>NZ_CP107958.1 GCF_036075115.1 Streptomyces sp. NBC_00377
GCGAACCACCGCGCTGCGCGCGGTGGCTGCGCTCCGCTCCGCGGGAGCGCTGGCGGGTGGCTGCGCCACCCGCGCACCCAGCTTGCGCAGCAAGCTGGGTGACGGCCCGTCCGCTGCGCTCCCGGGCCTGCGGGACTTCCGTCCCGATTTCAGGCCTCCGCTTTGCTCCAGCCTGGTCGGCGGGTCCGCTGCGCTCCCCCGCCTGACGGCTCTTCCGGCTGCGCCTCCAGAACCGTTGAGCCCGCTTACGCGGGCCGGGCTGGCTAGGGGGAAGGGGGGTGCTCGTTCGGGTCGGGTTTCGGTGTAGTGCGTGCCTAAGAGTGATGCAGCATGTAGCGTTGGAGAAAATACGGGATACCCACCAACCACTCGTACGGAGCCGGTGACTTAGCGGCCTGCGGACTGGGTGGGGAGAAAGGCGTTATGGTTTCCGATGTGCTGAAAACTGTTCGTGACGTGGAGCCGTGGACGCCCGCGCATCAGGCCGTGGAGACAAGTGACTACGAGACACTCGCCGTGCTCTTGGACTCCGGGGCCGACCCGAACGAGATGTGCTTCGGGCACACGCTGCTGACTCACGCGATCGACCTCGAGGGGGACAGTCACCTGCAGTCGGGGCATCCACTTCACACGGCCACCACGGCGATCCTGCTGGCGTACGGTGCCGATCCGCGTCTGCCAGCCGCCGATGGGGAGACTCCTCTACAGATCGCCGAGCACTACGACCACGAGCCGGCGCAGCGGTTGCTTCAGCGCTTCCTGGCGCCCACGACGGTTGAGGCTCCAGGGAGTGCGCGTGGCGAATGATCGGGAACCTTCGGTACCTTCCCTCCACGGTTCGGGCTGTTCTTACGAGGATGTCTCGATCTATGTGGATGCGGTGGACGGGGCTCGGGTCGTGACCTGGCTTCAGGGCTCTCTCGGTCTCGAGGACAGCGGGCCGTGCCTGGCCGTCGGGCCGCTGTGTGTGTCCGGCGAGGACAACGGCTACGCCACGGGCCAGCGGGCCCATCCCTTCGACTTCCTTGAATGGCCGGCCGTGCTGGAGTGCGAGGCCTCCGCAGGAGCGCCGGCCGATGTGGTGCAGGCCGTCGCGGTCGTACTCGAAGCACTGTGGCGTGGCGGCTTCAAAGCTGTGGCCGCCTGTGACTTCGAGGACGAACTGCCCGCACGCGGCGGGGCGGACAGATACCCCTTCCCTCCTGCCTCCGACAGGTCACCAGCTTCTACTTGCTCGTGGTGGAGGAAACTGATTTCTCCCGGGAAAAGAAGGGGTGGAATTCTGTGATCAGCCTCCGGGAGCATCAGGTAACACAAAAAGCAAAAATTCGGGAGTGGGCTAGTTTCTTTGCAAGATCGCCTATGCCTGCCCGGGGAGCGCGGGGCATGCTGGTGTCCGCGACCGGATCCGGGAAAACGATCACCGCTGCCGCGAGTGCGCTCGAGTGCTTCCCCGGCGGGCGGATCCTCGTCACCGTCCCGACCCTTGACCTGCTCGTGCAGACCGCCCAGGCGTGGCGGCTGGTGGGCCACCGGGCACCGATGGTCGCGGTGTGCTCGCTGGAGAACGACCCGGTACTGAACGAGCTGGGAGTGCGCACCACCACCAACCCGATCCAGCTCGCCCTGTGGGCCAGGTCCGGGCCGGTGGTCGTGTTCGCCACGTACGCCTCTCTCGTGGACCGCGACGACCCGGAGGACCCGACGGGCCAGCGGAAGGTTCGCGGGCCGCTGGAGGCCGCCCTGACGGGCGGGGAGCGGCTCTACGGACAGCAAATGGACGGCTTCGACCTCGCGATCGTGGACGAAGCGCACTCAACCGCAGGCGATCTTGGCCGTCCGTGGGCGGCAATCCACGACAACGCCCGCATCCCCGCTGACTTCCGGCTCTACCTCACCGCCACCCCGCGCATCCTCGCCGCGCCCCGGCCGCAGAAAGGCGCGGGCGGCCAGGAGGCGGAGATCGCGACCATGGCCGACGACCTCGACGGCACCTACGGCGCATGGCTCGCCGAGCTCGGACTCTCGGAGGCGATCGAGCGCGAAATCCTCGCCGGTTTCGAGATCGACGTGCTGGAGATCCGCGACCCCTCACCCGTCCTCGGGGAATCCGAGGAGGCGCGGCGCGGCCGGCGCCTGGCCCTGTTGCAGACCGCGCTCCTGGAGCACGCCGCCGCGTGGAATCTGCGCACCGTCATGACGTTCCACCAGAAGGTCGACGAAGCCGCCGCGTTCGCGGAGAAGCTCCCCGAGACGGCAGCCGAGCTGTACATGAACGACGCCTCCGACGAGGACCTGGCGGCCGCGGACCGGCTCCCCGCGTCGTCGATCGACGCGGCCTTCTATGAACTGGAGACCGGCCGGCACGTGCCGCCGGAGCGGGTGTGGTCGGCGTGGCTGTGCGGCGACCACCTCGTCAGTGAGCGGCGCGAGATCCTGCGGCAGTTCGCCAACGGCATCGACGCGGCCGGGCGCCGGGTCCACCGCGCCTTCCTCGCCAGCGTTCGCGTTCTCGGGGAAGGCGTCGACATCACCGGCGAACGGGGAGTGGAGGCCATCTGCTTCGCCGACACCCGCGGCTCCCAGGTCGAAATCGTGCAGAACATCGGCCGCGCGCTCAGGCTGAACCGCGACGGCACCACGAAGGTCGCCAGGATCATCGTGCCGATCTTCCTGGAGCCCGGCGAGGACCCCACCGACATGGTCGCCAGCGCCTCCTTCCGCCCCCTCGTAGCGGTCCTTCAGGGCCTGCGTTCGCATGACGAACGTCTGGTCGAGCAGCTCGCTTCCCGTGCGCTCACGAGCGGGAAGCGCAAGGTCCACGTCCGGCGAAACGAGGACGGGCAGATCGTCGAGGCCGGCGGCGAGGACCAGGAGCAGGACGACACCGACGCCGCTGCCGAGGCGGCCCTGCTGCACTTCTCCAGCCCGCGCGACGCCGCGACCATCGCCGCCTTCCTGCGCACCCGGGTCTACCGGCCGGAGTCCCTGGTGTGGCTGGAGGGCTACCAGGCCCTGCTCCGGTGGCGGAAGGAGAACGAGATCACCGGCCTCTACGCCGTTCCCTACGACGTCGAGACCGAAGTCGGGGTCACGAAGGATTTCCCGCTAGGGCGCTGGGTCCACCAGCAGCGGAAGGCACTGCGGGCCGGAGAGCTGGAGGAGCGGCGCAAGACCCTGCTCGACGACCCGGAGGCCGGCATGGTGTGGGAGCCGGGCGAGGAAGCCTGGGAGAACAAGCTCGCCGCGCTGCGGTCCTACCGACGGGCCATGGGGCACCTCGCTCCGCGTCAGGACGCGGTGTGGGGCGAGGGCGAGGCGATGGTGCCGGTCGGCCAGCACATGGCCAACCTGCGCCGGAAGGGCGGCCTGGGCAAGGACCCGGAGCGGGCGGCACAGCGCGCGAAGCAGCTGGCCGCAGTCGACCCGGACTGGAACTGCCCCTGGCCACTGGACTGGCAACGCCACTACCGCATCCTCGCCGACCTCGTCGAGGACGAACCCGGCGGTGTCCTGCCCGAGATCCAGCCGGGCGTGCTGATGGACGGCGATGACATCGGGCGGTGGCTCCAGCGGCAGTCCCAGCCGGCTACTTGGGCCCAGCTGTCGACCGAACAGCAGGAGCGGCTGTCCAAGCTGGGCGTGAAGCCCGTCCAGGCACCGTCTCCCGCCCCTGCTGCCACGCGTGCGACTAAGGGCCCAGGCAAGGCGCAGCAGGCGTTCCAACGCGGCCTGACAGCCCTCACGCAATGGATCGAGCGCGAAGGCCACCGACCGGTACCCCGTAAGGCGGTGGAGACCTTGCCCGACGGGACCGAGACCAAGCTCGGCATCTGGTACAGCAACATCAAGACCAGGCGCGACAAGCTCACCCAGGAGCAGCTGGTCGCGCTCCGGAAGTTGGGCGTCGAATGGGCATGACAGACACCCAGTCCGTCATGGTCTTTCGATCCGTACACGCAGAGCCGGCGGCCCTACCCTTCGATGGCTTGATGAGGACATGATGGGAGGGGGTGGTCACGTGATCGAGACCGTGTTGCGCAGTGAGGACCTACCAATAGCCGATCGCTTCGCGTGGTGGCGGGAGATGACGTCGCAGACACTCACGCCCACGGAGATCACCAGCGACCACGCCGATGACTTCCGTGCCTGCTTCCAGCTGCTGGACCTTGGGGCCGCTCAGGTGTCGGTGCTGTCCTATCCGTCATTGCGCTCACGTCGCACGTCGGCGCTGGTGCGTCGCTCCGACCCCGAGCTGTACCACCTGGCCCTGACAGTCAGAGGCCGACAGAGCATCTCCCGTTGCCAGCGTGACGCGTCAGTGGGGGTTGGGGATCTGTTGCTGTACGACAGCTCGCAGCCGTGCGACGCCTCGGCCTTCCCCGACGACGCCGGTGCCGTCGAGGGGATCGTCGTGAACGTGCCACGTACGGCGATTCCTCTCCCTGCGGCGAAGGTGGACCGCCTCCTCGGGGCTCCGTTACCGGGCGACAGCGGTATGGGGGCCCTCCTGTCACAGTTCTTGATCCGCCTGGCACCTGAGTCCCACGCATGCCGGCCGCAGGACGCCATACGTCTGGGCGGACTCACCGTGGACCTGATCACCGCGTTCCTCGCGCACCACACGGACACCGAGGACAGCGTTCCACGTGAGAGCCGTCAGCAGGCGCTGATGGCCGGCATCCACTCCTTCATCGAACGCAATCTGGCCGACCCCCAGTTGTCGCCCGCCACCGTCGCCGCCTCCCACCACATCTCCGTGCGGTACCTGCACCGACTGTTCCAGGCTCAGGGCGTCACCGTAAGCGCCTGGATCCGGCACCGGCGCCTGGAGGGCTGCCGCCGGGACCTCGTCAGTCCCCAACTGTCCGACAGGCCCATCGGCTTCCTGGCCGCACGCTGGGGCTATGTCCGTGCTTCCGAATTCACCCGCGCATTCCGCAGGGCCTACGGGATCCCGCCGAACACGTATCGGCAAGAGGCACTCCTCGGCACACAGCGCACCGACCGCCAACCGAATGTAGGGCCCTGAGAGAGAGGAACGGCGGGACAGTGATCTGGACGGCATTTTCGACGGAACACCTGTCGGGAACCGAACGATTCGACCACTGGGAAGCGATGATCTCCCAGGCGCACTTTCGCACCACGATGGCCAGCGATCACCTGGATGACTTCCTCGCCAGCTCTCAGGCACTGAACCTGGGCGACATCCAGACCTTCGCGCAAAGCTACCCGCCCATGCATGCGCGCCGGACCCCGGCGATGATCCGGCAAGGTGATCCGGAGGTGTTCCAGCTGTGGCTCACCGTCCGTGGGGAAGTCGGGCTCAGCCAGTCGGGCCGGCACGTCGGCGTCGGCGAGGGCGATCTGGTGCTCTACGACTCCTCCCGGCCCTGCCAGGCCCAAACCGCGGCCCGTGACCACCCGGACGTCTCATCACTGATCGTGCAGATACCCCGGGCCAGACTGCCCCTGCACTCCAACACCCTCGACCGGCTCACCCTGACCCGCATCCAGGGACAGACAGGCATCGGCGCACTGTTCCGCCACTACCTCACCGACCTGATGAACCACGCGCCCCAGTACGAGGAATGCGACGCACCCCGCCTGGCAGGCGTCACCCTCGATCTGCTCAGCGCCATGCTCGCCCAGGCCGCCCGGACCGAAGACCTCCTGCCGCCCGAAACGCAGCACACCGCCCTACGTACCCGGATCAACGCGTTCATCCAGCAACACCTCGAGGACCCCGGCCTCACACCGACCTCCATCGCCGCCGCCCACCAGATCTCCGTCCGCTACCTCCACCAGCTCTACCAGGGCCAGGGAACCACCATCGCCGACGGCATACGCCGCAGCAGATTGCAACGCATCCACCGCGACCTGGCCGACCCCCGCCTCAACGCCCGGTCCATCAGCTCCATCGCCGCACGCTGGGGATTGCTCGAGCCCACATCCTTCAGCCGCGCCTTCAAGACGCTGTACGGCATCACACCACGCGACCACCGCCACCAGACCCGGTACCGCGGGTTATAGGCCGTGCGCTGAGTGCCAACAACCGTGCACGCGATGCCAACAACACCACGAACACATCCAGCACCATGTCTATTCAACCGCCCGTTAAATCGCGGGTAGACAGCCACGGATCTCAGAGGGAGGCAGTGACAATTGCGCCGTCCTCAGTTCCGGCCGATACAGGCCACACCATCTGGCCGTCGGCTCGGCGCACTGAAAGCCGTCTGCACACCGTCCGCAACCGCTGACGGCCGCGCCACTGCCGCCATACCTGCGGCCCCCGGGCGTCCCGCCCGAAGGGCGAGGGCAGCATTGAGGGCCCATGGCCAGCCCGCTCCAAATTCTCACGTCCACGACCAAGGGGGAAGTCATGCGCAAATCGCTCCGAATTGTGACTGCAACGCTCGTCACTGCTGTATCGTCCGCGAGTTTGATGCTGATGCCGACCGCAGCTGTGGCTGCCCCAGCATGCACACATCCGAGCCACACCAATAACAGTTCCTCGTACGGCTACGTGCTCGTCGACGCACTCGCCCGCCGCAGCGGCCCCTCCACATCCTGTGACGCCTACGGCTACGCGAACAGGAACGCGAAGGTCTACTTCCACTGCTACGTCGTTGGCGAGTCGATCGACGGCGAACCCAACTGGATATGGGGACGGATCGAGGGCACCCAGCAAGAGGGCTGGTTCAGCATGAAGTACCTCAACAACCGAGGCGTCTTCACGAACCACTGCTAATGGGAACGTCGCGGACTCGCAACGGCCCGCGGATGGGCCTCCGAAGCGGATCTGCGCCGGAAGGGCGGCCTCGGGAAGGACCAGGAACGGGCGGCGGAGCGCGCGCAGCAGCTGACGGCGATCGACCCGGATAGGAACTGCCCGTGGCCACTGGACTGGCAACGCCACTACCGCGTCCTCGCCGACCTGGTCGACGCCGACGGCAGCCTCCCCGACATCCAGCCCGGCGTGCTGATGGACGGCGACGACATCGGGCGGTGGCTCCAGCGGCAGTCCTAGCCGGCTACTTGGGCGCAGCTGTCGACCGAGCAGCAGGAGCGGCTGTCCACCCCTTGGTGTGAAGCCCGTCCAGACGCCGTCTCCCGCCCCGGCGGCCACCCGCGCGACGAAGGGCCCGGGCAAGGCGCAGCAGGCTTTCCAGCGCGGCCTGGCGGCCCTCGCGCAGTGGGTCGAGCGGGAGGGTTTCGACCGGTCAGTGCCGCGCGGCCACAGCGAGCAGATCGCGGTCGACGAGGAAGCGGAGCCGGTGGCCGTGAAGCTGGATGTATGGACTTCGAACACCCGTGCCAGGTGGGACAAGCTCAGCCCCGAGCAGCAGGCCGCCCTCGCCGCCCTGGGCGTGCCCTGGGCGAAGGCAGCGGTGCCGGCCCCGTCCAGCCCGGCATCGGTCGACGACGGTCCCCTCCAGCCCGCGCCATCGGACGCACAGGCGCAGAAGGGCCACGACCAGGGCGACACCGTGACGGAGAACGAGACCCAGGCGGCGCAGGGCAGTGCGCGGGCGCGGCGCATGAACGAGCTGATGCGCAAGCACACCAAGGCCGAACTGCTGCGCATGGCCTACGCAGGCGGCCTGATGCCGTACAACAACCCCGAGAAGTGGAGCAAGGACGAAATCGCCTCCACCGTGGTCGACACCGAGTTCCGCGCCGCCCACCAGCCCGCCCCGGCCCGGCCCGGAGCAGTCACCGCACGGACCGTCCCGGCGCAGCTGCTGCCGCAGCCGCAGCCGCAGCAGGACCACCATGACGAGTGCGACAAGTCGGTGTACGACGGCGGCACCTGCACCTGTGACCTCATCGAGCAGTACGGACCGCCCTCCGAACAGGACGATCACTGAGACAGTCACCCGATCGGGGAGGCACGTTCGGCGCCACGGCTCAGGCGCGGCTCCGCGACGCGATCAGCCGGTTGGTCAGCTCTACCGTGGCGAGGTACCACCAGAAGATCCAGTCGAGGAATGCTTCGTCGTACTCGCCGCGCTGGTCGGCCCGGCGGTGGCGCAGGTCGAAGCGGTTGGCGATCTCGAACAGCGCGCCTTCGTCCTTCCCGAGGTGCTGCTTGATCAGGGCACGGCGTTCCTCAAGGATGCGCGGACCTCCTCCAGCTGGCCGGCGCGGCGGCCGTTGTCCTGGAAGTACATCTCCTTGAGTGCTTCGGCGGCGATCTGCTGGAGCTGCCGGTCGGTGGCGCCGGCCTCTTGGCCGTCGGAGAGGCGGGCGGCGTAGCGGGGCGGCAGCGCGACGGTCAGGTGTCGAAGGCGGTCCTCGTCCGTCGTGCCGATTGGTGCGGTGTAGCCGATGCGGGCGCGGGTGTCGATGACGATGCCGCCGGTGGTCGCCGCCTTTTGCCGCGCCTGGGCGCGGATCTGCGGCTGCCACCGCTTCTTCACCTCCCGCTCCAGGCGGGCGGCGAGGTCCGGGCGGGGCTTCTTGATCTGGTTCTTCACGTACCGCTCGACCGTGCGCTGCGAGATCCGCAGCATCTGGGCGACCGCTTTGGTGCCCTTGAGCTGCTTGACCAGGTACCGCATCTGCGCTCCCGCGCTCTTGGGCGCCGGGCGGGTGAACGCCTTGTGCACTGCGGCGTCCAGGCCGTTGCCGAACAGGCTCATCGCGCTCTACCTACTCCCCGGTGTCCTGGTCGGTGACGGTACCGTCCTTGATGTACCGCGCGAGGTTGAGGTCCGGGGCGTCGAACTGCTCGCGGACACCCTCGCCCCACAGCACGCTCTGAGTGCCCTCCCACTTCACCAGGCCCGGGTTCACGCCGAGCCTGAATCCGCCGGGCAGCGGCTTGCCGTCCCGGTAGGGCAGGAAGTCCAGCGGTGACGGCCCGTCGGAGGCGTAGACGGCGCAGTCCGAGAGGATGGCCACCGGGTACTGCCCGGTGAAGGCGGCGTGCTTGACGATCTTGCGGTGCATGTTGATCCGGGTCCGGGAGATGACGGCGGCGCGGATGTCCGGGCGCCAGGTGGGCCGGGCAAGGGCCCGCCACGGCTGGCCGGGTTTCCAGCCCTCCCCGCGCGGGCGCTCGCGCAGCTTGCCGATGCCGCCCTTCACGGTCGCTTTGATCGCGGACACCACGATCGCCAGCTGGGGGTCCCGCTGCCGGTAGCCGTCCATCGCTGCGAGGAAGTCGGCCGGCTCCATGTCGGCGTGCACGCCGAGGTCGGCCATCGTGGCGAGGTAGGCGTCGCGCAGCCGGTTGTACCAGGCGTCCAGGTAGCGGCCGTTGTCGTGGCGGACGTACGCCTCGACCGGCGCGACGTCGTAGCCGAGCTCCACTGCGTACGCCACGGTCGGCGTGGCGTACCAGGCCGAGCCCTCGGGCCGCTCCCCCTTCGGCGTGAACGGACTGGGCAGCAGCCCGGCGTCCAGCTGCGCCCACTTGTCCTTGGCCACCTTCACGCGGGACAGGTCGACGTGGGACAGGTCGACCAGCCAGGAACCGGGCAGCTTCGGATCGAAGACGGGGTTCTTGACGTGCGTCGGCGCCCCCAGACCGACCGTGAGTCCGTTCGCGCCAGCGGCGAAGGCCATGTTCACGTCGACGCCCACCAGGTGAGGGCGAAGGCATTCGGCGTCGGTGAGCGGGCGCGCCCAGTCGTACGCCTCCTCCACCAAGACTTCAGCCGGGGTGCGGTGGTGGAAGCGCGGCAGGTCTGCGAGCAGCGGGTGCCCGTCGGGGGCCTCGCACGGTGCGCAGTCCACCGGATCCTTGCCCAGAGAGCCGGGGTTGTGCTCGGAGTGCCGCTTGCCCGTTGCGTCCGGTTCGGAGGCACGAGTCGGCGGGTGCAGCGCGGTCATCAGCTCCAGGCCGGTCACGGCGGTCGATCCGCGCGGCGTCATCACGCGGGCCGCATACGTGCCCAGCAGCCTGGCCAGGTCCGCAGGCGGCAACTGCCCTGTGTCGGCCCAGTGCCGGGTGTCGAGCGCGTCCCACGACGGAATGCACAACTGCACGCAGGAGCGCTCCGAGCCCTGCGCGGGGCGGTAGATCCTCGCCCACGGCCCGAACCCGCGCTTGGTCAGCTGCCAGTCGGCGCGCGTCAACTGCTTGATGACCTTGTGGCCCTCCGGGATCCGCCCGGCCAGGCGCTCCTCCTTGGTGAGCGTGACCGGCAGGCCGTAGTGCTCGCACGCGGCCCCGGTCAGCACGATCAGCGGGTCGGCGTCCTTGCCCGGCCCGGACAACTTCGGCTGACCGAGCCGCCCCTCGCTCAGCGTCCACTCCACCAGGGCCGCAATCGACTTGGCCGGTACGTCCAGGACCAGGCCGCCGACGCAGTACGCCAGCACCTGACCGTCCTCAACGTCGACGACCGCGAGCGGACCGTTCTCGAACCGCGCATCGGCGCCACCGGCTGGGCTGCTGGCGGGGGCGGCCTTACGCGCGGGCGACCGACGCGACGTCGGCCTGGTCGTGGCCCCCGGATGCGGCACAGCGGCAGGGCGCAGCGCGGTGTCCTCAGAAGCCGGCTCCTGGATCGAGCCTGTGGGTTCGGTGCGGGCTTGGGCCGGTTCAGCTGCCGATGGCGCAGGAACGGCCACAACGTCAGGCGTCTCGGGGACCGTCGTGTCCTCAAAGCGCACCGGAGCGTTGGCGGGGTAGAGCCGGGCGAGCTGCTTGAGCATGCGGGCATAGGCGTCGCGCTCCGGCGGCCGCGGCTCGGTCTTACCGGCCTCTCAGCCGCCGACCGTCGCGCGCCGCACCTGTAGTGCGGCGGCCACCTCGTCCAGCGTCAGGCCGTGCGCCTGGCGCAGCCGCCTGCGCTCCGCCGGGGGCGGCAGCGGGGAACGGGACGCGATGAGCGCGTCGACTGCGTCGAACAGCTCGGACATGCAGCACCTCCAGTCCCGCAACTTCGAACGCCTCCCCGTTGAGCCACTGGGCCTCGTCCACGAGGAAGGTGCGGGGGTGTTCAGCCAGGGCGTTCTTCAGCAGGCGGTCGAACTCGCTGGGGTGGCGGGGCGGCTCGCCGGGCAGGTCGAGGGCGGTGAACAGCTCGTAGCGCACGGCCCGGGCGGTGGGGCGGGCGCGGAAGGTGACCCGTCGGACGTCCTCTGCGGGTTCGAGTTCGTGCAGGCAAGTGTTGACCGCGAGCGTCTTGCCGTGGCCGGCGCCGCCGTGGATGCACATCATGGCGCGTGCGGCGACGGTGTCGGTGATGTTCTCCCGGGCGGTGAGCAGGGCGCGGGTGGTGACCACGGACGCATCGGGCAGGTCGACGTACTGGTAGGTGGCCGCGGTCATCAGGTGTCTCCTGCGGGTCGGGAGCCGGGATCCGGCGCAACGTCCGCTGGCGGGTCTGCTGGAGCGGCGGCGGGCGGGGGCGTCGCTGTGCCGGCCGCAAGGGCGGGCGGGGTGCGCCAGTGCGCCGGAGGCGGGGCGGGCGGGATCAGGTCGGGCAGTGCCAGCCGTGCGACGTCGGTGTAGTCGGCGGCGGCGAGTTCACGCTCGGCCTGGGCGGCCGTGACGGCCCCCAGCCGCTGGGCGGGCTCCGCACTGGTGGCGGGGGCGAAGCGCTGGCGGCGCAGGCGTTCAGCGGCCTTCACGTCGGCGCGCAGGCGCCGGGCGCGCTCCGCACGTGCCTCGCGCAGCGCCTGCAACTGCTCGGGAGTGGCCGCGTCCGTGAGGTGCGCCGGGCCGAGGTGGCGGCCACGGGCGTCGCAGACCTCGATCTCGTGGTCGTGGTGCGGCATGTAGCGCACGCGGACCTGGCGGCCGGCCTGGCCGGTCATCCACGCGGCGGTGTAGGTGCGGCCGCGCCAGCTCACGCCGTGGCTGGTCAGCTTCCGGGGCCGGCCGTCGTCCTCGAGGGTGAAGGCCCACAGGTCGGCGGCGGGAATGTCGGTGACAGGGGTCGGATCGGCCTGCCACGCCTCCAGCGGCGTGCGGCCGGACAGGGCTTTCGGGCGGTGCGCGGTGTTCCACCAGTTCGTCCACGCCAGGACCTCCGCGGTGAAGTCCTGGAACGACAGGGCGGACACCGCCCCCGCAGTACGTCCGCGCCGCTGCGAGCGGGGCCCGGTGGGCCCGGCGGTGTAGCCGGGCAGGGCGGCGAACAGCATCCGGTCCGCAGCCCGGTTGAGGCTTTCCACCGTTCCTTTCAGATGCGGGCTGTAGGCGGGCAGGTCCTTGACCGTCACACCCATCGCGCCGAGCGCGGTGGTGACGGCGGCCGACAGGAAGTCCTTGCCCCGGTCCATCCTCACCAGCTCCGGCACTCCCCCGGCCGGGCCGTAGGGCTCATCCCGCACCACTGCAGCGCGTAAGGCAGCCAGCACCGACGCGCGGGAGGGATGGCCCGGGGTGACAGCGGTGCCGGTGATGACCTTGGTGGCGGTGTCGATGAACCAGGTGATCCACGGGCGCACCAGGTCGCCGTCGGCGTCGACCAGCAGCGGGGCCTGGACGTGGTCGGTCTCCCAGGCGTGGTTGCGCCATGCCGCCGGACGCTTGCCGAACACGTCATAGGCGCGTGCTGCCTCCGGTCCGATGGCGAGACCGGCGCGCTCCCCCGCCGTCAGATCACGGCGCAGCGCGCGCAGGAACGTCGACAGGGACGGGACCGGATCCAGCAGCGGCACCTGCGGCAGGGCTGCCCCACCCGGAACAGCCACCGGGTCCGGCGGGACGGGCGCGGCAGTACCGGACGTTTGCGCGCATACGCCCCCGGCCTCGGCCGCGGCGCGCTCCATGAGCTGGCGGTGGACTGCGGAGGCGTTGCCGTGCCAGTACGCCAGCAGCACCCGGATCTCTGCGGTGATCTCGAACCGGCCGGTGTGGCGGGCTCCGGGGTGCGCAGCCGCCGCCGGGTTCTGGGATGCCTCGGCCAGCCACCGCCACACCGTGCGCTCCGATGCCCCCAGGCACTCCCCCGCCAGCCGCACGTGCTGTCGCGAAAGACCGCCCCGGGCCCGCAGCGCCAGCAGGCGACGCACCGCAGGCGCCCGCAGCGCAACCAGCGACTGCTTCCCGAGCACACCCGCCGGATCCCCCGGCGGTGGCAGCCACTGCCCTCCCGCGTCAACGCCGTGGCCGCCGTTGGTGTCCTGCGGTCCGTTGTCCGTCATCGCGCGCTTCTCCTCCTCGCCGAACGGGGTGAGGTTCTCTGCCGTCGGAACCGGTGTGCCCCGGGCGCGTGAGAGTGGCCGTCATGAGTACGGACCGAGCCGGGCGCAGGCCTGGTCGATTGCGTCCCGATCCACGCCCGCACCGGGGTCGCGGCCCCGGGCTGCACAGACATGCGAGGTGATCTTCGCCCAGGTACGGAAGTTGCCGCGGGCGGTCCGCTCATCCGTCCGCCCCAGGTCGGCCGGATCGGCGTCCTCCCACACCGGGGTCTGTAAAGCCGTCACACGGCCAACCCCACCCGCCCCGGCCACCCACCCATACAGAAACAGGCAAACCCAACACAATTGGACCGCGACCTGCTAGCCACACCGTGACAGCCACCCGGTCACCCCATGACAGCAACCAGTTCCACGACCCGGCCCCGTGGTCTGCTGCCAGCACCCCACCCCACTGACATCGGCCTGTACTGCCCCTGGCTCACCCACGAAGGCACCTGCATGCCGGCAGTGACGGCAACTACCATCCCGGCACAGCGAGCCTCATATCCGACCGGTCAAAAGGCGTCTGCGACAAGAAGGCGCCCCCGCGCCTCTTCCCCAGTCAGAGGTGGGGCGCCGGCAATCAGCGACGTGCCCGGTGGAGGCGTCTGTCCAGTGTCGGCTTATGGCGTCCGGGCCGACTCTCCTGGATGTGCTCGCACGTTCGGGCCCCTGCTGAGAACTCGGCGCCGGTGCGTTCCGTCATCGCCCGGAAGAACGCCCGACCATCCGGGGACTGGCTACTGGTCGTCCAGCGATAGCCGGGACCATCCAGAAGTGCCCTGTCGACAAGGCGTGTACCAAGGCCTTGCCGCTGCACTTCCGGGGAGAGCGAGATTTTCGAGATGACACCCCGCTCGCACTATGACAGACCTTCCACACGAGCCGCGCATCCGATATCCCGTCACGCCCGTAGACACGAATATCCTGGAACCCAGCAGGCACCGTCGCGGCGTGGAGCAGGAAGAACCACTCGGTCCTCGGACGGCGAAGAAGCATCCACCGCCAACGAAACTCATCCAGCCCGTCAGGCGTCCTCATCGGAGCTCCCTCGCCGGCCCACTGCCGAGTCCAAGTCTCGCGGGCGTCACTGCCGTTGTCCTTCAAACCACAGGAACAGCCACCCCCACGACAGCCGACCTACCCCACACTGGCCGGAAAAAAGCAGCCACTTGGTCACCTCATGACAGCAGACCGGGCCGCAAACCCTCCCCATGACCAGGGCATCGAGCATCTCATCCCGCTGACACCCACCCAATGCCACCAACGCGCCCACTCACACTGAAGGAGGCCCGTCGGCATCCCGCCGATGGGCCTCCTTCATGCGTCTGGCGAGACTGCACGGGGTCAGCGGCGGTACAGCTGGCCGGCGAGTCCCTGCACCGTTGCTCAGGCTCAGTCTATGGGCACGCCGACTTGCTGTAGGGTCCAGCGGCGCGAGGGGTGCGTGTCGCAGGTGTATTGGACGAGCTCGACGTTGTTGGCGGTGGAGACACCACCCGCGACCGTCGCACACTTGTGGGTCTGCACGTTGATGATCTGGTAGGAACTGCCGTTCCAGGCGATGATCCAGCGGCGCGAGGGGTGCGTGTCGCAGTTGTATTGGACGAGCTCGACGTTGTTGGCGGTGGAGACACCACCCGCGACGGTCATGCATTTGCGGGTCTGCACGTTGAAGATCTGGTAGGAGCTGCCGTCGAAGTTGGTGAAGACCCAGCGGCGCGAGGGGTGCGTGTCGCAGTTGTATTGGACGAGCTCGACGTTGTTGGCGGTGGAGACACCACCCGCGACCGTCGCACACTTGCGAGTCTGCACGTTGACGATCTTGAAGTCTCCCCCTACCCGTGCCGAGGTATTGGGCGTGGCCAACTGCGCAACCGCAGTATCGGGCCAGAACATGGCCCCGGCTACAAGAACTGCAGATGCCGTCAAAAGACGGCGCGTCCGGTTTTTGCGCATAGTGGGACTCCACTTGTGAGGGAGTTGAGAAAGACATTGGCTCGTCCGCTGGGCCCCGGTCCAGGGCTTCTGCGACTGTGGCCGACGGGCTCCGGCGCCTCGGAGACGGCCTGACAGTGGGGCACCGATAAAGGTGCGCCATTCTCTCCCGTCCATCGAAGCACGACGCGTACAAATCGGCATCCGAGCACATCGAGCGGATCGTCGGCGAGGACCAGGAGGAGCGGCAGCACAAGCGGGGGCATGGATCGGCAATCAGCGGAGCAGGGCCGCGACGCTGTCCCCAGAGCGGATGGAACAGCTGTCCGCGATCGGAATGCGGTGGACGTGATGGGCGCCGTCGTCACCGCGGCCGGCGCGCTCGCGGCCGGCTATCTGCTCGGGCGGCTGCGCCCGTGGCAGCGGCTGGGCGACTGGGCGACCGATCAGGTCCGCTTCACCGGGGCGTGGGTCCGGGGTGGCGTCACCCGCCAGGCCGTCGTCGTCCTGGTCCACGCCGTCACCGCGCCGCGCACCAGCTGGCGCATCATGCGCACCCCCGCCACCGAGACCCGAACGCCGACGCCCGTACGCGATCCGGACTGGGTCGCCAACCGCACCCGCCACGACAAGGGAGGCACCGCGTGAGCACCGAGCAGCACGACGCCGACGCGTACGGCCAGGAGCTGGGCCGCCTCAGCCACCACCAGCACGAGGCCACGGCGGCGCGCTTCACCGTCTTCCAGGCCCTGGCCGCCCGCCGGGATCGGACACGAGCAGGCCGACGACATCGTGGCGAAGCTGGAGGCCGGGGCGGTGGCCGGCGCCCAAGGAGGAACGGCGCGGTCTCCATCCGCTCCAGGATGACCAGGGTCTCGGGCTGCCCGACCAGCGGGTACCGGCGGTGCGAGGCGGGCCTGCTGCCCGGCCCGTACGCGCGCAGCAGCTCCTCCAAGCGGGCTCGGTACTGCTCCAGGAACGCCTCCAGGGGCTCGATGTACCCCGCGCGTTCCTCGTTGCCCACCGCGCTCAGCGCGACGTCCAGGAAGTCCGACCCGTCCGGCCAGTGGCGCGTCCCCGGTGCGGCCACGGCCCACGGGAGCGGCCGAGCGCAGGACGTCCGTCGCCTCCAGCGGCGGCACCGGGTCCGGGGTGGGTTCGTCCGCCGTCGTCTCCTCCGGGGCGGGGGAGGCCGGCTGTTGGACGTGGGCGAGCAGCATGGCGCTGGAGGCGACGCGCCCGCGCCCGGCGGTGGCGGTGGTGTCGGCGATGCGCAGCAGGTAGCTGGCGACGTCGCGGACCCTGCGCGGCCACTGGGAGAAGGAGCTGGAGACCGTGTTCCTGGACGACCTCGAGTTCGCGTGGGGGCCGCGCATCCGACTCAGCCGGTGAGCAGCCGGGAACGAGCAGCGGGGCCGGACAGGGTGATCCTGTCCGGCCCCGCTGTCGTCGGGTCAGCCGAAGTCGAGCGTGTCCTGGCGAAGTCGGCCGGGGCCGGAGTGGGCGGGGGCGCCGTCGCCTACGCGCTGGGCATCGACCCGGCCGAAGCCGTACGCCGCATGCTCGGCATGTAACTGCCGTCGTGCCCGGAACCCGGCCGCCCGCGGTTCCGGGCACGACGGCGGTACGCCACTCCGCTCTGGTTATCCGAGCGGTTCTCGGGACGCCAGTCCAAGGACATCTGCACCTGGAAAGACGCGGCCTTGGTAGTGGGAGAGTCCTTCTCAGAAAGGAGGTTCGTCGCTGTAGCCACCTGGTTGGGCAGGGGCCTTGACCGGGACCGGGAAACTGGTAGCCCATGGGTCGTCTGCCGGGGGCGATGCAGAACCACCCCACCCGCCGGAAGGCTGCCGGGCCGGGGGCACCGGCGCCGGCGCGGCGGGTGGAGTTGCCGGTGCTTCGTCCGGTTCGAGGCCGTCAATGTCGTCGTTCCACAGTCGGCGCAGATGTTCGCGGCAAGTCGTCGGATCGTTCTCGTCCCAGCGGCTGTCTTCCGGCTCCGGCCAGCGACGGCCGTCGGGATCCCGATCTTGCAGCTGGCACAGAGCGATCAAGAGGGCATCGACGACCGCCCATTGGCTGGTCGTTGTCCCGGTGAGCAGACGCCGGATGGTTTCCCTACTCACCTTGTGAGGGTTGGACTCGGTGCCGGTGAGCGCCGCGATCTTCGGAAGCGGAGGACGCGCTGCAAGCCGGTAGTGCACATAGAGCTCGGCGACGAGGTCCCGCTTGGGACCGGGCGGCAGCACATCTTTACCGGGCATTCGAAGCATTCGCGGCATCCGACAACTCTGCCACGAACGAGCTCAGTTAGACACAGGAAAGCTCAGTCTCACCTGGTATCGCGCCACACGACACCCCATGTGATCTCATATGGCCCCGCTCAAGCCGCACTTGACCTCACCTGAACTCACATCAGCTGGTCTTAGAACTCCTAACAAAGGCGTTGGACGTGGCGGTGGGTGATCAGGCAGACGGCGAGGCCGAGGAAGGCTTCGTGGATGTCGTCGCGTCGCTCCCATCGGATGCGGAGTCGGCGGAAGCCGTGGAGCCAGGCGATGGTGCGTTCGACGACCCAGCGGAAGGTGCCCAGGCCGGTGCCGTGCGGTTGTCCCCGTTCGGCGATCGCCGGCCGGATGCCGCGCTCGCGCAGGAGGCGCCGGTATTTGTCGTGGTCGTAGCCGCGGTCGGCGAAGAGCATGTCGGGCCGTCGGCGCGGCCTGCCGACAGCCCCGGCGACAGCCGGCACCTTGTCGAGCAAGGGCAGGAGTTGAGTGACGTCGTTGCGGTTCCCGCCGGTCAGAGACACCGCGAGCGGGATGCCCTGTCCGTCGGTGAGGACGTGGTGCTTGCTGCCCGGCCGTGCGCGGTCGACCGGGCTGGGACCGCTTTTGGGCCCCGGCGGGCGGCCCGGACGTGGGAGGAGTCGATCACCGCCCTCGACCAGTCCAGCTGGTTCTTCGACCGCAGCTTCTTCAGCAGCACCGCGTGCAACTTGTCCCAGACGCCGGCCTCGTTCCAGGCGGCCAGGCGCCGCCAGCACGTCATGCCCGAGCCGAAGCCCAACTCCTGGGGCAGGTACTCCCACTGGATGCCGGTATGCAGCACGAACAAGATCCCGCACAGAGCCTGCCGGTCCGGCACTCTTGGCCGGCCCTCAACCTGCTTCGGCCCCGGCTCGGGCAACAACGGCTCGATCAGCGACCACAGTTCATCCGAGACGATCCACGGCCGCGACTGTCTCTTCCCCACGCAGAGAACAACGAACAGACCCACCGACAGTCACATGATCAACAACTTTTGTTAGAGCCCGTAAGCGAATCCACCAGGCGCGCCTGGTGCGCGCCCACACGGTGAGCAACGACCCAGAAGAAGCCCGGTTGTGGCCCCTTGCGGTGCCGCTTCCGCTGAACCGCCTACGGCACCGGAACGGCTCGCCCGGTCGCAGCAACAAATGCCGTGCCGGGCTCGGCTCTGGGATGCGGGGCGGTCGGGTCATCGGGTTCGCAGGGTGGCGTGCAGCCGTGTGGCCGGCTGGAGTTGCAGTCCGGCTGTGGGTGTCGGGTCTCCTTCGATGTCCAGGTGGAAGCGCTGGGCAAGTGTGGCGAGGACGAGTGCTGTCTCAACCAGCGCGAACCGTGCGCCGAGGCAGGCGCGTTGGCCGCCTCCGAACGGGAACCAAGCGCAGGTAGGCGTGGTCTGTGCGGGGCCGGCGTCCCAGCGTTGGGGGCGGAAGGCAAGCGGGTTCGGGAACCAGCGGGGGTCTCTGTGGGTGACCCATTGGCTGCACCAGAGCGTCGTCCCGGCCGGGATCGGGCTTCCGTGCAAGGTGGCGCCGTTCTGCGCGAGTCTGGGCGGGATCATCCATCCGGGTGGGTACAGACGCAGGGCTTCTTTGATGATCTGCTGAGTCCAGGTCAGCTGTTCGTAGTCGTCGATGGTCGGCGGGCGGCCGCCGAGTACGCGGTCGAGCTCTTCATAAAGCCGGTGGCGGGCGTCCGCGGATGCCGACAGGAGGTACCAGGTCCAGGTCAGCGCCGTGGATGTGGTCTCGTGGCCGCCGATCCAGAGGGTGACGGCTTCGTCGCGTACCTGCGTGGTGGTCAGGAGCCGGCCTTCCTCGTCCCGGGCTGTGAGCAGTGCGCTCAGCAGGTCCTCACCGTGGCCATGTCCGTCCCCTGCTGTCTGGCGGGCGTGGATGAGCCGGTCGATCTCGTGGTCGATGGTCGCGACGGCGGCGAGCAGTCGCCGTCGGGCAGGGGTGCGCACCCATGGCGGCAGGAAGAGCCCGATCCCTCGTAGTTCGGCGCCGATCTCCCGTCCTGCCTGCGACATCGCCTCACCCAGCGCGCGGGCCTGGTGCCCGAGGTCGTTGCCGAACAGCGTGCGGACCACGATCCGCTGGGAGAGCAGCGACATCTGGCGCAGCACGTCGACGCGGCTGCCGTCTCGCCAGTCGTCGGCGAGCGCCGCTGCGCAGTCGACCATCGTCGTCGCGTATCGGCGTACCTGGCGGGGCCGGACGGTGGGCTGGACCATGGATCGCTTGCGACGCCATTCGGCTCCTTGGCTGCGCATGACGCTGTTGCCGATCAGTCGTTTGAACGCCCAGCCGGCGTCCAGGGTCTCGTAGTCTCGCTCGTCGGCTGCGAGCAGTTCCGCGATGTGCTCGGGGTGCGCGAGGAAGAGGATCCGCATCGGGCCGAGCGACCAGGTCACCGCGTCTCCGTAGTCGTCGCGCAGACGCTCTAGAAACGCCAAGGGGTCACGCCCGAAGGCGGGCAGGTTTCCCAGCAGCGGTAGTCCGCGCGGGCCGGCTACGGGACGGAAGGGAGGGGTGAGCACTCCTGGCCAACGAGCCGCGCCTGGCACGGTTGCGCCACAAGGAAAGCAGAGCCGCAGCGATGCCTCCGGTCTTGCTGGCCATCACCGGCGGTCTCGGTCAGCGGCGGCGAAGTTCCTCGGACCAGTACCGAAGCTGGTCTTCGAGGGTGAGGTTGTCGCCGCGGGCCACGGTCTGCAGCAGCTCGGTGCACACGGTCCGATCGTGCGAGGACGCCGGGCCGGAGCCCTTCCGGGAGCAACCCAAATCGGCGGCCGGACGGGCAGTGGGGCGACGTGCCGGGGAGATCACCATGGTTACCCAGGGGCACGGCGCACCACGCCCTCGGCGGGTTCATCCTTACGGGGGCCACCCGGCACGGCGGCAGGGTGGTGCACGGCCCGGTCGGTAGCGTGCGGCGCATCAATGCTCGGGCAGCGTGTCAGCGCCGCCCGGCGTGGACCGCCCACACTCGGAGGCATTCCCCGTGACCACCCTCAGTGGCGTACTCCCCCCGATCGGGCTGGAGATCCCCTGCTCCAGCTACGCGGTCAACGTCCCGCTGCAGATCAACGTGCTCGGCCTCGTCACCTTGGACATCAAGGGCGGCATCAGGTTCCGCGTCGAGGAGAGCATCCCCGGCGGCCAGGGCGGCGTGAAGATGAGGATCATCGGCGAGGAGTACAGCGCCGACTCCCCCATCCTGGGCAAGGTCACCCTCTCGCAGGCCGACGTCGACACCACCCCGCTCAGCCTCCTCGAAGTCACCAGCACCATGCCGCCGGTCCTGCGCCACACCCTCTTCCACGACTTCACGCTCACCATCGAGAAGCCCCCGGGCGGCGGTGGCCCCGCGGTCCTGTCCAACACCCGGACGATGACCACCCTGTGCGACCGGCTCACCGTCTTCCCCCCGCAGGGCAACATCTACCAAGTCCAGCAGCCCGTCGACTTCGCCCCGCTCGACAACCCCGGCCAAGTCGTCGCCCAGCTCCTGCCGTTCCCCATGACCAGGTCCCACAACCCCTGACCGACACCCCCGCGGGGCCGGTCGCCGGTGCCCTGGCGACCGGCCCCGCAGACGGCGCTGTCCTCGGGGCACAAACCGCAGCCGCACCCGACTCAGCCGCCGACGGACCGGAAACGTGCTGGCCACCGGACGGATAGCAACGGCCGACGGCGGGAGTCCCCCTCCACACCCGCATCGCCGATCGACCGCTCGACGGTGCCCCGGCTCCCGGCCCGCTGCCCGCGCTTCGGGCGGTGCCCTCGGCACGCGAGTGGGCGCTCATCCCCTCCTGGGAGTGGCAACAGGCGGGCGTGGACCCAAGCGGGCGGACACGGTTCAGAGGGCCGTGCGGCTCGCCTCGCGGCTGGCTGCACGTGCCGCCGGTCTGTGTGGAGGTGCGAGGTAGAACGCTTCCGGGAGTCCATCCGCGCTTAAGGAGCGGCGGGGCCAGGACGTCGACTGCGTCGGTGATCCGTACGTCCTCGGCCTCGGGTCGTCGGCGTCCCGCTGCGGGAAGCCCCACGGGTTGTTGGCCGCGGCGTCGAGAACGTCCCGGACCATCTGCTCCTCGACCTCACCAGACAGCCCCGCACCTCGCCGTCGCGCTGAGCTGGTCCCACCACCAGGAGATAGCCGGGTACGGAGGGGCTGTGAGGCCCGTTCCCGGCGGCGCGTGTTCGGACACGGTCACCTCCGGCCCGCCCCCGGGGGCGTAGTAGCGCAGGGCGTGCGTGCCGAAGTAGAGGTTCCCGGAGACGACGTTTTCAACGTAGTGCAGGTAGCGCTGCAGGTCCGGGCTGGCGGTGGGCAAGATTTCCGCGCGCAGTCTCGTGTACAGGTGCAGGATGCGGTCGCGCAGGGCGATGCCGTCGGTGATGGACTGGGCTTCGGTCAGGTTCGGGTCGTCGATGCGCAGGGCGCTGAAGATGTTGTCCTTCGGTCTGCCGGCTTCCTTGGCGAGCGAGTAGCGGTCGTTGTCCAGGGCGGCGGCGAAGAGTGCGGCCAGGCAGGCGGCCCGCACCTTGGGGGTGCTCAGTTCCGCCTCGGGGAGATTCGTCATGGCGAGGCCGTCGATGTAGCCGAGGGTCGCAAAACACCCGACGGCGCCGATCCGCATGGCGATGTACTCGTTGACGCCGGGGTGGTGGCCGCGCTCGCGCATCGCCACTTCCCACAGCATGGTCTGAAGCCATTCGGCCTGAGTGCGGGTGAAGCGGACGAACTGGATCGGCGTCAGGACCCGCTTCATGCGGTCGAAGACCTCAGCGGCCGCGACCACCACGGGCGTTGTGCAGTCGGGCAGCGCCCCGGCTGTCCAGCACACCTGCACGCACCGGGCGATCTCCTCGACGACGTCGCCGAGCGGCCTGTCGGCGTCTGGGGGAATCACGGAGTCGTTGATGAGGAAGGCCCAGGCTGAGTAGTCGGACAGGGCTTGCCCGGCTTCCCCTCGGGCCCAGGGGAACAGGTGGGCGGTGAGGAGGGCCCCGCCGCCGCCGTAGGCCAGGAGCTTTTCGGGCGGGTGTCCGAACCCGAACTTCTGTGTCCACCGGATGCTGTTTTCGGCGAGTGCCGCCTTTTCCGGGCTCTCCTCGGGCGTAAAGGGGCAGTAGAAGTCGAAGGGAACGTGTACGGATACGGTCATGGCGCCTCTTCACCGGGGTTCAGGATGACCGTTGGAGGATCATCTTCGTCAGCTCGGCCAGTTCTTCCACGGTGACCGGGTCGGGGTCGCAGGAGTTGAGGGCCGCGAGCGCTTCCCCGGCGTTCTCCCGTGCGAGTTTCACCACCGCCTCGCGCACCCCATCGCGTTCCAACTCGTGTGCGATGGTGCGGCATTCGGCTTCCGTGGGGGGTTCCTTCCTGCGGTACAGGGCACGCAGGCGCTCTGTCGGCGGGCCGTTTTCGTTGATCGCGAGTGCTATCGGGACGGACAGTTTCCGTGACCGCAGATCCGACATGGCCGGCTTCCCGGTGGACTCGGGATCGCCCCAGATTCCGAGGACGTCGTCGGTGCACTGGAACGCGACGCCCAAGAGAAGACCAAACCGGCCCAGGTGCTGTACGCGCTCGTCGTCGGCGCCGGACAGGATCGCCCCGAGGGTGCAGGCACACGAGAGGAGCTCGGCGGTCTTGCCCGCGATCATGTCCAGGGCATCGTCGAGCGTTGCCGTGGTGTCCTTCTCCATGAGCGTGTCCACGAACTCCCCTTCGATGAGGGTCTGCACGGCGGACAGCAAGACGGGAACCGTACGGTCGGCGTGGGGCGCGCCGGTCAAGGCCTGCACGGAGCCGAAGAACAGGGCGTCTCCGGCGAGGATCGCGGCGGGTACTCCCATGGCCGACCACAGGGATGCGCGGCCTCTGCGCAGCCGGTCGTTGTCGATGATGTCGTCATGCAGCAGTGAGGCGTTGTGCACCATCTCCACGGCCAGGGCGGCGGGCAGGGCCTGATGGTCGCTTCCGCCCAGGGCCCGGCAGGAGAGGATCACCAGAGCGGACCGCAGGCACTTTCCCGGGTTCGACCGAAGTGAGTTGCCGTCCCGGTCCCACCAGCCGAAGTGCACTCCCACCGGGTGCTGTATCGCTTTGGGAAATTTGCTGACCGCCGAGCGCAGTGCCGGGGAGGCGAGCGCGTAGGTGTCCTCGAGTATGTGACGGGCGGTTCGCCGAGGCGCCCTCATACGGTGTCCTGGGGGTAGAACTGCCTGCACCATTTCCGGTACCGGCCGATGGGACCGTCGCCGGCTGCCAGATGTGGCGGGTCCTTGTATCTCTTCGCGTTCCACAGGGGAACGTCTCCGCCGTTGTCAGGAAGCATGACGGTATTGAGGTTGGCCCACAGGGCGGCGTGCGAGGCCAGTGCCGCATACACGCCCTTCACGGGACGCGGGAGGGTGGAGCGGACGCTGAACAGGAAGGTGGAACGGACGCGCCATGCGCCGGACGGGATGTTCATCAGCCATGCCCGGAGAGATCCGTAGGGGATGTCGATCTCTGCCAGCAGGTATCCCAGCCCGTGGATCTCGGAGGAGAAGGCGTGGGCAAAGGTGTGGCCTCCGGGGAGTCTGAGGCGCAGGGCGAAGTCCGCCGACCAGCTTTGGCCGTCCGGCTTCAGGCCGGTGACTTCGCATCCGACGATCGTGTTCTGGTGAAGACGGGTCACGGGGCCGGTGTCGACGAAGTTCTCCATCACCTCCTGCGGGTGGGAGGAGAATTCAATGGACGCCTGGGCGGGGGCGCTCCATCCGGTGTCGTTCAGGCGGGGGATCTCCCAGACGGGTGGGGCACCGGCATGGTGGTTCCAGGCAAGGATGAACCCGCACATCTCACGTACCTCGACCGTACGCAGGGCCGCCTTCACGGGAGCCGCGTCGTATGACCGGACGCAGGCGCCGGTGGCGTCGAAGCGGAAGCCGTGGAACGGACAGACAAGCGTGTCGCCTTGCACTGTTCCGCCCACTCCGAGGTGCGCTCCGAGATGGGGACAGTAGGGGCGGTTCCCGTGAAGCGTGCCTTGAGCCGTGCGCCACAGAACCACGTCCTCGCGCCCCAGCCTCCTGGTGACGACCTGGCCGGGCTTCACCTCGCCGGCCAGGCCCATGTACCAGCCGTCCGGTATGGGGAGAGGGCTGACTCCCGGCGGGTAGGCGGGGCTCGGCTTGTGGTCGTGGGCTTTCCAGGTACGCAACCGCTTCATGGCCTGCCCCCCTCGGTGAGCTTCAGGGCTTCGTCGATCAGCGCCTGCACGGCGGCCGGCAGCACCGGCACCGTCCGGCCCGCGTCCGGCGCCTCGGCCATGGTCTGCACGGCGGCGAAGGACAAGGCGTCGCCCGCGAGGATCGCCGCCGGAACACCCTTGGCCGCCCAGAGCGCGGGCCGGCCGCGGCGCAGCGGATCCTCGTCGATGACATCGTCGTGAAGCAGGCTGGCATTGTGGACCAGTTCCACCGCCACAGCCGCCACCCGCGCGGCGCCCACCGCCCGGCACGCCAACAGGGCAAGGGCCGCGCGCACTCCCTTGCTGACAGCCGGCGCGTCCAGGACCGTGCCGTCGTCACTCCACCACCCGAAATGCAGCCCCGCGACATGCCGGACCTGAGGAGGCAGGGTGTGTACCCGGGACCGGACCAACGGCGCAACCAAGGCCGCGGCCTGCGCGAGAATCGTCTCGCAGTCACGAGGTGAGTCAGCCACTCGAACCCCTTCCAGGCATCAGGCCGTATCCACGCCAGGATCAGGGTGCAAGCGGAACGAGGGGCAGGGAGTGACGACCGGTGCGCGACGCACACCCCCCGACCCACTCCACCCCCGTGCACGACACCCTGCGCCGCACGCGCCCACCTCATACCGGCCAGCCAGCTCACCCCGCCCGATCCCAGCCGGATGGGTCGTGCCGGCGTCTCCACCGTGCCTTTCGTTCCTGGACTGGCAGACGCGCAGCTCAGGAACGAAAGGCGGGCGCTGGAGCAGTGGGCTAGAACCCGGGGCTCACCCAGTGCGCCATGACTCCCGTGCGTCCGTCGCCGTTGCTGAGGACGGCGGCGTCGGTCGTCCCGATGCGGTAGGCGTGGAGGGTGATGACGTCATTGACGTCGAACTTCTCCAGGATGGTCTGCCCGGCGGTGGTCTGCATGACCGTGTTCCCGCCGGTGATTGCTTCCGTGCCGGCAATGAGCTGGGTGCCTTTGAACAGTGCGGTGCGGACGAGCGCACTCGCCGATGCGGACCCCCCGGTGTACGAGCGGGCGTGGTAGGAGATCTCCCACACCCCGGGGTGGGGGATCGTGAGTTTTTCGACCTCGGAGATCAGCTGATCGGTGCGGTCGCCGGTGAGGTTGTGGGTGAAGTCGACCGGGCTGGTCTGGAGCCACGTCGAGCCCCGCCGGTAATTCGCTGGAGTCGTCATGCCATTTCGTTCCTTTGCCGCGCTGGGACACTGACCGTGCCGGGTGCTCTTGCCGCCGGCACCGGCCCTATGAGAGCGGCGGCACACGCGGTGGCGGTAGGCGGCCCGGGCCCCTCCAGGCCAATTCGGTCTTACGGGTTTATCCGACCCTTTCGATCCCGCGCCAAGGGCCTCCCGCACGCAGAAACCCTTCTCCATACAGGCGTTCACCACGTCGTGGAGCTCCACAACGGCGGGAATACGGCCCCGCCGCCACCCCGCCCACCCCCCGCAGGGGTGAACGACGCCACGCCCGTATTGACGCCGGACACGGTCACTCGTGCAGGCGGTAGCCACCATCACGCTGGTGCCGGGCTCCCGTGAGCGCCTCCCCGTCCGCATCCGGTTCGAGGCCGGTGAGGGCGGTCATGGCCCTCACCCGCCTCCACTCAGGTCCGGGAAGGGTGACGGACTCCCCGGACCGCTCAGACAAGGTCGGCCCGGAGCTGCTGCCCGACAGCCAAGCACGTCCCACGACGGTGGTCGGGGACGCAGGACTCCGGCCCGTTCAGGTCGGCCCGACCCCGCCGTATTCACACCACGCGGCCCCATCCTTGCTAGCTGGTCAAACGGCAACTCTGCCAGCTGCGTCCGTCGCGGGTGAGTGCACCGCGCTCCTCCAGGTTCGCCAGGTGATAGGCCACCGACGCCGGGCTACGCAGCCCGAGCTCCCGCGCCAGCTCCCGTACCGACAGCGCCTCTCCGCGATCTCGGATGGAGTGACGGATGCAGGCGAGGACCTCCTCCTCGCGCACCGTCAGATGCTGCGGCCGGCGGTTCACTGCTGCCGCTCCAGCGCACGGCCCTGGCGGCGCAGCTCTTCCCGGCCGGCCGGTCCCTGGGTCCAGTACGGGTGCCACCACAGGCGTACGGACAGCCGGAGCAGACGGCGGCGCAGCGCCGTGACATTGCGGGGCCGGGGCGCGGCGAGCGCGCGGTAGGTCGCGTTCCAGGCGTGCTGCATCTGCATCAGGTCGTCGGGGAAGTCGGTGCCGTCCACACCCATATTAGATCTCTTGTTCGATTTCCTTGCCAAGCGACACACCCGGCACCGCCCGCCACAGCCGGACAGACGGGGTTGCGGAGCTAAGCCGGCCCCGGTGGAAGATGCACACCGCCTCCAGGAACCGGCAGGCAAGCGACTCACTAGACCCACCGTGAAGGCTTCACGCGCCGCCGCCCTAGCCACACCGGGCATTCGACGCCGGCCCCGCCGGCAGGTCACCGACTCCCTTATCCGTCACAGAACACGGATTCAAGATCTCGCCCGGCCAGGAAGTCGCAGCTCACAGCTATCGAATACGCCTGCACAGCAGGCGAGAGTGCTGCCCGTCCAGCGGGGTTGCGCGGCTAACCGCCACCCCCTTCAACCTGCCTGCACACCCCCGCCGCTCCCGACGCTGTCCCTGCCCGCGGTTCCGCCCAGAAGGGGTGACATACCAGCGATCACTGCACCCCGATCAGGAGCCGATCATGAACACCCCCACCCTCCCCGGCCACGCCCTCTCCGGCCTCGCCGCCGGCACCTCGGCCCTCGCCCACGCCCCCTGGTGGATCGTGCTCCCGCTCCTGCTCCCGACCACCGCCACAGCCATCACCACCCTCGTCACCACCTGCACCACCGCCCGCACAGAAGCCATGCGACGCCGACACGAGGACGCCTTCCTCGACAAGGCCGTCCAAGCCGCGGACTACACGGCGGGCCTGGACCACATCGCCCGCGTCCGGCAGGCCGCCGCTCCCCCGCCACCGGATCCCGCGGCGCAGACACAGCAGCCGGCCGAACCCCCGACACTCCCGCCATGACGGCTCTCCCTGCTACTGGACTGAGCCCCCGATGCACCGCCGTGCAACGAGGGCTCAGGAGCATGCCGCCTTCCCGTATCCCTCGCGCAGGCGGCCGCTCGGGCGGTCCTCGTCTCCGAGCCCCGCTCCCAGGTAATCCGGGACTGCTCCATGCGCGGATTGGTGACAACGGCTATGCACCGCGTCGCCGGCGGTCCCGGCGGGTCGCCGACAACCACAACACGGTCCCAGCCGCTATTTGTTGGCCACCCTGCGGACACCGAGAGGGACAGCCGCGCGTCCTTGCTGTGGCGTTTCTCCAGGTGAACCCATACACCCGCCCGGGTGAAACGGTCTGCACCACCCTCCCGGCTGCAGGGCGCTGGCCGCAACAACCCGGATGTGATCAAGAAACTGACCCGCATCGCCGCCGTACTCACCCTCGCCACGCTGCCCCTCACTGCCCCGGCCTCCGCAGCAACGGCCCAGCCGTCATCTCCTGCCGCAGGTCCGGTTGTCATGTCGCTGGCGCCTGCTGGCGCGCAGGATGTGCCGCTGTTCCAGGCCCTGGAGTGGATCGGCGAGGCGCCCGTGAGCCGGGACGGCTACAGCCGGGACCTGTTCAAGCACTGGAACAAAGGCCTCAACCCCACCGACGGGTGCGACACCCGCAAGGAAGTCATCCTGTCCGAGGCCAAGCTCGCCCCGGAGACCGGAGCACGGTGCGCACTGTCGGGCGGGCGCTGGTTCTCGGAGTACGACCAGGTGTGGGTGACCGCGGCGTCCTCGCTCGACGTCGACCACATGGTCCCGCTCGCCGAGGCGTGGGACTCCGGGGCGTCGGCGTGGACGGCCGCCCGGCGTGAGGCGTACGCCAACGACCAGGGAACACCGACCTCGTTGATCGCGGTCTCGGGCAGTTCCAACCGTTCCAAGAGCGACAAGGACCCCGCCGACTGGCTGCCCGTCGACGCCTTCCGCTGCGAGTACGCGACCGCCTGGGTGGCCACCAAGCCGCGCTGGCAGCTGCCCGCCGACCCGGCCGAACGCGACGCCCTCACCCACCTCGCGGAAGTCTGCCCGGACGCCACCGTCACCTACGAGCAGGTACCGAGGTGATACCGGCCTGCACATAACACCAGGCGGCGCGCCCACCCCGGGAAGGGAAGGGCGCGCCGCCGAGGTGCCGTGTCTGCCGCAGCCGCCGCGCGGCATTCCCCCGCAGGAGGTGGGGTGGGTCAGTGGCGGCCGCCTCGGCGGTGGCCCCAGGACTGGTCGTCGACGAAACGGCCGTGGTCGTTGCGCAGGGTCGACGCGGCCCTTCCCCACTCTTCTGATCGTGGCTCTGGCTGCAGAGGCATCAGGCGAGCCGGTCCTCGCTTCGCGCGGCTGACAGGGTGCCGATCCCGGCGATATTCGTGGCACGAATGAATACACGCGCCCTTCAGCCGAATGCCTTGTCCGAGCTCTCTGACGAGGTGAGGACACGTTGCGCTCATCCCTCGACGCCGGTGGAGGTGTGGGGGGTGCCCACAGGTTTGGACTCCGGGGAACCACGCTGGCGCAGGTAGACGGAGAGGATGGCCATGGATGCAACGGCCAGCAGCTCGGACTGCCAGTTCTGCAGGCTGCGGCTCCAGAAGTCGGCGGACACGACGTACTGCGTCCACCCGATAGGGGCTTGCAGCTGCCTCAGCTGCTGCTCGTTGTAGGCGGCGACGCCCCCGATGGACTGAGCCAGCCAGGACAGAAGGAACAGCGCGGCCATCACCAGGCCGAGCGACCGGGAGAACACCGCCTGGCGCACTCCGCCCACTGCCGCCCAGCGTGGGGAGTCCGGGCCCGCGTGCTCGCCGACCCGCTGGTCCTCATCCGATTCAGGGCCGGCCTTCTGCATCTCCTTCGACTCCGGTGAGCCGCGTTGCAGCAGCCAGACGGTGGCGAAGATGTACAGGAAGAACTGCAGGTACTCCGACTGCCAGTTCTCCGTCACGTCCACGGCGAAGTCCGAGGACGCCGGGTAGTCGAGGAAGCCGATCTGCGCGAGGCCGTCGGTGGTGAGCGCGATCGCCTGCCCGGCCAGGGCGAGCAGGAAGGCCAAGCCGAAACCCAGCGTTATGCCGTTGTCCCCTACAAAGCGGCGCATGCCGTGTTCCCTGACGGTGCCGGCGTCGTCCCGGTGCGAAGAGCCGGACGGGGGCGGCGGCGTGGCGGCGGTCATCGCTGCATCAGGCCCACCGCAGTGAAGTAGGCCAGTCCTCCCAGGACGACGGTCAGGCAGAGGGTGAACATGGTGCGCATGCGTCAACTTCCCTTGACCGAGCACTCGTAGGGCTGACCGGGGCGAGGCTTGCATCCGGCGGCAACGATTTTCCAGCCGTCCTGGAACTGCGAGAGGAACAACGTGTCCGAAGCCAGCACGGCGCGTGCCTGACGGCCATGGACGTCCACGCCGCGGACCGGCCCCCCGGCGGGGAGGTTTTGGGCCTCAATGGCGTCGACGCATACCTTCTTCGCTGCACTCTCCACCTCCTTGCGTGTCTGCGGCGCGAGAGCCGTACACAGTGCTGCCCGGTCGCCTTCGTTCAGTGCCTCCTCGAAAGCCGTGGCCGCAGTGGAGACGTTCGCACTGCGCTGCTCGGTGCCGCCGCAGGCGGCCAGGACCAGCAGGAACAGGCAGAGCGACGGGGGCCGGGCCCTGGTGAAACGCCGGCCTTGTCCACTCACGCTGGCACTCCCCTTCGCAGATGCACGTCCTGTCTCATCGTGGCGGCCGTCTACCCCGGCCACTGCCGGACACGCCTTGTCTCCCCGCCCGCAACACGCGCATGGGCGTTCACCGACCTTGAGGAGAAGCCTCCGCCACGGGGGCGCGGTGGCCGTGTACTCATCCGTTCGGTGGCTGCCTGCTCGCACACCCCGGCCTCCCCGCATCAGATGGAATCAACGCGTCCCGGATCCAGGTGAGGAGCGCCGGACGGCGGGTACGCAGGAGATCAACCGGAGCGCCTGCGCGGCCGAGCGGGCCGCGCCTGCCCGAAAGGAGAGCGTCATGCCGCAGGGCTCCAGCGCGAAGCGTGAGCGTCAGTACGAGCACATCAAGGAGAGCGCCGAGAAACGCGGTACCTCCAAGGGCCGTGCGAAAGAGATCGCGGCGCGCACCGTGAACAAGGAACGGGCGCGCTCCGGCGAGTCGAAGACAGCGAGCAAGACGTCCACCCGGGACCCGAAGTCCGCTCCGCAGCGCGGCGGTGAGCGCTCGCACCGCGGCGCTCAGGGGCCGACGAAGGACCAGCTGTACGCGGAGGCGAAGAAGCGCGGCATCAGCGGCCGTTCGTCGATGAACAAGAAGGAATTGGCCAACGCTCTGGGGCGCTGACCGAGCCGGGCCGCCCCGACAGAAGCGGGGGCCGCTGCTTCCCCGTGGCGGGATGCCGACCCACGTCCGGCACGCCGAGAACGGCAGCGAGCAGACCCGCCAGCGGATGGACGACGTCGCCTACACGCTGTGCGTATCGACCGGCACCCGCGACATCGACACCGCCCTCATCGCCGCCCGCCACCAACTGCCCGGAGCCCGCGCCAAGGACGACTCCCTCCTCACCGCCTGACCGCTTGTCTCCCTGCCTCGGTTCTGCCAGCCATGAGCAACAGGGTGAGTGCCCACATGTACAAGGGGCCGGTCCGCGACCGGCCCCTCAGCGCACCGAATCCGACCGACCTCGGGCTGGGACAAGCAACAGCATGATGTTGCGAGGCCGAGAGGGCCACACGGACCGGCCAGCAGAGGGCGTGGGCTGGCACGCTGGTCGCCATCGTAAGTGCGGCGCGTCGTCTAGTGCGTTCAGGTGGGCAGCCGGAGGAGCAGGAGGTCGTGGCGCGATTGCGGAGGCGAGCCCAATTCCACCCTGCCGCCGCCGGTCCACGCACCGGATACACGGTGGAGTCCACCGTGCCCACTCACCTCTGGCGGCGTCGGCGAGGACGTGCGGACCACCACGGGTTCGGCGGCTCGCGAAGGAGAGCCTGGCGGGTACCTGGCGAGTCTTCCCCCAGACGCTCTGGAAAACGTGGACAGGCTCAATCCACGTCCAGGGCTGCGCCGCTGGGTTTACGACCTGGGATGCCGCGCCGGCCGCCCTGGCCTACACGGAGCTGGAGGAGCGCGCCGCGCTCTGTGTCTGCCTTGACCGGGGGCCGACCGCCCACGTCGCCTCGTCCACGGTCGGACGACGGCGTGACCTGGGCGGTGTCCGTGCGGTGGTCCGGGCTGAACCGCTCTCTCGGCGGCGTGCCGGATGTTTCCTGCGGGGTCATGATGAGACTGCCCGGCCGCCGCGTGAGCGCCGGGCGGGAAGGGGCAGGCGATGGATCTGTTCCCGCCGGTGCCGCTGGCGGAGTGGCGGGACACCAAGGAGACGCTGCACCGCTTCGCACAGATCGTCGGCAAGATCCGCTTGGCCGCGAGCGCCCGGCGCAACCACTGGTGGAACGTCCCGTTCCATGTCACTGGGCGCGGTATCACCACCCGTCCGATGGGTCAGGTCGACGGGAATCCGATCTTCACGCTCGACTTCGACTTCGTCGACCACCGGCTCGTTGTCATGACGCTGGACGGCGAAGAGCGGTCCGTTCCGCTTCCGGGCCAGTCCGTCGCGTCCTTCTACGACCAGACCCTGGCCGCTCTGGCAGCGCTGGGCATCCGAGCAGACATCGCCATTCCCAGGCCCTTCGATCTGCCTGACACCGGCCGGCCGTTCATTGAGGACACCGAGCACGCGGTCTACGACCCGGTGGCCGCGAACCGCTACTGGCGGGTGCTGAGCCAGGTTGCGTCCGTGCTCGAGGAGTTCGCGGCGGGCTTCTCGGGGAAGACCAGCTCGGTGCACCACTTCTGGCACACCTTCGACATCGCCCACAGCCGGTTCTCCGGGCGCCGGGTCGACCAGCCCGGGCAGGTCGACCCGGTCACTCGGGAGGCGTACTCCGCGGAAGTGATCAGCTTCGGCTTCTGGTTCGGCGACGACACCTTTGCCGAGCCCGCGTTCTACTCGTACACCGCGCCCGAGCCCATTGGCCTGGCCGAAGCGCCGCTCAGCCCGGCGTCCGCGCAGTGGGTGGCGAAGGGCGACAGCCACCTGGCCGTGCTGCGCTACGACACGGCCCGCGCCGAGGCCGATCCACGTGCCGCCGTGCTCGCCTTCTACGAAAGCGCCTACCAGGCCGGGGCCAAACGCGCCGGATGGGACATCGCGGCGCTTGCGTGCCCCGGCGGAATCACGGACCCGGTCCGTCACTCCTGACGGGTGTGTCGGCCGGTCGGGCGCTGCTAGCCCTGTTTGATCGCGGAGATGTCGAACTCCAGGACGATCTTGTCGCCGACCAGCACGCCGCCGCCTTCAAGGGCCGCGTTCCAGGTCACGCCGAATTCCTTGCGCGAGATGGTCACCGATCCTTCCAGGCCGACCCGCAGGTTGCCGTACGGGTCGACGGCGTTGCCGGTGTACTCGAAGTCGACGGTGACCGGGCGGGTGGTGTCCTTGATGGTCAGGTCGCCGGTGACTCGGTATTCGGTGTCGGAGCGAGGCTCGACCGCGGTGCTGCGGAAGGTGATGTCGGGGAATTTGGGAGGGTCCAGGAAGTCGTTGGTGCGCAGGTGCTGGTCGCGCTGTTCGACGCCGGTGTCGATGCTCTCGGCCTTGATCACCACCTGGGCGGTGGACCGGGTCGGATCGGCGCCGTCCAGGTGGGCGGTGCCTTCGAACTGGTGGAACGCGCCGCGGACTTTGGTCACCATGGCGTGGCGGGCGACGAAGCCGATCCGGGTGTGGGCGGGGTCGAGGACGTAGTCCCCGGTGAGTTCAGGGATTTTGACGGTCATGGTCAGGCGCCTCCGAAAGACCGGGATCCTGGCGGCGGTACGCCCGGATCGTTCCGGCCCCACGTTAGGACGCGGCCGATTCTCGTCCCGGCCAGACACACGGGGTGGCGGAGTGCACTCTGACCGGCGTCCTCGGGCCGTCGGCTTGCCACTGCCGGCCTTCCTTGCACCTGTGACCGAGACTGAGCCGGGCAGCTCCAGGGCATGGTGCTGTCGAAACTGCTGAACAGTCGCTCTGGCGACGCCGTGGGGGCTGGCCCTCCGCGCGGGTACTCGGTCTGGGAACGGTGGTGGAAGAGCACCGCCCACACCTGGAGGGATGTCCCATGACCCAGCATGTCAGCGACGTCATGACGAGCGCCCTGGTGACCGTCGAGCCGCAGGCCTCGGTGACGGCTGTGGCCCGGAGGATGCGGGACGAGAACATCGGCGCCGTTCTCGTCACCGACGGCGAGCAGCTGCGTGGCCTGGTCAGCGACCGTGACCTGGTGGTGCGCGCGCTGGCTGAAGGCGGCGACCTAAACAACATGACCGTGGCCGAAGCGTGCAGCGAGGATCTCGTCACGGTGGGGCCCGACGACGATCTGACTCTCGCGGTCGAAGTGATGCGCGAGCATTCCGTCCGCCGTGTCCCGGTGATCGATGAAGAGCAGCATCCGGTGGGCATCGTCTCCCTGGGTGACCTGGCCATCGAGCGCGACTCCGGGTCTGCCCTCGGCGACATCAGCGCCGCGCGGTCGAACCAGTAGCGAACCCTGAAAGGAGTGTCCGTCATGACGACTCCTGATCCCGACCCGCGGCGAACTCCGGGAGTCGGGCCAGGCGGCGATGTACCACCCGGTGAAACGCCACCCGCCGAGGGAGGCACCTACGGCATCTCCTATCCCGTGCCTGAACTGCGCAAGGGATGGGGACCGATGCCGCTCACCCTGATCCTGGTCGTGGTGGCGATGGTAGCGATCGGGCTGATCGCCATGGTGGTGGCCCTGGTCGCGTAACCGCCCTGAGGTCAGCACCACGTAGTCAGGGCCGACGCCACTGCTGCCCAGCGTCTGCGTCCCGCCTTCCCACGGACTCGGCTGCGGGCCGCACCGCCCGCAAGCGGGTGCGGCCCGCGCTCTCTCCGTCAGAGCTCAGCTGACAGCCGGGCCGGCTTCCTCGGTACCGGACAGTTCGGCCAGGAACTGATGACACCGGGCTGCGCGTTCCGAGTCCTGCTCCATCACGGTGCGGAAGAACTCGGCGATCTCCTTCTTCCCGGCGTTCTCCGCGTCGCGCACATACTGACCGTAATCGTGTCCAGCCTTCAAAGAGTGGTACTGAACGGATACGAGGTCGTACACGACGTCACTGAATCCCGTTTCACCTGTCGCCATGAGTCCTCCTTGTATGAAAATCGGAACAATGACCGTGTATCACCACTTTGGCGACTGAAACGAACTGCCGCCGGTTCCATCAGGCGCGCGGCCGAGGCCCGGCGACAGGTTCTTCGCCGGTGTCCGACGGCGCGGCACGGCGTGGGCATGGCCGCCGACCTGTGAGCCTGGTGATGATGACGCCGATCGCGCAGGCCCTTCACGGCCGGGGCCCGCTCCCGGCCGCCGCCGGGGCGGGGCTCTCCGGGTACGGCTCGGCGCCGCCGTCACGGATCGTGGTGGACCTGGGCGGCGGCACCTTCATGGACTCCAGCGGCATCAACGTCTTCGTCACCACCCACAAGGCCGTCAGCAGCAAGGCGGGGTGGCTGCGCATCGCCGCCGCGCAGACGCCCGTCCTGCGCGTCCTGCGCCTGGTCGGCATCGACACGTTCATCACCTGCCACCCCACCGTCGAGCAGGCCCTCGAACCCTGACCGCTCTACTGGGGCCGGCCTGGAACACCGTCCTGACCCGGGCGGCGCTGCACGGCCTGGCCCAGCGCGCGCTCCACCGTCTCCGGAAGTGGCTGCCCCAACGCCCAGTCGATCATCATCTCGGCGATCGTGTGCAGTTTGATGTTGGTGTGCTGGGAGACCTCACGCAGCACCTCGAACCCGGCGGCCGGCGCGATCCGGTGGGCCGCGACCAGGACACCGATCGCCTGGTCGACCACCGCATGAGAGTCGACGGCTTGCCGCAGCTGCGCGTTCTCCTGCTCCAGCCGGGTCACCGCAGGATCACGCGTTCCGTCGGGCAGCTGCTTCTGCTCGCGGGAGGTCGTCATTCCGGGTCTCCATACAGGGGCCGACGTTTCCAGTACGCCTGCCCCGGACCGGAACGGCAAGACACCCTCAGCGCAATATGAAGATCACATAGGACAAGAAGGGGAACCCTTCGCCGACCATGGACGGCGAAGAGCCCGGGAGGCTGACTGCCCAACCCCTGCTCATGCGAGTCTCCCTCGCGCAGGCCCTCACACCTGGCCCCCTGGTGGCCATCGCAAAGCGAGGGCTGATGCCGTCACGGGGATACGTAGACAGCATCAGCACTGCACACAGAGTGTGGCAGGTGCTCCTCGTGCCCGAAAGGTGGCACAGCTCGTCCACGGTTGGCCGGGGGTCGCCCGACTTCGCCGGACGACGCTTCGGCTCTGACCAGCCGGTGGTGAGACATTCCCGGATGCGTGGCCGGCGGCACGGGGTCTGCCAGCGGAACCCCCTCGTACACCCCGCCCCGCCCCACCTCTCAACAAACCAGCAACACACCAGGTCAGCCGTCGCCCTGTACACGGACAAGCCCCCCTCCGAGCGTCAGGTGGTCCGCTATGGGCAGTGCGAGGGGAGGCAGGGGCCGTAAGTCGTGTCGCTGTGTATCCCCAGGATCCGGGTGCCGGCGTCCTCCAGCATGAGCCTCAGCGCGCGACGAGCCAGATCTCCGCGGTAGGCCTCACTACCGAAGGGAGTCCGCGTGCCTTGGCTTACCCCGTCGACGCGTTGTTCACCGTGTACTCCCACGCGAAGGACAACGACAGCATCAAAAGCCACGACTCCTGCCGAACGGGTGGACCTGCACATCGCCGCTGACGGCAGACCAGGCGGCCATCGCGGCGGTGCGGTCGAAGGCCCCGTCGGGCCCGGTGTCGAGGGTGTCGTAGCGGCGTACTGCCTCCATCCGGGCTGCCTCGTCTGCCGCGCTGTGCGCTGCTGGGGGTGTTGCTACACCGGGCCGGGTGCCCTGCTCGCGGCCATCGTGGGCGGCCGCCCGGACAGGGTGGCCGCCCACGCGTGCGGTTACAGGCTGAGGTAGAAGCGCACCGTCGTGCCGTCGTCGCCGGTGTGCACGCGCACCAGGTCGGCCACGTAGTGGACCAGCATCAGGCCCCGGCCGCCCAGTTGCCCGCGCTCCGGCGGGCGCCGGCCGGCCAGCGGATCGGTCAGCCGGCCCGCATCGCGGACCTCACACACCAGTTGCCTCTGCTCGGCCCAGATGGCGAGTGTCCCGCGGCTTCCGCCGTGGACCACGCTGTTGGTCGTCAGCTCCGCGACCGCCAACTCCACATCCATCAGCCGCTCCCCTACCAGGCCCAGCCGCATCGCCTGAGCGAGAGCGAACTGGCGGACGGCCGGAAGGTCCTCCCCGCCGTAGGAGAAGGCCGCGGCGTCCGGTGCCGGCGCAAGCGCCTGGTTGTAGCGATCGACGATTGCCTGCCAGTCGTAGGCGTCGCTGACCGACTCGCGGCCATCCCCGCTGATGAGGGTCGGGTGGGTGACCTTCGCATCGGCGATCACCTCCGGGTCCAGCCGCACCTCGTCGTAGGGGCACAGGATCGTCACCGCCCTGCCCTCGAACGCGGCGTTGATCAGCGCCTCGTGCTGCGCGCATGCCGGGTACTCCACCGCGCTGCGCCCGGCCCAGATCGGTTCACCGATGATCCGCACACGCCCCTTGGGGTGGGCGTCGGCGAACCCGCGCAGCACCTTGGGGATGATCCGCCCCGGGTTGCGGCCGGCCTCGGTCATGTCCAGGAACAGGATGCCCTCGGCGTCCCCGCCCAGACCGGCCTTGATCAGGTCCAGGTTGGGGCCGGGCACCGCCACGGCCATCGGCTCGCCGCTGGCCAGGCCCTCGCGCAGGAAGGCCACCGTCTGCTGCGTGTACTCCTGCTCGGTGCGGTAGAACAGGGCAGGGTGCACAAACGCCTCGTGGGTGGTCACCGTGCTCATCACAGAGCCACCTCGATCCGATCCAGGCCCGGCCAGAACATCTCCAGAACCCGCGGCAGCTGCGGCGGGGGATTCTCGACCACAACCCTCCCGTCGGGCAGGTTCATGGCGGTGACCGCCAGCGCACTCACCCCGGCCACGTCGACGAACGCCACATCCGACAGCTCCACGTACGACACGCCGGCGTGCCGCTGGGCCAGCTCGGACAGGGCCTGCTCCCACGACGGACGCGTCAGGGCGCTGATCTCACCGCGGGCACGTATCCCGGAACGACCGGGCAACGGGCTCACCTCCAACGCGACCTTCCCGGGCGCCACCGCGCCGGCACCGCCCACCGGATGTGGGGCATCCACGCTCGGACTCCTTCACATCAAGCCACCTGCCGGCCGCCCCGGCCCGGGCAGGAGAGAAAACTCCCCCAGCGGCGGAGTGTATCCCTGCAACAGGCCAACCCCGGACGGCCGGACAGACGCAGTCTCTCCCCAAGGCGCTACCCGGGGCGGACCCCTACTCCATGCTCATCATGCCCAGGGCAGGCGGCAGCAAGTGCGTCGATGCCCCAGGTCCCGGCTCCGAGCTGGCCCGGCGTACCTTGCCTGTGAGCTGGGCGTGACCCTGTTCGCGGCGCGCAGTTCGAGGCGGCTGACGGGCTGACGGCCGGGCCCGCCTCAGCGGTCGTCGAGGGGAAGGACAGGGCTGCACAGGATCTGGCGGACGACCGGCATCAACTGGCCGGGCCCGCTGGCGCTGGGCAACTCCCTGGGGACGTCTCGTCGCTGAGCCAGGTCGGGCGACCCGTGACGCCCGACCGGCCCGGCCCTTGATGTGCCGCAAGCCCGCTGCGCAGCGCCGGTGACATTGGCGGGAAGAGCGATCCGTCGGCTGACCGAGCGGGCGCTGGCCCAGGTGGGCGGGCGAGAAGCCGTCCAAGAAGACGTTTATGCAGGTCCGGTCCTATATGCAGCTCTCGTCCCTGCCCCACTCTGACCGTCACCGCCGTCGGCCTGTCGGAGAACGCCCTGGGAATACGCCTGCTCGACGAGGCGAAGGAGAAGTACCCGACCATCTCCAAAAACCGGGTCGACACCGGCTGCAAGAACACCGTCGTCGACCAGGGCGCCCGCCTCGGAACCGATGTCGAAGTCGTCAACAGAAACCCGGATACCCGTGGGTTTCACGTCGCGAGAAGACGCTGGATGGCCGAGCGGAGTATCGGTTGGATCATGCTGCACGCCGTCTCGCCCGCGACTACGAGACCCACCCCCACCGCTCCGAAGCCATAATCCACGTCGCGATGATCCACCTCATAAGCCGACGACTCACCCGCGAAGCCACCCCGAACTGGCGCGACACCTGAACCTCGAAACAAACATCGTCTCCTGCACAAAACGCTCTTTAAGGCGAGCTGGTGGCGGGGTCTCGCGACCGAGTTGGAGTCTTCCCGGAGCGGCGACACTATTGATCCACGGGTGGTAGGAGGCGCGCTCAGGGGGCGGGGCTGAGTTCGGCCCAGACCGTTTTGCCAGGGTGGCGTGGGGTGACGCCCCAGCGTTGGGAGAGTCGTTCGAGGAGCTGCATACCGAAGCCGCCGGGCTCGGTGTTCTCGGTGGCGCGTATGCGCGGCCAGCTGTCGCTGTAATCGCTGACCGCGATGCGCAGCAGCCTGCCGTTCCAGGTGAGTCGGATCAGGGGTGGGCCGGCGCCGTGGCGGATGGCGTTGGTCATCAGTTCCGAGACGAGCAGTTCGACGGTCTGGATCATCCGGTGCTGGCGCAGCGGGCCGCCAAAACCTTCCACGCAGTCGCGGACCCAGTGCCGGGCAGCCGCGATGCTCGCTGTGGCTGCGGGGAAACGCGACTCGCAGGATGGGAGGGTCGGTTCGCCGTTCATGAGGTTCCTCCAGCGGGGGCCCTGCGCCGCCGCCGACTGGTGCTGTGCACGGCCGGTGGCAGTCATCTGTCGGGTTACCCCTGCCTGTGTGGCGAACCATCAGTGCCTGTCGGGTGACCGGCAGATCCTGTGAAGGTCGTTTGCTGCTCTCGACGGGACTGGTGGTGGCGGGCTGGAGGGCGCTGGCAGAATCAGATCCCGTTACACGAAATTGAGGCCACGCCGGTCGCGCTGCCGCCGGGGCCCGAGGGCGAGGGAGCCGGTATGGGACAGGTTTCGGATGTGGAGATTCCTCTGGACCGTGATGTGTTCCTGCGGACTTTGGTGCGTGAGCTGGCGACGTCGCTGGAGTCGGTGATCGGTCTGGAGGAGGCGTCCGGCTACGTCAGCCTCGTGGGGCAGGCCGTCGGCACGCAGATCGACGAGATGTACCTCAAGGCACTGGGAGCCGACCGGCTCACGGGTGAGCAGGTCGCCGAGGCGCTCGTGGACCTCAAGCGCCGCATTAACGGTGACTTCTACGTCATCGAGCACGACGAGACGAAGATCGTTCTGGGCAACCGGGTGTGCCCGTTCGCGGAGAAGGTGATGGGCCGGGAGTCGATGTGCATGATGACGTCCAACGTCTTCGGCACCATCGCCGCCCGCAATCTCGGCTACGCGCGGGTGGAGCTGGAGGAGACCCTCGCGCGCGGCGACGCGGGCTGCCGCGTCGTGGTGCACCTGGTCCCTGACGTGGACATCGAGACGGTCAGTGGCCGTGAGTACTTCGGCGACCGGGCTGTGGCCCCATGACCGTTGGCCTCTTCCGGGCCATCACCAAACCGCTGCCTCATCCGGTGCTGCTGTGCGGGGCCGACGGCCGCATCCTGGCCGCCAATCCCGCGGCCGTCCGCTGCGACGACCGGTTGCGCCCGGGCACCAGCCTGTTCGACCTGCAGTCCGACGACACACCGCAGCTGCGTCAGCAGCTGAGCGTGTGGCTGCGCAGCGGCAGCCCCGTGCCCGGCGTACTGGTCCTCAAGGACGCTGACGGCCGCATACGGCGCTTTCGCTGTCACGGGGCGCGGGCCACCTGGTGGTACGGCCCGCAGCCGGCCCTGCAGCTGCACCTAGTCGAGGCCGGGGCGTCCGACCGGTTCGCCGTGCTCAGCCAGCAGGTGGAGGCGCTGAACCGAGAGGTGGCCTTCCGCCGGGCCACCGAAGTCGACCGGGCGCGGCTGCTGGCCGCCGAACAGGCCGCTCGCGGCCAGTTGCAGCACCTGTACGACCTGACCGCCGCCCTGGCCGGTGCGATCACCCTCGCGGAGGTTTCCCGCGTCGTCACCGAGGTGGCGCCGGCTGCCCTGGGAGCCACTGCGGCGGAGCTCTATCTGCACTCGGCGCGGCTGGTACCGCCCCTGCAGCCGGAGGACAAAGGCCTTCCGGTCGGCGCGGGCGGCTGGACCGACCTGGACCGGCCGTCCTGCGCGGACGGATCGCTTCCTCGTGAGGCCACGGACGCGGTTCCGCTCGCGTTGTCGCTGGAGGCGGACGGCGTCCAGCTGGGCATGCTCATCGTGCACGGCTCACTCACGTCCACCGCGTCCGCGCATGTGACGGCCGTGGCCCAGCAGGTCGCCCAAGCCCTGCGCCGGGCGGGCCTGCACGAGCACGAGCACCGGGTCGCCGAACGCCTGCAGCTCAGCCTGCTGCCCCGGCTGCCACAGCTTCCCGGCCTGCAGACGGCCACCTGCTACGCCCCGGGCAGTGACCTGCTCTCGGTCGGCGGCGACTGGTACGACGTCTACGACGTGGACGCCGATCACATCGGCCTGAGCATCGGCGACGTCGCCGGCCACGGACTGCACGAAGCGACCGTCATGGCCCAGACCACCGCCGCCTTGCGCAACATCGTGCCGCGCTGCGGCACCGACCCTGCCGCCGTCCTCGACGAAGTCAACACCTTCCTGGGCCGCTATCACCCGGAGCGGATGGCCACCGCCTGCTACCTGGTCTTTAACCGCCGCACCCGCACCCTGACCTACGCCACCGCCGGCCACCCCCCACCGCTGCTCATCCACGCCGACGGCTCCAGCGTCTACCTCAACCACGCCACCTCCCCGCCCCTGGGCCCCGTCCGAGGCGTCCGCTACCGGCAGGCCGAGACCACCGTGGCCGAGAGGGACACTCTGCTGCTGTACACCGACGGGCTGATCGAGCGGCGTCGCGAAGACCTCGCCATCGGAATGGAACGGCTGACCGAGTTCGCCCGCACCACCAGCGGCCTGAACATCACCGAGCTATGCGACCGCTTCCTGCACCACCAGCCCGAGGCGGCCTTCCCCGACGACCGGGCCCTGCTCGCCGTCCGCTTCCCTCCATCGGTCTGACCGCCCCTCCCTCCAGCACAGAAGGCAAGGGCGTTACGCGTCAGCTCTTCGACGGGATGCGTGCGCCGATCTCGCGCGCCAGGCGGTCCGCGTCCTGCGCGGCCGCCCCGCCCTCCTCGGCGGCTGTGCGCAGCACTTGGACCAGCTCGTAGCCTCATCCAGCGTCAGCAGGCGCAGCCGCTCGGTGTCGTGCTCCATGGGCGCGAAGTCGATCTCATCGAGGTCAAGGTGTTCGTAGCCGTCCATGATCAGGGCAACGTCACAGACCGTCGGCAGGACACGGCACGACTACCCCTGCGGCCCCGGCCTTCAGTAGCCCGTCAAGTCCCGGGCGGCGTACTCGGCCTCTACTGGTAGGCCTGGTTCAGCGCCCAGATCGCCCAGACGATCACGGCCAGCGACAGCACAACGGCCGTCGTGCCGAGTGCGACTCCCGCCCGCGCCCGGGAGGGAGTCGCCCCCTCCTGGCTCCGCGCCCTGTGCAGCGCGACGAGGCCGCAGACGACCGCACCGATCCCCGCAGGCACGATGAAGTACACGGGAAAGAAGCGGACCCCGTTCGGGACCCAGGCAGGCAGAAACGGGCACATCAACATGGCGACGGCGGCAGCGCCCAGCACAAACGATGTCGTGCCCCTGTGCTTACGTGCCGTCAGCTGTTCGCTCGACCCGACTGCCTGCTCAACGGAACTCATGCTCCGGAGGCTAGTGCCGCATCAGGCAACGTTCGCCCGTTGTGAGTTGACTCGCCGTCCGGGTGCTGTGCCGGACGGCGAGGGGCCGTCATTCTGTCCGGATGGCAGAGCGTGTACGGGTCCGCGAGATCGATGACGATGAGGGACGGCGGCTGCTGCGGATCGTCCGCCGTGGCACGGGGTCGGTGGTGACCTGGCGGCGGGCCCAGATGGTGCTGCTGTCTGCGCAGGGCATGCCGGTGGCGAAGGTTGCCGAGGTGTCGTTCACCAGCGGCGACCGGGTCCGCGACGTGATCCATAACTTCAACGCTGATGGATTCGACTCGCTGTATCCGAAGTACTCCGGAGGCCGGCCGAAGACCTTCACGCTGCCCGAGCGCCGCGAAATCAAGAAGCTCGCCAAGTCCAAGCCGACCGAGCACGACCTGCCGTTTTCGACGTGGAGCCTGACCAAGCTGGCGGACTTCCTGGTCGCCGAGGGGGTGGTCGACGACATCAGCCACGAGGGCCTGCGCACCCTGCTCCGCGAGGAAGGCGTCTCCTTTCAACGCCTGAAGACCTGGAAGACCTCCCGTGACCCGGACTACGCGGCCAGGAAGGCCCGCGTCGAGCACCTCTACGCGATCGCCGACGGCGAGGTCATACCCGAGGAAAGCGAGCCCGAAGTCGTCTTCTGCATGGATGAGTTCGGCCCGCTCAACCTCATGCCCCATCCCGGGAAGCAGTGGGCCGAGCGCGGAGGTAAGCAGAAGGACCCCGATCGTGAGCCGCGTCGGCGGCGCCGGGCGACCTACAACCGCTACGGCGGAGTGCGGCACCTGTTCGCCGCCCTGGACCTGGCCAAGGACAAGCTCTACGGCCACATCAAGCCCATCAAGCGGCGCACCCAGTTCCTGGAATTCTGCCGCTACCTGCGCACCCTCTACCCTTCGACGGTGCGGATCGCCATCGTCTGCGACAACTTCTCCCCGCACCTGACCACGAAGAAGTGCCAACGCGTCGGCACCTGGGCGGCGACGAACAATGTCGAGATCGCCTACAGGGGAGCCGCCCCGGTGTTCGTCGGCTGCGGCATCTTCGCCAGCCTGGGCGTGGGCATCGCCCTGGCCTCCGACGCCGTGCGGCACGCCGAACTGCCCCGGCGGCAGCCAGGCGTGACCATCTAAGCAACCCAACCGCAGCCCCGCCGACCAGCCCGCAGCAGGGGCTGGTCGGCGTCTCCCGATGAGCGGCGGTCACTCGCCGTCTACGGCATCCGGATCACGCAGTGGTCGCAAGCCTCCGGGCAGGTCGGGGAGCTGGAAGGAGTAGCGGCCGAGCATGTTGATGTGGTGCCGCACGAATGGCGAGAGGCGGGCCACGTCCTCGTCGCGGACGTCGAAGCCGTCCGTGCGCAGCTGGTTCACCGCGGCGTCCGTGTACCGCGTCGTGAACAGCACGAGGGCGTTGAGGACCAGGCCGAGCACGCCGAGCTGGTCTTCCATGCCGTCCTGGTAGCGCTGGTAGAGCTGCCCTGAGCGGCCGTGGAAGATGTTCCGGGCGAGTGCGTGGCGGCCCTCCTGGAGGTTGGCCTGGGCCTTGATCTGGCGGCGGTAGCCGGGCTCGTCGGCCAGGGGCAGGATGTGCAGGGACTTGGCGATCCGCCCGTAGTGCGCAATCGCGTCCCCCAGCGGGGTCGGCCGCCCGTCCCGGGACAGCATGCGGATGACGTCGTAGGCGCGCACGCCGGTGTGGATGGAGCCGATGATCCGCAGGATGTCCTCCCACTGCCGCTCGATCCGGGCGAGGTCCACCCGACCACGGGCAGCGTCAGTGAATGCGCCGTAGTCGGCGGTGCGGTCGATGCGCCACATCTTCTGGTCGGGCAAGTGCGCCAGTTGCGGCGCGTACGCGAACCCGGCGAGGGTGAGCAGGCCGAACACGATGTCGCTGTAGGAGGCGGTGTCGGTGACGATCGTCTCGGGGCGCTTGCCGCCGTCGCGGTCGTAGAGGACGTCCAGCACGTACAGCGAGTCGCACGGAGTGCCAACTACCACCTTCCCGCCCAGCCCCGCCGCCTGGTCATTGATCATGTTGAGCCAGGTGGCGCCGCCCCGGCGCCCGAAGTACTTCGGGTTCGGCCGCGCGTACACGCTCGGCACCGGCACGACGAACCGCATGCCGTCCACGGAGGCCACCAGCCCGCCGCCCCACGCCTGCGCGAGCGGGATCGACGCCTGGTAGTCGATCAGCGCCGCGTTCGCAGCCCGGTACGTCGCCAGGCGCAGATAGGTCTGGTCGACGTGCGACAAGCGCCCGTACTTCAGCGCGTCCGCAGAGCCGATGACCGGGGTGTAGCCGACGTTGCACGCGTGCGCCACCAGCAGCGCGGCGATCGTCACGTTCAGGTCCTTCAGCCTCGCCTCGCCGCCGGTGACGGACGTGAACGCCTTGTCGGCGCCGGTCCACGAGAACACCTCCAGCAGCACCTCGGGCAGGTCGACCCGGGGCAGCATCGCCTCCACCGCCTCCCGCAGGGCACGCAGGGAGGCTCCAGGGCGGCGAAGTGCAGGCGGCCGTCGTCGTCGAACACGATCTGGGAGTTCGCCGGCACCCGCCCGGCGATCTCACGGTAGGTGCCGTCCAGCAGCGCGGCCCGCGCTGTCAGGTGCTCGCCCGCCTCAGCGGGCAGGTTGAGCGAGGCCAGCACGGTGGGCTTGGCCTGCTCCCACGCCGCTCCGTCCAGCAGCTTCGCTCGCGGGTCGCCCCCGGGCCTGATGTGATGGGTGAATGCCTCGGCCGGCGAATACGCAAAGTGATGACTGGCTCCCAGGTCACCGTCGCGCATCGAGGTGTCGAGGCCCAGACTGCGGGCGCCGGGCAACTGGTCGAGCACGCCAACCAGGTAGTAGCCCGTGCCCGCAACCGATGTCCAAGACTGTGCCCCGGTCGGGAGGATTCGAACTGCTCCGCAAGAGGATCCTGCTGCAGTGACCCACTCTCGATATTCGGGTGAACGGAGGGAAGGGGCTGCGTAGGGTGACGGGCGTGGACCCAGCTGACTTCTACACCGGCATCGTCGCGGAGATCTACGGACCGCTGAAATCCTTCTCCCAGGACCCCGAACCCTACGCAGCCTTCATTCAGCAAACCGGCATGCCGGCACTGGAGCTGGGGTGCGGAGACGGTGACCCCCTGCTCGAACTGCGCCGACGCGGCCTGGACGTCGACGGCGTCGACTCCTCCGCCGACATGCTGGAGCGGCTCCGACGCCGGGCAGCCGAACAAGACATCCGTGCCACCGTGTTCCACCAGCGCATGGAGGCCTTGAACCTGCCCCGCCGCTACCGGGCGATCTTCCTTGCCGGGCCGACCTTCACCCTGCTCCCCGACGACGCCACAGCGCTCGCCGCCCTGCGCGGCATCCGCGCTCACCTGGCTGAGGGCGGCACCGCCCTGGTGCCCCTGTTCACCCCCGCACCGACCCCCGCTGAACAGATCGGCCGAGTGCGCACGTCCGCCGCACCCGACGGCGCCGAGCTCCGGGTATCCGTCGTCGCCGAGCAACGCGACGAGACAGCCCGGACACAGACGACGCTTCTACGCTACGAGCGGCACCACGGCTCAGACAGCACCATCGAAGAGCGCCCGTGGACCATGCATTGGTACACGCCGGAGCAGTTCGAGAAGTTGGCCACGCCCGTCGGCCTGGCCCTGACTGCGGTAACCGATTCGGACGGCAAACCAGCCTCTGCTGATGGCACCGACTTGCTGCACTTCCGGCTCCAAACCACCTGACTGCGACCTCGATCACCCTCCGCAACCGCTCCCCAAGATCTGTGCCAGAACCCAAAACTCGCTGACATTGATCTTGCTGAGCCCCGCGAGGTGACTCCCGGAAGCACCTCCAAATGACTCCCCACCGAAGGCTCTGGTCCACTTTCTGTGGACGCCTCACCGACAGTGATGTCAGTGGCATGTGGTGAGATGGCCGCGCTCTATCAGCCGCCTGGTGGGAGGTCGTTCCGATGCCTGTGTACTCTTCGCTGACCCGTGCTCTGGCTGAGGCTTTGGTCGATGTCCTCTGGTTCGTTGAGGGGTGCGAGGACGAGCAGATGGATCCGGATGACGCGGTCAAGGTCTTGGAGGGTGTCGCTCATCTGGTGGCTCAGCTGTCGAGTGATCAGCGAAGCGAGTTCATCGACCTACTCGGTTCGATGGCTGCAGAGGAGGCCGATCCTTCGCGCCGTGAGTTCTTGGAGGGGTTCCCTTATGGTTTTGGACTCGTTGTGGACGACTCCTGACCTGGGATCTATGCGTAGAGCAGGACGTGCTTGCGGAGGAGTTCGAAGCCCGCGCGACCGAACATCTGGCGCTTGATCATTTTGAGCCGGTTGACGTGGCCTTCGACGACGGCGGAGTTCCAGGGTTGTGAGAGGCCGGCGATGACGGCGTCGAGGTCGCGTTCGAGATGCTGGGCGAATCGGCGGAGACTGGGCAGTTCGGTGGTCGCGGTCGCCGCTGCGATCCAGTCGGGTAGTTGGTCGCCTTACAGGTGGGTGAGCATGTGGGCGAAGGAGCGCACGTGCTCGGCGAGTGCTGCGAGTTCGGGGCAGTTGGCCAGGGCGGCGTTGAGGTGAAGTCGGTCGTTCTCATTCAGTGCGTCGGGATTAGTGAGGACCCAGCGTGTGACGGCTCGGGCAGATGGCGGCCGGGGCCCGACCGGCTGGGGCTTGCCGCGAAGTGTCCTGCTGACGTAGTCGCGGACGCTGCCGTAGCCGCGTGGATAGCCCTGTTCTCTGATCTCCTCCCATAGTTTCCAGGCGCTGGTGCAGCCTTCCTGCCAGCGCTGGTCGAGGTATGGCTTGCTGTCCCTAACAAAGGCGTTGGACGTGGCGGTGGGTGATCAGACAGACGGCGAGTCCGAGGAACGCTTCGTGGATGTCGTCACGTCGCTCCCAGCGGATGCGCAGGCGGCGGAAGCCGTGGAGCCAGGCGATCGTGCGCTCGACGACGTAGCGGAAGATGCCCAGGCCAGTGCCGTGCGGCTCGCTTCGCTTCGCGATCACGGGGCGGATCCCTCGCTGCCAGAGCAAGCGGCGGTACTTGTCGTGGTCGTAGCCGCGGTCGGCCAGCAGCGCGTCGGGGCGTCGGCGCGGTCTGCCGACCCGGCCCGCGACTGCCGGAATCTTGTCCAGCAGCGGCTCGAGTTGGGTGACATCATTACGGTTGCCGCCGGTCAGCGACACCGCGAGCGGGATGCCCTGCCCGTCGACGATGAGGTGGTGCTTGCTGCCCGGACGTGCGCGGTCGACCGGGCTGGGTCCGCTTTTGGGCCCCTTCGGGCCGCGCGGACGTGCGAGGAGTCAATCACCGCCCGGGACCAGTCCAGCTGGTTCTTCGACCGCAGCCTCTCCAGCAGCAGCACGTGGAGCTGGTCCCAGACGCCCGCCTCGTTCCAGGCTGCCAGGCGCCGCCAGCAGGTCATCCCCGAGCCAAAGCCCAGCTCCCGCGGCAGGTACTGCCACTGGATGCCGGTATGCAGGACAAAGAGGATCCCGCACAGGGCCTGGCGGTCCGGCACTCGAGGTCTGCCCTCGACCAGCTTCGGCGCCGGCTCGGGCAGCAACGGCTCGATAAATGACCAGAGTTCATCCGACACGATCCACGGTCGCGACTGGCGTTTCCCCACGACCAGACCAACGAGCGGACAAGCCAACAGTCACATGATCAACAGCTTTTGTTAGAGCCAGCAATCGCACCGCCTGGAAGAACCGCTTCCTGCCCGAGCTCCGCGCGGGTCACCTGCACCCCGCAGCCTGGTGCGACCAGAACGGGTGCCAGCCCCGGCGGGAGGACAGCATCAGCAGACCGTTGACGGCAGTCAGCAGCGCCAACCGCAGCTCCCAGGGGAGCTGGATGTCATACCCGAGTTCTAGTCTTCTGAGTCGGGAGTTCCTTTTATATATGTAGGCTTGCGGTATGGCTCGTACGGGGCGGCCGAAGGCCGAGTTGGTGCTGTCGGTGGATGAGCGGGCGGCGCTTGAGGGGTGGGTCAGGCGTCGCTCGACTCCTCAGTCATGGGCGGTGCGGTGCCGGATCATCCTGGCCTGCGCGGACGGCATGTCGAACAAGGATGTCGGTGCCCTGGTGGGCATGACGGGTCAGTCGGTGGGCCGGTGGCGGGCGCGATTCAACGAGCATCGCATCGCCGGTCTGGGTGACCTGCCCAGATCCGGCGGCCCCCGCTCGGTGAGCGACGAGCAGGTTGCCGCAGTGGTGAAGCGGACGCTGGAGTCGACACCGAGGAACGCCACGCACTGGTCGACGAGAGCGATGGCCAGAGAGCTGGGCCTCTCCCAGTCGACCGTGTCAAGGATCTGGCGAGCCTTCGGCCTGCAACTACGCCACCCACAAGACACCGGCCGTCAAGACCTGGCTGCTCGCCCACCCCCGATTCCATCTGCACTTCACGCCTACCGGCTCGTCCTGGCTCAACCTCGTGGAGCGGTGGTTCGCAGAACTGACGAACAAACAGATACGGCGAGGGGCCCACAAGAGCGTCCAGGCCCTTGAGAAGGACATCCGGACCTGGATCGCCGCATGGAACACCGATCCCAAGCCCTACGTCTGGACCAAGACGGCGGACGAGATCCTCGAACGCCTCACCTCATATCTGAACAGAATTCCTGACTCAGAAGACTAGGCGATGGACCCCGAACGATCTGGTCCTGCTGCTCAGCTCAGCGGGGAACCTCGCCCTGCCGGCCGGTGCCGGGTTTGCCGGCCCTGCGAGTCACAGGAATTCGCTCCGGTAGGTCGAGGCCAGCTCGGCCGCACGGCGGCGACGCTCCATGACCTCGCCCTCGGACAGCTGCGGCGGCGGCGCGTCCTTGCCTGCGACGACATCGCCGATGCGCAGGAAGTATTCGTCCTGGCCTGCCGGGGTGCACATACACAGCATGCGGGCCGGCGCACCCGAGATGTTGCGGAAGTTGTGCGGCGCGTTGGCCGGAATGTTGACCGTGGCCCCGGCCCTCACGGTGTACTTCTCGCCGCGGAAGGTGAACTCGATCTCGCCCTCGAGGATCGTGAACATCTCCTCGAAGTCGTGCCGGTGCGGGGGCGGGCCGCCGCCGTCGGGCACACGCATGTCGATCAGGCAGTACCGGCCGTCGGTCTGCTCGCCGGTGACCAGCATGGCGTACGTGTTGCCCACCAAAGAGATGTACGTCGTGGCGGGATCGTCGGGGTCCGCCACGGTCAGCGAGCGGGACAGGTCGTCGTCGGGGATCATCGGAATCGTCTCCTTCAGAGGTCAGTCAGGTGAGGATCAGGTGCCGGGCGGGTCGAATGGAGTCCGGCAGTCTCCCGGCCGTAGATGCGCATGCTGCGCGAAGTGGGATTCCGGCCCGGCCGCGCGGTGCTTCAGTGTGTTCGTGCCGGTGTCCGAGAGACTCCATCGTGCCGGGCAACGGGGTGCGGGCCACCTGTGCGGAGCGCCTGCATACCCCTCCTGGGGCATGGGGCGAGCGCGCTCGGTGGCGGCTCTGATGGATTTGAGGACGCGGATGCGGTCGGTGATGGCGCGGCGGGCGACGTCGGAGGTGAAGGCGATGGAGTCGAACTCGTGCGGGGCGCCGGGGCGCAGGTGGAATTCGACTAGCACGCCGGCGCGGCTGAGTTTGGTGGCGTAGGCGGTGTCTTCGTCGCGGAAGACGTCGAGCTGGCCGACCTCGATGTCGGCCGGCGGCAGGCCGGTGGCGTCCTCGAGCCGGGCCGGGGCCGCCTGACCGGGACGTCGGGCCCGCCGACGGCCTCGCCGAGCAGGGCGGGCCAGGCGGTGAGGCTGTCGTCGTAGGACCACAGCAGGTAGGGCGCGATGTGGGGATCGGGGGTGGTGGTGCGGTCGTCGAGCATCGGCATCATGAGGATCTGGCGGGCGATCTCCGGGCCGCCACGCTCGCGGGCGAGGATCGTCAGTCCTGCGGTCATGCCGCCGCCCGCGCTGTCCCCCATCACACCGATCCGGTCGCGGTCGACACCGAGTTCGGCGGCGTGTGCGTGCAGCCAGCGCAGTGCGCTGTTGGCGTCCTCGAGCGGGGTGGGGAAGGGATTTCCCTTTCGGTGGAGGATCGGCGTCAGTCGGCGGACGGGACGACGATGACCTTGCCGTGCACCGCGCCTTCGGAGGCCCGGGTGTGGAGCGCGGGGAGTTCGGCCAGCGGTACCCGCTCGGCGACGTCGACGCGCAGCTCGCCGCGGTCGATCAGCGCCACCAGTTGGGCCAGTTGGTCGGCGTCGCTGCGGACGAAGAGGTCGATGCCGCGCACGTCGCGCTCCTCGTCGCTGGGGGCGGGCATCCACACCGTGGTGTTCACGACGACCCCGCCGGGACGGACCAGGGTGATGAGCGCGGCCAGTTCGTCCGGGGCGACCGGTGCGAGGTTGAGTGCGATGTCGACCGGTTCGGTCACCGCTGCGGGCACGCCGGTGGTGGTGTGGTCGATGACTTCGTCGGCGCCGGCCGATGTGACCGCCTCGCTGCTGCGCGGGCCGGCTGTGGCGATGACGTGGGCGCCTGCGTTCTTGGCCAGCTGCACGGCGTAGCCGCCGACCGCTCCGCCGGCTCCGTTGATCAGGACGCGTTGCCCGGCCGTCAGCTTGGCGTGGTCGAAGAGGGCCTGGTACGCGGTCAGGCCCACCAGCGGCAGCGCGGCGGCGTCGGCCAGGGGGACGCTCTTGGGGGCCGGGGTCAGGACGTCGGCCGGCGCGAGAACGTACTGCGCGGCGGCTCCGGTGCCGTCCATCGGCAGAAAGCCGACGACGTCGTCACCGACCGCTATGCTGTCGACGCCCTCGCCCAGGGCGTCGACCGTTCCGGCGACGTCGATGCCGGGCGTGTGGGGCAGCGTCACCGGGATGGGGCCCTGCATGAAGCCCCCGCGGATGTTGCCGTCGACGGGGTTGAACGACGTCGCGGCGACGCGCACTCGGACCTCGCCGGCCGCGGGAACGGGCTGCTCCACGTCCTCATAGCGCAGGACGCTCGGGTCGCCGTACTCGTGGAAACGCACTGCCTTCATGGGAGTTCTCACCTTCACCGCGATCCAAGTTGCTTCGAATTCGAAGCAACTGTTGCTAACGGTACATCTACTTCGAATTCGAAGCAAGTGTTGTGGGTTACTGCCGGTGCGAGCGCATCGCAGCGGCGAGTTCGACGGCGGCTCGGCCGATGCAGGCGCGCAGCCGCGCCGCATCGCTGCCAGCCGTTGTCCGCCAGTCGGCGGGACCAGCGACGACGACCGTGGGCACGGGGTCGGCGTGCACGTCGGTCAGGCGCCTGCGCATCACCTTCGCGAGGTCGGGTGGCTGCCGGTCGGATCCGCTGTTGAGCGCCAGCAGCACCGGTATGCCGGAGAGGACTTTGTCCCCGAGGACGGCGAGGAACGAGTTGAACACCTCGCTCGGAGATGCGGCGCGCACCGGGGTCGCCACCACCAGCCCGTCGGCCGCCACGACCGCCGCGATCGCCTCCCACAGGTCGAGACTGACGCGGCCCTGGATGGAGTGCCGGGCGAGGTCGGCCGCCAGCCGGTGCAGCTCCAGCACCTCCACCTCGGCGCGCGCACCCCCGGCCGCCAGTGACCGACACACCGCCTCCGTGACCCAGTCCGCGAGCCGGCGAGCCTGACGCGGACATCCGACACCGGCGCTCACCACGGCCAAGGACACCGGAGCCCACGCGGCGGTGCTCATCCCGGCATCGTGTTCATGGCTTCTGCGCTGCGGCCGGGCTGTCGTGCCGTCACCGGGGAGGGCCGAGGACGACGTTGCGCCAGGCAGGGGATGTTCATGGCCGGTCCTCGGGATACGTGGGCGGCGGCGCCGTCCTTCTGCTCGTAACCCTGTGCCGCGGCACTGCCCGATTTCCATGTTCCGCGGTGCTCAGTCGGGCTCAACGCTGCCCACACCGTGCGCTCACGAGGTCACGCCTCACGCCATCGGGCCTGGGAGACCCTCGCGCCCGCCCACTCCACCTGCCGGGGGTGGCACCGGAACTCGCGGAGGAGTTCAGTTCCGGTTTCCCCTGCAGTGACTGGACCGCACCCCGCCACATTCTTCGAATTCGAAGCAGTAGACTTCGGGCATGTCTGATTCACCGCCGTCGCTCGACCCCGTGCAGCTCGGTGCCTACTTCGACCTCATCGAGGTGACCAGCCTGCTCCGGCACGCCGTCGAGCAGCAGCTGCGCGAGGCCGGTGATCTCAGCTATGTGCAGTTCCAGCTGCTGGCCCGCCTCGGGGACTCACCGACGGGCAGTCACCGCATGACCGACCTGGCCGACGGTGTCGTCTACAGCCGCAGTGGCCTGACCTATCAGGTGGATCTGCTCCAGAAGGAGGGCCTGGTCGTCCGCGCTCCCTCGCCGGACGACGAGCGGAGCATCACCGTCACCCTCACCGATGCCGGGCGTGCGCTGCTTGCGAAGGTGCTGCCGGGGCACGTCGAGGTGGTCAGCCGCCTCCTGTTCGAGCCGCTTTCGCGCGACGACGTCAAAGCTCTCGCCAGCCTGCTGGCTCCGGTGCGCGACCACATGCGCTCCATGCCGTCCCGCTCGGCCGCGCCTCGCCGCCGTAAAGCCGGAGCATGAGGACTCGGCCCAGGCCACGGGGTAGGGACACGGCATGTTCCGCTCGGCGCAGGGCCAAGGGGAAGCGACGAGTCACGCCGAGGACAGGGACTGAGGCGTAGCACCTGGACGACGTCGAGTCGGTGCTGCATACCTGCGAGTAGCGCTCTCCGTCCCATGAGCTGCCCCGCACTCGGCGCTACTCACGTAGAAAGCGCTTCATCGAACGATCTTCGAGGGCAAAATGGGCCTGACGAAAGGAGCTCGGATTGGGTGCGAGGGGCTTGGCGGACCGGTTGGCGGAGGCTCGAGCCGGAGCGCTGGTGGGCAGGGAGCAGGAGCGGGCGGTGCTCGACCGGATGGTGTCGGGTGCGGCGCACGCTCCGCTCGTCGCCTACCTGCACGGCCCCGGCGGCATCGGCAAGTCCTCGCTCGTGCGCTACGCCGCCCGGCAGGCGGAACTCGCGGGCCGCCGTGTGGTGCACGTGGACGGACGGTTCCTCGACGCCGACCCGCGCAGGCTGGAGGAGGCCGCCGCCCCGGCGTGCGCCGAACCCGGGGCGGTGCTGCTCATCGACACCTTCGAACAGTGCCAGCCCCTTGAGACGTGGTTGCGCGAGACCTTCCTGCCGCGGCTCGCCGACCATGCGATCGTGGTGGTTGCCGGAAGGACCGCCCCCGACGCCGAATGGTCACTGGACCCCGGGTGGGCGCAACTGTTCACCGAACTGCCGATACGGCCGCTCGATCCCGCCGGGTCCGACGCCCTGCTCGCCGCCCGGGGTGTCCCCGCCGAGCAGCGCGGCGCCTTCGTCGCCTTCGCCGGAGGCAGCCCGCTCGCCCTCTCGCTGGCCGCCTCCGTGCCTCCGGCGGCACCCGGCGCACTGTGGGAGCCGGCCGGCGACATCCTGACGACCCTGGTCAAGCGGCTGGTCGGCGACCTGCCCAGCGCCGTCCACCGACGCGCCCTCGAGGTCGTCGCGCAGACCTACGTCACCCGCGAGCCCCTGCTGCGCGCCGTACTGGGTGACGAGGACACCCATACGGTGTTCGCCTGGCTGCGCCAGCTGCCCTACATCGAGGTCACACCGCAAGGGCTGCACCCGCACGACGCGGTGCGGGCGACCCTCGAGGCCGACCTGCGCTGGCGGGACCCCGAGCGCTACGACGACATCCGCGCCCGCATCTCCCTCGCCGGCCTGCACGCCGTGCGCTCCGCCACCGCCGACGACGCGCTCTTGCGAATCGCGGAATGGATGTTCCTCTTCCGCGACCACGACCGCCCGGACAACCTGTACGACCACCGGAAGCACCCCCACATCGAGGACGCTCCGCTGCGGCCCGAAGACGTGCCCGCCGTGCTGCGTATGGCCGAGGAGGCCGAGGGCCCGGCATCGGCAGCCGCGGTCGCGCACTGGCTGCGCCGCCAGCCGGAGGGCTTCCGCGTCCACCGCTACACGAGCTCCACCACACCCGCTGCATTCATGGCCATCCTGCGGCTGGACGCACCGCTGCCCGAGGACCGCGCCGCAGACCCGGTGATCGCAGCAGTCTGGGACCTCGTGGAGACGGCCGCTCCCCTGGGACCGGGCGAGCACCTCGGCATCCGCCGCTTCGCGGTGCAACCCGGCGGGCGACAGCGGCCCTCACCCCTGATGGAACTCACCAGCCGGCGCACCATCGCCGAGGAGATGAGGAGCCACGGACGCGCGGTGACCTTCACTGTCTTCGAAGACGCCGACCGGTGGGGACGCTACCTCGCCGAGGCCGGACTACCGGAAGTCGCGGCCGTGGACGTCGGCGGCCTGCGACAGCACGTCTTCGGCCGGGACTGGCGACGGCAACCAGTGGAAGAGTGGGCGCAACACCGGGCGCGCACCGCACTCACGCCCCTGACGACATGGCCCGCAACCGCCTCCGCAAGTGGCCCGGGCGACCAGCTGCCGCGACCCGCGTTCGAGGAAGGCGTACTCGAGGCACTGCGCACCTGGCACACCCCGCGTGAATTCGCGACCAGCGCCCTGCTGCACTCCCATCTCGTGACGCCCGGCTCACCCGACCCCGCCGCGGAACTGCGCGGCGCCATCACCACCGCCCTCAACGCGATACAGATCGACCCAGCGGGCGTCAAAGCCCACGAGGCCCTCACCACCACCTACATCACGGCCTCCCGCACCCACAGGGCTGCCGCCCGACGACTCGGGGTGCCCTACGGCACCTACCGGCGTCACCTCGCTCTGGCCAAGGAACGCCTCACCGAACAACTGCTGCGACAACCGGCCACGACACCCACACCGACCCCGCCACGCCAGTTGCCGAGGGAGTGACCTGCGGGCAGCGCTGAGCACGGCTGAGCAGCCCACATGTGTGCCTCGGGCAGGCGCTGGCCGCGATGCTCGTGGCATGACCAAAACGAGTGTCCCGATCACCGTCTTCGCCCGTACAACGTCCAGCCCCGCCCACACCTACCAGGTCATCGTGCCGATCGACCTCGCCCAGGTGTTCAAGCCGTGGGGACCGCTGCCCGGCGTCGCGGAAGTGCGCGACCAGACCGGCACCTGGAACCGGCCGGGGACAGCGCGCCAGACCTGGTTCACCGACGGCTCCAAGGCCGACGAGCGGCTTACCGAGATCGCGGAGGGGCACGGATTCGCCTACGAGCTGAGTGGCTTCACCAACGTGCTGGCCAAGCTGACCTCCGGGGTGCGCGGCGAATGGTCGTTCCTGCCCGATGGCACCGGCACGTCGATCCGGTGGACCTACGACTTCCGGCCGCTGCCCGGCCGCCGCTGGATCGTCGCGGGGCCGTTCAAGCAGCTCTGGATCCGCTACATGCGCGCCGCACTCACCAGGATGGTGACCGTGGTAGAGGAAACGCCCAATGCCACCATGGTGGAGTGAGCGACCTGAGCTTCGCCGCATTACTACTGTAATCGAGACCCTGGTCGCGCAGATGTACCCCGGCCGCTGGGCCGACGCCCTCCCGTTCCCGGCGACCGCGTTCCGGGACCTGTGGCAGACCGCTATCCACGGCACGTCATGGCACTGGCAGGGCCGGATGGCCGACGCGTGGACCCGCTGTCTGTGGGCGAATCTCGCGGAAGCCACGATCGCCGGCGCGGCGCCGTACCGAGGTCACTGGAGCAGTATCTGCGGATGCGGCGTACGAGCATCGGAGTGTCTCCCTCGCTCGGCATGGTGGAGAGGGCATCACGCTTCGAGATCTGCGCCCGCGCCTACCATCAGAGCGCTATCCAAAGGCTGGAGACCCTCACCTGCGAGATCATCGCCCTGTGCAATGACATCGCCTCCCTGGAGAAGGAAGAGGCCCAGGGCGACACCTACAACGCTGTCCTCATCCTGTACCGCTTCAACGGGCTCACCCGGGACCAGACCCTGGACCACGTCATCGCGATGGTGGGCGACCGGGCCGAGGAGTTCCATGCCCTGCGCCTGCAGACGCCCCGACTGTGCGAGGCACTCGAACTCCCGCCACCGGAGCGGATCGCGGTCTCGCGGTGGATCGACGGCGCGCGGACCTGGACGGCGGCAACCTCGACTGGCAGCGCGAGACATCCCGCTACCGCACGGCCCAGCCGGTCCAGCGCGCAGCGCCCGCCTTGAGCCCCACCCGGCAGCCCTTACCAAAGCGCCGGCACGGGACACCCGCCGACGCAGCCCAGGCCGGGTTCAGCACTTCGCTGGCAACCTTCGCACGACGATGCCGTTGCGCGGCTGTGCACGGGTGCTACGCACGATCCAGGTCAGGTAGTACCAGCCCGCTACGGCTCGTGTGGACGCTCCCACGCCGGGATCGCCGCGGTGGTCCCGGCGGCCCGGTACTGGGGCATCTTCGCGCCGGTGGCTGGCGGTCGCCCCAGGGGGCATGGCGCGGTACGAGGGCCCCGCCCACGACAGGCACGCGCGGACCCGGCTGCGCCGCCCACGCCCCCCACAGCCCACGCACTCCCAGCTCCCACGATCAGGGAGTTTGAGCGTCAACCACCCCCCGACACCCACCCCCCTCCGGCAGCGTTCCTCCCGCAGCGAGACACCACCACGGCGTCCCGCACAGCAACGAGGAGACACATGCGAGGCACGAGGGCCCTCACCCATCGATCCGGTGTCGGCGTTCCCGGTGGTGCCGGGCCGGCGGTGGGGGCCGGATCTGTGGTGGTCGGCCACCACCGGGCGGCACGTGGCCGCCGGATCGAACGCCATGCGTACCCAGCTGATGGTCCTGGACCGCGACCCGCAGGTCACCGGCATGGCCGGGCGGCCGGTACGACTGCTGTGGCACGACCGCCGGGGCCGGGTGCGTTCCTGGGTGCCGCAGCTCTTCGCCCGCTGCACCGACGGCTCCAGCATGCTGGCCGACTGCCCCGGCCGCCTTGGCACCGGCGGTGAACGCGCCCTGAAGGCCGCGCAGGCGGTGGCTGCGGCGTGCACGGACATCGGCTGGAACTACCGGCGCCTCGCGCCGCTGGACGAGGTGGTGGCAGCGAACCTGACATGGCTGGCCGGCTACCGCCACCCCCGCAACCAGGGCAGGCCCGGCCTCATGCCCGCCGTGCTTGAGGCCTTCGCGCGGCCGCGGCCGCTGCTCGAGGGCGCCGAAGCGGCCGGCGACCCAATCGAGACCCTCCCGGCCGTCTTCCACACCCTGTGGCACCACACGCTGACGACCACGCTCAAGACGCCGCTGCACGAACGGGTCCTCGTCCATCCCGGCTCCTTTGGCGAGGGCAGTGGCGCAGCGTCGGCCGAAAGCCTGCACGATGACGTCGCCGACGACCGTGGCGAGGACCCTCCCGTCGGGAACGTAGTACCCAAGGGGCGTCCATCGAGCACGTCTCTGCTCAAGGCCTACTGGGCTTTGATGACCTGGAGGGTGTTGAGTGCTGCGGCACGGCGGGCTGGCCACAGGGCCGCAAGTACGCCGACGGCCGCCGAGGCCGCCAGGAAGAGGAGGATGCGTTCCCAGGGGATCTGCATGGTGTAACCGCTGAGCAGTTTGGAGTGGGAGAAGACGGTACCCATCGCCCATGCGGTGAAGGTGCCCACGACGATGCCGAGCACCGAACCGAAGAGCGAGATCACGATGGACTCGAGCCGGATCATCCGCTTGATGCCCTCTCGGCGCATGCCGATCGCGCGTAGCATTCCAATCTCTTGGGCACGTGCGAAGACGGACAAGGCCATGGTGTTGACCACGCTGAGCACCGAGATGATCAGCGCCATGCCGAGTAGCCCGTAGACCATGTTCAGCAGGAGGGCGACGCTTCCGGTGACCTCCTGCTGCAATGCCTGGGGGCCCTGCAGTTTGAGCAGGGGGTTGTGCAGGGCGGTCTTGACGCGTTCCTGCACGTCGTTGGCATGGCTGGCTGTGGCCTTGACCAGGATGATGTCGTCCCGCTGCGCCGCCATGTGCGGGGCGAGGGTCTTTAGCGACATCAGATAGTTGGACAGCAGTGGGTTGGCCTTGATGATGCCGCTGACGATGAGGGGCTGCTGCGTGCCGTCGGCGAAGGTCACGGTGACGCTGTCGCCTGCGTGGAGGTGGCCGCGTTCGGCGGCGGCTTCGGTGACCAGCAGGCCGGAGTCCAGGTGGGCGGCGCTTCCGGCCGTGTAGCGCAGCGTCAGGAGCCGGGTGATTACGGTTGGGTCGACTGCGGTCACTTTGTAGCCGGTAACCGTGCCGATGGATGCGACGGCTCCGGTACGGATTGGGGAGGCGTCGGTGACGCCGGGGACGGAGGAGATCGTCGCGGTGACCGAGGGGTCGAGCGGCTGGTCGTTGATCATTCTGACCATGAAGTCCGCCTTGAGATTGCCGGTGGTCTGCTTGGCAAGGACGGATCCGATCGAGGTGCCGATCACGGTGACCGCGGTGACCAGGGTCAAGCCGAGCATGAGGGCCGCCGTGGTGGAGGCGGTGCGCCGCGGGTTACGGCGAGCGTTCTCGGTAGCGAGCTTGCCGTCGATGCCGAACCACTTGGTGAACGGCTTGTTGAGCAGTCCGAGCAGCGGCCTGGACAAGAACGGAGTGAGGATGACTAGCGCGATGTTCAGCAGTCCGGCGCCGGCACCGATGTAGTAGCCGCCCGAGGTACTGCCAACGGCCATACCCCGGGCACCCAGGCCCACGCTGATCGCGGTGATCAGGAAGCCCACGGCGTTGCGGATTCGCAGACTGGCTTGAGTAGGCGTGATGTGCGCGCTGCTCATCGCGGCGATCGGGGGGATCTTGGACGCCCGGCGGCCAGGCAGCCAGGCAGCCAGCACGGTGACGGCGGTTCCCACAAGTAGAGAGCCGGCGATGGTGCCGGGCGAGACCACGGGGTCGGTGCCGGGCAGACCGGTGTCCATGAGGTCGTTGAGCACCGTATGCAGGCCGCTGGCGATCAGGACGCCGAGGACTAGACCGATGGCGGAGGAGATCAGGCCGACGATGAGTGCTTCGAGCTGGACGGCCCGGGTGACCTGGCGGCGGGTGGCACCGATGGCGCGGACGAGGGCGAGTTCGTGGGTGCGCTGGGCGACCAGCATGGTGAAGGTGTTGGCGATGAGGAAGATGCCGACGAACAGGGAGACCACGGCGAAGGCCAGGAAGACGTTGCTGAGGGTTTTGATACTGGAGGCGTCGGCCTCTTTCTCGTCGCTGATGAGCTTGGCGGCAGTGATCGCTTCGCTGTTCCTGCCCAGCAGAGGCGTGATCTCTTTCAGCAGCCGCTGGTCGCTCGTCCCGGCTGCCGCCCTGACTACGATCCGGGCGTACTGGCCGGGGGACCCGAACAGCCGCTGGGCCGTGGCGGTGTCGAAGAGAGTGAAGGTCGCGCCCGTGGTAGCCGCCGGATCGGTAGCGGTGAAGACGCCCACGAGATGTTCCGTCATGACCGGTCCGTCGACGATCACGCGCACGGTGTCACCTACGCGGAAGCCGGCCTTGGCGGCGGTGTGGGTGTCCAGCGCGATCTCGTCGGACTGCTGCGGGGCCCGCCCGTCGGTGAAGGAGCGGTCGGGGTCCTTGCCGTCTACATCGGGGGCGAAGTTGGCGCCATGGGAAGCGTTGCCGACGACGTCGCCGGACCTGTTGACGACATAGGTGTCACCAGAGACCTGACCCCGGGCGGAGGCGACACCCGGAAGCGCGCGGACCTTCTCGAGCACCGTGCCGGTCAGGCCTGAGGACTGTCCGTGTTGCTGGGCCTGCGAGGTGGCTCTGACTGCGACGTCGACACCGACGTTCTCCCTAGTGGCCTGGTCCTGATAGCCCTTGCTGACCGTGGCGCTGAAGATCAGGGTTGCGGCCACGAAGGCGACACCGAGGACCACGGCGAGCATGGTCATCAGCAGCCGGAGCCTGTGGGTGGTGATGTTGCGTACGGCAAGACGGAACATGACGTCTTCCTTCCTCGTCCTGCCAGGTCAGCGGGTGCGGGTGCGGGTGTCGAAGCGCTTCATACGGTCCAGGACCACGTCCGCCGTGGGCTGTGCGAGTTCGTCGACGATCCGGCCGTCAGCCAGGAAGAGCACGCGGTCCGCGTAGGAGGCAGCCACCGGATCATGGGTGACCATGACGATCGTCTGTTCCAGGTCGCGCACCGAACTGCGCAGAAAAGACAGGATCTCCGCCCCTGCCCGGGAGTCGAGGTTGCCCGTGGGCTCGTCGCCGAAGATGATCGCGGGCCGGGACGCCAAGGCACGGGCGGAGGCGACGCGCTGCTGCTGACCGCCGGAAAGTTCGGCGGGGCGGTGTCCCAGCCGGTCGGCCAGGCCAAGGGTGGCCACGATCCGGTCCAGCCACGCCTGGTCCGGCTTGTGGCCCGCGATGGCCAGCGGCAGCGTGATGTTCTCTATCGCGGTGAGCGTGGGGAGCAGATTGAACGCCTGGAAGATGAAACCGACCCGGTCGCGCCGCAGCCGGGTCAGCTGCCGGTCCTTGAGGGTCCCCAGCTCGACACCGTCGATCTGCACGGAGCCCTCAGTGAGCGAGTCCAGGCCGGCCAGGCAGTGCAGGAACGTGGACTTGCCCGACCCCGACGGGCCCATAATGGCGGTGAATTCACCGCGCCGGAACTCCGCGGAGACCTGGTCCAGGGCCACCACCCGGGTATCCCCGCTGCCGTACACCTTGGAGAGCAGGGTGGCACGAGCAACGACGTCTCCGGTCGGCCCGGGGGCCGCGGCAGGGGTGGACATGTTGTACGCGGTGGACATCAGAGCACTCCGTAATCGGTGGCCGTGGGTACACCGAAAAGGTAGGCCGGGAGGGTGGAGCGGGGGATCGCGCTCCGGAGCCAACCCGGTCCCGTACTGGAGTACGACCCGCACCCCTGCGGCACCCGCCGGACTCATACCGGGGTATGAGTCCGGACGTGGCTCTGTGGGGTGAAGAGGCCGTCCGATCAGCCGCATACGCTGGCCCTGCTATGAACCTTCCTCACTGGCCACGCGCTCTGTTCGTCTCCGAACGGCCAGCCCCCGTGTCTGCCACCGCCTCCCGCCACGGCCGCGGGCCTCTGCTGCAGTACACCGTCGCAGCTATGTTGACCGCTCTGATCGGCACGCTGGGATTCCGGACCATGTTCCACGGATACGGTGTCGGCGTTGCGTCCGCCGTGCTCCTGGCTGCCGTCCAGTCCGCCCCACTGCTCTTGGCAGTCACCCGCCCGTTGCAGGCGTGGTGGATCATGATGGCCGCAGACCTAGCGTCCTGCGCAGTGCTGTTCCACGCCCCGAGGCTGGAGGGAAATAGCTGGCCTTGGCCCCCAGCCGTGATCCTCGGACAGCTTGTGCTGCTGGTGGCCGTGGCCCGCCGGGAACGACGTTCCGCCCTGGTGGCTGTCTGGGTGGTCCTCACCTCCTCCGGTCTGGCCATCGCGGCCGCTTCACCGCACAACCGCGATAGAGGCGACGTGCTGCTGGCCGTCGTCGGCGGCGGGATCCTGCTGGTGGGTGGGGTGTTGCGCGAGCGGCACGAGGCGCTGCAGCGGCTGGGTGAACAGCAGTTGATCGCCCAGTCGGAACGGGCCCGGCACACCCTCCTGGAGGAGCGGGCTCGGATCGCCCGGGAGCTGCACGACGTGGTCGCCCACCACATGTCGGTGATCACTGTCCAGGCCGACAGCGCGCCCTACCGGATTCCCGGGACGTCGGCGGCTGCGCAGGAGGAGTTCGCCGCGATCGCCGTCGCCGCCCGCCAATCCCTGTCCGAGATGCGCATACTCCTCGGCGCGCTGCGCGGCGAGGACTCAGACGACGAGCGTCGCCCGCAGCCGGGCCTGAACGGTGTGCCGCACCTGGTAGAGGCCATTGCCCGGGCCGGTGTCCCGGTGAACCTGGTTCTCGACGAGGGGGTCGTAGAGCTCAAGGAGCTGATCCCGCCGATAGTGGAGCTGTCGGCGTACCGGATCGTGCAGGAGGCGCTGGCGAACGTCGTGCGGCACGCGCCGGGAGCGCGGACCCGCGTCGAAGTGGAGCTGCTGCCGGACCGCAGCTGCCTGACGGTCCTGGTCGCCAATGCCACTCCGCAGCACTCCTCGGGTTCCCTGGAGACCAGCAGTACCGGGCAGGGCCTCGTGGGGATACGCGAGCGAGTCCGCCTGCTCGGGGGTGCCCTGGAGACTGGTCCGACCCTGGACGGTGGCTTCCAGGTCACCGCTCGACTTCCGCTGCCAGCCCTTCCCCGCAAGGAAAGCAACACATGACGATCCGGGTAGTCGTCATCGACGACCAGGCCATGGTCCGCGCAGGCTTCACCGCCGTGCTGACCGCCCAGAGCGACATCGACGTGGTCGGCGAGGCCGCGAACGGGCGCGAGGGCATCCAAGTCTGCCGCGACCTCCAGCCCGACGTGGTCCTCATGGACGTGCGCATGCCGGAGATGGACGGTCTGGAGGCCGCCCGCCAGCTCCTGAACCCGCCGCTTGGGGTCACCTACTGCCCCAAGGTGTTGATGCTCACCACCTACGACATCGACACCTACATCTATGAGGCGCTCAAGGCCGGCGCCAGCGGCTTCCTACTCAAGGACGCGCCCATCACCGACCTGACCCGCGCGGTCCGTGTCGTCGCGGAAGGCGACGCACTGCTGTCGCCCTCGGTCACCCGCCGCCTCATCACCGACTTCGCCAGCAATTGGCCCGCGGCGCACGCGGATGCGGGCGACAACGTTCGACTGAGGAGCCTGACTCCACGGGAGACCGAAATCCTCCGGCTCGTCGCCCGCGGCCAGAGCAACACGCAGATCGCCCAGAACCTCGTCGTCGCCGAGCAGACCGTGAAAACCCATATCGGCAACATCTTCGCCAAACTCAATCTGCGCGACCGCGCCCAAGCGGTGATTTTCGCCTACGAGTCGGGACTGATAACCCCCGGCGACCGGTAACGCGGGGTCCGTACGGTCAAGTGGACGGGGATCCGTTGCTGATTACGGACGCTTTCCGCATCGCTGCGCTGCGGGGTGAATGACAGCACCGCGGGCGTTGATGCGCAGTTCCATCAGAACGGGGCCGGGGGCGTACACGCCGCCCCGGTCGACGGAGGTGTCGGCGCTGATCCGGCCGATGGATCGTCCTTCGCGTCGCGGATCCCGGTGCGCCGTCGCTACCGGCGGCGGTGCACTCGCCACAGCAGCGAAAGCCAGTTGCTGCACGTCGGGCATGACGCGTTGTCCGTCTCATCGAAGGCGGACAGCAGGCCAGCCACCAGTTCGAAAGTGGAGCCGGAGTCGGCAGTCACCGTCGATGGTGCGCCGCCCTCCGACGCCTGAGAGGCACCTGCCGATAAAACGACCGTAGCCTCGCGCTGAGGCCGAGGCCCTGGCCAAGTGCTCGATAGATCGGGCGTGACCAGCGCTCCCGCGCATCGGTACACCTTCGGTGAGACGGGTCGGCTGCGCACCTATACCGAGGCGATCGGCTGCGGACCGGGCATCACTCCTGGGCGGAGGCGGTCCACCGAGCGCCGGCACGCGAAGGTGGCGGAGCTCGCGGCCCTGGACCCTGCGCACGCGAAGCTGCTCGGGCTGAGCTCGGTCGGCTACCGCACACTGATCCGCTGGGAGAACGCCCGCCGGCGGTTCGGGCTGGTCGGCTGCGCGGACGACCGCTGGCTGCGTCGAAGCGGCGGTACGCGCACGGCCTCACAGGAGGTGCGGGAGGCGTCTTCGCGGTCCGCGAGGAGACGAAGCGGATGGCGAAGGTGTCGATGCGGACGAAGGACCGCATGATCCGCCACCGAGAGGTAGGACGCCCGTCCCCGGAGAGCTGGCGATGCGTGAGAACACAGTGCCGCCTGGGTGAGCTGATCGCCCCGCCACGCTGCTTGCGGATCATGATCGACTGCGCGGCCCACCGTGAGGTCATGCCCTCGGTGGAGCACCGCACCGTCTCCGGGTTGATCCGGACGAACATCTGCGCCGAGCCGGGCGACAGCGGCGGCCCGCTCTACGCCGGCGACAAGGTCGTCGGAATCCTCTCCGGCGGCTCCGGGAACTGCACCACGGGAGGAACCATCTACTATCAGCCGATCCAGGAGGTACTGAACGCGTACGGGCTGTTCGTCTACTGACGGGACGCGAGGGATCCTCTCCGCCGGGCAGGGCCACGGCCCGCCCGGCTCCCCCGCCGTACGGCTCAGAGACGCCTCCACACGCAGCCCACGCCCGACCCCCAAGGTGCCGGCCGCCCCAACGGCGCGAGCACGCCCGCATCCGTGGTGAGAGGAGCTCCCACTGGGGCGGCCGACTCGCTCTCGCTCATCATCGGCAACCTGGCGAACGTTCCCCGCTCCGTCTGGCCTGCGGGGACAAAGTCGACTCATTCATACCGGCCCGACGTTCAACCACAGAGAGGGTGGAATGGCCATAAACTGTGAAAGATACTCCATGGATGATCGAGGGCAGCGTGTCGGCCAACGGTATGGCATCGAGCTCATACCCGCTCAGCGCCGCGGGTGTCGGCGAAGCGCCCGAGCGCGACGATGCGTTGGTGAGGGCCGTCCTCCGTGCCGTGGAGGTCACCGGAGCACATACCGGAAGCGTGTTCCTGCTCTCCGGCGACCATCGCTCGCTCGTCGTGGCCGCTTCCTGCGGGACGCCGCCCTCGCTGCTCAGCGGGTGGCGTCGGATCCCGGTCAACAGCCGTATGCCGGTGGCGGAGGCGTGCCGCTCCGGGCGCATGGTCCACCTGGCCGGCGCGGAGGAGACGATGCGGCGTTTCCCCCAGCTCTCGATCGCCCTGCCCTACCCGTTCGGCTCTGCATCGGTCCCCGTACAGGCGGGCGGGCGGACCTTCGGCGCCATCGCCGTGGTGTGGACGCCCAGGCCGGACGGGACCGGACTGTCGAGGGCACAGTGCGGGCAGTTGCGCTCCGCCGCCGACCGGCTGGGCACCGCCCTCGCCGGACTGCGGGCCCGCGGCACGCTCGGTGAGTACGACGAGCGGACGGCTCCGGTGCTGGTCCCGCTGCCGTCCGCTCCGGCGGTCCGGGTGGGCCTGTTCGACTGGAACCTCGACACCGGAGCCCTCACTGCCGACGACGAGCTGTGCGCGATCTTCGGGATTGCGCCCCGCATGTTCAACGGTCGGGCGGCCATACTGGCGGCCTGCATCGAGCCGGGGGATCTGCCCGGTTTTGGGTCCGCCGCCCGCGCCGCGGTCGAGGAAGGACACCTCCTGGCGCACCGCCTACGCATCCTGGACGGCCGTGGTGGACACCGCGTCGTCGAGCTGTGGGGCCGGGTACCGGAGAGCCCTGACGACTCGGAGGCCTCTTGCCACCTGGTCGGCGCCGTGCTGGACTCCGGCAGCGGCATGGCCGCCGTGGCGGCGATCGAACGGCTCGCGGACGGTTTCTTCGCGCTCTCTCCCGACGGACGCCTCTCCTACGCCAACCACAGCCTGGAGGATCTGCTGCGGGTCCGCCAGGACGAACTGCTCGGCCGGCGCCCCTGGGACATCCTTCCTTGGCTGGCAGATCCCGTGTACGAGGACCGCTACCGGGCCGCCGCCGTCTCCCAGCAGCCGGTCTCCTTCCTGGTCCGCCGCCCGCCGGACGAGTGGCTGGTCTTCTCCCTCCACCCGGGCGCTCAGGGCATGACGGGATGGGGCTCACGAGTGCGTCAGCCCGTACCGGCCGGCACCGTACCCGGTGCACCGGTCACCGAGGAGGGGCCGCCCATCTCCTCGGCGCCTGCGCCCGCGGCCCCCCGCGTGGGTTCCCTCTACCGGGTGCTCACGCTGGGCAGCGCCCTCACCGAGGCGGCCACCGCGGACGAGGTGTTCGATGCCGTCGCCGAACAGTTGCTGCCGGCGTTCGGCGGCCAGAAGCTGGCGATCGCCGTGGTCGAGGCACGACGCCTGCACCTGCTCGCTCAGCGCGGCTACTCGAAACGCTTTCTCGCCCGGTTCGAAGGCACCCCGCTGCACGCCCGGCTGCCCGTGACGGACGCGCTGACCTCCGGGGTCCCGCTGTTCGTCGAGTCCCGGGAGCAGCTCCGCGAGAGCTACCCCGGGCTCATGGTGGGTCACACCAACTCCTGGGCGTTCCTGCCGCTGATCGCCTCCAACCACCCGGTCGGCGCCTGCATTCTCGGCTTCGACGACATCCACCGGTTCCCCGACGAGGAGCGCGGAGTCCTCACCGCGCTGGGCGGTTTGATCGGCCAGGCTCTGGAACGCGCCAGACTCTACGACGCCGAATTCGCCCTCGCCCGCGGCCTGCAGGACGCGCTGCTGCCGCACCGGTTGCCCACTCTGCCAGGGCTGCACGTCACGGGGCGCTATCTACCGGGCACCAGGGGGATGGACATCGGCGGCGACTGGTACGACGTCATCCCCACCGGCGACGAAGTCGCACTGATCGTCGGGGACGTTGAGGGGGCACAACGTCCCCGCCGCGGCCGCCATGGGCCAACTGCGCAGCGCCATGCGGGCATTCGTCGCCGCGGGCCACCGACCGAGCGACGTCGCCGCCGGCACCAACCGGCTCCACATGGACCTCGACCCGGTGCTCCTCGCCAGCTGCTGCTACGCCCAATTCCATCCCCGCTCGGGGATCGTGCGCATCGTCCGCGCGGGCCATCTCCCGCCCCTGCTGCGCCTGCCCGACGGGCACACCAAGATCCTGGATGTGCCCGGCGGCCCACTGCTCGGCATCGACGCGACGGCACGCTTTCCGGAGTCGGAGCTGCGTCTCGCTCCCGGGTCGGTCCTGGCCCTCTACACGGACGGGTTGATCGAGAGGCGCGACTCGGACATCGGCTCCGACGTCGAGCGACTCCGGGGGTCGCTGGCCCGGCTTGGCGGGGGCGGCCTGGACGATCTGGCCGACGGGCTGCTGCGGGATGCCTGCCACGCTTCCCCCGACAGGGCGGACGACATCGCGCTCCTGCTCACCGAGTACGCCCCGCCACGTTGACAGTCCCCACCGCCACTGTCACGTGCCCCAAATCTTCCGGTACGCCTCCCGGTATCCCGCCGGATCCCAGGTCGTGGCGCCGTGGCTGTTGTCGGCCGTGCTGATGTGGACGGGGGCCACATACCCGCTGGCCGGCCGGCCTGAGAAGGCGCGATTGAACTCGTCGACGATCTGCCAGCCCTGCAGGGACAGCGGCTCCGGCACGGTGGCCGCCTGGTACTGCCTGCTGTTGATGCGCTGGAAGGCGGAGGGGTCGCCGTCGCCGGCGCCGATGTTGAAGGGCGGGCCGGAACCCTTCTTGCCGGCCGCGCGGAACGCCGGGGCGGCATCGGCGAAGTACAGGTCGTTGATGGCGACGGAGTGGGTCCATCTCTCCTGGAAGCGGGAAAGCAGTGAGGAGATCTCCCGGGGCGTGCGGCTGCCGGCATCCGGGATCGGGATGTTCTCGTACGCCAGCAGCTCTACGCCCGCGCAGGTGGCCAGCTCCTTCCTGATCAGGTCGGACTTGTACTTGGCGAAGGGGACCGAGGCATCGGTGAAGACCACGGCCCCGGCTGTGCCGTCTGAGCTCGAGATGACCCACTGCGCACTGACTCTGGCCACGTCCTCGACTTTGGTCGTGACGTTGGTGAAGAGCCTGGGGCGCCGGCTGGGGCCGGGGGAAGCGACCGCATGCCAGCCGATGAGCGGGATGCCTGCCGCGTTCGCACGCGCCACCTGCTGCGAGGTCGAGCCCGGGTCGAAGCCCCCGATGACGATGCCCGAGGGTCTGACGTCCACGGCCTCGCTCATTGCCGCCTGGATGCCGGCGGGGGTGCCGCCACCGTCGATCACCCGGACGTGCCAGCCGATGACTCGCGCGGCTTTCCGCACGCTGTCCGCGGCGCCCGCGACTCCGGGATTGGTCATGGTCTGGGCGACGTAGACGATGGTCTTGCCGGCCACCGCGGTGGGACCGCTGGTCGGTCCGTTCCAGGGGATGTCGATCCGCTCCGCCCGGCTGACGGCGGCCTGGGCCCTGGTCTGGGCCGCGGGGCAGCCGCTCGGACCCGAGGTGGAGTGCGCCGGGCCGCTCGACGAGCCGCGTTCACAGCCGGCCAGCACGAAGAGCGCGACCAGCAGGGCGGTGGCAGTGGACCGCGCGTTGCGGACGCTGGGAGTGTTGCGGTTGCGGTGCACGGAAGCTCCTTGCGGAGGATGCCGCCCGGGCACTTCGGCGGTGCGCGCGGCGTGGGTCATGGCGGGCTGCCCGGCGTGTCGTCGTCCTGTGTCACGGCGGGCGAATCGCGGGCGACGACCGCACCGGTGCGCAGTCGGCGACGAGCGGAGTAGCCGGCCAGTCCGACGGCGAGGAGCAGGGTGCCGCCGTAGAACAACGGGACCGTCCAGAAGTCGCCGCCCATCTGGGCGATGCCGGTGAGGCCGACGGCGAGGACGGCGACGGCGACGAGGGTGCCCAGGGCGTTGGGGCGCCCCGGTTTGACGGCGGTGGAGCCGAGGAGGGCCCCGACGAACGCGGGCAGCAGGTAATCGAGGCCGACGCTGGGATTGCCGATCTGCTGCTGGGCCGCGAGCAGCACTCCGTCGAAGCCGACGATCAGTCCCGACGCGGCGAAGGCGTAGACGGTGTACTTGCGGGTCGGGATGCCGACGAGGTCGGCGGCGCGCGGGTTCGACCCGACGACGTGCAGGTACCTGCCGAGCGGCAGCCGCTCCAGAACCACCCAGAGGGCGACCGCGAGCGCGAGCACGTAAAAGGCGGGAACCGGCAGGCCGAGGAACGTCGAGTCGTAGATGTCGGTGAAGGCGGCCGGGAGGCCTTGCGGGCCGGGTACGATCCGGCTGCCGCCGGTGACCCATCCGGTCACCGCGTACATCATGCTGCCGGTTCCGAGCGTGGCGATGAACGAGTCGATCCGTCCGAATTCGACGACGACACCGTTGAGGACGCCCACGACACCCCCTCCGGCGATCACCGTGAGGCAGGCGAGCGGCCAGGGCCACCCGTCGCCCACGACGAGCTGCATCACCATGACGTGCGCCAGGCCGAGACCGTAGCCGATGGAGAGGTCGAACGCGCCGGTCACGATGGGGACCATCGCGGCGAGTGCGAGGACGGCCGGGATCGACTGGTTGGACAGGATCGAGTCGACGGTGTCCCGGGTGGGAAAGGTACGCGGCAGGGTGAGGGAGAAGATCAGGAAGAGCAGGGCGGTGAGGGTCAGGAGGCCGTAGGCGCCGATGAATTGCCCGCTACGGCCGTGCAGTCGGGCGAGTCGCCTCGGTGGTCCCGAGCGACGCGGCCGGGGCGGGGGCGCAGCCGGAGAGGGGGAGCCGGTCACGGATTCGCCGCGGTTCCGGAGGAGGGCAGGGCCGAAGCCGCCCGCGTGAGCTCGGTGACCGTGAGGGCCGGGCCGGTCAGCTCGGCCGTCACTGATCCGCGGACGAAGACCAGGGTGCGCCGGCACACGCCCACGACCTCCTCGAAGTCGCTGGAGATGAGGAGGACCGCGAGGCCGCCGGCGAGCGCCTCGTCGAGCAGGCGGTGGATCGCGGCTTTGGCACCGATGTCCACGCTCGCCGTCGGTTCCTCGAGGATCAGCAGGCGCAGGGCCGGCCGCAACCACCGGCCGATCATGACCTTCTGCTGGTTCCCCCCGGACAGGGTGGCGATGGCAGCCTCGCTGTCGTCGGGACGCACCGAGAACCGTTCGATCAGGGTGCCGGCATCGGCGCGTTCGCGGCGGGGGCTGATCCAGCACAACGCCGACATGCCTCCCGCCCGGGGGTTGGCCAGGAGGTTCTCCCGTACGGTCAGCTCGGCGAGGCAGCCCTCCCGCTGTCTGTCACCGGGTACGAGGGCGACACCCAGTCCGACGGCGTCCGCGACCGTACGGGGATGGTACGGGCGACCGCCGAGAAGGGCCCGTCCGCCGAGGAGGGGCCGGGCGCCCGCAAGGGCTCGGGCGAGGTCCATGTGTCCGGCGCCCGTGAGGCCGACCAGGCCGAGGGCTTCCCCCCGCCGGAGCTCCAGACTGACCGGTCCCGCGTCGGGGGTGCGCACCCCGTCCAGGGTCAGGATGGCCGGGGCGCCGGCCGGGGTGGTGGCGGGGTGGTGATCGGTCGGCCCCTCGCCGGTGATGGCGCGCACCAGGCGGGCAGGAGTGTGGCTCGCCGGCGAGCCGTGGCTGACCAGGCGTCCGTCGCGCAGTACGGCGAAGGTGTCGGCGACCTCGTACACCTCGTCCAGGCGATGGCTGACGTAGAGGATGCCGTGCCCCCGGTCGCGCAGGGTGTGCAGCACCCGGAACAGCCGGGTGCAGTCCGCGGCGGGCAGGCGGGCGGTCGGCTCGTCGAGGACGATGAGGCTCGCCCGTGCCGCCAGGGCTCGTGCGACGGCGACAAGCGAACGCTCGGCCGGGGCGAGGCGGGAGATCGGCGTGTCGGGGTCGAGATGTCCGGCGACGACCCGCAGGGCCTCGGTGCAGTGTTCTCGGGTGAGCCGCCAGGAGATCAGTCCCGCGCGGCGCGGATACCCGGCGCTCAGAGCGATGTTCTCGGCTACCGTCATCCACTCCACCAGCCCGAGATCCTGATGGATGAAGGACATGTGCCGGGAAGCGGCGCGGCTCCCGAGCGGGTGCCCGGCCACGGTGACCTGCCCCGAGTCGGCGTGGTGAACGCCGGCGAGCACCTTGATGAGCGTGGACTTCCCGGCTCCGTTGGGACCAAGGAGGGCGAGGACGCTGCCGGCGTGGACATCGAGGTCGAGCCCGGCGAGCGCGAGGGTTCCCCCGAAGCGCTTGGCAAGTCCGCGGACACGGACCAGAGGTTCCGCCCCGAAGGACGGCACCGCATGCGCAGAGGTGTCGTGGGCCTCGTGCACGGGCCTCTCCGGGGTCGGACCTGTCGTGTTCTTCCCGATGCGCATCAGTGACATTAGCATCACATGTCGTATATTTTGAGACATCTGGCTACTCTCTGTCACCCCAACGGAGCAGCAAATCGCCGGGGTCGGCGCCTCAGGCCCCCTCAAGCCCGCATTCGGCCCAGATGACCTTGCCCTGCTTGGTGTAGCGCGTTCCCCAGCTCTGCGTCAGCTGTGCGACGAGGAACAGGCCGCGGCCGCCCTCGTCGGTGCCGGCCGCTCGGCGCAGGTGCGGGGCGGTGTTGCTGCTGTCGGAGACCTCGCAGATCAGGGTGCGGTCGTGGAGCACCCGTACCCGGATGGGCTCTGCGCCGTGGCGGATGGCGTTCGTGACCAGCTCGCTCAGCACCAGTTCAGCGGCGAACGCGGCCTCGTCGAGTCCCCAGTCGGTCAGTTGCCGGGTGGCGGAGGCGCGCACCTCGCTGACCAGGGCCGGATCGGCGGGCAGGTCCCAGGTGGCGATCCGCTGGGGGTCGAGGGCGTGGGTGCGTGCGACGAGCAGGGCGATGTCGTCGCAGGGGTGGGCGGGGGCCACCGTGTCGAGTATCGCCTCGCAGGTCTCGTCGGGCGTGCCGTTCGCTTGGGCCAGCGTGGCACGAAGCTGATCGAGGACCATGTCGACGTCGCGGTGACGGTCCTCGATGAGCCCGTCGGTGTAGAGGACCAGCCGGCTGTTCTCGGGGAGGTCGAGCTCGGCGGCTTCGAACGGCAGACCGCCGAGGCCGAGCGGCGGTCCGGCGGGCAGGTCGGGGAACCACACGGTGCCGTCGGGGCGGACCAGAGCGGGCGGGGGATGGGCGGCCCGGGCCATGGTGCACTGCTGTGTGGTCGGGTCGTAGATGGCGTAGAGACAGGTCGCGCCGACGATGCCCGCATCCACGGCGCCGGGGTCCTCCCGGTCCAGGCGTCCCACGAGTTTGTCGAGGTGGGTGAGGACCTCGTCCGGGGGGAAGTCGAGTTCGGCGAAACTGCGGGCGGCCGTGCGCAGCCGCCCCATGGTGGCGGCGGAGAGCATGCCGTGGCCGACGACGTCGCCGACGAAGAGCCCGATGCGGCTGCCGGACAGGGGTATGACGTCGTACCAGTCACCTCCCACGTCGGATTCGGCGGGCAGGTAGCGATGGGCGACCTCGACGGCGTCCTGGTCCGGCACACCGTGCGGGAGCAGGCTGCGCTGCAGGGCCAGGACCATGGCACGTTCGCGCGTGTAGCGCCGGGCGTTGTCGATGGACAGTGCGGCACGGACGGCCAGTTCCTGGGCCAGCGACCGGTCGTCGTCCCCGAACGCCGGCGAGTCCTGCGCGCGGTAGAAGCCGGCCACGCCCAGGACTGCGCCTCGGGCGACCAGGGGCACCGCGATGAGGGAGTGGACGTGGCTCAGCAGCTGTGCAGAGTGCTCAGGGTCCTGCGCGAACCAGCCCGCGGCAGCCTTCAGGTCCGGTTCAAGCACTGCCTGGCCGCTCGTCAGACACCGCGACTGCGGCATCGTCGGACCGTAGTCGACCTGTTTGCCGACCGGGTGGAAGGGACAGTCGTCATGGATGCCGTGGACCACCGTACGGCGTAGGTCACTGCGGGGATCGACGGACTCCTCGCCGCGGAGCACGGCTCCCGGCAGGTCGATGGTGACGAAGTCGGCCAGTTGCGGCACCGCCGACTCGGCGAGCTCCCTGGCGGTACTGCGCACATCCAGGGTGGTGCCTATGCGGACGCCGGCCTCGGACAACAATTCCAGGCGGCGGCGCGCGGCCAGGGCGTAGGTCCCCACGTGCGGCTCCCCCACCATCATGAGCCCTCTCGCCGGGGGCGGGGAGTCGGAGTGCTCGTCCGTCGTGCCGTCGCCGGCCGTGACGCCCGGGGCGACAGGGCCGTGCTCTGTGCCGGGCAGATCCTCCGCCGACGGGGTGACGTAGAGCTGCCCAGGCGCCACGTCGCGAACAGCCCCGGAGAACGTGAGGGAGGTGGCGACGGCAGGCTCGGCAGGGAGGCCCGGCGGCTCGTGGACCTGACGCGGGAGCGCGAGGGGCTCGCGCGGTGAGGGACCGGGGACAACGGCCTCGACGGCGAAGCCCTCCACTCCGGAGGCACTCGTCATCGGCCGGCTCACGAGCGCGACCCGACGGCCGTCGGACAGGGACACGTCGACACAGGCCCGCTGCGCGCACGCGATCAGCTCGGTGGCCTTCTCCATGAGGATCGCCCGGTCGCGGGGGCTCATCTCCACGGCCAGTTCCCGCACCCCTATGCGGTGTCGCGGACCTGCGGCGGCCTCGGCTCCGCTGTCCAGGTACGCCTGCAGCAGAGCGCGCTCACGCGAGGAACTCTGCCCCAGCAGCCGCCGCTCGATGGTCTCGGCCGCCTTGCGTATCACGGTGTCCAGCGCCGGGTCCTCAGCGCTGCGCGGATAGCCGAGGCACAGGACGCCCTCGATGCGGCCGCTGAGCGGGTCGCGGACGGGAAGCGCGCGGCAGGCACTGCCCTGGGAGCGCTCGGCGAAGTGCTCGGCACCGTAGACCCGGATGGGTTGGCGCTCGGCCAGGGCGAGACCGATGCCGTTGGTACCTGCGACCTTCTCGGCGAACACGAACCCGGGGACAGTCTGGATGGCCGGGAGAACTCCGGCCATCGACGCTTCTCCGAAACGGCGCAGGAGAACCGTCCCGCTCGCATCGGCGACGGAGATGTTCATCACGCTGCCGGCGAACATGGCCTGCAGCCGGTCGAGCACCGGAACGGCCGCGCGGACGATCCGTCCGTCCGGTTCGAAGTCCTCCCGGAAGGGAAGGTCGGACTGGTCCGGTGACAGCCCCAGGGTCCGGCAACGCCGCCAGGAATCCAGGATCGACGTGCGCACGCCAGGCTCGACCGGCTCACCTTGCAGGAACCGCTCACGGAAACTGGCGGGACCCGTGCCGCCTGGCGCACGCCCCGCCGGTATCGGGTCTTCGCCGGCCTGAACCACGCTCCGCCTCACTCGCGCCTTCGACAGTCAATTCTTGTGAAATGTCTGATATGAACAAGGATACGGGCATTGGAGGCGCGAGTCACCGTTCACAAGCCCCTCACACACGGTGACCGGACCGGGTCGGCGTCACAGGACCGCGACCGGATTGACGGGCGAGCCCGTCCCGCCCGGGACGTTCAGCGGCGCCACGACGAGCATGAAGTCGTAGCGCCCCGCCGTCGCGGTCGCGGCGGACAGCGCTTCCAGGTCGAGGTTGTCCAGCAGTGGCATCCCCATCGCGGCCACAGCCAGGGCGTGGACCGGGGAGTGCACGCCGTCCACGGGTGAGGGCCGCACGTCACTGTCGCCGTCTCCGCCGAGCAGCGCGATGCCACGCTCGGCCAACAGCGGCAGGGCGTCCACATGAAAGCCCGCGCTGGCCGTGTCGGGGTCCCAGGCGCCGAGTTCCTCGCGGCGCCGGACCTGTCCGGAGCGCAGCAGTAGCGCGTCGCCATCGCCGATCGTCACATCGAGCGCCTCCTCCACCGCGACGATGTCCCTCGCGTGCACCGCTCGCCCCGGCTCCAGCCAGGGGATCCCGAGGACGGCGGGCAGGTCGAGGAGCACTCCCCTCGTGACGAGGGACCCGAGCGTCGACACCGCGCCGAAGCGGGCGCCCGCGGCATCGACGACCTCATGTGCCGTGCGGCCGTCGTAGAGCTGCCCCCGATAGGCGATGTGGCACAGCGCGTCGAGATGGGTGATGCCCTTGCCGTGGTAGTCGGCGGCGATGAAGTCCTTGTGGGTGGAGGGTTCCGGCGCCTCCACGTCACCGAGGTCGGTCATGTGGTGCAGGGCGGGCTTGCGGTTGCCGGGGCCGGGCCGGGTGTTCCACGGCAGTGCCAGCGGGACGACCGTCCCGGCCCGCACGCGCGCTGCGGCCCGCCGCACATGGTCCGCGGTGACGCGGTTCCAGGCACCGCGGTCGGCCGGAGACCAGCGACCCCACGTGCGAACCGCCTCGAAGAGTGCGTCGAACTCCTGACGGGAGACGGCGGGCCCGTTGCCGACGCCGGTCGGCGCAGGATTCGCGGCATCGGCGGAACTCGGACTCATCAGTACTCACCGCTCCCAGGCTGGAACGGCTCCGACGGCAGGACGTCACCGGACGCGACACGAATCGAGCTGACGGGGTGTGCGCCCGGCTGACGCCGTGACACGGAGAAGCACCGTCCTCGTGATCGGAAAACCAGCTTCGCACATTCACGGGCGCTTTGGAGAGGTGTGCCCCGGATTCAGCCGGGTCATCGGGGCGGTGGCGTGGCGAGTTTCCTCCGCGACCGCGCGAGACTATTGCTCAGCCCAGGAAGTCGCCGCCGTCGGCGACCAGTCGCAGGGACCGACACCACAGGCGCGGGTAGCAGCCTCGCCGTCGAAACCTCCGACGAGCCGATATTGCCCGTCGTCGTACCTGCCAGCCGGCTTTCAGCGGCCGGGACACCGCCGTCCGCGCCGTCATCGAGGCGGAGGACGCCTGGGTGCCGCTGCCGTCCCTGGGCGACGATGCCTGCCGGCGCATCCCGGCGGGGATGCGCTCCAACGTCTACGGCGCGGCATACCGCATCGACCTGCGGCGCGGCCGGCTCGCCCAGATCCAGCCCGGCGCCTACCCCTGCGCAGCGACGGCGCCGGGCGCCTCGACCTCGACGGCCGGTCCGGGCTCGGGCGTCCGGGCGGTGCTGGGCAACCGCGTGACGCCATCGGCCTGCTCGGCCGGCAGTTCACCCCGCCCGGTGAGCGCCCCGTCGCGCCCGCCCTTCGCGGAGGCATCCGTGGCCTGCGCGGACGCGGTGTGACCGCGCCCCGCGGCGGAACCCCACCGCTGGCCAGGGGCTTCCTCGGAGCCGACGCCCATGGACTGGCCCACAGCGAAAGCTACTTGGTCGGTCCCGGCCAGGACGGCCAGGACGGCCAGGACGGCCAGGACAAAGACAACAGCAAAAACCAGCGGACGTGCCGGACGCACGGAATCCCCCCACCCAAAAGATCACGAGTGGGTAATTCCAGCCCGGCGTGGCGCCGATCCACGGAGGCGACGCTACGGCGGCCGATCACCCGGTGCCGGCGTGCTTCGCGGTGCCGGGGCCTCACCTCGACGCGGGCCCAGTCGTAGAAACCGCCGGCCGTGGGCTACCTCGCCGCAGGATCGGCGTGTCCACTTCTGCCGGGGCAGGTCTACTGTGACGTAGAGGAGAACGTCCCGCGCTCGAGCAGGGTGCTCAGCCCGACGTCGCCGGCACTGGCGCTGGCGCTGGCGCTGGCGCCGAGGCGAGTCTTCCCGACCGCGGAGGTCATGCGGTGCTGAGGGGGTGGGCCGCCGTGGCCGAGCGTGGGGGCCAGGTGTGGGGGGCGAGTATGCCGAGGACGTAGGCGCGGGCCACGAGGGCCGGACGGGTGGCGGCGCCCAGCAGGTGCCGCAGGCGGCTGAGGTGGTAGTCGAGTGTCTGCCGCGACAGTTTCAGCGAGGCGGCTATGTCGCTGTTGCTGCTGCCCTGCGCCAGCAGCGACAGGATGCGGATCTGCGCTGCGGTCAGCGGCGGATGCGCCTCGTGAGCGAGGCTCTGATGGGTGATCACGGCCCAGACGTGCCGTGCTCGGCTGGCGGAATGGCCGATAGTCGTCAGGTGGACCTCCGCCCGCCGCTGCAGTCCTCGGGTGTCGACGAGCACGGCGGTGGTTTCGACCCGTCGAGTGCGGCGGGCTATCAGACTGTTCCAGCGGCGGTGCAACCGGTCGAGGTCGGGCCCCGGTTCGGGGGCGAGCAGCGTGTGGGCGCGGCTGCCCACGAGGTCGGTCAGGCCGAGGTGGAAGAGTTCGGCGGCCGCCACGCTCGCCTCGATCACCCGCCCGCTCGCCGACAACAGGGCACAGGGCAGCCCGCTGTGGTCACGCAGGGCGCTGAGGTTCTCCTCGGCCTCCTGGCGCTGCGCCGTCGCCCGCAGGTGGTCGGTGATGTCCACGTAGATGCCGGCGATGCACGTACGGGACTGTTCCCGCACCGGGAAGCGGTGGCCGACGGCGCGGCCCGTGGTGCCGTCTGGACGGCGGTAGCGGAGAGTGTGACGGACGGGCGTGCCTCGGGTGAGTATCTGCTGGTCCAGGGCCCGGAACCGGTCGGCCTCGGCCGGGGCGTCGAAGTCCTCGATGTACCTGCCGACCAGTTGCTGCGGCACGGTGCCGTAAAGGTGTGCGTAGGCGTGGTTGGCCCACAGGTAGCGCCCGTCGCGATCCCGGATGAAGGCGGCCGCCGGAGCGAGATCCACAAGGTCCGCGAAGGCAGCGTAGCCGGGGGGCGCCGCGAGCGCTGCTCCCCGCTGCCGCCGGTCAGGGGCGCGCTGTGAGCTGCCCGGGTCGGCGGGGCCTCCGGGGTCGTCCGACTCGTCTGTCTGCTGGGGCCCGTCGGCGTCGCCCTCCCCCGCCTGCCACGGCTGGTCGGCTTCGGCTTCCCTCCAGAACACGGGAAGGTTCTCGAGCAGTGTCTTGAGGCTTGGGTCGCCCACAACGGTCTCCGTCCGTATACGACTGGCTGACGCACAGTCACATGACGTGGATAGCCCGCGTGGTACAGCACAAGCTCCATTCCCGGCCGAGTTGCCGAAAGGGGACGGGGAACCCCGCCGCCCTACCGCTCGGGCCGGGCTCAGGGGACGAAATTCTGCGCATCACGTCTGCGACTCAGGCGTTTGCCTGAGTCGCGAGCGCCCTCAGCAGCGATATGGACGGGTACAGCCTGGTCCCCTGGAGTGTGCGGGAGGGACGCCGGACGCCGTCCCCGCACGCGCCCCCGGGCCCGTCGCCGCACCAGTGGTGCCGAGGACGGCCCCTACCGATCAGGTGAATGGAGACGAATTTCTGTGAGTACGGTGCTGTTGGTGCATGCCAAGGGTGGTCCGCCGCTCGGCCATGTCCTGTCCCGGACGGCTGCGAGGGCGGACGTGCACCTGCTGGCGCTCAGCGCTCTTCCCGCCGCCGTGGCGGGTTCCGCCGCCAGACTGTGCGCCTCGGTCACGACGCCGGACAACGCCAGCCGCGGCGACCTGGTCTCCCTGATCGTTTCGCGGGCCCGGGAGGTGGCCGCGGACGCCGTGATCACCTTCTCCGAGTACGCGGTCGTGGCCGTCGCCGAAGCCTGCGAAAAGCTCGGCCTGCCGGGCGCGGGCGCAGCCGCCGCACTCGCGCGCGACAAGCGGCTGATGCGCAGCACCTGGCAGCGAAGCGGCCTGCCGCAGCCCGCGTTCCGCCCCGTCGCCACGGAGGCGGATCTGCGGGCGGCGGTGAACTCCCTGTCCTGTCCGCTGCTGCTGAAGGCGGCCTGGAGCGCGGGATCCACCGCCCACCAGATCATCACCTCTCCCGGCGACGCGTCCGCCGCCTGGGCCCGCTCCCGGCAGGTCATGGCGGAGTCCGCCCAGTTGGGATACGCGGAGCTGCACGTCGCCGAGGCGAACGCCGACTTCGTGGTCGAGGAGATCGTCAGCGGCACGGCGGCGGACTGGTTCGACGAGCCCGGCTGGGGCGACTACCTCAGCGTCGAGGGCGTCGTGGCGGACGGTGTGTTCCACCCCGTCTGTCTCAGCGGCCGGATGCCCACCATCGAGCCCTTCACCGAGCGCGCCGGCATCACCCCCGCCCTGCTCTCTCCGGACGCGCAGGACCGCGTCGTGGACCTTGCGCGCCGCGCGGTCGACGCGCTGGGCCTGCGCGACTGCGGGACGCACACGGAGATCAAGCTCGGCCCCGACGGAAGCATGTGGCTCATCGAAACCGCTGCCCGGTTCGGCGGTGCGATGACGGTGCCGCAGATCGAGGAGGTCTTCGCACTGGACCTGGTGGGCATGCTCGTCGACCACCTCCTGCGACGCCCTGTCGCCTGGCCGGAGCAGGCTCTGACACCGGCGCAGGGCCGGGGTGCGGCCGGCTCCCTCGTCGTCCTCGCGGTCGACGGCCGCGGCGAGGCATGGCAGGACCGCAGGGTCTGGGACTTCCCCGTGGTCGCGTCGGACGTGCCGCTGAGCCCGGACAGTGAGCTGTCGGTGGTGGCGGAGAGCTCCCTGCCCGACGGCCACGTCGTGCCGGTCTACGACCCCGCCGCGGGTGCCAACACCATGGCGGCCCTGTGCCTGCTCTCCGCCGCCAACCCGCGGACGGTGCTGCGGGACTTCGAGACCCTGGTGGACGCGCTGCCCCGGGTGCTGCCCGCCGCGCAATCCGAGGAGGCCCCCGCATGAGCGTCCACCTGGCCACCGGTGCCGTCGAGCCCGCCACGGACCGCACGGTCGTCGGCGAGAATCTCTCCCTGCCGCTCTTCCGGACGCTGTCGGGAGTCCTGGCGGGTCACCCTTACCTCAAGGTCGTCGTCGATCGCGCGCAGAACACCTGGCACCTGCTCGACACCGGCGCGCACCCCTTCCACGTCAACTACATCGCCACCCGGGTGCTGGGCATGGACCTGGCCACGCTCGACGCGCAGCTGGACGCGTTCAACGCCTCTGTCTACACCGATCCCGAGCGCCGGTTCCTGCTCGGTGTGCTGTCCCTGCACACCGAGCAGGAAGAGGGGAGGGAGCGGCCCTTCCTCGTCCTGGAGACGACCGAGGCCGACACCATGCACGGCGAACTGCTCGCATTCTTCTACGCGTTCGTGCGGGCCCGGGTCGACAGCAGGCTGCCGCTGCTGCTCAAGCCCGCCAACCACGGGCAGGAGGAGGAGCTGTCGGCGATCAGCGAACAGCGTGTGCCCCGCATCTCGAGCCACGAGCTGTTCGGTTCCCGAGAGCGCACACCGCTCAACCCCGGCGAGGCCACCGGTCGACTGCGGTTCTTCCGGACCGCCGAGGAGTACACAGCGGCGGAGAGCGGGCTGGGCTGGGCGGACATCGTGGCAATGCCCTGCCTGCCCGACGACGTGCCGCGTGTCGCCGGCTTCATCAACACCGCGCCGATCACGCCCCTTTCGCACACCAACGTCCTCGCCTCCGGGTGGGGCATCCCCAACGCGATCGTCCGCGACCTGGAGCAACTCGTCGACAAAGACGGTCTCGACGACGCGTGGGTGCGCTACCGGGTCGACGAGGACGACATATCCCTGCAGCGCCTCGACCACGAACCCGACCTGCGGGCGCCGGCCTGGCACCAGCAGCGCATACGCCTCGAACCGCCACTGCTCGAAGACGCCCCCGTGCTGTCCCTGCACCGGCTGCGCAGTGCCGACCGCGACCGCTACGGCACGAAGGCGGCCCACCTCGGCGAACTGCACCACGTCCTCGACAGCCGCACGGTGGACCTGACCTCCTTCTACGGCCGGCCCCGTCCGCCGCGTGAGGACCTCTACGGCCACCTCGCCGCCCGACTTGGCCTCACCTCCGTCACAGCCGAGCAACTCCGCTTCAGGGCAGCCGGGTTCGTCGCCGAGGCGGTCGGCGCCCCGGAGGGCGTCGCACTCCCCTTCGCACTCCAGCAGCGGTTCCTCGCCTCCTCCCCCGCCCTCCAGCAGGGCATCGGCAAGCTGAAGATGGCCCTCGAACTCGACGCCACCGACGTCCTGGACTCGCTGTGCCTGCACCTGCAGCACCTGATCCGGCACACCCCCGTCCCCGAGGCGGTCACCCGGCAGATCGACCAGGCCTTCCCTGCCGCGGCGGCCTCGCGCGGACGGCTGGTGGTGCGATCCTCCTCCAACGCCGAGGACCTCCCCGGGTTCTCCGCAGCGGGCGTCTACGACTCCGTCACCACCGTCCACGGCACGGGCGAACTCCTCGATGCCGTACGCCAGGTGTGGGCCTCCCTCGTATCGCCCCGCAGCGTGCGGCTGCGCCACCAGGTCGGCATCTCCCTCGACGACACCTACATGGGTGTGATCATCCAGGAGTACGTGCCCGCCTCCCTGGGCGGCGTCCTCGTGACCTGCAACCCGACCCGCCGGGAGGACTTCCGCAACGTCTACCTCAACTGTTCCCCGGGCTCGCCCGAGCAGGTGGTCGACGGGACGGTGCTGCCGCAGCAGTACCTGTACAACACCGTGGAGGGCGGCGGCCGTACCGTCGCTCTGGGCTCGTCGGGCCAGAAGCTGTCCGCCGCCGTCCGCGCCCGGCTCGCCGACCTGTCCCTGACCGGACGGCTCCTGCAGTCCCACTTCAGCGCAACCGACGTGGACAAACCCCTCGACATCGAGTGGCTGATGACCGAGCAGGGCGACTTCCGGCTGGTCCAGATCCGCCCCTACGCGCTGTGAGGGTGCGTGCCGGCCGGCCGCGCCCCGGCACCGGAGCGGCCCCGGGCCCGACCGACACCGCCCGCCGGATCATCCGGCTCAACTACGGCTTCCAGCTGCTGTTCAACCTGCTGTGGTGGATGCCGGTGTTCTACGCCTACCAGAAGGCGGCCGGCCTCTCGGACGGACAGATCTTCGGCATCCAGAGCATCTACTACGTGGCCTTCTGTCTGCTTGAGATTCCGACCGGGCTGATCGCCGAGCGGATCGGGACCCGCAATTGCCTGCGGGCCGGCGCGGTGGTGATGACGGCCGCGAACCTGGCCCCGGTGGTCAGCGCCTCGTACACGGGGTTCCTTCTCCACTTCCTGGCCATCGCCGCCGGCCGGTCGCTCACCTCTGGCGCGGCGAGCGCCTACCTGTACGACGGGCTGCGGTTGCAGGGCTGCGACGAGCACTACCTGCGGGCGGAGGGCACCGCGCGGGCACTGGGGCTGGCGGCGAAGGTGGTCTGCTGGCCGCTGGTCGGCCCCTTGATGGCTCTCGCGCACCCGGCCCCGTACCTGCTCAGCGCGGCGAGCGCGGCAGGCTCCCTCGTCTGCGCCGTGCTACTGCCCCGCCTCGCCGGAGCGGAAGCCGGAGCGGACACGGGCCGGAGTGACGGCGGGCGCCGGGGCGGCGCCTTCCTGCGGGACGCGGGGACCGCGCTGCGCTGCGTCGCCTCCTCGCCGTGGCTGGCGCTGGTGATGGTGCAGGGCGTGGCGGTCTTCACGCTGTCGCGCATCTGCCAGGTCAATCTCTTCCAGCCGATCCTGCTGGACCACGGCATCGGCGAGGCCTCGCACGGTGGCGTGCTGGCCGCGATGACCGTGGCGGAGGCGGTGGCGTCCGCGCGGCCCCAATGGCTCAGCCGCAGACTGCCGCCGGTCGCCTGGGTGTCCGTCCTCAGCCTCGCGCTGGCGGGCACCCTGGCGGCCATGACCCTCGGCGGGCCGTGGGTCGTCGTCGTGCTGCTCTGCCTGTTCGCCGCCGCCACCGGGTTCGCGTTCCCGGTCCAGCGCAAACTGGTCAACGACGCGGTTCCCGCGCACGCACCGCGGGCCACCCTCCTGTCGGTGGAGAGCATCGTGGACCGCGCGGTGTGCGCCCTGGCCGCGATCGCCGCGGGCGCGTACCTGTCGACCGGGCATCTCGACGCCCTGCTGTGGCACTCCGCACTAGCCACGGCGGTGCTGCTCGGAGCCTTCCAACTGCTGCTGCGCAGCGGGGTGGTCTCCTACGGGGGCCCGGATGGGGATCGGGCGGTGCCACCGCGGGCGGGCGGCCGCGCGGGAGCCGGCGGCCCAGCGTCGGCGGAGGTGGGCGACGGCGCACCCGACCTGGCGGACGCGGGGGACGCCGGACGCAAGGAGGCCCTCGAACCAAACCAAACTTCCGGATACCACGAACGACCTCACGGCCGGACGCCCTGACTCGTCGGCTTCTCGGGCCACCGCGACCGTCGGGCCACCGGCAGATCAGCCTGACAAGCGGTGCCGACACGGTAGCCGTGGCACAGGCGCCGATCCGTCGTCGTACGCCCGGGACCAAGGGCGTACGCGCGGGCCCAGTTGCGGCCGCGGCTGCGGCTGCGGCTGCGGCTGCGGCTGCGGCTGCGGCTGCGGCTGCGGCTGCGATCAAGCGAAGCGACGTCCGAGGAGTTCGACCAGTCCCGCCGGCAAAAAGGCGGGCCGCTGCGGCAAACCGATCTGGTACGCCACGTAGCCCAGCGAGGAGGCGACCGCCACCTCCTGGGCAGTCTCCGCCTGGTAGACGACCCGGCAGCCGGCTGAGTCGTCCTTGGCGCGCTGCCACAGGACCGGGGACGGCTTGCGTTCGGCCTCGGTGCGCGGTGTACGGATCCGGTCGCCGAAGTCCGCCCAGGCAAAGGCCGCCGGGCCCCGCCACGTCGCGTCCACCTCCCTCCGGAGCCGGGCGGCACGCTCCGCGTCGGTCGTGCCCCAGGAGGCCGGGACATTGGTGATCAGGCCGACCCTGATGTGGCGTGCCCGCAGGGTCCGCAGGTACGAGGACGCCCCGGGCAGGTAGGTGGTGCTGCCGTCTTCGGCGGTGTGCACCAGGGTCTCTCCCAGGTCGAAGTACAGGACGGGACACGCCCGTTCGCCGTGCCCGGGCGTGGTGACGGGCGCACCCGGGCCCTCGCCGGCCTCCTCGGGGGCGGCCGCGGTCGCCTGCGTACAGAGCAGCATCGTCGACACCAGGACCGCGCCCAGTGCGAGGCCCACACGGGCCGAACTGTTAGAGGCGGATCCATTCATGTACACCGTCCCTTCATTGCCCTGGACATGACATATTAATGCTTCCGTGCAGCAGGAGCCCGTGCAGTTGCTCCGAGACGCCGGCCCCGTTCCAGGCCGCCACACGCCGCCAGCAGGTCACGCCGGAGCCGAAGCCCAGCTCCTGCCCCAGGCGGCTGATGGCCGGCGGTGCCGCCTACGCGCCGCACGGAGCGCACGCGGCCCTTCCTGTGGAGCTGTCTCCTCAGCGACCCTCCCGACCCACCAGATCCGCCCGACGCGGCATGGAGGGCGCTTCTGAGTCCGGGGCAGCAGGCTGCCCCTTTCCGCTTGGCAACCGCCCATCACTCCATGCTGCGTTCAGGCAGGACCCGGCGCAATGCCACAAGCCGGATCGGCGGAGCGCATCGAAGGGGCCACACCCGGAGACACGGATGAGGCGGCGCAGAACGCCCTCCTGCACTCAACAAAACGGCATCCTTCAAGCGCGGTTGAGCCATAGGAACTGCGGCCCGCTTTGCAATCGTGCACTGTTGCCGCATTGCAACCTGCGATCCCCGCCGGTCAAACCTGTGTTGAGCGAAATCCGCAACGCGTTACGGCTTCAGCAACGACCGACGCATCGGGACGCTTCATGCACCCCGGCAGCAGGACCGGGAGCACGCTACGGAGGTCTGGATGAGGTCGCGGGCCACTCCGCGGTCGGCCAGGGCGCGGACCTCGGTCCCGATCACGTCCGCTTCCGCGAGGTCGGGTCTGTACGGGCTCTGGGCGACCGGCCGCCAGAAGATCTCCTTGAGGATGTCGACTTCGCATGCCTGCCCGGTCGCCGGGTCGGAAACGGTGAAGCGGGCAGACAGCGGGGTGGCCTCCAGTGCATGCACCCGGCGGTGGAGTACGCGTCGGTTCCAGCGCGTTCGGCGAGCAGTCTTGCCACGCACTGCTGGTGGCGCCGCACGGAATCTGTGCCCCTGCTGTGATCACGGTCAACGAGTCGAGGGCCGGTGTTGGACACGCAGCACTCGAACGATGCCATCGCTGCCGGCTGCCTCGCGCAGTTGCTGATTCTCGACCTCCAGGACGTGTACGACCCGCACCAGCTGCTGGACGTCTGTGCGCAGTCGGTTGCGCTCGGCAGGCAGGCGGGTGATCTTCTGCTGCAACTCGTCGTTGGTCCGCTTCAAGCCGTCGACGACCTTAGGCCGCGCATCCTGCATCCGCACCAGGGCGTAGAACAGGTCCTTCAGGCCAGTGTGCTTGTGGGTGAGCTTGTTGCGTTTGAGGCCTGCCTCCTGGGCGAGGGATTTGATGGTCAGCTGGCCGTCCGAACGCAAGGGCGTGCCCACCGAGAGGCGGATCATCGCGTCGGCGATCGCCTCAATCTCGGCGGTATCGCCGGGGCGCGACGCACTTGCCGCCCCGGCGGCCATCGCAAGCACGCGGCCCACTGTCTAGTGCCGCGGCGGGCAACGTTTGCCCGTCAAGGAGCGGCGTCCGGTGCGTGCTCTCGGCGTGCCGGCCGGAAGTCCTCGTACTGGACGTACCTGGGCTTTCGGCCGGTACGGCGAGAGTGCGTGCCGGGCGTCGCGACGGGGCGAACGTTGCCTGTCGCGGCACTAGCCAATACCCGCATCGGCCGGCGCCGGGAGATCATCCGTGCCATCGGCCTGTTTATTCAAGGTCGAGCAGTCGTCCTGGGCTGTCGTCATCTGCTGTCCTCGCCGGCTAGCCGGCCGGCTGCGTCCTCATGCGCCCCGATGAAGCTCACTGTTTCCGTCATATCCGCTCGCCCGGTACGCAGCCGGGGCACGCCTTCCTTCTCGAATCCCACCGAGACACCGCAGAACAGTACGAGCCCGTCATCGGCTCCGACTATTTGGCTGACGGTCTTGCGATGCATTGTCCACATCACCTGGGGACAGCTGTGCACCCCTTCCGCCCTCAGCAACAGCATGACCGTCTGCAAGTACATGCCCGCATCCCCCCACTGCCCGGGACCCATCGTCCGGTCGAGGTAGCAGAACAGCACGACCGGTGCTCCGAACGCCCCCGCGTTCAAGGCGGCGATCTTCATGGGCCTGTCGGGGGCGTCGCGCTCGATTCCCAACGCTTCGTACCGCTGGGCGGCCGCAGCGGAAAAGCGGTCCAGATACGGCGAAGGCAGCTCGGCCGGATACATCGGATACTCCCGCTCATCGCCCGGGTCTCCCGCAAGCGCCCTGGCCGTCGCACGCTTCTTCAGTTCGGCCAAGGGATCGCCGGCCACGACATAGACATGCCACGGCTGGAGATTTCCACTCGACGGAGCCCGAGTGGCAGCGGTCAGCACTCGTTCGAGAACCTCTTTGGGTACCGGCTCATCGCTGAACGCCCGCACGGCCCGCCGACTGCCCACAGCTTCATACACGTCCACGTGGTTCTCGTCCTCTCACTCAACGACAACCACCTCTCTACCCTCTTGAGCACGCGCCGGAGGAGTTCATGGGCGGGGCAGAGGGACGACGCCTGCGGGGGCGGTGGGGCTGATTGTGCTCAGTTGACGGCGGAGCCGCTGGAGTTCGTCGTCCTGGGCGGCCAGGGCCGACAGGGCCAGTTGATGGCGTTCCTTGAGCTGGGCGAGTGCGGTGTGAGTGCGGGCGAGTTTGCTGGTGACTCGCTGGTTGTGTGCTCGCAGGCGGAGGATTTGAGCCTCGCGCGGGTCGGGCTGCTGACCGGCGGCCCGGGTGGAACGTCGTTGCTCGAACTCGTCAACCGCCGTCCGTGGAGGCCGAGAGTGAACCGGGCAATCCCGCTGCGAACATGTTCGTTACGATCGGGTTATGACTGCGAGAAGAGAGCCGATCAGCCGCCGGGAGCGTCCGGCGAAGCCCGCCCTGTCCCGGCGCTGGATCGTTGACACCGCCGTGCGGATCATGCGGGCGGAGGGGCTGGGGAAGGTCACGATGCGCCGCTTGGCGCAGGAGCTGGACACCGGCCCGGCGTCACTGTACGTCTACGTCGCCAACACCGCCGAGCTGCACGCAGCCGTGCTGGATTCCCTGCTTGGCAAGGTCGACCTGGCCGGGCGGGACGGTGCTGAAGACTGGCGCGAGCAGCTGCGTGCCGTCATGACGTCGTACACCCAGGTGCTGTTCGAGCATCCGCAGCTCGCGCGGGCTGCGCTCGTCGCCCGCCCGAGCGGCGAGAACTACCTGCGCCTGGTGGACCGCACCCTCGATCTCCTCTCACAAAGCGGCGCCGGACGCGAGCAGGTCGCCTGGGGGGTGGACAAACTGCTCCAGGATGCGACAGCCACCGCGGCCGAGCACTCGACGCGTGAGCACGATCCCGCCTCCGAGGACGACTGGAACGCCACCCTGCGTGCACTGCACGCCGTGGACGCCGCCACGCATCCGGCGATCACCGCACACATGCCCGCACTGATCGGCGGCTCGGTGCCGGACAGGATCCGCTGGAGCTTCGACGTCCTCGTCAACGGCATCACGCACACACCCGTCCCGGGCGTCGTGGACTGATCCCCGGGCGGGGTGGCCCGCGCCTTGCCGACGAACGCGGGACGGGGAACGGCAGTGCTCCCGCCCGTCTGCCGACGAAACGAACGAACTTGTTCGCAACGAACATGTTCGTTACGCTGGTGGAGTGAACGAGGCATCCCTTGCCTCCTCGCCGCGCAGCCGCCCTGCAAGGAGCCTTGCGGCGCAGCGAGGTGTTCCCCTACTGCCTCCGGAGGCCCCATGAACACCAGCCATTTCCCGATCGCGATCATCGGCGCAGGTCTGGGCGGCCTGACCGCCGCCCGTGTCCTGCACGTCAACGGCATCGAGTCGGCGGTCTTCGAGCTGGAGGCGTCGGCGGCGGTCCGCACCCAGGGCGGGATGCTCGACGTCCACGAGAACAACGGGCAGAAGGCCCTGCACGCCGCCGGCCTCCACGACGAATTCCTCAAGATCGTCCACGAGGGTGGTCAGGCCATGCGCCTGCTCAGTTCCGACGGCACGGTGCACATGGCCGAGGAGGACGACGGCACCGGCGGCCGGCCTGAGGTGGACCGCGGCGACCTGCGAGACCTGCTGCTGGGCTCCCTGCCCGACGGCACGATCCACTGGGGCCGCAAGGTCACCGAGGCCCGGGCGCTGGGCGACGGGCGCCACGAGGTGACGTTCGCCGACGGCTCGGCCATCACCACCGATCTCCTGATCGGCGCGGACGGTGCCTGGTCCCGGATCCGGCCGTTGGTCTCCAACGCTTGGCCCGCCTACACCGGCATCTCCTTCGTCGAGACCGACCTGTTCGACGCCGACACCCGCCACCCCCGCAGCGCCGCGGTCATCGGCGGCGGGTTCTTCATCGCCCTGGGGCACGAGCGCGGTGTCCTCGCGCACCGGGAGAGCGACGGCAGTCTCCACGTCTACACGGCGCTCAAGGTCGACGAAGGCTGGCTGGACACGGTCGACTTCACCTACAACGCTGCCGCCAAGGCTGCGGTCCTAACCCACTTCGAGGGCTGGGACGAGGGCCTGCGCGGCCTGGTCGCCGACGCGGAGACAATCACCCCGCGCCGTATTCACGCCCTGCCCGTCGGACACCGCTGGGACCGCGTCCCGGGCGTGACGCTGCTCGGTGACGCCGCTCATGTGATGTCCCCCTTCGCCGGGGAGGGAGCCAACCTCGCCATGCTGGACGGCACCGAACTCGCCCTGGCCATCGCCACCCATCCCGGCGACACCGAGGCCGGTTTGGCCACGTACGAGGAGGCCCTCTTCCCGCGCAGCGAGGCGTCCGCCGCCGAGTCCGCCGCCAACTTGGACACGATGTTCGGTGAGCGTGGCCTGGAGCAGATGGTCGCGTTCTTCACCTCTGGCCCAGCAGCCCAGTGAGGCCCGCCCCGACGGCCACCGCCCCTCAGCCCGCCTGGATCCAGGAGGAATCCATGAACCGGCAGCTCACCGTCCAGGAGGTCACGCCACCGGCTAGCCCGCGCGATCTGCCACGGCGGCCGCGGCCAGATCCGCCAGGCGTACCGCGAGGGCCAGGAGGACCAGCTGTCCGCCCTGGGCCTGGTCCTCAATGCGTTGGTGCTGTGGAACACCCGCTGCCTGGATGCCGCCGTGGCCCGGCTCCGCGCCGAGGGCCACGACATCAAGGACGAGGACGCAGCTCGCCTCTCCCCGCTCAAGGACCGGCATATCAACTTCCTGGGCCGCTACCTGTTCAACATCACGGCCAGCGGCCCCGGCCAGGGCCTGCGCCCCTTCCGGAAGAGGACTGACCGGGACCTTCAGCGCCTGGAGAGGGACATCCTCAACGGGTCCGCGCCCCCCGAAGCAGCACGTACCGCGTGGATTGGCCCTGGTGTCCGGCTGGGCCCGCGCACCACCGTGGATCTGGCTCGCACCCTCGCACTGGCGGGTGGCGCCGCCCTTGTCCGCTCGCGGCGCGACCGCCTCGCCGCCATCCAGGCGGCGGAACGCACGGGAGACCTCTCCCTGACCGCCCGGATCGTCGGCGCCTACGACGTGCCCGCTATCTGGAGCCGGGCCGACGACCCCGACCAGTCCCGCGCCGTCGTCGCGGCTGCCGAGCGCACGCTCACCGGGCTCGGCCCAGACGGCCCCGTCGACCTGCGCGCCCGTCTCCTGGCCACGGTCGCCGTCGAGAGCCGCAGCGCCGATCTGTCCGGGACCGAGGTGTAGCCGTCAAATCTTTTGACGGGCCGTGAGTTTGGCTGCCAGGGTGCGCTTGACGGCCTCTTGGAGCAGGAGTCGGCCCTGCGCCCGGTCAAGATCACCTCGGACACGCACGGCGCCAGTGAGATCGTCTTCGGGCTCTTCCGCCTCGTCCCAGCCGATCCGGTTCCGCGCACTCCGGGCGGCCCTTGCCCGGCGCCGTGCGGCCCGCCTGGCACCGTCGCGCGGGAATCACGCCGACGGATCAAGGAGCGGTCCGGTCGGCGCCGCCGGGCGAGATCATCGAGACTGCCACGGTGAACAGGACCTTGGCGCGGCCTTCACGGACTTTGGTCCGGGTCACGAAATCGGCGCACGATCAGCCGGACCGGGATCCGTCGGCTGATCGTGCGCCGGCGAACGCGATGTTCACGAAGCGGTGTGTCTGGTGTGCGTCTGGCTCGTGTGCGGTCAGCGGGCGGCGAGGGTCTCGGCGGTTTCTGCCTCGGCGGTGACCGCAAGGGTTGTGTTCTTGGGGCCGCGGAAGACGATGTAGACCAGCAGGGCGCCCATGACGGCGGCGCCTGCCCACATGGACCGCTGCCAGCCGTCAACGAAGGACTGCTGGGCTACGTGGAGCAGGTCCTGGGCGTGCGGGCCGGCGTTGCTGGCTGCTTCGACGGCGTTGGCAACGCCGTCGCGGGCGGTGTCCGCGGTTCCCTGCGGGATGCCGTGCAGCCGGTTGTCGATGGCGCTGCGGTAGCCGTTGGCCAGCAGCGGCTACGCACTGGCGGCGAGACGGTCACCGACCTCAAGATCCTCACCGGCCGTCGCACGGACCTGGTCGCCGACCGCACCCGCACCGTCAACCGGCTCCGCGCCCAACTCACCGGCACCTTCCCCGGCCTGGAGCGGGCGCTGGACCTCACCGACCCCGGCCCGCTCACCCTGCTGACCGGCTATCAGACCCCGGCCTCCCTCCGTCGGGCAGGCAAGAAACGGCTCGAAGCCTGGCTGCGCAACCGCAAGGTCCTGCGCGCCGACCGGCTCGCCGAGACCGCTCTGGAAGCTGCCGGGCGCCAGCACACACGCCTGCCAGGGGAGAAACTGACCGCTCAGATGGTGCAGACGCTCGCGCGGGAAGTGATGGCCCTCAACCAGCAGGTCGCCGAGCTCGGCAAGGCGATCGAGGCCCGATTTCGCGAACATCGGGACTTCGAAGTGATCACCAGCATTCCGGGCCTGGGCGTGATCCTCGGTGCCGAGTTCCTGGCCGCGACCGGCGGTTACATGACCACCTTCGGCACCGCAGACCGTCTCGCCGGCTTCGGCGGCGTTGCACCCGTCCCCCACGACTCCGGCAAGATCAGCGGCAACCTCCGCCGGTCACGGCGCTACAACCGCCGCCTCCAACGCGTCTTCTACATCTCCGCACTGTTCAGCATCCGAAGCTGCGACGAGTCCCGCCGGTTCTACGAACGCAAACGAGCCGAAGGCAAGCGCCACACCCAGGCCGTCCTCGCCCTGGCCCGCCGCCAGGTCAACGTCCTCTGGGCCCTCCTACGCGACGGACGGACCTACGAACTCGTGCCGCCCATCGCTCTCGCGGCTTGACAGACCGCATTAGGAATCAGTGTTCGCCAGGACGAGCAGGGCCCGCAGGAGGGTGGTCGCGTGCCGGGCGTTCATGCGGACCGTGGTGAGGAAGCGCCAGGACTTCAAGTTCGCGAAACTGTGCTCGACGACGGCGCGTTCGCGGTTGAGCAGGCGGTTCGCTTCCTTCTCGGCGTCGGTTGCGCGTGGCCTTGCGGCCGGTGACAATCACCGGGTCGTCGGGGTCGTCGTCCAGGCTGACGAAGCCGAGGTCGGCCAGGGCTGGGAGATGGCCGGGAGAACGTGCCGCGAAGTTCAAAGGATCCCAACCGCAGTGAAGGCCGCTTCGACTGCGGTGACCTTGAAGGTCAGCTGGTTTGCGGGCAGTGCTCGGAACAGAGTCCGAGCGCTGGCCACGACCGCGCGTCGGCTGTCTGTGAACTGCGAGGTTCGCGATAGCCGCTGCGTGAGGGCCAGATAGAACATGGCCGCCACCTCCGCTGGGCTCAGTTTGAGTGAGCCATCGTCGGCCTGTGCGGTGAACAAGTGGAAGGCCGCCTTGTTGTGGATCCCGCTGTTGACGTGCACCCCGCCCCAATCACCAACCTGGGTATTGGGCCGCACGCGGAACTGATCCATGTGTGCCGGCTGCCCGAATCGAGGCGGGTCCGACATGTCACGGAGCGGCTTGTCCCCGGGCAGGAGGTTCTCACCCAGCAGCCAGTCCCAGGTGCGGGGATCCTCCTTCTCCGAGTTGGCGACGATCGTTCCGAAGATGTCGGAGTAGGACTCGTTAAGGGCCCCCGATTGGAATGCATACTCCAGACGTGAGGTGTGGTCCGTAACACCGTGGAACATCTCGTGCGCCACCACGTCAATATTGGCGGACAGAGAGCGTAGTTCGTCTCCACGCAGCACTTGGCCGTAGACCATCTGCTGGCCATCCCAGAAAGCATTGCCCCATTGCTTGGGGCCGGGACTCCAGTCGGCGACGACACAGTTGATGGTCGACCGCATTGGACCACCTCGTCCGTCAATGTTGTCCCGTCGCAGCACATTGCGCAGAAACTCTGATACCGCGACGGCGTTGGCGTGGGCGCTGACGGCTTCTGGTGTCCAGGTCGGCGGATTGGTGATGCGGTCACCCGGCAGCAGATCACTGTCGACGGAGGGGTCACCGAAGTTGAAGCCGAAGGTTTGCACGTTGTGGACGGGGTCGTTCATCACCAGGCTTTCGCCTTGCCGTGAGACGAGGAAGGTGCGCTTGACGTCGAAGCTGTCGGTCGCCGTCTGCTCTTCACCAACGGTCATGCTGGGTGTGCGCGGCAGGATGGATACGACTTGTCCGTCGTGAGCGTCCACCACGTAGTCGACGAACCGGGGTGGCTCGAATTTGCTTTCCTGGCCCAATTGAAGCTCAACCGTGTGCTCCAGGGTCACCGGCACGTCTTCGAGGATGTACACGAGCCGCCAGCGAGACTCGGTAGCGTCGAAGTAGTGGTTCAGGCGGGGAACCACACCGGCCAGGACGGGTACATAACCATGCGGCGCGGTGGCGACCGCTGCCAGGGCGTCGCCCGCCGAGATGGTGGCAACCGGGTCGACCTCCTGGGGCTCGCCGAGGGCTGAGTCGATGCCGATCAGATCGTTGGCCTTGTCGACTTCTACGGTCACCAGTGAGCCGTAGACGGGGATGTCGTTCAGTGTCTGACGGAACTTCACCGTGCGGGTGTCGGTGAGCGGGATTGTCTCCGTGCCGATCGTCTTGAACCGGCTGATGACTCCGTTCGCCACCGGAGCATTGAAGGACGGCATCCTCGCGCTTGCCAGGGCCTGGTCGAGGTAGCGACGCGCCGCCGACTCGGGATCGAGGTCGCGCTCACTTTCGAGCCCCTCCGGCCTGACGCCGGGACGTACAGCTTGCTCCTCCTGCAGTTGCGCGATGGTGCGGGACGACGACTCGTCGAAGGTGTGCAACGAGAAGCCGCTCAGGCCGTTTTCTGCAACTTGTTGGTTGGGCATGACGCTATTCCTTCCCGAGAGGGTGCGGGGTTTGACGAAAAACTCGCTCTCGACGAGGTGCAGCGCATGCAGTGGGTGGGGCGATACCCGGGAGCTGGCCGAGGTTGCCACCGCCCTCTCTGCCGCGCTCCAACCCACGAACAGGCAGTGGTCGACGGGGGCAGCGGCCGGTTTGTCCCATTTCACCAGGACCGACGCACCCGCTGGGGTCGCCGCTCTACCAGCGTGGTGTGTGAATCTCCCACATATCCAAGCTAGCTTCAGCACATCCGTGTCGCATCTGGGCGAGTAATTAGGGATACCCGACCACGAATGCAGGACACCAAGTCGCCAATCCCAGAAATGCGAGCGGGACCTTGGAAAAAGCCACGCGGTGCTCGTGTGCGATCTGGAGGGGCGGCGTACTGACTTCGGCACGTCAAGGTGCCGCTGGATCGCCGAGGATCAGGCCGGTGCCTGCAATGAAGCCGTCGAGGGTGTGGGGCCGGTACTGGAGGTGTTTGAGCCGGTTGCGGACCAGGATTTCGAGCCGGTCGAGGGAGACCAGGCCGGTAATCCTGGCCATAGACCGGGGTGGCAGGATCTTGCCGACAGTTCTGCACGAGGAGGCAACGTGGACGACCGCTCGAAGCATGACCACTCCGGCTGGGAGGCGGTCGTGCTCGCGGCTCGGGAGCGCGCCCGCTCGCGACAGGTACTCATGGTCGAGCGCTTCGGCCTGTCAGGAGACGTGCAATACGACTGGTCGATGGACGACGCGCAGATCACGTGGTCGCGCGACGCCAAGGTGTTCCTCACCGGCCGGCTCACAGTGATCGGAAGCGTCAGCGTTTCCCAGCAGACCTGGCTGTGGTCCTGGGCGAACGAGTCACTCCCGGCCGCCGCCCTGGGCGACATGGAGAGGGTTCGGCAGTTCGGCGAGGAGAACGACTACCCCGTCCTTCCATGGCCAGGCTTCACGTACGACCCCGAGCTGGTTGCTGAGGCTCGGATGGTCGCGGCCTGCGTGCTCGACGCCGAGGGATTGTGGGCGGAGTCGATAGACGACGTGCAGCTCCACTTCATGATCCACGACCTGGTGCTCGCTGCCGAGCGACAGTGACGGCTGCACGAATTCCCAAGCTATAGGCATCCTGAGCCTCGCGGCCACCGGCGTCACGGCATGCCCGCACCGTGACGCCCCGGCTGCGCACTGCGGACGGGCTACGTCATCAACTCGATGTGCGGATGCTCGGGCTCCGCCGGGCAGACGAACAGATGCTGCCGGTAGCCGCTGCCTATCTGGACACCGGTCGCGTTGTAGCCGCGGTGGCCGGGGTACGGTCCAGCACCTGGGTGGGGGTGCGGAGACCAGCTGTTCCCGGCGTCGTCCCCTTTCTCGAACGTGGCGATGGTCATCAGGACCTCCATGTCGGTGCCGCACTCGGAGCAGGGCTGTGGGCAGGGGTCGGTGGAGTTCCAAGCGGGCCAGCCGCCGACCTTCCAGCCGGGTGCGTTGGACAGCACACAGTCGTAGTACGTGTCCGGGTCCATGTCTTCCTCTGCTGCCTGCGGCACACTCCACTGCTTGAGCTGCTCCCGCAGTTCTTCGCTCAGCTCCAGATGGTCGGGGTACTCGGTGATCTGCTCCGGTTCGAGCACGCACGGTTCCGGTAGATAGCCGTCGAACTGCACTGCGGGCGGCTCGGGGGGCGTGTCGAGGATGTCGGTGACGGCGGCTGCCGAGCGCCAGAAGAGCAGGGTCCTGGGCATGATCGGATGATCGAAGGGGCACCACAGAACCTGCAGCAGGTCCTTGCCCTCCGGCGGGCTCAGATCGGGCACATCCCGTACGTACAGCTGCGCGACGGGCAGCATCGCTATAGGGCCGTCGTACGCCTGGACCGCCAGTCTCACCGGATACGTCTGAGGGGGCCGGATCCGCTCGAGAGTCTCCCGTTCCTCCGGAGTCAGGTCCCGGCCGTGCGAGGCGGTGAAGATCCGTCGCTCCAGCCGCAGATCCGCCGGGGACTGGGCTGGGTTGATGCCATCCACCACATGCGGTTCCTCGCAGTGCGGCCACGGCTCCTCAGCGGGCCACAGCAGCGGCCCGCCGATCGAGCTGTCGTGCCACGTCGGCGCCCCAGGGCGGGGGTGCAGGCGGGTCGCTGTGCGGGCCAGCGGAGCCAGTTGGGGAAAGACCGCGGCAACGTCGATCGGCCGTGGCGGAGTGACAGGAGTGACATTCATGGCCGCAATCTTGCCAATCGCCTCTGACAACGGCCCTCGTGGCTGCCCCACGAAGAGTTCCGGCACGGGCGTCACCCGGGAGAGTGCTACGGCCGGTCCGTTGCCGGCAGATGGCCGCCTTCAGGCAGGGTGCGTGCCGTCGACCACGTATCCGCGCCGCTTGTCCACCACGTTGCGCAGCGGCCGGCCCTTGATGTGCCGGGTGAGGTTGTCGAGGAACACCTCGAGGAGCGCCTCCCGTTCGCTGGTGGTCTCGCCCGCCGTGTGCGGGGAGATGATCACGCCGGGCAGGTTCCACAGGGGTGATTCAGCAGGCAGGGGTTCCTGTGCGAACACGTCCAGGGCTGCGCCGGCGAGCCGTCCGGCGGCGAGGTGGTCGACCAGCGCCTCCTCGTCGACGAGTCCGCCACGGCCTACGTTGATCAGCCGCGCCCCCGGCTTCATGGCGGCGAGCACGGGGGCGTCGACCATGCCCCGGGTGTCCTGGGTGAGGGGGGCGGACAGGACGACGTAGTCCGCTTTCGTCAGGGCGGAGCGCAGGGTCGTTGCACCGTGGACCGTGCCGAAGTCGGGGTCGTCCGTGCGGGCCTTGCGGCCCGCACCGCTCACCCGCATCCCGACGGCGCGCAGCAGCCGGGCGATGGCCCGGCCGATCGGCCCGGTCCCCCAGACCAGGACGGTGCGTCCGGTGATGCCGTCACTGGGGCGCGGACGCCACTCGCGGCGCCGCTGGTGCTCCCAGGTGCCGGGGAAGTCCTTGGCGAGGGCGAGTATCAGGCCGAGGACGTACTCGGCGGTCGGCTGCTCGTAGACCCCGCGGGCGTTGGTCAGGACAACGCGCGGCTCGTCCACCAGGGCGGGGAACAGGAAGGAGTCCACGCCCGCGGAGGACGCGTGAACCCAGCGGGGCGCCTTTTGCGGATCGTCGGGCCACGCCTCCCGGATGGCCGGGGTGATGGTCACCCAGGCCAGGAGGACGTCGGCGCCGGGGAGGAGGTAGGGCAGTTCCTCCTCGGTGGCGTAGACGGTGTCCGCGAGGCTTTCGATGCGGGCGGTGGCGGGGGGCCGGTTGCCGCGGTAGAGGACGACGAGTCGGTCGCGCATGTCAGGCTCCGACGGGGACGGCCAGGTACTTGTACTCCAGGAACTCGTCGATGCCGACGCGCCCGCCTTCGCGGCCGAGGCCTGACTGCTTGACGCCGCCGAAGGGCGCGGCGGGGTTGGAGACCAGTCCGGTGTTGATACCGATCATGCCGCTCTCGAGGCGTTCGGCGACACGCAGGGCACGGTCGAGATTCTGGGTGAACAGGTAGGCCGCCAGACCGAATTCGGTGTCGTTGGCGGCGGCGAGGGCCTCGTCCTCGGTCTCGAAGGTGCGGATCGCGGCCACAGGGCCGAAGATCTCGGAGTCGATGATCGCGGAGTCGGGGGCGATACCGGTGAGGACGGTGGGCGGGTAGAAGCAGCCCGGCCCTTCGGGGAGTTCACCGCCGGTCAGAACGGCGGCACCGCGCTTGACGGCGTCCTGCACCAGGTCGTGTGCCTTGCTGCGGCCGGCGACGTCGATGAGGGGGCCGACATCCGTGCCGGGTTCGGTGCCGGGCCCGACGGTGAGGGCGGCCATGCGGGCGGCGAGGCGGGAGGCGAACTCTTCGGCGACGGAGGTGTGGACGAAGATGCGGTTGGCGGCGCAGCAGGACTCGCCCATGTTGCGCATCTTGGCGACCATGGTGCCCTCGACGGCTACGTCGAGGTCGGCGTCGTCGAAGACGACGAGGGGGGCGTTGCCGCCCAGTTCCATGGAGGTGCGGATGACGGTGTCGGCGCACTGGGCCAGCAGGATCCGGCCGACCTGGGTGGAGCCGGTGAAGGAGAGCTTGCGGATCTTCCCGCCGCGAAGGAGGGGTTCGACGAGGCGGGCGGCGTCGGAGGTGGTGACGATGTTCAGCACACCGGCCGGCAGACCCGCTTCCGTGAGGATCTGAGCCAGTGCGAGGCTGGTCAGGGGGGTCTGGGGGGCGGGTTTGAGGACGATGGTGCAGCCGGCGGCGATGGCGGGGCCGATCTTGCGGGTGCCCATCGCCAGGGGGAAGTTCCAGGGGGTGATGAGCAGGCAGGGGCCTACGGGCTGACGGGTGACCAGCAGACGGTTCCTGCCGTCCGGGGCGGTCATCATGCCGCCGTCGATACGCACGGCTTCCTCGGAGAACCAGCGGAAGAACTCCGCGCCGTAGGCGACCTCGGCACGCGCTTCGGTCAGGGGCTTGCCCATCTCCGAGGTCATCAGCAGCGCGAGCTCCTCGGTGCGCGCGACGATGATGTCGTAGGCGCGGCGCAGGATCTCGCTGCGCACGCGCGGTGGGGTGGCGGCCCAGGCGGCCTGGGCGGCGACCGCCGCCTCGACCGCCCGTCGGCCGTCGTCGGGTGCGGCGTCGGCGACCTGGCACAGTTCCTCGCCGGTGGCCGGGTTGTCGACGGACAGGGTCCGGCCGGACTCCGCGTCCTGCCAGCCACCGCCGATGAACAGCTGCTTGGGAACATCACGGACGACAGTCATCGTGGGTATCTCCTTGTAGGTGTAGAGAGGCTGCCGACCGGTCAGCGGATGCGGTCGAGCGTCTTGTAGTAGGCGCCCGCGAAGGGCAGGAACCAGGCGGTGCCGTTGTAGAGGGGGATGCGGGGCGGGGTGAGGTCACGGACGGGGCTGGCCTCGGGGTGGCCGTCCATCACCTCGGCCATGACCTGCCCCATGTGGGTGGCCATCTGCACGCCGTGGCCGGCGTATCCCATGGAGTAGTGGACGCCGTCCTCGGTCTGCCCGGCGTGCACGATGCGGTCCATGGCGAAGCCGACGGAGCCGCCCCACACGTACTCGATCCTGGCCCGGGAAAGCTGGGGGAAGATGCCGCACATCTCACGGAACAGGACGGCCCCGCTCTTCTTGTCCGAGGTCGGGTCGGACGGTGCGAAGCGGGCGCGGCCGCCGAACAGCAGCCGGTTGTCCGGGGTGAGCCGGAAGTAGTGGCAGACCTGGTTGGAGTCGACGATGAGGCGGGCCTTGGGGATGATCTCCCGGGCGAGTTCCTCGCCGAGCGGCTCGGTGACGATGATGAAGCTGCCCACGCAGACCTGCTGGCGGCGCAGCCACGGGAAGTTTCTGTCGGTGTAGGCGTCGGTGGCCATCATGACCTGCCCGGCGCGGATCACACCGCGCTCGGTGCTGATCTCGAACCGTCCGGCGGCGGTACGCCGCACGCCGATGGCAGCGTTGCGCTCGTGGATCTCGACACCGGTGCGCTCGCACGCCTCGGCCATACCGCGCACGAAGCGGCCGACGTGCAGGGCGGCGCTGAACGGGTCGAGCAGGCCGCCGTGGTAGACGTCGGATCCGATCTCGGACCGCAGCTCTGACTTACCGACCAGAGTCGTCTCGTGTCCGAAGTACCTGGCCAGGTCGCGCTGTTGGGTTTTCTTGCTCTCGAAGTGCGCGGGGCGGGACGCGACGCCCAGGCGTCCGACGCGACGGAACTGGCAGTCGATGGACTCCTCGTTCACGAGCCGCTCGACGGTGTCCACGGCCTCGCCGTAGGAGTTGTAGATCTCGCGAGCCCGCTCCAGTCCGTACCGGCGGACGGCCTGGCCCACGCCGATGGTGAAGCCCAAGTTGGCCATGCCGCCGTTGCGGGCGGAGGCACCCGAGCCGATCTGTCCCTTCTCGACGAGGGTGACGCGGGCACCCTTGCGGGCGCAGTGCAGGGCAGTGGACAGACCCGTCAGGCCGGCGCCGACGACCACCAGGTCGGCGTCCTCGGTCAGCGGCTTGCCGGACCGGTCGGGAAACGACCCGGCGGTGTCTATCCAGTAGGGAATCGTCTTCATGTCGGTCCTTAGCGGGGAGTTTCGAGGTGGGGGGTGGCCGGACACCACCCGGGCGCTGTCAGCACCTGCGCGGCCCGTGTCGGCGGGAAGGCTCCGGTGAGGGGCTCTGCGGGCAGGACGTGCTGACTTGCCTGTTGGCCGCCGAGTTTGCGGACGAGCGCGACGAGGGGAGCGCTGGGGACGGTGAGGTTCAGTTCGACGTCGAACTGAAGGTGTTGAAGACGCGGACGGGCAGGGTGCGGAAGTTATGTCACCCGCGGTCGGCCGGCACCTTCTCCGGACTTGCGGACAGGGCCGCTGCCGCAGGTCCGTGCCCTGCTACAGCACTCGTTCGAGGAAGGCCTGGGTGCGTTTCTCGCGTGGGTTGGCCAGGACTTCGCGTGCGTCGCCGCGTTCGACTGCGATGCCTTCGTCCATGAAGAGGATCTCGTCGGCGACCTCGCGGGCGAAGGCCATCTCGTGGGTGACGAGCAGCATGGTCATTCCGTTGCCGGCGAGGTCGCGCATGACGGCGAGTACTTCGCCCACGCGTTCGGGGTCCAGTGCGCTGGTGGGTTCGTCGAACAGCATGATGGTGGGTTCCATCGCCAGCGCGCGGGCGATGGCCACGCGCTGCTGCTGGCCGCCGGACAGTTGGGCGGGGTATTTGTGGCCGCAGTCCTCGAGGCCGACCTTGGCCAGCAGTTCTTGTGCCTGTTCCCGGCAGGTGGCGCGGTTCTTCTTCTGCACCAGGACCGGTCCGGACATGACGTTGCTCTCGGCGGTCATGTTGGGGAACAGGTTGAACTGCTGGAACACCATGCCGATGCGGGCGCGCTGTTCGGCCAGGCGTTTGGGGCGGACGGCGTGGTAGGCGTCGTCCTTTTCGACGTAGCCGAAGTCCTCTCCGTTGACTTTGAGGACTCCGCGGTCGACGGTCTCCAGCCCGTTGATGCACCGCAGCAGGGTTGATTTGCCCGAGCCGCTGGGCCCGATGATGCAGGAGATCTCCCCGGCCGCGACGGTCAGGTCGATGTCACGCAGGACCTGGTGACGTCCGAAGCTCTTGCACAGCTTGCGTGCGACGATCGTTCCGTCCGGGTTCACAGCAGGGACTCCCTCGTGGTGGGGACGGGCCGGCCGGCCCCGGGCTCGGCCGAGGTGTCGGCCGGGGTCAGCCGTGCCCGGGTGGAGCGGGAGAACCGGCGCTCGATCATGGACTGGGGCACGCTCAGCACCAGCGTCATGATCAGGTACCAGAGGCTGGCCACGATCAGCAGCGGAATCGTCTGGTAGGTGCGGGCGTAGATCGCCTGGGCGCTCTGCAGCAGGTCGGCGACGCCGAGCACGCTCACCAGCGAGGTCTCCTTGAGCATGCCGATCACCTGGTTGCCGGTGGCCGGGATGATGGCCGGCATGGTCTGCGGGATGATCACGTGCCGGAGCTTGGTGAACCCCGACATGCCCAGCGACTCCGCGGCTTCGTGCTGCCCGCGGCTGACCGAGGCGAACCCGCCGCGGATGATCTCGGACATGTAGGCGGCCTGGTTGAGCGTCAACCCCACGATGGCCGCGGTCATCGGTGTCATGATCGCGTTCACGTTCACTGGTGTGGAGATGTCGGTGAACGGGATACCGATCGAGAGGTGCGGGTAGAGCGCCGCGATGTTGAACCAGAAGACCAGCTGCACAAGCACGGGGGTGCCGCGGAAGAAGGTGATGTAGAGCTGGGCCAGCCCGGAGACGGGCCGCTGGTGCGACATGCGCATCACCGCCAGCACCAGCCCCAGCACCGTGCCCAGAGCCATGCTCGCCACGGTCAGAATCAGCGTGACCAGCAGGCCGTTGAGGATGGTTTCCGTGGTGAAGTAGCTGAACACCACCGGCCAGCGGAAGTTCTCGTTCGTCACTGCGGTCCACACCAGACCGGCGACGATCGCGATCGCGACGGCCCAGGCGACGTAGTCGCGCGGCCGTTTCGGCGTGATCCGCTTCTTGTCTTCGGCCCGTAGTTGTGGCACCGGTCCGCTCCTGGTCGTCGTGGTCTCGATCACGTCCATCGGCGTCTCAGTCCTGTGGGACGGCCATGGCCGCGGACTTGGCCCCGAGATCCTGGAAACCCCAGCGGCCCAGCGCCTGGGCGTACTTGGGGCTGTCGATGATCGACTGGACGGCGGCCTTCACCGCGGGGGTCAGCGGTGAGCCCTTCTTCAGGGCGACGGTCACGGGCTTGGTGGTCACCAGGGGCTTGAGGGCGTCGAACGTCTTGGGCTGCTGCGCGGCCGCCCACTCGAGCGCGATGAAGTCGTACATGACCGCGTCGATCCGCTTGGAGACCAGCTGGGTCAGAGCGTCGTTCACGCTGGGCAGGGGCACCGCCTCGATGGCCGGTTTGCCCTTGCTCGTACAGTCCTGCTTGGACAGCTGGGGCAGCCACTGCAGCTGCTGGGTGGTGCCGGACGTGACACCGACGCGGTGCCCGCACAGCGTGTGGGTGCCCAGCCTCTGCGGGTTCCCGTAAGGGACGGACACTCCGGTCCCGGAGTTGACGTAGTCGACCATGTCGAGGGCCTTCAGCCGGTCCTTCGTGGCGCCCATGGTGGAGGCGGTGAAGTCGTACCGATCGGCCTGCAGTCCGGTGATGATGGTGTCGAACTTGACGTTGTTGATCTGGAGCTTCAGGCCGAGCTTGGCGGCGATCAGCCGGGCCATGTCCGGGTTGAACCCGATCGGGGTCTTGTTGTCCGATGCCATGAACATGGTGGGCGGGTAGGCCAGGTCCATGGCCACCGAGAGCGTGCCCTTGGCCTTCACCGCCGCGGGCAGCAGCTTCACCGCGTTCGGGTCCGGCTTCACGCCGACCGAGATGTCGTCGGTGTGCTCGACGGAGGGGCCTGAACCTCCGCCCTGCGCGGTGCTCTTCGCCCCCACGTTCTGCCCGGTGCCACCCGCCCCGCACGCGGCAAGCGCGAGGGCCAGGGCCGACGTGACGATCGGGACACTCAAGTTTCTGCTGACCTGCAGGGCGGCAGCCCGGGCGCCTGCGGTGCGGAATGCGGTTCTGTGGCCTGTCCGGTTACTTTCCATGGCGGTGCCTCCTGGAGAACGCTGGGGATGCGGCGGTTACGGGGAGTCCGGGATACGGGGGACGGTGTACGGATCGGACCAAGGGGTGGGACCTCGTCGTACGGCGTCAGATGCCCAGCATCTGGTTGAGCTCGTTGAGGGACTTGACGGTTACGTAGTCGTAGCCGTGGGTGACCGGGTCGCAGCCGCGGTCCAGCAGGACGAGGTTGCGGAAGCCCATGTCGTGCATCGGCATCAGGTCGTAGCGGGTGTGCGACGAGACGTGCACGAAGTCCTCGGGGAACGCGTCGAGCTGGTCGAGCATGTACTCGAACGCCGCGTAGCGGGGCTTGTAGTAGCCGGCCTGCTCCGCGGTGAAGACCGCATGGAAGTCCGCTCCGAGCCGGGGCACGCTCTCCGCGAGGTAGGAATCCTCGGCGTTGGAGAGGATCACCAGCTTGTAGTTCTCGCCCATCTTCTTCAGCGGTTCCGGCACGTCCGCGTGCGGGCCCCAGCTGCGCACGCCGTCGGCGAACCGCTTGCCTGCGTCCGGGGCGGCCTTCACGCCCCACTTGCGGCAGACCCCCTCGAAGGCGTCCTGCAGAGTCTGCTCGTAGGGATAGAACCTGCCGAGGACCGAGTCGTAGCGGTAGCCGCGGAACTCCTTGACGAACTGGTCCCAGTGCTCGGCCGGAATCTGGTCGCCGACGAGTTCACGCGTGATGGGGGTCATCGGCCACTCGATCAACGTGCCGTAGCAGTCGAACGAGACGTACTTCGGGCGGAACTGGAACGAGGGAATGGGCATGGCGGTACTCCGTTTCTTGGGCTTGGGAGACTGGTCAGGGCCGGCCGCGAACAGATTTTGGGCATGCCCACGACAGAACGGTCGGAACGCTGGGTTGAGGGCGTGGACGATCGCCGTGGATCAGGCGGCGCCGACTCCCGCCGGAGCGAGGAAGGCGACGGGGTGCTGGGTGGTGCCGTCGAGCGCCAGGTCTGCGGCGATCTCTCCCATCGCGGGCGAGATCTTGAAGCCGCTGCCCGAGAAGCCGGCCATGACGATGATGTCGTCCTCGCCGGGAAGATGACCGACGAGCGGGTTGCCGGACCGCGTGTAGCCCTCCATGTAGGCCGACGTCCTGATGGGGTCGGGGTTCAGGTCGGGCATGAGTTCACCGATGAGCTCGCGGAAGGTGCCGAGTTCCTCGGGGCGGACGGTACGGTCGAGCCGTTCGGGCTCGGGCACCGGGGCATGGTATTTCGGGGAGAGACCGAGCTTGACGGAGATGCCGTCGGGCGACGGGATTCCGAAGCAGTCATGCGGTGCGGCGCGCACGAAGGGAGGCGCACCGCCCGCGAACCAGTCGTGGCGGGTGGGCAGGTGCCAGGAGCAGACCACCCGGCGGACGTCGATCGTTTGGGGAAGGTCCGGGAGCAGGGTGTTGATCCAGGGACCCACGCTCACCACGGCGGCGTCCACGTGGTCCGTGCCCTGGTCGGTGACGATCCGCACCCCACCGCCCGCTGCGGGGACGACGTCGCGCACCGTGGTGTAGCGGTGCAGCCGGGCGCCCAGGTGCTCGGCACGGGCGGCGGCGGCCTGGATGGACGCCTCCGGCCTGATGATGGCGCCCAACCGGTCCAGGACGGCGATGTGTCCGTCCGGCAGCCGGTGCTGCGGGTAGCGGCGGGCGAGTTCCCCCTGCTCCAGTACTTCGTGATCCAGCCCCTGGGCGGTGCTGGTGGAGAGGAGGAGGCTCATGGAGGGTGAGGACGCCTCTCCCATCACCAGGCTGCCGCTGCGGCGTCGCAGCGTCCGGCCCGTCTCCGCTTGGAGCTGCTCCCACATCCGGTCCGCGAGCCGCAGCAGAGGAATGTACGCGGGCTCTCCGAGATGGGCGGCCCGGTAGATACGGCTCTCGCCTCCGGCCGCGCCGCGGTCGTGGCCCGGTGCGTACCGGTCGTAGCCGATGACCTCGGCTCCGCGTGCGGCCAGTCGCCACATGGTCTGGCTGCCCATGCTGCCGGCACCGATCACGGCGACGCGCTTCGGGATGCGCATGAGGTCGCTCCTCTCGATGGTGTGGTCTGGGTGGCAGTCGGGCCCCAGCACGGTGCGGATACCGTGCGGACCTTCGCAGTTCGGATCCTGCTGGGGATGGCGTTCACTTTCCGCCCGGCGGAACCCGCAGGTCAACCCACACTGTGTTCCGCCTTGGGGTCTTCTCGAGACGGTCTGTCACGGCGGACGAGCGGACTGCCCAAATGACGGCCGCTTCTTGTCACGATGAGTTGCCGGTGCCAAGGTGAGCCCGATTCCTTCAGAAGAAAGACCCCCTATGCCGCCCAGACACACCACAACCGGGCACTTTCCCACGCTCAGGGAGGTACTGCTCCTGCCCGTGCTCGCCGAAGGGATGCCGCGCGTGCTGGCCGGCGAGTCACAGCTGGACAGCCCGGTGCGCTGGGTGCACGTCACCGAGCTGCTCAACCCAGCGGACTTCCTGGAGGGCGGCGAGCTGGTACTGACGACCGGCATGCCGCACCCCGAGGACGCCTCCGAGCTGCGCGGCTACGTCGACCAGCTCGCGGACGTCGGCGCGGCCGGCCTGATCGTGGAGCTCGGTTACCGGTACCAGAAGGTGCCCCAGGAGCTGGTGGCGGCGTGCCGTGCTCGTGACGTGCCGCTGGTCGAGCTGGCTCGTGGCGTCCGGTTCATCGACGTCACGCAGATCGTGCACGCGCTCATCCTCGACGCCCAGGGGGCCCTGCTGCGCCGCGGGAGGGATATCCAGGACATCTTCACCGCCCTGACGCTGCGGGGCGCGGAGCCCGAGGAGCTGGTGCACACCACCGCGGAGCTCACCGGCGCCCCCGTGGTGCTGGAGGATCTCACCCACCGGGTTCTCATGTGCGAGCTGCTCGGTCGGCCGTACGAGCCGGTGGTCTCGGCCTGGTCGCGGCGTTCGCGGGCCGCACCCACACCGGAGAGGATCCAGCCGAGCGGCCCGGAAGGATGGCTGATCGCGCCGGTGCGGGACCACCAGGGGCCCTGGGGGCGGCTGGTCCTGCTGGAGGGCCGACTGAACGCCGAGCCCGACCCGGAACACGTCCTCGTCCTGGAAAGTGCGGCGGTCGCGCTGACCATGGCCCGCCTGGCAGGGCAGGCCTGGTGGGAGCGCCGGGCCCACCGCTCCGTACTGCGAGACCTGTACGAGCGGCGTTTCCGGTCCCCCGCCGACGCGCGTGCCCGCACCGAGGCTCTGGGTCTCCCGACCTTCGGACACCGGCTCTTCGCCGTGGTCATCCGGCACCCGTGCACGGGCACCGGGGATGAGCATCTCGACGAGCGGATAGCGAAGGCGCTGACGCATACGGGCGTGCGGGCTCTGGTCGGCGAGACCGCCCCGGGCCGGATCGGCGTGCTCATGGCACTGGCACAGGCGAGCGCCTGGCAACCGGTCGCCGAGCGGATCGGCCGTCTGACCAGGGAAGAGCTCGGACCGCGGGCAGTCGTGGCCGTCGGCCCCGGGGTGACCGACCTCGGCGGGATCGCCCGGTCGTGGCAGGAGGCGGAGCAGACGGCCGAGGCCATCACCCCGGCCTCCCCGCAGCGGTGGTTCTACGTGCCCGCCGACGTCCGCCTGCCGGACCTGCTGGGCGTCCTGCGGGAGGACACCCGTCTCCAGCGGTACGCGGAACGGCAACTGAACCGCCTCATAGAGCACGACGACCGCAACAGCGGCGATCTGCTCCCGGCGCTGCGCGCCTATCTGGCGGCGGCCGGGAACAAGTCGGTGGCGGCGAAACACGTCGGCATGTCCCGGCAGGCGTACTACCAGCGCCTGCACACCATCGAACGGCTCCTCGGCTGCGACCTGGAATCAGGTCTGCAGCGCACGTCCCTGCATATCGCAGTGCTGGTCCTGGACGCCGGTGAGACTCCCGCTCCTGGCGCATGACCCCGGCGCCATATGAGTTCACGCCCCTCGGCGAGGGGTGGCCAAGGTAGGCAGGCACGCCCGGTATTGGACTGAAGGACGTAGACGGCGATCAGGCCCCCGAGAAGGGCGCGACAGAATGTGCCCGCCTGGAATCAGAACGGGGCTATCACCCCACCAAGGGGCAGGGGTGTCGACGGTACCGATGCCGCAGAACGGCTGCACCACCCCGCTCGGCAGGTTCGCCCTGAGCTGGTCGGGCGGGTGCGGGTGGCGCCATGGCGCTCGCCTCGGTCAGGAACGGGGCGCGACCAGGACGCGGAACGGCCCCTGCCACGACGGCCAGGGGCTGGTGGGACGCGGCTCGCGAAAAGCCGCAGCGCGCGGGAGTGCCCGGCGGCCGGTGGGCGGCGTCACCGCCGCCCACCGCGGAAGCAGACGGCTCAGAGGAGCTCGATCAGCTTGTCGGTGAACTCGGCGGTGGTCGCGCTTCCGCCGAGGTCACGGGTGCGGGTATCGCTCTTGGCCAGGATCGACGCGATCGCGTCCGTGATGTCCCTGGCCGCTGCGGGATGGCCGAGGTGGTCGAGCATCATGGCCGCGGACCAGATCGCGCCCAGAGGGTTGGCGATGCCCTGGCCCGCGATGTCGGGCGCGGAGCCGTGCACCGGCTCGAACATCGAGGGGAAGTCCCGCTCGGGGTTGAGGTTGGCTGCCGGGGCGATGCCGATGGATCCGGCGACCGCGGCCGCGAGGTCGCTGAGGATGTCGCCGAAGAGGTTGGAAGCGACGACGACGTCGAAGCGGGCGGGGTCGAGGACGAACTTGGCCGCCAGAGCGTCGATGTGCTCCTGGTCCCAGGTGACGCCGGGGTGTTCGGCGGCCCGCTCGGCGATCAGCTCGTCCCAGAACGGCATGGTGTGGATGATGCCGTTGGACTTGGTGGCGGAAGTGAGCTTCCCCCGGCGGCGAGCGGCGAGCGAGAAGGCGAAGTCGGCGATCCGGGTGACCCCGGCCCGCGTGAACACCGCTTCCTGGACGGCCAGCTCCTCGGACGTGCCCTGGTTCAGCCGTCCGCCAATCTCGCTGTACTCGCCTTCGGCGTTCTCCCGCACGACGACGATGTCGACCTCGCCCGGACGTGCGCCGCGCACCGGACTGTCGATACCTTCGAAGACACGGATGGGCCGGAGGTTGACGTACTGACGGAAGCTGCGCCGGATCGGGATCAGCAGACCCCACAGCGAGACATGGTCGGGCACACCCGGGTACCCCACGGCCCCGAGCAAGATCGTGTCCTTGTCGCGCAGTTGGTCGATTCCGTCGGCGGGCATCATGGCGCCCTCTCGCAGGTACCGCTCGCACGACCAGTCGTACGACGTGTAGGAGAGGCTGAAGCCGTGCCGGCGGCCGAGAACATCGAGCACCTGCTGTGCTGAGGGCAGCACTTCGGCGCCGATGCCGTCGCCGGGGATCAGGGCAATGCGGTGGTGTGTCGTCATGCCGTCGATTGCAGCAAGGCGGCCCGTGGGGTGTCCAAGACGCAAAACGGATATCCCTTATAAGCTCCGCCTATCAGCCACAGCGGCGCCCATCAGCGTGCGGAGTCCGAGGTGGCGGCCGTGACGAACGCGGCGGCTGCCGGCGACAATGTGCCGCAGCGGGTTACGAGAGCGATGTCCAAGCTGGTCTCCGGCTCGATGTCCAGGACGCGGGCGCCCAGCCGCCGGGCGAGGTCCCGCCAGGAATCCATGACCACCGCGAGCCCTACGCCGGCCAGTACCAAGGGCATGAGCGACACCCGGTGCTCCGTCTCGGCGGCGATGGTGAACTCGATTCCCTGGTCCCGCAGCGCGTCCACGTAGGCGCGCATGCCGGTACCCGGCTGTCCGACGATGAGCCGCTGTCCAGCAAGTTCGCGGCACTCCACCGCGGTCCGACCAGCGAACGGACCGTCGGCCGGCACCATCAGCACGAAGCGCTGTCGCTCCAGCGCGTAGGAGACGACCTCCTTGTCGGAGAAAGGCCCGGTGGACGCCAAGAGCCCCAGTTCCACGGCGCCCGTGCGCACCATGTCGATCACATCACGTGCGGTGAACGCCGCTTTGATGGCCACGGAGACGCCGGGGTACCGGTGGCTGAAGGTGCTCACCAGACTCGTCAGCGGCTCCACCGCCTGCGACGGCACGGATGCCACGTCCAGGCGCCCCTCACGTAGCTCGTGCACCGCCACTACGCTCGCCCGCGCCGTCTGCAGACTCCGCACGGCCTCCCGGGCAGGCTCGATCAATGCCCTTCCGGCCTCCGTCAGCACCGCCCTGCGTCCGATGCGATGGAAAAGCTCGGAACCGAGATCACGCTCCAGTGCCCGCACCGCCTGCGACAGTGACGGCTGAGACAGGTACAGAGCCGAGGCCGCCCGGTTGAACCCACCGCGGTCGACAACCGCAAGGAAGTACTCCAGCTGCCGAACGTCCATACACGCCCTCTGTCCCTGGAAGAAACAAACCGACAAATCGTCGATCCCAACCATGGTGGTCCGAAGGATCGCCTCGACGAAGTGCGGACCACCGTTGCGCCCTCGAACGGCGGTCACAGCCGACGGAGGCACCCAGTCGCTGTCGGCGGGCTGGAGCCTGACGCCATCGCCCCATGGTCATCAGGACCTATCGCAAGTTGCCTGATCCCTGATCGCACCACACCCGTGGCGCTCACCACCCTCTCAGACTCCGGCGCTGAGCTGCATCGATGCAAGAATCACCGGCTGACGGCTTGCTGCCATGGAGAATCAGTCGTAATGCCGGCGGCATCAGCGCACTCGTCCGGCTCCGCTTACTCTGCGGGCAAGGCGGGCAAGGCGGGCAAGGCGGGCAAGGCGGGCAACCGGATGGTCACCGCCAGGTCCTGCGCCCTCACGCCGCTCCGGCGGAGTACCGTCGTCGGCGACTCCTCGAGGCAGTCGCTCAAATTCCTGCCGACCCGGCCCATACGGGATCCACCAAGGGGCTCTGGCCTGCCGCAGCGGCTCCAGCCGGACGCGGACCACCTTGACGGTGGATGAACCCTGCGCCCGCGCGCAGCACCTGGCGCAGGCAGACGACGGGTCACCCAGGCTCGCCGAGTGTCGACGCGGAGATCACCGGCCCCCCGTGGCCGGGAACGCAGAGGGCGACGAGTGCGCAGGTTGGGCCGAACACGGCCCAGGGTGCCCGTTCGGCATACGGCTGACTCTCCGACAGCAGGCAACGCCGTGCGCCGTGAGCGGCTGCTCGCCCAGACAAAGGAAGCCGAGGGAAGCCGGGACGAGCACGGTAGTGGGCATGTGACCGCTGACCCGGTCCCGGAGCCCCCTACCTGTGCGGTCGGACCGAGTACCAGCCCGGTGAGCATGTAACGGCGGTGCCCACGAGCGCCACGCTCACCGTGTTCGGCACCCCGTGCCCCAGCCGGGCCAGCAGGTCACGACAGAGCGCGTGCGAACCGAACGGGTGCGGCCGAGGGCGGGAGCAATCAGGCCGCCGTGTCCACGTGGAGCGGATCCCGGAGCCGTGCAGCTGTGATCAGAGCGAACAGGGCAAGGGCACGACGACGGGTCCGACGGCGTTGCCCGACGTGCTGGTGCCGCTGCGGACGGTGGCCCCCTTCGGACAGCCGTAGGTGGAGGCGTTGCAGGCGTGGAAACCGGTGGAGTCGGGGCCGCTCTCCACCCGCATGCCGGGCGTGGCCGTGGTGGCGTCCGTCATCGCCCTGCCGCTTCCGACGTGCCGGCCTCGACCGCGCTCGCCCATGCCCGCAGGCCCTCGTCCACCGCCGTCTCGTCGATGACGAGGGCCGGGATCATGCGCACGACCTGGTTCCAGGCGCCGCACAGCAGCAGGAGCAGGCCCTCAGCGACGGCGGCTCGCTGGACGCGTGCGGCCGTCTCAGGGTCGGGGCTGCCGTCCTCGGTGACGAACTCGGTGGCCAGCATCAGCCCGAGGCCCCGCACCTCGCCGATGCCCGGCGTCCGGTCGGCCACCGCCTCCAGGCCTTGGCGCAGCCGCTCGCCCATCGCCTCGGCGTTCTCGACGAGCTTCTCGTCGCGTACGACGTCGAGGGTGGCGCAGGCCGCGGCACAGGCGACGGCGTTGGCACCGTACGTACCACCCTGCGAGCCGGGCCACGCCTTGGCCATCAGCTCCTCGGAGGCGGCGATGCCGGACAGTGGGAACCCGCTGGCCAGGCCCTTGGCGGTGACGAGGATGTCGGGCGTGACGCCGAAGTGGTCGTGGCCCCAGAAGCGGCCGGTGCGGCCGACGCCCGTCTGCACTTCGTCGAGGATCAGCAGGAACCCGTGCCGGTCCGCACGCTCCCGAAGTCCCTCCATGAACGTGCGGTTGGCGGGCACGTACCCGCCCTCGCCGAGGACCGGCTCGACGATGATCGCGGCCGTGTCGGCGGGCGAGGAGATCGTCTGGAGCGTGTAGTCGAGCTCCTTCAGGGCGAAGCGGGTCGCGGTCTCCTCGTCCCAGCCGTATCGGTAGGCCGCCGGGAAGGGGGTGACGACCACGCCGCTCATCAGCGGGGAGAAGCCGGAGCGGAAACGAGTACCCGAAGTCGTCATGGAGGCGGCGGCGACCGTACGGCCATGGAAGCCGCCGTGACAGACGATCACGTTCGGGCGGCCTGTGGCCTGGCGGGCGAGCCGCAGGGCAGCCTCGACGGCCTCGCTGCCGGAGTTGGTGAAGAAAAGGCTGTCCATGCCTGCCGGCAGCACCTCACCGAGTTTGTCGACCAAGCGACGCAACGGCTCATGCATGACGGTCGTGTACTGGCCGTGGATCAGCGAGCCCACCTGCTCCTGGGCCGCCGCCACGACCTTGGGGTGGCAGTGACCGGTGCTGGTGACGCCGATGCCGGCGGTGAAGTCGAGGAAGCGGCGGCCGTCCTGGTCGAAGAGGTGGACCCCCTCGCCCCGGGACGCCACCACGGGCGTGGCCTGGCGAAGGTGCGGCGACAGTGCGGTCATGTTCGTCTCCCAGCCTCGGTGCTCGGTCTACTGCGGACTCCCGAGCATCCCCGCCAGCAAGGGTGGCGCCCACACGCGATCTGTCCGACCGGCACACGACATCCGGACGTTGTGCCAGGCCATCGGCGGCGCACCGGACACAGACCATTCCCTGACCGCTCTTGTGCAGGTCAGGGACGCTTGTCACAGTGACCGGACAGTCCCCGAACGCCGGGTCACGTCCGCGCAGGAACCCTTGGAGAGACCGTGAACGACAACCACCCGGCCGGCCAGGGGCCCACCCGTCCGCTCACCGTCGCCGACGTCCTGGCCCTTCCTGTCCTGGCTGCCGGACAACCGACGGTCGTCACTGGCGCGCCGCATCTGGATCACCCGGTCCGGTGGGTGCACATCACCGAGCTGACCGACCCCGCGTCGTTCCTCAAGGGCGGCGAGCTCGTCCTGACCACCGGGATGCCCCTGCCGCAGGACGCGGCAGGCGTGCGCCAGTACGTCGACGAACTCGCCGACATCGGGGCTGCGGCCCTGGTCATCGAACTCGTACGCCGCTACCACCGCCCGCCGGACACGCTCGTCGACGCCTGCCGACGTCGCGGCCTCCCCCTCGTCACCCTGGCCAAGGACGTCAACTTCCTGGAAGTCACGCAGATCGTGCACTCGCTTCTGCTCGGCAACCAGGCCGAGGCGATGCGCCGCAGTCAGCGCATCCACGAGGCGTTCACCGCCCTGACCCTGCGCGGCGCCGGACCGGAGGACGTGGTGCGTGCGGCGGCGGGCATGAGCGGACGTACGGTGGTGCTGGAAAATCTGGTGCACCAGGCTCTGATCTGCGAACCATCCGGGCTCACCGTGGACGAGGCACTCGCCGACTGGGAACGACGCTCCAGAACGACCAGCCCCGGCGACACCACAGCCACACGCGGCCCGGAAGGCTGGCTCACCGCCCCGGTCGAGTACCAGGGCGAGCGCTGGGGCCGCGTGGTCATGCTCCCGGTGCGCACCTCAGGAGCAGCGTTCGGGCCGGAGGACATCACCCTGCTGGAGAGGACCGCGATGGCACTGACCGTCGCGCGTCTCATCCACCCCACCCCATGGGAACGCACCGCACACCGCAACGCCCTGCTCGATCTTACGGAACAGCGCCACCGCTCCGCGGAGGACGCCCGCGCCCGTTGCACTGCCCTCGGCCTGCCAACTGATCGAGGCCACTTCGTCGCCGTCCTGGTGGACCTGCGTGCCAGGAAGGGGGCGGTCGAGACCGAGTCACGTCTTGAGCGGGAGCTGAGCACGGCAGGGGTGGCGGCCCTCGTCGGCGAGCTGGCCCCCGGCCGCCTCGGCATCCTGCTGGCTCTGCGCACCGGCCAGCCCTGGCGTCCCATTGTGGAGCGCCTGTCCGAAGCGGTACGGGGGCTGGCCCCAGAAGCGATCGTGAGTGCGGGTTGCGAGGTCGCAGACCTCACCGACAGCGCCCGATCCTTCCGCGAGGCGGCTCGCGTCGCCGAGGCCACCCCGCCCGGCCAGCCACTCCCCCACAACCGCTCGTTCCATGAGCTGTCCGACATCGGCCTGAGCCGTGTGCTGTACGCCCTGCGAGAAGACCCTCGTGTCCAGGAGTACACCGAACGACAGCTCCGGCGCCTCATCGACCAGGACGCTCAGCACGGCACCGACTTGCTGACCACCCTGCGCCACTACCTTGAAGCGGCCGGCAACAAGACGACCGCCGCCCGCCGGGGCGGCCTCTCCCGCGAGACCATCTACCAACGCCTGCGCACCATTGAGCGTCTCCTCGACCGTGACCTCGAATCGGGCGACCAACGCACGGAGCTTCACGTGGCACTCACAGCACTCGATGTCCTGCGAGCCGGCTGACGCGGACTCCCTCTGGGGCGGCGCCGCGCACAGGACCAAGCCACCGCCGACTTGAACGACAGCCGGGAGTCCCAGAACAGGCCGTTGGCAATCTGCGTCAACTGATCGCCCGCCATCACACCCCGGCTGCCCCTGCCCCAAAGCGGCTCACCGCGGTGTCTCCGAGGCGAACCGCGCGCGGTGTCCAAGGCAGCGCTCCAAGCCCGCCGGGGTGGGGCGGCTGCGGGCCTGGGTGCGCAGTCGTGCGTCTGTTCCATGCCGTCAGCTCACCGCCGGGCACTGTCACGTTCGCTGGCCGGGGTGGGAAGATCTTCGGATTGATCACGGTGGAGGAGGCTGTCCGTGGGGAACGTGTCACCGTTGTACAAGGGGCACCGGTACCCGGTCGAGGTCATCTCCCAGGCGGTGTGGCTGTACCACCGCTTCCCGCTCAGCTTCCGCGAGGTCGAGGAACTCATGCTCGAACGCGGCGTGATCGTCTCCTACGAGACCATCCGCCGCTGGTGCGCCAAGTTCGGGCAGACCTACGCCAACGCGCTGCGGCGCAGACAGCCCGGACCCGGCGACAAGTGGCACCTGGACCAGGTCTTTCTCAAGATCAACGGACAGGTCCGCTACCTGTGGCGGGCCGTAGACCAGGACGGGAACGTACTGGACATCCTCGTGCAGAACCGCCGCAACAAGGCCGCGGCCAGGCGCTTCTTCCGCCGGCTCCTGAAGAAGACAGGTGCGGTGCCGCGGGTGATCGTCACCGACAAGCTCCGCTCCTACGGGGCGGCCCACCGCGAAATCACGCCCTCCGTCGAGCACCGTTCCCACAAGGGCCTGAACAACCGGGCAGAGAACAGCCATCAGCCCACCAGGCAGCGCGAACGGGCGATGAAGGGTTTCCGCAGCACCGGTGGAGCCCAGCGGTTCCTGTCCGCGTTCAGCGGCATCTCACCCCACTTCCGGCCACGCCGGCACCGGATGACCGCCCCCGGCCACCGCACCGAGATGATCAACCGCTTTGGGATCTGGGACCAGATCACCGGCACCGCCGGCCAGCCCACCGCAGCTTGAGCCAAGGCTGACGCCTCGACCAGCCATATCCTGGCAGCCCCTCAGGCACACACACGCCCAACAACGTGACAGCGCCTCGCCGAGCATTTCGGCGTCTGGCCGGCGGTGATCTCCTGCATCGAACGCGGCACACGCCGCGACGACGACCTCGCCAGCGCCTACCGGGACTGGCTCACCGTGGCCTGACCGTTTCAGGAGCGGATTCACTCATAGACGGTGGCGGCCTGAAGGGCTCTGGCCAGGAAGGTCCAGTCCCCATCCTCGGGGAGCTGCTTCCCGAAGTTTCGGTACCAGCCCGGCGAGGCATCCATCCACGCCGCGAGGGCTTCAAGGAAGTGATCGAGGCTCTGGTTCTCCCATTCGTGCCCCCGGCGGAGGTAGTCCTGGTGCAGTTCTCGGACGAAGGCGACCAGCTCGTCGCGGCTGCGGACCTCGCTGTCGGGAGTGAGTGACATGGAGTGAAGGTACCTCGCTTGGGCGAGCGCCCACGCTTGACGATCAATAGGAGCATCAGTCCCCGTCCCACTGGCTCGGCAAAGCCAGGAGCAGCGGCAAGGGGCCCGAACCCAGAAGTGTGACTGAACGCCACAGTTGGCCAGTCAGAGCGTCGTAGGTGGCCGCGTGGAAACGACCACCTACAGGTGTGATGTAGGTCACGTTGAGGGTTTCCAAGATTTATTGCTGCTGGGGCGCTCTCCCGAGCCCGAGAGGTGAAAGCTGTTGGCACACTCACAAGGAGCGGGCACCTGATGACCTCTGCCTTCGATCCTCCTGCTGGACATTCAAATGGCCGCGTGGAGATGTGGGCCGCGGACGCCGAGACCTCCGGCATGACGGCGACGGAGGCCTGCACGACAAGCGTGCCCGACCTCCTGAGCCTGATTAACGTCAACGGCAGGCTGCTGTCTTCGTACGGCCCCGGAGAGTCTTATCCAGCGAGTTTCGAGGGGGCTGGAGCGGCCGTTGCACATCAAGCTGCCAGGCTAGGAGACGGTCAGATCGTCGACCAATTCGCCAAAGTGGTCTTGTGCGTCCCACGCAGCGAGCGGTGGCGGGAGGCGGTGTCGACGGCGGGAGGCGGTGTCGACCGCGCTGCTCGGCGACTGGGTTAACCCGCTGTACGAAACCAACATGTTGCAGACCCCCTCGGCCAGCTTCTTGAGGGCTGAGGCCCGGGCCATCCACCGGCAACTCGTGCCGGTGTGGCGGCGTCGCACCAAGCATGGCCGCGTGCTTTCGCTGGACCTCCCGCTGGGAGATGGACTGTGCCTGTACGACCTGGTCGCCGACAAGCCAGAGCCGATGGCCAGCACCGTCATCGAGGACGAGCGACTGACCGCCCTGCTGCATGCGCTGACGCTGCAGGAACGCCAGACGGTTGTCGCCCGGGCTACGGCCGATGGCACCACCTGGACGGAAGCTGCACAGATCGTAGGAGTCGACGATCCAAAGTCCTTCGGCGAGCGGGTCCGGCGTAAGGTCAAGCGCTTGATCGACGAGCAGCAACGGCGCCGCGCCCAAGCCGCCGCTGTTAACAAGGCTGGTGCCCGATGAACCGGGGCAAGGAGCGCGCGGTCTTCGTCCGGATGCCCCGCGCATCGGCTGCCACGGCCCTCCTTGGCAGCGGTTCCACCACCGCTCTACTCATAAGCGGATCCGTGCCCGGCGACTCCCCTTCGGTATGGCCGCTGGTCGTCCTCGCCCTGGGCTCCATGGCTAACGACCTGGGAATCCGTGCCCTCCGTCGAACAGCCAAATGACCGGTCGCCTCGGATTCCGGTGATATCCGAGGCACCGACGGAGACGGACACTCAGAATGGCCAGGTAGGACGCTCAGTGGCCAACTGTAACGCTGTCACAAGAAGGCGGTTCGGGCCCTTGCCGTGGGGCGAACTACAGGTCGAACTCGAGGTGCTCGATGTCCGTGAACCGGACCTCTTCCAGGCTTCCGGCGCGGCGGCCGCCGTCCTGGAAGTACACCTCCTTGAGCGCTTCGGCGGCGATCTCCTGGAGCTGCTGGTCGGTGGCGCCGGCCTCCTGGGCGTCGAAGAGGCGGGCGGCGTAGCGGGGCGGCAGGGCGACGGTCAGGTGCCGGATGCGGTCCTGGTCCGTCGACCCGATCGGCGCGGTGTAGCCGAGTCGGGCGCGGGTGTCGACGACGATGCCGCCGGTGGTCGCCGCCTTCTGCCTGGCCTTGGCCCGAATCTGCGGCTGCCAGCGGGCCTTCACCTCGCGCTCCAGGCGGGCGGCGAGGTCCGGGCGGGGCTTCTTGATCTGGTCCTTGACGTACCGTTCGACGGTGCGCTGGGAGATGCGCAGCATCTGGGCGACGGCCTTGGTGCCCTTGAGCTGCTTGACCAGGTACCGCATCTGCGCACCCGCGCTCTTGGGCGCCGGGCGGGTGAACGCCTTCTGCACCGCGGCTTCCAGGCCGTCCCCGAACAGGCTCATCGTCGCCTTCTCCTACTCTCCGTTGTCGACGTCGGTGACGGTGCCGTCCTTGATGTACCGGGCGAGGTTGAGTTCGGGGGCGTTGAACCGCTCGCGGACCTCCTCGCCCCACAGAACGCTCTGGGTGCCCTCGTGCTTGACCAGGCCCGGGTTGATGCCGAGCTTGAAGCCGCCCGGCAGCGGCTTGCCGCCCCGGTAGGGCAGGAAGTCCAGCGGGCTCTCGCCGCCTGCCGCGTAGACGACGCAGTCCGAGAGGATCGCGATCGGGTACTGCCCGGTGAATGCCGCATGCTTGACGATCTTGCGGTGCAGGTTGATCCGCGTGCGGGAGATGACCGCCGCCCGGATGTCCGGCCGCCAGGTCGGGCGGGACAGGGCCCGCCACGGCTCGCCGGGCCGCCAGCCCTCGCCGCGCGGGCGTTCGCGCAGCTTGCCCAGGCCGCCCTTCACTGTCGCCTTGACCGCGGAGACGACGATCGCCAGCTCCGGGTCGCGTTCCTTGTAGCCGTCCATCGCGGCGAGGAAGTCAGCCGGCTCCATGTCCGCGTCCACGCCGAGGTCGGCCATCGTGGCGAGGTAGGCGTCGCGCAGCCGGTTGTACCAGCCGTCCAGGTAGCGGCCGTTCTCGTAGCGCACCCACGCCTCGATCGGGCGCACCTCGTAGCCGAGCTCCACCGCGTAGGCGACAGTGGGCGTCGCGTACCAGGCCGGCTCCTCCGGGCGGTCGCCCTTCGGCGTGAACGGAGAGGGCAGCAGGCTGCCGTCCAGCTCCACCCACTCCTTGCCGACCTTCACCTTCGACAGGTCGACGTGGCTGAGGTCGACCAGCCACGAGCCCGGCAGCTTCGGGTCGAACGCGGGGGCCTTGACGTGCGTCGCCTCACCGAGGCCGACGTTCAGGCCGTTCGCTCCAGCGGCGAAGGCCATGTTGACGTCGATGCCGACCAGGTGGCGCAGGGTGCATTCGGCATCGGTCATCGGCCGTGCCCAGTCGTACGCCTCCTCGAACAGCTTCTCCGCCGGGCCACGCACGTGGAACCGGGGCAGATCCTTGAGGACCGGGTGGTTGTCGGGGACCTCGCAGGGTGGCCAGTTCATCGGGTCGATGGCGTCCTTGCCCAGGGACCCGGGGGCCTTGTCGTCGGCCTGCCGCAGGGCACCGGTGGCCTCATCGCGTACGGCGTAGGTCGGCGGGTGCAGCGCGGTCATCAGCTCCAGGCCGGTGACGGCGGTCGAACCGCGCGGCGTCATTACCCGGGACGCGTACACGCCCAGGACGCGGGCGAGTTCGGCCGGCGGGAGCTGCGCGGCGTGGCCCCAGTGGCGGGTGTCCAGCGCGTTCCACGACGGGATGCACAGCTGCACGCACTGGCGGTCCGAGCCCTTGGCCGGGCGGTAGATCCGCGCCCACGGTCCGAAGCCGCGCTTGGTGAGCTTCCAGTCGGCGCGGGTCAGCTGCTTGATGACCTTGTGGCCCTCCGGGATGCGCCCGGCGAGCCGCTCCTCATCGGTGAGGGAGACCGGGAGGCCGTAGCGCTCGCACGCGGCCTCGGTGAGCACGAGCAGCGGGTCGGCCGGCCTTCCCGGGCCGGACAGCTTCGGCTGCCCGAGCTTGGCCTCCATGAGGGTCCAGTCCACCAGCGTCGGCAGCGACTTGGCGGGCACGTCCAGGACCAGGCCGCCGACGCAGTACGCCAGCACCTTCCCGTCCTCGACGTCGACGACTGCCAGCGGTCCGTTCTCGAACCGCGGGTCGCTCTCGCCCGCCGGGGTCGCGGCCGGGGCTGCCTTCTTCGCACCCGGGCGGCGCGACGTCGACGTGGTCCTGGTGGTGCGCGCCGGACGCGGCGCGGCCGCCGGGGCAGCGGCGGCGGGGGCGGGGCTGGTCTGGGTGTTCTCGGATGCAGTCATGTCCGCAGCGTCAGGCGCCGGACCTGTGGGCAGAGTCCGCGCTTCCGCCGGGTCGGGTGCGGCGGTGAACGTGGCCGGCACCGCAGCGTCCTGGACGGGCACGGTGGCGTCGGCCGGGGCGGGGTAGAGCTCCGCGAGCTTGTCCAGCAGCCGGGCGTAGGCGTCGCGCTCCGGCGGGCGGGGCTCCGTCTTGCCGGACTCCCAGCCAGACACCGTGGCCCGGCGCACCTTGAGTGCGGTGGCCACTTCGTCAATCGTCAGGCCGTGCGCGGCGCGCAGCCGCTTGCGTTCCGCCGGCGGCGGCAGCGTGGCGCGGGACGCGAGCAGTGCGTCGACCGCGTCGAACAACTCGGACATGGAACACCTCCTGACCAACACCCTACCCCATGAAGCGTACGAACTGCGTACTTTTGGCGTACGAAAGGCGTACGACTTCCGTTCTGGGGTGGAACGGCGCGCGGCGCCCCTGCTGAGCAAGGGCACCGCGGTCAGGCTGGATGGCTGGTCAGTCCGACTGGAAGAGATTGTGCGTTTCCGCGTTGGTCCGCCACCGGCCGTTGGCAGCGGGAAGGGCGGACACGGGCCGGACGTACGTGTCGTAGCGGAACGCGACGACCTGGTGCCCGAACTTGTTCGGGCCCTCCTTCTTCCGCAGCTTCCAGTTCCCGCCCGGCAGCACGCCGCGCACCTGCGGTACCTCGTACCGCTCCACCCGCAGGAAACCCGGCCGATCCTTGGCCGCCACGAGCCGGCCTTCCTCCGGGACCAGGACCAGGGCCCTGCCGTCCGCGTCCCAGGACTCCACAAGCAGCTCCAGTTCGTCGTCCTCTCCCTCGGCAGCGTCGGCGTTGGCACGAACCGAGCACGGAGGAGATCCAGTCATTCCCGCTCACGCCGACTCCTGGAGCGGGGCCGGCTGCGGGAGCACGGCCGAAGTCCCGGCCTCCCGGGCCGCGCGCTCCGCTCGGGCCCCGGCGCAGAGCCGCAGCGTGGGAGGCGTCGGCCTGGTGACGGCGCTGGGTACGAGCCGCCGCGATCGGGGCCGGCGCAGCGTCGGACACGGTCTCGGGCTCGGGGAACGCCCTGCGGGACAGCTCGCGCATCGCCCTGGTCTGCCGCTCAACAGCCTCCGAGATCCCCGGATCGATCCGGGACGGCGGCGCGACCTCGCGGTGCGCTTCGAGGGCGCGCCGGTAGCCCTCGGACGCCGTCTCCCTGGTCTTCGCCGGGCCCGTGGGGGCGTCGGCCGGGGCAGCCGGGCGACGTCGGCCGGGTCGGGTGCGGGCAGGGTGCCGGGCGGCAGGATCCGCAGGGACCTCACGACCGTCCGGCCCGCGATGACCCGGGTCTGCTCCAGCCGCGCCTTCGTCGCCCAGGCCGACGACTCCGGGCGCACGGTGAGCCGGCCCGAATCCGCCTCGTACGACACAGCGGCAACGTGCCCGGCGAGCTCGGGGGCGATGGACGCCCACCGGTCGCGCAACGTCGCGCCGGCGCCGGCTGGGAGCTCCCAGGCCCGCTCGGCATCAGGACGCCGATCGCGGCACCGAGCCCATCGGCTCGCGCCCGTCACGCCGGACCACCCGGGTCGTACGCGACTGGGCTGCGCTGTACGGCCGCCGTTCTTCTGCGCTGCCGTCTTGGCGGCGCGCAGTGCGACGCGGGCCAGGTCGAGGCCACTGAGCTGCGGGTTCCTCCGTGCGCACGCCCCGCTCCTTCAGGGCGACGGCCAGCTTGATCAGCATCACGGGGTGGTCGTGCTGCGACGGCGGCGTGGCGTGCGCCGCGAACGTCAGGTCCTCGGTGGCCTGGTCGATGTCGGCGAGGTCACCGCCAACTCGGTACCGCATGGTGAGGACGGAGGCCCGGTCGGTGAGCCGCTGGGGGTGGGCGGGCGAGGCGGCGGTCGCCGGGTCGTCGCACGCGGCCCGTGCGGCCCGGGTGGCCGCCTCCAGATCGAGCGGTTGCTGCAATTGGACATACCGGGCGAGGTGGGCGACGCCCAGGAGGGAGAAAGCGGAGGCACGTAACTCCGGATCGGGGATTCCCGCCGCCACAACGGCCTCCAGCTCGGCGATCGACGCGTCGATGTCGGCCAGCTCACCCGTCAGCTCGAAGCGGATCCGCAGCGCCTGACCCAGTTCGGCACGGCGTCGCGCGCGCTCCTGCTCCTCGGCCGCGGGCGCGTCGGCCATTGCCCGCAACAGGTCGACGGCCCTGTCCAGCCGCTCCGGTCCACCCTCCCGTATGTATGCGGTGATCTCGGCTTCGGGGCTGCCGTCTGGATGGGTGGCCGGCGGCTGCCAGGCCAGCGTCCGCCGGAGCTCGGCCAGCATGACCTCGCGGACGGGATCGCCGGCGGGGAGGGCGGCGATCGCCTCGCGCATCTGGCCGATGCCCTTTTCCCTCGTCCCGGGCGGGGCGTCCTCACGCCGGGCCATGGATGCCAGGGCGGAGCCCAGGTTGAAGGCGATGGAGGGCTCGGAGGGTGTGCCCCGGGCCTCCTTGCGCGCCCAGGCGATGAGGACTGCGCTCGCGACGATGCCTTCCTCGCAACCGTCCTCCCTGCTGCTCGACAGCAGGGCGCTGCCGACGGCGTGCACGGTCTCGTACGCGGGGAACACGGTCGGCGTGTGCTGGTCGAACACCTCGCGCATCGCCTCTGGCACGAGCCGGGGATCCACCGCGTACACGAGACCGAAGAGGAACCAGCTGGCGTGGACGTTCCACTCGCGGCCGTAGGTGTCCTCGGGAAGGTTGCTGCACCGGGCCAGGTAGTAGGAGGCGGCCAGGCAGACCTTGTTGAACGCGTCGCTTCCGGCCGGGCCCACCGCTTCCGGCGTCAGCCGGTCGCGCACCTCGTGGAGCGCCATGGCGACGCTGTAGTGCGTTCCGCCGGCCAGCACGTCGTCACGCGACGCAGCCGCCCACGGCAAGGCCCCTTCGGCACCCTCGGCATCCGTCATTGCCGCTCCCCCGATTCCCCCACCGCGCTCGCTGCCGCGGAGACGGCCACGGTAGTGAGCGGGTGGGGCGGCGGGAGAGGCAATCGCCAAAAGAAGGCGACTAACGAGCTCGTGCATGGTAGGCGGTGAGGCGTCGTGAACTTCGGCGTGGCCTGTCGGACGTGTAGTCGCGGCCGAAGTAGTCGCTGGACGGCGGCCGTCTGGGCAGTTCGCTGGTGAGGCGTGCCAGGCGTAAAGGGCGCAGCCGAGAGCCTGGCCCCGGTCAGGGTGGTGGCGTGCTGCTTGTCCTGGGTGTCGGTGCTTGTCGTGAGCGGCAGTTTGTGGCGTAGATCGTCTGCCAGTGGTCGAGGTTGGTCGGCGACGGCAGCGCAGGTCCGCTGCCGCACTGGCTGACCGCATCGCGGCCGCCTGGGCGAAGTTCACGGCCCAGAGGAACGCCGTGCGCCGACAGTCGCGTGATTTGTATTGTGCGACTGCTCATCAATGTAGTACTTCTTATACATGAGTGAGCAGGTGCACAACAGGCTGGCGGTGGTGAGGGCTGAGCGCAAGGTGTCACGGCAGGCCCTCGCCGAGACGGTGGGGGTCCACTACCAAACCATCGGCTACATCGAGCGGGCGCAGTACAACCCCAGTCTCGACCTGGCACTGAAGATTGCCAGGTTCTTCGAACTACCGGTGGAGGCCCTGTTCTCCCTCGAGCCGTTCCGGCCGCTCACCGACGAGGTCTATGGGAGGAAGCAGTGACGACCGCGACGAAGTACGACCGGCGGATGTACGCCATCATGAACGACCGGGCGGCGGCCCCGATGTACGCAACGGCCACGCGCAGGCGGGCCGTCATCGGCGCCCATCTACTGCTCACCGTAGCCGGCTTCGCCGCATGGGCCACCACGATCTTCAGCGATGCGCGCTGGCCGCTGTTCGCCATGCTGGCCGTGCTGCCGCTTTGGATGGTGGCCACCGGCGTCATCAACGGAGCCACCCGCGGGCTGCTCGAGCTGCGCACCCGGATGCTGGACGAGCGTCAGCTCGCCGAGCGGGATCGTGTCCATGCCGTCGCCCACCGGATCACCGGGGCGCTCCTGCTCCTGGGGGCAGTCGGCGTGGGCGCGGCCGGATGGTTCGGGGATGTGCGGGCCGAAGGCCTGGCCGTACCGGTGCTGTTCGCCGCCCTCACCGTGCACTTGCTGATGCCGCTCTGGGTGGCTGGCCTGCGGATCCAGGACGACCCCGCCGAGGACTGAGCCGCCTCACAGGTGGTGGCCGCGCGACTGACGGATGATGGCTGCCCGCGTACCGCTGGACCGCAGTGAGGATGTCGGCCTCGGAGACGAGCTTCGTGCCAATGCGGTCCGGCCAATGAGGCGGGCCTGCGGGCGCGGGCGGCCGGACTTCCGCCAGAGCTGGCGGCCCGCTACCACCTGACGGGGTTCGTCAGCGGCGAGCTGCCCGACGCCCTGGCCCTAGCCGACGTCGTGGTGTCGCGGAGCGGGGCGGGGACGCTGGCGGAGCTGACCGCACTGGGCAAGCCTGCGGTGTTCGTGCCGCTGGCGTCGTCGGCCGGGAACGAACAACTCCACAACGCTCGGCATCTGGAGCAGGCTGGGGCGGCGGTGGCGCTGACCGGTGAGGCGACGGCGGCCCAGTTGCAGGAAGCGGTGGGCCCGCTCCTGGCCGATCCCCAGGTGCGATCGGGCATGGCGGAGCGGGCCCGTGCGTACGGCCGCCCGGACGCGGCGGACAGGCTCGTGGACGAGCTCTTGGCCGCCGCGGCGGGGCAGCCGGTCAATGCGACGGCTGGCCGACGTGGAGAGTCGTTCCTGCCTCGATGAGGACGGCGCACGCGTTGAACGTCTCCTGGTCCTTGCCCATCGGGTCGGGGACGTCGCGGTCGCGCAGGTACAGGCCGAGCTTGCGCTGAACGTCTCCGCCGGCGATCTCGCGGAGGACTTCCAGCACGGAGGCGTCCATCGCCAGGACGCTGTCGGCCCAGTCGAGCATCTCCCGGGTGAGCTGCTGGGCGCGGTGGGCGGTGAGGTCGAGGCCGAGGCGCCTGGCGGCCTCGATCATCTGCTCGTTGGCGAGCTCTCCCTCCCACTTGCCGATCAGCCCGGCCGAGCGGACTTCCAGCTCGGTGCCGCCCCGCGTGGCGAGCGCGAGCGCGGCGAAGGGCGAACGGCAGTAGTTGCCGAGGCAGACGGTCAGGACCTTGTGCACCATGCGGCTCCCGTGGTCGTGAGGGCCTGGCCGAGGACGTGGACGACCTGGTCGATGTCGTTCTCGGCCAGGTACTGGTGGAACGGCAGCGTCAGCACCAGCCGGCCGGCTTGTTCGGTGGCGGGCAGGTCGCGCCGCCACTGGGCAAAGGCGGGCTGCAGGTGGTTGGGCGGGTAATGGACGCCGACGCCGATGCCGCGAGCTTTCATCTGCGCGTGCACTGCGTCCCGGTTCGGGATGAGGACCTGGCACAGGTGCGGCACGGACCGGTCGGGGTCGACGTCGACCAGGCGTACGCCGGTCAGGCCGGCGAGCGCGTGCTGGTAGGCGCGCCACAGGGTGCGACGGGTCGTCTCCGCCCTCTCGACGCGGTCGAGCTGGGCCAAGCCGATGGCGGCGTTGATGGCGGACATCTGGTAGCGCAGACCGAAGCCCTCTACCTGGTAGCTGGTCGTCTGGCAGCGTTCGGCCTGTGACTGGACGACTCCGAGCATGCGGATGCGGCGGATCGTATCGGCCTCAGAGCGGGTGCGCGGGATGACGATGCCGCCTTGCCCGCAGGTGAGGTTCTTGATCGGGCCGAAGGAGAAGCACGTCAGATCGCCGGTGGCGCCGACCCTGCGGTCACCGTTGCGGGAGCCGAAGGCGTGCGCCGCGTCCTCCATGATGGCGATGTCCCGGCTGGCCAGCTCCGCGCGGATGGGGGCGAAGTCGATGGCCCGGCCGCCGAAAAGGACCGGCATCACGGCGCGGGTGCGATCGGTGACGGCGTCCATGACCAGCTGGCTGGTCACGCACAACGTGGTCGGGTCGATGTCCACGAAGACCGGGGTGGCGCCGACGGCGAGGATCGCCTGGACGGTCGCGCAGAACGTCATGCTGGGCACGACCACCTCGTCGCCGGGGCCGGCGTCGGCGGCGAGCAGCGCCGTATGCAGGGCCGCGGTGCCGGACATGACGGCGACGGCGTGAGGAACATTGAGGAACTGCGCGACGCGGCGCTCGAACTCCTCGGTCACCTCGGTGTGCCCGTACTGACCGGCCTCCAGCACGCGGGAGACCGCGGCAGCCTCTTCACCGTACAGAAACGGGCTTGCGTTGCGCCCCACGCCGGGCGCGGCGACGGCCGTCATGCTACGGCTCCCTTCGGGGCGGCTGCGATCTCCAGCTCGGCGACGTTGCCGACGCGCAGCGTCTCCAGGTAGTTCGTGAGGAACACGCCGGTGCGATAGGTCAGCTGGTCGTGGTCGACCGGCAGACCGAACAGGCCGTTGACCATCTGGCCGACCAGGTCCGCACCTGCCGCCACACTGAGGGCGAACCCTCCGGCGATGCGGACGTTCAGCTCGGTGATCGTGACCTGGCCGTCGCCGGTGATGAATCCCTGCACGCAGCTCAGGCCCCGTGCGCGGACGGCGCGCAGGGTGTTCATGACCAGGTTGTGCACAGCCTGGTCCTTGATCGTCGTGGAGACGACGACGCAGCCGGCTTTCACCAGGTCGCGGCGGCGCAGGATCGCCGAGGCGCGGCCATCGCGGTCCACGAGGCAGTCGGCGGTGAACTCGGTGCCGTGGATGCGTTCTTGCACGAGGGCATCGGGGATCAGCTCACACAGGAGGCGGGCGTGCCGCAGGGACTTCACCATGTGCACACCCTGGGCGCCGTGGCCGACCCGCGGCTTGACGACCAGTTCGACGCCGGCGGGCACCAGATCGACGTCTTGGGGTGTCCAGGTGCGCGGTGTCGGGATGCCGTGCTCGGTCAGGACTTGGTGGAATCGGGCCTTGTCGATGCAGGCGTGAACCGACGTGGCTTCCGGCAGCCAAAGACGTACGCCCTGGGCTTCCAGGCGGGGCCGCAGCTCGAGCAGCGGCGGCAGGTCGTTCTCAATTCCGACCACGATCGCGTCCACGGCGAGCGTCTTGCACAGCCCGGTGATGGCGTCCGGGTAGTCGGGGTCCGTGGCGAGGGGGATGCGGTATGGCGAGACGTCGTTCAGGAAGAAGCCGGGTGCGAGCGGGTTGGCATCGACGGCGACGACCCGATGCCCGAGCCGCTGGAGGCTACGGGCCAGGCCGAAGCCCGGATGGGCGCCGACGCCGGTGACGAGGATCCGGCGCAGGGATCCCGCTGTTCGTCACTCGCTTGCTGCGCGGCCAGCCTGGAAGTCGCGCTGCGGCTGGTAACCGAGGGGGCAGCGACTTTGGACCAGTCCATGGCGTAGCGCAGGTCGTTGGCCAGGCGGTCCGGGACGTAGGTGACGTGGTCCCAGTCGGCGCCGCAGATCCGCAGCAGCTCTGGGCTGGAGGAGACCGTCGACTGGTAACGACGCAATGCGCGCGGGCCAGCCGGGCGAGATCTACAACATCGGCGGCGGCACCGACCTGTCCAGCAAAGAGCTGACGGGGGAGTCGACTGAGGCGAGGCCGCCGGGGAGTTCCACGCCCTCACCGCTGTGAAGGTGACTCATGCCCAGCAGCGGGGCGCTGGCCCCTACATGGTACTGCGCGCGCAGTTCGATGGCGTGGGGACGAGGCCGGCTGCGGTCGTCGGCGGCGTCGGCGATGCCGCCCGCCGGTGGTGTCTTTTGCCTGTCGTGCGGATAGGGCTGCACAACGGGTTGCGGGGGCCATGGTCTGGTAGCCGCAAAGGCACCGCGGGTGCGGGTTGGCCACGCATACCCGTGAGCACACCAGTAGGCCAGGTCCGGGCCCTCGAAGCTTCTCCAGCCCGCTCACGGCGCTCAGCGGCACGGCACACCGGCCCTGTGTGGGAAGTCGTCGAAGAGAAGGGTTCCCACGCCGCTTGTCGTCCCTGCTCCACGCGACGGTCGTCGGGAGACCGTTCTCGTTCGCCGGCCGGTAGAGGTTCGTGTAGATCGTGGTCCCGTCCCGCAGCGCACTGCTACGTCACGGGCGAAGACGATGTCGCACGGCAGCGCACCCTCGCGGTATCGCGTGCTGGCTTGAGCACGGTGGATTCCGGGCGGAAGACCGGGTACCGACCCCCGTACCGATGAACGAGTACCTCTTACTCATTCGGTGACCTCATGGGCGCTCCAGAGTTGCTCGTGTGCGTGGGCTACCGGCTCATTGCCATGAGACCTGAGGAGAACTGATGAGCGCGCACGGCCACGTGGACCTGGGCCACACGGTGGCGGGATGGACCGGCACCTTCATCGCCGTGGTCGGCTTCGGGATCGTCGGCATCGGCGTGATAGCCGTCTCGGCCCTCGTGATCGCCGCTGGGGCTGCGACCGTCCTACTCGCTGCGGGCGTCACGTGGGTGCTCCACCTGGCCGGATGGGGAAAGCCGAGCGGACCTCGTCCCGATGACCAATGGGACTGGCGTGTGCGCGATCTGAGTGCGCGCGGCGGCCACCCCGACTGTCTCGGATGCCGCATGGCTGGTCGACGACTTCGACGACCGGACACAGTCGTGGAGGGTCGTCAGCCGATGCCGGAAACTGCTGAGGCCCGAATCTAGACGAGTTACCCGAAGAGCCCAGCTCGGTCCCTCTCCGTGACTACGGGTGCAGCTTCTCGCCCTTCGCCAGCATCGCTACGTACTTTTCGATCCGGCGCGCCCGGGTCTCGGCCTTCTTGGCCTCTTGGATCCGGTACAGGATCGCGTAGCGGTTCTGCCGGTCCAGTGTCTCGAAGATCTTTGCCGCGGCCGGGTCGGCGGTCAGGGCCGCTGTGAGGTCGTCCGGCACCGTGGCGGTCCTCGCGCCGTCGTAGGCCGCTTCCCAGCGGCCGTCTGCCTTGGCGCGGTCGACCTCGGCCTGTCCCGGCGGATGCATCCGGCCCTGCTCGATCAGGGCGGCCACCTTGTCCCGGTTGGCCTTGGACCACTTGCTGCGCGGCTTGCGCGGGGTGAACCGCTGGAGCCACCAGTGGTCGTCGAACTTTGCCTTCTGGCCGTCGATCCAGCCGTAGCAGAGTGCCACGTCGAGCGCCTGGATGTAGTCCAGCGCAGCGATTCCGGGGCCCTTCTTCCGAAGCTTGAGCCAGATGCCGGGTGAGACGGCGTGGTTCTCGCCGAGCCATGCCTGGAATGCCTCGGCGGATTCGAATGCGACGATCTCCACGTCCTGAGTCACCCCAGCAGCGAACCACACTCGGCCGATCGTCATGAGGCATTCGGCACTGCCCCGGATGCGGGATGCCCGTGGGCCTGCGTGATCATCTCTGGTCTCGACGCAGAACGATCATGCAGGAGCCGCGGGCTAGGTCAACGATACGACGTTGCTGCTCGACCTCGACGGGGTGTCCGTCGCGCGGGTTGAGCGGCTGGCCGACGGAAGGCGCCGAGTTCACCTGGTCACGGCCGACGAGACAGCCAGAGTCTGCCCGGCCCGCAGGGTGTTCGCCACCCGGGTTAAGGGTTCGGCGGTGACCCGGCCACGCGATCTTCCTTACGGCGAGAGCGGATTGGAGTTCCGCTGGCACAAGCGCCGCTGGTGGTGCCGCGAGGCCAGCTGTTTTTGCCGGTCTTTCACCGAGCAGATCCCGCAGATCCCGGCCGGAGCCAGGCTGACCGCCCGGCTGCGGGATACGGCTGGGCGCCGCATAACGGATGCCGGCTCCACGGTCATCCAGATGGAAGCCTTCCGCACACAGACCCGCGACGTCACTGAGGCACCTCTGCCGCAGGTCACAGTCCTGGGCATCGACGAGACCCGCCGCGGACGGCCGAGTTGGGAACAGGATGCGGAGACCGGCAAGTGGCGCCTGACCCGCAACCGGTGGCACACCGGCTTCGTCAACGCCCTCGGCCACGGCGGGCTGCTCGGACAAGTCGAGGGCCGCACCGTCGCCGATGTCCTGGCCTGGCTGGCGCCCCTGCGGGGACGTTGATCGACCGGGCAGGGCACACCGCACGAACCGAGCGCCTCAATTCGTTGCCTCCAGCGCCTTCTTGAGTTCTGCGCGAGTAGAAACGCCAAGTTTGCCGTAAATGCTGTAGAGGTGGTTTTCTACGGTCCGCCGGGAGATCGAGAGGGCCTCTGCCACTGCTTGCGCCGATGCGCCTGAACTGGTCAGGACAGCAATTTCTCGCTCACGGGCCGTCAGTGCCGCAGCTGGCTCGAGGGCCGTGGTCAAGCCGGGAGTGCGGGCGCCCTCACACAGGACAGCAAGCCGGGCGGTCCGGTTGGCGCCGGCGGTGGACTTGCGGGATTCGCCCGCGCGCTTCCACGCGGCAGCAGCCGCCGCGGACGCCTCCGCTGCGAGCAGGTCTGCCCCCATCTTCTCGAACGAGGCGGACGCAACTTCCAAGGCAGGCGGGTCGTTTGCCGCCAGCGCTGCGGCATAGCCTGCCCGAGCGCGGGTGAATGCCGAGTCGCAGACATCGGCGAGTTCGCCGAGTCTTCTCGCTGCCTGCCGTGCGTCGCCCAGTCGGGCGACATCGGTCAGGAGCGCGGCTTCGGAGCTCAGAACTCCGGATGCGCGTGCTGAAGCCGCGGCGGCCTCGAGTACCTCGCGAGCGGCGGCGAGCTTGCCGTCGGCGACGTGGAGCCATGCTGTGGCGAGGTCGTCTTCTCCGACGAACAGGCCGACATGGGGGTACCGCGCTGCTTCTTCGATGGCCTTGCGTGCACTGGCGGTGTCGTTCACCTGTGCGGCGGCCGCTGCGAGGCCGCACAGGGCGGGTCGCATGGCCAGCGTCTGGCCATGCGACCTGGCCAGGGCGACCGACTCCGCGTACCAGTGCCTGGCGGAGCGTGGATGACCTGAAAGCCATTCAGCGCGTGCCATCTGCAGTGCCGTCCACACGTGGGGCACCTGGGCTCGCGCGGCCATGAGCTCGCACAGAGCGAGGTTCCCCACGGCCCGGGCTTCCGGCAGCCGGCCGGCCTCGGCAAGCGCGAAGATCAGGCCATTGCGCTGAGCAGAAGGGTGCAGGTACAGCGCCTGATCGTGGTACTTGAGGTTGATTTTGTACGCGTTTTCGGCGGTGCTGATGGCCTCGGCCGTACGGCCGGTCATGGTCAGTCCCGGGGACTGGTACATGAGACTGAGCAGCAGCACGTTGATCTCTGCTGGATCCTCGACGTCGTAGTCGATCTCGCCGAGGGCGTCCAGGCCGGCCTGCGGATCACCGCAGGCGATGCGGATGGTGGCCTCGGCAGAGCGAATCCGGAACAGTGCCGATGAACTGCGGGCATGCCGGCCGGCCTCGGCGATCACGTCCAATGCCTCAGCCTTGCCGCCCTGGACCCAGAACAGGTTCTGCACCCGAGCAAAAGCGACGTCGAGGATCTCGTCCTCGCCGACAGCCAGCCTCTGAGCCTGAACGAGCACGTCCTCAACCTCTTCTGTCCTGCCGGCCTGAGCAAGGCAGTGCCCCAGAAGGAGGAGACAGGCGGCAGTTCTCTCCGGCTGCGGCACGGCCTCCAGAAGTTGTACGGCTCGGGTGTAGCTGTGAGCGTCCCGGGCGAGTCTGGCGGCCGAGACAAGGTGATCCGTCTTGGCCGATCCAGTCGCTTCGACACGCCAGGCGACAGACCGGAAGAAATCGTCACGGCGCCGGAGCCCGTGAGCTTCCAGCGAGGCGACCTGATTGAGGTACACGCGTCTTCTTTTGAAGGGAGGCATGTTCCTTTGGAGCACCTCACCATAGATGGGGTGCGCCAGGTCGATGCGTGTGCGCCGCCCATCGAGGGATATATTCACCAGGCCCTCGGACTCGAGTTCTATCAGCGCGCCGTCCTGCTTTTCCGGGGGTACGACACCATCGAGTGATGCTTCGCCGCATACAGAGATCGCCTCGAGAAGAGCGCGCCCCTCGGCCGAGATGGCCGAGAGCCTGGACTCGACCAGATCGGTGAGTTGCGGCGTGGTCGTAGCGGATTCTGCCGCCGGTTCCAGTTCCCAGACCTCGCCGTCATTCTTCATGAACCGGGACTCGAGTGCGGCAAAGACAAGTTCACGGAGAAACAGCGGGTTCCCTGCGCTCTTCAAGTACAACTCGTACGAGGTCCGGCGGCTCACAGCTCCCTCAAGAGTGGACTCGAGCAAGCGGTGAATTGAGTCCTGGTTGAGGTTCTTCAGGTTTACTTGTCGGAAACCGTATCCCATAGTAAGGGAATCCGTGTCTGAATTTTCACGCTCTCCGTCGCGTGTGGTCGATATCAGAAATATCTTCCCTACATCGGAAAGCCGTTGAACGATGATGAGAGAGGACTGATCCAGCAGGGGAATATCCTCCACGAGAAGCAGAGTCCCTTTCCTCTTCTCCTCATCGAGACTGGATGCGACTCCGGTGAGCACCGCGGCAATATCGGTAGCTGCCACTCCGACCGGAATGAGGTGCGCGATAGCGCCGAAGGGGACGGTTGAGGCTCCCCTCGTGGCAGTTACCCGGAGCGTTTTCCATCCCCCTGCTGCGCCTACTTTGAGGCATTCATCTGCCAGTCTCGACTTTCCGACGCCTTGCGGTCCGAAGATCGCGAAACCTCTGCACTCCGGGTTGGCCAACGCAGTTCGATAGAGGTGAAGTTCGGAATCGCGCCCTGCCAGCGGGCGCTGTCCGACACTGATCTTCTTCATCCTCGGCCCTTCCTTGCCGACGGCCCGCAGAGCCATCACATGCAGGGCAGGTGAGCACCTTGCTCAGAGCCAGCTCGGGGCACACTCAGCATACGTGTCCTGCTCTGTCTCATTTCATTCTTTTTTGGTTCATGTTCGCGCAAAGCATCGTTGCCATGCCATCCCAGGGCCCGCATCCGCGCCTCCGTGGCACGACGGGCGATCAGCGCGCAGCCAGCTTGTCCTCCGGGGTGAAGGCGTCCTGGGCGTTCATGTCACCGCCAAGGTCCCGATCTTCCCGAGCGCCGTTCCTCTGGCGACTGGTGGAGCATGTCGCGGTGCCGGTTGGCGATCCTCGCGTGGACCTTGGCGACCTTGCGCCGGGCCCTGGCCCGGTTGGCTCCGTCACCGGCGGCCTTGCGGGACAGTTCCCGCTGGGCCCTGGCGAGCCGGGCGCGGTCACGGCGCTCATGCCGGGGGTGGGCGGCCTTCTCCCCGGTGGAAAGGGCCAGCAAGTGGTCGAGGCCGACGTCGATACCAACCGCACTGTCGGTGGCAGGACGGGGCTTGGTGGTTGGGTCCTCGCACAGTATCGAGACCAACCAGCGGCCGGCCGCGTCCTGGGACACGGTCACCGTCGACGGCTTCGCCCCTCCGGAAGTGGACGCGACCAGACGATGTCCGGCCGCTTTGCCGTCTTCGCAAGGGTCAGCCTGCCCGCACGGAACCGGAACCGGAACCCGCTGGTGGTGTACTCCGCCGACTTCCGCGACCTCTTCCGCGACTTGCAACGCGGATACTTCGTCCGCTTCGCGAAGAAGTGGCTGAACGCTATCTACAGATGCCGCAGCGTCTGCTGGAGCGGCACCGACGAGACGTCGCCCAGATAGCCAGCTCCTCGGTCTGCTTCCACCCTGTCAACATCGCCGACGTCGGGCCGCAGTTGACCCGCTCCTGCCGCCCCCACGCCCTCGGTACGGGCGGCGAGCGCCAGGTTGTACACCTTCCGGACACAGCCGAACGTACGCGCCAGCTCGGCCGTCTGCACATCGCTCGGATAGAAGCGGTATTGAACGCCCGCTTCACACGATCCCCGGCCACGCCCACAAACTGGCCAGACCACCACGTAGAGATCAAACCTGCCGGTCAGCGCACTGGGATCCGCCCTGACGGCGAATCCCAGCTCCCTGCCCTGCTCCGCAGGAGTTTCGTTTCCTCCCCCGGCTGAAGCCTGAGGTATCCACGAAAAAACTCCGATGATCACGACCTACGACTGGAACTCTGCGCTCACCTTGACTGCGCGCCGATTAATGGCAACAGCCCGCAAACGGGAGAGGGTGCTCTTTCAGAAGCAATTCGAGGAGGTCGGAATTGACATTTCCACCACTGACTACCGCTACGTGCGCGGCACCGGCCGGGAGGTCGCGCTCGTGATACAGATATGCTGCCGTTGTGACTGCCCCGGAAGGTTCGGCGATCATGCCGGCTTGATGTGCCAAGATTGCTACGCTCGAGCAGATCTCCTCCTCGGTTACGGTGATGATGTCGTCAACAAGTACTTGCATGTGCTCAAAGGGATGCACGCCTACGGTACTCATCTGCATTCCGTCAGCCAGGGTTCTGCTGACGCGCTGAGTCGGCCAGGTCACTCGCCTGCCGGCGCGCAGGCTTTCCCGCGCGTCGGCCGCCAGCTCCGGTTCGACGCCCACTACTCGAACTCCGGGCCTCGTGATCTTCAGTGCCGCCGCAACACCCGAAATCAGACCGCCTCCGCTGACCGGCACCAGCACCGTGTCAACGTCCAGTCCCCGAGCAACCGCCTCCTCGGCGATTTCCAAGCCTACCGTTCCCTGGCCGGCAATGATATCGAGGTCGTCGAAAGGCGGGATGATGACAAAGCCATGCTGTTCGGCCAGCTCGTCAGTCACCCTGGCGCACTCTTCGAGGGGGGCGAACTTCACCTCGGCCCCGTATTCGAGAACGGCGTCGACTTTGGCCTTGGCTGCAGTAGCAGGCATAACGATCGTGACCTTCACGCCCTCTTGGCGCGCCACGTAGGCGAGGGCCTTGCCATGATTTCCGCTTGACCGCGCGATGATCCCCCGGGCTTTCTGGGCTTCGGACAGCCTTGACAACCGGTTGTAAGCGCCGCGGATCTTGAACGAACCTGTGATCTGCAGGTTCTCAGGCTTCAAGAGCAGAGAGCGGTGGGCGCACGAGGCCCAGGACGCCTCGAGCAACGATGTATGGGACACCGCACGCGCCATGCGCTGACTGGCCGCGTAGATGTCATTGAAAGTGACGAGAGCCATTAGCCAGCCTCAATTCGATGGTTTCTCATGGTGTCCACTGTGGCCCGGAATCGTTGGCTATTGATGAGTAGTGCGTACTCGACCACAGGCCACGGAGAGCATTTGGGCGTCCTTGATGATGGCTGCCGAGCCGGTCACCGTTGATGCGGACCCGCACGTCTGTGCTCAGAGCTCGTAAAACCATTCCGTCGAGGGGTCCTGGTCGGACAGGGCCGATGGGACGCTTCACCCGGGAGGGCGCGAGTGCTCCGTGGTAGGGGGAGCCGACATCGGTCCGTCGCCGGTCGGCCGGGGAAGACGGGCGGCAGACGCCACTTGACTTGTGACGCGGCATCCCGCTCCAGGCCGCCACCACCGCGGCCGACGTCAACGACGGCAGCCGGGCGTCCCGCCGCCGCCCCGATTCACCGCTCGGCGACAAGGGCCACGGCTCCGACCCCGACCGCCGCAGCCTGAGGACTATGCGACGGATTCCGCATGTTGCCGGGTGAGTCGGAACTGAGCCATGCGCAGGTTGGGTGCGGGTTCGGTGGTGCCCACGCGGGAGAAGCCATGACGCTCGTAGAGGGCGATGGCGGGAAGATTGTCGGCGCCCGTACTCACCAGCACGTGCCCGCTGGGGGCCAAGTCGGCCAAGAGGTGCCCCAGCAGTCGTGATGCCAGGCCGTGCCGGAACCATGCGGGATCGACGCACAGGCGGGCAATGTCAGTGCCGTCTTCCCCGGCCATGGGCTGCCAGGCGACGAAAGCGACGATCTGTCCGCCGTCCGTCTTCGCCCCAAGCCAACGCAAAGGCTGTGCCTGCATCTCCTCCAGGCTCTCTCGCAGGGCCGGTATGCGGTCGAAGCCGATCAGGTCGGCTTCGACCGCATACGCACGGCGGCCGATCCGGTGCACTGCTGCCGCCGTCGTTTCGTCCCCGAGGCCCAACTCGCACACTACGAAGTCGTGACGGCTGTGTTCACCGCGCTAGGGGAGTTCGCAGGACGGCGTCCCCTTCGCAGTGATGTGGTCCTGCGCCCACACCGTCAGGGCGGCCAGGGGGATGAGAGAGGCCGCGCCATGGGAGGAGAGGGTGTAGGGGGTGCGCGGTGACGCGCCCGGCCGGACGGCGCCGGCCACGAGGCCGGCCGTGGCCAGTTCCTGGAGGCGGCGGGCGAGCATGCGGTCGCTGATGCCGGGGACGCGCTCGCGCACCTGGGCGAAGTCGGCCGGGCCTTTGGCCAAGGCCGTGATGATCAGGCCGTTCCAGCGTCTGCCCAGCAGGGCGAAAGCCGAGGCGAGGGCCAGAAGGGGCTCGGGCAGTTGCGGGGGCTGGGAGCGGTGCGCAGTGGTCACGGTGGGTCCTTGTCTCCGTACGGCGCGGGGCGGCGGGGTGCGGCCCTCGCGCCGTAGGTCGTGGTGGCTGTCGGGCGGTCGGCTGTGGCTACGCGGTCGACTTCGCCGTGTCGCGGTGTGCGCCGCTGCTCGGCGTCTCTGCCTGCTCCGTGCCGGGCTTGCCGGGACGGCGCAGCAGGAGGGTGACGACGACGGCGGCCAGGACGGTGGTCGCGGCGCCGCCGATGAGAGAGAGCTGCATGCCGGAGGCGAAGGCGTCGCGGGCCTCGTCGATCAGTGCCGGGTTGCCCGTGGCGTGGCCGATGTGGTTGGCGGCGGCGAGGGAGGAGCGGGCTGCTTCCGCGACCGGGGCGGGGAGGCCGCCGGTGTCGAGGGAGTCACGGTACTGGGCGCTCATGAGGCTGCCGAGGACGGCGATGCCCAGGGCGCCGCCGAGTTCGCGGGAGAGGTCGTTCACGGCGGATCCCACGTTCTGCAGACGGGGCGGCAGGGCGTCGGTGATGGCCGCGGTGGCCGGCGTCGTGGCCAGGCCCATGCCCGCACCGAGCGGCAGGAGACCGCCGACGACCAGCCAGTACGAGCTGCCGGCGTCGAGCTGGGCCAGCACGACCAGGCCGGTGGTGACCAGGACGAGGCCGACGGTCCAGGGGGCTCGCATGCCTCGCCGGGCGACCAGGAGCGGGCTGAGGCGGGCGCTGGGGATCATCGCCGCGGACATCGGCAGCACGCTCACCGCGGCCATCAGTGCGCTGTCGCCGCGCACCAGCTGGAGGTACTGCATGGTGACGAAGATGAACCCGAAGAACGCGAAGAACTGCAAAGTGGTCGAGATCGACCCGGCCGCGAACAGCTTGTTGCGGAACAGCCGCGGATCGAGCAGGGGGTGCGGGTGCCTGAGCTCCCAGGCGACGAAGGCGACCAGGACGGCGAGCCCGATGGCCATGCCTGCCAGGGTGCGCGTGCTGCCCCAGCCGTGCTCGGGCGCCTCGATGACCGAGTAGACCAGCACGCCCAGTCCCGCCACGGTGAGAGCCGCTCCGGTCACATCGATGCGCTGCCTGCCCGGCTGCGCGGACTCCGGCACGAAGAGGTAGGTGCCGATGAACGCCACCGCGGCCATGACGGCGTTCAGCCAGAACACCGATCGCCACGACCACGCCTCGAGCAGTATTCCGGAGGCGAGCAGTCCCAGCGCGGCGCTGGCGCCCGCGACCCCCGCCCAGATGCTGATGGCACGCGCCTGCTGGGCTCGGGGAAACGTGCTGGTGATCGTGGACAGCGTGGCGGGCATGACGAACGCGGCTGCCACGCCCAGCACCGCACGAAGGGCGATCAGGACGCCCGGCTCGGCCGTGAAGGTCGCGGCGAGTGATATTCCACCGAACACTGCGACGCCGCCGAGCAGTGCCTTGCGACGGCCGAAGCGGTCACCGAGGGTCGCGGCGAACAGCAGGAACGAAGCGAAGACCAGGCTGTAGGAATCGATGATCCACGACAGCTGGGTCTGGTTGGCGTGCGTCTCGCGGGCGACGTCGGGCAACGCCACGCTCAGCGAAGCCATCGCCGAGACGACGGTCGCCAGTGCCAGGCAGGTCACGGCCAGAACCGCACCGTGGCGAACCGCGCGTACCGGTGCGCCGGCCGGATCTGGAATGGGGAGGCCATTCACAGGAATATCCTTAGATCGAAAACTGGTAAAGAGACGGTTCACTCCGACCTGTTCTCAGAACAGCGCGCGGCGCTCTACCATTCGAGAGCTTTTTGCTCGCTAGGTGGTCCTCTGGAGTCAGCGTGAGTGAGGCTTTTCTTCGGCTGCTGTCCTGAGGCTCGCCTCGGTCGAGATAGTCCGCCTAACCAGGCTTACCGTTAGGGTCGCAAGGGACTCAGCAGTTGAAATGAGTAACGGGTACTTACCTGGTGCCGGGCTGCGGTTCACCGCCCGAGCCCACGTTGCCGGGCGTCCTGGAAGGTCGTCATCATAGAGGTCATGTCGACGCCCCGACCATCGCCGGATGAGTATTCGCCCTGGTCACCAGGTCGCCTTTGCCCGGAACAACGGCCTCTGATCGTCGACTTGCCGCTGACTGACGGCCCCGGAAACAGGTGAGGGACGGGCCGGCGCATATCTGCGACTGCCGTGAAGGTTTCCTCAAACGATCTCGTGAGGTGACTCGACCCAGGGGATCTCGCGAGCCGCGATCAGTCCTGCGACGTCCGGCGGTCGTAACTGTCGAACCCGTCACCGAGGAGGGCTTCTGATGCGCGGCGTGACCTATTCGATGGGCGTCTCATTGGACGGCTACATCGTCGGGCCGGACGACGGCTTCGACTGGACGACGGCCAACGAGGAGGTCTTCCGCTTCGCCACCGACGAGGTGCGAGAGGTCGTCGTCCACCTGCTGGGACGACGGCTCTACGAGACGATGCTGTACTGGGAGACCGTCGACCAGAATCCATCCCTCGACAACTCGATGCTGGAGTGGACCGCGATCTGGAAGGCGCTCCCGAAGGTGGTGTTCTTTCACCACGCTGTCGGCGGTACAGGGCAATGCCCGCCTGGCTTCCGGCGGCCTGGCGGAGGAGATCGAGCGGTTGCGAGCCGAGCCGGGTGAGGGCGACATCACGATCGCCAGCGCGGCTCTCGCCGCCGAGGCGGCCGCGTCGGGTCTGATCGAGGAGTACCGGGCCAGGGTCTACCCGGTGCTGGTCGGCGGCGGCATTCCGCATCTTCCCCCGGCATGAGCGCCGGGTGGATGTCGAACTCGTCGAGTTCCGCACCTTCCGCTCGAGAGTCGTCTACCTCCGTTACCGCGTGGCGCGTTAGCCGGCTGGTCCGCCGCGCCTGGGAAGAACGGGCCGGCCAGTGACGTTCTCTCAGCGAAGCGACCTGTGCGAACGGTGTGAACCACCGTCTGGCGAAGGTGAGTCGGACGGACTGCACCCGACCGCAGACGACTGCACCCGACCGCAGACGCACGTAGAGCTTCTGGTAGGGCAGACCTCACCACAAGATCATTGCCGTAACCACCAGAGGCTTCACGTTGGACACCTACATCGCCACACTCGACGTCCCGCGTCACGTCGTGGAGTACCTGGCCCGGTTGTTGGCCGTGCACCGTCGACGGATGAACCCCGAAGGGGGCGCGGGCGCTGGGCCCGTTCCGTCAGGCGGTGCTGGTGCTGCGCTGGTTCGGTGAGCGAGGCTGTGTGCCTGCCTCGCCCGGGACGCCGGGGTGTCCCAGGCGACCGGCTGCCGCTACCTGCACGAGGGCATCGACATCCCTCGCAGCCCAAGCCCCCCACCTGCATGCGGTGTTGGACCGTTGCCGCGTCGAGGGCGTCGCAGAGGCGCCGGGCGCTGTCAGTCGTCGCCGTGGAGTGTTTCGCGGTGGGTGCGCCAGCGTTCCATCATCGCGGCGATCTCGCCGTCGATGAACTCGAAGAACGCCAGGGTCTCAGAGAGCCGGCGCCCGGCCGGGGTAGCGGGACCAAGGCTGTCGACGCCGGCGCGCAGGGCGGTCTCCCAGCGCTTGAGCACCGCGTCGCGGCTGGTCAGGGCCTCGTACCACTGGTCGCTGTGCACGCGATACCGCTCGCGCCGCGAGCCGGGTTCCCGCTCGCGCGAGACCATGTGCTGCTGCGCGAGATAGCGCACCGCACCGGAGACGGCGGCCGGGCTGACCCGGAGCTGTTCACCGAGTTCCGCCGAGGTCATCGCGGCAGAGTCGGAGGCCAGTAGCGCCGCGAACACCCGCGCGGGCATCCGCTGCATCCCCGCCTCGACGAGCTGCGCCGCGAATCCCTCCACGAACTGCGAGACCGGCTCCGGATCCCGCTCCACCGTGGTCGCTTCCGCCATCTGTCGATCATCTCCCCTGCTCATGTCTCATCGTCGAGTGTAACGCGGTTCATACGTTTCCTTAACTTCACAAATTTCTGAAGTAAGCGTAGTGTCTGAAACATGACGAAGGTAATCAGCGTCTCCGGACTACAGAAGAGGTTCGGCAGGACGCACGCGTTGAACGGCCTCGACCTGGAGGTTGAGGCCGGTGAGGTGCACGGCTTCCTCGGCCCGAACGGATCCGGGAAGTCCACCACCATCCGGGTCCTGCTCGGCCTGCTACGCGCCGACTCAGGCGCGGCACGGATGCTCGGCATGGACCCATGGGCCGACGCGGTCGAACTGCACGGCCGGATCGCCTACGTCCCCGGCGACGTCACCCTGTGGCGCAACCTCACCGGCGGTGAGGTAATCGACCTCTACGGGCGGCTGCACGCCGCAGGCCGCACCCGCGGCGGGCGAGCCGAGAGGCGGCGAACCGGCGGGCTCAACCCTGCCCGGCGCGCCGACCTCATCGAGCGCTTCGAACTCGACCCCACCAAGAAGGGGCGCACCTACTCGAAGGGCAACCGCCAGAAGGTCGCCCTCATCGCCGCCTTCGCCTCGGACGTCGACGTGCTGATCCTCGACGAGCCGACCTCGGGCCTGGACCCGCTGATGGAAGAGGTCTTCCGGCGGTGCGTCCGGGAGGAGCGCGACCGGGGCCGCACCGTTCTGCTGTCCTCGCACATCCTGAGCGAGGTCGAGGAACTCTGCGACCGCGTCAGCATCATCCGCAAGGGCCGGACCGTCGAGAGCGGCTCCCTCGCCGACCTGCGCCACCTGACCCGTACCAGCGTCACCGCCGAACTCAGCGGTGGACCGGGCGCGTTGGAGACCCTGCCCGGAGTCCACGGCCTCGACGTACAGGACGCCGGCGTCCTGCCCGACGGCGTTCGGAGCCGGGTCAGGCTCCAGGTCGACACCGAACACCTGAACGCCGTACTGCGCTCGCTGGCCGACTCCGGCGTACGGTCTCTGACCTCGGCTCCGCCTACCCTGGAGGAGCTGTTCCTGCAGCACTACCGGGACGAGGACGAAGGCGAGGACCAGGACGCCGCCCTCCGGGCCATGTCCGAAGAGGCGGCGGCCCGATGACCACCACGACCGCCGGCACCTTCACCGTCCGCGGCGGCGGTACGCGCCCACTGGCCGGCACCGGCACCTTGCTGCGGTTCGCCCTGCGTCGCGGCCGCATGACCATGCCGCTGTGGATCGGCGTGACCGGACTGCTGGTGCTCTCCCTGCCGGGCTCGCTCAAGAGCGTCTACGCCACCCCCGCTGAACGCGCTGACGTGGCACGGCAGATGCTCACCAACAGCTCCCTGCGCGCCACCTACGGGCCGGTGTTCAGCGACTCGCTCGGCGGGCTCACCGCCTGGCGCATCGGCGGTTTCGCCGGCGTGCTCGCCGCTGTGATGAGCCTGATCATCGTGGTCCGGCACACCCGCGACGAGGAGGAGAGCGGACGGCAGGAACTCGTCTCCGCCGCGATGGTCGGGCGGCGCGCCCCGCTGACCGCGGCCCTGCTCGCGGCACTCGTCGCGAACGGCGCCCTGGCTCTGCTCGTCGCGGCTGGCCTCGCCGGTCAGGGCGGCGCCGGTGCCCTGGCGCTCGGACTGACCGTCGGCGGGGTCGGAATGGTCTTCGCGACCATGGCGGCCCTCGTCGCCCAGTTCACGGAGAGCGCGCGGCTCGCCAAGGGGCTGACCGGCGCACTGCTCGGCGCAGCGTTCGTCCTCAGGGCGGCGGGCGACGCGGCGAGCGACGACGGCTCGTCGGTGCTGACCTGGATCTCCCCGATCGGCTGGCTGGAGAACATCCGTGCCTTCGCGAACGAACGCTGGTGGGTCCTCGCGCTGTTCGTCGCGGCCATCGCCGCACAGGGCGCCGCCGCCTATGCACTCGCCGGACGCAGGGACGTCGGCATGAGCTTCCTGCCCAGCCGGCCGGGGCCCGCGACCGGCCGCCTCGGCGCGGCCGGAGCACTGGCGTGGCGGCTGCAACGCGGCGCGGTGCTCGGCTGGAGCCTCGGCTTCCTCGCCGCGGGCGCCGCGTTCGGCGGCATCACCAAGGGGGCGGCCGACCTGGTCGGCGACAACGCCAGGACCCGCGAGATCATCGAGCGGATGGGTGGCCAGAGCGGGATCACCGACGCGTTCCTCGCCGCCATGGTGAACATGCTGGGCCTGGTCGCCGCCCTCTACATCGTCTCCTCCGTACTCCGGCTGCACGCAGAGGAGACCTCGCAGCGCGCCGAACCCCTGCTCGCCGCCGTCGGCCGGCTGCGCTGGGCCGGCGGACACCTTGTCATCGCCTTCGGCGGCGCGGTCCTCATCATGCTGCTCGGCGGGCTCGGCCTGGGCCTCGGCCACGGATCGGACCTCGGCCCCATCCTCGGTGCCTGCCTCGTCCAGGTCCCGGCGGTCTGGACACTCGGCGGCCTCGCGGTCCTCCTGTACGGCCTCTCCTCTCGGCTCGCGCCCGGCGCCTGGGCCGCGGCGGGCCTCGCCCTCCTCCTCGGCTGGATCGGCCCTGCCCTGAACCTGCCCCAGGTCGTCCTGGGCCTCTCCCCCTTCGGCCACGTGTCGAAGCTGCCGGGCGGCACCATGGCCTGGGCACCGGTCCTCCTCCTCACCGGGATCGCGGCGGGACTGACCGCGGCGGGACTGGTGTCCCTGCGCCGGAGGGATCTGAGGACGTGAGCGCGTCGGGCCCGCGTATACCGCCTCGCCACGAGAAGCCGCCCGCGCCCCTGCCCCTGGTTTGCCCTCCCCCTTCAGCGGTCCTAAGATGGCCAAATATTTTAGCTCGCGAGATAAATCTTCTCGCTCGCTTCGAGGAGACTCATGAGCGGTCTGCACGGAACGCACGACCTGGGCCACACCGTCGCCGGATGGACCGGCACCGCCATCACGGTGATCGGCTGCTGTGTCGCGGGAGTCGCCATGACGAGGGGCTCGGCGCCGGATCTTGCGCTCGGCACGGGGGTCATCGCCGTCGCCGGGCTGGTGACCTGGGTGCTACATCTGAGCGGCTGGGGTAAACCGAGCGGGCCCCGGCCCGTCCGTGAACAGAACTGGCGCGTCAGAGACCACGAAGCCGCCCAGGGGCACCCCAACTGCCTCGGCTGCCGCATCGCCGGACGAACGGGCACCCGCCGCGGCGCCGCCGCGTCCTGGAGCACGCCGCTTCCGTCCGCTCGCACCTCTCAAGGGAGCGTCCCCATCCGGTCAGCTGTGCCGGCAGGGGCTTCAGCGGTACGGAACGAGAGTGGGGGCGAGCACTGAGCCCGCCCGGACACTCAGTCCTGTGCGGGTGACGGGCCCTCGGCCCGGGCGGCGTCGCGCATGTCGTCCAGACTCTTTTGCATCGCCGTCCTGGCCTTGGCAAACCAGTCCGCCAGTACGGCGACCTCGTCGCGGGTGAAGTCGGAGACCAGAAGGCGCAGGCGCTCGTAGAAGGGGCCGTAGACCTCGAGGATACGTGCCTGGGCCGACTCGTCCATCACGACCCAGACTCGTCGACGGTCCGTCAGGTCGCTCTCCCTGCGGATGAAGCGAGACTTTTCCAACCGGTTGAGCACCCCGGTGACGGCGCCTGTGCTCAACCGGGCTCGCGCGGCGAGGTCGCTCGCGCCCAGGGGCTCACCGGCCAAGGACGCCTCGATCACGAACCCGAGACAGGTCAGGTCGGTGACGTTGAGTCCGAGCCGTCCGGCGATGTCCTGCTGTCCGAACTGCGCCAGCGCGATCAGGCGGTCCATCTCGTACAACGCCTGCTCAGCGGTCGCTTCGGGACGCGCCTTGCCCTCCATGCATCACCCATGACATCACTACACCAAGCCGAAATCGGACTGAACAAACCCTAACGTTCATTCACCCAGGCCACAGACCAAGCCGTGGGAACCGACGAGCACAGGTGTACGGCGACTGGGCGCGTAGATCGCCGGTGCCGCTGAGGCGGATGAGCCCAGAAGGGCATGTGCGTAAGCCGCCGGCCGCTCTGTCGATCCAAGTTCGTCCAGTGATCTGGCCGAGTCTGAGAGGCCACCTCGCTGGGAGCGGTCTTGGTCCGCCAGGTGTGCCGCATGCTGTCCGTTGCCCGCCCGGCAGCGGTCTTTCCCCAACCAACCAGGAGAGCCATGCCCTTGGAAATGCGCGACCGCTGCGAACGATGTGGAGGTCCGCTTCTGATACAGACCTCGTCCGCCCGCATCTGCTCGTACGAGTGCACATTCTGCGTGTCCTGCAGCGACGCGATGCAGGACACATGTCCTCACTGCGGCGGAGAACTCGTCACCCGTCCCCGCCGTGCGCCCTCCGCCACTGTCGAGCCGACGATCAGTCATCCAGACCGGTGATTGCCCACCACACCGGCGTCCAGGCTCTGGTCGCCGACCGGCGACCACCGGGACGGTCAGCCAGGGGCGCCGGCTCCGTGGCGGCGAGGATGCGGGTAGGGTCTCGCACTCGTCGGACTTCGCCATCGACGCGACGGCGATCGGCAGGCTGTCCCTCGCCAGGGGCTGTGTGCGAAACGCAACCGCCTCGTCTCGGAGGTGAAGCCGAGCATCGCCTGCACCACAGCCCAGGTCACCGACTCGGGACCGCGGGGATTCGGCGATGTCAGGCCGCGGCGCGAAATCATCCCGCTCCCCTGCCGACTCCTGCGAAGGCACCCCCAAGACGGGTAGCGGTGAGGCTGCCGGCCCGACTTTCGCGGAAGAGTGAGCACCGTTTACTCAGGTGCTCACATCGCTACCAGCCCACCGTAAGTAGCAAGAGGACGTGTACATGGATGGTCTCCGCGTTCCGCTCGCACCACGTCTGCGGACGCCATCACCACGGCGCGTCTTCGACAGTCCCCACAATCCGACCGGGAGCCTCCGTGGCTACATTCCTCTACCTGCTGTCCAGGGCCGCCTTCCGGCGCCGCCGTCTCGTCGCCGCAATCTGGGTGGCGCTGCTCGCCTGTGCCGCGGTTGGCGCAAGCGTGGCTTCCAGCAACGTCACGTCCTCCTTTTCCCTTCCAGGGACCGAGGCCCAAAAGGCTGTTGGGCTTGTTGAAACGCGGTTTCCCGGGAGCAGCCCCGATGGTGCCGTGGCGCAGATCGTTCTGAAGGCTCCTGCGTCGGAGAAAGTGTCTGACGCTGCCCCCAAGGCGACGGTCAGGAACCTCGTGAAAGAGCTGAGGTCGAAGTCGGACCAGGTGGCGGCCATCACTGATCCGTATGAGGGAAAGAGCGTATCGCCGAACGGGTCAACCGCCTTCGTCTCCGTCACCTACAACAAACCGCCGGGGTCTCTGACAGACGCGACACTCAAGTCACTTGATGACGTTGCCTCTGACGCTCGCAAGAGCGGTTTGACGGTCGAAGTAGGCGGAACGGCTCTGCAGGCTGCGCCGGAGCCCGGCATCGGCGAAGTGATCGGCGTAGTCATCGCTGCCGTGGTCCTGATCATCACTCTTGGGTCACTGGTCGCCGCTGGACTGCCCCTGCTGACCGCGATCTTCGGGGTCGGCATCGGCATCTCCACCATCACCGCACTGGCGAGCACCTTTGACCTCGGCTCCACCACCTCTACGTTGGCGATGATGATCGGGCTCGCGGTCGGCATCGACTACGCACTCTTCATCGTCTCGCGATACCGGGCCGAGCTCACAGAGGGCCACGACCGCGAGGAGGCAGTTGGCCGGGCCGTCGGCACGGCCGGCTCCGCCGTCGTCTTCGCGGGCCTGACTGTGGTGATTGCCCTGGTGGGACTGGCAGTCGTCAACGTTCCTATGCTGACGAAGATGGGCTTCGCCGCCGCCGGCACGGTGGTCATCGCCGTCCTCATTGCCCTGACGGCGATTCCTGCCCTGCTCGGCTTCGCCGGCAGGCGAGTCTCGCCCCGCAAGGCAAGCAGGCCCGCAGGAAAGCCCAACGGCGGCGTTCGGTGGGCACGCTTCGTGCTGCGTCGCCCGGCCACTGTGTTGGTCGTGGGCCTGATCAGCCTCGGCATCATCGCCATCCCCGCCGCGTCCCTGAAGGTGGGCCTTCCGGATGACGGCTCCCAGCCGGTCAGCACCACTCAGCGCAAAGCCTACGATCTAATGTCCGAGAGCTTCGGTCCGGGATACAACGGCCCCCTGCTGGTGGTCGTCGACGGGGACACAGACGCCGCGTCTCACACCCGCGAAACGCTCCAGGGCCTGGACGGCGTTGCCTCGGTCACCCCGGTGACGGTCAACGAGGCCGGCGACACCGCGATGATCACCGTCATCCCCAAGTACCGGCCTTCCTCGGTCGCCACCGAAAGACTGGTGCACTCCATCCGGGACACCACCGCCGGCAATGTCTTCGTCACCGGCGCGACAGCGATGAACGTTGACTTCTCGCAGCGCATGAACGACGCACTGCTGCCGTACCTGACGCTGGTCGTGGGCCTTGCGTTCCTGCTCCTGATGCTGGTCTTCCGGTCGGTACTCGTCCCCCTGAAGGCCGCTCTCGGCTTCCTGCTTTCTGTAGTGGCAGCGCTCGGTGCAGTCGTTGCGGTCTTCCAATGGGGCTGGCTGGGCTCCCTGTTCGGCGTTGAGCAGACAGGCCCGATCATGTCGATGATGCCGATCTTCATGATCGGCGTGGTCTTCGGGCTTGCCATGGACTACGAGGTCTTCCTGGTATCGCGCATGCGTGAGTCGTATGTCGGCGGAGAACAGCCGGGGGCAGCGGTCGTCACCGGCTTCCAGCACGGAGCTCGGGTTGTTACCGCAGCCGCAGTGATCATGATCGCGGTCTTCTCCGGATTCATCGGCTCGAGTGAGCCGATGATCAAGATGATCGGCTTCGGGCTGGCGATCGCGGTGTTCGTGGACGCATTCGTGGTCCGGATGGCGATTGTTCCGGCAGTCCTTGCCCTGCTCGGGCACAAAGCCTGGTGGCTGCCCCGCTGGCTGGATCGACTGCTCCCCAACATGGATGTGGAAGGCGAGAGGCTCCGCGAGAAGCTGGGTTCCGCCTCAGAAAGCATCGCGCCAGGAGATCCGGACGAGGAGCGTCGTCTTTCTCCGGTCTGACGCCCTGGGTTCCGAGGGCCCCGCCATGAGCGGTGGCTGGGCCCCCGGTTACGTGACGGCCTCCGTGGGGACGGGACCGTCACGAACGAACAGGTGGTCGTGTCGACCCCGCGAGGAAGCTGGTTGACACGGCCACCTGTATGCCCCGCAGCAGCCCGTGGACTGCTCACTGACCACGGCACCATCGCCCCCCCTCTGCCCAACCGGGCGACCTGACTCACACCCGCGGAGCCCACCATCGGCGCCCACCCCGCTCGTCACCTCCGATCACCCCACCTTGTCAGCCGCCCGGCAAGGGTTCTCCTTGTCCCGTACGGAAGGTAAGCATGGACCACCTCCCTGAACACACCACCAAGCGTTGTACGTCATCGCAGATCGACGCACCGCTAGGGACCGAGGTCGCCACGCTCGCCGAGGTACGCCAGCTCGGCGGCGCCTCCGCTGAGGTGACGTTGTCTCTTTCCCCGCTCGGATTCTCCCCGGACGAGATGCGCGAGGTCGTCGACCTCTATGAGAGCAACCCGACATACTGCCGCGCCGCCGGCGAATACGATCCCGAGTGCATAGAGCCCGACCGGGTTCAAGCAGACCTGTATGAAGAGGCCAGCAGCGACAACTGCGAGGTCCTGGTCGCCCGAGACGGGCAAGGCCAGCTTGTTGGCCTGGTGGGCGTGCTTGAACAGCATCCTGCGGACGGCTATCCCTGGATTGGGCTGCTGCTCGTGCACGGCAGCCTTCACCGCCAAGGTGTCGGCCGACGGCTGGCCTGCCTCATCGAGGACCGATTTCGTGACGACGGCCGGGACGGAATCCGGCTAGCCGTCCTGGAGGCCACCCCGACCTCTCTGGCCTTCTGGAATTCCCTGGGCTGGGAGGAGTGCGACCGCCGCGCCGACAACCAGCGCGGGCGACCCTGCATCGTCATGCACAAGCAACTCGTCTGAGCTCTTCGGAACTATTCGCTGCTCGCTCGTGCTGGCCGAGCGACACCCTCGTCGCGTCGGCGTCGGGTACGAAGACCCGCGTGTGGGATGTGCTCACGAGGCGGCTCCTTCAGAGGCGGACGACGTGTTGCGCTGAGCGCGTGCGACGGCCCGGGCGGCACGCCGGGCGGCGAGTTCCTCGGCCTCCCGGCGTTCGAGGCGCGGCACGACGGTGAAGACGTAGACCGTGACCAGTGCGGCGCAGCCGAGCACGACCGCGAGGGGGATCGGGAGGATGCGCTCGCCGACACTCACAGAGGCAAGCAAGCCGAGCAGTCCGAACAGGACGGTGAAGACGAGCGCGAGAGGGGCGCCGCCCCGCACGCGGAAGGGCCGGTCGGTGTCAGGTTCGCTGCGGCGCAGTCGCCAGACCACGAAGCCCGCCACCGCGTAGATCATCATTTCCAGGGCCGCGCAGACCGAGACCATGACGGTGAAGGACCCGGTGAGAGCGACCACGACCGCCAGGACCAGCGAACTGCCCCCGAGGAGACAGACTGGCAGGGCGGGCACCGCCCGGTCGTTGAGCCGGGTGAGAGGGCGGGGCAGTTTGCCTTCGCGGGCGACTGCGTAGATGAATCGGGAGAGGGTTACGAAGCCGCCGTTGAAGGTGTTGACGGCGGTCAGTGCGGTGACGGCGAGCATTACCAGCATGCCGGCGTGGCCCATCGCCTGCTGCGCGGCGAGGAGTTGGGGGTAGGCGCTACCCAGCGACGCGTTGTCGAGGGTGGCACCCATGGCCACGGCGAATACGGCCTGACTGGCGGCCAGCACCAGTACGGAGACCAACATCGCGCGCGGTACGGCCTTCGGCTTGGTGACCTCCTCGGCGTTGGTGGTGACCCATTCGAAGCCGGTGTAGACGAAGATCCCGAGGACCAGGGCCTGCAGCGGGGAACTGTGGGTGCCCGCCCCCGGGTGTGACACATGGCCGGGGCTGGCGATCGCGATGACGCCCACGCCGACGGTGACCAGCACCACGACGGTGGTGACGATTTTTTCGGCGGCGCCCGCGAGTTTGATGCCACGCAGGTTGAGCCAAGTGGCGACGGCGAGCAGCAGGGCCACATAACCGATCGTGACCAGAGGGCCGCTGTGGAAGGCGTACGCCATGGCCTCGCCGATGATGTAGGCGTCCGCAGCGATGACCAGCACGATCGCGGTCATGTACGTCAGCGTGATGATGAGGGCGAGGCGGTCGTTCATGGCCCGTGCCATCCAGAGCCGGATACCCGCGGCACTGGGATGCATCCCGTTGAGTTCGGAGAACAGTGCCCTGACTCCGAGCATGAGGACAGCGGCGCCCAGGATCGCGATCCATGAGAGCGGACCGCTGATGTACGTGAGGAGCTGTGCGATACCCAGGAAGTTGATGGCGGCGAAGGCCAAACCTGTGGAGATGGCCGATGCCCCTCCGAGCCCCAACGCGCGGCTGAGGACGGGTGGTTCGCTCATGATGACTCCGGGGTCACTGGCCGAGGAAGATGAACATGGCCATCGCGTCCAGGCGCATGACGTCGTCCGCCCTGCCCTGTGTCCGGATGGCTCCCTGCATGTAGTTGGAGACGGGGTTGGCGTCTCCCCAAAAGATCTCGGCGAGGTCCATGCTGTTGCCGCGCACGACCAGGTCCGGCACGCCCTCAGCGCCGCGGACCGCGGGCGAGGTGTGCCCTTTGTCGATGACGAAGGTGAAAAGGGCGTCCGGCTGGTCGGTCGCCTCGATGTGGATACGGCACGACCAGGCGGCCAGTGTCTTCGCCACCCTCGGGCTCTGGTTGGCCTTCTTCGCGTAGTCGACGAGGGCTTCGTGGAGCTCCGCTGCGTCAACGCTCTGCGCCGCGCTCATCGGCCGGCCTCGGCCAGGATCGCCGCTGCTGTCGTCTCGCCCGAGCGCACCGCCCCGTCCATGTACCCGCTCCAGACGGTGGCGTACTCCGTACCGGCCCAGTGGATGGGTCCGACGGGAGTGCGCAGGACCTGGCCAAGGGTGGACCAGGTGCCTGGGGACAGGATCCCGGTGTAGCAGCCGCGCGACCACTCCTCCTCCATCCACAGCTTCTCGTGGACGTGGACGGGGTGGCGGGCCTTCTCGCCGAAGTAGGTCACAAGGTCCTCGATGACGTGGGCGCGACGTTCTTCAGCGGTCATCGCAAGGGCTCGACGGGCCGAGTTGGAGTCAACGAAGCAGACGAGTACACCCTCGGGGCGGTCAGGATGTGTCTGGTCGAAGGTGACCTGGACCAGGGTGTTGTCGCCCATCATGTGACCGCTGAGGCCGTCCTCACGCCAGAACGGCGTCGCGTAGGCGACGCTTATCTTGATGGAGGAGCCCATGAATATGCGCTGGGTGAGCTGGTCGCGCAGGCCAGGCATGGGTGGGCTGTAGCGGATGCGTCCGGCGAGGGTCGGGGCCAGTGCCACGACCGCACGGCGGGCGCGTGTGATGCCGCCGTCGTGGTGGACGGTGACGCCGCTGTCCGTGTACTCGATGCGACTGACGGGGCAGCCGAGCCGGATGCTGTCGCCGAGCAGTTCGGCCAGTCGCTCGGAAACCTGCATGGACCCGTGGGTTATCCGGGTCTCCTGGGCACTGTTGATGGTGCCGATCATCTTCTCCAGGCCACCGCCCGAGCTGATGTAGAAGAGCGCGTGCAGGAGGGAGATCTCCCCGGGCTCGGCCGGGAACAGCGCACGTGTCATGGCACGCAGCCACACCTTGGCGCCTTCGCAGTACGGCTGCTGCCGAATCCATGATTCGACGGTGAGGCCGTCCAGTTCGGTAGCTCGCGGGTGCTTCCACGGTTCTGCCGTGTCCACCTCCAGGGCGGCGGATGTGAGGTCCACCATGGCGTCCATCAGGTCGGCGGCGATGAGCGGATCACCGGTCGGAACGGCTCCGTGGTAGCGCAGCAGCTTGCCGTCGACGAGCTGCAGGTTGTCGCCGTCGGCGTACTGGGTGAACGTATCGAGCCCGAACTGCTCGATCAGCTCCAGCATCCGGTCCTGGGTGGGGCCTACCCACTGTCCGCCGTACTCGACGAGCCTGCCGTCCTCCTCGATGACCGAACAGGTACGCCCGCCGACACGGTCACGAGCCTCCAGCACCACGATGTCCTGGCCTGCCTCTGCCAGCACCCGGGCTGCCGAGAGCCCTGCAAGACCCGCCCCGACGACTACGACGTCAGCTTCGTTCTCGATCATGAAAACCCCTTGTTGGTTAGTTGACCAAGTCAGTTGCCCAAGTGAAATAGGGTAGTAGGAACACGTCAAGGGGCGCGGAGCGACTTTCCCCGCCCTTTACTGAGGAGGTGCGATTCCGCTGGCCCGCATGAGTGTCGAAGCACGTCGTGAGCAGTTCGTGAAAGCGGCGATCGAGGTCATGTCCCGGGAGGGGCTCGACCGGGCCACCACAAGGCGCATCGCCGAGTACGCAGGGGCACCTCAAGGGGCAGTGCACTACGCCTTCCGCGACAAGAACGAACTGCTCACCGCCGTCGTGGGCGAGATCACCAATCAGATCGAGCAGGTACTGCGCGACGCCGTCGACCCCGCAAAAGGACTCGACGCGGCGATCCACGATGGGCTGCACGCCTTCTGGGCCTATGCCGTGGGCGACGACGGACTGCAGCTCATGCAGTACGAACTCACCATCTATTGCCGCCGGACCCCGGGTCTCGAACGGCTCGCAGAATGGCAGTACACGCGCTACTCGAGGACCGCGCAGGAAGCCTTCCAGAGCGCCCTCGACCAGGAGCCCAAACGCCGGCCCCTCGGGATCGATCTGACGGAACTGGCACGCCTGACCGTGGCGATGCTGGACGGCCTCGTCATCCAGTACGAGGTCCATCATGACCGGGAGCGCTCGAGGATCGACCTCGGCCATGCCATCCGTGCCGCCGTCACTCTGGCGAAGGCACCGGCGGGCGACGACTGATCGGACAGCCCCGGCCGGGGAAGAAGATATCCCACGCGCCCGACGGCGCGCCTTCTAGTGCCGCGGCGGGCAACGTTTGCCCGTCAAGGAGCGGCGTCCGGTGCGTGCTCTCGGCGTGCCGGCCGGAAGTCCTCGTACTGGACGTACCTGGGCTTTCGGCCGGTGCGGCGAGAGTGCGTGCCGGGCGTCGCGACGGGGCGAACGTTGCCTGTCGCGGCACTAGCTCCAGCATGAGTGCTGCCGATGCCGTGAACAGCGGAGCTATCAGCGTCGGCATCGCACACCCTCCCTGCCTGTGGCCTGGAGTCCGAAGTAGACGGCGAGTGACCAGGCGGTCGGACTGCGGGGCATGCGAATGCCGGGACCGGGTGGCGAGCTCGGTGTGCCGGTGCCGGTGCCGGTGCGGGTGCCGGTGTCCGCGATGCGCTCAGCGGGACCGCGGGCGAGGGCCAGCCACGGGGGTAAGGCGACGAGGGCGATGGCGGCCCACGCCCCAGGCCGACCCCGCCAGTCACTGCCGAAGACCTCCGCCAGCGCGATGGTGACGGCGTCGGCGCTCGATCCAGGATGAGGGTCATGGAGTACAGGCCGAACGGGTCCGGGGAAGCGTTGCTTGACGACGACGGGCAGGAGGACGTTGGCCACTGCGATCCCGGCAAGGGCGAGGGCGCTCAGGGCGACGAACAGGCCGGTTCCTCCGACGACCGGACGCAGGGCGAGTCCGGCCGCGATCGCGGCCATACCGGCGGCGATGACACCGTCGGGCCCGTGACGACGGGCGAGACGGGGCGCGACAGAGCCGACCAGGCGAAGCACACTGCGGGAACGGAGGTGAGCACACCCGCTGCGGTGGCGCTCATCCCGAGGCTCGCACGCACCTCTTCGAGAACCGGCCCGAGGCTGGTGACCGCAGGCCGGAGGTTGGCCGCGGCGACCAGGAGGCAACGAGGGCCGCACCCAGAGCGTGGAGCGGGCCGTGTCGGGGCACGCTTCCGCACACCGGCGGCCACGGGTTCCTCGTTAGGCAGAGCTCAATCCCTATGATCACGCGCCCGTGACAGACAACTGCCATCGGAGCCACGGCCTGCATTCGCCGGTAGGAGTCTCCTGCGTCAGCCCGCCTAATAGAGCGGGTGTCGCAGGTTCGAATCCTGCCGAGAGCACACGGGAGCGGCCCCGGCCCGATCATGGTCCGGGGCCTTTGACATCCACTTCTGACGGCGACGACGCGGAAACGGCTGCGGGCCAGCAGATCGTCCCGCCGCCCCATTTACCCTGGTAGGGAGCTGTACCTGGCCGGCCAGGCGAAGCCTCGCGGAACACGACTCACAGCGATGTGCCTCCACCTGACCGAATGTTCAACTCACCGCTCGGTCCCGAAAGTCAGGACTATTTCATCTCATCGCGCCAACCGCTGCTGTAGGACCTGTTCCAGGCGATCCACAAGACGAGAGCCGTGCCGATCCCCGTGCTGACGAATTCCCAAGCTGCGCGTACAAGCAGGTCAGAGCGGTCGGCGACAGCCCAGTCCTGGCCCGCGAACAGCGGTATGTCCGTCAAAAGCTCTTCATCGGCAGCGAAGGAGAGACCGCGGATCTCACCGGTCCCACGCTGCCCTCCAGGCAGACGCCACACGCCGCGACATGGGCCGCCCGACTCGCAGTGCACGTATCCTTCCGTGTTCGTGCGGTGCCCGTCGATGAACCGATAAGTGTTGTGCGCGGCGAACCACAACGGCAGCGCGAGAGCGCACAGGCACACGAACAGCACCACCCGGAACAACGGCTTAAGCCCACTCAGTAGCTCGGCACCCCATGACGACGAGCCCATGCCACACCACCTCATCGTCTTTGTGCATGTACCGAGGTCCAGGAGACAGCAGGCTACCCAAGCGGTACCACCGAACGGTCCCCGAGAGCAGCGCACCGACCACGCGGGGACCAGCCACGTTTCCTGGCCCTCACCCCGCCCGCGGCGCTCACCAGTGCCTTCCCCTCCGAAGGCATCCGATCATCCTCCCCCGCCACCGGGGTCCACTGTCAGCGAGGACTGCAGGTGTACGACCCACCCACCACGTGGGCTGGCTCGCCGGCTGCCGCCGACTCCACCGCCGCTACGAGCGCAAAGCCGAACACTTCCTCGCCTTCGCCGCCATCGCCTGCACCCTCATCTGCTACCGCCGACTCACCAAATGAGATGAGGGGCGGACAAGGCAGGCCAGGCAGGTGGCCTTGTCGAACTTGGCCTGGACGTCGTCGTGGCCGCTCATGCGCAGGGGGCGCCATTCCCGGCTGAGGTGGCCCTGGGGGCAGGTGGCCTACTGATTCCCCCAGTTGATGTGAAGGCGGACTTCCCGAAGCCGTGGCCGCTCTTGGCCTGGCGGTTGTGGTCGGCGACGATCGGGCCGAGCAGTGTGATCCCGTGAACTTCCTGGGCGCGTTGGATGTGCGCCGGGGTGATGTAGGCGGCATCGACCACGTGCTCGGCTGGCACCAGAGCTATTTGGCCTACGATGTCGTGGACCTGCTCAGTGAGCCGGACGTCCTGGACCGGGGGGATCGTGGTGGCGACGTGCACGACGATCTCGGGTCGCTGTTCCTCGCAGGTTTTCGGTGTAGTGCACGCGATAGCCGCTCCACTCGGTGCCGTTCTTGGTGCAGTGGTGCGCGTCGGTGTGGTAGGGAGAGTCAAAGCGCAGGCTTGCCTGTGGCAGCGTGTGCCCGTCGCGCCAGCGGAGCTGTCCTTCCTCGTCCCAGTAGTAGTGGTGGACCCATACCTGTCGCAGGATCTCCACCTGGGCAAGAGCCCGCAGCCGGCCAGGCGTGCTGGGAGACCACAGGGCGGTCAGCAGCTTGTGCCCGTCCTGTCCGGAAGTCTCCGCCCGCGCGATCACGGCCTCCGGCCCGCCGGGCACCTTCCTGATCTCGATCTGCCGTCCGTACCGTTTGTGCCGATCGGGTTCGATCAGCGGCTCCGATCGCGTTCATCGACTGACGGACGCCGGCCTTGCGGCAGGCGTCGGCGAAGGCCCGGCTGGTGTACTGGGTGGGCTACGTGGTCCGTGTGCATGACAGCTCCGGCGCAGTTGTCGTGACGGGTCAGAGGACCAGGGGCCCGGTGAGGTAGTGCTGGAGTACATGGCCGACCGCTCCGGCCAGGATCTCGGTCTCGGTCTCGGCCAGTACCTCCAGGCCGATCACATCGCGAGCCATGATCAGTCCGACCGCCTGTGATGCGGCCAGGGCGGCGCGCAACCGGGCCTGGGGCACGTTCAGCCCCTCGGTAAGGGGAACGAGCATGGCCTGGGTGACCCGCTCGCGCAGCACCCTGGCGGCCGCCTCCTCGGAAGCCGCCGCACGGATCAGCCCCGTGATCTTCAGCCGTCCGTCCGTGGTGTCGACGGTTCCCAGAACGTGGGCTGCCAGCCGCCGGCCGATGGTCTCTCTTGGGCCGCCGAGCAGCTCGGCCAGCACGGTCTCCGGGTCGAACGGCAGGGGCGCTGCTGCGGCGAACAACTGCTGCTTGGAGCCGAAGAAGTGGGAGACCAGGGCTGCGTCGACCTCGGCCTCGACCGCCACGCTCCGCATCGTCGTCCGGTCGTAGCCGAGTTCGGCGAACTTGCGGCGCGCCACTTCCAGGATTGTCTCGCGGGTGCCGGTTTCTCCCGGGCGGCGTCCGAGCCGGGTGGGTGGGGTCATGGCGAGCCTCCTGGCATGGGTTTGACACAGCAATTCACCACGTGCAGAATTAAATATCAGCACCTGGTGAATTCATTCTAGAGGGCTGCCGCCGACGACGCCGATTCTGCGTGCCGGCCAGCACCGTGCGCCACTTCCCTCCGCCTCCTGAGCAGGAGTTCCTCCATATGTCTGTCCGACCGCCCCGCTCCGCCGAGGCACTCCCCTTGGACCGCCGCCGCTGGTGGGTGCTGGCCGTCATTGGCGTCGCCCAGCTGATGGTCGTCCTCGACGCCACGATCGTGAACATCGCCCTGCCCTCCGCCCAGCACGATCTCGGCTTCTCTGACTCCGACCGGCAGTGGGTGGTGACCGCCTACTCCCTGGCCTTCGGCAGCCTGCTCCTCGTCGGCGGACGCCTGGCGGACCTGTTCGGACACAAGCGCGTCTTCCTCGTCGGAGTCACCGGCTTCGCGGTTGCTTCCGCCTTGGCGGGCGCCGCCGGGAACTTCGAGCTGCTGATCGTAGGGCGCGCCCTGCAGGGCGTCTTCGGGGCGATCCTGTCCCCCTCGGCCCTCACCCTGCTGAACGTCACCTTCACCGAGGGCAAGGAACGTGCCAAGGCGCTGGGCGTCTTCGGCGCCATCGCGGGCACCGGCGGCGCGATCGGGCTTCTGCTCGGCGGTCTGCTCACCGAGCACCTGAGCTGGCGCTGGACCCTGTACGTAAACCTGGCCTTCGCAGCACTCGCCCTGGTCGGAGGCGCCCTGAACCTCCACCGCACTGAGCGCGGGGCCAAGCCCATTCTCGACCTGCCCGGCACGGCCCTGGTCTCCGCAGGACTGTTCTGCCTGGTCTACGGCCTGTCCAAGGCCGAGTCCAACGGCTGGGACTCCGCGGCGACCTGGGGCCTCCTGCCCGCCGGAGTGGCACTGATCGCCGCGTTCGCCTTCTGGCAGACCCGGTCGGCCAACCCGCTCCTTCCCCTGCGCATCCTGCGCGACCGCGACCGCGCCGCCTCCTTCACCGCCGTCCTGGTCGCCGCGAGCGGCATGTTCGGGATCTTCCTGTTCCTCACCTACTACCTTCAGATCACGCTCGGCTACAGCCCGGTGAGCACCGGCGTCGCCTTCCTCCCGATGATCGGCTCACTCATCGTGTCCGCACAGATCTCCACCAACCTCACCGTCCGGCGGCTCGGACCCCGCATCGCCGTCCCAGCGGGCATGCTGCTCGCAGCCGCCGGCCTGGCCTGGCTCACCGGAATCGGCCTCGACACCCCCTACGCCAGCCACGTCCTGCCGCCCTTGCTGATCATCGGCCTCGGCCTCGGCCACGTCGTGCCGCCCGCCCTCGGCATCGCCACCGCCGGTGTCGCCCCCACTGACATCGGCGCGGCCTCCGCCACCGTCAACACCATGCAGCAGGTCGGCGGCTCCATCGGCACGGCCCTGCTCAACACTCTCGCCGCCAGCGCCGCGACTGCCTACCTGGCAGACCACACCCCCAGCGCCGACACGCTCGCCCAAGCCCAACTGCACAGCTTCACCACCGCCTTCTGGTGGTCCGCCGGCATCTTCGCTCTCGGCGCCGTCATCACGGCCTTCCTCTACCGCAGCCGGAGCAGCACGCCAGCACAGCCCCACCAGGAGACAGCACCGGAGCCCATGGCGGCACACATGTGAACGACCCCAACCGTGCATAACTGACACCAGAAGGGATACGTCCCCCGCGTCGACCTGGAGCGGTTCTGCCGTGAACTCGGCCCCGACTATGTCCCGCTCGTACGCACCCACTACTTCTACGGAACGACCCCCGCCTGGCCGCGCTCCAGGAGCGCGGCCTGATCAAGGACGTGTCGAGGTATCCGGTCGTGGAGGATCCTGCCTGGCGGCCGACGCGTTGATCACCGACTACTTCTCCATCATGTTCGACTACGCGTGCCTCGACCGCCCGATCATCACCTACGCGGACGACTGGGAGGTCTACCGCAAGGCGCGCGGCGTGTACTTCGACGTTCTCTCGGACAACCCGGGCGAGACCCCGGGAGCGACGGCGACCACCGAGGACGAGCTGATCGAGACCTTCCGCTCGGGCGCCTGGAACGGCCCGGCGGCAGCTGAGCTCCGCGCGGTCTTCCGCCGCCGGTTCGTCCAGTACGACGACGGAAACGCGGCGGAGTGCATCGTCACACACCTCTTCCTCACCGAGAAGGTCGCGATCCCCCCGGTGCTCCCGCTGCACGAGCGAACACCGGCACCATCAGCAGCAGCGGTTGCCCAGGGCCTTCTTCCTGGGCAACCCCCCGCGGACACCGCCCCTGACCCGCGCCTGAAGCGCACGATCAGAAAGGCGAACCGGGCGTGTCAGCGATCTTGTGTAGTCGGTTGGTGTCATTGGATGCTGAGCTGGTCCTCGAAGAAGAGTGAGAACTGGTTCAGTGCCTCTTTCCAGTGTGCGGCGACGTGGTTCGCGTCGCGCGCTTTGGGGTTGATCTGCTCGCGGACCGCGAGGTAGAGGACCTTCAACGCGGCTGTTCCGAGGGGAAATGGCCGCGGTTGCGGGTGGCTTTGCGGAGCCGGGAGTTGATCGACTCGACCATGTTCGTGGAGTAGACCACCGTCCTTATGGCCGGCGGGAACGCCAGGTAGGGCGTGAACTCCGGCCAGGCCGACCGCCAGGTCCGGACGATCGCCGGGTAGCGTTGACCCAGGTCAGAGGCCTCGAAGTTGTCGAGGGCCTGTTCGGCGGCCTGTTCGGTCGGGGCTGCATAGATCGCTTTGAGGGCCGGGACCAGTTTGGGGTGGTCCCGCACCGATGACAGCCGGAGCGAGGCCCTGGTCAAGTGGATCACGCAGGTCTGGACGGTGGCCTTGGGCCAGGTCGCGGTGATCGCGTCGGGCAGGCCTTTCAGGCCGTCGCAGGCGACGATGCAGACGTCTTCGACGCCGCGGTTGCGTAGTTCTGACAGGACTGCCATCCATGTGGTGGCGCCCTCGCCCTCGGAGCCGACCCATAGGCCCAGGACGTCCTTGTGGCCGTCCATGTCGACCCCCGACGGCCAGGTAGACCGGCTTGGAGGTCACCGAACCCGAGCGGATTTTCACCCACAATGCGTCGATGTAGATGATGGGCCAGACGGCATCGAGGGGCCTGTTCTGCCAGGTCACGAGCTCATCGACCACGGCATCGGTGACCTTGCTGATCAGGTCGGGGCTGACCTCGGCCCCGTAGATCTGGGCAAGGTGGGAACGGATGTCACGCACGCTCATTCCGCGGGCGTAAAGCGAGAGGATCCGGTCGTTGAACCCGGAGAGCCGACGGGCGTTCTTCGGGACCAGGCGCGGTTCGAAGTCGCCGTTGCGGTCCCGCGGCACCGCCAGAGCGATCGCGCCGGCATCGGTGAGAACTGTCTTGGGCGAGGGCCCGTTGCGGGAGTTTCCCGACCCGCGACCAGCAAAATCGCCCCGCTCATAGCCAAGATGCCCGCTCATCTCGGCTTCCAGAGCCTGCTCCAGAACAGCCTTGGTGATCTCCGTCAGCAGCCCACCCTCACCGAGCAGAGCCACCCCGGAAGCATCGGCCTTGTCGAGCAACCGCTCGGCGACCTCATTCACCATCTCGTCCCCGGCCGCAGAGGCAACCGGTTCCGTCTTGTCTGCCATGACTCGTCCGATCTGCCCGGCCCAAGAGCCCGAGGCCGAGCCCCGGGCCAGGCTGTCACATCACGGACTTACACGATCTTTCAGACACGCTCAACTCGCCGGCCGCGGTGGCGTGTGAGACCTCTTTGCGGCCCGGTGCCCGCTGTCCCCGAGTACAGCCACCTGAGGCTTCGCATCTGGACGATGGTCACCAGCAAGGCTTCAGCCTCTCGATGGAGAACGCCCGGCTGGGTTTCCCAGCCGGGCGTTCATGTGCTGTTGGTGGTGTCGTCTACCGTTCAGGTGGGTGTGGGCGTTGTTACCAGGGTTTGCCCTTGGGCCAGTCGTATCCGGTGTAGTGGTTGCCGTTGCGGAGGGAGACGACGCCTGGGACTTCGGACATGCTTCCCCAGCCGGCTACTCCGTAGCGGACGCCGGCGATGATGTTGTCGACGGGGTTGAAGATGTCGGTGTGTCCGGGGAGCCGGAAGCGGTCGAAGGTGTTCTCGACGACCTGCATGGGACCGATGGAGGGGTGTCCTCGTACGGCGTTGCTGTCGGTGGTGTTGATGGCGTAGGGGGTGGGACCGCCTTCGCTGCGGACGATGAGGCCGATGGCCTCATGGTCGAGCTGCCAGTCGGCGTATCCGTAGTCCTTGAGGACGGTGACGGCCTCGTTGATCCAGGTGGCGGACGTGCCGGTGGTCTCGGGATCGCTGTAGAGCCGGTTGCCGGCCTCCTCGACGACGCTGTTCAGGCGTTCGGCGGCGGCGGCTTCCTTCGCGGCCTGCTCGTAGGGGTCGGAGGAGGTGGTGAAGGCCTCCTTGTAGTCGGCCGCCATCTGCTTCTGCTCGACGAGGTCCTTGCCGGTGTTGTAGTTCCTGCTCTGCTCCTTGGGGAAGCTGGCCTTTATCCACTCGGCCGTGTCGGCGGCCTCCAAGGCCTCGCTGACCTGCCCGTCGTCCACGATGCCGTCGGTGACGGCCGCTTGTTCGAACTGGGAGCCGGAAGAGACCGCGGCCTGGTTGTAGAGGGTGACCGTCGTGGAGCCGGTGATCGTGGAGAAGCCGTTGTTGGGGTTGGCGTATGTCGAGGTCGGAATGGTGTAACCGGGGAGGCTGGACATCGTCGCGCCGCCGGCCGCGTAGGAGGCGCCGCCCTCGCTGGAGCAAAAGCAGTCCCCTTCGCCGTCGTAGCCGGTGGGGTCGGTGGCGTTGACGGGGTTGTTGCTGACGTAGCTGTAGGGGTTCCAGTTCTGGGGGTCGTCGGGGTTGGTGATGTGGGGGTCGGGGGCGAGGAATCGCTTGGTCTGGGGGTCGTAGAGGCGGCCCTTCATGTTGATGAGGCCGAAGTCGTCGTCCATTTCGTGGCCGGTGTAGCCCTGCGTGATGCCGGTGGGACCGTTGTTGACTGCCAGGCCGTTGGCATCAGTGCGCCTGCCGAACGGTTCGAAGTACTGGCGCTGGGGGCTGGTGCCGCTGCTGCTGGTGACGGTGGCGGTGCTGCCCTGGGGGTCGGTGAGGGTGTATTCGGTGGTGGCGGTGCTGGTGCCGCTGTAGGTGACCTGGGCGACGCTTCCGGGCGGGCCGGCGACGTGGAAGACGTGGGTGGTGCCGGAGGATGTCTGGCGCTTCTCGTAGAGGTCGCCGATGTAGGTGGTGACGGTGTTGCCGGCGGCCTTCTTGAACCGCCGGCCGTCGGCGGTGTAGGTGAGGTTCCAGGTGGTGGAGCCCTGCGCGACGGTCTTCGGGGTCAGGGCCATGCCCTGGTAGGTGAGGGTCCGCCCGGCGCCGGTCAGCTGTCGGCCCATGCTGTCGTAGCCGTAGGTGGTGGTGCTGCCGTCGGCGGTGCGTGAGGACACGGCGTTGGGGTGTGCGGCGTCCTTGTTCTGGTCGGTTTCGGTGACCGTGCCGTTGACCTTGACCTGGTTGAGGTTGCCGGCGGTGCTGTAGGTGTAGGTGGTGGGCCGGACGTAGTCGGCGGGGGTGGTCAGACTCCAGCCGGTGAGCCGGTTGAGCTTGTCGTAGGTGTAGGTCTCGTCCCGGTGGTTGACGGTGGTGTCGTTGCGGCGCTTGACGTTTCCGTTGTCGTAGTATTCGTAGCCGGTCTCGGTGAGCTTGGTGCTCGCGCTGTTGGTGTCGGTGGTCTTCTTCAGCCTGCCGGTGGCGGGGTCGTAGTCCCGGACGGTGGCGATGGCACCGTTGCCGTAGGAGCCCTCGGTGAGACTGCCGTCGGCACCCAGACCCTGGGTCTTCCACAGCTTCTGGTAGGCGCGCCCGGGGCTGTTGTCACCGATCTCGGAGAGCTGCCCGAAGTCGGTGTACTGGTACTTGACCGTGAACCGGTCGGTGCGCCCGGGAACCTGCGGGTAGGCGACCGTGTCCGGACGGCCCGCAGCGGTGTACGTCAGGTCGGTGCTGTAGACGGTGCCGCTGTCGGTGTAGTCCGTCCCGGCGGGCCGGCCGTGCACGTCGTAGCGGTACGTGGTCTTGATGCCGTCGCGGCTGGTGGTGTAGTCGATCTTCCCGATGCCGTGCGCGCCGCTGTCCCACGCCGTCGTGCTCTGGCCCGTCATGGCCAGACCGGTGTACTCCGCGACCGTGGTGGTGCGGCCCAGGTCGTCGAAGGAGGCGACCTGCCGGCTGCTGGATTCCGAGTGCCCGCTCTCACGGATGTCACCAAAGCCGTTGTACTTGCGTGTGGTCGTCCCCGCGTTGGCGTCCACCGACTTGGTGAGGCGGCCCAGCGTGTCGTATGTCGACGTGGTCGTGTTCCTCGGGTCCGTCGTCTCCAGGACACCACTGGGGCCCTGCTTGAACGTGACCTTCACATCACCGTTCTCCGATACCGTGCCGGACGTCACGGTGCGCCCGTTCAGGTCCGCCACCGCGAAGGACTCGTTGTCGTTCTCGTCGAAGTGGCGGATCTCGAACGGCGAGGGGTACTTCACCTTCGTGGAGGTGTGGTCCGCGTTGGTGGTGCCGGTGGGGCGGTCCATGCTGTCGAAGTCGTTGTCGGGACGGTCGAAGTGGCTGTCAGCTGGGGTTCGGCAAGGCGTGGAGCCTGACGATCGCGTGGGTGATGACGGCGGTCCAGAACCATCGGGCGGGATGCAGAGCCAGCGGCGGCGGCCGGTGTGCACGAGCTGGACGCCAGCGGAGAACAACCGGAGGCGTTTCACCGCCAGCGGCGTCGCCACGGTGCACCCGAGCTCCATCGCGCTCGTCAACCACCGCTTCGGCGAGGACCGCGCCCGGGCACTGGCCCGCGGCGACCAGGAGGCAACGACGGCCACGCGACGCACCCAGAGCGTGGAGCGGGCCGTGTCGGGGTGCGCTTCCGCACACCGGGGGCCATGGGTTCCTCGTTCGGCAGAGCTGGATCCTTATGATCACGCGCCCGTGACAGACAACTGTCATCGGAGCCACGGCTGGCCTGCATTTGCCGGGTAGGAGTCTCCTGCGTCGGCCCGCCTAAAGGTGATCGGCGCCCTCAAGGCGTGGATACCCGAGCGGATCGGCACCGCCCTGACCGCGGTACCGACCACGCGGGCATTCACCGGGGGACCAGTCACGTTCCCTGACCCTCACCCCGCCTGCGGCGCTCACCAGTGCCTTCCCCTCCGATCGAAGAGGCACCGATCATCCTCCCCCGCCGCCGGGGTCCACTGTCAGCGAGGACTGCAGATGTACGACCCACCCACCACGTGGGCTACGGAAGGTAACGCGCTGATGGACTTTCGGTGGCAACCACGGTGGAAACAGGAGTGATCAGCGCGTTGGCCACCACCAGGGGGAGGCTGCCGTCCATCAGGATCAGCGCACCGCTGGGTGCTACCCACCCGCCTCCGCATATGACGAAGCGCACGAAGACAGCTGCCAGACGGTTCGCTGCGACGTCGACCCGCTCACGAGATGCCTCCGGGGCATCGGCGCAAGCCGGGCTCCAGGTTGCTGGGCAGACGGGCTGAAGTCATGCGCTGATCCGTGGTTGGTAGGGAGAAATGGCAGCGCAGATGCGTTCTGGTTCTACGGGACGCCGGCCCGCTGCTGGAGCTGTGCGATATCGCGGACGCGCTCTGGAAGATCGTCGGCAGGCGCGCGTAGTCAGGCCGCGTCGAAGCTCGCCCAGTGGTCGATGAGACCTTCGCTTTCGAGTCCGGATCCGGCCTGGCTTGTGAGGGCAGAGACGATCATGTCGCCGCGGCCGTGTTCGTCGGCGGGCCGGGCGGCGGCCCAGTTGTCCGGGGCGGTCTCGGGGCCGCCGTCGCTGACATGGACTTCAACGGGTCCGGAGCCTTCGGTGGAGGCGAGCAGGTGCAGCACAACGGGCGGCATTGCGTGGGAGACAGCGTTGGTAACAAGCTCGGAGATGACCAGGAGGGTTTCGTAGATCTGGTCGTCGTCCAGTCCCCACGCGGCCAGAACAGGGCGGGCCTCATGACGGGCTGAGGCGGGAGCGAGAGGCCCGTGCTCCAGAAGCAGACCGAACACGTGCTCACCGGTGGAGGCTGCTTGCAGCTCGGGACGCTGCTGCCGGCGCGAGATCGTGGTCGTGTTCATCGAAATCACTGCCTGAGGAGCTGGAATGGATTTTCTGTCCCTTCCAGAACACCTCCATATGGCACAGAGACCATGAGCAATCAATACCCAAACGCGAAAGCTCGGGATGCGCCGCCTCGCCCTGGACCGCCGCAGGGATCCAGTCGCCGGCACTGGCGGACACCAAGGTTGCTCGAGCGCGACTGTCCGGCCGCACCGGGCCGGCGAAGAGCATCTGCCCCTCTGCGTCCATGAGGATCATGGACTTCACGGCGTTCTGCTTGGCCTTGCCGGAGATGACGGACCTGTCTGGCGGCTGGACTCGGGATTCTCCGCTATGGCCACCGGCTGATCTTCGAAACACCGTGCTGTTGGGCCCGGGGTCATGGTGGCACACCACCTCGAAACGGTCCGCCAGCGCGGAGGCGTGCGTGGCATTTGCATCCAACGCAGCAGCCGGGCCTCAGCTCGCACCTGGTCGTCCGACCAGGTGCGGAAACGGTCAGGTACCTCCCCCTGTGTCGAACGCGGCCATGCGGCCCGTGTAAACCGGCCGGTAATGCTCCGAAGCGAGCAGAGTCCAGGTCTCCCTCGGGGGCTTCGTCTTGCTGATGGCTCAGGGCCAGGACGACGAGTGGAGTGTGCTCTTGCACGCGCGTTCTCATCACGATCTGGCTTCGCGCCTGCCGTCGGGGTGGCGGTCGATCCAGGACAGTCCGCCCAGGTCGAGGCAGCGGCGCGTACGGGTGACGGCTACGTAGGCGAGGCGGGCTTCGCCGTCGTCGACGGGGCCCGGCACAGCGCAGCCCTTGTCGTCGTGCTGTTCGCTGTCTTTGGGCGGGTTGAAGTCGTCGGCGATCTTCACGTAGGCCCATTCGCGGCCTTTGGCCCGGGTGGTTCGCAGGCAGCAGGCGGGGCCGCAGGGAGCTGGCCGGTGTCGATCAGGCGGCGGGTGCGGACGGCGAGTTGGCGGCGGACGGCTTCGAGGTGCGGGCCGGTCCGCGCGGTGGTGCGGGCTGGGCAGAGCAGGTAGTGCGGGATGCGGCACCAGGCGCTGCCGTCGCCGTGAGGGTGGGCGATGCCACCGCTGAGGTGCCAGCGGCACGATTCGGGGACGTGGGAGGCGGCCAGTTCCGTTGGATGCAGGGCGATGGGCTGTTGGTCGGCACGCTGGTACCAGTCGATGCGGTGGCCGCACTGGCGGCAGCGACCGTTCTGCGCGGCGCGCAGGAGACGGCTGGGGCTGGTGGCGGTCACCTGCAGCGGGCGGCGGGCACGTGTGATGCGGGTGCTGCCGTCCCAGTGACGGCCGGTGGGGGCGGAGTGGGGTCGCATAGCCCGGACCGTGCCAGGCGGCACCTGGCGGCACAGAGCAGGAGCGGGATGGCGTCACCCGCAAAGCGCAACGGCATCGAACGTCCGGTCTTGCAACGTCGCTGGGTTCGAGGTGTGTTCGTCGGTTCGGGTGATTCGCGGACGGGCGCAGCGGGCTCAGGAGTTGGGTGCGCCGGGCGGGGTGTGGTCGTCGCACAGGGTGCCCAGCAGCTGCTCGATCGGCACATCGAAGGTGTGGGCGAGGACGTGCCAGGTGGTGACGCTGCCGGTGGTGCGGCCGTGCTCGAGATCGATGAGGGTGCGCCGGGCCAGGCCGCTGCGCTCGGCGAGCTCGTCGAAGGTCCAGCCGCGCTCGCCCCGCAGGCGCGCGAGTTCGACGCGCAGCGCGGTGAGGTCGGGGTCGGGCGGCAAGATCGTCACTCCACCATCCGACGGTGCAGACACCTGCCCTGCCAGTGCAGACTTCTGCACTATTTGCCTGGACGGGAGTGACGTTTGCGGTGCAGGGATCTGCACTACCGTCCGGCTCGGCCCGGCACCGGGTCATCGCCGCGATGGGGCATACGGGAGGACGAACAGCCGATGAGGCTTGCCAGCACGCATGCGGCAGTACGACGTACGTGGACGGTGGAACTGCATCCGCGAGCGGAGGGATCTCGTGTGGTCTGCGCTCACTGCACCTCGCTCCCCCGCCCCCTCGCGGCCGTCTCCGCACGCTCCGCCGCCCTGGCCCACCTGGCCTGTCACGTCCGCGCTGACGCGCTGCCCAGGCATCTGCGTACCTGCCAGTGCCGTGAGCGCGGCTGCTCCTGGCATCCGCGTCACCGCGGCTGCGGCGGGCCTGCGCTGCTCGCGCTCACCGGTGACCGCAGCGGCCGCATCTGGCGCCTGGCCGACACCTGCGCGGCCTGCGCGGCGGCAACCAGCCACACCGCCGTCGTGCCGGACACGCTGCTCCGTCCTCGCAGCATTGATCCGGACGCCTGCTCCCCGGCCACTCGCGACAACCCCGAGGTCGGGCGCGACGAACGGGTGCGCGTGCGGGAGATGCTCACCTACCTGGCATCGGCGCTCCCCCACTTCACCTCCCCCGCCGCCCGGCTGCTGGCCATGCAGTGCGCCCTGCGCGCCGACACCCGCGGCCAGGTCCGGCTCCCTGCGGGCCTGCTGCGCGGCATGCGTCTGCAGGGACGTCGCGAACTGTGGCAGGAACTGGCCCAGGACCGGTGGCTGGAGATGCCGGTCCTGAAGTCGGCGCCGGTGACCGTGCACCTGCTCGACGATGCGGTCCTGGAGCAGACACCCGGCCGCACCGCGCGCCGTCGCGCCGCTCACTGGGCGCTTCACTGTGCGCCCTTGGTCCCGCCGGGCGCCGCACCACCCGTGCTGCGGCTGGCTGCTCTGGTGCTGGCGGCGCACCTGTCCGGCCATGGCAGCCAGGGCACCGGCATGGACGTTCTCGCTCGCCTGTGCGGCCATTCCCCTCACCAGACAGGAGAGCTCCTGGACCGGCTGGTGGCTCTGCGCACGCTGACTGCCTGGCGCCGTGACCGGGAGACCGATGAGGTCGTCTGGCAACTGCCCATGCATTACACGCGTCCTGGGCTCGCCCCTCCGCGAACCCGACTGCCGGACCACTGAGGGCTGAGGCCCAAGCTCACAGACATGTCCGGGACGAACAGCCCACTCCGGATATCCGTACTATCTCTATGGCGGGGCACTGTGCACTGAATATGGCTGCTACCCCGCAGACACCGGACCCGGGAAGGCACACATGTGTGCAGGCCCTTCAACTCCGGCTCCAGGCCGAGGAAAGGTTGCGCTCCATGTCCGAGAACGTTTCCGCTACTGAACTCACATCGCAGTACACCGCTCAAGTAAGTGCCGACCTCGAACGCAACGCCAAGGAGCAGCAGCGGATCGGCGCGGAAATCGCCGCCCTTCAGGAGCAGTTGGCCGCCCACCAGCGTGACCACACGGTATTGGTCGGCATCCAGCAGGCGATCGGCGCAGCACCGGCTTCCGCAGAGCCTTCGGCCCTGCCGGACAGCGCCGCGGTGCCTGCCCCCCGCGCGACGAAGAAGGCCGCCGAGTCCGGTACGGGCAAGCGGGCACGGACGAAGAAGACCGCCCCGGCGCCCCGTCGAGACAAGGCGGAGAAGCCGGCCGCCGAGAAGGGCTCCGGCAAGGCCCAATCCGCGAAGACGGTGCAGCCGACGCTGGTCGACCTGGTCCGCGGCCATCTCGCCGAGCAGAGCGAGCCGCGCTCGGCGGCGGAGATCGCCGCAACCCTCGGCAAGGCTCATCCCGACCGCAGCGTCAAGACAACCGTGGTACGCACCACGCTCGAAGGGCTGGTGGCCAAAACCCAGGCGCAGCGCAGCAAGCAGGGTACGTCCGTCTTCTACACCGCTCCTGCGGTACCGGAGCAGGCAAAGGGGCAGCCCGCAGCCGGCGCATGACACTGCTGCGGCACACCCGTAGCGGCCGATGGTTCTTGGCAGAAATACGGGACCGGTCTGCTGCGCGACCCGCAGCACCGATGAGTCCCGGCCTCACAGACCAGGCTCTTTTGTGCGCAGCAGCTTCTCCATAGGGCAGGTGGCGACGGGCCGCGCGCCCTGTCCGGGCAGGCCCGCCTGCTGATGAGGGCCCCGCTTGTCAGGGGCCGTCCGCGTCGGGTGAGGGCGGGAGCGCCGGACCTGTCGGACTGCGCCATGCTTCGATGAGTTGCCCCAGCCGCCGGGCGGGGGTCTCACTGGGGATGAACAGGACGATCGCCACCACCAGGAGTGCGGCTGCGGTGAGCAACTGGCCGCCCAGGCGGTCAGGTCTGCGTGCGCCATGGCCATCACACATCCCGATGCTGCTCCCAGCAGGGCCCCGACGCGGGCCGCGACGCTCACCATCGGCGTTGTCGGGCGGTCGGGCGGTGCAGTGTCATGGACAGCCGTGGTGTGCTGCGCAGGACGCGGGCAGTGAAACGGATACGGGCGCGGCGGGTGGCGTGGGCGGCCAGTTCGGCGTTCCATTCCTCCTGCCAGCGTGCGCGCTGCCGGGTGGGCAGCAGCAGGTTGAGGATGGTCAGTACGCGTGCGGATGTGCCGTGTGCGGAGGGTGAGGGGTGAAGGACGGCTGAGGCGAGGGCGTCGAGTTCGCGGCCGACGGTGTGCAGGCCTGCTGTGCGGGCCACCGGGGCGAACACCTCGAGGGTTTCGCGGGCTATGCGGTAGCGGGTGGCCGGGGAGAGGCAGGCGCTGGTGCGCAAGTTGTGCAGCCGGTCGGCGAGTCGGATGGTCAGCACGGCCATCTGCTGCGACGGGCCGGTATGGGGTGTCGGCGGCTCGGTGACTCTGCCTGCCGGCAGGGTCGGACCGAGCAGGGCGGTGGGGAGGGCGGCCACCAAGCCAGCGATGTCGGTACCGAATCGGTCAGCCGGACGGTTGGGCGGACAGGCGGTGTCCTCAAGGTCATGCAGCAGGGCGGCACACACGACCGACGGCGGCATGCGCAGGCCGGCGACGATCGCGGCAACCGTGAGGCAGTGGGTAAGGACTGGGTCTCCGTTGCGGCGCAGGTGTAGCTCCTCGATCAAAGACACCATCGACACCGCCTCCTCCACCGTCACGGCAGGAGATCAGGGACAGGCGACTGCTCGAACATCACCGTTGGACTCCTCGAAGTAGGCGGCGCTCTCCGCGTCCGCCGGGTAGTAGGACTCGATCGCTACCTCGTCCAGCGTGATGTCCATCGGGGTACCGAATGTGGTGATGGTCGAGAACAGCCGCAGCTCTCGTCCGTCGAAGCGAAGGATCATCGGGATCACGACATCGGATTCGACCGATCGGCTCGACACGTCCTCGGAATTGGGCTCCAGCAGTTCCTCATAGAGCGCAGTGAGCTCAGCGTCGGGAGCAACGGCGAGCTGACGCCTGATTCGGGAACGGAACACCACACGCACATCGGCCAGGTTGACGACCAGAGGAGCGAACCCGCGCGGGTCCAATCCCAGCCGCACCAGGTTGATCGGCGGCCGTAGCAGGTCGGGATCGACCTCCGCGAAGAACGGCTCGACCGCGCGGTTGGTCATCACGATGTTCCACCGGCGATCGAAGGCCACCGCCGGGTACGGCTCATGCGCGCGCAGCACCCTCTCGACCGCGTCCCGGGCCGCCGACAGCGCGTCGTCATCGAGTGGCCGCTCGGCGTACCGGGGTGCGAAGCCGGCCGCGAGCAGCAGCCGGTTGCGCTCACGCAACGGCACATCGAGCTGGTCCGCGAGCCGCTGGACCATGTCGGCGCTCGGATTGGACTTGCCCGTCTCGACCAGGCTGACGTGACGAGCCGAGACGTCGGCCGCGATCGCAAGATCGAGTTGGCTGAGTCGTCGGCGATGCCGCCACTGCCGCAATAGCTCCCCGACCGTATGCATGGTCATCGAGAGTACTCATCGTGGAGCCGTACGCCATGAAATCCGACTTCATCGACAACCGTTGCGACCGCGGAAACACTGCGTCCATGACCACAGACAACAAGAGCATCGTTCAACGGGCGCTGGCGGAACTGATCCAGGCGGGCAGCGTCGACGCGCTCGAACCGTTGCTGAGCGATGACTTCGTCCATCACAGGCCGGACTCGACCTCCTCGACCAAGGCGGAGTGGCTCGACGCCGTACAGGCGGCGCTCATCCCGCTCGCCGATATACGGGTCGACGTCCACCACCTTCTGGCCGACGGTGATCACGTCGTGATGCACTCGCGGCGACGGCTCCCCGATGCCGGGCCGGAGATCGCGGTCGTCGATATCTGGCGGATCGACGAGGGGCTGATCACCGAAGGATGGGAGATCATCGAGCCGGTGGCCCAGGCAGCCGCCAATCTGGTGTGGTGGGAGCCTGCTGAGCGCTGACCGGTGCTATCGCTTCCGCCGTCGAACGACAAGCGGGGGGTGCAACTCCTTCTCAAGGATGGCAGGTATCCGCCCAGCTCACCGGGTCCCTCTAGAAGAGCCGCACCCGTCGAAGATGCTGTCCTGGTAGAGGTGTCGGGCGTAGGGCCAGGCGGCTGCCGCGAGGGCGGTGAACCCGGTGCAGACCCGGCGTGCGGCATCCGGGGCGGGGCCTCCCTCGGGGGCTTGGTAGCCGGGCACGGGGTCGCCGTAGATGAGGCGGAACCCCTGGGGGTTGACCAGGGCCCAGGTCCGGAAGGCGTTGGCCCATGCCTCGATCCGGACGGCGGGATCGGCGGAGGGCGTGGTTGCCCAGGCCGTGTCCACAGCGTCGGCCAAGGCGGTGTACACGTCGTTGACCAGTGTGGTGACCAGGTCGTCCCTTGTCGGGAAGTACCCGTAGATGGCGTTGGCGGTCATGCCCATCTCGCGGGCGATGGCCCGCAGTGTGATGGCGTCCGGCCGCCGCCGGCACAACCTCGCCTCGCCGGCCAGCAACGAAGGCGCAGCTCACCGGGCATGCCTTAGATGATTTACGGGACAGGTCTCAGCCTGCACGATGCTGTCCTTGTCCGACGGGAAGGCGGGACTCGCATCTCCAGCAGTGCGAGCCGGAGGGAACTCGCCGGAGGCGAGCGGCGAAGGAGAGAGGAAAGCCCAAGCCTTCCATGCATGTTCCCTTGAACGAGAGGAGCCCCGATGACCGTCGGGCCAGGCGTCTGCACGGGAGCGGAGAGCGATGCCTCGGTGATTGCGCGGTCCCGGGATGAGCCCGAAGCATTCGCTGTGCTCTTCGACCGATACGCGGATGAGGTACATCGCTATCTGGCGCGCAGGCTCGGTGGCGAGCCGGCCGACGACCTCATGGCAGAGACCTTCACCACCGCTTTCCAGCACCGGCACCGGTACAACCCTTCGCGGGCCCCGGGCGGCGGCGCCCGGCCCTGGCTGTTCGGTATAGCGACCAATCTGGTCGGCCGGCACCGGCGGGCCGAGGGCCGCCGCTTCAAAGCCATGGCCCGCATCCCGGCCCCGGCCGATCACGACGAGCCGCTGGCCGACCGTGCCGCGGCCCGGGTGGGGGCACAGGCCGTACGGCGCGAGCTGGCAGCGGCACTGGCCGCGCTGCCCGCACGGCACCGGGACGTGCTACTGCTGGTGGCGTGGGGCGGTCTCGGCTACGAGGAGGTGGCCCAGGCCCTCGGTGTCCCCATCGGCACGGTCAGATCACGGCTGCACCGGGCTCGCAGCAAGCTACGCGAAGCGTTGGGCGGATCCGATCCCACGACACTGCGAGAGGTACCCGGCCATGACTGACGAACTCGAACTCCTGCGGGACTGGGACACGGACGCCGCCCCGCTCACCGACCCGACCCGAGCGAAAGCCCGCTACCGGCTGCTCAACGCGATCGCGCGCGCGCAGCAGCACTCCGACGCCGCCCCCAGCCGCCGCCACGCGCTCCGCCTCGCGACAGCTGCCGTGGTCGCCGTGGCGGTTACCGGAACGGCGATACTGATCACCGAGGACGGCGCCGAAGGGGGCGATCACCCCGACCGTGCCGACCGCGTATCGGACACGGCGACCCCGAGGATGGGCAACGTCAGCGCCGTGACCGTGCTGAACGGGGCGGCAGCACAGACGGGCAGGGACGAAAAGCCCGTGGCGCCGCGCGACGACCAGTTCATCTACTCGAAGCGGATCATCAAGGAGACGGAACGCAAGACCGGCACGGTCAAAACCTACGAAGACGTGAACTGGGACTCCGTCGACGGCTCCAAGCGCTCCTTGACCATGGAACTCGGCCGGGTGATCTGGGAGGAGCCCTTGAAGAAGGGCGAGAGCGTGTGGCCGCCTCGAGAGTGGAGCAACCTGAAGAAGCTGCCCACCGACCCGAGGAAACTCATCCCGTACATCGCCCACGGCGGACCGTCCAGCAGGTCGATCGGCGACTTCACCGAACCCGAATGGTCCCACGCCTACTTCCTGCTCGGTGAGCTCCTGAAATGGCCGGTGCTGCCCCAGGGGCTGCGTCCCGCCGCGTACAAGGCGCTGGCCCTGGTGCCCGGTGTCAAGGCAGTTCCGGGAGTGAAGGACTCCGGCGGGCGCACCGGGGTGGGGATCTCCTACCCCGAGAGCTCGTTCCCGACGGGCAAGTACCTCATCTTCGACCCGGAATCCTATGAATTCCTGGGCTTCCGCGACGAACGGACTTCGGCGTCCGGCGACAACACGTACATCCAGCTGTCACACGTGGTGGACTGGGCGATCGTCGACCGGCTGAAGCAGCGCCCATAGCCCCGCTGTTTCGCTCGCGCACGGCCGCTGTCGACACGGAAGCGTGAAAGCGCCTTCCTCACCACGGGACGCCGGGCGGGCGCCAGATCGGCCGGCTGACGTGCTCGGTCACATCCGTCTGGAGGGGAAGCCGCCCTCGGGATGCCATCGCCCCTGCCAGTGGTGGCGGGTGAGGTCGGCGACCTTCGCCATCCGGCTCTTGGCGGAGCGCAGGCCGACCTGGTGCAAGACGAGCAGGACCGGCGGGTGCACCCGCTCGTACTCCTCGGAAGGGGGCGCGGACCAGCGGGTGCGCCACAGCGGCTTCTCGATGCCGTCGGTGTCCTTCTCCTGCCGCAGGAAGAACCGGGCGTACTTGTCGAACTTCCTGCCGATCAGGACGGCTTCCTCGGTGCTCGACCTCGATGAACAGCAGCGGCACGCCGGCTTCCGGGGCGGTCAGGACGATGTCGGCGCGGGCGCTGCCGATCGCGGGGTTCTTCCAGGTGCCCTTCACCGGGAGCGCGACCTCGGTGGCATAGGAGGCGAGGGTGCCGATCCCGTCGGGTGCGGCGACGTGCTGCCGGTGCCCTGCGCGGTCGCCGTCGGGCTCGCCCGGGCACACCAGCAGCGTGAGGGTCCTCGCAGCCGGCACGACATGCGACCTCCCGGCTACTGGACCGGCTCGATTCTCACGTTGACCAGCGGCTGGCGCATCGAACGCGCGGCGGCCACCACGACCCCACAGCAAATCCCCTAACCCCTGCCGCAGCACATGCCCACTGTCAGTGAGCGCGTTTCAACCTGAAGTTGCAGGTCCCGGGTCTGGCGTGGGTCGCGGGTGGGATGCTCGTGCCGGTCGGAGGTGTGATCGGTAGGAGGTGATCGTCCGTCAGCGGTGGACCTCGGCGTTCGTCAGCACGAGGAGCGCCCGTAGCAGCGTGGTCGCGTGTCGGGCGTTCATGCGGACCTTGGTGAGGATCCACCAGTTCTTCAGGTCGGCGAAGCCGTGCTCGTTCGCCGCTCGTTCACGGCTGACCAGCCGGTTCGCCTCCTTCTGGGCGTCGGTGAGCGGATGGCCGCGGGTCGCCCGCCGGCCGGTGACGATGACCGGGTCGTCGGGGTCGTCGTCCAGGCCGACGAAGCCGAGATCGGCCACAGCGCCCAGACCGGCCTCCCGCAGGTGGGTGGTGATCCTGTTGTGGCGGGCGGTGGTGATCTCGCTGAAGCGCCCCGGCTTCGCCGCCGAGATCCAGACCAGGTTGCCCGTCTCGTCAGGGCGAGGAACAGCAGGCCGTGGGCCTTGTGCTTGCCCGAATAGTTCGGCCGGTTCTCGTTCCCTGTGCGTCGGCGGGTGCGGACGAGGGTGCCGTCGAGCAGGACGACGACGCCACCCTTTCGGGCGATTTTCTTCAGGGCGCGGTCCAGTCGCGGGGCACGGGCCGACAGCAACTCAACATCAAACTGCACGCGGTCGCCGAGATGCACGGCCACCAGGTATGCCGCGCCCGGTATCCGGCGCAGCACACCCATCGCCACCACCAGCGGCCGGGGTGGGTCCGCCCGCCGCCACCGGGGGCGGGCGAGCCACCAGGCGGGGGCCGCGCCCAGCAGGAAGGGCCAGGGCTGCCAGCCGGGCAGCAGGCTGCCCAGGCCTGCGGCCAGCAGCAGTTGCTGGGCCACCGCGGCGAGGGTCAGTACGGCGGCGGCTACGAGGGCCACACCTGCAGTGCTCCTGTTTGACATCCCAGCAACGCCTCCATCATGCTTGTATTAATTCATTAATGGAAGCACACTGTTGGTCATGGAAGGTGATGTGCTCGAGTACCGGATCGACCGTGGCAGCGGCGTTCCCGCCTATGTGCAGATCGTGGAGCAGACCGAACGGGCGCTGCGGATGGGCACGTTGAAGGTCGGGGACAAGCTGCCCACGGCCAGGGAAGTGGTGGCGGCGACAGCCATCAACCCCAATACCGTGCTGCGGGCCTACCGCGACATGGAGCAGGCCGGCCTGGTCGAACTGCGCCGCGGTCTGGGGACCTTCGTGACGCGGTCGCTCGCCCGGCCCGGCGCGGAGGACGACTCACCCCTGCGCGCGGAACTCACCGACTGGACGGCACGCGCACGGGCGGCGGGTTTAGAAGGGGCCGACATCCTGGCCCTGGTCGCAGCCGCCCTGGACGCCCACGACAGCAAGCAAGACGAGCACTCCCCGGGCGACCGGGAGCAGAAAATGGAGGAAGCATGACCGGGCCTGACGCGCCGGCCGCGCTGCGCGCCACTGGACTCGGATTCCGGTATCGCGTGCGCGGCGGCTGGACCCTGCAGGACTGCGAGTTCACCGTGCCCAGGGGCCGTATCACTGCCCTCGTCGGACGCAACGGCGCCGGCAAGAGCACCCTGCTGCACCTGGCCGGCGGCCTGCTACGCCCCCGCACCGGGGACATACGGGTACTGGACACCGCACCCGGCACGCCCGGGGCCCGCGCCAGGGTCGCACTGCTCACCCAGGACAAACCGCTCTACCCCCGCTTCACCGTGGCGGACACCCTGCGGATGGGGCAGAAGCTGAACGCCTCATGGGACCAGGCTGCCTCCGAGCGGACCGTCCGCGAGGGCGGCATCGCACTCGCCGCCCGCGTAGGGGAACTGTCCCCCGGGCAGCGCACCCGTGTCGCGCTCGCCCTGGCGCTCGGCAAGCGGCCCGAACTGCTGCTGCTCGACGAGCCGATGGCCGACCTCGACCCCGTGTCACGGGGCGAGATCATGGCGGCGTTGATGACCGAGGCCGCCGAGCGCGGCACGAGCATCGTCTTGTCCTCGCACGTCCTGCCCGAACTGGAACAGACCTGCGACTGGGTACTGGTCCTGCGGGACGGGCGCATCGAACTGAGCGAAGACGCCGAGGCGCTGCGCGAGAACCACACCGTACTGATAGGACACGCCGACCAGGCCGACGCCCTGGCCGCACGGCACACCGTCGTCCACCGCCGCGCCGGTGGCCGACAGCTGACCGCCCTGATACGACAGCAGGGACCACTGCGCGGCGACTGGCACGCCGAGCGGCCCACGCTGGAGGACATCCTGATCGGCTACCTGCAGGCCAACGACACGCTGCGCCCGGCCAGCGCCGGGCGGACGGAGGCGGCGGCGTGAACGGCTCCCTCCGAACCGGCTCTCTCTGGCACGGCTCCCTCTGGCTCGCCTGGCGTCAGCAGCGAGTGCTGGTCGGCGTCGGCGCGGCCGCACTGGCCACCGCCGCGGCGATCGCCGCGTACAACCGCTCGGGCATGCTGGACGCCCTGCACAGCGGACTGTTCGACCACTGCGGCACCGGACCGCTGTACTGCACGCAGTCCGACACCGGCGTGCCCCTGCTGCTGGACATCGAGCCGCTGAAGTTCCTCGGCACGCTGAACATCGTGCTGCCCGTCATCATCGGCGTCTTCTGGGGCGCGCCCCTGCTGGGCCGCGACCGGGAACTGGGCACGCACCGCATGGTCCTCGCCCAAGGCGTGAGCCGCGGCCGGTGGTTCGCCTCCCGGATGGCGCTCGCCGCGGTGACCACGGTGGCCGTCTCCAGCGTGCTCGCGGGGCTGTTCGCGTGGTGGTGGCAACCGGCCGCGGACCGGAGTTACGGCCTGTTCTGGTACGAGAACACCGCCCTGAGCGGCTCGGGCCCGAGTGTCGTCGCAGCCGCCCTGTTCGGCCTGGCGGCCGGCACACTGCTGGGTTTGCTGGCCCGCCGGGTGCTGGCCGCGATGGGTCTGACCCTCCTGGTGACAGGGGCGACGACCCTCCTGCTGCATTGGACGCACAGGACCCGCCTGCTGGTCCCGCCGCACACCTACACCAGCGCCGGCAGCACCCCCAAGCCGCCCATGGACGAGAAGTGGTCGACCGGCCACTACGGGCTGATCACCGCCTCCGGCCGCCACGACGACGTAATGAACTGCCCTTTCCCCTCAAGCACCCAGCTCAAGGAGTGCATGGCCCAGCACGGCTACGTCGCCCGCTTCTACGAGGCCAACCCGGCCAGCGACTACTGGACCTTCCAGTGGACCGACACAGCCCTTCTCGGCGGCCTCGCCCTCCTGCTCACGGCCGTCACCATGCTGCTCCTGCGCCGCCGCGTCTGACCATGCTGCGTCACCTGTAACCCCCATACCCCTTTCGTCCCGCACCCCTTCATCCCCTCACCCGGGGCCCCTTTGCACGGAGGTCGCTTCGCCATGCCCGCAGACGCCAAGTCACCGAAGAAACTGCGCAACAACCGCGCCGCCCTCACCCACAAGGTCGGCTACGCCCTGCGCCACCCCGGCCGCGTCGCCCCATACCTCAGCCGGGCCGGCCGGGACGCCTGGCTGCGCCTGAAGCACCCCGACCACGTCGGCTACTACCGGGCCGTCATGGCCTCCGACACCCGCCGCAACCCCGAAGCCGCGGTCGGCAGTCAGACCCATGACCGCTGGCTGGCGCTCGGGCAGATGCAGTTCGACTACCTCACCGAGCACGGGCTGCGCCCCGAGCACCGCATGCTCGACATCGGCTGCGGCAACCTGCGCGGCGGCTGGCGCTTCATCGACCACCTCGACGCCGGCCACTACTACGGCATCGACATCTCGCCCGACATCCTGATCGCCGCCAAGAGGACTCTCGCCGAGCGCCACCTCCAGGACAAGCTGCCGCACCTGACCATCACCGGCGACCTCACCCTGGACTTCCTGCCCAGCGACCACTTCGACGTCATCCACGCGCACAGCGTCTTCTCCCACTCGCCGCTGGACGTCATCGAGGAGTGCCTCGCCCACGTCGGCCGGGTGCTGACCGACACCGGGTTCTTCGACTTCACCTTCGACCGCACCGAGGGCGCCGAACACCAGGTTCTGCGCGAGGACTTCTACTACCGCACCGAGACCCTCCTGGCCCTGACCCGCAAGCACGGCCTGCATGCCTGCTTCATGGACGACTGGGAGGAACGCCCGCACGGCCAGTCGAAGATACGCGTCAGCCGCTGACCTCTGGCCTCGCGCGCGCGGAGAAGGCTCGCCCTGACACCCTGAGAAGAACGAGGAAACACGCGAGACGATGCAAGAACACGGAGACGTACGGCGCTTCCCGCGGACACTCGCCTTGCATCCCGCGATCGAGGACGAACCGTGCGGACGGGCCGATGCCGCCAGGGCGGACACCCCCGCTGTGCCGTGTGTGGTGATCTCCCTTGCCCGGGAGCGGAGCGGTCGCCTCCTGAGAGAGGCACGCAGAACGCAGCTGCTACCAGCGATGGTCAACCCCTGGGGGGCGCTGCCAGGCCTATGGCGAGCTCCTGACCCGGCGGCCACGCCCGCTGGCCGTTATGGACGTGCCGGACGAGGGCTGCGCGCAGGCACTGACCTGGCGTGTGCGCCTTCTGCGGCGGCTGGCGCCGGTGACGGTCCTTGCCCCCGAAGGCGCCTGTTCCGCGGCGCCGCTCGAAGCGGGAGCCACCAACGTCCTGGATCGCACCATGCCGATCGAGAAACTGGCTGCCCGACTGCTGGCGGACCAGCGGTGGGCCGCCAGAGACACGGCACAGGAGTCCCGGTCTCAGGACCCTGGGTGTGGGAGCCGGCCGCCCCGCTGTGGGGCGCAGAGGCCAGGCAGGACGCCGTCCTGGCTGCTGCCAGCACCGTGAACCGCCGACGAGGTGGTTCGTTTTTGTCTGGCGGGCGGACCCAGCGGGCGTCCAGGCCGGTGGCCTGGAGCAGGCGGGTCAGTACGGGACCGGAGGTCTCCACGGTCGCCACGGCGTAGTCGCCGATCAGCCGGGCGCAGGTCACCGGATGCAGCGGGTAGTTCGCCCAGGGCACCCGCAGCGGGTCGCGGGCGGTGCTGTCCAGGCTGGTGACATAGATGTTGTGGTCCTCCCGGCCGGCCGCGATCCCCGCCCGTTGCAAAGCGCCTTCGACGGCGTGCTGATGACGTTCGTTGAACTGCTCGGACGACATGCCTTGCTCGGAGCATGCGTACTGGTCGACGACGAACAGGGCCCGGCTGCCGGGCACCGGCGTGGCGTAGATGCCGTCGGTTGCGGCCCGCTCCAGGGCGTCGCGCAGCACGTCCAGGTGGGTGCGCAGCGGCAGGTCCAGGTCGTACAGCAGTTCCGAGGCGTTGTCCCCAGGCAGCGGGACGCCCTCCAGCACCGCCGCGCGGGCCTGGTTGATCCGCCGCAGCTGCACGCTCCTGCTGTTCTTCGGATTGGTCTTGATCTCTTGCGTGCGGGGCGGGTGCACACCGTCCCATACCGTCATGTCGCCGATGCGCAGGCAGTTGGTCAGGTCGTGCAGGAGCGCGAAAGCACCGTCCTCCTTGCAGGCCCTCTCGAAGTGTTCGAGTTCTGCCGGCAGGCCCGCTTTGCCGTACATCGGGCCGGGCGACTGGTTGCGGCACAGAGCGAGGATGAACGGGCGGTGGAAGCAATCACCATGTCGTCAGGGCTGCGCAGGAGAACCGAAACCCCTGAGCTTGTTCTTTAACTTTCGTCCGTCAGCTGCTTCTGCGTTGCGGCCTCGTGAGCTGCGAGTTCTTCGGGAGTACCAGGGAAGGCAGGACCACATCCCGCGGGGAGGCGTTGGACCACCATGGCGATGGCGTCTTGAGCTGTGAGGGCCGGGCCCACCGTCTGGGTTCGAAGAGGGCCCGAGACCCAGTAGGTCTCTCCGGCGGCGGGCTGGATGTAGGGGATATCCCAGGTCCACCGCTGGCCGGTGCAGCGACTGAAGTGAAGTTCGCCCATCCCGGTCCAGGGAAAAAGTTGCCGCAGGCGGGGTTCCGCGTAGGCCGCTTCCAGTAGTTCCGTCCGCACACGTCCGTCGTCGCGTACCGTCTGCCAGCCTGCTTCAACGGCGGCATCGCCTGCTGCACCCCTGTTCACATCCCCATCGTGCACGAGGAGGACGGTCAACGGGGACCACTTGATTGACCGAATGGTCTCTCGAACTTGATCACCCGGAACGGAGTCCGCCGGACGCGGGGGCGGCCTTCGTCTGATCATGTGCTCCGACCAAGGTGCACGTGACCACGACGAAGGCCGTGAGGGTGAGTCTGCTGCCAGATGATGTCCGCAGGAACGCGTTCGCGGAAGCGTCACGCTTCCGGGGAGAGTTCTACGAGTGTCTGACCGCCCGGCGCGACGAGTTGTTCGAGCTCGTGGACGCGGTGCTGTGTGCGGACGGGGCGGTGAAGTCCCCGGTGGACCAGACGCTGCTGCCCGAGCATCGTCGCGGGCACGGAGCGATGTATGGCGGTCTGAACCACGGCCGGATCGACGTCGACCGGCTCCAGACGGTGCTGGCCGGGCTGCCGCTGCCGCGTTTCGAGGGCGGGCGCCTGGTCCTGGCGGTCGACGTGTCGCCGTGGCTTCGCTCGGATGCGCCATGCTCAGCAGAGCGGCTGTTCTGCCACGTCTACGGCCGCGCGAAGGCAGCATCGCAGTTCATTCCGGGCTGGCCCTACTCCTTCGTGGCCGCGCTGGAGCCGGGCGCCACCTCCTGGACCGCGGTCCTGGACACGGTTCGGCTCGGCCCTGCGGACGACGCGACCTCGGTCACCGCTGCCCAACTCCGAGGAGTCGTTGAACGGCTCATCGTCGCAGGCCAGTGGCAAGCCGGGGACCCGGCCATCGTGATCGTCAGCGACGCCGGCTACGACGTCACCCGCCTGACTTGGGTCCTGCGCGACCTCCCCGTCGAGATGGTGGGCCGGCCGTTGACGCCGTGCATCCTCGGCGGCTTCGGCAGGCGCCCATGACGCGGTCGGAGCGGACTCGGCCGACCCCGCCTGTTTCTGAACCTCGGCCTGTCAGAACGTGTCGCCGGAGTTTGGCTATGTAGGAGACATGGAGGGGGTGAGGACCGATGCCGAGGCGTGCGACGTGCGTGGCGGACGGTCTCCGACGGGGAGTGAGCGGGAGGCACTCACTCGTCCGACGCGTCGTGGTGCAGCTGTCGATCTGCCAGAAGACGGATCATCCCGGCGCGTAGGGAGCGGCGGCTGAATGGCTTGGGGGCCTTCGGCGTAGCTGCCCTGCCGCGTTGGTTGTGGTGCTGTTGCGGGACGCTCGGGGATCGCTCCCCGGGGGTGGCACCGGCGTCAGCCGGTGTCTTCTCGCTTAATGCCCCTTGCCCGGGAGCCTTGGGGGCTCCGGGACTTCCAGTGGCTCGGCGAGCGTTTTGGGTCTCCCCCCTATCGGAGGCGACCGTCCTGAGTTTCCTGTGCGCCGCGTCGACGATGTTCGCGGTGCTGTTCTCGTGTCGGTGTACGACCGCACCGCACGAGGGGCAGTGGAAGGTGCTGCACGATGGGTCGGAGCTTGAGTTTCGCTCCTTGCACTTCGCGCAGGTGCCGGTGACGGGCTCGCCCTGGTCGAGGACGACGAGCTGCGAGCCGTACCAGGCGGTCTTGTATGTGAGCTTCTTGCGGAGACTGCCCGGGCCGGCGTCCAGGAGCTGCCGGTTGAAGCGGGCCTTGACCGTAACGTTCTTGCCCGGCTTGTCCGGGGTGTCCCTGGTCGAGGTGGTGAGAGCGGTGAGGTCGAGGTCTTCGATCGCCACGTGCGTGAACCCGGTGGCCAGCTTCTTGGACAGGCCGTGCAGGAACGAGGCACGTCGCACCGTGATCTGCTGGTGGATGCGGGAGACCCGGGCGGAGGCCTTCTTCCACCGCCCCGACCCCTGCTGGCAACGGGACATCGCGCGCTGGGCCTTGGCGAGCTTGGCCAGGCTGTCGGTGAGCAGAGGGGGGTGCGGTACGAGGGCGGTGGCGGGGTCGGCCGGGTCGAGGGGGCTGGACAGAGCGACCAGGTGGTGTGAGCCAAGGTCGACGCCGACGAGGCCGCCGGCGCGCTGGCGGGCGGTGGGGCGGCCGATCTGCCGGACGCGTCCGCAGTTTCCCGCGGCCTTCTCGGCCTGGGTACGGCTCAGGTACCGGGTGCGGGTGCCGTCGTCGTGGATGTGTACCCACAGCACGGGCGCGTCCTGCTGCACCTTGGCCAGCACGGAGGCGTACCAGCGGTGGCCGCCGCGGGAGACGGTCACGGACTGGATGACGGCCCGCCCGCGCTCTACGAGCCGCGCGAGGCGCTTACCGGAGTTGTGGATGCGGATGCTGCCCAGGCCTGGCATTACCAGGCGCCGGTAGCCCTCCAGACGGATGATCGGCCTCTTCACGTCATGGAAGAGAGAAAACGACTCTGTGTGGCCCTTCTTCTTGAAACGGGGGTATCCCTGGCGCTGGCCGGCGCGGTGGCCGGCGAGCGAGTCCTGCCAGTACTTCCAGGCGACCTGGGCGCGGTCGAAGCCGGAGGTGAAGCAGTAGACGTTGACCTCCCTCCACCAGGGGCTGCCGCCCTCCTCCCTGGGCAGGTCCCGTTCCATCCGCCACAGGGCGCTGGTGTCGGTGGCGGTCGGCGTGCGGAAACCGGCAGTGAACGCCTGGGCCTTGAGCGCGTTCACCGTGGCCCGGCTCTCAGCCAGGAGCTCGCGTTCACCGCTGGTGCCGGCGGCGTCCGCGCGGGCGACGGCCAGCCGGCGGACTAGGGCCTCCTGTCCGGCCGGGGGCTGCATCGCGGGCAGCGGCGGTTTACCGACGACGGTGAGCGTGAGGCTCTTGCGGTGGTGGTCCCACACCTTGACGCGGTCGGTGAGCTCGGCGCCGTCGGCCTTGATCCGCGCCTGCGCCTCGCCCTCACTCAGCCCCGCCTCCAGGTAGGCGGTGCGGCGGTCGGCCCATGCCTGGTGGGCCTGGGTCTTCTTGGCCACGGCGTAGTTGTAGGCCCACCGGCAGGCGCCGGAATAGCGGGACAGGGTGGCGCGCTCGGCATCGGAGGGATCCAGGGCGAACCGGTACGCCCGCACCACCTCTGTGCCGGGCATCGTCACGGCTGCAGGGCCGTGCCCTGGCCCTGCGGGATGGGATCTTGCCGCCACGCGCGGTATTCCTCCGGTTCCAAATCGCTGTGCTGGACCGCAGGTTGCCATGGGGCAAGGGCTGCTGGTCACGCGCGACACCGGCGTGTTCCTCGGGCAGCGAAAAGGACTCTTACACTGGCAATTGCCTCAGCTCAAGGGGATGCAAGAGCCTTCGCCGACACGTGAAGCTAGGACGCCTGGCGGTTCCAGTGGTGAGGCACATGCCGACGTCACAGCCCGCTTTGGCCGCCCGGAGAACACGACGGCATGGCACATGATCAACAATCCCTGCTGCGTGGCAATCTGCGGTCCAGCACGATGACCTGGAGCCGGAGGTAGACCGCTGTGACGGCGAACAGCAATCCCACCGTCAGAAAACGCCGCCTTGGAGCCGAACTCCGCCGGCTCCGTCAAGCAAGCGGCCTGACGAGCAAAGAGGCGGCCGGGCGGCTCATGGTCTCCCAACCCAAGATCAGCCACCTGGAGAACGGCCGCCGCGCCATCAGCCCCCGCGACGTACGCGATCTCTGCGTGATCTACGGAGTGACGGACCAGCAGGTCATCGACTCACTCATGGAGATGGCCAGGGAATCCGGACAGCAGGGCTGGTGGAACGTCTACGGCGACATTCCCCAGAGTGTCTACGTCGGCCTGGAGACGGACGCCGCCACCGTCCGCGCATACGAGCCCATGATGATCCCCGACCTGCTGCAGACCCCCGCCTACGCCCACGCCGTCATCAGGGAGACCAGCCCTCTCCTCACTGCCGGACAGACCGCCACCCGCCTCAAGGTGCGGCTACGCCGTCAGCACCGGATCTACAACCCGGCCCGCCCGCTGCGCCTGTGGGTCATCCTCGACGAATCGGCACTACGCCGTGTCGTCGGCGGCCCGGACATCATGGGCGAACAATTGGAGCACCTCAACTCACTCGGCGTGGAGCCCCACATCACCGTGCAGGTCCTCCCCTACACGACGGGTGCGCACCCGGGCTTCGCAGGACGGTTCTGCATCCTGCGGTTCGCCGACAACACCGAGACAGTGGTGCACCTGGAACACCTGACCAGCGATCTCTACCTGGAGAAACCATCCGACGTGCAGCACTACAGCGCGACGTACGACCACCTCCAAGCCCGGGCTCTCGACCCTGACAACAGCCGTGACTTCATCACCGACGTCACCAAGGTGTACATCGACGCGGCAAGCCACCTCTGAGTACGGCGAACCCGTTGAGTTTGGATCCGCTGACAGGCTTCGTTGCGGTCGGAGAGTGGCTCAGGGCCGCGTCGGGGCCAAGCTGATGGCCCTGACCTTGGAAACGATCAGTCCCGCTGGGCTTCGCGGGATGCCTGCTGGCCGCTTCTGCGGGAGCTTCGTCGTGTGATTCGCCTGGTCATGAGCGTGATCGCTGCCCAGGTGATGAGTGAGTCGGAGTGCTGGATGAGGCGTTCGTAGTCGCGTGCGTGTCGGCGGGCGTGCATGATCCAGGCGAGCGACCGTTCGACCACCCAGCGGCGGGGAAGGATGACGAACCCGACGACGTCCTTGGGCCGGCTGACCGTCTTCAGGGTCAGTCCGAGGTGCTTCTTCGCCCAGGTCACCAGCTGTCCGGCATAGCCTGAGTCGGCCCAGACGATGGTCATTTCGGGGTGCATCAGCCGCAGCCGGAACAGGACTTCCTTGGCCGCGTCGCGGTCGGTCATGTCGGCCGGGGTGACCATGACGAACAGCGGCAGCCCTTTGGTGTCCACGACCAGGTGCCGCTTGCGGTCGTTGATTTTCTTCGCGCCGTCATAGCCGCGCGAGTCGCGGCCGACGGTCTCAGCTGCCTTGACGGACTGGGAATCGATGACGGTGGCGACCGCGCCGGGGGCCCGGCCCATCTGGCGGCGGATGCGCTTGCGGAGCTGGTCACGGATCTGCCCGACGATGCCGGCGGCAGCCCAGCGGGCCATGAATCCGTAACACGTGCGCCAGGGCGGGAAGTCCCTGGGCAGGGCCCGCCATTTGCAGCCGGTGTCGACCACGTATCGGATCGCGTACACGACCTCCCGGCGGGGGTGCTTCTCAGGCCGCCCGCCGGTCCTGGTCTCGCAGGCCGGGGTCGGCAGCAACGGTTCTATCAGCGCCCACTCGTCGTCGAAGGTGTCGGAGGGATAGCAGCGCCTGCGAGGCAACGGGTTCCCCTCCCCTCAAGGACGGGGCTGGGCCAGCCGCTTCGCGGCCGGCCCAGCCAGTCAGGCTTCGACGTAGTCGGCGATCACGTCGAGCGTGATCAGCGCCTCTGGGATCTATACCACATGGCGAATATAGTCCATATCAACAGAATGATAGCTACGCCTATCCAGGCTCTACTGAAGCCCGTAGCAGCAGCAATGATCCCAATGATCAGGCCGATCACCAGCAGCGTCGTGGCGAATTGGAAGTATCGGCGGATCGCCGCTTTCTGCCCTATGTTCGGTTCAAGTCCTGGCATGTGCTCCCTCGCCGGTCGGTGAGCAGCCGGGGCGCGGGCTTACGCCGTACGCCCCGGCCACGGTCATCCCGAGATTGCGTTACTACTGAACTTGAACTCGTGATGTCGGCCCAGGTGCTGATCGTGCTGCCAGGACGGCTGCTCTACGATCCTGTATTTGCCATGCGTGAGGCGACGAGCGCCACGAAGTGCTGGAGGACGGCGAACGGCAGCGTTTGCGTTGCGTCGAAGTAGACCTCTGCCGGCTTCTCCTCCTCGGGCGCGTAGACAAGCACCGTCACGGCTGTCGGCCCTGGAGCAGGTGAAGTAGGCATAGAAGAGGTTCGGCCCGGAACCATGCGGGCCTCACTGAGCTCGAAATGTGTCATCCGGCCCTCGCCCGCACCCGTCTCGGTGGTGAGGGCGCAGAACAGATCACCGTCGTAGTCCCAGGTCAGCAAAGGCATGGCGGTGACTCTGCCATACCAGGCGCCGCCAACGGTCTGGCATTTGCATCACTGCATCCGTCAGGTCCCGGATCCATGCTCAGACCGGTGCCAGCGAGACAGCCATCGACCACATCGGGGCGGTACTGGATCTGCTTGAGCCGACGTTTCACTGCCTGGGTGATCTGGTCGAGGTCAGCCGCCGCGAGGTTGCCGATGTCGCGCTTGACCAGCGACCAGACGCCCTCTTGAGGGTTGAGGTCCGGGGCGTAGGTTGGTAACTGAAACACGGTGAGCCAAGCGGTGTTGGCCTCGAAGAACTGGCCGGCCTCGTCCTCGAAGACCACCCAGGCGTTGTTCACCGCCGCGGTGCTCTTACCCGCGGCCAGACATCCCGCTTCCACAGCTCCACCGCATCGTCATCGCGCTCGATCGCGCGCCGGGCGGGCTGCTGCCAGGACCAGCCGTGCCGCCGCAGCAGCCGCCATGTGCCCTCCACGGTGTACGAGACGTGGAACAGGCGGCCGATCAACGTTTTCACCCGGGCCAGCGTCCACCGCTGGTCGACCCACCCGTGGGCCAGCGGGCCGCGCTCCAACTCCCTTTCCAGCCTGGCCATCTGCACGTCTGACAGTCGAGGCCTGCCGGGTGATCCCTTCGACGCCAACCCGGCCAGGCCCTCCTCGCGCCACTGGCGCCGCCAACGTTCCACCGACCGCTCCGAGACTCGCAACGCAGCAGCGATCTCCCGGTTCTTCTCGTCGGCCTCGAAGCCAGTCACGGCCTGGAGCCGGACCCGCTCTCGCGCAGCTCTCTCGGTGTCAGTCAAGCCGCCGCCCTGCGGATATCTCACCTCACCAGGACTACCGAAGACACCTGCCTGCTGTCCGGTGAACAACCCGACATCACCCGATCAAGTTCAGTAGTGATTGTTCCTGCTGCCCATCCGGCGGCGAAACATACGGGTGATGCACCCTCGAATGCGCCTAGAGTCGCAGGGGCTGCGGCCGTGAGGAATGCTTCACAGCCCAACCCCACGAGCCCGCCTGCCACTACACCGAGTGCATCTCCCCACAGCGCACGCGTGTCACCCTGAGAAAGGTGATAGAAACCTGTGATCAGGTCTCCTGCAGCGCCCAGTGCGTCCCCTATCGAGAACAGACCCGTACTGCATAGAGGTAGGCGTTTCCTTCTTTGCCGCTGGGGTCGGGCTGAGTGAAGCGGCCGAGCTTGAGGTCGGAGCCGTAGCGTTCCGGCAGGTCACGCCAGGAGATCCCGGTCCGGATCTTGTAGACCATCCCGTTGACGACCTGCCGATCTTCCACGCGCGGACTGCCTGTCGCGGCCCGCGGTATGAAGGGAGCGAGTAACTCCCACTCCTGATCGGTGGTCAGCTTCACTCAGGGGTGGCGTGTGGGCATTGCCGGTAGCGTGATCGTCTGCCGCATGGAGGGTCCATGTGGAGCGCGGGGCGGGCACGGAGATCAACTGCGCCTCACACCGACGCGGTGCGAGGCGCACTGTGTCGTGTCTTACTGGCTCTAACAAAAGCGGTTTGATCATGTGACTGTCGGCTTGATCGCTCGTTGGTGAAGCATGGGGAAGCGTCAGTCGCGGCCGTGGATCGTGTCGGATGAACTGTGGTCGCTGATCGAGCCGTTGCTGCCCGAACCACCGCCCAAGCAGGTCGAGGGGCGGCCGCGAGTGCCCGATCGGCAGGCCTTGTGCGGGATCCTGTTCGTCCTTCACACCGGGATCCAGTGGGAGTACCTACCGCAGGAGCTCGGCTTCGGCTCGGGCATGACCTGCTGGCGCCGGCTGGCGGCCTGGAACGAAGCGGGCGTCTGGGACCAGCTCCACCAGCTGCTGCTGAACAAGCTGCGCTCGAAGAACCAGCTGGACTGGTCGAGGGCGGTGATCGACTCCTCCCACGTCCGGGCCGCTCGCCGGGGCCCAAAAGCGGACCCAGCCCGGTCGACCGCGCACGCCCGGGCAGCAAGCACCACATCATCACCGATGGCCAGGGCATCCCGCTCGCGGTGTCGCTGACCGGCGGAAACCGCAACGACGTCACCCAACTCCTGCCCCTGCTCGACAAGATCCCGGCCGTGGCCGGAGTGGTCGGCCGGCCGCGCAGCCGGCCCGACATGCTCTTCGCCGACCGCGGCTACGACCACGACAAGTACCGCCGGCTCCTGCGGCAGCGCGGCATCCGGCCAGTGATCGCCGAACGAGGGCAACCGCACGGCACCGGTCTGGGCACTTTCCGCTGGGTCGTCGAGCGGACGATCTCCTGGCTGCACGGCTTCCGCCGCCTGCGCATCCGCTGGGAACGACGCGACGACATCCACGAAGCCTTCCTCGGCCTCGCCGTCTGCCTGATCACCCACCGTCACGTCCAGAGGCTTTGTTAGGGCCAGTTAGACCGTGTCCTACATGGTCAGTTGGCGGTTGTGCTGGGCATGGGGAGTGGACGGTGGGGATGGATCGTTCCGGACGGCTTGTGGGAGTTGGCAAGGCCGTTACTGCCGCCGGCGCGGGTGCGTCCGCAGGGCGGCGGGGTCGCGAACATCGATGATGAGGCGGTGTTTGCCGCGATCATCTACGTCCTGTCAGCGGATGCGCTTGGCGGGCATTGCCACCGTGCTTCGGAGCGTCGAAATCGACCGTGCACCGCCGCTTCGCCATCTGGTCTCGCGCCGGGGTCTGGGGCCGGCTGCATCAGAAGGTTCTCCAACTCCTGGACGAGCAGGACCTGGTCGACCTGTCCCGCGCGGTCCTCGATTCCGCCCACGTGAGGGCTAAAAAGTGCCCCTATGGTTTTCGTCAAGCGGTGTTGATCTTGGGCGGTTCGTAGAAGGTGCCGTCGCGGAGCATGGCGAAGAGGACGTCGATGCGGCGTCGGGCCAGGCAGACGATCGCGGCGACGTGGTGTTTTCCCTCGCGTCGTTTCCTGTCGTAGTAGGCCCGAGAATCGGGCTGGGACAGTGAGGCGAAGGCGGCGAGGTAGAAGGCCCGCTTGAGCTGTTTGTTGCCTCGTCGGGCCGGGTGCTCGCCGCGGATTGAGGAGCCGGACCGGCGGGTGGCGGGTGCCAGGCCGGCGTAGGCGGCGAGGTGGCCTGCGGTGGCGAAGGCGCTGCCGTCACCGACGTCGATCAGGATGCGGGCTGCGGTCCTGATCCCGATGCCGGGCATCGAGGTCAGGACCTGGGAAAGAGGGTGTGCCTCCAGCAGTTCCTCGATCCTGGTGGCGAGGAGCCGGCGCTGGTCGAGCACGGCGGTGAGCGAGTCGGCCAGGCTGGGGACGATCAGGGCGGCCGCGTCAGTGCCGGGCACGACGACGGTCTGCTCGTCGAGCGCGTCGAAGATGTCTGCAACGAGCTGTTCTGCCATGCGCGGTGCCTTGGGCCGCAGCAGGGATATCAGCCGTCGTCTGCCGGCTTTCCGCAACTGTGCTGGTGAGCCGTGGCGTTCGAGCAAGAACAGGACGGCCGGGTGATCCAGGCGAGGACCCAAGACCCGTTCGAGCGAGGGATGGATCTGGGTCAGCAGCCCGCGCAGACGGTTCTTGGTGCGGGTGACCTCGCCGGCCAGGTCGTCGTCGAAGCCGACGAGCAACTTCAGCTCGGCGACGGTCTCGTCGTCCGGCGCCAGGTCCCGCAGCGTATGCGGCATGGTGCGGGCGGCATCGGCGATGACCGCAGCGTCCCGGGCGTCGGTCTTGGACTCACCGGGGTAGAGGTCGGCGATCCGCCGCATCGTCAGCCCCGGCAGATAGGCGACACGACAGCCGGCATCCCGCGCGACGGCCAGCGGCAGAGCCCCGATCGAGGCCGGCTGGTCCACCACGACCAGCACCGTTCCATGCCTGGACTGGAGCTTCTCGAACAGCTCACGCAGCCGCGGTTCACTGTTGGGCAGCGGCTTGTCGAACACCTTCTTGCCCGCCGGAGTCAGGGCGGTCCCGTGATGCTCGCCTTGCCGACGTCCAGACCGAGGTAGACATCGTTCCCACCCTCGTTGCTCACTCACCCTCCCCAGCAGACACCCTTCCCGGCCTCCGCTGCGGCATCAGCGTGCCGGCATCCACGTTACGAAGGCCTGCCCATCCCAGAGAGTGCGGATGAAGCGGTCATGCCCCTGATCAGCGGTCTGCCGATGCCTCCCGGCCCGGTGACACCACTTTTTCGATCATGCTCGACAAGGGGCGCAAGTCATGCCGGACCCGGAGACCGGGAACCCCAGTGCGGGGCCACGAAAAAGGTAACGGGGGCGAACTTGCAGGTCCGAGCCCCGTGGACCGAGGTAAGCCCGGTTCCAAGATGCATGTCCTGTCCGACGCGAATGGACTGCCCCTACGGGTCGGGCTCTCCGCGGCCAACACCCACGACAGCCTGGCCCTGAAGCCGATGCTGTCCCATTTCCACATGGGACACGAATCCCACGCAGCCGACTCCAAACCCGTGCGCCTTCATGCAGACAAGGCATACGACATCCCTCACCTGCGGCGATGGCTTTGGGGCAAACGCATCGGCGTCCGCATCGCCCGCAAGGGCATCGACTCCAGCGAACGTCTCGGACGTCGCAGGTGGGTCATCGAACGCACCATGTCCTGGCTGACCGGCTACCGCCGTCTCAACCACCGTGACGAGCGGAAACCAGGCACTACCTGGCCTTTCTCGGACTGGCATCCGCCCTCTGCTGCTACAAGCGGTTCCTCAAACTGACCATGTAGGACACGGTCTAAGGGGAGGTGCTGGTGACCCGCAGATTGACCTTGACAAAGCCAATAGCAGGGCGAAGGGCGATGTTTCCGGTCTCAAGCCTCATCGAGACCGGCCCCGTAAGCGAGTGTCCTCACACGCTGACCTGCGTTGTACTGGCCGTGGCGACGACTCATCTGTGTGTATGTAGTGATCCCTGTCCGCCGAGATCGTGGCGGTTGGCGTTGGCGGTCTTGATCTCCACTCTCCCCACTCGTGGTGGCTTGCTGGCGCGGGCCGCCGCATGACCAGTCGCGACCATCCGGACCTGCCCTGGAAGACGTCACAGCGCCGGGACGATGCCCGCCACGGGGATGTCAAGTGGTGGCGCGACGCAGTCTGCTACCAGGTGTACCTGCGTAGTTTCGCTGATGGAAACGGCGATGGTGTCGGGGACTTGGCCGGGCTGCGCCGACGCCTTCTGTATCTGTCAGAGCTGGGTGTGGACGCGGTGTGGGTCAATCCCTGGTACCCCTCTCCGATGGCCGACGGCGGTTACGACGTCACCGACTACCGGGCCATCGATCCCACGTTCGGGAGCCTGCCCGAGGCCCGCGCGCTGATTGAGGAGATCCACGCTCTGGGGCTGCGCATCCTGATCGACCTGGTGCCCAATCACGCCTCCTCGCAGCACCCCTGGTTCAGCGAGGCGCTGGCCGGCGGTCCCGGCTGCGTGGGGCGGGACCGTTTCATCTTCAGGCCGGGCCTCGGGCCGGATGGTGACCTGCCGCCCAACAACTGGCGGAGTGTTTTCGGCGGTTCGGCGTGGACCCGGGTCGTCGAACCCGACGGCATGCCCGGAGAGTGGTACCTGCATCTGTTCGCGCCCGAGCAGCCCGATCTCAACTGGGACAATGCCGAGGTTCGCCGGGAGTTCGAGTCGATCCTCAGGTTCTGGTTCGATCACGGCGTCGACGGGATCCGCATCGACGTCGCGCACGCCATGATCAAGGCCCCAGGTCTGCCGGACCTGGGCCCGGCAGACATCGAACTCATCGGCTCGGCGGCCCATCCAGGCCATCCTCACTGGGACCGCGAGGGAATCCACGACATCTTCCGTGACTGGCGCGCGCTGGCCGACTCCTATGCCGCGCCCCGCGTCTTCGTCGCCGAGGCGTGCGCACGCAACCCAGAACGCCTCTCCCGCTATGCCCGGCCCGGGGAACTGCACACCGCCTTCAACTTCGACTACCTGACAACCCCGTGGCGCGCGGCGCACATGCGCACCGCCATCGACAAATCCCTGACGACGATGGGCGCCGTCGGCGCACCGGCGACCTGGGTGCTCTCCAACCATGACGTCGTGCGACACCTCACCCGCTACGGGCGGCCGCAGTCCGACGGCCCGGTTCACGACCTCGCCGATCATCTTCTCGCCGGTCCGTTCGACCTGGAGCTGGGGACACGTCGGGCACGGGCGGCCGCGCTGCTCACGCTGGCCCTTCCGGGTTGCGCCTACCTCTACCAGGGCGAGGAACTGGGTTTGTGGGAGGTAGAGGACCTGCCTGATGAAGCACTGCAGGACCCCATCTGGCGGCGCTCGGGACACACCAACCGCGGTCGCGACGGCTGCCGTGTGCCGATGCCCTGGTCCGGCGACACCCCGCCCTTCGGCTTCAGTCCCGACCACGCCGGGTCAGCCCCGTGGCTGCCTCAGCCGCAGGAGTGGAAGCGTCTCACCGTGCAAGTGCAGCAAGGTGACGAGCAGTCGATGCTGGAGCTGTACCGGCGGGCGCTGCACATCCGCAGGCTTCACCCGGCCCTGGGCAACGGGGCATTGGGCTGGGACCCTGCCGCTGGATCCGGCGTGCTCTCCTTCATTCGTCCTCCCGGTTTCCAGTGCATCGTCAACTTCCGCTCTGACGCCCTTCAACTGCCGGATCACGGCGGGGTGCTCCTGAGCAGCGTTCCCCTGGAGAACGGACGCTTGCCCGGAGACGCGGCCGTGTGGCTCACTCGATGACACCCGCGCGCCCACCGCTTGGGCCTGGAGCCTCGGCGGGGAGCGCCAACCACACGAGCCGGATGCAGGCCGGTGCCACCCAGATGGGCCTGCGAACTCGGCTGCCAGCTGCAGCAGGGCAACGCCGAAGTGACACCCACGTCGTCGATCATCCGATCGAAGGACGTACGTCTAGTCACGTAAGCCCTTCACGGGTGGTTCCGGAGCCCCTAATCTGGCATGGCGTAACCATTCATATCCGTAGCGTAATCATACAGTGGGTCGGCGATCGTGCCGCTCCCCTGTCCCCGAGCAGCCGGTCACGGAACCCGTTCCCAGACAACGAGCTGCTCCCTCCGGGGCCGACGTCCCTGAAACCTCGACTGCGATCGCTCTGATCGCCTCTCCTCAGGGCCAGCTACCGACTCCGGTGTTCCGCTGCTCCCGGCAGCCCGCGTCGACTTGCAAGCGACGGAGACCGTCATGGCCACCAGCTACTGGTTCAACGTCCTGGACTACGGTGCGACCGCCAACGGCGTCACCGATGACACCACCGCAATCCAATCCGCGATCAACGCCGTGCCCTCCTCCGGAGGAACTGTCGTTTTCCCGGCGGGCACCTACAAAATCTCCTCCGCCTTGGTGGCCCGCTCCAACCTGATCCTGCAAGGTGTCAGCGACGGCTCGTCGGTGATCTCGCAGAGCAGCACCACGGCCCACGGCCTCACCGGCTCGGACATCACGAGGCTGACCCTCCAGGATCTCACCGTCCAGGGTCCGGGCAGCGGCAGTGGTAAAGGGATCCTGCTGACGCGGTCGGCGAATCCCGCGACCGTCTCGCTGACGTTCTCGCGCATGACGGTGAAGTTCTTCGGCAACACCGGCATCGAGCTGTCCAATCCGATCGTGTCCACGTTCACCGGAGTGACATCGGCCAACAACGGCAACCACGGCTGGGACATCCACGGTGTCTCCGGCGGCGCGGCAGGGACGAGTTGCTCGTTCATCGCCTGCTACGCCGACATCGTCACCAACGCCGGTTTCCGTCTCGACACGATGGCCTACTGCTCCTTCGTCGGCTGCGCCGCGGACCACTGCGGCATCGGCTACGAGGTGACCGGTGTCGGAAGCCAGGGCATCAGCTTCACCGGGTGCGGAGCCGAATCCGCAGTCAACCGCGGCACCGGATACAACGGCTACAGCTGGAAGATCAACGCGGCGATCGGTGTGGGCCTGTACAACCCCTTCACCTACAACAGTCCCAACGTCAGCATCTGGGTCACCGGCGGCGCCCGGGCGGTCAGCATCCTCGGATTCGCCGAGAACACACCCACCGGTACGGCGGTCAACTCGATCAAAGTCGACTCCGGCTGCTCGGCCACCCTCGGCGACTGCAGCAACGTGGAGCCCCTGTCGCTGGCGGGCAGTACCAACATCATCAACGACACCGCCGGCGGCACCGTCGCCGCCGGGTTCGTCTACGGCGCGGACTCCGCCTACTACGAAGGCACCGTCTCCTCCGGCACCGCGCCGGCCTCGGCCGAGCACCTGACGCGCAAGGACTACGTTGACGCCAAGGTCAACCCCGCCCCCGTCACCCTCACCGACGCCCCCACCATCGCCACCAACGCGGCCCTCGGCAACCTCTTCCGCGTCACCCTGCAGGGCAACAGGACCCTGGGCACACCGACCAACCCCACCAACGGCCAACGCGTCACCTGGGAACTCATCCAGGACGCCACCGGAAACCGCACCCTCACCCTCAGTTCAGCCTTCGTCCGAGGTACCACCATCCCGACCGTCACCCTCACCACCACGGCCAACAAACGGGACTTCCTCACCGCGATCTACAACGCCACCACGAACAAGTGGTACGTACTCGACTTCGTCAAGGGCTTCTGACCAGCAGGGGCCGTGGCGAGACTCGACCGCAGTGATCCACTTGCCGGGCGGCCATGACCGGGGAGAATCGACGGTAGAGGCGCAACCGCCGTTTCCCGGCGAGCAGAGCCGGTCGGCGGGCCGGATCAGGTCTTGGCGCGGCGGCTGCCGCGGTGCTCCGACGAGGACAGCCTCCTCACCGATGCCGCGAGTCCGTCCGCCGCTGTCATCCTCGCTCAAGGCAATCCGGCGCCCTTCAGGAGCAGGAACCCGATCCTCCTGTCGCAGGCTGCGTCGTGGAAGAAGCCCGTCTGGCCGATGGGCGCTACCCGGAAGCCGAGGTGTCATCGTTGGGCCGGCCGACGCGGGGGGAGACGCGCAAAGAGGCTTGGGGGCCTGCGTTCGTACGTCAGCGCAGAGACCTGACCGCCAAGGGTATGACCCTGCCGGGACACATATCCGACCTTCGCCGCGCCGGTCCTGGACGGATCGTCGTGCTGGTGCCCGCGCACGACGAGGAAGCGCTCATCGCCGAGACTCTTCAGTCGCTCGCGGCCCAGAGCAGACCTGCGGACGAGGTCATCGTCGTCGCCGACCGGTGCACCGACCGCACCGCTCAGATCAGCACAGCCCACGGCGCGAGGGTCGTCGAATCGGTCGGGAACACGCAGGCCAAGGCCGGTGCGCTCAACCAGGTCCTGGACGAATTACTGCCACGGCTGTCCGACGACGACGCCGTCATGGTCATGGACTCCGACACCTCGTTGTCCTCCGAGTTCATCGCCAGGGCAGCTCGCCGCCTACACGAACAGGAACCCGGCCTCCCCCCCATAGGGGGCGTGGGCGCCATCTTCTTCGGCTACCCCCTGCACGGTCTGGTCTGCCACCTCCAGGACAACGAGTACGTGCGCTACGCACGTGAACTCCACCGCCGCCGCGGCCGCGCCGACGTCCTGACCGGCACAGCCTCCCTCTACCCGGCCAAGGCCCTGCGTCAGATCCAGCGAGCCCGCGCAGAGAGCACCCTGCCGAGGGGGGACGACGTCTACGACGTGGAGTCGCTGACCGAGGACAACGAACTGACCCTCGCACTCAAACAGCTCGGATACCGCTGTGTGTCCCCGTGCGCCTGCATCGTGGGCACCGAACTCATGCCCACCTGGTCCCGGCTCTACTACCAGCGGCTTCGGTGGCAGCGCGGCGCCCTGGACAACCTCAAGGCCTACGGCCTCACCCGCGTCACGCTGCCCTACATGTGCCGGCAGGCGCTCACCTATCTGAGCGTGGCGTTCGTCCCCTTCTTCCTCACCGTCCTGGGGTACTACACGGTGACCAAGGGTTTCCCGGGAGTGCCGTGGTTCTGGGCCACGGTCACCGGCATCGCCGCCTTCGAACGCGTCTGGGCAGCCAAACGCGGCGGCTGGAAGTCCCTGCTGCTCGCCGTCGCGATCGTGCCGGAAGTGCTGTTCGACCAATTCCTCAACGTGGTCTACGCCAAAGCGCTCATCGACATCCTGACCCGCTCCGACGCCACCTGGGAACAAGCACGCGGCCGTAAGAAACGCCTCCGTAGGCTGCTGGTCACCACCTGCGGTCTGGTCCTCCTACTGGCCGGCGTCGTGGGTCTGGCATTCGCCTGCATCGCGCTCGGCATCGCCTGGCACCTGATCGCCGTCTTCGTACTCTCCGGCGCCGCCGCAGCAGTCATCCGCCTCAGCCGCCTGTTTCCCCTCGGACTGCTGCTGTCCCTGCCCAGCGGAGAACCCAAGCACGACGACATGCCACCCTGGCGCCAACCAGCGACACCAATCCCGGCATCGACCGGCTCCCGCACCCACGGTTAACTGGTCACGGAAGCCACAACCGCCCCACGGCTACCGGTCCGAACCGCAAAGCCTTGCGCCAGCCCGCACCCACGCCCGCAGCGTTGACCAATCCTCGACGGCTGGAGAAGGTTCGGGGGCCCTACTGCCTCCCATGGACCTGCTTGCAGCCGGATGCGCAACGTCATCACCGACTGCTCCGCGGCGCATGCAACAACAAGCCCTTCGATACAGAAGCCTGGCGTTCCCCGAGATCCGGGCGGCGGCCTTGGCGCAGCTGCCGGAGGACACCGGGCTGGACGGTGTTATGTGACCTGTGCGGGTGTCTCAGCCCCAAGGTGTCTCAGGTGGCGCACTTCTGTAGACGAGAGGCGTTGGCCGCCGATGGTTCAGGGAGCCGAAGAAGGAACAGGGCCGTGCGGCCGTCAGCGCGGCACAGATAACCTGCGCGAATGAAGCGGATTCAGCGGGCCGCTGGCGCGGTCGTCGGCTCAGCGGTAGGTGACGCCCTGGGCAGCCCCTTCGAGTTCGGTCCCCAGGGAGCGTTCTCCGCGCGGTTTCCCGCGCCTGGTGCCGGTGGCGAGATGTGCGGAGGCGGTGGCTGGGACCCCGGCGAGGCCACTGACGACACGCAGATGGCCGTCCTGGTCGCGGAGTCGCTGCTGGAGCAGGGCGGACTGGATCTGCCGGACATCTTCGCCCGCTTCCAGCGATGGGCAGCCTCAGACCCCAAGGACATCGGCCTGCAGACCGAAGACGTCCTGACCAACGGCATGCCCTGGGACCTCGCCGCCGCGATCCATTTCCAGGTCAACGAGCGAGCAGCGGGAAACGGCTCCCTGATGCGGGCATCGACCTCCGCGGTCCACTTCGCGGCCGCCGGCCAAGAAGCCACCATGGACGCGGCCCGCCGCATCGCCGCCCTCACCCACGGCGACCGCGCGGCCTGGGAAGGCACCGCGATCTTCCACGAACTCATCCGTGTCACGTTCGAGGACACCGACCCCCTCGCCGCGCTCCCGGACGCCCTGGCTCTTGTCCACCCCGACCACCGCGGCCGCTACGCCACAGTCCTCGCGCCCGACTGGCACCCCGATCAGGCGACCGAGTTCAACGGTGCCGTCTGGTCCTGCCTGGGCTCCGCCGTCTGGGCCCTGCGCACCACCACCAGCTTCGAAGACGCCCTACGCGCGGCGATCGACCTCGGCGGTGACACGGACACCGTCGCCGCGGTCACCGGAGGCCTCGCGGGGGCGTACTACGGGCTGGACGCAATCCCCGCCCGCTGGACCCAGCCACTCCATGTCCCCCTCCCCGGCTTCGACGGACGGGTACTGCACCTAGCAGATCTGCTCCACCTTGCACACCGCCTCGGAGGCTGAACCGGGTGCTGCTCCGCGACGGCACTCTCCACGAACTACAGCCCTCAGCAGCAGTCACCTGACCAGTGGCTCCGCAAGGAGGATGACTCGATCGGCTTCGACATCGAATCCGAGCACTGGATGACCATGGGCACCCTCCGGATGCATCAGCACCGGCTTGCCCAACCGCCGCCCGATCTCCCGCAAGAAGCCGCAGAACACATCAAGTCGCTCCTGCCCCTGCAACTCGCGCAGGTCAACGTCGAAATCGATCTCCTCGTCCGAGTAGAAGCGGAAGATCGCCAGCACTTCAGCTCTCAGCCAGACACGCAGGTTCGGGCACTCAGCATCCGCCGGTCGAGACAGCGCTGCCTCCGCCCGAGGCAGGGGAAGCACCCTCTCTCCTTCGGAGTACTGGCACTTCCAGCCCCTCTCCACGACGAGATCCAGCACGTCCTGCCAGTTGTGCTCCGAGGCATCAGGGACACTCACGTGCGGAGAACGCCACCCTACGCGAAGCTCTCCGCCAGGGCGGCACCGTCGCCTCCCTCCCTGTGACGCGTTGAATGCTGCCGCCGGAATGACTGCCGTGCCTCTACTCCTGCGGTGGCTTCTATGCCCTTGATCAGCGGAAACAGGGCTGCTTTCAGCCCGGGCGCCGGGCAGTATGACGGTGTGGCTGATCCCCCTGTGGGACGACGTGAAGTGTTTCTTCGATCCGGACCTGATGGATGGGATCGCTACCGGACCGGGAAGCGGAGATAACCGGCGCTTTGTAGATCTCGAAGAACTCCTCGCGTATCACGATCACCGCGGCGCCGAGGCCGGCAAAGTTGGACCACGTGCGGTCACGAGTAGCACGCCTGAGGCGCGCCGGGAGGTCGTCGAACGAGAAGGGCGCTGGGTCGCGCTCCTGAGTACCCCAGGCGAGCCCCAGCCATGCCAAAACAGCCCCCACCTGAGGATGGCGTAGCTGCCCGATGCCATCCCCTCGCCTGCGGTTCCGCGGCTCACGTTGTGTAGCCACTGGGCGGGGGTCGGCCGTGTTCGAGGTGCAGAGGGACGAGCACGGCCTCGACGATCGCGCCGATCCGCCACGAACACAAGCTGCCCGGCCACGGCCTACCGGCCGTGGGCGGGTTCGGTCGCGCGGCGGTAGGTGAAGCGCGGCAGGAAGAACTGCGTGACCGGCCCGACCAGCAGTGCGTAGAGGACGGTGCCGATGCCCACGGTCCCGCCGAGGGTCCAGCCCACGGCGAGGACGACGACCTCCAGCGCCGTGCGGACGAGCCGCATGGAGCGCCCCGTCGCCGACGCGGCCCCGGTCATGAGCCCGTCCCGGGGACCCGGACCGAAGCGCGCGCCGACGTAGACGGCGACGGAGAATCCGTTGAGGAGGATGCCCGTCAGAAGCAGGCCGATCCGGGCCGGCAGCCCCAGATCCTGGGGTATGAGCGAAAGGCCCAGGTCCGACGAGCAAGCGAGCACGGCGACGTTTGCGAAGGTGCCGAGCGTCGGCCGCTGCCGGAGCGGTAGCCACGCCAGCAGGACCACCACCCCCACGACGGCACTGATGGTGCCGAAACTCAACGACGAATGCCGCTGCAGGCCCTCGTACAGCACGCTCCACGGGTTGACGCCCAGCGCCCCCCGGACCAGCAGCGACAGGCTGAATCCGTAGAGGGCCAACCCGGCGAGCAGCTGAACCAGGCGCCGGAGCGGACGCTCGGAGAGGGGCACATAGGCGAGGGGAGGCAGCGGACGACCGTCCCCGCGCGCGTCCTGCTGTGGCTGCCGCGCGGTGGCGTTTCCCATGGTTGCTCCTCTGGTGTCTTGCGGTGCTCCCTGCACCTGACGGCGAGTCTGTAGAGTCGGCGGCGGCAATTGGATTGCCAATTCGGGGAGAGTGGTATGAGCATGTTGGCCAATCTGTGCCGAGTGGCCCGATGAACCACGCCACACGAGCCCTCAGCGGGCGCCAACTGGCCGCCCTGTTGCCCGACCTCAAAGGGGTACGGCCCGCGTACCGCCAGCTGTCCGAGGCGATCAGGGCGCTGATCCTCGACGGCCAGGTCGCATTGCACATCAGGCTGCCCGCCGAGCGGGCACTGGCCACGGCCCTCAACCTCAGCAGGCCCACCGTCACCGCGTCCTACGACCTGCTCCGCGCCGGCGGGTACGCCCACAGTCGGCAGGGCTCTGGCACCTGGACGGCCCTGCCCAAAGAGGTTCTGCCCCACAAGGTCGCCCGGGCGCTCCCGCCCTCCGACACCACCATTGACCTCGCCAGGGCGGCCCCCGGCCTGCCCTCGCACGTGCTGGCCGAAGCCCTGGGCAGGGTCGCACCGCAGCTGGCCGTGCATACCCGCTCCTCCGGCTACCACCCGTACGGGTTGCCGGAGCTACGGGCCGCGGTCGCCGACAGGTTCACCCGGCGCGGGCTCGCGACCGTCCCCGAGCAAATCCTCATCACGTCCGGGGCCCAGCACGCGCTTACTCTGGTCCTCGGGCTCCTGGCCGCGCCGGGCGACCGCATGATGGTGGAGAACCCGTCCTATCCGAACGCTCTGGAAGCCATGCGCCGCGCTCGCCTGCGCACCGTGTCCGTGCCCGTCTCGGACCACGGCTGGGACGTCGAGGTCCTCGAGGCCACGCTGCGCCAGACGGTCCCGCAATTGGCCTTCCTCATGCCGGATTTCCACAACCCGACGGGTCTGCTGATGCCCGACGAGGACCGGGTCCGCGTGCTGCGCGCCGCCCGGCCCGCCGACAGCTGGCTGGTGATCGACGAGACCACAGCCGATCTGGCCCTCGACCTGCCCGCGCCGCGGCCCTTCGCCTCCCACGCGGCGCCGGGCGGGTCCGGCCGGGTCATCACCATCGGCTCGATGAGCAAGACCCACTGGGGCGGTCTGCGCATCGGCTGGCTGCGCGCGCCCGCGCGGCTCGTGACGGAGCTCGCGGCCCAGCGGATCGCCACCGACCTGGGCGGCTCCGTGCTGGATCAGCTCCTGGCCCATGCGCTACTTAGCGGCGCCGAGGACCTGCTGCCGAGCCATCTGGCGCGGGTGCGCGAGCAACGGGACGCGTTGGCTGGGGCGTTGACCGAGCACTTCCCCCAATGGCGGTGGCAGCTACCGCCGGGCGGGCTGTCGCTCTGGGTCGACCTCGGCGAACCCATCGCGTCCACTCTCGCCGAGCGGACCCTGGAGCACGGCGTGCGGATCGAGGGCGGCGCCTGCTTCACCACCGATCCGGGTGTCTTCGAGAACCGCCTGCGTATCCCGTACACCAGGCCGTCCGACATCCTGCGCGAGGCCGTACAGCGCATGGCCGCGGCCGTGACGCGTGGGCTGCGCACCCCGTCGGCCGACCGCCGCCCGCACTGGGTGGTGTGACGGGCCGGTGCCGCCGATGGACTTCCCGGCCCGTCGGCGGCCCCGCTACGGGCCGACCGGGTCCGGGTCCGCGGACGGCACGGTGTGCACCCGGATCTCACCGGTGAACGAGCCCGCGTACCGGCCCGCTTCCGGGTCTGCGCTGCTCGCGAAGAGTTCCATTCGCAGCCCGCGCGACCCGGCCCCGGCGTCCCCGGCGTCCTCCCGGTAGGACAGCAGCAGGGTGGGATCGGTGAGGACGCGCCTGCTGAGCACGAGGTCGGCGCAGTCGTCCCCCCGGAACGGGTGGACCGTCTGGGAGGGCACCGCGCTGAAGCCCAGCCGGGTCTTGAACGCGAAGAGCCCCACCTCGACCACGTGCCCGTAGAGGTTCGGGTCGTTGCCGAGGCTGACCCTGCCGAAGCCCCGGTCCCGGGCGTGGTTCACCGCTTCCGTGTACAGGACGCGGGCCAGGCTCTGCGCTCTGGCCCGCTCGTTCACTGCTGAGAACCGCAGGCGCACGAGGTCCGCCTCGGGCTGGTCCTGGCTCAGGCAGGCGCCGGTCAGGGCGTCGCCGTCGCGCACCTTGACAGCGAACAGGTCGGCCGCGTCCGACAGCAGCTGGTCGCGCTGTTGCAGGGCGACCGGCAGCGCATGGCGCAGGCGCGTCAGCTGCCGCTCGTACAGGTCCAGGAACTCGTCGAGGAACGGCTCTGTCACGGGCACCACGTCGACCGTCAGGCCCGCTTCGTCCAGGCGCCGGCGGGCGGCCTGGATGCTCTGGCGTTCCTTGCGGTGCAGGCCGCTCAGGTACGCCTCCTCGCTCTCGCCCGTGTCCGCCACCCAGGTCAGCCAGCTGGGCTTGGGCAGGAATCCGGCCGCCCGAAGACGCGGCCAGGCATCGGCGGCTGGGTCGACCACCCGGACGACTTCCGCCCGTCCCCGGTACTCCTCCCAGTCGGTCTCCAGGGCTTCCCGGGTGCTGGCGAAGACCATGGGCAGGCCGGTGTTCTCTTCGATCTCCATCATGTGCTTCCGCATCACTCGACGGGGGTGTCGGGGGCTGCTGAGAGCGTGCTGCGTCCCAGCAGGCGCCGGTGGGAGAGGATCAGGAGCGCGGCGAGTGCGACGGCCTCGACCGCGGCGCAGTAGAACATCGCGGTGCGCACTCCGTCGCCCAGCAGGTACGAGGCCGAGGCCAGCGTGGGGGCCGCCAGTGCCGACGCCACGAAGAGCCGCAGCGAGGCGACGCGTCCCAGGATGTGGGTCGGGGAGCGCAGTTGCAGCGCCGTCATCAGCAGCGTCTGGGAGGAGCCTGCCGCGAAGCCGATCGCCACGACGCAGACGACGGTCGCCACCTGGCCGAGGTCGATCATCAGGAGCAGGAAGACGGACACGGTCATGGCCATGAACCCGGTCACCAGGCGCCGGGTCCGCTCCCCGGACCAGGACCGCCACTGCACGAGTCCGGAGAGCATGATCCCGGCGGGCAGGGCCGCGTTGACGACGGCCAGCGTCATGGTGTTGCCGCCGAAGCGGCCGTCCACCAGCGGCACGACGACCAGGGTGAACAGGTACACGGCGACGTAGTCACCCGAGCAGAGCAGGATGTGGGTGATGAGTCCACGCTGCCCGCGCAGTTCCCGGAGCAGCCCCGTCTTCGCGGGCTCGGGACCGGACGACCGCGCCGACGGCCGCGGCGGCTTCGGGAGCATGCCGAGGATGAGGGCGGCCGCCGCGAACGACACGGCCAGCGTCAGGAAGCCCCAGACCGGCGGGAGCAGCAGCAGCACGGTGCCGAGCGGAGCACCGAGCAGCGTGCCAGCCTGGAAGGCCGCGTTGATCCTGGCGTTCAGGGCGGCAAGTCTTTCCTTGCCGACGAGTTGGGGGGAGAGCGTGAACATCGACGCCCGGTAGAACCCCTGGATGACACTGACCAGCGCGGCTCCGCAGACCAGTGGCACGGCTGGGGAGTCGAGCAGTGATACGGCTGCCTCGACGGTGATGGCGGCGCAGGCCAGCCCTTCGCTGAGCACCGCTAGCCGGCGGGCGCCGAACCGGTCGACCACATGGCCGGCGATCAGCTGGACGACGGCGGCGATCGCGAAGTTCGACACCAGCACCAGGGCGAAATGGGACGCGCTGCCGGTGAGCCGGTACAGCACGATCGCGACCAGCGCGTTGTTCCCCGCCAGGGCGAGGTTGACGAAGAGCACCGCGGCCGGCACCTGGAACACGACCGCGCGCAGGCCGGACGTGCCGGTCCCGGTGGTGCCGGGCTCCGACACCCGGCTCGCCCCGGTCACCCCGTTATCCGCACGGTCAGGTCCCTGGCCGCGGCGAGCGCCGCGTTGAGCGCCAGGTTCGAGGAGCCCGCGCGGGTGCGGACCTGGCAGACCGAGCCGCGGTAGTCTCCCGCCGCCCGTACCTCGTCGCCGGGCGCCGCGGTGGTCGCAACCTGCACGACGTGGGCGGCGTGCGCTGCACGGTCGAGTCCGTCCACCCGGAGCAGACGACCGGCCTCGGAGGCGTACACCGTCACTGTGCTGCTGTGGTCCCCGGTGCGGACGGGTTCGGGCACGGGGCGGCCCAGCGCCGCCGTACAGAGCAGTTCGGGCACGGACACGGACAGGCAGTCGCTCATCATCGAGGACAGCAGTCCCCCGCCCATCCGGGCGTTGACCTCCACCACGACGGCGGCGTCGTCGGTGAGGACGAACTCGGTGTGGAGCATCCCCTGCGTGAAGTCGGTGGCGGCTACCAGGGTCTCGACGGCCTTGCGCATCCTGGCCTCGGCCTCCGGCGGTACTTCGACCGGGAAGGTGTACGACACCTCGCAGAACGAGGGGCGCGGGCCCAGCTGCCGGTCGGTGACCCCGAGGTGCCTGCACCGGCCGTCCGCCACGAGCGTTTCGAGACTGTAGAGCGGGCCGTTCACGTACACCTCCGCCATCAGCTCGCCGTCGAGGTAGCGGCCGGCTGCGGAGAGGGTGCGGAACGCGGTGGCGGCCTCGTGCGGGGTGCGGCACAGCAGCACGTCGAGGCTGCCGGTGCCGCGGCAGTTCTTGAGCACGACGGGGGCTCCCGAGGCGGTCACGAAGGCCGCCAGTTCCTCCGCGGTACGGGGCTCGGTCCAGCGCGGCGAGGCGATGCCGAGTTCTTCGTAGAGTTCGCGCGCACACCGTTTGTCGCGGAGCGTGCGCACGGTCTCCACCGGGGCGAACGGCGCGCCGACCGCTTCGGCGAGCACGGCGGCGAAGAGCAGGTGCCGGTCGGTCGCGCAGACCACCGCGGGCGGGCCGTCGTCGTCGCGCAGCGCCGTGACGAGCTCGCCGGGCAGCGTCTCGCCCTCGGTGGTCGCCACCACGAACAGGCGCTCGCGCCGGGCGAGTTCCGCGAGGACGTCGGCGCCCGGCATCCCGTCGTACTTGGCCGGGTTGGTGGTAACCAGGGCGGCGTCGAGACCGTGGTCCACCGCCCAGCCGAGAGCGGTCAATCCGCTGCCCGTCAGCGGCGATTCAACGAAGAGGATCATTCACAGTCCTAGGCCGGGCGCTACGGTCGCCGTCGCCGGTCGCGCGGATGGAGGGGCGTGGTGGTCCGCGTCCGCGTAGCCGCCCAGCACTCGATCGCTCAGCAGTCCCAGCGAGCTGAGGTTGGCGAAGCCGGGGCCCTGGGCCAGGCCGGCCAGCGCGGGGACGTGCAGGCGGGGCCACAGGCCCCGCAGGGCGAGGGATGCGTCGAGCTCGCGGGCCAGGGCCCGTTCGTCGCTCAGTGTGACGCCCAGCCGGGATTCCACCGAGTTGGTGCTCGTCCCGTCGAGCAGGCCCGTCAGCTGGCGCAGCGGGGAGCTGCCGGTGCAGTTGACGACGAGGTCGTACTCGCGGCGCATCACCTCGTCGTGCTGGTCGACGGTGACCAAGATGCGTCCCGACGTCCCGGCTCCCACGTACCGGATCCGGCCGCGCAGGAAGGAGACGCTGCGGGCCCGGGCCAGCTCGCCCAGAGCGCGCGGGGAGATCACCCCGCGGTCCGTGCGGGCGATGAAGTCCATCCGGACGGCTTCGGGGAGCTGCTGCCAGGCGGCCGTCTGCGGGTCGGAGTAGACCCGGTCCTCCACGTAGGACTCGGCGCGGGAGTGCGGCGGGGACGGGGAGATGATGGACACCGTGACGTCCTCGCCCAGGGTCTCCCAGATGTACAGGGCGAACGAGGCCGCGCTCTCACCGGCGCCGACGACGCAGATCCGGCTTCCGGCGCCCAGCCCCAAGGAGCTCAGCTTCTCGCGGTGGGTGGCCGCGGTCAGCAGCCGGTCGGCCACCTCGGGGGAGTGCGGCAGAGGGGCAGGCGCGCCGTGTCCCGTGAAGACCAGCCCGTCGTAGGGGCCCGGGGAGTTCGCGCCGACGGGACCGCGGCGGTCCAGCGTCCAGCCGTCGGTGCTGTACCGCAGACCGATCACCTCGGCGCGTTGTACGTACACGCCCGACACAGCCCGGGTCAGCACCCACTTGAGGTAGTCGGCGAACTGCCGGTGTGTGGGCGACGGCAGTCCGGCGTCGATCCAGTGCTGGTAGCCACCGGTGTCGATCAGGTGACTCTGCCAGGAGAACGCCTGCATCCGGGCGTCGATCTCCTTGCCGCGCACGCCGAACCGGAACGTGCTGTGGTACGGGAAGCCGACGTCCTTCTCGGCGCGCGTGCCCAGCCGCTCACGGCCGCTCGTCCAGCCGGCCCGGCCGGTCCAGTGGGCCGCGATCTCGTCCCGCTCGAAGACGTGCAGTTCCACGGGGACTATGCCGAGCTCGTTGAGAACGTGGGTCTTGGCCGCGAGCGCCGCGGCCTTTGGCCCCGCGCCGATGACGGCTATCCGTCGGCCGCCGCGCGAAGGCCGGGTGGTCACGCCTCGCCGCCTTCGTCGAGTGTCAGGGCGAGGTGGTGACAGTCGAAGTGGAACCCGTTGCGCAGGTATGACCGGTGGGCGGCATGCCGCTGATGTCCGGTATCGAGGTGGAGCTGCTCGCAGCCCTCCGCCCGTGCGATGTCTTTGAGCGCCGTGAGCAGCTGACTGCCCAGACCGGTGCTCCGCGCGCCCTCGTCCACGACCAGGTCGTCCAGGTAGAGGATCCGGCCCCAGGCCATGGTGGTCAGGACGCGGAAGCCCGCCGCACCCCGCACCTCGCCGTCCTGGAGCACGTACATGATCCGGTAGCCCTCGGTGCTCTGGGTCTTCCAGCGGGCGAGGAACTCCTCCTCCCCAGCGAGGTGCGGACGCAGCTGCGCGAACACGGGCCAGCAGCGGCGGAGGGACTCCTCGTCGGCTGCGAACAAGACATCGGCGGGCATGAGCGGCTCCAGGTCGGGAGGAGAGGAGGGAGGGTTGGTCAACCGAGGCTGACGGTCAGGCAGAGGCCGACTCTGTTCGTGGCCTCGCTGAGGACCGTGATGCCGCATGCGGCGCAGAGCTCGGCCAGGGCCTGCGGGGTGAAGGACCGGGACTGGAAAGTGTTCCGCGAGCGGAAGACGACTCCACCGTCGACGTCCTGGTATTCCTGCAACGGGGTTATGCCGCAGGCGGTGTAGTAGTCCCGGCGCAGGTCTGTGGCGGCTGCGGAGGCGGTGAACACGGACAGGACGGCCACTCCCCCGCCCTGCTTGATGCCCTTCAGCAGCAGCTCCGGAGAGGGGAAGTTGCCCAGCAGGTTGAAGGGGAGCAGCAGCAGGGGACGGCCTCCGGTGACGGAGCCGATCCAGTCGGCGCACTGCATGGCGTCGCCCACCTGCGCCCGGGCCCGGTCGCCGAGGCCCTCCTCGGCGATGCGGTGGCGGACCTGCTCCACCGCGATGGCGTTGATGTCGATGCCCAGGTATTCGACGCCCGCGGCACGGGCGACCTCCAGGGAGCGGCCGTCGTAGCAGCCGAATTCGACGAGGGTCGAGCAGGCGTAACGCGAGAGCGCCTCCAGCACCGCGAGGCTTTCCATTTGAATGAAGGGGAGCATCTCGTCGGGGAAATGCGCGGCCCGCATGATGGCGGACGCTCCGGAGTCCCGGTAGAAGGCGAGGTTACCCGGCCCGGTGACTCCGCTGGGTGAGCTAAGGCTGGAGGGGGTCACGCTAGTTCTCCTGTCGGTGCCGAAGGATCGCTTTGGCTGTGTGTTCGGCCATGCCGGCCGCCAGCCGTATACCGGACCCGTGCAAGCCGGTGACGGCGAACAGGTCGCCCGCGGCGTCGAGCGGCACCAGGTGCGGGGTGGCGTCCCGCGTGTAGGTGTCGGCGAAGACCCTGGTGCGGGTCAGCCGCCAGGTGCCGGGGCCCGCGACCACGTCGAGGAACCCGGCCGCGCGAGCAAGGACCTCGTCGGGCAGCTCGCTCTCGGCGGGCGTCACGTCCCACACGTCGTGCTTGATGCTCATGGCGAACTCGCCGTCCGCGACCGGGAAGAGGAAGATCCCGTCCTCAGCCGAGCCCACCCCGTGCTGGACGGCGGCCCGGCCGGAGAGGGCGACGCGCAGCCCGAAGACCCGCTTGGTCCGCACGTCGAAGCCGGACGGCCAGTGCGCGGAGTCCGCCACGAATCCGGGGAGCCAGGCGCCGAGGGCCAGGACGCATTGGTCAGCCCGCCACTGTCGACCGTCGGCCGTGACGGCGGCCAGCGCCCCGTCCGGCCGCGGCTCAGCCCGCTCCACCCGTGCGTGGTGCACGAGGCGGACACCGGGCCGTGCGGCCAGACGGTCCAGGAGCACGGCGCACAGGAGGGCGGGGTCGATGACATGGGCCTGCCCGGCCAGCGCCCGCGTGCCGGGCGGCAGCCGCCAGGCCCCGTCGGCTTGCTCGGGCACCGGCCGTACCGGGCCGAGCAGCGCGTCCTGGAGGTGCGCGGCAGCCTCCGGGCCGCGGACCAGCCAGGTGAAGGGCAGCGGAGTCCGCGGGAGCGTGGCCGTGTCGAGTTCGTTCCACCAGCGCCGGCCCGAGCGGACCAGGTCGCGGTGGAACGGCGTGTGCGCGTAGGGGATGTCCACGGCGCCCGCGTAGCCCGTCGCCCCGGATGCCCAGTCGTGCTGTTCCAGCACGGTCACCTCGAGGCCGGGGTCTCGGCGGGTCAGGGAGTCGGCCAGGGTCAGGCCGACGACTCCCCCGCCGACGATGACGACGTCCTGACGGCTCACAGTCTCTTCCACCACATGCCCAGGACGACGAGATCGCTGGGGCCGGTGTTGGTGATGGTGTGCTCCGTGTCCGGCGGTGCGACGACCCGGGCCCCGGGGATCAGCCCGATGCGCCTGCCGTCAATCGTGCAGTGCCCTTCACCGGACTGGACCATCCACGTCTCCTCGCTGGCATGCCGGTGGGGCTCGGTGGACACCCCCGGCCGCACCGCGAACACCATCGCCCCGTAGGCGAGGCCGTCCTGTTCGGTCTCGATCTCACCGGAGATCACGACGTAGTCCAAGGCTCTGTTTCCTCTCACGAACGCAGCGTGGCCGGGAGGCACGCGTTCAGCTCGGTGCGGGTCAGGGTCCGCAGCCCGGGCAGCTCCCGGGTCAGCTTCACCGGCCGTCGGCCGTCGGACAGCGCGGCCACGTCCGGGCGGCCGCTGAGGCCCGCGGCTTCCCACACGCGCTGCGCCATGGAGGGCATGATCGGTTCCGCGAGCAGCGCGAAGCCGAGCAGCCAGGCGGCCGCCGACTCCTCAGTGGCGGTGTACGCGGGGGCGCAGGCGATCCAGTTCTCGACGCACGTCCAGGCGGCGGTCAGGTTGAAGGTGTCCGGGTCGAGCACGTCGGTCTGGTGCTCCAGCGTCCGGACCAGCGAGCGCAGGACGTCCGGGGAGGGCGCGGTGGCGGCGTCCGGTCCGATCCGCTCGGCCACCGCCCTCAGCGCCGAGGTCACCCGGGCCCCGACCTCGTTGTGGAACGACAGGAACTCGTCGGCCTGGAAGGCGGCCCTGGCGAACTCGGGGTTGCGAAGGCAGAGGTAGGCTCGGGTGAGGTCCGGCTCGGCCCGGCCGAGGGCGACGATGTCGCCGCCCCAGACGACGTGGCCGCGGCTGGTGGAGAACTTGCTGCCTTCCAGGTCGTAGAAGTAGTTCACCAGCAGGGAGTCAACGGGCTTGTAGGTGCTCTGCCCGAGCGCGCAGCCGACCGCGCCGACCATGAAGGGAACGGCGTTGTCGATGCCGAACGAGATGACCGTGCGGACCTCCGACGCATGGTGGAACGGGTTCAGCTTGGCGCCGGTGATCTCCTTGTAGCGCTCCCCGGCGAGCAGGTGACAGCCGATCAGCAGCGCGGAGTACGAGAAGATCACCTGCCCGGGGGACACACCGTCCTCCTCCCAGGGAATGCCCCAGGGACTCGGCACGGTGAGCCGGATCGTCGCGCCGTTAGCCCGTACGTACCGGTCGGCTATCGCCAGGAAGTCGGGCCGCTTGCACACTTCCCGCAACCGCTCCCGGAGGCCCCCGGGGCCGCCGGGCAGGTCCAGGTAGAGCGAGCTGATCTCGTCGAACCGCAGGACGCCCTCGAAGTGAGCGGTCGCCGGGTCGATCATCTCGGACGGCGAGAAGTGGCCTCCGCAGGATTCGCAGAAGAAGCCGACAAGCGGCTGCTCGCACTGCGGGCACCGGCCCTTCAGCCAGCCGCTGACCACGGGCTCGTCGACGCGGGGGCGCAGCGAGCTGCTGTGCGCGCCGACCTGCTCGGAGTCGAGCACCGGCATGGGCTCGGAGCGCGCCACCGCACTGCCCTGCGCCACGATTTCCGCCAGGAAGTCCCGGTTGACCTCGGTGTACCGCTCGGCCCAGTCCTCGTCGAGCGGGTTGATCAGGTCGTCGTAGGCAATGTCCAGCGCGGCCAGGTCGTTCCTGATGAGGTGGTAGTTGCCGTTCGCCACTTGTTCCGGTGCCACACCGTCTTGGTGCGCGCGGACCAGGACGTGCGACTCGTGAGCGTCGCTCACGGAGATCATCGTCGCCCGGCCGCCGCCGCGCAGGATGTGCCGGCGGAGCACGTCCATCTTCAGCAGGGGGCCCGCGATGTGGCCCAGGTGCGCCCGCCCGTTGGGGACCAGGCACACCGGGGTGAGGAAATATTCTTGTCCGTCGAGAGAAATGTGACCCATGTCCAGCTACCTCAAGGCTTTCGAAGATCGTCGTAGAGGTGTTTCACCGGTCCGATGGCGGGCGAAATCCGGGCCCGTCGGCACCGCGTGACCGCCGTCGAGGACGTCCGGCCACTCCGGCAGGACGCCGTCCCTGGCGACGAGGGCGAACGCCACGCGCCCCGAAGCGCCGTACACCGCGAGGCCGGTGACCGTCCGACCTCCGGCGGTGAGATCCGTGGGAGCCGGGCCGGCGAAGCCCAGGACGTCCACGCAGAATCCCGCGTAGCGTTCCAGCACGTCGGGGTCCAGGTGCAGGACGAAGCAGTCGAGCGCGTCCCCGCGTTCCGCAGGCTCGGGTCGCCCCGCGGACGGAACCCACGCCCGCCCGGACGGCAGGGCGCGGGGGTCCTGTCCGGCCAGGGGCAGCAGCGTGTGGACGACCTCCCCGATGCCCGAGAGGACCGGGTCGCCCTGGGCCGAGTACGTGACCGTAGCACCGGCAGCCAGCGCGGCGTCCCGGATCGTGGCCACGTCATCGCACAGGACGGCGATGTCCGCTATACCCTCCCCGTACCGCGACACGAAGCCGCGCGTCGCCCAGCCCGACGTGACCACCAGGCGGATATCACCGCGGTCCAGCAGCACGGAGCTCCGGTCCACTCCGACGGAGTCCGCCACCCGCTCGTAGCCGAGGGCCGAGACGAGGTGGTGGACCGGGGGGATCTTGTCCTTCGTGTACAGCTCGACATGCGACAGTTCTCGCACGGTCATGAGGTGTTACTCCTTGCAGAGCCTGCTCGACGCGTCCGCGTGGTCACTGCGCGACCTGCTGCGCGGCGGCGTAGTCGCGTTCGCGTTCGATCTCGGTGGTCGTCTGGGCGATGCGGCTAGTGGTCCGGCGCAGGAGCGGCGGCGCCATGACCGAGGTGACCACCGCGACGAGGACGACGATGGTGTACGAAGCGGTGTTGAGCACGCCGATGCTCAGGCCGACCGAAGCCAGGACGATCTCCACGACGCCCCGCGCGTTCAGACCGGCGCCGATGGCCAGGGACTCGTCGTGGTCCAGCTTGCCCATCCGGGCTCCGGCGTAGCCGCCCACGAGCTTCGCTCCGACGGCGACCGCCAGCGTGATCAGCCCGGCCCCGAGCACCGAGAGGTCCTTCAGCGCCGACAGGTCGACCTGGAGTCCAGCGGTCGCGAGGAACAGCGGCGCGAGGACCGCCATGACGAACGGCCGCAGGGCCTCGAGGAATCGGCGGCTTCCCGGCCCCAGGGAGCCGATGACGATGCCGCACAGGAACGCTCCGAGGATGGGCTCCATCTTCAGGGCGTGCGTCCCGGCCGCGGACAGCACGATCAATACCACGACGGCCGCGATGCCCAGATCCCCCTGGTTCGCGGAACGCTCGATCGGGCGCAGCAGCCGTCCGATCAGCGGCCGGGCGAGAAACACCGTCACGGCCAGCACGATCAGCAGGTAGGCGACGGACTCGGCCACCACGCCGAGCCGGAAGCCCGCCGTCGCCATGGCCGAGACGATCGACAGCAACAGCCAGCCCAGGATGTCACTGACCGCGGCCGCGCCGATGATGACCTGGCCGACGTTGCGGTGCAGGAGCCTCATGTCCATCAGGGTCTTCGCGATCACCGGGAGCGCGCTGACCGCGATGGCCACGCCGATGAAGAGGGCGAAGGTGGGTCGGTCGCCGTCCTCACCCATCACCGATCCCGGGAGCAGGAAGCCCAGTCCGACGCCGAGCGCCAATGGAAGGAGCACGCTGCCCGCGCTGACCCAGCCGATGGCCACGCGCTTGCGGCTCAGCAGGCCCAAGTCGATGTGAGCACCGGTGATGCCGACCAGGAGTAGCACTCCCAACTGCGAGATCGCACCGAGAAGATGCATCTGCTCCGGGTTCCTGGGCAGCAGCCAGTCGGACACGGCGGGGGCGACATTCCCAAGCAAGGAAGGGCCCGCCACCATGCCGGCGAGCAGCTCGCCGACCACCGCGGGAAGGCCAAGGCGCAGTGCCAGCCGTCCGAGGCCGGTCGCGAGGATCAGAAGGGCACCGACTTGTGTGAGCAGCACGAGCAGCTGTTCGTGGCCAATACCGGGTACGGGCGCCGTGGCCAGCACCATCTGGTTCCTTTCTCTGCCGGCCCCCAGGGGCCGGCGACCTCGCCGGTCAGCGGGTGTAGAGGCCTTCTTCTTCCATGGCGCGCAGGGCGCGGTAGTCGCGCTCGATGTCCCGCGGGTCCTCGGCAGCCAGGAAGACGTATCCGGGCGAATTGATCAGATCGCTGGTGTCGGGGACGTAGTGGCCCACGACGGCCCCGTGCGAGAGGTGGACCAGTGTGGGCAGCGCCCGCACTCGTTCCGTCCAGTCCAGCGACTTGACGATGCCCGCCGAGGGGTTGATCAGGGCGACGTTGCGCAGCGCCCCGGCCCACGTGACGGACGCGTCGTCGAAGGCGCCCAGCCGTGCCGGGTCCATCAGGGTGTCGGCCAGCAGGCCGGTCTGCGACGTGCCCGCGTAGCGCTCCACCACCTCGGGCGCGGTGCCGCCGCCGAGCCGGGCGCCGGTCTCGATGAGGACCGGGCCTCGCTCGGTCAGCATCACCTCGGTGTGGGCCGCCCCGGACACGACGCCCAGGGCGTCGAGGGCCTCGGTGACGAAGCCGCGCAGGACCGCCGCTTCGGCGGAGCCGACCGGCACCGGCTCCTCGTAGTCGTAGACGGGGTAGCCGACACTGCCGGTCCGTTTGGTGTACCGCCACAGTTCGGCGAAGCGGTGGACTCCGTCGTGCGAGACGGTGTTGGCGTAGTACTCGACGCCGTACACCCGCTCTTGGACCAGGACCGCGGTGTTGGGCTGTCCGAAGAGGTTGTCGGAGGCGAGGACGGACTTGCACGCATCGCGCACCTCCTGCACGGTCCCGCAGAACCGCACGTTGTCGGTGCCAGCGCTGTTCGGCGGCTTGACCACAGCCGCGGTCAGGCCGCTCGCCGCGAACCACGCCGCGGCCTCGTCCGCATCGGCGACCGCCGTTCCTCGCGGCACGGCCACTCCCGCGGCCGCCGCCCTTTCGGCCATCACCTTCTTGTCGCGCCGGGCCGGGAGCGTCTCGTAGCGGTTGCCCGGCAGCCCCATGAGGTGGCTGAGGGTGTCGGCGACGATCACGCCCGACTCGGTGCCCGCCACGACCCGGTCCACGCCCAGTCCGGCGAGCTGCCGGGCGAGCGGGACGAGGTCCCCGCTGCCGTCCAGCAGGACTTCGTAGTCGTCGGCGCGGAAGCCGCGGGTGAAGTACTCCGCCATCTGCGGGGAGGACTGCACGTGCACGCAGACGCTGCCGCGGGCACGGAGTGCGGAGACGAGAGCGCGGCCCGTCGAATGGCCGTCGATCACTGCGATCTTCATCAGTACGTCCTTCTCGGTCTTTCGCGGGTCAGGCCGACGCGACGGCTTCACCGGTCTCGTAGAAGGAGCAGGCGACCCGGGCACCACCGGTCATGCTCACGACGCCCACTTCGGGGTCGGTGCTCCCCCGGACTAGGCAGCCGTTGTAGCCGTCCGCCCCGGTGACCTGCGGGTCGGTGAGGAACACGCCCCAGTTGAGGAAGAGTTCCTGGGTGCCCACGCCGTCGTCCGCGGGGAAGACCTCCGGGATCGGCCGGATCCGCTGCTGGACCACGTACGGCCCGTCCACCGCCGCCGTGAGCGCGGCCAGCCACTCCTTGGGGCCCACGGTCCAGCCGGGCACGATGCCGCTGCCGCCGTGCAGCAGGGTCGGCTTCAGGATCAGGTCCTCCTGGTGCGCCACGGCGTACTTCACGAGGTCGACCTCTTCTCCCGCGCCGTCCGTAGCGGTGCCCCGTACGTGCCGGGTCCACGGCAGAAACCGGTTGATGCAGGACTGCTCCTCGGCGGTGAAGGCGGAGCGGTTGTGGTCGTCGGAGAGCATGGCGAGTGCGCCCTTGTTGCCGTACAGCTCCGAGTCGAAGCGGCTGAACATGCCGACCCGGCCCTCCTCGAAGGCGCGCAGCAGGGGCTCGACGAACTCGGCGTCGGCGGCGGTCTCGATCTCCTCGACGAGGAAGAAGCGGTACAGCACGTCGATGGCGCGGCCGGCCACGTCGAGGCGGCCGTCGCGGTCGGTGATCTGGCCCACATGGCAGGGGACGGCGTCTATTCCGGCCTCGTCGAACAGTGCCGCCATGACCTTCAGGCGGGGCTCGTAGGACTTGAAGCTTTCGGGCCAGTCGACGAGGGCGACGACGGGGCGGCTCTCGCGGTCCATGTGCGTGGCGCACTCCGCGTACAGCATCTTGACGATGCCCTCGAAGGTGTCCGCGTAGGCGAGCCCGTGCTCCGCGACGAAGCCGGCCAGGACCGGGTGCATGAGCATGGCCCGGTTGATGCCGGCGTTCTCGAAACCGCCCAGGGCGCTAGTGATGTTGAGCTCCAGCAGCTTGAAGCCGTCGGCACTGCGGTAGAGGTCGGAGCGGGCGAGCGGCAGCAGCGGCTGGCCTGCGGCGGCCGCGCGCCGGACGACGTCGGCCTGGATCTCGGTCATCCCTACGGCCCGGGCCAGGGCCGCAGTGTCACCGCCGAAGAGCCGCTCGGGCAACTCGGTCAGTAGCCGGTGGATCTGGTATAGGTCGGCCGAGACGGAACGGCGTTCCTCGGCGGAGAGGAAGACGGGGGAGGCGAGGAACCGGCCCTTGTAGGCCACCGTGACGAGTTCGTCGGCGATCACGTGCCGGGTCAGCTCGGCGGGGTCGGCCTGCCGCTGCTTCAGCAGGTCGAGGTATTCAGCGCCGAGTCCCGACCGGGGGGCGCGCGAGGAGGAGAGCGGCTGCTTCATGGGGAGTTCACTTTCGGTCGGGACGGAGCTGAGCACGCAGTACGACTGCGGGAAGGAGGGGATGAGGGAGGGCCTTGCGGACGGCGACGACGGACGGCCGACGGCTCAAGTGAGGGCGAACCACTTGCGGGCGCCGAAGGCCAGACGGACCGCGACGACGGCCATGAGGCCCACACCGAGCGCGTACACGGCAGGGGTGCCGTGGCTCTTGGAGATCACGCCGGCCAGACCGGCGCCGATCGGCAGCGCACCCCAGGCGAAGAGCCGGTAGATGCTGTTGACCCGGCCCTGGAGGTCCTTGGGGACGAGCGTCTGCCGCAGCACCACGGTGACGATGTTCCAGGTCACGGTGGCGCACGCGCCCAGAGCCAGGGCGAAGCCGACGGCCCAGGCGGTGGGGACGAGCCAGATGATGAGATTGCTCCACCCGATCGCCGCGACCACGCTCACGAGCGCCCACCCGTTGCCGATCCGCCGGACCAGTGGGGGCGACAGTTTCGCGGCGCTGATCGCGCCCACGGCCTGGGAGGCGACCAACACGCCGTAACCGACGTCGGAGAGCCCCAGTTCGCGGTGTGCGTAGATGACGAGCACGGCCAGCGCACCGGTGTAGACGAGGTTGATCGCTCCGGCCGTCAGCGACAGGTTGCGCAGCAGTCGGTGCTTGAAGAGCCAGCGCACGCCGGTGGCCATGTCGGCGAGCAGCCGGGGGCGTTCCGCCGTGGGCTGGGACAGGGCGTCGCCCGCCGCCGGGAGCCGCAAGCGGGTGAGCAGGATCGCGGAGGCGAAGAAGGTGGCCGCGTTCACGCCGAACGGGACGGCAGGGGCGAGCACGAAGAGCGACGAACCGATGAGGGGCCCGACGAACTGGCTGCCCACCGTCTCCGATCCCATGATCCGCCCGTTCGCCGCGACGAGGTGCTCCTCGGACACGACGGACGGTACGAGGATCTGGGCAGCGTTACGGAAGAAGGTCTCGCATGTTCCGATGAGGAAGAAACACACGTACAGCGCCCAGAGGTTGCCGAAGCCCAGCGCGACCGACACGACGAACGCGGAGATCAGCAGGCCGCGGAAGAGGTCGATGCGGGCCATGGCCCGGCGCCGGTCGACCCGGTCGACGAGGACGCCCGCCGGGATGCCGAACAGTGCGTACGGCAGTGTCAGGGCCATGCTCACGCCCGCGATCAGCCGCGGGTCGTCGGTCAGGGTGCTGGCCATGAGGGGCGCGGCGGCCAGCGACACCCCTTCTCCGACGGCCGAGGCGGACGAGGCGGTCCACAGCTTCCCGAACTGCCTGCCGAGCCGGGGCCGCCGTTCGACGGGCTCCGGTATCGTCTCCGTGTCCAGCGAGCCGTCGATCTTCACTCGGTTCTCCTTACCGGACGCGGCAACCGCCGCGTTCGTACGTTTGCGATCGAGGGCCGACCGGGCCGGTGACCGCAGTCCGGGGCACGGGTCCTCAGGCGAGCGGGAGCGACCGCAGGTACTGGACGCACTGCTTCAGCTGGTCCAGGGAGACGAACTCGTCGGCGGTGTGCGCCTCGGTGATGGCGCCCGGACCGCAGACGACCGTGGGGATCCCCGCACGGCCCCAGATGAGTCCGGCTTCGGTCCCGAAGGGGACGAACTGGGGGGCGTCCTTCGTGCCGAAGGCCTCCCGCACGAAGGTGACGAACTTGTGCGCCGGATCGATGGCGAAGGACGGGGTGTCGGAGAGCTGTTCGGGACGGACTTCGGCGAGGGCGGATCTCGCCAGCATGTCCGTCAGTACGCCTCCGGTGGCGAAGCGCCCGATCTCGGTGGCGATGCCGTCGCACTCGTGTCCGGGGACGTTCCTGATCTCGAACTCCACGACGCAGTCCCCGGGTACGATGTTGGGCTTCACCCCGCCGTCGACGCGTCCCACGTTGATCCACGAGTGGCCGATGTCGAACCGGTCGTCGTGGGGTCCTTCGGACCGGAACGTCTCATTGAGGGACTGGGCGCGGCCGATGACCGCGGCGGCGGCGGCGATCGGGTTCGGCATCAGCGGGGCGAGCGCGGCGTGCTTGGGCTCGCCTTTGAAGGTGACCCGGTGGTTCTGCTTTCCCTTGTGGCCCACCACCACGGCCAGCCCGGTCGGTTCGCCGACGATGCAGCCCTCGACCCGGCCCACCCAGGTGCGCATCTCGTCGACGAGCCGACGTGCTCCGACGCAGCCCACCTCCTCCTCGTACGTGAGCATGAGGGTGAGGGGCGTGGTCAGGCGATCCTGGTCGACCCGGGACAGGATGGCCAGACAGCAGGCAATGAAGCCCTTCATGTCCGCGGTTCCGCGGCCGATGGCGACGCTCTCAGTGACGCGCAGCGTGAAGGGGTCGGCCGACCATGACTGGCCGTCGACCGGAACCACGTCCGTGTGCGCCGACCAGACGACGCCGCGCTCACCGCTGCCGCCCGCGCCCGCGGTCGCCACCAGGTTGGCCTTGGTGCGCTCCTCGTTCCAGTGGAGCTCGCTCGTGATGCCGTTGCCGGCGAGCAGATCCTCGACATAGTCGATCAGTTCGAGGTTCGACTTGTGGCTGGTGGTGTCGAATCCCACCAGGCGCTCAAGGATCTCGAGCATGTGGGAGTAAAGGTCGCTGGCTGCGCTGCGGACGGGAATACCGGAGGACATGGTGGTTCGCTCACGAATCGGCTCGGGCGGTCGGGACCGCGGGTGTATGGGCGCAGCCGTGCACGTGCCCGGAGCGGGGGACCTCCGGGCACGTGCGGCTACCGGCGGGGCCGCGCCTGGGGGGAGAGCATGCTGTGGCCGACTTCCGGAAGCGAGGGGGTCACCGGCTGACCGTGGGTGGTCAGGCGCAGCAGCCGCCGCACATGGCGCTCGTCGAGGTCCTTGGTCGTCGCCGAGTGCAGGACGCACCGGTTGTCCCAGACCACGACGTCGAGCGGGCTCCACTTGTGCCGGTAGACGTAAGGCGCGCTGGTGATGTGGGCGATGAGCTCCTCGATCAGCGCGGTGCTCTCCGCCTCCTCCATCCCGTCGATCGCGACCACGCTGCCGATGATGCGGGGCTGGATGAAGAGGCTCTCGCGACCGGTGTCCGGGTGGCGGCGCACGAGCGGGTGGGTGATCTCCGGGGTCTGCTTGCGCTCCTCCGGCCCGATGTACTTCCAGCGCGCCCAGGGGTCCTCGCGGTCCGGCGACCAGCGGTACTGGTGGCGGACGCGCAGCGTCCGCAGGTACGCCTTGCGCTCCTCGGGCAGCGCGTCGAAGGCGGCCTCGGCATTGGCGAAGAGGGTGTCGCCGCCGTCCGCCGGGATCTCCAGACCATGCAGCATCGTCGCGCTGCCCGGTACGAGCTTGTAGGAGTAGTCCGAGTGCCACCCCTGGCCGGAAGTCTTCATCTCCTTGTTCCGGCCAGGCTCGTTCTGGTTCGAGAGGCAGGTGAGAGTCGGCTCTTCGGGGTGACGCAGTTTGAGGACGTGGTGCTCCTCGGGCCGGCCGAAGATCGTGCCGAACTTAGCGAATGTGCTGGCCGCTATGCCCTGGGACGGGAAGACCAGGACTTTGTGGTCCAGGTACGTCTCGTAGATCGCGCGCCCTTGCTCCTCGATCACCTCGGGGGTGAGCGGCAGCTCCTTCACCTCTGCGACGAACGTCTCGGAAAGCCGGGTCGCGACGACCGCGGAATCAGCAGCCACTTTCTTCCTTTTCCATCAGAATTTAGATTTTCAGGTCCTTGCAGAGGAACACGCGGTGCGCGTGCTCGTTCTGCTCGGAATGCGTGATGACGTATTGCAGACCCTGGTAGAACGCAATGTTGTCGGTCATCTCTGCACGGGTCCACAGCCGCACGCCCCGCATACCCGCGGACCGTGCCATCTCCTCGACAAGGGCAACCAGGTTTCTGCCGATTCCCTGCCCCTGGGCAGACGGGCGCACTGCGAGATTGCGCAGCACAAGATACGGATCAGCCGTCTCCACCGTCACCATGCCGAGAATTCCCTCGGCCGACGCGGCGACATGACACCGGCCCGACGCGGCGACTTCCCGGTAGTCCAGGAGAAGCGGGGCCGGCGTCTCGTCCACCAGGCCCAGGTATTTCCCGTAGGCCTCTCGCGCGATGTCCGCCAGCTGCCCGTGTTCCTGAATCGCGGCCGGACGCAGTCCGACACGGGGACCACGAGTGGTGCTCGCCACGGTGGGTCAGGAGTTCTGCGGCGCGCGGACCGCGTCGAGGGTGCGGGCCTCGCGGGTGCCGTTGAAGTACGGGCTGGCGTAGACCTGCTCGCCGTCCTCGGAAGCCACCTTCTCGTTGAACTCGCTGCCGACGTCATAGTTGAAGGTGACCCGCGGGTAGGCGAGGGCTTCGACGCGGCCCCTGTCGTACTGGGCGTCGATTGAGCAGAAGCGCAGGGCGTAGGCCAGCCGCGACGGGATCGGGCCCTCTTCGAGCTGGACGCTGCGGTGCAAGACGTACTTGTCGAAGATGAGGGCGTCGCCCGGCTCGAAGGAGTCCTCCACGGCGAAGTGGTCCAGCAGGCACTTCATCTGCGGCGAGTTGAGCAGGCTGTTCTTGAGGGCGCTGAAGTCGTCGTAGGTGAGGTCGCGGCCGGACTCGGCCTCACTCTGTATGTACTCAGGCAGCAGGTTGATGTGCTGGTACACGAACTCGCCCGACAGCAGCTGCTTGGAGACGTACTTCATGCCGCCGCGCTGGCCGTCGGCGACGATGTCGCACAGTGGCGTCCAGATGGTGTAGCCCGCGTCTTGGCGGCGCTGGAAGCCGAAGCTCTGGGTGCCCACGTGCCAGGGGAACCCGGTGCTCTTGTTCTTCTCCAGCTCGAAACCGAGGCCCTGGGTGAAGAACAGCTGCTGCTCGGTGAGTTTGGCCATGGCGGCGGAGAAGGTCGGGTCGCCCATGAGGTCGAGGATCGTTGGGTCGTCGTTGCCCACGTCGTACTTCAACTTGCTGAAGCCCGAACCGTAGTTGTCGGACGGCGGAGCGATCTCCGACGTGCTGAGCTTCTTCATGTGCTCGATGAGCCCATCCGAGAAGATCTTCTTGAGCTTCAGGAAGCCGTGCTCCCGGAAGTTCTGTACGTCTTCGTCACTGACAGAAAAACCTGAGTTAATCATGCGATAATTCCCGATATCTGGTTTGTTTGATTCAGCCGAACACGACGAGACAAACCGGTTTTTGCTAGCCGAAGAGCTAAGCAGCAAAGTGACGGAGGGCAACCAACGCCCAACTCCGCCTTGGACTTCGTCAACATATCAACGGAATCCGTTACCGGGGAGTGTTCGTGTTGTGCACACAAGAGACTTTGCCTGCCCGAGAGGCGTTTAAGACAGGCGCTTAAGAGAACCCTGTGATGCCCGGAACACGAAGACGGCCCCGGGGCCGAGCCTTACAACGTCGCCCGCTACGGGCCGACGATGTCCTCGCGCTGCTCCAGGTGCTGGGCGAACTTCAGCCACTGCTCGGCGTACTGGCGTGCCAGACGTCCCACGAGCTCCTCGCAGTGCGGGGGTACGGCACCGCTCAGCCCCGACCATTCGGCCACGGCGTTGTACTGGAGGAGCCGCAACAGGTCGCGCCCCTCTTCCCGCAGTCGCAGCGAGGGGTCGCGCCGGAGCGTCGCGAGGACCAGGTCGGAAGCCGGCTGCGGCGGGCTCTCCCCCTGGTGCCCACGCTCCTGCTGCCCCAGCGGGGCAGCCGAAGCGGACGAGGTGCCGATGTGCGCAGCGGGCGCTTCGCCGAGCGGCGCGGGCGCCACCACGTCCCCGCCCGCCGACTGGCGGCCGGCGGCCGGCGGGCGGCCCGCCTGGATGCGCTTCTTCACGTCGCTGGCGGTCGCCGGCGAGATGCCCGCGACCCGGGCCACTTCGCGCAGGGATGCGTTCGGGTTCTGGGCCATCATGTGCGCGGCCCGCCACCGACCCTCGGCGACGTTCAGCGGACGGGTGCGTCCGTCCAGCCCGAGGCGGCTGTTCAACTGCTGCCCAGCCGCGGTTGAACACGCGCGGATGCCCGCCACCGCCTTCGGGTTCAGGCCCGAGGCCTTCGCGATGGCCCGATCGGACATGTGAGGATGAGAGGTGATGATCCGGGCGGCGGCAGCCCGTCGGTCCTTCAGCGAGAGCGGCAGGCCGTGCGTCACGTTAGCCCGGACGGCACGCAGGAACGCGTCGTCGTCGGAGCCTTCGAAGAACTCGACCTCGATCGTCTGCTCCCCCCGGGCCCGGGCCGCCCGCAGGCGGTGCCGGCCGTCGACCACCGCCAGGTCGGAGCGCCGCACCAGGATAGGCGGTAAGCGCTCGTCCACGGCGGCCAGCCGGGCGACGTGCTCCCCGTCGATACCCTCGGTCCGCGGCGAATCCCCGGGCAGAAGCGCGGAAATTCGCACCAGAACGGCTCCGCCTCCCGTCGGCACGCCGACCCCCCGCTCCGTGGACGCGAAGTGTTTGGACGTGATCCGCTCAGCAGTTGTTCGCTGCATGCTTCTCCCTGGCGCGCATGTGACGACGTTCCGTATCTGGCCCCGACCCAACCGGCGCCGGATCGCGGCGCTGCTCGTGACTCTGGACGTACTGGCCGCACCTGGCAGGTGGTTCCCGTTGTCCCATCGGGGCCCGAGCACCATGATCGTTAAACGTTTACGCCACTGTCGAGCGAAACTGCGCGCCAACCGATGTGATGAACAACGCCCTGCCATGCACAAACGTGACGGATGTGCAGCCGATCGAACAAAAGAGGGCCGCCGATCAATAACTCCTCGGTTTGGCTGGGCTGTTGGTCCGAAGGATGAGGGTGCGGCGGAGGGGCTTGAGGCTGTGCTGGCGGACGTGTTCGCTTTGCTGTTGCCGCGCTGCCGGGCGACCCGCAGGTGGAGCACGGTGGCCAGGACCTGTTCGGGGAACGCCAGCCTGGGCGGACGGCCCCGCCGGGCATCACCGTCAGGGGCCAAAGTCTTGGTGAGGTCGTCCGTGGCCAGGGCGCCCGCGCTGCCCAGCATGGCCAGGGACCGCCCGATGCCCCTGCTGTCGCCCCCACGGTCCGTCCGGTTCTGCTTGGTTCTTGCTCCGCGAATCATCATGTGTTGGATCGCCTTCCTCGCCTAGCCGATGTCCCTCTTGCCCCTGACTGTGGCCTCGCAAGTGAACGGGGAGGTCCCCATCGACGGGACGCCGACAGGTCATCGATTCCTCGGCGTTCCGCCGCACGGCACAGTCATCTGACCGGGGTCTTGTTGCCCGCTCGATGAAGCCTGGCCCACCCGCGCAAGACAGGCCATCATGTTTCAACCTGGCCTGAATCACGGTCTGCTGGGACAATCGCGGGCGATCGCCAGGCATGGCTGGAGCATGGGGGAAGCAGTGGTCTACCGGATCCATTTCACCGCCGAGGATCTGGCACGGACCCGGGTGGCCGAGTCCCCGAGGCCGATGCTGGAACTGACCAATGCGGTACGGGTCCTGCAGGACCGGAATCAGCCGGTGCGGTACGACGTATGGCGACAGCGGTCCATGGCCCAGTTACCGCCGGAGGCGCGCCTGGCCCTCGATCTGATCCCGTTGCGCGGATGGACACCGGACTTCCTGGCCCGCGTGCAACCGGGCAGCCCACAGGACCTGCTGGAACAGATCCGTTCGACCTCACCGAGAGAGATCCGTCAGACCCTGGCAGCCCTCGCGGAACACCAGCCGCTGCCCTCCTGGAGCCGGCGGCTGGACGATGACCCACTCATGCTGCAACAGCTGGCCGACAGCATGCAGGTCCTCCACACGACAGTCATGGCGCCGTACTGGCCCCACGTGGTGACCAGCCTTGCCGCCGACCGTGCCGTCCGGGTACGCGAACTGCTCCACGGTGGCGTCGAGCGCCTGCTGACCGGGCTGTACCCGCGACGCATCCGGTGGACAGCGCCGACGCTGGAAGTCGCCATGGCCTCCGGCATGCAAGGCGACCTGCGGCTGGAGGGTCAGGGGCTGCTGCTGGTGCCCTCACTGTTCGGGTCTGAATCACCGGTCATCGACCCCGATGCCGAGCCCCAGCCCTTCCTGACCTACCCCGCCAACTCCGGTACTGCCCTCACCCCCCTGACCCCCGTCTCCGCGGAATCCGCGGCCGCAAGCGCCCCCGAGGCTCTGACCGCGCTGTTGGGCCGGACCCGCGCCGCAGTCCTCCATGCCATCGCCACCCATCCCGGATGCAACACGGCCGAACTCGCCGGCGTTCTCGGCATCGGCGCCTCAGGCGCCAGCCAACACGCCACCGTCCTACGACAGGCCGGACTGGTCACCACCCTCCGGCACCGCAACAGCGCGGTGCACACCCCCACCAGCACCGGGCTCAGCCTCCTCATGCTGCACAGCTGAAGGCCGCCGTCAGCCAACCAAGGGGTTGGGTTTGCGGGGTGCACACTACGAGGGTTCGGCCCTTGAGGCCGGACTCGTTCAAAGTCCAGCCGTCCAATGAGTTCCGGGACACCTCCGCTCCCGCCAGCACACAAACCTGCTGACCAGTGGACCGCCCTGCATCCGGGCCAGGACAGCAACAGCTCGTACCACGCCGCGCAGATCGCTCCTCCGCGTCGACAGGACGGCGTTCAACCGGCCCACGCAACGCGCCTCGGAACTGCATCATCGGTGCCCTGAGGCATGACCCGGCCAGACCGGGTGTGATCGATACGATGGCCGAGCCCGGCCCTCGCCCCAACGAGAGGAACCCGCGTTGAGCCAGTGCTGTTCGGCCCGTGCTGCGGTGTTCTCGGCCGGGTCCTGGGGCACCGCAGCAGCAAAGATCCTGGCCGACGCCGGCACAGGCGTGGTCCTGCACGCCCGCCGTAGTGAAATCGCCGAGGCGATCAACACCCACCACCACAACCCCGGCTACTTCCCGGACGTCGAGCTGCCCGCAGGCCTGACCGCGACGACCGACCCGGCTGCCGCGCTGGACGGCGCGGACTTCATGGTGCTGTCCATCCCGGCGCAGAGTCTGCGGGCGAACCTCGCCGCGTGGGCGCCGCACATCGGGCCCGCAACGGTGATCGTGTCGCTGATGAAAGGCATCGAGCAGGACAGCCACCTGCGGGCAAGCCAGATCATCACCGAGGTGGCCGGCGTCCGTACGCAGCGGGTCGCGGTGCTTTCGGGGCCGAACCTGGCGCGCGAGATCATGGAAGGCCAGCCCGCCGCGGCCACTGTCGCCTGCACAGACGAAAACGCCGCCCACCGCTTCCAGCAGGCGTGCCACACCTCATACTTCCGCCCTTACACCAGCACTGACGTGACAGGCTGCGAGCTGGGCGGCGCGGTGAAGAACGTCATCGCCCTCGCGGTCGGTATCGCCTCGGGCATGGGACTGGGGGACAACGCCACGGCCATGCTCATCACCCGCGGCCTGGCCGAGACCACCCGGCTGGGGACAGCTATGGGCGCCCACCCAGCCACCCTCGCCGGCCTGTCCGGCCTGGGCGACCTGGTGGCCACCTGCTCGTCCCCGCTCTCGCGCAACCGCACCTTCGGCACGCACCTCGGCCGGGGCCTGAGCGTCGAAGAAGCAACCGCCCTCACCCGCCAGACCACCGAAGGCGTCAAATCCGCGCAAGCGATCCTCGCCCTCGCCCAGGCCCACGACGTCGAAATGCCCATCACGGAAGTGATCTCCGACCTCCTGCACGCGAAGGTCACCCTCAACAGGGCCGCGGCCGCGCTGATGCAGCGGCCCCCCAAGCCCGAGCGCTGACACCCGCAGCCCCACGACACGGGGCTGCGGTTCGACGACGCGCCAGGCGCTATCCGAACCGGTCAAGGTGATGCGGTCTACGGCCTGTTGCTCGCGCTGTCCGCGTATCGGCCATTTCCGGCCCGGCGCCGAGCCAAGCCACTCCAGGGATCCCTCGCCCCCGAAGTTCCCTCACCCAGGAAATAGCGGGCTCCCCAGCACGACCGAACGACGTGTATTCGATATCGCGGCCGGGTCGTTGGACCTCACGACTCCGACACAGCGACCGTCCCAGGGGGAACGATGACCTCGGCCGGACGCCGGATAGCCTGCCCGGACACGACACGGACGTACCGCAGAGTGCGGGCGTACGGACGTGCTGAAGTGCGGCAGCGGCAACGGCCTCGGGCCGCTGCCCGACGACACTACGGCGCACCTCGACGCCTGCTACGACTCGGACAAGATCCGCGCCGAGCTCACCGCCCGCGACCTGCGCGGTCGCATCGCGCACAAGGGCGAGAAGGCGCCGATCCAGGCAAGCCGGCCGTGGCATGTCGAGCGCACACAGGCCTGGCAGAACGCGTTCTGCCGCCTTGCCCGCTGCTACGAACGCCGCAGTACCGTCATCAACGCCCTCTTCGACCTCGCAGCGACGATCATCACCGTCCGTAGCCTGATCCGACGAGCCTGGATCACCCACCGCTGGGACCACCGGCCCAAGCGACGCCCATGAACACCCGCCTGTCTGCGCGAGGACTCTGCTGGAGCACAAGCCGCTCCTGACCGACACTGCGCTCCTCGATCGCGGCCTGCAACCGCGCGGCCGGGCTGAAGTGGCCGCTCCCCACTACCGTCCATGAACACGCACCCCGTGTCCGCGTTCTGCGGGAGCGGCACCCGGACTGGCCAGATCACACGGCCAGCTCGGTCACGAGCGGCCTGTGGTCCGAGAACGGCATGGACGGTGTACTCGTACCGCGCACCGCATCCCGGGGAATCCCGCCCGTCAGAATTCGGTCGAACCGCACTCGCGGACGATGGGACGGATAGGTGGGCTCGCCCCCCAGGTCCCTCCAGGCGCTGTAGCCGTCCCGCCCGCAGCGGGACAGACGGTCCATCCGTGCGGTCCCGGCGAGCACCAGCCGGGGCAGCGGTCCCACCATGTTGAGGTCACCCGCCACGATGTGCGGTCCCGGCAGGCCAGACACCCAGCGGCGGATCCCCGCGAGCTGGACCGCGTTCCAGCCGGGAACAAAGGACAGGTGCACCGCCACCACCGTGAACAGGCCGTATTTCCCCTCCACCACAGCGGCCAGCGCAGCGCGCGGCCGATCCCTTGCCCAGCTCAGACCGGGCCGCCCCGCCACACGCAGCGGCATCCGCACGCTCACCGGCGCCAGCTGCCGCGCATACCATCCGCGTATCGGGAGCCGGGAGAGCAAGGCAAGACCGTGCGAGGAGCGGCCGGCCCGGGCCGAATCTTCCCCCGGGCCATACACGCGGAGACCAGCTGCTTCGGGGTCGAGTGCCCACCCCCGGCCTGGTACCGGGACGCCGTGCAGTGCTGACGCATACCGCCAGTCGCCCGCGCCCATGCCCCCCGCCGCAGCGGCGGCTTGATCTACGCGGCCAGAACGCTCCTGGAACCGATCGACTTCCTGTAGCACCAGGACATCGACGCCCAGAGACCCGACAGCGTCGGCGAGCAGTCCACGCTCGGAAGCACCAGGCCGAACCAGCCGACCAGACCCGACCGGCCGACCATGCAGGATATTGAACGTCGCGAGTCTCACCCGCCCGGAGTGTACAACGAGCCCACAGACCGGACTTGAGACCGACAACCCCGCATGCCTACTTGCGCAGCCTCTTAGTTCGGAGATGCCGAACGCGGAGATCGGCAAGGGCTACGAGTACGCCAGGGACCAGGTCGTCGCCATCAGCGACGAGGAACTACGCGACCTGCCGCTGCCGACAGCGAAGGCCTTCGAGATCGACGCCTTCATCGCGGCCGACGACATCGACCTGATCCGGATCGGCGAGGGCTACTACCTCTCCCCCGACGGCCAGGTCGCAACCAAGCCCTACAACCTGCTCCGCGAAGCGCTGGCCCGTTCGGCGAAGGCCATCGCCACATACGCGTGGTCCGGGCGTGAACGGCTCGGCATGCTCCGGGTCCGCGGCGACGCCATCGTCCAGCACGCCATGCACTGGCCCGACGAGATCCGCGACCCCACCGAGCTCCTCCCCGAGCCCGTGGACGTGTCCGAGGAGGAGATCAAGGACGCGCTCGCCCTGATGGAGTCGATGTCTCGCGACGACCTCGAGGGCGACGACTTCAAGGACACCTACACCGAGGCCTTGGAGAAGATCATCGAAGCCAAGCGGGAAGAGAAACCGCTCCCCGAGGCGCCCGAGCCGGAGAAGCCGCGACGGGTCCTCGACCTGATGGCCGCGCTCGAGGAGTCCGTGTCCAATGCGGCGAAGGCCTCCCGCGGCGAGAACGCCGACGTCCGCGAACTGCCGAAGCCGAGGAAGAAGACGGACGCGATGAAGACGACGGCGAAGAAGACCACGGCGAAGAAGGCAACCTCGAGGAAGCCACGCCGCAGTGCCTGAACCCCCCGGCCACATTTCCACGGCGTTCTTACCGCATCGCTGGCAGCGAGGGGCATGCTCTCGACATGAGCCACGACCCGACGGCCAAGGCACGACGGTGCAGTACGAGCGGGAGGCGGCGTGGGTCGTCGTCGCACACGGCGACTACGACACCACCAGCATCGCCCCGCTCGAGGAAGCACTCGACACCACCGCGCCCAAGCACTCCCGCGTGGTGATCGACGCCTCCGGCGTCTCCTTCGCCGACTCCACCTCCCTCAACCTGCTGCTGCGCATCCACCACCTGACCTCGCTACGCGTGGCAGGCCCACCCCGCCACCTACGGCGTCTCTTCGGGATCACCGGCGCCGACACCGTGCTCGACACCCGCGAGAACATCCAGAACGCCCTGACCTGACCCAACAGCACCCCGGCCCTCGGTATGCCTCCCAACGCACCCGCCTCCCGGCTCCTCCACGGGAGGCCACGCGGCTTGCTCCCCATACGCCCGGCCGCCCCCCGACCACGGCAGGTCAGATCCGCATTCCGACGTGGTCAGGGTGACTCGGTGACGCTGCCCCGATCGAACCGGCAAGCCCGTACACCTAGAATCAAATACGTGTTCGATGACCTGCCCGAGGACCTGCCCCGCCTGGAGACGCTAGAAGTTATGTGGAATCAGCCTGGGTGATCCTGTAGCCCGGCTTCATCCACGATCCTGGGGAACGGCTTGAGCAGTACATCGGTACTCATGGCCAAGTGGCCGGTGCTGGCACGAAACGATCACGCAGCTACCTGGCTGCAAGCCTGGGAAGACCTCGGGCGCGCGCCAGGGACTTTGGACGCCTACGCCCGGGGACTCGCGGAATACCTCGCGCTGTGTGAGCGAGAAGCGGTCGATCCGCTGTCTGCCGGCCGCGCGCACGTGGGTGTGTTCGTTCGCGAGCTGACGTCTCGGCCGCACCGGCGCGGGGCGAACGTCGTCTCGATCGAGTCGGGGGCCGGCCTGGCGAACGCGACGATCCAGCAACGCCTGGTACCGGTACGCCTGTTCTACGACTTCCTCATCGAGGAAGGCCTGCGCGAGTCGAACCCCGTGGGCCGCGGGCGGTACACGCCTGGCCGACGCGGGAGCCACCAGGAGCGAGGCTTGGTGCCGCGGTTCTCCAAGCTGCCCTGGCTCCCGACCGAGCGGCAGTGGCTTGACCTGCTGGAGGTGGCACGGCGTGAACCGGTGCGTAACCGGGTGATGCTGGCGCTCGCCTACGATGCGGCGCTGCGCCGGGAGGAGCTGTGCTCGCTGCGCACCGATGATCTGGATCCGGCGCACCGGACGCTGCGGGTGCGTGCGGAGACGACGAAGAACCGGCTGGCACGCGTGGTGCCGTACTCCGCGCCGACGAGCGTGCTGCTGGCCGACTACCTCGCGCACCGCGCGACGGTCAGCCGGGCCCGGGGGCCACTGTTCCTGTCGGAGTCTCGGCGCAACCATGGCCAGCCGCTGACTCTGTGGACCTGGTCGAAGGTGGTACGCCGTCTCGCCCTGGCGGCCGGCGTCGAGCGGTTCTCCACCCACACCACTCGCCATCTGTGCCTGACCGATCTGGCGCGGATGGGCTGGGAGTTGCACGCCATCGCCTCCTTCGCCGGGCACCGGCACATTGACACGACCCTGCAGTACATCCACCTCTCCGGCCGTGACCTCGCCGAGAAGCTGAAGAGCGGGATGGACCACATTCACGCCTGGCGGGTCCAGATGCTCGCTGGCCCGGACACGTCGCAGGCCGGGGCGGGAGGAGGCTCGCTATGACGGCTGCGTCCCTGCCCGAGGACTCCCCCGGGCGCTGGCACTCCCCGATCGACCTGCGTCACTACGACCGCTCACCTGCGCTGGCAGGAGCGGAGCAGCGTGCCATTCGCGAGCTGGGCTTGCGCAACCTGCGCCGACAGCGATATCACGACCCTGATGCCCCGCAGTGGGCTGACATCAGCCGTCTCACACGCCCTCTGCAGGACATCAACGCCAGTTTCGACGTGCCGCGCACTGAGTATGGACGGCGGGTCATGAACGACGCCGCCGCCGTGGTGCTATTGCGGTGCGCGGATGTCGGACGTGCGTACTGGGACTGGGACGGTGAGGAATGGCTGAGGTTCCTCGGCCACCATCACCGGGCGTTTCAAGAGCAGGTGCCCGACTGGACCGCGGGATCCGTGCGCCCGACTCTGTGCGGGTACGCCTACCACCTGGAACGCTTCACCGGTTTCCACCGGCTCGGACACTTCGACCGGCTGTCGCTCGCCTGCCGCGTCTTCGGCCGCCACCTCGTCGAAGCGGAGATCGGACAGGTCCGTACCGTGCTGACCGGCTGGGGCTACCAGTACGGCCAGGACCACGACAAGAACGTGCCCTCGGTGCTGAGCCAACTCTTCCTGCTCAACCGCAGCCCCCACAGCAGCGACCTCACCACCGCGTTCTTCGACCGAGTCCGGCGAGCGCATCTCCTGACCGACGAGAGCATGAAAGTCCTGTACGCGGTACAACGCGCCGTGGCAGCCCTCGGCTTCTGCGACCCGCCCCCCGCGACCTCCGGCTCTGACGTGGTCAGCCACGACGGAGTGCCCCCAGTCTGGGCCCAATGGGTGGAACGCTGGTACGCCACCGCGACGATGACCCACCGCGCCCGCCTGCACTACCGGGCCGCGCTGCTGAAGACCGGACGGTGGATCGCCGCGCACCAGCCGGAAGCCGCCGACCCCGCACTATGGACGCGGCAGACGTGCGCGGCCTGGATCGCAGCCGTCGACCGCATGAAGATCGGCGACCACGTCGTACGCACCAGCAGCTTCCGGGAACGTCTGGGCCAGCCGCTCCAGGCCGCCTCGAAGGCCGGCCTCATCCGCGCCGTGAGGGTCTTCTTCCGCGACATCCAGGACTGGCAGTGGGTGCGCCTCGGTTTCGATCCTCTCCGCGCGCTCTCCGTGCCCCGCACCATCAGCGCCCTGGTCGGCCCGAATCCACGCGTGATCGCCGACGACATCTGGGCCAAGCTGCTGTGGGCCGGACTCAACCTGGAATCCGCCGACCTTCCCCGTGGCAAAGCCGGTCCCATCTACCCCCTGGAACTCGTCCGAGCCGTCACGCTGACCTGGCTGTTCGCCGGGCAGCGCAGCAACGAGATCGCACGGCTGCGTCTCGGCTGCATCCGCTGGCAGCACAACGGCAATCCCGTCGCCGGCGACTCCGAACGCATCCTCGCGCGGGACGCTGTCTGCCTGCTGGACGTTCCCGCGCACAAGACCGGGACGGCGTTCACCAAACCGGTCGACCCGCTGCTCGGCCAGGCCATCAACGCCTGGGAAGCACTCCGCCCCCAGCAGCCGAAGCGGACCGACCAACGCACCGGAGAACAGGTCGACTTCCTCTTCGCCTACCGCGCCCGCGCCGTCTCCAGCGGCTACATCAACAGCAGCATCATCCCCATGCTCTGCCGCAAGGCCGGCGTCCCGGCCGCCGACGTCCGCGGCAACATCACCAGCCACCGCGCCCGCTCCACCATCGCCAGCCAGCTCTACAACGCCAAAGAACCCATGACCCTCTTCGAGCTGCAGGCCTGGCTCGGCCACCGCTCACCGGAATCCACCCAGCACTACGCGAAGATCAGCCCCAACACCCTGACCAAGGCATACGAGGACGCCGGGTACTTCGCCCGCAACGTGCGCACCATCGAAGTCCTCGTCGACCGCGACGCCGTCACCTCCGGCGCGGCAGCAGCCGGGGAACCGTGGCAGCACTACGACCTCGGGCACGGCTACTGCACGTACACATTCTTCGAGCAGTGCTCGCACCGCATGGCCTGCGCCCGCTGCGATTTCTACACCCCCAAAAGCTCCAGCAAAGCTCAGCTCTTGGAAGCGAAGGCCAACCTGCAGCACATGCGGGCCGCCATCCCACTGACCGACGAAGAACAAGCCGCCGTCGACGACGGTCAAGCCGCCCTCAGCCGGCTCCTGGAACGTCTCGCGGACGTCCCCACGCCATCCGGCGCCACCCCGCGCCAGCTCCTGCCAATTATTGAGCTGCCGCCATCTTGAAGAGGCAGATCAGAGACATGCCGTGGCCCTGCTGGGGACTCGCGCTGATCGACGGCGGCGGTCCGCCGTGCCGATCGTGCCAGCGATACGGACGGTGCTCAGAGAGCGGCTTGACCTTGACGCTGGGTCAACCCTCCATGCTTCCGGCAGGAGCTTCCTCGCAGTCGCCTGGAACGACTCCATGAAGGAGGCAGATGACCATGACGGCCCAATCAAGCGCCAGCCCGGTGATTCGCGTGCAGGGTCTGGAGAAGTCGTATGGGAAGCTCGAAGTGCTGCGTGGCGTGGACTTCGAGGTGGCGGGGGGCAGCATCTTCGCCCTGCTCGGCTCCAACGGGGCGGGCAAGACCACGACCGTGAGGATCCTCGCCACGCTCCTGAAACCCGACGCGGGGACAGCCAGCGTCCATGGCTTCGACGTCGACAAGCAACCGGCGAATGTGCGGGAGTCCATCAGTCTCACCGGGCAGTTCGCGGCCGTCGACGAGATCCTCAGCGGTCGGGAGAACCTCGTACTCGTCGCCAGACTGCGCCACCTCAAGGACCCGGGCGCGATCGCAGATGACCTGCTGAGGCGTTTCTCGCTGACCGACGCCGGCCCGCGGAAGGTGTCCACGTATTCGGGTGGGATGCGCCGCCGGCTGGACATCGCGATGAGCCTCATCGGAAATCCGTCCGTGATCTTCCTGGACGAGCCGACGGCCGGACTCGACCCCGAGGCGCGTATCGAAGTGTGGCATGCCGTCAAGGAGCTCGCCGAGTACGGCACGACGGTGCTGCTCACCACGCAGTATCTGGACGAGGCAGAGCAGCTCGCCGACCGGATTGCGATCCTGCACCAGGGTCGGATCATCGTGAACGGCACCCTTGCCGAGCTCAAGCAGCTCTTCCCGCCCGCCAAGGTCGAGTACGTCGAGAAGCAGCCGACTCTGGAGGAGATCTTCCTCGCCGTCATCGGCGGCGGCCACGAGAGCGGCGTCACTGGCGCGACAACGGGGGGACAGCGATGACCGCGTACTTCTTCAGCGACACTGCCGCGCTCACGGGGCGGACCCTGCGCCACGTCACACGCAGCATGGACACCATCATCACGACCGCCATCACGCCGGTCGCCATGATGCTGATGTTCGTCTACGTGTTCGGTGGCGCCATTGATACCGGGTCGGTTCCGTACGTGAACTACATGCTGCCCGGCATCCTGCTCATGACCATCGCCTCAGGCATCTCCTACACCGCCTACCGGCTGTTCACCGACGTGAAGAGCGGGATCTTCGAGCGATTCCAGTCCATGCCGATCGCACGCTCGGGCGTGCTGTGGGCGCATGTCCTCACCTCTCTGGTCGCCAACCTGATCGCGCTCGTGCTCGTCGTGAGCGTCGCGCTGCTGATGGGCTTCCGCTCGGGGGCAGGAGTTTCGGCGTGGCTCGCGGTCGCCGGCATCCTGCTCTTGTTCACCCTGGCGCTGACCTGGCTCGCCGTGATCCCCGGGCTCTCCGCGTCGTCGGTCGAGGGCGCTGGCGCTTTCGCCTACCCGCTCATCTTCCTGCCGTTCGTCAGCTCGGCGTTCGTGCCCACAAACACGATGCCCGGCCCGGTGCGCTGGTTCGCCGAGAATCAGCCCGTCACGTCGATCGTCAACACGATCCGTGCTCTGTTCACAGGGCAGCCGGTCGGCGACGACATCTGGACCGCCCTCGCCTGGTGCGTCGGCATCCTCGTCGTGGCGTACATCTTCGCGATGGCCGCCTATCGCCGGAAGATCGCTTGAGGCAGTCTGAGACCCATGCTCACCATTAGCCAACTTGCGGCCTACGCAGGGGTGACGGTGCGGGCGGTACGCCACTATCACAAGGTCGGGCTGCTGCCCGAGCCCGAGCGCGACCGGTCCGGATACCGAATCTACGACGCCGCCGCGGTCGTGCGACTGATCCGGATCCGCACCCTGGCCGATGCAGGCGTGCCGCTGGCCCGGGTGCAAGAACTCCTCGACGCCGGCCCAGAGGAGTTCGCCAGCGGCACCCAGGAGATCGACAAGGATCTGCGCGCCGAGATCCGGCGGCTGCGGGACACCCGCAGCCGGCTCGCCCGGCTGGCCGCCGGAGAGCACCTGGCGCTCCCGCAGAGCGTCGTGGGCTACCTCGACCGGCTGCGCGGTCTCGGCGTCGGGGAGCGGTACATCGAACTGGAACGGGATGCCTGGATCATGATCGCCGCGCAGGTGCCACACCTGATCGACTCCGTGATTGCCAAGAAACACCAGGAGCTGGACGACCCCGACATGGTCAGGCTCTACAGCTTCTTCACCGGGGAGCCCGACTGGCAGGCCGGCGATCCACGGATCATCGAGGTCGCCGACATCCTGGAGCGCCTGATGATTCGCGCAGTAGAAGCCGGCGAGACGGGTGCCGACGGCTTCGACGATCAGTTCGTCGCCCTGATGGACTCCACCATGCTTGAGTCCGCCCCGGGCGCCGAACTGGTGCTAGCGATTCTGAAGGAGCGCGGCTGGAGCGGCTGGACCCGCATCGAACGAGTACCTGCCGACAGACTCAACACGCACACCTGATGCCACCCAGCTGTGCTCATGCCCGCTCGGGTCGGCAGCCTGCCGCGCACATCCAGCAGTACGGTTTGACAAATTTGATTCCACAGAATACGGGTGTGGCACGCGCTGTGGCTGACCCGCATCGATGCGAAGATCACCGCCGTGCGACAGCGGCAGGCAGAAACCGAGCACGGCCGGCGCCACCGCCCCGAGCCGCCACAGTGGACAGTCGAGCTCGGCATCGGCACCGGGCGCCCGCCCGTGCAGATCCACGCTGGTGACTGCCACATGGCGGGCAAACGGCGCCGCCCGGTCGGCCGGGACGAAGCTCGGCGTCTCCTCGCCGGTGGCCTGCGGTCCTGCACCCACTGCCGTCCCGACACCCAGCTCGACATCATCGACTTACCCCGCGGCACCACCACCCCGGCCCTCAGTCCACTGCCGCAAGGACACCAGCACGATGAGCACTCCCCCGCTCCCACCGCCGGTCACAGACCCTGACCCGTCGACGTTCGTCTGCCTGGGCAGCCAGGTCGGCCCCTGCGCCGTCTGCCAGCGCAGGACACACAAGTACGGCCACGGCGGCAGCCCCCTCTGCCAGTGGTGCATGGCACCAGTCCTCAAAGGCTGGGGGCCGACCACCCGATTCACCAGCACTCGCACCTGACGGTCCGCATGCCGGGCGCCGCATGCCGGGCCGTTCCGGAGTACACCGCCACGGCCGTCCGGTGGAAGAGATCTCCGGTGACGTGGCATCTGCCCCAGCCCATGCTGACCGCCCCGGCCTGCCGCCGGGCTGGGCCGCGGAGCCGAGGTGGGACGGCTACCGCGCACGACTCGCCCGCTACGGCGACGGCCGCGAGGACCAGCGGCCTCGGCGGTCCCGAACGCACCGGTCGGGACGCCTCGCGGCGGCAGCCGCTCTAGGCTGGAGGAGGCCGCCGGAGACCATCCCCGGCGGACACCGCCGTCCGGACGGAGGTGTGACGCGTGACGACCGCCGACGATCAGGACGCCCCGACCGCCGTCGTCGTGGTCGACCCGGACGGCCGGGTCAGCGGCTGGAGCGAGGGAGGGTGTCAGCTGCTCGGCTGGACGGCGGAGGACACCGTCGGACGGCCGGTGACCGACCTGCTGGCCGGGCCTGTGCCGCCCGGATTCCCCGGGAGCCACGACGCGGACGACCTCTCCGGGGCCGTCGCCCTGCGTCACCGGGACGGTCACACGGTGGACTCCGTGATCACGGCACAGCCGTTGCGCGGCCTCCAGGGGCGCGCGCAGGGCCAGGTGGTCACCGTCCAGCGCTGGGATCGCCGGCCCGTCATCGCGGACCGGGCCTTCGAGCAGTGCCCCTTCGCGCTGGGCGTCTACGACCCCGAGCTGCGGTTCCTGTGGATCAACGCCTCCTCGGGGCGGGTGATCGCACACTCCGAGGAGCAGGTGCTCGGCAGGAAGTACCGCGAGGTGCTGCCCGAGTTCGACCGCTCGCTGTTTCCCGAACGGGACGACAAGCCCTACACAGACAAGCTCGCCGAGGTGGCGAGGACGGGCGAACCCGCGCGCCTGATCACCGTCTTCCGCCCCCTCGGCAGCAACTACGCCAATGCCTGGGCGACCAGCATCTGGCCCGTCCGGGATGCCGAGGGCAACGTGCGCGCGGTCGCCAACTGGGGCTTTGACATGAGCGCCGAGTACTGGGCCCGGCAGCGCCTGCTCATCCTCAACGAGGCCACCACCGGCATCGGGCGCACCCTCGACGTCATAGGCACCGCCCAGGAGCTGGCCACGACCTCCGTACCGGGGTTCACCGACCTGGTCACCGTGGATCTCTTCGACGAGGTGCTGCGCGGGGAGGAACCACCCTCCCCACCGACGATCAGCCGCGACGAACCCCTCACGCTCAGCCGTGCCGCCCGGCACGGCTCCGCGGACGACGCCGATCGATCGGCCGGGCCAGCGGTGCCGGTCACGCATGCGGCTCATTCCGTGGCCGCCGCCTGCGTGGCCACCGGAAGGTCCACCGCGGAACTCGCCGCCGATCCCGGCGTCGGCGGTGAATGGGCCTTCGGTCCCGGGCTCGCCGCAGACCCGGCCCACTGGCCGCCTGGCAACCCCGTGATCGACAAAGGCATCACGGCGGAAGGACTGACCGGCCGCATCACCGTGCCGCTCCGGGCCCGCGGCGCGCTGCTAGGCGTCGTCACCTTCTCCCGGCTTGACCGGCCCGAGGCCTTCACCGCCGACGACCTGATCCTCGCCGAACAACTCACCGCCAAGGCGGCCGTCGCCATCGACAACGCCCGCCGGTACGTGCACCAGAGCACCACCGCGCTGACCCTGCAACGCAGTCTGCTTCCACAGCGGTTGCCCAGCCAGGAAGCGGTCGAGGTGGCCTCACGCTACCTGCCCGCGGGGATCGACGCGGAGGTGGGCGGCGACTGGTACGACGTCATCTCCCTGTCCGGCGCACGGGTCGCGCTGATCATCGGCGATGTCGTCGGCCACGGCCTGCACGCCTCGGCCAGCATGGGCCGGCTGCGCACGGCGGTACGCACGCTCGCCGACGTCGACCTTCCACCGGACGAGCTGCTGACCCATCTCGACGACCTGGTCCTCCACTTCGCCAGCGACCTCCAGCCCACCAGTCACTTCCAGACGACCGCCGAAACCGGGGCGACCTGCCTGTACACCGTCTACGACCCGGTCTCCCGCCGTCTGACGCTGGCGAGCGCCGGTCACCCGCTCCCGCTGGTCATCGCTCCGGACGGCACCAGGATCCCGGTGTCCGCACAGCCGGGGCCGCCGCTCGGGATCGGTGGTCTGCCGTTCGAGGCGACCGAGTTCGAGCTGCCCGAGGGCAGCCTGCTGGCCCTCTACACCGATGGGCTGGTGGAGAACCGCGAGCGAGACGTCGACCAGGGGATCGCCGAACTGCTGGGCTTCCTGGACCACAGGGCTCCCTCACTGGATGCCCTGTGCGACACGGTGATGGAGGCCCTGCTGCCCGAACACCGCACGGACGACGCCGCGGTCCTGCTCGCGCGCACCCGTGCACTGGATCCCCAGCACGTCGCCGACCGGGACGTCGAGCCGGACGTCGCGGAGGTGTCGCGCGCCCGGCAGTTCGCCGTCGACCAGGTGGAGGCCTGGGGGCTGGAGGAGACGACGTTCGTCACCGAACTGGTCGTCAGCGAACTGGTCACCAACGCCATCAGGTACGGCGAGCCCCCCATCAGGCTCCGGCTGATTCGCGACACCGCCCTGATCTGCGAGGTCTCGGACTCCAGCAACACCGCACCGCACCTGCGCCGGGCGCGTGCCTTCGACGAGGGCGGCCGGGGGCTGTTGCTGGTCGCCCAGCTCACCCAGGGGTGGGGCACCCGGCACACTCCTCACGGCAAGACCATCTGGTGCGCGCAGTCCCTCGCACACACCTCCGGCGAGACTCCGCCGCCCCCTCCGGCTGAGTGATGTGCGTGGTGGCCAGGACCGGTAGGACGACCTCGACCCGGCGCCATCGATCGAATGTCCACGTGCGACAACGCAACGGGGCGCCCCGAAAGCGGATCATGCGGATCACGTATCGGCGCCGGACTTCAGTCATCCCGCTGGTCGGCCTGCGCGCCGCGGTCGACGAGACGATGATCCGGGTCAACGCATCCGGGATGAGCCGTCGGGGAGATGGCAGCACACGCCTGGACTCGCACGCAGCCTGCCAGGGCTTCGGCGGCGCGCCGCCGACCGGCGCGGAAACGGCGCAGATAGGACCACGCCATGGGGCCCGGGGGTACGCCGCGGGCGAAGGCGCGCATGTTGCGTTCGCCCGCGTTGTACCCCAGGGCGAGGAGTTCCTCGCGGGTGTACCGGCGCACATGGCACGCCGGAAGCCTGCCGTCGAGGTCCTTCAGGTGCAGCGCCGCCACGCGGATGGCGAAGGCGGGGTCGTCCCGCAGATCCTGCCAGCGCCCGGACAGACCGTGTACCCGTCGTACCTGCTCGAAGGCCGCCCGGTGCATGTTGGCCACCCCGAAGGACGCCTCCGGCTTCCACCACTGCCACAACCGCTCCAGCAGCGGATGGTGGGGCTTGTACGCCTCGTTGTACAGGACGCCCATCACCAGTCGCGGAGAGACACCGGCCTGCTCGGCACTACGCACCACCGCGCCGGCGTAGTCGGCCGGATCGTAGCCACCGGGCCGCAGCGGCGGCACCCGGACGCTGTCACTGTCCATGCACCTGCACGTGCCCTCAAGATCCCGCCGCAATCCCGCCCGGCGCCCATCCGCCCGGCCCGCGAAGAGCGCGCCCGCCCGGGGCGTCGGAGTGGTCGCGGCCGAGGAGGTACTCCAGCACGTTGGTCATCTGGAGCATCCGCTCAAGCACCTCCGGGCGGCTGTCCAGGTGGAAGTCGGCCCCGAGCGCGCGGGCCCGCCGGTGGATCATCAGCAGGGCGGACAGCCCCGAGGAGTCGATCCACGTCAGGTCACTGAAGCCGAGACGCACGGCCCGCGCAGACAGGAACCGTGTACTCGCTCCGACCAACTCCCACATCCCGGGCAGGCCATCCGCCTGGCGGTCGTCCGGGCCTTGACCCGGACGACCGCGTCCGTCACGTCGACGGACTCCACGAACACGCCCCCCAGCAGCAAGACCAGCATTTCGAAGACCTCCCTGCACCGCTACCTCCAGGGGAAGCCGCATCGCAGGTGCGGAGGTGGTCAATGCCGGACGGCACCTCCAGCGGAGGTCGGTGAGCCTCGACGGCCTGCTCTGGCGGTTGTCGGGGTGCGCAACCTCGGGGCCAGAGCTGTGCGCAGTGCCGGGGTAAGGATGTGGCGGGTCTCGGACGGGGTGAGGGCGGCGGGGGTAGGCAAGGGGTTGAGGTAGCGGGTGTAGATGAGGCCGCCGAGGAGCATCACCACGGCCGTGGCTCGGGCGGTCGCGTCCCGGCCACCAAGAAATTCAACAAGCCGGCCCAGCAGCTCGTGTTCCAGGTATTCGCGGATCACCTCGGCGGCCTCGTCTCCCTGGGTGGTGAGCTGCTGGAAGTCGGTGTCCTCCCACAGGTCCGTGACCGCGTCGATCAGGCGGTCGGGGAGGGTGGCCGGGTCGCCTCCGAGGACGTCGTCCACCGCCAGTGCGTTGGCGCACTGAAACTGCATCACCTCTGCGAACAGGCCCTTCTTTGAGCCGAAGTGGTAGGCGATCAGCGCCGGATCCACCCCGGCCGCCCCGGCCACCGCACGCACGGTGGTGCGTCGATACCCGTGCTCCAGGAACAACCCACGGGCCGCCGAGACGATCACCTGGCGGGTCGGCGGGTTGCCGCGAGGGCGGCCTCGGGTGCGGGCGGGTGCGAGGGCGGCGTTATTCATCAACGTTGAGCCTGTGCTTCGTGATCAGCACAGTCAAGGGCGTTCCGGGAAACACACGAAGGGATGACCCGACACCATGCGTATCGCAGTCTTCGGCGCCAACGGACCGACCGGCCGCCACCTCACCGACCAGGCCCTCGCCGCCGGCCACCAGGTCGTCGCCGTGACCCGCCGCCCCGGCTCCCTGCCCTCGCGGCCCGGCCTCACCGTGGCCATAGCCGACGCCACCGACCCGGTGACCGTCGATGCCGCGATCGCCGGGACGGACGCCGTCCTCTCCGCGCTGGGCGCACGCTTCAGCAAGGAGACCATCACCACGTACTCGGCGAGCGCCACGGCCATCACCGGGGCTATGGCCCGCCACGGCATCAAGCGACTTCTCGCCGTCAGCTCCAGCATCGCCGACCCGAACTGGCGTCCCACCGGCGCGCACTTCTTCAACCATGTGCTCGACCCGCTGGTGAACCGGCGCCTGGGCCGCACCCTTCACGAGGACATGCGCCGCATGGAGGACGTGATCCGTCGGACGAGTCTCGACTGGACCCTCGTGCGACCCTCGGGCCTGTTCGAGAACCCCGTCGTCACGGAGTACCACACCGCCGAGACCAGCGCCGACGGCGTCTTCACCGCCCGCGCCGACCTCGCCGCGAGCATGCTGCGCGAGCTGGAGGAACGGCGGTACGTCCGGACAGCCATGGGAGTCATCACCACGGCCGTGAAGCCGAATATCGCCAAGCTGATCTGGAACGAAGGCGTGAAGAAGAAGTGAGCCGGGCGACCGCCGAACTCCCGGCCAGCACACGGGCGTTCCTCACTCGCCCATACCCGGCCACCTTCACCACCCTCCGCCGCGACGGCACCCCGCACGTCACCCCCGTCCGCTTCACCTTCGACGCGTCCACCGGCCTGGCCCGGGTGACCACCCGGGCCAAGGCCCGGAAGGCCCGGAATGTGGCGGCGGGCGGCCCGGCGGACCGCGTCGCGCTCTGCCAGGCGGACGGCTTTCGCTGGGTCACCATCGAAGGCCGGGCCACCGTCACCGACGACCCCGCGCGCCTGGCCGAGGCAGTCCGCCGCTACATCGTCCGCTACCGCGCAGCCCCGCCCGCCTCGCTGGACCTGGTCGTCGTCGAGATCGCCGTCGACCACGTCCTGAGCCTCAACCTCTGAATCCCCCGTACTGAAAGCGAAGTGACCCCGCGATGCCCACCCTTCCCATCCTCGAGTCCACCCTCCACTACCGCGAGTCCGGCGACCCCGCCGGGCTGCCGTTCGTCTTCCTCCACGGCAACCCCACCTCCTCCCACCTGTGGCGGAACGTCCTGCCGGGTGTGGCCGCGCCCGGCCGCCGCCTGCTGGCCCCGGACCTCATCGGCATGGGCGACTCCGGCAAGCCCGACCTTGCCTACTCCTTCGACGACCACGCCCGCTACCTCGACGCCTGGTTCGACGCCCTCGGTCTTACCGAGGCCGTTCTCGTCGGCCACGACTGGGGCGGCGCGCTCGCCTTCGACCGGGGCGCCCGTCTCCCGGACCGGGTCCGCGGCCTTGCCTTCACTGAGACAATCATCAAGCCGCTGGTCGGCGACGAGTTCCCGGCTGCGGGGCGGGAGTTGTTCACCCTCCTGCGCACCCCCGGGGTGGGCGAGGCGATGGTCCTGGAGAAGTCGCTGTTCATCGAAGGACTCCCGGACACGGTCGCCACCCCGCTCGCCCCTGCTGACCTGGAGGTCTACCGCAGGCCCTTTCCCACCCCGCGGAGCCGCCGCCCGGTGTTGGCGTGGACGCGCATGATGCCGCTGGACACCGAGCCCGCCGACGTCGTGGCCCGCGTCGAGCACTACGACGCCTGGCTGGCCGCCAGCCCCGAAGTCCCCAAGCTGCTCGCCGCGTTCGAGCCGGGCCCGGGCGCGATGACCGACCACAGGGCCGTGGCCTGGTGCGAGGAAAACATCGCAGGCCTGGAGGTCTCCCGTCACGGCCTCGCCGGTCACCACTCCCCGGAGGACCGCCCCGAGGAACTGGCCGCGGCGATCAACGCCTGGGCCGACCGCCATGGGCTGGCGCGCCAATAGGTGCCCCCTACCACGACGTGCCGATCGTTGCGGGGCAAGCTGTGCTGCCGCAGACGGATGTACACGCCGCGATCGGCATCACCTTCGAACGCTCAGCGAACGGCAAGCCCCGGACGCCACCGCCCGGCCATCTCCTGGAAGCCCTGCCTGGGACAGCAAAAGACGCCATGGCGAAGTGACTACTCAATCAACTCATGGTCGAGGAGGGTGGTGCGGCCCCACGCCGTGTCGCTGCACGCCCCTGTCCGGGTGGGGAGTTGGGCAGTGCGGACCGGTTCAGGGGCGCACCCTGGTGCCGACTTCCGTCGGCCGGACCTCGTAGCGATCTTCTGGCAGAACCTTCGCTCCCGCCGGGCTGAGCCGGCTGGAACTGCTGCGCCAAGTCGGCAACGCCGCCTCGCGCCGTGTCGCGGAGGGCCGGGTACGGCGTGGAGGCCGTACTCCCGCCATGCCTCCCGCGTATCCCGAGGACGGCCATCTGCACGGGTGCCGTCTGCCGTCACCGTTCCGTCACAAGTAGTCACCGCACGGAACCCTGCCGCTCTCCCGCCATGTCTGCACTCACGTACCACGACCACGCGTACCGCGGGGCAACAACCGACGACCGAAACCGCGGACGAGACGACTCAGGGGGACGACGGCATGCGGCACAGCAATGGCATTCGCAGGGCGGCTCTGGCGACGACGGCGGTCACGGCCGTCGCGGCGGCGGTGACCGGCATCCTGCCCGGCACCGCCATGGCGGCGAGTACCACCACCTCCACCCCGCCGCCCGCCTGCTCGGCCTCCGCCCTCCAGGTCAGCGCCCGGCAGGCCGTCCACCGGCCCGTCGGGACCGGGACCGGGGCGGCGGTCGTGCAGTTCACCAACGTCTCCCGGAGGACGTGCGTCCTGAAGGGCCATCCGACGGTCGCGGGCGCCGGCAACGGCTCCCCCGCCCACAACACTCCGCTCAAGGTCACCCGTACCGGCAGGGCGGCCACCGTGACGGTCCGGCCGCACGGCAAGGCGTGGGTGAAGCTGACCTTCGTCCAAGTCCACGGGGAGGCCGACGGCTACTGCGTGTCGGGCAAGGACCCGGTGACGTATCCGACGATGGTCATCGGGCTGCCGCACTCCGGGAAGCACCAGGTCGCACTGAACGACGGGGTGTGGGCCGAGTGCGACAACAAGGTGACCGTCACCCCGGTCTCGGCGGTCAGGCCTTCCTGACCCCACCGTCTCCACAAATCGAGCAGCCTGCACGACGATCGCAACTCTCTGACCTGCACGTCTACGAGGCACTGCACACAAGTACAGGTCAGAGGCTTGCAACTGCACTACGAGCGGCGCAGATTGGCGCCCGCGACAGAACTGCCGCCCGGACACGGCGACAACACGAAGTCGTGGGCCCAGGACACCAGCTGGCTCACCGCGGCTCCCTGGAACTGACGAGGGATCGAACACCTGTACCTCAAGGGCCACAACAGCCTCGTGGGTGCGAAGTCACCTCGCTCAGTCCCGGCAGCTTCACCCAGTTCACCTCGGGCCTGGCGCCCCAGGGAGTCATCGAGGGCCCGATCCTCGCCCAGGCCGCCGGCACGTGGTACCTGTGGGGCGACGCCAACGCGCTGTTCTACACCTGGCAGACCAGCGACCTCTCCACCGGCACCTGGACCGCCACCGACCGGCGCGTCTAATCCCAGCCGCTGAACTCCAAGCACGCCGACATCAAGCAGATTCCCCAGACGGTGTACGACAACATGGTCGCCCGGTGGGGAAAGCCGGACTGGAACCGGCTGAAGTCCTACAACGTCCCGGACCGATTCTGGCGGCAGGCCGAAAGCATCGGCCGCATCGACCCGTACCCCTTCGACCCCTACACCGACTCGGAATGGAAGGTGGTGCCGGGACTGGCCGACTCCTCCGGCGTCTCCTTCCAGTCCGTCACCGACCCGACCCGCTACCTGCGGCACGCCTCCGGCACGCCTGGCATCGCGCCGAGGCCGTCCTCGGCACCGACGAGGCGGCGGCTGCGGACTTGGACACGGCTTCCGACTGGGCGCGGGCCAGGGGCGGCTATTCCGCTCAGGCGCTGTTCCTGGCCAAAGCCGCCGCGCTCAGCACCAACCCGGTCAGGCGCGCCGAGCGCTACCTCGCTGCGGCCCAGGGACCCGACCGGCGGCGGGCGGCTCGCGATCCGTCTCCCCCGCTGCCCGGCCTCGCTCCTGGGCCCACATCCACCGCATCGCAGCGCTTTCGCCCTCGGCGGCCGTACCCGACCAGGGGCGCAGTGCGCAACCCCGGAATGGGCGACGAGGGCCTCAAGGTCCTCGCCGAGTGACATCGCAGTTCCTCGTCGGCTCGCCGCAGTCGCCGGCCGGGCGCTGGTCGGGCACTGGTCGGGCGGCAGACAGTTACGTAGCTGCGCAGTACTGGTGGTCGACCGCGTTGAACCGGCCTGACTCGCTGGTGGTCACGCCCCTGTCGGCCCCGAGAGACCAGACACTGCGGGCGGTCTTGACGCCTGCCCTGCGGTCGGGTGCCATGGCCTTGTCGAAGGAGGGGCCGTGGCACTCGATGGGTACAGTGACGCCGGGGACCGTGCTGGTGAGGGTGGCGGTGACCGGCCGGACAGCTCACCGGATGCGCACCGTCCGGGACCTGCGGACAGTTTCTGGGTGGGGGTGCTCGTCCTGATCGCGGTGGTACTCCTCCTGACCGTCCTCGTGACCCACATGGACTGGAGCCCTGGAGACCCGACCAACAACATGCCGCCCTACAAGTGACACTTCCACCGCCGGCATGAGCCGATGGCCCGACGGTGCCGCCGCAGTTGCCGGCTGAGGAAGCGCAGGACAGAGCTGGACACGTGAAGCCTCTTGGTGGGTGACGTGGCAGCTGCCGGAACCGATGCTGAGCACTCCGGTGCCCGGTCCCTATCCCTGCGGCCGGGCTGGGCAGCGGAGCCGAAGTTATGGCGGGGGTTGGCAGTTGTCCGTTTGTCCGTAGTGCCGCGAGCTGGAGTGCAACGTCACCCCAGCGGTCTCGGGCCGCAGATCGACTCGCGTGGCTCGTCGGTCAGTCGGGTGTCTCGCCCGAGTCGGCTGGCTGGGAGTCGTTGGCCGGCGCGGACCGCTCGATGTCGTCGTTGGTCGCGGCCCAGCTGGCCAGCAGGTTCAGGGCGTCCTGCGAGGGTGAGTGGGGTTCAGCGGTGTAGGTGAGGAGGAACTGGCTGGGGCCGTCGGGGAGCGGGAAGGTTTCGAAGGGCAGGTCGAGGTCGCCGACGACCGGGTGGTGGAGTAGTTTCACGCCGGTGGTGTGCATGCGGACGTTGTGGGCAGCCCAGCGGTGGCGGAATTCCTCGCTGCGGGTGGACAGCTCCCCGATCAGGTCCGTCAGCCGTCGGTCGTAGAGGTCGCGGCCGGCCTCGGCGCGCAGCATGGCGACCGTGTCGCCTGCGACTTCGTCCCAGTGGCGGAAGAACTCGGTCGCGTGCGGGCTGAGAAAGACAAAACGGGCGTTGTTCGGCGGCCGTACCGGGTCGGCGTAGACCGGGGAGAACAGGGCACGTCCGAGGTGGTTGGCGGCCAGGATGTCCCCGCGTCCGCTGAGGATGAACGCGGGTGTGCCGGCCATCGAGTCAAGGACGCGCTGCACCGCGGGCCGCACGCGTTGTTGGGCCGGGCTGCGGCGTGGCGGGCGGGTCGTGCCGGCGCCGCGCAGGAGGTCGAGCAGGTGGATGCGTTCGGCCTCGTCGAGCTGAAGTGCTTGCGCGATGCCCTCGATGACGCTCTCGGAGACGCCGGTGGCGTTGCCGCGCTCCAGCCGGGTGTAGTACTCGCTGGAGATGCCCGCGAGGAGGGCTACCTCCTCCCGGCGCAGCCCGGTGACCCGTCGGCGCTCTCCGCCGTACAGGGGCAGGCCGGCCTGCTCGGGGGTGACCTTGGCCCGTCGCGTGCCGAGGAATTCCCGGATCTCCGCGCGGAAATCATCGCGGATGTCGCGGTTTGCGCCGTTGGGGTCGTTTCTTCCTGCCATGAGCTTCACTCTACGAGCCCATCCGCCGGGTTGGGGGTCCCTGTCAGTGACCCCCTCATCAGGGACTCCCGCCCCCGCGTGACAGCCGGTTTTGTTGGTGGTGCACCGCCCACGGCGGTGTGAACCGTTCAGACAGACGGCGCTCGCGGCGCCGGTCCCCGCCCTCTGCGACGCTCCGTGCTGCACGGATCAGCCCCCGCAGACAGCGGGTGCCGGATCTCGGCGCCGGAAAGGACCCCCCATGAGCAAGGTCATTCTCGTCACCGGTGCCGGACGCGGTCTGGGCACGGACATCGCCCGCGAGGCCCTCACCGCCGGCCACCAGGTCGTCGCCACCGGCCGCCGCCCCGAAGAGGTCGAGAAGACCCTTGGCGGGCCGCAGGACAATCTGCTGGTCACCAAGCTGGACGTCACCAGCCTGGAGGAGGCCGAGGCCGCCGCGCAGGCAGCCGTCGACCGCTTCGGCCGCATCGACGTCCTGATCAACAACGCCGGGAACCTGTTCACCGGCTACTTCGAGGAGATCTCGCCCGCGCAGATGCGCCGGCAGTTCGAGACCAACCTCTTCGGCCCGATGAACGTCACCCGCGCTGTCCTGCCCATCCTGCGCAAGCAGCGTGCAGGCCACATCATCACCATCACCTCGACCGCCAGGCTGGTCGGCATGGAGTTCACCTCCGCCTACGCCGCCTCCAAGTTCGCGGAAGAGGGCTGGATGGAGTCCCTGCGTCACGACGTCGAGCCGTACAACATCCACACCACGATCGTGGAGCCCGGCTACTTCCGCACCGAACTCCTCGTGGACGGCTCCACCAACTGGCCCGAGCTGTCCATCGACGACTACGCCCCGCGCACCGCCCCCAGGATCGAGGGCATGAAGAGCATGAACGGCCAGCAGCCCGGCGACCCCGCCAAGCTCGCCCGCGCCCTGCTGACCATCGTCGGCCAGGACAAGCCGCTGCTGCGGTTCGTCGCCGGTGCGGACGCCATCGAGGCCGCGGAGGTTAAGGCGAAGGAACTCCTTGCCCAGGCCGAGGCATCCCGCGAGCTGGGCGGCCGCCTGGCCTATGACGACGCTCACGCCTGAGCACCACGCCCCGCCCCCCTGCCGGGACAGGGGACGGCTGCCGGTTGCCTTTTCGACAGCACGGAGAGAGTCAACATGCCCCTCAAAGGCGAGTACGAGCCGAGCAAGGCGCAGTTTGTACGGGACCAGGTGGAGCTGTACGAAAGCTCCGGCGGTACACAGGGAACGACGCTGAGTGTCCTGGTCGCACGTAAGGAAGACGAGAGGCTCCGGGACCTGCCCGTCGTCATCCTGACCACCCTGGGAGCGAAGAGCGGCAAGATCCGCAAGACGCCGGTCATGCGGGTGGAGCACGACGGCTCCTACGCCGTCATCGCCTCCATGGCGGGAGCCCCCACCCACCCCGTCTGGTACCACAACGCGGTGGCCGACCCCCGACTCGAACTTCAGGACGGCCCGGTGCGCCAGGACATGCTGGCACGCGAGGTGACCGGGGACGAGAAGGCCCTGTGGTGGGCCCGAGCCGTCGAGGCCTTCCCCGACTATGCCGCGTACCAGAAGAACACGGACCGTGAGATCCCCGTCCTCGTTCTGGAGCCGGCGGCCCACGAGCACTGACCCGGCGCAGCCGGTTCAACCCAGGGATCCCCCGCCGCCTGGTCCTGCCGACACCAGTGTCGGACCCCACCTGACAGCGGCCGGTTCACATCCCCCGTGATCGGCCGGGTGAGCGCGCGGCTTGCCTGGACGAAGCACATCACGGACGACCGCGGCACGGATGTCCTCGGCAGCCTGACCTGCGACGACATCCACGTCTGAACACCACGCCAGGCCGAGCCGAGGCCGACAGCCACCGGGTCCATCTACGGCCCCGACCCGGCCGACGGCGCCCGCGTCGACAGCGCGCGGATCACCCCAGCACGGTCCGCCACGGGTGGCGCACCCCACTACGCACGACCACCGACCGGCCTGACAGCCGTCACGACAAGGAGTACCTGATGAAGCACGTATCACTGGGCGGGCTCGATGTCTCCCGCATCGGCCTGGGAGCCATGACCATGGCCGGCACCTACACCACGGGCGGGGGCCTCGATGACGCCGAGTCGATCCGCACCATCCACCGTGCGCTGGACCTCGGCGTCACCCACATCGACACCGCCGAGATCTACGGCCCCTTCCACAGCGAGGAAATCGTCGGCCAGGCCATCAAGGGCCGCCGCGACGACGTCGTCGTGGCGACGAAGTTCGGTCTCGTCTCGCACGCCGGCGACGGCCCCGGCGTCATCGACAGCAGCCCCGGCAACGTGAAGACCGCCGTCGAAGGCTCACTCCTGCGGCTCGGCACCGACCACATCGACCTCTACTACCAGCACCGCGTCGACCCGAACACCCCCATCGAGGAAACGGTCGGTGCGCTGGCCGAACTGGTCACCGAGGGCAAGGTGCGCCACATCGGACTCTCCGAGGCCAGCCCCGAGACGATCCGCCGGGCACACGCCGTCCATCCAGTGGCTGCGCTGCAAACCGAATACTCCTTGTGGACGCGTGACGTCGAGGCCGAAATCCTTCCGCTGCTACGGGAGTTGGGCATCGGGTTCGTGCCCTACTCTCCACTCGGCCACGGCCTGCTGACCGGGCAGATCCGCACCGTCGACGACTTCGCCGACGACGACTGGCGCAAGACCAACCCGCGCTTCACCGGCGAGAACTTCCAGCGCAACCTGCGCATCGTCGACGAAGTACAGGCAATCGGCGCCGAGATCGGAGCCACCCCGGCACAGACCGCACTGGCATGGCTGCTGACCCGCGGCGAGGACATCGCACCCATCCCCGGAACCCGACGGGTTACGCGCGTCGAAGAGAACACCGCCGCCGACGGCATCGAACTCAGCGCTGCCCAGCTCGACCGACTGAACAACCTCACACCGGCCGCAGGCGAACGCCACAACGAGGCGAACATGGCCAGCATCGACCGGTGATCTGACGTCCTGGCGACTTGCTGACCCGTCGCACCTGACCGACCCGCATCTGTTCACCCCGTTTCACTGATCACTGAAGAGGCTTTCTCATCATGTCCAAGGTTCTCCTTGTCGTAGGTCACCCCGACCTGTCCCAGTCGAAGGCCAACAAGGCCCTGGTGGACGCCGTCCGCGAGCTGGCCCATGTCACCGTGCACGACCTCTACGCCACCTACCCCGACTTCCAGATCGACGTCGACGCCGAGCAGGCACTGCTGGCCGACCACAATGTGATCGTCTTCCAGCACCCGGTGTTCTGGTACAACACCACCCCTCTGTTCAAGCAGTGGCAGGACAAGGTCTTCACCCTCGGCTGGGCCTTCACCATGGACGGCTCTGCCTCGCAGCTGGCCGGCAAGAAGGCCGTCGTCGCCGTGACCGCCGGCGTCCCCGCCGAGCACTACACCCCCGAAGGCTCGAACCAGGCCACCATCGAGACACTGCTCGGCAACTGGCACGCCACCCTGCGGCTGTGCCAGTTCGACATCCAGCCGATGGTCAAGCTGTACGGCACCGCCTTCGGCCTCTCCGACGAAGATCTGAACACCGCCGCCAAGCAGTACAACGAACTGCTCGCCTCCTTCGCCGCCTGACCGCACTCTCACGAAGACAGCCGCTCTCGCCGTCCGCGCGACGCAGCAGTGATGGTCTAGTCTCCGGTCGCTCTTCGCCGGATCGGCGCCATGCGACCGCTCCAGGCGCGGCACCGAGATGGGGCCGTCGTTTCCGGAGGTCGTGGCCGGGGCCGTGCAGCTGCCGGACGCGAACTCGTTGGACGGCAAGCTGGTCGTATGGGATGCCGCGGGCCGCCTCGCGTTCGAGCGGCTGCCGAACCGGCTTGCCCGGCGTGGTGCCGGGGCGGCCCGGGCGGCGCAGGAGTGGCCGGCCAACTTCGTCGCGTTCGATCTGCTCAGGCTGTCCGGGACGGACACCACCTCGTGGCCGTACTGGCGGCGCAGGGCCGCACTGGAACCGTGTTCGCTGCCCGCCGACTGTCGGCGCCGTGGACGCTGCGTCCGTCAACCGAGGCCGACGTCGTTCGCGAGTAACTAACGTGGGCGTCGATCGGGATGGAGGGGGTGGTCTTCCAGAGCCCCGCCAGCTACTTCCCGTCGATCTAGAAGAACCTTTCACCGCGGTCATGTCGAGGCATCCTGTCTGTCTGGGTGCTTTGGTACGACTGGACCAACTTCCCCGACGAGACGGTCTTCTTCTTCGTCTGGCAGGGTCCTCTTGGCTTCCTCGACGAGAACGACAAGATCCACGCGATCCTCGACTGGGAGGGCGTCCAGGCCCTGGCGCACAAGCCCGTCGAGGCGGCGATCTCCGCCTGACCCGACCGGGCATGACGGCCCGCCGACAAAGGTCGGCGGGCCGTCCGCGCCGTCCGTCAGCCCTACCGCACGGCGATGACGAGCTCCCCGATATGAGTCGCGCCGTCGACGCATCCCTCACCGCGCTCGGCCTCGACTACCTCGACCTCTTCCTCATCCACTGGCCGTCCCCGCACAGGATCTGTATGTCGAGACGTGGCAAGCCCTGGAAAAAGGTCCTCGCCGACAGCCGGGCGCGCGCCATCGGCGTGTCCAACTTCAAGCCCACCCACCTCGACCGCCTCCTGCGGGAGACCTGCCCGTGCCCGCCGTCAACCAGATCCAGCTGTCACCGCTGACAAGCCAGGCCGAACTGCGCGCCTACCACCAGCGCCCCGGCATCGAGACGGGGTCGTGGGGCCCGCTGGGCAAGGGAACCTCCCTGCTGAAAGACCACACGGTCAACCGGCTCGCGGTGAAGTACTCCCGTACTACCGGTCAGATCGTGCTGCGCTGGCACATGGACCTCGGCTTGGTCGCCATACCCAAGTCCACCGATCCCCAGCGGATCAAAAGCAACATCGACATCTTCGATTTCGCCCTGGCGCCCGAAGACGTGCTGGCGCGCTCACCGCCCTGGACAGGGGAGCCGAACGGCCCGCAGACTCCGACGTCTTCCAGCCGGGCCTGCGCGGCCACGGCCGGGTGCCCGCTCCCCGAAGCCCGCGCAACGTGCGCTACTTGCTCCAGACCTGGCTGACCTGGGCCGGCTTCCGCGCCGTCCGGCCCCATATGCGGGTCGCCGCCGACCGCGTGGACGTCGAGGCCATGCTCCGGGACCTCCTGACGGACAATGTCTGGTCCCGCGCCCATGGCAGGCCTACGGCGCCCAGCAATCCCATTGAACTCGCGCACAGGGCACGGGACTTGAATGCACTGCGGACGGCTCACGAAGCGTTCCTCGACATCGGGGAACACACCGAGCCGATCCCCGACGATGCCTTGCCGCAGCTTCTGCTGCTCGCCGACGACCGGGGGCGGCGGCTGCGCAGCGCCCCGGGCCCGCCCGCCGCCTGCTTCGACGACGAGTGGCCCGCACCCCGATCGGCGCAGACGTTCTCCCGCCTCCGCGGGCGGCTGAGTCCTGGCGCCGAGAAAGGGATCGACCAACAGCTGTGCCCCGCCTCCGGGTGACCTTTGCACCCCAGACCTGGGCGCCGGTCAGGGTGCGAGGGCGCCGTTCAACGCTGCCGTGAGCAGGAACCGAAGGGCATCGGACGTGACCGGGCGCGGATTGGCGTAAGGCTGGTCCACTGCCTGGCCGATGACTTCGTCCACCTCGTTCTGGGTCAGGCCGATGCCGGCGAGGGAGCGCGGGGCACCGAGTTCGACGCTCGTGCGGGCCAGGTGTCCCGGTACGTCGTCGGCGGCCAGGGCTCGGCTCAGCGCCTGTTCGGCCGCCGGTGCCGCCGGGAGGTTGAAGGCGGCGACGTACGGGAGCAGGACCGTGTGGGTTTCGGCGTGGGGCAGGTCGAAGGTACCGCCGAGGATGTGGCAGAGCTTGTGGTGCAGCGACATCGTGGTGGCCCCCAGGCAGGCGCCGCACAGCCAGGCCCCCCGCAGTGCGTCCGACCGCGCCCGAGGGTCCAGGGGGTGCTCAGCGATGGTGGGCAGGGCGGTGGCCAGGGAACGGACACCTTCCTCGGCCATCAAGGAGATGATCGGTGAGGCGTCGGGGGCGTACAGGGCTTCGACGGCGTGGGCGATGGCGTTGAAGCCGCTGGTCACCGACAATCCGACGGGAAGACCGAGGGTGAGCTCGGGGTCGTAGATCACACTGCGCGGCAGGACCGTACGGTCGCGGCCGGTCCGTTTGCGGCCGTGCTCGGTCAGGCCCCAGATGGGGGTCATCTCGGAGCCCGCGTAGGTGGTCGGGACACTGATCACGGGCAGCCCCGTTTCCAGGGCGATCGCCTTGCCCAAGCCGATCGTGGAACCGCCGCCGATGGCCAGACACCCGTCCGCGCCCGTCTCACGCGCGGCCTTGACGGCGTCCGCGGCGACGTCGGCGGGCACGTGCATCCGGGCTTCGGTGAAACGGCCCACACAGGCTTTTCCGAGCAGCGTCTCGGCTTGATCGGCGAGCTGCTCCTGCTGTGGCGTGGACAACACCAGCAGTCGGCGCAGGCCGAGTTGTTCCGCCTCCTGCGGGATCTGGGCAAGGCTTCCGGCGCCGAAGACCACTCTCATGGGCAAGGCCTCATAGTTGAAAGTCGGCTGCTTGGTGGTCATGGCGTGGCCTCCGGTGCTGTGGCCAGGACGATGTCGAACGTGGCGTGGGTGAAGGGTGCCCGCATGCCGAAGCGTTCGGCGTCCCGCTCGTCATGCGACTCGGTGAAGTCGGTGATGAGGCCGCGTTTCACGGCGAAGACGGCGTCGGAGTCGATGTACGGGCTGCCCGCGACGAACGCGTGCGTGGTGACCGGCTGATGGCCGTCGGCACGCGCGATGAAGTGCACATGGGCGGGCCGGTAGGGATGCCGACCGGTGGCGCGGAGCAGGCCGCCGACCGGGCCGTCGGTCGGGATCGGGTAGTGCGAGGGGACGACGCCGCGGAACCAGAAGCGGCCCTCGTCGTCCGTACGGAACAGCCCACGGCCGTTGCCCGGTGGCTGCACGTCGGGCTGCTGCACGTCGTAAAAGCCGTCCTCGGTGCACTGCCAGACGTCGAGTTCGGCATCGGGCAGGGGTGTGCCGTCGGCGCTCGCCACCCGGCCGGAGACGACGCACGGTCGGCCGGTGCCCAGCAGGTCGATGGACTCGCCGAGTTCGCGATGCGGCGAGACGGTCATGTGGAAGGGGCCCAGGACGGTGCTCTCGGTGCCGTCCTCGGCCCCATTCAGGGTTTCGACGAGCATGGAGACGCCCAGGACGTCGGAGAGCAGGACGAACTCCTGGCGGGTGTCGTCGCATGTCTGGCCGACGGCGGTAAGGAACCCGATAGCGGCTTCCCACTCCTCCATCGTCGGCTCGATGTCCCGCACGAAGTCGTGGAGGTGGCGAGTCAGGCTTTCCGTGATTTGTCGCAGCCGCTGGTCCTCGGTCTCCCGGAAGCTGTCCAGCACCGCGTCGGTGGCGGTCTCGACGGTGAAGTCCACCTGACGTTCCTAACTCTCGGAGGTGCCTCGGCCGGTGAGGCGGTCGGTGAACCAGTCGCCGGTGAGCGCGTCGCGTTCGGCCGCGTGGTTGTAGAGGGTGTGCTCGCCGTCGGGCCAGATCCGTACCGTGGCGGTGGCGGGGTCGGCGGCGCGCAGGAACGGCTCCTGGTCCTCGTAGCGGACCAGGGGGTCCTGGCTGCCGTGCAGCAGGAGCAGTGGGCAGGTGATGCGGTGCTTGTCCGGGTCGAAGCGCAGGCTGTCCATGACTTCGGTCACCCGGCCCAGTTCGTCTGTGCCGACCACGGCTGACAGTTGCTCGCGGGCGGTACGGAATTCCGGGACGGTCGGTACCGCCGGAGCACCGTTGACGACCACCGCGGCGACGCGCGAATCCGCGGCGGCCAGATGGGCGGCGAACAGGCCGCCGAAACTGATGCCCTGGACGCCGATCGGACCACCGAGGCGGGGATCGGCCTCGACCAGGTCGACGAAGCGGGTGAATCCGTCGATGACGTGTTCGTCGATGTACAGCCCGTGGCGCAGCCGTGACTCGCCTTGGCCGGGCCCCTCCACGAGCAGACAGGCCAGGCCGCGCGCGGTGTACACGTCAGCGACCGGCAGATACGCAGCCCCCCAGCTGCTGAGCCCGCCCCACGCGATCACAGTGGCCCGGGGCGTGCCGGCCGGCAGGCACAGCCAGCCGCCGAGCACGCCGTCGCGGTGCGGGATCTCCACGCGCTCCACCCAGGGCGCGAGAGCGGCGACCGCGGCGGTGTGCCGGGCGTACAGCTCCCGTTTCTCCGCGGTGTCGGTCTGGTCCGCCATCTGCGCGAACATCAGGGCCGCGGCAGCGAACCGGTATGCCTGCCGGGCGGTCGCGCCGTGACCCAACTCCCCTGCGCGCCGGGCTCGTTCGAGCTGCGTCTCCGCAAGGGCCGCGGCGGCGTCCGCCCACTGGGTCCCGGCCGCGGTGTCGGCGAGCAGGCGGCGGGCGTCGGCGGGATCCATGCCGCAGTCCGTGAGCCGGGTGAAGGGCATGGCCCGGTGCTGGGCGGCGACCAGCGGCGACAGCGTCGGCGTTTCCGGCTTCTCGGTCATGCCATCACCTTCACGGGTGCGGTCAGCGCGGCGTCGAGGGCGTCGACGAGCGCGCCGATGTCGGTGCTGTCGACGGCGGTGCCGAACAGGACGAAGTCCGGGCGGGCCAGATACGCGACCGCGCCGAGCAGGTGGAGGTACTCACGGTGGCGTCCGTCGAGGTCGTCGACCGTGTCGAGGGCGACCACGGCGCAACCCAGGCGCTCCAGCAGTGCTAGCCGCTCCGGCCCGAGGGCGGCGGTGGGATCCTCGGCCGTGACCAGCGCGAAGCCGTAGCCGGTCAGGTCGTCGAAGCGCCCGGTACGCCCGTCGGGCAGACCGATACGGCCTTGCGGAGTGAGCGTGCCGGCCGGCGCGTCCGTGCCCGGGCGCAGCACTCCATGGGCAAGTGGTGGGAACGGGGGCGGCGGGGGCACCTTACCGGCGAAGAAGGCCGCGTCCCGGCCTGCGGCTGCCTCGACGTCATGCATGTTGGCGACCTTGCCGAGGCCGATCGCCGCGTGAGTGAGTGCCGTGACGTGCGGGCGCGGATGCGCAGGCGGCGGAAGCCGTGGAGCCAGGCGATCGTGCGCTCGACGACGTAGCGGAAGACGCCCAGGCCAGTGCCGTGCGGCTCGCCTCGCTTCGCGATCACGGGCGGATCCCTCGCTGCCAGAGCAAGCGGCGGTACTTGTCGTGGTCGTAGCCGCGGTCGGCCAGCAGCGCGTCGGGGCGTCGGCGCGGTCTGCCGACCCGGCCCGCGACTGCCGGAATCTTGTCCAGCAGCGGCTCGAGTTGGGTGACATCATTACGGTTGCCGCCGGTCAGCGACACCGCGAGCGGGATGCCCTGCCCGTCGACGATGAGGTGGTGCTTGCTGCCCGGACGTGCGCGGTCGACCGGGCTGGGTCCGCTTTTGGGCCCCTTCGGGCCGCGCGGACGTGCGAGGAGTCAATCACCGCCCGGGACCAGTCCAGCTGGTTCTTCGACCGCAGCCTCTCCAGCAGCAGCACGTGGAGCTGGTCCCAGACGCCCGCCTCGTTCCAGGCTGCCAGGCGCCGCCAGCAGGTCATCCCCGAGCCAAAGCCCAGCTCCTGCGGCAGGTACTGCCACTGGATGCCGGTATGCAGGACAAAGAGGATCCCGCACAGGGCCTGGCGGTCCGGCACTCGAGGTCTGCCCTCGACCAGCTTCGGCGCCGGCTCGGGCAGCAACGGCTCGATAAATGACCAGAGTTCATCCGACACGATCCACGGTCGCGACTGGCGTTTCCCCAAGACCAGACCAACGAGCGGACAAGCCAACAGTCACATGATCAACAGCTTTTGTTAGAGCCAGTAAGAGCCCGCACCTGCGGCAGCGAGGGATGCGGCATGCGCATCAAGGTCCTCGCCCTGATCCAGAGCGGCCTGCAACTACTTCTCGTCTCCGGCCACATCACTTGAGTCCGACGACTGGAGCGTCGACTCCGAAGCTGCCGTCCAGTCATCAGGGTGTGAAATGGGCAGCAGGCTAGAACGTCAGCTCGGCGTGGCACTGCGCCGCACGACCGCTGCCGAACGCATCGCCGTCCTCACCTCGTCGACCAGCAGACGCCGAAAGACCAGCCTCTGCTGTCGAGCCTGGTCGCCGCAGGTGATCCCGGCATGGCGGCGTCCTACCGCGAGGTCGCTGCCTCACTCGGACTGGAAGTTCCCGCAGACGACGACGAGCTGCGTGACGTCCTGGAAGCCGACGTGCAGAAGGTTGCGTCGGCAAGGTCACGTGGAAAGGGGTTCGAGGCGTCCGCGATGGCCCCGTAGACCGTGGCGTGTTTCAACGCCCGCCAGTGCGACCCCTGCCCCCATCGGTCCTCGTGCACCCGGGGCGCTCGGCCCGCACCGTAGACGCAGACGGCGAAACAGCCTTGCCGGGCCGTACGGGTGGCGGAGCGGTTGGCTGCGCGATCACGCAGCCTCGGTGCACGTGTCGTAGGTAAGCCGGGTGAACACGCGAGCAACTTCACTCGGCGGTCAATCTGTCGGACAGGGCCCATCCCGGGGGCAGTGTTTCGGCCGCGCGGCCGAAACAGGCGTGGCGTCTACAACCGGCTGCGGATGTGGGCCGTCGACGGCACCTGGGAGCGCGTCTTCACGCTGATCACTACATTCTGAAATGATCACTAGGTTCCCGGGTCCAGGCGCATCGCTCACAGTGATCATTAGCGGATCCGCCACTCGTTCTTCTACGGCGCGCGACGGCCCGGCGGTGTCTTCTCCACGTCTGCTTCACCCCCCACCAGCCGCGCGCCCCGTTGCCGAGGTCGCCGCCCACACCGACCTCACCCTGAAGGGGGCTGGCGCCGTGGCCCTCCTCGACAAGCCGGCCGTCACCCCGGCTTGTGATGTCTCGGCGGGCGCGGCCAGTCCTCACATCCCCGCCATACCGCCGCCGGTGAGACCCGGAGCCAGCGCCGGGACCCAGAAGACGGCGACGGCCAGGACGATCGAGGCGATCCCCACGGCACGGGCCACCAAGCGACCAACCGGAGCGAGTTTCTCGGCGGTGATCACGGCGGCCAGGACCACCATGGCCCACAGGTTCATCACACCGAACGCCGCCAGCAACAACATCAGCGACCAGCAGCAGCCCAGGCAGAAGGCCCCGTGGTGGGCTCCGGCACGCAGATCGCGCGAGGCCCTGGGGTAGGAGGCGTAGCGCAGCATCAGGCCGATCGGCGAACGGCACCTCGCCAGACAACGGTCTTTGAGAGGCGTGAGCTGGTAGACGCCGCTGACGGCGAACACGGCCGCGGCCACTGCTGTCCCCGCCGCGGGAGTCAGGCGCGCCGCCCGGCCGAGGCCGACAGCCAGCGCGTAGGCCGGCAGCCCGGCCGCGGCCCAGACGAGCAGGTAGGCGACCGTGAAGACGACCATGTGCGGGGCCCGGTGCACGGTGATGGTGCGTGCGTACAAGGCGGCGACGGGTGCTGTGGCGGGCAGCATCATCGCAGTCATCATCAGCGTCCACACGGCCAGGAAAGCGGCCAGGCCCAGACCCATGGTGCCGGGCATCGCCGGCATGCCGCCCCAGCGCGTCACCATCCAGGACCAGGCTGCGGCCGCCACGACCAGCAGCACAGCGGGGGCCACCCGGATACGGACGGTAACCGGCCCACCGGTCATCCGGACCACGCGAAGGGCGCAGAGTGTCCGTTGCCACCCGTGAAGTCCCAGGACCGGCCGTACACGCCGTCCCCCGTCGCCCGGGTGGACCGGGCGATCGTCAGCGTGCTGTTCACCGGGTGGAACATGCCCGTCAGGCTCATCACCGGGCCGTCCTCGCCGAACTGCGGGGCGACCTGGTCCTCGATCTCGATGTCGATGGCATCACCCACCCGCGCGGCGTGGTGGCGGCCGTCGTCGCGGTAGTCGATGGGGACCCGCTCCACGCCGAGGACCTCGCCGATGAGCGGAGCGAGTCCCGCCATCGGCCCGCCCACCTGGCCCGAGAAGACCTTGCCCAGCGCCTCCGCCTGACCGTCGTCGGCTGAAGCGTCGACATACAGCGCCACCTGCCAGCCGCCCTCGGCCATCACCCGTGGCCCGTCGATGAAGACGGCCACGCTGCGGTCGGAGACGTCGACGTCGTCCACGTTCCCGCTGTCCACGTGGAACGCGAAGGTCACCTGGCAGCGCTCGTGGTCGGCCGGTGCGGTGAGGCCCGAGGTGGTGCAGGGGCACACCACGTCACAGTTACAGCTCTCCAGGTACGTGCCGTTCATATTCCAGGGCATGTCTCTTCCTCCCTGTTTTGCGGCCCCCCGGGGTCAAGGGGAAGCATCGAGAGGGTCCGCTCCGCCCCGGTGCCGCTCTCTTCCAGGCTATTCCTGACGCCCCCCATCGCGCAGATCCGCTGTCAGTCCAGCTCGCCGGCCTGGTACTCGATCGTCGGCGTACCGCGGCCCCGCCGGTTCGACGTCGCCCGTCAATTGGTCCCTCTGGTCCGGCATTGGTGCTCAGAAGCCGTCGCCCCATCCGAAGGTGACGTTGTACGCGCGCTGGAGTGCGTGCCTGCCATGGTCGCCGTCGGCGTAGACCCATACGAGGGCTGCGGCGAACCAGATCAGAAAGACTCCGCTGATGACGCTCAGAGCGACCAGCTTGCCATGCCAGCTGAGGAGGACCAGGGCGATGATCGCAATGGCCGCACCGACGTGGGCTCCCCGCAAGTCGAGCAACGCAGCCTTGCGTGCCGCTCTGCTTTCAGCTCGTTCTGCGGCGAAGCGTTCCTCTCGAAGAGACAGTGGTTCGTTCTCGTCGAAGTTCATCTCACCCCCCATCCCCTGACGACGCTACCTGACTCCTCCCTCGGCTGAAGCTGGGGGCTTCTCGCTCTGCCGGGTTGCCGTTGGACGGACCAGCTCCGGTGATGGGGAAGACCATGACGGCTATGGCCCCGGTGAGATTGCCGAGGCCGTAGGCGGCGGTCAGTACGGCCACGGTGGCCGGCTCGACGCCGAGGATCTTCGTCATGTGGACTGCGGTGTTCGGCAGTGCTGCAACGCTCAGGGCGACGATCATCGTCAGGTAGACGGTGCGGCGGAGGCGGCCGGTACGGGCGATGAGCGCGAGGGTCGCTCCCGGCTTGAGGATCGTCTTCTTGTCGCCGCCGTGGGACGGCGCGGTGAACGGCAGGAGCAGGACGCTGCCTGCCGCCGTGACCAGGGACGGCCCTACGGTGCCGCCGATGCCATAGGTGGCCACGTCCCCGCCCTGGGCCCGTCGTTGCGTGTGCAGTCGCGGTCCGACGATGGCGGGCAACCGGCTGCTGATGCCGCCTGTCAGCAAGGGCCCGCAGGTGCCAGCCGCGGCCAGCGTCAGCCCGGTCAGCACGGCGGGGACGTGACCGAAGGTCAGTACTGCTGTACTCAGGGCGGTGGCGTACAGCAGGCAGGCCGCCGCGATGACCTTCCGGCCGTCCTGGGCGAGGTCCAGCGGCCGGGCGACGAAGGGGCCGAGCAGGTGCGGGGCGGTGATGCAGGCGCCGAGTACTCCGGCCAACGTCCCGGAGCCGCCGGATGAGGTGACGAGCAGGACGACGGCGACCACGGCTCCGCCGTCGGCGGTGCGGGCGAGTGCAGCGGCGATGACGTAGCGCGCCAGGCCGCCGTTGCCTCTTGCGGGCACGGTGGGTGCCCCCGCCGTCCCCGGTGTGCTTGCTGTGTGCCGCTGGCTCATGTGGTCCGCGCTCAGGAGGTGAGCTGGAGGGCGTCCAGTGTGGCGACGACCTCGCGGCGGGCGGTCTCGTCCAGTGCGCGCAGGGGAAGCGGCAGGTTCGGTTCCCCCGTCAGGCCGAGGTGGGAGGCGGCGGCGGACATGACGCGCAGGCTGCCGTGACGGCGGCACAGCGCCCACAGCGGTTCGAGCCCTTCGGACAGTTCCGTGGCCGTTGCGGCGTGGCCGGCCTGGGCGGCACGGGTGAGGGCGAGGGCGGTCTGCGGGAAGGTGCCGCCGATGACCGAGTACCAGGCGTCGCACCCGGCGTTCAAGCCGCGGGCAGCCGTCCAGTCGCCGCTCACCCCGATGGTGACCGTGTCGGGGATCAGCTTGCGCAGCGCGTCGATGCGGAGCTCGGCCTGGCGCGGGTCGTCGGGCACTCCGGGGATCTTGATCGAGCCGACATTCGGCAACTGCGCGATGCGGCCGTGCAGTTCGTCGGTGAAGTGCACGTGCGTGGTGCCGGGGTTGTCGTACACGCACAGCGGTACGGAGAGCTCGCGGGTGACGTCCTCGTACAGACCGACCACCTCGTCCTCGGTGAGCGGCTGATACGTCATCGGGGCGAGCAGCACTCCGGACGCGCCCGCCTTCTGCGCGTCCTCGGCCAGCTCCAGCACGTGCGAGGTGCGCAACGCGCCTATACCGACGATGACCGGTACCCCGGAGGCGGCCTCGACCGCGGTCCTCGCGGCGTGCGCGCGCTGCTCTCGTCAAAGTTTGTCCTATGCCAAACCTACGGTACGTGTCGCCGTCGACGCCGGCAGCGTTCCCTCAAGGCGCTCTGCGCCGGCCGCCCGAAGGCCGCCACACGCGGATCAGCGAGTGGGTACACCCGAAAGACATTGGGCCACGGCGGGCAGCCGCCTCTCACGCGAGCCGGCGCGGTTCTTGATCAGCGGATGGAGGGCAGTGCCTTGTCGGGGTGGGCGGCGTGGACGAAGCGCACAGCGGTTCCGGGATGGACGCCGAAGAGGTGCACGAGATGCACCAGGTCGGCGGTGTGCCGGGCCTCGTCCAGTACTCGGTCTCTCCACATCTGACACGGAGTGATCATGGTCTGGTCGAACGCGCGGCGCAGTGCGCAGTCTGACGGGTGGAAGAGGGGTGGTGCGCCGAGTGCGTCGTGATCAGCGGGCGCGAAGGCCATCGCCTCCGCCGTCGGCGTCTGCACCACCTGAACGCCCAGCCTTTCGCCGGACAGCCGCAGATTCCACTGTCGTTGTACCCGGCCGATCACAGGAGGAAGGGCAGGTTCACCATCAGGGCGATGTATGCGATGCAGCCGAGCACGATGAACAGGGTGGACAGGACGATGTGGACGTGACGCCACGGCTGCTCGATCCTGCGGCGCAGGATGAGGCCCATGTCCTGCCCGTGACCGAACAGTACGGACTCGGTGTGCTGGTGTGGAGCCCGCCGACCCCGGGCCGGCTGTCGGGCGCGATCCGCGAGGGCCGTGACGTCACCACCAGCCGCTCGGCGTTCATGCCGGAGCGTTTCGACCCCGCAGTGCGACGCCGCTGAGCGGCCGCGCGAGGCGGCAGTGATCGGTGTTGATGAATGATCCATGACAAATCGGAAGTCACCGCCGAAGCGGGTTGAATTTGCAGAGCAAACATGAACTGTGTCACTTCTCGGGTTGCGCTGATTGGTGATCCCTGGGGGCTATGCCCACTTGTGAGGCTCTGGTTAGAGGCGCGTGAGTGGCCTTAGGTTGCGATCTGGCAGGTGATCGAACACATTCGGGCCGCAGTTCAACGCGGCTTTGTGGGGGAGCAGTTCATATGAATACGTACGGGGGGAGACGCCGGCTGCGCGCAGCCGGCGTCGTGTTCTCCGCGGCCATGGTGCTGGCGGCGAGCGCGTTCAACGGCGGCATGGCGATGGCCGGCGAGAGGGCCGGAGCCGCGGCCGCCGAAGCTGCAAAGGCAGCAAAGGACACGGATGCCGCATCGGCCGCCGAATCCGGCGGGACGGGCCACACCGCTGGAGGCGACGGGGCGGGCGAGGACAGCAAGGCGCTGGCCGAGGCCGCGCGCACGGGCAAGTTGGTGGAGATCACCTCGATGCGCGGTGAGAGCAGCGAGGTGTACGCGACCCCGGAGGGGCACCTGGAGGCGCGAGAGCATCTGCGTCCGGTGCGCACCCGGGTGGACGGCGTGTGGCGGGACATCGACACCACCCTGTCCCGTGACGCGGACGGAACGGTCGCGCCGAAGGCCACGACGGTCGGCCTGGTGTTCTCCGGCGGGGGTTCGTCCCCGCTGGTGCGGATGACGAAGAGCGGCCGTGAGCTGGCGTTGTCCTGGCCCGGGGTGCTGCCCTCCCCGGAGCTGAACGGGAACACCGTCACCTACCCGGAGGTGCTGCCCGGCGTCGATCTGCGGATGACGGCGCAGCAGGACGGCTTCACCCAGCTCCTCGTCGTCAAGTCGGCCGAGGCCGCGGCGAGCACGGACCTGAGCACGCTGCGTCTGAAGTTGGACGCCGACGGCATGCAGGTCAAGGAGACCCGGGACGGCGGTCTGGCGGCGGTCGACGAGGGCGCCAAAAGCGCGGTCTTCGAGGCCCCCCGCCCCGTGATGTGGGACTCCAGCACCAAGGCGCCCGGCAGCACCGCGACGCAGTCCGCCGCCGCAGGCGCCGCGCTCGCCCCGACGGCCTCGCCGAACACCTCCGACACGTCGAAGAGCACCTCCAACGGCACCTCGAAGCGCTCGGCCGCCGCGGCCGCCGAAGCCCCCGCCTCCGCCTCCGCGACGGCGTCCTCCTCCGCTCCGGCATCCGTGTCCGCCTCCGCCTCCGCTCCCGCGGCGGCCAAGGGCGGCGCCGACGGTTCGGAGGCCGTCGCCGCGGAGTCCGCGAACGTCGCGCCGGTCGGCGTGGACGTTTCCGCCGGGCAGGACGCGCTGGTGCTGACGCCGGACAGCGGCGTGCTGAAGGGCAAGGACACGGTGTACCCCGTGTTCATCGACCCGCAGTGGTACTCCCCGAAGGCCACGGCCTGGACGATGGCCTCCAAGTACTGGGCGTCGTCGCCGCAGTGGAAGTTCAACGGCGACTCGGACGCGGGCCTGGGGTACTGCAACTGGTCGTACTGCGCGCCGTACGACACCAAGCGGCTCTTCTACCGCATCCCGACCTCGAAGTTCGCCGGCCGGACCGTGCTCCAGGCGGAGTTCGTGGTCCGCAACACCTGGTCGGCGTCCTGCTCGGACCGGAGCGTGGAGCTGTGGCGCACCAAGGACATCTCCTCCTCGACGACGTGGAACTCGCAGGACAACGACGCCTTCTGGATCGATCGCCTCAGGACGCAGTCCTTCGCCTACGGGTTCACCGGCTGTGCGGCGAAGGACGCGGAGTTCGACGTGAAGTCCGCGGTGCAGCAGGCCGCGGACAAGAAGTGGTCGACGATGACCTTCGGCATGAAGGCCGCGAGCGAGTCCGACGGATACGCCTGGAAGCGGTTCTCGGACGACGCCTATCTGCGCGTGCAGTACAACCGCCCGCCGCCGCAGATCAAGATGTCGCAGCTGACCATGGAGTACGGCGGCTCGTGCAAGAAGCCCACCAGTGCCGCGCGGGTGCGCTCGCTGGGCAAGATCTACGCGAACGACGTCACCGACCCCGACGGCGACTCCGTCCGCGTGGAATTCCGGGCGAGCTGGGACACCGGTGACGGCAAGGGCGTCGTCACCCGCTGGAAGTCGGGTCTGACGACGGCCAAGAAGTCCGGCTCGGACTTCGCGATCACCCTGCCCTCGGTTCCCGCCAACAAGACGGTGAACTGGTACGTCCAGTCCTACGACGGGGCCCAGTACTCGCCGTGGTCGTACACGGGCGACCCGACCGCCTGTTACTTCGTGTACGACACGAGCGTGCCCAAGGCGCCCACGATCTCCTCGGCCGTCTATCCGGCCTCCGACCCCGAGAACCCGGACGACCCCTGGTACGACGGAGTGGGCCAGTACGGCGACTTCGTGATCACCGGCGCCGTCTCCGATGTGACGAAGTACTGGTTCGGCCTCAACGGCGACCCCGTCTCCGCCAACACGGTCGCCACCTCGGCCGGAGCGGCCAAGACCGTGCCCGTGCTGCCGCTCAAGCCGGGCCTCAACACCTTCACCGCGCGGTCCTTCGACACGGCCGGCAACGGCTCCGAGATCCGCACCTACCAGTTCCGGGTCAAGGCGGGGCAACTGGAGCGCGCCGACTGGTCGATGGACGAGGCGGCCGGCGCCACGCAGGCGGCGGGCAGCGCGCCCGAGCAGGCCGCGACCCTGTACAACGGCCCGACGCCTGATGTGGAGGGCAAGTTCGGCAAGGCGGTGCAGTTCGACGGCGTCGACGACTACGCCGCCACCGACATCGCCACCATCAACACCGACGTCAGCTTCTCGGTGTCGGCCTGGGTGAAGCTGTCGGCCATGCCGGCCGGAGCGGCCGTCGTCGCCTCTCAGCGCGGCAACAACACCCCCGGCTTCGAGCTGTACTACTCCAAGGGCTACGACCGCTGGGTGTTCAACCAGTACAGCGCCGACAAGGCCGACGCCACCCCCGTGCGGGCCATGCAGGCCGCCGCGGGCGGAGTCAAGGCCGGGGAGTGGACGCACCTGGTCGGCATGTACGCCGCCAGTGAGAAGCTGCTGAAGCTGTACGTCAACGGTGCGCTCGCCGGGTCCACCGCCTACTCCACGGCCTGGAACGCACGGCGCGGCATGGTGATCGGCGGCAGCTTCCTCAACGGCACGCCGACCTCGCCCTTCCCCGGCGCCATCGACGAGGTGAAGACCTTCGAGAAGCCGCTCTCGGCGGGCGAGGTGTCGAGCCTGTACACCTCGAACAGCATCGGCGGCGGCCGTCCGGCCCGTGCGGTCTTCCACATGGACGACGCCCACGGCGCGACCGCGCTGAGCGGCCGGGCCGACGTGAACCCCGCGGTCCTCAAGGGCGGCGCCACCACGGGCGCGGCCGGCGTGGACGGCAACGCGCTCACCCTGGACGGAACCGACGACTACGCCGCCACCGGCAGCCCGCACATCAACACCTCGTACAGCTTCGCCGTCTCGGCGTGGGTGAAGCTGCCGAAGACCAAACCGACCCATGCCGCGACCGTCGCCACGCAGATCGGCGACACGGTGACCGGCCCCGAGCTGTACTACTCAAACTCCTACGATCGCTGGGTGTTCAACCAGCACAGTGCCGACACCGCCGACTCCACGGTCGTGCGGGCCCTACAGCCCGAGGGCACCACCGCCTACGGCGGCGAGTGGACGCATCTGGTCGGCGTGCAGGACACCGAGGCCGACAAGCTCTCGCTGTACGTCAACGGGACGCTGGCCGGCACCGCGGCCATCCCCTCGAGCTGGTATGCCGGAGGAGCGGTGCAGATCGGCGCCAGCGCGTTCGAGGGCAAAGCCACCTCGTTCTTCCCCGGCCAGATCGACGACGTGCAGCTCTTCGACCGGCCGGTGTCGGCCGGTGAGGTGCAGCAGCTGTTCAAGCAGCGTGCGGTGGTCAAGGGCCGCTGGAAGTTCGAGACGTCCGCCGGCACCCCGCTGACCTCGCCGGACGCCTCCGCCTCCGGTAACGCCATGACCCTCTACAACGGCGCTCAGACGGGTTCGGGCTGGGTGGACGGCGCCGTCGTCCTCGACGGCACGAACGACTACGCCGCGGCCTCCGTGGTACCGGTCGACACCAGCGCCAGCTTCACCGTCAGCGCCTACGTCCAGACGGCCGCCGTGCCCACGAACCCGGTCACCGTGCTGAGCGCGCCCGGGGCCAAGAAGAGCGCGTTCGCCGTGCGCTACGAACCCAGTGCGACGCCGGCCACCGATCCGGGCCGCTGGAGGATCGCCACGGCCGAGTCCGACGTCGACTCCGCCGCGGGCTCCGACATCGGCAACGGCATGTTCTACAGCCCCACCGACTGGAACCACGTGGCGCTCGTCTACGACGGTTTCTCCAAGGAGATCCGTCTCTACGTCAACGGCGAGCTCCAGGAGACCGCCTGCGCCGACGCGGACGACGACGGCGCGCAGGACGACGCGAGCTGCGCCGACACCGTCTCGTGGTCCGACGATGTGCTCACCTACAAGGCCACGAAGACGCTGCAGCTCGGCCGGGACACCACCGGGACCACATCGAGTCAGTACTTCCCCGGTTCGCTGTCCGACGTCTGGGTCTTCCAGGGCGCGCTGACCGAGGCCCAGATCGACCACCTCGCCGTCGGCATGCCGGGCGTGGACACCGTCGTCCCCAGCGGCGACTGATCGGCTTCGCCGCGGGGAAGGGGCCGGCCGCAGTACGCGGCCGGCCCCTTCCCCGGGCCAACTGCTTCGCTCCGCCGTGCGCAGCTGTGCGCTGCCCGCGGAGCACTCAACGGGAGGAAGACGGACCGGCATGAATCTCGGACAACGCACACGAACAGGTCGGCCCTGGCGCCGGGTGGCCGTGGCCACCGCCGCGGTGCTGACGGCGACCCTGATACAGGCGTCGGGGGTCCCCGCCGTCGCCGAGGGCTGGCGCAAGCCGGCGCTGCCGCAGGCCGAGACGTCGGTCGACGGCGGTCCGGCGGGCAAGGCGGTGCCCCGCACCGTGCCGAAGGGTCCCCGTACGCCCGCGAAGGCGCCGGCCACCGCGTGGCCGAACGCGAGTGCGGCGGCGGTGACCTTGCAGCCGGAGGCGACCCGGGTCAAGGGTCTGCCGCTCACCCTGGACACGCGGGTGAAGCGGGCCGCGGACGCGGCCACCGGCACCTACACGGTGGGCACGCTGTCGCGCGAGGCGTCGCGGAAGGCGGGGGTCGACGGCCCGGTCTTCACGCTGACGCCGCGACAGGGCGCCGCCCTGCGCGGTGGCACGGTGCGCGCCGGTCTGGACTACTCCTCCTTCGCCGGCCTGTACGGCGGCGGCTACGCCTCCCGGCTGTCGCTGGTGCGGCTGCCGGCGTGTGCGCTGACGACCCCGCAGAAGGCGCAGTGCCGTACGACGCAGCCGGTGGCGAGTGTCAACGACCGCGAGAAGCAGACGCTGACCGCGTCCTCGGTGGCGCTCAGCGCGAGCACGGCGACGGTGCTGGCGGCGACCGCTTCGGCGAGCGGTGACAAGGGCGACTACAAGGCCACGTCCCTGTCGGCGTCGTCGACCTGGTCCACGGATCAGAGCAGCGGTTCGTTCGCGTGGTCGTACGACATGGGGGTGCCGCAGGTGCCCGGCGGGCTGATCCCGCAGGTCGGGCTGTCGTACTCCTCGGGAGGCATCGACGGCCGCACCGGCAACACCAACAACCAGTCCTCGTGGGTCGGTGACGGCTTCGACCTGGCGCCCGGCTTCATCGAGCGCAGCTACAAGAGCTGCACGGACGACGGGGCGACCAATGCCGACGGCAACAAACCGGGCGACCTGTGCTGGGCTTACGACAACGCCACGCTGTCGCTGAACGGTTCGGGCGGGGAGCTGGTGCCCAACGGCACGAACTCCTTCAAGCTGCGGAACGACGACGGCACGAAGGTCGACCGGATCTACGGCACTTCGTCAGACGTGCGCTCCAACGGCGCCCGCAACGACGAGTACTGGCGGGTGACGACCCCCGACGGCACGCAGTACTACTTCGGCTACAACCGGCTGCCGGGCTGGACCAGCGGCAACGAGACCACCGACTCGGCGTGGACGGTGCCGGTCTTCGGCAACAACGCCGACGAACCCTGCAACGCCTCGACGTTCGCGGCGTCCTGGTGCCAGCAGGGCTGGCGCTGGAACCTCGACTACGTGGTGGACCCGCACGGCAACGCCGTCGCGTACTACTACGACAAGGAGACCAATTCCTACGGCCGCAACCTCAAGGCCGCCGACGACACCCCCTACGTGCGCGGCGGCACCCTGGACCGCATCGAGTACGGCCTGAAGTCCACGGCCGTGTACTCGGCGAAGGCGCTGGCGAAGGTCGACTTCACCAGCTCCGAGCGATGCATCCCCGACAGCAACACCGACTGCTCCTCGATCTCCAAGGACGCGTTCTACTGGTACGACACCCCGTGGGACCTGAACTGCGAGGCGGGCGCCGACTGTGACAACGGCCGGTTCTCCCCGGCGTTCTTCACCCGCAAGCGGCTGACCGAGGTCACCACCCAGGTCCTGGTGTCGGGTTCCTACAGCAACGTCGACGGCTGGAAGCTCGCCCACCGGTGGGGCATGGCCGACACCGACTACCAGCTGCTGCTGGACTCCGTGCAGCGCACCGGCTACTCCGGCACGGCCTCGATCACCCTGCCGAAGGTCACCTTCGCCTACACCCAGCTCGCCAACCGCCTCGACAAGATCGGCGACGGCTACGCCCCGTACATCAAGTCGAGGCTGTCCACCGTCGCGGACGAGTCCGGCGGGCAGATCGACGTCGGCTACTCGGCCCCGGTCTGCGACGCCGCCTCGCTGCCCACGCCGCAGACCAACACCACCCGCTGCTTCCCGCAGTACATCGGCGGTAGTTCGACCGACGACCCCGACCGGCAGTGGTTCAACAAGTACGTCGTCGACACGGTCACCTCGACCGACCGCACCGGCGGGGCACCCGACCAGGTCACGATGTACGACTACCTGGACGGCGCGGCCTGGCACTACGACGACGATGACGGGATGACCAAGGAGAAGTCCAAGACCTGGTCGCAGTGGCGCGGTTACGGCCACGTCCGGGTGCGCACCGGCGGACAGGGCGGCGCGTCGGCGATGAAGACGCAGACCGACAGCTACTTCCTGCGCGGCATGGACGGCGACCGCAAGGACACCACCGGCGGCACCAAGAGCGTCCAGGTCACCCTCGACTCGGGTGAGGGCGACCCCCTTACCGACCACGAGTCGCAGGCCGGGTTCGCCTACAGGACGGTCACCTACTCCGGCCCCGGCGGGAAGGTGCTCTCCAAGACGGTGAGCCGGCCCTGGTACAAGGAGACCGCGAAGAAGGTCCGCACCTGGGGCACCGTCACCTCCAACCTCACCGGATCCGCCTCCACCAGGTCGTGGACCTCGCTGGACGACGGCGCGGGCGCCAAGTGGCGCACCACCGCCGGCTCCGACACCCACGATGCGACCACCGGCCTGGTCATCCAGAGCGAGGACCTGGGCGACACCACGACCGCGGCCGACGACCAGTGCACCCGCACCACGTACGTCGCCGGCAGCGTCCCCGTCGGCGCCATCGCACGGGTCGAGACGGTCGCCAAGGCCTGCGACGCCGCCACCAGCCGCCCCGCCGACGTCGTCTCCGACGTCCGCACCGCCTACGACGGCGCGAACTACGGCGCGGCGGCCACGAAGGGCGACGCCACCAGGACCGCGAAGCTCAAGACCTACAGCGGCACCAGCGCGCTCTACCTGGAGTCCACCTCCACCTACGACGGCTACGGACGGGCGCTGGCCACCACCGACCTGACGGCCGACGTCACGGTCACCTCCGCCGGCACGCTCACCCGCAGCGCCCGCACCGACGGACGGACCACCACCACCGCCTACACCCCCACCACGGGCTTCCCGACGAGCAGCTCGGTGACGACCCCGCCCGCCACGGCCGGGGACACCACGACCGCCCAGACGTCGAGCACCGCATACGAGACGCTGCGCGGGCAGCCGCTCACCGAGACCGACACCAACGGCAAGGCCACCACCTACGCGTACGACCCGCTGGGCCGCGTCACCAAGGTGTGGCAGGCCGACCGCACCACCGGCCAGACCCCGAGCTACGAGTTCACCTACACCATCACCGACGGCAAGCCGGTGGCCGTGGGCACGAAGACGATCGGCAACAACGGCGCCCAGGACACCACGTACGCCTTCTACGACGGCTTCCTGCGCCCGCGCCAGACGCAGGCCCCCGGTCCGAAGGGCGGCACGCTCCTTGCGGACACCTTCTACGACGAACGCGGCCTGACCGCCAAGGAGTTCGCCACCTACTACACCGACACCACCGCGCCCTCCACGACTCTCTTCAAGCCCGAGAACGCGCTGAGCGTCGAGACCCAGAACCGCTACACCTACGACGGCCTGGGCCGGGCGACCGAAGCACGGCAGATCGCCGGCAACGGCGACGGCGGCACGGTCCTCGGCATCACCAGGACGATCTACGGCGGCGACCGCACCACCGTCATCCCGCCCGTCGGCGGCACCGCCCAGACCACCCTCACCGACGCCCGCGGCAACACCACCGAACTGCGCCTGCTGCACACCCGCGCCCCCGAGGCGGCCTACGACACCACCACCTATGGCTACAGCCCGCGCGGTGAGCTGACCAAGGTCACCGACCCGGCCGGCAACGCCTGGACCTGGACGTACGACCTGATGGGCCGGCTCACCGACACCACCGACCCCGACAAGGGCGCCGGCCACAACGAGTACGACGACCGCTCCCGGATGACCAGCAGCAAGGACGCCCGCGGCACGGTCCTCGCCTACGTCTACGACGGCCTGGGCCGCAAGACCGAACTGCGCGACGCCTCCACCACCGGCGCCCTGCGCGCCAAGTGGGTCTACGACACCATCAGCGGCGCCAAGGGACAGCTCACCTCCAGCTCGCGCTACAGCGGCACCCAGGAGTACAAGACGAGCGTCGTCGCCTACGACCGGCTCTACCGCCCGCTGCGCACCTCGGTGACGATTCCGTCGTCCGAGGGCGCGCTGCAGGGCACGTACCTGTCGGCGACCACCTACAACGACTCCGGCACGGTGCAGGGCGTCGGCTACCCCAAGGCGGGTGCGCTGGCGGCCAATTCCGTCACCTACACCTACGAGGACGGCACCCTGCGGCCCGTCGGGATCAGCGGCCCGCTGAACCTGACCGCGACCGCGTCCTACAGCCTCACGGGCAAGCCGCTGCAGTACTCGCTGACCGCGAACGGCGGCAAGGCCACCCTGGAGACCAACACCTACGAGTGGGGCACCCAGCGGCTGGCCACCTCGCGGGTGGACCGCCAGGACGTCACGGGCGTCGACCAGTACAACACCTACAAGTACGACGAGGCCGGCAACGTCCTGTCCGTCTCCGACACCTCCCGCTCCGGCACCGACAACCAGTGCTTCGCCTACGACTACCTCGGCCGGGTGACGGACGCCTGGGCCCAGCCGACCACCGCCTGTGCCACTGCCCCCACCACCGCGGCCCTGGGCGGCCCGGCCCCGTACTGGTCGTCCTACACCTACGACAAGGTCGGCAACCGGCTCACCGAGACCCTGCACGGCACCACGACCGGTGCCGCGGACACCAAACGCAGCTACCACTACCCCGACCCTGGCGCCGTCCGGCCGCACGCCCTGGGCTCGGTGGACACCACTGCCGGGACGGTGAAGACCGGCGACAGCTACACCTATGACGCCGCGGGCAACACCCACACCCAGCTGCTCGGCGACGGCACCTCGCAGACCCTGGACTGGGACGCCGAGGGCCACCTGGCCAAGGTCACCCAGCCGGTGGAGGGCGGCAGCGACAAGGTCACCGACTACCTCTACGACGCGGACGGCAATCGCCTGATCGGCCGGACGCCGACCGAGACCACGCTCTACCTCGGCGCCACCGAGGTCACCCTGGCGAAGGGCGCCACCGTAGCCAAGGCCACCCGGTACTTCGACGTCGGCGGTGGCCACAAGGCCGTCCAGGCCGACAACGGGACGATCTCCTTCACGCTGGCCGACCACCACGGCACGGCCCAGCTGTCCGTCAACGCCGACACCCAGGCGCTGAGCCAGCGCCGCAGCCTGCCCTTCGGCGGATCGCGCGGCGCCGCGACGAACACCTGGACCGGCACCAAGGGCTTCCTCGGCGGCACCACCGACACCGCCACCGGCCTCACCCACCTCGGCGCCCGCGAGTACGACCCCGCCACGGGCCGCTTCCTGTCGGTCGACCCCCTCTTCACGGCCACCGACCCGCAGCAGATGAACGGCTACAGCTACGCCAACAACAACCCGCTGACGAACTCCGACCCGGCCGGCACGGAGATCGGCTCCAAGCCCAACTCCTGCCAGTACGACGTCAAGTACTGCACCAAGCACCAGCAGCAGGAAGTCGGCTACGACGCCAAGAGCGGCACGTCCGACTACCACCGCGGCAACATCTACAAGCGCTCCCACGCGGCGAAGAAGCACTGGGTCGCCACCAACACCCCGGTCACGAACGACGTCGACAAGCTCCAGAACTACTGGGCCAGCATGATGGACGGGGAGTTCACCGACGACTTCTGGTACAACCCGGTCTACGAGTCGGCCAAGGCGGGCTCGGCCTGTTATGGACGCGAGGGATGCCGCCAGGCCTACCTCTACGTGCTGCACACCGGCGACGCCGCCGACGCCGAGACGGCCAAGGAGATCGCGGCCACCTACTGCGTCTACCACGCGAGCCAGTGCGCGGACGAGGCCAAGGAAGTCGCGCGCGGCAGGGTCATCGAGGGCATCGTCGGCGACTTGTTCATGGCCTATCTCGGCGGTGCCGCGGGAGCCGAGAGCAAGGCGGCAGGTGCCTGCCGGAACAGCTTCGATCCCCGTACCGAAGTCCTCATGGCCGACGGCACCACCAAGCCCATCGTCGACGTGCGGAACGGCGACAAGGTCATCGCCAAGGACCCCAAGACCGGCAAAAGCGGTCCGCGTACGGTGACGGCCGAACTTCTCCACCGCGACAACGACCTCGTCGACCTCGAGGTCCGCGGCCCGGACGGCAAGACCGTCACCATCCGCACCACCTCTCACCACCCCTTCTGGGACGACACCGCCCACGCCTGGACCGAGGCCGGCCGGCTCGCCCTGGGCCACACCCTCAAGAGCGCCGACGACAGCCGGGTCACCCTGGTCGGCGTACTGGCCCGGCCCGGGGTGGCCGACATGTATAACCTCACCGTCGCCGACCTGCACACGTACTATGTGCTGGCCGGCGTGACGCCGGTCCTGGTCCACAACTGCAGCATCTCGATGGACGAGGCCATCAACCGAGCCATAGCGCACGTCGGTGACAACGCGACGGTGGTGCGGTCCGGCAGCGGCGGAGTCCAGTTCATGAGCGTGTCGACCGATGCGTCCGGGAACCAGGTCAGGAAGATCGCGAGGTTCGATGTGAACCCCGGAAGCGGGCACGTCCAGAAACTCGGGCCGCATGTGAACCTGGAGACCCAGATCAATGGAAAAACGGTCACCAGCGGTCCGCTCAAGGATCCGCACACGCCGATCGACCCGTCCACGATCCGAGACGGCGACTACTGGCCGTAGGCGAAGAGAGAGGTGTGCCGGTGAAGGTTTTGCGCGGTGACTCGACCGGGGAGCTGGAGCTCTCCGGAACCCGCTCCGAACTGCTGGCTCTCGGGCGGGAGTTGCGGACGGGGCGCGGGGAGTTTCCTCTGGAGAAGGTCTCCGATCCCTTCCCGTACAGCAGGTCGTTGTCACGGATGAGTGTCCGGCGAGCGAGCGGGAAGATCATGATCTCGTCGTCCGGAGACAGTGAATCCCTCGATGTCCAGGGCGGAGAGGAGGCTTTCGCGCTCCTCGCCGACAACATCGAAGGCTTCGCCTCGGAGGCGGACGGGGACGACCACCTTCACGTGGACTACTACCCGGACCACGACTATCTGGCCGAGGGGTCGGGATCGGTGGTCGTCGCCATCGGTTAGCCGCAGGACCGCTCGCCCGGTCACGAACGCCCTTGCCCGCCCCGTTCTCCACGGGGCGGGCAAGGGCGTTTCGGGACGAGGCGCCGGCCGTTTCGCCCGTCGCCGTCAGTCCAGTTGCGTGAGCTTCTACGGCGAGTACGCCAACGGCGCCCTGAGCAACGTCCGCATCTACCCCACCGCCCTGCCCCCGGCTGGCGCCTCGGCCACGGGCGACGGCCCGAGTCCAGGGGGTGTAGGTCCAGTCCCTGGTGCCGGTCAGCTTGCCGTCGACGTACCGGCGGAGTTCCTTGGCGGTGGCGTCGTGGACGCCCACCAGGGGACCCGGCACCGGGCATGCTTAGCACTTTGTGGGATACACGCAGGTCATGAGGTTGCTGGCAGAGATTCGTGAGACAGACCGGCATCTGGCCCAGCGGCTCGCTGCCAGTGCCCCACCCGCCCTTCACCGGGCGCTGTCAGCGGTGGAGGAGACGGCGGAGGGAACCAAGCTGTGGTGCGGCGCGGCCGCGGTGATGGCCTGGCTGGGCGGCGGGCGCGGCCGCAAGGCCGCCGCCGCGGGCATGACGGCTGTGACGGTGGCGCAACTGGTGTCCAACGGCGTGTGCAAGCAGCTGGCCGACCGTCCCCGCCCCCCGAAGGAGTGGTTCCCGCACGACGAGGCCGAGGACCGTCCCGACTCCTCCTCTTTCCCCTCCGGGCACACCGCCGCCGCGGTCGCCTTCACCGCCGCCGTCGCCCCGGCGTGGCCGCTGGCAGGCGCGCTGTGCACAATGCCAGCCGCCATGGTGGCCGTTGAACGCGTGCAAAGCGGCGCCCACTACCCCAGCGACGTCGCCGCCGGCGCGGCCATCGGCCTGGCCAGCGCCTGGCTCATCCACCGCGCCCCGCGCCTGATCCTGCGCCACTGGCTGTAGTGGTAGAACCTGCCGGCGACGTGAGAAATGGTGCCGGTGCAGAATCTGGTGGAAGACGATCTCGTCGACAGCCGCCATCACCGCCGCCCCGATCAGTGCGGCCACAGCCGTCGACCTCCAGGGCTCGACCGGAGCGGCTCGGGCAGTGCCCGGCCCGACCGATTCGCTCATGAGCGTGCCTTTCCGTACAGGGCCTCGTCGGCCGCCCGCCACGCATACCCCTTCCCACGGCGATACTTCCGCCGGGTGCGGGGCGGTGCCGGATCGGGGTACCCGGGCGGGCGTTTGGACACATGGAATGTGCGTCCCTGACCCAGGCGATCATGACTGACCAGACCCATATGACGATGGAGTCGCACCCGGACATTCTGGAGATGCGGGAGCGCCATGCCAGGGCTCGGCTCTTTGCGGGTTCGTCAGCCCTACGCCCTGCCGGAGCCCCGGCTGCTCGTACGCCGACGGAACCGGAACGAGCACACGATCAACCCGGTAGCGAAAGCGAGCGCGGCCGTGACGCCACGCAGCCGGTTCGGCATCGGACGCCGTCGGGTTCTACGGCCTCCACGGACATGCCCGCGACGGGCACGGCAACCCAGGCTGGGCCAGAGAGTTCGGGTCACCCGGCGCGCTGGGTCGTCTCCCCGGACTGAGCGGGTACGGCGGGCAGGGAGACGGTGCAGGAGGCGCAGCGTCGGGCCTGGGCGGGTACGGGGCTGAGGCATTCGGGGCAGTCCCGTTTGGGGGCTTGGACGTCTTGGTGCGGGGCGAGGCGTTCGTGAAGCTTGTTGATCGGGAGCACGACCAGGAAATACAGGGCGCCGGCCAGGAGGAGGAAGCTGATCGCCGCGTTGATGAAGGCGCCGTAGGGGAACTTGGTGGCGCCTACGATGAAGGTCTTGCGGCTCATGTCGCCGGTGGCGCCGGTGGCCAGCCCCACGAGTGGTGTCAGGAAGGCGCTGACGAAGCCGTTCACCACGGCGGTGAACGCTGCCCCGATGACGATGCCGACGGCCAGATCGACCACGTTGCCGCGCAGAATGAAGCTGCGGAAGCCCTTCACCTTCTCACCCCTAAGAGGCTCTCGACGTCGACGGGCGGCACCGAAACCGCGGTCGGCCCACCCCCTCCGCCTCGGATGCCCTGTCAGCCCTCGCCCATGCCGGCCCCGCCCCGCGGCGCGGTGATGTACGTCAAGCACACCATCGCGACCGCCCGCTCAGCCTGAGCTGCACCCCGCAGGCATTGGCTCACATACCGCCCTCTACGGCGGGCTCGGGATGAGAGGGTGCTCTCTCCACCGTGCGCTATGAGCGGCAAGCGTTGGGGTCAGCCGCCGGCGAGTATCGGGCCGGCCGGGGCAGAGAGTGTCTGGTGAGCGTGCGGGCACGACGTGGCAGAACTGGTTGTGGGAATGCGCATCCGGCGCAGGAGATCACGGGTGGTGCGCTTGCGCAGCGTGCTGCGCCAGGTCAGACCCGGGTGGCGGGACCGCAGGTGTGACAGCGCACGGGTGCCCAGGCCGGTGCCGTGGAAGCGCTCGTCGATGGCGACGGTGGTGATGACGCCCTGGGCGCAGTCAGTGCAGATCCGGTAGCGGACCTGGCCGACGACCTGGCGGGTGTGCACGAGGAGCAGACACTCATCGCCCGGGCCGGGGCCATCCGGGATGTGCGTGGACAGGAAATCGATTGCCCGGTAGGCGAGGACGCGGCGGCGCAGGCGGCCGCTTCGCCGGCGACGGCGTGAGTGCTTGGCGCCGTCGTGCCCGGGCGGCGACGTCTCGGCTGTGGACGGGCCGAATAGACTGCCGCTGGCGGGACGCGCATGTTGTCCGTGCATGACGTCTCGGGTGCCCGAACAGCCGACGGATACCCGTTCCAGCGCGCCGCGCGCGCCGCCGGGCGGCACCCCTCTTGTCCGGGAACGGCTCCCGTCACATGCTCGGCAGATGGTCGACGTGATCTTCCGGCGGATACCGGATCCGTCCAGCCAGGACAGCTGTCGGTCGTTTTCACTGCCATCGATCGCCGCGAAGCCCGCCGCGAGCACTCGGCAACTGACCTGCTGCGCACCGGCCTGCGCCGGGCCGGGCGGGATCGGAGCGCGCGCCGCCATGGCCGGGGTGCCGGGCCTACTCGGTGCGCGCTCTGGCCCGGCAGTTCAGTGCTGATGGTGATCGTGCTGGGGCAGGTAGAGAGAACTGATCCGGCTCCAATAGCCGCGCACGAGGTCTTCGGCCTCCTGCACCGCCCGCTGAGCGCACGGCGCGTCCGTCGGCAGGGCCAGCCCGGCTTGGGCGTCGGAGCCCATGCGCCAGGCAGCCCTCAGGGTCGCCCGACGTGCGGCACGGCGGTACGCAGCGGCAGTCCGTAGGCTGCTGCTTCGGCCCGCCAGGCACCATCGCGCCAGCAGGATCGTTGCCACCGCCGACAATGCGCTGGCTGCGTACATCTCGTGATTGGCCACCGGTTCCTCCTGCCGGACACAGACCGTGCCGCGTTCCGGTGCCCTCCTATCTCGCTTTCAACGTTACTGCTGGGTTACGAAAACCTCACAGCCGTGGCCGGGTGTGTGCTTCATGTGCATACGTCTGGATTTCGGGGTCGGCGTTGTGCTTCGGCGACGATGAACCGTAGGTCCAGCGACGGACGAGACGAGTCGACAGCTTGTGCAGGAAGTCCCGGCGCCGGTCGGCGATCCGCGCGTGGACCTTGGCGACGCGGCGACGGGCCTTCTCCTTCTCCCGGTTCACCGAGCCCTTGGCCGCGCCATTGGCTGATCCGACGGTTGAGGGATGACCGCGCGGATCTGCCGCCGGCGCAGATGGCCGCGGATCGCGCGGGATGAGTAGGCACGGTCGGCCAGGACCATGATGGGGCGGGTCCGAGGCCGACCGGGGCCGCCTCTCGGCACCCGGATGCGTGCCATGACCGCCTCGAAGGCGGGCGCGTCACCGGCCTGCCCCGCGGTGACGGCAAGAGCCAGAGGCCGCGCATGGCCGTCTGCGGCCAGGTGGATCTTCGTGCTCAGCCCACCGCGGGAGCGTCCGAGCGCGTGATCGGCTGGCTCATCGCGACCGGTTGCCCCTTTTTGAGCGCTCCGGCGGCGTGCTGGTGGGCCCGGACCACGGTGGAGTCGACCGACACCGTCCAGCCGATGTCATCGACGGCATCGGCTGCCGGGAGGACGGCGGCCAGGAGCTTCTCCCATGTGCCGTCGACGGCCCACCTGATCAGCCGTTTGTGAGCAGTCTGGAACGAGCCGAGCTCGTCGGGGAGGTCCCGCCAGGGAGAGTTGGTGCGGTACTTCCACGCAATGGCCTCGAGCGTGCGGCGGTGGTCGGCCCACCGCCGGCCCCGCACCGGATCGGCCGGCATCAGCGGCTCGATCCGGTCCCACATCGCATCAGTGACCACTAATCGGACAGACACACCCGATCAACTGACGAGCCCACCAAAGAGACACGCCCTAGGGGCGCAGGGTGGGGCTTCGACCACACTCCCCGCTCGCCGGCTCGTTCCTCGACGCCGACTCGGAGGTGGCGAGGAGCTTCGCCCTCCCTGATGCGGTGCATAAAAAGACACGCCTTCGGGAGTCGTCTCGTGCGGGGCGCTGTTCACCCCGAGGTCTCTGCCGCCTCAGTCTCGGACTTGTCGGGGAAGACCAGCCGCACCCCGCCGCCGATCACCAGGAAGCAGGACAGCAGGAGGGCGAAGCGCACGATCCTCGCGGCACCCGCCCAGTCGGACGAAGGTCCCAAGGCCAACCAGAACGCGAGAGCCATCCCCGCGATCACCACCGTCATGCCAACCAAACGACGCACCCCGTGATCCCTTCACTCAATGACCTTCACCCAACGGCCGTCACACAGCCGTCCCACTCTACGCACCGGTAACTGCGGTTCGGCGCACGGAAGATGAGCGGCCGGCTGGATGGCGCCGCACGCAGTCGTGGTGCCCCCGTGAAGGCGCAGAACAGGTGGAATTCCCTGGTCGCAGGTCAGGAGGTCCGGGGACGCCGGCGCTCGTTCGGGGGCGCCGGCATTCCGGTAGGTGTCGGCTCAGCTGGTCACGCGGAAGGTGGCGTCGCTGCGTCCTGTCGCGGTGGTGATCGGGTCGAGGCGGAGTTGGTAGGCGTAGTGGCGGATGTAGTGGTCGGGGTGGTTGTACGACTGGAAGGAGGACCAGGTGGGGTCGGCGAGGCCGGCTACTTGGCGGAAGGTGGCGTCAGCGGCGAACTGGGCGGTGCCGTCGTTGTTGACCAGCTGGAAGTCGTAGTTGGAGTGGCGCAGGAAGTATCCGGGCATGTTCACCGACTCGAAGGAGACGGTGCCGGTGCCCGCCAGGCCGGGCCGCACCCTGAACTGGGCGTCGTCGGCGGGGCTGACGGTGGGGTCGATGCGCACGTCCATGTCGGCGGTGTGCCGCACGTACCGGTCCTGGAAGTTGAACGACTGGAGCCGCTGGGCCGGGGTGCTCGGCCAGCGGGCGAGCACGCGGCTCTCCTCGGCGGCCGTCAGGTTCAGGATCCAGCCGTGGCGCTTCTTCGTGCCGCCCATGTTGTAGGTGCCCGAAGCCGGGATCTGGTAGGAGGAGGGATTGGACGGGTCGGTCGTCACCACCGGCAGGTAACCGCGTCCGGAAGCGTACTGGTCGACGTAGACGGCCCACTTGTTGGTGCCGTTGAACTTCATCCACATCGGGCCCTCGACCATCGCCCCGGTCAAACCGATGCTGGAGAGGTTGCCGAGGTTGGTCCACGTCCCGAGGATCGAGTTGCTGCCTTCGAACGTGATCTGACCGTCGCCGGAGGCACGCACGTAGCGGTAGTTGCCGACGCCCGCCGGCACCTCGACGATCTGGGTGTCGATGATCTCCTGGGTGCCTGGACGCTCGATGTAGATCTGCGGGGTGGTGATGGTGCGGAAGTCGCTGGTGTGGGCGTAGAAGATACGGTGCTTCGTTACGCCGTTGAGGGGCACGTTCGTCGCCCAGTACAGGACGTAGTCGTTGCTGGCCGGGTCCCAGATCGCCTCCGGCGCCCACGCGTTGCGCCCGTCGGGGATGGCGCCGGCAACGTTCAACAGCCGCGGCTGCGACCAGTTGACCAGGTCAGACGACTCCCACACCACGAGGTTGCGGCTGCCGTTGTTGATGGACTCCGACCAGTCCTGCCCGCAGCCGATGCACAGGTCGGTCGCTATGATCCAGTACTTGCTGCCGTCAGGGGATCTCACGAACGCGGGGTCGCGCACCCCCTTCGTGCCGACCGTGGAGCGCAGGACCATGCCGCCGCCGTTGAGGTCGTTCCAGTGCAGGCCGTCGGTGCTGTGCGAGAGGTACATCTGCTGGTTGGTGGCCCCCTCCCCGGTGAAGTGCACCATCAGGTAGCCGGGGTCGGCGGCGGCGGCCGGTTGGGGTGCGGTCAGGGCCTGACCCGTGAAGAGGAGGCATGCGGCGAGCAATATCGCCGACAGCCGTGCGCGCAGCGCGGACATTTACGTCTCCTGTCGTTCTGCCATGCCGCCATCGGGTGGGAGGGGCGCAGTGGAGTGGCTGGGAGCAGCTCGGTCTCGGTGTCGGCGGGTTCGTCGATGTCAGCGGCGGACGAGCGGAGTCTCCGTCTCCTGGTGGTGACCGCTGTCGCGTCCCGCGGTGTGCCGTCGCGGAGCTTGGCCGGGGAGAAGTCCAATGAGAGCAGTTGTTCGATAATTCGAACGTCGTTCGTAAGATCGTGCAGACGTTAAGTGTGCGTAGCGGGACGCGTCAATACTTCTGACACAGGTAGGGCGGACGGTGGTCGGCGGGTCACGTGTACGGGATTCCGATGCGCTTCAGAGGGCGAGTGGCGGTGACGGCCTCGGTATTCATGAAACCTCCCGAGCCTCGGAAAGAAGGTCCTCCCGCCCCCGAGAAAGTGGGCAGGACCATCCTGAGGCCGTGATGGCGGCCTCGAAGTCATCGAGCGAGTCGAACGCCCGGTAGACCGAGGCGAACCGCCGATACGCGACGAGGTCGCGCTCCTGCAACGGGCCGAGTACGGCGAGCCCCACGTCATGGGTGGTCAACTCGGCACTTCGCGACGAGAGCAGTCAGGGCACTGGCGACGCCCGCGGATCAATGTGCCCGCGCAAGGACACAGCACGATGAGTACTCCCCCGCCCCTGCCGCTCGCAGACCCTGACCCGTCCGCGTTCGTCTGCCTGGGCAGCCAGGTCGGCCCTGCGCCATCTGCCAGCGCAAGACACACAAGTATGGCAACGGCGGCAGCCCTCTCTGCCAGTGGTGCATGACACCCGTCCTGAACGGCTGGGGGCCGACCACACGATTCACCAGTACACGCCGCGCCTGACGGCCGCACGCCCTGCACCATGTGCCGGCCCGTCCTGGAGGACACCCGAACACCACCGCCGTCCGGTGGAAGAGATCCCCGGGGACGTGGCACCTGCCCCAGCCCATGCTGACCGCTCCGACCACTGACCCCGCCCTGGCGCCCGGCTGGCCGCAGAGCCCAAGTCAGGGACAGGTACTGGCGTCTGTCCGTTGTCCGGCGTCCGGGGTGGCGGGGCCGCCGACGGTGAAGATGCGATTGAGGTGGTGGCGGAGTACGGCGATGGCTGACTCCGGTGTCCGTTGGGCGACGAGGATGCTGGTGCCCATGGTCGCGGTCATGGCGAGCAGGCTGATGGCCTCGGTGCGTGCGTTGGCGCCCGGATCGGCCAGGCCTGCCGCCTGGGCTCCTTCGATCAGTCCGGTGAGGGCATTCTCGGCGGCGTCAGGGTTGTCGATGAAGGGCTGGGCGGCGAGTGCTCCGTCGGTCACGGACAGGATCGCGTAGGAGCTGTAGAGGAGGTGGAAGGTGCGGCTCTCCTGGTCGGTCGGCAGGGAGGCCAGCAGCAGCGCCTCGATCGTCGTGCGGGGGCCCGGGTCCGGGCCGGCAGCGGCCAGTCGGGCGCCCACGCGGGCGGTGAAGCGGTCGGTCAGGTGCTGGAGTCCGTAGAAGAGCAGCTTCTCCTTGGTCTCGAAGTAGTACTGCACGAGCCGGAGGGATACGCCGGCCTCGGCGGCCACGTCGCGCATGCCGACGGCGTGCAGCCCTCGCCGCCCCGCGACCTGGATGAGCGCTTCGGCGATCTGGGCGCGCCGTTCCTCGTGGTCCACGCGTTTTGGCATCAGTGCTGTCTCCGGCCCTGGGTGGGATGGGTGGTTCAGGGGCTCGTAGTCCGGCCCGGTCCGAACGTCCTTCATGGTACCGCCGTATCAACATTATGGTACGTTCGTATCACGAAGAATTGATCTTCCTGGAGGTGCCCCGTGCCCGAGAACACGACCCGAGTACGCCGCGACATCGGCCACTACGTGAACGACGAGCTGCGTGATCGCTACTTCGCCACCTGCGACGTCCTCTACGCGAAGGGCGCGCCCGCTCGCTCCGAGACCGACGTCGAGACGAGCTTCGGCACCACGCACGTCTACCGGTACGGCCCCGCCGACCCGGCAGCCGGGTCACGCGCGCCCGTGGTCCTGATACACGGTTCGGGAGGCTGCTCCGCCCAGTGGTACCCCAACACCCTTGCCCTCAGCGCCGAGCGCCCCGTCTACGCTCTCGACACTCCCGGCGATCCCGGCCGCAGCGTCCAGCGCGAACCGATGTGGCAGCCCGAGCGCGCGGCCCAGTGGATGGATGAAGCCCTCGACGCACTGGGCCTCGACAAGGTCCACCTCGTCGGCTCCTCGTACGGCGGCTGGCTGGTCATCAACCAGGCCCACCTTCGGCCCGGAAGGCTCGCCTCGGTCACCGCCCTCGACCCGGGTGGGCTGGAGAAGGTCGGCCTGCGCTTCTTCGTATGGATCTTCGCCAGCCTCTTCGCCACCTACGCCCCCAAGGCGTGGCGCCCCCGGCTCGCCAAGTGGCTGGAGCAGCCGGTGATCGTCGTCCCCGAGCTCCGCGCGATGATCCAGGCCAGTGTGAAGGCCTTTCGGATCCGCCGCCCCGCCCCGCTGCCGCTGACGGACGCGGAACTGGGCTCCATCCGGACGCCGTTCTACCTGATCATGGGCAAGCGCAGCCTGCTCGTGCACCCGAAGCGGCAGCTGGAACGCGTACCGCGCCTGCTCCCCGGCGCCCGCGCCGAGATCGTCGCCGCAACCGGCCACGGCCCGCAGATCGACCACCCCGACCTGGTGAACGCCCGGATGCTGAGCTTCATGGAGGACATCGACTCCCTCGATCCTGCGGCGGCACGGTGCACCCCGGACGCGTAGCCGCGAGGGCCGCAGACGCGAACTGTCCAACAGTGCATAACAGTCGAGACTGATCACGCCCGCCTGCTCGACGCCGCACACCGCGCCCTGAACCGCTGTTGAACCTCTCTTCACCGAGACCCGTTCCTCCCGTGCCGTACCCTCTCGGTGTTCCCGATGATCGCGGGCTCCGCCGGCCAGTTCGGGGTACACCGGCCCGAGGACCGGGCCGAAGTGATCGACCTTCTGGCCGAGTTGCATCGGGCCACCCCGGTGGTGGCGGACACCGCTTTGCGCACAGATCTGGTGCTGCCTGGCCGGGACCGGCTGCACGAGGCGCTGCGCGACCTCGACCAGGAATGGACTGGCGGGCCTTTGGCCGAGCCGGCCCGCCAGTTGCTCGCCGCGCACGCCGGAGGCATCCGAGGGTGGCTCGCTGACTTCGACCGATACGTCGACACGGTCCGTGGCACCGAGGCGAAGTGGGTGGTCACACACGGCGAACCGCATCCCGGCAACATCATGCGGTCCCCGGCCGGGCTGCGGCTTGTCGACTGGGGCACCGTGCGGATCTCTCCACCGGAACGAGACCTGTGGATGCTCACCACCGCCCTGGCCGACATGCTCGGTCAGGAGCCGGACCGCGGCGAGAACAAAGTACTGGCGCGCTACACCCGGGTCACCGGCCGCATCGTCACGCCGGCCGGCATCGCGCTGTATCGGATCTGGTGGACCCTCGCCGACATCGCCATCTTCGTCGACGAGCTGCGTCGGCCGCACGGCACCGGCGAGGACATCGCCGCGGCGTTGACCTGTCTCACCGGCTATCTCGAACCCAGCTGGGATTTCCACTAGGGCCTGTTCTGAGTTGAGGTCACGGGAGGGCTGGGGCTGCGTAACCAGAGGGTGGACCCGCGCAGGTGGAGTCCTGCGGCATAGCTCTCGGGTGTCTTGTCATAGCGGGTGGCCAGCCCTGAGGCGGCCTTTGAGACGCACGCCGTGTCGCCGGTGCACGCGGAGGTCACCAAACGCCTCCGCGAACTCTGCGTCGCGGGGACGGAGGCGTACCGGTTCGACATGGTCGCGGGAAGGGGCTCCCTGCGGCGCCTTGGGACAACGACGCGTCCCGACGGTCAGGCGCCGCAGGCCCCGTTTCCGCCGAGGCTGATCATGGCGCGGTACAGCTGCTCTTCGGTGAGCGGCGGTGCCGGCAGCGGGTGGGCGCGGTCGGTTCGGAAGCCGTCGAGCAGAAGGTAGAGGTGGCGGCGCCAGGCGTCCGGGGCGATGGCGTGGGTGGCCTCGGTGACGCGGCTGTGCGACCAGATGACGAAGGCAAGGTCCTCGGGGGTGAGGTCGGGGCGCAGGCTGCCCTGCTCCTGCGCACGCTCGACGATGTGTACACCGAGTTCACGGATGCGGGTCTGGGCGCCCGCCAGGCAGGCGCTCTCCGGCAACCGCATGGAGGCCAGATCGTTGAACCCCCGGTCCTGTGACTGGAGTTCGCACATGGTCTCCAGGAAGTGGCACAGCCCCGCCCAGGCGTCATCCATGGTGACGGCCTTCTCGGCGGCCTGCCGCCAGACGGCCAGCTTCTCGGCGAAGGTCGCCTGCACCAGGTCCAACCGGGTGGGGAAGTGCCGGTACAGCGTGCCGATGGCCAGCCCGGCTCGCTTGGCCACCTGCTCCAGGGGTGCCTCCAGGCCCTGCTCGGCGAAGCAGGAGCCGGCTGCGGTGAGCAGGGCCTCGCGATTGCGCTGGGCGTCGCGCCGCAGGGGGCGGACAGGGGCCGGGTTCCCGGCGGGGGCGGACGGAGGGTCGATGGCCATGTCACTCAGGCTACCAACCGGAGGGATGCCTCATGTTCTCTGCTACGCTCCAGAACATGAGGCTGCCCTCGACTTTCAGTCCTGACCGCCGTCGTGGCGGGAGGTGCCCCTCATCCGTCCAGCCCGTCCGACCACAGGAGCACCACCCATGCCCGTCATCGCCGTCATCGGGGCAGGCCCAGGCCTCGGCTTGTCCATCGCCCGCCGCTTCGGAAGGGAGGGTTTCCAGGTCGCCCTGGTGTCCCGGACCCAGAACAAGCTCGACGCGCTCGCCGCGCGGCTCGCCGAGGACGGCATCGAGGCCGCGGGCTTCGCCGCGGACGTGACGCGTCCCGACTCGCTGCAGTCGGCGCTCGCCGCGGTCGCCGACCGGTTCGGGGCCGTCGACGTACTGGAGTACTCACCCGCCGACCCCACGTTCGCCGGCGCCGCCGCCGTCGACGCTACGGCGCAGGACCTCCACAAGCAGCTCCACTACTACCTGTACGGAGCGGTTGCCGCGGTCCGTCAGGTGTTGCCCACCATGCTCGAACGCGGCAGTGGCACCCTGCTGTTCTCCACGGGCGCCTCCTCGGTCCGGCCGAGCGGCGGCGCGTTCGGCAGCATCGGCGTCGCGGCGGCGGCCCTGCGCAACTACGCCATGGCCCTGGGCGTCGACCTCGCCGAGCACGGGGTGCACGCCGCGCACGTGGCGATCGGGGTGTTCATCGGCAGCGGTCCCGGCACCGAGCCCGAGACCATCGCCGAGCACTACTGGGACGCCTACACCAAGCGCGACCAGGCCGAGATCGTCCACACCGTCCCCGGCGGCATCAGGTGACCACCTCCGGCACACCCGCGGCGAACACGGCCAGGCCACCCATGGTGAAGATCTTCCGAGCCGCCAACAAGGTCGTTCGGCCGCTGCTCGCCTCCCGCTTCCACAAGCCGCTGAGCGGGCGCCTGATGCTGCTCACGTACAAGGGGCACAGGACAGGTCGCGAATTCACGGTCCCCATCGGCTACTTCGACTGGGATCCCGGCACGGTGCTCGCCATGTCCTCCCAGCTCGGCTGGATCCCCAGCATGCGCGAAGGGTCCGCCGTCCGGCTGCGCATCCGGGGCCAGGACCACGCCGCCGTCCCGACGGTCGTCGAGGACCCTGAGGAAGTCGCCGCCCTGCTGGGTGAGTTCGGCCGGCGCAAAGGGCCCAAGGCCGCCAAGGGGCTGATGCTCGGCCTCCCAAGCGACCGGCAACCCACCGACGACGAGCTGCGCACGGCCGCCGCCAAGACCCGCTTCGTCTGCTTCCGGATGGAGCCGGAGCGGCCGAGCCGGTAGCACTCGACCGGCTGATGCCATCGACGGAGACCCTTCCCGCCCGCAAGCACTCCAACTATGAGCGCCAGGAGCGGATCATCACCGAGGCCCTGGCCGAACGCTGGCTGGACCCTGAACGGCAGCAGGCACTCCGGCTGGTCGCCATGGTCGGACTTGGCACACTGCCCCTGGCCATCGAGATCTGGAGCAGCCTGGAACGCCGTGGGCCGCTGGCCGACCATCTGGACGAGGCTTTCGCGGCAGTGCGATCCGAGTGGATCCGGTGACTCGCCGACTGCGCCGGACCCGCGGCTCGCACTCCGGAGGTGGCCAGCCCCCGCCATTCCTTGAACTTGTTGATGGCGCGCTCGACTGTGTTGCGATCTTTGTACCCTCCTGAAGCGGGAATGACCGATCCCGTGATCTCAACTCAGAACAGGCCCTAGTGGCAGCGGCCAGCTTCCGGACACGCAGCCCCGCCGGGCAGTCCTCCATGCCGTCGACCGCCGGCTCCTGCCGTCCCGGGAGGCTACTGCTGACGACACTGCTTCCGGGAGAGGTCAGGACCAGGGACTTACGACTCCTGACAAGTGGTGGGACCTGGTCAGAGGTCGGTGTCGTGCACGAGGCCGCTGGGAAGTGGGACGCGGTCAGCCGCGTAATCGCACGCGAAAACCCGGCGACGTCGGCGATCACCCCCGGGATACTGGGCGCCCATGGATGAGGTCAAAGTCGTCGTCGCCCATTCCGAGCGTGCGACTCTGCGCGTCGGCGACGTGTTCCTGAAGGTGGACGCCGATCAGGCGCGCATCGACGTCGAGGTCGAGGCGATGTCCCTCGCACCGGTCCCGACCCCGGAGGTCCTGTGGCACAAGCCGCCCGTGCTCGCGATCGCCGCACTCCCGGGGACGACGCTCGGGCGCCTCGGCGGGCCGTCGACCGGGTCGCCGGCGGCCTGGGCCGCGGCGGGCGCCGCCATCCGGAAGCTGCACGAAGCGCCGCTGCCACCGCTGCCGGGCCGGGCCGGCCGGAGCATCGTCGCGCTGGCGACGGAACTCGACGACGAGTGCGAGTTGCTCGTGACGAACGGTGTCCTGCCTGCTGACCTGGTCACCCGCAACCGCCAGGTCGCCGAGGCCGCGCTCCGGCCGTGGACTCCGGCGTTCACCCACGGCGACCTCCAGATCGCGCACGTCTTCGTCGACGGCGACGAGGTCACGGGCATCATCGACTGGTCCGAGGCGGGCCAGGGTGATGCCCTGTACGACCTCGCCACCTTCACGCTCGGACACGAGGAGCACCTCGACGACGTCATCGCCGGCTATGGCAGCGCCATCGACCTCGACGTGATCCACGCATGGTGGTCGTTGCGAAGCCTGCTGGCAGTTCGTTGGCTGATCGAGCACGGCTTCGACCCGTTCGCGCCGGGCTGTGAGGTCGACGTGCTGAGATCCCGGATGTGAGGCTGCGCGGCCCTCTGCCATCGGGATGCCTCATCCCTACGGCACAACGCGGCCCACGACAACCGTCACGACCCCACGTAACCCGTACCTCCGGACGTGGTGGCCGCCCAGCGGCGACGGAACCGCCCTCGACCGGTTCAGCTGGTGCTCGCGGGTCCTGCGCTCTGGTGCGGGCAGCCCCGGCGGCACCAGGCCGGCGGCGTACGCCAGTGCGAGGTCGACGTCGCCGAACTCCCCGAGGATCCCGACCCCTTGAGGCCCGGAGTACGTGTCTTTTCAGCCATACCCCTGCAACGTCCCTGCACGGAAAGGTACTTCCGTACAGGACCACGTGCCTGACATCTTGCATCCACCACTCGTTTCGTACGGCCCCGCCGGTGCCCTCAGCACGGCCGGGCCGTCTCTGGAGGACGCATTGATACCCCACATATCCAGCCGACCCAGACGCACGCTGGTGCTGGCGGCCACGCTCGGCGCCGCCCTCGCGTTCGGCGCCCCGGGCGCCCTCGCGGGCACGCTCCCGGTCGTCTCCTCCACCGCGCCGGCCGCCAAGGCCCACGCTCCGGCCGCCGTGCCGGCTTCCCAGAGTGCGGCCTGGGTGGCCGGCACGCGTGCTTACCTCGTGATCACCGCCCCCGGTGACACCTCGGCGGTCCGTTCCGCGATCGCGGCCAACGGCGGCACCGTCTTCTCGAACTTCGACGCCATCGGCGTGATCGTCGCCCACTCGGCGTCCACCGGATTCGCCGCCACCATGCGCGGCGTCGCCGGCGTGCAGCAGGTCGGCGCCACGCGTACCTCGGACGTCCCGGCCGACGCCTACAACCCGGCGCTCCCGGCCAATCCGGCCCAGGCCTCGACCCCGGCCGGAGAACCGGTCCGGGCCGACATGAGCCAGATCAAGGCCGACCAGGCCTGGGCCGTGAACCCAGGCTCCGCCTCCGTCACGGTCGGCATCCTGGACACCGGTGTGGACGACCAGCACCAGGACCTGGCGCCCAACTTCGACGCGGCCGATTCGGTCTCCTGCGCCTACGGCAAGCCCGACACCCGTGCCGGCGCCTGGCGCGACGTCGACACGCACGGCACCCACGTAGCGGGCACCGTCGCCGCGGCCAAGAACGGCAAGGGCGTCGTCGGCGTGGCCCCCGGGGTGAAGATCGCCGCCGTTCGGGTCGCCGAGCCGGGCAACGCCTTCTTCTTCGCCGAGAACACCATCTGTGGCTTCGTCTGGGCCGCTGACCACGGCTTCAAGGTCACCAACAACAGCTATTACACGGACCCGTGGCAGTTCAACTGCCCGGACAACATCGACCAGGCCGCCATCATCGAGGGCGTCAAGCGCGCCCAGGACTACGCCGAGGGCAAGGGTTCCCTTCAGATCGCCGCTGCGGGCAACGAGAACTACGACCTCGCCCACAAGACGACCGACTCCGCGAGCCCGAACGACTCGACGCCGGTCACCCGCACCATCACCAACGCCTGCCTCGACATCCCGACCGAGCTGCCGGGCGTGGTGACAGTCGCGGCCAACGGCACGGGCGTCACCAAGGCCTCGTTCTCCAACTACGGCCAGGGCGTCATCGACGTCGCGGCACCGGGCAGCAACGTTTACTCCACCGTCCCCGGCGGCGGCTACGGCAGCAAGAGCGGCACCTCGATGGCCACCCCGCACGTGGTCGGCGTGGCGGCACTCATCGCCAGCGCCAACCCGGGCATCACCCCGGCGGAGATCCGCGCCAAGCTGGCCGCCCAGGCCAACGACATCGCCTGCCCCTCGGACAGCCGCTGCACGGGCACGACGGCCAACAACTCGTTCTTCGGCGAAGGACAGGTCGACGCCCTCAAGGCCGTCGGTGCCACCCCGCCGCCCGGCAAGTACTTCGAGAACCTCGCGGACTTCGCCATCAACGACAACGCGACCGTGGAGAGCCCGATCGCCGTCACCGGCGTGACCGGCAACGCCCCGGCCACCCTCAAGGTGGGTGTGGACATCAAGCACACCTACATCGGTGACCTGAAGGTCGACCTGGTGGCGCCGGACGGCACCGTCTACACGCTGCACAACCACGCCGGCGGCAGTGCCGACAACATCGCCCAGAGCTACACCGTGAACGCCTCCCCGGAGGTCGCGAACGGCACCTGGAAGCTGCGCGTCAACGACAACGCCGCCTCGGACACGGGCACGATCGACGCCTGGAACCTGACCTTCTAGCGCAGGCCCGGCAACGCCCGCGCACCACACACCCAGCCGCCCCGGTCCCCCGACCACGCACCCACCCTTACCCGTCCCCTTCACCTTCCTTCTTCTGGTCCAGGGGGCGAGGGGGTGTGCAGAGGGGGCAGTCGGGCTACCCACCGGGACGGGAATCCTGTGGTGAGCTGCGGCGGTGCCGCCGGGGGCGGTGAGGGGCGGGTGCTGGTGTGGGTGGGGTTGTCCACGGCGTTCAGTGCCGCCTGCGAGACCCTCGGCATCGGCGCCCAGCCCACCCCGCCCCGCTGCGCCGGGAGGCGGACGGCAGCTTCACCCCGGTCGACTGGGACACCACCATCCGCGAGATCGCCGCCCGGCTGAAGACCGTGTGCGACACCCACGGCGGTGAGTCGATCTTCTTCTACGGGGGCGGCGGACAGGGCAACCACCTCGGCGGCGCCTACAGCGGAGCCCTGCTGCGCGCTCTCGGTGCCCGCTACCGCTCCAACCCGCTCGCCCAGGAGAAAACCGGAGAGGGCTTCGTCGACGCCCACCTCACCGGCGGACACACCACCGGTGACGTCCAAAACGCCGACGTCTCCCTCTTCCTCGGCAAGAACCCCTGGCCGTCCCACGGCGTGCCGCGGGCCCGCACCGTGCTCAAGGACATTGCCAAGGACCCCACCCCGCACCATGATCGTCATTGATCCGGTGCGCACGGAGACCGCTGACCTCGCCGACATCCATCTCCAGGTGCGCCCCGGCACCGACGCCTGGTGCCTGGCCGGCCTCCTCGGCGTCCTGGTCCAGGAAGACCTCCTCGACCACGCCTTCCTCACCGCCCGCACCACCGGCGCCGAAACCGTCATCGAGCAGCTCAGAGAGGTGGACGTCGCCCGCTGCGCGCAGACCTGCGGCGTGGACGAGGACCTGCTGCGCCAGACCGCACGCACCATCGGCACCGCCTCCAGCGTCGCCACGTACGAGGACCTGGGCGTCCAACAGGGGCCCAACAGCACGCTGGTGTCCTACCTCAACAAGCTGACCTGGCTGCTGACGGGCAATTTCGCCAGCCGAGCAGATGGCCACGCTGTTCCTGCCCGGGTTCCGCGGACTGGCCCACGAGTGAGCTCCGTGCGCATTACAGTCTTCTCCGCGCGACTCGTCACTGCGTGTCGCGCGAGGGAGTCATGGGGCGGAATTGGCCGCATGCCGAGGTGCGCCGTGGGGGGCTTGTGCAGGAAATGATCAAGGGTTCGAATGTGGCCCTGGCGGACTTGAGCGACGACGTCGGTTCGGTGATCGTCAGTCTGGGCTGGTCCAGCCCTACCGGCGAGGGCGACGCGGATGTGTCGGTTCTCCTGCTGGACGCCAATGGCAAGGTGCGCAGCGACGGCGACTTCTACTTTTACAACCACCCGGTGGCCGTCGATGGAAGCGTGCAGCTTCTGGGCAAGACACCGACGGTGGATGGCAGCGAGGACCGGATCAGCTTCGACCTCACCGCTGTACCGTCCGAGATCGACCGGATCATCGTCGCTGCGAGCAGGTACGACGGAGCCCGCTTCAGTGAATTGCAGGACGTGAGGATCACGCTGGCCGACGCAGCCGGTGAGAGCCTCCTTCAGTTCGCTGTCGATGATGCCGGCTCTGTGACGGCCGTCATCTTCGGCGAGCTGTACAGGCGCGGGGAGGAATGGAAGTTCCGCGCCGTCGGACAGGGCTACGCGATCGGTCTTGCCGGGCTGGCTGCGGACTTCGGGGTCGACATCGAAGATGACGCGGCCGCGGAGGCAGAAGGGTCGCTCGAGGGCACCGACGGAGAGGAGCAGACGGATGCCGCAGGTCCGGCGCCGGCCGAGGGCCCGGAGCCGCAGGCGGCCCTGGAAGCCATCCCTGCTCCCCGTCGGCCTGAGAGCGAAGCCGTTGGGCTGAAAGCGCCGTCCTCTCGCCCTCGCACCTCCAAGAAAAAGGTGACCCTGCCGAAGACGGTCAGGAAGACCCTGGCGGAGAATGACACCTGGAAGCGGGCCAGGCTCTTTCCGGTCTCGGTGCTCAAGAGCGACCGGGACCGGGAGACGCGCGCGCCACCTCGGTGCTGTTGGCGGTGATGGCCCAGGTACCGGAGTTCAGCAGAAGGCTCACCGCCGCATTTGGGGCTCCGGCAGGTCGCATGGAGACGTTCACGGAAGTCTCCCTGCCCCATGGTGACACTCCGCGGCGCCCGGACGGGGTGATTCGCGTGGAGCGGGCCGGCAAGTTGTGGACCGCGCTGGTCGAGACCAAGACCAACGGCAACGCGCTCAAAGTCGACCAGGTGCAGGCGTACATGGACATCGCCGCGCGTCGCGGTTACGAGGCCGTGATCACGCTGACGAACGATGTCGCGCTGGAGGGCAGCCCTCTCGTCGACGTCAAGATCGACAAGCGGCGCAAGCACAAGGTGGCTCTCTGGCACCTGTCCTGGGCCGAAGTCGCCTACCAGGCACAGATGCTGATCAGGCATGAGGGAGTCAGCAACGCGGCGCACGCCTGGCTTCTGCAGGAACTGCTGCACTATCTGCAGCACGAGAACTCCGGCTGCCACGGATTTCAGAACATGGGCCCCGCCTGGGTGCCCGTGCGCAACGGGATCGACGACGAAACCCTCTGCCAGGGCGACGCACGGGCCCTGGAGGTAGTAGAAAGCTGGGAGCGGCTCATCCGCCAGGTCTGCCTCAGGCTCGGCGGCGAACTCGGACAGAAAGCACTGCCCGTTCAGCGCGCCAAACGCGGAACAGATCCCAAGGAACGCCGAAACCGGCTCGCCGACCAGCTCTGCCTGAGCGGACGGCTTCAGGCGGAGCTGCGTATCGACGGCACCCCTGGCGTCCTGGCCGTCAACGCCGATCTGCGCACCGGCAAACTGCGCACCTCGATCGAAATCCCAGCCCCGGAGCAGGGCTACCCCTTGAGCTGGGTCAAGCGGCTCGTCCGGCGCCTGGCCGAAGCACCGGCAGACCTGCACGTCGAAACCCTCGTCGACAGTGAAGCCGCGGGCTCACGCGGGACGCTGGAGCGGCTCCGCCCCGAGCCGGCGGACCTGCTGCCCAAGGACAACGGCACCCGGATCACCGGTTTCCGCCTGTCCCTGCTCAAGAGCATGGGAAGCGGCCGCGGCAACGCCGAGTCCGGGTTCATCCGCAGCGTCGACGACGCCGTGCACCGCTTCTACACCACCGTCGTAGTCCACCTGGACCCGCCGACAGCACGCCAAGCACCGTCCAAGGAACACACGACTGCCGGATGACGCCTGGGCATCGACGGCAGCAACGCCGTAGCCGCCCAACGTGAGTAGTCCTCTTGCACAAGCCCACACCGGGGGTCCTGCAAGAGGACGCTCGCACAACCGGCACTATGCCCGTGTATGGCTCCCCGGCCACTCGGACCAAGCCGCACTGTCCGAGGCGTCGGAGACGCAGACCTCAATGACGGCCTCGACCAAACGGCGTTCATTCCTCAACCCAACCCCGCTCAACTTGCGGTGCAGCGTCGAGCGGCCCGGCAACTGGTCCTTCAACTGACCGCTGGCCCTGAGCAGTTCATGGACGTCCTCGACGGAGAGCCGGGCCTGCCTGCACCCTCTCTCCTCTCCGCCCCCTCCAGGACGGGTGCGCCGGCCACGTCCCGGCAGGTGCTCCGGCATCCTCCCCCTCCGTCCCGCTAGTGTGATGCGCCGGAAGTTCCTAGGCAGTTCTGGCTGAGCCGCGGACGGTCAACACGCCTGGCCGACGGCGAGAATCCGGCCGGCGAGACGAGATCGATCTACCAAAGGATTTCGGGCGCAGGACACTGGCCTCAGGACCCGGAAAGCAGGCGTTCCCGGGGGCCCTCGCCGACCACAGCCGGTGCCGTTCGCATACCGTCTTCCATGGACGGACCGTTCGGGCAGGTCCCGCCACCGCACTCCGGTCCGCACTCGGTGCGCAATCCCGTCAATCCGGCCTGCCAGTCGAGCTACACCCTAGGTTGTACACCGGTAACCACACTGGTTGTAGACGAAGTTCAAGTCCTGGGTGGACGAAAAGGGAACAGCCCCCCAGCTACTTTCGATCCAGCCGGGCAACATCGCCTCGGGCGCGCTCCAAACACTACCCCTGGGGACAGTCTCACCGGGCAGGCGACCGTGACCGTTGCCCGAACGCGCCGCATCGGGACGTTCCCGTCACACTCTCACTTTCAGGAGACGACCATGGCACGAGGCATGCCGCTCATAGGCACCCGGAAGAAGCTCGCGGTCGCGGCCGCCGCCGCAGGACTGGTCCTGGCCTTCTCCGGCCAGGCTCAGGCCGCTGACTATGAAAAGTCCACAGACGACGGCTGCGCCTCAGTCGTCGGCGCCTACGACTATCAGCGGGTCGGGACGGCCGGAGGCTACCCGCTCTACAACACGAGCTGGGACTTCAAGATCTGGGACAACTGCTCCGACGGCAGGGGCGCGGGGCTCTTCACCACGTACCGGAAGTGGGAGAGCGGAGAGTGGAAGTACCACTCACTCACCAAGCTCGGCAGCGACACCAACGGTTTCAACGGCACTCCCGGCTATGCCAAGGACGGACGCGGGTACAACGTCCGCGACGTGGGGCTGTACGTCTGCTTCATCGAAGCTGGGGGTTACGCCAACTGGAATTCCTGCAGGGGGCTGCTCTAGTGTCCTGCGCCGGAAGTTCCTAGGCAGTTCTGGCTGAGCCGCGGACGGTCAACACGCCTGGCCGACGGCGAGAATCCGGCCGGCGAGACGAGATCGATCTACCAAAGGATTTCGGGCGCAGGACTCTAGGGCGTGTCTGACAGTTCGCGTCGGATCAGCGCGCGGCGTCCGGTGCGGTGCATCGCAAGGCGGAGCATCGCCCGCGTACTGGATGTACTCGGGTGATGCGACAACGCGGCGAGGTGCCGTGCCGGACGCCGCGCGCCCGGCGGGAATTGTCAGACACGCCCTAGGCGGAGCGCCTCGGCCTGGCCGACCAGCAGGCTGGCCAGCGGGGAGTTCGAGCGTCTCGGGCGAACCGGCCCCGCCCCCGCTCCTCAAGGGCTCCCTCCACACGCTGTCCGTCCGCAGGGGGGACGGGCGGACCATCGGCATGGATTGACATCCTGGCCGCCACCACGCTCCAACTGTTCGGCGGCAACCTCAGGCAGCGAGCCCTCACCCACGCACACGAGACGCCACAGAACACATCGGCCGGCTGAGCGGGGACCGACCGGCATCGCCGCCTGCACCCACATCTGCTACGGCAGACTCACCGCATGAGTGAAGGCGGTGCGGCTCCGGACCATTCGGCGCGGGCAGCAGGTTTCCGTGTGCACGTTCTCGTGATGGTCTCCGTTCTCGAAGCGCCCTACATGCGGGCGCCCACGCCCCCTTGCCCCGGACCGGTGGGTCTGGTTTTGTACCGCGCTACAAGTGCGTGATCACCGAGATACGAGGAGAAACGAGCGGCGTGGACCGGGGAACACAGGCGAGGACCAGGGACTCTCTGCCGGAAGGACTCGGTCAGGCGATACGGGAGACCGCCGGTGCCATCGCCGCGCTCCTGGACGGCGTGACGGACATGACCGTTCCTGTACCGGGGTTGGAGTGGACCGTCGGCGAGACGGCCGCCCACCTGGCACTGGCCAACGGCCTGATGGCCGATCTCGCGTCCGGCAAGGAACGCTTCTATGGTGACGGCACGCCGCAGAGTCTCGCGGCGGCCAATGCACAGAGTCTCATCGAGTTCCCCGAGCGCAGGGCAGAACCGCTGGCCGCGATGATCGTGGAGCAGGCCGACGTGTTCCTCGACGCGGTGGACCGCGCCGGGACGGACGGGACCGCGGGCCGGACGCACCTGACCCCGCTCGGTCCGATGGACCAGGACATTCTCGCCTCGTACCTGCTGACCCACATGCTGGGCCACGGTTACGATCTCGCCCGCGGGCTGCGTCGGCCGCACATGATCGACGAGACGCGGGTCGGGTTGTGCCTGCCGTTCCTGAAGACGGCGATGCCGCGCGTCGCCGCCGCCTCCGCGCTGACCGCCCGGTACACCTTGCGCGTCGGGGGCGGCGCGACATTCGGCGTCACGTTCGCCGACGGCACGGTCCAGGTGCTTCCTGACCCGCCGGAGCGTTCGGAGTGCACCATCCTCACCGAACCGGTCGCCTTCCTCCTCATCGCGCTGGGACGTCTGGGCCCGTGGCAGGCCATGGCCCGCGGAGCTGTGCTCGCCTGGGGCCGCAAACCCTGGCTCGCCCCCCGCTTCCCCACTCTGTTCGACGCACCCTGACCCTGGCGTTCCTTCGTAGGCCCGCGCTGAGAGTCGTCGTGGCGGCGGGCCGAACGCCCTGTCCGGCAACATCGCAGGGCTTCGTAAAGTCTGATGATCTTCGACCAGCGCACGGCGGCAAGCAACGTGCACGCCGTGCGCTGGCCCTCTTGCGGTTCGCTGCGGGCAGGTGCCGGGTCAGCCCAGTTGTTGGGCGTTGAGGCCGGTGAGACGTTCGTAGGCGGAGCTTTCTTCGGGGTAGACGACCTGGATGTCGATGGGGAGGGCCGTGCCGGGATCGACGCTGTGTCCGCCGCCTTCGGGAGAGCCGAGAAGGATGGCGCCGTCGGTGCCGTTGCGGAGGATCTCGCCCCAGAAGGCGTCGATGAAGCTTTTGGACAGCGAGGTTCCCTCCGGCAGGTCGCCGAATCCCACGGTCCACTTCATGACGCGGGTGTCCTCGGCATACATCGTGAGCCGGTAGGAGTAAAGGTGCCCGGGGCCTTCCGCCCAGTGGCCCCGCAACTCCTGGTCGACGCGCAGGTTCCCCACGAAGGGGGACGCCAGCGCGGACCGGGCCTGGTCGTTCCAGGAGCCGTTCGGGCTCCCGGCCATGGGGATGGCGGCAAGGTTCGCAATCGAGGTCCCCCGCTCCACCGACAGCGAGTGTCCCTGCTGGTTGGCGGCCGAGAAGAGCGCGTTGTCCTCGATTGTGTTGTTGACGACCCCGCTCACCCCGTCGCCGCTGTGGTCGAACCCGTACTCCGAGAAGTCGTTGACGTACACGCCCACCGGAATGGCAAGGATCTTGTCACCCCGGCCCGGGGCCTGACCTACGTTGAAGCCCACGGCCCGGTAGAGACAGAAGTTCCCCTCGGGGCACGCCTCGGCCCCCTGGCCGTAGATCAGCTTTGGTTCCTTGTCGCTCACTGCACTCCCTCACCGTTTACGGCTGACGCGGCTGTCCCCGGGGCAGCCGCCGGGTTCCGTGGACCGTGACTGCCGCGGGTTGCTGTTCGGCGGGAGCCCAGCCCATCGTGACGATGGAAACGGCCCAGACACCCAACGCAACGCTATGCAAACTTTCGACTACTCAACGTAGTGACACGCGAGGCTCCCACACCCTGGGGCTTGGGCACAGCCGGCAACCAAGACGGCTACTGCCACGACGCCACCGCCCTCGCCCTCGCCCTAAGCCGGAAACCTGGCCCGCAGCAACTGCCGCAACGCCCGCCCGCTCCGGACCCGCCCGCCGCAACCCCGGCGGCGAGCCGGCCGACGCGACCCCGATGCCCCGATGCCCCGAACGAGGTGATCAGCGCCTTCAAGGACCTCCGGGCAGTCCAGGCGGGCCGGCGACACCGAGGCCGCTGCCGGGTTCGTCGCCGCCGAACCTGAGATGCCCGCGCTGCTCGTGAAGGTCGCCGAGCGGATCGTCGTCCCGGTCACCGCGCTGTGCGACATCGGCCCGGAGCCGTGCGACGACTCATTCGCCCTGCCGGCCGTCGGACGCGTCTTCGTAATCACCCTGCACAACCGGGCGCAAGCCGGGCCGGACACAGCGCAGGGCATCGCCCATGCCGTCATCCGCTTCACCAGGGAGATCCTCACCCGGGATCACGAAGACGTCGCCGACATCCTCCGACACATGGAAGCCGTCGGCGTCCGCGGTGGCCGTCCATGAACTCCGTGAACTCCTCGATGCTGCCCTCGTCCCCCGGGCGCAGCCGGTGGAGCCGGCGCCGGCCGATCATTTACATAAACTATGAATATAAAAATGTTATGCTCCGAGCATGAGTCGTCAAGACACCGCTCCTGGCGCGTCCGCCGCCATCGGGGCAGCCCTCTACGGCCTGGCCACCAGGGCCGCGAGACGCCTGCCCCGGGACATGAGCCTGACGTCCGCCGCCACCCTGGCCACCCTGGACCGGACCGGCCCTCGGCGCATCACCGATCTGGCCGCGGTCGAGGGCGTCACCCAGCCCGCGATGACCGCCCTGGTCCGGGTGATGGAGGAGTCGGGCCTGGTCGAGCGGCGGGGCGACGCGTCCGACAAGCGGGTCACGCTGGTGTGCCTGACCGAGGCCGGCGCCTCCTATGTCCGGACGCGGCGCCAGGCGGGCGTCCACGCGTTCGAGCGGTTGATCGGCGAGCTCACCGGCGACGAGGTCGAGGCGCTGGTGGCGGCCCTTCCGGCGCTGAAGCATCTGGCAGAGCTCGAAAGCCAGGACCGCGAAGGGCCGAAGCAGTGACCGGGCAGCCGGTCGGCGGGGGCGCGGTGAAGGCGTTCCCGGTGGCGCGTTCCGAGGCGCGGCTGCTGGTCCCCGCCCTGATGTTCATCGCTCTGGTCGTGGCGGCGGTCGCCAGCCTCGGGACGCCGCTCATCACCAGCGTGGCGACCTCGTTCCACGTCTCGCTCGGCAGCTCGCAGTGGACGTTGACCGTCGCGCTGCTCAGCGGCGCCGTCGCCACGCCGGTCCTGGGCCGGCTCGGAGCCGGCCCGCACCGGCGGGCCACGATCCTCGCCACGCTGACGGTCGTCGTCGTCGGCAGCGCGCTCACCGTGCTGCCGCTGCCGTTCGCGTGGCTGCTGGCCGGCAGGGCGGCCCAGGGTGTCGGGCTCGGGCTGACGGCGCTGATGATGGGCGTGGCCCGGGACCACCTCCCCGAGGAGCGCAGCGCGGCCGTGATCGCCCTGATCTCGGTGGTCTCGATCATCGGGGCCGGCGTCGGCTACCCGCTGGCCGCACTGCTCGCCGAGCTCGGCGGGGTACGGGCCGCCTACGGTCTCGGCCTGGTCGTCACCGCCGCCGCCCTCCTGACCGCGTGGCGCTCCATGCCCGAAGCCCCCGAAGGCCGCTCCGCCCACGTGGACGTGGCAGGCGCGGTCGTCCTGGCCGCTGCGCTGCTCCTGGTGCTGTTCCTCGCCGGCGAACGGAATCTGTGGAGCCGGCACCTCGCCGTGGCGGCGGGCCTCGCCGTCGCCGCGGTGGTGCTGCTCTGCGTCTGGGCCGTCATCGAGCTGCGCAGCACGACACCCCTGGTCGACGTGCGGGCGGTGCGGCACCCAGCGGTCGCCGGGGCCAACCTCGCCATGTTCGCCGGCGGGATCGGCATGTACCTCCTGCTCACGCTCATCACCCGGTACGCGCAGACGCCGCACGGCGCCGGCTACGGCTTCGGGCTGACGACCTTCGCCGCCGGGCTGGTCCTCATCCCGTTCTCGGTGCTGGGGTTCGTCGCCGGCAAGCTCACGCCGCGGGTCCGGACGCGGATCGCCGACCCCCTGCTCCTGGCCGGTAGCGCCGTCGTGGTCGGCGGCGGGTTCGCCCTGTTCGCGGCGGCCCGGTCGGACCTGGCCGAACTGTTCGCGGCGATGGGCGTGCTCGGCTTCGGCGTCGGCGGCTTCTCGGCCGCGATGCCCGGCGTCATCCTGGCCGCCACCCCCAAGCCCGAGACGTCGAGCGCCATGAGCTTCAACTACGTCGTCCGCAGCGTGGGGTACTCCCTGGGCAGCGCAATCGGCGGCCTGGTCCTCGCCGCGGGCACCGGTCCCGGCCACCTCTTCCCCGACGACAGCGCCTACACCACCGCGGCGCTGGTCGGCATCGGCGCCATGGCGATCACGACGCTGACAAGCCTCGCTCTCGCCCGCCGACGCTCGTCCGAGACCAACCTGTAAGTCAGATGCACTCATCCCCACACTGGAGGTTCCATGCCCAAGGGCTACTGGGTCAGCGCCTACCGCACCGTTTCAGACCCCGAGAAGCTGGCTGCTTACGACAAGCTGGCCCGCCTGGCCGTCGAGGCCGGCGGCGGCCGGGTCCTCGTCCGTGGCGGTCGGGCCGTGGCGTATGACGCCGGAATCGCCGAGCGCACCGTCCTGATCGAGTTCGACAGCTTCGAGCAGGCCGTCGCGGCGCGCGAGAGTGCGGCCTACCAGGAGGCGCTGACCGCCCTCTCCGACGGCGTCGAGCGCGACTTCCGCATCGTCGAAGGCATCGACTGACCGAGGCCCAGTCGGATCTTCACTGAAGCTGATCGCGCCGGCCGAGGGGCCTGCGGGAGTCGACCGAGTCGTGGGCGGACCTCCTGCGCGACCGCCGCCGGCGCGGCATGCGGGACCCGGAGCTGGTCGTCGGCGACGGCGCGACGGGCCTGTGGTGGTCCGGTCGTGGCCGGGGGCCCGATGTCACAGTCGGGGCATCCCGCTTTGAGACTCGGGCCAGGCTTGATCGCACTCTCGTATCGACGCCGGGTTTGGGGCTGGTGGACGGCGACCACGAGATGGCTCGCGAGCGGGCGGCGGCCATCGCGCGGTATGGCGGCATCCGCCTGGTCGAAGACCGCCTGGACATCGAGACATGCGAGGGCGCGGCGACCATCGGCCTGGAACTGGCGGACACCACACCGTCGTTCGACACCGTCCTGACAGCACGCTGGTGGCGGACGACCGAGACAACGGCAACACCGGCCGGCTCGCGCAGCACCTACGCCCTGGACAGAACGGCACCCACGCCGGCCGCGGCCGCTCGCTCCGGAGCGGCCGCGGCCGGTGTGATGGTCGGCGGGCCGTGACGGGCGTGGGCCCCGTGAGCGTCAGCGGACCGTGCCGAAGTCCTGCGTCCAGTAGTTGCCGGGCTGCGCCACCCCCACACCGATCTCCTTGAAGCCGCAGTCCAGGATGTTGCGCTTGTGACCGGCGCTGGCCATCCAGCCGGCCATGACCTGCTCGGGTGTGGAGTACCCGTACGCGACGTTCTCGCCGTAGGTGCTCCAGAGGTAGCCCGCGCGCGTGATCCGCTGTCCCGGGTCGGAGCCGTCGGAACCGGTGTGGGACATGGTGTTGTGGCTCGCCATGTCCGCGCTGTGGGCCTGGGCGGCCTGCGAGAGTTTCGCGTTCAGGGTGACCGGGGAGCAACCGACCTTGGCGCGCTCGCTGTTGACCAGGGCGACCACGCGGGTGACGGTGGGGGTCGCCGTGCCGGTGGCGGGGGCCGTGGTGGCGGGCGGCTTCGGTGCTGCCGTGGTCGTCGAGGTGGGCGCGGTGGTCGGCTTCGGCGCGGAGGTGGTCCTCGTCGGGGCGGGCGGGGTGGTCGTCTTCGAGACGGGCGCCTCGGGCTTCTTCGGGGCGGGCGCCGCAGTTCCGGGAGAGGTCGTGGGCGAGGCCGAGGGCGAAGCCGTCGCCTTGGGCTTCGCGGGCGGCCGGATGCCGCGCCCCCGGTGCCCGTCCCAGGACGTCTTCCTTCCGTCTGTCCGGTGTCCGTTCCAGGACGCCTTCCTTGCGTCCGTCCAGGGACCGCTGGACGTGGCGGTGATGGCTTCGGATCCTCCATCGCCCATGCACGCCATGGCGGCCGACGGCACCGCCACCGCGCTCAGCGCCAGGACGGCGACGGCTATGGACCGGCGGCGCGTCTTCCTGCGGTGCTTCCGGTGGTTCCTCATGCGGACCTCGTTCGGTCGACTCTCCTTGCGCCTCCGGCGGGCTCGGTTTTCGCACAGACACTGCGCTTGACCTGCGGGGACGCCTTGCCGGCCGTCATTGTTAAAAGCCGCGTGAGGGCACGGCAACGGGGGCTTCCACTACCTCGCCTAGTAGGCGAGGGCGCCCCTTGAATCCGCCCCGGGATTGTGCCGGGCCGCCGTGCCGGACACGGACGGCGCCTCACACTCCGTCAGAAGCACGGCAGGGGCGGTCCGGCGGCTCGAGGCCGGCGACCCGGGCCGGTGGCCCCGGCCGAGGTGCCGCGTATGCCTGCTTCCGCATGCCAGATCCGCCTATATCCGCCACATGCCACGTACTATCGCGGCACGTTGATAGGGACCGGGAACGTGAGGGATGTCACTGACTTTCCCCGCAACCCTGGTCGGCGTCAGGCCAGTGATCTTGGCTCTGGACCATGGCCGGCCATCACTCACCACCTTGATCCACTTCTGAAACACGCCCTAGAGTCGCCGCATGCGGCGAAGGACGGGACTGGCGATAGCTGGGGTTGCAGCCCTGGTCTGGGGCGAGTGGTTGAACTGGCGCTGGTCTCGAGCGCTCGTGGGGAATAGCGGGGGCGCTTCCGCCGCCGTGGTGGTGTTGGGGTACCGGAATCCCCAAGCGACGGCGAATTTGATCAACCGATGGCGAGTCCGTGCTGGAATCCGCTCCATCGACGCTGACGGGGCGCATGGGACCTGCGTGATCTTCAGCGGCGGTGCGACCAGCAGCGGCGCCACGGAGGCCCAGCTGATGGCTGACTACGCGAAGTTGGTGCTTGAGTTCGACGGCACGGTGCTCCTCGAAGATCAAAGCGCGACGACGTGGGAGAACATCGTGAACGTGATCCCACTGCTTGAAGACGTGGATCGCATCAAGATCGCCTCGCAGCCAGCTCATGCACTCAAGGCCCGTGCGTACTTGCGGCGGCAGCGCCCCGATCTTGCAGAGAGGCTGGTGCGCGCGGATGACTACCGCCCCTGCGAGTGGATGTTCGTCAAACCGTTGTTGGCTCTGTACGGACTTTGGACACTCCGCGGCCTCAAGGCCGATGTGCAGCACGAAGAGGATGCCCTGGGACACCAGCCGGTCCGGATGCCGCTTGCGCCCGGGGTGCCGGGCCCGACGCTCCACCTTCGGCAGCAGCGGCTCGATCACCGCCCACGGCTCGTCGTCGACTTCCCACGGCTTCGGCCGCGCCACCCCGCACCCCCCCGATCACCTGCTCCGGAGTGATCCGACCATCTCAGAGATCATTTCGTTAGGAGTTCTTAGTCAGGCGCCGAACGGTCCGGTTCGTTCAGCTTCCCGAAGGGGATGTGCACGCTGGGCGTGCTGCGGGCGGTGCCGGTCAGGTGGCCGACCTGATCGTCGAAGAAGATGTGGGGCCTGAGGACCTCCATGATCGTGCTCTTGTCTATGCCACCGAGGAAGAAGGCGTCGTTGACAGTCACTCCCCAGTTCTTCAGGCTGCGCACCGGTCGCTCGTGAGCGGGCGCGGCGCGCGCGGTGACCAGGGAAACGTGGACACGAAGCTCGTAGTCGGCGTCTTGTGCTCGTTGTTCTTCTTCGCGTCGCTGGAGCCGGTTGACGCCTGCCAGGAAGTCACGCAGGGGTCCCGGGTCGTGCGGGGTGGCGGCGTTCGTCGTCTCGTGGAAGCGGAAGCCCTCGATACCGCCGGCCCGGTATACCTGCTCCGAGGCGTCGTCGGCGAGAACTCCGTCGAAGTCGAAGGCGATCCGCAGATCCTGGTCATCTCCCTCGTCGGCCACCGCTGGGCCGAGCACGCGGCCGGCGGGCAGCCCGAGTGCGACGGCCTCGCGGACATCGTCCTCGTTCGCGGACAGGAACAGGGACATGTTCAGGGCGGGCATGAAGTGGTAGGGCGAGCGCCCCTGCATAAAGATGGCCCGGCTGATCGGCAGGCTGTAGGACTGAATGGACCGCATGACCCGCAGTCCGGTGTCGGGGTCATTGCGGGACAGGATGATGACCTCCACCAGAGGGTCACCGGGTGAGAGATCGTTCAGGGACAGCAGTCTGCGGATGAAGGGAAAGGCAACCCCTTTGTCCAGCGTGTCGTCCAGGTGCTCCTCCTGGTAGGCGCGGTAGGCCTCCTCCCCGTGATCGCGGAATACGGCATCCGCCTCCGCCAGGTCGAACAGTGCACTGGAGGCGATACCCACGACCAGGCGGTTCTTGAGTTCGTAGACGGCCATGGCGTCCTCCCCTGCACCCATTCGCACATACGCCTCGACCAGGGTAGGTCAGGGCGCGCTGCGAAGGCGGCTGACGCTGCGACGCCCGCATGCAGAGCAATGGTGGGGTGGCTTGCCACAGAGACGGGGTGTCCGATCGTGAGGAGCGAACTGCATAAAGCAGCAGCTCAGAGCGCAGGTGAGACGTCGGCAGGCTTCCTCCTCCCCCTCCCCGACAGAATGAGCCGCATGGCCGTAGACAAGGACGCAGCGTTCGGACTGCCGCGAGGCGCCACAGGCTTCTTCCACCCGAAGGACGGGCCGCTACCGGAAACCGACAAGCGGACGTTCCGCGCAGCGCTGTATGCAGCCGCCCTAGCGGCCAAAGGCCATGTGGGTGAGGTAGAGGAACAGACGTACCCCCGTACGTTTCATACCGCGGCAGTCGTCACGGGCACAGGCGAGTGCGTCATCCTGTGTCACGCTTACCACCCCTGGATCGCATTCGCTCAGGAACGCCGGGACTGGTACACCGAGGAGTTCCTCGCACCGCCACCGTGGGCCCATGCCTTTACCGACCTGGGGTTTGTCGTGCTTGATCACGCGCAACTCACTCTGCCGCTCTCGGACTTCGACACCTTGGCCCTAACCCAGGGTGAATGGCGCGAAGTTCGCCTCTACGGCATCACCACCTTGGGCGGAGTGCTCTTCAACGCATGGGACTGACGCCCCATCAAGACCGCGACGCCGGACGACACATGTCAGGGTCAGGCTGCGGGGCTGCGGCGTGCGCGAAGCCGGTGGACACCCTTCACGGAGTAGCCGATGCCCAGGAGGGTGAAGCCGACGATGCCGAGCCAGAGCCAGGAATCCGACACCCTGGCACTCAGGAACATGCCACCGAACAGCAGCAGGCCACCGACTGCGTCGATCAGGTCGAACCACCCCTTGGCGCGCACTGCGGGATCGAGTCCGCGCAGCCGGCGGATGATCGGAACGAGGCAGAGTGCCTGAAGGAGGGCGGAGGCGAGAATGACCCAGTCGAACCAGTCAGGTGTGTCCACGGCGGGCACTGTATCCCCCACCGGGGACCCTGGGGCGAAGATCCGGAAGACGCAGATGATCCGCCTGGTGACGCCCGTGGACACGTCAGACGAAGGCCGCCTCAGCGTCGGTCGTCCGACTCCGTCCGCGCTCCTCCATTTCCCCAGCGTCGCCCCCACAGGGGATATCAGGGCGCGGCGCGGCGACTTGAGCGGGACTGGACGGGGCGGGGTCGGTCGGCGTGCCGCACCAGCGGGGGCAGGGTCGAGGTAGCCGGGCTGGATGTCTGTGCCGGTGTTCACCTGTCCGCCCGGTCCGGCAGGACAGCGGTTGACGGATGCGGTCAGGCTGGGTTCCTCGGCGGGAGGGGGCGGTCATGCGGTCCCGCCTCATCGATGGGAGCACACATGCGCGGTAACCTTCTGCGCGCCTTCGGCAAGATCTTTCTGCTCGTGGCCCTACTGGGGCTGACTCTTCCCGCAGCGGGCGCCTCCGCATCCGCCCAGGTCATCCACCGGCGCACTGAGGTACTGGCGTTGAGCGGCACCTTTTCCTCCGCGGTGGAGCCAGTCACTCTGACCGGCCGGATCCGCGTCAGCGTCACCACCCGGACCAACCCGGGCGGCGGCGGGACCGCCACGATCACCAGCCAGCTGATCAACACCACCGGCATCGGCCAGGACAGCGGCCGCCGCTACCGCTACATCGGCGCCGACCGCACCATCGTCGCCTTTCCGCCGGGCCCGGTCATCCCGCTGGCCGTCTTCCCCACCTTCCTCGAGTTCTATCCGCCGGGCCCGATCGTTCCGCCGCACCCGATCCAACCCGTCACGGTCCTCACGACGGTCCTCGCCGACGGAAGCATCGACAGCATCTCCGCCACCGTCGGCCGTCTGATCGAAAACCCCGACAACTGAGCGACACGAACGCCACCACACCCGAGGACCGCGACCGCTGCGCCACCGCAGCGGTGTCGCGGTACCCGGCCGCTCGACCCCGGCATCAGCCTGCCGGCATTCCCCGCGCCGTCTGACGGCCGGGCGGGCTCCCGTTCCGGCTCGGGGGAATCACGGAACGGGAGCCCTGCCTCCATCTTCCCCGCCGGGCGGCCGTACGGATGCGTCACGTGCTGCGCGGTCTGCGCGCCGCCGTCTTCTTCGCAGTCTCCTTGGCCGCGGTCGCCGGCCGGAGACGGCGGAGGCCGGCCCGAGGAAGGGCGTCTTCTTCGGGCTCTTCCCGGCCGTGGCTTCTTCTCCGGCTGCGCGGGCTCGTGCACGTCGGCGTCATCGGTCTCACCGCGGGAGGCCTGCGCCTTGCGCGCCAACTCCTGCCGAGCGGCCATCAGGTCCAGGACCTGCCCCTGCTCCCTCGGTTCGGGCGCTTCGGGCAGCGGCTTGTCCTGCCGCCAGGACTCGATGATCTTCGCCCTGGCCTCGGGGCAGGAGCCGCCGGCCTCCTCCCTCTCAGGATCCTCGCGCGCCACACTCTCCATCAGCGCCAGCGCTGATCGGTGTCGCCAGCCCGGCCAGCGACAGCGATGCGGCAAACGCAGCCGGATGCCCGATCTTGTGTCACCGTTCGCAGTGGACGTCTTCGTGTACCCGCTTCGGATCGGTCAACGGCGCACCCGATAGCGCAGGTGAAGCACCCGGTTGCCCTGAATCGCCACGTCAGGGTCCTCCAACAGCTGCTGGGCGTGGACCGACCCGAAGTAGCGCTTGCCGGACCCGAACAGGACGGGTACGACGTCCATGCGCACCTCGTCGATCAGGCCCGCGGCAAGCACCTGGCCACCGACGTCGCCGGCGGCGACCTCGACCATGCGGTCGCCCGCAAGCTTCTGCGCCTTGGCCACGGCTGCCTCGACGCCGTCGACGAAGTGAAACGGCGCCTCGGGGTCCCAGTCCTCGGGCATCGGCCGGTGCGTCACGACGACCACGTGGTCGATCCCGCCCGGAGGCTTCCCGTCCCAGCCGTCCGTCAGGTCGAAGACGTGGCGGCCGACGATCGTGACTCCGATCTGGTCCCAGTACGGCCGGGTGTAGTCGTAGGAGGCCTGCGACACCTTCAGCTCGCCGCTCTCGTCCAGCGGGACGTCACCGCTGGACAACCAGTCGAACAGCGGTCCGGGCTGGTCGTTCTCGTCCGCGACGAAGCCGTCCACCGACACCGAGCTGTACAGGACCACCTTGCCCACGGGGCTCTCCTCTGCTCAGGGGTTCCCCAAGTTAGCGTGTCGTGAGCGGTCACTCCTGTAAGAAATCAGCCGGTCGGCGCGGCCGGCCGTCCAGCGCCTGGCCGGGATGTTCACGCAGGAACCGCCGCCGGACTTCGACGTACCGGGGTCGGTGTGAGCCGACTCAGCCAGCGCTCTGACCGCATACCTTCTCGCCGGGGTGAGCGGGTGTGAGGCCATTAATGCCGGCCACCTGGCCGAGGCATCCGCCTATGCTCGGCTCGTGCAGCCGCTTCCCGACAACAGCAATCCGTTGATCATGGCGTTCCCAGCCGAGCTTGCAGGCGACGCCGCGGCAGTTCTGGCAGTGATGCCTGATTCTCGGCTCCAGCCGCATGTCCCGTTCCCGGTCGCCGTGGGGGGCCAGCAGGTTTTGATCCCAGGGCGCCTCTACAACGACGAGCCGTCGACGGAAGCGGTGGCGTCGCTTTCGTCGCGCCAACGGCAGCTTCTGCACTGCCTGTACTCAAGGCACTCCGACGGGGTGGTCAGGCAACGTCATCTGGAGAAGGTCGTTGCTTCCACGGACCCATGGGTCGTCCCCTTCGTCGTGCAGCTCGTTGGCGAGTACGTCTTGGAGATCCTGGTCGTCATCTGCGATGAGCTCCGTGATCTCGCCACCCCCGGCGCCCGTGGACACCTCGCTTACGGGCAGTTCATCGTGGACAACCCGGCCTTCTTCGCGCGCACTCAACGGCGGGTCGTGAGCTACTGGAGCTGCTACTACCGGGGCTCCTACGCGAGTTTTCGGGGGTATCCGGGGTGCACGCTTCTTGACCTCCTACGGTCCGCTGCCTCCGCCAGAGCAGGGCATTCCTGGCCCAACCTCGCTCCAGCCGGCGCCAGGGTGGACGGCTACTGCTAGGACCCGGCCGGGCAGGCCGCCAGGCCGGTCAAACGGCACCGGCGAAGGGACGTCCGCCCCGACGGATGCCCTTCTTGCGTCACCCGCAGTCGCGGATCGCTCAGCGGGAACGCCCCGGGCCGACGGGTGACGGCAGTGACGTGCGCCCTTCGGGGATCGCCTGACGGGTTGCCTGCCGTCCGCGTAGGCCGACGGCCCCTGAACTCGCGGTGCACCTCGGCAGCGCGGTGGACGTCCCTCGACGCGGCGCCGGCGGGAGGACGCGCCGGGCGGTAGCGCATCCCCGCTCGGGCGTCGACGGCTTCTGCGACTGGGCGGTGGCGTGGGACCGCCGCTTTGCCAGGATGCGCCGGTTCCGGCCCGGAGCCGGCCGGGTGGTCAGTCCAGGACGGGGCGTGTGCGGCGTGCGGTGTGTGCGGGCCGCCCGACTGCGGCGTACCAGACCAGGGCCGCGCATAGGAAGGCCGTCGCCGCGGAGACCAGTGACCTTGTGAGGGTGTCGTTCCGTGCGCCGGAAAGGAGGGCGACGGCCAGTGCCGACGTCAGGGTGATGACGGGCAGCGCACGGGGGCTCCGCGTGGCGCCTGGCACGGCGGCCGGCGGCAGCAGCCAGGTTGCGAGGCCGTAAAAGGCACAGGCCAACAGTGTGGCTCCCAGCACTTCGCTGGGCCGGTGGCCGCCCATGGTCGCGCTGTAGGCGGCGATGCAGGCGAGCCACAGCACACCGGCCGTGGCGACGTAGGGCCGGATGCGGCGGGAAACCACGAGGACGGCGGCGAGGGTCAGCGCCGCGGGGATGGCCGTGTGCCCGCTGGGGAAACCCTGATCAAGGAGATTCTCGGGCGCGCCCACCAGATCGGGGCGGGGCAGGGTCGATTTGAGCACCTCCTTGCCTCCGGTCGTGAGAATGACGACCCCGAGTGCCGCGCACCCCTGCCGCCAGCACCGCCGCACCAGGGTGAGGACCACGATGACGGCCAGGCCCACCATCAGGGTGGGCTTGGCGCTCAATTCCAGCGGCGGCAGGGGCGTCGAGCCGTAGGCCGCTCCTGACAGGGGGTAGATCCATGCAGCTTCGGGGTCCCCTTTACCGAGATGGAACAGGGCGTTCTCAGCTCGTTGCCCCCACGGGGTGCAGACGGCGAGCAGGTAGACCGTCAGGAACCCCAGGGTGTAGAGCAGAGCCGGCATCCACGGCCGTGTCGTGCGCGACGGGCTGGGGTTGGCGGGGGCATCGGGGGCCTGCCTTGTGGCCCCCGGACGGTGCGCGGGCAGGGACTGAGAATCGTGCTGAGTCATCGCTCTGTTTCTTCCGTTGGGAGTAGTTCGGTCACGCACGTCTTCCGGCACGACGTGGGCCGCCGGGCTCGGCCGGCCCACCGGAGGTGGTCCGCTCCTATTCGGCGAGTGCCTGCCCCTGTCGGCGCTGGGCGGCGATCGCCAGGGCGGGGAGGGGTGCGATCAGCAGGATGAGGACGACCAGGTCCGGAAAGGACTGCATGAACGCGTCCGGCCGGACGACGATCGCCTGCGTGCGGACGATCGCGAACGCCGCGACGGGGATCAGCCACCGGTGGTCGCCGGTGGCGGCCGTCGCCACCCATGCGGCGATCAGCGCGGTGACTTCGAGGACGAACAAACCGCGCTGGAAAGCCGGACTGACGGAGATGATGTGCAGTCCCCCGGCCACGAACATGGCGAGCACGACGGGGGCCAGCCAGCGGTACGAGCGGCGTCGCAGACGGCCGGGACGGCAGAGCGCCAGCACGGCGCACGCGGCACAAAGTGCCCCCGACAGCACCAGGTCACGGGCCGTTATCGGGGCGCCGAGACCGTAGTAGCCGAGGCCCGCCTTGCCCTCGTCGCCGAAGAGGGTGCGGCCGTGGGGCGTGGCGCCGGCCCACATCATGGCTGCCGCGGCGGGCAGCGCGATCCACGGTCTGCCGCGCAGCAGGGCGATCAGGCAGCCCAGCGGGAGCAGTCCGTAGGGCAGCAGCCGTATCCGCGTGGGACCTTCGGCCCACGGGTACCAGCCGGAGAAGTGGAAGGCCATGGCGTGCTGTCCGGGGTCGATGTGCAGTGCCCAGTGCCACACATCCTGCAAGTACGGAACCAGCGCCAGCGCGGCGAGGGCCAGGGCGGCCAGATGGATGCCGTCCAGCCACCACGGCCGGGCCGTGTCGTCGACGACGGCACGGGCGCGGGCCTGCATCCCGGCGCGCACCAGGGCGGCGACTTCCCGCGGCGGGGGCCAGGAGCGGCCGGGATACGCCTCGGACAGGCAGGCCAGCACCTCCTCTCCCTGCCGTGAACGGTAGGGCTCGGGATAGGCCGCAAGCAGCAGACGGTTCATGCGGGGGCCGCTCCGGCGTCCCGCGCGTGTCCGATGACGACGGCCGCCGCCTGCTGCATCCGCAGCGCCTCCCGGCCGAGCGCCTCGGTGCCGTCCTCGGTGAGCCGGTAGTAGCGGCGCGCCCGCCCGTCCACGATCTCCTCATGGCCGGCGGCCACCAGCCCGGCCCGTTCCATCCGCTCCAACGCGCCGTAGAGAGTGCCGACAGCGATCCGGAGCCTTCCGTCGGTGGCCTGCTCGGCAGCCTTGATGATGCCGTAACCGTGCAACGGTCCGTCCATGAGTGCGGCAAGGATGAAGTACTGCGGTTCCGTCAAGGGCGGCTTCTGTCTGGTCATGCATCGAGCATATATCGAGCTACGAAATATATCCGCCAGCCCTGGGTGATCACCGGCAGCACCTCCACGCCCGCGGCGAGGGTCACCCTCTCCCGGCCGGCGGGCGCGACGGCGATCTCCTCGACGCACCCGCGCGGCCCCGAGGAAGGCGAGCCCGAAGTCGTCATCTGCATGGACGAGTTCGGCCGCTCAACCTCCAGCCCCACCCCGGGCGGCAGTGGACCGAACGCGGCGGCCGCCACAAGGATCCCGCCCGGGAACCGAGGCCCCGGCGGCGGCGACCTGCACCCGCACGCACGGGGTGCGGCACCTGTTCGCCGCCTATGACCTGGCCAAGGGAAAGCTCTACGGGGCCACATCGAGCCGAGGAAGAAGCGGACCGGGTTCCTGGAGTTCTGCCCTTGCCTGCGCGGCCTCTACCCGCCCGAGATCCGCATTGTGATCGTGCTCGTGGCAGGTCAGCAGGTTGAGCTGGAACCCGTACCGGGCATCCCGGCCGACTTCTCTGCTGCTTGCGGGACGGCTGCGGTCGGTTTTCTGACGGCGTACGGCGCCAGGGAGGACGGGCGCCGGCGCCGGTGGTTGCCGCCGGGTCACCGATGCGCGTCGAGCGCCCGCTCGTTCGTCATGACACTGCGCAAAATGTCCGCCACGTCCTCGGCGCGCTCGTTGGTGAAGAAGTGTCCCCCGGGCAACTCGTGCACGCGCAGGGCCGAGGAGGTGTGCCGCTCCCACGCCCGGACGTCGAGGGGGGTGGTGAGCGGGTCCGTGGTTCCCGTCAGTGCGACCACCGGACAGTCGATGGTCGAGCCGGCCTCGGGTCGGTAGCGGCTGTGCGCGAGGAGGTCACCGCGGATGACCGGCAGGAACATCTGGCGCAGCACCGGGTGGTCCAGCAGTCGGGCGTCGGCGCCTCCCAGCGATCCGATGAGTTCGACCAGCGGCCCGTCGGGGTCGCCCGAGCCCTCGCCGACCAGGGCGGGCAGTCTGATGCGCGAAGGGGCGGGATGCCCGGAGGCGACGAGCACGAGCCGCCGCTGGTCGGGCATGCGCCGGGCGACTTCGTAGGCCACCGCCGCCCCCAGGCTGTGCCCGAAGAGGACCAGCGGTCCGTCCCCGCGGACCGGGGCCAGTGCTTCGGCCACCTGGTCCGCGAGGATGTGCACATCGGTGAAGAGAGGCTCGCGTCCTCGTTCCGCACGCCCGGGGTACTGCACACACGCCGTCCGGGCCGTGCGGGCCAGCCGCGCCGCGAGTTCCTGGTAAGAGCCGGCGGAGCCGCCCGAGTGCGGGAAGAAGAGGATCCTCCAGGGCGTGGCGGGTAACGCCGTGGCAGGGAAGGACCGTATCCACGGTTCGGCATCGAGCATGACTACCGCTCTCCGGGAGGACGACGGACGACGACGTGGATCAGAGGGTGTGGAGCAGGGCGAGGGTCTGCTGGAGCTCGTCCCGCAGCGCCCGTCCGGCCGCCTCGGCGTCTCCCTGCACGACGGCGTCCACCAGGACGGCGTGCCCCGTGTCGCCGTGGTTCGGATCGTCGGAGCGCAGACCGAGCAACTCGACCAGGTCGAGCAGCCGTTGCTGGAGCACCGGTTTGAACTCGGTGAACAGGCCGGTAAGTACCGGGTTGTGGGCCGCGGCGACCATGACCTGGTGCAGGGCGATGTCGGCCTCCACGAACTCGGTGTTGCCGGCGTTCGCGGCGTCACGGCGCCTGGCCAGGGCCTCGTGGAGGGCAGTGATGTCGTCCTCGGTGCGGCGCTGCGCGGCCAGCTGTGCGGCCTCCACCTCGAGGAGCATGCGGACCTCGTAGACGTCCGTGATGACCGCTTGGCGGAGCTGGGTGGACCAGTCCTCCTTGGGGCTGGTCGCGATGACGAACACACCGGATCCCTGGCGTGCCTGCACCAGTCCAGCGCCGGCCAGTGCGCGCAGGGCCTCACGGACGGTGGAGCGCCCCACGCCAAGTGACTTGGCGAGGGCGGTCTCGCCGGGGAGCTTCGTCCCCACATCCCACTCGCCGCTGGTGATCTGCTCGCGCAGGTGTTCCGTGGCCTGCTCGACCAAGGGGGATGGCCGCAAGGCGCCTAGCGACATGTGAGGTTCACCTTCCCGTACCTCTCGGGTTGTCTGAGGAGCTGAGTTGTCGTTACTGTACCTCGCATGCTGCTGCACGAGCTCCTTCTCCTCGGCTGCCGCTGCGGGGCCTGACACGACCGGCACCCCGCAGCGGGGTATCGGGCTGCGCCGGTCACACGATGGCCGACTGAAAGAAGTTCAGTACACCATGGCAGCTCCCTCTCAGAGCGCGGCGTTTCCCACCCTGCGCACTCCGGCCGGTGACGTCCCGGCGGACGCGCCGCGCTGGAACCCCCAGCGTCCGAGCGCGATGCCGCACCACCGTTACCAGCCCGCTCACCAGCGGGTCGCCCTGCCCCTGACAGACCGCACCTGGCCCTCCCGCCGGATCGAGCGGGCCCCGTTGTGGGTGCCGGTCGATCTGCGCGACGGCAACCAGGCACTGGCCGAGCCGATGGACACCGAACGCAAGCGCCGGATGTTCGACCTCCTGGTCATGATGGGCTTCAAGGAGATCGAGGTCGGCTACCCGTCCGCCAGCCAGACCGACTTCGACTTCGTCCGGCACCTGGCCGACAGCGGCACCGTCCCCGACGACGTGACCATCTCCGTGTTCACCGCGGCCCGCGAAGACCTGATCGACCGGACCATCGCCTCCGTCGAAGGCCTCCCCCGCACCCTCGTACACCTCTACACCGCGACCGCGCCCACCTGGCGGAACGTGGTCCTGTCCCGCTCCCGTGACGAGGTCCACCGGCTGATCCTGGACGCCGCCGGCCACCTTCTGCGCAGGGCCGAACAGCGGCCGGGCGCCGACATCCGGTTCGAGTTCTCCCCGGAGGTCTTCAACCTCACGGAGCCGGACTTCGTCCTGGAGGTCTGCAACAGCGTGACCGAGCTGTGGGAGGCGAGCCCCGACCGGCCGGTGATCCACAATCTGCCCGCGACCGTGGAGATCGCCACACCCAACGTGTACGCGGACCAGATCGAGTACATGGACCGCCACCTGGCCCGCCGCGACTCGGTGATCCTCTCCGTCCACCCGCACAACGACCGCGGCACCGGTGTGGCCTGCGCCGAACTCGCCGTCATGGCGGGGGCGCAGCGCGTCGAGGGCTGCCTCTTCGGCAACGGCGAGCGCACCGGGAACGTCGACCTGGTGACCCTGGCCCTCAATCTGTACGCGCAAGGTGTGAACCCGATGGTCGACTTCTCCGACATCGACGCCGTGCGCGAGGTGGTGGAGCACTGCAACCGGCTGCCGGTCCACCCCCGCCACCCCTACGGCGGCGACCTCGTGCACACCGCCTTCTCCGGCACCCACCAGGACGCCATCGCCAAAGGCATGGCCCATCACGCCAAGCAGGCCGCCGAGCAGGGCTTCGCCGCCGAAGAGGCGCCGTGGGCGGTGCCGTACCTGCCCATCGACCCGGGCGACATCGGCCGTACCTACGAGGAGGTCATCCGCATCAACTCCCAGTCCGGCAAGGGAGGCATCGCCCACCTCCTGCACACCCACCACGGGCTGGACCTGCCCCAGTCGATGCGCCCGGACTTCTCCCGCACGGTGCAGCACGTCACCGACTCCACCGGCCAGGAGCTGAGCCACAAGGAGCTGTGGGAACTCTTCCGCACCACCTACATCTCCCCGGCTCTGGACGGCCCCATCGCCCTGGCCTCCTGGAACGCCACAGAACCCGCCACCGGGGAGCACCAGTTCACCTGCACCCTGCGCACCGGCGGGCAGGAGCACTCCTGCCACGGCATCGGCAACGGACCGCTGTCCGCCCTCGCCGACGCCCTGCGCACCGTGGGCATCGCCATCGACATCCTCGGCTACACCGAGCACTCCACCAGCACCGGGCCGGGGAGCCCCGCCGTGGCCTACGCCGAATGCCGGGTGAACGGCGTGACCTGCTGGGGCGCGGGGTGGGACACCTCCGTCCTGACCGCGTCGGTCCACGCCGTCATGGCCGCCGTCAACCGCTGCGAACAGGCGTCCTCGTGAGCACGGAACCGGTACTGCACGCGCAGGACGTGGAGGTCGTCCGCGACGGCAGCGCGATCCTCAGTGATGTGTCGCTGACCGTACGGGCCGGCGAGCACTGGGCGCTGCTCGGCCCCAACGGCGCGGGCAAGACCACCCTGCTCGCTCTCCTCGGGGCGCTCACCCACCCCACTCGCGGCACCGTCCAGGTACTGGGACACCAACTGGGGCGGGTCGACATGCGCCAACTGCGGTCCTCCGTCGGCCATGTCAATCCGCGGCACGACCTGCGCTCGGCCCTCAAGGTCCACGACGTGGTGCTGACCGGCGTCACCAACTCTCTCGAACGCATCCCCCGATGGGTTCCGGCCCCGGAGCAGATCGCCCTGGCCGACCGCCTCATCGAGCTGCTCGGACTCGGCGACCGCCGCGAGGCACGGTGGCCGACCCTGTCCCAGGGCGAGCGGGGCCGTACGCTGATCGCCCGGGCGCTGATGCCCGATCCGCGGCTGCTGCTGCTCGACGAACCCGCGACCGGTCTGGACGTCGCCGGCCGCGAGCAGCTCATCGAGCGGCTCGACACGTTGCAGCACACGTGTCCGGATCTCGCCTCGGTCCTGGTCACCCATCATCTGGAAGAGCTTCCTCCTGGGACGACCCATGTACTGCTGCTGCGCGACGGGCGCTGTCTGGCCTCCGGGCCCGTCGAGGAGGTCCTCACCAGCGACCAGGTCAGTAAGTGCTTCGACCATCCCGTCCGGCTCACCCGCACCGATGGACGCTGGAGCGTGACGGCCCGCCGCGGGCCCCGGCCGCACGTCGGCTGAGGCCGCCGGGCACGGTGGTGCGCGCCCACCGGCGCGCACCACTGTGCCCCCTGCCTCAGGCCAGCGACTTCCCGGCCTTCTCCACGGCGTCCTGAGCCAGCTCCCAGTCTCCGCCGAAGTGGTCGGCCAGCGCGTGCAGCCAGCGCTCGACGCCGAAGCCGACACAGCTGGTGGACGCCGGTTCGCCGGTCGGCAGCGAGATGGCGCACCGCTCACCGAAGAAGAGGAAGTGGGTGTTGACCGACGCGAGTGCCAGGCCTTTGTAGACGTACTCGTACTTGACGGGAAGCAGCTGCTGGAACGTGGCACGTTCGCTGGACTGGTCGAAGAAGGGGTCGGAGGCCGCGCGGCGTTCCAGCGGCAGGCCGACCTCGCCTGCCAAGGCGTCCAGGAAGCGCGCCGAATGATCGAGGTGGTCCGTGACCTGGTCCGGGCTTCCCAGCGCCACAACCTCACGCATCCGGAACGCCTTGAGCCGGCGGAGTCCGTCGAAGCGGTCCTCGTTGCGGAAGCACTGCGCGACCACGGTCACCAGCTCCCCGTCCGGGGACACCTGCCGGTCGCGGTGGTGGAGGTACACGCCGTAGCAGGCGCTGGATGGGAGGGCGAGGCCCGCCCCGCGCAGCGCCTCGGGACCGAACTCCCCGAAGGAGGCCTGCTGTTCGATCTGTCCGGTCCCGGCCGCGGCAACGTTCAGGGGCGAGGAGACGAGGGCGAGCTGAGGGAAGTTCCGGTAGACGTCGAGCGCGGCGAGGTCGGCGACCGGCAGCAGCGCAGGCACGGTCAGCGCGACGGCGCCCGATGCCCTGGCCCACCTGGTGCAGAGGTCGTCCAGCGTCTCGGCGAGTCGGGTCGGCTCCTCCTCCAGCGCGACGAGTCCTTCCGACACCCGGACAGCGGTCTGTGCGCTCATCTGAAGCTCCTTCGTGTGTGAATGCCTCAGCCGGCAGGGCGAACGCCGAGGCCAACACCTTTGACGGGGAGGGGTTTTCGCGCCTCGCGGCACTCGGTAAGGTAACACCTCAGAGGACCTGAGGACCTGAGAACCTGCTGATTCCAGATCTTTACTCCCCATGGCGAACAGGACAGGCTTTTCGATGAAAAAAGGGCAACTCGGCTTCCTGGCCGGCACGCATGCGGTCAACGACCTGTACCAGGGTGCGATCCCTGCGATGCTGCCGTTCCTGATGTCCGAGCGTCACTACAGCTATGCCGCGGTCTCCGGCCTGGCGTTCGCGGCGAGCGGCGTCTCCAGCCTGTTCCAGCCGCTGTTCGGCGTTCTCTCCGACCGCAGGCCACAGACCTGGCTCGTGCCGGCCGGGTTCGTCACGGCCGCCCTGGGCGTGGTCGCGGCCGGACTGTCGGGCAACTACGCGCTCACCTGGCTGTGTGTCGCGGTGGCCGGGATCGGTATCGCGGCCTATCACCCGCCGGCGACCAGCCAGGCCCGTGCCGCCGGCGGCTCCTCACAGAAGGCGATGAGCGTCTTCTCCGTCGGGGGGACGGTCGGCGGCGCCGTCGCGCCGACGCTGGTCACCCTGGTGATCGGGTCGGCGGGATTCGAGGTGAGCTACCTGCTGGCCGTCCCAGCCGCGATCATGGCGATCCTATGGGTGCTCAAGGCGCCATGGATGCGCTGGCGGGGCCATACGGAGGCGGCTCCGCTGGTGACTGCCGCATCGGCGACGAAGTCCGGGGCCGGCACGGCACAGGCCGACGACTGGCGCGCCTTCGGCCAACTGGTGGTCGTCATCATCGGCTGGTCCATCCCCTTCGTCACCGTCACCTCCCTGGTGTCCCTGCACGCGCAGCGCGATCTGGGGCAATCCGCGGCGGCAGGCGCCGCCGCGCTGACCGTCTACACCGCGGCAGGCGCCGTCGGCACCCTGCTGGGCGGCCTGGTCGGCGACCGGTACGGCCGGATGACCTCGCTGCGCTTCGGGTACCTGATGGCACTTCCGGCCCTGCTCGGCATCGCGTGGGCCCCGACGTTCCCGGTCCTGGTCGCCAGTGCCGCGCTGTTCGGCACCGCCATGTTCCTGCCCTTCGCCGCCCAGGTGACGCTGGCGCAGGACTACCTGCCCCAGCGGCCCGGCACGGCCAGCGGGCTGACGCTGGGGCTGGCCATGGCGGCGGGCGGCCTGTGTTCCCCCGCGTTCGGCTGGTTGGCCGATTCCAGTGGTCTGCGCGCGACCTTCTATGCACTGCTCCTCGTCTTCGCCGTCCCTGTCGCACTGGCGTTGCGCCTTCCCGACCGCGTCCCGGCCCGGCCCGATGCGCCGTCCCCGGAGTCCCTCGAGGCGACGAAGACCGGCAGCGCGCAATAGACATCTCAGCCACTTTGCAACAGGGAATATCCTGTGTCTCCTCGGTCGGCTATCCGTAATGTGAGATGCCCATTGAAAGTAACTTCGCGGTTACGTACCGTCTGGCCTGGGTCGTAAAGCGTTCCACCAAAGCAACGAGCCCCTGGACCCAAAGGTCCTCAGCCGTGCTCCATGTGCGTCAACTAGGAGAAATCCGATGAAGATAAACTGGGACGACCACGAGGAACTCAAGGCCGAAGGGATCGCGCTGTCGCGTCGCTTCGCGTTCGGCCAGGAAATGTCCTGCCTCAAAGTGGTGGCAGATCAGTCCGGAGACCTGAACCTGCCTCCGCACTGGCACGAGAACGAGCAGTGGGTCGTGGTCACCGAGGGGTCCATCCGCTTCGTCTGCGAGGGCACCGAGTACGAACTCAACGCTGGCGACGTGGCCTACATCCCCTCGCGTCAGCGCCACACGGCCACCTTCGTCGGAAAGGAAGGGGCCGTTCTCATGGAGTTCTCCGCTCCCCCGCGGCTCGACCTCGCCCCCGGCTCGATCCTCCCGTCCTCGATGAAATTCGACTGACGCCCGTCGAAAGACTCGCCGCTTGTCAGCGACCGCGCCGTTGGGGGGATCAATCGTGCGTAGCACCATGTACGACAGGGAAGATTCCGAGTCAACCATTCATGAGGCATTCGAGCGGATCGCCCGGGAATTCCCGGACCGCAATGCCATCGTCACCGCCCGGAAGGCGGTGACCTATGCGGAGCTGGCGGACAGGTCCCGTCGGATCGCTCACCGTCTGATCGGGCACGGCGTGCGGCCCGGCAGCATCGTCCCCGTCGTGGCCCGCAGGTCACCGGACCTGGCCGCAGTCCTTCTCGGCGTCCTCATGGCCGGCGGCGCCTACGGCGTCCTGGACGTGCGGTGGCCGGTCCCCCGCATCGCCGAACTGCTGGGCACCATGCGCTCCCCCGTCGTCCTGGCGGATGCCGCGGGTTCCACCCGGCTCGACCAGGCGGGGACCGGCCACACCACCTTCGACGACCTGCTGCGGACAGAGCCGGCCGCCCAGGCGCCGGCCGGCCTGCCGGACGTCCCGCCGGACGCCTGCGCAACCCTGTTCTGGACGTCGGGGAGCACCGGCAGCCCCAAGGGGGTGCTGTCCCCGCACCGAGCCACCACGAGACTGTTCGCTCCGAAGGGCTTCATGGACTTCGGCGAGCACCCGGTGATGATCCACGCGGCGGCCGTCGCCTGGGACGCCTTCACCCTGGAGTTGTGGGGCACCCTCCTCAGCCGCGGCACCGTGGTCGTGCACGAGGACGACCTGCTGCTGCCACCGGCGATCCGCTTCTACGTCCACGACCTGGGCGCCACCCATCTCTTCCTCACGCCTTCGCTCTTCGACGTGATCGCGGGCGGCGACATCGAGTGCCTTGGCGGTCTGCGGGCCGTGCTGCTGGGCGGGGACAAACCGTCTCCGTCGAACTGCCGGAAACTTCTCGACACACACCCCGGCATCGACCTGTACAACGGCTACGGGCCCGTCGAGTCCTGTGTCTTCGCCACGGTCCATCGCATCACCGAGGACGACACCGAAGCGGCGACCGGCATCCCGGCCGGCCTTCCCGTGCCCGGCACGCAGATATACATCGTCCGCGACGGCATCCCCGTCCGGCCGGGCGAGACGGGCGAGGTCGCCATCGGCGGGACGGGACTCGCTCTCGGCTATCTGAACGCCCCCGCCCAAACCGCCGCCGTGTTCCGGCACGTCACGGTCGGCCGGGAGCGGATTCCGGTCTATCTCACCGGTGACCAGGGCAACCTGGACGACTCCGGCGTCCTGCATTTCGTCGGCCGCAAGGACGCCCAGATCAAAATCGCCGGTCATCGAATCGAACCGGCGGAGATCGAGTCGGCCGCTCGAATCCTGGGCAGTACACGATCGGTCGTCATGCCGATCCCCGATCGCACCGGAACACCCCGCATCATCCTGTTCGCCGAGCAGCCCCACACAGCCATGACCGAGCAGGAAATGCAGGGATTGCTCAGGGAGAGGCTACCCGCCTACATGGCGCCCTCCATGGTGCATTTCGTCTCCTCGATGCCTCTCCTGGAGAACACGAAAATCAACAAGCGGGAACTTTCGGCGCGCTTCGGCTACACCTCGTGAACGCCGCACGGATTCCTGCTCCACAAGTGCCAGACCCCGCGCAACAGGCAAGGACTCGACACTTGAGTACACAGAACACCACCGAAGAAAGATTCTCCGTCGCCCTAGAATCCATCCAAGGAAAACGCAGAATAGAACGAGTACTGGAGGCGGCGAATGCTCTCCTCGACCGGTACGCGACCGAGCATGATCCCAAGGAACGTCTCAGGCTCGTCTTCGAGCTCGTCCGGCGAAACTTGACCCCGGAAATATCCATCACCTTCTCAGGCTTTTCCCTGGGCACCGGCGGACTCGGCGGGGTCGCCGGATCGGAGGCCGTAGCTCTCGCTCCCTCCGGAGGTATTCACGGCCAGTCAATTTTCCACTGCAAATTTGAGGCAGCTGATGGCCGGACCGGATCGCTCACCGCGTACTACAGGGAACCCGGACCTCTGGGCCTGACCGACGCCGAATGGCACGCGGCGATGCGACTGTTGGCCGGCGTCGCCGGCCTGGGCGTCGGGGGGCACGCCACATGCCCTTCGTAGCGACCGCAGAGTCTCCGGCAAGGCTGCTCTCACGGCCTTATTGGTACCGGCATCTCAGGGGGCAGGCGGACGTGCACCGGCTGGACGAGGGACTGTTCGCCGTGACCGGCAACGCCGCGGTGCAGGAGGCTCTGGCCCATCCCTCGATTGTGGCCGACCATCCGCTCAAGGCCAGCGCGCGCGCCTTCGGCCCCAACGTGCTCGACGCCGACGGGCCGAGCCACCGGGCCTTCCGCGCCCTGTTGGCACCGATCCTGTCCGCCGGACGCATCGCCGAGTACAAACAGGCGCTGATGCCAGGGCTGATCCACAGCCTGGTCGACAGCATCGCGGGCATCGAGACCGACGACTTCTACAACTCGTTCGCGCATCGGGTGCCGTACGGAATCGTGTGCACGATCCTCGGTGTCGACACCTCGCTGGAGAATCGGTTCCACCACCTGACCCGTCCGCTGGCGCGGCTTCTGGACTATCCCACCGAGGAGACCGACGAGACCCACGCCAACGCCGGCGAACTGCTGCGGCTGATCGAGGAACAGCGGGCCGCAGGAACCGCGGGCGCGCGGTCCCTGCTGGAGACGATCGAGCGGACCCGGGACCGCAAGGGGATCTCACTGACCGACAGCGAAGTGCGCTCGACGGCGCTGCTGTTCTTCCTGGCTGGTACGGAGACCAGCAGCGCGTTCATCACCTCGCTCGTGTACTGCATGGGACGCGGCCTCTTCGATCTGGTCGAGCTTCGCGACGAGGCGGTCCGGGACGACTACATCGAAGAGACCCTCAGGCTGTACCCGCCCGTGCAGACGATCGTCCGGTTCGCCGCCGAGGACCTGACCGTTCAGGGCGTGAGAGTGCCGCGGCACTCGGCAGTACTGGCCTCGGTCGCCGGAGCCAACCGTGACCCGCGGGTCTTCGACCACCCCGACCGGTTCGAAACCGGCAGAAGCCGCAAGGGCTCGATCCCGTTCGCGGTCGGAGCACACGCCTGCCCGGGGGCCATGCTCGCCAAGGCCGAGTTCTCGCTGCTCATCGAGGAGATCGTCCGGCGCTGCTCGGACGTGGTCGTCACCCGCGACCGCCTCGGCATGGAGAGCCAGTCGTTCTCCCATCCCACCGACTTCTCCGTGGAGTTCAGGACAAAGTAAGAGGAAGAGGGCACAGTGGAAAGCAAGATAATGTCGCTGCGCAAGTGGCTCGACGGCCTCCACGAGAAGCCGCTCGACATCCAGGAAGACACCGACCTCATCCAGTCGGGCGCGGTGACGAGCCTCCAGTTCGTCCAGATGGTCATCGAGATCGAGCGCCTGCACGGCCGCAAGCTGGACCCGGGCGTCATCACCATCGAGTCGATGCGCACCCTGAAGGCCATCGACGCGACCGTCTTCCAGGCCGCCTGATGGGGCAGGACGCCTCCCGGGTGGCGGTGGTCTCCGGCACCTCGTCCGGGATCGGCGCGGCTGTGGCGACGGAGTTCCTGCGCAGGCAGTACACCGTCGTCGGACTGTCCCGGCGTGGCAACCTCGCCCTCGCCGAGCAGAGCGGCTACATCGACCTCGTCGCCGACGTGCGAGACGGCGAAGCAGTGCGCGCCGCCCTCGCTTCCGCGGGCGCCGCCCTCGCCGAGGGGATCGGGGCGGTGGTGCTCAACGCCGGCCTCTCACCGGATCCCGCCGACCTCGTCAAGGTCGAGTGGCAGGTAGCGGCGGACACCTACGAGACGAACGTACGCACGGCGCTGAACCTCGTGCAGGCGACGGCTCCGCTGCTCAAGCAGGCCGGCGGCGGCTCCCTGACATTCGTCGGGGCGAGTCTGGCCAACGGCTACCGGCCCGAACGCTGGGCGTACGCGGCCAGCAAGGCCGCGATGACCACCCTGATGCGAGCGTGCTCGGTCGAGTTCGCCGACGACGGTGTCGTGGCGAACGAAGTCCGTCCCGGCCCCGTGGCAACCGCCATGACGATGGCCGGGCTGGACGGTGAGATGAACGACCAGATCATCCGCGCCATCAACGCGGGATTCGGAACCGACTGGCTCAAGTCGCCGCGCACCGTGGCTGAGTGGATCGTCGCCATCGCCGAGTTCCCGCCGAACGGACCCACCGGTCAGGTCTTCAACTACAGCCGCAAGGTTCTGTAACCCAGAGAAAGGCAGACAGACACCATGTCGAAGCACCCTTCTTCCGAACAGCTTCTCGACCTGTTCAACTGGGCCTCTCCCGGCATGCTGGTCACCGACGCCGACGGCACGGTGGTGCTGGCCAACAAGGCCGCCACGGAGCTTCTGCGTGACAAGGCCGCGGCCGGCAGCAGGCTCCCCGACATCCTGGGCATCGACGGCCACGATGCCTTGGTGAAGGCCGGGACACCCGTGGAGAACCTGGAGGCGACGTTCACCAATCCCGAGTTCCCCTCCGGGTACGCCAACGTCGGCTTCGCAAGCGTCGACGGCACGACTTACGGCTTTTGGGCCCTGCGCCCGGTCACCACCCACCCGAGCCCCTCCCCTGCGCCGGGCGAGGGCTCCTCCACCGCCCAGGCATGGATCGACCAGGTCGACCGGTCCAGCGAGTCCTACACACCGGCCGGTGAAGACGCCGTCGCGTTCATCAAGGCCTACTACGACAACTGCCCCGTCGCCATCCACCTCATAGAGGAGGACGGCACGGTTGCCCACGCGAACTGGAAGGACATCGCGATCGTCGGGGCGAGCGAACAGCCGGACACCTACGTCGGTCGCCACATCCGGCACATCTACGCCGACCAGGACGTCGTGGATGACTTCCTGGGCCGCTGGGGCGAGGACGCACCGATCATCGACTTCCGCGCGGACTTCCTCAACAAGGGCGAGCGGGTCCCGGTGGTTATCTTCTCCACGGCCAAGGTCGAGAACAACAAGCTGAAGAACACCCGTTGCTTCGTCTTCCCCGACAGCCACCCGGACCGTGAGCGGGACAAAGTGAAGGCGCTGGACCTCAGCTTCTGAAGCCTCTGAGGCGTCACACCGCCGCACCAGCATGCAAGCCGGAATGCCGGGCCCCGGCGAGCAACCCTCGCCGGGGCCCGTCCGAGCCCGCGAAGCCCCATCACGCACTCTGAGCGAACATGGCTCACACATCCCCCCGACGAGGCAGTCGGCTCATCGGCTGGGATCCCGAAGCCGAGGACGCCTACGCCTGGAATGCGGGAGGCGCTTGACCGCCCGCCGCGACCTCGTCCTGCCCGTCCTGTCCGAGCACGTCGGATCCTCGGTGTGGACCCTGCCTCGCCCTGTTCATGTCCCCCGAGATCGGTCTCGGTCTCGGGTGCCCAGACCCCATTCTCGCCGGCGACACCGGCTCCTGGACGGCGATCCGGTCCCTCGTAGGCCGCCCGCCACCCGCCGCGACCTGGAACGGCTGCTCCGGCCCTGAAACCCGCTCCGCCACCGCCTTCTCCCGCCGTCACAAAGGAGTTCGTGTTGAAGACGATCGCTTTCCTCGGCCTTGGCACCATGGGCAGCCCGATGGCTGTCAACCTGTGCAGAGCCGGACACACCGTATACGGCTGGAACCGCAACGACGCCAAGGCCGGACCGCTGCGGGCAGCGGGCGGCCGGTCCGCGGCGTCGATCCGCGAGGCAGTCCGCGAGGCCGAGGTAGTGATCACCATGCTCCCGGACGCTCCGCAGGTCGAGGAAGTTGCTCTCGGCCTCGACGGCGTCCTGGCCCACGCCCGCCCGGGAACACTGCTGATCGACATGTCCACCATCGCCCCGCAGCAGGCGATCAAGCTGGCGGACAAGGCCGCCGAGCGCCGGATCCGGGTCCTGGACGCGCCCGTCGCGGGCGGGGAGACCGGCGCGGTCGACGGCATCCTGTCGATCATGGTCGGCGGGGATGCAGACGATTTCGCGGAAGCGAAACCCGTCTTCGAGGCCCTGGGCAGGACCATCGCGCACTGCGGTCCGAACGGACGGGGCCAGACGGTGAAAGCCGCCAACCAGCTGGTCCTCGCGATCAACCTGCAGGCGTGCGCGGAAGCGGTGGTCTTCCTCGAGAAGTCCGGGGTGGACCTCGAAGTCGCCCTCGACGTCTTGGGTGGCGGCCTCGCGGGCTCCAACGCCCTCGCCCGCAAGAAGGACAACTTCCTGAAGCGCGACTACACACCCAGCTTCAGAATGGGGCTGCACCACAAGGACCTGGGCATCGTCACCGACACCGCCCGCGCGATCGGCGCCGCCATCCCCCTGGGCAGCGTCGCCGCCCAGTTCGTGGCATCCGCCGTGGCCCGCGGGGAGGCGGAGCTCGACCACTCCGCCCTGCTCCGCGGCGTCGAACTCCTCAGCGGATACGACCACGATCTGGTGGTGCGTATGGCGGGCGAAGACGGGGGAGACATGGTCGAGGATCGGAAGGCGCCGCCCGAAGTCTAGCAACTGGCAGCAGCGCGCGAGGAATTCAGCGCGGGATCCATGGGCGAGGGTGGCGGTGCCGTCCTGGCGCTTCCGGTCGCGGCTCGCTGCGACCACCGCGTCCTTGTCCGTAGCGGTTCTGACCTGCTCGGTCGCCGCTCCGAATCCGCCGTGGCGTGATCGGTTGGCACAGCTCGAGATGGCCGACCACGTCAGAGGGGCGGGCGGGCCGCGCCCGGCAATCCCGTCCGAACCGTTGACGCGTTGGCGGGATTCGCCCATGATCGGGCCACTCGATGTCAACGTTGACACAAGTCATCGCTGACATCCTCTGGTCGACGGTGTGGACGACATCGCGGGCCAGGGCGTCAGATTTCGGGCCGCCCGCCGCAGGCTGTGCTGCGTGGGCTGCGCACAGGAGGCACCATGAGCTCTGGACGTGTATCGCGGCATGCCCGCGTGCGGATGACCGCCGCGGCGGCGGCCGTCTGTGCCCTGTCCGCCGCCCTGCTCGCCCCTCGGGCCGCCGCGGCCGACACACCGCCACACTCCGAGACCTACCGTCCCCAGTTCCACTTCACTCCGGAGAAGAACTGGATGAACGACCCCAACGGCCTCGTGTACTACAAGGGCGAGTACCACCTGTTCTACCAGTACAACCCGAGCGGCAACTCATGGGGCGACATGTCCTGGGGCCACGCGGTGAGCACGGATCTCGTCCACTGGCAGGAACTGCCGCTCGCCCTGTCGCACGACGACAAGGAGATGGTCTTCTCCGGCAGCGCCGTCGTCGACGAGAACAACACCACCGGGTTCGGCACCAAGAAGAACCCGCCCATGGTGGCGATCTACACCAGCTACAACAAGTCCACCGGCATGCAGTCGCAGGCGCTCGCCTACAGCACTGACCGCGGCCGAACCTGGACCAAGTACCAGGGCAATCCCGTCATCGACATCGGTTCGAGGGACTTCCGCGACCCCAAGGTCCAGTGGTACGCGCCGACCAAGAGCTGGCTGATGACGGTATCGCTGTCCGCCGAGCACAAGGTGCGGTTCTACTCCTCGAAGAACCTCAAGGACTGGACTCAGCTCAGCGAGTTCGGCCCGGCCGGCGCGACGGGCGGTGTGTGGGAGTGCCCCGACCTGTTCCCCCTCGCCGTCGACGGGGACAAGAACAACATCAAGTGGGTCCTGGTCGTCAACATCAACCCCGGTGGGATCGCGGGCGGTTCGGCAGCCCAGTACTTCATCGGCGCCTTCGACGGCACCAAGTTCACCGCCGAGGACAACGGCACCTACACCCCGCCCGCCGGAGCGGTCATGCAGGACTTCGAGGGCAGCGGCTTCGGTTCGTGGACGGCCACGGGCACCGCGTTCGGCCCGGGACCGGCAGCCGGGACGCTCGACGGGCAGCAGACCGTCGCCGGCTTCGACGGCAAGGGCCTCGCCAACAGCTTTCACTCCGGGGACGCCACGGGCGGCACCCTCACCTCGCCCTCCTTCACCGTGAGCAGCCCCTACCTGAACTTCAAGATCGGCGGCGGTCGGCACCCGCACCAGCCCGGGAAGGTCCTCGCCGACTTCGACGGCGGCACCTACGGGGACTGGACGACGACCGGCGACGCCTTCGGCCCGGCACCGGCCACGGGCACCCTCCCCGGCCAGCAGCAGGTCTCCGGCTTCCAGGGCAGCGGCCTGGTCAACACCTTCCTCAACGGCGACGCCGGCACCGGCACCCTCACCTCTCCCGAGTTCACCATCGACAAGCGCTACGTCAACTTCCTCATCGGCGGCGGCAATCACCCTGCGGGCTCCGCCAACCCCACCGCCCTCGAACTCCTCGTCGACGGCCAGGTCGTGCGCAGCGCCACCGGAACGGACACCGAATCACTCGAGACGGCCTCCTGGGACGTCCGTGACCTTGCCGGCAAGAAGGCGCGGATCAGGGTGGTCGACGACAACACGGGCGGCTGGGGCCATCTCAACGCCGACCAGATCGTACTGTCCGACACGCAGGCCCAGCCCGGCTCCCAGGAGACGGCCGTCAATCTGATCGTCGAAGGCCAGGTCGTCCGCAGTGCGACCGGCTCCGACAGCGAGATGCTGGACTGGGCCTCTTTCAACATGCGCCCCTACCTGGGCAAGAGGGCGCAGATCCAGCTCGTGGACATGAACGCCGGCGGCTGGGGCCACATCCTCGCCGACCAGTTCACCGCCGCCGACTCCCCCGCCCTCTCCGTCCAGCAGCGCGCCGGCTGGGCCGACTACGGTAAGGACTACTACGCGGCCGTGTCCTGGGAGAACACCCCGGGCAGCAAGCGGTACATGATCGGCTGGATGAACAACTGGGACTACGCCGGCGCCACCCCCACCTCCCCCTGGCGCGGAGCACAGAGCATCCCCCGCCAGACAGCCCTGCGCACAGTCGACGGTCGCGTCCGGCTGACCAGTGAGCCGGTCAACGCCGTGAAGTCCCTGCGGCAGGATCCACCGGCGACCGCGACCGCCGCCATCGTGACGAACACATCCAAGGCACTGATCGGTCCCGCTGCCGACGGCAAGGCGCTCGACATCGAGGCCACCTTCTCCCCCAAGGACGCCGAACGCTTCGGGCTCAAAGTACGCACCGGCACCACGGGCGAGGAAACCGTCATCGGCTACGACACCACGACCCAGGAGCTGTACGTCGACCGCACACACTCCGGCACCGTGGACTTCAACAGCACCTTCCCCGGCATCCAGACCGCACCTCTGAAGGCGGCAAACGGCAAGATCAAGCTGCGGATCCTGGTCGACTGGTCGTCCGTCGAGGTCTTCGGCGGCAGCGGCGAAGCCGTGATCACCGACCAGATCTTCCCCGACCCCGCCGGCCAGGGAGTCCAGGTCTTCGCCGAGAACGGCTCGGTGAAGCTGGACAGCGCCACCGTCTGGCACCTCGACTCCACCCGCTGACCCCAACGGCCGCACGAAGGCTGGCTTTACGTCCGCTGTGCTGGGAAAAAGCGAGCTGCTGAAGCTGTATGTGGCTGGCGCCCCGTGGACGCCGGCTCATGTGCCATGTGCGGTGCCCGAGTGGGGGCGGCCTGCCTGACGAGGGCCATGGAGATCGGCCCGCTCCGGGCCGCCCGCTCGCCGGTACCGATCGAGGGCACGCTCGCCACGCAGTTCCGCATGCTGCGAGTTGCCTGCCTCGTGGGCGTGTTCAGATACAGATCCGCCTGTCAGATGCAGATGACGATCTTTCCTCGGGTGCGTCCGCGCTCGGCGTGTGCGTGGGCGTCGGCGATCCGCTCCAGGGGGTAGGCCCGTTCGATACGGGGCGTGTAGCGGCCTTGCCCGCCCAGTGCCGCCGCCGCGGACAGGAGAGTGGAGTCGTTCACCGCGTGGGCCACGTGCGTGCCCAGGCGCTGCCCGCCCGCTTGGTCGGCGACCGTCGCGACGCGCTTCGGGTCGCCCGCGATCGCGACGAGGTCGTCCAGGGAGCCGGAGGCCGCGGTGTCGAGCACGATGTCGACGCCGTGCGGAGCGAGGGTGGCGAGGCGCTGTGCGAGGCCGGGGCCGTAGGTGGTGGGGACGGCGCCGAGAGAGGTGAGGAACTCGTGGTTGCGTTCGCTGGCTGTCCCAATCACGGTGCCGACACCTAGTGCCACGGCGATCTCGACCGCCGCGCTGCCCACGCCTCCGGCGGCACCCTCGACGAGGAGGGTGCGCCCCGCGAGGGGACCAAGCGCGTCGAGCCCACGCATCGCGGTCACGGACGCGAGACCGGCGCCCGCGGCCTGCTCGTCGTTCCACGTGGCGGGGGTGTGCGCCCAGGCCGAAAGGATGAGCAGCTCCGCGGTCGCGCCGGTGAGGCCGCCCAGCCCGAAGACCCGGTCTCCGATGCTCACCCCCTGCACCCCATCGCCGATCTCGTCGACCACACCGGCGCCGTCGCGCCCGGGAATGCCGGGCAGATCCAGGGGGAAGATCTGGTGCAGGGCGCCGGAGCGCAACTTCCAGTCGACGGGATTGACGCTGGCCGCCGCGACGCGGACACGAATCTCACCGGGTCCGGGGTGGGGGTCAGGGGCCTGCTCGATCACCAGGCTCTCCACTCCGCCGTACTCGTGGAACCGGGCTGCGCGCATAATGGTCTGCCTTACTTTGACGGGCCGGAATGACGTGTTCGTCTACCGCTCGTCACTTTAGAACCTGACGTTGACGTGAGGTGCAAGCCGCAACTGCCACCGGGCCGGAGGAAGGCAGGTGCGGAGGGGTGAGGTTGCCGAGCAGGCGGGGGTGAGCGTGGGGGCCTGCGCCACTACGAGGGATCACGCCGCCGTCACGGTCGACACCCATGTGCCCTCGGGCGGGCACGGTGATCCCGGCACGACGCGAGGACTGCCGTGCGTACGTGAACCGCGTGACGCCCTCGGGTCCACCACTGGGCCATGATCAATCTCGGCGCCGGCAACGGTTCGATCGGCCCCCCAGAGCTGCCCTCGGAGCCGGCATCGCTAGCCTGAACCTGACGTCAATGTGAGGTACGAGCGGGAAGGGAGCGACCTGCGTCATGCGCATCGGACAGCTCGCCAGGCGGTCAGGGGTCAGCGTGCGGGCCCTGCGCTACTACGAGGAACAGCAACTCCTGGAATCGACGCGGACGTCCGGTGGGCAGCGTGACTATCCCGACGAAGCCCTGGAGCGGGTCCAGCTCATCCAGGACCTCTTCGCGGCCGGCCTCTCCAGCCGTACCGTCGTCGAACTCCTGCCGTGCGTGAGCACCGGCGTCGCGACCCCCGCCATGCTCGACCAGCTCATCATCGAACGCGACCGCATCGCCGCACGCATCCAGGACCTGACCCGGGCCAAGACCAAACTCGGCCACGTGATCGAGAATGTGGCCGCGGCGAACGTGGCGCAGGACTGATCGACCCGTCGCGAGGGGTGGGGCCCCGACCTGTCCGGCATCTACCGGGCGCGATCGTGACCGAGTCTTGCTCTGCGCCGTGTGTCACGGGCGAAGCGCCGGTGCCCCGGTGGCGGCGCGTCCCACGGGTTCGTCAGGCGTCGGCGAGCAGCGGGTCATACGGGGTGTTCGTGCGGTGGCCTGCCATGAAGGAAAGGAAGTCGCCCACGAAGGCGCTGCGGCCGTAGGTGCCGTCGGTGGTGGTGAGGTCGCGGTGGAAGGCGGTGCGGAAGAGCGTCCTGTGCTCGTCCGCGTCGATGGTCCCGCTGCCGTCCTTGTCAGTGGCGTCAAAGAGCACCTCGGCGACGCGGATGAGCGCGGGACCGGCGAGGGAGGGTACGGCGGCAGCGTACTCGCCAGCGCTGACACGGCCGTCACCGTCCGTGTCGAGGGTGGACTGGAGTTCGCGCCACCAAGCGGCGAAGGCGTCGTAGAGCCGGGTCTCCTGGGCTTCGTCCAGGTCGAGGCGCGTGGCCAATTCGCGTGCCATGGCGGCGAGGTCAGGCCAGTCGAGGTGGCCGTCGCCGGTCTGGTCCAGCACCTGACGGAAGAACTCCTCCGCCGAGCGCCGGCCCTCTCCCGTTGTCCGCGAGGCGGCCGGGTCCGGGTCGGGGCCGGTCTCTTCGCCCAGTGGTGTCAGAAGGCGGAGCAGGGCCGAGGCCCGCTTCATGCGGGCGCGCAGCGCGCTCACGGTCCGGGCGCGGGGGTCGTCGCTGTCGGGTGAGAGGGAAAGGGTCTCGATGATGGCTTCGGCGTTGATCCAGCCCTCCGGCAGGAATCGGCTGAGCCCGGCAGCCAGGTAGGCGCCCTGCATGAGAGTCGGGGCGCCGGGCATCTCGGGCAGGCCGGCCCTGCGGCGGTAGGGCTCGGGGAGCGATGCGACGGTGATCGCGCCGAGAAGCGGACCGACGACGGCCCGGCCGGCGGCCCACAGTGTCGGTGCGCCGGCGAGCAGTGCCGGGGCGGGCAGGTGGTCGAAGAGCCGGTAGAGGATGACCCGGGCTGCCTCGGTGTTCTCCAGCTCCTCCTCGACGACCCGGTCGAAGTACCGCCAGAAGTCGGTGAGGTTTTCGGGGAGTTCTCCGGCGTCGCCGTCGAGCGCGGCGAGGAACAGGCGGTACTCGGCGTACATGCGCTCCATGGTGTCCTGGTCGAGCGGCTGGCCACTCAGTCGGCACATGGTGACGGCGCTTTCGAAGAGGGTGGCCACGACCCAGGCGCGGGTCGCGCGGTCCATGGCGTCGTAGCCGCGGCCGCGGGAGTCGGAGCCGCTCATGCGGGCGTGCAGCCTGTTGAGGCGGGAGGCCTCTCGTTCGCGTACCGCCGGATCTGCGTCGAACATGCGCCGCATGCTGAGGAAGGTGTTGCGCAGCCGGCGCCAGGGGTGGGCGACGAAGGTGGAATTGTCGGCGAGGGCGGCACCGATCTGCGGGTGGGCGGCCTCCAGCACGATGGCGCGGATCATGGCCAGCGCCCAGCGCGGGTCGTCGAAGAAGGCGCTGAACTGCGACTCCGGCCCGAACAGCGGTGTTTCGTCGCCCGTTGTGGTCGTTCCAGTCGTCATTCCGGGTCTCCGTTCGTCTGGGGCGGCACGCCGCCGAAGCGGCGGTCACGGCGCCGGTAGGTGTGCAGGCAGGCGAGGAAGTCCGGGGCCCGGAAGTCCGGCCAGAGCACCTCGGGGAAGACCCACTCGGCGTAGGCGACCTGCCAGAGCATGAAGTTCGAGATGCGCTGCTCTCCGGAGGTGCGGATGACGAGGTCCACGTCGGGGGTGTCGGGGAACGGCAGGTGGTCCGCGAAGAGCCGCTCGGTCACCTCCTCGGCGGGCGTCTTGCTACGGATCAGCGACCTGGCAGCCTCCACGATGTCCCGGCGTCCGCCGTGGTCGAAGGCGACGGTCAGCGTCATCCCCCGGTTGTCGGCGGTCAGCGTCGCCAGATCCTCGAAATCCTGAGCCAGCTCACGGGGAAGGCGCGGGTCCGCGGCCCCCAGGAAGCGGCAGCGGATGCCGCGGGCGAGCAGCAGCGGCGCGTGCTTGCGCACAACCCGGCGGACCAGGCGCATCAGAAAGTCGACTTCGGAACCAGGACGGTTCCAGTTCTCGGTGGAGAAGGCGTACAGGCTGAGCCACTCGACGCCAGCGGCCCGGGCCGCCTCGATGATGTCGATGACGGTGGTCTCCGCAGCCCGATGGCCCGCCGTCCGGGGAAGCGAGCGCCGCTGAGCCCAGCGGCCGTTGCCGTCCATCACGCAGGCCACGTGCCGCGGCACCGCACGCACCGGCCCGTCGACTCGCCGCTGCTCGTCGCTGTCCGGCCGCCCACCCGGCCGGTCCCCCGTCGCCGCGCGTGTGCGCTGGACACCGTGGCCCCTCACACCCACCCCCGTCTCGCCCGGAGCGGCACGGTCTGCCCTACCGCGCTCGGTCACGCCCACCCCGTATCGCCCATACGCACGCCCCACCGGAGCGTCCCTCTCCAGGAGTCTGGCGGAATGGAAGGGTCCTGACCGACCGAACGGGGGGCCGTCACCCCTGGCTCATCTGCACGATTCCCTTCGGCATCGGATGGGACCGGCGTGACTTGACCCCGGCCTCGGCCTACCGCGACCGGGCTGTTGGTGCGGCCGTCCGGGGTGTTCCCGCCGCGCATTGTCCGGCCAGAACGAGTCCGGCATGCGCCGCAGGGTGCCAGGCGGCGCCTCAAGTACGATGCGTCGCCCCTCTGCAAGGCCCAGGCCGGTCATCGCCGGGGCCGAAGCGCCGCCTACGTCGACGTCGACGTAGGCGACCGCGGAAAGTTCCATGTGGCACGCCTCTTTGTCGCTCAGAGCAAGGTGGTGCAGCATCTGCTCCCAGGCCGGGCGGGTGAGCAGACTGATCTCGCCGGGCGGGTGAGGAGACTGATCTCGCCGGCCGCTTGCCAGCCTGGCCCGGTCCGTCAGCGGTATAGCGCAGAGCGCCCGCGGACTGGACGTCGCTGATGTGACCCTCGAGCTGCACTCCCGGCGCCTGGTACCCACCCTGGAACCTGGCGAAGATCTGCACGTCCTGGAAGAGACCGCCTGGCAAACCGAAGCGGTGTTCCGCTGGGCATGGGGACGCCTGCCACTGCCGAAGCCGATGCTCCATTCTTTGGCGCGGCCGTCCTGGCGGCACGCCCGCCAGGACGGCGCCCCTGACTTGCCCGGGTAGAGACGCTCAGGTGCGCAGTGCCTGCTCGAGGGTGGGATGGCAGGTGATGATGGCGTCGATGCCGACCACTTCGAGGACACGCAGGACCGATTCCTGCGCGGCGGCGATCCGCAGCCAGCCGTCGGCGCCGGTGACAGTCTGGTGGGCGGTGACGAAGACGTTGATGCCGCTGGAGTCCATGAAGGTCACGCCGCTGAGATCCGCCACGATCCGCGGGGCCAGGGTGCCCTCGGGGGGCAGCAGGGCGTTGCTGAGGACGTCCTTGACGTCGTTGTCGATCTCGCCCTGCACAGTCACCACACGGATGCCGTCGACTGTGCGCTGCTCGACGGAGAGCCGCTCCGGCTTGTCCGCTTTGTCGATGTCGGTCACCGTGTCCTCGGCTGTGCTTGGGCGTGTCCTGGTCAGATCCTGCGGGGATGATTCTGCCCCACTCGCCTGGACATACGCTCGGGCGGCCATGCCGAACAACATGGCTCAGGCATGTATGACGAGATGGCGGGTAGTGGGGCAGGCGTGAATGCAGCATGAGGGCCGCACCAAGGGGATCCCGAGCCCACGGTGACGGCTGCACCGGGCCGGTCGAGCACCTGATCCGCGCCGGCTACGCGCTCGGCGGAGGCGACGGCTGCATCGCCGACGCCCGCCGGCACGCTCTCGCCTTCCTCGACCAGGCCGAAGCCGACTACCCCGTGTTGGTGCCCGCCCGTACGCGGGACCTGACGCAGCTGGTGGTCAGTGAGCTGGTCACGAACGCCTGCAAGTACGCCCCCGGCCCGGTCCTGGTGGAACTGGCCATCAACATCCACGCCGTGGACGTCATCGTGTGGGACAGCGAGCCCGTCGTGCCCGTGGCCCGGACCGCCGATCCCGACCGGGTCGGCCAGCACGGCCTGGAGATCGTCAAGGCCGTCAGCGAGGCCCTGTTCGTCGAGCCGCAGTCGGTCGGCAAGCGCATCACGGCCCGCATCACCCTGTTCGACCCGCCCGGCGGCGGCACCACCCGCCGCTGAGGCAGGCGCCGTCGGCCGCCTTCGGGTTCTGACTCCAGATCTCCGGCACGGCGCTGGAAGGCCGACCCATCGCCCGCGATTGCGGCATCGCCCACCACCCCGCTCCCGCCGCCGAGCCCGCGCGACGTGAGCACTTTGCCCAACCCGCGGCCGCAGGGAACCTCACGACGATCGTGGTTCCGACGAGCGCTTCAGGGATGCCGCCAAGGCGTGGCGGTGGGGAGCCCGCGAAGCGGGCCACATGGCCGAAGACTCCGCGACCTGTTTGTAGAACGCATGGAGGGCCCTGGCGCCGTGCGGCGCCAGGGCCCGAAGGAACTGCTACACCATCTGCCGGCCCTACTTTTGCGCCGGCCTTCTGTCACCGCACACCTGGCCGAAACGCTGCCAGGAATGCTGGGATCGCGGTTGCTCGACCGGAGACCACCTCACTATCGATGTCCTGCGGTACCCGGACTCAGAAAGCCGCCCGGGCGATCCTGATGGCGTCCACTTCCTCCGTTCTTCCCTCATTGCTGATACTGCTCTACTGCGTTGTGTACTCCTGGTGTGATGCGACCTGCTCAGTGGCCTGTCACAGCGCCACTCTCCGGCAGCCAGCCCCGCTCGCCCATCCTGCGCCTGCTCTGGCTTGGAACCCCACTGCCGAACCTCCCGGTGCGCGCCCGCAGCCGACGCCTTCACCGAGGTGTTGCTCACCGACTTCACTGCTGAGTACTGCGAACTGCACTTATGCGTATTGCCACTGCGGTACTGCTGTCGGCGGCCCCTGATCACTGCGGGCCACCCAGGGTCCGGTCGTCAGCTCCGTCACCGTCTTGCGACAACCCTGGCTTCGGAACTCCACCACCGAACCGTCCTGCTCACTGCGGAACTACTGCCCGGCAGTTCGTGTCTGCCGGGCCCTGTTCTCTCTGGGCTACGAGAGAAACCATAACCACGACACCACCCAATGTCTACTCCAGCCACGACAGATTTTCGCATGTGGGTGATGAGGTGTGTCTTAGGCCGCGGCGGAGAACGGCAACAAAAGCCCGTCAAGGGACTGCGGAAGGATGAGCGGGCAGCCGGGGAGCGCGGTAAGGGGACACGCAGTGAAGGTCGGCCGCGGGCGCGGAACTGCGCGCCTCCGAGCCGGGCGACGAGGGATGTCATGGCTGACCGCCCTGGCACCCATGGCGTCTTGGCCGACCGTCACGGCAGAGGCGGCAGGGTCGCCGGGGACCGCGCGATCTCCAGGCCGCGCCGGCCGATCACGCCGGGATCGGCGGCGACTTGGCGAGGCGATCGGCCGCGACTTGGCGAGGCGATCGGCTGCGGCGAAGACGCACTGGCGGCCCACCCATGGCACCCCTTAGCGCTGCCCTCAGTTCGGGCTCTGGCCCGATCGATGGTACCGACGGTACCATCGGTACCATGTCACCTATCAAAGCCATGAACCTGCGTTTCCCCGATCCGGACCAGCGGGCCGCGATCGAGGCCGCGGCGAAGCAGGAGGGTGTCAGCCTCCAGGAGTACATCCTGTCCGCCGCCTACGCCCGCGCCACCGCCGTGCAAGATCGCTTCCTCGACGCGTTCAGGGAATCGATGTCCCGCAGCGGCAACGCGTTCGCCGCGGAGGCCGGCACGGCCGATCCCAGCCCGGAGCAGCGCGCTGCGGAGCTCGAGGCGCGGCGCGGCCTCGAGGCGCAGGAGGAGCGGGGCCACGCCGCGTGACGCAGGAACCGCTCCAGCCACTCGAGGTGCCTTTCCTTCTGCACGCGGCGCAGCTGTTGCCCGGTGATCCGCAGGTTGACGACTACGGGCCGCTCTACGCGGCCGTCGCCCGGGTCAACGCTCGGGCCATGGATCGTGACATCTACGGCTCTGTGTACCTTCGGGCGGCCGCGCTGCTCCAGACGCTCGTGAAGCTGCCGAGTCTGGAGCACTCCAACGAGGCTTTCGCCTGGCACTCTGCGGAGGCGTACCTGGCTCTGAACGGATGTCAGCTCGACTACCCGCCGAAGGAGGCGGTCTCCTTGGTGCAGGACGCAGCTTCCGGCGTGATGGGCGTTGGCCTGCTCGGCCGTCAGCTGCGTGCATGGGCCGGCTTCTGACCCGGCCGGGTGTGGTGAGCCGCCTCTTGGCGTTCAGCGTCAGCTTCCGTGACGAGTGACGGTTTTCCTGACTGCCGTCGAGAAGGTCCGCCAGCTCATCGAGTCGGCCAACGACACGCTCAAAGGCCAACCTGAGCTGGATCAATACTGACGCCGGACCATCGAGGGCGCCGCCATGCGCGTCGCTCAACGCATCCGGGCGCTGGCCGCCGCGATCTGGCACAACAACAACTCCGGCGCACCGATCACCCGCTCACTGATCTCCTACGATTCGGCTGTCGTGGCCTTGGGAGCCGGCTTGGCTTTCCTGGCTCGTTGGGAGAGCCGGCATGTGTCGGCTTCGCGGATGAGTTCTCGGCAGCCGATCCGGTGCAACTCGATGTGCATGCCGCTCGCTCCTACTGCCGGAGCTCCGTGACGTCGGCGACCACGCAGCTGACGTTGTCGGGGCCGCCGGAGCTGATGGCGAGGGTGATCAGTTCGCGGACAGCCTGCTCGGGTGTGCTGATCTCGGAGAGCACGCGGCGGATTTCTTCGGTCGGCACGACGGTCGACAGACCGTCGGAACAGAGCAGATATCGATCGCCCCGCTGAGCGTCGTGGAGACGCATGTCAGTGGCGGTGTTGCCTCCTCGGCCCAAGGCTCGGACCAACAGCGACCGCTGGGGGTGGGAGGCGGCTTCTTCCAGGGTGAGCCGTCCTTCGTCGACCATCGACTGGACCATGGTGTGGTCGTGCGTGATCTGGCACAGCTCTCCGTCGCGCAGGAGGTAGACGCGGGAGTCGCCGATGTGGACGAGACCCAGCTGCGATCCGGTCCAGAGCATCGCGGTGAGTGTCGTGCCCGTGCCATCTGGCGAGGAGCCGCTCCCGGCGACGTCGTGCACGGCCTGCTTGGCTTGCTCGATGACGTCTTCGAGGACGTTGAGGAGATTGCCGGCCGGGACGCCGTCGGTTTCGAGGTGCTTGAGCGCGTCGACGGCGGCTGCGCTGGCAGGGGCTCCTTGGCTGCCGCATCCGTCGGCGACGGCGAGCAGGCGGGGACCGGCGTAGGCGGTGTCCTGGTTGCTCTCGCGGACCAGGCCCGTGTCGGACAGAGCGGCGTAACGGATTTCCAGGGGCTTGGCGGTGGGAGACATGGCAGGGTCCTTCCAAGACAGATGGTCGATGAGGAAGGTGGCCAGGTCCCGCCGTGCGGCGGTGTCGGCCTCGGTCTGGACCCAGAACGCGCGGACCTCCTGGGCTGCCGCACCTGCATCCAGGGTGCAGATGTGCTGGATGCGGGCCAGAGGCATTCCAAGGCGGCGGAGCCAGGCGACCAGCCGGGCCTGCTCCAGCTGTTCCGGTGCGTAGAAGCGGTAGCTGGTGACCGGGTCGACGCGAGCGGGGGGCAGCAGTCCGAGTTCGTCGTAGAGACGCAGCGCCTTCGGCGACAGCCGGGACGCCTTCGCGAACGCCCCGATGGTCAGCAACCCCATGCTGGTTCCTCCTCATGCCGAGCACGTCGCCCGGCCCCACTGATGCTGTGGGCTCCCCCAAGGTGAAGGTCAACCAAGGGTTCCGCTTGGCGCTCTCCGATCGTCTCCCAGCCTGTCGCCGGGCAGTCAGAACTTGCCTACATACGACCGGGATCTGGCCGTACGTGCCTACGGAAATGCGGGACTGCCTACACATCGCACAGACAGGACACCCTGCTTGCGGCGGTCTGCCAGGTGGGCCGCGCGACACGCGACCCGGCCGAGGACGTCCGCGACCGTGGGTCCCGACTCGGCGCGCCGTCAGGTCCCCTGGTTCTGGCTCCACTTCGGGAACACCGAGGTCAGGAACGCCTCGCCCCGGGACACGCTCGCCGTTGAGTAGTTGCAGGAGAACGAGTCGGGCCAACTCGGGTTGAACTTGAGCAGCATGACCGTGGCGTTGCTCACGGCGGTGGCCTGGTCGACGCCGAGATTCTCGGTCATCCAGGAGTACACCGCGCTGCGGCGCTGTTCTTCGCGGACGACGGGGTCGCCGCCGCCCTTCACCTGGCCCGCGGCATTCATGAGGCCCAGGCGCTGCATGGCCTCCTTGAAGGAGACGCCCATCAGCTGCCAGTTGTCCTCCCACATGGCGCGGTTCGCCGCGGCCTGCTGCTTCAGCTGGTCGGCCTGCTGCTGCGTGAGAGGCGCGGCATTGGCGTGGGCCAGTTGCATGCCCGCGATGACCGTGGGGTCGAGGGAGGGGTAGACGGACTCGCCGAACTGGGGGAACAAGGCGTCCCAGCTGGTCTTATTCAGGACGTGGCCGATGCTGGCGGTGGCGGTGATGTCCACCGCTCCGATGGGACTGCCCTGCCGGTACAGGACGTAGTCAGGTCGGGTGGAGCCGTACGTCACCTGCGTGGCGAAGTACGTCCCCGCCGGCAGAGTGGGTTTTCCGGCGCCTTCCAAATGGGCTTGTGTGACGGACTCGATCGCGTAGCCGAACTCCTTGGAGATGCCTCCGCTTCGGCCGGTGGCGTGATAGTCCTGCCATACCTCGACCCAGCGTTTGGTGTAGCCGTCGTAGTCGGCGAGCGGGCCAAGCTGCGGGGCGGTGGTGACGTAGTGGTAGGCCCACCCGACCGCGTTGTCCACGGCAGTGAAGAAGTCGTTGAACAACTGCGTCTCGACCGTGCCGGGTGTGCCCTTCTTGATCTCGATGATTCGGCGCTGCACCGCAGTGCCGCCGTCGACGTGCTCCTGGCCCACCGGGTGGCCGGGGGCGTGTCCGGCGGACGGCGCCGGGCCCGCGAGCGCGCGAACGGCGTTCGCCTCGGCCTCGCGTTCGAAGCGGTCACCGGGGTCGGAGATCCGGAGCCCGGCCCCGTTGTCGGTGCCCGCGACCGGACCCTGCCGCTGCTGGATCACATGGGTCAACTCGTGGGCCAGGGTGTGTCGGTCGGTGCCGCCGTCACCGAGCACGATGTGACTGCCCGAGGTGTACGCGCCGGCGCCCACCTCGGCGGCGGACGCGCGGGCGGCGCTGTCCGTGTGGACGCGTACATCGCCGAAGTCGGCCCCGAGCCGGCTCTCCATCTCCTGGCGCACGGGCGCGTCCAACGGTCTGCCGGGCCTGCGCAGAACCTCGTGCACCGACGAACGCTGGACGGACGCCTCGCCCTCCTGCCCGGCAGCGTTGGCACCCCGGGCCCGCTGGAGCATCCGCACGACGGCCGCGTTGCCGGCGGTGCGCTGCAAATCTGTGAGAGCTGCGGCATCCCGGCCGTCGGCACGCGCCGACGGCGCCGCCGCTGTGGCCGGTCGGGCGGTGAGCCCGGGCTGGTGGCTCTCGCTGTCCGAAGTGGCGCCACGGGCTCGCAAGTTCGCTCCTTCCGGCGGTGCTGGGCGGCGTTCGCCGAGCGCGCACGGCGTCGACGTGGACAGGGGTGGGGCGCCGCCCCACCCGCCCAGCTTCGCAGCCCGGTCGGACACGACGGGAGGGCCGAAAGGGAAGACCCTGGGGCATTCCTCGTGCCCTCGCCGTCCGCGTGGGAGGCAGCGACCTGCCTGAGCATGGCCGGAGGACGTCGTGGCGGGCTCGGACGCCGGTTCCTGGGCCGCAGGAGAGGGGCGGCGCCTTCCTCGCCACAGCAGCGAGCCACCGATGGCCACGACGCCGTCGTCGACGCGTGCGCCGAACAGGTCGAGCGTGGACGGGCTCCTTGGAACCCTGCCGCCCGGCACATCTGCACAGTCGTCCGGGCCCCCGACACTCGCGCACTGCCCCTCACCTGGCCGATCCAGGCTGACCTACGGTGCCTGCTCAGCCTGTTCACGCGTCAGCGGGCCCGGCTCCAGGCCGGCAGAGCACCGCGGTCAGCGCTTCCCGCAGCAGCTGGGTCGCCTCGGTGATGTCGGCGGCTCCGCTCGGCCGACGCCAGGCCACGTACCCGTCCGGGCGGACCAGCAGCACGCCCTCCTCGTCGATCTCCGCTCGGCGGCTCCACTCGCCGTACGCGTCGTGCGCGTCGCGGTCGACGACGACGCCGCACAGGTCGAGGCGCAGTTCCTCGGCCAGGGTGTCCGCGGCGTCGGCCCACAGGGTGCCGGCCAGGCCGGTCAGGACGGTGAACCTGCCCTTGCCGCCGAGGTCGAGCGTCGAGATCCGCCTGCCGTTCGGGTCGACGAGCCAGGCGTGCGGCAGCTTGGCGCCGGGACGGGAGGTCGGGTGTCCGAAGAGTTCGTCGTCGCGAGCCATCGTTTCCGTGGTGCCGTCGGGGATGACGGACGCCGACTCGTAGCGCTGGTTGTGCTCGACCCCGTGGGCGTTGAACTCGTAGTGCTTCAACTCGATCGCCTCGCGAATGGCCCGGCGCTTCTTCGCCCCCTCCGCGTCCGGCTGGCGCGCCGCGTGCAGAGCCTTGGTGATGCCCTCCTCGTCTCCGCCGACGACGCCCAGTGCCTCGAACAGGGGCAGGAACTGGCCCCGGGAAAGGTTGGCGCGTTCGACGATCTGCTTCGCGACCGGTGCCCGCTCGTCGGAGTATGTGTCAAGCAGCTCGGGTCCGGCATGTCCCTTGAGCACGGCCGCCAACTTCCACGCCAGGTTGTAGGAGTCCTGGACGGAGGTGTTGGAGCCGAGGCCGTTGGACGGCGGGTGCCGGTGGACGGCGTCCCCCGCGCAGAAGACCCGTCCGGCGTGCAGCCGGGTCGCGTAGGCATGGTTGACCGTCCACAGGGAGGCGCTGTCGATCTGCACGTCGAGTTCGTCGTCGCCCACGAGATCACGGACGATCGCTGCCGCCACTTCGTCGGTGACCTTCGGCGGGGGGTTGTCGATGTCGTAGCCCCAGACGATGAGCCACTCGTTCCAGGGCCGGACCATCCGCAGCAGGCCCATCCCGATCCCGCCGACATCGGCGCCCGGGCGCATGATCCAGTACAGGACGCTGGGCCGGTGCTCGACGTACTGCGTGAGGTCGGCCCTGAAGACGATGTTCATGCTGCCGGCCTTGCCCATCTGCCCCTCCATCGGCAGACCGAGCTTGTCCGCGACGATGCTGCGGCCGCCGTCGGCGCCGATCATGTAACGGGCCCGCACGGTGTGTTCAGTACCGCTGGGCCGGTCGCGCAGACGTGCGGTCACTCCGTCCGGGTCCTGCTCGAAGTCGACGAGCTCGGTGTTGAGCCGGACCACGGCGCCGCGCTTGGCGGCGTTGGCCAGCAGGATGGGCTCCAGATACGTCTGCGGAAGGTCGGTCATGCCGCAGGGGCTCTGGGAGGAGTACTCGGTCAGGCTCTCGTCGCCGGTCCCCCAGGTGCGGATGCGGCCGATCTCCTCGCCCAGGAGGGAGGTGGCGAATACGGTGTCGCCCATCAGACGGCTCGGTGTGCCCTTCTCCAGTGCCTCCTGCTCGATCCCCAGATCGCGGAAGACCTCCATGGCACGCTGGTTGGTGATGTGGGCGCGCGGTGTGCCGGCCAGCCATCCGTACTTGGTGACCAGGTGGGTGCGCACACCGTACGTCGCCAGGAGCAGGGCCGCGGTGCCGCCGGCGGGTCCGCTGCCGATGACCAGGACGTCGGTGTCGTACTTCTCAGACGTGCTCATGGTGTGTCTCCGGGAAGCTGTGTGAAAAGACGTCACGGACGTCAGGGGGTTACGTGCTGTGCGGCGCCCGAGGCATGCTCAGTCGCCGAGGCGCGCGATGCGGAAGGTGAACTCGAGCAGGCGCCACTCACCGTCGATGAGCCGGCCGTCGGGCGTCGGGCCGGTGCGCCGGACGAAGTCGGTGATCAGGTCGTCCTTGACGCCGAAGACCGCGTCCCGCTGCCCGGGGGCTCCGTCGAGGTAGGCCCCGCCCCGTACGAACAGCTGGGTGATCAGCGGCTGGTGGCCGGGGGCGTCGATCAGGAAGTGCACGTGCGGGGCACGGTAGGGGTGGCGGCTCACGGCGGAGAGCATCCTGCCGACCGGCCCGTCGTCCGGGATCGGATACTCCGAGGGGAGGATCGACCAGAACGTGAACCGCCCGTCGGCACCCGTGGTGAACCGGGCGCGCAGCACCGGCCCGTCAACATCTGGGAGCTGGACGTCGTAGAAGCCGTCCTCGTTGGACTGCCACACGTCCACCACGGCACTGGCGACCGGCTCCCCTTCCTGGTCGGTCACCTGGATGTCCGCCCACATCGGCGTGCCCGTGAGCCCTCCGGCGATGTCGCTGCCGTGTTCGGCGGCGGGCGGCCCGGCCACGTAGAAGGGGCCGAGGATCGCGGAGGAAGTCGCGTCCGGATTACGGGAGTTGGAGAGGGCGTCGACCACGCTGGACACGCCGAGGGTGTCGGAGAGCAGGATGAACTCCTGTCTCGTGTCGCTGGTGATGTGGCCGGCCTCGGTGAGGAAGTCGATGGCCCGCTGCCACTCCTGCGGGGTGAGGTGGTTGCGGATCGTGTAGGCGTGCAGGGTGCGGGCGAGATCGGCGAGCAACTGCCTCAGGCGCGGGTTCGCGCAGCCGTCGAAGCTCGCCACGACCTCGTCGGTCAGCGGGCGCAGGTCGGGTGCGGAGCCGGTCGCCGCCTGCGGGCGGTGGCCGTGCCAGGCGTCCCCCAGTAGATCCGCGAGGCCGCTGCGGGTCAGCTCACGAGGGTTCGGATACGGCTGTGCGGTGGCCAGTTCCGCCGCGCGGTCCAGGTCGGCCTCCGCCATGCCGAGATCGCGCAGCGACGTCGGGCCGCCGACCCGGCGGATCAGGTCGAAAACGCCGGTGGGGGCGTCGGACACGCCCAGGGCGCGCGCGATGCGGTCCATCGCCTGCGGTGCGGCGGGCGCGTTGTACGCCATGGCGTGCGGAAGGACCACGGTGTGGGTCTCGGCGTGCGGCAGGCCGAAGGTGCCGCCCAGCGTGTGGCAGAGCTTGTGGTGCAGCCCCATGCCGACGGCACCGAGGCAGGTGCCCGCCAGCCACGCCGCCTGGAGCAGTTCCGCCCGCGCCTCCAGGTCGGAGGGTTCGTCGTGGAGGGCGGGAAGGGCACGGGCGACGGCGGCGACCGCCTCCAGGGCCATGGCGTCGGTGACCGGAGTGGCGTCCGGTGAGTAGAGGGCTTCCACGGCGTGGGCCAGGGCGTTGACGCCGCTGGTCACCGACATGGGGACGGGTAGCCGCAGGGTGAGCTCGACGTCGTACACGACCGTTTCCGGCAGGATCGCGGGCGAGGACCGGGTGACCTTGCGGCCGTGCGCCGTCTCGCCGAGCACGGGGGTGACCTCGGATCCGGCGTAGGTGGTCGGCACGATCACCTGGGGCAGTTCCGTGCGGACCGCCAGCGCCTTCGCGAGGCCGGTCGTCGACCCTCCGCCGATCGCCACCAGGCAGTCCACGCGCTGCTCGCGCACCAGGCTCAGGGCCCGCTCGGTCACCTCTACGGGGGTGTGCATGGCCGCGCCGTCGAACTCGGCCACCGCCACGTCGCCCAGGGCTTCGCGGAGCCGTTGGACGTCCTTGCGCAGGGCCGGTGATCCGTCGGAGAGGAGCAGTACCCGGGCCCCGCCGAGTCGCTCGACCTCATCGCCGACCTGCGAGAGCGTACCCGTGCCGAAGACCACCCGGCTCGGGCCGGTGGTGTGCACAAAACTTCTCATGAAGCGGCTCTCCGTGCTGCGGGGTCGGGGGTCTCCCACAGTATTCGCGGCTGTGGGCCGGCCGTTCCTGCATAATCTCCGCATCGCCTTGCACAAAAACGGCGTCGGCCGCGGCTCGGTCCGTGCTTGCCCGCCGGTGCCGGGTGGCAGCAGGACCGTGCTCCGAAGGAGGGCCTCGTGAGCGAGATGGGCCTCGGTGACACCCACGGCATCCTGACGCGGCCCGGGGTGCGTCCCGTCCGCAGCAGCAGGGGTCTCGGCTGGGAGCAGTTGTATCTGTCGACGCAACGGGAACTGCCGTACAGGGACGCTTTTCACGGAGCCGGCAGCCACCTGGTGATCCTGCATCTGGACGGCCCCGTCACGGTGAGGAGGGGACGCCGCGGGTTGACGGCCGCACGGCAGGTGCCGCCCGGAGGGCTGTTCCTGCATCCAGCCGACACGGAGCTGGACGTGGAACTCGGCGGTCATCTGAACACGGTGCACGTCTACCTGTCGGACGCGGCCCTCCAAGCTACGGCAGAGGCGGCGCAGGACGGCCGACCGGTGCGACTGAAGGAGGAGTTCGGCACCACGGACCCGCTGCTGGAGCAACTCGTTCTGGCACTCGACGGTGTCGTACGGCACTGGGAGCCCAGCGGGAGCACCTATGCGGATCAGCTCGCGCTCATGACCGCTGCCCAGCTGGCCCGCCGACACAGCGTCCGTCGCGTCGCCGAGCCGACGCCAAGCCAAGTGGGGCTGCACGAACGGCAGTTCACGGCTGTACGGGAACTCATGGACGCCCGCCTCTCCGAGCCGCTGTCGCTGGAGGACCTCGCCTCGGCCGTGGGGCTCGGTGTCAGCCAGTTCGCCCGGCGTTTCAGGGCTCGCACGGGGTGCCCTCCGCACCGGTACCTGGTGCGGCTGCGCGTGGAGCGGGCCGCCCGCCTCCTGCGCGCCGGATCCATGCCCATCGCCCAGGTGGCGGCCGCCTGCGGCTTCTCCCACCAGGAACACCTGACCCGAGTGATCCGCTCCCACCTCGGTACGACGCCGGCCGCGCTGCGCCGCGAGGGCTGACACGGCTCCGGGCCTGGAAACCGGCCCACACGGCATCCGCCTGAACTCCGCTTCACCCCAGCCACATCGAGACCGACATGACCGCATCCGCCCCGCCCGCCCTGCGCGAGGCGGGCATCCGCAATCCGCTGCTCGGCCGCACCGGCACGGTGGACGCGGTCACCCCCACATAGAGCAGCAGCAATCTGAGACAGAAACTGAGCGGGCAGGGTGACGTTGTGGCTTTGTGATCGTTGGCGGTAGGTGATCACACTACTCAGGCGAGTCTCGTCCCCGGCTTCCTCGCTGTCCCGTGCGGGCCGGGGCCTGTGCGTCGGCCGCCCGGCTGGAGCGTCTCTGTGATCCCGGCGCAGAGTGAGCGGACGGTCAGGGACGTGCGGGCCGTGGTCGTGGGAGCGGGGTTCTCCGGGATCGGGGCCGCCGTACGGCTGCGCGAGGCAGGGCTCGACGACGTCCTCGTCCTGGAGAAGGGGACGCAACTGGGCGGCACCTGGAGGGAGAACACCTACCCGGGCTGCGCCTGTGATGTGCCCTCGACGCTCTACAGCTACTCCTTCACGCCGGACGCAGCCTGGAGCAGGGTCTTCGCCGGCCAGCGGGAGATCCTCTCCTATCTGCGGTCGACGGCCGAGCGGTACCGGCTCGGTGACGTGCTGCGCTGCGGTGTGCAGGTACTGGGGGCCCGGTGGGACGGGGAGGTTGGCCGCTGGCTGCTGGAAACCAGCGACGGGCCCTACAGCGCGGCGATTCTGGTCCTGGCCACCGGCCCGTGGCACGTCCCGCGCCGCCTGGAGGTTCCCGGGCTCGAGGACTTCGACGGTCCCGTGTTCCATACCGCCGGGTGGGATCACAGCGTCGACCTGACCGGGCGGCGGGTGACCGTGGTGGGCGGCGGCGCCTCCGCCGTCCAGATCGTCCCGGCCGTCGAGGCACAGGCCACGGCCGTGGACCTCTTCCAGCGCACTGCTCAGTGGGTGCTGCCCAAGCCCGATCTGCCGGTTCCCGCAGCGCTCAACCGACTGGTGGACCGCGTCCCCGGCGCGCGCAGCGTCCTGCGCGCCGGCCAATACACCCTGCAAGAGGGCTTCGGTCACGCCTTCCGTCACCCGCAGGCCGCCCGTCTCCTCGAGATGGGCGCCCGCGCGCACCTACGCCTGGCGGTCCGCGACGGACGGTTACGTCGGCAACTGACACCGGATTACCGGCTGGGCTGCAAGCGTCTTCTGACGTCGAGCACCTTCTACCGGGCCCTGTCCCAACCGCATGTGCGTCTGCATCCCACCGCCGTGAGCGCCGTGCGCGCCAACCAGGTCGTAGGCGCCGACGGCACCACCGTCCGCGCCGACGTGCTCATCGAAGCCACGGGCTTCCGCGTCGGTGAGCTGCCGCTGGCCGCAGCCCTGTACGGCACGAACGGCCAGACACTCGACCAGGCGTGGGGCGGTGAACCGCAGGCGTACCTGGGCACCACCGTGAGCGGCTTCCCCAACCTCTTCCTGCTTCTGGGCCCCAACCTGCTCGGAGGCTCCACCTCGGCGATCACGGTCCTGGAAGCCCAGCTGACCTACCTCGTCGCGGCCCTGGCCCACCTCCGCCAAAGCGGTCACCGCAGCCTGCACGTCCGGTCGGCCGCACAGGTGGCGTACAACAGCGCCGTCCAGGAGGCGCTCGCCACCACGGTCTACAACACGGGCGGCTGTAGCAGCTACTACTTCACCTCCACCGGGCAGAACACCTTCGCCTGGCCGTGGTCCACCGGGCGGCTCGTGCGCCGCCTGAGCCATTTCGACGCCGACGCCTATACCTTCGACGCACCGGCCCGCCCCCTCGGCCTCCCCACGCAGACGAGGCCACAGCCCGGAGATCGCACAGCAGCCACGAACGCAGAGCAGCCATGACGCGGAGGGTGCGGCCGGCGGAAGGACCACGGGCCTGTCCATGTCGGACGGCCGGGCCCGGCAGGAGTGAGCGGCTCTCCGATCGCGCTGCGCGGCACGGGCCCCGGTGAAGCGGCTCGTCGAACGTCCGCTCGTCCGCAGGCCCGTGCCAGGCTGCGCCGACCGGTCGACGTCCCGTGGTGGCCGCCGAGCGGGGGCGGCCCTCAGTGAGCTTGCGGTACCGCTCCGGGACGCCGGTAGACGTACGGGGGCGGTTCCTCGGAGGGGCCGTGGCCGACGAGTGTGCGAACGAGGTGGTGGTCGGGCGACAGCCCGCACGCCGGGTCGGTGCGGGCGGCGTCACCGGTGAGGGCGTACGCCTGGCAGCGGCAGCCGCCGAAGTCCTCCTCCCGGCGGGGACAGCCGCCGCAGGGGCCGGTCATCCAGTCGGTGCCGCGGAAGCGGTTGAAGGCCGGGGAGTGGTCCCAGATCCAGGCCAGCGAACGGTCCCGGATGTTGGGCGCGTCGAGGTCCGGCAGGACGGCGGCGGCCGGGCACGGCAGGACGGTGCCGTCGGGTGCGACGGTGAGCGAGACCGCCCCCCACCCGCCCATGCAGGGCTTGGCGACGCCGTCGAAGTAGTCGGGGACGACCCAGACCAGGTCGATGCGGCCGGCGAGCTGCTCACGTCGGCGTTCGACGGCTTCGCGGGCACGGACCAGTTGATCGTGTGAGGGCAGCAGGGCGGCACGGTTGAGCAGGCCCCAGCCGTAGAACTGGGCGTTGGCCAGTTCGATGCGGTCCGCGCCCCAGGCCACGGCCAACTCGACGAGGTCGTCGACGGCCTCGAGATTGTCACGGTGCAGCACCACATTGAGGCCGAGGGGAAGCCCGGCCCGGCGAACGAGTTCCGCGGCCCGCTCCTTGGCGGTGAAGGAGGACGGGCGTCCGGCGATCCGGTCGTTCGCCAGGGGATCGGCGTGCTGGACCGAGAGCTGGACACTGCGCAGCCCCGCCGCGCAGAGCGCGCTCAGCCGGGCCTCGTCCAGGCCGGTACCGCTCGTGACCAACTGGGTGTAGATCCCGGCGGATCCGGCGGCGGCGACGATCTCCTCCAGATCGGGGCGCAACAGCGGTTCGCCACCGGAGAGATGGGTCTGTACGACGCCCAGCGCGCCCGCTTGGCCCATCAGGTCGGTCCACTCCCCGGTGCTCAGTTCGCCCGAGCGGCGGGCCAGTTCCAGCGGGTTGGAGCAGTACGGGCAGTGGAGAGGGCAGGCGTGGGTGAGTTCGGCGAGCAGGGCCCACGGGCGGGCCCGATCTGCGGTGTCCGTGGATGCCTGGTCAATGGTCACCTGAGCCAACCCTCCTGGTGCAGGCGGTCGAGGAAGGAGGGCACCTCGGTGGCCACGGGGGCGCCCGGGTAGCGCTCGGTCAGTTCGTCGACGATCCCGCACACCGTGCGCGTGCCGTCGCACAGGCCGACGACCTGGCCGGCGTGTCCCTCGAGGACGACGACGCGTTCGGGCAGGAGCAGCAGGTCCGTGCCGCGCACGCTGTCGTGCCGCAGCATCAGGGCGGGGGCGAGAGCCGGGCGCCATGGGCTCTCGGACGGCGGCATCACCTGTGCCCCCGTCGGCCGGCCGGCTGATCGACCTGGTCCTGCTGCCCGGCCTGCTGCACGGCGTCGAGCAGGGCCCACAGCACGTCGCACTTGAAGGTCAGCGCGGCAATGGCCCGCTGCTGGTCCTCGCGGGTGCGGGCCCACTCCAGGACGAGCGCGAGGGCCTCACCGCTGTCGCGCCGCCCCTGGTCGACCCGGGTGCGGAAGTAGTCGAGCCCGGACGGCTCGATCCAGGTGTAGTGACGCTGGAAGGCCTCGATGCGCAGGCGCATCAGGTCGGGAGCCGTCAGCTCGGTGAGCGAGGCCGCGACGGCCTCCAGCGGGGGGCGCAGTCGGCAGAAGTCGACGTAACCCGACACGGCCAGTCGCACACCCGGCAGTACGGACTCGCCCGCCCGCAGGTTCTCGCGGTCCAGGCCGGCCGCCTCGCCGAGCCGCAGCCAGCGCTCGATACCTCCCTCCCCGTCCCGACGGCCGTCGTGGTCCTCGATCCGCCGCAGCCACATGCGCCGCAGCCGCGGGGACTCCAGCTTCGCGGTGATCAGCGCGTCCTTGACGGGGATGTGGCGCTGGTAGTGGAAGCGGTTGGCGATCCAGCGGCGCATCTCCGCCGGGCTGAGGTCGCCCTCGTGCATGCGGATGTTGAAGGGGTGGCGGTCGTGGTACCGCTCCTGGCCGACCGCACGCATGCGGGCTTCGAACTCGGCGGGGCTCCAGGGCTCCGTCAGGGCGGCGAGTGCCGTGGTCACAGCTCGATCACCATCTCGTCGTCGGCCACCTCGATGCCCAGTCCCGCGAGCCGCTTGTGCTGCGCCGCGGTGGGATCGACGAGGGGGTTGGTGTTGTTGAGGTGCGTATACAGGCAACGGGCGGGCAGCGTGGCGAGGATGCGGGCGGTGCCGCCCGGTCCGTCGATGGGCAGATGCCCCATGGCGGTGGCGGTCCGGGAGGAGATACCGGTGCGGCGGGGTTCTTCGTCGTCCCAGAAGGTGCCGTCGACGATGACGCAGTCGGCCTCGGCGGCGACCTGGTGCAGCGCGTCGGACCACGCGGCCACGGCGGGTGCGTAGACCACCGACCTGCCGGTGACCGGGTCGTACAGGCGTAGGGCCACCACCCAGGCGTCGTGCTCGGGGGCGTCGGCGGCGTAGCGGGGGCGTTTGGTGGACACGGGGACGGCGCTGATCCGCACGCCGTCGCCGGACGGGCCGGGTGCGTCGGCGCTCAGCGGCTCAGCGCTGTGGCAGGGCAGCTCGCGCCAGGTCAGCGCGGTGTAAGGGCCCAGTACCTCGCCGAGGCGCAGGCGGTCGTCCAGCGCCTGGCGGACCGGGGCCGTGGCGAGGATCTCCAGGTCTTCGGCCTCGCGCAGTCGCGCGAGGCCCAGGGTGTGGTCGAGTTCGGCGTCGGTGAGGACGACCCCGGCGATCGGTGTCTGCCGCGGGCCGGGCCCCGGGTGGAGCGTGCGGTGGGCTTCGATCTGGTCACCGATGTCGGGGGTGGCGTTGACGAGGTACCAGCGGCCCTCGTCCGTGCGGACCGCGAGCGAGGCGTGACGGCGGCGGCGCTCGGGATGCGCGCGTGCCCCGGAGCACCCGGGGCACGCGCAGTTCCACTGGGGGACGCCGCCGCCGGCCGCGGTGCCGAGCACCTGCAGCAGCATGGCGGCGGGCTAGCGGGTGGAGAGGGAGTAGGCGGTGACTTCCAGTGCGGTGTCGACGACCGTGTAGCCGGGCGTCATCCAGGGCGTGGCGTCGGCCTGCTCCGTGGTGGTGCCGGCCGGCTGCTCCGACTGCTCAGTGGTCTCCGTCATGGTGCGTACCTTCCTTTCGGGGATGGGGATTCACTCCTGCGTGAGGAGCCGATCGAGGGGAGGTCACTTGATGCTGATCTTGAGGATGCGGTCCTTGTCGTCCCCGCGGTCGGTCGTGCCGAGCCAGAGCTCGTCGGCGCCGGGGACCTTGGCGATGGCCCGCAGTCGGCCGTAGGCGCCGTTGTAGTACGACTTCGCCGTTCCGACGTCCTTGCCCGTGCTGTCGATCGGCAATGCCCACAGCCGCTGGCCGAGAAGTGTGGAGACGTAGATGACGTCGCGCTTGATAGCGATCTGCGCGGGAACGCCTCCCTGGTCCGGATTCCAGACCTTCTTGGGGTTGGTCATGCCCGCCTTGGAGCAGGACCCCTCGCAGGTGGGCCAGCCGTAGTTCGCGCCCGCAGTGACCAGGTTCAGTTCGTCCCACGTGGACTCGCCGATCTCGGTTTCCCACAACCTGCCCCGGGCGTCCCAGGCGAGGCCTTGGGGATTGCGGTGGCCCAGGCTGTACACGCGGTTGCCGAACGGGTTGCCCGGGGCCGCGGCACCGCTTTTGGTGATGCGCAGGATCTTCCCGTTGAGCGAGTTCTTGTTCTGCGCGAGAGACCCCTGAAGGGCGTCACCGACGCTGACGTACAGATAGCCGTCGGGCCCGAAAGCGAGCTTGCCGCCGTTGTGGTCCCCGCCCCGGGTGATTCCGCCGAGCACGACGCTGTAGTCGCTGAGGGAGGTGCCGTCGAAGTGCATCTTCGCGACCCGGATGTCGGAGGCGGCCGTATGGACGAAGAAGACGTCCCGGTCCGTGGTGCCGTTCCAGGTCGGCGAGGGCGCCACACCCAGCAGTCCGCCGCTTCCGACCCGGAGGGCCGGCGAGGGGACCACCGTGTGCGGCACCGCACCCACCTTCTTCTTGGACCCGTCACTGCGCTGAACCCACACCGTGGCGCTACGGCGCTCGGTCACCAGTGCCTTCTTCCCGTCGGGCAGGAAGGAGATGGCCCAGGGCCTCGTCCACTTGTCGGAGAGGACGGACACACCGGACGGGGCACTGCCGTCTGCCCGGGTACCTGTTCCGACCGCCGCCTTGGATGCGGTGTTCCCCGATACCGCCGTGGCCGACGCCGGATGCAGGACGCAGACGCCGACAAGAGCGGTGACGGCAGCGATCGCGGCTCTGCCCGGACGGACCCGATGCACCGCCGAATGCGCCAAGCGTGACATGTGTGATGCCTTCCCTGTCGTGGAGGACGACGGGCCGAATTCGAAGAGGAAATTCGCCGCCGAATCAGATACCGAGATGCCCGTTCCTGCGCCGTGGTGATGCACTCTCGCAAAGAGAAAAGGGGCGAGGGCCGTGGCGATGACTCCTCAAGGAGTATTGGGTCATGATTTCCGCGCGGGCCACCTGGATTCCTCCATCCTGCTGACGAAACCGGACGCAGCGCGGGGGCCGACCAGCTTCGTGGCGAGCGCGGGCTCCGAGAGGGGTGCTCGGCCGGCCGGTCCGCCGTGTCCCTCACCCCGGCAGACGGCTGAACGCGAGTTGTCGGGGACCGGTTGCCCCACACGGCCGGGGCCCGCTGCGGAGGGCGGCTCGACGTCGTGCCACCCCGTGGCGTCCGCGGAGGCGCTTCGCCCCCCTCCGAGCGAACGGGCTGTACGACGTGAGAAGTGCCGGGGCTCAGCTCCGCCCCGGGCGGTCGGCGGGAAGAACTGCTGCGCCAGGCCGAGACGATCATCCTGACCGAAGGCTTCACCGCGGTGACCATGGATGAGCTCGCCCAGCGGCTGGGGTGCTCCAAGGCGACGCTGTACAGCCTCGCCTCCACGAAGGAACAGCTTGTCCTGGCGGTCACCCGCGCCTTCTTCCGGGAGGCGACAGCCGAGATCGAACCGGCTCTGTCCAGGCCGAGCCCGACCCCCGGCAGCGGATCCGGGTCCCTCTCGCCCGGGGACGAGGTCTGGGCGCCCAGGTAGGGAGGGACCGTTCCGTTCCCCTGCCTCAGCCACCGACCGCGACAACACCAGGACCAGGACCAGGCGGATCGCGCGCCAGATGCACGGACGAGCGGGCTTCACCCACTTTCGCCTGCGCACCCTCCTCGGTGGTCGAACCGCCCATTTGACCGGATGCCACCTCCGTTTTAATCTCGAAGACGCTCGGAGGCAGCATCCGTTTTGATGCGGCCACAGGATCACGGCAGGCAGGAGGCGCATGAGCGACGGTGAACAGCGGGGACGCAAGCCCCGCGCGGACGTCCAGCGCAACCGCGCCGCCCTCCTGGAGACCGCGCAGCGTCACTTCCTTCAGCACGGGGTCGGCACCTCCCTCGAGGCGGTGGCCAAGGAGGCGGGCGTCGGGCCCGGCACCCTGTACCGGCACTTCCCCACCCGGGAGGCGCTGCTGGCGGCCGTGCTACAGACGCGCTCCGAGGAACTCGTGGCCCGCCAGGCGGACATCGAGCAACTCGACGACGCCGCCGAGGCGTTGGAGCAGTGGCTGCGGGCGATGGAGGAGTACTTCAGCGCCTACAGCGGGCTGCCGGAACCGCTCATGACCGCGGCCCGGGCGCAGGAGCCGGACAGCCCGCTCACGATTCCCTGCGACATCCTCATCACCGCCACCGAGCAGTGCGTGCGAGCCGCGCAGCTCGCGGGGCGCGTGCGCGCGTCGGTACTGGGGTACGACCTGTTCCTCGCGGCCTGTTCCCTTGCCTGGATCAAGGGCAACGGCGTCGAACAGGAGTCACTCGACCGGCTCCGCACGCTCATCGCGAGCGGCTACCGCCAGCGGGAGATCCCGGCATAAACCGCCAGGCACCCCGCCCCGGCGCCCGCAACGCCAGTCGGCACCACCACACGGCCATCACATCGCGCCGGTGCGCAGGTGCCCACCATCGAGCAGGCCGCCCGCGAACTCACCCAGGCACAGAAGGACGCCCCCACGGTCATCGCCGACGGACGCCGGCCCCGCCAGATCGCCGGCCCCGCCCCCGTCCGCGACCAGCTCGAGCAGATGACCAACGCCGCCGGTGTCAAGGAGGTCATCGTCCAGGACGTGATCGCCGACCCCGCGGCTCGCGCCCGCTCCCGCGCCCTGCTGGCCCAGGCCCTCGATCTCGCCCCGCCCCGCCCCGCCCCGCCCCGAAATGACGGGCCACCCTCACCGGCCCGTTTCCTTCCTGCGTCCGCTCATGGCTGATGCCGCATGCCGGGGCAGGGCGCCCGCTGGCCAGGCATGGTTCGAAGCCCTCGGCGATGTCACGCGCGAGGACAACGCGACGTAGGCGACGACCGACCAGGAACGGCCTGGCGGATGTGCGCCTGTGCGGTCGCCTGAGGGGCTTGGGCCCCGGGTGGTTGGACCGTTCAGATCCCTGTGGACGCCGAAGCGACCAGATCCGCTGGGCGATTCCGGGACTGTTCCACCGGGCGGGGACCGCCGATCCGCGGATAAACCTTCCTCTCCCGCCCCTGAGCGGGCGCCCCTACGGTCGGGGCTGCGGGCGCTCACCGGCCCGCCGTACCGAAGGAGCAAGACCCGATGAAGATGACCGGCAACACGATCCTGATCACCGGCGGAACCTCGGGCATCGGCCTCGGTCTGGCCTTGCGTCTGCACGAGGCCGGCAACAAGGTGACCGTCGCCGGCCGGCGCAAGGAACTCCTCGACGAGATCACGGCCGAGCACCCGGGCATCGACGGGCTCGTCCTCGATGTCGCCGACCCCGACTCGATCGCCCGGGCCCGTGAGACCGTGGCGGCGAGCCTCCCGGGGCTGAACGTCCTGGTCAACAACGCCGGGATCATGCTGCGGGAGAACCTCCTCGACCCGGCCGGACTCCCGGTCGCCGAGGATCATGTCGCTACCAATCTGCTCGGCACGCTGGGAAGACGTACGCCTTCCTGCCCCTGCTCGCGGGCAAGGACGACGCGGTCGTCATGAACGTCACCTCCGCGCTGGCGTTCGTCCCGTATCAGAGCACCCCGACCTACAGCGCGACCAAGGCCGCGCTGCACTCCTTCTCCGAGAGCCTGCGCATCCAGCTCACCGGTGCCGACGCCGGCGTCCAGGTGATCGAGGTGGTCCCGCCGGGCGTGCGCACGACCCTGCTGGGCCAGGAGGACAACGACCACGCCATGCCGTTGGACGACTTCCTCACCGAGACCCTCGACCTGCTGCGCGAGAAGCCCGACGCGAAGGAGATTGTCGTCGAGCGCGCCAGGTTCATCCGCGACGCGGTGGCCACCGGCTCCTACGACGACGTCCTCGCCATGATCACCGGCAGCTGAACACAGCTGAACTCAGCTGAACAACCTTCAGTGACCGACGCGGAACGGTAAGAAGCGTTTTGGGCTTCGCCCCGGTCGTCGTACTGGAGGCGACCGGCTCCCTCCTGGGCACTGACGGGCACGCGAGCGCCCCTCACACTACGGACATCGTCGTGTCGGCCAGGCCGGGCGACGAGGCCCGGGGCACGGGGCCGTCCAACGCGTCGGGCGTCCTCGACGCGTGCCGTCGCCGCAGGCCGTCTTCCCTTCCGACGGGCGGTGGCTGACCGCCGGCGGTCAGCCGTTTCCCAGCGGTTCGTGCAGCTCGAAAGACCATGAGTCGTCTCGCTGCGAGCGCCCTCGTCGCGGCCGCAGGGGCGCCTGCGCAGGAGGGGGAGAGGACTGCTCAGCCATGGATCGGCGGTCTCTGGATAGCCGGGCGGGATGCGGCGAGGATGGGGGCATGGACAAGAAGGAACTGGCGGAATTCCTGCGTCACCGGCGTGGGACGTTGCGCCCCCGCGACGTCGGGCTGGTCGAAGGGCCACGCAGGCGTACGCAGGGGCTTCGCCGCGAGGAGGTCGCGCAGCTCGCCGGCATGTCCACCGACTACTACGCCCGGCTGGAACAGCAGCGTGCCCCGCAGCCCTCCGTCCAGATCACCGCGGCCCTCGCCCGGGCACTGCGGCTGACCCTGGACGAACGCGACCATCTCTTCGTCCTCATCGGACACAACGCCCCGGCCCGCTTCCAGCGCTCCGACCACGTCAGCCCGACGCTGCTGCGGGTCCTGGACCGCCTGGACGACTCCCCGGCAATGGTGCAGACCGACCTGCTCGACACCCTCGCGATGAACCCCTTGGCCGTCGCCCTGCTCGGCGACCAGACCCGCCACACCGGTCTGGCCCGCAGCGGCTACTACCGCTGGTTCATGGACCCGGCCGAACGCCTGATGGTTCCCGAGGAATCCCACGAACGCCACGGCCGCGCCCAGGCAGCCCGCCTGCGCGCCGCGCTGACAGCCGGCAGCGACACTCCCCGAGCCGCCCGGATCCTCGCCGAACTCCAGGAACACAGCCCCGAGTTCGTCCGCATGTGGGAACTTCAGGAGGTCGCACAGAGTTACGACGACTGCAAGACCATCCTCCATCCCGAACTCGGCCGCGTCGACGTCGACGCCCAGCTCCTGTTCACCGACAACCGTGCCCAGACCGTGGTGGTACTGACCACTCGCCCCGGCACGGAGAGCCACAGCAAGCTCGAACTGCTCTCCGTCATAGGGCACCAGCAGCTCACCCCGTGACGTCCTCGATCCGGGAGTGCCTCTCTTGGCAGCGCCATGCTGCACGGCCGATACGGATGAGCGTCCCCTACGGCGTCTCCCGGGAGCCCTCGAACGTCGCGGCCGGCGGACACGGCCGCCCTGTCCGGTTCCGCTGTGTGGGCTGTGACCCCTCTTCTCGAGGGGTGAACTCCTCCACGCGCTGGTGTGCGGCGTGGAGATGGGTCTCCTGGTGGTAGAGGAAGTCATCGGTGTCGTTCAGGCCGCGTGCGGCCTCCTTGTTGTCGTCCACGGTGCGCCTCCGGAGAGGATTGTGAGCGCGCGCGGGACATCTGCCGTCAGACCGGAGGGCGGAGAACCCGCCGCCCTGCGAGTCCGGGGTGTGGCTACGGCGTTCATCGCCGGGAGTCGGGTGCCGGTGCCACGTACTCGAAGGTCGGTCCGGCTGTCGTCTCGTCTCCGTCGGGCATCCGGAGCAGGGTCTGTGCCTGTGCCTTGAGCGCGTACATCGTGCCCATCCCCGCCCCGAGCATCTGCGGGCTGCCGTTGAACGCCTGCTCCAGTTGGTCGAGCAGGGTGCAGTAGGTCTGGTTGAACTTTTCCTGCGCGGTTCGGATCGGGTCGCCCGAAGGGTGGTCTGTCATACGCGGGTTGGGGCGCATCGGGAGGATGCCGTCGGGGTCGACCGCGATCGCCTCACCGGTGGGGCCGGATGCGGGGGTGTCGCCGCGCCGGTACCGCCGCCCCCGTTCGAGTTCCTCGAACCGGTAGTAGTGAGCGACCTCGTCACGGTCGGGGTGGAAGATGTCCTGGTCGCCGTCCCAGACTTCGCCTCGCGCGGTGCCCTCGCCCTGCTCGACGATCTCCTCCATCGCCGCGAGGGCCGAGGCGAGGTCGGTGACCGGCTTCAACTGCCCGCCGGTGTGGGAGAAGGGGCCGGCCGTGATCTGACGGGCCGGGTCGCCGACGAAGACCTCTTCCTCGCCGAGTTCGGCGCACAGATGGTGCAGCCCTTGTGCGATGGCGTCGTAGAACTGCCCGATCGTCTCGTAGTCATCGCCTTCCGCCGGGGCGGCGGGTGGAGCCGGCTTCTCCAGGCGGAGGAACATCTCGAGAGCCTGCGCCCCGAACGGGACCAGTGACAGCGTCAGAGAGCGGTCGCCGTGAGGCAGGGTCCGGGGGTGGCCCGGCAGCATGGTCGACGGGTCCAGGCGTGGCTGCCCGCCGACCGCGTTGAGGAGGTTGGCCGCCAGGGCGAGATGGATCATCTCCTCGACGAAGACACCGCTCACCGCCTGGGCGGCGTCCGGATTTCGCTGCGGGTCGAGGGAGTACAGGGCGCAGAGATAGGGCGGCAGAGTGGCGTGTTCGAGTTCGATCGCCCACTGAAGGTGCTCGCGAAGGCTGTCGAGCGTGTCGAGCCGTGCGGTCACGGACGCCGCGGTGACGTCGACCTGTCGAGCTTCTTCCACGGGTGTGCTCACTTCCGCTGTTGTGGCCGCGCACCCGAGAGGTCACGGAGCGTGCGCGAGCTCGGTCCGACTCGGAGAGCCGGAACGGGTATGCCGGCTCTCACGGTCTTCACGATGCGCCTCTCCGCCTGCCGGGGTACGCGATGCTGTCCGATCAACAGGTAGGACAGGACAGCCCCACGATCTGTGACATCCGCCGAGTCAGGCTTTCGCGGGCGGATCGGCCAGGACTCCCCTGAGCAGGCCCGTGGACTGGCCCACCGCGATGAGGTAGCCGTCGGGGTGACGCAGACAGCAGCGCAGCTCGGACGCGCCGTAGACGGGCGCGGTGAGGAAATGCGTGCGGTGAGCTCACTTGGTGAGCTCGCGCGTCGCGGCGGCCGTGTCCTCACCGCCGAACAGCACGAGCACTGCCGCACGGGACTGAACCACCTGGCGTTCCCCGTCAAGACGCCGCCACGGTCGAGGAGTTGGCTGCCGGGGCCGCTCAGCACGGCTTGCACCTCATGTTCGCCGAACGGCATCCGTACGCCGGCGGCGCACAGCGGTACGCCGGCTGCGTGGAGAACGACGACGGCTTCGAACTCGAACTCGTCGCGATCAAGTCACCCGAACGAAACGAAGATCAACCGATCCACAGGCCCTGACGATTACTTGCGATCCGCCAGTTCAGTCAACGGCCTTCTTGTCGAACCATCCGGACATCCGGGCGACGGACGCGCCGATGAAGAGGATGCCGAGAGGAACGATCGTGAACCAGGCGGCATCGGCTTTCATGGCCGCGAGCAGGGCGATGGCGCCAATGGCCAGCGCCAGGAGCACCAGCATGCCCAGAAGGACACGGATTTTGGAAACCAACGGAGGACTCTCCAATGTTCGGCTGGGGCACTGTGCACCAGACAGCGTTGGCTACTCGTTGGACCGCCGGTGACGGTTGCCAAGCAGGGAGCCAGCAAGCCCCCGGTGTGACGCCACCGCTCCGTCAGGAAGCTCCTTGGGCGAGTCTCCCAACGCTGCCTTCCGAAGTCTCCAGTGGAATTACGTATTCGAATACGTAGGTTCACCGGCCGGGGCGGGGCGAAGCAGGCCGCACAGTGAGCCCTACCGCCCTCGGTGAAGCCCTTCTGCCAGGACGGACCGGACCGGACCGGTTCACCGGCGTGTGAGCGGAAACCTGAGGACTCCGCGGTCGTGTCCGACGATCAGGTCGGAGCCCGCGGTGGTCAGGCAGGTGACCGTCACGTCCAGGGCCATGTGCCGTACCGTGCCGGCCTCCGGCTCCCATATCCGCAGCCGGTGACCGAGTCTGCTGCCGGTGACCAGGACGGTGTGCCCACCGTTCGGCATGGTGGCGGTCATGACCGGAAGACCACCGGTCCCCGTCGAGGCGGGCAGGCCGTCGCCGACCGGGGCACCGGTGGCAAGGTCCCACAGCATGACCACACCACTGTCGTCTCCGGTGGCCAGCAGGGTTCGGTCGCGTGTGGGCACGGCCGCCACGGCCACCGCTCGGTGGTCGGCATCCTGAAGCGCGTGTGCGCTCAACTGGACGGCCGCGCCTCGTTCCCAGGGGTCGTCGACGGCCGGATCCCACACGTGAACGCGGCCCGCGGTGTCCGCTGCCGCGATCAGCGTACGGTCGGCGGAGATCGGGACGGCGGCGATCGACCGGATCGGGGATCCGTAAGGATTGAGGCGCCCGACCGACTCACCGGTGAGCGGATCCCACAGCCGGACCGCGCCTCGGGGAGTAGCGGTGACGAGCAGGGTCCGACCGTCAGGGACGGTCGCGGTGCACATCCCGGTCACCCCGCCGGGCCAGTTGCCGGCCGGTTCTTGAACCGGTCGTCCGGTGACGGGATCCCACAGGGCGATCGTCCCGGTGTCGCCCCCGCTCGCCAGAAGCGTACGGCCATCGGGCAGAGGCAGTGCCGTCATCGAGCAGATACGGTCAGGATGTCCTGGCAGCGGTTCATGGACGAGTCGGCCGTCGGCCACGTCCCACAGGCACACCACGCCCCCGGCCCCGGCCCCGGCCCCGGCCACGAGCGTCGGCTGACCGGGGCGGGATACCACCGCCAGTGCGTTGACACCCCCGGATGAACTGGGCGTGGAATCCGAGAACACGGATATCCGGCCCCAGGCTGTGCCGTCGGCCGCGAGCAGAGCGTTCCCGTCCTGCCGGTACCGGGTCGCCGTTGCAGCTGTCGGGTCCGGCGCCGGCTCCGCCGTGGTAGCCGGCCCAGCGGGGGCCGTCGACGGCTCCATCGGGTCGTGAGGGTGCGCGCCGTCCGGGTCCTCCGCCACGCCGTCAGCGATCGTCCAGGTCCGCTCGCAGTCCCAGCAGCGGAAGTATCCGGTGAGCAACAGTAGTTTGCGAGCCCATTCCCTCCCGTCACCGTGCGGGGTGCCCATGACCGCGACCATGCCGGCGACCAGGCACAGGACAGCCTGTCCCGGTGTTTCGGCGGGCACTCCTGCCGTCGCGGCCGTGCGCGCCACCCGCAGGAACGGCTCCCACTCCTCCCCCAGCGCCTCCTCCTGCAACGCGGCGGCGACTGCGCCCCAGGGATGATCTCCCTGACGGACCAGGGCCGGATCGGGAAGCTCCGGAGCTTCGAAAGGCGGACTCACCGGGTCCACGAAGAATGTGGGCATCTCGGTGTCCGTCCCGCATCCGGGGCAGAAGAGCAGGAGGTAGCCCTCCTGGGGTTCGAGCCCCGACAGCGCTGCGCCGGTGTGGTGACCGGCGAAGGCGACACAGCACAGCGCGAGGGAGGCGCAGACCGTCGCGGGAGCGCCGACGGCCAGGAGGCTCCGCACGGCGGCCCGTTCAGCCAGACGAAGTGCGGCACTGAACCCCGCGTCGAGATCGGCCGGGACGGGGTGTCTGTCCTCCGCCGTCACGATGAATCCCAGGTCCACCCAGAAGTCCACGGACTGTCCCGGAGGCAAGGCCGCTGCTGCCTCGACGAGATGCGGCAGGGCTGCATAGGCGCCGTCGAAGACGGTTCCGTTGTCCAGCAGGCCGTCAGTCATGTACGACCAGGTCTTCCTCCACTCATCGCCGGTCCCGGTGACTGCCGGGGATGCCATCTGTTCCAGGAGTGCTTTCACCTCATCGGCCGTCACACCGTGGAGGTCACGCCAACGAGGGCTGTGCAGGGGCAGCTTCGGAATCATGGAATGAGGCTCGCAATCGGCGGTGACAAGAAGGGGTGTGGGGGTCAGCGCATCATCTGATCGGCGACAGTTGCCACCGCACGGGGCACGAGGCGCTCCAGGACCGGCATGGCAGTGACCCAGTCATCGAGGAGCAGGACCTGTGCGGCAAGCCTGCGGGCCCGGGGCGGCTCGGACAGCTCCGCGAGCGCGGCCAGGGCGCGGGCTCGTGTCGAGCGGTAGGCGATCGAGTGGGTGAGAGCCTCGGCCCGGCCCGGCTCGCCACGCCGGGCCAGCTCCCGGACCACTTCGATCAGTGCCTCGCCCCGCCCCCAGCGGTCGGTGATCGAGTGGGTGAGAGCCTCGGCCCGGTCCGGATCACCGCGCCGGGCCAGCTCCCGGACCACTTCGACCAGTGCACTGGTGTGGGCACGGCGGTCGTCGATCGCGTGGGCGAGAGCCTCGGCCTTGTCGGTGTCACCGTAGCGGGCCAGTCTCGCGGCGATCTGTGCCTGCCGCTCCGCGCGGTGACCTGGTTCGACCCGGTCGGCGAGAGTCATGGCCCGCTCGACGTGCCCTCGCTCGGCCAGCAGCAGCGTCACGGCCTCGAGGAGAATGCTGTGATCAGGGCCGCCGCCGGGGTCGAGCAATGTCTCCGCCCGGTCGGCCAGGGCGAGGACCATGTCCTGGTCGGCGGTTTCGGCGACCGCGTCCAGCACACGTGCCAGGTCGCGGGCACGGAGGAAGGATCTGGTGGGGAGCGGGTGGCTCTCCACCTCGCGCACGTCGTCCGGATCTCCTTGCAGTGCCACGTCCTGGTCGGTGAATCCGCCGAGCGCCCCACCGCACAGCCTGGGCCCGGCGCCGACCGGGGGTCTGGGTGGGGTGCGCAGCAGAGCGTCGATCCGGTCCAGCTCTCCTGTCAGCACCTCCCGGGCCAGTACCACCGCCAGGGACGGGGGCCGGGACCGGGACGATGCCGTCCGGCTGTGGGATCGGGCGAAGTCCTCCACACGGTCGGCGAACGCAGCGGCCCGGAGCTCGTCGCCGCCGGCGGCGGCCACCTCCATCAGGAGGGCGAGCACCTCCCCCGCCCCGTCGAGGGTGTAGGAACTGACCTCCCTGTCGGCGCGGGCAGCGAACCCGAGTGCCGCAGCGGCGTCGCCGTTGTCCGCCGTCGCCTTCGCCAGCAAGGCCCAGGTGCGCCCCCAGTTGTGGGGATAGCGGATCCTCTCTGCCAGAGCGGCGGCCGTGTCGCGTTCACCGGCACGGGCCCACGCCTCCACAAGGGCGACCAGTGCGTCGTCCCGCCATCCCCGCAGGGGGATCGACTCGGCCAGGGTCTGCGCGCCGCACAGGTCTCCCGCCTCGGCCGCGGTCTCCACCAGCGCCAGGAGTTCCTTGCCCTGTCGGTGCTCGTCGCTGATCGTGTACGCGAGTTCGGCCGCGCGGGCGAGGTGGCCTGTGCGGACGAGCGCGCCCAAGTACCAACCCCTGGTGATGCGGTCGTCTGCGGCCCTTCCCAGCGATATCCGGAGTACGGCAAGGAGGCAGGGCTCGAAGCCGCTTCGCGCGATGGCCTCGCCCGCCTCGTTCTCCGGCGCCAGGCCGTGACGCAGGTCCCCGTCCCGCATCCAGAACAGCTCTTCCCCCACTCGGCCATCCCCTTCGGCATGCCTACGGCGCTCCCTTGCCGGAGCCGACTCCCAACGACGATACGGGCGGGCACTGACAAGCATTCGCCCGAGTGGCGCGCAGAGGGGAAGGTGACTCGTCCTGGCAGATGCTGACCTCTGGCGGCGTCACTCGTTCTGAGGTTCCGAGGCCGGGTGTCCGCTGCGCCGCTCCTCCCGCTTTCGCAAGTTCGGCTTGGCGTCGGAGAGGCCTGTTGGGGAGGAGATCAGGGCTTGGACGAGCAGCACGGTCGCCAGGACCGTCTTGAAGTGGACGCCGCGCATCGGTTGCTCCCGTGTATGACTGGGGCCTGCCGCCCCGTGGCCGTGAATCAGCTACCGCTACCACCTCTTGGGCGCCCCTGTGCCGGACGGCACGACGGCCATCCCGCTGTTCGACGATCCGCTCGCCGTAGTCGTACCCGACGGGCTGTGCGAGGCGGTGCGCCGCGACGGTCTCGCCGCCCTGCGCGATCTCGCGTGGGTTTCTGCGCCCGAGCCCAGTACCTGCCGCGAAGTACTCCTGCGGCGCGGGATTTCGGATGTCACGATGCCGATCGCTTCCACCGGACAGGCAGCGTCCGGCTTTCGAGGCACCGAAGGAGTCGAAGTTCGCGCTCACCGCCATCGCCCGCACCGTGGTACCCGCCCTCGGCCGGCTGACCGTGACCACCGGTACGGTCAGCTCCATCGCCCCCGGCGGTGTCGTCGCACCCCACCACACCGCGCTGATCGATCCCGGAGTCGTCCTGAGCGCGCTGCGCGGTTTGGGTGCCGAGCCCCTCGTCCTCGCCGCCGCCGGACTGTGGAGAGTTCCCGTTCTGGGCCGCTTCCTCACCCGGGAAGAGTCTCCGCGCACCGTCGGCGGGGGCTCGCCGCACCCCAACTCGGCTATCGACAGCGGGTGTTGCGGAGGGGAGCGGGCTGCCTTGCCATCGTCCCGAAGCCTCCGGCCATCCGGGGCGGACAGCGGGCACGCACCGCTCCCGGGCGGGACATGGATCGGCGATCCGTCGCCCACACGCGCCTCGACACTGCCGAGCGAAGTGATTCGGCGTTCACAACACATCCCCGGGGTTCCAAGTATCTCGCCTGGGACAGCGCCTTCGATCAGCTGATTCAACGTTTACCCAAGGTCCGCCGATGGTCGGCCGCGCATCGTGATCCAGGACAGGAAAGAGCGCACACGCAATCCGGGGGCCCAGCTCGGCGGGCGCCGAGCCGCACAGTGAATGGGCGGCCACGACGCGCGGACAGCCACCAACCCAGGGGTGAAGGGATCCCTCGAACCCTTGTCAACGTCTCCAACGGCACAGCCGGCGGCCCTCCTTGCAGAGCCGTGAAGACCCGCACAGGGGCGGGACCTGCCGTTCCGCGGACCGTATCGGATTTGCACAAGCCGCGGAGGCGGCTTGTACGTCGCTATCGCCGCCACTTTCGGGTGGTGATCAGGACTGGCTACAGCGGGGAGTAGAGGCATGTCCATGAATACCCGATCTGTTCGGACGCGCACGGGGATGTGGCGCCGGGCGCTGGCCACGGCGGCGGTGCTGGCCGCCACCGGCAGCGCGCTCACCGTCGCTCCGCATCCCGCACAGGCGGCGTTGCCGCAGCAACAGATCGCCGATCCCGTCCACTACTGGAACGATGTGCTCCTCCAGGTGATCCGGCGTGAGGGTGGAGGACCGGGACCGATGTCCCGTTCCGCGGCGATGCTGAACGCGGCGATCTACGACGCGGAAAGCTCGTACCAGCTGAAGTGGAAGGGCAAGATCACCTCAGAGCCGTACATCTACGCCCACAAGTACGACGGCTGGGTCGAGGGCCCCTCCGAAGAGGAGCGGGTGATCGGCCGTACGGCATACAACATCCTGCTGGGGCTGTACGGCAAGAACCAGACGCAGTTCCTCGACTCGAAGTTCCGTGAGCGGTTCGGCACCGAGCCCACCGGGTTCGACCTGCTCGATGCCACGGTCGTCGGCCGCATGGTCACGCAGATGAGGGACGCGCGAGCCGGCGACGGCTCCGAGAACGAAAGGGTGTACGTCGGCGACAACAAGCCGGGCGCATGGCGGGCCACCAGCTACCCCGACATGCCCGATCCCTCCTGCGAGCGCGACAGCCAGGCAGTGACACCGTTCTGGGGCCAGATGAAGCCCTTCGCCCTCACCTCCGGCTCGCAGTTCCGCCCTGCGAACCCGGGTTTGTACGGGACGTACGAGAAGCTGCTGGCCAGCGACGCCTACAAGGCTCAGGTCGACGCGGTGCGCTCGCTCGGCGCCGACAAACCGACCGTGCGTACGCCCGCCGTCAGCCGAACCCAGGAGCAGGAGGCGGCGGCCTGGTTCTGGGCCAACGATCTGGACGGCACCTACAAGCCGCCGGGCCAGTTGCTTCAGGCGACCCGAGAGATCTCCCAGGCCCGCGGCCTGACCACGTACGCGAACGCCCGGCTGTTCGCGCTCGTCTCCCTCGCCATGGCAGACGCCGCGATCGCGGTACGGGACGTCAAATTCCTGACACCGATCGACCTGTGGCGGCCGGTGTCCGCGATCCGTGAAGGCGGACTCGACCCGGAGTGGAAGCCGCTGCTGAAAACCCAGAGCGGCGTGAACGTCAGCCCGTGCTTCCCGGCTTGGGCCTCGGGGCACGCGACGTTCGGCGCGGCCTGGGCAGGGGTGATGAAGCGCTACTTCGGCAGCGACAACATCGCTTTCGACATGACGACCGACGAGCCTCAGTCACCGGTGAAGACCCGCCACTTCACCAGCTTCAGTGCGGCGGCCACCGAGGACGCCTACAGCAGGGTCTGGCTCGGCGTCCACTTCCCGTGGGACGCGGAAGACGGCCTCACGCTGGGCGACAAGGTCGCGTCCTTCGTCTACACCACAAAGTTGCGCAAGCTCTAGCCCGACAGCTTCGTGACGGTCCGCCGACGGAGTCGGTGGACCGTTTTCGTGCCGTGGGCCCAGGCTGTGCAGGCCGAAGACCCGCGCGGCACAGATGGCCCGTAGGGCCTTCTCCCCAGAGGCTGCGAGGGTGTCGACGAGGTCGGTGACCTTCGCTCCGGAGGTCACCGGTCCGAACACGGTCGGCGCGGCCCGCAGCATGGCGACGCCCCACCTGGTCCGGTCCGGGTGTTCAACGAAGCGGAGTTCCAGAGAACGCCGCGTGCGTTGGCGTCCGGGGGCCACCCGCTCGCGGAATGTGCGCGAGGTGTGCATGCCTCGCAAGGGCGCGTGAGGCGGCGCTCCACGCCCGCCTCCGGCCACCGTGGACCGTCCGTCCCGCCTCTGGACCTGGCCGGCTGACATCGTGCGTGCCGCCGGGTGAGAACTCCTGCGGTGCGCGGGTTGGCGGGGCTCAGAACGGGCGCTCGGCCGCGCGGGCTTCCGCGGTCATCGCGCAGGGGCGAGGCGTCAGGATCCTCGTCACCTGGACGGGGCCCTCGGGCAACCCGTGTACCTCATCCCTCACGCCGCGTCAGCGCGCATCGCGGCATACCCCGGTGTCGGTTTCGTTAGCCTGTTTGCCGACCTGCGGTGATTCCGCCATCACCACGGCCCCTCCGCCTCTGGCCTGCGGGAATACCTGTTTCCAGGCAGTCGATACGCCTGTCCGAGCGAGACGTGTGCCGATCCGTCAGGTTGCGGAGGTGACGCAGCGTCGGTTGCCTCGGCAGTGGCACAAAAAATCATGCTTCACACGACAGACCGGACACTGCTCCGCTGGAGGGGTTCTTGTGGGCAAGACACGTGTGGGAATCGGCGTCGGCCTGGTGGCCGGTTTCCTGGTACTTCAGATCCCGGTCGCCGCTGCCGCCGGTGACTCAGGTCTAGACATCGACTCGCGGCAGACCGCTCAAGGCTCCACGGTCACGGTCAGCACCACGGCATGTGGCGCCGACGTGACCTACGGCAAGGGCGAGTCCGAGGCGGCAGGGGCGTTCCACCTCTTCGAAGGCGAGAGCAAGGGTGTGCTCACCGGCGAGTTCACCGTGCCGGAAGGATCGTCGCTCAGCACCGACACCGTGACCGTGAAGTGCCCGCCACGGATCAAGATCACGGACTCGTACGAGCTCCCGACCCGCCAACCTGACGGTGCTGTCGAGGCCGGCTTCGGAGACACGGGGCAGGGAGCCCAGCAGCTTGCTCTGGGCGCGGTGCTGATCTCCGCCGCCGCCGCCGGAGGGCTGGTGAGGATGCGTCACCGCTCGAGGTCGAACCAGAACTGACCGCCGCTTCTCCACCGGCCCCGCCGTCGTCTCCCGAAGCCTCTGTGGTCACGGGAGCCGGCGGGGCCCCATCACCTCTCCCCTCCCCCGCCGCAAGCAAAGAACTCACCGCGATGGCTTCCAGGCGTACCACCGACCCGCCCTCGTTGATCCCTTCGATCAGGCTTCTGGCCTGGACACTCGTGACGGGTGCCGCGCTGGTCACCGGCGCGGTGCGAGGTGAGCAGCCACCCCAGCCCTCGGCGGGTCAGGCGTTCTCCCCGCTGCCCGGAGCCACGGCCCGGGGCACCGCCGTCCGGGCGGACCCGGCCGTGTCTCCGCTCCCGCCCGCAGAACCGCTGTGGCTACGGATCCCCGCCATCAACGTGAGCGCCCCCGTCACCAAGCTGCACCTCGACTCGTCGGGGGCGCTCGAGCCCCCGCCCTTCGAGCACCCCGATGACGCCGGGTGGTACAGCGAGGGCACGCCACCGGGATCCGCCGGGACGGCCGTGACGGCGGGACACGTGGATCTGCCCACCGGCAACGCGGGCGTCTTCTACGAGCTCGGCGCACTGGCCAGGGGCGACACCATCGAGGTCCGGCGGGCGGACCAGCGCACCGCCGTGTTCACCGTCGACGCCATCGAGGTCTACGACAAGGAACGCTTCCCGAGCGAGAAGGTGTACGGCAACTCCGGGCGGGCCGAACTCCGGGTGATCACCTGCGGCGGCGGTTACACCAAGCGCACCGGCTACCAGGGCAACGTCGTGGTCTACGCGACACTCACCGCGGTGAGATGACGTCGCGGCTCACGGCGGTCCGGCTCAGCCGTTTCCGCCGGTGGGCGCGGTGCAGCCTGATCCACGTGGACCTTGCCCGGGCGGGCGCGGTCCGGAGCGTCCCCAACGCCTTCCGCCACGGGACGGGCCCGGGGACGATCGCCGACGTCGCCGGATTTGTCGCGTGCGATGACGCGGCTGTCCGCGTCCCGATACCCGGCGGCCTCGTGCGCGGCAGCGACCTCTGACCAGGTCAAGTCCACCACTTCTGTGAGGAGTTCCGACGCCCGTACCAGTCACTGCAAACGACGCGGACACAGCCCCTGAGAACTGCCCGGCATTCAGGACGGACACCATTGCAGTTCAGCCCGAGGGAGGGGTGAAACCTTCGGCGCGGTCCGGCCATGAGGTGCCGAGATCGCGGCGCATGGCCATCTGCGCTTTCTCGGCCGCTGCGAGATACGCATGGAGATGCCCGCCGAATTCCGGATGACTTCTGGCTGAGCCTCTTGCGACCACGTCGCGGAGGTCGCGAACCCTGTAGAAGGCCTGATTGACGGGTTCCATGACCTCCCACGGTGCGATCAGGGCGAGCTCGTAGCGCAGTGGATACAGGTTGCCGGACAGGAACACCTCGTGAGCTGCGGTCCGCGTCTCCTGTGCGGGACGTCCGTCGCGGGCGAGCTCGTCCAGGTGCTGATACACGTCCGACAGGGCTCCCATGAAAGCCGCGTACGTCTGACGGCGCGTGTCGCGGTCGAGGGCTGCACGGTCACGACGCCAGCGAAGCCGATCAGCGAGAAGTGTGGATCCAACGCCGATACCGGCGCCGATCAGCGTGTTCACAGGGGCCAACCAGTCCATGTGCCGGACCCTACGGTGGCGTCGTGTGGCGGTGCCAACCCGGCTGGCTGCGGACCTGGTGGTCGCCGGGCCGCACGGTGAGACGCCCTTCCAGTGGTTGACCACGGTGCTCGCGTGGGGTCCTGGATCGGGCAGCTCCGCTGGGGAGTCGCTTGCGCGACTCCTTTCCGGGCGGGCGGCTGTCGGGCCTCCAGTGTTCCCTACAGGCCCCGTGGAAGGCAGAGGGAGACGGCGATGACGGCGGCGCCGATGACGAAGAGGTACCAGACGCCGCTCTGGGCCACCTCGCGGTTGTCGACGCCCGTCAGCCGGACGAGGGCGCGGTCGTCGGCGGTGGCCCGGACGATGCGGTCGGACTGGGTGCCGCGCGCCGTCCGGTCCGGCCCGACGGCTCACTTCCGGCGCGTCCGGGGCGAGGCGACGCGCGGGCGCGATCCCCGGTGAAGAACACGACGGCGGTGTGGGTCTCGCACACCTGCGCCCGCGTCGGCGCCCCTGGTGGGCGGGCTCAGTCATGCGGGACGACGGCGACGGGGCAGCGTCCGTGGTGGATGGCGGCATGGGCGACCGGTCCGAGGTGGGGATTCCCGCCGTGCCGGGGCGCACGCCGGCCCACGACCAGCAGGTCGGCGCCGTCGGAGGCCTGGACGCCGGCTTTGGCGGCGCTCACGAGACGGATGCTCTCCACCACCTCCACCTGGGGGTACTTCTCACGCCAAGGACGCAGCACCGTGCTCAGCTCCTGCTGCGCGTCCCGCGTCATCTCCTCGGTCACCTGGTGGTCCACGCCCCAGGGCACCCGCGCGTGGAGGGGCACGCTCCGGCCGTGCGCCGCGAGCAGCGGAACGTTCCTGGCTGCCGCGGAATGGAACGCGAAATCCAGCAGACCGTCACAGGCCCCGTTCAGCTTGAGAGCCACGACCACCGGGCCGGCGGGCGCGGGGTCCACTCCCCCGTCCGGTGACCCGGCGCGCACGAGCACCACGGGGCACTGCGCGTGTGCCACGACCGGCATGCTGACCTCGCCCATGAAGTAGCTCTCGACGGTGCCCAGCCTGTGGGAACCGAGCACGGTCATCTCCGACTCCGACGCCGCCTGGAGCAGAGCAGCGTGCGCGTCGTCGGCCACGAGACTCCCGACGACGGTCAGGCCCGGGTGACGGGCCTGCGCCTCGGCCCGCGCCGTGTGCACAAGGCGCTTCGCCCAGTAGTTCTGGTCGACCGCGGAAGTGGCGTGCGCGGGCTCCGGCGACAGCAGGGGCCACGCATGGAGCAGACGCAGCGTGAGCCTGCGCTTGTCGGCCTCGTCGGCAGCCCACCGAGCGGCGGCGAGACTTTCGGGTGAGCCATCGAGGCCCACAGTGACGACCGGTTCCATGGCGGCGGCCTCCGTCTCGTTGCGAAGCGGGATCCGACGGTGGATGAGGGTGTACGACCCCGGCGGCGAATCCGATCCGGGATCCGCCGACGTGCCGGACACGCTGCTTCCCTCCTTCGAGAATCACTCCATCGCCTCCCCACCGCATGCGGACCGGGCCTGACGCCGAGCTCCAGGGACCTTCGGCCCCATGCACCGGGCTCCGCGTCGTTCGACGGTGAGGGGAGGTGGTGAGGGGGTGGCAGGGAGAGCCGGCGAGCGCCTGGAGGCCCGGTGGTCCGCACGGTTCCGCCGGTGACAACGGCCGCACTCCCCGCGCGGCGGGGCCCACCGGCGTGCGGGCCCGCCGTCGGCGACTGCTCTGCGGCCGTGCCCGGCACTCGGCGGTCGGCCGCCTCAGGCTCAGAACTGCCTGTCAGGACTCAGACCGTTGAGCATGGCTGCGGTGTGCGCGGCCGACGACCCGCCGGCCGCGCACACCCGGTGCGACCCGACGCGCCCTGCCTTAAGCCGCGTCGCACCCGGATGGTCCTGGTGCCCGCCCTCCCCTCGGGACCGGGACCGTGATGGTCGGTACGCCGCCCTCGTACCGCGCGGCTCGCGTCAGTCGTGCGGGACCACGGCTACCGGTGCGCAGGCATGGTGCAGCACCGCTTGCGCGATCGGGCCGATGCGGCCGACGGCCGGCGCGTGGCTCCTCTTCCGCCCGACGACGACCAGTGACGCGTCTCGCGAGGCGTGGACGAGATGGCGGCCCGGGCTGCCGATGACGGCCTGTGCGCGCATCTCGACCCCGGGGAACTTGTCCTGCCAGGGGCGCAGAACGTCGTTCAGGCCGTGCCGCGTCTCCTCCGCCAGGTCGGCGCTGAGCCCCGAGTCGAGGACTGCTCCGTAGCCGTAGACGGTCGCCGGGTTCCAACCGTGGACGACCCGCAGGCCTGCCGCGCGACGTCGGGCACTCTCGAAGGCGAACTCGACGACGGCGTCGTCCGGTTCGGCCAGGTCCAGTCCCAACACCACGTCACGGCAAGGAGCAATGGCCGAGCCGGCGCCCGCGGCGTCCGGCAGATGCTCGACGTGAGCGTGCTCACCGGCCCGTACGAGGACGACCGGTCGCTCGGAGCGCGCCACGACGGCGAGGGCTACGGAGCCGACCAGGAACCCGGCCACCGTGCCGAAGCCCCGGGAACCGAGAACCAGCAGTTCCGCGTCCTTCGCCGCTGCCAGCAGGGCCGCGACGGCCTCCGTCTCGGCCTGCTGCGTCGTGACACGCAGGCCGGGATGGCGTTCCGTGAGCCGGGACTCCGCCTCGCCCAGCAGACGCTCGGACCACTCACGGTGCGCTTCGATCGCGCCCGGCGCCGGAACCCCCATGTAGGGGACGTACAGGGAAGCCACCATGTCCGTGGCATGGACGAGACACAGCTGCGCCTCCCGTTGCGTCGCTTCGCGAGCGGCCCAGTCTGCGGCGGCCAGGCTTTCGGGCGAGCCGTCGAGACCGACGATGATGGCGGGCATGTGCGGACCTCCTTCGGGGATGCGCCATCAGTCTCCGAGCCACGCACCGGGCGCAGCAGGGGCCAGAGGTCCCCGCAAGGAGCCGATCGGCCCCGGTGAAGGCGCCGTCGTCCAGTGCGGTGGGCCGGGGACTGTTCCGGTCCCGGGTCCCCGGCTCACGAATACGCTGTCCGCCGGGCGCGTCAGGAGCGCACCGGCAGACGGTGGCAGCCGCGCTCCGGTCCGCTCGGCTGCCGCGGCGACGCCCTGTGTGCCCGACGGCGCAGCAGGCGGCCGGTAGGCGCTTCGTGGGCCGCGGTGAGGACGTATGTGAGGCCCACCGCCCGCACGAGGAGTGCCGCGCATCGTTCCCGGAACTCCGGCGTGAGACTCGTCGGCGTCGTGCTCACCCTCTCCGGTCCGATCCCTGTCCCTGTCCCTGTCCCTGTCCCTGTTCCTGTTCCTGTTCCTGACACCAGCCAACTCCCGCGCGACTCGGACCACATGAGGCGCGGGAAGGACCCGGCCGAGGCGCAACGGAGCGGCCGGGTCGCAGGCCGCGCACCCCGCACCACGCACCACGCACCACGCACCGCGCACCAGGATCCGCGAGAAGCGGGTGGAGTCCTTCCGCCCAGTCGTGCGCAGGTCTGCCCTCGTGCGGTCCGGGCCCGTGTTGCCTCCCGGCGCGGGCGCCGTGCGCCTCGGCAGCTACGCCTTCCGCGCCGGCACCCGCCACGTCAGCGTGGTGCCGCCACCCTCGGGGCTGCCCAGCTCCAGCCCGCCGCCCAACTGTTCCGCCCGCTCGGCCATGTTGCGCAGCCCGCTGCGCCGACCGCCGACGGGGATGCCCCCGCCGTTGTCCGTGACCGACAGCCGTACCTGCCGCCCGTCGGTGGCCAGCAGCACGTCGGCGCGGTCCGCGTGGGCGTGCCGGGCGATGTTGGTCAGGGCCTCGGAGAGCACCGCCACGACGTGATCGGCGATCTCCTTCGGCACGTCGGTGTCCAGCAGGCCTTCCATCCGGACGCTGGGGGCGAAACCGAGGACCCGCGCGGCTTCCCCGACCACCCGTACGGCACGCGCCCGCAGTCCGGCCTCTCCCGCGCCCTCGCGGGTGCGCAGGCCGAAGATCGTCGACCTGATGATTTTGATGGTTTCGTCGAGGTCGTCGACCGCGCGCACGACGCGCTCGGCGGCCTCCTCGTGCTCGATGAAACGGCCGGCGCTCTGGAGGGTCATGCCGGTGGCGAACAGGCGTTGGATGGCCAGGTCGTGCAGGTCGCGCGCGATACGGTCGCGGTCCTTGAGGACCGCGACCTCCTCGGCCTCCTCCCGGCGTTCCGCCAGCTCCATGGCCAGGGCGGCCTGTCCGGCGAAGGCCTTCAGCGGTTCGGTCTCCGTCACCGAGAACACCGGCTCGCCGGCCTTGCGGGCCAGCAGGACGACCCCCCGTGGACCTGCGGAACCTGTGCCGATGGGCACGGCCACGGCGGGTCCGAGCCCGTCGAACCGCGGCGGCTCCAGGGAGATCCGGTCGTCGTGGCCCACGTCGGCGCTGGAGACCGGTGAGGCGCCGGAGAAGGCCAGCCCCATCAGACTGCTGTCCATGGGCAGGACGAGGCCCCGGTGCGCCTCCGCGTCCAGGCCGACGGCGATCTCCACCGCGAGGGTCCCGGTGTCCTCCATGGGCAGGGCGACCGCCGCTAGGGCGGAGCCGGTGATCTCTCCGGCCCGCTCGGCGATCAGCGCCAGCACCTCCGCACGGTCGCGGCCGGACATCAGGCTGTGCGTGATCTCCGCGTTCGCCCGCAGCCAGCGCTCCCGCAGCCGGGACTCCTCGTAGAGGCGGGCGTTGTCGATCGCGACCCCGGCCGCCACGGCGAGCGTCAGCGTGACCGAGACGTCCTCCTCGTCGAACTGGGCGCCGCCCCGCTTCTCGGTCAGGTACAGGTTGCCGAAGACATGGTCGCGCGCCCGGATCGGGACGCCGAGGAAGGTGTTCATCGGCGGGTGGTGGGCCGGGAAACCGTACGAGGCCGGGTGATCGGAGATCTTCGCCAGGCGCAGCGGCTCCGGGTGCCTGATCAGCTCGCCCAGGATGCCGTGGCCCTCCGGATAGGGCCCGATGCGGGCGATCTGTTCGTCGCTGACGCCGACCGTGTGGAAGGCCGACAGCCGCCTGCCGTCCGGACCGATCACGCCGAGCGCGGCGTACTCCGCGTCGACCAGCGACGCGGCGGCCTCGACGATGCTGTGCAGGGCCTGCTCCAGGTCCAGCTCCCTGCCGACCGACAGCACCGCCTCCAGCAGGCTGTGCACCCGGTCCCGGGTGCCGCGGGCCGCGTCCAGCCGTGCCTGGAGCTCCTCCAGCAGCTCGTCCAGTCGCAGCTGCGGCATCCGTACGCGGGCCTCCTCGGGGCTTCCCACCTGCGTTCCTCCAGGTCCCCTCAATGCTCGGACGCCCACCGGTCCGATCGTGTGCCACGTTAGTCCCCGGCCGGAGCGCGTGGTAGCGGATCGGTCCGGGTGTCCCAGGCCGGCGCCTGGGCGGACCGGCCCCGTGGAACGGACCGACAACCCCTGCACCTGCCGCTTCGACGGTCCGGCCCTGAAGCTGTGTCCAGCCTGCCGACGAAGGCGACCGGCGCCATGCCCGCTAGATGTATTGAGCATGAGCGTTGTTGACACCGGCGGGTCTTGGACATGGCGAAGACCTCCACTGTGGTGGAGCTGTCCAGGACTGCACCGCACGGAGGCCTTCGTGTCCCACCGCAATGCCCGGCTGACCGTTCATGGCAGGCGATTGCTCGTCGAACGTGTCCGTTCGGGTCGTCCTGTCGCTCATGTGGCCGCCGAGATGGGGATCTCGCGGGCCACGGCCCACAAGTTCCGCCGGTTACCCGGGGCGCGCCCGGCAGGGCGGACGGACCCGGCAGAGGGTCATCCGGCCCCCACGGCCGGGACCTTCGGCACCAGCGGGAACCGTGTGGTCCGGGGGAGAGTGGTCGAAGGAGCGGCGCCGATCCCCCGCGGTGTCGCTCCGTGCACGCTCGGGCCCGGGCACGGCGGCGGGGGTCGGAGAACCGGTGAGCGAACTGGCTTATGTGCAGCTCGGGCTGAAGCCCCGGGACTCACTCCGGGGTTTCAGCCAGGCCGGGGACCGGAAAGCCGTCAGTGTTGAGGCGTTCCCGGCGCTGTGGGTGTTGTCGAGTTACTCGCGGACCTGAGCGTTCACTCTGGGATGCGCGTCACCGCGGTCCGCGCCCAGGCCCGCGAGCAGGCGCAGGCCGTCCTCGGCGGGGCTGCCGGGGGCCGCGGACAGCACCAGCAGCTCCATGCCTGATTCGTCCGGTAGTGCGAAGTTCTCCTGGTGCAGTTCCAGCAGTCCGACCAGCGGGTGCCGGTACCCCTTGCGTCCATGGGTGCGGGCACGCACGTCGGCGCGGGCCCAGAGGTGACGGAAGCGCTTGCTGCCCATCGCCAGCTCGCCGATGAGCGAGGCCAGGTCGGGGTCCTCGGGGTACTTGCCGGCGGCCAGGCGCAGGTGCCCGACCACGTCGAGGGTGCAGTTCTCCCAGTCCGCGTAAAGGCCCGGGTGTTCACTTTCCACTTCGCGTACGGCGTCGGCGAGCACAGCGACACCAAGTACGGCGAGCGCTTCGGCGAAGGAACCCTCGCGGGCCGCAGGGCCCTGCTGTCGGTGACCGCCGGCGGCCCGGAGCCGCATTACGCCGCCCGCGGGATCAATGGCCCCATCGACGATCTGCTGTTCCCGATCCAGCACGGCATCCTCCACTACCCGGGCATCGAAGTACTGCCGCCGTTCGTGCTGTACGGCACCGACCGGATGACTGACGAGGACTACCCGGACGTCGCCAAGGCCTGGGAGCAGCGCCTGCTCACCCTGGAGTCGACCGAGCCGATTTCTTTCCGGCGGCAGAACTTCGGTGACTATGAGATCCCCTCGCTGCACCTGAAGGAGGGACTGGAGCCCGCGGGCCGCACGGGTTTCGGGCTGCACGTGCGGGGCTGACCGCGGGAGAGTGAGTCACGGCCCGGTGGAAGCGCCGCGTGTGGTGGCGCCGGCCTCCTGGACGATGCTCCTCGGCTCCGAGGCGCCGGGCATCCGCCGAAGGGGGCCGCCCGGATGTTGAACGGCCCTGGTGGCAGGGCCGTTCAGTAGGGGAGGCGTACGCCGTACAGGGAACGTCCGCCGACGAGTTCGCGTCCGGTGAGCAGCTCCGGGTCGATGCGCAGGAAGACCTCCTGCGGCGCCGGCGCCCAGGAACGAGGACCGGTCAGCAGCATCCGCGTGTGCTCGGCGAGGTCGGTCACGACGGCGGCCGCGCCCATGACGACGACGCTCCACCCGGAGTGCGTGGCGGCGTCGACCTCGTCGGCCTCGAAGGCGACCAGCGCTCCGTCGACCGCGCGCACCAGCTCCGAGGAGGCCGACGTGCGCACCAGCACCGCACCGTCGTGGTCCAGGCAGAAGTTGAAGGGCAGAACGGCGGGCAGCGCGTGCCGTGTGTACACGATGCGTCCCACCGGCACGGTGGCCAGCAGGCGCAGACACTCCTGCCGGTCGAGTTCGCGGAATCCGTCGTTGGCGTCCATCTGCCTTCTCTTCTCTCACCCGATAATGTGCTGCGCCGGTCCCCCGTCGGGCCGTGCGGCATCCCGGCCGCGAACCGGCGGCCCTGGCCCGTCCGAGAACCAACCGGCTCAGAGCGTGATGCGGCGGCCCGTGACGGCGTACGGTTCGACGCGCACCCAGACGTCACGCCGACCGCCGGCCCATGGTGTGCTGTGCGCACGTCGCGCGAGCAGTTGCGCCTCGCCGAGGTCCGTTACCATGCGCGCGTGGCCGCGCACCAGCACGCTCCAGCCCTGGCTGAACGCGTCGTCTATTCGGTCGATCTCGAAGGCGACGGGGCTGCCGACCGCGAGGGACGGTGTGGCGCCGTGTGCGGTCCTGAAGACGATCGTGCCGTCGATGACGCTGTAGTTGACGGGGACGATCACCGGGCCCTGGGCGGTGGGCACCGCGAGCCTTCCGACACCGTGCGTGGAGAGCAGGTCGCCGCACTCGGTCCGGCTCAGCTCGGTGAAGGCGGGTGAGTGCCCTGCCAGTCCGGGGCCGGGCGGCAGATCGGCGTCCCCTCCGGTGAGCGAGGAGAGCGTGGTCTCCAGGGCTCCCGCCAGTCTGAGCAGCACGCCGTGGCTCGGCGAGGCGTCGGGATGTTCCTCCAGGTGCTTCAGGTAGCCGGGGTCCATGCCGGCCCGGCCGGCTGTCTCCTCGCGCGTCAGTGCGAGTTGGGTGCGGCGGGTGGCGAGCCGGCGGCCCAGATCACCCGACGGCCGTCCCTGCGGCGCCTTCGCCGTGTCTTGTTCGGTCATGATCTGTCACGTCCTCTCGTCAGGCCGCCCGGACAGCGATCTCCTCGTGCGACTGCTCGCCGAGGACCACCTTGAGCGCGCCGGTGTCGGCGGCCCGGGCGAACACGTCGTAGGCCTCCTCCATGCGGTCCAGGGGGAAGGTGTGGGTGACCAGCTGCGCGGTGGGCAGCCGGCCTGCGGCGGCCATCCGCAACAGGGTGGCGTGGAACGGGTGTCGACCAGACCGGTGGTGATGGTCACGTTCTTGATCCACAGGTCTTCCAGGTGCAGCGTGGCGGGCTTGCCGTGCACGCCGACGGTGGCCACGTGACCGCCGGGCCGCACCATCCGTGTGCACATCTCGAAGCTTTCCGGCACTCCGACCGCCTCGATGACCACGTCCGCGCCGAGCCCGTCGGTGAGATCGGCGATCAGCTGCTCGGGGTCCTCGTGGGCGTCTGCCACCGCGTCGGCGCCAAGCTGTTTCGCCGCTTCCAGCCGGGACGCCGCGAGGTCGACGGCGACGATCCGCTCGGGTGCGAACAGGTGCGCCGTGGCGATCGCCGCGAGGCCGACGGGCCCGGCCCCGACGACGGCCACCGTGTCTCCCGGCCGCACCCGCCCGTTGAGCACGCCCACCTCGTAGGAGGTCGGGAAGATGTCCGCGAGCAGGACGGCGTCGTTGCTCCCGACCGCGCTGGGCAGGGCGTGCACGGACAGGTCGGCGTGGGGAACGCGGAGGTACTCGGCCTGGGCGCCGTCGATCAGGTGGCCCAGGATCCAGCCCCCGCCGCCCCTGCACTGGCCGTAGCTGCCCTCTCGGCAGTACCGGCAGCGGCCGCACGCGCTGATGCAGGAGACCAGCACACGGTCCCCCGGCCGGACGGTCCGGACGTCGCTGCCGGCCTCCACGATCTCGCCGACCGCCTCGTGACCCAGGACAGTGCCCGGACGCACCTCGGGCACGTCGCCCTTGAGGATGTGCAGGTCCGTGCCGCAGATGGTGACGGCGCCCACCCGCACGACGGCGTCGGTGGGCTCCTTGATGCCAGGGTCCGGGACCTCCTCCCAGGCGGACTGTCCGGGGCCGTGGAAGACGAAGCCTTTCATGATGTCCTTCACCATCCCTTTTCCGGTTGCCGCGATTGCCCGACGCATCCAGATTGTCGGCTTCCCGCTCGGTCCGCTTGGGCCGTCCGGCCCTCATCGCCCGCCCGGACGGTCCTCCCCGTCGGGCCGCCCGAGGGCCCGGCCGGCACGTCGGGCCGCAGCACCCGGGTCGGGCCTCTCGGGGACTTGGGCTGAACGGCCCTCACCGGCAGCCGTACTCCAGCAGGTGGGCCGGGGTGGCGGGCGGGGCGATGTCGTTCACGGCGACCAGCTCGACGTCCTGCGTGCCGGCTCCGGCACGGTCGCGGGCGGCGCGCAGGTGGGTGCGGCCGATGCGGCCGCAGCCGTTGACGCCGGCGCGTACGGTCATGGCGGTGGGTCCTTCCGGAGTGCGGGACGGTCAGTCGTTCCAGGTCCAGTCGGCGACCTCGGGCAGGTCGGTGCCGTGCTCGCGGATCCAGGCCTGGTGCCGGGTGCGCGCGTCGGCCATCCGCTGGCGTACGGCGGCGGCGCGTACGGCCAGGCCGGAGACGCGGTCGATGACGTCCATGACGAGGCGGTAGCCGTCGAGGTCGTTGCGCACGACCATGTCGAACGGCGTGGTCGTGGTGCCGGACTCCTTGTAGCCGCGTACGTGCAGGTTCCGGTGGCCGGTGCGGCACCGTCGGGTTGGCGATCTTGTACCCGTTGAGGTGGAGGATCGGCAGGACGGCTCCGTCGTGTGCGGGGTCGAGGAACTTGTCCGAGTGCCAGGCGGCGGCCAGCGGCCCGGTCTCGGCCTCGCCGTCGCCGATCACGCAGGCGACCAGCAGGTCCGGGTTGTCGAAGGCGGCGCCGTAGGCGTGGGCCAGTGAATAGCCGAGCTCGCCGCCCTCCTGGATGGAGCCCGGCGTCTCCGGGGCGACGTGGCTGGGCACACCGCCGGGGAAGGAGAACTGCCGGAACAGCCGGGCCATGCCCGCGCCGTCTCGCGGCACGTCCGGGTAGGTCTCGCTGTAGCTGCCCTCCAGCCAGGAGTTGGCCAGGATCGACGGGCCTCCGTGGCCCGGCCCCCAGACGCACAGGGCGTCGAGTCCGCGTGTCTTGATCACCCGGTTGAGGTGGGTGTACACGAGGTTGAGGCCGGGCGAGGTGCCCCAGTGGCCGAGCAGCCGGGGCTTGATGTGCTCGGGCCGCAGGGGCTCGGTCAGCAGCGGGTTGGCCATCAGGTAGATCTGTCCGGCGGCCAGGTAGTTGGAGGCCCGCCAGTGTGCGTCCAGGGTGCGCAGTTCGTCGTCGGTCAGTACGGTGGCGTCCTGGTGTTCGACCTTGGACATGGTGGGCTCCGGAAGTCGTCGGCGTGGGGTCGTCGGGCGGTCTTGGACGGAAGCGGCCGTCGAGGAGGCGGCATTCACGCCGGCTCGGGTACGACGGCGACGGCGCAGGCGGAGTGGTGCAGGACCGCGTGGGCCACGCGCCCCAGTTGGAGCCCGAGGTGTCCCTGGTGGCGGCGGGCGCCGACCACCAGCAGGTCGGCGTCGTGCGAGGCGTTCAGCAGGACCCTGCGGGCCGGACCCTCGACCGTCCGCCGGTGCAGGTCCACGTCCGCGGGCGTCTCCCCCAGCGCCTTGTCCAGGACCTCGACGGCGTGCTGTTCGTGCAGCCGCGCCGGTGCGCCGGCGAGCAGGGGGTGGTCGGTGGTCTCGTGCGCGGGGCACCGCCAGGCCCGTACCGCGTCCAGGCTCGCCCGGCGCAGCCGCGCCTCCTGGACGGCGAAGCGCAGCGCCGCGGAGTCCGTACCCTGCTCGCCGACGCCCACGGCCACGCGGCGGCGCGTTCCCGCCCGGACCTGGTTGTCGTTGCCTGGACGCACCACGATCACCGGGCAGGCGGCGCGAGCGGCGACGGTCAGACTCACCGACCCGAGCAGCATTCCCACCAGGCCGCTGCGTCCGCGGGTGCCGAGCACCAGGGCGCAGGCGCCGCGTCCCTCCCGGACGAGTGCGTACTCGGGCTCCTCCGGCAGCACGTCGGTGGAGATCTCGACGCCGGGCTGCCGCAGCCGGGCGCGCTCCGCGGCCACCCGCACGATGTCCTCGGCCCGCACCTGCTCGGACGGTTTGCCGACGTCCTCCGCCAGGGACTCCCCCTCGTAGCGCTCCCAGAGGGAGGCGTACACCAGCCGCAGCGGCGTCCCGCGCAGGTCGGCCTCGTCGGCCGCCCAGTCGGCGGCCCGCAGGCTCGACTCCGAGCCGTCCACGCCCACGACGACGGGCAGGTCCATGGTCCTCACCGTCCCGTTTCGAGGTCGAACACGATGCGCGCCTTGACCTCGCCGCGCAGCACCTCGTCGATGGAGTCGTTGACGGAGGCGAGCGGGCGGGCCTCGTAGACGACCTCGGTGCGGCCGGCGGCGTGCAGCTGGAAGACCTCGGCGAGGTCCTGCCGGGTGCCGACGATCGAACCGATCACCGAGGTGCCGTTCAGCACGGTGTCGAAGACGGGCACACGGACCGTGCCGTGCGCGGGCAACGCCACCATGACGAGCTTGCCGCCGCGCCGCAGCCCGGCGTTGACGGCCTCGAAGGCCGCGTCGTTCACCGCGAGCGCGATGGCGGCGTGCGCGCCGCCGTGCCGCTTGAGCACCTCGCCGACGTCCTCGTTGCGGGCGTCGACGACGATGTCCGCGCCGAGCTCCGCGGCCAGCCGGAGCTTGTCGTCGGTGACGTCGACGGCGGCGACGGTCGCGCCGGCGATCTTCGCGTACTGCAGGGCCAGATGGCCGAGCCCGCCGATGCCGGAGATCGCGACGAGCTGGGCGGGCCTGACGTCCGCGACCTTCAGTGCCTTGTAGGTCGTGACGCCCGCGCAGGTCAGGGGGGCGGCTTCCAGGGCGGTGATGCCGTCGGGCACCGGCTGCGCGAAGTCGGCCCAGGCCAGCATCTTCTCGGCGTGTCCGCCGTCGCAGCCGTAGCCGGTGTTGATCTGCTGCTCGCACAGGGTCTCCCAGCCGGAGAGGCAGTGCTCGCACCGCCCGCACGCCCGGCCGAGCCAGGGCACGGCGACCCTCTGCCCGAGGGACAGGTGGGTCACGCCCTCGCCGAGCGCCTCGACCAGGCCGACGCCCTCGTGCCCCGGGACGAACGGCGGGTCGGGCCTGACCGGCCAGTCCCCGTGCGCCGCGTGGATGTCGGTGTGGCAGAGACCCGATGCCTCCACCCGGACGCGGACCTGGCCGGGGCCGGGCTGCGGGTCGGGGCGCTCCTCGATGACCAGAGGTTCACCGAACGCTCGTACGACCGCTGCTTTCATGTTCTCTTCTCCTCGCAGGTGTTCGGGAGCGACCCGGGTCGGGTCAGCCGTGGGGGACCACGGCGACGGGGGCCGCGCAGTGGTGCAGGACGGCGTGCGTGACGTGCCCGATGTGGGCGCCCAGTGAGCTGCGCCGGATCCGCCGGCCCACGACCACGAGGGAGGCCTCGCGGGCGGCGTCCACGACATGGACGGCCGCGCTGCCGTAGCGGGACTCCTCGACGACCTCCACGTCCGGGTTCTTCTGCCGCCAGGGCCCCACCGCCTCGGCCAGGGCCCGGGCGTCGGTGAGGGCCAGCGCCTCGTGCAGCGCGGGATTGGCGGGCGTGCCGTAGGCGTAGTAGGGCGGCGGGTTCCAGCCGTGGACGATCCGCAGGGTCGTCCCGCGGCGCCTGGCGGCGTCGAAGGCGAACTCGATCAGCGTCTCGTCCTGGTGCCCGACGTCGAGCCCGAGGACCACGGGCAGGAAGGGTGTCGCGGCGGAGGGGACGCCGACCGGGTCGGGCTCGTGCTCGTCGGCGGCCACTTCCGGTGCGCGCACCAGCACGACGGGACGGTCCGCGTGCGCGAGGGCGGACAGACCGACCGAGCCGACCATGAACCCGCCGAGCCCCCCGAGGCCGCGCGAGCCGAGGACCAGCACTTCGGCGCTCCTCGCCGCCTCGGCCAGAGCGTCGGCCGGACGACCGGACACCTGCTCGGTGCGCACCTCGACGCCGGGGTGACGCAGCCGGAGCCCTTCCGCTGCCTCCCGGGGAACCCGCTCGGTCCAGTGCTGGTGGGTCTCCGCGCCCAGGAGCGGCGCCTGCGCCATCGGCTCCGGCACCGGTTCCCAGACGTGGACGATCTTCAACGGCAGGTCGCGCAGCCTTGCTTCGCGGGCCGCCCATTCCGCGGCCGCCCGGCTCTCCCGCGAGCCGTCGAGACCTACGGTGACAGTGCGGAGCATGATCTCCACCTCCTGAGGCGAGGAATCCGATTTCAGAGTGGTCCTCGGGCGGTTGCTCGTGCAGGGGCCACTGGTCCCGGACCAGGGACCAGTGGCCCCTGCTCGGCTCGGGTCACGATCCGACCGGCGACCTCCTTGAACTGTGCTTGCCCGCACCGGGCGTTCCTCGGCGGCGAGGACGGCTGGTCCCCGTCGCGGACAGCCTCCGCGGGTTCGGCGCGGCCGTCTGTCATACGGCGCGTCCCCGTCGCGCGACGTTGACGCTGGAAGTGCCTCCGGGAGCAGATCACCGGTTGCGGCTGCCGGACGTCGCTGAGCCGGCACCCGGATACTTCGACAAGCTGACACGCCGGCTCCAGCGGAACCGATCTTGTCGTTCCCGGCCGTGCCGCTCCCCGTGCTCGCGTCGACGGCGGGAGCACGTGATCGAGGGCGAGGGCGGTGGCGACCCGGTCGATGTCGGCCTGCCCGGGCCCGCGGGGGTTTCCTGAGGTCCCGGTCCCGGAGGCCATGCATCCCCGCGCCTCGACGCGGCCACGAAGGGGGGTCTGACGGGCCGCTCGGAAGGCCGGGTGGCCCATGGATCCTCTCGGAGCCGGGGCGCAGGGTGGCAGTGGAAGTCCGGACCCCCGCGAGGGAGACAGGCCATGAACACTTGCACCACCGCCGTCATGCTGCGCTCGCTGTCCGCCGATCACCGCGAGCGGCTGATGCGCGTCGCGCACGAGGTGTCCGTCCCGCAGGGAGCACGCCTTTTCGAAGAAGGCGGACGCGCAGACCGCTTCTGGATCATCCGCACCGGCCGGATCGAACTCGACACGCGTGTCCCCGGCCGCCGGGCGGCCGTCGTCGAGAACCTCGGACACGACGAACTGGTCGGCTGGTCCTGGCTGTTCCCCCCGCACGCCTGGCACATGGGCGCCGAGGCGACCACCCCCGTGCGGGCCTACGAGTTCGATGCCACGACCGTCCGGCGCATGTGCCGGGAGGACCCCGCGCTGGGGCACGACGTCGACCAGTGGGTCGGCCGGGTGCTCGCCCACCGTCTCCGCTCGACGAGGACGCGACTGCTGGACCTGTACGCCCCGTACGGCGCCGGCAGCACCGTCTGAGCCGGCCCCCGACGAACGACGAAGGAGCGGCCATGCACGGCACACCGCACATCGTGAGCGACGTCATGACCCAGACGGTCGCCGCCGTCGGTCGCGGAGCGGCCTTCAAGGAGATGGTGCAGCTGATGCAGGACTGGAAGATCAGCGCCCTGCCCGTCGTCGAGGGCGAAGGCCGCGTCGTCGGCGTCGTCTCCGAAGCGGACCTGCTGCCCAAGGAGGAGTTCCGCGACAGTGATCCCGACAGGACCACACAGCTGCGCCGCCTCCCCGACCTGGCGAAGGCCGGCGCGGTGACGGCGGAGGAACTCATGACCTCCCCGGCCTTCACCGTCCGTCCGGACACCACGCTCGCCCAGGCCGCGCGGACCATGGCCCGCGCGAAGGTCAAGCGGCTCCCCGTGGTCGACGCCCTGGGCCTGCTGCAAGGCGTCGTCAGCCGGGCCGACCTGCTCAAGGTCTTCCTCCGCACCGACGAGGAGATCGCCGAGGAGGTACGGCGCGAGGTCGTCTCCTACCTGTTCCCGGCTCCGGGCTCGCGCGTGCGCGTGGAGGTGGCGGACGGCGTCGTGAAACTCGCCGGCCAGGTCCGGGACACCTCCCTGGTACCGGTGGCGGCGCGGTTGATCCGCGCCGTCGAAGGCGTCGTGGACGTGGACTTCGACCTCACTCGCCACACGGACCCGACCGGGCCGGGGGACGCGCTCGGGGACGACCGCCCACGCGCGCACGGCGGCCTGCTGCCGGACGGCGCCCCCCTCACGGACGACGCCGAGACAGCCGAGACGACCGGCCCGGAGTGACCGTGTCGCGCGTCGGGTGGCGATGCGCGGCGCTCCGCCGGCTCATCATGGTGGGGCGCCCGGACGAGTCGTCCTTGCGGGGTAGGGCCGATCGGCCCCTGGTGCCGGTGGCCCGGGCGAGTGATGATCGACATCAAGGAAGCCCGCAACCTGTCCGCCACAGGGGAAGCCAAGGGGACGCGATGCCGGAGCCACGCACTTTCACCGAGCAGAACCCGATCCGGGTGTTCCTGCTGGACGACCACGAGGTCGTCCGCCGCGGCCTGGCCGACCTCTTGGACGCCGAGCCGGACATCTCGGTGATCGGCGACGCGGGCACCGTCGACCATGCGCTGGTCCGGGGCCCCGCCCTCCGCCCCGACGTCGCCGTCCTCGACGTCCGCCTGCCCGACGGCGACGGCATCTCGGTCTGCCGTGAACTGCGCAGCCAGATGCCGGAGCTCGCCTGCCTGATGCTGACCTCGTTCGACGACGAGGAGGCCCTGCTCGACGCGATCATGGCCGGCGCCTCGGGTTACGTCCTCAAGCAGATCAAGGGATCCGACCTCGTCTCCGCGGTCCGCACCGTCGCCGCCGGCCAGTCGATGCTGGATCCCTCGACCACGGCCCGCCTGATGCGCTCACTGCGGGCCGACCCCGCGGACAGCCCGGCCGTGCCGTCCGAGCTGGCGAGCCTGTCGCCCCGCGAGAGGGACATCCTGGCGTTGATCGGCGACGGCCTGACCAACCGCGAGATCGGCAAGAAGCTCTACCTGTCCGAGAAGACCGTCAAGAACCACATTTCCCGCCTGCTGGCCAAACTGGGCGTGCAGCGCAGGGTCCAGGCCGCGGTCCTCGCCTCCCAGCTGGAGCGGCCGGAGGCGGGCGAACACCGGACCAGGTGACGCGGACCGGCTCCGCCGGCCTTGCACGATGCGGTCACGCGGCGGTGAGCCGCTCCGGTGCCCCGCCGTCGGGAGGAGTCAGAACACGGCACGGACTTCGCAGCCTCGCCCCGCCCCTCACACCCTCTCCTGCCCCTGCCCGTCAAGCGGCGCGCCCGGACGGTGATCAATGCTCGTCGCGTCGCCCGGTGCGAGAGCGTGCCAGTGAGGCCGTTGTTGCTGCTGGGGCGGTGTGCGGCTTCCGTGGCTGCTGTGACGGCGGAGGCGATCGATCGGCGTGCTGTGGGGAGGCTGCCCGGGCAGACCCCGTGACTAGAGGGGGCAGGCAATGCTAGAAAGGCCGGATGAGAGACCGTTTTGCCCGATTTCGGCACATACCGCGGAAGGCGTCGCTGGTGCGCAACAGCACGCGAACCGTCGCGGGCCAGATGTTTCTCATGCAGGTGACGCTGGTGGTGCTTCTCGTGGCATTCGCCGTGTTCGCCCTTGTCGTGCAGTCGGAACGGCACACCGACGCCGAAGCCAAACGGAGATCCATAGCCGTCGCCCAGACGTTCGCGCATTCCCCCGGCGTGCTGTCCGCACTGCAAGCACGCGATCCCTCGAGAGTTCTGCAACCGCAGACCGAGGCCGGACGCAAGTCCGCGGGCGTCGACTTCGTCGTCGTCATGGACACGAAAGGGATCCGCTACACCCATCCCCTGCCGGACCGGATCGGAAAGCGGTTCGTGGGAAAGATCGAGCCGGCGCTGAAGGGAAGGGTCTACACCGAAAGCGTGCACGGTCCCCTCGGCCAGGAAGTCCAGGCCACCGTGCCCATCCGGAACAACCGAGGCACAGTGGTGGCCCTCGTCTCCGCCGGGCTGAAGGTGAAGAACGTGACAGGCCTCGTGGAGCGGCAGATACCGTTCATCCTGACGGCCGGGGCATGCGCACTCGGGGCCGCTACCGCCGCCACGGTGCTGGTGAGCCGGCGGCTACGACGACAGACGCACAGCCTGGCCCCGAACGAGATGACCCGCATGTACGAGCACCACGACGCGGTGCTGCACTCCGTGCGGGAAGGGGTGCTCATCGTCAGCGGAGAAGGGCGGCTGCTCCTGGCGAACGACGAGGCCAAGCGGCTTCTGGAGCTGTCCCCGGAAGCGGAAGGGCAGCTCGTGTCGCAGGTCTCGCACCTCGAACCGGAGATCATGTCGCTGCTCAGCTCCGGCCGCGAGGCCAATGACGAGGTGCATCTGGCCGGACCGCGGCTGCTGGTGGTCAACCAGAGGTCCACGGGTGGCGCGGGCCCCCGGGGCACCGTGGTGACGCTGCGCGACTCCACGGAACTCCAGGCCGTGTCAGGCAGGGCCGAAATCACCGGTGAGCGGCTGAAGCTGCTCTACGACGCCGGACTGAACATCGGCACCACCCTCGACGTCGTCCAGACGGCCGACGAACTCGCCCGGATCGCCGTCCCCCGCTTCGCCGACTTCGTCACCGTGGATCTGGCCGACGCCGTGCTGCACGGCGAGGAGCCAGCTACCACCGCGAAGGGAATGAGACGTGTCGCCGTATGCGGCATCCGCGACGATCAACCGCTCTACGAGAAGGACCGGCTGATCGACTTTCTTCCCTCCACACCCCAGGCACGCGGCTACGACACCGGCCGCTCCGAACTGGTCGCCGACCTGTCCACCGCGACGGGCTGGCATCTACAGGACCCGGAACGCACCGAACAGATAGTGGACTACGGCATCCATTCGCTCATAGCGGCTCCGATCCAGGCCCGCGGGGTCGTGCTGGGCATGGTCAACTTCTGGCGCTCCACCGAGCACAAGCCCTTCGACCAGGAGGAGCTCTCCCTGGCGGAGGAACTGGTGGCTCGTGCCGCGGTCAGCATCGACAACGCACGTCGATACACGCGCGAGCACGCCCTGGCGGTCACCCTCCAGCGCAGCCTGCTGCCGCAGGGCCTCCCTGAGCACAGCGCCCTCGATGTCGGCTACCGGTACCTCCCGGCCCAGTCGGGTGTGAGCGGGGATTGGTTCGACGTGATTCCCCTGCCGGGCAGCCGTGTGGCGCTGGTCGTCGGCGACGTCGTCGGCCACGGCCTGCACGCCGCAGCGACCATGGGGCGGCTGCGGACCGCGGTGCACAACTTCTCCACGCTCGATCTGCCGCCCGACGAACTGCTGAGTCACCTGGACGACCTGGTCGGGCGCATCGACCAGGACGAGGCGTCCACGGGCGACCCCGCGGCCGTCGTGGGCGCCACCTGCCTGTACGCGATCTACGACCCGACGACGCTCCGCTGCACCATGGCCCGGGCGGGGCACCTGGCTCCGGCGGTGGCCGACCCCGACGGAAACGTCACCTTTCCCGACCTGCCACCGGGTCCGCCACTGGGGCTCGGCGGTATGCCCTTCCAGACCGCTGAGCTGGACATCGCCGAGGGTTCCCAGCTCGCCCTGTACACCGACGGTCTCATCGAGGACCGGACCCGCGACCTCGACGAAGGGATGGAACTGCTGCGCAAAGCCCTGGCGGGCCACCCTCGACGCGCCCCGGAGGAGAGCTGCCGCGCCGTACTGGGATCACTGCTGCCCGACCACCCCACGGATGACGTGGCTCTGCTCATCGCCCGGACCAATGCGCTGCCCGCGGATCGGATCGCCGAGTGGGATGTGCCCCCCGACCCGGCCGCCGTCGCCTCGGTACGCGCCACAGCGACCGGCAAGCTCGACGAGTGGGGCCTGTCCGAACTGGCCTTCAGCACGGAACTGGTGCTGAGCGAGCTCGTCACCAACGCCGTCCGCTACGGCTGCGGGCCGATACACCTGCGGCTGATCCACGACCGCACGCTCACGTGCGAGGTGACTGACGGCAGCAGCACCTCGCCCCACCTCCGCTACGCCGCGACGACCGACGAAGGCGGCCGGGGCCTCTTCCTGGTGTCGCAGCTGACCGAGCGCTGGGGAACCCGCTACACGCCCCAGGGCAAGGTGATCTGGGCTGAGCAGGCACTGCCTGAACACTGAGCGCCATGCGCTTGCGCGCACACCCGCTCCACCGGTGCGGCAGCTGCGACCACGCCCACCAGGGTGATGGGAGACAGAGGGCGTCGGGTCAGCGATCGCCGGTGGGGGTGTGCAGGACGCCGGCGCTGTCCGGGCCGGTGGGGGCGACCGGCGGCGCCTCCGCCGCGGCGAGGCTCTCGCGAGCCGCGGCGACGACCGCGTCGGCGGTGAGCCCGAACTGCTCGTACAGCACGGTGTAGGCCGCGCTGGCTCCGTAGTGGTTCAACCCGACGATCCGGCCGGCGTCGCCGACGAACTCGCGCCAGCCCATGGGCACGCCGGCCTCGACGCTCACGCGGGCGCGCACCGTGGGCGGCAGCACGTGCTCGCGGTAGGTCCGGTCCTGGGCCGCGAACCACTCCCAGCACGGCAGGGACACGACCCTCGTCGGGATGCCGTCGGCCTCCAGCGCCTCTCGGGCGGCGACGGCGATCTGCACCTCGGAGCCGGTGGCCATGAGGATGACCTCGGGGGTGCCGCCGGAGGCCTCGGCCAGCGTGTAGCCGCCCCTGGCGACTCCCTCGGCGGACGCGAACTGTGTGCGGTCGAAGACGGGCAGGTTCTGCCGGGACAGCGAGAGTCCGGCCGGGCGGTCGTTGTGCTCGAGGATGGTGCGCCATGCGACCACCGTCTCGTTGGCGTCGGCCGGGCGGACGAAGTCCAGGCCCGGGATGGCCCTGAGCGCCGCGTAGTGCTCGACCGGCTGGTGGGTGGGGCCGTCCTCGCCCAGCCCGATGGAGTCGTGCGTCCAGACGTACGTGACCGGAAGCTGCATGAGCGCGGCCAGCCGCACCGCGCCGCGCATGTAGTCGGAGAAGGTGAGGAACGTGCCGCCGTACACACGGGTCCCGCCGTGCAGCGCGATGCCGTTCATGATCGCGCCCATGGCGTGCTCGCGGACCCCGAAGTGCAGCGTGCGCCCGTACGGGCCGCCCGACCACATCTTGGTCTGCCGGTCCGCGGGCAGGAACGAAGCCTCCCCCTTGACGGCGGTGTTGTTGCTCTCCGCCAGGTCGGCCGATCCGCCCCACAGCTCCGGCAGGGCCGGGTACAGGGCGGCCAGGACCTCTCCGGATGCCTTCCGGGTGGCCACGCCCTTCGGGTCGGCCTCGAAGGCCGGCAGGTTGTCCGCCCAGCCCTCAGGCAGCGTGCGGGTGGTCAGCCGCTCCAGCAGCGCGGCACCCTCGGGGTGGTGGTCGCGCCACGCGTCGAAGGCCTGCTGCCACTTCGCGTGCTCCTCCTGGCCCCGCTCCGCGACCCGGCGGGCGTGCTCGAGGACCTCCGGGGCGACCTCGAAGGTCGTGTCGGGGTCGAAGCCGAGGATCTCCTTGGTCGCCCGGACCTCGTCCTCGCCCAGCGCCGACCCGTGGGCCGCGCCGGTGTTCTGCTTGTTCGGCGAGGGCCAGCCGATGATCGTCCGCAGCACGATCATCGACGGCCGCCCGGTCTCGGCCCGGGCGGCGGCCAGTGCGCGGTCGACCGCGGCCAGGTCCTCGCCGTCGTCGACGTGCTGCACGTGCCAGCCGTATGCCTCGTACCGCTTGCCGACGTCCTCGGTGAACGCGATGTCGGTGTTGTCCTCGATCGAGATCCGGTTGGCGTCGTAGACCAGGACGAGGTTTCCCAGTTCCTGGGTGCCGGCCAGCGACGACGCCTCGCCGCTGACGCCCTCCTCCAGGTCGCCGTCGGAGGCGAACGCCCAGATCATGTGATCGAACACGCTCTCGCCCCGGGGAGCGTGTGGGTCCAGCAGGCCGCGCTCCCGGCGGGCGGCCATCGCCATACCGACGGCGTTGGCGACGCCCTGGCCCAGCGGCCCGGTCGTCGTCTCCACACCCGGTGTGTGGTTGACCTCGGGGTGGCCCGGGGTCAGGGACCCCCAGGTGCGCAGGGCCTGAAGATCGGAGAGTTCCAGGCCGTAGCCCGAGAGGAAGAGCTGGATGTACAAGGTGAGGCTGGAGTGCCCCATCGACAGGACGAAGCGGTCGCGCCCGACCCAGTTGGGATCACTCGGGTCGTGGCGCAGCCACTTCTGAAACAGCAGGTAAGCCGTGGGAGCCATACTCATCGCGGTGCCGGGGTGGCCGTTGCCCGCCTTCTGTACGGCGTCCATCGCCAGCACGCGCGCGGTGTCGATCGCGCGCCGGTCGAGATCACCCATCCCCTCCGGCAGGGTGGGGTGCGGCGAGGAAGGGCTGCCGGTGGGCGTGTCGCTCGCGGCTTCGGCGGGCGCCTCGGGGCGGGTGCTCTGCGTCCCCGTGGCGAGGTCTGTCTCGTGGGTGGTCATAGGTTTTGGTGCTCCCTCGGTTTGGGGGGGTGGGTGCGCCGGCCGCACGACGGGCTGGGCGTCGATTCGGCCGCGCCCGGCGGCGCTGGTGCGTCAGGCGAGTGGGGTGTCCTGCGGGGCCGCGGCGAGGCCGCCAGGGGTGTCGCGGGTGGCGACGGCGCCGGCCTTACGCTGCTCGTCCTCCCCGGGACCAGCGGACGGGACGACGATCGCGGGCATCCCGGCTCTTTTCGCCGCCTCGACGTCCCCAAGCGAGGCGACGACCATCACCCTCGGCACCTCGGACGGCGCGCCCAGCGTCCTGGCTGTCCGCGGCAGGTCACGTGCCGGTTTGGATGCCTCGGCGCCGGCGCCGGCGCTGGTGGTCCGGCAGCCGGCTATGCAAGGGGGGTCAGGTCGGTCCAGGAAGACGTCCATGGGGCGCTGCCGTCCAGAGCCGGCCGGCGCCGGGCGGTGGCCGCGGTCCTCGGCGGTCACCAGCGGATGACGAGCCCCGGGCACCGACGTCCCCTCCCCCAGCGGCGCGCCGGTCCCCCGGCTCGGCTGCTCCCGGGTCTGCCCGCCCACCCGGCAGTCCAGGTCCTCGCCTTCGATGGCGGTGGGCACCTGGTCCCGGCCCGTACCGGTCGGCCGGTACGGCTGCCACAGCCAGTGGGCCCCACCCACCGACAGGGCCCGGTACCTGGCGAGTGCGTGCTGATGGCTGGAGTCGCTGGGCGTCCCATGGATGTCAAGGACGGCGATGACGGAGTCGGTCACGCTCACCGGGTGCCCTGCCGCCCAGCGCCCAACCGAAATACGACCCCCGGGGTCGTCGCGTTCGCGCACACCGCACGCCGGACTCGCGCCGGACCCGGGGGCGGTGTCGGCGACGTCGGACGTGCCGCTCCGTCCTGCGGGCGGCACCTCACACGCTCACACCACGCCCGCGCTGTCCCGATGACGGTGCTCAGCCGCAGACCGTGGCGGCCGGACCGCGGACGTCGGCGCCCCGCGACCATCCGCCGCAGGCCCTCCATCGGTTGCGCTGCCTCCAGCACCTCCTGCGACCGAAGACCCGGCGCCCGCCCGCCGCCCGGGCCACGAACAGCTGAGCGCTGCCGGGCCACGAACAGCTGAGCGCTGCCGCGCGCGCTGTCATCCCCCAATTTCTGGGGATTCACGCACCGTCCTCAGCCAGGCCATCGTCCAGGGTGTGCTCCGGACTTCGGTGCGTACTCCGCTCGGCTGCCCACGGCCGACAATGAACTGGGGGAAACGATGAGAAGAAGCATTCTGCGGCGTCGTGGTGCCATCGTCGCCGTGCTGAGCGCCGGCACGCTGGCACTTGCGACCGGCGCTGCCTCCGCGGCGGACGCCGTGATCCCCATCACCGAGAACTCCGTAGTGGGCGTCTACACCACGACGCACACGCGGCACGGCAAGGTGGGAGTCCCGGACCTGGGTTTCCGGGATGCGATCGTGGCGGACTGCTGGGGCCGAGGAGACAACATCGACAACCTCGGGAACGTCTGGTATCACACGCGGTCGGAGCGCTACACCGCCCGCGGCCTGGAACTGTTCATCACGGGGTGGACGTACGGGGCGTACGTGGACAGCAACGAGGCCTTCCACAGCGGACTCATTCCGGAGTGCTGACCGGGTGAACGGGCCCGTCCGGTGCTGAGCTGTTTCAGCGCCGGACGGTCCGCCCCGGAGAAGGCTGGGAATTGAAGCATCCAATTCCGATTTCCGTGACGGAGGCTGCATATACGCCAAGGATCGCCCTGTGTCGGCCAACGTGTCACGGTTGTGGGTGCTTGCGTGTGCACCCACCCATAATCCTTGCATGAATCCGGACCTGGAATTGATCTACCGGACGCTGCCGTCGGCGGCAGCGGAGGCCACCACGATTCCCGAATTGGGCAAGGTGATGTCACGGCAGATCATGCGTCTCGTGCCGCACGATGGATACATGCTCAGAGGAACTGACCCGCTCACGGGTGCCGCCTGTTTCCTCACCAAAGAATACGGATACGGGGCTGATTGCTACCGTGAACTGGAATCAGAGGAAATACTCGGCCACGACCAGCACACCGTGGCCGGCCTCTCCAGAAGCGGCCGTTGCGTCGCAGTCCTCGAATGCGACGCACCTGACCGACGCCAGCACAGTATCCAGCACGAGAAGATCATGAGCGTGACCGGAGTGGGCAGCGAGATGCGCATCGCGCTCACCCTCGACGGCAGGGCGTGGGGCCTTTTGGTACTGCTTCGGGGAAGAGGCGGCAGACCCTTCACCACCACGGACTCGGCAACCGCGGGGAGGCTGTCCGAACCCTTGGCAGGTGCACTGAGGCAGTACGTCGCGAGCCGGTTCCTGCGTCCCGTCCGTAGCGCACCGGACCCGGGCATCGTGGTGATCGACAGCAGCGACACGATAAGAGCCGTCACCAGCACCGGCCGTGAATGGATTCGCAGGCTCGTACCGGACGCCGTGCTCTCCGATGAAGACGAGATCTTCGCGCACGTCTGGAACATCGCCCTCACGGCACGACAGCCGGGCCGTCGAGCGCTGAGCCGTATCCCCGGTCCTGACGGGTGGATCGTGCTGCAGGCCCAGCGGTTCGACGACTCATCGCTCGCCGACGTGGCAGTGACCATCCAGTCGGCTTCGTCCGACGTGCTGCTGCCTGCCGCGGCTGTCCTCTACGGCATCACTTCCAGGGAGCAGACGGTCATCCGGCGAGCTCTCGACGGACTGGCGGCCAAACAGATCGCCCGCAGTCTGAACATCTCCCTGCATACCGTCAATGACCACTTGAGGGCAATTTACCGAAAGACCGGGGTCAACAGCCGCGAGGAACTTATCTCCAGCCTCTCGCAGTAGCTCGTCCGGTGGGAGTCTCGACGGCCTTTCACCACGCAGTGAGGTCTTATGGCGAAGACCGTTTCCCGTGCCCGTCGAAACGAGTGCGGCTCGGGCCATGTCGCCGACACTGCCGGCACCGAGTACCGCAAGTCCTCCACCCCGAAGTGAAGGTCAAGGTCCATACTCCGAACGGCACGTTCGTCGTCGTCGTCGGAGCCACCGAAGTCGCCACCCGCGCGCGAGTGGCGGGCAGCGCGGCACGAGGACATGCGGCCGGGGCCGGACGCGGCGGTCATGATGCGCGTAACCCTGTGAAGTGCGGGGCCCGGGACAGACCGGACCCCGCACAAGAGGGTGCTCACGATCCCCCGCGCATCGTTACGACTTGTCGAGCACCGTCCCCGTCAGCACCGGCCTGTCGGGCAGCGGCTCCGCGTTGCGGTCGGTCAGCGCCAGGCGCATCGACTCGGTCGGCTCGGCCACCTGGTCCCGCACGGTCGGCACGACGAAGTCCACGCCGGTGCTCCCGGGCGGAATGTTCAGCCACACCCAGAGGGCCGCGTCGGACAGCGGCCGCTCGGGGTCGGGCACGTCACCGGACGAGTCCTCGAGCCACTGCGGGTCCACGTCCTTGGTGGACAGCTCGGCGCCCTCGGTGACCGCGAGCACCCGCACCGGCTGCCAGATGTCCACCGCCGCGGGCGCGTCCACGGACAGCCGCCAGGTCAGCGTCTCCCCCTCGCTCACCCGGTCCGCGACCGGCGACAGGGTGACCACCGGCTCGGGGTCGTCGTTCTCGACGGTGACCCCGCCCCGATGCTTGCCGACGACGGCGCCCCGGACGGCCTTGACTGCGATGTCGTGCTCCACGTCGTCGCCGTAGACCGTGTCGCCCCTCACCTCGACAGGGACGTCGATCGCGTCACTGCCGGGCCGTACGGTCACGAGGCGGTTCTCGGCCCGGCCGCTGTCCGGGTCGAGGGTGTAGACGCGGACCTGTCCGCTGCCGTGCCCGGAGATCTCGACCGGGATCCGGTAGGTGCGGGTGCCCGAGTCGCCCTCCTTGACGATCGTGCGGCCCACGTCGACACGCGCCAGTGCGGCCGCCTTCACCGCCGAAGTGCCGGGCGCCCAGCCCCAGGCGTCCATCATCCAGGCCCGCCCGGACTGCGAACGGGGCGTCAGTCCAAGGGACTTGACATGCCTGAGATCGAGTCCGGCCCGGGTCGCGGCCGACAGCGGGACGCGCAGCTCCTGAGCCCAGTACGAGGCGGTGTTCGCGGAGCCCGGGAGCCCCTCCACCTGGACCGAGCCAAGCGTCACCCGACGGTTGGAGGAGTCGGTGAGGGACACGTCGAACTTCGTGCCGGTCGTGTTGGGCGGTACGAAGACCCGCAGCGCGAGCTTCTGGGAGCCGCGCAGGGAGAGCGGCTTGGCCGCAGTGACACGGGCGGCCGTACCCGGCGCGGACCACTTCAGTTCCACCGCGCTGCGGCCGGTCTCCTGTGGCGTCTCCCACCCCGCGAAGTGCGGTGACCTACCGGAGGTCTCCGGGTCCAGACAGGCCACGGCCGGGTCGGGGTCGATCGCCGAACACAGCCGGGCGCCGGTCACCTTCACCCCGCCGTCCGGCAGGAAGCCACCGCTGCGGCGGCCGCCGACCGCGTGGGTCAGCACCCGGGCCGGGTCCGCGGACGGGGCCCGCTTGCCGGAACCGTCGAGCAGCGGGCGGGCCCGGTCGTCCCTGGCGAGGAACAGCCGGGCCGCGGCGGCGATGTACGTGGCGCCCGCCTTGTGCTGCTGGGCGGCGGTCAGCCGGGTCGCGGCACCCGGCGTGCACACCGGGTCCGGCTGCTCCGGGTCGGTCCCGAAGTCGTCCGCGGCCGGTGCGACGGCCTCACCCGGGGTCCACTCGCTGTTGAAGTAGTTGTGGTTGGCGCCGACCATGTAGAGCGCGCTGTGCAGCGCGGCGCCCTGGCTGATCCCACGCGTCCCGTCGACGAAGTCCTCGCCCTGGAGGTCCGACACGTCGCCGTCGCAGCCCGGCAGCAGTGTCACGGAGGGCACGTCGGCGACCGGATTCTGGCCGAAGATCGTCGGTCCGACGAGCACGGTCCCGCGCACTTTCCACCGCACCGGACCCTTGTAGCCGTCCTCGGCGGCCGGCGGCGGGTAGAGGCTGTCCATGGCGGCCCGGTTGACGCCCTCGCCACCGCGCGAGTGACCGACGAGCAGGACCTGGGAGAGGTCCGCCTTCGCCGCCTCGCGTACGACGGCCGGGGCCGAGGAACGATGGGCACTCCAGTCGGCCCAGCGGGCGAGGTGCTGGCGTACCAGCGAGGAACGCGCCTGCGCGCCCGCGTCCTCGGCCTGCCAGTCCTGGGCGTTGATGCCGTTCGCCGAGATCGACACCGTCACATAGCCCTGGGAGGCCAGCAGTTGCTGGTCACGCCGATAGCCCAGGTAGCTCGGGATCGGCTTGTAGCCGTCCGCGCAGGGCCAGTCGCCGCTCACGTCGTCCTCGGAGCCCGGTTTGTAGCAGGTGCCGTGGCGGCCGTGCAGGAACAGCGCGAGCGGCCGGCTGCCCTTGGCCCCCTTCGGCGCCACCACCTCGGCGGTCATCTCCACCGGGGTGTCGAACCCTGGCAGGCGCACCGGGTCGAGGTCGTATTGCCCGGTGACCGTGCGGTACGAGCCGGGCTTGCCCGGGTCGACAGCGTTGGCCGGCGCCTGCGCGGGCACATGTGCCGCGCGTGGGCCGGACCTGTGCGTGCCGTCGGCCGCCGCGTCCAGCCGTCGTCCCGCGGCCGTCACTTGCAGGTCCGTCAGCTGCTTGGGCCGCACCTCGTCGAGGTCGAGCCGGAAGGTCCGCCCGTCCTTCGCCGGCTTCGGCACCCCGAGCAGCCGGTCCCCGGTACGGAACTCGACCCGGGCATCCCCCATGGGCACGGCCTTCGGCGCACGCCAGACCAGCTCACGCGCCCCGCTCTCCCCGTCGATCCGCCAGCCCGGCGGGAGGGGGTTGCCGTCCGTGGCGTTCAACGGCCCCGATGGGTGGGGCTGTTCAGCCTGTGCCAGTCCGGGTGAGCCCGCCAGGGCCGCCAGCACCGCCACGGCTGTCACACATATTCGCCGGGCACGGATCAATGGTTCTTCACCTCAAAACACCGTGCGCAGACGACCCGTCGGTCCCGGGCGCCTCTCGCGACACCTAGGACGGGGAAGGGGTGTGGGTAGGTTGTCTGCCGGAGAGGCGCGGACAACGGGTGAAGGACGCGATCAAGCCAGTACAGCTGTAGGGACCAGCGGACCAGCGGACCAGCGGACAGGGGAAGCCCTTCCGGGGAGCCCGACTCCCCACCTCCGCACGCCGCATGCGCGGCTGCGGACCGCACATGCGGCGGTCGCGATCGGCCTGAGGGTTCCGTCGGCGCACCGAGGCGGCGTGCAGGAAGGGTCGGCTGCGTCGAGGCGGGGCACGCCAGTCGCCCTGTGACACGACGAGGCAACCGACGAATCCCATGATTGCGGCCGTCCATGCGAACGCGACCGGCGCCAGTCCGAGGCCCAGGCCCAGGCCCCCACGAGCATGGCCGAGTGGCATCCAGTCGGCGAGGGGGCGCCGAGGGGCGGGTGATGACGAACGCGGTCCGGAACGCGGTCACCGCATCGAGGGCGCCGAGACGGTGGGCCAGGGCGGGCACACAGATGGCGGCCGCGAAGAGGATGACCGAGCGATCCTCCCCGCCGCAGCCTCGACCACCGGCGTGGCGGCCTTCCACCACGAGGTCGAGGTCGCCCAAGGCGAAGAAAGCCGGTGAGGGCTCGGGCCGACCGCCCTAGGGCAGGCGCCTGTAGGAGGTCCACACCAGTTCCGGTGTGTCACCCAGACGGCCGGGAAGCCTTCGGCCTCACCTCCACCGGCGTCTGCCATCGCGGCCGCACGGACACCGGGCTCACCCGCTGGCACGTTGGCCCCTTACCCCCCTTCACTCCGCCTTGATCCGAGCCGGATGGGAACGACCGTTCCACCGGTCCTCGGGCCCGCAGTGCCGCGGCCCGGATGCGACCGCCCGGACAAGAGCCGAAGGTGGCCTCATGACGATCATCGTGATGCAGGAACTGCGCAAAGAAGCGTCGGCGAACGTCGTCGTCCCTGGCGACGCGCTCGAGCGTGTCGAAGCGGTGCACGCGGCACCAGGCGACCCGGATATCCCGGGAGTCGCGGACGACCGCACGTTCTGCGGCATGCCGACAGCGGACATGGAGCGGCTGTCCTACCAGCCCTCGGGACCGGACGCGTCGTGGCTGCCGCCCCACATGGAGCGCTGGAAGTGCACCGGCTGTGCCGAGGCCCTCCGGTCGCATTGACATCCTCGCCGCCCTGAAGGACGGCGGTTCCCGCCTACGGAGCCGTTGAAGGCTGCGGTGTCGAGTGTGTTCCCGCTTCGCCGCGCGGCGCCGGGACGACTCCCTCTCTTATCTGCGCTCCACAGGCTGACACGGCCAGTCCAGCCGCCTCGGCGAAGTCGACCGCCGCGTTGACGTCCCGGTCCAGGACGGCCCCGCATGCCCCGCAGGTCCACACACGGACGTGCGGGGGCTTGGGGCCGTCCTTGACGCCGCACTGCGAGCCACACCGGGGACGTAGGCTCGCCGGTAGTGATCGACCAGCGGGCGTTCGCGGTGGAGCGGACCGCCTGCCGGGTGTCCTTCCGCGACTTGTACCGCGGCGCACCCATGCGCGGGCGCTTGCCCTGCCCCTGCCATCGGGCAGGGCATCGCTCAAGATGGTCTCTTTCAGAATGCCTTTTGGTCGGCGGGCTTCTCGATCTCGGTGGTCACCCGTGCCCCTCGGAAGATCACCGGGAGCCACAGGAGGCATGCCAGCAGGGGGACCGCGGCGTAGGTGGCCATCCCCACACTGGAGCCCAGCCCGTCCCTGAGCGCGCCGAGGACGAGATAGCCGATGCCGATGAGCGTCGACTCCACGAATGCGATCATCGACAGCAGGCTCGCCCGGTGGCGCGACGGCACTGCTTCGACACCGCCAGCCCGGCGGGGGACGCACATGCCGCGCTGGAACAGCGTGTTGGCGAGCACAGCGTATGCGTAGAGCGGGCGCGTGAAACTTCGTGCCGCATAGTCGAGTGCAGACGAGGCCTTCCATGTCGACGGCCGCACACGACAGCCATGCCCGCGGGTACCGGTCGGTGGTCGACGGGCACAGCGCCACGGCGCCGACAGGCGCCGCGCGGCGGACACCGACTCCAGCACGGCCCTGCGCCGCCGATACGGCCAGGCGGTGGTGTCGGTCCCGGACAGCCTCGGCACATCGAAGGCGACAAAGCGCGCCGGCCACTCGCCGGCCGCCCGGGCCGCCCCAGCCCCGCTGCGGGTGCGCGCCGCGTGTCCGGCCCTGACGGGACCGCCCGTACACCGTGGACGGTGTGCCAAGTAACTGCGGACGGCGTGCCAATGACAGGGGAATGAGCGCCGCCCATCCTTGTGGTCGCCGCAGAGATGTCTGGGACTTGCCACAGGACAGGCCTCTGATTTCAAGACCGATGCGGTCAGCTCAGCCAACCGTCAACAGAAAGGGAAACCCATGCCGATTTCTCGTTTCATGAAGAGTGCACTAACGGCGGCGATAGCGACTGCGGGGTTGGTGGTGTTCGATGCAGCTCCGGCCCTTGCAAGTCAAGATGTTACTGTCCATATTCCGCAGTGCGGATTCGAGTACTGCCCCTCTGCAGGGTACGGGTGGTTCCATGCCGATCCGAACGGGAGTCTTCCCGGTGACGCGCTGAAAGCCTGTGACCTGCACGCCGATGGCCGTGGCATAAAGGCGACGCTGACTAATCGAGACACCGGCAAAGTCATTCGCACCGCCAGTACCTCAGGTCACAATTCGCCCTATTGTACGGATTGGAAAACCGGTGACCTTCCGGAGCAGACCCGGGTCTGGCTCGACGTGTGCACGACGGGCAAGGAGCCAATCACATGCGCTTACGGTGCCGAAGGATGGAGTTGACGGGTCTTCGCCGCCGCGATCCGCCCGGGCGCGTATTCCGGCGTCGTCGGCAGGCCACGGCGAGGGCCGGAATTGCTCTTCCCGGACCGCGTATCCGTCCAGTGATCGCCGAACGCGGCCAGCCGCTCGGCCTCGCCACCTGCCTCATCACCCACCGCCACGTCCAACGTCTTTGTCAGGACCTCTCGGACGGACCGGAACACGCTAAGACGTCGTTTTCTCCCGTTGTTCCATCCTGACATCTGCTGTTTGGTCTGCGGTGCGACCGGAGTCTCGCAGCGGCGCGGCTTCACAGCATGGTGTTCAGCCACCATGACTGGATCGATGCGAGCAACCGTCGCGAGCACAACCGCGACGGCTGGCGGCAACTCTTCGCCGAGTTCGACGCCGTGGTGTGTCCCATCACGCCCACTCCCGCGTTCCCGCACGACCATCACCCCGATCCGAGGGAACGCCGGATCGACATCGGCGGCGTCGCGTACCCGTACTTCGACCAACTCGTCTGGGCCGGCCTGGCCACCATGCCCGGCCTACCCGCCACCGCCATACCAACGGGCCGGTCCCCCGAAGGTCTCCCGGTGGGAGTGCAGCTCATCGGTCCGATGTTCGAGGACCGCACCCCGTTGCGGTTGGCCGAGCTGCTCGAGCAGAGGATCGGCGGCGACACGATGGGGTTCTCTCCGGCACGAACGCAGCCGGGGCGTGGGGGGAGTCCGCGGCCAAGGTGCAGACGACTCCTAGCGGCGTACCGCCGAGATCAGCCCGCCCGGCCCCTCGTCCCGCTGCGGCGGGGTGCTGATCGGGCGGCCGTAGGCGGCGGCGCGGTCGCGCAGGGTGAAGGCTTCCGCGTCCCAGCCCAGGCCGGAGAGCCAGCCCACCGGGTCCTCGGGCATCTCCGACACCCACAGGGAGGCCGCCGACCCACGCGCGGCGTCGCCGGCGAAGCGTGCGAGCACACCGCGCGAACCCAGGGTCAGGCCCATCCGGCTGCCCGTCGCGGACAGCCCGCCGATCCGGTCGAGCAGCAGTTCCACCGCGTCCTCGGGCAGGTAGACCAGCAGTCCCTCGGCGATCCACACCGTCGGCAGAGCCGGATCATGCCCGGCGGCGGCCAGCGCGCCCGGCCAGTCCTCGCGGAGGTCCACCGCGACGGGGGTCCGCTCGCAGCCGGGTACGGCGCCCTCCTGGCGCAGCACCGATGCCTTGAAGTCCAGGGGTTCGGCGGTGTCGACCTCGTACAGCCTGGTGGCCGCGGGCCAGGTCATGCGAAAGGCCCTGCTGTCCATTCCGGCGCCTAGCAGAACAACCTGCCGGATGCCGGCCTCGGTGGCCCGGTCCAGCAGGTCGTCCAGGAACTTCGTCCTGATGACGATCGAGGAGGCCACCCCGAGCCAGCGCTGCCGTTCTGCCTCGTCGGCGCGCTCGGGGAGCGGCGAACCCGGGCCGACTCCCCCGGCGGTGGCGAACGCGAGCGCCAGTGGATCCCGGAACAGCGGGTTCTCCCGCGCAGTCTCCAGAGCCCTCACCCGCGCCACACCCACAGCGGTCGCCCATACACCGGACGGCTTCACCCGTCCCCGCGCCTCAGTCATACAGGCAGCCTAATCCGCAGGGTGCAGCCGACTTCGCAGGGCGGCAGCAGCGGCCGACGGTGCCCGAGACGCCATGACGGCTGCTGTTGACCGCGGTCCCGGGCGCGGCGACGTCCCTGCTGACGCTCCTTGGCTTCGGCCCGCCGCCGGCCTTCGACGAACAGCTCTACAAGCGGCGCAACATGGCCGAACGCTGCTTGAGACGTCGTTTCTTAGGGCTGCGGTGTGGACGACTATCAGCGGGGCGCGCGGGAGAGTGCGGACCGGGCGCGAACGACACGTGCGGGCGCCACGGCAGGCTGTGCTTCGAGGTATGTCGGCCACTTGCCATCAGTGTCGATCGGCCTGCGGCAGTGGCAGCAAGCAGACCGTCAGGGATCGTCGGCGTGGGACCGGGTGTGCGGCCGACCGGCGCCGACGCCGGGTGTGGGTCTGCAAGCCGTAGGTGTCATGCAGGGAGCGCACGCCCTGGTCGGCACAGACCGCGTTCCACACGCCTCCCGGCAATACAGCACGTCGCCGGGGCGGAGGACCAGGTCGGCGGCGGGCGGTGGGCTCCTAGCCGGGATCCTCGATGTCGCGGTACCGCGGGACGGGCGGGTGGTGCCGTAGATCCGCCACTGCTTCGCGCGCCGCCAAGCCGGACGATCACCGTGTCTATCCGTCCCAGTGGACCTGAAGCCCTCGATGCTGGGACACGACGTGTACACGCCGCGGTAGTTCCGCCGATGAGTTTCCGGCGGTCGCGTCGTCTACCCCTCGACGAAGGGAGCGCACCATGCGCGAGATCATTGTTTGCACGTTCCTGACACTGGACGGCGTCATGCAGGCGCCGGGCGGTCCGGACGAGGACGCCGAGAGCGGTTTCGAGCACGGCGGCTGGCAGAAGCCGGTGTCCGACGACGAGGTCGGCGCGGCCATCGGCGGTTGGTACGAGGCCTCCGACGCGATGCTGCTCGGCCGTAAGACGTACGAGATCTTCGCGTCGTACTGGCCGACCGCCGATCCCGGCAACCCGTTCACCGATCGGATGAACAGCATGGAGAAATACGTGGCGTCTCGGACCCTGACGTCCGTCGAGTGGCAGAACTCCGCGCTGTTGGAGGGCGACGTGGTCGATGCCGTGCGCAGGCTGAAGGCGTCCGACGGGGGCAACATCAACGTCGTCGGCAGTGGCGACCTCGCCCAGACCCTCATGCGGCACGGCCTCGTCGACGAGTACCGCCTGACCATCCATCCGGTGATCATCGGCACCGGCAAGCGGCTGTTCGCCGACGGAGCGATCCCCGCCGCGCTGGAGCCGGTCAGCGTCTCGACGACGAAGGGCGGCACCATCGTCGGCGTCTACCGGCCGAACGGCAAGCCCAGCTACGACAGCTACTAGATTCGGGATCGAAAGCGCCGGAGCCGGTCAGGGCCGCCGCTTCGTCGGGCTTGTCGTTGTTCACCATCGTGCGTTCCTTTCGTGACGCTCCGGCGGACCGGGTGCCGCCGGCTCTGCGGTGGAGCGGAAAAGTCCCGTAGCGCAGTGGCCCTACCACGGACCGCCGGAACGCCGGAACGCCGGAACGCCGGAACGGCGAAACGACAGACCCGGTGCATGCCGCCGTGGCCGAGCCGCCCACTTGCACGTCGCAGCGACACTCCGAGTAGCTCTGCGTAGCATCTCCATGATCTCCATGCCATCCGGCTACGCGGATTCGGCAAGAATCCCTTACGCCGACGAGGGCGACCACTGCTACATTCTTCGTGGCCGTGCGAAGGATCGAGGAGGTGGTACCCGTGAACGCAGTTTCGACGTGGGTGCTCCCCTCCGGGGTCACGGTCGGGCGATAGAGAGGTCGTCCGGGAGCGCCGTTGCAGTGCACTCCCGAAAGGCACGACCATGCATTTCACTTCCGAGCGGCGCCTCGACGACGGTGTCCTCGAACGCGAATTCACCCTCGACGAGATCCCGGGCCTGCTGTGGACACCCGCATCGGCGTCCGCGTCCGCACCGGCGCCGTTGATCCTGCTCGGCCATCCTCCCCTCGGGTTGCGCAAGATGTACCCGCGGTTGGTGGCCCGGGCCCGGCACGCCGGGGCGGATGGCTTCGCCGCGGCCGCCATCGAGCTCCCCGGAAGCGGTGACCGGCCCCGTTGGCCCGCCGTCGAGCAGGCCCGTGCCGACCTGCGTCGGGCGATGGAGGCCGGTGAGCAGGCCGGCGACGAGATTGTCGACGCTCTCGTCCTCCCGTTGGTCGAAAAGGCCGTCCCGGAGTGGCAGGCCGCTCTGGATGCTCTCCTTTCGCTGCCCGGGATCGGCGGCCCGGTCGGGTACTCGGGGGGAGTGATCTCCATCGGCATCCGGCTGGCGGTGGTCGAGCCACGCATCTCGGCCGCCGTTCTGTTCGCCGGGAGTTTCGTGCCTCGCGTCATGTTCGAGGAAGCCCGGCAGGTCACCGTTCCCCTGCACGTCCTGTTGCAGTGGGACGACGAAGGCAACGACCGGCAGGCGGCTCTGGACCTGTTCGACGCCTTCGGCTCCGCGGAGAAGTCCCTGCACGCCCATCTCGGCGGGCACAGCGGCGTCCCGGAGTTCGCGGGGGACGCGGCGGCCCAGTTCTTCACCCGGCACCTGACGTGAGGCCAGGCCGTCGGACGGGCAGCAGACAGTAGCTGATGCCGGCCGGCGTCCGCTCGCCGAGGACGGGCAGGGGCCCTCCGCAGCGTTCCGCATCTCGGGCCCCTGCTGAACTCTCGGCAGGGGCCCGTGCGGCCCGAAGTCATGAACTGTTGGACATCTGCGGAGCTTCGAGGGCTGTCCGCGCTCGTGTGAGGGTGCCGTCGGTTCTCGGGCCGCACTCCTGGCCAGGCGCGGCGAGACGTGTGCCGAGTAGCTGACTATGCACCGTCGCTGTCGTCGCGCAGGGAATGGATCATGCTCCGCAGGATCCGGAACGCGGCTGACTGCTCCGTCTCGGTCATGCCGGCCAGCATTCTGACCTCGACGGACCGGACCGCTACGGTCGCCTTCTCCAGGCTCCGTCGGCCGCGGGGCGTGAGCCGGGCGGGAAGAGCCTTCCCGACCGGCGCCTCCGCGGGCCTGGTCACGTGGCCCTCTCGTTCCAGGGCCTGGAGCAGCACGTTCATCGACTGCCGTGTCACGAACGCGCCCCGCGCGAGCTCGGAGTTCGACAGGCCCGGCCGCTGAGCGAGCAGTTCGAGGCAGGAGTAGTGCGTCACGGTCATCCCGAGCGGCCGCAGCACCTCCTCCATGGCTGCGCGCAGGGCACTCGAGGCCTCTTTCAGCAGGTAGCCCAGTGATTTGTCCAGGTCGACGCCGACACCCTTTTGACTCATGTCAGTATTCTGACATACCTTGACCTGTGTCAGAAAGCTGACACGACCAGGAGGAGCATCATGCCCGCCACCGGCCCCGACTTCATCTCGCTCCAAGCGCGCGACCTCGACGCTTCCCAGGCGTTCTACGAGCAGTACCTCGGCCTCGTCCGCTCGCAGGCCGGGCCTCCGCACGCTGTCGTCTTCGAGACGAAGCCGATCGCGTTCGCACTCCGGGACGTCGTTCCCGGCACCGATCTCGCATCCGTTGCCCAGCCCGGCATCGGTGTCGCGATCTGGCTCCACGCCACGGGCGTCCAGGCCATTCACGACGCTCTCGTGGCCGACGGCCACACCATCGTCTCCGCACCGATCGACGGCCCCTTCGGCCGGACGTTCACCTTCGCCGACCCCGACGGCTACCAGGTGACTCTCCACGACCGCGCCTGACAGGCCGAACGCCACCGCCGGTCACCGTTCCCCAGACGCGGTTGGCGAACCGGTCGCCGCTCGAGGTCGGCGTCTGCTGCCTAGTGCCGCGACAGGCAACGTTCGCCCCGTCGCGACGCCCGGCACGCACTCTCGCCGTACCGGCCGAAAGCCCAGGTACGTCCAGTACGAGGACTTCCGGCCGGCACGCCGAGAGCACGCACCGGACGCCGCTCCTTGACGGGCAAACGTTGCCCGCCGCGGCACTAGATGACGCAGCCGTTCCCGCCGGGTACGCCGTCGATCCAGTTGGTGCTGTTCTCGATGTAGTAGCTGGACATGATCCCGTACTTGTCCCAGCCGCGCGGCGAGACCATCACCCAGTACGGGTTGCCGCCCACGGTCTGGCCCGGAATCTGGCAGTACACCAACACCTCGTCCCAGGAGTTGATCTGCCCGATGACGGGACAGTTCGAAGCGCTCGGCGACTCGAAGCAGCCGCCCTCGTTGATATCGCGGACGTTGACCCCGTTCGCCCACACGCCGTACCAGCCGCGGCCGTGTCCCTCGGCCGCGGCGCTCTGGGAGAAGGTGACCACGAGGGCGAGTGCCCCAGCAGCGGCGAGTGCCGCGGTCGTCTTGCGCATGACGTTCCCTTCGATGCCTTGGGGGAGATTCGCGAATGATTGCCGTACTCCTCGCCCCGCACCATAGGCAGACCCGAGAGGCCGTGGTCCTGACGTATGTCAGGACCGTACGGTTCCGGGTCTCCCTACAGTTCTGAGCGTCGGCAAGCCGCCCCACTCGGGCACTGCGGACCAGGAGCAGGACTGCTTCCGGCCACACCATCCACACCTTCGTCCTTCGGGGGACACACATGAAGCGACTGATCAGCCGTACCGCCATGGGCCTCGCGGTGACCGCTCTCGCCGTCGGCGGCCTCGCCACCACGGCCCAGGCGGCCCCGGCCGCCGTGGCCAACAGCGGCGACCCGACCCTCACAGACGTCTACATCTGGGCCACCGACGTCAACCTGCGCCAGCAGCCGACCACCGACTCGCCGCGGCTCGCGGTCCGTTCGCAGTGGTGGGGAGACGCCCTGTGCCAGACGCAGGGCCAGACCGTGCGCGACCCGGCCGTCGGCACCAACAACTGGTGGACCGCCGTCATGGAGTTCTCGGGCAGCGACATCGCCTGGGTGAACAACCTGTACATCCAGGGCGGCGAGAAGATCGCCGGAGTACGGGACTGCTGACGCACCGGTTCCTGCACATGCCTGCGCCGGCGGACCACCGCGAAACCGGTGGCCCGCCGGCGCAGGCATGTGCACGCCGAACGGGGGCGGACCGGCGTACCGGCCGCCCCCCTTCGGCGTCTGATGCGGCTCAGTACCAGCCGGTGCTCACCAGATCGTGGCCGTCGCAGGCGAGCAGGGCGCGCGAGACGCGGCCGTTGAGGTTGTTGCCCATCATCGTGTAGGCGTAGTTGATGCCGGAGTCGACGGTCTCGGAAACCCAGCCGTCGATCCGGCCCGCGCCGTTGTCGGAACGCTGTAGTACGGCCGCGCAGCCCGCCCGGGAGTTCTCGATCCGGGCGAACGAGCCGCACTTGTCGGAGTAGAAGTACTTCAGGGCCATGCCCTCGGCGGACTGGGTCGCCCCGATCTGCCGGAACGTGCCCGTGCAGAAATTGGTGGTGGGGTACTGCCCCTCATTGCCGTAGGCCCCGTAGTTCCCGCCCGAGAACGGCTGGGCCTGGGCGGAGGCCGGAAGGAGCGCCATGACCGCGGCGGCGCCCCCCGCGGCCAGCAGTGTCCTGAGTGAACGGCGGCTCATGAGCCCTCTTTCGTGTGTCGGCGGTTGATCCGGTCGTGCGCGACGGCCGGCCGCCGGGCCCGCCGTCACTCGCTGGGCGTGACCGTACGGGGCGTCACCGCACCGCCGACACCTGACACTTATCAGGGTCGAATCCGCAGGTCGCCTCGCTCTGCCGGAGCCCTGACATTCGTCAGGACCGCCGCCCCGCCCCGACTCCTATCGTGGCGCCGCGGGCCAAGAGCCCGAAGGACAACCCGGGCGAATCAGGAAGGGCAACCATGCGCATGCTCCTGCGCGGCGCCGCCATGCTCGCGGCCGTCGTCACGGTCGCGTCACTCACGAGCGGGGCGACGGCACAATCCCGGACAGGCAGGGCGGCCGAGACCGCCGGGGCCGTCCAGACCTCCGCAGCCGCCCAGATCCCACCCGGCGTCACCGCCGGCGTGGCCGTCTTCGACCGCCGGACCGGCACATTCACCGAACAGGTCAACGAGAGCGCGCAGTTCCGGTCCGCCTCGGTCGTCAAGCTCCTGCTGACCCTGGACTTCCTCTGGGACCGCGGGCCCGACTACACCATCCCCCCGGCCGACCGCGCCCGGCTGGAGCCGATGCTGCGCGGCAGCGACGACGACGCGGCGAACCACTACTGGTCGACGTACGGCGGCTCGGAGATCATCAACCGGATGACCGCCCGGCCCGCGCTCGGTCTGCGCGACACGGCGCCGCCGCCCGCCGAGTACGCGGACTTCTGGGGCTACACCGCCCTTTCTGCCCGGGACACGGTCTCGATCTACCGGTACATCCTGGAGAAGGCGCCCGCCCCCGTCCGTGACTTCATCATGGACAACCTGCGCCGCTCCACTCGCTGCTCCTCCACCGACCACTTCGACCAGCACTTCGGCATCGCCGGTGCGTTCGACCGTCCGTGGGCGGTGAAGCAGGGCTGGGCCGGGAACTACGCGAAGGGCACGTGCGGCTCCCAGACCGCGTCCTCGGGAACGCCGGCGCAGTCGGCCGCCCCGGCTCCCCGCGCCGCCACGGCCGTGGACCTCAGCCGCCCCGCACTGCACACCACCGGCACGGTCGGCGCGGACGACCGGGCGATCGTGGCCGTGCTGACGCTGCACCCGGTCGGCACCTCGTACGGCAAGGCGTACACCGATGTGGGCCGGCTGACCCGCTCGCTGAACGTGCCGGGGGCGAAGCGGCCCGCCGGTACCTGGTTCGGCACCTGGGGCGAGTTCGTCAACGTCCGCATGGGCCCGGCCACGGGCAGTGCCCGGGTGACGCAGCTCCCGGCCGGCGTCGAGGTCCTGGTGGGCTGCCAGACCCGGGGCGAGGTGGTCGATGTGCCGCCCTACACCAACGAGTGGTGGGCCTATCTGCCCCAGTACGGGGGCTACATCTCCAACATCTACATCAGCTCGCCGGACAACCGGCTGCCGAACGTCCCGGAGTGCGGACAGCCGTGACGGGAACGGGGGACGAGTGGTGGGCGGGGCTGAGGCCCCGCCCACCACTCGCGTTCGTGCGGCTCAACGCTGGTACTCGGCGAGGTAGCGCATCACCTTGTCCACGTGCGGCCGGACCCGCTCCGGTACGCCGCGCTCCTCGATGACCGTGCGGTCACTGGTGCGGTAGCCGGCCGCGACGAGCGCCGGCAGGTCCTTCTTCGGCAGCCCGGCCTGCTTGAAGCGCTGGTCGAGCCAGCACACGTACAGGCTCATGGTGGAGATCGCGTCCGGCGGCGACATCTGGTCCTTGTCGCCGTCACCGTCCCCGTCCACCGCCCAGGCCCGGAACACCGACGGCGTCCACATGGCGATGCCGTACTCCTCGCTCTGCGGGCGGGATGCCTTCGCGTCGAAGTTGCTCTCCGCTTTGATCAGCGCGGCCAGCAGAGCGGGGGTGATCTCCTCGTCGGTGCAGCGGTGGGCCGCGCGGGCGATGACGGGGCGCAGGGCCTCGGGTACGTCGGAGTTCTCGGGGATGTCACCGGCCGGCGGGCTGGCCGTACCGGTGGCGGAGGGGGAGTCGTGGTCTTCGTCCTGGGCGCCTCCGCCTCCCCCGAGCAGGGCCGCCCCTGCGACCGCGGCGGCGGTCAGGACGACGAGTCCGGCCCCGATCGCGGGCATCAGGCGTCTTCGGCGCCGGTGCGGGCCGCCGGTGACGGCCTCGACCCGGGCGGCGACACCGGCGGCCGTGTACGGGAGCCGGGCGGCATGGTCCGGGGCCAGGCAGTCGGCGATCAGCCGGCGCATGTCCTCGTCGAGACCGGCATCGAGCCGCAGGGGTGCGGTGCCGCGGGCGTAGGCCTGGGCCGCGAGCGAGCGGGCCCGGGCCGTCGAGCCCGGGAAGGGGTGGAGCCCGCCGGTGAGCACCTGGTGGGCGAGGACGCCGAAGGCCCAGATGTCGGCGGTGGGGCGGACGACGGTGCCCTGTGTGCCGGTTCGCTGGGACCACCACTCGGGGGGCAGGTGGTCGAGGGTGCCGAGCGGCGGCAAGTGGGCGTGGGTGCCGTCGAGTTCGGTGGCCAGGCCGAAGTCCGCAAGCCACACCTGGCCGCCCGGGCCCAGCAGGACGTTGGCGGGTTTGAGGTCGCCGTGCACCCACCCGGCGCCGTGCATGTGGGCGAGTCCGGCGGCGACTCCGCGCAGGACACGGTCGGCGTCCGCGATCGGCCCGCCCGTCCCGGCGGCGTCCAGTGCGTCCTTCAGGCTGGCCTCGGCCCGGTCCATGACCAGTGCGATCGCGCCGTCCAGGGAGGGCAGTTCCGGGACCTCGACGGTGCACACGGCGTGGGTGCGGACGAGGTGGGGGTGGTCGGCCTCTGCGCTGAAGCGGGCCTCGCGGGCCACGAGTTCACCGAGCGCGGCACGTTGCCCGGGCCCGAGGGCACCGGTGGGGAGCACCTTCACGGCGACGGGCGTGCCGTCCGCGACGGTACGGCCCTCGTACACGGTCCCCCAGCCCCCGGAGCCGATGACCGCTCCTACCTCCCAGTCCTCGATGCGGACGCCCTCCGGGAGAGCGGGCGGGCGGGGCACTTCGAACTCGTCCCGTTCTTCGGGCGTCGTCATACGCCGGCCTCCTGCGCGTCGGTGAGGCGGCCGGCGCCGCGGGGCGGCAGCAGGCTGAGGTGGTCCTCGCGCACCAGGCCGAAGCGCAGGGCGACGGAGGCGAGCCGGGTGCGTTTGGCACCGGTGCGGCCGCCGTCGGTGGCCGTGGCCTCCTCGCCGAGGTCCAGGCGCAGCTTGGTCAGGGCGAGATAGTCGATGTGGTAGTTCACCGCGGAGCGCGTCAGGTCCCGGCAGGACTTCAGAGGCCGCAGCCGCTCCACGATCTGCCCGACGCCCGGCAGCGCCGAGTCGGAGGGGTCGCGCAGCCTGGGTTCGCACAGGGCCACCAGGACGAGGAAGTACTTCGACGTCGGGTCCAGGGCGAACGGCAGGACGGTCTGTTCGCCGCCGCCCGGCACGGACCGCTCGCTGAGATAGGCGTGCTGGGGTGCGAACACCTTGAACGTGGCGGTGCCGGACAGGGCGGGCAGCACCACGCGGGAGAACTCGAAGGGCACGGGCGCCCCGAGCCGTCCCGGCGCGACGGTGAGGTACTCGCCGGCTCCCTCCAGGTTCTCCACCACGTACGACACGCTGCGGCTGAAGTTGGACAGCCGCCAGTAGTCCCCCGCGGCTTCCAGTTGCCCGGCCCGGCGGGAGATCCCCGGGTCGGTGAGGACGATGCGGACCCCCGTCCCGCCGCGTCCGAAGTCCGCGATTTCCCCCGGCCCCAGGTGGATCAGTTCGGGACTGCCCGTCTCGTCCACACCCCACTGGGCGGTACCGGGTAACTGCACGATGATCGTTTCCACGCGGACTCCCCCGCTGATGTCGCCCCCGATTTGGTCGCAAGGATTCTACGGTCGGTTGCCGCGTGTCGCGGGGTCGGCGGGGCTGCCTCAAGGCGGCGGTTTCCGGGCGCTGTGCGACGAACCCGAACTCCCGGCCCGGCCGGTCCGGCGCGTCGCGCACGCCCTTCGACACCTGTGCCCGCACGGCTGGTTCCGCCTCGGCCTCCTGCCGCCCGCGCAAGCGCAGCTTCGAGTCCGACGTCGCATCTGCCTGTCCGCGGCGAACACATCCGTCCACCGGGAAGATCACCAGAGGACGCTCAGGGGCCTGGGAGGTCGAGTGGATTCTCCGTGGCCGGGGCTTGTGACCATGCAACGGGGAGTGCTCCAGGCCGCATTGATCGCTGTCGCGCCTGCTGACCGGCCTGCCTGGCCTGTCTGCGGCGCGTGGACGTCTCCCGTCTGCTCGCCGTCCAGGACACCGACCAACACCCTGCCCACACCACCCCGTTGTTGCCCAGCGACCCCGCGGCGGCGATCACCGCGGGCCGCTTCCACCGTGTCCCCGTACTCATCGGCAACACCCACGACGAGGGCAACGGCTGGGCCGCCGGCATCGTCCAGGCCGGCTATCCGGTCACTCCCGACACCTGGCCCGACGTCGTGGCCTCTTTCTTTCCCCTCCTGGGGCAGGCGAAGGCGATCGTCCATGAGTACCCCGTGCACCGCGCCGACGGCGGCCCGGTGTTCGGCGCGGTCATCGGCGACGCAGACTTCGCCTGCCCGACGGCGCGCACCGGTCGCCTGCTCGCCGCCCATGTACCCGTCTGGCGCTACGAGTTCGCCGACGAACACGCCCCGCCCCTCACGTCGGGAACGCCACCGTTCCCACTCGGCGCGCCGCACGCGAGCGAACTGCCCTAGCTGTTCGACCTGGGCAGCCGCCCCCGCGACCTGACCGCGGCACAACACCGGCTGGCCGACACCATGATCGACTACTGGGCCCGTTTCGCCCGCAGCACCGACCCGAACGCCCCGTCGTCGCCGCACTGGTCCCGCCGGACGGTGCTGTCCCTGGCACCGGACCACAGCGTCCCCACCCGCACGGTGCAGACCCGCCACCACTGCACTTTCTGGAACACCCTCGGGTGATCGTGGAGGCGTCGCCATGGGGTCCCCGCGAACCGGATCCCCCCGAACCCGGGAACCCTCCCGCCTCCCCCGGCGGTGCCTGCCCGAGACGGCCGCAGACGGCGACGTCGGCCCGGTCGGTCAGGGAGCGCTCCGGGAACGCCTGCTCGCCGACGATGTCGAGCGGGTGCTCGCCGTGGGTCCCTCACCCGGTTCATCCGACCGGTGCGCGCGGCCGGACCGGCCGTGGTCCCTCGATGCCGCGCATCGGGGGGCCACAGTCGGTCGGCCATCGGGTATGTCCGTCAGTTCCGGGTCCAACCGCCAGGGCCGACCCAGACGGTCTGCCTGTTGCGCGTCGGGACGACGTCGTAGCGCGCTACGGCCTGGTAGTAGCCGCCGTTGGACCGCTTGCAGAACAGGTTGCCGATGATGGTGTTCCGCTGGCCGAGCGCGACCTTGCCGTAGACCAGGTCATCGCCCATGTCCCAGTTGGTGCTCCACTGGTCCGTGTAGGCCTGGATTCCCTTGACCGTGGCATTCGGGCAGTTGCCGAGCCATTTCGGGAAGGAGATGTACACCCAGCCGTAGCTTGCGGCCTGTGCGGTGCCCTGGGTTGCGGCCACTCCGCTGAAGGCCAGGCCGAGCACTGACAGCGCCACGGAGAGCTTCTTGATTCTCGTCTTGAACACGTTCCCGCCCCACTTCTCGTTGTCGCTCTGCCAGGACCGTGGACCGAACGGATCACGACCCCGGGAGGTTGATCATGTGAGCCTGCGGGGCCGACGGGGGAAGCATGCGTAATTCCAACGCACATCGTGACAGTGCTTTCTATTTCTTATCGCATCAACAGGTTTCTCTCGTTCTCGCGTTCGCACGGGATTCGAAAAGGCCGTAGCGCACCTCACCCGGCGAGGTCTCCGGCGCCCAGGGCTTTCAGGGCGCGCACCGGCGGGCGGTCGCGCAGCACGACTCGTCGGTGGGCGTCGGCCTGCGGCCGCGCGGTGACCTCGCCGCCCCGTCCCACCACTCCCCCACGGCACCTCGGTGACGCGCTTGACGATGCGTGTCCCTCGCCACAATTTGTCCACTTATGAGCAGAAGCATGCCTATGGTGACAAAGCTGTCGCACCACTTCGGCGATCAGCGCAGGGATGCAAAGCCAGTGCCATGGGAGAAGCGTTTCATCATGCTGAGTAAACGACGCACCCGACTGGTGGCCACGGCCGGCGTACTCGGCGGCGTCCTCGCAGTCACGGCCCTCGGCGGCACGAGCAACGCTGCCGCCAGCGGCAACGAGGCTGGGGATCCATCGACATCGCAGGCGCGGACACCTCGGACGGGCGCCCAGGAAGCCTCCGACGCCCGGATAGGGATAACGCCCGGGCAAGGCACCCACAGCGTCGGGATCACCGACCCGGTCAGTGTCACCGTCAGCAACGGAAAGCTCACGCGAGTGACCATGACCGCTGTCGCGACCGGCACCGAGATCCCGGGCGTTCTGTCCGCGGACCGCACCTCCTGGAAGCCGAACGGCCCGCTGAAGCGCGCCACCAAGTACCAGATCGCCGCCGAGGCCGAGGACGCCAAGGGCCGCTCCGCCTCCGACAGTGCCACGATCACCACGGTCTCCCCCGCCAACGACTTCCTCGGGCACGTCTCCCCCGAGGCCGGTTCTACCGTCGGCGTGGGCATGCCCGTGAGGGTCGACTTCGACCGGGCGGTCGACGACAGGACCGCGGTGCAGTCGGAGATCCAGGTCAGCTCCAGCAGCGGCCAGCGGGTCGTCGGCCACTGGTTCAACGGTCACCGTCTGGACTTCCGCCCCGAGAACTACTGGAAGCCCGGCTCCACCGTCACCGTCACGCTCGACCACCAGGGCATCCAGAAGACGGTCACGTTCACGATCGGCCGGAGCCAGATCAGCACCGTCGACGCAAAGACGAAGAAGATGACCGTCGTCCGGGACGGCAGGACGATCCGGACCATCCCTATCTCGTCAGGCAGCCCCGAGCACCCGACGTACAACGGTCGGATGGTGATCTCCGAGAAGTTCCGGCGGACCCATATGAACGGTGCGAGCGTCGGCCTGCTGGAGAAGAACGGCAAGCCCTCGTACGACATCAAGGCCGTACCGCACGCCATGCGCCTGACCGACTCGGGGACGTTCATCCACGGCAACTACTGGGGCACCGACGCGGTCTTCGGCAAGGTCAACACCAGCCACGGCTGCATAGGCCTGAAGGATGTCAGGGGCGGCGGCGACGGCAGGCAGCCCGCCGCGTGGTTCTTCGACCACTCGATGATCGGCGACGTCGTGATCGTCAAGAACTCCGAGGACAAGACCCTGTTGGCCCCGGACAACGGCCTCAGCGACTGGAACATGCCGTGGAGCGAGTGGGTCGCGGGCAGCCCGGCCACCTGACACCGGACCTGCTCTGCCCAGCCGGACCGGCATCCCGGCCGTCTGCGGTGCCAGGACGCTCGAACAGTTCCCGGCCCGGGGCCCGAAGCCGGCTGTTCCGTCCGGCGGCGGATGCACCCGTCCGCTCCACCGATCGACCGGTCGGGCAGCGGGTGCGCGGGGACGCAAGGGCGGATCGGGGTCGCTGACGTGGCGCCCCGTGGGCCCGACGGGCGCGGACCGTCCGACGGTGATGTGGCCGCATGAGAGGGCTCACTTGGATTCGACTCGTCCTGTCGGATCGGGGCCGGTCCTCAGTGCCTCGATAGCGGCCTGCCACGTCAGGGCCCGGGAGTGAAGCCGGGTGTGGAGGTAGGCCGCGCTGAGGCGGGCGAGGGTGGCGACCCGTCCGGGACTCTCGTCGGTGGTCTCGGCGGCGTCATATCCGGCGATCCCGCCGAGTCCGTGCTCCGCTCCGAACAGGGTGAGGAGAGCCTTGGGTCCGGGGGCGAGGGTGTAGGGGTCGGCGTGCCAGTCCGGTCCCATGGCCGTGAAGTGCCGGGAGTCGTCCTTGTCGCCGACGACGACCAGCGCGGGTGTGGTCATCGTGGAGAAGTCGATGGTCCGCAGGACCGGCAGCGCGTCAGCCACCGGTCCGTCGAGGACGTCACCCCTGCCGGGCGCGGCGAGCAGCACGCCCGCCTTGATGCGGGGTTCGAGCAGGCTCACCTCTCCCACGTCGGGGTCGGTGACCCGGGCACCGAGCAGGAGGCTGGAGGTGAAACCGCCGAAGGAGTGCCCGGCAACGGCGACCTTGGTGTGGTCGATCCGCCCGGCGAGCGACGGCACGGCCTTCTCGATCATGTCGAGTCGGTCGAGGATGTGCGACATGTCCTCGGATCGCGAGCGCCAGAAGAAGGGCGCCCCGGGGGCATCGGCAACCTGGTGGCTCAGCGTCCTGGAGCTGAGGTGGGTCGGCTGGATGACCACGAATCCGTGAGCGGCCCAGGAGCCGGCGAGCGGCGCGTAGCCGTTGAGTGAGGAGAGGTTGTTCGAGGCGCCTTGACCGTGGGAGAGGAGGATGACGGCGAGGCCGGTTCCGGTCGCGGGCGCGGAGACGCGTACCTGTAGGTCCACCGGACGCCCCGGCACGGAGAGCACGACAGGGCTGAAGGACAGGACCGGGGCGGGTGCGCCCCAGGCGTCGACACTGGTGACAGCGGTTGTGCTCACGAGGTGGATTCCCTTTCTGTGGCATTCCTGCCCGCCGGTCTCCTGCGACCGGGCAACGGCAAGGTGGTCGGAGCCGTCCCGCTTCGAACCAGCCGAAACGGAACGTCGTCCCGTTTAGTATCCGGAACAACGCTCCGTTTTGTCAATCGGTCGCGGAGGAGAACGCGACGCCACCGGCAGTGCGGCAGGGCAACCGCCATCCCGGGCGGCAGGGCACCCGCTCTCCCGAGGCAAGCGTGTCCACGCCCAGCGCATCCGGCAGACGGTGATGCTCACTGCCGCCGCCGAAGCGTTCGTCACCTCGGGGGCCGGGGCGCCGATCCGCCCCATCGCGGCCAAGCGGGCGCCGGGGACGGCAAAGACCCGTCGCTCCTGCTCATCGGGCGGATCTCTTCAGCGCCGCCTACGCCACCAGCATCGCCCAGATGCTCACGCAGGCGAGGGCCTGTCGGCGTGCACGTACACATCACCCTCGGCCATGTCGTCGACCTCTTCGGCCCGCACGACGGAGAAGCCCGCCAGCCGCAGGATCCCGATCAATGCCGTCTGCATGAGGAGAACGACTGCGGCATAGCGCTTCCATTCCTGCGCCGCCGGGTTCTGCTGTTCGGCCGCTGCCCGCAAACCAGCCTCTCCCATTTCCGGGGCGCTCCAGCGGACGTAGAGGCCTCCGGCGTATTCACCCTGGCTGTCGACGCCCACCTGGACGCCGGGCCGGCTCGGCACGCCCGGACGCTCGACCTGAGCGGGAAGACCGGCCCGGTGGAGTTCTCGGCAGACCCGGCCCGCCAGATCGTACCCAGCGGCGATGATTTCCTCCGAAGCGAACGGGTAGCCCTGCGCCTCAGCCCTGGCCCGACTTTCAGGGTCCACATACGTCACTGCACATCTCCTGATTGTGAGGTCATCCCCGAACGGAACGGGCCAACAGCCGGTGACCCGCCGCCCGCAGGCCACTTCGACCGGGTGGTAGGCGTGTTCGTCCACGAACCTCCACCAGGCGGCGTGGGCGACCGGAGCATCGAGCACGGGCAACAGGATCGCCCACTGGTAGCACACGACGTCGACGGGATACTGCATGCCTGTCTGCCTCCGCTCCCCCGGCGCGGCCCTGCCCACCGGGCCGATCATCTACGGGGACGCCGCTCGCGGCGGATCGAGCGTACGGGCAGGGGGCGCCGTTGCCCCCTGCCGGTCGGCGATGGTCAGAGAGCCTCTTGCGCCCCATGCCCTCGTCGACGGATCCTCCGTTGCGCCCGCGACCGGCCGTGGGCCCACGTGGTGACGTGCGCCCTCGACCGACACGCCGCCTCGCGACCGCTGACGCGGCACCACGTCCGCTCGTTTCCGAACCGTGACCATCAGCGTGCCCAGCCCCCTCACCTGCACGGCCGCACGCCCCGCCACGACCTGCACACTCGATGTATACACACTGCGTATACACGGTGTGTAGAGTACGGGTCATGTCCATCGGTCACACCCTATTGGGGCTTCTGGAAACCGGCCCGCGCCACGGCTACGACCTCAAGCGGGCCTTCGACGAGCAGTTCGGTCACGACCGGCCGCTGCACTACGGCCAGGTCTACTCGACGATGTCCCGGCTGCTGAAGAACGGGCTCGTCGAGGTCGACGGCATCGAGGCGGGCGGCGGTCCCGAGCGCAAGCGCTACGCGATCACCGACGCCGGCATCACCGACGTAGAGCGGTGGCTGGCGACCCCGCAGAAGCCGGAGGAATACCTCCAGTCGACCCTGTACACCAAGGTCGTCCTCGCCCTGCTCACCCGGCGCGACGCCACCGAGATCCTCGACACCCAGCGCTCCGAGCATCTGCGCAGCATGCGGATCCTCACCGATCGCAAGCGCAAGGGCGACCTGGCGGATCAACTGATCTGCGACCACGCCCTGTTCCACCTGGAAGCCGACCTGCGCTGGCTCGAGCTGACCGCCGCCCGACTCGACAAACTCCGTAAGGCTGTGACCCGATGACGACTTCTCCCCCCGGTTCCCTGCTCACCGCGCACGACCTGCGCAAGGCGTACGGCCCGACCAACGCACTGGACGGCGCCGCGTTCTCCATACACCCCGGCGAGGTCGTCGCCATCATGGGCCCCTCCGGGTCCGGCAAGTCCACGCTGCTGCACTGCCTCGCGGGTATCGTGCCGCCCGACTCCGGGTCGATCACCTACAACGGGCGTGAACTGACGAAGATGAGCGATGCCCAGCGCAGCGCGCTGCGCCGCTCGGAGTTCGGGTTCGTGTTCCAGTTCGGTCAGCTGGTGCCCGAGTTGACCTGTGTGGAGAACGTCGCCCTGCCGCTGCGGCTGAACGGCTCGTCCCGCAAGGACGCCGAGCGGACCGCGCTCGGCTGGATGGAGCGCCTGGAGGTCGACGACCTCGCGGCCAAGCGTCCCGGTGAGGTCTCCGGTGGCCAGGGCCAGCGTGTCGCCGTGGCCCGCGCGCTGGTCACCGGAGCGCGCCTGCTGTTCGCCGACGAACCCACCGGCGCGCTCGACTCCTCCAACGGCGAACGCGTGATGGAACTGCTGACCGAAGCCGCCCGCTCGACCAACGCAGCCGTCGTCCTCGTCACCCACGAGACACGCGTGGCCGCCTACTCCGACCGCGAGGTCGTCGTCCGCGACGGCAAGTCCCGGGACATGGAGCGCGCCGTATGAGTCCTCGCCAATGGGCCGCAGACCTGGCCATGGGAGCCCGTTTCGCCGTCACCGGCGGGCGCGAGGGCTGGGTCCGGATGACGCTCACCGCCGTCGGCGTCGGCCTCGGCGTGGCACTGCTCCTGCTGTGCACCGCCCTGCCCAACGTGTTCGCCGCCCGCGCCAAGGTGGAGGATGCCCGCTACGACGCCCTGTTCCTGTACTCCGACAAGGCCCCGCCGAAGGCCGACAACACCTTCCTGCTCGCCAACACCGACACCACCTGGCACGACGACGACGTCCGCGGCCGGCTCGTCGAGCCCGAGGGCAAGCGGGCACCGCTGCCCCCAGGGGTGGACAGCTTCCCGGGCAACGGCGAGATGGTGGTCTCCCCCGCGCTCAGGGACCTGCTCGCCTCGGACGGCGCCAAGCTGCTGCGGGAGCGACTGCCCTACAAGATCACCGGCACGATCGGCGAGAGCGGCCTCATCGGCTCCCACGAACTGGCCTACTACGCGGGCGCCTCGGGGCTGAAACCCACGGACTCCTCCCCCGTGCACCGGCTGACCGGATACGGCCGGCCGGACGCGACACCCGAGAAGACCGACCCGGTGCTGCTGCTCATGATCCTGGTCGTGTTCGTCGTGCTGCTGACCCCGGTCGCCGTGTTCATCGCCGCCGCCGTCCGCTTCGGCGGCGAGCGCCGCGACCGCCGACTGGCCGCGCTGCGCCTGGTCGGCTCGGACAGCCACATGACCCGGCGGATCGCGGCGGGCGAAGCACTCGCCGGAGCCCTGCTCGGCCTGGTCGTCGGCAGCGGCTTCTTCCTCCTCGGCCGTCAGACGCTGGGGTCCACCGAGGTGCTGGGCATGAGCGTCTGGCCCAGTTACCTCGATCCCTCCCCCGCGCTCGCCGCGCTCGTCGCGGTGTCGATCCCGGTCGCCGCCGTACTCGTCACGCTGCTCGCGATGCGCGGCGTCGTGGTCGAACCGCTCGGCGTCGTGCGCGCCGCCACGCAGCGCCGCCGCCGACTGTGGTGGCGGCTGCTGCCCCCGCTGGCCGGCCTCGCGATGCTCTACCCGTTGATCGGCAAAGGCCGCGAGAACGGCGACTTCAACCAGTACCTCGTCATCGGCGGCGTGCTGCTGCTGCTGATCGGCATCACCGCGCTGCTCCCATGGGTCGTGGAGGCGGTCGTCGTCCGCCTCGGCCGGGGCGCACTGTCCTGGCAGCTCGCGGTACGGCGGCTCCAGCTGAGCAGCGGAACCGCCGCACGCATGGTCAACGGCATCGCCGTCGCCGTCGCCGGAGCCATCGCCCTGCAGATGCTGTTCACGGGAACGCAGAGCCAGTACACCAAGGCCACCGGCAAGGACCCGGGCCGGGTCCAGATGCAGGTCGACTTCAGCGACCGCAAGCCGCTGTCCGGTGTCGAGCGCGAACTCAACGGCACCAAGGGGGTACGAGCCGCAGTGGCCCTGGCCATCTCGCAGTACGGCGACGCGCGCCGCGACCCGAAGAACAGCAACGGCCTGACCGTGGGCAACTGCACCGCCCTGCGCGAACTCGCCACGCTGCCCTCCTGCAAGGACGGCGACACCTTCGTCATGCGAACGCGGAGCGGCTACTCGGATCCCGACAACGCCGACGAGATCGCCGTGATGAAGCCCGGCCGGCAGCTCTACATCGACCCGTCGTACGAGGACGCCACCGAACGCGGCATCGAGGTGCCCTGGACCGTTCCGGCGAACGTACGGGTCGTGGACGCGCGCAAGGACGCACTGCAGGAATCCAACAGTCTGCTGGTCACCCCCGGCGCCCTGCCGGCCGAGGCCGCACCGGCGTTGTTCTCGGACGGGGTCTACCTGCGTCTGGACCCGTCGGTGCCGGACTCACGGGAGTACGTCCGCAACGTCGTCGCCCGGATCGACCCCCTGGCACACACCTACGGCTGGTCGGCGACCCAGGAGGACACAAAGTACGCCTCCATCCGCACCGGCCTGTTCGTCGGCTCCGCCTTCGTGCTGGCACTCATCGGCGCGAGTCTGCTGGTCTCCCAGCTGGAGCAGCTGCGCGAGCGCAGGAAGCTGCTGTCCGCGCTGGTCGCCTTCGGCACCCGGCGCCGCACGCTGAGCCTGTCCGTGCTGTGGCAGACGGCCCTCCCGGTCGGACTCGGCCTCGTACTGGCCACGACGGTGGGCATCACCCTCGGCTCGGTGCTGCTGAAGATGACCCGCACACCGGTGGCCATGGACTGGGCCAGCGTCCTGACCATGACCGGTGTGGGCGCGGCCGTGGTCGGCGTGGTCACGCTGCTGAGCGTGCCGCCGCTGCTGCGGATGATGCGCCCGGAGGGCCTGCGCACGGAATAACCTCTCACGCATCCCCGCGAGATGGGCTTCTCCTGACGGGAGGAGCCCATCGCGCACGCAGTCGAGCCCGGTCGCGCCTCGGCACCGACGGCGTCAGGGCATCCTCGGCGCACAACGGGATCCCAGCACCCCGAGCGGGCTGCCGAACGCCGGATTCGATCCCCGGCCGCAGCCCGCCCCCGCGCGTGCGCCGGTGATCCCCGGTCAGCGGCGGCCGGTGGCCAGGATGACGAGGAACTGGCCGCCGCCCGGCTCGACGTCGGCGGTCACCGGCAGCCCCGGTACGAGCCGGGAGAACCGGTCCACCAGCCACTCCGCCGCGTCTTGGGCGTCCTGCCTGGTCGGGCAACGGCCCACCATCTCGCGGCCCCCCTTGCGCTCCAGCCTGCCGGCAACGGTGATCAGCGGCGCGGGTTCGACCACATACAGGCTGTCCGGCCAGGCGATGACCACCTTGACCGCACCCTTGCGGGTGTTGCACCCGCGGTGCGCGAGCCGCTCGGCGACCTTGGCCTTCCGGTCGGCGGTCCGGCTGTCAACACTGGGCCCCAGCGGGTCGTTCGCCGACCTGTCGGGGTCGACCGGCTCGTCACACACCCAGCAACGCCAGCCGTCACGCTCAGCCACATCATCAAGGAGACTCACCCGAGCAAACTAGCCTGCCCGGCCGCCACCGCGCGCACCAGGGTCACGGCAACCAGCTGAGCCGTGGTCCACGCTGTTCCCGAAGAACGCTGCCTCCGGTCCCCGCCTGGTGGCTCGCACAACAGCGCCGCTCCTGCTCCTGCTCCTGCTCCTGCGCACCGTCTGCGGGTGAGGGCGGGCGCGGCTGGCAGGCGCCCGGCGCCCGCGTGACGATCGGCGGCCAGGGCCGCCCGTGGGGCGCGGGCATGAGCGCCGCGCTGCTCAGGTCCGTTGCGGCGCGCACACGTCGAGATCACGCCACGGTGAAATCGGCCGCCTTGGTGTCCAGCGTCGTGTCGCCGTCCTCGGCGGTGGCCAGGACGGCCACGTGCCACAGGCCGCGCGGGGATCCGTCGGCGTCCTCGCGGGTGACGGTGACCCGGTAGGTGCACCGCTCGGTGTCCCCACCCGAGGGCTTGCAGACGGCCGGCTCAGCGGCGGCCATGTCCTTGGCGGTCAGCTTCTTCTTCGCGAAGGACGAGTTCGCCGGCCAGGCCAGCACCTTCACGTTCTTGACATCGGAGGACGCCGTGACGTCGGTGGTGAACGTCAACGAGCCGTCGCGGTCACCGTCGGGAGCGGTGTAGCGGGCCGTGCTGTGCGCCAGCGCCGGAGGCTGGTCCCCGGCGTGGGCGAGGGCGAACGCCCCGGCACCTGCGAGGACGACGACACCGGCAGTCACGGACAGGACGATACGACGCGACATGAGAAGTTCCCCTGGAAACTCGGCTGGATCACATCGGCGCTCTCGTCGGCGCCGTGCACCCATACTGGCCGCGCAGCGGATGCCGAACATGAGCACCCGTACTCAACTCCCGCCTGAGTAAAGGTGATTGCAGGTTCGCTGGCTGCCTGGACCGGCCGCGGATGAGACGCACCGTCAGGTTCCTGGGCAGACGGCGGAGCTGTTCCCGGTGGTGCCGGACCGTCACCGCCGACCGCGTGGGCTCTGGTGAGCTGAAGGGCGCCCTGTGCTCTCACAGGCCGTCCGGGTCGCCGGCCGCTGCCACGCGTCGCACGACCCGAGCGAAGCCGCAGCGCTGAGCGGCGTTGTGTGTGTACCCGCCTGCGACGACGTGAGGGAGCAGCGGTGTGGCCCGTACACGTGGGACAAGAGGCGATGGCCCCCGGCCCATGGTGGCGGGGTCCTCGATCGTCCAGCGAGGCTTGTCGCTGTCAAAGCGCTTGCTGCACAAGGGGTGAAATCCATATATGGGGTATCTGTCAAGCTATGGGAGTACATCTCGTTACGGGTGCTGGTTCGGGTATTGGCGCGGCGGTGGCGGGGTTGCTCGCCGCGCGCGGGGAAGAGATGTGACGACACCGGCTGCTCACACGGCATGTCCCGCGCGTTCGCCCCTGCGTGGCGTACGACTACTCGGGTGGTAGAAGGTCGGGCCCGACCCACGGCGCTCATGAAGGGGCCGTGGCCATTCAAGGCCGATTTTCTCAGCCCGGAAGGTGTCCGAACAAAGTCCGATTACCGATCGGCTTTCTCAGACTGACGTCGTCACGTGGTAAAGGGCAGTGAAAGCAACCACGTTGTCCTCGACTGCGGACTGCCGCTCGAGGAGCCGATCAAGGAGCTCGTCGGCTGTGGATCCGCGACGGTCGTGGACGCGATGACCTCCTGACCGGCAGGGTTCTACCGAGACGCAAGCAGCCGACTACGGGCCGACGTGGTGCAGCAGCGAATGCAGGAGCCCCTTCATCCCTTCCTGGGAGACGAACCGCAAGGTCGGGTCCTGGCCGTCCGGTTCCTGCGCCCACCACCGGGGCAATCCGACGTCGAGCAGGTTGTCGGCGTACCAACGGCCATAATCCTCGCCGTCGAGCAGAAGAGTGGCCCAGGGCAGCAGACGATAGCCGAGCGAGGTTTCCGCCTCTGGATGTGCGGGCCGGCTCGGACGCCGGAGACGGTCTTGCAGCGCGAGGAGACGTCGCTGCTCGGCGGCACCGGCCTTGCTGATATGAGTCTCGCGGAGCGACCACGTGCCCAGCAGGGCCGCTGCCATGCACAGCACGAGAGCCGTGGAGGTGTTCCCCCTCCACATCAGGAATCCACCGGTCACCACGGCAATCGCCATGCTGAACAGCACGTAATACGGTCGGGCCAAGTAGCCGCGCTCACGGGCAGCCTTGGTCACGCCCGCCTGAAGCTGCGCGAGGCTGATCCTGGTACCGCGGAGGGAGGCCGGCGGACCGGGTTCGCGCCGGAGCCGCAGCTCACCTTCCCTGCCGAGGATCGCGTCCAGCAGGGCGGCCCGGTCCGGGGGAAGCCCGGCCCCGGACCGGGTGCCGGGAAGTATCACGTAGCCGTCTTCGTACGCCGTCACTCGCAGACAGCCGTCCTCGGCAAGTGCCACGGTTTCGCTCATCACGACCTGCATCGGGTTCTTGCGCCCGACCAGCCAGCTGCCGACCAGACAGCTCGACTCGGGCATCCCCGCCTCCGGGCCTGCACCTTCCACCCGTCCCCCTCATGATCGCACCGACGTTGGGACGGTACCGAAACCCTCGGAGCGACGGAACGGAACGCTGGAAGACGGGTCGGCCTGTCCTGGCAGCGGCACCCTTCGGCGGCGGTGGAAGGGACACGGCGGCACCACGGCGCCGACATGAAGGCCCGGGATTCCCTGCGGAGGTAAGGGTGGGGGCGGCCGGTCCGGGCCCCAGACGGACCGGCCGCCCCGGCGGGCACCCGCGTGGCCCGCCCCTCTCTTAAGCCTCCGCGGGCTCCGCGTCGGGGGTCGGCGCGGTGAGGTATTCCTCCGTGATCTCCTTCGGTCCGAAGGGCCACACCTTCTCGAAGCGCGCCCACAGCGCGTAGGCCACGATGCCGAGGGCCAGCCAGGCCAGTGACCATTCGATGGGGTGGCGGCCGGGCGAGTTCTTGTCGGCATAGCCGTAGATCACCAGCCAGCCGACGAGGGCGACCAGGCTGGGCAGGGGGTACAGCCACATCTTGTACGGGCGGCGCAGGGTCGGCTGCCGCCTGCGCAGGACCGTCACCGCGGCGATCTGGGCCAGCGCCTGCACGAGGACCATCACCGTGGTGAGGAGCTGGATCAGCGTCGCCAGGTCGGTGTGGCGGCCGATGAGGAAGCCGATCGCCGTCACCACGCCCATGGTCGCCAGGCCCAGCATGGGGAAGCGGTGCTTGGGGTGGAGTTTGGCGTAGGGGCGGAAGAAGACCCGTTCACGGGCCGCGTCGTAGGGGACCCGGGAGCCGCCGAGCAGGCCGGTGAACACGGAGGCGAAGGCGGTGATCAGGATCAGCACGGTGACCGTGTCGGCCGCGGCCTTGCCCCAGGTCTTCTCCAGGACCGCCGAGGCGACGGAGGTGGAGGCGATGTCGTCGGGGTCCGTCATCCGGTGCCAGTCGATGACGCCGAGCGTGCCGATCTGCAGGAGCAGGTAGATCGCCATGATGCCGAGGATCGAGTAGATGATGGAGCGCGGCAGCGTACGGCCCGGGTCCTTGATCTCGGCGCCCATGTAGGCGGTCGTGTTGTAGCCGAGGTAGTCGTAGATGCCGATGGTCAGGCCCGCGGCGAAGCCCAGCCAGAAGTGGTTGCCGGTGAGGTCGAAGGCGTGCGCCGGGTAGGTGAAGGCCAGGTCCGCGCTGAAGTCGGTGGCCGCGGCCACGATCACCAGCAGGACCGAGGTGATCATGACGGCCCACATCACGGCCGTGATCCGGGCGATGTGCTCGATGCCCCGCCACAGCAGGGCGATCACCAGGACGATCATGCCGAGGCCCACGAGGTCGCCGGTCGTCCTTCCCATGTCCGGTGCGAGGTAGCCGAGGTACTGGACGAAGCCGACCACGCCGGTGGACATGATCAGCGGGATGAACAGCATCGCCGTCCAGACGAAGAGGAACGGCATCAGCCGCCCTGTGCGGTACTGGAACGCCTGGCGCAGATAGACGTAACTGCCGCCGGAGCCGGGCATCGCGGCACCCAGTTCGGCCCAGATCAGGCCGTCGGCGAGCGCCAGGAGCGCGCCGGCGATGAAACCGATCACCGCCTGCGGGCCGCCGAACGCGGCGACCATCAGCGGGATCGTCACGAACGGCCCGATACCGCACATCTGGCTCATGTTGATCGCGGTCGCCTGGAACAGGCCGACACGGCGGACGAAGCCACCCTCGGGTGGCGGGCTACCGGACAAGGGTCCTCCTGAAGCGGGACGCGGGGAGATGTACGGCGTGCCGACCGACGCTGCTCGGCGGCCGGCGGATCAAGGGCGGCGGGTATCCGGTCGACGCTGGGCTCCCCTTGGCGTGCCCGGCGAGGCTGAGAGCCTGTACTCAGGCACGGACTCTCGCTTGGGCGATAAAGTTAAGGAGCCTTACTAGATGCGTCAAGAGGGTGTCCCCCATGGGTGAGAATGATGCGATGTCCGTCGGCGACGCCGGCGGCCAGCCGGATCAGCCGTGGAACCGCAGGCGGTTGCGCAGCACCAACGAGCGCCTGCTCCTGGACCGGCTGCGTGCCGCCGGCGCCGCTTCACGCGCGCAGCTCGCCCGGGAGACGGGCCTGTCGAAGCCGACGGTCTCCAGCGCACTGGCGGCCCTGGCCGGGGCCGGCCTGGTCCACGAGGTCGGCACGCACGCACCGGAGCGCGGCCGGGTCGCCGTCCTGTACGCCCCGGACCCCTCCGCCGGGTACGCGCTGGGCATCGACATCGGACGCGGCTGGCTGCGCGTGGCGGTCGCCAACCTGGACGGCGAGCTGGTCGCCCGCGCGGACGTGCGCAACCGGGCACGCTCGTCCGGCGCCCTGGCCGACCTGGTCGTCACCACGGCCCGGCAGGTCGTCGGAAACTCCGGCGTCGGCCATGACGAGGTGGCGCATGCCGTGGTGGGCACGCCGGGCGTGTACGACGCGGAGCAGCGGCGGGTGCGGTTCGCGATGCATCTGCCGGGCTGGGGCCGGGCCGGGCTGGTCGACCGGATGCGCGAGGAGCTGGGCGTCCCGCTGGAGGTCCACAACGACGCCAATCTGGCGGCGCTCGGCGAGTACACGTACGGCGTCGGCGCGGGCAGCCGGCTCTTCGCGTACATCATGATCGGTACGGGGCTCGGCATGGGGGTGGTCAGCGAGGGCCGGCTGTTCACCGGGGCACACGGCGGCGCCGGCGAGATCGGGTTCCTTCCGTGGCCCGGGCAGCAGCGGCCCCAGACGCTGGAGGACGCCGTCTCGGGGGTGGCGGTCGTCGAGTCGGCGCGGAGGTTCGGGATGACCGGGCAGCTCACCGCCAAGGCGGTCTTCGACGCGGCCAGGCAGGGAAATCCCGCCGCGGTCAAGGCGGTCGGGCTGGAGAGCGAGCGGATCGCGCACACGGTCGCGGCGGCCGCGGCGGTGCTCGACCCGGATCTCGTGGTCCTGGGCGGGGGCGTGGGCCACAGCGTGGACCTGCTGCTGCGCCCCGTCCGGGAGAACCTGCGCGCGCTCACACCCCTGCGGCCGAAGATCGTGCCCAGCCGGCTCGGCGAGGACGCGGTGCTCCTGGGCGCGGTGGCCACGGCCCTGGGAACCGCGCGGGACGTGGTGTTCGACCGCCGATCGGCCCCCTGAGCGACTCCCGCACCGGGACCGGTGATTGACATGCCTTGCCGCCGCCCCTAGCTTGAGGACCCGATTAGTAAAGTTTCCTAACTTGCAGTGTCGTAGCGCGGATGCTCCCCCACCTCCCTAGGAGACATACGTGTTCCACCGCCCTGTCGTCAGAGGCCGCCTCGTCACGGCCGCCGTCGCCCTGGGTCTGCTCTGCACGCTGTCCACGAGCGCCTCGGCCGGCGCCCGTTCCCCTTCGCCACCCCGGGCCCATGCCCAGGTCACCACCGTCACGTCCCGCGCCGGCGGCACCACGGCGCTCTCCGGCTACACCATCCAGTCGACGGCGAAGGTGACCGACCCGGCTTCGGCCGTCTCCTCCCCCGGCTACCCGGCGAGCGGCTGGTACCCGGCGGGGTCCCGCTCCACAGTGCTCGCGGCGCTGCTCGCGGCCGGGAAGTACGCCGACCCGTTCTACTCCACGAACCAGCAGCAGATCCCCAAGGCCGACTTCCAGGTCCCCTGGTGGTACCGATCGGACTTCACGGTCGCCGACACCGCCGAGCGCACGTATCTGGACTTCAGCGGCGTGATCTCCGCCGCCGACGTCTACGTCAACGGCCGCCAGGCCGCCACGGCCGCCGACGTGGCGGGCGCGTACACGCACCACGAACTGGACGTCACCTCGCTGGTGCGCTCAGGCACGAACACGGTGGCCTTCCGCATCGAGCCCAACAGCCCCAACAGCAGACTCACCATGGGCTGGATCGACTGGTTGCAGCCGCCGCCCGACGAGAACATGGGCATCGTCCGTGATGTGCTGGTCCGGCGCGGCGGCCCGGTCGCCCTGCGCGACGTGCACGTCGTCACCAAGCTCGACGTGCCGTCCCTTGCCGCCGCGGATCTGACGGTCAAGGCCCAGGTCCGCAACGACACCGGCTCCCCCGTCACGGCCGCGGTCTCCGGCAGCATCGGCGCGATCTCGTTCGACAAGTCCGTCTCCCTGGCCGCCCATGAGGCCAGGACGGTCACCTTCACTCCGGCCGACGCCCCGGGTCTGCACTTGGCCTCGCCGAAGGTGTGGTGGCCGGCGGGCATGGGCGGACAGCCCCTGTACTCCCTGGACCTCACCGCATCCGCCGCCGGCACCGTCTCCGACACGGCGCACGAGAGCTTCGGCATCCGGGACGTCAAGGCTCCCCTCAACTCCGACGGAGCCCGGCAGTACAGCGTCAACGGGCGGAAGCTCCTCATCAAGGGCGGCGGCTGGTCCCCCGACGAGTTCCTGCGCTGGGACAGAACCTATGTCGAGGACCGCCTGAAGTACGCACTCGACCTCGGCCTCAACACCATCCGCCTCGAAGGGCACATCGAACCGGACGAGTTCTTCGACCTCACGGACCGCTACGGCATCCTCACGCTGCCCGGCTGGGAATGCTGCGACAAGTGGGAGGGCAACGTCAACGGCGGCGAGGCGGGCGACAAGTGGACCGCCGCCGACTACCCGGTCGCCAAGGCGTCGATGGCCGCCGAGGCCGCCCGGCTGCGCGACCACCCCAGCGTCGTCTCCTTCCTCATCGGCAGCGACTTCGCGCCCGACGCGACGATCGAGAAGAACTACCTCGACGCGTTGAAGGCCGCCGACTGGCCCACCCCCGTGGTGGCGGCCGCCTCCGACAAGTCCTCGCCCGTCAGCGGCAGTTCGGGCATGAAGATGTCCGGCCCCTACGACTGGATCCCGCCGAACTACTGGTACGCCAAGCGCGAGGGCGGCGCCACCGGCTTCAACTCCGAGACCAGCGCAGGCCCCGACATCCCGACACTCGACACCCTGCGCCGCATGATGAGCCAGGCGGAACTCGACACCCTCTGGAAAAACCCGGGTTCCAAGCAGTACCACCGGTCGCCGTCGTCGACCTTCAGCACCCTGAAGCTCTACGACGACGCGCTGACCGGACGTTACGGCGCACCCACCGGCCTCGCCGACTACGTCCGCAAGGCACAGCTCGCCCAGTACGAGAACGTCCGCGCCCAGTTCGAGGCATACGGACGCAACGCCACCGACTCCTCGAAACCCTCGACCGGTGTCGTCTACTGGATGTTCAACAGCGGCTGGACCTCACTCCACTGGCAGCTGATGGACCGGTACCTCGACCAGGGCGGCGCCTACTTCGGGGCGAAGAAGGCGAACGAGCCGCTGCACGTGCAGTACTCGTACGACAACCGGTCGGTCGTCGTGGTGAACAACCGGCACGCCTCGGCGTCCGGCCTCACTGCGCGGACCACGCTGTTCAACACCGACGGCACCCAGAAGTACGACAAGACCGTCACCGGTGTCACGGTGGGGGGCGACGGCGCGCGAAGCACCGCACTCACCCTGCCCTCGTCGGTGAGCGGTCTGTCGACGACCTACCTCGCGCGCCTCGTCCTGAGCGACTCGGCAGGCAGGGAGGTGAGCCGCAACGTCTACTGGCTCTCCACCAAGCCGGACACCCTCGACTGGGACAACACCGACTGGTACTACACGCCGACGACCAGCTACGCCGACCTGAAGGGACTGGGCACGATGGCGCAGGCTCCGGTGTCGGCGACGGCATCGACCACCTCGTCGGGTGGCACCTCGACCACGACCGTCACCGTGCGCAACACGGACACCGGCAGGACGCCGTCGCTGCTGACGGACGTGCATCTGGTGGACGCGGCGGGGAAGCCGGTGCTGCCGGTCCAGTGGTCCGACAACGAGGTCGGTCTCTGGCCCGGCGAATCGGTCACGTTGACGGCCACGTACCGGACAGCCGATCTGCACGGCTCGGCACCGCGGGTGCGGGTCTCCGGGTGGAACACGCCGGAGCGGACCCTGCCGGCGTCCTGACCCGAGGGGGTGGGCCGCACCGGCCCACCCCCTCGGGCTCCGCTCACGGCGAGCGCCGTGTCGTCGATGACGAACGACGTCCCCAGGGTGCCCGACCTCAGGAGCGTGGCGTCCCGGGCGTGAGCGGCTGCGCCGGGCGGCCCTCCAGCTCCCGCTGCCTGGCGGTCAGGGCCCTCGCCAGCACCTTCTCCCGGTACGGGTTCGACATATCGAGGGCCTTCGCCACTTCCACGGCCTCGTCCAGCAGGGCCAACCGTCGCTCAGGCAACTCCCGCACCAGGGGCGACGCGCTCACCTCCACCAGGACGTACGCCAGCTTCGACCCGTACACCTCCGGCTCGACCTGCGCCAGAAGACGGTAGATCCACAGCCCTTCCGCACCGCGCACCACCCGCCGGTTGGCACCGAGCAGCCTGACCCTCGCCAGCACGATCATGTCCTGATCCACCGATCCCCCTTCGTCCCGACCCCCTCCGGCCGGCGCCCGTCACACGGCGAGACAGCACGGCGAACGTGCCGACAGCCGAGAACGGCTGCCGGCACGCTGGCCGGAGAGTGGATGACGACGAGTCTGGCGCGCGACACCGGCTGCCACAAGGTCGAACGGACGTGCGCTGCGTCCTACCGAAACCGCCTGTGAACAGGCATGATGGACCTGACACTCACTCAAGGATCATCTGTCTCCATGGGCGTGTACGCAACCACCGCATCCTTGGCCGCCCCGCGTGCAAATCCGGGCCGGCCACCGGCGTGATCCAGCCGCCCAGGGCGCCCACCGCGGACGTCACGCTCCGCCGGGAGGCAGAGATGACACACGCCGTGGATCACGCCGTCCCACACTCCGGGTAACGTCAGGGTATGAGCCATCCGCACCCCGACCTCAAAGCCGCCCCGCCCCTTCCCGCAGCAGGCCTGCGGATCACCGCCCTGGGCGGCCTGGGTGAGATCGGCCGCAACATGACCGTCTTCGAGCACGCCGGCAAGCTGCTCATCGTCGACTGTGGCGTGCTCTTCCCCGAGGAGACCCAGCCTGGCGTCGACGTGATCCTGCCGGACTTCACCTCGATCCGGGACCGGCTGGACGACGTCGTGGCCGTGGTACTCACCCACGGCCACGAGGACCACATCGGCGGCGTGCCGTACCTGCTGCGCGAGCGGTCCGACATTCCCGTCGTCGGCTCCAAGCTGACGCTGGCGTTCCTCGAGGCCAAGCTCAAGGAGCACGGCATCCGGCCACGAACGGTGCGCGTGCGGGAAGACGACCGGCGCCGCTTCGGGCCCTTCGACTGCGAGTTCGTCGCGGTGAACCACTCCATCCCGGACAGTCTCGCGGTCGCGATCCGCACCCGGGCCGGGCTGGTCCTGCACACCGGCGACTTCAAGATGGACCAGTTCCCTCTCGATGACCGCATCACCGACCTGCGCGCCTTCGCCCGCCTCGGCGAGGAGGGCGTGGACCTGTTCCTCACCGACTCCACCAACGCCGAAGTACCCGGCTTCACCACCTCCGAACGCGAGCTGAACCCGGCGATCGAGCAGGTGATGCGCACAGCGCCGCGCCGGGTCATCGTCTCCAGCTTCGCCAGTCATGTGCACCGCATCCAGCAGGTCCTGGACGCCGCCCACCAGCACGGCCGCAAGGTCGCCTTCGTCGGCCGTTCGATGGTCCGCAACATGGGCATCGCCCGTGACCTGGGCTACCTGAAGGTCCCCTCCGGCCTGGTGGTCAGTACGAAGGAGTTGGAGAAGCTCCCCGACCACAAGATCACGCTGGTCTGCACCGGCTCCCAGGGCGAACCGATGGCCGCGCTGTCGCGGATGGCCACCCGCGACCACGTGATCCGCATCGGCAAGGGCGACACCGTCCTGCTCGCCAGCTCCCTCATCCCCGGCAACGAGAACGCCATCTACCGGGTGATCAACGGGCTGACCCGGTGGGGCGCCCACGTGGTCCACAAGGGCAACGCCAAGGTGCACGTCTCCGGGCACGCCAGCGCCGGGGAACTCGTCTACTGCTACAACATCGTCAAACCCCGCAACGTCATGCCCGTGCACGGCGAATGGCGCCACCTGCGGGCAAACGGCGACCTCGCCATCCGTACAGGCGTCGACCCCGACCGGGTCGTCATCGCCGAGGACGGCGTCGTCGTCGACCTCGTCGACGGACGCGCGTCCATCACCGGCAAGGTCCCCGCAGGCAACGTCTACGTGGACGGCATGGAAGTGGGCGGCGCCACCGAAGCGTCCCTCAAGGACCGCCTCACCCTCGCAGAGGAAGGCGTCGTCACGGTGGTGGCGATCGTCGACGCGGACACCGGCGCCCTCGCCGAGGCACCCGACTTCCTGGCCCGCGGCTTCGTCCACGACGACACCACCTTCGAGTCGGTCGTCCCAGTCATCGAGAAGACCCTGTCCACGGCGGCCGACGAAGGCGTCGGGGACGCGCGCCAACTCGAGCAGCTCCTCGCCCGCGCCGTGGCGAACTGGGCCTTCCGCACCCACCGCCGCAAGCCCCTCATCATCCCCGTCATCATCGACGCCTGAGTCACAGCCCCGTCTCTGCCGAGCTCGGGGCGCAGCAAAGAGCCCCGCCGGAGCGAAGAACGGCCCGGCGGGGCCCGGTGGTCAAACTGCCTCAGACAGGGCAGTCGGCCCGGTCAGTAGTTCGCGTTGGCCAAGAGCCCGCCGTCCTTGTCGTACACGGTCACCAGCCCGTTGTCGGATTCGTAGCACGACGTGAACGCGCTGGCGATCAGCTTCCCCTCACCCTGGTGCGGTCCCATCAGCCCGCCCGTGAAATCGGTGAACACCTCAGGGGCGTCGAGAATGTCGTTCCGCTTGTCAGCGCCGGTGACCTTCGTGACGTGCTTGACGGCGGCCTTCTCGGTGGCCGTGCCGGTCTTCGCGACGCAGGCCTGGAACGTCTCGGCCTGGGTTGCCTCGGCCTTGGTCTTCTCGGCCGGAGCCTCCTTCTTCGCCGGCGCCTCCCCGGCCCCGTCGGTCTTCGCGGACGCGGTTGCGGCCACGGCCTTGTCCTTCTTGGCGGTGTCGCTCGAGTCGCCGCCGCCGGCACTCGCCGCGATGCCGATGATGACAAACAGGCCGACGACGCCGAGGCAGCCGAGACCGGCGATCTTGCCGACGCTGCGCTTCTTCGGCGGCTGGGGCACCGGCGCTCCGTAGCCCGGCGGCTGCGGGTACGGCTGGTTGGGCTGCTGCTGGTACGGCTGGTCGGGCTGCTGTGGATACTGCTGGCTCATGATGTCCCCGAGGTATCGATGTGTCTTACACGTATGCGACCGGTGTGGACCCTGTGTGGTTGCGTGCGATGGGGAACCTTCACCGTTTCGTGATCAAGTGGCGTGGCGCCGAGCAGGCACTTCTCGTCACGGACCCGGGGCGGTGCACAGGCCGCTCCCAAGGGCCGGGCCCGACGGAACCTCCGGTTTCGCACTACATCCATCCGTCCAGGCCCTGGGGACGGTGCTGGCCGCGCTCGGCCTGCTGCTCGTTCCGGTCGTCAGTCACATCGGCGTGTATGTCGCCGTGCTCGCGTTGCTCGCCATGATGCTGAACGGCTTCGGGGTGGCGCTGTTCAACGTGTTCGCCGTGAGCCTGAGGATGCACAGCGGCTCGGCCGGACGGCGGACGCGAGCGTGACCGCTGCGGACACCGACACGGACGCGGACCGGCATCCCTCAGCCTGAGCGCGATCCGGGCTCGGAAGCCGACCCGGTGCGGGCTTTCGCACGCACGGCAGTCGCACACCTCGCTTGCTGCGGGGTGTGCGTCACCGCTCGGTGGAGGTCGCGTAGTGCGCTCGGAAGGAAGCCGGGTGGCGACTTCGGGGGAGGCTGCGACGCGGCCTTCCGGGAAGTTTCGTGCCCCCTGCGCCGCTTGGATGCGGATGCGGTCGCGGATGCTTCGGCGGGTGCCGCCTGCCGCCCACGACCCTCGACCACTGCTCCCGCCTCACTCATCCCTCGACGCCGGTGGAGGTGTGGGAGGCGCCGACGGGCTTGGACTCCGGGGAACCACGCTGGCGCAGGTAGACGGAGAGGATGGCCATGGACGCGACGGCCAGGAGCTCGGACTGCCAGTTCTGAAGGCTGCGGCTCCAGAAATCGGCGGAAGCGATGTACTGCGTCCACCCGATGGGAGCTTGCAGCTGCCTCAGCTGCTGCTCGTTGTAGGCGGCGACGCCCGCGATGGACTGGGCCAGCCAGGACAAGAGGAACAAGGCGGCCATGACCAGACCGAGCGACCGGGAGAACACCGCCTGGCGTACTCCACCCGCTCTTGCCCAGCGGGGCGAGTCCGGGCCGGCGTGCTCACCCAGCCGCTGGTCCTCATCCGATTCAGGGCCGGCCTTGTGCATCTCCTTCGACTCCGGCGAGCCGCGTTGGAGCAGCCAGACGGTGGCGAAGATGTACAGGAAGAACTGGAGGTACTCCGACTGCCAGTTCTCCGCCACGTCTACCGCGAAGTCCGAGGTCGTGAGGTAGTCGAGGAAGCCGATCTGCGCGAGCCCGTCGGTGGCGAGCTGGTTGTTGAACTCCGCGCTGCCCGCGATCGCCTGCCCGGCGAGAGCGAGCAGGAAGGCGAAACCGAAACCCAGAGTTATGCCGTTGTCCCGTACGAAGCGACGCACCCTCCGCCCCTTGACGGCGTCGTCCTTCTCGTTGTCGCGGCCAGGAATCCCGCCCGGGGGCGGCGGCGTGGCGGGGGTCATCGCTGCATCAGCCCCACCGCGATGAAGTAGGCCAGCCCGCCCAGGACGACGGCCAGGCAGAGCGTGAACATGGTGCGCATGGGTCAGCTCCCCTTGACGGAGCACTGGTAGGGCCGGCCGGGGCGGGGCAGGCATCCGGCCGCGGTGATCTTCCAGCCGTCCCGGAACTCTGAGAGGAACAAGGTGTCGGAGGCCAGCACCACCCGCGCCTGGCGCCCGTGGACGTCCACGCCGTGGATCGGGCCCCCGGCGGAAAGGACCTGCTCGACGATGGCGTCGGCACACGCCTTCTTCGCTGAATCCTCCACCTCACCGCGCGTCTCCGGGGCGAGAGCCGCGCACAGTGCCGTCCGATCACCGCCGCTCAGCGCCTTCTCGAAGGCCGTGGCCGCAGCGGACGCTGACGCTTTGCGTGCTGCGCTCCCGCCGCAGGCGCTCAGAGCCAGCATGAGCGCGCCGAGCAGGAGCGCCCAGGTGATGCGTCGGCCATGTCCGCTCACGCCGGCTTCTTCCTCGGGCAGATACACGTGCTGACCTATCGTGACGGCCGAGTACCCTCAACGCCGCCGGACACGCCCTTGTCCCTCGGCCCGTGACACTTGCGCGGTCAACCGCCGCCATTCCCGCCTTCCCTGACGGCGGGTTCCGGCAGCGTGCGAATGCGGGCCCATCCACCGCCCACTCTTCCGTTCGACGGCTGCACCGACTGCACCGTCGCGGGTACACACTGCACGGCAACGCAGGTGCCCGATGCCACCCGGCAGGTCGTGTACGCACTCGCACTCGCGGGGACGGTGAAGGACGGCCGCTTCTCGTCTGCGGCCCGCGCCCACACGCGGCCACCCCTGTGGCAGGACGGGGCCGCTCAGCGCACCAGAAGGTCGATCACGCCCGTCAGATCCTCCTCGCCGCTCCCCTCGGCCAGGCGGCGGCGCATGAGCTCGAAGTACGGGCTGAGCAGTTCCGGGCTGACACCCTGCTCCTCGGCGGTGCGCAGGAAGGTCGGTGTGCCGGACACCTGCATGGCGAGGTTGGAGACAACGCCCTTGGTGTAGTCGCCGCTTCGCAGCTGGTCGGCTGTCTGGTGAACCGCGGGGGCCATCGCGACGAGCCAGTCGGCCAGGAGCGGGGCGAGCGCAGTGGGGTCGATGTCCTCTTTGCGGGTCAGGGCGAAGGCGTGGGCGGCACCGGCGAACATTGCGTACATGGCGCTGAGGAGAGCCACGTCGTACAGGGCTGCGAAGCCCGCGTTCTCACCGACATAGGTGGTGCCGGCCGGGACGGCCAAGGTCTCCCGGTGCAGCTCGAACAACTGCGGCGAGCCGCTGTAGAAGACATAGCCGCCGGCTTCCGCGACGCCGATCATCGGAGGGACAGCCATGATTTTGCCGTCCAGGTAGCGGGCACCGCGCTCGCGCGCCCACTCGGCGCGTGCACGCGCCTGATCAGGGGTGCTGGTGGTCAGATTGACCAGATCTCTGCCGACCAGGTCGGTGCCGGCCAGCACCTGGTCGACCGAGGTGTCGTCCAGCAGACACACCACGATCAGGGTGTTCGCCGCGACCGCCTCCGCGGCGGTGTCCGAGCCCCTTGCGCCCTCGGCGGCAAGGGGCTCGGCGCGGGCCGGGGTGCGGTTCCAGACGGTGAGCGGGTGGCCGGCGGCAAGCCAGGTGCGAGCCAGTGCGGTGCCCATCGCGCCCAGGCCCAGCAGCGTGACGGGTGTCTTCTCAAGAGTGTTGTGTGCCATGCCGATTAGGCTGGCCGCAGAGCCGGAGGCGATCAAGTACCCACTTGGCGGTGGGTGGTTACCCCGGGGTGAGCGAGCACGTCAGAAGGGGTGGGGCATGACGACGCTGAACCGGCCGGGCGCACCAGAGGGGCACGTCTGCGGGATCGACGCCGCGATGGAGGTGATCGGCGGCAAGTGGAAAGTGCTGATTCTGTGGGCGCTCCACGAGCATCCCCACCGCCGATTCGGTGAGCTGCGCCGACTGCTGACGGGCATCACCGAGAAGGTGCTGGCCTCTCACCTGCGCGAGCTGGAGGCGGACGGCGTCGTGCACCGTGTCTCCTACGACGAGGTGCCGCCCCGCGTCGAGTACTCACTGACCGATGACGGGGTGCGCCTCAACGACGCACTCCAGCCGCTGGCCGCCTGGGGCCGCGAGCGGCCCACCGCTCGAGGGCCGGAAGGGTGGGCGGGCCGGGGTTCGTCGTGAACGTGCCGGCCACAGTCACTTGTCGACGGCCGCGACCGGCTCGGGCCGGCGAAGGCTGCGCAACACCGTGGGGGTCGTCCAGCCGCGCAGCGTGGCGTGGATCATCGGCACCCGAGCCGCACTACCCGGCCCGCGGCGGCATCCCCGCCTTCCTGGACGACAACGGGTGAAGACGCGGCAGGCCGCCGCCGGCAACAGCGGGCGGAACACCCGAGGCCGCCGGGCCCTTCTCCGCCGGCCGGCTGTCGGGCATGGCCCCGGAAGGTCGAAGAAGACCACCGTCAGGGGCTGTGGGTCCGCCGCCTCCTGACGAACCATCCGCCCGTCAGGGCCGCAAGGGCAAGCACACCCGCGGCCGGCGCCCAGTGCTGCCGACGCCACAGCGGGTTCTGCCACCGCCACAGCGGCGCGGGTGCGGCCTCGACGGGGATCGTCGCGCGGTCGTTGCCGGGCACGGGGTCGTTCGGGCTGTACGCGGTGACGGAGCCCTCGGCCCCGGGGATCCGCTTGTCGATGCGGATGTGGAAACCGATGGTGGCCGAGGAGCCGGGCAAGGGGTTGCCGTCGCACAGGAAGAAGTAGTTGTCCTTGTCCTGCGGCAGTCGGCAGGAGTACCTGCGATCGTCGTCGTCCCCTTCCCAGGGGATGGACGTGACCGTGGTCCCGGGAGGCGGTACCACCGCGAAGGTCCCGGAGGCTCCGTCGTCGGCGGGACCGGGACTCAGGTTCCGCACGCCGAGCCGGACCACGACGGTGTCACCCACCCTTCCTTCGACCCTCGCGGTGACAGGGGCGTAGTCGGCCGGCGACGACCGGGCGGCATCACCGGAGAGTGCCGCGCGGGGGTGCGCCAGGTCCACGGCGTGGACCGCGCGGGTGGGTGGCACACGGCGGGGGGCGGTCCAGGGCCGTTGCGGCGGCCGGGGCTGCGCCTCCACCGGCCACGCCATGGCCCCGAGCGCGGCCAGGGACACGACCGCGGCACCGATCCGGCGCATGACGGCACGCTCAGCCATGGGCCCGACCCGTTTCCCTCGCATCCGTGTCCCACATTCCTGTACGTCGGTGCGTCCTTCTGCGACGGCGCCGCGAGCATGCGGACGCGCGAGCAAGCGAGGGTAGCCCTGGAAACCGCTCAGTGGGACCGCTTCCGCCCTCGTGGACAGCCGTGCTCCGACACCACGAGGTCGCCGTTTATGCGAACTACCACGGACGTCTCACCGAGCGGGCTGCCGGTAGAGGTTACCGGCCCGGGTGGTTTTGCGTGGAGTAGCCCGCAGGACTCTCTCTGCCTCCGAGAGGGTGGTTGCGTCGAGTCACGGGTAGAGAGGAGGGGCGGGGGTGAGCACCCCTGTGATCGCGGATTTGTATCCCACGTTGCGTGTGCGCCTGGCATCCTGCACAGCTACGGTCCCCGCAGACGTGCTGGATCGCTTCGGTGTCGGGGAGGGGCAGCCGTTCCTTCTCTGCGGTGACGGTTCGTACGACGTGGATCTGAACCGCTTTTTGCGTGAGCTGCCGAGCCGGGGGGCGCGGGCGGAGAACAGCGTGGCGGCGTACGCCCGCGACCTGACGCTGTTCGTCCGGTTCCTGGAGACCTCGCGGCACGGCAAGCGAATCTGGGCTTGTGACGGTGAGGACCTGTGGGCCCATGAGCGGGTGCGGTTGTGGAGGACCTGGCCCGCAACCGCGTGAACCTGAACAAGGTGATCACGCACTGGCCAGAGAGGTGTGCATCTCCTGGTGAGTGGCGTGGTCTGCCGGCCCGCGACGAGTAGGCTGGTCGTTCGTCATCGGACCGGGGAGGTCGGCGTGGACTATGGCGACAAGCTCTTCTGGCTCTCGGTTGTGATTCAACGCAAGTACGCGCAGATCTGCGCCGAGTTCGACCTGACCCCCTCGCAGGCCACGCTGCTCTGCGCAGTCAGGAACGAGCCGCGGCAGATGGCCGACCTCGCCGCGTCGTTGGGTATGACCAAGAACGCATTGAGCCAGCTGGTCGATCGCACCGCGCGGCGCGAGTTGGTCGGCCGGGCAAGCTCGGCGCAGGACCGACGGGTCGTCATGCTCAGTGCGACGCCCACGGGGAAGGTGCTCGCCGAGGCCCTTTATGCCGAGGTCGCCAAGCGCCTGCCCGAGATCGCGAGGAACCTCGACGCCGACGACCAGCGCGACTTCGAGCGCGTGGCCACCGCCATCGTGGACACGTCGGACCTCTCTTCGCCCACCTCGAATCAACCCATCACACCGTGAGGTCCCGCTACACCCACACCTTGACGTAGTTCATGCCATGAACTAGTTTCGTTCATGGCATGAACTAGTGAAGGGTGGCAGCGATGAGCACACAGACGACCGGCACGATCGCAGTCTTAGGCGCGACGGGGCAACAGGGCGGGGCGGTGGTCGACGCGCTGCTGGACCGCAAGGCGCGGGTGCGGGCTTTGGTCCGCAACCCGCAGTCCGACCGGGCTCAGGCGCTGGCCGCCCGCGGCGTCGAGCTGGCGGCCATCCGGGCCGACGACCCGGCGTCGCTGGCCACCGCCCTGGCGACAGTCGAGGGGTTCTACTTCATGACGCCGGAGGCGAACAGCCTCGAAGAGGTCGAGGCGGAGATCCGCATCGGTACCGCGCTCGTCGACGCGGCGGTCGAGGCGGGCGTCCCGCACGTCGTGTTCAACTCGGTCTTCGGAGCGGACCGGGAGTCGGGTGTGCCGCACCACGACTCGAAGCACTGGATCGAGGAGCACCTGAGGAAGTCCGGCCTGAGGGCCACGATGGTTCGCCCGACCGCCTTCATGGAGAACTTCGCGAGCGTGATGGCACCGAGCCTGGAGCATGGGGAGATCGTGCTGAGGCTGCCGCTGCCGGAGGACGTCGCCCTGAAGATGATCTCGGTCAGGGACATCGGCCTGGTCGCCGCCGCGCTCCTGCTCGACGCCGCGGAGGCGCCCGGCGGAGCCGTCGAGCTCGTCGGCGACGAGCTGACGGGCCCCCAGATCGCCGCGGCGTTCGGCGCGCGCGTCGGGCTCCCGGCACGGTACGAGGCCCTCCCGTTGAGCGTGCTTCCCAACGACCTCGACAAGGCGATGTTCCGCCAGTTCGCGGAGGCGGCGGAATACCCTTCGGACCTCGCGGTGGTGCGCTCGATCGAGCCGGCCACCCTGGACCTGGTCGAGTGGATCCGAGCTACCGGCTGGACCGCGCCCACAAACGTGGCTGGTTCCTGAGCCTCCGGCCGCGATGAACGCCCCGCGATCGTGCCCACGGTCTCGGCGCTCTGGGCACGGCAACGCATCCGCCAACGGTTGAAGTAGTCACGAAGCTCCCGGGGCGTGCCCGAGGCCGACGCCGGCACACTGGTTGTCGGGAGGCCGCCGGTCGACGGCGAGGTAAAGATGTGTTCTTCAACAGGCCCTCGATGATGTAGACGGCCTCCCGGACGCCGCATGGGATGAAGTGCGTGAATAGCGCGATGTAGGTGTCCGAGACGTGGTGGTAGGCGATGCCGCCCGGCTTGCCGTAGCGGACGCTCGTCTCGGAGAGCAGGTTGTCGAGGTAGGTGTCCATATGGGTGCCGTCCGCCGCCACCGCGTTGCCGTCGAGTGCCCTCCGGCAGCTCCACCGCCCGCCGTTCGAAGTCCACCATCATCACTGGGACGTCCTCCAGAGCCGGGAAACGCATCCGAGCTCCCCACGCCTCCGGGCGGCCGCCCGCGCCAGGGCGACCTTCTAGTGCGGAAAGCGGCGAGGAGGACGAGTCACTACCGACTCGCGGAACTCGGCGATACGTGAATGGACTTGACGCATCAGGTGGGTGTCCTCGATCCGGTCCAGGTAGAGGCAGCGGGCGGCCAGGCCGGGAAGGTCGAAGGCGAAGCAGAGGGACATCAGCGGGTTCACGAACAGCTCGCTGTCCCGGGTGCGGTCAGTGAAGCGGACGTCGCCGAACGAGCCGCGCACGGCTGCCGCGACGGAACCGTTCACGATGCTGGGATGCTCCGGGGTGTGGTGCTGAGCATGTGCCACCGCGTCGAGGTACAGAGCGCCCTCACGGGTGGCGCGCGGTATCGAGAACGCACCGAGGTACGCACCGTCGCGCTCCAGGGCGGCGATATTCTCCAGTACCTGCACATGGTTGACGCCGTGGTACGCGTCCACGCCGAAGCCGACCGACACCACAAGGCGGGTCGGTATGTCCTCCAGCGCCGCCAGCGCCGCCACGCTGGTCAGGTCTTCCTCCGGAGTACCGAGCCCGGCTTCGTCACCGCGCATCAAGATGTCCGTACCGCCGTCGACCAGCACCACGGCGTCGACGCGGTGCAGATCGATCAGTGCCTGGTAGGCGGCGCGCAGCGGGCGTACCCCGGTCTGGGGGAAGGCGTACACGGTCGACGGGTATGCGTGTCGGCTCAGCCACTGAGCGAGGGTCCGCTCCGGGAAGTAGCTCTGGTGCGAGGCGGAGTCGGGAGTGACGGCGGCCAGGTCGGGGGCGACCCAGTCATCGATCGGGAGACCGGCGAGTGCGCTGAAGGAGAGGTTCGCGAAGTACACCTGCTTGCCCTGATGCAGGAGGGAGAGAGCCAACGGCAGCCCCGAATAGATGTCGAAGCCGCCACCCGCGCCCGCGACGAGGATCCTTTCGGCATCGGCGAGCCGGGTGAAGAGGGGGTTGGCGTGGAGGGGTGTCATGACGATCATTGTCCGGCGGCCCGGCCCCGGGCGCTTGCGAATTCTCCTCGCGACGACGCAGACACGGAGTGGTCGGGGTTTCGCGCCTCCGTTCCTCGACCGTCCCCTGTCCGCCTGTTGCGGTGATGCTCCTGGGCGGCGTCCGCTCATGAGACAGCCGCAGCAGTTCGCGTGAACGGCGGGCCGGTTGTCGGGGACGCCGGGTGAACGCCGGGGTCGCGCAGTGCCGTTGCTTGGCCGGACGATGCCGTGCAGGGCGTCGCCCGGCAGGGCGCCCTGAGGGCGCGGCCTCGCAGCACCGCCCGCCATGCCTGTCCGTCCTTGATGACGTCCGCACCCGCCTGGCCCCCGGTTCCCGGGTGGTGCGCGGCCCCAAGCGGGAGATCACCTCCCGTTGCTACAACGCCCTTCTGCGCTCCACTCTCGCCGTGTGCTTCTCCGACGCGCAGTGCGGGTTCAAGGCGGTGCGCCGCGATGTGGCCGAGCGGTTACTGCCCCTGGTGCAGGACTCCGGGTGGTTCTTCGACACCGAACTGCTGGTGATCGCCGAGCGCTCCGGGCTGCGTATCCACGAGGTGCCGGTCGACTGGGTGGACGACCCCGACAGCCGGGTCGACATCCTGGTGACCACGCCCCTGCCCACCGCCGAGCCGTCCGCCCCGCATCCGGCACAGCACGCTCCCGAACGGAACCCGGGTGACTGGCCTGGATACACGCGGAGGAACGTGGCTGGAACCGCGACGTCCACGCCCGGGCCGAAGCCCTCGGCAACCAGCGTCTCAGGAACGGGGCTCCAGCATTTCCAGGGCGCCCGTTTCGGTGTCGTAGCTGCGCAGGGTGGTGAGCTGGACGGACAGCGGCGGCGCCGGCAGCAGTTCGGGGACCCGTCGGCCGGCGAAGGCACCGGGCCGCCGGGTCCGGCCGAGGGTGATGTGCGGGCTCCAGTGTCCGGGAACGTGGAAGGGGTTGAGGGTTTCGGGCGGGCTGTCGGAGGCGACCGCCTCCCACACCCGGCGGTGCAGACCGGCCAGCGTCGAGTCGAGATCCAGCGCCCAGGCCAGCACCGAGGTGGGCCGCTCGAAGCGGACCACACCGCTGAACCGCACCGCCAGCGGCAGGGCGGCAGCCACCTCGGCGAGCTCCCAGCGAATCGGGGCGGTCAACTCCGGGCACGCGGCCAGGGTCAGGTGCGGGCTGTTGGTGGGTGAGCGGTGGCGCGCCTGACTGGGCAGGCCCGCGTCCGCGAGCCGCCGCCAGGCCTCCCGGACGACCAGGTCAGCCGCCTCATCCAGCAGTAACTCGACCGTGCGCACCGCCGCAGCCTACCGTCCGTCGCCCCGGCACCGCGGCCGACCGGGCCGTCCGTCCAAGCGCTCGGACCGGGGCACGCGCGAACGGTCAGGCCGCTTCGTGTTGCGGCTCGGCCACCCGCACGACAGGCCCCCGACGACGACCCCTCAGGGGGGAACGGCCGTACCACTCCACACTGCGGGACGACGGTATTGCCCCACGAGCCGACGCCGGACCAGGAGGGGTGGTGGGCCGACGGGAGCCCGGCCGGGGCACGGAGCAGGCCGGGCGGAGCCGGCGGAAGCCCGCAAGCCCGACCGAGGTGACGGGCTCGCCGAGCCGGGGCGCCCCGGGCAGTGAACGCGGAGAGACGGAAGGCTCGCGTACGGCGCTTTCAAGCGGTGGGCGCTGCGCTGCCGCGTCGGCCTTCTCGGTGGCGGCCAGGGAAGCGAGCAGGCGTAGTCCCTCTTCCGAGGGGGAGCTGCCGGGTTCCGCGGTGTAGCTGGTCATGGTGAGGCCGGGTTCGGCGGCCAGGTCCAGGGATTCGTAGGCGAGGGTGAGGTCGCCGACGGACGGGGGGCGGAAGCGCTTGGTGCCTCTGCCGTGGCGGCGGACGTTGTGGGCGCCCCAGCGGGTGCGGAAGTCCTCGCTGCGGGTGGACAGCTCCCCGATGAGGTCGTGCAGGCCCTTGTCGTGGGGGTCGCGGCCGGCTTCGCGGCGCAGGATGGCGACCGCCCGGCGAACTGCCGGGATGGACGCAGGTGGCCCGCAACGCATCGCCTCTCAGGCGCCCACCGCACGCAGTGTCTGTGCGGGCCGCCCGGCGGCTCCGCGCGCGAGCCACTCCTGGTACGCCGGCGCCTGACGGGCCGCCTCCCAGTAGGCCCCCTCCAACTCGTCGAACGCTGTGTCGAGTTCGTCCGCCGTCCGGGCCGCGAGCATCAGCCGCACTCCTATCGGGTCGCCCTGCAGGGGCCGGATGACGAGGTCGGAGCGGGGTGGGAGCGCGGTCGGCTGGCTGACCGTGACGACCTCCCCGATGGCGGCCAGGAAGTAGGCGCTGAGGTAGTCGCCGTGCAGAAGATCCGGCTCGATCCCCGCGGCGCGCAACACCCGGCACACCCCCTCCCACTCGCCGTCGACCGTGGCGTCCACCATCCAGCGGTCCTGCGCGAGGTCCGTGAGACGCACTTCGCGCCGGGTCGCCGCGGGGTGGTCGGCGGCCATGGTGACGAACTGGGGTTCGCGCTCCATCAGGATCCGCAGACACAGCCCGTCCGGGACGCGCAGCGGGCTGCCCTCGACCTCGTGCACGAACGCCAGGTCGAGCCTGCCTTCGGCCACCTGCCGCAGCAGGGCGTTCGCGGACACGTCCATCTGCAGGCCGGGCTCGACCGCGGGCATACGGGCGCGCAGCCGGCTGAGCCAGCCGGGGACCGCTCGGCTGGCCGTGGCGCCGATGCGCAGCCGGGGGCCGCCCGCCGCGCGGGCTGCCGCCGCCCGGGTCTCGGTCACGATCGCGGAGAGTTCGGCGACCAGCGGCCGCGCCCGGCTCACCACGACGTGTCCCAACGGTGTGGGACGGCTGCCCGTACAGTCGCGGGTGAACAGCAGGCCGCCCAGCAGTTGCTCGATGCGGCGCAGCTGGGTGCTCAACGAGGGCTGGGACATGCCCAGTTGACGAGCCGCCTTGTGCAGGCTGCCGGCGTCGGCGATGGCGCACAGCACGCGTAAGTGCCTCACCTCGAGCTCCATGCGCGGAGCGTAGGGGCTGGGTCGGATGAGGCGCCAGATGTTCAAACGCCAATGAATGAGCACGAGTTGCCCTGATAGCCGTGGGCTATCGCCAGTTGCCATCATCCGCTCGACAGGCAGGCTGCCCCACACTCGGCTCTACCGATCGTTCACCACCCCACACGAACGAGCAGGAGCCCCCACATGACGTCCAACCGTACGTCCTTCACGTCCGCGAACGCGTCCAGGAGATTGCTGGCGCTCGGCCTGGGCGTGACGTTCGCGGCGCTCGGCGGCGCGATCCCGGCGAGCGCCCAGACCACCGGCTCCACCGCCACCGTCCGCGCCGGCTACACCGGTTCGGCCCAGGAGGCGGCGGACAGCAAGGCGTTCTTCGAGGCCGTGCTCAACTCGGTCGCCAGGAAGCAGGCGGCCAACCCCGGCCTTCAGTCGGTGACGGTCTACTACAACGTCTCCCAGGCACCGAGCTTCCGCTCCCAGATATCGAGCGCCGCCTCGATCTGGAACAGCTCCGTGAGCAACGTCAAGCTGCAATCCACCTCGGGCAGCGGCGACTTCTCGTACTACGAGGGCAACGACTCCCGGGGCTCGTACGCCTCCACCAACGGCCACGGCAGGGGCTACATCTTCCTCGACTACGCCCAGAACCGGCAGTACGACTCGATCCGTGTCACCGCGCACGAGACCGGTCACGTGCTGGGGCTGCCGGACCACTACAGCGGCCCGTGCAGCGAACTGATGTCGGGTGGCGGACCTGGCACGTCCTGCACCAACCGCTACCCCAACACGACCGAGCGGACGCGCGTCAACCAGCTGTGGGCCAACGGTCTGGCCAAGGCCCTCGACAAGCTGAACAAGGTGCGCTGACCGCCCGAGGATTCCCGCCCCGACCCGGAAGCGGGCCGTGCGACCGGTGACGGCATGGCCCGCTTCGCCGTGCCGCGCCCGCGGCCCTGCCGGTCGTCGGCGGTGACACCGGAACGGTGCCACAGAGCCCGTGACGGGCCGCGTTCCGTCCCTGCCCGGGCCCCGTCCGCCGTCTGCCGTCCGCCGTCCGCCGTCAGTCCTCATTCCTCATTCCTCAGTGCGTCTCTCCTTGGTCGGACCCGCGGAACCCGTCGAATCCGTCGGACCGACCGCCGAGGGTCCCGTCGGGGTCCGCAGTACGGTGGCCCAGGCGTCCACGACGTCCGCCACGGTGTGCGCGGGCGCCCGAAGCAGCGCCGACGCCACGGTACGGACGAAGAGGGTGCAGCCACCCCACCGTCCGCCCGCTCGGGGCACGGATCGTCCGCCGGGCCGCCACCGGCGTCGCGGACGGGCCCGCGCGGGGCGTCACGGCACTACCGGACGGTTGTCCCCACCGAGTACGCTCCCCACCGCGCACTCCGGCGACCGGTGGGGAACGAGGGTCAGGGTGCCGCACCGCAACCGCAGTGGCCGAAAATGTGTCTCCTCACGCGTGGCTCGAAGCTTCGGAGGGGCGGAAGCAGGGCCGCACGGCCGCCGTGGGGGGATGGAATGGACACATGGGCAGTGCCCGGATACACCGAGTCACTGGAACTCGGGGCAGGGGCCAGCGGGCGGGTCGTTCTGGCCGTGCACGAGGAGACCGGCCTCCCGGTAGCGGTCAAGTACCTCAGCGAGTCGCTGCGTACCCGGCCGGGCTTCGTGCACGGGTTCAGGGCTGAGGCACGGCTGCTCGGCGGACTGGAGAGCCCTTACGTCGCCGACCTGTACGAGTACGTCGAGAGTCCGGACGGCGCCGCCATCGTGATGGAGCTGGTCGACGGCGTCTCGTTGCGCACCCTGCTGACCAGGACGGCCCCGCTCGACCCCGAGGCCGCTCTCGTGGTCCTCAAGGGGTCGCTGCTCGGTCTGGCCGACGCGCACCGCGTCGGCGTCGTCCATCGCGACTACAAGCCGGAGAACGTCCTGGTCGTGCCGGACGGGTCGTCCAAACTCGTCGACTTCGGGATAGCCGTGGACGTCGGCGCCAGCGCCGGCGCGGCGGGGACCCCCTCCTACATGGCGCCCGAGCAGTGGACCGGCGCCCCCGCCTCCCCCGCGGCCGACGTGTACGCGGCCACGGCCACCTTCTTCGAGTGCCTGACGAGCCGCAGGCCGTACTCGGGTGACAATCTCGCCGAGCTCGTCGTGCAGCACGTCGACGGGCCGATCCCCGCCGACGAGGTCCCCGAGGCGGTACGGCATCTGGTGCGGCGCGGTCTCGCCAAGGACCCGGGGGAACGTCCCGCACACGCCGAGGCGTTCGTCGCGGAACTGGAAGCGGCCGCCGGAGCCGCCTACGGGACCGACTGGGAGGAACGCGGCCGCGGACGGCTCGCCGCGCTGGTGGCCCTGGTGCCGCTGCTCCTGCCCTCGGCCCGCAGTGCCCCGCCGAGCAGCACCACGGACACCGCACGCACGGTCCTGGGCCGCGGAGCGGCTCACGGGCCGGCGCGGTCGTGGCTGCCCGGCCGGACGGGCGTACTCGTCTCCGCCGCTGTCGTGCTCCTGGGCGTCCTCCTGTCCCACAACCTGCCGCACACCCCGCAGGCAGCTCCGCAGCAGGCGGCGCAGGCCCTGGCCACCAGCAGTGCCCGGCCCGCCGTGGAGCCGGAAGCGTCCGCCGCTCCGACCGCGTCGGCCCACTCCGCCCCGCCCCCGACGTCCACCGCGTCGCCCACCGCGTCCCCCAGCCTGTCGGCCTCGGCCCCCGTGACCGCCGGCGCCGGCGAGCCTTCGGCGTCCGCCACCACGGCCACGAGCCCGGAAACGACGCCCAGCGCGTCGACCACGGGGTCACCCACGCCGTCGGCCTCCCCGACCCCGCCCCCTGCTCCCGCCGTCAAGGACGTCACGGTGACGAACTTCCGGCAGACGGGTTCCACGACCGCCTCAGCGACCATCACTGTCACTACGGACGGAACCGGCCCGCTCTCCATCAGCGTCTCGTGGTTCACGAGCGACAGCGGCCGAGGGCTCGGCACTGCGGACGGCGCGTCTCAGACCTTCCAACGGAGCGGCTCCACCCAGTACAGCCTCACCGTCGACCACACCTTCGGGAACACGGGCTGCTACTGGGCGGTACGGGCCACGACGGCCCCCACCTCCGCCGACAGCGGCGGCTCGCAGCAGCTTCTGACCAGGCAGTGTGAAATCCGGTGACCGCACCCGACGACCGTATCCCCGCCTCCGCCGACGAATCCGAGCCCACCCGGGTACTCGGCTTCACCGCCTCGCACGCCCCGAGCGCCGAACGCGGCCCCGACGACGCCGAGTACAGCGCCACCGTGCTGGCCAGTCACTGGATCCAGCGGCCGCCCGAGCCGGATGCCACTCTCGTCGAACCGCCCGCCACGCGGATGCTGGAGACGCCGACGTCCACACCGGATCGCGTCGAAGGCACCGTGTTGCGTTTCGGCCCGGGCGTGACCGCCGCCGTCGCACAGCGCACGCACCGCACGCTGCCCTCGCTGCCGCCGGCGCCCGCGCCCTCGCGTCGGCGTCTGCGCAGACACGCCCTGCCCGCGCTGGTGCTCATCTGCGTCATCGCGTTCCTCGCCTGGCAGCGCCTCGGGCCGTCCCTCGCAACGGGCTCGGTGCAGGTCGTGGCCCGGCCGACGGTTGTGGGCTGCGACGACACCGCGGACATCGTCGGCCTCGTCGCCACCAACGGCCGACCGGGCACACTCTCGTACCGATGGACCCGAAGCGACGGCACGGCCTCGGGCGTACTGCGGGAAGTAGTGGTCAGGGGCCCGCATCAGGCACGCCTGCACCTGCTGTGGACCTTCCAGGGCAAGGGCCACTACGCGGCCCGGGCCGAACTGCACCTGCTCTCTCCCACCGACCGCACGGTCGTCACCCACCTCACGTACGACTGCCCCTGACCGGCCGGAGCGGTTTCGGGCCGCCCCTGAAAGGTCCCTCGGAGCTTCGACTCGCGCATGCCCGACCAGGTGCACGACCGCACAAGCCCTCGATGCGCGTTCGGCGCCCTGAGCTCCTCGCTGCGGACCGCGCTGCCGTCCGGCGTCTCGCGTCTGCCGTCGCGCCGACCGCAGGGCTAGTGTCTGTCGAGTGAACGCAGACGATGCGAACCGGCGGTGGACACGGTCCATGCCCGAAGCCTACGAACGCCACCTGGTGCCTGCCCTCTTCCGCCCGTTCGCCGCCGACCTGGCCGCCAGGGCAGCAGCTCTGCGACCCCGGACGGTCCTGGAACTCGCCGCCGGAACCGGCGCGTTGACCTCCGCCCTACTCACTGCGGCACCCACGGCCTCCGTCATAGCCAGCGATCTCAACCAAGCGATGGTCACCGCCGGCTCGGCACGCGAACCACGCGCCGACTGGCGGCAGGCGGACGCCCAGGAACTGCCCTTCGAGGACGGCACCTTCGACCTCGTGGTGTGCCAGTTCGGAGTGATGTTCTTCCCCGACAGGCCCGCCGCCTACAACGAAGTGCGCAGGGTCCTCGCCCCGCAGGGGCGGTTCTTGTTCAACAGCTGGGGCCCGCTGGCCTCGCACGGGTTCGCGGCCGCCTTCCAGACCGCCCTGAAAGAGTCCATGCCTGGCGCGGCGCCCGCGTTCCTCGAAGACGTGCCGCACGGTTACACGGACCTGGCCCAGGTCGCGTCGGACCTCGCGGCCGCCGGGCTGACCCTGGCCAGCGCCGAGGAAGTCACGCTGGACGGCAGCGGGGAGTCCGCCGCCTCTGTCGCCACCGGGTTCCTCACCGGCACTCCGGTCAGCGCCGTCCTGGACGCCCGTCAGGACGCGCAAGGCATCAGGACCGCAGTCGCGCAGAAGATGACGGCCCTCCTCGGCACCGGTCCTGTGACAGCGGCGATGACCGCGACGCTTTACACAGCGCACCACCAGGCATGACGACCCGGTTCCGGTCGGCACCGCATGCCCGGGCCGGGACAGAACCGGCGGACCGCCGGCCGCCCGGGTGCCGACGGCATCGGTCAGGATTCGAGAAGCAATGACCGCGGAGACCCCCCTAGCGTGAAGGCATGACATCCATCGACTGCATCACCCTGGAAGTGGCCGACCCGCAGGCCGCCGAGCGCTTCTACTCGGAGGGCTTCGGCCTGGACAAGCAGGTGCGCATACGGGCCTCGGAGGAACCCACCTCCAGCTTCCGAGGGTTCACGGTCTCGCTTGTGGTGTCCCAGCCGTCGATCGTCAACGGCCTCTTCGGCACCGCGCTCGACGCCGGCGCAACCACGCTGAAGCCCGCCAGGAAGTCGTTGTGGGGCTACGGCGGCGTCGTACAGGCCCCCGACGGAACCATCTGGCAGATCGCGAGCTCCTCGAAGAAGGACTCCGGCCCGGACACCCGGCAGATCGACGAGATCGTGCTGCTGCTGGGCGTCTCGGACATGGCTGCGAGCAAGCGGTTCTACGTCGACCGCGGCCTCACGGTCGCGAAGAGCTTCGGCAGCAAGTACACCGAGTTCGACGCCTCGTCGAGTCCCGTCAAGCTGTCCCTGTACGGACGTCGCGGCCTGGCCAGAGTCGCCGGCGTACCGCCGGAGGGCACTGGATCGTCCCGGCTCGCGATCGGAAGCGACGCCGGGTCCTTCACCGACCCGGACGGATTCGTGTGGGAGACCGTGGCATGAGGTTCCGGACCCCGTCGAGCCGATACCGCGAGGCGCTCGACGCCCTTCGGGCACCGTTTTTGCCGAACCGGCAACAAAAGTGGCAGCCCGGGATCGGGTGGGCGACGGTGGGCCCGTGACCGACAACATCGCAGCAGGACCACCCGCGACCGACCACCTCTCGTTCACCGACGGATACGTCGGAGACCCCGCGGTGCGGGCGGAATGGGACAACCGGTACACCGAGCAACAGCAGTTGTGGAGCGGCCGGCCCAACGGTGCGCTCGTGGCCGAGGTCGCCGGGCTCACCCCTGGGCGGGTACTCGACGTGGGCTGCGGCGAAGGCGCGGACGCGGTGTGGCTCGCGCGCCAGGGCTGGGACGTCACCGCGCTCGAGGTCTCGGGCGTGGCGCTGGAGCGCGCGGCCGGGCACGCACGGGACGCCGGCCTCGCCGTTCACTGGGTACACGCCGCCCTCACCGAGGCGACGCTCCCGCCGGCCTCCTTCGACCTGGTCTCAGCGCAGTACCCGGCCCTGCTGCGCACCCCCGACGCCGCTGCCGAGCGGGCGCTTCTGGCAGCCGTCGCACCGGGCGGCGTGCTGCTGCTGGTACACCACGCCGGGATGGACACCCAGCCGGCGCACGACAGTGGCTTCGACCCGGCCGACTACGTCTGGCCCTCGATGGTCGCCGGACTTCTCGACGCCGGCTGGGAAGTGGAGGTGGACGAGCAGCGGCCACGCGTGGCACCCGACGGCGGCGCCGGCGCCCACCACACCGACGACGTGGTGCTCCGCGTACGCCGACTGAGCTGAGACCCCGCGGCTCTCCTCAGACCCGGCCACCGGGGCGTCGATGCCGTCAACGGCTGCCCCGTTCCACCGGTCGCTTTCGCACCGACGGCCGACCGATGCGGGACCCATGGCCGGATGCATTCCGTGCGGCCGCTCAAGCGGACTCGGAGGGGCGAGACCCGCGCGAGCGTCTGAAGGAGACCGTCCTCGCTGAGTCTGGGTCAACCGTGCTGGTCGGGGCGGCGGCGCTCCCCTTGACGACCTTGGATCCGAGGCGTGTGGCGGTGGCCACGCCGGCCGAGAAGGCGACGGCGAGGATCTCAGCCAGCATGCTGTTGGGTCCGGCTTGCGGAAACGGTGTGATGGAGCAGAACGCCTTGTGCTCCTGGCTTTCAAGCCAGTCCAGGTCTGCGGCGACGGTCAGCCACTCGCCGTCGGACCGGATATGGACATTCCCTGCGCCCAGGGTGAGAGCCTCGGTGGCGATCATCCCCGCGAGCTCGATGGCATCGAAGGCTCCTGAGCGGAAAAATCGGTTTTCGTTCCTCTCCAGGTAGCCCATCAGGTCGATCTCGGGGATGTCGTCAGGGTCGTACTTCACTGTCTGGGACGCTGACAGGGTGAATCACTCCTCGTATGACATCTCACACGACGTCGCCACCGTGCGTATGCCGCAGTTGCTGGAGCTGTTCGCCTCGGCATGGTGGGCAACCGGACGTACGGAGGCGGCGGTTCGCGGCATGCTCGACGGATCAGACGTTGTGGTGACCGTCGTTGACCGACGGGCCGCACGGCTCGTCGGTTTCGCTCGAGTGCTGACCGACAGGACGTATCTGGCCGTCGTCCTTGATGTGATCGTATCGCCCGAGGTTCGAGGCGGGGGCGTCGGCGCGATGGTCATGGATGCCGTGCTGGCGCATCCCTGGGTCGCGGACGTCGGGAGCGTCGAGCTGGTATGCGAGCCCGATCTGATCGCCTTCTACGAGCGGTGGGGATTCACAGAGCATGTCGGGCGATCCCGGCTCCTGCGCAGAACCACCGATCCATCGCCCACAGGTGGCTGAAGGGCCCCGGTCGGCGGCTCCGTCCGAAAGCCTCCCCTCGGTTCGCGCTTGAAGCGGCCTTCGGCATGCCCGGGTAGTCAGAGTGATCGAGATAGAGCGAGGCGAGGCCGAGCGAGGCAGTTCTACGATCTGAGTTCATGACGACCCCCGACTGCTACACATGCAGCAAGGAAGCAGAGTTCGACAGCCTTCCGGCACGCGAGTGCGTGACGTACGACCAGCACTGGCGAGTGGCCCACGCCCTCAACACCGCGGTGCCCGGCTGGCTGGTGCTGGTGCCTCGGCGCCATGTCGCCGCCGTTCATGACCTCACCGACGCCGAGGCATCCGGCCTGGGGGCGTGGCAGGTCAAGCTCTCCCGGGCGCTCCGCAGCCTCACCGGGTGCACCAAGACCTACATCGTCCAATTCGCCGAAGCCGAGGGCTTCGCGCACGTGCACTTCCACATCGTTCCGCGGATGGCAGACCTGCATCCGCAGCATCGTGGTCCGGGTATCTTCGAGCTGCTTCGGCGCCCGGAGCAGGAACGAGTATCCGATGACCGGGCGGACCGTATGGCCCAGTCTCTCCGAGTACGACTTCGTGACTCCTCCCCTGGCTGAAGCCGGGGGTTTCGCCATGCCGGGTTGGCGTTGCGACGGACCGGCCCGGCCCGTAGGGCGCTGTTGCCGGTTCGCCGGCACGGCGTTGCGCCCGTCGTCGGACCTGGCTGTGGTTCTAGGCTCGGCCCGTGGGGCAACCTGAGCAGCGCGCCGAGGGCGCGGGACCGTTCACCACCCGGCTCACCTGGCACCTTCCCGACGGCGGCACCGCCGTGTGGGAGTCCCGGCTCGCGCGGCGGCGTGGGGTGCTTGCCGTTCTTCCTGTCGGTGCGGCGGCCGCTCGTCACATCCGTGCGGACGCCGTTTCCCTCACCCGCCTGCGCCGGCTCAACGCCATCTCCGCGGTCGCCTTCGTCATGGGCGGAGCCCTTTTCGCGGTCGGCGCGGCCGTCGCCCAGTTCGGCTCCGGCGACGCCACCGAGTGCGCCTCGGTCTACTTCGCGGGCGGCCTGTTCTTCACCACCGGCGGGTACGTCTCGCTGCTCCAGGTGATCAACGCGCCCCGTCACGTCGCCGGTGGCGAGGGACGGCTGGTCACAGGACACTGGCGATGGTGGAGCTACGAGCCGACGCGGGTGGACTGGCTGAGCGCGTTCGTCCTCTTCGCGGGCACACTGGTCTTCGCCGTCGACCTGCTGGACTCCTTCCTACAGGGCCTGACCGCGCAGCAGGTCAACCGGCTCATCTGGGCGCCGGACGTGATCGGCTGCATCCTCTTCCTGCTCTCGGGCCATCTGGCCTTCGTGGAGATCTGCCACGGACGGCCCTGCGTTCGGCCGCACGACCTCGGCTGGCTGATCGTCGCCGTCAACCAGCTCGGGTCCGTCCTGTTCATGGTCTCGGCGCTCGCCGCCTACACCCGTCCCGCCACCGGCAGCCTCGTCAACTCCGATATCGCCAACTGGGGCACGCTCATGGGCGCCCTGTGCTTCTCCCTCGCAGGTTTCTTCCAACTGGGGGAACACTCATAGGGCCCGTGGGCGAGAGGGCGCCGAGCAGCGCGAGGTGGTGCCCCGCCGTCGTGGCCACCGCCTCGCCGCTGCCGGATCCACGCAGGTCACACAGTTGTGCACGCCGTGTGCGAGGGGCCCTTGGATCCGGGCTCGCTCGTCCTTTCGCCCCCGCCGGACTGCTACCGGACCGCGTCGGCCGGCCCGGTAGCAGCGGTCGTTGCCCTCGGTGGTGTGCGGATTGCCGCACGCGCCGGACGTGTCAGCGGGACGCCGCCTGCGGCCGAGGATGTCCGGAAACGGATTCGGTCACGTGGACCCGGTGCCCGTACGAGCGTGCGATGCCGTCCTGCGGTCCCCGTCCGACGACGGATCGGCCGGTCCGGGCAGTTCGCCGGGACCGACGCCCGGGATCGACTGTCCGGGGGACGACTCGGCGCTCTCGCCGAGGAAGCCACCCGACTGGTGCTGCCACAGCTTGGCGTAGGCGCCGCTCGCCACGAGCAGCTCCTCGTGGGTGCCCTGCTCGACGACGCTTCCGTGGTCGAGGACGACGAGACGGTCCATGCCGGCGACGGTGCTCAGGCGATGGGCGACCACGAGGGCCGTCCGTCCGTCCATCAGCCGCCACAGGGCGTCCTGGACGAGGAGCTCACTCTCCGAGTCCAGCGCGCTGGTCGCCTCGTCGAGCAGCAGGATCGGGGCGTCGCGCAGGATGGCTCTGGCGAGGGCGACGCGCTGGCGCTGGCCGCCCGAGAGCTTCACTCCCCGCTCCCCCACCAGCGTGTGAAAGCCGTCGGAGAGTTGGTCGGCGAATTCCGTGACGTGCGCTGCCGCGGCCGCCGCGTGGATCTCCTCATCGGTGGCGCCGGGCCGGGCGAAGGCGATGTTGTCCCGCAGGCTGCGGTGGAACATGGCGGGTTCCTGCGGGACGTAGGCGATCAGTGAGCGCAGGTCGCTCTGGCGCAGCCGGCTGATGTCCTGACCACCGATCAGGATGCGTCCGTCGTCAATGTCCGACATGCGCAGCAGGAGCCGGGTGAGTGTGGTCTTGCCGCCGCCGGACCTGCCGACCAGACCGATCCGCGCGCCTGCGGGCACGTCCAGGTCGAGTCCCTGGAAGATCGGCTTGGCACCCGAGTGGGCGAACGTCACCGCCTCGAAGCGGACGCCGGTGTCACGCGGGGCGAGCGGTTCGGGTTCCCGCGGGTCGAGCACGGTGGGTGGATCCAGCAGCAGCTCCGTGAACTGTGCGGCCTCGGTCATCGAGCTTTCCAGACGCCGGTAGATCTGGTTGAACTCGAACATGATCTGGGTGGCGTTGGAGTAGTAGGTGAAGGCGACGACGACCTCCTCCACTCCCTGGCCCGGGCCGCCGAGGGCGATGGCGACGAACAGTCCGAGCACGTTGGTCAGCACGGACAGCGGCGCGATCAGGGTGTCGACGCGCAGGTTGCCGTAGTCCCACGACCTCAGCGTCAGGCGCCGGGAGTCCGCGACCCGGCTGCGGTGTTCGTCGGCCTCCCGCTGCTCGGCCGCGAACGCGCGGATGGTCTCCATGTTGGTGAGACTGTCGGCGACGTGGCCGGAGACCCGGGCGATCGCCGCCTCCCGGTCGCTGACGAGCCTCTGCCGACGACGGATCAGGGGTGTCGCGGCCACCACGGTCAGCGCGATCATCACGAGAAGGCCGACGACGAGCATCGGTTCGTAGCTCCACAGGACCACGGCACCGAACACGAGTGGGACGACACTGCCGACGATCCGGTAGGTCACCGTGTCGACGAAGTCCTCGAAGCGCTTACCGAAGCTCAGCACCCGTTTGGTGAGGGAGCCGGCGAAGTTGTCGTGGAAGAAGGCGGCGTCCTGGGCGAGGAGTTCGTCCATACCGCTCACGTACAGGTGTTCCATGCCGAGGGCGTCCACGCGGTTCAGGCAGTGCTGCCCGACCCGCCACACGGCCTCGGCGAGCAGTAGCGTCACGCCGAAGCCCAGCACGTAGGGCAACGCCGAGCCGAGGGTGAGACCGCTGTCGTCGGCGGCCTGTCCTGCCAGTTTGGCGATGAGCAGGGGGGCGATGTAACGGATGCCGATGTTGCCCACGGCCGGCAGCAGCAGCGCCGGCAGGGCCAGCCGTCGTAGTCGTAGCAGTTCCCGGGCGTAGCGGCGCAGTGCCAGAACGACCGCGCTCCTGCCCGGCGTCGACCCGCGCATATCTGTGGTCCGCATCACACTCCTGGAGGTTCGGAAGCCGGAAGTGTCCCGTCCGGGGAGTCCCTCAGTCCAGGCATTTACCGCGGACCGGCGATAACCGGACACCTCTGGCGTTCCAGGTACGCAGCGGACGTATCCGTTGGTGAGCTTGCGGTAGTGCGCGGTCGCTGTCGTGAACGATGGCGGGACCGCTCGGTCGGCGTCGACCGTGGTGGCGAGTCGTGGGCTGCTTCGTCCACCAGGCATGGACTCGCCGACGCCCGCGTGAGCCGGTCCCGCTCGGGGTTTGTCGCGGAGGTCCGCCGAGCCGGTCGGGCGTCGCCTGCTCGGCCGCTCGCCGGCAGCGCTCCACCTTTTCCGACTGTCGCGGAGCAGGCGGGGCACGGCCCGGGAGTGCGCCTTGGAGGGCTCGCCCCGCCGGAGTTCGTGCCGCTGCGAACTCAGCTCCCGGGCGGTGGCGGGCCCTGGGCGGCGATCCTGTGGTGTTCGTGCTCCGCCAGTTCGGACAGGGTGAGGGTCCCGCAGGTATCCGCCAGGGTTTTCGCCTGTTCCAGCTCGGCGAGCGCCTCGGTCCGGTGGCCCGAGGCGGACAGTGCGGTGCCGGCGGTCAGGCGGGCCATGGCCTCGTAGAGCGGCATGCGGGCCGCGCGGAACTCGGCGGCTGCCCGGCACGCGGTGGGACCTGCCGCCGGGTTCTGCCCGGCGAGTCGTACCTCGGCGCGGGCCAGTAGCGCGAACCCGCGCCGGCCGGTCGTCACACCGAGGGCCGTGGCAGCGGCCGCGCGGTCGGCCCACCTCTCGGCGGCTGTCACATCGCCCAGGGCCAGTTCCGCATCAGCCAGCAGCCGGAACCACATGGGGCGGACCGGGGCTTCGAACCCGAGGAGGTCTTGGCCGCCGCCCGCTTCGAGCACCTTGCTGACACAGCCCTGCGGATCTCCGTCGAGCAGCAGTGTCTGGCCGAGCATCCCGACGATCGCCGACCGGTGCGCACCCGTTGCGGGGCCGGCCGCGGAGAGTGACTCCTCACAGATCTTCCGTGCTCCGGCGAAGTCTCCCCGCCACAGCAGGACGGCCGCGCCCACCACCTCGGCCAGCGAGCGAGGCTCGTCGCTGCCGACGAGTGACGCCGCTTCCAGGGCGTCGTCGGCGTAGGTCGCCGCATCGTCCAGGTGTCCGAGCCACAGGTGGACGTAGGCGGAGGCCGCGAGGAGATCGGCGAGCACGAGGCTCTGGCCGGTGCGGCGGGACGCCTCCAGGCCCCGGCGGAGATGGCGCAGTGCGGGGTCGTAGCGTCCGTGGAGCATCTCCGTCCAGCCCGTCATGACGAGTGTGTCCATCTGCCCGGCAAGCTCCTGGTCGTCGGCGTCGTCGAGCACTTCCACGACGGTGTCGAGGTAGCGGGCCGCCCGGGCGTCGCCGACGGAGGTGTGCGCCAGGGCCAGCAGGGCGCGGACCGCTGTCGTCTGCACCGGGTCGCCGATGCCTTCCGCCGAGAGCAACGCGCGTCGGCCCCAGTCGATCGCCGTGGCGGAGTCGTTCCTGCGAAGGGCGACAACGGCGACGCCCAGCTGCAAAGTGGCGGTCTGCGGCTGTAGTTGGCCCTCGTGGTCCGTCAACTCCCGCAGCAGCAGGGCCGTGGCCTCCTCGTAGCGGCCGAGCGCCCACTCCATGGTGGCTCGCAGGGCGGCGACCTGGGCTCGTCGCCCCACGGCCTGCGCGGGCACGAGGGTGGCGGCCGTGCGCAGGACGGCGCGGCTTTCCAGCAGTCGTCCGGCCATGCCCAGCGCCTCGGCCTGCTGGAGCCACAGTTCGGGCCGCAGCCGGCTCCGCTCGCCGAGTAAGCGCAGGGCCTCCTGTGTCCAGTGGGCGGCGGTGGCCGGTGCGATCGTCATCACCTGACGGGCGGCCCGTACCAGTATGTCGACGGCGTGTTCGTCTCCCGCGCGCGCCGAACGCTGAACGTGCGACGCCTGGGCGGTCAGCGGGGCGCCGCGCAGTGCCAGGCTGTCCGCGGCCCGGGCATGCGCCTCGATCCGCCAGCCGGCGCCCGCACCCTGGTACACCGCCGCCCGCACCAGCGGGTGGCGGAACCGGAACTGGCGCGTGGAGCCGATCTGGCGTACCAGGTCCCGCCCTGCGGCCTCGTCCAGGGCGGCAAGGGCCTGTGGCTCACCGGTTCGCGCCACGACGGCCACCATGTCGGCCTCGAAGGAGTCACCGAGCACCGCGGCCGCCTGTGTGCAGACCCTGGCGGTGGGCGACAGGCCGTCCAGCTCCTCCAGCAGTGCGGCACGCACCGAACCCGGTAGGTCGTCGGCAACAGGCACCGAGCCGGCCGGGACGGCCCGGGTCACCGGAATCGGCGGCAGGCTCTCGTCCCGGGCACTCCGGGTCAGCGCCTCGAGGTAGAACGGGTTGCCGCCGCCGGCCTCGTAGAGCTGCCGAAAGCGCCAGTGATCCGGCCCGGCCCCGCACAGCTCCGCTCCCTCGGCGGGAGACAGCGGTCCCACCTCGATCCTGGCCAGCCTCCCTTCCGCCGCCGCCCGGGCGAGTGCCGCGGACAGTCGCGGCGGAGCCTGCCGGGGGCGGTAGGCGAGGGCGAGGAGCAGCGGTGTCCTCGGCGGGTGCCGTACCAGGTGGTCGATCAGCTCGGCTGTGCCGTCGTCCGTCCACTGGAGGTCGTCCAGGCTGAGCACGAGCCCGCCGTCGGCACTCAGCGTCTCCAGCAGCGTCCGCACCGCCCGGTGGAGCCAGTACCGTTCGACCGTCACCGGCTCCGGCCCGGGCGGGAAGCGGTCGCAGAACGCGGGGAAGACCGTACTCAGCAAGGTGAACGCGCCCGGCGGCGAGCCGTCGTGCCGGAGCCGGCCGAAGTCCACCGTGCCGAGGTGGTCGTCCAGGGCGTCCACGAACGCGCCGTAGGGAGCCCGGTCGAACTCCACGCTGCGTCCGGCCAGGGACACGAAGCCGCGCTGCCTCGCGCGTTCGCCCAGTTCACCGAGCAGTCGTGTCTTTCCGATACCCGGCTCCCCGACCAGCTCCAGCACTCCTGGTTCACCGGCCAGGGCACCCTCGATCGCATGGTCGAGGGCCGTCAACTCCGTTGTTCGACCAACCAGTCGGCTCCCCGTCCGTGGGCGCCGCGGTGTCGGCGGGCCGGGCGGGACACCGTCCTGCCGGGTGGGGGACACCGGCGGGGAGGCGGGCGACGGGCGCGGCACGAGGGCGCCTGGGGACCTCGAAGAGGACCTGGCGGCCGGGACGTTCAGTGCGGGATCGCCGGTGAGGATCTTCTGGTGCAGGTGCCGCAGCGGAGGGCTCGGGTCGCAGCCGAGTTCTTCGGCCAGCAACCGCCGGGTCCGCTCGTGGTGGTGGAGAGCGTCGGCCGTGCGACCACAGCGGTACAGAGCGAGGATGTACTGACAGGCCAGCCGTTCGTCCAGGGGATGCGTCTCTGCCCGGGCGGACAACTCGGCCAGCAGCCCGGTGTGCTGACCGCAGCGGAGCCGGACGTCGGTGTGGTCCAGTTCGGCCGCGAGGCGTTCCTGGTCCACGGCATCGCGGAGGGCGTTGATCCAGGGGGTGTCCAGGCCCGCGAAGGCGTGTCCCCGCCAGAGGCCGAGTGCCTGCCCGAACAGGGCGGCTGCCCGCTCGTCCTGCCCGCTTCCCGCGACCGCCCGGGCCTGGGCGACGTAGTCGCGGAAACGGTGCAGATCCACCGCCGCCGCTTCCACGCCGAGGACGTAGCCGGCGGATCGCCGGACGATGTCCGTCCCCCCGACGGGGGCCAGCACCTGCCGCAGCCGGGAGAGGTAGCCGTAGAGCGTGTTGCGGGCCCGCTGCGGAGGACGGTCCGCCCAGACGCGCTCGACGAGCTGGTCCACGGAGACAACCCGGTTGGCGTCCACCAGCAGCACGGCCAGCACACACCGCTGGCGGGCATGCCCCAGATCCACGATGCGGCCGTCCACACGCGACTCGACGCTGCCGAGCACTTCGAACTCAACCGTCACCGCACCCCCCACGAGTCCCGGACCCACCCTGGCACAACACGATCGACCAGCCCATTCAACGTTCGGCCAAGGTTCACCGACGGTCGGCCGCGCGCCTTGGTCCAGGCCAGGAGCCGCGCCAGAAGGGCCGGCTGGCGCGCCGACACCTCAGCAGACCAGTGCCGATCCCGCAGCGGCTCCGGCCTCACGGCGGGCCCGGCCGACCGAGGGATCGGGAAGGTTCGGAGCCTGCCGTGTCGTCCAGCAGCCGGTCGTGCGCGGCCACCCCGTCATCACCACCCAGGAGGACTTTCATGGTCAACGGCATCACGCTCAAGGGCATCGGGAAGAAGCTCGCGGTCGCGACCGCCACCGCGGGTCTGGTCATCGCCGTCTCCGGCCAGGCCCAGGCCGCGAACTACTACCAGAGCACCTACGACGGCTGCGCGTCCGTCGGCGGCTCGTACAACTACTGGCAGGTCGGGACGGCCGGCGGCTACCCGCTCTACGACACGAACTGGGACTTCGCGATCGCCGACAACTGCGCCGACGGCAAGGGCGCGGGGCTCTACACCACGTACCAGAAGTGGGAGAACGGTTCGTGGAACTACCACGGCTACACCAAGCTCGGCGCCGACAGCAATGGCGCCAACGACACCCCCGGCTACGCCAAGAGCAAGGGTTACAGCGTTCGCGACGTGAAGCTGTACGTCTGCTTCGTCGGTGACGGGAACTCCTGCGTGGCGCTGTTCTAGCGTGTTCGGGGGTCGGCTCCGGGAAGTCTCCCGGAGCCGACGCACTTCGGCTGCCACTGACCGGACGCCCGGCTCGCGCAGGACACCATGGCCCTCGTCGCCCGCCAGGACGACCGCTGCCGCGAGCAGTCACTTCGCCTCCAGCGCCGCCGGCCGCAGCTCCAGCTGATCGACCCGGTGCCGCAGCAGGGCGACCTGGGCTTCCGGGCTGACTTCCCGCTCCGCCCCGCGCTGGATGCGCGGTGACCGGCGGCGCGCTCGATCACCGCGTCCAGCCGGACCAGGCGGTGTGGCCCGTTCGGGCCGTCGACGAGCCGGGACCGGCCCACCGTTGCGGTACCCCCTGACACCCGCCCGACGATCTACGCCGTCGCGGACGTCCTGGCGCTCCTGGCGCTCCTGGCGGATCTGACGCCACCCGCCCTCCCTCCGCGCCCGCCGGCTTGCGCGGGAAACCGGCGAAGGCGTCGCCGGATCAGGCGTCGGCGAGCAGGATCGCCGGGCGTTCCACGCAGTCGGCCACGAAGCGCAGGAAGCCGCCGGCCACTCCCCCGTCGCAGACCCGGTGGTCGAAGCTGAGGGAGAGCTGCATGACCTTGCGGACCGCGAGCGAACCGTCCACCACCCAGGGCTTGTCGACGATGCGGCCCGCGCCGAGGAGAGCCGCCTCCGGGTGGTTGATGATAGGCGTGGAACCGTCCACCCCGAACACCCCGTAGTTGTTGAGCGTGAAGGTCCCGCCGGTCAGACAGCCGGGCGGCAGGCCCCCCTGGCGGGCGAGTTCGGTCAGCCGAGCCAGTTCTGCGCCCAGTTGCGCGGTCGTCATACGGTGGGCGTCGCGGACGACGGGGACGACCAGTCCGCGCTCGGTCTGCGCGGCGAACCCCAGATGGATCTCACCGAAGCGGACGATCTCCCGCCGCTCGCTGTCGACCGTGGAGTTCAGCTCCGGGTAGCGGGTCAGGCCGGCCACACAGATCCGTGCCAGCAGCGCCAACACTCCGATCCGGCGTCCCGGTCGGGCGGCCTCCAACGCCTTCATGGTCTGGAGCAGCCCGGTGGCGTCCACATCGACCCACGTGGTGGCGTCGGGTATCTCGGTACGGCTGCGCGAGAGCTTGTCCGCGACCGCGCGGCGGACTCCGCGCAGAGCGATGCGCTGGACGCCGTCCAGCGCGGGCCGCCCGCTCGCGGCGGAAGCCAGGTCTGCCGACGGCTGCTCCACCGACGGCTGTCGGGCCCGCTCGACGGCCCGCTCCACGTCCCCCCGCAGTACGACTCCGGCCGGACCGGACGGCGACAGGCCGGCCAAGTCGATCCCGTGGTCCCGCGCCATCCTGCGGACGAGGGGCGAGATCACCCGGGGGGCGTGCGGGAAGGCGGTCGGCGGTGCCCCCTCGTCGTAGGCCGGCGGTCCCTCGTCGGCGGCCGGTGGTGCTGCCATGGCGGGGCCACCGCCCCCGGGGGCCGCCGGGATCTCACGGGCGGGCGTCGCCGGGGAGCGCCGCCGCCGGCGACGGCTCGGGGCCGGGCCGTGGCCCGTCCCGTACCCGATCAGCACGTTGCCCGAACCGGCCTGTTCCTCCTCCCGGTGACGCTCCGCTGCCGGGTCGGCCGTCGCCGCTCCGGCCGTGGCACTGCCGGTCGGCGCGGTCCCGAGGTCTGCGGCGTCGTGGCCTCGGCCGGCGTCGTGCCCCGTGTCGCCGGCCTCGCCGGCCGTCTCGCCGGAGACCGCCGTGCCCACCGTGATCAGCGGCTCCCCCACGCCCAGCGCCGTACCCGCCTCCGCGTGCAGTCGCAGCACCGTGCCGGCGTACGGGACCGGTACCTCGACCGCGGCCTTGGCGGTCTCGACCTCGATGACGATCTGGTCGATCGCCACCGTGTCGCCGACCGTGACCTTCCACTCGACGATCTCGGCTTCGGTGAGCCCTTCTCCGAGGTCGGGCAGCCGGAACAGCTGCTCCTGAAGCGTCGCGGTGGTCATGCGACCATCCCCTTCAGCAGGTGCCGGGTGTCGGGCGTGTCGTCGAGCTGGAGGCGGTCGACGGCGTCGAGGATCCGGTCGACCCCGGGCAGATGGACGTGTTCGAGCTTGGGCGGCGGATACGGGATGTCGAACCCCGAAACCCTGAGCACGGGTGCGGCCAGCGAGTGGAAGCAGCGTTCCTGCACGCGTGCGGCGATCTCCGCGCCGACCCCGGCGAAGCCCTGGGCCTCCTGAACGACCAGGCAGCGCCCCGTCCGGCGAACCGACGCGCTCACCGTCTCGTCGTCGAAGGGCACCACGGTCCGCAGGTCGACCACCTCGAGTTCGACACCCTCGGCCGCCGCGGCTTCGGCGGCCGCCATGGCCACCGGCAGCGACGGTCCGTAGGCGACGACCGTGGCGTCGCGGCCCTGCCGCCGGATGACCGCCCGGCCGAAAGGCGCCGCACCGCGCCGCTCCAGGTCGGCGTCCTCCTTCGACCAGTACAGCTTCTTCGGTTCCAGGAATACCACCGGGTCGGGGTCGGCCACGGCGTCCCGCAGCAGCCAGTACGCGTCCTCGGCGGTCGCCGGGGTGACGACCTTCAGTCCCGGCGTGTGCGCGTAGTACGCCTCGCTGGAGTCGCAGTGGTGCTCGACTCCGCCGATCCCGCCCGCGTACGGGATGCGGATCACCATGGGCAGCGTGAGCCGCCCCCGCGTCCGGTTGCGCAGCTTGGCGACGTGCGAGGCGATCTGCTCGAACGCCGGGTAGGCGAAGGCGTCGAACTGCATCTCCACCACGGGCCGGAAACCGCCCATCGCCATGCCGACGGCCAGACCCACGATGCCGGCCTCCGCCAGCGGGGTGTCGAAGCACCGCTCCTCACCGAAGTCGCGGGTCAGCCCGTCGGTGATCCGGAAGACGCCGCCCAGCGGACCGACGTCCTCACCGAAGACGAGCACGCGCTCGTCCTCGCGCAACGCGTCACGCAGTGCGGTGTTCAGCGCCTGCGCCATCGTGACCTTCGCCATGGCCGTCAGTTCTCCTGATTCTGAAGCTGGGTCTGATTGCGGGGCTGCGACTGTGGCTGTGATGCGGGGGACGCGTCGGTCTCCGCCAGCTCGGCCGCCAACATCGCGCGCTGTTCCCGCAGTTGCGGGGTCGGCTCGGCGTAGACGTGGTCGAAGAGCTCCAGCGGATCGGGCACGGACTCCGCGTTCATGCCCGCGCGCAGCTCCGCGGCCAGCGTCTCCGCCTGTTCGCGCACGGCCGTGACGTCCTCGTCGGTGAGCGCGCCGCGGGCGCGCAGGTACCGCTCCAGGCGGCTGAGCGGATCGGCGGCGCTCCATCGCTGGACTTCCTCGGCGTCGCGGTAGCGGGTCGCGTCGTCGGCGTTGGTGTGCGCGTCCATGCGGTAGGTGTGCGCCTCCACCAGGAAGGGACCATGCCCGGCGCGGGCGTGTTCGACCGCGGCGGTCAGCACGGCCAGTACGGCGACCAGGTCGTTGCCGTCGACCTGTTCGCACCGCATCCCGTGGCCGATGCCCTTGTAGGCGAGGGCGGGTGCCGCGCTCTGCCGGGCCAGCGGGACGGAGATCGCGTACTTGTTGTTCTGGACGAAGAAGACGACCGGCGCACGGAGGACGGCCGCGAAGTTCAGCGCCTCGTGGAAGTCGCCCTCGCTGGTGGCGCCGTCACCGACCAGGGCCATCGCCACGCCGTCCTCGCCCTTGCGGCGTATCGACTCCGCCATGCCGGTGGCGTGCAGCACCTGGGTGGCCAGCGGGGTGCACTGGGGTGCGGTGCGGGTGGCGGCCGGATCGTATCCGCAGTGCCAGTCGCCGCGCAGCAGCGTCAGCACCTCGAGGGGGTCGATACCGCGGGTGACCAGGGCGACGGAGTCGCGGTAGGTCGGGAAGAGCCAGTCGTCCGGGCGCAGCGCGAGCACCGCGCCGACCTGGCACGCCTCCTGTCCCCGGCTGGACGGATAGACGGCGAGCCGCCCCTGCTTCGTCAGCGCGGTCGCCTGCGTGTCGAACCGGCGCCCCACAACCATCCGCCGGTACGCCTCGCGCAGCACCTCGGCCGGGGGCTCGGTGTATCCGGCCGGCGGCTTGGCCGCAGCGCCGTCCTCGGCCACGAACCGCACCGGCGTCAGTGACGGCAGGAGACTCTGCACCGTCTGCCGCAGGCTCTTCACAGACATGGAGGGCACTCGCTTTCTCTGGACACTTGACAGAAGAATGGTCTCTACTACGAAATATGTGTTCAATACTTCGGCCGAACCGGCGATGAACTGCCGAACCGGATGACCTGGGAGCGCCATATGTCTGAGAAGGACTCGCGGTCCGGGACCGCGTCCGGACGAACTGCCGCCCAGCTGGACGACATCGACCGGCAGATCCTGGGCCGGCTCCTCGAAGACGGCCGGGTGTCGGTGCGGGCGCTGGCCGAGCAGGTGCACATCTCCCGCGCCAACGCCTACACGCGGATCGGCAGGCTGGTCGCCGAGGACATCATCAGCGGCTTCACCGCGCGCCTCAATCCGAAACGGGCGGGGCTGGGCACGAGCGCATACCTGACGGTCAGCATCGAGCAGAACGCCTGGCGCGACATCTCCCGCGAGCTGCGCGAGATCCCGTACGTCGAGCATGTCGCCCTCGTCGGGGGCGACTTCGACGTCCTGGTGCTGGTGCGGACACCGGACAACGAGAGACTGCGCCACGTCGTGCTGGAGCGGGTCCAGGCGGTCTCCGGGGTGCGCGCGACCCGTACCTGGCTGGTGTTCGACGAGGTACGCGGCCCGGGCGCCCACTGGACGACATGACCGGTGCCCGGCACGGCGGGACCGACCCGCCCCGCGGCCTGGCCCGCGCTCTGCTCGGCGGAGCCCTCGGTACGGTCGCCGGCCCCGCCGCAGGTACCGACGCCCGGCCGGCCCGCGCCACCGCGCCCGGCACCGCGGTCATACGTCGAGCAGCGCGGCGGCGGGCCGCCGCAGCGTCGCATCGGCCCCGGCCCCCGTCGGCGTGGCCGCGTGCCGGGAGCGCAGCACCCGGAACCGCCCGGTGACGAAGTGGGCGCCCGTACCGGGGAGGTCTGCGATGAACGAGGAGGGGTCGGCGGACAGATCGTCGACGACGTTCTCCACCAGATGCACCCCGGCGTCGAGCGCCGCCGTCTCCGCGGCCGCCAGCACGAGGGGATCGGTCGAGTGCACCGCGGCGAACAGCGCTCCGTGCCGGCCGACGGTGCCACGGAACAGGGCCAGGCTGTGCGCGGTCGACTCGGTGCCCACCAGGAACGCGACGGGTCCCGGCCACTCGCGGGTGTAGACGCGTTCGCTCCGCACCCCGAGCCGGACGATGAGCGGGCTGCGCACGTCGACCACGGGGTGGCCCGGAAGGCTCAGTGGCTGCGAGGCGTGCACCACCGTGCCGTACCTGGCGGCTTCCTCGATCGCCGCCGGCACCTCGTCGCCCGCGAGCGCGCCCAGCAGCCGTGACACCCGCGCCGGACGGGCGAGCAGGCGGTCCACGGCTTCGCCGAGGTCGGCGCCGAACTGCCGCAGGCTCTTGGGGCCTTCGTCCGTGTCGAAGCCCGATGCCGGTACCAGGATGTTCTGCGGCGTCGTCCGGGCCGTGCCGCTGCACCGGCACAGGGCGAGGGCGAGGCCGCCCAGCAGTCCCTGGTAGTCGTCGGTGGAATCCACGATCAAGGTGTTCAGTCCGGTGCGGGTCGCGAACACGGCTGCCTGGCCGGCATGTTGCCGCAGCCAGGAGGCGAAGCGCCCCGAGCCGGTGAAGTCGACGATACGCACCGCCGGTTCCACGGCCAGCCGCTGGTGCAGACGCTGGTCGGGTTCCGCCACCGCCAGACTGACGACGTCCGGGTCCTGGCCGGCCTCCGCAAACACCTCGCGGGCGATGCGCACGGTGATCGCCAGGGGCAGCACCGAGCGTGGATGCGGCGCCACGATGACGGGGTTGCCGGTCACCAGGCTGGTGAAGAGGCCCGGATACCCGTTCCAGAGGGGGTAGTCGGGACAGCCGATGAGGAGCGACACCCCTCGTGGGACCAGGGTGCTGGTGCCGCACACCGTCAGCGGCTGCCCCCGGCGCCGGGTCTCCTCCCGGCGCAGCTCCAGGGGGACGCGCTCGGACTCGGCGAAGGCGTGCGCGACCGCCTCCAGGGCGCGGTCCTGGGCGCACGGCCCGGCGGCCCGGTACGCCGCGGGAAGGGGCTGACCGGTGGTGTGGTGCACGGCCAGGGCCAGCTCATGGCTGCGCGTGTTCAGCCGCCTGAGCATCTCCACCACCAGTCCCGCCCGGTGGTGGAGCCCGGCGACCCGCCATCCGGCCGTCGCCCGCCCCGCCGCCGCCACCAGGGCCGCCGGGTCGCAGCGCGGGTACGCGATGCCCATGGCCAGGCCGTAAGGGGAGGACTCGGTGGCCACCCGGCCGAGCTCACCGGGCTGACCGAGGTCGAAGGGACGGCCGAGCAGGGAGGCGAAGACCTTCGCCGCCGTCCGGGACGAGCGCATGCCCGCGTCGGCGGCTCCGCGCCATGTCGTCTGTGTGAAGGGCGCGCAGCGTTCACCGGTCGCGACGGCACGTACCGCCTGGTGAAGCAGTTCGCGGTGGCGCTCATAAGGGCCGGGGTGCACGGCCTCAGCCTCTCCAGTCCGCGGCGAGTGCGAGGAGGGTGTCGTTCTCCTGAGGCAGGCCGATCGTCACCCGGACGCCTTCGCCGAGGAAGGGGCGGACGACCACTTTCCCGCTGAGGCAGTACAGGGCGAAGTCCGCGCTGTCGCCGGCCAGTGGCAGCCAGACGAAGTTCGCCTGGGAGGCCGGCACTTCGTAGCCGAGCGTACGCAGCCGCTTTCTCACCCGCTCCCGCTCGGCGACCGTGAGCGCCGCGCGGCGGGCGACCTCCGCGTGCTCGCCGAGGGCGATGACGGCGGCCTCCTGGGCGAGCGCGCTGACGCTGAACGGCACCTGTGTCTTGCGCACCGTGGCGGCGATCTCCGCCGGCGCCACGCAGTACCCGACCCGCAGGCCCGCCAGCCCGTACGCCTTGGAGAAGGTCCGCAGCACGACCACGTTCGGCCGGTCGCCGAGCAGGCCGAGCGCGTCGGGGACCAGCGCCGGATCGGCGTACTCCCGGTAGGCCTCGTCCACGACGATCAGTACGTCTTCGGGCACCCGGTCGGCGAAGTCGCGCAGCGCCTGCTCGCCGACCGCGGTGGAGGTGGGGTTGTTGGGGTTGCAGACGAAGACCAGCCGGGTCCGGCCGGTGATCGCCTCGGCCATGGCGTCGAGGTCCAGTCCGTGCTCACGCAGCGGGACCCGCACCGCCCTGCCCCCCGCCACCGCGGTGAGGATCGGATAGGCCTCGAAGGACCGCCAGCCGAAGACGACCTCGTCGCCGGGGCGGACGACCGAGTGCAGCAGCTGTGCGCAGACCTCGGAGGAACCGGCGCCCACCGCGATCCGCTCCGGAGCGACGCCGTGATGCGCTGCCAGGGCGTTCACGAGAGCGGCGGCGCTCATGTCGGGATACCGCGACACACCACCGGCCAGCTCCCCGAGCCTGGCCACCACGCCGGGCAGCATCCCGTGCGGGGACTCGTTGCTGGCCAGAGGGGCCGCACCGGGCAGCTTGCGGCCCGGCACATAGGCGGGCAACTGCGCCAGGGACGAACGGACACGCACCATGCTCGACTCGCTTCTCCAGCGGAACCCGAAGCCGTGCCTCCGGGCACTCGACAGGAGAAGAGTGGACAACGGACCACAAACGTTCAACCAAACGGGGAATCGGGCGACAGACAGCCGATACACCCCCCTTGTACCGGCAAGTAGTCCGACCAGGGCCGTGTCAGGACACCTCACCCGAGACGGACGGCAGCGCCTCATCGGCGGGAGAGGTGCGGGCCAAGGGCACGGTCGCGGGGCGCGGCGGCCATGAGGTCGCAGCCGGGGCGGTGAGAAGGAAGATCCGGTCGCCGTGGGCGGCCTCGTGCCGTGCGGTCACCGCGGGGGCCGGGGTCCCGGTGCTCGGCGGGCCCCTCGCGGCGTGCCGGCGCCTCGGGACCGGGACGGCGTATCGCGCCCGGTCCGCGGCGGGCATCGCCTCCGCGAGCGGTCGTCCGGTGCTCGGCGGGCCCCTCGCGGCGTGCCGGCGCCTCGGGACCGGGACGGCGTATCGCGCCCGGTCCGCGGCGGGCATCGCCTCCGCGAGCGGTCGTCCGGTGCTCGGCGGGCCCCTCGCGGCGTGCCGGCGCCTCGGGACCGGGACGGCGTATCGCGCCCGGTCCGCGGCGGGCATCACCTCCGCGAGCGGCCGTCCGGTGCTCGGCGGGCCCCTCGCGGCGTGCCGGCGCCTCGGGACCGGGACGGCGTATCGCGCCCGGTCCGCGGCGGGCATCGCCTCCGCGAGCGGCGGCCCAGGGCCGCCGCGGCCTGCCGGTCGGGTACCCCGTCCGAGTCGGGCGGCGGCCCGCTGGAAGGGGGCGGCCGGGCCTGAGCGCCAGTGGTCCGGGTCACTCGCCCCGTCACCTTGTGTCCCGACCGAACATTCGGTTAGCGTGCCCGGCGGCCGAGTCATCCAGCATCACCACTGCCTGTCAAGAGGTGGACCACATGCCCGACCAGACCCCTGAGCCCCCTGACTTCTTCGCGTGGCATCGCCCGCTGCTGGACCGGGCGGTGGCGGCGACCGCGGACCGGGGCCACTGGACGCCGTATCCGGAGTCGCCCAGCACGAAGGTCTACGGCGAGGACTCCCCCAAGCGCGGGGAGGCCGCCTTCCGCGACCAGCTCGGCGCACCGTTCGATCTGCCGGGACACCCGGGCGAGGGGGCTGTGGAGCCCCGGGAGACGTCCCCCTACGGCTTCGCGCTCGGCGTCACCTACCCCCGCGTCGCGCCGGACGAGGCGGTGGCCGCCGCGAAGGCCGCCACCGGTCGCTGGCGCGAAGCGGGCCCCGACGTCCGCGCGGGGGTCGCCGCCGAGATGCTGGCCCGGCTGAACGCGGCGAGTTTCGAGATCGCGCACGCCGTGCAGCACACCACCGGCCAGGCTTTCGTCATGGCGTTCCAGGCCGGCGGGCCGCACGCACAGGACCGCGGCCTGGAGGCGGTCGCGTATGCCTGGGCGGAGCAGAAGCGGCACCCGGGCGAGGCCCGTTGGAGCAAGCCGCAGCGCAGGGGCGACCCGCTGGTCATGGACAAGAAGTTCACACCGGTCGGACGCGGTGTGTCCTTGCTGATCGCCTGCAACACCTTTCCCACCTGGAACGGCTACCCGGGCCTGTTCGCCAGTCTGGTCACCGGCAACCCGGTCGTCGTCAAGCCGCACCCGGGCGCCGTCCTGCCCCTGGCGATCACCGTGCGCATCGCCCGCGAGGTCCTGGCCGAGGCGGGCTTCGACCCGAACGTGGTGGTACTCGCCGCCGAGGAGGCCGACGAGCGCACAGCGGGCGTCCTCGCCCGGCACCCGGACGTGCGGATCATCGACTTCACCGGCTCGACCGAGTTCGGCGACTGGCTGGAGGCCACGGCGCGTCAGGCCGTCGTCCACACCGAGAAGGCCGGACTGAACACCGTCGTCCTGGACTCCACCGACGACTACCGGGGGCTGCTCGGCAACCTGGCCTTCTCGCTCTCCCTCTACAGCGGGCAGATGTGCACCACCCCGCAGAACCTGCTGATCCCGCGCGAGGGCTTCACCACGGACCAGGGCGTACGCAGCGCCGCCGAGTTCGCCGCCGACCTCGGCGCCGCACTCGACAGGCTGCTCGACGAGCCCGGCCGCGCGGCCGGCACCCTCGGGGCGATCGTCAACAGCCAAGTGCTCGAACGTCTCGACCGGGCCTGCGAACTGGGCCGTACGGTGCGTGCGTCGGCATCCGTCGAGGACCCCGAGCACCCCGAGGCGGTCATCCGGACGCCGCTGCTGGCCCTCCTGGACGCGCAGGCCGACCGGGAGACGTACAGCCGGGAGTGGTTCGGGCCCGTCTCCTTCGTCATCGCCACCGACTCCACCGCGCACAGCCTGCGCGTCTTCCTGGAGACGGTGCGCCGGCACGGCGCGCTGACCGCCGCCGTCCACTCGACGAGCGAGGCGGTGCTCGCGGCGGCCGAGGCAGCGGCCCTGGACGCCGGAGTGCATCTGTCGGAGAACCTCACCGGCGGCGTGTTCGTCAACCAGTCCGCCGCGTTCAGCGACTTCCACGGCAGCGCCGCCAACCCGGCCGCGAGCGCCACCCTGTCCGACCCCGCCTTCGTCACCGGTCGCTTCGCCACGCTTCAGTCACGCCGCCCGGTCGTCTCAGAGGAGCCCGCACATGCCTGACGAGATCTACCTGATCGACGGGGCCCGTACCCCGCAGGGCCGCTACGGGGGCGCACTGGCCTCCGTGCGCCCCGACGACCTGGCCGCTCTGGTGGTCGGCGAGGCCGTCCGCCGCTCGGGCATACCGGGCGAAGCCGTGGACGAGGTCATCCTCGGCGCCGCCAACCAGGCCGGTGAGGACAACCGGGACGTCGCTCGGATGGCCGTGCTGCTGGCGGGGCTCCCACACTCCGTGCCCGGCTACACCGTCAACCGGCTGTGCGCCTCGGGCCTGACCGCCGTCGCCTCGGCCGCCCAGGCGATCCGGGCCGGCGAGGCCGACCTGGTCGTCGCCGGCGGGGTGGAGTCCATGACACGTGCCCCCTGGGTGACGGAGAAGCCCGGCACCCCCTGGGCCAAGCCGGGCCAGACGTACGACACCTCGTTGGGCTGGCGCTTCACCAACCCTCGCTTCGCCGCCGCCGACCGGGCCGTTCCCGCCGGGGCCGGACCGGAGAGCGTCAAGGTGACTCTGTCGATGGGCGAGACCGCCGAGGAGGTCGCCGCCCTGGACGGCATCACCCGCGCCGAGTCCGACGCGTTCGCGCTGCGCAGTCATCGACGGGCGGTCGCGGCCCAGGAGGCGGGCCGTTTCGACCGCGAGATCGTGCCCGTCCCGGTCAAGGACGGGCAGGTGACGCGCGACGAGGGCCCTCGGCCCGCCACCACGCTGGAGAAACTGGGATCACTTCGCACGATCTTCCGCGCGGACGGGATCGTCACCGCGGGCTCCGCCTCACCGCTCTCCGACGGCGCCGCCGCCCTGGTCGTGGCGAGCGCGGCGGCCGTGGAGCGGCACGGGCTGACGCCGCGCGCCCGGATCGTCACGTCGGCGTCGGCGGGGGTCCAGCCGCACCTGATGGGCCTCGGCCCGGTCCCCGCCACGGAGAAGGCCCTCGCCCGCGCAGGCTGGTCGACCGCGGACCTGGACGCCGTCGAGCTGAACGAGGCTTTCGCCGCGCAGAGCCTCGCCGTCATCCGCCGCCTCGGACTCGACGAGGACAGCGTCAACGCCGACGGCGGCGCCATCGCCCTCGGACACCCGCTGGGCTGTTCCGGCGCCCGCATCCTGCTGACCCTGCTGGGGCGGCTGGAGCGCGCGGACACGCGGCGCGGCCTGGCCACGCTGTGCGTGGGAGTCGGGCAGGGCGTCGCGATGCTGCTGGAGCGGGTGTGAACCGCGGCTGCGGTCCGTACGAGACGCTGCTCGTCGAGGAGCACGCGGACCGGGTCGTCGTCACACTGCACCGGCCCGAGGCACGCAACGCCATCGACGGCCGCATGGTGGCCGAACTGCACGAGGTGTGCGCACTGCTGGAACGCGAACCGAAGCTCCTGCTCCTCACCGGTCACGGCGGTGTCTTCGCGGGCGGCGCCGACATCGCCGAGTTGCTGCGCCGAGGCCGGGACGAGGCGCTCCAGGGCATCAACAGCCGGCTGTTCGAGCGGGTGCGGCGGCTGCCGATGCCGACCCTGGCCGCGGTCGACGGCTGGGCGCTCGGCGGCGGCGCGGAACTGGCCTACGCCTGCGACCTGCGGATCTGCGGACCGGACGCCGTGTTCGGCAACCCGGAGCCAGGGCTCGGCATCCTGGCCGCGGCCGGTGCCTGCCGGCGGCTGCCCGAGCTGGTCGGCGAGTCGGTCGCCAAGCAGGTGCTGCTCGCCGGCCGGAACCTCGACGCACGGGCGGCGCTGGCGGCGGGGCTGGTCATCGACGTCGTACCGGCGGAGAAGCTGTCGGCCGAGGCGCATGCCCTGCTCGACCGCATGGCGCGTTCCTCCGCCCTGGCTCTGCGCCTGACCAAACTCGTCGTCGACTCGCCGGGTGCGAGCCCGGTCGCCGACGACCTTGCGCAGGCGGTGCTGTTCGAGGGCCAGGACAAGAAGGACCGCATGAGCCGTTTCCTGGAGAAGAGGAGTCAGGCATGACCTCGACGCCCGCAGTGGTCGCGGTGATCGGCGGTGGCCGCATGGGCGCGGGCATCGCACAGGTCTTCGCGGCAGCCGGTTCGCGCGTGACGCTCGTGGAGAGCGGCGAGCGGGCCGCGGCGGCGGCACTGGACCGCGTCGCCACCGGCCTGGAGCGGGCCGCCGGGAGGGGCCGTGCCGACGAGCCCGCCGACCGGGTGCTCTCCCGCGTCCGGACGGTGCACACGGTGGACGACCTGCCCGCGGACGCCGGTCTCGTCGTGGAGGCCGTTCCCGAGGACGCGCGGCTCAAGGCCGGCGTGCTCGCCGCGGCCGAGCGGGCCGTGGGGGCGGGGACCGTGCTCGCCACGAACACCAGCTCCCTGTCGGTGACCGAGCTCGCCGCTGCCCTGAGCCGGCCCGACCGTTTCCTGGGGATGCACTTCTTCAACCCGGTGCCCGCCTCCGCGCTGATCGAGCTCGTGGTCGCGCCGGACACCCGAGGCGATGTCGTGCAGGCCGCACTGGCCTGGACGCGTGCCCTCGGCAAGAAGGACGTCGTCGTCAAGGACTCCCCCGGTTTCGCCAGCAGCCGCCTCGGCCTGGCCCTGGGCCTGGAGGCGATCCGCATGGTGGAGGAGGGTGTCGCCCTGCCCGAGGCCATCGACGACGCCATGAACCTCGGTTACAGGCACCCGATGGGGCCGCTGCGTCTGACGGATCTGGTGGGACTCGACGTGCGTCTGGCCATCGCCGAACACCTGCACGCCACCCTCGGCGAGCGCTTCGCACCGCCCGCGCTGCTGCGCGCCAAGGTCGCCCGCGGCGAGCTGGGCCGCAAGACGGGGCAGGGGTTCTACGCATGGCCGTGAACGCCGGCGCGCGGGCCGGTGGGGCCGCGGCCGGGGAGTCGCGGCACGGCGCCGCCTCACCGGGAACGTCCGGGCCCGGCAGGAGGCCACCGGACAGCGGCCCCGGCCTCCTCGACGGACGAAAGCCGACCTCCTGGGGCACTGCTCAGGCGCCGGCACTTGCCAGAACAGCCAGGACTCGTCATATCATGGACCGAACGAATGGTCGGTTGGGAAGTTGGTTTCGATGACCTCACCACAGTCCGGTACGCCCTCCACCTCGTCGTCCGCCGGCTGCGCCGAGCCGGAGCTCCAGCGGCAGTTCGACGAGACGATCGCGCACAACCAGCGGATCGAACCGCGCGACTGGATGCCCGAGGGCTACCGCAGGACGCTGATCCGCCAGATCGCGCAGCACGCCCACTCGGAGATCATCGGCATGCAGCCCGAAGGCGAGTGGATCACCCGCGCGCCGTCACTGCGCCGCAAGGCGATCCTGTTCGCGAAGGTCCAGGACGAGGCGGGGCACGGGCTGTACCTGTACTCGGCGGCCGAGACCCTGGGCGCCGACCGCGCCGACCTCACCGAGCGGCTGATCGAGGGCCGGCAGAAGTACTCGTCGATCTTCAACTACCCGACGCCGACCTTCGCCGACGTCGGCGTGATCGGCTGGTTCGTGGACGGCGCGGCGATCTGCAACCAGGTGCCGCTGTGCAGGAGTTCCTACGGGCCCTACGCGCGCGCGATGGTGCGGGTCTGCAAGGAGGAGTCGTTCCACCAGCGGCAGGGCTACGAGCTGCTGATGACGATGATGCGCGGCACCGAGGCCCAGCGCGACATGGTCCAGGAGTCGGTGAACCGCTGGTGGTGGCCGTCCCTGATGATGTTCGGCCCGCCCGACGACGACTCGCCCAACTCCGCGCAGTCGATGGCCTGGAAGATCAAGCGGCACACCAACGACGAACTGCGCCAGCGCTTCGTCGACATGACCGTCCCCCAGGCCGCGAAACTCGGCGTGACACTGCCCGACCCCGAACTGCGCTGGAACGAGCAGCGCGGACACCACGACTTCGGCGCCCCCGACTGGTCCGAACTCAAGCGGGTGATCACCGGCGACGGGCCCTGCAACGCACAGCGGATGGAACGGCGCAGGACCGCCCACGAGGAGGGCGCCTGGGTGCGCGAGGCGGCGACCGCGCACGCGGCCAAGCACAACAAGCGACGCGAGGAAGGTACGGCGGCATGAGCGACGCCGAAGGCACGAAGAGGGACTGGCCGTTGTACGAGGTGTTCGTGCGCGGCAAGCGGGGGCTGAACCACGTACACGTCGGCTCGCTGCACGCCGCCGACGACCGCATGGCGCTCACCCACGCCCGCGACCTGTACACGCGGCGCAACGAGGGCGTGAGCATCTGGGTGGTGCGCTCGGAGCACATCGCGGCTTCCACGCGCGACGAGAAGGACCCCTTCTTCGCGCCCAGCGCCGACAAGGTCTACCGGCACCCGACGTTCTACGACATCCCCGACGACGTCCCCCACATCTGAGGAGCAGGGCATGAGTGACGATCACGTCTATCTGTCCCTGGCGGAGGGACACGACGCCGACGGCGGCGACGCACGCTGGGCGTTCGGCACGGGATTCGAGGACCCGCTGCACGGCGTGGACACCGCCGTACCCGCGGGCGTCGACGCCGGACGGCTGGCCCTGACCTGTCTGGAGCTCGCGGACGACGCGCTGGTCTCGGCCCAGCGCCTCGCCGAGTGGACCACCCGCGCCCCGGAGCTGGAGGAGGAGGTGGCGCTCGCCAACATCGGCCTCGACCTGCTCGGTCAGGCCCGCCTCCTGTACGCGCGCTGCGGCCAGATCGACGCGACCGGGCGCGGCGAGGACGCGTACGCCTACTTCCGCGACGCGGACGACTTCCGCAATGTCCGGCTGGCCGAACTCCCCAACGGCGACTTCGCGTTCTCGATCGTGCGGCTGCTGGTGCTGTCCAGTTGGCGGCTCGCCCACTTCGAGGAGCTTTCGGCGTCCCCCGATCCGGTGCTCCGCGCCATCGCGGCCAAGGGCGTGAAGGAATTGACCTACCACCGGCAGTACGCCGCCGAGTGGGCCGTACGGCTCGGGGACGGCACGCAGGAGTCCCACCGGCGCATGCGGGCGGCGCTGCACCAGGTCGGACCGTACCTGGCAGAGCTGTTCACCGCGTACGACGGACGGGACGAGGTCGTCGCCGTCCTGACGCAGGTCACCCATGCGGCGGGCCTGCCGATGCCCGCCTGGCAGCCGATGCCGGGGGCGGGACGCGAAGGCGAGCACACCGAGCATCTCGTCCCGTTGCTGGCCGAGTTGCAGGGCGTCGCCCGCGCACACCCGGAGGCGACATGGTGAGCACCCTGACGGACGCCCGGCGTGCCCGGCGCATCGCCGAGCAGGTCCCCGACCCCGAGATGCCCATGCTGACCCTGGCCGACCTCGGAGTCCTGCGCGGCGTGGACGTCGCGGCGGACGGGCGGGTCGTCGCGAGCCTCACCCCGACCTACTCGGGCTGTCCGGCGATGGCGGAGATGCGCGCCGACGTCGCCGGGCGGCTGCGGGCCGCCGGATTCGAGCGGGTGGAGATCCGCACGGTCCTGGATCCGCCGTGGACCACGGACTGGATCACGGCCGAGGGCCGCCGCAAACTCGCCGAGCACGGCATCGCGGCCCCGGGCCCGGCGCCGCGGCCCGCGCCCGGCCCCGTGCCACTGGTGCTGTCACCCGTCCGGCGCGCCGTGGCCTGTCCGCTCTGCGGCTCGGCGGACACCGAGGAGACCTCCCGCTTCGCCGCCACGTCCTGCAAGGCGCTGTGGCGCTGCCGCGCCTGCCGGGAGCCGTTCGAGTACGTCAAGGAGATCTGATGGAAGACCTGATGGCCCCGACCGCCGGCGGCCCTGCCGGGGCGCCGCGCGCACGTCGGCGCCCCGCCTTCCACGCCCTGCGCGTCGCCGCCGTGACGCGGCTGTGCGAGGACGCCGCCGCCGTCGGCTTCGTGATCCCCGACGCGCTGGCCGAGGAGTTCGCCTTCGCCCCCGGGCAGTCGCTCACCCTGCGCCGAGAAGTCGACGGCCGGGACGAGCGGCGCTCGTACTCCATCTGCTCCCCCGCCGGATCCGGCCCCCGCATCGGCGTGCGCGAGGTACCCGGCGGCCTGTTCTCCTCCTGGCTCGTCCACGACGTCCGGCCCGGAGACACCATCGAGGTGATGGCCCCCACCGGCGCCTTCACACCCGACCTGACCGCGCCCGGCCACCACGTGCTCATCGCCGCCGGGTCGGGCATCACACCGATGCTGTCCATCGCCGAGTCGGTCCTCGCGGCAGACGACCGCTCCCGGGTCACCCTCTTCTACGGCAACCGGCGCACCGACTCGGTGATGTTCGCCGACGACCTGGCCGATCTGAAGGACCTGTACCCTGCGCGCTTCCAGGTCGCGCACATCCTCTCCCGCGAACCGCGCGAGGCCGACCTGCTCTCCGGCCGGCTCGACGGAGACCGCCTCGGCGCACTCATCGACGGTCTGGTCGACGTGGACGGCGCCGACCACTGGTGGTTGTGCGGCCCGCACGGCATGGTCCGCGACGCCCAGCGGGTACTGGGCGGGCTCGGCGTGCCGGTCGACCGCGTCCACCGGGAACTGTTCTTCGCCGACGACGAGCCGGTACGGCAGGTGCGCCATGAGGAGCCCGGTATTGAGGGACCGGTCAGTCAGGTCACCGTCGTCCTGGACGGCCGGTCCACCACCTCCGCGCTCCCCCGCGACACCACCCTCCTCGACGCGGCCGCACGCGTCCGCCCGGACCTGCCGTTCGCCTGCAAGGGCGGCGTGTGCGGCACCTGTCGCGCCCTGGTCTGCGACGGCGAGGCCGACATGCGCCGCAACTACGCGCTGGAACCCGCCGAGGTCGACGCCGGCTATGTGCTGACCTGCCAGACCTTCCCCGTCTCCGAGAGCCTCACCGTCGACTACGACAGCTGAGGGCCGTCGTGATGCCGGCGCACTCCGCAATCAGCGCAGACGTCGGCACCGGCCGCTCCGACCGTCCCTCCCGGGTTCCCGGTCGGGCCGACTCGCAAGGGCGTCCGTGCTGTGGGCCGCGTCCCTCACGACGAGCGAAAAGCGGTGGGACGACGGAGAATGAAGGAGGGGAAGAGGCGATTTCTGAGGACCGCATTTCCTGAGGACCGGATTCCCCAGGCGACCGGTGTCGCCCTCCGCTCCTTCTCCCTTCCCGGCTCCAGCTTGCTTCGGCTCATGAAATCCGCTGCGCGCTTCTTCTGGCCATGCCTGACCGCCGTGCTGGTGAGCATCGCGATCGGTTGGGCTCCGACGGCAACGTGGGCACAGGGCGCCGCGGTGGCAGAGCAGGCGACGATCACCCTCAGCCCGCCCGAGGGACCGCCGGGAGCTTCCGTCCACATCGATTTCGAGAGCTGTACGAAGCCCGGTCCCCAACCCGACGGCCCGCCCGACGACCTCTCCCCCTCCCCCTCGGACGACGACGGCGGGTTCGAACCGCCGGCGGTTCGGGCGGCGGCCGGAGTGCAGGCCGGCGTCATCACCGGCGTCTACTGGGACAGCAGGCTCCTCGGCCCCGGCAGCACGTTCGACGTTCCGGACGACGCCGACGCCGGCTCCCACACCATCGGGGCGTACTGCAGCGACGGCGCCTACGGCAGCGCGACCTTCACGGTCACACCGGCCCATGACCGGGATCCCGGCATCGTGTTGGATCCCACCAGCGGGTCTTCGGGGACGTCCGTCACGGTCACGGGTTCGCTGTTCAGCTGCTCCGAGGTGAGTGTGTCGTGGGACGGCGGCGACGCGCTGATCACCGGGGCCCGCGTCTCGGCCGAGGGAGATTTCGAAGAGGACTTCGACGTGCCCGAAGGATCGTCCGTGACCACGCACACCGTACGGGCCGCCTGCACGCAGTACGCCGACACGTACTACGCCGACGCCGATTTCAGGGTGACGGACACGGAATCGGGTGACGGAACGAGCAACGGCGGCACCGACGGAGAGTCGAACGGAACCGGCCACGGCACGACCGGCGCGACCGACCCGGGGGCCGTCGGCGGGACCGGCGGGGGCGGAGGCGGCACGGGGATCCCCGCCGGTTGGGTGATCGGGCCTTCCGTGTTCGGGGCCGTACTGCTCCTGGCCCTCCTGTTCTCCCCCGTGAACCCCCTACGACGCGGACCGCACTGGGTCCGTGACCACATCGGCACGGCACTGCGCTTCGGGTCCACAACGGTCGCGCTGCGCGAACGGCGTGACGGCGGTTCGGCGAACCGCACCGTACGGCTCGAACCACACCCGGACCAGGGCGACCAGCGCTTCCACTGAAAACCCGCCGAACACTTACTGAAGACCTGCTTCAAGACCTGCCCGAGACCTCTGCCGAGGTGAAGCCATGACGACGACCGCTCCCGCGCAACCGTTCACGGTCCGTACCTTCCTGCTCGGCCCCGACTGCCCCGACACGGCCGACGCCCTCGCCGGCCCGCTCCACGACGGCGGCACGGCCGACGGACTCCTCCGCGGCACGCGCCCCCTGCCCCCCGCGGCCGACCGGGCCGTCGAACACGAACTGGCGGGCGCCGTCGACTCCTTCCTCTCCCTGGACGTCTTCGACGTGGCGGCCGGCGGGTGGCGCAGACACGCCGCTCTCACCGAGGCCGCGCACCGCACCCGGGCCACCCCGGGCAGCCAGGAGGTGGTCGCGCTGGCGAGCCACGAGATCACGTCCGACCACCACCCCTACATCGACGTCTTCCTGGACGGCGCCAAAGTCGGCACCCTCGACGTCCGGCTCGGCCTTCTCTTCCGGATCAGCGGGCTCGTCACCGTCGTACGCGACGCCCACGTGGTCGCCATACGCAGCGGGCAGTGTGTGCTGGAGGCCCGTCTCACCGTCCAGCAGATTCTGCTGGCGGAGCGTCAGGGCCGACTGGACCTCCCCGGCATCTGGCACCTGCACACCCCGCTCCCCCTGCTGCGGAACGAGCCCCCGCCGCCACCGCCACCACCACCTCCGCCGTCGGTCCCGCCGTCGTCCGTACAGCCGACCCAGGTCCTCCACCGGCCCCGGCACATCCACGGCCCCTCTCCGGGGACCTGAGTCGACAGCCGCCGCCTGGGAGATCTGCTCCGCCTGCGCACCGGCCTCGGAGGCTGAATCGGGTCCTGCTCCTGCCCACCGCTCTCACCGTGGCGGTCCCGGCGGCCTCTGGTCCGCCTTCGGCTGCGGATTATCCGACCACCCCGACGGCGTACAGAACACCCAGCACGGCCAGAACCGCGCCGATGAGGCGAAACGCCACGGTGTTGCTGCCTTCGAACCGTTGCCCGGCCCGGCTGCCGACCTTGGCCGCGAAGGTGGGACCGAAGACGGCCACGGCCGCACCGCACACAGCCAGGAGCAGACCCACGATGGTGTGCACCATGCCTCCTCTGGGTTGGGTGGGGAGGTGCGCCTTTCGCGCACCTCCCCGTATCGCGTCGCCCTACCTGCCCCGACGGCGCCGTCGGGCGAGCAGCGCGCCGATAATGATCACGGCCACCAGGAACATGCCTATGGCCAGGTACGGCGACCAGGAGGGCCCAGCGGGCCGCTCATTCGCCAGTCGGACCCATTCGTGCACAGTGGTTCACTCCCGGATTAGAAGGTGTATTTGGCGGTTCCGGAGCACTTGCCGGTGCTGCCTCCCGTACCGACGCCTTCCGAGCCGTCCGTCGCGACCGACAGGTCCACCGGGCCGATGCCGCATGCCACTTCGCCGGTCCACCCCGGGCCCGCCGACCCCGATGCCAAGCCTGCGTCAGCGCTGGCGCCAGGGGTGCCGACCCCTGCGGAGAGGTAGGGATGGACGCTGCCGTCGTCGTTGATGCTCGCCCCGATTCCGCCGCATACCCACAGGCAGCCCTCCACTCCGATGTCGAGCGACAACAGCCCGTCGGGGTCGATGCGGTTGACGGGATCGCCTTCGGCGTACAGGTAGGGGTTCTGTTCCCGGCCGGCAGGGTCGGGCTGGGTGAAGCGGCCGATGTTGGCGTCGTAGTAGCGGGCCTTGAGGTGGTAGAGGCCGGTGGGGTCCTGGTAGTTGCCGGCGAAGCGGTAGGGCTGGACGACCGGTTCCGAGGACTGGGCCAGGATGCGTACGCCGCGGGGGCTGTAGGTGTACGTGTCGACCTTGTTGCCGTCCACGTCCACCAGACCGATCACACTGCCGATGGCGTCGGTGAGGTAGTAGTAGCTCTTGCCCCCGGTCGTCATGGAGTTCAGGGTGCCCCCGGGTTCCCGGTTGAAGCCCATGTCCATGCCGCCCGTCGAAGTGGCGGACAGCCCCAGAGGACCGTTGTGGTAGTAGGTGTCGCCGAGCTTGATGCGTTCGCTCTGGTCGGTGGAACCGTACTGGCCGGCGTAGGACTTGCCGTTGACGGTGATCGACGTCATCTGCGAGTGGTCCGACCACGTTTCGCCGGTGCGGAGGTAGTCGTCGGTGGACGCTGCGGCGGTCTCGTTGCCGATCGGGTCGTAGGACCATGGCCCGGTGGTGCTGGACTTGGAAGTGAGCTGCTGGGCGTCGTTGTAGGTGTACGTGGTGCCGCGCGGACAGCCCTTTTCCGTTCCCTGGGAGGTGAGGTTGCCGGCCAGGTCGTAGCAGTACTGCCAGGAGGCGGCGATCGTGCCGGCTTTCTCCTCCTTGGCGTAGGAGAAGCGGCCCGCCCCGTCGTACGTGTACGTCCGCTTGAGCCCGCTCACGTGCTCCGTCGACGTGCGGATCTTGCTGCCGTCGGTCTTGCCGTCCGTGCCGTAGCCGTACGTGTAGGCGAGGTCGGCCAGAGTGCCCTGGGCAGAGGTCACCTTGATGGACTCCGGGCGGCCGGACTTGTCCACGTCGACCGTCTGGACCGTGCCGCCGGGGTACGTGGTCGTCCTGCGGACGTCGTTGTTGTTGTACGTGTACGTCGTCACCCGGCTCTGCGGATCCTTGAGTTCCTTGAGCTTGTTGACCTCGTTCCAGGTGTAGTCGACCTTTCCGGCCGGGTCCTGGTAGTAGTCGACGTTGCCCGCCGCGGTGTAGACGAGCAGGGTCTGCGAGCCGTCCTGGAGATGGCGGACCGTCTCACGCTGGAGCGGGTCGAACTCGTACGTGACCGTCCCGGTGCCGTCCGAGCGCTGGGTCGGATTTCCGTCGCCGTCGTACCAGTACTCGACCTTCACCGTGTGGGGCGAGGTGACGGTGCGGATACGGTCGCGGTTGTCGTAGGTGTAGGTGACGGTGACGCCGCGGGCGTCGGTGACGGTCCTGGTGCGGCCGAGGTCGTCGTAGGTGTACGTCGTCTTCCCCAGTGGCGCCGGGGCCTTGGCCCACTCGAGGTTGCCCTTGGCGTCGTAGTGGAAGTCCGTCTCCACCGTCTTGGCCGACGTCATCTTCGTCTTCTGTGCGCAGCGCTGGCCCTCGAAGCCGCCGCAGGTGACGGTGGCGGGGTTGTAGTCGTAGGAGACGCTGCCGCCGCCGGTGCCGGTCTGCGCGACCGTCTTGGTGTTGCCGGCCGTGTCGTAGGTGAACTCCGTCTTCTCGCCGTCGGGGTTGGTGGAGTCGCTCGGCACGTCTCCGCCCGCGATGGTCTGCCAGTTGTTGACCGTCGCGCCGCCCGTCGGCATGGCGGCAGTCTTGAGGTTGTTGCGGGAGTCGAAGCCGTAGTCGGTGACGTTGCCGGGGGTGGTGCCCGAGCCCATCGCGTCGGTGGCGGTGTCGATGTTGTGGTTGGCGTCGAACTTGGTGGACCGCTTGTGTTTCAGCGCGTCCTCCACCTCGGTCACCTGGCCGTCGCCGTCGTGCGTGTACTTCGTGGCGTGCAGTTCCGGGTCGGTCGCGGTGGTGGTGCCCGCCGCCGTCGGGGAGCCGGCGCTGTAGGCGTAGGTCCAGGTCGGGCCGGTGTGGCCGTCGCTGTTGAAGCCGGTGCCGCGCAGCATCGAGGTGACGCGGTTGGCGTCGTCGTAGGTGAAGACCGTCACCCGCCCCTCGGCGGTGGTGATCTTGTCGACACGACGCGAGGTGTCGTAGCGGAAGGTGACCGGCTTGCCCTCGGTGTCCGTGGTGGTGGCCAGGTTGCCCGCGCCGTCGAGATCGAACACGGCGGTGCGGCCGGTGTTGTCCTTGGCCTGCCACTGCGAGGCGTCCGTCTTCAGCAGGTCGATCCAGCGCCCGGAGCGCGTCTCGGTCAGCTTGAAACCCTTGTGCTCACCGCCCTCGTCGTGCTGGGTGACGCTGATCGTGCCCTTGTTGCGTTCGGTGACCTTCGTCAGGGTGCCGTTCGTGTCGTAGGTGTCCTTCGCGCCCGACTTCCACTTCGTCAGCGTGTAGGTACCGTCCGAGTTCTTCTTCAGGTCCTCGGAGTACCCCTTCGGGGTGGTGAAGGAGCCGTCGCTGTTCTTGGTGAAGCGGACCGTGGCGCCCGAGGCGTCGTAGAAGACCACTTCGGTGGAGGAGACCGACAGGTAGCGCTCGTACTGCTGCCACCAGCGCTGCGAGACCTTCCCCCACGGCGCGTCCACCGAGTTGTACGTCCGCGCCAGCGTCAGACGCTGCCCCACTCCGGCGATGTCGAAGTCGGTCGCCGTCAGCATCAGGTTGCCGGTCGAGTAGTCGATCTTCGCCGTCAGAGCGTCGGTGATGGCGAAACTGGTGTACCGGTGCCAGGGCACGTTTCCCTGCCCCTCGGGCACCAGGGTCAGTACGGAGGCGTCCGCCGCACTGGAGGACTTCGCCTTCCTCGCCGGTGGGCCCTGGGCATGTGCGCGCTGCTCCTTCGCCCAGGGCAGCAGCGCGTCTTCCGTCGGGTTCTTCGCGGCCCGAGACGCCACGGGCTTGTTCGGGCCGACCTTCACCGCCGGCACAGCGAAGTCGGGACTGCCCGAGCCCCACGCCGAGGTGGGTGCGGTCTCGTCGGCGACCGCACTCGCGGCCGGCAGCACCGAGAGGGCAAGTGCCGCCGAAGCGACCACCGCCGACGCGGTAAGGGCGGTCGATCTGTCACGGGCACGCCGGAACGGCATGCCGAGGGCACGCTGGTGCATGGCTTCCCCCCGCAGGAAGACGGACCCCGGCAACCCCAGTGGTCACCGGGCGCACACAAGCTGCCACAGGAATCGCACAAGAATCCGCACGGTTCCCCTCGATTCCCTCACCATGTGGGCAGGAATCGGCCCCTCCCTTTCACGTTCGTGAAAGGGACAGAAGATTGCATAGGACACGCGTCGCAGCTGAATCTGCGGGAACATCGCACGCCTCATACGTCCGACACGGCCGAAACCTCTCGGCGCGATGAAAGAATCCCGAAACCGCGCCGCGGCCAGGGGCCGCCCCAGGCCGCCCCTCCTGTGACACGAGGACGGTGCTCAGAGCCCCGATCCCCTGGCTCGACGATGTCGGGACGGTCATCGCCCGGCCTGGTCGGCCCACTGCGTACCGCTTTCCCTGGCGTGGTGCCGCAGCGGGCCGCAGAGCGGGAGAAGGAATGCCGTGACATGAAGGCACGACGAGAACCTCACCGCCCGCTTCGCCCAGGACCGGCACTGCGGAAACGCTCCCGAGGTCAGTGGGCGGCGATCCAGCGCCTGACGGCCTCGTTGACGGTGTCGTCGAGGGCACTCAACGCGTCCACTGCGTGCAGGTCTCCTGGCGCCGGCGCGACTCCCGCCCGGATGAGCGCCGCGTGCAGATCCATACGGCGCCGGTCGGCCCGGGCCACCGTCAGGGGCAGCCGCCGGCCCGGGTCGGGCGCAGGCCGCACCGTCTCCTCCTCGGCCGCCCGCGCCTGGGGCGGCACACGCCAGTCCTCGTCCCCCCACTGCTCTGCGGCCTCCGCCCCGCCCAGGGTCGTGTGCGCGTCGAAGCCGCAGCGGTAGGGGTCCAGGACCAACTGGGGCACCGTCACGGCGGTCGGAGAGTACTGCCACTCCTGCATACAACCTCCAGCGTTCGGCGTTCACTTGGTGTTCAGGAGGCGGGCTGCACGATCGGCAGTTGCAGGCTCGGCAACGAACCACCCGAACGCACCCAAACCCATCTCTTCACACCACTACGCCACCCGGTACAACCCGCAGGTCCCGGGTCTCACGCCGTCACACACGAGGACACCGGCCGCGACGGCCCACGGGGCGCGGTCCACGTGCGCCAGCCGCTCGCCCTTCCCCGCCTGACCGTGCTCACCGGCGCGCGGACAGCCGGCGGGATCGACAGGCCCGCACACCGGCCACTCGGAATCCCGCCTCTGCTTCCACCACGCGACGCGCCGGGAGCAGCTGTTCGGCGGGGGCGCTACACGACGCCCTGGGCCGTCATCGCTTCCGCCACCCGCAGGAAGCCCGCGATGTTGGCACCCAGGACGTAGTCGTCGGGCGTGCCTCCGTAGCTCTCGGCGGTGGCACGGCACTGAGCGTGGACGCCCCGCATGACAGCTGCCAGACGGGTCTCGGTCTGCTCGAAGGTCCACACGTCGCGGGAGGCGTTCTGCTGCATCTCCAGCGCGGAGGTGGCCACGCCACCCGCGTTCGCGGCCTTGCCGGGGCCGAAGAGGACACCCGCCTCACGGAAGATCTCGATGGCCTCCGGGGTGCACGGCATGTTGGCGCCCTCGGCGACGGCCAGGACACCGTTCTTCACCAGGGCCCCTGCCTCCTGCCCGCCCAGTTCGTTCTGCGTGGCACACGGCAGCGCGATGTCGCAGGGCACCTCGAAGACCGAGCCCCGGTCGGAGAACCGTGCCCCGGGCTTGGCCTCCGCATAGGCCGACAGACGGGCCCGTCGCACTTCCTTGACCGTCTTCAGCAACTCCAGGTCGATGCCGTCCTCATCGACCAGATAGCCGGAGGAGTCCGAACAGGCCACCACGGACCCGCCCAGGGCGTGCACCTTCTCGATCGCGTAGACCGCCACGTTCCCCGAGCCGGAGACCACGGCCTTGCGACCGTCGAAACCGTGTCCGCGCGTGGCCAGCATCTCCTGTGCGAAGTACACCGCGCCGTAGCCGGTGGCCTCCGTCCGGGCCTGCGAGCCGCCCCAGGAGACGCCCTTGCCTGTCAGGACTCCTGCCTCGAAGCGGTTGGTGATCCGCTTGTACTGGCCGAAGAGGTAGCCGATCTCGCGCCCGCCCACCCCGATGTCACCGGCGGGGACATCGGTGTGTTCGCCGAGGTGCCGGTAGAGCTCCGTCATGAATGCCTGGCAGAAGCGCATGACCTCGTGGTCGCTGCGGCCCTTGGGGTCGAAGTCCGAGCCGCCCTTGCCGCCGCCGATCGCCAGTCCGGTCAGCGCGTTCTTGAAGATCTGCTCGAAGCCCAGGAACTTCACGATGCCGAGGTTCACGCTCGGGTGGAAGCGCAGGCCGCCCTTGTAGGGGCCGAGCGCGCTGCTGAACTCCACCCGGAAGCCACGGTTGACCTGCACCCGCCCCGCGTCGTCCACCCACGGCACCCGGAAGATCAGCTGGCGCTCGGGCTCGCACAGCCGCTCGGTGATCAACGCGTCGACGTACTCGGGATGCGCCTGTAGTGCCGGCGCCAGCGTGTGCAGCACCTCTCCCACCGCCTGGTGGAACTCGGTCTCACCGGCGTTGCGTCGGCAGACCTGTGCGTAGACGGCCTCGATGTGTGCACTGGGGTTCATGCGCGCTCTCTCCTGTGGTCCGCCAGGCACTCGTCTCGTCAAGCGTGCCCGGCCGCTGTTCTGACAACGAATACGGACGACAGGAGTCGCTGTGTCAGCGAAGACGTCACCGAAATCAGACCCGGGCGTGCCGTCGACCGGCAGCAGCACGGCCGGGCGTTCCCGTCCGGCCGTCCGCCGGTCAGAGCATGTCGGCGGCCGGGTTGCCCGAGCCCCGCCGAGCGAGGTCCCGCTGCGGCAGCGTGGCCGCCCGCCACTGCCGGGCCGTGGACTCGGCCGATCCGGAGAGGAACGCCGGGCCCCCACGCGGACGTGATCCGGGTGGCACACCTGCCCTTGCCGAGCGCGGCGCACCAGGAGTCGGTGAAGCCGGGCTCGGTGCCGATGGCGCCCTCGTCCGCGAGGCCGCCCCGCAACTCGCCGAGCGTCCGGGACACCGGGCGTCGTCGACGCCGATGGTGACGTCGCTCCTGTCCTGCTGGGCGACGTCGCTCCTGCTCGACGTCTCACAGGGCCTGGCGCCCGGCTGCCGGAGCAGACCGCGCCAGGGGCGGCCTCGTTCGCCGCGAGGCTGGTCCGGTGGACCGTAGCGGCTCGAGCTAGTGCCGCGACAGGCAACGTTCGCCCCGTCGCGACGCCCGGCACGCACTCTCGCCGCACCGGCCGAAAGCCCAGGTACGTCCAGTACGAGGACTTCCGGCCGGCACGCCGAGAGCACGCACCGGACGCCGCTCCTTGACGGGCAAACGTTGCCCGCCGCGGCACTAGCATCGGGCAGCGTGAACGACAGCGTGTATGTGGGAAACGCGGGCAAGGATGCGCCACTGGACCGGGGATGGCTCCTCGGTCACTTCAAGGACGCCGGCGATCCACGCCACAGCGAGGCAGTGGAGATCAAATGGGGTGTCCACCCCCGTGGTGACCAACGGCTCGAGTGGGTCAGGGGCGAGGAGCGTACCGCCCTCCTGGTTCTGGTCAGCGGCCGCTTCCGTGTGGAACTGCCGGGCCGCAGCGTTGTGTTGGCGGAGCAGGGTGACTACGTCGTATGGGGGCACGGCGTGGACCACTCGTGGTTCGCGGAGGAGGAGTCGGTGGTCCTGACCGTCCGGTGGCCGTCCGTGCCCGGCTACGCCGTGGAACCGGACGGCCGGCCGCGACCGCGGAGCTGAGCCCGACGGTCAGGCACCGGGTCGGCCCGGTGCTGCGAACTCCGGTCAGGAGGACACCCCGGTGCTCAGCCTGTTCGGCATCGGCGGCACCACCGCCAAGGGTTCTTCACTCAGGACGCGATCGTCCCGGAGGGCACACTGCGGAAGTCGGCCGCCGCATCGGAGGCCGAAGTCAGCGGCGATCGAACGGCGTTCGGGACGTCATCGCAAAGCGATCCGCTCCGATCCCGTCCGAACAGTAAGCGGACCGTTGCTCAGAGCCCCACCGCCACCCGCCGCCGCGAGAGGCCCGGAAGCCGGTCGATCGCAGGTCCGAGGCTGTCGAGGCGGTCGAGGCCGCCTTCTCCGCAGCATGCAACTCGCCTGCCCGTGGCGGTGGATGTGCAACTCATCGGCATCGGGAAACGTCGGCCGGCCGTGTCCCGAAGGCCGAGGTGCGGTGGTCGGTGCGGTCGTCGACTCACAGGCGGGGGTGGGCGGCGACCACGGTCCCGGCCTCCTCACACGGCTGCGGTGCGGCCAGGAAAGCGCCAGGTTCCGAGCGCCGCACGGCGGTCGATCGCGGTCACCTGGGCGAGGCAGCAATACTCAGTTCTGCCTGTTGCGCCGCCACCTCGCGCCGGCGTCCCGGGCGCGGTCGTTCCAGTGGTCCCGGACCCACCCCCACAACATCGCCACCGGCGCTGCGACCAGGGCGACCAGGAGCGCGTGGTCCCACGGCATGCCGCCACGCCCATACCGGAACAGCAGCACGAACAGCACGTAGACGGCGACGCCGAGTAAGAGCACTTTCAACGGTTTCGAGAGATACATGCCATGCATGTACCCGGCGTTCACCGATCCACGACCGGTGCACATGGCGGCTCCCGGCGCCTCCTCGGAGGGTTCTGCGCGCCGTGGACGCCGACGCGTTCACGGCGACGGCCGGATCCCGGGCGCGGCCCGGCTCGGCCGAGGTCCGGGGACCCTTCTCGTCGGCGTCGAGCCCGCGCACCTCATGGCGTACGCGCGAACCCCGTTCGGCGAGCAGTGCCGTAGCCTCCGGTGCGGCCACGTACCGGTCGTGGGCATCCTGAGATGCCCACTGCTCAGGAACGGTCCGCCGAGAAGGTCGTGCAGCCGGACCCGTAGATCCTTCCGTCGAGGTGGTCGGGGGTCGAGGAGTCGGGGGCGGCCTGGAGGTCGACCGTGAGGTAGTCCGGCGGCTGGTCGATCCAGTGGGTGGCCCGTAGCGTCAGCACCCCGTTCTCGACCGTGCCCGCCATCGCGAAGGAACCGCGTGGCACCTGCGGGTTGGAGGGGTCGGGGTAGAACGCGAACACCGCCTCCGCGGTGCCGTCGCTGGACTGCTCGATGGTGAGGACGAGGCCGGTGATGCCCTGGTTGCAGACGTAGCTGCCGTTCCACTGACCCGACAGATCCGTCCCGGCCTCAGGGTCCGAGGCAGGGGTCTGCGACGGGGATTCGATGTCCGTGGGGGGCGCGTACGGGGTGTCCGAGGGGGGCGGGGTGTACGACAGCGAGGTGCTGTCGTCCGCGTACGGCGAGGCCGCGTAGGACGAGCCGGGGGAACCGGAGGGGTCCGACCCGGAGTCCCCGCCGAACATGGCGTCCGCCTGCCAGCCCACGAGCCCGACGGCCAGCACGGCGGCGAGGAGGGAGACGATCACGTATCCGGGCCGTTTTCCGGTGGAACCCTGCCGGAAGGTACCGGGAACGCCCGGCACCGGGGTGGGCGGTGGCCCCATCGGAACGGTCCCGAACGGCGGGGCGCCAGGCGGGGGTGTCGTCCAACCGGTTGGCTGTCCGGTGGGAATCGGCGGTCCGAACTGCCCTCTCGGCGTGGGCCCGCCGCCCACCGCGTCCGCCTCGAACGCCGTGGGCGTGTAGGCGGGGGGCGGGGTCGCCGGACGCGGCCCGGTCATGGTGGGCGCCTGGTGGTCCGGCCCCCGCGACGGGTCCGGACCACCGGCGTCCGCGTCGGCGCCGGTCGCGTCCGCCGCCTTGCGTACGGTGGCGGCGACAGCCGGTGGAAGCCAGCTCGCGCTGGTGAACAGCAGCGTCGTACGGGGTGCCCCGGCCGCGTCGGTCAGCCCTCCCAGCAACTCGTCGACGTCCGGGCGGTCCGCCGGGCGCTTCGCCAGACACCGCCCGATCAGCTCACGCAGCGCTTCCGGCACGGCGTCCAGGTCGGGTCGCTCGTGCACGATCCGGTACATCAGCCCCTGGGCCGAGCCGGCGCCGAAGGGGCCTGTGCCGGAGGCCGTGAACGCAAGGACGGCGCCCAGCGCGAACACATCACTTGGCGGACCGACCGCGCTGCCCGTCAGCTGTTCCGGGGACATGAATCCGGGCGTCCCGATCACCACCCCCGTCCGCGTGATCGCACTCGCCTCGGTCGCCGTGGAGATACCGAAGTCGATGACACGGGGCCCGTCGGCGGCCAGCAGTACGTTGGACGGCTTCAGATCGCGGTGCACGAGCCCCGCCGAGTGGATCACCTCCAGTGCCTCGGCGAGGCCGGCGGCCAGCGTCGTCACCGGGCCGACCGCCCATGGCCCGTGGCGGGCGACGGCGCTGTCCAGCGAGATGCCCGGCACGTAGGCCGTGGCCAGCCAGGGCGGGTCGGCCTCCGTATCGGCGTCCACCACACCCGCGGTGAACACGCCGTTCACCCGGCGGGCGGCGGCGACCTCGCGCGCGAACCGCTGCCGGAACTCGCGGTCCTCGGCCAGCTCGGGCCGCACGACCTTCACCGCGACCGCCCGGCCGCCCTTCGAACGTGCCAGGTACACCCGGCCCATGCCGCCGGCCCCCAGCCGGCCGACCACCCGGTACGGCCCGACCCGTTGCGGATCCCCCACCCCCAGCGCCCCCACTGCTTCCATCTGCCCCCCAAAGGCTCGCGTAGGGCAGACAGCATGACGCCAGCAAGCGCTTGTTGTGTTCCGTTTCAGGTGGACTCGGGATAACTCGCGGACCTTCGGGGCGAGTTGAGAAGAACATTCGATTCCGAGGAGCTTGACCTGCCCGGACACGGCGCGCCCCGGGCCCGCAGTTCGAGGTGTTCCGTTCGGCGGTGGCCCAGTGCCGCCCGATGTTCGTCCGTCATCCGGCCGCGCGCGGCCGGCATCGTACGGACCAGTTGCCCGCGGTGACGTGTGGGCTTGTGACGCGGAAGGGCGGTCACCAGGAGGTGTAGGGCTGAGAGGATTCCGTGGGCCGCTGCGCGGGGAAGTCGGCACCGGGACCGTACGGCACGGGCGCCGGCTGGTCGTCGCCGAGCATCAGGTCGGGGTCGAACATGACGATCACGGCCGCGACCAGGAGTACGGCGAGCGGGCCGGCGAGCATGAACAGGAGGAACGACAACAGGTCGGTGGACGACTGCTCGACCACGGAATGGCCGGTGAGGTGGACGGAGACGGCGGCCATGCCGGTGTAGTGCATACCGGTCACGGCCACTCCCATGACCAGACTCGCCGCCAGGCTGGACCACAGGCCATGGATGGAGACCGCCGCCCACAGCGCCGCCGTGGCGGCCGCGACGGCGATCGCGACGGACAGGGCCACGGTCCACACGTCGTAGTGCAGGCCACCGTCGGTGTGGATCGCCGCCATGCCGAGATAGTGCATGGCAGCGACCCCGAGCCCGGTGACTGTGCCTGCCAGGCCCAGGTTCACCGGCGAGCCGCCCCGGTAGCCGACGAGGAACACGCCGATGGCGACGACGATGACGGCGACTGCGAGGCTGAACAGGGTTTTCGTCGAGTCATAGCTGACCAGGGCGCCCTGGACGCTGAAGCCGATCATCGCGATGAAGTGCATGGTCCAGATGCCGCAGCCGATCGACACGGCGCCCAGCGCCAGCCATCTGGCTCTGCGGTGCGGGCGCCGGAGGGAGCGCGTGGTGCACCGCAGCCCGAGTGCCGCGCCGAGACAGGCCATCAGATAGGCGGCGACGGGGGTCGCGGCACCGTAGTAGAAGTTGGAGACGGTGGCGGTCATCGACGTTCCCTTCATGCGCGTGACGGCGGCCGACACCGCCCACGCGGGGTGGCGCACCCATCCGCCCGACGCCAGGCGGACATGACCACAGCACACGGCAGTCCTGCGGGAGAAGCCGGGCAGGCAGGACCATGCGGTCAGATCAGGCCAACTGGCCGAGTTGTGCAGGATTCAATCACACCATGCACACCACTTCTCCACATTCCGGGTTGACGTTCGCCGAATCGATACATCGCCACTCTCACGGCAAAAGGCCTGCCCCCAACAGCAGGACGCCCGGCAGGAGGATGCTCGCGTCCTCGCTCCCCCGGACGGCGTGCCCTCTCCCTGCCCGGACGCTGCCCCGCCTCGGCACCACGCGCCCCATGAGCCCACTTCAGCCGAGGTGGAGGGTGCTCAGGGCCGTGGTCCAGTCGGCCACAATGGCCTTCTGCGCGGCGGCGAGAGTGACCTGCCCCTTGCAGACCGCGGTGTGCAGCTTCGTCTCCACCGGGTCCTTCCGGTTGTTCACACCGGTCCCCTTGCGGTGATCGGGATCGGCGGGCTCCACCCACAGGTTCCGGTAGTCATTGGGGTCCCCGCCCAACTGGAGGCTGATCAGGTGGTCGTACTCGGCATCTCCCATCCCCCCGGTGAAACCGTAGGAGGCGGCGTTGAGCCGCTTCTCCTTGCCCGTCACGTACGCGGACGGACGCACCCCGGAGGTATAGCCGCCCTTGCGGCAGATCGTCGACGCCAGATCGGTCTGCGTGACGGCCGGGGAGATCGCTCCGGGGGTGCACCTGGGGTCCTGAAGCGGCTCCCCGTGCTCGTAGCGGTAGTGACAGGATCCTGCGGTCGGCTGCCGCTGCACCGTGTAGTGCTTCTGCGGTCCCGCCCCCACCGCTATCGCCGGCCCCGCACCGGCGGACCCCGAGGCCCCTGTCACCGGATTCTGGGCTCCCGGCGAAGCGGGCGTGCCGAGCGGCACCGATGAACAGCCCGCCAGCAGCAGGCAGGAGAGCAGCACGGGAGGCACGGTACGGCGGACAGGAAGCATGACGGTTCCTCACAGGCAAGCGGCCGGCGGAGCAGATGCTGCCCTACCTCCGCAGGGGCCTGCCGCGCGGGGTGGACACGAGGATGCACGGTCCTCGTTCGGCGGCACAGGGTCAACCCCGGGCGGAGGACTGTCAAGCCACGGCGTGCACCCTCTCGCCCATCGGGTACGGACCGCCGCGCGCACACCGGTTCGGTGGCATCCGCGGCGGCGCGGAGGCGGCGGCCCACCGCCCATGGCCGACCGCGCTGTTTGCAGCAACCGGAAAAGGCGTCGGCGTCCGCGGCCGGTGAGGCTTGGCATGCACTGCCGTCGCCCACCCTTCAGAACGGCCACACCGGCAACTTCCCTGGCTATACGCAACTGATGGCCGCCGACGCCGACGGCAGACGCTCACTGACGTTCTCGATCACGAGCCAGGTCAACGGCGTCGACGATCCCGCGCGGCTCAAGCGGCTGCGCGCCGTCCAGGAGAACTTCGTCTGCGCGCTGCTGCGCGAAAAGTGAGGTGCCCGCCCGCCGGCGCAGGGAAGCGCCGGCGGGCGGGAGTTCTCAGAGCGACTCGGCCCTCAGCGCGCATTCCGCCAAAAGCTATGCGGGGACAAAGCCCGGCCACCACGGAGGAATATTGCCCGGACAGACCGGCGCGGGGCACGAATCGAGGACGCCGATCCAGGCGATAAGTCCCCAGCAGATTCCGGCCGCTGCACAGAATGCAACTGCACAGGCCCCTGCGATGCTTTTCCCACCGAGCATTTTGAGAGTGACGCCCCACTGCGAAGAGAGGGCGCTCCGTGTCAACAGGAAGCAGAAGAACAGAACCGCTCCGTCGGCGGACCCGTTACCGACGTCGCATGAATGCCATATACCCTTGTCGCGTACGTGCTGTCTCCCGCGCGGTCGGCCCATGGTGTTGTGCGCGGACCGGTGTCGCGCAGGCCGCCGGGCTCGCAGGCTCCGGCTGGTCCAGTACATGGCCGGGCCGGACCGAACCGGGCCGGGCCGCCAAGGACGCTCGGACGAGCGGGCAGCGGCGCGGTCCGGAGTGCGGGCTCCAGATCGGCCAGCCTGCGGTAGCCGTCGCAGGCGAAGGACCCGGGGGCCCTGGCCGCCCGCCTTGTCGGTAGACGACTGGGCGTTGCCAGCGGCGTCGCATTGGCGAACATTCGGGACGAATCGGTGCTCGTCTATGGTCACGGCATCCACGACCACCGCTCACCGATCCTCGCCGCGGGAGCACTCTCAAGATCATGTACTGAGCGAACCCCATGGTCAATAGTGACGGGCATCACATTACCGCCCCGCAATCCGCTGCCCCAGCGCACTCGTTGACCCCGCAGCCGTGGGTACAGAACCCCTGCGCGCACCCAAGGTCGCGCGGTCACCACGCGGGTCGTCGCCCCGCCGGGGGCACCTCGAGCCCACGTACCGCAGGTCTCCGAGGGTTCTGCCGCCCCAGCCCGCGCGGCCCCTTCCCCGCGCACGGTTCAGCCGCCTCCTCTTCCTTCAGCATCAGGCTGATGACCCCTCAGGAACCGGGACATCATCGACGTCCAGGGGCCGGGCCGCGGAGGCACGCGGGAGGCCGGGCCACCAGCCGAGGTACAGTACGGCGCGCGCGACGAGAGTGGACAAGTGGCTGGTACCAGCCCCAGCCATGACGCGCCTGCTCAGGTCATAGGGCACGGACACCCGTACCTCTTCCCAGAAACAGCGCCATGTCGATGCCGTCCGCAGTACGAAGCCCCGCCGCGCTCCCGGCGACGCTCCACCATCCCCATCCGGGCGGATCCCGGCTGGAGGGGCGTCGTGTCCCGCTGCTCGCCGTCCTCGCCGTGGTGCCTCTGTACGCGCTGTGGGCGGCGTTCTACGCCACGGGCGGCGGGGACCTGGCCGCGCAGGACGCGTGGGCGGGCTTCTTCGCCAGGAACCCGGGCACCCCGTACGGGTTGTTCTGGTTCGGCGGGGTCCACGTCGCCAACTACAGCGTGCTGTCGCCCCCCTTGATGGCGGTTCTGGGCGGGCGCACGGTCGCCGTGCTGGCCGGGGTCAGCGCCACCTGGCTACTGGGCAAGATCCTTCAGCGCACGCTGACGCGAGCCCCTCTGTGGCCCGCCCTGCTCGGCTCGCTGGGACTCTGGGTGAACGTCGCTCTGGGCCGTACGACATTCGCCCTCGGCTTGGCCTTCGGGCTCGCGGGCCTGCTCGCGCTGGCCGGGCGCCGCCCCCGGCCCGCCCGGCTCGCCGCCGGAGCCCTCGGCACGCTGCTCGCCACCCTGAGCAGCCCGGTGGCCGGCCTGTTCGCGCTGGTCGCGGGCGCCGGCTATCTGCTGGACCGGCAGTACGGCAAGTGCCTCGCTCTCGCCCTCCCGCCGGTCGCCGCCGTCGCCACGACCACGCTGCTCTTTCCCTTCCACGGCGAGCAGCCCATGTCGGCAGCCCGCATGTCCCTGCCCGTGCTCATCTCCACCGCAGTGGTGTGGGTGTGCCCTCGCGCATGGCGGGCGGTACGGGCCGGCGCGGTCCTCTACGGGGCGGGAGTCGTCCTGTGCTGGCTGATACCCAGCCCCATCGGCTCGAACGTCGAACGGCTGGGCGTCCACCTGGCTCCCGCGGTCCTGCTCGCGGGCCTGCTCCACACCCGCGCCGCGCCCCGCCTTCGCACGCAGGTCACGGCGCTGATCCTCACCGTGTCCGTGGTCCATCTCGCCAGGACCCCTGCCGACTGCCTGCGCGGTCCCGATCCCGTCCCTGCGTGGGCCATGCACACCTCCGGACTGCTCCAGGAACTCGACCGGCTCGGCGCGGACCGCGGTCGCCTGGAGGTGCCTGCCGCCGACGATCATCGCGAGGCCGCCCTCTTCGCCCCGGACGTGCAGCTGATGCGCGGCTTCAACCAGCAGCTGGACAAGGTGCGGGGACGGATGTTTTACGAGGGCCGCCCCGACGCGCGGCGCTACCACGCCTGGCTGCGCCACTGGGCCGTCGGCTACGTCGCAGTGCACGACGGCCCACCCGATCGGACCGCCGTACGCGAGGCCGAACTGATCAAGCAGGGACAGGACTGGCTGGAGCCGGTCTGGCACGACCGCTACTGGACGCTCTACCGTGTCCGCGACACCCTCCCGCTCGCCTCCGCCCCGGCCGAGGTGCTGGCCGCCGGCGAGGCGGACGTGACCGTGCGCATGCCGCATGCCGGGACGGCCGTCGTGCGGGTCGTCCACTCGCCCTGGCTACAGGCCGAGGGCGCCTGTGTCAGCGCGGACGGACCCTGGACCCGGCTCACCGTGCCCAAGGCCGGCGTCTACCGGCTGACGTCGAGCTATCTGCGCTCGCCACCCGCGCCGCCCGACTGCTGAACCACCTGGCCTGGAGCGGCCGCTGTCGGGGTGCCGTGCGCCCCCGGCGGCCTCGGCATGCCCGTCAGCTTCTTGACGTAGCGTCATGACGTCCTGACGTGGAAAGCATCAACTGGGTGCGGTGTAGGAGAATGATCGCCCCGGGGAGCTGAATCATCCGCCTTACGAGGGATTCCCGCGAGCCGCGATGAATTGTGTGGCGCCGGACGGTCGTACTGTCGAATCCGTCACCGAGGAGGACTTCCGATGCGCAGCGTGACCTATTCGATGGGCGTCTCGCTTGACGGCTACATCGTCGGGCCGGACGGCGGCTTCGACTGGACGGCGCCCGACAAAGAGGTCTTCCGCTTCTGGATCGACGAGATTCGAGAGGTCGGCGTCCACCTGTTGGGGCGGCGGCTGTACGAGACGATGCTGTACTGGGAGTCCGCCGACCAGGATCCGTCGCTCGACGACGCCATGCTCGAGTGGGCCGCGCTGTGGAAGCCGCTCCCGAAGGTGGTGTTCTCGACGACGCTCTCGGAGGTACAGGGCAGCGCCCGCCTGGCTTCCGGCAGCCCGGCGGAGGAGATCGAACGGTTGCGGGCCGAGCCGGGGGAAGGTGACATTGCGATCGGCGGCGCGACACTCGCCGCCGAGGCGGCCGCGTCGGGTCTGATCGACGAGTACCGGGCCGTTGTCTACCCGGTGCTGGTCGGCGGGGGCGTTCCGTTCTTTCCCCGGCACGAGCGCCGGGTGGACCTCGCGCTCGTCGAGACCCGCACCTTCCGCTCGGGAGTCGTCTACCTCCGCCACCGTGTGACGCGGTAGCCGGGTCGGCCACCTGGGACTGAAGGCCGCTGCGTCCTTAGGGCGGCACCGCTGCGGACGCCCCTCCAGCGGTACCGCCGTGCACGGTCCCCCGCCCGACGACAGGGGCCGCGTTCGGGTCCTGGCGGGTGGGCGTGAGTGCAGACCACCCGCCCTCGTCTCATCCTGCGTGCGTCGAACGCCGCAGGGGAGGCAGGTCCTCGTGGTGCGGCAACAGCGTCAGGGACCCCGGCGCCGGCAGGTGGATCCAGCCCTCGATTCGGGCGTCGTCCACCTCAGTGGCCGCCGGGCGCGCGGTCAGGCCGCGTGCCACCGCGCGCGCCGTCAACGCGCACACCAGCGCGTCGAAGGCGTGCTCGCTCGCGTCGTACGCGCGGGCAGTCGGCGCATCGCATCGCAGCCAGGGCGCGGCGGCGAGAAGGGCGTCCATCTGCCGGGGTCCTTGAAGAAGCTCCCAGCGGTGCCGGGACGCTTTCGGGTAGACCTCGGCGATCGGGCCATGTCCCGCCCGGTCGACGCGAACGCCGCGACGGTGGAGCTCGTCCTCCAGATGAGCCCACCGCGCGACCATGGCGCCGATCCGGTCGAAAGGAGCCGGAAGCGGGGCAGAGACGGGGTGGATCTGTTCGCGCACGATCCGGTCCGTCAACCGGTACCGCAGGTGGTCCTTACGGTAGCGCTCGCTGTCCTGGCCGCGGCCCGGCCACGGGGCCTCGGCGAGATGCGCCCCCACCGCGCGCACGAACTCGGCCGGCCATCCGAACGGCGTGTCGACGCCGGCCTGGTCACCGGGGCGCAGCCCTGTGAGCTCGCTGATCAGCTCGTCATCAGTACACTTGAGCGTGGGAGGCTCGACTGTCGCCAGTCCGTCCGCCCACTCCACCACCGACAGAGCCGTCTTCGAACGGTCAGCCGACAGATCGATCCCCACCGTGCGCATGGCGCCCATGGTGGCAGGTCGCTGAGGTCTCGCGCTGGTGCGGAGTGACGCCCGTTCACGGCCTCGGCTCGGACACCGCAGACCCTGAACGGGCGACTCGTTCACGGCGCCCGCGACAGGGGACCGCTGCTGCCGACCCACGTCGGCCTCGCCGTCTTCGCCGATGACCGGCCCGACCCGACTGCCGACGGCGAACGTCACGGACCCCTCGGCACCACCGCCCCCCAGACGCGCGGTCGGCCCGCGGACACTGAGCTTCCGCCGCCGTTCACAAAGGGTCCGCCTCGCGGAAAGAGCTCCATTCAGGTTGCGAGGGAACGGTCATACCGCCCTGATCATGACAACTCCAGGATGGACCCAGTGACTGCTTCGACCACCCGCCGCCGGCGCAGGGGCCTTGTCCGATTCCTCGTCGCCGGACCGCTGCTGACCGCAGGCGCCCTGACCGCCGTCCCGGCCCATGCGGGGCCCGCCGACGACCTCCGCATCAACGAGGTGGTCACCACCGGCGACGTCAACGACTCGATCGAGCTGTACAACAAGGGAACTGCCACGATCGACGTCTCGGGCTGGATCCTGAAGGACGACGACAACGCACACAGCTACAAGATCGCCTCCGGGACCACCCTCGGCCCTGGGGCCTACCGGGCCTTCGACGTCCACGGCAAGTTCGGCCTGGGGCCCGACGACGACGCCCGTCTCTACACGGCGGACGGCAAGACCCTCGTCGACCACTTCTCCTGGAGCGACCACTCAGCCCCCTCCTGGTCGCGCTGCCCCGACGGCACCGGAACCTTCAGGCAGGCGGCCGTGACCCTCGGAGCCCCCAACAACTGCGGCGCCGGAGGTGGCGGCACGACCCCCGTGGCGTGGCCCGGCAGCAGCACGGCGACGACAGCCGACGCGTCCAACGCTTTCGGTGAGGACCTCAGCGGCCTCTTCCAGGAAGGCGGCGTGATGTGGGGCGCCCAGAACAGCGGCGAGTTGTGGCGGCTGGTCCGCGACGGCTCCGGCGGGTGGAAGCCCGACACCACGAACGGCTGGGGTGCCGGAAAGAAGGTGCACTACCCCAACGGCTCGGGCACCCCTGACGACGAGGGCGTCACCCTCACCGGTTCCGGTTCGACGGCCGGCGTGTACCTGGCCGCCGAACGCGACGGTGACAGCTCGGCCACCAGCCGACTGTCCGTACTGCGCTACGACATCTCAGGCAGCGGCACCGCCCTGACCGCGGCACAGGAGTGGAACCTCACCTCGGACCTGCCCCCGACAGGCTCCAACCTCGGGCTCGAAGGCATCGCCTGGGTACCCGACAACTACCTGACCACCGCCGGGTTCAAGGACGCCTCGACCGGCGCCGCCTACACCCCAGGCGCCTACGGCTCGCACACCGGCGGTGTGTTCTTCCTCGGCGTCGAAGGCACCGGCATGATCTACGGCTACGTTCTTCAGGACTCCGGCGCCTTCACCCGTGTCGCCTCCATGAGCAGCGACATGGGCGGCGTCATGGAACTGCAATGGGAACCGCAGACCTCACACCTGTGGGTCGTCTGCGACGACACGTGCAGCGGTCAACACCGCACCATGCAGGTCAACGCCTCGGGGGCCTTCGCCACCACCGCGGTCTACAACCGCCCCACCGTCATGCCCAACTACAACAACGAGGGCTTCTCCCTGGCCGGCGTCGATGAATGCACCGCCGGCTCCAAGCCGGTGTACTGGGCCGACGACTCCAACGACGGTGGCCATGCCCTCCGCAAGGGCGCCATCACCTGCTGAGCGATGACGCGGGGCCCCGACCCGCACCGGGTCGGAGCCCCGCGTCATGAACCCCGGCACAGTCGTGCTCGGGCCGGATCGTGCCTGCCGGCCACGATCCGCAACCGCGATGCCGCCGGAAAGGCTGTTCGGCGTACGGCGCTTGTCTGCGACCGCACTTGACGCTCAGCAGCGCTGTCCGGCCGCCTGATCGCAGAGGGGCCGAACCAGCTCCCTGCCCGCCCCCTCACACGCCGTCACGTTTCGGACGGAGTTGCCCTGTCCGAGTGGATCCGTCGAGCATTGTTAGCGCACACATCCCCGAAGGGTCAAGGCTCTCCCGACCGACCGGCTCCGGATTCCCCGGCCGCGCGTCAGGTTCACCAAAGGCTGTGATCTGCCGGTTCGTTGGCGGGGCAGCGTCACTCCCGCCCTCACGGACAGGACGGTCAAGGATGGGCATGGTCTTTGTTTCCGCACTCTTGACCGTTCGACCGTGTTGACCCGCTGTTCACGCCAGCGTAAAAAAGGCGGAGTCGCTCGGCCGGTAGATCACCACCGATCGCACGGAAACGGCGCAGACGACAACCTGACAAAGCTCCGACAGAGCCGCCGTCCACCCGACCACCCCCTCGTCGCCGTCACAGCTCGGACGAGTGGCGTCCGATCACCTCGATTGTTAGCGCTCACAATTCGCCTGCTCGGGCAGGCGGACGTCCCCCCTGCTCCCTGCGCGTCCGGCGCCGGGCAGAGAAGAACGCAAGACGGAAGGGGTTCACAGTGACAGTCAGACACCTGAGAGGGATCCGGCTGAGGGTGGTGGGCGCGGTGCTCGCACTGCTCGCCGGTCTCCTGGCCGGCGTCCTCGGTACCGCGGGCACGGCCCAGGCCGCCTCGTCCCTGCCGTGCGACATCTACGCCTCGGCGGGCACGCCCTGTGCCGCCGCCCACAGCACCACGCGAGCGCTCTACGCCGCCTACAACGGCCCGCTCTACCAGGTGAAGCGCGCATCGGACTCCGCCACCGCCGACATCGGCGTACTCAGCGCCGGCGGCTACGCCAACGCGGCGGCGCAGGACTCCTTCTGCTCGGGCACGACCTGTGTCATCACCAAGATCTACGACCAGAGCTCGAACCACAACGACCTGACCATCGAGGGGCCGGGCGGCAACGGCGGCCAGGACGTCGGCGCGATCGCCAACGCGTTGCCGGTCACGGTCGGCGGCCACGCCGCGTACGGCGTCTTCGTCTCCGCGGGCGTCGGCTACCGCGACAACAGCACCACGGGCATCGCCACCGGCAGCTCCCCCGAAGGTGCGTACATGGTGACCAGCGGCCACCACGTGAACAACCGCTGCTGCTTCGACTACGGCAACGCCGAGACGTCCGGCAACGACACCGGCAACGGCCACATGGACGCGATCAACTTCGGTACGGAGTGCTGGTTCTCCTGTTCCGGATCCGGCCCCTGGGTCGAGGCGGACCTGGAGAACGGGCTGTTCTTCGGAGCGAACGGCCCCTACGCGGGAAACACCGGCATCTCCAGCGAGTACGTCACCGCCATGGAGAAGAACAACGGCAAGACGACCTACGCGATCAAGGGCGGCAACTCCCGGTCGGGCGCTCTGAGCACCTTCTACAACGGAGCCCTTCCCAACCTCGGCGGATACACCCCGATGCACCTCGAAGGCGCCATCGTCCTCGGCACCGGCGGTGACAACAGCAACGGCTCGGACGGCTCCTTCTTCGAAGGCGTCATGACCTCCGGCTACCCGACCGACGCCGCCGACAACGCCGTACAGGCGAACATCACCTCCGTCGCGTACACCACCCCGGCCGCGGCCTTCCCCGTCGCCGGCACCGCCTATCGCCTGACCAACCCCAACTCCGGCAAGGTCCTGGATGCAGTCAACTGCGGGACCGCCAACGGGACTTCGGTCGACCTCTGGTCGTCGCTCGGCAACACCTGCCAGCAGTGGAAGTTCGCCGGCGCGGGCAACGGGCACTACACCATCACCAACGTCAACAGCGGCACGGTCCTGGACGACAAGAACTGCGCGCAGTCCAACGGAACGGCCGTCCAGCTGTGGGCCTCTCTCGGCAACAACTGCCAGCAGTGGGACGTCACCAGGGCCGGCACCCACTACACCCTCAGCAACGTCAACACCGGCATGACTCTGGACGTCACGAACTGCGCAACGGCCAACGGCACCGTCGTCCGCCAGTGGCAGCAGCTCGACAACACCTGTCAGCAGTGGGACATCGCCCCCTGACCGCACGACCGCGTCACCGACGGCCCGCCGGACTCTCCACCGGCGGGCCGCCGACCCTCGGCATCGCGCCCCCGGACGAAGACGCCGGATCCCGCCGCGCTGCGGAACCACGGGCGAGGGCAGCGGACCGCCTACGCCCGCTGACCCGCCCTCGACGCGAGCGAGAAGCCCACTGTTCAGCGGATGCGCACGACCGTCACCGCGCCACCGCCCTGATCCGGCCGGGAACCCGCCGCCCCGTCCCCGCGCACAGCACCAGCCGCCGGCCGGTCAAGGGGCCCCGGCCGGTCAGGCCGAGCGCCGGACACGGACCTGGAGCGGCTCCGCGATGCGGACATCGGTCGCTTCCTTTCCGTCCAGCGCGTCGACGATGCGGCGATCACGTCGATGTCGCGGACGACCGTGGTCAGCGGCGGCTGGGCCGTCGCCGCGCCGGGGATGTCGTCGACGCCGATCACGGCGAGATCATCGGGGGCGCGCAGTCCGAGGGACCGCGGGGCGACCAGCACGGCCAGGGCGATGTCGTCGTTGAAGTTCCATGACCTGCTGCCTCGCGTGGGCGTGCCCGAGGACGCGGCCGACCGGTATCCGGCCCAGTTCGGCGGAGGCCAACGCCAGCGCATCGTCATCGCCCGAGCGGTCGCCGGCCAACCGAAACTCATCGTCTGCGACGAACCGACCAGCGCCCTGGACGTCACCACCCAGGCCGGCGCGCTGGAACTCCTCGCCGAACTCCAGCAGTCGCTCGGGTGCGCAGGTTGGGTCAGCCGCGGCCCCTCAACCCGACACCGGCCCCACGGCAACGGCTACGCCGCCGGAAGCCTCCGACACCGGGGAGCGGCGTTGCCCGGCCCATGACGGGCGACTAAGGTCGGTCGGGTGACTGCCGGGTCGGCCATGGGCCATTCACGAGTGGGGTTCCCGGCCTCGGCGTGAGCGCGAGGCGGGCCAGAAGCCCGCCCCTTTCTCCTTGTCTTTGCTGCGGCGCCCGCGTGTGGCGCCCCCATCCACGTGACCACGTGATCCAAAGACCGGGAGACACACCACCAATGTCATACGCCCATCATCACCCGCAGGAACCCGGGCTGTCGGCGACCGCCGTGCAGTTGAACCACACCGCTGTCTACGCCGCCGACCGGCACCTGTCGGCCGAGTTCATCGCCGCGATTCTGGGGCTGGAGGTCGGTGCGCCGTTCGGGCCGTTCCTGCCTGTCGACCTCGGCAACGGCGTGACCCTCGACTACTACGAGAAGCGGCACGAGCCGATCCAGTCGCAGCACTACGCGTTCCTCGTACCCGACGCGCAGTTCGACGCCATGATCGCCCGTCTCGAGGCGGTCGGTGTCACGTACTACGCCGACCCCGGCCATACCGAACCCGCCCGGATCAACCGCTTGTTCGGCGGACGCGGCGCGTACTTCGAGGACCCGGACGGCCACAACATGGAGATCATGACCCGGCCCTACCTCCGCCCCTAGCCCTCCGCCCGGCGACGGTGGACGCTGCCGCAGACGGGCAGCGACCACCTGCCGACCGGCGGCGTCCGGCCCGGCCGGCCCTCCTCGCCGGACGGTTCGCTCCGCCCGTCCGAGGCGAGGGAGCGGGCCGCCCGGCGGCGAGGGGATCTGTCCCGATTGCTACTTCGCCACCCGCCGCACCGCCGGAGCGGCGGGCCGAGTCACTCCGGGTGGTTCGTCGCCTCCCGCTGGAGCTGCACCGCGGCCAGCAGGCTCAGCTTCGGCTCCGCCTCACGCAGTGCCTTCACCGCCGCGACCGAGGTGATGTCCCCCCGGAAGCCGACCGCGGCGAGACGCGAGCGGACCCAGCGGGCGCGCACCTGTGTCTCTGCTGCCGCGGCGGTGGATTCCACGAGCGTGACGGCGCGTTCCAGTCCCGTCCGCTCCTCGGGCTCCGCCTCGGCGAGCGCCTGGCGCAGTGCCGCGGCGACCACGTCCGCGTCCCGGATCGTCACCACGAAGTTGTGCTTCTTGTTCAGCCCCGCGAATACCGTCATTGCATCATCCTGACCATCAGCTTTCCTCCGTGCCAAGGAACTTGAGGAGCCTCAGAGGATCGGGCCGGGCCGGGGCGCACCGTTCGGGTCGGCGGCCGCGCACGACCCACCTGGCCGTCGTTGCATCAGGATGGCGGCTGCTGAGAAGTCGGAGCAGACTGGCCTCGTCCCCGGACACAACCGCGTGGCGTCGACGGGCGCGCCCGAGGGACGGGAATCGGACCGGTTCGCGTTCACCGTGGACGTGCTCGGTCGCGGGGGATGCCTCGGCGGGGAGGGAGGACCGATGACGGAATCCGGCCTGTTCGAGCTCGAAACCGTTGTGGTGGGGCAGCCGAAGCGTTCACGGTGGCGCAGTTACAAGGGCCCCTGGCTGACCGTGTCCACCGTGGAGGGGGCCCTGCTCGCCCAGGTCACGCACACGGACGACACGCGGTTTCTCCTCACGAGAACGTCCGGTGAGTTGATCACCGAGATCGCGAGGCATGCCGGATTCGCACAGTTCGGATCAGTGCGGTTCCGCTTCACCGACCCCGCGGACCGGGAGGTGGGGAGCGCCGTCGCCCGTGGACTCGTCAAGACCCGACAGCTGAGCATCCAGACGGAGCGGGGACGCCGGCTCTTTCTCACTCGGCTGGGTCACCTGTCCGACGAGTGGTGCCTGACGGAGACCGATCCGGAACAGAGTCCGGCGCCGGAAGTTCTCGGCCGGTCACGGTGAGCAGCGTCGACGCCTGGCTCGGGCTCCAGCGGTACGTTCTCGAAATGGCCCCCGGCCTGGATGCCGGCGAACGGCGGACCGTCGTCGTCTCTACCGTCTGTCTGCATCTGCTCCGCCGGCCTCCCGGCGACAGCGCCTCGCCCGCATGAGAGGGCCCCGGTGCAGCGCCCGGGTTTCGGCCCGGCTCGTGCTGATCTCCGTGGTTCCCGAAGGGAGGCGACAGGAGCTTCTCCGCGCCCACGGCAGACGACAGCACGTCCGCTCTGTGCCCGGAGGCCGCTGATGGGCGAGTGGCGGACCCATTCGCCACCCGCTTCATCCCGATAGGATCCCTATTGTGAAGAAGTCAGTACGGCTCCGGCACCGCCACCGTCCCGATGAGGGTCAGCGGCAGGCCGTACGGCTGTCACCGGTGCTGGTCGCCGTCCTCATCGCAGGCCTCGCGTTCGCCACCCCGAGAGAGATCGCCTTCAGCCGCCTGCTGCCCGCGGCCCCCGCTCTGGCGGCCGCGGTATGGCCCGTGCTCCCGACGATCCTGCTGGGGGCGTTCTGCTTTCTGGCCATGATCGGCATCAGCTTCGTCCACTCGGATCTGGGAACGCCGTACACGGCCGCCGCGATCGCTGCGGTCACCTTCGCGGCCGCGTATGCGAGCCATCTCCGGCTCCAGCGTGAGGAGACGCTCTTCCAGGTGAGGCTCGTCGCCGACGCGGCACAGACGGTACTGCTCCGTCCTCTGCCGCAACGAATGCAAAGCGTCGAGATCGAGTCGCTGTACCGGGCGGCCCAGGAGCAGGCCCGCATCGGAGGCGACTTCTACGAGGCCGCCGACACGCCGTACGGCGTCCGGCTGCTCATCGGCGACGTACGCGGCAAAGGTCTGTCGGCGGTGGGGGCGGCCGCGGCGGTGATCAACTGTTTCAGGGAGAACGCATACGACCAGCCCGACCTGACGGGCCTGATCCACCGCATGCAGATCACCATGACCCGCTACAGCGCGGCGATCCCCGCCGAAGACCAGCAGGAGCACTTCGCCACCGCTGTGATCACCGAGATCCCCTACGGCACCGGGCACGTCAAGGTCCTGAACTGCGGGCACCCACCCCCGGTGTTCGTACGGAGCGGCGAGATCCACGTCCTCGAGCCCACCCGCCCCTCCACACCGCTCAATCTCGCTGCGCTCCTCGGGGACGACTACCACGTCGACACCGTCGCCTTCGTCCCCGGAGATCAGATGCTGCTCTACACCGACGGTGTGACGGAGACCCGCGACCGTAGCGGCACGTTCTTCCCGCTGCCCGACTGGATGCGCGGGCACCGCACGGCTTCGCCCCGTGAGCTGCTGACCCAGCTTCACAGGGACCTGCTCCGCTACGCCGGCGGAAGACTCGATGACGACATCGCGGCCCTCGCCGTGCGCCGCCGCCACATGTCGGCTCAGAAGCACCAGGGTCCTCCCTGACCAGATCCTGTCATTGCCACGGCTCGGATCCGGTCGTAGCCGGTTACGCACGGCTCCCCGCACGGGATCCGCCCGTGCCGGACGGGGCGGTGGAGGCCGGGTACGACGACGCGCCGGCCCTGCTGTGGCGGCGGCCGGCTCAGCCGCCGCCGCGAGAGGCCGCTGCGCGCCGGCCGAGCGGCTGGTGGTGGTGCGACAGCGCTCGGAGCGGGGCGACGTCACGGCTTCACCGACTTCCTGGAGGTGGACGCCGACGAGGCCGCATGGGAGCCCCCTCTGCGACAACTCCCCAGCGTGGGACGTGAGATGCGCTGGTTCTCGGGCGAGGACGTCCTTGTCCGTGAATTCGACGGCTTCTGCCTGAACGTCCGGGCCCGCACGGAGGAGGCACTGGAACGACTGAGGGATGCGGTGCCGGGAGACTGGCTGGTGGGCTGAGCACCCGGGGGCGTGGCCGGCGGGGCACGGTCCCGGCCCGGACGCTGCGTGGCCGATCGCCGCCAGAGCATCAGCGAGCGCTGCCCGTCGGGTGCGGCTCCTCCTCGCGCAGTCGACGCCCGCGTCCTGGGTGACCGCCCGATTTGGCTTCCGCCTTCTCGTCGCGGCCGTGCGGTGCCGTCTCGGGGGCCGCGCTGTTCGCCACGACGTTCTCCGAGCCGGGTGGCTACAAGTCGGCTCCACAGCCGACGTGTTGTGACAGTATCGGCTGGCATGTCGCCGTCAACCTCATGGGCGCCCGTGTCCGGTCGTCGTCTGTTCGTGGTGCTCCTCGTGCTGTTCCTGCTGGCGTTCGGCGCCGCCGTGAGCGATGCCGACGCTGTGACCGGGCAGGGGGTGACCGAGGCTGCGGCGACGCCTGATCGCGCACGCTACGACGTCTCCTTGCGCTCCGACGCCGACGGCGGCCGCTGGAGCGGCCGACAGCGAATCACCTTCCGCAATGCCTCGCATCGGCCTCTGCGTGAGGTGTTCCTGCGGCTGTGGGGCAACGGCGAGGACGAGTGCGGCACGCCCGGCGCCCCCTCCCCCGTCCTCGTGTCGAACATCGGCGGTGGCACACGAGGGCCTCTCCTCGTGCGGTGCACGGCCCTGCGTATCGACCTGCCGAAGCCGCTGGCGCACGGCGAGCGGACATCCATCGCCTTCGACGTCTCCATCACCGTGCCCGACCGCAATGCCCGCTTCGGCCGCGAGGGCGCCTACCGCTTCCTCGGCAACGCGCTGCCGGTGCTCGCCGTGCACGACGCGAAGGGCCCGCACCTGGACCCCTACGTGGCGCTCGGCGAGAGCTTCTACGCCCTGACCAGCGACTTCCGGGTCCGACTCGACCATCCGTCAGCTCTGAAGGTGCCCGCCACCGGTCATACCCGCACCTTGCCCGGCCGTCCCGGCCGCTCCGTCACCGTCAGCGTCGCCGACCGGGTGCGGGACTTCGCGTGGGCCGCGGGTCCGTTCCGCACGGCGACGCAGACCACGCCCGACGGCGTGCGCGTGAAGTCGTACTGGGCGCCCGACGTCCCTGCCGTGGGCGTGAGCCTGACCCGCACGGACGCCGTCGCCGCGATCGACCGCTTCGGCCGGGAGTTCGGCCGCTATCCGTACGGCGAGATCGACCTCGTGATGACCAGCCAGTTCGGCGGCGGCATGGAGTACCCCGGTCTCGTCCTCCTCGGCACCACCGAGGAAGGCAGCGCCGTCGTCCACGAGGTGGCGCACCAGTGGTGGTACGGCATCGTCGGCAACGACGAGTACGCCTCTCCATGGCTGGACGAGAGCTTCGCGCAGTACGCCAACGCCCGCTTCTACGGCTGGGAGACCCGTGAGTGCTGGTCGGACGTCTACTGGCCCGACGACAGCACCGCGCTCACGTCCTCGATGGCCTACTGGTCGCAGCACCGCGGCGAGTACCACCTCGTCTACACGGCCGGACCCTGTGCTCTGGCGGACCTGGAGCGCACCCTCGGCGCCGACGCCATGGCACGACTGCTCAAGCGGTACGCCAGGGACCACTGGTACGGCGTCTCCACCACCGCCGACTTCAAGAAGGCCGCACAGGCCATGACGCGCGACGACCTCGGCCCCTTCTGGGAAGCCCATCGCATTCGCTGACGGTGCGCGCGGGGCGGGAGCGGAGCCCGATCGCGATGCCGGGCCGTGCCGCCCCGGCCCGGGCTCACGGCGGAAGCTGTTCCGCCTCAACCGTGCCCGGTTCCGGTCTCACGGCGTGCGGAGAAGGAACGCATCGCGGTGTGGATGACCCAGCCCGAGGCGGCGCCGACCACGTACCAGAACAGGTCGGGTGCGTTGAACGTGGAACCGAGCACGAACCGAGCAACGGTGCTGCGCTGCGCGAGTTCAGCGGGCACCTCGCTGAGCTGTAGAAACTCGACCGCCCAACTGGCGGTCAAGGTGCCGGCGGCCGCCGTCAGTGGCGTGACTCGTGGCGCCACCAGAACGACGAGGGTGAAGAGCAGGAGGGTGTACAGCGCGTCCCCGCCGTATTTGGCGGCCACGCTCCCTGCCGCCGCGGACCTGAGACCCAGCCCCGCACCGACGGTGAGGATCGCGGCACCGGCTGCCGCCAGACGCGTGCGTATCGGATCGGCGGCGCTGTCATGGGTTTCCGAGATGCGAGCCACGAGGTCATACTGCCGGACGGCGCATGCCTGAAGTGGGGTAGCCCGCAGGCCGCGTGCAGGGTTCAGGGTGCAGGAGCCGATCCGCAGGTTCCGGTGCCTGCCCTCCCAGCCGACTCCCGGGTACGCGACGGCGCGCGGGGCGCCTCGGGCGCCGACGGCTCGGACCGGCAGCAGGTCTTGCGCCATGCGCACGCCCGTCCGGGGCCGGCGGTCGGCGGCGTGATCGCGCGATTCCGGGCACCCGCGAACCGCTCGCCTCCCCCTTCCCGCCTCCCGCCTCCCGCCTCCCGAAAGGGGCATGCCCCAGCGGCCGCTTCGTGGCGCGGGTGGAGATCTTCTCGGGAAAATCCGGGTGACCCCGGCTTCGGCGAGTGCTCATGAAACATGATCGCCGCAGGTGGACCGCCGGGCGGCCGCCTGTTTCACGAGCGACCGCCTGTGAATCGCCGTTCGTTACTCAACTCGGGGTCGGGGCCTGCTGGTCACCGCGGCCCGGGGTGCCGTTCCGTGACGGCCGGGAAACCTTCCGGTTGGGCCCGCTCCGACCGTGCGACATATTCTTTGACACGAATATTCCTGATGGTGAATACTCGTCCTCATGGACGCACTCCTTACCGCACTGGCCGACCCGGCCCGCTGGCGGCTCGTGAGCCTGCTCGCCGAGCGGCCCCGTCCGGTCGGTGTCCTCGCCGAGCTCGCCGGGGCTCGCCAGCCGCAGACGACCAAGCACCTGCAAACCCTTGAGCGCACCGGCGTCGTCACTTCCCAGCGCACCGGCCAGCGCCGCATCTACGCGCTGCGGCCCGGTCCCCTGCGGGAGCTTGCGGCTGTGCTCGGCCGGCTCGCCGACACCGCGGAGCAGGCCGGGGGCCCGGGCGAGACCTACGACCGCTACGGGGCCAGCCTCCACGCGGAGCGGCTCGCCGCGGAGGAGCCGGGGTGGGCCGACGGCCGTTCGTTCAGCTTCCGCCGGTCACTGACGGGGCACCCCGAGCTGGTGTGGCGCCACTTGACCGAACCTTCTCTGCTCGCCCGATGGTGGACGCCCCACGACCTCCGCGTATCTGAGCTCGTCTTCGAGGCGCGAGAAGGCGGGCGGATCGTCCAGGAGTACCGCGATGTCGAGGACGCCGACGCCTCCGGCCTGGTCGCTGGGCGCGCGGAGGGAGTCGTCGACGACGTCCGCCCTGGTGAGCGCCTCGCCTACCGGCTCTCCCCACTGCTTCCCGACGGCGGCCTCGCCTTCACCGCCCACGTCGCCCTCGACCTGCGGCCCACCGGGACCGGCACGGACCTCGACGTCCACTGGCGGATCACCGACAGCACCGTCGACTCCGCTGACTTCATCGCAGGCATCGAGATCGGCTTCGGCCAGAGCCTGGACAAGCTCGAAGCGACCCTCGCCGCGGACCCGCACGACACCGACAGCACCGACACAAGGAGCACGCAATGACTGTCTCGACCGGACGCAGGGTGACCGCGAACCTGTGCCTCTCCCTCGACGGGCGTTACCACGGCCCTGGGGGGCCCGGCGACTTCGGCATGTTCGTGCCGTATGTGACCTCCGAGGTCGCGCGGGGCCAACTCACCCGCATCTGGGAGGGCGCGACGACGGCGCTGCTCGGCCGGATCAACGCCGAGGGATTCCTGGGCTACTGGCCGATGGTCGCCGAGGACGAGAACGCCGATCCGCGCGACCGCGGATACGCAAAGTGGCTGGTGGACACGGAAAAGGTGGTCCTCTCGACCACCCTGACCGAAGCTCCGTGGGAACACACCCGCGTGGTAAACGCCCCAGCCGCCGACGTCGTTGCCGAACTCAAGGCCACCGGCGAGGGCGACATCCTCGTCAACAGCTGCCCGAGTGTCATCAAGCCGCTCCTTGCGGCAGATCTGCTCGACCGGCTGTACCTCATGATCCTTCCCGAGATTGCCGGAGACGGGCAGCGACTGTTCGACGACGGCCTGCCGGCGTCGAAGTGGAAGCTCACCCACCAGGAGACCGGCGAGCTGGGCGAGGTCGCCGTGGTCTACGACCGAGTCCGCTGAGCCGGCCGATCAGCGCACTCGGCCGGCGAGGCGCTCCCGGCACGCAGGCCGGTGATCACGCCGCCTGGCCGTAGCCGCTCGGGCCGGGCGGGCCATCGCCGCGCAGCGGACTGAAGTCGACGTTCAGGTGCGGGTCGTACGCCTCGGGCTGAAGATCGAGTTCATGGGTGGAGTACTCGCCGAAGCGGCGGATGTGCTCGGTCAGGTATGGGGAGATGTGGGCCAGGTCCTCGGAATCGACGATTCTGGCCCTCCTCCTGAAGCTGCCGGACGACCTCCGCGATATCCCCTGCGTCATGGAAGATGACCACGTTGGCCGACAAAGCGTCGAACTACTGCTTCAGCTTGTCGTGAAGTCGACGACGGTGTCCGGGGTCGCGTCCAGCTTCGGGAAGCACCCCATGCGCCGGTACGACTTCAGCGCAGGCAGCTGGGCCAGCACGTGCTCATCGCGGTCGGTACAAAGGGACTAACCCTCGAGCCCCCAGCTGTGGATCCGCCTCGGGTGTACGCGGATCACCTCCTCGCTGAAGTGAGGGCCCAACTCGTGCGGGCCGACGAGAAGTTCGGCCTCTCCCCGGATGTCCACACCGCGCACCGTCCAGGGCCGCAGACTCACGATGTCGTCCACGACGAGGGCGACCTTCGGGTTCTTGCGGAGGTTGCGCCACTTCTTCGTCCGGCCCATCGCGAACCCGCCGATCAGGATCGTGCCGTCCTCCTGGAGGAAGAAGCCCACGGGATTGGCCTGCGGCTGTGCCGACGGGTCGACCGTCGCCAGGCGCCCCAGCCGCTGTGTCACCAGGTACGCGCGTTCGGCCGCGCTGAATTCAGTCATACCAGCAGCGAACCATGTCCCCCGCCACGCGCACATGGGATCAGCGGCCCAGGTCCCAGGACCGAGCCCGAGTTCCTGGAAGCGTGCGCGGGCCGCGTCGGTGTGGGGGGGGAGCTCTTGGAGGCCACCCCGGAAATCTCCGGGTGCCGCCGGGTGCGCGGAGATAGCCTCAGCACGCCAATCGTCCAACGGGGAGGGCCGGGCATGCCGGAGCAGGACTGGATCGCACGTGCGGGAGAGTTGTTCGAGTCGGCGATGTTCGGTGGGGACGCGTCCGCACTGGAGCGGTCCGACGACGTGCTGGACGCGATCGAGGCACCGCTGTCCATGGCGCGGGGAAAGGTGATGCACGTCCGCTTCCTCAACGAGCGCGAAGCGGACAGCCAGGAACTGGTGCTGTTCGAGCGCGCAGCCGAGTTGTACCGGCGTACGGGGGACACGTCGGGCGAGGCGGACGCGTTGTTCTGGGTCGGGTGCTGGCATCAGGTGGTGCGGGGCGACGGCGCCGCCGGCATGCCCTACTTCGAGCGGTCGTACGCGCTGGCGAAGTCGGTCGACGACCGGATGACGATGTCCTACGCGGTGCGTCATCTCGGTTTTGCCAGGAGGGACGCAGGCCGGTTCGATGAGGCACGCGAGCACTTGACCGAGTCGGTGAGGCTGCGCCGGGAGATCGGCTTCAAGCCCGGCGAAGCGGCCGGTCTGGTGGCGCTGGCCTACCTCTCGGCGGAGACCGGCGACCGGTCGGCGGCGCTCGCCCACCTCGACGAGGCCGAGTCGGTCGCCGAGGAGTGCGGCGCCAAGGCCGTCTCGGAGTGGATCGCGCAAGCGCGAACGCAGATCCGCGCCTGAGGGCCGCGGGCGCGTACGGGTCGCTGCCGCTCGGTGCGGAGTCCGACCCGCACGGTCGCCTCGTAGGGGACGGCATGCGTGTCGTCTGCTTCGAGGCCACGGCCGGCCGGGTGCCGGCCGGGACGCCTGGTGGTCGAGGCGCCTGAGGCGGTCGGTGCGGCATGCGACCGGGTGGCCCTCGTGGTGGTCGGTCAGGCCGGACCGCGGCGGCCGGCCGGATCCGTTTCGTACCCTGGCGTCATGCGCATGCGCCCCACGTTGAGCTGGACCCCTACCGATGACGTGCTGCCGGGCACCACCGACCTGAAGCAGGTCACGGATGCACTGGGCGGCGGCCGCGTGCTGGTGCTCAGCGGGGCGGGGATCTCCACGGAGTCGGGCATCCCCGACTACCGGGGCGAGGGCGGGAGCCTGAGCCGGCACACCCCGATGACCTACCAGGACTTCACCGCCGGCACCCGGGCCCGGCGCCGGTACTGGGCGCGCAGCCATCTCGGCTGGCGCACCTTCGGCCGCGCCCGCCCCAACGCCGGGCATCAGGCCGTGGCCGCGTTCGGGCGGCACGGTCTGCTCTCGGGTGTCATCACGCAGAACGTGGACGGCCTGCACCAGGCCGCCGGCAGCGAGGATGTGGTGGACCTGCACGGGAGCCTGTCCCGGGTGGTCTGTCTGTCCTGCGGAGCGTTCAGCCCTCGCCGCGAGCTCGCCCAGCGGCTGGAAGAGGCCAACGCGGGTTTCGACCCGGTAGCCGCCGGCGTCAACCCCGACGGCGACGCCGACCTCACCGACGAGCAGGTCGGGGACTTCAAGGTGCTGCCTTGCACAGGCTGCGGCGGCGTCCTCAAGCCGGACGTGGTGTTCTTCGGCGAATCCGTACCGCCACCGCGGGTCGAGCTCTGCCACGACCTGGTCCGCGCATCGACGTCACTGCTGGTGCTGGGCTCCTCGCTGACGGTGATGTCGGGTCTCCGGTTCGTCCGTCAGGCGGCCCGGGCGGGGAAGCCCGTGCTGATCGTCAACCGCGACCCGACCCGGGGCGATCGACACGCCGTCACCCGGGTCGCGCTCCCGCTGGGAAGCGCCCTCACCGCCGTCGCCGACCGGCTGGGCGTCCCCCTCGACGGCCAGGCAGAACCGGCTCGGTGAAGACGGCAGGAGCAACGGCATAGGGATCGTCCCGGTGTGTCGGCCGGCCGGGCCAGGTGTGCCACCGGCGGGCGCGGTCACGAAGCGCAGTGGAGCGCCTCGGTCTAGGGCGGCGGGGCTGTGTAGTCGATCTGGTCGCTCGTTGCGGGGCCGGTGGCCTGCCACTGCGCGGGACTCAGCAGACGTGCCCGTGCGGCGAGACGGTGCAAGGCTGCGACCGCGCCTTCGTCGAGTTGTCCCCCGCTGTAGCCGATGTACGCCACCACACCGGGCGCCGGCTCCCAGGCCAGCGCGCCGTTGCCGCCGAACGCGCCCGTGACGACCGCGGGTTTCCCCTTCACGGTCCCTGCCGCCCGGACCCCGGTGGCGTACAACTGGTCCTCCAGGCCGCCGCAGCGGGCGACACCGGTGAAAGTGAGACCGCCTGAGAGCTCATCGGCCTCTCCGGTCTCGCTCGAGCTGTACCGGACCTCGTGAATGTAGGACGGCCGTAAGGTGCCCGTGGCCACTACGGAAAGCCCGGGCGGCGCCTGCACCTCGGGGCGGCCCGACACCACGCTGGTGGCAGCGGCGAGGGTGATCAGCTCGGACTGCGGCAGATCTCCTCGCACCCGTGCGTACGAGCCCCCGGCCGGCCAGACGATCTCCCGCTCGTGAGCCTTCGCCCAGACCCTGCCGACCCGGACCGGCTGTCCTCCTGATGGCGCCGGCACAGGGAACGTGACCACCACGCCCTGCCGTCCCAAAGACCCACCGGAGCGTCGTAGGACCACGGTCGACGGGCCTGCATAAGCTCTGCGGTCGCGCTTGATCAGCGTGGCGCCTCGAGGCAGCGGCAGCCCTGTGATCACCAGGCCGGGGGTCTGACCCGCCTTGACGACCGCGTCCGGGCCGGCAGCGGGGGCGCTGCCCGACGGCGAGGGCGGCGACGAGTTGTCGGGCGCCGCCGGAGCCGACTCGTCGGGCCCGCTCACTGTCATGATGCCCGCCACGAGTGCTGCGGACAGGGCCACGACCGCGGCTGCGGCAGTCAGCTTGCGCGGCGGTCTCCAGGGCGGTCGGTCCGGGCCGCTGCTGAGCACATCCCCCATGCCCGCAGTCTGCCCCATCGGCTGCGGACCGTACAGGTGTCCAGAAGCCCACCCGGTGCGTCCGTCCCTCGCGTCCGGGGACGAACGACCGCCGGGTGGGCAGCCGGTGCTTGCTTCGCTCTCCCCACGGCGCACCGCCGAGCCGGTGGCGGTCCGGCCGTGCGCAGCCGCCGTCAGGACTCGACGATGCGGCGCACGTTGTCCACCGAGCCGCAGCCTTCCTTCAGCTGACGCTCACGCTCTTCCAGGAACGCATCGCCCAGTTCCTCGCGGCGTTCCATGGCGACGTTCTCGCGTGCTCCGTTGAGGATGGTGCGCTCCTCCTCGTCGGCGTGGTGGGTGACTGCCTCCACGAGCTCTTCCAGTTTCTCGTCCCACTCCTCGGAGCCGACCTCGTCGACCTCCAGGAGTTCCAGGAGCGCCTTGTTGCCCTCCTCGTGCTCCTCCTCGCCGTGCTCCACCTCTTCGTCCTCGATCTTCTTGTAGCGCTTGAGTGCGGGATAGACCTTCGCCTCTTCCGCGAGGGCGTGGGCGATGAGCAGATCGGAGAATTCCCGCAGGGCGGCTGCCCGGTCGGCTTCGACGCTGCGCATCAGACGGAAGAGATCCTCCATCTTGCGGTGGTCCTGGAGAATGAGTTCGACGACGTCTCGTGTCTCGGCCATGGCAGCGTGCATCACTTTCGTGCGAGGGAATCTTGCCGCAGACCGGATACCCCGGTCCGCCGTGTTCAGTGGTGCCGGATCTGCGGCCGACCGCTGCGCGGCTGGAGCAGGGTGCATGCCTCATGAACGGGGCGGCAGTGGGTAGTCGCATTTACGCGATAACGACAACCTGGATGAAAAGTTAAGGACGACCCACGGGAAGAGTTCTATGGTCACCCCGCTTAAAAACCGGGCATCGGATGAACAGCGTCTCGCCGCGCACCTGCACTACAGCGCCGCCTGGGACACCACGGACACCTCGATCGCGGACGCCCGCGCGGCCGTTCGGGCGCTGCTGGCCGATGCCGGCCACCCCCCTGACCACCGGCCGAGCCAGGACGCTCAGCTCGTCGTCAGTGAGCTGGTCACCAATGCCCTGCGCCACGCACCCGGCCCGGGCGCCCTGGCACTGGAAGTGACACCCGACGCGGCATGGCTGCGCATCAGCGTGCGGGACAGCTCACCACGTCCGCCCGAACTGCGCGCACACGACGCGCGCCGAGTCGGCGGGCACGGCCTGCAACTGGTGACCCGCCTGTGCGACCAGCTGCACACCACCGCCCTGCACACGGGAAAGCAGATCGTCGCGCACCTGCGGCTGCACGGATCGGCTCGTTAGCCGCGGTGCCGGGCGGTGGTGCTGGTGGTGGCGCCTATTGGGGTGTGTGCCCGCCCGTCTGGGGTCTGTGCGTGGCTGGGGGTGGGGTGGGTGTCCCGGGCGGTGAGGCTGGGTGCTGGTGCCGCCCGGGGCCTTGGGGGGCGGGCTGGTGGGTGTCAGTGCTGGGTGAGCATGCCTTCGCGCAGCCGGGTCAGGGTGCGGGTGAGGAGCCGGGAGACGTGCATCTGGGAGACGCCGAGGCGTTCGCCGATCTGGGCCTGGGTGAGTTCTTCGACGAAGCGCATGTGGATGATCTGCCGGTCGCGTTCGCCGAGCTCGGCGATGAGGGGGGCCAGGGCGTGGAAGTCCTCCACGAGTTCCAGTGCCTGGTCCTCGGTGCCGATGAAGTCCTGCAGGGCGGTCTCGCCGTCCTCACCGCTGCTGAGGGTGGCGTCCAGGGAGGAGGAGTTGTAGCCGTTGGCGGCCAGGCGGGCCTCGCACACCTCTTCCTCGGGCAGGCTCATCAGTTCCGAGAGTTCCCTGACCGTCGGGGTGCGGCCCAGCCGGCTGCGCAGTTCCTCGGTGGCGCGGGCCAGCTGGACGCGGGCCTCTTGCAGCCGGCGCGGCACGTGCACCGCCCAGGTGGTGTCGCGGAAGAACCGCTTGATCTCACCGACGATGTAGGGGATGGCGAAGGAGGTGAACTCCGCCTCCCGGGACAGGTCGAACCGGTCGATCGCCTTGATCAGGCCGATCATGCCGACCTGGACGATGTCCTCCATCTCCTCCGGTCCCCGGCTGCGGAAACGGCCCGCCGCGAACCGCACCAGCGACATGTTCATCTCGATCAGCGTGTTGCGTGCGTACTGGTGCTGCGGCGTGCCCTCCTCCAGCACCGCGAGCTGGTCGAAGAACAGCCGGGACAGCTCACGGGCGTCCCGCGGCGCGACACGAGCGGGGTCGGCGACCTCCGGCAACCCGCGCACCTGCGTGTCCGTAGCCGTCACGCTCATGAGTGCCATGACATACCCCTCCCACCATCGAAACCGACCACCACGAGCCGACTGGAATCAACCGGCACCGCCGCGCGATTACCCCTTCATTGTGCATCCATGCGCCCACCCGCACGAAAAAACGAAACACCACCCCACACGCCGCACGCCCCGGCACCGAGTACGACCCAGGGCCGAAGCGAGGGTCACCGACAGGAGCCCGGACGTGGTCGCGGGTCAGCTCTGGGCGGGGCCACCCGGGTCCGGCTGAAGGAAGTCCGTGAGGGCCTGGGCCAGTGCCCGAGGCGCCAGTTCGGCGACATGGTGTCCGGAGTCGATGCCGTGACCGCGGACGTCGTCGGCCCAGCGGCTCCAGATCGTGCGGGGATCCCCGTGGAGGTCCTCCAGGTCGTCCTTGAGCGACCACAGGACCAGCGTCGGACAGGCGATGCGCGCGCCGGCGGCACGGTCGGCCTCCTCGTGCCCGCGGTCGACGGTGAGGCCGGCACGGTAGTCCTCGAGCATGGCCCGGACCACGTCGGGGTCGCGGGTGGCCTTCCGCCATTCCTCGTAGTTCTCCTGCCCCATCGTCTCGGGGTCGCCGCGGTACCAGCTGTCGGGGTCGGCGGTGATGACCCGCTCGGGGATGTCCGGCTGCGCGAAGAAGAACCAGTGCCACCACTGGGTGGCGAACGCGGTCGTGATCCGCGACAGGTGCTCCGTCAACGGCAGACAGTCCAGGAACGCCACCCTCGAGACGCTCTGCGGGTGGTCGAGGGTGAGGCGCAGCGCCACACTGCCCCCGCGGTCGTGTCCGGCGAGCGCGAAGCGGTGATGTCCGAGGCGGCCCATCACGGCCACCACGTCCGCCGCGACAGCCCGCTTCGAATAGCCCTCATGGTCCGCCGTGAACTCCGGCCCCCGGGAGCGCCCGTAACCACGCAGGTCCGGGCAGACGACGGTATGGCCGGCCCGCACGAGCAGCGGGGCGACCTCGTGCCAGGTCGCCGAGGTGCGGGGGTGGCCGTGCAGCAGCACGACCGGCGGTCCTTCGCCGCCGAAGCGCACGAAGACGGAGGCCTCACCGACATCGACTTGCGCCGTCTCGAATCCCTCGAACACCGCGGCCTCCCCGGGTCTCGGCTCACCCGTCACCCGCACCGCCGCCGCGGCACGAGCCCTCCTCCTGCCCCGGTCGGCCACGGCCATGCGCAGAAGCCGGCGATGCCCCGTCACCCGTGACTGTCGACCCCGCCTGGCTGCCTGCCGCCGCCCGTCGTCCCTCCAGGGCCTGTCGCCTGCCCCTACCGGCTCATCGCTGCGGGTCGGGTCTGGTGTCGTCGGGGTGGTCGGGGGTGCCGTGCCAGTCCAGTATCAGGACCGTGGCGTCGTCTCTGAGGCTGCCGTGGCAGGCGTGCAGGACGGCGGCGGTCAGGCTGCGGACGGCTTCGCGTGGGTGCAGCGTGCGGGTGTCGTGGATGACGGCGGCCAGGTCGACGGCGGCCGCACCGCGTTCCTGCATCCCGTCGGTGAGCAGCACCAGGCGGTCCCCGGGCAGCAGCTGGAGTTCCTGGAGGCGGTAGCCGGTGGGGGCGGACACGCCGAAGGGCAGGTTGGCGCTCAGGGGCACCTCCTCGACGGTGCCGGCGCGCAGCCGCAGCGGGCGGGGGTGGCCGGCGTTGACCAGTTCGCACCGGCCGCTGGCCAGGTCGACGCAGAGCAGCTGGCCGGTGGCCAGGCCGCGGCTGTGGCTGAGCAGGGCCTGGTGGGCGTGGTGGGCCTGTCTCAGGGCGTCGCAGCCGCTGCGGCGGGCCCGGCGCAGCGCTCCGAGAAGCAGTGTGGCCAGGAGGGCGGAGTTGGTGTCGTGGCCCATCGCGTCGGTGATGGACAGGTGCAGGGTGTCGCGGTCCAGGGTGTAGTCGTAGGTGTCGCCGCCGATGTCGTCGGCCGGGACCAGGCCGGCGGCCAGGGTGAACTGCCGTGCCTCGCAGCACGGCGCGGAGGGCAGCAGCTGGTGCTGGATCTCCGCGGCCAGGCTGGTCTCGGTGGTGCGCCGGGTCAGGTGGTAGAGGTCGGTGAAGCGGCGGTCGGTGACGATGATGTAGGCCAGCGCGTGGGCCGCCTCGCGGACCTGGCGCAGTACGGTGTCGTCGGCGCTCTGCAGGCTCACCTCGAGCACGCCGATGCAGTCGCCCCGGTTGGTGACCGGCGTGATGACCCGCCGCCCGCCCTGCCCGCCCGGCTCGACATGCTGACGCTGGCTCCGCAGCACCTCGTCATAGACACTGCCCAGCAGCTCCACCGGCCCCGCGTCGTCGCCGTCCGCACTGCCGGCGGCGGCCAGACGGACCAGCCGCTGGCCGATGAGGTCGACGAACAGGAAGGACACCCGCTCGGCACCGAACCGCTTCTGCAAATCGCGCGCCACCACGTCCACGGACTCACCGGGCGGGGCCGCTTCCGCAGCGGCCAGCAACTCGCCCAGTTCCAGATCTCCACCCTCCACAGCAACCTCCTGTCGGTTGCCGCACCTTCTTCCCCGACTCTGCGCAACATCACCTCATCCACCCATTTCACCTGGTCAAGAGCGGCTGTGCAGAGGAGTGGTCGGGCAGTCTTCGCCCTTGGCCGGTGCCGACGGGAACCTGTGCCGCAGCTCAGCGTCGGGCGAGCGCCAGCACACTCAGGCCGAACATCAGGACCCCCAGGGGGAGATGGACCGACGGGACGTGCGCGATGCCGAGGAAGACCTGGACCGAGGCGAGGGCGAGGAAGCCCGACGCGTGCCGGATCGGCCGGGGCGAGCCGCCGCCCGGTTTCCAAGCCAGCACCGCCGCGAGCACGTACAACATCGCCGCCCCGTACATCACGCGGGCTCCCACGCTGTGCAGCGTCTCTCCGAAGGACGAGGTCAGCAGTAGTCCGGCGGAGACCGCCTGGAGGAAAATGGTCAGGGTCTGGAGGAAGATCGCGTGACCCTCGTTGCGGAGGGGCCGGGTGGTGCCAGGTCGTGGTGCCAGATCCAGCATCGATCACAGCCATCACGGTCGGCAGCGCACATCCCGCGCCTGTGCCTTCGGCGGCGGACGGCCCCCGTCCAGGGCACATGACGATCTGAGGCTCAGGTCCCCGCCAGGGCCGGCGGCGACAGAACGAGTGAGGCCACCGGGACGGTGAAGCCGGCGCCGCCCCGCCCCGGGGAGAAAAATCCGGGGAACTGTCATGCGCGCCCAGGCAAGGATGCGTGGATGCATCCTCTCCTGTGTGGGCTGGCCGCCAATCCGGCGCTGCCGTCCGAGCTGGTCGACCGGCTGATATCCCTCGCGGACGAGGACATCGCCCTGGACCTCACCCGCCGCACCGACCTCAGCCGGGCACAGGCGGTCGCGCTGGCCGAGCGCGTCGGCGAGAGCGCGGTGCGCCTGGCGTACGAGGGAAAGCTGAGTGCCGCCGACATCGATCCCGCCGTCTGGCCGGATGCCGCCCTCGCCCTCCTCGACCGGGGCGCCGGCAGCCCGGACTGGGCGCGCCTCCTCGCGTCGGAGCCGGGCCCTGAGCGGCGGGAGAAGCTGGCGGCCTGCCCCGGTCTGCCCTCCGACGTGGTGGACACGCTCGCGGCGGACCCGGAGGTGGGTGTCGTCGCCGAGCTCGCGTTGTGGACCACCCCTGAGGTGGCCGCAAGGCTGGCCGCGCATCCGCACGCCGAGGTCCGCCGCGCGGTGGCGGGCAACGAGGCGACGCCCCCGGCCGTGTTGGCGGCGTTGGTGACCGGTGCGGGGCTGCCTGCGGCGCTGCGCTGTCTCGTCTGTGACCGCGAGGAGACCTCCTTCGTCCACGAGTCGCAGTGCGCGCGGATCGGCTGCGATCTGCCACCGGGCGCCTCCTGCGACGGCTCGCACGAGTCCACCGTCCATGACATGCGCCAGGCGGCCCTGCGTAACCCTGCCACCCCCGTCGAAGTCGTCGTGGGCTTCGCGGACCATCCGTCGATGCTGCTGCGCTGGGCGCTCGCCACCCGTCAGGACCTGCCCCCGCAGGTGTCCGCACGGCTCGCCTCGGATCCGGCTCCCGGCATCCGCGCGGAACTCGCCGAAAATCCCGCTCTCGACGACGCCCTCATCCGTGCGCTGGCCGATGACCACGACCCCGACGTGCGCCGCACGATTGCACACCATCCGCGCGTACCGCTCGACGTGCTCACCGCCCTCGCCCGGACTGCCGGGACCGGCGCCACGCTGGTGCCCCGGATCGCCGCGTGCTCCCCCGCCGAGGCCGAAGAACTGGCCATCTCACCGAACCCGGCCGCGCGGATGCTGGTGGCCCAGCGACGCGACCTGCCGCCCGCGCTGCGCAACCGGCTGGCCGGCGACCCCGACGCGAAGGTGGTCAAGGCCCTCGCCCCGCACCCCGGGCTCACCGAAGCGCAGTTGCGTGCCATGGTCGACCGGCACGGCGTCCATGTCCTGGCCAAGGTGGCGACCAACCCGGATGCTCCCCCAGCGCTGCTGGAGCACCTGGTCCGCCACGAGCCGGCGGTGCGGAAGGTGTTCCGTGAGGTTGCGCGCCATCGCCGGGCGACGGCCCCGGCCCTGCTCGTCTGTCTGACGGACGGACGGGCCAGACCCATCGCCGCCGGCCACCCGGCTCTGCCTCCGGCGGTCGTCGTGGAGCTGCTCGACGACCCGGACGAACAGGTGGCGGAAGCAGCCGCGGCCAACCCGTCCCTGCCGCCGGCCGTGATGACGGATCTCGCCTGCCGGCGGTGAGGGCGGCCGCCGCCGGCTCGCGGCGTGGGCCGCGACGTCAGTCGATGCCGCGTACCACGTGGGGCTCCGCCATGTCGTCCTCGTCGATGCCGGCGAGTCGCAGCGGTGGGACGGCACCCGAGGTGACATCCGTTGCTTCCCTGTCCGCCCTGCCGTCGTCCTGAGTGCTGTCGTACACCTGGTCCTCCCGCTCTCAGCGCGGTGGTTGACGTCAGTGGTGCGGTGCCAGGACGCGCCGGGCACCTGCCGGTTCTCTCACGGCTCGATGGATGTCCAGCGCCGCCGTCGACCGGTTGAGGGTGATGTAGTGCAGTCCGGGGGCGCCTTCGCGCAGGAGCCGCTGGGCCATGGCGGTGGCGTAGTCGACGCCGATGCGGTGGCCCTGCTGCGGGTCGTGGCGCGCGCCGTGGAGGCGGTGTGCCAGTTCCTCGGGGAAGGCGGCGCCGCTGAGTTCGGCGAAACGGCCGATCTGGCGTGCGTCGGTGGCCGGCATGATCTCCGGAATGATCGGGATGTCACAGCCGGCGGCGGCCACCCGGTCGCGCAGCCGCAGGTAGTCCTCGACGTGGAAGAACATCTGGGTGACGGCGTAGTCGGCGCCCGCCCGGCACTTGGCGACGAAGTGCCGGAGGTCGCTCTCCCAGTCGGGTGAGCGCGGATGACGCTCGGGGAACGCCGCGACTCCGATACTGAAGTCCCCCAACTCCCGCACCAGAGTCACGAGTTCGTGGGCATGGCTGAAGCCGTTCGGATGCGCGGTCCACGGCGCGTCGGGGTCGCCGCCGGGCGGATCGCCGCGCAGGACGAGGACATCGCGTACGCCGGCGTCGGCGTACTGGCCGATGATGCTGCGCAGCTGCGCCACCGAGTGGCCGATGGCCGTGAGATGGGCGACGGGGCGCAGCGTCGTCTCGGCCACGATCTGCCGGGTCACCTCGACGGTTCGGTCCCTCGAGGAGCCGCCCGCGCCGTAAGTGACCGAGACGAAGGCGGGTGCCAGCCGCTCGACCTGCCGGATCGTCCGCCACAGGGTGCGCATACCGGCGTCCGTCTTCGGAGGGAAGAACTCGAAGGAGAACGAGGGCGCCTGCTGGGCGAGCACGTCACGCAACGTCGTCATGGCCGGCCTCCGGTGACGGTGCCGATGTCGATGCCCGCCGGTCCTGCCACCGCGGCTCGCAGGCGGCGGGACCGGTTACGGCCGCTGCTTCACCCGGCGGGGACGCGGCGCCGCAGGGGCGGGAGGAGGTGTGCGCCGGGACACCTCCCCCGCGCACCCCGGGCAGGCCTCGCCGGAAGGAGAGCGGGACAGAGGCGAGCGGGTCAAGGGCGAGCGGGCCGGGCAGCAACTGCTCGCCCGACCGCCGGGGAACACCTGTCAGCTGGTCGATCGTGATGGGGCCGGTCACCGTTGTGCGCACGGGAACTCCTTCGGTCACTCGGGCGCTCCCACGATGCGGGACGCCGAACCAGCCGCACTCGAAACGCACTGGAACCGCCGTAGGGGGCGTGGCAGATCTCGTCGCCGTGCGTCCGCACCGGCCACCGGGCCAGGCGCTCCCCGTGTTCCCAGGGGCCACTCACCCCCGAGCACGGTGGCGAGTGTCCCCTGGGGACGCGGCCGAGATCCCGACCTGCTCGCAATAAACCGCTTGACCTGCTCACGGGTCGAGGCTGCACTGTGGCGGGGCACCACGAGCCGTGGTGCCGTGACCGGGGGAGGAAGCGGCAGCATGGAGATCCGTTCTACGACCGACGAGGACCGCGACGTTTTCGTCGACACCCTCCATGCCGCATTCGGACGGTTCCCGGAGACCCCGACCGAGGACGGCGGACTGTGGTGGTCGGCGCTCGAAATGGATCGCGGCCTGCTTGCCGTGACGGCGGACGGGCGGCCCGTCGGCACCGCCGGGGCGTACTCCTTCGAGCTCACCCTGCCCGGTGAGATCCTCGTCCCGACCGCCGGGGTGACCACCGTCGGCGTCCTGCCCTCGCATCGACGCCGGGGCGTGGCGGGGGCGATGATGCGCCATCAACTCGACGAGCTGCGGGCCCGGGGGGAGTTCCTCTCCGTGCTGCTGGCCAGCGAGGCCCTGATCTACGGCAGGTTCGGTTACGGACCGGCGACCTACACGCAGCGGCTGACGGTACAGCGCCACCGGGGCGCCCTCGCCCTGCCCCGGGCGCGCGCGACGGCGGGCTCCCCGGCGCCCGACACCGACCCGGACACCGGTTCGGTCGAGGTACTGCGGCGTGCCGAGTGCGGCACGGTCCTGGAAGAGGTCTACGACCGCTACCGCCACGCACAGCCGGGCGCGCTGTCGCGGCCGCACCACTGGTGGGCTCGGGGCGCGGGCCAGCCGCCCGTCTCCGCGACGCCGCGCTACGTCGCCGTCCACCGCGACGCCGACGGCGTACCGGACGGGTACGCCAGCTATGCGCTCGGCGAGAGCGGCACCTTGACCGTCGACGAGACCATCACCACCGACGACGCCGTCTTCACGGCCCTGGCCCGGTTCGTCCTTGGGCACGACCTGGTCACCGAGGTCGTCTTCAAGCACTTCCCGCCCGGGCACCCGCTGCGCTGGCGGTTCACGGACTTCCGCGCCGCCCAGCTGAGCGACGACACCGACTGGCTCTGGGTACGGCTGCTGGACATCCCGCGTGCGCTCACCGCCCGCGGCTGGTTCACCGACGGCGAGCTGGTTCTCGACGTCGACGACCCCTTCCTCGGCGAGCACGGCCGCTACCTGCTGACCGTCCGGGACAGCAAGGCCGAATGCGTCCCCACGGACCGCGAGCCCGACCTGTCCCTCGGCGTCGGTGACCTGGGCTCGGTCTACCTCGGCGGCACCGCCCCCAGCACGCTCGCACGCGCCGGACACATCCGGGCTCACCGTCCCGGCGCGGCGGCCCTCGCCGACGCTCTCTTCCGCGCCGAGCGCGCCCCGCACTGCCTGCACTGGTTCTGACCCGCGGCCGCCGGGCGAACGATCACGAGAAGGTCCGGGAATAAACCACTCCATTTACCGGACGCGGAGCAGCGCCTTGCCGGTGGAAAGTAAACCGGCTGGTATGTATCTTCGACCTTCCGAGGGGCTGTCCCTCATGAGGCATCCGAGGCGGCTCAGGGGGAGTTATGTCGGCGAGCGCGTTCCGCATACATCGTGCACAATCCGGTGCCGCACGCACACGGACCGGCCCCCCGGAATCCCTGCCGTCCCTGACCACCACCGTTCCCCGGGAATTCGTCCATCGCGCCAGCGTCGCCGAGGTCCTGCTCACCGACTGGGCTCGGCGGGAGGACTTACGGTTCGCCCTGGCTGCCCAGTGGCCCCGCGGCCACGGCTTCTTCACGGCCGTGGACGGCTGCCACGACCCGCTGATCGCCGCCGAGACGATTCGGCAGAGCGGAATCCTGCTGGCCCACGCCGAGTTCGGGGTCCCGCTGGACCATCACCTCCTGGTCGCCGACCTGGACGTCGAGGTGCGCCCCCCGCACATACGGGTCGGGCTGACACCTGCCTCCCTCGACGTCGACGTCACCTGTACCGAGGTCAAACACCGGCGCGGCACCCTGAGCAGCTGCCGCATCCACGTGAGGATCTACCGCGAGGGGCACCTCGCCGCCACCGGAGGCGGCTTCCTCACCTGCATCGCCCCGGCGGTCTACGAGCGCCTGCGCGCCGGCCGGCTGCCCGACCGTGAAGTCCCCCGCCCGCTTGCGCTGACCGCTCCCGAACCCCCGCAGAGTGTCGGCCGGATGTCGCCCATGGACGTCGTCCTGTCTCCGACCGGGCAGACCGGCCGCTGGCAACTGCGCGTCGACACCCGCCACCCCACCCTCTTCGACCACCCCGTCGACCACGTACCCGGCATGGTCCTCCTCGAAGCCGCCCGCCAGGCCGCCATCGCCGCCCTCGGACGCACCGGCCTGCCCCTCGCCCTCACCAGCCAGTTCCTGCGCTACGTCGAACTCGACGCCCCCTGCACCATCGAAGCCCACCCCCTCCCCCCGACCCCCTCCGCACCCGAAAAGGAAGAAAGCGTCCGGATAACCGCCCACCAGGACGGCCACCCCGTCTTCCGCTCCACCGTCACCATGGCACCACCCACTCCCTGACCCCCACAGCCACACCTCCAAGGGGCAGGGGTGACGGCGTGCGCCGGCCCGGCCTACGTGGACGCCGGCCGCCCGGCAGAGGCAACATGCCCGGCCGGCCCCACAGGCCCGGCGGGGTCGGCAAGGCCTGCGGGGCCGGGGAGGGCGATCGGGCCGGCGAAAGCCTCGAGGTGATCGCGGGCCCACTGTCCGAAGGAGCGTGCCGGGCTGCCCGTCACCGCGCGGACCGTGTCCTGCACCCCCGCCTTGGCACCCGCACGTTGCCGCAACGCGCTCTCCAGCAGCGCCTCGACGATCGGCTGCGGGTATCGCCGGGCCCACGTGGCCCGCGCCCGTGCCGGGCTCAGTTCCACGAACCGCAGGGGCACACCCAGGAGCCGGCTCAGCTCCTCGGTCTGCTCCGCCGCGGTCAGCGCCCGAGGCCCGGTCAGGGTGTACGTACGACCGTCGTGTCCCTGCTCCGTCAGCACCCGCACCGCGACCTCCGCGATGTCACGGGGGTCCACGCAGGCGTTGGGCGAGGTCCCGTACAGTGCACGCACCGTGCGTTCGTCACGCACCGACTCCGCCCAGGCCAGAGAGTTGGACATGAACGCACGCGGACGCAGCAGGGTCCACCGCAGACCGCAGCCGCGCACGCACTCCTCGGCCGCCCGCTGCCAGCGAGTGATCACGTCTCCGGCCCCGGGATCCGACACCGCCGCCGCGGACAGTTTCACCAGACGCCGCACACCCGCCCGCCGCGCGGCCGCCACGAACGCCGCATCATCGCCCCCACCCGGCCGCGCCGTGACCAAGAACGCCGTCTCCACCCCCGCCAACGCCCGGTCCAGCGACAGCGGATCCTCGTAGTCCCCCGCCACCGTCTCAGCGCCCGACGGTGCTTGCGACACCCTCGATGGATCCCTCGACATGATCCGCAACGGCCGCCCCGCAGGAAACGTCCGCAGCACTTCCCGCCCCACCGTCCCCGTCGCGCCCGTCACCAGGACCAAGCCGCCACCCGAGCCGTCCGGCACACCGTCGTCCCCACCGCGCACCTCGCGGCCCTCGTCGCCCACACCGTCTCCCACGTCCCGCACACCCTGCTCCCTTCCCCGCCGGACCGCGGCCGTTCCCGCGGTTCACGGCACCCGCCACATCCAGGGGTGCCGCACACAACACCCCCCTGTAATGTACGAACTGGACGGTTTTTTATTGGGTCCTTGGGCTCAACGAACGCAAGGAGACCCAGCATTGGTGAAGCAGGACCGGGCGATCCGCACCCGGCAGACGATTCTGACGGCCGCGGCCAAGGTCTTCGAGGAGCGCGGCTACCAGGCTGCCACCATCAGCGAGATCCTCACCACTGCCGGAGTGACCAAAGGCGCCCTGTACTTCCACTTCCCCTCCAAGGAAGACCTCGCGGACGGTGTGATCCACGAGCAGGACCAGGACCTGCCCGTCCCTTCGCGCGCCTGCAAGGTCCAGCAACTCGTCGACACCGTCGTCCTGCACGCCTACCGTCTGCGCACGGATCCCCTGGTGCGCGCGGGCGTCCGCCTCGCGCTCGACCAGCAGGCTCAGGGCCTGGACCGCAGCGGCCCCTTCCTGCGCTGGAGCGACGTCGGCACCACCCTGCTCCGGCAGGCACAGGCGCAGGGCGAACTCATGCCCCACATCGAGCCGGGCGAGACCGCCGACGTCCTCGTCGGAGCGTTCGCCGGCGTCCAGGCGATGTCGCAGGCCGTATCCAACTACCAGGACCTTCCGCGCCGCGTCAGCGCTCTCCTGCGTCACATCCTGCCCAGTGTCGTCGTCCCCTCCGTCCTCGCCGCGGTCGACATCACCGAATCCAGGGGAGCCCACGTGCACAGCGAACTCCGCGGCGCCCTCACGCCCCACGCCTGAGCCGTGTCCGGGGGATCCTTCCCGGCTCCTGACAGGTCAGTGATTGGCGCGCCTCGGGGGTCGCGGCGGGGTAGCGGTCGCGTCGCCTGACGGGGCGGCCGTGATGGTGCCGCGTGACAGCAACTCCGACGAAGGCGGCATGACATGCCCTATGGCTACATCGGCTCGATGAAGACCCAGCCCGGCAAGCGCGACGACGTGGTGGCGATCCTGCTCTCCGGAGCCGACAGTCTCCGCGAGCTTGGCTGAAGAAGCTACGCGGTGGGCCTGGCCGCCGACGACCCGGCGGCGACCACCGCACCCCGCGTGGTCTCCGTCTCCCGCGTGGTCTCCGTCTCCCGCGTGGTCTCCGTCTCCTGCGTGCTCTCAGGGTTCTGCGTGCCCTCACCGAAACAGTCACGCAGGGCGTCGGCCAGCCGGCCGCCTCCCGCCGCCCAGCCGGCGTAGCCGTCCGGGCGTACCAGCAGGGCCTCGCTGTCCAGCTTCGGCACCGGCTCGGCCCGTATCACCCGCACAAGGTCCGACCACGGCTGCGCCCGCACCGCATAGCGGGTGCCCCGCTCCCCGAACAGCAGCAGCAGTGGCCAGCCCTGCCCCAGCAGAGTGATCACATCGGTACGGCCCTCCGCAGTCTCCAGCACCGTGTTGGGCACGAAGCGCCCCTCCCAAGGGGAGGATTCCGGCCCCCGCGCGGGAAGCACCGTGTCCTGGCCACTGATCATCGACGCCAGCACCGAACGCTCCGCACCGCCCTGCGCCAAGAGCTCACCGAAGACCGCACGAAGCGGATCGAGTCCCTGCTCCGGCCGCATGAGGGCCAGTTGCGCCCGGGTGTGGTCGATGACCCTGTGCCCGGCAGGACGCCGCTCCCGCCCATAGCCGTCCAGCAGCCCCTCCCCCGCCCTGTCCCGCAGCGTCAACGCCAGCCTCCACCCCAACGACAGCGCGTCCAGCAATCCCGTACTCAGGCCCTGACCGCCGATCGGGAAGTGCACATGCGCCGCGTCGCCCGCCAGCAACACCCGGCCGTTGCGATACGAATCGGCCAGCCGCGAGAAATCACTGAACCTGCTCAGCCACCGCCCCCCGCCCAGCACGATCTCCCGCCCCAGGATCCGCGACACCTCTTCGGTCAACTCCCCCACGGTCACCGGAACATCACGCGCTTCATGGGCGCCCGAACAGTCCAACGTCCGCAACCGCGTGACACCGTCCCCCACGTCCCGGGCCAAGATCCATCCCCGCTCCGTACGATGCCAGCCCGGCGGAACCGCCTCCCCGCCCTCGACGCGCACATCGCCCGCCAGGGCCGACACCGTCGCCGGCCACACCCGCGAACCGAAACCCGCCAGCTCGCGCACCGCGCTGCGCGCACCGTCCGCCCCCACCACGAAGCCCGCTTCCCACCTCACGACACCCTGCGGGCCCTCCGCCTCCACCCGCACCCCGCGCTGCCCCTCGAGCACCCCCACCACGCGGTGCCCGCGCACCACACGCACCCCCACACCGCGGGCCCGCTTCTCCAGACACCGTTCGACATCAGCCTGCACGCACTTCACCACGGCCGCCGGCTCCCCCTCGGGCGCCGGGACCACCAGTCCCGGCAACCCCCCGAAATGGAACGGAGCTCCTTCCTCCGTCCGCTCCACCCCCCACACCGCGCCCTCACCGGCCAGCGCATCCAGATACCCCCGGCGCGCCAGGCACTGCACCGTCCGCGCATGCAAGGTCGTCGCCCTCGGCCGCCCCGAGACCCCGCCCCTCATCTCCACGACCACCACGTCGACGCCGAACCCCGCCAGCTCGCACGCCAGCAGCAACCCCACCGCACCCGCGCCCACCACCACGACGCCGACCCGCTCGCCGGCCACCTCGCTCGCGTTCCTGGCAGTCCCGCCCCCGGCCACCCCCTCCTGGCCCCCGGTCCCCACCGCGCCCCGGGTTTCCCCGTCCTCGACCCGCACCATCCCCCGAACCCCCCTCAGCACAGGCCCGGAACCGGGCCGCACCACCTGCCGAAACAACCCGAAAATATACCGGGCGGACGGTTCCTCACAACGGGTCAGGCACCCGACCCACAGCCCCCGGCCGGGCGAAGGCAGGGCCGTGAACTCCTCCTCCGGCCCGCCGTCGAAGCCGCGTGCCGTCGTGGCGGCGTCCGGGTGAGTACAAGATCACCGGGCGGCCCTCAGGGGGCGATGGGCAGCCGGCGCTTGTGGTCGGTGAGCCGGTAGCGGTGGACGATCGTCTCGAAGACGTCTTCGTCCACGGGCTTGCCTTCCAGGAAGTCGTCGATGTCGTCGTAGGTGACCCCGAGCGCGTCCTCGTCGGTCCTGCCCGGAGAGAGGGTCTCCAGGTCGGCCGTCGGGACCTTGCGCACCAGGCCGGCCGGTGCCCCGAGCACGTCCGCGACAGCTCGTACCCGGCGTTTGGTCAGGCCGGACAGCGGGACGACGTCCGCCGCGCCGTCGCCGAACTTGGTGAAGAAGCCGGAGAGCGCTTCGGCTGCGTGATCGGTGCCGACGACCAGTCCGTTGTGCCCGCCGGCAACGGCGTACTGGGCGATCATGCGCTGCCTTGCCTTGATGTTGCCGAGCACGAAGTCCTGGTGCTGGGCGTCGCGGAAGCTCACGTCGGCTTGCAGCACGGCCTCGAGCGCGGCGTCGCTCGCGGGCTTGATGTCGACGGTCAGCACGTGATCGGGCTGGATGAAGGAGAGCGCGAGCTGGGCGTCGTGCTCGTCGGCCTGGACGCCGTAGGGCAGCCGCATCGCGTAGAACCGTGCCTCGTGTCCGGCGTCGCGGGCTCGCTCGACCGCCAGCTGGCACAGGCGGCCGGCGGTGGTGGAGTCGACGCCGCCGCTGATGCCGAGCACGAGGCAGGCCAGACCTGCGGAGGTCAGCCGCTCCGCGAGGAAGGTCACCCGGCGCTCGATCTCCGTCGCGGCCCCGAAGGTCTCGGCGACGCCGAGCTCCCGGGCGATCTCCTGCTGAAGGGTGAGGGAGTCCGGCTGGTTCACATCTGCTCCTTGTTCCGGTTCGCGTGGTGCCGGCGCCCCACTCCGAGTGCGGTCCGGTGGATCAGTGTCGGACAGGCTCGGTTCTCCTGCGTCGGGGCGCGCAGGAGGGGGTTCCCCGGACCGCGGTCGGCATGCGCTTCGGACGCGGGGGCTCCCGTCAGGGCGAGGCACACCCGGCTCGTCGCCGGACAGGCGAGAGCCCGGGGCCGAGCAGGTCGGCGGCCCTGCGGGGCCGCGCGGGGAGCCTCGGTGTCAGCGGGTGCGGCGAATGCGGATCGGGCCGCGGGCCTCTGTCGGCTCGACCGGGCGCCCACCCTGTGTGATCTCCACCTGGCGGGCCGCGACCAGCCGCCGGGCCGCGCGGCGGGCCGGTTCCATGAGCGCGCGCCAGCCGTCGTCGTCTCCTTCGTACACCGCCCGCGCCGCGTCGGAGGGGCAGATCGTGGCCGTCGGGCCGCGTCGCTCCAGCAGATCGAGGATGGCCCGCTCCAACCGCCGGTCCGTCCGCCGTTCGTCGTCCGTCACTCCACCAGTGTCCCGCCGGGGACACGGAACCGGACAGTGGCCGCCCCGCCGTCCCCGTGGGAGCGTCCGCACGTCCGATGACCTTGCAGCCCTCCCGTAGCCCTCCCTCCGCTCTCCCTCAGCCCTCTCGCGGACGGGTGGAGCCACGGCTCTGCGGTTGCGTACCGGCGACTCGCCCCTCCGAGTCCGCTGAACGCAGGGGGCTCGCAGGAGGCGACCGCCCGGGAGAGCGCGGGGAGAGGCTCAGACATGCAGGGCGGGCGTGCTGCGTCGCAACTCGGCCTGTCAAGCCGCCAGTTGTGGCTGAAAACCGATGTAAATCCGGCACAACCATCGGGATGCTCCGCTGGTCACATAAGACGGGAGTAACCAGCTCCTAAGATCACAAGGGGGAAATATGCGCTTCATTCACTCCATGCTGGGCGTCACCGCCCTGGCAGCCCTGTCGCTGGGAGCCGCCACCGCTCTGGCGGCACCCGCCTCCGCCGCACCCAACACCACACCGCAGAAGGTCTGCGGTAGCAGCTACAAGACGGTGAACTCGGCACCCGTCGGCTCGCTGGGCACCATCTACCTGACGTACAACTCCGCCAACGGCAAGAACTGCGTCACGACCATCCGCAGCACCCCCGGCGCCGCGAAGGAAATGTCCGCCTGGATCTACATCCCGGCCACCGACGCGAACGACTCGGACTACGGGCAGTACACGTCGTACGCGGGCCCGACGTACGTCAACGGCAAGAACCAGTGCGTCGACTGGGGCGGCCAGATCGGCAACGTCTACGTGCAGGTGTCCGGCTCCAACTGCGGCTCCCTGAGGGAGCACCGGGTCACCTACACCCGCTGACCCGTCCCTCCTGCCCGGCCGCCACGTACAGCGTGACGCCGGCTCCCGTCTCGCGACAGCCGGGTACACCCGCTGACGGTCGACGGACCGGCGCCGCACCGAAGGCCGGACGGGCGGCAATGGCGCTCGGCTCGCCCTGGTGGAACTTTCACGGTTCCACCGGGGCGACACGCATGTCACGCGCACGGTGACGCCGCGGGACCGGTCACATGATTCCCCAGGAGCAACCCTTGAGTTGCGTCTCGGTTCCCTATGTGCAACTCTGGAGTTGCATCCGCTGGTGACGACGAAGGAGTTCCTGATGAGCGACGACCGAATCGAACGCGAAACCCTGATCGCGGCACCCCTGGAGCGGGTCTGGTCGCTGGTGGCGCAGCCCGGATTCTGGGTGGCCGACAAAGCGAGCCTGCCCGGCACCGTGGCCAAGGAGGGCGAGTCGATGGTGGCGAGGAACGCCGAGCACGGCGACTTCCCGGTACGCGTGGAGAAGGTCGAGCCTCCGACGTACCTGTCGTACCGCTGGACCAGCGCGTTCCCCGGCGAGGAACTGAGCGAGAGCAACAGCACGCTCGTGGAGTTCACGCTGACCCAGGAGGGCGACCGGACGCGGCTCCGCGTCGTCGAGAGCGGGTTCGCGGCGCTGGCCGGGTCCGAGGAGCTGCGCAGTCAGAACCTCAAGGATCACAGCGAAGGCTGGCCCCTGGAGCTCGGCGCGCTCAAGACCCGCGCCGAGCAGCCCGTCGCGTGACGGAGGAGCGTCCCGGCGGCGCCGAGACCGTCGACGGTGTCCTCGGTGCGCTGGCCGACCCGACGCGACGCCGGCTGCTCGATCTGCTCGCCGAACAGGGTGAGGCCACCGCCACGACGCTGGCCGAGGGCCTTCCCGTCTCGCGGCAGGCGGTGGTCAAGCACCTCGCCGTCCTGGACGCCGCGGGGCTGGTTTCCGGCGGCCGGGTCGGGCGCGAGGTTCGCTACGCGGTGCGGCCCGCGGCACTGGACAGGACCGCGCGGTGGATGGCCTCGCTCGCGGCCGACTGGGACCACCGGCTGGCGAACATCAAACGCGTCGCCGAGGCGGCGGAGCGGGACGCGCATCCGCCGCAGCCCGACTGAAGCGAAGTGCGCCATGGCCACGGGCGGGACTCCAACCGGTTTTCGGACAGGTGAGGGGACCCGGCGTGACCCGGCGTCGCCGTCATCCGGGCGGGCACGCGGACGGACCCGCCGCGGACAGGTGCAGCCGGCAGATCGCGGCGAAGCGGGCGGACACGTCGAGGTTCCACAGCCGTACGGTCCCGTCGTTGCTGCTGCTGGCGACCGTCCGCCCGTCCGGGGCGAACACCGTGCCCCACACCGCGTTCGTGTGCCCGGTCAGTGTCGCCCACGGCCGCCGCTCGGCGACGTCCCACAGGCGCACGGTACGGTCGCTGCCGCTGCTGGCCAGCAGACGGCCGTCGGGGGAGAACGCGATGCCCCGCACCGAGCCGGTGTGGCCTCGCAACACCGCCGACGGACGTCTGCGGCGGACATCCCACAGACGCACGGTCCCGTCGTTGCCGCTGCTCACCAGCGCCCGGCCGTCCGGGCCGAACGCCACTGCCCGTACCGCGCCCCTGTGCCCGGTGAGCGTGGCCAGCGGCCGTCGGCTCGCGACGTCCCACAGCCGTACGGTCAGATCGTCACCCGCGCTCGCCAGCGTGCGCCCGTCGGGGCTGAAGCTGACGTCGTTGACGAAGTCCGTGTGGCCGGTGAGCGTGTCCAGGGGACGGCGGGTAGGCACGTCCCACAGCCGCACCGTGCGGTCGGCGCCCGCCGAGGCCAGCAGCGCACCGTCCGGGGCGAACGCCACGGAGAAGACGTCGCCGTGATGTCCGGCGAGCGTGGCCAGGGGACGGTGGGTGAGAACGTCCCACAGCCGGACCGTGCCGTCGGAACCGGCCGAGGCCAGCGTCCGTCCGTCGGGCGCGAACGCCACCGAGAACACGGCCGAGCGATGCCCGCGCAGTGTCGCGACGGGCCGGTGTCGCACCACGTCCCACAGCCGCACCGTGTGATCGGTGCCCGCGCTCGCCAGCAGTCTCCCGTCGGGGCTGTAGGCGGACTGCCAGACCTCGGTGTACGGGCGGGCCGTCAGCACCGGCCCGCGCAGGTCCCACAGCACCACCGACTGGTCGAACCCGGCCGTGGCGAGCCTGGTCCCGTCGGCGCTCACCGCCACGCCCATCGTGTAGTCGGTGTGACCGGTGAGCGTCAGCGTCTGCATTCCGCTGTGCACGTCCCACGAACGGGTGGTGCCGTCGCCTCCCGCGCTGACGACCGTGGCGCCGTCCGGGGTGTAGGCGACCGCGTTGACGTCGTCACTGTGCCCGGTCAGGACCGAGGTCGTCCGGTGTCGTGCCAGGTCCCAGAGGCGTACGGTCCGGTCGGCTCCCCCGCTGGCCAGGCTCCGGCCGTCCGGTGCGAACGCCACGCCGTACACCTCGTCGTTGTGCCCTCGCAGCACGCCCGACGGCCGGTCGCGCACCGTGTCCCACAGGCGGACGGTCCGGTCGGCGCCGGCGGACGCGAGCGTCCGGCCGTCCGGCGCGTACGCCAGCGCGTCGACCTGCCCGACGTGACCGGTGAAGGAGACGATGCGGCGTCCGCGGTCCGTGTCCCACACCTGGACCGTGCCGTCGCCCGCCGCGACGGCCAGCGTGCGGCCACGGGGGTCGAAGGCCACGGCCCGGGCGCCTCCGGTACTCGCCGGCAACACCGCCTTCGTACGGTGGCGGGCCGTGTCCCACAGCCGCACCGGCGCGTTCGTGGCACCCGCGGCGAGCGTACGGCCGTCGGGGCTGAAGGCGACCGACCGCACCTGTCCGGACATCGTGAACGTGGCGGTCGTACGACGGTCCGCGAGACGGCGCAGCATCACGGTGCCGTCCGAACTGGCCGTCGCCAGCGTTTTCCCGTCAGGGGCGAAAGCCACCGAGTTGACCGGCCCCCGGTACCCGCCGAGCCGGGCCGAGAAGGGCTGTGTCTGGGTGCTCAGCAGGGCGCCGCGCGCCTCGGGCGTCACCTGGGAACGGTAGGCGTCCTCGGCGAGCCGCATCGAAGCCTCGGGCTGGCCGGCGGCCAGGGAGGCGGACTGCGCGGCGAGTGCCCTGGAGCGGGCGACCCGCTCCTGATGCAGCGCGTCCGAGCGCTGCCGATACGCCAGTGCTCCGGCGAGGACGGCGAGGGTCAGCAGCACGACCAGAGTGGCCAGCGTCCCCTGCCGGCGCCGGATCTGCCGCCGGGCCTGCCGCTGCCGATCGGCCTCCTCGGCCAGGCTCGCGCTCAGGAACGCCTCCTCCTGCGCGCTGAGCCGGCTGCGGCCGTCGAGTTCCCCGGCCCACATCCGGACCGTGTCCAGCCGCGTCCCGCGGTAGAGAGCGGACGGATCGCCGTCCTCGCGCTCCCACTCGTCGGCGGCGTGGGCGAGTTGCTGATGGATCAGCAGTCCGTCCCGGTCGGCGTCGATCCAGCCGCGCAGCCGGGGCCAGGCGTGCAGCAGGGCCTCGTGCGCGATCTCGACCGTGTCGCGGTCGGCGGTGATCAGACGGGCCCGCACGAAGGCGTCCAGGGCGGCCGTGGCGCCGTCCGTGCCGGCCGACCGCTCCATCAGCGCGGCCCGGCTCGTCCGGCACCGCGCAGGCCCGGTGCCGTCGGCCACGTGGACCAGGCGCACCAGAATCCTGCGGATCGTCTGCTGCTCGCTCGGGTACAGGCCGGCGAACACGTCCTCGGCGGTCCGTGCGACCGCTCCCCGGATCCCGCCGGTGCGTTCGTACCCCGCGACGGTCAGGGTGGCACCCTCCCGCCGCTGCCAGGTGGTGAGCAGCGCGTGGGAGATCAGCGGCAGCGCACCTGAGGGGGTGACGTCCGGCAGGGCGCGCCCGGCGTCGGATCCGTCGCCGGGCAGTCCAGCCGGTTCGTCGCGCAGGCCGGCGTCGCGCAGCAGAAGGGGTACGAGACCGGACTCCAGGGTCAGTCCCGCGAGTTCGGCGGGACGGGTGATCGCCTCCCGCAGTCCGGCGACGGACATCGGGGGCAGTACGAACAACCCGTCGCTGAACACCGGTGCCAGTTCGGGGAGTTCGATACACCGGCCGGACAGGTCGGCGCGCAGGCCGAGGACCACCACGGCCGGATCACCGCCGGGACCGTCCGCGGGATCCGACGGACGGCGAGCCGTCGACAACGCGCACAGCACCCGGACGAAGGCACGCCGCTCGTCCTCGTCGGAGCAGAGCGTGAACAGTTCCTCGAACTGGTCGACGAGGAGCACCGGACGCACCGGCGGTGGCCGTCTGTCCCCGTCGGCGCGGGCGTTGTCGTCCGCCCTGCGCCGCACCGCTTCCAACAGGACCTCGGGCCGGTCCCGCAACTGCCGCACGCTGACGCCGAGATCACCGTCGAGTGCCTTCGCGACGCCGGTCAGCAGTTCCTCCAGCGGATGCGCGGTGGGCGTGAACACCACCACGGGCCACCGCTCGACGCCCGGCATGGGGAAGCCGCCCGGGTTCCGGAAGGCCGGGACGAGACCGGCGTTGAACAGGGACGACTTACCGGCGCCCGAAGGGGCGACGACCATCAGGGGCCCGCTGCCGACCCGCTCGAAGACCCTCTCGACCAGGGCGGCGGTGGCCCGCTCGCGGCCGAAGAACCACTGCGCGTCCTGCGCGGTGAACGCCGACAGCCCTCGGTAGGGGCAGACGGCGTCGAACTCCACCCGCCCGGGCACGGCAGCGCCGTCCCCCTCGGCCGGCGCGCCGTCCGTGGTCTCCGCTTTCGCCGTCTCCCCGGTCGTCTCCACGTCGTCGGCTTCCTCGGCGTGTTCCGGGGGCCTCGTCAGCAGCCGCAGCAAGCCGCCCTCAGCCTCCAGGATCTGGTCACAACGCCGCGCGACATCGACGGTGGCCCGCTTCGCACCCGTCTCGATCTTGCTGAGGTAGCCCTTGCTGTAGTGCGTCTGCCGGGCCATGTCGGCGAGCGACAGCCCGCGCTGTCGGCGGAGTCGTCTCAGCTGGGCGGGGAATTCCGGAACAGGTCCGTCGAGCGGTGGCGGTTCACGTCGATCGCCGGTGTGCTGCTGCTCCCCCACCACGTCCCCCGGGTGTCGCGCGCATGAGCCGTGAAACGGCCGACGCTCAGGGTACTGCGGGAATACGGGGCTGATCGGCCTTTCACCGGCGTGGCGCGAAGGAATGGCGGAAACACGGATGCCCGGAACCGCGAAAGCGATTCCGGACGTTCCCCCGTGAGAATGGACTTACGGCCGGTTCAGCTTGATCGAGTTGACCGGCGTGAGGTCGGCCCACACCCCGTTCTGGGCCGCGATGGTGTAGTTGCAGTTCGTGCCGCCGTAGTTCAGGCACAGCTGTGCCGAGGCGCCACCGGTCTGGTTGTTGAGGACCCAGTGCCAGCCCACCTGGTTGTTCAGGTCGTGGGGGCCGTAGGTGTAGTAGACGTTGCTCGGGCTCTGGGCGGGGCTCTGGTTCTGCGGGTAGATACAGACGGCGCCGGACGGGCACCCTGCCCAGTCGGCGGCCGGTTTGGCTTCGGCCGTGCCGGTCAGCGCCACCATCGCCGTGGCGGCGGTGGCCAGTGCGACGGCCCCACTGAACAACTTGCGCATGTTTCCCCCTTGCGGTCGTCCTGCCTGGTCGCAGGTCGTGCTCGGTCTCTCGGCATCAGACTGACCGCCGGGGCCCGGGAGGTCGACGGGTTTCCTGTTTCCCGTCACCACGACCGGCCGGGAAACCGTCCGTGATCAGCACGGACACCGGAAAGAGGGCAACCCCTGGGTGCAGGACCCGACCGAGTCCCGACGGCCGGCCCGCCGTACGGCGGCGGTACGGCCGACCGTCGGGTGCGGCGGCACGACGGCGGTGCGGCCGACCGGGCCGTCGACCTGGTCTGCGCCCCGGACTGCACCACGTCGCCCGGGGCGGTGCCGGACGCCGCCAGCGGCGCAGCGCCACGCGGCCGCCGTTGACCGCCACAGCTCCCGTCGCGGCCGGAATTGAATCCGATTCGAAAACGACCGGCAGCTCGGGCCCGTCGCGCTCCGCGCTTCGGAAAAGACCGGTCGACGGTCGGAGCATAAAAAAACACGGACGCCGAAACGGAGCACCGGCCGACTTTCGACTTCGACTTCGACTTCGCGGCAGGGTCCGGAGGACATCAAATGGAGAAGTCCCGTAATGCGGATCATGTGGACAGATCGTGGATGACGACCGGAAACGTCGACGAGTACCGGAACGACAGCCGTGGACCCGTGGTCTGCCGGGGGCGCGGGGCCCGGTGCCGGGAGCGCCGTGCTCCCGCCGGTGCCGTCGGCCTGGCCGGTAGCGGCCGGACCTGCCGACGGCACGCACCGACCCGACGCCGGACGGCTTCAGTCCGCGCGTCCGACACCGCGATCGGGTGCACTCATGTCCCCCGTCCCGGGCGTGCCGTCGGCGAGCCCGTAGCGCAGGTACACGGTGCCCTTCGGGCTGACGGCCGGCGGTTCGAGGAGGTTCATGTTCGTGGGCACCGCGCCACCGTCGAAGACCTTCTTCCCGACGCCGAGCACGATCGGGTGCACCCAGAGGTCGAGACGGTCGAAGAGCTTCTCACGCAGGAGGGTCTGGACCAGGTCCAGGCTTCCGACGACCTTCACGTGCTCGTGCTTCTCACGGATCTCGCGCACCGCGCCGGCCAGATCCGGACCAAGATGTGTCGACCCGGCCCACGAGAGGTCGGGCCTGCCGCGGGACGCCACGTACTTCGGGACGCTGTTGAAAAGCGTGGCGATCCCGTTGTCCTGGCCGCCCTTCTGATGCGGCCAGTAGGCGGCGAAGATGTCGTACGTCCGCCGGCCGAGCAGGAGGGCGTCCGTGCCCTCGTACGCGGCACTCACCTGCGCCCCGGCGGCCTCGTCCATCAGGGGCGCCTGCCAGCCGCCGAACGGGAACCCCTCCGGGTCCTCGTCGGGGCCCCCGGGCGACTGCCCGACGAGGTCGAGGGTCGCGAACAGCTCGATGTGGATGAGGCCCATGTCTTGCTCCCGATGAGTTGATCGTGCCTGTCGACAGGTAGACCTGTGGGCTCCGGCAAACTCATCGCTGCGACGGCACCCGCTTCGTACCCGTCGACCGCCCGGCCGCGCCGGCCCTGCGCGCCGTTTCCGACCGACGCCGCAAACGCCTGTGAGCGGCGCCGGTCGCACCGTTGCGCGCGGTCGCTCAGCCGGTACGGCCGTCGGTCACCAGTCCTTCACGGCGGTGGTCTTCGCCGGACCCAGGACCTCCACGTGGCCGTGATCGCCGTACACGGAACTCCGCCATCGGGCGAAGACACTCGCGGTGCGGTCCGCCCGTTCCTGTTCCGACACGCCGTAGTCGACCCGGACCACGGCCACGCTGCGGGCACTGCCCGCAGGCACGCGGATGTGGACGCTTGTCACGTGCGCGGCGATGGCTGCGTCCGCCCTGGGGACGCTCGCTGCGAGGTAGGCGCGGAATTCACGGAGCATCGGGAACCAGCGGTGCGGGCCGTCCACCGGCACGTCGTCCCCTGTGTCGTCCGTGGTGGTGTCGGGGAGGCTGCCCTGATCATCGGTGGTGGTGTCGGGGAGGGTGCCCTGGTCGTCGCTCGTGGTGTCAGGAAGGGTGCCCTGGTCGTCGCTCGTGGTGTCAGGAAGGCTGCCCTGGTCGTCGCTCGTGGTGTCGGGGAGAGTGCCCTGATCATCGCTCGTCGTGTCAGGAAGAGTGCCCTGATCATCGCTCGTGGTGTCGGGAAGGTCTGCCTGGCCGTCGTCGCTCGTCTCGTCCGCCGCGGACGATTCCGGTCCGGGCGCGGCCGCGTGCGTCCCCGGGCGTTCCGTGCCGCAGGCGGTCAGCGGTAAACAGCAGCATGCGAGCAGCACCGCGACGGGCGCGTGGCGGGTCATGAACTTCATTCGGCGTCCCCCTCTCTCGGACGGTGAGAGCGGTACGCGCGGTCCGGGGTTCCCTCGATCGCGGGGGAGATGTGCGGGGCCGGCGTCGGTTGGGCAGGTCGACGTCCATGTGCGGTTGCCCGCCGCTCGGCGGTGGTCTGCGCGGACACCTCCGGGTTCTGGAGGGCGAACGTCGACTCCCGGCAGGTGTTCCTCGCGTAGCGACGGCGTACCGGTCGCCCGGCGGCCCGGCAGCTCACCGGCACATGGTCCGCACGCCGCCAGACGGCCGACGACCGGCGCTTCGAGAGCACGGGTGCACACGACGGGGCACAGTGAGCAGCCGTTGAGGGCAACCGCGCTGGCCGTCCGTGTCGGCGGTCGCGGCGCGGCAGGGGTGCGGCCCGTGTGCGCCTCGGTGCGGGCGCTCGGCGGTGGGACCCACGTGTGACGGCCGGCTTATAGGGTCCGCAGGTGGAGAGATCGCATGAGGGTGTGAACGGCGCAGCGGCGTCGACGCTGCTGGACGTGCTGCTCGGGGCGGCGCGGGAGACCCCCGGGCAGACCGTCGTGCATGTCCGGGGAGACGGCGGCGAGCACACGGTCACGTTCGCCGAACTCCGGGACGACGCACTGCGGGTGGCGGGCGGGCTCATAGCGGCGGGCTTGGCGCCCGGCGCCCCGCTGCCGCTGGTCGCCGACCGCGGTGACGCCTTCCAGCCGATGTTCTGGGGCGCGCTGGCCGCGGGCGCCGTACCGGTCCCCCTCGCCCCGGAGCCGCGCCGGATCGGCCCGGTCCGGGAACTCCTCGGCAGGCCGCCCGTGGTGACGGACGAGTCGACGACCGCCCTCGTCACCGGGACGATCGAGGAATCGGACCCCCGACTCGGCCCCGGAGCAGGAGTGTTGCGGCTGGACGAACTCCGTCGCGGCCGCCCGCCGCGGCAACTCCCCCGGCCCGCCCCCGACGACGTCGCGTTCCTCCAGTTCTCCTCCGGCAGCACGGGCGCCCCCAAGGGCGTGGAACTGACCCACGCCGGGGTACTCGCCAATCTCCACCAGATCCGCGCCGCCATGGCGATCACCTCGGACGATGTCCTCGCGACCTGGATGCCGTACTTCCACGACATGGGACTCATCGGCACGCATCTCGTCCCCATGGCCGCACGCCTGAAGCAGATACGGATCGAGCCGCTGTCCTTCGCCAAACGGCCCGCCCTGTGGTTCGAGACCGCCGCCCGCCACCGCGCGACGCTCCTGTCGGCTGCGAACTTCGCCCTCGACCTCGCGGTACGCCGCGTCCCCGCCGCCGAGCTCGCCGGCCTCGACCTCGGCTGTGTGCGCCTGCTGCTCGTCGGCGCCGAGCCCATCGCACCGCGCGTGTGGCGGGAGTTCACGGCCCGAACGGCGGCGGCGGGACTGGACCCGCGTGCTCCGCTCCCGGTGTACGGCCTGGCCGAGGCCACCCTCGCCGTCACCGTACCGCCGCTCGGCGAGACCGCGACCCCGCTCGCAGTGGACCGGGCGGCGCTCAGCCGGGGACGGGTGGTGGACACCGAACCGGGAGCGCACGCAGTGGAGTTGATGGATCTCGGGCGGCCGGTGGAGGGCTGCGAGGTCCGGATCACCGGCGCGTCCGGACGCGTCCGGGGGGACCGACGGGTCGGACATGTGGAGGTGCGGGGGCCGCAGTCGGGGCGCGGGTACCACCGGGCGCCCGAGGCGAGCGCGGAGGCGTTCGGCGGTGACGGCTGGCTGCGCACCGGCGACCTGGGCTTCCTGCGGGACGGACGGCTGTGCGTCACCGGGCGTCACAAGGACGTGGTGTTCGTCAACGGCCGTACGTTCCACGCCTCGGACCTGGAACAGACGGTCACCGCGACGCCGGGGCTGCCGGCGGGGGCCGTTGCGGTCGTGGGGTCGACCGACCCGGACGGCGGGGGCGAGCGGGTCGTCGCGTTCGTTCAGTGGGCACGGCCCGAGCCCTCCGCCGCCGCACCGGTGCTCCGCGCCGCCGCCGGGCGACTGCGGGAAACCCTCGGCCACGACGACGTACGGGTACTGCCGTTGCCACCGGGCGCTTTCCCGCGTACCACCAGCGGAAAACTGCGCCGTGGGGTGCTGCGCGCGCGCTTCGAGGACGGCCGGTACGCGGCGGCGGAACGCCGCTGGGTCGAGACAGCGGCCACGGTGGCGGGAGGGACCGACGGGGTGCGAGCGATCGCGCCCAGGTCCCTGAGCGAGGTTCGGGAGTCGGTGCGGGGGCTCTGGGCGCGGGTACTGGAGCTGCCGGTGTCCGAGGTCGGCCTCCAGGATCGGTTCTTCGACCTCGGCGGGTCCTCGCTCAAGGCGATGGCCGTGCTGGCCGGGCTGGAGGACACGTTCTCCGTAACGGTGGAGCCGGGCGCCCTGCGGGAGCACGACACGGTGGAAGGCCTGGCCGGGCATGTGCTCGCGCTGGCGGCGGCTGTGGACGCGGGCGGGGACGCGCAGTCGGGACCGGGTGCCGGCAGGCACCCCGGGGCCGGGGCGGGACCGGCCGGTGGCGGCCACGGGCACGACGCGGCTCATCGCGCGGCTCTCCCCGCCCCGACCGGGCTCGCGGCTTCCACAGGGTCCGGCGCCGGTGGCCAAGCGCTGGCCGTTCTCTCCGTGGCCTGCCGGTTTCCCGGCGGAGAGACACCCGAGGACTTCTGGGAGCTGCTCGCCGCCGGTGGCGAGACGGTCGGCGAGCCGCCCGAGGGCCGGCGCGGGAACGACGAGCCCGGCCGAGCGCCCCGTTTCGGCTCCTTCCTCCCCGACCCGGCGGCCTTCGACGCCGGCTACTTCGGCATGGACGACGCGGAGGCGCGGGCGACCGATCCGCAGGCCCGCATCTTCCTGGAACTGGCCCACGAGGCGCTGGAGCGAGCCGGATACGCGGGTCCCGGACGGACGGGCCGCCGGGTCGGGATCTTCGCGGCGACCGGCGACAGCGGGTATCCCGAGATCCTGGCCGCGGCCGCCGACGGGGACCTGGCCCGCCATCCGGGCGCCCTCACCGGCAACCTCCCCAACCTGATCCCCGCCCGTGTCGCCCAGGCACTGGACCTCAACGGCCCCGCCCTGGCCGTCGACACGGCCTGCTCCTCCGCGCTGGTCGCCCTGCACCTGGCCCGGCGCAGCCTGCTGTCCGGCGAGTGCGACCTCGCGGTGGTCGGCGGCGTCAACCTCGGCCTGACCACGACCGGTCACCGCCTTCTCGAAGCGACGGGCGCACTGTCGCCGACCGGCCGGTGCCGCGCCTTCGCCGCCGACGCGGACGGCTTCGTACCCGGAGAGGGGGGCGCCGCGATCGTCCTCGCCCGCCTCGACGACGCCCGCACCGCCCACGATCCGGTCCTCGCACTCGTACGCGGTACGGCTGTGAACAACGACGGCCGCTCGCTCAGCCTGCTCGCCCCCACACCGCGCGGCCAGCGCGAGGTGATCACCCGGGCGTACGAGGAGTGCGGCGTCGACCCGGCCGACGTGTCGTATGTCGAGGCGCACGGCACGGGTACGCCGATCGGCGACCCCGTGGAGGCACAGTCGCTCGGCCAGGCGTTCCCGCCCCGTGGTGACGGCGTCCCGCGCCGGCTCGGCTCGGTCAAGGCGAACCTGGGGCACCTCCTCAACGCGGCCGGAATGCCCGCCCTCGTCAAGGTCGTCCTCGCTCTCTCCCACCGCCGGCTCCCGCCCTCCCCCCACGCCACCGCGCCCGCCCCCTTCCTCGAACACGCCGCCCCCGGCTTCCGTCTTGTCACCGAGCACCAGGATTGGGTGGGCGTGGCGGGTGGACCACTGATCGCCGGCGTCAACTCCTTCGGTTTCGGCGGCACCAATGCCCACGCGGTCCTCGAGGAGGCGCCGAGGGATCCGGCCGAGGCGACGGCTGCCACGGCGCCCGCGCCGTCCCGGGCCACCGAAGGGCCGCACCTCCTGACGCTGTCCGCCCGCACCGGGAGTGCGCTGCGCGTGGCCGCCGCCGAGCTGGCCGCGTATGTGCGGGCGCATCCCGAACTGGACGAGGGGGACGTGTGCGCCACCGTCAACACCGCCCGCGACGAGGGTCCCTACCGGCTGGCCGTGGTGGCGCAAGGGGATCTCGCGGAGCGGCTCCAAGCAGTCGGCGCGACCGCTGCCCTCGAATCCCTCGGGCGGACGGCTTCCGTGAGCGTGGCGACGAAGCCCGTGCGGACACGGCCCCGCACGGTTTTCGTCTTTCCCGGCCAGGGGGCCCAACAGCCCGGTCTCGGACGTCGGTTGTACCGTTCGGCACCCGTCTTCCGTGACGTCCTGGAGGAGGCCTCGTCCCTCACCGGCCCCGTGCTCGGCCGCACTCTGGGCGCCTGGTGTCTGGACGAGGAAGCCGACCCCGCGTCGCTGGCGCGGACGGAGGTGACGCAGCCACTGCTGGTCACGTTCGGGGTGGCGCTGGCCACCCAGCTGGCCGCGTGGGGCGTGGAACCCGACGCGGTCGTGGGGCACAGTGTCGGCGAGATCGCCGCCGCGTGCGTCGCCGGCTCCCTGTCCCTGGCCGACGCGGTCGGTTTCGCCGCCGAACGCGGGCGCCTGATGGGCGGGCCGGCCGCGCGGGGCGCCATGGCGGCCGTACGGGGTGACGAGGACACCGTCGCCGACGTGGTCGCCGCATCCGACGGCACGCTCTGTGTGGCCGCCGTCAACTCACCCGCTCAGGTGGTGCTGGCGGGCGACGCGGAGAGCGTCGACCGGGCGGTCTCGGTCCTCACCGCCCGTGGTGTGGCCGCCCGCCATCTCCGCGTCTCGCACGCCTTCCACTCCCCGATGCTGAGCCCGGTGCTCGGCCCGCTCGACAGTGCGGCGAAGGCGCTGACGGTCCATCCGGCCACCGTCCCGATGCTGAGCACGGTCACCGGTCTGTGGGGCCCTGACCTGGCCCCCGGTTCCGGCTACTGGCGCGACCACGCGATCCGCCCCGTCCGTTTCGGTGCCGCCGTCGCCCGGCTCCTCGACGAGGGCTACGACACGTTCGTCGAACTCGGCGCCGGCGCCTCCCTTTCCGGGCCGATCCGCGCCGCGGCCACCGCGCATTCCGGCGCCGGGCCCTCGGACGTGGCGGTCCTTTCCGCACTGCCCGCCGCGCCAGACCGCCGGGGCCACGGGAGAGACCCGGTGGGCCCGGGGACGGAGACCGGAGCCGTACCGACAGCCGAGGCGCGACTGAGCCCCGTGGCCGTGGCGGAACGCGGAGCCCCGTCACGATCCCGGGCAGCGGCCGAAGCCGAAACGGCAGCGGCAACGGCAACGGCAACGGCAGCGGCAGCGGCAGCGGCAGCGGCAGCGGCAGCCGAGGCTGCGGCCGAAGGGGACGTTGCGGCCGAAGCCGATCGGGTATCGGGAGCCGGGGGTCTGCTGCACACCGTCGGCCTGCTCTGGACCCTTGGGACCCCGCTGTCCCCGTCGTCTCCGGCCCGGAGCACGGTGCGGCGACGGGTCCCCGTCCCGACGTACCCCTTCCAGCGTGGCCACCACTGGCCGGACAGGCTCGGCACGGCGCCCGAGCCCGGTACGGCGCCCGAGCCCGGCACGGCGCCCGAGCCCCCGACGGCACTCCTCTCCCCGGACGGCATACCCGCCCCGCAGCCCCTCCTCTGGCACGATGCCCCGCTGACCGTCGCCCCCGGCCCCCGCGCCGTACGGCTGACCGGCGCCGACACCCCGCTGCGGCGATCCCTCACCGACCGGCTCACCAGGCGCGGAGTGACAGTGCTGGGACCGGAACCGGCGTGGGAGTCTGCGCCGGACCGGTGCGAAGCCTCGGCGGAGGCCGAGGAAACAGCCGACCCGGTGGCCGTGCTGTGGTTCGCCGGTGAAACCGCAGGGCCGCAGCCGGACACCGGCGCCGCCCTCTCCGCCCTGCGCGAAGTCCTGTCGGCGCTCGGCACGGCCCCTGCCCGCCTGCTGCTCGTCACGGAGAACGCCTACACCACCGGCAGGGGCGACACCACCGCCCGCCCCCGCCCCGCCCAGGCCCTCCTGCACGGTTTCGCCCTGGCCCTCCCCGAGGAACTACCGGGGCTGTCCTCCCTGAGCGTCGACCTGTCGTCCCAGGACACCCTCGACGCTCAACTGAGCGCGCTGGAACAGGAGTTGCGCGCCGTCGCCACCCAGTCCGGAGCCGGTGGACGCGGGGGTGCGGGCGGCACCGTCGCCTGGCGGACCGGCCGCCGACTCGCCCGTACACGTACGGCCGCGAGCCTCACCCCGCCTGTCTCCGCGGCAGCCCTGCCCCCGAACGGCACCTACCTGATCACCGGCGGCGCAGGCGGCCTCGGTTCGGCGCTCGCCCGTGACCTCGCGGAACGCGGCACCCCGACCCTCGTCCTCACGGGCCGGACCTCGACCCCACCGCGCACCCTGCTCACCGAACTGCGCGCCCTCGGCGCCCACGCCCGCTACCAGGCGGCCGACGTCGGCGACGCGGACGACGTCGACGAACTCGTTGCCGGACTGCCGTCCCTGACCGCGGTGTTCCACGCCGCGGGCACGGCACGCCCCGGCAGTCTGCGCGGCAAACCGGACGACGAGATCGAGGCCGTACTCGCCGCGAAGGTGCGCGGCACCACACTGCTCGCCGAGGCCCTGCGCCGGCACGGCCACCACGACGCCGCCCGCGTCGTCTTCTCGTCCGTCGCCGCCGTGCTGCCCGGCCTGGCCGGCGCCCTGGGCGACTACGCCGCCGCCAACTCCTTCCTCGACGCCTTCGCCACCGCGGAACGCGCGGCCGGCCGGCCCTGGCAGACGATCGCCTTCGGCCCCGTCCTCGGCACGGGCCTCGCCGGCGGGACAAGTCCGCGGACCCGACCCCCGTCACACGGCCCCGCGCAGGCCCTGGCCCCCATGACCGCCCGGGCCGCACTGGCGGGCCTCCACGCGGCGGTCGGCCTGGACGCGGCACACGTACTGGTGACGGGCGTGGGCGGCACGAGCCCCGCACCCGTCCCCACGCAGACGGCCCCCGCCGGCGCCCACCCGCAGGACGCCGGCCGACGCGAAGACCCCGACGCACCGCCCGCGCGCACCGACCGCACTCCCCCCGCCGGCACGGCCACCCGACCCACCACCACCGCTTCGTCGCACGTCTCCGCCGTCATTCGCCGCCTCCTCGCCGACGCCCTGCATCGCTCACCGCAGGACATCGGTGACGACGAACAGTTCCTCGCCCTCGGCCTGGACTCGCTCGGCGCCGTCGACCTCGCCCGCCGCCTGGAACGCGAACTCGGCCGGCCCCTGCCGGCCACCCTCTTCTTCGAGCACCGCACCATCGGCGAACTGGCCGCCCATCTGGCGACCAGCACGGAGCCGGCACCGAGCCCCGCCCCGCCCCCGCCGGCACCGCCGACCACGGCCACGGCCGACGCCCGTGAGACTCTCCCCCTCACCCCGCTCCAACTCGCCTTCCACACCACCGAGACCCTCCACGAGGGCATCACGGCCTACGGCTACGTACGCCAGAGCGTCAGCGGGCCCCTCGACACCGCCGTCCTCGGCCGGGCACTCGCCCACCTCGCCACCCGCCACCCCATGCTGCGGATGCGGATCATCCGCGACGGCGACTTCCGCCCCCGCCAGTACGCCACCCCCGCCGGCCCGGTGGACACGGCACCACCCTGGTACGAGGTCCGGGAACCGCAGGATCCGACACCGCTGGAACTGGAGCTGTGCAACCGCCCGTTCGACCTGACGGCGGAGGACCCGGTACGAGCCGTCCTGGTCCCCGACGGTGACGATCCGCATCTCGCCCACCTGCTCCTGGTCGTCCACCATGCCGCCGCCGACGGCTACAGCCTCAAGCTTCTCGCCGAGGACCTCTGGTCGCTCTACACAGCCCTCGCCCGAGGCGAGGAGGTCGGGGTCGAGGACGGCGTCGGGGTCGAGGACGAGGACGAGAGCAACAGTGAACCGTTCCTTCCACGGGCCGAGTTCGCCGACTACTTGGCCGCCGTGAGCGCCGAGCGTCGGTCTCCGGCGTTCACCCGGGACCAGCGGTACTGGCGCGACCGCCTCGCCGAGCACACCCCTGCCACACCGACGACACCGGACTCCCTGCCGTACGACGGCGCCCCGGAAGCGTCTCTTGCCCCGCCTCTCACCCACCACCGCACCCGCGTCGACGAGGTACTGACCGCCGCGCTTCGCGAGACCGCGGCGCGGAACGGGGTCTCGTTGTTCCACCTGCTGCTGGCGGTGTACGGCCGTTGCCTTTCGCGGTGGAGCGGGCGGCGGGCCGTCGCGGTCAACGTGGCGCGGGCGCGGCGGGAGTTGCCGATCGTCGGCATCGACCGTCTGGTGGGGCCGCTTGCCGACATCCTGCCAGTCTTCGTGGACGTCGACCCCGTCGAACCGGTCGCCACGCTCGCCGACCGGCTACGGCGGATCTGGCGGGAGGCGGAGTCCCACGCGACCCTGAGCAGCCCGGACTTCGCGCGGCTGCTGTCCCAACTGCACCCCGCCACGGGCCCGGCGCCGCGCACGGTGGCCGAAGCCGGATTCAGCTTCGCCCGCTTCCCCGTGGCCCACGGTCCCGACTGGCCGGTCACCGTCACCCCCACGGCCGCGGCCACCGCCTCCGCCGCCACCCGGCTCGGTCTCCTGTGCTGGGAGGCCGACGCCGCCCTGCGCCTGTCGTGGAACTACCCGGCCCGTCTGTTCCGCCCCGAGACCGTGCGCCGCCTCGCCGACGAGTACGTCAGCGAGCTGCGCGCCGCCGTCACCCACCCGTCAGCCCACCCGATCCCGGCCCCGCACCCTTCCACCGGCCCGGTCTCCACCGCGAACGCCACGGAACCCGCGGAACCCGCGGAACTCATGGAATCCACAGACACCACGGGCACCGCGGAGAACGCAGGCGGTGCCGGGAGGGCAGGGGCCGCAGGCAGCGCTGTCGGTGCAGGGATCGCCGACGGTTCGGGGGGAGGGGACGGCGGCGGGATCGTCGCCCGTCTGTGTGCCCGGTTCCGCGCCACTCCCCAGTCCGTCGCAGTCGCCACCGGCGGCCCGGCCACGCTCACCTACGCCGCCCTCGACACCGCGTCCGCCACCCTCGCCGCCCGGCTGCGCGCCCACGGCGTACGCCCCGGTGACCTGGTCGGACTGCTCACCGAACCCGGCGGCACGGACACCGTCACCGCGGTCGTGGGCATCCTGCGGGCGGGCGCCGGCTGGGTACCGCTGGACACCACCCACCCCACCGCCCGGCACCGGGAGCAGTTGGCTCGCACCGGAGTTCGCGTCCTGGTCTGCCACGCGGCGACCCACGAGGCGGCCACCGGCCTGGCCGGCATCACCCGGGTCACCGTGGCCGGACCCGCCGACACCGCGGCGGTCACCGGCCCGGCGACCCCCACCTTCGATCCCGACCCCGCCCCCGACCCCGAGGCCATCGCCTACGTCATCTTCACTTCCGGTTCGACGGGCCGTCCCAAAGCCGTCCCCATCACCCACCGGTCGATGGCGAACTACCTCGACTGGTCGCTGGCCACCTTCGGTTACGGCCCGGGGGACCGGCTCGCACAGACCGCGTCGGTCTGTTTCGACGCCTCCGTACGGCAGTTGCTGGCCCCGCTGCTGAGCGGCGCCACGGTGCACACCCTCTCGCGCGACCTGCTGCGCGACCCCGAAGCCCTGCTCGACCGCGTCGTCGCGGACCGGATCACGGTGTGGAGCTCGGTCCCGACCCTGTGGGAACGCCTGCTGACCGCCGCCGAAGAACGCTCCCGCCGGAACGGCACGGCCCCCGACCTCTCCGCCCTGCGCTGGGTCCATGTGGGCGGCGAAGCCCTGCCCGCCGCCCACGTACGCCGCTGGTTCGACCTCCTGGGCGCCCAGACCGACCACAGCCACCACCCGCTCCCCCACCGGGTCGCCAACCTCTACGGCCCCACTGAAACCACCATCAACGCCACCTGCCACATCATCGACACCCGGCCCGCCGACGACGTACGCCATCTCCCCATCGGCCGCCCGATCACCGGCGCCGAGGTGACCGTGATCGGCGAGGACGGAAGTGAACGCGCCCCCGGCGAGTCCGGCGAACTCCTCATCGCCGGAACCGGGCTCACCCCCGGCTACCTGGGCGACCCCCACCTCACGAACGCCGCCTTCACCGAACGGGGCGGACGCCGCTGGTACCGCAGCGGCGACCGCGTCCGCCGTACGGTCGACGGGACACTGGAGTTCGTGGGCCGGCTCGACGACCAGGTCAAGGTCCGCGGCCACCGCGTGGAACTCGGCGAGGTCGAGGCCGCCCTGCTCGCCCACCCCGCGGTGGCCCGCGCGGCCGTACTGCTGGTCGACGGACGGCTCGTGGCCCACGTCGAGCCCAGGACCGGCACGCACACCCCCGACCCCCGCGGGATACGTGCTTTCCTCGCCCGCATCCTGCCCCCGTACATGCTCCCCGCCCGCATCCGCTCCTTCCCGGCCCTGCCGCTCACCGGCACGGGCAAGATCGATCGCAACCGGCTCGCGACCCGAGGGGAAGCCATCCGCCCCGTGCCCGCGTCCACGCCTCCCGCGACCCCCACCGAGCACCTGCTGGCGCATGCCTGGTCCGAGCTGCTGGACGTACCGGAGTCCGGCATCAGCCGCCAGGACGACTTCTTCGCCCTCGGCGGCGACTCCATCACCGTGCTGGAACTGTTCGCCCGACTGCGCCGGGAACGCCCCGCGCTGCCCCGCCCGACCGCGGTCTACACGCACCGCACGCTGAGCGCCCTGGCGACCGCCATCGACGCCACCGCCACCGCCACCGTCCCCGTCACGGCCACCGGCATGGACGCAGCGGCCGGGAGTCGGAGTTCAGGGCCGGCGGCCGCCCTCGACCCCTACCCCCTCACCCCCTCCCAGCAGGGCTTTCTCCTGGCCGACGCCATCGCCTCGAGCAGGGCGGACACCAACGGTGAGTCCGGTGCTCCGGGCAGCAACCCCGCATGGCTCGCCCGTTTCCGTATCCGCGGTCCCCTGGACCCGGACGTGTTCCAACGCTCCGTCGACGTCCTCATCGTCCGGCATCCCATGCTCCGCACGGTCTTCCCCTCCGGCGTCCGCCCACCCGTGCAGCAGGAACTCCCGGTCTCGCTGCGGCTCCCCGTCGAGACGGAGACCCTGACCCACCCCGGCCTGCTGGAGGAACGGGCCGCCGCCGAGGCTCGTCGCCGCTTCGAACCCTGGGCGTGGCCCCTGCTGCGCCTGCGCCTCTTCACCGTCGCGCCGGACGAACACGTGCTGCTCGTCCACGCCCACCACCTCATCGGCGACGGCTACAGCGCGGCCCTCCTCACCCGTGAACTCCTCACCGTGTACGGCCGTTTCGAACGCGGACTCCCCCACGGTCTGGAGCCCCTGCACTCCACCTTCCGCGACCATGTCCTCAGCCGGACCGCTCACCACCGGTCCACGAAGCCTCTGGCACCGGGCCCGCAGGCCCCGGGCTCGTACACTCCGGACCCGCAGGCCCCGGGTCTCCAAGTCCCGGACCCGCAAGGCCCGGGTCTGCAAGCCCCGGACCCGCAAGCTCCGGAGCCGCAGCCCTCGGACCGGCGGCCCTCGGACCCTGCGCTTCCTTCGGGCCCGCAGACGCAGGACTACCGCGCCCGCCATCACACCCCCTACCTCCCTCCCCTCCTACGCACATCCGATCCCGGTCGCGTCCCCCACGGCTTCCACACCGTCGCCTTCACCTTCGACGCCCACCGCACCCACGCGCTGCGTGGCCTCGCCCGCACCAACGGCACCACGCTGCACGCGCCGGTCCTCACCGCGTACTACCGGGCCCTCGCCGACCTCACCGGCCACCGCGATCTGGTCCTCGGCATGGCGGTCACCGGCCGGGAGGAGGGCACGCGGGACGCCCACCGCGTCTTCGGCCCGTTCAGCGAGGCGGTGGCCTTGCGCCCGGGGCTCGTCCGAGTCTCAGTCCCCGACCCCGTCCCCGGTCCCGGCCCGGTCCCGGGCTTCGCGGCGGACCTTCGCCGTATCGCCACCGAGTCGGTCGCGGCCCGCGCCACCGGCCCTCTGGACCTGCCTACGTCCCAAGGTCTGCCCCGTGGCGCTCAGTTCTTCTTCACCTTCCTCGACTTCAGCGCTCTCGGCACGCCCCCCGACACCACCCTGACCCTCCAGGCCGACGACGCCGACACCGAACTCGCCCCGCCGCCGGTGGGTACCGACGTCTTCCTGGCCGTGCGGCCCTCCCCGGAGGGCGAGGGCCTGCGCGTCACGGTCCGCGCGTCGGCGACCGCCCTCACGACCGCCGAACTCGCCGCATTCGCAGATACGTTGAGAAGTCAGCTGGAAGGAGCTTCCCGCCACAGCGACACCCCCAGCCCTTCACCCGTCGCCCTCGACGCCGCCCTCATCGGCTACCTTCCCGCCCCGCACCACCTGGCTGCCCTGGCCGGACTTCCCCCGCACACGGTCCCCGACCGCGACCACCTGCGCGCTCTCCTGTTCCCGGACGGCAGGGCCAGGCTGCTGGAGACCACGACCACTCCGCTGGGCGTATCCGGTTTCGTATCGCTCCCGCTGTTCGCCGACGAACTGGCCGACCCGCTCTCCGCCGGCAACCCGGCCGCCCTGGCCACCCTCACCGCGCGCGCCGTCGACCACGCCTCATCCCTGGGTGCCCGTTGCGTCTCGCTGGCCGGCATGATCCCGTCGCTCACCGGCTACGGCTACCACGTGCTGCGCGAGCCCTCGGCGACCGACGCCACCGGCGGGACGACCAGCACCACAACCCTGACCACCGGACACGCGGCCACGACCGTCGCCGTGGTCAAGACCGTCCACACCGCCCTCGTCGCGACGAGCCGTGACCTCGCCCACCTCACGCTGGCCGTCGTCGGCTGCGGTTCCATCGGCACGTCATCACTACGCCTGCTCCTCGCCCGCAGCCCCCGCCCACCGGCGCGTCTACTGATCTGCGACCTGCCCGGCAGCGCCCCCCGCCTTCGCGACCTGGCTGCGGAACTGTCGGCCGAGCAGCCCACGATGCCCGTGAGGGTCATCGAGTCTGCCGACGCCGGGACCCTTCCCGCCGAGGTCTACGACACGGCCGACGTCATCGTCACGGCGGTCAGCTCCGGCACGACGGCCCTGTTGGATGTCGACCGGCTGCGGCCCGGCACGATCGTCGTCGACGACTCCTTCCCGCACTGTTTCGACACCGCGCGAGCCCTGGACCGTATGCGTCAGGCGCAGGACGTGCTGATCGTCGGCGGTGGTCTGCTGGCCCTGGACCCCACCGAGACGCAGGTGTCACCGGACCTCCCGGCTGCCGCCCTGACCGGCCACGCCACCGCCCGGACGCAGCACCACCTGGCGCTCCACCTCCCCGGCACCCTCGCCTCCTGCCGCCTGGAGTCCCTCCTGCACGCGCACACCGGCGGCCCGGAGTCCGGTACGGGACTCCCCCTCGTCCACGGCCTCGTCGACCTCCCCCGGGCCCTCGCCCACTGGGACGCCGCCGAAGCCGCCGGAGTCCGTCCGGCCCCTCTCCACCTCCTCGACCACGTCGTCCCACCGGAGGCGCTGAGCGCCCTGCCCCCACCGCGACGGTCACGGTCGCGCTGAGCACCGTCGTGCGGGTGTCCGGAGCGGGACGGCCCCGACCGGACGTCCCGCCGAGCTGCCTCGCGCGCCGGCCTCGTACCCCCAGCGGCCGGCGTCCGCCGCGGGCGACCCACTACCGGTGGACACGCGCGCTCCCCGCGCAGGCCCGGGCGGATCGCCGCTTCGATCCGGGCGAGCCGGGCAGCGAGGACCCGTGCCGCCGGGAGGCGGCAGATGGCGGTCGCGGTACCCACGCATCGGTGGAACGAGCTCGCCTCGTCCGGCACACCGCGGCCCCACCCCGTCGACGACGCGCCGGCGGCGCTGTACCGGGTGGCGATCTACGGCTGACCGGACCGACGAGGACCGCTGCCACCGGGCAGACAAGCACCGGGACAGGGAGAGGGGCAAGGGCGACAGCCCGCGTACCGTCGCCCCACACCGTCCTTGCCTTCGCCTTCCGGGGCTGTGCGCCGCTGTCCGCCTGTGCGCTCTGCCACTGCGTGAGGAGTCGCCGGGTGGCGGCCGCGGTCGGATGGGTGGGGCCGAGCGTTCGTTCCATGGCGGCGACGACGGCGGTCATGTCGTCGACGGCCGCGCTGTCGCCTTCGCCGTTGCGGTCGTGACGCAGGATGGTGAGTGAACTGCGGGCGATCAGGACGATGTTGTGGTCGGCGCCCAGATGCTCGGTACCGGTGGTGACGACGTCCTGGTACGCGGCTTCAGAACGAGCTGAACGGCTACCGGCTCCGTACGCCACGCCGCATCGACTGGCGACGCCAGGCCGAGGCCGCCGAGCGCGTCTTTCTGGCCAACGGGTTCTTCGTGCTGGCGGGTGACCGCCAGGTCGAGGACCTCGACGAAGTCGTGGATCTCACCGCCGGTCCCGCTCTCGTGTTCATCAAACTCGTCGCCCTCTCGGGCGGTTGAGCGGCCCGCGACGGCGTGGCCTCTTCGGTGGGCAGCGGTCGCGTGGGGCGACGGAGGCTGGGGCCGCCTCCTCGCCTCACCCCACCGGCGGCCCCCGTTGTCCGCCGCTCCCTACCCTGGCAGCAGCCCCATGAGGGCGACCAGCCCGAGGAACAGGCCGGACACCAGGGCAACGCCCAGACACGTCTGCCAGATGCCAGGGTCCGCTTCCTGCTCGTAGTCGGCCAGGGTACCGAGACGGCACCAGGAGTCGGGGCGGTCCCGCCGGTAGAGCACGGACACCTCCGTCCCCTGCTCCACGGGTTCGCTCAGCGGTTTGCCCTTCGCCTTCGCACGCACCAACCGGCCGGTCGCGATGGTGAATTCGAGCGTCGGCACGTAACCCCCCTCGTTGTGCTCGTCCCCGTAGACGAAGGTGTGCTCGGTCACCACACCCGTGGTGACCTCGAGGTAGGGCCGCGTGTACCCGGCGTGCAGCCGCACGATGACGGCCACCCCTGTGCTCAGGGCTACCAGCAGGGCCCACAACTCCATCAGCGGCACGTACCTGCTCAACTCGGGCCTCCTTCCTGCCGGCACCCCGCTGACATGTGCTCGTCCGCAGGGGGGCCGCGCGACGAGTCTGGCAGCGCCGTGCCCCCGCTTCATCAGGGGAATCACGTAAATCGCACACCGAGACGCCACCGGCTTCCCCGGCCTCGATGGGCTCGCCGCAGCACGGTCGTCGATACTCCGCTGGCACCGAGGAGCACTGTCAGTCCTCGTTCCTAGGATGACCGCATGTCTGATGCCTTCACCGTCCTGTGGACCCATGACACGTGCCGTGCCCTGCGCAGGGAGGGCCGCGTGGGAGAGCAGCCGCCGGTCGCTTTCAGCGGGGTCCATTCCTCGCTGCCCGCCTGGTCGGGTGCCCGTGCCGGGGACGATGTGTACGCCTTGCACGTCAACCGGCGTGAGGTGTTCGTGGTGAGCCGGATGCGGGTGATCGACCTGGAGCGACGGGACTGCTGTGGCGCCGCTCCGGCGACGTGGCGGGACGCGTCGTTCCCCGGGCACGGCGACTGGTCGATGCTCGGTGCAGGCGGGTGCGGGGCCGCCGCGGTGCATGTGGACGCGACGCCCGTGCGCTTCGACGTGCCGGTCCCCGGCGACCTCCTGCCGAGGCTGGCCTGGCGTAACCGCAGAGGTCGGACGCGCAACCTGAAGTACGTGGTGGAGGGCCGTCTCGAGCGGTCGGTCAGCCTCCAGGGCTTCTACCGTCTGACCTCCGAGTCGGCCGACGAGTTGGCGGAGGTCGTCAGCGGCGCCGCTGTGGAGCCGCAGGGCGTACGTCCTTGAGCGTCGGCGACTGCTCGCCTGACGGGCCGTCGGTGGCCCGCGGACAAGTGCGGGCCACGGACGGTCCGTCTTCGTCAGCGGACCCCGCGCGACACCAGCAGGCCGCACGCGCCCGTGACGCTGTCACACCCGGCGTTGCCCGCGGCCAGTACGGCGCGGGTGCCGGGGATGCCCTCGATGTCGAAGACGGTGCTGCCCTCGCTCGTCGAGGTGAGTTCCGCCGGCAGTTCCTCTTCGGTCCAGGCGGTGCCGTCCCAGCGGGAGAGCAGTGAATGGCTGCTGCCGTGGGGCCGCCATCCGGCGACCCACACGTTCCCCGAGCCGTCCGTGCCCGTGGCGTTCACCTCGTCGACCCCGGGGGTGGGTATCTGCCGCCACGCGCGGCCGTCCCAGCGCGTGGCGAGCAGTCCGCTCGGCACCTGGGGATCGTTGGTCTTGCCGAACACGTGAACCGTTCCGCGTCTGGTCGACACGAGGTGGTTGGCCACCCAGCCGGGGCCGTACGCGTAGGGGGCGGGGACCGTTTTCACGGTCCAGCGCCGGCCGTCGAAGTGATGGAGCAGCGGCGTGGAGACGCCGTCGACATCCGTCTGCGCGCTGACCCATACGTCGTCGGGGGCGGTGCCGGCGATGGCGAAGGGTTCCACCGGCCTGCCGTCCGGCGCCTGGGGCAGTGCCGTACGGCTCCATGTGCGGCCGTCCCAGTGCTCCAGCTGCCCGGAGTACGCCGCGGCCGGATCGGCGGGGTCCGCTGTCGGATTCCAGTCGAGGGTGGTCAGCCATACGGAGTCCGTCCCGACGGACTTCATCTCCAGGACGAAACGGATGGAGCCCTCGGCGGGTGCCGGACGCGTCACCGGCTTCCAGCGGGTGCCGTCCCAGTGCTGGAGCATGATCGAGCCGGTGGGTTCGGGGAGCGCGGAGCCCTCGCGAAGCCGGTCCGCCAGGGTGTCGGGCAGCCGGTCCAGGAGCGTGTCCGGCAGCCGTCCGGCTCGGCGGCCCCCCGGCTTCCGGGTGGCGGCCGAGGAGACGGCGCCGACTTCGATGTCGGTGTACGTTCCGGCCGCCCAGACGTCGTTCGGGCCGGACGCGGCGACTGCCTCCAGCTGCGCGGCTCTGCCGCCGGTGGCCGCGAGAGGGACACCGCTCCACCGTGTGCCGTCCCAGTGCTCGGCGACGAGGGTCGTGGCCCAGGACGCGTCCATCTTCCTGCCGACCGCCCACGCGTCGGTCCTGCTCGTCGCGGTGACGTCGTAGAAGTCGGTCGACTCGTCTCCCGACAGCGGTAACGCCATCTTCCAGGGTGTCGTGCCGAGGGGGGCCTGCTGCCTGGCCAACGGCTGAACCTGCGTCTGCGCCTGCGCGGCGGACGGGGTGAGCGCCATGGCGCAGACGGCGAGTGCGGCGGCCACGCGGGTGGCCGGCGCACTCGACCGTCGTACGGATGCTGTCATCTTCTTCTGTGCTCCTACCGGGTGCTGTGCTCGTGTTGCGAGGTCTCACCAAGCAATGCGCGCAGCAGCCCGGTTCTTACACGGGGAGCCGAAGTCGTACCGGATTTCCGCTGTGGCGGTTCCCGCGACCGGTACAGCGCTAGCGTCGGGTGCCATGATCGTATGGCTCAACGGCACCCACGGGGCGGGCAAGACGACGGCCGGTCCACTCGTGCAGCAACTGATCCCGGATTCACGGGTGTTCGACGCGGAGAAGGTCGGCGAGACCCTCATGGACATCGCGCCGGGACTGCCCGCGACGGACAACTTCCAGCACTGGCCGCCGTGGCGGCAGCTCGTGGTCGACACGGCCCGTCGCGTACTCGACTACACCGGCGGCACTCTGGTGATGCCCATGACCGTCCTGGTCGAGCGGTACTGGCGCGAGATCAGCGCCGGTCTCGCGCAACACGCCATCCCGGTCCGGCACTTCGTCCTCCACGCCGACCAGGACACCCTGCGCCGGCGTATCGAGTCGGACTCCGTCCTCGGCCCCTCCCGGTTCCGTCTCGCCTACCTCGAGCCCTACGCCGAGGCGGCCCGCACATGGCTGCACGGCGAGGCCGAGGTCGTCGACACCACCCACCTCACACCCGCCCAGGTCGCCGCGCGGGTCGCGGAGGCCGTCAACCGGCCTGATCGCCAGGGCGCGGGACGCGGGCCCCGGATCGGTGGGGCGACGCACCTCACCGCAAGCGATGCCGGCCCTCATGTGTGCGCCCCCTGACGGCGGCCGCCGCCGAACGCCGAAGGTCCGGGGAACCCGTTCCGGGTCACCAGGGGATGACGCCGTCGTCCTCGAAGAACGAACCGGTCGGGCCGCCGTCCGGCAGGGTGGCGAGCCGGATGGCTGTGGCCGCTCCCTGCTCCGGGGTGCGGGTCCCGTAGAAGCCGTTGAAGTCGGTCGCGACCAGGCCCGGGCAGACGGCGTTGATCAGGATGTCCGTACCGGCGAACTGCCGGGCGTACTGCACGGTGACGGCGTTGAGGAACGACTTCGACGGCGAGTACGCCGCCATCACGGGGCCGAGGTAGGTGTTCGGGTCCGCCTGACGGGTCAGGGAGGCGACGCTGCTGGAGACGTTGACGATGCGCGGCGACGCCGAGCGCCGCAGCAGCGGCAGCATCGCGTTGGTCACCCGGATGACGCCGATGACGTTGGTCTCGACGACCGTGCGTACCAGGTCGAGGTCGAGCGTGGTCGGGTCCTGTACCCACCCCGGACCCGACTCGCCGGAGATCCCGGCGTTGTTGACCAGGACATCAAGCCGCCCGGCCTGCCGTTCGACCAGTTCCACGGCTTCGGTGACGCTCCTGTCGCCGGTCACGTCCAGCGGCACCCCGAACGCGTCCACCCCGGCAGCGCGCAGCTTCCCGACCGCGTCCTCGCGCCGGGTCTCGTCGCGCGCCCCCACGCCCACGCGGTACCCGAGGGCACCGAGCCCGGCCGCGACTTCGTATCCGATTCCCTTGTTCGCGCCGGTCACCAGCGCGATCTTCGTTTCGCTCATGCCGTCGATGGTGGCTCGTGGACGGGCGGCGCATCCAACACCGATGCGGTTTCCTGTCATACCCGCCAGGTATCACCGAGGTAGGGTTGTGGCCATGGACTCCTTGGAGACGCGCGAGTTGAGGTACTTCCTTGCCGTCGCGGAGGAACTGCACTTCGGTCGCGCCGCCGAGCGGCTGGGCATGGCCCAGCCACCGCTGTCCCGGGCGATCCAGCAGCTGGAGCGGCGCCTCGGTGTCTCCCTGCTGGACCGCAACCGCCGCGGTGTCGCCCTGACGGGCGCCGGAGAGGTACTGCTGGACGAGGGCCGCGCCGCCCTCGACGCGACCACCGCCGCCGCTCGCCGCACCCGCCGCGCCGGAGGCGCCGGGAGTCCGGACGGCCCCCGCAACCGTCTGGTGCTGGCGGTGAAGGCCGCCGCGTCCCACGAACTGCTGCGGAAGCTTCTCGACGCCTACGCGGCCGAGCCCGATGCCGCCGAGGTCGAGGTGCTGCCGTGCGGCCTGTGCGAGCAGGCGTTGCTGCTGCGCGACGGCCGCGCCGACGTGGCGCTCATGTACACGCCGTTCAACTCCCTCGCCGGGTTCGACAGCGAGGAGCTGATGACCGAGGGGCAGATCGCGGTCCTGCCCGCCGGGCATCCCCTCGCCGCGCGCAGCACGCTGTCCCTGGCCGACATCAGCGACCTCCCCGGTCTTCCGCCCGCCCGCTGGCCCGGCGACGGCACGTACCCGCCCGGCCCGGGCCCCGAGATCCACGACCAGACGCAGCTGGCCCAGCTGATCGCCCTCGGACGGACCGTGGCCGTCCTCCCCGAGTCCTCCCGCGCCTGGCTGTGGTCCGGGCACGCCGCCGTCCCGGTGACCGACGCGCCCCCCGTCGTCACCCACATCGCCTGGCCCGCGCACAGCCGCTCCCTCGCCCTCGCCGGACTGGTCCGCACGGCGGCACGGCTGTGAGACTGTCGTGATCAACAGGGATCGGTCCTGTTGAACGACGGGAGCGGCGGATGGATACGAGCCAGCCAGCGCGTACCGCCCGGGTGTCCGCCCATGTGGCCGTGGGAACACGGCTGTCCCTGTTCAGCGATCGCCGGCTCGAGGACGCGGTGGCCGCCGCGCCGAGTCTGGGCTCGGGCATGGGCGGCAGAGCGGCGCAGATGGAAGTCGACGGCATACGTGTCTTCGTCAAGCGGGTCCCGCTGACGGACCTCGAGTTGCAGCCGGAGCACGTGCGGTCGACGGGCAACGTGTTCGGCCTGCCCCTCTTCTATCAGTACGGGGTGGGATCGGCCGGGTTCGGTGCCTGGCGTGAACTGGCCGCGCACATCATGACGACGGGCTGGGTGCTGAACGACGAGTACGCGGGTTTCCCGCTGCTGTATCACTGGCGGGTGCTGCCCGACAGCCCCCCGGTCGGCTTCGTCGACGGGCTCGGGGGCGTGGAGGGGGCCGTCGCGCACTGGGAGGGCTCGCCGGCCGTGCGCCGCCGGCTCGAGGCCATCGGGAAGTCGTCGTTCAGCTTGGTGCTCTTCCTGGAGCATGTGCCACGGACGCTCGCGGAGTGGCTCGGTGACGCCTGTGACACGGCCCCGCCGGAGTCCGGACACGAGTCGCCTTATCGACGCGTCGAGAAAGCGCTGCTACGGGGAACGGAGTTCATGAGCGCGCGCGGCCTGGTCCACTTCGACGCGCACTTCGCCAACGTCCTCACCGACGGCCGGCAGGTGTACTTCGCCGACTTCGGCCTCGCGTCGAGCCGCGACTTCGAACTCTCGGCGAAGGAGCGCGCCTTCCTCGTGGATCACCTCGTGTACGACCGCTCCTACGCACCGACCCATCTGCTCCACCACCACCTGCCCGAGGGCGTTCGTGGCGGCACCGAACACGGCGCCTTCCTGCGGCAATGGGTCGACGGGCACCGGCCCGCCGACGTACCGCCCGATATCGCCGCGCTCATCGACCGCCACGCTCCCCACGCGATCGTCCTCAGCGACTTCCATCATCGGCTCCTCGAGCACAGCAAACGCACTCCTTTCCCCGCGGCCGAGGTCCGGCGAGCCCTCGACGGCGCGGCAGGGTCACCGGAGTGAGAGCCCGTTGCCCGTTCCGGCCGGCCGATCGCACCGCTGTCGGCCCGCGCCCTGCCGGTCGGCGCGACTGATACCGACCCGAGCCGACCGGACATCTGGTTTCGGCCGTGATCTATGCCACTGGCTGGTTTTGGTGCATGGTGTGGGTGCGGGTTCAACCTTCCCCCGGAGGAGGATCCCGCTGCTGGTCCCTGCCGTCCGCTCTGCGGAAGGCAGGCACCGCCGCGCCTCCCGGCTCCCCACGGGAGGCATGCGGCTGCCCGGCGGCATCCCGCTCCGGAGACCGGCCGGGAGGGGCGCGGGTCGTACCGCTCGACGACCGGCCCTACGGCGCCTCCGGGGCCGTTTCTTCCCGGGCCGGGGCGTCAGTCGAGGAGCTGAGGGCCGTTGTTGTGGACGTTGTTGACCGCGGTGGAGACGGCTCGGGTGTTCAGGTGGCCGCCCGCGGGCCGGCCGAGCATGGCCCGTAGATCGTCGGGGTCCTGGTGGGCCGGGTCGAGCCAGTCGGCGTAGTGGTCGGGGGTGAGGGCCAGCGGCATGCGTGGGTGGACGCGGCCGGCCGCGTCGGTGGCTTCGGTGGTGATGATCGTGCACGTGATCAGCCAGGCGGCCGGGTCGTCGTCCCGGGCGACGGCCGGGTCACGCCAGTACTCGTACAGTCCGGCCAGCGCCATCAACCGGCCGTCCTCCGGGTGGATGAAGTACGGCTGCTTGCGCGACTTCCCGGTGCCGGGGTCCTCGACCTGCTGCCACTCGTAGAAGCCGTCGGCGGGCAGCAGACAGCGGCGCCGGGTGAAAGCGCGGCGGAAGGCCGGTTTCTCGTGCACCGTCTCCACACGCGCGTTGATCATGCGTGCGCCGACCTTCACGTCCTTCGCCCAGGACGGCACGAGGCCCCAGCGCAGCGGCCGCAGCTCCCGCGTCACCGCCGTACCCTCCGCCTCGCCCCGCGGGGCGCGCTCGAGGACGGCCCACACGTCGTCGGTCGGGGCGACGTTCCAGTTCGGCGCGAGGGTCTCTTCCGCAGGCCAGTCGGCCACCTGGAAGAGCGGCGCCAACTCCTGCGGACTGCGAGTGGATACGTATCGACCGCACATACCGTCACTCTTACACCGCCGGCGTGCCTCCTGTCGTCGCCGTGCGGTACGGCTCACCGCACACGCCGGGTTCAGGATCCTTCCCCGGCCCCGCTCACCTGGTCGGCACCGGCTGCTTCGTCCCGTGCCATGCCGAGGAAGCGCCGGATCGCTTCGACCGGCATGTCGAGTCCCTCGGACGCGGACTGCTCGTCACCGAACACCTGCACCGCCTCGGTGACGGCCACGGCCAGTTCGACCTCCGCCTTGCGGACCTTGGCCTCGGCCTTGTCCACGGTGTCCACCACCGCCAACTGGCGGCGCTGCTTCTCCTGGAGTCTCTGTTTACGGGAAAGGGCTTTTTCAGCGCTCTGCACAGACATGAACAAGATCATAATCAGTCGGGGGCACCCGCTGAAATCGCCAACTCACCTTCGGCCACCCAGGGGTTCACGACGCGAAAGAGCTCCGTCCAGGCCCTTCGGCAGGACGCCCGCAGTCCCTCTCCCCTCCCCCGTGGATCCGCGCCGATCGCCGGGCCCGGCCCGGGCCCGGCCCGGGCCCGGCGAGCCAGGCGTCAGGCTTGGGCTCGTACCGGTCGGACCAGACGATGAGCCTCCGATGACGCCGTCAGCGTGATGTACGGCCCCGACCGCAACCGGCGCGGGCTCTCCGCGCCTCCTCACCCGCAGAACCGCAACACGCCGGTGAGGAGACCAACGTGACCACCACCGCCCCCGAACACAGCGCCGCCCTTGGCTACGTCGACCCCTACGCCGTCGACGCGGCCGGAACTTTCTGGCCCGACCCGGCCGGCTCGGGCCGGGGTACGGACCACCTGCTGCCGCCTCCCGACCCCACCCAGCGCCTCGACCTCGCCCTCAGCCCGCGGGACCACCGGCGCCTCGACCTGCACGCGGCGCTCACCATGGCCGGGATCCCGCCGCGCCCCGAGGACCGGGACGCCATCGACCAGCTCAGCGCCCTGTCCGGCAGCGTCAACGCCGCCCTCCAGCGCTGGCTGCACCACCCGCGGTGACTCCGGGCACGGCAGTCGCACCGGACGTCGTGAAAGTCCCGCAACGGACGGGAGAGTCAGGCGGCTGGAGCCACCACCCCTCGGGCGGGGCACCGGCCGACCGGGCCGACCAGTGCGGCCGGTTCGGCCGGTACCGGCGCCGCGCCCCCGGCGGGATCATTCGATGCCGAGTCGTTCCACGAGCTCCTGGGCGTCGACGCCGTACGTCTCACGGATCCGTATGCCACCGGGGCCCACGTCGAAGACGCCGCAGTCCGTGTAGACACGGCTGACGCAGCCGACTCCGGTGAGCGGGTAGGCGCAGCGCGGCACGAGCTTCGGCTCACCGGAGCGGGTGAAGAGGGTCATCATCACGTAGACGTCCTTGGCGCCGATGGCGAGGTCCATGGCGCCGCCGACGGCGGGGATGTCCTCGGGTCTGCCGGTGTGCCAGTTGGCGAGGTCGCCGTTGAAGGCGACCTGATAGGCACCGAGGACGCACACATCGAGGTGACCGCCGCGCATCATCGCGAAGGAGTCGGCGTGGTGGAAGTAGGCCGCTCCCGGCAGCTCCGTCACCGGGACCTTGCCGGCGTTGGTCAGGTCGGGGTCGACGGCGTCGCCCTCCGCCCTCGGTCCCATGTTGAGCATGCCGTTCTCGGTGTGCAGCACGACCCCCGATTCGGCGGGCAGGTGGTCGGCGATCTTGGTGGGCTGTCCGATACCGAGGTTGACGAAGGAACCGGCCGGGATGTCGCGCGCGATGACGGCGGCCAGCTCTCCCATCGAGAGCTGGTGACCGGCGCTCCTCGGCGCCCCGGCGTGGGCCCGTCCGCGGGATGTGGTGGTCATCGTGCCCCCTGCACGGTGTAGTGACGGGCCTCGACCTGGACGATCCGGTCGACGTAGATGGACGGGGTGACGACGGCCTCGGGGTCGAGGGTCCCGGGCTCGACGACCTCGCCGACCTGGACGATGGTCGTCGTCGCGGCGGTGGCCATGACCGGTCCGAAGTTGCGGGCGGTCTTGCGGTAGACGAGATTGCCCATCGTGTCCGCGACGTGCGCGCCGATCAGCGCGTAGTCACCCCTGATGGGGTACTCCAGCAGGTACTTCCGACCGTCGATCTCACGCTCCTCCTTGCCCTCGGCCAGCGGCGTGCCGACCGCGGTCGGGCAGTAGAACGCGCCGATTCCGGCGCCGGCCGCCCGCATCCGCTCGGCGAGGTTGCCCTGGGGCACCACCTCGAGTTCGATCTTCCCCTCGCGGTACAGGCCGTCGAAGATCCAGGAGTCGGCCTGGCGCGGAAAGGAGCAGAGCACCTTGCGCACCCGGCCGGTGGCCAGCAGCGCGGCCAGTCCGACCTCGCCGTTGCCTGCGTTGTTGGACACGATCGTGAGGTCCTTCGCACCCTGCCGGATCAGCGCGTCGATCAGATCGAACGGCATCCCGGCCAGCCCGAAGCCGCCGACGAGAACGGTGGAGCCGTCCTCGATCCCCGCGACCGCCGCGTCCGCGCTCTCGACGACCATCGCCCGGCTCACTTGGCCGTCTCCGTGACGCCGCAGTTCTCCAGGACGACGGCCAGCCCCTGACCGACCCCGATACAGATCGCGGCGACGCCGTACCGCTGCTTCGTCTCGCGCAGCACCTTGGCCAGCGTGGCGAGGATACGACCGCCCGAGGCGCCCAGCGGGTGGCCGATCGCGATGGCACCGCCCTTCTGGTTGACGAGGGCGGGGTCGATCTTCCACGCGTCGAGGCAGGCGAGCGACTGCACGGCGAAGGCCTCGTTGAGCTCGACCGCGCCCACCTGGTCCCAGCCGATCCCGGCCCGGGCCAGCGCACGGTTCGCGGCCTCGACCGGGGCGTAGCCGAAGGCCTGCGGCTCCAGCGCCAGCACACCGCGGCCGGCGATACGGGCGATCGGGTCGGTTCCGATGGTGGCCGCGGCCTTCTCGCTGCCCAGCAGCACGGCGGAGGCGCCGTCGTTGAGCGGGCTGGCGTTGCCCGCGGTGATGGTGCCGCCCTGCTCCGGTGTACGGAAGACCGGCCGCAGCCCGGCCAGCGCCTCCGGCGTCGATCCGGCGCGGATGCCCTCGTCACGGGTCAGGCCGACTCCTTCGACGGGCACCACCAGGTCGTCGTAGAAACCCGACTCCCAGGCCTGATGGGCAAGCTGATGGGAGCGGGCGGCGAACTCGTCCTGCCGCTCGCGGGAGATCCCGAAGCGCTCGTGGAGCTGCTCGTTGGCCTCGCCGAGGCTGACGGTCCACTCCTTCGGCATCCGCGGGTTCACGAGCCGCCAGCCGAGCGTGGTCGAGACGGCGGTGACGTCACCGGCCGGGAACGGCTTCGCCGACTTGGGCAGCACCCAGGGCGCACGCGTCATCGACTCCACTCCGCCGGTCAGCACCACCTCGGCATCGCCGGACTCGATCGTGCGGCTGGCCGTCATCGCCGCGTCGAGGCTCGAGCCGCACAGCCGGTTCACCGTGGTGCCGGGCACGCTCACCGGGAGCCCGGCGAGCAGCGCCGCCATGCGGCCGACGTTGCGGTTGTCCTCCCCGGCGCCGTTGGCGTTGCCCCACACCACGTCGGCGATGGCAGCACGATCGAGGTCCGGCACCTTCGCGAGGGTCGAGGTGATCGCGGCGGCGGCGAGGTCGTCGGGGCGGACGCCGGCCAGCGCGCCGTTGAAGCGCCCGAACGGGGTCCGCGTCGCGGCGTACAGGAAAGCACTCATGGCAACGACGCTAACCCCGGGCCGCGATATTCTGAAGTACACATATTCACGTTGATTGATATGGACAGCATATGGATCTGCGCCATCTTCGCTACTTCGTGGCGGTGGCCGAGGAGCTCCACTTCGGTCGCGCCGCGGAGCGGCTCCACATGGCCCAGCCGCCGCTCTCCCAGCAGATCCGCCGGCTCGAGGCCGAGCTCGGCGCCGAGCTGCTCCACCGCACCACCCGCCGCGTCGACCTCACCGAGGCCGGCCGGGCCTACCTCGAGCGGGCGCGCGCGATCCTCGCCGACGTCGATGAGGCCGCCCAGCACGCACGGCTCGTCGCGGCCGGCTCGGTGGGCCACCTCGCGATCGGGTGCGTGGGCTCGGCGACGTACAGCCTCCTGCCCGCTCTTTCGCGGCGGCTCTCGGAGGAGCTTCCCGGCGTCGACTTCTCCTTCCGCGGCGAGATGCTCGCGCCCGACCAGGTCGCGGCCCTGCGCACCGGCGCGATCGACGTCGCGCTGCTGCGCCCGCCGGCGGCCGATCGCTCTCTCACCCTGCGCACCCTGCGCCGGGACCGGCTCGTCGTCGCCGTACCGGTCGACCACCCCCTCGCGCGCCGGAAACGGCTGCGCGCCGCGGACCTCGCCGGTGCGGACCTGATCGTGCACTCCGCCGACCGCCGGTCGGTGATGTACGACGTCGTACTGGCCCTTCTTCGCGATGCCGGTGTCGAGCCGCACATCCGCCACGAGGTCGGCGAGACCTCGACGCTGGTGACGCTCGTGGCCGGCGGCCTGGGCGTCGCGGTCGTGCCCGAGCCCGTGACCGCGCTGGCGCTCGACGGCGTCGCCTACCTGCCGCTGGCCGGGTCCGACGCACGCGTGGAGCTGGCCGTCGCCCACCGCGCCGACCGCTCCGAACCGCACCTGGCACGTACCGTCGGGATCATCCGGGCGATGTTCTGAAACCAGCCACCCCACCCCGGACAAGGCCACTCCCTGGATGGTCACACCCCGGACAGGGCCGCGGGGGCGCAACCGTCGCGCGGTGGCGGCCGATCCACGACGAAGACGCTCTCGGCCCCGCAGCCTCGCTCCCCCGACCTCGCGGGCACCGGCTGCCGGACCCATTGCCCGCCCCGACCGGTTGTCGGCGCTTGGCCCGCCTACCGACCGAAGGGGGCCGGACGGTGAGGATGGGCTCCCCGGCCTCGCCGGTACAGCAGTCGAGCGGCTCCGTTCCGAGGGGACGAGAAACAGGCGCGTCCGCGCTTTGCCTTGTCCTGGCTTTGCACTGGGTGATCCATGTACGCGAATTTGCTTGACCCTTACCCGGGAAGTGGGCAATCGGCGTATCCGTCGCGGTGATTGAAATCCCACGACCTCAATGTGCGTCAATCCTCCCCGTCGGCAAGGCGTGAGGCATTCCAGCAGGTCGAAGCGGTGATGACTGTCGGGTCTTTTCCCGTTCTCTCAACGTTCAATCCGCCGTTCCCGCCCGCGAGTTATGAAGTCCCTAAGGTCTCTGGAGGCTTCGAAAGGAGGGATGCATGGACACACGCCTTTCAGTCCGGGCTCGCGGGATCAGTAAATGCTTCGGCGACGTCGTCGCGCTCGACGGAATCGATTTGGACGTGACGCAGGGTCAGATTCACGGTCTGGTCGGACCGAACGGCGCCGGCAAGACCACGTTGCTCGGCCTCCTGCTGGGCCTGGCGGTCGCCGACAGCGGCCGTCTGGAGATCCTGGGCACGCCGGTGGGGCGGACGCTCGCCGCTCCCGACGGTGTCGCGGGGTTCGTGGACGGGCCCGGGCTCTACCCCGCGCTCACGGCCAGGCAGAACCTCGCCGCGCTGGCCGCCCTCCGCGGTGGGAAGACGCCGACGTCGGGAGTCGACGAGGTGCTCGACCGGGTCGGGCTGACCGATGTCGCCGACGACCGCACCCGCGGCTTCTCCCTGGGCATGCGTCAGCGGCTCGGGCTGGCCGCCGCCCTGCTCACCAAGCCCCGGCTGCTCGTGCTCGACGAACCGTCCAACGGGCTCGACCCGGCCGGCACGAGGCACGTACACGGCGTCCTCGACCAGCTCGCGGCCGACGGAACCAGTGTCGTCCTCTCCAGCCATCGTATGGACGACCTGGAGGCGCTCTGCTCCGAGGTCACGATCCTGGCGACCGGACGGGTGGTGTTCTCGGGGCCGTTGGGCAAGCTGGCCGCCGAGAACCGCGAGCTGGGCTACCGGTTGCTCACCTCCGACGCCCGGGCAGCCCGCCTGATGGCTGCCGACACGGCCGGCATCCACCTCGTCGACGACGCCGCGGCACGGCACGGCGCCGCCGAAGGACGGTTCGTCGTCAGCGCGTTGCTGCCCGCCCTCGACGAACTGGTGGCGCGACTGGTCCACGCGGGCATCGCGGTGCGCGAGCTCACGCCCGTGGTGTCACCTTTGGAGGCCGCCTTCCTCGCCCTCACCGAGCAGCGGGAGGCCGACGGATGACCGCGCCCGCCTTCACCGCACCCGCCGCTTCCGCCCGCCGGACCCCGGTGACCAGCAGCTACCGCTTCGAACTGGTCAAGCTGGTCTCCCAATGGCGCATCCGGCTCCTGGTCCTCGTCTGCTGGATCGCGCCGGGACTCTTCGTGGCCGGCGTGAGCACGCAGAGCACGCTGCCCACCGACACCCTCTTCGGCCGCTGGATGCACGCCACGGCGTGGGCCGGACCGCTGGTCATGCTCGGTTTCGCGGGTACCTGGGCGCTGCCGCTGCTCGCCTCGGTCGTGGCCGGCGATGTGTTCGCCTCCGAGGACCGGCTCGGCACCTGGCGCCATCTGCTGGTCGCGGTCCGCTCACTCCGCCGGATCTTCGTGGCGAAGTGCCTGGCAAGTCTCACCATCATCCTGCTGCTCGTGGCCGGACTGGTCTGCTCCAGCACGATCGGCGGGCTGCTGACGGTCGGTGACCATCCGCTGGTCGGCCTCGACGGCCGTCCGCTGACACCGGGGGACGCCGCCGGCCGGGTGCTGCTCGCCTGGGCCTGCGCCCTCGCCCCGACCCTGGCCCTCGCCGCGATCGGGCTGCTCGGGTCGGTCGCGCTGGGGCGGTCCCCGACGGGCCTGCTGCTGCCCCCACTCCTCGCCCTCGCGACCTCGGTCGCCCAGATGCTGCCGCTGCCCGTCGCAGTGCGTCTGGCCCTGCCCGGCTACGCCTTCATCGCGTGGAACGGCCTGTTCACCAGTCCGCCGCAGCTCGGCCCGCTCCTGATCGCCGTCGCGGTCAGCCTGGTGTGGGCGCTGCTCGCGACCGCGCTGGCGTATCTGCTGTTCCTGCGGCGCGACTTCACCAACCCTGCCTACGACGGTTCCGGGCGCCGCGCGCTCACCCTCGGGCTGCTCCCTCTTACCGGACTCACCGTCCTGACCGTCGCGGCGGTCGCCGTCGCGACCCCGTCCACGGGCTCCGGCATCGAGCAGGACAAGGTCCAGCGGTCCCTCGCCACGGCGTTCGCCCACCTCTACCGGCTACAGACCGCGCAGCTGCACCGTCCCGCCGTCACCGAGGACCGGCTGCGGGCCACGGCCGCGTGCACCAAGAGCGACGGGCAGGGCGCCCAGGAGGGCGCCGGCAACGACTGGCGGTGCGTCGTGAGCTGGCATCTGCCCGGCGTCCCGGTCACGGGGACCGCCGTCTACCAGCTCGACATCGGATCGGACGGGAGGTTCGTGGCGGACGGCGACGGGCCGAAGGAAGTGAACGGCTATTTCCTGGTGCGTACTTCGACCGGAGACGCCCCGAACCCCCTGTGGCAGTTCGACGGCAACGTCGAGCTGCTGGACACCACCTCGAAGGGATAGTCCCATGCAGGTAACACGGCAGCGCCGGGTTGACGACAAGGAGCGGGTCACCCTCTTCGGCAGACGCCTCGGCCGCCGGACCACGCTGGTCACGGCGGGCATCGCCGTCGCCCTGGGGGTCACCGGCACCGCGGTCGCGTCGACGTACCAGTTCGGCAGCCAGCAGGTCGGTCAGGTCACCGCCCGCGGTCAGGTCGTCTCCGCCGATCAGTACATCAAGCCCTACGGCAGCCGTACCGTCATCAACGACGGCAAGATCATGTCGTCGACGGTCAGCCCGGACGGCACCCACCTCGCGGCCTCGATCGCCGACGGCGACGCCTCCCTCGTCATCATGGACCTGGCGACCGGTCAGGTGAAGCAGAAGGTCGGCACCAACGCGGCCGACGACCTGCGCCTCGGCAGCGGCTCCGTCGGCCAGGAGGGCCCGACGTACTCGCCCGACGGCAAGCAGCTGTGGCTGGGCCAGGCAGGCGGCTACACCAGGTTCACCGTGAACGCGGACGGCACCCTCGCCGACCCGACCACCGTCCCGATCGCGGCCGTCGGCTCCCGGCAGGCACTCGTGGGCGCGGCGGTGTTCTCGGCGGACGGCTCCACCGTGTACGCGGCGGTCAACGGCCAGAACCGGGTCGTCGCCCTCGACGCGGCGACCGGAACGATCGAGCAGAGCTGGACCGTGGGCACCGCCCCGCGCGGTATCGCCCTGGCCGGCGGCAAGCTGTACGTCAGCAACGAGGGCGGCCGTGCCGCCAAGGCCGGCGACACCACCATCAACTCGTACGGCACCGACGTACCGGCGAACCCCGCCACCGGGGCCAGCACCACGGGCACGGTCAGCGTCATCGACCCGGCGAACCCGTCCGCCGCCGTCGGCACCATCGCCGTAGGACTGCACCCGACCGCGGTGTATGCGACGAAGGGCGCCGTGTTCGTCACCGACACGGCCGACAACAGCGTGTCCGTCATCGACCTCCGCAAGGGCAAGGTCGTCCAGACCATCGCCACCCAGCCCTGGCCGGAGGCCTCCGTCGGCTACGAGCCGAACGCCGTGACCCTCACCGAGGACGGCCGGCTGCTGGTGACGCTCGGCCGCGCCAACGCCGTCGCCGTCTACCACTACACCTCCCCGCAGCAGCCGGCCCGCTACGTCGGCCTGCTCCCCACGGACTACTTCCCCTCCGAGATCACCACTGTCGGCAAGAAGGTGGTCGTCTCCCACACCCGTGGCGTCGACGCCCTGCGTCCCGACAGCGCCGGTCACAACACCCACGACACGACGTCGAGCCTCACACAGTTCACCCTGCCCAACGACAGTGTGATCAGGTCCCAGACGGTCAAGGTCTTCCAGCAGAACGGCTGGACCCGCGGCTCCGTCAAGACGGCCCAGGGCCGGAGCCACGCCACGCCGGTACCGGTCCCGGCACGGCTCGGCGACCCCTCGACGATCAAACACGTCTTCCTGCTCGTCAAGGAGAACCGGACCTACGACCAGGTCTTCGGCGACCTCCCGCAGGGCGACGGGAACCCGTCTCTGACCCAGTTCGGCGACAATGTGACACCCAACCAGCACGCGCTGGCCCAGCGGTTCGGGCTGTACGACAACTTCTACGACATCGGCACGAACTCCGCCGAGGGCCACAACTGGCTGATGCAGTCGGACAACCCGGAGTACACCGAGTCCTCCGCCGGTGAGTACACGCGCAGCTACGACACCGAGAACGACGTCCTCGGCCACCAGAAGAGCGGGTTCATCTGGACCGGCGCGCAGGCCGCGGGCAAGACCGTCAAGGACTTCGGCGAGTTCCAGTCGCTGGAGACCAAGCCGGCCGACGCCACCTGGCAGAACCTGTACTGCGACACCAAGAACATGGCCGCGACCGGCGCGCAGACCGCCTACCCCATCAAGACGGGCTCGGCGATCCCCTCGCTGAACAAGGTGTCGGTGCAGGGCTTCCCGCTGTTCGACCTCGGCGTCCCGGACGTCTACAAGGAACAGATCTGGAAGCAGGACTTCGAGAAGAGCGGCCCGGCGAACCTGAACATGTTCTGGTTCTCCAACGACCACACCGGCGGTCCGGCGAACCCGGCCGCCGAGGTCGCCGACAACGACCTCGCGGTCGGCAGGATGGTCGACGAGATCTCGCACAGCACGTACTGGAAGGACTCCGCGATCTTCGTGGTCGAGGACGACTCCCAGGCCGGCCTCGACCACGTCGACGGCCACCGTGCCCCGGTCCAGGTCATCAGCCCGTACGCCCAGCACGGCACCGTCGACAGCCACTACTACTCCCAGATCACGATGGTCCGCACCATCGAGCAGATCCTCGGGATCCACCCGATGAACCAGTTGGACAGCGCGGCCACCCCGATGTACGGGGCGTTCACGTCGAAGGCGGACGACACGCCCTTCACCGCGGTGCCCAACCGGACCTCGCTGACCCTCGGCGTGAGCCCCCAGCCCTCCTGCGGCTCGGACACCCCGGCGGCCCAGAACGCCGAGGCGGCGCCCGCGCCCACGTCCGTCACCGTGCCGGCGGCGAAGCTGAAGCTCGCGGCCCAGTGGAGAACCTGGGCGTCGCACCAGAGGCTGACCGGCCCGCACGCGGTGCCCGACTACGCGAACCCGACGCAGATGAACCGCTACACCTGGTACCAGACGCACAACTGGACCAAGCCGTACCCCGGCGACAGCAAGGTCTACGCACCGAACGACGTACCGGGCGCCTACCTCCCGTCCCCGGAGTCCGACGGCTGACACATGCCGACCGCGCAGCAACCCCTGGCCGGCCTCACCGCCGACCGGGGGTTCCGCCGATCGCCGCGGGGGGACCGGCGTGCGAAGGGCTCGGTTTCACCGACCCTCGCTTGTTCGCCTCCACGGCCGGTAGCAGCGGGCCGGGGAAACGGCGAGCCCACCGCCAAGACCCGGTTCCGACAGCGCGTCCTCGTGCGATTCCGGGCCGACGGTCCGCGTCCTGTCAGTCGGCGGCCTCGCGCAGCGCCTTGTCGATGTCGCTCAGTGCGCCGGTCAAGCGCGCGTAGTCGTCGGCGGCCAAGGGCCTGACGAAGAACTTCTCCAAGCAGCTCGCCCGGCCCCGCTGACCGCAGCACCACCGCGGCGCGAGTTCCGGCCGGCGCGGCGAAGGACGTGCCCACCACGCCGGCCGCGCCCGGTCCGGGTCCGATCCCCGCCCCGCCTGCCTCCGCCCGCCCGCCTGCCTCCGCCGGCCTGCCTCCGCCCGACCGGTCGTCAGTTCGCCGTCCCTGAAGGTGATGCCGTCCGCGGACAGGGCCACAGAGTCCGGGACCGTGGCCCGGGACCGTGGCAGTGTCCGGGTGCCGGAGCAGAGGGACCGTTTTTCGCGGTGGCTGTCTTTGGTGGCGGTCTTTCCGGCGACGGCCGGGGCGGGTCAGGAGATGGCTCGCAGGCCGCCGTGGGGCCGAGAGCCGAGGCGGGCGACGGCCTGGGCCGTTGCTGCGTCCGCGGGCAGGAAGACGACCAGCTGCTGGGCGTCCGAGGAGAGGTCGAGCGTCTCGCGAAGCAGCCGGAGTCCGTGTCCGGACGGGTGGTTGAGGCGGAGTTCTCCGCGCTGCGGAACCACGTGCCGGTTCAGACGGCGTGTGAAGTCAGGGCCCGCGCTGGGGGCCAGCTCCGCGGTGAACCACTCGGAGTTCTCGACGGACGGAGCGAGCCACAGGTCGAAGACCTGTTCGTCCGCGACGGCGTCCCAGTCCGCGAAGTACGTGCGGGACCGGGGGTCGGTGAACACGTAGCGCGTGAGGTTCGGAGTGTCGGCGTCGAGCAGTCCCGTTCCGCTCGTCACCGCCTCGTAGCCGAGGGTGTGGGCGAGAACGTCACCGAGCCGGTTGGTCACCATGGCTATCCCCGGTTCGAGCAGACGCAGCGTCTCCAGGACCGACGAACGCACGGTGCGGCGCGGCGGTGCGGGCCGGGTGTGAGCGGAACAGGCGCCGCCAGTGATCTTCGCGAGGTACCGCAGGTGGTTGCGTTCCGGGGTGTCGAGGCTGAGCGCATCCGCCAGCGCGTTCACCACTGCCACGGACGGATTGCGGTCCCGGCCCTGTTCCATGCGGGTCAGGTATTCGACGCTGATACCGGCCCGGGCAGCGAGATCCGAGCGCCGCAGACCCGGGGACCGGCGGCGGCCGTGATCCGGCAGTCCGAGTGACGCCGGCTGGATGCTGTCGCGCTTGGCCCGGACGAAGTCCCCCAACGGTGTACCCATGTCCGGAGCATACGGCGCTGCCCGCCGGCCGCGGAGTGCTCAGACTGGCCCTGCGGGGGCCAGCCTGAGCACGGTCTGGCTGGAGCCGCGGTGCGGCCTGATCGTGGTGGGCATGGAGAACGACAAGCACAAACTGGTGATCATCGTCGGAAGCGTCAGGGAAGGACGGTTCGGCCCGGTCGTGGCCTCGTGGGTCGCCGAACAGGCCGCCGTGCACGGCGGGTTCGCTGTGGAAGTCGTCGATCTGGCCGACTTCGACATTCCGTTGGCGCTTCCCGCGGCGTCGCCGAAGTTCGCCGGCGAGGACTACCCCCGTCCGGCCGGAATGGCTCCGCTGACCTCGGCGCTGGAGGGCGCTGACGCGTTCGTCGTCGTCACGCCCGAGTACAACCACAGCTATCCCGCGTCGTTGAAGGCGGCTGTCGACTGGCACTTCACCCAGTGGACGGCCAAGCCCGTCGCCTTCGTCAGCTACGGCGGTGCGGCGGGCGGGCGGCACGCGGTACTGCACCTGGAGAACGTGCTGACCGAGTTGCACGCCGTGACGATTCGCGATGGTCTCGCCTTTCCGAACTACTTCACCGCGTGGGAGGACGGCCGTCCGCTCGCCCCGGAGAGCTCCGCCTACGCCAAGACACTGCTCGAACAGTTGGACTGGTGGGCGGGTGCGCTCAGGACGGCACGCGACACCGCTCCCTACCCGGCCTGAGAGCGCCGCCCGGTGAGCCCCGTCGCATTCGTCCGGGAGGCGGGAAGCCGGAAGGGCGGGTGCGGGAAGGGCGGGTGCGGGAAGGGCGGGTGCGGGAAGGGCGGGTGCGGGAAGGGCGGGTGCGGGAAGGGCGGGTGCGGGAAGGGCGGGTGCGGGAAGGGCGGGTGCGGGAAGGGCGCCGGTGTGCCTCGGTCTCCTCGCACCGGCGCCCGCCTCGTCACGCGGCGACGGCTGCCGGGCCTGCCCCGGTCCCCTCCGCCTCGTCGAGGAGCCCGACGAGGGTCGCTCGGGCCCGTGCCACCCGGGAGCGGATCGTCCCGACCGGGCAGCCCCCGGCTTCGGCGGCCTCCTCGTAGGGCAGCCCGGTCAGCTGGGTGAGGACGAACGCCTCGCGGCGCTCGGCGGGCAGCGCGTCCAGCAGATCGAGCAGGGCAACGCCGTCGTCGAATCCCGGCAGGTCACGCGGCTGGGCACGCTCGGCCCAGGCTGTCCAGTCGTCGACGTCGGCCGATCGCGGCCGGGCCGCCGCGTAGCGCAGGCTGTCGACGACGGTGCGGCGCGCGATGGACAGCAGCCAGGTACGCGCCGACGAGCGTCCCTCGAACCGGTGCAGGCTGCCCAGCGCCCTGAGGAACGTGTCCTGGGCGAGGTCGTCGGCCAGTTGGCGGTCGGCGGAGAGGTACGTGATGTAGCGGACGACGTCCGGGCGCAGGGCACGCACGAAGCGGTCGACGGCGTCGGGATCGCCGGCTCGGGCGGCGAGTGCCCAGACCGTGGCCGGGTCGTGGGGGGCCGCCGTCACGGCGGGCTGAGCGGACGTCATGCGCCCCGCGTCGCACGTGCCGGACGGCAGGGGGAGGACAGGAGTGATCACCTGTTGTCCTTCTCGGGTGGTCCGGGACCGAAGCCGCGGCGACCCGCCCGCGAGCGCGTGCTGCGCACGGCGGGCGTGAGGTCCGACGCTGGGGAAGGCCCCGGGACGGGAGTGGGAGGGGGAGCGCGACCTGCACGCCCCGTGCCCGAAGCCGCGCCACCGTGGAGCCGACGGACGCGGCACACGGTCGGGACGGCCTCGGGGAGCCGGCTGTCTCAGATGACAGCGGTCCCGGCCGGAGGCCCCCGAGAGATGATCGTGTGAGTGAGCGTCAGGCGTGGGATCCGCTCGGCGCGCTCGCGCGTCGGCCGCAGGCCGGCCCGGCACGGCGGCACGGGTGCGACGGCCAGGGGCAGCCGCAGCGGAGCGGCCAGCCACCCGGCGACGGCCCGCAGGAGCCGGAACGCGGCCCGCTCGCCGTAGGCCAGCCACAGACCCGCCAGCAGAGCTGCCAGGGTGTGGGCGGCGAGCATACCCAGCGACGACATTCCGCCGGTGCCGTGAGCCATGTGGTGGCCGAGGTGCTCGGCCTGCGCCACGTGGCCCACACCCACGGACCCCGCGGATCCCATGTCCATCGCGTCCATGTTCATCGGACCCGTGGCCACCGAGCCCCTGGGCATGCCGCCCATGTCCCGCGTGACGGAGCCGGTGCCGAATCCCGGCGCCGCCGACTGTCCCCAGGAGAAGGCCGAGTGGAGCGCACCCTGTGCGACGACCACGACGGAGACCACCAGGGGGAGGCTCCGTTCGCGCCCCGCCAGCGTCCAGCCGAGGCCGGTCGTGGCGGCGAAGCCGGCGGCCGTCGTCCACCACGGCACGGTGGTGGACGACATGAGGACGTGTCCGAGGGCGGCGAGCAGCACGCAGACAGCCGCGAACACCGCGGCTCGTATCGTGCGTGCACCCCACCCGGCAGTCATGACGGCCTCATCCTCGCATCCGGGCTCCGCTCGTCAAGAGTGGATACGCACCGGACCCGGCCCCTCCCCTCACCCCGACGGCAGTGATTCCGGACACAGCGGCACTCGGCAGCACGCGACCGCCGACCCGCCCGACCCCACGCCGGTGTCCGGCACGCTGACCGGTCCGCGTGCCGCCCGGCCCGACCGGCGCCCGACTCGCCGCCTGGACGGCGACCCGTGCGCGGTGCGGCAGAGGACGGCGCGGACCTCACCCCCCGACTCCAGCCGGCCGAAGACGGTGGGCCGGGGGCCGTATGCGTGCCCCGCGTGTGCGCGGCTTCTCGATGTCCGTCAGCGGCGTGTTGCGCAGAGCCGGACGCGAGCGCAGGAGGTGTCCGGCTCGGGCGAGGAAGTCGTCGGTGTCTTCGGTGAGTTGCCGGTCGTCCGGGCGCATGCCTCAGGGTGCCTGGTGCACTCGGTCCGGCGGAGCACGTGACCGGGTACGAGCCGCCACCGCGGCCGGTCCGACAGCTCTTTCCCGGGCTCGTCTCTCTTATGCTCACGGCATTCGAACGATCCTTCAGGAGCAGCGAGATGAACCGACGCACCCCCCTGGCAGCCGTGCTGACGCTGATCGGGCTGCTGTGCGGATGCGGCTCCGGCTCACCTGCGGATGCGCCACCTTCGCCGGCCGGTCAACAGCCTTTCTGGCAAGCGGAGTTCGACGGAGCGGCGGCCGCCCGCCCGTCACCGAAGGCGTGGAACACCGAAACCGGGAACCGGGAGGCCGAGGGGTGGGGCAACAAGGAGTTGCAGTACTACACGGACGACGCGGCCAACTCCGGCCTCGACGGCGCGGGGCACCTCCTGATCTCGGCGCGTCCGGCTGCCGCCGGATCCGAGCTGCCGTGCTACACCCAGGAGTTCTGCACCTGGACGTCGGCCCGGCTGACCACGGAGGGAAAGGTCGCGCTCACCCATGGACGCGCCGAGATCCGCGCGAAGCTTCCGACCGGCACGGGACTGCTGCCGGCGATCTGGATGCTGGGCGACAACGGAGTCGAGTGGCCCGGGCAGGGCGAGATCGACATCTGTGAGGTGGTCGGCGGGGAACCGGGAACGGTGTACGGCACCGCGCACGGGCCCACCTACTTCAACGAGAACGGGATCGGCGGCTCCTTCACCCTGCCGGCCGACGCGTCGCGGGCGTTCCACACGTACGCGATCGACAAGCAGCCGCACCGCATCACCTGGTCCGTCGACGGGAAGCCGTACTTCACCCTGACTCCGGCAAAGCTGCCCGCACCGGGCGACTGGGTCTTCGAACAGGACATGCATCTGCTGCTCAACGTCGCCGTCGGAGGCGACTGGCCCGGCCCTCCCGACGCCTCTACGCCGTCGCCCGCGACGATGACGGTCGACTACGTGCGCTTCTACGGGGAGGGCCGGGCGTGACGGTCGTCCTCCGGCCGACGAGGGACTCGTCCCGGCCCCCGCCGGGCGAAGGGCTCGTCGCGGCCTCGGACAAGGGCGCCTAGCGGTTGACGGAGCGCATCCCCGCCTCGTCGTACCGCTCGCCCGCCGCCTCGGGCAGCTCGGCGTCGATACGGGCCAGGTCGTCCTTGGTGAGCGTGATGTCGACCGCGGCGGCGTTCTGCTCCAGGTAGGTGCGGCGCTTGGTGCCCGGGATCGGCACCAGGTCCTCGCCCTGCGCCAGCACCCAGGCGATGGCCAACTGGGCCGGGAGCACGTCCTTCTCGGCGGCGATCTCCTTCACCTTTGCCGCAAGCCGCAGGTTCGCCTCCAGGTTGGCGTCCTGGAAGCGCGGGTTCTCACGGCGCCAGTCGTTCGCGTCCAGCTCGTCCGGCGAGCTGAACCGCCCGGCGAGGAAGCCGCGGCCGAGCGGCGAGTACGGCACGAAACCGATGCCCAGCTCACGGCAGGCGGGCAGCACCTCGGCCTCCACGTCCCGTGACCACAGCGAGTACTCGCTCTGCACCGCGGTGACCGGGTGCACGGCGTGGGCGCGCCGGATGGTCTCCGCGCTCGCCTCGCTCAGACCGATGTGCCGCACCTTGCCCTCGGCGACCAGCTCGCCCAGCGCACCGACCGTCTCCTCGATGGGTACGTTCGGGTCGACCCGGTGCTGGTAGTAGAGGTCGATGTGGTCGGTCCCCAGACGCTCCAGGGAGCCGAGGACCGAGCTCCGGACATGCTCGGCCGAGCCGTCCTGCGGTCCGACCGTGCTGATGTCCCCGGGTACGGCGTTGTCCATCCGGTAGTTGAACTTGGTCGCGATCACGTACTCGTCGCGATGCCCGCGGATCGCCTCGCCGACGAGCGACTCGTTGGTGAGCGGCCCGTACATCTGCGCGGTGTCGAGGAAGTTCACCCCGACCTCGAGGGCGCGCCGGATGGTCGCGATCCCCTCCTCCTGGTCGGTCGATCCGTAGAAGGCGGACATCCCCATGCACCCCAGGCCGATGGCCGATACCTGGAGGTCTCGCAGACTGCGCTTCTGCATGCCGTGTCCCAGCCTTTCCATGCCGTTCGTTCGTCGTTCGGACGCCACGAAGCCCTCATCCATCCAGCCACGATTTCCACCGCCCGGCATCCCATGAGAGGCCCCGGGCGACACGGGCCTCGTGCGCCGCGGTGTGCCTGCGACACTACGACCTGAAGCGCACTCCAGCGCAAGCCGGCCGTTCCGCCGAAGCAGCCGGGGTGGGAGCGGCCGCCGCCCTCGGGGCTGACGCCGTCAGCCGGGGGTGCCCTGCCGCCGCTGGATGGGAGGAACGGCCGGATCCGCGAGGGATCTTGGACCCGGTCTCTCCTCGGGGGCACGGCCGGCCGGGACGACGGCGGCAGACGGCCGATTCCGCGTCCACGCCTGCGACGGTCAAGGAAACGGGTCCGGTTCCCGCGAGAACGGTGAAGAAACCAGGGAAATCGGCCGTGTGTTCCTTCATTCGCCGGGCACAAGGAGCGTCGGAGGTTGATAACTATGGTTCCCCTGCTTCTCGTTCTGCTGCTGGCCCTGATCCTCTTCGGCGCGGGTTTCGCGCTGAAGGCACTCTGGTGGATCGCCGTCATCGTGCTGGTCGTCTGGCTGCTGGGCTTCGTCATGCGCAGCGCCGACACGGGCGGCCGCAAGGGCCGCTGGTATCGCTGGTAATCCGCCACGCGCGACACGCCTGGGGGCCCCGGAAAGACATCCGGGGCCCCCAGGCATGTCCCGCCGTCGGAACCGCTCTCCGGACAAATGGTGTAGACACCAACCTCCCGGGCACCCGGCCCCGTGGCTGGGGGCCGGTGGAGCAGCGGAACCTGCACCTCCAACCACCGGACCCCAGCCGACCCGGCCCGCGGCCCGCGCCCGGGGAGTCGCATCCGTGACCGGATGCGACTCCCCGGGTGAGGCGGGTGAGCCGCCCTACTGCGGATCCGCCCGGCCGGAGGGTCTACGCGCGGCGACCGCGGTCCAGCTCGCGCACGAGGCGGCAGCGCGTCATCGGTACCGGCCGTCCGGCCGACCGGGAGACGGTGCTCGCGCTGGGCCCACACGCGTTCCTGGGCCCCGAGACCGATCGGCTCCAGGACGCCGGCCGGTGGGCGTGGCGTCCGACGTGATCGGCGGTGACATCCTCGACCGCTCTGCCGCACTCGTACGCGCCGGCGGCACACTCGTCACCATCACCCGGCCCCTGCCGTGCGGCCCGCGGACGGCCGGGCGGTGTTCTTCGTCGTGGAACCCGACCGCGCGCGCCTCGCGGAGCTCGCACGGCGACTGCGTGACGGAAGGCTCGCCGCGCAGATCGGCGAGGTGCGGCCGCTTGCCGAGGCGGCCGCCGCCTTCGCCTCTCGGCGACGCGTCCCGGGCCGGACCATCGTCCGGGTCGCCGAGGGCCGGGACTGAGAGAACGCCGCCGAGAGAACCGGCCGATTCTCCCATTTGTGCGCTTTATCCATGATCGCCCTATGCTGTTCTACGGGAGAGCTCGAGGCAGTCGACGTGCCGGCTCGGTGCCGGCGGGAAGCGGGCTTCCATGGCTGAGCGATTCAAAAGGTCCGGGCTGGTCGGTGAAGTGTCGGCCGAGTTCGCCGGCACCATGATTCTCATCCTCTTCGGCTGTGGCGTGGTGGCCCAGGTGGTCGCCGGCGGAGCGCTTACAACGCCACCCGGAGGGCTCGGAAACCACGACAGCATCGCCTGGGCCTGGGGCCTCGGCGTCACCCTGGGCGTCTACGTCGCCGCGCGGCTGAGCGGCGCCCACCTCAATCCGGCGGTGACGGTCGCGCTGGCCACCTTCAAGGGCTTCCCCTGGAGCAAGGTGGCGCCCTACGCGCTGGCCCAGACCGCCGGCGCGTTCGTGGCGGCCCTCATCGTGCGGTGGAACTACACCGAGGCACTGGCGAAGGCCGACCCCGGACACACCATCAAGACCCAGGGCGTGTTCTCCACGCTCCCCGCCAACGGCAACCCGAACCTGCCGGTCCACGAGTGGGGCGCGTTCCGTGACCAGATCATCGGCACCGCGATCCTGCTCCTGCTGATCCTGGCCGTCACGGACCTGCTGAACACGCCGCCGGGAGCCAATCTGGCCCCGTTCATCGTCGGCCTGATCGTCGTGGCCATCGGCATGGCGTGGGGCACCAACGCGGGATACGCGATCAACCCGGCGCGTGACTTCGGGCCCCGGCTGGCCAGCTTCTTCACGGGCTACGGCACAGCATGGCGAGATCAGTACGGGAATCTCTACTTCTGGGTGCCGATCGTCGGTCCGCTGATCGGCGGCCTGCTCGGCGCCGGCCTCTACAAGGCCTTCATCGGCCGGTTCCTGCCGACGGCGGAACCGGAGCCTCCCGGCCGAGTTCCGGCCCCCGAGGAATGACACCCACAGCAGAGGCGGCAATCCATGGCTGACTTCGTGGGCGCGGTGGACCAAGGCACCACCAGCACCCGATTCATGATCTTCGACCACTCCGGCAACGAGGTGGCGAGGCACCAGCTGGAACACGCCCAGATCCTTCCGCGCTCGGGGTGGGTCGAACACGACCCCGTGGAGATCTGGGAGCGCACCAACTCGGTGATGCAGAACGCGCTGCGCCACGGCAACCTCGCCCCCGAGGACCTGGCCGCGATCGGCATCACCAACCAGCGGGAGACCACGGTGGTGTGGGATCCGCGCAACGGACGCCCCTACTACAACGCCATCGTCTGGCAGGACACCCGCACCGACTCCATCGCGGCGGCCCTGGAACGCTCGGGCCAGGGCGACGTCATCCGCCGCAAGGCGGGGCTGCCCCCGGCGACCTACTTCTCCGGCGGCAAGATCCAGTGGATCCTGGAGAACGTCGACGGTGTCCGCGAGGCGGCGGAACAGGGCCACGCCCTCTTCGGCAACACGGACGCCTGGGTTCTGTGGAACCTGACCGGCGGTCCCGACGGCGGTATCCACGCCACCGACGTGACCAACGCCAGCCGCACCATGCTGATGGACCTGGAGACCCTCGACTGGGACGACGAGCTGCTGGGCTTCTTCGACATCCCCCGGCAGATGCTGCCCACCATCAACGCGTCCTCCCACCGCGAGGCGTTCGGCGTGACCCGCACCTCCCGGCCGCTGCGCGCCGCCATCCCCATCACCGGGGTGCTCGGCGACCAGCAGGCCGCCACGGTGGGGCAGGTCTGCTACGCGCCGGGCGAGGCCAAGAACACCTACGGCACGGGCAACTTCCTGGTCCTCAACACCGGTACGGAACTGGTCCGTTCGCAGCACGGTCTGCTCACCACCGTGGCGTACCAGTTCGGCGACAGCCCGGCGATCTACGCCCTGGAGGGCTCCATCGCCGTCACCGGGTCCGCGGTGCAGTGGCTGCGCGACCAGATGAAGATCATCAAGGACGCGGCGGAGAGCGAGACGCTGGCGCGCACCGTCGACGACAACGGCGGGATGTACTTCGTTCCCGCCTTCTCGGGTCTGTTCGCCCCGTACTGGCGCTCCGACGCCCGCGGCGCGATCGTCGGGCTGGCGCGTTACAACGACAACGGCCACCTGGCCAGGGCCACCCTGGAGGCTATCTGCTACCAGAGCCGCGACGTGGTCGAGGCCATGGAACAGGACTCCGGAGTCCACCTCGACGTGCTCAAGGTCGACGGCGGCGTCACGGCCAACGACCTGTGCATGCAGATCCAGGCCGACGTCCTCGGCGTACCGGTCAGCCGTCCGGTCGTCGCCGAGACCACCGCGCTCGGCGCCGCCTATGCGGCGGGTCTGGCCACCGGATTCTGGCGCGACACCGACGAACTGCGCACCCACTGGCAGGAGTCCAAGCGCTGGGAGCCCCAGTGGTCCGACGACCAGCGCACGGAAGGGTACGCGGGCTGGAAGAAGGCGGTGGAGCGCACGCTCGACTGGGCCCAGGTCGAGTAGTCCCCGCGACAGCAGGCGAGCGCCGCCCGTGAGCGTCGGGCGGCGCTCGTCCGTTGCGCGCCGCCGAACCGCCCGGTCGGCTCCGCCGGGCACTGCTCAGTTCGGCTTCAGGTCCGTGTGCAGCAGGTGGTGGTCCGAGTACGGGGTGGGCCGCACGGCGTGTCCGAGGGGGGTGAGGCCGCGCAGGAAGACGTAGTCGAACTTGCTGTGCCAGTCGGTGGTCGGCTCGCAGGCGCCGGCGGACGAGGGACGGCACTGCGGGTCCGTGTCCGTGGCCAGTGCCCACATCGGGGCCAGTTCGGCAGCTTCCGGCACCGCGTTGAAGTCGCCGAGAACGACGGCTCGGTCGTACCGCGCGACGGCCGCGGCGAGTACGCCGACCTGGCCTGCCCGGACCTCTTCCTGACGTCGTTCGGCGAGATGGGTGTTGAAGACCCGCACCGGCCTGCCGCCCACCGTGGTGGTGACCGCCATGTACCCGCGGTCCTCGGATCCGCCGTCGGGATATTCCACATGGACGCGGTCGGTCATCGGGGTCGACGACAGGAGCGCTTCGCCGTAGCCGCCCGGATTCCACGGCGCTCCCCCGCAGCGGCCCCAGCTCTGCAGAACCGACCCGTACTCGACGTGGTAGACCAGCCCGTAGCGGTTCTCCAGGTGATCCCGGATCTGCTCCACGTCGCGTACGCATGCTTCCTGCAGGCCGATGACCTGGGGCGCGTACTTCGCGATCTCCGCCGCCCGGTCGACGTCGCTCTCCTTGCAGGGGTTGCAGATGTTCCACGTCATGACCCGGTCGGGCACGACGTGTTTCACGGCCCCGGCGGGCGGGGGCTTGCCGGAGGAGGCGTCGCTCGGTCCGCCGGGGCCGACGAGCACCAGACAGGCCACGATCACCGCGCCCACCAGCCACCACGTGCCTCTTCCGAACACCGTCGCCTCCTCAGCGTGACGCACAGCGCATCTGACGTCCCTGTGGACGAGGTTATGGGACGAGGGCGTCGGCAACACGTCAACACCGAAGCGCGCACTGCCCGCCCGGCCGCCCCGGTGGCGGCGGAACCCGGGGCGCCGGCTGTGGAAGGCCGGCGCCCCGGGACCGGTGCGCGGGGGCGGTGCGGAACGTCAGCCCACGGCGCCGATGCGCTCGACACGCTCGTCCACGCCGTTACGGAGTTCGCTGAGCGTCGTGCCGGGCGGTGCCGTCTTCGGGGTGGAGGAAGGCGGCTGCGTCTCGTCCGCGCAGGTCGTGCCCGAGGCCGGGACCTTGAGGTCCACCAGGTAGTCGATGACCGCGTCCGTCGCGCAGGCGCTGCGGCCGAACGCCGTGTGGCCCTCCGCCTGGAAGGTGAGCAGCGAGGCGTTGTCGAGCCGCCGGGACAGCGCCACCGCGTCCTGGTACGGGGTGTCCGGGTCGCCGGTGGTGCCGAGGACGAGGATCGGCGCCGAACCCCTCGCCCGGTAGGAGCCGTCGTAGCGGCTGACGTGCTCGCCGGGCCACTGGACACAGGCGGTGGCGTGCTGGTGGTCGTAGGTGGGAGGGCCGTACGCCATCGCCGGGCCGAGCAGCGGCGCCGCCTTGGCGTTGGCCGTGACGTTCCGCTTCAGCAGACGCAGGTCGCTCGGGTAGTCCCGGTCGACGCACTCGACGGCCACGTTCGGGCCCAGGAAGTCGAAGCTGGCCGGGGACGGCGGCCGCAGCAGGAAGGACGTGTTGTCCCGCAGCTGGGCCTTGCGCAGTGCCGCGCCGAACTCGGGCCAGATGACCTTGCCCTCGTTGATGTTGAACATCAGCCGGTAGACCAGCGTGTAGCCGTTGGCCCGGCCGCCGTTCGCGGTCGGCACGGGGTTGGCGTCCAGGTCGGCCTTCAGCTTCTCGAACGCCGCGCGCGGGTTGCCGTCGCCGAACCCGCAGGTGGCCTGATCGGCGGCGCACCAGTCCAGGAAGCGGCTCATCGCGCCGTCCAGCGCCAGGTACTGAGGCCGGTCGTAGGCGTACGGGCGGTTGGCGTAGTGCACCGGGTCGTACGCGCCGTCGAGGGTCAGCGCCCGCACCCGCTTGGGGAACATGGCGGCGTAGACGGTCCCGATGTAGGACCCGAACGACCTTCCGTAGTAGGTGAGTTGCTTCTCCCCGAGCGCCTCACGCAGCAGGTCGATGTCCCGGGCGACGTATGCGGTGCCGATGTAGGGCAGGAGGTCGCCGGAGTTGTCCACGCAGGCCTGGTCGAATTCGGCGGCCTGACGAAGCGCCGGCTCGTAGGCGTCCGGACCGGGCACGCCCTTGGCCTCCGTGACGGCCCGCGTGTACCGCGCGTCGTCGAAGCAGGTCAGCGGCGAACTGCGGCCGACACCGCGGACGTCGTAGCCGAAGACGTCGAACGAGTCGCGCAGGGCGGCCGGCAGGTCCGCGTAGTTGTTCCGCACGAAGTCCACACCGGAGTTGCCGGGGCCGCCCGGCTGCATGAAGAGCGTGCCCTTGCGCTTCGTCGGGTCCGCGGCCTTCTTGCGGACCACCGCGAGGGTGATGGTCTTGCCGTGCGGCGTGCGGTAGTCGAGCGGAACGTCGGCGTTCGCGCACTCGAAGCCGTCCTGGCAGTCGGTCCAGGCGAGCGAGGGCACGGTCGGCTTGCCGGCCGTCTTCGGTGAGGCCGTCGCCTGGGTCGCCGTCCCCGACACGGCGGCCATGAGCGCGGTGAGCGCGACTCCGACGGCTGTGAGTCGTCCGAGGCGTCTCGGTATGCGTGGTCGAGTGGTCATGATGTTCTTCCCCCTGGGTCGGTGTGTGGCCGAGCGCACGCTGCGCAAGGTGAGTTCGGCCAACTGGACAGAGGGGAAAAGAGCGACGACGGTGCCCCGACGGCCGACTATTTCACCGCCGAGTTCGGTCCGCCCACGGCGTCCGGCCGTTCCACGGACCCGCACACCTGCCCGGTCGTGCCCCCTCTCCCTCGTGGGAACCGGTCCCTTTGCCACCGGAGTTCAGCGCGGCAGGCAGCGTCCCGCGCCGGCCGGTCCCGATAGGACGGCTTGCGCAACCGCCCCGGGACCGGCTCGACCGTCCGCTCTCGTTGAACGAGCTTCTCTGCTCGGCCAGTTGCGTGGTAGTCGCCCGATGACCAGGGGCATGCGGAGACCGCCGGTACGCCGCTCGAGTCGAGCACCCCGAGGCGGCCGCCTGCGCCTGTCGTTCGAGACGCTCGTGCTCGCGGACGAGAGTCGGCGCCCGGTGGTGCACATGCCGGACTGCGACGCCACGGCCACCGCGCTCGACCGTCCCGACAGCGCGCAGGCCGGGAGCTCTGTGAGCGGTGATCGGCTGACGTTCGCCGGGGGCAGCGTGTTCCCGGCCGGGCGGCGGGCCTACGGTGCGCACGGTCGTCCGGGGTGGGCCGATCGCCGCCCTGCCGGTGCCTATGCGGTGCCGGGACCGTCGAGAAGGCCCAGCAGCACGGCGGCCTCGGCGCGCAGTCGCGCGGCTCGGTCGGCGTGCGCGGGCGTGGTCAACTGCGCGGCAGCCTCGAGGCGTTCGGCGACCTCGGCTCGTACGACACCCACCACGTCGGGCTCGCTCAGCTCACGCCGTACCGCTTCGGTGGTGCCGGCACCGACCGGCGAACACTCCAGCGCCCCACCGCGGAGGTCGGCTTCGTCCACGGCCACCGCCTCGGCGTTGTCCAGGGCGGCGAGGGTCGTGCGAAGGGCGTTCACCCTGACCTTGTCCCGGGCGCGCATCGCTTCCGGCAGTGCCTGACGCATTCGGAGACGCAAAGACATGCGGGTGACCCTACGGCGGCGGCCCCTCGGCCCACAACGCGGCGCAAGCGCGAAACGCCCATGGAGGACGGGGTCGGCGGAGGGTCTCCGGGAAGCCGTCGGCGCGCATACCGGCAGGTGGCTTCCGGCCCGCCGCGCCACCACCCTCTCCGTGAGCGATGGCTCAGCGGTGCCGTGCGGGCTCGGCGCACGCGGCCGCGCCCGGGGTCACGCCCTGCGGGCTCCCGCGCCGCCGCCGCGTGCGCCGTCCAGGGCGATGCGTGCCGTGATGCGTTTGCCGACCGGTTCCTGCTCGATGAAGAGGCTCTCGGTGACGGCCTTGACGATCTCCAGGCCGTGCTGACCGATCCGGCCGGGATCGGTCGTCCTGGCCGCGGGGACGACGGGGTCGCTGTCCCAGACGACGACGTCCACGCCTGTAGTGGTGATGCGCAGTTCCAGCAGCACGGGGCCGGGGGCGTACTTGAGGGCGTTGGTGACCAGCTCGCTGACCACCAGCTGGGTGATGTCCCTCGCCCGCTCGGAGACCGACAGGTGATGGTCGGTGCGGGCCTTCTCGAGGAAGGCGATGGCATGGTGCCGGGCATCGGCGATGCAGCCGTCGCCTCCGCCCAAGGCGTAGCCGGCGCGCATCAGGTGTTCGTCCGGTGCCGTACCGCCGTCACCGTCGGTATGCAGTCCCACGTGTTCGCCCTCACTCCCCCCGTTCACGCGCGCCGGTACCCGCGATCCCGCCCTGCATGCATGTCACGCAGGGTGTCGTGCGACACAGCCGTCGGCAGCGGCCCCCGGAGCGCCCGCCGTCCCCGTACGGCGGGATGGCCGCGCCGCCGACCGGGCAAGCCCAGGCGCAGTCGGTCACGGGGAGGGTGACGGACATCGCGAGGGCCGGCAGGGCCGACCGGGTCCAGGGCGAGGCCCGGCGTGCGACGGGGGGCGGGCGGAAGCGGCGAACAGGGCTTGAGGCGCGAGCCGGATTCGATGGCCGCCCAGGGCGTTGCCGCGGGGGGCCGGTCCGGCACGCTTCACCACACGGTGCGCTTCCCTTCGCAGACCAGGCGGGCGACCCCTGCGAAGCTGCCAGACATCCCCCTCGTTCCACACCTGGACCACCCCTCCATGCTCGCGGGACCGATACCGCGCCCAGCCTTCCACGCGGGTCCGGCACAGCCCGCGGGACGGCGCCGGGCATCGCCTTCGGGGGGCTCCGATCGCCGGGCCCCGGCCTGCCGCCGCCCCCTGTAACGCCATCCCGTGACTTGAGCGGAAAACGCGTCGGGGAAATCATTTGTAAAGCGTCCGCCCCCTGCGCAAGGACCCACGCGGCGCGGCACGTTGACGGCATTCCGCGGTGTCCCGACCGCCGTAGCTCCGACCGAGGTGGAGTCATGTCTGCTGCCCAGCACACTTCGCTGCCGTTGACGGCAGCCCAGAGCGGGGTCTGGTTCGCGCACCAGCTGAATCGGAATTCTCCCGTGTACAACGTCGGCGAATTCGTGGAAATCCACGGGCCGGTCGACGCGGACGTATTCGAGACGGCCCTGGAGCAGGTCGTCCGCGAGGCCGGAGCGCTGCACATCCGGCCCGCCGAGGAACGCGACGGCCCACGGCAGGCACTCGGTGCTCCGCCAGGACCCCGGCTGACCAGGCTGGACCTTTCCGGCGAGGACGACCCGGAGGCGGCGGCGCGCGCGTACATCGCGGCAGACCTGGCGCGACCCGTCGACCTGGCGCACGGGGAGCTGTTCGGGTACGCGCTGATCAGGCTGGCCGACGACCGCTGGTTCTGGCACCAGCGCTACCACCACCTCGTCGTGGACGCGTTCGCGGCCGCGGCCGTCACCGCCCGCGTGGCCCGTGTCTACACCGCCCTGGCCGCCGGTGAGCCGACGGACGAGGGGGCCTTCGCCCCGTACACCGCGCTGCTGGACGGTGAGACGGCCTACCGCGACTCCGAGCAGTACCGCAAGGACCGGGCGCACTGGAGCGAGCGGTTCGCCGACCGCCCCGAAGAGATCGCCACCTTCGCCGGCTCCGGTCGCACCGCGCCGCCCTCGGACACGTTCCTGCGCCACCTCACACGTCTGTCCCCGGACGTGATGGACAGCCTGCGCGCCACCGCACGGGCCTCCCGTACGACCTGGTCGGCCGTCGTCGTCGCCGCTGTCGCGGCACATCTGCATCGTGTCACCGGAATACGTGACATCACCCTCGGAATTCCCGTCTCCGCCCGTCACGGAGCCGAGGCCAGGAACATTCCGGGAATGGTGTCGAACGAACTCCCGCTCCGCGTGAGCCTTTCCCCGGACATGACCGTCGGAGAGGTACTGCGCGAGGTGTCCGGAGAACTCAGGAAGTTGCTGCGCCACCAGCGTTACCCGTATGGGGATCTCCGCCGCGATCTGCGCCTGCTCGACGAGGGCCGGCATCTTTTCGGCCCCATGATCAACATCATGCCCTTCGATTTCGACGTCACGTTCGCCGGGCATCCCCTCACCGTTCACAACATGTCCAACGGGCCGGTCGGCGACCTCTCCGTCTCCGTCTACGAACGCTCCGACGGCAACGGGCTCCAGTTCTCCTTCGACGCCAACCCCGCACTGTACGAGGCGGGTGAACTGGCCCGGATCCAGGAGCGTTTCCTGGCCTTCCTCTCCGCCATGGCCACGGCCGACCCCGCCCTGCCCCTCGGCCGGCTGGACAGCCTGACCGGCCCGGAGGCCGAGAAGGCGATGTCCGGCGCCGACGCGCCCTCGCGTCCCATCGCCCCCGCCACCGTCGCCGACCTGTTCGCCTCACAGGCCGCCCGCACCCCCGACGCCCGCGCGCTGGTCTCCCCCGGCCGCACGCTCACCTTCCGCGGTCTCAACGCCTCCGCCAACCGACTGGCCCATCTCCTGGCGGGCCTCGGCGTCGGACCCGAGCAGTGCGTGGCGCTGGCTCTGCCGCGCGGCGCCGACACCGTGGTCGCCATGCTCGGTGTCCTCAAGGCCGGCGCCGCCTATGTCCCGCTGGACCCGGACCACCCGGCCGAACGCACCCGGCAGATCCTCACCGAGGCCGACCCGGCGCTCATCCTGACCACCGCCGATCTCGCCGACGCCCTGCCCCGGGACGACGACGCCCGGCTGCTGCTCCTCGAGGACGCCGGACTCGGTCTGCCCGGGCTGCCCGACACCGACCCCACGGACGGCGACCGCACCCGGCCCCTGCTGCCCCGGCACCTCGCCTATGTCATCCACACCTCCGGATCCACCGGCCGCCCCAAGGGGGTCGCCGTCGAACACCGCAGCCTGAGCAACCTCTACGAGCACCACCGGCGGGTCTTCGTCGAGCCCGCCGTGGCGGAGGCCGGCGTCGACCGCTTCCGGGTGGCGCTGACCAACGCGTTCGTGTTCGACGCCTCCTGGACCGCGCTGCTGTGGCTCGTCGCCGGGCACGAACTGCACGTCGTCGACGACGCGACCCGACGGGATGCCGGTGCGCTCGCCGGGTACGCCGCCCGGCACGCCATCGACCTGCTCGACACCACGCCCACCCACGCCCGTCAGCTCCTGACCGCCGGGCTGCTGGACGGCGCCCACCGCCCCCGGGTGCTCGTACTCGGCGGGGAGGCCGTCCCGGACGACCTCTGGACCCGGCTGCGCGCCGTCCCGGGCCTGACCGCCCGCAACGTCTACGGGCCGACCGAATGCACCGTCGACTCGATGTACTGCGATCTTCGCGTGGCGGCCACCCCCACGATCGGGCGGCCCGTGGACAACCTGGGCACCCGTGTCCTCGACAGCGCCCTGCGCCCCGTCGCGGACGGCGCCGTGGGCGAACTCTTCCTGTCGGGCGCCGGTCTGGCCCGCGGCTATCTGGGCCGGGGCGCGCTCACCGCGGAACGGTTCGTGGCCGATCCGTTCGGCGCTCCCGGCGCACGGATGTACCGCACGGGAGACCTCGTCCGCCGCGGCCCGGACGGTCTCCTGGTCTACGTGGGCCGGGCCGACACCCAGGTGAAGCTGCGCGGCTTCCGCATCGAGCCCGGGGAGATCGAGTCCGTCCTGGCCACCCATCCGTCCGTCGCCCAGTGCGGGGTCGTGGTGCGCGAGGACCGCTCGGGGGTGCGCAGGCTCGTGGCCTACGTGGTGCCCGCCCCCGGGGCCGGCGTGCCGGAGGCCGGAGCGCTGCGGGAGCACCTCGCCGCGTCCCTCCCCGAGTACATGGTCCCGGCCGGCTTCGTCGCCCTGGACGCCCTGCCGCTGACCCACAACGGAAAGCTCGACCGCGCCGCCCTGCCCGTCCCGGAGATCACCGCCGCGGCCGGCAGCCGCGCGCCCCGCACCCCGGTCGAGAAGACGCTGTGCGCCCTGTTCGCCGAACTCCTCGACGTGCGCGGCGTCGGCATCGACGACAGCTTCTTCGCCCTCGGCGGCGACTCCCCGCTGGCCGTGCGGCTGTCCGCCCGGGCCCGGGAGGCGTCGGTCGTCATCGATCCCCGGGACGTGTTCCAGCACAAGACGGTCGCCGGCCTCGCCGAGGTGGCGCGCCGACCGGGGCCGGACCAGGAGTCGCCCGTCCGCTCCCGCCGCCCGCTGGTCCGGCTCGACGACCGCGAGCGCGCGGCCCTCGCCGTCTCCCACGCCGGGCACACCGCCGTCCTGCCCCTCACGCCGCTCCAGGAGGGCATGCTGTTCCACGCCCAGTACGAAGGCGCGGCCGGCGCGACGTCCGGCATCGACCCCTACATCGCGCAGAGCGCGTACGAAGTGTCCGGCCCGCTGAGCCCGGGCCGGCTGCGCGCCGCATGCGACGCCCTGCCGGCCCGGCACGAGTGCCTGCGGGCGGCCTTCGTCGCCACCGGGTCCGGCCGGGCCGTGCAGGTGATCACCGCGGCGCGCGGCGTGCCGTGGACCGAACTGGACCTGTCAGGACTGCCGGAGGACGGCCGGCAGGAACGGATCGCCCGCGAGCTGGCCGCCGAACGTGCCCGGCCCTTCGACATGGCCGCCGCGCCCCTCGTGCGCTTCCTGCTCGTCCGGCTGGCCGCCGAACAACACGTCCTCGTCGTCACCGGCCACCACATCGTCCTCGACGGCGCCTCGCTCGCCCTGGTGCTGGACGACCTTCTCGCCGGATACGCGGGCGGGGACCTCGGCGCACCGGCTTCGCCGACTCTGCGCGACTACGCCGAATGGCTCGCCGCACAGGACGCGCAGGCGGCCGAGAAGGCGTGGGCCGACGCGCTGGACGGCGTGCAGGAGCCGACGCTCGCGGTGCCGGACGCGGACCTGGGCCGGGCGCCCGTCCTCGCCGAGGAGGTCCGGGTGTCCCTCGACCCGGGCCGCACCACCGCGCTGACCGCCGCCGCCCGGGCCCGCTCCCTCACGCCCCACACCGTCGTCCAGGCCGCGTGGGCGGTCACTCTGGCGCAGCTGACCGGCCGTGACGACGTCGTCTTCGGCACCACCGTCTCCCTGCGCCCGGCCGAACTGCCGGGTGTCGACCGGCTGGCCGGACTGCTGATCAACACCGTGCCGGTACGGGTGCGGCTCGACCCGGCGGAACCGCTGGAGCGGCTGCTCGTCCGTCTCCAGGACGAACAGGCCGCGCTCTCCCCCCACCACCACCTGGGCCTCGCCGCCCTGCGCCGGACCACCGGACTCGACCGGATCTTCGACACCTCCACGGTCTTCGAGAACCACTCCGGTGGCGCCGACGCGCTGCGGGAGCCGGCCGGGCTGACCGTGCGCGCCGCCGGCAGCCTGGGAGCCACCCACTACCCCCTCACGCTCATCGCCGAACCGGGCGAGCGGCTCACCCTGCGGCTCGCCTACCGCCCCGACCTCGTGGACCGCGCCACCGCCCGGGCCGTCGTCGGGCGGGCGGCCCGCTTCCTGGAGGCGTTCACCACCGCGCCGCACGCGCCGCTCTCCGCCGTCGACCTGCTCTCCCCGGCTGAGCGGTCCCGCGTACTGCACGAGTGGAACGCGGCCGTCGCACCCCCTTCGGACACCGCGATCCACCGGCGGTTCGCCGAACAGGCGGCGCGCACGCCCGACGCCGTCGCGGTCACGGGCGCGGCGGGCACCCTCAGCTACGCCGAACTCGACGCCCGTTCGGACGAGTTGGCTCACCGGCTGCTGGCTCTCGGTCTGCGGCCCGAGGAGCGGGTCGCCGTCCTCCAGGAGCGTTCGCCCGAACTGATCGTCTCGCTGCTGGCCGTGCTCAAGGCGGGCGGCGCGTACATGCCGCTGGACGCCCGCTCCCCCGCCGACCGGCTGCGCGCGATGACCGGCCGCACGCGGGCCCGCGTCCTGCTGACCGACCTCGCCTCGCAGGACATGGCACGCGACGTGGGCCCGGGGCGGATCCTCGTCGTGGACGAACCCGGCCCGGCCGTGGCCGAGGCCGTGGGCCCGCTCCCGCAGGTCGACGCGGACCGGCTCGCCTACGTCCTGTTCACCTCGGGTTCGACCGGTGAGCCCAAGGGCGTCGGCGTGACCCACCGGGCCGTGCTGGACCTCACCGGGGACAGCGCGTTCGACGCCGAGGCCCACCGGGCGGTCCTCCAGCACTCCACCCAGGCCTTCGACGCGGCGACGTACGAGATGTGGGTGCCGTTGCTCAACGGCGGCCGGATCGTCCTCGCGCCGCCCGGCCAGCTGGACGGGCCGCTGCTGGAACGGCTCGTCGCCGAGCACGGGGTGAGCGCGCTGTGGCTGACGGCAGGCCTGTTCCGGCTGCTGGCCGAGGAGTCGCCGGACAGCTTCGCCGGGCTGCGGGAGGTGTGGGCGGGCGGCGACGTCGTCCCCGGCCGGGCCGTCCGCGCCGTCCTGACCGCCGACCCGGCCCTCGTCGTCGTCGACGGCTACGGACCCACCGAGACCACCGTGTTCGCCGCATGCCACCGGATGCGCGCCGGGGAGGACGTGCCGGCGACGGTGCCCGTCGGGCGGCCGCTCGACGGCATGCGCGCCTACGTCCTGGACAGCGCGCTGCGGCCCGTTCCGCCGGGCGCGGCCGGTGAACTGCATCTGGCCGGCGCCGGACTGGCCCGGGGGTACCTGGACCGTCCGGAGGCGACCGCCGAGCGCTTCGTCGCCGACCCCTTCGGGGCACCTGGCGGGCGCATGTACCGCACCGGTGACCTGGTCCGCTGGACCGACCGGGGTGAGCTGGTCTTCCTCGGCCGCGCGGACGACCAGATCAAGGTCCGCGGGTTCCGGGTCGAGCCGGGCGAGATCGAGGCCGCGCTGGCCCGGCATCCCGCGGTGGCCCAGTGCTGTGTGGTGGCGCGCGAGGACACTCCCGGCGTCAAACGGCTGACCGCGTACGTGGTGCCGGCCGGTGGCGAGGCGCCGACGGACGCCGGACTGCGCGCCCACCTGACCCCTCTGCTGGCCGACTACCAGGTACCCGCCGCGTTCGTGACGCTGCCGGCGCTGCCGCTGACCCGCAACGGCAAGATCGACCGAGGTGCTCTCCCCGTCCCCGCCGTCACGGCCGACGCGGCCGGGCGTGCCCCGGCCGGCCCCCGCGAGGAACTCCTGTGCACCCTCTTCGGCGAGATCCTCGGCCTCGACGCGGTCGGTCCCGACGACAACTTCTTCACCCTCGGCGGTGACTCCATCCTCTCCGTCCGGCTGGTCGCCCGGGCCCGCCGGGCGGGACTCGTCCTCACCGCCCGGGACGTCTTCACGCACCGCACGCCCGCCGCGCTCGCCCCGGCCGCCCAGGACCTGGTCCCGCAGCTGCCCGACCTGGCCGAGGAAGCCGACCTGCCGCCGATCGCCCTGCCCGACGACGAACTGGCCGAACTGGTGGCCGCATGGGAGTCCGCCCAGTGAACGCGACACCTGACACCGCGCCCCGGCCGACCACCGGAAGCCGCCCCGACCTCGACATACTCCCCCTGACGCCCCTCCAGGAGGGCATGCTCTTCCACGCCCTGTACGACGACGAGGGCAGCGACGTGTACACCGTGCAGACCTCGCTGGAGCTGACCGGCCCGCTCGACCGGGCCGTCCTGCGCACCGCCTGCGAGGCCGTGCTGACGCGGCATCCGGCGCTGCGGGCGGGGTTTCTCCAGCGCGGGACGGGACGGGCCGTGCAGATCGTGCCGCGCGCCGTCGAGGTGCCCTGGGCGGAGGACGACCTGAGTCCGATGCCCGCGGCGGAGCGTTCCGCCGCGCTCGACCGGATCACGGCCGAGGACCGTGAGCGCCGCTTCGTCCTCACCGCCCCTCCGCTCGTACGGTTCCGGCTGCTGCGCATGGCCGCCGAACGGCACGTCCTGCTCCTGACCAACCATCACATCCTGCTGGACGGCTGGTCGCTCCCGCTGGTGCTGCGCGATCTGTTCGAGCTGTACGACCGGGGCGGCAGCGCCGACGGGATGCCCCCGGCGCCCTCCTTCCGCCGGCATCTCGCCTGGCTGGCCGCACAGGACCGGGGGGCCGCCGAGCGGACATGGCGCGCCGCCCTCGGCGACCTGGACGAACCCACCCTCCTGGCGCCCGCCGGGGCGGGCGGCGGACCGTCCGCGTTCCCCCGGCGCGTGGTCACCCACGTCCCGGAGCCGCTGACCGCGGAGCTGACCCGGTTCGCCCGTTCCCGGGGCCTCACCGTGAACACGCTGGTGCAGACCGCCTGGGCGCTGTCGCTGGCCCGGACGACCGGCCGCCAGGACGTGGTCTTCGGGACGACCGTCTCGGGCCGCCCGGCCGAACTGCCCGGCGTGGAGGAGACGGTGGGCCTGTTCATCAACACGGTGCCGGTCAGGGTCCGGCTGGACCCGGCCGAACCGTTCGACGCCCTGCTGCGGCGGATCCAGGAGGAACAGGCCGCACTGCTCCCGCACCACCACCTCGGCCTGGCCGACATCCAGCGGCTGACAGGTCTCGGAGACCTGTTCGACACCGCGGTCGTCTTCGAGAACGCCCCCTTCGACGAGGAGTCGCTGGACCGGACGTTCGGCGGCGTGCGCGTCGCCCTCCTGGAGGACACGGCCACCACGGGCACGATGCACTACCCCCTCAGCCTGACGGCCGTACCCGGGCGGCGGCTGCGCCTGGACCTCAGCCATCGCGCCGACGTCGTGGACGAGGCGTCCGCCCGGCGGCTGGCCCGCGGTCTGGTGCGGATCCTGGGCGCCCTGGCCGCCACCCCCGGGCTGCCCTGCGGCAGCGTCGGCGCGCTCGACACGGAGGACCGGGCGGCCCTGACGGCCGCCGGCACCGGACCGGCCGTCCCGCATCCGGTGACCACGCTGCCCGAGCTGTTCGCCGCGCAGGCCGCGCGCACGCCGTCCGCGCCCGCCGTCGTCTTCGAGGGCACGACCCTGACGTACGCCGAACTCGACGCGCGTGCCCGCCGGTTGGCGCACGCCCTGCGGGCCCGGGGCGCCGGCCCGTCCCGGATCGTCGCCGTGGCCCTGCCCCGCTCCATCGACCTGCTGGTGACGCTGTACGCCGTGCACAAGGCGGGAGCCGCGTATCTGCCGGTGGACCCGGACTATCCGCCGGACCGGGTGCGGTACATGCTCGACGACGCGTCCCCCGCCCTGGTGGTGACCCCGGAGGTGTACGGCCGGCTGGCCGAGGAGGCCGTGGCCGACGGCGCTTGGCTGCCGCGCGTCGACCCGCGCGAGCCTGCCTACCTGATCTACACCTCCGGTTCTACCGGCCGCCCCAAGGGGGTGCTCGTCCCCCACCAGGGCATCGTCAACCGGCTGCTGTGGATGCAGTCGGCCTATGAACTGACGTCGGCGGACCGGGTGTTGCAGAAGACGCCGTCCAGCTTCGACGTGTCGGTGTGGGAGTTCTTCTGGCCGCTGATCACCGGGGCCACGCTGGTCGTGGCCCGGCCCGAGGGGCACAAGGACCCCGAGTACCTGGCGGAACTGATCCGCCGCGAGGGCGTGACGACGGTGCACTTCGTGCCGTCGATGCTGGAGTCCTTCCTGCGGGCCCCCACGGCCGCCGACTGCACCCGCCTGCGCCGGGTCCTTTGCAGCGGCGAGGCGCTCCCCGCCTCCCTCGCCGACCGCTTCCACGACGTCTTCGACCCCTCCGACACCGAACTCCACAATCTGTACGGCCCGACCGAGGCTTCCGTCGACGTCACCCACCGGCGCAGCCGCCGCGGCACGCGGACCGCCTCGGTGCCCATCGGCCGCCCGGTCGACAACACCCGCGTGCACGTCCTGGACGCCGGTCTCCAGCCGGCCCGCCCGGGCGCCCCCGGCGAGCTGTACCTGGCGGGCGTCCAGCTCGCCCACGGGTACCACGGGCGGCAGGCGCTGACCGCCGAACGCTTCGTCGCCGACCCGTTCGGGCCGCCCGGCTCGCGGATGTACCGCACCGGCGACATCGTGCGCTGGACCGACGACGGAGAACTCCTCTACCTGGGGCGGGCCGACGACCAGGTGAAGATCCGCGGCTTCCGCATCGAGCTCGGCGAGATCGAGGCCACCCTGGCCCGTCACCCGTCCGTGGGCACCCCGGCGGTCGTGGTCCGCGAGGACCAGCCCGGCGTCAGACGCCTGGTCGCCTACGTGGTCCCCGCCGACCCGGCACGCGCCGCCGGGTTCGACGCCGGGGAACTGCGCGCCCACTGCGCGGACGGCCTGCCCGAGCACATGGTCCCGCAGGCGTTCGTACCGCTGGAACGGCTCCCCCTGTCGCTCAGCGGAAAGCTCGACCGCAAGGCGCTGCCCGCCCCCGCGTTCACCACCGTCGGCGGACGGCGCGCCGAGGGGCCCGTGGAGGAGACGCTGTGCGCGCTCTTCGCCGAGGTGCTCGCAGTGCCGGTCGTCGGGCCGGACGACGGCTTCTTCGAGCTCGGCGGCGACTCCATCCTGTCCATCCAGCTCGTCGCCAGGGCCCGCCGCGCGGGACTGACCCTCACTCCGCGCCAGGTGTTCCAGCACCGCACGGTGGCCGCGCTCGCCGCGGTGGCCGCTCCCTCGGACACGGCGCCCGCCACCGAGCCCGTCGACGCCGGCACCGGACCCGTGCCGCCCACGCCCATCGTCCACTGGCTGCACGGACAGGGCGGGCCGGTGGCCGGGTTCCACCAGTCCATGCTGGTGCGCGTCCCGGCCGGGCTTCGGGAGAAGGACCTGCTCACGGCTCTCCAGGCGGTCCTCGACCGGCATGACGCGCTCCGTCTGCGGCTCGGCGTCGGCAGCGCGGGCGCGGGCGACGCCGACGGCCGCTGGACGCTGGAGGTCGGCGCGCGCGGCAGCGTGCCGGCCGCCGACTGTCTCACCCGGCACCGCGGCCCCCGCGCGACCGTGGCGGAACTGGCCGCGGCGGCCCAGCGCACACTGGATCCTCACGGCGGCCGCGTCCTGCGGGCCGTCTGGCTCGACCGCGGCGAGACGGAACCGGGCCGCCTGCTGCTGATGGTGCACCACCTCGCCGTGGACGGCGTGTCCTGGCGGATCCTCCTGCCCGACCTCGCGGCGGCCTGGCGGGCGGCGGTGGCCGGACAGGACGCCTTCGACGCGCTGGAGGCGGTGCCGACCTCCCTGCGCACCTGGTCGCACCGGCTCACCGAGGCCGCCCACTCCCCGGCGCGCACGGCGGAACTGCCCCTGTGGCAGGAGGTGTCGGCCGCCGAGGACCCCTTGCTCACCGCCCGCCCGCTCGACCCGGCCCGCGACGTCTACGCCACCCGCGAGGACCTCACCCTGACCCTGCCCGTCGAGGAGACGGCCGCGCTGCTGACCGCCGTGCCCGAGGCGTTCCACGCCGGCATCGACGACATCCTGCTGACGGCCCTCGCCCTGGCCGTCGCCCACTGGCGCGGACCGGACCTGCCCGGTGGCGTCCTGGTCGACCTGGAGGGCCACGGCAGACAGGAGGAGATCGCCCCCGGGCTCGATCTCTCGCGCACGGTGGGATGGTTCACCACCCTGTATCCCGTACGCCTCGACGCGGGCGCCACGGACTGGGAGGACGTCTGGGCCGGCGGGACGGCACTGGGCCGTGCCGTCAAGACCGTGAAGGAACAGCTGCGGGCCGTACCGGACCGGGGCATCGGCTACGGACTGCTGCGCCACCTCAACCGCGACACCGGTGCGCTGCTCGCCGCCGGCCGCACCCCGCAGATCGGCTTCAACTACCTGGGCCGTTTCGCCGCGGGCCGTACCGCAGACTGGGAGGCCGCCGACGAGGCCGACGCCGTCATCTCCCCGGCCGACCCCGGGATGCCGCTGCCGCACGCCGTGGAGCTGAACGCCGCCACCGAGGACCGACCCGACGGGCCGCGCCTGGTCGCCCACTGGTCCTGGCCCGGCGAACTGCTCGACGAGGCACGCCTGCGCGACCTCGCCGACACCTGGTTCCGGGCGCTGCGGGCACTCGTCGCGCACACCGCCGGTACCGGAGGGGGCGGCCTCACCCCGTCCGACCTCGGGGTGGTGAGCGTCGCCGGCGAACGGATCGGCCAGGACGAGCTCGACGCGCTGGAGGCGCGCTGGGCCCGGCACACGGTGACCGACGTGCTGCCCCTCACGCCCTTGCAGGAAGGGCTGTTGTTCCACGCGCAGTACGACGAGGAGACGGCGGACGTCTACACCGTGCAGCTGGCCCTCGACCTGGACGGCCCGCTCGACCGTGACGCCCTGCGCACCGCCTGCCGGGACCTGGTACGCCGGCACGCCCCGCTGCGCACCGCCTTCGACACCCTCGCCTCCGGCACCCCGGTACAGGTGGTCCTGCGGGACGTGGAGCCGTCCTGGGCCGAGCACGACCTCTCCCCCGGCGGGCGGGAGACCGGGCGGGCCGAGCTGCTCGCCGCGGACCGGGGCGCCCGCTTCCCGCTCACCGGTCCGTCCCTGGCCCGCTTCACCCTCGTACGCGGCACGGCGGAGCACCACACCCTGCTCCTGACCGCCCATCACCTCCTGCTCGACGGCTGGTCCCTGCCGGTGCTGCTGCGTGACCTGTTCGCCCTGTACGAGGCCCGGGAGACCGGCGCGGGCCACCTTCCGAGACCGCTGTCCGGGGCCACCGTGCGGGAACATCTGGCCTGGCAGACAGGGCAGGACCGGGACGCCGCGGAGAAGGCATGGCGGGACGCGCTCGACGGGCTCGACGGACCGACCCTGCTGGCACCGCACGCCGCACGCGGCGGCACGCCCTTGCTTCCCGAGCGGGTCGTGACGGAGCTGACGGAGACGGAGACCGCCGCGCTGACCGCGCTGGCCCGCAGGCACGGGGTCACCCTGAACACCGTGATGCAGACGGCCTGGGCACTCGTCCTGGCCGAGGCGACGGGACGGCGCGACGTGGTCTTCGGCGCCACCGTGTCCCTGCGCCCCCCGGAGCTCCCCGGCGTGGAGAACGGGGTCGGGCTGTTCATCAACACCGTGCCGGTGCGGGTGCGTCCCGTCCGGGGCGAACCGCTGGAGCGTCTGCTCACCCGCGTCCAGGACGAGCAGTCCGCCCTGGCGCCCCACCATCACCTCGGTCTGCCCCGCATCCACGCGCTGGCCGGCGGCGCCCCGCTCTTCGACACCTCCACCGTCTTCGAGAACTACCCCGCCGACACGGCCGAGGTACGCGCCGGAGCCGTCCGCCTGTCCGGTCTGGAGGGCCGGGACGCCTACCACTACCCGATGACCCTGATGGGCGTGCCCGGCGACCGCCTGCATCTGCAACTCCGGTACCGGCCCGACCTCTTCGACCGCGACACCGCCGAGCGCGTCGCGGCGAGGCTCCACCGGGTCCTCACCGGACTCCCCGGCCGGCCGGCCGCCGCGGAGGGCCCCGTGGACGCCGTACGCGCGCTGTTCGCGGACGTCCTCGGCCTCGAACACGTCGGCCCCGACGACGACTTCTTCGCCCTGGGCGGTGACTCGCTCCGCGCGCTGCGGCTCACCGGCCGTGTCCGCGCCCTCGGCCTCGATCCGCGGCTCCCGGTGCGCGCGGTCTTCGACCGCCCCACCCCTCGGGCGCTCGCCCGACGTCTCGGCTGATTCCTCGGCCATCCGACACCCACCTCGGGACACCCATGTCCCCACACCAGGAGGACCCCTCATGAGCAGCCCCTTCGACAACCCCGACGGCACCTTCCTCGTCCTCGTCAACGACGAGAACCAGCACTCCCTGTGGCCCTCGTTCGCCGAGGTTCCGGCGGGCTGGACGGTGGCCCGGCCGCAGGGCTCGCGCCAGGACTGCCTGGACTACATCGGCGAGCACTGGACGGACATCCGTCCCGCGAGCCTGGTCCGGGCGATGGACGCCGACGCCGCGCCCGCACGGTGAGCACACCCCTTCCGGTCACGGCCGTCGCCTTCCTCGCCCGGGCGAGCCAGCTCGGCCTCTTCTCGGCGGAAACGCTCATCCTCCTCGACCAGGGAGTCGCCGCGGACGCGATCGGACTGGTCATGGCCGCGGCCGCGGCCGGCGGGGCGCTGGCCCAACTCGCCGCGGGCCGCTGGGGGCACCGCTGCCGCACCACCCGGATGACACTGCTGGGCACGGGGGTGCAGAGCGCCGGCTGTCTGGCGTTCGCCACCTTCACTCCGTGGTGGAGCCTGGCCGCCGCCGACTTCCTGCTCATGGCGGGGGCGGCCCTGACCGCGACGGGGCTGCGCGCCACCGTGGCGGCCCGGGCATCCGGTGGCCGGTCGCAGGGGACGGGGCGCCTGGAGCGCGCCTACGGCCGGCTGACGGCCGCGCAGATGCTGGGCGCCCTGGTGGGTCCGCTCGGTGCGGGAGCCGTGCTCCTGCACGGCGGCACCACGTGGGCGGCCTGGGCGGCCACCGCCGTCGCCCTCGCCGCGGCCGCGCCCGCGGTCGCGGCGGACCGGCGCGAGCGCGCCGCGGCGAGCCGCGCCGGGGTCGGGCGGTCGGCGGTGGAGAGGGATCTGCCCGGCGCGGCGAAGGAGGCCACGCCACCGAGGTCGGCCGATACGCCGTCGGCGTGGACGGATGCCCCGCCCGCGTCGGCGGATACCCGGTCCGTTCCGGCGAGCACCGTGCCCGCCCCGGCGGACACCACGACGCCGTCGGCGGCCGCCCCGTCCGTTCCGGCGGACATGCCCCGGCGCGCCTCGTCCCGGCCGGCTCTCCTCCGCGAGGCGGCGGCCGGTCGCCGGCCGCCGCTGCCGGGCGCCCTGTGGCCGCCCCTGGTCCTGCTGTTCGGCATCACCGCGCTCTACGGGGGCTACTCCGTGGTCTGGGCCGTGTACCTCCGTGACCTGGGCGCCCGCGACTCCCTCATCGCCTGGTCCGCGGCCTGTCTGGCGCTGCCCGCGCTCGTCCTCTCGCCCCGGGCCGGCGCCGCCCTGCCCCGGGTGTCCCGCCGCCTCCTCGTCCGCTGCGCGGCACTGCTCCTCGGCTGCTGTGCGTGTCTGTACCCGGTGCTCGGCTCGGTGGCCGCGGCGGTCGCCCTGTCGTTCACCGAGGGTGTCCTCCTTGCCGTCGCCCTGCCGCTCATCTCCGCGCAGGTGGCCCGCGACGCCGGCCCCGGCGGCACGGCGAGGGCCTTCGGCCTCCTCGGCACGGCGGACGCCCTCGGCAGTGCCCTGGGCACCGCGCTGGGCGGCATGCTGCTCGCCCGGGGAGGTGCGGCCGAGGCCTTCCGGTTCAGCGGCGTCCTGTGCCTGCTCTGTGTGGCCGCCTCCGTCCGAATCCCCGCGCGCCCTTTCGTGGCCGCCTCCTCACCTCGCTCCCCTTCGTCGTCCGTCCCTTCCGTCCCGTCGTGCCTCTCCTCACCAGAAACCGGCAGGTCCCCGCATGTATCACGGACTCCCCCTCGAATACGTCCTGTCCGCCGCTGAGACGGAACAGATCCAGGAGGCGCTCGCCCTTCTCCGCGACTCCAGCGCGCCCCCCGCGCGGCCCGCCTTCTACGACCGTCACTGGGACGCGGCGTCGCACCTCCCACCCCGGCTGCGCACCTTCCTGGAGCACTTCCGTCGCGCCGAACCCGCCGCGGCGCTGGTGATCCACGGTTTCCCGGTCGACGACAGGGCCATCGGACCGACCCCGGCCCACTGGGCGGACGTGCCCGTCGACGCCCCGCCCCTGGACCAGGAACTGTTCCTGGCCATGGTGGGCACGGCCCTCGGCGACCCCTTCACCTTCTCCACCCTCCAACTGGGCCGGGTCGTGCAGAATCTGCTGCCCATCCGCGGCGACGAGCAGCGGCAGAGCGGCCACGGCAGCGAGTGCCTGCTGGAGTTCCACACCGAGGACGGTTTCCACCCGGGCCGCTGCGACTACCTGCTCCTCCTCGGGATGCGCAACCACGAGCGGGTGCCGACGATCGTGGCGTCCGTGCGCGACGTCAAGATCAGTGACGAGACGGCGGACCTGCTCCGCACGCCGAGCTTCCTCATCCGTCCCGACGACGAGCACGTACGCCAGCTCCAGGAGCGCCACCCCGGCCACCCGGCCCTGGCCGGCATGCTGCGGATGCAGTCCGATCCCCGGCCGGTGCCGGTCCTGTCGGGTGACCGGGAACGCCCCTACCTGCGGATCGACTACCCGTTCATGACGTGTTCCGGCGAGGACGGGGCCGCTCAGCAGGCGCTGGACGAGCTGATGGAGGAGCTGGAGCGGGTCCAGCTCGACGTGGTCGTCGAGCAGGGCAGCCTTGCCGTGGTGGACAACTACGTCGCCGTGCACGGCCGCAGGCCCTTCCACGCCGCGCACGACGGGACGGACCGCTGGCTGAAACGCATGATCGTCAGCCGTGACCTGCGCAAGACCACCCCGTACGCCTCGCCCGGCGACGCGCGGGTCCTCTTCTGACCGCGCTCCGACCCCGGATCCCTCACCACTCCCCTCACCACTCCTTTTCCTCGTTCCCCTCACCGAAAGGAACGGCAGACATGCGCACCATCGTCGTGTCCGGTGGCTCCAGCGGCATCGGCCGGGCCACCGTCGAGCGTTTCGCGCGAGCGGGTGACCGTGTGATCAGTCTGGACGTCGCCGAACCCCAGGAGGAGCCCGGCGGTCCCCTGTCCTGGATCCGCTGCGACGTCGCGGACTGGCAGGCCGTCGACGACGCCCTGGCCCGCGTGCACCGGGACCACTCCCTGGACGTCGTCATCGCCAACGCCGGCATCAGTGTCCGCCACGGCGTCCTCGACATCACCGAACAGGCCGCACGCCGCGTGGTCGACGTCAACCTCCTCGGCACCCTGGGCCTGTGGCGCAGTGCCGCCCGTCTCATGGCGGACGGCGACGGCGGGGTCCTCCTCGCGACGGCGTCCGTCAACGGCCGTCGCGGCTACCCCCACTACGCCGACTACAACGCCACCAAGGCCGGCATCATCGCCCTCACCCAGACCTTCGCCCTTGAACTCAGCCCCCGCATCCGGGTGGCCTGCGTGAGTCCCGGAGCCGTCCTGACACCCATGCAACTCGCCGAGTACACCGACGACATGCTGGCCGACGTCAACGCGCGGATCCCGGCCGGCCGGCATGCCCGGCCCGAGGAGATCGCGGCGGCCTTCCACTATCTGGCCTCGCCCGAGGCCGCCTTCCTGACCGGCCAGGAGCTGGTCGTCGACGGCGGTGAGACGGCAGGCGCGACCACCGCCGAGTTCGGCACCGCCGTACGCGCCGGCGTGCCGGCCTGAATCCGTACGACACCCCTGCCGCCCTCCGTGACCGCCGTCCCGCCCGACTCCCCGGCCGGGCGGGACGGCGGCTCGCGCCGGGGGCCGAACAGACCCCACGCCCCGAAAGGCAGGACATCACCATGAAAGCGACCACCCGGGAAGCCGTCACTGCGGCGGGCGGCACCGACACGGTCCCGCCGGAGTCGTTCCGTGAGGTGATGACCCGCTTCGCCGGCAGTGTCACCGTGGTGACCGCCCACAACGGGACGCGCCCGGTCGGCTGCACCGCCACCGCGGTCCTCTCCCTCACCGACCGGCCGCCCACCCTCCTCGCCTCACTGGCCTCGGACAGCGCGACTCTCCGGCACATCAGGGCCGCAGGACTCTTCGGCGTGAGCGTGCTGCCCTACCGGCTCCGCTCGCTGGCCGCGCGGTTCGCCGAGCTGCCGGCGGACCGGCGTTTCGACGGGGTCGACCACACCTCCCCGCACGGTGCTCCCCTCCTCGGCGGAGCGGTGGCCGGTGTGGTGTGCCGCGTCACCCGGTACGTGTCCCTCGGGGACCACGTGCTGGTCGTCGGTCACGTGATCCACGCGGAGACCGACGAGGACGCCGAGCCGTTGATCCACTTCGCCCGTCGGCAGACCCGGCCGCAGATCCGCACACAGACCCGGACGGAGGTGTGACATGGAGGTCCACACGTCCCGGACCCGGGGCCCGTCCGCCTGGTTGCGCCGCTACGGCGCCGAGCCGCCCGCGGCCGAGGCCACCCTGGTCTGTCTGCCGCACGCCGGCGGCGCGCCGACGTTCTTCCGTGACTGGCCGGAGCTGATGTCCCCCCGGGTGGACGTGCTCGCGGTGTGCTATCCGGGGCGTCAGGACCGCTTCCACGAGCCGCCGGTCACCGGCATGGCGGAGCTGGCCGACGCGGTCGCCACCGCACTCGTCCCGCTCGCGGACCGGCCGCTGGCCGTGTTCGGGCACAGCATGGGCGCGGCCGTCGGGTACGAGGCGGCACGGCTGCTGCGGGCGCGTCACGGGATCGAGCTGTCGTACCTCTTCGTCTCCGCGATGGTGGCGCCGCACCGGCTCCGCAGGCGTTCGCGGCATCTGCTGTCGGACACCGAGCTGACGGCCGAACTCCTCGCCCAGGGCGGCACCGACGCCGGGGTCCTGGCCGACGACGAGCTGCGTGCCCTCGTGCTGCCCGCCGTCCGGGCGGACTACCGGCTCATCGAGACCTACCGGCACGACGCCGGGGCCGAGCCGCTGGACACCCCGGTCGTCGCGTATCACGGGCTCCAGGACCCGGCCGTCACCGAGGCGGCCGTACAGGAGTGGCGGCGCCACACCCGGGGGACGGCAGAGGCCAGGTCCTTCCCGGGCGGGCACTTCTATCTGCGCGAGGCCCGGCGGGCGCTGACCGCCGATCTGCGCGAGCGGCTCCTCGCGACGGCGCGCCCGCTCACCAGGCCGGCGGGTGCAGTGCCAGGACGAGCAGCGTGCACGGGGAATGAGCCCCGTTGAGGGCGTAGCCGAAACCGCTGGGCACATAGAGCGCTTCCCCGACCCTCAGCCGCAGTTCCAGAGCACGGTCCAGTACGGCGCGGGTCTGTCCGGGCGGCGGGGGTTCCACCCGGCCTCCGCAGCTTCCGCGCACGGGCAGGAGCACCAGGTCGGTCGCCGCGGTGTTGCCGGTGCTCTGCGCACCGGTGTGCAGGGTGACGTACGAGCTGCCGACACGGCAGCCCAGCAGTTCACCGAGCCCGCTGGTCAGCCGCGCGGTCCCGGCGGCCACACCGTCCGGCTCGGAGTCCGGGCCGGGCTCAGGTGGCGGGGCCGTGCGTCCGCGCCGTACGCCGTCGCCCTCCGACAGCACGGCGTCGACGCCGTCCGGCCACACCAGGGCCGGTCCCCTGTCCCGGTGGACCGACAGACACAGGGCCAGATCCCTGACGAAGAGCTCCGGCCCGGACATGCCCTCCCGACGGTCTTCCGCGTAATCCACGTCCCGCTCCGCTCCGCATCGCACCCGCAACGTCCCGCGTGCCGTGGTCCACGCGCGGACGGCCCGTCCGTGGTGCACGGGACATCCCGGGAAGGGCAGGTCTCCTGTTGTTCCGCCACATGACCGCGGGCCGGGCGGCGTCCGTGGCGTCGGCCCGTTCCCGCGGTTTGCAGAAACTGTGGTGCACGCGGCGGGGGTTGCGGCAGTCCCGGGATCACGGTACCGAACCGGTGGCGGCCCGTCGCCACCGGGCGGAGGCCGCCCGGGCGGTCCGTGGCGTGCGCTCGCGTCAGCCCTCGGATCCCGCCTCCGGCGCTTCGTCGAGGAGCCCCTGCTGCGCCGCGAGGACCCCGGCCTGGAAGCGGCTCTCGGCCCCGAGTGTCTCCATGATGTCGGCGATGTGTTTCCTGGCGGTGCGCAGGGACATGCCGATCCGGCGCGCGATGCTCTCGTCCTTCAGGCCGGCCGCGAGCAGCCGGACGATCGTGCGGTGGATGTCCTTGGCGACCAGTTCCAGGCCGTCGGCGGCGGCGTCGGAGAAGGGTGCGGCCTGCGTCCACGCCTGCTCGAACACCTCGCAGAGGTAGTGGACGACCGACGGTTCCCGGATCACCACCGCCCCCCAGGTGCCGCCGCGTTCGGGGACGAAGGCCACCTTGCGGTCGAAGACGATCAGCCGGCCGAACAGTTCGTGCGCGGTGCGGTATTCGGCGCCGAGGGCGGACACGGTCGCGACGTAGGCCTGGCTGGGTCCGTTGAAGCGTGCCGTGTGGTGGTAGAGCGTGCGCATCCGCACCCCCCGCGACAGCATCGCGGTGTCGCGGGCCAGAGCCTCCTGGAGGACCTCCGGGACCCGGTTCCCGCCGGGCTGACTGGTGAGCATCTCCTCGGCGCACTCCTCGGCGGCCCGGTTGAGGGCGGCCCGCACCTCCTCCACGCCGGGGATCACCTCGAGGTCGACGGACTCCCGGTTGAGGCTGTCCCGGTAGTGGCAGCGCAGATCGGCGAACTGGTCGCGGATCCGGTGCAGTTCGGCCTGCTGGGTGCGGATCGCCGACTCCATGGAGATGGTCACCACGGCGGCCACGAGGTCCGGGTCGACCGGGCGCAGCCGCGCCGGATCGTCCAAGTCCGCTTTGAGCAGGCCGAGTTCGGTCAGGGAGACGACGGCTGCGAGCACCTCCTCCCGGCTGAGGCCCAGTTCCCGGGACGCGCGCTCCGGGTCCATGCGTTCGTTGGCCGCGACCCACCGGTACAGGGCGACTTCCCTGTCACTGGGTCTGGCAGGCGGGTCGAATGCCCGGTTCTGTTCAGGTATAACCACTACATCCCCTGTTCGTTTTGCTGCGGGGCAGCTTGGTGAGCCCCTTCATCGCTGGTCATGGCCGCCGTCGGCACGGAAGTCTTGGGGCACCGGAGATCGAATACACGGAACTGCCGGTTCCGCTCGACGAATCACCATCAGGAGCGCCCCACATGAAATCCATCCGTGCCGCCGTCGCAGCCTCCGCCGTCGCGTGCATCGCATTCGGTGCGTTCACCGGAACGGCCGCCATCGCGTCGGCTCCCACGTCCGGAACGGCCGCGCATTCCGTGCTCGCCGGCGGCGGAGGGACGGACGGGGACAGCGGCTGGGGCGGCCGCGTCATCAACGACGCGGTGACCGGTGCGGCCGGCATCACCCTCTCCGGTGACAGCGGCTGGGGCAGCTCGGGCAGCTGAACCGGTCCGCACGCCGCTCGACGAGCTGGGGCGACGGCGCGACGACTGGAACGCTGAGGGGAACGGCGTGTCCGAGACCTGACATGACCCCAGGTCAGAACGCCGCCCCCGGACCGGGCAGACGGTCACCACTCGGTTTGCACACCCCCACCGTGTCGTCCCCCGACCACGGGCGCACCTTAACCCGCGTCACCCGCACTCGGCTCGGCGGCGCGCGAAACGTGCCCGGGAGTCCTGTCCCGCCGGCCCTGCGACGACCCGGCGACGGCCCGGCCGCGAGGCCCTCGCGTTCACCAAGAAAGGCACACCTGTGAGTCCGTTCACCGTCGAAATACTGAAACAACTCAGCGACCGTGAGCTCGAAGTGCTCGGCTATCTCGCCGAGGGCCACACGTATTCCTCCATCGCGCGCAGAATGAATCTGAGTCCGCACACCGTGGACACCTACCTGCGCAGAATCCGGGGAAAGGCGGGAGTCAGCAACCGGGCGCATCTCATGGTGCTGGCCTTTCAGGTCTCCCGGCACCACGAGTTCGGGCTGGCGCAGGCGTGAACTCCTGACCTCCTCGACGACGGCGGAGGGCGCCGGTGGGAATCACCCACCGGCGCCCTCCGCCGTCGTGCCGTGCGTCCCTGCGCGGCACACCGCTCAGCCGGCGGCCACCGCCGACCGCTCGCGCCGCTCCACCTCCTGACGCACCAGCGGCAGCAGCGTCCGGCCGAACTCCTCTGCGTCCCGCAGCGGTTCGTACCCGCGCAGCACGAAGGTCGTCACGCCGATGTCCATGTAGTCCAGCAGCGCCCTGGCCACCGTCTCGGGGGTCCCCACCAGCGCCGTGGAGTTGCCCGCCGCCCCGGTGGCCGCCGCGGGCGCGGTCCACAGGGCCCGGTCGTGGCGCTCGCCCTTCGCCGCGGCGGCAAGCAGCCGCCGGGAGCCGGCGTTCTCGGGACGCGCCGAGGGGCCGAGCGGAAGCGGCGGCCGGTCGCGAGCGAAGAAGGAACCCGCCGTGCCGCGGCGGCGGATCGCGTCGAGGACCCCGTGCGCCCGCTCCCACGCCTCCTCCTCGGTACGGCCGAGCACCGGCCGGAACGACACGCTGATCGTGGGCGGCGCCGTGCGTCCGGCCGCGCGCGCCGCGGCCCGCACGGCCGCGATCTGCTCGGCGGTCTCGGCCAGCGGCTCGCCCCACAGCGCGAACACGTCCGCGTGCTTGCCGCCCACCCGGTGGGCGGCAGCCGAGGATCCCCCGAAGTACAGGGGTATCCGCGGGCGTTGCAGCGGCCGCACCTCGGAGCGGAAGTCCTCGAACCGGTAGAAGCGGCCCGCGTGGCCGAAGCCCTCCTCCTCGGTCCACGCCCGCCCGACCACCTCCAGGAACTCGTCGGTGCGCGCGTAGCGGTCGTCCTTGTCCAGGTGGTCGCCGTCGCGACGCTGCTCGGCGTCGTTGCCGCCCGAGATGATGTGGACGGCGAGTCGTCCGCCGCTGAAGTGGTCGAGGGTGGCGAAGGACCGCGCCGCCACGGTGGGGGCCAGGACACCCGGCCGGTGGGCCAGCAGCAGCCCGAGGCGGTCGGTGTGCGCGGCCACGTGGGCGGCGACCTGGGCGCCGTCGGGCGAGCTGGAACTGTGCCCGATCAGCACGCGGTCGAACCCGGCCTCCTCGTGCACGCGCGCGAAGCGCCGGGTGAACCCGGGGTCGACGGCGGGCCCGTGGGAGCCGCCCTCGGAGTCCCTGGTCCCGATCATCCCGATGAACTCAACCGGCACGGTGGTCACCGCCTCGTGTCGCGAGGGTCAGGGCGTCCGCTCCGCGCGGGCCGGCACCGGCCGCTGCTGCCAGCGCCGCCCGGTCCAGCTTGCCGTGCGGGGTGAGCGGCAGCCGGTCGAGATAGCGCAGGCGCTGCGGCAGCATGTGCGCGGGCAGCCGCCCGGCGAGGTGCTCACGCACGCGGTCGGGGGGCAGCGCGTCGCGGTCGGCGACCAGACAGGCGCCGAGCACGGGCGTACGGCCGCTGTCGTCGACGAGGCAGGCGGCGCCGCCGACACCGGGGAGCGCGCGCAACTCGGCCTCGATCTCGCCGAGTTCGATGCGGAAGCCGCGCAGTTTGACCTGGCCGTCCATCCGGCCCGCGTAGTACAGCAGGCCGTCGGCGTCGGCGAAGGCCCAGTCGCCGCTGCGGTAGCGGCGGCCCGTTCCGTCCGCGGCGGCCGGGAAGCGCTCGGCGGTGAGTCCGGGGCGGCCGAGGTAGCCGTGGCTCACCCCCGCACCACCGACCCACAGCTCACCGGGCTGCCCCGGCGCCACCGGCTCTCCCCGTGCGTCGCGCAGTTCGACGGTCAGGTGGTCCAGGGGCCGCCCGATCGGGGTGCGGCCGCCGGCGGCCGCGCGCAGCACGTCGGGCGTGACGGTGCAGTGGGTGACATGGACGGTGGTCTCCGTGATGCCGTACATGTTGGTGACGGTCGCGGCGGGCGCCGTCCCCGCCTCCCACCAGCGGCGGACGTCGTCGGGCACGAGTGCCTCGCCGCCGAGGACGACATGGCGCAGGGCCGGCAGCCGCAGCCCGCCTGCCGCGGCCTCGGTGACGAGGTTGCCGAACGCGGAGGGCACCTGGTTGAGCACGGTGACCCGCTCGGCCGCCAGCAGCCCGGCGAAGGCCTCGGGGTCGGCGGCGGTCTCCCGGTCGACGAGCACCGCCCGGCCGCCGTACAGCAGGGCGCCCCAGATCTCCCAGACGCTGAAGTCGAAACTCCAGGAATGGAACAGAGTCCACACGTCGTCGGCTCCGACGTCGAACAGGGGCACCGCGGCGTCCAGCAGAGCCAGCACCTGTGCGTGCCCGACGACGCAGCCCTTCGGGGCGCCGGTGGAACCCGACGTGTAGATGGTGTAGGCGGTGTCCGACGGCAGGACGGGGGCGTCGTCGGTGTCGGGGGCGGGCGGACGGGCGACGAGGACGAGCGGCCCCAGGTCGGCGAGCACCGTCTCGCCGGGCTCGGGCGGCCCTTCGGAGAGGAGCAGCCGAGCACCCGAGTCGTCGAGCAGATAGCGCTGCCGCTCCCGCGGATACCCGGGGTCGACCGGCAGATAGGAGGCTCCGGCGCCCAGGATGCCGAGGAGCCCGGCGAGGGCGTGCCGGGACCGGCCGGCGCGCAGCGCGACGGGCCGGCCCGCGCCGACCCGGCCACGCAGGGCGCGGGTGACGGCGTCGGCGTCCTGGGCGAGCCGGCCGTAGGTGACCGATCCCCGGTCGTCGGTGACGGCCGTGCGACCGGGCTCCCGGGCCGCCACCGCACGAAACCGCGCGTCGAGCCGGTCCACCCCGTCGACGGCCGCACGGACCGGCTGCGGGACGGGTTGCGCGACGGGTTGCGGGGGCTTCATACGGCACTCCTGTCGTCCGTCGCGGCGGACCGCTCGTGGGTCAGGGCGTGGGCGAGGTAGCTGGCCACGTCGTCGGGGGTGGTGCCGCGCCCGAAGACGCGGTCGGCGCCCAGTTCGGCGGCCATGGCGGGGTCGAAGCGCGGGCCGCCCACCACGAGCAGGGGGCGGGTCCGCCCGGCGAACGCCGCGTCCAGTTCCGCGCTGAGTTCACGCACGTTGGTCAGGTGCGCGTCGCGCTGGGTGACCGCCTGGGAGACCAGGACGGCGTCCGCGCGTTCGCTCACCGCCCGGCGCACCAGGTCGGTCACCGCGACCTGGGCTCCGAGGTTCACGACCCGCATCGAGTGGTAGTACTCGAGGCCCTTCTGCCCGGCGAAACCCTTGACGTTGAGGATGGCGTCGATGCCGACGGTGTGGGCGTCCGTCCCGACGCACGCGCCGACCACGACCAGTTCGCGTCCCAGGCCCTGGTGCAGGGTCTCGTCGACCTCCTGGGCCGACAGCAGCGGGTACTCCCGCTCCAGGACGTCGACGGTGTCCAGTTCCACCCGGTGGGCGACCGCGCCGTACACGACGAAGAAGCTGAACTCGGTTCCCACCGGCCGGGCGTGGACCAGCAGGGGACGTTCCAGGCCCATCCGGCGGGCCAGTTGGAGGGCCGCGGCCTCGGCGAGGGGGCCGTGCGGCAGCGGGAGGGTGAACGACAGCTGCACCATGCCGTCGTCGGTGGTGTCCCCGTAGGGGCGGACCGCGGGCGGCGGTCCGGCGGGGGTGTTCATCGCTGGTGTCCTCCTTCTGGGCCGGGATCCCCGGACGCGTCCAGTAGTTCGATGGCGGGGTTGCGGTAGCCGGGAGCGCGTGCGGCCACCCCGTCCCGGCCGCGGCCGCCGTCGACGGGACGGCGCATGCCGCCGAAGGTGCCCTCGGCGATGGCGTCCAGCAGACCGCGGTCGCACAGGCGCTCCAGCAGGTCGACGGCCTCGCGCAGCACCGTGTCCGCGCGCCGGGTGATCACACCGCCGGGCACGGGCCGGAAGTCCTCCTCCAGGGCGCCGGCGGCCTCCATCACGTACCGCACGTTCTGGAGCGCCAGGTCGCGGTCGGAGAGGAAGGGGGTGACGACGGCCTCGGTCATCATGCCGACCAGCAGGATGTCCTGCCGGGTCAGGGCCCCGGCCAGGTTGAAGAACCCGTTGAGCAGATAGCCGCGGAAGACGTCACCGGTCATGTGCCGGGTCGGCGGCATCCACTTGAGCGGGGCGTCGGGGAACAGCTCGCGGGCGAGCAGGGCATGGGACAGTTCCATCCGGAACGAGTCGGGCAGGTCCGGGTCGATCTCGAAGGCGTGCCCCAGGCCGAGCTGGGCGTCGGTGAGTCCCGCCTCCTTGCCGAAGTACTCGTTCAGAAGCTGGCTGGCGGTCACCGTGTGGGCCGCCTGCATCGCGTCGGCGGTGGTGAGGTAGTTGTCCTCGCCCGTGTTGATCACGATGCCGGCGCGGGCGTGCAGTTGCCGGGAGAACCGCTGGTCGACGAAGGTGCGGACGGGGTTGATGTCGCGGAAGAGGATGCCGTACATGGAGTCGTTGAGCATCATGTCGAGCCGTTCCAGGCCCGCCAGCACGGCGATCTCCGGCATGCACAGCCCGGACGCGTAGTTGGTCAGGCGGACGTAGCGGCCGAGCCGGGCCGACACCTCGTCCAGGGCGGCGCGCATCAGGCGGAAGTTCTCCTGCGTGGCGTAGGTGCCCGCGTATCCCTCGCGGGTGGCGCCGTGCGGCACGTAGTCGAGCAGCGACTGCCCCGTGGAGCGGATGACGGCGATGACGTCGGCGCCGCCGCGGGCCGCCGCCACCGCCTGGCGGACGTCCTCGTGGATGTCGCCGGTGGCCACGATCAGGTAGACGAGCGGTCCACGGGGCTCGCCCCACTGACGGATCAGGCGCTCGCGTTCCGTGCGGCGGTCGTCGATGACCGCCAGGCCCCGGGCCATGGCCCGGCGGGCGTCGCCCACCGCCTGCTCGGCGGCGGCGCCCTCGGGCAGCCGGAAGGACACGTCCCGGGCGGTGGCGCGGGCCGCCAGCTCGGTGAGGTCGCGGCTCGTCCCGGTGCGCAGCGCGTGCCAGACCGGCAGCGCCACCCCGTGTTCCAGGCCGACCTGGTCGCGCACGGCGTCCACCAGCCGGTTGACCCAGGGGATGCCCTCGGCGTCGGCCCCCGACAGCCCGGCCAGCCGCAGCGCGGCCCGCTCGACGGCCACGGTGGTGTGGGACCGGGCCATGTCCACCACCGGCCGCCCGGCGCGCACGGCCAACTCCCGTGCCCGGGCGGCCAGACGAGGATCGAGCCCCAGCTTGCCGACGGGGGCGGCAGGAGGCCGGGAGACGGCGCTCCCGCCAGGGCCGGCCGAAGCCGAAGAAACGGCGCTGCCGGCCGGGACGGCCGGAGCTCGGGAGAGGCCGGCGTCGGACGGTGCGGCCGGGGGCGGGGAGGCAGCGGCTGCTGTGTGGGGTGGGGTGAGTCTGCGGGCGTACAGCGCGCGCACTCCCGGATCGGTGCGCACCAGTTCCAGGGCCTGTTCGGCGTGGCCGGGCTGGTAGCCGTTGCCGATCAGCATGGTGACGTCGGCGCGCAGCCCCTCGGCGCCGAGCGCGGCCGTGGGGAACGAGGTGGCCATCGAGAAGAAGACGACGGTGCCGCCGTCGCGCGTCGCCAGCACCGCCGCGTGCTCGCAGCCGGGTACGTCGGTGCAGACCACGGTGATGTCGACGGGACCGCCGGCCCCGTCCAGCCGTTCGCTCAGGGCGACGGCGTCGCGGGCATCGGCCCGCAGGACCGTGTCGGCCAGGCCGGACGCGGTGAGCGCGGCCTCCTCCGGGCGGTCGGGGACGACGCCGACGAGCCGTCCGGCGCCCGCGCGGCGGGCGGCCGCCAGCGCCAGGCAGCCCGACTTGCCGGCCGCGCCCAGGACGGCCACCGAGGGCGCGGTTCCCGCCCGGGCGGCGTACTCGGCGACGGTCCGGGCCGTCAGCGCGGGCGCGCCGCACACGTCGAGTACCGCGAGAGAGAGTTCGTCGGGCAGGTCGGCGGGCAGGGCCGCGGCGACGGACCGCCCGAAGAGGACGGCGTGTCCGCGGGCCGGCACGCGCTCCCCGAGCCCGTCCCAGTCGCGCAGCCCGTCCGTCAGCGTCAGCGGGGTCAGGGTGAGGGAGACCAGGCTGGCCACCCGGTCGCCGGGCCGCAGGCCGAGGGGGGTGCGCGGCCCGGCCTCGGCCACGGTGCCGATGAGCATGCCTCCCGAGCCGGTGACCGGGTTGTGCATCTTCCCGCGCTCGCGCACGATCCGGCACACCGCCGCCCGTATCGCGTCCCCGTTCCCGCCGTGCTCCTCGTGCAGTTGCCGGTAGGACGCCGCGTCCAGGTTGAGGTACTCCACGTCGATGCGCAGTTCGTCCTCGCGCAGGGGGGAGTCGGGGTCGAGCCGCTCCGCGGCCTGCGGCAGCACCCCGGCCGGCGCGAGCACCCGGTGCAGTCCGAGCGGTGAACCCTGCGTGTCTGTGGCGGCGTTCACCGGGCCTCCTCCGGCTGCCCCTGCGCCCAGCGGACCTGGCCGGCGTCGGGCAGGGTGTGCAGCGGGTCGTAGTAGTGGTGGGTGCGGCGCAACGCCTCGGGGTCGTCGTGCTCGACCGAGGTCAGGTAGTTCTTGGACCAGTCGGAGATGCCGAGTTCACGGTCGTAGGCGTCGGCCTGGTGTACCCAGCGCTTGCCGACGTAGGGCACGTCGCACACCAGCCGCGGGGTGGCGAAGCCGGGCAGGTAGCCCATGATGGCGTGCTGGAGGCGCTGTGCCTCGGACAGCGGGAGCCGCCAGTGCTCGGCACCGGGCACGATGTCGCAGAGGTAGAAGTAGTACGGCATGATCTGCGCGCTGTCGAGCAGGGCGAAGCACAGGTCGAGCAGGGCCTCGGGCGTGTGGTTGACGCCGTGCAGGAGTACGCCCTGGTTGCGTATGTCGCGCAGGCCGGCGGCCAGCAGCGCGCGGGACGCCTCGGCGACCAGCGGGGTGACCTGCTGGACGGCGTTGGCGTGGGTGTGCATCGCCAGGCCGACGCCGCGCGCGGAGGCCTTGGCGGCGAGCTGGGCCATGCCGTCGAGCACTTCGGGGGCCAGCCAGTGCTGGGGCAGTCCGACCAGCCCCTTGCTGGCGAGCCGGATGTCCCGGACGTTGTCCAGGTCGAGGAGCCGGTCCACGAACGAACGCAGCCTGGGCCAGGGCACGTTGGCGACATCGCCGCCGGAGACGACGACGTCGCGCACGGTGGGGGTGGCGCGCAGATAGGCGATCATCCGGTCGAGGCGGTCCGCAGGGCGCAGCACGAACCGGTACTTGTCGATCTGCGGGGTGGAGGTGCCGACCAGGTCCATGCGGGTGCAGTGGCCGCAGTACTGCGGGCAGGTGGTGACGAGTTCGGCGAGCACCTTGGTGGGATAGCGGTGGGTGAGGCCCTCGACCACCCACATCTCGGCCTCGTGCAGGGAGTCGCGGGAGGCCAGCGGGTGGCTGGGCCACCTGGGGTGCCTGTCGCTGGCGACGGGCAGCATGTAGCGGCGGACGGGGTCGGCGTACCAGGCGGTGGTGTCCGGCTCGGACGTGGGGGCGACGGTGTTGAGGACCTGCGGGGTGAGCAGGATCGGCATGGTCGCGAACTGCGCCTGGTCGGCAGCGAGATCGTCGTAGAACGCGTCGTCGAGCCCGGTTCCGGCCACCTCGCGCAGCTGCCGGACTCCCTTGACGCAGTGGGCGCGCTGCCACTGCGGGTCGCGCCACTCGGCGGGGGTGACGTGCCGCCAGGCCGGGAAGCGCCGCCAGTCGGGTTCGACGGCCTCGTGGCGACGGTAGGCGTACGGCTGGGCGAGCGCCTCGGTCGCTTCCCGGGTGGGCGGGGCGGGCGGCAGGGGTGCGGTTTTCACGGGGTGCCTCGGATTTCTCCCGGCCGCCGGCGGCGGGTGGGGTCTCGGTGCGGGGCGGGGCACGGCCACGGGCGTGTGCGGCCGTCACCTCGGGTGCGGGCCGGAGCCGGATGGGTGCTCCGTCGGATCGGGTGGGACGGCGCGGGACGGGACGCGCGCCGGTGCCCGGTCAGGCGGTGCGGACGTAGACGAACTGACCGTCGTGGTCGGGGCGGCGGACGAAGCCGGCGCGTTCCATGACACGTTGCGAGGGGGTGTTGGCGGGCGTGGTCGTGGCGACGACCGTGGCGACGCCCCGGTCGTCCAGCGCCCGGCGGGAGAGCGCGGCCAGGGCCTCGGTGGCGTAGCCGCGGCCGCGGGCGTCCGGGTGGAGGTCGAAGCCGATCTCCACCGAGCCGTCCGCCGGCGGTCCGTGGAAGCCCATCCCGCCGACGACGCGGCCGTCCTCGGTGCGGACGAGCACGTACATGCCCCAGCCGGGCCGGTGCAGTCCGGCCGCATGGGCGGCGGCGAGCAGACCCGCCGCCTCCCGCGAGCCCTCCCCGGGGGTTCCGCCCAGCCAGTCCAGTCCGCCGGGCCGGCCCTCCCGCAGCTCCAGTGCCTCGGCCGGCAGTACCTCCCGCAGCCGGAGCCGGTCGGTGGAGAGGACGGTGGCCCGGGTCACCGCTGCTCCTGTGCGACGGGGCGAGGGGCCGGCGTGCGGTGGGCGTCGGTGACGGGGGCGACGATGTCGAGGGCGTCGAGGAGGCGTTCGAGGTCCGCGGCCTCACCGACGGAGATCCGCAGGTACCCGTCGAGTCCGAAACGGCCGGCGTCGCGGACGAGGATGCCGTGGTCGCGCTCGAGGAGCCGTTCGGCCCGCGCGGAGTCGGGCACCGGCACGGCGAGGAAATTCGTCACCGACGGCAGCGCGCCGCGCCCCCGGGCGGCCAGGTCGGCCCGGAACCGCTCCCGGGCCACGGTGTTGCCCCGCCGTACCCGCTCCAGGTGGCCGCGGTCGGCGAGCGCGGCCACGGCGGCGGCCTGTGCCGCGCGGTTGACGCTGAACGGCATGCTGCCCTGCACCTGGCGCAGCCGGCCCACGAGGTCGGCGCTGCCCACGGCGTAGCCGATGCGCAGCCCGGCCAGCCCGTGCGCCTTGGAGAAGGTGCGCAGCGCCAGCACGGGGGCGCCGGTGCCGAGGTAGTCGAGGACCTGGGGGGTGCCGGGCGGGGCGAAGTCCAGGTAGGCCTCGTCGACCACGAGGGGGGTGCCGGTGGCGCTCGCCCGTTCGACGAGGAGGTCGAAGGCGGCCCGGTCCAGGGCGCCTCCCGTCGGGTTGTGCGGGTTGCACACGTACGCCACACCCGCGCTGTCGAAGGCGGCGGCCAGGGCGTCGACGCTGTCCACGGGAACCTCGCGGCAGCCGCGCCCGGCGTTCTCCAGGCAGATCCGGTAGCCGGGGAAGGTGCCCGCCGTGGTGACGCCGGGGCGTTGCCGGTCGCCCAGGCAGAGCGCGCTGAGCAGGACCAGTTCGTCGCTGCCGTTGGCGACGGCGACCTGGTCCGGCCGGACGCCCAGCAGCTCGGCGACGGCCCGGGCGGGCGCGGTGCGGGTGGGGTCGGGGTAGGTACCGGTGTCGTCGACGGCCCGGTGGGCGGCGGCCAGGGCGTGTGGGCTGGGGCCGTACGGGCTCTCGCTGAGGTGGAGGCGCGCGGGCGCGCCGGCCGGGGTGCGCGCGACGACGGGGGCGGTCATCGTCCACCGCCGAGCAGCAGGCCGAAGCAGTAACTGCCGGGCTCGGCCTCCAGGGTGAGGAAGCGGTGCTCGGCCCCGGCGGGAACGCGCAGCAGGGCGGGCGAGGTCAGCTCGTGCCGTTCGCCGTCGACGAGGACCTCGATGCGTGCGCCGCCGGGGTGGGGCGAGACCAGGAAGTAGATCTCGTCGACCTCGTGGCGGTGCGGATCGGCGACCGGCTTGCCGACCAAGTGGTCGATGGGGCCCCCGGCCAGCTCGACGGGGACGCCGCCGAACATGTCGGCCGTGAGGTAGAAGGGCGCCGGTGCGTGGTGCCCGGCCACCGGCAGGAACCGGGGGATGTCGGTGCGGATCTCGGCGCCCGCCGCGGGCGGGAGCGGGGCGGGTGCGGGCGTCGGCGTCTCGGTGGTCATCGGGGGGCCTTTCGTCGGTCGGGGGCGGTGAGGGGGCCGTGGCCGGCCAGGTCGCGGGCGCGCACGGTGTGCGTGTCCGCCGAGCCGGGGGCGTCGGCGAAGGTGTAGGTGAGGGCGTCGAGGGCCCGGTCCAGGTCGGCGAGCATGGCTCTGTGGTCGTCGGCCGTGCCCCACAGCACGGCCAGCTCGGCGGTGCCGACACCGGGCGGGATCCGGGTGCCGGGCCGTATCCGGGTCTCGTAACCGTCGAGGCCGGGCACGGCGAGCGCGTCCGCGACCCCCTGCACACCCATCAGCAGGCCGCCCTCGGCCGGGGCGGGCACCGCACGGGCGTACACCACGCGTTCCTGCGGCGCCCAGGTCCCGGGGGCGGGGCCGCCCAGCGCGATCCGGCCCGCCAGGGCCACCGGGTCCAGTCCGCCCGCCAGCCGGCCGAGGCCGCTCTGGAAGCCGCCCAGTCTGCCGTTGACCTCGATCAGCCGGGGTCCGTGCGCGGTGAGTTTGACCTCGGTGTGGGTGATGCCGGTGCGCAGCCCGAGTGCCTCGACGGCGCGGCCGGCCAGATCGAGCACCGCCGCCCGCTCGGCGTCGTCGAGCGGCGCCGGCCAGTAGTGGCCGACCTCGCGGAACGGCGGGGCGAGCGGGAACTTCCCGGTCACCGCCCAGTGCGTGACCCGGCCGTCCACCACCGCGCTCTCCACCGAGACGTGGTCGCCGAACGGGGCGCGGTCGACGCCGGCGAGGTACTCCTCGAGGACGAGGGCCTCTTCCGCCCTCTCGCCGTCCCGGCCGGCCAGCAGCTCCGCCGTGAGCGCGGCCCCGGTGTCCGCGTCGCGCACCGGATGGGTGCTGCGGCTGCCCTCGCCCCGCACCGGTTTGAGGACGGCGGGCAGCCCCACCGCGGCGAGCGCGGGCGCCCAGTCGCGCGGGGTGCGCAGCAACCGGGTCCGCACCGGGTCCACGCCGCGTTCACGGAGCCTGCGCCGCTGCTCGTACTTGTCCGTCAGCAGCCGTACCGTGTCGGCGTCGTGGTAGGGCAGTCCGAGCCGTGCGGCGAGTTCCGCGGTCGTGGCGAGCCGGCGTTCGCTGAAGGTCAGCACGGCGTCGGGACGGTGTGCCGTGAGGAGCGATGCGGCCTTGTCGAGGGCGGCCGCGCTGTCACCCTCCACGGCGACGACGGGCGCCAGGTCGGCCAGGAGTGGCGCGACCTGCTCGGTGTGAGCCGAGCGGCACACGGCGAGGACGACGTCTGCGAGCGGTTCGAGACGGTCCACGATGTCCGCGGGGGCGACGGAGCCGAAGTCGTAGACGACGGTGATCACCGGGCGTGGCATGGCGACCGTCCTCAGGCGTCGATGTGGTCGGGTTCGGGTGCGTGACGCACGCCGGAGAGGGCGGCGGACAGCCCGGTGGCCGCGGGGGCGCCCGTCGTGGCCTCGGCCGTGAACATGCCGAGCGCCGGCTCCAGGCCGTCGATCTCCGCCGGGACGGCACGCGCCGCCTCCCAGTCGGCGCGCCGCAGCCGATAGCGGTCGCTGACGGCGCGCGCCCCGCGGACGGCGTTGATCTGCGTGCCGTCGTGGGAGAAGCCGAACTTGCGGCACACGGCCTGCGAGGCGGTGTTCTCCCGCCGTACGACGGAGAAGGCGTCCTGTGCGCCAAGGCCCGCGAAGGCCAGTTCGAGGACGGCGGCGCGGGCATGACCGCCCAGGCCCATGCCCTGGTGGCGCAGACCGAGCCAGGAGGTCAGGAGCACCTCGCGGGTCACCGCGAAGTCGCGTGCGCCCAGGGACTGGGAGCCCACCACCTCGCCGTCGTGCACCACCACCAGGTACAGCGTCCAGTCGTCGGGACTCCACTGGGCCATGGCGTTCCAGTGGCGTTGGAGGACCCTGCGGGCGACGGTGGCCGGGTCGCCGTCCGTCCACTGCGAGAAGAAGGGCATGAAGCCGGGCGTGTGCACGCCCTCGGCGCCCAGCGCGGCGAGCGCGTCGAGGTCCTGCGGGGTCGGCCAGCGCAGTTCGACGAGCGGGGTGCGCACGGTGATGCCGCTCAAAGGCCAGTGCTGCATGTCGGGATACCTCCTAGGAGCCGCTGGCGGCGGTGACGGGGGCGGATCCGGTGGCCGCGGGCTCGTCGGCCTCGGCTTCCGGCGCCGGGTCGGGCAGGTCGGCGCCGGCCGGCAGGGTGCGGCGCAGGGCCGGTCCCACGAGGGCGACGGCGGCGCAGACGGCGATGAGGGCGACGACCAGCGGCAGGCCGTCGGCGAACGGGAGTGTGGCCCCGGCGAGGAGGGGACCGGCCACCGAGCCGGTGGAGACGGCCACCGACAGCATGGCGTTGACCCGGCCCCGGGCGCGTTCCCCGGCGAGGTCGTTGAGCAGTGCGGTGACCACGGGGAACACCAGGGCCTCCCCCACCGACAGCAGCAGCACCCCGGCCATCGCCGCGCCCGTCGCGGCGGCGCCGTGCTGACGGCCCGCGACCAGGACGAGGGCCCAGGCCGCCACCCACAGCAGGCCGGTGACGGAGAGCACGGTGCTGCGGCGCACGCGCTGGACGCGTTCGCCGAGGACCACCTGGGTGAGCACGGCGACGACGACGTTCACGGCGAAGGTGCCCGACAGTCCCTCCGGGCCCACGGCGCCGCCGGCCGTGAGGTAGCCGGGCAGCCCGGACCTCAGCTGCCCGTACGACACCAGCGAACACAGCGTCACCGTGCCGAGCAGCACCGCGAGGGCCCGGTGCCCCAGCACCTCGCGGTAGCCGACCGGCCCGGCCGGGGCCGTCTTCCGGCTGCCGCGCTCGATGCGCGGCAGCAGCAGCAGGAAGGCCGCGCCGGCGGCCACGAAGGTGGCGCCGTCGGCGATGTAGAGCGCCGTGAAGCGGGCCGCACGGGACCCCGGCCCCGAGGCGGCCACCAGGCCGCCGACGAGGACGCCGAGTCCGGTCATCGCGTTGAAGACGGCGTAGTCGGCCGAGAAGGCGAGCCCGCGCTCGCGGGCCGTGGCGGCGCCGGCGTACAGGTAGCGCAGGACCGTGCCCACTCCGCTGATGCCGAGCCCGTACACCACGGCGGCGGTGAGCGCGGTCGGCGCCGAGGTGACGAAGGCGTACAGGGCGGTGCCCACTCCGGCGACGCACATCACCAGGGTGACGACGGTGCGCGGCGCGAGCCGGTCCAGAACGGCGCCCCAGGCGAGGCCGCCGACCACGGAGGTGGCGGCCTGCACGGCGAGGGTCGCCGCGGGGATCCAGGACGCGAGGCCGCGGACCTGGTCCAGGTAGATCCAGAGGAACGGCAGGACCAGGCCGCCGCCGAAGGAGTTGACCGCGTTGACCGCCAGCACGGCCCGGGTGCGCGGGGAGAACTCGCGCAGGACCGCGAGGGGGTTGGCGCTCACCGGGCTTCCAGGACGTACAGCCACGAGTGCGGGGTGCCGAAGGGGACCGTGCGCACCGGGTGCAGGCCCGCGGCCGCGAAGAGTTCCTCGTACGTCTCCTTGGTGTGCAGAGGTACGCCCATGAGGGCGTGGGCGAGTTCGTAGCCGAGGGAGAACACCGGCAGGCGGGCGGAGCCCTCGGCCTCGGGGCGGAGCATCGTGTCGGCGAGGACGAAGGTCCGGGCGGCGGGGAACGCCTCGCGCAGCCGGGTGAACAGGTGCGGGCGGGTGTCGGGGTCGGCGAGCAGGTCGTGCAGCAGGAAGAAGCTCATCACCGTGTCCACCTCGGCGATGGCGTCGTGGTGGGCCTCGCGGTGACAGACGTCGAGCACGTCGGCGCGGATCGCCCGGACCCGGTCCTCCAGGCCCGCCTCGGCGATGGTGCGCCGGCCGAGTTCGGTGGCGGGGCCGCTGATGTCCAGGCCGAGGCCGCGGGTGCCGGGCCTGGCGCCGACGACCCGGCTGACCCGGGCGGAGATGCCGCTGCCGAGGTCGGCGAGGGTACGGAAGTCGACGCCGGCGAGGACGTCGTCGAGGGTCGTGGACATGAAGGAGCGGTCGTTCTGGCCGGAGCCGAGGGCGACCATCGCCTCGTCGCGCAGCAGGGTGTCGCCGAAGGTGGCCTCGCCGGTGGCCAGTCGGGCGGCGCCGGAGAAGAGGTCGCTGTAGCCGCCGACGGCCCAGGTGAAGTAGCCGCGCATGCGGAGCGTCTCGCGTCCGGCGTCGGTGAGGGCCGCGGTGTCGCCGTCGTCCTCCAGCCGCAGCCAGCCGCAGACGGCCGCGGCGCGCAGTACCTCGCGGACGACGCGTTCGCGGACGGCCGGCCCGGCGGAGCGCACGAAGGCGGGGATGTCCAGGCGGGGTTCGGCGGCCAGGCGGTCCCAGACGCCGAGCCGGTCGAGGGTGTGCACGACGGTCGCGGCGACGTAGCCGTTGAACGCCTCGTCGACGCCGATCGGGGCGGGGGCGGCGCCGTACCAGTCGGCGGGCAGCGCGTGGGGCGGGGTGTGCAGGAGTGTCATGGCGGTTCCGTTCCGGTCAGGCGGGTTGGGGTTGCGCATGCGGGGCGTCGGCGCTCACGAGGCCGACGAGTTCGTCGAGCAGGTGCCGGGGGTCGAGGGTGGCGGTGAGCGGTTCGTAGACGGCCAGGGCCAGGGCCCAGTGGGCGGCTCCGCCGCGCGAGCAGCAGCGCACCAGCGGTGTGTCGCGCAGGAGGAGCGGCTGTCGGGCCGCGTCCAGCACCGCCTCCCGCAGGTGTCCGGGGCCGCCGTCGGGGTCGGGGTCGAGGTGGACCGGCCGGGCGTCCGGGGCGGGCAGGGTGCGGGCCTTCCAGCGTCCGCCCTGTTCACTGAAGACGGTTCGCAGGGCCGGGTGCCTGCGCTGGAGTTCGGCGAAGGCGGCGCCCAGGGCTTCGGGCTCGGGGGGCGGTCCCTCCACGACGGTGGCGACGGCCGCGTTGTGGTCCCCGGAGGAGCCGTGCCGGACCAGGTCGTAGAACAGCCAGCGCTGCTCGTACGGCGTGAGAGGGCGCGTGGCGACCGCGTCGGCCGGCGCGGGGCCGCCCGGTTCGCGGCGCCGGAACGGGTGTCCCGGCAGACGGACCCGGCGGCCGGGGCGGCCGAGTGTGGTGTCGACGTCGTAGCCCTGCCGCCACAGTCCGGCGAGCAGCCGCGCGTGGGTGGTGCCGTCGGACGGGTCGAGGACGAGGGCGTCGACGGCGTCCGGCCGGGGGGTGCCGATCACGACGACGGGCGCTCCGGGGTGCTCCTCGGGGAGATCTTCGTCGGTTCCCGGGATGCCCGCCGCGGCGGCCGACAGGGCGTCCGGCAGGGCGAGGTCGCCGCGTACCGCCGCGGCGGCGAGAGCGCCGGGTCCGGTGCCCCGCACGGCGCACGGGGTCACGCCACGGGCCCTCAGCCAGGCCGCCAGGCCGTAGAGGACGGCGACGGTACGGGCCGCCTCGGCTCCGGTGTGTTCCCGGGCGGCCCGCAGGGCGTCGGCCACCTCCGGAAGGTCCACGGGCGCCGAGGTGACGGGCGCGCCGTCGAGCAGCAGGACAGGTCCGTCGCCCGGCTCCCGCACGGCCGAGGGGGCCGCGAGGGGTTCGGTGTCCGCGAGCAGAGCGGCGACTTCCGCGGTGGAGCCGCCGGTGACGGCGTGCCGGCAGGAGAACCGTTCACGACCGCGCCACAGGGTCAGGGCCACGTCGTCGAGGTCGGCGTCCGGCGTGCTCTCCAGCCACGCGGCGAGGCGTCGGCGCGTCTCGGCCAGAGACTGCGGGTCGCGGGCGGAGACGGCCAGCACGCGCGGGAGGTCCGTCGGGGTCATGGGTCGGTGCACCGCGGGTCACACCCTTTCCGGCTGCGGGACGAGGACGGCCGCGGAGGCGGCCCGGTGCTGCTGCACCACGACGTGGGCGTTGGTGCCGCCCACGCCGAAGGAACTGACCCCGGCGGTGCGCGGCCGGTCGCTCCGCTCGGTCCAGGCGCGGCCCTCGCTCAGGAGGGACAGGCGGCTGTCCGCGCCGAGTTCGTCGATGGGTTCGGCGACATTGGGGGTGGCGGGCAGGTGGCCGTGGTGGACGGCGAGGACCGCCTTGATCAGTCCGGCGATGCCGGCGGCGGTGTTGCAGTGCCCGATGGACGCCTTGACCGATCCGACGGGGACCGGCGGGCCGCTTGGCCCGAGCGCGTCGGCCAGGGCCGTCATCTCGATGGCGTCGCCGAGCCGGGTGCCGGTGCCGTGGGCCTCGACGAAGCCGACGTCCGTGCCGCTGACGCCGGCGGCGGCCAGGGCCTCGCGGACGACCCGCGACTGGCCCTCGACGCCGGGTGCGGAGTAGCCGATGCGCGCCTTGCCGTCGTTGTTGACCGCGCTTCCCCGGATCACCGCGTAGACCGGGTCCCCGTCGCGTTCGGCGTCGGCGAGGCGGCGGAGCAGTACCGCTCCCGCGCCGAAACCGCCCACCGTTCCGGAGGCGCGCCGGTCGAAGGGCCGGCACATGCCGTCGTCGGCGTAGAGGAAGCCCGGACGGTAGCGGTAGCTGCCGTCGGAGGCCGGGTCGAGGGAGACCGCGCCGGCGAGGGCGTAGTCGCTGCTGCCGGTGAGCAGGCTGCGGCAGGCGAGGTGGACCGCGTACAGGCCGGTGGAGCAGGCGGTGTCCAGCAGCAGCGCCTCGCCCCACAGGTCGTGCAGGTAGGCGAAGCGGGAGGCGACGAAGGTGGGGTCGGCGTTGACGACGTCGTCCACCCGGGCCTCGGGGTCGGTGTCGAGGACCTTGGCGCAGCCCGCGTAGAGGCTGGTGCGCGAGGCGATGTCGGACAGCCGCAGGGAGGCGTCCTCGACGGCCGACCACAGCACCTCGTGCAGGACGCCCTGCTGGGGGTCACCGTGGCGCAGGTCGTCCTCGGTGAAGCCGAGGAGGTCGGCGTCGTAGCGTGCGCCCTCGGCGGCCATGCCCCAGCGCGCCACCCGCCGCTGTCCGTCGGGCAGTTCGGTGATGAGCGGTCCAGGTCCCTCGGAGAAGCAGTCGCGTCCGGCGCGCAGGTTGTCCCAGAAGGCGGACAGGTCGGCGGCGCCGGCGAACCGCGCCCCCATGCCGATGACGGCGACGGCGTCGTCGTCGGGTCCGGACGCGGGTCGTGCCGTGAAGCGCGCGGCGGCCGGGTGCGGGGTGTCACCCGTGCCGCCGCCGACCAGCCGGGTCTGCGACCTGACGGTGGTGTGGCGCAGCAGATCGGCGACGGACGGCTTGGTCCCGGTGGTGCGGCGCAGTGCCGCCTGGAGCCGGACCAACAGCAGCGAATGCCCGCCGGCGTCGAAGAAGTTGTCGTCGTCGCCGAAGACCCGCCCGCCCAGCACCTCTCGCCATGCGCCGCGGACCGCCTCGTGCAGGCCCGGGGCGGGGGCGCAGGCGTCACGGGCGCCGTCCGGTCCCGGTGAGGAGGTGGCCGGCGTCTCGGTGTCCTCGGGCCGGGGCAGCCGCCTCCGGTCGATCTTGCCGTTGGGGGTGAGCGGCAGCTCGTCCAGGGTGAGCAGATGGGAGGGGACGGCGAAAGCGGGCAGGCTCGCGCGCAGATGCCGCATGACCTCGGCCCGCACGCCGGGCCGGGCGAACACCGCGTAGCCGACGATCTCCTTCTCGTCCCGGTCGTTGCGGCGGCTGGTGACGAAGGCCGCGGTGACGTCCGGGTGGGCGCGCAGGGCCGACTCGACCTCGCCGAGCTCGACCCGCTGACTCCTGATCTTGATCTGGTTGTCGGCCCGTCCGATGAACTCCAGACGGCCTTCGGCGGTCCACCGCACCCGGTCACCGGTGCGGTAGAGCCTGCCGCCCGGCTCGTCGCCGAACGGGTCGGCCCAGAACCGCTCGGCGGTGCGAGTGGGGTCGCCGAGGTAGCCGAGGGCCACGCCGTCGCCGCCGAGGACGAGTTCACCGGGCATGTACGGCGGCGCGGGGACGAGCGTGTCCTCGAAGACGACGTGGGCTCGGGTGCCGGGGACCGGTGCGCCGATGGACAGGGTGCGGGCCGCCTCCGCGACCTCCTCGACGGGGCACCAGGTGGAGGTGAAGGAGTTCTCCGTGGGGCCGTAGCTGTGGAGCAGGGTTCCCGGGCGGGCCCAGCGCAGCGCCTTGCGCAGATGCGGGACGGAGACCAGCTCGCCGCCGAAGTACACCCGCCGCAGTGTCTGGAGGAGGTCGGGGGCGTCCTCGATGATGCGGTTGAGCAGCGGGGTGGTGACCAGGAGGGTGGTCACGCCCAGGTCGCGGACGGCCGTGCGCAGGGCGGGCGGGTCGAGGACGAGTTCCTTGTCGAGGACGGCCAGCCGGGCGCCGTGCGTGAGGGCGCCCCAGATCTCGTAGGTCGCCCCGTCGAAGTTGAGCGGGGAGAGGTGCGAGACGGTGTCGTCGGGTCCTAGGGGCAGGAAGTCCGGCCGGTGCATGAGGCGCAGCACACCGCCGTGATGCAGCAGGACGCCCTTGGGACGGCCGGTGGAGCCGGAGGTGTAAAGGACGTTGAACACGCTCTCCGGGCCGATGGCGACGACGGGCGGTGTGCCGGGCAGGGCGGCGGCCGCGCGGGCGATGTCCGGCACAGTGTGGACGGGCAGGCCGTCCGGGGTCCCGCCGGTGTCGGCCGACTCGGCGATGAGCAGCCGGGGGCGGGCATCGTCCAGGACGAGCCGCAGCCGGGCGCCGGGATGGTCCGGGTCGAGCGGCAGATAGGCGGCCCCCGCCATGGCGACGGCCAGCATGGCGGTGATCGTGTGTGTGCCGGGCCGCAGCGACAGCGCGACCAGGTCGCCTTCGCGAACGCCGGCCCCGGACCTGAGCCAGTGCGCGGCACGGGCCGCCGCCTCGGTCAGGGCGCGGTAGGTGAGGGTGTGTTCGCCGTGCACGACGGCGACGGCGTCGGGGGCACGCCGGGCCTCCTCCAGGACCAGTTCGGGCACGCTCGAGCGTGCGGCACGGTCCTCCCCGGCCGGAGCGGGTCCGTCGGCCGGAGGCGCTTCGGACAGCGCGGCGAGCAGTTCCCCGCAGCGGGCACCCGGGCGTTCGGCGGCCGACAGCAGCGCGTCGAGCTGGCGGGCCATCAACGCGGCCGAGGCCTCGGTGTACAGGCCGCTGTCGTAGTCGACGCGCAGCACCAGCCGGTCGGTGTGCTCCAGGGCGGCCAGGGCGAGGTCGTACTTGGCCGAGGCGGTGTCGAGGTGCACCACGCGCACTACTGCTCCGGGCACCTGAAGGGCGCCGCCGGTACGGGGCTGGTGCAGGAACACCGCCCGGTAGGCGGGCGTGGCCGCCGGGGGCGGCGGACCGCCGTCGGCGAGTGCCTCCATGGAGTCCAGCACCTGTTCGCCCAGGCGCCGGGCGTGGTCGCCGAACTCCTCGTCGGCCGTCATGCGACTGCGGACCGGCAGCACTCGGGTGAACAGGCCCACCGCGTCCTCGGCGCCGGGCCGGTCACGGCCGGCGAACGGCATGCCCAGGACGCCGTCCTGCTCCGCGGACCAGGCGTGCAGCAGCAGGCTCCACGCGGCGAGCAGGACCATGGCGGGTGACACCGAGTGCTCGACGGCGAGGTCCCGTACGGCGTGGAGCCGTCGCGCGGGCAGAGTGTGCTCGACCCAGCCGGCCGCACCCCGAAGCTGCTGCTCGGCGCGGACCAGGTCGGGCAGCGGGCCGAGGGCGACGGGCTCGTCGGCGAGCAGGTCCCGCCAGTACGGGGCGGGTGCGCGCTCGGCGTCTCCGGCTCCCGCGAGGTCCGCGGCCGCCGCGGCCCGCTCGACTTCGGCGACTTCGGTGGCTTCGGCGACTTCGGTGACCTCCCCGGCGGAGAGCCACGACGGTGCGACCGGTGCGTCGGCGGTGGTGGGCTCGTCGGTGCGGGCGTGGGCTCGGTACGCGGCGAGCACGTCGGCCGCGATGACGTCCAAGGTGCGCCCGTCCGCGACGATGTGATGCACCGTCAGGACAACCAGCGCGCCGTCGTCACAGCTCAGCACCTCCGCGCGCAGCAGGGGCGCGCCGCTCGGGTCCAAGGGCCGCTGCGCCGCCCTGACGGCCTCCTGGCGCATGGCGTCGGAGTGGCATGAGCCGGAGTGCCGTACGACGCTCAGGGGAAGCGGCGCCGACGGCTCCGGACGGAACAGGAGGTCCCCGTCCTCCGTGTCGAAGCGGCCGGCCAGTGCGGGCCGGCGGGCGAGCAGGTCGAGGAGGGCCAGCCGCAGGGCCGGTACGTCGAGGTCGCCGAGGAACTCCAGGGCCACCGGCACGTTGTAACGGCCCGACTCCGGCTCGCAGCGGTCCGCGAGCCAGATCTCCGTCTGTGCGGCCGAGACGGGCAGCCCCGCCGGGTGGCCGCTCATGCGCGCTCCTCGGGCGCGTCGGCAGCGAGCGCCCGCGTCAGTCCACGCACCGTGGCGTTGCGGAAGAGGACCCGCACCGGAATCTTCCGGCCCAGCGCCGCGCCGAGGTCCCGGACCACGTGAAGGGCGCCCAGGGAGTGGCCGCCGACCTGGAAGAAGTGGTCCTCGTCGGTGAATTCGTCGTGTCCGAGTGCGTCGGCCCAGGCGCTGCGCACCAGTTCGGTGAGCTCGCCGGTGTCGCGTGTCCCGGATTCGGTCGCCGTCACGGCAGTCGTGTCCTTCCGTTTCTTCGTCTCGGCCGTTCTGCGTGCCGGCCGTCAGTCGTGCCGGCCGTTCCGCGTGCCGGCCGTGTGGGGGCCTCCCTCGCCCACGGCGCCCGAGGGGGCCGGTGCTCGTCCGGCGCCGAGGCGGGTGTTCGCCCAGGCCGCCGTCAGCTCGGGCGGGTGCCTGCTCGGGCGGGGCCGTGCTCCGGCGGCCCCAGGCTCATGCGGGTGTCGGCTCGTCGGGCACCAACGCCCGGTAGGTCTCGTCGACGGAGTCCCACAGCCGTGGGAAGAGGCTTCGCTCGGCCATGGCGCGAACCCCCGCCGTGGACTGTCCGCGCAGGCTCTTGGGCAGGTCCTCGCGGGTGTCCGGGCCGGCGGACGCAGCGGTCTGCGGGTGGCCGCCGAGCTGGGACCACACCAGTCGCAGATGATGGTGCTTCCAGGCCGCGACCGCCCCGTCGAGCCGCAGCAGCGCCTGCCGTACGAGGGCGAGGTCGGGCGCCCGGTCCTCGCGGGCCGGCGACCCGCCGCGGCCCTGGGCCGCGATCAGATCCCGCACCCCGATCCCCTCGCGGGCGACGGCGTCCTCCGTCTCCTGCCACAGCGCGGTGGCCGCGCGGCGCAGATTGCGGGCGCCGGGCGAGTCGAGACCCGTGGTGTTCTCGGGGAAGGTCTCCCGCATCAGCAGCAGGCTCTCCTGCGGGAGGAAGTCCACCAGCACCCGCAGCGCCCCGACCGCCACCTCGCCCATCGCGGCGGCGCGTTCCAGCAGCTGGGCGGCGAGCAGGTAGTCGCCCTCGCGCAGCCCTCCGGCCGCACGACGCATCTCGTAGTGCATCTCGCACCACGCGTACTCGGTGATCAGGTGCACCGTCTGGAACAGCCGCTGGTCCGGGTGGACGAGCCCGTCCTCCGGCAGCAGGGCCGACAGCGCGGCGGTGAGCCGGGTGTCCTCCTCGTAGTTGCTGCCCCGGTCGTACTCGTACACGAAGAGGCGGTTGCTCTCTTCGGGGTTCATGATCCGGCGGGCCGTTCCGGGCCTGCCGGGCTGCGCTTGTCTGCTCATCGTGGTGGACGCCTCCGGGCGTGGGTCGGGTGCGGGGGCCTGTTCAGCCGACGAGGGCGCTGTGCCGGTCCGGCGCCGGGAACAGCCGGTTCTCCAGGACCGCCGCGAGGTAGGGCACGCCTTGCGTGTATCCGGTGCCGGAGCGTTCGCCGATCATCCGTACGGCCAGGCGGTAGTGGGTCTGCTTCCACCGCTGGTGCACCGATTCCAGCCGGTCCGCCGCCGCCCTCAGCGCGGCGTCGTCCGCCGGGTCCAGCCGGTGTGCGGCGATCAGGGCGTGCCAGGTGCCCTGGACGGTGGCCTGTCCGTTGACCACACGCTCGCGCACCGGGGGCACGGAGGTGTAGGCGGAGGAGGCGAGCCGCGCGAGGCTCGGTGTGGAGCACAGCGACTCGAAGGTCTTGTAGCCCGCGGACTGGATGGCGCTGGCGCCCTCGGTGAAGGTCCGGAACGTCTGGAAGGCTTCGGGCCGCATGGTCGCCAGCAGCGAGAACAGGGGCAGGGATTCCTTGAGGACGTCGGCCACGGTGCCGACGTGTTCGGCGGACTCCCGCGGCCGGCCGCCGTCGAGCAGCCGTACCGCCGTGGCCAGGGCGGACGACATGAAGGTGAACGTGGTCTCGAACGACTGGAGGGTGCGCAGGAACAGGTACTCGTCGTGGAGGACGTACACCGGTTGCACACTGGCCGACAGCACCAGGGTCTGCTCCGGTGCCGCGGAGCGCAGGATCTCCGCGGCCAGCGGACCACCCGGGGTGCGGCCGGGGACGGAGGCGACGGCGGTGGCGTCCACGACCCCCGGCGCCAGCGCGCGCAGGGCGGCGGGCTCCATCACCCGTACGGCCAACCGGGCACGCTTGGCGACCAGTTCGGCCGACGGCGGCATGCCGTGCGGTGCGTCGGGGGTGTCGCCGGACGCCCGCTCCCCGAACCGCATGAGATCGGCGAGCAGGAGCAGCACCGCCTCGTCACGTGAGCGCAGTGCCTCGCGCCGGTCGGCCGGCGCCGGCCGCGTCAGCAGGGACAGAGCGGTGTAACTGGCGTAGTCGTAGCGGCCGTCGTGCTTGTCGAGGACGACGTCGAGGAACCTGCGCAGGAAGGTCGGTTCGTCCCGGCTCTCGGCATCGGGCTCGGGCAGCGACCGGCGTATCCCGTCCAGCAGGCGGAGCAGTCCATCGTCCAGGAAGTGTTTGCCGACCGACCGCAGGTGCCCGAGCACGAGGGTGTAGGGGAACTCCGCGGGCCCGCCCGGCGCCGTCCAGGCGCGCAGCCCCTGAACGACGTCGACCGCGGGAGGCGCGGGCGACGGGATCGCCGTCCGGGCGCCTTCTGCGGACGTCATGCGCTTTCCCGGGACGTCTTCGTGCCGGAGCCCCCGAATGCGTTCCTCACTGGGGGCAGGGAATGTCGAGCGACCATGGAATGGTGTCCTTTACTCGGGACGAGTGGCGACCGCGAAACTCCTTGGCGCTTGACCCTTCGAATTTCAGGGCCGGCCGCGATCGCTTTCAGGACGAGATCCTCCGCCTGTCACCCGTGACTCCCAAGTCACCAATATCCGGTCACGAATATCCGGTCACGCACGAGCGGTCCCGGGTTCGCGTGAGCCGCCGCGCCCCGGAACCGCCGTCCCGGCGGCGTCCCGGCCGAGGTCACACCACCCGGCCTGTCACCTCGCGAGGCTCTGCGGAATGCACTCCTCGTCCCGTCCGTCGCCACGTCGGCTCCGCCGCACATCGGGACGCCACGGTTCTCCGCGGTCACCAGGCAGCGCCGGCCCACCAGGAAAACGATGGATTCCGGAGAATCCTCGTCACTGCGGAGGCGGACTTCGGCGTTTCGTCGCACGGAAACAGTGGTCGACCCGGAAATCGACCTGACGGTCCTTCTTTCCGGTGACCGTCGCTTCGAAGGCGATCGGACAGCCGCGCAATGTGTCGGCGGTGGGCTGAGCGCCTTTCGCGCCCTGCCCGGCACGGGGGAGCGTCAGGGTCGGCGGGCGGCTCGGCACCGGGGCGCCGTCGTCCGCCGCGGGCTCCGACACGGTTCCCGCACCGGCCAGAAGGACCGCAGCCGCATGTCCCAGGACCCGGCGACGGCTGCGGACCGGTGCGGTCCTCGCCGCGAGGACGGCCACGTCGGTCTTCTCGGCGTACTGCCGGATTTCAATCCGGCGTCCGTGGTCCGATCCGGGCGGCAGACGCTAGTGCCGCGGCGGGCAACGTTTGCCCGTCAAGGAGCGGCGTCCGGTGCGTGCTCTCGGCGTGCCGGCCGGAAGTCCTCGTACTGGACGTACCTGGGCTTTCGGCCGGTACGGCGAGAGTGCGTGCCGGGCGTCGCGACGGGGCGAACGTTGCCTGTCGCGGCACTAGAGCAGGCGCAGGACGCCTACGACCTTCCCGAGGATCTGCGCCTGGTCGCCCCGGATCGGCTCGTAGGCCGGGTTGCGGGGCATGAGCCACACCTGCCCGTCCTGCCGGCGCAGCACCTTGACGGTGGCTTCGTCGCCCAGGAGCGCGGCGACGACGTCGCCGTGATCCGCGCTGTCCTGGCGCCGCACGGTCACGATGTCGCCGTCACAGATCGCCGCGTCGACCATGGAGTCACCGGAGACCGTCAGCGCGAACAGATCGCCGTCGCCCACGACCTGCCGGGGCATGCAGTAGACGTCCTCGACCATCTCCTCGGCGAGCAGCGGGGCGCCTGCGGCGATCCGTCCGATGAGGGGCACGTCCACCTGTGCCTGGCTCCTGGCGCCCTGGTCGGGCGCCGCCCACGGGGACCGGACCCGGTAGGCGCGCGGACGGTGCGGGTCGCGGTAGAGAACGCCTTTGCGCTCCAGCGCCATCAGCTGGTGGGCGACCGAGGACGTACTGGCGAGCTCGACAGCCTGACCGATCTCACGCATCGACGGCGGGTAGCCGCGCCGGTCGACCGACTCCGAGATGTAGCGGACGATGGCGGACTGACGGCTCGTCAGCTCGCCGGCCGCAGCCCGAGGACCTGGGGGCCGGCCCCGGCGTGGGGTCGCGCTGCTTTCCATTCCGGGCACCTCCGCACAAGATCGTTCGGAATGACCCTAACCCGCCCTCGCCGGAAAATGGAACACCTTGTCGAATCTCTACAGTTCGGCGGGGCCCGCACGACCTCGGGGAGCGCTGTCCGACGCCCGGAATGTCCCGCGTCCGGGAACATCACGCGACACCGGCGCGTGAGCCTCTTCCAGCGCTCCGACCGAGCCGTCGTGCCTGCGCGCACCGTCTCGGAGCACGGTGCGGCGGTCCGCGCTAGCGGGTGACCACGCTGAACACCGGGTACGTCCGGGGCTGTACGTCCGACAGGCCGAGCTCCCGCAGGATCGGCATGAGGGTCTCGCCGAACTGCCGGAACGCCTCCTCGGACTCCCAGACGTCCACGACGAGCCAGCCGTTGTCGGTGGGGGCCGAGGTGTGCGAGATGAGACCGTCCACCGGCCAGTCGGCGGGGCTCTTGACCGGCCCGGGCCGGCCTGCCACCTTCTCCGCGCTCTGCTCGTACTGGGCCTGGGTCATCCCCGGCATGTCGAGAACCACGACGATGGCCATTTGAGTTCCCTTGCGAAGAGGTACAGGATCTTCCGGCCAGTCGACCAGCCCGGCGGGCCGCCCGCACGCGGGCCTGAGCCAGACAGGGCAAGGAGAGCGGCTGCTACGGCCGGGGCCCGCGTCGGACAGGACGCCGGTGACGAGGGGCCCCTCCCATCGTCTGCGGCCCTGCTCGCCGCGGCCGTGCAACCCGACGGGGTCCCCGGGCGTGACAAGGGGGTGAGGGCACGACCCCTCATGTCAGTGATGTGGAGGGGGCAATGCGTGATGCACGTGTCTTCGACGACTTCTACGCCGGCGCCGTGCGTCGGCTGACCGGTCAGATGTACGCGATGACCGGCAGCCTCACCGAGGCGGAGGACCTGGTGCGGGGCGCGGAGAAGTACTTCACCAGGGCCGAGGGCGGCGCGTGGACCTTCGTGGCCGGTGACGGGTTCCCGCGCGATCCCCGGGGCTGCGCCGCCGTTCAGGAGATCCCGGCGCCCCTGGCCGCGCTCTGGGGCGACTGCCTCGCCCGGCCCTGACCGCCCACCGCTGCCGCACCGACCCGGCGGGCCGCTTATTGCGTTGCCGTCGGCCGGCCGGGTCGGATAGGAATCGTGCATGCTGAGGGGCGACAAGGTCGGGCTCAGGGCCCGCCACGAGGACGACATCCCGATCCTGCATGCGGAGCTCTACGACGACGTGGTCACCCAGTCGCGGGCCAACGGGCGGCCGTGGCGGCCGATCACGCCCGGCTCGAAGCACTCGCCGTTCACGGTGGACGACAAGGCGCAGGGACACGCCCCGTTCTCGGTGGTGGAGTCGGCCGGCGGCGCGCTGGTCGGCACCGCAGCCCTGTGGGGCATCGACGACCACAACCGGTCCGCGCACATCGGGCTCGGGCTGCTGCCTTCCTCCCGCGGCAAGGGCTACGGCACCGACGTGGTCGCGGTGCTGTGCCACTACGGATTCGTCGTGCGCGGCCTGCGCCGGCTCCAGATCGAGACGCTGTCGGACAACACCGCGATGCTGCGTTCCGCCGAACGCAACGGCTTCGTGCGCGAGGGGGTGCTGCGTTCCTCGGCCTGGGTGATGGGCGAGTTCCTGGACGAGGTGCTGCTCGGCCTCCTGGTCCAGGACTGGAACCCGGACCAGCCCGGCCGGACCACACCCGACGCCGGCACCGGCGGCGGCGCCGACCTCGGGTGAACCATGACAGCGACACAGGACGGATCCGCGCCCGACGTCCCGCGGCGCCACGTCCCCTTGTCTCTGGAGGAGGCGGCGTGGCTCCATGGAGCCGGGCAGGGGCGTCCTGAAGACCTGCCGATGACCGCCGCCGAGGCGCTCGCAGCCGGGTGGGACACCCCGGCACTCCGTGAACTCGCCGGCCTGCCGCGCACAGCGGACTCTCGGTACATCGGCGAGGTGTTCGAGCAGGCGCTGTCGGAAGCGGGAATCGCCCTGCCGGATCACAACCTGGCCCGGCGTCACTTGCTCCGCAGGCTCGCCGTGGGATTCCTCGCCGGGGAGGTGGATCTCGCCGGACTGGCGTCGGACGACTGGTGGGAGACGGAGGCGGAGACCGCGCAGGAGCGTGCCCTCATGGCGCTGCTGCCGTACTGCGCGTGCTGCATCCCCCGCACGCCGGACCTCGACCAGGAGGCCTGGGAGAGACAGCTGCGAAGCGCTGCGCTCGCCCTGGCCTCCTGTCCCGCGATCGGGCCGGGTGCCTGAGCCGGGACGCCCGGCCGACGCCTCACCGAGGCCGTCCGTCCGCCTGTCTGTGTGCCGTCGGCAGCGGAGCACTCGCGTCTCGCCGCGCCGGGAACCGCCTTCACCGGCGTGTCCGCGGCTGCCGGCGGACTCCGGGGCGGCGCGGAGGCCGAACCGGACATCAGGACCGCGCGGCGGTGGTCGGGCCGTGCGTGTGTGGGGAGGTTGCGCGGGAGCGGGCAGGGAGTTGCACGGGCTGCCCCACTGGCTCGCGGAGGCGCACGGGCGTCTGAGGTCGGCCGGGACGCCGCCGGGCGCCGTCTCGGGTGGGATGGCGGGCCGTACGTTCGAAGCGCACCCTTCGCCCACCGGGGGCGGGGACGTGGTGTGGTGGCCGGTGGAGAACACCGAGCTCCGCCTGGCCGAGAAGGCGCTGCACGGTGAACGTGAGCGGGCCGCGCTGCTGGCGGAGATCTCCGGGCGCTGTTGTCGTCGTTGAACGTGGACCGGTGCACGGAAGTGACGGCACGGATGGCTGCTGATCATCTCGCTGAAGCGGCGGTCATCGTGGCTCCCGGCCAGGGACGCCGCCATTCGCTGACCCATGCGCAGGTGGGCGGCGAGGTCACCCAGACCGTGGTCCCGATCGACGCGGGTTCCGTACCCGGGCTTGCCGAGGCGCTCCAGGGGTTCCCGCCGGTCCCCACCCGGTGGATCGACCCGGACGACCTGCCGGGCTGGGTGGTCCCCCCGGGCTTCGACCGTCCGATCGGGTCGGTGATCGTCACGCCGCTGCCCGGTCACGGCATGCCGGCCGGAGTGCTACCGCCGTGCAGTCCCTGGGCATCCCCGTCATGGTCGGCGGCGCCGCCTTCGGCCCGGACGGCCGCCATGCCCGCCTCATCCAGGCGGACGCCTGGGCCCCCGACGCGCGCGCCGCCGCGGACCTCCTGGAACGCGGCCTGACCACGCACCGGGCGCAGCAACGGCAGCAGATCGACGACCTGCCCCATCTCGCCGATCAGGAGTACACCTTCATCAGACGGAGCCGCACCGTCCTGGTCCGGCAGTCGCTGGCCGTCATGGAGGAACGCTGGCCGGCCATGCGGTCGTACAGCACGGCGCAGCGCGAACGCACCGCCGAGGACGTCGCCCACATCGTGGATTTTCTCGCCACCACCCTCTACGTCGACGACGCGGCCCTGTTCACGACGTTCATCACCTGGACAGCCGACATCCTCACCGCCCGCCAGGTGCCCGCGTTGAGCCTGCGCCTGGGGCTGGACATCCTGGCCGGGCAACTGCACGACCACCCCCGCGCCCTCACCTTCCTCGCGGCCGCGGCCGGCGCCCTGCCCTCGACGCCGACTCGCCCCGGTCCGGGAATCACCGCGTGAGAACCCGTCTGCCGGCCGAGTTCTCCGTGACCGTCCAGCCGGCAGGCGCCGGCCCGGGTCGGCCGGCCGCGGCGATCCGCGCCGTTCATGTTCATCCGGCGTTGAAGCGGTAGGACCCCGCCCGGGCCCGGTAGACCTTGTAGGCGGCGCCGCCTGACGTGTCGTCGCGGACGAAGGCCACACCCCGGGGCGCGGTGACGGGCTTGTCCTGGGTGGGAACCCAGATCTCGGCGTCCGTGTTGTACGGGACGGTGACCGCGAAGTCGATCCGGCCGTCAGCGCGGCGGCGCCACTGCGAGGACACCCTGCCGCGCACCGTGTCGATCGAGGCGCTGACGTGGTCGAGGGTCGCCGGTGACAGGTCGGTGTCCTCGGTGTTGTCCGGGACGCGGCTGTTGACCGCGGCCGAGGGGATGCGGGGGCGGATGCGCAGCGTCTCGTAGGCGGCCGAGGTCGGTCTGATACCGGCCAGTGACTGGTAGAACCAGGTGGCCACGTTGGAGCGGTAGTGGTGGTCGACGGAGAGCCGGTCGGTCCACTGCTCCCACAGCGAGGTCGCGCCCTTGGCGATCTGGTGGACGTAGCCGGGGACACCGGTCCGGGTGACGGCCTTGAGGGCGATGTCCGTGTAGCCGTGGTCGCTGAGGATGTTGAACTCGTAGCGCGAGCCGTACATGTCGTTCTGGATGTGCTGGTCCGCGGCCACGATGCGATCGGCGAGCAGCTTGGCGAGGGCCTTCCTGTTCTCCGCGAGGGATCCGGTGCCGGCGAGGTGGCGGGGGTCGCCGGCGCCGAGGTCCGAGCCGGGGACCAGGTCGAAGGCGATGGCCAGGGCGTTCTCGTTGGAGATGCTGCCCCGGGTGAAGCAGCCCTTGTCCGTGTCCCAGTAGTGCGCGATGAACGCCCGGCGGAGTGTGCCCGCCAACCGCGCGTAGTGGGCGGCGCGTTCGGTACGGCCCAGACCGCGGCCCACCTCGTCCATGTAGTCGCAGAAGTGGATGTAGAAGGCGAGGCTGATGACGGCGTTGCTGCCGGGCGCCTCGGCTCCGGAGTAGGCACCGAGCGAGGCTTCGAACGTGTAGTCGTTCTCGGGGGTGAACAGTGTCTCGTAGTACTTCAGGAGCGTGTCCTGGTGGTCGTACAGCTCGGCGAACAGGCTGCTGTTGCCGTAGTACGTGTACAGCTCTCTCGGAATGACGAAGTACGCCGAGTCCCAGGCCGGCACCGCCTTCCACGCGGCGTTCCAGCCGGGGGTGCGGTCGTAGCCGTAACCGCCCTTGGCTACGGGGACGAACATGGGCAGCTGGCCGGTGGAGATCTGGGTGTCGGGGAAGTGGCGCAGGTAGGTGGTGAGGACGCCGTTGACGTCCCAGGTGAGGGACTCGGACTCGGAGCTGGCCATGGCGTCGCCGGTCCAGCCGTTCTTCTCCCGGGACGGCGTGTCGGTGGGCTTTTGCACCAGGTTGTTCCGCTCGGCCCACTCCAGATTGCGCTGGAGACGGTTGAGGAGGGCGTTGTCCGTGGTGAAGGTGCCGGTGCGGGTGAAGCCGGTGCGGGCGACGCCGACGGTCAGCAGATCGGCGTCCCGCTCCGGGTCGGGCTCGCGGCCCAGGACCGCTTCGAGGTTCATGACCTCCAGGTAGCGGAAGCCGAAGTGACTGAACTGCTGCTCCCAGGTCTGCGCCGACTGCGCGCCGAGGGTGTAGTAGTGCGTCTGGAGGTTGGCGTCGTGCTGGAAGTTCTCCTCCTCGACGGAGAGCGGGGAGCCGGCCGAGCCGTCGCCTGCGACGATCCGGTTGCCGCCGCGGACGCGCAGGGTGACGCCGGCTGCGCCGGGGCGTATGCCGGTCAGCCGGAGCCGGACGAGGCCCGTCAGGATCTGGCCGTAGTCCAGGACCCAGGTTCCCGAGCCGGGAGCCGACTCGGTGATCGAGACCGGGCGGAGCGTCCGGTCCACGAGCACCGGTTCCGCCTCGTGGGCCCGCAGCACGGCGGGTTCGAAGCCCTCGGGGATCGTCGTGGCGGGAAGCGCGCCGTGGTACTTCGGCGCGGGGCCGGAGCAACTGCCCGGCGGGATCAGCACGGTGGCGGGGCGCCAGTCGCGGCCGGTCGTGCGGTAGCCGGCCGAGCGCCACTCCCCCAGTTCCTCCGCGCGCCGGGCGTCGTACTTCTCGCCGGAGTACACGGAGTCGAACGTGGTGGGGCCGTCCGCAGCGAGCCAGTCCTCGTCGGTGACCAATGTGATGACCGAGCCGTCGGCGCAGGTCACGACGAGCTTGGCGCGCAGACGGGGCTGGCCCGCGTAGGGGGCGAGCTGCCAGTACCACTCCTGGGGTGTCGTCACCCCGTACCAGCCGCGTCCCAGTTCGGCGGCCAGCACGTTCTGCCCGCCGGCCCGCAGCAGCGCGGTGACGTCGAAGGTGTCGTAGAGGACCGTGCGGTCGTAGGTGCTCTGGTCGGTGAGCAGCCGGGGCACGTTGGTGCGGCCGCGGTCGGCCCGCTTGCCGTCGACGGTGAGCGCATCGCCGTTGACGGTGAAGGTGACGTTGCCCGCGGCGCTCAGGTGCAACCGGGCCCTGGCGATGCGGCGCCCGCGGGGCAGAGTGAACGCGCGGCGCAGCACCGGGGCCGGGTTGGCGATCGGCAGCACACTGTTCTTGGACGGGATGAAGGGGTTCTTCGGCGGGAAGGTCAGGCCGGCGAGGGTGCCGATGCCGTTCTCGAACGGGTTGGCGCCCTTGGTCAGGTCGGCGGAGAAGTCCCGGGCGCCGGTGCCGGTCACCTTCACGCTGCGGACGGTGGCGGAGGTGCCGCCGCCGAACCCGAAGCTGCCGTGCCGTCGTATCTGGTCGCCGGTGAGCGTACGGCTGTCCACCTGGACGCCGTTGACGGTGGTGGTCACGGTGAGCCCGCTGACGGCGACCGCCACCGTGTGGTCGCGGCCGGCCCAGGTGTCCTTGGTCAGCCCGGTGGAGGCGGGCAGGGTGACCGTTCCGACCGGGACGCTGCGGGTGCCGGCGACGGTGGGGTTGGTCTCGCTCTGGGGGTCGTAGTGGTCGACGCCCCAGTCGGGTTCGGATGTGCCGTCGTCCACCCAGGTGTTGCCGGCGTAGTGGCTGGTCCTCATGACCAGCTGCATGTCGTCGCCGCTCTGCCGGACGGTCCAGTTGAGGCCCTCGCCCCAGGTCTTGCCGATGGGTTCGGCGCGCAGGAGCAGGGACAGGCCGCCCGCGGTGTCGGAACCGCCGCGGAAGACGACGGTCGCGGTGAGGTCCTTCCAGTCGTGGTCCTGTGCGTCACGGCCGCCGATCCACCGCGCGCCCGACCAGTCCTTCTCCCCTTTCAGCAGCCCGGTCTCCCATGTCGCGGGCTCGCTCCAAGCGCCGAGTGCGCCCTTTTCGTCCCAGGTCCGCACCCGCCAGAAGTACGCCTGTTCCGACCGCAGCGCACTGCCCCGGTAGGCCACCTCGGTGCTGTTCGAACCGGCCACCCTGCCGCTGCGCCAGACGTCAGCCGCGTCGGGCGCCGTGCCGACCTGGATCTCGTACGCGGTCTGCCTGGCCACCGGAGGAACCCAGCTGAACGCCGGCGCGGTCTGCGTGCCCAGGGGCGCGATGCGGGAGTTGACCTGCGGGTCCACGGGCGCGGTACCCCGCCTGTCTGGCGCTGCCGCGCTCGCCGCCGCGGCGTTCGGGGCGGCGCTCAGCGGCAGCGACGCCCCGGCTGCCGCGGCCGTCATGATGCCGAGCAGGTGTCGGCGGCTCAACGCACTTCTGTGATCCTCGGCCACGGTTCGGATTCCTTTCGTGAGCGCACACGCGCTGGAACAGGGGTGTCCCTCCCCCGCAAGGCGTTGAATCGTTTCAATACCTTCCAAGTGGAAAGCTTACGAACACCATCGGCCGAAACACAATGATTCTGAGCCGACGACGCTCACGCCGTACGCCTCACCGGCCCTGCACCTCACCGGCCGGCCGCCGAAGACCCCGGCCGCCCGGGGCAGTTCGCGCGCATCGACCACGGACGCCACCTCCGGCCCGCCACCCCGGGCCTTAGCATTCGATCCGGTGCGCGAGAAGCGAACAAATTACTACCATATGGTATGTTTTTGGGCTCAGCTGCTGCGCAGAACCGTGCCGTACCGGCATCTACGAGGAGAGTGAGCGCACCGTGGCTGAGCCAAAGGCGCGGGGGCCGTACGCCAAGACAGCAGCCCGCAAGGCCGAGATCGTACGAGCGGCACGCGACAGCTTCGCCGAGAACGGCTACGCCAATGCCTCCCTGCGAGACATCGCCGAGCGAGCCGGCATCACGCACGCCGGCCTCCTGCACCACTTCCGCAACAAGGACGAACTCCTCACCGAGGTGCTCGCCCGCCGTGACGCGGAGGAATGGCGGCAGGGCCTGGAGGAGGTGGAAGGACCGCACCAGCTCGCCCCCTATCTCGGCGGTCTCATGCGCCACCACCAGCAGGCGCCGGAGCTGATGCGCCTGTGGATCGAGCTCGCCGCGGCCGCCTCACGCCCGGATCATCCCGCCCACACCTACTTCGTCGAGCGCTACGAGCGCGGGCGCATCCAGTTCGCCGACGGCCTCGACGACGAGACCGCCCGCGGCAGTCTGCGGGAAAGCATCAGCCCCGAGAGCGCGGCGGTCCTCTTCCACGCCGTACTCAACGGGCTCCAGTTGCAGTGGGTTCTCGACCAGGACCTCGACATCGTCGGGCCCGTCACCGACTTCGTACGCCTGCTCTTCGACGACGGCCACGCCGACGAGTGAGCGCATGCCACCGTGCAGGACGGGCCGCCTGCCCAGGTGAACAGCGGTGCCCCTCCCGCCGTATACGACGAGGTGAACGCCCGTGACCTCCACCCGCCGGCTCGTCCGCGACGAACGGCCGGACCGCCCGAGGCGCTCGGCGCGCGGCGTGACCTCGCTGACCGGGCGTCGTCGACGGCCGGGCGTACGGCGCCCGGCCTACGGGGGATGATGGGCGACCGTGCCACCTGATCACCCGCGCGGACACCGGAAACATGCCGGAGCAGACCGGCCCGGCCGCACGGGAGCGTGCGCGCGGGCCGGTCTGTTCGCCGTGCTCGGCACCGTGCTCGCCGTTTTCGGCCACCACGCGGTCGCCGAAGGCACGGTGCCCTGGCGACTGGTGACCGTCCTGGTCGTGGCGCAGTTCGCGGCGGTCCGGCCGCTCGCACGACGCCGTTACGGCCCGGCGGCGACCGTCGGGACCACGCTGGCGATGCAAGGGGTGCTGCACCTCGCGCTGGCCTGCGCCGACGGCGACACCCCGAGGGGCGCCTCCCCCGGGCCCACCATGCATGCCGGGCACATGGCCGCGACGACCGGGGACGGCCACGCCTGGCATCACGCCGGCGCGGCGATGACCACGCTGCACACGACCGCCGCTGTGGTCGTGGCCTGGCTGCTGCACCGGGCGGACACACGGATGACGGCGGCGCTCGACGCGCTGCGCACACTCGCCAGGGCCGCCGCGGCCGCTCTGGTCCAGTTGCCGCCGTCGACGAGCGCCGCTCACGACCCGGTGACGGGCCGGCTGCCTCGCCGGTGGACCGGCGTGTTCCTCGAAGCGGTCGCGCAGGCACGGCAGGAGGCACTGGAGCACGCGGTGGTGCGCAGGGGACCGCCGCGACGGGAGCACTCTTCGGTCCTTCACCGGCCCCGGTGTCCGCGGGGCCGGATTCTCCCGTATCCGCAAGGAGTTGCCCTGTGTCCACGCCCACCCGTCCGTCGGCGCGTACCGGCCGTCGTCTCGTCCTCGCCGCCGCCGTCGCGCTGACGGCCGGCCTCGCCCTGGCCACCCCGGCCGCCGCGCACGCCGAGGTCGAGGCCGACAAGCCCCAGGCCCTGGCCGAGAACGTCACCCTGAGCTTCGTGTCCGAGGCCGAGTCCGAGGCCGCCGGCTTCACCGAACTGCGCGTCGTCCTGCCCGAGGGGATCGTCCCCGCGGACGTCACCCTCGGCGAGGGCCCCAAGGGCTGGAAGTTCACAGCCACCAAGGACGGCTACACCGTCGCCGGCCCGGCGCTGAAGGCCGGTGTCGACGCCGAGCACAAGATCAGGATCCGGCAGCTGCCGGACGCCGAGGAGCTAGCGTTCAAGACCGTCGAGACCTACAGCGACGGGGAGATCTCCCGCTGGATCGAACTGCCCGCGGACGGCAAGGAGGCCGAGCAGCCTGCGCCGCTTCTGAAGCTGAAGGCCGCGGCCCCCGGCGCCAAGGCGGTCGGTCCCAGCCCCACGGCGGCGCAGAGCGCGACAGCCGGTGCGGCCGCCCCCACTCCCTCCGCCGCCGCTCCCTCCGCCGCCGCGAGCGCGGCGGACACCTCGTCGGCTGCCGCTGACACTGCCTCCGACGAGGAGAGCGGCATGTCGTCCGCCACCCTGGTCACCGGCATCGTCGTCGTCCTGCTCGTGCTCGGCGGCGGAGCCTGGTGGCTGCTCAGGCGCCGGACCGCCTCCTCCGGCGAGAGCTGACGTACGCCGTAGGCGCCCGGGGCGGCACGGCCGCTGCCCCGGGCGCCTACGGGCACACCGAGAACGTGCGAGCGCCGTCCGGGAAACACGGCGCACTCCCGGCGCCCCCGGACGGGCGCTCCCGGAGCCCCGGACGCGGGGAGCCGGCCGTCCGGTCAGTCCTGGCTTCACTTCTCGGCGCGCGCGACCGCCTCCGCGAGGAGGGCGGCGACCACGTCGGTACGGGACGGGTGCGGTGAGTACCCGGGCTGCTGGCGATGCCCGGCCGGGCCGGGCAGATGTACCCGCGTGGCCACCGCGCCGACGGACCGCTCACGCCGCGCACCCACGGGGCGGCCCGCACCCCTCGAAAGGTGCGGGCCGCGTCCGCCAGTGCCCCGGTTCTGCGCGCGATCCTCGGATCGGCGCCGTGCCCGGACCGGTGCTCAGTGCCCGGATCCGTGCCGGCCGCCCAGCTGGTCGCGGTGGCGCGGGTCGCCCAGGAAGGTGTCCGGGTCGAAGACGGGTGCCGACTTGGCCTGCGCCTTCGTCCGGGACAGCTGCACGATGCGGGTGTCGTGGTCGATGCCCATGACGGCGTCCGACGCGATCACCACGTCCTTGCCCACGACCCACGGACCGGTGTGTACGACCAGGAACCGCGGTCCGAGGTCCCTGGAGTACTTGCTGACCTTGCCGACGTGACCGTCCGTGGCGTCCACCTGGTAGCCGGTCAGGTCGTCGTCCGGGGTGTGGCCGGCGGTCGGCACGTGCTGTGCGGAGTGTCGGGTCACGATGTCCTCCCTGTCGTCCTGTTCCTGCGGGTGCCCGCTGAGGCGCACGGCAGACATGCGAGAGACAACGCGGCAGACAACGCGGCAGACATCCGACCGGCGTGCGGGCCCGTCGGCGCCCGGGTCGACGGCTACGCCGATGACACCCGTTCCGCGGGGTCGACGACGTCGCGACCCATGGGCGGCAGGTCGCCCGTCGCGTCGCTGCGCCGGGCGCCGTCGGGCCTCACGAACGGCGCGCGGCACCCGTGCGCAGGACTCGACCCGCGCCTCACCGCGCGGCACCGCCGTACCCTCGTCACACCGTCCACTCCCACAACATCCGAGGTCAGCGCGGTGCAGCGGTCCTCACCAGGGAGTTCGTCCAAGTCTCTGCGCGCGGTCCCACGCCCGCATAACGTGCGCTCACCCGAACAGTTGAACCGCTCTCCCATTTTCGCCCGGTCCGCACCTGGGGCCCACGACCCGGTAGGAGACCTTGGGATGTCCTCCGACAGCTCGGAGTTATACCCGGCGCGGCACCGGCCCGGACGCCACGCCTCCCCTGCCGCGCCTCCGCGGTGGGCCGTCCCCCAGGACGATGCCCGCCCTCCGACCAGCGACCGGTCCTGGACCGGCACACCTCGCGACCTGCGCCGTCTGCGCCGGGCCAGCCGCTGGCAGCGGCGCGTCGCCACGTTCGCCGCGCTCGGCTACTTCGCCGTCTTCCTGATCCTCACCGTCGAAGCGCCCGCCGTCATGACCCGCCCCGCACCGGGCGGCCTTCCCACCGGCCTCCTTCTGGCCCTGGTGCAACTGCCCGTCACCTGGCTGGCCGTGATCCTCTACGAGTACACCGCGCGCCGCTACGTCGACCCGCTGGCCCGGCGTGTGCACCGCCGGCCCGACCCCGCCCCGCACGAGGAGCCACGGCCGTGACGGACTTCGACGGCACCGCGCAGTCCTGGTCCCTGGTGGCGTTCTGCAGTGTCGTGACCCTGACGCTCATGCTGTGCGTGCTCACCGGTCCCGACCGCGACGACCTCGACGAGTTCTACACCGGCTACCGCTCCCTGTCGCCCCTGCGCAACGGCCTGGCCATCGCCGGCGACTACATCTCAGCCGCCACCGTCCTCACCATCGGCGGAGTCATCGCGCTGTGCGGCTACGACGGGGTCGTACTGGCCCTGAGCACCGTCCTGTCCCTGCTGCTCCTGATGGTGCTGCTGGCCGAACCCCTGCATCACACCGGCCGGTTCACCATGGCCGACGCACTCGGCAGACGGCTGCCCGGCCGCGCGGTGCGCATCACCGCGTGCCTGGTCACCCTCGCCTCGCTGGTGCCGATGATGGTCGTGCAACTGGCCGGCGTGGGCCAGTTGCTGGCGTACGTCCTCGGGTTCCCCGACGGCGCCATGCGGACCGGCTGCGTCATCGGGGCCGGCACCCTGATGATCAGCTATGCGGCCATCGGGGGCATGAGGGGCACCGCGCTGATCCAGATCCTCAAGACGGTCATCCTGCTCGGGTCGGGTCTGGTCGTCGCCGGCCTCATCCTGCACACCTTCGGATGGAGCCCGCGTACCCTGTTCCGGGCCGCCGCCCACGGCAGCGGCGCCGAGGACGACTTCCTGCACTACGGCCTGCAGTTCGCCAGCGGGCCGCACCGCGGACTCGACATGGTGAGCACCCAGTGCGCCATCGTGCTGGGCGGCGCCTGTCTGCCCCACGTCACCATGCGCATGTACACCGCGGGCAGCGCTCCACAGGTGCGCCGCGCGATGTCCTGGGCGATCTCGACGGTCACCCTCTTCATCGCCGTGATCACCGTGATCGGTGTGGGCGCCACGGCTCTCATCGGGCGGGCGGGCGTCGCCGGCGCCGACGCCCGCGGCAACACCGCCTACCTGCTCGGCTCGCGAGCCGCCTTCGGCATGCATCTCTCCCGTCCGGAGAGCCTGCTGTTCGCCACCGTCACGACGGCGATCTTCCTGACGCTGCTGGCGTCCGTGGCCAGCATGACGCTGGCCTGCGCCAACTCGCTGGCCCACGACATCGCCGCCGCGCGCCCGAACGTCTCGCCGCTGCGCGAGATGGCCCTGGCGCGGGTGGCCGCCCTGGCCGTGGGCCTCCCGGTCATCGCACTGGCCGTCCTCGCCCAGCACCGCAGCCTCCAGCCGCTCGCCACCGTCTCCTTCTGCCTGGGCGCCTCGGCCATCGCCCCGGCGCTCGTCTACAGCCTCTTCTGGCGGCGCTTCACACGCGCCGGTCTGCTGTGCACCCTCATCGGCGGAACCGTCAGCGTCCTCGTCCTCATGACCGGCACCAACCTCGTCTCCGGTTCTCCGGGATCGGCCTTCCCGGAAGCCGACTTCAACTGGTTCCCCTTCACCACCACCGCGCTCGTCTCGGTGCCGGCGGGCTTCCTGTGCGGTCTGCTCGGCACCGTCCTGTCCGGCAGGAAGGCGATCGCCCGCGAACGCGAACGCTATGCGGCCATCGAACCCGTCCTCCTCGCCGGCCCGCCCCGCCCCGAGCGGCGGTGAACCCGCGCACCGGCCCGACACGGTCCGGGCATGGCCTGCCGGGCCACGCAATGGGCTCGGGCGGCCCTCGCGTGGTGAACACGGGGGCCGCCCGGAGCGACGTGGCCATGGACGAGCAAAGCGAGGGAGAGCTCAGCCGGAGCCGGACTGCCGCGCCTCGTCCGCGACCTGCCTGCCCGATGCGCGGGCCTGATCGGTCACCCGCGTGGCCTGGTCGCGTGCCTCGTCCTGCGTGGTGCGCACCGCTTCCGCGGCGGTGTCCTTCACCTCCTGCGCCGCGTCCTGCGTCGCCTCCTTGGCGCCTTCCTTCAGGGTCTGCGCGGATTCGAGGGCGGCCTCCTTCACCGGCTCCAGCGCCTCGCCGCCGCGTCCCATCAGCTCGCTCGCCTTCTCCTGTTCGACCTCGGTGGCCGGCAGCAGCGACGAGGCCAGCAGGCCGGCGCCGAACGCGATCAGACCGGCGGCCAGCGGGTTGCCCTGGGTCTGTCGCAGTGCCTGGTCGGGCGCCTGCCGTATCGCTTCGCCCGCCTCGCCGGCCGCGTCGCGTGCCGTGCCGGCCGCTTGCTGGGTGCTCACTTGCAGGGACCCGGCCGCCGAGCGGGCGCCGCCCGTGACGCCATGGGCGGTGTCCGAGGCCGTTCCCATGACCCGCTCACGCACTCCCGAGACGGCTCCGCGCATCCTTCGGGTGCGCCGCCGGACCACCCGTCGGGGGCTGGCCCGGTCCGCGAGCCGGTCCACGTCGGCGGACAGCCGGCTGCGAGTGGCGTCGATCTCGGCCTTCATCCGGTCGGGTGACGTGCCCATTGCGCATTCTCCTTCATCGTCTCGAGGGTCTGTTCCGGCTTGGGTTCCACCGTGCGCATGCGGGTCCTGCCCCGCTGGTACAGGACGGCTGCGACCACGGCCCACACGGCGGCCACGATCAGCGCGGCCCAGCCCCCGTCGATCACGTTGGCCAGTCCGAGCACGGCGGCCAGGGACAGGAAGAGGAGAACCATGTAGCCGGCGAACCCCGCGCCGCCGTACATGCCGGCGGCCTTGCCTGCCTTGGCCGCTTCCTGCCGGACCTCGGTCTTGGCCAGCTCGACCTCCTGACGGAACAGGGTCTGAACGTCCGACGTCACGACGGACAGCAGCTCGCCCAGCGATCGGTCCTCACCGACGGGCGTCGCCGACGGGCGGGAAAGGAAGGAGGTCATCGCTCACACCCCCGACCCCGGCCGACCCGGCGCATCACCCGAGGTCCTGCCGGCGGACGGCGGGAACTGCGGCGGAGCGGGCGACACCGCCGGCATCGGCTCCCGTGCGACGCCCGCCGAAGGAGTGGACGGGAGCGCGGGGGACGGTGGCTCGTACCGCCCCGCCCCTTCGGGGTCCCCGACCGCTTCCTGCTGTTGCGTCCCGGAAGACGTCTGAGCCTTGGCCCCCACCTTCACCAGCCGTCCGACGGCGAACCCCGCCAGCAGGGCGCCGCCCAGGAAGGCCGCGGGACGACGGCGGGCGAAGCTCTGCACATCGGAGAGGACTCCGTCGACTCCCTGCTTCTCCAGATAGTCGGCCGCCCGGTGCCCGCCGTCGGCCGCCTGGGCCGCCAGACTCCGCGCGGGTGAGTCGCTCCGCGCGTTCTCGGCCAGTCCCGCCAGGTCGTCCGCCCACTCGTGCAGCGTCCCGGCGGCCCGCCTGGTCTGTCCCTCGGCCTCCTCCATGACACGGCCTCGCAGGTCGTCGGCGACCACGCCCACCTGCTGCCGCGCCTCTCCCGCAACGGACTTGGCCTGGTCCGTGGCGGTACCCGCCACCTGTCCCGCGGCCTGCTGGGCCTGACCGGCCGTGGCCGATGCCTCCGCCCTGGCCGTCTCACCGGTCTGTTGCAACCTCGTGCTGTCGCCCTGCGCTGCCTCACTCATCAGCCACTCCTCCTCTTCATCTCCGTGCGTTGCTTGCCGGTATGTACACAAGTGGCCGTTTCGTCACCTTTTACACCCGTCGAGGGACGGCATCGTGGTTCGCTCTCGACTCCTTCCGGCGAACGCGGGCGCGGGACCGCACGCGCGCTGACCGGCTGAGGGGGGCGCGCGAGTCACTGCATCGCGCGACCGTTCACGCCGGTGCCCGGAAGGGCCGCAGGCCGGGGTGACAGGGGCGCACAGGCGCGCAGGGCGCCGTCGAGGACGAGCCGAGGGGCCGCCTATAGAGTCCACCGACATGACCGTCGCTCGTTCCGTCGCCCTGTTCGCCGTCGCCGCCCTCTTCGAGATCGGCGGTGCCTGGCTCGTGTGGCAGGGCGTCCGCGAGCACAAGGGGTGGCTCTGGACCGGCGCCGGATTCATCGCCCTCGGTGTCTACGGTGTGGTGGCCACCTGGCAGAACGACGACGACTTCGGGCGCATCCTGGCCGCCTACGGCGGAGTCTTCGTGGCCGGGTCGATCGCCTGGGGCATGGTCGCGGACGGCTACCGGCCGGACCGCTACGACGTGACCGGCGCGCTGATCTGCCTCGCCGGGATGGCCGTGATCATGTACGCACCCCGCCGGCACTGAACTTCCCCGGTTCCCCGGGTGCGAGACGCCCGGAACCGAGGGCCCGGCCGCGACGAGCCGGCCTCGACGCGGCACCGGGCCTGCGCCCCCGGTCCTGGACGTCCGCGGTCCTGCGGTCGTCCTACGGTCGAGCCGGACTGTCGAGGGAAGCCGTGACGTCGGCGGTCTCCGTGCGGTTCACGGCCAGCCGCAGCGTCACGGCAGCGGCAACTCCCGACAGCAGGCCCCAGGTCAGCGCGGCCGGGACGCCGTCGCCGACAGCGGCGGACAGGTACATCAGGCCGTAGCGCAGGCCCGTGCCGTCCGTCGTGACCCGCAGCAACTGGCTCGCCAGCAGGCCGAGAACGGTCGCACAGACCGCACCGACGGCCATCGCCGGGACAGAGGTCCGGGTGAGCAGGCCGGGCAACCACCGCAGTGCGCACCACACCACGGCGAGCAGCAGCACGTCGGCGGCCCGGTACAGGAGCCAGTCACCCAACGGCGAGCTCGCCGGGCCGGTCCAGGCTCCCAGCAGCAGCCACTGGCGCAGCAGATCGCCCGGTTCGCCGAACAACCCGTCGCCGGTGAAGGCCGTCTGGAGATCGGCGGCGACCGACTGGTACGACAGGACCACCAGAGACAGGGCGACGACCGCGGTCCCGGCGGAGGCGGCCAGACGTGCGGCACGCGCCGGTACGTCCTCTCGCGGCAGCGGACCGGCGCTCTTGGCGGTGACCCGTGCCGCGAGCACCGTCGCGACCGCCGCGAGCAGCGCGGTCATCACCACGATCTGCCGCCCGGTGGAGATCACGCTCGCGAGCTGCGGCAGGAAGCGGTAACTGCCGTGCCCCTGCGAGGCGATCAGCCAGGGCGCCGAGACGGTCACCGCGAGAGTTCCGGCCACCAGGCCCCAGGCCCATACCGCGAGCAGCGCGGCGGGCGCCCGGCCGTGCACCGGCGGCAGCCTGCGGATCAGGAGCAGCGCCCCGGGCACGAAGAAGACGAAGACGGCGGCGAAGCGGATCTGGAGCGCGGTCGCGTACAGATCGAGGTAGCGCCTGCCGTCGCCACCGGCCGCGTCCCCGGTCCGGCCGGACGCCCCGGCGCCGAAGCCGACCGAGGCCGGGGGGTCGTACGACCAGGGGGTGAGCCAGTGCTGGAGATCGGCCGCGGCCCGGCCGCCGAGCACGTCGGCGGTGCCCGGCAGGTGCAGCGCCTGCGCACTCGCCCCCGCCCACCACAGGAGCGCCGTGAGCAGCAGCCCTCCGATCAGTGCCGGTATCGCCGCACGCCCGTACCCCATGTGTCGCCCCCGTGTCGGTCGCGTGTTCCGCGAATCCCCTTGATCCGGTGGAGACTACGGGGAGCGGATCACATACGGATCACGGGCCTGCGCCTGCCGGTCCGAGGCCCTGACGAGGAGCGGCCGGGCGCGCTCCGCGAGCGTGGGCCCGTGATCCTGTGGCGCCTGGTCCTGCGCGAGCCGGACGGTGGAGCCCCGGGGCCGCTATGTCTCCTGTCCCTGCGGGCCCCGTGCGTAGCCGATCCGCAGGAGCTGCCTCAGCAGGTCGGCGCGGCGCAGCAGTGGTTCGACCACTTCCTGTGTGACGTGTACGGGTTCGCCGGTGGGCTGCGGGCTCCCGGGGGGAGCCTCGCCGTACGGACGGGAGCGCGCCCGGAATCCCCGTGGACCGTCACGACGTGCGGCCATCCCCTACCTCCTCGCAGAACGGCCCGTCGCGGCTCTCCCGCGCCGGCCGTCTGCCGACGGGGCGGGGGACGCAAGACCAGTGGTTGTCCTCTACTCCTGGGGCACCTGGTGCCCGTAAGGGAGACAGTCGACTCCACCCGGAGGTTGCGCTGTCCAGCCGATCGTCATCGGACGTCCGCGGCATCCGCTCCGCACGGAGTGGAACTCCTCACCGGCACACAGAGGTCACCGACACAGCGACCGCCCGCGGGAGGCGTCGCCCTGGTCCGGGAACCGCACGGCACCACATCCCGAGGACAGGGGAAGTCGGGCACGGCGGTACGGCGCGGCCTCCGGCTGCCGGGGCCTTCGGGACCTGCGGGGCGTCGGTACAGGCGCCTCGCAGGTCCTGCCGCGGTGATGCTCCGGGGGCTCACCCAGCGTCGGCCCCTTGCACGCCGGAGCGGACCACCGGTTCCGGCGAAGCGGAGCGAGGGATTCATTCGATTGTGCGATCATGCGCCCGTGAAAGCACCGTCCAGCCCTTCCACGGGCGCATCCTCCCCCGAGCGCGACGCCAAGTCGCCTGGTTTCGCTGCCGAGTTCAAGGACGCCGTCACACTCCGGGCCTTCGGGCTCGTGCTCGGCGGCCTGCTCGTCCAGCTCGCCTTCGTCGTCTCCTACGTCGGAGCCTTCCACTCGCCCGTACCGCACCGGATACCGGTGGCGGTCGCCGCTCCGCAGCAGGTGTCGGCCAAGATCGTCGCCCAGCTCGACGCCCTCGACGGCGACCCGGTCGACGCGACTGCGGCACCGAGCACCGCGGCGGCCCGCCAGTGGGTCCTGACGAGAAAGGCGGACGCCGCCTTCCTCTTCGACCCGACCGGCACCGAGGACACCCTCCTGGTCGCCTCGGCGGGCGGCCCGTCGGTGTCGCAGACCGCCACACAGATCGCCCAGAAGATCGAGACGGCGCAGAAGCGCCGGATCACCGTCACGGACATCCGGCCCCCGAACGCCGGGGACGGACGCGGCATGACGTCCTTCTACCTGGTGCTGGGCTGGGTCATCGGCGGCTATCTGACCGCGACGATCATGGGCATGGCGGCTGGTTCCCGCCCCGCCAACCGGCAGCGCACCTTGATCCGACTCGCCGTACTCGTGCTGTACGCGGTCGTGTCGGGAATCGCCGGGGCCGTCGTCGTGGGTCCGGTGTACGGCGCACTCGGCGGTCATTTCTGGACCCTGAGCGGCATCGGCGCCCTGGTCGTGCTCGCCTCGGCGGCGACCGCGCTCGCCTTGCAGACCCTGCTGGGTCTCCTGGGCACCGGCCTCGTCATCCTGCTCTTCGTGGTGCTGGGCAATCCGAGTTCGGGCGGCGTCTACCCGGCGCCGCTGCTGCCGTCGTTCTGGAGCGCGGTCGGACAGATTCTGCCACCGGGGGCCGGTACCACCCTGGTCCGCAACACGATGTACTTCTCGGGTCATGCCATCACGTCGGCGCTCTGGGTTCTCGGCGCCTACGCGGTGGGGGGCGCGGTGCTCGCCTGGGCGGCTTCGTGGCGAAACGAGGGCCGCCGCTCGGACACTCCCGTCACGGAATCCGGTACGCCCGCACGGGCCGCCGACGCCTCCTGACGCGATATCCGGACGCGCCGGAGTCCGCGCCCGGCCCCGCCCGGCGCACCGCCGTCACGGTCCGGCCCGGCCCCGTGCCACGCAGGGTCCGGCGCGGCTCCAGCGCCCTCGGCCCGGCTCCTGCGTCGTGGTCATGCGTCATGCACGCCGGAGGTCTCCCGGTCGCCCGGTTTCCGTCCGTTCCTCGCGGAGGCCGTAGGCCGAGGCCGGTTCCGGCACCTGCGGCTCCTCTGCCATCCCGACCGAAGCCCGTGGGACCTTCCGCGGACCGACCGGAGCCCTGAGGCCGGCCCGGAAGGCGAAACGGCCTTGGTGTGTCAGGGCCGGTCTTCGCCCTCGGGCCGCCCCTCGGTCTTCCGCAACAGTCCCAGCAGCGCCTCGCGCTCCGTCTCCGACAGACCCTCGAAGCACTCCGCGAGGACGGAGTCCGCCACCTCGTGACCCGCCTTCAGCACCCGCTGCCCCTCGGCGGTGAGGTGGTGCTCGATGCGCCGGCCGTACCCGGGGCGCCGGTCGACCAGCCCCTGCGCCACCAGTCGCCCGGCGAGCGTGCCGAACGCCTGCTCGCTCTGGAACGTCCCCGCCGCCAGTTCCCGCGCGCTGGCCCCCGGCGATCGACCGATCGCACGGAGCGCGTCCCACTGCGCGAGCGTGCTGCCGATCGCCGCGAGGCGGCTGTCGAGCGAGCGGTGCTGACGGTACTGGGCGGCCTTCACGGCCCGTCCGAGGATCTGCAGTTCAACGGCCATGCCCACCAGGCTAACATTCGAACTAAACTTGCTTATCTAAACATGCTTAGTTAGAGTCGGATCATGACTTCGCAACCGACACTCATCGAATCCGGCCCCGCCGCCGGCCGCCCCGTCCTCGTCCTGCACGGCGGAGGCGGCCCCTTCACCGTCGCCCCGATCGCCGAGCACTTCGCCTCGGCCGCGCACACCCTGCTGCCGACCCATCCGGGCTGGAACGGCACCCCCCGGCCCGACCACCTCACCACCGTGGCCGACCTCGCCGCCCTGTACCTGCGCCTGCTGCGCGAGCGCGACCTGTCCGACGTCCTGGTCATCGGCTCCTCGCTGGGCGGCTGGATCGGCGCCGAGCTGGCAGCCGCCGACACCGAGGGCAGGATCAGCGGGACGGCCCTGCTGAACTCGGTCGGCATCGAGGTCGACGGCGAACCCGTCCGCGACTTCTTCAGCCTCGACGCGCGGGGCGTCGCCGAGTACGCGTACCACGACTCCGAGCGCTTCTACGTCGACCCGGCGACCTTCCCGGCCGAGCGACGCGCTCTCATCCAGGCCAACATGGCGGCCCTGCGGGTCTTTTCAGGCGGCCCCGCCATGAACGATCCCGCACTGCGCCCCCGCCTCGCGACCGTCACCGTCCCCACCCTCGTACTGTGGGGCGAGAGCGACCGCATCGCGACCCCGGCCTACGGCAAGGAGTACGCCGCGTCGCTGGGGAACGCCCGCTTCGAGCTGGTACCGGAGGCGGGCCACCTGCCCCATCTCGAGCAGCCCGCGCACACCTTCGCGCTACTCGACGCCTTCGCCGCGGAGACCGCGCGCGACTAGGGGTGGCACTCACCGCGTCCGAAGCCACCGCTCGCGAGCGGCCGACCGGTCGGGAACCGGGCTCGGAGCGGGAGTTCGAGGTGGGGGACAGCAGTGCCCGCAGGGCGCGGATCCTGGATGAGCAGACTCCTCCGGACACGAGACGAGTGGCGACCGGCGGACGGGCCACGGGCGGCGCAGCGCGCGAAGTGGCGGGTGCCACCGGCCGGCTGCCGAGCACCTCCGGGTTGGTTCCTCGCCGCTCGATACAGGATGACGGGAATCCCGCAGCGATCGTCAATACCTTCCGCAGCATTCGGATCCACACGCCCTCATGGATGCGCCTCTTCCGGCCATCGAACCCCGCCAGGACCGACAGCCCTGGGCGGCAGCCCTCCTGGTCTGCACCAAAGCGGACGCATCATCGACTCCGGTCCGAAACATTTCGACGCCATCAACGAATGATGCGAGAGGGATTGACGCCCCGTCAGGGACTCCTATGATCCGAGGACGTTCATAGAGTCAATCGGCGTTCGAAATACGGAACGAAGCCATATCCGTACGCACCCCGACGCAGGGGCGGATCTCCATGACCAAGGGCGGGTTCTCATGACGAACGATGAGCTCGAACTGCCCCCTCACGCCTGCCCGACCGGACCGCCGCACCCCTGCGCCGCAGACGAGCCCCGCCCCACCCGCTGACCCCCGGCAGCCGGTCGCACCCCCGCTCGCGCGGTGGACGGCCACCGCCGACCCGTCGTCCGCAGGACGCGGTCCGCGTTGCCCGCTCCCACGAGCGGTCCGGCTGTCCCGCACCGTTTCACCGCTCGTCCCACCCGCACTCGTCCGTACGAGGAGAGAATCATGAACCCTCTCAAGAGAGTCGGCCGGCGCCGGAACCGAGGCTTGGGCCTCATGGTCGCCGGCGCCCTGCTGGCCACCGGGACGGCCGCCGGCACGCAGGCGGCCTCCGCGGAGCCCGCCCCGCCCGCTGCGGCTGCCGCGACCACCCTCGGCGCCCAAGCGGCCCAGTCGGGGCGCTACTTCGGGGCGGCGGTTGCCGCAGGAAAGCTCGGCGACGGGACATACACCGGTGTCCTCGACCGCGAGTTCAACGCGGTCACGCCGGAGAACGAGATGAAGTGGGACGCCACGGAACGCTCGCGCGGCTCGTTCACGTTCGGTCCCGCCGACCAGATCGCCAACCGCGCCCAGAGCCACGGTCAGCGCCTGCGCGGCCACACCCTCGTGTGGCACTCGCAACTGCCCTCCTGGGTCCGTGGTATCGGCGACGCGGCCACCCTGCGCAGCGTGATGAACAACCACATCACCACGCTCATGTCGCGCTACCGCGGCAAGATCTACGCCTGGGACGTGGTCAACGAGGCCTTCGCCGACGGCGGCAGCGGCCAGCACCGCGCCTCGGTGTTCCAGAACGTGCTGGGCAACGGCTTCATCGAGGAGGCGTTCCGCACCGCGCGCTCCGCCGACCCGTCGGCCAAGCTCTGCTACAACGACTACAGCATCGAGAACTGGAGCGACGCCAAGACCCAGGGCGTCTACCGCATGGTCAAGGACTTCAAGGCGCGCGGTGTCCCCCTCGACTGCGTCGGCTTCCAGGCCCACTTCGGCGCAGGGGGCCCGCCGGCCAGCTTCCAGACGACGCTGTCCGGTTTCGCCGCGCTGGGCGTCGACGTACAGATCACCGAACTGGACATCGCCCAGGCGTCGCCCTCGGCCTACGCGAGCAGCGTGCGAGCGTGTATGAACGTCGCACGCTGCAAGGGGGTCACGGTGTGGGGCATCCGGGACAGCGACTCCTGGCGCGGCGGCGAGAATCCGCTGCTGTTCGACAACAACGGCAACAAGAAGGCCGCCTACCAGGCCGTGCTGTCCGCCCTGGGCGGCACAACGGCGACCCGGTCGGCCGGCGCCGCGGAGCAGGGACCGGCCGGAGCGCATGACGCGGCGGGCGGCCCGGCCACTCGGTCACAGCCGCAGGCGGGGGCGGCAGCGGCGCTGCCCTCCTCATTCCGCTGGAGCTCCAGCGGTGCGCTGATCGCGCCGAAGCCGGACGCGACCCACGCCATCGCCGGGATCAAGGACCCGACGGTCGTCTACCACAACGGCAGGTGGCACGTCTTCGCCAGCACCGCTCAGGCGTCCGGCTACAACCTGGTCTATCTGAGCTTCTCCGACTGGTCGCAGGCCGGTTCGGCCACGCACCACTACCTGGACCGCACCGCCATCGGCTCCGGTTACCGGGCGGCGCCGCAGGTGTTCTACAACGCGCCGCAGGGCCTGTGGTACCTCGTCTACCAGACGGGCAACGCCTCGTACTCGACGAACCCCGACATCAGCAACCCCAACGGGTGGAGCGCGCCGCGCAACTTCTACTCGTCGATGCCGGACATCATCCGGCAGAACATCGGCAACGGTTACTGGGTCGACATGTGGGTGATCTGCGACAGCGCCAACTGCTATCTGTTCTCGTCCGACGACAACGGTCACCTGTACCGCTCGCAAACGACCGTCGGGCAGTTCCCCAACGGCTTCACGAACACCGTCATCGCGCTTCGGGACTCCAAAAACGCGTTGTTCGAGGCGAGCAACGTCTACAAGGTGCAGGGCAGCAACCAGTACCTGCTCCTCGTCGAGGCCATCGGATCCGACGGCCGGCGCTACTTCCGTTCCTGGACCGCCACCAGTCTCACCGGTTCCTGGACGCAACTCGCCGCGTCCGAGGGCAACCCCTTCGCCCGGGCGAACAACGTCACCTTCCCCGCGGGCGCCTGGACCCGGGACATCAGCCACGGCGAGATGATCCGCGCGGGCAACGACCAGACACTGACGATCAACTCATGCCGTCCGCAGTATCTGTACCAGGGGCTCAACCCGAACGCGAGCGGCGACTACAACAGTCTGCCGTGGCGGCTCGGCCTGCTCACCCAGACGAACTCGACCTGCTGACGTCCCCGCGGGCCGTCACCCGTGCGGGGCCCGCACCCTCGCCCGCCCGCCCCCGAATTCGCCCCTGCACGAGCGCGACGGCCGGTTCGTGAGCGCGTCCCCGCGTGCGCCCGTACGCCGCGACGCTCAGGCGCCGCGGCGTGCGGGTGGTGGTGCGGGTGGGTGGTCGTGCGGGTGGGTCAGTCGGTCATCGCGTCGCGGACGAGCGCGGTGTCGACGAACTGCTCGAAGCGGACGATGAGTCCGCCGCGTACGACGAAGTGGTGGGCGACACGCACGTCGATCGGCTTGCCGGTGGCCTTGTTGACGGCCGTGTAGCGGGCGAGGACGACGACGTTCTCGCCGTCGACGACGTAGGTGTCGTCGTGAGCGGCCCAGCCGTCCCAGTCCTGGCCGAGCTTCTCCATCACGTTCGCGGTGACGCCGTCGGGGGTGCGGTAGGTGCCGGCCAGGGGGAAGCCGGCCATCTCGGTCCACTCCACGTCGGGAGCGAGGGTGGCCCGGAGCGCTTCCAGGTCACCGGCCGCGGACGCCAGGTACTGGCGGCGTACGACGTCGGCGGGGGCGGTGGAGGTCGCGAACTCGCTCATGGTCAGCCCCACTTCATCTCGCCCTTGGCGACCTTCGCACCGATCTGGGCGGCGATCAGCATGCCGTTGCCGGGGTAGCGCTTGACGAGCGCCTCGGTCAGCGCGGCCCCGTCGGCGGCCCGGTCGAGCTCCTCCTCGAAGGCGACCAGGTAGTCGCGGGTGGCGGCGATGGCGGACGCGTCCGCCGCCGTGCCGGGCAGGCGGTGCCCGGGGACGACCAACTCCGGCTCCAGGGCGGCCATCTCGTCGAGCAGGCCGATCCAGGCGGCGCGGTCGCCGGGGGTGGGGGTGTCGGCGACCCAGACGTGCTCCTGCTGGAAGAGCAGGACGCCGCCGAGGAGGGCGCGATGCCCGGCCTGCCACAGGTAGTGGCGGTCGGGCAGCGCGGCCGGGCCGCCCTTGAGTTCGAAGGTGTGGCCTTCCAGGGTGAGATCGCCGGTGAGCGGGGTGAGATCGACCAGGCGGGTGGGGAGGTTGGGGCCGAGGGCCGCCCAGGCCTTGAGCTTGCCCTCGTAGGAGTGCTGGATGTGCTCGATGACGAGCGGGGTCGCGACGAACTCCGCCTCCGGGAAGGCGTCGGCGAGGACCTCCGCGCCGAAGTAGAAGTCGGGGTCGGCGTGGCTGACGAAGACGGTGGTCAGCTTCTTGCCGGAGTCGAGGACCGCGGCGGCGAGGCGGTGGCCGTCGGCGCGGGTGAAGGCGGCGTCGACCAGCAGCGCCTCGTTCTCGCCGGTGACGAGGGTGGCGGTCTTGTTCTTGCTGCCGGCCGGGAAGTCCAGGTCGAGGACCGTGAAGTCGAGCGTGCTCATGGTGGTTCCTTCCAAGGGGGTGGTCGGGGTCAGGAGGTGGGCGTGGAGGCGAACGCCGCGAGACGCGACGTCACGTCGTCAGCGCCGGCCCGGCCGCGCGCCAGGACGTCGGCGCGGCCGCCGTCCACGGCGAGGAGCGTAGGGAAGGCGTTGACACCCAGCTCGGCGGCGCGTGCGAAGTCGGCTTCGGCCGCGGCTCGCGTCTCGGGCGCTTCGAAGGCGGCGGTGACGGCGTCCGCGTCCAGACCGGTCCGCTCGGCGACCTTCCGGTAGGTCGTGGGTTCGGACAGGCTGAGACCGTCGACGTAGAAGGCGTGCTGGAGCGCCACGGCCAGTTCCACCGCCCGCTCGGGGGCGGTCCTGCGCAGGGCGGCGAGTCCACGTGCGGCGGCGTCCGAGTCCATGACGAACGAACCGTCGGCGATCAGCCGCCCGTACGCCTCGCCGAACTCGGCGCCGGTCAGCTCGGCGATCTGGGCGTTGGCGCCCTGGACGTATCCGAACTCGCGGATCGGCACCTTGCGCGATCCGGTGAACAGGCCTCCGGAGACCACGTCCACTGCGAGCCCCGGATGCCGCGCGGTCACCTCTCGCAGCGTCGGGGAGAAGCCGTGCGACCAACCGCAGTAGGCGTCGAAAACGTAGATCAGCTTCATCGGGGACCTCGGCAGAAAGGGTGCGGCGCCCGCCCGGTGCGAACGGTTCACCGGCCCAACAATACCTGATTAGTCAGATATTCCTCCGCCGACGCGAAGATCGTCACGCACCCGCCTCCGTTTGCCTTCGCACACACTTCTCGCACGTTTCGCGCACCGCGTCGAGCATCGGCCCGCCGCCACGCGCCGGCCCCGGCGGGCGACCTCCGCCGCCACGGTGCGGCCGCCGGGACCATCGACACCGGCGCTTCACGGCGGCTTCCGAGACACGCCCGGCCGCCGCACCGAGGGGGCGCCGATCCCGCGGCAGCCCGGAGGCGCTCCGAGAGGTTCACCTTCCCGACACCGGAGGGTCGGCCGAAGCCGGCCGCCTGGACCGGACCACAGGGTCAAATTTCGATCTCCCCCGACCGAGCCGGCGACAAATCAGCGTTACCAGCGGTAAGTTCCCGCTGCCCCTCCCCACTTCACAGGAGTGCCGCTTCATGCGCCGTCTTCTCACCTGCCTCACGGCCGCAGCCGTCACCTGCGGCGGCTTCATCGCGACCGCGTCCCCCGCGGCCGCCGCCGCGGACCCGGTTTCCGGGTCCTTCAGCACCCTCACCTACAACGTCGCGGGCCTGCCGGCGATCCTCTCCAGCGCCTCCACACCCCGCGACACCAGCACCACCACCATCGGCCAGCGCATCGCGCCGTACGACATCGTGCACGTCGAGGAGGACTTCAACTACCACTCCTACCTCTACGCCGCGGACACCGCGCACGCCTACCGCACCCCCACCAGCGGCGGCGCGGGCATCGGCAGCGGACTGAACACGCTCGCGAAACTCCCTTACGACAGCGACGACTTCGAGCGGGTGCACTGGAACTCCTGCCAGCTCGACTCCGGCGACTGCCTGACGCCCAAGGGCTTCAGCTTCATGCGGGAGCGGCTGGCGGAAGGCGTCTACGTCGACCTCTACAACCTGCACACCAACGCAGGCACCAACGACGGCGACCTGGCCTCGCGCGCCGACAACCTCGCTCAGCTGACGGCCTTCATCAAGACCCACTCGGCCGGCAACGCCGTCGTGGTCATGGGTGACACCAACACCCGCTACACCCGCAGCGGCGACACCATCGCCGAGTTCGCAGCAGCCAACGGCCTCACCGACCCCTGGGTGAAGCTCGTCCGCGGCGGCACCCCGCCCGTCAAGGGCAGCGACGCCCTCGTCTGCGACCAGAGCGGGCCCACCGTGCCCAACACCTGCGAGGTCGTCGACAAGGTCCTCTACCGTGGCAGCAAGCTCGTGTCGCTCGACGCCACGTCCTACACCAACGAGCACGCCAAGTTCCTCACCGACGGCGGTCTCATGCTGTCCGACCACGACCCGATCGCGGTCGGCTTCTCCTGGTCGCGCAACGCGGACTTCCAGCTCAGCGACCAGTACGGCGGGCCGCACGGCGACTACTACACCGACATCGACGCGGTACCGGCGGGCGCCCGCCCGGTCAGCCTCTCGCTGCGCAGCGGCTCGCGCGTCGACGGCGTCGGCCTGACCCTCGACAACGGCAAGGTCCTCACGCACGGCGGAACCGGTGGCACGGCGTCCTCCCTCACCCTGGGCAGCGGGGAGTACGTCACCTCCGCCCAACTGTGCCAGGGCGCGAAGGACGGCCACACGCGGATCTTCTACGCCAAGTTCAGCACCAACCTCGGCCGGAGCCTGTCCGGCGGAACCACCACGTCGGACTGCGTGACCCGTACCGCGCCCTCGGGCTGGCAGCTCGCCGGGTTCCACGGACGCGCTGCCGCCGAGGTCGACAAGCTCGGCTTCATCTTCACGAAGCGCTGACCCGCTCCCGCGCACCGGACCCGCGTCGGCGGCCTCAGGGCCGTCGCCGCCCGGTGCCCTTCGGCCACCTCAAACCGCTCGCGGCCGTCCTTGCGACCGTGATCTACTTCCGGCACCGCGTCGATCGACAAGAAGCCGAGATCATGAACCACCACTGCTGCGAGGCGATGAGCAGCCGCGTGAACCCGCGGTGCGACCGCCACGAGGACCTCTTCGCCTGCCCGGACGCACTGATCCACTTCAGTGCCAGGTTCCAGGAGTACGGGCTGATCGTCCACGACGGCGGCACATCGAGCATCACGATCGGGTTCTGTCCCTGGTGCGGACGGCGTCTGCCCGCTTCGCAGCGGGACCGCTGGTTCGACGAACTGGAGCAACGCGGCGTCGATCCGTGGGAGGACGAGATTCCGGCCGAGTTCCAGGACGGCCGCTGGCTCGCCGCAGCGCCTCGGGACTGACGGACGCGCAGCCCCCCGGCCGCTACCGGGAGGGCCGCCCGACGGTCGCGGGGGTCGGTCACGGCTGCCCTCGCACCGCACCACCAGCCCGATCGGCGCAGGCGCGGCGCGCCTCGACCGTGGGCGCGGCAGCCGGTGGAGGATCGATGGGCGGCGGCCCCGGGACGGCCGCCCGGCACCGCCCCAGCGCTTGAAGAGGTCCGGCCATGACACTGTTCGACGACCCGCTGCTCCAGCCCCCGGCCGACCGGCCACCGCAGATCGTCGCGGACGACGCCCCCGGCACCGCGCCGGCCACGACATGAGCACCGCTGCGAGCGACGGCGCACCAGGGGGCGACGCGCCGGACGGTGGACGCTACGGCGAGGCCGTCTTCCGGCCGGAGCAGCCGGGCGAGGGCGAGCGCATCGACTTCGGTGCCCTCGCGTACGACGACACCACCGTGGCGCGACTACGGGCGCTCGGGGCCGGCCCGGGATGGCACTGCCTCGACGTGGGGGCGGGAACGGGCACGGTCTCTCGTCGTCTGCTGAGCGAGGCCGGGGTCTCCCGTGTGCTGGCCGTGGACCGGGACGTACGTTTCCTCGGCGCGCGGCCCGTGCCCGGACTCGACGTACTGGAGGCCGACATCACCGCCCCGGAGGCGATCCCCGGCCGGTTCTCGCTCGTCCACGCCCGCTTCGTGCTGATGCACCTGCCCGAGCGCGACCGCGTGATCAGGGCGCTGGCCGACATGGTCGCGCCCGGCGGCGTGCTGGTGCTCAGCGACGCGGTCGACCTGACGGGCGGCCGGACACCCGACACGCCGTACAGCGCGGCGATGCGGGCGATGTGGGAAGGGCTGCGGGACACCATCGGGACCGATGTCTCCTGGGTACCGTCGTACCCGCAGCTGCTGCGTGAGGCGGGGCTGCTGTCCGTGGGCGCCGAGGTCCATGTCCCGCCGCTGCTGCCCGGCAGTCCCATCAGCCGCTTCTGGGCGGACACGTGGGAGCGGAGCAGGACCGCGATGCTCGCCACCGGCCTGGTCGACGACCCCGCCGTGGACGCGGCGATCCGCTACCTGGGCTCCGAGGACTGCGCCGCGCTGTCGGCCGGCATGCTCACCGCCTGGGGCCGGAAACCCGCGCGGGCATGACCGCACGGGGTGCCCGAGAGGGCGGAGGAGGTCGCGAGGGGTGTGGCGGCCGCGTGCGACGTCGTCCCACTGGCCGCGGGACGCAGGCCGCAGGCCGCAGGGCCTCGTCGTCGTCGCTCGGCCGAGCGGCTCGGCCGGAGGGGGGCGAAGTTGCCGCGGAGCGGACGGTCCCGTGTCCGCCGGGTGGCCGCGCGGGCGCGGTCGCGTCCACGCGGCCCGTGGGCCACTCGCCACGGCGTCCCCGAGGGAGAGGACGCCGGACATGCACCGCTCACGGTCCCGCGGCGGCGAGATGCTTCGAGCCCTTCGCCGACGCGGGAGTGGCTCAGCCCTGCGTGCGGGCCGGAAGCCGCCATCCCGGGCGCGGGAAGTGGCAGGTGTAACCCTCGGGGTACCGCTCGAGGTAGTCCTGGTGCTCGGGCTCGGCCTCCCAGAAGGGGCCGACGGGCTCGACCTCGGTGACGGCCACGCCCGGCCAGAGTCCAGAGGCGTTCACGTCCGCGATGGTGTCCTCGGCGATCCGCTTCTGCTCGTCGTCCACGTAGTAGATCGCCGAGCGGTAGCTGAGGCCGATGTCGTTGCCCTGCCGGTTCTTGGTGCTCGGGTCGTGGATCTGGAAGAAGAACTCCAGGATCGCGCGGAAGTCGGTCTTCTCGGGATCGAAGAGGATCTCGATGGCCTCCGCGTGGGTGCCGTGGTTGCGGTACGTGGCGTTCGGCACGTCACCCCCGGTGTATCCGACGCGGGTCGCCGTCACGCCCGGGAGCCGGCGGATCAGGTCCTGCATCCCCCAGAAGCATCCGCCCGCAAGCACGGCCCTCTGCGTCTGCGCTGCCATGTCGGCACCTTTCTGTCTGTCGCCTCGGCGACTTCCACTACTCGCTCGCACACCGTCGGCGTCGCCGCCTCCGTGCCTACAAGAGCACGTGAGAGGCCCGAACAATTCCTCGCCCCCGCCGGCCTGGTTCCGCCGTCGCCGGCCGGTCGACATCGTGAGACCCGCGCCGTGTTTCCTCCCTGCCGGCCGAGGAGTTCGGGGCGCGTGCCGAGCCGGTCTGCCCGACGAGCCGGTGCCGCATCCGGTACCTGCCGTGCTCGGCGCGGGAGAGCGTCTCCTCGACGGCCTCGCCGGACCGACCAGGACGCCGACCGACGTGATCAGTTCGCCGACTGTCACGCGGCTGCGCCATCGGATCGCACGGCAGGGGTGACCTGCCCGCAGGTCACCCCTGCCGTGGGTAGACCTGCCCACAGGACGAAGTCCCCGGCGCTCCGGCGCGCCTGCCGCCCGCGGGTGCACCCGTCGAGTCAGTTCCCCGGCGTGATCGGGCTGCCTTCTCGGGTCTGCTCGGAGCCGGTGAACATGTCGATCAGGCTGTGGGGCGCGTTGTCGCCGTACAGCAGCTCGTGCAGGTGGGCGCCGTCGGTGGCGGCCGCGGCGCTGCGGGGGAACATGGCCTGCTCGTACTCGGTGAGCGCGGTCTCGATGTCGTCGGGGTGCGCGGCTATGGCCTTGCCGAGTTCGGCGCCGTCGTACAGGGCCAGGTTGGCGCCTTCGCCGTTCGGGATCGACAGGTGGGCGGCGTCGCCGAGCAGGGTCACCCCCGGTACGCGATCCCACCGGTGCGCGAGGGGCAGGGCGTGCAGGGGGCGCAGGACCGGTGCGGTCTCACCGTCGGTGATCAGCGCGGTGAGTTCGGGGGCCCAGCCGTCGAACTCCCGCGCGATCCGCGTGGTGGCCGCGGTGGAGTCGGTGAAGTCGATGCCGGAGAACCAGGCCGGCGACCCGGTGAGCATCACGTAGGTGTGCAGGGTGCCGCCGCTCTCCCGGTGAGCCAGCAATCCCCTTCCGGGCAGCAGAGCGAACAGTGCCCCGCCGCCGACCGCCTTCGCGGTGGCCGGGTGACGGTTGTCGGCGTCGAACAGGTAGGTCTCCACGCACGACATACCGACGTACGCGGGTGCCGCCTCGGAGAGCAGGGGGCGGACCCGTGACCACGCGCCGTCGGCGCCGACCAGCAGGTCGCTGACGACGGTGGCGCCGTCGTCGAAGGTCACCTCGTGCCGGCCGGCACCGAGGGCGCGGACGGCGCTCACCTTGCTCCCCCAGCGGACGGTGCCGGGCGGGAGCGAGTCGAGCAGGAGTCGGCGCAGCTCACCGCGCTGCACCTCGGGGCGGCCACCCGTGCCGTCGTCCCCCTGGTCGAAGAGGACGGCTCCGTCCCGGTCGAGGACCCGTATCGCCTGGCGGCCCTCCAGGACCAGGTCGCGGAACTCGTCGATCAGGCCGGCCGCCCGCAGAGCGGGCTGGCCGTTGTAGTCGTGGATGTCGAGCATCCCGCCCTGCGAACGCGCCGTCGGGGACGCCTCCGCCTCGTAGACCGTCGACGGGACGCCGTGGACGTGGAGAACGCGGGCGAGGGTGAGCCCTCCGAGCCCTGCGCCGATGATCGTGACGTGACTGGTCATGGTGGTTCCTCTGGGATCGCGCGTCCATCGGGTGGGCCACCCGGCGGAACATTTCTGGAATGCCGTTCCAGAAGCAGACTGGAGCGCCGTTCCAGAGATGTCAAGCTGGAACGGCATTCCAGGCTGTGCCAGGATGTGCGCATGGCAACCAGGAGTCGTCGTACCGAGCGACGTGAGGAACCGCTCTCACGGGACCGGATCGTCGAGGCCGCGATCGGGATTCTCGACACGGCGGGCGAGAGCGGACTCACGTTCCGCGCACTGGCCGGGCGTCTCGCCACCGGGCCCGGCGCGATCTACTGGCATGTCACGGGCAAGGACGAACTGCTCCACGCCGCCACGGACGCCGTCGTCACCGCCACGATGACCGTCGGCGCCGCCGGGTCGACACCGCAGGAAACGATCCGCGTCCTCGCCCTCGGCGTGTTCGACGCGATCGACGCCCACCCGTGGATCGGCACCCAACTCGCCCGCGTCCCCTCGCAGTCACCGATGCTGCGCGTCTTCGAACACCTCGGGCGCCAGGTGCAGGCGCTCGGCGTGCCGCACCACGCCCGGTTCACCGCGGCCTCCGCGCTGCTGAACTACATCCTCGGAGTGGGCGGACAGAACGCGGCCAACGCCCGCGTCGTCCAGCCGGACACGGACCGGACCGAGTTCCTGCGCCGTACGGCCGCCGCCTGGGCCGACCTCGATGCCGACGAGTACGCCTTCACCCGCGACGTCGCGGACCAACTGCGCGACCACGACGACCGGACGGAGTTCCTCGCCGGCATCGACCTCATCCTCGCCGGAATCACCGCCGGCCTGTAGCGCTGTCCGCCCCGGGCCGGCCGCTCCGGCGCGTCCACCGGGCTGCGGCCCGCCCCGCGGGGCGTCACTCGCCGGTCGTCCTGTCCACCAGCGCCGCATACGCCAGTTGCAGGGCGTCCGCACCGGCCAGGGCGGTGAAGGCGCCCATGGCGGTGCGGGTGGCGCGGGGCCAGAGCAGCTGGCCCGCGGTCAGGGTGGAGACCACCCACACGCTCGTGCAGAACGGACAGGTCACCAGCTCTGCGAGGGTGTCCTTGCCGTCGTCGGTCCGCGCCTCCTCGTGCAGTTCCGCCGGGCCCTGCGGGCCGACGTAGCGGGTGAACGGGGCCCGGAGCGGACTGGTCACCGACGCCTTGCTCAGCAGCCGGCTGATCCGGAAGGCGGCCACCGCCGTCAGCACCACGTCCGAGGGAGCGGGCCGGTCGGGCAGCGGGCGCCCGCGCAGGCGCACCGCCGACGCCCAGGCCGCCGTGTACGCCCCGAACCCGATCATGGCCGCCGCGTAACCCTCCAGGGGCCGCTCGGGCTCCGCGGAGTACGCGCGCTTGGTGCTGCGGAGAAATCCGTGCAGCCGCCGCGCGAAGCGGTTGTCAACTGCCGTGCCCATGCACCGCTCCCGTCCCGCTCGTCCACCGGTCAGTCCCGTCACCGCTCTCCTGTTCCGCCTCGTCCCGGCCGGGCAGACGCACCTCGACACGTCCGTCCACGATCCGCGTCTCGAAGGCCGGTTGGGGCGCTGTCGCGGGGCCGCGGACGTTCCAGCCGTCCGAGAGCCGGAAGACGCTGCCGTGCCAGGGACACTCGACACAGCCGTCCGAGACCGTCCCCTCGGAGAGGGGTCCCGCGAGATGGCTGCACCGGTCGGCCAGCGCGTGGATCGTCCCGCCCGGTTCCCGCACCACCACGAGCGGCACATCGTCCACGCTGCGCCGTACGGCCTCGCCGACCGGGAAGTCGGCCACGCTGCCGATACGGTGCCAGCCCTCGGTGACGACGTGCGGGACCTCTTCCGCGTGGTTGGCCCCGGCAGCCTGCCGGTAGGCCATGTGGCCGCCCAGCATGCCGCCGGCCCCGACCACCGTCAGTCCCAGGAACCCGAGCGTGCGGCCCGCTGCCGTACGCCCCTTGATCCGGCAGGCCAGCGAGGCCGCGTAGAGGCCGACGGCCGCCGTGTTGGCCAGGGCGTGCACCAGCCCCACGCGTTGCTGCTCGTGGTGCAGTTCCGCCCAGTCGACCGCCCCGGTCAGCGCCGCCGGGGCCGCTGCGGCCAGCCCCACGCCGACCAGGAGGCCCGCCTCACGCGAGCGGCCGGGAAGCGCGTCGAGCACCGCCGCGGACAGCCAGCTGCCGATCGGGACCTGCACCAACAGCGGGTGCACCGGGTGTCCCAGCCACCTGCCGTGCAGGACGTCCCGGCCGCGTCCCAGCGGCAGGGACCGTACGCCCGTGCTGAGCGTGTCGATCACTTTGTCCGCCCGCGGCTCCCGCTCGAGGCGATCGAGCAGCCACAGGGCCCGGTTCTGCTTCGTCCGGCGACGAGGAGACGTTGTACTCATGCGCAGCCGGGTCCCCACCAGGACGGCACGGCAAACGGACGGGCGGTCGCCCGCGGCGGTCTCTCCTCCGCACCCCGGTGTCGAGTCGGGAGCCGCGAAACATGACGCCGGGCCGGTCGCCGCGCTCATGGACCGCACCGAGGACGCCGTCCGCAAGGCGAGGGGCGAGGACCGCTGACAAAAGCGGAAGGAACCGGACAGAAGGCACCGGCGGGCGGACGGCGGCCGGCCACCTACCGGCCGGACCGCCGTCCGCTCACGGGTTCTCGCGGGTTCCCGCGGGTTCAGCGTCGCACCACCCGCAGCGTCCGCAGGGACGGGTCGGCCGCGTCCGGGATCAGGACGCCGTGCTCGACGCCGCTGCGCAGATAGTCGAGGACCTCGTCGGTGATCACCTCTCCCGGGGCGATCACCGGCACTCCGGGCGGGTACGGGCTGATCATCTCCGCGGCGATCCGGCCCGCCGCGCGTTCGGCGGGTACGTGGTCGGCCTCGGCGAAGAACGCCTCGCGCGGCAGCATGGCCTGTTCCAGCTCCAGGGTGGAGGGCGCCGGCAGGTGGACCGGCGTCTGCCGTTCGATGGAGTCGGCGCCCTCGACGAGGGCACGCAGGGCGTCCAGCAGGACCTTCTCGGTCTCGTCGTCGTCGGCGCACGTGATGGAGGCGCTGATGCGGCAGCTGTCGGAGCCTCCGAGGTCGACGTGCCGATGGGCGCGCAGCCACTCGGCCGCCTGCATACCGGTGATGCCGAGTCCGCGTACGTCGATCACGATCTTCAGGGGGTCGAAGGACGCGGCGAAACCCTCGTCGACGATCTCCTGGCCCATCGGCCTGAGGCCGGACAGCTCGTCGGCCGCGGTACGGATCCGTTCCGCGCGGTGCAGCGCCTCCTCCAGGAGGCCGTACCCCTGTTCGACCATCTGCCGGCGCCAGCCGTCCATCGTCGCGTACACGAGGGACGAGGCGCTGGTGGTGCCGAGCAGGTCCTCCCGCTGTTTGAGGACCTCGGGCGACACCCGGTCGTACTGGAGGTGGAAGACGGAGCTCTGCTCGACGGCGCCACCCATTTTGTGGACGCTGGTGACCACCAGGTCGGCCTCGGCGTCCATGCCCCAGGGAGGCAATCGGGGATGGAACGGCAGCACCGCGCCCCACGCCTCGTCGACGATCAGGGGGACGTCGTACTCGTGACACACCCGGGCCACGCCCCGGATGTCGGCGCAGGTGCCCCAGTCCGTGGGCGTGATCAGCAGCATGCCCTTGGCGTCCGGGTGCTCCCGCAGCCGCCGGCGCACGTCGTCGGGCTCCGGCGGGTGGGCGATGTGCCGCTCGGTGTCGAACTTGGGATGCACCCAGATCGGTTCTACGCCGTTGACGATGACGGCCGCGATGACCGTCTTGTGCGCGTTGCGGGACAGCAGCAGCTTCTCGCCGGGGCCGGCCACCGCCAGCATGGCCGTCTTCACCGACAGGGAGCTGCCGCAGGTCGAGAAGAACGCGTGCTCGGCGCCGACGGCGTCCGCCATCAGCTCCTGGGCCTGGCTCAGCACGCCCTGGGACTGGCGGCGGTCGTCCAGCCCGTTGAGGGAGAGGACGTCCGAGCGGAACACGTCCATCCCGACGATCTCCGCGACCCTCGGGTCCGCACCGCGGCCCTGCTTGTGCCCGGGCGGACCGTAGGCGATGTCGCCACGGCGCCGGAACTCCTGCAACGCCTCCAACACGGGTACCCGTGAGTGATCCATCGTCTTCTCCCCAGTAAGCCCCCGGGAACGGCGGCGCATGCCTGCTTCGAACGCGGACCGGGTGCACCGCCGACGGACGGCGAAACTCCGGGGCGGGCAGGGGACCCCGGGTGGGACGGGGTGCCGTGTCGCCTGCCGTGCCGGTCACGGACAGGCCCCTGCCGGTCACCGGCAGGGGACCGTGAGGAGTCGGGTCAGGCGGTCAGGTGGCGTTGCAGCCAGTCCGCGGCGGCCCGGCGGAACAGCCGCCGGTTGTCCGCGCGCAGGAAGTCGTGGCCTTCGTCGCGCAGGGTGAGCAGCTCCGCCGGGATGCCGCGGTCGCGGGCCGCCCGTACGAACTGCTCGGACTCCCCCGGCGGCACGTTGGTGTCGTGTTCGCCGTGGACGGCGAGCAGGGGGACGCGCAGGGCGTCGATGCGGGTCATCGGCGAGAGCGCGCGCAGCAGTTCCCGGTCGCGCTCGGGGTGGCCGTACTTGTGGGCCGCCGACTCCGCGAGCCAGGGCTCCGTGCCGGCGAAGAAGGTCGCGAAGTCCGACATGCCGCAGACGGCGACGCCGGTGCGGAACAGGTCCGGGTGGTGCACGAGGGAGGCGAAGGTCAGGTAGCCGCCGTACGAGCGCCCCATGACCGCCAGCCGGGTCGGGTCGGCGGGTCCCGCGGCCACCGCGTGCGCGGCGCAGTCGGCGACGTCGTCCAGCGCTGCGAAGCGGCCTGTACCCAGGTCGGCGTCGACGAACGACCTGCCGTGCCCCGAGGAGCCTCGGACGTCGGGGGCGAAGACGTCCAGTCCGCGCCCGGTCAGCTCGTGGTACAGCGGGCTGAAGATCGGGCGTTCCTGCTCCTCCGGACCACCGTGCAGGTGGATCACACAGGGTGCCGGGGCACCGGGGGGCCGGCCCGGGGCCCTGTAGTACCAGCCGCTCAGGGGCAGCCCGTCCCGCGCCGTCAGGCGCAGGAGGACGGGGCGCACGGGCGGGCGGCCCGGTCCGACGGCGTCCTCGTCGCGGGACGACCAGGGGGTGCGCCGCAGGGACACGCCGTCGAAGGCGGACCAGACTCCGGGCCGGCGCTGGGAACCGGACAGCGCCGACAGCAGTCCCCGCGGTCCGGCCGCCTCGACGCGGGTGACGACCTCGTGGGGCAGACGCACGTGTGTCGTCGGCAGCGGCCCGTGGGGTGCCCGGCGGGCGGGCGGGATCTCGGCGAGTTCCAGCCGGCTCGCGCCCCGTTCGTTCCAGGACAGGGCGGCGGTGTGGCCGTCGCGCGAGAACGCGAGGAGGTCGAGGTCGCTGTCCTGCCGTTCCGTCACGACGGACCGGCCGTGCGGTCGGCCGTCGGCGCCGAGGGCGACGGCCACGAGCGCCGCGTACTCGCGGTCGGCGTCGCTGCGCAGCCAGAGCGTCCGCCCGTCGGGCGAGAACCGGCCGATCCACGGGTCGCCGTCGGCGACCGGCAGGGTGCACGTCGTCGCCGAGTCGGCGGTGCGGCGGACGACCGCCTCCCGCCGTCCGCGCGGCCCCCGGCGCAGCAGGACGAGCCGGCCGTCGCGACTGATGTCGCACACCCGGAGGGTGGCGGCGTGCGTCTCCGTGGCCAGCAGTACGGGGGACGCCGGACCGTCCGGATCGATCAGGTACGCCGACAGGCCGCCGTCGGACCGGACCGACGGCACCTCGGGTGCCAGGGCGTCGACCGAGGTCACGGCCCGTCCCGACGTCTTCACGCTCTCGTACGGGATCCCGCCCAGGAGCGTCGCCCGGCCGCCCCGGTCGGCCCAGTTGACGGGCGGGGCGGTGTCGGCGCGCGCCGGCCCCGCACCGTCGGTGAGCGGGCGGGCGGGCGGAGCGGCGAGCGTGACGGCGACGGCCGAGCCGTCGTGCGCCCAGCAGCCCAGGTAGGCGGTATGGCCCGGGTCGGCGCCGGCCAGGACGCGGCGGCCGGTGCCGTCGGGTCGTACGCACATCACCCGGGTGTGCTCGCCGCCGCCCGGCGCCGTGGTGTAGGCGATCCAGCGGCCGTCCGGTGACCAGGACACCTCTTTCACCGGGTCCGGCAGGGAGTCGAGGAGGTGCACCTCGTCCCCGTCCACGGGTCCGGCCCACAGCTGGGGGACACCTCCCCGGTCGCAGATGAAGGCCGCCTCGGTGCCGTCGGCACTGGCTGAGGGATACCAGCAGCCGTGGGAGCGCAGTCGCGTCACGGCGTCCCGCGGACCGCTCGCCTCGGGCAGGAGGACGGGGGCCGGGGCGGCGGCCGGAGCGGCGCCCCGCCCCTCCGCCGGGCGCCCGTCCGCCGGCCTGCCCTCCGGGGCCGCAGGGGCGACCGGCGCACCGGCTGTCCCGGTGCGGGCGACGACGGACGGCGAGCCGAAGACCGCGCCGGTCAGGGCCCCCGGCGTGCTTTCCTCGGTCACGTGATTCCGTGCGTCTGAAGCCATATCTCCAGCAACGCTACCTGCCACAGGGCGTTCGCTCCGCGTTTGGTGCGGTGCTCGTCGGGCGCCTCGAGGAGCTCGGTCACGTAGGACTCCTGGAAGAGGCCGCGCTGCCTCGCCTCGGGCGCTTCGAGCGCCTCGCTCACCCGCTTCAGGACGGGGCCCGCCATGTGCCTGATCGCCGGGACCGGGAAGTAGCCCTTCCGGCGGTCGACGACGTCCAGGGGCAGCAGCTGACGGCCCGCCGCCTTCAGCACGCCCTTGCCGCCGTCGGCCAGTTTGAGTTCCGGCGGACAGGCCGCGGCCAGTTCGACGAGTTCGTGGTCGAGGAACGGCACCCGGGCCTCCAGCCCCCAGGCCATGGTCATGTTGTCGACCCGCTTGACCGGGTCGTCGACGAGCATGACGTGCGTGTCCAGGCGCAGCGCCGCGTCCAGGGCCGTCTCGGCGCCCGGGACCGCCATGTGGTCCCGGACGAAGCGGCCCGAGACGTCTTCGTGGGGCAGCATCCCCGGGTCCAGGACCCGGGCCAGGTCGGCGTGCGGCCGGTCGAAGTAGGTGTCGGCGTAGCGCTCGGCCGCGTCGGCGCGGGCGACCTCGGCGAGCTGCGGGTACCAGTGGTACCCGGCGAGCACCTCGTCGGCGCCCTGTCCGCTCTGGACGACCTTGACCTCCTTGGACACCTGCTCGGACAGCAGATAGAAGGCGACCACGTCGTGGCTGGTCATCGGCTCGCTCATCGCCTCGACGGCACCGTCCAGGGCTGTCGACACCTGGTCGGAGGGAACCATCAGGCGACGGTGGTCGGTGCCGAACTCCCGGGCCACCAGATCCGAGTAGCGGAACTCGTCGCCCGCCTCTCCGCCCTCGGACTCGAACCCCACGCTGAACGTCATCAGGTCCCGCTGCCCCTCCTGGGCCAGCAGCGCGACGATCAGACTGGAGTCCAGGCCGCCGGAGAGCAGGACGCCGACCTGGACGTCGGAGACCATCCGCCGGCGTACGGCGGTGCGCAGCGCCCCCTGCATCGCGTCCCGCCAGTCGTGCGCGTCCATGTCCGTGTGCTCGGCCCTGCGCGTGTACGACGGCTGCCAGTAGTGGTGGTCGCGGTGGGTGCCGTCCGGTTCGACGACCCGCACGGTGGCCGGCGGCAGCTTGCGCACACCGTTCAGGACGGTGCGCGGGGCGGCGACCGTGGCGTGCCAGCTCATGTACTGGTGGACGGCCACCGGATCCAGTGAGGTGTCCACGTCGCCGGCGGCGAGGAGTGCGGGCAGGGTGGACGCGAACCGGAGCCGGCCCGGCGTCCGGGCCAGGTACAGGGGCTTGATGCCGAGCCGGTCACGCCCCAGCACGACCCGCCCGGTCCGGTGCTCGACGAGGGCGAAGGCGAACATGCCGTGGAAGTGCTCCACACAGGCGGTACCCCACTGCTGGTAGGCCTTCAGCACGACCTCGGTGTCGGAGGTCGAGGCGAACCGGTGACCCAGGGCCCGCAGCTCCTCACGCAGCTCCTGGTAGTTGTACACACAGCCGTTGAAGACTCCGGTGATCCCCGCGCGGGAGTCCGTCATCGGCTGAGCGCCGAGGTCCGACAGGTCGATGATCTTCAGGCGCCGGTGCCCCAGCGCCACCGCCCCGCGCGTCCAGATGCCCTCACCGTCGGGGCCGCGGGCGGCGAGCCGCTCGCTCATGCGCTCGACGGCCGCGAGGTCGGGTCGGCCACCGTCGAAGCGGATCTCACCGCTCAGACCACACATGTCGTGCCGCCTCCTTTTCGTTCGTCGTGGGCCGGGCACCGGGGCGTGGGTGCCGGGTCACCGGCGTGGGTGCAGTGGGGGTCGTCGGTGTGCATCGCGAGTCACCTGGAGGTCAGCGGCCGTGCGGGCAGGGGGGACGGGCCTGTCACGTCGGGGGCGCAGAGGTCGGTGCCGCGGGTGTCCGGCGCCCTGCGGGCGAGGCGTTCGCCCCGGGTCTCGGCGATCAGCATGTCGACACAGGCCAGCAGGTCCTCGTCCTGGGCGATACGGCGCATGCGGTCGGCCGCGCTGCCGTCGGCGAGGGCCTGGTCCGCCAGCTCGCGGACGGTGCGACAGTCGCCGTGCGCCTCCAGGGCGGGGCGCAGCCGGGCGAGCAGCTTGCGCACCACCTGCGCGGCGGGCACCTCGCGGTGGGTGTCGGGGTCGACCAGGCTGCCTTCGAGTCCGCACCGTGCGGCCCGCCAGGAGGCGCCGCGCAGCCACTCGTGCCGGCCCCCGCACTCCGGGGCGCTTCCCGAGCCGAGCCGTTCGCAGGCCTGGGTCACCAGGGCCCGGAACAGTCCGGCTACCAGCACGACGGTCTCGACGCGGGGGCAGGAGTCGCAGACGCGCAGTTCGAGCGTCTGAAGATGCGCCGAGGGGCGCATGTCGTAGTAGATCATCCCCGCGTCGCTGATGATCCCGGCCTGGACGAGGTCGCGGACGGTGGCGTCGTACTCGGCCGCGCTCGCGAAGCAGCCGACCGGGCCCGCGGTGGGCCAGCGGTGCCACAGCATGGTGCGCCAGCTCGCGTAGCCGGTGTCGGTCCCCTGCCAGAACGGCGAACTGGCGGAGAGCGCCAGCAGTACGGGGAGCCAGGGCGAGACCTCGCACATGACCCGCACCGCCGTGTCACGGTCGGGGACGTCCACATGCACCTGGGCCCCGCAGATGAGCTGTTCGTCGGCGACCGTGCGGTAGTCCTCGACCATGTGGCGGTAGCGCGCTCCCGCGGTGGGGTGCGCGGACGCGGCCGGCGCGAGTGGCGCCGTGCCGGCCGCCACCACCGCGAGACCCAGCGAGGAGGCCGCCGCGTCGAGCCGGCGTCTCGTCCCGGCGAGGTCGGTGTACAGGTCGCTGAGGGAGGTGTGCACCTCGCTGTTCGATTCCACGGTGGACTGATGCAGCTCGGTCGTGAATGTGCGCCGTGGGAGGCGTCGCAGAAGCGGATCGGCCCGCGGCACGAGCAGCCCGCTCTCCACCTCCAGGACGTGGAACTCCTCTTCCACTCCGATACGAACGCTCACGGTCACTCCTCGGGGCGGTGAACTGCGGCCCGCCGCAGGCGAGTGAGGCGCCTCACCGGCGGACACGACGGCATGTGCGATCTTCGAGTCACCAGAACGCCGTTTTGTAAGCCCGCGGAGCCCATGTGACGCAGGCAACCCTCGGATGAGCGGAAAGTTCACTCACCCCCGCGGGAGCCGGGGCGTTCTGGTCGGCCGGTGTCGCGGTCGCCTTCGGCGCGGAGGCGGATCGGACCGGGTCCGCACGCGATCCCGGACGCGGGCCGGGCAACGGCTGCCACACGGGCAGGTTCCTGACAACAGCACCGGAGCGGAGGAGGCCGGCCCGCGTGCCGATGGGGCATCGGGCGGACGCTGCGGCAGACCGTACGGGCGGTTCGACCCCGGGCCCCGTGTTCATGGGCAGCCACCACCTCACCGACCGGCCGCCGCCTGGTCGGGCGGCGAGGCGGCCTCTCCCGAGAGTAGGGACGACCGGGGCCGCTCGCATCCGGATCGGGATTCGGACTCGATCACATGTTCGATCACGTGCGCACTCGCGGTGCCGCTCACACGACGCGCGCGGCGCACGCGACGCACACGGACGCGAGGGCCCGCGCGTCACCCCACGTGCGGGACCCCGTGCCGGTGACAGCGCAGGTTCCCGCACCGGTGACACTTGCGGAAGTCCGGCAATGCCGAGCAGGCCCCGTCACGCACTGTGGAGCCGGCCTCCCGTCGTGGTCTCCGCGTGGCCGCAAGAGGGCCGCCCACCTCCGGGCGCGGCGCGGCTCCCCCGAGGGGCGGGAACACCGCCGCGCCGCCGCCGTCATCGGCCGCCGGCGACACCCGCCCCCGGCTGCCGGTACGGCCGCAGCGCGCGGCGCGCTATGGCGAACCGGTGCGTCTCCGAAGGGCCGTCGTAGATCCGGAAGGGCCGCACCTCCCTGAACAGCCGGGCCAGCGGTGCGTCGGCGGCCGAGATACCGAGGGCTCCGCAGATCTGCACCGCCCGGTCGACCACCCGGTTCACCGCCTCCGCCACGAACGTCTTCGACACCGAGGTGAGCTGCGAGGCGGCGGCGGATCCGGTGTCCAGCTCCCAGGCGGTGCGCAGGATCAGGGCCCGGCTCGCCTCGATGTCGATCTCGGAGTCGGCCAGCATCTGCTGGACCATCCCGAGGTCCCCCAGCGTCGAGCCGAACGCCGTCCGGCTGCCCGCCCGTTCCAGCGCGACCTCCTGGGCGCGGCGGGCCGCGCCCAGCCAGCGCATGCAGTGGGTCATCCGGGCGGGACCGAGCCGGACCTGCGCGCCTTCGAAACCGCGGTCCACCGCGCCGAGCACCTGCTCCTCCCCCACCACGCACCCGTCGAAGACGATCTCGCTGTGCCCGGCGAAGAGCGACTCGTCCAGGGTCTCGATGGTCCGCACGAGACGCATGCCGGGGTTGGCGGAGTCGACCAGGAACATGGTGGCGCCGCCCGGGTCTCCGGGGCTGCCGGAGGTCCGGGCCATGACGATCGCGAAACCGGCTCCGTCGGCGCCGGTGATGAACCACTTGCGTCCGTCGATGCGCCAGCCGCCGGGGACCCGGGTCGCGGTGGTCCGCAGGGAGCGCGGATCGGCGCCCGCCCCCGGAGCCGGTTCGGTCATGGCGAAGCAGGACCGGATCTCACCCGCGGCGAGCGGGCGCAGGTACTTCTGCTTCTGCTCCTCGGTGGCCACCTTCTCCAGCAGGTGCATGTTGCCCTCGTCCGGGGCCGCGCAGTTCAGCGCCAGCGGTCCGAGCAGCGAATAGCCCGCCGCTTCGAACACCGCCGCCTGGCCGCGCAGGTCGAGACCGTGTCCGCCCCACCTCGCCGGGACGTGCGGGGCGAACACACCCGCCTCCCGGGCGGCCTTCTGGAGCATCTCGCGCAGCGCTTCCGGGGCGTCGTGCACCGACCCGCGGCACTCACGCTCGGCCGGGACGACCACCTCGCGCACGAACGCGGCCGTCGCAGCCGTCAGTTGGGAGACAGTCGGATCGACATCGAACTGGATGGGCACGGGACCTCCCGGCGACGGGCGCACGGGCATCGGCTCCCGTCGCGTTCTAGAAACTGTATAGCGTCTTTAGTATCTTGCCGGGAAGCACCGGGGAGCACCCGGCGACGGGAAGACGACAGGAGAAACACCCATGAGCCTCCCCGTGAGCACCGAACCGGTCCGGATCGTCCGCCACCCCGACGGGGTCGTCGAACTCCTGCTGGACGACCCCGGGCGGGGAAACGCCCTCGACCTGAGGACGGCCGAAGCCCTGCGGGACAGGGTCGGTGAGGTGGCCGCGGACCCGGGCGGCGCGGTGCTGGTGCGCACGACGGGCGGCAGTTTCTGCGTGGGCGGTGACCTGCGCGCATTCGCCGGCCTCGGCACGGAGACCGGCGCCTACGTGCACGCCGTGGCGACCGCGGCGCACGCCGCGGTGCAGACGCTTTACGCACTTCCGGTGCCGCTGGTGACCGCCGTGCGCGGCGCCGCGGCGGGCGGCGGGATCGGGTTGGCGCTGGTGGGCGACATCGCCCTGGCCGCCCGCTCCGCGCGGTTCCGACTGGCGTACACCGCGATCGGGCTCACGCCGGACTGCGGTGCGTCCTGGTTCCTGCCGAGGCTGGTCGGCCCCCGCAGGGCGGCGGAGCTGATCCTCACCGATCGGATCCTGACCGGCGAGGACGCCGAGCGGTGGGGCCTGGTCACCCGCTGCGTGGACGACGGGGAACTGGACGAGGCGGCACACCGGACCGCGGCCGGTCTGGCCGCCGGTGCCACCGGCGCGCTGCGCGCCGCGAAGGGCCTGCTGCGCGCCGGTGACGGCGACGGACTGCGCCACCACCTCGCGGAGGAGGCACGGTCCATCGCCGACCTGGCCGACGGCCCGGAGGCCCAGGACCGCATGGCGTCGTTCCTGGCCTCGCGGGGGCGCCGGAAGACCGGTGACGGCCGGACGAAGGCCAGGGAAGCGGAAAGTGTTTCTTGAGTCCCTCTTCACTAACCAGCCCGTCGGGGCGTAACCTCCGGGCAACACAGAACCAAGGAACCGGTCACCACAGAACCGGGGAAAAGGTGTGGCGATGCAATCTGCTGCCGTGGACCTCCCGGACGCACACGACGAGCCGCTCACGGACGCCGCCGTCGACCTCGTTCTGCGCGGTATGTGGCGCGGTCGGCCGGAGTCCGAGCACCGCCCGCTGGTCGACGCCGGGCTGGCGATGGTGAAGGGGCCGGTGGTCCTGCCCACCGAACGCGCCAAGGCCGCCGCCGCGCGCATCCTGCGGGTCCCCGCCGGCTCCGAGCAGGAGGAGCGGATCACCGCGGTGTACGAGGCGTTCCTCCCGGTCAACCGGAAGATCCGCGATGTGTGCACGGCATGGCAGTGCCGTCCCGACGGCACGGCCAACGACCACTCCGACGACGTCTACGACGCCGGGGTGCGCGAGTCGCTGGAGGACGTGCACGAGGCCATCCAGCCCGTGCTGCGCCGGCTGGACCGGGTGCTCGCGGGCAGCGGGCAGTACCTGACCGCCCTGGAGGAGGCCCTCGACCAGTTCGACGACGGCGCGCCGGCGTGGCTGGCCTCGCCGTTGTGCGACTCGTACCACACCGTGTGGATGCGGCTGCACCAGGAGCTGCTGCTCGTGCTGGGAATCAGCCGGGCCGAGGACGAGGCCCGTGAAGAGGAGCTGGTCAGGAGGGACCGGGGTTGAGCGTCACCGACCGCGGGGCGGGTCCGCTCGCCCAGTCCGGCGGGCCCCTCGCGCCCGCCGCCGCCCCCGGGACCCCCGTCGCCCCGGAAGCCCGCGTTGTCTCAGCGGCCTCAGCGGCCTCAGCGCCCCCCGGACGCATCCTGGTGCCCTACGGGCAGGGACGGAGCCGGGGCCTCGACGCCGACGAGCTGGGCACGCACGGCGCGGCGATGGACCGGCTGGTCGCCCTCGGCCTGCCGGTCGTGCCCGGGCTCACCGTGCCGGCCGGCGCGGCCGCTTCGCTGTGCGCGACCGACACCGCCGAGGCCGCCGTGGAACTGGTCGAACAGCTCGCGGGGCGGCACATCGGGGACCCGGCCCGGCCGCTGCTGCTGCGCCTGTCGGCGAGCGCGCCGACCGAGATCGCCGGACTGCCCCCGGACCTGCCCTGTCTCGGAGCCGCCCCGGCGCGTGCCGACGACCTGTGCGCCGTCATCGGGCGCGAGGACGCGCTGTACGACGTGTGGGCCGCCACCGTGCGCATGATCGCCGAGTACGCGCTCGACGTGCCCGGCGACCTGCTCGACGACGCCCTCCTGGACACTCCCGGAGCACGGGCACGGGTGGAGGTGCTGCTGTCCCTGGTGGCCGAGCACGGCTCCCGGCCCTTCCCCGACGACCCCGCGCAGCAGCTCGCGCTGGCCGCCCGCGCCCTCCTCGCCCGGTGGGACTCACCGCGCGCGAGGAGGTCCCGCAGGGCCCAGCGCCTGCCCGCCGAACTGGCCGTCGCCCTGCATGTGCAGGCCCTGCGCATCGGCCCGGCGGACCACTCGGGTTACGGCACGGCCGTCAGCCGCGACCCGGAGACCGGACGTCTCTCCCCGCGCGGCTCCTTCTTCCGCGGAGTGCGCCGCAGCGCCCCGCCGCCGCACGCGGGCGAGCCACTGGACCGGCTCGCGGGCGGCACCGCGCTGCTCGAGCACTCCCTGCTCACCCTGGAGCGGCATCTGCGCGCACCCGTGTCGGTCGACTTCGAGGTGCGCGACGACGAGATCTCCCTGCTCGCGGCCTCGGCGCAGCCGCGCCCGCCGCTTCGGGCGTCGGTCTGTCTGGCGGCGGACCTGGCCCGGGACGGGGCACTCGGCCGCGAGGAGGCCGTAGGGCGGATCACCCCCGCGCAGGTGCAGGAACTCCTGCACCCCCAGCTCCGGCTGACCGGCGGTGAGGAGCTCCTGGTGCAGGGGCTTCCGGCGTCGCCGGGGGCGGCGGCCGGAGCGGTCGTGCTGTCCAGTGAACGCGCCCTCGAACTGGCCGCCGAGGGCACTCGCGTCGTGCTCGTGGCCGCCGAGACGACGCCGGCGGACGTCCCCGGGATGCTGGCCTCCGCCGCCGTGCTGACCGGCAGCGGAGGCATCGCCTCGCACGCCGCCGTGGTGGCGCGGGGCGCGGGCAGGCCCGCGGTGTGCGGTGCCGAGGGGCTGCGGGTGGACCGGGCCACGGGGACGGTCCACTTCGGCGAGCGCATCGTGCGTGAGGGCGACCCGGTCTCGCTCGACGGCCGTACCGGCGCCGTCTACGCGGGGACGCTGAGCGTCAGTGTGGCCGGACCACCGCCCGAGCTGTCCACCCTGCTGGGATGGGCCGACGGCGTGCGCCGGCTGGGCGTGCGGGTCAACGCCGACACGGCCGCCGAGGTGGAGACGGCCCTCGCGCTGGGCGCGGAGGGAGTCGGGCTGTGCCGTACGGAACACCAGTTCCTCGGCGAACGGTTGCCGCTGATCCGCCGGGTGCTCCTGGCTGCCGACCCGGCCGCCCGTGAGGACGCGCTGCGGGCGCTGGAGCACGCCCAGCACGAGGACTTCACGGCACTGCTGACCGCCGTGGGCGACCGCCCGGTGACCGTGCGCCTGCTCGACGCCCCGCTGCACGAGTTCCTGCCTGCCCCCGGGCAGGCCCTGGACGCGGCCGAGGAGCAGCGGGCCGAATCGCTTCGCGAGGCGAACCCGATGCTCGGGCTGCGCGGGGTGCGGCTGGCGCTGCTGCACGAGCGCCTCTACCCGGCGCAGGCCGAGGCGCTGTTCACCGCGTGGGCCGAGGTCGCCGCCACCGGCCCGCGGCCGGAGCTCGAGGTGATGATCCCGCTCGTCAGCCTGCCGGAGGAACTGGCGGCCGCGGCCGCCTACGTCCGCGCTGCCGCGGAAGCCGTCGCCGCCCGCACGGGTGTGGAGGTGCCGTACCGGCTCGGCACGATGATCGAGACCCCGAGGGCCGCGCTGCTGGCCGGCGAACTCGCCGAGCACGCCGAGTTCTTCTCCTTCGGCACCAACGACCTCACCCAGCTGACCTACGGGTTCTCCCGGGACGACGTCGAGCGCCAGGTGCTCGCCGCCTACCAGGAGCGCGGGTTCCTGACCGCCAGTCCGTTCGCCCGGCTCGACCCGCACGGGGTCGGCGCCCTGGTCGCCCTGGCGGCCGGGCGGGCCCGGGAGGTACGGCCCGGCATCAAGCTGGGCGTGTGCGGTGAGCACGGCGGGGATCCCGAGTCCATCGCGTTCTGCGACGGCCTCGGCCTCGACTACGTGTCCTGTTCCGCGCACCGGGTGCCGGTGGCGCGGATGGCGGCCGCGCACAGTGCCCTGCGGGTACGGCGGGATGAGGGCGGGGAGCGGCACGACGACGGCGGGAGCGCACCATGACGAGCACCGTGACCGACGGCACGGCTCTTTCGGAGACCGAGCTGGAGGATGTGCGCGAGACGGTTCGGTCGGTGTGCGCGGACGCGGGCGGCACCGCCGCGGTGCGCCGGCTGCGCGAGGAGGCCCCCGGCGTCGACGCCGCGCTGTGGGACGCCCTCGGCCGGCAGGTCGGTCTCGCGGCCCTGGGCCTGCCCGGGTCGGCGGGAGGCATGGGCGGCCTCGCCGGGATCGCCGTCGTCTGTGAGGAGCTCGGCAGGACCCTGGCCCCCGTGCCCCTGCTGTCCTCCACCGTGCTGGCCGGTCAGGTGCTGGCCGGCTGCGGTACGGCCGACAAGGCGCTGGCCGCACTGGCCGCGGGCACTGTGCACGCGCTGGCTGCCGTCGCACCCGACGGCGTCTGGCGGGCCGACGCCGTGCCCGTGGCCGTCTCCTGGCAGGGCAGTGTCCCGCTGCTGGACGGCACGGCGCCGTTCGTCCTCGACGGCGCGGACGCCGAGGCGCTGGTGGTGGCCGCGGCCGGCGCCGACGGTGTGGACCTCTTTCTGGCCGACCCGCGCGGGCCGGGCGTGACGGTGCGCCGGGTGCCCACCCTGGACCTCAGCCGGGGCCAGGCGGTGGTCGCCTTCCACGGCGCCCGGGTGCGGGCACTGACCGCCGGCGGCGAAGGGGCCGAGGTCGTCTCCCGCGCCCTGGACGTGGCCCTGGTGGCACTGGCGGCCGAGCAACTGGGCGGAGCGCAGGCCGCGTTGGACATGACGGTGGCCCATGTGCGCGACCGTACCCAGTTCGGCCGGGCCATCGGCGGCTTCCAGGCGGTCAAGCACGCCTGCGCGGACATGCTGCTCCAGGTGGAGGCCGCACGGTCGGCCGTGGTGCGCGCGGTCCGGGCCGACGGGTCGCCGCAAGCGCTGGCCGAGGCGGCGGCGGTGGCGCAGGCGTGGTGCTGCGAGGCGTTCGTCTCCGTCGCCGCCGAGTGCGTGCAGCTGCACGGCGGGATGGGCTTCACCTGGGAGCACGACGCGCACCTGTTCTTCCGGCGCGCCCAGTCCGACGCGGTGCTGCTCGGCGGTGCCGCACACCATCGGGAACGGCTGGCCGGCCTGCTCGGCTGGTGACGCGGATGAAGGGAGGGCCCATGACCACCAGACTGATCGACGAGTCGCTGTTCGAGAACCGGGAGCACCGCGGCGAGGGGTTCGCCGACGGGGATCCACCGCGGCTCGCGGGCGCCCGCTGTTCCGGGTGCGCCACCGTCGTCTTCCCCCGGCAGGACTCCTGCCCCAGGTGCCCGGACGGGACCATGGCCGCACACGTGCTGCCGGTGAGCGGGCGGCTGTGGTCGTGGACCCTCCAGGCGTTCCCGCCGAAACCGCCGTACCGGGCCCCGGAGGGCGGACACCGGCCGTACCACGTGGGCTATGTGGACCTCGGCGAGGTGCTGGTCGAGGCTCGGCTGGCGGTGCCCCGCGCCCAGATCCGGATCGGTCTGCCGGTGCGGCTGACCACGGTGCCCGCGTACCGGGACGAGGACGGGACCGACGTGGTGACCTTCGCGTTCCGCCCGGAACGGGACGGGGAGCGATGAGCCGGCCCGACGATGTGTACGTGGTCGGATGCGGGATGCATCCCTTCGGCCGCGACGAGAGCGTCACCGGCATGGACATGGCCGAGCGGGCGATACGCGCGGCCCTGGCCGACGCCGGCGTCGCCTGGGAGGACATCGGCTACGCGGCCGGCGGCTCCGACGTGTCCGGCAAGCCGGACACCCTGGTGGGCAGGATGGGTCTGACCGGAGTGCCGTTCGTCAATGTGCAGAACGGCTGCGCCACCGGTGCCTCCACCGTGCTCGCGGTGGCCAACGCGCTGCGCGCGGGCGAGGCGTCCCTGGGACTGGCGGTGGGCTTCGACAAGCACGAGCGGGGCGCGTTCCACGTCTCCGCGGCCCGCTACGGTCTGGGCGACTGGTACGCCGAGACCGGCATGATGCTGACGACCCAGTTCTTCGCGCTCAAGACCCGGCGCTACCTGTACGAGCACGGGATCTCGGAACGCGCGCTGGCGACGGTCGCCGCGCGGGCCTTCCGCAACGGCTCGCACCATCCCCTGGCCTGGCGGCGCAAACCGCTGACGGAGCAGGAGATCCTGGATTCCGCCGAGGTCAGCCCTCCGCTCACCCAGTACATGTTCTGCTCTCCCGGACAGGGCGCGGCGGCCCTGGTGCTCGCGCTCGGCGACCGTGCGTTCGATCTGTGCGAACGACCGGTCAGGCTGGCGTCGCTGGCCTTCCGCACCCGGCGCTTCGGCTCGTTCGAGGTGTTCTCGCCCTGGCTGCCGCCCGGACCGCACCACAGCCCCAGCGTCGACGCCGCGAAGGCCGCCTTCCGCACGGCGGGGGTGGGGCCGGCGGACGTGCGGGTCGCCCAGTTGCAGGACACCGACAGCGGCTCGGAGCTCATCCACCTCGCGGAGACCGGGCTGTGCGGCCACGGCGAGCAGGAGGAGCTGCTGGCCGCCGGGGCCACCGATCCCACGGGCCGGATACCGGTCAACACCGATGGCGGCTGTCTGGCCGGCGGTGAGCCCGTCGGCGCCTCCGGACTGCGCCAGTTCCACGAGGTGGTACGGCAGTTGCAGGGCCGGGCGCCCGGCGTGCAGGTACCCGGGGCTCCCCGGGTCGGCTTCACCCACGTGTACGGGGCGCCGGGGATCAGCGCGTGCTCCGTGCTGACGGTGTGAGAGGCGGCGGGCGGCCGTGCGGCACGAGAAGAGAACCGCGCTGGTGACGGGCGGGGCGCGCGGGATCGGCCTGGAGATCGGCAGACAGCTTGCGGATCTGGGGCTGCGGGTGCTGGTCGGGGCGCGACGGGCGTCGGCGGCCGAGGAGGGCTGCCGTGCCATCGGTCCGGCGGCGTTCCCGCTGGCGCTGGACGTGACCTCCGCGGCGAGCGTCGCCGAAGCGGTGCGGCGGGCACGGGACCTGACCGGCGGGATCGACGTCCTGGTCAACAACGCGGGAGTGTCGCTGGACGGGGAGCTGCGGCCCCCGTACGTCGACGAGGACGTCCTGCGCGCGACCCTGGACACGAACCTCACGGGCGCCTGGCGTGTCGTGGAGGCCGTCGTCCCGGGCATGGTGGAAGCGGGCTACGGCCGGGTCGTGAACGTCACCAGCTCGTACGGTTCGCTGTCGCTGATGGATTCCGGCCGGCACCCCGCCTACCGGATCTCCAAGGCGGCGCTCAACGCCCTGACCCGTATGCTCGCGGCTGAGCTGGCGGGTACGGGCGTCCTGGTCAATGCCGCCGACCCGGGCTGGACCCGCAGCGCGATGGGCGGCCCGTCCGCCCCGCGCGGCCCGAGGGAAGGCGCGGACACCCCGGTCTGGCTGGCGACCCTTCCCGAGGACGACGGGACGACGGGCGGGCTGTTCGCCGACCGCAGGCCACTGCCCTGGTGAAACGGCTCAGGTCCGTGACGCGGCCGGTTCCACCGGCTGCGCGGGCCCGGCCTGGCGCTGTTCGGCGGCGACGATGCGCAGCGCCAGCTCCCTGACCGCCTCGAGCACCGACCGGGAGGGCAGCTGGGACAGCGGTCCGCCCTCTGCCCGCAACGCGGTCACCAGCATGGTCGTACTGATCAGCGTGCGCACGGCGAGGGCCTGGGCCGCGTGCCGGGCCTTGGCCGCCCGGGGGCCACGTGTGGTGCCCTCGGGCAGGTAGTCGTAGCCACGCTGGATGTGCCGCTGCTCGAACTCGTCCCGCAGCACCTTGACGCTGCCGTTGGCGGAGGCGACCTGCACCTGGTAGAGCCGGGCCTCGTCGGGGTTGCGCTCCACCCACTCCCACACGGCGTCGATGACGCGGACCAGACCTTCGGCGTCGCCCGGCTCGGACTCCGGCCGGGCCGCCTCCACGACCGCGTTCAGCTGGTCGAAGACCCGGCGCATGGCGAGCTCCAGCAGCTCCTCCTTGCCGTCGAAGTGGTAGTAGACGGCCGTGGGGACCACCTGTGCCTCGTCGGCGATGTCCTGGATGCTGCTCTCGGCGAATCCGTTGCGCCCGAACACCCGCACGGCGGCGGTGATGATGTGCTGCCGCCGCGAAGGCCGGTGGGCGGGCTGCTTGCCGTTCTTCGTGGTGGCCATCATGCTCCCTGCCGACTGCCCGGTACCCGCGTTCACGGGCCCTGCGTACTGACCAGTGTATCGAGTAACTCCGACCCTTGGCCCGCGGAATTGCCGCTGCGCGTTGGCCTCCGGGGCGCCGGGGTCCCGGCATACTTGACATCATGACGACATCCGGAGCCCGCGCCGCCCACCGCCCCTCGCGCAAGCAGTGGGTGATCGAGGCGGCCACGGAGTTGTTCGCGACGCAGCCGCCGGACGAGGTGACGGTCGCCGACATCGCCGCGCGGGCCGAGATGACATCGGCCGCGGTGTACTACCACTTCTCCTCCAAGGACCAGGTCCTGGCGGAGGCCATGCGGGCGTTCGCCGCCTCGCTGCGCGAGCAGTTGCAGACGATCACCGAGGCCCACGGGCCCGGCTCGGACCTCGGAGCGGCGGTCACCGTGCTGCTGGCCTGGATGGGCGAACACCGGTCCGCCGCCACCGTGTTCTTCGTGTCGTCGGCCGGCATGAGCCAGGATGCGGAGGCGCTGCGCCAGGAGAGCCGTACGGAGCTGCTGGAGGAGCTGGTGCGGCTGATCCGCAAGGCCCGCGCGTCCGTCACCGACGCCGAGGCGGCGGTGATCGGCCTGGGCCTGCTGGCGCTGCTGGAGACCGCGGCGATCTCGCAGGTCCGGGGCGACGACGTGTACCGCTCGCTCGGGCACCGCTCCTTCGTCCGCGAGGTCGGCGAGCTCGCCGAGCGGATCGCCGACCCGGCCGCGTAGGGCTCCGCTCACACCAGCAGACGCAGGGGCCTGCTCAGCAACTCGCCGACCGTGCGCAGGTATTCGGCGGCGGGCGCCCCGTCGACGGCCCGGTGGTCGAAGGTGAGGCTCAGGGTGAGGACCCGCGTCCGCAGCGGTCTGTCCTCCCGCCACTCGACACCGTCCCTGAGCCTGCCCGCCCCGAGGATCGCGACATTGCCGGGGTTGATCACCGGGGTGAAGAAGTCGACGCCGTATCCGCCGAGCGAGGTGACGGTGAAGGTCGCCCCGTCCAGCTGTGCGGGGGAGATCCGGCCCTCGCGCGCGGCCTGGGCCAGGGCTTTCGACCGGCGGGCGATCTCGGGCAGCGGCAGGGCCGCCGCGTCCTCGATCACGGGGACCATGAGGCCGCCGGGAACGGCCACCGCGAAGCCCAGGTGGATGGCGTCGAGCAGATGGATGCCGTCCTCCCGCACGGTCGCGTTGAGCAGCGGGTGCTCGCGCAGGGCCAGGGCGGCCGCCTTCAGCAGGAAGTCGTTGAGGCTCGGCACCGGCAGTTCGCCGTCGGCCCACTCCTCCTTGAGCCGGTCGCGCAGGGACACCACGGCGTCCATCCGCACCTCGTAGCCGTGCGTCAGCTGGGCCATCTCCTGGAGGCTGGCGTGCATCCTGCGGGCGATGGTGCCGCGCATCCCGGTGAGCGGGAGGACGTCGCCGGGCTGCGGGACGGTGGTGCGGCGGACCGGCGCGGGGGTGACGGCGTCCAGGTCGGACCGGCGGATCCGGCCGCCCGGGCCGGTGCCGTTCACGCCGGCGAGGTCGATGCCCCGTTCCTTCGCCAGCTTGCGCACGAGCGGCGAGGAGGAGGTCCCGCTCGGCGGGACCGTTGCGACGAGGCCCTCGGGGAGGGCGGCGAGGACGTCCTCCACGTCCTCGGAGACGATCCGGCCGCCCGGCCCGGTGCCGCGTACGCCGGTGAGGTCGACGTCGGCGGCCGAGGCGACCCGCCGGGCGTTCGGCGAGGACAGGAGCCGGCCGGTGGCGCCGTCGACGGCGAGCGGCGTGGTGGCACCGCCGGAGCGGGCCGCACCGGTGCCGGTGAATGCCGGTGCGGCGCCCGCGCCGGCCAGGCCGCCGGGGGGCGGCATGGCGGCCGTACCCGCGGCGCCGCCCGGAGCAGGCGCGGCGGGCGCGTCCGCCGCCCGCGGTGGCTGCTCGCCCTCGGCCAGCAGCCAGCCGATGAGTGCTCCGGCGGGCACGGTGGCCCCGGCCGGGACCAGCGGGTGGAACAGCCCCCCGGCCTCCGCCTCGACGTCCACGTCGACCTTGTCGGTGGCCAGGCGCAGCAGCGAGTCGCCCTCGGCGACGGCCGCGCCGGTGGGCACCAGCCATTCGTCGATCGTGCCTTCCTGCATGGTCAGGCCGATCTTCGGCAGCAGAACCTCGACCGCCACGTCGGTCACGACCTTTCGAGGAGACGCCGGCAGCCCTGGGCGATGCGGGCGCGGTCGGGTACGTACGCCTTCTCCAGGACCGGGGAGAAGGGCACCGGGGAGAAGGGGGCGCCGATCCGCAGGACCGGCGCGTCCAGGTAGTCGAAGACCACGTCCTGGATCTGGGCGGCGATCTCCGCGCCGAGCCCGCCGAAGGTGACGGCCTCGTGCACCACGAGGACCCGGTTGGTGCGGCGCACGGAGGCGAACATCGTCTCGGTGTCCAGCGGCTGCACGGTCCGCGGGTCGATCACCTCGATCTCCACGCCCTGCGCGGCGAGCTCGTCGGCCGCCGCGAGGGCCTCCCCCACCATGCGGCCGAGGGCGATCACGGTGACGTCGGAGCCCTGCCGGGCGGTGTGCGCCTGGCCCAGCGGGATGCCGTAGATCTCCTCGGGCACCTCGCCCGTGCTGCCGAGGAGGACCTTGTTGAGCATCACGACGACCGGGTTGTCGTCGCGGATGGCCGAGACGGTCAGGCCCTTGGCGGTGTACGCGTCGCTCGGCATCACCACCTTCAGACCGGGCACATGGGCCAGCCATGCCTCGAGGCTCTGGCTGTGCTGGGCGGCGGCGCCGAGGCCCGCTCCGGAGGCGGTGGTGATGGTGAGCGGCACGGACAGCGCGCCGCCGAACATGTACTTCATCTTCGCCGCCTGGTTGACGATCTGGTCGAGGCAGACGCCGATGAAGTCCATGAACATCAGGTCGACGACGGGGCGCAGGCCCCGGGCGGCGGCTCCCACGCCGAGGCCGACGAGGGCGGCTTCGGAGATCGGGGTGTCGATCATGCGGCGGGGGCCGAACTCGTCGAGCAGGTTGTCGAACATGCGGAACACGCCGCCGTATCCGGCCACGTCCTCGCCGGCGACGAAGACGTTCTCGTCCTCGCGCATGGCCTGCGCGAGTCCCTCGTTGAAGGCCTTGACGTAGCTCAGCTTGCGGGAGGAGGCGGCCGGGGCGCCGACCGCGGCTTCGGTGGTGAGGGTCATGGCGGTCATCCTGAATAGACGTTGAGCAGCAGGTCGGCGGGGTCGGGCAGCGGGCTCGCCTCGGCGTACGCGATGGCCTCGGCGATCTCGTCGCGGGTGCGCTGCCATACGTCGTCCAGCTCCGCGCGGGTCGCGGTGCCGTCGGCGACCGCGCGGGCCTCGATCAGGTCGATGGGGTCGCGGGTCTTCCACTCGGCGACCTCCTCGTCCGAGCGGTAGGGGTGTCGCAGACCCTTGACGCCCTGGTGGTCGAAGAAGCGGTAGGTCTTGGCCTCGATCATCATCGGGCCCGCGCCGGACCGGGCCCGTTCGACGGCCTCGGCGGCGGCCCGGTGGACGGCCACGGCGTCCATGCCGTCGACGATCACGCTGGGCATGCCGTAGGCGGCCGCCCGGTCGGCGACGTCGGTGAGCAGCATGTGCCCGGACTGCGGGGTGAACTCGGCGTAGCCGTTGTTCTCGCAGACGAAGACGACGGGCAGGCCCAGGATCGCGGCCATGTTGGCGCCTTCGTGCCAGGCGCCGATGTTGGTGGCGCCGTCGCCGAAGAAGGTCACCGCGACGCTGTCCTCGCCCTTGTACCGGGCGGCGAAGGCGGCGCCCACGGCGATCGGGACACCGGCTCCGACGATGCCGTTGGCGCCGAGCATGCCGCGGGTGAGGTCGTTGATGTGCATGCTGCCGCCGCGACCGAGGCAGGCTCCGGTGACCCGGCCGTACAGCTCGGAGTACATCGCGCGAAAGCCCACGCCCTTGGCCACGGCATGCCCGTGGCCGCGGTGGGTGGAGGTGATCTGGTCGTCGTCGCGCAGGGCCGTCATGACGCCGGCGGCGACGGCTTCCTGGCCGACATACAGGTGCAGGAAGCCGGGCAGTCTGCCCGCCTCCATGAGCTTGCCCGCCTCGGTCTCGAACAGCCGGATGCGCACCATACGCTCGTGCAGGTCCCTGACGACCAGTGGGCTGAGTTCCGTGTTGACCTGCGGGGATTTCTTCGACGCCGTCGACGCTCGTTGAGCCATCGTCCGCCCCTTCGTCCGAGGGAGGTTGCCAAGCAATCGGACTTACTTGTGCCGGTCTACAGTAACCAGCTTGGGGCACCTTACTGAACAGTGTCTCTAATTACTATGCCCCGGACCCGGGTTGCCGCCCCGCGCGTCCACCAGCTCCACGACGTTGCCCTCGGGATCCGCCCAGAAGCTGATCCGCCGACCGCGCGCCAGGACCACCACGGGGTCCGACAACGGCCGGGCACCGGCGGCCGCGAGCGCCGCCACGACCGGGTCCACGTCGTCGAGATGGAAGGTGAGGTACGACAGCCCCGGCCGCCCGGCGGGCGAGGGCACCGCGGACGCCGGCGCCGGGACCGACACCTGGTCCGACCGGGGAAGGATCAGCTTGACACACCCCCCGGACGGCACCCGCAGCCATACGACGTCCAGTTCGCCGCCGAGGCCGGCCGGGCCCCCGACGGACTCCGGCACGCGCGAGCGGTGCTCGGCGCGACAGCCGAGGGCGCCGCAGTAGAAGCGCTCCATCGGCTCCAGGTCCCGCACCACCACGCCGACCTCGAACGGCCGCGTCATGACCATCACACCCACCCCACCGGACACCGAGTGGCGACTTCGACACTTTCTATTGACAGACCACACTAAGTCCTGTTGTCGTTTCGGACACAACCCAGCCGTCGCGTTCCGAAGCCGGTCACCGGCTCGCGGCTGGGAGGATTGTGAGGACATCGTGGTCCAGACCAGTTCGCCGGAGATGCGGGAAACAGGCGCCGAGCGCAGGTCGCCGGTCACGGCCCCCGCCACTCCGTCCGTCACCCCGACCCCCGAGTACGCGTCCTGGATCAGCCAGGACCGGTCCACCGACGCGGCATCCGAGACGATGCGGCGGGAGGCGGCCGAGCTCGTCGAACGGGTGATGGCGCACTACCGCGGCAACACCACGCACGAGGCACAGGACCAGTGGACGGAACCCGTCGCCCACTACCTCGACGCCGACCGCTGGCAGCGTGAGACCGACGCCGTCCACCGGAGCGTCCCGCTGCCCCTCGCCATGTCCTGCGAGCTTCCCGGACCCCACACCTACAAGGCGATCGACGTACTCGGCATCCCGGTGCTGATCACCCGCGACCGCCAGGGCACCGTGCACGCGATGATCAACGCCTGCCGGCACCGGGGGGCCAGGCTCCTCGAAGCCGGCTGCGGAGTGTCGAAGCGGCTCACCTGCCCGTACCACTCCTGGTCCTACGACCTGGCCGGCGAACTGCGCGGTGTCTACGCCGAGAAGACCTTCGGCGAGGTCCCGCGCGAGGGCCGCGGACTCGTCCGGCTTCCGGCCGGAGAGCGCGCGGGGATCGTCTTCGTCTCGCTGGACCCGGCGGCCGAACCCGACCTGGACGGCTGGTTGGGCGACCTGCTGCCGCTGCTGGAGGGCCTGCGGCTGGCCGAGTGCCACCACTACTCCACCGGCGAGCTGACCAGTCCCAACTGGAAGGTCACCCTCGACGGGTATCTGGAGACGTACCACTTCGCCTCGCTGCACCCGAAGACGGTGTTCGAGACGAACCTCTCCAACATGATGGCCCACGACACCTGGGGCCCCCACCAGCGCATCGCACCGGCCCTGCGCCCCATCGCGCGGGCGGTCGAACTACCGCCGGACCAGCGCGACCCCGGCGACTGCGTCGGGCCCATCTACTGGCTCTTCCCGGGACTGGCGATCGCCGGCGGCTGGCGCCAGAAGATCGCCGTCTCCCTGGTGCTCCCCCGCACGGCGACTGAGTCGGTGACCCAGCAGATCATCCTGCTGCGCGAACCGGCGGTGACCGAGGAGGAGCGCCACGCCGCCGACCGGTTCGGCGAGTGGTTCCACGAGGTGGTCCGCGACGAGGACTACGCGACCACCTACGGAGTCCAGCAGGGCCTGAAGGCCCTCGACGGGACCGACTTCGTCTTCGGACGCAACGAGCCCGGGCTCCAGCACTTCCACCGCACCATCCACCAGCACCTGGACAGCGGCGCCACAGCGGCACCCGGAGCCACCAGGTGAGCAACCAACAACACTCGCGGGAGAACACCATGGTGGCTACGGGCAGCCTCGACGGACGTGTCGCGGTGATCACGGGCAGCACGCGCAGCATCGGCCGCGCCATCGCCGAGGCCCTCCTCGCCGACGGCGCCACGGTCGTCGTCAGCGGCCGTTCCGAGATCAAGGGCAAGCAGGCCGTGGAGGAGATGGGCGGCGGCGACCGGGTCGTCTTCCACCCCTGCGACGCCAACAGCCAGGAGGACATCGAGGGCCTCGCCGACTTCGCCGCCGAGCGGTTCGGCAGACTCGACATCTGGGTCAACAACGTGGGCGGCAGCTCCGGCTTCGCCCCGATCCACCTGCTCAGCGACGAGGCCTGGCACGACGCGCTCAACCTGAACATCAACGGCTACTTCTACGGCACCCGCCGGGCGCTGCCGAAGATGCTGGAAGGCGGCTGGGGCCGCATCATCAACATCTCGTCCGTAGAGGGCAAGCAGGCCAACAAGCCCGCGATCAGCCACTACATCACCAACAAGCACGCCATCCACGGCCTGACCAAGGCGACCGCCTTCGAGTACGGCACCCAGGGCATCACCTGCAACGCCATCTGCCCCGGCGCCGTCGACACCGACCTCATGCGGGCCGCGGGCCCCGCCGCGGCGGAGGCCGAGGGCATCAGTTACGAGGAATGGCTGGGCCGGTTCGCCGAGCACGCCGCCACCAAGCAGATCACCACCGTGGAGCAGGTCGCGGCGGTCGCCTCGCTGCTCGCGAGTGACGCCGGGGCGGGTATCACCGGCACGCTGATCAGCGTCGACGGTGGAACGGCACAGTGGTAGGCGGCGGGCGGGCAGGGACGGGCACGGACAGCGGGAGACCTCGGTCATGAAGAGCTGGATCACGGACTGGCAGCGCAGTGAGCGCCTGCCGCACTACACCCGCGCCAACGCGGGCGAGACCCTGCCGGACCCGGCCAGCCCGCTGGGCTGGACCCTGGTCTGGGGGCGGGGCCTGCGGGGCTGGCGGGACGGCTTCGTCGGCTTCGGCATCTACCGCGACGAGGAGGTGGCCGGCCCCCGGCCGCCGTTCGTCGGCATGTTCGGCGGCCACTTCTACCTCAACCTGTCCCACATGCGCCTGTTCGGCATCCGGATGGGCCAGACAGCGGACCAGATCGACGCGGCCTTCGTCGGCCAGCGCTCGGACACGCCCGTGTACGTGGCGCACCCGGACGACCAGGACGAGGAACTGACCGGCAAGGCGGGCGCGACGCTTCAGCGGATGCTCGGCCAGGCCGGCTTCCCGGAAGCCGACGCCGACCGGGACAGGCTGCGCGCCCTGCGCCGCTCGCGCCCCGACCTGACGCAGCTCTCCGACGCCGAACTGGTGGCGCACGCGCGGTCGTTGCTGGACGAGGTGGAGACGACCTTCCGGCGGCACGTCGAGTCGTCGCTGCCCGCCTCCGTCGGACCGGCGATCCTCGGCCCGCTGTGCGCGGGCCTGGACCGTCCCGGCGCCATGCTCGACCTCATCGGCGGTCTCGGCGACGTCGACTCCGCCTCCCCCTCGACCGGCCTGTGGACGCTGTCCCGCCAGGTGGCGGCCTCGCCCGAGCTGACCGCGCTGTTCGACCGGGGTACGGCCGCGGTGGAGCAGGCGCTCGACGCCGCGACCGGGGACCTGAAGGCGTTCCGGGACTCCTTCGAGGAGTTCCTGGCGGAGTCCGGCGACCGCGGCCCCAACGAGTGGGACATCCACGCGCTGTCCTGGGAGGCGGCACCCGTCCAGGTCCTGGCCCTGGTCGACCGGATCCGGCACAGCGCCGACGACGACTCCCCGGCCGCCCGCCGCAGGCGGCTGACCGACGGCCGTGAGCGGACGGCGCGCGAGATCCGGGCCGCGCTGCCCGAGGAGACGCAGCCCCTGTTCGACGCCGGTATGCACGCCTCCCAGGTGTGGATCCCGGCCCGCGAGCGCACCAAGGCGAACTGCGTCACCGTCGTCAACGAGATCCGCATGGCCGTACGGGAACTCGGCCGCCGGGGCGTCGAGGCGGGGATCTTCGCCCGGCCCGAGGACGTGATGATGCTCCTGGACACCGAACTCGACGACTATGTCGCCGCCCCGGAGTCCTTCGGTCCCGTCATCGCGCAGCGGCTCGACGAGTACGCGGGCCTGCACGAGCTGGAGCCGCCGTTCTTCGTCGCCGACGACACGCAGACCGAGATCGACACCTGGCCGCGACGCGCCGAGGAGCGGACCCCCGCGGCCGTCGAGGGCGATGTGCTCGGCGGTGTGGGCGGCAGCCACGGCACCTACAAAGGCACCGTGCGGGTGGTCACCGACCCGGCCTCGTGCGAGGCGCTCGAGCCCGGCGAGGTGCTGGTCGCGCCGATCACGGACGCGGCCTGGACCCCGCTGTTCCTCGTCGCCGGGGCGGCCGTCGTGGACGTGGGCGCGCTCAACAGCCACGCCGTCGTGGTCTGCCGGGAGCTGGGCATCCCGGCGGTGATCTCCGTCGAGGGGGGCACCCGACGGCTGCGGGACGGCATGGTCATCACGGTCGACGGGGAGCGCGGCACGGTCACCGTGGACAGCGTCCCCGCGTCGCCCGGCAGCTGAGACTCCGCGGGCCCGTCGCCTCCCACGCAGGCGCGGCGGGCCCGCGGGCACGACCGTGAAAGGACAAGGCGTGGCTCCCGTGGCCGAGGAAATCATCGTCGCCGGCTGGATGGACTACGAACCCGGCGATCGCAGCACGATGCTCACCGCACTCGTCGAGCTGGGCCGGCGCACGCGGGAGGAAGAACCCGGCTGCCTGGACTACGCCATGACCGCCGACCCCGGCGACGAGCGGCGGATCCGGGTGTTCGAGCACTGGACCTCGCAGCAGGCCCTCGACGAGCACTTCGCCACCCCGCACATCAAGGACTTCCGGGACGCCGTGGCGGGGCTGACCCGGGTCGGGGTCTCCCTGACGGCCCATTCCGTCGCCGCGTCACGGCCCATGCGGTGAGACGGCGCATGCCGTGAAACGGCGCACGCGGTGAAAGGCAGCATGCGCGTGAGCGACCCATGTGCGTGAGCGGGCGGCCCATGTGTGTGAGCGGGCGGCCCATGTGTGTGAGCGGCACATGTGCCACACGCGCGTGAGCCCGACATGCGCTTGAGCCACATGCGTGGGCCCGACATGCGTGTGGGCGACATGCGTGGGCCCGACATGCGTGTGGGCCACATGCGCGGGCCCGACATGCGTGTGGGCCACATGCGCGGGCCCGACATGCGTGTGGGCCACATGCGCGGGCCCGACATGCGTGTGGGCCACATGCGTGTGGGCCACATGCGCGTGAGCCACATGCACATGGACGGCGCCCCCGGCGGGGGCGCCGTACCTTGTTGCGGCGGGTCGTCAGCGGTGGGAGTCGTCCAACCGGACCAGCATCTTGCCGACGTTGCCGCCGCCCAGCAGCGACAGCAGCGCCCCCGCGGCGTTCTCCAGGCCGTCCACCACCGTCTCGCGCGCGGTGATCCGGCCCTCGGCGAGCCAGCCCGCGACCCGCCGCTCGAACTCCGGCCGCAGGTCGTCGTGGTCGCGGACGATGAAACCGCACAGGGTCAGCCGCTTGAGGACCGCCTGGATCAGGTGGTTGATGTCCACGGTCCGCCGGTCGCCGCCGAACTGCGACATCATGCCGCACAGGGCTACCCGGCCACCGGGGCGCAGCGCGTGCAGCGCGGCGGCGAGCTGTTCGCCGCCGACGTTGTCGAAGTACACGTCGACGCCGTCGGGCGCCAGGAGGGCCAGCGCGTCACGGACGGGCCCCGCGCGGTAGTCCGCGGCGGCGTCGTAGCCGAACTCCTTCACCAGCAGGGCGCACTTGTCCGGCCCGCCGGCCGTGCCGACGACGCGTTCGGCGCCCAGCAGACGGGCGAACTGGCCTGCGGCCGTGCCGACGGCGCCGCCCGCGGCGGACACGAGGACGGTGTCGCCCGGACGCATCTCCGCGATCCGGGTCAGGCCCACGTAAGCGGTGAAGCCGGTCTGGCCGAGCAGCCCCAGCCAGGTGGGCAGCGGGGCGAGTCCGGGGTCGATGCGGCCCGCGCCGTCGGTCGCCGCCGCGTCCAGGACGGCCCGTTCACGCCAGCCGAGCTGATGGCGTACGTACGTGCCGGGCGGCACCGAGGCACAGCGGCTCTCCTCCACGACGCCGAGGGCGCGGCCGTCGAGCGGCGAGCCCGGGGTGAAGTTGTGCGTGTAGTGCTTCTCGGTGCTCTCCAGGCGCCCGCGCATGGACGGGTCGACGCTCATGTACAGGTTGCGCACCAGCAGTTGTCCCGCCCCGAGGTGCGGCAGCGGGCGGTCCTCGACGGCGAAGTCACTGAGCATCGGCTCCTTGTCGGGCCGGCGCACCAGACAGACCACCCGGGTCGTACGCGGCGGCGTCACCGGTCAGCGCTCCGGCTGCGGCGGCGTACGCCGCTGGGCGAGTCGGCCGACCCAGCCGGCCATCTGGAGGTCGGCGTGGCGCAGCTCGCCCGACTGCCACCGGGCCTGGAAGTCGAAGACGCCCTGTGCCCCGGTCGCGGGGTCGGTCACCTCGACCAGTCCGTCCTCGGTGAGCCGGTACACATGCCCGGTCAGCGGGTGGATCACTTGCTTGGGCATGGGGGCCTCACTCCTGCACTCGGCGGCGCACGCCGCGTTTGGTCACGGTCACCGGGCCCTCGACCCGGAGCCGGCAGGCGAGCCGGGTCAGGCCGTCCACCGGCCTGCGCAGGGCCTCGATGCCCTCGCGTTCCAGCGGGCCCACCGGGGAACAGTTCTCGGCGCCCTCCTCCACCCGGACGAAGCAGGTGCGGCAGGTGCCCTTGCCGTCGCAGATCGTGGGCCAGCGGTAGCCGAGCCGCCGGGCGGCGCTGAACAGGTCCTCGCCGTCGAGGACTTCGAGCTCCTCGCCCAGGGGCCTGACCGCCACCCGGTGGGTCACTTGTCCATCCACCGGTCGAGTGTCCGGTTGAAGTGACGGATGCGGCTCTCCTGGTAGTTGGCCAGGGTGATGCCCGGCTTGCGCATGGCCTTCAGGCCCTGCTGGACGTAGGGCAGGTTCTCGCAGTCCTGGTCGAAGACGGGTCCGAGCACGCCCAGTTCGGGGATGTCGGCGAAGAGCATGTCCTGCGGCACCCACCGGATCTTCGCGGGGGGCGGTGTCTCGCCGGGCTGCTTGGGGGACGACATGAAGATGATCTCGGCGGTGCAGGAGTCGGGGTCGAGGCCGTTGGGCCGGAACCGGTAGATGATGTTCGACTTGGCTCCGCCCCAGGGATTGAAGTTCGGGAACAGCAAGTAGTTGATGGCGTCGAGCAGTTCGGTGTCCGGGGTCCCGGAGAAGTCCTGTGTCGAGGTGGCCGCCAGCTGTGCGCGCATCCGCTCGGCGAGGACCTGCCGGGCCGTGCCGCCGGGCGGAATCGCCGGCAGTTCGTCGCCCTCCTGGATCACCAGGTCACGGCCTTCGGCCGCGGCGTAGAAGGCACGGGAGTCGTAGAAGGTCTCCAGCACGTCCTCCTCGGTGATCGAGTCCGCCACGTGCGGGCTGGGCGCCCCCTGGATGTTGATCATGCGGCTCCAGTTCGGCTGGTCCGCCATGACGTCGTACTGCGAGTTGGCGTCGGCCAGCCACGGCAGCATCTGCGGGTGCGTGGCGATCACGTGGAAGGACTCGATGAACGCGTCCTGGGCGATCTTCCAGTTGCAGGGCAGCACCTTGCCGATGTGCAGCGACTTGTAGCGGTTCTCCAGCGGCCAGATGTAGTAGTCGTCGAAGGTGCCGCGGTAGCTGTCGAAGGACTCGGCGCAGGGGTCCATGTTGATGAAGACGAAGCCGCGCCAGGTGGCCACACGGGCTTCGGGGAGGGCGAACTTCTCCGGGGTGACGTGCGGGAAGTCCCAGGCGCAGGGCGGGGTCCGCATCGTGCCGTCGAGGTTCCAGGCGAAGCCGTGGAACGAGCAGCGGAACTCGCTGACGTTGCCGCCGCCGGTACGCAGTTTGCGTCCGCGGTGCAGGCAGACGTTGACGAAGGCGCGGATCTCCTCGGGGGCCGTGCGGACGACGATGAGGGAGTCGTCGCCGATCTCGTAGACCTCGTGGTCCCCGACTTCGGGGATCTCGCTCTCCAGGCAGGCGAACTGCCAGACGCGCCGCCAGACCTGCCGCATCTCGCGCTCGGCCCACTCGCGGGAGGTGAAGCGGGCGGTGTCGATGTCCTCGCTGCCGAGGTGGTCGTTCCGCTCGAACCTCAGGGCGGGGGGAACGGGGCGGCTGTCCTGGTCGAGGTAGTCCTGGACGCTGGGCCCGGGGCACCGCGCTGTGGCCGGCTCCGATGTTTCGTCCATCATCTCTCCTCCGGCAGAAACTTTAGAGTGAGTGTAGTTATGGGTTCCGCCCATGAGCAACACTTCCGACGCCGACCGGGCACCACAAAACCCGATGTCGCGAGGGATCAGCGGTGTTCAGCTCGAATTTGTCGCACCTTCCCCCTCCCCAAGCCCGCCGACGCGTGTCACACTCCCTCGCATCTGAGGCTGTAGAGCCTCATAAGTTTCTCTCCGACCGAGGTGGTTTTTGCCCCGGTCGGCCCCAGCGCCGCCCGAGTCCCTCGGCGGCCCGCGCCGTACCCCACGCCGGCGAACCATGAAGGCGCTCGACCAGTCATGCGTGCCGTCCGGCCCGGGCGGCCCAGGACCCGCCTGCGCACCACCGGCCGCCACGGACGCGGGAGCGACGCGGACCGCGGCAGCGGCGCAGGCGCCACACCACGGGAGTACTCAACGATGAGTTCAAGACCCGGACGCGCGGTCCGTCGCGCGCTCACCTCGATCGTCCCCGTCACCGCCCTGCTCGCCCTGGCGGCGTGCGGCACCGACACGACGCCGGCCGCCGACTCCGCCAAAGCGGCGGCCTCGGACTCCCCCGGCCTGATCGCGGCCCGCAAGGCCGTGGAGAAGTACTCCGAGCACCCGGCCCGGATCCCGGTCACCACGCCGGTGGGCAAGAGCATCCCCGGGGACAAGAAGATCGACTTCATCCTGTGCGGCGTGCAGTCGTGCCAGGACCTGGCCAACTTCTTCACCGCGGGAGCCGAGCAGCTCGGCTGGCAGGTCAGGCAGATCGCCACCCAGGGCACGCCGGAGTCCGTGCAGGCCGCCTACGACCAGGCGCTGCGCGACAAGCCGGACGCCGTCGTCAGCTCCGGATTCCCGCGCGCGGTGTACGCCAAGCAGCTGGCGCAGCTGAAGGCGGCCGGCATCCCGGTCGTCCAGTCGAACGCCGACGACGTGGTGGGCGACGGCATCTCCCTGCTGAAGAACGGGCCCGGGGACGTCGCCGTCCAGGGCGAGATGCTGGCCTCGTGGGTGGTGTCCGACAGCGGCGCCCAGGCCGACACCGTCTACTTCGACCTGCCCGCCTACACCATCCTCAAGCCCGTCAAGGACAGCTTCGCGGCCAAGTACAAGGAGTGGTGCGCCGGCTGCGGGCTGGACAGCGTCGACGTGCCGATCACCTCGATCGGCAAGGACATGCCGGACCGGGTGGTGTCGTACCTGCGCTCGCACCCGAAGGTGACCCACGTCGTCTTCTCCCTCGGCCTGCTCAACGTGGGCGTCCCGGCCGCACTGAAGACCGCCGGCATCACCGGCAAGCACATCGCCGTGAACGTGGGCGACGGGCAGAACTACCAGTACATCCAGAGCGGACTCAGCGACGCCGCGATGGCACTGAACTCGCACGAGGCCGCATGGCTCCAGGTCGACGCGCTGGCCCGCCAGTTCACCGGCCAGTCCATGGACGTGGACCAGAAGGCGGTGCTGCCCAACATGCTCGTCACCAAGGACAACCTCCCCAAGGCCCTCGGCGACTTCCCCCTCGTCGAGGACTACCAGGCGCAGTTCAAGGCGCTCTGGGGCCTGAACTGAGCGACCCGCCCGCCGCCGGCGGCATGCCGGCGGCGGCCCACCCCACGGATGGAGCAGCAGTGCACGCTGACACGTCAACGGGGACGACCGAGCCGGCCTTTCCGGTGCGCGGGGCGGCCGGGACCGACCGTCCCGTCCTGCGGGTGTCCGCGCTGTCGAAGCGGTTCGGCGCGACCCAGGCGCTCGAGGACGTCGACCTCGACATCGCCCACGGCGAGATCCACGCCCTCATCGGGCCCAACGGATCCGGCAAGTCCACCCTCATCAAGATCCTCGCCGGGTACCACCACGCCGAGCCCGGAGCGGTAGCCGAACTCGACGGCGAACCCTTCGGCCTGGGGCACGTCACCGGCTCCCGGCACGCCCGGCTCCGCTTCGTCCACCAGGAGCTGGGGCTGGTGAACGAGCTGAACGCCACCGACAACCTCGCGCTCAGCCGAGGCTTCGCCCGCACCGCCCTCGGCAACATCCGCTGGCCGGAGATGGAACGGCGGACGACCGCCCTGGTCGAACGGTTCGGTCTCGGCATCGACGTACGCCGTCCCCTCTCGTCGGCCACTCCCGTCCAGCGGGCGGTGGTCGCCATCGCCGCCGCACTACAGGGCTGGGAGGGCCGGCGCGGGGTGCTCGTGCTCGACGAGCCGACCGCCGTGCTGCCGCCCGGGGAGGTGGCCCGGCTGTTCGACATCGTGCGGGAGATCCGCGACGCCGGCGCCAGCGTCCTGTATGTCTCGCACCGCATGGACGAGATCTTCGCGCTGGCCGACCGGGTCACCGTGATCCGCGGCGGACGCCGGATCGCCACCCGAGCGGTCGCCGGGCTCACCCCGCGCTCGCTCGCCGAACTGATGGCGGGTGAGGAGACGGAGACCGAGCACCGGCCGCGGCCGCCCTCCGGTCCCGCCACGCCCGTTCTGGAGGTCCGTGACCTGTGGGCCGGCTCGCTGCGCGGAGTCGGTTTCACGCTGGCCCGGGGCGAGCGGCTGGGCGTCACCGGCCTCGTCGGCTCCGGCCACGAGGTGCTGCCCTACGCGGTGTGCGGGGCCTACGGCGGTCCGGTGCGCGGCCAGGTGCGGGTGCCGGAGCACTCCCGGCGATGGACCGACGTGAAGGACGCGCGTGAGCTGGGCGTTCCCCTGGTCCCCGCGGACCGGGCCGCCGAGGGGGTGATCGGCGACTTCTCCGTCGGCGAGAACCTGACCCTCCCCCTGCTCGACCGGCTCCGGGCACGGGGCGGACGTCTTCAGCGGCGCCGCGAGTCCTCTCTCGCCGCGGACTGGATCCGACGGGTGGGGGTGCGCACGGCCGGGCCCGGGGCCCGGATCACCACCCTGAGCGGCGGCAACCAGCAGAAGGTCGTCATGGCCCGCTGCCTGGCCCAGCAGCCTGCGGTGCTGGTGCTGTGCGAACCCACCGCGGGCGTCGACATCGCCACCCGCCTCCAGCTGTACGACCTGATCGAGCGTCAGGCCGTCGGCGGTATGGGCGTGATCGTGTCCTCCTCCGACACGGAGGACCTGCTCGCGCTCTGCACCCGCGTCCTGGTGGTACGCGACGGCCGGATCGTACGGGAGATCAACGGCCGGGAGATCACCGAACCCGCGCTGGTCCACGCCATGGAAGGAACCGAGTGAGATGACATCCACCCCGACCCGGGCCGCACGGCTCCGGCCGACCGGCCCCGACGGACCCGCGGCCACCGCCGTGGGGACGCCCGGCGCGCTCGGCCGGCGGGCGGTGGCCGCCCTGTCGTTCCGCAACATCGGCGCCGTCTACGTGTGGCTGCTGATCGCCGTGATCTTCTCCGTGTGGGCGCCGGACACCTTCCCGACCGTCATCACGGTCAAGCAGGTACTGAACGGCAACGCCGTGGCCGGGCTGGTGGCGCTCAGCGTCGTACTGCCGCTGGCCGCCCGTGTCTTCGACCTGTCGGTCGCCTACACCATGTCCCTCACGAGTGTGCTGACCGCCCACTTCCTGGTCTCCACGGGTCTCGGCCCCACCGCCGCGATCACCCTGGCGATGACCGCGGCCCTGCTGGTCGGAGTGGTCAACGCCGTCGTGGTGGTGGTGCTGCGGGTCGACTCGTTCATCGCCACCCTGGCCACCGGTGCGCTGATCCAGTCCCTGATCACCATGGTCACCAACGACAGTTCGATCACCGGTGTGCAACTGCTCGCCAAGCCGTTCGCGGACATCGCCCAGCTGGACGCGGGCGGCATCACCCTGCCGGTGCTGTACCTGCTGCTCGCCGCCCTCGCCATCTGGTTCCTGCTGGAACACACCGCCACGGGGCGCCGGTTGTACGCGACCGGCTTCAACGCCGACGCGGCCCGGCTCCAGGGCGTGCGCACCGACCGGCTGCGCTGTCTGACGCTGGTGGTGTCCGCGCTGCTCTCCGGTTTCGCCGGCGTCGTCTTCGCGTCCTCGGTGGGATCCGGATCGCCCACCGCGGGCACCCCGTACCTGCTCTCGGCCTACGCGGCGGCCTTCGTCGGCGCGACGCAGCTGCGCGCGGGCCGTTTCAACGCCTGGGGCACGGTCATCGCGGTCCTTCTGCTGGGCACCGGCATCACGGGGCTCGGGCTCGCCACCAGCGCGCAGTGGGCCGCGAGCCTGTTCACCGGTTCGGTCCTCATCGTGGCGCTCGTTCTCACCGGAGGGCGGATCGCGCTGCCCGCCGTGCTGCGCCGCCGCACGGGGGCCCGGTCCGACACCACCGCCGACAAGGAGATCCGGGGATGAGGGCCGTTCAGTACCGCAGGGTGGGGCACGCTCCCGAGGTCGTGGAGGTGCCGGTGCCCGAACCCGGCCCGGGTCAGGTGCTGCTGAAGGTGACGGCGGCGGGGATCTGCCACTCGGACCTGGCGGTGATGGGCTGGCCGGAGGAGGTGTTCCCCTATCCGCTGCCGCTGGCGCTCGGTCACGAGGGGGTCGGGACGGTTGCGGCGGTCGGCGTCGGTGTCACCGGCGTGGCGGAGGGTGAGGCGGTGGCGGTGTACGGCCCGTGGGGCTGCGGGCGCTGCCCCAAGTGCGCCGAGGGCAAGGAGAACTGCTGTCCGCACGCCGCCGGGCTCGGCATCATGCCGCCGGGACTCGGCTCCCCCGGCGCGCTCGCGGAGTACATGCTGGTCGACTCGCCCCGTCATCTGGTGCCGCTGCACGGGGTCGACCCCGTGCAGGCCGCGCCGCTCACCGACGCGGGACTGACTCCGTATCACGCGATCCGCAGGTCGCTGCCCAAGCTGCTGCCCGGCAGCACGGCGGTGGTGATCGGCGTCGGCGGTCTGGGGCATCTCGCCGTGCAGCTGTTGCGCGCGCTGACCCCGGCCCGGGTGGTCGCCCTCGACGTGAGCGAGGAGAAGCTGGAGCTGGCCGGCAAGGTCGGCGCCCACGAGACGCTGCTGTCGGACGGCGAGGCCGTGGCGCGGCTGCGGCGCCTCACCGGCGGGACGGGAGCGGAGGTCGTCCTGGACTTCGTCGGGGCCGAGGCGACCCTGGCGATCGCCGCCGGGTCGGTGGCGGTCGAGGGCGATGTCACCGTCGTGGGCCTCGGCGGGGGCACCCTGGCCGTCGGTTTCGGGGGCGGGCTGCCGTTCGAGGTGTCCGCCGCCTTTCCTTACTGGGGCAGCCGGCCGGAGCTCATGGACGTGCTCGAACTGGCGCGGCAGGGGCTCGTGTCGGCCCACGTCGAGACTTTCACCCTGGAGCAGGCGCCCGCGGCGTACGAGCGTCTGCACGCCGGTGACATCCGCGGTCGCGCGGTGGTACTGCCACACGGCTGAGCCGGAGCCGTGGCCCCGGCCACGGGCCGGTGCAGGGCCGGCACCCGAGCCTCGCTCAGGTGCCGGCCCGCTCCTGTGCCCGGTCCCGACCGTCCACCGTGCGCTGCACGCACCGCCGAAGGACCGTCAGGAACTCCGGGGTCCGCCATGGCCCCATGTCGACCTGGCCGGTGTCGTCCACGCCGAGGTCCTGCATGTCGTAACGGCCGCGGCAGTGGCCGAGGGTGAAGTAGCAGACCTCGCCCCGACCGTGCCGCCTGAGGTACAGCACGGGGCGGGGTGCGTCGTCGAGGGCGGCCGTGTCGCCCTCCGCGAAACCGCGGCACGGGCCCGTGTACTCGGCGTGCAGCAGCACCTCGAGCTCTCCGTGCAGCTCGCACACGTACAGCTCGTCGGTGACCGTGAACGGTTCGATCCCGGCGACCAGCGGATGACCGGGCCGGGTGACGCGGACCTCGTACGGCTCGATCGGCGGGTGGGCCAGGAACTGGCTGCCGAGCACCTGTGCCAGCGGCCCGAGGAGCCGTGGTGTCGCGAAGATCCGCGCCCCGTCACTCCTCGACGGCTCGATCACCGAGTTGGTGCCGTGCAGGGCGAGCCAGCGTCCGCCCCGCTCGACGAAGCGGGCCAGCGCGGCCCGCTGGGCCGGGCGCGGCCGGACGTCGCAGGTGTAGGTGACCAGCAGGTCGGCCCGGTCGAGTGCGTCCAGGCAGTCGTAGTCCTGGTGCACGGTGGTGCGGACCCGCGGATGCTCACCGAGCAGTTCCAGCAGCCGCAGCCGCGCATGGTCGAAGTCGTGCCAGCGGCCGCCGCAGACGAGTACGGCGTCCAGGCGGCCGGCCGGGCCCGCCATGGCTCAGTACTGGACGCGGGTGAGCAGCCCGCCGTCCACCACGAGGTTGACCCCGACGCAGAAGGAGCCGGTCCGCCCGAGCAGGAACGCCACTGCCGCGGCCACGTCCTCGGCGGTGCCGTAGCGGCCGACCGGCAGCTTGGCGAGCACCTCCTCGTACACCTCCGGGCGGCTGGTGCGGATGGTCTCCCAGGCGCCGCCGGGGAAGTCGATCGGGCCGGGCGAGACGGTGTTCACGCGGATGCCCCGGGGCGCGAGGGCGTGCGCGAGGGCCGAGGCGTGCTGGACGACGGCCGCCTTGAGCGCGGAGTAGGAGTTCGCGCCGGCCGGGCGCGCCGTGTCGGAGGCGTTGGTGGTGCCGATGGCCACGACGGCTGCCCGGTCGGAGGCGTCCAGGTGCGGAAGGGCCGCCTCGACGAGTCCCGCGAAGGGGATCAGGTCTCCGCGCAGGCTGGCCTCCCAGGACTCGGGGCCCTTCACGTTGCCCGCCGACACGTTGGACACCAGCAGGTCGAGGCCGCCCAGTTCACCGGCCGCCCGCTCCACGAAGCCCGCGAGCGCCGCGGGGTCGGTGACGTCGACCGCTTCCGCGAAGACGGTCGCCCCCTCAGCCCGCAGTTCGGCGGCCGCCTTGGCCAGGTCTTCCTCACCTCTGGCGCACAGGGCCAGCGCGCAGCCCTCCGCCGCCAGCGTTACGGCGACGGCGCGCCCGATGCCCCGGCTCGCGCCGGTCACCAGCGCCTTCGCGCCCGTCAGTCCCAGATCCATGGATGTCACTCCTTCGTGATGGCCGGATGGCCGGATGGCCGGATGGCCGGATGGCCGGATGGCCGGATGGCCGGATGGCCGGGCGGGGTCCTCGGTCGCCGGGCAGGACCTCCGTTGCCGGCGAGAGCCCCGCGTGGCCGGGGCGGGAACTCAGTTGCCGGGTTGCTGAGAGAAGGGCGCACGGTCCGCCCGCGGTTCGGGCGGCAGTTTCAGCACCCGCTCGCCGATCAGGTTGCGCTGGATCTGGTCGGTGCCGCCGGCCAGCCGGTAGCCGGGGGCGCCCAGGAGATGCTGGGTCCAGGCGAAGGCGCCCGGTTCCCCGGTGTCGGCGCTGATGCGCGCCCCCATCAGCTCGGCGGCGACCTGTCCCGTGCGGGTGAGGAGGTCGGAGGCCATGAGTTTGGTGAGTGAGGCCTCGGGACCCGGCCGTCCGCCGGCGGCGCTCGTCCGGGCGACGCGCTCCACGGTGGCCGCGCGCAGGGCGGCCCGTACGTACAGGTCGGCCAGGCGCTGGCGGACCAGTGGGTCCGAAGCGCGGTCGAGGGAGCGGGCGAGTGCCAGCACGTCCGTGAAGGTGCCGCCCTTGCGGCGGTTGCCGCTGCCTGAGGCGGTCCGCTCGAAGGCGAGGGTGGTGGTGGCGACCTCCCAGCCCTGTCCCGGCCGCCCGATCCGCAGCCGGTCCGGGACGCGTACGCCGCTGAGGAAGACCTCGTTGAAGGAGGCGCCGCCGCTCATCTGACGGATGGGCCGCACCTCCACCCCGGGGGCGTCCATGGGGATCAGGAAGGCGGTGATGCCGGCCTGTTTGACCACGTCGGGGTCGGTGCGGGCGAGCAGCAGGCCGTAGTCGGCGAACTGGGCGCCCGAGGTCCACACCTTCTGACCGTCGATCACCCAGTCTCCGCCGCTTCCGGGTTCGCTCGAGCCGGACGTGTCCCCCTGCCCCTCCTGGCGGGCGCGGGTGCGCAGGGCCGCGAGGTCGGATCCGGCGCCGGGTTCGCTGAAGAGCTGGCAGGCGAGCAGGTCGGTGCGCAGGAAGGCGCGGGCCTGGTCCCGGCGCTGCTCGGCCGTCCCGAACAGGGAGACAGCCATCGCGACCAGGCGCACGGTGACGCTGATCAGCTCGGTGGACGGGGGCACCTCGAAGGCCGACTCCTCCTCGGCGAACGCCGCCACGTGGGCGGCGGTCAGGCCCGCCCCGCCCTTGTCCTCGGGCAGGGTCAGCGCCTGGTAGCCGGCGTCGAAGCGGGCCCGCTGGTAGGCGCGGCAGCGCTCCAGCAGCAGGCGTTCCTCGTCCTCGGGGAGGTTGTGGAACACGGCGAGGTCGGGGGTCTCCCCGGCCGAGCCGGGTGTCCTGGCCGGTTCGAGCACGTCGGCCAGCCACTGCCGGACCTGTGTGCGCCATGCGTCCGGATCGGGCTGGGACATGGCTCCTCCTCGGGTACTTACCAGATGACGGATTCAGTAAGGGTGGGTGGGGCGTCGATGCTCATCACCGCTGAACCATGCGGGAACGACTCCTTCCAGGATCAGAGTGTTCCGTACTTTCTTGATAAACGCTACAGTCTCCACATCCCCTCTCCCGTCGAATCGTGAGAGGACCACGGAGCCGCCGGAGGAGCCATGTCGCTGCTGCCACTCGACCGTCGCGCCCAGGAGACACCCGACGAGCCCGCCGTGGTGGACGACCTGGGCGTGCTGTCCTGGGCCGGCCTGACCGACCAGGTCGGACGGGCGGCGGCCCGGCTGCTGGAGTTCGCGCCGGGCCCCGACGACCGGATCGCCGTCCTCGGTGACAACGCGATCCCGACGCTGGTGGCCCACCTGGCGGGACTGCGCGCCGGGGTGGGGACCGTGGCCGCGTCCCGGAACCTCACCTCGGGCGAACTCGTCGACCAGATCATCGACGCGGGCGTGACCGGGATCATCGCCGGACCCGCCGGCGCGGGCGCCGCCCTCGACGCGGCGCGCGAACTGGGCCTGCCGGTCGTGACGCACGGAACCCCGGCGGCCGGGCACGCCTTCGACTGGGACCTGTGGCTGGCGGCCGCGCCCATCGGCCGGCCCCTCCCGGCGGACCGGCCCGCCCGGCCTCCGCTCGTCTACACCTCCGGCACCACCGGACGGGCACGCGGGACCGAGGTGCGCTGGGTGAGCGGTCCGGTGGCCGACAGCACCGCCTACCTCACCGCGATGTCCGCCCGGCCCGGCTTCCCGCCGGGGCCCCACCTGGTGTGCGGCCCCCTCCAGCACAACGCGCCGCTGACCTCGCTGCGGCACCTCGCGGCCGGCCGGCCGGTGGTCGTCCTCGGCAGGTACGACCCGGAGACCTTCCTCAGCCGTGTGCAGAAGTGGCAGGTCTCCTCGACGGTCATGGTGCCCACCCACTTCCAACGGCTGCTCGCCCTCCCGGACGAGGTCCGCGCCCGGTACGACCTCTCCAGCCTGCGTCAGGTCTCCCACACCGGCTCCGCGTGCCCGCCGGACGTGAAGCGGGCCATGATCGAGTGGTTCGGTCCGGTGCTGACGGAGTCGTACGGCGCCAGCGAGGCGGGGACCGTGGCCCGCATCAGCAGCGACGAGTGGCTCGCGCACCCGGGCTCGGTCGGACGCGTCCGGCCTCCGTTCGAGGTCCTGGTCACCGATGACGACGGCACGCAACTGGCGCCCGGAGAACGCGGGTTGCTGGCCTTCCGGGCGCCCGAGGACCAAGGGGTCCGCTACCACGCCGACCCGGACAAGACCAAGGCCGCCTATCTCTCCCCCGGCGTCTTCACGCTCGGCGACATCGGCTACGTCGACGAGAACGGCTACATCTTCATCACCGACCGGGCCGCCGACGTCGTGGTCTCCGGCGGCGTGAACCTCTACCCGGCCGAGAGCGAGGCGGTCCTGCGGCAGCACCCGGCGGTCGTCGAGGTCGCGGTGATCGGCGTGCCCGACCCGGACTTCGGCGAGTCGCTGCGGGCCCTCGTCGTGGCGGCGGGGGACGAACCGCCCGCCGACGAGCTGGACGCCTTCTGCCGCGAGCGCCTCGCCGCCTACAAGTGCCCGAAGTCGTACGAGTTCGTTCCCGAGCTCCTGCGCAACGCCATGGGCAAGCTCGACAAACGCGCGATGCGCCGCCCCTACTGGAGCTCGGAACGCACCATCGCCGGCTGAGCCTTCCCGACCGTTCCCCTGTGCACCCAAGGATCGTCATGACCGAACTCCTCCTCATCCGGCACGGACTCCCCGTGGCAGGCGTGTTCGACCCCGGGCTGTCGCCGGAGGGCGCCGCCCAGGCCGAACGCCTCGCCGCCTGGCTCACCCACGAGGACCTCGACGCCCTCTACTCCAGCCCGTTCCTGCGGGCCAGGGAGACCGTGGCCCCCCTGGAGCGCCTCACGGGTATGACCGCCACCGTCCTGGACGACCTGCGCGAGTGGGACACGGACGTGTCCCAGCCCTACACCCCACCGGAGCAGATCGGCGCGGACGATCCCCGGGCGGCGGCGCTCGCCGAGGGACGCTTCGAGGACTTCGTGCCCGACCTCGACCGGGACGCCTTCCGCGGGCGGGCCGTGCGGGCCATGGACGCCATCTTCGACGCGCATCCCGGCGGGCGGGTCGCGGCCGTGTGCCACGGCGGCATCACCAACACCTTTCTGGCGGCGGTGCTCGGCCTGCCCGCGATGTTCTGGTTCCACCCCGGCTACACGTCCGTCAGCCGGGTGCGGCGCATGCCCGGCGGCCGCATCGTTCTGCACTCGGTCAACGAGACGGCCCACATGATCGCCGAACGCACCGTCGACGCGGTCGCCTGACCCGTCCCACACCCCAGGAGGTTTCGGTCATGCCCGGATCCGTCATCGTCGCCGGAGCGAGGACACCCATCGGCAGGCTGACGGGCGCCCTCAGCACCCTGTCCGCGGTCGACCTCGGCGCCCGCGCCATCGGCTCGGCACTGGACGCCGTCCGGCTGGAGCCGGCCGCCGTGGAAGCCGTCGTCATGGGCCATGTCGTGCAGGCCGCGGCCGGCCCCAATCCGGCACGGCAGGCCGCGATCCGGGCCGGCATCCCGTTCTCCGTGCCCGCGAGCACCGTCAACAAGCTCTGCCTGTCCGGTCTGCACGCCATCGCCCTGGCCGACCTGCTGATCGCCTCCGGCCGCCACGAGGTGGTCGTCGCGGGCGGGATGGAGTCGATGTCGGGCGCCCCGCACCTGCTGCGCGGATCACGCACCGGGTGGAAGTACGGCCCGGCCGCGGTGGAGGACGCCCTCGACCGCGACGCCCTGACCTGTGCCTTCGACGGCGTCTCCATGGGCGCGGCCACCGAGCGCTACCAGCAGCCGTTCGCCCTGACCCGGGAGGAACAGGACGAGTACAGCGCGCTCTCCCATCAAAGGGCCGCCCGAGCCCAGGAGTCGGGCGTGCTGGCGGAGGAGATCACCCCGGTCACGGTGACCGGACGCGGCGGCGAGACCGTGGTCGACGCCGACGAGGGCGTACGGCCGGGGAGCAGCGCCGAGAGCCTGGGCCGTCTCAGGCCCGCCTTCTCCGGCTCGGGCACCATCACCGCGGGGAACTCCTCACAGCTCTCCGACGGCGCCGCGGCGGTCGTCGTGATGAGCGCGGAGCGGGCACGGCGGGAGGGGCTGACCCCGCTCGCCGAGATCGGCGCCTACGGCACGGTCGCCGGGCCCGACCCCTCGCTGCTCGTCCAGCCGGCCGGCGCCGTCCGTGACGCCCTCGTCCGGGACGGCCGGCTGAAGGCCGCGGACCTGGACCTGTTCGAGATCAACGAGGCGTTCGCCGGAGTGGCCCTGGCCTCCGTACGGGAGCTGGACATCCCGCTGGACAGGGTGAACGTCAACGGCGGAGCGATCGCGCTCGGGCACCCGGTCGGCATGACCGGAGCCCGCCTGGTGCTGACCCTCGCGGCGGAACTGCGACGGCGCGGAGGCGGCAGCGGAGCCGCCGCCCTGTGCGGGGGCGGCGGCCAGGGCGACGCACTGTTGCTGCACGTGCCCGCGCGGGCCTGAACACGGGAGCCGAACCATCATGGACACCCCACCTCCCCCGGTCGACACGACCCTCGCCGTGGCCGCCCGCACCCGGGCCGCCGACGGCGTCGTCTCCCTCACCCTGCGCCGCCCCGACGGCGGTCCGCTTCCGCCCTGGACGCCGGGCGCCCACATCGACGTGTTCCTGAACGGCGGGAACGGCAGCGGCGGTGAGCTGATCCGCCAGTACTCCCTGTGCGGGCATCCGGCGGCACGCGACGCGTGGCAGATCGCCGTGCTGCGCGAGCCGCAGAGCCGCGGCGGTTCCGCCCACGTCCACGACCACCTGCGCGAAGGCGCCACCGTCCGCGTGCGCGGACCGCGGAACAACTTTCCGCTGCGGCCCGCCGCACGTCACCTGTTCGTCGCGGGCGGCGTCGGCATCACGCCCATCCTGCCCATGGTCGAGGCCGCGGAGGCCGCGGGGGACGACTGGCGTCTGCTGTACGGCGGCCGTACCCGCACCTCCATGGCGTTCCTGGACCGTCTCGCCCGGCACGGGGACCGGGTGACGGTCCGTCCTCAGGACGAGTACGGCCTGCTGGACCTCGCCGCCCACCTCGGCTCGCCCGAGGAAGGCACCCTCGTACACGCCTGCGGTCCCGAGCCGCTGCTCCGGGCGGTGGAGGAGCAGTGCGCGGGGTGGCCGCCCGGCACCCTGGGCGTGGAGCGGTTCGCCCCCGCGCGAACGGCCGGCTCCGGCTCCGGCGAGACCTTCGAGGTGGAACTCGCCCGCTCCGGGCTCACCCTGACGGTGCCGGCGGACCGCTCGGTGCTGGAAACCCTGGAGGGGGCGGGCGTCGCGGTGGACTTCTCCTGCCGCGAGGGCACGTGCGGCACCTGCGAGACCGACGTCCTGGACGGCAGGCCCGACCACCGCGACTCGCTGCTGAGCGAGGAGGAGCGGGCGGCCGGGGACACCATGCTCATCTGCGTCTCCCGCTCGTGCGGCCCCCGCCTGGTCCTCGACCTGTAGGGGCCCTCGGGGAGCGCGCGGCCCAAGCCCCGGATTCCGTCCGCACCGCGCACGCCCGAAGCCCTTCCCGAAGCCCTTCCTGAAATCAGACATAAGTGATTAAGATGCTCGGAACCTCTGCCGGAGCTGCGGCGCCGACGTGCGCCGTGGCTGTCACTCGCCCTGCCTTCAGGCGGCTTTGTGGGAGGTGCACCATGACCGGCTCAGGTTGCGAACACCCGGAAACCCCCGACTGGCGCGATCAGGCCGCGTGCGTCGGAGAGGACCCGGAGATCTTCTTCCCTCTGTCGGATCTCGCGGCTCCCGGTACGGAAGCCGCACTGGCCAGAGCGGTGTGCCGCCGCTGCGCCGTGCTCGTCGCCTGCCGGGACTGGGCGCTCGAGCACGGCGAGGACGACGGGATCTGGGGCGCCACGACGGCTGCTCAGCGCCGCACCATACGACGAGCGACGATCGAGCCGGCCCCCGCGTCCGGGCGCCGCGGTGACCGGGCGGGACAGGTCGGCGACGGCGCCCTGCCCGGCTGAGGTGTGAAGCGGAGCGTGAACCGGCCGGCCGTTCGTCCGGCCGGCCCGGGCACCGCCCTTCCGGTCAGGCGTAGGTCTCGAACTCGGCCACCTTCGGGGTGGCGCTGGAACCCGTGATCTCGAAGGTGACCTTCTTCAGCGAGGTGGACGCGAAGGAGACGGCGCCCGCTCCGCTGCCCGAGGTCAGCAGCGCCCCGGTGTCGGCGTTCAGCAGGCGCCAGGAGCCGATGTTGCCGGTGGCGCCGGAGGCCTCACGGATGGTGATCCTGGAGAGGGTGGTCGCCGAGCCCCACTTGACGGAGATGGAGCCGGTCGAGCCGCTCGGCGACCAGTAGGTGGCCGTGTCGCCGTCACGGACGTTGCCGTAGCTGGTGCCGGCCGCCTTGCTGGAGCCGTCGGCGTCGGCGCCGAGACTCAGGTTGTTCCCGGTCGGCGGCGTCGGCGAAGCGGTGGCCGGCGGTGTCGCGGTGGCGGTCGGCGTGGGCGTCGAGGTGGCGGTCGCGGTGGGTGTCGTCGCCGCGCAGTTCCCGTCCGACACCTTCAGGCCGTTGTTGGCGCCCGCCGTCGCGGTCACGATCGACGGCACACAGGACGCGGCGTCCAGAGCGTAGGAGTAGGGGATGCTCACGGTCGTGTTCGACGTCGGGTCCGGCCCGGCGGGGTTGTTCTCCGCGCCCGGCGCCGACCACGTCACGTTGTCGAAGACATTGCCGCTGACCTGCCAGTATCCGGGCAGGTCGGTGTAGAAGGTGCCGAGGACGTCCTTGGAGTCCTTGAAGTAGTTGTTGTCGACCTTCGCCTTGCCGCCGGCCCTCGGGTTGATGCCCGATTCGTGCAGACCGACGTAGTAGTTGTCGTAGATGTGGGCGGTGGCGCCGCGCAGCAGGGGCGTACGGGAGTCGATGTTCTCGTACCGGTTGTGGTGGAAGGTGACCGGCCCGTTGGCGAGGTCGCTGTCGCCGGAGCCGACGAGCCCGCCGCGGCCGGAGTTGCGCAGGATGCTGTAGGACAGGGTCACGTACCGGGTGTTGTCCTTCATGTCGAACAGGGCGTCGAAGCCCTCCGACTCCCCGCCGGAGGCGATCAGGGTGGCGTGGTCCACCCAGACGTTGTGCACATCGCTCTCCATGCCGATGGCGTCTCCGCCGTTGGAGGTGGGCGATCCCGATTTCTTCACGTTCTGGACGGTCACGTTCTGGACGACGATGTTGCTCGACTGGCGGATGTGGATGCCGATCTGGTCGAACACGGCCCCGCCGCCGACGCCGACCAGGGTGACGTTGCTGATGCCCTTCAACTCGATCACGCCGGCGGCGGTGTTGCAGCCGGCGCCCGACACCTTCGCGGTGTTGCCGACGGTGATGGTCCCCTCGACCTGGATGGTGATCGGGGTGCTGGTGGCGGCCCGGCCGCACAGGGCCTGGTGGATCTGGGTGCCGGTGGTGGCTCTGACCGTCGTCCCGCCGGCGCCGCCGGTGGTGCCGCCGTTCTGGGTGGCGAACCCGGTCGCACCGGCGGCGGCCGCCGACGCGGTGGGCATGGACAGGACCACGCCCGTCGCCGCCGCCAGGGCCAGGGTGCCGAGTGCCGCGGAGAGTCGCAGAGCGACTGGCTTTGTCATTCTCGCCTCGTCTTTCGTCATCGCGTACGGGGTGCCGCGCACGTCCGGACCCGGATCAGGGCCGGCCAGGTCGCACACCCATGCCATGTACATGCCATGTTTTGGGCAGGAGCAGCCCCTGCCGGCCCGGTAAGGACGCCGTTCGGGCCCTCAGCCGGAAGGGACGGTGGTGCCGATGCGGTGCGGGCGGTAACTGTGGTGCGGGCGGTGCGGATGCCGCGCGGGCGACGGTGCGACGGGTGCCGTCTCCAGGTGCACGCATGCCGGGGCGACGCGGGTGGCAACGCCACGGGGAGCGAGACGACGTCCTGGAGTGCCGGGCGTCGGCGCCTTCATGCGGTCAGTCCGGGGCCGGCCCCACGCCGGATCGGTTGCGGCGTGGGGGGTGCCCCGAGGCCGACACCGCGGGCCGCTTTCCCCGGCAGGGTCGTCAGGCACCCGGGAAAGCGCTTTCTCCACTTCTCCACGCGAGAATAGGTCCGGCACCGAGGGCTGACAAGTATGTGAACGCCGATCGCCTCCGCGGGTTCGCGTCAGCGCCCGATCCCTGCCGAGCGACCCCACGCAGCCTCGCGACCGTGCCCCTCCTTGCCAGGCAGGCCATGTCGCCTCATTCGCATACATGAACGCGCCGGACGCCCCACCGTGGCGTTCACTTGCCATCCATTGCAACGAATCCATCACGCTTGTTGCGTTAACGACAAGCCCATTGCAACGATTTGACGTCATCCACCTGCGTCTATGACATTACTGCGCAATAATTCCGTTGCACGACCCATGAACGCAACGTAGCGTTTCCGATGCAGGAAACGAGTGGCTGCGTCGGGACGAGAGGGGCGCGTCCGAGCAGTGACCGATCACAGGGGGCGGATCATGAAAACAGCGCGCAGAGCGCGGCAGCCGTTACCCGCAGCCCTCGTCGCCTTCGCCCGCTTCGTGCTCTGTGGCGGCGCGGTGGGAGTCGCGTCCAGCTTCGCCGTGGCCGCCCTCGGCACCCTGATTCCCTGGGTCCTGGCCAACGCGGCGGTCACCGTGGCCTCCACTCTCCTCGCCACCGAGCTGCACGCCCGCTTCACCTTCGGCGCGGGCGGACGCGCGACCGGCCGACAGCATGCGCAGTCGGCCGGGTCCGCGGCCGCCGCGTTCGCGGTGACGGGCGCGGCGATGCTCGTCCTTCAGTCGCTGGCGGCGGCGCCCGGACCCGTGCTCGAACAGATCGTCTACCTGTCCGCCTCCGCGGCCGCCGGCGCCGCCCGGTTCGTGGTGCTGCGCCTCGTCGTCTTCGCACGCGACCGCTCGCAGGTCACGCCCGCTGTCCGCGCGGCCCGTCCGGTGCCCGCCACCGCGGCCCAGGTCCCGACGCCCGCCCGTCCGACGGTGCTCTGCCGCGCCGCCTGACCGTTGCGCAGGGAACCGGCTCCCCCAGGGACGTCGGGCCGTCGGGACCGCGCACGAAGGCGCACCGGACGGCGGCCACGTCCCGACGGCACGCCCGGGAGTCCGCCGTCCTGCCGGACGCCCGCAGGGAAGCGTCGTGCGGGAGCCCTTCAGCGGCTCCCGCGCTTTCGCCCTCCGGCACCTCCACGACCGCCGATCTCGTCGAAGGGCGGTCAGATGTATTCGGTCGCCGCGTCGAGCAGCCAGTCCGCCAGATAGCCCGCGAAGGACGACCGGACCAGGATCCAGAAGCCGGCTCGGGTCTCGTCGCGGGAGACCAGGACGATCTGGGTGCGGGCCAGGGTGGTCTGGGCGCAGCGTCCGGGGCCGAAGGCGCGCGGATGCAGGTCCAGCGCGCACCCGTGGGCGAGGAGGTCGCGGGCGCGGGGACCCGTCACGAGGAGCGTGGTGCGCTGGGCGGAGACGTCGGTGACGGACACGGGCTCGTCCCCGGCGGCCGCCCGGATCCGGCGCTCCGCATCATGCGAGCTGCCGGGCGGGCCCACCAGCAGCCATTCGTCCGGACCGAGCCAGAGCGCCGTCGACTCCCCCGCGCGTACGACGGTGTCGGCGTCGAGGGGGAGCGGAAGGCCCAGCGCCAGCCCGACGGCGTCCGCCGCCGCTCCCTTGGCGTCGAGGCGCACGTTCAGCTGCGTCAGGAAGGGGAGTTCGGCCAGCCGGACCGCGCCCCCGGAGGCGCGGGTCGCGCCCGCCAGGCGATCGGCGACGTGCGCCAGAGGGCTGCGAGGTGGGGAGGAAAGGGCGGTGTCAGCCATCGCGACGGGCTCCCTCGGGGTCGTAGAGGACGGGGCTTGCGACGGTCACCGCGACCATCCGGTCGCCCACCGGGGCGTACAGCCGCTCACCGACACGCTCCCGGCCGCCCTTGATCAGGGCCAGCGCGAAGGTCCGGCCCAGGGCGGCGCTGCGGTAGCTGGAGGTGACGTGGCCGAGCATCGGGACGGGCGGCGCGGGCAGCACGCTGTCGGCGATCAGCTGGGTGCCCTCCGGGAGGAAGGCGCCGGAGTCCTCCGGGAGCAGCCCGACCAGGTGCTTGCGGTCGGCACGCGCGGTGTCCGCACGCGCGTGGGAGCGCTTGCCGATGAAGTCGGGCTTCTTCTTCGACACCACCCAGCTCATGCCGAGGTCCTGCGGGGTGACGGTGCCGTCGGTGTCCTGGCCGATGATCGGGTACCCCTTCTCCGCCCTCAGGACGTGCATGGTCTCGGTGCCGTACGGGGTGATGCCGTACGGGGCGCCGACCTCGTACAGCGCTTCCCAGAGGGCGAGGGCCTCCCACGGTGACACGTTGATCTCGTAGGCCAGTTCACCGGAGAAGCTGATCCGGCACACCCTGGCCGCGATGCCCGCGACCTGCGTGTCACGCCACGCCATGAACGGGAAGTCCTCGTTGGCCACGGCGAGTTGCGGGGCGAGCGTGCCCAGGACCTCGCGGGAGCGCGGCCCGACCAGGGCGACCGTGGCCCACTGCTCGGTCACGGAGGTGCAGTGGACGTCCAGTTCGGGCCACTCCGTCTGGAGCCACTCCTCCATCCAGTCCAGTACGGCCGCCGCGTTGCCGGTCGTGGTGGTGACGAGGAAGCGGTTCTGGGCGACGCGGATGACCGTGCCGTCGTCGAAGATCATGCCGTCCGGCCGGCACATGACGCCGTAGCGGATCATGCCGACCTTCAGGGTGCTCATCATGTTGGTGTAGAGCCGGTCGAGGAAGACGCCGGCGTCCGCGCCCTGTACGTCGATCTTGCCGAGGGTGGAGGCGTCCATGAAGGCGACGCCCTCGCGCGCGGCGGCGCACTCGCGCAGCACGGCGGTTTCCATGTCCTCGCCGTCGTGCGGGTAGTACCAGGGGCGCTTCCACTGGCCAACGTTCTCGAACAGGGCGCCGTGTCCGGTGTGCCAGTCGTGCAGGGCGGTCACCCGGACCGGGTCGTGCAGCGCTCCCCGGTCGCGGCCGGCGAGCGTGGCGAAGGAGACGGGTGTGTAGGGCGGCCGGAACGTGGTGGTGCCGAGGGCCGACACGTCCACGCCGAGCAGTTCGGCGACGACGCCGCCCGCCAGGACGCCGGATGTCTTGCCCTGGTCGTTCGCGGTGCCGGCCGTGGTGTAGCGCTTGGTGTGCTCGACCGAGCGCATACCGGCGCCGGTCGCCCGGGCCAGATCGTCGACGGTGACGTCGCGCTGGAGGTCGACGAAGCGGCGGGGGCCGGAGGTGCCGGAGACCACGTAGACGTGCATGGGTGGTGTGTGCGGCTGTGCGGCCACCTCCGGGAGGCGCGGCGGCTCGCAGGTGTAGCCCTCGGCCTCGATCGCGCGCGCACCGGCCGCCGCGCCCTGGGCCAGGACGCGGCTCAGGTCCAGGACACCGCTCGCGCTGCCCGCGACCTCGACCGCCTGACGGCAGGCGTCGGGGACGAAGGAGCCCAGCGCCTCGTCGTAGCGCAGCCTGCCGCCTGCCTGGCTGAACAGATGCGTCACCGGGTTCCAGCCGCCGGAGACCAGCAACAGGTCGGCGGCGAACTCCCGTCGGACCCCGGCCTTTCCGTACGGGGCGACGGTCACAGCGGCGAGGCGGGTGCCGCCTTCCGTGCCGGTGACGGCATGTCCGCCGAACACCTCGATGCCGGCGGTCCGGGCACGCTCGGCCCACTCCCCCGGCTCGGAGCGGGTGTCGACGATCGCCGCGATGTCCACGCCCGCCGCGGCGAGGTCCAGCGCCGTCGCGTAGGCGCTGTCGTTGGTGGTGAAGACGACCGCGTGCCGACCGGGCAGCACGCCGTACCGATGGACATACGTCCGGGCCGAGGCGGCCAGCATCACGCCGGGGCGGTCGTTGTCCGCGAAGACCAGCGAACGTTCGTGGGCGCCGGTGGCGAGAACCACGCGACGGGCCCGGATGCGCCAGACGCGCTCGCGGGACATGGCCGCCGGGGCGTCCGCGCCGAGGTGGTTCGTGCGGCGTTCCACCGCGAGGAGATGGTTGTCGTCGTAGTAGCCGAAGACGGTGGTGCGGCGCAGGACGCGCACCTCCGGTTCGGCTTCGAGCAGTCCGGTGACCCCCTCCACCCAGTCGAGGTGTTCGCCCGAGCCCAGCAGACTGCCGCCCGGCTCCGGCCGGTCGTCGGCGAGGACGACGCGCGCGCCGCTCCTGGCTGCCGCCGCCGCGGCCGCGAGGCCGGCCGGGCCCGCGCCGACGACCAGCAGGTCGCAGTGCGCGTGCACGGCGTCGTAGCGGGCGGGGTCCGGTGCGGTGGAGAGGCGGCCCTGACCGGGCAGGCTGCTCGCGACCAGGCCGTCGTACAGCTCGACCGTTGTCGCGGGGAGCATCGGTTCGGGGAAGGGGGCCTCGATCTGAACGACCGCGTTGGGCTCCTCGGGACCCGCGGAGAAGATGCCGCGCGGGCGGCCGAGCTTGATGCTGGTGCCGGCCTGGACGACTCCGTTGGCGAGGAGGGCCGAGGCGAGGGTGTCGCCGCGGTGGCCCTGGTACTCGATTCCGTCGAAGATGAAGGTGAGGGTCGCCTCGCGGCGGATGCGGCCCCGGGTGGGGTGGCGGAACGGTTGGCCTGTGGCCGGGCCGCCGGCGGCTGTCACGTCCCCGCCGCTCCTGACCGTCCCGTCCTGAAGGGGCGCCGGCCCTTCGGCCCCGCCGGGGATTGCACCGGACCCGCGCTGCGGCCCCGCGAGGGCCTCGTCCGCGAACGCCGGACGGGCTGAAGTCACCGACCGTGGCTCGGTCCCGGTCGCCGGACGGGCCTCGGCCGCCGCCGGACGGGCCGGCACGGCGGGCCTCGGCGCGACAGCCGCCGGGCGTGTCTCACCCGTCCGGTAGACCGTCAGGATCTCGTTCGTCGAGGTGTCGCGGACCGCGTTGAACCAGCGGCGGCAGCCCGCCGCGTGGCTCCAGCGCTCGGCGAAGGGGCCCTTCGGGTTGTCGCGGAAGAACAAGTACCGGGCCCAGTCCTCGTCGCTGACGGCCGACGGGTCCTCGGGGTACGGCACGTGCGCCTGGCCGCCGTAGTGGAACTCGGCCTCGTCGCGGGGCCCGCACCACGGGCAGGGGATGAGCAGCATGGATCGGCTCCCTAGTGGGCCACCGCGGCCGCGCCGTGCTCGTCGACGAGCGCGCCGGTGGTGAAACGGTCGAGCGAGAAGGGGGCGTTGAGGGGGTGAGGGGTGTCGTGGGCGATGGTGTGGGCGTAGACCCAGCCGACGCCCGGGGTGGCCTTGAAACCGCCGGTTCCCCAGCCGCAGTTGAGGTAGAGGTTGTCCACCGGTGTGAGGCCGACGATCGGCGAGGCGTCGGGACTGACGTCGACGATGCCGCCCCAGGTGCGCAGCACATGGGCGCGGGCGAAGACGGGGAACAGCTCCAGCGCCGCCGCCATCTGCTCTTCGATGATGTGGAAAGCGCCGCGCTGCGTGTAGGAGTTGTACGAGTCGATGCCCGCGCCCATCACCAGCTCGCCCTTGTGGGCCTGGCTGACGTACACATGGACCGCGTTGGACATCACGACCGTCGGGTGCACCGGCTCCAGCAGTTCCGACACCAGCGCCTGCAACGGGTGGCTCTGCAGCGGGAGTTCGATGCCGGCCATGGCCGCGAGGACCGAGGTGTGACCGGCCGAGCAGAGTGCCACCTTGCCTGCCGCGATCGGGCCCAGGGTGGTCTGTACGCCGACGACCCGGCCGTCGACCACGTCCAGGCCGGTGACCTCGCAGTTCTGGATGATGTCGATCCCGGCGGCGTCGGCGGAGCGGGCCAGTCCCCAGGCGACGTGGTCGTGCTTGGCGATGCCGGCCCGGGGCTGGTAGGTGGCGCCCAGGACCGGATAGCGCACGTCCGGCGAGATGTTGACGATCGGGCAGACCTCTTTGACCTGCTCGGCGCCCAGCCATTCGGCGTCGACGCCGTTGAGCCGGTTCGCCTCGACCCGGCGCACGCTGTCACGGACGTCCTGGAGGCTGTGGGCGAGGTTCAGCACACCACGCTGCGAGAAGAGGATCGGGTAGTCGAGTTCCTCCGCCAGCCCCTCCCACAGCTTGAGCGCGTGCTCGTAGATGCCGGCGCTCTCGTCCCACAGGTAGTTGGAGCGGATGATGGTGGTGTTGCGGGCCATGTTGCCGCCCGCCAGCCAGCCCTTCTCCAGCACCGCGACGTCGGTGATGCCGTGGTTCTTCGCCAGGTAGTGGGCGGTGGCGAGGCCGTGACCGCCGCCGCCGACGATCACCACGTCGTACGACCGCTTCGGCTCCGGTGTGCGCCACAGCCGGTCGGGGTGCTCGGGGAGCTCGGAGCCGGGGGTGCGGGGGCTCATCGGACGTCTCCGTCTTCTGCGAGGGTCGGGTGATCAGGGGTCCGCGCGTGGGTCACCGGCGGTGCCCCTTCCCCGGGGTCAGCCACGGAGGCGGGACATGGTCGGGTCGAACAGGGGCTCCTCGGCGACGACGGCTTCGACGCGCCGGTCGAAGTAGCCGATGTGCAGGGTGGTGCCGGGGGTGGCGAGGGCGGCCGGGAGCCAGGCGTAGGCGATGCCCTTGCCGACGGTGTATCCGTAGGAGGCGCTGGTGACGTAGCCCACCGCGCGGTCGCCGTCGAGGACGGGTTCCTTGCCCAGGACGACCGATCGCGGATCGTCGATGGTCAGGCAGGTCAGCTTGCGCCGCACGTCGGCCTTGCGACGCTCCGACGCCGCCTTCCCGATGAAGTCGTCCTTGTCGGACTTGACGGCGAAGCCGACGCCCGCCTCGTAGGGGTCGTGCTCGTAGGTCATGTCGGTCCCGAAGGAGCGGTAGCCCTTCTCCAGGCGCAGGCTGTTGAAGGCGCCCCGGCCCGCCATGATGCCGCCGAGCGGTTCGGCGGCCTGCCAGAGCGTGTCCCACAGCTTCTGGCCCTGGTCGGCGGTGGTGTACAGCTCCCAGCCGAGTTCACCGACGTACGACAGGCGCATGGCGGTGACGGGCACCGATCCGATGTAGGCGCTCCTGGCGCGGAAGTACTTCAGGCCGTCGGCCGAGAAGTCCTCCGTCGTGAGCGGCTGGAGGACCTTGCGGGCCAGCGGGCCCCACAGGCCGACGCAGCAGGTGCCCGGGGTGATGTCACGGACCTGGACCGTGCCGTCGGCGGGGAGGTGCCGGGTGAACCAGTCCAGGTCCACGTTGCCGTTGGCGCCGACCTGGAAGAGGTCACGGCCGAGGCGGGCGACGGTGATGTCGCTGCGGATGCCGCCGTCGTGGTCGAGCAGCAGGGTGTACGTCACCGAGCCGACGGACTTGGCGACCTTACCGGTGCACAGGCGCTCCAGGAGGTCGGCGGCGCCGGGGCCGGCCACCTCCAGCCGCTTGAGGGCCGTCATGTCGTACATCGCGACGGTCTCGCGGGTGACCTGGGCCTCGGCGCCGACGATCGGCGACCAGAACCGCGCCGCCCAGTCGTCGGGGGTGGGGATGCTGCGGCCCTCGACGAGTCCCGCGTTGGCCTCGTACCACTGCGGGCGCTCCCAGCCGTTGGCCTCCAGGAAGAACGCGCCGTGTTCCTGCTGGCGGGCGTGGAAGGGGCTGGTGCGGATCGGGCGCGGGTGACCCGACGGCTGGAGCGGGTGGAGGATGTCGTACACCTCGACGAAGTTCTGGCAGTCGCGGGCCAGGACGTACTCCGGTGACAGCTGGTGCGGCTCGAAGCGGTTCACGTCGCACTCGTGCAGGTCGAAGGAGGAGCAGTGGCCGTCGACCAGCCATTCGGCTACGGCCCGTCCGACGCCCGCCGAGTGGGTGACCCAGACGGCCTCGGCGACCCAGAAGCCCTTGACGGCCGGGGATTCGCCGAGCAGCGGGAAGTTGTCGGTGGTGAAGGAGAACAGGCCGTTGATGCCCTCCTCGACCTTGGCGTCCTGCGTCGCGGGAAGCAGGGAGCGGGTCTCGGTCCAGGCGTCGGCGAAGTCGTCCTCGGTGAACTGCATGACCGACGGCATCCCGCCGGCCGCGTCGACGGAGAGGATGTCGTCGGCGGTGATGGGCATCGGGCGGTGGCCGTAGGAGCCGATGCCGATGGCGTCGAAGCGGTCGCGGTAGTAGAGGTCGGCGTCCTGGTGCCGCAGGATCGGGCGCACCGCCTCCTCGGTCTGGCCCGCGAGCGCCGGTACCGGGCCGGTCCAGGCGAGCTGGTGGGCGAGCGGGGTGAGCGGCAGATTCATGCCGACCATGCGGGCGATCCTCGGCCCCCAGATGCCGGCGCAGCACACGACGATGTCGGCCGGGATCTCGCCCTGGTCGGTGAGGACGCCGGTCACGCGGCCGTCGGTCTGCCGGACGTCCAGCACCTCGTGGCGGGCGAGGAAGGCGACGCCGCGCTCGGTGGCCCGGCGGATCTGCGCCTCGACGGCGAGCACCGCCTTGGCGAGGCCGTCGGTGGGGACGAGGAGGCCGCCGAGGACCCGGTCGGGGTTCAACAGCGGGTGCTGCTCGACGCACTCCTCGGGGCTCAGCAGCCGGGACTCGATGCCCCAGGCGGTGATCCAGCCGTGGCGGCGGTGGAGTTCGGTGAGGCGCTCGGGGGTGGTGGCCACCTCGAGTCCGCCGACCTGAAGGAAGCAGGGCTTGCCGTCGACGTCGAGGGAGCAGAACTTCTCGACGGTGTAGCGGGCCAGCTCCGTCATGGTCTTGGAGGAGTTCGTCTGGAAGACCAGGCCCGGGGCGTGTGACGAGGAGCCCCCGGTGGCGGGCAGCGGGCCCTGGTCGACCACGGTCACTTCGGTCCAGCCGCGCGCGGAGATCTCGTCCGCGAGTGCCGCTCCCACGACACCCGCTCCGATGATCACCACTCGGGGTCCCGCCATCGCCGCACCTCCGAATTCAGAACCGATCCGGTTGCTGTCTACGCAACATGCTTCAGGTTGCGCAACTCAATGTGCCTGTCGCGGGGAGGGGGTGTCAAGGGGTCCGTGACGCCGGATACCGGCCCGGAACACGGCTCTCGCAGGGGCCCTGAACACGGCGATGCCCGGTGGGCGGTGCGCACCTGCGCGCACCGCCCACCGGGCATGTCCGACCGCGGTCGGCTCACCGTCACTTGAGCCAGGCGTCGACCTTGTCCTTGTTGGCGTCGACCCACTTCTTGGCCGCCGCGTCGGGCGTCATCTTGTCCACCGCGATGTACTTGGCCACGGTGTTCTGGTCGTCGTTGGTCCAGTTGAACTTCTTCACCAGGTCATAGGCGGGGCTCCCCGACTTGGCGAACTTCGCGCTGACGATCTTGTCCAGGTCGTAGACGGGATAGTCACAGGCGACCTTGGCCGCGTCGGCGTCACAACCCGTCTTGTACGCGGGCAGGTTCACCTTCACCAGCGGCACCTCGGAGAGGAACCACTGCGGCTCGTAGAAGTAGCCGATCACCCATTCCTTGTTCTTCTCGGCCTTGCGGTACGCCTGGATGAGGGCGGTCTCACTGCCCGCGTACACCACCTTGAAGTCCAGCTTCAGGTTCTTCACCAGGGCCTCGTCGTTGGTGACGTACGAGGGGTCGCCGTCGAGGAGCTGGCCCTTGCCGCCCGACTCCGAGGTCTTGAACTCGGCGGCGTACTTGTTCAGGTTCTTCCAGTCGGTGATGTCCGGGTGCGCCTTCGCCAGCCACGGCGGCACGTACCAGCCGATGATGCCCTTGTTGCCGGTCGAGCCGGCCTCGACGCCGGTCTTCTGCTCGGTGATGTACTTCTTCTTCAGGTCGTCATGGCCCCAGTTCTCCAGGACGGCGTCCACCTCGCCCGTGCCGAAGCCCTGCCAGGCGATCTCCTCCTTGAGGTCCTTCTTGGTGACCTTGCAGCCGAGTTCCTGCTGGGCGACGTACGCGACGACCGCCGCGTCCGCCTCGTAGCCCACCCACGGGTTGACGGCGAGGTTGAAGGTCCCGCACTTGTCCGAACTGCCTGAGCTGCCCGAGCCGGCGGTGTCGTCGCCGACCTTCGCGCCACCGCAGGCGGTGAGGGCGAGCCCCATGACGGTGACGACCGCCGTGCCGGCGGCGCCGACTCTCCACTGTCTTGCTTGCCTTGCCATGGTCAGTGCTCCTTATGCGCTCGTACGTCGCGCCGCTGCCTGAGTGATCCGGTCGAACATGACGCCGAGAAGGACGATGGCGAGACCCGCCGCGAGTCCCTTCCCGTACAGCTGTCCCTGCGAGAATCCGGCCACGACGTCGTAGCCGAGGGCGCCGGCTCCCACCAGGCCGCCCACCACAACCATCGACAGCACGTAGATCAGGCCCTGGTTGGTCGCGAGCGTCAGGGCACTGCGTGACATCGGCAGTTGAACCTTGGTGATGATCTGCCAGGTGGTGCATCCGGCGGACGTGGCCGCCTCCACCGTGGCCGCGGGCACGGCCCGCACACCGTCCGCGATGATCTTTATCGCGACGGGCACCGCGTAGACGACGGCCGCGACGATCGCCGTGAAGCGCGTCGCGCCGAACAGCGCGAGGAACGGCACCAGATAGACGAACGGCGGCATGACCTGCGCCGCGTCCAGGGAGGGCCGCAGCACCCGGTCCACCAGCATGCTGCGCCCCATCCACACGCCGAAGACGATGCCCAGCACCATGACCAGCACGGTCGCCACGACCGTCGACGCGAGCGTCGTCATGGCGTCCGACCACAGACCCGTGCCGACCAGCAGCCCCGCACACACGGCGGTGGTGACCCCGGCCTTCCAGCCGCCGAGCACCACCGCGAGCGCGATCAGCGCCGCGCCGACGAGCCACCACGGAGAGTCGGTGAGCAGCGACTGGAACGGGTTGAGCAGGCCGTTGGTGAGGGCGTCACGGAAGCCGTTCGTCAGACCCGACAGGTTGTCCTGCGCCCAGGTCGTCACCTCGTCCGCCGCGCTCGCGATGCTGCTGCCGGTGCCGCCCTCGCCGGGGAACTCCGCCGCCCACAGATAGGTGTGCGAGAGGTAGACGAGCACCACGGCGACCACCGCGCCGGCCGCCAGCAGCGGCCGCCGCGACCGGGCGAAGCGGTTGTCCGAGCGCCGGGCGGCTTCCTGCCGCACACTCGCCGCGGTCGTCACGCGGTCGAGGACGATGGCCATGACGACGATGGCGAGGCCCGCGTTGAAGGCCGTACCGACGTCGAGGGACTGAAGGGCCTGCATGACGGTCTTGCCGAGGCCGGGGGCGTCGATCAGGGCCGCGATGGTCACCATCGCCAGAGCGGCCATGATGGTCTGGTTGACGCCCATCACCACCGTCCGCTTGGACATGGGCAGCAGGACCTTCAGGAGCGACTGACTGCGCGTCGCGCCCAGGGAGTCGGCCGCCTCGACGGTCGTCCCCGGTACGGAACGGATGGCGTGCGCGGTGATCCGGATCGCGGGCGGAGCCGCGTAGATCACGGTGGCGATGGTCGCGGAGGCCCCGCCGATGAGGAAGATCAGGGTCAGTGGCGCCAGGTAGACGAAGGTCGGCATCGTCTGCATCAGGTCCAGGAAGGGCGTCAGGATCCGGTTGAACCGGTCGGACAGCCCCGCCAGCACGCCCAGCGGTATCGCGAACAGCAGCGCCACGAAGACCGCGCACAGGACGAGCGCCAGGGTGTCCATGCTCTCCTGCCACAGGCCCTGGAGCCCGAAGAAGGTGAAGCCGGCCACGGCCAGCAGCGCCACCCGCCAGTTGCCCACCGCCCAGGAGACGTAGCCGGTGAGTCCGACGACGCCGAGCCAGCCGATCTGCGGCAGCGGGCGGTCGCCGGACGGCTGCGAGATCAGGTCCTGGACGAAGGTCACCAGGTTGTCGATGACCAGCCGGATCTCGTTGAAGAAGTACAGGAAGAGCGGATTGGAGTTGCGGTTCGCGCCGACGGAGTCCCTGATGTCGTTGAGCCACCGGTGCAGGTCGGTGAGGTCGGCCGCCGCCAGGGACAGGGTCTGCTTGCCGCGCAGCACGGCGAACAGCACCAGCCAGACGACCAGGATCGCCGCCAGCAGCACGGAACGGCTGATCCTGCGCTCACCCGCGACGGGTTCGGCCGTCTCCACCGCGCCCGTCCGCTCGGGCTTCTCCATGACGACGGTCATCGCACGTCGCCTTCCCGCCCGGCGACCACCGCGAGGATCTCCTCGTCGCCGACGATGCCGAGCAGTTTGCCGTTCTCGACGACCTTGACGGGCTTGTCCGCCGCCAGCACGGCCCGGGTGGCCTCCCGCACCACGACGTCCGGGCCCAGCTCCGGGCCGTCCAGGGCGTCGTCGTCCTCCGGAGGCCGCATGATCCACCGCAGGGTGAGCACGTCACCGCGCGGCACGTCCTTGACGAACTCGCGTACGTAGTCGTCGGCCGGGGCGCCCACCAGCTCGTCGCCGGTCCCGCACTGGACCATCTTGCCGTCGCGCATGATGAGGATGCGGTCGCCCAGCTTGAGCGCCTCGGAGAGGTCGTGGGTGATGAACACCATGGTCTTGCCGACCTCGTGGTGCAGCCGGATGACCTCGTTCTGCATGTCCCGGCGGATCAGCGGGTCGAGCGCGGAGAACGGCTCGTCGAAGAAGAGGACGTCCGGATCGCCGGCCAGCGCCCGGGCGAGCCCGACGCGCTGCTGCATACCGCCGGACAGCTGGTCCGGGTAGGACTTCTCGTAGCCGGCGAGGCCGACCAGTTCGACGACCTCCATCGCCCGCCTGGTGCGCTCGGCCCTGCTCATGCCGCGGATCTCCAGGCCGAATCCCACGTTGTCCACCACCCTGCGGTGGGGCAGCAGCCCGAAGTGCTGGAAGACCATGGAGAACTTGCGCCGGCGCAGCTCGCGCAGGCGTCTGCTGTCCGCGTCGCGGATGTCCTCGCCCTCGAAGACGACCTCACCGGCGGTCGGTTCGATCAGCCGGGTCAGACATCGCACCAGTGTGGACTTGCCCGAGCCGGACAGGCCCATGACGACGAAGACCTCGCCCGGCGAGACGTCGAAGTGCACGTCGCGTACGGCGGCGGTGCATCCGGTGCGGTCCATGAGTTCGCGGCGGGTGAGACCGCACAGCTCCTCGGAGTCCGGTACCCGGTCGGCCTTCGGCCCGAACACCTTCCACAGATTGCGCACGGATATGACCGGAGTGCCCTCCGAGTCCTGGGGCGTGCCGCGCCGCTGCGCCACCTCGGTCTGTGTGGGGGTCACGATCGACCTCATTTCGGCGTTCAGCCGCGGAACCAGTGCTGCGGCCGGGGTTGGATGTTCTGCCAGATGTGCTTGGGCTCTCGGTACTCGTCCAGGCCGGTCGGTCCCAGCTCCCTGCCCACGCCCGAGTGCCCGAAGCCACCCCATTCCGCCTGCGGCACATAGGGGTGGTAGTCATTGATCCACACCGTGCCGTGACGCAGCCGGCGGGCGACCCGCTGGGCCTTGCCGGCGTCCTGCGTCCACACGGCTCCGGCGAGTCCGTACTCGGTGTCGTTGGCGATGCGTACGGCGTCGTCCTCGTCGGTGAACCGTTCGACGGTCAGCACCGGTCCGAAGGACTCCTCGTGCACCACCCGCATCTCCTGGGTGCACTCGTCGAGCACGGTCGGCGGGTAGTAGTGGCCGTCCGCGAGGGCGGGATCGCCGGGGCGTTCCCCGCCGCAGCGCAGTACGGCGCCCTCGGCGAGGCCCGCGGCGACGTACGCCTCGACCTTCTCGCGGTGCAGGGCGGAGATCAGCGCGCCTGTCTCGGCCTCGGGGTCGAAGGGCCCGCCCAGGCGGATCTGCCGGGCGCGGCGGACGACCTCGTCGACGAAGCGGTCGTGCAGCGAGTCCTCGACGATCAGCCGGGCGCCGGCCGAGCAGACCTGCCCCGAGTGCAGGAAGACGGCGGTGAGGGCGAAGTCCACGGCCGTCTCGAAGTCGGCGTCGGCGAAGACGACATTGGGGTTCTTGCCGCCGAGCTCCAGCGCGACCTTCTTCACCGTCGCCGCGGCGGTGGCCATGATGCGCCTGCCGGTGTCGAGGCCTCCCGTGAAGGAGACCATGTCGACGGCGGGGTCCTCGGAGAGGGGGGCGCCCACCTCGGGTCCCGCGCCCAGGACGAGGTTCGCCGCGCCGGCCGGCAGTCCGGCCTCCTCCAGCGCCCTCATCAGCAGCACGGAGGTGGAGGGGGTCAGTTCGCTGGGCTTCAGGACGATCGTGTTGCCCGCGGCGAGGGCCGGGGCCACCTTCCAGGAGGCCTGCAACAGGGGGTAGTTCCACGGCGTGATGAGGCCGCACACGCCGATCGGCTCGTACTCGACGCGGCTGACGGCGTCGTCCCGGCCGGTGTCGATCACGCGCCCGGCGTCGGTGCCGGCGATTCCTCCGTAGTAGCGGAAGCAGGAGACCACGTCGGCGATGTCGTACTCGCTCTCCACCAGCCGCTTGCCGGTGTCCAGCGATTCGGCGCGGGCGAAGTCCTTGGCGTCCCGCTCGATGAGGTCGGCGGTGCGCAGCAGCAGGGCGCCGCGCTCCCGCTCGGGGGTGCGGGGCCAGGGGCCCTCGTCGAAGGCGCGGCGGGCTGCGGTGATCGCCGCCTCGGTGTCGCGACGGGTCCCCTCCGACACGGTCGCCGCGAGGGTGCCGTCGGCGGGACAGCGGATTTCCCGTAGGCCGCCGGCCACCGGTTCCCGCCATTCACCGTCCACATACAGATCTGCCACGCGCCATGCCCTTCGACCGAAATGCGTTGCGCATTGTGCATTCAATTGCTTGTGGTGGAACACCCTGGCGAATGTGCAGACATACGTCAAGAGGTTGGCGGATGACGATTTCACCATGCGGGCAGTTGCCGTGCCGCCCTTGACCACGGGCGGCACCGAGCCGACCATGTTGCGTATCGCTCATCCAGTTGTGCAATACGCACCGATGGAGGCCGCTTATGTCCCCTCGACCGCAACCCGGCCGTGAGTATGTCCTCACTCTCTCGTGTCCCGACAGCGCGGGACTGGTCCACGCCGTGAGCGGCTTTCTCGTCAGGAACTCCGGCAACATCCTGGAGAGCCAGCAGTTCGACGACCGGCTCCAGGGCCGTTTCTTCATGAGGGTCCACTTCGATGTTTCCGATCCAACCGCGGACCTGGAAAATCTGCGTTACCGATTCGGTCCGGTGGCGGAGGCCTATCGCATCTCCTGGACCCTGAGAGACGCCTCGACGCCGACCCGGACGCTGATCATGGTGTCCAGGTTCGGGCACTGTCTGAACGACCTGCTCTTCCGCCGGCGCACCGGTGCGCTGAACATCGAGATCCCGGCGATCGTCTCCAACCACCGGGACTTCGAGAGGCTGGCGCAGACCTACGACATCCCCTTCCACCACATCCCCGTGACCAGGGAGACCAAGCCGGAGGCCGAGGCGCGGCTGCTGGAGCTGGTGCGCGAGCTGGACGTCGACCTGGTGGTGCTGGCCCGCTACATGCAGGTCCTCTCGGACGACCTGTGCAAGCAGCTGGAGGGTCGCGCGATCAACATCCACCACTCCTTCCTGCCCAGCTTCAAGGGCGCCCGACCGTATGTACAGGCCTACGACCGCGGGGTGAAGCTCGTCGGCGCGACGGCGCACTACGTGACATCGGACCTGGACGAGGGGCAGATCATCGAACAGGACGTGGTCAGGGTGGACCACTCGCTCGACCCCGGGGAGCTGGTCACGGTCGGCCGCGACGTCGAGGCGCAGGTCCTCGCCCACGCGGTGAAGTGGCACAGCGAGAGCAGGGTGATGGTGGACGGCAACCGCACGGTCGTCTTCCGCTGAGAACCTCTGCACCCGGCCGCGTGCCGTATACGGCTGCACGCGGCCGCCCACGGGAGGCACACGGACGCCGGACGGGCGGATCTGCCCGTCCGGCGTCTCGTCGCTCCCGGCCCGAGCCGCCCTCGCCCGAGCCGCCCTCGCCCGCCGAGTCCGTCCTCGGCCCGCGGTCGATCTCAGCCCGTCGTCGCCCTCAGCCCGTCGTCGCCCTCGGCCCCCGGTCGCCCTCTGCCCGCGGTCGGCTTCCGCCCCCGAGTCGCTCCAGCAGGGCCCTCCGCCACTTCTCCGTCTCGGCGATCTGGTTGAAGGTGAACAGGTGCAGCCCCGCCACCCCCGCCGCAGGCGCGGTGAGCGCCTTCTCGGCGCGGGCCAGCAGCCCCTCGGGCGCGTAGCCGCCGGGCGTCGCGAACCGCAGGAACCATGACGGGTGCCGTGTGAGGAAGCGAGTCGACTCCCCGACGCCGATCTTCGTGGCCATGGACAGCAGCTTCGCGCGCTGCACCGGCCCCGCGACGCCCACATGGAGGGGCAGGGTGATCTCCCGGCGCCGTATCCGGGCGATCCACTCCCCCAGCACCCGCGCGTCGAAGCAGAGGTTGCTCACGAGGTACGTGGCGTGCTCGCGCTTGTCCCACATGGCCTGGACGGTGAGGTCGTCGTGGATGAGCGGATGGCTCTCCGGATACCCCGTGACGCCGACCCGGGCGAACGGCCGGCCCAGCCCGCTCAGCGCCCGCAGCACCGGCAGGGCCCCGTCGTAGACCCCGGCCGGCGGGTCGGCGTCGCCGGCGGGGAGGAAGACGTCGTCCACCCCCGCCGCGCGGAGCCGGTCGACGACCTCCTTGAGGTGCACCTCGTCGCGCAGCAGACGCGCGGGCACGTGCGGGACGACGCGGTATCCGTGCGCCGACAGGCGGGTGGCGAGGCCGAGAGTCGGCTCCAGGCCCTTGACCGGCGACGCCGTCACGGTGACGACGGCGTCGCGCGGAAGGTGGGCCAGGACTTTCTCCTCGGTCGCCCTCGCGGGCAGCACCTCGTAGCGGACGCTGTGCAGCAGCGCCCCGAGCCCGGTGGCTTCCAACGTCTACCCGGCCTGCTTCTGGGCGTCCTGGTGCCGGTAGTAGGCGGCCTTGGACGGTGCGAGCGGTTCCCTGCCGAGGATCAGGTCGGCGGCCTTCTCGGCGACCATCATCACCGGGGCGTAGATGTTGCCGTTCGTGACGTAGGGCATCACCGACGCGTCCACCACCCGCAGGCCCTCGACGCCGTGCACGCGCATGCTGGCGGGGTCGACGACGGCCATCTCGTCGGTGCCCATCTTGCACGTGCAGGACGGGTGCAGAGCGGTCTCGCCCTCCTTGGCGACCCAGGCGAGGATCTCCTCGTCGCTGTCCACGGAGGGCCCGGGCGAGACCTCTCCGTCGTTGTAGGGAGCCAGCGCGGGCTGGCTGAGCAGCTTGCGGGCCACCCGGATCGCCTCCACCCACTCACGGCGGTCCTGCTCGGTGGAGAGGTAGTTGAAGCGCAGCGCCGGGTGCTCGCGCGGGTCCCTGCTCCTGATCTTCACCGAGCCGATGGCGTCGGAGTACATGGGCCCCACGTGCACCTGGTAGCCATGACCGCCGGCAGGCGAGGAGCCGTCGTAGCGGACCGCGATGGGCAGGAAGTGGAACATCAGGTTGGGGTACGCGACGTCCTCGTTGCTGCGGGCGAACCCGCCGGCCTCGAAGTGGTTCGTGGCGGCCGGGCCCTTGCGGAACAGCCACTGGAGCCCGATGAAGGGGGCGCGCCACTTCGCCATGTACGGCTGCATGGAGACGGGCTGTTTGCAGGCGTACTGGACGTAGACCTCGAGGTGGTCCTGGAGGTTCTCGCCGACGCCCGGCAGATCGTGGACGACGTCGATGCCGAGGGCGCTCAGCTCCTCGGCGTTGCCGACCCCGGAGAGCTGGAGCAGCTGCGGGGAGTTGATCGCGCCACCGCAGAGGATGACCTCCTTGGCGCGGACCTGCTGGAGCGCGCCCTTGCCGCGCCGGTACTCGACACCGACGGCCCGCTTGCCCTCGAACAGCACCCGGGTGACGAGTGCGCGGGTCCTGATCGTGAGGTTGGGCCGCTTCCTGACCGGCTTGAGGTAGGCCTTCGAGGCCGACAGACGCCGTCCGCGGTGGACGTTGCGGTCGAACTTGGCGAAGCCTTCCTGCCGGTAGCCGTTGACGTCGTCCGTGGGCGCGTAGCCCGCTTCCCGGGTGGCCTCGAGGAAGGCGCCGAAGAGGGGGTTGGTCGCGGGGCCCCGTTCGAGGACGAGGGGTCCGTCGTGGCCGCGGAACTCGTCGTCCGGGTCGGCCGCGAGACAGTTCTCCATGCGCCGGAAGTACGGCAGGCAGTGCGCGTAGTCCCAGGTCTCCATGCCGGGATCGGCGGCCCAGCGCTCGTAGTCCAGGGGGTTGCCGCGCTGGAAGATCATGCCGTTGATGCTGCTGGAACCGCCCAGCACCTTGCCGCGAGCGTGGTAGACGCGCCGGCCGCCCATGTGGGGCTCGGGCTCCGACTCGTACTTCCAGTCGTAGAACCGGCTGCCGATCGGGTAGGTCAGCGCCGCGGGCATGTGGATGAAGACGTCCCAGGGGTAGTCCGGCCGGCCGGCCTCCAGGACCAGTACCCGGTTGGCGGGATCGGCGGAGAGCCTGTTCGCCAGTGCGCTGCCGGCCGAACCGCCGCCGACGATGACGAAGTCGTAGTGCAGGGAAGCCATGATGCCTCGTCTCGCTCGCGCCGTAGAGTACGCGAGGCATGGTAGTACCGGCAGCGTCATACGCACCAGGTTGCGAACGACGCAACTTGCCAGAACTTCGTTTCGCGGCTGTTACTTGCAGTGGTGTTGTTTACTACGCGTATAGTTTTGTTGTGAGCAACCACAGCCAAGACACCGAAACGTCAAATTCGCAGGCCGGCGGAGTGCAGTCGGTCGACCGAGCCATCAGCGTCCTCGAGATCCTGGCCCAGCGTGGCGAGGCGGGCGTCAGCGAGGTGGCCGCCGAGATAGACGTTCACAAGTCCACCGCGTTCCGCCTGCTCGGCGCGCTGGAGTCGCGCGGTCTGGTGGAACAGGCGGGCGAGCGCGGCAAGTACCGGCTCGGGTTCGGCATCGTCCGACTGGCCGGTGCGGTGACGGGACGGATCGACATCACCCAGCAGGGCCGCCCGGTCTGCGAGCGCCTCGCCGAGGAGATCGGCGAGACCGTCAACATCGCCGTGATGCAGGAGCACTACGCGATCAACCTCTACGAGGTGCGCGGCCCCGGCGCCGTCACCGCGCACAACTGGGTCGGCGAGCTGACCCCGCTGCACGCCACCTCCAGCGGCAAGGTCCTGCTGGCGCACCTGCCCGCCAAGGAGCGCGCCGCGCTGCTGACCGAGGCCGGGATGAAGAAGGTCACCCCGCACACCATCACCGCGAAGACGAAGCTCGAGAAGAACCTCGCCGAGGCCCGGGAGCGCGGCTACGCGTGGACGCTCGAGGAGCTGGAGGTGGGACTGCACGCCATGGCCGCGCCGGTCCGCAACCGCGAAGGAGAGGTCATCGCCGCGCTCAGCGCCTCCGGCCCCGCGTACCGCTTCACCGAGCAGCGCCTGCACGAGCTCTCCCCGGTGCTGCTCAAGGGCGCCGAGGAGATCAGTCACCGGATGGGCTTCCTGGGCTGACCGCCCTACTGCGGACGGCTGCCCAGGCGGTCGTTCACCCAGTCGTGGAACGCGCCTATGTGGTGCTCGCTGGGCACCAGCACACCGCCCTTGGCGTACATGCGTGAGCTCATCCCGGGCTGCGTGCGCTCGCACGCGTCGAAGTCCTGGCGGTTGACCCGGTCGAAGAGTTCCACGGAGCGGCTGACGTCCTTCCCGCTCTCGACGACGTGCGGGAGGTAGAGCCAGTCGCACTCGACGATCGTGCGGTCGACGGCCACCGGGTACATCCGGTGGAAGATCACGTGGTCGGGTACGAGGTTGATGAACACCTGCGGCTTGACGGTGATCGCGTAGTAGCGGCGGTCCTGGTCCTGGGCCACCCCGGGGATCCGGTCCAGGCCCTCGGAGCCGTCGACGGTGAAGCCCTGCACCCCTTCACCGAACTCGGCGCCGTGGCCGACGTAGTACTGGGCGGCGTAGCCGTCGGCGAACTCGGGGAGCACCTCGGTGAGTTCGGGGTGAATGGTGGCGCAGTGGTAGCACTCCATGAAGTTCTCGATGATGAGCTTCCAGTTCGCCTTCACGTCATAGGTGATCCGTCGGCCGACAGCGAGACCGTCGATGCCGTACCGCTCGATCGACTCGACGTCCCCGAGGCGGGCGACCACCTCACCGATGACGTCCTCGTCGAAGGAGGGCGGGTTCTCCGCGAGGCACACCCAGACGTAGCCGAGCCACTCCCGGGTGGCCACGCTCACCAGGCCGAACTCGGTCCGGCCCACGTCGGGCATCTTGGTGAGGTTGGGCGCCGCGACGAGCTTGCCGTTCAGGTCGTACGTCCAGGCGTGGTAGGGGCACTGGAAGGCCCTCTTGACCTCGCCGGTCTCCTCCGTGCAGAGCTTGGCGCCGCGGTGCCGGCACACGTTGAAATAGGCACGGACGGAGTTGTCACGAGCGCGGGTGACCAGGATGCTCTCACGGCCCACGTCGACGGTGCGGAAGGCGCCGGGCTTCGCCAGTTCCGAGGCGCGCGCCACGCAGAACCACATGGTCTCGAAGATGCGCTCCTGCTCCTGGGCGAAGACCGCCGGATCCGTGTAGGAGGAGCCGGGAAGGGTGGCGATCAGGCTGTCCGGCAGACTGGTCGAGGTCACGGTGCACTCCTCGGAGGACGTCGTGGAGGGGCAACAACGCTGCGGGTCACGGGCGTGCGCAGCAGGATTCGGGGGGCGCCCCGCAGGGTGCGGGGCTGCTTCTACGTGCGGCTCCGCCGCGTGGGCGCGACCGGCCGCAACGGCGGTACGGAGGAGGCAACGACCCGTCGCGGCGCTCACAGCGGAGCGCTGAGCTGCTTGCGCCAGCGGGTGAACAGCCGGGGCTGGTTCATCCCGAGCACGGCGACCGGCCTACCGGCGCGCCGGTAGACGGCGAGGACGTCGCGGTCGTCAGCGGCGCCTTCCTCCACGGTCACGCTGTCGGCGCCGGCCGCGTGCCCGGCGAACTGGATCTTCACGCCGTACTGGTCGGACCAGAAGTACGGCGGCCGGGGCACGCCGGGTTCCACCGCACCGCCCGCCAGCAGCGTGGCCACGGCGGCATCGGGCCGCTCCCGTGCTCCGGTCCAGTGCTCGACGCGGCGGTGGGTACCGGTGCGGGGGTCGTACCAGTTGGCGCAGTCACCGACCGCGACCACCGCGGCCAGGCTGGTGCGGCCGTCGGCGCCGCAGGTCACGCCGTTGTCGAGCTCGACCCCTGAACCCCGCAGCCACTCGACGCACGGCCGTGCCCCCACGCCGACGACCACGATGTCGGCCGGGATGCTGCGACCGTCCTCGAGCAGGACGGCGTCCACCCTGCTCTCCCCGCTCAGCCCCTTGACGCCCACGCCGCACAGCAGCCGTACGCCGTGGTCGGCGTGCAGGGCGGAGACGACGGCGCCCATCGTCACGCCGAGCGGTCCGGCGAGCGGCGTCGGGGCCACCTCGACCACCGTCACGTCGAGCCCGAGGGCGCAGGCGGTGGAAGCCACCTCGGCGCCGATGAATCCGCCGCCGATCACCACCAGCCGTCCGCCCGCGGCCAGTTCGTCGCGCAGGGTGCGGGCGTCGTCCAGGGTGCGCAGCCGGTGCACTCCCGCGAGGCCCTCGGCACCCGGGAGCGTGCGCGCGGCGGCGCCCGTCGCGATGACGAGGCCGTCGGTGCGGACCTCGCGTCCGTCGGCGAGCCGTACGGCGCGCTCGGCTCGGTCGAGGCCGGTGGCGCGGACGCCGAGCAGCCACTCCGCCCCCAGGTCCTCGTCGTCCGTCTCCAGCGAGAGATCCGCTTCGCCTAGCGTGCCCGCCAGGAACTCCTTGGACAGCGGGGGCCTGTCGTACGGGCGGTGGGTCTCGTCGCCGATGACGACAAGCCGACCGTCGTAGCCCTGCTTGCGCAGCGAGCGCGCCGCCGACAGCCCTGCCAGCGAGGCGCCCACGACGGCGACGGTTCTCACGCGGGACCCCCGGCGAGCCGGGACGCGACGCACGGAGGCAGGTTGGGGGCGTCCGTGGACACCCGGAGGTAGATCATGCCGTCCTCCACCAGGACCCCGTGGGTGCGGACCGGGCGCTTGGCCGGCGGGGCGTCGACGGCGCCGGTCCGCAGGTCGAACTTCGAGGCGTGCAGCGGGCATTCCACCTCGCAGCCCTCCAGCCAGCCGTCGGCGAGCGAGGCGTCCTGGTGGGTGCAGGTGTCGTCGATGGCGAAGACCTCGCCGTCATCGGTGTGGAACACCGACACCGGCGGGTCGATGTCGAGCCGGAAGGCCTCACCTCGCGGGAGGTCCGCGAGACGGCACACGGGAATCATCATGACACCTCGGTGCGTATAACGAAACGGATTGCGGTAAGCGCAACATCAGTCTGAAGTCGGCCCGAATCCTTGTCAAGGAGTTCACGGGCCGGACGACCTGACCTTGCGGAGTTGCTCGTTATGCAACTTCCTGCGCAATAGGCAACAGGGGACCGAGTGCGGCCCCTTCTCTCCCCGAGCGGCGGAGAACAGGGAGGCGGCCCGTCTCCCCGCCCCGCGAAGGACCGACGGACGGGCGCGCGGCCCGGCGCGTACCGGGTGCTCAAAAGCCCCGGTCGATCCACTCCTGGAGGTGCGGAGCCTCGGCCGCGACGGTGGTCGTGTCCCCGTGCCCGGTGTGCACGACCGTGTCGCCCGGCAAGGTCAGCAGCCGCTCGCGGATCGAGTCGACCAGGGTCGGGAAGTCGCTCCACGACCTCCCCGTCGCGCCCGGTCCACCCGCGAAGAGGGTGTCGCCGCCGAAGAGGGCCGACAGGGCCGGTGCGTACAGACAGACCGCGCCGGGGGCGTGGCCCGGTGTGTGCAGCACGCTCAGTTCGACGCCCGCGACCGCCAGCACCCAGCCGTCGGCCAGTTCGCCGTCGGGTGTGCGGTCCGGGTGGGTCTGCTTCCACAGCGGGAGGTCGTCCGGGTGGAGGAGGATCGGCGCTCCGGTGCGCGCCGCGAGTTCGGGCGCGGCGTCGATGTGGTCGTTGTGGGCGTGGGTGCACACGATGGCGCGCAGTGTGCGCCCGCCGACGGCGTCGGCGATGGCCCCGGCGTCGTGTGCCGCGTCGACGACGATGACCTCGTGGTCGTCGCCGATGATCCACACGTTGTTGTCGACGTCCCAGGCGCCCCCGTCCAGCGAGAACGTTCCCGAGGTGACCAGGTGCTCGATGCGGGCGGCCATCAGAGGACCACCACCGAGCGCAGGACGTCGCCGCCGTGCATCCGCTCGAACGCCTTCTCCACCTCGTCCAGCGCGATGGTCTCCGTGACGAAGGCGTCCAGTTCCAGCCGCCCCTGGAGGTAGAGGTCGATGAGCACGGGGAAGTCGCGGGAGGGAAGGCAGTCGCCGTACCAGGAGGACTTCAGCGAGCCGCCGCGCCCGAAGACGTCGAGCAGCGGCAGTTCGAGCTTCATCTCCGGGGTGGGGACGCCGACGAGGACGACCGTGCCGGCGAGGTCGCGGGCGTAGAAGGCCTGCTTGTAGGTCTCGGGGCGGCCGACCGCCTCGATGACGACGTCGGCGCCGAAGCCGCCGGTCAGCTCACGGATCGCCTCGACCGGGTCGGTCTCCTTGGAGTTGACCGTGTGGGTGGCCCCCATGGTGCGGGCCTTCGCCAGCTTCCGGTCGTCGACGTCGACCGCGATGATCCTCGCCGCGCCCGCCAGGTTCGCCCCGACGACCGCCGCGTCCCCCACTCCGCCGCAGCCGATGACGGCGACGGTGTCGCCGCGGCCGACGTTGCCGGTGTTGATGGCGGCCCCGATCCCGGCCATCACACCGCACCCCAGCAGCCCGGCGACCGCCGCCGGGGCGGCCGGGTCGACCTTCGTGCACTGGCCCGCCGCCACCAGCGTCTTCTCCGCGAACGCGCCGATGCCCAGCGCCGGGGACAGCTCGGTGCCGTCGAGCAGGGTCATCTTCTGCCGGGCGTTGTGGGTGCTGAAGCAGTACCAGGGTCGCCCGCGCAGACAGGCCCGGCACTGCCCGCAGACCGCACGCCAGTTGAGGATGACGAAGTCTCCGGGGGCGACATCGGTGACCCCCTCACCCACCGACTCCACGACACCCGCCGCCTCATGGCCCAGCAGGAACGGGAAGTCGTCGCTGATGCCGCCCTCCCGGTAGTGCAGATCGGTGTGGCAGACCCCGCAGGCCTCGATCCTGACCAGCGCCTCACCCGGGCCGGGGTCGGGCACGATGATCGTTTCCAGGCTGACGGGGGCGCCCTTCCCCCGTGCGACGACAGCGCGGACCTGGTGAGTCATGGCACTCCTCGACTGGTACGACCTGAATGAATGTTGCCCATGGCGGCACGTTTTTCATGTGCCGCAACAAAGCATCGTGGAGTGCCGACCGACGGTCAAGGATCGGGGAGGTCCGCACCGCACCGGTCCTGCCGTGCTCCAGGGACGCGTCCTGACAGACATCCCGGGACGCAAAAGCGCCTGACCGGCGAAGATGCCGGTCAGGCGCCGTGGTCGGCAGGCGGCGGTGGGACAGGCCGCGGGCCGTCTGCCGTGCTCCGCTAGTCGATGCTCACCCGGAAGATCTTGTCCGAGCCGTCCGCCGCCCCTCCGTTGTTGTCACAGTTGGTCGTGGACAGCCAGAGCTGATCGGCTCCCGGCACCTTGGTGACGGTCCGCAGCCGGCCGTAGGTCCCCACGTAGTACGCCGTCGCCGTGCCGACGTTCTCGGTGTCGCCGTTGATCGGGATCCGCCACAGCCGCTCACCGCGCAGCGACGCCATGTAGACGGTGTTGCGGACGATGGCGATACCGCTCGGCGAGGCCTCGGACACGTTCCATGTCTTCTTCGGGTTGGTCATTCCGGAGACGTCACAGGTGCCCTCGCAGGTCGGCCAGCCGTAGTTGGCGCCCGGCTTGATCAGGTTCAGCTCGTCCTTCGAACTGTTGCCGAACTCCGCCTCCCACAGTCGCCCGTTGCGGTCGAACGCCAGGCCCTGCGGATTGCGGTGGCCGTAGCTGTAGACGTAGGTGCCGAACGGGTTGCCGGGGGCGGCCTTGCCGTCCGTCGTCATACGCAGGATCTTGCCGTTCAGGGAGTTCTTGTCCTGCGCCAGATCGGGCGTCTGGGCCTCACCGGTCGAGACGTAGAGGTAGCCGTCCGGGCCGAAGGCCAGCCGTCCGCCGTTGTGGTAGCGGTTCTTCTTGATGCCCTGGAGGAGGACCGTGTAGCCGGTCAGGGAGCTGCCGTCGTACGTCATGCGGACGACCCGGTTGCCCTCGGACGCCGTGTGCATGAAGTACACATGGTGGTTGGAGGCCCACTTGGGGTCGACGGCGACGCCGAGCAGTCCGCCCTCGCCGTTGGTGGTGACGGCGTTCGGCACCGTGCCCACCTGGGTCCTCGCCCCGTCCTTGGTCGCCTTCCAGACCCGGAAGTCGTCCCGCTCGGTCACCAGGGCGCTCTGTCCGTCGGGCAGCCACTGGATGCCCCACGGGATGGTCCACCCGCCGGAGACGGTGGCGACCGACGACGGGACTCCGCCGTCACCCGCACACGCCTTGGTGGTGAAGGTGACCGTGTTGCTCTGCCGGGAGACATTGCCGGCCGCGTCCTTCGCGACCACGTTCAGCGTGTACGGGCTGTCGCAGGCGAGTCCGGTGAGGGTGGTCGACGTGCCGGTGACCGTCTTGTACACGGTGTCGCCGCTGCGCACGTCGTAGCCCGTGACGCCCTTGTCGTCGGTGGAGGCGCCCCACTTCAGGTCGGCACCGGTCGCCGTGACGTTCGTGGCCCCGAGCGTTCCCGGAGTGCTCGGCGCCGTCGTGTCGGAGCTGGGTGTGGTCGTACAGTCGACGACCGGACTGGCCTGCGAGGTGTTGCCGGCCGCGTCCCGTGCGACGACGGTCAGGTCGTAGGTGGTGTTCGGGCTCAGCCCGGTCAGCGCCTTCGAGGTGGCGCCGCCCGCCGCTTCGCCCAGCTTGTTGCCGTGTTCGTACAGGTCGTACGCCGTCACGCCCACGTCGTCGGTCGAGGCGCCCCAGGCGAGGGTGAGCCGGTCCTCGCCGATCGCGGAGCAGCTCGGCTGCCCCGGCCGGGTCGGCGCCTGGCTGTCGGCCACCGCGCCGACGCCGATCCGGTCGAGGTTGGGGCCGCCGTTCGCCGTGGTGGCGGTCGCGCGGATCGTGTTGGTGCCCGCCGCGAGCGGCACGCCGACCGTCCTGGTCGCCCAGGTGTCCCAGTCGGCGGTGGCCGGGAACGCGACGCCCGGGGCGACGACCGTCCCGCCGACCGAGATGTCCATGGGCCGGTCGACGGACGTTCCGTTGGAGTACCGCAGGGTGACGGACGCGGTCCCCGCCGCGGCCGCGGAGACCGTGAACTCGACGGTGGAGCCCTTGATGTTGGTGTAGTCGACGAAACCGGTGCCGGTGTACCCGGTGTGATTCGTGGCGACGGCGGCCTGTGTGAGGGTGGCGTCCTCGGCCTGGTAGTCGGTCGCCGCGTGTGCCGCGCCGGCGGTCAGACCGGCCAGCGGCAGCGCCACGACCAGGGCGAGGCCGTACGGGAGTGCTCTGATGCGTTTCACGGATGTTCCCCTCAGCCCGTGTACTGGGCGAAGACCTTCAGGAAGTCGTACGGCTGCTGCGACACGCCGCTACAGGCGTCGCCGTCGGTACCGGAACCGCAGGCGCGGTCGCGGTTCACGGCCCAGTAGGTGAGACGCCCGATGTGGTGCTGCTGCGCGTAGGCGAGCATCGCCTTGAAATCGGCGACCCGGACCCGTTCGCCGGTGTCGTCGGTCCTGCCGTTCATCGACGACAGCCCGATGCGGGCGTAGGCGGTGGCGTCGCTGTAGCCGTACGCCGACTTGACCCGGGCCTTGAGTCCCTCCATCGCCTGGGTGGTGAGGGCGCCCATGTTCGTGCTGCCGCCGCCGAAGTCGAACGGCATGATGCACCAGACGTCGTTCGCCAGGCCGGAGCCGGCCGCCCGCCTGATCATGTCGACTCCGGTCGCGTCCGGTCCCGAGGTCGTGGTGCCGAAGGTGATGACGGTCTTCAGTCCCGCGTTGTTCGCCTTGACGATCTTCAGCGCGTCGACGACCCGCTGGCGGACGGTGGCGTCGGACCACTCGGTGTTCTCGATGTCGATGTCGATGGCCTTGAGGCCGTACGCGTTGATCACCTTCTGGTAGGCGCCCGCGAGGGCGGAGGCACTGGAGCACTTCTCTCCGAGTTTCGCTCCGCTCCAGCCGCCGACGGACACCATCACGTCCCCGCCGGCCGCCCGGATCGCCTTGATCTTCGCCTGGTCGTTTCCACCGGTCAGTGGGCGTGAACCGTCCCACTTCGGGTTGCAGCCGCCGTCGGAGAGGATGAACGCGAGCGTGAACCACCTGACGCCGGTCGCGGACATCACCGAGGCGGGGTCGGGCGGGCTGCCCCAGCCGAGGTACTCGTAGGGGGCGACGGCCATCCCCGGGGCGACGGCCGCCTTGAGGGAGCCGACCGGCTTCACCCTGATCAGCCGGGTCTCCCCCGGGCGCAGGGTCGCGCTGTAGGAGTCCGCGATCACGCCCTTGTGGGAGCCGGACCACAGGTCGGTGACATCGCCGGAACCGGTGAAGCCGACCTGCGACCAGTCGACGCTCACCGAAGTGCTGCCGGAGGTACCGGTGTTGAAGAGGGCGACGACGTACTGTCCGTCGCTCTCCTTCTTGCTCCACACCTGCCGGACCCCGCTGTTGACGATCCGTGATGCGGCCACTCCGTCCTGGTCCACGCCGATCAGCCGGTCATTGGTCAGCATCGCCCTGTCGACGGAGTCGAGTTGGGTGAGATCGGTGCCGAGCAGCAGCGGCGAGGCCGCCATCGCCCAGAGAGTGAAGTGGGAACGGCGTTGGTCGGCGGTGAGGCCCACCCGGTCGCCGTTGCCGAGCTCCAGTGAGTCCAGGTCGTTCCAGCCGCCCGGCCCCGCGTGCGGCTGCCAGGAGGCGGCCGAGTTGAAGCGGCCCAGGACGTGCGACCAGTCGGTCAGCGGGTAGCCGCTGCCGTTCGAGCCCGGCCCGCAGTAGCACTCGACGTCGCCCTGGGTCCGCCAGCTGTTCGACAGCCGGCGCCAGGTGGCGGCGTCGGCGATGGGCAGGTTGTTGGAGAGCGCGAAGTTGATGGGCCGTCCGGTGGCCCGCAGCGCCTTGTCCCAAGCCTGCACGTCGGGGATGTCCGCGGCGCCCACCCCGTCGATCTTCAGGTAATCGACTCCCCACGAGGCGAACTGCCGGGCCCACGAGTTCACGAACTCCTGTGCGCCGGGCTTGGAGTAGTCGATGTAGTACATGTTCTTGCAGTTGTAGTTCTTCTCGGTCTTCGAGGTGTCCGCGATGTCCTTCGCGTGGTACGAGGTCCCCTCGATCGGGGTGTTCCTGGTGACGGCGTTCTTGGCGATGCCGGGGGTGACGTAGAAGCCGAACTTCAGGCCCTTGGAGTGGATGTAGTCGGCCAGTGCCTTGATACCGCCCGGGAACTTGGCCGTGTCCACGCTCCAGCGGCCGTAGGAGTCGACGACGAAGCCGTTGTCGTCGCACTTCTGCCAGAAGTCGTCGAGGTTGACGTACACGAAGCCGTGGTCCTTGAGGCCGGTCGACACCAGGGCGTCGGCCTGCGCCTTGATCTTCGCCTCGGTCGGCGTGCGGCGCACGAAGCTCCAGCTGCTCCAGCCCATGGCGGGACGCACCGACTGGCCGTTGTCGGAGGCGGCGGCCGGGCGGGCGGTGGCAAGGAGCGGGATCGCCGAGGCGAGCAGAAGCCCGACCAGGGTCACGACCAGTGCTCTGACGCGGGTGATGCCGTTCATGACTGTGCCCCCTTCACCGCGGTCGCGTAGGAGGCGCCGATCCACGCCTCGTCGATCCGCAGCCGTTTGTAGCGGGTGGTGTCGGTGGACGCGGCCCAGGTGGAGTCCACTTCGAGGCGGACGTACCGGGCGTTCACGGCCGTGAGGTCGATTCCCTGTATGCCGCGACGACTCGGCAGCTGTCCCGTCTTCACGGCGCTGCCCCAGGCCGAACCGTCCTGGCTGACGAACACCTTGTAGTCCTTGATCCGCGCCGACTGCTCGGTGTCCGAGCGGGCGTACGCGACGGAGTCCTCGCGCTGGTTCAGGCCGATGTACTGCGCCTTCCTGGCCGAGCCGAGGTCGAAGGTGAGGCTGACGGGCAGGGTCTTGTCGCTGTCCCAGTAGGTGCCGTAGTCGGCGTCTCCCGCCGCCGCGCCGCCGTGACCGCCCGCCGACGCGCTCGCGCTCACCCTGACGCCGGCCAGGATGCCCTGCCGGCCGGCCGTGGTGACCTTGAAGACGGTGTCGTACGGATCCCAGCCGCCGAGGCCGCTCAGGGTCAGCACCCCGCCCGACTGCGACCAGGAGACAGCCGCTCCGGTGCGCAGGTCGGTGACGGCGGCGATGCGGTAGCCGTTGTCCCGGATGCGCAGCACGTCGGTGCTGGGCGGGGTCAGGACGTGCACGTACTGACGGTTCGGGTCGGTCCTGGCGATGGTGGTGACGCCGTGCGCCCCGTCGTTCCAGAAGCCGGGCTTCAGACCGCCGTACATGTATCCGCCGCCCTCGGTGCCGTGCAGGGACTCCCAGATGGGGTCGAGGTAGGAGTCGGCGAAAGTGTTGAAGGCTGCCTGGTTGGCCGGGAACTTGCCGTTGACCTGAGCGGTCTCGGCCATCAGCGCCTTCACGGAGGAGCCGGCGTTGGTGACGAGCCGGCCGAGGGTGAGCATGCGGTCGACGGCGGGGTCGGAGCCGCCGTACCACCAGGCGCCGGTCGAGGGGAGCTTGAAGTCGGCCTCGGTCAGGCGGGGTTGCGCGGTGTACACGGCCTGTGGGTAGTCATAGGCGGGCGACATCCCGGTCTTCTGCTCATTGCTGATCATGTCCATGATCGGCGTGTCCTCGTTGTTGTTGCTGAGCGTGTAGCCCGGTCGCTTCCGCTGGATCTGCGCGTAGAGGTCGTGGCTCTCCCAGTACGCGTTGTCGTTGTCGATCCAGAAGCCGCCGAGGTCGGGATAGCGGTCCATGACCTCGAAGAAGTTGTCGTAACCGAACTGTCCGAAGCCGTCCCGGGTGGTCAGGTCGACGTTCGTGCCCTTGTACGCCGAGTACGCGGACGAGTCGAGCCACTCGTGGCCCCCCTCGGCGTGCCACTGGGGATCGTCGGTCATGTACAGGATGACCTTCAGGCCCTTCGCCTTGGCTGCGGTGATCAGCTCTCCGACGAAGTCCCGCTCGGTGGAACAGGAACCGGGGATTTTGGACGGCCAGGGGCGGGCGTAGCCGAGACGGCTGTGGAAGGTGGCGAGGACGAGGTACTGCGTGTGCAGTTTCTGCGCCTCCTTCACCCAGTAGCCGGGGGTCCAGCCGCCGTCGGTGACGTCCTTCTCCCAGGCGGAGCAGCTGGTGTGGGCGGGTGCCGTGCGCAGGCCCCAGTGCAGGAAGAGTCCGCCGACGGAGACCCGCAGGAAGTCCTGACGGGGGTTGTCGGCGCGCAGGGCGGGCTGCGCGGCGGGGGCCGGGGTCGCGAGGGCCGCGGGCTGGGTGAGTCCAAGGACGACGGCGAGGACGAACAGGAGGATCGCCGCCGCCCTGCGCCAGGCAGGGATGGGGGGTTTCATGGCAGGGCTCCTCACCCGAGTTGGTAGCCGCGCAGGCCGGTGAGCAGGAGGTAGGTGTCCATCAGGGACCCCGAGGTGTCGCCGAGGGAGCGGTAGATGCCCCACTTGGGGCGCACCCGGTCGGCCAGGAAGGTGTCGACGCCGGTCTTCGACGCGTCGATGACGGTCGAGCCACCGCTCTTGAGGATCCAGCGGACCGAACCCGCCGAGCCGTTCCCGACCTTGATCTGGAAGTCGACGTCGGTCCATGTGTCGTGCAGCGGGTCCAGGGGGGTGCGGCCGATGAGGATGTCGTCGATGGCGAGCTTCAGCTCGATGGTCTGCTTGCCGTTCACCCGGCGCAGCGACTGCACGACGATCGGGGAGCTGCCGCTGCCCGGCTGCTTCATCTGCATGATGTGGGTGAAGGTGGTGGTCGCCTTCAGGGAGCTCGGGATGTACATCGAGTACGTGACCCGCCAGGTCTGGCCCGAGGTCCATTTGAGGTAGTTGCTGCCGCTGCCGTTGCGCAGTCCGGTGACCTCCTGGCGCTGCCGGTCGGTGGAGGTGTCCCGGTCGGCCATGTGCATGTTGAAGCGCCAGTTGTTTCCCGAGGTGAAGATGTGCGGCTGACCCGATGTGTGGGAGTCCGCGCGGTCGTCCTCGACGGTCTCGAAGGCGCCGAGGCCCGCGCTGCTCGCCGACGGCGCCCACTTCTGCTGCCAGGAGGCCGCGTGCGCGGTGCCTGGCAGGCCGGCGGTCGAGGCCGCCGCGGCGCCGGCGACCGCCGCGCCGAGCAGGGTCCTGCGGGATGTGCTCATGACTGACTCACCTCGTTCTGCGTGGGGGTTGCCGCGCGGTTCCCGGCGCGTGGAGAGACGGCCGGGGCGCGGGGGGACGAGCGGTGGGTCGCCCGTTGCCGGAGTCACCCGCTGCCGGGCGGACGCACCGTCCTGAGCTGCTCGTTCATGATCAGGAAGGCGCCGAGACCGTGGAAGTCATTGGTCTCCCGGGGTCGTGCGACATAGAAGTCGTAGTCGCCGACGTTGGTGCCGATGGAGATGCCCGTGAGGTCGGTGCGGCCGTCGGGCCCGAGGGAGATCCTCGCGAGGACTCCCTCGTAGCCGCTCCGTGCGACGGACTGGTAGTGCGCGTCGATGTAGCCCTGCTGGGCTCCGCGCGAGAGGGCGTAGGTGAACATGCTGGAGCACGAGGTCTCGGTCCAGTTGCCGCTCCGGCTCCCCTTGTCGATCACCTGGAACCAGCGCCCGCTCACCGGATCCTGGTACCGCTCCAGCCCGGCGGCCAGATTCCGGAGTATGCCGAGAAGTTGAGGGCGGCGGGCGTGCCGCGCGGGGAGCGCGTCGAGCACGTCGACGATCGCCATCGAGTACCAGCCCACCGCCCGGCACCAGGACTCGGGGGCCAGCCCGGTCTGCGGATCGGCCCAGCTCACGGTCTTCGACTCGTCGTAGGCGTGCCGCAGCAGTCCGTTCGGCACCTGGAGACGGCGCCCGTAGACGGAGAGCTGCCTGGCAGCCTCGTCGTTCGCGTAGGCCGTGTCGCCGAACTCCGCGCCGTACTCGACGAGGAAGGGATTCACCATGTAGACGCCGTCCGACCAGAGCTGGTGGGCGCGGCTGCTGGTGTCGGCGTGCCAGAAGCCGCCGTCGGAGGTGCGCGGATAGCTGTTCAGCCGGTCACGGATCTTCCTGGCCGCCTTGCGGTAGCGGTCCTGGCCGGTCTCGTGGTGGAGGATCACCAGCAGCCGGCCGGCCTGCATGCTGTCGAGGCTGTTGAAGTTCTGGTCGATGGTTCCGTCGTCGTGCACGAAACGGTCGACGTAGCTCTTGATGTACGCGAGGTAGCGCGGCTCGTGGGTGCGCCGGTAGGTGAGGTACTGGCCGTAGAGATACAGCCCGACGGGGTACGACCAGCCGCCGATGGTGCTCGGTGTGAGGCGGGCCGTGGTCGAGTCGACCAGGGCCACGGACCAGTCGGTGGCGGCGGCCGGGCGGGTGACCGGCGCGGTGGGCCGATCCGCCGGCGGGGCCGCGGCGGAGACCGTCAGGAGACCTGCGGTAGCGAGCGCGCAGGCCGTCAGCAAGGCACCGAGACGCCTCATGATGCCGCCGCCTTCACGGCCGGGTCCTCCGATGTCTGCTGAATACTCCGTTCCGCAAGCTGGGCTGCTGACGGTTCCTCACTCATGAGGTGGGCTCGCTTTCCTGGGGGCTCTGGGCGCGTGGAGTGCGCGGATACGCAGGAGGGACACCCGTTGTTCACATACATGCACCAGGTTCATGCAGTGGGTTGTGGGGGCGTGCAACAGAGTTGCGGTCGGACCAGACATGGTCAATGGTCCGGACCGATAAGGTCGGATCCATTTCCGGCCAATCTCCGGTTTACGCACAGGGGTTGACGCCACGGGTGAGGACGCGTCACTTTGTACGGCACCCCGTCAGGAAACTTTCCTAACAGAAGGGTCCCCCACAGTGCGCTCTCGAACACTGACCCTCACCGCGGCCGCGGGCGCCGCCCTCCTCGCCACCGCCGTCCTCCCCGCGAACGCCTCCGGGCTCACCCGGGGCTCCGGCGCGGACGCCACCGGTCCCGCCTCGGTGCAGGAGGGCTCGGTCAGCGCTGCCGATCTGCTCGCCAAGGTGACGTCCTGCTCGCAGATATCGAGCGGCAAGTACAAGACCGACGACGAGACGTCGGCCACCGTCCCGGTGTGCGGCAAGAACGGCGCGGTCTTCTGGAAGGCCGACATGGACATCGACTGCGACGGCCAGCGGACCGCCAAGTGCAGCGAGGACACCGACCCCTGGTATCAGGACGACACGGCGTTCCACCAGTCCAACGGCAAGCCGCTGCGCGCCGACACACTCCCCTACGTCGTCGTGCCCAGCTCCAGCTCGATCTGGAACTACGGCTCCGCCGGCATCAAGGGCGGCGGGGTCGTCGCCGTGATCTACCAGAACAAGGTGGAGTACGCGGTCGTCGGCGACACCGGTCCCACGAAGATCATCGGCGAGGCCTCGTACGCGACGGCCAAGGCACTCGGCATCGACCCCGACCCGGAGAACGGCGGCACCGACTCGGGCGTCACCTACATCCTCTTCAAGAACTCCCAGGTGTCCCCCATCGAGAGCCACAGCGCTGCGGTCACCCTCGGTGATCGGCTGGCCCAGACGTTCCTCCGCAACAACTAGGCCGCGACGTTCGTCCACCGGGCCGGTACGTCGGGACCGGCACCGGAAGTCCGCGCCGGTCCCCGTGCCCGGCACACCCGAACCGGTCCGGTCCGACGGGCGCACACCACACCCGTCGGGCCGGACCGGTTCGGCGCCGCACCTGTGCCGGCCGGGTCAGTGTGCGGCCGGCTCGTAGTCGAACCAGTCGAAGTGGACGGACCCGGCGCCGGCGAACATGCCGATCACCCGGCCGGTGAAGCCGCCGGCGACCTCCGTGGAGAGGTACTTCCCGTCCAGCGAGGCCAGCTCGACGAGCGTGCCGTCCGGCTCCTCGATCCCGAACGTGACGGTGTCCGGGCCGGTGCGTGCGTCGTTCAGCGCGGACACGGCGGCCACCTCGACCCGCAGGACGACAGGCCCGGAGGGCGCCGGCCGGGTGGCGACGACCGTGTTCGAAGGGCCGATCCGGGCCCGCACCCGCACCTCGCCGGACGAGACCTCGATGTCGTAGTGGTGCTGCTCGTCGAGGCGGACGGCCAGCCCGCCGCGACCGTCGCCGACGTCGGCCAGGGCCCGCACCCGGCACGACAGGTGCTGCTGCCGCCGGCCGAGGAACGTGACGTCGGTCTCGTCGAGCGATCCGCCGCGGGCCCGCAGGGTCAGCCAGCCGGCCCTCTCCTTCGTGGTGCACGCCTCCGGCGGCCGGTGCCGCAACGAGACCCAGTGCGGGGCCGGCTCGCTCAGGTCGAAGTCGTCCCGGACCGGCACCGCGGGCCGCGGTCGCAGCGGCCAGCCGGGCGCAGGCATCGAGACCGACAGTTCGCCGACGACCGGCCAGCCGTCGGCCCATTCGACCGGGACGAGGAAGGTCTCCCTGCCCAGTACGTGCCACCCCGGTGTGCCGCCGCCCGGCCGCACACCGAGCAGCACCATCCACCACGAGTCGTCGGGCGCCTGCACCAGATCCGCGTGGCCGGTGTTCTGGATGGGGTGGTCGGTGCCCCGGTGGGTCAGGATCGGGTTGGCCGGGCACGGCTCGAACGGACCGTCGGGCGTGCGGCCGCGGGCGATCGAGACGCCGTGGCAGCGCTCGGTGCCGCCCTCGGCGATGAGCAGGTACCAGTAGTCGCCGATCCGGTAGAGGTGGGGGGCTTCCGGGGCCTTGGCCCCGGCGGCGCCGGACCAGAGCCGGCGTGACGGACCGAACGTCTCCCCGGTGCGGGGATCGATGCGGATCTGGCCGACTCCGGCGGTGGTGCACCAGCAGGTGCCGTCCTCGTCCCAGGCGAGGTCCGGGTCGATGCCCTGCACTCCGGGCAGGCGGACGGGATCGGACCAGGGACCGGCCGGGTCGGTGGCCGTGAACAGCAGGTTGCCGTCCCCGCTCACGTTGGTGACGATCAGCCAGAAGCGGCCGTCGTGGTGGCGCAGTGTGGGCGCGTAGATGCCGCCCGAGGACGGCGAGTCCAGCGGCAGGCGCAACTGGCCCGGCCGGTCGAGCGCGTTCCCGATCTGGGTCCAGTGGACCAGGTCCCGGCTGTGGAAGATCGGCACCCCGGGGAAGTACTCGAAGCTGGAGCAGGCGAGGTAGTAGTCCTCGCCCACCCGGCAGACGGACGGGTCGGGATGGAAGCCGGGGATCACCGGATTGTCGACGGTGCTGCCCTTCTCGGAGATGCTCGGCGTACTCGACACCCTGATCGGGTCCTTTCACTGGGGTGCGCGCGGGGAGCGATTCCGGCGGAGCCGGGACGGCGTTCATGGTCCGCGGGGTCGCGGAGGCCTACCGGTCTCCGGTCGGAGCGAAAGTTTCGCGATATCGGACAGATACTTTCCTGGGAGGCTAGCGAGGGGCGCGACCATGGTCAACGGTCGTGTCGCCCTTTCCTCCGCGGAACGCCCGGACACAACGAGACGCCCGCTGCCGGGCGCTGTCGGCAGCAGGCGTCGTCGCCGCTGAGGGGTGAAGCAGTCCCTGGGCAGTCGCTGGGGATCAGCCCCTGGGCGGGGCCGTGCTCGATCGGACCGTGAGAGTCGTCGCGATCTCCAGCCCGACCTGGGGCGCCGCTTCACCCCGCCCGAGCGTCAGTGCCAGCTCGGTCGCGGCCGCGGCCATCTCGGTCAGGGGCTGGTGGACCGTGGTCAGCGGCGGATCGACCCAGGCCACCACCGGCAGATCGTCGAAGCCCACGACGCTCAGATCGTCCGGGATCCGCAGCCCCGCCTCGCGCGCGGCCTGGTACACGCCCAGCGCCTGGAGGTCGTTGGCGGCGAAGACGGCCGTGGGGGGCTCGGGCAGGGCGAGCAGGAGGCGGGCCGCCGTGCAGCCGTCCTCACGGGTGAGGGGCGCGTGCACGACGAGTTCCGGTTCGACCGTCAGACCGGCGGCCTGCATGGCCGAGCGGTAGCCGTCCAGCCGGGCGAGGCAGTACAGCTGGTCCTGAGGGCCGGCGATCATGGCGATCCGGCGGTGCCCCAGCTCGGTGAGGTGACGGGTGGCGGCCCGGCCTCCGGACCAGTTGGTGGCGCCCACGAACGGGACGTCGTCGGGCAGTTCCGTGGCGGGGTCGAAGACGACGAACGGGATCCCCTTCGCCTTGAGTTGCTCACGCTCGGCCTCGGAGAGCTGGGCCACCGACAGGACGCAGTTGGGACGCCTGGCGACGGTGTCGTCCCAGGAGGGCTCGGCGGTGTCGTGCAGCCCGAACTCGGAGACCATGAGGCCGACGCGGTGGCGGCGTGCCACCCGCTCGACGCCCCGGATGATCTCGATCGCCCACATGTGCTCGAGCTCGCGGAACACGAGCTCCACGACGTTGTTCCGGTTGGCCCCCGACGGTTTGCGGTATCCGTACTCGTTGACCAGTGCCTCGACGCGGGCACGGGTGTCCGCGGAGACGCCCGACTTTCCGTTGATCACCTTGGACACGGTCGGGACCGAGACGCCCGCCGACTCGGCGATGAAGGCGATGGTCACCGGGCGGGACGTGTCGCCCCGGCCGTCGTCCCCGCCCGCCGGATCCACCGGCCCGTCCGCTGCGTTGTCCGCCAAGGTCGCCTTCCCGATCGTCGAACGCTCTCCCGGCGAAAGCCTGACGCGAAAGCCGGGTGAACAGCGTCGTGAGGATGTGCGCGGCCATTCTGGCATCTCCGGCCGGCGAACCTGTGGCCTTGGGCACGGAGGCATGTTAGTTTCTCCGCCGCGTACAGCGAAAGTTTCCTTTCTCCGGTCACCCTCACGGCCGGCCCGCGCCCCGACTCGCACGTGTCGAACGCGTCCGGCCGACCGCGCCGGATCCGCACCGCCCACCCCCTGACGGCAGGTGCACGTGATGACGAGGAGACCCGCACTGTTCCCGCGACGACGACCACGGCTGTCGCGGCCGCGACAGTGCCGTCGGCCGGGACTGGCGGCCCTTCTCCTGGCGATCGTCCTGCTCCGGCTGGTGCCCGCGACGGCCCGGGCCGACGATCCGCCCGTCCCCCCGCCGAGCGCCCCGGCCGCCCGCAGCGCGGTGGCGGCCATGCAGCCCGGCTGGAACCTCGGCAACACCTACGACGCCATCCCCGACGAGACGTCCTGGGGCAACCCGCCCGTGACCCGGGCGCTGCTGAAGAAGGTCAGGTCACAGGGGTTCAAGAGCATCCGGCTGCCCGTCACCTGGGGCGTCCACCAGGGCGCCGCGCCCGACTACACGATCGACCCGGCCTGGACGGCGAAGGTCCGGCAGGTCGCCCTCCTGGATCAGCGGATGGTGGTGGCGGCGGCGGACCGCCGTGTCGGCGGCCCCCGTGTCAGCAGGCCGCCGTTTCAGCGGATGGTCGTGCCGTCGGGCTGGTCGAACAGGCCGAGTTCGTCCTGTGTCGGGAGGCCCTCCCAGTCGCCGCGGGTGGCGACGGCGAAGGCCGCGGTGGTCACGGCCCGGTGCAGACGGGCCCGGACGTCCGCTCCGGTGAGCAGTCCGGACAGATAGCCGGCCACGAAGGCGTCGCCCGCGCCGACCAGGTCGACCGCCTCGACCTCTCGCGCCGCGCAGTCGACCGCCCCGTCCGCGGTGAAGCTGGTCGCGCCGCGTGCGCCACGCTTGACGACCACCTCGCCGACGCCTTCGGCCAGCACGCCGCGCACCGCCTCGGTCTCGTCCGCGCCGGGCTCCTCCAGCACGAGCGGCAGCTCGTCCTCGGAGGCGACGAGCAGGTCGGTGCGGGCCAGCAGCGGCCGGAGCGCTGCGCGGGCGCGGTCGGCGGTCCACAGCCGGGAGCGGTGGTTGACGTCGAGGCACACGGTGATGCCCGCTTCGCGGGCGGCGGTGGCGGCGGCTAGGACGGCCTCGGCCGCCGACGCGCCGAGCGCCGGTGTGATGCCGGTCAGATGAAGGATGCGTGATCCGGCGGACAGCGCGGGCAGTACGTCCGCCGGTGACACGGCCGACCCTGCGGAACCGGCGCGGTAGTAGCTGACGCGTGTGAGCGTGCCGAGGCGGGGTTCGGTCAGCAGCAGTCCGGTCGGCCTGCCGGTGTCGTCGGTGACCGCGTGGCCGATGTCGACGCCCTCCGCGCGCAGGGTGCGCAGGACCAGCGCGCCGATTTCGTCGGCGCCGACCCGGCCGGCCCAGCGCACCCGGTGGCCGAGCCGGGCCAGGCCGATGGCGACGTTGGACTCGGCTCCCGCGACGGACAGGCCGAGGCTGCCGCCGAGCCGCAGCGCGCCGTGTGCCCGCAGCGCCGCCATGGTCTCGCCGAAGGTCACCACCTCGGGCGGGGCCTGGGGGGCCGGGGCCGTCACGGTGCCTCCCCCGCGGCCACCAGGCGGAACTCGGCCGCACGGGCGCGGAGCCGGTCCAGGTCGCCGCCGTCTGCCGCGTCCCCGACGAGGGGTGAGCCGACGCCGACGGCGAGAGCGCCACGGTCCAGGTAGTCGCGAGCGGCCTGCGCGTCCACACCCCCGACGGGAACGAACGGCACCTCGGGGAAGGGGTCGCGCAGCGCCCGCAGATAGCCGGGGCCGCCGAGAGCACCGGGGAAGAGCTTGATCGCGGCGGCGCCCCGGGCGAGGGCGGTCTCGATCTCGGTCGGCGTCAGGGCTCCCATCAGCACGGGCACACCGTAGGGCGCGAGCCCGTCGACCAGTGCCGGGGTGACGAGGTACGAGGCGCCGGCGTCCACGGCGCGGGCCGCGTCCTGCGCCGAGCGAACGGTTCCGGCGCCGAGGACCGCGTCGGGGCCGAGGTCGGCGCGGGCCCGTCTGATCACGGTGAGGGCGTCGGCGGTGGTGAGGGAGACCTCGACGGCGGCGATGCCCTCTTCGGTGAGGGTGCGTATGGTGCGCAGGGCCGCGGCGGGATCCTTGCCGCGGACGATCGCCAGCAGGCGGTGGGTTCGGAGGGATTCCACCAGGTTCATGGGAGCGGGCTCTCCTTGGGCGTGGCCGGGGCGTGGGGTTCTGGAGCGGGACCGGCGGTGGTCACCATTCGGTGAACGCCCCGTCGGGGCCGCGCCATACGGGGTTGCGCCAGCGGTGTCCGGTCTCGGCGGCGTGGCGTACCGCCTTCTCGTCGATCTCGACGCCGAGGCCCGGACGGGAACTTGCCACGGCGTAGCCGTCCCGGAAGCGGAAGGGCTCGGGGTCCATCACGTACTCGAGCAGGTCGCAATGCTGGTTGTAGTGGATGCCCATGCTCTGTTCCTGGACGAGGAAGTTCGGCACGGAGAAGGCGATCTGGAGACTCGCGGCCAGGGCGATCGGGCCGAGGGGGCAGTGGGGGGCCAGGGCGACGTCGTAGGTCTCGGCCATGGCCGCGATGCGGCGCACCTCGGAGATGCCGCCGGCGTGCGACAGATCGGGCTGGGCGACGGCGATGCCGCTGCTCATGACCTCGCGGAAGTCCCAGCGGGAGTACAGGCGTTCGCCGGTCGCGAGCGGGATGCCCGTCGACTCCACCAGGCTGCGCAGGTGGCCCGAGTGTTCCGGTGCGACGGGTTCCTCGACGAACAGCGGGTGCAGCGGTTCCAGCAGGGGCAGCAGGCGCCGTGACATGGCGGTGGAGGCCCGGCCGTGGAAGTCGACGGCGACGTCCCGCTCGTCGCCCAGTACCTCGCGGACGGCCGCGACGCGCTCGACGACCTCTGCGGTGCGCGCCGGGGTGTCGATGGACGCGAGTTCGGCGGAGGCGTTCATCTTCACGGCGGTGAAGCCCGCCTTCATCTGCTCCTCGGCGAGCTCCGCGACATCCCTGGGCCGGTCTCCGCCGATCCAGGCGTACATGCGGACTCGGTCGCGTACGGGGCCGCCGAGGAGGCGGTGCACCGGGACGCCGTAGGTCTTGCCCGCGATGTCCCACAGGGCCTGGTCGATGCCTGCGACGGCGCTGGAGAGGATGGGGCCGCCCCGGTAGAAGCCGCCCTTGGTGAGCACCTGCCAGTGGTCCTCGATGCGCAGCGGGTCCCGGCCGACGAGGTAGTCGGCCAGTTCGTGGACCGCGGCGCGTACGGTCTCGGCGCGGCCCTCGATCACGGGCTCGCCCCAGCCGGTGACGCCCTCGTCGGTGGCGACACGCAGGAACAGCCAGCGCGGAGCCACCAGGAACGTCTCAAGTCCGGTTATTTTCAATGAGCTTCCTCGGGGAGCGGGTCGGTCGCGACGTCATCGGGGTCTTCGCCGGCCTGTACGGCCGCCAGGTCGTGGGACGCCTGCGCCAGCAGTGAGCCGACGGCGGCCACCGCCGCGTCGGGATCACCGGCCTCGACCGCCGCCAGCAGTTCCTGGTGCACGGGGATGGAGTCGGAGAAGTGCCGGGCGCCGTGCACGATCCGGTCGCGCACGCGCAGGCCGGCCTCGATGACGACCTCCATCCGGCTGAGCAGTTCGTTGTGCGCGGCGTCCAGGAGGGCGCGGTGGAAGGCCAGGTCCGCCTCGACCATCGCGTCGGCGTCGGTCCCCGCCGCCGCCATGGCGTCGAGCGCTTGCCGCATCGCGGCCAGGTCGGACGCGGTGCGACGGGCTGCGGCGAGCCGGGCTCCGGCGGGCTCCACCAGCGCGCGGACCTCGGCGAGGTCCTCCAGGAAGCCGTCGGTGGGAGCGCTGCTCCCCTGCCAGCGCAGCAGGTCGCTGTCGAGCAGGTTCCAGTCGGCGCGAGGCCGGATGGTCGTACCGCGTTTCTGCCGCGACTCGAGGAGGCCCTTGGCCGCCAGCACGCGCAGCGCCTCGCGCACGACGGTCTTGCTGACGCCGAGCTCGGTCTCGAACCTGACCGGGTCCACCACGGAGCCGGGAGGGTAGTCGCCGCGGACGATGCGCCGGCCCAGTTCCTCCACCGCCTGGCCGTACAGCCCCCTGCCGGGTTGGGTCACCACGTTCTCCGTTTCCGTTCGGTTCCTGTTCGCGGTCGCCGTGCAGGGCTTGTCGCCCGGTGCGCGCCGCTCATGAGGATTCCTTCATGACGCTCCATCCTCCGTCGGCCACCAGGCTCGCTCCGGTCACGCAGGAGGGGTCCGCTGACGCCACGACGGCTGCGGCCCGGGCCATCTCCTCCGGCCGCCCGAACCTCCTGGGCGCGGGGGCCGCCACGCTGCGCGTCCTCGGACTCCGGGATCCCCTCCCGGGCGGCGGTGAGGATGGGGCGGGCAGCACCGTGTCGACCCGGATGTCCGGCCCGGCCCCGACGGCGGCGGCGAGCGTCCTGCCCGCCTCGTCGTCCACGTCCGTGACCATGACCGCAGCGCCGTGGCCGCAGCGATTCCGTGCGCGGCTCCGGTGATCACCGGCACCGCCCCGCCCTCCTGTGGCACTCCGTCATCGTGTGCGTCTCCCGTCCGATGCCTGCTGACGACACCCACCATAGCTGTTTCAATTAATTATGAATATATCTTGACTGCATGGCGATGCCGCTCCAAGACTGACCGGCATGCAACAGGCACCTTCAGTACCGATCGACGCCCGCCGGCGTCTGCGCCCGGCCGGGATCGCCTTCGGAGGCGACTACAACCCCGAGCAGTGGCCCGAGGAGGTGTGGGCCGAGGACGTCGCGCTGATGAAAGAGGCGGGCGTCACCCTGGTGACGGCCGGGATCTTCTCCTGGGCCAAGGTGGAACCGAGGCCCGGGGAGTACGACTTCGGCTGGTTCGACCGGGTCATGGACAACCTCGCCGGGGCGGGTGTAGCCGTATGTCTGGCCACCATGACGGCGTCCCCGCCGCCGTGGCTGTCCCGGCTCCACCCCGAGATCCTCCCCGAGACCTCCGACGGCCGCCGGATGTGGCCCGGCGGACGCCAGCACTACTGCCCCTCCAGTCCCGTGTACCGCAGGTACGCCGCACGCCTGGTCGAGCGACTGGCCACCCGCTACGCGCACCATCCCGCGCTGGAGATGTGGCACATCGGCAACGAGTACGGCTGCCACACGCCGCAGTGCTGGTGCGACGAGTCGGCCGCGGACTTCCGGCGCTGGCTCTCCGAACGGTACGGCGACGTCGAGGCACTCAACGACGCATGGTCGACGGCCTTCTGGTCGCAGCGCTACGACTCCTTCGACGAGGTGCTGCCACCGCGGCTCGCGCCGACCTTCCCCAACCCGGCCCAGCAGCTGGACTTCGCCCGGTTCTCCGACGACGCGCTGCTCCAGTGCTTTCTGACCGAGAAGGCGGTGCTGCGGCGGATCACCCCGGACGTACCCGTCACGACCAACTTCATCGGCGTGCACAAGCCCGTCGACGCCTTCCGCTGGGCGGCCGAGGAGGACGCCGTCTCGGTCGACGTCTACCAGGACCCGCACGGCGACGACACACATGTCCAGGCCGCCTTCATCTTCGACGTCACCCGCTCCGCACGCGCCGGTCAGCCGTGGCTGCTGCTGGAACAGGCGCCCGGCGCGGTGAACTGGCGTGAGCGCAACGGGCCCAAGCCGCCGGGGCGGATGCGGCTGTGGAGCTGGCAGGCGGTCGCCCAGGGCGCGGACGCGGTGCTGTACTTCCAGTGGCGCCAGTCCCGGGGCGGCGCCGAGAAGTACCACTCGGCGATGGTCCCGCACGGCGGCACCGACACCCGAATCTTCCGTGAAGTGCGCGAACTGGGACGCGAGTTGGCCTCCGTGCCGCAGATCGCCGGCACCCGCTCCACCGCCGAGGTCGCCCTCGTGCTGGACTGGAACAGCTGGTGGGCCCTGGAACTGGACTCCCACCCCTCCACCGCGCTGAACCAGATGGACATCGCGCTCGCCCACTACCGGCCACTGTTCGAGGCCGGGATCGCCTGCGACGTCGTACCGCCCGACCGGGATCTCTCCGGCTACCGCCTCGTCGTCGCGCCCAACCTGTATCTGCTGAAGGAACGGGACGCCGAAGCCCTCACCGGGTTCGTACGCGGCGGCGGCCGGCTGCTGGTGTCGTTCTTCTCCGGCATCGTCGACGACTGCGACCGCGTCCACCCGGGCGGATACCCCGCACCGCTGCGCGAGGCGCTCGGCCTGCGCGTCGAGGAGTTCTGGCCGTCGGCGGAGAACGAGTCGGTCGACGTCCGGCACCCGGACGGCACGGTCAGCAGCGCCGACCTGTGGTCGGAGATCGTCGTGCCCGAAGGGGCCCGGGTCGTGGCCGAGTTCGGCTCCGGACACCTCGCCGGCCGGCCGGCCGTCACCCGGCACTCCTTCGGCGACGGAGACGCGTGGTACCTCGCCACGCGCCTCGCACCGCAGGCCATGCGGGCCCTGATCGACGACGTCTGCCGTACGGCCTCCGTCGCCCCGGTGCTCCCCGGACTCCCCGAGCACGTCCAGACGACGGTGCGCGAGGGCGAGGGCGGACGGTTCGTCTTCCTGCTGAACCACGGCCGGGAGGAGGCCGAGATCAGGCTGCCCCGGCCGATGACCGACGCCCTGGCACCGGGAACGGCACCCGCCGGCCGCATCACGCTGCCCGCTGCCGGAGTGGCCGTACTGACCGAGCCGTAGCCGACCGATCGAGCCGCAGAAGAAGTCATAAGGGACACATCACTGATGAACAGCTCACCACCCTCCCGGAGGTCGGTGCTCCGGTGGGGGGCCGGAGCGGCCGGGGCACTCGCCGCACTGCCCGCCCTCACCGCCTGCGGCCAGACCGTCGGAGCCGCCCGCACGACCCGGCAGGCGTCCACCCGCCCCGGCCAGAAGGTGAACCTCGTCTTCTGGACCTGGGTGCCGATGCAGAAGACCGTCGACCTGTGGAACCGGACGCATCCCGACATCCATGTGGAGATGCAGACCATCCCGGCGAGCACGCAGGGCGGGTACCAGAAGATGTACTCCGCGCTGACGGCCGGCAACCCGCCGGACCTGGCGCAGGTGGAGTACCAGGACCTTCCCGCCTTCATGCTGGTCAACGGGCTGACGGATCTGAGCGGTTACGGGGCCGACGAGCTGCGCGACAGCTATGTTCCGTGGCAGTGGAACCAGGGCGTGTTCGGCGGGCGCGTCCACACCATCCCCCAGGCGTCCGGCCCGATGGGGCTTTTCTACCGCCGGGACCTCCTGGCGAAGTGGGGCATCGAGACACCCGCCACCTGGGCCGACTTCGAGAAGGCCGCCCGTGTGGCCAAGGCCCGCGGCGGCGGTGCCCGGCTCTCCGCGTTCAACCCCAACTCACCCGCCTGGTTCGCCGCGATGTGCTGGCAGCGCGGCTCCCACTGGATACGCACCCAGGGCGACACCTGGGTCGTCGGCATGAACGACGACCTCTCCCGCGAGGTGGCGGAATACTGGCAGAGACTGGTCCGCGACGACCTCGTCCATGTCGAACCCGACATGTCCAGCGCCTGGTACCGGCAGGTGCAGACCGGGCAGGTCGCCTCGTGGATCGGACCGCAGTGGGGTGACGCCCTGCTGCGCGGCCAGGCACCCGGCACCCAGGGCAAGTGGCGGGTCGCACCGCTCCCCCAGTGGACGGCGGGACAGAACGCCTCCGCCAACTGGGGCGGAGCGTCCACCGCCGTCGACTCCGTCGCCGGGTTCGCCCGCCTCCGCGGTGTCCCCGCCGTCCTCGGTGAAGGCGTCGTCGGATACACCCCGCTCCTGACGCGCTTCGAGGAGGACGCCGTCGGCAAGGACATCGCGGAGTTCGTCGTCGACCGCTGCCTCGCCGCGGGCTTCTGGGGCGTCGTGCCGCTCCAACGCGGCCCCGCACCACCCCATGTGGCACACCGACCGGGACTGGATACGAAAGGTCAACGCCCGGGTCACCGCGCACCCCCGCGTCGCCTCCGAGCGGTGACCGACGACGGGGCGGGGGGCGGACGACGACCGCGCGTCAGGGCGGGAGCCGCCCGGCCGGCTGCGGAGCCCCTACCCGCTCCGGCCCGCGATGCCGGGGCCGACGGGGCCGGGGCCGCCGGGGCCGGGGCCGCCGGGGCCGCACGGTCGGCGTGCGGCCGCGGATCCGGAGGCATGGTGCGCTCAAGCGGGCAGCAGAGCAGGAGCGCCTCGCCGTCGCGGTGTCCGGGCAGCGCCCGCCGTCAGGGCCTTCGGGGCTTCACCTTCCGGTCGGCGCCGTTCACCCGCACGGTGACGTCCTTCCGGGTCGGCGCCCGGTCGGCCACGATCTCGTAGGACGTCACCTTCCCGTTCCGCCACTCGCAGCTGACCTCGTAACCGCCCCGCGCGCGGAGCCCGGTGAAGGACCCCTCGGCCTTCCAGCCGTCCGGCAGGGCCGGCAGCAGGTGGACGACGCCCTCGTGGCTCTGGAGGAGCATCTCCGCCACGGCGCCCGAGATGCCGAAGTTGCCGTCCATCTGGAAGGGCGGATGGTTGCAGAAGAGATTGGGCAGCGTGTTGTAGGCCAGCAGTCCGCGCAGCATGATCCCGGCGCGCTCCCCGTCGCCGAGCCGGGCGAAGAGGGCGGCCCGCCACGGCCAGGTCCATGAGCGGCGGCTGTCCCCCGACACCGTCGCGGCCGTGAACGGGACGCCTTCCTTCTCGCCGCACCGCGCCTTGAGCGAGACGAGGGCGGCGGCCGCGAGGCCGGGCGTCGCCGGGGTGATCTGGCGGCCCGGGTAGACCGCGAAGAGGTGCGAGGTGTGGCGGTGGATGTCCTGGGGGTCGTCGATGTCCTCCTGCCATTCCTGGAGCTGACCCCACCCGCCGATCCTGTTGGGCGCGAGACGCGCCTGCATGTCCGCGACCTTGGCCCGGTAGGCGGGATCCGACGTGAGCACCGCCTCGCAGTCGAGGTAGTTCTGGAACAGGTCCCAGATGATCTGCTGGTCGTACATGACGCCGTCCTCGCGCGGCCCGTGCTCGGGGGACCAGCCGTCGGGCGCGACGAGGAGGCCGTCCTCGCGCTCCCGGAGCCGGTCCTCCCAGAACTCGCAGATCTCCTTGATCATCGGATGGGCGACGGTGCGGAGGTAGTCCAGGTCCTGGGTGAACGCCCAGTGTTCGTAGAGGTGTTGCGCATACCAGGCGCTGGCGACGGTGTTCCATTCCCAGGCGTTGCCGCCGAAGATGCTCTGGCTGGTGCGGGCGGTCCAGCCGCGGACGTCCCGGCCGAAGGCGTTGCGGGTCGCCACGCGGCTGGGCACGGCCACCTGCCGGATGAACGCGACGAGTGCCTCGTGGCACTCCGACAGGTTCGTCGTCTCGGCTCCCCAGTAGTTCATCTGGATGTTGATGTTGGTGTGGTAGTCGGCGGCCCACGCCGGCTGGTTGCTGTCGTTCCACAGGCCCTGGAGGTTGGCGGGCAGGCCGCCGGGGCGCGAGGAACTGATCAGCAGGTAGCGGCCGTAGTCGAACATCGACTGCTCGAGTGTCGGGTCCGCCGCACCCGCCGCGTAGCGCGCCAGCCGTACGTCGGTCGGCAGCGCCAGGACGGCGGGGGCGGTGCCGCCCCAGCGGACCGAGACGCGGTCCATGAGGTTGCGGGTGTCGGCGATGTGCCTGTCGCGGAGCTTGCCGTAGGGCTGAGAGGCCGCCTTGCCGAGCGCCTTGTCGATGGCAGCCTGCGGGTCGGCTCCGCGCCACCCGGCGGCGGCGTCGAGCCGGTAGTCGGTGCGGGCGTCCAGAAGCAGGGTGAGGGTCGTGCAGCCGCTGAACCGGAGCATCGTGCCGTCGGCGGCGAAGTCGCCGTCGGTGTGCACGGCCCGGACGGTGCACGCGTGCTTGAGGCCGTTGCCCATGACACCGCTGAAGGCGATCCGGCGGGCGCCGGCGTCGACGGTCGTCGGGGCCTGGTCCTGCGCCGACGTCAGCGCGATCGCTCCGGAGAGGCCCTGGGCGCTGTCCGAGGTGTACCGCAGGACCATGACGTCCGCGGACCGGCTCGCGAAGGCCTCCCGCAGGACACGCTGCCCCGGCGGGCCGAAGCGGGTGACGTGGAGACCTCGGCCGAAGTCGAGGGTGCGCCGGTAGTCGACGACCGTGCGCCCGGTGCGGGTGTCGAAGTCCCTGCCTTCCAGTGCGATCTCCGCGAGCTGGAGGCCGGTGGCGTTCGCGCCGGGAGTCAGGGTGAGCCGGTAGACGCGGTAGGCCGTGCCGCCGGTGAGGGGGAAGGTGCGGGACTCGCCGCGGCCCGCGAAGGGCGCCCCGGGGTTCTGCGTGTCGAGGGTGACCCAGGCCGCCCCGTCCTGCGACGCCTCGAGCGTCCACTGCCGGGGGTCGTCCCGCGGGCGGTCCGGGGCCGCCGTCAGCGTGTACGAGGTGACGGCGGCCGCACGGGGAAGGTCGGCCTGCCAGACGACCGCGCGCGTGGCGCCGTCGACCCGCCAGACGGTGGCCGGATCGCGGTCCGCGCAACGGGAGATGCCCCGGTGCTTCGATCCGGTGCCGGTCCCGGATCCCTCGGAGTGCCCGCTCGGCGACGACAGGTACACGGAACCGACCGCGCCCAGCTCGACGCCGGCCAGCCCGATCTCGCTCACCTGGAAGTGGCTGACTCCTGCCTCGGGCACGAAGTCGAACCGGTAGAAGCGGTAGGCCGCGGGGGCGGCGCAGGTGAACTCCTTGGTCTGGAACCGGCTTTCGAAGGGCGTCGCCAGGGTGCGGCTGTCCAGCGCGGTCCAGGTGGCGCCGTCGGCGGAACCGAGGAGCGTCCACTGCCGGGGGTCGCGCTGCGGCACGTCGTCGGCGCTCGTCAGCCGGTACGAGGCGACGCTGACGGCGTCGGGGAGCTCGACCTGCCACTGCACCTTCGAACCGGGGCCCTCGATGCACCACTTGGTGCTCGACTCTCCGTCGTAGCTCTTGTCGACGCCCTCCGACGAGGAGGAGCTGTACGGTCCTCCCGGTGCGGTGACCGCGGCCTTCGGGCGGGAGGCGAAGGTGACGACGAGGTCACCGAAGTCGCGGTACGAGCCGAAGCCGGTCATTCCGGTGTCGAAATCGCTGTCCGGCTTGCCGGCGAGCGCGTTGTCGTAGTTGTCGACGCCGCCCCACAGGCTCTGCTCGTTGAACTGGACGCGTTCCTCGTCGGGACCGGCGAAGAGCATGGCGCCGAGCCGGCCGTTGCCGATCGGCAGGGCCTGGGACTGCCAGTCGGCGGCGGGGACGGAGTACTTCAGCTCCTTGCGGGACAAGGTGCTCCTTTCGACGCCCGCCGACGCGTTCTTCGCCGCGGCGGCGGCCCGTCCGGTGGGCGTCGTGCCCGTCAGCTGCGTGACCAGGGGTGCGAGGGCCAGAGCACCGCCGAGCTTGAGGACGTTTCGTCTCAGCGGTTGCGATTCATCGGTCACCGTAAGATCTCCCGGCCGGTCATCGGCTCTTTCCCTGAGGAAAGGGCGGCCCATCGGCTTCTTCCGGGGCCTTGGTCATCCTTGTCGGAGCATTGATCGGATGTCTAGTGGCGCGCGCATCCCTGACCGGCGCACGGACCCGGCTCAGTCGCCGGCTGACGGGCCGTCGGCTGACGAGCCGTCGGCTGACGAGCCGTCGGCGTCGGCGTCGGCGTCGGCGTCGGCGTCGAGGAGGCTGCCCGCGAGCCAGTTCTCCACGGCGGCCACATGCACCGTCGCCGCGGAGACGGCCAGCAGAGCGTCACGCGCCCGGAGCGCCCGCAGGATCTCGTCGTGTTCCGCGTGCGCGCGCTGAACGGCGCGCTGCGTGCGCGTTCCTCGCACGATACGGACCCGCTGGGTACGGGTGGACAGGACGCGCAACAGCATGGACAGCACCGGATTGCCGACGGCTTCGACGATGCGCAGATGGAAGGCGATGTCATGGGCGACGAACTCCTCGACCGTGGCGGCGGCCCGGGACCGCTCGAGGATGGCCCCGAGTTCCTCCAGGTCCCGCGAGGTCAGCAGGGCAGCCGCCAGCCCGGTCGCCGGCGGTTCCATCAGCCTGCGCACCTGGAGGAGTTGCAGAGCGGTCCGCCCGTGGGAGACGTCGGCGGCGAAGGACAGCGTCTCGAGCAGCAGGTGCGGCTCCAGGCTGGAGACATAGGTGCCGTCGCCCTGCCTGGTGACCAGGATGCGCATGGCGGTCAGCGCCCGGACCGCCTCGCGCAGCGAACTCCGGGACAGACCGAGCTGACAGGCGAGAACGTCCTCCTTGGGCAGGCGGGAGCCGGGCGCGAGCTCACCCGCGACGATCATCGCCTTGATGTTCTCCATCGCCTCGTCTGTCAGTGCCACGAGGGTGCCTCTCTGTCCTCGGAACGTGCGACGGGACGTCACGCGGACCGCGACGAGCGGGCGCGCGCGATGCTCCCGCGTCCTGCCGCCGCTCCCGCGCCCGCGCCTACTCCTGCTTCTCGCCGGAGGCGAAGCGGGAGATGATCAGAGCGACGATGATGATCGCGCCGTTGAGGAACTGGTTCCACAGGGGCGGTACGCCCGCCAGCGTCATGACGTTGACGACGAGCTGGAGGGTCAGCACACCGGTGAGGGCCCCGAACACCGAGCCCTTGCCGCCGTTGAGGCTTACCCCGCCGATGACCGTCGCGGCGAAGACCTGGAAGATCCAGCCGCTGCCCTGGGTCGCGGAGATGGATCCGTAGTGACCGCTGTAGAGGATGCCGGCGAACGCGGCGAGCAGGCTGCCGATGATCAGGACGACCCACACGATCCGGTCGACGCGGATACCGGCGGTCCGGGCGGCCTCCGCGTTGCCGCCGATGGCGTAGAGCGCCCGCCCGTGCCGCAGCCAGGCCAGGGCGCTGCCGCCGGCGGCGAACAGCACCGCGCAGATCCAGATCGCGGCCGGGACGCCCAGCCAGGACGCCTTGCCCAGATAGGTGAAGGAGGAGGGCAGCTCCACGATGGACTGGCCCTCGGACAGGGCCACTTGGAGACCGCGCAGCATGGTCAGGCCGCCGAGCGTGACGATGAACCCGTTGAGGCGCAGCTTCAGGATGAGGAAGCCGTTGAAGGCGCCGATCGCCACCCCGACCAGGAGGCAGAGCGGGATCGCCGTCCACTCGGGAAACAGTCCCAGTCCGTTGAACCGGCCGCCGCTGGTGGGCAGCACGAGCCATACGGCGATGACGGGGGCCACCCCGATGGTGGACTCCAGGGACAGGTCCATCCGCCCGACGATCAGGATCAGCGCGGTGGCCAGCACGAGCAGGCTGAGCTCGGTGGACTGCTGGGCCACGCCGATGAGGTTGTCGGACGTGAGGAAGGCCGGGGAGACGATGAACCCGATCAGGCCGAGCACGAGGATGGCCGGCACGAGGGACAGTTCACGGAAGCGGCCGAGATCGAGTCCGCGCCGTGAGGTCCCCGCGGCGGGCGGCTGCGTCACTTTCGCCGCGGGGTCGGTGACATCTGAGGTGGCGGACATGACTACCTTCCGTGCTCTTCGGTGTCGGGTGCTGCGGGGGTGGTGGCGACGCCCTCCATGGCGGCGACCATCTGTTCGTCCTTCCAGCCGCGGTCGAACTCCGCGACCACCCGCCCGTGGAACATGACGACGACCCGGTCGCACGCCCTGAGGTCGTCCAGTTCGTCGGAGACGATCAGTGCCGCCTTCCCGCTCTCGGCGACCCCGCGGATCCTGGCGAGCAGGAACTCCTTGGACTTGACGTCCACTCCGTTGGTGGGCCGGATGGCGACCAGGACATGGGGGTCGGTCGCCAGCGCACGGGCCACCACCACCTTCTGCTGGTTGCCGCCGGAGAGCGCGGAGACCAGGGTTCCCGCGCCCGGCGTCTTGATGTCGAGGTCGCGGATCATGCGCTGGGCGAAGGTCCTCGTGCGGGCGGGGAGGACGGTGCCGAAGGGGCCCAGCTGGTCGGTGACGGTCAGCGTCGCGTTCTCCGCCACGCTGCGGTTGCTGACGAGCCCCTGGAGATGGCGGTCCTCGGGCACGAGGCCGACGCCCGCGGTGAGGGAGGCCGGGACACTGCCCGTCCGGATCGCCCGGCCGCCGACCGCGATCCTGCCCTCCTCGGCCCGGTGGAGTCCGGCGACGGCCTCGCCGACCTGGACGCTTCCGCTGGCCGTCGCGCCGGCGAGGCCGACCACCTCCCCGGTGTGGACGGTGAGGGACAGATTCCGGCAGATGCCGGACAGGCTCAGACCCTCGACGGTCAGGAGCGCCTCGGAGCCGATCCGGGAGTCCGTACCCGTGTCGTGGGCGTCGGACGGGGTGGCGGATTCGCCGGTCATGGCCTCGACCAGCTCGTGTTTGCCGAGTCCGGCCACCGGCGCGGTACGGATGTGGGCCGCGTCGCGGTAGACGGTGACCGTGGTGCACAGGTCGTACACCTCTTGCAGGTGGTGGGAGATGAAGAGGAAGGCGACGCCCTGCCGCTGGAGGTCCCGGAGCTTGTCGAAGAGGCGGTCGATGCCACGGGCGTCCAGCTTGGCGGTCGGCTCGTCCAGGATGATGAACCGCGCGCCGAAGGACAGGGCGCGTGCGATCTCGACGAACTGCCGCTGCTCCACGGTGAGGTCCCTGGACCGGGCCATGGGGTCGACGTCCACCCCGTACTCCGCGAGGAGCTGGTCGGCGCGCCGGCGCAGATCCTTCCAGCGGATGGGGCGCAGGGCGGCGAGGCTCTGCCGGTTGAGGAAGAGGTTCTCGGCGACGGTCAGCTCACCGATGATCGTGGACCGCTGGTAGACGCAGGCCACCTTGGACCGCCAGGCGTCGATGTCGCCGAAGGCGGGCGCCGGTTCGCCGGAGAAGTGCAGGGTGCCGGTGTCGGGCTGCTGGAGCCCGGTGAGGATCGACACGAGGGTCGACTTGCCGGCGCCGTTGCGTCCGACCAGGGCGTGCGACTCGCCCTCGGCGATGGTGATGCGGGCGTCGCGCAGCGCGACGGTGGCGCCGAACCGTTTGCTGATCCCGGTCGCCTCGGCCACCGGGGCGCGGCTCACGGTGCCGGTCGCCGGGGCGGTCGCGGAGTCCGCCATCGTGAATACCGTCCTTCTGGTCCGGATGCGGGGGCAGGCGAGGTGGAGGGCCGGGGCGGAGGGGCCGGGTGTGCCGGTCCCCCCGCGTGCCGGCCGGTCGTCACTGGCCGACGGTGTTGCCCCACAGGGTCTTGTCGTCGACGTTGGCCTTGGTCACCAGCGGTGCAGGCAGCTGGTCCTCGAGGCCGTTCGGGATCTCGATGATCGTGGAGTCGTGGTCGGTCGGGCCCGCCTTGAAGGTCTTGCCGTCGGCCGCGGCCTGCGCGTAGTACAGGGCGTACTTGGCGTAGAGGTCGGCAGGCTGGGAGACGGTCGCGTCGATCTGGCCCTTGCGGATCGCGTCGAACTCCTGCGGGATGCCGTCGTTGGAGATGATCGAGATGTGCCCCTTCTGACCGGCCGGCTTGAGCAGGCCCTTCTGCTGAAGCAGGGCCAGGGTCGGCTGGAGGAACACACCGCCGGCCTGCATGTAGACGCCGTTGAGGTCGGGGTGCTGGGCGAGCAGGCTCTGGAGCTTGGCGGAGGCGACGTCGCCCTTCCAGTCGGTGGGCAGCTCGAACACCTTGATGCTCGGGAACTTCTCCTTCATGCAGGCCGCGAAGGCCTCGGAGCGGTCGCGTCCGTTGATGGAGTCGAGGGCTCCCTGGAGTTCGGCGACCTTGCCCGTGCCACCGAGCTGCTTGCCCAGGAACTCGCACGCCTTCGTGCCGTACGCCTTGTTGTCGGCGCGTACGACCATGTAGACGTCACCCTTGTCGGGGCGGGTGTCGACGCTGACCACGGGGATCTTCTTCGACGCGAGGGTCTCCAGCGTGGAGGCGATGGCGCCGGTGTCCTGGGGTGCCATGACGACCGCCTTGGCGCCCGTGTTCTCGAACACCTGCACGTTGGCGACCAGCTTGGTGACGTCGTTCTGCGAGTTGCTCAGCGGCAGCGCTTTGATGCCGTCGGCCTTGACGTCCTTCTTGAGGTAGTCGGCGTATGAGTTCCAGAAGTCCGAGTCGGAGCGTGGCAGGTCGATGCCGATGGCGGGCTTGCTCCCGCTGCCCGAACCATCCGAGCTGGTGCTTTCGCGGTTGCACGCGGTGACGAGGGCGAGAGCCACGAGGACGGTACCGGCGGCTGCGGCGGCGGAGCGTGTGCGAGCGAGCTTCATGGCCGTGTGTTTCTCCTTAGCCAGGGCGGGGCGGGGCGGGGCGGTGCGCGGCGGCGGCAGAGACACCCGCGCCCGGTGGGCGAGGCGAGGACTCGGACCGTGAAGGCGGCCGCCGCCGAGGGCGTGCGCGGACCGTGCCGGCGGGGACGGTGTGCGGGTCGGGCGAGAGCCGGGAAGGCGGACTTGAACAGCCAGGACGAGACAGTGAAGTCGATTCCTCCGATGTATTCGGGACGACGTGGACGTTACGACGGCGTCGCCAGCGTTGACAAGAGGCCGTTCCCCAACGATTTCCGCGACATCGCCCCGCGTATGGCCGCGAGTCGGCCCGATGACCGCGGCGGCCTCGGTGCGAGCGGGTCCGAACTGCGGTTATCCTCCGCGATCCGTCCGACCGGCGACAGCGAGCCGGGTTCCCGATTCGGCACAGCACGGGTCGCCGGAACGACCCGCTGGGCGTCACGCACGCCCCCCTTCGCACCCGTCTCGTCCGATCGGACGAGATGCGGCGGGAGTTGGCCGCCTCCGCATCGCGGAGGCGACCGAGCCGCCGCGAGCCGCACCCGGAGGACATTCCTCCGACGGGCCACGCGAGGCCCGCGCGGATGCCCCCATGAATGCGGACATGTTTCCTCCCACTGCCGGGGCGACCGGCGAGACACGATGAATACATCCGAGGAATGCATTGCCGAGACGCTCGTCCGCCTTTACAGTCACGGAGTCGTCATTCCTCCGATGAATGCGGGTCGTCCGAACCGTGCGCCCGGTCCGGCCAGGACGGACGCGGTCGGAGCGGCACGGTTCGCCCGGCGGCGCCTCGCCGCACGGGCACCGCACCCGCGGACGAAGCACCCATGGCTAGGGAGTTGCTCAGTGAAACTGCTACGCGTCGGGCCTCCGGGAGAGGAGCGGCCCGCGGTCCGCACCGATGACGGCCGGCTGCTGGACCTGTCCTCCGTGACCTCCGAGATCGACGGCGCCTTCCTCTCCTCGGGCGGTGTCGACCGGGCGCGCGCGGCGATCGCGGCCGGCGGACTCCCGGAGCTCGACGCGGACGGTGCGCGCGTCGGCGCACCCGTCGCCCGGCCGGGGAAGATCGTCTGCGTCGGTCTGAACTACCGTGACCACGCCGCCGAGACCGGGGCCGCGATCCCGGCCCGTCCGGTGGTCTTCATGAAGGACCCGGGCACCGTCGTCGGCCCGCACGACGAGGTGCTGGTGCCGCGCGGCTCCCGCAGGACCGACTGGGAGGTCGAACTCGCGGTCGTCATCGGACGCCGTGCCCGCTATCTGGCGGGTCCCGAGGAGGCGTCGGAGGTCATCGCGGGGTACGCGGTCAGCCATGACGTCTCCGAGCGCGAGTTCCAGCTCGAGTACTCGTCGCAGTGGGATCTCGGCAAGTCCTGCGAGACCTTCAACCCGCTCGGCCCGTGGCTGGTCACCGCCGACGAGATCGCCGACCCGCAGGACCTGGGGCTGCGGCTGGCCGTCAACGGCGTCAAGCGCCAGCACGGCCACACCCGCGACATGATCTTCCCGGTCCACCACATCGTGTCGTACCTGACTCAGTACATGGTTCTGGAGCCGGGTGACCTGATCAACACCGGTACGCCCGCGGGCGTGGCCCTCGGCCTGCCCGGCACCCCCTACCTCCGTCCCGGCGACGTCGTCGAGCTCGAGATCGACGGGCTCGGCGGCCAGCGGCAGACCTTCGGTCAAGCGTGAAAGGCACCCCCTTGTCTGCAACCCCCGCCCGGATCATCTCGGTCGACACCCACGACATCCGTTTCCCGACTTCCCGGGAGCTGGACGGCTCCGACGCGATGAACCCGGACCCCGACTACTCGGCCGCCTACGTGGTGCTGCGCACCGACGCCGGCGACGGGCTCGAGGGCCATGGCTTCACCTTCACCATCGGACGCGGGAACGACGTCCAGGTCGCGGCGATCGGCGCCCTTCGCCCGCACCTTCTGGGCCGCTCCGTCGAGGAGCTGTGCGCCGATCCGGGGTCGCTCAACCGCGATCTGATCGGCGACAGCCAGCTGCGCTGGCTCGGCCCCGAGAAGGGCGTGATGCACATGGCGATCGGCGCCGTGGTGAACGCCGTGTGGGACCTCACCGCCAAGCGGGCCGGGCAGCCGTTGTGGCGCCTGCTCGCCCATGCCGACCCCGAGTGGCTGGTCTCCCAGGTCGACTTCCGCTACATCGCCGACGCGCTCACCCCCGAGGACGCCCTCGCCCTGCTGCGGGACGGACGCGCCGGGCTCGCCGAGCGCGAGGCGGACCTCCTGGCGCGCGGCTACCCCGGTTACACCACCTCACCCGGCTGGCTCGGCTACTCCGACGAGAAGCTCACCCGGCTCGCCAAGGAAGCGGTCGCCGACGGCTTCACCCAGATCAAGCTGAAGGTCGGCGCCGACCTCGGCGACGACATCCGGCGGCTGCGCACCGCCCGCGCCGCCGTCGGTGGCGGGGTGCGCATCGCCATCGACGCCAACCAGCGCTGGAACATCGGTGAGGCGGTCGAGTGGGTCCGGGCCCTCACGGAGTTCGACCCGTACTGGATCGAGGAGCCCACCAGCCCCGACGACATCCTCGGCCACGCGGCGGTCCGCGAGGGCGTCGCGCCGGTGAAGGTCGCCACCGGCGAGCACGTCCAGAACCGTATCGTCTTCAAGCAGCTGCTCCAGGCCGGCGCCCTCGACGTCCTCCAGATCGACGCGGCCCGGGTGGGCGGCGTCAACGAGAACCTCGCGATCCTGCTGCTGGCCGCGAAGTTCGGGGTGCCGGTGTGCCCGCACGCCGGCGGAGTGGGCCTGTGCGAACTCGTGCAGCACCTGTCGATGTTCGACTACCTCGCCCTGTCCGGGACCACCGAGAACCGGGTCATCGAGTACGTCGACCACCTCCACGAACACTTCACCGCGCCGGTGGTGATCCGCGACGGGCACTACACCGCCCCGCTGACCCCCGGCTTCTCCGCGGCCATGCACCCCGGTTCCCTCACCGAGTACCGCTACCCGGACGGCTCCTTCTGGGTCGCCGACCTCGCCGCGGGGAGCCAGGGCTCATGAGCGGTCTCTCAGGTCTCACGGCCGTCGTGACCGGCGGCGCGTCCGGCATCGGGCTGGCCACGGCCACCCTGCTCGCCGCGCGGGGCGCCCACGTCGCGGTACTCGACCTCGACCCCGGCGCAGTGCCGCGGCCGCTGCTCGCGCTCAAGGCCGACGTCACGGACGACGCCTCGGTACGGGCCGCGGTCGAGGAGACCGCGGAGCGGTTCGGCGGACTGGACATCGTCGTCAACAACGCGGGGATCGGCGCCGTGGGAACCGTCGAGGACAACACCGACGCACAGTGGCACCGCGTCCTCGACGTCAATGTGGTCGGCATGGTGCGGGTGACCCGCGCGGCCCTGCCGTATCTGCGGCGCTCGTCCCACGCGGCCGTGGTCAACACCTGCTCCATCGCCGCCACGGCCGGCCTGCCCCAGCGTGCCCTGTACTCCGCGGCCAAGGGCGCCGTGCTGTCGCTGACCCTGGCCATGGCCGCCGACCACGTCCGCGAGGGCATCCGCGTCAACTGTGTCAACCCGGGCACCGCCGACACCCCCTGGGTGTCCCGGCTGCTGGACGCCGCCGACGACCCCGGGGCCGAACGCGCGGCCCTGGCCGCCCGCCAGCCCATGGGCCGCCTGGTCACCGCGGCGGAGGTCGCCGCCGCCGTCGTCTACCTCGCCGGTCCGGACGCCGCCAGTGTCACCGGCACCGCGCTCGCCGTCGACGGCGGTATGCAGGGGCTCCGTCTGCGGCCGGCGACCGGGTCGTGAGAACCGCCCGCCCGGGTGGCGCCCGCGCCCGGGTGCCGGAGGCGGCGTCCGGTACCGCGTGGGCAGGGGTCCGAGCGAGCCAACGGTACGGCCGCGGTGCGTGATCGTGGATGGCGGGGCAATGGGACAGGGAGCGATCGCACGACGAGGGAGCGAACCCCATGGGCACGGCCGTCCACGTCCCCCAGACCCGGGACATGATCGGAGAGGAACTCTCCGGAGACGAGGCGTTCACCGCGCTGCGCCACTACGGAGGGCTGAGGCTGCTGACCGACTCCGTCGCCCGGTTCCGGTACGCGGACGGGTTCACCAACGCACGCGCCCTGGCCTTCCAGGTCGTGCTGGGCCTGGTGCCGTGCACCGTGGCACTCGTCGGGCTGGCCACCTCCGTGCACACGGAGGGCGTGGGCCGCGTCATCGAACTGACCCTCGGCCGGATCGTGCCGGGTGCCAGCGCCGGCATCGTCGAGGACGCCTTCGACGGCACCCGGCGCACTGCCCGCGGCAGCGTGTGGAGCGCGCTCGCCCTCTGGCTCGGTCTGGCCTTCGCACTGCTGAACCTCGCCTCGGCCATGGGGCAGATCGAGCGGGGCGCCAACCGCATCTACGGCATCGAGCGCGACCGCCCCTTTCCGCGCAAGTACGCCAGGGCGCTGGTCCTGGCGCTGTCCGCGGGTCTGCCGCTGGTGCTGGGCTTCGTGGCCCTCGTCGCCGGTGAGGCCGTCGGGGACGCGGTGGCGGACACCGCGGGGTGGGAGGGGGGCGGTCCGCGCTGGTGGAGCGTGCTCGACATCCCCGTGGGGCTCGCGCTGGCCTGGGTGGCCTCCGCCGTGATCTTCCGGTGGTCACCGCGTCGCGTACAGCCCGGCTACACCTGGCTGGCCTTCGGCTCCGCGGTCCATCTGCTCCTGTGGATCGCGGCCACCTGGCTGCTCGCCCTCTACGTCGAGCGGAGCGGAGCCTTCGGAGCCCTGTACGGGCCTCTCACCGCGTTCATCGCCCTGCTGCTGTGGGCCAACCTGACGGCCGTCGCGCTCTTCCTCGGCATCGCGTTCGCCGCTCAGCTCGAAGCGGCCCGCGCGGGCGTCGAATCGGCCGTGCACCCGGACCCCGGCCCAGGTGCCTGACGCCTCGCTCCCCGCCCTTCACCCGGGGCGGCCGCCCGCCCCGCCCCCGCTTCCCCGGGTGGGGCCGGTGCGTCACCGCCCCCCGGCCGCGGCCGTGACCGTGGCGGGATCGACGCCGGTCAGTTCCACGATGCGGTGCGGCGGCACGCCGACGGCCAGAGCCCGCCCGATCAGATCGTCCCTGCCGTCGGCGCAGTCGCGGTAGGCGAGCAGTTCCTCCTCGACCCCGGCATGCGCCGGGGCCATGTGGTGGCGCACCCGTCCCAGTTCCTCCTCGCTCAGCGGGACCGGCAGCCGCTCCGCGCCCTCGGGAACGGCCCCCCGCTCCTCCGGCGGAACCAGTCGCAGCCGGGGGGACGACACCGCGCTTCCCTGGGCGTCCAGCCAGGCGCGTACGGCCGGAGTATCCATGCAGGCGAGGTCACCGACGGCGGCCGGAGCCACGCCGAGCACCGTGGTGGCGTCGTCAAGCAGAAACAGGTAAGCGTCGTCGGTCATCCTCGGCTCCTTCTCGACGGGAGGGACCCCGGCCACCGCGGTGCGCGGCCGGTCGACGTCCCTCTACCCCACCGCATCGGAATTACCGTGCCCGTCCGGGACGTCACCCCCGGCCCGTCGGCCGGTGCACCACCAGGCTCTGCACCTCGTACGACAACTCGTCGGTGAGGTCGTCGGGAGGCGGGTGGTAACGGCCCGCGCAGACGGAGAGGTTGACGATGAGATAGGCGTGCCAGGAGGACCCGACACCCCGTCCGTCGGCGAACACCCGCTCGCCGTTCAGCGACCAGGCCACGCTGCGCCTGCCGAAGGTCACGCTCAGATCGACGACGCCCCCGGGGCGGACGGCTTCGTCACGCACGTAACTGTGCCCCTCGCGTACATGGTTGCTGAGCTCCAGGAGGTCCGGGTTGTCCGGGTGGTACTCGAACACGTCCACCTCGTTGCCTCCGTCCCGCCAGGTCCAGATCGCCGGCCAGGCGCCCGGCCCGGTGGGCAGCCGCACCCGGGCGTCCAGACGGTCACCGGTACGGACCATGAAGCCCTCGGCGCTCTCCTCGGTGGTCAGCAGGCCCGCGTCCCAGAGGCCGTCGGTTCTGCGCGTGGCGCGGAACGTGCCGGTCCGGGAGTACGAGGGGTCGGAGGTGAGGTGGTCCAGTTTGTTGTCGCCGGGATTGGTGGGGCCGCCGTCGGGATAGGCCCAGGAACGCCCTGCCACCCACTGGTGTTCGGAGGAGAAATCAGCTGTGAAGACGACTGCGCTCACCCGCGGTCCCCCTTTGTCGCCGGGTACGGCATCGCATACCGGATTTCTCCCCAGGGGCCTGGAGGCCATGCGGTGCCCCGGCGGCCACGGCCCGTGATTCACCCGTTCGGCGTAGAGGACGCGCGGAGCGCCCGAGCGGGACGCGGACGGAGGAGGGCGGAAGCAGGTGGAGGACGGGAACGGCCCGCGGGCGGGGACGGGCGGAGCGTGCCGGCGGGCGGCCCCTCCCCCGGGCGCTGCCGGGTCGCAGTGAGCCCGCGTGCGCGGGTGCGGCGAAGGGCAGACGCTGGTCCCATGCCCCTTGTGCAGCCCGTAGTGATCTATCCGCCCGCCGCGGACGGCGGGCGACGCGTCCGCGCCGGTGATCATTTCCTCGGCATGGCGTACGGGCTGCTGGACGTCGCCGAGTTCCTCCGGGAGGCCGGGATGGACGATGCCGACGAGGCGTTCGTCGAGTCGTCCGCGCTGATCGAGTGGCGGGGCGGCGGACCGGGGACATGGGAGCACGGGCCGGAGCGCCGTTGACTCCCTCGGACGCCGACGTGCTCCGGCGCCCTCACATGTGTGCCACGCGTCCGGTCGGCGGAAGGTCCCTCGCACACACGCGTCGGACCACCGCGAGGGCCGGGCGGCTCATTTCTCGGGGTCGTGACCCCAGTTCATCAGGGAGTAGCGCCAGCGGGTTTCGGTGACGTCGCCGCCGGGCCGCTGTTCGACGTGTCGGTGGACGTAGCCGACGACCTTGCGCATGTGGGTGAGGTCGTCGTCGGTGAGGTCGGCCTTCTTGGTGTGCAGCAGCTCGACGATGCGCCGCCCGGAGGCATGTCCGACGCTCTCGCCGCCGTCACTCTGCCCGACGCCGCGGGACGCGTCGGTGTCCAGCCACTTCTCCAGTTGGCCGGCGGTCATGTTGACCGCCTCGTGGAACGCGCCGACGGTCTCGTCGCGGTCGGCGACCTGCTTCGCCGCCATCAGGACCGGGAGCCCTTCCTGCGCAGGGCGCCGGGCCTGTGCACGGCGGAGCGGCCCGACCTGTCGCTCTCCACCTCGTACTGCGGCTCCTCACCCGAGGCGTCGACCTTGCGGCCGGCCGCTTCCGTACGGTCGGTGATCTTCTTCTTCACCTTCCCGGTCACGTTGTGGCCGTGACTCTTCCACGAGACCTTGTCGCCCTTGCTCAGGTCGTCCTTCTTCGGCACGGCACTCCTCCTCGGACGATCAGCCCCCTCGCGGGGGGGGACGAGTGGATCAGACATACCTTCCAGACTCACGCCGACGGCCCGTTCACGCATCCGCTGACCGGACCGGGGCAACCTCCCGGGCGCGCGTCGGGCGCGGGGCGGCGCGCCCCGGACGCCGGCGGTGCTCGAAGGCCGGCGCGCGGCACGTCACCGCACCGTGGGGATTCCGCCGCCCTCGACGCGCGTCACCTCGACACCCGGCAGGCCGGTGGCCCACCGGCCGGCGAGGTCGGCGAGCCGCTCGGCGCCGGGCGGCGTCTGCCCGAGCCCGATGACGTAGCGCGCGCCGGCGGGTCCCGCCGTGGACGCCGGGGCGGGCTCGACGGGTCGCGGCCAGGCATGCGCGTCGGTCACGCCCGCGTCCTCCAGCGCCCCGAGCAGCGCGCGCAGACGTCCGCGCACCCGCCCGTTGATCTCGTCGAAGTCCTCCGCCCTGCGGGGCAGGACCGTCACCACGGCCCAGGCGGCGTGCCGCCGGTGCAGGGGCGGCGCGGACAGCAGATCGGGCCACGGATCCCCACCCGACCCGGCCGCGGCCTCCACCGTCTCCCATGCCTGGTAGAGCTCCTGGGTCAGCAGATCGCGGCCGGCCACGCCGACCTGTTCGGTGCAGGACCGCACGGGCGCGCTGGGCGTCAGCACGGTCAGGTTCCGCGTGCTCTCGGCAGCGTCGTGGGTGAGGCCGACGGGCTCGCGCCAGTCCCACGCCGCCCAGGTACCGAAGAAGCGGCGCAGCAGTTCACCGGGGTCCGTGAGGTCCGGCGACCGGCGGACCGTGCGGGCCGCGAGCACCGCCCAGGCCACTCCGGGCAGACCGCCGAACGGCGCCGCGTCCAGACCGCGCGCCCGTGCCCACGCCTTCACCCCGCGGGCCAGCACCGCGAACCGCGCCCTGCCCGCCGCGCCCACGGCCCCCAGCACCGCGTCCGCGTCGGACACGGAGCTCAACGCGACGGCAGCGGCCTCGCCCAGCTCCGCCCGCCGGGCCGTCGCGTCCGCCACCGGGATCGCACCGGTGGCGACGACCACCAGGTCCACGTCGAGCCCTTCGACGCGGAACCGCAGGCCGGGCACACGCGCGCCGACGACCTCCCGCATCCGCTCGGCGTCCGGCAGCGCGGCCTCGACCCGCGCCCGCACCTGCGCGAGGTCCACCGTGCCGGGCAGCGCCGCGACGAGGTCCAGGTCGGATCCGGCGAGGGCGCAGCCCATACGCCGTGACCCCGCGAGGTGGACGACCCCCTCACCGAGCGCCTGCCTCAGGCGTCGCACCGTCTGCTCGGCGGCGTCGTCGTCCGTGGCGGGCAGGACGGCCACGTCGGGAGAGGGCGCGGCCCACTCGTCCCGTCCCCCGTCGGGACGGCCCAGGGCGGGCTCGGCCGTCCACCGCACCTCGCCGGTGCCGAGGGCGACCGTGGCCCGCGGCCGCATGGGTTCGTCGCCCCGCCGGGACAGCAGGAGCAGTTCGCCCACGCGCGCGGTCATCGGGGAGAGACGTGCCGCGCAGTCGGCGGCGACGGCGTGCGGGTCGTCGCCGCGGCCGAGGCTCAGGTGCGGGGTGAATGCGTCGTGGCGTCCCCGGCAGCGCGGGAAGGGCCGCACGAGCGCCTGCCACAGCTGCGCCCACGGCGTCCCGTCGTCGGCCGCGGGGTCCAGCCACACGGTGGCGTCGTGCCGGTGGCCGAAGGTGTGCACTCCGTCCAGCCGTGCCGTGAACGGGACCGCCTGCGCGGCCGCAGCGGCGAGCAGCGGCGCCGCCCGCTCGAAGTCCGACTCGGGGACGAATCCGAACAGCACGTTGACGTGGGGCGGCCAGCGCCGGATCTGGACGTCGTGGTCCCGGCGCACGTCCTGGAGCGCCGGCCACAGTTCGCGCGGCGGGACCCAGGCGAGCGCGGTACGCGGTGTCGGCGCGACGTCGAGCTCGTCGACGGGCGTGCCGGTGCCGCAGTACAGGTCGGCGGCGACCCCGTAGTGGTCGGAGACGTACAGCCCTTCCGGAGTGGGCGTCGTGCCGAGCAGCCGTGCCCCGGTCGCCCGTGCGCCGGCGGCGGGGCGGACGAGGACGCGGTCGAGGCGGGAGACGCGGCCCGACAGGGACGAGACGGCGGCCAGCGGGTTGCCCACGGGGTCGAAGGTGGGCGAGTCGTCGTGCGGTCCGTGGGTCTCGGTCCAGGCGTCGAGCATGCCGAGGGTGCGCGCCGGTCCCGGGCCGCCGTCGTTGAAGTCGCCGACCAGGACCAGGTTGCCCTCGGTGCCGGCCAACCCTTCGGCCAGCGCGGTCAGTTCGGCGTCGCGCCGGGTCGGCCCGTTCTCGGAGTGGTCGCTCGTCAGATGGGTGGCGGCCACGGTCAGCGGGCCGGACGCGGTGTCCACGACGACGGCGGTGACGGCCTTGTGGCGGCCCAGGACGTGCAGGGCCGACTCCCGTACCGGGAGCCGGCTGAGCAGGAGCAGACCGCAGTCGTCGACGTCCTTGCCGCGGGGGTCGGTGCCGATGGTGTAGTCAGCCCGTACCCATGGCGCGTCGAGCAGCATGACCAGCAGCCCCCGCTCGGCCTCCTGGAGGGCGATGACGTCCGCGTCGGCGCGTTCCAGCTCGTCCAGCAGCAGCGGACGGCGCCGGGCGGTGTCGATGCGGTGGCTGTCGTAGCGGTCCCAGAGGGTGTTCCAGGTCAGTACCCGTACCCGGTCGCGGACCGTCTCGCCCGGGGCGTGCGCCGCGGGGGTCCACCGCCCGGTGGCGGCGTCGAAGGCGTGCGGCGTGCGCGCCGTGAAGAAGGGCGCCCGCAGCCGCCGCGCCTCGCGTACCCGGCCGGCACCGGACGCGTCGACGCGGTCCACTCCGGTGGCACGGTCCCACACGACCTCGCCGTCCGCCTCGACGAACAGGACCCGGTGCCACGGGATCTCGCCGCCCGGCACGAACGTCGGCAACGGCACCCGCTTGGGCGCGGCGTTGCGCTGGTGGATGCCGAACACGAACCGCGCGGGGTCGAAACGCGCGTCCCAGCGCACCCGGTGGTAGATCTCCTCGCTGGTGCGCATCAGGCGTCCTCCCCGTCCAGTGTGCCGTCGCGGTCCTGGACGGTCCCGTCCGCGCCCACGTACCAGGTGCGGTGCGCCTGGCCGGGGTACGGCGGAACGAACCGGCGCAGCTGCCCCGTCAGCACGTCTGCCGGCACGGGATGCGCGCGCGTGGCGTTGCGCCGCACGAGTTCGTCCTCGTCGGTGACGACCACGGCGTGGGTGAGCAGCGCGTCGCGCCGACGCGCCACGGCGTGCACCAGGGACCGCTGGTGCGGGTTGAGCGACGTGGCGTCCCACACCACCGTGCCGCCGGCCGCGAGTGCCCGGTCCAAGCGCTCCAGCCCTTCCCGCAGCACCTCCCCGTTGGCCCGCTGGTCCGTCCGCGCCCCGCGCGCCGTGCGCAGCGCGTCCAGCTCCACGCGTGCCGAGACGCCCTCCAGCCGGGCCGCGAAGGCGCTCTTTCCGCTGCCGGACGGTCCCACGAGATGCACCAGCCGGGGGAGATCCGCGCCGCGCCACCGCCAGGTCGCCGCGACGGCCTGCTCCACGGTGCCTGCCCGCCCCTGCGCGTACGACTCGCGTGCCTGCGCCCAGCAGCGGTCCGCCGCCTCGCCGACGATCCCGTCCCGCTCCAGGGCCTCGCGCAGTCCGGTCCGCAGCGGCCCGAGCGGCGCTTCGCCCATCAGCCCGGCCTCCTCCGCGTGCAGGGCGGACCACTCCACCTGCTCGCGCGCCTGCCCGTCTCCCGCCACCGCCCCCGCGACGGCGTGCAGGACCCCCAGGTCGGCCGCGAACGACATCCGCACGAGCCCGGCCCGCCGGTCCGTGTCGGGGTACGGCCGGTGCAGCGCCGCGTGCAGACCCACCAGGTCGGCGATGCGCCTTGCCAGCGGCATGCCCAGGGGCCCGGCGGCCCGGCTCATCAGCCACGCCCGCCGGGTGCGGTGCAGGAGCGCGGCGAACACCCCGGCGAGCCGTGCGTCCCCGCTACGCCCGAGCGCGTCCAGCCGCGCGCCCGCCTCGGCTGCCGCGTCCGCGTCCGCCTCTGCGTCCGTCATGCCCAGGTGCCCGGCCAGTGCCTCGGGGTCCGCCGCCGCTCCCGACCGCACCGCCCACAGCGCGGCGGCCGGGCCGAGCCCGTTCGGCACGACGGCCGTGTGCATCCAGTGCGTTCCCGTCGTCACGTGTCCCGGCCGCACCCACTTGGCGATCCGCCCGGCGAAGTCCTCCCGGCCGAATCCCTCGACAGTGCGGACGACGTAGCCCTCCTGCCGCCCGGTCTCCACCCGCAGCCGGCGCAGCGCCCGCTCGTCGAACGTCCCCCGCCACAGCACCGGCGGCGTGGGCACGCCCAGACCCCGCAGGAAGCGAACGGTCCGGTCCCAGTCCAGGCAACGGTCGTAGGCGTCCCACACGGAGAACCCGTAGAAGTAGCCGTCCAGGGTGTCGTACGGGATCGAGTGGCGCGCGTACATGTTCTCCCCGCACACCCGCCACCCCGCGGGTATCCGCGCCCCCACCCGCCCGTGCAGCGCCTTGACCCACGCCCGCGACGGATGGTGCGCGGAATCGACGGACCGGGCATGCAGCCCGTCCGCGTACAGCGTCGTGTTCTCCCCGTCGAGTTTCTCGGTGACGACGACCTCCCGCCCGGTGAACCCGTCCAGTCCCGCGGCGCGCACGTCGTCCGCGGACATACCCGGTGACCAGGGCAGATGAGGGGTTCGGGGGTAGGGGGTAGGCATGCGGGCCACTATAGGAGCGGGGAAACGGCGCCTCCATCGGATTTCGGGTGCCGGGAACTGCCCCAGGAGCTGCCGCTCAGGAGGCCGCCGTCGCGTCGGCCGGTTCCCGGGACTCACCGAGGTCGTGGTGGGCGAGAGTCCAGTCCCGATCGGTGAGTGCTCCCGGACGCTCCGGCACTCACAGCCCGAACAGCTCCGCCGCGTTGTCGTGACACACCGCCCGCAGCCACTCGTCCCCGAGGTCCAGCCGTTCCAGGGCGCGGAGTTGATGCATGTACGGGTAGGGGATGTTGGGGAAGTCGGAACCGAGCAGGACGCGGTCGCCGAGACCGGCCAGCCGGGGCAGGGCCCGGCCGGGGAACGGGCTGAGCTGTTCGGCGAAGTCGGTGAACGCCATGGTGGTGTCGAGACGCACCTCCCCGTACCGCTCGGCGAGGCCCAGGAACTCCTCGTACTCGGGCATCCCCAGATGCGCGACGATCAGCCGCAGCCGGGGGTGGCGCGCCAGTACCCGCGCGATCGGGTCGGGGCCGGTGTGCTTGCCGGGTGCGGGCCCTGAGCCGCAGTGGATGACCACGGGGATGCGTGCCTCGGCCAGCAAACCCCAGGCGCTGTCGAGGAGTTCGTCCGCCGGGTCGTAGGCCCCGACCTGCACATGTGCCTTGAAGACACGTGCGCCCGCCTCGACCGCCTCCCGGACACAGGTGTCGACGCCCGGCTCGGGGAAGAGGGTGGCGGTGTGCAGACAGTCGGGAGTGCGGCCGGCGAAGTCGGCCGCCCAGTCGTTCAGCCACCGGGCCATGCCCGGCTTGTGCGGGTAGAGCATCGCGGTGAAGGCCCGTACGCCGAACTCCCGCAGCACGGTCGTCCGTTCCGCCTCCTGCTGCCGGTAGGTGATCGGCCAGGAGAGCCCACCGGTCAGCGGTCCGAGCGCGTCGAAGTACTCCCAGACCTTGCGCAGGACGCGCTCGGGCATGAAGTGCGTGTGGACGTCGACCAGGCCCGGCAGACCCAGTCCCTGCCAGAAGCGCCGGATCTCACCGGCCTCCTCATCCGCCGACAGCCCCTCGCTCGTCGCTTCCCGGGGTTCGCCGGGTGTCACACGGTGATCGTCCATGTCGCCCACGATCGGCCCGGTCCGGCCGTCGGTCCACTTCCGTGCGCGAGAAAGCCATGAGGGATCCGTCACCCCTGGGAACGGTCCGGCGGCTTCGGGGGGCGGCGCGCGGCGCAGCGGCCCGGAACGCGATCGGGTCCCGGAGCGGATGTCGCTCCGGGACCCGAGTCGGCGTGCGGGATCAGGCGGGCGTGATGTTCTCCGCCTGGGGGCCCTTCTGGCCCTGCGTGATCTCGAAGGTGACCGCCTGGCCCTCCTGGAGCTCACGGAACCCGGTCGCGTTGATGTTGGAGTAGTGCGCGAAGACGTCCGGTCCGCCGCCGTCCTGGGCGATGAAGCCGAAGCCCTTTTCGGCGTTGAACCACTTGACGGTTCCGCTGGCCATGCTGGTGCCTCTCAGTCGCTGTCGGGAACCGCACCGCGCGGAACCCGGAGGTGATCGCCCTGGTCCGGCACTGGACAGCAAAACACCCGCGCACAGCGCGGGCGGGTACTGCGAACCAACCACGACATCTGACAGCGACGCTACACGGCGAAACCGGCCCCCACCAGACGGCGACGGCCGTGTTTCGCCGAACCGTTGGGGAGTTCCTCGCAGATCGCCCGCGCGTCGGGACGCGGGCTGCGGCACACCGGAGGAGAAACATTCATGCCTCTTGTCCGTACTATCTCTCCAGCAGGGCCACGCACATGTGCCTGTCACCGCGCGCCCGACGGGCGTCACCGCCGCGGCGCGGACGCAGTTCGTCATGTGCCGCCACCGCACCGAGGGAAGGTCGTGCCCGTCATGTCCGAGAGTGTTTCCGCCACCGAACTCGCCTCGCAGTACACCGCGCAGGTGAATGCCGACCTTGAACGCAACACCAAGGAGCAGGAACGGGTCGGCGCGGAAATCGCCTCCCTTCAGGAGCAGTTGGCCGCCCTCGAGCACAATCACTCCGTGCTCGTCAGTATCCAGCAGGCCATCCAGGCGGCACCGGTGCCCGCACCGGCGGCGGCCCAGCCGGCCGAGAGTGTCGCGGTGCCCGCCCCCCGCACCAAGAAGTCCGCCGCGTCCGGCACGGGCAAGCGGACACCGGCCAAGCCGAAGAAGTCCGCGCCGCGCGTCACCCGCAAGGCTGAAAAGCCGGCGGTCTCCCAGCGCAAGAACACGACCGGGCCCGCCGACGACGCGGCGCAGCAGACCCTGGTCGACCTGGTCCGCCGCCACCTCTCCCAGCAGAGCGAACCCCGTTCGGCGGCGGAGATCACCACCGCTCTCGGCGCGGCACACCCCGAACGCAGCATCAAGACCACCGTCGTACGGACCACCCTGGAAGGCCTCGTCGCCAAGACCCAGGCTCAGCGTTCCAAGCAGGGCTCGTCCGTCTTCTACACCACCGCCGACGCGGGAGACTCGAGCGCCTCGGCGCCGGCCGAAGAAGAGGCGCCGCTCGCCACGGCATGACACATGCCGGACCGGCGTCCGACGGGCGCGCGCCTCATGGGCGGCCGGCGGATGTCGGCAGCCGCCGGCCCGCCGGTGGGTCTTCCCGCAGGCGACACCTGACCGAGGCCCGGTCCGCTCCACGACGACCGCCGCCGGCGGACCGGCCGGTCCCACCGGCCACCCCTTGTGTGCCTCCGCCCAGAACAGGTGGAGTCCGCACTTCCGGATATGGTTTTTGCATATGAAATCTCGTCCGGTGGGGAGGTCGCACGGTGAACGCCCCCCAGACGCCCGCGGGCCGGTCGCCCGATCAGCCCGTGACAGCCGTCGGGTACGCGGGTGTGCTGCGGGAGCTGCTGCCGATCGCCCTGTGGCGGGAGGACGCGGACGGCCGCGTCGTGGAGTGGTCGCTGGCCGCCCAGGATCTGCTCGGTCACCGGCCGCAGGACGTGCTCGACCGGCCCGCGTCCGCCCTGCTGGTTCCCGAGGGCAACCGTGAGCTCGCGGACCAGCTCACCCGCCGCGTCCAGGGCGGGGAGACCGTCGTCGGCACGCTGTCGGTGCGCCACCGCGACGGCCATCAGGTCACGATGGAGATGTGGATCGTCCCGGCCGCCGACGCACGGGGGCGGCCCGGGGCTCTGCTGATCGCCGTGGAGACCTCACAGGTCCTGCGCATGCGCGACTCCCTGGCGGCGCTGGAGAGTCTCTTCAGTCAGTCACCCATCGGCCTGGCGACCCTGGGTGTCGACCTGCGCTTCCTGCGGGTCAACGACGCGCTCGCCCGGATGAACGGCGTCTCGGCCGCCGAACACCTGGGCAGACGGTTGACGGAGGTCGTACCGGGCGTCAACGCCTTGGCGCTGGAGTCGACGATGCGGGAGGTGCTCGACGGGGGAAAGGCCGTCGTGGACGTCCGACGCAGCGGGCGGACCCCGGCGGACCCCGAGCACGAACGGACGTGGTCGTGCTCCTACGCCCCGCTGGTGGACGGCGCAGGCCGGACGCTGGGCCTGATCGCCTCCCTCATCGACATCACGGAGAGCCAGCAGGCGGAGCGTGACGCCCAGCGCGCGCGGCGCCGCTTCGCCCTGCTCGCGGAGGCGGGGACCCGTATCGGCACCACCCTGGACCTGCGGCAGACCTCGGAGGAGATCGTGCGGATGCTGGTGCCCCAGCTCGCCGACTCCGCCGACGTGCAGCTCCTGGAAGAAGTCATCGCCCCCGACGAGTCCACCGCGGCCACCCGCGGCGTGGTACGGCGCATGGCCGCCCACTTCCCCGACCCGTCCGCCCCGACGGCCAGGCTGCTGCCGGGCATGACGTCCCGGCTCGCGCGCGGCTCCCTCTACGAACGGGTCATCGCCGACGGCCGTCCCACCGACCTCTTCCGGGCGGACGTCCCCGCGCTGGTCACCGACCCCCGGGCCGACGAGTTGCGCTCCTACCTGATGGGCCTGGGTGCCGCGAGGCTGGTCCCGCTGGTGGCCCGCGGCAAGGTGCTCGGCGCGGTCGTGGTGACGCGGCTGCGCAGCCGTGAGCCCTTCGACGAGCAGGACAGTGTGCTCATCGACGAGCTGGCGGCGCGCGCGGCCCTGAACATCGACAACGCGCTCATGTACACGCGGCAGCGTACGGCGGCCCTGACCCTGCAACGCAGCCTGACCAACAGCGCCCTGCCCGCCGTCCCCGGCCTCGAACTCACGGGACGCTATCTCCCGGCCAGTGAGCACGACGTCGGCGGCGACTGGTTCGACGTCATCACGTTGCCCCACCGCCGCACCGGGCTCGTCATCGGGGACGTGATGGGCCACGGCGTGCACTCCGCGGCGCTCATGGGCCAGCTCCGTACGGCGGTGCGTGCGCTCGCCCGGCACGACATCGACCCGGCCCGCATGCTGCGCTCACTGGACGCCGTCGTGGCCGACATGGGCGAGGACCAGATGGCGACCTGTGTCTACGCCGTCCACGATCCCGCCTCCGGCGGATGCCTGGTGGCCAGGGCGGGTCACCCGCCGCCGGCCGTGGTGACGCCCGGCGGTTCGCTCGCGTTTCTCGACGGCTCGCCCGGCACTCCCCTGGGGACGGGCGGCCAGCAGTTCCGGACCGAGGAGGTCCCGCTGCCGCCGGGCAGTCTGCTCGTTCTGTACACCGACGGGCTCATCGAAGCCCGGGACGCGGACCTCGACCACGGCCTCGGCCGGCTCGCGGACGCCCTGCGCTCCCCCGGACAGCCGCTCGCAGCGCTCTGTGACATCGTCCTGGAGCAGATGCTGCCGCAGCCCGCCCAGGACGATGTCGCGGTACTTATGGCCCGACCGCAGTGACCCGTGGCCCGTGACCGGCACGGCACGGCTGCGCTCCCGGCCGGTACTCCTGCCGTGCCCGCGTGACCATGAGTGCGCCGGGCCCGCTTCATGGGCTGTCCACCGGTCCGACGCCGTCGGCGGGCCCGGTTCCGTCGGCCCTCCGTGCCCGTCGGCGCGGGCAGTGCGACGTGCGCGAATGACATCGGGGACGCGAACACGGGTACACGCATCTGCGGAGGTTCGTCAATGATCGAGGCAAGCGATATCCGTGAATGGCGTGGCCACGACGTGGTCGACCCGCAGGGGCATCGGATCGGTGTCCTGGAGTCGGTCTACGTGGACACCGGGACCGACCTGCCCTCCTTCGCCACGGTGACCGTGGGTCTGCCCACCCGGCGCCGTCTGGTGTTCGTGCCGCTCGGCGGGGCGACGGTCGGCCCGGGCTATCTGAAGGTCGCCCACGACAAGAACGCGGTGAAGAAGGCTCCGTCGATCGATGTCGACGGCGAACTGCTCGCCCCGGACGAACCCGAGGTCTTCGCACACTACGAACTGGACTATGCGCCGGGCGTCGGCGGCGAGCGACGCCTCGCCCGTCGCTGACACGCCGAGGCCGGGAGAGCCAATGAGCCTGTTTCTGTTCCTGATCCTCGTAGCCCTGGTCCTGGGCATCATCGGATTCGCCGCCCACGGGCTGTTCTACCTGCTGATCATCGGCGTCGCCGTGCTGGTCGCCGATCTCTGCTACGCGGCGGTGCGGTTCCGCCGCGGCGGTCGCAGGCACCGTATCGCGCGCTGACCGGCGGCCCCTGGGCGGATCCCCGGGGCCGCGGGCGGACCCATGGCCCCGGGAACGACGGTGTTCCGGGACCGGCCACGGGGCCCGGTCCGCCCAGGCACACACCCACGACCGGCTGGCACCGATGCGGACAGGGGGCAGGGCGTCAACGCGCGGCGATCGCCGCCTCGGCCGCCGCCTTGATACGGGCGCCGAAAGCGCCGGCGTCCTTGCGGGCGGCGCCGAGCGCCAGGCCGACGAGCAGCTTGCCCAGCCCATGGCCTTCCAGGACGTTGAAGATGCGGACCCTGGTCCTGCCGTCGGACAGCCGCTCCAGGTCGTACCCGCCTTCACGGACCGTCACGGAGTTCTTCGACGCCTCGGTCCACCGGATCTTCGCCGGGGCTTCGAGAGCGGTGATGCGGAACTCCCTGGCCGTCTTCATCCCGGCGTCCTTGACCGTGCTCCGGAAGACGGTTCCCACCTCGGTCGGCGTCCCGGGGATCCGGTCGATCCTGAGCACCCGGGGACTGAACTGCGGATCGTTGCGTCCGTCGGCGAGGTAGGCGAACACCTCCTCGACAGCCCGATCGACCTCCACCGTCGCTTCGAACTGTCCTGACATGGCCACCCCTCGTCCGTCGTGTCGCACGCGCGCGAGCCACGCCGTGCCGCCCGTGCCGCCACTGCGGCACCGCGACCCCATGGGATCACCGAACGCCCCGTGCGGCAACGGCAGTCGGACCACGGGCGGGGCCCGTGGACGCGGACGGACGCCGACGCCGTTCGGTGCTGTGGGGGACGACTCGGGCCCGCCGCACAGGCGGCGGGCCCGGTTCGACGGCCGGGGCGGTATACGGCCCCGTGGCCTCGGGTCAGTGCTCAGGCATTGACGTGGCGGCCCGTGACCGTCCTTCGCGGAGCGGCATGGTGCACCGACCTGCCCTCACCCGCGGTCTGCTGACGCCACAGCCACCACGACGTCACGGACAGCAGGCCGGTGAACACCACCAGGAACAGCACCGACACCCACATCTGCCGGCTTCCGGGTTCGTCCCACCCCGTCCAGGCGGCCGATGCCGCCCAGAGGAGCGCACCGCCCGCGTAGACAGGGCGGATGCGCCGCAACTGCCGCACGGCACGCACGGATTCGACGTGATCATTTTTCTGTGCCATGGAGGCCTGGTACCCCGATCCGCGCCATCCATCGGCCGTCGCGGGGACGCGGTTCGAAAAGTGACCGGGAACCCGTGTTCACGCGGTCGGCGCCGTGATCTCCCGCTTGAGGATCTTTCCGCTGGGGCCGGTCGGCAGGGTGTCCACGAGCCAGACCTCCCGCGGGTACTTGTAGGCCGCCACCCGGCTCTTCACGAACTCCCTCAGCTCGTCGGGGGTGGCCCGGGCGCCCGGGCGCAGCACGACGGCGGCCGCGATCTCCTCGCCCAGACGGGTGTGCGGCACGCCCACCACGGCGGCCAGGGCGACGGCCGGGTGCTCGTGCAGGACCTCCTCCATCTCGCGCGGGTAGACGTTGTAACCACCGCGGATGATCATGTCTTTCTTGCGGTCGACGATGTAGAGGTAGCCGTCCTCGTCCTGGCGCGCGAGGTCGCCGGTGCGCAGCCAGCCGTCCGGAACGGCGGCCGCCGTCTCCTCGGGGCGGTTCCAGTAGCCCTTCATCACGTTGGGACCGCGCACGACCAGCTCGCCGATCTCACCGGGAGCCACTTCGTGGCCCTTGGCGTCGAGCAGCCGCACCTCCACATCGCGGATGGGGGTGCCGATGGACCCCGCCTTGCGCGGGCGGTCGGGGTGGTTGAACGTGACCACGGGGCTGGTCTCGGACATGCCGAAGCCCTCCAGCACCGCACAGCCGAAGCGCCGCTCGAAGCCGTGCAACACCTCCACGGGCAGCGACGCGCCGCCCGAGATGCACAGCCGCAGCGTCGGCAGGTCGACCTGCGACGGGTGCTGGAGCAGGGCCGCGTACATCGTGGGAACGCCCTCGAAGACCGTGGCACGGTCGCGGACGACGGCGTCCAGGACGGCCTGCGGTTCGAAGCGGGGGATCAGGGTGAGGGAGGCGCCCGCCCGGACGGCCGCACTCATGGTGCAGATCTGGCCGAAGATGTGGAACAGCGGCAGACAGCCCACCACCACGTCCTGCGGGGTGATGCGCTGGACGTGCACCGCGTTGACCTCGGTGTTGTGCCGCAGCCCGGCGTGGGTGAGCGTGGCGCCCTTGGGGCGGCCGGTGGTGCCGGAGGTGTAGAGCAGCACGGCCACGTCGTCGGCGCCGCTGCCGGTCACCTCGGTCAGGGGCCGGTGCCCGGCCAGCAGTGCGGCGAACGCGGCGGGTTCGACGGACAGGTGCCGTACTCCGGCGGCGGCCGCGCCCTGCGCGCCCTCGCCCGGCGCCCGGTGCCACTCGAACAGCAGCACGGCCCCGGAGTCGTCGAGGTGGTACGCGCTCTCGCGCGTCTTCAGCAGCGGGTTCATCGGTACGACGATCCCGCCGGCGCGCAGGATGCCGTAGTACAGGACGACGAACTCGGGGACGTTGGGCAGCATCAGGGCGACGCGGTCACCGGGGCGCACACCCTCGGCCCTGAGCAGCGCGGCGGCGCGGGCACTGCGGTCGTCCAGCTCCGCGTAGCTGATGACCTGCTCGCCCAGGCGCAGCGCAGGGCTTCCCGGTCTCCGCTGTGCCGTCTCCACCAGGAACTGCGCCAGATTGGCCATGACCCGCCTCCACGAACGTCACCGTCGAAATCCGCTGTTCATCTCGACGACATGGTGCTGCCGCCCAGGTCGACGGCCTATGGGCGGCAGGACAGCGCCGCCTCTCCCCGCTTGTCCCCGGGGACAAAACCATGGCGTTAGGCTGCGGGAATGGAGATCTCGGGCGTGGCCGCGGCGTTGCACTCCAGGCTGCCGGAACTGGGTGAGCGCATCGCGCAGCGCATCCGCTCGGACGTGGACGCCTACGACGAGGAGTCGCTCATCCCCTTCGACTCCCTGCGCCACTCGTGCACCGCCAACGCGGACCTGGTGCTGAGCCATCTGGGGCACGCCGACGCCCCGGACCCGAGCCCGGCCCGCGAGACCGGACGGGTGCGCGCCGAGCAGGGCGTGCCACTGGCGGACACCCTGCACGCGTACCGGGTCGGCTTCGAGCTCCTGTGGACGGAGATCCTGGTCGAGTCGCGTACCCATCCCGAGGTCTCCGACGACCAGCTGGTGTCCCAGTCGGCGGAGATCTGGGCGTTGTTCGGCCTGTACGCGGAGGCGGTGGCGACGGCCTACCGGGAGACCTCCACGAGGTTGACCTCTCAGCGCCTTGCCCGGCGCTCGGCACTGGTGGAGGCCCTGTTCACCGGTGTCATCGCCGACCGGACCACGCTGTGGGAGGCCGCCCGTGAGCTGGGCCTGCCCGAGCACGGCCCCTACGCGGTCGCCGCGGCCGCGGCCGGCACTCCCGGCCAGGAGCCGCCGACCGGAGTCGAAGCCGCTCTGCACCAGGCCCAGCTTCCGTCGGCCTGGCGGCTGTTGTCCGACCATCAGATCGGCCTGATCGCGCTGCCCACGCCGGGCGCGGAGAGCACCTGTCTGCGCGTCTTGCGCCGCACGCAGGCCCGTGTCGGCGTCAGCCCCTGCTTCCACTCCCTGCGGGAAACCCCCCAGGCCCTGCGTTTCGCTCGGCTGGCCCTGGCCGGACTGCGGGGGACCGGGAGCGGCGTCGCCCGATTCGACGACAACCCGCTGGCCATGGTGGTGGCCGCCGCGCCGGCCGAGGCGGCGCATCTCGTCGATGTGGTTCTGCGGCCCGTCGTCGGCCTCCCGGTCGTGGAGCGCGCCCGTCTGCTGGAGACCCTGGAACACTGGTTCGACGCGGCGGGTTCGGCCACCGACGCGGCCCGCCGCCTGTTCGTCCACCCCAACACCGTCCGTTACCGGCTGCGCCGGATCGAGGAGCTGACGGGCCGCTCCCTCTCCGATCCGCGAGCGGTGGCGGACATCGGCGCGGCGCTCCTGGCCGTCCGCAACCATGGCGTCGGCCCGGGCGAGCCACCGCCGGCCCCGGCGGACTGAAGTGATCACGGCGTCACCCGGACCCCCTCCGCCGCAAGGGTGCTCCGGCTCGCGGCCATGGGTCTGACCGGTCCGTAGCGCCCGCCGCCCCCGGAGCGCCCGCCGCCCGCGCTCCGCCGGGGCCGACCGACGGCGGCGACGGCCGGACGAGCGTCGTACGGCAGCTGCGCGCCCGCCGGCGGGCTGCCCGGCCTCCCCGGCTTCCGGCAGCCGACCGGCCTGTCCACGTCCGGGATCGCGGCAGCGTGTCCCCGGCTCGGGCGAGGGACCAGGTCCGGGTCCGGGTACGCGGTTCACGGGCCCCGTCGCGATCTCCCTTCTATCGTGGAACGGCACAGTGACGCTCGGCACCGAGACAGGCGGCAGGCCATGAGAACACCGCAGATCGACTATGTGGCGGTCTTTCGAGCCCTGCCCGGCATGGTGGCCCTGCTGACCCCCGACCTGGTCTACGCCGACGCCAACGACGACTTCCTGCGGCTGGCCGGACGGACCCGCGAGCAGCTGCTCGGCCGGTACATCTTCGACGTCTTCCCCGAGAACCCGAACGACCCGGCCGCGGCCGGCATGCGGGAGACCCGGGATTCGATGCTGCGGGTGGTGGCCACCGGCGAGCGGGACACCATGGCGCTGCTGCGCTACGACATCGAGGACGCCCAGCGGCCCGGCGTATGGCGCGAGCACTACTGGAGCCCGGTGAACGCACCCGTCCACGACCCCGACGGGCAGGTGGCGCTGGTCGTGCACCGGGTCGAGGAGGTCACCGAGCTCATCCACGCCCGCGGCGGCACCGAGGGCGGCTCCCGGGCCCGGGTGCTGGAGGCCGAGCTGTACACCCGGGCCCGCGAGTTGCAGGAGATCAACGAACGGCTGCGCCAGGCGCACGCCCACGAGCGGGAGGTCGCGCTGGCCCTCCAGGCGGCGATGCTGCCCGCCCCCGGTCCGACCGGGCCGCACGCGACGGCCGTGCGCTACCGGCCGGCGATCGGCGCGCTGAACGTGTGCGGCGACTGGTACGACCTGGTCGACCTGCCCGGCGACAACCTCGCCGTCGCCGTCGGCGACGTCGTGGGGCACGGTCTGGCGGCGGCCTGCGCCATGGGACAGCTGCGCAGCGCGCTGAGCGCCGCCTGCCGGGTGGCCGACGGCCCGGCGCAGGCGCTGGAGGCCCTCGGTCTGTACGCCCGGTTCGTCGAGGGCGCCGAGGCGACCACCGTGGTGACGACCTTCATCGACTGGGACAGGCGGACCATCAGCTACAGCTCCGCAGGCCACCCGCCGCCCGCCCTCGTGCACACCGACGGCACGGTCACCTTCCTCGACCGGGCGACCGATCCCCCGCTCGCCGCCCGCCCGGAGCACCTCCCCCGCCCCCAGGCCCACACCGGCTTCACGAAGGGCGACACCCTGGTCCTGTACACGGACGGTCTGATCGAGCGCCGCAGCGAGGACATCTACGCGGGCCTGGCCCGGCTCGCCGCTTCTCTCACCCACCACCGGCACTCGTCCCCCGAAGCCCTGGCGGACGCCCTGCTGAGCGATCTCCTGCCCACCACGGGCAACACCGACGACACGGCCCTGATCGTCCTGCGTCTGTGAGCCACGACGTCCCTGCCGTCGTCGGCACACCGGCCCGCGCCGGCCCGTGGAGAGCGCTGCCGCGCCCGCTCGAAAGGAGCGGGCGGCGACCGTGCGCTCAGTCGAAGGGGGCGGTCGGGGTGCGGGTGCCGGGGCTGGCGGGCCGCGCCGTGTGGTCGGGATGGTTGCGCGTGCGGCGGGCCTCCTTCATCTCCGCCTCGAACAGGTGGTCACGCCCGGCGGCCAGCTGTTCCACCGCCTCCTGCTCCAACTGCCGGAACGCCCGGTAGTACGTCCCGTCGTAGGCCTCGACGATCTGGAACGTCCAGTGGCCCGGGATGACATTGCGCCCCAGGATCTCCGTCTCGACGCGTTCGGCCCACGCCTCGTGGCCCGCCCCGCGCAGCAGCTCGACCGCGCGATCCAGTTCCAGGTCCGCGGTGCCGGTGAGCTGGTGGAACGCATAGAGGTGCCCGCGGGCCCGCTCGACCGTCTCCAACGCCTTGGACAGAGAGCCGAGGGCTTCCACCGTCTCGTCGCTGACGCCCTCGGGGCGCCGGTGCTCGTCGTCCGGGCCTTGTGGGTCACTCATGGTCGCCACCACTCCTTTCAGCGGGCGGTCGGGCAGGGGCCCCGGTCCGCCGCAGTCCCCTTCTGTCCCGCAAAGCACAGCACAACCCGGGCGGCGCCACTGTCCGTGCCGCCGCCGGACGCGCGCTCACCGGACCCGATCGGGCCGGTTCAGCGCACGACGTCGACGAGATGGGGCACCACGCGGGTCAGGCGCAGCACACTCCACAGCAGGAGGAGCACGCCCATCGCCTCGGGGAGCAGCCACCAGCCCGTGCGGATGCTCTCGTCGAACAGGACGACGCCCAGCAGGAGGCTCACGGCCGCGTCACCGATGGTCAGCGCGGGCTGTGAGGCGACCAGGGGGCCGGCTTGCAGGGAGTTCTCCAGCAGCAGGAGTGCCAGCACTCCGGTGAGCGCGAATCCGTAGGTCTGCCAGGCCGTGAGGAAGGCGGGCAGGCCCGCGTCGGCGAGGCGTCCGGTGGCCGACTTCAGCAGCGCGGCGGTCAGGGCGTTGCCGACCGCCGCGGCCGAGGCCAGCGCGGCGGCACGGAACAACGGCGAGGAGGCGGAGCGCGCGAGGAGGAACGCCACGGTCATCGCTCCCAGAGTGAGCATCAGGACCGGGATCCAGCGCGCCATGGATGCCTGTTGCCGGGAGCCGGAGGGGGCGGCCGCCGCCAGCATCAGGGCGAGTCCGGCCACCACTGCGCCGACCGCCCGCCAGCCGTCGGCCGACAGCCGGCGGTGCATCAGGGGCATCGCCAGCAGCAGCGCGAAGGGGAGTTCGAGGATGAACAGGGGCTGGACCAGCGCCATGGGGCCGTTGACGAGGGCCAGCGCCTGGAACAGGGCGGCGCCCACCACGCCCGCGATACCGACGGACCACGCGGGCCGGCGCACGAGGGCCCGCAGGAGCCGTACTCCGCCGCCCTGTTCCACCGTGGAGGCGGCCTTGCGCTGGAACGCCGTGCCCACCGCGTTGCTGACGGCGCCGAGAACGGCGAAGACCACCGCGAGCACCATCATGACTCCACCTCGCCCGGCCGGACGCGGGCGGCGGCCGAAGGTCCTCGGCCGTCATGTCCGCACTGCCCGGCGGGCTGATCGCCGTGGCCGCAGTCTCACACCCGGCGGCCCCATCCGCAGGTCGGCGAAGGGCGCCGCCCGCCCGGTGGGCCGGCGGCGCCCGTGTCGCCGTGGGGCGCCCGCGAGGGCGCCCGACCGTGGACGCTACTTCCTGCCGCGGCGCAGCAGCAGGTAGGCGAGGACGACCGCGGTGGCGGCGCCGATGAGGGCGCCGCGGCGGTCACGCACCTGCTGGGGCGCCTTTTCCTGCCACAGCTGTCCGGCCTGTTCCGCCTTGGCCCTGACCTGGCCGGCGGCCGCGGCCGCCGTGTCCTTGACCGGAGCGGGGACCTTCTCCTCCAGCAGGTGGGCCGCCTCGGCCGCCTTCGTCCTGGCCTGCTCTGACAGGTGGGCGGCGGTGGTTCCGGCCTGCTCCTTCAGCGCGGTCGCCTTCTCCTGGGCACGGGCCTTGACGTCCGTCTTCGCCGCCAGCGCCTCGACCGTCTCGCCGAGTTCATGACGGGTCTGCTCGACCTGCCGGCGCAGTTCCTCGGGGCCGGCGGCGGTGGGCTCGTCCTGGGGGGGCTGGGTCATCGTCGTGCACTCTCCTTGATCTCCGACACATCGGCTTTCACGCTGTCGACGGTGCGCTCGGGCACCGGTGGGGCGGCCGCACCGACCTGCTTCTTGCCGATCAGTGCCAGCACGGCGGTGATCACCGCCAGTACGGCCGTGACGATCAGGGCGGCGGCCCACACCGGCAGCGGCACCGCGATCGCCGCGATCGCGGTGGCGACCAGCGCCTGAAGGGTGAGGAAACCGAAGAGTCCGGCCCCGCCGAACAGTCCACCGCCCTTGCCGTAGCGCTTGCCCTTCTCGACCATCTCCGCCCGCGCGAGTTGCATCTCGCCGCGCACCAGTTCGGTCAGCTGCTGCGAAGCGCGCTGCACGAGCCGGCCGACGGGCTCGTCGCCGTCGGCGGTCCGCGTGCCCCGCTCGCCGTCCGTGCCGTACCGTCCTGCTTCAGCCATCGCCCTCACCCCTTCCTCTCGGTGCCGCACCGGGTACCCGGTGACCGGCGGGAAAGACATTCCTTTCTGCGGCCGGCCCCGGTCAGGCCCGTGCCCGCATCTCCCCCGCTCCGGCCCTGTCGGAAAGCCCGTGCGGTTCGCCGACCGGCAGCACGGACCTCCCTCTCCTCCGGTCCTCCGGCTTCTCCCGGCGCGCCTCTCGGCATCTTCCGCCTTCGCGGCGGTCGCGGCATCGCAGGACGTCCTGCCGTGTCGGCGCAGAACACACCACCGGCGGGCCCGGCACGGGGGCCGGCCACCCGGATGGCCGCTCGCCTCGCGCGACGGCGCCGGTCGTTGCCTAGCGTCGAAGCGACGGCCCTTGTCGCTAGGAGACGCCCATGCCGCACCGCGCCATCGTCACGGGCACAGTCGTGACGATCCTGACCCTCGCCCCGCTGACCGGAGTCGCCCACGCGCAGGATCTCGACTGCCGCGACTTCACCTACCAGGAGGACGCCCAGGCGGTGTTCGACCAGGACCCCAGCGACCCCAACCGGCTCGACGAGGACCGGGGAACGGACGACGGCATAGCCTGCGAGGTCCTCCCCCACCGTTCGCTGCCCACCCTCGTACCGGCCACGAGCATCCCCGCACCGGTCCCGACCGGCACCGCGGCCCCGGTCAGCCCCGCCGCGCTGCCCAGCCTCGGTGTGCGCGGCGGCCTCGGGGGCGCCACGACCGACGGACCGTCCCGCTGGGACATCGGCCTCGGCGTCGGCCTGGCCACCGCGGGTCTGCTGGCCGCGGCCGGCTGCGTGAGGCGGCGTCGGCGCCGGGTCTGACCGCGCCCGGCCGGGGCTCGCCGGCAGTGCGGTGCGGCCGCCCTCTACGGGGCGGCCGCACCGCACTTCAGGAGTCCGCGCCGCCGGGATGCCGGCCGGGTCCCTGGGTCCGGTTCGCCAGTGGCGTCGGCGACAGGGCGGTGTCCTCCTCGCCGGGCTCCAGGAGGGTGGCGGCGGCCCCGACGACGAGTGGATCCGGACTGCCGACGGCCTCCGCGTCCTTGGCCGTGTAGTCGATGCGGTGCAGCAGGCTGCGCATGGCTTCGAGGCGGCCCCGTCGTTTGTCGTTGCTCTTGACGACCGTCCAGGGGGCGTGCGCGGTGTCGGTGGCGCGGAACATCTCGACCTTGGCGGTGGTGTACTCGTCCCAGCGGTCGAGCGAGTCGATGTCGGTGGGCGACAGCTTCCACTGGCGTACCGGGTCGACCTGGCGGATCGCGAACCGCGTGCGCTGCTCGGCGCGGGAGACCGAGAACCAGAACTTCACCAGGATGACGCCGTCGTCGACCAGCATCTCCTCGAAGAGCGGACACTGCTTGAGGAACAGGTCATAGGCGTGCTGGGTGCAGAAGCCCATGACCCGTTCGACTCCGGCCCGGTTGTACCAGGAGCGGTCGAAGAAGACGATCTCGCCCGGCGCCGGGAGGTGGTCGACGTACCGCTGGAAGTACCACTGACCCTTCTCCCGGTCCGTGGGCTTGCCCAGAGCCACGATCTTGGCCCCACGGGGATTGAGGCGCTCGGTGAAGCGCTGGATGGTGCCGCCCTTGCCCGCCGCGTCCCGTCCCTCGCAGATCACCACCACGCGAGCCCCGGTGTCACCGACCCAGCGCTGGAGTTTGAGCAGCTCGATCTGGAGGACGCGCTTGGTGCGCTCGTACTCCTTGCGGCTCACCTTGCGGTCGTAGGGATAGTTCTCGCGCCACGTCGTGATGGGCCGACGGGAGCCGTCGAGCAGCACCGGCTGTTCGGGGCGACGGTCGTCCACCGTCAGCCCGTCGAGCAGCCGGGCCTCGGTCTCGTCACGATCCATGGGTCACGCGCCTCCTCGGAATGTGTCACCCGCGACTGCTGGGTTCCGTGCCGGTGCCCGCCCCAAACGCGGGTACGCACGCACCAGCCGCTCTGCACGGCGTCGAGGACGGCGACCGCCGCGGCCCCTGACGACCTGCCGAAAAGCCGTTTGGCGCGGCCCGTCCCGGAAACCCCTGTCTTCCGAACGGAAGTCACCACGGGGCTCACCCCGTCGCTGTGCGCGTGCGCGGTCCTGCGGGCCGTGGAAGCGTGTCGGACAAAACCGTGTCCAGCTCCTATTCCGGTATGAATCGAAGGACTGTCATTCCATGAGCGAGAGCAACCCCCTCAAGCGGGCGGCCCAGAAGATCACCGACGGTCTCCAGGGCGGCGACAAGGGGCCGGAGGAGGGCGTTCCCGGTAAGCCGGGTCCGGAGTCCCCGTCCCTCGCGGAGCCGGTGGCGCCGCGCGAGCCGCTGCCGCCGAAGCCGGATCAGAGCGGCCCCGACACCGTGTCACCGACCGGGCAGCCCACGGGTGCCGACCAAGCGCGGATGGCGCAGTCCGGGAGCCACCTCACGACCGCCCAGGGGACCCGGCTCCCCGACACCGACCACTCGCTCAAGGCGGGACCCAGGGGGCCGGTGCTGCTCCAGGACCACCATCTGCGCGAGAAGGTCATGCACTTCGACCACGAGCGCATCCCGGAGCGCGTGGTCCACGCCCGGGGAGCCGCCGCGCACGGCGTGTTCCAGAGCTACGGCACGGCGGCGTCCGTGACCAAGGCGGCGTTCCTGTCGGAGGACGAGGAGACGCCGGTGTTCGTGCGCTTCTCCACGGTGCTGGGATCGCGGGGCTCGTCCGACACCGTCCGGGACACCCGGGGTTTCGCGACGAAGTTCTACACCAGCGAGGGCGTCTTCGACCTGGTCGGGAACAACATCCCCGTCTTCTTCATCCAGGACGCCATCAAGTTCCCCGACGTCATCCACGCCGGCAAGCCGCACCCGGACCGCGAGATCCCGCAGGCGCAGAGCGCGCACGACACCTTCTGGGACTTCGTCACCCTGCACACCGAGGCCACCCACCACACGCTGTGGAACATGTCCGACCGGGGCATCCCGCGCTCCTACCGGACGATGGAGGGCTTCGGCGTCCACACCTTCCGCCTGGTGAACGCGGCGGGTGAGACGACGCTGGTGAAGTTCCACTGGAAGCCGAAGCTGGGTGTGCACTCGCTGGTGTGGGAGGAGGCGCAGATCATCAACGGCGTCGACCCCGACTTCCACCGCCGTGACCTCGCGGACGCCATCGAGGCGGGCGCCTACCCGCAGTGGGAGCTGGGCATCCAGACGTTCCCCGACACCGCGGACCAGATGTTCGAGGGCATCGATCTGCTGGACCCGACGAACCTGGTGCCCGAGGAGCTCGCTCCGGTGCAGCCGGTCGGGCTGCTGACCCTGAACCGCAACCCGTCGAACTACTTCGCCGAGACCGAGCAGGTGGCGTTCCACGTCGGTCATCTCGTCCCGGGCGTCGACGTCACCGACGACCCGCTGCTCGCGGGCCGGCTGTTCTCCTACCTCGACACCCAGATCACCCGGCTGGGCGGCCCCAACTTCCCGCAGCTGCCCATCAACCGCCCCCACGCACCCGTCAACGACATGCTGCGCGACGGCTTCCACCAGACGGCCGTGCACCGGGGGGTCGCCCCCTACCGGCCGAACTCCCTCGACGGCGGCTGCCCGTTCACCGCGGGCGCGGACACCGGAGCGTTCATCGAGACGCCGGTGCGCGTGCCGGAGGGAACCAAGGTGCGGGAGGCGCCCGAGTCGTTCGCCGACCACTTCTCCCAGCCCCGCCGGTTCTGGCTCAGCATGTCCCCGGTGGAACGCGAGCACATCATCGGCGCGTACACCTTCGAACTCGGCAAGTGCTATGAACAGGCCGTCAAGGAACGGGCGTTGCAGGTCCTGGCCAACATCGACGCGGAGCTCTGCGGCGAGGTGGCGAAGGGCCTCGGGCTGCCGGCGCCCGCGCCCACCGTGCCTCTGGCCGACGTCGAGCCCAGCCCTGTCCTGTCGCAGCTCGGCCACAGCTGGCCCACCGACGGCCGCATCATCGGCATCGTCGTCGGTCCGGACGGGGATGTGGACGGCGTACGCGCCGTGCGCGAGGCGGTCCTGGAGGGCGGCATGGTCCCGTTGGTCGTCGCCCCGGTCGGCGGCGTCCTCGGCTCCGGCGAGGACGCGGTGACGGTTCAGCGCACCTACGCCACCGCACGGTCGGTCGAGTTCGACGCGCTGCTGCTGGCCGGGCTGCCCGGGGTGGGCGGTGACGCCTACGGCGCCCGTGACGCCAAGGCGTTCCCCGCTGCCGCGCAACCGCTGACCGGCGATCCCCGCGTCACCCTGCTGGTGTCCGAGGCGTTCCGGCACGGCAAGGCCGTGGGCGCCTGGGCGGGCGGCGAGGCCGTCCTCGAAGGGGCCGGAGTACCCACGGGCGCCCCGGGCGTGGTGGTCGGTGACAGCGGTACGGCCGCTCTGGAACAGCTCGTGACCCTGTTGGGCGAGCACCGGGTGTGGGACCGCTTCACCACCGCCACTGCCTAGCAGGTCCGCCCCCGGCAGGTTCACCCCTGCCCGGCGGGTGGGAGCGGTGCACGCCGCCGGAGCGTTGCGCGGTCCCCGGCCGACACCGCCCCGGACGGCACCGGCCGGGGCGGTGTCGGCCACCGGCGCACCGCCCCGGACGGTCCATGATCTCGCCCGTCCACGGGAACACCGGCACCCGGGCCCCGCGGGGCTCCGGCTGCGCTCGCGCAGTTGTGGAAACGCTTCCGGCATGCGGGGGTTGGACCATGCAGACCTTTCTGCCCTACCCGGAATTCACCGCGTCGGCCGCCGCCCTGGACGCTCGCCGGCTGGGCAAGCAGCGCGTCGAGGCGCTCCAGGTGCTGCGCGGTCTGACGATCCCGGGCTACGGATGGCGTCACCACCCGGCGGTGCGCATGTGGACCGGGTACGAGGAGGCGCTGGTGCGCTACGGCCTCGACATCTGCGGTGTGTGGAAGGCGACCGGCCGCGCGGACACCTGTGCTGCCTCGCTGACGTCAGGCTTCACCGGGAACCCGGACGGCGTCCGCACGCAGGAGCGGCTCGCCGAGGCGGGCGAGCTGCCGCCGTGGCTGGGCGATCCCGCGTTCCACCTCAGCCACCGCTCGGCGCTCGTGCGCAAGGATCCGGAGTTCTACGCCGCTCTCTTCCCGGACGTCCCCGACGATCTGCCGTACGTCTGGCCGGCGTCCGACCGGCCCGCGCCGCGCGGGGACTGAGCCCGGGGCCGGTCGGAGACGGCGCCGCGGCCCCGTGCCCGACCTCGGCGGCACCCGCCCTGTGCCCGGCCGGCGGTCGCCTCCCCGTGGCCGCGCCCCCCGCCGCGCCCGTCAGGACGCCGGAGAGGATGCGCCCGGCTGTTCCACCACCTGGAGCAGGTCGTCCCGTCCGGCCAGCGCCTCGAGGGACAGCGTGCGGTAGCCGGCCTGGTCGAACAGCACGGTGATGCGGTCGCCGTCCACGCTCAGCACCGTCCCGTCGAGCCACTCGACGTGCCTCACCTGGGTGCCGACCGGGTAGTCGGACACCGCGGGATGGGCCGGTCGCTGCGCCTCGGGCGCGTCCCCACGGGCCGACTCGCAGCCGTCGCAGGCGTCGCAGGGCGTCTGGTACTCCTCCCCGAAGTATCCGAGCAGGAACCGCCGGCGGCAGCCCGTCACCTCGGCGTAGGCGCGGACCATGTCGACCCGGGAGCGGTCGGTGCGGCGGTGCGCCTCGGCCGCCTCGACGGCGCGTTCCGCCGCGGTGGCGGGCTCGGTGCCGGGAGCGGGACGCAGCTCGCCGTCCTCGGTCGTGGCGACGGTGCCGGTCTCCTCGAGGAGGTTGACGGCCGCGGTGAGCCGGTTGCGCGACAGGCCGGTGTCCTCGCGCAGCTCGTCCAGGCCGGCGGGGTCGGCACGGCGGGCGTGGATGGCGTCGGCCACCTCGGTGAGGACGTCGTGGCCGGGTGCGCGGCCGGCGAAGTACGTCTGTATGCCGGTGTCCTGCGGGCGGTGGTGGAGCACGGCGAGGGCCGGTTTCCCGTCCCTGCCGCCCCGGCCGATCTCCTGGTAGTAGGCGTCCAGGGAGCCCGGCAGCGCGGCGTGCAGGACGAACCGCACGTCCTCCTTGTCGATGCCCATGCCGAATGCCGAGGTCGCCACGACGACGTCGGCCTCGCCGCTGAGGAAGGCGTCGTGGATCCTGGCACGCTCCGAGGCCCGCAGTCCCGCGTGGTAGGCCTCGGCCGCGAGACCCAGCGAGGCCAGTTCACCGGCGTAGAACTCGGTGTCCTTGCGGGTGGCGGCGTAGACGATGCCCGGCTTGTGTTCGGCGGCGGCCCGCTCGATCACCGCGCGGCGCCGGTCGTCCTCGTCCTGGAAGCGCCGGGCCTCCAGTCTGATGTTCGGGCGGTCGAAGCCGGCCACGGTCACCTCGGGCTCGCGCATGCCGAGCCGTTCGACGATCTCCCTGCGCACCGGCGGCGCCGCGGTCGCGGTCAGGGCGAGGACCGGCGGCCGTCCCAGGCGCCGTACCGCCTGGTCGAGTCGGAGGTAGTCGGGGCGGAAGTCGTGGCCCCAGGACGCCACGCACTGGGCCTCGTCCACCACGAACAGGGCGGGTCCCGTCTCCGCGAGCCGTTCGACGACCTCGTCCTTGGCCAGCTGCTCCGGCGACAGGTACACGAACCGGGCGTCGCCCCGGCGCACGGCCTCCCAGGCTGTCTCGGTCTGCGCGGCCGTCAGGTCCGAGTTCAGGGCGACGCCGTCGGGCGCGCGGTCGCCTTCGGGCAGCCCGGCGATCTGGTCGCGCTGAAGGGCGAGCAGCGGCGAGACGACGAGGACCGGCCCGGGCAGCAGCATGCCGGGGACCTGATAGACGGCGGACTTGCCGGATCCGGTCGGCATGACGACGAGGGTGTCCCGCCCCTCCAGGACGGATTCCATCGCCGTGAGCTGTTCGGGCAGGAGGGTGTCCCACCCGAACACCTCCGCTGCCGTGTTTCGAAGTCGTGCCGCCTGCCGTTGCGCCATGAAGGGCTCCTTTCGCAACCGCCCGGGTACCCCGGCGGGCCGTGGTCTCCCTGCCGGGGTGCGGCCGGTCGCGTTCAGGTGCAGTCGAGCGCCGTGAGGTCCACCGCGTCGGCCATCGCCTGCATGCCCTTGTCGTTGGGGTGCAGGTGGTCGCCGCCGTCGAAGACGGGCAGGATCCGCTCGGGGTCGTAGGGGCTGCGCAGGATCCCGTCGAAGTCGGTGACGGCGTCGAACCCCCCGCTGCTCCGGATGAACGTGTTGACGTCCTGGCGCACGGACTCGGCGGCCGGGTCCCACTCCGCCCAGCCCTTGAAGGGGGCCACGGTGGCGCCGACGACGCATTTGCCCGCCGCGTGGGCACGGCGGACGATCTCCCGGTATCCGGTGACGAGGTTTTGGGCGCTCACCCCGGTGTGGGCCTTGATGTCGTTCACTCCCTCGAAGAGGAACACCGTGCGGGTGCCCGGCTGCGACAGCACGTCGCGCTGGAGCCGGTTCAGGGCGCTCCGGCCGAGTCCGTCCGCCAGGACCTTGTTGCCGGAGATCCCCGCGTTGGCGACGCCCTTGAGTGCCGTGTCCGCCCGGCGCAGCCGGCGGGCGAGGTAGTCGGGCCAGCGGCGGTCGAGGTCGAAGGACGACTGCCAGCCGTCCGTGATGGAGTCGCCGAGCGCGACCACCGCGCCGGTCGGCGCGTTCGCGCGGACGGAGACGGCGTCGAGGTAGAACCATGAGCCGGTGGTCTCGCTCCACCGGTCGGCGCCCTCCTCGGCCGTGTGGTCGCCCTGGGTGAGGTACGACGTCCGCATGGCCATCCCGTGGCCGCTCGCCGGGCCCTGCGCGTCCGGCGAGTGCAGGCTGACCACCAGGGCGGTCGCCGCGGGCAGCCGGCCGGGCAGCGCGTCGCTCAGCGCGGTACCGCCGGCCGGGATCGTGACGGAGTGCGCGCCGCCGAAGCTGAGCCGCCGGTTGCTGCCGGCCACCAGGGCCGCGCCCTGCCGCTGGACTCCCGTGTAGACGCTGTCGAAGGTCACCGGCCGGTCGCCGAACGCGTTGGTGAGCCGGATCCGCAGGTCGCTGCCGCCGACGCTGGTGCGCACGACGAGCCGGTAGCCGCGGTCGGGGACGCCCTCGCCCAGGCGGTCGGCGGACGCCGCCCAGGTGACGACGTCGTGCCGGGTGTCCGCCGGGCGAGCGGCCGCCGGGAGGGCCTGCGGCAAGGCGAGGGCGAGCAGGGCGGCGGTGAGGACCCGGACCGGTGTGCGGCGGGCCGTCATCGGGTGAGGCCCTTCAGGGTGACGGACTCGCCCGGCCGCAGGGCCACCGTCCTGGACGTCCCGCCGTGTGCGACCGTCGTGGTCCGGCCGCCGGTGCTGTGCAGCCGCACCGAGGTGGGTCTGCCGTCGCGCCACCGCAGGTCGACGACGAACCCGCCGCGCGCGGGCAGTCCGGTGACGTACCCGGAGGCAGCCCAGGCGTCGGGAAGGGCGGGCAGGAGTTCGAGGTGCCCGGGGCGGGAGTACAGGAGCATCTCGGTCATCGCCGCCGGGGTGCCGAAGTTGGCGTCGATCTGGAAGATGCCGCGGCCCTGTTCGACCTCGTAGATGTCGAACAGGTTGAAGGCGGTGCCGTTGCCGCCGCCGGTCGACGGGCGCAGATTGGTCATGACCAGTTCGTACGCGTTCTCCGCGTTCTTCAGGCGGGCCCAGCACAGGGCGCGCCAGGCGTTCGCCCAGCCGAAGCTGTTCATGCCGCGCGCGGCGAGGAGGGCGGTGGCGCCGTCGACGGTCTCCTTCGGGGTGGAGCCGTCGGGGCGGATGCGGTCGCCGGGGAACAGGCCGACGAGCGGGGAGAGGTGCCGGTGGGTGGTCTCGCCCAGGTTGTCGGGCGACATCCACTCCTCCAGCCAGCCGGTCTTCGGGCTCACCTGCGGCAGGTACAGCCGTTCACGCAGGCCGGCGACGGTGTCCGCGTAGGCGGCGTCCCTGCCCAACTCCCTGGCGGCGGACCCGTAGTGGCCGAACAGTTCCCACACCGACTCCTGGGCGTAGGTGATGCCACGGGCGTCGAGCGGACCGTGTTCGGGGGACCAGTCGCTGTCGGCGACCAGGACCTCCCGCGTGCCGCCGGGGAGCGTCGTGGGCAGCAGCCGTGCCTCCCAGAACTCGCAGGCGCCTTTGAGCAGCGGGTAGATCTTCGCCAGATGTGCGCGGGAGCCGGTGAACTCGTAGTGCTCGAAGAGGGTGTTCGCCAGCCAGGCGTTGCCGGCGGGATGCCACCACCAGCCCATGCCGCCGTGCGGGTTGGTGGAGATCGCGACGGTCCAACCAGCGCTCTTGCCGGTGGAGTTGCGGTAGCGGTTGCGCGGGTCGTCGAACAGGGTGCGGGTGAGGGCCGTCCAGGAGGGCAGTTGCGCCAGGCAGTAGTCGGTGAGGGCGTCGAAGCACTGGGACAGACCGGCACGGTCGGCCATCCAGTAGTTCATCTGGAGGTTGATGTCGGTGTGGTAGTCGCCCATCCAGTCCGGGTCGTTGCCGTCGAGCCACAGCCCCTGGAGGTTGAGCGGGAGGCTTCCGCGGGAGCCGGAGATCATCAGGTAGCGGCCGAACTGGAGGTAGGCCGCCTCGAGTTCGGGGTCGGGGGTCCTGTCGCGGGCGCGGGCGGCGAGGCGTTCCCAGGTGTCCAGGGAGCGCTGGCCGGCGGTCGAGGCTCCGAGCGAGAGGTCCAGTCGGCCGTAGAGGGAGCGGTAGTCGGCGACGTGCGTGCGCACCAGCGTTGCGGCCGGGTGGGCGGCGGCCGCGCGGACCTTCGTCCGGGCCAGTTTCTCGGGGTCGAGGGACGGGTCGCGGTACTTCGTCCGGGCGTCGGGGGCGTAGTTGGTGCCGCCGCTGACGATCACGGTGAGGTCGGTGCAGCCGGAGAAGTCGATCCGCGCGCCGTCGACCCTGACCCGGCCGCCGGTGCCGTGGGCGGTCAGGGCAGCGCCGTAGCGCAGGCCGCCCGGGAAGGACCCGCCGAAGGACTCCGCTCCCGCGCCGGTCTCGCCGTGGGTGCCGTCCAGGGTCACGGACCCGGTGTACCGGCCGCCGCCGCTCTGGGTGAAGTGCAGGACGATCACGTCGTCGGGCCGGCTCGCGAAGATCTGCCGCCGGTAGGTCACTGCGGAGCGGACGTAGGTGGTCGTGAGCAGCGCCCGGGAGAGGTCGAGGGTGCGCCGGTAGCCGTCGACGGCCGACAGGTCGTGGTCGGGGATCTCCACGGTGAGCCGGGCGAGCAGGGTGAAGGAGCCGAAGTCGGCCCGCCCGTAGGGGAACTGGCCGTCGGCGTCCAGCTGGTCGTTGAGGCCGCCGGTCCACATGGTGGCGTCGGTGATGAGGAGGAGTTCGCGGCCGGGGTCGTTGCCCGCCAGGGCGCCGAGGCGGCCGTTGCCGACGGGCAGCCCCTGTTCGATCATGGAGTGGTCGTCGGCGGGGGCCTGCCACCACAGCCGGTGGCGGGCGGCGTCGGCGGGGGACGGGGAGTCGGAGCCGGTGGGTCTCACCGGTGCGGCGGAGGCGGTGAAGGCGGGCAGGCCGGCGAGGGCGGCGGAGGTGAGACCGGCGGCGAGGAGGGTGCGTCTGCCGGGGTCCGTGGGGCGGGGGTTCATGGCGGCTCCGGAGTCCGAGAGGCGGAAGGCCGAGGGAGAGGTGCCGGCGCCCCGGGGGCCGGGTGCGCGGCCGGCCCCCGGGGTGTCGTGGTCAGGCGGTCTTCGGTACGTCGATCCGGTCGATGTCCGGCGCGTATCCCGCACCGCTGTCGAAGGTGATCGTGTTCGCGCCGGCCTTCAGCGTCACCGGCACATGGACACGGGCGACGGTCCCCCAGTCACCGGTGGCGGGGAACGTGTGGCGGGTGGCGCCGCCGGCGTTGGCGAAGACGCTCGCGGACCGTGCGTCGCCGCTGATGTAGGCGACCTCGATCTGGTAGGTGCCGGGCTTGTCGACGACCACGCCGGTGAAGGTCAGCTTGCCGCCGAGGTAGAGGTTGCCGACCTTGCGGTCACCGGAGCAGGCGGAGCAGTCGGCGGCGGAGGCGTTGCCGGCGAGGGTGTTGGCCGGCGCCTCGGCCTCGTAGGCGGTGCGTTCGAGCGCGCTGCCGCGCGGGGTGACGGTGAAGAGGCGGGAGCCGTGGGCGGGCAGCGCCTCGGTGATCCTGTTCTTGTGCGTGCCGAGGTTCTCGTGGTTCCACAGGTCGCGGACGGCCGCCTTGCCGGTGAAGCCGAGCGTCGTCCAGTCGGCGGTCACCGAGGCCGGTGCGTCGGCGAGGTTGAACAGGGCGACGGTGTAGGTGCCGTCGGGGTTCTTCGCGGCCCAGACCCGCTGCGGGCCGGACGCGGTGACCGGGTGCGCTGGCAGTGCGCCGCCCTGGTTGACGGCGATGACCTCGCGGTTGGTCAGCAGGGACAGTCCGTAGGAGTCGAGGCGGGTGAGGTCGTCGCCGGTGTAGAGCGGGGATTTGGCGATGGCCCAAAGGGTGGCGTAGGTCTGCCGCTCGGCCTTGGTGAGGCCGTCCATCGCGCCGTTGCCCACGTCGAGCGAGTCGAGGTCGTTCCAGCCTCCGGGTCCGGCGTGCCGGGTCCAGGCCGGGAGGTCGTCGAAGCGGTCGTCGACGGAGTTCTCCCAGGAGACCAGGGTGTTGCAGTAGCACTCGACGTCGGTGTCGATGCGCCAGCCGTCGGAGTGCTTCTTCCAGTCGGCGGCACGGCCGATGTCGAGCGACCAGGACACCTCCAGGTGGATCGGGCGTCCGGTGGCGGCGATCGCCTGGTGCCAGGCGGCGACATCGGCAACGTTGTCGTAGTGGTCGCCGCTCTTGCCGGAGCCCGGGCCGACGCCGTCCAGCTTGAGGAAGTCGTATCCCCAGTCGGCGAACAGGCGCGCCTGGGAGTCGATGTACTTCAGGGCGCAGGGGTCCGAGAAGTCGATCTTGTAGGCGCTGTCCCAGCCGTTGGTGGTGCGCAGGTCGTCGTACACGATGTCGGCCGTGGTGCAGCCCTCGGCGTTCCAGACCGGGGCCCTGCCGTCTGCGTACGCCTCCTTCTCCAGTCCGACCGGCAGGTAGATCCCCGCCTTGAGGCCCTTGGCGTGCACGTGGTCGGCGACGGCCTTCATGCCCCTGGGGAAGCGCTGCGGGTCGGCCTTCTGACGGGCGTACTGGTCGAACTGCGGCTTCCATGCCTTGTCGCGCCACCAGCCGGCGTCGATGTTGACGTACTCGTAGCCGTACGGCTTCAGCTTCGCGGCCAGGGCGTCGGTCTGCTTCAGGACGTTGGCCTCGGTGAGGTAGCTGTAGTCGCCGTCGGGGTTGAGGCCCGGGTACTTGGAGGACTGCATGCTCCAGCTCGACCAGCCCATGTACGGCGCGGCCGCCACGGTGGTCCCGGCGTGGGAGGCGGGGGCGGGCCCTGTCGTCCCGGCACGGGCGGCGGGGACGACGGTGACGGTGCCGAGGGCCAGCGCCGTGACGACGACGGCTCTCAGGGCGCGTGCGGGCAGGACGGGGTGCGCGGGTGACCGCATGGGTCGGACCTCCTGAGGTGGGGATCGGCGGGACGGCCAGGGGCAGCCCGGTCGCGGCCCGCACCGTGGGAGGGGCCGTGGGCGACCTGGCGCTCGAGCGTGGAACGGACGCTGTCGTACGGTCAGCCGGGCTCGGTGATGAAGGACTGGATGGCGGTGGCCGCGGCGCCGCGCGCCCACTCCTCGAAGGGCAACGGGCGGGTCTGGAGGTCGCACTGCGCGGCCGAGCCGAACGCGGCCGCCGCGAAGGCGCTGCGGATCTGGTCGGCGAACAGGTCGTAGGCGGCCAGGCCCTCGCCGGAGATGACGACGCGCTCCGGGCCGAGCAGGTTGGCCACGGTGGCGATGCCCCGGCCGATCGCCTCCCCCGCCCGCGCGTACGCGTCACGGGCGTGGGCGTCGCCCCGGCGGGCGAGTTCGACGGCCTGGGCGGTGTCGGTGACCTCGACGCCGGCGCCTTCGCGGATGCGGGTGAGGATCGCGTGGTCCGAGGCGATCGCCTCGACGCAGCCGCGGTTGCCGCAGTGGCAGAGCGGACCGTTCGGGTCGACGGTGACATGGCCGATCTCGCCGGCCACGCCATGTGCTCCGGCGACCACCCTGCCGTGCACGACGAGCCCGCAGCCGACTCCCGCGCCCACGGTCACCACGGCGAAGTCGGACAGACCCACTCCGGCGCCGAACCACTGCTCGGCGACGGTGAGGGCCCGTACGTCGTTGTCGACCGTCGACGGCAGACCCGTGACCGTCGAGGCGAGTTCGGCGAGCGGCACGTCACGCCACTCCAGGAACGGCGAGTAACGCACCACGCCGTCGGCACGGTCCACGTCGCCGGAGAGGGCGACGCCCAGGCCCATGACGTGCACGCCGTAGCCGTCCGCCCCGGTGAGCAACTCCCGCACGACGTCCGCCATCGTGGCCAGAACCGCTTGGGGGGCACGGTCGGCCAGCGGGACGTGCCGCGCGAGCAGGAGCCGGCAGCGCAGGTCGGTGAGCACCGCGTAGATGGCGTCGCCGGTGAGTTTGAGTCCGAGGAACAAGGCGCGGCCCCCGTCCACCCGCACCAGGCTCGCGGGCCGGCCGAGCGCCGGGCGGGCCTCCGTGTCGGCGTCCTCCACCAGGTATCCCGACTCGATGAGGGGCCTGACCGCCTTCGTGACGGCCGCCGCCGACAGACCGGCCCGCCGGGCCAGTTCCAGACGGGTGAGCGCGCCCCGGGACAGCAGGGTGGTGAAGATCTGCGAAGCCGCCGGGGTTCCGGCGGGGAACCTCTCGGCGGCGTGCGCGGTGAAGGGCGAGGGCATGCCCGGAACCTAGGGTCCTTATTTTCCGCTGTCAATGAAAGAAGCAGGAATAGCCTGAACGTCTGCTGTGAGCCAGCTGATCCTTGCAACACCCCTATGGTGCAGCGGTATTGACATGTGATCAAAGACGGCCGCCCCGGGGCGGCCGTCGCACCATCAGCGTCGCGTGCGCAGGCGGGCCAGCAGGCCGCGCGCCTGGGCACGGCGGCGCGGGTCCGCCGCCGCTCGTCGCGCCTGCTCCATCGTGCGCCGCCCCTGGGGGCTCCTGGCGAACTCCTTTATGCGCTGGATGACGGTCATCGCTCTCCTCCCGCTGCCTGCTGTCGCCTGCCTGCCGCCTGCCGCTGTGCGGCGCCCGGTCCCTTCTGGCCGTCCGGCTACCCCCGAACCGGCCGATCAGACCGGCCCGTCCGGCCACGTGGGGGAAACTCCCCCACCGTCCGCACCGCGGCCCGCCGGACGTCCGCTCGCGGTGGACCTCCTGTCACGCCGCCCGGCGCCTCGCCTCCGGCGCCGTCCGCACGGGACCGGTCGTGGAGCGGGCGCCCGCGGCCTGGGCGCGGGCCGGGCGGACCCGGTAGGTGGTCTTCGTCGGATCCGTGACGGGCTCGCCGACCGTGATCCGTCCGGCCGCGTACAGCTCGTCGCACTCGGCGGCGGGCAGGGCGACATAGCAGCCGCCCCGGCCGCTTTCGGCGTCCAGCGGCCGCCAGTAGCCGTACACCCGGCGCCCGCCGGCGTGCTCGGTGACGAACACGGGGGTGCGCGGGTCCGAGACGATGCGCAGCACGTCGGCCCCCGCACGGCCCGGGGATCCGCCCGGCCGGGACGAGGCGGCCGCCCGGGACGAGGCCGCGGGGCGCGGCGAGGGGGCGGGGCGGGACGAGGGGGCGGGGCGGGACGAGGGGGCCGGCCGCGCATCCTGGGCCGCGCCGCCGGGGAGGCCCGGGCGCCGCGCGGGTCGCACCGCCTCCTGGCGGCTGTCCGGCAGCGGGCCGCGGGGCCGCGGCACGCCGGCCGCGCCGACGACCGAGCCCGCCGCGCCGAGCAACACCTCGTACCCGCGCTGCCGACGGGGAGCGTCGGAACGTACGTCGAGGACCTGCGGCTGGACGGCGGTGGGCGGCATCATCGGTGACCTTTCCTCGGCGGGGACATGAGACCGACTACCCGGCTGAGCCGAAGTTGATCTCATGTGGGGGCATCCTTCATCACGCCACTGACAGCGGGCCCCACGAGACGCCCCGCACAGGGGGGCCACGCGTCGGTGATCACGGCTCGGCACGGGGTAGACGGTGCACCATGACAGAGGTGATCCAAGCAGGCGGCTGGGGACTGGTGGCCGGCTCCGCGCTGCTGCTGGGAGCGGCCTTCGGCTACGGAGTGCGCGTGCCGCAGAAGGTCATCGCCCTGGTGATGGCCTTCGGCGCCGGCGTACTGCTCTCGGCGGTGTCGTTCGAGCTGGTCGGCGAGGCCTACGACGAAGGCGGGCTCGGCCCGGCGGTCATCGGGACGCTGGCCGGGGCGCTCGCCTACACGGCGGGCAACCTGTGGCTGGCGCGCCGCGGCGCCCGCCATCGCAAGCGGTCCGGCCACCACCCGGCCCAGGCCCAGCCCTCCGAGGAGCAGCAGAGCGGATCGGGTCTGGCCCTGGCGCTCGGCGCGCTGCTCGACGGCATCCCGGAGTCCGCGGTCATCGGGATCGGCCTGCTCGACGGAGGCGCGGTCAGCGCGGTCACCGTGGCGGCGGTGTTCATCAGCAACATCCCTGAAGGGCTGTCCAGTTCCGCCGGGATGAGGAAGGCGGGACGCGGCAAGGCGTACGTCTTCGGCGTGTGGGGCGCCATCGCGGCCGCGAGCACCGCCTCGGCGGTGCTCGGCTACACGGTGGTCGGCGGCTTCTCCACGGCGGTGATCGCCGCGGTGACGGCCGTGGCCGCGGGCGCGATCCTGGCCATGATCGCCGACACGATGATCCCCGAGGCGTTCGAAGAGGCCCATCTCGCGATCGGGCTGGTCACCGTCAGCGGCTTCCTGGTCTCGTTCGCCCTGTCCCACGTGTGAGGGGCGACCGTGACACCGCCGTGTACGTCCGAGCCCCGGCGGGAGCGGCACGCGCGGGCCGCCTGGCTCGACGGCGACGGACCGGGGAAGGGCCTGCTAGACCTCCCCAGGCGTCACCGCCCTTCCCCGGTCGGCAGCCACCGGCTACCCGGATACCCCTGGCTCATGCCCAGGCGGGCGACGAGTGACGCAGACCACTCGGGCGGTGCTCCCCGCACACCAGTTGATCCCGTTCGTCCCACGATTCGACACCCGTGAAGCCGAATCCTTCGCAGAGGGAGGCGGCGTCGACGACGGCCTCGGATCGCTGTCCGGTCACCGCGCCGGCGTCACAGAGTCCGCACCAGAGGCCGGGACCGGCCGAGTTCATGTCCGATATGCCCTTAATGAACGTATATAGAACGTAAAGCCGGATACCCGTGAGGCATGGTACGGACATTGAAACGGCACGGACGGCACGCCGAGCGCGTCGCGGACGAACGCGAGCGCGCGCGTGAGAGCACCAGCGCAATCGAAAGGGAGGACGCGCGGGCCCCGGGCACCGCGGGGCCCGATGACGAAGTGGAACGGCGGGCCCCGGACAGCCCCACCGACCTGCCCAAAGCCTCCTGGAAAGCGGTGTTGAAGGGGACGCTCAAGGAGTTCAAGAAGGACGAGCTCACCGACCGGGCCGCGGCCCTGACCTACTACGGGATCCTGGCCCTCTTCCCCGCCCTGCTCGCACTCGTGTCGCTGCTGGGCATCCTCGGCAGATCGGCGACGCAGCAGGTACTCGACAACATCCAGAAGCTCGCCCCCGGCGCCGCCCAGGACGTCCTGCGCAACGCGGTGACGCAGATGCAGGGCAACGGCGGACTGGGTTCCCTCATGGCGATCGTGGGCCTGGTGCTCGCGGTGTGGTCCGCGTCCGGTTATGTCGCCGCGTTCATCCGCAGCGCGAACGCGGTCTACGACCTCCCCGAGGGCCGTCCGGTGTGGAAAGTGCTGCCGGTGCGGGTCGGTGTGACCGTGGTGCTGATGGTGATGGCCGTGATCAGCGCGCTGATCGTGGTGTTCACCGGCGGACTCGCCCGGCAGGCGGGCACGGCGCTGGGAGTCGGCGACGCGGGGCTGACGGCATGGTCGATCGCAAAGTGGCCGGTGCTGGTGATCCTGGTGACGATCATGATCGCGCTGCTGTACTGGGCCACCCCCAATGCCAGGGTCCGCGGCTTCCGCTGGGTGACACCGGGCAGCTTCCTCGCGCTGCTGATCTGGATGGCCGCCTCCGCCGGCTTCGCGTTCTACGTGGCGAACTTCGCCTCGTACAACAAGACGTACGGGACGCTCGCCGGAGTGATCGTGTTCCTGGTGTGGCTGTGGATCACCAACCTGGCGATCCTCCTCGGCCTGGAGTTCGACGCGGAAATGGTGCGCCAGCGCGCCGTCGCCGGAGGTCACGCGGCCGACGACGAGCCGTACGTCCGGCCGCGCGACACCCGCAAGTGGGACGAGGAGGACCGCCGTCGCCTCGGGACCTGACACGGATCACGGATCGGGCGCCCGCACGTCAGGACTCCGCGCGGGCGCCCGTGGGCCGTGGGCGTCACCGGGTCACCCCACGGGGTCCGTCGGGGACGCGGCGGGCCGCCGGGTCGCTGCCGCGGAGTCACGCCGGCCCGGTGCCGGACCTCGTCCGGGTAGTCGCCGGACGCCCTTCGGCCGTGTCGGTAAGCCGTCCCGTGGAACCCGTTTCCCTGCGAGCCGCGCGAACTCCAGGGAGGCCCCGTGCACGAGACGCCCGACGACACCTGCCGTCGCATCCACGAGGCGGTCACCGACCGGGCCGACGGACTCTGGCAGGTCGCGTCCGCGCTGCACGCCGATCCGGAGTACGCCTTCGCCGAGGAGCGGGCGGCCACGCTCCTCACGGACGAGCTGCGCGGGGCCGGCTTCGACGTCCGGCGGGGCGTCGCGGGCATGCCCACGGCGTTCACCGCCCGCTACGGCGAGGGCCGCCCCGCTGTGGCGCTCCTGCTGGAGTACGACGCCCTGCCGGGCCTCGGGCATGCCTGTGGGCACAATCTGATCGCCGCCGCCGGGCTCGGAGCGGCGCTGGCCGCGCGGGCCGTGCTGGAGCCGGGCGCGGGGGCCGTCCTCGCGGTGGGCTCCCCGGCCGAGGAGGGAGGCGGCGGCAAGGTCCTGGAGGTGGAGGCCGGGGTCTTCGACGACGTCGACGCCGCGCTCATGTTCCATCCGGGCGTGTACGACTGGGCGCGGGCGCCGCTCACGGCCCAGGAGCAGTACCGGATCGGCTTCCACGGCCGGGCGGCCCACCCGACGGGCAACCCCACGGAGGGCGTCGACGCACTCGCCGCGCTCGTGCAGCTGTTCAACGTGCTGGCGGCGCTGGGACCGCGTCTGCCGGAGGCCTCCCACGTCCAGGGCATCGTCACGCACGGGGGCACGGCCACCAACATCGTGCCGCCGTACGCCGAGGGACTGTTCGGTCTGCGCGCGGCCACCACGGGCGCCCTGGACGAGCTGGCCGCACGGCTGCGCTCCTGCGCCGCGGGGGTGGCAGAGGCGACCGGCACCACCGTCTCCGTCGAGCGGGCCGGTGTGCGCTACGAGCACTTCGTCGACAGTGCCCCGCTGTCCGGGCGCTTCGCCGCCCACCTGGGCCGTACGGGGATCACCCTCACGCCGCCGACACCGGGTGTGTACCTGGGCTCCTCGGACATCGGCAACGTGAGCACGCGGGTACCGGCCGTCCATCCCTTCGTGGCCATCATGGACGAGGACGGGTCCGACCACACGCCCGAGTTCGCCTCCGCCGCCGCGTCCGAACGGGCCCGCCGCGTCCTGCCGGCCGTCACGGAGGCCCTCGCCCGCACGGCGCTGGACGTGCTGCACGACTCCGCCCTGCGCGGCGAGGCGTGGACGGCACACCGCGCCGCCACCGCCGGCGCCCCCGCCCGCTGACCGCGGCGCGCCGGAACGGGGCCGGGGACCGACGTGGTTGACCACGAGCAGGAGGGGCACTTGGCGAACACGTGTCGGCGACTGCGGGAGGTACACGGTGGCGGTGCGACATCGGTTGATCAAAGCGAGTCCGCGCACGGTGTGGTCCGTCCTGGCCGACGGCGACCGCTACGCGGAGTGGGTGGTGGGCCCGTCGTCGTCCCAGCAGATGGAGGGCGACTGGCCTCAGGTCGGCGCGACGATCGCCTACGAGATCCGGCTGGGACCCGTCCGTCTGACCAACGAGACGGTCGTACGGCGGTGCCAGGAGCCCGAGGCCCTGGAGCTGGAGGCACGGGCGGGCGTGCTGGGCACGGCACGCATCGCTTTCGAGCTGCGGCCGTGGGGCCGGCACTGTCTGGTGATCCTGGACGAGCATCCGTTGCAGGGCGTCGGCGGGCTGCTGCACAACGCCGGTGTCGAGGTGGTGACCCAGATCCGTCACCGGGCCCTGCTCGGCCGACTGGCCAAGGTCTGCGAGTCGCAGGCCCGCGCCGGGCGGTCCGACGACGGCCGGCGGGAAACACCGGCGGCGGCCCGGGTCCAGGCCGAGGGAGGCGCCGGTGCCTGACGCCGTGGTGATCGGCGCCGGTCCCAACGGGCTGGTGGCGGCGAACCTGCTGGCGGACGCCGGCTGGAGCGTCGAGGTGCTCGAGGAGCAGCCCGAGCCCGGCGGCGCGGTGCGGCACGACCGGTCCGTGGATCCCGACTTCGTCAACGACCTGTTCAGCTCCTTCTACCCGCTGGCGGTCTCCTCCCCCGTCCTGTCCGCCCTGCGGCTGCACGAACACGGTCTGCGCTGGAGCCACGCTCCCAGCGTCCTGGCGCATCCCCTCACGGACGGCAGGTGTGCGCTCCTCGACCGCAGGATCGACGTGACCGCCGGCTCCCTCGACGCCTTCCATTCCGGGGACGGAGACGCCTGGCGCCGGCTGCACGAGATCTGGGAGCAGCTCCGCCCGGGCATCCTCGGCGCGCTGTTCACCCCGTTCCCGCCCGTGCGGGCCACGGCCCGGCTGGCGGCCAGGCTGCGCGCCGCCGGCGGCCTGCGGATGGCCAGAACGCTGGTGCTGCCGGTGCGGCGGATGGGCGAGGAGGAGTTCCGGGGCGAGGGCGGCCGGCTGCTCCTGGCCGGCAACGCCCTGCACGCCGATCTCGCCCCCGAGGCCGCGGGCAGTGGCGGTTTCGGCTGGCTGATGTCGATGCTGGGCCAGTCCTACGGCTTTCCGGTGCCGGCCGGCGGCTCCGGCGCCCTCGTCGAGGCGCTGGTCCGGCGGCTGCGCGCCCACGGCGGCACCCTGCGCTGCGGGCAGCGGGTCAGCCGGATCGAGGTCCGTGACGGGCGCGCCCTGGGGGTACGCACGCAGGACGGGGAACTGGTCGCCGGGCATCGCGCCGTACTGGCCGACGTGTCCGTGCCCGCCCTGTACGGCGCGCTCCTGGAGCCGGAGCATCTGCCGTCCCAGGTGCTGGCCGACCTGGAGCGTTTCCAGTGGGACTTCGCGACCTTCAAGGTCGACTGGGCCCTGGACGGGAAGGTGCCCTGGCAGGCCGAGGCGGCGAAGCGCGCCGGGACCGTGCATCTGGCGGACGGCATGGACGAGCTCACCCGGTTCGCGTCCCAGATCGCCATGCACCAGGTCCCGGACCGCCCCTTCAGCCTCTTCGGCCAGATGACCACCTCCGACCCCGGGCGCTCCCCCGTGGGCACCGAGTCGGCCTGGGCGTACACCCATGTGCCGCAACGGGTCGGGGGCGACGCCGGGGGCGAGGGGATCACCGGCGTCTGGGACGCGAGCGAGCAGGAGCGGATGGCCGACCGGGTCGAGCGACAGGTCGAGCGGTTCGCTCCCGGCTTCCGGTCCCTGGTCAGGGCCCGCCGCATCCTCGCGCCGCCGACCCTTCAGTCCCTCGACGCCAACCTGCACGGCGGCGCCATCAACGGTGGTACGGCCGCGCTCCACCAGCAGCTGTTCTTCCGGCCCCTGCCCGGCAGCGGGCGTCCGGAGACCCCCGTGCGCGGACTGTTCCTGGCCTCGGCCGGCGCTCATCCCGGCGGTGGCGTCCACGGCGCGCCGGGCGCCAACGCCGCACGCGCGGCACTGCGCCGGCACCGGCCGACCGGCGGCACGTACGTGCAGCGGGTGCTCGCCCGCCGGGATCGCACGGGGGCCAGGAAGCCGTCCACGGGCTGACCCGCGCCGCTTCCCCGGCGCGGCGCCCCGAGGAGCCGCCTGCGCCGGCGCCAGGACCGTCGAGGCCTCGTCGAGGACCATCGAGGAACGGAGCAGGCCGTGCAGGACAGTCCACTGGAGGACCGCACCGTCGTGGTCACGGGAGCCGCCCGCGGGGTGGGAGCGGCGCTGGCCCGGGAGCTCGCACGGCGCGGGGCGCGCCTGGCCCTGATCGGCCACGAGCTGGGCGCCCTGGAGTCGCTGGCCGCCTCGCTGCCCACTCCGGCGCTGGCCGTCGGGGCCGACGTCACCGACGGCGACGCGCTGGAGCGGGCGGCCGTACTCGTCCGCTCGCGGCTCGGGCCGCCCTCGGTCGTCGTCGCGAACGCCGGCATAGCGCAGGGCGGACCGTTCGCGCTGACGGACATGGCGTCCTGGCGGCGGGTGATCGACGTCAACGTCACCGGCAGCGCCCTGACGGCGAGCGCGTTCCTCCCGGACCTGGTGCGGACCTCGGGATACCACCTTCAGATCGCCTCACTGGCCTCGATCGCGGCCGCTCCCCTGATGAGCGCCTACTGCGCCTCGAAGGCCGGCGTGGAGGCCTTCGCGCACGCACTGCGGGCCGAGGTCGCCCACCAGGGCGTGGCCGTCGGCATCGCCTACCTGAACTGGACCGACACCGACATGATCCGGGACGCCGACCGGCATGCCGTGCTGCGCGCACTGCGCGCCCGGATGCCGCCGCCGGTCAGGAGCGTGCTGCCGCCCGAGCTCGTCGCGACGCGGCTCGCCACGGCCGTGGAGCGCCGGCGCACCGCCGTCTACGTCCCCGCCTCGCTGCGCCTGGTCCAGGCGACCCGTGCCGCGCTGCCGGCCGTGATCATGCGCCGGTCCCGCCGCGCCCTGCCCCGGCTGGAGGCCGCGGGACAGCTGACTCCCACCGGGCTGCTCGGCGCCGGCGGCCTGGCCGACGACGTGGAGGCGCGGCGGCGCGACCTGCCGGACGGCGGGTGAGCGCACGGCTCCCCCGCGGGCGCGCCGGTCGGCGGCGGTGGCCCCCCGTCTGCCTCACGCGTGGACGGGCTCGCACCCCGAGGACGACGCGTCCCGTGCCCCGCGGGCCCACTTCTCGACGACCGGCACGCACGCCTCGGCGAAGTACGCGTAGTCGTCGGGGGTGTTGTGGACGTGCGCCGACAGCCGGAGGTAGCCGAGTCCGTCGAAGCTGGTGAACGCGGCCTCCACGCCCAGTTCGGCGGACGCGCGGTCGCGCAGCGCGTCCGCCGCGAGCCTGGTCGTTCCCAGGCCCTCGGGCAGCCTGACCAGCCGCATCCCGGGGACGGGCATCCCGACGTCCACGGGATCGGCCGGGGTTCCCGACCGTGCGAAGGCCGCCGCGACGACCTGGGCGCCGTGGTCCGCCAGCTCGTCCATGTACCGGCGGGCCGTGTCCCAGCCCCAGGTGTCGTCGATGAAGTCCCATGCGGCGGGAGCGGCCAGCCAGCCGGTGGCGTCGAGCGTGCCCTGCTGGTCGAAGCGGTCCGGGAAGGGTTCTCCGGCGGCCCACGAGTCGATCAGGGGGTGAAGGTCCGCCCGCAAGGGGCCGCGGGCCACGAGCGCCGCCGTGCCCCGCGGGGCGCAGCCCCACTTGTGGAGGTTGCCGACCCAGGCGTCGCAGACGAGGCCGTCCAGGGGCGCGGCGAGCAGACCGGGGGCGTGCGCGCCGTCGACGAGCAGAGTGATCCCTCGCCGTGCGGCTTCGGCGCCGACGCGTTCGACCGGCATCAGCCGGGCGGTCGCGGAGGTGATCTGGTCCAGGACGATGAGGGCGACGCCGTCGTCCACCTCCGCCATCACCGCCCGGTACGCCTGTTCGGCGTCGGCCGCCAGCGGTACCCGGGCCGTGCGGACGCCGGTCCCCCAGCGGTCGGCCAGCCGTCGCGCGCCCATGGTGACGGCGCCGTAGCCGTGGTCGGTCACCACGATGTCCCCGCCGGGCCGGGCGGCCAGCGCGGCGTGGACGACGGCGGCCCCGGCACTGGCGTTCGGGACGAACGCCAGGTCCTTCCCGTCGGTCCGCAGCCGGTCGGCGACGGCTGCGCGGGCCGCGGCGATCCGGCCGGGCAGCGCCGGGAACCAGGCGACCGGTGCGCGTTCCATCTCCGCCCGCAGTGCGCTCTGCCGCTCCTGCGCGATCCTCGGGACCGCGCCGAACGAACCGTGGTTGAGGTGCCGCAGCCGGGGATCCAGCGTCCAGGCCTCCTTGGCCGGGCGCCCGTCGGGCAGCGTCAGCGGTCGGGGCGCGGTGGCGGCTTCGCCCTCGTTCACGGATCTCCTCGGATCGTCCCCGGCCGGGTGCCCCGGCGACGCCGGGCGGGCCCACGCTACCGAAGGCGTGTCCGTATTCCGGACGGATCGGTTCAGGAGAAGAACCCTCGCGGCGCGGGCAGGCCGGGGGTGAAGGAGGAGGGGGCGCTCATGACGCGGTCGAGGTCCCGCTTGATGCGTTCGGCCTCGCCTCGCACCTGAGCGGGGATGTCGCCCCGTTCGGTGATGAGGCGGTGGTAGATCGGGGTGTCTTCGAAGACGGGGATCACCGAGGTGGCTCTGCTTTCGTGGACGGTCGGGCAGGCCGACGCGGCAGGACTTGCTTCGGACACAACCGGCGATCCGACGGGGCGAACCGGCGTTTTCGTGACGTCTCCTGACGGTTCGACAGCGCAACCGCCCGTGGTGACGTCATCGTATTGTCCCCGATGGGCCGGGCGCGGGTGACCGCGGGGGCGCGGAAGGGGCGGCGGGGGGCCGCGGCCCTGCTTCGTCGGCGTGCCGCGTCCACCGCCCGCGCGCCCCTTCGCCACCGCGATCCGCGCTGTCCGGCGTCACCACGGCAGCGGGCCGTCCGCGGCGCACGCCTCACCGGCGAGTCCTTCCAGGACCGGTCCGGGGCACAGCAGCCGGGCGACGATCGAGGCGGTGGCGCGGTGCCAGTCGGAGCCGCGCCGGAGCATGGCGTGGTCTCCCCGGCGGACGAGGACGAGGCCCGCCTGCGCCGCGACCTGCCGGGCCCGTCGGACGTAGTCCGCGGACTCCCCGGCATCCGTCACCCGGTCGCGGTCACCGTGCAGCACGACGATCCTCGTCCCGCCGAGGTGGTCGACGGGTTCGCCGGGCGGGCACCACGGCGCCAGGGCGAGCACACCGCTCACCGCGGGGTCGGCCGCAGCCCGGAGCGCCGCCCGGGCGCCCATCGAGTGGCCCACCAGGATCACCGGCACCTCGCCCACCGTCCGGCGCAGTTCGTCGAGGGCCCGCTCGGTGTCGAGGACGGGGTCGGCGGTCGCGTTCCAGCCCCGGTACCGGTATCGCACCTCGCCGAACAGCACGTCCTGACGGTCCGTCGCGGCCATGGCCGCCCGCAGGACGGGACGCATGCGCAGCGCGGCGGGATGCCAGCCCCGTGACGCCTCCCGGCCGTGTTCGCGGCCACCGTGCAGGACGACGACCGCGGCGCCCGGCGGGCCGGCCGGCCGGCGCCGTACCACCAGCGCGGAAGCACCCGCGGCGCGAACTCCCCCGCGACCGCCCGCTTCCCCTTCCCCCGCCCGGTCGTCTCCCGCCCGGTGATCCCGGCCCTCTTCGCGCACCGCCCCGCCGCCTCTCTCGCCTCGCCACGAATCCGCCGACGACCACCGTTCAGGCCGCGACGAACTCCTGCTCCCACGGCCTCGGTCCCGCTCCGACCTGCCACTGCCAGAGGTCCTGGCCGTCCACGCACACGATGCCGCATTGCTGCGCGTACTCGACGGCGGGCGCTGTGAAGTCGCCGGTCGTGACGACGACCGCGACCTCGGCCCCGTGCACGGTGTAACACGTGCCGCCGAAGCGCTGCATGTCCTGGGACCCGACGCGGTTGCTGTCGCTGTACCGCTTGCACTGGACGACCAGCAGGCGCCCGTCCGGCGTCCTCGCCACGACATCGGCGCCGAGATCGCCGGCCCCTCCGACGACCTCCACCTCCGTGCAGCCGTCACGCCGGCACAGGTCGGCTATCGCCTGCTCGAACTCGTCGGGATCCAGTTCCTCGTAGACGATCGCCTCGGTCTCGGCGGGCACCGCGTCGAGGGGCGGATCGAGGACTTGGCCGAGGGGCTCGGTGAGCTGGACCGTCGGGGCCATGTCGTGCCGTCCGCCGGACGGTGGAGCCGGTGGCGTGGTCTCGAGAGCCTCCACCACCGTCTCCGTGGCCACCTCGAGGGACCTCGCGGCGCGGCGGGCGACCCCTGCCGCCGAGAACCTGCGCCACCGGTGGCCGGCGACGAGACCGGCCGCACCGACGAGAACGAGCGCGACGGCCCAGGCGGGGCGGTGCTCGGCCGCGGCCGCGACGGTACGGGCGACCATGACCAGCAGGGTCAGGAGGATGGCGAGGAGCACGAAGTACACGGCCGTGGACCGGAGTTCGAAGCGACGCGGAGGGCGCACGGCCTGTGGAGCGGTTGGGGGTACGGTCATGGCGGTGCTTCCTCCCGGGTCCGGCAACGAAGATCATCGAGCGTGTGCCCAGGTCCCGGAGGTTCTACCAGGAGGAGCCGCGCCGGTGCGAGGAGCAGGAGGAGTTCGGGCCCGAGGCCATGGCGACACGCTCCCTGCCGGGCGCGCCGCCGCTGAAGCCGAGACCAACCGCCGTCCGGTCGACGGGTGTTCAGCCCGGCGTCTCCTCGTCCGCCGGGTTCTTCACCGGGGCGGAGGCGGTCGGCGCCGCTGGTACGGATCGTGCCTCGGCAGGGTCGCGGAGGGTGCGCACCTGAGGGGAGAGGAGGGCCATGGCGGTGGCCAGGATCACGAGCGCCGCGCAGCCGGCCAGTGCGTGACCGGTCCCGACGGCGGCCGCCAGGGGTCCGGCGGCGAGCAGCCCCAGCGGCGCGAGGGCGAGCGAGCCGAACCAGTCGTAGGAGCTGACGCGCGAGAGGACTTCCTCGGGAATCCGGCGCTGGACGGTGGTGGCCCAGAGGACCCCGAAGACGTCACTGGAGACGCCGGCGCCGAACATGGCCACGGCGATCAGCCACACCGGGGCCCGGACGGCAAGCAGGGAGATCGGCAGAGCCGCGGGGAAGGTGGCCAGCACGGCGACCAGAATCGGCCGTTCCACCCGCACGCGGGCGGCGAGACCCGCGCCGGCGATGGTCCCCAGGGCCTGTGCGGCCACGATGAGCGACCACGCCGGTGCCCCGCCGAGGTGCTGTTCGGCGGTCAGCGGGCCGAGGACCCCGACGTTGGCGTTGACGGCGGCGATCACGATCGCGTACTGGAGGACCACCACCCACAGCCACTGCCGGGAGGAGAACTCGTGCCAGCCTTCGCGCAGGTCGGCCCAGCCGGACGACTTCCTCGGCGGCCGCGCCGCGGTCCGCAGCCCGGCCGTCAGCACTGCGCTCACCACGAAGGAAGCGGCGTTCAGTGCCAGCGCCCAGCCCGCTCCGACCAGCGCCACGGTCACGCCCGACATCGCCAGGCCCAACAGCATCGAGCTGTTGGTGCCGACCCGCAGCAGGCCGTTGGCCCGTTGCAGCCGTTCGGCGGGCACAACCAGCGGGAGGACGCCGTCCATCGCCGGAGCGAAGAGGGCCGTCGCCGTGCCGGCCGCGACGGCCAGCACGCACATCCCCACCAGGGGCGCATGACCCGTCAGCACCATCGCGGCCAGCCCGGCGTACGCGCCCGCCCCCAGCACATCGGCGACCACCATCAGCCGGGACCTGGACATCCGGTCCGCGATCACCCCGCCGACCAGGACGAGCACGAGCTGCGGCACCGCCTGGCAGGCCACCACCAGCGACAGTCGGCCCGGACCGGCTCCGGGGAGGGCCAGTACCGCGAACGCCAGCGCCACCCGCGCGAAGCCGTTGCCCAGCACGGAGATCATCCGTGCGGAGCCGAGCAGAAGGAACGGCCGGTCACGCCGGAGCGGCGACCAGGTCGACGAGACAGTCACGGCCGGGCACTCTATGCGGTCCGGGCCGTCCGCCGGGAGACGGGCGGACCGAACCGGCCGGACACCTCCCGTTCGGCGGCCGCCGGCCCTTGTGCCCGGGCCCGGCGGCCCGGGCGGGTCACGGCTTGCGCCCCACTCCGCAGTAGGCGTCCACGGCAAGGTCGAAATTGGCCGGATCCTCGGGGTCCGCACGCCACTTCGTCACCTGGACGATTCCGGGTTCGACCAGTTCCAGCCCGTCGAAGAAGCCGCCGATCTCCTCGACGGAGCGCACGTGGTACGGCACGGCGCCGCTCGCGTTGTACGCCCGGGACGCGGCGATCATGCCCTCACTGGTAGCCGTACTGTCGCTGATCACGAGATGGCTGCCCGAGGCAAGCCCCGCCATGAGCCTGCGGACCAGGTCACTCGCCTGTTCGTGGTCGGCGACATGGCCGAGCGTGTTCAGGATCATCAGGGCGACCGGCCGCGAGAGGTCGAGCGTTCCCGCGGCGGCCCGCAGCACGGCTTCCGGCTCGTACAGGTCCGCGTCGAGATAGGCGGTCCGGCCCTCCGGCGTGCTCGTCAGCAGGGCGTTCGCGTGGGCGAGGACGACGGGGTCGTTGTCGACATACACGATCCTGGCGTCCGGGGCCACTCGCTGCGCCACCTGGTGGGTGTTGTCCGCGGTGGGCAGACCCGTGCCCACGTCCAGGAACTGGCGGATGCCCCGCTCGTCGGCCAGGTGACGCACCGCCCGCCCCAGGAAGTGCCGGCTGGTGACCGCCACGTCCACCAGGCCGGGGAAGATCTCCTTGATCTGGTCGCCTATCTGCCGGTCGACCTCGTAGTTGTCCTTGCCGCCGACGAAGTAGTTCCAGAACCGGGCCGAGTGCGGCGTGGACGTGTCGATCCGGGCGGGCGCCCGGGCGGTCACGGCGGTCTGGGCGGTCGGGTCCGACACGGTATGGCCTCCTGCACGGATACGTCGGTGATCAGGAACCAACGTAGGCGAACTGGCTTTCCACGCAGGGCTGTTGAGAGCGCTTACGGTCTCTCGCCGCGTTGTTTCGGCCAATCCGCGTCCCCACACGGCACGTTGCTCCAGAAAACGATTTCCTCCGGTGGTACCCGCATGGGCACACTCCGCGGGCCGTGACGGTGCCGGGCGCTCAGTGGTTCAGGTCGCGGTGTAACCGAGTTGGCGCCTCATGTACGGGGTCATGAGGGTCTTCGCCTTGGCCAGCACGGAGGTGCGGCTGCCCAGCACGGCGCTCTCGCCGCCCGGCACGGGCAGCACCGTCAGTCCGTCGGCGGCGCCGAGGGGCACGACGATCGGGGTGCGTCGGATCGGCCGGTAGAGGCGGGTCTCGCCGCGGTGCCGGCCGGGACTGCGCAGATGGACCCGGATGTTGTGGGCGGCGAGATCGGCCTGCGCGAGCGCGGCGGGGGTGATCTTGAGCTCGCTGGCGTCGTTCACGTCGCCGACCGCGAAGACCTCCGGGTGTCCCTCCACCCTGAGCCGCCGGTCGACCTTGATGTGCCCGGCCGCGTTCAGCCAGTCACCGTGTCCGCCGAGTCGCAGCCAGAGGGTGTTGGGTGTGGTGCCCGTCGCCCAGAAGGAGAGGTCCGCGTCGATGACGTTGCCGTGGGCGTCCCGGTAGGTCCCGAAGTCGTTGCCGGGAGACATGAACGAGTCGAGGCGCACCTCCACGTCGTGGGACTCCAGCCAGGCCAGTGCCCTGCGTCCGGCCCGCTCGCTGCCGGCGGAGCTCAGCAGCGCCGTCCCCGCGTGGGCGAGTGTGACCCGTGCGTCCGGCCGGGCGAGGCGTATCTCCGCGCTGAGCTCGACGCCGGAGGGGCCGCCGCCGACGACCAGGACGTGTTCGGCGGTGGCGACCTTGCGCTGGTGACCGGCGAGGGACTTGAGCGTCTCGTCGGGCGTGGTGCCGGTGAAGCGGGCCGGTTCGGGGTAGTCGGCGCCGGTGGCGATCACGAGGACGTCGTAGGGGAGCCGTTCGCCGCTCGCCAGGACGACCTCTCGTGCGGCGGTGTCGATACGGACCGCCTTCCCCACGACCACACGGCCGTCGCGCAGCAGCCGGTCGTACGGGATGAAGGGGGTGACCGACCACTCCGGACGGACGCCGGCGCGCAGGGCGGCGATGCGGTGGAAGAAGACCTCCTTGCGGTCCACCAGCGTGATGCGTGCCGTCGTGTCCAGCCGTTTCGCCAGTCGGACGCCCGCGTAGCCGCCGCCGATCACCACTATGTCGTCGCGCACGCGCGTCTCCTGTGCATGGGGGGGCGAGCGGCGCGCCGTGGGGGCTTCCTCGCCGCTCGAACTGCCGACGAGCGTAGCGCTTGAACTTTTAAGCTCCCGTGGAGCCGTGTGGAGCTGTGTGAACGTTCGGTGAAGCTCCGCGGGGTTCAGCGAGGCAGATCCGTGGCGGTGGCGGCCGCGACCACACGGTCCCGTTCGGCCGTCGTGAACAGGCCTGCGGTCATGGCCCAGCACGGTACCCGCAGCCTCCGGTCCAGCGCGCCGCTGCCCTCACGGAACGTCAGGGTGCGGACGCCCTCCGCCGGGTAGGCGCTCGTCTGCTCGATGACGAGCCCCCGCTCCGGCCGGCGAAGGGTCGAGGCGAGGTAGAGGTTGACGTACACCGTGTCACCGGCGGCGGAGCGGAAGTAGACGAAGTCCTGGTACTCGGTGTGGTTCGCTCCTCGTGGGTCAAGTCCCCGAACACGGTCTTCCAGCGGTCCGACGCGAACGGCGTCTACGGCCCCGGTCACAACGGCTTCTTCAAGTCGCCCGACGGGACCGAGGACTGGATAGTCCACCACGCCGACAACTCCGCCGGAGGCGGCTGCGACATGAACCGGACGACCAGGGCCCAGAAGTTCACCTGGAACGCCGACGGCACGCCGGACTTCGGCACCCCGGTGCCACTCGGCGTCACCCTCACCGCGCCGTCGGGCGAGTAACCGGAGCGGCCGTCCGCGGGGCCGTCGACGCGCCGGCCCCGCGGACGGCCATGAGCACGGGGACGGGCGCTCACACCGCGGTGTCCCCCAACAGCTCCTCACGAGGCGCCGACCGGGAAAGCGAGGGGGTGGCGGGTACGGGCTTGCGGATCAGCAGGAGCGCCGCGTCGTCGTGCAGCCGGCCGCCGACGTGCGCCAGCAGTTCCTCGTGGATCGCGCCGACCGTGTGCGCCGGATCGTCGCGGAGATGGCGCGCCAGACCCTCGGCGAGCGGGTAGAACTCCCGGTCGTGGTCCCGGGCCTCGATCACGCCGTCCGTGTACAGCAGCAGTTGGTCGCCGTCGTCGAAGGACAGCACCTGAAGGCTCGGCGTCTGGTCGGTGAGGGCGCGCAGGCCGAGGGGCGGGGTGGGGTGGGCGGGCTCGACCGCCGTGATCCCGGTGGAGGCGCCCACGAGGAGCGGTGGCGCGTGTCCGCAGTTCACCACTTCCAGCTGCCCGGACCGCGGGTATCCGGCGACCACGGCGGTGACGAAGTCGTCGCTGCCGAGGTTGCGGGCGAGACTGCGTTCGATCCTGTCGACGACGGCGAGGAGATCGGGTTCGTCGTAGGCGGCCTCCCGGAAGACACCGAGGACGAGTGCGGCGGTCCCCACGGCCGGCAGCCCCTTGCCCCGCACATCGCCGACGATCAGCCGTACACCGTACGGGGTGGGCACCAGCGCGTAGAGATCTCCTCCGATACGGGCCTCCGCGGCCGCGGCGCTGTACCGGACGGCCACCTCGAAGGGGCCGACGGTTGCGGGCACCGGCCTGAGCAGCGCGTGCTGGGCGGCCTCCGCGACCGACCGGACGGCCGCGAGGACCCGCTCACGGCGACTGCGCAGCGCACTGGCCAAGGCACTCGCCAGTGTGACGGCCACCAGTGCGGCCAGCACGGCCGCCACCTCACGGCCGGGAGCACCGACCCGGGCGCCGAGCGTGGCGCCGACCGCCGCGGCGAGGAGCCCGACGCACAAGACACCGCGCGGGCCGTTCGTGGTGGCGGCCAGCGCGGGCCCCGCCGCCAGCAGGGGCAGCCAGATCATCCCCGCCTCGCCGAAGAGGCCGACGAGCATGATGGCGACAAGGATCAGGACGGGCAGCAACGGACCCGCCACCCGGTGTCTGAGCGCTCCGGACAACTGGGTGGGGCAGTGGTCGCCACCATGGTTGCGCGTATGACTCATGCTTCGTCCGCAGTCCTCACCTGTGGGTGCGCCGGGGCACTTCGGAAATGTCCGTTTCTCATAGGAAACGGGACTGCGTGCATCGCATACAAGGATCAGGTTTTCAGATAGTGAACGATCACCTGGTGAGGGAAAGGCCCCTGGTCACGCGGCTCGCGGTGGGGAGCAGCCGCTCCCGTACCTGATCGATCCGGTGCAGCCGGTCGGCCGGCAGCGAGACGCCGAGCGAGCCGAGGGTGTCGCCGCTGTAGACCGGTACGGCGACGCAGACCGTCCCGAGGGTGTACTCCTCGAGATCGGTGACGGCGGGCGCCACGGGCGAGGAGTCCAGTTGCCGGAGCAGTTCGGGGGCGCTGGTGATGGTCCGGGGTGTGAGATCGGCGAGGTGGTGGCGGGAGAGGTACTCCTTGCGGGCTTCGTCGTCCAGCTCCCGCAGCACCGACTTGCCGAGGGCGGTGGCGTGCCCGGCGTCCTCGAAACCGACCCACAGGTCCACCCGGGGCGCCCGGGGGCCGTCGACGATCTCGGCGACCCGGATCTCCCCGTCCTCGTAGAAGGTGAGGTAGGCGGCGGTGGCGAATTCGTCGCGCAGCGCGGCGAGGGCGGGGCGGACCCGGCTGAGAAGCGCCTGTCCACGCCCGGCGGTGTGCAGCGTCTGGATCCGGTCCCCGAGGACGAACCCGCCGTCGGCAAGTTTCCGCAGGTAGCCGTCGTTGACGAGGGTGCGCAGAAGGTGGTAGGCGGTGGCCAGGGGCAGCCCCGTCTCACGCGCCAGCTGTTTCGCCGGCGCGCCGTTCTCGTGCGCGCTCGCCGCCTCCAGCAGTCGGAACGCGCGCTGCACGGAGGTGATGAGCGTGGGGCCGTCCCGCGCACCCATGGACCCAGCGTGCGCCACGGACCTGGTCCCGGCAAGGCGCGCGGGCCGGGGAGGCTGCCCGGGTGCGGGTTCGGCGGTTACGCCGCCGGCGGGAGTGCGCAGTCGGCGCAGGATCCGGTGGGCCGGCCGGCCGGCGCGTCGGTCGCGGGCCGCGGCGAGCGGCTCAGCACCCCGGCCGCTTGACGTGGCCATAGGGCGGATACGCCTTGAAGCTGATCATCACCTCCAGGGGGTGACCGCCGCCGGGCGGCTGCGCCAGTGCGGGGAGCGCCGTCATCAGCACCGGGTAGCCCTTCTCGACGTCCTTGTGCGTCGGGCCCCGGCCCGCCGCCTCGGCGAGCTCCGCGGCCGTCTCGGCGAACACGTCCCGGCTGCCGAACAGGAAGAACGTCCGTGCGTGGGTGGCGTGCCGCAGCCCGTCGCGGAAGTCGGTCCGCCGCGAGCGCCCACTCCAGGAGGCCGCGTCCCGGGCGGTGCGTGACTCGTCGGTGCCGACGGTCAGCGGCGTGCCGTGCACCAACCTGCGCCGCAGCCCGGGCCACTTGCTCGCGCGCAGGCCGAGGCTGTGGTGGGCCAGGACGAGGTCCACCGGCTCGCCGATGGCGTCCTCGCACGGGAGGCCGTCACGCAGCGGCACGTGGACGATCGTGTGCCGCGAGTAGGCGGCGAAGGAGAACAGGCCCGCGAGCCGGTTCAGCCCGTCGTGGTCGCCGAGCAGCAGGCCGATGGGCTCGGGGGCACTCAGCGAGGTGTGCAGAAGGGGGTGCCGCGGCTGTACGACACGGTGCTCGTGCGGCCCGGTCCGGGGTCTGAACTGCCGCAGCCTCAGCTGCATACGGGATTCCTCATGGCGTCGAGGATCGCGGGTGGCCGCCCCGCTCGGCAACGGAGATTCCCGCGTCGCGCGCGTGTGCCCACGGTCCGCCGCCGTACGAACGGCTCTCCTCCGCGCGACCGGGACCGCTGCCGCGGCGGAGGGCTCCGGCTGCCCGCCGTACCCGGAAACGGGCGGCCTCGCGCGGCCGTCACATACCGGCGGGTCCCGACGTCGTACCCAGCAGGGCGGACAGTTGCGGAGAGTACGTGGCGTGCAGGACGAGTGCCGCGCTGCCCACCACCGCCGCGTCCGTGCCGAGCCACGACGCCGCGACCTCGACGACCCGGACGTGCCGGGACAGCGGCCGGTTCGCCAGGGCGGCGGCGACGACCTCGACGTACCGCGACTCGACGTGCTGGATGCCGTGTCCGCCGAGGACGATCAGGTCCACGTCGATGAAGTTCACGATGTCGACGGCGACCGAGGCGACGTGCTCCGCGGTCTCGTCGATGACCGCCGCCGCGACCGGGTCGCCGGCCGCCGCCGCCACGCCGATGGCGGCGTGGTCGACCGCCTCGGGATTCGCGGCGAACAGCCGGGCCAGCGCACTGCCCGGGTGCGGGCCGGCGGCGAGCCTGCGGTGCACCTCGGTGACGATCGCCGTGGGGTTGACGAGCCGTTCCAGACAGCCCCGGTTGCCGCAGTAGCACTCTGGTCCCTCGGGCAGCACGGAGGAGTGCCCGAACTCCCCCGCGTTCAGTGAACCGCCCCTGTACACCTGGTGGTTGAGGATGAGACCGCCGCCGACGCCGGTGCCGAAGAAGAAGTAGGCGAAGTCCGCGACGCCCCGGCCGGCACCGGACCAGCGCTCACCGACCGCGGCGGCGGTGGCGTCGTTGTCGAGGGTCACCGGGAGGCCGGTCGCCTCGCCGAGCATGCGCTGCACCGGCACCCGTGTCCACCGGGCGAGCTGGGGCGCGCCGACGATCGCGCCCGCCTCGAGGTCGATCGGCCCGGGAGTGGCGAGGCCGAGGCCGAGGACCTTGCCGCGGTCGACGCCCGTCCCGGCCAGCACGTCGGCGACCAGTTCCGCCATGTCCTTCACGACCTGGGCGGGGTCGGTCGCGGGGTCCGTGGGGCGTTTCCTGACCACCAGGGGCCGGCCGAGCAGGTCGACCACGGTGCAGCTCAGTTCGACGGGATCGAAGTGCAGGCCGACCGCGCTGCCCGCGTCGGCGTTGATCCGCAGGGTGGTGCGGGGTTTCCCCCCGCTGGACACCCTGCTCGCGCCGTCCTCGCGCACGATGCCCTCGTCGAGCAGGCGGCGCACGATGCCCGAGACCGTCTGCGGGGTGAGGCCTGTGTGCTGGGCGATCTCGACCCGGCTGACGCCGTCGGCGAGCTGGATCTGGTCCAGCACGACGGCCCGGTTGTACCGCCCGACCCTGGGAAGGTTCGTTCCTGCCTGGCGCACGCGCGGTCCCCTCTCGTTTCCCCACGCCAACCTATCCCCCACAGCCCATTGACTTAGTAAAACAAATGGATTTAGTGTCCGGACCCGCAGTCGAAATACCGGACACGAAGGCACAGGGCAGTGCCATCGGAGGCAAGTTGATGTCCTTGAAATGCCGCACGCCCGAAGGCTCGGGTACGCCTCGGCGCGTCACCGGCGGTGGGGAGCACCGCTCATGACGCCCACTGCCCCGACCCTGCTCGAGATGCGGTCGATCACCAAGACCTTTCCCGGCGTCACCGCGCTCGCCGACGTCAGCCTCCTCGTGCGGGAGGGCGAGATCCACGCGATCTGCGGCGAGAACGGCGCCGGTAAATCCACCCTCATGAAGGTGCTCAGCGGGGTGCACCCGCACGGCAGCTACACCGGTGACATCGTCTACCGGGGTGAGCAGGTCCGGTTCCACGACATCCGGGCCAGCGAGCGGGCCGGCATCGCGATCATCCACCAGGAACTGGCCCTGGTGCCCGGCATGTCGATCACCGAGAACCTGTTCCTCGGCAACGAACCGCGCCGCCGCGGGGGCATCGACTGGAAGGCGGCCCAGCGCCGGGCCGTGCAGCTGATGGAGCAGGTCGGGCTCCGTGAGGACCCCGACACCCTCATCCGGGACATCGGCGTCGGCAAGCAGCAACTCGTCGAGATCGCCAAGGCGTTCGCGAAGGACGTGAAGCTGCTGATCCTCGACGAGCCGACCGCCGCTCTGAACGAGGACGACTCGCGGCACCTGCTCGACCTGCTGCGCGGCTTCCGCGAGCGGGGCGTCACCTCGATCATCATCTCGCACAAGCTGAACGAGATCGAGGCGGTCGCCGACACCATCACGATCCTGCGCGACGGCCGCACCATCGAGAGCCTCGACGTGCGGGCCGACGGCGTCAACGAGGACCGCATCGTGCGGGGCATGGTCGGCCGGGCGCTCGACAGCCGCTTCCCCGACCGCACGCCCGACATCGGCGACGTCTTCTTCGAGGTCCGCGACTGGACGGTGCGTCACCCCGGTTCCGACGAACGCATGGTGTGCAAGGGCTCGACGTTCCATGTGCGCCGCGGGGAGATCGTCGGCTTCGCGGGACTCATGGGCGCGGGCCGCACCGAACTCGCGATGAGCCTCTTCGGCCGCTCCTACGGCACGTGGCTGTCCGGGCGGGTCTTCAAGGACGGCGAGGAGATCCGGCTGAACACGGTGTCGGACGCCATCCGGCACGGACTGGCCTATGTCAGCGAGGACCGCAAGTCGATCGGCCTCAACCTCCTGGACGACATCAAGACGTCGATGGTCGCCGCCAAGCTGTCGAAGATCGCCCGGCGTCGCGTCATCGACCCGGTGCGCGAGCACCGGATCGCCGAGGAGTACCGCCAGAGCCTGCGGATCAAGACGCCAAGCGTCGACGAGGGCGTCGTCAAGCTGTCCGGCGGCAACCAGCAGAAGGTCGTCCTGGCGAAGTGGATGTTCACCGACCCGGACCTGCTGATCCTCGACGAGCCGACCCGCGGCATCGACGTGGGCGCCAAGTTCGAGATCTACGGGATCATCCAGCGGCTCGTCGCCCAGGGCAAGGGGGTCGTCCTGATCTCCTCCGAGCTGCCCGAGCTGATCGGCCTGTGCGACCGCATCTACACGGTGTTCGAGGGCGCCATCACCGGTGACGTGGCGCGCGCCGACGCCGATCCGGAAGTCCTGATGAAGCAGATGACCGCTACCAAGAAAAGCCTCACTCCATGAGCCGTGTGACCGACCTTCAGAAGAACCTCTTCGGAGGCACGACCTCCAACGCCCGTCAGTTCGGCATGATCTCCACCCTGGTGGCGATCGTCCTGCTGTTCCAGATCTGGACCGGCGGCCTGACGCTCACGTCCGGCAACCTCATCGCCGTCGTCAGCCAGTACTCCTACATCCTGATCCTGGCCATCGGAATGCTGATGGTGATCGTGGCCGGGCACATCGACCTGTCGGTCGGCTCCGTCGCCGCGTTCACCGGCATCGTCGTCGCCAAGGCGATGCAGGAGTACGACCTCCCGTGGCCCGTCGGCATCCTGCTCGGCCTGCTCGTCGGCGCGGCGATCGGCGCCTGGCAGGGCTTCTGGGTCGCCTACATCGGCGTGCCCGCCTTCATCGTGACCCTCGCCGGGATGCTGCTGTTCCGCGGCGGCAACCAGTACATCGGCAATGCCGACACGGTCCCGGTGCCCGAGGGCTTCCGCAAGATCGGCGCGGGTTTCCTGCCCGAGGTCGGGCCGGACACCGGGTACAACAACCTGACGCTGCTGCTGGGCGCGGCCGCGTGCGCGGGCGTGGCCTGGCGCGAGTGGCAGGCGCGCCGGACCCGTCGCGAGATGAACGCCGACGTGGCGCCGCTGTGGGTCACCGGCATCCGTCTGGCCGTCATGGTCGTCGTCATCGTCTTCGCGACGCTCCGCTTCGCCGGCGGGCGGATCGGCACCAGCCTGCCGATCTCCGGCATCATCCTGATCGTCCTGGTCCTGGCCTACTCGCACTACACCCGCAACACCATCGGCGGCCGGCACATCTACGCCGTCGGCGGCAACGCTCGCGCGGCAGAGCTGTCCGGCGTGAAGCTCAAGCGGGTCAACTTCCTGGTCATGACGAACATGTCGGTGCTGGCCGCGCTCGCCGGCATGATCTTCGTGGCGAGGTCCGCGGCTTCCGGCCCGCAGGACGGCCTGAGCTGGGAACTGGACGCCATCGCGGCCGTGTTCATCGGCGGCGCGGCGGTCTCCGGAGGCCTGGGCACCGTCAGCGGCTCGATCGTCGGCGGTCTGGTCATGGCACTGCTCAACAACGGCCTCCAACTGGAGGGCGTCGGCTCCGACATGGTCCAGATGATCAAGGGGCTGGTCCTCCTGCTCGCCGTCGCCTTCGACGTCTACAACAAGAGCCGGGGACGCTTCTCGATCATCGGGACGCTGACCGGCCGGTTCCGGCGGGACGACCCGGCGGCCCCGACTCCCCCGCCGGCCCCGGACTCCGACGCCGACAAGGCCAGGGTCGCGGGCTGACCGCAGCACCCGTAACGCCTCCGTCGCGTTCGGCGGCACATCACACTCCGGCAACCAGCACCGCACGAAGGGCACACTCCACCATGCGCACACTCGTCATCAGAAGCATCGCCGCCGTCGGCGCCGCCGCCCTGCTCACTCTGGGCACGGCCTGCTCCAACGAACGCGAGGGCGCCGCCGACACCGACGGCGCCGGCGCCGGCGCCAAGGGCTTCGCAGAGAACTCCCTGATCGGCGTCGCCCTGCCGTCCAAGACCTCGGAGAACTGGGTGCTCGCCGGCGACCTGTTCACCGACGGTCTCAAGAACGCGGGCTTCAAGGCAGACGTCCAGTACGCGGGCGCCTCGACCACCGTCGCCGACCAGCAGGCGCAGATCTCCTCCATGGTCACCAAGGGCGCGAAGGTCATCGTCATCGGCGCGACCGACGCCTCCCAGCTCGCCACCCAGGTGAAGCAGGCCAAGGAGGAGGGGGCCACCGTCATCGCCTACGACCGGCTCATCACCAACACCCCGGACGTCGACTACTACATCGCCTTCGACAACTACAAGGTCGGTCAGCTCCAGGGCCAGGCCCTGATCGACGGCATGAAGGCGAAGAAGCCGAAGGGTCCCTGGACGATCGAGTTGTTCTCCGGATCGCCGGACGACAACAACTCCAAGGTCTTCTTCGACGGCGCGATGAGCGTGCTGAAGCCCTTGGTCGACAAGGGCGACATCGTTGTCGGCTCCGGTCAGACCGACATCAAGCAGACCGCCGTGCAGGGCTGGAAGGCGGAGAACGCCCAGCAGCGCATGGACTCCCTGCTGACGTCGGCCTACGGCAGCGGCAAGACGCTCGACGGTGTCCTGTCCCCCAACGACACCCTCGCCCGGGCGATCCTCACCTCGGTCAAGGGGGCCGGCAAGCCGGTCCCGGTCGTGACGGGCCAGGACTCCGAGGTCGAGTCGGTCAAGTCGATCATGGCCGGTGGGCAGTACTCGACCATCAACAAGGACACCCGCAAGCTCGTCACGGAGACCGTCAAGATGGTCACGGCCCTCCAGAAGGGCGGCAAGCCGACCGTCAACGACACCAAGTCGTACGACAACGGCGTCAAGGTCGTCCCGTCCTACCTCCTTCCGCCCGTCATCGTGACGAAGAAGAACGCGGCCGAGGCATACGCCAACGACCCCAAGCTGGCACCGCTGACCAAGTAACACGAGCCGCCGTCCGCGCCCGCCCCGAAAACTCTCCGGGGCGGGCGCGGACGGTCACGTGGCGGGCCCCGGATGAGCGGGGGCGCACATCGTGGCTCCGACCTCGCGGGCGGCTGCGAGGTAGGCGAGCACCAGGGGCCGTGCGTCCTCCCGGGCGGCCGCCACCGCCAGCCGGGAGGGGGAGAGCCCCCGGACAGGGAGGGCGACGACCTCGTCCCGGACGACCAGCGGCGCGTTGCCGGCGGCCAGCAGCACGACCCCCTGGCCGCCGGCGACCGCCTCGTGGGTCTCCTCCGCGCCGGCCACCACCGCGCCGATCCGCGGCGGGCGGCCTTCGCGGGCATCGAGCGCGAGCCAGTGGTCCCGCAGCGGGCCGGCCTCCGCCGGGAGGGCGAGAAACGGCTCGTCCAGCAGGTCGGCGAAGTCCACCATTCCCTCGGGGTCGGACGCGGCCCGTGCCGCCAGGGGGTGCCCGTCCGGCAGCGCGACCAGCCGGGGCTCGCGGGCCACCACCTCGTAGCGGTAGCGCTTCTCGTCCGGCAGCGGCAGCCAGACGAAGGCGACGTCGCTGGATCCGTCCGCCAACCCGGCACTGGGGTCGGCCCAGTTGACCTGGCGCAGGACGGGTTGCGCGTCCGGGTGCCGCGAGACGAGGCGGGTCCGCAGGGCGGGCAGCAGCCCCCGGCCCGGGCTGGTGGACATACCGATCACCAGCGTGCTCCGCTCGGCGGCCCTGGCCTCCCGCACCGCCGCCTCCGCGGTCTCCCAGGCGGCCAGCACCTCGCGGGCCCGGGGCAACAGGGCCTCGCCCACCGCGGTCAACCGCACGGTCCGCCGGTCGCGTTCGAACAGGACCACGTCCAGTTGCTTCTCCAGCATCCGTATCTGCTTGCTCAGCGCGGGCTGGGAGACGAACAGCCGCTCGGCGGCCCGGGTGAAGCTCAACTCCTCGGCGACCGCGGTGAAGTAGCGCAGATCACGCCCGTGGATGTCCATGCCCCATGGCTATCACAGCGGGTCTTGGACGCCGTCCCGGTGCCGGGCGAAGGATGGGACCTGTCGACGGGGAGGACCCGGACGGCAGTAGACGAGGGAGACGAGGATGCGCGAGAACGCCAAGGTATGGCTGGTCACCGGCGCGAGCAGCGGCTTCGGGCGGGCCGTCGCGGAGGCCGCGGTCGCCGCCGGCGACACGGTGATCGGCGCGGCCCGGCGGACCGGGGCGCTGGACGACCTGGTGGCCGCCCACCCGGACCGGGTGGAGGCGATCGCCCTCGACGTCACCGACGGCGAGCGGATCGACGCCGTGGCCGCGGACGTCCTGGCCCGCTACGGCCGGGTGGACGTGCTGGTGAACAACGCGGGCCGCACCCAGGTCGGGGCCTTCGAGGAGACCACCGACCGGGAGCTGCGCGACCTGTTCGAGCTGCATGTGTTCGGCCCCGCGCGGCTGACCCGGGCGCTGCTGCCTCACATGAGGGAGCGGGGCAGCGGATCGATCGTCAACATCAGCAGCTTCGGCGGCCAGTTGTCCTTCGCCGGGTTCTCCGCCTACAGCGCGACCAAGGCGGCTCTGGAGCAGCTGTCGGAGGGCCTGGCCGACGAGGTGTCTCCCTTCGGCGTCAAGGTGCTGATCGTGGAGCCGGGCGCGTTCCGCACCAACCTGTTCGGCAAGGGTGCGGCGTACTTCTCCGAGGAGAACCCGGCGTACGCGGAGAAGGTCGGGGCGACCCGGCGGCTGGTGCAGGGCGGTGACGGCAGCCAGCCCGGCGATCCGGCCAAGGCCGCCGCGGCGATCCTGCTGGCCCTCGAAGCCGAGAGGACCCCGCTCCGGCTCGCCCTCGGCGGCGACGCCGTCGACTTCCTGACCGGACACCTGGACTCCGTGCGCGACGAGCTCGTCGCCTGGGAGAAGGTCTCCCGGGGGACGGACTTCGACGCCGAGTGAGGACCGGGCGCGCGGCAGGGGCCGGTGCCCCTGCCGCGCGCCCGGCTCGAAAGCCGTTCACCTCACGGGTAGTTCACCAGGTTCGCCACGTTGGTGGCGGAGTCCGACGGCCCGCCCCGGTCGTTGATGACGTGCCGGATGGTCCCGGTGCCACCGAGCGAGACCGTCACCATGTTCCGGAACCGCACGTTCGGGCCGGCCGGGGCCTCGAAGGCGTGTTCGGCGGTGACGCCCGGGGCGACGTTGAAGTAGCAGTAGCTGCCCAGTCCGTAGGCCTGGTGGCTGGTCACCGAGTTCGCGACCTTGTAGGCGGCGTAGCCCTGGGTGGGCCCGTTCATCCAGGCGGCCTGGTTCGGGGGGTCGTAGGGCATCTCGTTCTGGTAGAAGTACGTCCGGCCGCCGTTGCCGTTCCACAGGGTCTGGTGCTTCTGGTAGTGCTCGACGAACAGGCCGTACATGGTGACGTCGTCGCCGTTGACGACGAGTCCGGTGTCCGCCGTGTTGGTGTTCCAGCCGACACCGGTGCCGTGGTCCGCCCGCCAGATCCACATGTGGTCGCCGATGACGTCGTCGCTGTTCACGACGAGGCTGGTGGTGGCCCTGCCCACGGCGGCCCCGCCGACCCGGAAGTACACGTCGTGCAGGGAGGTGGGGTTCGCGGCGTGGTCCGCGGCGGCCCCGGCCGGGCCGATCTCCACGAGGGTCTGCGAGTTGGCGGTACCGGCGTCGAAGAGCACGCCTGCCACCTTCACCCCGTCGACGTCGGCGACCGTCATGGCGGTGACGCCGTTGTCCGGGACGAACGTGGCGAGGCCGAGTCCGAGCACCACGGTGTCGGGGCGCGTCACACGCAGGGTCTGGTCGAGGTGATACACGCCGGGCGTGACCAGCAGGTTCTTGCCCGCGGCGAGGGCGGCGTTGATCTGTGCGGCGGTCGCGCCCGGTGTGACGACGAAGAACTGGTCGATGCCCAGGGAACTGCCGGCGGCGGTTCCGTTCGCCCAGGTGGTGGCGGATGAGTTCGTGCGCACGGACGGCACGAACACCTTGTAGGCGCCGGCGCCGTCCACGTACAGGAAGGGCTTCTCCCGCACGGTGGGCGTCTGGTCGACCGTCGTGTAGGGCGGGTTGGGGAAGCTGTTCCCGGGCACCCCGTGGCTGCCGACGAAGACCATGTTCCAGTTGGAGCCGGTCCAGCTGCCGAGCTGTGAGTTGCGGGTCAGCCACTGCTGCTGGGTGCCGGACCGCACCTGGCCGTCGATCCTGCTGTCGGCCATGAACCCGCCGCTGGACCAACCGCCGTCACTCAGCTCCAGGTTGCCACGCACATGCATACGCCGGTATCCGGACGCCTGGGACACCGCCCACCGGTCCGTCCCGCCCGTGGGGTTGACCGAGAGGTTCTCGGCGCCGCGCCAGAAGTTCTGGGTGGCGTTCTGCGGCGGGAACCAGTCGGCCTCCACGTGCACGGCGCCGTTGACGGTGACCGAGTCGGGCGACAGCCCGAGGCCCAGGACCTGGGTGTAGAAGCCGACGTTGACGTCGTTGCTGTACGTACCGGGCTTGAACAGGACCGCGTAGCGCTGGGAGCCGAACTGGTTGGTCTCCTGCTGCTGGAAGATCGAGTTCAGTCGGCTCTGGATCGTGGACGAGGGCATCGAGGGGTCGAAGACGACGACGTTGGGGCCGAGGTCGACGTCTCCCGGCGTGGTGCCGACGGGTGCGACCTGGAAGCGCTGGGCGACGGTGCCGTTGCAGGTGTACTGCACCAGCTGGACGCTGTCCGCGGTCGAGGCGGAGGGGACGTCGAGGCACTTGCCGCTGTTGCGGTTGACGAACCGGTACGCGCCGCCGCCCTCGTCCACCGCCTGCCACTGCTGGTTGGCGCCGCCGCCGTACGTCCACAGGTGCACGGCCGCGTTGTCGGCCGTGGACACGTCGCTGACGTCCACGACCTGCTGGGCGTTGTTGCGGTTGCCGATGCGTACGAACCCGTCGCCGGTCGCGGTGAAACTCCACTGCTGGGCGGTGCTGTTGTTGCAGGCGTACTGCTGGACGACGGTGCCGTTCGCGGTCGCGGCCGCCCGGGCGTCCAGGCACTTGCCGCTGCCGGAGTTCACCACCGTGGACCAGCCGGTGGGGAGGGCGGCGGCCTGGGGGGCGGCCCGGGACGCCTGGACTCCGGTCACCGGCGGGACGGGTCCGGTGGCCGCCGCGGCACCGTTCGCCGGTGTTCCGCTCAGTCCGGTGAGCAGGGCGGCGACGGCCGCCGTGCCCAGAACGCCGCGTACCGCGCGTCGGTGTGCGAACCTCGTGGTCATCGGGTCACCGTCCACTTCTGGTTGGCGGCTCCGGTGCAGGTCCAGATCTGCAGCCTGGTGCCGTCGGCGGAGCTGTTGCCGGTGGCGTCCAGGCACTTTCCCGCCTGCGGGTTGACGATGTCCCGGGCAGCGGTGACCGTCCACTGCTGGGCGGCGGAACCGTTGCAGTCCCACAGCTGAGTCCGCGTTCCGTCGGCCGTGCCTCCCGAGTCCACGTCCAGGCACTTGCCGAGGGCGCGGATCGTGCCGTCACCGCCCACGGTCCACTGCTGGGCGCCGGTGCCGTTGCAGTCGTACAACTGCACGGCCGTGCCGTTGGCCGTGTCGGCTCCTGCCACGTCCACGCACTTGCCGCCGACGCCGGTGACGGGGCCGCTGCCGCCCGGCTGGGCGGTGCTGACGCGCACGTAGTCGACCAGGAGCTGCTGGGGGAAGGCCGTGCTGCCGTCGGGGTCCCCGGGCCAGTAGCCGCCGACCGCGAGATTGAGGATGAGGAAGAAGGGCTTGTCGAAGACCCACTGTCGGCCGCCGAGGTCGGCGGGCGTGCGCCGCTGGTAGACGGTGCCGTCGACGGACCAGGTGATCGTGTTCGGGCTCCAGTCGACCGCGAAGGTGTGGAACGCGTCGGCGAACGCCTGACCGCCGGGCAGGGTGTACCCGGCGCCGATGCCCGCGGAGCCCGAGTATCCGGGGCCGTGCAGGGTACCGTGGACCGTGGCCGGCTCGAAGCCCACGTTCTCCATGACGTCGATCTCGCCCGAGGCGGGCCAGCCCACCTGGCCGATGTCGTTGCCCAGCATCCAGAACGCGGGCCACATGCCCTGACCGCGCGGGACCTTCATCCGCGCTTCGACCCGGCCGTACGTCGTGGTGAAGCGGCCCGCCGTGTTCAGCCGGGCCGAGGTGTACTCGCACCGTCCGTACCAGCACTGGTAGTTGCCCGGGTTCTCCCGGCGGGCCGTGATCACCAGATGGCCCTGGCCGTCCAGAGCGGCGTTGCGGTTGCCCGCCGTGTAGTACTGCCGCTCGTGGTTGCTGACGTTGTCACCGGTCTCGGTCTGCCATCGGGCGCCGTTAACGGCCGAACCGGCGGGACCGTCGAACTCGTCGGAGAACGCGACGGCGGCCGCCGCGGACGTTGCGGCGGCGCGTGCCGGGGGGTCCGCGGCGAGCGCGGACGCGCCCTGCGCCGGCCCGGTGGACAGTGACGCGAAGGCCAGGATCGAGGCCAGCGGCAGGAGCAGGCGCCGAGGCAGGCGTGGAGAGGCCATGACTCTCCCTTCCTGATGAAGACGGACCATCAAGGCATGCTCATGACAGTCCGGGGCGCGGGAAGGCGTATCGCCCATGACCGCGCCGATTGGGTGGGGGGCGAACCAGCCCTGACGGGGGCTTAGTTCACTACGTGATTTAAGAAGTGAGTAATGACCCTGTCAAGAGTTTGGTATGGACCGGATACGTGGTGACGCGGAGCGTTCCCGAGCCGTGGCCCGCGCCGACGGGGGTGACGGCGCGGACCGCCGGGGGCGGTCCGGCGCCCGCGGGTCCCGAGGGGCAGGATGGAAGCATGAGCGTAGTCAAGATCAACGTACTGACCGTCCCGGCGGAGCAGCGGGAGACCCTCGAGAAGCGGTTCGCCGCACGAGCCCATGCCGTCGAGAACTCCGACGGATTCGAGTGGTTCGAGCTCCTTCGGCCCGTCGAGGGCACCGACACCTACCTCGTCTACACGCGGTGGCGTGACGAGGAGTCGTTCCAGGCGTGGAGGGACGGTCCGATGAAGTCCGCGCACCAGGGCGCCGGCGCGACGGAGGGCGAGCGGCCCAAGCCCGCGGCGTCGGGATCCGCCCTCTGGTCCTTCGAGGTGGTGCAGCAGGCGGTGCCGAAGGCCGAGTAGGCGGCACCTGCCCCACGCCGAGCGCCGAGGCGGCGAGGACGCCGGCGGGGGACCCGTGCGCGGATCCCCCGGTTCCTGCCCTCACCGGCTCCGCGCTCGGCCACCTGCGGCGTGCACGCCTCGCCGCGGCCGTACCGGCGGGCCCTGTCCGCGGCTGCTCACACGATCGGCCGGCCGAGATCGACGTCCTGAGATCCGAAAGTCCGGAAGGCCCGGGAGCCCCGGGGACCGGAGGCCTCACGTCCGGGGATCCCGAGGTCCCGCGGCCCCGGAGGTCTCGAGGTCCGCGGTCCGCAGGCCGCGAGGTCCCCAGGGTCGTGCGGCGACAACTGGGTTTCGCACCCGCGAACTTGACGCGCCATCATATAGTTGCGGCGGCTCGCGGCATCCCCTGTCCCCCGCCGCGCGGCCGACCCCACCGGAAAGGCACGACCCTGCGGAACGAACCGCGCAGCCGCACCCACGACGCGTCCCCCGCCCTGGCCTCGCCCCGCCGGTCGGTGTTCTCCCCCGCGGCGGACGTCATCGGGTCGGAACTCGATCTGCGGATGACCGGCAGCCACGTCGTGCACGCGCTGACCCCCGAGTTCTGTGACGCGGCCGCCGTGTACCTGCTGGAGCGGTGGCGCGTGGAGGAGAACGGGCGCGCCGGCGCGGACGCGCCCGGGATCGAGGCGCGCAGGATGGCGCTGCGCGTCGGACCGGGCGCGCTGGAGGACTGGGAGGGCGGGCTGCCGGTCGGCGAGGTGATCGCCTTCCCCCGGGAGACGCCGTACGCCCGTGCGCTCGCCGCCGGGCAGGCGCAGGTGCTCGACGCCGTGGACCCGCACACGTCCGAGCGGCTCGTCGCCGCCGGAGACGGTGAGGCGCGCGTCAGCGACCTGCTGCGTGTGGCGTCCTTCCTCGTCGTGCCCCTGCGGCTGCGGGACGTGCCGATCGGCTTCGTCACCTGCACACGGGGGCCGGGCCGTGCGCCGTTCGGCGCGGCCGACGTGGCCGCCGTGGAGGCACTGGCCGCGCGGGCCGCCGTAGCGCTGGACAACGGGCGCCGGTACGAGCGTGAGCGGCGGACCTCGCTGGCCATCCGCAACAGTCTGCCGCCGGGAACGGGCCAGGAGTTCGGGGGCTGCCGCACCGCGCACGGCTGGCTGCCCGCCGGGCGGGGCAACCTCGTCGGCGGTGACTGGTCCGACGTGCTGAGACGGCCTGGCGACCGGGCCGGCCTGATCGTCGGGGACGCCATGGGGCACGGCCCGGAGTCCGCCGTCGCGATGATCCAGCTGCGCACCGCCGTGCGTACCCTGGCGGGCCTCGACATCCCCGCGGCCGACCTCATAGGACGGCTCGACACGCTCGCCGGGGACTCCCCCGGCGTGTCGTTCGCGACCTGCATATACGCCGAGTGGGATGCCCGGCGGGGCACCTGCACCCTGGTGGGGGCCGGCCACCCGCCCCCGCTGCTGCGCGGACCGGACGGCCGCACCGCCCCGGTCAGGCTGGCCGGGACGGGTCTGCCGCTCGGGCTGGGTGCCGGCAGCTACGAGGAGACCGTGCTGAGCGTGCCGGATCCGGCCCTGCTGGTGCTCTACAGCGACGGTCTGGTCGAGTCCCGCGACGCCGACATCGACCAGGAGATCACCCGCCTCGCGCGGACCGTGGACGCGGTGACGGCCGCCGAGCCCATGGACGGCGCCGGGGCGGGCGCACTGCCTGCGCTGTGCCGCCGACTCCTGCACACCCCCTCCGGCGCGGCCGGGGCCGACGACCGCACCCTGCTGCTGGCCGAACTGACCCCGGCCCGCCGCTGATCCGCCGGGACCGACGCGTCTTCGGCCTCCGTGCGGGGGGTTTCGGTTCCTGCGGTTCCGCGCCGCGTCACTCAGTGTTCGCGGGCGGGAAGGCTGTCGAGGCCCGTGTCGCGCATGATGCGCCCGACGGTCCGCGTGAGTGTGCTGTCGGCGCCGATGACGGTCTCGGCGCCACCCGGCAGCAGATCGAGGTCCCGGTACCAGGCACGCAGGTCCGCCTCGGCGACCTCGTGGGCGATCGGCTTGGTGGCATGGCGTACGAGGGTCTCGGCGAGCGGCACATGGAGGTAGTAGCCGTGGGTCGGGCCGCGGTGGTCCGCGCGCAGCCGCTCGAGCATGGCCCCGTACCGGTCGGCGTACAGGATGCCTTCCAGGACGACGTGGTACCCGGCGTCCAGGGCGTAGCGGGCGACGGCCTCGATCAGCCCGATGTTCGCTCCGCCGGGGCGGTCGTGCTCGCGCAGCACGACCCGGCGGAGGTTGTCCTGCCCGACTATGGCCAGGCCCCGGCCGAAGCTGTCGCGAAGGCCTGCCGCCACCGCCGACTTCCCCGAGGCGCTGTTGCCCCGCAGCACGATCAGCCGGGTCTCCCGGGTGCCCACCATCACGGCGGTCAACGCTACCGGCACCGGCGCGGGTACCGGTACCGAGGCCGACGGCCCGGACGCGCGCCGGCCCCAGGACGACTCGGGCAGACCGCGTCTGACGGGGCCTCGGGCACCGGATCCTTCCGTGCGCGGGTTGTTCGAATCCATCGAAAATGTGAACGGGTGTACGTAACAGGGTCGTTGGGACGTAGGTTGTGGCTCGAACTGCTCACGCCTCGGCTGAAAGACGGACGCCCCTCATGACCGACCATGTGACCTCGCCCGGACCAGCGGCCCATCAGAAGATCGACACATCGGTGCCTCACTCGGCCCGTATCTGGAACTACTGGCTGGGGGGTAAGGACAACTACCCCGTCGACGAGCAGGCCGGTGACGCCTACACCGCCGTGTTCCCCGGCATCGTCACCATCGCACGGAGCAGTCGTGCGTTCCTGCGCCGCAACATCACGTATCTGGTCTCCGAGGCGGGCATACGCCAGTTCCTGGATGTCGGTACCGGCCTGCCGACCGCCGAGAACACCCACGAGGTCGCCCAGCGGATCGCGCCCGAGACCCGGATCGTGTACGTCGACAACGACCCGATGGTCCTGGCCCACGCCCGCGCGCTGCTGTACTCCACCGCGGAGGGCGCGACCTCCTACGTCGACGCCAATGTGCTGGAGCCGGAGCGCATTCTGGCGGCCGCCGCCGAGACGTTGGACTTCTCCCGCCCCACCGCGCTCATCCTCAGCAACATCCTGGGCCATGTCGCCGACTACGACCGGGCCCGTTCCATCGTCACGACGCTGATGGCGGCACTGCCGTCCGGCAGCTACCTCTCCGTCAACGACGGTTCACGGGGGATCGATCCGGTCTTCGAGGAGGCCCAGGACGCCTACAACGAAAGCGGCGCCGTCCCTTACAACCTGCGCTCCGTCGACGAGATCACGGGGTACTTCGAGGGACTGGAGCTGCTGGAGCCCGGAGTCGTCTCGGTCCCCCTCTGGCGCCCGGAGGTCACCTCCCCCGCCCCGGACGTCATCGGCGAGCACGGGGGCCTCGCCCGTAAGCCCTGACACGCGCCGAGGCCGCCGTTCCCGCCGGACGGCCGGACAACCGGACGTCGAGCGCTGAGGTCCGTCCCGCCGCACCGGCCACCAGGCCGGTGCGGCGGAGCCGTTCGGCTCCCCTGCTCGCCGGGCTCCGGGGCAGGCACCGCGCGTCCCGGTCACACCAGACGCCGGATGTCACCGCGGACCCGGTAGAAACCGCCGGCCGCCGTGTGCAGGGAGTCCACGACGTAGCGCGCCCCGGGTTCGCGTATCTCGCGCGGGAACTGGACGTTCAGGGACGAGTCGTAGCCGTCGGACACCACGTGCACCCGGATGCGGCCGGCCTCTTGGACGCACTCGACGACGACCGCTCCGGAGGGAGCCCGGGTCACGGTGGCCACCGTCGCCGCCGCCGTGGCGGGCGCGTAGGTCGGCAGGGCCTCGGCGAGCTTGACGTCCCTGGCCACCGGCACCGTGCCCTGCTGGGCCGCGGCGATGGCCGTCTCGCTCGCGTCCACGCACACCAGCGAGCCGTCCGTGGTCACCAGGTACAGCCGTTCGTCGCGGTACTGCATGGACAGCGCCGAACCGCCGCCCGTGCCCAGCTTCCACAGGCGCGTGCCGTCCCGGTCGAAGCAGTAGACCGACGACGACGCGTCACCGGCGAACACGAACCGCCCGCTGGGCGAGGTGGCGCACGAGTACACCGCGCTGTCGCAGCCGTAGGTGGCCTCGACCGCGCCGGTCGCCTTCGACAGACGCTGCACCACCTTGTGGGCGGTCCCCGCGTACACGGCGTCCTCCTCCTGCCAGCCGAACAGGACGCCACCGCGGGTGGGCGTGTGCCAGAGTTCACCGCCGCCGTCGGGCGCGTAGGCGGTGACTCCCCGGTGGTGACCGTGGTAGACGGCCCGGTCGTCCGCGCGGACCATCCAGGCGTGTTCGCCCTGGCTGCGCCGCGCCCACTGGTGCTCGTCCTCGTGGTCGATGACGGTGAGCCGGCCGTCGCGGTCCGAGACGTTCAGCAGGCCCTCGTGGATGTCCAGCCAGAAGATGTCGACGTCCGCCGTGATGTCGTACGCCGCGAACGGCAGCTTCGAGGAGAGGTCGTAGACCTTGCCGTCGTCGCACCCCGCGTAGATCCAGAAGTCGTCGGCCACCAGGCACTTCACGCCGTCCGGGAGACTGAAGCGGGCCAGGACCCCACCGTCGTGGTCCAGGGTGTAGACGTCGCCCGACTGGTTGCCGACCCAGCAGCGGTCGTCGTCCACATGGATGCCGAACGCCGAGGAACCGGTGCGGAAACGCCACAGCACCGGTGCCACGGCGCGCGCGGTCGACGGCGCCGAGGTCACCTGACGGCGGGTCACCGCGCGTGGGGGACGCTGTCCGGCGACGGCGGGGGCGTACCCCTTGCGCACCTTCTCGCCGACTTTCCGCGCCGCCGCGGCCCGGGCCTTCTCGGCGGTGGGGAAGGTCGTGGTCTGCACCTGCCCGGAGGCACCGATCCGCCCGTAGCGCACCGTCACCACCACGCCGTCCACGGCCACTTCGTAGAACTTGTGCGCGCCGCCGCTGTCCTGCGAGAGCTCCAGATACGTCGTCGACACGGTGCTGGACCCGGTAGCCATGACAAACCCCTCCCCAGGGTGGACCCGCGGCTGTTCCAGCAGGTCCCACTCCCAGAACCGTAGGCGCAGGCACTGACAATCACGCCCCGACGCCCTCGCACACGGGCCGCCGTCAGCCGTCCCCGTCACGCCGGGCCGGTGGCCTCACCCGGGGGCGGTGCGCCGGGCCTGGTTCGCGCCCGCCCCGGGGACGCCGGCTCACCCGGCCCACCCTGAGGTCCCCGGCCCTCCCCGGCGGGGCGCCGGCACGGCCCCCGGGCCCCTGCCGCCCGCGGAGCGCCATGATTGCGGCCGCGCTTCCGCCGCCCAAGCGGAGTCCAGGATCGAGACCGATTCTTGAGGTGTGCTCCCGTGGTGGGGGCGCCGCCGTGTTGCGGCCCTGCCGGCGGCCGGGCGAGCGCCCCCGTGCCCGGGGGGCTCAGCCGCCCAGTGCGGCGTCGACGACGTCCCTGGCCTCCTCCTGGACCCGGCGCAGGTGGTCGGGGCCGTGGAAGGACTCGGCGTAGATCTTGTAGACGTCCTCGGTGCCCGAGGGGCGGGCCGCGAACCAGGCGTTGTCGGTGGTCACCTTGATGCCCCCGATGGACGCGCCGTTGCCCGGGGCCTCGGTGAGTACGCCGGTGACCGGTTCCCCGGCGAGGGTGTCGGCGGTGACCTGCGCGGGCGAGAGCCTGCCGAGGAGTGCCTTCTCCTCCCGGGTGGCCGGGGCGTCGATGCGGGCGTAGGCGGGGGCGCCGAAACGGTCCGTCAGGGCGGCGTAGTGCTCGGAGGGGGTCTTCCCGGTGACCGCCGTGATCTCGGAGGCCAGCAGCGCGAGGATGATGCCGTCCTTGTCCGTGGTCCAGACGGAGCCGTCACGGCGCAGGAAGGACGCGCCGGCCGACTCCTCCCCGCCGAAGCCGAGCGTGCCGTCGACCAGTCCGTCCACGAACCACTTGAATCCGACGGGCACCTCGACCAGCCGGCGTCCGAGATCGGCGGCGACCCGGTCGATCATCGAGGAGGACACCAGGGTCTTGCCCACGCCCGCGGCAGCGGGCCACTGCTCGCGGTGCGCGTAGAGGTAGGCGATGGCGGCGGCCAGGTAGTGGTTGGGGTTCATCAGGCCGGCGTCGGGCGTGACGATGCCGTGCCGGTCGGCGTCGGCGTCGTTGCCGGTGGCGATCCCGAAGCGGTCCCGCTGCTCGATGAGCGAGGCCATCGCGTACGGCGACGAGCAGTCCATGCGGATCTTGCCGTCCCAGTCGAGTGTCATGAAACGCCAGGTGGGGTCGGTCAGCGGGTTCACGACGGTCAGGTCGAGCCGGTGCTGTTCGGCGATGCGCCCCCAGTAGGCGACGGACGCCCCGCCGAGCGGGTCGGCGCCGATGCGGATACCGGCGGTGCGGATCGCGTCCAGGTCCAGAACGCTCGGGAGGTCGGCGACGTACGTGCCGAGGAAGTCGTAGCGGGCGGTCGTCGGAGCGGCGAGGGCCTGCGTCCAGGGAATCCGCCGTACGTCCTTCAGGCCGGACGCGATGATCTCGTTGGCCCGGTTCTGGATCCAGGAGGTGGCGTCGGAGCCGGCGGGGCCGCCGCTCGGCGGGTTGTACTTGAAGCCTCCGTCGGCGGGCGGGTTGTGCGAGGGGGTGACGACCACACCGTCGGCGACGGCGGCGGTGCGGCCGCGGTTGTGGGTGAGGATCGCGTGGGAGACGGCGGGCGTCGGTGTGTAGCCGTCTTCGCTGTCGACGAGCACCGTGACTCCGTTGGCCGCGAACACCTCCAGGGCGGTGACCTTGGCGGGCTCGGACAGGGCGTGGCTGTCGGCCCCGAGGAAGAGGGGGCCGTCGGTGCCCTGGGCCGCCCGGTACTCGCAGATGGCCTGGCTGGTCGCGGCGATGTGGTCCTCGTTGAACGCCGTGTTCAGCGAGGACCCACGGTGCCCCGAGGTGCCGAACGCCACGCGCTGCACCGGGTCGGCCGGGTCGGGGTGCAGCGCGTAGTACGCCGTGACCAGCCGGGCGACGTCGACGAGGTCCTCGGGGCCGGCCTTCCTGCCCGCTCGCTCGTGCTGCATGTGCCCGCTCCTCCACATCGGTCGATCATGGCTTGCGCCATCCATCTTCCCTTGTGGTGGCGGTCGTCCGCGAGTACGGGTCGGATTCCGCCCGAAGCGCTCAGCGCCGGCGGCCGCGTACCGACCAGCCGCTGCCGATGCCGGCGACGTGCAGGGCGAGCACGGTCAGGCCGAGGAGCATGAGGTTGGTGGAGGTGAAGGTGTCGTTGGTGGATATCTCCGCCGCGTTGATCAGGAAGGCGATGAAGAACAGCACTGCCGAGATGATGGCGAGCAAGGGGTCCGTCCCTTCGGGGTGTGGCTCGTTCGGTGTCTTGTTCTGCACATGCCCCCGACCGGGCGGTGAACACCGGCACCCCTGCTCCCTGAATCGAACGCGGTCTCGACAAGGTCTGCGTGGCCGGCCGGGCCGCCCCGGGGCACGGGAGCGGCACCGGTCGGCCTGCGCCGGCGGGCGCCGGCTCAGTCCGGCAGACCCCACGGCTTCGCTTCTCCGACGGCCGGCACATCACGCGGATCCAGGTCCGGGTGGGTGCCGCGCGGGAGGACGACGGCCGTCTCGCCCCGGCCGAGCGGGATCTCGACGCGCTGTGCTCCTGTCTCGCGGTGGCGCAGCCGCCGCCCGCGCGGGTCCCTGACGTCGACGGCGCCGTCGATGCCGTGCTCCAGGACGAGCGGAGCGCCGGCCTCGCTGTGGACGCGCACCCATCGGGTCCGGCCCTGCGAACGGTCCGCGTCGACGAGGAAAGCGCCCTGGGTGCGCAGGCCCTGGACCGAGAGGTCGGGCCATCGCCGTGACACGGAGGGAAAGACCCGTACGACGCCGCCGTGGCTCTGCACGGCCATGTCGAGTACCGACCGGGCCGCCGTCAGCGGGCTCTCGACGGCCAGGTTGCCGCCCTCCACGTACATGGTGTTCGCGGTCATCCACGCGTTCTTGATGAGGTTGCCGTCGGTGAAGAAGGTCAGGAAGTCCAGGGCCTCCTCCGGCCGTTCCATGAGGGAGGCCATCGAGGACGCGGCGGCGTAGCTGTAACCGGCCCACAGGCTGCGGTCCTTGATCCAGTGGTCGAAGGTCGTCCGCATGGTGTCCCGGTCGGAGGGCCGGTCCCAGTCCAGTTCGTGCAGCGGGAACAGCCACAGCAGGTGCGAGAAGTGCCGGTGGGACTCGGTGAGGGGTTTGCCGGCGCCGATGTTGACGCCGGTCGCGTCACGCGGGTAGTCCACCAGGCGCTGGAGGATTTCGCGCCAGCGTCGGGCGCGTGGATGGTCCGTGCGGAGAATGCGCAGACAGTCGAGGAGGGTGGCGCAGCCCCAGCGGACCAGGGAGAGGTCGTAGGTGCAGTCGGTGGCGTCCGCCCACTCGGGCGACCGGGTGAGCGGCAGGTGCAGCCTTCCGTCGCCGCCCTCGTACAGGAAGTGGTCGTAGAAGTTCACCGCCTTGACGAGGATCGGGTAGAGGACGTCACGCACGATCGACACGTCCATGGTGTGGCGGTAGCTGAGCCAGACGTTGTGCATGGCCCAGACGAGGTTGCCGTTGTTGTCGGTCTTGGTGGAGGTGCCGGGGACACCGACGGTCTTGGCGCCGGGGCGCAGCATCCAGTCCGAGGGGTGGGCCAGCGCGTAGGTGTCGCCGTCCTGGTACTCGGGCGGGACGGAGAGCGGCAGGTTCTTCTCGAAGTTCTTGAAGGTGGACGTGACGGAGTCGAGTTCCAGGTGCCCCGACCCCTGGATCAGCCAGGTGGCGATCTGCACGTTGAGGTTCCACCAGACCGCGCTCCAGCTGCCGCCGGTCTCCGGGTACCACGGCCCCCACTCGGACATCGAGGGCCCGCCCGCCCGGGTGGCGCAGGCGGCCTTGTAGAGCTGGATCCAGTAGAAGTCCTGGATGCGTTTGTCCGGTACGGACAACAGGCTGCGCCGGTAGAAGCGGTGCCACCAGCCGCGGTGGCCGCGCACCAGCTCGTCCGGGTCCGCGGACAGGGTGCGCGCCACTTCGGCGACGGCCAGCTCCGTGGTGCGCGACAGGCCCCCGGGGTAGCGGTACACGAGGTGCGCGGCCAGCAGCCTGCCGCTGCCGACCCGCCGCTCGCGCCAGGCGGTGGTCCACCCGCCGCCCGCGATCAGCGGCTGTTCGACGTAGTGGGCGGCTCCGGCGGATCCGGTGCGGGGATCGGGGTTGCCCGTGTAGTCCGCCGGTTTGTCCTTTTCACGTGGAGAGATAGCGGACAGCCATGTGAACGACCAGGTCGCGGTCTCCTCACCGGCGCTGGGCCGGGTGGAGATCAGCAGCGCGCTACGGGCGTTGTGCACCACCATCGAGAAGCGGACACTGCCCCGGGTGGTGGTGACGGCACCGCGCAGCTCGGCGTCCCAGAGATCCAGCGTCCAGTCGACACCGGTGACCTCACCGGCGAGCGTGAGGTCGAAATGACCCACGGGCAAGCGGGAGAATCCGTACGGCGCGCGCCATTGGGGCCGCTGGTCCTGCACCTGACCGTGGCTGACCATCACTTTCACGGAGTTGGCCGTCGCACCCCGGTAGACCTGCACCCCGAGCAGACCGTTACCGAGGAACGGCCCGTCCTTCCAGTCGCCCGGCATCCGGCGCCACCGTAAGGCGGCGGCCCGGGCCATCCGTTCATACACGTCCGCCGCCTCTGCGGGCGGCCGGGGCGCTGCCCAGGCGGTGCCGGAGCCGGCCGACCAGCTCCCGGCGGCGACCGCGGCGGCCGTGCCGATCACACCTCTTCGCGAGAACCCGTTCCCTGTTGACACGGTCACGTAGACGCCTCCCGTCTCTGCTTGTGAACTCCTGGCATAGTGCAAGCCACGTGAGCAGCAAGGGAAGACCTCCGACGTATGCAAATCAGAGGGAAGCTGAATGACCAGGTCGCGGCAGACCCCTGTCCACGCTCCTCTTACAGAAGCGGAAAGTGGACCGATGTATGCAGACAGCCGCGATCGACCCGCGGCCGGCCCGCCTCTCCGGCGCCGGGCGGCCTCTCCGGCTCCGGGCGGCCGTGACGCCGGCGCCCGGGCGGGGGCGTCGGCGTCACGGCCGCCCGGCCTCCTCGGGCGACGGCGCCACCGAGCGGACAGCGCGTCCCGCACCGCAGGGGTCGCCGACAAGGCCGACAACAATCCCGAGGGGTTCAGGAAGTCACCAGATGCCCGAAACGCGACAAAAGGAGATAATTGGGACACGCGGCGACGCGTGACCGACTCCTCAACTGATCACGAACAGGCAGGTCGGACCATGTCGAAGAAACCACGTTCGTCCGAGCCCCCGCACGGCAAGGGCCCGAGCCGTCACGAGGGCGCCGGGCAGCACGGCTGGTCACCCGACGTGGACGAGACCCGCCAGCAGGACAACCCGAGCGCCCCCCGCTCCTTCCGCACGGCTGAACACGCCGACGACAAGGGCCGGGGCCGCACCAGGTCCGCCGAGGAGTCGAAGTCCGTTCCGGGCGACACGGTCAAGAGCCGGAGCCGACGGGGCGAGGACTACGGCGACGCGGACGAGAAGGGCCGTCAGGACACCGGACGCAGAGGCCGCTCCCAGCGCCCCAGCGGCACCAAGGACGCCTCCGCGGTGACCGGCGTCGACCCGCAGGAGCCCCAGGACCAGCAACCCGGGGCCTGACAGCGCGGCACGGCAGGGCCACCGCCGGATGCGCCCGCTTCAGCAGATCCGGGGCAGCTGTTCCCCGATCGGCAGATCGACCACCCGGGTTCCGCCCAGGCCCGTCCTCGCCACGACCATTCCGGGATGCGCCTCGACGGCCTCACCGATGATCACGGCGTCCGCGCCCAGGGGGTGGGCGCGCATCGCGTCGAGGACGGCGTCGGCGTGCTCGCGCGGGACGAACGCCACCAACTTGCCCTCGTTGGCGATGTACATGGGGTCCAGACCGAGGATGGCGCAGGCATTGGCCACGGCGGGCGGGACCGGGACGTCGCGTTCCCGGACGACCACCCCCGTCCCCGAGGCCGCGGCGATCTCGTTGAGCGCCGCCGCCAGTCCGCCCCGGGTGGGATCGCGCAGCGCGTGCAGATCCGGGGTCACGGCGAGCATGGCGTCGACGAGGCCGCCGAGTGGCGCGCAGTCGCTCGTGATCTCCACGCCGAACTCCAGGCCCTCGCGCACGCTCATGACCGCCACCCCGTGGAGCCCGATGGCGCCGCTGACGATCACGACGTCGCCGGGGACGACCCGTTGGGGCCGCAGGTCGACGCCCGGGGGGACGAGCCCGATCCCCGCGGTGTTGACGTAGATCCCGTCGCCGTGTCCGGCCTCCACCACCTTGGTGTCGCCGGTGGCCACCTCCACACCGGCGGTGCGCGCGGCCCTGCCCAGCGCCTCGGACACCCGCCTCACGACGTCCAGTTCGACGCCTTCCTCGAGGATGAAACCGCAGGAGAGGTAGGCGGCCCGGGCGCCGCTCATGGCGAGGTCGTTGACGGTGCCGTTGACCGCGAGGTCGCCGATGCTGCCGCCGGGGAAGAACAGCGGCCGCACCACGTAGGAGTCGGTGGAGAACGCCAGCCGGGTCCCGCCCAGGGGGACGACGGCGGCGTCCCCCAACTGGGCGAGCACCTCCCCGCCGAAGGCGGGCGCGAAGATCTGCTGGACGAGTTCGGCGGAGAGGACCCCGCCGCCGCCGTGCCCCATGACGACCCGCGGCCGGTCACGCACCGGCGCAGGGCACGTCCATCCTTCGAGGTCCAGGGCGGGGACGGGGACATCGGCGCCGGGGGCACCGGTGCCGGGGCGACCGGTGCCGGGGCGACCGGAGGTGGGAAGGCCGGTGGTCGGGAGGCCGGTGGTGTCAGACAACGGGGCTCGCCTCCCGGGCCTTGCCGGCCGGCAGGTCCAGACGCCGGTAGAGGTAGTAGGCGGCGCAGGCGCCCTCACTGGAGACCATGGTGGCTCCCAGGGGGGTGCGCGGAGTGCACAGCGTCCCGAATGCCTCGCACTCGTGCGGTTTGAGCAGCCCCTGAAGGACCTCTCCGCTGCGGCACTGAGCGGGTTCCTCCGTCCGGATCCCGCCGACCGAGAAGCGGTGCTCGGCGTCGTGGTCACGGTACTTCGGCGACAGCCGCCAGCCGCTGTCCGGGATCACGCCGATGCCGCGCCAGGCCCGGTCGGTGACCTCGAAGACGTCCTCCAGCATGGCGCGGGCGGCCGGGTTGCCCTCCGGGCGGACGGCACGGGCGTAGGCGTTGTCCACGGTGTGCTCACCGCGTTCCAGCTGACGCACGGCGCGGCGCACCCCTTCGAGGATGTCCAGGGGCTCGAAGCCGGTCACGACGATCGGGACCCGGAAGCGTTCCGCCAGTTCCGGGTACTCCTCCACGCCCATCACGCTGCACACGTGCCCGGCCGCGAGGAAGCCCTGTACCCGGCAGCTCGGCGACGACATGATCGCCTCGATGGCGGGCGGTACGCGGACGTGCGACACCAGCATGCTGAAGTTGGGGATGCCCAGCTTGCGGGCCTGATGGACCGTCATGGCGTTGGGGGGCGCCGTCGTCTCGAAGCCGATGCCGAAGAACACCACTTCGCGGTCCGGGTTCTGCTGTGCGATCCGCAGCGCGTCGAGCGGCGAGTAGACGACCCGTACGTCGCCGCCTTCGCCGCGGACCTGGAACAGGTCCCGTCCGGTGCCGGGGACGCGGAGCATGTCGCCGAAGGAGCAGAAGATCACGCCCGGCCGGGAGGCGATCTCCAGCGCCTTGTCGATGACCTCCAGCGGGGTCACACACACCGGACAGCCAGGCCCGTGGATCAACTCCACCTTGTCCGGCAGGAGTTGGTCCAGGCCGTGCCGGATGATGCTGTGCGTCTGCCCTCCGCACACCTCCATCAGGGCCCACGGCCTGGTCACCGTGGCGTGGATGTCGTCGAGGAGCCGGCGCGCCAGCTCCGGGTCCTGGAACTCGTCGATGTACTTCACTGGTTGCGCACCTCTTCCACCGGGACCGTGCCCGCCTCTTGCGCCGCCATCTCCCAGGCGTCGCCGAACTCCTCCTGCAACATGCCGAGTTCAGCGAAGAGTTCGAGCGTCTGCCGCGCCGACTCCTCGTCCAGCCGTTGCAGGGCGAAGCCGACGTGGACGATGGCGTACTCGCCGACCTCGAGGTCGGGCAGGTACTCCAGGCACACCTCCTTCACGACGCCGCCGAAGTCGACGGTGGCCATCCGGGTGCCGTCCCGGTCCTCGATGTCCAGCACTCTGCCGGGTACCGCCAGGCACATGAGCCTCTCCTCGCTGTGGGTCGCGCGTTGCTCAGTCGGTGGGGGTGGCCCGTGCGGCCACCATCAGCTGGCCCAGTGCCAGGCCGCCGTCGCCCGGTGGCACCAGCCGGTGCCGCAGGACCGTGAAGCCGTCCTCACGCAGGGCGGCGGCACAGGCGCAGGACAGCAGCGTGTTGGCGAACACACCGCCGGTCAGGGCGACCGTGTCCAGTCCGTGCCGCTCCCGGGCCCGCGTGCAGATCCGGTGCACCAGGCCGGTCACCGCCCGGTGGAAGCGAGCGGCGATCAGGGCCGGCGCGACGCCCGCCCGCAGGTCGGCGACGACCGCCGCCAGGACCGGCGCCGGATCGGCCCGTACGGCTGCGCCGCCGTTCTCCTGCGCCGTGCGCAGGGCGAAGGCGTAGGCGGTGGTGTCCCCGGCGGGTGCGCGCAGTGCGGCGCCCTCCAGCTCGACGGCCGCCTGCGCCTCGTACCCGGCGCGATGGCACACCCCGGCGAGAGAGGACACGGCGTCGAACAGACGGCCCATGCTGGATGTGGGGACACAGTGCAGGCCCCGCTCCAACTGCTTTTCCAGTACGCGCAGTTCGTCGGGCGGGCAGGCGGCCGTACAGGGCAGGTCGGCAGACCGGTCGATCCCGGCCGCCCGCAGGTGGGCCAGCGCCATGCGGTACGGCCGGCGCACCGCGGCGTCGCCGCCGGGCAGCGGGACGTACGCGAGGTGCCCGAACCGGGTGAAGCGGTCGTAGTCCGCGAGCAGGAACTCCCCGCCCCAGACGGCCCCGTCGTCGCCGTGTCCCGTGCCGTCGAAGGCGACGCCGATCACCGCCCGGGTGCCGTCGAGACCGTGCTCGGCCATCGCGGCGGCGATGTGCGCGTGATGGTGCTGGACGCGTACGACGGGCCGGTCCGCCGCGTTGCGGTCGGCCCACCCGGCGGACCGGTAGCCGGGATGCCGGTCGGCGGCCAGCGCCTCGGGCCGCACCCCGGTGAGGGACTCCAGCTGTGCCACCGCGCGCTCGAAGGCCCGCTGCGTGCCGACGTCGTCCATGTCTCCGATGTGCGCCGACAGCCAGGCCCGACGGCCCGCCCCCAGGCAGAACACGTTCTTCAGGTCGCCGCCGACGGCGAGCGCCGGCCGCACGGGCAACGGGAGCGGGACCGGCAGCGGGGCGTAGCCGCGGGAACGGCGGATCACCAGCGGTTCCCCGTCACAGACGCGGACCACGGAGTCGTCGCACGGGACCTGGATCGGCCGGTCGTGCGTGAGCCAGGCGTCGGCCAGGTGTGCGAGCCGCTCCAGCGCCTCCGTGTCGTCGGTGACGATCGGTTCACCGGACACGTTGCCGCTGGTCATGACGAGCAGCCGGGGGCCTTCCGGGTCGCCGGGCAGGCCGAGCAGCAGATGGTGCAGGGGCGTGTAGGGCAGCAGCACGCCGAGGTCGGGGCTGCCGGGCGCGACGGCCTCGGCGGGCCGCGGTTCCCCGGCCGTGCACGCCGGATGCGGCCGCCGTCTCAGCAGGACGACCGGCCTGGCCCGCCCTTCGAGCAGGGTCCGCTCCTCGGGACCGAGCCGGACGAGGTGACGGACGTCGTCGGCGGTTCTGGCCATGACGGCGAACGGTTTGTCCCCGCGCGCCTTGCGCTCCCGCAGGAGGGCGACCGCAGTCGGGTTCGTGGCGTCGCAGGCCAGGTGGTAGCCGCCCAGGCCCTTCACGGCCAGGACGGCGCCCCGGGTCAGCAGTGCCCGCGCACGCGTGACCGGGTCCGCCTCCTCCACGCTCGCGGGACCCCGCTCCCGGGCGACGAGCAGCCTCAGCCGGGGCCCGCAGGCCGGGCAGGCGACCGGCTGCGCGTGGAAACGCCGGTCGGCCGGGTCGGCGTACTCGCGGGCGCAGTCTGGACACATCGCGAAGCCGGCCATGGTGGTGTGGGCCCGGTCGTACGGCACGCCGGTGACGATCGTGAAGCGCGGGCCGCAGTGTGTGCAGTTGACGAACGGGTGACGGTGGCGCCGGTCCGCCGGGTCGGCCAGCTCGGCGAGGCAGTCGGCGCAGGTCGCGGAGTCCGGGGAGACCAGGGTGCGGGCCGGTCCTTCGGCACGGGAGGCGAGGATGGTGAAGGCCGTGCCGCCGGCGGGAGGCAGCTCCCGGTGGTCCACCGACTCGACGTGGGCCAGCGGGGGTGCCTGGGCGGCGATCCGGTCGCAGAACAGGGCCACGGCCGAGGCGCTGCCCTCGACCTCCACGACGACGCCCTCCACCGTGTTGGTCACATGTCCGGCCAGGGCGAGTTCGGTGGCGAGGCCGTACAGGTAGGGGCGGAATCCCACGCCCTGCACCACGCCCCGGACGATGACCCGGCGGCGCAGCGGACGGTTCTCGGCGACGGCCGGCGGCGGAGCGCTCACGGGCGGGTGGGTGCCAGACCACCGGCGTCGCTCTCACCGGCATGGATGTGCGGGTGGCCGTGCCCCACGTCCGGCCGGCCGGCCATCACCGGCGCGTGCAGCGGCGCGCCCTCCGCTGCGGCGAGTGCGCGGTCGAGCAGCGCGCCCACGCCCTTGCCCCGGCGGGCCGAGGTCATGACCACCTCGACACCGGGGTTGACCTGCTGCACGTTGGCGCGGAAGGTGATCTCGTCGAACTCCACGGCCTCCGCGATGTCGGTCTTGGTGACCACCACCAGGTGGGCGAGACCGAACGCGGTGGGGTACTTGAGCGGCTTGTCCTCGCCCTCGGCGACCGAGGCGAGGACGACCCTGAGGGTCTCTCCGAGGTCGTAGGAGGCGGGACAGACCAGGTTGCCCACGTTCTCCACGAAGAGCAGACGGGTGCCGTCGGGGAGCCACCCGTCCAGGTGTCCGGCGAGCATCCCCGCCTCCAGATGACACAGTCCGTCGGTGAGCACCTGCTTGACGGGGGCGCCCGACCGGGCCAGCCGGGTCGCGTCGTTCTCGGTGGCGAGATCGGCGGTCAGCGCGGCGACGGGCACCGCGCGCTCGCGTGCCCGCAGCAGCTCGCTCTCCAGCAGGGCGGTCTTGCCGCTGCCCGGACTGGACAGCAGATTGACCACGGTCGTGCCGTGTGCCGCGAGACGGGTGCGCAGCGCTTGGGCACTCGTGTCGTTCTTGGCGAGCACGGCCTGCCGCAGGTCGACGACACGGCACATGGTTCAGCACTCCTCGGGAATCGGTCGGCGGGTGGAGGCGGGCGCTCGGTCGCCGGTCTCCCACTGCACGGCGGTGATCCGCAGCTCTCGGCCCGCGAGCAGCTCGGTGTTCGTCCCGTCGCAGACGGGGCAGGTCAGCCGGGGCGGCATGCCGACGGCCCATTCGTGTGCGCAGGGCGTGCACCGGGCCTGTCCCGGCACCTGCTCGGTGATCAGTTCGGCGCCTTCCAGCAGCGTTCCGGCGCAGGCCAGTTCGAAGCTGAAGGCGAGGGCGTCGGGTACGACGCCGGCCAGCTCGCCGACCTGGAGCCGTACCGATCGCACCGCGGTGACCTCGCCGGCCCGCTCGGCGGCCTCTGCCACCTGGTCGACGACGGCCAGGGCGACGGACATCTCGTGCATGGGTCCCCGTCCTCGTGTGGCGGCCTGGCTCCGGTCGGGCTTCATTGAAGGCGCGGGCCGCCGGGTCGCGGGGCCCGGCACGCCGTCACGGGCCGGCGGGTACGCCGTTCGACGCAACCGCGGCCCGTCGGCGGCGCCCGTGGTTCACATCCGTCGGATGCGCAGGTAGCGCCTGAGGTCGGGAAGCACCCCTACGCCGAGGGCGACCACGGCCGCCAGGGCCGCTCCACAGAGGACGATCTTCTTCATGTGTCTCTCCTCACTCCTCATGTCGGGATCCCACCGGCCGCGGCCCGTGGGGCGGGCGCGTCCGGTTCCCCGTCGGTCAGCAGTTCCTCGATCAGCCGGACGGCCTCCGGCACGGCCGCGGACACCGGCGCGCTGAGGCCGATGCCCTCCTCCACCGAGGCCGGTTCGCATCCGACGACCAGGACGCGGCGGGGCGGCTCGCCGCCGGTCCCGGCGCACAGGGTGCCCAGCAGCGCGAGCACGGCGTCCGGGGTCATCCGGTGGCCGTCCAGCGCGGGCGTGCCGGCCGGCGGGCTCCCGCCACCGGCCTCGTGTTCGATGACGTACAGGGTGCCGGGGGCCGCGCCGCGTGCCGTGGCGTCCACCAGGACGAGCGTGTCGAAGCCGTCCAGGAGCCGGTAGGCGAGATGCACTCCGCGCACGCCGACGTCCACGACCTCGACGGATGCGGGCAGTTCGCGTCCGGCGAGCAGCCGGGCGGTCTCCACGCCGAAGGCGTCGTCCCCGAGGAAGATGTTGCCGATGCCCGCGACGAGCGTCCTCGGTCCTGCCGGGGGGGACGGGTTCATGCGCCGTCCTCCAGCGGGGTGATCTCGTCGGGCTGGAAGTACAGGAACCGCCCCTGTTCGCGGCGGATGTCGGCGCCCGGGTCGCCCTCGACCGTGACCGCCAGGTGCACGCCGCCGTCGACGTCGTGCAGCACCGCCTCGACCTTCGCGGTGCGGCCGCGCAGGAAGATGTCCTGCGCGTCGGTGCGGCGCAGGCCCGGGCGCAGTTCGACGCGGCTGCCCTTGGCGACCGTCCGCCCGTCCACGACCACGTGGTCCCGCGCCGGGTCGAAGCCCGCCTCGCTCGCGGGGTCCCACCAGGGGGTGTCCGGCCGCTGCACCCCGTACTCGTCGGGGAAGCCGCCGTCCGGGGCGGCGGCGATGCCGGGGCCGGTCACCTCGCGCAGGCTGCGCACCGCTCCGTGCAGGCGCTCCAGCACCTCGGCCGGCATCGAGTCCGCCAGGTCGATCACGGCGGCCGCGCGGTCGTCGGTACCCCGGGCCTCGCGTTTCTCCTCGTCGGTGAGGGCCGCGGTGCGCAGCGCGAGGATCTCGTCGATCTCGGTGGCGTCGTAGAGCGCCCCGGGGCTCTCCGGTGCGATGGCCGGATGGTCCTCCAGGATGATCGGCGAGGACAGCACGAGGTCGGCGCTGCCGGGCTCGCCGGCCAGTACGGGCCAGGTGTGCAGGTTGCGGCAGGCGGCGACCGCGCCCCTGGCCCACTCGGGGGGATCGGTCATCGACAGGAAGGATCCGGCGCTGAGGGCCATGAGGAGGTGGGTGGCGACCAGGGAGTGGGGCAGCGCCGCGTCCCGGCCGGCGTCACGGCCGTCGGACGGTGTCCAGGCGCTGGTGTTCTCCACGACGGCGGTCAGCCGCACGGTCCGGTAGGGACCGTCGAGTTCGCGGGCGGACAGCCGGATCGTCCCGCTGATCTCCTCGCACCGCCGCTGGAGCCGGCCGACGGTGCGTCCGGCCGCGTCCAGGACGGGTGCGGTGTCCTGGCGGGCGGGGAGCCGGAAGGGACGGGTGACACCCTCGCCGAGGAGCTCGTCCATGGCGGCGACCACCTCGACGCGCTCCTCGTTCCCCTCGTCCCAGGGCACCAGCACCCGGTCGTCGAGGCGGAGTTCGGGCACGGTCTCGAAGCCGCCGTCCGGGCGGACCCGCTGCACCGTGCGCCGCCGGGCGTGCAGGAACCGCACCTCGACCGAGAGCGTCGCGTCCGCCTTCGGTTCCATCAGGAGTTCGGTGTGCTGGAAGTCGTGCTCCTCGCAGTCGGCGCCCCAGCCGGGCGGCACCAGCACCCCGAACTGCCAGCGCAGCCTGTTCTTGGCGGCCGAGGCACGGTAGGGGTAGAGCACATAGCCCTCGAAGAGGACGGCGTCGGCCACCTGCCGGGCGAGGGCGAACCGCTCCTCCGTCTCGGAGGCGAACGCGGTCACGGTCACGGATCCGTCCTTCCGGTGGTACCGGTGAGCGCGCGCAGCGGATCGGCCCGGGGCGGGTCCGCGGCGGCGCCGTCGTCGAGCAGGGACCGGACGGTCGCCTCCCAGGAGGGCAGCGCGCGCCGGGAGCGGTAGGCGAGGAGGGCTTCCATGGTGTCGCGGGGCAGCCGGATCCAGCCGCATCCGGGGAAGTGCTGCTCGACCATCTCCCGCCAGGTGGCGACCGGCATCCGGTAGGCCGCCTCCCGGTCCCACGGCACCGGCTCCACCTGGAAACCGCCGTCCCCGGTGAAGGCGGTCCCCGAGAACAGCATCAGCAGCGGGACTTCGCCGTCGGTGAGGGCGTCGAGGTAGCGGGTCGCCGCGACGTCCATGTCGTAGGTGCAGGGCACGACGAGGTCGGCCTCGGTCTCGCCCGTGAAGCCGGGAACCATCAGTGAGACCTGGGCGAACTGAACCGGCTTGAGGGTGCTGCCCCAGCGGGAGCGTTCGCCGAAGAGGTCCGCGAGCCCGTCGGCCTCGGCGCTCGCGTAGCCGCGGCGGGCGGGTTCGACACGGATCTGGCAGCGCAGGGCGAGTGCGTGCACGCGGGCGCCGTCGGCGGCGGTGACGCGCAGCCGGAAGACGAGCGTCGGTCCGGCGGCGTAGCGGTCGGCGCGGACGCCGGTGCAGGCGAACGACAACTCCGTCACGACCGCACCGCCCCTTCCACGGGCCGGCCGCGTCGTGAGACGTCCGCGAAGACCGCGTCCAGGGCCGCCCGGGCTTCGGCCCCGCCGTCGAAGCCCTGCCACAGCAGGCGCATCCGGCCGACGAGTTCGTAGCAGACGTCGATCGGTACGAGGTGGCACTCGAAGTGGCCGTCGGTACGGCGCAGCAGCAGGGCCTCCACGTCGGGTTCGAGCAGTTCGGCGAGACGGCTGCCGCCGAGGGCCGCCGTCCAGGTCGCCGGATCGAGTTCGCTCTCGGTGGCTCCGGCCGGGCTCGGGTAGAGGGCGACCAGCCGGTCGAGCGCCGCGTTGCGGAAGAGGAAGGCGACGCCGACGGGGATCTGCAACGCCTCCCACGCGCTCTCGTCGAGGCGGTGGCCGGGGTCGGTGAGGTAGCGGGCGGGGACCGTGCGGAAGCGGCCCGCGGCGGCTCCCGGCTGTTCCATCAGCAGCGCGCAGGGGGTGCACGCGCAGACCAGGGCGCGCTTGTCGGTGTCGACGAGATGCCGGTGGTCCGCCTCCACCGGCGCCGCGCACAGTTCGCACCGCTCGGGCCGCGCGGGCCGCTCGGCGAGGAACCTGCGCAGGCCGGGCGGGCGCGTCGCCGGGGACGCCGTCATCGGGCCCCCGTCGGTGCGGTGCCGATCTGGAGCAGCGTGGGACCCGCGGGGGTCGTCTCCACGTCGACGGTCCTGACCTCCGGCGCGAAGCAGGCGAGGGCTGCCTGCGCGGCCTCCCGGGCGCCCGGCCCGGAACCGCATCCGCAGCCGCCGCTCTCCTGGGCCCGCAGCGTCAGGGCGCCGCTCTCCTCGTCGAAGCCGACGACTTCGAGGGCATGTTGGCGGACGCTGTCGAGGGCCCGGGCGATACGGGTGTCGCGGTCCTCGGGGTGCAGATCGTGCAGGACCAGGAGGCTCGCGACCAGTTCGTCGCCGGCGAGGCCCGCCACCGGGTCGCCGGGGGCGTCGGACAGCAGGTCGAGGAGGCGGGCCAGGCCGGCGCCGTAGAAGTCCATGAGGGCGCGGACCAGTTCCTCGGCCGCCTCCGCGGCACCCGGGCCGCCGCCGGTGGCCAGCCGGTCCAGCACTTCCTCGACCCGGCGTCCGGTCCGTTCCGCGTCGACGGGGCGCGCGGCCGCGGGGGCGCTCATCCGCCCAGTCCGCTCAGGCCGGTGGGCACGTGCATCGACTTCACCGTCTTGCCGCCGCCGACGTACATGTGGACGCCGCAGGGCAGACAGGGGTCGAAGCTGCGGACGGCGCGCATGATGTCGATGCCCTTGAAGTTCTCCGGGGTGTTCTCCTCGAAGATCGGCGTGTTCTGCACGGCGTCCTCGTAGGGGCCGGGCGTGCCGAAGCTGTCCCTGGTGCTGGCGTTCCAGGGGGTGGGCGGATAGGGGTGGTAGTTGGCGATCTTGCCGTCGCGGATCACCATGTGGTGGGAGAGGACACCGCGGACCGCCTCGGTGAAGCCGACGCCGAGCCCTTCGTCGGGGACCTCGAACTTCTCCCAGGTCTGGGTGCGTCCGGCGCGGACCTCCTCGAGGCCCTTCTCCGCGAAGTGCAGGGCGACGGCGGCGGCGTACGCCTGGAAGTAGGTGCGCGCCCGGTTGCGCTCCAGCGCGTTGGACCACTTCGGGATCTTCCACTCGAAGCTGGTCTCGGGCTTGGTCATGGTGCGGGGCAGGTTGATGACCACGCTGTGGCCGGTGGCCTTGACGTACCCGATGTCGACGAGCCCGGACAGCGCGGTCGACCACAGGCGGGCGATGGGGCCGCCCCCGGTGTCCAGGGCGAGGTGGTCCTTGCCGTCGAACCAGCGCGGGGACATCACCCAGCTGTACTTGTCGTCGAAGTTCCGCTTCTGCGGGGCGGGGATGGTGTGCTGGTTCCACGGGTGGCGCGGGTCCACGGGGTTGCCGAGGGGGTCGTGGGTGACGAACTGCTCCTGGCCCTGCCAGTCCTCGTAGTAGGAGCTGCCCAGCAGGATGCGGATGCCGAGGTTGATCTCGGTGAGGTCGTTGGTGACGAGCTTGCCGTCGACGACGATGCCGGGCGTGACGAACATCCGCCGGCCCCAGTCGGTCATGTTGGCGTAGGTGAAGTCGCAGTACTCCGGGTCGTTGAGCGCACCCCAGCAGCCGAGCAGGACCCGGCGGCGGCCGACCTCCTCGTAGCCGGGCAGCGCCTCGTAGAAGAAGTCGAACAGGTCGTCGTGCAGGGGAACGACCCGCTTCATGAACTCGACGTAGCGCATCAGGCGGCTCAGGTAGTCCGTGAACAGCTGCACGGAGGCGATGGTGCCGACGCCGCCCGGGTAGAGCGTGGAGGGGTGCACATGGCGGCCCTCCATCAGACAGAACATCTCGCGGGTGTAGCGGCTGACCTGGAGGGCCTCGCGGTAGAACTCCCCTTCGAGGGGGTTCAGCGAGCGCATGATGTCGGCGATGGTGCGGTAGCCGTGCTCGGCCGCGTGCGGGGCCTCGGTGCGCTCGGCGAGTTCGAGGACGCCGGGGTTGGTCTCCCGGACCATCTTTTCGCAGTAGTCGACCCCCACCAGGTTCTCCTGGAAGATGTTGTGGTCGAACATGTACTCCGCGGACTCGCCCAGGTTGATGATCCACTCGCCGAGGTGCGGCGGCTTCACCCCGTAGGCCATGTTCTGCGCGTACACCGAGCAGGTGGCGTGGTTGTCGCCGCAGATCCCGCAGATGCGGCTGGTGATGAAGTGCGCGTCACGGGGGTCCTTCCCCCGCATGAAGACGCTGTAGCCGCGGAAGACCGACGACGTGCTGTAGCACTCCGCGACCCGCTTCTGCTTGAAGTCGATCTTCGTGTGGATGCCCAGGCTGCCCACGATCCGGGTGATCGGGTCCCAGGCCATCTCCACCAGGCCGCTGCCGTCTCCGGCCGCCTTCGTCGTTGCCATCGTCTTTGCCGTGCCCTTCGTCGCGCGGGGTTGGGGTGTGGGGGGTGCACGAAGCAGAAGCGGGTCACTCGTGGCGGAAGGTCACCAGGGAGGCCGGTAGCCGGTGGTGATCTTCTCTCCGGTACGGCGCCACCTGGGCTCCTTGTCCACCGTCTTCGCCGTGATCGAACGCAGCTTGCGGACCACGGCGCCGTAGGCGCCGCTGGCGCCGCTCGACACCTTGGCGCCGGGGGGCTCGTCCATGAACGGCATGAACTTGTCGGGGAAGCCCGGCATGGTGCAGGCGATGCAGATGCCGCCGACGTTGGGGCAGCCTCCGATGCCGTTCATCCAGCCGCGCTTGGGCACGTTGCACTTGACGACCGGTCCCCAGCAGCCGAGCTTGACCAGGCACGTCGGCGAGTCGTACGACAGGGCGAACTGGCCCTGTTCGTAGTAGCCCGCGCGGTCGCAGCCCTCGTGGACGGTGGCCCCGAACAGCCAGCTCGGGCGCAGCTTGTCGTCCAGCGGGATCATCGGGGCGGCGCCGGACGCCTGGTAGAGCAGGTAGGTGAGCGTCTCGGAGAAGTTGTCGGGCTGGATCGGACAGCCGGGGACGCACACGATGGGGATGCCGGCGTGGGACTTCCAGTCCCAGCCCAGGTAGTCGGGCACGCCCATGGCGCCGGTCGGGTTGCCCGCCATGGCGTGGATGCCGCCGTAGGTCGCACAGGTGCCGATGGCGACGACCGCGAGGGCCTTCGGCGCGAGCCGGTCGATCCACTCGCTGGTGGTGATCGGCTGGCCGGTCTCCGGGTTGTCGCCGAAGCCGCACCAGTAGCCCTCGGGCTTGATCGCCTCGTTGGGGATGGAGCCCTCGACGACCAGCACGAAGGGGTCGATCTCGCCCCGTTCCCCCTTGAAGAACCACTCGATGAACGTGTCGGAGCCGCCGACCGGACCGCATTCGAAGTCGATGAGCGGCCAGTGGACGGCGATCTTCGGCAGACCTGGCAGTACACCGAGCACGATCTCCTCGATGCTGGGCTGCATGGCCGCCGTCAACGAGACCGAGTCGCCGTCGCAGCTCAGCCCCGCGTTGATCCAGAGAATGTGGATCGTGGGTGTCTCGTCGGCGGGCACGCTGCCGGCTTGCGCGGCGCGGACCGTGTCCGGCGTGGCCTCAGTCATGGGACCGCCTCCTGGGGAGGTAAGGGATGAAGGCCCGCAAATAGACCCTCGGAGATCTTCGTATCAGTCGTCGGGCCGGGACGGGACGACAAACAGGGCCAATCAGGTGACGTCGGCGTGAGTGGGGATCCGGCCCGGTTGCGCAACCGCTGCCGTGCCGAGGTGCGGCGGGGTGCCCGACGGCCGCTCCTTGTGGACGAAGGAACGGCGCAGCGCGTGGTACGGGGCGCCGGGGTCGTCGAACGTCCGGCGCATCCTGGTGAGCTCCCGCTCGCGGAAGCCGGCCAGCGGCGTCGCGCTCTCCAGCCGGTCCAGCTCCGTCTTCTTCGCGGTGATCCGCGCCGCCGTCGCCGGCAGCGCCGCCAGCATGGCCGCGAGGCCGGCGACCTTCCCCGCGAACCTCTCGGGCCCGCTCTCGACCACCCGGTCGACGAGCCCGAGGCGCAGCGCGCCCGCCGCGCTCACCGGGAGGGCCTCACGCATGAGCCGTTCGGCACTCTCGTGGCCCACCCGGCGCGGCAGGGTGTGGGTCCAGTACTCCGAACCGTGCAGCCCCATCAGACGGTAGTGCGGGTTCAGCACGGCGCCCGAGCGGCACCACACCTCGTCGGCCGCCAGGGCGAACATCACGCCGCCCGCCGCCGCGTTGCCCGCGAGCGCGCAGACCACCAGCCGGTCCGTCGTCGTCAGTACCGCCTCGACGAGGTCGTCGATGGCGTTGATGTTCGCCCAGGACTCGGCTGCGGGGTCGTCGGCCGCCTCGATGACGTTGAGGTGGATGCCGTTGGAGAAGAAGTCCCGTTCGCCGCCCAGCACCAGTACCGCGGTGGGGCGCGCGCAGGCCTCCCGGTAGGCGTCCAGCAGCCGTCGGCATCCGTCGGTGCTCATGGCGCCGCCGGGGAAGGAGAACGCGAGGAAGCCCACGTCGCCGTCCTCCCGGTAGCGGATGTCCGTCCAGGTGTCGCACCGCGGCCCGGGCGGGAACGGCGCGGGGTGCTCCGGCAGCGGCGGCAGCCGGTCGCCCAGGGCCGACACGGCGGGCAGCTTGAACGTGGGGGGCCCGCCGGGTGCGCGCCGGGGCCGCAGTTCGGGAATCCACACGGCGCCGTCGCTGGTGGCCCGGCAGACCGCCCCGGTCCGGGTCGCCAGCAGTTCGCCCGGGCGGCCGCGCAGCACGCTCTCGGGGTGACCGCCGTGCAGGTACCACTCGCCGTCGAGCAGCGTGTCCAGGACACCGGGCTGCGAGTCCGCCGCCCGCAGCTTGCGCAGGACGGTCCGGGTGGAGTCCTCGGCCCAGTCGATCCGGCGGACGCTCTGGTCGAGATACGGGCGGGTGCGCAGGGGTGCGTCGGCGGCGCCCGCCGTGTCCTGCCTGCGCGGCACGTGGGTTCCGCCGGCGAAGCGCTCCACGGCGAGCAGGACCGCCTCGAGCGCGGCGTCGGCGATCTCACCCCGGTACAGCTCGCTCTTGGACACCGGGGGAAGCCGGCACGGCACGGTGGCCCACACGTCGCCGGCGTCCATCTCCGCGTCGGCCTGGAGGACGGTGACCCCCCAGTCCTCGATGCCCTCGTGGATCGCCCAGTCCAGGGAGGACGGCCCCCGGTCCCCCACGGGTCCCGGATGCACCACGAGGCAGGTGTGCGCCGTCCAGACCTCCTCGGGGATCGCCGTCCTGAGCATGGGCGCCACGATCAGCTGCGGTGCGTGCCGCCGCACGGCACCGGGCAGGGAGTGGCCGGGCAGGGCGAGTTCCAGTGCCACCCGGTGGCCGCGGTCGCGCAGCTCGGCGTGGACGCGCTGGGTCAGGCTGTTGAACGCGCTGGCCAGGATGAGGATGTGCACGGCTGCCTCCGGGCGGACGGACGGCAGGGATGTCCGCCGCCGCGATCCTCGGCCCCCGTCGGCCGCCGTCCCCGCCGACAGGCGGTCGGATCATCCGAAAGCGGGCCTCGATCCGCCGTCCGGCCTCACCCTCCGCCGCTCCGGGCGACACCGGCGTGCGCGGGGGCGCCGCACGCGGTGGGCCGCCGTCAGCCGTCGGCGGGGCTCAGCGTCGTCGCAGGCCGCTGGTGATGCGCTCCCACGGGGAGCGGGTGGCGCCGAAGTGGGTCTCGTGCGCCCAGATGTGGGTGCACGAACGGCACTGGAGGTGCAGCAGGCTGCCGGCGTTGGCGAGCAGATAACGCCAGTGCTCGGAGCAGGTCCGCCCCTGTTCGCAGGTGGCGCATCCCTGACGGTCGTCACAGTTCGGGCAGGCCACCCAGGCCCGGCGCCCGACGTCGGCCTGCGGGTCAAGCGGCAGCATGGCCACCGCCCCGGCTCGGAAGCACCCCGGCCGAGACCAGTTCGTCGTACACGCGCTGCTGCTCGGCGTCGAGGCCGGAGTACAGCAGCGCGTACGCGGCCTCCTCGCCGCGCAGGGCGGCGACGGGGTCCCAGTCGGTGCCGAGGGCGTCCAGGACGTGTGCGCGCCGGAGCATCTCGTGCGCGCCGAGGTCGATGGCGAAGTCGGCCGGCGGGAGGGCGCCGGACCTGTCCGGGACAGGCCCGCTCGCCGTATCGGGTTCGTCCGGTTCGCCGGTGAAGGCGCGATCGTCGGGGGCCATACGCCCGAACGTAGGTAAGCGTTCCTCGCGCAGGCAAGAGCGCGTGGGAGAAGTCACAGCGGGGTGTACGCGGGCAATCCCCACGGCGGCGCGGAAGCGGGCGGTGATCTCCTCCGCGGCGGCCCGCGGGCAGGGGTCTCCCTGCGGCCCGCCGCGGAGGGCTCGCACGGGAGGCGCCGCCGCCGGCCTCGCGCCGCCGCCCGTGCCACGGCCAGTGCGGCCCGCTCGGATCACGAGGGCCCCCGTACGAGCCGCGGGCGGCAGCACCGGACCGGGCTGCCCGGACGTCCGCTCGCGCCACCCCGGCGACATCGTCGTCGTGTGTGGGGGGAGCGGGCGGAAGGACCGGGTGCGCGTGGGTGGTGGCGGACGCGGGGCGGATCCGCGGCGGCCGCCCGTCAGCGCTCGTGCGTCGTGTCGTCCTCGCCCGCCTCCAGCAGGGTGGCCGCCGCGCCGATGATCCGCGGGTCGGGACGGCCGACGACCTCCTCGTCCTTGTCCGTGTAGTCGAAGCGGGCCAGGACGCTGGGGCCTCCACGCGGGCGCGCTTCTTGTCGTTGCTCTTGACCACCGTCCACGGGGCGTGTTCGGTGTCCGTCTCACGGAACATGGCGACCTTCGCGGCGGTGTAGTCGTCCCACAGGTCGAGGGACGCCAGGTCCATGGAGCTGAGTTTCCACTGCCGCACGGGGTCTACCTGACGGATCGTGAAACGGGTGCGCTGCTCGCCCTGCGAGACGGAGAACCAGAACTTGACCAGTTCGACCCCGTCGTCCACGAGCATCCGCTCGAACAGCGGCGTCTGGCGCATGAACCGGCGGTACTCGTCGTCCGTGCAGAAGCCCATCACCCGCTCCACACCGGCCCGGTTGTACCAGGAGCGGTCCAGCAGGACGATCTCGCCCGCGGTCGGCAGATGCTCTACGTAGCGCTGGAAGTACCACTGGCCGCGCTCGCGTTCGGTCGGCTTCTCCAGGGCCACCACGCGGGCGCCGCGGGGGTTGAGGTGCTCGGTGAACCGCTTGATGGTGCCGCCCTTGCCGGCCGCGTCCCGCCCCTCGAAGACGATGACGAGCCGGCGCCCGGTCTCCTTGATCCAGCTCTGCAGTTTCAGGAGCTCTATCTGCTGGAGCCGCTTGTGCAGGTCGTACTCCCTGCGCTCCATGCGCCGGTCGTACGGGTAGTTCTCCCGCCAGGTGTCCACCGGGGTGCCGTCCGGCCGGATCAGCACCGGATCGTCGTGGTCCGTGTAGTCGACGCGCATCCCTGACAGCAGTTGTTCCATCCCCCGAGGGAAGCAAGTGCGTACGTACGGGGGGCCAACGGCGCGCGAAGCCCAGGTGTCCGCCACCGCGCGGGCGGCTCGCCGCAGGAGTCCTGCGCTGCCGCCGGGGGCCGCCGGCGCCAGGAGAGGCCGAGGTCACAGGGGCACAGCGGCCAAGGTCACAGCCGTGCCCTCTGCTGCCGGCGGGTCCGTCTGGCCTAGCATCCGGAGCATGAAGGTCGTGCCCGACGACGGGCTTTCGCTGGCCGCCGAGTTCCCTGACGCGAACCTTGAGCAGTGGCAACGCCTCGTGGCGGGTGTCCTGCGCAAGTCGGGCAGGGAGGTCTCGGACACGGCAGCCGAGGAGGCTCTGTCCACCGCGCTGGAGGACGGGCTCCGGGTCCGGCCCCTGTACACCGCGGACGATCCCGCTCCCGACCCCGGCCTGCCCGGTTTCGCGCCCTTCGTGCGCGGTGCCCGGGCGGAGGGGAACACCGTCGGCGGCTGGGACGTGCGGCAGCAGCACACGGCCGGCGGCGCGGTCCTCGCCGACCTGGAGAACGGCGTCACGTCACTGTGGCTGGTGCTGGGCGAGGGCGGTGTGCCGCTCTCCTCCCTCGGCGCGGTCCTCGAAGGCGTCCATCTCGACCTGGCGCCCGTCGTCCTGGACGCCGGAGGCGACGTCGAGGCCGCCGCGCAGGGGCTGCTGCGGCTGTACGAGGAGCGGGGCGTCGCCCGGGAGGCGGCGCGCGGCAACCTGGGTGCGGACCCGCTGGGCCACGAGGCCCGTACCGGCCGGCCCGCCGACTTCGCGCCCGTGGCCGGCCTCGCGCGCAGGTGCGCCGAGGCGTATCCGGGGCTGCGGGCGCTGACCGTGGACGCGCTGCCGTATCACGAGGCCGGCGGCTCCGCCGCGCAGGAGCTCGGCAGTTCGATGGCGACCGCGGTGGCCTACCTGCGGGAGCTGACCGAGGCCGGCCTGCCCGTGCGGCAGGCCTGCGCGCAGCTGGAGTTCCGGTACGCCGCCACGGCCGACCAGTTCCTGACCGTCGCCAAACTGCGTGCGGCCCGCCGCCTGTGGGCACGCGTCACCGAGGTCTGCGGGGCGCCCACCGGGCAGATCCAGCACGCCGTGACCTCGCCGGTGATGATGGCCCGGCGCGACCCCTGGGTGAACATGCTGCGCACGACCGTCGCCACGCTGGCGGCCGGGGTGGGCGGCGCCGACGCGGTGACCGTGCTGCCCTTCGACCACTCGCTCGGCCTGCCGGACGCCTTCGCGCGGCGCATCGCCCGCAACACCTCCACCATCCTCATCGAGGAGTCGCACCTGTCCCGGGTCATCGACCCGGCGGGCGGCTCCTGGTACGTGGAACGCCTCACCGACGAACTCGCCCGTGCGGGCTGGGAGTTCTTCCAGGAGATCGAGCGGACGGGCGGCCAGGCGGCCGGTCTGCGCTCGGGCCGGATCGGCCAGGACCTGGCGGACACCTGGCAGGCGCGCAGCACGAAGCTCGCCCAGCGGCGCGAACCCGTCACCGGTGTCAGCGAGTTCCCGAACCTCGCCGAGCGTGCGGTGGAGCGCGCCCCCGCGCCGGCACCCCGTTCCGGCGGGCTGCCCCGGGTCCGGCGTGACGAGACCTACGAGAGGCTGCGCGCCCGGTCCGACGCCCATCTCGCGGCGACCGGATCACGCCCCCGTGTCCATCTCACCGCCCTCGGCCCGGCCGCCGCGCACACCGCCCGCCTCGGCTTCGCCGCGAACCTGTTCCAGGCCGGCGGCATCGAGCCCGTCACGGAGGGCTCCTTCGCGGACAGCGGCGCCACCGAGGTCTGTCTGTGCTCCAGCGACGCGCTGTACGAGGAGCAGGCGGCGGCCGTCGCCCAGGAGCTCAAGGACGCGGGCGCCTCGCACGTGTTCCTCGCGGGGCGTCCGGGCGGGTACCCGGGAGTCGACGCGTACGTCTTCGCGGGCTGCGACGCCGTCGCCGTGCTCTCCGCCGCCCTCGACCGCATGGGAGTGTCCTGATGGGAATCCCCGACTTCGCCGGGATCGAACTGGGGACCCCGGCCGCCGACGCCGGCCCCGACGAGTGGCGTACGGCTGTCAAGCAGGCCACCGGGGGCGACGAGCCGCTGTGGGAGACCCCGGAGGGCATCGCCGTCAAGCCGCTGTACACCGGTCATGACCTGGAGGGCCTGGACTTCCTGGGCACCTACCCGGGCATCACCCCGTATCTGCGCGGCCCGTACCCGACGATGTACGTCAACCAGCCCTGGACGATCCGTCAGTACGCGGGCTTCTCCACCGCCGAGGAGTCCAACGCCTTCTACCGGCGCAATCTGGCGGCCGGCCAGAAGGGTCTGTCGGTCGCCTTCGACCTGCCCACCCACCGCGGGTACGACAGCGACCACCCACGGGTCACGGGCGACGTGGGCATGGCGGGCGTGGCCATCGACTCGATCCTCGACATGCGGCAGTTGTTCGACGGCATCCCGCTGGACCGGATGACGGTGTCGATGACGATGAACGGCGCCGTGCTGCCGGTGCTCGCGCTCTACATCGTGGCGGCCGAGGAGCAGGGTGTACCGGCGGAGAAGCTGGCCGGGACCATCCAGAACGACATCCTCAAGGAGTTCATGGTCCGCAACACCTACATCTACCCGCCGAAGCCGTCGATGCGGATCATCTCCGACATCTTCGCCTTCACCTCGCAGCGGATGCCCCGCTACAACTCCATCTCGATCTCCGGCTACCACATCCAGGAGGCGGGCGCGACGGCCGACCTGGAACTCGCCTACACCCTCGCGGACGGCGTGGAGTACATCCGGGCCGGGCGGGAGGCAGGGCTGGACGTGGACGCGTTCGCGCCCCGGCTGTCGTTCTTCTGGGCGATCGGCATGAACTTCTTCATGGAGATCGCCAAGTTGAGGGCAGCGCGTCTGCTCTGGGCCAAGCTCGTGCGGCAGTTCGACCCGCAGAACGCCAAGTCGCTTTCCCTGCGCACCCATTCGCAGACCTCGGGCTGGTCGCTGACCGCGCAGGACGTGTTCAACAACGTGACCCGTACCTGCGTCGAGGCGATGGCGGCGACGCAGGGCCACACCCAGTCGCTGCACACCAACGCCCTGGACGAGGCGCTCGCGCTGCCCACCGACTTCTCGGCGCGCATCGCCCGCAACACACAGCTGCTGATCCAGCAGGAATCCGGCACCAACCGGGTGATCGACCCGTGGGGCGGCAGCGCGTACGTCGAGAAGCTGACGTACGACCTCGCCCGGCGGGCCTGGCAGCACATCCAGGAGGTCGAGGCGGCGGGCGGCATGGCCAGGGCGATCGACGCCGGCATCCCCAAACTGCGCATCGAGGAGGCCGCGGCCCGCACCCAGGCCCGTATCGACTCCGGGCGCCAGCCGGTGATCGGCGTCAACAAGTACCGCGTCGAGACCGACGAGCGGATCGACGTGCGCTCGGTCGACAACTCCTCGGTGCGCGCCCAGCAGATCGCCAAGTTGCGGCGGCTGCGCGCCGAGCGTGACGAGCGGGCCTGTCAGGACGCGCTCGACGACCTGACCCGGGCGGCCGGCGGGGAGGGCAACCTGCTGGAGCTGGCGGTGCGCGCGGCCCGCGCGAAGGCCACCGTCGGGGAGATCTCCGACGCCCTGGAGAAGGTGTACGGGCGCCACGCGAGCCAGATCCGTACCATCTCCGGCGTGTACCGCAACGAAGCCGGAGAGTCCCCTTCCGTGGAACGCACGCGCACCCTGGTGAACGCCTTCGAGGAGGCCGAGGGCCGCCGGCCGCGGATCCTGGTCGCCAAGATGGGCCAGGACGGGCACGACCGCGGCCAGAAGGTGATCGCCACCGCCTTCGCCGACCTCGGTTTCGACGTGGACGTCGGCCCCCTGTTCCAGACGCCTGCCGAGGTGGCCCGGCAGGCCGTCGAGGCGGACGTGCACATCGTCGGCGTCTCGTCGCTGGCCGCCGGGCACCTCACCCTGGTGCCGGCGCTGCGGGAACAGCTCGCCGAGGAGGGCCGCGAGGACATCATGGTCGTGGTCGGCGGGGTGATCCCGCCGCAGGACGTGCCCCTGCTGCTGGAGATGGGCGCGGCTGCCGTCTTCCCGCCCGGGACGGTGATCCCGGACGCGGCGTACGACCTGGTGGAACGGCTGTCAGCCGGCCTCGGACACGATCTGTAAGCCCCATGGCGATCGATGTGGACGCGTATGTGAAGGGGGTGCTCGACGGCAGGCGGGCCCTGGTGGCCCGTGCGATCACGCTGGTCGAGTCCACCCGGCCCGATCACCGCGCGCTGGCGCAGGGCCTGCTGACCGAGCTGCTCCCGCACAGCGGAAAGGCGCGGCGGATCGGGGTCAGCGGGGTGCCCGGCGTCGGCAAGTCGACGTTCATCGACGCGTTCGGCACCATGCTCACCGGGCTCGGGCACCGGGTCGCGGTGCTCGCCGTCGACCCGTCCTCCAGCCGCACCGGCGGCTCGATCCTGGGCGACAAGACGCGGATGGAGCGCCTGGCCGTCGACCCGGCGGCCTTCGTCCGTCCGTCCCCGACCTCGGGGACGCTGGGCGGGGTGGCCAAGGCGACGCGCGAGTCGATCGTGGTGATGGAGGCCGCGGGCTACGACGTGGTCCTGGTGGAGACGGTGGGCGTCGGTCAGTCGGAGACGGCGGTCGCGAACATGGTCGACTCCTTCCTGCTGCTCACCCTCGCCCGCACCGGCGACCAGCTCCAGGGCATCAAGAAGGGCGTCCTGGAACTGGCCGACGTGATCGCCGTCAACAAGGCGGACGGTCCGCACGAGCGCGACGCCCGCGCGGCCGCCCGGGAGCTGTCGGGCGCCCTGCGGCTGATGCACGGCCGGGACGCCGCCTGGACCCCGCCGGTCCTCAGTTGCAGCGCCCGCGAGGCGGCCGGCCTGGACACCGTCTGGGACCGTCTCGAACAGCACCGCGGCCTGCTCGACTCCACCGGCCGGCTCGCCGCCAAGCGCCGCGAGCAGCAGGTCGACTGGACCTGGGCCATGGTCCGCGACGAGCTGCTCGGCCGTCTGCACTCGGCCCCGGCGGTCCGGGCCCTCGCACCCGAGCTGGAACAGCGGGTCAGGGACGGTGAGTTGACGGCCACGCTGGCCGCCGAGCGCATCCTGAGGGTGTTCGGAGGAGGAGAGGGCTGAGAGCCGCCGGCCCGGCGGTCCCGACCGGCGGGGCGAGGCGACCGGGCGCCGGGCGGGCCGACCGCCTGCTCAGGGGGGCGCCCCGCCGCCCTCCGGGCTCAAAAGATCTTCGCGGCAGCGTTGCTCTTCCGACCGTATTGTGACGTAATCGAATCTCAGGAACGGATCTTGGCGGTGCCCCCGCCGCGCCGGAAGGAGCGGCTGGCATGCATGGGTATGCGGCGGACGGCGACGAGGTCACGGCGGCGCCCAGCGGCTTGCTGGACCTCCTGAAGGTCGCGGCCGTCGTGCTGGACGCGCGCGGGCACATCGCGCTGTGGAGCCCCGAGATCGAACAGCTGCTCGGCTACTCGGCGCAGGAGGCCCTGCGGCAACGCGCCGACACCCTCCTCGTCGCGCCCGGGAACCGGGCGCGGGGCCGGGAACTGTTCACGCAGGTCCGTTCGGGGGCCCGGTGGGCGGGTGTGTTCCCGCTGCGCCACCGGGACGGCACGGATCGCGCCGTGGAGTTCCGCACGATGCGGCTGCTCGACAGCGAGGGGCAGCCCCATCTGCTGGGACTCGCCACGGACGCGATGACGGTGCGCGGCGTGGAACGGGATCTGGCCCTCTCCCACAGTCTCGTCAACCAGACCCCGGTCGGCATCGCCGTCTTCGACAACGATCTGCGCTGGGTGGGCGTCAATCCGTCGCTCGAGCGCATGAACGGCGTGTCCGAGGCGGCCGTGGTGGGCCGCCGGGTGGGCGAGGTGCTCCCGGACCTGGACGTGGAGGCGATCGAGGCCCGTATGCGGCATGTCCTGGCGACCGGCCGTCCGCTGCTCGACCAGCAGACCGTCGGGCGTACGGCCGCGCACGTCGAGGACCGCGCGTACTCCGAGTCCTATCACCGCATCGAGGACACGAACGGCCGGGTGCTCGGCCTCGCCATGGCCGTCCTGGACGTCTCCGAACGCCAGCAGGCCGCGGCCGAGGTCGCCCGGGCCCGCCAGCGCCTTTCCGTGATCGCGGACGCCGGGGTGCGGATCGGCACCACCCTGGACCTGCGGCAGACCGCGCGGGAACTGACCGACGTGACCGTCCCGCACGTGGCCGACCTGGCGGCCGTCGACATCCTGGAGTCCGTGGTGGCCCACGGGACCATCACGCCCGTGACGGGTCACGCCCCGGCCGAGTTCCGGGCGCTGGCCGTCGCCGCCGGGTACCCCACCGACGCCATCCACGCCGCCGACCCGGTCGGCGAGCTGGCCACCTACGGCCCCTCGCGCATCATCACCCGCTGTGTGCGCAGCGCCCGGCCGGTCCTGGTGGAGCGCGTGGAGGCGCGCATGATGCGACGCATCGCCCGTGACGCGAACGCCGCTCGCACCCTGCACGCGGCAGGCGTCCACTCCTACCTGGCCCTGCCGCTGATGGCGCGGGGCAAGGTGCTCGGGACGCTCAGCCTGTACCGCACCGTCAACGAGCGGCCCTTCGACGAACAGGACCGGGTGCTCGCCTCGGAGCTCGCCGCGCGCGCCGCGATCTGCATCGACAACGCCCGCCTCTACGGACGGGAACGCACCACCGCCCTGACCCTCCAGCGCAGCCTGCTCCCGTCCGCGCCCGCCGCGCGGGAGGGACTGGACATCGCCGCCCGGTACCGCCCGGCTCTCAGCGAGGTCGGCGGTGACTGGTACGACGTGCTGCCCCTGGGGCCGCAGCGCACCGCTCTCGTCGTCGGGGACGTGATGGGCAAGGGCGTCCAGGCCGCCGCGATCATGGGTCAGCTGAGCAGCGCGACGCGGGCGCTGGCCCGGCTCGACCTCCCGCCTGCCGAGCTGATGCGGCACCTCGACGACATCGCCGGCTCGCTCGGCGACGCGATCGCCACCTGCGTCTACGCCGTGTGCGACCTGCGGCGCGGCATCTGCACCCTGTCCGGCGCGGGCCATCTCCCGCCGGTTCTGACCAGGCCGGACGGCACCACCGAACTGGTCGACATCCCCGGCGGCGTACCTCTGGGGGTGGGCGGGGTGGACTTCGGGACCACGGAGCTGGAGCTCTCCGCGGGGTCGTTGCTCGCCCTCTACACGGACGGCCTGGTCGAGAACCGGGAGGACCCCATCGACACCGGCCTCACCACCCTGACCCGGCTCCTCCAGAGCACCGGCGGGGACTCCCTGGAGCAGACTGCCGACACCGTCCTCAGCGCCCTGAGTCCGGAGCCCGACGACGATGTCGCGCTCCTGCTGGCCCGGACCCGCCCGGCCGGCTGAGGACGCCGGTCGCGTACTGAGACAGAGGCGACCGGCTCACCGCGGCCGCCCCTGTCTCAGGCGTCGGGCGGCGTGGCGGCGAGGTCGGCCGCCGTCGCGCACACGCGGCGTCCGACGCCCGAACGCCTCCGCCTCACCCGGTAACCGCGTCGGGCTTGCTTCCCCTGCCGGGCGCGCGTTGAGTACGCGTACTCAGGCGCGTTCCTCCCCCGCGGCACGACACTGGGGCTCCGATCGCCCTCACCGGAGGTTCCCTCGTGTTCAGCCGTGCCGTTCTCGCCCTGACACCGTTCTTCGGACGTCTCACGGTCACCAGTGAGATCAAGCTGCGTCTGCCCGCGGGGACCATCTTCGTGGCCAACCACGACTCCATGGCCGACCCCGCCGTCGTCATGGCCGCGCTGCGGCGGCTGGACCTGGAGCCGGTGGTGATGGCGACCGCGGGGCTGTGGCGCATACCGCTGCTCGGCAGGGCGCTGACCCGCGAGGGGCACATACCGGTCCACCGCCGTACGGCGCACGCGGCGCTGGCCCTGGACGCCGCCGCCGAAGCCCTGGCGGGCGGGCGGCACGTCCTGCTCTACGGAGAGGGCCGGCTGCCGCGCCGCCGGGACGCGGCCGCCACCGCACCCGAACCGTTCCGCACGGGGCTCGCCCGCCTGGCCCGGGCGAGTGGCGCTCTGGTGGTGCCGGTGGGCCACGCGGGCGCCCGGCGGATCGCCTCGGGGTCGGCCGCGAAGCAGCTGGCGGGCACGTTGACGGCACCGGTCCGCAGACCGCACTGCCACGTCCATCTCGGCGCGCCGCTGCGGCTCCCCGCGGAGACGGAGCGCGGCACGGCGGCCGCCCGCCTCGCGGTCACCACGGCCTGGCGAACAGCGGCCCGCGCCGTGGGCGAACACCCGCGGTAGTCACCGCCGCACAGCGGGGACGAACACGGGGGCGAACCGCGCGGGACGGACGCCGGCCGATCCGTGGCGTCGGCCTGGAGCGCGCACGCCCGACCCCGCAGCGGCGGCACCGCGTTGAGGACCCCGGCCCCCGCGGCAGGCGAACCCGAGGCGGCCGGCGGCTCGCTCCCGCCTCGAAGCGGCCACCGTGGCAGCGCGGCCCCGGCCCCGGCCCGCGCGCTACACGCACACCCGAGGCGGCCCTGAGCAGGCCGTACTCCGAAGCGGCTGCCTTCGCAGCGCGACCGCGGTCCACGCCATGGGCGTGTCACCGGTGCATCCGTCGGACCGGTGGGACCGGCGCCGTCGTCACCGGGGCGTCGGCGGTGGCGCCGTGCTCTGGCGCAGCACCAGCCGCGTCGGTACGAGCGTCGTCCCGTGTTCCGAGCCGTCCGGGCGCATCTTGCGCAGCACGGCCTGGACACAGAGCCGGCCGACCTCGGCGAAGTCCTGGTGCAGGGTGGTGAGCGGGGGCAGGAAGGAGCCCGCCTCGGGGATGTCGTCGAAGCCGATGACGCTGACGTCCTGCGGCACCCGGCGCCCGCCTTCGTGCAGGGCGCGCAGCAGGCCCAGTGCCATCTGGTCGTTGGCCGCGAAGACGGCGGTGCAGTCCTCGCGGGCCACCAGTTCGCGTCCGGCCAGGTAGCCGGACTCCGCCGACCAGTCACCCCTGACCAGCGGCGGTGCGCTGCGGCCCGCCTCGGTGAGCGCGGCCCGCCAGGCGTCCGCACGGCGCTGGGCGGCGAACGAGCCCTCGGGTCCGCCGAGATGCCAGACGGTCCGGTGGCCGAGGTCGAGCAGGTGGTGGACGGCGGTCTTGGTGCCGCCGGCCTGATCGGTGTCCACGACGGTGTAGTGGTCGCCGGCGTCGGAGTCCACCACCACGACCTGGACGTGCGGCGGCAGCTTCACGGTCGCCGCGTCCAGCAGGTGGACCTCCATGATGACGATCACGGCGTCGACGGCCAGCTCCTCCAGCCGGGAGAACGCGCCGCGCACCTCGTCGCTGGTGGGGACGGCCACCGGGAGCAGGGTCACCGCGTAGCCCTCGGCGGCCGCCGAGGTCGCGATCGCCTCCAGGGTGCGCACGTTCCCGGTGGTGGACAACGTGAACGTGATGACGCCGATCGTCCGGAACTCGCCGCGCTTGAGGGCGCGGGCGGCGCTGTTGGGCCGGTAGCCGAGTTCGGCCATGGCGTGGAGGACCTGCTGCCGGGTCTCCTCGTTCACGCCCGCGTAACCGTTGGAGACCCGGGAGACGGTCTGCGAGGACACGCCGGCGAGCCTCGCGACGTCCGCCATGGAGGCCGTGGCCCGGGTGCGTCTCGGCACGTTGGCCGGTGTTCTCTCAGCCATGTCCACTCGGTGTGCCCACCTCTCTGTCGGCGCAGGTGCGACGGCCGCCCCAGAGGACTCTTGACCATCGTTATCGGGGCAGTGTAGACATGCCGCCATCAGATGTTTACGTAAACATAACAGCTTGCCAAGCCTCTTGCGTGGCTGATGTTTACGTAAACATCATGGTGGTGGTGAGGCGTTCGGAAATCTCCGCGCGTTCGGAAATCTCCGCGCACCACCGCCGGGCTCCAGGACTGGACGAGCGAGGAACGACATGACGACGCTGCAACCGCCGGTGGCCGCCGAGCCGCGGCCGGCACCGCCTCCGGCGAAACGGGACCGCCGCTCCTGGACGGGATGGGGTTTCATCGGTCCCTTCGTGGCGGTGTTCGCGCTGGTCTTCCTGGCGCCGATCGCATACTCGATCTACCTGAGCCTCTTCCGGGACCAGTTGATCGGCGGCAACCAGTTCGTCGGGCTGGACAACTACACACGGGCCCTCCAGGACGAGGCGTTCTGGTCGGCGGTCGGCCGCGTGGCGCTCTTCCTGGTGATCCAGGTGCCGATCATGCTGGGCATCGCCCTGCTGGTGGCGCTGGCACTGGACAGCGGCCGCCTCTACGGCAAGAGCTTCTTCCGGATCACGATCTTCCTGCCGTACGCCGTGCCCGCCGTGGTCGCCACCCTGATGTGGGGCTTCATGTACGGCACCAAGTACGGCCTGGTGGGCGACATCAACTCCGCGTTCGGTGTCACCCTGCCCGACCTGCTCTCCCCCAGCTGGGTACTCGCCTCCATCGGCAACATCGTGACCTGGGAGTTCGTCGGCTACAACATGCTGATCTTCTACTCGGCGCTGCGGGTCGTCCCGACCTCGCTCTACGAGGCGGCGGAGATCGACGGCGCCGGTCAGTGGCGGATCATCAGCGCGATCAAGCTGCCCGCGATCCGGGGCGCGCTCGTCATCGCGACGATCTTCTCGATCATCGGCAGCTTCCAGCTGTTCAACGAGCCGAGCATCCTGCGTCCGCTGGCCCTGAACTCCATCACCACGGACTTCACACCGAACTACTACACGTACTCGCTGTCCTTCAACGGCCAGCAGCACAACTACTCCGCGACGGTGGCCATCATCATGGGCGTCATCACGATGATCGTCGCCTACGTCGTCCAGCTGCGCGGCATGCGCAAGGGAGCGTGACCCGATGAGCACGACTGTCACCGCCTCCCCCGCGAAGAACACCGCCCCGAGGCTGCGGACCCCCCGCAAGAAGCACAGCCCGGGCAAGCCGAAGCGCAATGTGCTGCTGACGGTGCTGATGGCCCTGATGGTCCTCTACACCGTGGTGCCGCTGATCTGGCTGGTCATCAACTCCACGAAGACCCAGGCGGGCCTGGCCGACTCCAACGGACTGTGGTTCGCCCACGACTTCGCCCTCTGGGACAACATCCGGACCACCTTCACCTACCACGACGGCATCTTCGGACGCTGGCTGCTGAACACGCTGCTGTACGTGGTGCTCGGTGCGGGTGGCGCGACCCTGCTGGCCGTGCTGGGCGGGTACGCCCTTGCGAAGTTCCAGTTCCCCGGCAAGCGCGCCATCTTCGCCGTGGTGATCGGTGCGGTCGCCGTGCCGGCCACTGCGCTGGCCGTGCCGACCTTCCTGATGTTCAGCAAGATGGGGCTGACCGACACCCCGTGGGCGGTGATCATCCCGTCGCTCGTGTCACCGTTCGGCCTCTACCTGATGTGGGTGTTCGCCGCGGAGGCGATCCCGACCGAGCTGCTGGAGGCGGCCCGGATGGACGGGGCGAGCGAGGTGCGCACCTTCTTCCAGGTCGCGCTGCCGCTGCTGGCTCCCGGGATCGTGACCGTCCTGCTGTTCACCACGGTCGCCACCTGGAACAACTACTTCCTCCCCCTGATCATGCTGAAGGACCCGGACTGGTACCCGCTGACCCTGGGTCTGAGCGCCTGGAGCTCGCAGGCACAGACCATCGGCGGTGACGTGATCTTCAACCTGGTGATCACCGGATCCCTGCTGACGATCATTCCGCTGATCGCCGCCTTCCTGTTCCTCCAGAAGTACTGGCAGTCCGGCCTCGCCGCCGGAAGCGTCAAGGAGTGACGTGGACGGCGCCCCCAAGCCCCACATTTAAGCCATACCAGCACCACCCCCACCCTCACCTGTCCCACCCACGAAGAAGTGGAAGCCCCATGCGCAGAACAACGAGCCGCATCCTGCGCGGCATCGCCCTCGTCTCCACCCTCGCCCTGGGCGTCACCGCCTGCGGCGGTTCGGACGATGACTCCGACACCAAGGCCGTCTCCGCCAACGACATCCAGACTGCCCTGGACAAGGGCGGCGACATCACGGTCTGGGCCTGGGAGCCCACCCTGAAGACGGTGGCCGCCGACTTCCAGAAGAAGTACCCGAAGGTCAAGGTCAACCTGGTCAGCGAGCGCTCCGGCGACAAGCACTACACCGCGCTGTCCAACGCGATCTCGGCCGGCAAGGGCGTCCCGGACGTCGCCCAGATCGAGTACTTCGCGCTCGGCCAGTACTCCCTGACCAAGGGCCTGACCGACCTGGCGCCCTACGGTGCCGACAAGCTCGCCTCCAAGTACACGCCGGGCCCGTGGAACGCCGTGAGCGACGGCGACAAGGTCTACGGCCTGCCGATGGACTCGGGCCCGATGGCGCTGTTCTACAACAAGACGGTCTTCGACAAGTACAAGATCGCCGTCCCCACCACCTGGGACGAGTACCTGGACGCGGCCCGCAAGCTCCACAAGGCCGACCCGAAGGCCTACATCACCAGCGACCTCGGTGACGCGGGCCTCACCACCTCCCTGCTGTGGCAGGCCGGTTCGCGCCCCTACAAGGTCGACGGCACCAAGCTCGGCATCAGCTTCGACGACGCGGGCGCCAAGAAGTACGAGACGGTCTGGCAGCAGCTGATCAGCGAGAAGCTGCTCGCCCCGGTCAACGGCTGGACCGACGACTGGTACAAGGGCCTGGGCGACGGCACCATCGCCACCCTGCCCACCGGCGCCTGGATGCCCGCCAACTTCGTCACCGGCGTCCCGAACGCCAAGGGCCAGTGGCGCGCCGCGGCGATGCCGGCCTGGACCAAGGGCGACAAGGCGAGCGCGGAGAACGGCGGCAGCTCGCTGGCCGTCCCGGCGCTGGCCAAGAACAAGGAACTCGCCTACGCCTTCACCGAGTACGCCAACTCCGGCGCCGGTGTCGCCACCCGCATCGGCGAGGGCGCCTTCCCCGCCACCAAGGCGGAGCTCGAGTCGCCCGCGTTCCAGAGCAAGAAGTTCGACTACTTCGGCGGCCAGGAAGCGAACAAGATATTCGCCGACTCCGCCGCGAACGTGGCGAGCGACTGGTCGTACCTCCCGTTCCAGCCGTACGCCAACTCGATCTTCAACGACACCGTCGGCAAGGCCTACGTCTCCGGCACCAAGCTGGCGGACGGTCTGAAGGCCTGGCAGGACGCGTCGGTCAAGTACGGCGGCGAGCAGGGCTTCACCATCGAGAAGTAGTCGGGGAGCACTCCTCGCAGTACCTCGCCACGCGGTGATCGGTACGCAGTGATCGGTACGCAGTAAAACGCCGGGCGGCGCGGCTCCCGGGCCGCGCCGCCCCCGTGCACCACCCTTCGGAAGGACCGCCATGATCTCCACCCTCCAGTCCCGCATGCTGCGCGGGGCGGACGGTGACCCCGCCCCGCGTCTGGCGTACGGCGCCGACTACAACCCCGAGCAGTGGCCCCGGGACGTGTGGGAGGAGGACGTCCGGCTGATGCGGGAGGCCGGTGTCACCGTCGTCTCCGTGGGGATCTTCTCCTGGGCCCGTATCCAGCCGGGCCCGGACACCTGGGACTTCGGCTGGCTCGACGAGGTCATGGACCTGCTCCACGCGGGCGGGATCGGCGTCGACCTGGCCACCGCCACCGCGTCCCCGCCGCCCTGGCTCACCACCGCCCACCCGGAGATCCTGCCGGTCACGGCGAACGGCGAGACGCTCTGGCCGGGCGCCCGCCAGCACTGGCGGCCCACCTCGCCCGTCTTCCGCGAGCACGCCCTGCGTCTGGTCCGGGAGATCGCCGACCGGTACAAGGACCATCCGGCCCTGGTCGCCTGGCACGTCTCCAACGAGCTCGGCTGCCACAACGTCTACGACTTCTCCGACGACGCGGCCCGCGCCTTCCGGGTGTGGCTGCGCGCCCGCTACGGATCGCTCGACGCCCTGAACCACGCCTGGGGGACGGCGTTCTGGTCGCAGCGCTACAGCGACTGGGAGCAGATCCTGCCGCCGCGGCTGGCCGCCTCGCACCCCAACCCCACCCAGCAGCTCGACTTCAAGCGGTTCTCCTCGGACGCGCTGAAGGACCATCTCGTCGCGGAACGGGAGATCCTGCGGGAGATCACGCCCGGGATACCGGTCACCACCAACTTCATGGTGATGGGCGGCACCAAGGGCATGAACTACCCGGACTGGGCCGACGAGATCGACTTCGTCTCCAACGACCACTACGTCCACCCCGGCCCGCAGGACCGCGACGAGCTGTCCTTCTCCGCGAACCTCGTCAGCGGCATCGCGAGCGGCCGGCCCTGGTTCCTGATGGAGCACTCCACCAGCGCCGTCAACTGGCAGCCCGTCAACGTGGCGAAGCGGCCCGGGGACCTGGCCCGCGACTCGCTGCTGCATGTGGCGCACGGCGCCGACGCGGTGTGCTTCTTCCAGTGGCGGCAGTCGGCGGCCGGCGCCGAGAAGTACCACTCGGCGATGGTCCCGCACGCCGGAGAGGACAGCGACCTGTTCCGCGCGGTGGCCGACCTCGGCGCCACCCTCAAGGCCCTTGCCCCGGTGGCCGGTTCCGAGCGGGAGACGGCCGCCGTCGGCATCCTCTACGACTGGGACTCGTGGTGGGCCAGCGAGCAGGACTCGCACCCCACCGCCCTGCTGGACTACCGGCAGGAGGCGCTCGACTGGTACTCGGCGCTGCTCGCCCTCGGCGTCCGCGCCGACCTCGTCACCACCCGCGCCGACCTCTCCCGGCACCAGGTGCTCATCGCGCCCGTGCTGCACGTCGTGCCGGCCGAGCTCGCGAAGGAGCTCACGCGCTACGCCGAGCAGGGCGGCCACCTCGTCACCACGTACTTCTCCGGGGTCGTCGACGAGAACGACCACATCTGGCTCGGCGGCTACCCGGGCGCCCTGCGGGAACTGCTCGGCATCCGCATCGAGGAGTTCGGTCCGCTGCTCGCCGGGGAGTCCGTGGAACTGGACGACGCCACCTCGGGCAGCCTGTGGACCGACCGGATCACCGTCACCGACGGAGACACCGAGGTGCTGGCGCACTACCGCACCGGTGTGCACGCCGGACGCCCCGCCGTCACCCGGCGCCCGACCGGAGGCGGTTCGGCCTCCTATGTCTCCACCCGGCTGGGCGTCGACGGGCTCCGCTCGCTGCTGCCCCGGCTGCTGGACCCGGCCGGGGTCAGCAGTGAACTCCCCTCGGACGTCCGGGGATCGGTCGAACTGACCGTCCGGCGCGGCGCCGAAGGCCGTTTCCTGTTCCTGGTCAACCGGACCGACGGCACGGTGCCGGTGACCGGACTCGACGGCGAGGTGCTGATCGGCACCGGCGGCGCGCAGGGCGGCCTCGTCCTCGGGCCGCGGGAGGTCGCCGTGCTGCGACAGCCCGCCGGCTGACCTCGCCCGTTCCCACCCCCACGACTCCTCGGCACGGCACGCGCCCGTACCGGGGGCCATCCCCTCCTGCCCGCGCGGCAGGAGGGGGCCCACCACAGCGACCGCACCGCAGTTGGGAGCACACATGGCACGCCGTACCCGCAGCAGACGGACCCTCGGGGCCGCCGCACTCACCGCCCTGGCCACCGGGGCCGCGCTGCTCAGCGTCCCCGTGCAGGCGCACGCCGATGCCGCCGTCACCGTGACGCCGGACCCGTCGTACGCCCACGACGAGTTCGAGGGCTGGGGCACCAGTCTGGTCTGGTTCGCCAACGCGACCGGCGACTACCCGCCGGCCGTCCGCGAGAAGCTCGCGGACCTGCTGTTCGGTGACGACGGTCTCGCGCTGAACATCGCCCGCTACAACATAGGCGGCGGCAACGCCCCGGACGTCAAGGACTATCTGCGGGCGGGCGGCGCGGTCGAGGGCTGGTGGAAGGCGCCCGCGGGCACCACCCGTACCGACACCGACTGGTGGAGCGCCGACGACGAGGCGGACTGGAACGAGGACGCCGACGCCAATCAGCGGTGGTGGGTGGAGCGCATCAAGAAGGACATCGACCACTGGGAGACGTTCAGCAACTCGCCGCCGTGGTTCATGACCGTCAGCGGCTACGTCTCCGGCGGCTTCGACGCCAACGCCGACCAGCTGAAGACGGACTCGGTCGACGACTTCGCCGCGTACCTCGCGGGCGCGACCAAGCGGCTCGAGAAGTCCGAGCACATCAAGGTCGACACGATCGACCCGTTCAACGAGCCCAACACCGGCTACTGGGGCACACGTCTGGGTGCGGACGGACAGCCCACGGGCGGTCGCCAGGAGGGCGCCCACATCGGGCCCGCGCTCCAGCAGAAGGTGCTCGCCGCGCTTCCCTCCGCGCTGACGAAGGCGAAGGTCAAGGCGGACATCTCGGCGATGGACGAGACCAACCCGTCCATCTTCGCGACGAACTGGAACTCGTACTCGCAGGCGTCCAAGGACGCCGTCGGGCAGATGAACGTCCACACCTACGGCACCGGGCAGCGCACGACCGTGCGCGACCTCGCCAAGGCGGCCGACAAGCCGCTGTGGATGAGCGAGGTCGAGGGCGACTGGGGTGACGGGCAGAGCTTCACGGACATGCGTCCGGGCCTCGGCCTCGCCCAGCAGATGGTGAACGACCTGCGTGAACTGGAGCCCAAGGCCTGGGTGTTCTGGCAGCCGGTCGAGGACTACGGCAACATGAAGCCGGGCGGCGAGTCCGCCAAGGGCGGCAACTGGGGCTCCATCCAGCTCCCGTTCAGCTGCACCGCGGCGGACACCCTCCAGTCGTGCCCGATCTTCACGAACACCAAGTTCGACACGGCGCGTAACTTCACGCACTTCATCCAGCCCGGCGACCAGCTGATCAAGGTGGACGACACGTCGAGTGCCGCCGCCGTGACGAAGAACGGCAAGGGCGCCTCGCTGGTCCACGTCAACTCCACCACCGCGCCCCGCACGGTCACCATCGACCTGTCGAAGTTCGGCACGATCAAGGACAACGCGAGGGTCACGCCGACCGTGACGAGCGCCGACGGCAAGCTTCAGCAGCAGGCTTCCTTCAGGGTCGTCGACGGCAAGGCCACCTACACCGTCCCCGCCCAGTCCGTGACCTCCTTCGCCATCAAGGGTGTCTCGGGCGTCGCGGAGAACGCGGGTCCGTTCACCGCCGGCCACTCCTACACGCTGACCGGCGTGCAGAGCGGGAAGGCCGTCACCGTCAAGGCCAACGGCTCCAACCTGGCGATCGGTTCCGCCAACGGCACCGTCGCGCAGCGGTGGCAGCTGGACGCCCGGTACGGCGAGACCGGCAACCGGCAGCGTTACGTCCTCGCCAACCCGGCCGAGGGCAAGCGCCTCGCCGTCCGCGACAACGTCCCGGTGGTCGAGCCCGACACCGGTGTGCGTGACCCCGCCACCGAGTGGATCCTGTCGACCACCGGTGACGGCACGTGGACCCTGGTCAACGTGGCCACCGGACGGCTCCTCGAGGTCGGCGGCCAGGCCACGAACGAAGGCGCGGCCGTCACCACCTGGCAGGCCAACTCCGGCTCCAACCAGCGCTGGAGGGTCACGGACGTGACTCCGTGAGGCCCTGCTGCTCCGCTGCCCCCGCCCGCATCGCGATCGTCGCGATGCGGGCGGGGTGCTGTGCGAGGGCTGGAGCGGATGCGGGCGCGGGTGCCGGGATGCGTTCCAGGACCCCGCCCGCGAAGACGTCGTACAGCGGCAGCGTCTCGAGGTGGACGTAGCCGATGTGGCAGTCGCAGACGGCGAGCGGGCAGGGGCGTGGGCGCAGGGCGTCGCGGTACGAGCCGTCGTAGAGGTTGCCCAGTTCGGCGCGGACGAAGTGGCAGCGGCGCACGGTGCCCTCGCCGTCGACCGAGATCACGGACTCGCCGGTGCGGCAGGGCAGGCCCGCGCTGGTGTGCGGGTGCCGGCTGTACGGGAAGAGCGGGTCGACGGCGGTCCACCGGTCGGCTTCGGCGTCCTCGTAGGTGTACCCCTCGGCGGCGTTGATCCACAGGTAGACGTGCGGGGGCAGGTCCACGCGCAGCCGGCGGGCCGCGTCGAGGTGCTCGGGCAGGCCGACGACGCCGACGCTGAAGCGGACGCCACGGTCCGACAGTTCGCGGCACTTTGCGAGGAAGCGGTCGTAGGGGGTCTGGCCGGGGTGGAACGTGCACCACAGGGCCAGGGTTCGCGGGTCGGCCTCGGCGAGCCAGTCGGTGCGGCAGCTGAGGTTGGTCTGGATGGCGACGCGGCGGATGTGCGGGAGGCGGGACAGGTCGGCGAGGGCGCGCCGGTACCAGGAACGGACCAGGCCCTCGCCCCAGGGGGTGAACAGCAGCGAGAGGCTGTCGTCGGTCCGGGACGCGGCCCACCGTGTGAAGCGTTCGAGCGCGGCCCGGTCGGCGCGCAGTTGCGCCCCGCTGTCGCGCCGCTTGGCGAACGGGCAGTAGGGGCAGTCGTAGTCGCAGGAGGCGAGCGGACCGCGGTAGAGCAGCGTCAGATCCATGGCCGCCGCCTCACTTCCGCTCGTAGGCGGCCATGGCGGCCCGCACGGCCGGGGAGAACAGCTCGGGGCCGATGGCGTCGGAGTGGGCGAGGCCCTCGGGGGTGAGCCGCAGGGCCGCAGGGTCGGCGTCGGTCAGCCAGCCGCGGTCGGCGAAGCGTTCGAGTTCGGGACCGAAGTCGTCGGCGGGCGCGCCGTCGAAGCGGGCCCGGTAGTCGTCGAGCCGCAGGCCCTCGGCCTGGAGGAGCGATTGCAGGAGGTGGCGTCGGCGCGCCTCCTCGGCCCGCATGACGTGGCCCACCTCGGCGTGGGCGAAGCCGGACGCGTCGGTGGCGACGTAGTCGTCGATGATGCCCCGGATCTGGTGCATGTCGACGGCGTAGTCGAAGGAGTAGTGCAGGCCGGCCGTGTAGGAGCGGGCGCCGCAGCCGAGGCCGATCATGCCGTCGGTCTGGCAGGCGTAGTCGTCCGAGCCCTGCGGCGGGGCGTCGGTGCGGCGGAACATGCGCATCGACTGCTGGGTGTAGCCGTGTGCGAGGAGGTGGTCGCGGCCCGTGCGGTACAGCCGCAGCCGCTGCTCGTCCCAGGCCGGGTCGCCGACCGCGTCGGGCCCCGGGCCGGGGCCGCGGCGGCCGAGGCCGGTGAGGGGACGGACGTAGAGCGGGTAGAGGTAGAGCTCCTCGGGCCGCCAGGCCAGGGCCGCGTCCAGGGAGTGCCGCCAGGTCCGCTCGGTCTGGCCGTCGATGCCGTAGATGAGGTCGATGTTGAGGACCGGGAGCGCGGTGTCGCGGATGCGGGCGAGGGCCGCCTCGACGTCGGCGCGGCGCTGCGGGCGCACGGCGGCCCGGGCCTCGGAGTCGACGAAGCTCTGGACACCCAGACTCAGCCGGGTGGTGCCCCGGCCGGCCAGGACGGCGAGCCGGTCGGCGGTGGCCGTGGCGGGCGAGGCCTCCACCGACAGCGGTACCGCGCGCAGGTCCGCGCCCATGCGGTGCTCGGCGATGTCGCAGAGGCGGTCCAGTTCGGCGGCGGTGAGGAAGGTGGGGGTGCCGCCGCCGAACGCGGCCGTCGCGAACCGGACGTCGTCCGACCCCAGCGCATCCCGCACGGTGGTCGCCTGCCGTTCCAGGGCGTCCAGGTAGGCGCCGGTCAGGCCGTCGGGGGCGCCGATGCGGGTGAAGAGGTTGCAGAAGCCGCAGCGGACCTCGCAGAACGGGATGTGCAGGTAGAGCGAGAGCGCCTCCTTGGGCTCGGCCGCCCAGAGGGCCTTCAGGGGCGGGCGGTCGGGCAGCCGGCGGTAGGCCGTCTTGTGGGGGTAGGCGTAGACGTAGTGCTGGTAGGGGCTGGTGCGGGTGGCCGGCTCGGCGGTGGTCATCGGACGGCCTCCGCCGGACGGGTCGCGGGATCACGGGGTGCGGGATCGAGGAAGAAGTGGGCGTACGGCACGGTCCACACGCACTCGTGGCCGATGCGGTGGCCGGTGTAGCCGTCGTCGCCGTAGGCGGTGCCGTGGTCGGAGCAGACGATCGCGAAACAGCGCCGTCTGCTGCTCATCGCGGCGAACAGCCGCCCGATGTGCCGGTCCACGTACTCCAGCGCGGCGGCGTGCGTCTCCCGGCTGTCGCCTGCCTCGCGGGTCGCGCCCGGCAGATGGAACCAGTTCGGCTGGTGCAGGGCGGACACGTTGACGAAGAGGAACAGCCGCTGCCCGTGCGGGAGTCGGCGCACGATGTCCTCGGCGCGGGCGATCTGGTTCTCGAAGGACTCGGGTGAGGTGACGCCGAACTCCGGCTCCCAGTGGGACTCGTGGAACAGGCCGGGCAGCACGGAGCCCAGCGGGCCCTGCTTGTTGAAGAAGCCCACGCCTCCGATGCACGCCGTGTGGTAGCCGTCCTCGGCCAGGCCCGAGACGAGGTCGGGGGTGTCGTAGACGTAGGTGCCGCCGGCGGTGGTCTCGCTGCCCGCGAAGCTCGCCGCGAACAGGCGCGGGTGCGGTCCGGGGGCGGCCGGCGTCGGCAGGAACCCGGCGAAGATCGCCTGGTGGGAGGCGTAGGTGAAGCTTCCCGGTGCGTGCCGCTTCTCCCAGCGGCCGCCGGGGAGGTGCCGGGCCAGGTGGGGGATGCGGCCGGCCGCCGCCAGCTCGGCGGCGACGTCGTGGCGGAGTGTGTCGAGGGTGACGAGCAGGAGGTCGTGGCTGCCGACCACCTCGTTCATGTCGTGCACTTCGTTCATGTCGTGCACTTCGTTCACGGTGGGCACTTCGTTCGTCTGCGGCCCGTCGTTCGTGACGAGCGCTTCCTTCGCGCGGGGTACGTGGTTCGGGACGGGCGTGGCCGCGTGGGGTACCTGGTGGGTGACGGGCACGTCCCTCGCGTGGGGCACGTCGTTCGTGTCGGGCTCAGGCATGCGCTGTTCCTGTTCTGTGCCGGGCGACGTCAGCCAGGGCGGCGGCCACCTGGGCCGCGTAGGTGTCGAGGCCCTCCGCGCCGCCTCCGGGCAGTCCCGTGAGCCGGGGCAGCAGGTCGCCGAAGGCGTTGACCTCTCCCACGGCGACCCTGCGCCAGCCGACGGCCGGCAGCAGGTCGACGCCGACGCACAGGGTGCGGGGGAAGCAGGCCGCGGCCCGCTCGCACGCGCCCAGCACGTCGGCCCAGCCGGCGCCCGCCGCCTCGACGGCCTCCCGTACCGCGGCCAGGTCGCCCCTGCGTCCGCCGAGATGGAGGTTGGTCAGGGGGGAACGGCTGGTGCGGACCACCGCATGGGTGGCGCGACCGGCCACGACGACGACCCTGAGGTCGGCGGCCCGGCCCTCCTGGGACGCCTTCGGCAGCCACCGCTCGAGGTGCAGCCCGTCCGGGGCGAGCGCGTCGACGATGGCCGCGATCTGCTGCTCGCGTTCGTAGCGGCGCACCCGGAGGGAGTTGTACAGACCGCCGTCCGCGGCGAGTTCCACGGAGGTGGTGGCCCGGATCCGGCCGCCGCCTCCCGACTCGACGGCGAGGACACCCGAGGCGGACGACCCGTGCGCGGGCTTCACGAACAGCCGGGGCATCCGGTGCTCGCGCATCACCGCGCGGACGTCGTCCCAGCCGCGCACCGGCACGCCGCGCGCGCCCGAGGTGGGTGAGGCGGGCACCGGGACACCCGCCCCGTCGAGGACGGCGTGGCAGAGCCGCTTGTCGAACAGCACGGCGAGTTCGTCCGGGTCGTCCAGCCGGACGCCGCCGCGCAGGCTGCGTACCGCGGCGACGAAGCCCGCGTACCAGCGGCCCGAGCCCTCGACCCGGGTGGGGTCGCCGGCGCCCCGCAGCAGCCGGTCGACCTCGGGGTCCTCACCCGGTGAATCCAGCCGGACGATCTCCTCGGCCGTGAAATCGGCGCCCCCGTCGCGCAGCACCTCCGCCCACGGGACGACCCGCGGGGCCGGCAGACCGGCCCGGCGTACCGCGTCCTCGAAGAGGGCGATCCGGCGGTTCTCCGGGTTGCCGACCACCGCGAGGCGCGGCTCGGACGCCTGCCGCGGGCGGAACGCGTCGGGGGAGGAGAGACGGTGACCCATGGGTGGCGTACTCACTCCCCCACGGCGACGTAACGCCACACCGTGCCGTCGTCCTCCGCCTCCTCCTCCGCGTCGTCACGGTCGAGGTCCACCTCGACGCCCGCGGTCTCCACGCTCCGCCGGACACGCTCCTGCGCGGCCTCGCTCAGGTAGTGGTGGTGCAGGTCCAGCTTCCGGAGGTGGGTGAGCGGCCGGCCGGCGAGCAGGGCGGCCACGCCCTCGTCGGTCAGCACGCCCATGGAGAGGTCCAGCACCTCCAGACGCTCCAGCACCGGCGCGGTGGCCACCGCGGCGGCCACCGCGTCCTGGATCTCGCTGTTGCGCAGGGCGAGGTGGCGCAGGCTCGGCAGCCGGGCCCCGGACAGGATGGGCTCCAGGTCGGCGGCCTCGGTGTCACCTCCGTACTCGGGGGTGCCGAGCCAGAGGTCGAGGTGGACCAGCGCGGGCAGGTCGCTGCCGCCGACCCCGCGCACGACCTCCGCGGGCAACCCGCCCGTCTCGATCACCAGCCTGCGCAGCGCTCCGTGGCTCACAGCGGGGAAACGCAGCCCGGATCCGCCGCGCACGCCGAGTTCCTCCAGAGCGGGGAACGCGGCGAGCAGCGGGGTGACGTCGGTCTGGTTGATCCAGGAGATCTCGCACTCCTCCCCCACCATGTCGCCGAGGAACACCGCCCGCAGCGCCGGGAACCGGTCCCGGGCGGCCACGAGCGCCGCCACGACGTCCGAGGGGTCCGTGTCGTACGCCTCCTGCCAGGCGCCGACGATCAGGGCCCTGACGCGGGTGGTGTCGACGGCGGAGCAGAAGCGGGCGAACGCCTTCGTCCAGTCCTCGTCGGCGTCGTAGACGTCGACGGTGACGCGCCAGGCGACGGCTTCCGGCTCCACCGGGCGCGGCTTGTGCTCGGCGCCCGGGAAGGTGTACGCGGGCAGCCCGAACAACACGTCGAGGTGGTCACCGATGGTCATGCGGCTGCTCCCGGGAGAAAAAGTGCGCGGTCCGTGATGTGTCCGCAGTTCTACCAACAGGCACCGACAACGCACCTCGGCGGGGCCCCGGTTCGGGGGCATCGGTGCGTGCCCCGGTGCAGGGGCGTCGTCGCGGACCGCGATGCGAGGGAGTCGCGCGGCCGGGCCTCAGCGGTCGGCGGCGCGGGCCAGTACGTCGGTGACCTGGACGCGGACCACGTCCCGGGCGGCGGCGGGGAGGGCGCCCAGATCCGTGCCGGCCAAGGCGTGCAGCACCTGCTCGGGGTCCGGGTCGTACGGCGTGCGCTCGCTGAACACCTCGTAGCCGTCGCGCACGGCCACCCGCAGGTCACCGGGACCGTCGTCGGCGGCGTGCAGCGCGGCGGCGATGACAAGGGGCGGCGGGCCGCCCGCCTCGCCGTCCAGCTTGCGGTAGGCGCTGACGAGGGGGGTGCGCCAGCTCAGGGCGAGCAGTACGTGACGCTTCGCCAGCAGTTCGCTCAGATCGGTGTCGTAGACGCTGTCGGGTTCCAGGACCGTGGCCCGGGCGTCGAGGACGAGGGCCGCGGGAAGCAGACAGCGCAGGGTGCTGCCCACGATGTTGCCGCCGACCGTGGCGGCCCGGCGCACCGCGCCCGTGCCGACACCGGAGGCCGCCCGGTGCAGCACCTCGGGCACGGTCGCGTCGACGCGGTTCAGCAGCACGGCACCGCCCAGTTCCCCGGGGCCGACCGTGCCGGCCTCCGGCACGTTGCGCAGCGACACGGCCTGCTCGGGGAAGCCGTCCCGCTGCCAGCCGGCCCAGACGAGCGTGGCGCCTCCCACCGGTACCGCTCCTTCGGCCAGGCACCGCTGTGCTTCGGATATCGAGGAGGGAAGACGCAACTGCACGACAACCGACCTGCCTTCCCGGGAAGTCGGGCGAGTACCGTTCCACGCCGCCCGCATGATCAATGCCAGAACGGATTCTGCCCAGGCGTACGGGGGCGCATACAGGGCTCATGGCTGCACCTCGCACCACGTGAAATTGCGTTGCGGCCGGCCGCCCTCCCCCGGACCCTGGCGCCATGCGCTTTCTCCTGCGTCCCGCGTCCTTCGCCGACGCGCCGGCCGTCACCGGTCTCCTCAACGAGATCGACGTCATCGAGATCGGCCGGCCCGAGACGGATCTGCACACCGTCGAGGCCGACCTGGGGCGTCCCGGCACCGATCTGGAGCGGGACTCCTGGCTCGCCTTCGACGGGGACCGGCTGGTCGGCTACGGGCTCGTGTGGGACGAGTCCGGCGGCGAACGCGTGGACGTCGACCACTACGTCCTGCCGGACCGGCAGGAGGCGGGGCGGCTGGTCCTGGCGGCGATGGAGGCCCGGGCACTGGAGAAGGCGCTGGGGAACGGCGCCGAGCGGGCCGTGGTGCATCTGCATCTCAACGCGGAGCCCACCCTCGACACCTCGCTGCTCCGGCTCCGCGGCTGGTCCGTCGTGCGGCGCTACCACGTACTGCGCCGGCCCCTGGACGGGGCCGGGGACATGCCGCCGACGCCGCCCGCGGGCGTGTGGCTGCGGTCCTGTGCCGGCGAGGCGGACCGGGTCCGCGTCCATGAGCTCTACCAGGCGTCCTTCGCCGAGCACTTCGACTTCCAGCCGCGCGGCTACGCGCAGTGGTCGCACGACGTGGACGCGGCGGGGCTCGACTGGTCCCTGGTGTGGATCGCCGGCACGGACGAGTCCGGGGACGCCGGGTTCCTGATGGCCCGCGACGACCGTGAGGCGATGGGGTGGATCCGCAGCATCGGCGTGCTCGGCGAGGCCCGCGGGCGCGGACTGGCCGGGCTGCTGCTGCGGCACGCCTTCGCGGCCTTCGCCGCCCGGGGCCGGGACACCGTGGGGCTCGGTGTGGACACCTCGAACCCGACCGGCGCGCCGCGGCTGTACGCACGTCACGGCCTGGTCCTGCACTACGCCGTGGACACCTGGGAGACGGTCCTGCGCCGGCCGCGCGGGCAGCGCCGGATGCCCGGTCCCTCTGGCGCCCCGGGGGCCGGCGGTCAGCCCGTGGACGCCAGCCAGGGCATCGGGTCGGCGTAGTAGCCGTCGTAGATCACCTCGAAGTGCAGGTGAGGGCCGGTGGACAGGCCGGTGGAGCCCACCCGTCCCAGCGGGGTCCCCGTCTGCACCGCCCGGCCCGTGGTGACGTCGATGGCGGACAGGTGGCTGTACGTCGTCTGGAGCCGTTTGCCCTCGATCGTGCCGTGGTCGACGACGACACGGTTGCCGTAGGCCGTGGTCATGGCCGCGAAGACGACCGTGCCCGCCCGGGCGGCGAAGACCTGGGCGCCCTGGGGCGCGCCGAAATCCACGCCGGTGTGGAGCTTGGTGACCCCGGTCAGCGGGTGCTGGCGCGATCCGTACGGCGAGGTGACGGTAAGGGTGGTGACGGGCGGGGCCAGGATCGCGTCGGCCAGGACACTTCCGGTGGGCGGGTCCTCCCGGTCGAAGGCCTCGTACTTGCCGAACAGGGCCTTGACCTCGGTCAGGTAGGTCTGCGCCGCGGCGGGCACGGCTCCCGCCTTCGTCACGGCGTCCGTGCCGACCGCGTAGGCGGCGAGGGTGAGATCGACCAGGTCCCCGTTGACGGTGCCGTCGGTTCTGAGGCCGGTGACCTCGCGGGCCAGGGAGCAGTCCTGGCGGCCGAGCGCCATGATGGCGTCGGCCGGATCCGTGGGCGAGGCACGTCCGTTGCCGTCGTCGTCCTTGCCCCAGGCCTTCCACCCCGCGTCGGTGAAGGCGGCGATGCCCCGCGCTTGGGAGGTGGTGGCGCTGTCGTTGCTCCAGCCGGTGAGCTGGTCGATCTGCGCGGCGAGGACGGACGGGGTGACGACCGTACAGGCGTCGGCGGACTTGCGCAGCCAGGGGCCGTAGGTCGCGTCGACGCCGCCCGCGGCGCCCTGTGGTGCGCTTCCCTGCGTGCTCCAGTCGTCGGGGAGCCCCCCGGTCAGGGCGAGGAATCCGGCGACTGCGGACAGGGTGACCAGGCCGGGGAGGACCAGGAGGGTGAAGGCGCCCGGGCCGCGCCGCCGGGGGCGTGCGGCAGGCGACGCCTGTGCCTGTGCGTGGGGAGTGTTGACCCCCGGGGCGGCGGCTTGCGGAGTGACGGGCTCCGGTGCGAGGGCGGTCTCGTGCGGAGGGGTCTCGACGGCTTGCTCGTCGCTCACGCGGCGCGCTCCTGACGACCGGTCAACGGCCGTTCCGGAAAAGTGCAGTTGCTCACGGGCGGACGTTAGCGGGTGACCCGTCCCGCGTCACCGGACGCGAGGGCAGACCTGTTGCCCGCGGGGGCAACGCCCGCCCGAGGACTCCCGACGAGGCCGGTGGAACGTACGGTGCACGGTCCGGGGCGGGCGGCGGCCGCCGTCCGCCCACGGAAGCACCCGCCCATGGAGGCGCCCGCCGATGGCGGCGGACCACGTCACCTGGGCGGGCAGCCCGTCCGCCCGCCCCGTCAGTCCGTCCGTCCATCAGTCCGTCCGCCCCCCGCCCGTCAAGGGAAGCGCAGGCTGCGGACCCGACGTCCAGGGGGAGGTGACCGCGGCCTTCGCCGCCGCCCCGCTCGTCGCGCCGCACCGCGCCGCGCCCGGGCGGCGGCCGGGGCGCCGACGACGGCGCCCCGGCTCAGCCCACCTCGGCCAGCAGGTCGCCGCCCTCCACCTGCTGGATCCGGTTGATGGCGAGCCGCGACACCGTACCGGCCTTCGGGGCCGTGATCGTGGCCTCCATCTTCATCGCCTCGATGGTGGCGATCGTCGTGCCGGCCTCCACCTGGTCGCCTTCCGCCACCGCAAGCGTGACCACGCCCGCGAACGGCGCTGCGACATGGCCGGGGTTGGCGCGGTCGGCCTTCTCGGTCACCGGCACGTCGGAGGCCGCCGCCTTGTCCCGGACCTGGATGGGCCGCAGCTGGCCGTTCAGAGAGGACATCACCGTGCGCAGGCCGCGCTCGTCGGCCTCGCCGATGGCCTGGAGCTCGATCAGCAGCCGTACGCCCGGCTCGAGGTCGACGGCGTACTCCTTGCTCGGGCGCAGACCGTAGAAGAAGTCCTTGCTGTCGAGCACGCTGGTGTCGCCGTAGGCCTGGCGGTGAGCCTCGAAGTCGCGGGTCGGACCGGGGAACAGCAGCCGGTTGAGAGTGCTGCGGCGGGCCTTCTCCAGGCCCTCGCGGTCCTCGGTGCTCAGTTCCTGGACGGGCTTGGCCTCGGTGCGGCCGCGCAGCGCCTTGCTGCGGAACGGCTCGGGCCAGCCGCCGGGTGGGGTGCCGAGTTCGCCGCGCAGGAAGCCGATGACGGAGTCCGGGATGTCGTACCGGTCGGGCGTCGCCTCGAACTCCTTCGGGTCGACTCCGGCGCCGACCAGGTGCAGCGCGAGGTCGCCGACCACCTTGGACGACGGGGTGACCTTCACCAGATGGCCGAGGATGCGGTCGGCGGCGGCGTACATCGCCTCGATGTCCTCGAAGCGGTCGCCGAGGCCGAGCGCGACGGCCTGGGTGCGCAGGTTGGAGAGCTGTCCGCCGGGGATCTCGTGGTGGTAGACCCGTCCGGTCGGAGAGGCCAGGCCCGCCTCGAAGGGGGCGTAGATCCTGCGGACGCCCTCCCAGTACGGCTCCAGGTCGCCGACGGCCTGGAGGTCGAGGCCGGTGGGCCGCTCGGAGTGGTCCGTCGCGGCGACGATCGCCGACAGCGAGGGCTGCGAGGTCGTCCCCGCCATGGAGGCGACGGCGCCGTCGACGGCGTCCGCGCCGGCCTGGATCGCGGCCAGGTAGGTGGCGAGCTGACCGCCCGCGGTGTCGTGGGTGTGCAGGTGCACCGGCAGGTCGAACTCACGGCGCAGCGCCGCCACGAGCTTCGCGGCGGCCGGGGCGCGCAGCAGGCCCGCCATGTCCTTGACGGCCAGGACGTGGGCGCCTGCGTCGACGATCTGTTCGGCCAGGCGGAGGTAGTAGTCGAGGGTGTACAGCCGCTCCGACGGGTCGGACAGGTCGGAGGTGTAGCAGAGGGCGACCTCGGCGATCGCCGTGCCCGTCTCCCGTACCGCGTCGATGGCGGGGCGCATCTGGCCGACGTCGTTGAGGGCGTCGAAGATGCGGAAGATGTCGATGCCGGTGGCGGCCGCCTCCTGCACGAAGGCGTCGGTCACCTCGGTCGGGTACGGGGTGTAGCCCACCGTGTTGCGGCCGCGCAGCAGCATCTGGAGGCAGATGTTGGGCACCGCCTCGCGCAGGGCCGCCAGCCGCTCCCACGGGTCCTCGGCGAGGAAGCGCAGGGCGACGTCGTAGGTCGCGCCGCCCCAGCACTCCAGCGACAGCAGCTGGGGCAGGGTCCGGGCGACCAGCGGGGCGGAGGCGAGGAGGTCCTTGGTGCGGACGCGGGTGGCCAGCAGGGACTGGTGGGCGTCGCGGAAGGTGGTGTCGGTGACGCCGATGGTCGGCGACTCGCGCAGCGCGCGGGCGAAGCCCTCGGGCCCGAGGTGGACCAGGCGCTGGCGGGAGCCGGCGGGCGGCTCGGCGTCGGGCACCGGCGGCAGCTTGGTGACCGGGTCGATCACCTCGGGCCGCTCACCGTGCGGCTTGTTGACGGTGACGTCGGCGAGGTAGGTCAGCAGCTTGGTGCCGCGGTCGGCGGAGGAGCGCGCGGTGAGCAGGTGCGGGCGCTGTTCGATGAACGACGTCGTGACGCGTCCGCCCTGGAAGTCCGGGTCGTCCAGGACGGCCTGGAGGAAGGGGATGTTGGTGGACACGCCCCGGATGCGGAACTCGGCCACGGCACGCCGGGCCCGCTTGATCGCGGTCTCGAAGTCCCGGCCCCGACACGTCAGTTTGACCAGCATCGAGTCGAAGTGCGCGCTGATCTCCGTACCCGCGTGGGTGGTACCGCCGTCGAGGCGGATGCCGGAGCCGCCGGGCGAGCGGTAGGCGCTGATGCGGCCGGTGTCGGGGCGGAAGCCGTTGGCGGGGTCCTCGGTGGTGATCCGGCACTGGAGGGCGGCGCCGTGCAGGGTGACGGTCTCCTGGGACAGGCCGAGGTCGGCCAGGGTCTCGCCGCCGGCGATGCGCAGCTGGGCCTGGACGAGGTCGACGTCGGTGACCTCCTCGGTCACCGTGTGCTCGACCTGGATGCGGGGGTTCATCTCGATGAAGACGTGGTTGCCCGCGGGGTCGAGCAGGAACTCGACGGTGCCGGCGTTGCGGTAGCCGATCTGCCGGGCGAAGCGGACCGCGTCGGCGCAGATGCGGTCGCGCAGCTCGGGGGCGAGGTTGGGCGCGGGGGCCAGCTCGATCACCTTCTGGTGACGGCGCTGGACCGAGCAGTCGCGCTCGAAGAGATGGATGACGTTGCCCTCGCCGTCGGCGAGGATCTGCACCTCGATGTGGCGCGGGTCGACGACGGCCTTCTCCAGGAAGACGGTGGGGTCGCCGAAGGCGGACGCGGCCTCCCGGGACGCCGCCTCGATGGACTCGCGCAGCACGGCCGGGTCCTCGACGCGGCGCATGCCCCGTCCGCCGCCGCCGGCGACGGCCTTGACGAACAGGGGGAAGCCAATCTCCTCGGCGGCCCGGACGAGTTCGTCGATGTCGTTGGAGGGCGCGGACGAGCCGAGCACGGGTACGCCCGCCGCGCGGGCCGCGGCCACGGCGCTCGCCTTGTTGCCGGTCAGTTCGAGCGTGCGCGCGTCGGGGCCGACGAACGTGATGCCCGCCTCCTCGCAGGCCCGCGCGAGTTCGGGGTTCTCGGAGAGGAACCCGTAGCCCGGGTAGACGGCATCGGCGCCCGCCCGGCGCGCGGCGCCGACGATCTCCTCGACGGAGAGGTAGGCGCGCACGGGGTGCCCCTGCTCGCCGATCTCGTAGGCCTCGTCGGCCTTCTGCCGGTGGAGTGAGTTGCGGTCCTCGTGCGGGAAGACCGCGACCGTGCGCGCGCCCAGCTCATAGCCGGCGCGGAACGCACGGATCGCGATCTCACCACGGTTGGCGACCAGCACCTTGCGGAACATCCGGGACCCCTTCAGCCTGGCGGTGACGAGGACCATGGTGTCGGTGCGTGACCGGGTTGGCCATGTGAGTCGGGCCACTCGGCCCATGTCTCGCTCGATCGGAGCGTGTCCGACGGTGTGCGACGCCCGGTCAGGTGGCGTCCGACGGGCGGTCAGGAGGCCTCCGGGGTGCGAGGGTCGGATCGCGTCCCAGGTCGGGTCGCCGTCGCCGCGGCGGCCGCCCGTCCCGCCCGGCGGCCGGAGAACGGACAGCCGCCGAGGACCGTGCCTTCGAGGGAGCGACGGCCGTGGATCCCGTCGCCTCCGAAGCCGGCGACCTCTTCGGCGGCGTACTGACCGGGCACGGGGCTGCCCGCCGCGTTCGAGTCCCGTCCTCGCCCCGAACCGCCCGAGCGACAGCCTCAGCCGTAGGACCGCCGTCCGCCGGATCCTCGACTCCGGCTCCGGCCCGCCGGCAGCCGTGCGGCCTCGTCGGCGGCCGCGGCCGCCGACGAGGCCGGCCCCGGGGCCCTCTTCGTGGTCGCGCCCGCACTGGTGGCGGGCCCTCTCACGTGGCTGGAGCCGTCAACCCGGCACTGGGCACAAGGCGTTGCCGACCCCCCTCCACTCGTTCGACCCGCCGGACATTGTTCGAGAAGTATTGACGCGGCCATGTACACCGTTTGACACTCTCGCAACATCACGTCACACGGTTGAAACGGCGGTTGCCCCCATGACCCACAGACATCGACTCCGCGGCCGTGCAAGACGCGGGGTGGGGCAACTGGCCGCACTGACCGCCGCCTGTCTGCTCATGGGCCTGACAGGGGCCGCGACTCCCGTCCAGGCCGACGAGGCCGCCGACCTCACCGACGGTCTGGCCCTCTGGTACAAGCTCGACGCCACGTCCGGCACCACGGTGACCGACGCCTCCGGTCACGGCCGCGACGGCACGGTGACCGGCGCCGCCGGCTGGTCGTCCACCGGCCAGGGCCTCGCCTTCAACGGCTCCGACACCTACATCAAGGTGCCGAACGACGTGATGAAGGGCATGGACGCGATCAGCGTCGCCATGGACGTGCGCATCGACGCCGCCCAGTCCACGCCGTACTTCCTCTACGGATTCGGCAACTCCAGCGGCAGCAACGGCAACGGCTACCTGTTCACCACGGGCAACTCCCTGCGCACCTCGATCGCCACCGGCAACTGGTCGACGGAACAGACCACCAAGCCCGCCGACTCCCACAACCTGACCCGCGCGGTGTGGAAGCACCTCACCTACACACAGTCCGGCACCACCGCTGTGCTGTACGAGGACGGCGTCGAGGTCGCCCGCAACACCTCGGTCACCATCACCCCCGGCGCCATCGGCTCCGGCATCACCACCGCCAACTACATCGGCAAGTCCGTGTACTCCGGCGACAAACTCTTCAAGGGCGACATCCGCGACTTCCGCGTGTACGACCACGCGCTGGCCGCCTCCGACGTGGAGCAGCTCGCCCTCCCGGTGGCCGCCCAGGGCGTGGCCGACGACAAGGCCGCCCTGGACCTCGGCGACACGGACGCCGTCATCGCCGACCTGGACCTGCCGAAGACCGGCGCGGCCGGCGGCGCCTCCATCAGCTGGTCCAGCGACAACACCGCCCTGGTGTCGGACGCGGGCAAGGTGACCCGTCCCACCGCGGGTGAGCCGGACGGCCACGCCACCCTCACGGCGACCCTCAGGAAGGGGACGGTCACGGCCACCAAGTCGTTCGACGTCACGGTCCTCGCCGCGTTCGACGACGCGACCGCCGCGCACCGGGCCGCCGACGCCCTCACGGTCCACAACCTCGACGACGCGCGAGGCAACCTCAGCCTCCCCGCGACGGGTTCCTACGGCACCGGCGTCACCTGGGCCTCCGCCCGGGAGGACGTGGTCACGGCCGAGGGCGTGGTCCACCGTCCCGCGCACGGCGCCGGCACCACCACCGTCGAGCTGACCGCGACCGTCACCAAGGGCGCGGCGAAGGCGACCCGCGTGTTCACCGCGAAGGTCCCCGAACTCCCCGCGAAGGAAGCCCTCAAGGGCTACATGTTCAGCTACTTCACCGGCGAGGGCACGTCCGACGGCGAGCAGCTCTACGCCGCGCTCAGCAAGGGCAACGACCCGCTGAAGTGGCGGGAGCTGAACGACGCGAAGCCCGTCCTGACCTCGACCCTCGGCGAGAAGGGCCTGCGCGACCCGTTCATCATCCGCTCTCGCGAGGGCGACAAGTTCTACCAGATCGCCACCGACCTCAGGATCTACGGCAACGGCGACTGGGACGCCTCCCAGCGCACCGGCAGCAAGTCCATCATGATCTGGGAGTCCACCGACCTCGTCCACTGGACGGACCAGCGCCTGGTCAAGGTCTCCCCGGACAGCGCGGGCAACACCTGGGCGCCGGAGGCCTACTACGACAGCGACCTCGGCGCGTACGTGGTCTTCTGGGCGTCGAAGCTGTACGACAACGCCTCGCACTCCGGCGACACCTACAACCGGATGATGTACGCCACGACCCGCGACTTCTACACGTTCAGCGAGCCCAAGGTCTGGATCGACCGCGGCTACTCGGTCATCGACTCCACGGTGATCCAGCACGACGGCACGTACTTCCGGCTGTCGAAGGACGAACGCAACAACACCTCCTCCACCCCCAACAGCAAGTTCATCTTCGAGGAGAAGAGCAACTCGCTGCTGAACCTCTCCTGGGACGCCGTCGCCGAGGGCATCGGCAAGGGCGCGATGAACGCGGCGGAGGGACCGCTGGTGTTCAAGTCCAACACCGAGGAGAAGTGGTACGCCTTCCTCGACGAGTTCGGCGGCCGCGGCTACCTCCCCTTCGAGACGACGGACCTCGCCTCCGGCGTCTGGACGCCGTCCACCGGCTACGACCTGCCGGCCAGGCCCCGCCACGGCACCGTCCTTCCGGTCACCCAGGCCGAGTACGACCGGCTGCTGCGCGCCTACCAGCCGGACCAGCTGGTCGAGAGCGTCGAAAACACCGCGGTGAAGACCCGCGTCGGTGACGCCCCGGTCCTGCCGGCCACCGTCATCGCCACGTACGCCGACGGCGTCCGCCGCCCGGTGGCGGTCACCTGGGACGCGGTCCCGGCGTCGGCCTACGCCCAGGCCGGCACCTTCACCGTGACGGGCAGCCTCCCCGACGGCGCCGCGCTCCCCGTCCGCGCCGAGGTCACGGTCTCCGCGGAGGGCCCCGACGTGCCCGCCGACCTGCTCCTGCACTACGACTTCGACGAGACGTCCGGCAGCATCGCCCGTGACTCCAGCGGCCACGGCAACCACGGCACCTACGTCCGTACGCCCGAGTTCGGTACCGGCGTGGACGGCGGCTCGTTCAAGATGTCCGGCGACTCCGCCACCTCCCCGTACGTCAAGATCCCGAACGGTGTGCTGAAGGGCGCCGACAGCGTCACCGTCTCCACGTACGCCAAGTGGAAGGGCGGCGCAGGCTTCCAATGGCTGTTCGGGCTCGGCCCGGACAGCAACAAGTACCTGTTCGCGACCCCCTCCAACGGCGGCTCCAGCCTGTACTCGGCCATCACCAAGGCGAGTTGGTCGGCGGAGTCGAAGCTGACGGCCGGCTCGCAGCTGACGCCCGGCGAGTGGCGGCACGTCACGGTCACCCTCGACGGCGCCACCGGCACGATGGTCCTCTACGTCGACGGCGTGGAGGCTGCCCGCGCCACCGGCGTCACCGTCAAGCCCTCCGAGCTGTACGACGCCGCCAAGGACTACAGCGGCTACATCGGCAGGTCGCTGTACTCGGCCGACCCGTACTTCGGCGGCGAGGTCGACGACTTCCGCATCTACGGCCGGGCCCTGTCGGCGGCGGAGGTCATGGAACTCAGCGGCAACACCGCGGGCATCGCCAAGGCGACGCATCCCGCCCTCAAGGTCGACGCCCTGCTCGACAACGCGGCCGGCAGGATCACGCTGCCGCTCAAGGAAGGCACCGATCTCACCGCGCTGGCACCGGAGTTCACCCTCGCCCACGGTGCGGCGATCAGCCCCGCCTCCGGCAGCGTCCACGACTTCACCCGGCCGGTGACGTACCAGGTGACCGGCTCGGACGGAAAGAAGCGCACCTGGACGGTGTCGGCGCTGGTCATGAGGAGCCCGGTGCTGCCGGGTCTCAACGCCGACCCGAACATCGTGCGCTTCGGCGACACCTTCTACATGTACCCGACCACCGACGGCTTCGACGGGTGGAGCGGTACGCAGTTCAAGGCGTACTCCTCGACCGACCTGGTGCACTGGACGGACCACGGCGTCATCCTCGACCTGGGTCCGGACGTGAGCTGGGCGGACAGCAGGGCCTGGGCGCCGACGATCGCCGAGAAGAACGGCAAGTACTACTTCTACTTCTGCGCCGACGCCAGCATCGGCGTCGCCGTCTCCGACTCGCCCACCGGACCCTTCAAGGACGCCCTGGACAAGCCGCTGCTCAAGGCGGGCCAGTACAGCGGCCAGATGATCGACCCGGCGGTCTTCACGGACGACGACGGCCAGTCGTACCTCTACTGGGGCAACGGCCACGCCTACGTCGTCCCGCTCGGCGCCGACATGGTGTCCTTCGACGCCTCGAAGATCACCGACATCACCCCGAGCGGTTACAACGAGGGCAGCTTCGTCGTGAAGCGCAAGGGCACCTACTACTTCATGTGGTCGGAGAACGACACCCGGGACGAGAACTACCGCGTCGCCTACGCCACCGGCCCCTCGCCCACCGGCCCGTGGACCAAGCGGGGCGTGATCCTGGAGAAGGACCTGTCCCTGGGCATCAAGGGCACCGGCCACCACTCGGTCGTCCAGGTGCCGGGCACCGACGACTGGTACATCGCCTACCACCGCTTCGCGATCCCCGGCGGTGACGGCACCCATCGCGAGACCACCGTCGACAAGATGGAGTTCGACGCCGACGGCCTGATCAAGAAGGTCGTGCCCACCCTCACGAGCATCGACCCGGTCACCATCGTGCACTCCGGTCCGGACGCCAAGGGCGTCGAGGGCGCCGCGATCACGATCGCCGGCACGGTCTCCGGAGCGGGCGGCGCGCGGTGGACCCTGGAGAAGGGCGCGCCCTGCAAGATCGCGGACCCGGCCGCCGGCCGGACCACGGTCACCTGCACCGACAACGGCGCCTACACCGTCACCCTGACCGGCGGCCGCAGCACCGACACGGCCGTGGTGACGGTGACCAACGCGGCCCCGGCCATCACGTCGGCCACCGGCCCGGCCGGGCCTGTGCCCACCGGCCGCGCTACGGCCGTCACCGTCCGGTTCACCGACCCGGGCGCCGGGGACAGCCACACCTGCGTGGTCGACTGGAAGGACGGCGGCAGACCGGCGGGCGGCACGGTCACCGCGTCCGGCTGCCGGGCCGAGCACACCTACACCTCGGCGGGCATCCGCCGTCCGGTGATCACCGTCACCGACGACGACGGCGCCTCGGTCGGCACGACGCTCCCCGAGCTGATCGTGTACGACCGTGCCGCCGGACCGGTGGTCGGCGCGGGCAGCATCACCGCCCCGTTCGGACCCAGGCTGAAGGGCCGGGCGTCCTTCTCGATCGCGGCCGGCTATCTGCCGGGCGCCGCCGCCCCCGCCGGCCAGGTCGCCTTCGACTTCAGGCCCGCCCGCCTGGCGCTCCGTTCCACCGGCCTCGACTGGCTCGTCGTCACCGGCAACACGGCCGTCCTCCAGGGCTCGGGCACGGTCAACGGCAAGAGCGGCTACGCCTTCCGCGTCACGACGACCGACAACCCGGACACGTACCTCGTCAAGGTCTGGAAGAAGTCCGGCGGGGAGGTGGTCTACAGCAGCGGCGCCGCGGCGAAGGTCAACGGCGTCATCACCGTCGGCGTCCACCGCCGGTAGGACGTCTCCGCCGCCGGGCCGTCCGTCCGGTCCCGGCGCCGGCCGACCGCTCGGACGAACGGGCCCCCTGCGCATGCAGGGGGCCCGTTCGTCCTCCGGACGACCGCCGCCCTCCCGGTCCGGTGGGCGGCACGCGCGGTCAGCCGCCGCTCAGCAGGGTCTCCAGGGCCGTCGCCGTCGCGGGGTGCCGGGAGAGCAGGGCGGCTCCGGCCGGGGCGGCGGCGTCCGTCGCCCACGTCCCGTCGCAGCCCAGCAGACCGGCGAGCGCGTCGCAGGTCCCGGGGTGCGCGGCCAGCAGCGGCAGGCCGCCTGCGGTGACCGCCGCCGGTCCCACGGGCGCGCGCGGCGGTTCCTGCGGAAGAAGCCACGGTGGCACCCAGCCGTCCAGTTCGGCGAGCCGGGCGGGGAAGACCCGGCCGGCCTCACGGATCAGCAGCGGGGCCGACTCGGCGCCGCCGGCCCGCAGGGTGGTGATCAGGGTCGGCAGCCAGGGCAGCAGCACCTCGTCCGGAAGCCGGGCGAACGCGTTCGACACGGCCTCGACGACGAAGTCGGCCAGGCCGGGGACCGGCTCCAGGGCGTGCACGAACCCGCTGAGGTAGCGGGGGTAGGCGGGCACCACCAGCGGGTTCGCCAGCAGTTCGGCGCAGCGCGCCCGCAGGGCCGTCCTCGGCAGGGCGCCCAGGTGGGTCTGGGCCGCCCAGAGCAGTGCGGTGCGGGCGGGATCGGCCGGGTGGGACTGGGCGAGGGCGAGTTCGAGCTGGGTGCGGTCGCAGCCCAGGGACAGGGCCAGGGCCTCCATGCCGAACAGGAAACCCAGCATCGCCGCGACCTGGCGGACGGTCGCGTCGTCGTCGGTGAACGCCGTCGGCAGCAGCGTGCAGTAGTGCGCGTAGCCGGTCTTGACGAAGGACTCGATCCACGGCGGGAGCACCGGCTCGGACGTGCGGTAGTGGGCCAGCAGCCGGCGTACCCGGCGCAGCACCTCCGGCGCGCCGTCGACGCTGCGCTCGCTCGCCAGCACCTCCAGCGCCCGGGTGCCGAGCTCGTCGGCGAGACGGCGGCTGCGCAGGTGGAGCAGGGCGTCCTCGACGGCCTCCAGGACCTGGGCCGCCGTGGCCTGCGGCGCGTACGCGGCGCGCCGCAGCCGCTGTTCGAGGACCTGCTCGATGCTGACGCCCTCGTAACCGAGTTCGATGAGGGCGCGCTGGTGGGTGCCCAGGGCCAGGTCCCAGGACTCCTGGAGGGAGCGCTCGCCGAGGCGGCGTTCGCCCATGACGGGCCGGGCCGCACCCGGGGGCAGCAGCCGGCGCAGCATCCACAGCAGGTCGGAGCAGGGCGCGAGTTCCGGACGCGAGGCGATGTCCAGCAGCGCGCGCTGCACTCCGCGCTGCTGGAGTCTCAGCTCCAGCGGTGCGAGCCGGTCGTGCACGTCGCGGGCCAGCGGCGGCAGCGCGTCGTAGCCGACCTGGCCGACGCGGTCGCCGCCCATCATGATCTCGACCAGCCGGCCCACGTCCCGCCGGCCCGGTACGGCGTCCTTCTCGATGCAGGTGACGGCTGCGTCCTGGAAGTCGTACGGCGTCGGCCTGGCGCGGTCGCGCAGGCCGGCCAGCAGGATCGACGTCTCGAAGACGGCGATGGCGTCGGCGGTGGAGGCCAGGTAGCCGTGACGACGGGCGGCGCGCACGATCTCTACGGACCAGCCGAGCAGTTCGGCCTTGTCCAGGGCGTCGAGGGCGGGCGGCCGTCCGAGGAATCCCGTCAGCCGGTCGGCCGGCGGGACAGGCGGCGCGGGGACGGTGGTGGTGAGGGGTCTCTTCGGCTTCGCGCGCTTCTTGGTGCCCGCCTGGCCGTCCAGGCGGAACGGGCGGACGCCGGTGCGTCTGACGTTCTTCGCCCATTCCGTGGCGGCGATGGACACCGAGCCCGCGGCGAGTCCGAACTGCGCCTCGATCGCCCCGTGGCTGGAGGGGATCAGGCCGTGCCGCCACGTGGTGCCGCTCGGCGGGCCGACGGTGAACGTGTCGCTGCCGTGCACGCCGAACTCGGCGACCCGGCTGGCCGCGTGGAAGGCGCCGCAGACGTAGAGGCAGTCGGCGGGGTCGGTGCCGGTGGCGGCGAGGTGCTCGCGCATCCGGGTCCACATGTACCGCTCGCGGTCCTCGTCGACGTGTAGCTTGCCCGGGTGGCCGGGGGCGAGGCGCCTGAAGAGGCTGCCGATGAGCAGCATCACCTGGCGGTAGGTGTCGTGGTCGCTGTCGCCGAGGGGCAGTTCGACGTACTGGTGCCACCATTCCGACCAGTGCCGTACCCGGCCGTGGCGCAGGAGGTGCTCCTCCAGTTCGGCGAAGCGGGGGCGCAGGTCGCCGATCTCCACGCCGACGGCGTCGCCGTGCAGGGCCGTCTGCTCGGTGGTCTCGGGCGCGTCGGGATCGCCGGCGTCGTCGCTGTCGCCTCGGGGGCCGGTCTCCCACTGGAAGACGTGGTCCGAGGACCGGTCGACGAGGACGAGTTCGACTCCCGGGGTGTCCAGTGCGTAGGCGATGGCCTGGTACTCGGCGGAGGCCTCGGTGACCGGGGCGACCACCGAGAGCGGCGCCCAGTCCGCGGGGAAGCCCTCGATCTCGCTCGCGAAGGACTGCACGGCCACCGGCAGACGGCAGTTGCGCAGTTCGGTGAGGAGAGGAGCCATGTCCTCGCACAGTTCGAGATAGACCACCTTCGGCTGTTTCTCACGCAGCCGACGTGCCATGGCGATGGCCGAGGCCGGTGAATGGTGGCAGACCGGGAAGATCTCCAGGGGTTCGGCCACCGCGCGTTCGACGTCGTCGACGATGCCCCGCAGGATGCCCTCCAGGGCTCCCGGTCCGTCGGCGAACACGGCGGCCGCGTCCTGGAGCTGGGTGCGCAGGGCGGTGAACGCGCCCTCGGGGGTCGGGGTCACGACAGGGTCGCGATCGCGTCGCGGCCGCCCGCGAGGAACTCCGGCCAGGAGCCCCCCTCCTCCTTGCTGCGGGGTTCGACGACACCGTGCAGGTACTTGTTGAGGATGGCGAGGTCCTCCGGTGTGCGCCGGGCCAGGGAGCCGACGAGGGAGGAGGCGAGGGTGTGGGCGGTGAGGGCGCGTTCGCCGAAGAAGTTGCTGTGCAGGACGGCGTCCTCCAGAACACCGATCTGCTCCGCCGTGGACAGGGCCGACTCCAGTTTCTCGTCGTCGCTGCCGGCGGCCGCCGAGGAGGCCCGCAGGTCGGCGAAGCTGCGCAGCAGCACGTCCAGCAGGGTCGGTGGGACGTCCAGCTCGATGCGGTGGCGGCGCAGCAGTTCCTCGGTGCGGAAGCGGACGATCTCCGCCTCGCTCCTCTTGTTCGTCACCACCGGGATCCGCACGAAGTTGAAGCGGCGCTTGAGGGCCGAGGAGAGGTCGTTGACGCCCCGGTCGCGGCTGTTCGCGGTGGCGATCACCGAGAAACCGGGCTTGGCGAACACGATGTTGTCGCTGTCCCGGTCGCTGCCGAGTTCCGGGACGGAGATGTACTTCTCGGAGAGGATCGAGATCAGCGCGTCCTGGACATCGCTGGTGGAACGGGTGAGTTCCTCGAAGCGGCCGATCGAGCCGGTCTCCATCGCGGTCATGATCGGGGAGGGGATCATCGACTCCCGCGACTGACCCTTGGCGATGACCATCGAGACGTTCCACGAGTACTTGATGTGGTCCTCGGTGGTACCGGCCGTGCCCTGCACGACCAGCGTGGAGTTGCGGGAGATCGCGGCGGACAGCAGCTCGGCCAGCCAGCTCTTGCCGGTGCCGGGGTCGCCGATGAGGAGCAGGCCGCGGTCGGAGGCGAGCGTGACGATGGAGCGCTCGACGAAGCTGCGGTCGCCGAACCACTTGGGGGCGATCTCCCGGTCGAGGCCGTCGGCGCGCTCGGAGCCGAGGACGAACAGGCGGACCATCTTCGGGGACAGCCGCCAGGAGAACGGCTTGGGGTTGTCGTCGACGGACTCCAGCCAGTCGAGTTCCTCGGCGTACTTGAGCTCGGCGGGGGCGCGCAGCAGGTCGGTCATCCGAAGGCCTTTCCAGGGGAGGGGGCGGGTCAGGTGAGGAACGTCTTGAGTTCGTGCACGAGCTTGTCGATGTGCCCGGAGATCACCGGGGTGCCGAGGGTCTTGAACCGTTCCCGGAACCAGGGGTTGACCTCCTGCCGGCCCGAGCTGGTCACCGAGCCCACGGGGATGAACTTCACGCCGGAGCGGTGGACCTCCTCGATGCCCTCGAACAACGGCTGGGACCGGTCGAACTCGTAGAAGTCCGAGATCCACACCAGCACGGTGTTCTTCGGCTCGGTGATCTTCGGGCGGGCCATGGCCATGGCTACCGGGCCGTCGTTCCCGCCGCCCAGCTTGGTCCGCAGCAGCACCTCGAAGGGCTCGTTCACCCAGGGGGTGAGGTCGATGGCCCGGGTGTCGTAAGCGATCAGGTGCACGTCCACCTTGGGCAGACCGGCGAAGATCGACGCCAGGATGGTGCAGTTGACCATCGAGTCGACCATCGAGCCCGACTGGTCCACGACGACGACGAGCCGCTGCGGTGTCGTCCTGCGGGCGGTGTGGCGGTAGTAGAGGCGGTCGACGTAGAGGCGTTCCTCCTCGGGGCTGTAGTTGGTCAGGTTCTTCCAGACCGTGCGGTCGAGGTCGAGGTTGCGGTACACCCGCTTGGGCGGGACCGAGCGGTCCAGTGCGCCGACGGCGGCCTTCTCCACCTGGGTGCGCAGCACTTCGGCGACCTCGTCCACGAAACGGCGGATCAGCGCCTTGGCGTTGGAGAGGGCGACGCCGGAGAGGTTGTCCTTGTCCCGCAGCAACTGCTCGATCAGCGACATGCTCGGCGTGAGCCGCGCGGCGAGCTCGGCGTCGGCCAGCACTTCCCTGAGGTGCATGCGCCGCACGAGGTCCGCTTCGAGGGTGCCGAGCTCCGGGCCGAGCCCGCCGCCGTCGGATGCCGTGCCGCGACCGCCTCGCAGCTCCCCCGGCCGGCAGCCGAGCGCGCGCTCCAGCCAGCCGGCGTCGCTCTGCCACCGGGACAACTGCGCGGCGCTCACGGCTCCGGTGCCGGTGGAGAAGACGTTCAGCAGCACCTTGGACACGAGTGCCGCGCGCCGCACCTCCGCGGCACGATCGCGCCCGTCGCCGTCGCCGTCGCCGTCGGCGTCACCGTCGGCGGCGGCCTCGGCACGGGTATCGGTGCCGGCGTCACGACCGGCACCGGTGTCCGTACCACCGTTGCGCTCCGTGCGCTCCGTGCCGCCGTCGGTGTCGGCACCGGTCCCGGGAACCATCAGCCCGTCGAACTCCGCCGCCAGTCCCGGATGGCGCTGGACGAGGGTGTCGACGGAGGTCTGCGGGTCCAGAAGCGCGGGCGGCAGGCCGATGTCCTCGACGACGGCCAGGCTCGCCGCTTCCAGGCCGGCCTGCTCCTCCGGGTCGAAGAGGCGGGCCAGCAGCCGCCAGTAGAGGACCTGACGGCGGTTGTCGTCGGGGACGGCTCGCGGCATGGGCTCGGTCATTTGCGCAGCAGCCTTCCCGCTCGCTCGCGCAGGACGGTCACGGCGTCGGTGGCGGCCTTCTCGGCCCGGGCGCCGGCTGTGTCGGTGGTGCCGCCGGCCCAGGCGCCCGCGTGGAGGGCGACGGCCTTCTTGCGCACCGTGGTCTCGACGGCGAGCGGCTGGAGGCGGAAGCCGTCGCCGTCCCAGCGCAGCAGGCCGACGCAGGCGCGGGAGGCAGCGACTGCCTCCGGGGTGAGCGGGCTCGCGGCCGGGATGCGGTCGGTGTCGACCGTGAACGCCCGACCGGCGGCGGTGAAGGTGAGCGTGCCGCCGTCCTGCGCGCTGTCGTATCCCTCCAGGAACACCGGCTCGGCGAGGCGCACGGGGTGGCGGTCCAGGGGCGCCGTGGGCAGGGCGGTGGCGGCCGGCAGGACGACGCGTGCGGTGGCGAGGGCGTCCGCGGCATCGCCCGCGCGCGCCCGGGTGTCGTCCCAGAGCAGGTCGCCCTCGTCGGTGAGGGGCATGGCGTCGAGGTCCATCGCCCGGCCTTCGCCGAGGGCGGTGAGCAGGGACAGGTGCGGCCGCAGCAGTTGCCAGACGCCCGCCGCGACGACGGTGTCCGGCTTGGGCGCCGAGACGCTCGCGCGGACCAGGCGGGGCGGGGTGCCGTCGGCGGGTTCGAGCACCGCGTGGACCTGGGCCTGCGCGGCGGTGGCGTGTTCGTGGAGGTCGACGCCGAGCGGCAGCAGACGGCCGCTGACGGTCGTGACGGCGGGCCGGTCGGCGGCGCCCGGCAGGGTCAGCAGCAGGGCGCGGGACCACAGGTCGCCCCAGCGGCGCGTGGGGATCCGCTCCAGGCTCGCGCCGGGGCAGGAGGCGGCGAGTTCGGCGGCGAAGCCGTCGAGCAGGGTGGCCAGGCGGCGCAGGCCGGGGTGGGGCAGCATCGCGGAGACGATGGGCGCGGCGCCCCCGGCCAGTTCGTGGTCGATGCCCTGCCAGCCCGCGCGCGCGAGGTCGGACAGCCAGGTGCGGGCGGCCGCCGGCAGGTTCGTCGCAGGCCCCTCGCCGGGCGGCGCGGCTGTCCGCTCCTGGCGTCGGCGGCCGGTCACCTCGTCGGCGCCGACGGCGAGCGCGTCGTGCACGGCCCCGAGCAGGGCGGTGCGGGCGGCGGCGAGGGCGACGAAGTGGTCCTCGCCCGCTGCTCCGGTCGCGGCCTTCCCGGCGGCCTCGGCGACCCGGGCGGCGAGCGGGCTGCCGGCGACGGCGCGGGCGAGGACGGCGAGACCTTCCACCCGGTCGGGCCGGGGACGCAGCAGGCCGGCCACCAGGGTCCGGTCGAAGGCGTCGACCGCCTCCAGGGTGTCGCCCAGTCCCTCCACGGAAGCGTTGAGCGGGGCGGTCCGCTCCCCCGGGCCGGGGGCGGGCCCGCTCGTAGGAGTCTGCGGGTCGGCCGTCGCCCGGGTCGGCGGGAACCACTGGAGCTCCGGGACGGGAACGGTGACCGCGGGCAGTTCCAGGTAGGCCAGGTGGCGCAGGAACCGGCTGAAGACGGGTGCGGCGGCCGCCTTGCCGTCCTCCTGCGGCGGACGGGCGCCGGTCATCACGGCGGTCAGGGCGGCCGCGTCCGCTCCCTCCGGCTCGACGCGCAGATAGCGGGTGACACGGCCGGCCCCGTACTGGAGCACGGCCTCGGTGACCAGGGCGCGGATGTGGTTGCAGAACGAGCCCCGCGCGCCTCCGCAGGGTCGGTTGTTGTTGGTGCTGCACGCGAAGGCGTAGGTGCCGGCGGCGACCGACGAGACGTACACCCGTTCGATGTCCGAGCCGCTGGAGACCACGCCCTGGAGGCGTCCGTCGGCCAGTTCGACGAAGGGGACCTTGGCGAGCTTGCGCGGCCGTGCGGGCGGCACCACCCGGGCCGTACTCGAATTCTCCCAGTCGGACAACGGACCATCTCCTTCGCGGCACAGGGCTTCGCACGCCGAATCGGCGCAGCACAGAGGGGGGTTGCCGGACCGGATCGGCTCGACGACGACGAACTTACCGGCGACCACTGACAACGCCGTCCACGAGCGCGGAGGGCCCCGTCCGTATGACGGTCGGCGCGGGCCCGGGCCGCCGGGCTCTTCTAGAATTCCGGTGATCATGCTCGGGGGCGACGACGGGAGCATGCCGGCACGAAGGGGCGGGGTTGAGCGGGGAGCAGGCGGCGTTCGGAGCGCTGCTGCGGGAGTTTCGGCTGACCGCGTCGCAGACCATCGAAGGGCTGGCCGAGGCGTCGGGCGTGAGCGTGCGGGGCATCGGGGACCTGGAGCGCGGACGCCGGGCGGCGCCGCAGCGGCGGACGGTCGCCGCGCTCGCGGACGGGCTGGGCCTGGACGAGACGCTGCGGGAGCGGCTGCTCACGGCCGCGCGGGCCGGGCGCTGCGGCGGCTACAGCCCTGTGGGGGTACGGGCGTTCCCGCGCGGCATCGACGACTTCGTCGGCCGGGAGGGGGAGCTGACGCGGCTGGCGGAGCTCGCGGAGCACGGGGAAGCCGCCCAGCCGGTCGTGGTCGCGGTGTCCGGGCCGCCGGGCACCGGCAAGACGACCCTGGCGCTCCAGGCGGCGCGCAATCTCGCCGACCGGTTTCCGGACGGGCAGCTGGTGCTGGACCTGAGCGGCACGGACGACGATCCGCCCGGTCCTGCCGAACTCGTGCTGCGTGTGCTGAAGGCCCTTCAGGTGGCCGACCGGGACCTTTCCCAGGCCGGTCCGCAGGGTCATCCGGCGCTGTACCGGCAGCTGTTGGCCGAGCGGCGCTGTCTGCTGGTCCTGGACAACGCGCGCGACGAGGGGCAGGTGCGTCCGCTGCTGCCGGCCGCGGGCGCCGGCATGGTGGTGGTGACGAGCCGTCGCATGCTGACCGGGCTGGACAGTGTGCACCGGGTGCAGCTCGGTGAGCTGAGGCCCGCCGAGGCCGCCGAGTTCCTGACCGGTCTGGTCGGAGCCGACCGGGCCGCCGCCGATCCGGGCGCCCTGCGCGAGGTCGCCGAGCGCTGCGGGCATCTGCCGCTCGCCCTGCGGGTGGCGGGCAACTGGCTGGCCACCAGGACGGGTTGGAGCGTGCGCCGGCTCGCGGACCGCCTCGCGGGCGAGGAACGGCGGCTGGACGCGCTGGCCGCCGGGGACGTACGTGTGGCCGCCGCCTTCGACCTCTCCTACCGTCAGCTGACTCCCGCGGCCGCGCGGCTTTTCCGGCGTCTCGCCCTGGTCCCCGGCCAGGACACGGCGGCGCCGGGAGCCGCGCGGCTCACCGGGCAACCGGTGTTCGACACCGAGGACACCCTGGAGGAACTGGTCGAGACCGGGCTGCTGGGGACGGACGGGGACCGCTACCGCCTGCACGACCTGCTGCGGCTGTACGCCCGCGGCCGTCTGGAGGCGGAGGACGGCGTGCGCGAGGTGGAGGAGGCACGCACGGCGCTCCTGCGCTGGCTGCTGGAGACCGCGGTCGTTGCGGGCCGCTGGTTCGAGCCGGGCCACGGCGCTCCGCCGCCCGGCTGGCAGGGCACGGTGGATCTGTCGACGGCGGCCCGGGCCAGGGCGTGGCTCCAGGCGGAGGGCGCCAACTGGCTGGCCGCCCTGCGCGCGGCCGCGGCCGCCGGTGAGCACGCGACGGTGGTGGAGGTGGCGGAGGCCCTGCACTGGTTCTCCGACCAGTGGATCTTCTGGGGGCACTGGCCCGAGGTCTTCGGCACGGCAGCGCGGTGCGCGCTGGCGCTCGGCGATCCGTCATTGGAGGCCACCCAGCTCAACTACCACGCCTGGGCGCTCCTCGTGTGCGAACGCCGCCACCAGGACAGCCTGCTGCGGTCCGGCGAGGCACTGGCCGCCGCGGAGCGTGCGGGCGACGTCGGCCAGCAGGCCTGGGCCCACATGTACCAGGCCTGGGCGCTTCAGCAGCTCGACGACCTCGGCCCCGCCGCCGAGCACCTGCACCACGCCGCCCGTCACTTCGAAACCGTCGGCGATCTGCACGGCGATCTCCAGGCCCGGCACGGACGGGCGATCGTCCTGCAAAAGCTTGGCCTGACCGAGGAGGCGCGCCTGTTCTACCAGGACACGCTCGCCTTCCTCGAGCAGGTCAGCGACCGGCTGGAACCGCACATCGCCGACATCACCCGGATCGGGCTGTACGCGGGCCTCGGCAGCAGCCTCGGCGTGCTGGAGCGCTGGCCGGAGGCGGTGGACCGGCTGACCGCCGCTGCCGCGATCTGCCGGGCGAGCGGCAACACGGCCCTGGAGAGCCGTCAGCTCGTCCAGCTCGGCAACGCACTGCTGGCCGCCGGCCGTCCGGCACAGGCGCGCGCGGCCTTCGTGCGCTGTGTCTCCCTCGGTGTCCATGCCGATCCGCGGCCCGTCGACGAGGCCCGCGCGCTCCTCGCCCGGCTCGACGCGTCCTGACCCGCGCCCCGTCCCCGGTCCGCCGCGACACGGGGACGGGGGCGGGGCGGCACGCGCCGCCGACGGGCGAAGCCCCTCGCCGTGCCGCCCATCCTGCTCCCGGGCCCGCTCCGGTGTCTTGTCCCGCAGCGCACCGCACTGTTCTCCCAGCGCACAGCCGTACCGGCGCGCCGCGCCCTCCGGTCGTACCCGCGCGGTGCGTGTGTCCGGCGTACCGGCGCCGGGCGTGTTTCTGCCTGTCTCCTGCCTGGAGCCGGCCGCGGAGCGCTGCTTGGCTGGGGACGGCGGGGAGAACGGGCCGCCGTTCGCCCCTTCTCCCCCGCTTTCGCACAGATGAAGAGGAGAGCCAGTGACCCTGGTGCTGACGACTGCTTCCGTTCCCGACGGACAAAGACTCGCGTACTGGCGGGATGCGCTGGGCAGAGCGCTGGTGCCGATGGCGGTCACCGCGCGGCACGACGGCCCGTTCGAGGGCCGTGTCTCCGCCGAGCGGCTGGGGTGTCTGCGCATCGCCACGGTCGAGGCGGACGCGCAGCGCGTGAGCCGCACACCCGCGCACCTCACCGCGGCGGCCCCGGCCACGGCCGGGGACTTCGTGGCCGTCGGACTTCAGACGGCGGGTTCGGCCACCCTGGTCCAGGACGGCCGGCGGGCCTTCGCGGACGAGGGCGACCTCGTCGTCTACGACACGGGACGGCCGTACTCCCTGGACTTCCCGCGGCGCTTCGCCACCCGTGTGGTCCACATGCCCCGGCGGGCGCTGGGCCTTCGCGAGGAGGACCTGCGCCGGGTGACCGGGACCGTGATCACCGGTACGGAGGGCTTCGGCGCCCTGCTGGTGAACTTCCTGACCTCGCTGACCGCCTCGGTCCCGCCCTGTGCCCCGGCCGTCGCGGCCAGGCTGGGCACGGGTGTGGTGGACCTCTTCGCCACTCTGGTCGACGCGCGGACCCGGGACGGCGCGGAGCCCGGGGCGAACCAGGGGGACCACCTGCTCCTGCGCGTCCGCGACCACATCGACCGCAACCTCGCCGACCCCGCTCTCTGCCCGCGGACCGTCGCGGCGGCGCACCACATCTCGGTGCGCTATCTGCACCGGCTGTTCGAGGGCGAGGGCGTCACGGTCGCCCGGCTGATCCAGCAGCGCCGTCTGGAGCGCTGCGCCCGGGAACTGCACCGGTCCGACGCCACGGCTTCCACGGTGTCGGCGATCGCCCAGCGCTGGGGTTTCGCCAACCCCGCCCACTTCAGCCGGGTCTTCCGCGCCGCCTACGGACGCTCCCCGCGCGAGTGGCGCGAGGGCCGCCACGAGCTCCTCCCGACCGGCTGACCCTGCCGGGTCACCGGCCGGCCCCCGTGCGGGTCGGGGGCCGGCTCACCTCATCTCGGGGCGCGGCTGCGGCCCGGTGCCCGGGTGCACAGCAGCACCGTCCCGGCGGCCATGACCGCCGCCGTGCCGATCGCGCAGACACCGCCCCGTGAGCGCCAGGACAGTACCGAGCCGGTCGAGTGCCCGGACAGCGCCGAACCCGCGCTGAGCCAGGAACCCGCGGACACGAAGGACACGGCGGATCCCACGGACCCCACGGACAGGAAGCTGCCGACGGAGGCGATGGACAGGGAACTGCCCACGGAGCCGATGGAGAGGAACGAGTCCACGGAACCGATCGACAGCGCCGAGTTCTTCGACCACAGCGAACGCCAGGAGCCGTCGACTCCAGCCCTTCGGCTCGCCGCCCGCGCCGGCGTGCTCGTCCCGGATCTCGTGCTGGAAGCCGTGCTGGAACCCGTCATGCTCCGAATCATAGGAGCGAACCGGTCAGGACGGCGGCCAGTCGCGGTAGGCGATGCGGGCCCGGTCGTGGATCTCACCGACGGTGCCCCACTCGTTGCGGCCCAGCCGTGACAGGGGCAGCAGACGCCTGATGTCGGGGTGTCCGTCCACGACGACGTCCTCGCGCACGGCGGCGTGCACGACCTCGCCGAGGACCAGGGTGGAGTTGCCGATGCGGAGCGTGGAGTGGAGCCGGCATTCCAGGGCCACGGGCGAGGCGGCCACGCGGGGCGGCTTCACCCGCAGGGAGGGCTCCCGCTCGATACCCACGGCGTCGAACTCGCCCTCGTGCGGGGGGAAGTCGGTGCCGGTGGCGTTGACCTCGTCGAAGAGCGGCTCGGACGCGAAGTTGACCACGAACTCGCCCGTGGCCTCGACGTTGCGCAGCGAGTCCTTGCGCCCGACGGAGGTGAACTGGACGATCGGGGGGTCGGTGCAGGCCACGGTGAAGAAGGAGTGCGGGGCGAGGTTGGCGGTCGTGCCGTCCGCCGCAAGGGTGGACACCCAGGCGATCGGCCGGGGTACGACGACGGCGGTGAGCAGCCGGTAGAAGGCTCCCGCGCCCAGGGTCCCGGGATCGTAGTCAACGCGCATGTCGGCCAGTTCTACCTGATGGGCGGCCCAGGGGCGGAATCGGGCCGCCTCTCATCCCACCCCCCAGAGGAACCGGTGGGTGTGGATGGCGAAGTACGGGAAGGACTGCACGGCGCTCACCCCCTCGATCTCCCGCACGGTGTCGTTGACGAAGTCGAGCAGCTCCTTGGCGGTGGGGCTGACGACCTCCGCGAAGAGATCGAAGCCGCCGGAGGTGAGCACGGAGTAGACGACCTCGGGGTGGAGGGCCAGCGCGTCCGCGACGGGACGCGGGTCCGCGGCGGCGGTGATGCCGAGAAGGGCCATGGCCTGGCCGCCGTCGGCCATCGGGTCGGTGACGCCGACGACCTGCACGGCGCGGGAGTCCAGCAGGCGTTGCAGGCGCTGGCGGGCCGCCGAGGCGGACAGGCCGACCCTGGGGCCGAGGTCGGCGTAGGCGATGCGTCCGTCGGTCTGGAGTTCGCGCAGGATGGCCCGGTCGATCTCGTCCACGTGTGGTTCCCTTCCCTGCTCGGTGGTGTCAGCCGGCCAGTTCGGCGAGGGCCGCGGCGTAGAGCTCGGTGTGGGTGTCCACGTCCCGCTCGGTGGTGTCGGGGCACATCAGGGCCATGTTGTGGAACGGGGTGAGGAGGATGCCCCGGTTGGCCAGGTAGAGGTGGAGGTAGTCCTCCAGGTCGGAGTCGCCGGCCTCGGCGGCCTCGGTGCCGGTGCGGGGCCCCGGGTCGGTGAAGCGGTACTCGGTGCGGGCGCCGAGGCGGCAGACGGACCAGGGCAGGGCGTGCGCTTCGATGCCCGCGCGCACGCCGGCCTCGAAGCGTTCGGACAGGGTGTGCATACGGGCGAACGCGTCGTCGGTCAGCACGTGTTCGAGGGTGGCTCGGGTCGCGGCGACGGACAGGGCGTTGCCCGCGAGAGTGCCGCCGACCCCGCCCATGTCGACCAGGTCGAGGTCTTCTCGGCCCAGCAGCCGGTCGGCCAGGTCGGCGCAGAGACCGTAGGCGCCGGCCGGGACGCCTCCACCGATGGCCTTGCCGATCGTCAGGACGTCCGGTTCCAGGTTCCAGGCGGCGGTGCAGCCGCCCGGTCCGGCGGAGAACGTGTGCGTCTCGTCGTTGATCAGGAGCGTGCCGTGGCGGCGGGTCAGTTCACGGACCCCGGCCAGGTAACCGGGTTCGGGCAGCACGATGCCGATGTTGGTGAGGGCGGGTTCCATGAGGACGGCGGCCACATCACCGTGGGCGAGCTCGCGCTCCAGGTGGTCCAGATCGTTGAACTCGGCGACCCGGCTGGTGAGGGTGACGTCGCAGGGGGCACCGACGTTCCCGGGGCGGGCGCGGTCCCGGCCGTCGGGGCCCGCCACGATCAGGGACTCGTCGACGCTGCCGTGGTAGCAGTAACTGTTGACGAGGATCTTCGGGCGGCCGGTGACCGCGCGGGCGAGGCGGATCGCCCACCGGTTGGCGTCGGTGGCGGTCAGCGAGAAACTCCACCGGGTCAGGCCGAAGCGGCGGGTCAGCTCGGCGCCGACCCATTCGGCGTCCTCGGTCGGCAGCATCGCGGTAGCCCCGCCGAGCGTGGCGAAGCGGTGCTGCACGGCCTCGGCGACGGCGGCCGGCGAGTGGCCCGCCATGGCGCCGGTGTCGCCGAGGCAGAAGTCGATGTACTCGTGCCCGTCGATGTCGCGGATCCGGGCGCCCCGCGCCGACTCCAGGTAGCGGGGGAAGGCGCCGGCCGTCTTGTTCATCCAGGTCATCGGCACCCGGCCGAACAGGTGATCGGCCCTGGCGTAGGCGGCCTTCGAGCGCGGGTTGCGCCGGTCGGCGTCCGCGCTCTCGCGGGCCAGCAGCTCACGCAGTCGGGCACGTTCCATGGCACATCCCAGATCCGAGGACGAGTGAAGGGCCCAAACGTACAGCGGAATCAGTGGTGAACTCAAGACCGAACGAAGGAATCAGTCGTCGAGTCGCTCGATTCCTTCGCACAGCTGCCCGGTTGCACCCTCGCGGTCGCGGTCGCCGTCGCCGTCGGGGCCGGGGGCGTCGAACAGGACCCTGGTGCCGGTGAGGGACATCAGCCGTGCGACCGCGGGGCCGGCCGAGCGCAGGGTGAGCGTCTTCCGCCGCCTCAGAGCCTGTTCGCGTGCGTCGAGCAGCACGTTCAGAGTCGAACAGTCGCAGAACTCGACGGCGCCCAGCTCGAGATCGACACCGCGCACCGCGGCATCGAGAGCGGCACGGAGGGCATGTTCCAGGCGCTCGACCGCATCGAAATCGAGTTCGCCACACATCGCCACGACGACACGGTCACCTTCGGGACGGACATCGATCCCGGGCACGGAGGCAGACCCGGCGCGGCGCACACCCCTCACCTTCGCACCGGTACGGGGATCCCCGTCGCCGGCGTTCGCTTCGCAGGCAGGTTCCGGCACGACCGCCTCCCTCGGTCACTTCGCATGTCGCCTCCAGGTTCACCCGCCGCCCCTCACCCGTCAAGCGATACATGAAATGAAGTTCCGGTTTTTGTATACGTGAATGTCAGGCCGTTACCATCACCGCATGGAAGGAGTGCCCGAGCCACACAACGGATGGACGTTCCTCACCAACCACGCCCGCGTGCTGGCCGTCATCGCCGACAATCACAGTGCCCGCATCCGGGACATCGCCGCGCACTGCCGGCTCACGGAACGGGCGGTCCAGAAGATCATCGCCGACCTCGAACAGGACGGTTACCTGTCCCACACGAAGGAGGGGCGCGGCAACGTCTACCGGGTCCAGGCCGGCAAGGTGCTGCGGCATCCCGCCGAGGCCGGGCTGAGCGTGGCGGCCCTGCTGTCCCTGCTGGCCCGAGACGAGGCGGGACGCCACCCCCTCCCCGGAACGGAGGCGGGCGACCGCAGTTCGTGACCGCCGCGCGACCGTCCGTGGAGCCGGTAAACCGGTCTATGATCACAAGAGACGAAGGTCACGAATACGTATCGGACATTTGGCTCCGCAATCTTCACGTCAGCCACACAAGTTGGCTAAGTTGACGCTCAGGCCGTACGACTGCCCGTCAGGGCAGGGGGCTTGGGGCACCTGCGACATGGGTCGCCCGGATTCCTCCGCCGACGGGCGGAGCACGGAAGGAGTACGTCTTCCATGGCGACGGATCGCAGCCCGCGCTCCCCAGGCAGCAACACCGACGAGCCGAGCCGGGCGGAGATCCAGCAGCGGGTCAGCTCGCTCTACGACCGGGCCGAGAGCGACACGGGCAACCACAACCTGACGCGCGCCATGTCCGGGCGCCGGCCGGTCACCTCCGTCGCCACCGGCGGGCGGGGGTCCGTCGATCCGTCACTCGAAGCGGTTGCCAGGCAGTGGTTCGACATGGCACGCGACCGGGTCGGGCCGACCACGCCCGCGGTACTGCCGGCGGATCGTCAGCCCGCCCGCCCGGCCCGGACCGCGCGGCCGGCGAGCACACCGGAGCGGTCCGTGGAGAGCCCCGCCGTCAGGGAGTTGGAGGCGGCTCCCCGGCGGGCCCCGGAGCTGACCGCACGTGCCGTCGCCGCCCTTCCCGCGGCGCCCGAACCGCGCCAGGAGGAGCCCAGGGCGCTGCTGCCCGCGGTCCCCGCCCAGGCCGCCGCTCCCGCCCTGGGCGCCGTTCCCGCCCAGGCCCGCCCCGCCGCCTCCGCTCCCTCGGACCGGCAGGCGTCACTCAAGAACACCAAGGAACAGATCGGGCGCAAGCTCAGCACGGCCCGGGAGATACTGGCCCGCGCTCTCGCCCAGCCCGTGCAGTCACCGCCCGCGCCACCCTCACCCGCCGCCACGCCGCCCACGCCCTCCTTGCCCACGTCCCCGCTGGCCGCGGCCGGGACCCAGCAGACCGGCACACTGCCCGTCCAGCAGCCCTGGGACACCGCGGAACAGCAGGCCTTCCGCGCGGAGATCACGGCCGCGTGGGCAGGACGACCGCCCGCCACCGCGGGCGTCGCGGCACCGTCCGACGGCTCGGACGGTCTGCTCACGGCCGGTCAACTCGGTTTCGGCGCGCCGATGCCCGGTTTCGCGGCAGCGCCCGAGTCCGCCTACCTCGCTCCCGCCCCCGTTTCGGCTCCCGAGTACCTGGCCCCGGAACTCGGCCTCACCACACCGCCGTCCGGGTATCCGGTGACGGAACTCGGCCTGCCGGCACCGGAGTCCGCCTTCTCGACCCACGGCGCGGGCTTCGCCGTACCCGCAGCGACACCCGTACCGGGTTACCCGGCCCCCGGACTCGGCCTGCCCACACCGGAGCCCGCCTTCCCGACCCACGGCGCGGGCTTCGCCGTACCCGCAGCGGCACCCGTACCCGGTTACGCGACGTCCGAACTCGGTGTCCTGACACCGGCGTCGGGGTTCGCGGTGTCCGAACTCCCCCTCGGTGTGCCCGACTCCGGCTACGCGACATCCGGCTTCGCGTCCGCCGCGCCGTCCGCACCCGCCATGCCCCCGGTGTCCGTACCGAGTTACCCGGCGCCCGCGGTGGACGTCCTGACCGCCGGGGTCGGCTATCCGGCCGCCGTCGGTTATCCGGCCCCCGCCGCCCCACTCGCCGAGACCGTCCCGCCGGCCGCCGCACCCACCGATGCCACGGTGAGCACCACCGGGCCCGTCTACCTGGGCAAGGCGGACAAGGCGCTCTCCTTCGCCCGGGCTCAGATCGGCCGACCGTGCGTGATGGGAGCCACGGGGCCGGAGTCCTACGACTGCTCCAGTCTCACTCAGGCCGCGTGGCGGGCCGCCGGCGTGACGCTGCCGCGCACCGCCATCGACCAGGCGAAGGCGTTCACCCGGATCAGCCTGGCCGAACTCCGCCCCGGCGACCTCGTCTTCTTCTTCGACGACCTCAGCCACACCGGTCTGTGCACGGGCAACGGCATGATGATCCACGCCCCCGGCCCGGGCGCTTCCATCCGCGAGGAGGCGATCCTGCCCTTCGGGGAGGGCGCCCTGCGCGGCGCCGTCCGTCCCGCCTGAGACCGGGCGGAAGACGGTCCGGGCCGCCGGCACCGCACAGGTGCCGGTCCGCAGACCCGTCGGCGAACGGTCACCTCGCCGAGGTGACCGTTCGGCCCTCAGCGCAGCGCGGAGTCGGTCCGGGCCCGGGCCCTTCTGGCGTTGTTGTAGGCGCGCGCGAGCAGTTTGGAGACGGCGCACGGCGACATGTCGAAGTGACACTGACGGCAGGTGCGCATGTGCTCCTCGTAGGCGGAACGGGACTCTTGCAGGGCGTCCTCAGGCGAGGGCATGGGGTCCTCCGAACGAAGCGACGGTTACCCGGGGCCATGGCTACTCGCCAGTAGGGCCCGCGTCGAGAGGATTGGATCATGTTACTTACGGTAGTGGAAAATACGATTCCGGCCGTTTCCGGGTGGGTGGGGTTCCGCCGCCCGACCCCGGACACCGAGGCTTGAGGCACGGGGAACGGCACGGTTCGCGCACACCACTACGGAGGGACCCGGTTTGAACGGCGAGGACGGCGGGCAGCGCGCGGCACGGGTGTTCGATGCACTCGGGCCCATGTACGAGAAGGCGTTCGCGCACTCGGAGGCACATCGCAGGTCCCTGGAGTGGCTGCTGGGGCGGCTCGCCCCGGGCTCCCGGGTGCTGGACGTCGGCAGCGGCACGGGCCGGCCCACGGCGGAGACCCTCGTCCGGGCGGGTCACCACGTGCTCGGCGTCGACGTCTCCCCCGTCATGGTGGAGCTGGCCGCCCGGCAGGTGCCGGAGGCGGAGTTCCGGTGTACCGACGTACGCGGACTGCCCCTGGAGGAGAACTCCCTCGACGCCGTCTGCGTCTACTTCTCGCTGCTGCAACTGGACCGGGCGCAGCAGTCCGAGCTGGTCGGGCGGCTGGCCCGGGCACTGCGGCCGGGAGGCAGTCTCGTGTTCGCCACCGTGCCGCTGGACGTGGCCGGTGTCGACGCGACGTTCATGGGGCAGCCCGTGCGGGTGACCAGCTTCGCCCCCGGGGATCTCGTCGACGTGGTCACCGGGGCGGGTCTGACCGTACTGGCCCAGGAGAACGTGCTGTTCACGCCCGATCACCCCGAGGCCGGACCGGAGCCCCACCTCTTCCTTCACTGCGGCAGGGAGTGAGAGTTCCCTGCCGCCCCCACATCTGTCGGGCCCTCGGGCGCCACGGGCCCTCAGGCGCCCTTGGCGCCCTTGCCGGAGGTGAGTGCCAGGACCAGCGCCGCCGACCCTGTGCCCAGCAATGCCCCGGCCACGACGTCGCCCGGGTAGTGCACCCCGGTGTGGATCCGGGAGTAGCCCACCGCGCAGGCGAGGAGGCCCAGCGGGACCGCGGAGACGGGCAGGGTCGGGCCGACCGCCGCCGCGAAGGCGACGGCCGAGGCGGTGTGCCCGGACGGGAACGACGCCGAGTGCGGCATCGGGACGTGCCGCCCCGGGAACGGCGAGTCCTCGGCGCGGTGCGGCCGCGGACGGCGTACGAGCTTCTTGCCGAGCAGATTGGCGGTCGCCGATGCGACGCCGATGGCCGCGACGCCGAGCACGGCGGCGCGACGCGGGCGGCCGCTGCGCAGGGCCAGCGCGGCGGCGACCGTGAAGGAGAGCTTGGAATGGTCGGCGGCCGCCGACAGCCGGCGCAGCGCGCTGTCCAAAGTAGGCGTTCTGGTCACCGTGACCGTCTCGTACAGGGCCTGGTCCATGGTGACGAGGTCGCGGACCAGACTCAGAGCGGCCTGCTTCGGCCGGCCGTCAGACATCGTAGGCCTCCTTGATCGTTCGGGGGTCGGGGTGGCCGAGTGCGAGGCGGAGAATACGCCGCCAGTCGACCGTGGGGGGTGCGTAGGCCGCACCCGGGCGGTGCCGCGGCACCCGGACCCGCAGGGCCGCGGGCCGTACCGTGCACACGACGGGGGTGGCGAGTTCGAGTGCCTCGCCGTCGACGGCCACCGCGATGCGGTCCCGGTCGGCCTCGACGACGACGCGCCGGGACGTCACCGAGGTGATGCTGCCCGCGCGTTCACCGAGCAGTGCGAGTTCGGCGGCCTGGGCCGCGCTCTCCACCCGGACGCCGATCACTCCGAGCAGTCCGGCGTCCAGCCGGGGCCGGCGTCCGCCGCCGAGCGGGTCGGCGCGCGCGTAGGCGTTGTTGCTGACCAGGAGTGCCTGCGGCGCGTGCACCCGGGTGTCGTCCGTGTGGACGTCCAGGGTCGGACCGGCCTCGCCCTGGAGCAGGTCGGGCAGGTGGTCGAGTGCGGTGGCGGCCTTGGCGTCGCGGTAGTCGGGGCTCTGCACTATTTCCGCGTACGCCCCGAAGGAGACGGTGTTGACGAAGGCCCGGCCGCCGACGTCCCCGAGGTCCACGCGGAGTTCGACGCCGTTGGTGAGGGCGTCGAGGCTGCGGCTGGGGTCGGTGCGGTCGAGGCCGAGGTCCATGGCGAAGTGGTTGCGGGTGCCGGCGGCGATCACCAGGAAGGGCAGGTCGTGTTCGGCGGCCACGGACGCGACCAGTGCCTGGGTGCCGTCGCCGCCCGCGACGCCGAGCAGGTCCGCGCCCTCGGCGACGGCCCGCCGGGCCTCCGCCTCCGGGTCGGTGTGAACACCGTCGCCGCCGAGCAGGACCACCCGGGCGCCGAGCCCCTCGGCGCGCTCCACGAGGCCGTGCTTGACGACCTTGCCGCCGCCCGAGCGCACGTTCATGATCAGGACCGGTCGGCGCGGCGGCGGGGTCTTCCGCCCGTGCGTGCCCTTGGGACGGCGCACGCTGCGCAGTGCGGCCCGGGCCGAGGCCAGGGCCCCTGCCCACAGGCCCAGCGCGCCCACCGCCACCGGCCACAGGCCGGACGTGACGTACAGCGCCAGCACGCCCACGGGCGCGCTGACGGCCAGCAGCGCGCCGAGCAGCCTGGCTCCGCCCCGGTGCGCCAGCATCCACCACACGCCCGCCCCCGCCAGCGCGAGGAGGGCGAATCCGGTGAACAGGATCAGCCAGCCGCCGGAACCCACGCCCGCCAGCACCGCGGCGACGCAGGCGGCGAGCAGCACCAGGGCGAGCCGGGCCCAGCCCCGCGCGCGGGACACGGCGTCCCGCTGCGCCGGGCCGACGTGCGGCAGCGCCCATTTCGATCTACGTGTGTCGTTCACCGTGCGCCCGCCATGCCTCGAGGCTCCCTCATGTGCGTCGACCGCGCCGACGATCTCGATCAATTGTCCATGGCGCGGCACCCGGATGGGACCGTGGTCCCGATCCCGCTTCCGGTGTCGCTACGTGTCCGGGCATGCCGAGGGCCCGTCGGCGGTCCGACGGGCCCTCGGTGGAACAGCCGAATCTCAGTGCTTGCGGCGCGCGTCGCGGAACAGGACGGCGAATCCGGCGAGCACCAGCAGCCCTCCGGCCGCGGCGGGCCAGAGGCTGGCGCCCGTCTCGGCGAGGCCGCCCTGGACCGCCTGGGGCTCGGTTCCGCCCGGGGTGGTGGTGTCGGCCCCCGTGCCGGCCGCGCCCTGCGACTGCTCGGCAGTGGCCGCCGCGGCGCCGGCCGGAGCCGTCGCGGGGGCGCCGATCTCGCCGCCCGAGCCGCCGCCCGCGGGCGCCGAGGTGGCCGCCTTGGGCGACGGCTTCGAGTAGACACGGGGATCGGTCGTGGCGGAGCCGCCACCTGCACCGGCGCCGCCCTTGCCGGGCTCGGTGGTCACGGGCGCGGCGGGAGTCCCCGACGGCTGCTGGGCCCCTTGATCGGAGCCGCCACCGTTGCCGGAACCGTCGCCGCCGTTGCCGTTGTCGTCACCGGAACCTGCGTTGCCGCCGTTGCCCGAACCTGCGTTGTCACCGTTGCCCGACCCTGCGTTGTCACCGTTGCCGCCGTTGCCGGAACCTGCGTTGTCGCCGGTCCCGCCGTTGTCGCCGTTGCCCGAACCCGCGTTGCCGCCGTTTCCGTTCCCGTTGTCGTCGCCGTTGCCGGCGCCGTCGTCGGAGCCCGGGTCGGTGCCCGCGCCGCAGGTGCGGCCCTGGTTGATGCAGTCGACCATCTGGCGCATCAGGTTCTCGTCGAAGACGTTGATGAAGTCGCCGTGGTCGGTCACCGGCTTGTGCAGCTGCTCGGGGAAGGAGTCCACCGCGAACAGCGGGGTGGTCTTCCCGCCGTCCTGGAGGCTCGGCGCGTCGACGTCGTACACGATGCGCTGCACCAGCTGCGGGACGGCCTTGAAGCCGTTCGCGCAGGTGCCGTCGGCGGCCGCGAAGGCCACGTGGGTACGGTGGTTGGCGCTGTCGATGTTGCTGCCGTCCCAGCAGCTCTGGAAGCGGAAGGTGCGCACCACGTCGCTGCCGGACGGGCAGAGCGGGTACTTGTCCTTGAGCTGGCGGTCCTCGAAGCCGGTGCAGCTCCAGGACGCGTTGGCGTTGGCCGTGCCGTTGACGAAGGCCTTGGCGTCACCGGTGATGATCCGCAGCAGCCGGGGCATGGCGGTGACCTGGCTGCGCGGGTTGCCCACGAAGGTCAGCGTGACCTCCTTGGGGGTGACGATCTTGCCCGCGTTGCCCTCGATGCCACCGCCGGGGCTCTGCGCGTCCTGTTCCTGGGTGCCGTTCTGGAGGCGCACGACGGGCCAGTAGTAGGTGGACTTGTCGCCCTGGTCCACGCAGCTGGTCCCGGCCTTCGCCAGGTCGTCGTCGGAGGCGAAGGCGGTGTTGGACTGGTTGCCGACGTAGTCGTGGAAGTGGTGGGCGCCGTTGCTGACGCCCGGGGCCACGATCACGTTGTCCGAGTTGAACAGGCCGTTCGCGTTCACCCCGCAGCTGGTGGTGAAGGTGCCGCGGGAGGGGCCGGAGCCGGGGTCCGGGTTCTGCCGCGCCGGCTGGACGGACTTGATGTCGGCGTAGTCCGCGGCCACGGGGCCGTTTCCGGCCTGGCCGCCGTTGCCCTGCTGCCCGTTGCCGCCCTGGTCCCCGCCGCCCTGCTGGTTCCCGTCACCGTTCTGGTCGTCGCCGCCCTGGCCGCCGTTCTGGTTCTCGTCGCCGTTGCCGTCGGCGCCCTCGTCGGCCTGGTCGTTGTTGGCGCGCAAGGTGCAGCCGGCGAGGTCCTCGAGGCCCTCGGGGCGGTCGCCCACCCGGTCGATGGCCTCCGCGATGCGTCCGATCGTCGCGCCGCGCTTCTCCTTCAACGGGTTCATGACCGCGTTGTCGGCGAAGCCCGCGTCCTGACGCACCGACTCCGCGGACTCCTGGAGTCGGCGGTACGCGTCGGCGATCTGCTCGTCCAGGCCGGCGAGTTCACGGTCGACCTCGGCCGATGCCTGCTCCGGGACGGTGGTCAGCCGCTCACCGACGTCCGGGCAGTCGATGGTGACGGCGCTGTTGCCGGCGCGCCGCGTGGAGTTGGCGTCGGAGCCGTCCTCGGTGGCCGAGGCATAGACATTCACCGCCATCAGTCCACCTCCGCCGAGAATGAGCGCCAACGCCGCGAAAGTCGCGCGGCGTCCGCCCGTCTGGCGTCTGCGCCTGTTCTGAACCAAGGAGTGCTCCTACACGTCGTCGGCGGCCATGGACATGAATCCCCCCGGCCCTATACGCATCCGGACTCAGGAGTGTTCAACCGCACCACGAATTCATAGCAAGATCTCAGACAGGCACCGTGTCCTGCACCTTCGTGGCGGCTTCGCGCCGACGGCGCCCCCGCTCGTGCATCAGGCCCATGGCGAGGGCGGCGGCCACCGCGACGAGGTGTTCGCGGCCGGCGAGGTTGGGCTTGGCGATGGACTCCCACACCATCGAGCCGCCGGTGAGGACGAACACCACGGGGGCGTGGCGGACGACCGAGAGATACGTGAACAGGCCGACGACCGCCGCGGACGGGCCGGTGTCGAGCACCTGGCCGACCTCGGGCGGCAGCCCGAGGCCCCACCAGCCCGGTCCCGCCGCCAGCATCACCCGCACGGTGAGGGTGCCGGCCAGGGTGGATCCGTAGGCGATCAGCAGGGTCCGGCGACGGCCGAGGGCGAGTTCGGCCAGCGCGAAGGCGAGGAACAGCTGGGTGATGCCCGCCCAGACCGGCAGGTCGAGGGCGGGCACGTACAAGGACACGGGAGTGCGGAGCAGGGCGACCCAGAGCGGCAGGTCGCCCTGCACGCCACCGAGGACCCGTACCGCCGTCGCGCCCGCGGGGTGCTGGGCGATGGCGTGGAAGAAGATCACCCCCGCGCAGGCGACGAAGGCCAGCAGCAGTGCGGCGGGCCCGCGTCGGCGCAACTCCCGCAAGGGATCGACGACGATGCCGTACCACTCGCCGCGCACCGTCCGGCCGACGAACGCGGCGGTACGGGCGAGCACGTGATGCCGACGCTTCCCCTCGGGACGGCCGTCGCGCGGCTCTCCTCCGGTACGGCCGACGCGCGGCTTCCCGTCTGCGCCGGCGACCCGCGAGGCGCCCTCGGTACGGTCGGCGGCGCGCGACCCGGCACCGGAGCGGCCGGCGGACGGCTTCCCCTCGGTCCGGCCGGCGTGCGGTCCGCCCTCGGTACGCCGCACGTGCGACCGGGCCCCGGCGCGGCCGACGCGTGGCGCGTCCGCGGTCCGGTCGGCGACGCGGGGGCCGCCCTCCGCCCGGCCGGCGCGCGGCTCGTCACCGGCACGGCTTTCGCGGGGCCGCTGCACTTCCGGACGCAGGATGCTCACAGTCTCCCCCGAACACGCGTCGCACGATGTTCCATACGAGTCACGCCCGGGAAGACGCAGGGACGGCGCGCGAGGATTACTCACGCGCAGTCCGGCTGCCTCACATTTCGGCCGGGCGCCGGTCGGGCGGCGCGGCCCGGGGGACCTGGGGCGGGCGGGGCGGAGCCCGACCGGTGTGCCCGATGACGCCCGGTCACGCCCGTGTAACGCAAGTGGGCTAGTGTCACCGCTGTGGAACGCACTGACCAGCGGAACATGCCCCCGGCCAGGTTACGTCGCACAGCGGGCCCGACCGGCCCCGGCGGCCTCGGCTCCCTCCCGTCCCGGACGACCGCCGCGTGAACCGACCGCTGCCCGCCGGGGCCCTGCCCACCGACGAGCCCCTCCCGGCCCTGCTCGCCGACGGCCTGCTCACCGAACGGCTCGCCCTGGCCGTACCCGAGGACACCAGGGTCGTGGTGGCGGACTACGAGATCGCGCCGGGGCGCTCGCTGCCCTGGCACTACCACGAGGGCCGGGTCGTCGCCGTCGTGACGGCGGGCGTGCTGACCCGCACCCTGGCTGACGGATCCGAGTGCGTGACGCCCGCGGGGGGATGCATCGTCGAACCGGTGGGGCCGCAGGGCGTGCACATGGCGGAGAACCGGGAGCCGGAAACCCTGCGCATCTGCGCCCTCTTCTTCCTTCCGCAGGGCAGCCCATTGTCTACGCGCGCAGAACCGCCGGACCGGGTCGCTCGCGGCTGACGCGGGCGAGCATCGGGCTCAGCGCTGCGGCCGGGGGCCCGTCTCCTGCACCGGGAACGTCTGCTCGGCGCCCGGCAGCGTCGGCCTGGGCAGCGTGGCGACGTCCTCCTGCGCCTTCAGCAGCTGCTCCTGCGTGTCGTCGGGCAGCGCCGGGGCGAGCGCACCGGTGGAGGCGAAGCGGAAGGCGGAGGTGAGGTCGCCGAAGGCGCCGCGCCGCCAGCTGCTGATGTTGGGCTCCATGACTCCGGTGAGCCGTTCCAGGAAGCGCAGCGTCGAGGTGTGGTCGAAGGGCTCCGTGGCGACCCAGCCCCCCACGGTCCAGGGCGAGACGACGATGGCGGGTACCCGGAAGCCGCCGCCGATCGGCAGCCCGGCGACGAACTCGCCGGGCGTGTCGACGGGCGGGGACGGCGGCGGAACATGGTCGAACAGTCCGTCGTTCTCGTCGTAGTTGAGGATGAACGCGGTCTTGCGCCAGACCTTGGGATCGGAGGCGATCGCCTCGATCTTCGAGGCGACGAAGGCCGCGCCCGCCGCCGGCAGATAGTCCGGGTGCTCCGACTGGCGCCCGGGCGGCACGAGCCAGGACACGGTCGGCAGCCGGTCGGCCCGGGCGTCGTCCTCGAAGGCGCCCTCGGGCTGCGGCCGTACGCCCCGTTCGTACAGCTCGGAGCCGGGAAGCGCGTCGCGGAACGCGGCGAACTGCTCCAGCAGGTTGCAGCCGTAGTCGTCCTCCTGCTGGTACACCTTCCAGTCGACCCCGGCCGCCTGGAGCCGTTCGGCGTACGTCGTCCAGCTGAACGGTGTCGGGGCGGAGTTGCGGACGACCGGCCCCCCGTGGGCGCCCTCGGGGTCGATGGTGCCGGTCATCCACATCAGACGGTTGGGCCAGGTGGGGCCGAGGACCGAGCTGAAGTAGTGGTCGCAGACGGTGAAGGTCTCGGCGAGGGCGAACTGGAACGGGATGTCCTGGCGCGTGTAGTACCCCATGACGTACGGGGCGTCGGCGCCGTCGGCATTGCGGTGGGCCGGCAGCCAGCGGTCCATCCGGCCCCCGTTCCACGCCTCGTGCTGCACCGCCCAGGCGTGGCTCGTGGACGGGATGGACTGGGCGCTGGAGGTGCGGGTGTCCAGGTGGAAGGGCAGCAGGTAGCCCGCGGGGTTGCCGGTGTCGGGCTGGTAGAAGACCGAACGTCCGGTGTCGAGGGTGAGCGCGTCGGGGTCGGCGAAGCCGCGAACGCCGGACAGGGTGCCGAAGTAGTGGTCGAAGGAGCGGTTCTCCTGCATCAGCAGGACGACGTGTTCGACGTCGGCGAGTGAGCCGCGGCGGGACGGCCCGGCCGCGACCGCCTTCTGCACGCTCGGCGGGAGGAGGGAGAGGGCCGCGGCGGCCCCCAGCGCGCCCGCGGTCGAGCCCAGGAGTCGGCGACGGGTCAACTCGGCCATGTGTGGTGTGCCCCTTGGTGAGCGGAGGAAGCGGAGGAAGGCACCGGCCCGCGCCCCGCGCGAAGCGGGGCACCGCTCGTTCTCCGCCCGGGCCGGGAACGCGGAGACCGGTGGAGGCGGCGCCGTGCCGACCGCCCGTCAGACGGTGTGACGCGCCGCGCCGCTCAGGACCACAGCTCCCCGCTGTCGCACACCCGCGCGCCCATGTTGCGCTCCATCATCGTCAGGGCCGCGTTCGCGAGATCGGCGTGGATGTGGGCGACGGCGTCCCGGGGGACGGTCACGTCGATGTGGCGGATGTGGGCGTCGAGGGCCGAGTACAGGACACACTGCTCGGTGACCTGTCCGCACAGCACGATGTGACCGATGCCCTCCTGGTGGAGCAGGTAGGACAAGGGGGTCTCGAAGAAGATCGAGTGGCGTGCCTTCAGGACGAAGAGGGAGTCGTCGTCGGGCAGCAGCGGCTCGACGAGTTCGGCGTGCGCGCCGGCGAGGGCCGTGTCGAGGAGTTCGCCGTGGTGGGAGCGCCACTGGCCGAAGTTGTCGTTGACGTGGATGACGGGCACACCGGCACGGCGGGCCCGGTCGAGGAGACCGGCGATCACCGGGACCGTCTTCCGGGCCGACGGCACAAGCAGGTCGGCGTCCGGGTGGTCGTACGTGTTGATCATGTCGATGACGATCAGCGCGGTCTTGCTCATGCGGCTATGGGTTCCCAGCGCGGCGGGAATATGACGGCACATCACTCGTCCGCACGAGAGAGCGGCCGGGCTCCCCTTCGGGAACCCGGCCGCTCTCCCGCCTCAGGGCCGTCGTCGCTCAGCCCCGCAGGGCCGGCGTCCGGCTCAGCGTGTCTCCCGGAAGGCGACGTGCTGCCCGGCCACGGGGTCGTACTTGCGCAGGACCAGCCGGTCGGCGTCGTTGCGGCGGTTCTTGCGCGTCACATAGGTGACACCGGTACCGGCGGTGGACCTCAGCGTGATGACGGGGCGCGCTGTACTGCGGGCCATGGGGGCCTCCTCTCACACCGACTCGCACCTACTGAACGCTGCTTGTCGGTCAGGGGCTGCAACAGAGGGCCGGGCCCGCGCATTCCCCGGCTCGCCCGGCCCTCCGGCGCACCGGGCGGCGCATCCTGGCGGCGCGGGCGGCCCGGCGGACGAAATCTCGGTGGCGGGGGGCACGACCCCCTCGGTTACAGTGCTCCGCCGGTATCGCGCCGGTACCGAGAGGAGACAGAGCGGTGCGCTTTGGGGTGGGGAACGTGGGGCAGGGGCTGACGCTGGCTGCCCTCGTGGCGGGGCTGATGACCGGATGCGCGGCCGAGGACGCCGGCCCGGACGCGTCGGGGGCGTCGGCGAAGACGACCGCGAAGGTCGCCCAGCGCGGCGGGTCCGTCGGGGCCCGGGGATCCGCCTGCGAACTTCCCGTCACCTTCGACATCGCCGAGTTCTGGAAGGCCGAGGCCGTCGACGCCGGGGAGGCGACCACCGCGACCGGCGACCTGGCCGACCTGGCCGGCGCGTTCCTCCGCCAGGGCCCCGTCACCATGGCCTGCGAGGTCGACGCCAAGCCCGCGGGGAAGATCGGGTTCCTGCGGGTGTGGACGGGCAAGCCGGGCGCCGCCGACGCGCGGGCCGTGCTGGAGGGCTTCGTGGCCGCCGAGAAGGAGGCGAGCGGAGCGAAGTACGGCACGTTCGAGGCCGGCGACGTCACCGGCGCCGAGGTCGAGTACGTCACCACGAGCAAACTCCTCGAGGAGTCGAAGAAGGAGCACGCGCTCGCCGTCACCACGGCCGAGGGTCCCGTCGTCCTGCACCTGGGCGGAATGGACACCGCGGAGCACGAGGCGATGCTCCCGGCGTACGAGCTGGCCAAGAGCACGCTGCACGCCACCGGCTGACCGGGGACGGCTCGGGTCGGCCGACCCCGAGGCGGGCGTACGCGCAGGTGTGCCGCGCCCGGGGCGGGTGCGGCCCCCGTGCGGCGCACCCGTGTCCGTGAGCCGTCGTCCGCCGGCAAACCGCTCGTCGCGCCGGTACCGGCCGGCCGCGACGACGCCGTTCAGTGGGCGAGCAGGTCGCGCATCCGCTCGGCGGCGCGTACGGCGGAGTCGCCGCAGCAGGTGTTGAACAGCACGTGCACCCGCTCGGCCCGCCCGGCGAGCGCCCGCACCCTGGGCACCCACTCGCGCAGCTCACCGTCGGTGTACTCGTGCCGGAAGCGGTCCTCCTTGCTGCCGGTGCCCCAGGCGGGGCTGCGGCCGTGCAGACGGACGACCGCCAGCCGCTCGCAGGAGACAGGCGTGACGGGAGGCACGGCGGACGGCAGGGACTGCCGCATGTCGACGGCGACGGCCGCGAAGCCGTGGGAGCGCAGCAGGCCGGCGGTCGCCTCCTCCTGCTCGCCCCGCCACCAGTCCGGGTGCCTGAACTCGACGCAGACCGGCCACCCGGCGGTGCGCTCGGCGCACTGGGCGAGGAACGCGTCCGCCCGCGTGCCGGGGCAAAACCACGGCGGGAACTGGAAGAGGACGGCGCCCAGTCGCCCCGTGTCCCGTAACGGCCGGATCCCGTCGGTGAACCTCCGCCACACCTCGTCCAGGGCCTTGGGGCCACGGATGTCGTCGGGCAGCCCGGGTGGCAGCACGGCGGGCCGGGTGGGGTGGCCGGTCAGGAGGGAGAACGCCTTCACGTCGAAGACGAAGCCGTCGGGCGTGCGCTGCGCCCACAGTCCGCTGGTGCGCTCGACGGGCAGCGCGTAATAGGTGGAGTCGACCTCGACGACCGGGAAGCGTTCGGCGTAGTGGCGTAACCGTCCCTCCGCGTCGCGCCGCCCGGTCGGGTACCAGCCGCTGGACACCAGGGCCCGGTCCGTCCACGAGCACGCGCCCACCAGAATCTCGCCCATGGCGTGCGGTTACCCCGACGGGAGCCGATCTTTCCCGTCGCGCGGATGCACATCCGGTCGGGTGTGGCGCATTCTTGCTGTGTCGCCCTAGCTGCGGCGCACGGACGAGGTAGGACCTGATGACTGGGAGCGCCGGAAGCGAGCGGAAGCCGTCCGGGCCGCCGCCCGCACTGCTGACCGGGGCCGTGGCGGACGCGCTGCGGGCGACGGGCGGCCGCATCGGTGGCGTGTACCTGTGCTCGGCCACGCCCGGGCTGATGCGCCTCGCGGTCCTCTCGGGGCTGCCCGGACCGCTGTTCCGCCCCTGGTGGCGGGTGATCGCGGACCGGCCGTTCCCGGTGGCCGACGTGCACCGGACGGGCGTCCCGGTGGTGCTCGCGAACGCCACGGAGACGATGCGCCACTACCCGCAGCTCGCGGCGGGCCTGCCCTTCCAGTTCGGCTCTCTCTATGTGCCCGTCGTCGCGCAGGGGCGGTCCTTCGGGGTGCTGGCGATCCTGCGCCCGGCGGTGGCCGACGCGGCGGAGGTGCAGGAGGAGCGTGAGCAGCTGGCGGCCGTCGCCGACGCCCTGGGAGCGGCCCTGCTGCGGCTGGACGCGGACGGCGGGGACGTCACCTGGGACGGGGATCCGGTCTGCGTACGGCCGCCCGCCGCGGGACCGGCTCCGGGGCGCGTCGGGCGGTTCGCGTGGGATCCCACGACCGATGTCGTCACGCTCGACGAGCAGGCCCGCGTCCTGCTCGGGCTGCCGACCGGCGGGTCTCCGGGCACGCTGGACGCCCTGGCCCGGGCCGTCGACCCGACGGACGCCCACCGGCTTCCCGGCCTGCTGCACCGGACGGCCCGGGGCCGGCCCCCGCCGCTGCCGGTCCAGGTGCGCACCACCGAGGGCGGCCTGCGGCTCCTCGAGCTGTGGGAGGCGACCGGCCCGGAGACCCGGCCGCCGGATCCCCCCGGGTCCGCCGCGGCGCCCCGCCCCATCGCCGGCGTCCTCCTCGACCCGGGCCCGGGCGCCCTCGCCGACGGAGCCGCCGACCTCCTCCCGGAGGGGGTGTTCTGTCTCGACCGGCTGGGGCTCGTCGTGTACGCCAACGCGCGGGCCGGGCACCTCCTGGGCGTCCCGCGGGACCGGCTGGTCGGCCGGTCTCTGTGGGAGGCCGTGCCCTGGCTGAACCAGCCCACGTGCGAGGAACATCTGCGCGGCGCCCTGCTGTCGCCGGCCCCCGCGCACTTCCATGTGCGGCATCCCCTCACCACCGGCCCTTCCCCCGACCCCCGGCCGTACGAGGGCGACTGGCTGCACATCTCCCTGTATCCGGGCGCCGATCTCGTCACCTGCACGGCGGTTCCGGCGAACCGGGTGCCGGACGGCACACCCCCCGAGCCCTCGCAGACGGATCCGGGCGCACCCGACACCGCCGCCTCGACCGCTCCGCTCTACCGGCCCATCGTCCTGGCCATCGCGCTGACGGAGGCCGTGACCGCCCGCCAGGTCTCGGCGGTGGTGATGCGCGAGCTGCTGCCCGCGTTCGGCGGCCGTCGGCTCGCCATCTACCTGCTCCAGGAGCGGCACCTCTACCTGGCGTGGGAGTCCGGATTCCCGGACGGCTTCCTGAGTCCCTTCGAAGGGGTGGCTCTCGACGCCCGGCTGCCCGGTGTGGAGACCCTCACCACGGGCCGGCCGCTCTTCTTCGACTCGATGCAGCAGCTGGCCGCCGCCTATCCGGGCATCGCCCTGGACGCGTCGGAGGGCGCCCGCGCCTTCCTGCCGCTGATCGCCTCGGGCCGCCCCGTCGGCTCGTGCATCCTCGGCTTCGACCGCTCGCGCAGCTTCGGCTCCGAGGAACGCACGGTCCTGACCGCCCTCGCCGGGCTGATCGCCCACGCGATGGAGAAGGCCCAGCGCTACGACACCGAGGCAGCCCTCGCCCGAGGACTCCAGCAGGCCCTCCTCCCCCGGCGGCTGTCGCAGCACGCGCGCGTGGAGACCGCCGGGCGCTATCTGCCGGGCACCGAGGGCATGGACGTGGGCGGCGACTGGTACGACGTCGTGGAGGCCGGGGACGGGCTGGCCCTGGTCATCGGGGACGTACAGGGGCACGGGGTGCAGGCGGCGGCCACCATGGGGCAGCTGCGCAGCGCGGTGCGGGCGTTCGCGCTGGGCGACCGGCCGCCCGAGGAGGTGATGGGCGGCACGAACCACCTCCTCATCGACCTGGATCCCGGCCAGTTCGCCAGTTGCTGTTACGTGCGGCTCGACCCCGTCACCGGTGTGGCCCGGGCGGTGCGCGCCGGGCACCTGCCGCCGCTGCTTCGCCACCCCGACGGCCGAACCGAGGCCGTGGACCTGCCCGGCGGCGTGGTGCTCGGGGTCGACCCGCGCGCCCACTACCCGGTGACGGAGCTGCGGCTGGAGCCCGGCGCGATCCTCGCCCTCTACACGGACGGGCTGGTCGAACGGCCCGGCGAGGACATCGACGACGGCATCGCGGCACTGCTCCGCGCCCTCGCCGAAGCCGGCGGCCGCCCCGGGCCTCCCGCGGACGGCGCCTACGGGCCGCGGTCCGGCGGCTCTCACGGCCTGTCCCTCAGGGACGTCACCGGACCGTCCCGGAACCCGGCCGGGGCGGGTTCCGGCACCACCCCTTCCCCGGCCGGAGGCGGGGCCGCCGGGCCGCGTTCCGGCGGGCCTGCCCACCCTCCCCTGGCGGCGGTCGCGGACCGGCTCACGGCCACGGCCCGGCAGGCCGCGGACCGGGCGGACGACATCGCCCTCCTGCTGGCCACGCGCCGGCCCGCGGCGGACACCGCCTCCGGCGAACACCCACGCCACGGCCGTGACGGTGCGTGACTTCCCGCCACCGCCACCGCCACCGTCGGCGTCGCACGAGCCACCGGGGCCGTCCGACGGCTCTCGTCTGCCGGTTCGGGTGGCCGACGGCGCGCGCGGGCGGACGGGGCCACGGGTTCGCGGGCCGAGAGCCGAGGACGTGCCGGTGCGCGACTCCGGTCTCAGTCGGGCGAGTTCACGGCCCGAGCCGTCCCCCGCGGCCGGTCATCGTGCTGCCGGGCACGTTCCGGCCGCCCTCCCGCCCGTCCCCCCACCGAGGCCGCCGACCGGCTGACGGCGACGGCCCGGCAGGCCACGGGGCGCCCGGACGGCATCGCCCGGCCGCCGGCCGCACGCCGGGCCGCGGCGAAGGCCGCCTCCGGCGCACACCCACGCCACGGCCGTGACGGTGGGTGACGCCCCTCGCCTCGCGCGGCCCGGCAGTGTAGACATGGCACATGGTCCGACTCCTGGGGCGCTCGGACGCCCGGCCGGCCCGTCGTCCCCGGGGCCCGCGGGTCCGGCGCCCGCCCGAGTCCGCCCTGGGCGGGCGCAGTCTCGCAGCGCAAGTGTTCGTGCTCCAGGTGGTCATCGTGCTGCTGCTGGTCGTGGCCGCCGTGGTGGCACTGCTGCTCCAGGTGCGGCACGACACCACCCAGGAGGCCCGCAACCGCTCCCTGGCGGTCGCGCAGACCTTCGCCAACTCGCCGGGCATCGTCGAGGCCCTGAACAGCCCGAACCCGACGGCCGTGCTCCAGCCGAAGGCCGAGGCCGCCCGCGAGGCGTCCGACATGGACTTCATCGTCGTCATGAACACCGAGGGCATCCGCTACACCCACCCCAAGCCGGACCGCATCGGCAAGAAGTTCGTCGGGAACATCCAGCCCGCGCTGGACGGCGGGGTCGTGGTCGAGGAGGTGGACGGGACCATCGGTCGGCTGGTGCAGGCCGTGGTGCCGGTGAAGTCGGCCGACGGCAGCGTGGTCGGGCTGGTGTCGTCCGGCATCACCACGGCACACGTCGGCGGCAACGCCGACCGCCAGCTGCCGCTCGTCCTCGGCAGCGCCGCGGTGGCCCTCGCCCTGGCCACCGCGAGCACGGCGCTGGTCAGCCGCCGCCTGCTGCGCCAGACCCATGGCCTGGGGCCGCGCGAGATGACCCGGATGTACGAGCACCACGACGCGGTCCTGCACGCCGTGCGGGAAGGCGTGATCATCGTCGGCGGGGAGGGGGACCTGCTGCTCGCCAACGACGAGGCGCAGCGCCTGCTGGACCTCCCGCCGGACGCCGAGCGGCGCCAGGTCCTCGAGCTGGGACTCGACCGGGACACCGCCGAACTGCTGGCCTCCGGGCGGATGGTCACCGACGAGGTGCACCTCGTCGGGGAGCGGCTGCTGGCGATCAACCAGCGGCCCACCGACCTGGCGGGCGGACCGGCGGGCAGCGTCGCCACCCTGCGCGACTCCACGGAGCTGCGGGCCCTGTCGGGCCGGGCGGAGGCGGCCCGTGAGCGTCTGGACATGCTGTACGCGGCCGGGGTGGGCATCGGGACCAGCCTGGATGTCGCACGGACCGCCGAGGAGCTGGCCGAGCTGGCCGTGCCGAGGTTCGCGGACTTCGCGACCGTGGACCTCTTCGACGCCGTCCTGGACGGCGAGGAACCGGAGGCGCGCGGCGCGCTGCGGCGCACGGCGGTGAGCGCGATCCGCAAGGGCGCACCGCTCTACACGGTGGGTGAGCGGATCCGGTTCGTGGACTCCAGCCCGCAGGCCCGCAGTCTGGGCGACGCCCGGGCGGTCCTGGAGACCCATCTCTCCCGGGCGCCGGGCTGGCGGGCCCAGGACCTCGAACGTACCGAGCAGATCGTGGAGTTCGGCATCCACTCGCTGATCACCGTGCCCGTGCGGGCCGGCGCCCTGATCCTGGGCGTGGTCAGCTTCTGGCGTTCGGAGCGGCCCGATCCGTTCGACCCGGACGAGGTGGTGCTCGCGGAGGAGCTGGTGGCGCGGGCCGCGATCTCCATCGACAACGCGCGCCGCTTCACCCGCGAGCACGGCATGGCGGTCACCTTGCAGCGCAGCCTGCTGCCGCGCACCCTGCCCGAGCAGAACGCCCTGGACATCGCCTACCGCTATCTGCCCGCGCAGGCGGGCGTGGGCGGTGACTGGTTCGACGTGCTGCCCCTGTCAGGGTCCCGGGTCGCCCTCGTGGTGGGCGACGTGGTGGGCCACGGGCTGCACGCGGCGGCCACCATGGGGCGGCTGCGCACCGCGGTGCACAACTTCTCCGCCCTGGACCTGGCCCCGGAGGAACTGCTGGGGCTGCTGGACGAGCTGGTGGCCCGCATCGACCAGGACGAGGCGGACGACGGCACCGACGCGCCCGTCTCCGGGGCGACCTGTCTGTACGCCATCTACGACCCGGTCTCCCGGCGCTGCACGATCGCCCGGGCGGGTCATCCGCCGCCGGCGCTGGTGCATCCCGACGGCCGGGTGGAGTACCTCGAGGTGCCGGCCGGACTCCCGCTGGGGCTGGGCGGGCTGCCGTTCGAGACGGTCGAGCTGGAGCTGGCCGAGGGCAGCTCGCTGGTGCTGTACACCGACGGGCTGGTGGAGGACCGGGAACGGGACATCGACACCGGTCTTGAGCTGCTGCGCGCTGCCCTGGGGCACAGTGCCGAGGGCCCGCCCGAGGCGATCTGCCAGGCCGTCCTGGACGCCCTGCTGCCGCCCCGCCCGAACGACGACATCGCGCTGATCGTCGCGCGGACCCGGGCGCTGGGCGCCGACCGGGTCGCCGAGTGGGACGTGCCGGTGGACCCGGCGGCGGTCGGCGAGGTGCGGTCGGCGGTGGCGCGGCAGCTGGCCCGCTGGGATCTGGACGATCTGTCGTTCACGACGGAACTGATCCTGAGCGAACTGGTCACCAACGCGATCCGCTACGGCAGCGGCCCCGTGGGTGTCCGTCTGCTGCGCGACCGCACCCTGATCTGCGAGGTCTCCGACGGCAGCAGCACCTCACCGCACCTGCGGCACGCGGCGATGACCGACGAGGGCGGCCGCGGGCTGTTCCTGGTGGCGCAGCTGACCGAGCGCTGGGGCACCCGCTACACCCCCAAGGGGAAGGTGATCTGGGCCGAACAGCCGCTGCCCTGAGGCGAGTCGGCCGCCCCTCCACTCATAAATGATGCTTATGAGTCCATAGACCGGACCCGTGTACCGGGTAAGGTTTGCCTTAGTTTAGGCTTCCCCCGAGTCGATCTGTCGCCACTCGAAGGGAACCTGATCATGCCCCGCCCCCTGCGGGTAGCCATAGTCGGAGCCGGCCCCGCCGGGATCTACGCCGCCGACGCGCTGCTCAAGTCCGATGTGGCCGCCGGCCCGGGTGTCTCCATCGACCTCTTCGAGCGCATGCCGGCCCCGTTCGGCCTGATCCGCTACGGCGTCGCCCCGGACCACCCCCGGATCAAGGGCATCGTCAACGCCCTGCACCAGGTCCTCGACAAGCCGCAGATCCGCCTCTTCGGCAACGTCGACTACCCGACCGACATCAGCCTGGACGACCTGCGCGCCTTCTACGACGCCGTGATCTTCTCGACCGGCGCGACGGCCGACCGTGAGATGTCGATCCCCGGCATCGAGCTCGACGGCTCCTACGGCGCCGCGGACTTCGTCTCCTGGTACGACGGTCACCCGGACGTCCCGCGCACCTGGCCGCTGGAGGCGGAGAAGGTCGCGGTCCTGGGCGTCGGCAACGTCGCCCTCGACGTGGCCCGTGTGCTGGCGAAGACGGCGGACGAGCTGCTGCCGACAGAGATCCCGGCCAACGTCCACGAGGGCCTCAAGGCAAACAAGGCGCTGGAGATCCACGTCTTCGGCCGCCGTGGCCCGGCGCAGGCGAAGTTCTCCCCGATGGAGCTGCGGGAGCTGGACCACTCCCCCACCATCGAGGTCATCGTCGACCCCGAGGACATCGACTACGACGAGGGCTCCATCGCGACGCGGCGCGGCAACAAGCAGGCCGACATGGTGGCCAAGACGCTGGAGAACTGGGCGATCCGCGATGTCGGCGACCGCCCGCACAAGCTGTTCCTGCACTTCTTCGAGTCGCCGGCCGAGATCCTCGGCGAGGACGGCAAGGTCGTCGGTCTGCGCACCGAGCGCACCGCCCTCGACGGCACCGGTAACGTCAAGGGCACCGGCGAGTTCAAGGACTGGGACGTCACGGCCGTCTACCGCGCCGTCGGCTACCTCTCCGACAAGCTTCCCAAGCTGCCGTGGGACCTCGAGTCCGGCACCGTCCCGGACGAGGGCGGGCGCGTCATCGAGGAGTCCGGCGAGCACCTACAGTCCACGTACGTCACCGGCTGGATCCGGCGCGGCCCGGTCGGTCTGATCGGCCACACCAAGGGCGACGCCAACGAAACGGTGTCGAACCTGCTGGCCGACCACGCGAACGGCCGTCTGCACACGCCTGTCTCCCCCGACCCGCAGGCCGTGGACGCCTTCCTCGCCGAGCGCGAGGTCCGCTTCACCACCTGGGAGGGCTGGTACAAGCTGGACGCCGCCGAGAAGGCGCTGGGTGAGCCGCAGGGCCGCGAGCGCGTGAAGATCGTCGAGCGCGAGGACATGCTGCGCGAGAGCGGCGCGTAAGGCCCGGGCGCACGGGGGTTCGGAGGCCGGCGTCGGACCGCTCGGCACGGCCACGACCAGGCATCCGAACCCCGTCCCCGGTCGCGCTCAGCCGTCGTCGCGCGGGTAGGTCTGGATCACCCGGGCATGCACATCGGCCCGCAGGTAGGCGCTTCCGTAGTCGTCCGACAGGTAGACGCTCATCGTCGGCCCGGAGTCGAAGACCGAGGAACCCGGGTTGATCACCAGATAGCGGCTCGTCGGCCGGGGAACGCCCAGGGTCTTCGTGGCCCGGGCGAGCAGCGCGGGCACGGCGTCCCAGTCGTAGACGTCCAGGTCGACGGGGATGGTGCCGTTCATGACACTGCCGCCGGGGCCGTCCTTCACCGCCACGTCCCCGCCCCGGTAGACGTACCGGTCGTAGAGCTTGGGATGTCCGGCGACGATGCCCTCGGCGATGGCGTACTCGCCGTACACGACGAGGCTGCTGACCTTCGCCCCGCCCATGGCGGTGGTCAGCTTCGCCACGGCCGTCCTGATGCCGTCCGCGGTGAGCAGGTCCACCTTCGTCGCGGCGGCGACGTCGCCGGACGAGCCGCCCGAGGACCCCGCCCGGGCGCTCGTCGAAGCGAACGCCGACACCGACGCCGACACGGACGGGTCCGACCCGGCCGCGCCGCCGTTGCCGTCGTCGGTCGTGTGCGGGAGCAGCGTCCACATGAGGACGCCCATCAGGGTCGTGCCGACGACGGCTCCCACGACGATCGCACCGCGCCGACGCCGCTCGCGGGGCCGGGCCCCGGTGTACGGCAGGGCCGGGGTGACGTGGGCGATCTCCGGCGGAGCCAGCGGATAGGAGGTCGGCGGGGCGTCCTGGACCGGCGCCGTCACCGGCGCCGACGCGCGGACCGACGGATCCGGCGTGTCCCCGGCCGCGGTCACGGCCGCGAGCATCCGGTCGACGTCGGCGGCGTCGGGGCGCGCCCGCGGGTCACGGACCAGCAGCGCCCCGAGGACACCGGTCAGCGGTCCGGCCCTGCGCGGCTCGGGCACGTCCTCGCCGAGGACGGCCGCAAGGGTGGCGAGCGTGCTCGCCCGGCGCAGCGGATGGTGCCCCTCCACGGCGACGTACAGCAGCATCGCCAGCGACCAGAGGTCGGCGGCGGGACCGCCCTCCTTGCCGCTGACCCGTTCCGGCGCCATGAAGTCGGGCGAACCGATGACCGCGCCGGTGGCGGTGAGACTGGTGGCCTCCCGGACCGCGGCGATACCGAAGTCGGTGAGCACGGGCCGCCCGTCGGGACGCAGCAGGACGTTGGCGGGTTTCACGTCGCGGTGCTCGATGCCGACGGCGTGCGCGGCGCGCAGCGCGGACAGCACCTCGCGGCCCAGCCGGGCGGCCTCGACCGGATCCATCGCGCCCCGGTCGAGCCGGTCCTGGAGGGAACCGCCCTCGACCAGTTCCATCACGATCCACGGGTACGTGTTCTCGCCGCCGTCGACGATGTGATGGATCGTGACGACGTTGGGGTGGTGGACGCGCGCCAGCGCGCGGGCCTCCCGCAGGACGCGCTCGCGCAGCATGCGGGCGCCCTCGGGGTCGTACTCGGCCAGGTCCGGGTCCGGCGGCCGCACCTCTTTCACGGCCACGTCCCGATGCAGTGCCAGGTCGTGGGCGCGCCACACCAGGCCCATGCCTCCGCCGCCCAGTCTCCCGACCAGCTCGAAACGGCCGTCGACGACGCGTCTGTGAGGTTCCGCTGTGCTCATGGAGGGGAGCTTAGGCGTACGGGCCGACAGCCGATGTGCCGACCGGAGCAGGCAGCGGGAATGGTCCGCAGGAGCCACGGGCATGCTGTGAGCGAGGTCACTTCCGCCGGGCCGTGCCGGAACCGTTCCCGGACCGCTCCCCACTCGCTCATCGCCCTCCCCCGCGAAGGACATGTGCTTTGGCTCTTATGCACCCTGACGCCCCCTCAGCCCGCCGTCCGGGCCGCTGCTGGACGATCCGTGTGGTCGGGCACCGGGACCGCACCGCTTCGGTCACCTGCTCCTCGACCTGCGTGATGCCGCCGCGCTCCCGGGACATCCCGGCCCTGCGCCGCTTCGCGGAGGCCCACGCGGCCGCGCACGCCAGAGCGGCGGCCGTGCATCACGACGCCTCCTGCTCGTGCCGTCGTCAGCAGTGCGCGCTGCACGAGGGCACCCGGGTCGCCTGCGCGGGCACGGTCGTCCTCGTGCTCCGGCACGACCCGGCCGTCGGCCAGGTATGGACGCTCAGCGAAGTCTGCGCCGCCTGCGCCGCGTTGCTGCCCCACGCGCGCGTGCTGAACCGGTCGGCTCCGCCGGCGCCCCGGGCCCCGGTCACGCCGACAGACACGGGGACGGAGGCAGGGGCGGGGAGGGGCGAGGACACCGACACGGCTGCGAGAAGGGGTCCTGGCACCGGCCGGGGCACGGGAACGGACGCGGGCTCGAACCCCGCTTCCGGTTCGGGACCGGGTCCCGGTTCGGCCGGGGGCCCGGGCGCCGGCCGGCCGACTCCGTCCGGGCCGGGGACGCCGACCGTGGGACCGCCGAGACTCGTCCCGGGCGGGTTCAGCGCGCCCTCGTCGGGCGCCGGCGCGGGCCCGGAACGCACGGGCGGGCGACGGCGCGGGGCCGGCGGACGGCGCGGCAGGACCACAGGGTGGTAGCGGCTCCCGCAACAGCGTTTGCGGGTAAGCGATACGGCGACGGACCCGACGCCGCACGTCTCCCCCCGAACCGGCGTCCGGCTCCGCAGCGCGGGCCCGTCACGGCGGACCACCGGACCGCCGGACTCCGTGAGGGCTGATACGAGACCCACGGCGCGGAGCTCGCACGGCCGGCTGCCGGACGCCCTCCGGACGGATCAGAACGGTGCCCTGGAACCAGGACTCCCGCTCGGGCCCGTCACGGCCGGCCCGCCGGATTCCGTCGGAGAGGGGACGGCAGTGCCTAGCCGGCCCGGCGCGGCCCGGCCGCCGGGCTCCGTCAGAATTCGTAACGGGACTGCGGCGGGATCCGCACAGGCAGGGTGCCGAAGATCCGGCCCCGGGGCTGCGCCGCGGGCGGCTCGTCGTGCCGGACGACGGGCGGGCCCTCCGGCGACCGCCCCGCCACCAGTTCGGCGATGCGTGCGCCGCTGCGCCGCCCCTCCCGGTGCAGGCGGCCTATGTCGATCCTGTCGTCGGCGAGCAACGTCAGGACGGCGGACGGCCCGGCCGCGTAGGCCGTGAGGTATCCGCCGGCCCCGCGCACCAGGAGTTCACGGAACTCGCCGCGGGCCGCGAGGTCGACCATCCGGCGCCCGACGCCGAGCGCGGCCGCGGTGAGCGCGGCCAGCCCTTCCGGCTGCACGTCCGGCATGTCCTGGGCGAGGACGAGGCCGTCGGCCCCGGCCGCCAACGCCCCCGTCAACTCCGGCACACGCAGACGCAACCGGTGCAGTTCGTACAGAACCTCGGCCTCGACGGCCATGACCGTTGTCCCTTCGGCGCGTTGACGACTGACGCGGATCAAGTGCGGTGCGGCGCGCGGTGGTTCAGGTGCCTCTGAGGCTACGGAAGTCGGCGGCCGGAAGCGACTCCTTCGGCACTTTCCCTTGGAACATGCCAGGCACAACCCCGGCGCGCAACGTGTCCGGGCGGAAGCGCCGCGAGCGGGCGATCACCGACCTGACGGCCCGAGCGCACCGGCCGCGCCCCCCGGCGATCCGGAGGTCACACGGATCTCGGGTGCGGTCCTGCCGGTCGACGAAGGGGGGCGGGCCCGTACGGCGGGCCCGCCCCCCTTCTCTCCCCCGCACACAGCCTCAGCGGGCGTCGTCCAGCCGGAGCAGGACGGCGGTGTCGGGGCGGGGCAGGGAGACGGTGAGGATTCCCTCCGCCGCGTCCCACCGGGCGCCGGCACCGGACGGGCCGGAGTGGAGCACCTCCGGTACGAGGGGAACACCCCGCAGACGGGGCAGGGGGAGCGTGCGGCTCGCGCTGCCCGGTCCCCTGCGCCATACCGTCAGCAACGTGGCCCCCCGGCCCCGGAGCCCGTGCGCGATCCAGGCGTCCTCCCACGTCGGCAGCCCGAGCGGCCAGAAGGGGTGAGCGGTGGCGATCGACGGGCGGATGTCCTTGTACACGCGGATCGCCGAGCACACGAGGGCGAACTGTTCGTCGCTCATACGGTCGAGGAAGCCCGAGAGGTGGACGCGGCCGAGGAGCGCCCCGGTGAGTGTGAAGGCGATCCGGTCGAGGCTGTGATCCGGCTGCGGGTACGCCCACACCGCGGCCTGCTCGGGTGTCACGGCGGCCGCGGCCGAGGCGGCGATCGGCGGGTAGCGCAGCGGGTCCTGCTGGTCGCTGGTGGACTGGAGCTGCGCGACGGCCAGTTGTGCGTAGTCCATGCGCAGGCCGCCCGACCCGCAGTTCTCCAGGACGAGACGGGGGTGCCGGTCGAGGAGCGAGGCCATCCAGTCGAGGTGCGCACGGTGATGCCCGAGCAGTCCGGCACCCGGGCTTTCGTGGCCGTTCTCCGTGCCGGGGCCGATGTTGATGTTGTAGTCGAGCTTCAGGTAGCCGACGCCCCACTCGCCGACCAGCCGGTCCACGACCTCGTCGAGGTGGGCGCGGGCGGCCGGATGGCGCAGGTCCAGGTGGTGCCGGCCGTGCTCGGTGACACGCAGGCCGCCGCGCCGGAAGAACGCCTCCTCGGGCAGGGTGCGGGCCAGCGGGCTGCGGACGCCGACGACCTCGGGTTCGAGCCAGAGTCCCGGGGTCATGCCATGCCGTCGGATGGCGTCCAGGACCTCCTGGATGCCACCGGGGAAGCGGTGGGGGGCGGCCTCCCAGGCGCCGACGGAGTCCCACCAGCCCTGGGCGTCGTCGTCGTACCAGCCCGCGTCGACGACGAAGACCTCGGCGCCGGCCGCCCCCGCGGACTCGACGAGGGGCAGCAGCTTCTCCGTGGTCGGGTCACCCATGAGGGTGTTCATGTAGTCGTTGTAGATCACCGGCAGGGCGCGCAGGTCGGGGTGGTCGCGGCGGATGCTCCGGCGGTGGTCCGTGAGCACCCCGAAGGCCGCGTCCAGGCCGCCCGTCTCGGTCCGGACGAGCACGGCGGGCACGGTGGTGAACTCCTGGCCGGGGGCGAGTGTGTGGTGCCACTGGTGGTGGGCGTCGTCGGGGCCGAACAGGGCCACATAGGCGGCGCCCTCGCGCTCACCGGTCTCGAAGCGCCAGCCGGCGCTGGACTCGATCTGCCACAGCCAGGCGCGGCCGCCCCGGTCGGTGAGGCCGGCCACCGGGAGGTGGCGGCCGGTCGACCAGCTTCCCTGGGAGTACCGTGCGAAACAGCCGCGGCCCTCGTGGCCGTGCGCGGACCGGCTCAGCGGGACGACCCGGTCACGGAAGGGGGCCTGTCGCCACCGGCATTCGGCGAGCCACTCGTTGTCCGCCCAGTGCAGGGTGAGGCCGTCCGGGGAGCCGTCTGCGCCGGTCATGCCACCGAGGGTCAGGGTGGTCACGCTCTCCAGCCGGATCGGTGCGCCGCCCTCATTGGCCAGCCGCACCCGGGCCCGCAGAAAGCCGGTCCCGGTATCCGCCGGGCCGGGGCCCGTCTCGAGTGTGACGTCGGCGGCGAGGCCGGTCACGGGGTCGGCCAGCCGGATCGTGGTCCGCTCCCCGCCCTTCTCCTGGACCGTCTCGTGGTCGCGGAGGGCCAGGCGGTCGCCGATGGCCGTCTCGATGAAGCGTTCCCCCGACCACAGGCGCCCGTGGCCGGTGGCGGTGACCTCCACGAGGGGGACCAGGCGGGCCCAGTCCTGGTCGGGTCTGCCCAGCCGCACCGAACCGGTGGCGTCGACGAAGGCGTGCAGCCCGAGTTCCGGGCTCGACCAGATGCGGGACCTCTCCACTACGGCAGTGGTCAACGAAAAGTTCCCCTTCCGGGACGGTTCGGCCGTGCGGTGATTCACGTCGCTCACGTCGTGCCGAACCGCGGATGCCGCTCGTCGGCGGTGGCGGGTACGGCAGCGCCGCCGGCCTCCGGCACCGGTGACGACCTCCCGACGAGTTGTGACCGCTCACAATCCTCGCACGCCGGCGATCGGCCGCACAATCTCGCCATGTCCTTGAGGCCGCCGCAACGCCCTGGGACCGGCCGGCGCCGCCGCCCCCGCCTCGTCCGGCAGGAACCGGGACGCCGGGGCGGGCCGGCGCCGGGTCCGGAGCGATCACGGACGACAGCGCGCGGAGACGGCGACGCGCGGACAGGGCCCGCCCCTACGCGGATGGTGGGCGAGTCCTGTCCGCATGGTGTCGATTCTCCGGTCCGAGCCGGCGGTGGGCCCATGCGTGCGGGGGCGCCTGCCGTGGTGAACGGCGCACACCCCGTACGAGCGGCGCACACCCCGGACGCCCGGCGCGCCTTCGCGCCGCCCCGCGGGCCGGATCCGGACGCGTGACATGGTGCCCGCCGGGGAAGGCGCATCCCGGCGGGACGCCTCCGGGTGCCGCGCCGCGACCCGTCTGATCGCACACGCCGCGCGGAGAGCGATACTGGCCTTCGCACGTCGTCGTCACGTCGTCACCCGCCCTCACGAATGGACTCACGCACATCGCCGCGACCGTTCCGCCCACGACGCCCTCCACGGTGTGGCAGACCCGTGGCCGTCACACCGGCCCCACCGCGCCGGACGTCCTGCGCAAGCACCTTCAGGCACTCAAGGACGCCGGGAGCGTCCAGGACTTCATGGAGCTGCCCGACGCCGACACCCCCGAGGGGGAATCGGCCTTCGAAGCCCGGTGGCTGGTCGACGAGGAGGTCACCGTCCGCGCCCGGCTGCGGCTCGCCGAGTGGTCGGGCCCTGGCCAGGAGTGGACGCTGACGGCGGAGGCGGAGCGGCCGTGGGACCTGCGGTGGCCGTCGCCCGCCGCCATGTTCTGGCCCTGGGAGGCGGAGACCCCGTGGGGCCAGGAGACCGTCACCGGTGAGCGCTTCGTCGCCGCCAATCCGCTGCCGGCGGACGAGAAGGAGCTGCGGCGCTCACTGCGGGCCGCCCTGCGGGACACCTGGACCGTCCACCTCGTCGTCCATGAGGCCATGACGCCCGACGAGCGGGGCCGGCGGTCGCTGGTCCCGCTGCTGCCGCCCGGTCTGCACCACCGGGTCATCGAGCACCGCGCGGCCCCGCACCAGCTGCGCACCGTGAACTGGGCGCTCAAGGAGGCCGGGGTGGAGGTGCCGCGCGGCGGCGGGCTGGTGCTGCCCGGCGCTCCCGCTCCGGCCGGCTACGACGCCGCCGACTTCTCGGTGCGCAGCGTGTTCCTGGACGGCACGCACCCCACCGAGCTGCTGGACGCGGTACGGCGTTTCGCCGCCCTGACCGGGCCGCTGCCGGAGGGCGCCGATGCCGCGCTCACCGTGCTGCGGGAGGAGTGGCAGCTGCTGACCCTGGAGGAGGAGCTCGCGAGGGAACGCGAGCTCGTGGCGATGTACAAGGGGGCGCTGGAGGCGATGACGGAGTCCCGGGACCTGTACCGGGAGGCCGCCGAGCATGCCCACGAGGCGCTGGCCGCGTACCGGGAGGCGGCGGCCGAGGCCGGGGAGCCGCGGCAGGCGCCGGCCAGGAAGGGCGGATCGCCGTTCCAGCAGTGGGGCCGGACCCTGGAGCGCTTCAAGGAGACGACCAAGGGCCTGCGCCCGCCGGCACCGGCTCCCTCGACCGTTTCGCGCGAGTCGCCGGAACGGGACCGGGGCATCGGCACGACCGGCACGTCAGGCGACGAGGAACTCGAGGCGACCGACCGCTAGACGGCCGGCGGGCATCCGCACCGAATTGCCCCGCGCCCGGATGTGTCATGTGCCCCGCACGGGATACGCGGTCCCCACGGCACCACGGACCGCCCCGGAAGGGACCAGGACATGGGCAGCGAGCACGGCCCCCGGTCGGCGCCCCACCGCTCCGGCACCACTCTGCGCGTCAACGGCAAGCCGCACACCCTGACCGTCGACCACCGGCGGGTGCTGCTGGACGTACTGCGGGAGGACCTGGACCTCACCGGAGCCAAGAAGGGATGCGACCACGGTCAGTGCGGCGCGTGCACGGTCCTCGTCGACGGCCGGCGCGTCAACAGCTGTCTGCTGCTCGCCGTCGCCCTGGACGGCCGGGACGTCACGACCGTCGAGGGGCTGTCCGACGACGGCGAGGAGCCGCATCCGCTCCAGCGGGCGTTCCTGGAGCGCGACGCCTTCCAGTGCGGGTACTGCACGCCCGGACAGATCTGCTCGGCGGTCGGCGCGCTCGCCGAGGCCGCTGCGGGCCACCCCTCGCACGTCACGGACCCTTCGGCGCCCTCGGGACAGCCCGTGGCACTGGACCGGGACGAGATCCGCGAGCGGCTGAGCGGCAATCTCTGCCGCTGCGGCGCCTATCCCCGCATCGTCGACGCGGTCGAGGACGTGACCGGAGCGGACCGCGCATGACCGGGCCGGTGGCCCGGCGCCACGATCCGCGCGACCGAAGGACGTGATCTGGTGGAATCCTTCGCCTACGTACGGGCCGGCAGTCTCGCGGAGGCCGCCGACGCCTTCGCCGCGCACCCGGGCGCACGCTATCTGGGCGGCGGCACCAACCTCGTCGACCTGATGAAGCTCGGCGTGGAACGGCCGACCGCCCTGGTCGACGTCACCCGGCTCCCGCTGGAGGAGGTGACGGAGCTGCCGGACGGGTCGCTGCGGATCGGCGCCCTGGTGCGCAACAGCGACCTCGCGGCGCACCCGCGCGTGCGGGACCGCTACCCCGTTCTCTCCCAGGCGGTGCTGGCGGGCGCCTCGGGCCAGCTGCGCAACGCGGCCACGACCGGCGGGAATCTGCTCCAGCGCACCCGTTGCCCCTACTTCCAGGACGTCTCCAAACCCTGCAACAAACGGGAGCCGGACAGCGGCTGCGCCGCACGGGACGGCGTCCACCGCGACCATGCTGTCCTCGGGCACTCCGAACAGTGCATCGCCACCCACCCGTCCGACATGGCGGTCGCGCTGGCCGCGCTGGACGCCGAGGTCGAGCTGTACGGCACGGCGGGCGTGCGCAGGGTGCCGGCGGCCGGTTTCCACCGGCTGCCCGGGGCGGAGCCCGAGCGGGACACCGTGATCGAACCCGGCGAGATCGTCACCGCGGTCATGCTGCCGGCCGCGACGGCCGGTCTGCCGTCCGCGTACCGCAAGGCGCGCGACCGGGCCTCGTACGCCTTCGCGCTCGCCTCCGTCGCCGTGGTGCTGGAGGTCGCCGACGGTGTCGTCGCGCACGCCGGGATCGCCTTCGGCGCGCTGGCACACCGCCCGTGGCGGGCCCGGCTGGCCGAGGAGGCGCTGCGGGGCGCGGCTCCGACCCGGGCGGCCTTCGCACACGCGGCCGAGCTGGAACTGGCCGCCGCCCGACCGCTGCGCGACAACGCCTACAAGGTGCCGCTGGCCCGCAACCTCGCCGTCGACGTCCTGACGCGGCTGGTGCCGCGGGAGGAGGATTCATGACCGCCGTGGGCGCTCCCGCCGAGCGCCGGGAGGGCCGGGAGAAGGTCTCCGGAACCGCCCGCTACGCCGCTGAACACCCCTTCCCCGGACGGCTGTTCGCCCGTCCCGTGCCGGCCGCGGTCGCCCGGGGCCGGGTGACCGGCATCGACGTCACGGCCGCGCTCGCGATGCCCGGCGTCGTCACCGTGCTCACCCATGAGAACGCGCCGCGGCTCGCTGCCCCCGACGATGCGACCCTCGCCGTGCTCCAGGGCCCCGAGGTGCCGAACCGGGGCTGGTTCGTCGCCCTGGTGGTGGCCGACAGCCCGGAGGCCGCCCGCGCGGGCGCCGCCGCCGTACGGGTCGCCTGCGCCGAGGAGGCGCACGACGTCACGCTCACGGCCGCACACCCGCGGGCGTACCTCCCCGAGAAGGTCGCCGGCACCGAACCGGGAGTGCGTGAACAGGGCGACCCCGAAGGCGCGTTCGCCGGGGCGCAGATCCAGGTGGACGTGGGGTACCGAGTGCCGCCGCTGCACAACCACCCCATGGAACCGCACGCCAGCACCGCGCACTGGGACGGCGAACGGCTCGCCGTGCACACCTCCAGCCAGGGCACCACGGCCGTCCGCACCACGCTCGGCCGGCTGTTCGGGCTGCCGGAGGAGCGGATCACGGTCGTCGCCGAGCATGTCGGCGGCGGGTTCGGGTCCAAGGGCACGCCCCGGCCGGACGTCGTGCTCGCCGTGATGGCCGCACGGCACACCGGACGCCCGGTCACCGTGGTTTTCCCCCGCCGTCTGATGCCCACCTCCGTCGGCCACCGGGCGCCCACCCTGCACCGGTTGCGCCTGGGCGCGGAGCCGGACGGCCGGCTGACGTCCTTGGTGCACGAGGTGACGACGTACTCCTCGCGGATCAAGGAGTACGTGGAGTACGCGGCGATGCCGGCCCGCGTCATGTACGCCGCCCCGCACCGCCGCAGCCTGCACCGCGTGGTCCGGCTCGACGTGCCGACGCCGTCCTGGATGCGGGCGCCCGGTGAGGCGTCGGGCATGTACGCCCTGGAGTCGGCGATGGACGAACTGGCCGAGGCGCTGGGCATGGACCCGGTCGAGGTGCGGATCCGCAACGAGCCGGACACCGAGCCGGACAGTGGCAAACCGTTCAGCAGCCGGCACCTGGTCGAGTGCCTGCGGGAGGGCGCTCGCCGTTTCGGGTGGTCCGGCCGGGACCCCCGTCCCGGGACGCGCCCCCGGGGCCCGTTGCTGCTCGGGACGGGCGTGGCCGCCGCCACCTACCCCGTGCAGACGTACCCGTCGAGCGCTGCGGCGCGTGCCCTGCCGGACGGCTCCTATCTCGTCGAGGTGAACGCCGCGGACATCGGCACCGGCGCCCGCACGGTCCTCGCACAGATCGCGGCGGACGCGCTGGGCGTGCCCCTGGAGCGGGTGGGGATCCGGGTGGGCAGCAGTGATCTGCCGGCGGCCCCGCTGGCGGGCGGCTCCTCGGGCACCGCTTCCTGGGGCTGGGCGGTGCACGAGGCCTGCCTGCGGCTCGCCGCCCGGCTGGCGGAACGTCAGGGTCCGTTGCCGGACCGGGGAGTGGAGGTGCGAGCCGACACGGAAGGGAAGGCCGACGCCGAAAGCCCCTTCGCACGGCACGCGTTCGGGGCGCACTTCGCGGAGGTCTCGGTGGACACGGTGACCGGAGAGGTGCGGGTGCGCCGGCTCCTCGGGGTGTACGCGGCGGGCCGCATCCTCAACCCCCGTACGGCACGCTCCCAGTTCGTCGGCGGCATGACCATGGGCCTGGGGATGGCGCTGACGGAGGGCAGCACAGTGGACGCCGCCTTCGGCGACTTCGCCGAGTCCGATCTCGCGTCGTACCACGTGCCCGCGCACGCCGACGTGCCGGACATCGAGGCGCACTGGATCGACGAGGACGATCCGCACCTCAACCCGCTCGGCGGCAAGGGGATCGGCGAGATCGGGATCGTGGGCACGGCGGCCGCCATCGGCAACGCCGTGCACCACGCCACGGGCGTCCGCTTCCGCGAACCCCCCCTGACCCCCGACCGGGTGCTGACGGGCCTGCTCCGTACCCCCGGCGCCCGCTGACGGCCGGCTGACCGACCGACCGGCTCCGGCCGCGCGGACGTCGGTCCGGGCCGTCACAGCGACGCGCGACCGCAGCGCGGATCACGCGGCCGGCGGACGGAAGGCCGGTGACAGAGCGTGCGGAGCGGGTGATCACGCTGTGCTCTCCGCGGGGTCGGGCTGTGCTCTCCATAAGGGTGCGGTCGCCCCCCGGGCGTCCCCCGAGATGCGACACGCGAGGTGACGCCGCCCGTGCCACGGACCGTCCGGAACACCGCGCCACCCGGACGTGGCAGCCGTCCGAACCGCGTCCGATGCGGTAATCCCGCCGGAAAGGGGAATCCGGAGGCCGAAAGCGGGGCAATCGACAGTCAGGGACCACGAGGCCGGGTCCGGCACAACTGAGACCGAGCAAGAGCAGACGTCGCGCGACGGACCACCGGGAGGGCCCGTGGATGCGCCAACCACGCTCGTCGTCGTCGCCGTAGTGGCGGCCGCGGCCCTGTTCGCCGTGGCCGCCGCGGTGCTGGTGCGTCTCGTCCGGGCCCGCCGGGGTCTGAGACGAGCAGGACTGCCCACCGGACCGCGCTGGATGTTCTGGGGGGCGGTCCTGTACTTCGTGCTGCCGACCGACCTGCTGCCGGACCCTGTCTACCTCGACGACATCGGCGTCCTTCTGCTGGCCCTGCGCTCAATGCGCCGCGCCCCCGAGAACACGCCCGAACGCCTCTCCGACTGACCGTCCGAGAAGACGTTTTCCTCTCTGCTCGACCCGATCTTCCCTGCTCCGCGCCCTGATCGGCGCCCGACTCCGCGATGATCACGGAGAGTAAGGAAACCAACCACCCGTTCGATTCGTATAAGTGACTGAAGGACGCACCTATCCAGCACCAGCAGCGGGCCCGAGTGACGTCGCACAGCGGCACCGCTTGATCGAGGCAGTACCGACGAGGGAGAGACGATGCAACCGTTCACGCTCAACTACGCACGCCCTGCGGCAGAGTTGGAGTTCAGCACTCCGTACGCCTATGACCCCGGACTGCAGTTGAACGTAACTCTTGACGGCCGGATCGCCGCTCGTGACCACGCGCTGCTGAGAGAACTGGGGACGACGACCTCGACCGCGGGTTCCAAGACCCACTTCGACGACTGAACACGGGCCGACGAAAATGACCGTGCTCATCCTTACCTGTGAAGAGGACGTCACGGCGGACATGGTGGTCGTGCACCTGAACGCCGCGGGCGTCCCCGTCGTCCGGCTCGATCCGGCCGATCTGACCCACTCCGTCGCCTTGTCCGGCGAGTACGTGCACGGTGCCTTCCGGGGCCACCTGTCGTCCGCCGGACGGCTGGTGAGCCTCGACGGGCTTCGCTCGGTGTGGGTCCGCCGGCCCGGCACCGCGGCGGCCCGGGCAGCCCAGCCGTCCGCGTGGCTCACGGAGGAGGCCTCACAGGCGCTGTACGGCATGCTCCGCGGCACCGGGGCACGCTGGATGAACCACCCGGACGCGTCCCAGCGCGCCCGGCACAAGCCCTGGCAGCTGCGCCTCGCCCAGCTCAGCGGGCTGCCCGTGCCGGCCACGATCGTCACGACCTTCCCGCAGGCGGCCCGCGAGTTCGCGGACCGCTACCCGGATCTGGTGGTCAAACCGGTGTCCGGGGCTCATCCGCAGGATCCGCCCCGGGCGGTGCCCACCACCCGGGTTCCGCCGGGCGCGGACTTCGCCGCCGTCGCGTACGGTCCGACGCTGTTGCAACGCCGGGTGGCCAAGCGGGCCGACATCCGGCTGACGGCGGTGGGCGACCGCATCCTGGCCGCCCGCAAGGAAACGGTCCCCGGCGGCGACCCCGACGTGGTGGACGTGCGCTACTCGCCCTCCACCACACCGTGGAGTCCCGCCGACGTCCCGCCGCGCCTCGCCGAGGCCGTGGGCAGATATCTGCGGGGGGCGGAACTGGCTTACGGGGCTTTCGACTTCGCCGAGGACGCCGACGGGACGTGGTGGTTCCTGGAGTGCAACCAGTCGGGTCAGTTCGGCTTCGTGGAGGTGGACACGGGCCAGCCGATCGCCCGGACGATCGCCGAGTGGCTGGCCGGGGCGCCCCCGGAGCGTGACGCCCGGCGCGGCGACCGGTGCGGCTCCGCGGCCATATGAGCTCTCCGGGCGCGGCGACACCCCCTCAGGGCACCGCCGCGCCGGGTCCGGCTCACCGCCTTCAGACGGCCAGGGACAGTCCGCTTCCCGGGTCGTGGGCGGGCACCGCCGCCGCGGGCTCGAGCAGCGCGTCCGCCGCGGCGACCGCCTCCCGGACGTCGGCCGTGCCCATCAGCACGCACAAGGTGTACGTCACGTCGCGCAGTTCACGAGCCGTCTGCGGCGTGTCCCTCTCCGCCTGGGCGATCCTCAGCGTGGCGTACCTGGTGAGCAATGTCCTGGCGACCTTCGGGTCCGGCACGATCACGAGCGCCCCTCTCTCCATGTGTTGCGCTGCGTGTGCCCGGACCGGGGCGAATCATGCGCGATGGACGAGAAAGTCATCCGCAGGGGTCATGATCCGGCCACGCACCGTCACGCGACCTGCCCGCTGTGCAGATCGGTGTAGGCGCCGCCCCGGCGCAGGAGTTCGCCGTGCGTGCCGGTCTCCGGGATCCGCCCCTCTCCCCTCACCACGATCCGGTCCGCGCCGCGCGCGGTGGACAGCCGGTGCGCCACCACGAAGGTGGTGCGGCCCCGCAGCAGCCGGGCGAGGGCCTGCTGGACGAGCGCCTCGGACCGGGTGACGTCCCGCACCACCTTGGCCTGGAGCACGCCGGCGCTGACCCGGGAGTGGTAGCCGATGGACAGCTGCTGCGTGCGGGTGCACAGCGCGGACCGCAGGCTGGTGCCCATCCGGCGGACGCTGCCGTACAGCAGGCGCACGTAGAGGAGGTGCAGGGGATAGTTGATCAGCAGGATGAACAGGATGACCCCGGTGCTCGTCCAGAGGCTCCCGACCGGCCGGTGCTGGACGACGGTGTCGATGATGGACGCGGTGATCAGCGGCAGCAGCCAGATCGGGCTGTGTTCGACGGTGAACACGCCGGCCGCGGCGGCGAGGCTGCGCCGGTCGGCGCGCAGGAGGTAGGCGAGGGTGCGGACCGGGTGCTCTCCCCGGTAGCGGTGGTCGAGCGGTCTTTCGTGCGACGACGCCATGGACGGCGGTCCTCCGGTGGTCGTGTCAGACGGCGGCGTCCAGCTCCGCGAGTTCGCGGGCGGTGAGGACGAGGTCGGTCGCGGCGAGGGAGTCGAGGATCGTCTCGGGGCGGCTGGCTCCCGGGATGGGCACCACGACCGGCGACGCGGCGAGCATCCAGGCCAGGCACACCCGCTGCGGGCTGACCCCGTGGGCCTCGGCGACATGGGCGAACGGCGCGTACGAGGAGCCCAGTTCGCGGGCGCGGGAGATGCCGCCGAGCGGGCTCCAGGGCAGGAAGGCGATGCCGAGCTCGTCGCACAGGCGCAGTTCGGGCTCGCTGGAGCGGAAGGCCGGGGAGAACTGGTTCTGCACGGCGGCGAGGCGTCCGCCGAGGATCTCGTTCGCCTGTCTGATCTGCTCGGGGTTCGCGTTGGAGATGCCGGCGGCACGGATCTTGCCCTCGTCCAGCAGGTCCCGTACCGCGCCGACGGACTCCGCGTAGGGGATCCCCGGGTCGGGGCGGTGGAACTGGTACAGCCCGATGGCCTCCACGCCGAGCCGGCGCAGTGACGCCTCGCAGGCCGCCCTCAGGTGGGCGGGGCTGCCGTCCAGGGTCCAGCTGCCGTCGCCCGGGCGCAGATGGCCGCCCTTGGTGGCGACCAGGACCTCCCCGCCCCGGTCGTGCGAGGCGAGGGCCTTGGCGATCAGGGTCTCGTTGTGGCCGACCTCGTCGGCGTCGCGGTGATAGGCGTCCGCGGTGTCGATCAGGGTCACGCCGGCGTCCAGCGCGGCATGGATGGTGGCGAGGGAGCGGGCCTCGTCGGGTCGTCCTTCGATCGACATGGGCATGGCGCCGAGACCGATCGCGCTGATGTCCTGGTCACCGATGCGGCGGTTCTGCATGAGCTCGCGACCTCTTCCGAATGCGGGCGGGCAGGGGGAAGTCCCGTGCCCCCCGGAGGTGATGGCGGGGCACAGGACGTCCTCCAGCCTGGCCCCGCCGTCGGCCGCGGGTCCAATGGAGATAAGCGAACGCATTCAGCAGCAGGGCCGCTGAATCACCCGACGGCGGGTCAGGAGCGGTCCGCCAGGTACTCCGTCACACCCGGCGCCCGGTGCGCGTCCTCCACGCCCACCAGGGCGCCGACGGCCTTCGCGTCCGGCTTGAGCACGTAGCTCTCCAGGGCGGCGGGCCTGGAGACGTCGGAGAAGTCCTGCGGGGAGCCGAGTCCGGTGTCGGCGTTCTTCTGGGCGCGGTGCGCCTTCACCACGTCCTCGCGCGCGAGGCTGCCGGCCGCGCAGGCCTTCTTCAGGTCGGAGCCCAGCAGCTGGGCGGCGTTGTAGCCGGACAGCACCCCGGAGTCCACCGGGGAGTCCGGGTACTTCTTCCCGTACGCGGTGACCATCTTCCGGACGCCGGGCAGGTCCGAGCTGACGGCGGGCGCCGCGCTCACCAGGTTCAGCATGGCCGACAGGGCCGGTGCCGCCGGCGTCTTCATCAGCTGCGGCGCGAATCCCGGGGCGCTGCTGACGACGGGCACCTTCAGCCCGCGGGAGGCGGCGACGCCGACCAGGGAGGCCGTCTGGGCCGGGCCTGCGCTGATCAGAATGGCCTTCACGCCGGCCTTGCGCAGCGCCGACACCTGCGCGGACAGATCCGTGTCCGTCGCCTTGATCTTCTGCGGCACTATCTTCAGCCCGGCCTTTCGGGCCGCCCAGGTCGACCCCTCCAGGGCGTTGGCGCCGTAGTCGCCCTCGAAGTAGACGTGGCCGACCGCGTCGCCCTTGGTGAGGCCCTTGGTGCGGGTGAGGAAGTCGACGGCCGCGAGCATGTCGACGTCGTAGGTGGTGCCCATGACCTGGACGGAGTCCTTGCCCAGCAGGGAGGCGGCCCAGGCCTGCGGGAAGGTGAGCAGGTGGTCCTTCTCGATGTCGTCGAGGAGGGCGGCGACCACCGGGGATCCGATGACCTGCGGCAGAGCGACCACGTCCGGGGCGAGGTCGGCGTAGGCGGTGACCGCCTTCTGCACGTCGTAGCCGTGGTCCTTGACGACGATCTCCACCTTGCGGCCGCAGATGCCGCCGGCGGCGTTGGTCTCGTCGGCCCACATCTGCTGGGCCTGCACGATGGACTTGCCGAGCGTGGCGTAGGGACCGGTCAGGTCGGTGAGGGCGCCCAGTCTGACGGTCTTCGCGGTGACCCCGGGGCCCGCCTTGACGCCGTCGGCGCTCTCCGAGCCGCTGCCGCCGTCCGCCTTGGAGCTGCAACCGGTGGTCGTGACGAGCAGGGCCGCGAGCGCGGCGGCGAGGACGGTTGCGGGGGTGCGGTGCCTGTGGTGCGTGCGGTTCACGGGGTGTGCTCCTTGGTTCGGACGGCGGAGGCGGTCGGAGGGGCGGTGGGCGCCGGGGCCGGGGAGGCGGGGCGCGGACGGGGGCGGACGCGGCGGGTGAGACCGCGCAGTCCGTCGGGGGCGTACAGCAGGACGAGGACGATCGCCGCGCCGTAGAGGTAGCGGGCCGCCTCGGTCGGGCCCACCCCGCCGCCGGTGGTGCCGGGAGCGGTCACCAGCGGCAGCTGGTCGGCGTAACGGGTCATCAGCAGAGGCAGCGCGGTGACGAAGACGGCGCCCGCGGCGGCCCCGGCGACCGAGCCGAGGCCGCCGATCACGATCATCGCCAGGTAGTCGACCGAGAGGGCCAGGCCGAAGTAGTCGGGGACGACCCTGCGGAAGGCCAGCGCGAGCAGTACTCCGGCCAGGCCGGCGTACATCGACGACACGACGAAGGCCGCCGAGCGGTGGCGGGCGACGTCGACACCCATCACCGCCGCGGCCGTCTCGCTGTCGCGCAGGGCGGCGAGGGCGCGCCCCGGGCGTCCCCGCAGCAGGCCGCGCGCGGTCCACCAGGTCGCGGCCAGCAGGGTGAGGCCGAGGAACCACAGCCGCTCCTCGGCGCCGAACGGCACACCGAGGACGACGAGCGCCGGGCCGTCGTCGCTGAAGGAGAACCCGCCGAGGTTCAGCGCGGGCACGGAACGGCCGTTGAATCCGCCGGTGACGGAGTCGGCAGTCAGCAGGACGTGGTGGCCGAGGAAGACCAGGGCGAGCGTGGCGACGCCCAGGTAGATGCCGCGCACCCGCCCGGCGACGGGACTGAACAGGCCGCCCGCCGCCCCGGCGAGCAGTACGGCGAGGACCGCGGCGAGCGCGGTCGGCAGTCCGGGCCCGGGTTCGCCGGCCAGCCAGGTGTAGCCGTATGCGCCCACGGCGAGGAAGAAGGCGTGCCCCAGCGAGAGCTGGCCCGCGGTGCCGGTGAGCAGGCCGAGACCGACGGCGCCGATGGCCGCGGCCATCGAGAACAGGCCGATGCGCAGCCAGAAGGCGTCCAGGTAGAAGGGCGGCGCGCACAGCAGGAGGGCTGCCAGGAGCACGACGGCGCCCTTGGGGATCCGCTCAGACACGTGCCGCTCCCTTCGCGCCGAACAGTCCGGTGGGCCGCACCAGCAGGACGGCGACCATGACGGCGTAGGGGGCGACGTCGCCGAACCCTTCGCCCAGCACGTGCAGTTCGGACTGGTAGCCGGCGGCCAGGGCCTCGGTCAGGCCGATCAGCAGGCTGCCCGCCAGGGCGCCGGGCGGGGAGGTCAGACCGCCGAGGATCGCCGCCGGGAAGGCCTTGAGGGCGATCTGGCCGGTGGTCCGTTCCAGACCGGGAGCGGGGAACGCGGCGAGGAACACGGCCGCGAGGGCGGCCAGGGCTCCGGCCAGACACCAGGCGAGCATGCGCACCCGGCTGAGCCGTACGCCCATGAGGGCTGCCGCCTCCGTGTCCTCGGCGGCGGCCCGCAGGGCGAGGCCCCAGGGCGTGAAACGGAACAGGGCGAAGACGGCGCCGATGGCGACCGCGCAGACGGCGATCGCGGCGAGCCGGCTGTCCGCGACGGTCACGGAGCCGAGGCGGGTCACCGAGTCGCCCCACGGGTCGCCGAGGGTCAGCAGGTCACCGCCGATACGCCGGGACAGGTCGGTGAGCAGCACGATGTCGACGCCGATGGTGACGATGGTCTGCACATGGGCGGCCCGGGGATCGGGGTCACCACGTTGCAGCAGGAGCCGATCCAGGGCCCCGGCGAGCGCAGCGGTCCCCAGGACGGACACCGCGAGGGCGCCGGCGAAACCGAGGTCGTCGTGGAGGACGGCGATGAGGTAGCCGCCGAACAGCAGCAGCGACCCGTGGGCGAAGTTGAGCACGCCCGACGCCTTGAAGATGACGACGAAGCCGAGCGCGACCAGCGCGTAGACCGCGCCGAGGGCGAGGCCGGTGAGGACGCTGTCCAGGAAGGCGGTCATACGGTGTTCCCTTCGGGTTCTGTGTCCGCCTCGGAGCCTTTGTCCGCCTCGGAAGGGGTGTCCGCCTCGGCGTCGGCGGCCCTTCGGGACGCGGCGCGGGCTTCGGAGCCCGCGCCCGCTTCGGGAGCGGCGTCCTCTCCCGGGGCGGTGGCCGGCCCTGCTGTGAGCGGAGTGCCGGCCTGCTCCGGAGCGGTTTCCTCTCCGGGGGTGCCGAGGTAGGCGCGCAGCACATCGGGGTGGCGGCGGACCTCGTCGGGGGTGCCGTGGGCGATGCACCGCCCGAAGTCGAGCACCGTGACCTCGTCGGCGAGGCGCATCACCAGGCCCATGTCGTGCTCCACCAGCACGACGGACAGGCCCAGTTCGGTGCGGACCGTGTCGACCACCTCGGCCATCCGGACGCGTTCGGCGCCGTTCATGCCGGCCACGGGCTCGTCGAGCAGCAGGACACGCGGCTCGAGACACAGGGCACGGGCCAGCTCCACGCGCTTGCGGTCGCCGTACGACAGCAGGGCGACGGGCGTGTCGAAACGGGTGGCGAGTCCGGTGAGTTCGGCGATCTCGCGGGCCCGGGCGAGGTGGGCGCGCTGTTCGCGGACGGCGCCCGGCAGGCGCAGGGCCGTCGCGGCGAAGCCCGCGCGGGAGAGGGCGTGCCGGCCGAGCATGAGGTTGTCGCCGACGGTTCCCTCGGTGGTGACGATGTTCTGGAACGTGCGGGCCACGCCGAGGGCGGCGATGCGGTGGGGGGCGAGGCCGGTCAGCACGGTCTCGCCGAGCCGGACCTGCCCGGACTCCGGGCGGTACAGGCCCGACAGGACGTTGAAGCAGGTGGACTTCCCGGCGCCGTTGGGGCCGATCAGGGCGTGCACCGAACCCGGGGCGACGGTGAACGACACCGCGTCCAGGGCGGTCAGGCCGGCGAAGCGCACGGTCACGTCCCGCACCCCGAGTTCGGGGGTGGCCTCCGGGGGACGGGGCCGAGCGGTGCTCTCGGTGGGGCGGAGGTTCACGCGGCCCCCTGGTCGCCGGCGTCGTCGCCGAGGTAGAGGCGCCGTACGGCGTCCGTGCGCGCGAGCTCGTCGGCCGGACCGGACAGCCGGACCTCGCCCACCTCCAGGACGTGGGCGTGGTCGGCGAGGGACAGCGCCATGCCCGCGTTCTGCTCCACCAGCAGGACGGCCGTCCCCTGGCCGTTGATCTCACGGATCACCTCGGCGATCCGGAACACCATGCGCGGGGCCAGGCCGAGCGAGGGCTCGTCGAGCAGGAGCAGCCGGGGCGCGGCCATCAGCGCCCGGCCGATGGCCAGCATCTGCTGCTCGCCCCCGGACAGCAGACCGGCCGCCTGCGTGCCGCGCTCGGCGAGCACCGGGAACAGCGTGTACACGCGGTCCCGCGCTTCCCGGACCTGCCCGGGGGCGCGCCGGCCGAGGCCGAGGCCGCCGGTACGCAGGTTCTCCTCCACGGTCAGCCCGGCGAAGACCCGACGGCCCTCCGGGACCTGGACGACGCCGGCCCGCACCGCGGCGACCGGGTCGCGGCCGTCCAGAACCGTGTCCCCGTACCGGATGAGGCCGGCCGTGACCGTGCCGCGGTGCAGGCGCAGGGTGCCCGACACCGCCCGCAGCAGCGTGGACTTGCCGGCGCCGTTGGCACCCAGCAGCGCCACGACCGAGCCGTGCGGGACGGTCAGGGACACGGAACGCAGGGCCGACAGGGCCCGCCCGTACGTCACGTCGAGACCTTCGACGTGCAGCGCGGGCGGCTCCTGCGGGGGTACTCCGGGCATCGCGGCTCCTCGGGTCCGTGCCGGCGGGCACGGCGTTTCGGCGGAAGGGGAGCTCACGACAGCACGGCGGACGAGCACCGGTACAGCCACGGACACGGGCTCGCTGCGCGACCCCAACAGAACCGCGACGGCCTTGTGCGGGTGCCCAGGGGCCGGGTGGCCCCGGCCGAGGTGTCGGGGACCGGGTGCTTGGAGGACCGGGGTGACAGGAGGCCGGGGAGCGCATGGAGGACCGGGGCGGCAGGGGGCCGGGGGCGCATGGAGGACCGGGGTGCTGGGGCCGGGGGCGCCGGTGGGCGGGGGTCCCGCACCGCGGGGGCCGAAAACCGGGGTGCCGGTGGGCCGGGGGTGCCCGTGGGCCGGGGGCCCGCACCGGAGGGCTGGAAACCCGAGTGCCGGGGCCGAAAGCGCCGGTGGACCGTGGGGGCCGAAAACCGGAGTGCCGGGGCCGGGAGCACCGGCGGACCGGGAGTGCCGGTGGACCAGGGGCCCGCGCCGGGAGGGCCGAAAACCGGAGTGCCGGGGCCGAAAGCGCCGGTAGGCCGGGGGCCCGCACCCGGGAGGGCTGGAAGCCGGAGCGCCGGGGCCGGGAGCGCGGTGGGCTGGGAGCCCCGCATCCGGGGGGCCGAAAGCCGGGGTGCCGGGGCCGGGAGCACCGGCGGACCGGGAGTGCCGGTGGACCAGGGGCCCGCGCCGGGAGGGCCGAAAACCGGAGTGCCGGGGCCGAAAGCGCCGGTAGGCCGGGGGCCCGCACCCGGGAGGGCTGGAAGCCGGAGCGCCGGGGCTGGGAGCACCGGCGGACCGGGAGTGCCGGTGGACCAGGGGCCCGCGCCGGGAGGGCCGAAAACCGGAGTGCCGGGGCCGGGGTGCAAGCGCGTCGGAGCGGGGATGCCAGGGTCCGGGCTACTTGAAGGGCCGGGGTACCCAGGGCCCGAGGGCGCCTGGAGCCGGGGCGCCACGGGCCCGGGGCGCCTGAAGAACCGGGGCGCCACAGGTCAGTGCGGCCAGGGTCGGGCGGGTGCCGGAGATGTGCGGGGGCGTGTCGGCTGCGGGGGCGTAGAACTGGGTGCGGGGCGCCGGGGGGCGGGTGCTCAGCGGGTTCGCAGGCCCCGGGCCGTCAGTGCGAGGCTGATCTCCACCAGGTCGGCCGGGCGGGACAGGGAGCGTCCCGTCAGCTGCTCGTAGCGGCGCAGCCGGTTGAGGACCGTGTTGCGATGGCAGTACAGCCGCTCCCCCGCCCGCTGGGCAGAGCCGTCGCAGGTCAGCCAGGTGGCCACGGTGTCGAGCAGGACGGCCTCGTCGGCGGGCTCCAGACCGCTCAGCGGCCCGAGGACCCGCTCCACCAGCGCCATGCCCAGATCCGGGGCGGAGGCCACCAGCGCGGCCGGGAGGTGCTCGGTCAGCCGGACCGTGCCGCCGGTCGGCGGGCACAGGTCGAGCGCGATGTCCGCGAGCCGACGGGCGTCCCCGACCGCGGCGAGCCCCGACACGGCGGTGCTGACGCCCGTCCGCGCGCCGCCGGGGACCGGGGGGACGGCGGACAGCTGCGCACGGCTCCCGGGACCTGTGTCCCCGCCCGGTCCGGCGCCCCGGCCCACGCCCGCGCCGACGCCTCCACTCTCGGTCTCGGCCTCGTCCTCGGTCAGCAGGACGATGCCGTAGTCCACCTCCACTCCCGTGTGCCAGTAGACGCGCGTGCCCCGGCCGTGCGCGGCGCGCGCCCCGGCACCGTCGGAAGGACTGCCGGCCGCCACCGCCACGACGACGTACCGGCCCTCCTCGGGCAGGTCCAGCGCGTGGGCGGTCTCCGGCAGGTCCGCGATGCGGCTCGCTCCGTCGAGCAGGGCGCCCGCCAGCACCCGCAGCCGGTTCTCGCGCCGCCAGGCGAGCTGCCGTTCGACCTGCCGGTAGGCGTCCGCGACGAGGGAGCAGTGCTCGTCCACGAAGTTCCAGACGTCGGTGGCGATGTGCACGAGCAGCCGCACGTCCTCGGGGGCGGTACGGCAGGTCTCCTCGATGAGGCCCTGCCACACCAGGGATCCGCCCAGCCGGAACGCGTGCAGCAGGGCGTCGAGCGGAAGGCCCTGTTCCGCGCGGGTCGCGCCGATCTTCCACGAGCACCGGCGGGCCGCGTCCCGGCTGCCGCGCGGGTCGATCAGCGAGGCGACACTGTGCCGCAGCGAGCGGTGCACCTCCTGCCAGGTGGCGGCGGGATCGCTCGTCACGGCCGCACGGTAGGCGGGTTCCAGCTCCTGGATGGCGGCCACCAGCCGGTCGGTCAGATCGGGCAGCTCGTCCTGGAGCACCCGGGCGGCGCGATGCAGGACCCGCAGGGCGTCGGCGTCGATCAGCGACCGGACGGGCCGGGGGTGCGGCCTGGGTCCCGGCGCCGCCGGAGCGCCGTACACGGGGCGGGACACGTTCCGTGTCCGTAGGGCCTGATGCATCGCGGTCCTCCCCTGGGCTGTGTCCCGTCCGACTCGTCCTGCCCCGAAGGATGACATACCGTCCGGTCGGTCCCTAGGGGTCTGCACGATTGTTTTCAGACCGGTCAGCCCTCCTGCCCCGCCTTCTCGACCATGCGCACCAGTTCGACCCGGGAGCGCACGCCGAGCGTCGCAAAGACCTTGCGCAGGTGGTAGTCGACCGTCCGGGTGCTGACCGACAGGGTCAGCGCCACCTCCCGGTTGGTCGCGCCCTCGGCGACGCACCGGGCGATCCGCTGCTGCTGCGGCGTCAGCGCCGAGAGTCCTCCCACTGTGCTCGCGCCGCCGCCCGGGGCCGCCCCGCCCGCCCGCAGTTCGGCGCGGGTCTGCTCGGCCCAGGCGAGCGCCCCGCAGCGCTCGAACCCCACCAGAGCGGCGCCGAGACGGTCGCGTGCCTCACTCAGCCGGCGGCGCCGGCGCAGCCACTTGCCGTGCAGCAGCCCGGTGCGGGCGTGTTCGAAATCGCCGCCTCCGGCCGCGTCGTGCAGATCGAGCGCACGGCGGTACAGGGCGTCGGGACGGTCCGCCGGGGCCAGCAGGGCGCGGCAGCGCATCAGATGGGCGGGAGCCTGGGGGTCGGCGCCGAATCCGGCCCACCGGGCGAACTCCTCGACGACCTCGGGGACACCCTCGTCGGCCCGTCCGGTCGACGCGGCGGCCTCCACGAAGCACGGCACGGCGAGCATCCACACCGCGAAGTGCCCCCTTCGCGGCCCCGGCCGCACGAGCGGCCCGAGCCGGTCCGCGGCCTCCCGGGGGCGCCCGCGGCCGAGATCGGCGCGGCCCGCCGCCCACTCCGCCAGCGTCGCCGCCTGGACCAGGCCGTGCCGCCGGGCGACGGCCAGCGCGGCAGCCGCATGGGCGGCGACCTCCTGCGGAGTGCCGTCGATCGACGCCGCCAGGGCCAGTACCGCGTGGTGATGGGCGGCCGTGTTGCGCTGCCCCGTCCGATGTGCGGCGCGCAGCCCTTCCTCCGCGTGGGTCCTGGCCAGCGTGTGCCGCCCGGCACGCAGTGCGGCGTAGGCGAGGTACTCCCGGGCCCGCGCGAGGGCCGAAGGGCTTCCGGGCATCCGGGCGGCGGCCAGGGCCCGCGCCCCGGCGCGGCGGGCGGCCGCCGGATCGCCCAGCAGCAGGGCGGCCGCCGCCGCGAGCAGAGCCTGCTCCGCTTCGTCGGCGCCGGCGGCACTCTGCGCGCCCTCCGAGGCCGCCACCAGTCGCCGTAAGGGCTCCGCGGCCTCGGGGAACCGCCCTTCGAGCAGGGCCCTGACCCCGGTCCGGTAGTCGTGCAGCGCGCCGCCGCGGCCCTCACGCACCGGAGCGGTCGCGCGCGACACCACCCCCGGAGGGCCCTGGAACGGCCGGGCACCGGGTCGCGTGCCGTCGTCCGGGAGGCCGGTGCCGGCGTCCGGGAGGCCGGACCCGGCGCCCGGGAGGCCGGTCCCGTCGTCCGGGTCGCCGGACCCGGCGCCCGAGAGGCCGGACCCGTCGTCCGGGATGCCGGACCCGGCGTCCGGGATGCCGGACCCGGCGTCCGGGATGCCGGACCCGGCGTCCGGGATGCCGGACCCGGCGGCGCCCAGTGCGTGCAGGCATCCCGGGGCGTCGCCCGCCGCCCACGCGGCGGCCATGGCCGCCGACAGCGCCGTCTGTGCCTGCCCGGGGGCCGGCGCGGCCAGCAGACGGGCGGCCAGGAGCAGGGATCCCCGGGCCTCGTCGACGGGTCCGTCGTAGAGGACCGCGGTGCCGCGCACCAGCTCGATGCGGCCGCGCAGCGCCGGGGACGCCGTCCCGTCACGGGCCCGGTCGAGCAGCCGCAGGGCCCGGTGCGTGCGTCCGCCGAGCAGTGCCTGCTCGGCCGCGGCCGTGTACCACGCCGCGCGCCGCGCGCCGTCCTCGGCCAGTCCGGCGGCGTGAGCGTAGGCGGCGCTCCGCAGCATGGGGGGTGCGGGACACGCGGGGTCGCCGGCCGCCACGGCCAGTTCGGCGGCCGCGCCCCGCCCGGGCCCGGCTGCCGAACGGCCCCTCGCCCGGTGCAACAGCGCGTCAAGCCCGTCGGCTCCGGCCTCCTCCAGGGCCCGGGCCAGCGCCCGGTGGGCCGCACGGCGCCGCTCGGGGTGCGCCCCCGCGTAGACGGCGCGGCGCAGCAGACTGCTGCGGAACCCGGCCCCGCCGTCGGTTCGGACGAGAACCTCCGGCAGTTCGTCGTGCGGCGGCGCGGACGGCAACGGGGAGGAATGCGCGGTCTCCGTGGCGGGGGGCGTCGCCCGGAGGTGTTCTGCGGCCCTCCGGGCGAGTGCCGGGTCGATGTGTGCGTCCTCGGTGTCGTCCGCGTCCCGCAGGGCCGCCGCCACCGTCAACAGCAGGTCGGCCTGCGCGGGCGTGAGTCCGGTCAGCAGGCCGCCGACCAGCCCGGTCAGGATCCCGGCGTCGGTGGGCGGGTCCGGCAGAGCACGGTGACCGCGGAGCTGGGCGGGCGTCAGTCGCCGGACCATGGCCAGCAACAGGGCCGGGCTGCCGTCGGCCGCGTCCACCAGGTCGTCCCGGACGGCTCGGTCGACGGCGCCGCCCGTCGCCTCGTCCAGCAGCGCGGCGGCCTCCGCCGGGGAGAGCGGGTCGAGGCGTGTCACCGGCAGCGCCGCGAACTCCCGGTCGACCGGGCGGTGTCCGGCGACGCTCAGCAGCACGCCCACCCGGTCGGTCCCGCTCAGGCGTCCGGCGACGGCGCCCAGTGCGGCCCTGGTGGGGGCGTCCCACAGATGCGCGTCGTCGACGCACACCAGCAGGGGTCCGGAGGTGGACGCGGCCCGCAACGCGTCGAGGAGTACCGCGTCGGCGGGCCGGGCGGGCGGCCACGGCCCGGCAGGCGTGCCGAGGGCGTGCAGCAGGGCGCGCAGGCCGTCCAGGGGCAGCGCCGAGGCCGTCGGGCCGGCTTCTGTCCGGACCACGGACGCGGCCGGGAGGGAGCGGGCGGCGCGGTTCAGGAACGTCGTGCGGCCGCATCCGGGTTCACCCGTCACCACCCGCGCGCCGCCGACCGCGGTCGTCTGTCCGGTCATCCCCGTGACGTTACGTACGGGTAACGGGTGGCGGAAGCCGCGCGCCCGGTTCGCCGCCGGCCATGGGCCGGCCCTTCCGGACTGTCACCAGCGGGTTCGCGCGCGGCAGGCGGGGCCGGTCCTGTGCCGCCGCCCAACGACCGCCGCCGCCCGGCGTGCACGGGCACAGCGACGGCAGCCGCGGGCGGGTCCGCTCTGCGGCCTCCGCCCCGGTCGGCTCCGCGGACCCGAGGGGGCCGACGGAGCCGCCGAGCCCAGGACCGGCCAGGCCCACGCACCGGCCAGCCCCACGGACCGGCCAGGTCCACCGCGCGCAGGGGTCCGCGAGGCCGATGGGTCCGCGAGGCCACCGGGTCGGTGCAGTCGAGCCGGATGGCTCAGGACGCGTGCGGGCAGTTGCCGCGGTACTCGTCGATCGTCAGTCCCGGCCGGGGCAGCGGGCACAGGAACTGCTCGTAGCGGACGTCGTTGTCGATGAAGCGTTTCAGCCACGAGATGCCGTACTTCGCGATCGTCGTGTTGGACGAGATCGGGGTGAGGTGGGTGGCGTTGTTCAGCTCCAGGTAGGCGCGGTCCAGGGAGGACGGAAGCGTCGAGTAGAACGGCTCGGCGTGGGTGGCGACAGGGGCGATGGTGTCGCCGTCGGCGCCGAAGATCAGTGTGGGTGTGCTGATCTCCGGCCAGCTCTTGTCGACGTTCCACGGGGTGAGGGGGATCGCGGCCCGGAGCGAGGGCCGGGACTTGGCGGCCTCCAGGCTGCCGCCGCCGCCCATCGAGTGGCCCATGACGCCGAGGCGGCTGCTGTCGACGCGGCTGCGGACGGAGCTGACCTGTGTGAGGTGGTCCAGGGCGGCGAGCAGCTGACGGCCGCGGGAGTCGGGCTGGTCCAGTGTGGTGAGGGTGTCGATGGTGAAGACGACGAAACCCTGGGAGGCCAGCCGCGGACCCAGCCAGGCGATGGAGGACTGGGTGCCGGTGTACCCGGGTGAGACGGCGATCGCGCCGAAGGTGCCGTCGGCGGTGCTGGTCGGGTAGTAGATCGTGCCGCCGCCGAAGCCGGTGACGGCCGGCCGGGAGACGGTGGTCTGGGAGACGGCGTACGGGCCGCGTGACGCCTCGATGCTCGCGTCGGTGGGCGCCGGGCCCCGTTCGTAGGGGTTGTCCGCCGCGTGCGCTCCGGGCCCGCTGAGGGTGGTGAGGCCGACGACGGCGGCGATCGCCGTCGCGACGCGGGCGAGCTGTCCGGACCTGCGGTGGGGGGAGCCGGTGGAGCCGTGACGGTCGGCACCGACGCGCGCTGGATGCTGCACGGCGAGTGGTCCTCTCTGTCGGGCGGACGGCCGGGGCGCGGCGGCCGGACCCCGCACGAGCGGGTCCGGGCCGCCGCCCCGACGGGCGCCGCCGATGGGCTGGCCCTGCCACTGTCGGGGCCGCGCCCCGGCCGGGGATCGGCGATGTCACCGGTCTCGCGGATTCGACCGGTCCTCCGGGGAAATCCGGGGAGGGGGTCTGTCCCCCGAGGACGCGGGCCCCGTGCGGGAGGACTCTGGGAGTGTCGCCCGACCCGCGACACCCCGTACTCCCCGAAGGAGACGTGCACGTGCTGCTTCCCACCGAGAACGACCCGGCAGGCCCCTCCCCCGTCGCCCTCGCCGTCCGTCAGGCCGTCGCGGACGGGCTGCTCGGCGAGGACCGGCCGCTGGCCGGGTTCGTCGACGTACAGGGCGTGCGCGACAGCGTCGCCGCACTGCACGAGGCGTTCGCGCATGTGCCGGACGTGCTGCACACCTTCGCCGCCAAGGCCTGTCCGCTGGTCCCCGTGCTGCGGCTGCTCGCCGGTACCGGCATGGGCGGTGAGGTGGCGAGCCCGGGCGAGCTGCGGCTGGCGCTGGACGCGGGGTTCGACCCGGCGCGCATCGTGCTGGACTCGCCGGCCAAGACCCGCCGGGAGATCCGCGAGGCCCTCGCCCTGGGCGTCGCGCTGAACGCGGACAACCTCGACGAGCTGGAGCGGATCGACGCCCTCCGTCCGCAGGACTGCGCCTCGGTGCTCGGGGTGCGCGTCAATCCGCAGGTCGGGGGCGGGTCGATCGGCGCGATGAGCACGGCGACCGCGCACTCCAAGTTCGGCGTGGCGCTGCGGGACCCCGGGGCACGCGCGCGTGTCGTCGAGGCCTTCGCGCGGCGGCCGTGGCTGACCCGGCTGCACGCGCACGTGGGTTCGCAGGGCTGCCCGCTGCCGTTGATCGCGGAGGGCCTCGCCGTGGTCCACCGGCTCGCCCAGGAGATCGACGCGTACGTCGGCCGCCGGCAGGTGACCAGCCTCGACCTGGGCGGCGGGCTGCCGGTGAACTTCGCCGACGACACGGTGACGCCCACCTACGCGCAGTACGCGGCCGCGCTCACCGCCGCCGAACCGGCGCTGCTGGACGGCCGCTACGAGGTGGTCACCGAGTTCGGCCGGTCCCTGATCGCCAAGAACGGCTTCACGGTGGCCCGCGTGGAGTACGTGAAGGACGCCGGTGGACGCCGGGTCGCCGTCACCCATGCCGGCGGGCAGGTCGCCACCCGGACCGTCTTCATGCCGGAGGCCTGGCCGCTGCGGGTGTCCGCGTACGGCCCGGACGGCACGCCCAAGCGGACTCCCCCCGTCCGGCAGGACGTCGCCGGGCCGCTCTGCTTCGCCGGGGACGTCGTGGCGCACGACCGGCCGCTGCCCGCGCTGGCGGAGGGGGACCTGGTGGTGCTGCACGACACGGGCGGGTACTACTTCTCGGCGCACTGGTCGTACAACAGCCTGCCGAGGCCCCCCGTGTACGGCTGTCTGGCCGAGGGCGGCCGGGTCGGGTTCGCCACGATCCGGTCCGCGCAGACGCTGCGGGAGATCTCCGCGGAGAGCGGTCTGGCGCAGGCCGACGCCCTGCTGACGGGGTTCGGCGCGCCGTCGCGGACCTGAGGGGCGGACCGGTTGCGGCCCACCGGGCATCAGCGGCCGGATTCGGAGCACCCGGCCCCCGTCGCCTGTCGAGGAGAGAGCCGTGCTCTGGATCGCCGTACTGCTGCTGCCGCTCCTGTCCGTCCTGTTGGTGGTGATGGACCGGGTCGAGGAACACCTGCTCGCCCCGGCCCGGGACAAGCGGCGCCATGCCGCCCGCGGACGGCATCTCCGTCTGGTCCGGGACACCTCGCCCGCCCCGACGGCGGACGAGTCCCGTCCGCCGCGGGCCCGGGCGGCCTGACACGTCCCACCTGCCGGCCGGGGTGATCCGCCAGAGGGCGGTGTGCGACGCTCACGGACGGAGTCGGCGTCCCGGCCGGGACGTCGCCCGCCAGTCGGTCGGCATCAGGGAGAGTAAGCGGTATGCGCATCGGTCTGCTCGGCACCGGCCCCTGGGCCCGGATGATCCACGCCCCCGTCCTTCAGGCGCACGAGTCGCTCGACTTCGCCGGTGTCTGGGGCCGGCGCCCGGAGGCCGCGAAGGAACTGGCCGACCGGCACGGGACACGGGCCTACGACGACGTCGACGCCCTGCTGGCGGACGTCGACGCGGTGGCCGTCGCCCTGCCTCCGGACGTCCAGGCGCAGCTCGCGGTGCGGGCCGCGGAAGCCGGATGTCACCTCCTGCTCGACAAGCCCGTGGCCACGACCGTGGCGGGAGCGCGCGAGGTCGTACGGGCCGCGCGGGAGGCCCGGGTGGCGTCGGTCGTCTTCTTCACCACCCGGTTCATGCCCGAGGCCGGCACCTGGATCGCCGAACAGGCGCGGACCGGCGGCTGGTTCACGGGGCACGCCCAGTGGCTGGGCGACGTGTTCCACGGTGAGAGCGACAGCGCCTTCGCCACTCCTTGGCGCGGCGAGAAGGGCGCCGTCTGGGACGTGGGCCCGCACGCGCTGTCCGTGCTGCTGCCGGTCCTCGGCGACGTCCGCCGGGTGGCGGCCGCGGCACGTGGTCCCCACGACACCGTCCACCTGGTTCTGGACCATGCGGACGGTGCCTCCAGCACGGTGACGCTCAGTCTGACCGCCCCGCCCGCGGCGACGGCCGCGGACGTCGAACTGCGCGGCGACGCCGGGGTGACGCGGCTCCCCCGAGGGGGTGACGCGGCCGGTGCCCTCACACGGGCCGCGGACGAACTGATCGCCGCGGCCCGCGACGGCCGGCCCCACGCCTGCGATGCCGCGTTCGGCCTGCGCGTCACGGAGATCCTGGCCGAGGCCGAGGACCTGCTGACGGACGGAGCGCGCTGACGCACCGCCCCTCGCGGCCTCCGGGACCGGCAAGGACCTGCCGTGACGGTTCCCGGAGGCTCGGCCCGCCGCCGACGGAAGCCGCCCGCGAAGGCCGTTCGGCGGAGGCCGTCAGCGGAGGCCGTCAGCGGATCTCGAAGTTCACCCGCTCCCGCACGATCGGGTAGCCGGCCTTCGCGAAGTGCGCCGCCATCGGGAAGTTCCCCTGGTCGGTGGCGCCGGCGATGAACTCGGCGCCCCGCTCGACGAGATGGTGGGTGCACTCGGCCAGCAGGTCGTAGGCGTACCCGTGTCCCCGGTGCTCCGGCAGCACGCCGATGAAACCGACGCAGGGCCCGGAGGGGTTGTGGGCGGGGATGTGGATGCCCGCGAGCTCCCCGTGCGGGGTGCGGGCGACCTGCCACCACTCCCGCGGTGACGGGCACCAGCGGAAGAAGTCCAGTTCCTCCTGGGCGGCCCGGTCGAGGCCGCCCTCCTCGATGGCCCTGCGGGCGTGCGCGTCGAGGGTGTCGGAGTGGATGCGGCGCAGCGCGTCGAAGAACACCGCGTCGTCCGGTTCGGGGGCGAAGCTCAGCCGGCCGGGGCGTTCGGGCAGTCCGCACTCCGGTGTCCACCGGTACACGAACCGTTCCACCAGCGGGGTGTACCCGGCCGCGCGGGCTGCGGCGTGGCGGGCCCCGGCGGCGGCCCGCATCACCGGGTCCTCGCGCCAGCCGCCGGGCAGGACCAGGTCCAGGCCCACCTGCCAGGGGGCGGTGCGCAGAAGTGCGACGGCGGCCTCCTCCTCGCCGTCGACGAAGTCGAACCATTCGACGACGAGGGGTTCGGTGTCCTGCGGCCCGCCCCACCAGGCGGCGCGGGCCACTACCCGGCCGTCGCGCAGGGCGACGCGTTTCCACTCCGGGCGGTGGGCGGCGTGGCGGAAGGCGTCGGCGGCGCGCAGCGGGTCGGGCAGGGTGTCGAACAGATGGACGTCACTCTCGTCGAGAGCGCGGATGACCGGATCGGTCACGGATTCCTCCGGGTGCGTACGGCATGGTGCGCTCCCGGGGGCGTCGGACGCAGGTCAGACGCGGCACGCCGGGGTCACGGGGCGGGAGCGCGGGACGGGTGTGGTTCGCATGGCGCTCGCCTCCTTCCGTGGGTGTCCGGGCGTGCGGTCACACGCTAGAGGGCGAGCCTCGACGCCGTCCACCGGTTTGTCCCGGCGTGCGCGGGCCGGTGCCGAGGGGGAGCGTGGTGGTGTGCGACGACTGGACGGAGACCGGCGGGGCTGGCTGCGGGGCGCGCCGGCGCCGCGCTGGGTGCGGGCGTTGCCGCTCCTGCTGGTGGCGGGCATCTGCGCGGCCACGCTGACCAGCCCCGACCCGCTGGACATCGGCTTCCTGCTGGGCGCGATCCCGCCGCTGGCCGTGCTGTCGTACGGTCCCGTGGCGACCGCGTTCCTCGGCGCGGCCGTGATCGTGATGCTCAACGTGCCCGCGTTCCAGCTCGACCGGCCCGGCCGGACGGATGTGCTGACGGTGTCCTTCGTGGCCTTGCTGAGCGTGTTCGTGGCGTTCGTGAGCCGCCGCCGGGACGTCCAGCTGGACACCGAGCGGACCATCGCCGAGGCCGCGCAGAACGCCTTGGTGCCGCCGGTGCCGCAGCGGGTCGGGCCGGTGGCCTGCGCGGGGCTCTACCGTGCGGCGCAGCGCGGGACGCTGGTCGGCGGCGACTTCTTCGACGTGCGGACGAGCGGGCACGGAGTGCGGGCGGTGCTGGGCGACGTCCAGGGGCACGGGCTCGCGGCGATCGCGACCGTGGCCGCGCTGCTCGGCGCGTTCCGGGAGGCGGTGCTCGACCAGCCGGACCTGGAGAAGGTCGCCGCCCGCCTGGACCGGCGGCTGGTGGCCGACTCGGCGCGGGTCGCGCACGCGGAGCTGTTCGCGACGGCCGTACTGCTGGAGTTCACGCCGGGCGCGGACACCGTGCGCATCGTCGTCTGCGGGCATCCCCCGCCGGTGCTGCTGCGCGACGGCACGGCCACGGAGGTGGACCTCGTCCCATGGACGCCACTGGGGCTCGGTCTGCCGGAAGGCGCTCCGCTCGCCGCCCATATCCTGCCGCTGCGCCCCGGTGACCGTCTCTTCCTGGCCTCCGACGGCGTCTCGGAGGCGAGGGACACCGCAGGAGTCTTCTATCCCCTGCTGGACCGGCTGCCCGCGCTCGCCGCCGGCGCGGACCCGGCGACCACCGCCGACCGGGTGTGGGCGGACGTCCGGGGCTACTGTCCCGACATCCGCGACGACGTCACGATGCTCGTTCTCGCGCCGGGCCGTCGGGCGGACCGCTGAGGGTCTCCGCGTCGCCCTCGGCGTCGATGTGCGGCAGGATCCGGTCCAGCCAGTGCGGAGTCCACCAGGCGTGCGACCCCAGCAGGGTCATCACGGCGGGCACCATCAGCAGCCGTACGACGGTGGCGTCGATGAGGACGCTGACGGCGAGGCCGAGGCCCAGCATCTTGACGACGATGTTGTCGCTGATGATGAACGCCGAGAACACGCTCACCATGATCAGCGCCGCGCAGGTGATGACCCGGGCGGTGATCTCCAGGGCGTGGGCGACGGCGTCCTTGGCGTCACCGGTGCGCATCCAGGCCTCGTGCACCCGGGACAGCAGGAAGATCTCGTAGTCCATGCTGAGGCCGAAGATGATCGCGAACATCATCATCGGCACGTAGCTCTCGATGGGCACCTTGCCGTGCACGCCCAGCGCGGGCCCGCCCCAGCCCCACTGGAAGACGGCCACGACGACGCCGTACGAGGCGGTGATCGACAGGACGTTGAGGACGGCGGCCTTGACCGCGACGAGGAGGCCGCGGAAAACGGCGAGGATGATCAGGAAGGCGAGGGCGACGACCACCAGGATGATCAGGGGCAGCCGGCTGGCGACGATGTCGCGGAAGTCGACCTGGGCCGCCGTGGTGCCGGTGACATAGCCCTTGGCGTCGTAGCCGGAGACCGCGTCGGGGAGCGTGTCGTCGACGAGACGGTTCGTCAGGTCGGTGGTCGTGGCGCTCTGCGGGGACTCCTTGGAGTAGACCGTGGCCAGCAGGACGTCGCCGTCGCTGGTGGCGGTCAGCGGGGTGACCGTGGCGGCGCCGGACACCGCGTTCAGCGTCTTCTGCGCCTGGCCGGAGAGGTCGGAGCGCTTGTCGGACGGGACGGACGTCTGGTCGATGACGACGGTGAGGGGGCCGTTGGAGCCGGGCCCGAAGGCGTCGGTCATCAGGTCGTAGGCCCGCCGGTCGGTGAAGGAGGTCGGGTCGGCGCCGTCGCCGATGTGGCCGAGCTGGATGGAGAAGACGGGGATCGCGAGGATCGCGATGACGGCCACGCCGGCGCCGAGGTACTGCCAGGGCCTGCGCTCGACGCGCTTGGCGTAGCGGTGCCAGGTGCCGTGCGGGACGGCGTCCGGTCCGGCGTCCGTCTCGGCGACCGGTCTGCGGACGTGGTAGCGGTCGATGTGTCTGCCGATGAGCCCGAGAAGGGCCGGTACGAGGGTGAGGGCGCCGATGACGGCGGAGACGACGGTGACGGCGGCGGCGAGTCCGAGTTTGCCGATGAAGGACACCCCGGACGCGTACAGACCGAACAGCGCGATGATCACGGTGGTGCCGGAGACGAGCACGGCGCGGCCGCTGGTGGCGGTGGCGTGCCCGGCGGCCTCGGCGGGGTCGGCGCCGTTCATCAGGTTCTGCCGGTGCCGGGTGACGAGGAAGAGGGCGTAGTCGATGCCGACGCCGAGGCCGATCATGGTGGCGAGGGTCGGTGAGACGGTCGCGAAGGTGAAGGCTGCGGCCAGCAGCCCGAGGCAGGCCAGTCCGCCGACCACGCTGATCAGGGCGGTGATCAGGGGCAGTCCGGCCGCGATGACGCTGCCGAACCCGACGAGCAGGACGACGATGGCGACCGCGAAGCCGATCAGCTCGCTGATCTTGTCGTTCGCGGCGGGACGGGCGAGCTCGCCGAGCGAACCGCCGTACTCGACGTCGGCGCCGGCCGTCCGCAGCGGCTGGACGGCCTTGTCGACGCCGTTCAGGTAGTCGTCGCCGAGGGTGGAGGGCTGCACGTCGAAGCGGACGGTGACGTAGGCGGTCTTGCCGTCGCCCGACACCGGGCCGACCTTCGAGGACGTCACCGACAGGGGGTTCACGGCCGAGAGCACATGGGGGAGCTTCTCGAGGTCCCCGACGGCCGTGGACAGCTGGGAACTCAGCGTGCTCACGGCCTGGTCGTCGTGCAGGACGATCTGGCTGCTGTAGCCGCCGGCCTGCGGGTCGTGCTCCTTGAGCACGTCCAGGCCCTTGGTGGACTGCACGCCGGGCAGCTGGAAGTTGTCCTCGTAGGTCCCGCCGACGGTGCGGCTGACCACCTGGAGGGCGACCACGGCCACGAGCCAGGCGATGATGACGATCGTGCAGTGGCGGGCGCACCAGGCGCCGAGCCTGCGCAGTCCCCCGCGTCGCGGGTTCCCGGCGGTGGTGGGTGCCATGGAGCCCATTAGACCCCCACTTGATCATTCCGGCACCTCGGGCGGGAACTGATCGCGATTGCAGGGTGCGGCCGCAGGATGAATGGTGTTAGTACATTCCTTCGGACGCGAGGAGCAGACATCATGCCGACGTCAGAGCCGGGCGCCGCCCAGCCCTCCCCGGACCGCGCCACCCCGGACCGACTGCTCCACACCCGTACGGGTACCGAGGTGTCGCCGGAGGACATGGTCCTCGCCACGGGCCGGGACCTCACCCCGCGCAACCTCGAGTGGGCGCGTCGCAAGCTGGCCGAGGAAGGGCCGGGCGCGATCGAGAAGCTGTTGCCCTAGCTCCCTGACGGGGCCCGGATCCACGACCGGGGCCGGCGGCCCGTCCCGCGATCGGGGCACACTCTTCCGCCGCGGCCCCTGCGGCTGCCAGACTCCGGAGCGTGCCCGACTTCGACATGCTCGTCCTCGGATCAGGTCCCGGCGGCCAGAAGGCCGCCATCGCCGCGGCCAAACTGGGCCGCCGGGTGGCCGTCGTCGACCGCCCCGACATGGTCGGCGGGGTCTCCCTCCATACCGGCACCATCCCCTCCAAGACCCTGCGTGAGGCGGTGCTCTACCTCACCGGCCTCACCCAGCGCGATCTGTACGGGCAGAGCTACCGCCTCAAGGAGAACATCACCGTCGCCGATCTCACCGCCCGCACCGAGCATGTGGTGGGGCGTGAGATCGACGTCATCCGCAGCCAGTTGTCCCGCAACCACGTCGCCCTGTTCGCCGGCACGGGCCGGTTCCTCGACGCGCACACCGTCGCGCTGCGGGAGATCACCGGGCAGGAGCGGCTGATCAGCGCCGAGCACATCGTGATCGCCACCGGGACCCGGCCGGCGCGGCCGGACAGTGTGGAGTTCGACGGCCGGACGATCCTCGACTCCGACAACGTCCTGACGGTCGAGCGGGTTCCGCAGTCCATGGTGATCGTCGGCGCCGGTGTGATCGGCATGGAGTACGCGTCGATGTTCGCCGCGCTCGGCAGCAAGGTCACGGTGGTGGAGAAGCGGGCCGGGATGCTCGACATGTGCGACGTCGAGGTCATCGAGTCGCTCAAGTACCACCTGCGGGACCTGGCGGTGACCTTCCGTTTCGGGGAGACCGTCGCCGCCGTGGAACGGCATGCGCGCGGTGCGCTGACCGTGCTGGAGAGCGGCAAGAAGATCCCGGCCGACGCCGTGATGTACTCGGCGGGACGGCAGGGCCTCACCGACGGACTCGACCTGGACAAGGCGGGGCTGGCGGCCGACCGGCGCGGCCGGATCGAGGTCGACGAGCACTACCGCACCCCGGTGCCGCACATCTACGCCGTCGGCGACGTCATCGGCTTCCCGGCGCTCGCGGCGACGGCGATGGAGCAGGGCCGGGCGGCCGCCTACCACGCGTGCGGCGAGCCCGTCGGGCAGATGCACCACCTTCAGCCGATCGGCATCTACACCATCCCTGAGATCAGTTTCGTGGGGCGGACCGAGGACCAGCTCACCGAGGACAGCGTGCCCTTCGAGGTGGGCATAGCCCGCTACCGTGAACTGGCCCGCGGGCAGATCATCGGGGACGCCCACGGGATGCTGAAGCTGCTGGTCTCGCCCGTGGACCGCAAGCTGCTCGGGGTGCACTGCTTCGGCACCGGCGCGACCGAGCTGATCCACATCGGGCAGTCGGTGATGGGCTGCGGCGGCACCGTCGACTACCTGGTCGACGCGGTCTTCAACTACCCGACGCTGGCGGAGTCCTACAAGGTCGCCGCCCTCGACGCGACCAACCGGCTACGGCAGCTGGACCGCATCGGGGACTGAAGGAGCGCGCCGGCGGCGGGCGGGAGCGGCGGAGGCCGGGAGCGGCGCGGGGCGCTCACTCCTCGACGACGTGGACGGCCGCCTCCTCGGCGCCCGCGGCTCCGCCGTCGATGCCCACGTCCCGGGCGATCTCCTCCTTGACGGCGTCGGGGTGGGCGCCCTCGTCGGGGGCCACGAGCCGTCCCGCGCGCCGGTCGCCTGCCTCGGGGTCGACGGGTTCGCCCTCGCCGCCGGGGAGGTCGCCGATGCCGTCCCCGGCCGGGTCCGACACGTCCGGCACCTCCTGGGCCAGGCGCCGGTCAAGACTCTCGCCGTCGTGCTGCTCGGCCGCGGTGGTGCCGTACTTGGTCACCCCGAGCGGCTTCTCCGGCGGAGAGTAGCCCTCGTCCAGGGCGTCGTCGTAGGTGCGTTCGTCCACGGCGTCCTGAAGGTCGAGCGGGGCGCCGTCCTCCTGTTCCTCGTTCGTGCCGGTGGGCTGGTAGACGTCGTCGCCCATCGCCTCGGACTCCGTACCCATGGGTGCCTCCTCGTGACAGCGGCTGTTCTCTCCCCGTCCGCGTTTCCCGTGCGGCCCGCTCCAATCTCGGCACATGCCGTCCGCACGGGCGGCGGTGGACGTTACCCATCCGTCAATCTTGAAAGCTCAATAGTTGGGGCTATAGTCACTCGCACACTCCGGGTGACCGTCCGCCGACGCAGTGCTGGAACGGAATCCTCCGCGCCTTGCTCCGCCGACGTTTCCCGAGGTCATCCCTCTCGACGCGCGGCGGCGTTCTCCACCGCCCCCACCCCCCATACGCCGTCGGGTCCTCCCCGCCCGGGCGGCGTGCACGACGGAAAGCAGCGCAACCATGAGCAACAGCACCGGAAGAGGGCTCCAGGCGAATGTGCTGGGCACCTTCGACACGGTGGTGATGGCGGTCGCCGGCAGTGCGCCCGCCTACTCCATCGCCGCGACCACCGCGGTCCTGGCCGGCGCCGTGGGCCTGGCAGGCCCGGCGGCACTGCTGTACTGCGCGATACCGATGCTGGGCATCGCGCTGGCCTTCAGCCGGCTCAGCCGGATCGACGTCAACGCAGGTGCCAGCTACTCCTGGGTGGGGCGCACGCTCCACCCGTTCCTGGGTTTCATCAGCGGCTGGGCACTGGTGATCTCGGCGACCATCTTCATGGTCGCGGGCTCGCTGCCGGCCGGGTCGATGACGCTCGCCCTGTTCGACGACGGCCTCGCCGACAACACCGCGCTGTCGACCGTGGTCGGCGCCGCCTGGTTCATCGTGATGCTGGCCGTGGTGCTGGGCGGGGCCCGGCTCACCGTACGCGCGCAGTTGATCATGTCGGGTGTGGAGCTCGCGATCCTCGCGCTGTTCGCGCTGCTCGCCCTGTTCCACTCGGACTCCGCGCTGCCGTTCGACTGGTCCTGGCTCGGATTCAGCCATTTCGAGGGGGTGTCCGGCTTCGCGTCCGGCGCGCTCGTCGCCGCGTTCTACTACTGGGGCTGGGACGTGACCAGCAACCTCAGTGAGGAGACCCGCAACAGCCGCCGTACGACGGGCCTCGCGGGGCTGATCGGGGTGGGCATCGTCTTCCTGCTCTTCGAGGTCTTCACCATCGCGGTGAACGTCATCCTGAGCTCGCAGCAGGTCGAGGACAACGGCGCCAACGTGCTGGCGGCGCTGGGCGAGGAGGTGTGGCCGGGCTGGGGCGGCAAGGTGCTGATCGTGGCCGTGATGCTGTCCACCGTCGCCACCCTGGAGACGACCCTGATCCAGGTCACGCGCTCGCTGTTCGCAATGGGCCGGGACCGTACGATGCCGTCCGCGCTGGGCCGGGTGCACCGCACCTGGAACACGCCCTGCGTGGCGATCGCGGTGGTGGGCGGGGTGGCTCTGGTGCTGTTCGTCGCCTCCAACGCGCTGGGCTCGGTCGGCGACATCCTCGCCGACGCCATCTCGGCGATCGGTCTTCAGATCGCGATCTACTACGGCCTGGCGGGCCTCGCGGCGGTCGTCGCGTACCGCAAGACCCTGCTGAAGTCCCCGTCCGACTTCCTCCTCGGCGGTGTGTGGCCGCTGTTCGGCGCCCTGTTCATGTTCTGGATCTTCGCGGAGTCGCTCGGCGAACTGGACCCGGCGGCCATCGCCATCGGCGTCGGCGGGCTCGCCGTCGGACTGGTACCGATGCTCTGGTACTGGCGGCAGGGCAGCGAGTACTACCGCCCCTCCCGGCTGGACGCCTCGCGCACCGTCGAGGCCGGCTACGTGCCCGACGGCCACCCGGCCGCGCACTCCGCCGGTCACGAGGGTCTCTCCACCGACTTCTGAGAGGGGACCAGATGGCGCGGGACCGCTTCGCTCCCGATTTCGACCCCGACTGCGGGGATGCTGCCCTCTCCTCCACCCGGCACGACATCGTCATCGGCCGCTGGCAGGGTCTTCGCGACCTGCTGCGCGCCACCGGCCCCGACTGGCTCGCCCGTGGTCACCGGGTGCGCCTGCTCGCGCAGGCCTGCGTGGGCAGTTCGACGGTGGAGACCTGGCTGGCCGCCGAGCCGCGCAGCGCCGACGCGCTGGTGCTGCGGGCTGCCACGGAGACGGCCCGGGCGTTCGACATGGCGATCACCGCGGGCCGGGGTGCGCCGATCGACCAGACCCGGGTGGACGGGGCGGTGGTGGCGTGTCTGTCCGCCGCCGAGGCGTACCCGGACGACCCGACACCGTGGACCTCGCTGATCTCGGTGGCGCGTCTCTATCCGGCCGGGGTGCGCCGGCAGGAACTGGCCCGCTGGTGGGACGAGTTGCACCGCCGCGACCCCTACAGCATGGAGGGCCATCTCCAGGTCCTGCACTACTACTCGGCCCGCTGGCACGGCTCGCACGGGCTGATGTACGACTTCGCCCGTGACGCCGCCGGCGTGGCCCCGCCCGGTTGTCCGCTGCCGGTGCTGGTGCAGTACGCGCGGGTGGAGGAGTTCCGCCACTCCCTGGACAGCAAGCAGGACCGCGCCACCGCGGTGGGCCTCGGCCAGCACTGGAACAACGACGGCGCCGTCAGCGACGTCCGCCGCACCTGGGAGCGCTGGATCATGGGCCGGATGGACGACGCCGTCGCCCCGGGCGAGCTGAGGGACTTCCACTACCTGACGCACGCCGCGTGCTCCGCGGGCACCGCGGACGTGGCGGCGCCGCTGCTGCGGATGCTCGGCGACCGGGCGACCCGCACACCCTGGTCGTACACCGGTGATCCGGCCCAGCAGCTGACCCGGCGGCGCAAGGAGTGGGGGGTACGCGACTGACGCCGGGTCTCCTCAGCCGGTGGCGGGCGGGCCGTCCGGTCTGCCGCGGCGCTGCTCGACCATCTCGTGGCTGAGCGCCTCCGTCTCGGGCTCGGGCAGCCGCTCGAAGCCCTCCTCGGTGATCACCGAGACGATGGGGAAGATGCGGCGGCCGAGGTCGGGGCCGCCGGTGGCCGAGTCGTCGTCGGCGGCGTCGTACAGCGCCTGGAGCGCGGCCAGGGCCGCCTCGCGCCGGGTCATGTCCGGGTGGTACAGCTTCTTCAGCGCCCCCCGGGCGTACGGGGAGCCGGAGCCCTCGGCGTGGAAGGGCGCCTTCTCGTACAGGCCGCCCGCCACGTCGAAGCTGAAGATACGGCCCCGGGCGCCCGCGCCGGCGGCCGTGTCGTAGCCCGCGAGGAGCGGGACGACGGCGAGGCCCTGCATGGCCTGGCCGAGGTTCTGCCGGATCATCGTGGCCAGCCTGCGCGCCTTGGCGCCGAGGGTCATGGGCACACCCTCGACCTTCTCGAAGTGCGTGAGCTCGACCTGGTACAGCTTCACCATGTCCAGGGCGAGTCCGACCGTACCGGCGAAGGCGACGGCGGTGTGGTCGTCCGCCGGGTGGACCTTCTCCAGGTCGCGCTGCGCGATGAGGTTGCCCATCGTGGCACGGCGGTCGCCGGCGATCAGCACACCGTCGCGGTAGGCGAGGGCCAGCACGGTGGTCCCGTGCGGGAAGCTGTCCGGGGCGGCCCGGACACCGTCGGCGAACGGGCGCCGGGTCGGCAGCAGATCGGGCCGGTGCGCAGCCAGGAAGTCGCTGAAGGACGAGCCGCCCGCCGTGAAGAACTCGTCCGCGAGCCGTCCGTCGTGTCCGCCGTCCGTCATGCCGCTCCCCCTCGCCGCCCGGAACACCCCCCACTACCTACCAGTGCCCGGCGGCCGGGAAACACACCGCCGGACGCCGGCTCCGGCCTCAGCGGGTGTTCGGCCCCCGGTGCGGAGGCTGGCGCGGCACCGGTCGCGCCGGGGCGGGCGGTACCGGGCGCACGACGGGGCCGTCACCGTTGACCAGTACCTCGTCACCATGGTGACGGATCGTCAGGGGCGAGCCCGACAACAGGGTGTAGGCGGCCTTGTCCGGGCCTATCTCCACGCGCAGCCGACGGCCGAGGAGCTGGACGCTGAAGGCGAGCCTGCTGAACCTCTCGGGCAGCCGGGGCGCGAAGCGCAGGCCCTCGGCGTCGCCGCGCAGTCCGCCGAACCCGGCGACCAGCGCCATCCAGGTGCCCGCCAGGGACGCGATGTGCAGCCCGTCGCGGGTGTTGTGCTCCAGGTCGGCCAGGTCCATCAGCGCGGCCTCGGTCGTGTAGTCGTAGGCCAGCCCCAGATGGCCGGCCTGCGCGGCGATCACCGCCTGGCAGCAGGCGGAGAGGGAGGAGTCGCGCACGGTCAGCGGCTCGTAGTAGGCGAAGTTGCGGGCGATCTGCTCCTCGTCGAAGTGGCCCGCGCAGGTGTACATCGCCAGCACCAGGTCGGCCTGTTTGACGACCTGTTTGCGGTAGAGGTCGAAGTACGGGAAGTTGAGCAGCAGGGGGTACTGGTCGGGGCGGGTGCCGGCGAAGTCCCAGTGCTGGTAGCGGGTGAAGCCCGCGTGCTGTTCGTGCACACCGAGTTCGTGGTTGTAGGGCACGTACACCGCTTCGGCGGCGTCCCGCCAGGCCGCGCTCTCCTCCTCGTCCACGCCGAGCCGGGTGGCCTGGCCCGGATACCGCTCCACGGCGTCGGCGGCGGCGAGGAGGTTCGCCCGGGCCATCAGGTTGGTGTACGTGTTGTCGTCGGCGACCGCGCTGTACTCGTCGGGTCCTGTGACGCCGTCGATGTGGAAGGCGCCGTGCGCGTCGTGGTGCCCGAGCGAGCGCCACAGCCGGGCGGTCTCCACCAGCAGTTCGACGCCGGTGTCCGCTTCGAAGCGGGTGTCCCCGGTGGCCGTGACGTACCGGACCACGGCGTCGGCGATGTCGGCGTTGACGTGGAAGGCGGCGGTACCCGCCGGCCAGTACGCCGAGCCCTCCGACCCCTCGATCGTCCGCCAGGGGAACGCGGCGCCGTCCAGCCCGAGTTGGGCGGCCCTCTCCCGGGCGGCGGGCAGGGTGTTCTGCCGCCAGCGCAGCGCCTCGGCGACGGCCTGGGGCGCGGTGTAGGTGAGCAGGGGCAGCACGAAGGTCTCGGTGTCCCAGAAGGCGTGGCCGTCGTAGCCGGAGCCGGTCAGCCCCTTGGCGGGTATGGCGCGCTGTTCGGCGCGGGCGCCGGCCTGGAGGACGTGGAAGAGGGCGAAGCGGACGGCCTGCTGGATCTCCTCGTCGCCGTCGACCTCGACGTCCGCGCGGGACCAGAAGTCGTCGAGGTAGGCCCGCTGTTCGTCGAGGAGTCCTGCCCAGCCGCTGTGTCCGGCGGCCGCGAGGGCCGCCTCCACCTGGTCGCTCATCGCGGGCCGGGAGCGGGCGCCGGACCAGCCGTGGGCGACGAGCTTCTCCACGCGCAGCCGCTCGCCGGGTTCCAGCACGGAGGTGACGGTGAGCCGGGCGACGTCGACGTTGCTCTCGCTGCTGATGACGGTCCGGTCGGGGCCGGTGACCTCGTGGTCGGCGGCCACGGCCACCCGCAGCCCGCTGCGTTTCGTGCGGTGGACGAGCCGCAGTCGCCGGCCGACGGCCACGTCCTCCTCCGGCTCCAGCGGCGACTTCAGGGCGCGGGCCGCGCGCGGGTCGCCGTTCGGGTCGGGCAGGCTCTCGTTGGTGACCAGCTCGGACTGGATCACCACCCGGGAGCGGCTGCCGACGGCCTCCACCTCGTAGGCGACGGCGGCCACGGCCCGCTGGGTGAGCGAGACCAGCCGGGTCGAGCGCACCCGGACCGTGGACCCGGCGGGCGAGGTCCACTCGCAGGTCCGCTCCAGGACGCCCCGGCGCAGGTCGAGCACCCGCTCATGGGTGACGAGCCGCCCGTAGCGCAGGTCGAACGGCTCGTCGTCGACCAGCAGCCGCAGGATCTTGCCGTTGGTGACGTTGATGACGGTCTGCCCGGACTCCGGATAGCCGTAGCCCGCCTCGGCGTAGGGCAGCGGGTGCAGTTCGTGGACGCCGTTGAGGTAGGCGCCGGGCAGGCCGTGCGGTTCTCCCTCGTCCAGGTTGCCGCGCCAGCCGACGTGCCCGTTGGAGAGCGCGAAGACGGACTCGCTCTGCGCCAGCACGTCGAGGTCGAGTTCCGTCTCACGGACGTACCACGGCTCGACGGCGTAGGACCGGTCCGTGATCACTCGCGTCCTCCCGCTTCGCCGCGACCCGCGGTGTCCGCGAGGTCTGCGAGGTCCTTCACGACGACGTCCGCGCCGTGCGCGTACAGGGCGTCGGTCTGTCCGACCCGGTCAACTCCGACCACATAGCCGAAGTTCCCGGCGCGGCCCGCGTCCATCCCGGCCAGCGCGTCCTCGAAGACGGCCGCTGACGACGGCTCGACGCCGAGATCGCGGGCGGCGGCCAGGAAGGTGTCGGGGCGGGGCTTGCCGGGCAGCTTCCGCTCGGCCGCCACGACGCCGTCGATCCGTACCTCGAAGAGGTGCTCGGCGTCGATCGAGCGCAGTACGTCACGGGTGTTGGCGCTGGAGGAGACGATCGCCGTGCGCAGGCCGTGCGCGCGTGCCGCCTCGATGTAGCGCAGGGTGCCGTCGTAGGCCTCCACGCCCTGGGTGCGGATCTTCTCCAGGAGGAGCTCGTTCTTGCGGTTGCCGAGGCCGTGGACGGTCTGCGCGTCGGGTGGGTCACCGGGTTCGCCCTCGGGCAGTTCGATGTCCCGGGAGGCGAGGAAGGTGCGTACGCCGTCGGCGCGGGGGCGGCCGTCGACGTACTCGTCGTAGTCGTGTCCCTCGTCGAACGGCCGGAAGTCCTCGTCGCCGCGCGCGTACAGGAAGGCGTCGAAGGTCTCCTTCCAGGCGGCCGCGTGCACCACGGCCGTCCGGGTGACCACCCCGTCGAGGTCGAAGAGACAGGCCTGGATCGTTCCGGGGAGACCTAGCGTCGTCGTCATACAGGCTCCGGTTCCCCGGTATCGGCCCCCTCAACTGTGTGGGCCCGGCCACATCTTCGTGCTCTCACTCGTGCGGGAACGAGTGGTGCTCGTGCGCGATCAGCCAGCGGCCTCCCTCCTTGCGCAGACCGAAGGTCAGGCGCAGCCGCAGGGCGGGGTTCTCGGCCAGCTCCCGGGGCGTGCCGCACCGCAGCAGCGCGTGGGCGTAGGCGACGTCCTGGCCGGCGGTGACGTGCAGGGTGTCGATGTCGAAGCGCGCGCCCTGGGCCTGCCAGGCGAAGAAGGGCGGCCACAGCGCGCGGTAGGCCGCGAGGCCCCGGATGCCCTCGTGCGGGGGCGGGACGTAGTACAGCACGAGGTCGTCCGCGTGGTCGGCCAGGACGGTGTCGAGGTCCCCGCGGTGGACGGCGTCGGCCCAGCGGGTGATCAGGGTACGGATCTGCGTCTCGTCGTCGGACAAAGGTCGTCCTCCTCTCGCTGCGGGTCTCCCTTCCAGGAGACTGCGACACTCTGCTGTGTGCTCACTTTCGATGATCTGCTGCTGCGGGCCCGTTCCCTCGCCGGGGACGGCGGGCGCGCCCTCCTCGGCATCGCCGGCAGTCCCGGCGCGGGCAAGACGACCCTCGCACGTCGCCTGGTGCGGGAGCTGAACGGCACGGGCGAGCCGTGGGCGGCGCACGTCCCGATGGACGGCTTCCACCTGGCCGACGCCGAGCTCGACCGGCTCGGCCGCCGGGACCGCAAGGGGGCGCCGGACACCTTCGACGCGGCCGGGTACGCGGCGCTGCTGCGGCGGCTGCGGGAGGAAAGCGACAGCGAGGACATCGTGTACGCGCCCGGTTTCGAGCGGGTGCTCGAGCAGCCGCTCGCGGGGGCCGTGCCGGTCCCGCCGACGGCCAGGCTGGTCGTCACGGAGGGCAACTACCTCCTCCTCGGCACGGGCGCGTGGTCGCGGGTGCGGGCCGCGCTCGACGAGGTGTGGTTCTGCGAGAGCGACGAGGACGAGCGCGTGCGCCGACTGGTCGCCCGGCACGAGGAGTTCGGCAAGGGGCACGCGCAAGCGGTGGCCTGGGTGCACAGGTCCGACGAGCGCAACGCCGCGCTGGTGGCGTCGACGAGGGACCGGGCCGACCTGGTGGTGGCCCTGCCCCTCTGAGGTGGGGGCCGTTGTCGGTGCGCCGCGTTAGCTTCGGGTTATGAGCGACGGAATCGTGTGGCTGGTGGATCTGGACGGCTGGATGTCCAGTGTCGTGTTCGCGCGCGGGATATCGCCCGAGGAGCTGGCCCTGCGCATGGGAGCCGACCCGGGCGGGGCGACCGCGCCGATCACCGACGCCGAGGTGTCCCGGCTGGGGATGGAGGTGTGGCGGCCGGCCGCCGACGGCGACGGCGTGGTGCGCGTGGGCAGCTCCGGGGAGTGGGCCTTCGCCCTGGAGTACGGGGACTCGACCGGCGGGGACCTGCTCGCGCAGATCTCGCGGGACGGCGTGGAGGTCGTGCGCTATGTGCCGCCGCAGGAACATCCGCCCGCCGATTTCCACTACGCCCGCGACGGCGTCTTCGTGTGCGGGTACGGGCTGGACGAGGAGGTGTGGCGCTGGGGCGCGGAGCCGGACCTGCTGCTGCCGGACCTGATCGCCGCGGGCGTCCTCTCCCCCGACGGAAGCACGTATGTGCCGCCGGAGGACGAGGACTGGAGGGCGGGCCGCCGCCGCAGCCTGGGTGTCGTGGAGCGGCGGTTCGGCCTGTCCCTCTCCCCCGCCTTCCTCGACGGGGTCCGGCTGCCCGCCTACGCGGTGCGGGGCACGCCGCGGATGACGCTCAGCGACTGAAGGCGCGCAGCGCCAGCGTCGGCTCGCCCTGCTCGTCGTCCGGTCCGAGGACGGCCGTGAAGGCGTCGGTCCGTACGGTCAGACCGTCCTCGCCCCGCCGGGCGGACGCCGTGAGCGGCTCCGACGAGCCGTAGCGCACCGCGAAGACGTGCAGGTCGTCCGGTGCGTCCGCGATCGGGCCCGCCTCCAGTGCCGTCGAGCCGACCAGGTGGCGCCAGCCCTCGTCGGGGTTGCCGTAGCCGCGCGGGTCGGCGGCGAGCGCGAACGCGGCCTGCTCCTGGGTGAGGCCGGCGCGCGCGTCGAAGTGCTCGGCGCCCTGCGCGTCGGGGTGCGCGAGGCCCAGGACGCCCGCCGAGGAGACGGCTCCGTGAGCCGTGCGCCGGACCCGGTCGCCGTCGTCCTCGGCGTACGGGAGGCCGGCCAGCAGGTAGGGCGCCCCGTCGAGGCGCTCCACGGCGACCGTCGTCCACAGGGTCGTGCCGTCGGTGACGTACAGGGAGCGCACGTACCGCAGGACGTGGTCACGGCCGACGACCGGCTTGGTGACGAGTTTGGCGGTCAGGCCGTCGGCGCGGGTGTCGCGGACCCGGACCGCGCCCATGGGGCGGCTCAGCAGGAAGCCGCCGGTGACGGGTCCGAACCCGTGCTGGCGGTTGACGGCGGCGGCCAGGTAGTAGGTCCCGGCGGCCTCGACGACCGCCGGGGTCATCCGGTCGTCGAAGGCCACCGAGACCGTGCCGGCGCGCAGTTGGTGCCGGGCGGGTCCGGTGGACGGCGCGCGGTGCCAGCGTGAGGTGTCCTGGATCTGCCAGACCAGCATCCACGCGAAGTGCCCGTCGACCCCGCCGTCCTCCTTCGCCGCGTACCGTGCCCAGCGGCTGTCGCCCCGGTAGCGGCCCAGGTCGGCGCCGATGCGGGCGCCGAAGTAGCGCAGCCCGAGGACCGACTCGAAGGCGGAGTGCTGCTCGCTGTAGCGCGGGCCGCCGTTGTCGAAGCCGCCGCCGGTGAGGCGGGCGTCGAGGTAGCGGGCCAGTGCCTCGCCGTCCTCGGCGAACACCTGCTCGCCGCTGATCCGGTGGGCCTGGGCGAGGAAGGAGAGGGAGATCGGGCCGTAGTTGTTGTCGTAGGCGCCGCCGTGCTCGGGTGGCAGCAGGGCGCCCCGGTCGCGGACCCGGTGGGCGCGGATCTCGTCGGCGTACAGCGCGAGTGCCCTGGCCCGGACCCGCTCGCCCTCTTCCCGGGAGAGATGGCGGGCCAGCATCAGACCGCCGACCACGCAGCCGATGGCCTGGTTGCCGGCCTCCTGCGGGTTGAAGAAGGTCGCCTCGGTCAGCCACTTCCAGTAGCCGCGCGCCACCTCCAGGAGTTCGGCCCGCTGGTCGTCCGGCACCGTGCTGTCGGCGGCGTCGAGGACGTTCACGGCCTGGAGCAGCGCCCACACCGTGCTCGGCCAGTCGCCGATGGGGTGCGCGCCGGGCGCGAGGGTGTAGCGGGCGTACGGGAGTCCGGAGCCGCGCACCCTCAGGTTGGGGTAGCCCGGGTTGTCGTCGCGGTAGACCCGCTCGCGCAGATGGAAGGCGAGGCTCTGGCGCACCGCCTCGGGCAGCCGCGGGTCCTTGGTGCGCTGCCAGGCCAGTGCCAGCAGCGAGGTGATGCCGAGCGAGGTGTCGCCGATGTCGTCGACGCAGTCCGGGTGCTCCAGGCTGCCCCGGGGCGTCAGACGGCTCAGGGCCTGCTCGGTGACGTCGGCGAGGACGGCGTCGTACGCCTGCGGGGTGTCGGGCAGGTCGTGGAGGGGGCCGCGCTGGTGGGGAAGGTGCACGGGAGGGGACGCGAGGTGCACGGGGAGTAGCCCTTCATACCTGGGATGGCCATGGCGTGGGTCGTCGGAGTCACACGGGGGGTGCGGGCCGGCGGGCGCGCAGCGCGACGGTCAGTGTGTGCGGGCCGTGACCGCCGATGTAGACGCGGTTCCCGGTCGTCGCGTCGGTGCCGCCGACCACGGTGTGGTCCTGCCCCGGGTCGTACCGCAGTACGTCGCTGCGGTCCGGCCCGGCCGGCGGTTCGCCGGCCTCGACGTCGGCCTCGATCCGGATCTCGTCGGCACCGGCCCGGTAGGTCATCGGCCCGGTCGTCAGGCACCAGCGACCGTCGCCGAGCGGTACGCCGCCTTCCACCGTGCCACCCGGCCGGAAGGTGATTTCGAGGGCCCAGGGCACCGGTGGTCCGCCGATGTCGATCCGCAGGTCCGCCCCGTCCTCCCTCAGGTCCACGTCGACGCGGGTCGTGTGCGAGACCTCGTCCCGAGGCCGGTCCGCGAAGGCCATCGCGGCCGAGAAGCGTCCCTCGTCCGCCGTGCGGTAGGCGCCGTCGCCGCGTCGCCGGTCCGGCGGCAGCGGCTGGTAGTAGGCGGCCGTGAGGGTTTCGGTGAGCCGGTAGCGGTGGCCGGCGAGCCGTTGCATGTCGGCGGCGCGGAACGGGCCCAGGTCGAAGAACCCCCGCGAGAGACGGACCGCGTCGAGGACGGCGTCGCCGGCGAACAGACGCAGGAAGGTGGGATTGCAGGCGAGGCCGGAGCGGATGCGCCGGTGTCCGGGCACGTCGGAGCCGCCGTACACCACGGTGTGCGCGGTGGCCGAGGCGCGTGCGGCGAGGCGCGCGGTGGTGAGGTACCGGTCACGCGGCAGTGTCTCCCCGGCCGGTGCCGGCAGGACGCGGCACAGGTCCGGGGTGAGGAGGGTCTGGGCGAGCAGGTCGGGGTCGTCGATGCCGCCGGCGGCCGCCAGCCGTGCCACCCGGCTGAAGTCGCCCCGGCCGGTGCGGACGGCGAACAGCCGGTAGTGCGGCAGGTAGGACGCCAGCGGGAAGAGGAGGTTCTGGTCCTGCCGTCGCGAGTGGACGGTCTCCACCGTGCCGTCCGGCCTGATGAGGTCCAGGGTGGTGGTCAGGTTGCGTTCGACGGCGTCCAGCAGGTCGGCACGGCCGAGGACGCCGGCCAGCAGCAGGAGCGAAGGATTGGAGACGTGGGCCGCGTAGAGGGCGCTGCGTTCCGAGTACAGGCCGTCCGCGTCGATGTCGACGCCCTCGGAGAGCCACTCCCCGACGCGGTCGAGCAGCCGGTCGTCGGGGAACGACCGGTGCAGCCGGGCGAGCGCCGCGCACAGCTCCCAGCGGTGGTTCGGGGTGTGCACCCCACCGGTCAGGAGGCTGCCGGAGGCGGCGCCGGCGATCTCGGCGAGCGCGTCCGTGACCTCGCGCAGTTCCGGCCCCGCGCCGGCGGCGAGGACGTGCGCGTCGCACACGTCGTTGACGGTGAAGGCGGAGTCCGGCGGCGACTGCACGTTGTCGCCGCCGGCGAAGAGGCCGGTGGGGGTCTGTGCGGCCCGCAGGGCGCGCAGGTGCGTCATCGCGGCGGCGACGGCCCGCCTGCTGCCGTGGAGTGCCGAGTCCGGGGAACGGTAGGCCGCGACGAGGGTCTTCACCCGGCGCGCCAGACCACGGTGCGGCACACCGGCGGGCTCCTCGTCGGGGCCCGCCGCGAGCGGAGTGGCCGTCCGGTCGGCGGCGAGCGCCGCCGACCGGACGAACTCGTGGTCGAGCGGGGTGGGCAAGGTCAGTCCTTCAGTCCGGCGTTGATGTCGGCGCCCATGACGTAGCGCTGGAAGACCAGGAAGACGAGGATCAGCGGGATCATGGAGATGACCGAGGCGCCGAGCAGCACCGACCAGTTGATGTTCTGTGCGCCGACGATGCTCTGGATGCCGATCTGCACGGTGAACTTGTTGGGGTCGTTGAGCATCAGCAGCGGCCAGATGTAGTCGTTCCACCGCCACTGGAAGGACAGGATGGCCAGCGTCAGCATGATGGGCCGGGACAGCGGCACCATGATCCGCGCGAAGATCGCCAGCTCACGCGCGCCGTCGATGCGTGCGGCTTCCACGAGTTCGTCGGGAACCGTCAGGAAGAACTGGCGGAACATGAAGCAGCCGGTCGCGGTGAGCACGGCCGGGAGGATGATGCCGGCGAACGAGTTGTAGAGGCCGAGGTTGCGGACCACCAGGAACTCGGGGGCGAGCATGACCTCGCCCGGCAGCATCGTGGTGGCCAGGATGCAGATGAAGAAGGCCTTGAGCCACTTGTTGTCGTACTTGGCCAGCGCGTAGCCGGTGCAGCAGCTGACGCCCACCGTGAGGATCGTGGTGATCACACACACGAGGGCCGTGTTGATGAAGTACTGGGAGAAGTTGGCGCTGTCCCACGCCGCCTTGAACCCCGACAGGGTGGGGTTGCGCGGTACCAGCGTCAGCGGATACGAGAACAGGTCGCTGGACGGCTTGAAGGAGCTGAGGACGAACCACAGCACCGGAAACCCGTACAGGCACGCCATGATCCACAGCAGTGTCGTCGGGGCGATCGCCCGCCGGAGCCCGCCGGTGGCCGCCCCGCGGGGCCGCTTCTTGGCGGCGGGCCGTTTGGCATCGGCGTCGAGCGGACGTGGCATGTCTGTGGTTGTCATCGGTTCTCCACCCGTCGGTTGACGATCAGCTGGATGATCGCGACGGCCATCAGGATGAGCATGAGCACGAACGACGCGGCGCTCGCGTAGCCGATCTGGCCCCGTTTGAAGCCGGTCTCGTAGATGTACTGGACGAGCAGGTTGTTCGATGTGCCGGGTCCGCCGTTGTTGAGGGCGACGAACACCGGGTATTCCTTCATCGCGTTGATCGTGTTGAGCAGGATGACGATGAACGAGGTGGGCGCGATGCTCGGCAGCGTGATGCTGAAGAACTGGCGCCAGGGGCCGGCGCCGTCGAGCGAGGCCGCCTCGTAGTAGGACACCGGTACGTTCTTGATCGCCGCGATGAACAGCAGCATCGAGAAGCCCGTCCAGGCCCAGGACGCCGCCATCACCACCACCAGCAGCGACAGGTCCGCGTTCGACTGCCACGGAACGGCGCTGCCGCCGAACCTCTCGATGACGTAGTTGACCAGTCCGAAGTTCTCACCGAACATCCACCGCCACAGGACACCCACGACGATGGGCGACAGCAGCCACGGAATGAAGAAGAGGACGCGGGCGACCGACCCGCCCTTGGCGTTCTTGCTCACCAGCAGATTGGCGGCAAGCAGCGAGACCGCGAAGTTCAGCGGCACGAAGAGCACGGCGTACAGCAGCGTCCGGCTCAGCGCGTCGTAGAACGTGGAGTCCCCGAACAGGTTGTGGTAGTTGTCCAGTCCGATGAACTGGAACGCCCCCACGCCCGTGTAGTTCGTGAAGCTGTAGACGAGCCCGATCACCGCCGGCCAGACGAAGAACAACGCGAAGAGCACGACATTGGCCGCGATGAGGACGAGCGGCGCAAGGGTGTACTTGTTGCGTCTCCTGGACGGGCTCGGCGGGCTCGCTGACACGGCCGAGGCGCGTTTTGTCATCTTCCTGACTCCGTGCTGGTGGAATGGATTCCTGAAGGCTCACGCCATGAGCCCGGCCTTGGCTGAGCGGCCGGGCCGGGCGGCGGATTCGAGACCCCGCCGCCCGGCCCGTAGGCCTACGATCAGCCGCCGACCTGCTGGTTGTAGCCGGCCACGATGTTCTCCAGGGCCTTGTCGGCCGACTGCTGGCCGTTGATCGCCTTGCCGAGTTCCGTCTTGGTCGGGTCCTCGGTGAGGCTCTTGCCCTTCAGCACCCAGTTCGTCTGCGCGCCGTTGAAGTAGCCGGAGATCGGGGCGTACAGCGGGATCGACTCGTTGTAGAGCTTGAACGCCGCCTGCGCCGCCTCGGACGTGAAGGGGTACTTCGGGTTCAGACCGCTCTCGACCGGCAGGAAGCCGGACGCCTCGCACAGCGCCTGGTAGTGGGCGGGCTCGTACAGCCAGGACAGGAACTTCTTCGCGGCGGCGGACGCGTCGGCGTTGTTGTTGAAGCCCACAACGTTGCCGCCGCTGTTCACGTCACTGGCCTGCACCGGCTGGGCCGGAGTCGGGACGCTCGCCCACTCGAACTTCTTGATGCTCTCCGCGAAGGCGGGAACCTGCCACACACCGGACCAGTAGGCGACGACGTCACCGCTCTGGAACATGGCGGACGGGTCGGCGCCGCTGGTCCACACCGACTTCGGCATGGTCTTGTCGTCGTTCCATCCGACGAAGGTGTTCACGGCCTTCTTGGTCGCCTCGTCCACCGAGAACTTGCCGGAGGAGTCCGCGTGGACGTACTGGCCGCCCATCTCGTACACCATGGCACGCAGCCGGGACGGCGACTGGTCGAACGTGAGGGAGTACTTGGCCTTGGTCTTCTCGCGGACCTTGTTCGCCGCGGCGATGAAGTCGGTCCACGTCCAGGTCTTGTCGGGCGAGGCCGGGAAGGCGACACCGGCCTTCTCGAACAGGCTCTTGTTGATGTACAGGCCGGACGCGGTGACGTCCGAGGGGATGGCCAGCACCTTCCCGGACGAGTCCTTCGCCAGGAAGTTGGCGTTGATCTTGTTGGCCTTGTTGTTGGCGATGGAGGCGAGGTCGATCAGCTTGCTCGACCAGATCGGGTCCAGCGCCGGGACGGCCGCGACGTCGGGCAGGGAGTTCGCCTGCGCGGCGTTGTGCAGCTTCGTCGTGTAGCCGTCGTAGGGGATGTTGACGAGCTTGACGGAGACGCCGGCGTCCTTCTTGTAGTCCGCCACCACCTTCTTCCAGCCCGCGTCCTGCCCCGGAACCGTGGAGATCCAGAACGTCAGCGACTTGGAGGTCCCGCCCGAGTCGGAACCCGACCCGCAGGCGGAGAGAAGCAGGGCACCTGCCGCGGCCCCGGCAGCGAGGGGAACCAGGCGGCGTATGCCGCCGCGGCCGAGTCGGCGGGAGCGCCGCACACCCACAGTGGTCATCTTCGATCCCTTTTTTTCGTCGTAGGGGACGGAGCACGGCGCCGACCGAGGCGGCACGGGTGCATTTTGCAGGAAGGTTGCTTTCCGGTGGCGTCGGCCTCGCCCGGCCGCGTCGCCTCGACGGGTGGGATCCCCGGCCCTGAGGGCCGTCGTCGCACAAGCGCGCCCTCGTGCGGCTGCCGTACTTCGCGTACCGGCGGGATGCTCCACCCAAGCCGGCGTCCCGACCGACTTAGAAAGCGCTTGTCCGGACATTGGCAGACCGAGTCGCGGGCCGTCAATCCTTGGCCCGCGCCGCCTCGGTCACGGTTTGGACTCCCCGGGCGACCGCGAGCCGCGCGGCACCCGCGACGGTGCCGGTGTCCCCGACCGTGCTGCTCACCACCTCGGTGGGCCAGCTCAGCCGCGCCAGCTCGGCCCGTACACCGGGCAGGAGCTGTGGATCCGCGCCCGTACTGCCCCCCAGCACGATCAGACCCGGGTCCAGCACGGCGGTCACGGCGGCGGCCAGCCGGCCCACGTCGGCGGCATGGCGGCCTACGACCTCGACCGCCGGGGCACGGCCCTCCCCCGCCAGGGCGAAAAGCCGCTCGGTGGTGCGCGGACAGGGGCCGTCGGCGCCCTGCCAGGCCGCCGCGGCGCGGCGCAGCAGGGACCGTGCGCCGATGTACTCCTCCAGGGCCTCCTGGCGCGGCTCACGGCCGTCGTCCCAGGGGTAGGGCAGCCGGGCCAGCTCACCGGCGGCGCCGTTCGAGCCGCGCAGCACCGAGCCGCCGACGACGATGCCGAGACCGATGCCCACGCCGATCCGCAGATAGCCGAAGGTGTGCCGGCCGCGCGCGGCGCCCTCGTGCAGCTCCGCGAGCGCGGCGCAGTTGACGTTGTTCTCGAGGTGGACGGGCACCCCGGGGGGCAGCGCGACGGCCACGGCGTCGAAGACGGGGCCGGCCTTGGCGGTCGCGGGGCGCATGCCGCTGCCCTGCCGGTCGCGGGCCGCGACGTCACCGACGGCGACGACGATGGCGCGCAGCGGGATGCCGCCGGGCAGCGCCGCGAGCGCCTCGCGCACGGCGTCGGCGGCGTCCGTCCGGGAGGCGGTGGCCTCGGCGAGCAGGGAGCCGTCCAGGGCGCAGCCCCGGACCCGGGTGAGGGCGGGGCCGAGGTCGACGGCCAGCACGGCTCCGGCGGCCGGCCCCAGGCAGTAGACGGCGGCCGAGCGGCCGGTGCCGCTCGAGGTGGTGCCGGAGTGCGCGGCCAGCCGGGCGCTCTCCAGTTCCGCCACGGCGGAGGACACGGTCGGCTTGGACAGGCCCGCCAGGCTCGCGAGCTGCGGCCGGGTCGCGCTGCCCGCCCGGGCCAGCACGGCGAACACCGCACTCGCACTGTCGGTCAGGCGGGGGGCTTCCGCCACGTCGAGTTCCACAGTTTCCCCCACACGGGTACAGGGCCGCGCTCCCGCGCCGATCGTCTCGGCGGGCTGCGGCGAAGGGATGCACCGACGTCGCGCGTTTCCGCCCCGCGGCGGCCCTGACGGGCCCCTGGACGGTCGAGTGCGCGATTCCTCTTGACGCACTGTACTTCGTTAGTTAACTTCCTAACGAACTTCACGGTACTCGCCTGCCGTGGCTCGTCAGAGGCCCGTCCCGGGGCTTCCCTAGTTCACCTCCGATCAGCAACCTCTCGGTCACGGTTCGCCCGCCGTCGCAGCTCGCAGCAACGACGAAAGAGGATCCGTGCAGGACTCTCCCCCTTCGCGCCCCCTCGTGGTCGGCGTCGACGTGGGCGGCACCAAGACACATCTGCGCGCCCTCGCGGGCGACGCCGTCGTGGCCGACCACATCAGCGCCAGCACCGGATGGCGGCCGCACGACCCGGCGGACGCCGCGCGGCGGCTGACCGGTCTCGTCCGCGCGGCGCTGCCCGCGGGCGCACGCCCGTCGGCGCTCGCCGTGGGCGCGCACGCCTGTGAGACACCACGCCAGTGCGCGCAGATCCGTGACGCCGTACAGCTCTCCCTCGGTGTGCCCGTGCTCGTCGTGGGCGACGCCGAGCTGCTCGTCCCCGCCGCCGGCCTGGACAAGGGCGTCGGCCTCGTGGCCGGCACCGGGTCCGTGGCGGTGGGCCGGCTGCCGGGCGGCGATCCCGTCCAGGTGGGCGGCTGGGGCGCGGTCCTCGGCGACGAGGGCGGCGCCGCCGGTCTGGTCCGCGAGGCGGCCCGCGCCGTGTGGGCGGCCCACGACCGCGGTGAGGAACCCGGGGCCCTGGCCCTCGGTCTCCTCGCCGCCTTCGGTGTGTCCGAGGTCCCGGCGCTCGGCGCGGCGCTGGAGGGCGCCGCGGACGTGTCCGCCGAGTGGGGTCGCCACGCCCCGGTCGTCTTCGCCGCCGCGGCCGGCGGCTGCGGGCTCGCCCGGTCCGTGATCGCCGACGCCGGTACGGCCCTCGCCACGCTGGTCGCCCGACTCGCCGCACGCGGGGTCGCGGTCGGCGACGTGGTCGTGGCCGGCGGCACGGTGCTCGGCCAGCCGACGCTCTACGACGCCTTCGCCGCCGCGCTCCTCGAAGCGGTGCCCGGTGCCCGGTCGCAGCCGCTCACCGTGCCGCCTGTCGAGGGTGCGGTGGCGTTGGCGCGCTCGCTCCTGTGAGGCGCCGGCCTCGCGTTCACCCGCAGGACACGCCCCGGTCGCCGGGCCATCGCGGAAGCGACACGACCCGCCCGTAGATCTTCGCTCGTAGGCGTCGTCCGGCTCACACGTCGTCAGGAAGCCTGCGCGCCGCGCCCGATCGCACGTACCCCGTCACGTACACCGCACGTATCCCGCACCTCCTCCCCGGCCGCACGGCCGACGAAGTCCAGAGAGGCACACTCATGCCGTCACCCGCCGGGCAGCCCACCCCCTCGGCCGTGAACAGAAGGCACTTCCTGAAGGTCTCCTTCGGTGGCTCGGCGGCCCTGGTGGCCGCTCCCACGCTCGTCTCCTGGCTGGGCGCCGCCGACGCCAAGGCCGCCACGGCCCCGCTGCCGTTCGTCGACGACTACAGGACGAACGTCCCGGCGAACCTGACGCCCGAGACCAACGCCGTGGTGCGGATCCTCGGCGGCTTCGCCCAGATCTGGAAGACCGGGGCCGCCTGGAACACCGGCACAGCGCTGCGCCCCGAGATACTGCGCGCCAACGTGCGCTACTCCATCGCGATCACCGGCGCCCGCACGGAGGCCGAGGGCAAGGAGGCGTTCGTCTACGACCGCCAGCACCAGAGCTACGCGATGATCGCCGGACTCGGTCCGCTGTCGGATCTCTACAGAACGGGCGCCAAGGCAGTCACGTCGATCACCGCCGCGCCGGACACCACCCCCGCCACCAAGATCGACGACGCCGTGCCCGCGGGCGCGCCCGCCGGTTCCGCGCTCGGCGCCGGCTCCTACACCTCCGACCTCGGCCAGGTCGCCCGGCTCGTCGACACCGTGCGCGGCCCGTTCGCCTCCGGCAACCAGGGCAAGTACGCCTACCAGTACCCCCGTCCGTGGCGCATGAACGAGAACAGCGAGGTCGTCGACACCGGCAGGACCGACGCCCTCGGCTATCCCGTGTACGACTCCGAGGTGGTCGTCGTTCCCCAGCTGCTGCGTCAGCGCAGCACCTCCCCGACCGACGACGGCGGCTTCCCCAGCGGGCACACCAACGCCTTCCACCTGGCGTCGCTGGCCTACGCCTACGCCGTCCCCGAGCGGTTCCAGGAGCTGGTGACCCGCGCCCTCGCGCTCAGCCACACCCGGATCGTCTCCGGCATGCACTCCACCGTCGACGTCCTGGGCGGCCGCATCATGGCCACCGCCCTCGCCGCCGCCACGCTCGCCGACCCGGCCAACGCCGAGCTGAAGGCGGCCGCCCGCGCCCAGGCCCTTGCCTACTTCACCGAGAAGACCGGCACCACGGCCGACACCCTGTTCGCCTACGCGCACTCCGACGCCTCGGACGCGTACGCCGACCGCGAGGCCAACGCCCGCGCCAACGGGCCCCGCCTGACCTATGTCCTCGAACGCCAGGGCCCCCGGACGCCCCTCACCGTGCCCAAGGGCGCCGAGGTGCTGCTGGAGACCCGGCTTCCGTACCTCAGCGCCGCCCAGCGCCGCGAGGTGCTGCGCACGACCGCGCTGCCCTCCGGGTACGTCCTGCTGGACGGCTTCGAGCAGTGGGGCCGGCTCGACCTGTTCGCCGCGGCGGACGGTTACGGCTCCTTCGACTCCGACGTCACGGTCACGCTCGACGCGTCGAAGGGCGGCTTCGACGCGGCCGACGCGTGGCGCAACGACATCGGGGGCGACGGCGGCCTGACCAAGCGCGGGTCGGGCACGCTCACCCTGACCGGGCGCAACCGCTACGAGGGCGGCACCGTGCTGGAGGCGGGCGTGCTCGTCGCCGGCAACGAGCGCGCCCTCGGCCGCGGCGACGTCCGGCTGACCGGCGGTACGCTGCGCGCGGGCGAGCCGGTGCGGGTGCGCGGCGCGTGGGCCCAGGAGGGCGGCGCGGTGCTCGACCTGACGCTCGACAGGTATCGCGGCCCCGCCCTGCGGGTGTCCGGGCGGGTCCGGCTCGACCGGGGCTCGGTGCTGTCGCTGCGTCCGGACGCCGAGCGGCCGCCGGTCGCGGGGACCACCGTGCCGGTGATCGAGGCGTCGGCGCTGCGCGGTCAGTTCGACCGCGTCGAACTGAACTCCGACCACCTGCGGGCCGTACCGGTGTACACGGCAGACGGTCTGTCGGTACGACTCCTGAAGCGGTAACACCCTCGCGGCGGGAGCCGGTGGGTGCGGGCCACAGGCCGCACCCACCAGCTCCGGCCACCGCCCGGCAGGGGTCTCACCGCAGGGCGGACGATGGCACCCCGAGCACACCCGGTCCCGGACACCACCCCCGACGCGGCGCCGACGCGGCCCCGGCAGCCGGCCCGCCGGCGCCTGCTCGTCCCGCTCCTGGTGGTCCTCCTGCTCGCCCAGATGGCCGTCGCGATGGTCACCGCGGCCGTGCGGCAGACCCCGACCATCGACGAACCGGTGTACGTCGCCACGGCGGCCTCCTACCTCCACGAGCACCGGGTGCGTCTCAACCCGGAGCACCCGCCGCTCGGCAAGCTCGTCATCGCCGCCGGCGTGGCCCTCGCCCGTCCGCACGTGGACCCCTCGTCCACCGGCACCCAGGAGGAGGCGGGCCGGCATCTGCTGTACGAGTCCGGCAACGACCCCGGGCAGCTGATGCTGTGGGCCCGCCTGCCGGTGATCGCGCTGACACTGCTGTTCGGTCTGGTGGTGTTCGCCTTCACCCGTGATCTCGCGGGCCCCTTCCCCGCGGTGGCGGCGCTCGCCCTGTACGCCCTCTCCCCCGACGTCGTCGCGCACGGTTCGCTGGCGACGCTGGACGTCCCGGCGGCGGGCTTCGTCCTGACGTCGGTGTGGCTGCTGTGGCGGTCCCGGCACGGCAGGGCGCGCCGGTGTCTGCCCCTCGCGGGAGCCGCCCTCGGCGCGGCCCTCGCCACGAAGATGAGCTCGCTGCCCGCGGTCCCCGTGCTGGTGGCCCTGGCGGCGCTGTCGGTGTGCGCCCGGCGGCCCCGCGACGTCCGCAGGGCGCTGCTCGGCTCGGCCGTGGTGACGGTGACCGCCGTCGCCGTCGTCTGGGCCGCGTACCTCGTGGTCGATCCACGGCTGCGCTGGGCTCCGGGGACGACCCATGTGCCCGTCGTGCACGGCCGGCGCGGACTCCTGCTGCGGCTGCTGCCCTTCCCCGAGGCGTACCGGGACGGCATGCGGATCCAGTTCGGTCTGGAGAACCGGTCGTGGACGGGCTTCCTGTTCGGGCACGTGTACACCGGCGCCCGCTGGTACTACCTCCCGGTGGCCCTGGTGGTGAAGACACCGCTCGGGATGCTCGTCCTGTGGGCGGCCGGGGCGGCCGCCCTGCTCCTGGTGCGACGGCTGCGGCCCGCCGCGCCGTACGTGCTGGTCCCGGCCGCCGTGCTGCTGGTCTCGGCCATGACCGGAGCGCGGGATCTCGGCACCCGGTACGCGGTCTTCCTGCCGATGTTCCTCGCGGTGGCCGCCGGGTGTGTCCTCGCGGTGCGCCGGCGGTGGGCTCCGGTGGCGGTGGGGGCGCTGGTGGCGTTCGTCGCCGTCAGCTCGCTGCGGACGTTCCCCTTCTACCTGCCGTACTCCAACGAGGCGTTCGGCGGACCGGCGAAGACGCATCTGCGGCTGCACGACTCCAACGTGGACTGGGGCCAGGACCTGGGGCGGCTGGCGGACCGGCTGCACGGTCGCTACCGGGGCGAGCGGGTGTGGCTCGTGTACAAGGGCAGCGGGGTGCCCGCCTACTACGGCATCGACGCCTCGGACCCCCGGCGGGTGCCGGTGGCGAAGGTGCACGGGCTGCTGGCCGTCTCGGACTCCGCCGTGGCCCTGGCGCGGGGCCGGCTGGCGGTGCTGCTGCGCTCCAGCCGGCCGGTCGACGAGGTGGGCCACTCGATCACGCTGTACCGGCGGTAATCCGCGATCACCCGGTGTGCGAGGGGCTGCTTCGGCCTCCCTGCCCGGCACGGTCCCTGAAGTATGTTGAGCCTCGTGGAAGACAAAGGAGGCGCACCGGTGCCATCGCCGCAACAGGCACGCGCACAGGCATCCGCGATCACCTCGGGCCGAACCGGACCGGAGACGGAGGTGTCCCCGACCTCCCGGCTCAGGGCCCTCTTCGACGGGTCCCATCTGTCCCCGGGGCAACGGCGCATCGCCCAGTATCTGATCGAGCACATCACCGAGGCGGCGTTCCTGTCGATCACCGACCTCGCGGACCGCGTCGGGGTGAGCCAGCCCTCGGTGACCCGGTTCGCCGCGGCGGTCGGCTTCAGCGGGTACCCCGCGCTGCGCGAGCGGCTCCAGTCGATCGCGCTCGGCGCCCTGGCCGGCGGTCCGGCGGCGGCCGAGGTGAACCGGAGCAACGAACTCCAGGCGGCGGTCGAGGCGGAGATCGAGAACCTGGAGAACCTCCGCCGCGACTTCGCCGACCCGGACCGGGTCATCGACGTGGGCCGCAAGCTGTCGCAGTCGACGCCGCTGACCATCCTGGGGCTGCGGATCTCCGTCTCGCTCGCCGAGTACTTCGCCTACGCCGCCCGCCGGGTCCACCCGGACGTGCGGCTGGTGACGCGGGGCGGCAGCGTCGCCTACGACGCTCTCCTTCAGTCCCGGGAGGCGGGCGGGACCTGGGTGCTGGCGTTCTCGATGCCCCGGCACGCGCAGGAGACGCTCACCGCCGTCCGGGTCGCGCGCAGCGCCGGTCTCAAGGTGGCGCTGATCACCGACCTGGCGCTGGGGCCGGTGGCCGACGAGGCGGACGCCACCTTCGCCACCGGCACCGGCTCCCGCCTGGTCTTCGACTCCTACGCCGCCCCCGGCGTGATGGCCGCGGCGCTGCTCCAGGCCATGACCGACGCGGGCCCCGAGCGCACCCAGGCGCGGCTCGAGGAGTACGAGCAGATCGCCGAGCAGCACCAGTTCTTCCTGCGTGAGTGACCGGCCTTCCGAAGGACACCCCCTCCCCCGGAAAGACACAGAGGGATCATTACGGGCATTTCCCGCATGAATGTTTTCATACGTCTTGCAAAGCGGTCGGCATATATAAATACTGCTCACGGCCGCATTCGCCCGCAAGGGCTCATGAGCGGGCACCCGAAGCCGCCGTCCCCTACCCGCGTCGGCGCTCAGGGCGTCCGGGGCATCGCTTGCGCGAGCGCCCGTGGCGGCCCCGGTCTTCCCCTGGGCCGGGGCCGCCCCGAACCGTCGGACCACCGTCACGACGCCACACACCGGGAGCGATGATCATGACCCTGACGACGACACGCATCAGCTCGGACTGGCCATGCCAGGTCAAGACTCCCGGCAGCTACGACTGGGAGCGCTCGGCGGCCAAGTGGCTGCGCGAGCTGGTGCCCGCGCGCTACGCGAGCTACCCGGCGCTGCTGCGCCACCCCGTGCTGCTCGCCCGCCATGCGCAGATCCAGGTCCAGAACGAGGTCCGGGTGGCCCGCACCGCCCTCCAGACCGCCCGCGCCGACCTTCCCCGGCTCGGAATGCCCGAGTCGGTCATCGAGCACACGATCAAGCTGTACGCCGCCGAGGTCATGCAGTTGCAGCACATCGCCCGCAGCGTCCGCGCGGTCACCCAGGCTTTGGTGGAGCAGAACTCCGGACGCTGAACGGGACGCTCCGTTCCGAGGACGCGGGCGGGCGTCTCGGCTGGCGGGAGCCTTGCCGAAAGACCCGGAACGAAATCACCCCGGTGTGCAATGCTCGACACGTGACGAGCGAACCCGCCCCGCCCGCGGAGCCCGGTGGCGTGCCCGACATGGCAGCACTGACCCGGGTCGTGGCTCGTCAGCGCGCGGAGATGGACCGGTTGCAGGAACTGGCGGCCACCTCGGCCGTGCTGGAACGCGCCAAGGGCGCGGTGATGGCGCAACTCGGCTGCTCCCCGGACGCCGCGCAGGAGGAGTTGCAGCGACGGGCCGAGGCCGGACGGCGCACGCTCCTCGAGGAGTGCTGGATCAGCCTGGGCGCCCTCTCACCGCAGCCCCGCGACACCTCGGAGCCGGCTCCGGCCGAGGCGCCCGCACGGGAACCCGCTGCCCGGCCGGCGCCCGACGAGATCGATCCCGCCGCACTCGGCCGGCTGAGCCGGGCCCTCCTGCGCGTCGGCACCCCGCACGATCTCGCCCGGTGCCTGCTGGACCTGCTCGCCCCGGACGTGGGCGCCGACGCCCTGATGATCTTCGCGCGGCTGCCCGGCGGCGGGCTCGAACTGACCGGGCACGCCGGTATCGGGGAGGCGCTGGCCGACCAGTGGACCCGGGTGCCGCCGCTCAGCGGGATCGCCGCCCTGGACGCCCTGGACGCCGGGCAGCCGCGCTGGCTGGAGGACCTCCGGGAGGACGGCAAGCGGTACCAGCTGATCGGCGACCCGCCCGAGCGCTGGCCGTCACGGGCCTGGCTGCCGGTGGTGACCGGTGAGTCGGCCGACGTGGCGCTCGGGATCCTGCGCTGCCGCGAGGGCGCCTTCACGTCCCGGGTACGGGAACACCTGACGGCCGTGGCCCAGTTGTGCGCGGGCCCGCTGCGCACCTTCGGCTCCCGGCCGGGCCCCACCGCCTCCGCTGCCGCGGACGCCGTGCAGACCGTGCTCGACCGGCTGCCCGTCGCCGCGGTGCTCCTCGCCCCGCTGCGCTCCGCGTCGGGGCAGGTCGAGGACTTCCGCGTCGATGCCGCGACCAGCGTGACCTCCGACGCCGTGGGCCGCAGCGGGCGCGAGCTGGTCGGCCTGCGCTTCCTGGAGTGCTGGCCCGAAGTCGCCCACGACCCGCTGTGGGACGGGTGTCTGGCGGTGCTGGCCGGTCAGGCGTCGTACGACAGCGAGCCGTTCGCCCGGCAGCAGATGGTGGCCGGGGTCAGTGAACTGGCCACGTACTCGGCGCGCGTGGTGCGGCTGGACGACGGGCTGGTCCTCAGCTGGGTCCGCCACGACCCCTCCGACCGGCAGGAACAGCGGCTCGCCGATGTGCAGCGGCTCGGCAATCTCGGCTGGGCCACCTGGAACCTGGACACGGGTGAGGGGAACTGGTCCACCCAGGTCTTCACCATCCTGGAGCGCGATCCGGCGCGCGGGGTCGTCCCGTTGCCCGAGCTGCCCCCTCTCGCCCTGCCCGATGACGTGCCGGCGCTGGCCCGGGCCATCGGGGAGCTGGTGCGGCACGGGCGGGCCTGTGACGTGCCGTTCCGGATCGTCACCCGGCAGGGCCTCCGGCATCTGCGGATGGTCTCCGAGGCGGTGACCGACTCCCGGGGCACGCCCGTCGAGGTGCACGGCTTCGTGCAGGACCTCACCGCGCAGCGCAGCGCCGAACTCGCCCTCGTTGCGAGCGAGCGGGCGATGCTCACCCAGCACGGTGTGCTCGAGGCCGAGCGCCTGGTGGCCGCCCGGTTGCAGGAAGCGCTGCTGCCGCTGCCGAAGCAGCCCGTACAGCTGGCCGGGCTGCGCGTCGACATCGCCTACCTGCCCGCGCAGTCGGGCCTCAGCGTCGGCGGCGACTGGTTCAGCGCCATCGAACTGCCCGACGGCGACGCCCTGTTCGTGGTGGGCGACGCGGCCGGGCACGGGATGGGCGCGGTGGCCTCGATGGCCCTGCTCCGGTTCACCGCCAAGGGCATGGTCATCACGGGTTCGTCGCTGACCGGGGCGCTCAGCCGCCTCAACGCCCTGCTGCTGCACTCCCGCGACCCGCACGGCTCGGCGACCATGGTGCTGGCCCGCTACACGGCGCGCGAACGGCGGATGGAGTGGGCGCAGGCCGGTCACCCACCACCGTTGCTGGTGCGTGACGGCGAGGCGCGGTACCTGGAGCGTCCCTTCGGGATGCTGCTCGGCGCGAGGGACTCGCCCAGCTACCAGGCGGCACAGTGCCGCCTGGAACCCGGCGACCGGCTTCTGTTCTACACCGACGGCCTGGTCGAACGGCCCGCGGAGAGCATCGACCGCGGTCTGGAACGGCTCGCCGGGTCGCCGCCCACGAGGCGACCACCGAACCGGCACCGCTCGACCGGCTGCTCAGCACGATGCTCGGCCGCGAGGGACGCGACGACGTGTGTGTGCTCGACATCCAGGTGCCGGTGGACCTCGGGCGGTAGGAACCGGTTCGGTCCCTCGTGGTGCCGCCGGTATCCCGGCGTTCCGCCGACGACGGCCGGCGGGAAGACGGCGGGCTGCACCGGACCCGGGGGGCAGGAGACGTTCACGCGGACGCGTGGACGGCCACGGTCCGGCGGGGCGAGCCGCCCGACGCGCGCCGGCCCGCCGTTCCGTGGTGACGCCCGACGCGCTGCCGGCGCGGCCCGTTTCCGGTGCGTCACCCGGTCGTCAGCCGCCCGTGGCGGTACGGGACTCCAGATCGCGGCGTGTGTCGTCGCCGTAGACGCCGGACTCGTCGCCGCGGATGCCGTACCAGAGCTGGAACCGCGCCACGGCCTCGGTGAGAACGGTGCCGTAACGGCCATCGGTGGGCCCGTGGGCGTACACGTCGGGGATGCGCAGCAGGCGCCGCTGGAGATCGGCCACCTCGGAGCCGCTGTCCCCTTCGCGCAGGGTGCCCGCGCCGTCGGGGTCGGCGGACGCGGACGCCGGGGCGCTCGGGGCGGGGGCGGTCGTCGGCGGGGGTGTCCGTGCGGCGGCCTCGACACCGCGGCCCGGCAGCAGGAGCGCGCAGGCGAAACCGACGAGGGCCGCCGCGCACACGCCGACCGTGATGGCACCGCGCCGCAGGCCCGCACCGGAGTCGGAACGCTCGCGCATCCGCCCGCCGCCCGCCGCCGGAGCGGCCCCCGACCGGCCCCGTACCGGCCCCGTACCTCTGACGCTGCCGCTGCCGCTGCCGATGCGCCTGCCGCTGCCGGGCACGGGCCGGGGGCCGCCGCTCTCACTCGTCCAGTCCCGGCCGCCGCGCGGCGCCGTCTCGGCCGTCGTGTCCGCCGCGGGGAAGCCGAGCGGCGCGAGCTCCTCGGTCTCCGCCTCGCCGGCGGCCGGCCCCGGCGGCAGGGGGATCGACTCGTAACCGTCGGTGACGTCCGGGTCCCGGGTCAGTTCGGTCATCTCGCGGAACAGCTCCGCCAGGGCATCGGTGTTGCGCGGTCGCAGAACCCGGATGGGTTCCAGCACCGGGCGTTCGTGCGGCTGCCCGGGTTCGTCCGGTGTCGGCACGCTCGTCTCCCTCCCGTGGTTCCCCCAGGAGAGATACGGGCGCGCGGGCGGCCGGGTTCAGCCGGACAGGAAGCGGTGCAGGGACCGGGTCGTCGCGGTGACGAAGGCGTCCCGTCCGGCCTCGTCGAGGGCGTCCAGGGACAGGTAGGGGTTGAGGTCCTCCAGCTCGACCAGCAGCAGTTCGCCGTCCGGGGCGCGGCAGGCGTCGACGCGCTGGATGCCGTGCGCGAGGCCGTTCCAGTCCACGAAGCGCCGGGCGAACTCCAGGTCCCGCACGGTGGGCCGGTAGGGCCGCACCTGCCAGCGGCGGTCGGGATCGGGTGCGTACAGCGCGTACTGGAAGTCGTGGTCGACGTAGACGAAGGACACCTCGTAGGAGAAGTCGACGCACGGCTGCACCAGGACCGAGCCGTCGGCCAGGCCGGGGAGCTCGTCGGGCGGCACGATCCGCAGGCCGATGGAGTCGGCCCCGAGCCTGGGCTTGACGACGTACCGGTCGGCCTCGGGCAGCCGGTGCAGATCCCCGGGCCGGTCGACGGTGGGGATCACGGGGAAACCCGCGGCGCTCAGGTCGACGAGGTACTGCTTGCCGGCCATGTCGGCGCGGCCCGTGAGCGGGTTGTAGACGCGTGTGCCGCCCCGGAGCGCGCGTTCCCGGAAGTCCTCGTACTCCTTCGGGTAGCCGAGGACCGGGCCGCTGTTGCGGACGACGACGCCGTCGAAGGAGTCCATCAGGGCGGCCGCGTCCAGCGGGTGGCACAGGGCCAGGTCGAAGTCCGCCCGCAGCCGGGAGGTGAGGAAGACGTCCTCGTCGCCGTAGCGCCGCCCGCGCGCCGGGTAAGCAAGGTCGGTGACATAGAGGAGACGGGGGCGGACGGCGGACATGCGGTCTCCTGGTGGCGGTCGGTCTGCGGTGCGCAAAGGTTACGTCAGGGGGTGCCGGGCGAGCCGCGAGCCCGGGCGGGCCCGAAGCGGAAGGGCGCCGGCCGGCGGGACTCCCGGGGAGCCGCGGAACCCCGGCGCGTCATGGGGCTCCCGGCGGGCCGTGGGACGCCTGGCGGGCGGTGGGGCGGCGGGCCGTACGATTACAGGACCGCCGTTTGTCTCCCGAAGGGCTCGTCGACTCCCGTGACCACCGCAACACTGCTCGACGGCAAGGCCGCCGCGGCCGACATCAAGAACGAACTCGCCCTGCGCGTCCAGGCGTTGAAGGAACGCGGCATCGCCCCCGGGCTGGGCACCATCCTCGTCGGCGACGACGCGGGCAGCCGTTCCTACGTGGGCGGCAAGCACCGCGACTGCGCACAGGTCGGGATCGCCTCGATGCGGGTGGAGCTGCCCGCCGACGCCTCCCAGGCCGACGTGGAGGCGGCCGTGCTGCGGCTGAACGCCGATCCGGCCTGCACCGGCTTCATCGTGCAGCTCCCGCTGCCCGCCCACATCGACACCCATGCCGTGCTGGAGCTGATCGACCCGGTCAAGGACGCCGACGGGCTGCACCCGACCAACCTGGGCCGCCTGGTACTGGGCATCCCCGGCCCGCTGCCCTGCACCCCGCGCGGCATCATCGACCTGCTGCGGCGCAACCACGTGGCGATCACCGGCCAGCAGTTCTGCGTCATCGGCTGCGGTGTCACCGTGGGCAGGCCGCTCGGCATGATGCTGACCCGCAGCACCGAGCACGCCACGGTGACCCTGTGCCACGAGGCCACCCAGGACACCGCCGCGCACGCGCGCGAGGCCGACGTGGTGGTGGCCGCGGCCGGAGTGGCACACCTGGTCAGGCCCGACTGGATCAAGCCGGGCGCCACGGTCCTGTCCGTGGGCCTGACGCGCACGGTCGAGGGCATCCTCGGCGACGTCCACCCCGATGTGAGCGACGTCGCCGGATCCTTCGCGCCGCCCATCGGCGGGGTCGGGCCGATGACCCGGGCCATGCTGCTGACCAACGTGGTCGAGGCGGCCGAGCGCATGTGACCCCGGCGCCCCGCGCCGGGCACTCAGTTCCCTGAGTGGAGGGAACTGAGTGCCATCGCGGTCGCCCTGGTGTTACGTTCGCGTCCATGAACGCCACTCACAAGGCGCAGGCCAAACCGCCCATGCGGGACGCCCTGGTCGCGGCGGCCTTCCGGCTGTTCCTCGAGCGGGGCTACGAACAGACCACCGTCGACGACATCGTGGCTCTCGCGGGCGTGGGCCGGCGGTCCTTCTTCCGCTACTTCCCCTCCAAGGAGGACGTGGTCTTCCCCGACCACGAGCGGTGCCTGGCCGACATGACGGCATTCCTGGCCGCGAGCGGCGAGGAACACGAGCCGGTGGGACGCGTGTGCGACGCCGCCCGGCTCGTCCTGCTGATGTATGCGGAGAACCCGTCCTTCTCCGTCCAGCGCTACCGGCTCACCAAGCAGGTTCCCGGGCTGCGCGCCTACGAGCTGTCCGTCGTCTGGCGCTACGAGCGTGCCCTCGCCGACTACCTCCGGGGCCGTTTCGCCGGCCGGCCCGACGGCAGTCTGCGCGCCGACGTGATCGCCGCGGCGGTGGTCGCCGCCCACAACAACGCCCTGCGCTCCTGGCTGCGTTCGGACGGGCAGGGCGACGCGAGCGCGACCGTGGACCACGCGCTGGGGTACGTGCAGTCGGCCTTCGGCGCGGCCGGGTCCGCGCCGGCACCCGCGGTCCACCCCGCGTTCCCGGCCTTCCCGGCGTTTCCTGCGCCTCCCGCCGACGAGCGGGCGGAGGACGTCGTCGTGGTGGTCTCGCGGCGCGGAGCGCCGCTGTGGCGGGTGGTGCAGGAGATCGAGACGGCCCTCGGGCGGGACGGAACCTCCTGACGGCCTGACAGAAACCCCTCGAGATTGCGGGTACGCAGTGCCTTTACGAGTGGCACTGAGTGCCATACGCTGTGGCCGTGCACGGTGGCACGGCGACCGGGCACATGCGTGCGCGGGTGAGCCGAGCACGTGGATTCCGGCCGAGTGCAGGGAGTTGACCCGCGTGTACCACTTCTCAGGAAACGCCGTTCAGCAGGCCGCCGGCTCCGCGACGGGCGTCCTCGACCGCGCGAAGACCGACGGCGACACGATCCTCTTCCAGCGCTGCACCTGGTGCGGCACCGCGATGTACCACCGGCTCCTGTGCCCGGTGTGTCAGGGCAGCGACCTGCGCACGGAACGCAGCGAGGGCACCGGCACGGTCCGCCACGCGACCGTGGTGAACCGCAACACCCCCGGCGCGCGCAATGTGTCCCTGGTCGAGATGGCCGAGGGATTCGTCGTCCGCGGCCGGGTCATGGGCCCGCTCGTCGGCATCCACAGCGGCGACCGCGTCCGGCTGTCCACGGTCAAGGACCCGGTACGCGGCGAGCCGGTCTTCCAGCTCCTCGACGAACCGTACCGGGCCTGGCACTAGCGCATCCGCCACCCGGCCCCGGGCCGGGCGCGCTCACAGCATGACGCGGATCCCCACGGTCCCGTCCGCGCCCCGGCGCAGTCTGCTGCCGAGCAGTGCGAGACGGCCCAGGACGCCGTACTTGCGGGCGAGGAGAGTGCGGTAGCGGGCCGTGGTCTGCGGGTCGCAGATCTCGGCGACGGCCGGGACCTGCTCGCCCGTCGGCTTGCCGCGCACGTCGCAGGGACCCACGAGCACGTCGCCACGGGCCCTGATCCGCTTCACCTTCCAGGCGTCGGCGGCCGACCAGACCCCGAGCGTGTCCCCGTCGCGCACCACCCACACAGGCGTGGGGACCCCTGTCCCGTTCTTGCGATAGCTGGTGAGCAGCAGGTACTTGCCCGCCGCCAGCCGATCGATCGCCTTCTCGTCCATGTCCGCAGTCTAGGCAGCGGCTCGCGCCCCCACCCGGGCGACGTCGGCACGAACTCCGGCCGGATCCACCGCGCGTACCCGGTGTCGCCGCACGGCCGCACGCCCGGGGCGAGGGAGCGGCGGCACGGCCGCTCGAAGGCCCCGATGTCCGGCCGCCCCCGCCCCGCATCGCCCTCGTCCCGCCATGGACGTCCGAGGGAGCGGCCGCGCGACCGGCCGAAGACCCCGGCGCCCAGCTCCCCGCCCCGCGGCGCCCTCGTCCCGCCACAGAGATCCGAGGCAGCGGCCGCGCGACCGGCCGAAGACCCCGGCGTCCAGCTCCCCGCCCCGCAGCGCCCTCGTCCCGCCACAGAGATCCGAGGCAGCAGCGGCGCGGCCGGCCGAAGACCCCGGCGTCCAGCTCCCCGCCCCGCAGCGCCCTCGTCCCGCCACAGAGATCCGAGGCAGCGGCCGCGCGACCGGCCGAAGACCCCGGCGTCCAGCTCCCCGCCCCGCAGCGCCCTCGTCCCGCCACAGAGATCCGAGGCAGCAGCCGCGCGACCGGCCGAAGACCCCGGCGCCCAGCTCCCCGCCCCGCAGCGCCCTCGTCCCGCCACAGAGATCCGAGGCAGCAGCCGCGCGACCGGCCGAAGACCCCGGCGCCCAGCTCCCCGCCCCGCAGCGCCCTCGTCCCGCCGCGGACGTCCGGCGGGACGATCGCTTGTGGAGGTCCGGCGGGAGCGATCGCTGCGGCCGGGGAGCGGGCCCGGCTGTTCGGTTCAGTGCAGCGCGGCCGCCATGCGTCGCACGCCTTCGGTGAGGATCTCCGCCGAGGTGGCCAGATTCAGCCGGACGTGGCCTGCCCCGCCCGTGCCGAAGTCGAGCCCCGGGGAGAGCGCGACCCGCCCCCGCTCCAGGAAGACCGCGGCCGGATCGTCCCCCAGGCCCAGCGCCCGGCAGTCGAGCCAGGCGAGGTAGGTGGCCTCTCCCGGCCGGTGTCCGACCCCGGGCAGGTGCTCCGCCAGGAGCCCGCAGAGCAGGCGCCGGTTGTCGTCGAGGCCGGCCAGCAGGGCGTCCAGCCACCCGGTGCCCTCGCGCAGGGCGGCGGTGTGCGCGAGCACGCCGACATGGCTGGGCCCGTGGGACACCTCCTCGGGCAGCAGGGCCAGGTCGGCCGCCGCCCCGGGACCCGCGACGGCCAGGGCCGCCTTGAGCCCGGCCAGGTTCCAGCCCTTGGAGGCCGACATCAGCGACAGCCCGTTCTCCGCGCCGGGGACACTGAGGTAGGGCACGAAGGCGGCCCCGGGACCGGTGAGCGGCGCGTGGATCTCGTCGGCGACCACCCGGACCCCGTACCGTCCGGCCAGCGCGGCGACGGCGGCCAGCTCCTCCGCCGTGTGCACGGTGCCGGTGGGGTTGTGCGGACTGCACAGCAGATGGGCGGGGCGACCGCCGCCGTCGGCGGCGCGCCGGTACGCCTCCTCCAGGACCGCGAGGTCGAGCCGGCCGTCCGCGCCGAGGGGCGCCTCGGTGATCCGCCGGTCCATGTGCTCGACGAAGAGGAAGAACGGCGGGTACACGGGCGGGTTGACGATCACCGCGTCGCCGGGCCCCGTCACCAGTTTCAGCATCTCGACGACGCCCAGCATCACATCCGGAACGATCGCCGTCCGCTCGACCGCGAGCCCGTCCCACCCCCACCGCTTCGAGGCGAACAGGGCCAGCGCCTCGGCGTAGGCCGTGCCCGCCGGATAGCCGGTGTCGCCGAGGGCGAGGGCCTGCGTCACCGCGCGGACGACCGGCTCGGCGAGGGACACGTCCATCTCCGCGACCCACAGCGGAAGGACGTCGGCCGGGTAGGTCCGCCACTTCATGCTCGTGCGGCGGCGCAACCGGTCGAGCGTGAGGGCCTGTAAAGGGTTTGCTTCACCGGGCGTCTCGTGCGGGATGCTGGTCATGGGGCACAAGATAGGGGGCTGTGGTGTGACCTGGGATCACCTGAACGGGACAGCTGTGGCGGACGCGGGGGCGATCCCGGAGATCGCCTGCGACGAGTCGGGGTCGGACGGGGAGAACCTCACCGGCGGGAACACGGATGTGTTCGCCCACGCGAGTGTGCTGCTGTCGGCCGATTCCGCCGCCGGTCATGTGCAGGAGATCCGCGACCGGATCCGTTCGCCCGCCGAGGAGTACAAGGCGAACCATCTGCTCCGGGAGAAACACCGCGCGGTCCTGGAATGGCTGCTCTCGGCCTCGGGCCCGCTGTACGGACACGCGCATGTGCACCTCGTCGAGAAGTCCTTCTACGTCGTGGAGCGGGCCGTCGACCTGCTGCTCGGCGACCCGGAGGCGGCCGTCGCACTCTTCCGGCAGGGGCGGCGGACGTTCACCGGGGCGCAGTGGAGGGACTTCCTGGAGGCGGCGAACCAGCTGCTGTGGGTGCGGCACGACGGCGAACCGGACGGTGCCGTCGACCGCTTCTTCCACACGGTCGCCGAACTGCGGCAGACCTGTCCGGAGACGGCGGCGGCACAGACGTTCGCCCGGCTGGCGCGGGAACGGCCCCGCGCCCTGGCCTACCGGGCCGCGATCCAGGAAGGGCCGTTCGTGCTCTCCCCGCTCCTCAATCCGCTGCTGCCCTCGATCCTGCACACGGCCGCCCACTGGAGCGACGGCGGACGACCGGTCCGGCTCGCGCACGACCGGCAGAACATGCTCACCCCGGAGCGGATCGCCTGGATCGAGGACGCGGCCCGGGTGCGGGGCATCCGCCTCGCCGGATTCCGGCTCGTCGTCTCACGGCTCGACGCCCGGGTGCAGCTCGCCGACTTCCTGGCCGGCATCGCCCGCCGGATCGCCTCCGACGAACTCAACGGCCGCGGTGACCCGGCGCTCACCGCGCTGCTGCGCCCCTACACGGGCGCGGCGGCCGTCTGGGGCGACGAGCGGAGCTGGGCGCGGCTCGGGCCCGCGACGGAACCGGACGGACCGTCCGCACGGCTCGACTCGCCTGTCCGGACTGCGGATCGGCGCCGGCGGTCCCCCGGCCTCCCGACAACCGGAGCCCCGTGACCGCGAACGCGCCGGCCCTCGAGCCGACGCCCGAAGGACACCGCGGGCGGGGCCGGACCGGCGGCCGCCGCGATGCCCGGCGGGGTGACGCGCGGACGGCAAGGTGATCATTCCCGCAGTGAACGCCGCGGTGTCCGCGCACGTATGGAGGTGAGGGCACTCGACGACCGGAGCGCCCCGCGGTGTTGAGGCCGTGCGTTCAGGGTTTTCGGGAGCCATGACATGAGGCATGTACGACGACGGACCGTCCGGCGAGTGACACGGCTGGCGGCCGTCGGCGGGCTGCTCCTCGGAGGGGTCATGGTCACGCAGGCCGCCATGGCGAGCGAGCCGCCCGGCACCACGCCGCGTGGTGCGGCGGAGTCCGTCGTGACGAATCCGGGGGCGGTCCTCGTCAAGAAGCTCGGCACCTCGCGCACGGCGGGCACCTGGCTCAATGCCGCCGGGCGTCCGGTCGTCGCCGTCACCGACGAGGAGACGGCCGACACCGTCCGGCAGGCGGGCGCCGAGGCGAAGGTCGTCCCGCACAGCATGAACGAGCTCAAGTCGGCCGCGGCCACGCTGCGTTCGGCGCCCCGGGTGCCCGGCACCGCGTGGGTGATGGACTACCGGTCGAACCAGGTCGTCGTGCAGGCGGACAGCACCGTGTCCGCCGCCGACTGGTCGCAGCTGACCCAGACGGCCACCGGCATCGGCAGCTTCGTGCACATGGAGCGCACCACCGGCAAGTTCACCACCCGGATCAACGGCGCCCAGCCGATCCTGTCGACCGGCGGCCGCTGTTCGGCCGGCTTCAACGTGACCAACGGGTCGAACGACTTCATCCTCACCGCCGGGCACTGCGGGCCCACCGGGTCCACCTGGTTCGCGGACAACCAGGCGAAGCAGCAGGTCGGCCAGACGGTGAACTCCAACTTCCCCGGCAGTGACTTCTCGCTGGTGCAGTACGCGAGCGGAAAGGCCGGTGTCGGTGCCGACGTGGTCGCCATCGGCAACGGCAACGGGGTGCGGATCACGGGCACGGGCGACGCCGCCGTCGGACAGAAGGTGTTCCGCAGCGGCAGCACCAGCGGACTGCGCGACGGCGAGGTCACCGGTCTCGACGCGACGGTGAACTACCCGGAGGGCACCGTCGGCGGGCTGATCGAGACCAGCGTGTGCGCCGAACCCGGCGACAGCGGCGGTCCGATGTTCTCCGACGGCATCGCCCTCGGCATCACCTCGGGCGGCAGCGGCGACTGCACCACGGGCGGTACGACCTTCTTCCAGCCGGTGACCAAGGCCCTGGCCCAGCTCGGCGTGCAGCTGATCGTGGCCGCCCCCTCCGGCAACTCCGGCGCGAACACCTCGTCCGCCGATCCGGCGCCGTCCGCCTCCTCCACCCAGGCGGGGCTCTCCCCGGGCGCGGCCTCGCCGGGCACGACGACTCCCGTGACGGGCAACGGCGTCAGCGAGACCCTCGCCTCCAAGCTCACCGACCCCAGGAACATCGGCCCCGGTCTGCTGGTCATCGCGGGCAGCATGGTCGCCCTCGTCGCGACCCGGTACTTCCGTGCCGAACAGGACCGCAAGGCCTACCAGCGCTACTACTCGGCGACCTGGGGGTGACCTCAGCCGAGCGCCAGCAGCACGGTGGCGACCGCGGCGCCGGTCAGTCCCGGCGCCTGTCCGGCACTGACCCGCTCGTGCAGCAGCGCCAGGCCGAGCATCACCGGCAGGGCGGGGTAGAGCGCGGCGACGACGACCGCCACGGCCAGGAGCTCCCGGTGGGCGGCGAGTTGGAAGAGCGAAAGGCCGAGGGCCGCCCCGGCCCCGATCAGCAGGGCCGCCGTAGCGAGGGCCGGCGTGGATCGGTGGGTGCCCCGGTGGGGACAGCCGATGCGGTGCGGGACGTCAGGGATCGGGTGGCGGTCAGGCCGCTTCGACGGAGTGCGGCGCGGCGGCCCACTCCAGGACGAGCCGCTGGTACTCCTCGCGCTGCTCGACGCTCAGTGTCCCGCCCGACCGGCGCCACAGGGCCCGGATCTCTTCGTTGACCTCTGCGGCCGATCGCTCGGAGAGGGTTTCGACAGTGGTGGACATGGCGTGAAGCTTACGGCGTCGGACGTGAAGACCGCGTGAGTCATCACCCATTAAACGGACATATCGGACGTGTTGCTGATCACGTCCATCTGTCAACCCCCACAGCACAGTTCAGCTCTCGGCCGATCCCAGGACCAGTACCTGGATGGCCAGCACCGCGGCGCCGCGCGCCCAGTCGTGGAAGTCCGAGACCTTGGTCTCCAGCGCCACGGGGACGGCCAGCGGGTGCCGGTGGGCACGGACGGTCGCCTCGACCGTCGCCCCGCCGACGTCCATCAGACCGACCCCCTCACCGGCGAGCAGCACCTTCTGCGGCATGACCGAGTTGGCGATCTGGGCGACCAGCACACCCAGGGCGCGGGCCGCCTCGCCGATGACGCGGGCCGGCATGGGCTCCCCGGCGGCCGCGAGGGCGAGGATCTCCTCGTACGTGTGCTCCCGGCCGGTGGCGGCCTGGACCTGGTAGCGGATGCTGGGGATGGTCAGCAGCGAGACGGCGCTGCCGCGCTCCCCCTCGGGGGTGAGCGGCCCGCTGGGGTCGATGATCCAGTGCCGGCCGAAGCCGCCGTCCTCCTCGACGCAGGGCACCCGCCGGCCGGAGAGGACCAGGCCGTAGCCGAAGCCCGCACCGATGGTGAGGACGACGAAGCGGTCCAGGCCGCGTCCCGCGCCGAACCAGGTCTCGGCCTCCACCAGGGCGGCCACGTCGTTCTCGAGGACGACGGGCAGGCCCGTGCGCTCCGCGACCAGCGCGGCCAGTGGGACGTCCCGCCACCCGAGGAAGGGTGACTCCCCGACCGTCGTCCGGTCCTCGACGCGCCCACCCACCCCGATGCCGATCCCGGCGAGACCGGGGTGGGCACGGGCCAGTTCCTCGGTCATCTCGCCCAGCACGCGGACGGCGTCCTCGGGGTCGTGCGAGGGGAGCGGCCGGTCGTGACGGGCGACGATGTCACTGCGGAGTGTGGTGACGACGCCGTACACCGTGTCGGCGGTGATCTTGAAACCGATGAAATAGCGGGACTGGGCGACCACGTCGAGGGGCTGCGAGGGGCGCCCCTGGCGGGTCTCCACCGCGATGCCCCCGTCGGACACCTCGACCAGCAGGCCCGACTCGATCAGGGGTTTGGTCAGCCGGGTGAGGCTGCCCGCGGAGAGGCTGAGCCGCCGGGCGAGGTCGGTGCGCGAGAGCGGGCCGTGGACGAGCACCTCGATCGCGACCGAACGCTCCCCCGGGCTCAGCGGCAGCCAGCTGGCGGTACCTGTGGTCATGAGGGTCAGACTCCCACACGATTTCTTTTTGCCTTGAAAGTATCAAGGTCACTATATGAGCCACCCGGCCCGCGCGAAAAGATGTTCACCAACCCCTTGACGCTGAATTCTTTCGGCTCAAAAGTAAGTGGCCGAGAGCGAGCCGCCGCAGACGAGGGAGTCTCCCGATGACCATCGCCTCCAGCAGTCCTCCGTCACCGCTGCCGCTGGGCAGCGCGGAGGGGACTGTGACCAAGCCGCGCACCGACCGGCCGGCGGCGGGTGAGAGCCGGGGTGACGGGCGGCTCGCCGCGGTGTTCATCGCGCCGGCCCTGCTGGGATTCGTGGTCTTCCTGCTCTGGCCCACGCTGCGCGGCATCTACCTGAGCTTCACCCGCTTCAACCTGCTCACGCCGGCGGAGTGGGTGGGCCTCGACAACTACGTGCGCATGGTGCACGACCCGATCTTCTGGAACTCCCTCGAGGTCACGGTCGCCTACGTGGTCATCAACATCGGGGTGCAGACCGTCTCGGCGCTGGCGATCGCCGTGCTCCTCCAGCGGCTGACCCAGTCGGCGGTGCTGCGCGGGATCGTGCTCACGCCGTACCTCATGTCGAACGTGGTCGCGGGCATCGTCTGGCTCTGGATCCTGGACACCCAGCTCGGCATCGGCAACGAGATCATCTCGGCGCTGGGCTTCGACCGCATCCCGTTCCTGGCCGACGAGACCTGGGCGATCCCCACGATCGCCCTGATCAACGTGTGGCGGCACGTCGGCTACACGGCGCTGCTGCTGTTCGCCGGCCTCCAGGCCATCCCGAACGACATGTACGAGGCCGCGAAGGTGGACGGCGCGAGCGAGTGGCGGATGTTCTGGCGGATCACGATGCCGCTGCTGCGTCCGGTCCTGGCGGTCGTGCTGATCATGACGGTGATCGGTTCGTTCCAGGTGTTCGACACGGTCGCGGTCACGACCAGGGGCGGTCCGGCGGACGCCACCAACGTCCTCCAGTACTACATCTACGGCGCCGCCTTCGCCCGCTTCCAGTTCGGCTACGCCTCCGCGATGTCCGTGGCCCTGCTGGTCGTGCTGAGCGCGATCACCTTCGTCCAGTACCGGCTGACCCGGGCCGGCCACACCGACCTCGGCTGAAAGGGAGGAGTCGACATGGCTGCCGTGACCACCCCCGCGACCGGGACGACCCCGGCGACGCACGTACGTCCCCTCAGGCGCCGGCCCACCCCCGGGCGGATCGTGGCCTGGGCGGTGCTGGGTGTGATGATGCTCATCACCCTGCTGCCGTTCTACTGGATCCTGCGCACCGCGCTGTCCACCAACTCCGGACTCGCCGCGAGTCCGGGCGACCCGCTGCCGGTCGATCTGACCTCGGGCGGCTTCGAGCGGGCGCTCGGCCTCCAGTCGACCACGGAGGCGGTCGCGCAGGGCGGCGCGGGCGGCGGGCTGAAGTTCTGGCGCTATCTGCTCAACTCGGTGATCGTCTCGACCATCGTCACCGTCTGTCAGATCTTCTTCTCCGCCATGGCCGCGTACGCTTTCGCGCGGCTGCGCTGGCGGGGCCGGGACAGGGTGTTCGCCCTGTTCCTCGCCGGCCTGATGGTGCCGACCATCTTCACCCTGCTGCCGAACTTCGTCCTCATCAAGGAACTCGGCCTGGTGGACTCCCTGCTGGGGATCGCCCTGCCCACGATGTTCATGACGCCGTTCGCGGTCTTCTTCCTGCGCCAGTTCTTCATGAACGTCCCGAGGGAGGTCGAGGAAGCGGCGCTGCTCGACGGCGCCGGGAAGGTGCGGATCTTCTTCCGGGTGCTGCTGCCGATGGCGTCCACGCCGGTCCTCACCCTGGCCGTACTGACGTACATCACGTCGTGGAACGACTACTTCTGGCCGCTGATGGTCTCCTACGGCGACAGCTCGCGCGTCCTCACCGTGGCGCTGGCCATCTTCCGGGCACAGACCCCGCAGACCGGCACCGACTGGTCGGGCCTGATGGCGGCCACCCTCATCGCGGCCCTGCCCATGCTCGTGCTCTTCGGGTTCTTCGCGCGCCGCATCGTCAGTTCCATCAGCTTCACCGGCATCAAGTAAGGGGACGGACATGCGGATACGGATGCGTACGGTCACCGCGCTGGCCGGGGTGCTCGGGCTGTCCCTGGTGAGCGGTTGCGCCCAGGGCGGCGCCGGATCGTCGGCGCACACGGTGACGTACTGGCTGTGGGACGCCAACCAGCAGCCCGCCTACGAGGCGTGCGCGAAGGACTTCCAGGAGCAGAACCCCGGACTGAGGGTGAAGATCACCCAGTTGGGCTGGGACGACTACTGGACCAAACTCACCGCGAGCTTCATCGCGGGCACCGAGCCGGACGTGTTCACCGACCACATCCAGAAGTTCGGCCAGTTCGCCGACCTGAAGGTGCTGGAACCGCTCGACGACCTGGGCATCGACGACGCCCGCTACCAGCCGGGGCTGGGGGCCAACTGGATGGGCCAGGACGGCCACCGCTACGGCGCGCCGAAGGACTGGGACACCGTCGCCCTCTTCTACAACCGCGCGATGGCCAAGGACGCGGGCCTGACCCGCGAGCAGTTGAACGGCCTGTCCTGGAACCCCGAGGACGGCGGCACCTTCGAGAAGGCCATCGCGCACCTGACCGTCGACAGCAAGGGCAGGCGGGGCGACGAGCCGGGCTTCGACAAGAACCACGTCAAGGTGTACGGCCTCGCGACCAACGGCGGGGGCGACGGCGACGGCCAGACCCAGTGGAGCACCTTCACCGCCTCCGCCGGCTGGACCTACACCGACCGGAAGCGGTGGGGCACGAAGTACCGGTACGACAGCTCGACCTTCCAGTCGGTCGTCAAGTGGTACTTCGGTCTGGCGAAGAAGGGCTACATGGTGCCCTTCACCGACTACAACTCCCAGTCCAACCAGGCCAACACCCAGGTGTCCGCGGGCAAGGCGGCCGCCTCCTTCGACGGCGCCTGGATGATCTCGTCGTACGACGGTTTCAAGGGCATGGACATCGACACCGCGGTCACGCCGGCCGGCCCGACCGGCGAACGGGCCACGATGATGAACGGACTCGCCGACTCGGTGACCAGGAACGCCCGGAACAAGGCGGGTGCGAAGAAGTGGGTCGCGTACCTGGCGTCGGACGAGTGCCAGAAGACGGTGGGGGGCTACGGGATCGTCTTCCCGGCGACGCCCGACGGCACCGAGGCCGCGGTGGCGGCGTACCGGAAGAAAGGCATCGACGTCAGCGCGTTCACCGAACCGGTCTCGGACAAGAAGCACTTCGCGACCTTCTCCTATCCGATCACCAACTACGCCGCCGACGTGTACGCGCTGATGCACCCGGCCATGCAGGACATCTTCGGCAACGGCAAGCCCGTGAGCAGCCTGGACCGGACCACCAGCCAGATCAACCTGATTCTCGACCAGTGAAGGGCATGCCACACATGACGTTCTCCCTCGGCATCGTCGGTGCCGGACAGTTCTCGGGCCAGTTCGCCAAGCTGTTCCTCGCTCACCCCGGCGTCGGTGACGTGTACGTCACCGACCTGCTGCCCGAACGTGCCGAGCGGCTCGCCGCCGAGGTGGGTCTGACGGGCACGTTCCCCTCGTACGAGGCGATGCTGGAGTCGGCGGCGGTCGACGCGGTCGCCGTCTTCACCCAGCGCTGGACGCACGGCCCCCTGGTCCTCCAGGGTCTCGCGGCCGGCAAGCACGTGTACTCCGCCGTCCCCATGGCGATCACCGCGGAGGAGATAGCGGCGATCATCGACGCCGTCAAGGCGACCGGACTGACGTACATGATGGGCGAGACAAGTCAGTACAACCCGGCGACCGTGCACGCCCGCAACCAGATCGCGGACGGCGCCTTCGGGCGCCTCTTCTACGCCGAGGGCGACTACGTCCACGACATGGACCTGGGCTTCTACGAGGCCTATCAGTACAGCGGCGGCGAGAACTGGAAGGCGACCGCCAGCTATCCCCCGTTGCTGTACCCCACCCACTCGGTGGGCGGCGTCCTGGGCGCCTGGCGGACGCACGCGGTGAGCGTGTCGGCGATCGGCGTCGTCGACGGGCGGGGGGACGGCGTCTTCGACAAGGAGGTCAGCCAGTTCGGCAACGACTTCTCCAACGCCACCGCGCTGTTCGAGGTGGCGGGCGGCGGTTCCTTCCGGACGAACGAGTTCCGGCGGGTGGGATACCCCTCCCATATCCGGGAGTCCCGTTTCCGCTTCTTCGGCACCGAGGCGAGCATGGAACAGCTGGCGACGGTGGCGCTGTGGCAGGACAAGAACGGTGTGAAGGACATCAGCGAGCTGCTCGAACCCAAGCCCACCCTGTCCCCCGACGACCCGTCGCTCCAGCACATCGCGCCCGATCTGCGGGCCGCCTTCACCTCCGGGTCGGCGCCCGTACACGACCGTGCGCGGCTGCCGCGGGAGTTCGACGAACTGCACAACGGGCACGAGGGCAGTCACCACTTCCTGGTGGACGACTTCGTGACCGCCGTGAACAGCCGTAGGCTGCCGCCGGTGAACGCCTGGGTCGCGGCCCGTTACACCCTGCCGGGCGTCATCGCGCACGAGTCCGCGCGGCAGGGCGGGACCAGGCTGGAGATCCCGGACTTCGGGGACGCGCCCGAGGCGTGACGCCCGGGAACGCCGGGCGCCCTCGCCGCCTCAGCGACCTGAGCGGCTCAGGTGCCCGGCTTACGGCCGTACACGAAGACGTCGTCGCCGTTCTTCAGCAGCGACCAGTACTTCTTGGCGGTCGTCGTGGTCATGTTGACGCAGCCGTGCGAACCCGGCGGGTTCCACATGCTGAGACCGACGGAGTGGAAGGCCTGACCGCCGTCGAAGAACTGGCTGTAGGGCATGGGCACGTTGTAGATGCTCGACACGTGGTCGATGTGGCGCCAGTAGATCTTCTTCAGACCGGTGCGGGTCTCGTACCCGTCGCGGCCCGTGCGGACCGGGACGGGCCCGTAGACCAGTTTGCTGCCGTCCTGGATCCAGCTGAGCTGGAGGGTGAGGTTGACGCAGGCGATGCGGCCCTTGTTGGTCGGGCACTTGCCGGCCTTGTTGGGCTTGTTGCCCACGGCCTTCTGCTTGTTCATCAGGTCCATCACGCCCCAGGTGACGGGCCCGGCGTAGCCGATGTTCGGGCTGATGCCGTGCTTGTTCTGGAAGGCCTGGATGGCCTTGCAGTCGGTGCTCGACTGCTTGCCGTCGACGGGCCGGCCGAGGAACTTCTCCACCTGCTTCTGGTAGGGCCCGGCCTGCGTCGTACAGCTCGCGGCCTGGGCCGGCGCCGCGCCCAGCGCCAGCGTCAACGGCGCGACCAGGCCGGTGAGCCCGAGCACGACGGCCCCTCGTCTGCGTATGTCCCCCATGGCTGCCCTCTCCCTGGCACAAGTGTGGCGATCTCTCCCTCCTAGACATCTGTCCCCCGGCATCGGTTGTAGGCCGGGCCGACCTGTGACGAAACAGTGAACTTCCCCACCGCCGCGACCGATTCAGCCACCTCTTATGCCTGATTCGGACCGTTTCATCCTGGAGGGTCTGCCCGGCGTCCGGTCCAGTTTCCTTCGATTGGATCGCGCGCCGGCCGGTGCTCCCGTCCTAGGTTCCCCCCATGCACCGCGATCTCGCCGACGATCTCTCCAGGCTTCCCGAGCTCCTCCGGTCCGCCCGTGACTTCGCCGTCCGTGAAATGACCGGCCTGGCCGAGCGCCCGGTCGTGCGCCTGGACGCGCCGCCCGGCCGGACGGCCCTGCCCGACGACGGGGCGGGGTCCGAGGGCGCTCTCGCTCGGTTCGCCGAGCACTGGGCCCCCGGGTTCTCCGGTTCGGCCGGCCCGCGCTACCTCGGCTTCGTCACCGGTGGCGCGACGCCCGCGTCGGTCGCCGGAGACTGGCTGACCGCCGCCTACGACCAGAACGTCTCCGGGTCCGGGGGCTCCTGGGCGGCGGCGCTCGAGCGGGAGACCGTGGCCTGGCTGCGAGAGCTGTTCGGGCTGGGCGAGGAGCACAGCGGGGCGTTCGTGACCGGCGCCACCGTCTCCACCACCGTCGGCCTCGCCGTCGCCCGTGAGTGGCTCGGCGAACGGCTGGGGGTGGACGTGTCCCGGGAGGGCGCGGCCGCACTGGGAGCCGTGGACGTCCTCTCGGGCAGCCCGCACTCCAGTGTCGCCAAGGCGCTGTCGGTACTGGGCATCGGCCGGGACCGGCTGCGCCAGGTGCCCGTGCTGCCGGGCGGCCGGGAGGCAGTGGACGTCGTCGCCCTCGAATCGGCGCTGGCCGCGCTGGACGGCAGGGCGGCGATCGTGGTGGCCAACGCGGGTACCGTCAACACCGTCGACTTCGACGATCTGCGGGCGATCGCGGCCCTGAAGGAGCGGTACGGCTTCTGGCTGCACGTGGACGCGGCGTTCGGCGGTTTCGCCGCCCTCTCCCCCGCCTACGCGCACCTCGTCGACGGGCTCGACGCGGCCGACTCGGTCTGCGTGGACCTGCACAAGTGGCTCAACGTGCCCTATGACGCGGCCGTGCAGTTCACCCGCCGCCGCGACCTCCAGGTGCGGGTCTTCCACAACGCCTCGCCGTACCTCGGACTGCCCACCGGCGAGCCCGACTTCGTCCACCTCACCCCGGAGAACTCCCGGCGGCTGCGCGCGCTGCCGGCCTGGTTCTCGCTGGTGGCCTACGGGCGGGCCGGGCACCGCGAGATCGTGGAGCGGAGCGTGGACCTCGCGATCCGGCTCGGTGAGGGTGTCGCCGCGCTGGACGGGCTGCGGCTGCTGGCCCCGGTGCGGCTGAACGTCGTCTGCTTCACTCTCGCCGACGACCCGACGCCGGCGCGGCTCGGCGCGCTGGCGGACGCCGTGGCGGCGTCCGGGGAGGCGTTCCTGACGCCGACGGTGTACGGCGGGGTCCCGGCGCTGCGGGCCGCGTTCAGCAACTGGCGCACCTCGCGGGCGGACGTGGAGCGGGTGCTCGGGGCGCTCACTTCGGCACTCCCGGGCTGAGCGGCAGCGCCCCCCGCTGCCGCGGGAGTTGACGGAGGTCGGCGCCGCGGTCCCCGACCTCAAGGCCGGCGACCGGGTCGTCGTGCCCGCGAGGACATGCCGTACGCCCTCCGCGATCTGGGCGCCCAGCCGGGCCCCGGGTGCCGGGCGGGGCGCGTCGTCGCCCCGCCCGAGTGCCAGGAGCCGGAGCGCGGAGACGAGATAGGCGCCCGCCGCGCAGAGCACGGCCACGGGCGCGGTGAGCAGTTGGACGAGTCCGCCGCCCGCCCCGCGTCCCGCGATGCCGCCCACGGCCTGGAGGCTCACCACGGCCGTGTTGGCGCGCACCAGGGCGGCGCGGCCGACCACCTGGGGCAGCGCGCTCTGCGAGCCGACGTCGAAGAAGACGGTCGCGCATCCGTTGAGCAGGACCACCGCGTACAGGTGGACGAGGGTGAGCGCGTCGGCCTGCCAGGCGAGGGGTACGGACGAGAACAGCACGGCCCGCGACACGTCCGCGAGAATCAGGATGCGGCCGTGCCGCATCCGGTCCACCCAGACCCCGGCCGGCAGGCCGATGAACAGGAACGCGACCGTGCTCAGCGTGGCCAGCGCACCGACCTGTCCGGGGCTCGCGTCGAGCGCGGTCACGGCGACGAGGGGCACGGCGACGTAGCTGACGTTCGTGCCGAGCTGGCTCAGTGCGGTGGCCGAGAACAGGACGCGGAAGTCGCGGACGCGCCAGGGTGAGGCGGCCGGCTGTGAGGGGGTGTGCACGGTTGCACGCTGCCCGACGTCCTCCCGGCAGGACAAGTGAAAAGATCTACAGGGGCTGTTAAGCGCCTCTACCACGTCAACAGGACGGAGACCGTGCGGGTATGACCGCGTTCCTTCAGCAACTCCCCGCCCTTCTGGGTGTCGTCGTCGGCGCCCTCGGCTCCTATGCCGCGGTCGTACGCAGTGACCGGGTCCGGTTCCGGCGCGAGCGTGCGGCCCGCTGGGAGGAGCGGCGTCTGTCGGTGTACAGCGACTACGCGCGGACGTTGAAGGCGTCCGTGAATCTGGCGTACCGGGTCGCCGCGCATTTCGGCAACGACCCGCATCCGCATCCGATGTCGCCGCAGGAGGCCGAGCCGCTGCTGGCGCAGGCGACCGACAGACGGGACCCCTCCGGCGAGGCGCTGATCATGCTGGGCAGCCGGGACGCGGTGGAGCGGGCCCGGGTGTGGGTGCGCGTGGTGATGGACATGGAGCGGTTCCTGCGCGACGGGACGCACGACCCGCAGGCCTGGCAGGCGCTGTTGGAGCGGCAGCGCGCCGGCCGTGAGGGCTACTACACGGCCGTGCGCGAGGACCTCGACCTGCCACCGGGGCACTCGGCGCGCTGGCCCACACTGCCGGTGCCGCCGTCGTGAGCGGTCAGCGGTATCCCGTGGTGTCGGCCGTCTTCCCCGGGTCCTGCACCTCGACCATGTAGCGCCAGGCGTCGGGGCGGCTGCCGTCGAGGTCGGTGAAGCCGTACACCGGCGCCAGACCTCCGCTGGACAGGGACCGCCCGTTGAAGCGGGCCACGTCGGGGTCGGCGGCCAGGGCGGCGACCGCCCGGCCGACGTAGCGGGGTGTCTCCGAGATGGCGAAGTGGGGCACGCGGTCGAGGGCGTCGCGCCAGTTGTCCTCGCGGACGCCGAACTGTTCGAGCATCAGCTCCGACCGCATCCAGCCGGGGGTGAGCGCGAGGGCGGTGGCGCCGCGCGGCCCGATCTCGTGAGCGAGGGCGAAGGCCATGCGCAGGACGGAGGTCTTGGCGAGGTCGTAGAAGAAGTTCACGCGGTAGGTGTCGCGGTTGTACTCGGTGGTGCCGTCGGTCATCTCGACGACCAGTCCGCCGGGCCGGCGCAGCAGCAACGGCAGTGCGTGGTGGCTGGTGATCGCGTGGGTCTCGACGGCGAGCCGGAGGAGGCGCAGCCCGTTGTCCAGGTCGTGCTCCCAGACGGGGGTGTCCCACGCGAAGAGGTGCTCGGCGCCCCAGATGTCGTTGACCAGGACGTCGAGGCGGTCCTGCTCCCGCGCGACACGCTCGACGAGGGCGCGGACCTGGCCGGCGTCGAGATGGTCGGTGGGCACGGCGATCCCCTGGCCGCCCGCCTCGCTGACCAGGTCGGCGGTGTCCTCGATCGTCTCGGGACGGTCGTACTCGGAGCGCCGGGCGCGGGTGGTGCGTCCCGTCACGTAGACGGTGGCGCCGGCCGCCCCCAGTTCCACGGCGATCCCGCGTCCCGCACCCCGTGTCGCCCCGGCGACCAGGGCGACCCTGCCTTCCAGCGGACCGGACATGTCCGACCTCCTGCGTGTGTCTCGACGGCGTCGTCATCGAGGATCGATGGCGTCGGAACGAGGATCGCGCGGAAGCCGGACACCTCCTGTCGTCTTTCACCCGCCCGGTCACCCGGTCGGGTGACCGCTTCAGTGCCCCCGGGCGATCCACTCGTCCAGGTGGGGCGCCTCGGCGCCGATGGTCGTGCTGTCGCCGTGACCGGTCAGCACCTTCGTCTCGGGCGGCAGCGCGAGCAGCCGGTCCCGGATGGAGGTGATGATCGTCGGGAAGTGGGAGTACGAGCGGCCGGTGGCGCCCGGTCCTCCCTGGAAGAGGGTGTCGCCGGTGAAGAGCACGCCGAGCCCGGGGTCGTGCAGGCAGACCGCGCCGGGTGCGTGCCCGGGCGTGTGCAGCACGGTCAGGTCGGTGCCGGCCGCCTCGATGACCTGTCCGTCGGCCAGGTGGGCGTCGGGATCGCGGTCCGGGTGGGTGAGCTTCCACAGTGGCAGGTCGTCGGGGTGCAGCCAGATCGTGGCGCCGGTCGCGTCGGCCAGGGCGGGCGCGGCGGACACGTGGTCGTTGTGGGCGTGGGTGCACACGATGGCCGTCAGCCGGCGTCCGCCCACGGCGGCCAGGATGGCATCGGCGTCGTGCGCGGCGTCGATGACGATCGCCTCGTGGTCGTCGCCGATGATCCAGACGTTGTTGTCGACGTCCCAGGTGCCGCCGTCGAGACTGAACTGGCCCGAGGTGACGAGGCGTTCGATGCGCGCGGTCATCACAGCACCACCACCGAGCGCAGCACGTCGCCGCCGTGCATCCGCTCGAACGCCTTCTCCACCTCGTCGAGTCCGATGGTCTCGCTCACGAACGCCCCCAGGTCCAGGCGGCCCTGCAAATGCAGGTCGATCAGCATGGGGAAGTCGCGGGAGGGAAGGCAGTCGCCGTACCAGGAGGACTTCAGCGAGCCGCCGCGCCCGAAGACGTCGAGCAGCGGCAGTTCGAGCTTCATCTCCGGGGTGGGGACGCCGACGAGGACGACCGTGCCGGCGAGGTCGCGGGCGTAGAAGGCCTGCTTGTAGGTCTCGGGGCGGCCGACCGCCTCGATGACGACGTCGGCGCCGAAGCCGCCGGTCAGCTCACGGATCGCCTCGACCGGGTCGGTCTCCTTGGAGTTGACCGTGTGGGTGGCCCCCATGGTGCGGGCCTTCGCCAGCTTCCGGTCGTCGATGTCGACCGCGATGATCTTCGCCGCGCCCGCCAGGTTCGCCCCGGCCACCGCCGCGTCCCCCACTCCGCCGCAGCCGATGACGGCGACGGTGTCACCACGGCCGACGTTGCCCGTGTTGATCGCCGCCCCGATCCCGGCCATCACACCGCAGCCCAGCAGCCCGGCCACCGCGGCCGACACCGACGCGTCGACCTTCGTGCACTGCCCGGCCGCCACCAGCGTCTTCTCCGCGAACGCGCCGATGCCCAGCGCCGGGGACAGCTCGGTGCCGTCGAGCAGGGTCATCCGCTGCTTCGCGTTGTGCGTGTCGAAGCAGTACCACGGCCGGCCCCGCAGACAGGCCCGGCACTGACCGCACACAGCGCGCCAGTTCAGGATCACGAAGTCGCCGGGTGCGACGTCCGTGACGCCCTCGCCGACCGCCTCCACGACACCCGCCGCCTCATGACCGAGCAGGAAGGGGAACTCGTCGTTGATCCCGCCCTGCTTGTAGTGCAGGTCGGTGTGGCAGACCCCGCAGGCCTGCACCTGGACCACGGCCTCACCGGGGCCGGGGTCGGGGATCACGATGGTCTCCACCCGCACCGGCTCGTTCTTCCCCGGCGCGATCACTCCACGCACTTCCTGCGGCATGCTGCTGCCCCTTTCTTCGGCGGTCGTCCGTCCCTGCGCCGACCCTACGCGTGACTGATCGGTAAGGGCACGTGAGGCGGGGCCGGCACCCGTCCTGAACACGCCCTTCCCGGCCGCACCGCGCGCCGCCCGACGTAGCCTGAGGCCTCTCGACCCGACCCTCCGAGGAGCCCCGTGACCATCGCAGAGACAGCCGGCGACCGGCCCCCTTGGCGGCTGTTGCTCGATTACGTACGGCCACACCGCCGGTCCCTGCTGGCGGGTGCGGCGCTGTCGCTCGTCACAGGCGCCACCGGACTGCTGCTACCGCTGGTGGCACGGAAGTTGATCGACGACCTGGGTCACGACCGTTCGATATCGGGGGCGTTGTTCGCCCTGACCGCCCTGGTGGTCGCCAACTCCGCGGTGGGCGCGCTGGGTTCGTATGTGCTGCGGCGCACCGCCGAGTCGGTGGTGCTCGGTGCGCGGCGGGCGCTGTCCTCGTATCTGCTGCGGCTGCGGATCACCGCCGTCGACCGGAGCGAGCCCGGCGATCTGATGGCCCGCATGACCTCCGACACGACCCTGCTGCGCGAGGTCACCATCGACTCGCTGGTGGGCCTCGGCACCGGCGGGCTCACCCTGGCCGCCACGGTCGTGATGATGGGCCTGGTCGACCCGGTGCTGCTGGGCGTCACACTGGCCGTGATCCTCTGCGCGGGGACCGTCCTCGGCGTGATCGTGCCGCGGATCAACCGGGCGAGCCGCCGGGCGCAGGACGCGGTGGGGGTGATGGGCGCCTCGCTGGAGCGGGTACTCGGGGCGCTGCGCACGGTGAAGGCGTCGGGCGCCGAGCACCGTGAGGAGGCGACGCTGCACGCGGCGGCCGAGGAGTCCTGGCGGCAGAGCGTGCGCGCCGCCAAGTGGTCGGCTGCCGCGGGGAACACGGCCGGTCTGGCGATGCAGACGGCCTTCATCACCGTCCTCGCGGTGGGCGGGGCCCGGGTCGCGACGGGCGCGATCCAGATAGGCACGCTGGTGGCGTTCCTGCTGTACGTCTTCTATCTGATGTCGCCGATCCAGCAGGTGGTCGGCGCGATCACCCAGTACCAGACGGGTTCGGCGGCCCTCAGCCGTATCCAGGAGGCGCTGCGGCTGCCCGCCGAGCCGGCGTCCCGGCCGGAACGGCTGCCCCCGCCCGCCGCCGAACCGGCCGCGCTGGACTTCGCCGACGTCCGCTTCCGGTACGCCGACGATCTGCCGTACGTCCACCACGGGGTGACGTTCTCCGTGCCGGCCCGGGGCATGACGGCGTTCGTCGGACCCTCGGGTGCGGGCAAGACGACTGTGTTCTCGCTCATCGAGCGGTTCTACGACCCCGAGTCCGGCACCATCGCGCTCGACGGCCGCGATGTGGCGGACTGGGAGCTGTCCCGGCTGCGCTCCGCCATCGGCTACGTCGAGCAGGACGCCCCCGTGCTGTCGGGCTCGCTGCGCGACAACCTGCTGCTGGGCAACGCGTCGGCGGACGACGACGCGGTACGGGGCGTGCTGAAGACGACCCGGCTGGAGGACCTGGTCGAAAGGCTGCCGCAGGGGCTGGACACCCTCGTCGGACATCGCGGGACCAAGCTGTCCGGCGGCGAGCGGCAGCGGGTGGCCATCGCCCGTGCGCTGCTGCGCCGGCCGAGGCTTCTCCTGCTCGACGAGGCGACCTCCCAGCTGGACGCGGTGAACGAGGCGGCGCTGCGGGACACGGTCACCGACGTGGCCCGGACCACGACGGTCCTCGTCGTCGCGCACCGGTTGTCGACGGTGACGACGGCCGACCGGATCGTCGTCATGGACGCGGGCCGGGTCCGCGCGGTGGGTACGCACCGTGAACTCGTGGCGGGCGACCCGCTCTACGCCGAACTGGCGGCCACCCAGTTCCTCGCGACGGTCGAGTGACGGTGCCGGCCGACGGGGGCGGGACACGGGTGGGGGCCGCCCGGTCGTCCGGACGGCCCCCGTGGGGAGAGGTGGGTCGCTCGACCCCGGAACGGTCGCTCAGCCCTGGATGCCGGGCAGCAGACCGGTGACGGGGGCGACGAGGTCGGTGACCTGGTGCAGCTCGCTCAACTGGTCGAGCCCGCTGACCTTGTTGAGCTCGCCCAGCTGCCTGGAGACCGGCGGCAGGTCGGCCCGGTGCTCCGCGGGGATCTGAGCGGCGACGAGCGAGTCCAGCGCGGTCATCGGGTTGAGCCGGCCGGCGGTCGGGGCGTCGGCCGCGTTCGCCATGGGCGCCGCGAGGCCCGTGACCCCGGCGGCGAGAGCGGCGAGAGCGGCGATGCGTCGAGTGGAGATCATGCCCTCAGCAACGCCTCGGGTGCCCTGGCGGACACGGGTGGACGGCGGCGCTCACCCGAGAGGCGGAGACGACCGGCTGCGCTTGCCGAGCCCGGCCTGCCGGAGGAGCCTCGAAGGTGAGGGTCGGGCGGCCCGGCCTCCCGTCGGCCGCGGCCCTCGGAGGAGGTCACCATGGGCACCGCCGCAGGCTCCGCCTTCGACACCGAGACCCTGCGCAGAGGCATAGAGGGACAGGCCGCGTCGACGTTGCTGTCGCTCTACGCCGATGACGCGGAGATACACGTCATCGACCACAACACCCAGCCGAGCCGGCCCAAGGTGCTGCACGGCCGGGACGAGATCGGCCGGATGCTCGACGACGTCTACAGCCGGGACATGACGCACAAGCTGGAGGAGTGCATCGTCCAGGGCGACCGCGCCGCCTTCAGCGAGTCCTGCCGGTACGCGGACGGCGTGCGCGTTCTCGCCGAGTCGATGATCACGCTGCGGGACGGCAAGATCGTCGAGCAGACGATGATCCAGGCATGGGACGAGTAGGGAGGAAGACCTCAGGGGTCCAGGTCACCTCCCGGCTGACCTGGACCTCTTCGGTGCGTGCGGGGCGGCGGCGGTCGCGTCCGGCCCGTCCTGCCGGTCCGGGTTTCCGCGGCGGTCCGAGGGGTGCCCGTCGCTCTGCTCGGACGGCTCTGGGGCCTCGCGGTCCCGTCCGCCGTCTCCGGCGCCGCGTGCCGTCCGGGCGGGACGCGGCCGACGCCGGTGAATTCCCGTGCCCGCGCGTGCGGCGAGTGGGGCGGGGCGGGGCGGGTGAGAGTGTTCCGGGGCGGAGCGGATCCCGGCGGGGCCGCCGCGGGGAGCCGCGCTCAGGATCGCTCCGGCGTGCCTCCCGTGTCGGCCGGAGCGCCCTCGGCGGCGATACGCCCGAGGCGCCGGATCACCCCGCTCAGCCTCACCAGCGCCACCGCCGTACCGACGCAGACGGGTACGGCGGGCCAGTACGCGAGGACGTGTCCGAAGATCGCGTAGACGTGGAGCGCGAGCAACGCCGCCATGGCGACGGCCCAGCCGAGCGCGCAGGGCCCGAAGCGGTCGTCGCGGCCCGGCCGGACCCGGCCCGTCCGGGCCGCCAGGAGGCCGGCGGCGGACACGGCGAGGGCGATCAGATAGCCGGTCGTCAGCGGGGACAGCACGATCAGCGTCACGTCCAGCCCTCCCAGGTGCCAGCCCGGCCACACGTCCCGGCCGTCGATCTCCACGACCCGGCCGTGCCACAGGCCGACCGTGACCTGCTTGCCCTTCCAGAGGTCGTGCCCGATCCGGTCGTCGACCTCGTCGACCTCCTTGCGTTCCGCGCCCAGGGCCAGTCGGACGGTGTACTCGGTGTGGCTGACGTACGCGCCGCTGCCGCCGGCCTGTCCGCCGCCCGCGTGCCCGGACTGCGTGTGCGAGGTCAGCTCCGTCACGCCGGCGACGGCGGTGCGCAGGGAGCCGTTCGACCGGGCGAGCGCCACGGCCGTCTCCTGGTAGGTGCGTCCGGCGAGCAGCAGGATCAGGGCGACCATGGCGAAGCGGAACGCCGCGCGCCGGACGCGCCCGCCCCTGGTCCTGACCTGTTCGCTTCCGCTGGTGTCCGGCATGGTCCCCCCTGGTCCGGCACGTCGACAGATCCGGCACGTCGACAGACACGGGAAACGCCCGGGATCCGGTTCCCCTCACCGGATGCCGGGCGTTCGCGCCGGGGAGGGCGGTGGTCCGGCACGTCGGCCGGACCACCGCCCGGCCGTCAGGTCAGGGTCCACTTCTGGTTGTCGGCGGTGCCGCAGGACCAGAGCACGATCGGGGTGCGGTTGGCCGTCCCCGCCCCGTTGGCGTCGAGACACAGCCCCGCGTTGACGTTGGTGATCGTGCCGTCGGCGTTCACGTTCCACTTCTGGTTGTTCTGGCCGTTGCAGTCCCAGATGACGACCTTGGTGCCGTTCGTGGTCCCGAGGTTGTAGGCGTCCAGGCACTTGTTCCCGTACACCACGAGTTCCTTGCGGGAGGTGTACGTCCAGGCCTGGTTGGAGCCGCCGTTGCAGTCCCACAGCTCGGCCTGGGTGCCGTTGGTGATCGTGCTGTTGAACAGGTCCAGGCAGCGGCCGGACTGCTTGCCGACGACGAGGGCGCCGTTCGCTCCGGCGAGGGGCTTGACCGTGATGTCGGCGAGGGCCGGGGCTCCTGTGAAGGCGAGCGTGTTGGCCGAGCCCTTGGACAGGGCCACCTGGAGGGTGATCGTGCCCTGCGCCGAACCCGTCGGCGGGAAGGAGACCGTGGTCGCGGTCTGGCCGTTGACCTTCAGGGTCGCGGTACGGGCGGTGGACGCCGTGTTGGTGTAGGCGACGTCGACGACCTTCAGGCCGGTGTTCCCGGCGGCCACGCCGGAGAAGCTCGACGTGCCGGTGTAGGTGCTGCCCGATGCCTCGGTGCCGCCGGTGACGGTCAGCATGACCGAACCGCCCGCCGGGACGCTCGCGGTGTAGCCCGTGGCGTACGAGCCGACGTCGGCACGGGCCCAGAGGTCGCGCACAGTGGCGGAGGCGCCGGTCAGGCCCAGGTCGGACCAGCGGACGGTGATGTTCTGGGCGGAGGCTGTGCGGTTGAGCAGGACCACGGCGCGCTTGCCGCTGCCGGCGAGGACCTTGCCGTAGACCTGCGCTCCGCTGGTGTCCTCGGCGACCTTGACGCCCTGGAGGCCGCGCGCGTCCTGGTCGACGGCGACGACCTCGGGGTTCTTGAGGATGTTCGCCGTCTCCGTGGTCATCGTGGTGAGGTCGTTGCCGGCGAGCAGCGGGGCGCCCGAGACCGCCCACAGGTTCATGTGGGTGCGGTTCTGCGCGGCGGTGAAGCCGTCCATGCCGACCATCAGCATGTCCGGGTCGTTGTAGTAGCCGGTGTGCTGGGCGGTGGCGTGCAGTCCCTGGTCGAAGTTGGACAGCAGGTTCGTCATCGACGGCTTGTTGCCGTAGTAGACGATGTCGGTGCTGGTGCGGAACATCGGGGCGAGGCCGGGGGCCCAGTTCCAGGTGTTCTGGTAGCCCCAGTTGCAGATGGACAGGGTGAGCGGGCGGCCGGTGGCGGCCGTCGCCTTGCCGACGGCGCCGCTGATCGCGGTGTACGCGGTCGCCGCGTCGAGGCCCTCGGCGTCACCGCCGCACCAGTCGACCTTCACGAAGTCGAAGCCCCACTGCGAGAACTGGAGCATGTCCTGGTCGTAGTGGCCCTCGCTGCCGCTGCCCGGTGCGGCGGGGCGGCCGGTCGGGAAGTAGTAGCCGCAGCCGTCCTTGCCGGCGTCCGTGTAGATGCCTGCCTTGAGACCCTTGCTGTGGATGTAGTCGGCGATGGCGCTCATGCCGCCGGGCCACTCGGACTCGTCGACGGTGATGTTGCCCGCGCTGTCGCGGGTGCCCTGCCACCAGCCCTCGTCGATGTTGATGTGGTCGTACCCGGCCGCCGGCAGGCCCGCCGCGACGAGGGCGTCGACCTGCCGCTTGATGACGCCGTAGTCGATCTTCGCAGCGAAGCTGTTCCAGGAGGCCCAGCCCATCGGGGCGGTGGGCACGGCGATCTGGCGCGAGGTCGCGGCCTGGGCCGTGCCGGGCTGGGCGAACAGCAGGGCGGCGGTCACCGTCAGCAGCAGGGCGAGCAGCCGTGCGGCGACGGATCTGCGGCCCCGCACCGTGCGGGCGGAGTGTGGGGGAAACATACGGCGGCTCCAGCTTCGGGCGATCGCGATGCGAGATGCTTCGATATGCCGAACAGAGGTCGGTGAACCGAACATGTTGCGCGCCGAAAGTAGAGCTGCCGGAGGGTGAAGTCAACGCCTGTGACAGAAGTGATGTGACCGGTCTCAAGAGTGAACTGGCTGCCTTCACAGGGTCGTTCGCCCGCGACCGGGTTCCGTGCGGCCATACTGTCCGTCGTGCGAGTGGCGATCATGACAGTGGGATCCCGGGGTGACGTGGCCCCCTTCACCGGCCTCGGCCACGCACTCGTGCGCGCGGGACACGAGGTCACCCTGGTGACACACGCCCGGTTCGCGCCGCTGGCCGCCGGTGCGGGGGTGGGCTTCCACGCACTGCCGGTGGATCCCCGGGCGGAGCTGGAGTCCGAACGGGGCCGGGCGCTGCACCGCAGCGCCAGCGGCCCGGGCAAGCTGCTGCGGGTGGCCCGGATGGCGCGGTCGCTGGTGGGACTGATGACCGACGACCTCATGGCCGCCGCCCGCGTCAGCGACGTCCTGCTGCTGTCGGCCTCGGTGGCGCCACTGGGGCACACCATCGCCGAGGGACTCTCCCTGCCGAGCCTCGACCTCCACCTGCAACCCATCGCCCCCACACGGGAGTTCGCACCGCCGCTGCTGGGCGGCGGCTCATGGGGAGCGGTCGGCAACCGGCTCGCCGGACACGGTCTCGGGGTGGCCGTCGAGCAGATCTTCACACCCGCCCTGCCGGCGGTGCGGGCCCGGCTGGGGATGCCCGCCGTACGCCGCCCCGGCGCCGGTCCACGGGGCAGGCGACGGCCCGGCCGGCCGGTCCTGCACGGGTTCAGCCCGCTGGTGGTGCCACGCCCCCGGGACTGGCGGGCGGAGCTGGACATCACCGGGTACTGGTGGCCGTACGACCGCGAGACGCAACTCCCCGCCGCTCTGCGGGAGTTCCTCGACGCGGGGCCGCCGCCGGTCTTCGTCGGGCTGGGCAGCGCGACCGTGCCCGACCCGCGGCGGCTGAGCGCGGAGATCGTCCGGGCCCTGCGCCGGGCGGGGTTGCGCGGGGTCGTCCAGCGCGGCTGGGCGGGTCTCGCGGCCGACGGCGACGACATGCTGACCGTCGACGACGTCCCGCACGCGCTGCTGTTCCCGCGGACGGCCGCCGTGGTTCACCACTGCGGGGCGGGCACGACGGCGGCGGGCGTACGGGCCGGGGTCCCGGCCGTCCCGGTACCGGTCCAGTTCGACGAGGCCTTCTGGGCGGACCGGCTGGTCGGCCTCGGCGTGGCGCCGCGATCGCTGCCGCTGCGCCGGCTCACCGCCGGCACCCTGACCGAGGCGCTGCTGCGGGCCACCCGGGACCCCGGGCTCCGTGAGCGGGCACGGACGCTGGGCACGCGGGTGCGCGAGGAGGACGGTACGAGCCGGGTGGTGGAAGCCGTTCGCCGGCTGTCGTCCGAGGGCCCCGGAAGCAGCGGCTGAGCCCCGGCCGACCGGTCGCGGGAGGCGCCGGCGCCCGAAGAACGACCGGCGGGCGGGCGGGCTCCGAGGCACGCGCTCACGCACAGTCGAGCGGGGGCGGCCGCCGCCTACGCGGCCGGCGGGCGCCCCCGCCGCGAGCGCGTGCCGCGCCCCTGTCACCGTGCGGGTGACCGGACCGGTCCTGCGGGGGGCTCGGGTGCCCAGCCGGCCGGTCGGAGGATTCCCAGCAGTTGTCGCACCAGTTCGTCGACCACCTCGTCCAGCGTGGCGTCCACCCATCCCGAGCTCCAGTCGTGGAGGAGGCCGTTGACGCTGCCGATGAAGGCCGTCGCCGCGAGACGGTAGTCCCGGGGAGCCGCCTCGCCGCGGGCGGCGGCCGCCGTCGCCTCGGCGCAGATGAGGTCGACCCAGCGGGCACGGCGGGCCAGCCGCTGTTCCTCCAGCCGGGGGCTGACCCCGACGATCTCCACGAAGGTGATCCGGATGCGGCGCGGGTCGGCGGTCACGTTGGCCGCGTAGGCCCGGAAGATCGCGGTGACCCGCTCGACGAGCGGCGCGTCCCCCGCGGCGGCGAAGGCGGCCAGGACCGCCTCCTCGGCCCAGTCGTTGACCTGGAGGTGCAGCGCCGCCAGGACGTCCTCGAGGGTGCGGAACTCCTCGTAGAACTGGCGGGTCGACAGACCGGCCGCCACGCTGAGCGACGCGACGGTGGTGCCGCGGTAGCCGGGGACGTCCCCGAACGACTGCAACGCCGCCGCCAGGAATCTCCCGCGCCGCTCGGCCTGCCGCTGCTCGGCGGTCTTGCCACCGTACCGGCCGGTCGGCGCCCTGAGCCTGCCCGCCACTGACCCTCCCTCGTCGTTCCGTGCTCCCCCGCCGTCAAGTTTGTCGCGTACAGGGGCTTGTGGCGAAGGGCACCCCTTCCTTACTTTCCAGTAAGTCAACTCTGAATGCACCCGTGTTCAGATTCGGGCGGGCACAACCGCCCTGTCCCCACCCCTTCCGCCCAGAGGAGAGAGCAGCCATGCCTGCCTTCCGAACCAGGCACCTTTGCTCCGTAGCCGCCGCCCTCGTCCTGACCGTCACCGCTCCCGCGACCGCCGCCACCGCGGTCTCCGACGCCTCCGACGCCGCCGCGCTGCGCGAGGTGCTCTTCGTCGGCAACAACTGGGAGGGCACCGCGGACGTCATCAAGTCCAGCGGTGACTTCGCCAAGATCGGCCGGATCAACGTGATCCCCGACAAGGACGCCCGGATGGCGGCGATCAACGCCGACCCGATCAAGTGGATCTACTTCCAGGCCATCCGCAACGGGGTCGGCGAGGGTCACGACCAGTTCGTCGACGACATGTACACCACGCCGGACGGCGCGTCGGTGGTCGTCTCCCGGCCCAGTTTCGCCGATGTCGTCTCCATCAACCTGGCCACCGGGAACATCAACTGGCGCTTCCCGGTGTCCGGCTACCGCTCGGACCACATGGCCGTCTCGCCCGACGGCACCCGGGTCGCGGTCTCCGCCTCGATCTCGAACACCGTGCACGTCCTGAACATCAACACCGGCAAGCAGCTGGGCTCGTTCAAGACCGGCGACAAGCCGCACGAGAACATCTTCACCAAGGACGGCAAGTACATCTACAACATGGCGATCGGCGACGTGAACACCTCGCAGGACGCGCCGTGGCAGGACTTCACCAAGGGCGACCGGCGCATCACCGTCGTCGACGCGAACACGTACCAGCAGGTCAAGATCATCGACATGCGGCAGCGACTGGACGCGATCGGTCTCACGGACTACTCGGACGCGGTGCGCCCGGCGGTCTTCTCACCGGACGAGTCCAAGCTGTACTTCCAGGTCTCGTTCTTCAACGGCTTCTTCGAGTACGACCTCGCCACGGACCGCATCACCCGGACGAAGACCCTCCCGAAGAACCCCGCGACCAGCGACGACCGCACCACCTACGTCAACGACTCGCGCCACCACGGCCTCTCCATGAGCCCCGACGGAACCAAGCTGTGCGTCGCCGGCACGATGGACGACTACGCCACGGTCGTCGACCGCGCCACCCTCCAGGAGGGCCCGCTGGTCACCGCCTCCAAGCCCTACTGGGCCACGGTCAGCGGTGACGGCAAGAGCTGCGTGATCTCCGAGAGCGGCGCCGACCAGGTCACGGCGATCGACTTCGCCACCGGACAGAAGCTGGTGTCGGTCCCCGTGGGCGACCACCCGCAGCGGGTCCGGCTCGGCCATGTGGCGGCGAACTGGACCGGAACCGGCAGCTGACGGCTCCCGGGACGCGACAGGGGTGGGTGGCGGTGACCGCCACCCACCCCTTCGTCGTCGTCCGGCGCGGCTAACCCACCTTCTGGGTCACCCACGTCGAGAGCTCCGTGCGGGCCGCCGCCAGCAGGGTCCCGGACGGCGCGGTCGCCCCGTTGGTGACCAGGGCGTAGTGCAAGGTTCCCGAGTCGGGTGCGCTGAGCAGCAGACGCCGGCTGCCCGTGCCGCCCGGCTCGGCGGCCGCGGCGATCTTCGTGGTGGTGGTGTACGCGGGCGGGCCGTACACCGTGCCGAGGTCGGAGACGACCGTCGTCGTGGCGGTCGGGAAGGAGGCGGGCAGGTGCAGTTCGGTGGGCGCCGTGCCGCCGCTCGAACGCCACACCAGCAGCCCGTACTGGCCGGAGCCGACGAGCTGCCTGGTGCTGGGCAGGGAGCTGGGGACCGGGTTCCAGGTGAGCGTGGTGGAGCCGTCGCGCGAGCGGTCCTCGTAGGTGAAGGCGACGGTCGTGCCGGAGGTGGCGCTCGGGTAGATCCGGTCGAGCAGCCGGGCGTCCTGGCGCAGGGCCGCCGCGCCGCCGTCGTCCAGGCGTACGGCGGAGAGGTCCTCGTCGTTCCAGGCGTCGCCGGTGGTGAGCAATTTGTCGGCGTTGCCGTTCATCAGCTCGTGGTGGCGGCCGTTGTAGATGTCCCACTGCCACTGCGACCCGGACAGGACCGGACCCGATGTGGCCGGAGCGGTCCACCAGTTGGCGCCCTTCACCCGGGAGTCGAGGGCCTGGTACATCGCCTTCAGGACGGTCGGCGCCTTGCCCGCGGTGTTTCCGTTCAGGGGGTGGCCGAACTCGCTGACGATCGCCGTCGTCCCCGCCGCCGAGGCACGGTCGCGGACCGTGCCGAAGTCGGTCACGTACTGGCCGTCCTCGGCGTTGCCCCACATCAGGATCCCGGAGATGGCCTTCTGGTCGTAGAAGTGAGTGTTGAAGACATAGCGGGAGCCGAGCGTCCCCGCGTCCAGGAGTCCGCCCTCCTCCTTGCTGACGTTGCCGTTCCAGAAGAGGTTGGGCTCGACGAGGGCGGGCTTGTCGGTCCAGCCGGCCGCGTCCATCCGGGCCCGGAACCTGAGGTAGAAGGGCCACAGCAGGTCGCGTTCCCAGGTGCGGCTGTTCTGGCCGGACTCGTAGGTGCCGGCGTAGGGCTCGTTGTAGGGGTCGAAGCCGAGGACGCCCGCGAACTCCTCGGCGGTGATGTTCGTCCTGATGTAGGCCATGGTCTTCTGGGCGGTGGCCAGGAAGGAGTCCTGGAGGCCGTGGTTGTTGTGCCAGAAGTCGTACTGGGCGGCCTTCACGGCGCCGTTCTGGGTGATGTTCTGCCCCCAGAGGAAGCAGATGCCGCAGGACTCGACGGGATAACCGCCCAGGTCCACCGCCCACTTGGGAGCGCCGTCGCCGGTGTACCAGCTGCCCGCGTTGAACAGGTGGCGGGAGTAGAGGTCCTGGTGGAAGTCGGGGTAGACGCGGATGCCGGCGTCGAGGAAGGCGCGCAGCTGTTCGGTGGCGGCGGCCAGGTAGGTGGTGTCGACCTGGCCGCGCACCGGTTCGGCGTAGGCCCAGGAGAGCAGGAAGCGCACGGAGTTGCCGCCGCCGAGGGCGCGCAGCGCCGTCGCCGACTTCTTGGCGTCGGCGACGGAGGCGAAGGGCAGGCCCTTGTTCTCCGCGAGCTTGGTCTCGCCGGAGACGTTGTAGCCGCGCAGTACGACCTCGCGGCCGTTCGCGTCGAGGAAGCGGCCGCCCGACACGGTGAGCGCCGTGCCGTCGAAGGAGAGGGAGTCGGGGAACGTGGCGGCGGTGGCGGCCGGGGAGCCCGCCATCGTCATGAAGCCGCAGAGTCCGCTGAGGACCACCAGAACAGCGAGCAGACGAGCCCGGAGATTGCCCATGCGCACTACGGTCCGGTGATTCCCGGACACCGTCAATACTTCTGACTCACGAGTAAGTTCTGCTCCCTTCAACCCAGTTGACCGCACACAGTCGCTCCGGTTCACCGGATCGCCCCGCCGGACCCGGCGGATCACCGCACGGCGCTCCGCACCGTCCGGGCCGCCGGAAGGCGTGCGGGAGGGCGGCGACCGGCGGGCGGGGACGCAGCGGACTAACGTGCGAGGGGACGGCCGATCCGTCCGTCGCGGCCGGAAGGGAAGCGATCGTGCGTGAGATTCTCCCCGCGCTGAACGGGTGGTACGCCGCCGGTGTGCCGTTCGGGCTCGCCACCGTGGTCGCCGTCAGCCGCAGCGCGCCGCGGGATCCGGGCGCCGCGATGGCGGTGGGGCCGCACGACGAGGTCGTGGGCAGTGTGTCCGGGGGCTGTGTCGAGGGCGCGGTGTTCGAGCTGGCCCGGGAGGTCGCGGCCGACGGCACGGCCCGACTCGAGACCTTCGGCTACAGCGACGAGGACGCGTTCGCCGTCGGGCTGACCTGCGGCGGCGAGATCACCCTGCTGATCCGCGCCGTGACGCCCCGTCTGGACCCTTCGTTCGGCGCGGTCGCGGAGTCGGTCGCCGCGGGCGAGCCGGTGACCGTGGCGGTGGTCACCGACGGCCCCGCGCCCCGCGGGGCCACGCTGGCCGTCTGGCCGGACCGTACCTCGGGGACCCTGGGCACGGAGGGCCTGGACGCGGCGGTCACCGCCGACGCGCGCGGCGGTCTCGCCCTCGGCGTCACCGGCGTGCGGCACTACGGCCCGCGCGGCCAGCGGCGAGAGGACGCGGTCCCGGTGTTCCTGCACTCCTTCGCCCCGCCGCCGCGGATGCTGGTGTTCGGCGCGATCGACTACGCGGCCGCCGTGGCCCGGGTCGGCGACTTCCTGGGCTACCGGGTCACGGTGTGCGACGCACGGCCGGTCTTCGCCACCGCGAGACGTTTTCCGCCGGGTGTCGAGGTGGTCGTGGAGTGGCCGCACCGGTACCTGCGCGACACGGACACCGACGCGCGCACCGCGATCTGCGTGCTGACCCACGACCCGAAGTTCGACGTGCCGCTCCTGGAGGCGGCGCTGCGCCGGCCCGCCGCGTACATCGGGGCGATGGGCAGCCGCCGCACCCACGACGAACGCCGTGCGCGCCTGGTCGAGGCGGGACTCACGGACGGTGAGCTGGCCCGGTTGCGCTCACCGGTCGGGCTGGACCTCGGCGCCCGGACGCCTGAGGAGGTGGCCGTGTCGGTGGCCGCCGAGATCGTCGCGCTGCGCTGGGGCGGCAGCGGCGCTCCGCTGACCGCCACGGCCGGGGCCATCCACTGCCCGGGCGCGCGGTGAGGCCGGCCGCCGACAACCCGACGGCGACCATAACAAAATATGTCAAGTGTGTTAAACGAGTGCGAAAGGGGTAGACGACCGGTACGGACAGACATGCATGTCCTCTGTCCTTCGTCTCGCGAAGGAAGGAGGTCCGTTGAAGCAACGCACACTCGCAAGTTCCGGGCCGCCTCCGACCGTCATGGCCGGGAGCGGCCCGGTTCTCCGTCCGCCCGGGTCCTCCTCGGCCCGGGCGTGCCCGCGCCCGCCGTCGCCCGTACCCGGCTCCTGACCGCTCAGCGCGGTGGCAGCCGGTGCAGGACCACGTCCGTGAGCCGGCCGTCGGCCGCCGTGGCGGTCAGACAGGTGCGGTGCGGCTGCCTGCGCCGGTCGGTCGGGGAGCCCGGATTGAGCAGGCGCAGGCCGCCGGGGGCCGTGCTGTCCCACGGGATGTGGCTGTGCCCGAAGACCAGGACGTCCAGGTCGGGGAAGCGGGCCGCGCAGCGGGCCTCCCGGCCCCGGGCCGCGCCCGTCTCGTGCACGACGCCGAACCGCAGTCCGCCCAGTTCGGCGAACGCGACCTCGGGCAGCCGGGCGCGCAGCTCGGGCCCGTCGTTGTTGCCGTACACGCCGACGACCCGGCGGCTGCGGGCCTCCAGCAGGTCGAGGGTGTCCGTGTCGACCCAGTCCCCCGCATGGATCACCACGTCCGCGAGCGCGAGCGCGTCGAGCAGAGGAGCGGGCAGCGCCTTGGCGCGCTTGGGGAGGTGGGTGTCGGACATCATCAGCAGACGCACGGCGCCAGACTACAAAATCCCCGGGTCGGACGAATCCGGACAGGTGGGGCGTCGCAGGCGGGGTTAGCATCGGGCCACGCGCACCCGCCGCCCCGCGCACCGCAAGCGATCCAGCAAGGGGGCCAGGAGCCCGATGCCGGTCAAGGTCAGCGTCATCGTCCCCGTCTACAACCCCGGTCCCTACATCGAGGACTGTCTCGCCTCGCTGCTGAGGCAGTCGCTCCCGCCGGACGAGTACGAGGTGATCTTCGTCGACGACGGCTCCACCGACGCCACCCCCGCCCGCCTCGACGCGGCCGCCGCCGAGGACCCCCGGATCCGTGTCCTGCACCAGGAGAACTCGGGCTGGGCGGGCAGGCCCCGCAACGTCGGCGTCGACGCCTCCCGGGGCGAGTACGTCATGTTCGTCGACAACGACGACTACCTCGGCGACGAGGCCCTGGCGCGGATGTACGCCTACGGGGTCGCGAACGACGCCGACGTCGTGGTGGGCAAGATGGCCGGCAGGGGCCGCTCGGTGCCGGTGGAGCTGTTCCGCGTGAACCGCCCGCACGCCACCGTCGAGAACGCGCCCCTCATCGACAGCCTCACCCCGCACAAGATGGTCCGCAGGGCGTTCCTCGACCGCACCGGTCTGCGCTTCCCCGAGGGGCGGCGGCGCCTGGAGGACCATGTCTTCGTCACCGAGGCGTACCTGCGCGCCGGGAACGTCTCCGTGCTCAGCGACTACGTCTGCTACTACCACGTCGGACGGGACGACGCCGCGAACGCGGGCTTCCAGCGGTTCGACCCGGCGGGGTACTTCAAGAACCTCCGGGAGGCCCTCGACGTCGTCGAGCGGTACACCGAGCCGGGGCCCCTGCGCGACAGGCTGTTCCGGCGGTGGCTGCGCGTGGAGATGGTCGAGCGGCTGCGCGGCCGGCGTTTCCTCGGGCTTCCCGAGGACTATCGCAGGGAACTGTTCGAGGAGATCCACGGGGTCGTCGTCGAGCGGTTCGGGCCGGGAGTGGCGGCGCCGCTCCAACCCGCCCAGCGGGTCGTCGCCGCGCTGGCCGCCGACGGACGCTACGACGACGTCGTCGCGTTCGCCGAGTGGGAGGCGGGCGTCGCGCTCGCCGTCGACCCGGAGGACGTCCGGTGGCAGGGCGGCGCGCTGCGGATCGCCTTCGCCGCCGAGCTGACGCACGACGGAGGGCCGATGACGTTCCCGTCCGCCGGGGGCTCACCGCCGTGGCCGCCGGGGGACGTCGCCGAGGCGGTGCGGTGGCTGGGCACGGACATCGTGGACCGGTTCGACCGGACCGTGCCCGACCTGCTGCTGCGGGAGCGGGCGAGCTCGGCCCAGTACTTCCAGCCCGTGGACGTCGTCCGGGAGACGGTTCCGGCCGGTGACGGCAGCCAGGTGCGGCTCGTGCTGCGGGCGACCGCCACCGTCGATCCCGCCACCGCGCTGAGCGGCGGGCCCACGGGCGAAGGGCTGTGGGACGTGTTCGTGCGCGTCGGCCTGGGCGGCTGGACGAAGGAACTCCGGCTGGGCCCGGCACCCCGTCACGGCCGCCCCGTCCCGCCCGCCGGGGTGGTCGCCGGGCGCGTGGTGCTGCCGTACTGGACCGACCGGCACGCGAGCCTCGCGCTGGACGTCGGCCACGCGGGCGGACGGCTGGGTCTGGGCCGGGTGGCGGCGGGGGACGTCGCCGTCGCCGGAGACCGCCTCCATGTGGCCCTGCCGCTGCACGTGCCCGAAACCGTCGATGTGCTGGTGCGGCTGACGGAGGCGAGGTCCGGCGGCTCGCGGGAGGTCTTCGGGACACTGTCGCCCGGTGGCCGGCTGACGGCCGCGCTGCCGGTCGATGACCTGACGGGCCGCACCTGGCTGACCACGGTGTGCCTCACCCCGGACGAGGACGGCGCGCGCTTCCATCCGCTGCCGTTCGCCCTGCACGTCGACGCGGACGGCGTCCTCGTGGTGCCGGCACCCCAGCCCGGCGGCGCGCGACGGCTGGCCCGCAGGATGCGGCGGGCCGCGTACCGGGCGCTCGGCAGGTTCACGGCACGGAGGAGGTGACCCGATGCGGCCACTGGACATCGACGGGGCCTGGGTGCTGGAGCCCGAGTTCCTCCCCGACGGACGGGGCAGTGACGTACAGGCCGGTGCGGTGGAGGCCGGTCACGTCCTCGCCGCGCCGGACGAGTTCTGCCACGAGGTCGTGGCCCAGCATCCCGCCCGCGCCCGTGACCAGCCATCTCATGGCGTCCGCGCTCGTCGCTTCAGGGGTTCCCACCAGTCGCGGTGGTCCCGGTACCAGGCGACCGTCCCGGCGAGACCGGGCGTGAAGTCGCGGCAGGGCCGGTAGCCGAGCTCGGTGCGGGCCTTCGTCCAGTCGACGCAGTAGCGCAGGTCGTGGCCCTTGCGGTCCTCGACGTGCCGGACCCGGCCCCAGTCCGCGTCGCAGGCGTCGAGGAGCAGACCGGTCAGCTCGCGGTTGCTCAGCTGGGTGCCGCCGCCGAGGTTGTACACCTCGCCGGGCCGGCCCCCCGTGCGGACCAGGTCGACGCCCTCGCAGTGGTCCTCGACGTGCAGCCAGTCGCGGACGTTGCGTCCGTCGCCGTAGAGCGGGACCTGTTCGCCGTCCAGCAGGTTCGTGACGAAGAGCGGGATCACCTTCTCCGGGAACTGGTACGGGCCGTAGTTGTTGGAGCTGCGGGTGACGCGGACGTCGAGACCGTGGGTGCGGTGGTAGGAGAGGGCGATCAGGTCGGAGGACGCCTTCGAGGCGGCGTACGGGGAGCTGGGGCGCGGCGGGTGGTCCTCGGTTGAGGCGCCGGTCTCGATGGAGCCGTAGACCTCGTCGGTGGAGACGTGCACGAACGGGCCGACGCCGTGCCGCAGGGCGGCGTCCAGCAGCGTCTGGGTGCCGAGGACGTTGGTGCGGACGAAGGCGCCCGCGCCGTCGATGGACCGGTCGACGTGGGACTCGGCGGCGAAGTGGACGACCTGGTCGGCGCCGGCCGTCAGCTTGTCCACGAGGACGGCGTCGCAGATGTCGCCGTGCACGAACTCCAGGCGGGGGTGGGCGGTCGGCAGGTTGGCGGGGTTGCCGGCGTAGGTGAGCTGGTCCAGGACGGTGACGCGCACCTCCGGGTCGTGGACCAGCAGACCGCGCACATACGCCGAGCCGACGAATCCGGCGGCCCCGGTGACGAGGAGGTTCATGGGTGGATCCGTACCTTGCTGGGGTCGCCGAGGACCAGCCGGTGGGCGCCGGACACTCCGGCAGGCGGGGGCACCTCGACGTGCCGGCCGACCAGGGAGTTCTCTATGCGGCCCACTCCGGCGCTCGAGGAGTCCCGCAGCAAGGTGTGGGTGATGGGCCGCAGACGTGTCCCGGCGCCGCTGCCGGACAGCACGAGAGCCTTCATCAGCATCGCTCCAGCCCCGGTCGCCCGGCCGCAACCGATTCGTCCGCTCACGCGTCCTGTGTGCCGGTCAGTCCTCACCCCTGACAATGTTCCATTCCGGGCCGGTCTGCATCCCGGCCCGTGCGCCGGGCACGGTGACGGCGGGCAGACAGGTGCGCGGCGCGGCCGTCTGGCGGCGCAGGCGGCGGGCCCTGGCCCAGCCGGTCTCGGCCCGGCGGACGGCCGTGTTCTCCTCGGGGTACGCGGTCACTGCGGTTCCTCACCTTTCTCGGTCACAGGGCTTGCGCCTCAGGTCAGCCGGCACCCGGGCCGCCGCTGCCGAACGAGCCGCCGGAGCCCTCGTCCCAGCGGGGGCGGCTCTGGTCGGCGCTGTCCCGGCTGCCGGTGGGCCGCAGCTCGTGCGGGGTGAGGCGCTCGCCGTCCGTGGTCTGCGGCATCTCGTTGGGTTCGCGTGAGCGGCTGGTCTCGTGGGCCGGGGCGGAACCGGGCCGGCGGGGCTGCTCGTGCGGCGCCGGGGGCGCGGCCTCGCGACTGCGGACCTTGATGCCGAGGCGGAAGGCCCAGATCAGACCGCCGACGAGAACGATGCCGACGGCGATGAAGGCGACGCTGGCCAGCGCGGACCTTCCGGATGCGGCGACGAAGACGGAGGCGAAGGTGTCCATGGGCGCCGGGTACCCCGTCCGTGTTCCCGGACACGTGGGCCCGGCGGCTCAGTGCTCGAGCAGCAGCTCGCTCCACACCTGCTTGCCGCCGCTGACCGGCACCGTCCCCCAGACGTCGGACACGGCCTCCACGAGGAGGATGCCGCGGCCGCCGGTGGCCTCCCAGCCGAGGCTGGTCGGCTTGACGGGGCTGCGCGGAGAGGCGTCGGTCACGGCCACGCGCAGCCGGCGGTCGATCAGGGTGAGGTCGAGGCGGACCCGGCCGTCGGTGTGCACCAGCGCGTTGGTCACCAGTTCGGAGACGACGAGCAGGGCGGCGTCCATGGCCTGCGGGGGCACGCCCCAGGTGCGCAGGGTGCGCCGGGTGAAGCGGCGGGCCTGCCGGGCCGCCTCGGGCACCCGCCACACCGTCCAGCCCTCGCGCAGGGGTTTGACGGCCATGCCGTCGTAGCGCATCAGGAGCAGGGCGACGTCGTCGCCGCGGTGGGCGTTGCTGAGGAGGGCGTCGGCGACCAGGCCGAGGTGGACGGGGTCGGAGACGGCGAGTTCGGCGGCGAGGCGGTCCAGGCCGGTGTCGATGTCCAGCTCGGCGGACTCCACGAGTCCGTCCGTGGTCAGGGCGATGACGGTGCCGGGCGGCAGGCTCAGCGGGGTCATCGGGAACTCGGCCTGGGTGACGACGCCGAGGGGCGGGCCGCCGTCCGTCTCGGCGATGTCGGTCGCTCCGTCCGGGTACCGCAGGACGGGCGGCGGGTGCCCGGCCCGTACGCACCAGGCGGTGCCCTCCTCCATGTCGACGTCGACGTAGCAGCAGGTGGCGAAGAGGTCGGTCTCCAGCTCCATCAGGAGCCGGTTGGAGTGGGAGACCACCACGTCCGGCGGGTGGCCCTCGGCCGCGTAGGCGCGCAGTGCGGTACGCATCTGGCCCATGAGCGTGGCGGCGGCCGCGCTGTGTCCCTGGACGTCGCCGATGACGAGGGCGACATGGTGCTCGGACAGCGGGATCACGTCGTACCAGTCGCCGCCGACCTCGAGGCCCGCGGTGGCCGGCAGGTAGCGGGCGACGGCGACGGCACCGGGGAGTTCCGGCAGCCGGCGCGGGAGCAGCTGGCGCTGGAGCATGCCGACGAGTTCGTGCTCCGCGTCGAAGGCGCGGGCGCGGGTCAGGGCCTGCCCGGCGAGGCCGGCGGAGGCGGTGAGCAGGGCCCGTTCGTCGGGGCCGAAGTCGTGCGGCTCGTCCCAGCCGATGAGACAGGCGCCGGCCGCCCGGCCGCCGGCGGACAGCGGGAGGACGGCGAGGCCGCCGGGGCCGACCTCGGCGAGGGCCGGTTCCAGGGGGGTGCCGGCGGGCCAGATCCGGGTCCGGCCCTCGCGCAGGGCGGCGGCGAGGGTGGGCATGGCGCGCACGGGCGCGTCGGGCCATTCGGCGCGCCACTCCAGCTGCCACAGCTCGGGCCAGGCCTCGGGTCCTGGCGGGTCGAGGACGGTGACCACGAGCCGGTCGTTCTCCAGTTCGGCGAGGGCGATCCGGTCGGCCCGCAGTGGTTTGCGCAGCGCGGCGACGACGGCCCGGCCGACGTCTTCGACGGTACCGGCGGTGGCGAGCGCGGCGGCCAGCCGCTGGACACGGGAGACGTCGGTGATCTCGTCACGCAGGCTGGAGGCCTCGGCGACGGTGCCGACGAGGCGCGCCGCGCGGCCGTCGCCGGGCAGCAGCCGTCCGCGGAGCCTGAGCCACCGCGGCGGCCCGGTGGGCTGGAGCACCCGGAACTCCAGCTCGCGCTCGCCGATCGACATGTGGCCGGCCTCGACGACGGACATCAGCGAGGGCAGGTCCTCGGGGACGGTGAGCCCGAGCAGTGTCTCCACCCGGCCGTCGAAGTCGTCCCGGCTCATCCCGAAGAGTTGCAGGATCTCGTCGCCGACCTCGACGCGGCCCGTGTCCATGGCCAGGCTGAAGGCGTTGGGGCGCAGTTCCTCGTCCTCGGCGGGGCCCGCCGGGGCGGGAAAAGCGACGGCCTCGGCGACGAGCTCCAGGCAGGCGCGGTCGTCGGCGCCGAACCCGCCGGGGCGCTCGGTCACGGCGAGCAGACAGCCGCCCGTGCCGTCGCGCACGGGCAGGGCGGCCAGGTGGACGTCCCCGGCGGGCATGCGCCGCGCATCAGCGCAGTCGGCGAGCTCCGCCGGGCCCTGCCACACCGGCCGCCCCGTGCGGTGGGCGCCGGCGACCGGCGAACGGCCGTCGAGCGGGTAGCTCTCGCGCAGCCCGTACAGGTTTCCCGGGACGCCGGCCGACTCGACCAGGCGGAGCAGGTCGCCGTCCCGGCCCGGCCCGAGGAGCGTGCCGGCGGGTGTGTAGAGCGCGGCGAAGGCCGCGCCGGCGAAGACCAGCGCCTGTTCCAGGGTGCGCCGCACCCGTTCGGGTGAGGCGGGATCGGCTGTGATCGTCTTGAGCGCGGTTTCGGCGCGCAGAGGTCCCGTTCTGCGCTCCGCGGCACCCTCACTGACCACGTCCGCCATTACAGCGCCAAAGGTCCCCGGGCGCAGCCCCTGCGGCGTTCGGAGCAGGCCGCGAGGGGAATCGACGACGGATCGTGCTCGAAAGGAACCGAACATGTCTTTACGCGTGCGTTTCGCACAGGGATCTCATGACAGGCGTGACTGTCCGCGTCCCCCGTCCGCTTGCGAGTCTCTTGGCCGGGCCACGGAAGCCGGGACACGGAAGGGGACGCATGGACAAGCGGTACGAGGTGTACGCGCTGGCGGACGCGCACTTCTACGAGACGCCCGACCGGCTGACCGGCGAGGGGCCCGCTCCGCTGTTCGACACGGCGCGCCGCCCGGTCCCCGGGGGCTGGACGTCGGCGCGGACCGGCGACTGGCTGACCATGACGCCGCTCGACGCGGACGGCTCCCCGGCGGCAGGACCGGCCCAGGGGTGGAAGATCCACGCCTCGGCCACCCGGGCGAACGCCGACCGGATCGCGGCGATCGTGTGGGACTACTGCGTCCCGCGCCGTGTCCCGTTCAAGTTCGTGCCGGGCCCGCACCTGCTGCATCTGCGCAACACCAAGTACGCCGGCCGCGACACCAGCGGCAAGTTCGTCACGGTCTACCCGTCCGACGAGGAGCAGCTCCACTCGGTGCTGCGCGAGCTGGGCACGCTTCTGGAGGGCTTCGAGGGGCCGTACGTCCTGACCGACCTGCGCTGGCACGAAGGCCCGCTCTACGTCCGCTACGGGGCGTTCGCGCGCAGGTACGTGGTCGACGACCGGGGCTCGCTGGTCCTGGCGGTGCTCGACGGCGAGGGGAACCTGGTCCCGGACCGGCGCGCGCCCTCCTTCCAGGTCCCGGAGTGGGTGACCCTGCCCCCGTTCCTGGAGTCCCACCTGGCGGCCCGCAACACGACGACGGTGGGAGAGCTGCCCTACCGCATCGAGAAGGCGCTGCACTTCTCCAACGGCGGCGGGGTCTACGCGGGCACCGACACCCGGGACGGGCGCAAGGTGGTCCTCAAGGAGGGCCGGCCGCACGCCGGGCTGGCCGCGGACGGGGCGGACGCGATCACCCGGCTGGAGCGGGAGAAGCGGGCGCTGGAGGCGGTGGCGGGCACCGGGGTGGTGCCCGAGGTGCGGGATTGGTTCACCCTCGGCGACCACCGGTTCCTGGTCATGGACCGCGTCGAGGGCCGTCCGCTCAACTCCTTCTTCGCCGAGCGCCATCCGCTGCTGTGTCCCGACCCCGATCCGCAGGCCGTCGCCGCGTACACGCGGTGGGCGGTGCGGGTCCACCGCTCGGTGGAGCGGGCGGTGGCGAAGGTGCACGCGCGCGGGATCGTCTTCAACGACCTGCACGTCTTCAACATCATGGTCGCGCCGGACGGGGAGTCGGTGAGTCTGATCGACTTCGAGGCGGCTGCCCCCGCCGGGGAGAACGGCCGCCAGATCGTGGCGCACCCCGGCTTCTTCGCACCGCCCGACCGCCGGGGCGCCGACGTCGACCGGTACGCGCTGGCCTGCTTACGGCTCGCCCTGTTCCTGCCCGTCACCACCCTGTTCGTGGTCGACCGGGGCAAGGCGGCGCATCTGGCCGAGGTGATCGCCGAGGAGTTTCCCGACGTGCCGAAGGACTTCCTGGACGAAGCGGTCGCGGAGATCACCCGGGACGTCTCGGACGGGGGCATCGGTCCGGACGGGGGCGGGTCCGGAGCGCCGCCGCGGGTCGCCGCCCGTGTGCCGTCGGCGCCGGCCTCCCGCGTGGAGCCCGGCGACTGGCCGCACAGCCGTGACTCGATGGTCAAGGCGATCCTCGCGTCGGCGACTCCGGAGCGCGACGACCGGCTCTTCCCTGGGGACGTCGCCCAGTTCTCCGACGGCGGCGGTCTCGGGCTGGCGCACGGCGCGGCCGGTGTGCTGTACGCACTGAGGGCGACCGGCGCCGAACGGTACGACGAAGGCGAGCGCTGGCTCCTCGACCACACCGCCCCGGCCCCGACGGGCACCCCGCTCGGCCTGTACGACGGCCTCGCCGGCGTCGCCCATGTGCTGGACCTGTTGGGTCACCGGCAGCGAGCGCTGGACCTGGTCGACGGCATCCTGCGCGAACGGTGGCAGAACCTCTCCTCCGACCTGCACGGCGGGCTGGCCGGACTCGGGCTCGTCCTCGCGGGTCTGGCGCGCTCGACGGGTGAGCCGGAGCTGAGCGAGCGGGCCGCCGAGGCCGCGGACATCGTCGTACGACGGCTCGCCGAACCGGTGCCGGAGGGGGCCCGGCGGCGCCGGGCCGGGCTGCTGCGGGGCGCGAGCGGGCCCGCGCTGTTCCTGCTCAGGCAGTACGAGGAGACCGGCGAGCGCCGGCTGCTGGAGGCGGCGGGCCTCGCACTGCGCCGGGACCTGGCTGCCTGTGTGGAACGCGAGGGAGGTGCGGTGGAGGTCGACGAGGGGTGGCGGACCCTGCCGTATCTCGGGGACGGAAGCGTGGGAGTGGGGGCGGTGCTCGACGACCACGCGGCCCATGTCCCCGACGCGGGCGGTGAGTTCGAGCGGGCGCGGGCCGGCATCCTCACCGCGGCCATCTCCCGCTTCTACGCGCAGCCCGGTCTCTTCCAGGGCCGCGCCGGGATGATCCTGCACCTCGCCCGCACCACCGCGCCCGGCGCGAGCCGTGCACGCCTCGACGGGCAGATCGCCGCGCTGGGCTGGTTCGCGATGCCCTACCAGGGCCAACTGGCTTTCCCCGGACACCAGATGATGCGGCTGTCCATGGACCTCGGCACCGGCACGTCGGGGTGTCTGCTCGCCCTCGCCGCCGCCCTCGATCCGGACGGCACGGGCGCCACCGCGCACCTGCCGTTCCTCCCGCCGCCGCACCGCGGCCCTCATGACGCGGCTCCGCGGCAACCGACGGAGTCGTGACGCAACCCGTCCCCACGGGACGTGACATCCAACCGATGAAAGGACACACCATGGCCCTGCTCGACCTTCAGACGATGGAATCCGACGAGCACACCGGTGGCGGCGGCAACAGCACCGTGAGCCTGCTGTCCTGCGTCAGCGCCACGAGCGTCCTGCTCTGTCTCTGACCTACGGCACAGGCGCCACAAGCACCACACGCACCACCAGAACGACCAGCACGACGCGCTCGTCGTGCTGAATGCTCCGGGCGGTCCGCTCCCCAGGGAGGGGGCCGCCCGGGGCCCGGCCGCTCCAGGAACCTGCGAGGAGGTGCGGGAGCAGAATGCAGACGGACCGGACGACCGGCGAGCTGCTCGGCGCGGCGACCCGGCACAGCGGATCGCGCTGCGTGGCTCTCGGGCTGGTGAGCGTCGCGGCGACGGGCGCGGGACTACTGGTGCCCATGGCGCTCGGCCGGACCCTGGACCTGCTGCTCGCCCGCTCCCCCGCGACCGGCTGGGTGCTGTGCTGCGCGGGCCTCGTCCTCCTGCTGACCCTGCTCGACGCGTGCGAGACCGTGCTCGCCGGCACCCTCGACGCCCGGACCACCGCCTTTCTGCGCCGCCGGGTCGTCGGCCACGTCCTGGCCGTGGGCCCGCGCGCCTCCGCCCGGTTCGGCGCCGGGGACCTCGTCGCGCGGGTCGTCGGCAGCGCCGCCCAGGCCGGTACGGCGCCCGGCGCCCGGGCCGCGCTGCTGGCCTCGCTCGCGGGGCCCGTCGGCGCCGTGGGGGCGCTGGTCCTCATCGACCCGTGGCTGGCGGCCGTCTTCCTGACCGGCGCGCCGGCCCTTACCCTCCTGCTGCGCTCCCTCGCCCGGGACACCTCGGCATGTGTGGCGGACTACCAGCGGGCGCAGGGACGGATCGCGGCCGCGCTCACCGAGGCGGTCGGCGGCGCCCGCACGATCCGCGCGGCGGGCACGGCGGCCCGGGACGCCGCACGCGTCCTGCGGCCGCTGCCCGAACTCTCCCGGGCGGGCCGGAGCATGTGGCGGGTCCAGGGCCGGGCGGCGGCGCGGGCGACCGCGGTGGCGCCGCTGCTGCACCTCGGGGTGGTCGCCGTCGCCGGCCTGCTGCTCACCCGGCACCGGCTGTCGCCCGGCGACGTCCTCGCCGCCTCGCGCTACGCGGTTCTCGCCACCGGCGTCGGTGTGCTGGTCGGGCAGCTCTCCGCGCTGGTCCGGGCCCGGACGGCGGCCGCCCGCCTGGGCGAGGTCCTGACGGAACCGACTCCCGCCTACGGCGGACACCGGCTGCCGCGAGGCGGCCCCGGCCGGCTGGAGCTGCGCGGCGTGACCGCCCGGCACGGTGACCGTACGGTGCTGGACGGCGTCGACCTGGTGGTGCCCGGCGGGACGACCCTGGCCGTGGTGGGCCGTTCCGGCGCCGGGAAGTCGCTCCTGGCCGCGCTGGCGGGCAGGCTCACCGACCCGGACCGCGGAGAGGTGCTGCTGGACGGCGTCCCGCTGCCCGCCCTCCCCCGGGCCGAGCTACGGGCGGCGATCGCGCAGGCCTTCGACCGGCCGGCCCTGCTGGGCGTCACGATCGAGGACACCGTCTCCCTGGGACGCGCCTCCCCCGCCCGGGTCCGGGAGGCCGCCCGCACGGCACGCGCCGACGACTTCGTCCGCCGGCTGCCCGACGGCTACGCCACACCCTGCGCGGACGCCCCGCACTCCGGCGGCGAGGCCCAGCGTCTCGGCCTGGCCCGCGCGTTCGCCCACGACGGCCGCCTCCTCATCCTCGACGACGCCCTCTCCAGCCTCGACACGGTCACCGAACGCCAGGTCACTGAGGCCGTGTTCGGCGCCATGACCGCCACCCGTCTCGTGGTCGCCCACCGCGCCGCCACGGCCGCCCGTGCCGACACGGTGGCCTGGCTGGACGGGGGGCGGGTGCGAGCCGTCGGGACGCATGCGCAGCTGTGGCGGACGGCGGGATACCGGGCGGTGTTCGCAGCGGGCGAGGGGCCCGGGGCCGGTGCGGAGGCGGACGCAGGAGTGACGGCCGAGGCCGGCCCGGAAGGACGGCGGTGAGCCGGGCGGCCGGGCCGGACGGTCTGCGGTCCCGGGGGCTCCGCTTTCTGCTGGGCCGTCGGCGGGCCCTGTGGGGGCTCGTGGGCTGGTCGGTGCTGGAGACCGGCCAGACCTTCCTGCTCGGATACGCCCTGGCACGGGCGCTGGACGACGGGTTCCTGGCCGGGCGGGCCGGGCCGGGACTGTGCTGGCTCGCGGTGGCCGGGCTCGGGGTGCTGGCGGGCGCCTACGGCACCGGACGGGTCTACGGGGCGGTCGCCTCGCTGGTGGAACCGCTGCGGGACCGGCTCGTGACCCGGGTGGTGGAGCGGGGGGTGCGCGAGGGGGACGGCGGAGCGCTGTCCGGGCTCACCCAGCAGGTGGAGATCGCCCGGGACAGCTTCGCGGGCCTGGTGATGGTGTCGCGCTCGTTCGTGTTCACCTCCGCGGGCGCGCTGGCCGGTCTGTGCTCGCTCGCGCCCCGGCTGCTCCTGGTCGTGGGGCCGCCGCTCGCCGCGGGCGTGGTTCTGTTCGCGGTGACCCTGCGGCCGCTGGCACGACGGCAGGAGGCGTTCCTCGCCGCCGACGAGGCTCTGGCGCAGAACCTGGGCGTCGTCTGCCCGGGGCTCCGGGACGTCACCGCGGCCGGCGCTGAGGACCGGATCGCCGCCGACGCCGCAGCCCTCGTCGAGGCCGAGCGGCGAGCGGCCCGCGCCCTGGCCCGGTGGGGCGTGGCCCGCGTGGCCTGCCTCGCGCTCGGCGGTCAGCTGCCCCTGGTCCTGCTGCTGGCCGGCGCTCCCTGGCTCCTGGACCAGGGCGTCACCCCCGGCGCCCTCGTCGGCGCCCTCGCCTATGTCACCCAGTCCCTGCTCCCGGCCCTCGACGGCCTCGTACACGGCCTGGGCACCAGCGGTTCCCGCCTGACGGTCGTACTGAAGCGCCTCACCCCGCCCGCCGGGACCCCTGATTCCCCGGCCGACGACAGCACGCCGCGGCCCCCGCGCCAGCACGCGACCGAGCCCCCGGCCGACGAGGAGCCGCTGCCGTGCCCGTCGTCGTACGCCGCGACGGCCGGACCCGCGGCGACTGGGGCGCCGCCCGCGCAGCGCGTCCGGTCCACCACCGCGGTTGCCCCGTCGTACGCCGTGCCGGCCGGCCCCGAACCGCCCGCGCTGTCCCTGACCTCCCTCACCTTCGCCTACGGTCCCGCCTCCGCGCCCGTCGTCGACGACCTCACCCTCGCCCTGCCCACGGGGGCCCACCTGGCCGTCGTGGGGCCGAGCGGGATCGGGAAGTCGACGCTGACCGGGCTGGTCGCGGGGTTGCTCCAGCCGGTGCGCGGGAGGGTGCGGATCTGCGGCCGGCCGGTGCCGGGCGGCGAAGCCGCCGCTCGGCGTGTGCTCATCCCGCAGGAGGCGTACGTGTTCAGCGGCACCCTCGGCGAGAACCTCACCCATCTGCGGCCGTACCCCGTGCCCGAGGAGGAGTTGCTCGCCGCGGCCGAGGCCGTCGGGCTGACCCCGCTGCTCGACTCGCTGGGCGGACCGGCCGCGCGGGTGGATCCGGCGGCGCTGTCGGCCGGCGAACGCCAGCTGATCGCCCTCACGCGCGCGTACCTCTCGCCCGCGCCGCTCGCCCTGCTCGACGAGGCGACCAGCCATCTGGACCTGGACGCGGAGGCCCGCGCCGAGCGGGCCTTCGCCGCCCGGCCGGGCGGCACCCTGGTCGTCGTCGCCCACCGCATCGGCTCGGCCCGGCGCGCGGAGCGGGTGCTGGTCATGGACGGACCGCGTACCACGCACGGGACGCACGAGGAGGTGGCGCGGTGCTCTCCCCTGTACCGCGATCTCTTCGGTGGCCGGGAAACGGCCGGGAACCCCGGGAGAGCCGGGAGAACCCGGAGAACAGGCAGAGCGGGGGAACCCGACACCCTCGGAGAGACCGGAGAGACCGGAGAGACCGGGGAGACCGGGGAGACCGGGGAGACCGGAGGCTCCTCACAGCCAGCCCTGCCCCTGGGAGATGCGGATGGCGTCGACACGGTTGCGCGCGCCGGTCTTGCGGGTGATCGCCGCCATGTAGTTGCGCACGGTCCCGTGGGAGAGATGCAGGTTCCCGGCGATCTCCGCGACGGAGGCTCCCTCGGCGGCGAGGGTTAGGACGCTCAGTTCCCGACGGGTCAATGGCATCTCGGCGGCCTTGAGGAAGCCGAAGCCGAGCGAGTCATTGATGAAACGTTCCCCCTGAGCGACCTTACGGATGCCGTGCAGCAGTTGCTCCGGCGGGCCCGCCTTGTCGACATAGCCGAGCGCCCCCGCCTCCAGGGCCCGTTTCAGCAGGCCCGGCCTGTTCGCACTGGCGAGCACGAGCAGCCTCGGCGGCGTCAGGCCACCGCCTCGCGGGCATAACTCGCCCAGCGGGGGGAGGCCGTACGCCTCGGAGCAGTCGAGATCCGCCGCGCACACGTCCGGGCGCACCGCCCCGACGCGGCGGGCCGCGCTGCCCCACGGGACGTCGTCCACCCGCAGATCCGGGTCCCTGGACAGCCACTGCGCGAGAACCGATCTGACCAGACATGCGTCGTGCACCAGAAGTACCCGGATCACTGCCACCCCTTCAGCTCGCGTACGCCGGTTCCGTGCTGTTGTCCGTGGTGCTGAACGCCTGCCCATTCTTCGGCCCTCGGACCGTTTCTCAGCGCGAAGATCAAGCCATCGGGTTGCGCGGGGGCGCACGCGGGGCGCCCGTACACCCTCCCGCGCTTCGGCCGGGGAGGCGTGGGGACGGCCCGACGGGGTACGGGGTGCCCCTCGGCGGGCGCGCCGCTCGCCGTGCGGGCCGGGCCGCCAGGGGGCAGATTTGGACCCTGGGACTCGCGCGGCGCCGGGCGAGGAGGTGGTCGCCGTGTCGGACGGGCAGACGTCGTCCGGTCGGACGCCCGCTGCCGCCGTGCGAGCGCCGGTCGGACGACCGCTTCTCTCCCTGGCGCTGACGTCGATGATGGACGCCGTCGGGGCGCACTCGGGCGCCGTGTATCTGCGTCCCGGTGACGAGTCGGTGTTGGAGATGGCGGTGATGGCGGGGCTGCCCCGGTCCTTCGCGGCGCCCTGGGAGCGGGTGGGCCTGAGCGCGCCCATCCCGGTCGCCGAGGCGGTGCGCGAACGGCGACTGGTGTGGGTGGGCGGGGCCGAGGAGATGGCCCGCCGGTATCCGCGGATCGCCGTCGTCCTGCCCTATCCCTTCGCACTGGCCGCGCTGCCCGTGCGGACCGCGTCCCGGGTGTACGGCGCGGTCTTCGTGACCTGGCCCGGCTCGCACCCGCCGGAGCTGTCCGAGCGGGAGCGCCAGGAACTGACGACGGCCTGCGACCGGCTCGCGGTGCAGCTGGAGCGCGCCGCCTCGAAGAACCGTCCCGTGCGGGCCGAGACCGATCTGCTGGACACGAGCCCGCTGGGCGACGCCGCCGGCACGCTGGGCACGGCCGAGGCGGCCCGGATGGTGGCGCGGTTGCCGTACGGGATGTGCTCGCTGGACCTCAGCGGGCGGGTGGCCTTCGCGAACCCCGCGGCCGCCGAGCTGCTAGGCGTCCCGGTGAGCGGGCTGCTGGGCTCACAGCTGTGGATGGCCGTGCCGTGGCTCAACGATCCGCTGTACGAGGAGCGCTACCGGGCCGCGCTGATCAGTCAGGAGGCCACCTCGTTCGTCGCGCTGCGCCCGCCCTCGCAGTGGCTGTCGCTCCGGCTGTATCCGAGTACCACCGGGATCAGCGTACGGATCAGCCGGGCCCGGGCCGTGTCGGTGACGGGACCGTCCGGCCCCCGCTCGGAGGACGCGCCGTACCGGCTGGTGTCGATGTCGCAGGCGCTCAGCATGGCCGGGGCGCTCACGGAGACGGTGAGCGTGCAGGACGTGGTGGGACTGGTGGCGGAGGAGATCGCGCCGGCGGTGGGCTGCCAGGCCCTGGCGCTGCTCGGCGCGCGGGCCGGCCGGCTGCACGTGCTCGGGCATCACGGGTATCCCGACCCGCGTGTCGTGGAGCGGTTCGACCGGACGCCGCTGACCTCCCCGACGCCGGGCGCGCACGCCGTCGCGCACGGCGTCCCGGCGTTCTTCGAGTCCCGGCAGCACCTGGAGCGCCTGTACCCGGCCCGGCAGGCTTCGCACGACGGCTTCGCCGCCTGGGCCTTCCTGCCGCTGATCGCCTCCGGCCGGCCGGTGGGAGCCTGTGTGCTGGCCTACGCGGAACCGCACGCGTTCTCCACCCACGAACGGGCGGTGCTGACCAGCCTCGCCGGGCTGATCGCTCAGGCCCTGGACCGCGCGCTGCTCTACGACGTCAAGCACCAGCTGGCGCACGGGTTGCAGGCGGCGCTGCTGCCGCCCTCACTGCCGTCGCTGGCGGGCATCGAGGCGACCGCCCGCTATCTGCCGGCCACCCGGGGCATGGAGATCGGCGGGGACTTCTACGACCTGGTGCCCTCGCCCCCGCTCGCGGCGGCCGTGATCGGAGACGTCCAGGGGCACAACGTGACCGCGGCCGGGCTGATGGGGCAGATCCGTACCGCTGTCCGCGCCTACACGACGGTGGGCCAGGAGCCCGCGGAGGTCATGCGCAGCACCAACCGGCTGCTGATCGACCTCGGCTCGGAGCTGTTCGCGAGCTGTCTGTACCTGCGGCTGGATCCGGCCAGGGGCCGGGCGGTCATGGCCCGGGCCGGTCATCCTCCACCGTTGCTGCGCCGCGCGGACGGCCGGGTCCGCGTCCTGGACCTCGCGGGCGGTCCGCTGCTGGGCATCGACGGCTCTGCGGCCTATCCGACGACGGAGGTCGAGCTGACCCGCGACTGTGTCCTCGCCCTCTACACGGACGGGCTGATCGAGACGCCCGGGGTGGACATCGAGGACGCGGTCGCCGACCTGGGACGGCGGCTCGGCGAGGCCGGGGACCGTCCGCTGGAGGAGCTGGCCGACGAACTGGTGGGCCACTACGCGGCGGCGGAGCAACGGGTGGACGACGTGGCGCTGCTGTTGCTGCGGGCCCGGGGAGACGACTGAGGGGCCGTCTCCGGGTGCGAACACGAACGGTCCGGCCCCCGCCGGAGGGCCGGACCGTTCGGATGACGCCGTTTCAGTGCGACTCGTTCACACCCGAGCCGTCGCCCTTGCCGTTGTCGCCGGCCTGGTCCTGGTTGCCGCCGGCCTGGTCGTGGCCGTTGCCCTTCTGGTTCTGGCCGCCCGCGTTGTCGTCGGCGCCGCCCTGGATGGCCTCACCGGTGTTGTCGTCGATACCGTCGCCGTTCGCGTCGACCGCACCGGCACCGGCGTCGCCGCCGCCCTGGATGGCCTCACCCGTGTTGTCGTCGATACCGTCGCCGTTCGCGTCGACCGCACCGGCACCGGCGTCGCCGCCGCCCTGGATGGCCTCACCCGTGTTGTCGTCGATACCGTCGCCGTTCGCGTCGACCGCACCGGCACCCGCTTCGCCGCCGCCCGCGCCCGCGCCGGCACCGCCGTCGCCGAGCGTCGCGCCGACCGCCGCCAGGGCGGTGGTCACCGGCTGGAAGAACGTCTCGCCACCGGCGGTGCAGTCACCGCTGCCGCCCGAGGTCAGACCGATGGCCTGGCCGTCCTGGGTGAAGAGGGAGCCGCCGCTGTCGCCGGGCTCTGCGCAGACGTCCGTCTGGATGAGGCCGGTGACGGTGCCCTCGGGGTAGTTCACGGTGGCGTCGAGGCCGAGGACCTGACCGTCCTTCAGGCCGGTGGTGCTGCCCATCCGGAAGACCTGCGTGCCGACCGTCGCCTCGGCGGCCTGGCTGATCGCGACGGTCTGCTGGCCGGTGTTGACCTCGCTGGGCGCCTGCGTGTTGGCGTCGTCGTACTTCACGAGCGCGAAGTCGCCGTCACCGGGGAAGGTGGCCTGGTCGACGGTGGCGATCGGCTGGCCGTTCTCGGAGTCGGACCACTGCTTGGCCGCGACACCGCAGTGACCGGCCGTCAGGAAGGCCGGGGAGCCGTCGCCCGCCGTCACGTTGAAGCCGAGGGAGCAGCGCGCCCCGCCGCCGAATATCGCGTCGCCGCCGGAGACGAGGGGCTTGAGCTTGCCGGCCGACTTCTTGATCGTCGCCATGCTCGAGCCGAGGGTCTTGACGGTCGAGTCGATCCGGTCCCACTTGCTGCCGGTGACCGTGGAGTCGGCGGTGACGAGGATCTTGTTCGTCTTGGGGTCGACGGCCCAGGAGGTGCCCGGGATGGTCGCCTTGGCCTTCAGCGTCTTCGCGGCCGCCTCGAGCTCGGCCGTGCTGTTCTCGACCTCGCGGACCTTGGCGCCCGCCTTCTTCGCCTGCGTGATGACGTTGTTCTCGTCGCCGGAGACGTTCACGACGTTGACGACCAGCTGCTTGCCGGCGTCGTCGTAGTAGGAACCGGCGAAGGCGTCACCGAGCAGCTTCTCGAGCTGGGACGCGAGGTCCGAGGCGTCGCCCGACTTGAGCGTCTTCACCGAGGCGGCGTTGCCGGAACCGCCGTCCTGGGAGGCGTTGGCCTGGGGAAGGAGGATGGCCGCCGCTCCGAGCGCCGCCACACCGCCTGCCGCGATGATGGCCTTGCGCTTCGTAACTCGCTTGTGACTCAAAAAACTCGACCTCCTGGGGGACGGGGTCTGGCTGCCGGGATTCGGCAGCTCCGTACAGCGGCGCCTGGTTGGCCATGAGTACGCAGGGGTCACAGGGTGCGTTCAATCGCGTTTGCCAACTTCCTTTGCTGAACCGTGAATCGGCCATGACCCGGATCCGGCCTGCCGGCTGCGGGAACAATCGCCCATATGGCGATGACGGCCACCGAAGGCGACAAGATCCTTACGGCCGGCTTCGCGCCCTGGTCCGTCACCGCCGGGCTCTCTCCCCGGGCGGCGGGCGAGGGCCGCCAGGTCCCGCGTCCTGCCTGGTCACGGGTGCCGGACCGGGGAATCTGGAGGGACGCGCCGACGGCGGTCGCGGACGGCGCCGCCGTGAGGGCCGCCCCGGCCGTCCGCCAGGCCCCGAACTTATGAAGACGATGGCGTGGGAAACCTCGTTCCGGTGCGCGACGACCGGTTCGGTTGGCTGGATCCGATCGGTTCCCGTGAATGCCGCCCTCCGGATAGCGATCGCAGACAAGTGCACCGGCGGTACGCCGCCGGCCCGGACATCGACATTCCCGCACGGTGTGTAGCCTGCGGATAACGCTCCGTGGAGATCCCGGAGCGGAATCCCCGCTTCAGGGAATCTGCACAGCGAATGCCCAAGCAGGTCACCGCGAGCAGGGGTTCTGCACAACTCCCCGGCCTCCGGCGCGCCTTTGGTGCGGGAGTGTCGGATTCGCCGCGACAGCGCCGTTCGCTCATCCGAGCGGATCCCGCCCTTGGTGTGAAGGAGTCGCCGACAAGTGGTGGGCGCGCCTGCACCGTTTGACGCTCCCGTGACACAAGTCCCCAGGTGAAGGCGTTGTTTGACTGGCTGCGCCGACCACGGACCTGCTTTGATCCATCGCACCGCAGGGCCACCGCGGTCTCCCGGAAACGGGATGTCCGGTGCCTGCGGTCGCGGCCGTCATCTGTCCCCAGAGGGGGCCGCTCCCCCTGATGAGATATCCATGTGAAGGGAAGTTCCACCATGAACTCCACCCCCCAGGTTCAGACCGTCGAGATCTCCGACGCCGAGCTGGACAACGTCTCCGGCGGTCTGTCCCTGAACGCGGTCGGCTCCGTCACCGGCCTGGTGGACGGCATTGCCCCGGTCTCCGGCCTGGTCAACACGGTCGTCGGCACCGTCGAGGGTGTCACCGGCCTGAACACGGCCCCGGTCACCAACCTGGTCGCCGGTCTCTGATCGCGCCCTTTGTGACTCCTTCGAGTCCCGGAGCCGTCACCCGGCTCCGGGACTCTTCGGTGTCCTGAACCTCCGAGGTAAGCCCCCGTGCAGTTCCGCCAACAGGCTCTCGCCAAGCTCCAGTCGCCGGAGGAGCTAGACCTGCCGGTGCGCTTCGCGCGCCCACAGGGCTGGCTGGCCCTGTCCGTCACCGTGGTCGTCATGGCGGCCGCCTCCGTGTGGGCGGTCACCGGTTCGGTCGCTTCCACCGTGAGCGCGCCCGCCGTCCTCACCCACGGCGAGGGAAGCTACATCTTGCAGAGCCCCGCAGCGGGCCAGGTCACCGCGGTCCTCGCGAAGGAGGGCGAGCGGCTGCCCGCCGGCTCACCCGTGCTGAAGGTGCGCACCGCCGAGGGCGACGCCGTGGTACGGACGGTCGCCGCGGGCCGGATCACCGCACTGGCCGCCACCATCGGGCAGATCATCTCCACCGGCGCGAACGTGGCAGCCGTGGAGAAGGTCGCCGGCGCCGACGATCCGCTGTACGCGACGGTGTACGTCCCGGCGGAGAACGCCGCCTCCGTCCCGTCCGGCGCGGCCGTCGACCTGACCGTGCAGACCGTGCCGTCGCAGCAGTACGGCGTGCTGCGCGGCCATGTGAAGTCGGTGGACCGCGCGGCCCAGTCCGCGCAGGCGATCGCCGCGTTCCTCGGCGACAGCCAGCTGGGCGAGCAGTTCACCGCACAGGGCCGCCCGGTGGCGGTCCTGGTCCGACTGGACAAGGATGCGGCGACCAGGAGCGGCTACCGGTGGTCGTCCGCGGACGGGCCGCCGTTCCGCCTCGCCTCCATGACCATGGCCACGGGTTCGATCCGCCTGGCCGACCAGCGTCCCGTCGATTGGCTGCTGCCGTGACCGCCACCGAGCAGCCGCGGACCCGGCGGCGTGCCGCGCCGCCCCGGCGGACCGTCCCCAAGAGCCGGGGAAAGACCGTCCGCACGCCCACCGTTCTCCAGATGGAAGCCGTGGAGTGCGGTGCCGCCTCCCTCGCCATGGTCCTCGGGCACCACGGCCGGCACGTCCCGCTGGAGGAGCTGCGCATCGCCTGCGGTGTCTCCCGGGACGGTTCGCGGGCGAGCAACCTGCTGAAGGCGGCCCGTGGTTACGGCCTCACGGCCAAAGGCATGCAGATGGACCTGGCGGCCCTCGCCGGGGTGAAGTCACCGGCGATCCTCTTCTGGGAGTTCAACCACTACGTCGTCTACGAGGGCATGGGCCGTCGCCTCGGGCGACGGGGCGTGTTCGTCAACGACCCCGGCAAGGGCCGCCGGTTCGTGTCGATGGAGGACTTCGACGGCAGCTTCACCGGTGTCGTGCTGGTGCTGGAGCCGGGCGAGGACTTCGAGCGGGGCGGGCGCAGACCTGGCGTGCTGGGCGCGATGCCGGCCCGGCTGCGGGGCACCGCGGGCACCCTGCCGGCGGCCGTGCTGGCGAGCCTGCTGCTGGTTCTGGTGGGCTCGGCCGTGCCGGCACTCAGCCGGACCTACATCGACATGTTCCTGATCGGCAGACAGACCTCGCTGCTGGGCGTGCTGTTCGCCTCGATGGCCACCTGTGTGGCCCTCACGGTGGTCCTGACCTGGCTCCAGCAGGCCAACCTGCACCACGGCCGGATCATCTCCTCGACCCTCTCCAGCGCCCGTTTCCTGCGGCATCTGCTGCGGCTGCCGGTGACCTTCTTCTCCCAGCGAAGCCCGGCCGACCTGGTCCAGCGGCTCCAGTCGAACGACGCGGTCGCCGAGACACTGGCCCGCGATCTGGCGTCCGCGGGCGTGGACGCGGTGGTCGTGCTGCTCTACGCGGTCCTCCTCTACACCTACGACCCGCAGCTGACGTATGTGGGCGTCGGTGTGGCGCTGCTCAACATCGTCGCCATGCGGATCGTCATCCGGCTGCGCGCGACCCGGACGGCGAAGCTGCGCGCGGACAACGCCCGGCTCACCAACACGGCGTACACGGGGCTTCAGTTGATCGAGACGATGAAGGCGACCGGCGGCGAAGAGGGCTACTTCCGCAAGTGGGCCGGTCAGCACGCCACCACCCTGGAGGAGCAGCAGCGGCTCGGCGTGCCGAGCGCCTGGCTCGGCGTGGTCGCCCCGACCCTCGCCACCCTCAACAGCGCGCTGATCCTGTGGATCGGCGGCATGCGGGCGATCGAGGGCCACATCTCGGTCGGCCTGCTGGTCGCCTTCCAGGCTCTGGTCACCCGCTTCACCGCCCCGCTGACCCGCCTCAACGGGGTCGCGGGCCGGATCCAGGACTTCGCCGCGGACGTGGCCCGGCTCAAGGACGTGGAGAACTTCCGCGCCGACCCGCTCTACGACCGCCGCTCCGGCGCCGACTCGACGCGCCGGCTGCACGGACACGTCGAGCTGGAGAACGTCACCTTCGGCTACAGCCCGCTGGACAAGCCGCTGCTGACCGGCTTCGACCTGACCGTGGGACCGGGGCAGCAGGTGGCGCTGGTCGGCGGCTCGGGCAGCGGAAAGTCGACGGTGTCCCGGCTGATCTCGGGCCTGTACGCGCCCTGGGAGGGTGTCATCCGCGTCGACGGGCAGCGCCTGGAGGACATCCCGCGCGGGGCGCTCGCCTCCTCCGTGTCCTTCGTCGACCAGGAGGTGTTCCTCTTCGAGGGCTCGGTGCGCGACAACGTGGCGCTGTGGGACCCGTCGATCCCGGACGACGCCGTCGTCGACGCGCTGCGGGACGCGGCGCTCCACGACACGGTCCTGCGGCGGCCCGGCGGCATCCACAGCAGGGTCGAGCAGGACGGCCGCAACTTCTCCGGCGGCCAGCGCCAGCGTCTGGAGATCGCACGGGCGTTGGTGCGCCGCCCCAGCATCCTCGTGCTGGACGAGGTGACCAGCGCGCTGGACGCCGAGACCGAGCAGGTGGTGATGGACAACCTGCGCCGGCGCGGCTGCGCGTGCGTGGTGATCGCGCACCGGCTCAGCACGGTCCGCGACAGCGACGAGATCGTCGTCCTCCAGCACGGCACGGTCGTGGAGCGCGGGCGGCACGAGGAACTGGTGGCACGCGGCGGCTCGTACGCGGCGCTGGTCAGGGAGCGTTGAGATGACTGCCGTACCCGAAGGCGACGTCGTTCTCGCCGCGCTGGGACAGCTGGGCGCACGGATCGACTGCGCCGGACTGAGCCGCCTCGATCTCGAGGGCCCACAGGTGCTGTGGCTGGTCGCGTCGGGCGCGCTGGACCTGTTCGCGGTGGACGCCGGACAGCAGGGCCACTGGCACCACCTGGGACGGCTGGAGACGGGCTCCCTGCTGCTCGGTCCGGTCACCGGGCCCCATCACACGCTCGTCGCCCGCCCGTTGCGCGAGTGCGTCGTGCACCGCATCGGTCTGCGTGAGCTGTACCAGCCCGCGAACACCCAGACCTGGTCCTACGACGGGTACGGCAACCCCCAGTACGTGCCGCCGACCTCGAGCCCTCTGGAGTACGCGCTCGCCCTCGGTGTCGGCCGCGGTCTGTCGATCCTCTTCCAGGCGCCGCTGGCCGGCGAGGGTGCGGCGGAGATCAAGGACGACGACGTGTTCTGGATGCAGGTGCCGCCGGGCAGCGTGCAGTACGGCGCGCTGTACGGCGCGGAGGCGGCCGCCGACCTGCTGATGGACCCGGCGGTGTGGCAGAGCATGGTCGACCAGCAGTTCCGGCTGCTGACCACGCTGGACCGCTGGATCGAGCAGCTGGAGCACACCCACGAGACCCGTACGGCTGCCGGGATCAAGGCCGGTGAGGCGGTCCGCGACCAGGCCGACCGGACCCTGCTCGCGTCGATCGGCGGAAGCGGCCGAAGCGAGCGGAGCGGCGGCCGGGGTGCGGACCGGCGCGCCACGGCCGCCGACGCCGACGCCACCTACGCGGCCTGCCGACTCGTCGCCGGGGCCGCCGGGATCACCCTCGCCGAACCCGCGCAGATGGGCGCGGACAGCGACCGTCTCGACCCGGTCGAGCGGGTCGCCCTGGCCTCCCGGGTGCGCGCCCGGGCCGTGCGTCTGGAGGGCCGCTGGTGGCGGGACGACGTGGGGCCGCTGGTAGGGCACCGGGCCCTGTCCGGGGCGCCGGTCGCGCTGCTCTGGCGGCGCGGCGGCTATGTCGCCGTGCATCCCGCGACCGGGCGGGAGACCCCGGTCGAGAAGGCCAACGCGGAGGAGTTCGAGCCACGGGCGGTCATGTTCTACCGCCCGCTGCCGGAACGGAGCCTCGGCCCCCTCGGGCTGCTGCGGTTCAGCATGCGGGGCACGGCAGGGGACCTGACGAACCTGCTGCTCAGCGGGCTGGTGACGGTGGCGATCGGGGCGCTGGTGCCGATCGCCACCGGCAAGGTGCTCGGCGAGTACGTGCCGAAGGCCCAGCAGGGGCTGATCGTGCAGGTGTGCCTGGCGGTGATGGTCAGCAGCGTGGTGGCGGCGGCGTTCATGCTGCTCCAGAACCTGACGATCCTGCGCATGGAGGGCCGGATCGAGGCGACGCTCCAGCCCGCGGTGTGGGACCGGCTGCTCCGGCTGCCGACCAAGTTCTTCGCCGAGCGTTCCACGGGCGAGCTGGCGAGTGCCGCCATGGGCATCAGCGCGATCCGCCGGCTGCTGGCGGGCCTCGGCCCTTCGGTCGCGCAGTCCGTCACCGTCGGTGCGATGAACCTGGGGCTGCTGCTCTGGTACAGCGTGCCGATGGCGCTGGCCGCGAGCGGCATGCTGGTGGTCGTCGCGTCGGTGTTCCTGGCGCTCGGGCTGTGGCAGGTGCGCTGGCAGCGGCGGCTCGTGGTGCTCTCCAACAAGCTCAACAACCAGGCGTTCCAGACCCTGCGGGGGCTGCCGAAGCTGCGGGTGGCGGCCGCCGAGAACTACGCGTACGCGGCCTGGGCGGCGCAGTTCGCGCGCAGCCGTGAGCTCCAGCAGCGCCTCGGCCGGATCAAGAACCTCAACACGGTGCTGGGTTCGGTGTACCTGCCGCTGTGTTCGCTGCTGGTGTTCATGCTGCTGGCGGGTCCGGCGCGGGGCACGCTGTCGGCGGCGGACTTCCTCACCTTCAACACGTCCATGACGATGCTGCTCACCTCGGTGACCTCGTTGACCGGCGCCTTCGTCTCGGCGGTGGCCGCGCTGCCGCTGTTCGAGGAGATTCGGCCGGTGCTGGAGGCGACGCCGGAGGTCCGTGCCGCGAGCACCCGTCCCGGCCCGCTGACGGGTGCGCTCGAGGCGCGCCGTCTCTCCTTCCGTTACTCCGACGACGGTCCGCTCGTCCTGGACGACGTCTCCTTCGAGGTGCGGCCGGGCGAGTTCGTGGCGATCGTCGGACCGAGCGGCTGCGGGAAGTCGACCCTCCTGCGGCTGCTCATCGGCTTCGACAAGCCGGTCTCGGGCAGTGTGCTGTACGACGGGCAGGACCTGGCGGCCCTCGACCGGTCGGCCGTGCGACGGCAGTGCGGGGTGGTGCTCCAGCACGCCCAGCCGTTCACCGGTTCCCTGCTGGACGTCATCTGCGGAACGGAGGCCCATACGCCGGAGGAGGCGATGGCGGCCGCCGAACTGGCCGGTCTCGCCGAGGACATCCGGCGCATGCCGATGGGACTGCACACGATCGTCTCGGGCAGCGGGTCGGTCTCGGGCGGACAGCGTCAGCGCCTGATGATCGCCCAGGCGCTGATCCGCCGGCCGCGCATCCTGTTCTTCGACGAGGCGACCAGCGCTCTCGACAACGAGACCCAGCGCACGGTCATCGAGAGCACCCGCAAGCTCAACGCCACGCGGGTCGTCATCGCGCACCGCCTCTCGACGGTGCTGGACGCCGACCGGGTGGTCGTGATGGAGAACGGCAAGATCGCCCAGCAGGGCACGCCCGCCGAGCTCCTCGCGGACACCGGCGGACGGCTGCACGAGCTGGTGCGCCGGCAGCTGGCGTAGGTCGTGTGCGGCCGGTTCCGGTGACGTCCGGGCACCCTCACTAACGAAACTTTGCCGTTTCGCTGAAACTGGTCTAGCCTCCATGTGTACGAAACGGTTTCGTTTATGTGTTCTTTGCCCTCACGTACGTCCCTGGAGTGGTTCCCCATGCCCTCGAAAACCCTGACGGACGGCGCCCGCACGGGCGCCGGACAGGAACCGTCCGCGGAATCCGCCAAGAAGTGGTGGATCCTCGCGGTCGTCGCCCTGGCCCAGCTGATGGTGGTGCTGGACGCCACCATCGTGAACATCGCCCTGCCCTCGGCCCAGGCCGACCTCGGCTTCTCCGACGGCAACCGGCAGTGGATCGTCACCGCGTACGCGCTGGCGTTCGCCTCCCTGCTGCTGCTCGGCGGCCGGATAGCCGACCTCTTCGGACGCAAGACGGCCTTCCTGATCGGTGTCGTCGGCTTCGCCGCCGTGTCCGCCCTCGGCGGCGCCGCGACCAACTTCGAGATGCTGGTCACCGCCCGCGCCCTCCAGGGCGCCTTCGGCGCGCTCCTCGCACCGGCCGCGCTCTCCCTGCTGAACACCACCTTCACCGACGCCAAGGAACGCGCCAAGGCGTTCAGCGTCTACGGCGCCATCGCCGGTGCGGGCGGCGCGGTGGGCCTGCTGCTCGGCGGTGTCCTGACCGACGCACTCGACTGGCGCTGGACGCTCTACGTCAACGTGGCCATCGCCGTCGTCGCCTTCGCGGGCGGCTGGCTGCTGCTGACCAACCACCGCGACGCCGGGAACTCCAAGCTCGACGTGCCCGGCACGGTCCTGGTCGCCGCCGGTCTGTTCGCCCTGGTGTACGGCTTCTCCAACGCGGAGACCCACGACTGGGACTCGGCGCTGACCTGGGGCTTCCTGATCGTCGGCGGAGTCCTGCTCGCGGCCTTCGCCTGGTGGCAGACGCGCGCCGCACACCCCCTGCTGCCGCTGCGCATCCTCCTCGACCGCAACCGCGCGGCCTCCTTCCTGGCCGTGCTGATCTCCGGCGCCGGCATGTTCGGCGTGTTCCTCTTCCTCACCTACTACCTCCAGCTCAACCTGGGCTTCAGCCCGACGAAGACGGGTGTGGCGTTCCTGCCGATGGTCGGCGCGCTCATGGTGGCGGCGCAGATCGGCACGACATCCCTGGTGCCTCGCCTGGGCCCGAAGGCGGTCATCCCGCTGGGCTTCGCGATCGCCGCGGTCGGCATGGCCTGGCTGACCGGGATCGGCGTCGGCTCGCACTACCTGAGCGCCGTACTGCCGCAGCTGGTCATCACCGGTCTCGGCCTCGGTCTGGTCATGCCGCCCGCCATGCAGCTGGCCACCGGCGGGGTCGCCGCCGAGGACGCAGGCGTCGCCTCCGCCACGGTCAACGCCATGCAGCAGGTGGGCGGTTCGATCGGCACCGCCCTGCTGAACACCCTGGCCTCGAGCGCCGCCGCCGACTACCTGGTGGGGAAGAACCCCGCGGACAAGCTCGTCCGGGCGCAGGCGACCATCGAGAGCTACACCACCGCCTTCTGGTGGTCGGCCGGATTCTTCGCCGCGGGTGCGGTGATCGCGTTCGCCCTCTTCCGCCGCGGGGTGCCGGAGCAGGACGCGGACGCGGCTCCGGTGATCCACATGTGACGGACTCGCGTCGGGAGCCGCACCGGGGAGAGGGGCCGCCGTCCACGAGGGACGGCGGCCCCTCCGTGCGCCGTCCGCGAACCGCGCGCGCATGGAGGTTTAGGCCTGGGTACTCGCGGGCCATGAGAATCAGCGTTCTGGATGTGGGATCGAACACCGTGCGGCTGGTGGTGTCGGACGCCGCGGGCGGGGTTCCGCTGCCGGTGCACACGGCCAAGTGGCGGCTGAGGCTGTCGGAGCAGGTGGCGCCGGGGGACCCCATCCCGGACGAGGCCGTGGAGCGGCTCGTGGCGGCGGTCGCCTCGGCGGCCCGGACCGCCGACCGGTGGGGGGCGGCGGGCCCCCTGGCCTTCGCCACCGCCGTGGTGCGCTCCGCCCCCAACCGGCGCGAGGTGCTGCGGGCGGTCCGCGCGCGGACCGGCGTCGCGCTGTGCACCCTGCCGGGTGAGGTGGAGGCCGAACTGACCTTCCTCGGGGCACGCCGCTGGATGGGCTGGCGCTGCGGACCGCTCGCGCTGCTGGACATCGGCGGCGGCTCCTTCGAAGTGGCTTTCGGGCGGGGCCGGCTGCCGGACTTCGTGGCCTCACTGCCCCTCGGGGCGGCCCGGCTCACCCACGACTTCTTCGCCGACCACGACCCGCCTCCCCCGGAACTCCTGCGCGCGGCGCGGCGCAGGATCCGCCATCAGCTCAGGGACGTGGCGGCCCGGATCCGCTGGGAGGGCCCGCGTACGGCGGTGGCCACCTCCCGGACCTTCCAGCAGCTCGGCCGGCTGTGCGGGGCCGCCCCCGGACGGCACGGCCCCTTCATGGACCGCAAGCTGCACCGCGACGACCTGCGCGAGGCCATCACCACCCTGGCCGCCCTGCCCGCCGCCGAACGCGCCCGGCTGCCCGGCATCTCCGCACCCCGCGCCGCACAGAGCCTCGCCGGTGCGGTGATCGGGCACACGGCGATGAAACTGACCGGGCTGACCTCGGTCACCGTCTGTCCGTGGGCGATCCGTGAGGGCGTCATGCTGCGGCACATGGAGGACGGCCCGGCCTGGTGGGCGGAGGTCACCCGGCTCGCCGACGACGAGGAGGCGGCGGTCCCGGAGCCGGTCCCGCTGCGCCTCGCGCAACACGGGCCCTGACCGCGGCAGCACGACACGCGGAGCGGGCCCTGCCCGACGCGACCGGCACGACTCCGCCCCCCGGCTGCCTCACCAGGGGGGCGGGCGGCCACGCAGGGAGCACGCGAACGCCCCCTGCACACGGACCGCCACCCGACCCCGCCCAGACCACCGACCACCGACCACCGACCACCGACCGAGCGGAACCCAGCGGAAGGAACCCACCGTGCCCGACGACGACAAGCACCCCGAGGCCGGTCAGGACCGCCCCCGTACCGCACTGGAAGAGGTCCTGCGGGAGATCGAGGACGAGGAGACCCGCGCCGACGACCCGGAGGGCGAGCGGAACCGACACGAGGGGGAGGCCGCCGACGCCCTCACCACCAGCCGGCACGCCCAGGAGCAGTCCCAGGACGACTGAACCCGTCCCGGCGGTGCCGGTCGTGACGGTGGCCGCCGACCCCCGTCCGGCACCGCCGGGACGGTGTCCGGTTCCACCCGGAGCATCCCTGGTGCGCCGGGTCACCCGCCTGCGCGGGTGACCCGGCGGCCTCGGGGTACTCGGCACGCATGGCGCATGACTCCCAAGGGCCCCGGCTGCCGGACACCCGGGGCCCGGTCTCCGCGGCCGTCCGCGGGTACCTCTGCGGCACGGGCCGGCTCCCGGCGGACGAGACGGTGGCGTCCGCGTCCCCCTACGGCGACGATCTCCAGCTGGCCCTGTACCTCTGCTACGAACTGCACTACCGCGGTTTCGCGGGCGTGGCCCCGGACCGCGAGTGGGATCCGGGTCTGCTGCGGGTGAGGGCCGCGCTGGAGCACCGCTTCCTGACCGCCCTGCGCGAGGACACCCCGGCCCACGACAGCGTCGAGGACGCACTCGCGGAGCTCCTCGTCGAACCCGTCGAGGGGACGGGCGTCAGCCACTTCCTGGCGGCCGAGGGCGAGTTGTGGCAGGTGCGCGAGTACGCCGCCCAACGCTCCCTGTACCACCTCAAGGAGGCGGACCCGCACGCGTGGGTGCTGCCCAGGCTGTGGGGCCGGGCCAAGGCGGCGATGGCGGCGGTGGAGTTCGACGAGTGGGGCGGCGGCCGCCCCGACCGCGTCCACGCGCAGCTGTTCGCGGACCTGATGACGGACCTCGGCCTGGACACCGCCTACGGCCGCTATCTGGACGCCGCGTGCGCGGAGACGCTGGCCACGGTCAACATGATGTCCCTCTTCGGCCTGCACCGCTCGCTCAGGGGCGCCCTGGTGGGCCACTTCGCGGCGGTCGAGATCACCTCCTCACCCGGTTCCCGGCGGCTGGCCCGGGCGATGCGCCGCGTGCACGCCGGGCCCGCCGCCGCCTACTTCTACGACGAGCACGTGGAGGCCGACGCGGTGCACGAGCAGGTCGTCCGTCATGACGTCATCGCCGGCCTGCTGGCCGAGGAACCGCACCTGGCCTCCGACATCGCGTTCGGTCTCGACGCCACCGGGTACCTGGAGGACCGCCTCGGCGCCCGCCTGCTCAACGCCTGGCGCGCGGGTGAATCCTCCCTGCGCACACCGATCACCGATCGGTCAGAAGTCCATATTTCCTGAAAGGCGGGGTATTTGGTGACCGTGAATCCCCTGGTCCTCCCGGGCGTCTACGCCCCTCAGGAAGACACCGCCCTGCTGGCCGGGGCGTTGTCCGAAGAACCCTTGCTGCCGGGTGCCGACGTCCTCGACGTGGGGACCGGAACCGGCGCGCTGGCGCTGGCCGCGGCGCGTCGTGGGACGCGGGTCACCGCGATCGACGTGTCATGGCGGGCGGTGTACTCCGCCCGGCTCAACGCCTGGCGGGAACGGCTGCCGGTGCGCGTCCACCGCGGCAACCTCTTCGGGCCGGTGCACGGGCGGTCGTTCGACCTGATCCTGACCAACCCGCCGTACGTACCCGCGCCGTCCGGCGGCAGCGCGGCCCGCGGGCCGGCCCGGGCCTGGGACGGGGGCGGCGACGGACGGCTGCTGCTCGACCGGATCTGCCTCGAGGCACCCCGGCTGATGCGGCCCGGCGCAGTGCTGCTGATGGTGCACTCCGCGCTCAACGACCCCGCGAACACGCTGGCCGTGCTGCGCGCCTCCGGCCTGAAGGCCTCGGTGACGCGACGTCATCGCATCCCCTTCGGCCCGGTGCTGCGTGAGCGGAAGGACTGGCTGCGGGAGAGGGGTCTGCTGTCCGCCGACGAGGAGAACGAGGAACTGGTGGTCGTCCGTGCCGAACTCCCCTGCTGACAAACCCTGCCGGATCAGCGTCCAGCGCCGGGGGCCCCTGCTGGTCGAGGGACCGGTCGAGGTGGAGTTGGAGGACGGCACCACGGTCTCGTCCGACCGCTTCATGGTCGCCCTGTGCACCTGCCGTCGCAGCCGCCGCTACCCCTGGTGCGACACCAGCCACCGGGAGCGGTCCTAGGAGCCGCGTCCACGGAGTCCCGCCCCTGCGTGCGCGTGCGGGGAATGGATTTGGAGGCCGGACAGGAAGCCCCACACCACCTGTCCGGCCTCCGTACGAGATCACGGTGCTCCCGCGTCAAGTGCTCGCACTCCCCACTTCACGAGCCACTCTCGGTGTCCACGGGGACCACGCGATCCCGGTCTCAGAACGCGAAGAGGCTGCTTCCGGCAGCGTTCTTCACGCACTCGTTGGAGAAGGCGCGCTCGAAGGAGACGCGCTTGCCCTGCCATACGCCGTCGACGGTGACGACCACCGGGTCGTACTGCCTCGTACAGACGGCGTCACCCGGGCCCGCCAGGGCGCCCGGATCGCCGCCGACGGCGCGCAGTTCGGCGCAGGCGCGAGCGGCGGCGGGGTGGGTGCCGGAGGGCGTCGGGGCGCAGTTCAGGGTGACGGCCCGGGCCGCGTCGACGGTGGCGGCGGCCTCTCCGTGGCCCACGGTCAGCACGAGGGCCGACGGGGCGTAGAGGGAGGTCGGCGCTGCGGCCGGGGCGGCGAGCGCGGATCCGGTGAGGGATCCGCAGACGGTGGCGGCCGTGAGGCCGAGGGTCGCTGCCCAGCGCGCGGTGTTCCGCATTGTGTGCATCCTTCCGCTCGATTCGGGATGTGCCGGCCGGCTCGATCGGTGCCGAACGCGACGAGCGCGAGTCTGCCGAGTCCGCTGCCGAATCTCACATCGACCCCATGGGTTTCAGTAACCTTGCGTATTGAATCAGTGGCGAGAAGTGACGGAATTCGAACGGTTCAACGCCGAAAGCAAGCGCTTCATGATCCCTTCGGTTGGCTGGATGACCGGTTTCCATAGCTTCGTTAATCGGCCTGAAACATTCCGCTCCCGCCCCGATCCCGCGCCGATCGGCGCCGCGATCACGCTCGGAGCCCGACGCACCCCTTCCCCCACAGACCCCTGCACGGCCCTCCGCGTTCCGCCCTGGGCGGACTTCTCCGCGACCCCTTGCGTTCACGCACCAGCGGAGTAATCGTAATTACATGATTACGACAGAGCAGAAGGAGCAGCTGAGGGGCTGGTTCGCGGGGCGCCTGCCCGACGACCTCTTCGACGAGCCGGCCGAGGTGACAGTTGACCGCGAGGAGATCACCGTGGTGGGGCGCATCCCCGCGCCCCGCCTGGCGGAGGACGCACCGGCCGCCGAGCGCGCGGCGGCCGTCACCGCACGGATCCAGGACTTCCGGGAGCGGACCCGGGAGACCCGGATGTCCGTGGCCCGCGACGCCGAGCACCGCTTCCGGCGGAAGGTGTCCTGGGGTGTGGTGTGCGACGGGGAGCGCGCGCTGTTCACCCACGTGGCCGCGCCTGTCATGACCCGGCTGCGGCAGCCGGAACGCCAGGTCCTCGACACCCTGATCGCCGCGGGCGTGGCCCGCAGCCGCAGCGACGCACTCGCCTGGTGCGTCCGGCTGGTCCAGCGCCACACCGACGACTGGCTCGGCGAACTGCGCGACTCCCTGGAACACGTCCAGCGGGTGCGGGCCCAGGGTCCGGACGCGGACCCCGGCCGGCAGGAGGCGGCGGATTCGTCCCCACCCGGCGCGGAAGAGGGATGAGGCGTCCGCCTTCGACTCCGGGAGCGGACCGCCGGCCCTCGGCCGCCCGACGGCGAACTGCCGCACCGCCGCCCTCCCGCTACCGACCCGCCGGTATGGTCGCCGTGCGACGGCGGCGGACGCCCGACCGCGGGACGGCGAAAGGCGGGACGTACGGATGGCGAAGCACTGGGCGGACTTCCAGTACGAGATCTATCTCAACGGCATGACGGGCGCGGTCCCCCGCCTGCCCACCGACCTGACCCGCCTCGAGGAGCTCACCGAGCAGCGCCTCGGGCCGGGGCCGGTCGGCTATGTGGCGGGCAGCGCGGGGGACGGTGGCACGGCCCGGGCGAACCGTGCGGCCCTGGAGCGCCGCCGGATCGTGCCGCGCATGCTGCGGGACGTGCACGAGCGGGACCTGTCGGTCGAGGTGCTGGGCCGCGTCCTGCCCGCACCGCTCGCCCTCGCGCCCGTCGGCGTGCTGTCGATCATGCATCCGGAGGCCGAGTCCGCGGCGGCCGGGGCGGCGGCCGCGCAGGGCGTCCCGTTCATCCTGTCGTCGGCGTCGAGCACGCCGATCGAGCAGGTGGCCGAGGCGATGGGGGAAGACGAGCGCTGGTTCCAGCTGTACTGGTCCAAGGACCGCGAGGTGACCCGCAGCTTCCTGCGGCGGGCGCGGTCGAGCGGGTTCACGGTACTCGTCGTCACTCTGGACACCCCGCTGCTCGCCTGGCGGCCGCGCGACCTCGACCAGGCCTATCTGCCCTTCCTGCACGGCGTCGGAACCGCCAACTACTTCACCGACCCGGCTTTCCTGGCGGGCCTGGCCAAGCCGGTGCACGAGGACCCGAACGCGGCCGTCCTGCACTTCGTCAGCCTGTTCGCCGACCCCGGCAAGACGTGGCCGGACCTGGCGTTCCTGCGGGAGAACTGGGACGGGCCCATCGTCCTCAAGGGCGTGCTGCACCCCGACGACGCCCGGCTGGCCGCCGACGCCGGGATGGACGGCGTGGTGGTCTCCAACCACGGGGGCCGGCAGGTCGCCGGTTCGGTCGCGGCCGCCGACGCGCTGCCCCGGGTGGCGCAGGCGGTCGGCGACCGGCTGACGGTGCTGTTCGACAGCGGGGTACGCACCGGCGCCGACGTCTTCAAGGCGCTCGCCCTCGGCGCCCGGGCGGTGCTGCTGGGGCGCCCCTATGTCTACGGTCTCGGCCTGGACGGGCAGCCGGGTGTCGAGCACGTGATCCGTTGTCTGCTCGCCGAGTTCGACCTCACCCTGGCGCTGTCCGGCCACGCGCGCCCGGCGAGCGTGGGACCGGCGGACCTCGTCGAGGACGCCGTCTGACCCTCGGAGGCCGTCCGACCCGCCGGCGCACGCACTGCGGGCCGGGGCCTGCTCCGCACCCGCCCGCCGGTGACGCACGCGCGCGTGTGCGTCAGGCCGTGCCGTCCGCCAGGTCGACCGGCTGGGCCGATGGAGGTGCGTCCGTGCCGGTGACCGCGAGCGAGCCGGGGGTGGCGGAGGTGGCGTCGGTGAGCCAGCGCTGGCCGACGGTGTGGTCGCGGACCTTGAGGACCACGTCGTCGCCCGGTTCCTCGCCGGCCGAGGCGAGGGCGAGCGCGTCGTCCCAGCGGGGCAGCAACTCACCCTGAACCGTGAGGTCGTAGCGGACGTCGTCCGCGCGGGCGTCGGTGGTGTCCACGCACGCGCCCAGGATGACCACCCCGGCGTCCGCGTGGGAGTCCACGCACAGGCCCGGCCCGGCGACGCTGCGCAACTGCCCGTCGTCGTCGTACGACCACTCCTGTGTCGCGTCGGAGGAGCAGTCGGCCAGTTCGACGGCGGCGCCCGCCCTCGCCTCACCCCGGATGTCCAGGCAGAGATCGGCGGCGGCGTTGCGCAGCCTGGTCTGTCGGGGCGCGGTGGGCAGGTGGGCGGTGTCGGGGGCCGTCGGCGAGGCGGTGGCGGCCTGCGAGTCGATGCCGGGGACGCTGCCGCTGGTGGAGGCGGCAGGATCGGCACCGCCGTCGTCCGACCACATGCCGGCGGCGAGCAGGGTCGTCAGCAGACCCGCCGAGGCCAGGCCGACGCCGGCGAACAGCGCGCGCGGCGAGCGGGTCTCCCCCGACGCCCGCCGACGGGGCGAGGGGATCCGCGAGAGCAGGTTGCCGCCCCTGCCGCGCGAGCCGCCGCCGCGGTGCCGCGCGGAGCCCTTGAGACGGACGGTCTGCGGCTTGGCGCGGCCCGGGCGGGTGTCGTGGTAGCGGCGGGCGCCCCAGCCGAGCACCGCCTCGGCGAGCAGTACGCCGAGGCCGCTCTCGAAGTGGCCGAGCTGTTCGGCGGCCGCCCGGCAGTAGCGGCACTCGTCCAGGTGCTGCCGCACGTCGGGCAGGAGGTCGCCGCCACGGCGGATGGGGACGTCGAGGAGCCGGTTGTAGAAGCGGCAGTCCTTGCTCGGAGCGAGGTCCCGGTGGGCGCGCACGACGCCCTCGCGGAGCTTGTCCCGGGCCTGCTCCAGGGCGGCGGACACGGTCTCCGTGTCCATGCCGAGCAGACCGGCGGCGACGGTGACGTCCTCGGCCTCGACCTCGATGTGCCACAGGACGCAGCGGGCGACCGGCGGAAGGCCCTGGAACGAGCGTTCCGCCAGCACCCGGTTCTCCGGTATCAGCGACTTCGCGGCGCGCATCCCGCGGGCGCCGGCCGGTTTGCGCAGTACCGGCAGGACACCGGCCAGGCCCTCGTCGGCGGACCACAGCCGGGCGGTGTCCCGCACGGTCACCAGCAGCCGGGGGCGCAGCGCGGTTCCGGGCTCGCCCAGCTTGAGCCGGTCCAGGACCTGGTGGAAGGCGGCCGCCGTCACCATGGACGCGACGCTCCCGGAGGACGCGAGGCAGATGACCGCGTACTCGTGCACCGGGCGCCAGTGCCGGGCGATCAGCAGCGCGGTGGACTGGGCGACCTCACTGTCCGCACCGCCGCGTATCCCGGCGGCGAGCGACTCGTCGGATTCTCCGGGGCCTCCGCCCGGCGGAGGATAGGGCGGACGAGGAGGCTGGGGGGTGGGCACTGAGCGAGTTCCTTTGGTACGTACCTGTTCGGTGCGGCAGGGAGCGCGAATTCGCCTCCGCCGACGAACGCCGGGGGCCCGGCCATGACCCCCCGCACGGGTGGTTCACCTTTGCACAACTAAGTCGCGCACAACAAGGCGGAGACTGAAGAGGCGCTTTGTTGAAAGAATGTCGATAGGCGACGCCGACTCGCGCCGGGCTTCATGCCTTTGCGCATTCTCCGGCAGTACGGCGATGACGCCCATGCGCCCCGTGTGAAACACGCGCACACGGCGGTGCGCCGCACACGCTCCCGGCGCACCTGCCCGCGCAGTTGGCTGGAAGCGGCCACTTCCTCGGAGGCCCCGCGCAGGACGGCGGCTCTCCTGCGCGAAACGGCCGCCGGCCTTGTTCCTCCCGCCCTCGGCCGGCGGCCCGGAAGCTTTCGCGCCATCCGTCTCTATATCTGCCAGGACCGCAGCCGGTCCGCGGCACCGTAGACGTCCGTCTTGCCGTCGAGCAGGTCCCTGGCGAGGTCGACGAGCGCGCCGTACGGCGGATCGATGCCGACCCCGCTGGTGAACATGTAGGCCACCGCCGTCGCGCAGGCGAAGCGGGCGTTGGCCGCGGGCAGGGGCCTGAGCAGCGTGAGCGTGTGCAGCAGCGCGGCGGCCCGCCAGGCCGGGTCGGAGTCCACACCGAGCTTGGGCGGATCGACCCGGTGCCGGGCGACGGCGGCGACCAGCGCCGAGAAGTCGTTGACGGTGGGCTGTTCCGGCAGAACCTCTTCGTGGCGCTGGAGCAGCCAGGGCACGTCGATATGGATGACGGATGCCATCGGTCAGGCGACCCGCCCCTCGCCCTGCACGGAGAGTTCGTCGTCGGGGAAGGCCGCCGCGAACTCGTCCGCATGGGAGGCGAAGAACCTGCGGAAGGCCTCCGCGCCCTCCTGGAGCGCCCGGTGCCGCGCGATGTCGGCAGCGGCGGCCTCCCGCACGAGTGCCTTCATCGACGTACCGCGTTCCTTGGCGATCTGCCGCAGGTCCTCCAGCTCGCGATCGCTGAATTCCACATTGAGGGCTGGCATACCCTTCACGGTACCGCGCGGGTACTTACTCGTAAATACGAGCAGGTCAAACTGATGACCACGCGGTACCGCAAGGTGTCCGAGCCTGCACGTTCCCGATCGCGGAGCAACAATTCCTGATGCGCTGCCCCTGATCGACTGTCGGGGTCCGCGGTCGGTTATCCCTGGTCCGCGACGAAAGAGGCCAGGCGGGCCAGCGCCGCGTTCCAGTTGACGGCCGTCTCGTTCGTCGACCAGGACTGGATGTCGTCGATGTAGCAGAACTGGCCCACGCAGCCCTGGAGCTTGCTCTGCGCGTAGGGGTCCTGGATGCTCGAGTTCGGCCCGCCCGCGAGGGTCCCGCGGGGCGGGTCCGGCAGGTTCGGGTCCAGTTCGTGCGCGTACCAGCGGCTGTGCTGCCGGTGGGAGTTCACCTCGCCGTAGCCGGTGACATAGGAGATGTTGAGCGCGTTGCGCCCGAGGACGTAGTCCATGCTCTGGACGGCCCCGGCCCGGTACTTCGAGGCGCCCGTGAGGTCGTAGGCCGTGGCGATGACCACGGCGTTGTTGAGGACCTGGTGGGTGGAGCCCCAGTCGTAGCGGTTGCCGTCGGGGGCGTAGGGCATGCCGTACGGCTGTGCGGTCAGGGTGGCGAGGTAGGTGTCGGCGCCCCGCAGGACCGACCCGCGGACCTTGTCGCGGCCGGGCAGCCGGTTCGGCACGGTCGCGAGGTCGAGGCGGCCGGCGGCGGCCGTGCGGGACCAGTCGAAGCCGGTGGGGGTGAAGACGTCGGCGGTGTGCACCGGCGAGTTCACCACCCGGTCGGCGAACTGCTTCTCCCCCGTCGTGAGGTACAGCTCCGCGGCCGCCCAGTAGAACTCGTCGCTCGCGTCGTCGTCGTTGTAGGCGCCGCCGCCGTCGCCGTCGTTCGGGTCGGCGTACACCTGCGGATGTGCGAGGGCCGCCGCGAAGGCCTTGCGCGCGGCCGTCAGCGCCTTCGCCGCGAAGGTCTTGTCGTAGGGCCGGTAGAGGCGGGCCGCCTGGGCTGCCGTCGCGGCCAGATTGAGGGTCGCGGTGGTGGTCGGCGCGTGCAGTTCCCGCTTCTGCGGGTCGGCGCTCGGCAGCAGCGGCAGGCCGGTCCACTGCTCGTCGTGGACCTTGTGGTGGGCCATGCCCGCGAGCGGCTGTCCGTCCGGCACCTGCATCCTCAGCAGGAAGTCGAGCTCCCAACGGGCCTCGTCGAGGACGTCCGGCACGTTGTTTCCGCTCTCGGGGAGCGCGAGCGTGCCGTCGCCGAGCCCGGCCGGGTCGCCGGTGCGGGCGAGGAGGGAGCGCTCGTAGGTGCTCAGCAGCTCCCAGGTGGCGATGCCGCCGTTGACGACGTACTTGCCGTGGTCCCCGGCGTCGTACCAGCCGCCGGTGACGTCGAGCGTGTAGTCGCACACCCCGGGCCGGCAGGGGACCGCGGAGTCGCCCCGGTTGGGGGCCACGTCCAGATGGCCGGCCGCCCTGCCGTAGCCGGGCCGCAGATCGTCCCGTACCGCGATGCCGCTGCGCTGCGTGTAGTAGTACTTCACGGCGTCCAGGCGCAGCTGATCGTAGGCGGCGGTGCCGATGTCGAAGGGACGGCTGGTCTCGCCGTCGGCGACGAGCGTGAAGCCGGTGCCGCGCGTGCGGTAGCCGCCGAAGTCGATGGAGTGGACGTGCTGTCCCGAGGAGACGTCGAGGCCCCGCGGCACGCTCCAGCCGTGCGCCACGATCCTGCCCGAGCCGTTCTTCAGCTGCCAGGGCAGCTTCGCGCCGGCGTCGGTGACCAGGGTGGCGTTCTTCGGCCCGGCGGGCAGATAGGCGACCTGGTTGACGCGCACGCGTGGCCCGGTGTCGGGCCGGTACACCTCCGGCGGCACCCCGCCCAGCAGGGACACGTCGTCCAGGCAGAACCGCCAGGGATCGGCACTCCCGCCGACCTGGAAGGCGACCTGCCCCTGGGCGCTGTCGACCGGCGAGGTGAAGGTGTACGTGTACGCGTCCCCCGCGGCGTCCAGCACCGGCGTCGCCTCGTACCAGGTGTCGTACGGGGCGACGCCGAGGCCCACGACCGCCCGCACGCCGTGCCCCTCGGGCACCCCTGAGGCGCTGAAGGAGAACCGGTACGACTCCCCCTTCACCAGGGTGATGGCGTCCTGGCCGACGGCGGAGTCCCAGCGGTTGACGGTGCCGCCGGGCACGTCCGCGCACAACCGGCCGTCGGCGATACCGGCGGTGACGTTGCTGGTCCACCAGGGGTCGGCGGTCGTGCCGAACCCGCCGTTCCTGACCTGCTCGGCCTCCTCGGCGCCGGCCTGCTGCGCGGGCAGCGCGGTGAGCGCCGCGCCCAGCAGGGCCGCGAGGGACAGCAGGGTGGTGCTGCGTCGTTTCACGTCCAGGCTCCTCGGGAAGTGCGGGACGCTCCGGGCGGGACAGAGGTGCCATCTCATGGGAGCGCTCCCAGAGCGGGGTCGCTGGACATGTTTGTTGGAGTCATGACACCCCGTCAACGGTCCGGACGAGATGGCTTCTTCGCAGCCGTTGTCAGTGGTGCGTCCTACTGTGGACCGTTCGAGCACCTGCTCCATGGACTACGAGGAACCGGAGGTCTCCATGACCACCCTGCCCGACCGGCCGAACACCGCACTGCTCGTGATCGACGTCCAGAAGGGCGTGGTGGCGGGCGCCCCCCGGCGTGACGAGGTGATCGCCAACATCGACACCCTGGTCGACGCGGCCCGCGTCCAGGACGTGCCGGTCATCTGGGTGCAGCACTCCGACGACGGCCTCGAACGGGGCAGTGCGGACTGGGAGTACGTCGAGGAGCTGGTCCGTCTCGACACCGAGCCCCTCGTCCACAAGAACTACGGGGACTCCTTCGAGGACACCGAGCTGGAGTCGCTGCTCGCCGAGCGCGGGGTGGGACGCGTCGTCGTCACGGGTGCGCAGACGGACGCGTGCATCCGCTCGACCCTGCACGGCGCCTTCGTCCGGGGCTACGACGTGACACTGGTCGGCGACGCGCACACCACGGAGGACCTGAGCGAGTACGGCGCCCCGGCCCCGGAGCAGGTGATGGCCCACACCAACCTGTACTGGTCGTTCCAGAGCGCGCCCGGGCGCAGCGCGGGCACGGTGGACACGGCGAAGGTGACCTTCGAGGCGGCCGACGCGGGCTGAGCCGGACGGCGGCGCACGTCCCGGACAGCGGCGCAGTTCCCGGGCCGCGGGGCACGCGCAGCGGTGGCGCCCCGGCCCGGGTCGGCGGACGCCGGCGGGGGCGATCACGTTCTCGGTGGCGCCGTCGGTGTGCAGCAGATCGGTGAGGTCGAAGGCGAAGCCGGTGTAGCCGTAGGGGTGGCGGCCGGCCCCGGTGCCGTTGCAGTAGACATGGGAGTCCATGCAGACGCCGTCGAACTCGACCGAGATCCGCCGTCCCGCGCGGCCGGGCGGCAGGGTGAGGGAGAGGCGGTACCGGCCCAGGCCACCGGGGAAGAACCCGGTGCCGCCGGTCGTGCCGTTCCGCGTGGTGGGCGTCTGTTCGATGCTCCGGTCGTGCGGGACGGCGACCACCCGCCAGGCCGCGTCGTCGTACCCGGGGGCGGCCGCGTCCCCGGGTACCCGTCGGTCGGGTCGGCGATCCCGCCGGGGTCGGCCGGCGCGAAGCGCCAGCCGTCACGCAGCGCGACCGTACGGCGTCCGGAGGCGCTGACGGCGGCCGCGGCGGCCCGGGCCACCGGTGTGCCGAGGAGTGCTGCGGCGGCGGGGCGGCCGTGGAGGCGAGAAGTACCGATCTACGAGTGACCGTCCTGGCCGGCTCTCCCTCACCAGGAACCAGAAGTACTCACAACTGATCGTTAACAAACAGAATTTGACGACGGGCCACTCCAGTCCGTCAAGGGTGCGCAGCCGCTTCGCCGTCTCTGCGCGTGCCGGATCACTCACGCACGAGATTCGGCCGGATTTCCGCCTTGACCTCGGCGGGAACCCGCTCTCCTGCCGAGCCACAGGGGTTCCCGTCCACATGGGACCGGGACACACTAGGCTGGAACGGAAGTGGCGTGCCTGTTCACTGTGAGTGTCCGCGATGGAGTGCCGAGATGAGCCCGGAGTATCCGTTCGACGAGGCCTCGACGGCCCGGGCGGTCGTCGACGACTCCGGCGCGCTCGTCGGGTGGAGCGAGGGCGCCCGGGCCCTGCTGGGCTGGACCCCGGCCGACGTGGTGGGCCGGCCCGCCGTGGAGCTGGTGGCCGACGGAACCCCCGTCCTCAGCGGACCGCGCTGGGACGGAACGGTCACTTTGCGCCATCGCGACGGCCGTCCGGTCCGGGTGTGGCTGCTCGCGCACCACTCTCCCGCCCGGGACGCCGATCCGGGGCACTGGCTGCTCGTCACGCCGTTGGACGGGAGCGGTCCGGCCTCCTCGGACGACCTCCTCGCCGCGGCCGGGCTGAACCAGTCGCCCTGCGCCATCGCCGTCTACGACGAACGCCTGCGCCTGCGCCGGATCAACGACGCGATGCGCGCGGTCATCGGACTGCCCGAGGAGCGCATCCGGGGACTGCGCATCACCGAGATCGGCGCCGGACCGCACAGCGCGGAACTCGAACAGCGGATGCTGGAGGTGCTCACCAGCGGCCGTCCGGTCGACGTGCAGACGTACGCGCGCTCCGGCGGTGAGAGCCGGGCGCACGCCTGGCTGGCCCGGATGGCCCCGGTCACCGACGTCGGCGGCCGGGTGCGGGGAGTGTCCGTGTCCGCCCACGACTTCACCCAGAACCACCTCGCCCGCGAACGGCTCCAGCTGGTCAACGAGGCGAGCGTGCGCATCGGCAGCACCCTCGACGTCACGCGTACGGCGCAGGAGCTGGCGGAGGTCTGCGTCCCCGCGCTCGCCGACTTCGTCAGCATCGACCTGCTCGACCCGCAGGACGGCGGCGAGCCGCCGAGCCGGTTCGCCCCGCCGCTCAGCCTGCGGCGCGCCGCGCACCACTCGGTCAGCGCCGGCAGCCCCGAGGCGGTGGCGAAACCCGGGGAACCGCAGCAGTACCCGGCCGGATCGCCACAGGCCGACTCGCTGGTCGCGGGGCACACCGTCATCGCCACCCTGGCGGGCGGCGGTCTGGACGCGTGGCTCGCCTGGGACCCGGCACGCGCCGCCCGGGTGCAGGAGCTCGGCGTCCACTCCACGATGTCCGTCCCGATCCAGGCCCGCGGGATCACGCTGGGCGTCGCCGTCCTCACCCGGTTCCGCCGACCCGACCCGTTCACCCCGGACGACGTGCTGCTGGCCGAGGAGGTCACGGCCCGGGCCGCCGTGTGCATCGACAACGCCCGCCGCTACTCCCGCGAGCGGGACACCGCGCTCGCCCTCCAGCGCAGCCTGCTGCCCCGCACCCTGCCGAGCACCGCCGCCGTCGACGCCGCCTCCCGCTATCTGCCCGCCGCCCGCGCCGGGGTCGGCGGCGACTGGTTCGACGTGATCCCGCTGTCCGGGATGCGGGTCGCCATGGTCGTCGGGGACGTCGTCGGACACGGCATCCAGGCCTCGGCCACGATGGGCAGACTGCGCACCGCCGTGCGCACCCTCGCCGACATCGACCTGGCCCCCGAGGAACTGCTCACCCACCTGGACGACCTGGTCGTCCGGCTGTCGGAGGAGGCCGGTGGCGAAGGCAGCCCCGGCGAGGTCGGCGCCTCCTGTCTGTACGCGGTGTACGACCCCGTGTCGCGACGGTGCACCATGGCGAGGGCCGGGCATCCCGCCCCCGTGGTGCTGCGGCCGGACCGCACGACCCGGCGGGTCGAGCTGCCCGCCGGTCCCGCGCTGGGCCTGGGCGGACTGCCGTTCGAGTCGGCGGAGCTGGAGCTGGGCGAGGGCAGTGTGCTCGCCTTCTACACAGACGGTCTGATGGACTCCCGCGAGCGGGACGTGGACGCCGGTCACCGGCTGCTGAGCGAGACGCTGGCGGCGCACTCGGACTCCCTGGACGAGACCTGCGACCGGGTCCTGCACGCCCTGCTCCCGCCTGGCGGCGCCCCCGACGACGTGGCCCTGCTGCTCGCGCGCACCCGGGGCCTGCCCTCCGCCCAGGTCGCCACCTGGGACATCCCCGCCGACCCCTCGCTCGTCGCGCCGATCCGCAGGCAGGCGGTCGAGCAGCTCTCGCGATGGCAGCTGAGCGAGGCGTCCTTCACCACCGAACTGGTGGTGAGCGAACTGGTCACCAACGCCATCCGGTACGGCTCCCACCCCATCCGGCTGCGGCTGATCCACGACGCGACGACGCTGATCTGCGAGGTGTCGGACACCAGCCACACCGCTCCGCACCTGCGCCGGGCGAAGACGTGGGACGAGGGCGGCCGCGGCCTTCTGCTGGTCGCCCAGCTGACCCAGCGCTGGGGCAGCAGGCACACTCCCGAGGGCAAGACGATCTGGGCGGAGCTGAGCCTGTTCGACGAGGAGTGAAACGGCGGCTCGAGCACTTGCTCGAGCACTTGACAGACGTTTTACCCGCGCGTGTTTTCATGGACGACGCCCGGACCAGCTCGAGGGACGGGGAACGACCGCCGTACCCCGCTCCCGGAGATCCACATCAACGCCCCGCTCGCCGAAACGCTGTCCGTCGTCCTGCTCGTCGCCGCACTCGGATGGGCCGTGCTGCGCCCGGCAGGCCGGTCCGAGGCCCTCGTCGCCGTCCCCGCCGCCGCCGTGGTGATCGCGCTCGGGGCACTCTCGCCGGAGCACGCGCTGACGGAGACGGAGCAGCTCGGTCCGGTCGTCGGTTTTCTCGCGGCGGTGCTGGTGCTGGCGCATCTGTGCGACGTCGAGGGCCTGTTCACGGCGTGCGGGGCGTGGATGGCCCGACGGTCGGCGGGCAGCCCCGGGCGGCTGCTGGTCGCCGTGTTCGTGCTGGCTTCGGTGATCACGGCCGTGCTCAGTCTGGACGCCACCGTGGTGCTGCTGACGCCGGTGGTGTTCGCCACCGCCGCCCGGATGGGAGTGCGCTCCAGGCCGCACGTCTACGCGTGTGCGCACCTGTCGAACACGGCCTCGCTGCTGCTGCCGGTCTCCAACCTCACCAACCTGCTGGCGTTCGAGGCGAGCGGGCTGAGCTTCACCCGGTTCGCCGCGCTGATGGCGTTGCCCTGGGTGGTCGCGGTCGGCGCCGAGTACCTGGTCTTCCGGCGCTTCTTCGCCGACGACCTGCCCGCCGCCGAGCCCGTCGACGACGCCGGCCCGGCGCCCGAGCTGCCGTTGTTCGCGCTGGTCACCGTCGCCTGCACGCTCGTCGGGTTCGTGGTGGCGTCGGCGGTCGGGATCGAACCGGCGTGGGCCGCGTTCGCCGGGGCACTGGTCATGGCCGGGCGGGCGCTGGTGCGCCGTCGGGTGACCCCGGTCGCCGTGGTGCGGGCCGCCGCGCCCGGGTTCCTGGCGTTCGTGCTGGCGCTCGGGATCGTCGTGCGCGCGGTCGTCGACAACGGGCTCGCCGACGCGCTGCGGCATGTGCTGCCCGACGGCGCGGGGCTCCTCGCCCTGCTCGCCGTCGCCGCGCTGGCCGCCGTCCTCGCCAACCTGATCAACAACCTGCCCGCAGTGCTGGTCCTGGTGCCGCTCGCCGCCCCGGCCGGGACCGGGGCGGTGCTCGCGGTGCTGCTCGGGGTGAACATCGGCCCGAACCTGACGTACGCCGGATCGCTGGCGACGCTGCTGTGGCGGCGCGTGGTGCAGGCCCGCGAGGAGCATGTCGGGCTCGGGGAGTTCACCCGGCTGGGCCTGCTCACCGTGCCGGCCGCGCTGGTGCCGGCCGTCGTGGCGCTGTGGGCCTCGCTCCAGGTGGTCGGCGTCTGACCGGCCGCCCCGGTCGGTGACGCCCTAGCGGGGGCCGCCGCCGAATCCGGAGCCGTAGCCGCCGTACCCGTAACCGCCGTAACCGCCGTACCCGTAGCCAGGGCCGTATCCGGGGCCGCCGGACGACCCCGGCTGGGTGCCCCACGAGCAGGAGGAGGAGGGCGAGCACGAGGTGGGGTTCGAGCCGGAAGAGCTCGTCGGGCCGGTGCTCGGGGCGGAGGACCGGGTCGGTGCGGGCGCCGGGGGCTTCGCGGCCTTGGGCGTGGCGGCCGGGGCCGGGGTGCCCGAGGGGGTGCTGTCCACGCCCCAGTTGACGAACTCCATCTGCGGATCGGGCTGCGAGGTGTCGATCACCCAGCGCTGGGCGGCGCTGTCCACCCGGTTCTTCAGGACGAGGGCGCCCGATCCGTCGGTGGCGGCGGGCGCCAGCGCCAGGTTCTGGCCCGAACGCGGGACGAGCGTGCCCTGGAGCGTGAAGTCGTACCGGACGTTCCTGGGGTCGGGCTGGGAGGCGCCCGCGCAGGGAGCCAGCCGTACCGAGAAGCCGAGGTGGGAGTCGAGGCACAGGTCGGTGTCGGCGGCGCTGCGCACCAGCCCGTCCGGTTCGTAGGACCACTGCTGGCCGACCGCCGAGGAACAGGTGGCCAGTTCCGTCTCGGCGCCGCTGACGGGCTTGGTGCCGACGACGCCGATGCACAGCCCGGAGGCCACGTTGTGCAGCCGGCCGCGCAGGATGCCCTGGGCGCCGTCCTCGGCGCCGACCCACGAGGGGTCGGCGGTGGCCGTGTCCGTCCCGGGGGCCTCGGTCCCGGCCGTCCCGTCGCCCGCGGTCGTGGCGGTGCCGTCCCCGGAGTCGACGGCCACCCACACGGCGAGCGGCAGGACGATCAGCCCGCTCACGGTCAGGACGGCGGCGGCGAGGTTGCGGCGGCGGGCGCGGCGGGCCGCCTTCTGGGCCGAGCGGCTCGAGCCGGGGCGGGCGTCGCCGCCGGGCACGGACCCGGGCGCCGAACCGGTGCGGAAGGCCGCTTGGCCCCGCGATCCGAGGCGGGAGAGCGCCCCTGCCCGCAGACCGGCGCGGGAGAGCGCGCCGGCCGCCGGTCCGGTGCCGGGCGTCGTGGGTCCGGGAGCCGCGGGTGCGGGGGTGACGTCGGTGAACGCCTCGCCCGAGTAGCTCCGGCGCTGTTCCGCGGGGGCTTCGACGGGTTCGCCGTCGCCCGCCATCCTGAGCTCCACGTAGGCCCCGGCGGCCCAGCCCAGGACGCCCTCGGCCAGAGCCGCGCCGAGCAGGCCCTCGAACTGCCGCAACTGGTCGGCGGTGTGGAAGCAGTGCCGGCACTGCTCCAGGTGGGCGCGCAGGTCCGGGTCGAGGTCGGCGCCGCCGCGGCGGCAGGTGACGTCCAGCAGCCGGTCGTAGCGGTGGCAGTCGTCGTCGGTGGCGAGTTCGCGGTGTACCTGAAGGGTCTCTTCGCGCAGCCGCTCACGGGCCCGGGGCAGTTCGGCCCGGGCGCCCTCCTCCTCAAGGCCCAGCAGTCCCGCCGGGACAGCCAGGGGCTCGGCCTCGACCTCGGTGTGCCAGAGCAGGCAGCGGGCCGACTGCGGCAGCCTCTGGAACGCCCGGGACAGGATGCGCCGGTTCAGCGGGGGCAGCAGCCGGGCGGCCGCGTCGCGCTCCTGGCCCTCGGAGCGCAGCGCCGGGTGCAGCAGGTCACGGCGGCCGTCGGTGTCCCATTCGCCGGCGATGCGGCGCACGGTGACCAGCAGATGGGGGCGCCACGCGGCCGTCGGGCCGTTCTGCCGCAGGCTCTCGCCGAACAGCCGGGTGAAGGCGGCCGTGGTCAGCATGCCCGCCGCGCGCTCGCCGTCGGTGCACAGCCGTGCGTAGGCGAAGGCGGCCGCCCAATGGCGGTCCAGCAGCTCACCGACGGGATGCAGTGCGGGAGACGCCCCCGTCCACTTCTTCAGCTCGGTGCTCAGCTGTTCGTCCGTCGCGTCGAAGCGGCGCGCCGAAGGGGAATTCGACAGGCCTGCGTCATTCACGGTCTGCATTCCTTCCGGGGCATGCGGCATAAAGTCCATACCGTCGGGTATGCGATCCCGCCCACGAAGCGGGATCGACTCGCACGGGGTTCGGCACCTCTGACGTCCGCGGGGGGACCGCTCTTTTGAAGCGTGGGGGGTGTGAACGGGAGGCGTCTCGTGCGCACAGGGGGAAAGCGTTGTCCGTGCGCCGACAAGGCACACCTTCGCACAGCCGGACCAGGAGGAACAAGAGATCTCGCGGTTTCGTGCATTGCGGCCGACACAGATAATTTTGACGAAACGTCAACCACCGAACACCCTGTGGGGTGGTCACTGTATCGGTGTCCCCTTTGGTGCCCCTTTCGAGGCGGCTTTCGTGCCGGTAATTGCCGCGCACATTCCGTCGCCGTACCACGAGCCCCTGCCGAAGTGACCGACCGCCACCCGGTCCGGGCGGCCGGCGAGGGTGCGGGGCCCTGCGGTACCGGGTGCGGGCCTAGGGCTGTCCAGCTCCGCCAACTCCTTTTCGGTCAGCGCCAGTTCGGTGGAGGTTACGTGGGCGCGGCCGGGCGGGCGGGACCGTGCCGGCGGCTGCCCCGGGGCGACGCGGCGGCGTCATCGTACGGCCGGCCTGATCCCGCTCATCCGATCAGGTCCAGCGCCCGCTCCCACCCGAACTCCTCCCCCTGATCCCGGTCGTACGGATACCCGAACCGGACTCCCATGGCGCGCAGGCGTATCAGACTGTCCCGGTAGGCGGGGTGGCCCGCGAGGGTCTCGTTGACACAGGGCAGCACCCCGAGGGGGATGCCGAGTCCGGAGACCTCGCACAGGGTGCCCAGGGCCAGGGTGTCGGCGATGCCCGCGGCCCACTTGTTGACGGTGTTGAAGGTGGCCGGGGCGACGACGACCGCGTCCGGTTCCGGGAACGGCCGCGGCTCGCCGGGGCGCCGCCAGGCGGACCGGATCGGGCGCCCGGTCTGCGCCTCGACCGCGGCGGTGTCGAAGAAACCGTTCATGGCGTGCGGGGTCGCGATGACTCCCACCTGCCACTCCCGCTCCTGGGCGGCGGTGATCAGCCTGCCGACGTCCGCGGCGATACCGGCGGCGCAGACGACGACGTAGAGGAAGGGCGGCTGTTCGTCCTGTTCGGTCACCCGGGCACCCTACTCAAGCGGGCCGGACACCTTGATCGCGCCGACCGGACAGGCCCGCGCGGCTTCCCGGACCATCGGGTCGCCGCCGCCGTCCTCCCGGCCGGGCAGAAGCGCGCTGAAGCCGTCGTCGTCCTGGGTGAAGACGCCCGGGGCGGCCAGGGCGCACTGACCGGAGCCGATGCAGACGTCCGTTTTGATGTCGATGTGCACCCCGGCCGCCCTCACCAGGTCACCGGGAGTTCCAGCATCCCCTGGATCGTGTCGCCCGGTTTCCAGCGGACCTCTTCGGCCGGCACCGCCAGCCGCAGACCGGGAAGGCGCGCGAGGAGGGTGCCCAGGGCGATATCCAGCTCCGCGCGCGCCAGGTTCTGGCCGAGGCACTGGTGGACGCCGAAGCCGAACGCCACGTGGTGGCGGGCGGAGCGGTGCCAGTCGAGGGTGTCCGGTGCGGGGTAGGCGCTCTCGTCGCGGTTGATGACCGAGGTCGCGAAGACCACGCCCTCCCCCGCCCGGATCGTCGTCCCGGCCACCTCGATGTCCTCGGTGGCCTGCCGCAGCAGCCCGTCCGCGATGGACAGCATCCGCATCAGTTCCTCGACGGCGGCCGGCAACTGCGAGGGGTCGGCGCGCAGCTCGGCCAGCCGTTCGGGGTGCTGGAGCAGGGTGTAGGTGCCCAGCGAGATCATGTTGGCGGTCGTCTCGTGGCCCGCGACCAGCAGGATGGTGGCCAGCGCGACCGCCTCCTCCCGGTCCATCGAGCCCTCGCGCACCTGTTCGTGGACCAGGGTGTCGAGAACAGTGTCGCGGGACGGCGCCGCCGGCTTCCGGTCGATCAGCGCGCCGAGATAGGCGTCGAGCCGGTCGCGCGCGTCGCTCGCCTCCTCGGGCACCCGGCTGCGCAGCAGCCGCCGCGACTGCTCCTCGAAGAACTCGTGGTCGGCGTACGGGACGCCGAGCAGTTCACAGATCACCGTGGACGGTACGGGCAGCGCGAAGGCGTTCACCAACTCCGCGGGCGGCCCCTGGGCGAGCATCGCGTCGATCCGCTCGTCCACGATCCGCTGGATGGCGGGGCGCAGGGCGGTGGCGCGCTTGAGGGTGAAGTCGGCGACCAGCAGCCGGCGCTGGGCGTGGTGTTGCGGGTCGTCGACGTTGAGCAGGGCGGCCCGGCGGTCGCGCAGCGCCGTGAAGCGGGGGGAGGTGGCCGGATACCCCGGGCGGGTGCGATCGGCCGACAGGCGGGGGTCGGCGAGCAGGTCGCGGGCCGCCTCGTGTCCGGTGACCAGCCAGGCGGTGCGGCCGTCGTAGAGGGTGACGCGGGCCAGCGGACGGGAGGCGCGCAGGGGGTCGTAGGCGGCGGGCGGCCGGTAGGGACAGGTGCGGTCCTGCGGGAAGGCGACAGGACCCGGAACCGGCCCGCGCGCCGCCTCCCTGGTCTCCGGAGTCGTGTCCGTCGTGTCTGTCATGAGTGACCTCGCAGACGAAGAGTGCGTCGTACCGCTCGCCATTAGATGCCCCGGGCACCTATGAGGCGACGCGGAGTTCGGCCAGATCGACGCATGGAGCGATACGGCCGGAACCGTCAGCTCCGAATCGCGCGTCGAGACGTCCCCGCCGAGGTGGGGCGGGAAAACAGGTTGCGGCCGCCCTGTCCTCACCAGCAGGATCCGGCCATGTCCACATGCGATGCCCTCCTGCCGCTGCCGTCCGCCGCCGCTCTTCCGGCGCGGGTGCAGCAGCAGCCCGGCGGCCCCCGGAGGCCCGACACCGCGCGACCGTGACGGCCGCGCTCGTCGCGGGCCTGGTCGCGGGCTACGGCATCGCCGTACCCGTCGGCGCGGTCGCGACCTACCTCGTCTCCCTCACCGCCCGCACGTCCCTGCGCACCGGCGTGTGCGCCGCACTCGGCGTCGCCCTCGCGGACGGCCTCTACGCCCTGGTCGCCACGGTCGGGGGCTCCGCCGTCGCCGCCGTGCTGCGGCCGGTGCTGACACCGCTGCGCTGGGCCTCGGCAGTGGTCCTGCTGGTGCTGGCGGCCCGGGGCGCGGTGACGGCCGTACGCCAGTACCGCGCCCACCGGCTCAGCACCCGCTCCGTGCCGACCCCGCCGGGCCCCGGCCGGGCCTTCGTCAGCCTCCTCGGCATCACCCTGCTCAATCCGACGACCGTGATCTACTTCGCCGCGCTGGTGCTCGGCACCGGCACCACCGACTCCGCACGGCCCCTGGAGCAGGGCGTGTTCGTGGTGGCCGCCTTCCTCGCGTCCGCGAGCTGGCAGGTGACGCTCGCCGGGGGCGGGGCGCTGCTGGGGCGCGCGCTGACCGGTCACCGGGGACGGCTGGTGACGGCGCTGGTGTCCAGCACGGTGATGACGGTGCTGGCCGTACGCATGATGGCGTAGACATGTCGTGCCACGCCGGGCCGCGGATGAATCTCGCGGCGGCCGGTGTTGATGGAGTGTCCGAGTCGGACGTATGTGACGCGACGGCACCACGACATGACCGTATGACGAAGGGGACGGATGCCATGCCTCTCGAAGGCGAGTACGAAGCCAGCCCGACGCAGTGGGTGCGCGAACAGGTCGAGAAGTACGAGCGCTCCGGCGGCACCGAAGGGACGACACTGCTGGACACGGGAATGCCCGTCATCCTGCTGACGACCCGGGGTGCGAAGAGCGGGAAGCTCCGCAAGACGCCTCTGATGCGGGTGGAGCACGAAGGCCGGTACGCGCTGGTGGCCTCACTGGGCGGGGCGCCGAAACACCCGGTCTGGTATTTCAACGTCAAGGCCGACGCGCAGGTGGAGCTCCAGGACGGACCGCGCAAGCAGGACATGACGGCCCGTGAGGTCACCGGCGCGGAGAAGGCCGAGTGGTGGGAGCGCGCCGTCGCCGCCTATCCGCCGTACGCCGACTACCAGAAGAAGACGGACCGGGAGATCCCGGTGTTCGTCGTGGAGCCCGCAGACCTGGGCTGAGACGCCGGTGTCCGGCCGGACGCCGAACGCGGTCCCTGGGCGGGGCTCCCGCCCGGGAGAGGGGCTGGTTCCCCGGGGAGAAAGCGGTTCGCCGGGGAAGGGCTCGTTCCGCCGAGGTGGAACGGGCCCCTCCGGGGAGTCCGTAGAAAAATCTGTTCCGGGGTGCGCATGACCGTGCCCGCACCGGGCAACCGACAGTCAGGCCCCGCCGCGTTCCCCCGTCGCGGCGGGGCTTCCCCCTGCCTCGCGCGCGCGGCGGTCGGTCACGTCCAGGAAGATCTGCTCCGCCTCGGGGATCATTTCGGCGATCGAGCGCTTGATGCGCACCGCGACGTCCTCGACCCGCTCGCTGTCCAGACCGGGCATGAGGTCGACGCTGGCCGCCACCAGGGTCGAGTCGAGGCCCATCTTCATCGTGAAGAGCGCCTCCACACTGTCGATCTCGGGCTGGGCCTCGAGCAGCGCGCGGATCCGCGCCGCCGTCTCCGGATCGGCGGCCTCGCCGATGAGCTGGTCGCGGGCCTCGCGGCCGAGCCGGTAGGCGACGTAGACGAGCAGCACGCCGATCGCCAGGGAGGCGGACGCCTCCCACACGACCTGTCCGGTCACCATGTGCAGGGCCATGCCGATCGCGGCGAGGGTGACGCCGAGCACCGCGGTGCCGTCCTCGGCGACGACGGTGCGCAGTGCGGGGTCGCGCAGGCCCACGGCGCCGCCGCCCTGCCCGCGCACCTGGTGCAGGGCCCGCAGCAGCGACGCGGCCTCGGCGAGGAAGGAGATGCCGAGAACGACCAGGCCCGCGACGTAGCCGCTCAGTTCCTCTTCGGCGCCGTTGCGCAGGGCCTCGACGCCCTGGAAGAAGGAGAAGCAGCCGCCCATCACGAAGATCCCGACGGCGGCCAGCAGCGACCAGAAGAAGCGCTCCTTGCCGTACCCGAAGGGGTGCCGTGCGTCGGCCGGGCGTCGGCTGCGGCGCAGTGCGGCGAGGAGGAACACCTCGTTGAGGCTGTCGGCCACGGAGTGCGCAGCCTCGGACAGCAGCGCGGGCGAGCCCGCGAACAGACCGCCCAGGGCCTTGGCCACGGCGATGACGAGATTGGCGGCGAGCGCCACCAGGACGGTGACGCGTGTCCTGCGGTCGGCGCTCGATTCGGTCGATCCGGCTGAGCGACCGCCTGCCCGGCGGGGTGTCTCCTCCACTGTCCGTTCGGTCCCTTCGGTCCGCTCGGCGTCCCGTTCGGTGTCCCGCTCGGCGGTCCGTTCGGCTGTCTGTTCGGCGTTCCGCCCTGAAGGTGTCCCGGTCACCTACGCCGACTGCCCCGGCCTTTCGAGCTCATTCCGTGCCGTCGGCCGAAATCGGGGAACGCGTTGAGCAGGAAAGGCACGAGAACGCGCGAAGGCCGACGGGAGGAACCATGAGCGACGACGGGGGCGGCGGCGAGGGCAACAGCGCCTACGGGCATCGGGCGTTCGAGCGGTCCAGGAGCCACTTCACCGACCGGATCACCGCGGACGGCCGCGACGGCTGGCCCGTGACGGCCGGCCGCTACCGTCTGGTGGTCAGCCGGGCCTGTCCGTGGGCGAGCCGGGCGGTGATCTCCCGGCGGCTGCTCGGCCTGGAGGACGCGCTGCCGATGGCGATCGCCGATCCGGTCCAGGACGACCGCAGCTGGCGCTTCACCCTCGATCCGGACGGCCGGGATCCGGTCCTCGGCATCCGGTATCTCGCGGAGGCGTACGAGCGCCGGGAACCCGGCCACCCGGGCGGCGTCAGCGTGCCGGCCGTCGTGGACGTACCCGGCGGCGCGCTGGTGACCAACGACTACCAGCGGCTCACCCTGGACCTCGCCACCGAGTGGACGGCTCTGCACCGCCCCGGCGCCCCCGATCTCTACCCCGGTCCGCTGCGCGACGAGATCGACGCGGTCATGGCCGACGTGTACGAGGACGTCAACAACGGGGTGTACCGGGCGGGGTTCGCCACTGAGCAGGGCGAGTACGAGGAGGCCTGTGCGGGTGTGTTCCGGCGGCTGGACCTGCTGACGTCCCGACTGGCCCGGCAGCGCTATCTGGTGGGCGACACGATCACCGAGGCGGACATCCGGCTGTTCACCACCCTGGTGCGTTTCGACGCCGTCTATCACGGCCACTTCAAGTGCAACCGCTGGAAGCTGACCGAGAACCCGGTCCTCTGGGCGTACGCCCGTGATCTCTTCCAGACGCCCGGCTTCGGCGACACCGTCGACTTCGACCACATCAAGCGGCACTACTACCAGGTGCACAGCGGTATCAACCCGACCGGGATCGTCCCCCTCGGCCCGGACCTCGCCGGCTGGTGCACACCTCATCAGCGCGGGGAACTCGGCGGCCGTCCGTTCGGCGCCGGGACTCCGCCCGGTCCGGTCCGCGCCGACGAGGAGGTTCCGGCGCCGGGCCGCCCCGGCAACCCTGTTCACGCAACACCGAAGGAGTGAGACACACGTGGCCAAGAAGAAGAGGAAGCTCCCGCTCGTCTACAAGCCCGTCGGCTTCCTGCTGGGCTGGTCGAGCGGCGCCCTGGCGGGGATCGCGTTCCGTAAGGCATGGAAGGCGATCCGGCACGAGGACAACGCGCCGGACGCGCTGGACAGGGACCGCGGCTGGGGCGAGATCCTGCTGGCCGCGGCGGTGCAGGGTGCGATCTTCGCGGCTGCCCGCAGCGTCGCCGACCGCACCGGCGCGAAGGCGATCGAACGCTCCACGGGCGTGTGGCCCGCCGAGGACAAGCGCGGCCGCGACTGAGCGACCCACGACGGACCGCCGACGGCCGGCCCCCTGATCGGCCGGCCGCGACGGGGTGGCCCGCCGACCGCGACGACAGTGCTCGGCCCGGCACGGGCGGCGGCCCGGCACGGGCGGCGGCCGGCACGGGCGGCGGCCCGGCACGGGCGGCGGCCGGCACGGGCGGCGGCCCGGCACGGGCGGCGGCCCGGCACGGGCGGCGGCCCGGCACGGGCGGCGGCCCGGCACGGGCGGCGGCCCGGCACGGGCGGCGGCCCGGCGGCGCCTCTCGGCGCTTCGCCGGGCCATAGCATGGCTCCTCCGGCCCTCCCGCGTGACAGGTCCGGCCCTGCCGCGTGGCAGGGCCGGCTTCAGCCCTGCTTCGGCGCCCTGGAAGGCTCGAGGCGCAGGGTGAAGGAGTGGCCGGACGGGTCGGAGTAGCCGCGCTCCTCGTGGGGGCCGGGGGCGCCCTTGGTCTCCAGGGGGCGGCCACCCAGGCCCACCACCCTGCGTTCCACCTCGTCGAGGTCGTCGACGAGGAAGTCCAGGTGGGCCTGAAAGGAGTTCTCGGGGCGGGGCCAGCTCGGCGGCGTGGCGTTCACATCGCGCCGGAAGGCCAGCCGGGTGCCGTCGGCGCCCAGGATCTCCACGCGGTTGGCGGACGCGACGATCTCCTCCGCGTCCAGCAGCCCCTTGTAGAACTCGGCGAGCTTCTCGGGCTCGGCACAGTCGAGCACCACGACGCCCGCTTTCACCAATGTCATGTTGTCGTCTCCTCCGCGAGGTCCGGACCGGGACGGGCGGGTCCCGCCCCCGAACCTTGCGGATACCCCCGTTTCACGCGGCCAGCAGCCGCGTCCCCGCCGCCTCGACGCCCCTCCCCGCTCCTCGTGACGACCCCTGCCTCTCCCCTCCCCGAACGGAGCGGACGACGCAGGGTGACGGTGTCACCTCGTACCTGCCGAGCGCCCTACTTCTTGGACAGGTGTCCTGTTACGATGGACACCTGTCCAAGAAGTTGAGGGAGACCATGGAAATCCTGGCGAACGTGCTGGTCGGTCTGGTGGCCGTGCTGCATCTCTACATCCTGGTGATGGAGATGTTCCTGTGGCAGAAGAAGCCGGGGATGTCGTTCCACGGCCTGGACCCGGAGATGGCGAAGCGGACCGCCGCGATGGCCGCCAACCAGGGGCTCTACAACGGCTTTCTCGCGGCGGGCCTGGTGTGGGGACTGATCGCGGCCGACCCGACCGGGTTCCGGGCGCAGGTGTTCTTCCTGTGCTGCGTGATCGTGGCCGGCGTGTACGGCGCGGCCACGGCGAATCGCCGGATCCTGGTCGCGCAGGCCCTGCCCGGCGCGCTCGCCCTGGCCGCCGTCCTGATCGCGCAGTGACCCGCGGCGAACCCGAGGACCCGCGGGCGGCCCGCACCCGGGCCAGACTGCGTTCCGCGCTGCTGGAGGAGTGCGCCGAACGGCCGCTGGAGGAGGTGGGCGTCGCCGCGCTGGTGCGGCGGGCCGGGGTGGGCCGGGCCACCTTCTATGTGCACTACCCCGACCTCGAGGCGCTCGCGGTGGACGCCTGCGCGGATGTCGTGCGCGAGGCCGTCGAGGCCCTGCACGCCTGGCAGGGGCGGCCCGACCCGGTACGGGCTCCGACCGCGCTGGCCGGGTTCTTCGGCTCGCTGACGCCGCATGCCGCCCTCTACCGCACCCTGCTGGCGCCGGGCGGCGGCGGACCGCTCGGCCGCGTACTGCACCGGGACCTGCGCGCCTACAGTCTGCGGGAGCGGGAACGGGCGGGCGCCGCGGACGCTCCCCTGGTCGCCTCGGCCGTCGCCGCGACCTTCGCGGGGGTCCTGGCGGACTGGCTGCACGGCGATCTCGACGGCACACCCGCCGAGATCGCCGACCAGGTGTGGCAGTTGCTGGTCGCGCTGCACGCCAGCCGCTGACCGCGCCCACCGCCCGCACCTGCGCAGCGGTGCGCGACGATCAGCGGGCAGCGGCAGGCGCCCCTCAGCGGGCCGCCTGGAACGTCCTGCGGTACGCCTGCGGCGAGACCCCGACGGCCGCGTGCAGGTGCTGGCGCAGCGATGCGCCGGTGGCGAAGCCCACCCGGCCGGCGATCCGGTCGACGGAGAGGTCACTGACCTCCAGCAGGTGGCGGGCGTGCACGACGCGCTGCTGGATCAGCCAGCGGCCGGGGCTGAGGCCCACCTCGTCGTGGAAGCGGCGGGCGAAGGTGCGCGGGCTCATCCGGGCGTGCGCGGCGAGGTCGGCGAGGGCGAGGGGGGCGTCGAGGCGCTCCAGGGCCCACGCGCGGGTGGCCGCCGTGCTCGCCGCACCGGACTCGGGGACGGGCTGTTCGATGTACTGGGCCTGGCCGCCGTCGCGGAACGGCGGGACGACACAGCGGCGGGCCACCTTGTTGGCGAGTTCGCTGCCGTGGTCCTTGCGGACGAGGTGCAGACAGATGTCGACGCCGGACGCGGCGCCCGCCGAGGTCAGTACACGGCCGTCGTCCACGAAGAGGACGTCCGGGTCCAGGTCCACCTGGGGGTGCATGCGGCGGAACAGGTCGGCGACGCGCCAGTGGGTGGTGGCCCGGCGGCCGTCGAGGAGGCCGGCCGCGGCCAGGACGAACGCGGCGGTGCAGATGGAGACGACGCGCGCGTCGGGGCGGATCAGGGCGAGCGCCCCGGCGACCCCGTCCGGCAGTTCGGCGGTGACCCGCTCGGGCGCCACGGGGGCGATGACGACCGTGTCGGCGGTGGCCAGCACCTCCGGGCCGTGCCGCACGCCGATCGTGTAGTCGGCGTTGGTGTGCACAGGACGGCCGTCGACCGTGCAGGTCAAGGTCTCGTAGTGGCCGTCGGCCGCCCCGAAGATGCGGCTGGGGATGCCGAGTTCGAACGGGTAGACGCCGTCGAGGGCGAGGACGACCACACGGTGCGTACGCTGCTCTGCCTGCATGGCACGATCTTATCGAAGATTGGCAATCTTGCCATTTTCCGCGGGGGTGCGGCCCGGCAGGCTGGTTCACCATGAGGACTGAGAACACCATGCGCGTCATCGGCCAGGACACCCTCGGCGGCCCCGAGGTATTGAAGGAAGTGGAGGTGGAGCGGCCCGCGCCGCGTCCGAACGAGGTACTGGTCCGGGTGCGCGCCGCCGGCGTCAACCCGACCGACTGGAAGCACCGCGCCACGGGCGGATTCCTGGGCGAGCCGCCCTTCGTCCTGGGCTGGGACGTCTCCGGGACCGTCGAGGCGGTCGGTGTCGGCGTCGCCGTCTTCGCGCCGGGTGACGAGGTCTTCGGCATGCTGCCCTACCCCTTCGGCCACGGCTCGCACGCCGAGTACGTCATCGCTCCGGTCCGCGCCCTGTGGCACAAGCCGGCCGGGATCGACCATGTCCAGGCGGGCGCCCTGCCGCTGGTCTCGCTGACCGCCTGGCAGGCGCTGGTGGAGACCGCGGGTCTCGAGGCGGGGCAGCGGGTCCTGATCCACGCGGCCGCGGGGGGCGTGGGCCATGTCGCCGTGCAGATCGCCAAGGCGCGCGGCGCGTATGTGATCGGCACGGCGAGCGCGGGCAAGCACGACTTCCTGCGCGAGCTCGGCGCCGACGAGGCGATCGACTACCGGGAGAGCGACTTCACCGAGGTCGTGAAGGACGTCGACGTGGTCCTGGACACGCTGGGCGGGGACACCTCGGTGCGGTCCCTGCGCGTGCTGCGGCCGGGCGGGACCGTGGTGTCGATCCTGCCGGTGGGGTCGGACGAGTTCGGCCGGGAGGCGGAGCGGCTCGGCGTCCGGGCGGTGCGGATGCTCGTGGACGCCGACAGGGCGGGGATGCGGGCGATCGCCGAGCTGGTCGAGGCCGGAAAGCTGCGCCCCACGATCGCGGGGACGTTCCCGCTGGCCGATGCCGCCGAGGCCCACAGGCTCGGCGACACCGGCCGGACCAGCGGGAAGCTGGTCCTGACGGTCGGCTGACGGACGTCAGAAGGTGAGCACGGGCTTGATGGTCTTGCCCGCGGTCATGTCCCGCACCGCCTGGTCGATGTCGGCGAACGGATAGGTGCCGATCAGGCGGTCCAGCGGGAGCCGCCCCGCCTTGACGAGCTCGACCAGGGCCGGGATGAAGGTCTGCGTCTCGCTGTCGCCGAGGGTGAGGCCGACGACCTGCTTGCCGCCCAGCAGCCCGTTGACGTCCAGGGCGACCTCGCTGCCGAAGGGCGGTGCGCCCACGACGACGAGGGTGCCGCGGGCGGCGAGCGCGTCGACGCCCTGGCGCAGGACGGCCGTGCTGCCCGTGGTCTCCACGATGCCGTCGGCGCCCTGTCCGCCGGTGATCTGCGCGACGGCCTCGCCCAGCGCGCTCTGGCCGGCGTCGACGGTGTGCGTGGCGCCCAGCTCCTTGGCCAGGGCGAGGCGTTCGGCGACCCGGTCGACCGCGATGATCGTGGTGGCCGGGGAGAGGGCGGCCGCCATGACCGCCGACAGGCCGACGGCTCCCGCGCCGAGGACGACGATCGCGGCGCCGGCCACCGGCTTCAGCACGTTCCAGACGGCGCCGACACCGGTCTGGACGCCACAGCCCAGCGGGGCGATCGACTCCAGCGGTACGTCCGGGTCGACCTTGACGAGGCTGCGCTCGTCGACCAGTGCCCGTTCGGCGAAGGAGGACTGGCCGAAGAAGTGGCCGCCGAGGGGCTCGCCGTCCCGGCTGATGGTGCTGGTGCCGTCTGCGCGGCGGCCGCCGATGAGGTTCATCGGGAGCCAGGTGGCGCAGTAGGCCGGGTGGCCGCCGTGGCAGTTGCGGCAGTCGCCGCAGGAGGTGAAGGACAGCACGACGTGGTCGCCGGGGGCCACGCCGGTGACGGCGGACCCGACCGACTCCACGACGCCCGCACCCTCGTGGCCGAGGACTCCGGGCAGCGGGAAGGGCAGTCCGCCGCTCGCCACACCCAGGTCGGTGTGGCACAGTCCGGCCGCCACCAGCCGGACCACCGCCTCGTGCGGGGCGGGGTCGTCGAGGACGACCTCGGACAGGGTGAAGGGGGCTCCGCCGGACTCGACGACGGCGGCGCGGGTGGTGATGGGCATCGTTCGAACTCCCGGGATGCGGCGCTCAGTCGAGCGAGACGACGACGGACTTGACCTTGGTGTACGAGTGGAGCGCCTCGGGGCCGTACTCGCGGCCGAAGCCGGAGTCCTTGACGCCGCCGAAGGGGACGGCCGGGTCGAGCATCGCCCAGTCGTTGACCCAGACGATGCCTGCCTGGAGGCGGTCGGCGACGCGGTGCGCGCGGGCCAGGTTGCCCGTCTGCACGCCCGAAGCCAGGCCGTACGGCGTCGAGTTGGCGAGCGCGACGGCCTCGTCCTCGTCGTCGAAGGGCTGGACCGTGAGGACGGGTCCGAAGATCTCCTCCTGCACGACGCGTGAGTCGTTCGCGAGGTCGGCGATCACGGTGGGCTTGTAGTAGTAGCCGCCGTCGAGGTCGAGGCGCTCGCCGCCGCAGACGATGCGGGCGCCCTCCTTGCGGGCCAGTTCGACGTACTCCTCGACCTTGCGCAGGTGCTTCTCCCCCGCCATCGGGCCGACGACGGTCTCCGGCTGCCGGGGGTCGCCGACCGGCACGCCGGGGACGGCCTCGGCGAGGATGCTCAGCAGGGTGCTGTAGACCGGGCGGGCCACCAGCAGACGCGGGCCGCCCATGCAGAACTGGCCGGTGTTGAAGACGAAGCCCTTGATGACCGCGCCGACGGCCTTCTCCAGGTCGGCGTCCTCGAAGACGAGGTGCGCGGCGTTCCCGCCGAGTTCCATGGTGACCGGCTTGAGGTTCTCGCCGGCGATGCTCGCGGCGTGCCGGCCGATCGCGGTGGAGCCGGTGAAGGCGATCTTGTCGACGCCGGGGTGCCGCAGCAGCGCCTCGCCCGCGACCGGACCGGCGCCGGTGACGACGTTGACCACGCCGTCGGGGACACCGGCCCGCTGGAACAGCCCGGCCATGTACAGCGCGCTGAGCGGGGTCTCGTCGGCGGGCTTGTGGACGACCGTGTTGCCGGCCGCGAGGGCCGGGGCGATCTTCGAGCCGGCCAGGATCAGCGGGAAGTTGAACGGGGTGATCGCGGCTACCACGCCGACCGGGCCCCGCTTGGTGTAGGCGAGGGCGTTCATCGGGGTGTCGCGGTTCGCGCCGTCCAGGGAGAAGGCCAGGGAGGCGAAGTACTCGTAGTCGTTGGCCGCGTTCGTGACGTCGACCGCGTGGGCCAGCGTGATCGGCTTGCCGACGTCCAGGCTTTCCAGCCGGGCGATCTCGTCGGCCTCCGCGCGGATCAGCTCCGCCACCCGGAGCAGGACGCGGCCGCGCTCCCGGCCGCTGAGTGCGGACCAGTGCCCGGCGTCGAAGGCCGCACGCGCGGCCCGTACGGCGGCGTCGACGTCGGCGGCGCCCGCCTCCGCGACGGTGGTGACGACCGCGCCCCGGGACGGATCGACCACCTCGGTCCGCGCTCCGTCCGCGGCCTCGCGCCACTGTCCCCCGATGAACAGTCGACCGGGGTCGATCTCGAAGGTGGTCATCACCACTCCTCAGCATCGTCGCCAAGATTTCAACAAACAGGATTCCTGTTGGTCCGCAGTCTCATTACAGACAGGTTTCCTGTCAATGGTCTACGCTCGGACTCATGGCCGGCACCCAGACAACCAAGGCAGCGTCCGCACCTCAGCCCCTCAAGGCACCGCCGTCCCTGCTCTACATGGTGAAGCAGGTGGAGCTGGTCGTGCGATCCCATCTGGACGAGCTGGTCAAGCCGTCGGGGATCACCGCCCTCCAGTACACCGCGCTCACCGTGCTGGAGCGGCACGACGGCCTGTCGGCCGCCCAGCTGGCCCGGGACTCCTTCGTGACCGCCCAGTCCATCGCCGACCTGGTGCGCTCCCTGGAGGGACGCGGCCTCATCCGCCGCGAGCGCAATCCCCGCAACCGGCGCGAGCTCCTGATCATGCTCACCGAGGAGGGGCGCGAGCTGCTCGACCGGCATGCCGGACCGGTGCGGGAGCTGGAGGAACGCATGGTGCGCGAGCTCACCGCGCACCAGACGGAGCAGTTGCGCACATCCCTCTCCAAGGCGTGGCACGCGCTCTCCTGAGCGCCCGGCGCACCCCTTCGCTCACGACGCGAAAAAACTCCGGCAGATTGGTTGTAATTTCGAAGACATATGTCAATCGAACATGCTGGAATTCACTCCATCGGGGGTAACTTTGCGGGGCGGGGAACTGCTGTCTGCTCCCCGGCCGTTGGAGGCTCCCGACCGGTGGAGCGGGTTGGAGGCGATGTCGTCGTGCTGGAGGAACCCGCGGCGGACACCCTGCATCTACGCGTCCGCGAGGACCGGGGGTACACGGTGCTGGAGTTCCGGGGCGAGATCGACATCGTCGCGGCGACCGAGATCGTCCCGCACCTCGACGACGCCACGGGCGGCCCCGCCCCGCGGATCGTGATCGACCTGACCGGGATCGACTTCTTCGACTGCTCCGGGCTGCGCCTGCTGTACCGGGCGCGCAGCCGCGTCCTCGACCACGGCGGGCATCTGCACCTCGTCTGCACCCACCGGCTCACCCTGCGGATCCTGCGGGCCACCGGGCTGTACCGGCTCCTGCCGCCCGCCGCGACGCTGGACGCGGCCCTGGACCAACCGGAAGCCGCCTCCGGCACGTTATGACGGCGCTCGACGCGCTACTCGACCCCCCCGTCCACCCACCGCGAGCCGTCCGCTCACCAGGTGCCGTCTACTCACCGCGTGCCGCGTCGAACAGGGCGCTGACCGACTCACCGTTGTGGATGCGGCGCACGGCCTCCGCGAGGGCGGGCGCGATGGACAGGATCCGCAGTTTGTCGGTGTGTTCCTCAGCGGGCACCGGCACCGTGTTGGTGCACACGATCTCCAGCACGTCGGGCTGCTCGCTGAGCCGCTTGAGGGCCCCGGCCGCGAACAGGCCGTGCGTGCAGGCCACGCGTATCGACCTCGGCTCGGACTCGCGCAGCCGGTCCAGCAGCTCCAGAACCGTGCTGCCCTTGGCGATCTCGTCGTCGAGGACGATGACATCCCGCCCAGCCACCTCGCCGATCACCGCGCTGATGCTGACCCGGTCGTCGGCGAACCGCTGCTTGGCCCCCGCCGCCACCTGGGCGCCGATCATCCGCGCGAAGGCGGCGGCCTCCTTGGCGTTGCCGAGGTCGGGCGAGACCACGGTGGTGCGGGTGAGGTCGTAGCGGCGGAAGTGGGCGGCCAGCTCGCGGTGGGCGTGCAGGTGGTCGACGGGCATCGAGAAGAAGCCGTGCACCTGCGGCGAGTGCAGGGTCATGGCGAGGACACGGTGGACGCCGGCCGCCGCCATCAGGTCCGCGACCAGCCTGCCGCCCAGCGAGATGCGGGGCGCGTCCTTCTTGTCGGAGCGGGCGTAGGAGTAGTGCGGCATGACGACCGTGATCCGGCCCGCCGACGCCCCACGGGCCGCGTCGCACATCAGCAGCAGCTCGACGAGGTGCTCCTGCACGGGCCTGACCAGGGGCTGCACCAGGAAGACGTCCCGCTCCCGGCAGTTCGCCTGGAGCTGGACCTCCAGACAGTCGTTGGCGAACCTGCTGAGCCGGGTGGGGCTCAGGGGCACACCGAGGTGGGTACAGACCTCGGCGGCCAGCTCGGGGTGGGCACTGCCGCTGAACACGGAGATGTCTCGCACGATCGGCTCCTCGCTGATCATGTCCGGCTGGGGCGGGAGTTCTCATGCTACGGACCAGGTCCGTCCTGCCCACTCCGAGGACCCGGCCGCCGAGCGGACGGCCCCGCGTGGCCGCACTGTCACAGGTTGTCAACGGCGCGGTCTGACAAGGCAATCGGCGGGCATCCGGACAGTAGGAAGGAGGGCCGTCCGCATGACGACTTCTCTCAAGCCCGAAACGCCCACCAAGCGCCTCCCCCGGCGCATGCCCGGCTGGGCCAAGGTGCTCACCGCCGTCGTGGTCGTGCTCGTCGTGATGTTCGCCGGGATCCGGCTGAGCCTGCTGCCGGGACTGCGCGACTTCTTCGGCACCGAGACCCATGACCGCTCGGGCCCCGCCCTGCTGGAGTCCATCCAGGACATGAGCCGCTACGACGCGGCCTCCGGCAACTTCCAGGTCGTCGTGGACCTGGAGAAGGACGCCAAGTACCTCCCCGACGCGATCCGCGGCACGCGCACCCTGTACGTCGGGGCGGGCACCGTGGACGCCTACGTCGACCTCGGCAAGGTCGGCGACAAGGACGTGACGGTCGACGGCGACCGCACCTCGGCCACGCTCCGGCTGCCGCACGCCCTGCTCGGCAAGCCGGCCCTCGACCCCGACCGCTCCTACGCGGTCTCCAAGCAGCGCGGTCTCTTCGACCGCCTCGGCGACCTCTTCTCGGACAACCCGGGCGGGGAGCAGGCCGTCCAGAAACTGGCGGTCAAGCACATCTCCGAGGCCGCGAAGGAGAGTGAACTGACCTCGCGCGCCGAGACCAACACCACCGACATGCTCAAGGGGCTGCTGCACTCCCTCGGCTTCGTGGACGTGAAGGTGACGTACGGCCCCTGAGCCCGCCGCGGAGGAACACCGACCGCGCACCGCATTCCTCCGCCGTTCCGGGGTAACCGCCCCACCACGCTGGGAAGTTGAAGACTGGAGGACCGGATGTCCCGTGCAGCCCTACGTCCGCTTGCCGTGTTCCGCCCGCGCGCCGGCCGGACCGAGGAGCCCGCACCGCCGAAGAACGGGACCAGGAGGTCCGACCCGAAGGCCGCCTCGTCGAAGAAGGCCGCACACACCGAACGCCGTCCGTTGCCGCTCCCCCTGCGGGCGCTGGCGATGCTGTTCGCCTTCGCCTTCATGGTGGCGTTCGCCGTCGTCCTCGCCCGGCTCACCCTGGAGCCGTCGCCCGCCTCCGCGGCGCTGGTGCACTCCAACCTGCGTCCGGGCGACTCGCTGCGCGCCTACCTCGACCAGCCCGAACTGCGCGACGCCGTGAAGCAGATCGGCGGGAACGTGCTGCTGGGTGTGCCCTTCGGCGTTCTGGTGCCGGTGGTCGCTCCGCAGGCGCGGGGGCTGCTGCGTGTGCTGCTGCTGACCGCGGGCGTCATGCTGCTGGTGGAGTTCGCCCAGGGCGCACTGGTCACCGGACGTGCCTTCGACATCGACGACGTCATCCTCAACACCACCGGCGCCCTGATCGGCTACCTGCTCCTGGGACGCAGGGTGAGCCGCGCGGTGCACGCAAGGCGACAGCGGGTGTGACGGGCGCGGGGACAGGAAGCCGGACCGCCGTCACCGCGGGGTCCAGGTGTACCTGTCCCCGCCCACCCAGCGCACGGTGTCGGGGTCGTCCAGGTCATGGACCGTGATGCCGAACGCGGCGGCTATCTCGAGGACGTCGGTGACGTCCCTCGCCTCGCCGACCACTTCGCGGTCGATTTCCACGATGCGGAACGGCGCCGGTGCCGGCTGTACCCCGAGCACCAGGATCCGCGGTTGGGGGATACGGAAGCCCGCGATTTCGCTCATGACATAGAGGGTAGAGCGGAATCAAAGGGTATGAATCATCGAATAGCGCACTTCCGCCACGGGTGGGGCCGGGAACGCTCCGGCCCCACCCGTGGTGCGGTCCGCCCGCCCATGGAGAACTCTGGAGCCAGGAGGTGGCGATGGATCCCGTCGAGGCGCTGGACCGGATCGCCTTCCTGCTGGAGCGTTCCCTGGCGCCGACCTACCGGGTGCGCGCCTTCCGTACCGCGGCCCGGGTGCTGGCCCCACTGCCCGCGGCGGAGATCGGGCAGCGGGCGGCCGCCGGGACGCTGGAGTCCCTGAAGGGAGTGGGCCCCAAGACCGCGCAGGTCGTGCGGGAGGCCCTCGCCGGGCAGGTCCCGTCCTACCTGGAGAAGCTGGAGGGCGAGGCCGGCCGGCCGCTGACGGACGGCGCGGGGGCCGGGCTGAGGGCCCTGCTGCGCGGCGACTGCCATGTCCACTCGGACTGGTCCGACGGCGGCAGTCCCATCGAGGAGATGGGCCGGGCGGCCGCCGCGCTCGGCCACGACTGGACCGTGCTGACCGACCACTCACCGCGCCTGACGGTGGCCCGCGGGCTCTCCCCCGAGCGGCTGCGCCGGCAACTGGAGGTGGTCGAGGAACTCAACGCGACCTGGGCGCCGTTCCGGCTGCTGACCGGCATCGAATGCGACATCCTCGACGACGGGTCGCTGGACCAGGAGCCGGAGCTGCTGGAGCGGCTCGACGTTGTGGTCGTCTCCGTCCATTCCAAACTGCGCATGGAGTCCCGGGCGATGACGCGCCGCATGGTCGCCGCGGTCCGCGATCCGCACGCCGACATCCTCGGCCACTGCACCGGGCGGCTCGTCACCGGGAAGGGCCGGCCCGAGTCGCAGTTCGACGCGGACGAGGTATTCGCCGCGTGTGCCGAGTCAGGCACCGCCGTGGAGATCAACAGCAGGCCCGAGCGGCTCGACCCGCCGCGCCGGCTGCTGCGCCGGGCCGTGGAGGCCGGCACGCTGTTCGCCGTCGACACCGACGCGCACGCGCCCGGTCAGCTGGACTGGCAGATCCTGGGCTGCGCGCGGGCCGAGGAGTGCGGGGTTCCGGCGGAACGGATCGTGACGGCCTGGGAGCTCGCGGACCTGCTGGCCTGGACGCGGGAGGGGCGGGTGCCCGCGGGCGTGGCGGGCGCCTGAGGTGGTACCCGAAGTGTTCGAGAGAAAGGAACCCGTGATGACACGCGCTGCCGTGTTCGACGTCGACGGCACCCTGGTCGACACCAACCACCTGCACGTGATCACCTGGTGGGAAGCCTTCCGGCAGGCGGGCCACAGGGTCCCGATGCACGCCGTGCACCGGGCGGTCGGACTGGGCTCCGACGACCTCGTCGCCCACCTGCTCGGCGACGACCGGGACAAGGACCAGGACGCCGAGCTCAGCGCCGCTCACAAGGCCCTGTACGGGCAGTACTTCGACCGGCTGCCCGCGCTGCGGGACGCCGGTCCGTTGCTGCGCACGCTGCACGACGTCGGCTGGACGGTCGTGCTGGCCACCTCCGCGAGCGGGGCCGAGCTGTCCGCCCTGCGGGCCGCCATCGACGCCGACGACGTCATCGCGGCGACGGCGAGCGCGGACGACGTCGAGGAGGGCAAGCCCGCCCCCGAGCCGGTGGAACACGCCCTGGAACTGGTCGGGGCGTCCGCCGGGCAGGCCGTTTTCGTCGGGGACACCGTGTGGGACATGAAGGCCGGCCGACGGGCCGGAGTGCGCTGCGTGGGTGTCCTGTGCGGCGGCATCCCGCGCGCCGACCTCATGGAGGCGGGCGCGGAAGCCGTCTACGCCGACCCCGCGGACCTCCTGTCCTCCCTGTCGGACAGCCCGCTCGCCTGAGGCACGGCGGCCGGGGACGTAACGGGGGACACGCCGTAGCCCGGGCCCGGCTGGGCACCCGCAGCGGATGACGTGGGCGAAGGCCGTACAACGCAGGACGACGCGTGCCCTGGGCAGGGCCATGCGGCACGAGACGAAGCAGGACACCGACGACCGGCCCGCACAGCGGGATCCGATCCCGCCCGACCGGACCACCGGCCGGTCGGCGGGCGCCGCCGGGCAGGGATCGGACACCGGTGGCCCGCCCGACGCGGGCACCACCGGACACGGCACGGACACCGGTGGCCCGCCCGACCCCCGGATCACCGACACCACCGGACACAACACGGACGCCACAGGCCCGGCCCCCGCCCGGGCCACCGACACCACCGGACACGGCACGGACACCGGTGGCCCGCCCGACACACGGGTCACCGGCACCACCGGACACGGCACGGACACCGGTGGCCCGTCCGCCCCCCGGATCACCGACACCACCGGACACAACACGGACGCCACAGGCCCGGCCCCCGCCCGGGCCACCGACACCACCGGACACGGCACGGACACCGGTGGCCCGCCCGACACACGGGTCACCGGCACCACCGGGCGGGAGCCGGTCCCGGGCGGTCCTGGCGGCGGGCGGGCCACCGACGCCGCCGGGCGAAACGCGGAAAGCACCGGGCGGAACGCACAAGGCACGGGCGGTTCCGTCGTCGCGGGGGCCGCTCTCGGTGTCGTCCGGGCCGCCGGACGGGACCTGGCCGGTGCCGGGCGGGCCGTGCGGGCGGCCTGGCGGGGCCCGGGGCGCGAGCGGGATCTGGTGGTGCAGTCGCTCAAGGCGGCCGGCGCCGCGCTGCTGGCCTGGGTCGTGGCGAAGAACCTGCTGGGCGACCCGATGGCGCTGATGGCGCCCTGGGTGGCGCTGGTGCTGGTCCAGGCCACCGTCTTCGGGTCGCTGCGGCAGGCCGGACAGCAGTGCACCGCGATCTGCGCGGGCACTCTGTGCGCCTCGGCGGCTCAGGCGGTCACCGGCGACCCGCTGGGCGCGCTCGCGCTGTCCGTGCCGCCGCTGATGCTGCTCGCGAACTGGCCCCGCTTCGGCGACCAGGGCATCTACGCGGCCACCACGGCCGTCTTCACGCTCGCCTCCGGCACGGTCACGCCGTCGGCGGTGGGGCACCGGGTGGGGCAGGCGGTGCTGGGGGCGGTGATCGGGGTCGCCGTCAACGCGCTCGTGCTGCCGCCGGTCCATCTGCGGGACGTGCGCGAGAACCTGACCGCGCTGGCGCGGGAGGTCGGCGAGGTGCTGCACGCGGTCGCCGCCGGCCTGCGGGACGGGGAGTGGGACGCGGCGACGACGGCCGAGTGGTCGCGCGCCGCCGCCCGGCTCGAACGGCGGCGCGACGGACTGCGCTCCGCACGGGACTGGAGCCGCGAGAGCCTGCGTCTGACCTCCGGCCCGCTGCGCGGACTGCGCCGGGGCCCGCTCGACGCCCCGCCGGAGGCCGAGGACGACCGCTGGAGCCGCGTGACGGCTCATGTCACGGCTCTCACCCGCACCCTCGCCGTCGCGGCGGACGGCGACCGGACGCCCGCTCCGCCGGAAGAGGCGGCCCTGAGGACCTACGCCCGGCTGCTGGATCTCGTCGGGGACGCCTGCCAGGCCGACGCGGCGGACCGGCCCCCGGAGCCGGACTCCCGGCGCGGGGCGGAGATGGAGGAGCTGCGGGGCCGACTGGAGGAGAGCCTGCGCGACCACGCCGGCGACGGCTCGCCGCACACCGCGGTGCTGGGAACCCTGTTGTTGCAGGTGGACAACCTGTGGGCGGAACTCATCCCGACCACGCCGAAGCGGTGACGCACCTCACCACGCGCGGTGGCGGACCCGGGAACACCCATAGGAAGTTCTCCGTTGAACCATTCGTGGGTGCGGACGGGACAGTGTCCCCGGGCCTCACCTTTTGCCCACAGGGACGATCGTCCGGCTGAAGCCCTGTGGAGCGTTCCGCCGAGAGGCGACCGCCGTCCGCGCCCACGCACAGGCCGCCCCGACCGTGATTCCCCCGTCCGGTCGGGGCTTTCCCCTGTCCCGGGCGCCCGGCCCCCGCTGCTTGACTTCGAGCGCACTCCAATCCGTAGCGTGCTGGACATGAGCGACACCGCACAGCACAAGATCGGCTCGGGCTTCGGGGCCACGAGCACCGCCGACGAGGTCCTGCGGGGCATCGACCTGACCGGGAAGCTGGCCGTCGTCACCGGCGGGTACTCCGGCCTCGGCCTGGAGACCACCCGGGCGCTGGCCGGGGCCGGGGCCCGGGTCGTCGTGCCGGCGCGCCGTCCGGACACCGCCCGCGAGAACCTCGCCGGTCTCGACGGCGTCGAGACGGACGACCTCGACCTCGGCGACCTGGAGAGCGTGCGCGCCTTCGCCGACCGGTTCCTCGCCTCGGGACGGGCCATCGACCTCGTCATCGACAGCGCCGGGATCATGGCCTGCCCGGAGACCCGCGTCGGCCCCGGCTGGGAGGCCCAGTTCGCCACCAACCACCTCGGTCACTTCGCCCTCGTCAACCGGCTCTGGCCGGCCATCGAGCCCGGCGGCGCCCGGATCGTCTCCGTGTCCTCGCGCGGCCACCACTTCTCGGGGATCCGCTGGGACGACGTCCACTGGAGCGAGGGCTACGACAAGTGGGAGGCGTACGGGCAGGCCAAGACCGCGAACGTGCTGTTCGCCGTCCACCTCGACGCACTCGCCCGGGACCGGGGTGTGCGCGCCTTCTCCCTCCACCCCGGGGGCATCCTCACTCCGCTCCAGCGGCATCTGCCGAAGCAGGAGATGGTGGACCGCGGGTGGATCGACGAGGACGGCAACGTCCTCGCGGTCGAGGGCTTCAAGACCCCGGAGCAGGGCGCGGCCACCCAGGTGTGGGCGGCGACCTCGCCGCAGCTGGCCGGTCTGGGCGGCGTCTACCTCGAGGACTGCGACATCGCCGAGCCCGCCCCGGCGGACGGCGAGCGGGTCGGCGTCAAGGACTGGGCGACGGACCCCGAGCAGGCGGCGCGGCTGTGGGAGCTGTCCGCCGAACTCACCGGGGTCGACGCGTTCGCCGCCCGGGGTCAGGCACGTCCGGCCCGGGTCACGCCCCCGCCGCGAACTTCCGCAGGTCCGAGGTGAGCCGGTCGGCGTGGGTGGCGAACAGGCCGTGACCGGCGTTCTCGTACACCTCGAGGGTGGCCCGCGGGGCGAGGGCTGCGGCGCGGCGGCCGGTCAGTTCCAGGGGCGCGGAGGTGTCGTGGGTGCCGTGCACGACGAGCACGGGCAGGTCCAGCGCGGGTAGTTCCGGGGCGACGTCGAGTGCGGCGATCAGCTCCCCTATGGCGACGCCGGCCCGTGCCGTCGAGCCGTGGCAGCGGCGGATCATGGTCTCGACGTACGCCTCGGAGAGCCCGTTGCCCGGCCGGTCCAGGGCGAAGAAGGCGTGGGCGCCGTCGGCGAAGAACGCCGAGCGGTCGCGCCGGAACGTCTCGACGCCGGCCAGCAGCAGTTCCGGGTCGACACCTTCGGGATGGTTCGCCGACCGTGCGGGTCCGGGCGTCATGCCGGCGACGAGCGCCACCCGGGCCACCCGGTCCGTGCCGTGCCGGGTCAGGCAGCGGACGATCTCGGCGGCGCCGACCGAGTGCCCGACGAGGGTCACGTCCCGCAGGTCGAGGTGGTCGAGGAGGCCGCGCACGTCGTCGGCGAGGCTGTCGAGGTCGAAGCCGCCCCACACGTCGTCGGAGCGCCCGTGGCCGCGCCGGTCGAAGCCCACGCAGCGGTGGCCCTCCCGCGCCAGCGGCAGCATCTGGTACTCCCACATCTCGGCGCCGAAGTAGAGGCTGTTCACGAAGACGAGCACCGGCCCGTCGGCGGGGCCGTGGTCGACATGGTGCAGCCGGGCGCCGTCGACGGGGCTCGTGAAGTACGGCATGGGTTGTCTCCTGCAATCTTCGGACGGACACGAAGGTCGGGTACGTCGTCCATGCTTGCGGCCCGGTCGCCGGGCGTCGATTACCTCCGGGGTCATGCCGCGTGCGCCGCTGCCTGCCGGGTACTCGGGCGGTCCTCTCCGCGCGTACCGCCGAAAGGAGACCAAGGTGAGCAGCGCAACGGGCAGCAAGGTCGTCGTCACGGGCGCCACGGGCAACGTCGGCACGAGTGTGGTGCGTCTGCTGTCGGAGGATCCGGACGTCGCCTCGGTGCGCGGTCTGGCCCGGCGGATCCCGGACCGGTCCGTGCCGAAGACCGAGTGGACCGCCGTCGACCTGGCCTCCGACGGGGACGATCTGGCGGGCGTGTTCGCGGGCGCCGACGCGGTGATCCATCTGGCCTGGGCGTTCCAGCCCACGCACGATCCGGCGACGACCTGGCGGACGAACGTGCTGGGCAGCATCCGGGTCTTCGAGGCGGTAGCCGCCGCGCAGGTGCCCGTGCTGGTCCACGCGTCCTCCGTGGGCGCGTACTCGCCGGGGCCGAAGGAGCGTGCGGTGGACGAGTCATGGCCCACGCACGGCTGGCCTGACGCCGCGTACTGCCGGGAGAAGGCCTACCTGGAACGGACCCTGGACACCTTCGAGCGGGACCACCCCCAGACCCGGGTGGTACGGATGCGGCCGGCGTTCCTGTTCAAGCGGGAGTCGGCGAGCGAGCAGCGGCGCATCTTCGGCGGAAGGTTCCTGCCCGGCCCGATCGCCCGGCCCGAGCTGCTGCCCTTCCTGCCGGACGTCCCGGGGCTGCGCGTGCAGGCCTTGCACACCGACGACGCGGCCGAGGCGTACCGGCTCGCCCTGCGCACGCCGGTGCGGGGCGCCTTCAACCTGGCCGCCGAGCCGACCGTGGACGCGGAGCTGCTCGGCGAGATGTTCGACGCCCGCCCGGTACGCCTGCCCCGGACCGCGGCCCGGTCGGCCATCGCCGCGGCCTGGGGCCTGCACCTGCTCCCGGCCTCACCGCACCTCTTCGACGCGGTGTTGCGGCTTCCCCTCATGGACTGCACCCGCGCCCGGGTCGAGCTGGGCTGGCAGCCGCTGCACACGGCGCCGGAGGTGCTGGAGGAGTTCCTGCTGGGTCTGCGCAACGGGGACGGCGAAGCCACGAAGCCGCTGCGCGGACGCAAGGTGGGCTGAGCGGACGGTCACCGGCCGCTCCCGTCGGCGAAGGGACCGCCTGACCACAGCGCGCCGTCCGCCTGAGCGCGGACGGCGCGCTGTCGTCAGGCGGCCGGGTCGTCTTCGGGCAGGGCGTGCGCCCGCTCGTCGAGTTCGTGCGTCGAGGTCGTGGCGTTGGGGCCCACCGTGTGCCTGGGGTCCTGCGCCGAGGCGGTCCCCGGCGGCGAAGACGCCGAAGCGGGTGCCGACGAGCCGGTCCCGGCGGCGAAGACGGCGAAGCGCGTGCCGGTTGCGGGCGAGGAGGGCGGCGCCGCAGGCGACGGCCGTGGCGCGCCGGTTGCGCAGGACCGCCGCTCCCGCCGCGCCGGCCGTCGTCAGCACGTGGGCGGTCCGCAGCGGCGTGCCCGCGTGGCCCTCCCGACAGGTCTCGGCGACGAGGCCGAGCCTTCGTTCCACGGCCTTCGCCGCCGCAAGGTCGGCCGGGGCCGCGGCGCGCGGGCGCGTCCTCGTGGCCGGGGGCCGCAGCCGGGGCCGCCCCGGACGCCGCGGCCGTGGCGGACGCCCTGAGCGGATCCGCTCGGCCATACCCGGGGAAAGCTCCTCAGGCCGACGGCTCGTCCGGCGCGGGATGGTCGGACTGACCGATGTCCGCGTGGGGCGCGCCCTGCCGGCCCGTTCCCGCCTCGTCGGTGTCGGGGACGTCCTGCGCTTCCTCCGAGATCTCCTCGGGCTGTTCGGAGTCGCCGATGTCCCAGGGGTCCTCCTCCTGGCCGGCCTGCTGGTCGGGCAGGTCGCGCGGGATCGGCGCGCTGCTCTCGCCGGTGCCTCCGGAGCGCTGTACGGCCACGACGTCCTCCCTTCGCCGTCGCACCGCACCGGGGCGGGCGACAATCCCGGGCGCCGCTCGCCCGGGCGGGAGGCGAGTACCTCTCCGGTGATCAGCGAAACGTGAACCCGGGGTCGGGTGTCCGGATCCCCGGATACCGTGCGGGCGGTACGGGCCTCGGGCGGAGGGCTCGGGCGGGGATCAGCGCGGGGCCCGGTCCTCCAGGACCGTTCGCCAGACGGGGGCCGGGCCGGCGGGGGCGGGCTCGGGGCGCCGGCCGCCGCGGGCGAAGAAGTCGGCGAGCGGGAGGATCGCCGCGCCGACGGTGACCGCGTCGGGGCCGAGCCGTCCCAGCTCGACGGTCACCTTCTGCGCGGGGTGGCGCAGGGCGTACGCGGTGGCGTGGCGGCGCACGGCGGGCAGGAAGCGGGCACCGAGCTGGAGTCCGGCCCAGCCGCCGATGAGGATGCGCTCGGGCTGGAAGAGGTTGATCAGGTCGGAGAGACCTGCGCCCAGGTACTCGGCGGCCTCCTCCAGGACCTCGAGCGCCACGGGGTCCGCGGTTCCGTCACCCTGCGGTGGGTAGGCGGCGCCCAGCATCGCCGTCAGCGCGGTCTCCTCGTCCACGCCCTCCGGCGGGCGGCCCCCCTGCTCGCGCCAGCGTTCCAGCAGCGCCTCGGCGCCCGCGTACGCCTCCAGGCAGCCCAGGGCGCCGCAGCGGCAGCGGCGGCCGCGCACCCGTACGGTCAGGTGCCCCCATTCGACGGCCCGGCCGTGCTCGACCTCGGGGGTGACGAGGCAGGCGCCGACGCCCGAGCCGAAGAGGACGACGACCGCGTTGTGCGCGCCGCGTCCGCCGCCGAACCACATCTCTGCCTGGCCGAGGGTCTTGGCGCCGTTGTCGATGAAGTACGGAACCGACTCGGGGAGGGTGGAGACCTCACGCAGGAGCGCCTCCACCGGGACGGCGTCCCAGCCGATCGTCTGGCCGTGCACGACGGCACCCTGCCCGGGGGTGTGTTCGATGATGCCGGGGACACCGATCCCCACTCCGAGCAGCTGTCCGGGGCCGATGCCGGCGGCGTCCAGGACCTCGGCGACGCCGTCGCGGATGTGTCCGACGATCCCGTCGACCTCGTACCGCCGCTGTTCCAACGGCCTTTCCACCCGGGCCAGTTCGGTGAGGGTGAGGTCGAACAGCTCGATCCTCACCCGGGTCTCGCCGACGTCCACGCCGATCATGTGACCGCTGGCCGGGACCACCCGCAGCAGGATGCGGGGGCGGCCGCCGTCGGAGTCGACGCTGCCGGCCTCCTCCACCAGTCCGTCGGCGACCAGGTCGGCGACGACGTTGCTCACCGAGCCGGAGCTCAGGCCGGTGGCCGGGCCCAGCTCGAAGCGGCTGAGGGGTCCGTCGAAGTAGAGCCGTTGCAGCACGGCCGTGCGGTTGGCCCGCCTGAGGTCGCGTACCGTGCGCCCGTTCCGCCCCGTCATGTCGCTCCCTTTCCGCACCGCACCCTGCCCGACCTGCAACATACCCCTGCGGACGGTCGGACCGCGACATTCCTCCAACCCTTAGTTCACGATGTGAGCTAAGAGACGCCCGCGGCTTCGATCTCGTCCAGCGCCGCGAGGAGTTCCGGGGCGACCGTCTCGCCCAGCCAGCGGTTGTGCTCGGCGCCGTACGCTCGGGGGATCGTCTCGGTCAGCATGATCAGGTAGAGGTAGGCGCGGTACAGGGCCAGTCGCAGCCGGGCGGACGCGTCGAACACGGCATGCCCCCCGACCCTGCGATAGCCCTCGAGGAACGGCTCGTCCTTCCTGATGTCACCCAGCAGCGCCAGGGAGACGAAGTCCGCGACGGGATCGCCCCAGAACATGCGCTCGCCGTCGACGAGGCCACCGATCCGGGCCTTCCCGTCGACGCGGTCGACCAGCACGTTGCCCGGCCACAGGTCGAAGTGGACGAGCGTGGCGACGGTGACCTCGTCGAGGGCGTCGTACGCGGCGCGGGCGACGGCGGCCACCTCGTCGGCGGGGCGGGGCAGGGGGGCGCCGTAGCGGCGGGCGTCGGCCAGTACGGCATCGAACATCGTGGTGAACGCGGTGCGCCAGTCCGGGGCGAGCGGGCCGAGAGCGCCGGAGGGGTAGCCGAAGCCCGGCCCGGTCACCCGGTGCAGACGAGCCACCTGCTCCCCCAGCTCCCCGCGCAGTCCGGCCTTCTCGTGTGCGGTCACGGAGTCGTCCCAGGGGGAGCCCGGACACACCGTCATCAGCAGCCACCGTCCGTCGAGGGCCACGACCACGGGGGCGGGCACCCCGGTCCCGGCCGCTCCACGGCAGAACTCCGCCTCCGCGACCAGCAGCCGCCTCTCGTGGCTCAGCCCCGGGGCGGTGGGCGCGACCTTCAGCACGTAGTGACCGCCGTCCGTGAGGCGGAGCTCCTCGACGGTGTTGTACGTGCCTCCGCCGAGCGGAGCGACCCGGGCCAGCCGGCCGGGCGGGATGCCCGCTGCCTCCAGTACGCGCCGTGCCCGTTCCCAGGAGTCCGTCACCCCGCCCGCCCCTTCCTCCGGTCGCGCCCCCGTCCTCGACGCGACGGCCGCCCCCACCGGTGCGTTCAGCGGCACTTCGGCCACCGTGCCGCCGACGCCCGGCCCTCAGTCCCGCTACAGGGTACGGAACGGCTCCGGGGAGCGGGCCGTGCGGACGCCGACGCAGCGCCCCCGCGTGGTCGAGCACCTGCCGTGCCGTCCATCCGCCGCACGGCGTCGCCGGGCCCCGCTGGGGGTCACCGACGTCCGCGGCCACCTCGCGCAGGCAGTCGTGCGCCCGGGCCAGGAGCGCGATGCCCTTCGCTCCGGTCCCGCCGGTCCCGCCGGTCGTCCGGCCCATGAGCCCGACCGGGCGCCTCGACCCCGTTCCCGATCACCGTGTCCGCCATGGTCTCCCCCTCCGGTGTCGCGCACCCGGTGTGCGCCCCGACCACTGAGAACAGTCCAGGGACGACTTGCGGACGGATACGTTCCGCAAGGGGCCGATCGACCCAACCGGCCGTCCGTCGCGGGCCGCGAGATGCTGAAGAAACGTTCGAGGCCGCGGGGAAGGGGAACTGGACTGTCGATGCAAGAAGTACGTGAACGTGCAGCGCCCCTGGTGCGGCTGGTGCAGCGCCATCGGGAACCCGTCGTGGTCCAGGCGCTGCGGGCCGCCGCGGCGGCGACCGTCGCCTATGTCATCGCCCTGCGCCTGAGCCCCGAAGCGCTACCGCTCACCGCGCCCCTGACGGCTCTGCTCGTCGTCCAGGTCACCCTGTACGCGACGCTCACCAACGGCATCCGCCGGGTGAACGCGGTGGTGGCCGGGGTGCTCGTGGCCATCGCCTTCAGTCTCCTGGTGGGACTGACCTGGTGGAGCCTCGCGCTGCTCATCGTCGCCTCGCTGGGCGTGGGGCATCTGGTGCGGGTCGACGAGTACGTCCCCGAGGTGGCGATCAGCGCCATGCTGGTGCTCGGCGTGACCACCGTCGGGGACACGGCCTGGGCGCGGGTGGTGGAGACGCTGATCGGCGCCTTCGTCGGCCTCGGCTGCAACCTGCTGCTGCCGCCCCCGGTGTGGGTGGAGGAGGCGGGCGAGTCGATCGAGGGGCTGGCCCGCCGACTGCGGCAGCTGATGCTGCGCATCGGCGAGGAGGCCGCCGGGCGCACGCGGGCGGAGCAGGCGGCCGCCCGGCTGCACGAGGCGCGCCGCCTGGACCACGACATCGTCGAGGTGGACGCTGCCCTGCGGCAGGCCGAGGACAGCCTGCGGCTCAATCCGCGGGTCCGGGAGGGGCTGCTGCACCGGGTGGTGCTGCGCACCGGCCTGGACACGCTGGAGATCTGCACGGTGGTGCTTCGGGTGCTCGCCAGGACCCTGACCGACCTGGCCAAGGAGCGCGAGCCGGATGCGCTGTTCCCGCCCGAGACCGGCCAGGTCCTGGAGCGGCTGCTCTCCGAGATCGCCGACGCGGTGGTGAGCTTCGCGGTGCTGGTGACCACGAGCGTCAGCCTCGACGCGGATGCCGCCGAGGCACGGCTCACCGCCGAGCTCCGGCAGGCCGCGGCCACCCGCGACAAGCTCGCCCAGCTGCTGCTGGAGCAGCTCCAGCACGACGCCCGCCAGTGGCAGCTGCACGGCGCGGTGCTGACCGAGGTGAACCGCATCATCGACGAGCTCGACACCGAGCACCGCACCCGTCGTCTCCTGGAGGACCTGGACCGGGTGTCGCGGGAGCAGAGCGACCGGATGCCACGGCTGACCCGGATGCGCGAGCGCCTGGGCGTCCAGGACGAGCTGTGGCGCAGCCGTACGGGGTTCGGCCGGCATTCCACCTGAGGGAACGACGTCGTCCCGATCGCCCGCGCCGCGCCTTGAGCGCCGGGCGCACCGGGCTGCCCACTGTGCCGACGGACCGCTTTTGCGTTCGACGGCCCGGCCGGGTCAAGGTGGCGGTCACGGCTGAGGCGCAGGACGACCTGAGGTGCGGGCATGGGCAGTGGGACGGAAGCGGCGCGACGGGGGTCCCCGCGGCCCGGTCAGAACCGGGAGCTCGGCGACGGCCGGAGCAGACGCCGCTTCGTCGGGATGCTCGGCGGCGCGGCCGTCGCGTCGGCCCTCGCCGGGTGCGGCGGCGGGGGCGGCCGCCCGGGGGCCGCCCGGGAGACACCGCAGCAGGGGCCGCAGGCCTCGCGGCCCGGACAGCCGTCGTCCTCGGCGTCCGCCTCCCCGCGCGCCACCCGGGGTTCCTCCGGTCCCCGCCCCCTCTACCTGGGCACCTACACCTCGGCCGAGGGCGGCGGGAAGGGGATCGGGGTCGCCTCGTACGACCCGGTCTCGGGGCGGATCACCGGCCGGGGCACGATCACCGGCGTCCAGGACCCGTCGTATCTCGCGGTGCACCCGGACGGCGCGACGCTGTACGCGGTGAACGAGCGCGAGCGGGGCGCCGTGACCGCGGTGCGGCTGTCCGACCACGCGGTGCTGGGCAGCAGGCCCACGGGCGGGGCGCACACCTGCCACCTGTCGGTCCATCCGGGCGGGCGGTGGCTGCTGAGCGCCGACTACGGCTCGGGCAGCGTGGCCGTGCACCCGATCGACGCCTCGGGGGCGCTCGGGGAGCGCACCGACACGGTGACGCACGACCGCCCGGCGCCCCGTCCGGGTCAGGAGGGGCCGCACGCCCACCAGTTCATCACGGCTCCGGACGGCGGCCATGTCCTCGCCGTCGACTTCGGTACGGACACGGTGTACAGCTACCGCCTGGACGAGAAGGCGGGGACGCTCACCGAGGTCGCCCAGGCGCACACCCGGGCGGGCGCAGGTCCGCGCCACCTCACGTTCCATCCCGGCGGCAGGTACGCCTACCTCGCCGACGAGGCCGACGACACGGTCTCGGTCTGCGCCTACGAGCCGTCGAGCGGCCGGCTGACGATCGGGCGGCCGCAGTCCTCGGGCGCGAAGGCGGACGTGAACTACCCGGCGCAGTTGGCCGTCACACCGGACGGCGCGTACGCCTTCCTCGCCAATCGCGGCGACAACACGCTCGCCCGTTACGCGGTGGAGGCGGAGGGGGCGCGGCTGCGGCTGCTCGGCACGGTGCCGGTGGAAGGCGACTTCCCGCGCCAGATCGCGCTGTCGCCGGACGGCCGCCTGCTGTTCGCCGCCAACCAGCGGTCCGGCACGGTCGGCGTCTTCGAGGTGGACGACACGAGCGGTGAACTGCGTCTCGCGGGCGAGCCGTTCGCGTCACCCGTCGCCGTCTGTGCGCTGCCGCTGTAGGGAGCGGGGGCAGGACGCGGCGGCCGCCTGGGTGAGCAGGACGTGCATCCGCTCGGTGAGCTGGCCGACGTCGTCGGCGGGTGCGTGAAAGGGCAGGCGTACGTCGCCGTGGGCGCGGGCGCGCTCGATGCGCAGCGTCAGTCCGTGCCGGTCGACGGCGAGCGGCTGGACGCGGACGGCGCCGTGCAGGCTGTCCCGTTCGACGAGCCGGGCGAGTCGCTCGACCGCGTCCGGGTGGGCGTCGGCGAGGTGCGTGAGCAGGTGCGCCTCGGCGGTGGTGAGCGGGTCGGGTGCGGCGGCGGCGAACTCGTCGAGGGCGACGACGACCGCGCCGGCGGGTTCCTTCAGCACCACGCGGGTGGTGTGGAAGGCGAGCCGGCCGTCCTCGGGGGTGAACCAGCCGGCGAGCCAGAGCCGGGCGCGGATGCGGCCGCGTACCGGAACGGGTGCGACGTCCGCGAACTCCAGCACGGCGGACGGCTCGCCCCGGGGCGCGCAGATCGCCGCCGTGAGCAGGGCGCTGTCCTCGGGCACGTGCAGGGTCACCCGGCCGTCCGCGTCGACGGTGTGCGCTCCGACGAACTCCTCGCGTCCGCCGTCGGCGGTCACCGTGCAGGACCACGAGGCCGCGAGCACCGAACGGGCCCGCTCGGCGGCGGCGGGCACGGCAGCCCAGCTTTGGCTGTCACCCATCCTAAACCTCCTTAGGTAAGCCTTGCCTAACCTATCGGAGATCTGCGGCCGCGCCAACCGCCGCGGGCGCCTGCGCCGATGATCCCGCCCGCCCGCTCCGAGCAGTCGGCAGTGCAGCCCGGCCGGCCTTCGCGGCGGCGGCGAAGGAGTCACCGCAGGTCGTTCGCCGCCTCGCCCGGGATCGCCCCGTCCGTCCTTCGGAGCAGAGGTCACCGCGGAGCGGAGATGACCCCGAGCAGCGCCCTCGCGCACAGCTCCCGCACCTGCTCCCGCGACAGGTCCGACCCGCGCAGCCACTCCAGACAGACCGCCGTCGTGAACGCCAGCCAGCCGCGCACCGCCAGCCGCACGTCGGGTCGCTCCTCGAAGACCGGGCCGAACTCGGGGTCGGCGCCGAGGGCCGCCAGCATCTGGCGCTCCTGCGCCGCGAGGGCCTGCCGGTAGACCTTGCGTACGGCCCGGTCGCCCGCCGCGTCCGCGCGGTGGAACGCGCGGTAGCCGTGCGCGTGGGTCTCCACGTACTCCAGGTAGGTGTCGAGGCCGGACACGAGCTGCTCGCGGACCGGGACCCCGGGGACCGCCGCCGTCATGCGCAGCATCCGCTCGCTCTCGCGTTCCACGACCGCCGCGAAGAAGTCCCGCTTGGTGGGGAAGTAGTGGTAGAGCAGCCCTCGGGACACGCCGGCGATCTCCGCGACCTGCTCGATCCAGACGTCGTCGTACGGGCTCTCCGAGAAGAGTCGCGCGCCGACCGAGAGCAGCTGCTCCCTGCGTTCCTCGGTACTGAGTCGGCGCCGGGTGCGCTCCCCCTGGTTCGCGGCCATGCCCGCACCTTACTTGACGCCGGTTCAACAGCGGCACCAGACTGAGGCGCGCTATTGAACCCACGTACAACATGCTCAAGCTGCCGCTGCATCAAGGGAGATCGCGTCATGGCGGAGACGACGGGGACGACCGGGCCGACGGGCCGACCGGCCGCGGCGAGGACGAAGGAGCCGGCGGCCGAAGACCTCCTGCCGAAGGGCTTCCGCAGCGCGGAGCTCGGCTGGCCCGCACTGGAGCGCATACCCCATCCGCCGCACCGGCTGCCCCTGCTCGGCGACCTCCTGGGTGCGAGCCGGCGCACGCCGCTCCAGGACTCCCTGCGGTACGGCAGGCAGCTGGGGCCGATCTTCCGCCGCAAGGTGTTCGACCGGGAGTTCGTCTTCGTGGGGGGCGCCGCACTGGCCGCCGACATGGCGGACGAGACGCGGTTCGCCAAGCATGTCGGGCTGGGCATCGCCAATCTGCGGCCCGTCGTCGGGGACGCGCTGTTCACGGCGTACAACCACGAGCCCAACTGGCAGCTGGCGCACGACGTCCTGGCCCCGGGGTTCAGCCGGGAGGCCATGGCGGCCTATCACCCGATGATGCTGGACGTGGCGGAGCGGCTCACCGGCCACTGGGACCGGGAGGTGGCCGCGGGACGGCCGGTGGACGTGCCGGGCGACATGACCAAGCTGACCCTGGAGACCATCGCGCGCACCGGCTTCGGACACGACTTCGGGTCCTTCGAACGGGCCCGGCCGCATCCCTTCGTGACGGCGATGGTGGGCACCCTCACCTACGCGCAGCGCCTCAACAGCGTGCCCTCGCCCGCCCTGCTGCGGCGGGCGTCGCGCCGCAACGACGCCGACATCGCCCACCTGAACCGCACGGTCGACGACCTGGTGCGGGCGCGTCGCGCCGGAGGCGGCGGGGACGGCGACCTGCTCGACCGGATGCTCGACACCGCACATCCGCGAACGGGTGAACGGCTGTCGGCGTTGAACGTGCGGCGCCAGGTCGTCACCTTCCTGGTCGCCGGGCACGAGACCACCTCGGGCGCCCTCTCCTTCGCCCTGCACTACCTCTCCCTGAACCCCCGCCTCGCGGCCCGCGCCCGCGCCGAGGTGGACCGGGTGTGGGGGGACACGGCCGTGCCGGGGTACGAGCAGGTCGCCAAGCTGCGGTACGTCCGCCGGGTCCTCGACGAGGCGCTGCGGCTGTGGCCGACGGCGCCCGCGTTCGCGCGCGAGGCGCGGGCGGACACCGTGCTGGGCGGGGAGCACCCGATGCGGCGGGGCGGCTGGGCGCTGGTCCTGACGGCCATGCTGCACCGGGACCCCGACGTCTGGGGGCCGGACGCCGAACGGTTCGACCCGGACCGCTTCGACGCGGCGGCGGTCCGCGCGCGTGCCCCGCACACCTACAAGCCGTTCGGCACGGGGGCGCGGGCCTGCATCGGACGGCAGTTCGCGCTGCACGAGGCCACGCTGGTGCTCGGGCTGCTGCTGCGCCGCTACGAACTGCGGCCGGACCCGGCGTACCAGCTACGGGTCACGGAACGGCTGACGCTGATGCCGGACGGGCTGCGGATGCACCTGGAACGGCGGACACCGGCGGCCGGCGGGCCCTCCGGCGCGGAGAGCGAGGCGCCGGCCTCAGAGCCGCGCTGTCCAGTGCGCGGGGCGGGCGACTGACTCCGGCAGCCTGGTGGCCGCGCTCCCCCGGGCCGCGTTCAGCTGCGGCTCGGTGAGGAAGAAGGCGCCGGTCAGGTCGGCGTCGGTGAGGTCGGTGTCGCGCAGGTCCGCGCCGATCAGGTCCGCGCCGCGCAGATCCGCTCCGGTGAGGTCGGCGGCGATCAGACAGGCGCCGCGGAGGTTCGCGCCCCGCAGATCCGCACCCCGCAGGCGGGCGCCGACCAGGTCGGCGCCCCGACGCTCCTTGCCGCGCCCGCGGACACCGGCCCGGACCAGTTCACTGGTCCTCAGGAGCAGCACGTTGACGTCCTGACGGTGGGCGGGGACGTCGAGGGCGGCCAGCTCGTCCGGGGTCAGCCGGGTGAGTTCCTCCGTCTTCGCCAAGGAGCTGCGCAGCTCGCCGTGGAGGGGGCGGGCGGCGGCGAGGCCGAGCGCCTCGGTGAGGTACCAGAGGAGTTCGTGGAGCTGCCGGACGACGGGGAAGACCTCGGACATCCGGCGGGCGTCCCCGGGCGGAGCCGTACGCGGGTCCCGGCCGCCGAAGGTGACCTGCGAGACCTTCTGCCCGGCGCCGAAGCAGTCGTACACCGTGCAGCCGGTGAAGCCGGACTGCCGCAGCCGTGCGTGGATGCCGCAGCGGTGGTCCTCGCCCAGGTTGGGGCACGGCCGGCCCGCGGGCTTGTCGATCGCGAAGTCCGCGGAGCGTGCGAAGGGCAGGGCCACACAGCACAGACCGAAGCAGTTCCCGCAGTCCCCGCGCAGTCCCGTCCGGTCCGCCGTCGTCTCTCCCATGCGGTCCACCCTACTGACCTGCCGCACCGCCGTCCGACCGGCTCCGCCGACGCGGCCGTACCCCGCCGGACCCGGCCCTTCGCCCTCGTGCCGCGCCGCCCCGGCCGGCCACGACGGCACCGGCCCGCCGCTGCGGCTCGGGCAGCGGTCGGCGAGCGGTCGGCGAAGGGGGCGTCACACCTCGTCGCGGGCGAGGGCGAGCAGCCGGTCCAGGACACGGGGGCCGCCGGCCCGGACGCCGTCGTGCTCGAACTCGTCGGTGACCCAGGTGCGCAGACCGCGGACGGCGCGGGCGGTGTGCAGCGAGTGGGCGGTGTCGACGTAGAGGTCGTCGTGGTAGACCGCCGCCGCCACCGGGACCTCGTTGGCGGCGAGACGCGCCGGGTCGTACAGCGGCGGCCAGTCGGTGCGGGCGGCGAGGAGTTCGGCGGTCTCGCGCAGCGGGCGCAGCGCGGGGTCGGTGTCGAACATCCAGGGGTGGACGGTCTCCCCGGTGAGCAGCAGCGGTCCGTCACCGGTGAGCGTCTTCGCCGCGTCGAACTGCGGGAACTCGGCGCGCACCCGTTCGGCGGCCCAGGCGGTGGGGCGGCCGCCCTGGCCGTAGGCCGCCTCGTGGACGAGGGCGTAGAGCGGGTGTCCGGCGAAGGAGAGGAGGCCCTGGATCTCCTCCTGGAAGGCATCGGACAGCTCCGGTCCCCGCGGGGTGGGGACGAACGCCTCTTCCAGGAGGTGGTGCAGGCGGTGGCTGCCCTCACCGCCGCCGAGGAGGATGCCGAGGGTCTGGAAGGCCTCGACGGTGAGGTGGTGGCCGTTCGGGAGGGTCACCTGGTGGTGGAGGAGGTGGTCGGCGATGCGGCGGGCGCGTTCGACGTCCTGCGGGTAGCGGGCGTAGTGCGCGGCGGCCTTGCGCTCCATGCGCGGGTAGGCGGCGCGGTAGACGTCGTCGGCGTGGGCGTCGAGGCTCGGCAGACCGCCGGTGATCAGAGCCGCGGCGAGGCCCTCGGGGGCGGTGGAGAGGTAGGTGACCGTACAGAAGCCGCCGAAGCTCTGGCCGAGCACCGTCCACGGGGCGCCGCCGGTGACCTCGCGGCGGATCAGCTCGCAGTCGCGGACGATCGAGTCGGCGCGGAAGTGCGCGAGGTAGCCGGCCTGCTCGGCCGGGCCACCGCGCAGCGGGAGCGTCTGACGGTTGGCGGGAGTGGAGTGGCCGGTGCCCCGCTGGTCGAGGAGGAGGACGCGGAACTCCTCCAGCGCGCGTCCGAGCCAGGCCGGGCGGCCGACGAAGCGGTTGGCGCCGAAGCCGGGGCCGCCCTGGAGATAGAGCAGCCAGGGCAGGTCCTGGTCCGCCTTCTCGCTCGCGACGACCTCACGGGCGTAGAGACCGATCGTCTCTCCGCCGGGGTCGGCGTGGTCGAGCGGCACGGTGAAGCGGCGGTCGGTGAGGACGACGCCGGGCTGGCGATAGCTGACGGACAACAGGGGCTCCCGGGACGATCGGTGTACGGACCGCGTCCCAGTTCAGCACATGTCAGGGCGGTGGCGGAGCCCGGGGGATCATGAACAGCTACTGAACGGGCACTCAGCGCGTTACTGAACCGCCGCTCAGCGCGCCGGCAGGCTGGACCTGCGCACCACCAGCTCCGGCTGGAGCACCACCCGCCGGTGCTCGTGCCGGCCGGCCCCCGGTCCGCCGCCTTCTTCCGTCTCCTCCAGCAGCATCCCGGCGGCCAGGGCGCCCATGGTGACGGCGGGCTGGCGTACCGAGGTGAGGGGGACGGCCGCGGCGGCCGCGAACTCGATGTCGTCGTAGCCGACGATGGCCAGGTCCTCGGGGACGTTGACCCCCGCCGCGTACATGGCCTGGAGCACGCCGAGCGCGAGCAGGTCGTTGGCGCAGAACACGGCGGTCGGACGGTCGGCCAGTCCCAGCAGCCGGGCACCCGCGTCCCGCCCGGCGGCCACGTCGAGCCGCTCGGTGGGCAGCTCGCGCAGGCACTCCGGGCCGAGGCCCGCCTCGGCGAGTGCGTTCAGGGCCCCGGTGCGGCGGTCGCGGACCTGGGTGAAGCCGGGCGGGCCGCTGACGTAGGCGATCGAGCGGTGTCCGGCGTCGATCAGATGCCGTACGGCGAGCGCGCCGCCCGCCTCGTCGTCCACGGAGACCGAGCACTCGGTGGTGCCCTCGGAGACCCGGTCGACGAGGACGAAGGGGATGCCGTGCCGGCGGAACGAGGCGATGTTGCGGCCGGTCGCGTCGGCGGGGGTGAGCAGCACGCCCCGCACCCGCTGCTCGGCGAAGAGCGACAGGTACTCGGCCTCCTCGCCCGCGCTCTCGGCGCTGTTGCAGACCATCACGCCGAGGCCGGCGTCGCGGGCGGCCCGCTCGGCGCCCCGGGCGACGTCCACGAAGAAGGGGTTGCCCATGTCGAGGACGAGCAGCCCCATGATCCGGCTGCGCCCCGCGCGCAGCTGACGGGCGGACTCGCTGCGGACGTAGCCGAGCCGGTCTATCGCCGACAGCACGCGCGCCCGGGTCTCGGTGGCGACGGTGTCGGGGCGGTTGATGACGTTGGAGACCGTGCCGACGGAGACTCCGGCGGCTCGGGCGACGTCCTTGATTCCCACCGGCTGGGCCATCAGGCGGGGACCTCCAGGTGAACGGGGTACGGCGGGGCGGCCTTCACATTACCGCCACCCCGCCGCGCCCCTGTCCGGGTACGGGTACGGGTCATGCGGGCAGTGCGAAGTCGACGACGTGGAGCGCCGAGGGCGTCGTCCCGCTCGACTTCTCCTGGTACATGAACGAGAGCGTGTTGTCGGCCTTGACGCGTGCTTCGTCGATCACGACCTCGCCGAAGGCGTTGAGGCCGCTGCCGTCGAACAGCACCGTCCAGTCCGTGTGGCCGGAGGCCTTCGAGGCGCCGGCGATCCGGCCGAAGGGGAAGATCGCGTAGGCGTTGTCGTACTTGTCCAGGACCAGCTTGGTGCGCTGGCTGGAGCCGAGGACGACGGGGATCTCCGTCTTCTGCCAGGTTCCGGAGGAGTTCTTGCGGAGGTGGAAGGCACGGCCGTTGGCGGTGCGGTCGGCGACGTAGTTCGTGGTGCACTGGCCGAAGCGGCCGGGGACGTAGCTGATGATCGCGTGCGGGAGGCCGGTGGAGTCGGTTGCCTGGCTCTCCTGGTTCATCAGGGAGTGGTCGGGGTTGAGCGCGTCCACGACGAGTCCGGCGTCCGTGACGGCGACCTTGTCGGAGCCGCCGGTGGCGCCGACGACGGTGCCCGCGTTGTTGCGCCAGGTGCGGCCGCGGTCGGTGGAGTACACGTAGCCGGTGTCGTGGTTGGTGATGCCGCCGCTGGAGCACATGACGGCGCCGTTCTGCTCGCGCCAGGTGAAGAAGGAGTGCAGCCGGCCGTTGACGTCGTAGTCGATGCCGTGCAGGTACATGTTGCGGGCGGTCGAGGAGCCGTGCTCACTGGTGTAGGTGCCGGTGGAGCCGGACCACTCGCCGAGGTTCGTCCAGGTGGAACCGTCGTACTCCGCGAGGGCGTTGCGGCCGTTGCCGGAGATGCCGGCCCGGTAGCTGAGCTGGAGCTTGCCCTCGGGGGTGGCGACGAACTGCGGGTAGGTGAACTGGGTGGTGAGCGCGAGGCCGTCGAGGGTGGTCTGCACGGCGCCGAAGACGGAGGACGTCCAGGAGGTGGTCGCCGGGTTGTCGAGCAGACCCGCGACCGACTTCACGTAGAAGAAGCCGTCGCTGTGGGAGTCCATGTTGAGGTGGAGCCGGCCGTCGACCTTGGAGACGCCCATGGAGATGACGTTGTGGGAGTCGCTGGCCTTGAGCTGGTGGGAGAGCGTGACGGTGGACCAGGTGGCGTCGCCGAGGACGCGGCGGGCGACGACCGCGTTCCCGGTGGAGGTGTACCAGGTGGCGTACTGGTAGCCCTTGTAGGTCAACAGGCCGTTCTTCTGGAACGAGTTGTTGTTGACCAGGCCGTCGTAGGAGACGAAGAACACCGCTGCGGCGTCGAGTCGGGTGGTGCCCTTCCTGGTGACCGAGGGGCCGGGGTCGGCGGCGCGGGCGGTGCCGGCGGCGAGGACGGGGGACGCCGCGGCGCTGAGGAGAGCGCCGGCCAGCAGGGTGCGTCGTCTCATCTCGGGGGACTCCATTGTCTGCGAGAGCGGGGAACGGGGGCGAGGGGGGAGGGAGTGCGGGGGGCGGGGTGTCAGGCGAGGTGGAAGACCTCGGTGAGGGGCTTCATCGCCTCGTCGGGGCGGGCTCCGTCGAGGGATTCGAAGAACGGCGCCATCTCCGCCTGCCAGCGGGCGTTGACGTCGGTGGCCTCCATGCCGGCCTGGGCGGCGGCGAAGTCCTCGGTCTCCAGGTAGCCGACGAGCAGGCCGTCGTCTCTCAGGAAGAGGGAGTAGTTGTGCCAGCCGGTGGCCGAGAGAGCTTCCAGCATCTCCGGCCACACGGCGTCATGGCGTTCGCGGTACTCGGCGAGCCGGTTCTGACGGACCTTGAGCAGGAAACAGACGCGCTGCATGAAGTACCGCTCCTTTGTGGGGGATCGAAGCGACCGGCGATCAGGGGCGACCGGTGACTAGAAGTTGAACTGGTCGATGTTCTTGGCGTCGAACACGGTCGGCTTGCCGAGGCTGATCACGCCGTCCTTGCCGATGGTGTAGGTGGTGGTGCCGGCCTTGAAGGTCTCGCCCTCCTTGCCGGTGATCTGGCCCGAGACCAGCGCCACGGCCGTCTGGGCGGCCAGCGCGCCGAGCTTCGCGGGGTCCCACAGCTCGAAGGCGTCGACGGTGCCGTTCTTGACGTAGGTGCGCATGTCGTTCGGGGTGCCGAGGCCGGTCAGCTTGACCTTGCCCTTGTACTTGGAGCCCGACAGGTACTGGGCGGCCGCCTTGATGCCGACGGTGGTCGGGGAGATGATCCCCTTCAGGTTCGGGTACTGCTGGAGCAGGCCCTGGGTCTGCTGGAAGGACTGCTGGGCGTCGTCGTTGCCGTAGGCCACCTTGACGAGCTTGACGTCCTTGTACTTGGCGTCCTTCAGCTCGTCCTTCATGAAGTCGATCCAGGTGTTCTGGTTCGTCGCGGTCTGCGCGGCCGACAGGATCGCGATCTCGCCCTTGTAGCCGATCTGCTCGGCGAGCAGCTGCACCTCGGTGCGGCCCAGGTCCTCGGCGGACGCCTGCGAGACGAAGGCGTTGCGGCACTCGGGGTTGGTGTCCGAGTCGTAGGTGACGACCTTGATCTTGTTGCTCATGGCCTGCTTGAGCGCGGTGCACAGGGCGCCCGGGTCCTGGGCGGACACGGCCATCGCGTCGACCTGCTGCTGGGTGAGGGTGTTGACGTACGACACCTGGCTGGAGGTGTCGGTGGCGCTGGAGGGGCCGACCTCCTTGTAGTTGGAGCCCAGCTCCTTCAGGGCCGCCTCGCCGCCCTTGTCGGAGGAGGTGAAGTACGGGTTGTTGACCTGCTTGGGCAGGAAGCCGACGGTCAGGCCCTTCTTGGTGGCCGCGTTCGGGTCGGCCTTGCCGGTCGCGGCGGCCGAGGCGCCGCCGCTCTTGACGTCCTCCTTGGTGGTGCCGCCGCAGGCGGTGGCCGCGAGGGCGAGGGAGGAGACGACGGCGAGCGTCGCACAGGCACGGCTCAGGGATGACTTGCGCATGAGGTCCTTCTTCGGAGAGGAGGGGTGAATCCTTCGAGGGGCGCGGGGAACCGCGCGGCCGGCCGCAGCGGGCCCGCAGCTTCGATCACGGCCTAGCCGGCGGAGCGTGCCGCCCTCGCGACGGTGATCTGCCGTGCGACCCGGGGGCCGAGCACGGAGACGACGAGCAGGACGCCGGTGACGACGATCTGCGACTGGGCGGAGACGTCCTGGAGGCTCATCACGTTCTGCGCCGCGCCGAGCAGGAAGACTCCCGCGACGGCGCCGCCGAGCGTGCCCTTGCCTCCGTCGAAGTCGATTCCGCCGAGCAGGACGGCCGCGATGACGGAGAGTTCGAGGCCGGTGGCGTTGTCGTAGCGGGCGCTGGCGTAGTGCAGGGCCCAGAAGATGCCGGTGAGGGAGGCCATCAGGCCGGTCACCGTGAACAGGATCAGCTTCTGCCGCTTGACCCGGACACCGGCGAACCGGGCGGCCTCCTCGCTGGCGCCGATCGCGAACAGCGAGCGGCCGAAGGGGGTGGCGTGCAGCACGACCACCGCGATCGCGAGCAGGACGACGAAGGGCAGGAAGGCCTGCGGGAGGAAGCTGTCCCCCACGCGGCCCGCTGCGAAGTCCAGGTACTGGGTGGGGAAGTCGGTGACCGCGTCGGAGCCGAGGACGATCTGCGCGATGCCCCGGTAGGCGGCGAGGGTACCGATGGTGACGGCGAGCGAGGGCAGGCCGAGCCGGGTCACGAGCAGGCCGTTGACCAGCCCGCACACCACGCCGAGCAGCAGACAGATCGGAATGATGGTCTCGATCGTCATGCCCTGGTTCCACAGGGCGCCCATCACCGCGCCGGACAGCCCGGCGGTGGAGGCGACGGACAGGTCGATCTCACCGGCGACGACCAGCAGGGTCATCGGCAGCGCGACGAGCGCGATGGGCAGGGTGTTGCCGATCAGGAACGACAGGTTGAGGGCGTTGCCGAAGCCGTCCACGAAGGTGAACGAGAACAGCAGCAGGACGATCAGGAGGGCGCCGACGGCACCGTCCCACCTGAGGGCGGACCAGCGGACGGCGCGGGTGAGCGGCTCAGGCATGGCCGGCGTCTCCCTTCTTGACGGTGGTCTTCACGGGTGCGTTGGTGGTGCGGGCCGCGGCGGACTTCTTCTTCAGGGCGGACGCCACCCGCAGGGCGACGACCCGGTCGACCGCGATGGCCAGCAGGAGCAGCACACCGTTGATGGCGAGCACCCAGACCGAGCTGACGCCGAGCGCGGGCAGGACGCTGTTGATGGAGGTGAGCAGCAGCGCGCCGAGGGCTGCGCCGTAGACGCTGCCGGAGCCGCCGGTGAAGACGACACCGCCGACGACGACCGCGCTGACGACGGTGAGTTCGTAGCCGGTGCCGGTCCCGGAGTCGACGTTTCCGAACCGGGCGAGGTACATCGCCCCGGCGAGACCGGCGAGGCCGCCGCAGAAGGTGTACGCGGCGAGGATCCGCTTGCGGACGGGGATGCCCGCGAGGCGGGCGGCCTCCGGGTTGGAGCCGAGCGCGTAGAGCTCGCGTCCGCTGCCGAAGTGCTTGAGGTAGTAGGCGGTGGCGATGAGCACGGCGAGCGCGATCAGCGCGAGCCACGGCACCGCCGAGAGTCCGCCGGAGCCGAAGTCGACGAACGAGTTCGGCAGGTCGGCCGCGGTGATCTGGCGGGAGCCGACCCAGATGGAGTCGATGCCGCGGATGATGTACAGCGTGCCGAGGGTGACGACCAGGGCGGGCACCTGGCCGAGGCTGACCAGCAGCCCGTTGAGCAGCCCGAAGCCGATGCCCAGCAGGACCGCGAGGACGATCGCGATCACCGGGTTGCCCCCGCCGTGCAGATAGGTGCCGGCCGCGAAGGCGCTGATTCCGAGGGTGGAGCCGACCGACAGGTCGACGTTGCGGGTGATGACGACCAGGGACTGGCCGGTGGCGACCAGCACGAGGATGGTCGCGTTCAGCAGCAGGTCCTTGATGCCCTGCTCGGACAGGAACTCGCTGTTGCCGGCCTGGGTGACGGCGATCATCACCAGGAAGACGACCAGGATGGCGAGTTCGCGCATCTTGAAGACACGGTCGACGAGCCGGGTGCCGCTGGACTTCGGCACCTCGGCGACGGGGGCCTCGTGGGAGGTGGTCACCGTCATGCGGCTGTCCTCCCGGTGGCTGCGGCCATCACGGTTTCCTCGGTGGCTTCGGTGCGGGGGATCTCGGCGGCGAGCCGGCCCTCGTGCATCACCAGCACGCGGTCGGCCATGCCGAGGATCTCGGGCAGGTCGGAGGAGATCATCAGGACGGCGACCCCGTCGGCGGCCAGCTCGCCGAGCAGCCGGTGCACCTCGGCCTTGGTCCCGACGTCGATGCCCCGGGTCGGCTCGTCGACGATGAGCACCTTGGGGCCGGTGGCCAGCCACTTGGCGAGGACGACCTTCTGCTGGTTGCCGCCGGACAGCGTGTTGACGGTGTCGGCGATCCGGGCGTACTTCACCTGGAGCCTGACCGCCCAGTCGAGGGAGCGGCTGCGCTCGGCGCCGCGGTCCATCAGGCCGCCCTTCACGGTCGTGCGCAGGCCGGTGAGGCCGATGTTGCGTTCGATGGACATGTCCATCACCAGGCCCTGGGCCCGGCGGTCCTCGGGGACCAGGGCGATGCCGGCCGCCATCGCGGTCGAGGGCGCGCCGTTCGTCAGGGCCCGGCCGTCGACGGCGACCTCTCCGGCGTCCCAGCGGTCGATACCGAAGACCGCGCGGGCGACCTCGGTGCGCCCGGCGCCGACGAGCCCGGCGAGGCCGACGATCTCGCCGCGCCTGACCTCGAAGGAGACGTCGGTGAAGACGCCCTCCCGGGTCAGCCGGCGGACGCTGAGGGCGACCTCGCCCGGTGTCACGTCCTGCTTGGGGTAGAGCTCGTCGAGGTCGCGGCCGACCATACGGCGGACCAGGTCGTCCTCGGTCATGTCCGCCAGCGGTTCGCTGGCGATCCACGCGCCGTCGCGCAGGGTGGTCACCCGCCCGCAGATCTCGAAGATCTCCTCCAGCCGGTGCGAGATGAACAGCACCGCCGCCCCCTGCTCGCGCAGGGTGCGGACGACGCCGAAGAGACGGGCGACCTCGCTGCCGGTGAGGGCGGCGGTCGGCTCGTCCATGATCAGGACCCGGGCGTCGAACGAGAGCGCCTTGGCGATCTCGACGATCTGCTGGTCCGCGATGGACAGGCCGCGCGCCGGGCGGTCGGGGTCGAGCTCGACGCCCAGGCGCTGCATCAGGGCGGCGGTGGCCGCGTGGGTGGCCTTGTGGTCGATGCGGCCGAGAGCCCGCCGGAGCTGCCGGCCCATGAAGATGTTCTCGGCGATCGACAGGTCGGGGAAGAGCGTGGGCTCCTGGTAGATCACGGCGATGCCGGCGTCGCGGGCGTCGCCGGGACCGTGGAAGACGACGGGCTCACCGTCGAGCAGTACCCGACCGGCGTCGGGTCGGTGCACTCCCGCGAGCGTCTTGATGAGTGTCGACTTGCCCGCGCCGTTCTCTCCGGCGAGTGCGTGTACCTCGCCGGGGAACAGCTCCAGGGAGACGCCCCGCAGGGCGCGAACGGCGCCGAAGGACTTGGCTACGTCCTTCAACGCCAGCACCGGGGCCGGTCCCGCGTCGGACGGGTGGGTCATGGATGGCTCCTCGACGACGCCCGGGACGTGCCCTCACGGCGTCGTGAAAGGTTTCAACTGGATTGCCGGGACGTTAGGCATCCGGGCCATGTCACGTCAATGGGTACGTCTCGAAAAGTTTTCGATAGTCGAAGGTCACGCACCGGTCACGAACAACGGAGCAGTCCGGAGGGGTTGACACTCTCCCCGCCGCCTCATAGCTTCCCGTTCTGAATCGTTTCATCCGGGAGTTGTTCCGGACCGATGTCACAGGAGCCGAAGTGACCGACCTCGCCGCGGTGAAGGCCGCGCTGAAGACCCAGGCCGTCGAGACGCCGTCGTGGGCGTACGGGAACTCAGGCACCCGTTTCAAGGTGTTCGCCCAGGAGGGCGTCCCGCGCACTCCGCAGGAGAAGCTGGACGACGCGGCGCAGGTGCACTCGTTCACCGGCGTGGCCCCGACCGTGGCGCTGCACATCCCGTGGGACAAGGTGGAGGACTACTCCGCACTCGCGAAACACGCCGAGGACCGCGGGGTGAAGCTGGGGGCGATCAACTCCAACACCTTCCAGGACGACGCCTACAAGCTGGGCAGCATCTGCCACCCGGACGCGGCGGTGCGGCGCAAGGCTCTCGGTCATCTGCTGGAGTGCGTCGACATCATGGACGCGACCGGCTCCGCCGATCTGAAGCTGTGGTTCGCCGACGGTACGAACTATCCCGGCCAGGACGACCTCCGCGCACGCCAGGACCGGCTCGCCGAGGGCCTGGCCGCGGTGTACGAGCGGCTCGGGGACGGGCAGCGGATGCTGCTGGAGTACAAGTTCTTCGAGCCCGCCTTCTACGCGACGGACGTCCCGGACTGGGGCACGGCGTACGCGCACTGCCTCAAGCTCGGTCCGAAAGCGCAGGTCGTGGTGGACACCGGGCACCACGCTCCCGGCACCAACATCGAGTTCATCGTCGCCACGCTGCTGCGGGAGGGCAAGCTCGGCGGCTTCGACTTCAACTCGCGGTTCTACGCCGACGACGACCTCATGGTGGGCGCCGCCGACCCCTTCCAGCTGTTCCGGATCATGTACGAAGTCGTGCGCGGCGGCGGCTTCACGTCCGAGGTCGCCTTCATGCTCGACCAGTGCCACAACATCGAGTCGAAGATCCCGGCGATCATCCGGTCCGTGATGAACGTGCAGGAGGCGACGGCGAAGGCGCTGCTGGTCGACCGGTCGGCGCTGGCCGCCGCGCAGGCCGGCGGGGACGTGCTGGAGGCGAACGCGGTGGTCATGGACGCGTACAACACGGATGTGCGTCCCCTGCTTCGCGAGGTGCGGGAGGAGATGGGGCTGGACCCCGAGCCTCTCGCCGCGTACCGGCGGTCCGGGTGGGCCGAGAAGATCGTCGCCTCGCGGGTGGGTGGGGAGCAGGCGGGCTGGGGGGCGTGAGCGTCCGCCCCGAACTGTTTCGTCGCGGGCCGCGAGCCCGCTGTGGCCGTTCGCGCAGTTCCCCGCGCCCCCTGGGAACGGCTCTCCCCCTCTCTCGAGTAAGGACTGGAAGTTCATGGCACCGCACCCCGAAGCCTCCGCCCTCCTGGCCCGGTCCCACCGGCTCGGCGCCGATCCCCGCAACACCAACTACGCCGGCGGGAACACCTCCGCCAAGGGCACCGACACCGATCCCGTGACCGGCGGGGACGTCGAGCTGATGTGGGTGAAGGGGTCCGGTGGGGACCTCGGCACCCTGACCGGAGCCGGACTGGCCGCCCTGCGACTGGACCGCCTGCGAGGGCTCGTCGACGTCTACCCGGGGGTCGACCGCGAGGACGAGATGGTCGCCGCGTTCGACTACTGCCTGCACGGCAAGGGCGGGGCGGCGCCGTCGATCGACACCGCCATGCACGGGCTCGTCGACGCCGCACACGTCGATCATCTGCACCCCGACTCCGGTATCGCGCTCGCCTGCGCGGCCGACGGGGAGAAGCTGACCGCCGAGTGCTTCGGGGACAGCGTGGCCTGGGTGCCCTGGCGGCGGCCCGGGTTCCAGCTGGGGCTGGACATCGCCGCGATCAAGGCGGCCAACCCGCAGGCGATCGGTGTGGTCCTCGGCGGCCACGGCATCACCGCCTGGGGCGACACCTCCGAGGAGTGCGAGCGCAACTCGCTGCACATCATCCGGACCGCGGAGGCGTTCCTCGCGGAGAAGGGGAAGGCCGATCCGTTCGGGCCGGTCCTCGAGGGCTACGAGGCGCTGCCCGAGGACGAGCGCCGGGAGCGCGCCGCCGCGCTCGCGCCGTACGTGCGGGCGATCGCCTCGCGGGACCGCCCCCAGGTGGGGCACTTCACCGACTCCGACGCCGTGCTCGACTTCGTGGCGCGGGCCGAGCACCCCCGGCTCGCCGCGCTCGGCACCTCCTGCCCCGACCACTTCCTGCGCACCAAGGTGCGGCCGCTGGTCCTGGACCTGCCGCCCACCGCTGCGGTGGAGGATGCGATCGCGCGGCTCGGGGAGCTGCACGCCGAGTACCGCGAGGAGTACGCCGCCTACTACCGGCGGCACGCCGACGCCGACTCCCCCGCCATGCGCGGCGCCGACCCGGCGATCGTGCTGGTGCCGGGCGTCGGCATGTTCTCCTTCGGCAAGGACAAGCAGACGGCGCGGGTGGCCGGCGAGTTCTACGTGAACGCGATCAACGTGATGCGGGGCGCGGAGGCGGTGTCCTCGTACGCGCCGATCGAGGAGTCGGAGAAGTTCCGCATCGAGTACTGGGCCCTGGAGGAGGCCAAGCTCCAGAGGATGCCCGCGCCCAAGCCGCTGGCCACCCGGGTGGCCCTGGTCACGGGCGCCGGCAGCGGGATCGGCAAGGCCATCGCCCGGCGGCTGGCCGCCGAGGGCGCGTGTGTCGTCGTCGCCGATCTGAACGCCGAGAACGCGGCCGCCGTCGCCGAGGAGCTGGGCGGGGCCGACAAGGCGGTCGCCGTCACCGTCGACGTGACCTCCGAGGAGCAGATCGCCGACGCCTTCCGGGCCGCCGCGCTCGCCTTCGGCGGGGTCGACCTCGTCGTCAACAACGCCGGGATCTCCATCTCCAAGCCGTTGCTGGAGACCTCGGCCCGTGACTGGGACCTTCAGCACGACATCATGGCCCGCGGATCGTTCCTCGTCTCGCGTGAGGCGGCCCGGGTGATGATCGCGCAGGAGCTGGGCGGCGACATCGTCTACATCGCCTCGAAGAACGCCGTCTTCGCCGGCCCGAACAACATCGCCTACTCGGCGACCAAGGCCGACCAGGCCCACCAGGTCCGGCTGCTGGCCGCCGAGCTCGGCGAGCACGGCATCCGCGTCAACGGCGTCAACCCGGACGGCGTGGTGCGCGGGTCCGGCATCTTCGCGGGCGGCTGGGGCGCCCAGCGGGCCGCGACCTACGGCATCGAGGAGGACAAGCTCGGCGAGTTCTACGCCCAGCGGACCATCCTCAAGCGGGAGGTGCTGCCGGAGCACGTGGCGAACGCCGTGTTCGCGCTCACCGGCGGCGAGCTCACCCACACCACCGGACTGCACGTCCCCGTCGACGCGGGTGTGGCGGCCGCGTTCCTCCGGTGACGGCCGTGCGGTCGTACGCGGCGGTCGACCTCGGCGCGTCCAGCGGGCGCGTCATGGTCGGCCGGGTGGGTCCGGACTCGCTGGAGCTGGTGGAGGCGCACCGCTTCCGCAACCGGCCGGTCCGGGTTCCGGAGGGCCTGCGCTGGGACGTGCTGTCCCTCTACGCGGGGGTGCTGGACGGGCTGCGCGCGGCCGGCCCGGTGGACTCCGTGGGCATCGACAGCTGGGCCGTGGACTACGGCCTGCTCGACGCCGACGGAGCCCTGCTCGGCAACCCGGTGCACTACCGGGACGCACGCACCGAGGGGGTCGCCGAGAAGGTGTGGGCGACCGTGCCGGCGGCCGAGCTGTATGCGGCCACGGGTGTGCAGTACGCGCCCTTCAACACCCTCTACCAGCTGACGGCGGCCCGCGACACACGACAGCTCGCCCATGCCCGGCGTCTGTTGCTGATCCCCGATCTGCTGGCGTACTGGCTGACGGGCGAGCAGGGCACCGAGCTGACCAACGCCTCCACCACCCAGCTGATCGATCCCCGGACGGGCGACTGGTCGTACGACGTGGCCGCACGCCTCGGCATCGACCTGGAGCTGTTCGCGCCCTTGCGGCGGCCCGGCGACCCGGCGGGGCTGCTGCGGGCCGAGGTGCTGGAGGAGACGGGGCTGACCGGGCCCGTGCCGGTGACGACGGTCGGCTCACACGACACCGCGTCCGCCGTGGCCGCCGTCCCGGCGACCGGCGAGCGGTTCGCCTACATCTGCACCGGCACCTGGTCGCTGGCCGGCCTGGAGCTGACGGCGCCCGTGCTCACCGAGGAGAGCCGGGCCGCCAACTTCACCAACGAGCTGGGGCTGGACAGCACGGTCCGCTACCTGCGCAACATCATGGGGCTCTGGCTGCTCCAGGAGTGCCTGCGGACCTGGGGCGACCCGGATCTGGGCGAGCTGCTGCGGGAAGCGGCGGCCGTGCCCGCGCTGCGCTCGGTCGTGGACGCCGGGGATGCCGTCTTCCTGGCGCCCGGACGGATGCCGGAGCGGATCGCCGAGGCGTGCCGGGCGTCCGGGCAGCCGGTGCCCGTCTCCCCCGCGGAGATCACGCGCTGCATCCTCGACTCGCTGGCCCTGGCCCACCGGCGGGCCGTGGAGGAGGCCCAGCGGCTGGCCGACCACCCCGTGGACGTCGTGCACATCGTCGGTGGCGGCACCCGCAACACGCTGCTGTGCCAGCTGACCGCGGACGCCTGCGGGCTGCCGGTGGTGGCCGGTCCCACGGAGGCCGCGGCGCTCGGCAACGTGCTCGTCCAGGCACGGGCGCACGGACCGGTCGGCGACCGTGCCGACCTGCGCCGGCTGCTCGCCCGCACGCAGCCCCTGACCCGCTACGAGCCGCAGGGCGACGCCGTGCGGTGGCACGAGGCGCAGGCCCGGCTCGCCGCGCGGTGAGCCGGGGTCTCCCCCGGACCGCTGCCCCGGACTACTCTGCACTCATCCGATGACCTAACCTCAAGGAGCCGCGATGCGTGTCGCACTGTTCCTGACCTGTGTCAACGACACGCTCTATCCGGACACCGGCCGCGCCGTGGTGAAACTGCTGACCAGGCTGGGGGTCGACGTCGACTTCCCGATGGCCCAGACCTGCTGCGGCCAGGCCCACTACAACACCGGCTACCGTCATGATGCCGAACCGCTGGCCCGCCATTTCTCCGATGTCTTCGGGGAGTACGAGGCGATCGTCACGCCCTCGGGCTCGTGCGGGGCGATGGTGCGGGAGCTGTATCCGCGCATGGGCGAACGAGCCCGGGCCGAGGGCCGCGGGGACACCCTCGCCGCCACCCTGGCGCCGGTCGTCCCGAAGACGTACGAGCTCACCGAGTTCCTCGTGGACGTGCTCGGGGTGACGGACGTCGGAGCGTACTACCCGCACAAGGTGACCTATCACCCGACATGTCACGGACTGCGCGGGCTGGGACTCGGGGAGCGGCCTCGCCGACTGCTCCAGGCGGTGAAGGGGCTGGAGCTGAGGGAGCTGCCCGGGGCCGACGAGTGCTGCGGTTTCGGCGGGACCTTCGCGCTGAAGAACTCCGACGTCTCGGCGGCGATGGGCGCCGACAAGGTGCGCAACGCCGAGTCGACGGGCGCCGAGGTGCTGTGCGCGGCGGACAACTCCTGCCTGATGCACATCGGAGGGACCATGACCCGGCTGGAGACGGCCATGCGGCCGGTCCACATCGCGGAGATCCTGGCGAGCACGGAGGAGGAACCGGCCGTATGAGCGGGACGTATCTGGGAATGCCGGCCTTCCCGAAGGCCGCGCACGAGGCGGTCGGCAACCGGACCCTGCGCGCCAATCTGCGCCACGCCACGCACACCATCCGGGCCAAGCGGGCGAACGCCGTGGCCGAGGTGTCCGACTGGGCGGAGCTGCGGGAGGCGGGAAAGCAGATCAAGGACCACACCCTGCGTCATCTGGACCGCTATCTGGTGCAGTTGGAGGAGTCGGTGACGGCGGCGGGCGGCACCGTGCACTGGGCCGCCGACGCGGACGAGGCCAACCGGATCGTGGCCGCTCTGGTCAAGGAGACCGGCGAGCCGGAGGTCGTCAAGGTCAAGTCCATGGCCACGCAGGAGATCGGGCTCAACGAGGCGCTGGAGGCGGAGGGCATCCGCGCCTACGAGACCGATCTCGCCGAACTCATCGTGCAGTTGGGCAAGGACCGGCCTTCGCACATCCTGGTCCCCGCCATCCACCGCAACCGGGGTGAGATCCGGGACATCTTCGCCCGCGAGATGAGCGAGTGGGGCCGGCCCGCCCCCGAGGGGCTCACCGACACGCCCGCCGAACTCGCGGAAGCGGCCCGCGTCCACCTCCGCGAGAAGTTCCTGCGCGCCAAGGTGGGGATCTCCGGCGCCAACTTCATGGTCGCCGAGACCGGCACCCTGGTGGTCGTCGAGTCCGAGGGCAACGGGCGGATGTGTCTCACCCTGCCCGAGACGCTGATCTCCGTCGTCGGCATCGAGAAGATCGTGCCGACCTGGCGTGACCTGGAGGTCTTCCTCCAGACGCTGCCGCGCTCCTCGACGGCCGAGCGCATGAACCCGTACACGTCGACCTGGACCGGCACGACCGACGGCGACGGCCCCCGCACCTTCCATCTGGTGCTGCTGGACAACGGCCGCTCCGACACCCTCGCCGACGAGGTCGGCCGGCAGGCCCTGCGCTGCATCCGCTGCTCCGCCTGTCTGAACGTGTGCCCGGTGTACGAGCGGGCCGGCGGCCATGCCTACGGCTCGGTCTACCCGGGCCCGATCGGCGCGATCCTCAGCCCGCAGCTCAGGGGCACCGGCAGCGAGATCGACGCCTCCCTGCCGTTCGCCTCGTCGCTGTGCGGGGCCTGCTACGAGGTGTGCCCGGTGGCCATCGACATCCCGGAGGTACTGGTGCACCTGCGGGAACGGGTCGTCCAGGGCGGCCCGGTGACGCGTGAGGGCAACAAGGTGGTGCTCAAGCCGGCCAAGGGGCATGCCGCGGAGCGCGCCGCGATGCGGGCGGCGCGCTGGGCGTTCGGCCGGCCCGGCGCGCTGCGTGCCGGGCAGCGGCTGGCGTCCCGCACGCGTCGGCTGCATCCCCGTACGCTGCCCGGTCCCGGCAGGGCGTGGAGCGGCTCGCGGGATCTGCCCGCGGTGCCCGCGGAGCCGTTCCGCGACTGGTGGCAGCGTACGAACGGCGGCACCACCGGCGAAGGAGCGGCGAAGTGAGCAGCAGGGAGCGGATTCTGGGCCGGGTGCGGCGCGCGCTGGCCGACGTGCCGCGGGAGGACGTGCCGTACGGGGATGCCGTCGCCCGCGGCTATCTGCGCGAGCACGGCGCCCGCGGCGTCGAGGAGACGGTCGAGCTGCTGGCGGAGAACCTGGCGGACTACCGGGCCGTGGTGCACCGGTGCGGTCAGGATGAACTGCCTTCCTTGCTGGCGCGGTTGCTCGCGGAGCGGAAGGCGGCGACGGTGCTCGTGCCGCCCGGCCTCGACGAGGCGTGGCTGGCCCGGACGGACGTCGCACGCGTGGCGGACCGGGCGCAGAGCGACGCGCACGAACTGGACCGGGTGGACAGCGTGGTCACGGCCTGCGCGGTGGCGGTCGCCGAGACGGGCACGATCGTGCTGGACGGCGGACCCGACCAGGGCCGGCGCCGGATCACCCTGGTCCCGGACCACCACGTCTGTGTGGTGCGGGTTCCCGAGCAGGTCGTGTCGTCCGTACCGCAGGCCCTCGAACGGCTGGACCCGGCCCGGCCGTTGACCTGGATCTCCGGCCCGTCGGCGACCAGTGACATCGAGCTGGACCGGGTGGAGGGGGTGCACGGCCCGCGCACCCTGGAGGTGATCCTGGTCGGCTGAGCGCCCCTGCTCGGAGTGCGTGGGGCTCCAGGGGGCCGGTCGCCGGGCCCTGCACCACCCGCCCGCGCACGTCGAACCGCGAGCCGTGGCACGGGCACTCCCAGGCCTGCTCGTCAGGAGTAGGTCATCGGGCAGCCGTACCGGAGGGAGTACTGCGCGGCGCGCAGGTACAGGGCCACGTAGAAGGCCGCGTCCAGGTCCTTCGTCCACGGCCCCGGCCACTCCTCGGCGGCCTTGGCCACCCCGCCCTCCATGAACCACAGGCTCAGTGCGAGGTTCTCGCCCGCCGGTATCGCGTCCAGGGGCAGGCCGATGACGCGGGCCAGCCGCCGGGCCAGGGCGAGGACCCGCGGCGCCCCGGCGACCGGCGTCTCGTCGCCGGCGTACGCGGTGGCGACGGGGAGCAGGATCTCCTCCTCCAACGGCAACGGCACCAGCACGGCCCAGTCGAGGAGGGCCGACAGCTCCGCGTCGGTCAGCTGCGCCGCGCACAGCGCGGTGAAGCCGTCCATGGAGGGACTGATCTTCTCCTCGAACCAGCCCGGCGCGTCCCGTACGGCGTCCTGCGGCTCGTACGCGGGCAGCCCGCGCCGCTCCAGCTCGGCGTTCAGCGCGGCGGCGACGTCCCCGTATCCGTCCTCGCCGGGCTGCGACCAGTCCTGCGCGGTGACGCTCACCAGATACATACCCATGATCGCAAGGTACCGCCCGCCACCGACAACGCCCCGACCACTGATGACACCGGGGTGAACAAGCGCTTAGATAGGTGATCGAGCACGCTCCAGAACCGAGACCGACCCGCCCGGAGGCCCCGTTGTTCACGTCCGTCGACGATGTCCGCGCCCGGCTCGCCGAGAGCGGTTATCTGGCCTCCCCCGCCGTCGCCACGACCGTCTTCCTCGCCGACCGGCTCGGCAAGCCACTGCTGGTGGAAGGCCCGGCCGGGGTCGGCAAGACGGAACTCGCCAAGGCCGTGGCACAGGTCGCGGGGGCCAGGCTCGTGCGGCTCCAGTGCTACGAGGGCGTCGACGAGTCGCGGGCGCTGTACGAGTGGAACCACGCGAAGCAACTGCTGCGCATCAGCGCGGGCCGGGACGAAACCTGGGACGAGGCCCGCACGGACATCTTCAGCGAGGAGTTCCTGCTCCCCCGCCCGCTGCTCACCGCCATCCGCGGCGACGAGCCGACCGTCCTGCTGATCGACGAGACCGACAAGGCCGATGTCGAGGTGGAGGGGCTGCTCCTGGAGGTGCTCAGCGACTTCCAGGTCACGGTTCCCGAACTGGGCACGATCACCGCGACGCGCCGTCCGTTCGTCGTGCTCACCTCCAACGCGAGCCGTGAGTTGTCGGAGGCGCTGCGCCGTCGCTGTCTCTTCCTCCACATCGACTTCCCCGAGGAGGAGCTGGAGCGGCGGATCGTCCGGCTGAAGGTGCCCGGCATCGAAGCGGCGCTGGCCGAGTCGGTGGTCCGGGTGATCGGCGCGCTGCGCGCGATGGACCTGCGCAAGGCGCCCTCCGTCGCCGAGACCATCGACTGGGCGCGCACCCTGCTCGCGCTGGGCGCCACCAGCCTCGACGAAGGCGTCGTCCGCGAGAGTCTGGGCGTGATCCTCAAGCACCAGGACGACATCCTCAAGGCCGGTGCGAAGCTCGACCTGGACGCCGTGTGAGCGCCGAGGTCGCCGACCGCCTGGTCGGCTTCGTCGCCGCGCTGCGGGCACACGGCCTGCGGGTCGGCACCGGCGAGACGGTGGACGCCGCCGAGGCGGCGGCGGCGCTGGGGTTCGCGGACCGCGCCCTGCTGCGCGAGGGGCTGGCCGCGACGCTGCTGCACGCGGCGGACCAACGGCGGGTGTTCGACACCGTCTTCGACCTGTACTTCCCGCACGGCGTCGGCGCGCCCGAGGGGGAGCCCGGCGACCGCGACGACCTGCGTGACCGGCTGGCCGCCGCGCTCGCCGACGACGATGCGGCAATGCTCGCCCGGCTCGCGATCGAGGCGGTCGACGGGCTGGGCGGGTACGGGAGTTCACCGGGCGCGGACGGCTGGTCCTCGTACCAGACGCTGGAACGGCTGCGTCCGCAGACGCTGCTGGCACGGGTGCGGGACGACATCCGTTCCCGGGGCGGCGCGGCCGGGTTCACCGACCGGCTCCTGGAGGACGAGATCAGGCGGCGCATCCAGGGCTTCCGTGCCCTGGTGGCCGGAGAGGCCCGGCGCCGGGTCGCCGAACGGCGGGGGCGGGACGAGATCGCCCGGCGGGCGGTGGCACCGACCGCGGACCGGGTCGACTTCCTGTACGCCGGGAAGGACCGGCTGGCCGAACTGCGGCGGACGGTACAGCCGTTGGCCCGCAAGCTCGCCACCCGCATGGCCGCGCGCCGCCGCCGGGCCTCCCGGGGCACGATCGACCTGCGGCGCACGCTGCGCGGCTCCCTGTCGACGGGCGGGGTCCCGATGCGGCCCGTGCTGCGTCGCCGGCGTCCGGCCCGCCCCGAACTGGTGCTGCTGTGCGATGTGTCGGGGTCCGTGTCCGGCTTCTCCGACTTCACGATGCTGCTGGTGCAGGCGCTGCACGACCAGTTCAGCAAGGTGCGGGTCTTCGCCTTCGTCAACCGGATCGACGAGGTGACCGGCCTGCTCGAACACGGCGCGGCGGACCCCGAGGGCCTCGGCGCCCGCATCCGGGCCGAGGCGAGCCTGACGGGCTACCACGGCAGCAGCGACTACGGCGTCGCCCTGGGCGAGTTCGCGCAACGGTACGGCGCGGCGGTCGGCCCGCGCAGCACGGTGTTCGTACTCGGCGACGCCCGGACCAACATGAGCGACCCCAACCTGGCCGCGCTGCGCCGGATCGCCGAACAGGCCCGCCACGTCCACTGGCTGAACCCGGAGCCGCGCTCCCTGTGGGGCACGGGGGACTCGGCCGCTCCCGAGTACGCCGAGCTGGTCGCGATGCACGAGTGCCGCAACGCACGCCAACTCGGTGCCCTGATCGGCCGGTTGCTTCCGGTCTAGCCGCGCTTTCCCGGAACTACTGGGCCTTTCCGTAGTCCTTGGCCATCGACCCGGCGAAATCGTAGACCACGCACTGTTCGTCACCCACCACCCAGGCGTCGTGACCGGGCGGGACGACGAAGACGTCTCCCGGCCCCAGTTCGCCCTCGCCGCCCTCGTCCATGGTGATGTGCATGCGGCCCTTGACCATGTACCCGTTGTGATGGATCTGGCAGGTGTCGGTGCCCGATACCGACGCCAGCGACTCCGACCACCGCCATCCGGGCTCGAAGGTCGCCACGGCGAAGTCGAGCCCCGTCATATGGACGGCCTCGATGTGGCCGCGGGGGAAATCGCGCCGCTCGTCCGGCTTCTCGAGCGCCTTCACTTCCATCATGACGCTCCTCCTTCCGGCCGTGCCTCACCACGGCCGGGGCCACACTCCCCGGCGGCCGTGGGCGTCGCCGGTCGGGAGCCGGACCCCATCCCTCCATCCTCCGCCCGTCCCTGGAGAGCCGCCAGCCGGAGGCGGCGACGTTCGGGGCCGGCCTAGGCGGCGCTCCCGCACAGTTCGGCGAAGCGAGTGGTGTCGATGTTGCCGCCGGAGACGATCACACCGACGCGCCGCGGAAGGCTCCCGGCCCGTCCGGCGAGGAGGGCGGCGAGCGGGGTGGCTCCGCTCGGCTCCACGACGATCTTCAGGCGTTCGAAGGCGAACCGCATGGCCGCGCGGATCTCGTCGTCGCGGACCAGGGCGATCTCGTCCACGAGCCGCCGGTTCACCGAGAAGGTCAGCTCTCCCGGCGTGTGCAGGGCCTGGCCGTCGGCGATGGTGCGCGGCACCGGGATCTCGACCCGCCGGCCCGCCTCCAGCGACCGCTTCGTGTCGTCGCCGGCCTCCGGTTCGACACCCACGATCCGGGTGTCCGGCCGCAGTCCCTTGACCGCGGTGGCGCTGCCGGCGATCAGCCCGCCGCCCCCGACCGGCACCAGCAGGGCGTCCAGATCGCCTGCCTCCTCGACGAGTTCGAGCGCGGCGGTGCCCTGGCCCGCCATGACGTGCGGATGCTCGTAGGGCGGGATCAGCGCCAGACCCCGGTCGGCGGCCAGCGCCTCGGCGATGGCCACCCGGTCACCGGCGTAGCGGTCGTACGTCACGATCTCGGCGCCGTAGCCCTCCGTCGCCGCCCGCTTGGAGCCGGGCGCGTCCTCGGGCATGACGATCACCGCGGTGGTCCCGAGTTCCCGCGCGGCCAGGGCGACGGCCTGCGCGTGGTTGCCCGAGGAGTACGCGGCGATGCCCCGGGCGAGCTGCTCCGGGGCCAGCCGGGAGGCCGCGTTGTAGGCGCCACGGAACTTGAACGCGCCGACGCGCTGGAAGTTCTCGCACTTCAGGTGGACCTCGGCGCCCACCAGTGCGTCCAGGGTGCGGGAGCGCAGTACGGGCGTGCGGTGCGCGACGCCCTTGAGCCGGGCGGCCGCGTCGCGCACGTCGTCGAGGGTGATCGGCGGAGGTGTGGTCGTCACGGGTGTGCTCCCTCGGGGTGGTCGTCGGGGCCGGCCTTACCGGCGGTGTCTTCGGCACCGCTCCGGTGGGTGGTTCTGGCCTGGGAGAGATAGCTGTAGGCGGAGGCCCGGGAGATGCCCAGGCGGGCGGCGACCTGCTCGATGGCGCGGCGCACGGCGAAGACGCCGCGTTCGTCCAGGCTGCGGAACAGGGCCAGGCGACGCGGCCGGTCGAGGGCGGCCCAGGTCTGGTCCTGACGTCGCAGACGGTCGTCGAGGAGGGCGTCGACGACGGAGTCGATGTCGTCGCCGAACGTCGTCACAGGCGCCTCGGCCCGTGCCCCGGCCGCCCCCGCGAGCGCGGCCAGCAGGCCCTGCACCCGCTCCAGCCCGGTGACGTCCACGTTGACGCACAGCGCTCCGAACACCGCGCCGGTGGAGTCGCGCAGCACCATCGTGGACGACTTCACCGTTCTTCCGGCACTGGTGCGGGTGACGTAGTTCAGCTCGTCGTCGGCGTCGTCGCCGCGGGCCAGGATGCGCATGCCGATCTCGCTCATCGCCCCGCCGACCGTCCGCCCCGTCACCGAGCCCGCGACGGCGACGACGGACCTATCCGGCCGCCGGTAGTCGTGCAGCACGACGTCGCAGACCGGCCCGAACGTCGCGGCGATCCCGTCGACGACGGGGGTGAGCGCACGCAGGATCACGTCCCGCTCGGCCTCCAGGGATTCCATACGACAATTAGACCACACGTCCAGAGGCTGGACGCAGAGTCCAGAAGCGGTCCCGTGTCCGACGCCTCCCTCGACACCTTCAGGGGAACCGCCGATCAGGGGTGGTGCTGTCAATTACGGTTTCCCTAGGATGTGTTGTCCGACGCGCCAGCCCGTGGCACGGCAGCGAACTGGGGGAAGAGATGCAGCCTGGCAGGCAGCTGTCCACGGCGATCGACGCGGGGGTGCCCACGGCCGCCCGTATGTACGACCACTACCTGGGCGGCAAGGACAACTACGCGGTCGACCGCGCGGCCTGCGAGGAACTCGACAAGGTCGTCCCGAGCACCCGCGCCCTCGCGCTGAACAACCGGCGTTTCCTGCAACGCGTCGTCAGGACCCTCGCGCAGGAGTTCGGGATCCGGCAGTTCCTCGACCACGGCTCCGGCCTGCCGACCCAGGACAACGTGCACCAGGTCGCCCAGCGCGTCGACTCCAGCGCGCGTGTCGTCTACGTCGACAACGACCCCATGGTGCTCGTGCACGGACGGGCACTGCTGGAGCAGGACCGGCGGACCACCGTCATCCACGCCGACCTGCGGGAGACGGAGGCGATCTTCGCGCACGAGGACACCCGACGGCTGATCGACTTCTCCCAGCCGGTGGCCGTGCTGTTCAACTCGGTCTTCCACTGCATCCCCGACAGCGAGACCGACGGGCCGCAGGCGGTGGTCCGCCGGGTGACCGAACGCCTCGCCCCCGGCAGCTTCCTGGTGATGTGTCAGCTGGTCAGCGAGGACCCCCAGGTCAGGGCGTTCGTCACCGACTTCATGGACAAGGCGACGCAGGGCCACTGGGGCCGGGTGCGCCAGGAGAAGGACGTCGCCGCGCTCTTCGAGGGCACCCAGATCCTCGATCCGGGACTGGTGGAGGTCTCCACCTGGCGGCCCGACACCGAGGTCACCCCGCGCCAACTCACCCAGGAGTGGATCGAGTTCGGCGGTGTCGGCCGCCTGTCCTGAGCCGTCTCACCTCACGGGGCGGCGGGATAGCGCCGCTCCGCCGTCTCCTTCAGCAGCGCCAGGGACTCACGCGGATCGAGCGCCTCGTCCGCCAGCCGGTCCAGCGCGACCCGGTACTCCTCCGTCTCGTCCCGGTCCTCCAGGAAGGTCGCGCTGCGGATCTGCTCCAGATAGACGACGTCGGGCAGATCGGCGCCGCCGAAGCGCAGGTAGGTGACCGGTATGGCCGGCGCCGAGGCGTGGGTGACGTCCAACGGCACCACCTGGAGCGCGACGTGGGGCAGCCCCGCCATCTCCACCAGGTGGTTCAGCTGCTCGCGCATCACGTCGCGGCCGCCCAGCACGCGCAGCAGCACCGACTCGTCGAGGACCGCCCAGAGCTGTGGGGCGTCCGTCCGCCGCAGCAGTTCGGTGCGCCGCGTCCGCAGCTCCACCCGGCGCTCGACCTCCCGCGGCGCCGCCGACGGCAGCCCCCGCTCCACGACGGCGCGCGCGTAGGCGGGTGTCTGCAACAGGCCGGGCACGTACTGGATCTCGAAGGTACGGATCGCCGTGGCCGCCTCCTGGAGCCCGACCAGCCGGTCGAACCACTCGGGCATCAGCCGTTTGTCGTACCGCTGCCACCAGCCGGGTTCGCCCGCCTGCCGCAGCAGTCGGATCAGTACCGAGGCCTCGTGGTCGTCGGCCTTGTACAACGACAGGAGCGCGCGGACGTCCGCCTCGACGGGCGGCCTGCGTCCCTTGCCCGCCTCGATGCGCGACAGCTTGGCCGGGCTGAATCCGAGGGAGCGCGCGGCCTGGTCCTGGGAGAGACCGGCGTCCTCCCGGATACCCGCCAGCTGAACGCCGACCAGCATTTTCAGCAAGGTCGGGGCGGGCTCGGCCCGGTTCAGATACGGTTCGAGGCGAGACACTCGAGGCGACTCGGCAGACATCCTGACTCCCCGTGGACCGGCAGACGACAGAGCGAAGTATCGCATCCGAAGCCCTCCGGCCGCACGCGGCACGGGAATTGGGTTCCCATGAAGTGCCCACGGAGCAGCTCGCGGCAGGGTGGCCGGCCCGCAAGGGCGCCGGCTCAGACCAGGTGGTCGAACTCGCCGTCCTTCGCCCCGGCCACGAACGCGGCCACCTCGGCCGGCGTGTACACCAGCGCCGGACCGTCGGGATCACGGGAGTTGCGCAGCGCGACTCCTCCCCCGTCCAGCGCCGCGACCTCGACGCAGTTGCCCTCGGCGTTGCTGTGACTGCTCTTGATCCAGCGGGCGCCCAGCGAGCTCGCCGGCACTCCGTTCGACACTGACGACACTGCAATCTCCCTCGCTCGTACGCGCAATTTCCCGTGAAATTGCACGAGGACCTCGTCAGCGTGGATAATAACCATGCCGTCAAACGCACTTCCGACCACGTCCTGACGTCGCCTCAGGGAGATGCACCGTGTCATCACCTGCGCAGTTCCGGAGCCACGAGTCCGTCCCCGTTCGCGACGCGCCCAGAACCGCCGCCCTGCATCTCATGGGCAGCGGGGCGGGATTCGCCCGGGCACGTGAGTTCACCCAGCGCACGCTCGACTGCTGGTCCCTGGGCCACTGCATCGACGACGCGGTCACCGTCATCACGGAACTGGCCGCCAACGCCGTCCTGCACGGGCTGCCGGACAGCTCGACGGACGAGTTCCATGTGCGGCTCAGACTCACCCTGCGCCGCTCCCATCTGGTGTGCGCGGTCACCGACCCGAGCGACAGCCTGCCCGTCTACCCGCACGGTGCGGACGACCTCCTCGAACACGGCCGCGGACTGCACATCGTCGAGGCCCTGTCCGAGCACTGGGGCTGGACCCGCCGCGCCCCCGTGGGCAAGACCGTCTGGGCCATGCTGGTGACCCGCCCCCCGTCCTGACCCCGACCCCCTCCCTGACATCTGACATGACTGCCACGAAGAGAACCGCACCGCTCAAGGACCTGGCCCACGTGCCCTGGCCCGAGATCAAGGACTCCACGGGCTCCGCCGCTGGCATCCCCTTCCTGCTCACCACGCTCGCCCGGGGGGACGCCGAGAGCGCCGAGTCCGCACTCGGCCAACTCCGCCGCCGCATCTGCCAGTTCGGCTTCGTCGTCGACCAGGCGACGGCGGCCACGGTGCCCTTCCTCTGGGAACTCGTGCGGCTCCCCCAGGTCACCTGCCGTGCGGACATCCTGCGGCTGCTCAAGAGCATCGCGGACACCCGGCAGTGGGAGATCACCGCCGCCGCGTACCCCAAGCTGCTGCACCACCCCGACAACTACGTGGCATGGGAACGGGCGGCCCACCACGCCGTGCACGCCCAGCGCGATGTCCTGCGCCAGCTCCTCGCCGAGCGGGACGCCGAGATAGTGCGGGCGACCACGGAACTCGCCGCGGCCCTGGCGGACTGAACCCGCGCCGGGGTATGCGGAACCGGTACCGCTCCTTCTGCCCACGGCCGCGCCCGACCGCTAGGTTTGACCGCATGAGCAACCTTGACCGCGCGCCCGTGCCGAGTGTCTGCGGCGGCCGTGGATTCGTCGTCGCCGAACCCGTCCGCGAACTGCTGAGCCCCCGGCACGTGAAGCTCGGCGAGGCGACCGAGGTGCGCCGGCTGCTGCCGAACCTCGGCCGCCGCATGATCGGGGCCTGGGCCTTCGTCGACCACTACGGCCCCGACGACATCGCCGACGAGCCCGGCATGCAGGTTCCGCCGCACCCGCACATGGGTCTGCAAACCGTCAGCTGGCTGCACGAGGGCGAGGTGCTCCACCGCGACTCGACCGGCAGCCTGCAAACGGTGCGCCCCAGGGAACTCGGACTGATGACCTCAGGTCGGGCGATCAGCCACTCCGAGGAGAGCCCGCGGTCGCACGCCCGGTATCTGCACGGCGCCCAGCTGTGGGTCGCACTGCCCGACGCCCACCGGCACACCGACCCCCGCTTCGAGCACCATGCCGGCCTGCCCACGGTCACGGCCCCCGGGCTCAAGGCCACCGTGCTCCTCGGCGACCTCGACGGCTCCGTCTCCCCCGGCACCTCGTACAGCCCTCTCGTGGGCGCCGACCTGACACTCGCCCGGGGCGCCGACGTCCGGCTGCCGCTGGAGCCCGACTTCGAGTACGGCGTGCTGTCGATGTCCGGCGAAGCGCATGTGGACGGGGTGCCCGTGCTGCCGGGCTCGATGCTCTACCTCGGGTGCGGCCGCACCGAGCTGCCCCTGCGGGCCGAGTCCGACGCGGGCCTGATGCTCCTGGGCGGCGAGCCGTTCGAGGAGGAGCTCGTCATGTGGTGGAACTTCGTCGCCCGCTCCCACGAGGAAATCGCCCGGGCTCGCGAGGACTGGATGAAGGGCGACCGTTTCGGCGAGGTGAAGGGCTACGACGGGGGGCCGCTGCCGGCCCCGGAGCTGCCGGCCACACCGCTCAAGCCACGGGGACGGGTGCGCTGATCGGGAATCCGCACGCTCCCCCGGACCCCGGCCACGGAGACGTCTGCTGAAGCGCGCCTCGGCGCCCGCGTCCGAACCGGTGGAACCGGCAGCGGGCGTGGGCGCTGATCATCCGGGAGACGTACTCCCCGAAGCCGGGAGGATCACGGGAATTGACCCATGATTTCGGCCTCCGAATGCACCCTGCCGCCGGTCGATCGACCCCCTAGAGTCGTAGTCATGACGACAGCGAAGAACGAGACGACGCAGACCACGGACCTCGCCCCGGTCCTCACCCGCGCCGCCGACGCCGAGACGACCCGCGACCCCAGCAGTGTCATGACGCTGCTCGCGGACTCCGACCACACCGGCGGGCGGCTCACCAGCTACCGGTCGACGTTCGCCGAAGGCGCGGTCGGAGCACCCGCCCATCTGCACACCAAGGCGTCCGAGGCGTTCTTCGTGATCGACGGCGCGCTCCAGGTGCTGGTGGGCGAGGAGGTCACCGTCCTGGAGACGGGCGACTTCCTCGTCGTGCCGCCGCACACCCCGCACGCCTTCGCCGCGGCGCCCGGCAGGACGGCCGACGTCCTGTTCGTCTTCACCCCGGGTGCCGGCCGCTTCGACTACCTGCGGCTCCTCGGCCGGGTGATGCGCGGCGAGGCCGACCCGCAGGAGATCAAGGACTCCTCGGAGCGGTTCGACAACCACTACGTCGACAGCCCGGCGTGGCGCGAGGCGCTCGCCGCCGGTCGCGGTTGAGGCCGCCCGCGGGCCGCCCCTGATCCCCCGTCGCCGGGCCCGGTCGCCGGAGCTCTCCGTCCCGCCCGCTCACGTCGGGCCGGACGGGCGCGCGGGGGCCATGGCCCAGCGGATGGTCCGGGTCAGGACATGTCCGGTGGGACGTACGGCGAGGTCCTCGACGACAGGCACCCGGGGCAGCCAGAGCATCCCGCGGGCCCAGGGCGGGAGCAGCACCACGGCGTTGGCCGCCAGGCCGCCGTAGAGGGGTCGCACCGCGAGGGGCAGGGGAGGCTGGAACAGCAGGAAGCGGGCGGCGGCCCGGGCCTCGGGTGTGGCCCGGAGTTCCGGCCGGTAGGCGGTCAGGCGCTCCGCCAGCTCGCGGCGGTCGCGTGGTGGGTCCTCCACCCCCAGCGCCTCGGCGACACGCGCGGTGTCGGCGACGTAGGCGTCGTAGCCGGCGGCGTCCAGCGGGTGGGCGCCGTAGCGTTCGTGTGCCCGCAGGAAGCTGTCCGTCTCGGCGGCGTGCACCCAGCCGAGCAGGTGCGGATCGGCGGCGTGGTACGGCACGCCCCCGGCCGTCGTCCCGCGGATGCGCTCGTGGATGCCACGGACGGTGTCGACCGCCCGCTGGGCGTCCGCGGCCGTGCCGTAGGTCGTCACGGCCAGGAAGGTGCTGGTGCGCTGAAGCCGGCCCCAGGGGTCGCCGCGATAGCCGGAGTGCCCGGCCACCGCCGCCATGGCGAGCGGGTGCAGGGACTGCAACAGCAGTGCGCTCAGCCCCCCGATGAACATCGAGGCGTCGCCGTGCACGGTGCGGATCGGGCGGTCCGGCCCGAACCAGCGCGGGCCCGGGGTGTCATGAATGCGGGCCCGTGTCGCCGGTCCGCCGGGGCCGGCGACACGGCGGAACAGGGCTCGGCCCAGTTGTTCACGGACTACGGTCAGCACCGTCGGCCTCCCTTCATCTGCTACCCAGTGTCCGCGATGCCCTCCCGCATGCGGGCACGGCCGCGGCGCAGTCCGGCGGAGGCGGCCGGTGCCCCACGCCGGGTAGTGGAATATTCAACCTCTGTACCCGGTTGTCGGCGTCGAAGGAGGCACGAGTGGACGCGACATACAGGAAGACCGACGAAGCCGCCTACTACGCGCAGGGAACGGCGGCCGAGCGGTGGGACCGGGCCCAGCTGTTCTTCGCCGCGAAGGAGTACACCGCCGCCGCGCGGGTGCTGGTCGGGCTGGTCGAGGAGGTGCCGGAGCAGACCGGACCACGGCTGCTGCTGGCCCGCGCCTACTACCACTCGGCCCAACTCCTCCGCGCCGAGGCCGAGTTGCGAGTGATCGTCGAGCGGGACCCGGTGGAGCACTACGCCCGGCTGATGCTGGGCCGCACCCTGGAGCGACAGGGACGGCACCAGGAGGCGGGACCGCACCTGCGGCTCGCCGCGGCGCTGGCCGGGGACTTCCCCGAGGCCTGAGCCGAAGGCGCCCGGGAACCGGGCCGAAGCCCTGGCCCGAAGCGACGAGCGGCCCGGCGGTGCGCGTCACCGCCGGGCCGCTCGTCGTACCCGGGACCGCTCCGACCCCTGGCCCGGACCCCGGACCGCTCAGGCGGTCGTCCGCTGTCCCCGCCGGTGCGCGATCTCGCCGAGGACGACGTCGACGACGAGGAAGCCGGCCAGCGGGATGCCGAGCAGCGGGACGAAGTAACCGAGCACGGCGATCGCCGCCATCAGCGGGACGAGGACGTACGGCGGGACCTGCGCCCAGGCGCCGCGGGGGATCGGGCGGCCGAAGGCGGAACCGCGGCCGCGCTGCCACCACATCCGGTAGCCCCACACGATCAGCAGGACCAGGGACGCCGCGAGGAGCATCAGTGCCAGCTGGTTGGCCAGGCCGAACAGGACGCCGGTGTGCAGGTCGATGCCCCAGCGGGTCAGCTTGGCGAGCAGCGGGTGGTCGTCGAAGCGCAGGACGTCGGTCACCTTTCCGGTGCCCGGGTCGATGGCCACCGCGTCCTGCTTCTCGGGCCAGCTGCGCTGCACCTGCTTGACCACATAGGCGGAGGAGGCGTCCGCGGGCGGGACGATCTCGACGGGGTCGCCCAGTCCCTCGGCGCGTGCGGCGGCCAGGATCGTGTCGAGACCGACGCCGTGCTCGCCGTCCCCGCCGGTGCCGGAGGCCGCTTCGTGGCCGGCGTGGTCACCGCCGCTCGCGGTCGCGGAGACCGACGGCGTGGCCTGGCCGAGGGAGGTGCGCAGCACGTCGATGTTGGCGCCCGCGTAGGTGGACCAGGTCAGGCCGGTCGCCGACAGGAAGATGAAGCCGGCCGCGGCCCACACCCCGACGGTGCCGTGCAGGCCGAGGGTGCGGCGTCGCCCGCTCGTGCCGCGGACCCTGCGCAGGGCGCGGCGGCGGGAGAACCACAGGACCAGGCCGCCGCCGGCTGTCACCCACAGCCAGCTGGCGGCGAGTTCGCTGTAGAGGCGGCCGTTCTCGCCGAGGTGCAGATCGCGGTGGAACTCGTCGATCCAGGTGCGCAGGGGCAGCGCGCCGGTCGAGCCGTACTGCTCCAGCGCCCCGCGCACCTCGGCGGTGTAGGGGTCGACGAACACGGCGAGGGTGTGGGTGGCGCCGACTCCCTCGACGCCGGACAGCATCACGCGGGTGGTGGCGTCGTCCTGCGGCGAGGGGCGCACTGCCGAGACGGTGCCCTCGGGGTGGGCCTTGCGGGCGGCGTCCACCTGCCGGGAGATCGGCAGCTTCGTGTCGCCGGCCGGCACGGTCATCTCGTGGGAGTAGACGAGCTTCTCGGCCTGGAAGGCGCCGGCGTACAGGAATCCGGTGACGGCGGCGACCAGCAGGAACGGCGCCACGAACACGCCGGCGTAGAAGTGCAGGCGTAGCACCAGCGGGCGCAGCGGGGCCCACGGGCCGCGGGACCTCGGCGCGGGGGCCGCCGCTTGCGGGGCCTCGTCCGACGGGAGTTCCTCCGCTCGGGCGGAGCCGGCTGCGGGGGAGGTCGAGGGAGGGGTGGACATGGGTGGGCTTCTCCGAGGGCAGGGGACGGGGCCGGGGACAGCGCTCCGGGGGAGGTTCTCAGCCGTGACGCACCAGTAGTCGGAGGGAGCCGGCGCCGAGTTCCCGGCGCATTTGGTGATGTGCGTCACACACCCTCTCGCCGTGGCATGCTGGCCGGATGGCATCTCCCCGTCCCCTCACGTCCCTTGCCGACCGGATCGAGGAACTCCTCGCCCCCGGTGGCCCGTTGCCCGTCGTCGCGGCCGGCGACCCGGTCCTGCGGTCGGGCACGTCGCGCTACGAGGGCCAGCTCGAACCCGCCCTGCTGGCCCGGTTCGTCGAAGCCCTGCGCGTCACCATGCACGCGGCGCCGGGCGTCGGGCTCGCCGCCCCACAGGTGGGTGTGGGACTGCGGATCGCCGTCATCGAGGACCCGGCGCCGGTGCCGGAGGAGGTGCGGCTGGCCCGCGGCCGGGTGCCCCAGCCGTTCCGGGTCCTCGTCAACCCGTCGTACGAGCCCACGGGTTCCGCCCGCGCCGCCTTCTTCGAAGGATGTCTGAGCGTGCCGGGCTACCAGGCGGTGGTGGCCCGGCACGCCGAGGTGCGCCTCACGGGCGAGGACGAGCACGGCCGGCCGCTGGACGAGGTGTTCGGCGGCTGGCCCGCCCGTATCGTCCAGCACGAGACGGACCACCTCGACGGTCTGCTCTACCTCGACCGGGCCGAACCGCGCTCGCTCTGCGCCAACCAGACCCTGCTCGAGCGCTGGACGCAGCCGACGGCGCAGGAGGCGGCGAAGGCGCTGGGCTTCGAACTGCCCTAGGCGGGCGGGCGGTTCGCCCGTGCGGTGTCAGTGGTCCCGGTACGCCTCGAGGAGCCGCAGCCACACCTCGCTGAGCGTGGGGTAGGACGGGACGGCGTGCCACAGGCGGGCGATCGGCACCTGGCCTACCACGGCGACGGTCGCGGAGTGGATCAGCTCTCCGACGCCGGGGCCGACGAAGGTGACCCCGCGCAGGATCTCCTGCTCCAGGTCGACGACCATCCGGGCGCGCCCCTTGTAGCCCTCGGCGTACAGGCCCGCTCCGGCCACCGAGGACATGTCGACGTCGACGGCGCGCACCCGGTGTCCGGCCGCTTCCGCCTCGGCGAGCGAGAGCCCGACGGCGGCCGCCTCCGGGTCGGTGAAGACGACCTGGGGGACGCACTCGTGGTCGGCCGTCGCGGCGTAGTCGCTCCACGGGTCGGTCTCCGTGAGGGGCGTGCCGGCGGCGCGGGCGGCGATGGCGGCGCCCGCGATCCGTGCCTGGTACTTGCCCTGGTGGGTGAGGAGCGCGCGGTGGTTGACGTCGCCCACCCCGTAGAGCCAGTCGGTGCCGGTGACGCGCAGGCTGTCGTCCACGGTGAGCGAGGAGCCGGGTGCCAGGCCGACCGTCTCGAGGCCGATGTCGTCGGTGCGCGGGGCACGGCCCACGGCGAAGAGGATCTCGTCGGCCTCGATGCGTTCGCCGGTGTCGGTGACGACCACGACGATGCCGTCGGAGCGGGTCACCGACGTCACCGAGGTGCCCGTGCGCACGTCCGCGCCGGCCTCGGTGAGCGCCTCGGCGACCAGTTCGCCCGCGAACGGCTCCATCCGGTCGAGCAGGCCCTTGCCCCGCACCAGCAGGGTGACCTGGGAGCCGAGGGCCTGCCAGGCGGTGGCCATCTCGGTGGCGACGACACCTCCGCCGACGACGACGAGCCGGCCGGGCGCGCTCTGGGCGCTGGTGGCTTCCCGGCTGGTCCAGGGCCTGACCTCGGCGAGGCCGGGCAGGTCGGGCAGTGCGGCACGGGTGCCGGTGGCGACGACGACAGCGTGGCGGGCCGTCAGCACGGTGTCCCCCACCGTCACCGTGCGCGGGCCGCTCAGCCTGCCGTGGCCGCGGTGGAGGTCCGCGCCGATGCTCTTGAGCCAGTCGACCTGGCCGTCGTCCGTCCAGTCGCCGGTGAACCAGTTGCGGCGGGCGAGGACCGCCTCCGTGTCGAGCGGGCCCTGCACCGACTGCCGCAGGCCGGGCAGCCGGCGGGCGTCGGCGCGGGCGATCACCGGGCGCAGCAGGGCCTTGCTGGGCATACAGGCCCAGTACGAGCACTCGCCGCCGACGAGTTCGCTCTCCACGACCGCGGTGGTGAGGCCGGCCGCACGGGTGCGGTCGGCGACGTTCTCCCCCACGGGCCCGGCCCCGAGCACCACGACGTCGTATGTGTTGGTTTCCGTTTCCGTCATGGGGTCAGTCTGGTGGGTGGTGTGCGGCGTGGCCACACGGGTAAGGGCGCGGAATACGCGTCCGGCCGGCCGTGTTGTCGCCGACGGCTTCACCCCATGTCAGGGCACCCCTGACAGGAAGCACCGGGAAGAGGGAATCACGCCATGAGCAGCACCGTGGAGCTCACCAAGGAGAACTTCGACCAGACGGTCACCGACAACGACTTCGTCCTGATCGACTTCTGGGCGTCCTGGTGCGGCCCGTGCCGGCAGTTCGCCCCGGTCTACGACAAGGCGGCGCAGGAGAACCCGGATCTGGTGTTCGGCAAGGTGGACACCGAGGCGCAGCCCGAGCTGGCCGCGGCCTTCGGTATCCAGTCGATCCCGACGCTGATGATCGTGCGGGACCGGGTGGCGGTGTTCGCCCAGCCCGGCGCCCTGCCCGAGGCCGCCCTCACGGACGTCATCGGACAGGCACGCGGACTCGACATGGACGAGGTCCGCAAGTCGATCGAGGAGCAGCAGGCCAAGGCCGGGGCCGACGGCTCCCCGGCCGCCGAGGGCGAGTGACCCCTAGAAGGGGTACGGCGCCACGTCACCCCGTACGGTCGTCCAGCGCACGTCGGTGAAGGCCTCCAGGTTGGCCTCGCCGCCGAAGCGGGCGCCGGTGCCGGACGCGGCGACCCCGCCGAAGGGCGCGACGGCCTCGTCGTTCACCGTCTGGTCGTTGATGTGCACGATGCCGGTCGGGATGCGGTCGGCGAGGTCGAGGCCGCGGGCGGGGTCGCGGGTGACGATGCCGAGCGAGAGGCCGTAGGAGCTGCGCGCGGCCAGCGCCGCGGCCTCGTCCGCCGTGGTGAAGGAACGCACGGGGGCCACCGGGCCGAAGACCTCCTCCGCGTAGGCGGGGGTGTCGTCGTCGACGCCCGCGAGGACGGTCGGCCGGTAGAAGAGGTCGTCGTGCGTGCCTCCGGCGGCGAGTTTCGCGCCTGCCGCGGTGCTGGCCTCGACCAGGCCGTGCACCTTGGCGAGCTGGCCGCCGTCGATGAGCGGGCCGAGGTGGACCTGCGCGCGGTGCGGGTCGCCGACGGCGAGGGCGTCGGCCTTCGCCGCGAGCCGCTGGACGTACTCCTCGTAGAGGGAGGCGTGCACCAGGTGGCGGCCGGTGGTCATGCAGATCTGGCCCTGGTGGAAGAACGAGCCCCAGGCCGCCGTGGAGATCACCGCGTCCAGATCGGCGTCCTCGAGCACGATCAGGGCGGAGTTGCCGCCGAGTTCCAGGTGGGCCCGCTTGAGGTGGCGTCCGGCGGCCTCCCCCACGGCCCGTCCGGCGCCGGTGGACCCGGTGAAGGAGATCACCGGCACGCGCGGGTCCGAGACCAGGGCCGCGCCGGTCTCGGCGCCGCCGGGGAGGATGTGCAGCAGGCCCTCGGGCAGGCCGGCCTCCGCGAAGACCGCGGCGAGGGCCAGGCCGCCGCAGACCGCCGTGCGCGGGTCCGGCTTGAGGACGACCGCGTTGCCGAGAGCGAGGGCGGGCGCCACGGAGCGGATCGACAGGATCAGCGGGGCGTTGAACGGCGAGATCACGCCCACGACGCCGACGGGCACGCGCCGGGTGTAGGACAGCCGGGGCGCCTCACTGGGCAGCACCTGTCCGGCCGGACGGGAGGCCAGGGCGGCGGCCTCGTAGCACTCCTGGGCGGCGACGTGCAGTTCGAAGTCGGCCTTGCCGGCTATGGAGCCGGACTCGCGGACGATCCACTCGCGCAGTTCGTCGGCGTGCGCGCTGAAGAGGTCGCCGGCCTTGCGCAGCACTGCGGCGCGCACGAAGTGGGGCAGGCGGGCCCACTCGGTCTGCGCGGCGCGGGCGGCCTCGGCGGCCGGACGGACGTCCTCGGCGCCGGCCAGGAAGACGGTGCCCAGCGAGTCGCCTGTGGCGGGCTCGGTGATCGTGTAGCGGGGGCCCGACAGGGTACGGGACTGCCAGTTCTTGGGGTCGAGCAACGGCATGAAGGCTCTCCGATCGGTGTCCCGCGGGACTCGCGGCTCTCACAGGGGGAGGGGAAGTCCCGTGTAGTTGGCCGCCAGTTCGGCGGCGGCGTGGCGCGATGCGGTGATGCGGCGCAGCCGGGCGAGCTGCATCCGGTGGTCGAACGCATCTCCATCTGGTTGAGCATGCAACATCTTAGTCATGTCGTCGGAAAAGCGCGTCGCCTGCCACACACGTCGCAGACAGAGATCCGAGTACCCGTCCAGCAGCCGGGTGGACCCGTCGGCGTACAGGCCGGCGAAGGCGCCGGCGAGCAGCCGGACGTCCGAGACGGCCAGGTTGAGCCCCTTGGCGCCGGTCGGCGGGACGATGTGGGCGGCGTCGCCGGCGAGCAGCAGCCGGCCGTGGCGCATCGGCTCGTGGACGAGGCTGCGCATCGGCGTGACGGACTTGGCGGTGATCGGGCCACGGCGCAGCGTCCAGTCGGCGTCGACGGCGAAGCGGGTGGAGAGTTCGTCCCATATCCGGTCGTCGGGCCAGTCCTGCGGCCGGGCGCCCCTGGGGACCTGGAGGTAGAGCCGGGAGAAGCGGGGCGGCCGCATGCTGTGCAGGGCGAAGCCGCGTTCATGACGTGCGTAGATCAACTCGTCGCAGGAGGGCGGCACTTCGGCGAGGATGCCGAGCCAGGAGTACGGATAGTCGTGCGCGTACGTCCGGCAGGCGGCGGCCGGGAAGGCGCCGCGGGCGATGCCGTGCGAGCCGTCGCAGCCGACCACCCAGTCGCAGGCGAGGGTCCGCTCGCGGCCCTCGTGCAGGAACCGCACGACGGGCTCCCCGCTCTGCGGCTTCTCCACCGCGAGCGCCTCCGCCTCGAACAACAGGGGCGGGCCGTCGGCGAGTTGGAGGGCGACGAGATCCTTCACGATCTCCGTCTGGGCGTAGATCGTCACCGTGCGGCCGCCGGTGAGGGCGGGGAAGTCGAGGTGGTGGCGTTCCCGGTCGAAGCGCAGCTCGATGCCGTGGTGCACCAGGCCCTCGGCGTCGAGCCGGTCGGCGGCGCCGGCCGCCCGCAGGGCCTCTACCGTCCCCTGCTCCAGCATTCCGGCCCGCTGGCGCCGCTGCACGTACTGCCGCGTCCTGCTCTCCAGGACCACGCAGTCGACGCCCGCGAGGTGCAGCAGGCGGGCGAGGAGCAGCCCCGCGGGGCCGCCGCCGATGATGCCGACCGTCGTACGCATGGGCATGCCTCCCCTCGGACCGTAGTTCAGGTGGAGTCGCGCTGCACCACGGAGGCTCCGAACGGCTCGTGCGGCTCGGGGGCTGCCGCGGGGCTGCGGACCGCCCGGTCGACCAGCGAAGCGAGGTCGCGGCCGGAGGGGAGTTCGATCCGGACGGTGCTGAGCCGGGGCCGCAGCAGCCGCCCGAGCATCAGGTCGTCGGCGCCGATGACCGCCACGTCCTCCGGGACGCGTACACCCTCGTCCTGGAGGGCGCGCATCAGCAGCATGGCGTACTCGTCGTTGTAGGCGAACACGCCGTCGAGGCCGAGGGCCGGCCAGCGGCCGGCGAGGGCGGCCGCGGACTCCTCCGTGAAGGCGAGGGGCAGCTCGGCGACCGTGGCGTCCGTACCGTCGAGCGCCTCCCGGGCGCCGGCCAGACGGGGCGCGGAGAAGATCTCCATGCCGCGTTCGGCCGGGACGACCACACCGATGCGGCGGCGGCCGCGGGCGTACAGATGCCCGGCGGCGCTGCGGCCGACGTCGGCGTGGTCCAGGAGCACCGCGCGGGCGCCCTCGACCGGCTCGGGGCTGAGGGTCACCACGGCCCGGGCGCCGGACCGCTTGAGGACCGCGACCCCCTCCGGACCGATGCCGGGGCTGGGCACCAGCACGGCGACGGGCCGCAGTTCGGCCCAGGCGCGGGCGGCGTCGTCGCCGTGCAGACCGGTGGCGCCGTACTGGACGACGGTGTAGTCGAGTCGGCTCAGCGCCCCCTGGAACTCGTGCACGAACCGGGAGTACAGCGGTCCGGCCGGGACGGGCAGGGTGGGCATCAGGACCATCCGGCTGTGTCCGGCCCGCAGGGTGCGGGCGGCCGCGTGCGGCACGTACCCGAGTTCCTCGGCGGCCTCGTGGACGCGGCGGCGGGTCGGCTCGCTGATGCGTACGGCGCTGGCGTTGTTCAGGACGTAGGAGACGGTCGCGCGGGAGACGCCGGCCAGGCGGGCCACGTCGGCGCTCGTGGGCACGGGGCCCGGCTCCGGCGACTTCGTCGGCGCGGGCGGGTTCGGTATCTGCACCATGACGTACGGCATCTTGGCAGAAGCTGTGCGCGGGGTTCCGGGCGGGGGACGCCGAATCCGACGGCCCCACCGCCCCGCGGGTCCCCGAGGACCGGGCGGCCGGCGTCGATCTCGGTGACGCGGAGACCGCCGGGGCCTCTGCCCTGGATCACTGCGCGGACGGGGACGAGAGCCTGCGGGCCCTGGTCGCCGACGCCGAGGGCCCCGGGTGCCGCGCCTGGTCCACGCCCTGCCGACGGGTCACCGCGGGGACCGCGCCCCCGGCGTCACCCTGCTCGGCGACGCCGCCCACCTGAGGTCGCCGTTCGCGGGCGAGCGCGCCGACCGGCCCTGCCGGACGGCGCAGAACGGGGACGCGCCCAGACCGCACGTACGGGCGAGCCCGAGCCGGTGCTCGCCGCCTACGAGGAGAAGCTGCTCCCGCGCGGCGCGGCAGCCGCCGCCCAGTCCGCGCACAGAGGCACGGCCCTGTTCGCCGAGGACGCGCCGCGGGCCGTGGTCGACCTGTTCACGGCGCGGGTACGACCGACGCACCCCCGGTCGCACCGCCCGTGACGGCGCTGGTCACCCGGTCGACCAGTTCGCCCCAGCCGGCCTCCAGCCGTGCCGGCGGCATACCGCACTGCCGGGTGAGGTGATGGACGAGGACCGGGTTGAGATATCCCATCAGCGTGTGGGCCAGCAGGTCGGCGTCCGCGTCGGGCAGGGCCTGGCGCAGCAGCAGCGCCACATGACTGTGATGCAGACGGCGCGGGGGCACGGAGTACCGGCGGTCCGGTCCGGGCTCGGCCGCCAGTTGCAGGTCCAGTTCGTCGACCGCGCGCCGCAGCATGGCGACGCCGAACGCCCTCAGCCGCTCCACGGGCGAGGCGCCGGGCCCCAGGGGCGGGGGGCCGCCCAGGAACGCGGCCTGGAAGTTGCGCTCCGAGTGGTCGAGAAGCGCGGTCAGGAGCCCGGTCCGGTCACCGAAGCGGCGGAACACGGTGCCCTTGCCCACGTTCGCCGCGGTCGCCACCGCCTCCATCGTGACCCCGGCCGCGCCGTGCTCGGCGATCAGCCGGGCGGCGGCGTCCAGCAGCCGGGCCCGGTTGCGGGCCGCGTCGGCGCGCAGGCACGGCTCGTCGCCGGCCGGTCCCACTTGCAGGAGTTCGGACTCGGTCGTGCTCTCCTCGGGCTCCGGACGGGGAGGCAGAACAACGGACATGAACTCAGCGTAAAGCATCGGGAAGATAACTGGACCGCGGTCCGGTTAGGGTGCTAGAACAATAAACGGACCTCGGTCCGGATTCGTCACTGCATGTTTCAGCCTCTGGGAGTTCCCATGTCTGTCCGCATCCTCGCGCTCGTCGGCAGCCTTCGCGCCGGTTCGACCAACCGCCAGCTCGCCGAGGCGGCCGTCAAGGTCGCGCCCGAGGGCGCCGAGGTCGACCTCTTCGAGGGCCTTGCCGAGATCCCGTTCTACAACGAGGACCTCGACGTCGAGGGCAGCGTCCCGGCCGCCGCCGCCAAGCTGCGCGAGGCCGCCCAGGCCGCCGACGCCTTCCTGCTGTTCTCCCCCGAGTACAACGGCACCATCCCGGCCGTCCTGAAGAACGCCATCGACTGGCTGTCCCGCCCGTACGGCGCGAGCGCCTTCGGCGGCAAGCCCGTCGCCGTGGTCGGCACCGCGTTCGGTCAGTTCGGTGGCGTGTGGGCCCAGGACGAGGCCCGCAAGGCCGTGGGCATCGCCGGCGGCAAGGTCATCGAGGACCTCAAGCTCTCCATCCCGGGCTCGCTGACCCGTTTCGCCGAGACCCACCCGGTGGACGACGCCGAGGTCGCCGCCCAGCTGACCGAGGTCGTGGCCCGTCTGCACGGCCACGCGGGCGAGACCGTGGCCGCCTGACCACGACTCCCACCGGCCCGGCACCGGGCCGGGACGACGCAGCACCATGACGAAGGTCCGAAGGGGTCCGGAGCGTTCTCCGGGCCCCTTCGGCCGTGTGCGACCGTCCTCCCGTCGTCCGAGAACACACCGGACCCGCCCCGACACGCCGACCGGGCTCCCCGGAACACCGCCGGCGTCCCCGGGCACACCCCGCCGGGCACCCCCGCAGGACCGGCTCCCGCGTTTCCGTCGAGTAACCGGATCGGCGAATGTCGGCCAACCCGCTGACCGTTCCTCGCCACGTCTGATAGTGCTGGGGAATGCAGACCCTCTATCGACGACTGCTCGACCTGATGCCCCGGATCGGCGTCCGGGTGACCGACCTGGGGCCGGGGACCGCGGTGGTCTCGCGGCGCGGCGGCCCCTACCGGGTGACCGGCGCGGGCAAGGACACCTGGGTGCTGCGGCGGGCCGGGGACGGGGAACGGCCCGGCGTCGCCGAGGGCAGCGCCGTACGGCTGGGCGACACCGGCGCGCTGCTCCTCATGGAGGCCGCGAGCGGGCAGGACGAGCGCAGACTTCAGCTGGCCGCCGCCGAGTACCTCTGCACCCAGCACGTGACCGCGATGCTGGAGCTCTACGGCGTGAACTGCGTCTTCGACGTCGGTGCGAACAACGGCCAGTACGCCAAGCGGCTGCGCCGACTCGGCTACACCGGCCGGATCGTGTCCTTCGAGCCCACCTCGGAGACGTTCGCGCGGCTGGAGAAGGCCGCCGCGGACGACCCCGACTGGCACGTGCACCGGTGCGGGCTGGGCCGCGAGGAGACGACGGCCGAGATCCACATCGGCTGGAAGACGATGAACTCCCTGCTGCCGGCCAGCGACTACGGCAAGGGCCGCTACAGCCGGTTCGCGAAGGCCGACACCGAGGAGATCCGCGTCCGCAGGCTGGACGAGGTCATGGCCGAGGCGCTGGACGGCCTCGCCGATCCACGCCCCTACCTGAAGATGGACACCCAGGGCTACGACCTCGAGGTGTTCGCCGGGGCCGGGGAGCGGATCGCCGAGTTCGTGGGGATGCAGTCCGAGGTCGCGGTGCTGAAGCTGTACGAAGGCAGTCCGGGAATGGGCGAGGCCGTGGCGAAGTACGAGGCCGCCGGGTTCGGCATCACCGGCATGTACCCGGTGACGCGCGAGGCGGCCACGGGCCGGGTGATCGAGTTCGACTGCGTGATGATGCGCGCGGACGCGGCGCCCGCACGGTAGAGCGGTCCACGCGGCGCCTACCCGGCGGAACCGTCCCCCAGCGCCTCCTCCTGGCGTCCCGACACCCGCAGGCGGGTGAAGGTCATCACCGCGAGGACCACCACGATGAAGCCGAGCGAGAAGGGGATGCCGATCTCGGGGACGTGGACCCCGGACTCGTGCAGCGCGTGCAGCAGCCTTCACGCCGATGAATCCGAGGATGACCGACGTGGCGGGGTGCGGCCGTCACCCGCCGGACGGCGGGCAGGTTCCGCCGGACGGCGGTGCTCGGACAGGCGGATGGTGCGCAGATCATGGGCCGTACGAGCCGCCGCGCAAACCACGCTCTGCGCCCCGCGTGAGGAGACCCCATGACGTCCGTCCCACCGCCCTTCGACCCCGAACTCGGCGCCGCCCTGGAACTCATCGCGGAGATGATCCAGCCGGGGCTGGCCGCCGAGGACATCGAGGCCGTCCGTCAGGGGCCGGGGATCGCCCTGCTCGCCGAACTCGACCTGACCCTGGGCGGGGCCTTCACGGTCGAGGACCGGGTGGTGCCGGGGCCCCAGGGCTCCCCCGACATCTCGCTGCTCATCTGCCGGCCCACGTCACCGGCCCCGGGCCGCCCGCGGCCGGTCGTCTACCACGTGCACGGCGGCGGCATGGTCCTCGGCAACAACCGGGTCGGCGTGGACGTCATCCTGGAGTGGGCGCGGGAACTGGACATGGTCGTGGTCTCCGTCGAGTACCGCCTCGCTCCCGAGCACCCGCACCCGGCGCCCGTCGACGACGTGTACGCCGGTCTGCTGTGGACCGCGGAGCACGCCGACGAGCTGGGCGCGGACCCCGAGCGGATCGTGCTCGCCGGGGCCAGCGCGGGCGGCGGCCTCACCGCGGCCCTCGCCCTGCTGCTCCGCGACCGTCAGGGCCCCCGGCCGCTCGGTCAGGTACTGATGTGCCCGATGCTGGACGACCGCAACGACACCCCCTCCAGCCACCAGATGGCGGGCCTCGGCGTCTGGGACCGCACGGCCAACGAGACCGGGTGGACGGCCCTGCTCGGCGAGCGGCGCGGCGGCCCGGAGGTCTCCCCGTACGCGGCCCCCGCCCGCGCCGAGGACCTCGCCGGGCTGCCGCCGGCCTTTCTCGACGTGGGCTCCGCCGAGACGTTCCGGGACGAGGTCGTCGCCTACGCCTCGCGGATCTGGCAGGCCGGCGGTATCGCGGAACTGCACGTCTGGCCGGGCGGTTTCCACGGCTTCGACGGCTTCGCGCCCCAAGCCGCACTGTCGAAGTCGGCCCGGGCAGCCCACCTGAACTGGCTGCGCAGGCTCCTCGCGGAGTAGGAGCCACCACGCCGCCGCCGGCCGCCGGGAAGGGGCAAGGGCGTCACCGCCGCCCGAAGGCCCAGGGGCCGGCGGGCACCCGCAAGGGGCCGGGGCGCAGCGGCGCCCGTAGGGGTCAGGGGCTGGCGGCACCCGTAAGAAGCCGGGGGCTCGGATGGGCGGCGCCTGCCAGAAGCCGGGGCTCGGCCGGACGGCGCCCACCAGAAACCGGGACTCGACCGGACGGCGCCCGCAAGGGGAAAGGGCTCGGCGGCGCTCGGACCGTACGGAACCGCCTTCATGTCGGTGGTCCCGTGCGGCAGGGCGTCCCACGGGCCCCCCTGCGGGCCCGTCCACCCTTCGCCACCGGTCACGGGTCGCTCGGAAGCGACCGCCGAGGCGGGGTCCCGACGAGAGGCCGGGGCCGCACCCCTGCTGTTCGGTGCTCGCGTGGCGCATCATGGCCGTATGAAAGAGCTGGCCGGGCGCCTGACCGCGCTGGATCCGGACGCCGGTGCCGCCGTGCGGGTCATCGCCTACTTCGACCGGCTGGCCGAGTCACGGGCCGGGGTCGAGGCCCTGGTGCGCGGGGCGGCGGTCCTCGCCGGGGTGCCCGCGCGGCTCGTGGACGCCGACCGGCGGGTGCGGATCCGGGTGGAGCCGGACGGCACGCGCCGGGACACGGATCTGCCACCCGACCCGGACTGGCCCTGCACCTCCCTGACCCCCGACGGCGCTCCGGCCCTGTGGCTGGAACGCGCCGGTGCGCTGCCCAGCGTCGTGGACGCGGTGATCCTGGAACGGGCGGCCGGCGCGGCACGCGTCGTGCTCGACCGCACCCGCGGACGGGCGCCGCTCGACGATCCCGCCCTGGTGGAGACCCTGCTCGACGCCACGGCCGCCGAACCGGCCCGGCTGCACGCGGCCCGCCGTCTCGGTCTCGGTCCCGGCCCGGCCCGTGCCCTGGCCACGCCCGGCGGACGGCCACGGGTGCTGCCCGCGGACGCCGCGGACGCGGTGCCGGCCGGCCGGGTGGGGGTCGGGCAGGCCGTGCCCGTCCCTGAGCTGCCCGCTTCCTGGGCGGCGGCCCGCACCGCGCTCCGCTTCGCCTCGGACGGCACCGCGCAGGACCCGGGCCCCCGGGTCGTGTACGCCGACGAACTCGGCGGCATCGCCCTGCTGGCCGACCTGGTGAGGCCGGGGGCCGAGCCCCCGCCGGACGTCCACGCGGTCGAGGCGGCCGCCGCGGACGCCCCCTGGCTGCTCACCACCCTGCACGCCGTCACCGCCACCGCGAGTCTGCGGGCGGCCGCGGCCGAGGCGAACGTCCACCACTCCACGCTCCAGGACCGGCTGACCCATGCCGAGCATCTGCTGGGGTGGCCGGTGCGCACGCCCCAGGGCCGGCTGCGGCTGCATCTCGCGCTGACGATGCGGCGGCTGACGCGTCCGTAGGCGGCATCCCCTCGCCGAGGAGGGCGGGAGCGCGGGAGGGCGTTCAACCGATCGGTTGAACGGGGACCGCACCGTCCGCGCGTCGTCCGCTCCGTCCGGACGACGCGCACCGACCGCCGGGGGCGGCAGGATCGACCTCGGCCGTGGCGCCCGGTCCCGCATCCCCCTCAGCGTTCGAAAGAGGTTCCCCCGCCATGCCCAGTTTCCCCAGCCGAAGGCGCCTGCTCACCACCGGAGCCGGTGCCGCCCTCGGCCTCGGTGCCCTCGGCGCCGCCCCCGCCCCGGCAGCCGCGTCCTCGGCGCCGACCGCTCCCCGTCGGGCCTCCGGCGCCGAGGAGACCAGGTCGCTCGACGAGCTGTACCGGGCCGCGCTCGCGGAAGGGGGCAAGCTCGTCATCTACGCCGGCGGGGACACCCCGACCCAGCAGGACGGCACCAAGGCCGCCTTCCTGAAAGCCTTCCCCGGCATCGACCTCACCCTGGTCGTGGACTACAGCAAGTACCACGACGTCCGCGTCGACAACCAGTTCGCGACCCGCACCCTCGTCCCCGACGTCGTGCAGCTCCAGACCCTTCAGGACTTCGAGCGCTGGAAGTCCCAGGGCCGGCTGCTGCACTACAAGCCGGCCGGGTTCTCCAAGGTGTACGACGGTTTCAAGGACCCGCAGGGCGCCTGGGTCGCGATCGGCGCGATCGCGTTCAGCTTCATGTACGGGACGGCAGCGGTCGGTTCGGACGCCCCGCGCACCCCGCTGGATCTGGTCGACGCCAAGTGGAGGGGGCGGATCGCCTCGTCCTTCCCGCACGACGACGACGCGGTCCTCTACCTGTACTCGCTGTACGTCAAGCACTACGGCTGGGACTGGGTGGCGAAGCTCGCCGCCCAGGACGTGCGGTTCGCGCGCGGCAGCAACTCCCCCGGGGAGGCCGTGCGTGCCGGCACCCACGCGATCGGCGTCGGTGGCTCGGGCTCGCCCCTGTCGACCGGCCCGGTGAGGTTCGTCGCGTCGGACAGCACTCCCTTCATGGCCTGGGGCCAGCGAGCGGCGATCCTCAAGGCGGCCAGGAACACCACGGCCGCCCGGCTCTACCTCAACTGGCAGTTGTCCACCGCCACGCAGCAGAACTCCTTCAACGGCTGGTCGGTGCGCACCGACATCACTCCCCCGGCCGGTCTGAAGCCGATCTGGGAGTACGCCAACGCCAACGTCGACGGCTTCCCGCGCTTCATGTCCGACCGTGCCGAGGTGGAGCGGCTGAAGCAGACGTTCGCCCTGTACTTCGGTGAGGTGAAGGGCGACCCGACGCCGGGCACGCTCGGTCTGCACCCGGGGGCGTGACGGAGGGCGCCCGTCGCCCTCACACCCTCCCTACAGTCAACGGATAGACTCGCGACCCCTGTTCGAACGGATCATCCTCCGAGGGGTTCCGCCGTGTCCGACCTTGCTCCCGTCCCTTCCTCCACGAGGACCGCCGGCGGGAGCCGGTCGGCGTTGGACCACGTCTCCCATCTGACGTTCTTCCTCGTCCTCGGTGCCGGGCTGGTCCGGCTGGCCCAGCTGAGGATCGGGCTGTGCTGGGAGATGGTGACCGTCAGCGGGCTGCTCGCGGTCGTCTACGCGTGCGGGCCGGCCGCCGGGGCGCGGCTCGGACGGTACGCGCGGCCGGTGTGGGTCGGGGCGCTGCTGGCGCTGTGGACCGCCCTCGTCCTCCTGGCCCCCGGGTCACTGACCGCCGCTTACATGTGGTGCGCGCTGCCGTTGGCCTGCGCGGCGCTGCGGGTGCTCGGCCCCCGGGCGGCCGGGGTGGCCGTGGCCGTGCTCACCCTGATCCTCGCCGCTCAGCTCAAGCGCAGCGCCGATCAGTTCGACCTGGAGTTCGTGCTGATCCCGGTGGCCGCCGTGTGGGGCACCGTGGCCCTCTACCGCGGCCAGCAACACGACGCCGCGCAACGGCTGCGGCTCGTCGAGGAGTTGCGGGGCACCCGGGACGTTCTGGCCCGGCAGCAGCGGCAGGCCGGTGTGCTGACGGAGCGGGCCCGGATCGCCCGTGATCTGCACGACACCCTGGCCCAGGAGCTCGCGGGCGGCGTCATGCTGCTCCAGGCGGTCGAACGGGACTGGGAGGCCCGTCCGGACGTGGCCCGCACCCGGGTCCGGGCCGTCGCCGACGGTCTGCACGCCAACCTCGTGGAGACCCGCAGGATCATTCGGGACCTGACGCCTTCGGCCGTGGACGAGGCCGGTCTCGAGGGTGCGCTGCGGCTGCTGTGCGCCCGGGCGGAGGCGGAGGGGGCGGCGACCCGCGTACGGTTCCGCTCGCTGGGCGCGCCCCGCCCCGTCGTGGACGGCTCGACGGCCGCGACCCTGTTCCGGGTGGCCCAGAGCACCCTGGCCAACGTGCGCGAGCACTCCCGGGCGGTGAACGTCATGGTGACCCTGCACGGCCACGCCGACCGGGTGGAACTCGAAGTGCGCGACGACGGCACCGGGTTCGAGGCGGGAGCCGGCGCTCCCGGTCAGGACCGCGGGTTCGGGCTTCCGGCGGCCCGGGCGCGGCTGCGTGAGTGCGGCGGCGATCTGGAGGTCGGCAGCGTGCCGGGCCGGGGCACCTCGGTGCGGGCCACGGTGCCCGCGACGTCCGCCTCCCGGCCGGCCGGAGTGCCGAGCGCGGTGGCCGTGCGGTGACCGGCTCTCCGTTGCGTCTGCTGCTCGCGGACGACCATGCGGTCGTCCGGGCGGGGCTGCGCGCGCTGCTGGAGGGCGAGCCGGACCTGGCGGTGGTCGGCGAGGCGGGCACCGGGGAGGAGGCCGTCCGGCTGGCGGCGCAGCTCGTCCCGGACGTGGTGTTGATGGACCTGCGGTTCGCCGGTGACGGAGCCTCGGTGGACGGCGTCGAGGCCGTGCGTCGGCTCGCCGTCGCAGCCCCGGGGGTACCCGTGGTGATGCTGACGAGTTTCTCGGGCCGGGCCGACGTCGTGCGGGCGCTCGAAGCGGGGGCGCGGGGCTATGTCCTCAAGGCGGGACCGCCCCGGGAACTGTTTCGGGCCGTGCGCGGCGCGGCCGTCGGGGCGCTCGGGCTGGCCTCCGCGGTGGTGGGCGACCTCGTCGGCCAAGTGCCTGACCCGGAGCGGCAGTTGAGCGGGCGGGAGGTGGAGGTGGTGCGGCTGCTGGCCGACGGGCTGAGCAACCGCTCGATCGCCGAGGCCCTGTTCCTGAGCGAGGCGACGGTCAAGACGCACCTGGTGCGCGTCTACCGCAAGCTGGGTGTGGACAACCGGGCGGGAGCCGTGTCGGAGGCAGTGCGCAGGGGGCTGCTGGATCTCGCGTGAGACATCCGGACGGGGCGCCCGGCGTGCGGGGCCCCGTCCGGGCGGGTCAGACCTTGGCCTGCTCGGGTGCGGCGGCCTGGTCGGGCGTGTCCTCGCCGGCCGGCGACGTGCGGGCGGCGGGGATGACGGCGGCGATGCCCGCGGAGATCAGGGCGAGTCCGCCGCCGACCAGGAGCGCGGTGCGGAACCCGGCCTCGGAGGCGAGGGTGTGACCGCCCATGGTCGTCGTCATCTGGGAGAGGATCACGCCGATGACGGCGGAGCCGATGGATGTGCCTAGCGACCGCATCAGGGTGTTGAAACCGTTGGCCGCGGCGGTCTCCGTGATCGGGGCCGAGCTCATGATCAGGGCCGGCATGGCGCCGTAGGCGAGGCCCACACCGCTGCTGGTGATGATCGTGACCACCATGACGCCCCAGGCCGAGCCGATCAGACCCATCGAGGCGAAGTAGCCGGCGGCCAGCACCAGGGTGCCGCAGACCAGCGTGAACTTCGGGCCGCGGGCGTTGGTGAGCTTTCCGCCGAGCGGGGAGACCAGCATCATCATCAGACCGCCGGGCGCGATCCACAGGCCGGCCGCGAGCATCGACTGACCGAGGCCGTAGCCGGTGGCCTCCGGGAACTGGAGCAGCTGCGGCATGACCAGCATGCTCGCGTACATGCCGAAGCCGACGAAGATCGAGGCCACGTTGGTCAGGAGCACCCGGGGGCGGGCCGTGGTGCGCAGGTCGACCAGCGGGTCGGTGGTGCGCACCTCCCACACGCCCCAGCCGGCCAGTGCCACCACGGCGACGGTGAACAGGCCGAGGGTGGTGCCCGAGGCCCAGCCCCAGTCGGCGCCCTTGGAGACCGCGAGCAGCAGCGAGACCAGGCCGACGCCGAGGCCGAGCGCGCCGGGCAGGTCGAAGCGCTGGCCCTTGGCGCCGGCGGGGACGTCCGGGACGAGCAGATGGATCAGAACGGCGACGACGACGGCCAGGACTGCCGAGCCCCAGAACAGCACGCGCCAGTTCGCGTACTGGGCGACCGCGGCGGCCAGCGGCAGGCCGATGGCGCCGCCGATGCCCATGGAGGCGCTGACCAGCGCGATGGAGCCGCTGAGCTTCTCGGCCGGTACGACGTCGCGCAGCAGTGCGATCCCGAGGGGCACCATCCCCATGCCCATGCCCTGAAGACCGCGTCCGACGATCATGGTCACGACGTCGGAGGCGAACGCGCACACCACCGACCCCACGATCAGCGGCACGGAGCAGGCGAGCAGCATCCGGCGCTTGCCGACCAGGTCGCCGAGGCGGCCGACGACCGGCACGCACACGGCGGCCACCAGCAGGGTGACCGTGATCACCCAGGCGGCGTTCGAGGACGAGGTGTCCAGGATCTGCGGCAGCTCGGCGATGAGCGGGGTGACCAGGGTCTGCATGATCGCCGCGGTGGTACCGGCGAAGGCCAGCGTGGCGATCACGGCGCCCGGGCGGGCCGTGGGTGGGAGAGCGGGGGCGCCCATGGGACTCCTCGACGTGGAGGTGGTGAAGGATCCGCGCACAGGTCTGCGCGAAGGAACGACCTGAAGGATGTGCATCGTACATGTCTTATGTATCGAGCACATGCTGTGGTCGTTGCACAGTGGTGTGCCAGGATGGTGCGGGCGCACGGAAGCAGGAGGTCGGGCACATGGAGTCGCCGACGCACGAGGTCGAGTACGAGCAGATGCTGCTCAGCCGTCACACGTTCCTGAACCAGCGGGGCGGCCGCCGCAACAACAGCCTCATGGAGCGCAGCGCCTACATCCTGCTGAGCCGGATCCGGGTGCAGGGACCCATGTCGATCGGTGAGCTCAGTGACGCCTTCGGCCTGGACGCCTCCACCCTGAACCGGCAGACGGCGGCGGCGGTGCGGGCGGGTCTCATCGAGCGGATCCCCGACCCGGAGGGCGGGATGGCCCGCAAGTTCCGGCTCACGGACGAGGGCACGCGCCTGCTGGACTCCGAGCGCGAGGGCATCGTGGAGATCCTGGACCAGGTGATGACCGACTGGCCGGACGACGACATCGCCGCCTTCGCGGAGTACCTGCGGCGCTTCAACTACGGCATCGAGGCCATCGGCGGGCGCCCCTGGCCCCGCCCCTGACGGCGGATCCCGGCGGGCCCGTCGCGCGCGGCGGGGCAGCGGCCCCCCGGGACGGCGGCCGGGTCAGCTGCGGGTCCTGGTGACCCGCACCATGGAACCGGCTGCTGGGCGCCCGAGCACGGCGCTGACGCCGGTGTCCCGGCGAGCGCGACCAGTCGGGGCCTGCGGGTGAGGAAGGCCAGGTTATGGCGGTCACCTCTGCTGCCGCGGCCTTGCGTCCGGCGCCGTCGGACGGGAGGCGGGCACCCTTCGGCAACGCGGTGAAGCGGCTCGCCGGCGCGCGCTGTCGGCGGCGAGGCCGTGCGCTACGGCACCGTGGGCGCCGCGGACGGGCCCGCGCCGCCCAGTTGCCGGATCGTCCCGCCGAGCGCGGGCCGGAATCCCGAGAGCATCTTCGGCTGCGCGCTGACGACCCAGCGGGAGCCCACGAGGTACTGCCCTCCGTAGATGGCGGCGGCCTCGAGCCACGACTCCTTGTACCGCTCCTCGGGGAAGGTGGTGATGAGGTAGTCGGCCTCCTGCGTGTGGCAGACGCCCTGGCGCAGCTCGTCCGCGTCGATGCGGATCTTGGCCGTGCACCCGGTCAGGCCGGCGATCACCTCGACCTTCGCCGGCGCCACGACGCCGGCCGCGGGAGCCGCGGTGACGGTGGCCGCCGTGGGCGTGCCCTTCGCGACGCCGATGTCCTCCTCGGAGCCGCTGCACGCGGTGGTGAAGGTGAGCATGGCCAGGCTGCCGGCCAGTGCGGCACCGCGCACGAGGCGGGCCGTGGGCTGCTGAAGCACGTACAACTCCGTAGTCGGCACTCTCCCCGTCACCTCCCGTGCGCCCGCGGGGACGCCTGTGGACGGGCTTCGGCAAGGGGTACGGGTGCAGGTGGACGCCCGTTCAGCCGTCGCCGTGGCACCGAGCGGTCCTGCTGCCGGAGCGGGCGGTCCCGCCGGGGAACGGGCTCGGCGCCCGTCAGGCAGGCGACTTGTCTAAGGTGAGAGGGAGCACCGCCTGCCCGGGAGTCCTCATGACCGGTCCCCGTCGGAAGCGCCCCACCGACGTCAACGGCGCCATCGAGCCCCCGGGCAACGCCGAGACGGTGGTCGGCGTGCTGTCGGTGACGGTGCTGGTGGAGGTCCTCGGCGTCCTGTCCGGTTCCGAGGTGTGGCTCCTGGGGCTCCTGGTCATCCTGCCGGGCACGGCGTCGGCGCTGTGCACCGTCCAGCAGACGAGGTTCGTCGCCGCCTGGACCACCCTGTTCGTCAGTCTCACCCTGTTCCTGCGGGCCGGTGACGGCGGCCGGTGGCTGGACCGGGCCCTGCTGGTGCTGCTCACCCTCGCGCTGGGAGTCGTCTCCGTCTACGCCTGCCACCGGCGTATCGCACGCGAGCAGGAGATGCTGCGGCTGCGCTCCACCGCCGCCGCCATGCAGCGGCACATCCTGCACCCGCTGCCCCTGATCACCGACGACGTGCTGGTCAACGGGGTCTACGAGCCCGTGCAGGAGGACCGGCTCGTCGGCGGCGACATCTACGACGTGGTCGCCTCGCCCTGGGGCACGCGCGTGCTGATCGGAGACGTGCAGGGCAAGGGACTGGCCGCCGTGGGCGCCGCGTTCGCCGTGATCGGCGCCTTCCGTGAGGCGGCCCACCGGGAGCCCACGCTCACCGCGCTCGTCGACGCCCTGGACGCCTCGGTCGTGCGGCACAACTCCTACGCCGAACAGAGCGGCGACGACGAGCGGTTCGTCACCGCGCTGATCATCGGCGTGGACACGGGTTCGGAGGCGCAGGTCGTCAACTGCGGGCACATTCCGCCCTGGCTGCTGCACGAGGGCGCCGTCACCGTCCCGGCGGTGGACTCCGGCGTCCCGCTCGGGCTCGGAGAGCTCGCCATCGAGCCCACCACGGTGGACTGGTTCGCGTTCCCGGCCGGGGCGACGCTCCTGCTGAGCACCGACGGCCTCACCGAGACCCGCGCCCACGACGGCACGTTCTACCCGGTCGACGAGCGGCTGATGAAGCACCTCGACCTCTCCCCCACCGAGCTGCCCCTCGCGCTGCACGAGGACGCCCGCGCTTTCGCCGGACACGACCGCCGCCAGGACGACGTCGCCGTGCTGACCGTGCGCCGGTCACCGCGGTACTGAGCCGGCCGCGGCGGCGGACCACCGGGCCGGGCCCCCGCTTCGTCCCGGCCCCGGTCCACCACGCGCAGGTGGCGAGGGGCGGCTCAGGCCCAGGCGGTCGCCGCCACGAACGAGCTGTCCTGACGGAACAGGTCGGTGCCGTCCGGCTGTTCCACCCGCAGCTGGTAGTTGTAGTGGCGCAGGTAGTAGCCGGGGTAGTTGTACGACTCGAAGCGGACCGAGCCGCTCGCCGCGCCCGTGCGGGCGATGAACGTGGCGTCCCTCGCGAAGGTGGAGGTGCCGTCGTTGGGGTCGAAACGCCCCCGGAAGGAGTAGTGACGGAGGTAGTTGCCGGCGGCGTCGCGGAAGGAGTACGCGTTGGCGTCGGCGAGACCGGCCACCACGGTGAAGGTGGACGCCTGCTTCTCGGCGGTGCTGCTGGAGCTCGTCACCACGGGCAGGTTGAGCAGCGCGGACTGCTCCTGCCAGTAGCGGGTGGTGTAGTTGGCGGAGCGGAAGGAGCGGGTGGCGTTCTTCGTGAGGCTCGGGCCGCCGGTCACCGTCTCCTTGATGACCGTGAAGTGCCGTGCCGTGCCCGAGATGCCCGGCAGTGCCTTGGGCGCGCTCCAGCTGGCGAAGGAGTCGTAGCTGTCGCTGTAGTAGTAGTTGCCGTCGCCGTAACCGTCGAAGAAGATCCGCCAGGCGCCGTTGTCGAGCTGGATGACCGACGGGCCCTCCCGGTAGCTGCCCCAGCCCGCCCAGTCGCCGGTCCTGGTGATCGTGTAGGGGCCGGCGAGGCTCGAAGCCGTGCCGTACTCGATGTACTTCGCCGTCTCGTTCTTCGTGAACGCGTGGTAGGTCGAGCCGGTCCTCACGATGCAGGTGTCGATGTGGTTCGCTCCGATGCCGGACAACGCGACCGGTGAACTCCAGCTGGTGAGGGCGGAGTTGGTGGCCTTCAGCAGATACGGGGTGAAGATCCACTCGTCGCTGGTCACCGAGCAGGACACGATGACGTTGACGCTGCCGTCGCTGTCGACGAACCACTCCGGCGCCCAGGCGCGGGAGAGGCCCGCGATCGGGACCGTGTAGTCGTACAGGAAGGTCCAGTTGACCCGGTCGGAGCTGCGGGCGAAGCCGATGGTGGTGCTGGCGTCCTGCCAGGTGTGGGTGGTGTAGGTGATGTAGTAGTAGCCGTTGGTGTGCTTGAAGACGCTCGCGTCGCGGATGCGGTTGGCCGGCGGGGTGTAGGCGGAGGACTGCACCAGCCGGAAGTCGGTGGCGTCGTCGGACTGGTAGACGTTCACCGTTCCGTCATCACTGTTGAGGAACGGCACGATGGTGTAGCGCGTGGCCGATCCGGCGGCCGGCGCGGCGGCGAGGGCCGTGCCCAGCAGGCCGGGGGCCTCGCCGACCACCAGGGCCGCGACGGGCAGCGCGGCCATCGCGCGCAGCAGGGCACGGCGGGACGGGGTGGAGGGACGTGTCGTCATTGGTGCGGCTCCCCTACGACTCAAGGTTCGAAATTCCGAACGAAGTTCGGAAAGTCGATCAGAAGGTAGGGGCGAGGCAGGTACGCGTCAATCCTTTGCACAGGAACGGGCGATGCCTGTGGGACAGCTGTGGCGGAGGGGCGCCCGCTCCGCGGCGGACCACCGAGGCCCTCCCGCCCCGCGCGCCGTTCCGCCGTCCGGCCGCCAGAGGTTACCGTGCGGTAGACAACGTCGTTCCGGAGGTGCCCCGTATGACGCCCGACCGTGCCGCAGGTCTGACAGCCACCGCCCGCGCACTGGCCGAGGGCGAGGTCTCCTCCCGCGCGCTCGTGGAGCGGACCCTCGCCCGGATCGAGGCGAGCCAGGGCACTTTGAACGCCTTCAGGATCGTCCGGTCCGAGGCCGCACTCGCCGAAGCCGACGCCGCCGACCGGCAGTTGGCGGCCGGGAAGCGGGGTCCGCTCCTCGGAGTCCCGGTCGCCGTCAAGGACGACATGGACGTCGCGGGTGAGCCGACCGCCTTCGGCTGCCAGGGCACGCACCCGGCGGTCACCGAGGACGGTGAAGCGGTACGGCGGCTGCGCGCGGCCGGAGCCGTGATCGTCGGCAAGACGAACACCTGCGAGCTGGGGCAGTGGCCGTTCACCGAGGGGCCGGCCTTCGGCGCGACCCGCAACCCGTGGAGCACCGAGCACACCCCGGGCGGCTCCTCCGGCGGCTCGGCGGCCGCGGTCGCGGCGGGGCTGGTACCGGCCGCGCTCGGCTCGGACGGCGCCGGCTCCGTACGCATCCCCGCCTCCTGGACGCATCTGGTCGGCATCAAGCCGCAGCGCGGACGCGTCTCGACCTGGCCGCGCGGCGAGTCCTTCCACGGCATCACGGTCAACGGCACGCTGGCCCGCACGGTCGCGGACGCGGCGCTGCTGCTCGACGCGGCGAGCGGCAACCACGCGCACGACCCGCACCGGCCGCCCGCGGTCGACGCCTCGGCGGCGGCGGGCCGCGACCCCGGCCGGCTGCGGATCGCGCTGTCGCTGAAGCCACCGTTCACCGCCGTGCCCGCGAGGCTGCGCCCCGAGGTGCGCGCCCGGGTTCTCGAACTCGCCGAGAGACTGGCGTCGTCGGGCCACACCGTCGAGGAGGCGGACCCGCCGTACGGGCAGATCGGCCTCACCTTCGTGCCCCGGGCGACGGCCGGTCTCGCCGAGCGGGTCGCCGAGGCGCCCTTCCCCACGCTCCTGGACCGGCGCACCCGGGGCTCCGCCCGGCTGGGCCGACTGCTCGGCGGGGTCCCGCTGCGCGCGGCCCGTCGCGCGGAAGCGGTGCTGCACCGCCGCATCGGCGCCTTCTTCGAGACCTACGACGTGATCCTCGCGCCGACGACGGCCGCGCCCCCGCCCCGCATCGGCGCCATGCTGCACCTGAGCGGCTTCGCCACCGACCGCGCCATGATCGCCGCCTGTCCCTACGCCTGGCCGTGGAACGTGCTGGGCTGGCCCGGCGTCAACGTCCCCGCGGGCTTCACGCCCGACGGGCTGCCGGTCGGAGCGCAGTTGCTCGGTCCGGCGAACAGCGAGCCGCTGCTGATCTCGCTCGCCGCCCAACTGGAGGCGGAGCTGCGCTGGCACGAACGGTGGCCGCGGGAAGCCGTCGCCGACTCCCCTGCCGGATGAGCGCGTTCCACCCGTACCCTGTGACCATGGACGACGCGTCGATGGTCGGGCTCATGGGGCGGGTCACCGGGACGATCGGGCCGGGGCTCGTCGGCGAGGTGATCGTGCGGGTGCGCGGCGGGGCCGAACACTTCCTCGCGCACGCGGCGGACGGCACGGGCCGCATCGAGTGCGGCACGGTGGTGATGGTGGTGGAGCATCTCCCTCCCAGGACGGTCTATGTCACCCGCGCATACGACAGTTGAGCCCTCCGCGGCGCAGGTGAGAGCGGTTCTGTGCGTCTTCGGGAACGTACGCGTCAAGATTGCAACAAGGATTCACCGACGTCTTCAACCCTGATCCGGACAGGCGCACACTCCCTTCGTTCGGTGCCGAAAGGGCACCATCACAAGGGGGCGTATGCCGATGGTTGTCGGCGTCGTTGCGGGGGCGGCGGTTGTCGCCGTTCTCGTTCTGATCGGTCTGTTCAAGATGATGTGGCGAGTCGCCGAACCCAACGAGGCACTCGTCATCTCCGGCTCCAACCACCGCACGGAGGGCCTCGAGGCGGGAATGGGTTTCCGCATCGTCACGGGGCGGGGGACGATGGTGATGCCCGGGGTCCAGGTGGTGCGCAAGCTGTCGCTCGACCTGAAGGAGACCGAACTGCACGTGGACTGCGTGACCCACCAGGGCGTTCCGCTCAAGGTGCGGGGCGTGGTCATCTTCAAGGTGGGCGACGACTTCGTGTCGATCGCCAACGCGGCCCGGCGTTTCCTGGACCAGCAGAAACTGATGTCGGAGCGGGTGCACAACGTCTTCGCCGGTCATCTGCGGTCCATCGTGGGCGGGTTGACGGTCGAGGACATGATCCGCGACCGGGAGAAACTCACCGGGCAGACCCGTGCCGCCTGCGGCACGGAGATGGAGAAGCTGGGCCTGATCGTGGACTCGCTCCAGATCCACGAGATCGAGGACCCGACCGGCTACATCCGCAACCTGGCGATGCCGCACGCGGCGGCGGTGCAGCGGGACGCGCGCATCGCGCAGGCGGAGGCGAACCGTCTCGCCACGGAGGCGGAGCAGGCCTCGTTCGCCCGGATGGCGGAGGCCACCCGTGACAGCGAGATCCTCCAGGCCGGTTACCAGGCCGAGCGGGACAAGGCGGGCGCGAGGGCCCGTCAGGCGGGGCCCCTCGCTGACGCCGCCTCCCGGCAGGAGGTCGTCGTCCAGGAGACGCGGGTCGCCGAACTCGAGGCGCACCGGCGGGAGCAGCAGCTCCAGGCGGACGTCCGCAAGCCCGCGGACGCCAAGGCCTACGAGAAGCGGACCCTGGCCGAGGCGGAGCGCGACGCCCGGATCTCGGCGGCACAGGCCAAGGCGAGGGAGACGGAGCTCGCGGCCGCCGCCGAGGCGACCCGGGTGAAGGCCGCCGCCGGCGCCGAGGCCGAGGCGACCAGGAGCCGGGGCGAGGCCACCGCGGCCGCCACCCGGGCCACCGGTGAGGCCGAGGCGGCAGCCGCGCAGGCCAGGGGACTCGCGGACGCCGAAGCGGCGAAGGCACAGGGTCTCGCCGAGGCGGAGGCCATCAAGGCCCGCGCCGCCGCGCTCGCCGAGAACCAGGAGGCGGTCGTCGCCCAGCAACTCGCCGAGAACTGGCCGGAGATCGTGAAGGCGGGCGCGTCCGCCTTCGGCAACGTCGACAACATGGTGCTGCTCAACGGCGCCGACGGCATGGCGGACGTCTTCGCCAAGGCACTCACGATGGGAGGGACGGGACTCGGTCTGGCCCGTCAGCTGCTCGCCTCGATGAATCAGAACGGGCAGGCGGTGAACGGGACTTCGGCTCTCAACGGGGTACCGGGCCCGCCTTCGCAGAAGGTGCCGGTCGAGGAGGGCTGACCCTCGGACGACGCGGTCACGGGGGCAGCCCTTAAGGTGCCCCCGTGACCGCGTTTACCGATGCAGACGTCCCGGGCCGCTTCGGCCCCTCCGCCACGACCGAGGCCGACCCCCGCGAGGTCGGCCGGGTGCGTACCGAGTACGCCCCCGCCCACGACGGCGACCCGGACCCCGGCGAGATCGTGTGGACCTGGGTGCCCTTCGAGGAGAACGACGGCCGGGGCAAGGACCGCCCAGTGCTGGTCGTCGCCCGGGAGGCGGGCGGAACCGTCCTCGCCGTGCAGCTGTCCAGCAAGCGGCACGACGGCGACCGCGAGTGGGTACCGATCGGCAGCGGGCCCTGGGACCGGACCGGGCGGGACTCCTGGGTGGACGTCGACCGCGTCCTGCGGCTGCACGAGGACGGCATGCGACGCGAGGCCTGCGCACTGGACCGGATGCGTTTCGACCTGGTCCGCCACCGGCTGCACCTGCGCTACGGCTGGACCTGAGGACGCCCGGGGCCCCGGGAACCCGCCCCACCCTCGCCGCTCGGCCGGGCCGTGTCCCCCGGCCGGGCCGGGCCGCCGGGCCGGCTCGTGTCGGTCAACCCCGTCGAACACCTCGGCCCGATCATGTCGCCCGGCCATGGCGAGTCGCCCGGCCGGTCGGCTCATGTCCCTCAACCCGTTCGTACACCCCGGCCCGGCCGTGCCGCCCGGCCATGGCGAGTCGCCCGGCCGGTCCGCGCCGCCCGACCCGGCTGTCGCCCGACCCGGTTGAGCCGGGCACGGCCCCGGGCACCCGATCAGTCGAAGGCCGTCCGGAAAGCGCCCAGCACCGCGTTGCCGGGGGTGCGGTCCAGCACGCCGAACACCACATGGTCGAATGTCCGCTCGAACCGGCCGCCGAGGCCGAGCAGCGCCCTGAACGCCCCCGCCACCTGGGCGGGGTCGTTGCGGAACACCCCGCAGCCCCAGGCGCCCAGCACCAGGCGCCGGTAGCCGTGCGCGGCGGCCGTCTCCAGGACCCGCCCGGCCCGGACGGCCAGCGCGCGCGGTATCTCGGACGCCCGCTGCGGGGCCGTCCTCAGCACCACGCCCGCGTTCGGGGCGGCGGACGTCAGGAAGCCGGCGCCGTAGGGCTCGTCGAGCAGGCGGCCCCGGTCGTCGCGGAAGACCGGCACGGCAGGTGAGTGGATGACGCGGTCCGTGTAGAACGGGTCCCGGTGGGCACGGTGATGGTCGTAGAACTCCCGGGCCTCGAGCAGGCAGGTGTACAGCGCGGAGGCCCGGCACAGGGCCTCCTCCTGCGCCTGGGCGCCGTTGAGGTAGCCGCCGCCGGGATTGCGTGCCGAAGCGAAGTTCAGGACGGCGACCGGGCCGGAGCCGGCCAGCCGCCGGGCGGCCTCCAGGCTGCTCTCACCGGTGACCTCCACGAACGTGCGCCCGGCGAGCCGGTCCCCGCCCGCCTCTCCCCCGGCGACGGTGTCGCCGCGGGAGGGCGCCGGGGAGGGCGCCAGGGAGGTCACGGACGGGCTCGCCGGCACCTGGACCGGCCCCGGTCCCAGCATCCGCGTCCCCGTCCGGGCGGCCTCGATCGCCGCGCCGAGGAACACCTCGCGCCCGCCGGACGCGCGGTAGGACCCCGCCTCGACGATCTCCTCCGTCTCCCGCGCGATGCCCCGCAACCGGGCGCTCATGGCGCCACCCCCGTGGACGCCATGACCGCTCGCAGCGCGGCCACATCCGCCCCGCCCGTCTCCCCCGTCGTGCTCACACACGCATCGTGAGCGATGCTGGACATCGCACGCAACGGGGTTTCCCGGTCCCGGGAACGCTTCGAGGACCGGTCGGGAACGTCTGGGAAACAGATCGAATCCGATCCGGAATGCACCATTGTGCACCCTTGTGCGAATCCGTTCGAGGGTTTTGGGTGGAACGAGCGATGCCGGGCCGGCCACACCGAGGCCGATCCGGTGGCATGGTGGAATCTCAGGAGGATCCCGACATGTCCGACTCGGTAAGCGACTGTACCGACGAGACGGAATCCCGCAGCGCCCTCACCGAAGCCGAGGTGGAGGCCCTGGTCAGGGGGATCTGTTTCAAGACCGGCCCGCCCCGCACCGTCGGGGTCGAGGTGGAATGGATCGTCCACGAGCTGCGCGCGCCGCAGCTCCCCGTCACACCCGAACGACTCGAAACGGCCTACGCCGCACTGCGGACCGTTCCCCTGAGCTCACCGCTCACCGTCGAACCCGGCGGCCAGCTGGAACTGAGCTCACCGCCCGCCGCCTCCCTGATGGAGTGCGTGAACACCGTCTCCGCCGATCTGGCCGCCGTCCGCACGGCCCTGGGAGAGCAGGGACTCGCCCTCTCCGGCAACGGCACCGATCCCTGGCGCACCCCCCGGCGGTTCCTGCGTGAACCCCGCTACGACGCCATGGAGGCGTGCCTGGACCGCACCGGCCCGGCCGGTCGCGCCATGATGTGCACCTCGGCCTCCGTGCAGGTCTGCCTGGACGCCGGGCACGACGAGCCCGGCCCCCTCGGGCACGGGCGGCGCTGGTGGCTGGCGCACACCTTGGGCGCGGTCCTGGTGGCGGCCTTCGCCAACTCGCCGCTGCTCGCCGGCGCCCCCACCGGCTGGCGTTCCACGCGGCAGCTGCTGTGGATGGAGATCGGCGCCGGCCGCGCCGGCGGACCCGTGCTGGACGGCGATCCGCGCACGGCCTGGGCCCGTCATGTGCTGGACGCGCCGGTGATGTGCCTGCGGCGGGAGAGCGGGCCGTGGGAGGTGCCCGACCGGCTCACCTTCCGGCAGTGGACCCGGACGGGAGCACCGACCCGCGACGATCTCGACTACCACCTCACCACGCTGTTCCCGCCGGTCAGACCGCGCGGCCATCTGGAGCTGCGCATGATCGACGCGCAGCCGGGCGACGACGGCTGGATCGTGCCGCTCGCCGTGACGACAGCCCTGTTCGACGACCCGGAGGCCGCCGAGATCGTCTACCGCGCGGTGAAGCCGCTGGCCGAGCGGGCCCGGCCGCGGCCGGCCCCGCACAATCCGCTGTGGATCGACGCGGCCCGGTACGGGCTCACCGACCCGGAGCTGCACGAGGCCGCCGTCACCTGCTTCACCACGGCCCTGCGCGCCCTTCCACGCCTCGGCGCCACCGAGGCGGTGACGGACACCGTGACGGACTACCTGGAGCGGTACGTCCGCCGGGGCCGCACTCCCGCCGACGACCAGCTCGACCGCCTGCGCGGCACGGACACCCGCGCGTACGGGAAGGACCTTCGCTCATGACCGACCCCGCCCTGGACACCGGGCCCGCCGTGGACGCGGATGCCCCGCAGGCCGGTACCGCCCCGGACGCGGACACCCTCCGGACCCGCGTGCTCGCCTCCCTCACCACGGCCCGGGAACGCACCACACTGCTGACCAGCTGTGTCGAGGAGCCCGAACTCACCGCTCAGCACTCTCCGTTGATGTCCCCGCTGGTGTGGGACCTCGCGCACATCGGCAACCAGGAGGAGCTGTGGCTGCTGCGCACGGTGGCCGGCCGTGACCCGATGCGCCCCGAGATCGACGGTCTGTACGACGCCTTCGAGCACTCGCGTGCCGAACGGCCCTCCCTGCCGCTGCTGGCGCCGGACGAGGCCCGCCGGTACGCGGCGGAGGTGCGCGGCCGGGTGATGGACGTGCTGGAGTCGGCCGACTTCGGCGGCAGCCGGCTGACGGAGGCCGGCTTCGCCTTCGGAATGATCGCGCAGCACGAACAGCAGCACGACGAGACCATGCTGAGCACCCATCAGCTACGGGCCGGGCCGCAGGCGCTGACCGCGCCCGATCCCGAGCCGGCGCCGCTGTTCACCGGCCCGGCCGAAGTCCTCGTGCCCGGCGGCCCGTTCACCATGGGCACCTCGGGCGAACCCTGGGCACTGGACAACGAACGGCCGGCACACCGGCGCGAGGTGGCTCCCTTCCACATCGACACGACCCCGGTGACGAACGGCGCGTACCAGGCGTTCATCGCGGACGGCGGCTACGACGACGAGCGCTGGTGGACGAAGGAGGGGTGGGCGCACGTCCGTCGCGGCGGCATCCACGCACCGCTGTTCTGGCAGCGCGACGGCGGGCAGTGGCTGCGGCGCCGCTTCGGAGTCACCGAGGTGGTACCGCCCGACGAACCGGTACTGCACGTGTGCTGGTACGAGGCCGACGCCTACGCCCGCTGGGCCGGGCGCCGCCTGCCCACCGAGGCGGAGTGGGAGAAGGCCGCCCGCTTCGACCCGGCGACGGGCGGCTCGATGCGCTACCCGTGGGGTGACGCCGACCCCGCCCCCGAACACGCCAACCTGGGCCAGCGCCATCTTCGCCCGGCCCCGGCGGGCAGCTACCCCGCCGGTGAATCCCCGCTCGGGGTGCGGCAGCTGATCGGTGACGTGTGGGAGTGGACGTCCAGCGACTTCCTGCCGTACCCCGGTTTCCGGATGTTCCCGTACAAGGAGTACTCGGAGGTGTTCTTCGGCCGCGACTACAAGGTGCTGCGCGGCGGTTCGTTCGCGGTGGATCCGGTGGCCTGCCGGGGCACGTTCCGCAACTGGGACCACCCGATCCGGCGGCAGATCTTCTCCGGGTTCCGCACGGCTCGCACGGGAGCCGTCTGATGTGCCGTCACCTGGCGTACCTGGGGTCCGCCGAGCCGCTCGGCCGGCTCCTCTCGGAACCCCCGCACAGCCTGTACCGCCAGTCCTGGGCACCCCGGCGCCAGCGGCACGGGACGGTCAACGCCGATGGTTTCGGGGTGGGCTGGTACGCGGAGGGCGACCCGGTGCCGGCCCGGTACCGCCGGGCGGGACCCATCTGGGCGGACCTGTCCTTCACCGACCTGGCCCGGGTCGTCCGCAGCAGGGCCCTGCTGGCCGCGGTACGGGACGCGACGCTGGCCGGCGCCGACGCGGAGGCCGCCGCGGCGCCGTACGCGGCCGGGACCTGGCTGTTCAGCCACAACGGGGCGGTCCCGGGCTGGCCGGGCGCGCTGGAGTCGCTCACCGGTTCGCTGCCCGCCGTGGACCTGCTGTCGATGGAGGCGCGCAACGACTCCGCGTTCGTCTGGGCACTGGTCCTCGCCCGGCTGCGCGCCGGGGACACCGGGAGCCAGGCCCTGGCGGACACGGTGACCGAGGTCGCCGCGGCGGCTCCCGGCGCGCGTCTCAACCTGCTCCTCACCGACGGGGAGTCGATCACCGCGACCGCCTGGGGCGACACCCTCTGGTACCTGGCCGAGCCCGGCAGGGGCACGGTCGTCGCCTCGGAACCGTACGACGACGATCCGCGCTGGCAGGAGGTCCCCGACCGCACCCTGCTCGCGGCGAGCCGCGCCGACGTCCTGCTGACCCCCCTGAAGGAACCGAGCACGGACACGGCGTCCGCACCACCCGAGGAGACCGGCACGTGACCCCGTTCCCCATCATCCGCACCCTCCCCGAGGACGCGACGGACGCCGCCCTGCGCGCCGACGTCCCGCGCGTTCTCACCGCAACCCCGAAGACGCTGCCGCCGAAGTGGTCGCCGGGTGTCCCCGGAACGAGCTTCCGGAACGCCCACAGTCTGCTGTCAACCGAAGCGAGGCACCCGTGACCGGCATCCGCACCTACGGCTACACCGACACCCTGGACGCCGAGCATTACGCCAGGGCGCTGCGCGCCGACATCCGAGACGGCCTGACACGTACTCCGAAGTCCACGGCGCCCACCTGGTTCTACGACGCCCGGGGCAGCGAACTGTTCGAGGAGATCACCCAGCTCAAGGAATACCCGCTGTGGCGTGCGGAACTCGGGTTGTTCCAGCTCCATGCCCGCGACATCGCCGAGCGGACGCGGGCCCGCAGTCTCGTGGAACTCGGCTCGGGCAGCAGCACGAAGACGAAGCTGATCCTGGAGGCCCTCGGCCCGGCGGGCCTGCACTACGTCCCCGTCGATGTCAGCGAGGACGCCCTGCACCAGGCCGGCGCCCAACTCGCACAGGAGTATCCGGGACTCGTACTCCACGCCCTCCGCGCCGACTTCACGGCTCCTCTGGTACTGCCCGAACTCCCGTCGGACGAACCGCGGTTGCTGGCCTTCATCGGCAGCACCCTCGGGAACTTCCGCCGACCCGCGCGCGTCCCCTTTCTGCGGAAACTCCGCAGCATCATGCGCCCGGAGGACTTCCTGCTGCTCGGCGCCGACCTGGTCAAGGACACGGAGGAGATGATCGCCGCCTACGACGACGGCGAAGGCGTCACCGCAGCGTTCGACAAGAATCTCCTGTACGTCCTCAACCGTGAACTGGACGCCGATTTCGAACCCGATGCCTTCGAGCATCGGGCGGTGTGGAACAGCGAGGAACAGCACATCGAGATGAGGCTGCGCAGCCTCGCCGATCAGGACGTGGAGATCCGGCGGCTCGGCCTCACGGTGCATTTCGACCGTGACGAAGAGTGGATCACCGAACGCAGCGCGAAATTCACCACGGACGGGCTGCGGGCGGAACTGGCCGCCGCGGGCCTGAAGATCGACCAGATGTGGACCGATCCCGACGCCGACTTCGCGGTCGTCCTCGCGGCTGCTCCCTAGGCAGATCCGACTGCCCGACGTGGCACAGGGCGGGCAGTCGGTACACGGCTCGTGATCCTGGTACTCCGGTTCCCGACCGGAGTACCAGGATCCGCCGGCGGAGTACGGGCCACCGGTGGAACGCCACCCCCTGAATCGCCGTCAGTCCGGGAGGAGCAGCCGGCGGCTCTCTCCCGGTCGCACGCGGACCGTACGGCCCGGCAGCCTGATCTCGATCGGTGAACGGTCGGAGGGCGGCACCGTCACTTCCAGCCGACCGCGTTCGAGACGCAGCCGAACGCCCCAGTGCCCTCGGTAGTGCAGGGAGAACCCGTAGGCCGACAGCTCGGGCAGGGGCACCGGATCCAGCCACAGCGCGCCCGCGCGGGTCTCCAGTCCGGGCAGTCCGCGCTGGACGAGGTCGAGCGTGCCGGCCATCGCGCCCAGGTGGATGCCCTCGCCCGTGGTACCGCCCTGAAGATCGGCGACGTCGCCGAGCAGGGCTTCCTGGCAGTACGTCCACGCCTCCGCCCACCTCGCCCGGGCCAGGACCCAGCCGTGGACCAGGCCGCTGAGAGTGGAACCGTGGCTGGTGCGGCGGAAGTAGTGGTCGACCGTCCGGCGCCAGGAGTCGTCGTCGAGCCGATGGCCCAACCGGTCGAAGAGTTCGCGGAGTTCGGCCGGCGGGAACAGGTAGCCGAGCATCAGCACGTCGGCCTGTTTGGACGCCTTGTAGCGGTTGACGGTGTCGCCCTCCGCCTCCAGGATCCGGTCCAGGCGCCGGATGTCGCCGTACCGCTCGCGGTAGCCGTCCCAGTCCAGTTCCGCGAGATCGCCGTAGCCCTCGAACTGGCTGATGACACCGTCGTGGAAGGGTATGTGGAGGGTGCGGGAGACGTCCTCCCACTGTTCGAGTTCGCCGTCGTCCAGGCCCGTACGCTCCGCGAGTTCGCGCCGCCGCGGTTCCGGCAGGGTCCGCAGCACCTCGGAACCGCGGGTGAGCACCCAGGCGGCCATGACGTTGGTGTAGGCGTTGTCGTCAAGGCCGGGCCGCCGCGCGCCCGGATACGCGTCGTGGTACTCGTCGGGGCCCATCACGCCCCGGATGCGGTGCCGGCCCAGCTGCTCGTCCCAGGTGGCCGAGTCGGCCCAGAAGCGGGCGATCTGGAGCAGCATCTCAGCGCCCTTGGTGTGCAGGAACTCGGCGTCACCGCTGGCCTCGCAGTACCGCCACACGTTGTACGCGACCGCCGAGCCGACGTGCCGCTGGAGACGTGAGTGGTCGGGCAGCCAGTGCCCCGAGCGGGGGTTGAGGTGGAACTGCTGCGTCTCCTCACGTCCGTCGCTGCCGCTCTGCCACGGGTACATCGCCCCCCGGCGGCCGACGGCGCGGGCGGCGGCACAGGCGCGGTCCAGGCGGCGGTGACGATAGCGGAGCAGGGCGCGGGAGATCTCCGGGAAGTGCAGGACGAGGTAGGGGAGCACGAACAGCTCGTCCCAGAAGACGTGGCCGCGGTAGGCCTCGCCGTGCAGTCCCCGGGCGGGGACACCGACGTCCAGGTCCGCTGTGTGCGGTGACAGCGTTTGCAGGACGTGGAAGAGGTGCAGCCGCAGGACCTGGCCCGCTTCGCCGGGAACGTCCAGTTCGGCCCGCCGCCACAGCTGGTCCCAGGCCGTCAGATGCCCTTCGAGCAGTTCGTCGTAGGGCGGCGCCGCGCTCACCCGGTCGATCGCGGCGTCCAGCGGGTCGCTGATGGCGGGGTCGCGGGAGGTGTGCAGGGCGACGGTCTTGTCGACCGTGGAGGGACGGCCGGGAAGCAGGCGCAGCCGCATGCGTTGAGCGACGCGCGCCGCCTCGTGCCGGTCGGCGACCGGGGCGTCGGCGGTCAACCGGGACGCCATGCCGATGCGGATGTCGGAGGTGCGGGTCCGGCAGCGCAGCCACACCGTGCCCGGATGCGCCGAGCCGGTGTGCAGCCGTGTGAGATGGCGGCCGTCCAGGTCCTGGTAGCGGGCCACCCCGGCGTTGGAGACCCCACCGTCCAGCACCGCCTCCACCTCGAGGTCCCCCGCGAATCCCTCGGCCGTGAACTCGGTGCGCAGGGCCGCCAGATGGGGGTCGGCCATGTGCACGAGCCGTTGCTGCCGCACCGCGAGCACCCGGTCCTCGCCGAGCGCGTACCGTGTGCGGCGTTCCAGGAGCCCTGAGGCCAGGTGCAGGACCTGCCGGTGATCGAGCACGTCCGCCGTGTCGGGCGTGAGCCATTGCTGCCCGGCGGGGCGGAACCGGAGGGGCAACCAGTTCACGACGTTGACCATGTCCTCGTTCTCCACCCGGCGCCCGGCCACGTCCGTGGTGAGCCGGTCGTAGCAACCGGCCACATAGGTCCCGGGATAGTGCACGTCGTCGGCGGCGCACTCCGGCAGCGCCCCACGGGTGGCGAAGTAGCCGTTGCCCAGCGTGCACAGCGACTCCCGCAGGCGCTCCTGAGCCGGTTCGTAGCCGTCGTACTCCCAGGTCCAGCCCGTCACCGCCGCACCCCCTCGTCGAACAGGTCCGCGAGGTCGTCCACCGGGGCGGTCCCCGGGGCGCCGTGCACCCGCGCCGGGTCGGTGACCACTTTGCCGGTGTCGCCCGGGACCGCCGAGGCGTCCCGCAGCTCGGCGGCGAGCGCGCCACAGGGTCGGGTCGCGGCCATGGCTCTCCCTCCGGGTGGCCGACTACCACGTTCACACCGTCCGCGGCAGGACCGCCACCGGGACGGGGCCACGACCGTGTCCGGGCCGGCCGCCGGGAGCCCGGCCGTCGTCCGGCCGGCACACCCGGTGCTGCCGGGGGCGAAGGGCCAGCACCTGGGCCGCCTCGCCCACCCCCCGTACCGCGCGGGCCCGCAGGCCCGCCTCCCGACCGCCGTCCCGGGTCCGAGGCCGAAGACCGTCGATCCGCCGTCGGTCCCCGACCGCCCCGAGAAGGGCCCGGTTCGGACCCCGGTCCGGCGCCCCCCGAGACGGGCGGTCCGACGCGCACCCACGGCTCGCGCGGGCCCCCGGCGTGCTCTCCATGTGTCTCGCGAGCCGCTGCTCCTCACCGGGAGCCGTCACCGTGCGCGCCCGGCCGCGCACCAGCACGCTCCGGCTCCGCCGAACGCCTCGTCAAGGCCTCGGCGACGCCCTTCGCCCAGGTCTCGATCGCGCCGAAGTCGCGGAAGTCACCGCCCTTTCCGGCACGGAGGATCATCCCGGCGACCCGTCCCTCGGCGCCCTCCTCCAGGCGCCCGCCGAAGGTGACGTGCTCCCGGACGTCCAGCCGTGTCATGGCATGGCGTACACCCCGCACGGGTGGGATGTCCCGCTCGGAGGCGGAGGCGTCGAGCGGTCCGCTGCTGAAGAACCACACCGGGCGCTCGGCCAGCTCGGTGCGGTGCCGGCGGACGAACCGCCGCGCTTCCTTGTGCCAGCGCCCGGCGTAGAGCGCGCCTCCGACCACGACGGCGTCGTAGCGCGCGACGCTCCGCACGGAGCGGGCCGGACAGGACTCGACGGTCAGGCCGCCCTTGCGCAGGACGTCGGCGACGGCTTCGGCGATCTCCGCCGTGGACCCGTTCGTCGTTCCGTAGGTGACCAACACGGTGTCGGTCATGGTCGTCCGCCTCCTCTCACAGGCGGCGCAGCCAGTCGTCGGCCACGCCGTGCACCGCCCGCTCATCGACGCAGGCGAGCGTCGTCCAGCCGGTAGGTGAGCTCACCGGCCACGTCGACCGCACCGTCGGTTTGGCGGGTCGTGGCGGTGACGCTCTCGCAGGTCTTCTCCATGGCTCTGGTCACTTCGATGGTCCGGCGGAGCGACGTGCGTGCACAGGGCTGTACGGGGGCGGACACGGGCCGACCGGCCCTCCCCTCGGCGGCCGAACGGCCCTCCCCCGGTGGCCGGCCGGCCCCGCCGGCCCGGCGTAGCGCCCCGTCCGCACCGGTCGGTCGTCCGCGACCGGTCCGGGCCCGCCGGAGAACAGAGGGTGGTGGTCCCGTGCGCGGCCGAGCCGGCGCCTGTCCGGCCGTGGCGGGTCGACTCCCTCGCAGCGACGGCGACGCCGCTGCGCAAGCCCTCGGCCGGTGAGCCGGCGCCGGCTTCGGAAGGTCCGCCACCGCCGGGGCGAACGGCTCTGTGTGCAGGGGGCGTTGGGTTCGCCGCGGTGCGGTGGGCACGCGCGCGGGCGCCGCAGGCCTCGCTCCCGACCACGCATCGGTGGATCATGAGGTCAGACGACGGAAGGCGGCGGATGTCCCAGGTCTCGCTCGGACCGGTCCCGGGGTGGCGGCGGCTCGCGCCCGGCCTCGCGGCCCTCCTCGGCTACCGGCGTTCCTGGCTCGCGGGCGACCTTCTCGCGGGCGGGACGGTGGCCGCGTATCTCGTGCCGCAGGTCATGGCGTACGCGGGCGTGGCCGGTCTGCCGCCGGTCGCCGGGCTGTGGGCGATCCTGCCGGCCCTCGGCCTGTACGCCCTGTTCGGCTCCTCGCGCCTGCTCTCGGTGGGGCCCGAGTCCACGACGGCCCTGATGACCGCAGCCGTGGTCGCGCCGCTCGCGGCCGGCTCCCCGCAACGGTACGCATCACTGGCGGCGGCCCTCGCCGTCACGGTGGGCCTGCTGTGCCTGCTGGCGCGGGCGGTGCGGCTGGGCTTCCTCGCGGACCTGCTGTCCCGGCCCGTCCTGATCGGCTATCTCGCCGGGGTGGCGCTGATCATGATGGTGGACCAGCTGGCCAAACTCACCGGGGTGCGGACGGCCGGCTCGGAGTTCTTCCCCCAGTTGTGGTCCTTCCTCACGCACCTTCCGCAGGCGCACCCGGCCACGGTGGTCTTCTCGGCGGCCACGCTCACGTTCCTCTTCCTGGTGTCCCACTACCTGCGCGCCGTGCCCGGCCCGCTGCTCGCCGTCGTCCTCGGCACCACGGCCGTGGCGGTCTTCGATCTCGACGGTCGCTACGGCCTGAAGGTCATCGGAGAGGTGCCGTCCGGTCTGCCCGGCGTGGCCCTGCCGGACCTGGGCGAACTGCCTGACCTCGTCCTGCCCGCCCTGGGCGTGCTCCTGGTCGCCTACACGGACTTCATCCTGACCGCACGGGCGTTCACGGACCCCGACGACCCGGGCCCCGGGCTCGACGCGAACCAGGAGTTCCTCGCCCTGGGGGCGGCCAATCTGGGCGCCGGGGTCCTGCACGGCTTCCCGGTGAGCAGCAGTGCCAGCCGTACGGCCCTCGCGTCTTCGGCCGGCGCCCGCAGTCAGGCGTACTCCCTGGTCGCCGGAGCGGTGGTGCTCGCCGTTCTGCTCTTCCTCAGCCCGTTCCTCAGCCGCACCCCGTCCGCCGTGCTCGGGACGCTCGTCGTGTACGCCGCGGTCCGCATGATCGACCTCGCCGGGTTCCGCCGGCTGGCCTCCTTCCGGCGCCGCGAGCTGCTCCTGTCCTTCGGCTGTCTTGCCGGGGTCCTCGCCCTGGACATCCTGTACGGGGTGATCGTCGCCGTGGGTCTGTCGGTGGCCGAACTCCTGACGCGCGTGGCACGCCCGCACGACGCGGTCGAGGGTCTGGTGCCGGGGGTGGCGGGCATGCACGACGTGGACGACTACCCGCAGGCCCGCACCATCCCGGGCCTGCTCGTCTACCGCTACGACTCACCGCTGTTCTTCGCCAACGCGGAGGACTTCCGCCGCCGGGCACTGGCCGCCGTCGACGACCAGCGCGAGCCCGTCCGCTGGTTCGTTCTCAACACCGAGGCCAACGTCGAGGTCGACATCACCGCGCTGGACGCCGTCGACGAGCTGCGCCGCGAACTCGTCCGCCGGGGCATCGTGTTCGCCCTCGCCAGGGTGAAGCAGGACCTGCGCGACGACCTCGACGCGTACGGTCTGACGGACTCCGTGGGCGAGGGCCTGGTCTTCCCCACGCTGCCCACCGCGGTTGCCGCGTACCGGAAATGGGACGGCGAGCGGTGACGGACCGGTGCCGAACGGTCCGGCCGTTGGACCAGGTGGCCCATGGCCGGGCCGCAGGGCCCGGCCCACGCTGGTCCTGAAAGTCCGTACACCACGCCGGGAGGCATGCCATGAACGCGTCCCTCACCCCCAGCATGCTGCGCTCACTGTCCGCCGAGCACCGCCGGCGGCTCATGCGTCTGGCCCGGGAGGTATCCATCCCCCAGGGGACGCGCCTCTTCGAGGAGGGCCAGCGAGCCGACCGCTTCTGGATCATCCGCACCGGCAGCGTCGACCTGGACATGCATGTGCCGGGCCGCCGGGCGGCCGTCATCGAGAACCTCGGGCACAACGAGCTGATCGGCTGGTCCTGGCTGTTCACCCCGCACAACTGGCATCTGGGCGCCGAGGCGATCACCCCGGTGCGGGCCTACGAGTTCGACGCGACGGCGGTCCGCTCCCTGTGCCAGGAGGACCCGGCCCTGGGCAACGACGTCACCCGGTGGGTGGGCGAGATAGTCGCCCACCGTCTCCGCTCGGCCAGGACCCGCCTTCTGGACCTGTACGCCCCCTACGGCGCGGGCAGCACCCTCTGACCCCGCCCTGACAACGGACGAAGGAGCGCACACCCGGCGCCCGCTGCGGGCGGGTCCGTCCGCAGCGGGCGCCGGGAGCCGTGATGTCGCCTGACCGGGCCGGGGACCCGGCGGGCGGAGAGGCTCCGCCGCACTAACGGGCGAGCGACCCGTTCTGGGCGTCGGACGCGGAATGCCACGCGTGCATACCCGCCCGGGACGCCTCCTTGGCCTGCTGCCACTTCGCGGCCGCCTGCTGGGACGGGGGCACGTCCATGTCACGGATCATGCGCCGCCCTGCCGCGAACAGAGCCGAGGCCCCGACAGCCATGCCGGCCCATGCCACCACGGCGCCGGCCGCGGTGAGCACGGCGCCGATCCTGACGAGCCTGGTGTCGATGTCGATCATCCGATGGGACTGCATGTGGTGGTTCATGACTCCACCATCCAACGGGGGGAACCGCCTCGCATCCCGACCGACCGACGGTTCGGGAAGCCGTACGCGATCGGCTCCACATCGCGGGGATGCCTTCGGCACGTTCTGGACCGGGGCCGAGCCCGCTCGCCGGAAGGTGTCCACCGGCTCACCGGCACTTCCTCGCGAGTCGGCGGCACGGTGGAAAGGGGCCGCTCTGCGCTGCCCGTCCCCCGGCCGCCTACTGACCGGCGGGCGCGATGCGGCGGCCGGTGAGACTTTCGACCCGGATCGATCACCCACGTCTCGCGTTCGCCGCCCACCCATGGTGTGGAATGGGCCCGCTGGGTGAGTTCGCGAACGGCCTCGGGCGGCCCGTCACCTGCCGGCCGCTGCCGCGAGGGGAGGCGACGGGTTCGCAGGGGGGACGGCAGCCGGATCGGCGGTCGGCGGGGTCGCGGTCGTCGCCGGACCGCCGGGCGGCGCCGGCGCGGGCGGGGGCGGGGCGTCGGCTCCCGGCTCCTCCAGGCAGTCGACGAAGCTGACGAAATCACGCTGGTCGATCCCTTCGGCGACCACGAACCCCTTCGCGTCGTGACTGCGCAGCAGGCACATGTCGTAGCGGGCGACGGCCGGGAGTGACTCCTCCGGTTCGGCGGTCCGGTACTCGTGGCGGCCGACCAACTGACAGGAGTCATAGCGGATCAGAGGGCCTCTCGGTCCCACCGTGTAGCGGTGCGCCCGGAGTTCGGTGGCGAAGTCCTTGAAGGCGACGCCGGTGTCGTCGCAGTCACTGAAGTGGACCGTGCCGCTCTTCCAGACGCAGTCGATGATCCGCGCGTCGGGGTTGCGCACCTCGAACCGGATGTCCTGGGCGTGGAACCGCTGCACCGAGTCGTGGTGCTGGGCGACGGGAAAGCGGAAGAAGGTGCTGGTGGTGCCGTATTCCTCGGTGCTCTCCGGGCGTGTGCCGGTGATGATGTACGAGCCGCCCCGGCAGGCGATCGATCCGCCATAGGGGAATTCGAGGAAGTTGCCCCACTCGTACTCGACCTTCATGTCGGTGAACCAGTAGTTGAGGAACTGGTCCTGCTCGTTGGGGTCCTGCCCGTGTCCGGTGACCCCCGAGTACAGGAACGCACGGCGGTAGCTTCCGCCGACCCGGCACGCGTCCCACTGCATCTCGGAGTTGGTGTCGGTGCCGTCCAGGGCCAGCCCGTACTCCCACTCCCCCATCCACTCGCACTCCGAGAACCGGTAGTCCTGCGCCTGCCCCGTGGAGTAGGAGGTGAAGAAGGAGGCGCCCGGCGTGGCCGACCGGAACTGCATCCGCTCGAAGGAGATGTTCGACCAGATGTCCTCGTTGCGGCAGAGGTAGGAGCCCGGGCCCTGGGCCGGGCGGAAGATCAGCGTGGTCATGCGCTTGCCGGCTCCGGAGAAGCGCAGGCCGTTGGCCGACCGCAGTGGGGCGACGCCGTTCAGCAGCGCGTTCGGACGCGTGATGAGGTACTCGCCGGCCGGGATCTCGATCACGGTGCGCCCGACCCCGCGGAAGATCCGGGCGGCGGCGAGCGCGTAGGCGAGCTCGAACGCCGCACTGTCGTCGACGCGTCCGTCGCCGACCGCTCCGAGGTCGGCCACGTTGATCACGCGCGCCAGCAGGTCGGCGGACGAGCGGTCCCGCCAGGGCCCCTCGGCGCCGACCGGTCCCGCGAGGCCCCCTCCCGTCGCCACGGCGGCGGACGCGCTGTGGCCGGTCAAGGCCGTGGCGGCCAGCACCGTCAGTCCGCCACGCAGAATGTGCCGACGGCTGACACGAGACATCCCACCTTCTCGCTCTGCCATAATTGCCTTCTTTCCAGCGATTTCTTGCATTGTGGGAGAAAATGACCGAGTTCGCCGAAACGCTCAGACAGCTGTCCGCAGCACAGAAGCCCGCGAAGGGGACGTCGCTCTACACCCGGTTCGTCAACCGGCCGGCCGGCCGGCTCCTGGCCGCTCTGGCCTTCCGGGTGGGGGCGACACCGAACCAGTTGACCGTCCTCGGGGCCGCGTTCACCTTTCCGGCACTGGTCACGGTGGCCCTGCTGCCGCCGGGGCCGACGACGTCGCTCTGCATTGCCGCGTCGTTGGCCGTGGGGTTCGCGCTGGACGCCGCGGACGGTCAACTGGCGCGGAGTCAGCGCTCCGGCAGCCCGTCGGGTGAGTGGCTCGACCACGTCCTGGACTGCGCGAAGATCGTCACCCTCCACCTGGTGGTGCTGGTGTCGTTCTACCGGTTCTTCGCGCTGCCCAGCCGGGCCTTTCTGCTGGCGCCGATGCTCTTCCAGCTCGCGGCCGTGGTGATCTTCTTCGCCGGAATCCTGACGGAGAAGCTCAAGCGGCCGGCGCCGGGCGACGCCCGGGCCGGGTCGGCCCCCGCCCCGGCCCCGGCCCTTCGGTCCGTGCTGCTGCTGCCGGTCGACTACGGCCTGACCTGCCTCAGCTTCCTATTCCTGGGGAGCCAGGACCTCTTCCTCGCGTTGTACTGCACGCTGCTGGTGGCCCACGTGCTGTTCATGGCCGCCTTCCTGGTGAAGTGGTACCGGGAGTTGAGCTGAGCGGATCTCCGGCGAAGGCTGCGCGGAGAGCAGTTGCAGAGCTCCGCGCAGCACGGTGCTGGAGGTGTGCGGGGTGTACGGGAAGTAGACGACCTCGACGCCGACCCGTGCGAAGCGGCGCTCGAACTCCTCCCACTTGGGCGTTCCCCGCCAGTCGTCGCCTTTGAAGATGACGTCGAAGTTGACCCGCTCCCACGTCTTCAGCTTGTCGACGTCCCACTCCACCACGGCCTCGTCCACGTAACGCACGCTGCGGACGATGTCCAGGCGCTCGGCGAGCGGGACGATCGGGGGCCGGCCCTTCAGATGACTGACCAAGGCGTCGGAGGTCACCCCCGCCACGAGCCGGTCGCAGTGCCGACGTGCTTCCCGCAGGATGTTGAGGTGTCCGACGTGGAACAGGTCGTAGACCCCCGGAGCGAAGCCGATGCGTGTCATCGCGCCTCACCCGTGACGTGTCCGGGGGCCTCGGACGGTGCGGCCCCGTGGTCGGCCGTGCCCCGCTCCGGGGCGTTCGACGGCCGGTTCGCCGCGTCACCCGCCGCCCGCGTCGCGGGCTTCTTCGGCACGGTCACGTCCAGGGCGCGGGACTTGGCCGAGGTGTTCGTCCCGTCCGTCACCTCGATGCGGTAGCTGTGCCGGGAACCGGGGCGCACCGGGTCGGTGTAGGTCATCTTCGGAAGGTTCCAGTACGTGGACCGCTTGGTCTGGCGTGCCACGAGCTTGCCGTCCCGGTAGATCCGGTACGTCAGTGACGCGTCGTCCCGGTCCCAGGTGGCGCGCCAGGCGAGGGTGACCTTGTCGGCCGTCGCGGAGGACAGGGACAGGCCGGGAACCTTCGGGGCTCCGGTGTCGCGGCTCCCGAAGCGGGTGAGTCCCTGCTGCGGTTGCTCGTTGACCTGAGTGAACTCGCCGCCCACCCACAGGACGCCCTTCGACACCACCAGGGCGCGGGGACCCACCTCTTCGCCGAGTCCGCCGTTGGTGTCGGGGAACCAGTGCAGGATCCTCCGGTCCGTGACGGACTGGGCGAGGAGGTGCTGGCGGTCTCCCCTGTCGGGGAACCCGCCGGGCGTCTCGTTGCAGTTGTGCGCGTGCGAGGCGCTGTAGAGGACGCCCTTGAAGGGGACCACCGCCTGGGTCGCCCCGAAGCAGGTGTCCTTCCAGACCATGGTTCCGTTGGCGAGCCGGCCGGCGATACGGCCGTCGTAGATGCCCGGCCCGTGGCCCTCGGCGCCGACGAAGAAGCGGCTGTCGTCGCGTGCGATGGTCTTCACCGAGGACTGGGAGGGGAACCAGCCCGGGTAGGAGAGCACCGTCGCGCCGCTGGTGGGGTTCAGCGCGACCAGTGAGCGCGCCGGCCGTCCGTTGACCGTCTCGAAGTCGCCTCCGACGAAGAGCCGGCCGTGCGACGGTGCGGCCGACAGGGCACGCACCGGCTGGTCGATGTCCGCCTTGAACGGCAGCAGCGCGCCCTTGGTGTCGACCGCGGCGATACGGCTCCTGACCTGGCCGGCCACCCGGCCGAAGTCACCTCCCAGGTACACCACGCCGCCCGTCGCCTCGATGGCCCGGACCGTGGCGGACACCCCTGGATGGAACTCCTTGCGCACCGAGCAGCCCGCGGTGTCGACAGCGGCCATGTTGGCCACGGGGGCGGATGCGGCGCGGTCGAAGGAGCCGCCGACGTAGAGGACCCGCCCGTCGGGGGAGGCCTTCATGGCGCGCACCGTGTGGCCGAGGCCCGTGAACGACGGGGCGCACGGCAGGAGTTTGCCGGTGGCGGCGTCGAACGCGGCGAAGTTGTGACGCGCCACCTGGCCCTGGCCGCGCGCGGCGCCCGGTGGACGGATCGAGTCGAAGGAGCCGCCGACGTAGACGACGCCGTTCGCGGCGGCCAGCGACCAGACGATGCCGTCCGTCTGCCAGGTGGACAGCGCGTCGGCGGCGAGGGTTCCTGGGTCACCCCCGGCGGCCACGGCCTGGGAGGCGTCGAGCAGGGCCGTGGTGCAGACGAGGGCCGCGACGGCGGTCCTCGTGACCGATTTCGTACGAAGCTTTCTCAGGCGCAAGGCAAACCCCGGGATCGCAGTGGTGTGAGTGGTACGAGCGGAGAGGCGCCGCCTGGGAGCTCACGCAGCGCGGCGACGCAGCACTCCGACCAGCTCATCCAGGCTCAGCGACGCCCGATATCTCCACAAACTAGTACTAAATACACACACCCCCAAGGCCATTCCCACGGCGAGTCCTGACGGAGTGTCACCCATCCTCACGTGGACGACCGCCGGCACCACCGAGGCGAGCAGCCCGACGCCGAGGGCGCTGCGGTAGCCGCGGTCCACGGTCGTGAAGCCGAGGCACAGCCGGACGACCACGGCCGCCGCGAGGTTCTCCACGACCATGGCCGCGCCCCAGGAAACGGCGGCGCCGAGCACGCCCCAGGCCGGAACCGCGAGTACGCCGACGGTCAGCTGCACGGTGAACGCCACCGTCGTGACCGCCAGATGCCAGGAACTCCTGCCGGACATGAGGAGCACCGTCTGGGCGTTGCCGACCGCGACGTTGGCCATCGAGGCGACGCACAGCACCACCAGGGCGGGCGCGCCCTCGGCGAACTCCGGTCCGAACACGGACAGGACCGTCGTCGGGAACCCGGCCACGAGGACGAACAGCGGCCAGGAGAAGAGCACGACCCAGCAGGTCGAGACGCGGTGCAGGCCCTGCGCGCCGGCGGTCTCGCCGACGGCGAGCAGACGGCTGAGCTCCGGTGCGACGGCGAGCCGGACGGCGAGTTGGACGAGGGTGCCCGCGGTGACGACGCGCGCGACGGCGGTGTACACCCCCGCCTCGCCCGACGTGGCCAGGACCGACAGCAGGACGACACCGACCCAGACCGCGCCGATGTCGAAGACGGAGGAGACCGCGCGGGGCGCGGCGAAGCTCCAGAAGGTACGCCAGGGCACGGGTTCATGCCCGGTGGAGGGCACGGCGTCGCGGCCTGCGCGGCAGCGGCGCAGGGCGAACCAGGCGGCCAGGGAACCCGCCAGGGTGGGCAGCACCCAGGCCGCGGCCAGCGACAGCACTCCGGGCACATAGCAGGCGACGGGGATCGCGATCAGCACCCGCAGGACCGGTTTGCCGATCTGCTCCACGCCGACGAACGGCACCACCGTGCCGTATCCCCGGGTGGCGCCCAGCAGAACGGCGCCGGCGGTGGCGACGGGCAGGAAGGATCCGAAGATCCGCACCAGGGCCACGGCGTCGGCGGGCGGCAGGTGCGGCAGCAGTGTGGTGGCCACCGCGGGGAAGATCAGCAGGGGCACGGCGGCCGCGGTGCCGGCCAGCGTGGCCGGCAGGACGGCCGTGCGCAGCAGTGCGTCGACCGAGCGGCCGTCGTTGACGGCGAGGTCGCGCGGAACGAAGCGGACGAGCCCGGTGTCCGCGCCGAGCTTGCAGGCGCTGCCGGCGATGGTGAACAGGGCGACGCCCGTGAAGATCGCTCCCGCCCCCTGGGCGCCGACGGCCCGGGTGATCAGGCCGACGAGAAGGAACGAGAAGACGGCGTTCGCGACGGAGCCCGCCATGCCCCACCACCCGCCCCGCGCGGCCGCGGCCACCCCGCTCGGGGCCGGGGCGGCCCCTGCGCGGGGCGGAGCGGTCGCTTCGGATGCCGTCACCGGCGGGAGACCGTGAGCGTGCCGTCCTGAACGGGGAGGTCCATGGTCGACGAGTCCGTGTACGAGGCGGGCCCGTACTGCCGGCGACGGCGCAGCATGCGGGGGACGGCGAGACGCCGGCGCGGGCGTCCGGCGTCGAGCACGGTCCCGAGCAGGCGTCCGCCGGCGCAGCCGATCAGCTCCTGCACCTGTCGGAGGTCGTCGCGCCGGGTGCCGCCCAGGTCGGCGACGACGACGATGCCGTCGACCCGCTGGGCGACCACCAGGGCGTCGGCGTTGTCGATGAAGGGTCCGGTGACCACGACGGTGGACGAGCCGCCGTCGGGCAGTGCCCGGTGGGCCGCACGGGTGTGCGCTCCGTAGGCTCCGCTCGAGGAGAAGGCGAACCGGCCGGTGACGTCGGCGTCGACGAGGACGCTCCCGGCCGGGAGGAACGCCTCCTCCAGGGTGGGGGCCTCGTAGGGCATCAGCGGCATGCGGGTGGCGAGGTCGGAGGTGTCGGGGGCGGCGTCCACGAGCAGCACCTCGTCCCCGTCGTCGGCGAGCGCGGCCGCCAGGTTGGCGGCGACCTCCTCGGCGGCGGCGGCTTGGCGGGGAGCCACGACGAGCACCCGGCCGAGGCCGGACGGTCCGGCGATCTGCCGCAGCCGGAAGGCCATCGCACGGTAGGCCTCGGCACGCAGGCCCTCCGTTCGGCCGACCCTCAGCAGATCGTCACCCGATCCGCCTTCCCTCGGCAGCATGCCGAGCACCGGTGCGCCCATGGCGGTCTGCGCCTCGCCGACCGACCGGATGCGGGTGTCCAGGGACGAGCGCACCCAGGCCATCACGATGCCGAGGAGGAGACCGCAGACCAGCCCGAGGGCGAGCAGGGTGCGCAGACCGGGTCCCACCGGCAGGGCGGGCGGCACGGCCCTGCGGACGACGTCACCGGCGTCGGTGTCGCGGGACCGGATGTCCAGAACGCGCTTCTGCAAGGTGTAGAGCTGGTTCTGCGCGGCGGACTTGGCGGCCAGCTGGTCGCCCGCCAGCTGCTGGTTGAGGACGGAGATCTGCTGGTCGAGGGCGCGCGTGGCCCGCTGCACGGCGGCCTCGTTACGGCTCTTGCGGTCGCCGAGATAGGCCTCGGCGAAGGCGTTGGCGCCACGCGCCGCCCGCTGGGGGGTGCCGGCGGTGAACTCGAAGCGGAGCACCTGGGACTTCTGCGGATTGGTGACCCGCACCCGGGCCCCGAGGCCGGCGGCCCGGGTGTCGGGCTGTCCCATGAGGCGTGCCGCGCGCAGGGCGACGGCCGCGCTGCCCGCGATCTGCATCTCGGTGGTCATGCTGACCTGGTTGTCGGCGCTGACGCCCACCGCGCCGAACGGGTCGGCGGTGGAGCGCACGAGGGCTTCACTGGTGGAGGTGTAGGTGTGGGCGCGCTGCTGGGCGAGGGCCAGCCCGCTCAGCACTCCCAGGAGGAGTCCTAGTGCGATGAGGACGCGGTGGCGCAGGAGCCGGCGCAATTGGTCGCGTAGTTGGTCCGGCTCGTCGTACCGGTCGTCGAAGTGGATGGGTCCGGTCACGGGTGCCCTCCTGTTCCGGGGATCGATGCGTGACGGGTGGGTGCGGTCGGCATGGCCGTTGAGGGGAACCGGAACGGCCGGGCCGTGGGGGTGCTGATCAGCAGCGGAATGGCCACCAGGAGCGTCAGCGGGCCCGCGATGGCGAGCAGGCTGCCGCGCAGGAAGACCATCTGGTAGAAGGCGAAGGCCGGAACGAGGAGGGCCGCGAGGGTGCCCGGTTGCTCGCGCAACCGGTGGCAGACGTCGTCCGCACGCCGTCCGGCCGCGCCCAGCAGACAGAACACGAGGATCACCGCGAAGGGGCCCGCCCACAGGTAACTCTCGATCCACAGCGGCGCGGAAAGGTTGTGGAAGTCGTATCCCGCGAACCGGGCCAGGGTGATGCCGGTGTCCTCGGGCTTCTCCGGCCACATGGAGCGCGGCACCATGAACAGCGGCGGGCCCAGTACGCCCTCGGGCGAGAATCCGTTGTCCCGTGCGTAGTCGAGCCCGGTCTCCAGTTGCTGGAAGGCGTCGAAGTCGCCGTTGCTGGTGAACTGGTAGGCCAGGGAGACGACGGCGAGCTCCTCCCGGTCGCTGTAGCGGAAGTAGTCGCTGTAGGGGAAGAGGACCAGCAGCGCCGCGACGAGGGCTGCCGCCATGGCGCGGAAGGCACGCGGCCGGCGCAGCAGAGGAATCGTGAACAGCAGCGTCAGCAGGACCATGCCGGCCCAGAACCTCGGCTTGCTGATGGGGTTGTTGACGACGACGTTGAGCGCGACGAGCACGGGCAGGAGGAGCCAGCGGACCCCGCGCAGCCACCGGTCGCCGCCGGGCAGGAGCCGTACGCGCAGCAGACCCAGCAGGGCCCAGAACGCGGGCACCGACAGCGACCAGGTGACCAGGGACCGCAGGGAGGCGTCCGCGGCGCCGGTCTCGGTGATGGCCTGACGGCTGGTGAAGTACGCGCCCAGCCGCCCTGGCTGGCCCGAGATCACCAGCACCGCGAGAGCGAGAGCGACCGCGCAGAGCGCCAGCAGGCGCCAGGGCGCGAGACGGCGGGAGAGCAGGCGTTCCACGAGCCCCGGCCGGGCGGTGCCCTCGCGGGTGGCGAGGGTGTGCTCGCGACGGGCGGCGAAGGCCGTGCCGGCGCTGTAGGCCAGGAGTCCTAGTTCGATGACCGCCGCCGCTCCGAGCGCGGTCCCCTCACCGGTCCGATAGGGCCAGGGGTAGGCGTCGGCGGCGAGCATGGCCAGGGGTGCCAGACCGAGCCAGATGTAGGCGAAGACCCAGAATCCGAGGGCGACGAAGCGCAGCGTGCGGGCGGTGAGCACCCGGGAGAGCGCACCGCCGGCGTGGGCCACGACGACACCTTGCAGAGCCAGTGCGGCCGACATGTGCACGCCGCGCGACTGGAGGATCAGCCCGGGCAGCAGGACGGTCAGCGTCACGGCCCAGAGGAAGACCCCAGTCACACTGCGGACGCGAAGGTCCTGCATCCCGACCCCTCTGCCGAGCGAGTATTTAGGGTGAAACATCACTGAACGATATATAGCGCTCATATCCTCGGAATCCGGCTTGGCGCGCACAAATCATCAACCTCTACACATTGAGTCCGTGCCAAATCTCCCCACGACGAAGCCATCGGGTGACGCGCAGGACCGGGCGGCGCGTCAATCACCATAAATCATGACAAACGTGCTTGCTTACTGGCGCGGGTCTCACTGACCGCACATCAGATCGCCGGATAAGCAGAGGAGTTGCGCCATGAGCAAGCAGGTCGACGTCGTCGTCGCCGGCGGTGGGGGATTCATCGGTGGTCATCTCGTGGGCGACCTTCTTGCCCAGGGGCTGACGGTCCGCTCCATCGACGTCAAGCCCCGCCACGAGTGGTACCAGGTCCACCAGGACGCCGAGAACGTGATCGCCGACCTGTCGCTCCTGGAGAACGCCCGCGCGGGTGTCCGGGGCGCCCGCCAGGTGTACATGCTCGCCGCCGACATGGGCGGCATGGGCTTCATCGAGAACAACAAGGCCGCCTGCATGATGTCCGTGCTCACCAGCACCCACATGCTCCAGGCCGCGCACGAGGCCGGAGTGGAGCGCTACTTCTACTCCTCGTCCGCCTGCGTGTACGCCGCCGACCGCCAGACCGACGCGGACGTCACGGCGCTCAGGGAGCAGGACGCCTATCCGGCGCAGCCGGAGGACGGCTACGGCTGGGAGAAGCTCTTCTCCGAGCGCATGTGCCGCCACTACAGCGAGGACCACGGGTTCGTCACCCGCGTCGCCCGCTACCACAACGTGTACGGTCCGCACGGCACCTGGACCGGCGGACGGGAAAAGGCGCCGGCCGCCGTCTCCCGCAAGGTGGCCGAGGCGGTCCTCTCCGGCGACCACCGGATCGAGATCTGGGGCGACGGCCGGCAGAGCCGTTCCTTCATGTACATCGACGACTGCCTCCAGGGCAGCCAGATGATCATGAACGGGGACAGTGGCGAACCGGTCAACCTCGGATCGTCGGAGCTGGTCACCATCAACCAACTCGTCGACATCGTGGAGCAGATCGCGGGTGTCCGCTGCGAGCGCACCTACCTGCTCGACGCTCCGCAGGGCGTGCGTGGCCGCAACTCCGACAACACCCTGATCCGGCAGATCCACGGCTGGGAACCGTCGATCGCCCTGGTCGACGGTCTGGAGAAGACCTACGCCTGGGTCTACGACCAGGTCAAGTTCTCCCACTCGTGAGGCCCATCGAACACCAGGGCAGGGAGAGCCGATGAGGATCCTCGTCCACGACTACAGCGGTCACCCGTTCCAGGTCCAGCTGAGCCGGGAGCTGGCCCGCCGCGGTCACGACATCGTCCACTCGACGTGCACGGCCTACGTCTCCGGCAAGGGCGACCTCACCTCGGACACGGCCGGCCTGCGCTTCGTCACCATCGGGGACGGCACGGCGCTCAGGAAGGAGGCGTACTTCCACCGGCTCCGCCAGGAGACACTGCTGGGCTTCGAACTGGCCCGGCAGGTACGGCGGGAGAAGCCCGATGTGGTGATGCTGTCCAACATGCCCATCCCGACGCTGGTCGTGACGACCGCCGTTCTGCGGCGGCTGCGCATCCCATGGGTGCTGTGGCATCAGGACGTCACCGCCGTCGCGCTCAAGACCTTCGCCGCCGCCGACGTCGCCAAGGCGATGGGCGTGGCGGCCAAGGTCTTCGAGGCGGGCGAGAAGTGGTCGGCGCGCCGGGCCTCGGCCATCGTGGTGATCGCCGAGTCCTTCGTACGGGTGCACCGGCAGTGGGGCACCGCCGGCAAGGTCACGGTCATTCCCAACTGGGCGCCCCTGGACGAGATCGTCCCGGTGCCCCGGGACAACGCCTGGTCGGACGAGCACGGGCTGACCGGTGTACGGACCGTGCTGTACTCCGGCACCCTGGGCCTGAAGCACAACCCGGTCCTGCTGGTGCGGCTGGCGGAGCGGCTGCGCGACCGGGGCGCTCCGGTGCGGCTCGTCGTCGTCAACGACGGTCCGGCCGTGCCCGTCCTCAGACGGGCGGCGGCCGACGCGGGCATCGAGCTGACCCTGCTGCCCTTCCAGCCCTACGAGCGGCTGCCCGAGGTGCTGGGCACGGGCGATCTGCTCGTCGTTCTGCTGGCGGCGGACGCGGGTGAGTTCTCGGTCCCGTCCAAGACGCTGTCGTATCTGTGCGCCGGGCGCCCCGTGCTCGGCCTGCTGCCCTCGGACAACCTGGCCGCGCAGTTGCTCCGGCAGGCGGGGTCGGCGGTCTTCCCACCGCTGGAGTCCTCGCTCGACGACGCCTCCGCCTGGGCTCAGGAGGTCCTGGCCGACCCGGCGCACGCCGAGTCCCTGGGCAAGGAGAGCCGGGCCCTGGCCGAGCGGGAGTTCGCCCTGGAGGACTGCGCCGCACGCTTCGAGGACATCCTCCGTGCGGTGAGCCGCGGTTCGGCGCGCTGAACCGGGCCGCCGGTCGCCTCGGCCTCACCCCGGGTGAGGCGGATCCGAGGCGGCCGGCGGCCGCGGCGTCTCAGGTCGCGGCCTGCCCCGGACCTTCCCGGTAGACGTCCTCGAGCCGGTCCACGACCGCGCGGATGGAGAAGACCTCGTCGATCGCACGCCGGCCGGCGTCGGCCAGCCGGCGGCGCAGCGCCTCGTCGACGAGCAGCCGGGCCACCGCGTCGGCCAGGGCCTGCGGACTGCCGTCGGTGACCAGTGCCGCCTCCCGGCGCGCCAGTTCGGCCGCGATGCCGCTGCTGTCCGTGCACACGACCGGAGTTCCCTCGGCAAGCGCTTCGAGGACCGTCATCGGGAACGGCTCGTCCACGCTCGGCAGGACGTACACGGCGGCCTTGCGATAGGCCTCGAGTGCCGCGGCGTGCTCCAGCGCCCCGCCGTAGGAGACCTCCTCGTCCACGCCCCGGTCGGCGACCAGCCGGTTCACCGCGGCCAGTGACCCTTCGTCAGCCCCGTAGAGCGTGAACCTCGCCTCGGGGATCTCCTTGTGGACCAGGGCCGCCATCTCGACGAAGGCCTCGGGCCTCTTGCGCGGATGCAGCCGGGCGAGGAAGATCACCTCCCGTTCGTCGCGCGGACGCGCGCCCGCTCCGTCGGCGGACACGCGCAGCCCGTTGGACAAAAACACCAGCGGGGGCCCGTCGGGGCCCAGCACCTCGGTCAGTGCCCGCCGCTCCCGCTCGGTGAGCACCAGGCAGCAGCGCGCCCGGCGCAGCAGGGGCACGTACAGACGGTCGAAGACACGCGCCACGGCACCGGTGCGGGGCTCGACCATCCCGTGCGTCTGGGTGACGAACTCCTTGCGGCGCAGACGGGCGACGACGAGCCCGGCGAGGGAGACGAGGTCGCGTCCCGCATGAAGGTGAACCGTGTCGGCGCGCCCCATGGCCCGCCACAGATCCACCAGCAGCCGGGGGTTCATGAGTCCGAGGCACCCCCGGCCCGGAACGAGGCGCCGAGCCGGGCGGGAGACGAAACGGACGCCTCCGATGCGTTCCGCGGCCCGTTCCCTGCCACGCCACAGCGCCACGAGCGTCACGTCGTGACCGCGCGCGGCGCACTCCTCAAGCTGGGCGACGGCCACACTCGTCGGACCTCCGAAGGCCCCGTCGTCGCTGACGAGCGTGACCACATGGACCAGTCTCACGCCGTGGCTCCTTTCGCGGATGCGGGCGCAGCCGTCGTCGACGGGCCACCCGTGGTGAGGACCGAATCCGGCGCGAGATCGTGGTGCGCGACGGCGCAGGCGCCCACCACGGCGCCCCGGCCGACGGTGACCCCGCGCAGCACGACCGCGCGGGCGGCGACCCAGCTGCCCGGCTCCAGACGGATGGGGCCGTTGTCGAACTCGAAGGTGGCCGAACGACGACGATGGCTGCCCGTGCACAGCAGGGCGCTCTGCGAGAGGCAGGAGTCGCTGCCGATGGTGACGGGTTCGAGGTTGAGGATCCAGGCGTCCTCGCCGATCCAGACGTCGTCGCCGACGTCCAGTTTCCACGGCCAGTGGACGCGCACCCCGCGCCTGATCAGCACCCGCTGTCCGATGCGGGCGCCGAACGCGCGCAGCAGCACCGGCCGCAGGCGGGCCGGGAACCACCACTTGACGAACAGCAGATGGAGAGCGGCGTACCAGGCCGCCTGGACGAGCAGGGGGCGTCCCTTGTCGTATCCGGCACCGGTGAACCCGCGCAGGGATCGCCGTGCGCCGGGGGTCGGTGCCGACGGGGCCTGTATGGCCGGCGTCCGTGCGGACGGATGCTGTGCGGCTGTGGTGTGTGCCATGACGGTGTCCCTTCCGAGGAGCCCAAGACGTCCACGTCCGGGATCCTTCACGCCCCAGGGGACGGATCGCCCGCGATCACCGCGTGTTGGCCGCACACCGGCCCGGATGGAGGATGTGGCCCCGAGGGGCCACACCCCTCCTCAGTAGGCGCCCTGACCGTCCAGCACCGCGCGAAGGGTGCGGGCCATGACGCTCAGGTCGCCGGACAGCGACCAGTTGTCGACATAGCGCAGGTCGAGCGCGACCGTTTCCCGCCAGGACAGGTCGGACCGTCCGCTCACCTGCCACAACCCGGTCAGGCCCGGTTTGACGTGCAGCCGGCGCATCTCGGTCCCGTTGTACCCGGCGACCTCCTCCGGCAGAGGGGGACGCGGGCCGACCAGGGACATGTGACCGAACAGGATGTTGAACAACTGGGGCAGTTCGTCGAGCGAGTAACGGCGCAGGATGCGCCCCACAGGGGTGACCCGGGGGTCCTGGCGCATCTTGAACATGTGCCCGTCGTTCTCGTTCTCCTCCTTCAGCGCGCTCTTGAGGCGGTCCGCGTCGACCACCATCGTGCGGAACTTCCACATGGCGAACGACCTGAGGTGCCGGCCGACCCTGGTCTGGCGGTAGAGGACCGGGCCGGGTGAGCCGAGCGGCACGGCCAGCGCCAGCAGGAGCAGCAGCGGCGAGAGCAGGACGATCAGCGCCAGGGCTCCCACCCGGTCGACGACGGCTTTGACCAGCGTGTGCACACCGCGCTGCAACGGTGGTGCGATGTCCAGCAGGGTGAGGCCGGCCGCCGAGGTCAGCCGCACCCGTCGGCGTGCCACGTCGATGATGCCGGGCAGCACCATCAGCGAGCGGCCCCCTTCGTACAGCGCCCAGGACAGCCGGCGGATCCGCTCGCCGGACATGTACGGGCCCGGTGCCACGAAGACCAGGTCGGCCGCGAGTTCGTCGGCCGCGCCCAGCACGGCGGCGGCGTCCGTCTCGGGCTCGTCGCAGGGCAGCGTCACGCACACCGGCACCCCGGAACGCACCTCGCCGTCGCCCACCGGACAGGCTCCGACGATGACGTACTCGTGGTCGGTGCGCTGGGCGAGTTGCTCGACCACCGCGTCGAGTGCCGAGGCCTCGCCGACGACCAGCACATGGCGCAGGGCGCGGGCGTTGCGGCGGGCGGCCAGCAGATGACGGTGGATCATCGTCTGGCAGACCGCCGTGAGGATCAGGGCGGGGATGAGCGCGGTGAAGGCCTCAGCGGGAACACTGCCCAGTCCGCAGACCACGCGGAGCGTCGCCAGGGCGCCGACCAGGACGAACCAGTCCCGCATCACCGCCCGCAGAACGCCCCCGTCGCCCCAGGCCAGGGGGGTGTAACGCTTGCTGACCACGCCGATGAGCGGCCACAGCAGGGCCGCGGCGGCCGCCAGGCGCAACGGGTGGGGTTCATGGACTTTCACGATCGTCGCCGCCACGGGCAGGGCCGCGGCGAACAGGTCCACGCATACGGAGAGCGGGTAATACCAGAGAGTGCGCCTTTCCTGACGGTGGAGGGGATGGCGCGCCACGGGGATCGGCGCCTGTCGGGACATCGCGATTCTGAACCGCCGCATGGTCTCTTTCGAACCCCCAAATCGCAGTTCACGGGCGCAGCCGCATGGACCACAGACGCACAGCCACACCCTTGACGTGATCCTTATATCATCAGATGGATAGCTAAATCAGACTTTCAACCCTCGCCATGCGCGGCTGTCGGGAAGACCCACGAACAGGGGAACGAGGACCCGACGTATCGCGCCCCGCCACGGCTTGGGGCACCGTGGAGACGTGTGACACACGTGACGAGGCCGTCATGGCCGAGAGGAGCACCCCGATGTCGAACCACACCTACCGGGTCACGGAGATCGTCGGCACCTCGCCGGACGGCGTCGACGACGCCATCCGCAACGGCATCACCCGCGCGTCGCAGACCCTGCGCAACCTCGACTGGTTCGAGGTGACCCAGGTGCGCGGACAGATCGAGAACGGCGACATCGCGCACTGGCAGGTGGGACTGAAGGTCGGCTTCCGCCTGGACGAGTCGGACTGACACCGAGCGCCGGCCCCGGGTCGGGCCCGGTCCGCACCCCCGCCCACGCCCCCCGGGCCCGGAGGCCGTGAAGCCGCCCCTCGGGCCCGCCGGGCCACGGCCTGTCAGGTACGCCCCTCGCCCTCCTGCGCCTGCTTCAGTTCACCCGAGGAAGCGGCCCAGCGCGCCCGGACGACGGTGAAGCCCGCCCGCTCCGCGTCGTCGCACACCAACTCGTCGTCGTCCACCAGGACGCGCACCTCGCGGCCGCGGGCCAGCCCGCGAAGGATCTCCAGCTTGGTGCGCCGGGCGGGCCGGCGGTCGTCGTTGCGCCGCATGTGCACACGCCCGTTCGGCAGCCCCTGCGCGGCGAGCCACTCCAGCGTGTCGCGCCGGCAGCGCTCGGGCCGGCCGGTGAGGTAGACGACCTCGCACTCCTCGGCGGCGGCCAGCGCCAGCGTCACGCCCTGAGGGAGCGGCGGGTCCTGCGGCGCGGCCGCGAAGAACGCGTCCCAGTCGCGCGGCCTGCGCTCCAGGAACCGCTGCCGGTGCGCCGTGTCGGCGAGGGTGTTGTCCAGGTCGAAGACGGCGACGGGCCGCTTGGTGCTGTCGGTCACGCCATACACCCTAGACAGTGCGCCCTCGGGCCCGTCATCTCAGCCCGTCATCGCAGCAGCCCGCCCTCGGCCCGCCCGCGCATCCGTGCAACGGCGTCGTGGTGACGGCGTACGGGCGCGATCCGCTGCGCCCCGGGGCCGATCCGGGGCGGCACACCGGGTGACCCCGGACACGACGTCGCGCCGTACGGAATCCGGCGGGATCCGCGGTGTTGAACCCTGTATGAGCTCCGTGATCGCCTCGGCCCGCTTCTCCGTCCTCGACCGCTCCCGCACACGCGAGGGGCACACCGGAGCCGAGGCGCTCCGGGACACCGTGCTGCTGGCGCGGGAGGCGGAGGCGCTGGGCTACCACCGGTTCTGGGTCTCGGAGCACCACGGCGTACCGGGGGTCGCCGGGTCCGCGCCCACCGTGCTGGCCGCCGCCGTGGCCGGCGCGACGGACCGGATCCGGGTCGGCACCGGCGGCGTGATGCTGCCCAACCACCGGCCCCTGGTGGTGGCCGAGCAGTTCGGCGTCCTGGAGTCCCTCTTCCCCGGGCGCGTCGACATGGGGCTGGGGCGCTCGGTGGGCTTCACCGACGGCGTGCGCAGGGCACTGGGCAGGGGCAAGGACGACGCGGACGACTTCGCCGAGCAGCTCGAGGAGCTGCTCGGCTGGTTCATCGGCACCTCCCCCACGGGGGTGCGGGCGCGGCCCTCAAACGGGCTGACCGTGCCGCCGTTCGTGCTGGCCATGGGCGAGGGCGCGGACATCGCCGCCCGCGCGGGGCTGCCGATGGTCATCGGCGACCTCCGCGACCGCGAGAGGATGCGGCGCGGCATCGACCGTTACCGCGCCCGTTTCCGGCCCTCGCCCTGGGCGCCGGAGCCCTACGTCGTCGTCTCCGGGACGATCGCCGTGGCAGGGACGCCCGAGGCGGCACGACGGCTGCTGATCCCCGAGGCCTGGTCGATGGCGTACTCGCGCACCCACGGCACCTTCCCGCCGCTGCCTCCCGCCGAGGAGGCGCAGGCCCGCGCGATGACCGCGAAGGAGCGCGGCTTCTACGAGTCCGGCCTCACCGGCCACCTCGCGGGCACCGAGGAGCAGGTCGCGCAGGAACTGGAGACCGTGCTGAAGGAGACGGGGGCGCAGGAGGTCCTGGTCACCACCAGCACCTACGACCGCGCCGCGCTGCTGGACTCCTACCGCCGGCTGGCCGGCATCGTGCAGGCCGAGCGGAGCGACGGCTGACGGCCCGTCGCCGATCGGCCCCCAGCCGGCCGGCCGGCCCGTCACCGGGCGTGGGCGGCCTTCGCGCATCGGCTTGCGGGGTTTGTCCCGCCCCGCACCGGCCGCGCGGCCGAAGATCCGTACGGCGTCTCCCCCACGCCGAGCCCGGACGAGCCGTACGGCGACGAGCCGTCCACGCGGGACGGTCCCGTCCGGGTCAGGGAGCCCGCGAGCACAATCTCCGGAACGTGGACGGCGACATCCCGCGTGACGTGGTGACCCAGGGCGTGTCTGACAATTCCCGCCGGGCGCGCGGCGTCCGGCACGGCACTCCCCCAGCCTTCGGCCGGGGGTGCCCCCACGCCGCGTTGTCGCATCACCCGAGTACATCCAGTACGCGGGCGATGCTCCGCCTTGCGATGCACCGCACCGGACGCCACGCGCTGATCCGACGCGAATTGTCAGACACGCCCTAGCCCCGTTGCTCCCGCCACACCCGGTAGTGGTCCAGCAGGGTCTCCTCGATCGGGCGGTAGGAGAGGCCCAGTTCCTCGGTGCTCCTGCGGTTGTCGACCCTGAAGCGGATGCCGAGGTGGTTGCGGATGTACTCCTGGGAAAGGCCGAAGGCGGGGCCGAGGATACGGACCGGCCAGTGCGGGAGGGCGGTCCGGGGCAGCCGCCGGTTCTTCGGATGATGCTTCAGCAGGGCCTGCGACATCTGGTGGAAGGAGGTCATCTCCTGTGCGGCGACGATGTAGCGGCCCTGGGCGTCGGGTCGTTCCGCCGCCGCTATGTGGGCCGTCGCGACGTCCCGTACGTCGGCCGTGGTGAAGCTGAAGTCCGGTGCGCCGTAGAAGAAGTACCCCTTGAAGAGTTCGTCCAGGAGGAACAGGCTGCCGGAGTCCGAGGCGGGGGTGAGGGACGGGCCCAGGATGAGGCCGGGGTTGACGGAGACCATGCGCCAGCGGCTCTGGGCGGCCTCCGCCTCCCAGGCGGCCCGCTCGGCCACCGTCTTGGCGTAGTGGTACGGGTTGTTCTCCACGGTGCTGGTGGTGTTGAAGTACCTCTCCGACAGGGTGTGGTCGTCCATCTTCCGTACGTCGGCGTAGTCGCCGAAGATCGCGCCCACCGTCGAGGTGAACACGAGGCGTTGGACGGTCTCCGTGCGCTCGATGGCCGCCAGGACGTTGCGGGTGCCGGTCAGGGCCGGCTCCACCATGTCCCGTCGGCCGTCCTTGATCTTCTCCGGCATGAGGAAGGGGGAGGCCACATGGAAGACCACCGCGCAGCCCTTCATCGCCTCGTCGAAGGAGCCCTCTTCCAGGAGGTCCGCCTCGAAGAGGTCGAGGCGGCCGGGCTGTGCCTCCCCGAGGGCGCGCAGGGGCTGGAGTCTGGCGGTGTCCGTCGTGCCGCGCACGGTGGCGTGCACGTGGTAACCGCGCTCCAGGAGCTGCCGTACGAGATGGGCGGCCAGGAAGCCGCTGCCCCCCGTCACGAGTGCCGTCCGGCCGGCCTGGCTTCCGTTCACACGCGCCCCCCTCAGAGACCGAGACGCGTCATGATCCCATCAAGTCACCCCGACGGCCCCTCCCCCGCCCCGAATCGCTCCGGCCCGCGCGGTGGCACCCACGTCCTCGACCGGCACCCTGCGGTCGGGATGACCTCCCGGCGCGAGCGCGGGCATGACCTCGATCTCCGCGCCGGCCTCGCCCCGCACCCGGGCTCCGGCCGCCGTGGCCAGCGTTCTGCGGTCGGGGTGGGTGTCCGGCGCGAGCGCGGGCAGCACTTCGACCTCCGCCACCAGCCCCCGCGTCGACGCCACCCGCCACAGTGAGGTGAGAAGCGGGTCGTCGCCGACGAACGCGGCCGCGGTGCCGGCCGCTCCGTCACGGTCCCGGTAGCGGATGCGTACGGGCTGCACCGGGACCCGGGCGTCCAGGGCGGCCTGGAACACCGCCCGGCGGAAGTGCCCCTGGGCGCGGCCGCACCAGGTGCTGCCCTCGGGGAACACGGCGACCGCCTGTCCGGCGCGCAGCGCGTCGGCGATCCGGGCGACCGTGGCGGGCAGGGCGCGCAGCCGGTCCCGGTCGATGAACAGGACACCGCCGCGGGCGACCAGCGTGCCCGCCACCGGCCACCGCCGGATCTCGGCCTTGGCGAGCATCCGGGCCGGGCGGACGGCGGCCAGCAGCGGGATGTCCAGCCAGGAGATGTGGTTCGCGACCAGGAGCAGCCCGGTGCCGGTGGGCGCGGTCGCGCCGGTGATCCGGACCCGCACTCCCGCCGCCCGTACGACGGTCCGGCTCCACCACCGCACGGTGCGGGCCGGGAGCCGGCCGCTCATCGGCGCCAGCATCACCCCGGCCAGGACCAGCACGACCACCGCCGTGAGCCGCAGCGCGGCGCGGAGTGCGGTCGCCCGGGACGCCGTCGGCGCCACGCACGCGCGCGGGGTGCAGGGCGCGCTGGGCAGCCAGACGCTCATCAGGCCGGGACGAGGGAGAGGAAGTGCCGCAGGTAGCGCTGGTTGCCCCGGCTCATCGGCAGCAGCACATAGAGGTCGGCGACGCCGAAGTCGGGGTCGAAGGCGGGTTCCCCGCACACCCAGGCGCCGAGGCGGAGATAGCCGCGCAGCAGTGCCGGCAGTTCGGTGCGGGCGGCCCGGCCGGCGGGGACCGGGGTCCAGGGCAGCAGCGGCCGTACCCGGTACTCCGGCGGCGCGAGGTGCTTGTCACGCACCCGGTCCCAGGTCGCCGCCGCCAGGGCGCCGCCGTCGGCCAGCGGGACGGAGCAGCAGCCGGCCAGCCACTCGTGGCCCCGGTCCACCATGTAGCGGGCTATCCCGGCCCAGATGAGTCCGATGACGGCTCCGTCGCGGTGGTCGGGGTGCACGCACGAGCGGCCGACCTCGACCAGGCCGGGCCGGATCGCGTCGAGCGGGCTCAGGTCGAACTCGGCTTCGGAGTAGAGCCGTCCGGCGACCGCGGCCCGCTCGGGGGGCAGCAGCCGGTAGGTGCCGACCACTTCACCGGTGGCGTTGTCCCGGATGAGCAGGTGGTCGCAGTAGGCGTCGAAGGCGTCGGTGTCCAGATCCGGTTCGGGGCCGTCGAGCCGGGCGCCCAGTTCCCCGGCGAACACCTGGTGACGCAGCCGCTGGGCGGCCCGGACGTCCTCCTGGGTGCGGGCGAGCGACACGAGGTAGCCGGAACCGGCCGGCGGTACGGCGAGAGCGGGAGGGGAGAGGGGCATGGCGGTCATGGAGGTCTCCTGCGCCGGGCGGAAGAAGCGTGGGGTCGGTGCACGGGGAATCCGCACCTGCTTTCTTCCGCGCCCGGCTGGCCTCGGCGTGACCGGCGCGGGGCTCGTGGATGTGCGGCTGCTGAATGCCGGGAGTCGGCGGCCGTCCCGCGCCTCACATGCCTGGCGGGGCCGGGGATGAGCACCACTCCCGGCCCCGCCCGTCCGCACCTTGTCGGCGAACGTCTCTTCTCGAAGCGGGCGTCCGGGCAGCCCCCTTGGGCCCCTAGGGCACGGGAAGCCGCGCGACCGGCGGCCGGACCCGGCAGCCCCGGGGACCCGCGGACCCGCGGACCGGGGACTGCGAGCGGCGGGCGGCGGGCGGCGGGCGGGAACCGGGGGCTGGGGAAGGCGGGCGGGGACCGGGACCCGGGGGACGGCGGGCGGGGACCGGGGGACGGCGGGCGGGGACCGGGGGCCGGGGACGGCGGGCGGCGGCCGGGGACCGGGGGGCATCCTCCGTCTGCGGACCTACCGCTTCGTGACCTTCCTGGTGGCCCGCAGCCACTCCTTGTTCATCCCGGTGATGGACATCAGCGGGATGCCCTTCGGGCAGGCGGTCGCGCACTCGCCCGCGAGGGTGCATCCGCCGAACCCCTCCTCGTCCATCTGCGCCACCATGTCCAGCACCCGCGTCTCCCGCTCGGGCGCCCCCTGCGGCAGTACGTTCAGGTGGTTGACCTTGGCGGAGGTGAAGAGCATGGCCGCCCCGTTCGGGCAGGCGGCCACGCAGGCCCCGCATCCGATGCACTCCGCGTGCTCGAAGGCGAAGTCGGCGTCGGGCTTGGGCACGGGCGTCGCGTGGGCCTCGGGCGCGGCGCCCGTCGGGGCGGTGACGTAGCCGCCCGCCTGGATGATCCGGTCGAAGGCGCTCCGGTCGACGACCAGGTCCTTGACGACCGGGAAGGCCGCGGCCCGCCACGGCTCGACGTCGATCGTGTCGCCGTCGCGGAAGGACCGCATGTGCAGCTGGCAGGTGGTGGTCCGCTCCGGACCGTGCGCGTCGCCGTTGATGACCAGCGAGCACGCGCCGCAGATGCCCTCGCGGCAGTCGTGGTCGAAGGCGACCGGGTCGTCGCCGCGCAGGATGAGTTCCTCGTTGAGGGTGTCGAGCATCTCGAGGAAGGACATGTCGGGGGAGATGCCGTCCACCTCGTACGTGGACATGGCGCCGTCGGCGTCGGCGTTCTTCTGCCGCCAGACGCGCAGGTTGAGCCTCATGCGTAGCTCCGCTGGGTGGGGTGGACGTACTCGAAGACCAGGTCTTCCCTGTGCAGGACGGGCGCCTCGCCCGTCTCGGTGAACTCCCAGGCGGCCGCGTACCCGAACTCCTCGTCGCGCCGGGCCGCTTCACCGTCGGCGGTCTGTGACTCCTCGCGGAGGTGGCCGCCGCAGGACTCGGCGCGGTGCAGTGCGTCGAGGCACATCAGCTCGGCGAGTTCCAGGTAGTCGACGACGCGGTTCGCCTTCTCCAGCGACTGGTTGAACTGCTCTCCGGTGCCCGGCACCTTGATGCGGCGCCAGAACTCCTCGCGGATCTGCGGGATCCGCTCGAGGGCCTTGCGCAGGCCGGCGTCGCTGCGGGCCATGCCGCAGAACTCCCACATGAGTTCGCCGACCTCGCGGTGGAAGGAGTCCGGAGTGCGGTCGCCGTCGACCGAGAGCAGCAGGTCGAGGCGGTCCTGGGTCTCCGCCAGCACCTCCTGGACGACGGGGTGTCCGGGGGTCACCTCGCCCTGGTGCGGATGGCGGGCGAGGTAGTCGTTGATGGTCGACGGGAGGACGAAGTAGCCGTCGGCGAGGCCCTGCATGAGGGCGCTCGCGCCGAGCCGGTTGGCTCCGTGGTCGGAGAAGTTGGCCTCCCCGATCGCGAACAGGCCGGGGACGGTGGTCTGGAGGTCGTAGTCGACCCACAGCCCGCCCATCGTGTAGTGCACGGCGGGGTAGATCCGCATCGGGACCTCGTACGGATCCTCGTCGGTGATCCGCTGGTACATGTCGAAGAGGTTGCCGTACTTCGCCTCGACGGCGGCCCGCCCCATTCGTGCGACGGCGTCGGCGAAGTCGAGGTAGACGCCCTGTCCTGCGGGGCCCACTCCCCTGCCCTCGTCGCAGACGTTCTTCGCGGCGCGGGAGGCGATGTCCCGGGGGACCAGGTTGCCGAAGGAGGGGTAGACGCGCTCCAGGTAGTAGTCGCGCTCGTCCTCGGGGATCCGGTTCGGCGGGCGGTCGTCGCCCTTGGCCTTCGGCACCCAGATCCGGCCGTCGTTGCGCAGGGACTCGCTCATCAGCGTCAGCTTGGACTGGTGGTCGCCGGTGCGAGGGATGCAGGTCGGATGGATCTGGGTGAAGCAGGGGTTGGCGAAGTACGCGCCGCGCCGGTGGGCCCGCCAGATCGCGGTGGCGTTGGAGTTCATGGCGTTGGTGGACAGGTAGAAGACGTTCCCGTATCCGCCGCTCGCGAGAACGACGGCGTCAGCGAAGTACGTGTCGATCCTGCCGGTGATCAGGTCCCTGGCGACGATCCCGCGGGCTCGGCCGTCGACGACGATCAGGTCGAGCATCTCGGTGCGAGGGTGCATCTCGATGTTGCCGGCGGCGATCTGCCTGCTGAGGGCCTGGTAGGCGCCCAGCAGGAGCTGCTGGCCCGTCTGGCCGCGGGCGTAGAACGTACGGGACACCTGGACGCCGCCGAAGGAGCGGGTGTCGAGCAGACCGCCGTACTCCCGGGCGAAGGGCACGCCCTGCGCCACGCACTGGTCGATGATCTCGACCGAGATCTGCGCGAGCCGGTGCACGTTGGACTCCCGCGCCCTGAAGTCGCCGCCCTTGACGGTGTCGTAGAAGAGGCGGTGGACGGAGTCGCCGTCGTTGCGGTAGTTCTTCGCCGCGTTGATGCCGCCCTGGGCGGCGATGGAGTGGGCGCGGCGCGGGGAGTCCTGGTAGCAGAACTGCACGACGCGGTAGCCCTGTTCGGCGAGTGTGGCGCCGGCCGAGCCGCCCGCGAGGCCGGTGCCCACGACGATCACCGTGTGCTTGCGCCGGTTGGCCGGGTTGACGAGTTTCGCCTCGAAGCGGCGCTTGTCCCAGCGTTCGGCGACGGGGCCGGAGGGCGCCCTGGTGTCGGCGAGGGGCTCGCCGGTCGAGTATGCGGTGTAGGTCATCTTCAGTTCACCACTCCGGTCATGACGCCCACGGGGACGGCGACGAAGCCGGCCGTGAGCATCAGCGCGAGGACGTCGGCCGTCGCCTTCAGGGCGCGGTCGCGGGTGCGGCTGCCCGCCCCGAGGGTCTGGGCGGCGGCCCAGAAGCCGTGCCGGACGTGCAGGCCGAGCGCCAGCATCGCGAGGATGTAGACGACGTTGCCGTACCAGGTGGAGAAGGTGTCCACGACGTTCTGGTACGGGTGGCCCTCCTGGAAGCCGCCGCTGTGGACCGTGCCGGTCGTCAGGTCCAGGAGGTGCCAGACGATGAACAGGGCGAGGATGATCCCGCCCCAGCGCATGGTGCGGGTGGCGTAGCTCGCCCGGGGCTTGCTGTGCACGTACCTGCTGGGCCGCGCCCTGATGTCGCGGCGGCTGAGCTGGTAGGCGGAGGTGGCGTGGGCGACGACGGCGGCCACCAGCACGACGCGGATCAGCCAGAGCGTCCACTCGTAGTGCATGAACGGTTCGCCGACGGTGCGCAGCCAGTGCGCGTAGTGGTTGAACTCGCCCGGCCCGAAGAAGATCTTCAGGTTTCCGATCATGTGGGCGACCAGGTACAGCAGCATGATCAGGCCGCTGACGGCCATCACCGTCTTCTTGCCGACGGAGGAGTTCCACACCGTGCGTGCCATGGACGGCCGTCGGCCCGTCCGCGTTGCCAGAGCCATGTACCGAGACGCTAGGGGCGGTACCCCCCATCGGTCCAAGACATGGTCCGGCTCGTTTCCATAGCCTGCGCCTATCATGGTTGGATGCAGTTCCAGCAGCTCCAGTACTTCGTGGCCGTGGCCGAGACCCGGCACTTCACCCGCGCCGCCGAGCTCGTGCATGTCGCGCAGCCCTCGCTGTCGCAGCAGATCAAGGCGCTGGAACGGGAGTTGGGCGCGGATCTGTTCCAGCGCGCGCGGGGCAACATCACGCTCACCGACGCCGGTGAGGCGCTGCTGCCGCTGGCCCGGCGGATCCTCGCGGACACCGAGACCGCGCGGTACGAGGTGCAGGAACTGGCGCAGCTGCGCAGCGGGCGGGTGCGGCTGGGGGCGACGCCGAGTCTGTGCACGGGTCTGCTGCCGGATGTGCTGCGCGCCTTCCACGACCGCTACCCGGGCATCCGGCTGATGATCGAGGAGGGCGGCTCGCACGACCTCGTGCGGGAGCTGGCGCGCGGCGCCCTCGATCTCGCCCTGGTCGTGCTGCCCCTGCCGACCCCGTCCCCGGCGCTGACGACGGTGGAACTGCTGCGCGAGGACCTGGTGGTGGTGTCCTCCCCGGAGGCCTCCCGGCCGGGGACGGGGCGGCGGACCGTACGGATCGCCGATCTGGAGGGCGAGCGTCTGGTGATGTTCCGGCACGGCTACGACCTGCGGGAACTGACCGTGGCCGCGTGCCGGGCGGAGGGGTTCGAGCCGGACTTCGCGGTGGAGGGCGGAGAGATGGACGCGGTGCTCGGCTTTGTGCGGGCCGGGCTCGGGATGGCCGTCGTTCCGCGGATGGTGGCCGCCCGCTCGGGCCGGGGCCTGCGGGTCACCCCGCTCGCCCGGCCCGGCCTGCACCGCGCGATCGCCCTCGCCCACCGCAGCGATGTGGCACCGCCCAGGGCGGCCCGCGAACTCCAGCGGATGCTGCTGGAGCGGTGAGAGCCGCCCGTGGCCGATCTGCTCACCGGACGGGCCGGACCCCGCGTCCGCGGCGGTCCCGTGTCCTTCGCATGACGGGCCCGGCCGATGTCAGCCCCGGACGGCCGGCTCGAGTACCTCCTCGCACCACTGACGGAAACCCGTGGGAGCCGTGTGGGGAGTGCTGGGCTGTGCGGCGCCGTAGAAGCCCTGGCTGTTCAGGGCGTCCACCATGTCGGCGATGCCCTGCGCCCAGGCCTCGTCGGCGCCGTGGCGCGTCAGCATCGCCTTCTGCTCGGCGGCGGTGATCTGCCGTACCCGCACGGGACGGTTCAGCACCTCCGAGAGGACGCGGGCCATGCCCTCGGGGGTCAGCTCGTCGGGACCCACCAGGGGAACGTCCTGGTACCCGGTCCAGGAGGTGTCGAGGAGCAGCCGGGCCGCCTCGGCGGCGATGTCCCGGGTGGCGCAGGTGCGCAGCACACGGTCCTGCGCGAGCGCCTCGGTCCAGACGCCCTCGTCGCGGATCGATGCCGTCTGACGGAGCAGGTTCTCCATCAGGGCCGGTGGACACAGCGCCCGGTAGTGCACGCCCGTGGCGGCGACGGCCTCGTCCATGGCCAGGCCGGCCGAGATCAGCCCGGCGTTCTCGGCGATGCCCCGGCCCAGGGTCGAGACGGCCACGACCCGGCCGACGCCCTGGGTGCGGATCACCTCGCACAGCGGCTCGGTGAAGGCGCGGAAGTGGCCCGTGACACTGTCGGCCGAGGGCGTCGGCGGCACCAGCCAGAAAATCTGGTCGGCGCCCTCGCACGCCTCCTTCAGGACGGCCGGGTCGGCGTGCGACCCCTGGACGACCTCGACCCTTTCGCGGTTCTCCGGGGAGAGCCGGGCGGGGTCGCGGACGATCACCCGGACGGGGGGCGAGGCGGTGCCGGCGTCCAGCAGACGGGCCAGGACCTCACGGCCGATCTGCCCGGTCGGAGTGGTGACGACGATCATGAACTGCTCCAGGATCAACGGTGGTCGGTACGGCGTCGAGCCTGCTGCGCCGGGCATCCGAACGGAAGGATCGATCGGCTCCCGGTTGTTACCCTCAGGGCAATACCGATCGGAGGGCCACCCGTGGAGTCCCGTCCGCTGCGCTATTTCGTCGCCGTCGCCGAGGAGCTGAACTTCGCCCGTGCGGCCGAGCGGCTCGGCATCTCCTCGCCACCCCTGTCCCGTGCGATCCGCTCTGTGGAGACGGAGCTGGGCGTCACCCTGTTCGAGCGGACCACCCACCGCGTCGCGCTGACCCCGGCGGGGGAGGTCCTCCTGGAGGAGGCCAGATGGGCCCTGGACGCCCTGGACGCGGCCGGGCTCCGGGCGCGCCGCGCGGCCGCAGCCGAACCGAAGCTGGTGCTGGCCGTGAAGGCCGACGGGGACGCGGGGCTGCTGGAGGCGATCCTCGCGCGCTACGCGGCCGGTCCCGCGGCACTGCCGGTCGCCGTCCGGCTGTCCGCGTGGCAGGAACAGTCCCGGCTGCTGCGCCAGGGCGAGGCCGATGTCGCCCTGGTGTACGAGCCGTACGACCGCACCGGCCTCGACACGGAGGATCTGACCGCCGAACCGCGGGTCGCCGCCCTCTCCGTGAGCCATCCGCTCGCGGCCCGGACCGGGCTGCGCCTCGCCGACCTGGGGCTGCGCGAGGACGAGGCACTCCGGTTCATCGACGAGGTCCGCGGCAGGGGCCAGGACCTCGCCCAGCTCCTCGCGCTCGTGGGCCTGGGCGATCTGGTCGCCCTGCTGCCCGCCTCCGTCGCCGACCGCTACCCCCGGCCGGGAGTCGTCTACCGGCCCGTGCTCGACGCGCCCGCCGCCGTCATGGCCGTCGCCTGGCCCCAGCAGTCGCGCTCGACGGCGACGGCGGCGCTCGTGCGGGCGGCCGTCGCGGCCGCGGAGGCCGCGCGGGGTCGGGTCGCGGGCTGACCGCGGCGACCCCTGGGGCCTGTCGTTCGGATCAAGTCGCGCGTCACGCCGGCCTGCAAGGCACCGTGAGTCAGGCCGACCTGCTCCAGACGACAGGCGCTAACCGGCGGCGGGCGGCACCGGCGTGCCCTGGTGGTAATACATCCGCCAGCCGGTCTCCTCGCTCTGTTTGCGCCACAGCGAGCTGCGCCGGGCCCGGCGGCCGTCGAAGTCGGTGTCGTACGTCAGGTGCACCAGGCCGGGGGCCAGGACGACGCCCGTGATGTCCGACGGCTCATAGCGCGGGCCGCTCGCCGAGCCGCCCGGGTGGACGGGCAGCTGGGCGAGCATGTCCGCGCACGTGTAGCGCCGCCCCGAGGAGCCGACCTCGACGAACTCGGGGTCGAGGAGCCGCTCGAAGCGGGCGCGGGAGGAGCGGACGGTGGGGTCCATGAGCGCCAGCTCGCCCGCGATCGCCTTGTTCACGTCGTCTGTTTCTTCGGTCACCCGGAGATCGTCCGTGCTCACCCGGCACGTCCGCAACCGGGTTGTCCCTCATCCCGTCGCGTCCACCAGGGCCAGGTGGTGGAGCCTGTCCGGCGGGCCCGGGCGGGCGTAGTACCAGCCCTGGGCCGTGTCGCAGCCCAGTATCCGCAGCTGCTCGGCCTGCGCGCCGGTCTCCACGCCCTCCACCGTGACCGCGAGGTCCAGGCTGTGGGCGAGCGAGACGATCCCCTCGACGATCTTGAGGTCGACGGGGTCCGCCGGGAACTGCTGCATGCCCTGGGTGAAGGAGCGGTCCAGCTTGAGCACGCTCACCGGGAGGCGACGCAGGTTGGCCAGGTTGGAGTAGCCGGTGCCGAAGTCGTCCAGGGCGATGTCGACGCCCATCTCGGCGAGCCGGCGCAGCGGCTTGAGCAGGTCGTCGTCGGCGCCGATCAACGCCGACTCCGTCACCTCCAGGCACAGGGCCTCCGGTGCGACGCCCGCGCGTTCCAGGATGTCGACGGTGTCCTGCACCAGACCGGGATGGGTGAGCTGGCACGGGGAGAGGTTGACGTTGATGCGCAGAGGGTCGGTGTCGCCACCCCTCTCCCGCCACTCGCCGACCTGGCGGACCGACTCCTCCAGGACCCAGCGGCCCAGCGGCACGATCAGCCCGGTGTGCTCGGCGAGCGGGATGAAGCGGTCGGGTCCGAGTACCCCGTGCTGCGGGTGCAGCCAGCGCACCAGCGCCTCCGCGCCGCGCACGCTGCCGTCGCCGAGGTGGACGAGCGGCTGGTACTCGATGAAGAACTCGCCGCGGTCGAGGGCCGCCGGGAGCGCCGTGGTGAGACCGTGGCGGGTGATCGCGCGGGCGTCGGCCTCCGCGTCGGCGAGCTCGAAGCGGTTGCCGCCCGCCGACTTGGCCCGGTACATGGTGATGTCGGCGCTGCGCAGCACCTCGGCCGCGCTGCGCTCCCCCGCCGGGCCCTCGACGATGCCGATGCTGCCGCGCACGGTCAGCTCCCGGCCGTCGATGCGCACCGGCGCGAGCAGGGCGTTCATGATGCGCGCGGCGAGCTCGTCGACCTCACCCCGGGTGTCGGGGCCGGTGGTCAGCGCCACGAACTCGTCGCCGCCGAGGCGCGCGACCATCTCGCCCTGCGCGGTCGCGCAGGACTGCAACCGGTCGGCGACCTCGACGAGCAGCCGGTCGCCCGCCGCGTGACCGAGACTGTCGTTGATGGTCTTGAAGCCGTCCAGGTCGAGGTAGCACAGACCGAAACGCTGGCCCTCGCCCGTCGCGCCGAGCGCCTTCTCCAGGCGTTCGAAGAACAGGGTGCGGTTGGGCAGGCCGGTGAGCGCGTCGTGGGTGGCCTCGTAGCGCAGGCGGAGGTTGAGCAGCCGGCGCTCGGTGGTGTCCTCCATCAGGGCCAGCGAGTACTGCGGGTTGCCGTCGGCGTCCCGCAGCAGGGACACCGTCAGGTTGGTCCACAGAACCGTTCCGTCGGGGCGGCTGAACGCCTTCTCCGTGTGGTAGTGCTCCCGTTCGCCGCGGACCAGCTCGTCGTAGAGTTTCCACAGCTGGGGTGCGTCCTCGGGATGGGTCAGGTCCTGCACCCTGCGGCCCCTCAGGGTCTGCTCGGAGCCGCCGAACATGCGCAGCAGGGCGCCGTTGACCTGGAGGACGTTGCCGTCCAGGTCGGCGATGGCGATTCCTATCGCGGCGCCTTCGAAGACCGCCCGGAAGCGGGCCTCGCTCGTGTGCAGCGCCTGCGCGACCACGCCCTGGGCGCGGAGCGCGGCCTGGGCGATGGCCTCCTGTTCGGCGAGCGTGCGCTCACGCAGCGCCTGCGCGTACCCGGCCGCCATGGCGTGCTGGAGCCGTGAGGCGCGGGTGCGCAGGTCCTCCGGGGGGCCGTCCTCGCCGCAGTAGAGCACCAGGTAGGCGTCGACGCAGTCGAGGGAACGGCTGAGGGCCTCGGGGTCGGTGCAGTGCGCGTCGACGAGGGCGGCCCCCACCGCCTTGCCGGTGTCGGCGTCGAAGCCGCGCTCCAGCAGTGCCTCCCGCAACCGCCGGGCCAGCGGCAGGAGTTGTTCCTCGAGTTCGGGCCGGGTCAGCGACGTCGCGGTGACCGGGAACACGGCCCGGCTCCAGATCGTCGCGAACCGCCGCAGTCTGTCCTGCGGCCCGTCCGGTTCCGCGGTCACGCCGCGCGTCCCACGCCGGCGAAACCGGAGAGGGCCCAGGGGTCCTCGTCCTCCGGCGCCGTGTCCGGCCGCCAGTGCGGCATCGGCACCAGTCCGGGCTCCACCATGTCGTACCCTTCGAAGAACCGCCCGATCTCGTCACGCGAGCGCATGACCAGCGGATTGCGAATGTCCTTGTACACGTCCAGCGCGCCCTCGGCACGCTCCGGTGGCAGCGGGATTCCCTCGTACGAGGCATGCGTGAGCACGAGCAGACTGCCCGGCGCGAGCGCGGCACCGAGTTCGGCCACCGCGGCGTACGGGTCGTCCGCGTCCTCCACGAAATGCAGTACGGCGACCAGCAGCAGCGCCACCGGCCGGTCCAGGTCGAGCAGTTGCTCCACCTGCGGGCTGCTGAGGATCTCCCACGGTTTGCGCAGGTCGGCGGCCACGACGCCGGTGTCGGCGTTGCCCGCCAGCACCGCTTGGCTGTGCGCGACGGCCACCGGGTCGTGGTCGACGTAGACCACCCGTGCTCCCGGGCTCGCCGCCTGGGCGACCTCGTGCACGTTGCCGAAGGTGGGGATGCCTGACCCGATGTCGAGGAACTGGCTGATGCCGTCGTCGGCCGCGTACCGCACGGCTCGGCGCATGAACGCCCGGTTCGCCTGGCTGATCTTCGGAAGTCCCGGCATGAACGCCATGGCCTTGCGGGCCGCTTCCCGGTCGACCTCGAAGTTGTGCGAGCCGCCCAGGTAGTGGTCGTAGATCCGCGAGACGCTGGGCACCGAGATGTCGATGCTCCGAGGGGCCCAGGCGGGTCGCTCCATCTGTCTCTCCAAGGCGTAGGCGATCCGGTGTTCGAGCTGAGGCTACTGATCGCCCGCCAAAGGGGCGAGCAGAAACGGAAATTGACCGTCCGTTCCCGGTCACTGCCTGCGGCACGTGCCGAATCGACGTCCCCCGAAGGGCTGCTCGAGGCACCCGGGTCGTTCCGGCATCTTCCCGGAGGGTCCCGAGGGCGGCGAAAGTCTACGCACAGGTGGTGGTGGCGGGACAAGCACGAAGACCGGGCGTGACGCCCGGCGCCACGACCGGATGCCATGGCAACGCACAACGGTCCGCCCCCTCCGTGCGGCGCGGAGGGGGCGGACCAACGGTCGTGCGCGATGGGTCAGGTGCGGGATATCGGCCCTGGGGAGGCGATTCCTACTGGCCCGGCGCTCCGACCAGCTTTCCGTTCGGCGCGACGGCGTACCACGTGCCGCCGACGCCCTGGCCGTTGATGTCACCGGGCTTCTTGTCACCGGAGAAGGTGTAGATCGGCGAGCAGTTGATGGTCTGCTGCTTGGTGCCGTCGGACCGGGTGAAGTTCATGTAGCCCTTCTCCTGGATGCCCTTGGTCTCGCCGAACTCGACGGGGGCGACCGCCGGCCACTTCTCCAGGCAGGCGCCGTTGCAGTTCGAGACCGGCTGGGGCCAGGCCTTGTCCTTCAGGAAGCGGTAGACCGTCATGCCGTTCTTGTCGACGACGATGTCACCGAGATTGGCGTCCTTGCGGACCGACAGACCGGGCAGCGAGGCCTCGGACGCGGAGTCCGACTTGGCCTTCTTGCCGTCGGGGGCCAGCGCGAACCACTTGTTGCCCACGCCCTGGCCGGTGGTGTCGCCGGCCTTGGTGTCCTTCGCGTAGTAGTAGGCGGGCCAGCCGCCGACGGTGAGCTGCTTGGTGCCGTCGGTCCGGGTGACCTCGCCCAGGAGCGACTTGTCGATACCGTCGCCGGCGGCGACGTCATCGGCGGACACCGGCGGCCAGGCGGTCGCGCAGTCGCCGTCACAGTTCGACTTCGGGGGTTCCGCGGTGTCCGCGTCGAAGCGGTAGAGGGTCTTGCCGGCACCGTCGGTGAGGATCTTCCCGAGTTGGCCGTTCGCGGAGATCTCCAGCCCACCGGCGCCCTGGGCCTGGGCACCGGTGCCCGTACCGGCGCCACCGGTGGCACTGGCGCTCGCTCCGGAGCCGACACTGCCGTAGCCGCTGCCGACGCCCGCGATGCCACCCGCCGGAGCCGTGGCCCCGACGTTCTGGCTCGACGCCGACGTGCCGCTCTCAGAACCGCACGCCGTCGTCAGCGCCAGTACGGCCACAGCGCTTGCCGCGAGTGAGGCGCTCCGCCAGGTGGTCTTCATCGTCAACAACTCCCCGATCGTCACAAAGGTGTTGCAGCGCCCTGCTGCGCCGCCGCACGGCACTGAGTACGCATGGTGACCGTCGTTGTGTTCAAACCCGGCCCGAAAATCTTTCCCCGGCCTGTGACACCGCCCCCGGCGGAGCCCGCGGATCGCACACGCGCACGGTGTGCCGGACAAGCGAACGCACCGTCCGGCAAACCCGGGAGCGGCAACTTCCCCCGTTCGGGGCAATCCCCGCCGGGCGTCGGCGTGGGCCGGTGACGGAGGCCGCATGATCTCCGTCGTGCATGGACCCGAACCGACCCGATCCGCCCTCCTCACCAGGGCGTTGGCCCTGGTGACCGTGGCCTGGATCCTCGCGGCCGCCCCGGCCGGGCCGGCCGCGGCCGACGCGTGCGCGTACGCCTCGACCGGCCCGGACGGCACCGAGGCGGTGGCGGTCGCGGGAGGGTACTCGTGGCCGACTCCCCCGGTGTGCCCGGAACCGGAACCGACGCCCACGCTGGCCCCCGACCCGCCGAAGCCGGAGCCTCCGGCCGAGCCGACGCCGAGCCCTCCACCCACCCCGGCCCCGCCCCCACCCCCCGAACCGACGCCCCCGCCTCCTCCGCCGCCCCCCGCGCCGAGGCCACCGCCGCCCGAGCCGCGCCCGAAGCCGCCGGCGGCACCCGCGCCCCGCCCCGCGCCACCGCTCCCGCGGGCGGCCCCCACGCCGACCCCCGTTCCCGAGCCCACGCCGCGCCCGACGGCGACCCCCGTGCGCTACCCGGCGTACCACGCCTCACCGCACCGGCGGACCGTCCGCCACGGCCAGTCGCCGGTGACCTACGTCCTGCTGATCACCGTGCCCGCGGTGATCGCCGTCGCCGCGCTGCGGCCGCGCTAGTGCCGACCCTGGAGGCATCTCTTGCCGGAATGGCTTGTTCTCACCCTCGCGATGCTCGCCGCCTGTGCGGTGGTGGTCGTCATCACCCTCCTACGGCACCGCAGGGCGCCCGAGGACGAGGACCCCTCCGAGACCCCGGACGTCATCGAGTACATGACGATGTGGATCGGTGTCGTGTACGCCATCGTCCTGGGCCTGGCCATCGCCGGCGTCTGGGAGGCGCGCAGTGTCGCCCAGGACCACGTCCAGGCGGAGGCGCAGGCGCTCCACGAGGTCTCGGAGCGGGTGCGGGTCTACCCGGCCGACGTCCGTGACCGCATTCGGGAGGATGTCAACGCCTATGTCGGACACGTCGTCACCACCGAGTGGAAGTCGATGGCCGACGGCGGCGGGGTGACGAAGCGGGGCGACGAACTCCTCCAGAAGGTCCGGGTGGACGTCACCGACTACCAGCCGACGTCGGACTTCCAGGCGCAGGCGTATCAGCCGCTCCTGGACCAGATCGCCGCCGCGGACCAGGCACGCAACGCCCGGGCCGAGTCGACCGGGGCCACCATGCCCGGTGTGGTGTGGTTCGGGCTGCTGGCCGGGGCCGTCATCACCATCGGCATGGTGTTCGCGCTACAGATCCGGCGCACTCCCCGCGAACTGGTCCTGGCCGGGCTGTTCTCCGCGCTGATCGCCTTTCTGCTCTTCCTCATCTGGGACTTCGACGCGCCCTACAGCCGGGGGGTCACCGCGTCCGCCGAGCCGTTCCTCCGGCTGTTCCCCGGGCTCGGGGGCTGACGTCCGCTCATCTGACGCCGCCGGGGGACGGCCGCCACGCCGGCGCCGTCCCCCGGTTGCCGCAACGACGTCCCCTGAGCGGCCCACACCCTTGCCCCATTCGCGCGACTGCGATCGCGGGAGCGCACACCTGTTCCTAGCGTTTCGCTCATCGAGGCGCATGTACGGCGCAAGCGGAAAAAGGTCCGCGGCTGCTCCTCGGGGACCGGAGGATCCACCATGCACGCGATACGCGTCGCTTCGGCCGCACTGCTGGGCCTGACCGCCCTGGCCCTCTCCGCACCGGCCGCCGTCGCGAGCGACGACGACAACCACTACGTCATGTCCAACGGCTACGACGTGCTGCCCTCGACGGTCGCGGCCGGCGGACGGGTGACCCTCCAGGTGGACCGCGGAACCAGTGGCTGCCGGAGCTCCGTGACGGTCCACTCGGGGGTCTTCGACACGGTCGTCATCCCGCGGGGGTCCTCGTCGGCGGTGGCCGTGGTCGACCGGGACGCCAGAGCGGGCGCCTCGTACCGGGTGACGTTCGACTGCGGCGGGATCAGCGCCGTCAAGGAGCTGACGATCGCCGGCGGCCGCCCGGTCGATCCGCTGCCTCTGCCCTACCCGGTGCCGCAGGGTGTGCACGCCGGCGAGGGCGGCAGCGTCGCCGGGTTCGATCTCGAGGAGATCGGCCTCGGCGCCGCGCTCGTCGCGGGCTCGGTCGGCGCCGCGTACCGCTTCGCACGACGCCGCGCCGGTGAGGACGCCGGCTGACGGCGCACCGCCGACGGCCCTCCCGCGCGCGGGCCTTCGCGCCGGATCCCGAACGGGACCGGGGCGAAGGCCCGCGCCGGGTGCGACGTGCGGTCTCCCCGGGGACCGGTCTCAGACGCGGCGCTCGGCGCGGCGCCTCATCCAGAACAGACCTCCGCCGAGCAGGGCCGCGGCGACGAGCCCGCCGCCGATGGCCATGTCGGTCGGGGTGGCGCCGGTCGTGGTGCTGCCGCCGAGTCCGCCGCGGACACCGCCGATGACGGTGAAGGCGGCCGGGCGGGTCAGGGTCCGGCCGGAGCAGTTGACGGTGATGTCGTAGGCGCCGGGCCGGGCGTTGCTGTTGACGGTCGCCGTGCCCCTGGCCGTCTGGTTGACGCCGTTGATCGGCGTCAGGTTGGTCTGGGGGAACGCCGCCGAGGTCATGGTGCCGCCGCCGGGGCAGCCGTCGACGGTGACCGCCAGCTGGCCGCCCCGGGCGATGACGGCGGGCAGGGCGACGATGTTGCTCGGATTGGCGCCCATGCCGTCGCGTGCGACGGCGGCTGGGGCGGTGACGCCGAGGGAGGCGACCGCGGCGGCCGAGACCACCGAGGCCGCCAGAACACGAGTGATGCGCATGTGATCCTCCGCGGAAGGCGCCCCGGGGCCCGTCCCCGGCATGTCGGCGAGAAAGCACCTCCCGAACAGACCCTCAGATGCCGTGCACGTGCCCGCATTTCGGGAATGGTCCGTCCTGGTGAGAGGACACGCCGAGCGAAATGCACACAATCGGATATAGCCGCAGGTCACGGACCGTCAGAAAATTCCTGCCGTCGGCAACTCGGATGGCGCACCGAAAGGTGCCGGGGCCACCCGTTCGCCGCTTCCCCGTCGCCGGTTCCGTTTCGGGGACTTAGCTTTCTCCTATGCGCGAAGGGACGTGGTGACGGCCACGTCGAAAGGGGATGGCGAATGTCTGCGTACGAGCTGTCCGAGGCGGCGGAAGAAGAGGAGCGGCGGCGGAAGCGCGCCCCCTGGGGCGTGATAGCGCTTGTTCTGCTGACCGGTCTCGCGCTCATCCGCAACGGGTCGGGAGAGTTCGACATCGGGCCGCCGCAGCCCGCGTCGGCGGCGGCCGCGGACAGCCGCACCGCCGCCGGGGCCCTCGGGCGGACCCCGGCGCCGCTGGCGTTCGCCGTGCCCGACCGGGTGCGGATCCCCGCCATCCGGGTGGACGCGCCGGTCATGTCGGTCGGCCTGGACGCCGACGGCTGGGTGGGCGCGCCGCCGCCGGAGGACCCGAATCTGGCCGGCTGGTTCACCGGTGGCGTCTCGCCCGGTGAGAAGGGCACCGCGGTCGTCGTCGGCCATGTCGACAACACGCTCGGGCCGGCCGTCTTCTACGGTCTCGGGGCCCTGAAGAAGGGAAACCGCGTCGAGGTGTCGCGGATGGACGGAAAGACCGCGGTGTTCGAGATCTACGGCATCGAGGTGTTCGAGAAGAACAACTTTCCCGGCGACCGCGTCTACGCCTCGAAGGGGGCTCCCGAATTGCGGGTCATCACCTGCGGCGGCGGTTTCTCGAAGGCGAACGGGTACGACGGCAACGTCGTCGCCTTCGCCCGCCTGGTCGAGGTCCACTGAGCGGTTCCCGACCGGGCGGGCGGGGGGCTCGCGTCAGGCGTACGGCCGGCGCGGGACGGTGAGGTGATAGCCGGAGTCCAGGAGTTGCGGCAGATACGCGCGCAGGGCCCGCACGCTCTGCGAGCGGTCGCCCCCGGCGTCGTGCGAGAGCACCACGACTCCGGGGGCGGCCCCTTTCTCGACCCGGCCGACGATGGTGCGGGTGCCTGGGGTGGTCCAGTCGAGGGTGTCGACGGTCCAGGCCATCGGCTCCATGCCCAGTTCGGCGCCGATCTGGAAGGCGGCGCGGTTCCAGGCCCCGTACGGGGCGCGGAACCAGCGGGGCCGCTCCCCGTAGCCCTCCTCGATGACATCGCTGGTGCGGGTCATCTCGGAGCGGATCCGGCGGCGGGTGAGGCGGGTCAGCAGGGGGTGGGACCAGGTGTGGTTGCCGACGATGTGGCCCTCGTCGGCCATCCGTCCCAGCAGTTCCTGGTTGTCCGCGGCCATCTCGCCGCATACGAAGAACATCGCGCGCACGTCGTAGTGGGCCAGTGTGTCGAGGATGCCGGGGGTGTAGCGGGGGTCGGGTCCGTCGTCGAAGGTCAGCACCATGGTGCGGCCGCGGCCGGTCATCCTCAGCAGCGGTTCGTGGCGTACCGGGGTGCGGCCCGGGGCGGCCTGCGGGGGGCCGTAGCCGGTCAGTGGCTGAAGGCGGTAGGCGGTGGGCTTCAGCGGCAGGCGGTGCGCCGTTGCGCCCGCGGCGGGGGCGGCCGCGCCGGGCGGTTTCCCGTCCTCGCCCCACAGGAACACTCCGGCCGTGCCGAGTGCTCCGGCGGCCGCGGCGCCGGCGAGCAACACCCGTCGCCGTGTGATCAACTGATCGTTCTTCATGCAGTCATCAGTCGCCCGGTGCGCGCCCGACGCACCACACCGGCACCGGACCGGCGGCACGATTCCACCCGCCCGGCTCAGTCCGTCCGGGCCGGGTGGTCGAACCGGTCATTGCGCGGTGACGCCGCGTCACCGGGCGGGCGAGGCCGGTCTCAGCGGTGCCGCACCAGGGGGAACGGCAGCGTCTCGCGGATGGTGAGGCCGGTGAGGAACTTGACCAGGCGGTCGACGCCGATGCCGAGTCCGCCGGTCGGGGGCATCGCGTACTCGAGGGCGTCGAGGAAGTCCTCGTCGAGTTCCATCGCCTCGGGGTCTCCGCCGGCGGCGAGCAGGGACTGCTCGGTGAGGCGGCGGCGTTGTTCCACCGGGTCCGTCAACTCGGAGCAGGCGGTCCCCAGTTCGGTGCCGAAGGCGACGAGGTCCCAGCGTTCGGCGAGGCGCGGGTCGGTCCGGTGCTGCCGGGGAGCGGGGAGACGTCGGTGGGGAAGTCCTTGTAGAAGGTCGGGAGCAGGGTCCTGTCCTCGACCAGGCGCTCGTACATCTCCAGGACGACGTCGCCCCGGCCGTCGTCCGGCGGGTGAAGGGGCGGGCGTTGGCGCCGCCGTGGATCCGCTGGAGCATCGGGGTCTCGACCTCGAGGTACCCGCGCTGCAACAGGCCCTGGCGCAGGGCCTGCACGGCGTGCGAGCGGGCCCGGACGACGTCGCGGGCGGCGGGGCTCGCGACCAGGTCGAGGTAGCGCATGCGGACCTTGGCCTAGGGGTCGGTGAGGCCGCGGCGTTTGTCCGGCAGGGGGCGCAGACACTTGGCGGTGAGCTGCCAGGAGCTGACGAAGACGGTGGGCTCGCCCTTGTCGCTCGCCCCGGCCGTGCCGCTCACGAACGAGCAGGCCGAGGTAGACGACGACCAGCCACCAGGCGATCTTCTTGCGGGCGGCGGTGGCGGCGGCCAGCAGGAACAGGAAGACGGCGTAGGCCAGGTTGGCGCTGACCGGGACGATCAGCAGGTCCAGGAAGCGGACGACGGGGCGCAGCAGGCGGCGCAGCGGTGGGACCAGGGCCAGCAGGACGCAGAGCAGGCCGAGGGCGCCGAGGAAGGCCGCGAAGCCTTCGGGCACCCGGCCGAGGAGGCGGCCCGCCGGCCGCCGTGCCCGGCCCGTGCCGGCCTCGGCCGTGGTGGTCCCCACGGTGGCACTCATGGTCCGGCTCCAGGAACACCGGGGCCGCGACGCTCGTCGAGCGGCCCGCGCACCGGGCGGACCTGCGGCTTCCGATAGCCTCTGGCCGTGACGGAACAGCACGCGCAGCAGCCTGCGCACCAGTTCGAGCGGGGCACGGACGGACCCAAGGTCATTCTCGTCGGCGTGGACGGCTCCGACTCCTCGCTGCGGGCCGCGGCCTACGCGGGCGGCCTGGCCCGGCGCCAGCACGCCCTGCTCGCCGTGGTGTACGTACAACCGGTGCTGGCGGCGGGCGCCGCGCTGGGGGTGCCGGTCTCGGAGACGACCGACGAGATCGCGAAGGACCTGGTCGCGCAGATCAGGGAGGCCACCGAGCGCACCCGGGGGATATTCGACGTGCGCTGGGAGTTCCACACCTTCCACGGCGACCCCTACGGAGGTCTCGCGAAGGCGGCGGACCAGCTCAAGGCGGACGCGGTGGTGGTGGGCGCCTCCGAGCAGGCCGGCCACCGGATCGTGGGATCCGTCGCGGTGCGGCTGGTGAAGGCGGGGCGGTGGCCGGTGACGGTGGTTCCGTAGCCCCCGGCCGCCTCGCCGGGCTGCCCCGGGCCGGTCTCAGTTCCGGTCTCGTTTCCCGGTCTCATCGCCCGGTCTCACTCCCCGGTCACCAGCCCGCTCTTCGCGGCGCCCCGGCTGAGGACGACCTCCCTGATCCGGTCGCGCACCCCCTCGACGTCGGCGCCCTGGGCGAGGGCCTTGCCGAGGTCGACCACCCGGCCGGCGTCGATGTCGAACATCTGCGGCAGGAACTCGGCTTTGCGCACCTCCCAGCGGCCGCCGGCCCTGGTGGGTGGGGCGAAGGTGAAGCGGGCGACGGTGGACTGGTTGCCGCGCGGATCCCGGACGCCCTGGTGATTGAACATCTCGCCCGCGATCTGGTCACCCATCCCGTAGACGACCCAGGTGCCGTTGACCTTCTCGTAGGCTTGCGGGACATGGGCGTGCGTACCGAGGATCAGGTCGATGTCGGGGCGGCCGTCCGTGCGCGACGCGGTGAGGGTGCGCGCGAGGGAGAGCTGCCGTTCGTCCGGGGCGTCCTGCCATTCGGTACCCCAGTGCACGGAGACGACGACCACGTCGGCGCCGGCCTTGCGGGCCGCCTTGGCGTCGGCGAGGATCCTGTTCTCGTCGAGGAGGTTGACGGTCCAGGGCTGTCCCACCGGCAGCGGACGGCCGTTGGTGTCGTAGGTGTAGGCGAGGTGGGCGACGTTCGCCGGACCCGCGCGCAGGAGGGTGACCGAGTTGCCCTCGGCCTCGGTGCGCGCGGTGCCCGCGTGCCGTACGCCGGCGCCGTCGAGCGCGTCGAGGGTGCGCCCCACACCGGCGGCGCCGTCGTCGAGGCTGTGGTTGGAGGCGGTGGAGCAGCCGTCGTAGCCGGTCGCGGCGAGGGCCGCGGCGATCTCCGGCGGGGACTTGAAGTCCGGGTAGCCCGTGTAGTCGCCGTTCGCGCCGTACACGGTCTCCATGTGACACAGCGCCAGATCGGCGCGGGCGACCACGGGCCGGATGCCCGCCAGCATCGGGCGGAAGTCGTAGCCGGCGCCCCCTGCGTCGAAGCCTGCACGGTCGATGACGGAGGTGTGCGGGAGGATGTCGCCGGAGGCGACGAGCGTGAAGCCACGGGAGGCGGACGGCGCCGGGCGGCCGGGCCGCTCGGCCGCCCGGTGGTCCCGGGCCTGGCAGGCGGCAGCCGAGGCGAGGAGGGCCGTCAGGGCCAGGGCCACCTGGTGTCGGCGTGCGATCACCGCTTCACCCCACGTCCCATGATTTGTCATATTTACGCATGGTTCAGTACTAATCCATGCGGGGCGGCCGCCGGCCCCGGCACTCCCTTCGTCCGGACCCGATGCCCGCGATCGGCGTAGTCGGGACCGTTCGTCGGACCGTTCGTCGACGCGATCGACCGTCCGTCGCAGACCCCTGCGCGCGCCCTGTCCCGAACCGGCGCACTGCGGTGCCATACGCCCATGACCGCCGGAACCGCCCTCAACGCCAGGACGACGACCGCCGAACACGAGCTGGCCGCACTCCAGCGCGAGCACGGCCGACCCCTGTTCGCGCTGCTGCTGAGGCTGTGTGACGGCGACCGCCAGCGCGCCGAGGACCTCGTCCAGGAGACCCTCGTACGCGCCTGGCAGCATCCCGAGGCCCTGCGCGCCGACACCTTCGACTCCGTACGGCCCTGGCTGCTCACCGTCGGCCGGCGGCTCGCGATCGACGCGCGGCGGGCCCGCCAGGCACGGCCTGCGGAGGTCGGCGACGCCGTACTGGAGAACGCGCCCGTCTGCGCCGACCACGCCGAACGGGCGGCCGCCGCCCTCGATGTGCGCGAGGCTGTGAAGACACTCACTCCGGAGCACCGTGAAGTCCTGGTGCTGGTGTATTTCCAGGGGGCCAGTGTGGCGGAGGCCGCCGCGGCGCTCGGGATCCCGCCCGGTACGGTGAAGTCCCGCGCGTACTACGCGCTGCGCGCCCTGCGCCGGGTGCTTCCGGGATATGCGGCCGACCTGCGCTGAAACCCACGGCTGGGCAAAGGCTTCGTAAAGCGCCTTGCCGAGCACCCCCTTGGGGTAATCGGGTGTCCTTATCCGTGTTCCGGACGGGGCCCGGTGACCGGGTCCCCTGCGTCCCGGCGACGGGCGAGCGCAAGCACCGGAGGAAGGCAGGAAGGGATGCTGCACAGAGGTCACCAGAGTACGGACGGCACCGGCGGCGGTGAACTCACCGTCCCCATGGCCTGGTTGTACGCCGAGTACATCGCCGACGAACTGCTGCGGACCGGCGATCTGATGCCGCCGACGTCCTTCGAGTTCCGCGCCGGGCGTGACGCGCTGGCGCTCACCATCTTCCTGTCCGACACCGACGGCGAACTGCCCGGCATCCGGGTCGTGACTCAACTGGAGACCTGGCTTTCGCTCACGGCGTACGACCAGCCGTGGCAGGACTGGGTCGGTGAACGTATGTCTCAACTGAGGGCCGAGGCCGCCCGGTCCGACGGACCGGCGCCCGACCTCGACCTGGCGGCCGCGGCCTGGCGCTGGCTGGAGGAGACGGAGCTGCTCGCTCCCGATCTCAACGCGGTCCCCGGCGGTGCGCCGGCGGCCGGCGAGGACGACGGACCCAAGGTCTGGACGCCCGCCTGGCAGCTCGGGTTGCCTCTCGGCCACCTGGCGATTCATCTTTTCTAGATTCACACCAATCCGCGGGCCGGACCGCTCCGAACATCTGGGTCACGATTCGGTACGTGGCTTGAGTGATTCGTCGGCCGGGTGCGTACCGGTGGGAGCAAGGAGTAACCCCACTGGCACTCAACGGCACGAGGTTTCGGCATGAGGTCCCTGGAAAGGCATCGCGACGTCGGCGCGTACGCGCTCGGCGTGCTGGACGAAGCGGAAGCCTTCCGCTTCGAGGATCACCTCATGGAGTGTCCTCAATGTGCGGCGCAGGTAACCGAGTTCGGCCCCACCGCACGACAGATGATGCTCTACCGGCGCGCCACCCCGCGCGCCGTGCACCCCTTCGCCGGGCCCGGCCCGCAGCTGCTGGACCGGCTGCTCGCCGAGGTGGCGGTCCGGCACCGGGCCGTGCGCCGGCGGGTCCTGTACGCGGTGGCCGCCTCGGTGGTGGTCGCCCTGGCCGGCCCCGTGCTCGCGATGATGGCGGGCGGCGGCAGCGGCGGCGGCGAGAGCGCCGTACGGGTCACCGCGACGGACGAGAAGTCCGGGGTGTGGGCGCAGGTCACCACCGAGAACGAGGCCTGGGGCAGCCATGTGCAGCTGGAGGTCAAGGACGGGGCGGGCCCCCGCTCCTGCCGGCTGATCGCCGTCGGCCTCGACGGCTCCGAGCAGACGGTCACCAGCTGGAACGTCCCCGAGCACGACGCCCGCCCCAACACCATGCAGGGCGCCGCGGCCTGGCACCCCGACGAGATCGCCCGCTACGAGCTGCGCACCTCGTCCGGAGAGCACCTGGTGACGCTCGACGCCCACTGACGTCCGCATGGAGTGAGTTCAGGTCACTTCGATGTCGGCGTCACGGGCCCCAGCGGGACGGGACGGGGCAGCCCCGGTCCGGCCGCCGGGCTACTTCAGCAGCCGTGACATCCTCCGGTCCGCCAGCGGCTTGCCGCCCGTCTGACAGGTGGGGCAGTACTGGAGCGAGGAGTCGCTGAAGGAGACCTCTCTGACGGTGTCGCCGCAGACCGGACAGGGTTCACCGGTCCGGCCGTGCACCCGCAGACCGCTTTTCTTCTCGGCCTTCAGGCGCCCCGCGGCCACACCCCGCGAGCGGTCGACCGCCTCCGTGAGCGTCGTGCGCAGCGCCTCGTAGAGGGTGTGGGTCTCCTCCGGCGTCAGCGAGGCCGCCAGCTTGAACGGGGACATCCTCGCCGCGTGCAGGATCTCGTCGCTGTAGGCGTTGCCGACGCCCGCGATCAGGCCCTGGTCGCGCAGGGCGCCCTTGAGCTGCCGGCGCTCACCCGCGAGCAGGCCGGCGAAGCGGGCCTCGTCGAAATCGTCGGCGAGCGGGTCGGGGCCCAGTCGGGCGACGCCGGGGACCTCCCGCGGGTCGTGCACGACGTACACCGCGAGCCGCTTCTGGGTACCGGCCTCCGTCAGGTCGAAGCCCTCCCCCGTCTCCAGGGCGACCCGCAGGGCCAAAGGCCCCTTGCCGGGGCGGGGCGGCGGACCGTCCGGAAGGCTGTCCTTCCAGTGCAGCCAGCCCGCGCGGGCCAGATGCGTGACGAGGTGGGGGCCGTCGCCCGTCGCCAGGTCGAGGAACTTGCCGTGCCGCCGCACGGCGGTGACCTCACGGCCCTCGAGCGCGGTGACGGGCGGGTCGTACGTCTTCAGCACACTGATCGCGACGGGCAGGACACGGACGATCCCGCGGCCGACGAGATGTCCGGCCAGGAAGTCCTTGAGCGCTTCGACCTCGGGAAGTTCCGGCATACGTCCAGGGTGCCATCAGTGACCTCGGTGTTCAGCTCCGCTCCGGCATCACGAACTCGCACCAGACGCACTTTCCGCCGCCGCGCGCCTCCACGCCCCAGGCATCGGCGAGCCGGTCCACCAGCAGCAGACCCCGCCCGGAGACCCCCGACTCGCCCGCCTCACGGCGGCGCGGGAGGGCGCTGGAAGTGTCCTCCACCTCGACGCGCAGCCGGTGCTCGGTGCCGGTGAGCACCCGCAGGGTGACGATCGCGGCGCCCTCGGTGTGCATGAGCGCGTTGGTGATCAGCTCGTCGGCGACCAGTTCGACCTCGTCGGAGCGGTCCCCGGCGCCCCAGGTACGGACGGCCGCGCGGATCATGTGCCGGGCCTCGCTGAGCGCCTCGGGGTCGCCGGGCGCCACATGCTGCTGGAGCCGGTTCCCGGCCTGGGGACTGTCGGGGCCGCGCCGGCGCAGCAGCAGCAGCGCCACGTCGTCGTCGCCGCCGCGCTCCTCGGCGACCTCGATGAGCTGGTCGGCGAGCTGGCGGACGTCCTCGGGGCCCGCGGCGATCAGGGCGGAGAGGGCCTTCATGCCGTCGTCCAGGTCGGCGCCGGGCTGCTCCACCAGGCCGTCGGTGCACAGCAGCAGGGTGTGACCTGGGTCGAGCTCCACCGTGCCGACCGGGTACTCGAGGCTGCCGAACTCGGCGGACAGGCCGAGCGGCAGCCCGCCGGGCAGCGGGAGGCGCCGGCAGGTCCCGTCGGGGCCGCGCAGCAGGGGGTCGATATGACCGGCGCGCACCACCTGGACGACCCCCGTGGAGAGGTCGGCCTCCGCGTACAGGCAGGTGGCGAAGCGGTCGGTGTCGAGTTCGTGCAGGAAGACGGAGGCGCGGGCCATCACGGTGGCCGGGGTGTGGCCCTCGGCCGCGTAGGCCCTCAGGACGATGCGCAGCTGGCCCATCACGGCGGCGGCATGGGTGTCATGGCCCTGGACGTCGCCGATGACGGCTCCGACCCGGCCTCCCCCGGAGGGGGCGCCCCCGGGGAGCGGGATCAGGTCGTACCAGTCGCCGCCGATGTCCCGGCCCTGGGAGCCGCCGATGGTGGCGGCGCGGTAGCGGACGGCGACGTCGGCGCCGGGGACGCTGGGGATGGTGCGCGGCAGCATGGCCTGCTGGAGGCCCTGCGCGATGTCCTTCTCCTGTTCGTAGAACATGGCCCGTTGCAGGCTCTGCGCGATGCTGCTCCCCAGGGCGACCAGTATGTTGCGGTCCTCCGGGGTGAAGCCCCGGCGGTCGCTGTAGAGCAGGCCCATCGCGCCGATCGGGCGGGCCTGCACGATGAGCGGCAGATAGGCCGCCGAGGTGATCTTCAGATCGCTGAGGTGCGGCCACAGCACGGGGTAGCCGCGGGCGAACTCCTCCGGCGACTCGATGAAGCGGGGCGTCAGGGTCCGCACGACCTCGCTCATCGGATAGGGCTCGTCGAGGCGGGTGACCAGCGTGCCGGGCACGAAGCTGCCCTCCGGGCCCTCGGCGATCAGCCGGATGCGGCCGGCCTCGACCAGGCCCATGACCAGGCTTGTCGCGCCGAGGTGGGTGAGGCCGTGGGTGTCCTTGAGGACGTCGATGACGTCGCGCACGGTGCGGGCGTGCGCCAGCGCCGCCGTGGTGAGCTGGACGACGTTGGTCTGCTCGCGGCGCGCGTCGTCGAGGTCGGCCTCGTCGCGGCGGGCGGCGAGATCGCTGAGCTCGTCGGTGGCGTCCCGCACGATGCCCACGATGCGACGCGGGCGGCCGGTCCCGTCGCGCCGGATGTATCCCTGGGTGTGGGTCCAGCGCAGGGTGCCGTCGCGCAGCCGCATGCGGAAGTAGGCGCCGTAGTTCTCGCTGCCGTCCTTGATGGCCTGGGCGACCAGCTCGTCGAGGCGGATGCCCTCGGCCGGCGGGACCCGGACGGCGAGGGTGACGGGGTCGCCGTCGTACTCGTCGGGCCGCAGGTCGAAGATCTCGTGGGCGCAGGCGTCCATGTGGAACTGCCCCGAGTCCAGGTCCCAGTCGAAGCTGCCCATACGGTTGAGCGCCAGGATCGGATCCGGGTGGGCGGGCCAGTCGTCCGGGAGGGACAGGGCGCTCGCTCCCCGATCAGCCATGGGCCCACCTTGCCAGGGTTTGCCCGATTCTTCGACCGGGGAGCGGGGGCGGGCCCGCGGCAACGGTTCAGCCCATGACGACGTCGACGGGGCTGCCGAAGACGCTGTCCGACGGGTCGAGCGCGTCGGACTCGTCCGGTCCGTCGGGGATCAGCCCGCCGCCGTCGGGCAGGTCGGGGATCTCCGGGACGGTCTCCGGGCCGATCTCGGCGGGATCGACACCGCGGTCGAGATCGGAACCGGACCCTTCGCCGGCGTCTGCGTCTGCGTCCGCGTCGGATACGACGGCGGAATCCGGGTGGGCGGCCGGTGGATCGGCGAAGGGGTCGCCGGAGACGACACGTCCTTCGGCCGCCGGGAGGACGGCGTCCGCGCCCGGCATCGTGATCTTCTCCTCCGCACCGACGCGTCCGGCGACGAGGAGCGCCGCCGAGAGCGCGCAGGCGGTGAGGAGTGTGGCAGTGGGTAGTCGCACCACGTTCTCCGCATCGTCTCGGTCCGTCCCCCTGGTGATTCGCCCACTATTGTCTGATCGGCACACCGGGGTCACGCAACTGGAGGATGCGGACACGAACAGTGACCGGGGGGACCGAGAGAAGGAGCGCAGGGCCGTGGACTGGTTCACCGCACCCGAGTACGGACTGAGCCGACTGGTGTTCCAGCGGGCCCTGGCCGGTCTGTACCTGGTGGCGTTCCTGACGGCGGCCCTCCAGTTCCGGGCGCTGCTCGGCGAGCGGGGGATGCTGCCGGTGCCCCGATTCGTCGAGCGGGTGCCCTTCCGGCGGGCGCCGAGCCTGTTCCAGCTGCGCTACTCCGACCGGCTGTTCGCGGGCTGCGCCTGGACGGGCTGTGCGGTCTCGGCGGCCCTGCTCGCCGGCCTCGACGGTCTGCTGCCCCTGTGGGCGGCGATGCTGCTGTGGCTGGTGCCGTGGGCGCTGTACCTGTCGATCGTCAACGTGGGCCAGACCTGGTACGGGTTCGGCTGGGAATCACTGCTGCTGGAGACCGGCTTCCTCGCCGTGTTCCTCGGCAACGACGAGGTCGCCCCGCCGGTCCTCGTGCTCTTCCTGATGCGCTGGATCCTGTTCCGGGTCGAGTTCGGCGCGGGTCTGATCAAGATGCGGGGCGACGCCTGCTGGCGGAAGCTGACCTGCCTCTACCACCACCACGAGACCCAGCCGATGCCCGGCCCGCTGAGCTGGTTCTTCCATCATCTGCCGAAGCCGCTGCACCGGGTGGAGGCGGCGGCCAACCACTTCACCCAACTCATCGTGCCGTTCCTGCTGTTCGCCCCCCAGCCGATCGCGACGGCGGCCGCGTCCCTGATGATCCTGACCCAGTTGTGGCTGGTGCTGTCGGGCAACTTCGCCTGGCTGAACTGGATCACCGTGGTCCTGGCCGTACCCGCGCTCGAACTGCCCGCCGGATCCCGGCCGGCCCCCGGCGCGCCCCTCTGGTACGAGACCGTGGTCCTCGCCGCGGCCGCACTCCTGCTGTTCCTCAGCCACCGCCCGGTGGTCAACATGCTCTCCCGACGCCAGGTCATGAACCGCTCCTTCGATCCGCTGCACCTGGTCAACACCTACGGAGCGTTCGGCAGCGTGAGCCGGATCCGCTACGAGGTGGTGGTCGAGGGCACGCTCGACGACGTGCCCCGCGAGGACTCCGACTGGCGGGAGTACGAGTTCAGGGGAAAGCCGGGCGATCCCCGGCGCCGGCCACGCCAGTTCGCCCCGTACCATCTGCGCCTGGACTGGATGATGTGGTTCGCGGCGCTCTCCCCCGCGTACGCCGGGGCGTGGTTCACCGCTCTGGTGGAGCGGCTGCTGGAGAACGACCGGGACACACTGAAGCTGCTGCGCCGCTCCCCGTTCCCGCCCGACGAGCCCCCGCGCCACATTCGCGCCCGTCTCTTCCGCTACCGCTACACGACCTGGCGGGAGTTGCGGGAGACGGGCGCGTGGTGGCGGCGGACGTATGTGCGGGAATACCTGCCGCCGACGCGGCTGGCGGGGACGGCTCAGAGGTCGTAGACCCGGACCGCGGTGGCTCCGAAGATCTCCGTGTGCGTGGCCGGGTCCGTCAACTGCCGTGCGAGCTCCAGTACTTCGCCGTAGGACGCGGTGGGCGTGCACACCGGCCAGTCCGAGCCGAACATCAGCCGGGCCGGGCCGAAGGCCTCCAGCACCGTGTCCGCGTACGGGCGCAGGTCCTCGGCGGTCCAGGACGCGGGGTCGGCCTCGGTGACCATGCCGGACAGCTTGCACACCGTGTTGGGCAGCGCCGCGAGGGCCCGCACCCGGGACGCCCAGGGCTCCAGCACGCCGGAGGCGATCGGGGGCTTGCCCAGGTGGTCCAGGACGAAGGTGAGTCCGGGCAGCCGGGCAGCCGCCTCGACACAGGCCGGGAGCTGGTGGGGCAGCACCACCAGATCGTGGACGAGGCCGGCGGCGGCCACGGCGGCGAGTCCGCGCAGTACGTCGTCCCGCAGCAGCCATCGCGGGTCCGGCTCGCCCTGGACCTGGTGGCGGATGCCCTTGAGGTGGCGGCCGCCGGGCAGCTCCCTCAGCCGGGCGAGTTCCTCGGCGATGTCCGGGCGGGTGAGGTCGGTCCAGCCGACGACCCCGGCGACCAGGTCGTTCGCGGCGGCGAGCGCCAGGAACTCGGGGGTCTCCGCGGCCACGGTGACCGTCTGGACGAGGACCGTACGGTCGACACCGGCCGCGCGGGCCTGCGGTGCGAGGTCCCCGACGGTGAAGTCCCGCCGCAGCGGGCTGCCTTCGGCGATCCAGTCCTGGTCCCGTACCGAGAGATCCCAGAGGTGGTGGTGCGCGTCGACGGTCATGGCAGCTCCCACACGACGGGCAGGCCGGCGGCGGCGCCCTCGTCGGAGTAGTCGTGCACCACCTCGAGCAGCCCGGCCATCCGCGCCTGCCACTCCACGTTGACCGGAAGTTTCTCCAGCTCGGCGAGGAGGCGTGCGTAGTCCTCGCACTCCAGCAGGTGGAACAGGTCGACGCCGCTTCGCCAGATCGTCCATGAGACGGCGCCGGCGGCGCGGATGGCGTCGGTCAGTTCCTTCGGCACCTCACGGTGGGCGGCCTCGTACGCGGCGATGCGGTCCGCGCGGACCCTGGTGTGCAGGGCGACCCTCATGACGGCTCCTCGGAGGTGAGCAGGCCCGTGTCCCGCAGTTCCCGCCAGAAGGCGGCGGGGACGGGAGTCGCGAACTGTTCGGCGCAGTCCCGTACCTCGGCCGCCGAGCGGGTGCCCACCAGGACGCTCGCGACGGCCGGGTGGGCGGCACAGAACGCCAGGGCGGCGGCCCGCAGGGTGATGCCGTGCCGGTCGGCGGTCTCCTTCATGCGCAGGGCCCGGTCCAGCAGCTCGCCGGGCGCCCGTGTGTAGTCGAACGTGGCGTCCGGCCCGGGGTCGGCCAGCAGACCGGAGTTGAAGGCGCCCCCGACCACCACCGACACCCCCCGCTCGACGGCGGCGGGCAGCAGGTCGGCTGCGGCCCGCTGGTCGAGCAGCGTGTAGCGGCCCGCGCACAGCACCACGTCGACGTCCGTGTCCCGCACGAAACGCGTGAGCATCTCCGCCTGGTTCATCCCGGCGCCGATCGCCCCGACGACGCCTTCCGAGCGCAGCTTCTCCAGCGCCGGGTAGCCCTCGCGGAAGGCCTGTTCGGCGTGGTCGTCGGGGTCGTGGAGGTAGACGACGTCCACCCGGTCGAGGCCGAGCCGTTCCAGGCTGGCCTCCAGGGAGCGCCGTACGCCGTCGGCGCTGAAGTCCCACACCCGGCGGTGGGTGGCGGGGACGGCGAAGCCGTCGGCCAGGTCGTCGCCGCCCCGGTCGGCCGGTTCCAGCAGGCGGCCCACCTTGGTCGAGAGGGTGTACTGCGCACGGGGGTGCGCGCGCAGGGCCGCGCCCAGACGGCGTTCGGACAGGCCGAGGCCGTAGTGCGGTGCCGTGTCGAAGTAGCGGATGCCCTGCTGCCAGGCGGCGGCCACCGCCGTGTGGGCCTGCTCCTCGCCGACCTCGGTGAAGAGGTTGCCGATGACGGCGGCGCCGAAGGCGAGCGGGCTGACCGGGACGCCGCTGCGTCCGAGGCTTCTCACTGGGCCACCGGCCGCAGCCGCAGGCCCTGCATCCCGCCGTCGACGGCGAGGGCGGTGCCGGTGGTGGCGCCGGACAGCGGGCTCGCGAGATAGGCGATGGCGCCGGCGACCTCCGCGGCCCTGACCAGCCGGCCGGTGGGCTGACGGGCCTCCAGGGCGGTGCGTTCGGCGGCCGGGTCGTCGGCCGCGTCGAGCAGCCGGCCCACCCACGGGGTGTCCGCGGTGCCGGGGTTGACGCAGTTGACGCGGATGCCCTCGCGGACGTGGTCGGCGGCCATGGCGAGGGTCAGCGAGTACACCGCGCCCTTGGTCGCGCTGTAGAGCGCGCGCTGCGGCAGGCCGGCGGTGGCGGCGATGGAGCACGTGTTGACGATCGCCGCGTGCGAGGAGCGCCTCAGGTGCGGCAGGGCGGCGCGGGCCGTGCGGACCATGCCGACGACGTTGACGTCGAAGACCCGGTGCCATGCGGCGTCGTCATTGTCCTCGACCGTGCCCTGCGCGCCGATGCCCGCGTTGTTGACCAGGACGTCCAGCCCGCCGAGGCCGGCGACGGTGGCCTCCACCGCCGCCCGCACGGAGGCGTCGTCGGTGACGTCGGCGCGAAGCCCGAGAGCGGGCTCGGCCACGCCCGAGGGGTCCAGGTCGAGGACGGCGACCCGGGCGCCGCGCTCGGCCAGGAGCTCCGCGGTCGCCCGGCCGATGCCGGAGGCGCCCCCCGTCACCAGGGCCGTCAGCCCTTCGAAGTCGCTCACGCCGCCTTCTCCTTCCGGATCATGGGGTCGGCGTCCCGGAGCTCGCCGCCGGGGTGCGTGCACCACCCGCGGGTTGTCGGATCCGGGTCCGCTGCCGCATATTTATCAGACCACTTCCGCTCCGCAACACCCCCCGGGTAACTTTCGGGCGGGTTCACTGCTTCAAGTGGTCCGACCACTGCGAGGGCTGGATCGTGGGGCACCGGCGACAGGAGAGGCCACGTGGAAAACTCCCCGCGCAGCGGGACCGGCGCCGTGAAGGGCACGGTGACCCAGCGCGCCATCGAGCGGATCAAGGCGATGATCACCGACGGGCTGCTGGAGCCGGGCCAGCGGCTGCCGACCGAGCGTGATCTGGCGGCCCAGCTGGGCATCTCCCGCAGCTCGATGCGCGAGGCCATCCGGGCGCTCACCGTGCTGGGGGTGCTGGAGGCCCGGCACGGTTCCGGGATCTACGTCACCGCGCTGAACGCGGGTGATCTGCTGGAGACGTTCGGCGTGGTCGCCGATCTGTCCCGGGGACCGCGTCTGGTCGAACTGCTCCAGGTGCGCCGGATCCTGGAGTCGACGGCCACCGCGCTGGCGGCGGCCCGCATTACCCCGGACCAACTGGCCGTCGTCGAGGGGCATCTGGCGGCGATGAACGCGACGGACGACCCGGAGGAGATCCTCGCGCACGACCTGGAGTTCCACCGGGTGATCGCGGCGGCCGCCGGCAACGAGACGATGGCGGCGATCCTCGACGGTCTCTCCTCGCGCACCTTCCGGGCCCGGGTGTGGCGCGGCTACCAGGAGGAGGGCGCCTTCGCCCGCACCCGCCGGGAGCACGCCGCGATCCACCGCGCGCTGGCCGCCCGGGATCCGGAGGCCGCCCGGGCGGCGGCGGCCTCCCATGTGGGCGAGGTGGAGGAGTGGCTTCGGGCCCAGGTGCGTGCCGAGTCACGGCCGCCTCTCGACGCGGGACTCCCTGCGGGGCAGAGTTCTCCTCGTACCCGCCAGTAGCGCACACACCGAGGGAGCTGCCTGTGACCAGCTGGGTCGGCCGGACCGCCGTCGAGATCGCCGCCGCCGTACGCGCGAAGGAGGTCACGCCGCGCGAGGTGGTGGCCGAGCACCTGGCACGGATCGAGCGGCTGGACGGCCGGATCGGGGCCTTCCGTACGGTGCGGGCCCGGGCGGCCCTGGCGGAGGCCGACGCGCTGGCCGCCCGCGGTGACCTGGACGGGCTGTCACTGGCCGGGGTGCCGGTGGCGGTCAAGGACAACCTCGGCGTGCGGGGCGAGTCGACCCGGGTGGGCTCGGCCGCGACGCCGGACACCCCGGCCGACGCCGACCATGTCACGGTGGCCCGGCTGCGGGCGGCCGGTGCGGTGGTCGTGGGCCTGACCAACGTGCCGGAGCTGTGTGTCTTCGGCACCACGGAGGGCGTGCACGGCACGGCCCGCAACCCCTGGGACACCTCCCGCACGGCGGGCGGCTCGTCGGGCGGCAGCGCGGCCGCGGTCGCCGCCGGCCTGGTGCCGATCGCCCTCGGCAACGACGGCATGGGGTCGCTGCGCATCCCGGCGGCCAACTGCGGCCTGGTGACCATCAAGCCGGGCCACGGGGTGGTACCGGCCGGCATCGGGAACGGCGACTGGTTCGGGATGTCCGAGAACGGTCCGCTCGCGACGACGGTCGAGGACGCCCGGCTGATGCTGTCGGTCCTGGCGGACACCGACGTCGCGGCGGTCGAGGAGCCCGGTGCGCTCAAGATCGCCGTGTCCGTGCGCAGCCCGCTGGCCGGGGTCACGGTGAGCAAGCCGTACACGGGCGCGGCGCGGGAAGCGGCCGGGGTGCTGGTCCGGGCGGGCCATCACGTGGAGCGGGCCGAGCCGCCCTACCCACTGTCGCTGGGTGTGACGTCGCTCGCGCACTGGACGGCGGGCACGGCCGTGGACGCCGCGAGTCTGGACGCCCGGCTGCTGACCCGGCGCACCCGGGTGCACGCGGCATTGGGCCGGCGCTTCCTGCCGGGGGTGCGGCGCGGCTCGGCACGGGACGTCCTGCGCGGGCGTCTCGAGCCGTTCTTCGCGCAGTACGACGTGCTGCTCACGCCCGCGCTGGCCCGGCGGTCTCCGAAGTCGGCGCCGTGGGACGAGCGGGGCTGGCTGCGCAACGTCCTGGTGAACACGAACTACTCGCCGCTGACCCCACCGTGGAACCTGACGGGCTGGCCGGCGATGGCGGTCCCCTTCGGCACCCTGCCGTCCGGTGCTCCGACCGCCGTGCAGCTGGTGAGCCGGCCGGGGCGGGAAGGCGAACTGCTTCGGCTGGCCGGACAGTTGGAGGAGCTGCGTCCGTGGCGGCGGACGGCTCCGCTCGACTGAGCGGAGCCGAGAGCCCGGCATGGGCGCGCCCTGTGGGGCACGCCCATGCGAGCGATCGCGAGCGGGGATTCAGTCCACACTGGGCAGGATGTGGGGCTCGGCGAGGTCTTCCTCGTAGCCCGCCAGGCGGATGGGGGCGGAGCGGGCCCACACGTCGAGGCTGCCGATCTCGCCGGGCCGGCGGCCGGCCCGCTCCGGGCGTTCCTTGGGGCGTTGCTCGCGATTCGTCTTCTCCGGTGTCACCGCGCACTCCTTATGTGTCGGGTCACCCTCGGGGCGTGCCGGCCAGTCTGCGGTCCGGCGCCTGACGCTCCCTCGGGTCCTGCTCAAGTCGGTCGAGGACGCGGTGGCGCCGGCAACTTCTTGGAGGGCGAGCCGTTGTGAAGCGGCTTGTCCCATGACGGACCGTGGGTGTGGGTGGCACTCCGTACTGCTGTCCGTCGGTACAGGGTAACCAAATGAGCGGACAACCGCTCGATAGGGCTGAAAATTTGGGGTAACCATGGCAAGTCACCCGTATGTCCCCGCAGGTGAATTGAACCTTTTTACACCCTGACGCACCCTTCGGGTTCACCCGTTCGGGGGATGAGGGTGGGCGTGGCGTGCGCGTGGCGCTCGCGCGGAACCACGCACTCGTCGGCGAGTCCGCCGCGCAGTTCAGGCGCTGTTCGTCCGGCCGCAAACCGGCCATGGTCTGCTGGCGTCCGGCAAGGGCTGTCTCGCGGAAGGACTGACGCATGGAGCTGCGCAGCGTCGAGGAGCTGATGGACCTGCTGTACGCCTGCCGGGGCCTGCGGGACACGCCGGACCGCGGCGGGCCGGGCGCCGATCTGCACGATCACGCGCTCCGGACGGCCGCGCTGCTGCGCCGCAGCCGTCCGGCCGACAAGGAACTCCAGCTCACCGGGCTGGTCCACCCCATAGGCCATCTGCTGTCACCCGCCGACGCCACCGGCCGGCCGGAACGGGCCGCCGACGCCGTACGGCCCCTGCTCGGCAGCCGCGTCGCCCGCCTCGTCGCCCTGCACCCCTGGCACGGCGCCGACGACGACCTGTTCAGCCTGCGCCAGGCCGACGAGGACGGCCTGGCCGCCGGGTTCGACGCGGGCGTGCTGGAGGACTGGCGCACGGTACTGGAACTGGTGGCGACCCGGAACTCCCGCCTCGGGGCTGTCGACTGACGGCTCGTCATGAGACCGTACGCCGATGACGTCGTCGTACGGGTTACGGGACAGGGCCGCCGTCGTCACGGGGGCCACGCGCGGGATCGGCCGAGCCGTGGCACGAGCGCTCGTCGACGCCGGGGCGCGGGTGTGCGTCAGCGCACGGGACCCGGACCAGGTGCGCCGCGCGGCCGACGAGCTGGACGGCGTGGGACTGGCAGGTGATGTCGGGGACCCCGGCCATCCCGAGGCGCTGACGCGGCTGTGCCTGGAGGCGTTCGGCCGGCTCGACGTGCTGGTCAACAACGCGGCGACCAACCAGCCCTACGGACCGCTCATGGAGGCCGACCCGCTCGCCTGGCGGGAGGCGTTCACCGTGAACGTCGAGGCGCCGCTGCGGCTGGTGCAGTGCGCGTGGCGGGGCTGGATGCGCGAGCACGGAGGAGCCGTGGTCAACATCTGCACCGAGGGCGCGACCCATGTCGGACCGCGGGTGGGCGCGTACGGCACCAGCAAGTCGGCCCTGCTGCACCTCACCCGGCAGCTCGCGGGCGAACTGGGCCCGGGGGTGCGGGTGAACTCCGTCTCCCCCGGCCTGGTGAGGACCGAGATGGCCCGCTTCCGGTGGGAGCCGGAGGAGGCGCGGATCGCGCCGGGTCTGCCGCTGGGCAGGATCGGTGAGCCCGAGGACGTGGCGCGGGCGGTGCTGTGGCTGGCCTCGGACGAGGCCGCCTGGGTCACCGGCGCCGACCTGGTGGTCGACGGCGGCACGAGGGTGCGGGCGGCACGCCCCGGACCCTCGGAGGAGGACCCGGCGGGCGTCACCCGCACCCCGGGCCCTCACCACTTGCCGGGCGCGTAGTCCTTCAGGAATACCCCGTACAGATCCTCGCCCTGCTCGCCGCGCACGATCGGGTCGTAGACGCGGGCCGCGCCGTCGACCAGGTCCAGCGGGGCGTGGAAGCCCTCCTCGGCGAGGCGCAGCTTGTCGTAGTGCGGTCGCTCGTCGGTGATCCAGCCCGTGTCGACCGAGGTCATGAGGATGCCGTCGCTCTGGAACATCTCCTGGGCGCTGGTCCGCGTGACCATGTTCATCGCGGCCTTGGCCGCGTTCGTGTTCGGGTGCCCCGCGCCCTTGTAGCCGCGGCCGAAGACACCTTCCATCGCCGAGACGTTCACGACGTACGCACGCCCGCTGCTCGCCTTCCCCGCGGCGTCGGCCATGGCCGGGCGGAGCTTGCTGATCAGGATGAACGGTGCCGTGTAGTTGCACAGCTGGGTCTCGAGGAGCTCCACCGGGGAGATCTGCTCGATGGTCTGCACCCAGGTGTTGCTGTCCACGACGTCCGGGACCAGACCGCCCGCGTCGATGGCGGTGCCGTCGAGGTGCCGGGCGATGCTGGCGTTGCCCGCCACCAGGGCGAGGTCCGCGACCTGCTGCGCGTCCGGCCCGCCGGTGCCCAGGGGCAGCGCGGCGAGCCCGTCGACCGCACCGGAGCCGAAGGCGCCGATGACATGGTGGGCGGGCAGCTCACCGGCGGGCAGCGGGGCACTCTCGCCGCCCACCAGGGCCGCGTAGGCGGAGGGCAGACGGCGTACGGTCTGGGTCGCGTTGTTGACGAGGATGTCGAGCGGGCCCGCCTCGGCGACCCGGTCGGCGAGGGCGACGGCCTGCGCCGGGTCGCGCAGGTCGATGCCCACGACTTCCAGGCGGTGCATCCAGTCGGCGGAGTCGTCCATGGCCATGAAGCGGCGGATGGCGTCCTTCGGGAAGCGCGTCGTGATCGTCGTGTGGGCGCCGTCGCGCAGCAGCCGCAGGGCGATGTACATGCCGATCTTGGCGCGGCCGCCGGTGAGCAGCGCGCGCTTGCCGGTCAGGTCGGCGCGGGCGTCGCGGCGGGAGCGGTTCTCGGCGGCGCAGTCCGGGCAAAGTTGGTGATAGAAGTAGTCGACCTCGACGTACCGGGTCTTGCAGGTGTAGCAGGAGCGCGGGCGCTGGAGTATCCCCGCGACCCGGCCCTCCTCGGTGACCGAGGACGGCAGGATCCCCTCGGTCTCGTCGTCGATGCGCTGGGCGGAACCGGTCGCGGTGGCCTCGGTGACCGCCTTGTCGTGCGCGGTCTTGGCGGCCCGGCGGTCCTGGCGGCGGCGCTGCTTGACGGTGCGGTAGACGCCGGCGGTGGCCCGGCGCACGGCGATCGCGTCGGGGTGGTCGACGTCCAGCTTGTCGAGCTCGTCCAGCACGGCGAGGCAGACGGCGAGCCGCTCCGGGTCGATACCGGGCCCGTGCACGACCTCGTCCACGACCTCCTGCGTGATCGCCGCCGAGCCGTCCTCTGTCACCGTCATCGCGCTGCCGCTTCCCTGATCACCCGTGCGGCGCTCCGACCGAGTCCGCCCTCGAACGGTGGATTTTACGGAGCACCGGGCCCGTCCTCCAAACCCGTTCGCGTCAAGACCCGCAGGCCGTGATGAGCGTCTCCACCTCGGCGGTCAGGGCCCGCGCGAACCGGTCGAGGTCGGGAACCGCCTCGGCGTCGGCGACGAGGCCGTAGTGGACCTGGCCGCGGTAGGTCGAGACGGCGACGGCCAGGGCCTGGCCGCGGGCCAGCGGGGCGTACGGGAAGACCTCGGTCACCGGGTTGCCGCCGAGCTTCAGACCGAGACTGGGCAGGGGCACGCTGGTGACGAGGATGTCGAACCAGAGCCGGGCGGCCTGGCCGACCAGCGGACCGCCGAGGCGGTGACCGATGGCCGGGACGTGGTCGGCGAGGAGGGCGACGGCGCCTGCGCCACGGCCGGGTCCCGCGTCCTTGTTGCGGTCCATGGCGGCGCGGACCGTGCCGAGCCGGCGCAGCGGGTCGGGGTCGTCGACCGGGAGCCGCATCAGGTACCCGGAGAGCCGGTTGCCCTGCGGGTGCGCGGTGCGCGGGCGGCGTTTGGAGACGGGGATGAGCGCGCGCGGCACGACGCCCTCGCTGCCGTCCCCCCGCTCGTCGAGCCAGCGGCGCAGCGCCCCGGCGACGACGGCGATCAGCACGTCGTTGACGGTGCCGCCGGCGACCTTGCGGATCCGGTGCACGTCGTCGAGGTCGATGACGACCCCGGCGGTGCGGCGGGTGCCGGTGGGGGCCGCGGTGAGGGCGGGGGTGGGCCGCATGCCCAGGGTGTGCACGGCGACGGAGGCGCCGATGTCGAGGGCCCGGCCCACGTCGGAGACGGCCCCGCGCAGCAGGCCGGGCAGCCGGCGCACATCGGGCAGGAGCCCGCGGGCCGGTTCGGCGGGGCGGGGACGGGGGGCGGGCAGATCCATGGGGTCGAGGACGGCCGCGGCCAGGGTCAGGGCGCGCAGACCGTCGGCGAGGGCGTGGTGGAACTTGAAGAGCACGGCGAAGCGGTCACCGTCCTCGCCGGGCAGCACGTGGGCCTCCCAGGGCGGGCGGCCGCGCTCCAGGGGCCGTTCCATGAGCCGGCCGGCCTCGGCCTGGAAGTCGGCGGCGGGTGCGTGGAGTGTGACGTGATGGAGGGGGTCGAAGCGCGGGTCCGCCTCCCGTGTCGCGCCGCCGAAGGCGAGCGGACGGCGCAGGTCGAACGGCTCCGAGCGGTCGAACGGCCGCCACACGTCCCGGATGCGCATCCGCAGTCCGGGGACGGCGGCGGCACGGGCCGCGAGCAGGTCGGCCGCATGGGCGCCCGCGGTGGGCGACTGCGCCGTGAAGACGCCGAGCGCGCCCAGGTGCATGGGGTGCTCGGCCGACTCGAGATTCCAGAACGCCAGGTCGAGAGGCGCCAGCAGATCATCAGCAGTCAAGGGCTTGCCTCGCGTCGACGAGAAGGGTGAGGCAAGCAGTCAAGCCGGTCCGGGCGATTACGGTCAAGTACGATCACGCTACACACAGTTAACACTGCATTAAGTTCAGGACACCAGCTGGCCCTTTCCCAGGGCGATGACGCCGCCCTTGGACACCGTGTACAGCTCCGCGTCCCGCTCCGGGTTCACGCCGATGGTCGCACCCGGAGGGACCTCCACGTTCTTGTCGAGGACCGCCCCCCGCACGACCGCACCCCGTCCGATGTGCACGTTGTCGTGCAGGATCGACCCTTGCACGACCGCCCCCGGGTCGACCACCACGCCCGGCGACAGCACCGAGCGGGTGACCTGTCCGCGGATCAGGCACCCCGAACTGATGATCGACTCACCGGCGATGCCGCCCGCGTTGAAACGCGCCGGGGAGAGCTGGCCCGAGTGGGTGTAGATGGGCCAGCTGCGGTTGTACAGGTTGAAGGCGGGACGCTCGGCGATCAGGTCCATATGGGCGTCGTAGTACGCGTCGAGCGTGCCGACGTCCCGCCAGTAGCCCTGGTCGCGGGTGGTCTCGCCGGGCACGTGGTTGTCGTGGAAGTCGTAGAGCTGGGCCTCGCCGCGCTCGGTGAGCTGGGGCAGGATCGATCCGCCCATGTCGTGGACGGAGGTCTCGTCCTCGGCGTCCCGCTGGAGCGCCTCGATGAGCGCCTTGGTGGTGAAGATGTAGTTGCCCATCGACGCGAACACGCGCTCGGGATCGTCGGCCAGGCCCGGCGGGTCGGCGGGCTTCTCCAGGAAGCGATCGACCGTCAGCCCGTCCGAACCCGGGGTGATCACCCCGAAGGACGGCGACTCGGCGCGCGGGACACGGATCCCGGCCACGGTCACGCCCGCGCCGCTCTCGATGTGCTGGGTCAGCATCTGGCGCGGATCCATGCGGTAGACGTGGTCGGCGCCGAAGACGGCAACGTACTCGGGCCGTTCGTCGTAGATCAGGTTCAGCGACTGGAGGATGGCGTCCGCGCTGCCGAGGTACCAGTGCGGACCGAGCCGCTGCTGGGCCGGGACCGGGGTGATGTAGTTGCCGAGCAGGCTCGACATCCGCCAGGTGGTGGTGATGTGCCGGTCGAGCGAGTGCGACTTGTACTGCGTCAGCACGCAGATGCGCAGGATGTCGGCGTTGACGAGATTGGACAGCACGAAGTCGACGAGCCGGTACGTGCCACCGAAGGTGACCGCCGGTTTGGCGCGGTCGGCGGTGAGCGGCATCAACCGCTTGCCCTCGCCTCCCGCCAGTACGATGCCGAGCACCGAAGGCCCACCACGTCGCATGGCCGCTCCCCTCACCCTGGTTGAACCATGCTTGCCCCCGGCCGGGGGAACTAAGCCTGTTTGACGATCTCCTCGTACAGCCGGACCGTACGCCTGGCCACCGCGTCCCAGCCGAACTCCCGCACCGCCCGGGCGCGCCCCGCCTCACCCATGCGGCGCGCGGCCTGCGCGTCGCCGAGGACGGCGTCCAGCGCACGGCCGAGCCCCGCCTCGAAGGCGTCGTCCCCGTCGTCCACCGGCACGAGCGTGCCGGTCACGCCGTCCTCGACGACCTCCGGGATTCCGCCGACCCGGGAGGCCACGACGGGCGTGCCGCAGGCCATCGCCTCCAGGTTGACGATACCGAGCGGTTCGTACACCGACGGGCAGACGAACACGGCGGCGTGCGTGAGGAGCTGGATCACCTCGGGGCGCGGCAGCATCTTCGGGATCCAGTGCACGCCGTCCCGGGCGCGGCTCAGCTCCGCGAAGAGGTCGCGGAACTCCTTGTCGATCTCGGGCGTGTCGGGCGCTCCCGCACACAGCACGACCTGGGCCGCCGGGTCGACGTCCCGGACGGCGCGCAGCAGGTGGGGCACGCCCTTCTGCCGGGTGATCCGGCCGACGAACAGCACGAACGGCCGGTCCGGGTCGATGCCGATCCGGGTGAGCGCGTCGGTGCCGTGGTCGGGGCGGTACAGGGCGGTGTCGATGCCGTTGTGGACGACGTGGACCCGCTCCGGGGCGAGCGTCGGGTAGCAGGTGAGGATGTCCTCGCGCATCGCGCCGGAGACGGCGATCACCGCGTCGGCCGCCTCCACCGCGGTCCGCTCGGCCCAGCTCGACAGGGCGTAGCCGCCGCCGAGCTGCTCGGCCTTCCAGGGCCGCAACGGCTCGAGCGAGTGCGCGGTCACCACGTGCGGCACGCCGTACAGCTCCTTGGCGAGATGGCCGGCGAGGTTGGCGTACCACGTGTGGGAGTGGACGAGCTCGCGGCCTTCGAGGGCGGCCGCCATGGCGAGGTCCACGGAGAAGGTGCGCAGCGCGTCGTTGGCGCCGTCCAGCACGGGCCAGGGGCGGTGCCGCTGGACCCCTTCGGTGCGGCCCTCGCCCCAGCAGTGCACGTCGAGATCGACCAGCCGCCGCAACTCGCGGGCGAGGAATTCGACATGGACACCGGCGCCGCCGTAGACGTCCGGCGGATACTCCCGGGTCAGCAGTCCCACTCGCACCCAATAACCCCCATCTCGGCGACCGGTTCCCTTCATGGTCACCCACGCGGAGCGCGTGGGGAAGAGCACGGCTGTCGTGTGAAGCAACAGTCGCCGCAGACGCCTCCCCCCGGCACCCGGTAGTACAGGCAGCAGCTGCGGCGCCGGAACGCGGTGCCGGTCAGCGTGCCGGTGCGGGCGAGAAGGGGGTGGCTGAACAGTTCGGCGGTGAGGGTACGCGCGCGTGCGGCGGCGTCCGGGCGGCCGTTCGCCCGCGCCCACGCCTCCAGCAGGCGGCCCGCTCCGGCGAGCGCGGACGCGGAGTTGCCGCGCAGCAGGCCCGGCGCGATCCGGTGGCGGGCGCGCAGCGCCGCGTGGAGCGGTTCGAGGTGACCGCCGAGGACCGTGGCGGCCACGGTCGCCGCGTCCCCGGGCCGGGCCCGCACCTCGGTCAGCCACAGGTCGTCGGGGGCGGAGGCGTCCGGATCCCAGCGCAGCAGGTCCGGGGCGAGCTCGGGGACGCTCCCGTACAGGACGGCGCAGCCCAGCGTCACCGACCACAGCCGGGCCGCGAGGCCCTGCTGGGCCACGGAAGCCCCGATCCGCTCCTCCGGGGCACGTAGGGCCCGGGTGACCTTGCGGACCCGGAAGGACAGCGGATCGCCGTGCGCGTCCGGTGCCTCTTCCTCCGAGGCGTCCGGTGCCGCTTCCCCCGGGGCCACCGGTGCCGCTTTCCCCGGGGGAACCCGGTAGGCCCGGGCCAGGGTGGGCAGCGCCGGCGTCGGGTCACCGGGGCCGCCCGGGGGTCTGCGCAGGGCGAAGAAGGGGCCGAGGGGGCGGAGCGCGGCGAGATCGGGGTCCAGGTCCACGAGCTGCAGTAATACCAAGGGCGCCAGGGGTGCGGGTCAGGGGGATCCCTGGGCCGTCACCCGCCTGAGGGAGGACAGCGGGCTCGCAGTACTCCATCGGTAGTAGGACTTATTGCGTGCTTAGGTACGACGACGGGAACAGATCGACAGGGCATCGTGTTGGTCATGGAAGCCGACCGTTCGCCGCGCCGGGCCCCGCGCCCCCGCCTCACGCAGAGGAGCAGCTGATGAGCGCCCTCGCGTTGTCCGTGGTCCTGTCGCTCGTGTCCGCTGTCGCGTACGCGGCCGGGGCGATCGTGCAGGAGCAGGTCGCGCTGTCCTCGCCCGGCGAGGAGTACGCTCCGCTGCGCCGTCCGGGCTGGTGGGCCGCGGTGGCGCTGAACGGTCTCGGCGGACTTCTGCACGTGGTGGCGCTCGCCTACGGTCCTCTCAGCCTGGTTCAGCCGCTGGGCGCGCTGACCATCGTGTTCGCGCTGCCCATGGCCGCGCTGTTCGTCGGCCGCAGGGCCGGGTCGACGGCCTGGCGTGGCGCGATCATGGCGACGGTCGGGCTCGCCGGTCTGCTGTCCCTGGTCGGGGCGTCCGACGCGCAGTCGCTGAGCACCCCGCAGCGGGTCACCGTGGCCGTGGTCACCGCCGGCGCGGTGGTGGCGCTGATGGTGGCCGGGCGGGCCGCGCACCGGCACCCGGCGGTGCGCAGCATGCTGCTGGCGACCGCGTCGGGCATAGCGTTCGGCATGTCGTCGGTGTTCACCAAGACGGTCGCGGTCGACTGGACCGGAGGCGTCTCGGCGGCCGACATCCCCTCGCTGGCCGTGATCGGTGTGCTGGCCACGGCCGGCATGCTGCTGTCGCAGGCCTCCTACCGGGGCGCGGGCCTCGCGGCCCCGCTCGCCACGCTCACGGTGGTCAACCCGGTGGTGGCGGCCGTGGTCGGCATCACGATGTTCGGCGAGACGTTCCGCTACGGGACCACCGGCACCGTGCTCGCGCTGGGCTGCGGTGTGGTGGCGGCGGGCGGACTCATCCTGCTCACCACGGAACGTCTCCAGGCAGAGCGGCCGGAGCCGGCGACGGCCCCCCTCCCCGCCCCGCGCAGCCGGACGGGCACCGCCACGGCAGCGGTCACCGGTGCGGCGGCGGTCACCGCCTCGCACGCCGGGGAGAGCGTCGGCGCGGTGGCGTCCGGGGCCGGCTTCCCGGAACAGCCGGCCGCGTCAGGGCAGGAGAAGGCGCGGCCCACCGAGGCGGTGCTGAAGGACCTGTCGTCGGCCGAAGCGGTGCTGATGAAGGACCTCTTGCCGGTCGGTGCGGTGTTCCAGGACGTCCTGCCGGTCGAGGCGCTCGGCGACTCCCTGTCGGTCGAGGTGCTCGACGAACGGCTCGTACCCGCACCGGCACCGGCGGACGGGGAGGACCGCTTCGACGAGGACCTGCCCGGCCTGGACGACCTGAACGTGCCCCCGTCGTTCTACACGCCGCTGTACGGAGGTCTGTACGTCCCGATGCCGGTCGTGGACCGGCATCGGGAGCGGGTCAAATCCTGACGCCGCCGGCGCGCAGATAGGCCACCGGGTCGATGTCCGTCCCGAAACCTGGCCCGGTCCGCACCTCGAAGTGCAGGTGCGGACCCGTGCTGTTGCCGGTGGAACCGGACCGGCCGATGCGCTGTCCGCCACCCACCGACTGACCGTCGCGCACGGAGATCGCCGACAGGTGGGCGTACTGCGAGTAGCGGCCGTCGGCGTGCCGGATGACCACCTGGTAGCCGAAGGAGCCGGCCCAGCCCGCGCTCACCACCTCGCCCGCCCCGACCGCCTTCACGGACGTGCCGGTGGCCACGGGGAAGTCGACGCCGGTGTGGTAGCCCTTCGACCAGGATGAACCGGTCGCGTGGTAGGGCGTTCCGGTGCCGGCGCCGACGGGCGACACGAGGGCATGGCCGGTCGACGGCCTGTCGTCGTCCCTGGATCTGGTGCTCCTGGCCGGCTTGCTCTTCTTGGCACCCGGGGAGGTCTTCGGCTTCTCCGTCCGGTGCTTGGTGCTCGGGGGCCTGCTCGCGGCGTCCGCCCGGTCGCTCAGACTCAGCCGCTGGCCCGGGATGATGAGATCGGGATCGCCGCCGATGGTCGTCCGGTTGGCCGCGTAGAGCCCCTGCCAGCCGCCGTCGACGTCCTCGGTGTCCGCGATCCCGGAGAGCGTGTCGCCGCGTACGACGGTGTACATCTGCGCGGTACCCGCCCGGGACTGGGGTGTGCTCTGCGGCCGCACGTCGTCCAGGGACGTCTTCGACGTCTTGGCGGACGACTTGGACGACTTGGACGGCTTGGACGACGACCCGGAGTGCTTCGTCGACGTGCCGCCCGGGTGGATGTCGGGGGTGTCACCGCCGCGGCTCAGTCCGGCCCGCACCGAACAGACGGGCCAGGCGCCGGGCCCCTGCCCGTCCAGCACCTTCTCGGCCACCGCGATCTGCTGGTCCCTGGTGGCCAGATCCGCACGGGGCGCGTACCGCGTACCGCCGTACGCCTCCCATGTGGACTGGGTGAACTGGAGTCCGCCGTAGTAACCGTTGCCGGAGTTTATGTTCCAGTCGTTGGTCGACTCGCAAGCCGCGACCTTGTTCCAGGTGTCCACGTCGGCCGCCTGAGCGGCACCGGTGGCCATCAGCGGCAGCGCCATACCGGCACCGCCCGCCGTGACGGTGAGTGAGGCCCGGTTGATCCTGTTCGGCTGATACCGGCGGTGCCGGCCGCGTACGGCCATGGAGTTCCCCCTCGACATGCGTCAGGAGGGGCAAAAGTAAGGGCGCCGAACAGGCCATGACAAGACGACAACCGGCCGCTCCGACTCGCGGGTGACCGCAGGACGCCCCGCGCGGGAATCCGTCACCGGACCCGTCAAGATGGTTCTCAGGACGATACTGACCGGATGCACGGGCACACCCCTGAAGGAGCCAACCGTATGAGCACTTCAGCTCAGATCGGCGTCACGGGACTCGCGGTCATGGGCCGCAATCTCGCCCGCAACTTCGCACGCAACGGCTACACGGTCGCGTTGCACAACCGCACGGCGGCACGGACGCACGCCCTCGTCGAGGAATTCGGCCACGAGGGCGAGTTCGTCGCCACCGAGACCGCCAAGGAGTTCGTGGCGGCGCTGGAGCGGCCCCGCCGCCTGGTGATCATGGTGAAGGCCGGCGAGCCGACCGACGCGGTGATCCGCGAGTTCGCCCCATTGCTGGAACCCGGCGACATGATCATCGACGGTGGCAACGCGCACTTCGCCGACACCCGCCGCCGGGAGCGCGAACTGCGCGAGCAGGGCCTCCACTTCGTCGGCACGGGCATCTCCGGTGGCGAGGAGGGCGCGCTGCACGGGCCTAGCATCATGCCGGGCGGCTCGCCGGAGTCGTACGAGTCGCTGGGCCCGATGCTGGAGAAGATCTCGGCGAAGGCTGCGGACGGAACACCCTGCGTCACGCACATCGGACCGGACGGCGCCGGCCACTTCGTGAAGATGGTCCACAACGGCATCGAGTACGCCGACATGCAACTCATCGGCGAGGCCTACCAGTTGCTGCGTGACGTGGCCGGGTACGAGCCCGCGCAGATCGCGGACATCTTCCGCACCTGGAACACGGGCCGCCTGGACTCCTATCTGATCGAGATCACCGCCGAGGTGCTGTCCCATGTGGACGCGGCGACGGGCAGGCCCTTCGTGGACGTGGTCGTCGACCAGGCGGAGCAGAAGGGCACCGGCCGCTGGACGGTACAGATCGCGCTGGACCTGGGCGTTCCGGTCTCGGGCATCGCGGAGGCCGTCTTCGCACGGTCGCTGTCGGGGCACGCGCCGCTGCGCGAGGCCTCGCGCGGCCTGGCAGGGCCCAAGGCGGCCGCCCTCGGCAAGGCGGAGGCGCAGGCCTTCGCCGACCGGGTGGAACAGGCGCTGTACGCCTCCAAGATCGTGTCGTACACGCAGGGCTTCCACGAGATCGCCGCGGGCAGCGAGGAGTACGGCTGGGACATCGACCTGGGCGCCGTCTCCTCGATCTGGCGAGGCGGCTGCATCATCCGCGCGGCCTTCCTCGACCGGATCCGCGCCGCGTACGACACCCGGGCGGACCTGCCGAGCCTGCTGTCCGACGCGACGTTCGCCTCCGAGATCGCGGCGGCGCAGGACCCGTGGCGTGAGGTGCTGGTCGCCGCGACGCTCCAGGGGGTGCCCACGCCCGGGTTCGCGGCGGCGCTCGCGTACTACGACGCGTTGCGCGCGGAGCGGCTGCCTGCCGCGCTCACGCAGGGGCAGCGGGACTTCTTCGGGGCGCACACCTACCGAAGGGTGGACCGGGAGGGCGCGTTCCACACCCTGTGGGGCGGGGACCGGTCGGAGGTGGACGCGTAACACGCCCCCGGCTCCCGGTGTTCCGGGGCTCCCGCGGTGGGCGGCGCCGAGGCCGCCCACCGCTGCCGGCTCAGCTCAGGGGCGGACCCGGTTCCGGGCTGGGCACCGGCTCCGGCCCCGGCGGGATCGGCGACGGGTCCGGGGGCCCCGGCTGCGGGGGTGGTGTCGGACCGGGGCCGGGCGGGTGAGGCCCGGGCGGCTGCGGCTCGGGAGTGGGCACCGGGCCGGGGAACGGATCCGGTGGGACCGGGTCCGGACCTGGCATCGGCCCGGGCGGGACGGGGTCGGGGTACGGGTCGGTCATCATGTCCTCCGGCCGCTTGCGAGGGCTTGGCTTCTGAACTACTCCCCCGCGTACCCGGCACCACCCCGCGCACTCACCCGGGCGGACCCGCCCGGCCGAGGCGTCAGAAGCGGCCGGGGTGCGCGCGCAGCCAGTCCTTCGCGGCGCGCAGCAGCGCGGGGTCGGCCGCCGGAGCCTCGTCGGGGTGACGCTCGGCCCACTTCACGACGTACGGGCACAGCGGCGCCACGGGAACGCCCTCGCGCGCGGAGATGGTGTACAGCTCCCGCGCCAGCGACCCGGCGATGCCCTTGCCCTCGTGGGCCGGCTCGACGATGGTGTGCACCGGGACCAGGGCGGGCGCGGGCGACTCCAGCACGAAGTACTCGATGTGGCCCACCACCTCACCACCGTCACCGAGGGCCTCGAGGCGGCCCGCCGCCCGGTCGTCGCGGATCTCGATGTCGCTCATGAGCACTCCCGGTGCGGTGGTGACGATGCCTGTTCGGGTCAGACCGACACTGCCTGCGGGCTGCGCTCCTGGTCGGAGCCGGGTACCGGCTCCGAGGGATCCGCCCCCAGGGCCACGATCCGGTTGTCGCGGTCCACGTGCACGACCCGCGGCTCCAGCGCCCGCGCCTCCGCGTCGGTCACCTGAGCGTAACTGATGATGATCACCAGATCCCCGGGGTGCACGAGATGGGCGGCGGCCCCGTTGATCCCGACCACGCCCGAGCCCCGCTCCCCCTCGATGACGTAGGTCTCCAGGCGCGCCCCATTGGTGATGTCGACGATGTGGACGAGCTCCCCCGGCAGCAGATCGGCGGCGTCCAGCAAGTCGGCGTCGATGGTCACCGATCCCACGTAGTGCAGGTCGGCCTGAGTGACGGTGGCACGGTGGATCTTGGACTTGAACATGGTGCGCAGCATGGAGATACTCCCGGAATTCGGCTCCCTGCCTGTTTTCCGCAGGTCAAGGGCTGTGTGCCGTCAGCCTACGGACGGCGCGCGGGAACCACAGGGAGATCTCCGTCACATCGGTGGCGGCGGCGCATTCATTGCCGGTGCTCGGAAGTCCCTTTGTGGAACCCGTTGTCAGGAGTACCCGTTGTAGGGCGCGAGCCACCCTGCGGCGTGGCGGTCGCCGCGCGTGAAGACCGCGCCCCCTCGTCGGCCTCTCGAAGAGTCATCGGGATCGCCCGGCGGGTAGTCGAGTACGGCAGGGGTGCCGTCGGAGACGTACCGAATCGTCGTCGCGCCGTCCCAGAGGCAGATCACCGCGCCGTGCGGGGCTTCCACGCGCAATGAGCCGGAGTGCCGGGTGAGGACGGTTCCGGTGACGCGCTGCTCCAGCAGGGCCTGGTATCGCGCCGGTGTGATCGCACTGTCGCGAGGCGGTGTGGTGCCCGTCCAGTCGGGGGCACCGATACCGCGATCGCGCGCCGCGCGCCACATGCGCGGTACGAGACGCGGTGCCAGCTGCGGTGTGGCCATCCGGCCGCACATCCAGAGCAGCCGTCCGGCGCCCCGAGCAGGGCCGAGGGCGCGCCAGCGAATGCGTTCGGCGAGGTCGGCGGCCACGACGGCCGCCCAGGGGTGAACGGTGCCCAGCTCTCCCTGGGTACCCAGCCAGGCCAGATAGCGCTGCGCCTCGTCGAGGACGGCCGTCAGGCTCTCGGCCGGGATGCCGAGCACATACCCTCCCCGCGCGGCGAACACCTGGGGGCTGGTGGCGACCAGCAGCAGCACCGCGTGGGCCAGGTCTCCTGGCAGCAGTCCTTCGTCCTTGTCCGGTGGTTCCTGATCGCTCTCCAGCTGCTCCGTCCGACCCTGGTGGCGCAGTACCCTGCGCAGGGTGGCACGGGCGCGGTCGCTGAACGCGGCCTCCGCCAGTTCCGGCAGTCGGGTGGCCAACAGCCTCGTCAGTGCCTGTTCGGCGTGGTCGGGGTCCTCCGGTACGGGCAGGTCGCGTACCGCTTCGGACAGGTCGTACGACAGGACGGCGTCCACCATGAAGCGGCTGGTCAGCGTACCCAGTTCGGTCGGTTCCAGGAACGTGTCGCCCCTGGGTCCGGCATGCCGGCGCAGGAAGCCGGCCTGCTCCAGATAGACCACGGCGTCATGGAGCGGCTCGACACTGTCGTGCCCCTGATGGAAGGCGAATGTGTCGGTCCACCAGTCCTCCGCCTCCTCCAGCGAGGTCACGCGTCCCTGCACCGCTTCGGCCAGCAGATGGTCGGGCAGCCGGTCACCGATACGCGAACGAACGGTGTAGCCGACGGTCAGCCGCGCCTGCCACACGGGGCGTTCCGTCTCGTCCGCCAGCAGATAGGCCCAGCCCTCCCGCTCCCCCGCGCCGACCCGTCCGGCGCGGCCGAACATCTGCTGCACCATGGACACCTCGATCCGATTCTGGCCAAGGCGCCCGTCGCGCACGACGACGGCGCGTGCTGGGAGGTTCACCCCGGCCGCTACGGTGGAGGTGGCGACCAGGACGTCGGTCTCACGGGCCCGGAACGACTTTTCGGCCTCGCGCTTGTACGGCCAGTCGCGGTAGTGCAGTCCGACGCCGGCGCTGGCGCACAGCCGCTCGACGAGTTCTGTGTCGTCCGCGTCGACGCCGCGTGTTTGGGCCCCGCGGTCCGCGGCGATGGCTAGTGCCGTCGCACGCACTCCGCGTTTGCTGCTGCAGAAGACGAGCACGCTGCCGTCCTCGTCGGTCACGGTCCGGACCAGCCGCACGGCGGCGGAGGTCCGGGCAGCGGTGGACCGCATGGAGCGTTCGCCGTCGCGTGCGGCGGGCAGCAGGGGGATCTGCCAGGTCAGCCGGGTCGGCCGCCATGACGTACGGATCAGACGGGCACCCAGCCAGTCGGCGACCTCGTCGGCGTTGGCCACGGTCGCCGATAGTCCGACGATGCGGGTCTGGGCACTGTCCTCGCGTACCCGCGTGAGGACAGCTTCGAGCACGGCGCCCCGCGCCGGATCCCCGAGCAGGTGGATCTCGTCGACGACCAGGCAGCCGACCTCGGCAAGGACACCGCCCAGCGACCCGTTTCGACAGATCGCCTCGAACTTCTCGGTGGTGGCGACCCAGATGTCGGCCTCGCGGACGAGTTCGGTGTCGGTCGCGTATTCGCCCGTGAGCCGGACGACCCCGATGCCGTGCCGCCGCCAGTTCTCCAGTTCGCGGTCGAGTTCGTCGGTGAGCGACCGCTGAGGGACCAGCCAGGCGGCCTTGCGGCCCTGCGCATGGGCGCGCAGCGCGGCCACCATGCCGATGGGTGTCTTGCCCGCGCCGGTCGGGGCGACGACCATCACGTGGCCGTCGCCCTCCAGCAGGGCGGGAACGGCGTCGGCCTGGGCCGGGTTGAAGGTGGGGTGCGGCAACAGCCGGGCCCAGTCCTCGGGGACAAGATCGGTGACCGGCATGTACGAGGCCTCGTCGGCTTCCGGCAGATCCGCCAGGGCGTCCCACTGGGCCTCGAACGCGTCCCGGGCGGCGTGCGCCCCGGGTCCCGCGACGGGCGTGGGCGGCATGCGGGAACCCAGCCCCGCGAACGCGTGGGCGGGGTGGGCCACCAGATCCGTGGGACTGCCGAACTCGCCCACCGTGCCGACCTGTTCGTCCTCCGCCCAGTGCCGGACGCTGCGGAACGGAATGCCCCGTCCGGCCAGGTGGGCGCGCAGTTCTTCGAAGGCGGGGCCCTCGGGCAGAATGATCCGGATGTCATCGGCCGCCGTCACCGCCCCCTCGGGCGGCCGCCAGGCAGGGTCGGTGACCTTGCACCAGAACAGGCGGCGCTTCTCCGGCTCGGTGGGCATCGGCAGATCCGTCGGCCAGGCAGGTACGGGAGAAGCCGCGACCACGCTGATGGTGACGCCCGGCCCGGTAGGGCACGGGCCGAGGAATCTTTCGAAGCCCCGTGTCCCTTCGGACGCCCCTGCCGAGTTCGGCCGTGCTGTCACCCTGACACGCGTCCCCGTCGGGCCCACCGCGGCCGTCCGGCGAGACGCCCGCGCCGGGGACACGGCACCGGACTCGTTCGCCTCACCGGGCTCCGCCCCACCCGACTTCGCCGCGCCGGGCTGCGCGCACAGCTTTTCGTAGGTCTTTACGCCCAGGTCAGCGAGGGTATAAGCCGCCGGGCAGACCGGGCAGACGACGGCCACGTAGCGGTAGACCTTCCCCGCCGACTCGTACGGTCTGCGCAGCGAGTGCATCCGGCCGTCGCACTCGGGGCAGGGGCGTGCCACCTCCTCCTCGTAGGTCCAACCGGGCTCGGCGAAACGGGCGATGGGACCGTCGGCGGGCAGGACAACGTCCCAGCGCTCCCGTACGGCCTCCACGACCGTCAGACCGAGTTCGGCCATATCCCCCACGAGTCTCCCCCTCGTCCACCCGGTCGGCGGCGCTGTTCAGTCGACGATGATGCCGGGATAGCAATGATCATGATTCCAGTCGGGCTGAACGGCGTACCCGCAATGGCAGAGTGCCGGTCGGGCCGGCTCGCCCTCCGAGCGGCGGCGCAGGGCGACGGCGAGCGGCTGCCGGGCTAGCCAGGTCTCGGCAGTCTCACCGGCCCGTAGGCCGAGCGACTCGGGGGAGGCGCCGAGCCCGTCCAACAGTTCCTCGAAGAGGACATCGGCCCGCTGGAGCAGGAACCGCAGCACGTTGCCGCTGTAGCGGGGGTCCATGTCGTCCAGACGATGGCGGCGGTCCTGGGCGTCCTGCCAGACCTCGTCCTGGTTGAGGAGCGCCACATAGTGCTCCTCCAGGGTCCAGGTCCTGTCGGTTTCTGGGGCAGTTCCGCTCAGCCTCTCGCGCAGCGTCCGGTATGCCTCGTGCGCCGTGCGCAGTGGCTTCTCGAACGCCCCGGAGTTCTGCGACGCGAGGCGCTGGTAGATCTCCACGCTCTGCGCGGTCACGGCCAGCGCCTCCTCGGCACGGCCGCTCTGCGCGAGGTAGGTGCCGAGGGAGGAGAGGTCATCGGCCAGAGCGTGTTCATGGGCGGTGGGGTTGGCCGTCGCCAGCCGGCATCTGATGTCCGCTGCCTCCCGCAGGGCGGTCAGGGAGTCGTCGCGGCGGCGTGCGCCCCACAGCAGCAGCCCAAGAACGGACAGGGCCGTCGCCAGGTCGGACTCGTCGACCGCGACGGACCGGTCGAGCTCGGACGTGGACACCGTGGGTCCGGCTGCCACCAGGCGCCGGATGAGCGCGACCGCCCGTTCGGCAGCTGTCCGGGCGTCCGACCACCGACGCTGCTGCCGGCACAGAACGGCCTCGTTGACCAGGGTCACGGCCAGGCCGGCCCCGTAGGTCTCGGGGTCGGTGGCCGCCAGCCTCTGGAAGATTCCCATCGCCCGCTGGGTCACGGCGAGGGCCGCCTCGGGATCCCGGGCCTCGGACAGGTTCACGCCTAGGTGGGAAAGCGACAGGGCGAGTCCGGGTTCGTGCGCTGTGGGGTCGGCGTCCGCCAGTCTTCGGAAGAGACCAACGGCCTCTTCGGCGGCGTGGCGGCTCGCCTCCGTGCGGTCAGCCGAATGAGCACGCTCGCTCAGTTGGGCCAGAGCCATGGCGAGCGCAGGCTCGTACGTGGCAGCGTCGACGGCGGCGAGTTTCCGCAGGAGAGCGACCGCCTTCTCGGCCGCGGCCACCGCGTCCTCCCGGTGACCCGCCCTCTCCAGCCGGAACCCGAGGTTCTGGTACAGCCGGGCGTGCACGGAGGAGTCCTGGGTGGTGGCGAGGTGGCGTTCGGCGAGGCGCTCGGTGACCGCGGCGATGCCGGCATCTAGATCCGTCTGTCCGCGGTGGGGGAAGTGCGCGTCGACCGCCTCCAGGACCTCGGTGTCGAGGTCGACCGCGGCCAGCGCGGTCAGGGCAGCGCCGCCGGCGGCGACGGCCAGGGCCGGGTCCGCGCGCAGCAGGGTTTCCAGGTACCGGACGGCGTGCGGCCAGCGGTGCGGTGCCGCCGTGGAGGCCAGGAAGGTCAGAGCACGGGCCAGATGAGCGGGCGGCGAGCCGTCCGGGTCGCGGGCGACGAGCGTGCCGATGAGATCCGGCGCCCAGGGAGCCGTGGGGTAGCCGCTCGTGTCGTGGCCGGGGAGGGCCAGGGCGAGGAAGTCTTCGGCGAGCCGGTCGGGGTAGAGGGGTTCGAGGACCGCGCCGGGCTCCTCGGGCGGATAGCAGGTGGCGTGATCGGCCAGGAGCCGCGCGGGGCGCTCCATGCCGAGGCCGCCGAGCAGGGCCGTGCCGTCGTGGTGCGTGGTCGCGCCGGTGAGCGCGGCGGTGAACACCACCTGGCTCATGGCGCCGGGCGGGGTCTCGTACTCCAGGCCCTCCAGACGGAGTTCGTGGAGCCGGGTCCAATGCCTGCGTTCGCGGTCGAGCAGATATGCGGACAGGCCCGCCATGTCCTTCGGCGGGCTGCCGCCGCGAACGTGGGCGTCGACGGCCACCAGCGCTGCCATGTGCAGCGCCAGAACCAGGCCGAAGTCCGGCCGGTCCAGATAGCCAGGTACGGCGAGGGCGTTCGGGTCGGCGAGACCGTACTGCGCGGCGAAGCAGTCGCGGGCGACGGTGAACATGGCTCGGCGGGCGTCGAGTCCACCGCGGCGTTCATCGAGCGGTCGCAGTACGAGGTCGCCCGTCTCTGTCCCGGTGTCCTCCAGCGCGGAGCGTACGGCGGGCCAGGGGGCGATGGACCGGGCCAGCAACAGCAGCCGGGTCGGCAGGGCCCCGTCCAGCAGCTTGTTACTGAACAGCCATGTCAGATGCGAGAGGGGCCAGCGGTCGGCGTAGTCGACGACCAGGAGGAGCCCCGCGGCGCCGTCGAGCCGCAGGTCCTGGCTCCCTGGGTGCGGGTGGACCGTACCGGCGCCGTGGGTAGCCGAGACGACCTTCCAGCCCTTTGACGCGCTGTCGGCCGCGAACTGGGCCGCCAACCGGGTCTTGCCCTGGCCGCCGGCTCCGTGCAGCCAGAGGGCGGCGCGTGGGCCGTCACCGTCCCGCCATGCGGCCAGCTCCGTCCGTTCCTCGGCCCGACCGGTGAAATCCACGACCTGGAAGCGGGCATTGAGGAACCGACTGGGCTGGGAGGCGGTTCCGGCCGTGTCCCTCTCGCCGATTGAGGGGGCGGAGGCCGGGCCCGGAGCGGGCCGATACCGGGAGAGCAGGTAGACCGGGCCCCGGTCGGGAAAGACGTGCAGGTCGGCGCCGATGACACCGTAGCCGAACCCGCCGTCGACTCGGACCGTCTGCCGTGGCCCGGCTCCGGGCCGACTCACCGGGCGGCTCCTGCGCCTCCCGCCTGTCCGGGAGGCGCAGGGTGGACAATGACATTGCCGCCCAGCGCCGCGAAGACCTGCCCGTTGTCCTTGGCCACGTTGTTCTGCACCTGGGGCTGCCGCGTCTCGGGCAGCCGCTTCTTGATCTCCTCGGTCAGCTCACGCAGTTCGTCCGCGGCGTCCGGGTACTCGCCCAGGAGCGATTCCAGCTCCAGCATCCACAACGGGAGCAGGCTCTGGCGTACCCGCTCGGCGTCGCCGGCCCGCGCAACGAGTGCCTCGTTGTGGTCGAGCTGCGCCTCGATGGCGGTCTGCTGGTCCTCTCCGCGGCGACGGAACAGCCGTGCGACTCCGCCGCGCGCGACCGTCCACGAGTCGGTGGCCATGGCCGCGACGACCGTGGTTCCCCCGACCAGAACAAGTTCCTCCAGCATCCTGTCCCTCTCCCCGTACCCCAACGACGTTACCCTGCACGGACATTGTCCCCTCCCCCTGATCCCGTTCCGCACCGGGCAGCCGCGTTTCCTCTCCGGCGCCGCCGACCAGCGAGACGTGCTCTATGGGAGCAACCGGCTCGAACCCACCACCGACCGGCTCGCCGTCTCGCCGGGCCACAGAACCAAATCGGCCTCGGCCTCGGCCTGGAAGTGATGGGTGCCCTCAACGGGGACAAAGAAGGAAACTCTGCGAGCCTTTCCCGCCAGGCCCCAAAGGGTTCCGTGATCAGCCGCGAGCTTCGTGTGACGGGAGAGGCCTGAGTATGCCGAGGCGCTGTAGTTCGACGATGTGCTCTGCCGTGCGGCGCGGTGCTTCACCGCCGGTCACCAGCACGCCCGCCTCGATGTTGCGTCGCGCAGCGGACTCGGTCAGGTTGGCACTGCCGAGCAAGAGAGTGCGACGGTCGGCGACCGCCAGCTTGGCGTGCTGGCGCGAGCGGCCCAGTTCGGCCGGATCCCGTGCCCACGCCCACAGCAGCAGGCCAGGCACGGATGCGAACGCTTCGGCCGGTTCACTCCCCGACAGCAGGCCCCCTGCGCCGGCCAGCGTTTCGACCACGACGTGCGTCTGGACGCCCCTGGCCGCCGCCTCTGTCAGAGCCTTCGTCAGCGCTGGATACGGACGAGCCGCGTACGTCATCGCCAGCAGTTCATGCTGCGCCTCGCTGATGACCTCGACCAGCACCTGGGCTGTGGCACGCACCGGTACGGCCGGTGTCGAAGGGCCACTCCACACGGTGCGGACCCGGACCGTGTCCCGGGCCTGCCGCCGGGCGGCGACAAAGCCTCGCACGTAGGCAGCCGCCTCGGAGGCAGGCACCGACTCCGACTCCATGGCGTCGTAGAGCGCCGCGACAGCCGCGCTGACTCCTGGTGTCGCCAGCTCAGTGAGTATCCGTTCCCTGGTGCGCCCTTGGGCGAGCAGGCCTGCGAGGTCCTTGCTGCGCGAGAGGCCGAGGGCCGCGACGGCCGTCTCGGCAGCGCCCTCGAAGGCGGGTCGGCTCACGGCAGCAGACCGACCGGGGTAAGCACCGGATCCTTGTCCCCGGTCAGCGGAACGAGGAACCGACGGTCCAGGAACCGGTTGCCGCGTTCGCACGTGGTCTCCGATACGAACAGACAGACGTGGCACGCGGCTCCGTGGAGGAAGTCGGCCGGGTCCTGTGGCAGGCGCTCGGCGCAGAGCGGGTCGGCCGAACAGTGGCGGGCATCGGTCAGGGCCCGGCGCACGATCCGATCGAACTCCCGCTCCTCGGCAAGGGACACGAGTCCTCCCAAGGTGCCCTCGGAGTCCGGGACGGCCGTGTAGATGAGAATGCCGGTCCTTGGATCCTGTTCGTCACCGGCGTAGATCCGCTCGGCGAGCGAGGCGGAGTTGTAGCCGCACTCCAGAGCGATGGTGCGGATCAGCAGGTGGGAGAGTGTGTGCAGCGCGATGTACCGCGCTCCGGGCCAACCGTAGTAGGGGTCGAAGTCGCTGGTCTTGCGGTCCGACTTCCGGTTGGCGCGGAACCGTGCGTACGCCTGTCTGTGCGCCTCCATCTGCGGTGACTTCTCCATACGGGCGCTCCACTCGGCCATCAGATCGTCCCGCACGCGCAAGAAGACGCCCTCGCCGCGCACCTCACTGGCCGGTACCCAGTTACGGATCCCACGGGACAGCTCGACGCGCGTGGCGATCTCCGGCGATTCGGGGTCGGGCGCGTCGAGCCGGGTGAACCCGATCAGCGCTCGTGCCTCACGCAGCCGCTCAACCTGCCTGATATCGGCGAAAAGCTCGCTCAGACGGGTCGGCACGGGCATCTGCCGGAGTGCGAAATCGTCGCTCGGAGTGGGAACGGGACCGGAGAGCGCGTCCCATTCAGGTCCGAAGAGATCCGCCTGGACGTCGGGGGCGGAGGGGGCCGACCCGGGGGTTCCCTGCTTGCGGGCCGCGATCGCCGCGACCACCGCGTCGGCGTCGAACTCCTTGAGGAAGGTGAACTTGGGCATGCGCGCCATGAAGTCGAACTGGCCTCGGTCCTCGATCAGTTCGAGATCGGGCCAGTGGTCGTCCAGGAGCTTGCCGATGTCTCCACCCTGCGCCTTGGGCAGTGCAAGGGCGCTGAGGGTGAGCGGGAACCACTGGTTGGACGCGCCCGCCACCATCAGGACCGGCTCCTGGTCGCAGCCGTTCGTCTCGTAGGTGCCGAGATGCGGATGCCTTCCACGGCACCTGGGCAGGTTACGCCGGCCTCGTTCGCCCATGGCTTCCCGGATGTTGCGCTTCACGCCGCAGGCGACGCATTCGATGGTGACGTTGGCAGCCTGGTTGCCGCCATGGTCCTTCATGCGCAGCTTCGGGCGCGGTGTCTTGCCGCAGGCCTGCCCACGGTGCACGTACGTGGTGTACGGAAACTCGTCGAGATGGCCGGCGGTGCAGACGAGGGTGAAACGGGCCGCAACGGCCAGCGGCTTCCCCCGCTTGCAGTCGTGGACGAACTTCGCCTCGTGCGGCGTCCGTGGGTTGGCGTTGACGAAGGCGAACTCGCCCGAGTCGATCGCGGCCAGCACATTGCACGCGGTGCAGCGCAGCCACTGCGGGAAGGGCGTGACGGGTACGCCGACCCCCTGTGCCGCCCACCCCTTCGGGTCCGCGTCGGCGCCCTCCAGCCAGGGAGCGGCACGCAACTGCTCGACCTGGCCGCGCCCGTAGCGCTGGAGCGACCGGTTGACGGCGGCACGCAGCCGGGGTTCGTCGATGTCGTAGTCGGTGACACCGGAGTGACTCCAGGAGTCGATTCCCCGGATCAGGACGGAGAAGTTGGGCAGGTCGACGAGGGCTCCGACTCCGGCGGTGAACATGAGGTGGCTGGGCCGTACGGCGCCGACCCTGCGGTTGCTGCCCTGGCTGCTCATCGCTGTGCCTTCCTGACCGTGTCGGCCGTGACGGGGCCGTATTCGTCGCTGTCCACGGTGCTCGTCGTGTCCGGGTCGGTGTCGGACTCGGTCCCGCCGGAGGCGCCGAACGTCCAGTCGGGGCCGTCGCCCGAGGGTTCTTCCAGGAAGGCGCCGCCGCCGGGGAGGAGCAGGTTGATCTCGTTCTCCGTCTCGCGCATCGACATGCCGACGGTCAGCTCGGTCCACCGGGATCCGTCCGCCCGGCGCAGCAGGCCGTTCACGACGGTCGTCTTGTGCTTCTCCTTGCGGTAGGCGAGGGCCGAACTGCTCTCGTCGCGTTTGCGGCGCCATTCGTCCTTGAGCCGGTCCAGACGTTCGCTCAGGTACTCGCGGGCCCGGTCGCGCCCCACCCGTTCGGCGCGTTCAAGAAGCCGCCGTTCGACCTCCTGTGCGACCGGACCGTCGAGGTCGACGTCGTGGGCGTCGAGGTTGCGGGAAGAGTCGTAGACAGCGTGGCGCAGCGCGGCGACATAGGTGGCGGCGACGCCGCGGTCGAGCGCGCGGCGGGTGTACGGGGTCACCGACAGCGCTTCCACCTGACGGTAGAACGTCGCGTGATAGTGCTCGAAGTCCTCGTAGTGGGCGAGGTCGCGGGGGCGTGACCAGTTGTAGAGGGTCACCACCAGGCCCGGGCGGGCGGCGTCGCGGCCGACCCGTGAGGACGCCTGGATGTACTCGGCCGTGTTCTTGGGCTGGCCCACGACGAGCATCAGGCCGAAGCGGGAGACGTCGACGCCGACCTGCAGCATGGAGGTCGCGAGGACGACGTCGACGGCCTGCCGAAGGAACGGCGTCATGGACGCGCGGGGTTCGCGCTTGTCCTTCATGGCGGTGGCGTACTCGCGCAGGAAGGCTCGCCTGCGCACCGAGGTGTCCCGCTCGGGGTCGAACTCGATCTCCAGCCGCTTCAGGGCCGCGCCGATGTCCGAGGAGGAGATGCGCGAGGTCAGTTCCTGGATGCTGAGCATCCCGGCTCTGCTGACGATGCGGTCGGACAGCGTGTCCTGGCCCTTGCGGCTGCCGTTGGACCGCACTCGGGTGGTGATGTCGTCGTCCATGTACCGCCGCATACCGGCGAGTTCACGGGTCGCGTTGAAGTAGCCGACGAGCGTCATGTATGGGTCCGCCGGCCTGCCGTAGTCGTCGAAGAGCTGCTGCGCCGCGAGCAGCAGAATCTCCGCGACGCGGATCTCGGCGGCCTTGAGACGGGTGCCGTGCGCACAAACGCCGAGGTAGCGGCGGCCGGGATTCTCCCGGCTCAGTTCCACCTGCCGGGAGAAGAAGGTGTCGCCGACGTCGAGCACCTGGGGAGGGAAGACGGCGACCTTGCGGCCGAAGACACCGAGCACCTGGTCGGCGGCCCGCTTGGTGGTCGCGGTGGAGGCGACGATCTTGGGGCCGGCTTCGTGACGTCCTCCGTGCACGTCGGTGAAGCTCCAGGTGCACAACTGGTCGACGGCCGCCTCGAAGAGGCCCACGGTGGTACCGAGGGCTCCGGAGATCAGATGCAACTCGTCCTGGATGATCAGGTCCGGAGGTCGCAGGCGAGTGACGGGCTGGGCGGTGACGCCGGGCAGGTCGCCCCTGGCGTTGTGGCGTCCACCGCAGCCGGTCTTGGCATCCAGGTCGTCATGGCGGTAGCCGTGGCGGGGACACAGCTCGGTGACCCTGCCGAACAGCAGGCCCGAGTAGCCGTTCCACGGGAGCTGGGCGAACTTGTCGACCGTGGCGATCAGCAGCGAGGGGGCCAGCCGGTAGATCTCCTCGTCGACGGTGAGCACGGGGATGCCCTCGCCGAGCGCCTCGCGGCGGGAGAAGGGGCAGCGATCCTCCCCCTCGCCGCGAGGACAGTACAGCAGCACCCTGCGGCGCCCTTCGTCGTACTCCATGTTCGAGCGGGCGGTCAGCCCGCTGCCGCACCAGGGGCAGGTGAGGACTTGCAGGACCCGGGCATGCTTGTCGCTGGCGTTCTCCTTGGCTTCGGCGATCTGTTCCTTGGCCTCGTCGAACCAGTTCGGTGAGACGGAAGTGCCAACCCAGAGCCCGATCCGGAACGGGGTAGGTCCCCAGCGCCGGTCCCGCGCGAACTCCTCGCGGCGCAGTACTTCGCAGGCACTCACCAGGGCGGCGGCCCGCTGGAACTGCTGAGCGGTCAGCAGCCGCAGGGTGTACCGCATGAGAACGCCCACGCCCGCCTCACCGCTGCGGGCGTCCGCTCCCGAGCCGATGGTCCCCTGGAGCCGTCTCAGGGCGAAGGTGTAGGCGGCGAGTCCGAGATACGCCTCGGTCTTGCCGCCACCGGTCGGGAAGAAGAGCAGATCGACGAGGGCTTCACGGCCGGTACCACGGTGCGGGTGTCCGGGCTGGGTGAGGGAGTCGAGGTTCAGCAGGACGAAGGCGAGCTGGAACGGACGCCAGCTGGCTGCCGCCTTGCCCTTGCCGTGTACCTCGTCGTAGGCCTCTTGGTAGGAGCGGGAATCGTTCTCGCGGCCGGCGCGGGCGGTCGCGATGGCCGTGTTGCGGCGCTGCAGGGCCATGGCCCGGTTGGCGAACCGGAAGGCCATCAGGGCCGTCTCGTCGGCCACGAGCCTGTCGATGCCGAGGGTGATGCGGTCGCAGACCTCCAGCGCCTGCTCGATGGCGGTCTCGGCCGCTTCTCGCAGGTCCTCGGGGAGTGAGGCGGAACTGCGGCGCTGCTGTTCCAGCCACGTGCCGTACCCGTCGGCCAACGGGGCCAGAGCGGCGCTGAGTTCGGCCCGGCGGTCGGGCACGGCAAGTGCCGCCAGCTCGTCCATGCCCAGCTCCAGTCCCTGGAGGAGGTCCTGCTCTTCGAGTGCCGGCGCGGTGGTCGCCCTGACGTCGTACTCAGGAAGCCAGACGGTGGTCAGGCGGTGCGCGTTGCGCTCTCCGTCGCGAACGTGTGCGTGAACGGCGACGTTGCGGCCATTGGCGTGGCTGAGACTGTCCCGATAAAGCAGGCGCAGTCGCCGCTCCTCGGCGTCCTCGGGCGCGTTGTCGTGACTCGCCGGCTCGAGGGGGTCGTCGACCGGCAGGAAGACGGCAGCCTGGTCGTCGGGAAAGGCGGTGACGTCGATCTCGGTCTGGAAGAGCCAGTGCGCGTCGCGTGCGTCCGCGCTGTCCGGCTGCCGGTTCACCAATGCCAGTTCGACTATGCGCAGGTCCTCGGCGCCCGCGCGGCCCGTGTGCCGCCGTACCTGCACGTCGAGGACGACGGTGTCGCCGTCGAGTTGAACGGTGCGGTCCGCACCGTCGGTCACGTCGATGTCCACCAGACGCTCGACCTGATCACGTGACCAGGCCCGACGCGTCGTCCCCCGCTCGGTGGCCTCGTCCGACTGGGTGTAGCGACCCCAGCGGACGGTAGCGCTGAGCGTACCGACGGAGGCCGGCGCGGTGAAGGACAGTCCCATGGAGGATGCCCAGATGTGTCCGGCAGCCTGGGGACTCAACCGGTCCTGCAGGTCGCTGTCGTCACCTTCCTGCTCGTCACCCGACTCGCCGTCCGCGCCCTGGGCGGCCGCACGGGCGATCCGGTCCGCGGTGACGGCCTGGGGGCGCGGGCCGAGCATGCCGACCAGGTACCGGTCACGGGGACCGGAGGAGGCACTCGGCAGGGTTTCCGTCTCACCGTCCCAGGGGCCCAGCAGATCCCGGCGGATGTAGTGCACGAGTGCATCCCGCACGGCGTAGGAGTCCCCGGCACGGAACGTCTGGGGAACTTCGTCGAGCGGATGCGGAACAGCGGCCTGGGCAGGCTGGGCCGGCATGCGGTGGGTCCTTCCGGACAGGGCCGTTGGAGCACGGATGTGCACCGGTGGTGTGACAGCACGAGAAATATAGACCCGTTGACTCAGTTCACACAACGAATACGGGGGGTCCCTCGCTCTGCATTCCGTCAGTCTCTAGGCTGGTGCCCGCCCACCAGCCCGTCCGCGACCCGAGGACTCCCATGCCCCGTCTCGCCCTCTCCGATGACTTCGTCGCGGATCTGATCTCTCTGCAGAGGCCTGTCCAGAAGGAGGTCAACGACGCGATCCAGATGTTCCGGAGCCTGACCGTGCCTCAGCTCCACGCCAGCAAGGGAATGCATCTGGAGAAGCTCGAGCGGGCGCGCGACCCCCGGATCCGTACGATCCGGGTCACCAGGTTCTACCGGGGGGTTCTCCTCGCCCCGGACGACGGCAGCGAGTTGTTCACCCTCCTCAGGGTGGCACCCCACGACGAGGCGATCAACTGGGCCTGCAAGCGCGCCTATTCGGTCAACGGCGCCACCGGAGGCCTGGAGGTCCGCAATGTCGAGGCACTCGAGCAGATGGAGACCTACTTCGAGACGAAGGCGGTCCAGACCCCGGCCCGGCTCTTCGCGCACCACTCCGACACCGTGCTGCGTGACCTCGGCATCGACGAGCAGGTCCTGCGACTGGCGCGCGTGTGCGTCACCGCCGACGACCTGACGGTCATGGCGCCCCCCATGATGCCTGCCGACCAGTACGAGGTACTGGAATACCTGGCGGCCGACTACTCGCCCCAGGACGTCTGGGAGCAAGTGATCGCCCCGCGCGGGCAGACGGTGCGCACGGCGGAGGACCGACCGGCCGTCACGCTCAGCCAGGCGATCCTCAACACGCCCGACCGCATCGTGGAGGTCACCGGCCCCGGCGAGCTGGAGAGGATCCTCACCGAGGACTTCATCCGCTGGCGCGTCTTCCTGCACCCCGCCCAGCGCCGGTACGCCTACCACGCGGGCTTCAACGGACCGGCTCAGGTGACGGGCGGTCCCGGCACCGGCAAGACGGTCGTCGCCCTGCACCGGGTACGGCACCTGCTGCGCACCGGACGCAAGGAGGACCGGATCCTGCTCGCCACCTTCACCAACGCCATGGCGGCCGCCCTGCGGGACAGCCTGGCCCTCCTGCTCGGCGACGCGGACACGCACCTGCTCGACCGTGTCGACGTCACGACGGTGGACTCGCTGGCCGCCAGGGTCATCCGGGAAGCCCGGGGCAGCTCGCCGAAACCGCTGTCGGCGGCGGCGGAGAAGAGCGCGTGGGCCCGTGCCGCCGCGCGCGAGGACCTCCCCTGGTCGGAGCGCTTCCTGTCCCAGGAGTTCCGCAACGTCGTCCTGGCTCAGGGACTGCGGACGCCTGAGGACTACCTGCGATGTGTGCGCAGGGGGCGCGGCACACAGGTAGGGCGGGTGCAACGGGCCCGGTTGTGGCGGGTCATGGAGCGGTTCACGGGTGACCTGGCCTCGCGCGACTGCGCGACGTACACGATGGTGTGCGACCAGGCCGCCCGGATTCTGGCCGATCAGGGGCCGCGCTACCGCCACGTCGTGGTGGACGAGGCACAGGATCTGCACCCGGCCCAGTGGCGGGTGCTGCGTGCCTGCGTGGCCGAGCAGGCCGACGACCTGTTCCTCGTCGGCGATCCCCATCAGCGCATCTACGACTCCCGGGTCTCGCTGCGGTCCCTGGGCGTCAACGTGCGGGGACGGACGTCCCGGCTGCGCCTCAACTACCGCAGCACGGAGGAGATTCTGCGCTGGTCCGCGTCCCTCCTGGACGGTCAGCCGGTGGGCCGACTCGGTGAGGACGACGAGGACGACGGCGGCCAGGACTCGCTGCGGGGCTACCGTTCCGAACTGCACGGCCGCGTTCCGGTGGCTCGTGGCCATGCCAGCCAGGACGACGAACTGCGCGCACTGGTGGAGCAAATCCGCACATGGGTCGACCAGGACGGTGTGAAGCCGTCCGAAGTAGCGGTGTGCGCCCGGTTCAACACGCTGGTCGACGCTGTCATCGCCCGCCTGCGCAGGGAGGGTGTTCCCGCCGTCGCTGTCAAGGACGACCCGGGGCCGTCCGTGTCGGGTGTGCGCGTGGCGACGATGCATGCCATGAAAGGGCTGGAGTTCCGTTGTGTGGCTGTCGTCGGCGTGACGTCCCACGTGCTGCCGTTCGCTCCGCAGGTGACGCCCGCCGACGAGGACGCCGTGCAGCACCGTTCGGATCTTCTGGCCGAGCACTGTCTGCTCTTCGTGGCCTGTACGCGGGCGCGCGACGCGCTGGCGATCTCCTGGAGCGGTGAGCGCAGCCGCATGCTGGACCCGGTCGCCGGCTGAGCCGCACCGGTCCTGTCCCCGCGATCCGCAACCGGGCCCTTCCCCCCGCGAACCGAAGGCGGGCCCCTGGGACAGGGCCCGCCTCGTCACATTGCCGTGGCCAAGATCAGACGCGGATCTCCCGCACGACGACCGTGCGCGGCCTGCCCTGGGACGCGTCGTACGAGATCTCGCGTCCCGTTGGCTGCCAGGTCAGCGCGTGGCCGAGCGGAGAGGACGGAGAGACGATGTCCGCCTCCTCGGTGGGCAGTTCGGCGATCGTGTACAGAGTGTCGTCGTCCACCTGCCCGTCGAACTCCAGGCGGAGCAGGGCGCCTGGAATCACGACATCGGGGACAGCTCCTTCCCGCCCGACGCCCACGGAGTCGAGGAAGGTCCGCAAGAAGGCGAGGCGCTTGGTGCGCCGGTCGCGCTGCTCTGCCTGGGTCTTCCTGAGGAAGACCAACTGGGCCGCGTCCGCTCCTTCGGGGCTCTCGTGGGGAGCGTCGACTGCCGCCTGGAGTTGCTGCACCTCACGCACCAGCCGCTGGAAGGCCGCGGCGGGGATCTCCCGCACGGGCAGGGGGCTCGGCGCCGTCGGCCCTGGGGTCGCCGACTGCGCCTCGCCCTCGGACCGTACGACGTGCCCTGCCGAGCGGGCTGGACCGGTCGGCCGTGCGGCAGGTGCCGCCGCCCCGGCCGCCCGTGCGGGAGCAGCCCCGCCGTCCGCGGTCATGCCACGCGGCCGCGTCGGAGCAGGCGTCGCCCGTCGGGCCGGACCAGTCAGGGACTCGCGCGGGTCCGTGGCCCTGGGCGCGGGCACCGCACCCAGAGCGGCCGCGGTCCCGGTCGGCACCTGCGGTCGCGCCCTGTCCCGGCTCCCCAGCTCATGACTCGATGCGCCTCGCGGCTCGGACGGCCCGCCGTCACCGACCGCAGCAGCCGCCCCGGCCCCCGCCAAGGCCACATCGGCGGTCTCGACCGCATCACCGCCGGCCTCCGCCTCACCGGTCGGCTCCGTCCCGCTGGGCGCGACGTCGTCGGCGGAACCGGAGACCTCCGGCTCCCGCCCGCCCGGTTCGATGCCCAGCCGATCCAGCTCGGCCCACAGCGGGGCCAGCGCCTGCTCGCGGTCGAGGTGGAAGCGACTGCCGCGGATCCGGACGAAGGTCCAGTCGACGCGTTCCAGGTCGCGCTGTCTGGCGGCCGCGGTGTCGGCGTCCTCGCCCTCGGCGAAGGCGTCGCCGTCGCAGGCGACCGCGAGGCGACGCGTTCCGCCCTCCACGACCAGGTCGATCGTGTGGCGGCCCACCTTGTACCCCGGACGGACCCGGTGGCCCCGTGCCGTCAGTTCCAGGTACACCTTCTGCTGGAACAGGCTGTCGAACGCTTCGTGCCGGACGTCGGGCAGGAGCTCGCCCTCGACCGCGACGACGTCCTCCTCCGCGGGACGGGTCAGGTGGTCGAGCCATCGGCGGCGCAGATCATTCTCGTGGAACTGTTCGGCCCGCGCGCTGTGGAACACCCACACCTGGTCCTGGGCACGCGAGGCCGCCACGTTGATGCGCTGCTCGTAGGTCTTGCCGTTGAAGCCGCCCGGGACCGCTCCGGCGGCCGTGGTCGCCGAGTTGACGAACGAGATGAACATGACGTGCCGCTCGTCGCCCTGGAAGTCCTCGGCGTCGCCGACCCGGATGCGGCGCTCCTCGCGCTGCTCGTAGTCGAGGCGCTCGGCGAGCAGGTTCTCCAGTTCCGTCAGGTGTCCCTTGCTCGCGCGCAGGCTGACGACGCCCATGGTCTTGCCGTCGTAGGCGGGGTCGGCGCAGCAGCGCACGATCGCGTCGACGAGGGCCTCGGCCTCGGCGGCGTTGGTCAGCCGGGCGTTGGCGCCGACAGCTTCGCCGGTCTCGACGTACACGGTGCGCACCGGGGGCAGCCGGTCGGCGCCGTACTGCCGCAGGGGCAGCAGATCACGGTTGTAGCAGAGGTCGTTGGAGAAGGAGATGATCTCCGGCATGCACCGGAAGTGCTCCTTGAGCATGAGCGTGCCGCGGCCCGCCGAGAGGGCTTCCGTGAGGTCGAAGAAGCTGGACTCCGGGCCGAACAGGCTGCGGACGTCCGGTTCCAGCGCGGTGAGCAGGCGGTCCCTGAGGTGGAAGTACTCGTCCTGTTTGAGGCCGACGTTGGACGGACTGACCTGCTTGCTGTCGCCGACGACGACCATTCGGTCGGCGAGCCAGCTCAGCAGCATGGCCTCCAGGCCGGACTGGCTGGCCTCGTCGACGATGACGACGTCGAAGAGACCCGGCCTGTCCATGGGTACGGTCTCGGCGACCTGGTGCAGCGGCATGATCCAGGCCGGCACCGCCGTCTGCGCCTTGCGCAGGGCGGCCTGTGCGTCGCGCCGGTAGCGGTGCTGGTACTTGCCCTTGATGCGGCGGGCGGCCTGCTGGTACGCGCTGAGTGCCCGGGACTGGTCGCCGGTGAGCAGTCCGAGGCAGCGGTGCCAGGCGCGGGCGGCGGCGAGCCGCGCGAGCATGATGCGAGCTTCGTCGTCGGCCTCCGTCAGCCGCCGGCGCAGGGTTCGCTCGGCCTCGGGGTCGGTCAGCCGCTCCATGCGGTCGCGCCACGCGGACCAGGCCCAGGCCTCGGCGAGCGAGGGCAGTCGGGCGTCCCAGGCGCTGTCCTCGTGTGTGGCGGTGATCCGGTCAGCGAGGGCCGGGAACGCCTCGCGGACACGAGCGAGCGCCACGTCCTGCTCGGCTCGCAGCCGGGCGGCCTCGCGTACCTCGGCCATCTCGTCGCTGAACGCGCGGTAGCCGTCGGGGTCACGGTCGCGGACGGTGCCGAGTGCGCGCACCACGGCGGGCGCCACCGCGGGGCGGTCGCCCCAGGCGCGCAGCAGTTCCTCGGTGTCCGCGATGAGCTTGCGTGACTGTTCGGCCGCGCGCAGGGTGGTCGACGCGCGCAGCAGGGTGCGTATGGCGTTCTCGACCGACGGGTCGTGCCAGACGGCGACCGCGAGCGCCGGGGAGGTGGCCGCGGCGGTCAGGACGTCGGTGCGGGCGGCGGCGACGGTGAGCAGCGCGTCGAGTACCTCCGCGTCCTGCCGCAGCCGCGCGAGGCGCGGACCGTGTCCCTGCCAGGGGGCGACGGGCGTGCCCCACTCGGACTCCACCTGGGCCAGGCGCAGTTCCAGCTGGACGCGGGCGAGGACGACGGCCGACGTGGGGACGTCTTCCGGCGCCCGGCCGTCGACCCGTACCTGCTCCGCGAACGCGCCGGCCGTCTTCGCCAGCTTGGAGCGCATCCCGAGGGGGCCGCGCAGCTTCTGTCCCTGACCGAGACCGTCGTGCAGTGCGGTGACCTGGGCGAGCGCCGTGGCCGGGTCGTACTGTTCCAGGCCGCTGACCATGGACGTGCCCAGGACGGCGAGCGAGCTGTCGACGGCCGCCAGGGTTTCGATGACGGCGGTCCGCCGGCTGCGTGCCTGCCAGTCCTGCCCCTCCGTCACCTGCCTCAGGAACGTCGCGGCCCAGTCCCCGGCCGCGGCGGTGAGAGCCGTGGCGCGGGCGCGGGCGGTGGAGAACGCGTCGAGCGCCGAGGACAGCCGCTGCTGTTCGCCCTCGCCGAGGCTCCTGACGGCTGTGTCGTGCTCCGCGCACAGCGGGTCCTGGCGCGCGGCCGTATGCGCTTCCTCGGCCGACCGTACGGTGCGTACGGCCTGCTCGAAGTCGCCCGGGCCCGGCAGTTCGGAGGGGCCGGGCACCTCGGCCGCGAGGGCCTGGTGGTGCGGGGTGTACGCGCGGGTGGTGTGCAGCAGGCGCAGGACCTCGTCGGCGCTCAGGGCGGGCTGTTCCTGCGGGACCGGGCCGAGCCAGTCGTGCCGTTCCGCCTCGGCGGTGAGTCGCTCGGCGATCTCCTGCAGGCTGCCGCTGTAGTCGCCGATCTCTGCCTCGAAGCGGTGGGTCTCCTGTTCGCGCAGTGCGGCGAGGTCGCGCAGCATGGCCTGCTGGGCGGCGCGGGCCTGGGCGAGGCGTGTCTGGAGGGTGCGGATCCCCTTGCGGGAGGCCTTCTCGTCGTAGCCCGCGTACTCGCCGAGGATCCGCTGCACGGACGCCTCCAGCTCCCGCTGGGCGGCCGCGCCGTCCTCGGTGCGGCTCACGCACAGGTCCCGGACGGACTCGGGCAGCTTGTCCCGCAGGACGCGCAGGGCGCGCGGGGTGTGGCTGGTGATGAGAACGCGCTTGCCCTGGGCGAGCAGGTCGGTGACCAGGTTGGCGATGGTGTGCGTCTTGCCGGTGCCGGGCGGTCCCTGGACGACGACGAGCCGGTTGGCGCGCAGGCGTTCGGCGATCGTGCGCTGCTCCTCGTTGGCGGGCAGCGCGAAGTACATCTCGTCGCCGCTCTGCGCCGTCCCGTCGTCCTCCGCGGCCGCGAGGTCGGCCGCGGTCAGCGCGCCGTCCCGGCCGGCGATGTAGCTGAGCAGTGCGGTGGGCGGAGTGCCCGCGTCGATCTGGCGGGCGATGGCTTTGAGGGCGTCCATGGTGGAGCGGCGGCTGCGCTCACGCAGGACGAGTGCGGGGGTGAGCCCCACCTGCGGGACGTCGAGGCTGCGCGGCTTGGCGCGCTCGACGGTCGGCACGTAACTTCCGGCGCTGTGGGCTGCGTTGACCCAGCTGCGCAGGGCGGTGTGCACGGCGTCCAGGTGTTCGGGGTCGGTCACGTCCAAGGCGCCTTCCAGCACCTCGACGATCGTCTCGCGCACGGCGCCCGGCACGTGCTGGGCCCCTTCGAGCATGCCTTCTTCGAGTTCGAGGCCCGCGCCGGTGGGGTCGGGCGCGGCGGTGAGCGTGCCGGTGGACGGGTCGAGCCGGAGCGTGGCACGGTGCGTGATGAGGTGCCGTTCCACCCGCTGTCCGGCGGTCGTCTGCCAGGTGAGCCGGCCCAGCCCGAGCACGAGTTCGTACGCCTCACCGAGGTTGGCCGCGTCCTCGTGCATCTTGTGCAGGCGGTCGTACAGCCTGACCAGGGGGTCGATCGCACGGCGCCGTTCCGCCCAGGCGAGCCATTCCTGTTCCCAGGCGCCATACAGCTTCTCGATCTTCTCCCGCTGGGGGTGTTCGTCCAACTCGTGGTACGTCTTGTCGAGCGGGATCCCCTGGGACCAGTCGGGGAACTCGGGGTCGATGCGACGGCGCAGGTGCGGGGCGCGAGGCTCCTTGAAGTCACGGATACGGGTGTCGTCCACCCAGGGCGCGAGGAGAGGCTTGAGGTGCGGCGCATCCTCGCGTTCGGGGCGGGCGACGGTCAGCCAGGCCGGGTCGTCCCCCAGGAGAGCGCCGTCGATCATCACCTCGACTCCGTCGTCGTCCGGCAACTCGTCGAACCACACGGCGCCGGCCGCCCCGTCGAGCGTGCGCACGGGACGCGTCTTCGACTCCTCGGCCTCGGCGAGAAACCGGAAGATCTGCCGGACCCGAGCGCCGTCCAGGCTGTCGGCGGAGATTTCCGGGGCCAGCGACCGGGCGGTCCGACTCCCCGGGCCGGTCGGCTGGGCCGGGACGACGTCGGGCGCGGCCGGAGTGGTCGTGTGCTTGTCGCTCCTTGCCGGTTGAGTCGTGCGCCGGCGGTCCGCGACCGGGGCGCTCGCGTGCCGGCCGTCCGCTGCGGGCGCGCTCGTGCGCTGGTCCCTCGCGGCAGGAGCTGCGCGCCCGGCCCCGGTCACGGGCTCCCGGGCCTCGTCCGGCTCCGCGAACAGCGACTGCTGCCGCTCACCGAACAGTACGGACTGGTCGTACGCCATCGGTACGGGGCGCTCGCCGGCCACCGTGGCGGCGGCAGACGCCGTGCCGAACGTGACGCTCCCCCGGTCGCGCGACGGGAAGCGGACCTCGATGTCCAGGTCACCGGCGGTGCCGGCCGGAATGCTGTAGGCCCAGGTGACGGAGACCCTGCGCCCGGCGCGCAGGGTCCCCTCGAGGGCGTCGTCGATGACATCACTGCGGTAGTCCTGCACCTGACGGCCCGTCTTGCCGTACGGCCCTCCCCGCACCAGCAGGGTGACGCCGTCGAGCTCGAACGGCCGCCCGGTGCCGTTACTCAGGGAGAGCGTGCACCGCACCAGGTCGTCACCCTGCCGGTACCCGTGACTGTCCTCGGCGTCCGCCAGCACGTGGGGCACGACGTCGCCCACCCGCACATACAGGCCGTCGTCGTACTGGTAGACGGAACCGACCGGTCGCAGACCTTCGCCCAGCCCGCGCTCATCCTGACTCACACGCCCACCCCACCACTGCTCCTGAGGGCCATCCGGTGGCCCGTCCGGTCATCTCGCCCCGCCCACCACGAGCCCGATCACAAGGCGCCCCCCGGCGCACGAACTCTGGTGTGAACTGAGCACACATCGCGAGCGTAGCAGCAAAACCCGGACATCCATCCCGCCGCGACGCTCATCCGGCACAGATCACCCCCGGCGAGCGTTCATCGGCGACGCCGACCGACCTCGACAACACGTTCGATCCTGGCGTTCCTTCGTTATCGACGTTGACTTAGTTCACAAAGACCGACAAGCTTTCATCGACGTCACCTCAGAGGAAGGCAAAAGTGCCATGCATATGCAAGTGGTTGACGTGTCGCCCCAGTTGGCGGCGCAGTGGCTCACCCGCAACACCAGCAACCGGCCGCTCAGCAAAAGCACGGTGCAGCACTTGGCCGGTCAGATCCAGCGCGGGGAATGGCAGCTGACGCACCAGGGCATCGCCTTCGACGAGGACGACGTTCTCATCGACGGACAGCACCGCCTGGCCGCCATCGTCAAAGCCGGCGTCACCGTGCCCCTGACCGTCACGCACGGCGTGCCGCGCACGGCGTTCACCGTGATGGACACGGGCCGTAAGCGCACCGGCCGGGACACGCTGGCGCTCGCGGGGGAGGCCAACGCGACCCACCTGGCGGCAGCCCTGCGCGGACTGCACCTGTACCGCAATGCCCCCAACTCCGCGTGGAGCGGCGGCTCGTCGGTCACGAGCAACGACCAGCTCCTGAACCTGCTCGGCGAACACCCCGGTGTCCGAGACGCCCTGCACCACGGCATCGCGCTGAACCGGGGATGCCGTATCACCGTCACGGCCGCGACGATCGGCTGGTACGTCACCAGCGAGGCCAGGCCCGACATCGACCAGTCCGGCTGGGAGGCGGGGGTCGTCACCGGTGCCCGCCTGGAGCCGGGCGACCCGCGTCTGACGCTGCGCAACACCATGCTCAACCTGGCCCTGGGCAACGCGCACCGACGCCGCGACGACTCACGCGAGCACCTGCTCTACTACCTCAAGGCGTGGAACGCCTGGGTCGAGGGCCGCACCATCAAGCTGCTGCGCCGCTCCCCCAACGAGACGATGCCGCGCATCTCCAGCCGTTCGTCCTTGGCATCGGCGGACAGCTGCGCCTGAAAAGGCATAGATTCAGCACACAGCCGACCCCTCGGCACCACAGACACCGGACGGGGACGGGCCGGGTTCGTGCACCTGGTGAGGCAAGACGACGCAACAGTGTTCGCCGGCGCCCGCCTGTCGGCCTGGCACCGGCTGGGCACCGTCACACAGCACACGATGGAGACCGCGAAAATGGGGGAACTCACCATGGCCGAAGCTACGATTGACGCTGTCGACGGCGGCGACGATGCCGATCGGGAGTTTGTCGAGCATGAGCGGGCCAAGCTACGGGAGTTCGTCAAGGGGTTGAGCCCGGACGACATCAAGTCGGGTGGCTGGTTCACCAAGCTCAGCGCTCAGGCCCTGAGCTCCTACACCGACAAGGTCGACTGGCAGTATTTCCAGGAGCGGTACGAGGGCGTACCCGTGGATGTCATCGTCGATCAGCGGATGAAGATGGCGGCTCGGTACGCCGCGCTCGAAGGCGGGCTCTCTGCCGGGGCCTACTCGGCGGCCGTCGTCGCCACCCTCGGAAGTCTTGGTGGTGCCTCGCCGGCGACTGTCCCGGCCGCCGTCACGACCATGATGGTCGATGTCGCGTTCATCACCCGGCTTCAGCTCCGCCTGGCCTGGGACGTCGCAGTGCTCTATCGGGTCCCGCTCGACCTGTCCGACCCCGAGGACATGTGGAAGCTTATTCGAGTGGCCTTCACGATCAAGAGCGGGGAAGCGGTCCGGGAAGGTGTGGTCAAGGTGGTCCCGGCCATCGTGCGGCCGGTGATCAAGCGCTTCTACTCCGGAGCGGTACTGAGCGCCGGAAAGGGACTGCCGGTCGTCGGGAAGTACCTCCTGCAGAAGAACGTCATCAAGATCGGCATCCCCGTGGTCGGGGTTCCCCTTGCGGTGGTGCTGAACCGCTATACGACGCTGCTCGCGGGGCGGCACGCGCAGGCCGTCTTCCGGAACGAGGCGCGGGTGATCGAACTCGCCGAGCGGCTGAGCAAGCGCAGTCAGCATCCACGGTTGATGCTGTGGGTAGCGTGGCTCATCATCAGGGCGAACCGAAAAATCGCCGACGACGAGGCGCTGTTGATGCGGCACTTGGTGAGGCTGGTCAGGGATCAGCATCAGGTGGTCGACGAACAGCTTGCTCACCTTGTCGACATCGAGCCCGCCGAGGTGTGGCGGCGCGTGGACGCCGAGCCGGGGGATCTGAGCGACATCCTCGACGCAGCCGACCGGGTGGCCGCAGTGGACGGTGACGTCAACGCGGCCGAGAAAGCAGTCCTCGCCGAGCTTCGGGATCGCTGCCGCCGGGTCTGACGCCGTCATACGCCACTCCCACCATGGCGAGGACGACGCACGAGTTGTGCCCTGCCGGCAGTCCCGCGGCTTGATTCGGATGTTCGCCTATGTGCGGAGCCCGCTGCCCCCGTCGCCCGATCGATCCCCGAAGTCCCCGCTTCCCTTCCGGACCGTCTGTCCCGCCGGCTCCCCCAAGCCATCCCTCTGTTCAAGGAAGTGTCACGATGATCCGTTCAGGCACGGCCACCACGCAGGCCGACTGTCCGGCCTGAACGGCGGATCCGAACCATGGCCGAGGTTGACCCTCGACCTTGTCGAGGGCTCAGAGTTCCGGGTGTGGAGAACGACATGCGCAGTATCGGGGAGATGGCCCGGGACGGCGGACTGAGCGTGAGCGCGCTGCGGTTCTACGACCGGGCCGGCGTGCTGGTCCCCGCCTGGGTGGACCCGGTCAGCGGCTACCGCTGGTACGAGCCCGAGCAGCTGGAGGAGGCGCGGTTGCTGGCCCGGCTGCGCCGGGCGGGCATGCCGCTGGCCGACATCCGGCTCGTGCTGGCCGGCTGGGCCGGCGCCGACACGGACCTGGTGCGCGGTCTGCTTCAGGCGCACCTGCGCCGTCTCGAGCTGGGGCTGTCCGATGCCCGCAGCGAGTTCTCCACGCTCCGAGCGCTACTCGACCACAGGGAGACAGACCCCATGACCTCGCTCCACACCGCCACCGCCACCGCCCGGTTGTCCGTCCTCGCGCCCGAGCTGGCCGCCGCGCTGGACGCCGTCCGTTTCGCGGCCGGTACCGACGCGGAGCTGCCGATGCTCGGCGGAGTCCTGTTCGACCTCGAGGGCGACGGCCTCCACCTCGTGGCCACCGACCGCTACCGGATGGCCGTCGCGCAGGCACCCACGACCGGGCACGGCGGGCCCCGGACGCAGGTCGTCGTGCCTCTTCCGCTCGCCGACGCGATGCGGGCGCTGCTGACCGGTGAGGAGCCCGTGCAACTCGCGGTGGACGGTGACCGCGTGACGCTGGAGACCGGCGACCGGCAGACGGCCGGCCGGAGCCTCGGCCACGAGTTCCCCGACTACCGTCGCCTCGTCGACCTCCCGGCCGGTCGCCGGGTCCACGTCGATACGGCGGCCTTCCGTCAGGCCCTGGAGACGGGCCCGGTCCGCGCGAGCGAGACGCGTGAGCAGGACGGCGAGCTTTACGACCTCAGTGTGCTCAGGGCGGCGGAGAACGGGTCCGTGATCGTGTGCGACGACGGTGACGACGACCAGAACAACATGGCCGTCAACCGCGAGTTCCTCCTGGACGCGCTCGCCGCCGGGGCCCGGGACGAGCTGATCCTGGAACTGGGCGCGCCCACGGCACCGCTCGCCATCCGCCGACCCGACGACGAGGACGCCTTCTCGATTCTCATGCCGGTCCGGCTGGAGAACTAGGCTCCGTAAGGGGCCGCCCGGCCCTCGTCCAGGGCCGCCCGTCTCGACCGCGCGGCGGGGAGGAGGGCACCTCGTGCCGTACGAGTGACCTCGCGAAGGGCTCGCCGCTGCGCTGGGCGTACGTCATCCGCTCGCGGACCTCCCTCAAGGTGCGGGGGCGGTAACCGGGACCGCCGCAGCAGCTCTTGTGGAAGCGGACGCCGACGTGCAGCAGCACGGACAGCGTCCGCCAGGCCGCGGTGTCCCGGCGGCGGGGTGCGGCGAAGGCGGAGCCCACATGGATCAGCGGCTGCGTGCAGCGGGGGCAGATCCGCTCCCTGTCCCTGTCGTAGGGCTGCTTGTACGAGGCCCGACAGGGCAGGGAGACGTACGAGGTCTTCGCGTGGGCCATGTCAGCAGGGTAGGCGCCGCCCCGGCGCGACTCGACGGGATTTCGGCAGTGTGAGTGTCAGCACGTCAACTCACCCGACGTCCCAGGTTCGTTGGCACCCGTGGAGAGTGAGATCTGCTTGACCTTGCCGGTGTAGTCACCCACGGCTCCGTCCTCGATCGATCCGTCGGAGTAGTAGAGGGCGGACGCCCAGGGCTCCGGATCCTGCTCCAGCTCGTCCATCAGTCCTTTCATCGTCGCCGTACGGAAGTTGGTGTTCAGGCAGCCGCCGTCCATGTACGACCAGTCCGGGTTGGTGCCCTCCGTCGGCTCTGTCGCCGTCGCGTCGGACGGAAGCAGGGCGAGCGCGGCCTTCCGCGCCCGGTCTTCGTCGACCGGGGACGAGAAGACGATGTCCACGTTGATCAGGTGTTCCTTCAGAGACGTGGCGGAGGGAGTGGCGCAGACGACCTCGTCCTTCGCCAGGCGGTAGGCCACGGGGTCGCCGATGGGCATTCCCGTCTGCGCCGCGCACGCCTTGGACCACGAGACGCGCGGATAGCGTCCGTCCCACCAGGTCAGCGGCGATGCGAGGCCCCGGCCGCCCAGGTCGTCCTCGGACGGTCCGCCGAGGGTCTGCTCGGGAAGCGGGGTTTCCTTCAACGGGGTGACGTGGGGACAGAACTCCGTGCGCAGGAAGTCGGCCATCGCGGCGGCCTGGTCCTCGGTCGCACCGTCCGCCTCGTCCGAGTACCGGACGCCTTCCCATGTCCGGTATCCGACGGTCACGTTGCGGCACGTGGTGACCTGGACGACCGCGAGCCCACGGCGGTCCTCCAGGTCGGTCTCGACACCCACACCGAGGCCGTAGTTGTTGGCGTCGCCGATCTCGCCGAGCCGGTTGACCAGCGCGTCGTCGACACCGGCGGCCGCCAGGAAGTCCTCCATCGAGAGGTGGTCCCCGGTCGCTGCCTCCGCCGGCGCGGGGTCCGTGTCCGACTCGTCGGCCGGTGCGGTCGACTCCGTCCCGGTCACGTCCTCCGGGACGGCGGAGGTGTGCGCGGTGGAGGGCTCGGTGTCGCTCCCGCAGCCGCCGACGGCGAGCACGGCGGCGACGAGCAGGGCGGTGCCGGCGGCACGGCTGTATCGGGGCATGGGGCAACTCCGTGTGCGGTGAACAGGACTGGCTGATTGGCTGGTTGCCGGCTGTGGCGCCGAACTCCGCGTGCGGCGTATACGGAGGGCGGCATCACGTCTGCGGTCGGACCGCACCAAGGATCCCGAGGACGGCACTCATGGCGGGAACACCGCTCACTTCGGCCTCTTCTCCGGTCGAGCGCCGTCGACTCCGGGCAGGGGACGTGCACCCTGCAACGGGTTCTTCGCCTTCTTCCCCTGCTGCGTCTTCTTTGCTCGCGCCGACTGCTTCGCGTCCGCCGTCTTCTTCGCGTCCGCCGTCTTCTTGGCGCGCCGGCTCTGCCTCGGCTTCCGCGCCGGTGTGTCCGGTCGGCTGTCCAGCCAGCGGCGGGTGGTCGCCATCTCGGTGACCAACTGGGTACGTTGCGGTTCCGGCAGCCTCGTCAGCGCCTCCTCCGCCCGCACCATGAGAGCGGCTGCGCGCTTCGGCCCCCGTCTCTGCCGTGCGCTGCGCAGAGCATGCCGAATCTCGGTGTCGCGGTACAGGGGAACACCGGCGAGGCCCTCCGGCTCCGGCTTCGGCCGGGCCGCGGACTCTCGAACCAGGCCGCCCTTGACATGGACGATGGTCTGGCGCTGAGCGGGCTCCGCACTCTGCTGCGCGGCGAGCTGACCGTCCACGGTGAGCGGCAGCCTCGGCGGTGCCGTGCGGGACGGTACCCCGTACACGGCGAACGCCCGGTCCGCCTCACGCTGGCACCATCGTCTGAGTACCGCCGCCGTCGCGGGAACCCCGCAACCGACGGCGGCGACCACATCCCCCACGTAAGGCGGCGCGTCACCCTCCCCGGTCCTGATCAGCGCCGACAGTAGCGGGCTCCCCTCATCGCCGCCGGCCTCCTCCACGGCGACCAGCAGACCGATGCGGTCCGGGACCGACAGCCCGAGCAGGTCGCTTCCGGCGGTTCGGGCCAGCGCCTCCCAGGTGGGCCGGGTCCGGAACCTCGCGGCGCTCGTCAGCGCATCCTTCAGCGCTAACACCTGCTTTTCGCGGGACCGCCGCACAGGCGCTGACCCGCGCCTGACTCCCGCCTCGGCGGCCGGGCCGGTACCCGAACGCCGTCGCGGCTCCATTCCCGGGACCCGGAGCCCCGCAGGGGTCATCGCACAGGCATCGAGGGGCACCCAGTCGGTGCTGCGCCGGGGGTCCTCCGCCCTGAGACGGATGCGTCGTACCGCACCGTGCGTCTCGAAGCGGAAGCGGAGCAGGTATCCGTACTCGTCGTACAACTCCTCCATTGTCTCCGGCTGGGCCGCGCCCGGACCGAAGACCCAGTCGAGGGTAGCCGATTCACCGGAGAGCCTCTGGCGGGCCTGGTACCACTCGGCGTGCGCGAGCCTGCTGAACTGGAAGCGCACATGCTGCTTGGCCGCCCCCACCTGGAAGTCGACGGCGTCTCCGGGGCCGGATCCGAGGTCGCGTGAAGTGGTCTGCCCCTGCCGCCTGTTGAGTCCGGCCCATGCGGCGAGGTCGTCCTTGATGAACAGGTGGTCCGCGCTGGCCGCGCCGGTGGCCGTACGGTGGCAGGAGGTGTGGGGTCGGTGAGCGAAGTGGCAGACCTTGTCGCGGTACAGACGGTCCGACAGCTCGTTGCCGCAACCGCCTAGCTGGGTTCCGCACCAGTAGGTGTAGGCGGGGTGGCGTCGGCGCCAACGGGTCAGTTCGTCGGCGTCCGTCGGCAGGATGATCGCGCGTCCCGAGTTCCGGCTCCCGATCACCGCGGTCTGCACGAGTCTGCCGTCTGAGCCGTTCACGAATTCCCCCCGGGCCACGCGCGCCTGCCGGGAAGGCGGGCAACGGTGGATCGCCACCAGTATGTGACCCATGTACTCAGTTCACAAGAGGCCAGCGACCACTTCGATCATTCGAGCCACGGTCGGGTGGCCGGTGGCATAGGTTCAGCGATCGTCGGAATCCGAGGTCGGGAGGGCACATGCAGAAGGGCACGCTGGAGTACGAGCAGGCTCTGGACGCCGTGATCGAGATCCTGCGTTCACGGGCACGCCAGGGCGCGGCGCCCCTTTCGTACGGTGATCTGAGCAGCGAACTGGCACGGCTCGGTCATCACGTCACCGCCCACGAGGGCCCCATGCCTTACCTGTTGGAGGACGCCTCGGTGCTGGAAAGCCCCGATGGATCACTGCCCCTGCTGTCGGCACTCGTGGTGCTGAAGGACAGGGGCTGGCCGTCCGGCGGCTTCTTCAAGCTGGCCCGACGGCGGCCGTACGGGCGCTCGGGTGACGACGCGCTGCTGTGGATGCGGGAACTCAAGGCGCTAGCGGAGCACTACGCAGGCCGCTGACGCTCGCTTCGTCAGCGCTCCCATTCTCAACAAAGGCACTGCTGTCCCGGCGAGCCAGTCAGTGCCCTCTCTGGCCAAGTCAGCAGAAATCCTTATGCTCTGGCCATGACATCCGGATTGACGCCTCAACACACCCTTCGGACCTGGCTGTTGAATGTGCTGGCGGAGTTGGGGGGCAGTGCACCAACCGGTCGCGCACTCAAGCACATGGAACAACGCTACGGGACACTCCTCTCGTCCGAAGACCAGGAAGGAACGGAGCGAGACAATGAGCCCAAATGGCACAACAGAACCAGGTTTGAGCGAAAGAGGATGGAACGATCCGGTCTCCTGGTTCCGGCCCGGGAGTCACGTGGCGTCTGGACACTGACTGAAGCGGGCTGGGACCAGCTTCACCTCCCCGGAGACACGAACGCCGGGGTCGGGGCGGGGACGGAGGATCCCCCCGGGCCATCCGCACACACGCCGAAAGGAGACGAGGCACCCTCACGCGCCGAACAGACGACTCAACGCATAGTCAGGAGTACTGCCGTTGCGGACTATGTGAAACGAGTGCACGACTACAGTTGTCAGGTTTGCGGCATTCGGCTTGCAACACCAGCGGGAGCGTACGCAGAAGCAGCACACATCCGAGCCCTGGGACGCCCTCACGATGGGCCCGACATCCCAGCCAACGTACTCTGCCTGTGCCCGAACCATCATGTTCTCTTCGACTTCGGCATGTTGACCATAGGTAGTGATTTGACCGTCACTGATCACTCTCCTGGAGCTTCGCCACGTCGACTCAGAGAGATACCGGAGCACACAATCGACCGCCAGTACCTGGCATACCACCGCGCCCACCACAACGGAACAGCGCGGCCATTTACCTCGTGACAAACACACTCACGCTTGGGTCCTACGTTCCGGAGCGTGGGGGGGGCGTCGCGAGCGAAATCCGGCTCGTACGGGTTCTGCTACGTCGGTTCGCCGCGAGAGGACGTCAGAAAGACGATCGGTGCGGCAGGGCAGGTTTGCACACTTCTCGGATGATCGTGTCGCGCCCTGTGTAGAAGTATCTCCTCACGCGGACTTCACTCTGTGGCCCGTCGCCGACGCCGAACGGTACGGCTTCCTACCGCTCCACGGTGAGCTCAATGCCGCCGAGGTCGGCGCGGCGGTCGCGAGCGTCGGCCAACACTTGGGCCGCCCGTCATCTGTCGGACCGGGCAAGCGAGGTCACAGCCGCGTTGGCCCGGGGCTTGCTCTTGGACGCGACGGTCGTGTCGTTAGCTCCGCCCGTGTCGTAAGTCCCTAGCTCTCGCGCACCTGGCCGACGGCCTCGGTCCGGGCGTGGACTGGTCGGGGGTGCGGCGAGAGGTTCAGCGGTTGGTGTCGTACCTCCGCCCAGACGGTCTTGGTGTAGTCGTCGGGAACGTCGCATCCCCAGCGGTCGGCGTACACCTCGACCAGTAGCAGGCCACGCCCGGAGGAGGCGTCGACGGCCGGCGGCCCCAGATTCGTAGGCCGAGGGGGACGTCGTTCCGGGCGGGTGTCCGTCACCTCGACACGGAAGCGGTCGGGCAGGAGGAGCAGCGCCAGCCGGAAGTCCCGGCCGGGGAGGCTGCCGTGGCGGACCGCGTTCGACGCCAGCTCGGCCGTGACGAGGGCGACGGCACGGGCCGGGTCGGCGTCGTACGGGAGGTCCGTCCACTCGGTGAACTGCTGGACGGCGAGCCGGCGGGCGAGGCGGGCGCCGCGTCTGGTGGCGCTGAAGCGCAGGGTCAGTTGGCGGGCCGGAGCGTGAAGCGGCTTCGCCTCGTCGGTGAGGTGATGGTGGGTCACGGTGTCAGCGTGACGGGGTGGATGGCCCGCTGACCAGGTACGACGGCCGTACGTCGTCCTCGTCGTACGGAGTGGGCAGCCTGCCGTGGGTTCGGTTGTACGGGGCTTGTACGGGCGTTGTACGGGTCCGGCGCGTGTCCCGGTTCACGCGCCTCGCGTTGGACATGGACCGGTGGCGAGGGCGGCCGTGGGCGGGGCGCGGAACGGGATGGGAAGGGCGTGGGACTGTGAGGACGGTACGGGACGTACGGGAGACGCGGACGGGGCGGGGCGCGAAGACCAAGGACGAGGGGCCTGATGTGCCGGGCGTGTGGTCGGCGTACGGGGTGCTGTTGCAGTACCTGCGCAAGCGGGCCGGGTTGAACCAGCAGCAACTCGGGGACGCGATCGGCTACTCGCTGGAGCAGGTCGCCTCGGTCGAGCAGGGGCGGCGGCCGGCGAAGGTCGCGTTCACAGCGGCGGCGGAGCGGGTGTTGGAGGCGGGCGGGGTTCTGGAGGCGCTTCAAGGGGAGGTGGATCGGGCGAAGTTGCCGAGGTTCTTCCGTAACGTCGCACTGTTGGAGGCGGAGGCGCTGAGCAGGTTCTCGTACGATCCCCTCCTCATCCCCGGGCTGTTGCAGACGGAGGCTTACGCGCAGGCGCTGCTTGAAGCTCACTTCCCGCCCTTGGACGACGAGACCATCGAGGAACGCGTTGCAGCCCGTCTGGCACGGCAGAGCCTGCTGACTCGCAAGAGCCCGCCCGTGGTCTTCGTGTTCGTGGTCGAGGAGGACGCACTTCGACGTGTGGTGGGCAACAAGGCGGTGATGCGCGAGCAGTTGGAAAGCCTGCTGGCATGCTCGCAGAGGCGTAACGTCGAACTCCAGATCATGCCAACCGCCCGGGGTGCCCACAGCGGACTCAACGGGCCCATGGTGTTGCTGGAGTCGATGGACCGCACGCGACACGTCTACATCGATACGCAGGGTGTGGTGACCGTCAGGTCCAATGAGGATGAGGTCAGCGAGTTCTGGCTGCGGTATGGGATGCTGCGCACGCAGGCCCTCAACACCGAGGAGTCCGCCCGTCTCATCGAGCGCATGGCAGGGGAGCTATGAGCAGCGACCAGCACACTTCTCAGGCCGCCGAACTGGATTGGTTCAAGAGCAGCTACAGCGGGACGAACGGTGGCGACTGCGTGGAGGTGGCTGCCGGCCTGAACGGCGTGTACGTGCGGGACTCGAAGGTCACGGGTGGCGGGCCAATGCTGCGGGTCGGCCGGGGTGAGTGGGCGGCGTTCGTGGCGCTTGCGGTGGAGTAGGGCCGAGTACGGCTTCTGAGCGGAACGACGGGCTCGCTCGCGTCACTTGAGGTGACGCGAGCGAGCCCGTTGTCATGCTGCCGGCTCAGAACAGGGCGCCCTCAGCGCCCTCACCGAAACCCGACCCACCTCGCGCGGCGAGCTGCTCTTGGCGCTTCCGGATCGCCTCGGGGGACGGCGGGGGCAGGTCGGGGTGCTTCTCTCGCGCCTTCTTCTCCGTCACGCCTTTATGTATACCGAGGTGAATCTCGTCGGCGTATGCCTGGTGGTTCAGCTGACGAAGGCGATCGATGATCTCGGTTCGTGCGAGGAGCCCGATGGTGTACCGAGTGCCTTGGTCGGTCTCGTGGAAGCCGTGGTCGAGGGGGGACGTCTCGTGGGTCGGATCGGCGGTCCGAGTCTCCCCGGAATCGTCCAGGAGGTCGAGCCAGCCGTAAGCCTCGATTGTGGCTCGGTCGATCTCATCGTGGATACGGCGGAGGTCGACGATGTCCTCGTCTTGGCACTCAGGATTGTGGACCATGTTGTAGGTCGTGGTGAGACCCATGTTCCTGGAGAGCATTAGGTCACGGCGGAAGGTGTCGAGGTGGGCACCAGCGGCGCGGAGCCGGGAATTGAGAGAGGGTCGGACGAGAGTTGCAAAGACATCCGTGGGGGTGTACCGAAGGTCGCCCTTCATGGTGGAGGCCCGGTCAAGGGCCCACCAGTAATGTGGCGCACTAGACAGAACAGCCAACAGTGCACTGTCGTCGGACGCGATCACGACCGTAGCATCGCTAAATACCTGGCCTGTCGTAACCATAGCTGGCATCACCACGTGCGTGTGCCGAGTAATAACCATGCAGCGATCAAGCGGCTCGATAGCTTTGCGCATCTCAGGAGCGGGACGAGTAAATCGCCACCAGATCTCACGTCGACTCTTATCCTTACTCTTCTCCCTCTCCGGTTTCACCTCGCGAATGACTTTAGCCATCGCCTTTTCATAAAGCTGCGCGTCTTCCAAGGAGCGCGTCTGAAAGTCAATAATCCAGCGGTCAGTACCATGCTTGGGGTGCTGATTAACGTCCTGACCATTGAGATAGGGGAAAAGGACATCCTCGTATCGACTGTCCTCCGCAATCCACTGACGCGCCTCTGACTCCGCCAGAGTGAAACCCATGCCTAGCACATACGAACCGATGAATGCAATTCCGTCATTGCCTTCCAGAGATTCGGCCCACGAGGCCTCCCTAGTTGCAGGATTCAGCGACGTCGAAATACCGTTTGGCACTACAGCATCACCCAAAACATATTCAGCGGAATCCGCCATGGGTGCCTTACTTGTCCACACCGCACAGTACTCAAGAACTGCCGAATTAGACGGCCACGGTTTGCTTTTGATAGCTCGACGAATGGCGACTCCGTCGGCCCCTAGCTTGTCAAGACCAACCTCGCGGGAGTCGCCTTGAGCCAAAGTATTCGTCGCAATCAGGCCAGTAAGCCCTCTATCGTTCAACAGCTGATGAACCCGCAGCTCGAAGTACGCGGCTAGGTCGGCACTCCCGCGCTTGCCGCTCGCAATGTAGTCGACCATGTACTCACGATGGGCTTCGCCCATCGCGCCAGTGAGCTTCTGCCCCCCAAGGAACGGCGGGTTTCCCACAATCGCATCGAACCCACCCCTGCGCGAAAACACCTCCGGAAACACCAACGGCCAATGCACCGGCCGCCGCTCCAACGCCCCCTCCGGCAGCTCAGCCCCCAGCCACTCCTCCGCCGTAGCCCGAGCCGCCCTCACCACCTCGGAGTCGTCCTCGACCCCGTCCTCCATGATCCGCTGCACGATCCACGCAGCCCGAGGGAACAGGTCCCGAACCCGTTCCCCACCCTCCTCCTCGTACCAAGGCACCCGCCCCGAAGCGCAAGTGGCCAGCGCCGCCCCCGCGATCAGGTCCCCCACCAGCCGCAGTCGCCGCGAGTGCCGGTTGACCTCCTCCAACCGCTCCCGCTTCTCCTGGAGCGCCGGCAGGTCAACCCCCTTCACGGCCGTGATCGCCAACCGCTCTCGCGTGAGCTGGTCCACCAACTGCCGTGCCTGTTCGGCCAGTACGTCGGTCTGCCCGCTCGGCTTCATGTGCACCGACTGGATCTGCTCCATGTCGTGCACGCCGAGCAACGAGTCCCCCGCCACCAACCGGTCGTCCAGGAACGTGAACGGTCGCCCCGGGTCCATCGACACCAGCCACAGCGACAGCTTGGCCATCTCCACTGCCATCGGGTTGATGTCGACGCCGTACAGGCAGTGCTCGATGATCTGGCGGCGCGCCTCGACGACCACCGGGTCCTGCTCCGCGTCCGCCGCTGTCACCGCGTCCACGGCCCGGCCCGCCCGGTACGCCATCGCGTCCGCGCGGCCCTCGGACTCCCACGCCTCGATCAACCGATCCGCCAGGTAACGGCAGGCCGCCACCAGGAACGCCGCCGAGCCCATCGCGATGTCCGCAACCTTCAGGTCGAGGATCTGGTCCGCCGACTTCAGCCGCCACTCCCCCGTGTCCGCCGTCTGGAGCGGGCCGGGCTCGTACACCAGGGGCTCCAGCGCGTGCAGCACGACCTCCTCCGCGAGGAAGCGGGGGGTGTAGTGCGTGCCCGTGTTCTTGCGAAGCGAGGACTCCGTGACGTACAGCGCGCCGTTCGGGATGACCGTCGGCAGGCCGCGCAGATCGTCGCGGAGGATGCCGACGAAGGGCAGGAGCCGTTCCGTCAGCGCCGGGTCCTTGGTCACGGCGTTCAGGCGGCGACGGGCCTCCGCCGCGTCCTCCGTCCCCAGAGGAGCCAGCTTCTTCTCCAACTGGCCTGCCGTCGCCGGGGGCTTGGGGTCCTTCCACTTCTCGAAGACCGACTTCGCGAGCGTCTTCACCGAGCCGCCGGCCTTCGCCGCCAGCACCTCCAAGTCCCGCAGGGTGACCTCGTGTTCCAGACCCTCGGGGCCGATCAGCCCCACCATGTGCTCGGTTGCCCTGCGTCCGTCGAACGACAGCAGGCCCTCGTACACGTAACCGATCTGCTCGACGTCCAGCGCGCGGAAGCTGAGCGTGCGGACCTCGCGGTCCTTCCCTTTGCCGACGCGGACCTCCTGGACCGCCTGGAGCATGTGCAGGACCGTGCGGTCGTCGATGGGGAGGAGCGGGGTGGTGCGCTCCAGCCACGGGTACTTGTCCGGGTCGAAGATCGAGCCGTCGTAGGCGGGGAGGTGGAAGCCCGAGCCCGGGTGATCCACTCCCCCGTGAACGGCGTGGAAGAGGGCGATCAGGCGGTGCCAGGCGGACGTCGTGTGCTCCAGTGACGTCTCGCCCTCCTCGTCCGCCCGCGCCTTCAGCTCGTCGCGCAGGAAGCGGGCCGAGTAGGAGCGGGCGTACACCTCGTTGTCCGCCGGGAGCAGGCCCCGCTCCTCCGCGAAGAGCAGGAAGACGACGCGCATCATGACGGCCACCGCGCCGCGGTAGACCTCGCCCGCGCCGACGCCCGACGCGTGCAGGCCCGGCGCTCCGTGCTCGACCGCCCGTACGTCCGCGCGCCCTATGGCGTCGACGAGGAGTTCGACGGCCTGGCGGACCTGGACGCCCAGCGCCTCGGTGACGTCCTCGCCCGCCGCGAGGCTGGCCCTGAGCAGGCCCACCAGCGTCTCGGCGTCGTCGTACTCGAAGAAGCGGCGGCGGCGCAGCAGGGAGACGAACGCGCGGACGACGTTGCGCTCGGCGCGCTCGTTCCAGCCGATGGAGTCGAAGACGGCCGTGGTCGTGACGCCGCCCAGCGGGGCCCAGACCAGGCACCACCAGCGGCCGTCGGTGACCAGGCCGAGCGGTACGCCGTAGTGACGCAGGAGGCGGGCCAGGCGGTCGGCGGGGGCCGCGGACCAGTCGCCGCCACCGCCGACGCGGGCCGTGGGGGCCGTGCCCGCCGGGACCGTCAGGCCGAGCAGGCGTACGCGCTTGGCGGCCGACTCCACGTCCGGCTCGGCCGCCAGGTCCGCCCCCGGTTCCACCAGCGCGAAGTCGGGCCGCACCTCGGTGTTGTGCTCCGCCACGCGCAGGGTGAGACGGTCGAGGCCGTGGTGTTCCGCCTCACCCTGGCGGAACGCCAGCGCGTCGTCCCAGCCCAGCAGGCGGCCCAACAGGTAGGCCACCCACTCGTCGCGGCCGGCCGTGGTGTCCGTCTGCCAGTCGGCGTGGCGGGCGCGGAGGCGGGCGCGCTCGTCCTTCTCCAGGGCGTCGAGCTGGGGCCAGGCGCGCAGCAGGACGGGCATCGTCAGGAAGGGGCCGGAGACCTCGGTGAGGTCGAGCCACTCCTGGTGCTGCCTGCGGCCGTCGGCTGCCTGGGCCTTGGCGGCGGCTACTCCGGAGCTCACGGGGCGGCGGGGGCTCATCGGCGGGCTTCCTTTGCGGGGATCACGAAGACGACGGCGGCGGGGAAGAGGTGGGAGCGGGGCTCGCGGTAGCGGGCGGCGATGGCGGCGAGTTCGCGTGTCCGTTCGGCGGGGAGGCCTTCGAGGCGTTCCTGCCAGCGGCGGCGGTCGTCCTCGAACTGGCGGCGCTCGTGGCCTGTCAGCTCGTGGGTGGACAGCAGCGCGAGCTGTTCGCCCTCTCCGTCGCCCTCCTCCTTGAGCTTGGCGCGCAGGGTGGCCTCGAAGCGGTCGAGGGTCGCGGTGATACGGCGCTCCTCCTCCGCCCGGCGGTCGGCGAGCCTGCTCTCCAGCTGGCGGCCGAGTTCGCCGGCGCGGGCCTCCAGGGACCGGTACAGGGGGTCGCGGAGTCTCGGCCAGGCCTCGGTGAGTTCCCTGCGCAGGTGCGGGGCCGCCTCGACGCCCTCGGTGAGGGCCTGGGAGAGGACCCTGCCCTGTTCGTTGACCGACTCCCAGCGGCGGAAGCGGCCGGTGTCGCCGAACCAGCCGCCCGCGTACAGCACTTCCTCGTGCAGGCGGGTGCCGTCGGTGCCGACGAGGACGTACCGGGCGTACGCGGAGACGAGGGTCGTGGTGACGGCCGGGTCGTCGGAGACGACGGCGGTGACGCGGTGGAGGCCGATCGAGTCCGCGTTCCAGACGGCGGCGGTCAGCAGGCGTGTGGAGAGGGCCACGAGCGGGTGCTTGAGGTGGGCGAGGACCACGTCGTCCCTGCCCTGGGCGGCCACTGCCGGGGAGAAGGTGAGCGGGCGCTGCTCGCCCTCGCGGAGCTTGTGGGCGAGGCCGCGAGTCGCCCGCTCCCAACTGCCGGACAGGGGCTGCACGTCGAAGAGGTCGCCCGGCTCGAAGTCCTCCGCCCGCGTCGTGGACGGCAGCAGCGGCGGCTGGTTGTCCAGCGCGAGGGCGGTGTCCACGACGCGCTTGACGTTGCCCGGGGTGAGGCCGAGCGCGGTCACCGTCTCGTCGTACTGGTCGGCGAGCCGTTTCGTCTGCGCGGTGACGTTCTGCTCCGGCGCGACCTCGCCGCCCGTGCGGCGGCCCTTGATCGGCCTGGGCTTGGCGTTCTCGATGTCGACGGGCGCGGTGTCGCCGGTCATCCGGCGCTGGACGGCGTCGGCGAGGACGGCGTTGACGGAGCCGAGGTCGCGCTCCATGCGCGCGACCTTCTTGGCGACCCGGGAGAGAAACTCAAGGTCGGCCTCGTAGGAGCCGGCCTGGGCCTGCTGCCAGCCGGAGCCGATGAAGTGGGTGATCTCCGGGTCGTGCTTCTGGCCCCAGCGGTCGATGCGGCCGATGCGCTGTTCGAGCTTGTTGGGGTTGAAGGGGATGTCGTAGTTGATCAGGCGGTGGCAGTGGTTCTGGAGGTCGATGCCCTCGCCGGCGGCGTCGGTGGCCAGGAGGATGCGGACCTTGCCCTCCGCGCGGGACGGCTCGGTCTGGAAGCCGAGGCGGATGCGCTCGCGCTCCTCGGCGGACAGGCCGCCGTGCAGGCGCTCGACGCGGCCCCCGTCGGTGAGTTCCTCCTGCTGGAGGAGGTCGTGGAGCCACTTCTGGGTGTCGCGGTACTCGGTGAAGACCACGACCCGTTCGTTGGTCCACTTGCCGTGAGGGCGGCAGATCGCCTTGAGTTCGGCGATCAGCGCCTCGGCCTTGGAGTCGGGCGCGGCCTCGTGGGTGAGGGCCCAGCGCTCCATCTCCTGGAGCAGGTCCAGTTCCTGGCCGTCCTCCGCCGGGGTGAGCGAGGTGGAGCGGGTCAGGGCGTCGTCCTCGGCGTCGACCAGGCCCGTGTCGTCGAGGTCGGCGACGAGGTCGGCGAACTCCTCCAGCCACTCGGGGACTTCGGCCGCTGCCGTACGGCCGCGCGCGGGGCCGGTGTCCTCCAGGTGGGAGAGATAGACCTGGACGGTGTGCAGGAAGGCCGCCGGGGAGGAGAACAGCCGCTTCTTCAGCAACAGGGTCACCAGGTCGGCGGCGCGGCGGCCGCCCCGGGCCGTCGGGGCCAGCTTCTTGCGCCGCAACTCGGCGAAGGAGCTGAGCAGTTGGTGGATCTCACGTTCCTGCTGGGTGTAGTCGACGGAGAGGTCATGCATCCGGCGGTTCCGGAAGCGGCGCGTCACGCCGTCCCGTTCCATGATGGTCGACTTCAGGCGTCGTACGACGGTGTCCCTCAGCGCTTCCTTGTCCGGGTCGACGCCGCGTGCGAAGCGCTGGTCGTCGATGAGTTCGAGGAGGGCCGTGTACGACTCGGGGTAGCCGTTGTGCGGGGTGGCGGAGAGGAAGAGGCGGTGCTCGAAGTGCGGGACGAGGCGGCGGATCAGCTTGGTCTGCTGGGAGTCGACCGCGTACACCTGCTTGGGCGCGGCGGGCGCGACGTGGTGCGCCTCGTCGAGGACCAGTAGGTCGAAGAAGCGCTTGTGCTCGCCGTCGGTGCTCTCCTCGGGGGCGCCGATGACCTCGTCGAGGAGGCGTTGGGCCTTCTGTCCGCGCAGCCAGGGCAGGGAGACGATGGTCAACGGGTGCACGCGGAAGGGGTTGGCGGCCGTGCCGTGGGTGCGGCGCAGACGGGCGCAGTGCTCGGAGTCGACGATGGTGAACTCCAGGCCGAACTTCTCGGCCATCTCGTCGCGCCACTTGAGGGTGAGGCCGGCCGGGCAGACGACCATGGTGCGGCGGGCCCGGCCGCGCAGCATAAGTTCCTGCACGACGAGCCCTGCCTCGATGGTCTTACCGAGGCCGACGTCGTCGGCGAGGAGGAGGTTGACGCGGGGCGCGCCGACCGCCCGGGAAACCGGCTCCAGCTGGTACGGCTCGACGGCGACGCCGGAGCGGAAGGGGGCCTGGAGGGTCCTGCCGTCGGCGGAGGCGACGGCGGACCAGCGGACGGCGTCGAGGAACGCGGCGAGGCGGTTCGGGGAGTCGTAGGAACCCGTGGAGGCGTCGGGCAGGGAGCCTGCGGGCAGGACGCGGCGGCCGGGCTCGACCTCCCAGATCACGGAGAGGGTGTCGCCGAAGCGGCCGTCGGCGACGGACTGGAGGTGGACCAGGGTCGCGGGACGCCGGTTCTCCTCGCCGTCGGGGGCGGCCGGGGACGGCTCGACGCGGGCGACCACCCAGGACTGGCCGCGCACCTCGACCAGGTTCCCCTCTTCGGGGAGCGGCTGCGCCCCTGTCCGCTCGGTCTCGCGCTGAGCTGCTGGCGTCATGGGCGCTGTTCCCCTCGGTGTTCACCTGCCGTCGTCCGTAGACAGTGTCCCGTGTCCTGTCTCCCCTCCGGAACGACGTGACGGCAGGCTAACACGAGCCGTCACCTGTGAACAGAGATTACAAATCACAGGCGGCAGTTCGGATCCTTGGTGCTCATCAGCCCATGCGACGCAGCCGCTCCAGCAGCTTCCGGCTCCGTCCGTGCCCGGCGTCGGACTCGGGCAGGACCGTCTCCTCCTCGTCGGCCAGGCGGCGCAGCAGCTCCTCGGCCGCGTGCCGTTCCCCGGTGCGGACCAGCAGCACGGCGATCTCGTAGCGGGTGTCCAGCACGGCGGGGTGACCCGGCCCGAGCAGACTGCGCTGTTCGGCGAGGACGGACTTCAGCTCGTCCAGGGCCTCGCGGGTGCGGCCGAGCGCTCCCGCGCACAGCGCGGCTCCGGCCCGGGCGGCGAGCATGCCCGCTCGGTCGAGGCCGAGGGCGGCCATAAGCTCGCGGTACTCCTCCAGAGCGCGGGCGGGATGTCCCGCCCGGCGCAGGGCGGCCAGCTCGGCCAGCCGCGGGTGAGCGGGCGTGGTCCCGGTGGCGGGAGCCGGTCGGGGCGCCCAGGCGGCGAGCAGGGCAGCCACCTCCTCGGCGGAGGCGGGCCGGGCCTCGGGCTTCTTCTCCAACAGCCGCTCGATCAGCGCGCGCAGACCGTCCGGTACGTCGGCGCGACGGTCGGCGAGCGGCGGGACGGGGTCGTTGGCGTGCCGGTGATACAGCATGAACGGGCTGGAGTCGGTGAAGGGGGGCTTACCGGTCAGCAGTTCGTACAGGACGCAGCCCAGCGAGTAGAGGTCGCTCGCGGGCACGGTCCGGCCGACAGCCTGCTCGGGTGCCATGTAGACGACCGTGCCGGGAGTCGCGTTGGCGGCGGTGAAACGGGTCTCGCCGGGCTGGGGCTCCAGCGCCGCGGCCACCCCGAAGTCCAGGACCTTGATCTCCCCGTCGGGGGTCAGCATCAGGTTCGACGGCTTCAGATCTCGATGGACGACACCCTGGCTGTGGGCGTAGGACAACACCTCGGACGTGCGGCGGGCCACGTCCGCCGCCTGCTCGACGCCCAGGGGGCCGTCGTTCTTGAGGACGGCATCCAGGGCGCGGCCCGGGACGAGATCCATGACCAGATACAGCTCACCCTCGTGGTTGCCGTGGTCATGGACGGCGGGAACGCCCGGGTGCCGTAGGCGACCGGTCAGGCGGATCTCGCGCAGGAATCGGCGCTCCAGCATGCTCGGCTCCGCGCCACGGCCGTGGGTCGCGAGAAGCTTGACGGCCACCTCGCGGTCATGATCGCGGTCATGGGCCGCCCAGACGACGCCCATTCCGCCCCGGCCCAGCTCGTGCGTCAGCTCGTACTGTCCAAGGCTCCGCCGCATCGCGCCCCGCCCCCAGTTCCGGCGCCCGCCGCGCCCGCCGCCTCCGGCGGCCGGGAGCGTCACGGCACCCCGGCCGACCTAGCCATTCTGTCACCGGTCACGGGACTCCTGTGCCTTATGTGACCGAAAAAGTGCGGGCTACAACGATCGGAGCGCCCTCTGCGGTACCTGGTGACACGGTCGTTCACAGGAGCATCGGCCCCTGGGGGACGAGGAAGGGGCGACGCGGATCCTCGGGCGGCGTCCGCCTGACGGCCAGCCCAGGATCCGGCTCCGGCAGGTGGGGCGCCAGGCCCGCGTAGACCTCGGCCGCCGACGCGGGACGGTCGTCCGGCCGCTTGGCCAGCAAGGCCGTGATCAGGTCCTGGAGATCCCCGGGCACACGCACCCCCGCGTCGGCGACGAGGGGTGGGTGTGAAGCGAGATGGTGGGAGGCCAGGAGCGCCGGCTGGTCCGTGGGGAAGGGCGTCTCCCCGGTGAGCATGTGGTGCAACAGGCAGCCCACCGCGTACAGGTCGCTGCGGCCGTCGAGCTGGTCCCGACCGTCCAGCAACTCGGGAGAGGCGCAGATGAGGTTGCCGACGCCCTCGCCGGTCGTCGTCAGCCGCGGGTCGGTGTCGCTGAGCAGCTTGACCAGGCCGAAGTCGAGGACCTTCACGACGCCGTCGCGGCGGACCATGACGTTCTGCGTCTTGAGGTCGCGATGCACCAGGTCGGCCGCGTGGACCGCGGACAGCCCCGCGCACAGCTGGGCGGCGACGGCGGCGGCAGTGGGGACGTCGAACCGACCGTCCTCCTGCTGGTCGAAGAGGTGCTCGAGCGTGGTGCCGTCGATCAGTTCCATCACCAGGCAGCATGTGTCGTCGGTGATCGAAGCGTCGAAGACCGTGGCGACGTTCGCGTGGTCGAGGCGCGCGGCCGCCCGCGTCTCCCTGCCGAACCGTGTGAGTGCGGCGTCGCGGCTGCTCGCCACGGCCAGCAGTTCAGTGGCGACGGTCTTCACCGCGACGGGCCGGTCAAGAGGCAGGTCGAGGCCCTGCCACACGTGCCCCATCACTCCGCGGCCCAACACAGACTCCAGCCGATAGCGGTCATGGATCACCATTCCCGGCGCGAGACTCCACATATCTGCCGACCTCCACATTCCCTACACAACAAGATGGAACGTACACGCTGTGAACAAAGTCAATGAGGGTAGTAGCCTTCCCCGCATGAACGGCCGCTGGGAACGCCGACCAGCCCAGCCGCCAAGTACCTCGGAGACTGAACCATGAGTGCCCATGACGCCGTCCCCGTCAGCCTGGCCGAGATCGCCCGGATCGCCGGCGTCGGGCGAGCCGCCGTGAGCAACTGGCGCCGCCGCCACGACTCCTTCCCCACCCGGATCGGGGGCACCGACGTCAGTCCGCAGTTCTCGTTGGCAGAGGTCGAGCAGTGGCTGCGGGACAACGGCAAGCTCAGGGACATCGGCGGCCGGGAACTCCTCTGGCCGCGCTTCGAGGCACTCGGCAGCCGGAACGAGTCGGGGCTCGCCATCGCCGAGGCGGCTCGCCGGATGCGTTCCCCCAAGGCGCGGATCGCCCATCCCGAACTCTCCGCGCCAGCCCGTGCCCTGGTGGCGGAAGCGGCGAGGGTGGGACGGGACGAGGGACCGCGCGAGACCTTCGAGTTCCTGCTGCAACGATGGCTGGAAACCCATGTCCGGCAGCTCAGTACCACGCCGCCGCAACTCGCCGCGCTGATGGCCCGGATCGCCCTCGCCGTCCGCCTCGGCCCGGCGCAGGGCGAACTGACCCTCCTCGATCCTGCGTGCGGCACCGGACACCTGGCCGCCGCGGCCGTGCAGGAACACGACAACCCTGGGCTGGAGGTACTCGCGTGCGAAAGAGACCCGGCGCTCGCCGCGTTGACGGCCGGCCGACTCGAGTTCCTCGCGGAGGACCACGACATCCGGACGCGGATCGTCACCGCCGACGCACTGCGGGACGACCCTTTCGCCGGGGCGAAGGCCGACATCGCGCTGTGCAACCCTCCCTTCAACGAACGCGACTGGGGCTACGAGGAACTCGCCACCGACCAACGCTGGACGCACGGCCTACCCCCGCGCACCGAGCCCGAACTGGCCTGGGTGCAGCATCTGCTGTCCCACCTCAAGCCTGGCGGGGCCGCCGTGATCGTCCTTCCGCCGGCCGTCGCGTCACGTAAGGCGGGCCGCCGTATCCGCGGCTCCCTGCTGCGCACCGGAGCGCTCCGCGCCGTCGTCTCCCTGCCTCCCGGCAGCGCCCAACCGCACAGCGTGTCACTCCAGTTGTGGATCCTCCGCACCGCCCCGGACGGCCCCGCGGCCGCTCCCCCGAGCCAGGACGCCCTCCTGGTGGACGCCACCCGTTTCGCGAGGTCGGGAACGCGCGAACCCAGTCCCGACTGGGACAGCCTCGGCTCGTACGTAGTCACCGCGATGGCGACCCTCGACCATACCGGCCAGGAGCCGCCGCAGGGCGCCGTCCGTGTGCCCCTGCTCGACCTACTCGACGACGAGGTGGAGGTCACACCGGGCCGTTACACTGCGGCGGCGGCCGAGCCGTCCCGTAAGGAACTCGCCGTCGAGTGGGACGAGTTCGGGTCATTGCTCACCGATCTGGCCGATCACGCGCGGCGGCTGACCGCCCTCGACTTCGAGGCCGGGACTCCACAGACCACGACGACGGTGGGCGACCTCGTCAAAGCCGGAGCTCTGACACTGCGCGCCGGGCAGCAGCCGCCGGAGTCGGCCGCACCGGCTCGCGGGGCAGCCGTTCCGCTTCTCACCATCGCCGACCTCCTGCACCATGGCACCCCCAGCGGGACGGTCCCCGCCGGCTCGGCCCCGGCCGTCGCCGAGGAGGGCGACGTCGTGGTCACCGGAGTGGCTCGGGCCTTCAAGGCGTGGGTGCACGAGGGACCGCCCATGGCCCTCGGCCCTCAGCTGTACCTCCTGCGCGTGGACGCGGAGAAACTGGAACCCCACTTCCTCGCCGGCTGCCTGTGCGCGCCGGCCAACGGGCGTCAGGCCGGCACCCATGCCTCCAGCTCGTCCAGGGTCGACATCCGGCGTCTCCAGGTGCTCCAGCTTCCCTTGGAGAAGCAGACGGTCTACGCCGAGACCTTCCGTCGGCTGCGGACCTTCGAAGCGCTGCTCACCGCGGCCGCCAGTTCGGGCAAGGGGCTGGTGAGCGACATGAGTGATCGACTCGCAGCAGGCGGGCTGACTGCCTGACCCTCCTCCGGCCCGGACGGGGCCCGAACCACCCGTCCGGCATCCCTGGAGCTGTCCGAGGGGCGAACGCTCCGCACCCTCACCCGAGATCCTCCAGCAGCAGGTCGAGCGCCGCCTCCTCGTGCAGGGCGATGCCCAGGGCGTCCATGGCAGGGGCCAGTTCCGCGTCCCACACCGCCTCGGCCGACGGGCCGGTAAGGGCGATCTGCGGGGTGCCCAGCATCTGTGCGCGGGTCGCGAGGTACTCGTAGTCGGCCGCTCGCATCCGCCACGGCTCGGCGTCGTAGCGCTGCGTGATGCGGTTGGCCAGGGCGATGCCGGGCCAGTCGAAGTCGCCGTGGTAGGCGAAGGCGCAGCCGGCCGACGCGAGAGCATCCAGGAGGGTGAGGACAACCGTCGTCGCGCTTCCCGAGGTGCAGATCATGGGCGCCGTGCGGCCGGCGTCGGCCGCGGCCTCGACCACGCGTGGGTTCTCGCAGACGTGGACTCGGGTGCCGGGCGGCATCTTCAGGGTCAGCGTGCGGAGTTCGCGCAGGGTCAGGTGGGTTTCCATGTGGTGGCCGGCGCGCTCGCGCAGTGCCGCCTCCCGCCAGGTGCCGCCGGTGGGGCGCAGGCCGTACGCAAGAACCGTGCTGGAGACCTCGTCCGGAGTGACCGAGGCCATGCGCCATAGAGCCCGGCGGGCAGGCGCGTCGACGGGGAACTCGACACCTCGTGCCAGCGCGATGCCGCGCAGGACCAGCCGGGACAGCAGCGTGCCGTCGTCCAGGCCGTGCGCCGAGCCGGTGGCGCGGGTGGCCAGTTCGCCCCGGCCCCAGGAGGCCGGGGTGAGGCGTGGGTCCGTGCCGGGGAAGAGCGTCGCCAAGGTCTGGACGGCCTGAGTGATGACGGTGGTCGTAGTGTGCGGGTCCTGGCGGGCGAGTGTGCCGCCGCGTCGTATCTCCTCCAGCCACTGTGCCGTCCAGGGCTGAGCCGACAGCGGCGTGGCTTCCACCTCGGTCTGAGCCGTCGCCCAAAGGCGGGCCCGTTCAACCGCCGCCGCGTCGCGGACCGCCCGCCGGTCGGTCAGCGGTGGGCCCAGTTCCTCCAGCGTCGAGGCCAGGGTCCGTCCGACCGCGCTGGCCCGCAGGCGGGTGTCCAGGTCCGGCAGGCGGATCGTGGCGGTGAGGCCGGTGATCGGTCTGGCCAGGAGGAGGGACAGTGCCTCGCGCTCCTGTGCGTCCAGGTGCTCGAGTCTGATGGTTCCGGCCGGCAGGAGGCCGTTGCGTTCGAGCCGGGTGCGTGCCGCCGTCCAGAGGCGGGTGAGGCCCGGTCGGGTGAGAAACGCGAGGGCCTCGGCGTCCGGGGGATGTTCGTGGGCTCGTTCGGTTCCGGTCATACCGACACCAGCCTCCGCTGCCGCCCGTTCCACGTGTAGTGGAGCGTGGCCACGCCCCGCACGTGCGGGTCGCGCAGGCACTCGTAGATGTGGAGGGACGGTACGTCGGGCCAGTTTCCGATCAGTCGCTCACTGGTGAGGACGAAGTCGAGGTCCAGGTCGACCAGAATGCGGCCGAGGCGGGCGTGCGTGGGTTCGTCCACCTTGGCGAAGGCGTCGTCGAGGAGGATCAAGCGGGGTGCGTGCGGGGCGGCGTCGGCGAGGCTGGTGAAGTGCGCTGCCGCAGCGGCGAAGAGGACCAGGTAGGACAGGACCCGCTGTTCGCCCTGGCTCATGCCCGTGCGGCCGGAGAGTTTGCGGCGGCTGCCCGCTGCCGCGTCGTTCACCACCCAGGGGGTGAAGGTGAACCAGTCGCGGTAGTCCAGGGCGGTACGCAAGTGGGCCGTGTAGCCGGCGGCCGGGTCGGTGCGGCGGGCGTCCTCGATTCGGCGCTGGAGGACGTCGCGGAGTTGCTCGGACTGTTCGCGGGTGCGCAGACCGGAGGGGCTGCGCAGGAGTTCGACGGCCGCCTTCACGTCCGCTTCCACGCCGTCGGCCAGGCTCCAGTCCAGGGTGACGCCCAAGCCGTGTGATGTACGGACGGTGGCGAGGGTGGCGTTGAGGGCGGCGACCAGGGCGCTTGCGGCCAGCACCTGCGAAGACAGGTGGTCGCCCAGCTCCCCGGTCAGGAAGCGCTGGAAGACCTCGCGCTCGCGCTCCGTCAGACGGTCACGTGCCTCGGCGGCCTCGGCCGCGATGCGCTCGCCGACCGCGGCGATGTCGTGCGGGCCGTGGTCGTCGACGAGGCGGCACAGCTTGATGCCATCGCGTTCCTCCATCGTCGCGTCGTAGCCCCCGGAGAGCTGGTCGCGCAGTTCGGTGTGGCGGTTGAGGAGGGCGGTGTCCGAGACGTCCCGGCGTTCGGCATCCAGGCCGCGGCGCACTACGTCGACCAGCAGGCGCAGCGCTGCGATGTGCTCCCGCACATCGTGGTGGACGGGGTCCAAGGACTTCATCGCCCCTCGGTCCGCGTCGGCATCGGCGTCCAGACCCGCTCCCCTCAGCACGCCTGGCAAGGAAAGGGCCGTACGCAGTCTCCTGCCGCAGGCCAGTACCTCGGTTTCCTGGGCGGCGAGTGTCTGGCGACGCATCCTCTCGTCCTCTTCCGCCCGTACTCGCTGGTCGTGCACGTCGGCCATGTCCCTTCGCGCGCCCGGGAGCTGACGTCCGACGGCGTCCAGGCGGCGCTTCGTCTCGGCCTCGCGGGCGAGGATCTCCTGCTCCGTGGCGCCGAGAGCCTCTTCCAGGGCCCGGACGGTGCGGCGGGCGGCTTCCAGGCGACCCAGCGGTTCGGCGTAGTCGGACTCGGCCTCCTGGCGCGCCGACTCGGCACGCTCGTAGTCCGTCCGGCCGACGCGGTGGCCGTCGGCCGCGGAAAGGACCGCGCCCACCCGCCGTCGCAGCCGCTGCGCGCCCTGCCCGAGGCGGTCCAGGGCCAGTCGGACCGTCTGGAGTGCGGCCGGGTCCGCCGGGAGGTCGTGGGCACTCGCCGTCGCCTCGGTCTCGCGCCGGGCGACGACCGCGCGGGCTCGTGCCTGTTCCGCCTCGCGGGCGGCCGTGGACGCCTGCGAGGCGAGGGTTTCGGCGGCACGCCCGGCCTCGGCCGTACGAGCCCAGGTGTCCGTCAGCCCACGTGCCGGGGGCGGGCGGCGCAGGGTGTCTGCGACCTGGTCGCGGTGCTCGGTGAGGCTCCGCAGACCGCGCCTGCGTTCCACCAACTCCCCCTCCAGGGCGTCCAGTCGACGGTCGAGTTCCGCCAACGCTCGGCGGCGTGTCTCCGCACGCACCTCCGCGCCCACGTACTCGGCGGCCTGCTTGGTGTGGCGGCCGTGGGCGATGCCGAGCCGCCAGGAACCGTCGGTGCCGATCGCGGTGTGCGGCTCCGCCACGTCTACGTCTACGGTGCCGGCATCGCTGGTGAGGATCTCGCCACCGGCCAGAGCCACCGCCCCCAGCACCCGCTCGACCTGCTCCGCCGTCACACCGCTGTCGGGCGCGGCGACCGGCCGCAGCACTTGGGCGAGCGTCGCCCCGGCCACGGGTGCGCCTGGAACAAGCAGGGTGTCCCGCGTGGCCGGGTCGAGGACGGTGCCGTCGGCGCGCACCCAGGCGTCGAGCAGGCCGCACGCCTCCAGCGCGGCTTCCAGCCCTGCCCGCTCGTCCGGTTCCACGTCGTGGGCGAAGTCCACCAGCCGGTACAGGGGCGCTCCGGTGCCGGGTGTGCGGGCAGCCGTGCGGTGGGGCGGGGGCGGGGGCTCGGGATCGGCGCGACGTTCCCATTCCTCGCGCTGGTGCCGGAGGCGGTTTTGTTCGGCCTCCAGTTCACGGACGGTCAGGGAGAGGTCGTCGCGCTGCGCGCCCAGTTCCGCCAACCACGGGTCGACGGCCGACCTGGCCGCTTCGACCACCTCCTCGGGGACCTGAGCGGGCAGAGGACCCTCTGCCGGATCATGCGCGACCAGGGCGAGCAGGGCGTCCAAGGGCACCCCGGTGGCCTCCCGCAGCCGCTCGCTCCAGGCTCGGGCCGCGACGGCGTACGCCTCGGACTCGCGCACGGTTTCCTGTCGGCGCAGCTCAGCCCGACTGCGCGCGTGGTCCGCCTGTTCCTCCAGGCGCTCTCGGGCGGCGTCGGCCTCGGCGGCCTCGTTTCGGGCCTCGCTCGACCGGTCGATGAGGGCGCCCAGTTCGGTGACGAACCGGGTACGGTTCCTGATCACCGGCTGCGCGGCGTCGAGTCGGTCGTCCCACGCATGCAGCGCGACCGCGCAGGTCTCTGTCTCGACCGCCAGCACGGCACTGTGCCGTACGAGGCGGAAGTCGCCCTCTGGTGCGGTCAGTTCGGCCGTGGCGGCGGGCGCGACGGGCGCGACGGGTGTCGCCACGGGCTCCCCCAGATGCACGGGGTCGACCCCGGACCGCTCGGCTTCCCGCACCAACTCGCCGTATGTGGTGTTCAGTTCGACGAGCTCTTCACCGAGCCGCCCGGCTTCGGCGGTGAGACGTCGTCCTGCCTCCTCCTGATTGCCGTGCGCCTGATGGACGGCCTTGAAGGCGGCGGCAGCCGCGCTGTACAGGGCGGTGACAGTGGCGCGTTTCTCCCCGAGCTCAGCCAGGCTGCGGTATCCGGCGCTGGCGTGCAGCGCCGCAAGATCCGTCTCGGCGGCACTCGACTCGCCCTCGAGGGCCTCGATGCGGGCATCCAGTTCCTGCTCGCGCGCGCGAAGGCTCTCAGCCTTCCGTGCCGCGTCACCTGCGGACTTGCGGTACTCCATCAACTGCCCGAGTTCACCGCTCGCCTGGTCCGTGCGGCGGCGCAGCACCCCGTGCAGATAGCCGCGGTAGTCGGTCAGGAAGGTGTGCAGCGCCTGGTCGGTACGTTCGAGGCGCCCGAGGTAGGCCCTGACCGAGTCCAGGTCGTCCAGGTTGCGGGCCACCTTCTCCACGACCTCGTCGTCGAGGGCGGGCAGGGTCTCGGCGAGGACCGAGACCAGTCCGCCGGAGTCGATGCGGTCGCCGATGGTGGGACGGCGCAGCCGGTGCAGCAGGTGCAGCAGGTTGCGGTAGCGCGCTGGGTCGGTGAGGCCGAACAGGTCGCGGGCGACCCTGGCCCGGTGCTCGACGGCGCGGTCGGTGACGTTCTCGGCGCCGACGAGCGACTTGAGCTGGTCGACGGGGAGTGGCTGCCCGGCGGGGGCGAGGTCGAGTCCCTCGCCGACCCGCAGCCGCGTGGTGAAGAAGAACGGCTTCGCCGTCTTGGTCGACTGGGACGCGCGGACGGCCGCGCCGATCGTCAGGTGATGGTCGTCCCCCTCTTCGTCCGTGCGCGCGAACTCCAGCCACAGATGGCCCAGCCGGTTGGTCTGCCCGAAGCCGTCGAGCATCAGCCAGGCCAGGGTGGTGCGCCCGGTGCCCGTGGCGTCCAGTGCGCGGGCGTCGCCGTCGAGGAGGTAGGGCAGCAGCATCTCCAGAGCCTTGGACTTGCCGGCGCCGTTCTTGCCGCGCAGCAGCAGGCGTCCCTCGCCGAAGGCGAACTCCTGCTCGTCGTACTGCCAGACGTTCCGGATGCCCGCGCGGTGCAGTCTGTAGCGGTGGGGGGCCGGCGGGCGGTTCATCGGGGTGGCTCCTTGGAGGCGTCGTCCGCTGGGAACTGGTCGGTGCCGGACTTGTCTGTACGGTGCTTGACCGCCACCGTGGTGGCGTACCGGGCGGCTGTGGCGAGCAGGATCCAGCCGCCGTCTGTACTGCCCTGGCCGCGCGACTGGGAGACATCGGTGACGGAGCGGCCGTCGGCCACCGTCTGCTCGTATCCCTCGGGCAGGCCGTGGCCTTCCGCGCGCACGGGCCCGGCCGGGGCAATCAGACGCATCCGGACAAGGAGGTCGAGTACGGCCGCGAGGAATCCGTCCCGGTCCTCCAGGTGGCCGCGCTGCCAGTTGCTGCGCCTGCCGTACTCCTCGATCAGTTCGTCGAGCAGCTCGGGCAGCAGCCCGTCCGGGACGGGTACGCCGATGACCAGGCGTCCGCCGACTGCCGGATGGCCGGGGTCTTCGGGACGCAGCCGGTCGACCAGCCGCTCCATGAGGAGCAGCGCGGCTTGTGCCACCGTCCCGGTGCCCGGCAGGTGCAGGTCGGTGAGTTCGTCCTCGGTGTCGACCAGGGCGATGCCCTCGGCGCGGATCTCGGCCTCCAGGCCGAGCAGTTCGGAGAACGCCTGCGCCTCACGCCGCTGCCGGGTACGCAGCCATTCGCGCTCGGTGTCCGTGAGGTCGTCGAGGTGGACGACGGGGGTTTCGACGAGACGCCTGCGGACGTACGTACGCGGCCCTCCGAAACCGGGGTCGGCGGCCCGGCGCACGAGGTCCGCGCCGTCGCGGCTCTGGGCGAGCGGGCCAGCGACGACGACACGCGCGATCTCGCGGTCCACGGTCAGCAGCGCCTCACCGGCCCGTTCCTCGGCGACGGCCGCGACATGGCCCTCTGTCTCCGCCAGAACGCCCCAGTCGACGAGTTGCCGCAGCGCGGCTGCGAGGGTCCGTCGCTCGGCCTGCCGTCCGGTGTCGGTGATCTCGATGCCGCCGTCGACGGCCGCGGCCCGCAGGTCGGCGACAAGCTGGGAGAGCAGGAGCTGTTCCGGGGCGGTGACGAGGACCGACAGCGCGAGGGCCAGGTAGGCGTACGTCCGTGGGCTGAAGGGCGTTCCGGTCGAGGGTCGTTCCAGGTGGTGGCCCGAGCCCGGGCCGAGGCCTGCCTTGAACAGCCGGGCATACGAGGCCTCCACCAGCAGGCGGTATCCGAAGACCTGTTGGAAGCGCTGGGCCAGCCAGTCGGCGTGTCGCCTGATCAGCGGAAAGACGTCGCTGTGCGGTCCGGTGCTGGTGACCAGGGGGTGGGCCAGCAGGAGCCGGGCGGCGGTGCGGCGCTCGGCCGCGAGTGCGACGTCGTGCGCGGAAGGCAGTGCCATCAGGCGCTCGCCTCCCCCACCGCGGGCCTGGACGCGCTCTCGATGGCGACCGTGAGATCGTCCGCCGTCAGGTCACCGTCCACGGACTTGAGGACCGCGGACCTGCCGGGTGTGCGCCACGCGGTCAGCCGGATGCCGAGGTCCGCGTCGGCCGCCTGGGCACCGTCGAGCAGGAAGTCTTGGGCGTCCTTGTGCAGCTGGGCGTTGCCGAGAGCGGTCGTCAGCAGCTCCAGCAGCAGTCGCATCGCCGGTGCACTGAGGCGCACCTGCTCGAACCTGCCCGAGGCGCTGCGCAGTTCGTCCGCCGCCGCCTGCCGGGCCTCGGCCTGCTGCCGCGCCTGCTCCACGAGGCGGCGCTTCTGCTCGGAGTGGTCCTCGGCCGCCGCGGCACGTCCGCGCGGAGCCCTGCTGCCGCGCTCGCGCAGCGCCACCGGCACCTCCACCACGGGTCCGGTCCACCAGCTCACGTACGCCGGCACGGACCGATCGGGATCCGGTGCCACCCCCAAATGGCGTGCGCCGTAGAGCCCGAAGGCGGCGACCGCCAGGTCGTGGGCCTCTGCCGGCTCCGCAGCGTCGAACCAGGCCGCGAGCCGCAGCAGGTCCTTGCGCCGGGACATCTCACCGGAGGCCGAACGCAGCATCCGCTTGGCGTTGGCGAGCAGCGACTGCAGGGCACGCAGGGTGGCGTCCCGGAGCTGATCCACCTGGCTGGAGTGCCCTCCGGTGACGGTGAACCATTCGCGCAGCCCCTCCCAGTCCGCGAGGTCCCGTCCGCGGCTGCGCTGCACCCGCGTCTCCGGCAGCCCGTCGGCGAGCGCACCGATACCCGCCGCGTGCGCGTCGATCCGGGCGAGCAGCGCGGGCAGATGCGGCCAGACCGAGTCCAGGTGAGCCGCGATGCGCGGGGCCCGGAAGGAGATGTCCTCGGTGATGGCCTCCACGTAGTCGAGCAGCAGTTCCTTGAACCCCTGATACTCGGCCGAGTCGAGGTCGTAGCGCGCCAGCACCTGGCCCAGGTAGGCGTAGAAGTCCCGGACGGACTCAGCGAATTCGGCGAACTGCACGAAAAGCGTGCTGATCCGCTCCAGCGCCTGCTGCGGATCAGCGCCGCCCGGCGCTGCGGCCATGGCGGCGATCTCGCGCAGGCCGCGGTCGACGAGGGCCAGCAGCTCGCTGCTGACCTCGCGTGCCGCGTCCGCCCCGGCAAGTACCTCGTCCGCATCCCGCTGCACGCGTTCCCCGAGCTTCGACAGCTGGTAGCGGGACCGCGAGCGCTGGTATTCGGCGATGCTGGTCGCTTTGACGGTGTGCGTGCTGCGCAGCAGATTGCCCCAGCGCACCAGTTCTTCAAGTCTGCGGGTGAGCGTTTCCGCGTCCAGCTGCGTCCCCGCGCCGTCCGTTTCGGCCAGCTTGCCGAGAAGGTCGGGCACCGACAGGTCGGCCAGCAGTGTGCCGCAGAACACCCGCATCACTGTGACGTACTCCAGGCGCTCGGGCGCGCTGAGGTACGCGTACGCAGTCAGTCGCTGCCAGGCCTCGGCGCCGACTTCCTCCCCTTGTGAGGTCTTCCCCTCGTTCCCCTCCATGTCGTCGAGCCTACGGACCGTCGCTGACACTCCGGAGAGGAGTTGGGAAAATCCGGCCGCTCATGCGGACCGATCCCGCACCACTGGATCAGCAACCAGCCCCGCCACGGCCGATGGCCGTCGGCGTCAAGACTGATCAAGCGCTGATGCTGACCACTTGCTGACCGGGACGTGGCGATCACGGCTCTGATCTGCGGAAACACCCAACCGCTAGATCTTGGACTTGAACATGGTGCGCAGCATGTTGAACTCCTGGAGGACGGCTCCCTGCCGGCTTTTTGCAGGTCAAGGGCGGTATCACTCTACAACTGGCACACGCCTGACTCGAAGATTGTGAGGAACATCGCTTCACCCTGAAGAGAAGGCGCCCTGCCTGCACTTCTGCGAGGGCCAGGCCGTTGTGGCGCCACCCACCAAGCCTCTGCCCGGGCAGCCATCTCGCAATTTGTGAGGACTGACGCTGATCAGTTGCTGACTTACCTGACGACACATCAGGTACTTCCCGGGATCGCCTAGAACGTTCACCGTGGTCCACATCAGCGAGATCTACGTCCACTGGTACGCCGACCGCTCGAAGACGCAGCTGGCCATGCCGCTGGGGTGGACCGCAAGAGGGTCAGAAGTACATGAGAGCGCCATTCCACCCCGTGGCGACGCAACCGCCTTGCCATCATCACGGCGGCGCCCGGAGAGCCGGGAAAGGGGCGGGGAGCCAGGACGCGGAGGTCGCAGGGCGGGTCGGGTCAGATCTCGGGCAGCCCCGGGTCCTCGTCGATGGCCCGTAGCACCCGACGAGCCGCATCGGCGACCTCGGGCTGCACAGAGGCGGCCAGGCCCTCGATCACCCGACGGCCGGCGAGGACCGCCGCCCGCGCGGCGACCTCCCATCCCGGCTGCTCCTGGAAGTTCTTTCGCTTCGGCCCGCCGGCCGCGACCGCCGACGAATGCCATGTCCGAGTGCGGTAGATCTTCTCCAGCAGTTCCAGCAGTTGCGGCTTGCACGGCACATGAGGAGCCTCGGCCAGTTCCAGGAGAAAGGGAACGGTCGGGGCCGTGGCCTCACCGACGACGAATCCCAAGGCGCAGATGCAGTCACCAAGGTCGTCGATGGCGAGCCGGGCGACGTCTTCGCCACCCCACGCGATGCGGGAGAGCAACGGAGGGATGTCCCTGGCGGGGGCCTGCGCACCCCGCAGGTCCCCCCAGCGCACCCCGGGAACGCCCTTCAGCAGGCTTCCCATGACCAACACTCCTATCAACCGATGTCGAAGTACGTGTCCCTGATACCGAGCCGGGACATGACCTGCTGGCAAGAATCGCACCCGGGCAGAAGTTCCCTGTTGCGGGCGTGGTTGAAGGGCTTGTGCACCATGGCGAGGCTCCGACTTCCACGGATCGTGTCACCTGCCTCGAGTGCCTGCGTGATGCAGCCGATCTCGGCGCAGCCGGCGTGGTGATCCGTCTGGTTCACCACCCTGCGCAGCACGAGAGGCAGGTTCGCCTTGTCGTGGTCGGACCGGTTCCGGCTGAGGTCGAAATACGTGTTGCCTTCCGGCGTCCAGAGCACACTGGCCGCGCCCTCGTTCTTGCCGGGTCCGAGCCGTCGCAGGTCCGTGTAGGCCCGCAGCGGGCAGAAGAGAGGATTCTTCCGAGCGCTCTCGTTGTGGACGAGCAGCGTCGTCGCACCGGTCTGGACGTAGTACGTGTGCGCCGTGTCGACCGTCAGGTTGTAGACCGCTGCCTGCTGCGTCCAGGCGCTGACCGCGTCGACCTGGACCCAGGTACCGGAGCCGGTCTGGAGCCACTGGCCGGGCTTGAGTTCGCCGGCCTTCAGCCACTTCTTCAGGTCCGGCACCCAGAAGGGGTGGCCGTCGGTCGCGGTGATCGTGTCGGTGGCGTCGCCCTTGTCACCGTCCGTGTCGATAGTGAGCTTGACGAGGTGCTTCTCGCCCTTGCCCTCGATCGTGTCGGTGACCTTCTGCTTGGACGTCCTGCCGGTCGTCGGGTCGGTGGCGAGGACCTCGTCGCCCTCCTCGACCTTCTCGATCGGTTTGCGACTGCCGTCGGCCATCACGACTTCGGTACCGGGTACGAAGCTGTTGGCGCTGGCGAGAGAGGCCACGTCCCGGGCGGTGGAGACGCACTCCCCCACCGACTCGGCCTCTTCGAGGACCTTCTTGCCCTTCTTCGCCGCCTTCGCGATCTCGTCCGCGTACTTCGCCGCCTTCGCCGCCATCCGGCCGGCCTTCGCCGCCCGGACCGCCGCCGCGCCGGCGCCGCCGAGGACGATGCCACCCACCGTCGCCGCCGCCCAGGCGCAGGACTCCATGTCGCCCGTGGTGACGCAGTTCTTGATGTCGTTGAAGCCGGTGACGTCACCGACGACGTTGCCGACCGTCTTGACGTCGTCCCAGACCTCGCCCCAGTCGACCGCGTCCGAGACGGTCTCCACGACGCTGCCGGCCTGCTTGACGACCTCGTCGCGGATGGCGTCCGCGGCCCTGGCGGCATCGGCGACCACCTGGACGGCCGCGCCGACGACGATCGCCGGAAGGTTCGGGTCGGCCGTGACGATCGCCCTGCCGACGGCGATCAGCGGCTTGGTGGCCGCGAGGACCGCCGGGATCGGGTTGTGCTGCGCCGCGAACGAGGCCGCCTGTCTGGCCTTCTTCGTGACGTAGACCTTGGCCTGGTAAGCCGCTCTGGCGGCCTGTCTCGCCTTCTCGCGGGCCCATTCGGTGACGCCCGTCTTCTGACCGGCCCACTTGACGGCGTTGACGGTGGCGTCGACGACCGTCTTCAGACCCGACTTCCGGTAGACCCAGTTGGCGGCCTTGCCGACGTAGCTCAGAGCCAGCTTGAACGCTGCCCCCGGGTTGTTCCACGCCCACTGCACACCGTGCCAGACCGACTGGGCGGTCTTGGAGACATAGCTCATGCCCTGGTGGAGCTTCTTGCCCGTCCAGCTCACGGCCTTCTTGCACCAGCCGCAGCTCGGCCAGTGGCCGTCCGGGTCGGTGTAGTCCAGCGGGGCGCCGGCGCCGTAGGTGTAGCGGTTGGCCAGGATCGAGGCGCCGGAGCTGTAGATGTACGAGTCCTGGGAGTCGAAGGTGCCGGTCCCCGGGTCGTACCAGCGGGACTGCATGTCGACCTGGTCGGTGTCCGGGTCGGTCCAGTCGCCCTGGTAACCCACGTTGCCGTGCATGTCGGCCGTGCCGAGCACCTTGCCGAACGGGTCGAAGGCCGTCGACTCGTCCAGGGCGGAGGCCGCGCCGTTCGCCGCGGACATGCTGCCGACGACGTCGCCGTGCTTGTCCTCCAGCGTCAGCTGGGCCGCGCCGCCGTTCCCGGCGATCGACAGGAGCTCGTCCGCCGCGCCGCGGCCGTATGTGGAGTTCTGGTCCTTGACCGGGTCAGGTGCGAAGCCCGCGTAGGAGAAGTCCGCGCCGTTGCGGTCCGCTATGCGGTCCAGCGAGTCGTACGTGTACTGCGTTGCGGACTCGCCCGCCTTCACCAGCCGGTCGAAGGCGTCGAAGGTGAAGTCCTCCTTCAGACCGGAACTGGTGCGCGACGCGAGCGTTCCGCGTGACGTGTAGTCGTAGGTGTAGTCGCCGTCGGACAGTAGCCGGTTGCGCTCGTCGAAGGTGGCGGTCTTGCTGCCGTTCTTCACCCGGTTGCCGCTGTCGTCCCAGCCGTACGCCGTCGTCGTGCCGTCGGCCGTCCAGGAGGTGAGGCGGCCGGCTTGGTCGTAACCGTAGGTGTTGGTCCCGGCCTTGGCGGTGCCGACCGTGGTCTTGGAGGCCAGCCGGTCGTCGGTGTCGTAGCCGTAGTCGGTCGAGGCCATGGTCTGGCCGGCGCTGTTCTTCAGCGTGTCGGTGTCGAGCCGGCCGAGGTCGTCGTAGGTGAAGCCGCGGGACTGGCCCGCGCCGTAGTCGACCTTCTTGATCGCTCCCGCGCCGTCGTAGGTGTAGCTCTGCCGCACACCGGTCAGCGGGTCGGTCGCCGAGGTCAGCTGCTGCCTGGCGTAGCTGAAGCCGGCGGTGCCGGCCGCGTCGGTGCGGCTGGTGAGCAGGCCGTCGCTGTCGTAGGTGTACGTCGCGTCGCCGGACGGGCCGGTCGCCTTCAGCAGTGAGCCCCGGTCGTCGTACTCGTAGGTGTCGTCGCCCTTCGGGGAGGAGGCCCCGACCAGCCGGCCCGCCGGGTCGTACCGGAACCGCTTCTCGGGGGTCGTCACAGCGGCGCCCGTACCGGTCTCACGGATTCGCTGCCCGGCCTTGTCGTACTCGCGCTCGTGCACCACGTTGCCCGGCGCGGTGAGCTTCACGGGCTCGCCGTCGGCGTCGTACGCGGTCGTCCAGGTACGGGCTGCCGCGGACGGGTCGCGGGCGGTAACCGGCTCGATCACCGACTCGGCGAGGCCGAGCGTGTTGACGGTGTAGATCGTCGAGTTCCCGCGGCCGTCCGTGTAGCGGGTGCGGTTGCCGAGCGCGTCGTAGCCGAAGGACGTGGTGATGGACTTGGTGTCCGAGACCGGCTCGGTCTGGCTGGTCAGCCGGTTGAGGGCGTCGTACGCGTACGTCGTCGTACGGTTCAGCGGGTTGGTCGACGTGACCAGGTTGCCCGCCTTGTCATAGGTGTAACTGACCTTGCGCAGCTGGCTGTTGAACGGGTCCAAGTCCTGGTCCTGGACGAGCTGGCCGAGCTGGTCGTAGACCTTCGCCGAGGCGCGGCCCATACCGTCGGTGCGGCGCACCTCGCGGCCCGAGGCGTCGTAGCCAAGCTGGGTGATGACGCCGCTCGGCTCCTGCAGCCTGGTCAGCTGGCTGAGGCTGTCGTACGTGAACTGGCCGGCGGCCCCGCTCGGCGAGGTCTGCTTCACCACGTTGCCCGCGTCGTCGTACTCGTTGCGGGTGGTGAAGGCGCCCGGCCGCGGCTTGCGCTCGATCTGGGTGGTGGTGACCGGACGGTCCAGATCGTCGTAGGTCGTCTCGGCGCGGGCGCCGTTCGGGTCCGTGACGGACAGCACCTCGCCCGTACGGGTGTACGTGTACTTCCACTGGCCCCGCTCGTCGCCCGTGCCGACGGGCACGTCCTTCACGGTGAGCCGGTTCTGGCGGTCGTACTGGAACTTCGTCACGCGGCCGAGCGGGTCGGTGCTCTCGGTGACGTTGCCGAGCGCGTCGTACTTGTTGGTGACCGTCGGGGCGACGGTCTCGGTGGAGCCCGGCGCCGTGTAGGAGGGCGCGGTCCCCGTGACCGCGCGGCCCAGTCGGTCGTAGGCGGTCCGGTTGACGTTCCCCAGCGCGTCGACCGACTCCGTGACCGCACCGAAGGTGTCGTAACCGGTGAAGGTGGTCGGCCGGGTGGTGGCGGGCGTGCTGCCGCCGGACTCGGTCCGGACGGCGGGCGCGGTGACGGATACCGCCTGGCCCAGCTCGTCGTATCCGTACTCGGTCTTGTTGCCCGCCGGGTCCGTCTTGGAGGTGGTGAGCCCCCGGTCGTCGTAGGTGTAGCCGGTGGTGCGCGAGTCGGTGCCGTTCTCGACCGTCTCGGTCAGGACGTTGCCAGAGTCGTCGTACTCGTAGCGGACGGAGTCGCCGCTGACGCTCACCGGCCAGGGGACGTTGGAGGGGGAACCGCTGGAGGCCGTCGTCAGCACGTTGCCGGCGAGGTCGTAGGTGTACGTCGTGCGCCGCGCGAGTCCGTCGGGGTCCATGACCTCGGACTTCACCCGGCCGACCGGGTCGTACGTGTACGCGGTGACGAGCTTGCCGTTGCCGCTCGTCTCGGTCAGGACATTGCCGGCGCCGTCGTAGGTGTTGGACTCCACGACGATGTCGCGCTTGGTGCCGTCGGGGTTGTGGAAGTCCTTGAGTGTGATCGACTTGACCAGGTCGTCCCCGTAGTACTGGTACATCAGCGAGCGGCCCATCGAGTCCGTGTGCCGGACCAGCCGGCCGCCCATGTCGTAGGCGTACGACTGCAGGACGGTGTAGCTGTCGTCGCCGCCGTCGTCGTCCCAGTCGCGCAGCCGGGTCTCGGCCATCATGTTGCGCGCGGTGTAGACGTAGTCGAACTGGTTGCCGCCCGCGTCCACCATCGACGTCTTGTTGCCGAAGACGTCGTAGGCGTACGAGGTCTCGTCGCCCTCGGCGTCGGTGACCCGCTCCGGGCGGCCGTGGTCGTCGAGGTCGAAGGTCATCACGCGCGTGGCGTCGCCGCCCAGCAGGTCGCTGATCTCGGTGCGCACCACGTTGCCGTCGGCGTCGTAGTCCGTGGTGGTCCGCTGCTGGTGCTTGCCGGAGGTGACGGCGTTGGTCGCCGCCGGGTCGGTGAGGGTGTGGACCCGGGAGAGCTTGTCGTAGGTGAAGGTGGACGTCGTGCCGGCCGGCTGGGCGTCCGTGACGACGGTCTCGGCGATCTTGCGGCCCAGCGCGTCGTACGTGTACTTGGTGACGCCGCCGGACGGATCGGTCACCCAGGCCAGGTCGCCGTTCTTGTAGTACTGGTAGCGGGTGATCTTGCCGCGCGGGTCGGCGGAGGTCAGCGGGAGGCCGGTGGGAGTGTTGCCGCCGCCGATGGCCGGCTCGGCGCCGGTCGTGTAGGTGTTCCTGGCCGTGCCGCTGTCGGGCGCCGTCTGGGTGAGCAGCGCGCCACTGGTGTTGTACGTGTACTTGGTGAGGAAGCGGTCGTCGGTGGGGCCGGTCGAACGGCCGTCGCGGGTCTCGGACGGCTGGTCGCCCCGCAGGTCGAAGTCGCCGGCCGGCGCCGGGTAGGTGGTGTACGAGGTCTGGCAGTCGCCGGCCGAACGGCAGGTCGTCCGGCTGGTCACGTTGCCGCGGTCGTCGTAGCCGAGGGTGACCTTCTCACCGTTCTCGCTGGTGATCCCGGTCTGGAAGCCGTTGTCGTCGTAGGTGAAGGAGCGGATGGCGACACCGTCGACCGGGTACCTGATGAAGTCCGGCCCGTCGCCACCGTGACCGGGCGGGTTGGTGCAGAAGGCCGGGTCGCCCGGGTCGGGCTGGGTGCAGACCTGGCCGGGGTCGGTCGGCGACGGGGACGGGGCCGCGGTGACGGACTCCCGGGCGCCCAGCGCCATCGGCTCGCCGTAGCGCAGCTGCCGCGACGACAGCCCGTCGTACTCGTAGAAGTACGGGGCGTCCATCGGGTCGCGCACCTCGACGGTGCGGCGCAGGTCCTTGTCGTTGCCGAAGACCGCGGGTGTGCCGATCTCCCAGGTGCCGCCGTTGCGGTCGGTGTACTCCTGGACGCGGTCGCGGGTGGTGTCGTACTGGACCTCGGAGGCGATGCGGCCGCTGGGCAGTGTCGTCCTCGTCAGGACGTCGGCGGTGCGGCCGCCCTCGCGGTAGTGGGCGGCGACGGCCGCCGTTCCCAGCGGGTGGTGGTAGACGGCGACGTCGTCGATGGTGCCCGCGAAGGACTTGGCGGCGGTGGAGCCCCAGCCCGGCCAGGAGGCGGGGCCGGTGGCGTAGGCGGCGCCGATCTGGTTGAAGGTGAGGTTGGTCTGCAGCGGCTGCTTGCCCGTGAGGGTCCCGGAGAGCTTGCCGTCCAGATAGAGGCTCTGGGCGGAGCCGGACATCGACAGCACCGCGTGGTGCCACTGGCCGTCGTTGACGTTCTTGGTGATGTCGGTGATCGGCCCGGCCGTGCCGGTCCAGAACTGGCCGCGGAGCTTGCCGTCGGTGCCCACGTAAAGCATCGGGACACCGGTGCCGGGTGTGGTGCCCCAGGCCTTGTCCTGGTAGCCGGCGAGCGGGCCGCCGACGCCGCCGGCGATCGTCTTGAACCACACCTCCACCGCTTCGTCACGGCTCTTCTTCAGTGTGCCGGCGGGCAGGTCGACGCGTGAGGTGGCGCCGTCGAAGGACGCGGCGGTGCCGGGGTCGCCGGTGATCGCGCCGGCGGCCTTCACGGTGACGTTCTGGTAGGTTCCGCGGTCCTTGCCGAGGTTGGCCTCGTTGGCGCTGTTGGCCGCGGTGCCCTCCTCCTCGCCCAGGCGCCAGTAGGACTCGGGGCGGGAGTCGAGCACGGTGGTGGCGTAGTGGCTGCCGCTGCCGTAGGCGTACTGGGTGCAGCCGTTCAGCGGGTCGCAGACCTTGTCCAGCAGATCGCCGGTGTAGCCGTACGTCCAGGCCAGCGGGGCGCCGTCGACCGCGGTCGTCTGGACCTTGGTGACATGCGCGCCGGTCCAGGTGAAGGTCAGTGAGCGGGAGGTGCGGTTGTTCGTCGCGGTCGCGAGCTTGCCCGCGCTGTAGGTGTAGGTGACCGAGTTGGAGTACGCGTCGGTGATCCTGGCCAGGAGACCGGTCGTGCTGAAGTCGTACGTCGTACCCGACTTGTCCTGCAGCGTGTAGGTGCCGGCCGTGGAGTCGAAGGTCAGCTTGGCGAAGCGGCCGGGCGGTGGGGCGTACGTCCCGTCCGCGTTCTTGCCGAAGCGGACGTCCTGCCCGTCGGGGTAGCGGATGACGACGTTGCCGCTGCCATCGTCGTCCGGCGTGAGCCGCATGTCGAAGCGGGTCGTCCAGCCTGCGCCGAAGGCGAGGTCACGCCGAGGATCGAGGCTGTTGTACGTGCGGATCACCGTCAGGTCGGGACCGACGCCGGCGAGGGACGCGTCGGTCGCGCTGGAGGTGAAGTTGCCGACGTTGGGGTCGAACTCCTTGCCCTGCGCACCGGAGAGCCGCGAGGTGATCTCGGGCTGCGGAACGGTGGCGACCAGCGCCACTTGCTGGGTGGGCACCTCGTTGGACGCGTCCTTGACGAAGCCACGCCACAGATAGGTCTTGCCCCACTTCAGCCGGCCGGAGGGCACCGGGTACGCAGAGCTCGCCTGATAGGCGGAGGTGGTGCAGGCGGTCGGCTTGCCGGCCTTGTCGGACTCGCAGATCTCGAACTTGTACTGGAGCGTGGAGCCGGGGGGCGCGTCGATGTCGGTGCCGGCCGCCCACAGTTGCGGGGTCAGGGTCTGGGCCTGGTAGCCGTTGGGCGGGGACTGCTCCTTGACCACCGGCGCGATGTCGAAGACCTGGAGGGTCAGGCGGCCCGGCGGCACCTGCTCGTCCGTGAAGACCTTGCCGCCCTGGCGCACCATCGTGAAGTCGAGCATGTAGACGCCCGGCGGGAGTGCCTTGATGGTAGCGTCGACCGTCGCCTTGGCACCGTGGGCCACGTTGCCGGTGAGGCTGCCCGCACGCTGCTGCGTGACCAGTTTGCCCTTCTTGTCGTAGGCGCGGTAGGCGAGGTAGTAGGTGGACGGCGTCCAGGTGTCGGCGCCCTTGTTGGTGACAGCGACCTTGACCTTCCCGGCCTGGTTCTGCAGCACCGGCGGGTCGGGGACCGGCTTGGGGAAGCTGTAGGACGCGTTGTACGGGGAGTGCGTGACGTACAGCTTCGGCGGGTTGGCCGTGGCGTGGCCGGTGAACTTCTTGAACGCGAGCGAGTCGGTGGCCGAGGCCCGCAGGGACAGGCCGTAGTTGGCCTGGGTGCCGTTGACCCAGCGCTGCACCAGGTCACGGCCGCCCTTGCCGAGGTCGAAGAGCTCACCGGCGGTGGGGCAGGCGGACTGCGACTGGCCGAAGCCTATGTAGCCGTAGGCGAAGGACTTCGACGCGAGGGCGCCGCCGACCGAGGGGCCGGGGTAGGCGGTGCCGGTGCCGGCGGTCCACGACCCGGTCACGGGGTGGACGGAGACGGAACGCGGCTTGCAGGAGGCCGAGTCGAAGTTCACGACCTGGAGCTGCACACCGAAGATCTGGTGGTACCTGAGCTCCTCGTCGAGGCCGGGGAAGCCGAGGTAGGCGGCGGAGGCGCCGTCCGGGCCCTTGCCGACATGCAGTTCGCTGGAGCCGACGACGGAACCGCCGCTGCGGACCGTCATGGAGGTGGAGGCGGACGTGGTGTCGACGGAGGGGTCGATGCGGACGGGGTAGGCACGGGCCGGGTCGGCGAGCCAGTCCCGGTCGGCGGTCACCTTCAGCGCCTGGCCGCCGTCCTGCCGCTGGACGAGTTCGTATGTCACGGCGTGCGAGACGGCGTGGGCGGTGTCCTCCATGAACCCGGCCGGAATGACGGCGCGGGTGCGGCCCTTGGCGTCGGTCAGCAGAATCGATCCGCCGTCGGCCTGGGCGGTGAGGCCCTCGAGGTGGAGCGGGAAGACGAAGCTGTTCGGGGCGGTGGCGGACTTCAGGACGAGGGTCTCCTTGACCCCGCCCGCCTGCGAGTCGAGCCAGAGGTCGGTCCCGGGGAGCACCTGCTCGTAAGCGACGCGGGCACCGTCCGCGGTGCCCGCCACAGAGGCGGCGCCGCTCAGCCCGTAGCCGAAGGACTCACCGGACGGCAGGGTGACGGAGGCGAGTTCTCCGGCGTCGGCCTGCTCGGCCAAGCGCAGGTCCACGGAGTCGGCGGCGTTCACCCAGCCGCTTCCCTGCTCGACCAGTTCGCTGTCGATGGGCAGCCAGACCCCGTGGTCGTCCCGGTAGTTGATCGGATCGGTGGAGATCTCGCTGGTGCGGGTGCCGTCCTGGTTCGCGTACGTACGGCTGCGGGCGTCCCGCTCCGAGACGATCTCCTTGCTCGTGCTGCGGTCGAAGCCCTTGACCTGCGCGGGGGCCGGCGTGGTGACTTCAACCGCGTTCTTCCGGACCGTGGGCCGGGCGGCGGAGGGACTCTTCAGCGGGTACTTGGCTCGCAGAGACCGCGGCGCGTCGTCGTTGCGCTTACCACCCGCTAAGTGGCTAAGGCCCTCGGCACTGCCCCAGCGCTGGCCGGGGCCCTTGGCGGCGGCCGGCTTCCCCGGGAAGACGGGGATCCCCATCCCTGCGATGGCGAGCGAACCAACGGTGATGACCGCGGTCACGGCGAGTGCGATGGCCTGTCCCCAACGTGAACGCAGGAGTCTTGGCATCAATAACTTGCGCGCGAGTGTCCGGTACGTCGGCACGGCCCCCCCAGGACGAAAAAAGATCAGCTGCGAGCCTGACGGTTCGTCGGAGGCTTTGTCGACTCTTTGCCCAGTCCGTTCACCTGACCGTTATCCCATCGTGATCACCTCCCCTCGGCACCGAACATAGGCTTCCTGACCGCCACTTACGGATCACGCTCACAGGGGGCTTCCGCCGGAAGCCACGAAGCAGGCTGCCCTGGGGCACCTTGTTCGACGGAAGGACACGACGAATCCACATGGCATTAACTCCACACCGCAGAGTCGGCCGACTGGTCTCCGTGACAGCGGCCGCAGCGGCCGCACTGCCGCTGCTCGTCGCCGCGCCGGGCACGGCACGCGCCGCCGATTCGGCGACCTGCCCGGCCAACGGCCGTACCTACGTCACCAACGCGGCCGGTGAGCTCCTGCAGTACACGATGGCCGATCCGCTGGCCGGTTCGCCCTTCTCCTCCTATCAGAAGGTGACCGCGGGCTGGGGGTCGTACGGGAAGGTACTCGCCGGCCCGGCGGGGCAGTTCTACGCGTTCAAGTCGGATGGCACCTACTACGCGCACCGCACGGAATCCGGCACCTGGGACGTGGCCCCCAAGCGCGTCAGCACCGCCCTCGGATGGCTGTCGAACGCGGCAGATCGTGAGCAGGCCACGGTCGACCGGTCCGGCTGGCTGTGGGTCGCGGACAACCTGGGCCAGCTGTACGCCTACCGCTACGACGCCTCGATCGAGGGCCTGCGGTCGCTGAAGGTCCTGGACAGGGGGTGGGACCGCTACAACCTGATCACCGCCGGCGACTCGGGCGTTCTCTACGGTCGGGCGACCGACGGCAGGCTCTACCGTTCCCGTTACGACTTCGCCAGCCAGCGCTGGATCGAGCGCCACGTCCTTGTCGGCTCCGCGGGATGGGGCAACTTCAAGACCATCACCGCCGGCGGCGGCGACACCGTGGTGGCCGTGCAGACGTCTGGCGCCGCAATGTACTACCGCTACGACGAGAACACCGGCACCTGGCCCGTACTGGCGAAGCAAGTGGCGGCCGGCGGCTGGCAGAACTTCCCCAACGTCACGTCCGAGCCGGACAACTGCAACCTTGTCGTGAACCACACGCCGGCGGCGGCGCCGGTGCCCCTGGAGTCGTACACCCCCAACTCCGTCATGCAGGCGTCGGACGGCAAGCTGGAGCTCGCCTACACCGACAACATCGGCCGCCTGGTCCACGGCCGCACCGACCCGGCCGACATCAACGGCGCCCAGTGGACGGTGATCTCCGAGCAGGAGGCCTTCACCGGCCGGCCCTCGCTCGCCGAGCACACCGACGGCCGCGTCGTCGTCACCGCCCACACCACCTCCGCCGGCGTCTGGCAGCGCGACCAGGCCGCCAAGTCCAGTGCCGACTGGGCCGCCTGGAAGGACCTGGCGGGCGCGATGCGGCAGCACGCCCGCACGGCGAAGACACCCTCGGGGCTGCTGGTGCAGTTTGCGGCGGACGCCGACGGTGCGCCCTGGTACCGCCTCGAGAACGTGCCGAACAACACCTTCATGGGCTGGATTCCGCTGTCCGGCACCGGCTTCACCGGCCCCCTCACCGCCGTCACCGTGCGCGACGGCATCCAGCTCTTCGGCAGAAAGGCCGACGGCACCCTCTCCACCGCCCTCTTCAAGGAGGACGGCACGCTCTCGGCATGGGCCGCCATCGGCACCCAGGCCATCACGGGCACCCCGTCGGTCATCATCTACCCCGGCTACCGGATGCGCGTCTTCGCCACGGACACGAGCGGCAACGTGGTCACCACCGCCCAATCCGCAGAGGGCGGAGCCTACGGGACCTGGCAGACCGCCGCCGGCGTCACCGCACAGGGCTCCCCCAGCGCCGTGATCTCCCCGCTGACCGGCCTCACCGAGGTCGTCGTCCGCGGCACCGACGGCTACATCCACAACACCGGCGAGACCACCCAGGGCAGCGGCGCCTGGCGCACCTGGCAACAGGTGAGCTTCGAAACATCGGCCACCGAACCGACCGCCTTCACCTACACCAACCCCACCGGCCCGACCTGGGCCTACACCTTCCGCACCTCCGACAACCAGACCCGCATCTACCAGGTCCAGCAGACCTCTTCGCTCAGCGCGATGCGCGCCGAGGCCGACGCGCCGGACTTCCAGGACAACAAGCTGCCCACCCCGCCGGCCAAGTGACCACACCGTCCGGGGAGGGCGAGAACGAGCAGCCCTCCCCGGACGCCCACCCCCGTTCACACGGCACCCGCCCTACGGCCGTCACAGCGCCATTCGTCGACGGCCACACCGAGGACAGCCGCCCGGCGGGAACGAGGCTGCTCGAAGCACCTCGCGACCGGCTCCCGCCTGCGGGTCAGCCAGGCGGCCGGTACGGCGTTCCCGCCGACGAGTTGGCCCAAGGCCGGGTAATCAAGCTAATTTTCCGTCAACTGAGCATTCTGCATGGCCGGTTGACTCCGCCGTTCACCTTCAAGATCCGCTATTGGAGATCTTTGTTCACCTGGTTGAAACGGCAGCGTTCACCGTCCGACGCTTAACGTCCATGTCATGAACCGGATTTCACCTCGCGCACTGATCTCCGCCACTACTCTGGCCACGGCCCTGGCGACCGCCCTTCCGCTCACCGGCGCGCTGCCGTCCGCTCCCGCGGCGGCTGCCGTGTCGCTGACCTGCGGCTCCAACGCGGCCACATACACCCTTGACTCCGCCGGCAAGCTCAACAGAACCGACATGCCGGACCCGGCGGTCGGCAATGCTCTGCCCGCCGGCAGCACCATCGACACCACCTGGACCGGCTACGGCCATATGCTCGCCGGCCCTGGAGCGACCTTCTACGGGATCAAGTCGGACGGGCTGTATTACAGCCACCGGATCAGCTCCAGCAGCACCTGGGACGTCCACCACCGGAAGATCAGCTCCAGCTTCGCCCAGTTCAGGGCCGCCGGCCGGATCGACGACATCACCATCGACCGCGGCGGCTTCATATGGACGCTCTCCGGCGCCACCAACGACCTGCGCTGGTACCGCTACGACGCGACCGCCGACGAGTTCGTCGAGGGCAGTGGCAAGATCGTCGACATGGGCTGGAACTACGACGCCATCTTCGCGGGCGACCGCGGCGTCATCTACGGCCGCGACGCGACCGACGGCAAGCTCTACCGCTCGCGCTACGACTACACCACCCAGCGCTGGATCGAACGCCACGTGCTGGAGTCCGCCGCCGACTGGAGCGACACCAAGTTCATGCCGTCGTACGGCGGTGAAACGCTGTTCCGCGTCAAGGGCAACGGCGCGGTCGGGTACTACCGCTTCGACGAGGACATCCGCGACTGGCCCGTCTACAACAAGCAGGTCGAGGCGTCCGGCTGGGCCGGCTACGTCTCGGTCTCGGCGGCGCCCGACATCTGCAAGCTCAACGTGAACCACACACCCGCGGCCACGCCGGTGCCCCTGGAGTCGTACACCCCCAACTCCGTCATGCAGGCGTCGGACGGCAAGCTGGAGCTCGCCTACACCGACAACATCGGCCGCCTGGTCCACGGCCGCACCGACCCGGCCGACATCAACGGCGCCCAGTGGACGGTGATCTCCGGCCAGGAGGCCTTCACCGGCCGGCCCTCGCTCTCCGCGCACACCGACGGCCGTGTCGTCGTCACCGCCCACAACACCTCCGGCAGCGTCTGGCAGCGCAATCAGACCGCCGTGAGCAGCGCCGACTGGGGCAACTGGATCGATCTGGCCGGCGCCGTGCAGCAGCACGCCGTCACCGGCAAGACCCCCACCGGTCTCATGACCCAGCTCGCCCTCGACGCGAGCGGCAAGCCCTGGTACCGCATCCAGCAGCGCGCCAACGTCGACTTCATGGGCTGGATTCCGCTGTCCGGCACCGGCTTCACCGGCCCCCTCACCGCCGTCACCGTGCGCGACGGCATCCAGCTCTTCGGCAGAAAGGCCGACGGCACCCTCTCCACCGCCCTCTTCAAGGAGGACGGCACGCTCTCGGCATGGGCCGCCATCGGCACCCAGGCCATCACGGGCACCCCGTCGGTCATCATCTACCCCGGCTACCGGATGCGCGTCTTCGCCACGGACACGAGCGGCAACGTGGTCACCACCGCCCAGTCCGCAGAGGGCGGAGCCTACGGGACCTGGCAGACCGCCGCCGGCGTCACCGCACAGGGCTCCCCCAGCGCCGTGATCTCCCCGCTGACCGGCCTCACCGAGGTCGTCGTCCGCGGCACCGACGGCTACATCCACAACACCGGCGAGACCACCCAGGGCAGCGGCGCCTGGCGCACCTGGCAACAGGTGAGCTTCGAAACATCGGCCACCGAACCGACCGCCTTCACCTACACCAACCCCACCGGCCCGACCTGGGCCTACACCTTCCGCACCTCCGACAACCAGACCCGCATCTACCAGGTCCAGCAGACCTCTTCGCTCAGCGCGATGCGCGCCGAGGCCGACGCGCCGGACTTCCAGGACAACAAGCTGCCCACCCCGCCGGCCAAGTGACCACACCGTAGAGGGGGCCGTGGCGGCCCGCCGGTCGGCACGCCGCCCGCCTCCACCGCCGCCCGTTCTGCCCTGCTTCCTTCCGTCCTGTCGGCACGGGGACGGGGCAGGCAGGGCGGCGGTCTGCAAACGGCCAGGTCCTCACCGCACCAGAAAGGTCTGCGCCGCCGTGTCCCGGCTACGCAACAGGCCCTCGTCGCCGCCCTCGTCGCGCTGCCCCTGATCCTCCTCGGAGCCGTCGCTCCGCCTGCCACCGCCGACGGTCGCTGCCGGCCACGAGGGCTCGCTCTCATCCAACTGCCGTCCCACAGCTTGCGCTCCGGTGTGCCGTCGGCGCGTCCGCCGCTCCGGTGCACCGCCCGGCCGGGTCCTCACCCGAGGTCCTCCAGGAGCAGATCGAGCGCCGCCTCCTCGTGCAGGGCCCGCCAAGCTAAGGAGAGGCCGGACGTTCCGTGCCGGACCACGCGGCGCAGCTCCTGCAACCTCTTCGCGTCGCCCTACTGCCTGCGGGCAGTGGAAACGGAACCTAAGGGGATGGACGCGTGACCGCTCTCAGGCGTCCTCGTCATGAATTCGCGCACCCAGATCCTCCGCCCACTCCAGCGCCCACGCCTTGAGTTCTTCGATCTGCCGGGAGGTGAGCCCGTACGCGGTGTAGTCCTCATCCTCGTACCAGTCCGCGCCGATGAGCCGGTCCCGGAGGTCTTCGAGGCTGAACTCGGCGGGTGCGACGGCGGCCCAGTGATTCGAGGTCGGCGGTGGAGCGGTGACGGGAGGCAGGATGTCGATGAGGTCGCGGACGGTGCCGCGGTCGGCGAGAGCGCGGACCTTGGTGCCGATCACGTCGTCAAGGGAAAGAACGGGGCCGTAGGGGGTCTGGGCGGGCGGAGCCCAGAACGCCTCCTAGAGGACGTCGACCTCGCACTCCTCGCCGGTGTCCGGATCGGTGACGAGGAACCGACCGCTGAGCGAATCGGTCTGAACGTGCGTGGTCCGCCATCCGCGCGCACTGAGACCTGCCGTGAGTCAGGCGACGATCACCTGCATCGGAGCGGGATTCTCGGTGGCGACGTCGAGGTCGCGGCTGAAGCGTTCGACCAGGCCGTGGGCCTGCACGGCGTACCCGCCGGTGAGGACCAGGGGTAAGGGGAGCCGACGTCGAGGATGTCGGTGAGGAGACGCTCGTGGAGCGGAGTGAGCTTCACGCGGCGGTCGTGTCGGCCGGAGAGGTGCGGAGCAGCTCAGGGAAGGCGCCCTCCCAGACCTCGCGGAAGTAGGGACTGATCAAGCGCCGCAGTACGGGCCACTGCTCGGTGAGCAGCCGGTGGTGCAGGAGAGCCACCAGGTCCTCGCGCAGTCCTTCGGCGAGGACGGTCCGGTAGAGCGTCATGCGGGACTTCGGACGGTCCAGGCTGTAGCTCGTCCGCCCGGACCAGACGATGTGTAGCGGCAGGTCCACGCTGCCCTCGACCGGGCCGGCCAGCTCCTGCAAGCGCTCGGGCAGTCGGCTGCGGTAACGGCCCCGCAGCACCTCGGCGCGGGGGGCGGCGATCGTCGGGTCCATACATCCAGTATCGCTACTGGGAGGCGGCGGCATGGTGGATGAGCCCATTCACTCAGGACCCATGTAGCGAATGGGCTGTCGCGTCACGCAGCGAACCTGCCAAGCGGAGCCAGGCACCTGTGTCCAGGTCCCCCGTCATTGCCGCCATCTGGTCAGCAGGTGGGACGCTCCCGCGCCCGATGCTGACCGTTGACTGACCCGGAGGCGACAATCAGGGCTCTGACCTGCGGAAACACCCAAACGCTAGATCTTGGACTTGAACAGAGTACGCAGCACTTTGGACTCCTAGAGACGGCTCCCCGCCAGCTCTCTGCAGGTCAGGGGCGTCATTCACTGTACATTGGCCTGCCTTCGAATCGAAGGCTTGCCACAACATCGAGCGCCGCGGTGAGCAGGTCCCTCATCTGCGCAACTGCGCTGACCAAGCTGCCGCGAAGCCGTCGACCAGGGCCACGTACGAAAGACCGCCCGGTCCCATGCTGATTGCATGCTGACTTACCAGATGGCCTGTCGCCTCGTCCGCGCGTGACCGGCGTTGACAGACACCGAAACACCAGCCGCACCAGCGAGTGCGCGCAAGCGCTGGATACCGTCGAATCCGGGAGCATCCGCTTCGATGCCACCCTGAATTACCTCCTGCGCGCCATGCGGCCACCTGACTGACGGCTCATGGCCACGGCTTCGTACGGCCGGCCGAAGCCTGCCGGGTGTCCGCGCCGGAGTTCACGTGCCGCTCGGTCTCCTGAGGGCCGTGCCAGTCCAGGCACATCACGGTGGCATCGTCTTCGAGCCGGCCGCCTGCAGCCTCACGGACGGCGGACGTCAGCATCAGCGCCGTCTCCCGCGGGTGCAGGTCCCGGGTGTGCTCCAGCAGGGCAGGCAGGTCGACCGTCCCCCCATGACGTTCGAGCATGCCGTCGGTGAGCATGAGCAGACGGTCACCGGGGCGCAGATCGACGTCCTGAACGCGGTAGGGGTGACGCGCGGACACCGACAGCCCGAAGGGTCGGTCCACCAAGCAGGCCATCTCCTCCGCGGTCCCCTCACGCACGCGCAGTGGCCAGGGATGCCCGGCGTTGACCAGCTGGGCCCGCCCGGTGCTGAGGTTGACGCGCAGCAGCTGCCCGGTGGCATGCCCCTGGCCGTGGTCGGCCAGCGCCTGGTCAGCCCGGTGGGCCTGTTCGGCCAGACCGGCTCCCGTGCGACGGGCGCCGCGCAGGGCGGCCACCAGGACCGTGGCAGCCAACGCGGCGTCGATGTCGTGGCCCATGGGGTCGGTCACCGACACGTGCAGAGTGTCGCGGTCCAGGGTGTAGTCGAAGGTGTCGCCGCTGAGGTCTTCGGAGGGCTCCATGCTCCCGCACAGGGTGAACTGCGCAGCCTCGCACGACAGCGACGGGGGCAGCAGCTGGTACTGGATTTCCGCTGCCAGAGTGGGGGGACGGGAGCGTTTGCCCCAGGTGTACAGGTCGGTGAAGCGTCCGTTGGCGATCACTATGTAAGCCAGGGCGTGGGCTGCTTCCTTGACCCCATCGAGGACGTCCTCACCGGCGGCGGCCGGCAGAAGCACTTCCAGCAGCCCGATCGCGTCCCCCCGGTTGGTGACCGGCACGATCACCCGCTGCCCCTGGCTGCTCGCCTCCTGGTACAGCCGCTGGGTGCAGACCACCTGCTCGTAGGCGCTGCCGAACATGGGAATCCGCTCCGCTTCCCGCCCGCCCTCGCCCGCCCCGGCGGTCGACAGCCGCACTACCGTCTTTCCCGTCAGGTCGACGATGAGAAAAGAGACCTTCGTGGCCTCGAAACGCCGCCGTAGGTGCTCGGCGACCACATCGACGGCAGCCACCGGCGCCGCCGTCTCCGCGGCCGTCAGCAACCGGGGAAGTGCACTCTGTCCACTACTCACGGCCGTGGCCCCTTCCACAAGCCCCTCCTACAGCATGGGAACCTCCACGGTGAGCGTCAATCGGTGAGCGGTCACGGCAGGTCAAAACGCCATGTATTTCGCGGAGCTGATTCGGTGAACGTCCGGCGCGGAGATGATGCGCGGCAAGGACGGCGACGCACGGCGCACGGCGCACGGCGCACGGCGCACGGAAGACCAGAGCCTGCCGCTGTCCGTCATGGTCACCCCGGCCGGCGTGACCGACCGCGACGCGGCGAAGGAAGTCCTGTTCTTCGGCCGCGCCCTCAAGATCGTCAGCCCGCAGACACGCGCGCGACCACGAACGGCTCATCCCGCACTCGGCGTCTCTCATCACCTGGGTCGCCATCACGCTCGTGACCGGTCGGAGCTTCGGCGGACACCACGACCGGGCATCCACTCCGACGGGGGCACCGCCTCGACCGCCTTGAAGGCAGCGCCCGGCACATACAACCTACGGGCGCCCGCGGCTCTGGAAGTCATTCCTCGGGCTCGTGGCGTTCCTCGCCGCTCCGAGGGTCCTCCACGGGGACCGTGTATGCCTTGCGGGTGCCGGTGTCGATGAGGATCTGTGCGGCATCGGTGACGTTGCCGGCCCGGACAGCCCTGGCCATCGCGGCACGGGCGGCCTCCACTGTCGCCTGCGGCGGAACCACGAGAAGGGAGAAGTGGTCCTGGTCGCCGCGAGTGATCAGGATGGTGTCGTCACCCACCGGAAAGGAGTCGATACGGACGACCTGGTCGTCGATCACCAGGCGCGGGGGAAGTTCATCCCAAGCGGTGACGTCCAGACCGACGCGCGCGACGGAGCCGAGGTGGACGGTCAGCGCGTGGACGAGGTCGGGCAGCTCGGCACCGATGTCGCGGGAACGCGGCCACCACGCACCGTCGAGGTTGCCTTCCCGGGACCGTGTCGTCTCCAGCCGCAGAAGGACCGTCCCGGGTTTCGCGGCCCGATGGATCGCGTCCGGCAGAAGACGGGGAGCGCGAGGGATGTCGGATTCGGTCATGGCTTGTCCGCCTGTCTGCGGGAAACGGTGCCGCCGCCGAACGCGGGACCTCGTCCTCTCACCGTAAGCCGTGCCCCGCCGCAGCATCTGCGCCGACGGTTCCGGGCCTCGTTGCCGATCGGTGAAATGCCTGCTCACGCACACATCCCGGGACCTCCGCAGCGGCGTAGAGCGAAAGGACCGGGAGTGGCTTTGCTCTCGTTGGGCAGCCACACCCCCGTGCGGCGTCCGAGGGCGTCTTAGGTGAGCGAGGTGAGCAGTCCGGCCGCGTCGGTGACGGCGGTGGGCTGGGCGCGGGCCGGATCCATGGTGCTCTTGGTGACGTGGCAGTCCTTGGAGCTGGTCGTGCTGGTGGTGCAGGTGGCTCCGGGGGTGACCTGGGTGGCGGTGACGACGCTGCTCGGGAGTTCTCCCGTGGCAGGCGTGTAGCCGGTGGTGGTGCTTTGGGACAGGCTGGTGTTGTTGGGGGCGGTGGAGTGTGGCGTGCGGGTGGTCAGTGTGCTGCGGCCGTAGCTGTCATAAGCGGTCGCCGCCACGTCGATGAACGCGGTCGCGGTGGTACCGGTGGCAGCGGACGCCTTCTGGACCAGGGTGGCATCGCCAGTCGTGGGAAGCTTCGGGTTCTGCTGGCCGTCGCCGTCGCAGGCGATGCTGAGTGGATGCTGACTCGTCTGACACATCTGACGCCTCGCCAGGTGAGCTGGGGATCGATGGCACGCGACTCGCCCGGTGCCGATTCGACCCCTGCCCGTGGACGGGTGCGGGCTTGGAGCGGGACCGAGGGGTGGACTCACCTGACATCACCGCCGGCGTATACCGCCGCTCTCGATAGCGTGAGCACCCACGGCATGGAGTCCCCGTGTGTCCGGCTGATCTGACGGCTTCCGACGGAAGGTGCTGAGGCTGCAATGAGTGAACCGACAAAGCCCGAGGTCCGCGTTCCGGCGGGCGACGCTCCTACCGAGCTGACCATCCGGGACCTGGTCGTCGGTGACGGGGTGGAGGTCGGACCGGGCATGGTGGTCAGGGTCCACTACGTCGGGGTGACTCTCGAGTCCGGGAAGGAGTTCGATGCCTCCTGGGATCGGAGCGAGCCGTTCAAATTCGCCCTGGGCAGCGGCAAGGTCATCAAGGGCTGGGACCGGGGAGTGAGAGGGATGAAGGTCGGCGGTCGGCGCGAGATCATCGTTCCTCCGCGGCTCGGATACGGCGATCGGTCGCCCTCACGGTTGATCCCGCCGGGGTCGACCCTGATCTTCGTGGTGGACCTGCTGGACTCGTATTCCCGCGCAACCGGGTGGAGCAACGCCCAGCGGCGGGTCGAACCCTAGCGCTCGGCCAGGGCCTGGCGGGTTCGGATGCCGTTGCTTCGACGGAGAAGGCGCAAGCACCACAGCGCGCTTCGGTGACCCGGCCTCCGCCCTCACCTCCCGGCCCGCCGACCACGGCCGCCGAGGCGCCCAGGTGAGCGAGCAGTGGGCCGGTGACGGAACGAGCGCCCTCGCAGACGAAGTCCATCAGCAGACTGACGCCCCCGAACACCACCACGAACCGCCACGCCGAGAGCCCCCGGGGAGGCGGGTCCGGCGGTTCGGGTGGGGTGCGGGCGGGCTTCATGAACTCCGCCCCAGGGTGTCGCGTGCCTGGCAGGCCGGACATGGCCTCCTGGACATCGGACCACCTCCTGTAGCCGCTCTCCTCTTCACCGGACGAATCCGGCTGGCGCATCCTCTCTCGACACGCTGCGGCAGTCAGGTGGGGAGGCGGGCGCCGGCGGCTCTCCCGCGCCCGCCGGACGTGCGTGGCGCCGTCTGCGCTCAGTCGGCCCGCTCGGTGGCCGGGTCGTACTCGCCCGTCTCCGCAGGCGAGGCAACGGACGGGGCGGGGCTGCGGCGCTCCTGAGCGTGGGCGTATCCCGTCAGACCGACCAGCACGGCCAGCAGCACGGCCGACGAGCCCGCCGTACCGAGGTCGAGACCGCCTTTCGCGACCGGCTTGGTCAGGAAGTCGCCGGCTGTCGCGCCGAGCGGGCGGGTCACCACGAAGGCGAGCCAGAACAGGAGCACGTTCGGCACGGCGGGCACCCGCATCAGGGCCACCAGCACCAGCAGGACGCCGGTCACCAGCGCCGCCCCGCCGGCGTAGCCGAGGCCCGAACTGTCGGACAGGAAGTCGCCCATCGAGGTACCGAGCGTGTTGGAGACGAGGATCGCCGACCAGAACAGCGCCTCCCCGCGGAAGCTGACGATGTCACGGATGACGAACGTCATCCCGGCCAGCTTCCAGGCGGCGAAGATGGCGACCAGGACCGAGATCAGGATCGCCGCGCCCGTCGGGTAGCCCAGACCGAGGCCCTGCGGCCCCCAGCCCAGCGAAGCGGCGCCGCTCGAGAGGTACTTGGCGCTGGCGTCGCGGTTCATGAAGTCGGACATCGTGGTGCCGGCCATGCTGGTCGACAGGATGACCGTCCAGTAGAAGAACGGGTTGTAGCGGCGGGAGCGCAGCTGAACGACCAGGGTCACCACGAAGAGCAGGAACAGGGCGATCGTGGTGAGGAAGTAGCCGAGCTTCAGGGTCTGGGCGAACAGGTCGCCGGCCGTCTCGCCCAGGGTCGTCGCCGCGATCTTCATGATCCAGAAGGCGAGGGTGACCTCGGGCAGTTTCTTCATCACCGACCTGGTCGTGGTCGCGGCCCGTTGCTGCCGGGCGGCAACGGCTAAGTCGGTGAGTACTTCGGGATGCTCCATCGTCGGACACTCCTCTTCGTGGGGGGTGTGCAGGGCGCCTGTCTCCGCGGGGAGGACGGGCACCCCCTGCGACACACGGGCCGACCGCGGAGGCCGGCCGTGGTGTCCGATCTTGTCGGTGATCGCCTGAACGCTTCCTGAACGCATTCCCAGCCGTTCAGGCCGCCTGCCGGGCGACGCGCGCGGGGTCCGCGACGTCCTTGCGGGTCACCGCCAGGTACCCAGGTCGCCAGAGCGGCCGCGCAGGCCGCCAGCAGCCAGGCGCGATCGGCGACGGCAAGGCGGTCGGCGCCGGCGTCCACCGTGTGCCGGTGTGCGGCGAGCACCCAGACGGCCGCCACCACCACGGCCGCGGTGACGGCGAGCTGCCAGGGCCGGCCGAGGCCGCGGGACAGCGGAGCGTCGGTGGCACTCATTGCCGCCCTCCCGCCGACGGGGTGGGTGCTCGGTACACGCGCAGGCCGGCCACCCGGTGCTCGGTCCAGGCGCGGGCGTAGCCGGGCGGGCCGGCGCCCGGTGCCACGAGTGTGGCCGTGGGCAGACGACGGGCGGTCCGCCGGATGCCGGCCGACGTGGTGTTGGCGTCGTGGCCGACGGTCGCGGCGGAGGAACAGCCCGCGTAGTAGGCGATCGGGACGTCGTTCACCCCCGTGACCAGACAGGGCGGGCGAACGCCCAGCCGGTGCAGCCCTGCGGCGACGGAGGCCCACTCGCGGTGGGCTGCGGTGGTCCGGCTCACGGTGTCCTTGAGCACCACGAGCTGCGCGGCCAGATGCCCGACCAGAGCGAGGGTCAGCAGCGTCACGGTCAGCGGCCGACGGATCCGTCCGGGCGCCCGCACCAGGTGCACCAGGAGATCGGCGACCGGAACGGCCAGCAGCGCGTAGGCGGGCAGCAGGAAGCGGGGCGCCGCGTAGCCGATCATGAAGAGGTAGGGGAAGGCCGCCGAAGCGGCGCAGGCCAGCGGTACGAGTGTGGCGGCGGACCGCCGGGCGCGGATGGCGACCACCACCGCGAGAACGGCGAGCAGCGGCAGGGCGTACCACCACAGGGTCTCCAGGACGGGGGGCGCGGCACTGGTGCACGGGCGGCACAGAGTGCGTCCGCCCAGCGCGCGCAGTTGGTCTCCGACGGCGATGTTCCAGCCGAGCCCGCCCTGGATGCGGGATGCCTCGGACAGGCGGTGCACCAGTCCGCCGTAGGAGACGTACGCCTCGATCACCCACTCGGCCGCCCCGGCGACCAGGCCGCCGACCAGCGCCCCCAGCAACGCGGGATGCCGCCACCGCCGTACACATACCAGCACGACGAGCAGGGGCAGGGCCGCCCAGCCCGCGTCCGTGGGGCGCATCAGGGCCATGAGGGCCGCGCTCAGGCCCACGCCCCACAGGGCCGCGCGGTCGGAGCGGTGCGCCTGGGCGCGCAGGAAGCAGCCCGTCCCGGCCAGGGCGCCGATGGCGACCCAGTAGTTGGGCATGGCCTGAGGGGCGTAGAACAGCGTCACCCACAGGGTGGCGAACAGGGCGCCCGCGGTCGCGAGCACCCGGGCGGGGAAGACGCCCTGCCAGGCGCGGAGCGCGAGGAGGAGGCCGAGACCGGACAGGCCGGCCAGGTAGATCCGCAGCAGCACCGTGGACGACGACCAGGCGACGACCGGCGCCACCAGCAGCGGGACGCCACGGGCGCGCGGGGCGCTGAAGAACGCGGCCGGTGCGTCGGAGGAGACCTGGCTGACGTAGACCGACTCGTCCCAGCCGAGACCCATCCGGGGTCGTACGAGAAGGAGCTGGGCCAGGGTGAACGCGCCGGCCACGACCGCGAGCGCCACCTCGCCCCGGGATCGTGGGGTGAGGCGAACGGCCGTCGGTGGGTCGGGCCTGCGCGGGCCGGTCGACGTGGCTGACGCGCTGTCCGTGGCCTGAGGGCCGTCTCTCATCACTCACCCCTTGCTCCTACAGCCTGTGGGGCCAGATCAACCCTACAGACTGTAGGGTCTGCGGCGGCGTCTCGGTCCGGCACGCCCCTACGCGCTGTAAGGTTTCAGACATGGCTGGCACGGGCCCGCGGGGCAGAGCCGAACGGCGTAACGCCGGTGAGCTGGAGAGCGAGGTGCTCGCCGCACTGTGGGCGGCGGACGGGGCGCTGACGCCGGCGGAGGTCCAGGCCGAACTGGGCGGCGACCTCGCCTACAACACCGTGCACACCATTCTCAGGCGCCTGTACGACAAGGGGCTCGTCCTGCGGGACGCGGACGGGCGGCGCGGCGCCTACCGGCCGGCCAAGGACGCCGCCGAGCTGACCGCGCAGGCCATGCACGAGGCGCTCGACCGGGGCCCGGACCCCGTAGCGGCGCTCCAGCGGTTCGTCACCGGACTGAGCGCCGAGGAGGAACGGGCGCTGCGCGAGCTGCTGGGGGGAGAGCAACGGTGAGGGTCGATGCGTACACACCGTTCCTGCTGTCGCTCCTGCTTGCCGGGGTCTGTCCGCTGATCGGCGGCCGGGTGGCACCGGCGCTCGCCGCCCGCGTGCTGGCCGGTGCCGCCGTCGTCAGCGCGGTGGCGACCGCATGGTTTCGGCTGGCTGGGCCTGTGTCTGAGCGCCGTGGCCCGCTGGCTTCCCGAACGGCTGACCCCCGGTGCGGCGGACCCGGACCCCGGCTCGGCGCGCGGGACGGCAGAACCGACGGGCAGCACGGCAGGGGGCCGAACGCACACGGCATCGGAACAGACGGACGTGGCAGGCGAGCAGAGGGAGGACCATGCGCCGGACGATCCTGGTCGTCGAGGACGATCACGCCCTGCGTGACGTGCTGATCCGCGGACTGCGCGACGAGGACTTCGACCCCGTACCCGCACCGGACGGCGCCACCGCCCTACGACTGGCCACCCCCGACATCTCCGGCGCCGTGCTCGACATCGGACTGCCGGACGCCGACGGACGCACGAGCTGCGCACACCCCTGAGCCGGATCATCGCCGAACTCGACTGGTGGCAGACCCTGCCCCGCACCGCCGACCAGACCCACGCCACCCACAAGGTCATCGCGGAGGCCGCCCAGTCCATGCGCACCATCTGCGACACCCTCCTCGACGACGCCCGCGACGGCACACCCACCGCTCCCGGCACCGCCGAGATCCTCCCCACGCTGCGACGCCTCACCGAAGTCCTCGACACGCCGTCCCACTTGACGGTCGCCGCCGACGGCCCGCCTCTGGAGGCCGGAGTCCCACCCGCGTTCCTCGAACGCATCGTCAGCCCGCTTTTGACCAACGCCTGCCGCTACGCCCGTTCCAAGGTCGCCGTCCGCGCCTACCGCGCACCCGACGGCGTACGCATCGACGTCATCGACGACGGCCCGGGCGTACCGCCCCCGTTCGCCGGACAGCTCTTCGAGCCCGGTCGGCGCGCGGATCCCTGCGACGGACACGACGGAGCGGGCCTGGGACTGCCGCTGGCGCGACGCCTGGCCCGCTCCGCCGGCGGCGAGGTGATGTACGACCCCGGACACACCCCCGGGGCACGGTTCGTGGTCAGCCTGCCTGCCGGGTGACCACGCCGCACTCGACGCCACCGGCGTATCACAGCGTGATGTCACGCCGGACGTCCTTGTGGGAGACGGCCAGGTGGCCGACGAAGCCGAGGATGGCCACCGTCCAGGACAGCGTGACCGGGCGTGGCGACGTTCGACGCGGCCGCGCGACGCTGCGGACCGGGGGCCGTACGGAGGCGACCGCCACGGATGACCAGCCCGTGGGGTGGAGAGCGAGCCCACGGCCCCCGTGCACCGCCTGCCCTCTCCGCGGCGACCTGGCCGTTGGTTCAGCCGGGAATGGGATGGTGCGCCCTGGCGAACTGCTCCACGACGGCGGCGCAGAAGGCGGGCAGGTCGGACGGGCCGCGGCTGGTGATCAGTTGCCCGTCGACGACCACCTCCTGGTCGGCGACGACCTCCGCGCCGGCGTTGCGCAGATCGGTGCGGATGCTTGGCCAGGACGTCAGGCGGCGGCCGCGCACGGCGTCGGCTTCCGCCAGCGTCCACGGGCCGTGGCAGATCGATGCGACCGGTTTCCCGCTGGCCATGAAGTCCCTGACGAACCGCACCGCGTCGCGGTTCATGCGCAGCTGGTCGGGGTTCATGGTGCCACCGGGCAGGAGCAGGGCGTGGTAGTCGTCGACGGAGGCGTCGGCGACCAGGCGGTCCACGGGGAAGGTTCCTGCCGCGTTGAGGTCGAACTGGCGGGCCTGGATCTCGCCGGGATGGAGCGAGACGATCTCGGTCTTCGCCCCTGCGCCCTGCAGCGCACCGCGCGGCTGGTCGAGTTCCACGCGCTCGACTCCGTCGGTGGCCAGAATCGCCACCCTCATCCCCTGAAGTTCCTGTGTCACGGTACGGCTCCCTTCACGAGTCGCTGCTTGTACGACGCGAGCGGCAGGGACACCCGGCGGGGCCCGGTCCGGATCCCTTTTCCGGACCGGGGACTGCAAGCCGCGGCCGAGGGTGCCCCGAGCATGTATCAGCCGGAGCTGCCGTCCGGGTGGAGGACGACTTTGGTCCGAGCCCAGCCGTCGCCGCGGGCGCCGACGTGCTGGTATCCGTCTGCTGCCTTGCTCAGTAGGAGTTCGTTTCGACACGCGCGTAGAGGACCTCGGCATGTCGGTTCAGATCGGTGACATGCACCGGGCCGCGACTGCTAGAGCAGCCGGTCGAACACCGCGGTCACGCCGTCCCAGTGGCTGGTCTGCGGGTTCTTGACCTCCGGGTACAGGATTTTGAACGTCTCGGCGAGGGCCACGCTGAGACCGCCGATGATCTCGGGGTAGCGCTCCTCGGTCTCCTGGGTGGGTGTCCTGTCAAGCGGAGGGTGCGCGGCGAGCTGTTCCAGGTTCGGCTTCAGATCGACCTCCTCGTCGAGCCGCCGGAACCGGTGGATGCTTTCTTGAAGGCCCTTGGTGATCGGTAGGTCCCACGGTTCGACGGTATCCCGGCCATTGGCCTTGGCCGACGCCTGGCCGACGACCAGGAGGTCGTAGAGCTTGGCGTCCACGAAGTCGCCGTACCGCTTGAGGTCGTTCTTGTCCACGTCGAGGCCTGCGGCGGCGCGGAAGAACCTCTCGAACTTCGACACAGCCATCACGGTCATGCCTCTCGCCTCCTTACCGGGAACCGGACGGCGTCGTTCGCTTCAGCCGGCGCCGCCATCGGCTGTTACCGGTCGAGGTTCGCAGAGCCCGCCTGCTGAGCGCCTCCGCACCCCGGGCCGAAAAAGAACACCCGCTCCTACCCTGGCAGAGCAGCGTGAATGCGCGGGCATCCCCCGGCCAGCCGTACGGCCGTCCCTCCGCAGGAAGCTGCCCGGGATTGCAGCGCCTCGGACGAGAGCCTCTGAATCGACCTGGCAGTGTGGCTGACGGCCCGACAGCTCGCCTCCGTCGAACGCTCTCGACGCCGAACGGGCCGGCCGGGCCGAACGGGCCGAACGGGCCGAACGGGCCGAACGGGCCGAACGGGCCGAACGGGCCGAACGGGCCGAACGGGCCGAACGGGCCGAACGGGCCGAACGGGCCGAACGGGCCGAACGGGCCGAACGGGCCGAACGGGCCGAACGGGCCGAACGGGCCGAACGGGCCGAACGGAAACGCGACGGAGGGAAAAGCCGACCGCGCGCCACAGGAACGGCGCCCTGACGCCCACCCGGCAGACCGGCGCCGGTGTCCCCTGTGCAGTGGCGGAGGCCGCCTGCACTCGTGCTCGCAGGTCTATGGAGCCCGCCGCTTTTCCGCCCGCCGGGAGCAGGCACGGTGGGGCCCACATCCGGAGCATGGAAATGGCCACTTCCGAGGCACCTGCACCATGACGCGCACCAGGCCGCCACCCCCACACGCACGAAGCACCCTTCGGTGGCTGTCTCAGGTCCCGCGGCAGGCAGTCACAAAGTTTCAGAAAGGGAACGGTTCATGGACTACCACACCTTCCTCGACACCATCACCCGGCGCGCCCCCGTCCCCCCGGAGAAGGCGGAGCCCCTCACCCGTGCCACCCTGGAAACACTGGCCGAGCGGCTCACCAGGGGTGAGGCGGAGGACCTCGCGTCCGAACTGCCCAAGCCGCTGAAGGAACCGCTGGTCTCTCCCACTCCGGAAGCCGAGCCCTTCGGACTCGACGAGTTCATCAATCGGGTGAGCAGGCGAGCAGGGGTGAGCCCGGACGAGGCCCGCGAGGGCGTTCGGGCGGAGCTGAGCACCCTGAAGGACGCGGTCAGTGATGGCGAGTTCCGCCACGTAATGTCCCAGCTGCCCCGGGACTTCGAGGCCCTCGTCGGCGCCCCCGGCTAGACGGAGCCAGGTCGGCGCCATCATCCAGGACACGGAACCGGCCGTACCCCCGGCGGCCACCGACACACGGCGCGCGGAGCGCACTCCTGCTTGGAACGCCGGCGCTACGTCGGCCAGGGGATGCGCGAGGAGCTCCGGTTGCGCCGACCTCAGCAGGCGTCTGACGCGCCCGGAGACCCGGCATGAAATCGCCGGAGGATCACATGACACAACCGACAGTTCCTTCAGCCGGCGCACCCGTGGACGTCGAAGGCGGGGCGCAGCGGCCGTTCTCCGAACACGCGGCCATGGCCAGGGCGTATCCCGGCGACAGGATGACCGTTGGCGCCATCACGCCCCTGGAGGGCTTCGAAGGGCCCGTGCCGTCCCTGGCGGGGCACGTCGAGCGGATCCAGCAGGCCGAGCGGGCCGGCTTCGCCTCGGTATGGGTCCGTGACGTGCCGCTGCTGGACCCGAGCTTCGGGGACACCGGGCAGGTCTTCGACCCGTGGGTGTACCTGGGGCAGCTCAGCGCCCGCACCACCTCGATCACACTGGGGACAGCCAGCATCGTCATGCCGCTGCGGCATCCATTGCACACCGCCAAGGCGGCCGCCTCGGTGGACCAGCTGTCCGGCGGACGCCTCCTGCTCGGGGTGGCCACCGGTGACCGGCCCGTGGAGTTCCCGGCCTTCGGTCAGGACCTGGGCAGCCGGGCCGAGAGGTTCCGGCAGTCGCTGGAGTACTTCCGTGTCGTCCTCGAGCACCGTTTCCCGCACGTGGAGTCGCCGCTCGGCCGGATGCGCGGCACCGATCTGCTGCCCAAGCCGGTGTACCGGCGGATCCCCGTACTGATGACGGGACACGGCAGGCAGGACGTCCGGTGGATCGCCGACAACACCGACGGCTGGCTGTACTACACCCCGCCGCTCCAGCAGCAGGCCGAGAACATCGAGCGGTGGCGGGAGCTGACCCGGGGCGACGGCGGTGGGTTCAAGCCGTACGCGCAGGCCACCTATCTGGATCTGACCGAGGACCCGCTGGCCCTGCCCCGGCGCATCCACCAGGGCTTCTCGGTGGGCCGGGTGTCGTTCCTGGGGATGATGCGGGCCTGGCAGGACATCGGCATCGATCAGCTGATGATCAACTTCAAGCACAGCCGCCGTCCGGTCGCCGAAGTGATCGACGAACTGGCCGAACACGTGCTGCCGCACTTCCCGCCCGGGCGCTTCGGGGCGCACGGCGAGCACCGGCGGCCCGTGGAGCGGACCGGGTCCTGAGGAAGCACGACCCCGGCGCGCTGCGCGTGACAGGCCGGGCTCAGTCCCGGACGGCCCCGGACTGCGCGTAGTCGCACGTGCCCTCCGCCCGGAACTGCCGGGCCGCCCTGGTCACCTCCGCGCCGAGGCCGCGCAACTGGTCCGCGACCGCCTGGTCGGTGAGGCGTCCGTCGCCGTCGAAGACCCGGGAGGACCGCGGGACCGCGAACACCAGCGGCACGGCCCAGCCGCGCATCGACCGCACGATGAACTCCATCGCGTTGATCGCCTGGAGGCCCTGCACTCCACCGGCGGTCGTCAGCATCCCCACGGGTTTGTTGCTGAGGTAGGGCGGGTCGTGGTCGGCCAGGAGGGCGAGCCAGTCCACCGCGTTCTTGAACGCGCCGCTGACCGACCCGTGGTAGGTCGGGCTGCTCCACAGCAGGGCGTCGGCGGCCTGAACGGTGTCCGCAAGCCGGCGGGCGGACGCGGGGATCCCGTGCTCGGACGTGTAGAACGGGAGATTCAGCCGCTTGAGATCGATCACCTGGGTGTCGGCGCCCGCGTCGGCCGCCCCCTCGACCGCCACACACAGTGCGGTGAGGCTGGTCGACGGAGTGCGCAGCGAACCTCCCATTCCGACGACGAGTGGGCGCGCCATCCTGTCAACTCCTTCAGAGCATCTCCAGGGGCGTGGGCCCGCGGGGCGGCGGGAACGCCTCGTCGAGGGCGTCGAGCGCCTCGGTGGGAAGGTGGAGGTCCAGCGCGCCGCGGTTCTCCCGCACGTGGTCGGGTGATCCGGAACGCGGGATCGCGGCCACCCCCTGTTCCAGCACCCAGGCGAGTGCCACCTGGGCCGGCGTTGCTCCGAGCGCCCGGGCCACGGCACCCAGAGCCTCGACCTTGAGCAGCCGCCCCTGCTCGATCGGGGAGTAGGACATGACCGTCACCCCGGCCTCACGGCACCAGGGGAGAAGATCCCACTCGATGCCGCGCCGGGAGAGGTTGTACAACACCTGGTCGACGGCCACGGCGTCGCCGCCGGGGAGGGCCGTCAGCTCGACCATGTCGGCGACGTCGAGATTGCTCACGCCCCAGTAACGGATCTTCTCCGCCTCCATCAGGTCGGTGAACCCCGCAAGGGTCTCCTCGAGCGGCCACCGTCCCCGCCAGTGCAGCAGGCAGAGGTCCAGCCGTTCCGTACGGAGCCGCCGCAGGCTGCCCTCGCAGGCGGCGACGGTGCCCTTCCGGTCGGCGTGGCGGGGCAGCACCTTGCTGACGAGGAAGACCTCCTCCCGGCGTCCGCGGAGGGCCTCCCCGACGAGCTCCTCGGCTGCGCCGTCGCCGTACATCTCCGCCGTGTCGACGACGGTCATACCCAGGTCCACGCCCAGCCGCAGCGCGGCGATCTCCTGTTCACGCCGGGCCGGGTCCTCGCCCAGGTACCAGGTGCCCTGCCCGAGCGCCGCGATCTCCTCACCGGTGGGGAGCGCGATCGTTCTGGCCGATTCCGCCGACATCTCGGGCCTCCCGTCCGCACGCGGATCCGTGTCACGCGCACCCGCACCGGGTGCCCAGGTCCGTGCCTCCCAGACAACCGGTGTCGCATGCGCCGCAGAACGGTTCCGCCTCGAGCCGGCCGCGACATCTGCCGCAGCATCCGCTGAGACGCACGCTGCGTCGTCCGTAGGCAGCGTCGGACGTTCGCGTCCGGGACGGCCTGCCGCACCCCGGCGCCGAAGGCGGCGGACCCCAGGGCGGCAAGGGAGATGAGCGCGGCACCGAGCGCGGTGTCGACCCCGACGCCGATCGGGTAGAGCCGGGCCCGCCGCGGATGGTCGGTGAGAAAGATCGCCCACGTCCCAATCGGCACCGTCCAGGTGTTTCCTGACAGCCTCGGCGATGTCGGAGACGTCGGCCTGCTCGCTCACGCTGAGCGGGACGGGGCGGTCATCGTGTCGACCTGCCACCCGGCCCGGTCACGGACTGCCCGGCGGAAATGGTCGGGCAACCGGGGGGCGAGAGCCCGGGCGATCTCCGACGGCAGACCGGTGCCGGCCGACAGCACGACACGCACGGATCTGCCGGAGGAGGTCTCGGGCACGTCAGTCGTCATGACCACACCTTCGTGTGCGCCTCGCGCCGTGGCGGCCGCAAGGGACCGGCGAGCCGCGGGCGTCAGCCACCGCGCCCCGGCGCACACGCAGCGTCCGGGCCGCCGGCGCCTGACACGGGCGCTATGCCGAAGGACCCGGAGTCACCCGGCGGATTCGAGGGCCTGGGAGAAGTCCGTTCCGAGCTGCGACATCAGGTCGTCGAACTCCTTCTCGCTGATCGCCTCCCGGAGCACGGCCAGTACGGTCCGCACACCCCTGTCGGCTTCCTCCTCCTTGAGCATGGTGCGTTCGGCCACGCGCCGCACACTGTCGTGGTGGCCGAAGCGCTCGATGCGGTCCGTGGTTCCCCTGCGCACCGCGTCCGCGAGGCCCTCGGGGAGCTCGGTGATCAGGTCCCTGGCCTCCCCGGGGCTCAGCCTGTGGGCCAGCGTCTCGAGCGTGGCCCAGGTCAGGTCTGCCGCCTCCTGCCGGCTCAGTCCGGTGCGCTCGGCGACGGTACGTGCGAATTCCTGCTCATCCATGCGTCGTCCTCCTTCGCTGCTGTGTTGCGACGAACGGCGCGGCCCCCTGCAAGCCTGCCACGCCGACCCGGCCCCCGCCCGCGCACGGACGGCGGTGACCACGACCACCCACACCTTGGCGCCTCCGCGCTCCGTGGTGTGCAGGGCCTCGCCGGCCAGGTTGAGCTCGTCGTACTGCACACACAAGGGCCACGCCATGAGAGCGCCGACGTAGCCGAACTTGCGCCGCGACCGGTGGGGCAGCCCCAGCTGCGGGCCTGGGCCGAGTGCTGGGCCACGAAGGAGGTTTCGAGGTGTGAGCGGATCCGGGCGTGGAAACCCGAAGGGCCCCGACTCCAGGGAGGCGTCATGGACGCCCATGTCACTGCCCAGGGAAGCCCCATCGCCACGGTCAACCCGTACACCGGTGAAAGGGTTCGTGAGTTCCCGGCGCTGAGCACGGAGGACGTAGGGCGCGCGATAGACGCGGCGCACCGCAGCTTTCCGAACTGGCGTACCCGGTCGACGGCCGACCGGGGGGCCCTCGTGCAACGCGCCGGCCGGCTCATGAGGGAGCGCAAGGAGGAACTGGCCCACCTCCTGACCCTCGAGGTCGGCAAGCTGATCGACTCGAGCCGTGCGGAGGTCGACCTCGCGTCCGACATCCTCACCTACTACGGCGACCACGGTCCCGAGTTGCTGGAAGATCGACTCCTGCCGGTGCCCGAGGGCACGGCCGTGCTGGCGAACGAGCCGCTCGGTGTCCTTCTCGGTGTGATGCCGTGGAACTTCCCGCTGTACCAGGTGGTCCGATTCGCGGGCCCGAACCTCGTCCTCGGCAACACGGTCCTCCTCAAGCACGCGAGTAGCTGCCCCCAGTCCGCACTGGCACTCGAGCAGCTGTTCACGGACGCGGGTGTGCCGACCGGGGTCTACACCAATCTTTTCGTGCGGGGCAGAGACGTCGGGAAGATCATCGATGACTCTCGTGTGCAGGGAGCGTCACTGACCGGAAGCGAGCGGGCGGGCGTGAGCCTGGGCGAGATCGCCGGCCGCAATGTCAAAAAGTCCGTCCTCGAACTAGGTGGCAGTGATCCCTTCGTCGTGCTGGACGGTCACAACATCGCGCGCACCGTGTACGCCGCGTTCCTCGGACGGATGGGCAACACCGGGCAGTGCTGCGTGGCGGCCAAGCGCTTCATCGTCCTCGCCGACGTCTACGACGCCTTCCTCACCGGGCTGCGTGACCGGATGAGCGAGGTGCAACCGGGAGATCCGGCCGACCCCGCCACCACGCTCGGCCCGCTGTCCTCCGAGGCGGCGGCCGAACTCCTGATGGAACAGGTTCGTGACGCGGTGGACAAGGGAGCCACAGTGGTGCTGGGCGGCGGGCGGCCCGACCTGCCGGGCGCCTTCGTCGAGCCGACCCTTCTCACCGACGTCACACCGGACATGCGGGCCTACCGGGAAGAGCTCTTCGGCCCCGTCGCCACGGTCTACCGGGCCGCCGACGAGGACGAGGCCGTGGCACTGGCCAACACCTCCCCCTACGGCCTGGGAGGCGCGGTCTTCGCCGCCGACCCGGAACGTGCTCGCGGGGTCGCGGACCGGCTGGAGGCAGGCATGGTGTGGATCAACCACCCGACTGCGTCCCGCCCTGAGCTGCCCTTCGGCGGCATCAAGCGCTCCGGCTACGGGCGCGAACTCGGCGACGTGGGCATCGTGGAATTCGCGAACCGCAAGCTCGTGCGCTACGTCGACGCCGACGCCCCGATCCAAGAAGTGCTGGGCTGACCTACGAGCCGGGCGGCCGCGCTCTCCTTGGCGAGTTGGGGTGTGGGAGCGGAACAGGCTGCGTTCGAGCGGCTACAGCAGCGGCTCGCCGGACGCGGGACGGCTCCCCCGGGCACCGCGGGAATGGCCGGCGCGCTTCGTGGCCTTCGCCCTGGTCGACCGAGGCGACGACCTGACCGGCCGGCCGTTCGGGCGGCGCTGGAGGCGTCGTTCGCGGACCGCGGCCTGGCGGCGCCGTTCACCGTTGACGCCGGATTGGCTGGCGTGGACGGCGGCCGGGGTGGAGGGGCTGTGGACACGTTCCCCGGCGCAATCCGGGGCATCGTCTCTTCTCTCGTACCCGTGGGGCGACCGGACCTGTGCATTCCTGACTCGCCAGACGCAGGCGTGGAGCCACCCGGTTCGTCACCCTGGGGAGTGCTCGAGACTCCCCATGTGCACCGGGGGGAACCCGGTCTGGGCCACCAGGTGCGGCCCCTGCCGCATGGTCAGCCCGGCGCCTTCGGACAGGTCGGAGATCCATGGGGTCAGTCGGCGGCTCGGAGGTGCAGGCTGTGCCGACCCTCCTCGTCGTTCGGACCAGGGCGAGACGCTCGTCGGCAAGGCCGGCGAGGCACCCGCGCACGTCCTGCGTTCGTGGGTCGAGCAGGCGATGGCGGCCGGCGAACCACCGCAGGAGGGTGAACACGATGGACCACCGCGGCAGCCCCCGGAAGCGTAGAACAGAACTGCACCCGGCCGGTCCGCCGCGCCGGGTGAGGAAGGCGGTGCCGCGCCCGCAATCCGCGCATCGCGAGTTGGGAGGAACGATGCGGAACCGGACACTGAACAAGATCGGCACACGGCTGTTGCGTCTGCGCCACGACTCGTCGCACAGCTCACAGGACCGGGCGACGCCGGCCGGCTACGGACTTGACCGCAGGCAGGTCGCCGAATTCGTCGCCGGCACGCTGGACGCGGAGGGCGAGGCGGCGCTCGCCCATCAGGTGGCGCGGCTGCTGCCCTTCCACTGGACCTGGCCCGGCCGGGTCGCGCAGGCGATGTCGCAGCTCACGAACCACTTCGGTGATCAGCGTGAGCTGATGGCCTGGCTGGATCGGCACCCCGGCCTGCCACGGCTGGTGGCCCGCCTGTACGTCTTCATGGGCCTCCTCGACCGGTACAGCGCGGCGCCCGCGGTCGTGACCGCGATGCGTGAGTACCGGGAGGGGACACCGTATCCGCCGGGCCTGGAGCCCTACCTGGTGCCTGCCACCGATGACGACACCCTCGCGAGCATTGCTTTCAAGGTCGAGAAACTACTCGGCGAGGAGCGGACCCGGGAGGCCGTCGAACTGGCCCTGGCCACTGCGGCATGGCTGCAACAGATCGCGCCACGGGCGCGGGAACCCAGTCCTGAGGTCGGTGACTTGGACGAGCTGATGGGGCAGGCGCGGCAGGATATCGGGGCGGCAGCAGCCGACATCTGAACACGACTGTCTATGGGGCGGTGAACGGCATGGCGGTGAAACTGAACGCGAGGGCGTTCAACCACGCAAGAAAACTGACCGAAGAGGGCCGGATCGTCCTGGACGACCGGGACGAGTGGAGCGAGCACCGGCCTTCGGCAGCGGACGAGAATGCCTACCTCGAGGAGCACGGATTCAACGAGTACGCGAGGTGGTACCTGGGCATCGATGACGAGATGGGAGAAGAGACCAAGGGCCGGTACAAGTTCCCCTACGGCGATTTCGATCGTGTCCACCGCTGCGGTGTGCTCTCTGCCGAGGTACGCGCCGCACAGCAGAAATACGCGGACATCGAGAACGCCGCCGCGCACCTGCACGGACTGCTGGACGGCAGGCGGGCCGGGACCCGGTGACAGCGCCGGCAAAAGTGCACCCTCACCCGGGCCCCCGGCGACGGGTCGCCCAGTGGCCCTGGGCGTCGCAGGGAGTGTGGTGATCGGCGGCGGGGCCGCTGCGGTGGCCGGAGCCGTCCTCATCGCCGGGTCGACCCGACCGTCATGAATCACGACTGCCGCGGCCGATGCCGGATCGGCCGTCACTTCCAGAGAGCCGGCAACGCGACTGCGACAACCCCGGCACCTTCGCTCACAACCACTTCGAGGGCCGGGTGTGAGTCATGACCCGCACCCGGGCGAGGGCGGAACGCGGCGTCAGCCGCCGGCCACGGCGCGCACCGCCTCCTCGACCGGGGTGGACCCGCTGATCAGCTCGAGAATGCGCCGGGCGGTCCTGGGCTCGTGGAACAGGGCGGCGAGCACCGCGGCCACGTCATCGCGCGGCACCTGGCCGCGGTCGGTGTGCTCGGCGAGCGTGACGCGGCCGCTACCGGGGTCGTCGGTCAGCAGCCCCGGGCGCAGAATCGTCCAGTCCAGTCCCGGACGGGAGGCGATGTCGGCGTCCGCCTCGCCCTTGGCCTTCAGGTAGGCGGCGAACACCGGGTCGGTGCCAGGCGGCGGCGGGCTGTCCACGCCCATCGCGGAGATCACCAGGAAGCGGCGAACCCCGGCGCGCTCGGCCGCGTCGGCAAGGAGGATGGCCGCGTTCCGGTCCACCGTCTGCTTGCGGGCCGCGCCGCTGCCCGGTCCGGCGCCGGCGGCGAACAGTGCCGCGTCGGCGCCGCCGAGGTGACCGGCCACCTCGTCCACCGAGGCGCGCTCCAGATCGCACACCACCGGTTCCGCGCCGTCCGCCCGCAGGTCGTCGGCGTGGTCCGGGTTGCGGATCAGCCCTGTGACGTTGTCGCCGCGCGCCGAGAGCAGCCGAGTCAGCCGGCGCGCGATCTTTCCGTGTCCACCCGCGATCACCATGTGCATAAGGTCATTCTTGCCACAGGCAACCGCTCACGCCGGGCTGCGGGACTGCCGCGGCAGGTCGGGTCCCCCGGTTGCCGCAAAGTCGGCGTACTCGCGCACCGCGCTGGTGCGCGAGACCACCCGGCCACCGGGTCGCGCCGCAGGTGCTCGGGGATTCACGATCGCGCTTCTGTCGTCAGGAGCGCGCGAGCCGGGCCGCGAGATAGGGCGCGGTGGCGCTGCGGCGGGCCCTCGCCACCTTGGCCGGTGGGCCCGCCGCGACGACCCGCCCGCCCGCGTCGCCACCGCCCGGACCGAGGTCGATGACCCAGTCGGCGGTGGCGATCGTGTCCAGGTCGTGCTCGACGAGGACGACCGTGTTGCCGGCGTCGACAAGTCGGTGCAGCTGTCGCAGCAGCAGCGCGATGTCCGAGGGGTGCAGCCCCGCCGTCGGCTCGTCGAGCAGGTAGAGCGCGTGCCCGCGGCGGGCTCGCTGCAGTTCGGTGGCCAGTTTGATGCGTTGCGCCTCACCGCCGCTGAGTTCCGTCGCGGGCTGGCCCAGCCTCAGGTACCCCAGTCCCACCTCGCGCAACGTCTCCAGACTGCGGGATGCGGCCGGGACGGCGGACAGGAATGTGGCGGCGGCGTCGACGGACAGCGCCAGTACTTCCGCGATGTTCTTGCCGCGGTAGGTGACTTCCAGCGTTTCGGCGTTGTACCGGGCGCCTTCGCAGGTCGGGCAGGGCGCGTAGGTGCCGGGCAGGAACAGCAGTTCCACCGCGACGAATCCTTCGCCCTGGCAGGTCTCGCACCGCCCTTCGGGCACGTTGAAGGAGAACCGCCCGGCCGAGTAGCCGCGCGCCCTGGCTTCGTCCGTCGCCGCGTACAGCTTGCGCACCGCGTCGAACATCCCGGTGTACGTGGCCAGGTTGGACCGGGGCGTTCGGCCGATGGGCCGTTGGTCGACCCGGACCAGCCGGTCGAACGACTCGACCCCCGACGCGTCCTGGACGTCGACCTCCAGCTGCGCCTCGTCGGGTTCCTCGGGCACGAGTCCGAGGTGGCCGCGGACGACCTCGGCGAGCACCTGCGTCACCAGTGTCGACTTTCCGGAACCGGACACGCCCGTCACCGCCGTCAGTACGCAGAGCGGTACGTCGACGGACACGTCGTGCAGATTGTGGCGGGAGACTCCGCGCAGGTGCAGCCAGCCGTGCGGTGTGCGCGGGCGGTGATCGAGCGGCTGGGCGCGTCCGAACAGGTACTGGCTCGTGGCCGACTCGCCGACCCGCTCAAGGCCGGCGACCGGGCCGCTGTACAGCACGCGTCCGCCGCCCTCGCCCGCACCGGGGCCGATGTCGACCACCCAGTCCGCCCGCCGTACGACGTCCATGTCGTGTTCCACGACGAACAGCGAGTTGCCCGCCGCCTTGAGGCGGTCCAGCACGTCCAGCAGCGGTTCCGCGTCAGCCGGGTGCAGGCCCGCGGAGGGTTCGTCGAGGACGTAGACGACGCCGAACAGCCCCGAGCGCAGCTGGGTGGCGATCCGCAGGCGCTGCGCCTCGCCCGGCGACAGGGTCGTCGAGCGGCGCCCGAGGCTGAGATATCCGAGGCCCAGGTCGAGCAGTACGTCGATCCGCGCGACCAGATCGCCGCAGATCCGGACCGCGACCTCGGTCGTCTCACCGGAGCGGGCGGTCGACGTGGTGGCGTCGGCCTCGGACCGCCCCGCGACGGGCCGCAGCAGCGCCACGACCTCGGTGAGCGGCAGCGCGTTGATCTCGGCGATGGTACGTCCGGCGAAGGTCACGGCGAGCGCCTCGGGCCGCAGCCCGCTGCCGTGACAGGCGGGGCAGGGCACACTCCTGACGAACCGGAGCGCCCGTTCGCGCATCCTTTCGCTCTTGGAGTCGGCGAGGACGTGCATGACGTGCTTGCGGGCGCTCCAGAACTTGCCCTGGTAGCCGTAGTCGACGCGGTCCTCCTCCGGCTCGATGTACACGGAGGGCTGTTCGTCCGTGTACAGCAGCCAGTCCCGGTCCTTCTTCCTGAGCCTGCGCCACGGCCGGTCGATGTCGATCCCCAGACCGTTCACGACACTGCGCAGGTTGGCGCCCTGCCAGGCGCCCGGCCAGGCGGCGATCGCCCCCTCGCGGATGGTCAGCGAGGGATCCGGGACGAGCAGGTCCTCGGCGACGTCGTGCACGACGCCCAGTCCGTGGCACTTGGGGCAGGCGCCGGCCGCCGTGTTGGGTGAGAACGACTCGGCTTCCAGCCGTGCGGCCCCGGGCGGATAGGTGCCGGCGCGGGAGTACAGCATGCGCAGCAGGTTGGACAGCGTGGTGATGGTGCCGACCGTCGAGCGCGAGCTGGGCGACCCGCGTCGCTGCTGAAGGGCAACGGCCGGTGGCAGTCCGGTGATTTCCTGCACGTGCGGTGCACCGACCTGTTGCAACAGCCTTCGGGCGTACGGTGCTACGGACTCGAAGTAGCGCCGCTGGGCCTCCGCGTAGAGCGTGCCGAACGCGAGCGAGGACTTGCCCGAACCGGAGACGCCGGTGAAGGCGACCATCGCGTCCCGCGGAAGGTCGACATCGATGTTCCGCAGGTTGTTCTCACTGGCGCCCCGGACATGCACGAAGGGGTCGGTCGCGTCTTTGTTCACCCTTCCTGATTACCTGATCGCGCCGGGAACCGCGCGACAGGCGCCGTCACCGAGCCCGCTCACACGAGCGGGATGACGCCTCGGCGCGGACCCTCACGGTCCAGGTGCTCGAAGCCGCGGGCTGCGCAGCTCGCCCCGCCGGGCAGGGCCGAGGCTGCTTTGCGGAAGACGCGACGCTCCGCCACCGGCCCGGATTCGCCCGCCCTGCGCGTCCGCCGGAGGCGGGCGACCGTACTCCCCGGGGAGTAACGGACCCTTCCCGCCACCCCCGGGAGTACCCACGAACTCGCCCTCCCGCGCGACGAATCCGTCTCCGCGCGCCGGAATCCTGGTGTGTGCCAGCCAGCCGGAAGTTCGGACGAGGGGAGGGCCCCGACATGGGGGCCATGGATACCAAGGAGACCAAGAGGTCTATGGGGACCGCGAAGAGGGGGACGGGTGTGCGGCGCGGGCGGGCCGTGCCCTGGCTCGTGCTCGGGCTGTGGATCGGGGTGCTCGCGATCGTCGGCCCGTTCGCGGCGAAGCTCTCCGAGGTGCAGCACGACCGGATCACCGACTATCTGCCGGCGAACGCCGACTCGACCCAGGTCGCCAAGATCGAGGACAAGCTGCCGGGCGGCGAGATCACAGAGCTGGTCCTCGTCTACCACCGCGACGGCGGACTCACCGCGGCCGACAAGGCGACGGCGGCCGAACAGGCCGACCGGATCGCAGGCGAGCACGTCCTGACGGCCACCCCGCAGGGCGTACCGTCCGCCGACGGCGCCACGCTCATGTACCCGGTGACCAGCAACGAGCCCGGCACCGACGAGAAGAAACGGGACGCCCTCGTCCATGACGTGCGGGAAGTCGCGCACAGCGAAGGCGGGTTGAGCGTCAAGGTGGGCGGGCCGGCGGCAATGGCCACCGACGCCGGCGAGGTCTACGACTCGCTCGGCGGACCGCTCCTCTACACCACCGTCGCCGTGGTCGCCCTGCTCCTGATCCTCATCTACCGCAGCCCGGTGCTGTGGCTGGTCCCGCTCGTCGTCGCGGGCATCGCCGACTACATGTCGATGAGCGTCGCCTACGGCCTCAACCAGGCCTTCGGTACGACGGTTTCGGGCCAGAGCTCGGGCATCATGACGATCCTCGTCTTCGGCGCGGGCACGGACTACGCCCTCCTCCTCGTCTCCCGATACCGCGAGGAACTGCGGCGCGTGGAGCAGCCGTTCGACGCCATGGTGGTCGCCCTGCGCGGCTGCGGGCCCGCCGTCCTCGCGTCCTCCGGCACGGTCGCCGCCGGTGTGCTGTGCCTGCTCGCCGCCGACCTCAACTCCAGCCGAAGCATGGGCCCGTTGGGCGCGGTGGGCGTGCTGTGCGCGCTCGTCACCATGCTGACCTTGCTCCCCGCGATCCTGGTACTGCTGGGCCGCCGGGTGTTCTGGCCACTGGTTCCCGCATACGGCAGCACACCCAAGACGCCCCGCCTGTCACTGTTCGCCGCGATGGGCAGCTCCGCCGGACGCCGGCCCCGGGTGGTCCTCGCGAGCGGCGCGGTCCTGCTCGGCGCGCTCGCCCTGGGCATGCTGAACCTGCCGGGACCGGGCAAGGAGGAGGACTCCTTCGTCGACAAGCCGGAGTCCGTCGTCGCGATGCAGACCCTCGCCGAGGCCTATCCCGACCGGGGCAGCCAGCCCATCAGCGTCATCACCCCGGCCGGACGGGCCGACAAGACCCTGACCACGATCCGGAGTGCCGACGGGATCAGCGACGCACGAAAGGAACGTACGGGGGGCGGCTGGACCGAGATCACCGTCTTCGCGAAGGACGCGCCCCAGTCGGCGGCCGAGACCACGACCATCGAGAAGTTGAGGGCGGACCTGAAGGGCTCCTACGTCGGCGGGCCGAGCGCCCAGCAGATCGACCTGGTCGACACCAACGCACGGGACGTATGGGTGGTGGTCCCCATCGTGCTGCTGTCCGTGCTGCTGATCCTGATCGCGCTGCTGCGCTCGCTCGTCGCGCCGCTGATGCTGGTGGTCGCCGTGGTCGCGGTGTGGGGGGCCTCGCTCGGTGTCGGCGGAATGGTGTTCGGCCCGCTCCTCGGCTTCGACGGCACGGACCCCGGACTCGGCCTGCTGTCCTTTGTGTTCCTGGTCGCCCTCGGCGTCGACTACGGCATCTTCCTCATGCACCGGATGCGCGAGGAGTCCCTGCGGGGCGCGGAACCGGCGACGGCCGCTCTCACCGCGCTGCGCACGACGGGCGGCGTCATCGCCTCCGCCGGGCTGGTCCTCGCGGCGACCTTCGCGGTGCTGACCAACATGGGCCTCGTGCAACTCGTCGAACTCGGGTTCGTGATCGCGGTCGGGGTGCTCCTGGACACCTTCCTCGTCCGGACGTACCTGGTGACGAGCGCGAGCGTGGCGCTGGGCCGCCGGGTGTGGTGGCCGGGCGCGCTGTCCCGCAGGCCCGACCCGGACGCCGTACGACCGGAACGGTAGCCGGAACCCATATGACATCCGTCGTACGAGCCGATGGGCGCCCCTCCCTGACGGCGGGGCGCCCATCGGCGGAGGATGGCCCCGTGCAGGCGACGACGACCACCAACACGACCATGAACACCCATACGACCACGAACACCGGAAGAGAAGCCCCAGTCGGGTGGGGCGAGCGGATCATGGCGGCGATCATCCGCGACCCGCGCAGCGCCCCGCACGCGATCCGCAACGACGTGCTGCTGGCGCTGACCGGCGCGCTGACCGGCGCGCTCATCGCCCTGTTCACCGGCGAGGGAAGCATCCATCCGGACGTACTCGACGAGGGCAGACGCCCAGACGCGCTCGGCTGGGCGCTGCTGCTCGGCGCGTACGTGCCGATCGTGTGGCGGCGGCGCCGTCCGATGCTGGTGCTCGTGGCCCTGCTGGCGTTCGTCGTGCCGTACCACGCGCTCGACTACAACCACTCCGCGCCGACCCCGGCCTCGTACATCGTGCTGTACACGGTCGCCGTCACCGGCCGCCCGCTGCGCACGATGGTGACCGGAGTCGTGGTCCTCGGCATCGCCCTGAGCGTGATGCTCACCGTGAACAGGCACCAGGCCATTGAACTGCTACAGACCTCCGGCTGGGTCATCGCCGTGCTCTTCCTCGGCATCGACGTCCGCTTCTACCGCCAGTACGTGTCGGCCATCGTCGAACGCGCCGAACGGGCCGAACGTACGCGCGAGGAGGAGGCCCGCCGCCGTGTCGCCGAGGAACGCCTGCGCGTGGCCCGGGACCTGCACGACCTGCTGGCCCACACCATCACCCTCGTCGGCGTCCAGACGTCCGTGGCCGCCCACGTCCTGGCCGCCGACCCGGGCCGCCTGGACCGCGCGGCCGTCGCCAGGGCCCTGGACGACATCGCCGAGACCTGCCGTACGGCGCGCGGTGAACTGCGTACGACGCTGGAGGTGCTGCGGGCCGGCCAGGGCGAGGGCCGCGGCCCGCTCCCCGGCCTGGCCGGTCTGCCCGACCTCGCGGAAACCGCGCGGGCGGCGGGCGCCGAGGTCGAGCTGGCGGTACGGGTGGCGGAGGCACCTCCTGCCGCGGGCGCGGCGGCCTACCGGATCGTCCAGGAGGCGCTCACGAACGCCGTACGGCATGGGGGACGGGAGGATCTGACGGTACGGGTGCTGCTGTACGAGGATGAGGGCGCGCTGCGGGTGGAGGTGACGGACGACGGGGCCGGGGACGCGGGAAACATCCCGGGGACGGACGGGTTCGGGCTGGTGGGGATGCGCGAACGGGCGCGGAGCGTGGGCGGGACACTGGACGCGGGGCCGGGGAAGGGCGGGGGGTTCACGGTGAGCGCGGTACTGCCGTTGCCGATGAACAGGGAGAGAGCGGAGGGGGCCAGGTGACGGCCATTCGGGTACTGCTGGCCGATGACCAGACGCTCGTACGGGCGGCGTTCGCGATGCTCGTCGAGTCGGCGCCGGGCATGGAGGTGGTGGGACAGGCGGGAACCGGCCGCCAGGCCGTCGAACTGGCCCGGAGTGCCCGCGCCGACCTGGTCGTCATGGACCTCCGGATGCCCGACCTCGACGGTATCGAGGCGACCCGTCTGATCGCCGCCGACGAGGACCTGGCGGGCGTGAAGGTGCTGGTCCTGACGACGTACGACACGGACGATCACGTGGTGGAGGCGCTGCGCGCGGGCGCGTCGGGCTTCCTGGTCAAGGACACCAGGCCCGCGGACCTCCTGGACGCGATCCGCACGGTGGCGGCGGGCGAGGCCCTGCTCTCACCGGGTCCCACGGCCCGCCTGATCGCCCGCCTCCTGCGCAACGCCGAGGCACCGCCCCCGACGGGCGGCCCCGAATGCCTCTCGGAACGGGAACGCGGGGTGCTGAGACTGGTCGCCCGGGGCCTCAACAACACGGAGATCGCGGAAACCCTGGGCCTGAGCCCCCTGACCGCGAAGACCCACGTCAGCCGGATCATGGGCAAGCTGGGCGCGCGGGACCGGGCCCAGCTGGTGATCGTGGCGTACGAGTCGGGGGTGGTGACACCGGGGGCGGGGTGAGGTACGCGGGAAGGCCTGTGACCAGGACGTGCCGGTGGGCCGGACCGTGGTGCGGTACGGCCCACCGGCACGTCCTGGTCCACACATCATCCGAACAGGCGCCGTTGGATCTCCCGTCGGTAGTCCTCCAGCGTCCGGTCGAGGTGTACCGCCGTGGCGTCGGCGGCCTCGTCGGGTCGGCCGTCGTGAATGGCGCGGTAGATCGCCTCGTGTTCCTCGACCGCGGCCGCGGTGCCCTCGCCGAGGCTGTCGTGGATGCCGATCGCGCTGGACCGGCGCTGCAACCGGCGGGCGTCACGCACCGCGCTGCCGAGCAAGGTGTTGTGCGAGGCCGCGGCCACCGCCGTGTGGAAGTCGTCGTCGCCCTGGTTGAAGACGTCGACCTCGCCATGGACGTACCCGTGCCGGCACTGCTGCATGGCGACCTCGACGGCGCGCAGTTCGGCGGGCGTGGCACGGGTGGCCGCGAGCCTCGCGGCGGCCATCTCCTGAACCCTTCGGAACTCGAACAGCATGAGCACGTGATCGAGGTCCACGGGCCGGAAGAAGCCGCCCCAGCGACTGGTGATCAGCATGCCGTCGTCGTCCGCTCGAACAGTCCGCGCCCCTTGTGCGCCCGGACCCGGCCGAGCGCCGAGAGGATTTTCACGGCTTCCCGGACCACCGCTCGGCTGGTGTCCAGCTGCTGGGCCAGATCGTTCTCGGTGGGCATCCGGTCGCCGGGGCACTGTGGTTCCCGCTGACCTCGGTCCTGAGCCGCCGGGGCTCCCGGCTGGTCCGCCTCGTGCGGAGGTCGCCCTACGCGGTGGGCATGCTCGCCATGGCGTGGATGCCGGTGAGGCATGACGGCCTGACGGACGCGCGGACCGGCGACGCCATCACCGGCGTCCTGGCGCTCTGTCTCCTGGCCTACGCGCTCCGGTCGCTGACCCGGGACATGCCCGGACTGGGCGGAGCGTCGGGCCGGGTGGGCGTCTCCACCGGCATCGGCGGCCCTTGCGACCGTTTCTGGCACGGATCGACGGCCATGGGCACGGCCATCATGCTGCTCATGCGCCACTGACACCGGGTGGCACCCGGTGGCACCCGGTGGCACCCGGTGGCACCGGACAGTCATGGTGTCTGTCACGGCCCGGTTGCCTCCTGCCCAGCCTTCCGAGCCACCCGTCCGATGCGGTGCCGCTGCATCAGCCCGACCGACAGTGCAGTCACTCGACGCCCGCAGCAACCTCGACGGCACCCCGGACACGGTGCTCGCGGTCATCCGCCCCCACCACAGCACGACCGCCGCACGGCCTTCGCTCATCCCGGTGTCCGCTCCGCTCGGGCCGTGCGAGTCCGAGGCAGAGATCCCATGACGCCGCCGACCCTCTGCCGAACCGACACACCACTCGGATGCCTGTCACCGTGTGACACCGTGTCTTTTCCGGTCCGCGCGTCACCCGGACGGCGCGCAGCGCATGCGACGGCCCGTGACCCGGGACCGGCTGCCGACTGCCGACTGCCGACTGCCGGCGGTCGAGCCCCTCCGGCGGGCTCATGCGGCCACCCGATGACCCGACCTGCGGCCCGGAATCACAGCACCCCTGGTTGACACCCCTGCGACACCTCCACCATGCTTGTACTAATTCATTAATGGAAATACGCTGGATCAGGGGAAGGCGATGTGATCGAGTACCGGATCGACCGCGGCAGCGGCGTACCGGCCTACGTGCAGATCGTCGAGCAGACCGAACGGGCGCTCCGGATGGGCACCCTGCGGGTCGGGGACAAGCTGCCCACGGCCAGGGAAGTGGTGGCGGCGACCGCCATCAACCCCAACACCGTCCTGCGGGCCTACCGCGACATGGAGCAGGCCGGTCTGGTCGAACTGCGCCGTGGCCTGGGGACCTTCGTCACGCGGTCACTCGCCCGGCCCGGCGCCGAGGACGACTCGCCGCTGCGCAGGGAGATCATCGACTGGGTGGCACGCGCACGGGCCGAGGGGCTGGAGCGGGCCGATCTCCTCGCCCTCGTCACAGCCACCCTGGACGCCTACGCCAATGAGCACGAGCACGAGCACGACAGCAGAGCCCCGGGCGACCGGGAACGAAAGGAGGACCCATGACCGGGCCTGACGCGCCGGCCGCGCTGAGCGCCACGGGACTCGGATTCAGGTACCGCAGACGGGGCGGCCCGGCGCTGCGGGACTGCGAGTTCACCGTACCCGCCGGCCGTGTCACCGCCCTCGTCGGACGCAACGGCGCCGGCAAGAGCACCCTGCTGCACCTGGCCGGCGGACTACTGCGGCCGCGCTCCGGCACACTGCGTGTGCAGGGCGTCGTACCCGGCACTGCCGAAGCCCGCGCCCGGGTCGCCCTGCTCACCCAGGACAAGCCGCTCTACCCGCGGTTCACCGTGGCGGACACCCTGCTGATGGGCGAGAGACTGAACTCCTCGTGGGACCGAACCACCGCCGAGCGGACCGTCCGCGAAGGCGGCATCCCACTCCACGCCCACGTCGGCGAGCTGTCCCCCGGACAGCGCACGCGCGTCGCACTCGCCCTGGCCCTGGGCAAGCGGCCCGAACTGCTGCTTCTGGACGAGCCGCTGGCCGACCTCGACCCCGTGGCACGAAGCGAGATCACGGCGGGGCTGATGGCCGAGGCCGCCGAACGCAGCATGAGCATCGTGCTGTCCTCGCACGTCCTGCCCGAACTCGAGGAGACCTGCGACCGGGTACTGGTCCTGCGGGACGGCCGCGTCGAACTGAGTGAGGACGCCGAGTCACTGCGCGACAGCCACACGATACTGACCGGCCCTGTCGACCAGGCCGACACCCTGGCCAGGGAGCACGCAGTCGTACAGCGCCGCACGGCAGGCAGACAGCTGACCGCCCTGATACGGCAGGGCGGACCACTGCGGGGCGACTGGCACGTCGAACGGCCCAGGCTGGAGGACATCCTGATCGGCTACCTCGAGGCCGGAGCCCCGGGGCACCCCGCTCGGGGCGAGCGGACGCAGGTGGCGGCGTGAAAGGCTCCCTCTGGCTCGCATGGCGCCAGCAGCGCGTGCTGGTCGGTATCGGCGCGGCCGCCCTGGTCGTGGCTGCGGCGATCGCCGCGTACTACCGGTCGGGCATGCTCGACGCCCTGCACAGCGGGCTGTTCGACGACTGCGGCACCGGGCCGCTGCACTGCAGCCGCTCCGACACCGGCCTGCCCCTGCTGCTGGACGTCGAGCCGCTGAAGTACCTCGGAGTGCTCAACATCGCCCTGCCCGTCGTCATCGGCGTCTTCTGGGGCGCTCCGCTGCTGGGCCGCGACCGGGAACTGGGCACCCACCGCATGGTCCTCGCCCAGAGCGTGAGCCGCGGTCAGTGGTTCGCCTCCCGGTCCGCCCTGGCCACGGCGACCACGATCGCCCTGTCCGGCCTGCTCGCGGGCGTGTTCAGCTGGTGGTGGCGACCGGCCGCCGACCGGAGCTACGGCCTCTTCTGGTACGACGTCACTGCCCTGAGCGGCTCGGGTCCCCGGGTCGTCGCGGCCGCCCTGTTCGGCCTGGCGAGCGGCACCCTGCTGGGCCTGCTGGCCCGCCGGGTCCTGGCGGCGATGGGTCTGACCCTGCTGGTGACGGGGCTGACGACGCTCCTGCTGGAGTGGGCGCACCGGACACGGCTGCTGGTCCCGCCGCACACCTACGTCAGCGCCGGCATCCTCCCCAAATCGCCGATGGGCGAGAAGTGGTCGACCGGCACCTACGGCCTGATCACCACTGGCGGCCGCCACGACGACGTCCTGAACTGCCCCTTCCCGTCAGGCGCGGAGCTCAGGGAGTGCATGGCGACGCACGGTTACGTCGCCCGCTTCTACGAGGCCAACCCGGCCGGTGACTACTGGACCTTCCAGTGGACCGACACCGCGATCCTCGGCGGCCTCGCCGTTGCGCTCACGGTCGTCACCGTGCTGCTCCTGCGCCGCCGCGTCTGACCGCGGCGACCGCGTCGAGGCCCGCCTTCTCCTTTTCCCGGCTCACTTCTCTCTTTCGTCCCCCACCGGGATCCCCTTTCGCACAGAGGTCGCTTCGCCATGCCCGCTGACGCCAGGTCGCCGAGGACGCTGCGCAACAACCGCGCCGCCCCCACCCACCAGATCGGTTACGCCCTCCGCCACCCCGGTCGCGTCACGCCGTACCTCCGACGGGGCGGCCGGGACGCCTGGCTGCGCCTGAAGCACGACGAATGCCTCGGGCACGAACACCAGGCTGGGAGAAGACTTCTGCTACCGCACCGAGACGCTTCTGAATCTGGCGCGCAGGCATGGCCTGCACGCCCGTCTCATGGAGGACTGGGAGAAGCGCCCGGACGGCCGGTCGAAGATACGGGTCAGCCGCTCCCCCCTGCCCACCGATCGAGACTGTCAGGTGCCTGACACGCAGAGCGGCGCAGGCGCGCCTGGCAGCAGCGATGACGGCGGCTGCCCATGACTCTCCGGGGACGCCCACCCCGCCCTCCTGGGGGAAGGCCGACCTCAGGGGTCAGGCGGGTGCCGCCCGACATGACCACTCCGCCGCTTCTGCGTCTTCCCGGTACATCCCTCTCTCCCTCTCACCCCCTCCTTGCCGGCCACTGAACCCACGGGCTGAGAGCAACCCGAGCGCCGTGCACGTCATCAGTAACCCCTGGCAGCAACAACCCGAACCCGGGAAAGGTCTCGTATGCCTCTGAATGCGCGAATACGGCGGTCTCGCATACTCGTCGCCGTCGCAACAGCCGTGGCCGCCGTCCTGGCCGTCGCGCTGACCCTGGCCCTGACGGTCACGACCTACGATCACACGTCGCCGCGTGCCGCCCGGGACAAGGCAACGGGGTCGGTGACCGGGAACGTCGACTGCCGTAAGGCGAAATGTGTGGCTCTCACGTTCGACGGCGGCCCCAGCCCGACGACGCCCGGACTGCTGGACATCCTGAAGCAGCACCATCTGCACGCCACGTTCTTCGTGCAGGGCAGGGGCCACATCGCGAAGTATCCCGAGATCCTGCGTCGCATTGCTGACGAGGGGCACGAAATCGGCAATCACACCTGGACTCACGAGAGGTTGACGGATCTCGACACGGACGACGCCCGGCAGGAGCTGGCCCGGACACAGGACGCCATCGAAAGGATCATCGGCTCGAGACCCACCCTGATGCGTCCACCGGAGGGTCGCACCGACGACGACGTGGCCGACGTCTGCCGGGACTTGGGGCTGGCGCAAGTGCTGTGGACTGTCACGGCCAAGGACTACGAGACAACCGACTCGGCCCTGATCACCAAGCGGGTGCTCGACCAGACTCGCCGTGACGGCATCATCCTGCTGCACGACCTGCACAAGGGCACCGTGCCCGCAGTCCCCGGAATCATCGAGGCTCTCGAGCAGCGCGGCTACAGCATCGTGACGGTCTCGCAGCTACTCGCGCCCGCCAAGCCGCAGCCGGGGATGGTCTACCGGTGACGAACCGGATCGCGACGGTGATGCAGTACTCCGGCGGTCCGCCCTCGCGGGCTGCGCCGCGGGTCCGTCCGCCGAGGTGACGGGACGGCTGCTCACGGCTAGTGGCGTGCACCGGCTTCGGCGGGGCGTCAGCGGCAGGGGCCGGCTGTGATGCCGCTGCGTCCAGGGTGGAAGATCCATGCCCGCCGACCGGGACGGTCGTCCTGCTGTAAGAGGTGGCTCCCCCAGCTCCTTGTCGAACACGGGATGTGAGCAGGTGGGGCTCGCGGGTAGGAGTGGTGCAGTCGTCCTCAGACCCCCTCCCGGCGGCGTTGTTCCGACGGAAGCGGTTCCCGGAGCGTGATAACGATGGATGTGTCGCACCACAGCCGTCCCGCACCGGCTGACGTGCACCGGCCGCAGGAGCCGGATGATCTCGCCGTCAGGATCACCGAACTTCAGCGGGACAACAGCCGGCTGCAAACGGCCATCACCTCACATGCCGCGATCGATCAGGCCGTCGGCGTGGTCATCGCCCTCGGCGGACTCTGCCCCCGGCAGGGCTTCGCGGTCCCCAAGGACGTCTCCCAGCACACCAACCTCAAGCTACGGACGATCGCCGAGCTCGTCGTCGAGTGGGTGAGCACCCAGCGGCTGCCCGACGATGTCCAGCACGCCCTCGACACCGCGCTGAGGAGGGCGCGGTCCGCCTGACCGGCGTCGGAGCAGCAGGTGGCCTGCGACGACACCCGTCGGCTGTGCGGTGCCGCCGACACGGCCCGAGGCGCCGCGCCGCCTGCCGGTGGGATGCGAGCAGGTGCGGCCCCGCCCTGCGTTGCCGGTTCGGGCGGCCGCGGGGAGGAGAAGGGGTGAGGACGGAGGCCGTCACACTCCCCGTCCTCACCTCTTCGACGTTACGACGCGCCGGTCGCTCCGGCAGGGTGAGGCGATCACGGCCTCGCCCGCCGGTCCCCCCTCACCTCGCTTCGACTTCGACGTCGCGAGGGAGGGCCGGACGGCCTGCCGGGCGTCTCCGTCGCAGGCCGTTCGACGCGGGGGCGGTGAGGGACGGCTGTAGGGGTAGTCGTGCAGGACGGGTACCGCGCCCGGACACACGCTTCCCGGCGGCAGCGTGGGGTTCTGGTCATGGTGGCGAGTCGGAGGTACGGCGCATGGACGGTAGTGGTGAGGGAGGACGGATGATGCTCGCCGAGCTGCTGGCCGCGAGTCACCTGATGCCGATCGAGTTGCTGCCTTCCAAAGCCACCGAGTGCGCGCGCGTCGCCGGCTTCCACGAGGTGCTGATCTACATGGCGGATCTCCAGCGCACGTCGCTGTGTCTGCTGACGGGCGAGGAGGCGGCGGACCGGGAGCACGCGGCGCAGTTGCCGATCGAGGGAACGGTCGCCGGGCGGGCCTACCAACACGGGGACATCCTGCCCGCCGCACCGGCCGATGCCGGCGTCTTCCAGTGGTGGGTGCCTCTGCTGGACGGCACCGAACGCATCGGCATGCTGCGCATCAGCGCCGACCGCGACGACGCTCACGTCCGCACCGACATGGAGGCGCTGGCCGCGCTCATCGCGTTGATCATCGTCAGCAAGCGAGGAACCAGCGATGCGCTGGCCAGGCTGGTACGCACACAGTCGCTGAGCCTGCCGGCCGAGATGCAGTGGAATCTGCTGCCGCCGCGGACGTACGCGGACGGCCGGGTGGCGATCTCCGCCTCGCTGGAGCCGGCCTACGACATCAGCGGCGACGTCTTCGAGTACGCCGTCGACGGACCCCTGGTCCATCTGTCGATCTTCGACGCGATGGGGCACGACACCGCCGCCGGCCTGTCCGGCGCCCTTGCGCTGGGCGCGTGCCGCAACGCCCGGCGTCAGGGCGCCGACCTCGTCACCAAGGCCGAAGTCGTGGAAGCCGCCCTGATCGAGCAGTACGGCCGCAAACGCTATGTCACCGGCATCCTGGCCACGCTGGACACCCGCACCGGCGTCCTTCAGTGGGTCAACCGCGGTCACCACACGCCGATCATCATCCGCGACAACCGCTGGAGCACGAACCTCGTCTGCCCACCGGGCCACCCCATGGGCACCGACCTCGGGCTCCCCAGCACCTTGTGCACCGAGCAGCTTCAGCCCGGCGACCGCATCGTCCTGTACACCGACGGCATCACCGAGGCCCGCCGCCCGGGCGGCCCCGAGTTCGGACTGAACCGCTTCACCGACTTCCTCATCCGCCACCACGCCGACGGCCTGCCCGTCCCCGAAACCCTGCGCCGCCTCATCCACGCCGTCCTCGACTACCACGACGGCCGGCTCCAGGACGACGCCACCGTCTTGCTGTGCGAATGGATCGGTCCGTATCTGGAACCGGTCCGCGAGGCCGCCGACCTGGCCGGTCTGTCCTCGAACGGGCCGAGGGACGACAGCGAGCACCACAGGAGCACCACGCCGTGAGCACTTACTCCGACCTGCGGATCGACGTGAGGGAAGAACCCGGTCGCGTCACCGTCGCCGATGTGAGCGGGCCTCTGGACCTGCACACGGCCCCCTTCCTCCATCAGCAGCTCACGCGCACCCTGGAGAGGAATCCGGCCTTGATCCTGAACCTGGCCGGGGTCAGTTTCTGCGACTCCTCCGGCCTCAACACGCTCATCCGGCTGCATCGCCGCGCCCAGGACGCCGGTGGTCGTCTCATGCTCGCCGCGCCGCCCGCGCACCTGAGCCGGATGCTCGTCCGGACCGGCCTCGACACCGTGCTGCACAGGTACGCGAGCGTTGGCGAAGCCCAGGCCCAGCGCCCCGCACGCTGACCGGGCAAGCCGCCCAGCGGAGCGCCGACCGCCTGGTCGGCATTGCCATGACGTGGTTCCACGCACGTCTGCCCCCGACCCCGACCCCGACCCCGGCCCCCGCCCGCCCGGCAGGGCCGCAGGGCCGCAGGGCCGCAGGGCCGCAGGGCCGCAGGGCCGCAGGCAGGGACCGCACGGTCCCGAGGGACCGCGCCGCGGAGCCCCCGTCCGCCGTCCCTCAGTACGTGTCGGCGTCGGGGATCACGTGCATCGCGGCCTCCTCGGCCGACGCCCCGGCACCGTCCAGACCCACGTCGGAAGCGACGAGGTCGGTCTCGGTGTTGGCATGGCTGCCCTCGTCGGGCGCGAGCAGCCGTCCGGCGCGCTCGTCCCCGACCTCGTGGTCGATGAGCTCACCGTCGGTGTCCCAGGTGTCCCCGATGCCGTCGCCCTCCGGGACACCGATGTCCGGCACCTCCTCGGAAAGACGCTCGTCCAGGCTCTCGCCCCGCCAGCGCTCCGACGCCGTGACGCCGGTGTGCTCCACGCCCCAGGGCCTCTCCGGGGGCGAGTAGCCCTCGTCCAGGGCCTCTTCGCCCGCCCGGTAGTCCAGGGTGTCCGACGCGTCCAGCAGCCCGGCGTCGTCCTGCACCTCGGAACCGTCCGGCTGGTAGACATCGTCACCCATTGCTTCGTCGGCCACTTGCGCTCCATCGTTGTTCCCGGGGGCCGGAGGGCGCGGGACAGCCGCCCCTCGCCAAGCCCGTCCGCTGCACCGCGCCATCCCGGCGAAGACCGTGACGGTGACGGGCCACCAGTGTCGCGCCCTGGCTCCCTCGCCACCCCCCGGACGCCGAAACCGTGCGCTCGTGAGCAAGAAGTGGGCGTGCGAAGGACGCGCCCGCCGGAATTGCCCCAGGTGCGCGACCACGGCTCGCCGCTGTGGCGCGACTCTCCGGGGGACATTCCGTAGGCGGCCCGGAAAGCACGCCTGAAGTGGGCGGCACCCGTGAGCGGCATGGACGACGGGCCGACCGCGGAGGGCCGTGCCCGCCGCCGGCCCGGGAGCGCCGGGCCCGGGAGCGGAGTCCGGTCGATCAGTTCGACGTCCGGTGGGTCGAGGCCGGGGTCGGGGCGGCCGGTTCCGCTCGCTGGAAGGTGCGGTACAGCAGCCACAGCGCCGGGACGAGCAGGACGGCTCCGCAGGCCAGGACGATCAGGCAGGCGGAAAGCACGGCGGGCTGCGAGGCCGCCTCGTCGACCGTGAGGCTGCCGACCAGCATCGCCGGGTACTGGGCCGCGCCCCAGGACCACAGGATCGCGGCCACGGCCAGTGCGGCCGCCGCACGGGCGGCGACGTGACGCCGGGTCAGCAGGAGGCCCAGTCCGACGACGCCGCTGACCGCGCTGAGCACCACCAGGGGGAGCGCCCGGTGGGTGAGCCCGTGGAACAGTTCGGGGGCGTCGGCGTGCAGCACCGCCGTACCGGCGAGGGCGACCGCGCCGCCGGCCAGCCCGCTGACCACGGCCCGCCGGGCGAACGCCCGCGCCAGCCCGGGAGCGTCCTCGCGGGCGGCGTCCGCGCACAGGTAGACGGCCGCCAGATGGGCACAGGCGAGGACCGCCAGCACGCCGCCGAGCACGGACGTGGGGTTGAGCCAGCTGGTGATCACGTCTCCCTGTGCCAGCCCGGCCGGCACCCGGCCGGAGGCCACCGCGCCGGCCACGGCTCCCAGGAAGAACGGGGTGACCAGCGAGGACACGGCGAAGAAGATGCCGAACAGCCGCTGCTGCCACAGCTCGGTACTGGCCTTGCGGAAGGCGAACGCGGACCCGCGGGCGATGATGCCCAGCGCCGCCAGGGTCAGCGGCAGGTAGAGGGTGGACATCACGGACGCGAAGACCGGCGAGAACCCGGCCCACAGCAGGACGATCACGAAGATGAGCCAGACGTGGTTCGCCTCCCAGATCGGCCCGATGCTGTGCTCGATGAGCCGCCGCTGCTCGCGGCCCTGCCGGGCGCCTCCGGCGAGCAGGTCCCACACGCCGGCGCCGAAGTCGGCGCCGCCGAACAGGGCGTAACACGTCAGTCCGACCCACATGACGGCGAGGGCGGTGTCGGCGAGCACGGGGCCTCCAGCGGTGGGTGGCGTTCGTCGCGGGACGGGAAGGGGGCGGACGGGTGGAGGAGGGAGACCCGCCGACGCGGACGGTCGGCGCCCGCCGCCCCCTCAGACGACGGGATAACTCTTCACGTCCGCCTCCTGCGGGGCGACCGGTACGGCCGTGCCCCGGGCCAGGCGGCGCAGCACGTAGACCGTCGCCACGGTCATGGCGGCGTACACCACCAGCAACAGCCACAGACCCACCATCAGTCCCGGCGCCGGATTGACGGCGTCCCGCACGCTCATCACCCCCCACACGATCCAGGGCTGCCGGCCGAGCTCGGTGACCGTCCAGCCGCTCTCCAGGGCCACGGCGGACGCCGGACCGGCGAGCGCGACCAGCGCGAGCAGCAGCCGGCTCCCCCGGCGGTCGAGCAGTTCCCCGCCCGTGTGCCGGGTGCGCCACCAGGCCAGCAGCAGCCACAGACCGAGCCCCAGCAGGAAGAAGCCGACGCCGACCATGAGGTCGAAGGCCCAGTGCACCCCGGTGACCGCCGGCCACTGGTCCCGGGGCACCTTGTCCAGCCCCTGAACGACCGTGTCCCTGCGGTAGCCGACCAGCAGGGAGAGTCCGTCGGGGATCTCCAGCCCGTACTTCAGCCCCTCGTCCCCGGCGACGCCGCCGAGGGTGAGGGGGACGTGGGAGCCGGTGCGGTACACGCCCTCGATGGCCGCCAGCTTGGCCGGCTGGTACTCGGACAGGAAGCGGGCGGCCCAGTCGCCCACCACGAGCTGGAACGGGGCGGCCAGCGCGCCCACGGTGAACGGGATGGCGAAGCCCGCCTTGTGGTAGGCGTCGCGGCGGCCCCGCAGCAGGGCGACCGCGTAGACGGAGGCCGTCAGGAAGGAGGACACCATGAACGCGGCCAGGATCATGTGCAGCGTCTGGGGCGGGCTCGCCGGGTTGAACATCGCCGCCCACGGGTCGACGTGGACGATCTTCCCGTCGCGCAGGGTGAAGCCGCGCGGCTGGTTCATCCAGGCGTTCGCGCAGACGACGAAGAACGCCGAGGCGGTGCCCGCGACCACGATGGGGAGGCCGGTGAGCAGGTGCATGCGCGGCGACAGCCGGTCCCAGGCGTACAGGTAGATGCCGAGGAAGATCGCCTCGATGAAGAAGGCGATGCCCTCCAGCGCGAAGGGCAGCCCGATGACCTGGCCGAACCGTCCCATGAGGCCGGGCCACAGCAGCCCCATCTCGAAGCTGAGGATGGTGCCCGACACGGCGCCCACGGCGAACAGCACGCCCATGGCCCTGGCCCAGCGCCGCGCCAGCAGTTTCAGGGCCGGACTGTCCCTGCGGATTCCCAGCCACTCCGCCAGGAGGGTGAGCGCGGGCAGTCCGACCCCGAGGCAGGCGACGATGATGTGCCAGGCCAGGGAGAAGCCCATCTGTGCCCGCGCGGCGGACAGGTCCCCTTCCGTGGCGGCCCCCGCGAGAACCAGGACGGGCCAGGAGCCGGCGGTCACCGCTGCGTCGTACACGAAGCACACTCCCGGGCGCTGGAGGACCACTACCCGTGACCCGCCCGCCCGTCCGTCGGTTCACGGCACGGGTCCACGACTTCTCAGGGGTAACCGGTGCCCGCCCCGCCGAACCGGCGCGCGGGGCACATCACCCGGACGCCCCGGTCCGGACGCCTCACAGTGCGCTCGCCTCCGTCATCCCCGGCTGGTCGAACTGCGTCCGGTGCAGTTCCGCGTACCGTCCGCCGGTCGCGAGGAGTTCGTCGTGCGTGCCGCGTTCCACGATCCGGCCGGACTCGACGACCAGGATCAGGTCGGCGGCGCGCACGGTCGACAGGCGGTGGGCGATGACGACCGCGGTACGGTCCGCGAGGGCCTCGGCGAGGGCTTCCTGGACGGCCGCCTCGGAGGTGTTGTCCAGGTGGGCGGTGGCCTCGTCCAGGATGACGACGCGCTGGCGGGCCAGCAGCAGCCGGGCGATGGTCATGCGCTGGCGTTCACCGCCGGAGAGACGGTAGCCGCGTTCCCCGACGACCGTGTCGAGGCCGTCGGGGAGGGAGCGGACGAGGTCGTCCAGGCGCGAGCGGCGCAGGGCGTCCCAGAGTTCGTCCTCGGTGGCCCCGGGCCTGGCGAGCAGCAGGTTCGCGCGGACGCTGTCGTGGAAGAGGTGGCCGTCCTGGGTGACCATGCCGAGGGTGGCCCGCAGGGAGCTCGCGCTCACGTCCCGGACGTCGACCCCGCCGATGCGGACGGCGCCCGCGTCGACGTCGTACAGACGCGGCAGGAGTTGGGCGACGGTCGACTTGCCGGCGCCGGAGGAGCCGACGAGGGCGACGGTCTGCCCGGGTTCGGCGCGGAAGGAGACACCGTGCAGGACCTCGGCGCCGCCGCGGGTGTCGAGGGAGGCGACCTCCTCCAGGGAGGCCAGGGAGACCTTGTCGGCGGACGGGTAGCCGAAGCGGACGTCGTCGAACTCGACGGAGACCGGGCCCGGGGGCACCTCGCGGGCGTCCGGTTTCTCCTCGATGAGCGGCTTCAGGTCGAGCACCTCGAAGACCCGCTCGAAGCTGACCAGGGCGCTCATCACCTCGACGCGGGCTCCGGCGAGGGAGGTGAGCGGGGCGTACAGACGGGTCAGGAGCAGGGCGAGGGCGACGACGGCGCCCGGTTCGAGGGTGCCTTCGAGGGCGAGACGGCCGCCGAGGCCGTAGACGAGGGCGAGGGCCAGGGCGGAGACGAGGGTCAGGGCGGTGATGAAGACGGACTGTGCGGTGGCCGTACGGACGCCGATGTCCCGGACGTGGGCGGCCCGGGCCGCGAACTCCGCCGACTCCTCCTCGGGCCGGCCGAACAGCTTGACCAGCGTGGCGCCGGGTGCGGAGAAGCGCTCGGTCATCCGGGTGCCCATGGCCGCGTTGAGCGCCGCCGCCTCACGCTGCATGCCGGCCATCCGTCTGCCCATGCGCCGGGCCGGGAGCACGAACACCGGCAGCAGGGCCAGCGCGAGCAGCGTGACCTGCCAGGACAGGGTGAGCATCACGGCGAGCGTGAGGACCAGGGTGACCAGGTTGGACACCACTCCGGAGAGGGTGTTGCTGAAGGCGCGCTGGGCGCCGATCACGTCGTTGTTGAGTCGGGAGACGAGCGCACCCGTACGGGTACGTGTGAAGAACGCGACCGGCATCCGCTGCACATGATCGAACACAGCCGTGCGCAGATCGAGGATGAGTCCCTCCCCCAGCGTCGCCGAGAGCCTCCTGCCCAGGATGCCGAACGCCGCCTCCAGCACCGCGATGCCCGCGATGAGCAGGGACAGCCGGACGACCATGCCCGAGTCGCCGTGCGACACGATCGCGTCGACGACCCTCCCCGCGAGGACCGGGGTGGCGACGGCCAGCAGCGCGGTCAGCACCCCCAACAGGACGAATTGCGTGATACGGCGGCGGTGCGGTCGTGCGAACGCGCCGATGCGGCGCAGTGTCACGGGGTCGAAGGGGCGGCGTTCCTGCTGGGCGTGCATGACGCTGTAAAGCTGCGTCCAGGCGGTGCTCTCCATGCTCATGGGAACGACCGTAGGACCTCAAGCAACCTTGAGGTCAAGATTTTCCCCACCTGTCGGGTGCAGACCTCCCCGCTGCCGAAGGATCAGACGAAGGACCCGATGACCGTACGTAATGTTCCGTCCCCGCTTCCGCAACCCGCAGTTGGCGTCCTGCGGAGAGCCTCTTCGAGTGTGACAGTGGTTCCTGTTCCCGTTCCCGTGCCGGTTCCCGTTGCCGTGCCCGTGCCGGTCCCCGCGGCCGTGGCTGTGCCTGTATCGGTGCCCGTTGCTCCGGGCAGGCCGGCCCGACGCGTGCCGGTGCGGCAGCTGCTCTGTCTGCTTCCGCTGCTGCTGGTCACCGTGGTCGCGGTGCGCCACCGGTCCGTGCTCGCCGAGGGCTTCGCGCAGTTGCGGAGCGCGCAGTGGCCGTGGCTGCTGGCCGCGGTCGGGGCCACCTGCCTGACCTGGGTCGCCGCGGCCGTCACCCGGCAGGGCGCGGTGGTGGAGCGCTTGCCCGCGGGGCGGCTGCTGGCCGCGCAGTTCGCGGCGGGCGCGGCGAACCACCTGCTGCCGACGGGACTCGGCGCGAGCGCGGTCAACCTGCGTTTCATGGCCGTGTGCGGGGTGCCGCTGGCCCGCTCCTCCGCGGCCCTCGCGCTGTACCTGCTGGCGGAGGGCGTGGCCCGGGTGGGTCTGCTGAGCGTGCTGCTGCTCGTCTTCCCCGACGCGCTGCGGCTCGGCTCCCTGCTGCCCGACGGGGCGCTCGGCCCGCTGCTGGGCGGCCTCGGGGCGGCCGTCCTCGTGGTGGCGGGCGCGCTCGCCCTCGTACGGAGGCTGCGGTCGGCGGTGTGCTCCTTCCTGCGCACCGCGCTCGGCGAGGCGCGCTCGGTGCACTCCTCGCCGGCCCGGGCGCTGGCCCTGTGGGGCGGCTCGCTGGCGTTCCCGCTGCTCCAGGCGACCGGTCTGGCCGCGGTGGGACTGGCGTTGGGGCTGCCGGTGCCGGTGGCGCACATGGTGGTCGCCTACCTGGCGGCCACGGCGGCCGTCGCGCTGGTCCCGACGCCGGGCGGGATCGGCTCGGTGGAGGCGGCGCTGATCGTGGCGCTGGTGGCGGCGGGCGGCCCGGTCGCGATCGCGACGGCCGTGGTGCTCGGTTACCGGATCATCACGGTGTGGCTGCCGCTGGTGCCGGGGGCGCTGACGCTGGGGGCACTGGTACGGATGAAGGTCATCTGAGGCACCTCACGGCCCTTGGCCCCGACCCCGGCCCCAGCCGCCGAGCCGGCGGTCCCTCGGTGGCCCGACGCCCCGGTCCGGGCCGGCGGTCCCACGGTCTCCCGATGCCCCGGTCCCTCCCTCCTGGGGGACATCCGGCACGGCCGAGCTGCGGGAGTCGGCCACCGTGGCCGGTCCTCGGGTGCGAACTCCCGTGCCGGATACGGCAGGATGGACGGTCGCGCCCGTCTCACGGACGAGGCGCGACCGCACACCCCGGAACGAACAGGTGACATCGTGACGAGACTTCGCATCCGGCCGTCGGCGGCCCCGTGTGCCGCGGACCGACTTCCCGGAGGTGACCGGTGAACCGCGCCCTGACCTTGGACGACGGAGTCATCGCCGGGATCGCCCTGGCCACCGGCCTGTTGGCCGCCTTCCTGTCGCGCACGCTGCTGCGCTGGCTGGCGAAGCACGCCAAGCGCACTAAGTGGAGCGGCGACGACGTCGTCGTGGACGCGCTGCGCACGGTGGTGCCGTGGACGATGATCGCCGGTGGTGCGGCGGCCGCCGCCGCGGTGCTGCCGCTGACCAAGACCGTGCAGCACACCGTCAACCAGTGCCTGACGGTCCTGCTGATCTTCGTGGTGACCGTGTCGGCGGCGCGGGTCGTCGCCGGGCTCGTGCAGTCGGTGACGTCGTCCCGTTCCGGTGTCGCCGGGTCGGCCACGATCTTCGTCAACATCACCCGGATCCTGGTCCTCGCCATCGGCTTCCTGGTGGTCCTACAGACGCTGGGCATCTCCATAGCGCCGCTGCTGACGGCCCTGGGCGTCGGCGGTCTGGCCGTGGCGCTGGCCCTCCAGGACACCCTCGCGAACCTCTTCGCGGGCATCCACATCCTCGCCTCCAAGACCGTTCAGCCCGGTGACTACATCAAGCTGAGCAGCGGCGAGGAGGGCTACGTCGAGGACATCAACTGGCGCCAGACGACCGTGCGCGCGCTCTCCAACAACCTCGTCGTCATCCCCAACGGTCAGCTCGCCAAGACCAACATGACCAACTACATGCGTCCCGAGCAGCAGTTGACCATCCTGGTGCAGGTGGGCGTGGCCTACGACAGCGATCTGGAGCATGTGGAGCGGGTGACCTCGGAGGTCATCGCCGAGGTCATGAAGGGCGTCGAGGGCGCCCTCCCGGACCATGAACCCGCCATCCGCTTCCACACGTTCGGCGACTCGCGGATCGGTTTCACGGTGATCCTGGGCGTCGGCGAGTTCAGCGACCAGTACCGGATCAAGCACGAGTTCATCAAGCGCCTGCACCGGCGCTACCGCGAGGAGGGCATCCGGATCCCGGCGCCCGCCCGCACCGTGGCCCTGCAATCGGGCACGGTCGTCATCCCGCAGCAGCGGACCGGCGACGGGGTCGTGCAGGGCGAGTTGTCCGCCCTGCACGACTGACGGCGGCCCGTCGGCTCAGAGCGTGGCCGAGTTCTCGTGCCAACGCGCGGCGGTCTGCCGGCGCGGGGCGGTGAGGGACGGCGTCACCGGGGTGACCGTCCAGTCCGGATGGCCGGGCATCCTCGGTGTCGTCGTGCCGTACAGCCAGTCCCGCAGGAAGCCGGACACGTCCTGCCCGCTGGTCTGCGACGCGACGGCGATGTAGTCCTCCGTGGACGCGGAGGAGTTGCGGTGGCGGGCCAGGAAGGTCCGCTCGACCTCGTGGAAGGCGTCCTCGCCGACGAGTTGCCGCAGCGCGTACAGGACGAGGACGCCGCCCAGGTAGCGCTGGCTGTCGAAGAGGTTGGCCGCGTTGGGCGCGGCGACCGGGCCGGACGTCCTGCGCCACTGGTCGCCGCGCGCGTAGGTGTCCTTCATGCGGGCCTCGAAGGAGGTCAGGCCGAGGGAGTCGGCCCAGCCCCGCTCGTAGCGGTAGAGCAGCCCGTAGAAGTCGGCGTGGCCCTCGTTGAGCCAGAGATCGGCCCAGGTGGCGGGGCTGACGCTGTTGCCGAAGTACGAGTGGACCAGCTCGTGCATCATGTGCGAGCCGATCTTCGGCTCCGCCTGGAGCAGGTAGTTCGGCTTGTAGAGCGTGAGGGTCTGGGTCTCCAGGCCCGTGAAGTCGAAGGCGTTCGGGGCGTCGGAGTTGCAGGGCAGCAGTCCGTACGTCTCGAAGGGGTAGGCGCCCAGCCGTCCCTCGAGCCACTCGACCAGGCCCGGGGTGAGCGCGAGGGCGGGCTCCAGCGCCTCGGCCCGCGCCACCGGGACGACATCGCGCAGCGGCAGCCCGTGCGGGCCCTGGCGCTCCTTGACGACGTAGTCGCCGACCGTGATCTGCACCAGCTCGGTGGCGATCGGCGAGCGGGAGCGGTAGGTGTACGCGGTGCGGTCGCCGGCCAGGTCCTCGGTGCACACCAGCGAGCCGCTCGCGACGGCCCGCAGGGTGCTGGGGACGGTGATGCGGAAGGTGAAGTCCGCCTTGTCCGACGGGTGGTCGTTGCAGGGGAAGACGGTGTGCGCGGAGTCCGGCTGGGGGCAGATCGCGAACCCGTCGGCCGTGGGGACCCACGCGGTGTGGGCGAGCGTACGGCGCGGGTCCGCCGTGTAGGTCACGCAGACGGTGACCCGGGCGCCGGCGGGCAGGGCCCGGGCCGGTGTGATCCGCAGCTTCTCGTCCTCCTGCTCGAAGCCGGCGTCGCGGCCGTCGACCCGCACCGTGCGGACGTCCAGACCCAGGGCGTCGAGCGAGAGACGGGTGAGGGCCTGGGTGGTGCGCAGCTCCAGGGTCGCTGTGGCGTCGACGAGCGTGGTGGCGGGGTCGTAGGAGAGGTCGAGGTGGTAGGCCGCGACGCGGTAGCCGTCGTTGCCGAGGTTCGGGAAGACGGGGTCGCCGAGGGTCTCGGGGGCCGGGGCGTCGTCGGTCTTCGGGGTCGCGTACGCCGTGGTTCCCCCGGCGAGGACTGCTGCCGTGCCGATCAGCGCGGCTGCCGGGGCCGTCACTCTGGTGCGATATCTCATGGTCCGCTTTCGCTCGGGCGGCCGGGTGGTCGGTCCGGCCGTCGGATCAGGTCGAGGATCTACGTGCATGACCACCGAAAGCGGAACTTCGGTTGCCCCGTGAAGCAAACATGTACATGGCGAAGTAGGGGGAGACCCCTGTCGAGCCATTCCCCGTCACGAGATATCTTGATGTCGAGCAATGTTGCAGACGTGGAGCGGAGCACCCGGTGACTGACTCGACCATCATCTATACGCACACTGACGAGGCCCCGGCCCTGGCGACGTATTCCTTCCTGCCGGTGGTCCAGGCGTACGCCTCGCAGGCGGGTGTCGCGGTCCGGACGCGGGACATCTCGCTGGCCGGGCGCATCATCGCCGTGTTCCCTGAGTACCTGACCGAGGACCAGCGGATCCCGGACGCGCTGACCGAGCTCGGCGAGCTGGCCAAGACGCCCGAGGCCAACATCATCAAGCTGCCGAACATCTCGGCGTCGATCCCGCAGCTCAAGGCCGCGGTCGCCGAGCTCCAGGCGCAGGGCTACGCCCTGCCGTCCTACCCGGACGACCCGAAGACCGACGAGGAGCGGGACATCCAGGCCCGCTACGACAAGGTCAAGGGCTCCGCCGTGAACCCGGTCCTGCGCGAGGGCAACTCCGACCGCCGCGCCCCCGCGTCGGTCAAGAACTACGCCAGGACCCACCCCCACCGCATGGGCGCCTGGTCGTCGGAGTCGAAGACCAACGTCGCCACCATGGGCGAGAACGACTTCCGCTCCACCGAGAAGTCGGTCGTGATCTCCGAGGCCGGCACGCTGAGGATCGAGCTGGTCGGCGACGACGGCACCACCACGGTGCTGCGCGAGTCGGTACCGGTCCTCGAGGGTGAGGTCGTCGACGCCTCCGTCCTGCACGTCGCCCCGCTGCGCGAGTTCCTCACCGCGCAGATCGCCCGGGCCAAGGCCGAGGGCGTGCTGTTCTCCGTGCACCTCAAGGCCACCATGATGAAGGTCTCCGACCCGATCATCTTCGGTCACGTGGTGCGCGCCTTCTTCCCCAAGACCTTCGCGAAGTACGGCCAGGTGCTCGCCGCGGCCGGACTGACCCCGAACGACGGTCTGGGCGGCATCTACAAGGGCCTCGAGTCCCTGCCGGAGGGCGCCGAGATCAAGGCCTCCTTCGACGCCGAGCTCGCCGAGGGCCCGGCCCTGGCGATGGTCGACTCCGACAAGGGCATCACCAACCTGCACGTGCCGTCCGACGTCATCGTCGACGCGTCGATGCCGGCCATGATCCGCACCTCCGGCCACATGTGGGGCCCGGACGGCCAGGAGGCCGACACCCTCGCGGTGCTGCCGGACTCCTCCTACGCCGGTGTCTACCAGGCCGTGCTCGACGACTGCCGCGCCAACGGCGCCTACGACCCGTCGACCATGGGCTCGGTCCCGAACGTCGGCCTCATGGCGCAGAAGGCCGAGGAGTACGGCAGCCACGACAAGACCTTCGAGATCCCGACCACCGGCACGGTCCGCCTCGTCGACCAGGCCGGGAACGCGGTGATCGAGCAGACGGTCTCCGCCGGCGACATCTTCCGCGCCTGCCAGACCAAGGACGCGCCGATCAAGGACTGGGTGAAGCTGGCCGTCACCCGCGCCCGCGCCACCGGCGACCCGGCCGTCTTCTGGCTGGACGAGACCCGCGCCCACGACGCCAACCTGATCGCCAAGGTCAACGCCTACCTGGGGGAGCACGACACAGAGGGCCTGGACATCCGCGTCCTCGCTCCGGTCGAGGCCACCAAGCTGTCGGTGGAGCGCATCCGCCGCGGCGAGAACACCATCTCGGTGACCGGCAACGTCCTGCGCGACTACCTGACGGACCTGTTCCCGATCCTGGAGCTGGGCACCAGCGCCAAGATGCTGTCGGTCGTCCCGCTGATGGCGGGCGGCGGCCTGTTCGAGACGGGCGCCGGCGGCTCCGCGCCGAAGCACGTCCAGCAGCTGATCAAGGAGAACTACCTGCGCTGGGACTCCCTGGGCGAGTTCTTCGCGCTCGTGCCCTCCCTGGAGCAGTACGCCGACTTCACCGGCAACAGCCGCGCCAAGGTCCTCGCCGACACGCTCGACCGCGCCACGGCGACCTTCCTCAACGAGGACAAGTCCCCGACCCGTCGCGTCGGCGGCATCGACAACCGCGGCAGCCACTTCTACCTGTCCCTGTACTGGGCGCAGGAGCTGGCCGCGCAGACCGAGGACGCGGACCTGGCCAAGGCCTTCGCCCCGCTCGCCGAGACCCTCGCGGCGAACGAGCAGACCATCGTCGACGAGCTGAACGCCGTCCAGGGCAAGCCGGCCGACATCGGCGGCTACTACCAGCCCGACCCGGCCAGGGCGGCGGCGTACATGCGCCCGTCGACCACCTGGAACGAGGCCCTGGCGACCCTGAGCTGACGCATCGAAGCTCGTCGCAGCCCCGACCGGCGCCGCCGGCCGGGGCTGCGGTGTCTTCCGGCCCGCGAGGACGCACCACTCCTGGGAAGTTCGAGGGCGAGGCCCTCCTTCCGGAGTCCCGGCATCCGCGCGTCTTCGGGACCCGGTGGGCGGGAGGACGGCTCGGCACCGAGGCTCCCGGCAGCGGCTCGGACGCAGTGTGGGGGCGCGACGGCGGACCGGACGCCGTAAGGGTGCGCGACGGCGGACCCGGTACCGGGGGTCTCGGGCGGGCGGCCGGTGTGGCACCTTGATCACATGTCGTCGGCCCACCCTCCAGGAGTTGCCCCCATGCCGTCCTTCGTCTTCCTGCCCGGTGCGGCCGACTCACCGGTGATCCTGCATGTGCCGCACTCGGGACGGGAGATACCGGCCGCGGTGCGGGCGGGCATCGTGCTGGACGACGCGGCGCTGGAGCGGGAACTGGACCACATCACCGACTCGCACACCGCGGAGATCGCCGAGGAAGCCGCGCGGCTGGCGGGTGCGGCGCCCTGGCGGTTCGTGAATCGGCTGTCGCGGCTCGTCGTCGACCCGGAGCGGTTCCCGGACGAGCGTGAGGAGATGCGGGCCGTCGGCATGGGCGCCGTGTACACCCGGACCACGCACCGCGAGGTGCTGCGGCCCGAGCAGACCGACCCCGAGCCGCTCGTCGCCCGCTACTTCCGGCCGTACGCGCAGGCGATGACCGACGCCGTCGCCGAGCGGCTGGCCGCCGTCGGACGGGCCGTGATCATCGATGTGCACTCGTACCCCACCGAGCCGCTGCCCTACGAACTGCACGGCCACGGGCCGCGGCCGCCGGTCTGCCTCGGCACCGACGGATTCCACACCCCGCCCGCACTGCTCGCCGCCGCGCGGAAGGCGTTCGGGGAGGTGGGTGAGGTCGGGCTGGACAGCCCGTTCTCCGGGGCGTACGTGCCCCTGGCGCAGTACGGGAAGGACCCGCGGGTGAGCGCCCTGATGGTGGAGATCCGCCGGGACACGTACATGACCGAGCCGGGCGGCCCGGCCGGTCCCGGGCTCACCCGGCTCGCCGCGGCACTGGCGACCCTGGTGGACGGCGCCACCGGCTGACTCCGGCCGCCCCCGTCCGCCGAACTCACGGTCACCGGACGCCCGCCGGACCCGGGTCCGAGGCCCTGCGGCCGACCCGACACCAGGCACGCGGTCACCCGGGGGCGACCGGCCGACCGGCCGACTCACGGCCACCGGCAGCCCGCCGACTGCACTCGCGGCACGGACCTCCACCGGCCGGCCCAGCGACAGGACTCGTGGCCACCGGATGCTCACCGGGCACGCGGTCACCCGGTGCCCAGGGGCTGCCCGGCCTGGGGTCACGGGCCGGGTGGGGATCGGAGGTCAGGCTCGCAGCCACTCCGTCACGACCACCTCGGCGCCGGTCCGCAGGCGCAGGGCGAACGGACCGCTGGGCGGAGCGTCGCAGGCGAAGCGGCCCAGGTCGTCCGCGGTGAGCGCGGCGCCCGCCCGGGGACCGTGCAGGACCTCGATCGACGCCGGCTGCGGCGGCAGCAGCTGACCCAGGAGACCTTCCTCGGTCACCTCGACGTCGACCGTCAGCCCGCCCGTGTGGAAGGTCAGCATGCGGGGCACGTCCACCGCTCCGCGCACCGGGATGGCGTCGACCAGCGAGTCGAACGTCAGCTCGGCGATCCGTGCGTCGAGATCGTGCAGCGCGTAGGCCTCGATGGCGGCCCGGCGCAGCTCGGCCGGCACCGGATCCAGGACGGCCGCGGCCTGGCGGAGTTCCTCCTCCAGCCGGTCGTGGTCGAACTCCTCGTCGACGAAGGGGACTTCGCCGAAGATGTCGTCACCCTCGTCGCCGTTCATGCCGTTCATGCCGTTCACAGGGCTCCCCGTGCGTCGAGTCGGGCGCGCAGGCGGCGCAGACATCGCTGGCGCATCGGTCCGATGCTGCCGACGGCGATGCCCAGGGCGGCCGACACCTCCTGATAACTGGGCGGCGGCGAGGCGATCAGCACCCGCAGCAGTTGGCGGCAGCGCTCGCCGAGCGCCTCGAACTCCTGCCACAGGAACCGGACCCGCTCGCTCTGCGCGGCCGCCTCCTCCGAGTCGAGGACCGACTGCTCCGGGGTGCGGTCCTCGCTGGCCCGGTCGAGCAGCAGGGGATCGTCGGTCGGGGTGAGCCGCCTTAAGCTCTTGATCACTTTGAGGCACTCGTTGCGCGCGGTGCTCGCGAGCCACGAACCGGCCTTGTGCGGCTCGCGGATCCGCCCGAGATGCTGGGCGAAGCGGAACCACACGGTCTGGTAGACCTCGTGCCCGTCGGCGTCGGACAGCCGGTGTGCGCGCACGACCGACCAGACCAGCGGGCTCAACCCGTCCACCAGCGCCTTCCAGGCCGCCGTGTCACCGTCGACGGCGGACTGGACGAGCGCGCCGACATCAGTACGGTCCACGGCCCCACCCCTCGTGTACGGCCTGTCATCGTACGCCGTGGCGGGGCCCCTCTCGTTCGTCATGCCGGCCTCATACCGGACCGACCGGGACCGGCCGCCACGTGGGCGGCAGCAGCGCCGGGACGTGCGTGCCCCGCACCTCCGCGAACTCGGAACGCTCGGCGAGCAGTTGACGGGCCGCGGCGCGCGGATCGGTCATCCGGCGGGCGCTCATGTGGGCCGCCACGAGCCCGGCCGCCAAGGGAGTCGCGAAGGACGTGCCGCTCCAGGACGCCAGTCCCTCGAACATCACCTGGTCCGGCTTGCCCGGGGTGACCTGCTGCGCCTCGCTCAGCACGCCGACGTGACGCGGGGAGCGGCAGGTGCAGGAGTAGGTGAAGCCGTAGCGGCAGGTCTCGTAGGTGGAGTGCTGGTAGACGTACGGGACGGGAGTGTCGAAGCCGGTGAGGGCGCTGACGAGGCGCTCGCCCGGGGCGTACACCTTCACCCAGGCGCCGTGGTTGCTGAAGCAGGCGCCGAACTCGCCGTCGCCGCGCAGGGCGCCCACTGACAGCACCGCGTCGGCGTAGTCGGGCAGCGAGGCGTAGGCGGCGGGCCAAAAGGGCGAGGCGCTGCCGTTGTTGCCGGCGGCCGCCACCAACAGGGTGTGCTGTGAGCGGAGTTCCTCCATGAACGCGGCCACGCCGAGGAGGCCGTCGACGCGTCCGTTGGACGTGCCGGCGGAGAGGCTGATGATGTCGGGCCAGCCGTCCTGGACGGCGTCGAACAGGCGCTCCCCGAACTCCGACTCCAGGACGGCGCCGGCGTCTTCCAGGGTTCCCCGCACGGTGATGTCGGTCCGCGGCGCGACCGCCGCGACGAGTCCCGCGATGAACGTGCCGTGTCCGACGTACTGCTGGAGGATCCCGTCCTCGTCGGTCTCCCTGACCTGGGCGTCGCCCTCGGTGCGGGCCAGCAGCGGCCAGGAGCGGTAGTCGTGGGTCAGACCGGTGTCGACGACGAGCACGTCGACCGTGTCGCCGTCGGTGGCCTGCGCGCCGTCCGCCGTGCGGACCGGGGCGGGGTTGGGCGGTGCGCTGCGCGGGGCCGGCACCGGTTCGTCGCCGGGGCAGGCGTTGACCGCGATCGACACCAGGTGGTTGCGGCTGACCAGCCGGCGGCCCGTACGGCCTTCCGTCTCGCGCAGCGCGCGCAGGGCCCCCGCCACGGTGCGGTCGGTGCCGCGGCCTCCCTCACCGGGGTCGCCGACCCGGATGCGGGTGATGCCCGAGCGGTTGGTCTGCGGGCCGGCCCTGCGCACATGCTCCGGGGTCAGGCCGTCGGTCGCGGTGAAGTGAGAGCGTACGGCGTCCTCGACAACCCGGGCCTCCTCGCCGTCGCGTGCGAGGACAACGCCCTTCTCGTAGATGAACTCGGCGGAGTCGTCCGGTCCCATCGCCAACGGGACGTCGGGCAGCGCGCGTTGGATGTGATCGAACTGCTCGTGGAATCGCTGTGGTGCCATGGGCGTGTCCTCCCCCTGCAGCCGGTATTCGTCAGCATGACCCGCGAGGCGGTCGTCTGATACAGGTGGTGCGACGGCGGATGGGGGTGGTGCGGTTGCGGACGCACGCCCCCTGGCTACGCCGAGTCCGTTGACGCGACGTCCGATTGTTACTGGTGGATACGGTGCCGAACCGGTGTCGTGCGCAGACCGGAGCACTACCATCCGTCGAGTGACAGCGGTAACGACAGCGGGAAACGACTCGGTTCTCGAACTGCTGCCGATGGTGTTCGCCGCCCCGGGCGACGCGCTGTCGCGGGCGGAAGGACTGCTGGACACCGACCCGACGCCGTTGCACGCCTCGGTCGCCCACCAGGTGATCGGCATCTGGCAGCGGGACTGGGGCGACATGCGTCTCGCCCTGGACCACCTGCGGCGTGCCCGGGACCTCGCGGCGCGCTCGGACTCCGCGGAGCGGGAGGCGGACGTCCTCGGCACGCTCGGTGTGGCCCTGGTGCACGCGGGACGCACGCGCCAGGGCCTGGCCGCCTTCGAGCGGGGCGTCGAGCGCGGGACGGGCCACACCCGGGCGCGTGTGCTGTACCGGCGGGCCTACTCGCTGTGGGTCCTCGGGCATCACCGTGAGGCGCTGGAGGACGTACGCCGGACGATTCCCGTGCTGCGCCAGGCCGACGACGTCATCTGGACGGCGCGCGCCCTCACCCTGCGAGCCACCGTGCACCTGGCCCTCGGGGCCGTGGACCGGGCCGAGGCGGACTTCACGGCGGCCGAGGCCCTGTGGGACACCACCGGCCAGGAACACGACAAGGCGGACGCGGTGGAGAGCCGGGGCCTGGCCGCCTTCCGTTCCGGAGACGTCCCTGCCGCGCTGCGGCTCCTCGACGAGGCGGAGGAGCGGTACGCCAAGCTGGGCACGCCCACGTTCATGCTCAACATCCGGCGCTGCGAGGTTCTGATGGCCGCCGGTCTCGCGCCCGAGGCGCTGGCCGAGGCGGACGCGGCGATCGCGATGCTGGACGGCATCGGTGGGCAGTCCACCCGCAAGGCCGAGCTGCTGCTGGCGGCCGCGAGGGCGGCGCGGCTCGCGGGCGACCCGGGAACCGCCATCGCCCGGGCGGCCGTGGCCGAGCGGCTGTTCGCGGCGCAGCGGCGCACCTGGTGGGAGGCGCACGCCCGGCTGGTGCTGATCGAGGCGCGGGTCGTCACCGGGCGCGGTTCGGGCCGGCTGGTGGCGGACGCCGTCAGGCTCGCCGAGCGGCTGGCCGCCTTCCAGGCGCCGGCCGCGCCGGAGGCCTGGCTGCTCGCGGGCCGGATCGCGCTCGGCCTCGACTGGAGCGCGGACGCCGAACGGTATCTGGAGATCGCGGCGCGCAGCCGGCGCGGCGGCCCGCCGCTGGCACGGATGACGGGCTGGGCGGCCCAGGCCCTGTGGGCACGGGCCACCGGTTCCGGCCGGGGCGTGCTCGAGGCGTGCCGGCGCGGGCTCGACGTCCTCGACGACCACCGGACGACATTGGGCGCCTCGGAGTTGCGGGCCCGGGCCACCGCACAGGGCGCGGAGCTCGCCGCGCTGGCGCAGGAGGTCAGTCTGGAGCGGGGCGGGCCACGGCAGTTGCTGGTGTGGAGCGAGCGGTGGCGGGCCACGGCGCTGTCGACGCCGCCGACCCGGCCGCCGGCCGACCCGGCGCTGCTGAGCGGCCTGACCGCCTTCCGGGAGATCGCCGCCCGCGCGGAGACCGCCCGGATGGACGGCCGGCCCGTGCCGACGCTGGAGCGTGAACAGCGGCGGCTGGAGCGGGAGATCCGGTCGCGGACCCTGCACATCCGTGGAGTCACGCCCTGGGGCGGCGACCGGTTCGACGCGGGCCGGTTGCTGGAGCGGCTCGGCGAGGGGCGATTGGTCGAACTGGCCGTGCTGGACGGGCGGGTTCAGGTTCTCCTCTGTGGCGGCGGGCGGGTACGCCGGTTCCCGGGCGGGCTGCTGGCCGAGGCGGAGCGGGAGGCCGAACACGTCCAGGCCGGCCTGCGGCGGCTGGCCCACCCCGGTGCGGAGAGCCGGCTGCCGGTGGTCGAGGCGGCGGGCAGGAAGCTGGAGGAACTGCTGCTGGGCGACGCGGCACGGCAGCTGGGCCCGGGTCCGCTCGTGGTGGTGCCGCCGGCCCGGCTGCACCGGGTGCCGTGGGCACTGCTGCCGTCGCTGCGGGAGCGGGTGGTCAGTGTCTCGCCGTCGGCCAGTGGCTGGCTGCGCGCGCGGGAGACCGAACCGCCCGCGGGCGGCCGTCAGGTCCTCGTGCGGGGTCCGGGGCTGGCGTCCTGCGGTGCGGAGGTGCCGGAGGTGGCCGGCCGGTACGGCAGGCCCGTCGTGCTCGAGCAGGACGACGCCCGAGTGCCCCGCGTGTTGCGGGAGTTGGACGGGGCGGCGCTGGCGCACATCGCCGCGCACGGCACCTTCCGCGGCGACAGTCCGATGTTCTCGTCGCTGCGGATGGCGGACGGGCCGCTGATCGTCCACGACTTCGAGCGCCTCGCCCGCAGTCCGTACCGGATCATCCTGTCCAGTTGCGACACCGCCCGGCTCGCCTCGGTCGGAGCGGACGAACTGCTGGGCCTGGTCACGGCGTTGCTGCCGCTGGGCACGGCGGGCGTGGTGGCGAGCAGCGCGCCGGTGAACGACTCGGCGGTCGTCCCGTTGATGCTGGCCCTGCACCAGGGCATCAGCGCCGGGCTCCCCCTGGCCGAGGCCCTGCGGGACGCCCGGGCCGCGCTGCCGGGCGACGCGCTGCATCAGGCCACCGGGTGGGCGTTCACGGCGTTCGGCGCGGCCTGAGCCACCGACCGCCCGGCCGGTTCAGGCAGGCTGCTCCACCAGCCGCGGAAGGGCTGCGCGATCACCCGCGCCGAGCCGGGTGTAGGCACCGTACAGGTGGTTGCCGACGGTCCTGACGGACAGGGTGAGGCGTTCGGCGATCTGCCGGTTGCTGAGGCCGGCCGCCGCCAGGGTGACGATCTGCCGCTGCCGTGCGGTGAGTTCACCCAGCACCAGACCGGACAGGGCCGGGGTACGGGCGCCCTGGCAGCGCCGGGCCAGGGCGACGGCACGGGTCCGGGCGGTGCGGGCCGCACCGGGGTCACGGTGGACCCGCACCGCCTGCGCGTACGCCTCGGCCGCGAAGAGGAGGAACCCGCGTCCCTCGAGCTCGGCGGCGACCAGATCCAGCGCAGGTCCGTCGCCCCGGGCGAGCGCGCGGGCGTGACGCCCGAAGCAGCCGTCGGACGGCAGCAGCGCCACGACCTGCTCGGGCACACCGAGACGAACGGCGTCGTAGACGGTGTAGGGGTCGTGGACCGCGCGGGCGTCCCGGGCGGCGCCCGCGTGGCCCGGGGCGGGCCGCACCTGGGAGGCGTGGGGGGCGTACGCGGTGCAGGGGGCGTCTGCCGCGCCCGAGCCGTGGACCGGGCCGGAGGCGTCGTGGACCCCGCGGGCGTCATGGGCGGCGCCCGCGTGGCCCGGGGCGGGCCGCACCTGGGACGCGTGAGCGCCGGAGGCGTCCGCGTGGGCGCGGGGGCCGACGGCTCCGTCCGCCGCGCCCGTGCCGTGCAGCGCGTGGGAGCCCCGGTCCGCCGGGCCGGAGGCGTCGTGGACCCCGCGGGCGTCATGGGCGGCGCCCGCGTGGCCCGGGGCGGCCCGCACCTGGGACGCGTGAGCGCCCGGGGTGACTGCGACGCCGGTCGTGCCGGGGGCGGTGGTGGGGGTCGTGGTGCCGGGGGTTGTGGCTTGCAGGGTTTCGAGGGCCGTGTCGAGGTCTCCGCGGACGGCCGGTGGCCAGGCGGCTGTGCCGGGGTGTTCGGCGAGGAGCTCGATCGGGGCGCCCGCCTCCCCCGACTGGGCGGCGGTGAGGGCGAGTTCGGTGCGGCAGGCGTGGTCCTGCGGGTCGGCGGCGAGGCCCTCCCGCGCCCAGGCCGCCGCCTCACGCAGTTCTCCCCGCAGCCGCGAGAACCGCGCGCGGACGGCGGCGTACCGCGGTGGCACCGGTCGTCCCTCCGCGACCAGCCACTCCCCCACGGGTGTGGGCGTCGTACGGACGTCGGCCCGCTCGATGCGGCGGGTCAGGCCGGCCGCCTCGGCGTCGAGGGCGCGGGTCGCGGACCCCCGTCGGGCGGTGAGCCGGCGCGCGCGCAGCCGGCCGGCCGCGGCGCGCAGGACCGGTCCGTGCAGGGGGTGCGCCAGGCGGACGGTGGCGTCGGCGTCATCCACGTCGAGGAGGCCGTCCGCCTCCAGGCGTTCGAGGACGCGCAGGTCGAGGGTGTCCGCAGCGGGCGCCAGCGGTTCGGCGAAGGCGAGGCGGTCGAGGGTCTCGCGTTCGTCGGGGCAGGCGCGGCCGAGCGCGGCCGCCGATCGTTCGCGCAGTGCCGGGGTGACCGGGACCGGGCCGCGCCACATCAGCTCCTCGGAGTCCGCGCACCTGGTGAGCCGGCCCTGTTCGCCCAACGCGTCCAGCAGGTCCCGCAGGAGGCGCAGATCGCCTCCGCACAGCCGGTGCAGACGGTTGGCGGTGAGGGGCTCCAGGGGGCCGCCGGCTCCGGCGGTGAGGAGCGGGGCGCTCTCCTCACGGGACAGGGGCTCCAGCACCAGGCGGGGCAGCAGTTCACCCGTCCACAGGCGGGAAACCGCGTCGGGCACGGGGGCGCCGTCCGTGACGAGGATCAGCAGCCGGGTGCGGCCCTGCACGGCCAGCTGATGCAGCAGCGCGGCGGAGGCGTCGTCCAGCAGATGCGCATCGTCGACCACCAACAGCCCTACTCCGGTGAGGAGTTGTACCGCCCGGTGCAGAGAGACACCCTCCGGGAGAAGGGGGGCGAAGGCGGCGAAGGGCAGGTCGCGCATCCCGGGGGTGCCGGTCACCCGGGCGCAGTCGGCGCCGCGGAGCGCCTCCGCGGCCAGGCGGGTGCGGCCGCAGCCCGCCGGTCCGCTGATCACGATGCCGGGCCGGCCCACCGCCGACGAGCGGCGGACGAGCTCCACTTCCTCGTCCCGGCCCGTGAACGGCCACGGCGGTCGCAGGGCTCCGGCTTGCGTCTCGAACGTCGTCACCTCAACTGGAGTCCGCATACTCACGCCTGATACAGGGCGACTTGAGTAGCCCCCGACTCAGGCACGGGGACGGCCCCGCAGGGCAACCTGGAGCCCATGACGGCCCGTTACTGCTCGCTCGCCCAGCAGTCGGCCCCCGCGTTCACGCCGGGGCTGGCCGTGGAGCGGCTCGACGCGCTGATGAGCGGCCGGCGGATGTGGGTCAACGGCACCGTGCTGCACTACTGCTTCTTCGACGGCGAGAGCGACGGCTCGGTCATTGCCCTGCCGGGGTCGGGAGAGACCCGCTGGGTGTCCTGGGCGGGCGGCGAGGACCAGCGGGCGGTGGTGCGGGACTGCTTCCGTGAGTGGCGGGACCTGGGCATCGGCGTGACCTTCACCGAGGTCGCGGACCGCTCGGAGGCGGAGGTGCGCATCGGCTTCCAGTCGGGTGACGGCTCCTGGTCGGCGGTGGGCCGGGACGCGCTGTCGGCCGGTCTCAACGAGCGCACCATGAACTTCGGCTGGGACCTGACCGCGCCTGGGGAGCGCGCGACGGCCCTGCACGAGATCGGGCACGCGCTCGGCATGCAGCACGAGCACCAGAGCCCGTTCGCCGGTCTCCACTGGGACGACGAGGCCGTGTACGCCGATCTGGCGGGCCCGCCCAACCACTGGAGCCGGGCCCGGACCTGGTTCAACATCTTGCGCAAGCTGGACCCGGCGGAGGTGAACGGGTCGGTGTGGGACCCGCAGTCCGTCATGGAGTACCCCTTCTCGGCGGGTCTGATCCTGGAGCCGGAGCAGTTCCGCCAGGGCGTGCATCCGTCCGGCGGACTGTCGCCGCTGGACAAGGAGTTCGCCCTCGGCTGGTATCCGCCTGCCGACGCGCCGAGCCCGCCCGCGCTGGTGCCGTACCGTTCGGCGGCGTTGTCGCTGGGGGCGGGCGAGCAGGCCGACTTCACCGTCGAGCCCCGCGAGACCCGCCAGTACGCGTTCGCCACCTTCGGGCTCAGCGATTCGCTGGTCGTCGTCTTCGAGGAGCGGGACGGGGAGCCTCGTTTCCTCGCGGGGCACGACGACGGAGGCACTCCGCACAACGCCACGATCAGGGCCCGGCTCGTCAGGGGCCGCCGCTACTTCGTCCGCGTACGCCTGTACTCGAGCTGGGGTTCGGGCGAGACGGCGGTCATGTGCTGGTGAGCCGAGGGGGCGCGTAGAGACCGCAGTCCGGCGCCGGGGGAAGCGCCGGGGACACGTCGTCTTCGGGGGAGGGAGGCGTGTCCCCGGCCGCACCGGCTCCGGGGTCCGCGTACGGGTTCCGGCGGTGTGTCGCGATCACGCGCACCGGACGGCCGGAGGGTGGTCGCGGGGGCTCACGAGGCCACCCGCTCGCCGCCCGCCTGGTCCGGGTGGGCGAGGCCGAGGTGGTCCCGGAGCGTGGTGCCCTCGTACTCGGTGCGGTGGACGCCCAGTTCCTGGAGGAGCGGGACGACCTTGTCGGCGAACCCGTCGAGGCCGCCCGGGGTGAGGTGCGGGACGAGGATGAAGCCGTCGGCGGCGTCGGCCTGCACATAGTCGTTGATCGTCCTGGCGACGGTCTCCGGGGAGCCGATGAAGTTCTGGCGGTTGCCGGTCTCGATGACCAGGTCGCGGATCGACCAGTTGTTGGCCTCCGCGAGCGCGCGCCATTCGCGGGCGGTGGCCAGCGGGTCGCGGTACATCCGGACCTGCGCCCGGCCGCGCGCGATGTGGTGCTCGCCGGGGTCCGGGTCGATGTCGGGCAGGGGGCCTTCCGGGTCGTAGCCGGAGAGGTCTCTGTTCCAGACGAACTCCAGGTGCTTGAGAGCGGTGGCCCCGCTGACCTGCCGGCGGCGCACGTCCTTGGCGATCTCCTCGGCCTCGGCGTCGGTGTCGCCCAGGACGAAGCTCGCGGCGGGCAGGATCAGCAGCTGGTCGGCGCGCCGGCCGTACGTGCTGAGGCGTGACTTGACGTCGGTGTAGAAGGCCCGTCCGGCGTCGAGGGCCGCGTACCGGCTGAAGATCGCGTCGGCGCTGGAGGCGGCGAACTCGCGGCCTTCGTCCGAGTCCCCGGCCTGGAAGATCACCGGGCGGCCCTGGGGGCTGCGCGGGACGTTGAACCGGCCCTGGATGTCGAAGTGCCTGCCCTCGTGGACGAAGGCCCCGGCCTTGGCGTCCTGGAGGAAGGTGCCGGTGCCCTGGTCGGCGACGATCTCGTCGCCCCGCCATGAGTCGAACAGCTCGCCCGCGGTGGCGAGGAACTCCTTGGCGCGGGAGTAGCGCTCGTCCTGCGGGAGGAAGCCGCCCCGGCGGAAGTTCTCCCCGGTGAAGGCGTCCCAGGAGGTGACGACGTTCCATGCGGCGCGGCCGTCGGAGAGGTGGTCGAGGCTGGCGAACTGGCGGGCCACCTCGTAGGGCTCGTTGAAGGTGGAGTTGATGGTGCCGGTCAGGCCGAGGCGTTCGGTGACGGCGGCGAGCGCGGCGAGGACCGTGAAGGTGTCGGGGCGGCCGACGACGTCCAGATCGTAGATCTTGCCGCCCTGTTCGCGCAGCCGCAGCCCCTCGGCGAGGAAGAGGAAGTCGAACTTGGCGCGTTCGGCGGTCCGTGCGAAGTGGGCGAAGGAGCTGAACTCGATATGGCTGCCGGCCTGCGGGTCGCTCCACACGGTGGTGTTGTTGACGCCGGGGAAGTGCGCGGCCAGGTGGACCTGCTTCAGGGGCTTGGTCATGGTGGGGTTCCCTTCCCGCTCAGACGGTGGCGGTCGCGTAGCGGTTGGCGGGGCGGGTCAGGCCCAGCAGCCCGCGCAGGGTGTCGGCCTCGTAGGCGCTGCGGAAGGCGCCGCGGCGCTGGAGTTCGGGGACGAGGCCCCGGGTGATGGCGGGCAGGTCGTGTCCGGCGACGGCGGGGCGCAGCCGGAATCCGCTCAGGCCGGTCGCCTGCAACTCCTGCAACAGGTCCGCGAGTTGTGCGGGCGATCCGGCGAATATCCGGGCGTCGCTGCGGTATTCCTCGCCTGCGAGGGCGTCGAGGCGGTCGCGGCGGGCGGCGGCCTCGGCCGGGTCCTCGTCGAGGAGGACGACCAGGTCGCCGAAGATGTGCAGCGGATCCGCGGCCCGGCCCGCCCGCTCCTGTTCGGCGCGGATCTCGGCGACGATCGCACGGGCCTGGTCGCTGTCGTGCGGGGTGACATAGCCGACGTCGGTGGCGCGGGCCACCAGGCGGTAGGGCACCGTGTCGTGCGCGAGGGCGGTGACCGGGGGCTGGCCCTGCGGGGGGCGCGGGGTGATGGAGGGGCCCTTGACGCTGAAGTGGCGGCCCTCGAAGTCGATGTAGTGGAGTTTGTCGCGGTCGACGAAACGGCCCGTGGCCACGTCCCGGATCTCCGCGTCGTCCTCCCAGCTGTCCCACAGGCGGCGCACGACCTCGACGTAGTCGGCGGCCTCGTCGAACAGGTCGGTCACCAGCTCCTGGGTGGCCGGGTCGTCGTAGGCCTCGATGCGGGGGATCGTGCGGCGGCCGAAGTGGGCGGCCTCGGTGGGACGGGCGGTGATCTGCACGCGCAGGCCGGCGCGGCCCGTGCTGACGTAGTCGAGGGTGGCGATCGCCTTGGAGAGGTGGAACGGCTCGGTGTGGGTGGCCACCACGGTCGGCACCAGGCCTATGTGGTGGGTGAGCGGGGCGACGCGGGAGGCGATGAGGACGGCGTCGAGCCGGCCGCGGACCTGGTCGGTGCGGTCGTCCGGGTCGAGGAAGTGGGAGGACTGAGGGCCGAGGCCGTCCTCGATGGTCACGAAGTCGAGCAGTCCTCGCTCGGCCTCGGCGACCAGGCCGGCCCAGTATCCGGCGGTGAGCAGCTCACGGGGTCGGGAGACGGGCTCACGCCAGGAGGCGGGGTGCCAGCCGGTGCCGTCCAGAGCGACGGCGAGATGCAGCGGGGAGGAGGGGGTCGAGGACACGGTGGTGCCTTCCTGGAGGTCCGTACGAGAGCGCCGGCCCCGCGCGGTGACCGCGCGCGGCGCCTGGCGGAGGTGAGCGCGGCGAGAAGGGACCTCGCCGCGCCGATGTTCCGTCAGGAGTTGTCCAGCGGCAGTCCGGGCGGGTTGATCTCGGACTTGGCGACGGCCTCGTTGGAAAGGTTGTAGGCCGCCAGCCACTTGGCGTACTGCCCGTGCTCGATCAGGTAGTTGATGGCGTCGGCGACCGGCTTGGCGAGGCCGCTGTCCTTCTTGGCGGTGGCGGCGATCAGGCCCTGGAGCGTCTCGCCCGCACCGGAGAAGGTGCCCGCGCTGCGGGTGGCGTTGGCCTTGCCCGCGGTCTGGGTGACGTTGTAGGCGATGCCGGGATTGGGGCCGAAGAAGGCGTCGATCTTGCCGCTGGCGAGCGCCAGGTAGATGCCGTTGCGGTCCGGGTAGTACTTGACGGTGAGCTTCTTGCCCTCGGACTCCAGCTTCTTCTTCCACTCCAGGAGGATCTTCTCCTGGTTGGTGCCGGAGCCGACGGTGACGGTGAGGCCCGCGAGGTTCTCGTAGTTGCCGTCGAAGTTCCACTTGCTGGACTTCTTGACCTCCCAGCCGAGGTTGTCCTGACGGTAGGAGGCGAACTCGTACTTCTTCTTGCGCTCCTCGGTGTCGGTGACGTTGGAGAAGGCGACGTCGACCTTCCCGCTGTCGATGCCGACGAAGAGGTTCTCCCAGGTGAAGTTCTTCGTCTCGGGCGTCAGGCCGAGGACCGCGGCCACCAGGCGGCCGAGGTCGGGCTCCGCACCGGTGAGGGTCTTCTGGTCGTCGCCGACGTACGCCAGCGGGGCGAAACCCGAGGGCAGCGCGCCGATGCCGATGTTCAGCCTGCCGTTCTTCCTGAGGGCGGCGGGCAGTTCGGCGCTGATGGACTTCACCTCGGAGACCTTCAGGGTGGTCTCCTCGGCGGCGCCGTTGGACACGCGGCCGATGGTCACGCTGCCGGCGGCGCTGTCGGTCGTGGTGGCCGCCTCGCTGTCACCACCGCAGGCGGCGAGCCCGGTGGCGAGGGTGGCGACCGCGGTCGCCGCGGTGATGCCGCGAATCAGGCTGCGTCGGGTGAAGTGGGCAGACATGGCCGTCCTTTGTGACTGGTGTGACGTGACTGGTGTGACCGGGTGAGAGGGTGGGCGTGGGGGGAAGTCGTGGTGGGCTTCGGTGTCAGAGCACCTTGCTGAGGAAGTCCCGTGTCCGCTCGTGCTGCGGTCGGTCGAGGACCTCGGAGGGCGGACCCTGCTCGATGATCCTGCCGCCGTCGATGAAGACGACCTTGTCGGCGACCTCGCGGGCGAAGCCGACCTCGTGGGTGACGATGACGAGGGTGGTGCCGCTGGTCGCCAGGTCCTTGATGACGGCGAGGACCTCGCCGACGAGTTCGGGGTCGAGTGCGGAGGTCGGCTCGTCGAAGAGGATGACGCCGGGGCGCAGCGCGAGGGCGCGGGCGATGGCGACCCGCTGCTGCTGCCCACCGGACAACTGCCTGGGATAGGCGGCGGCCCTGTCGGCGAGACCGACCCGGCCGAGCAGTTCGCGGGCCAGCTCCAGGGCCTGCGGCTTGGCGAGTTTGCCGGTGGCGACCGGCGCGGCGGCGACGTTGTCCAGCACGGTCAGGTGCGGGAAGAGGTTGAAGTTCTGGAAGACGAAGCCGATCCGGCTGCGCTGGGTCAGGATGGCCCGCTCGCTCAGCTCCCTCAGCCGGTCGCGGTGCCGTCGGACGCCGATCGGCTCCCCGTTGACGCTGACGTAGCCGATCTCGGGCTTCTCCAGGTGGTTGATGACCCGCAGCAGGGTGGACTTCCCGGAGCCGGACGGGCCGAGGACGACGGTGACCTCGCCGGGCCGCACGGTCAGGTTCACCCCCTCCAGGACCCGGTGGGCGCCGTACCACTTGTGCACGTCGTGCACCTCGACGGCGGCGGGCACGACCCCGGCCTGCTCGGCGCTCCGCACGGTCTCGGTGGTCATACGGCGGCCTCCCGGCGGATGCGGGCCCGCAGATCACCGAGGCCGGTCCGCAGCTTCTGCAACGGCGTCGGCGGCAGGGAGCGCGTGGCGCCCCGGGCGAAGTACCGCTCGACGTAGAACTGGACGACGGACACGAGGCTCGTCAGGATCAGGTACCAGACGGTGACGACCAGCAGCAGCGGCACGATGTCACCGGGGTAGGTGGACCCCATGGTCTGCGCGGTCCCGAACAGGTCGAGCAGCGACACGTAGAACACCAGCGAGGTGGACTTGACCAGGCCGATCAGCTGGTTGACGTAGTTCGGGGTGATCGAGCGCAGGGACTGCGGGAAGACGATCTTCCAGAACTGGTAGCGCTTGGGCAGACCGAGCGCGGCGGCCGCCTCGTGCTGGCCCTGGTCGACGGAGAGGATGCCGCCGCGGACCACTTCCGCGGCGTAGGCCGCCTCGTTGAGGCTGAGGCCGATGACGGCGATCACCATGTCGGTGGCCAGCCGCGACTCGTCGAAGCGGAAGAACGCCGGGCCGAAGGGAACACCCACGCTCAAAGTCTGGTAGAGGGCGCTGAAGTTGTAGAGGAACAGCAGCACCACGATCAGCGGGATGGAGCGCAGCGCCCAGACGTAGGTCCAGCTGACCGCCCGCAGCACCGGGCTCCTGGAGAGCCGGGCGAGGGCGAGCAGGATGCCGCCGAGGAGGCCCAGCACAGCGCTGTAGGCGGCCACTTCGAGGGTGATCAGCAGTCCGTCGAGGATCGCCGGCCGCAGGAACCAGTAGCCGAAGCGGTCCCACTGGTAGAAGGGGTTGGAGACCAGCCCGTGGGCGAACTGCGCCACCAGGACCAGGACCACCGCGGTGGCGATCCAGCGGCCCGGCCGGCGCAGCGGCTGGACCCGCTGGGCGGTGAGCTTCGGCGACGGGACGTCGACGGCGGGCGCGGCCTCGGCGAGGGTCACGGCGCCTGGGGGTTCACTCATGAAGGGCTCCGGCGGGAGTCGGACACCCCGGGTCACGGCGGACGTGTGCGGCGGTGCGCGCTTCGGCGGGGCGGCGGGGACCGCTCGGCGGCAGCGAACAGGGCACGGCGCACGGACGCGTACGGAGGACCGGGGTGGGGCGGACGACGGCGCACCGCTCGGGCGGTGTTCGTCAGGAACGCGGCGGCGGGGCTGCGCGGTCGAGGGGGTTGGTTCAGCCCCGACAGCGGGCACGGCCCGGTGCGGTACACAGTGCGCTGTTCACACGCAGGAGATCGACGGCGCGGTTGGCGACGAGGATGTCGAGGTACGGCCGTACGCAGCCCCGGGGGCGGCGGGCCGCCGTCCGATGTGCTGCGTACATGTCCGTCACCATCTCTGTTCCGGCCCCCGAGGGGCACTCGCGCTTACCGATACGTCATTACCGAAACGTCGGTCCGGTCGTCACCTGGGGCACCCCACCGCGGAGCGAGGGTTGCCGGTCAGCAAGCCAGGGCTTGTTGCTGACGCTCATGACCGTTCTGGGCCGTAAGTAAGACAGTCACCCGAACGAATGTCAACGGCGGTCCGGTGGATGGACAGGGTCAGGGCCGTTCGAGCTGCGGTCGGACCGCCGTGCCGTCCGCCGCGTGGGTCGCCCAGTCCAGGATCTGGACAGCGGCGCCGGCGGCTTCCAGGCCCTGGCAACGGGCTTGGTGGCGGCGGGAGATGGCGTCCAGGTCGAGGTGGGAGCCGAAGGCCGGGTGGGCGGCCAGACGGCGCGCGTAGGCCCACAGGGCGGGGTGGTCGGCGACCCGGTGCACGACGGCGGCGTCGAGGTGATGGCGGTGCACGGTGTCGAGCTGGACCAGCGCGACCCACAACTCCACGTCGGCTGCCGTGATCTGATCACTGATCAGGTGTTCGTGGGCGCCGATCCCCCGTTCCAGCACGCCGAGCGTGGTGAGCAGCGTGTCGAGCGCTGCGGCGCGCTCCTCCTCCCCGGTGTCGGCCGCTCCGGCCCGCTGTGCGGCCTCCTCGATGCCCTGGGCGCACATCCGCTCGACGGCCTCGATCTGCGATTCGGCGCCGCCCGGGTACAGGGTGGCGCGGCTGCCGCCGAAGTGCCGGGCGAGGTCGCGGGCGATGTCAGGGCCGTGGCTGCTGACGATGCGCCCGGACCAGTCGTCGCTGAGGACCGGCGCGAGGGCGGGCCCTGTGTACCGGTGCGCGCTGGCGTCGTACAGGGGGCGCAGCGCGGAGTGGCCTCCGTCGGCGCAGTCGGGGACGGCGGGCAGAAAGGTGACCGGGCAGGCCCGGTCCAGACCCAGGAGGCTGTGGGTGACGGCGATGCGCAGACAGTCGGGGTCGGCGGCCGCCAGGTGGAGGCGGTAGCGGCGCGGCACGGCGTAGTGGCCGCTGCGCGCGTCCCGGCCGATCCGGCCCCGGAAGGCGGGGGCGGGGCGGGCGGACTGGTGGACGGCCAGTGGTGTGACGGACATGACTCTCCCCGGGGGCGGGACGCACGGCGGACGTGCGCGGCGGATGCGACGTCGAAGAGGGAGGTGCGGAGCTCGTCCAGGCGTGCCGGGTGCGGCCGCGTCCAGGGGACACGGCCGGTGCGGTTCGGCGCGGGACGGACCCGGCTCAGCCCTGGGGCCCGATCGCGCTGGCGACGCGCTTCAGGTCGATGTGACGGCGGGAGGTGAGAAGGGGCGACGACCGCGCCGTGCGGTGCGCGCGGCCGGCGATCGGCTCCTGTCGCCCCATTGTTTCCCTACCCGTTCACTAGGATTCCCGGATCGAGTGTCGATCCGCCTCGAGCCTCCGTCAAGGGGGCGTCCACCAGGTGACCACCGAAGGGCCGCGGGGGCCGCGGACGGCCGAGGAGGGCTGAGGAGGGCCCGCGGAGGGGCTGAGGAGGGCGCCCTTTCTCAACTCTCCTTCTGCGGGCGCCAGAACACGGCCAGCAGACCGGCCGTCGCGACGACACCCACCCCGAGCACCACACCCGCGCCCGTCCATCCGGTCACGGCGATGTCCGCGGCCTCGTCCACCGCGTACTCCCCCGGCCCCCACGCCCCCAGGGCCACCGCTAGGACGCCCAGAACGAGGACGTACTCGTAGCCCTCCTTGAACACGAAGAAGCCGTTCGGGCGGTGCGCGAGCAGGCCGGCGACCAGCATCACGGACAGCACCGCCGCGCAGGCCAGGGGGGTGAGGAAGCCGGCCAGCAGCAGAACGCCCGCGCCGAGTTCGGTCAGGACGCTGAGCCAGGCCTGGAGTCTCGGGCGGGTGAGTCCGAGGCCGCCGAACCAGCCGGCGGTGCCGGATATGCCGCCTCCGCCGCGCCAGTGGTTCCAGCCGTGCGCCACCATCACCGCGCCGAGCACGATCCGTACGAGGAGCAGCGCGGTGTCCGAAGCCTGATTCATGGCCGAGTCCCCTTCTCCGTCGGAAGCGCCCGTGACCGGGCGCGCGCTCCTGGACGCAGGCGGGCACGTGCGGTGGCGGGCGAGGGCGGTACGGCCGACGCCGGTGTGACGACCCGCGCCCGCCTGCTCGTGGCGTACCACCCGTGGGGCTCCGGCGAACATGGATCCGCGTCTTCCCTTACGGCCGACGCCGGTGAGGTCGGGTCAGGTGCGGGGTTTCGTCGTCGCGGCGAAGGCGTCGGCGGCCGTGAGGTCGAAGTCGCCGTGGTCGCTGCCGAGCCCCTGTGCGACGAGCGCGGCGACGGCGCTGCCGAGCACGGCGGCGTCGCCCGGCGTACGGCCGAGGCTCACACCCCGCAGATAGCCGGCCGAGAACGCGTCGCCGCAGCCGGTGGTGTCGACCACGTCGACCACGAAGGCGGGGACCGGTTCCGCGCCGTCCGCCGTCACGACCAGCGCACCGTCACCGCCGCGGGTGACGGCGACGACGCCCGCACCGGCGCCGAGGAGCTTGCGCGCCCCCGTCAGCAGGTCGTTCTCGCCGGTGAAGCCGAGGACCTGGTCCTCGTTGGGCAGCAGATGGTCGATGTAGGGCAGGGCCGCCTCGATCTGCTCGAAGCTGCCGAGGACACCGGGGGCGAGCAGGTCCACGGAGGTGACCACGCCGTGCTCCCTGGCGAAGGACAGGATGCGGGTCGCGGCCTCGACGCCGATCAGCTCGGGTCCGCCCAGGTGCAGATGGTCGGCTTCGGCGAGGGCGTCCCAGGGGACGTCGTCGGGGCCGTAGGTGATGTTGGCGCCGAGCAGGTGCAGGGAGGGGCGGTCGCCGTTGGGCCGGATCGGCAGGACACTCGCGGAGGTGGCGGTGTCGGTGCGGCGGACGAGGAACTCGGTGTCGATGCCCGCCCGTTCGAGCAGCTGTACCAGCATGTCGCCGGTCGGGTCGGACCCGACGGCGCCGGCGCTGCGCACCTGCGCGCCCAGCTTGGCGAGGGTGAGAGCGGTGCCGCCCGCGGTCCCGGCGGCGGTCATGCGGATGTCCTCGACCAGCGTCGCGCCCTGGCCCTCGGGTATCTCCTGCACCGGCCGCACCAGTACGTCCAGCACGTGCACGCCCATGGTGAAGATCTTCATCGGCTTTCCCCCATCATCGGCCTCGTCGGCTTCATCGGCTCTGTTCCTGCGCGGGTGGTACGGGGTGGGTGACGCCGTAGTCGCGGGCGATCGCCGCCTCGATCACGGCGAGCTGCTGCTGTTCGTCGAGGAAGCGGGGCCGGCCCATGGCGGCCGCACGCTGGTAGAGCCCGCAGGCCCATTCGAGGAGCAGCGCGTTCTCGACGGCCTTGCCGAGGGTCGTCCCGTGGGTGACCGCGCCGTGGTTCGCCAGCAGGGCGGCGCTGCGGCCGTCGAGCGCGGTGAGCACCGACTCGGCGAGTTCGGGGGTGCCGAAGGTGGCGTAGGGCGCGACCCGCACCGTGCCGCCCAGCGCGAGCAACTGGTAGTGGATGCACGGCAGTTCGTCGAGCACGCAGGAGACCGCGGTGGCCATTGGGGCGTGGGTGTGGACGACGGCGCCTGCTCCGTAGCGGCGGTAGACCCCGAGGTGCAGGTCCAGTTCCGAGGTGGGTCGCAGGCTCCCGGCCACGACCTCGCCCCCGAGGTCGGTCACGGTCACCTGGTCCGGGGTGAGTTGGGCGAGGACCGCTCCGGTCGCGGTGATGGCGATCCGGTCGTCGACGCGTACGCTCACGTTCCCGGCCGTGCCGATGAGGAGCCCTTCGGCCCCCAGGCGCCGGCAGGCGTCCGCGACGGCGGTCCGCTCCTGACTCAGCGCCGAGCTTGAGGCGGTCATGGGCGCGAAGGTAGCGTAAACGTGAAACAAAGTCACGTTCAGATCTGGAGGCAGTTCCTTGGTCCGTCCGACCACGGGTTCCGGCGGTGACACGCCGCTGCGCCGCACGCCACGACAGGCGCGCAGCAAGGCACGTCTGGCCCTGCTGCTGGACGCCGCCGAGCGCATCCTGGTCGGCGAGGGCGTCGAGGCGCTCACCACGACGCGGGTGGCGGCCGAGGCGAAGGTGTCGGTCGGCTCGCTCTACCAGTACCTCCCCGACCGTGACGCGATCATCGACGCCCTCGCGTCGGGCTACTTCGCCCGTCTCGAGGACGTCATGGACGACCTCGTCGGCACCGCGGCGCGGGAGCGGTGGGACGATCCCGTCGGCGTGCTCATCGACACGTTCGCCCGCGTCTACCGCACCGAACACGGCTTCCGCGCCCTGTGGTTCGGCAGCGGGCTGACCGAGCGGACCCGGGCGGCCGACCGTGAGCACAAGCGGCGGATGGCCGACGGGATCCGCCGGGTGCTGCTCGCGCTGGACCTCGCCCGCGACGAAGCGGCGCTCGCGAGGGCCTGCCATGCCGCGATCCTCGCCGCCGACGCCCTCGCCCAGGAGGCCTTCCGGCGCACCCCCGGGGGAGACACGGACCTCCTCGACGAGGCGAAGGCGATGCTGCGCTGCTATCTCAGCGAGGTCGTCGCACGTTCCGGGCCGCGGTAGCCGAAAGTCCGTGGCCACGGCTGCGGGCCGACGGTTACCGTCGGGGACCGCAGCCGACCGCGTCGGCGGTAGCCCGCACCGGAGAGCGAATCCCATGACCACGACCAGGCAGCACCCTGTCACCACGACCCTGTGGCGGCCCACCGGCCCGAAGGAGCTGGAGTTGGTGCGCGAGCTCGACTGGCGGGCCTGGCCGCCCCGGCTGCCCGAGCAGCCCATCTTCTATCCGGTCCTCGACGAGGAGTACGCCGTCAGGATCGCCCGGGACTGGAACGTCAAGCACGACGGCGCCGGCTACGTCACCCGCTTCGAGGTCGACTCCGCGTTCCTGCGCAGGTATCCGGTCCGGCAGGCGGGCGGCCGGACCATCCTGGAGCTGTGGGTGCCGGCCGAGGACCTGGACGAGTTCAACGCGCATCTCGTGGGAGCGATCGAAGTGGTGCACGTCTTCCCGTGACACCCGGCCCAGCACTCGACCGGAAGGAGCCCGTGCGGCGCCGCGTGGCCAGGTCGACGGACAGGGCGCTCGCTCCCTCCGGCGACAGCACGTCCCCCGCCGGCACGCCGCCGTGCAGGGTGCCGTCGTAGACGACGTGGCACAGCGCGTCGAGGTGGCTGTCCACATCACCGAGAATGTCCATGGCGAAGCGGTCCCGGGCGAACTCCAGACCCTTCCCCACGGGTTCGCCGTCGACGGGGGCGGTGAGCCGGTGTTCGGCCGGACCGGCGTCGTCGGGACCCGGAGAGGTGTCGATGGGGGCGGCGAGCGACACCGTACGCCCCGACCGGACCTCGCGTACGGCGGCCAGCACCCGGTCCCCGGTGATCGTGTCCAGTGCGCCCCGGGGCGCGGTTCCGCCGGGGGACGCGTCGCGCAGGTGCCGGTACAGGCGCCGGAAGTCGGCCTCGCTCAGCTCCGGTCGTCCTCATTCCCCCACCCTCGGGCAGGTGCCGGGTCCCCGCCCGCCGGGTTGCCGGGCTCCGGGACCGCCGCGTTAATGGGTGAGCGAACCGATCCGCGGAGGTCCCCATGGACATGATCCGTGTCCGAGCGGTATGCCCGCCGGACCTCACGGAACGCACCATGGCCCTGCTCGGCGCCGAGCCGTGCGTCCTGAACCTGCACCTGCTGACGGGCCGCGTGCGCAACCCCGAAGGCGACGCCATCCAGTGCGACGTCCTGGCCGGAGCCGCGAACGAGGTGCTGCGCGGGCTGCGCGACCTCGGCATCGAGCACCGCGGTTCCCTCATCCTCGATCCGGTGGACACGGTGTTCTCGGAGCGGGCGACCCGGACATGGGCCAAGGAGCTGGGGGCGCGACCGCGTGCGCCGGTGTGGGAGCAGGTGGAGGCCCGGATCCGGGCCGAGGGACGCTACCCCCCGAGCTTCTACCTGTTCCTGGTCATCGCCGGGCTCATCGGCGCGGTGGGCATCATCACCAACTCCCAGATCCTCATCGTCGCGGCCATGGTGGTCGGACCCGAGTACGGCGCCATCACCAGCGTCGCCCTCGGCATCGACAACCGCTCCCGGTCGAGAATCACGCAGGGTCTCCTGGCCCTGCTGGTCGGCTTTGTGCTGGCCGTCGCCGCGACCTTGCTCTTCGCCCTCCTCGTCCGCGGCTTCGGACTTCAGCCAGAGGCCTTCGAGCTGGGGGTGCGGCCCGTCTCGAACCTGATCAACACCCCCAACTTCTTCTCGGCCGTGGTGGCGGTGCTGGCCGGGATCGTCGGCATCGTCTCGCTGGCGGAGGCCCGGACGAGCGCGCTCCTCGGCGTCTTCATCTCGGTGACCACGATCCCCGCGGGGGCGGACATCGGCGTCTCCGTGGCGTTCAGCAGCTGGGACGAGGCATGGGGCTCGCTGCTCCAACTGCTGCTCAACATCGTCGTCCTGATCGTGGTCGGCACCGGCACGCTCAAGTGCCAGCGGGCCGTCTGGCGCCGGGTGAGCGAGCACCGACAGGGACACCCGGCCGGGCGGACCACGTAGGAGCCCTGCGGACGCCGTCGCCGCTGTGCGGGGCCCGCGGAGAGGGATGGCGGGTACACCGCACCGAGGTGCGGCCGCCCGGGTCCGATGCTGCAATGAAGGTCCAGGACGGCGGGGCCGCCGTACGCCGTGACCATCCAGGGGTGAAGCCGTGAGCGATGAACTCGTCGAAATGGGACCGATCGACTACGTCGTCGTCGAGTTCCCCGGGAACCGCATGACCGGCGAGGGCTTTCCCCTGCTGGTCGACCTGGTGGACCGCGGCCTCATCCGGATCCTGGACCTGATGTTCGTCAGGAAGGACGCGGACGGGTCAGTGGTCGGCCTGGAGATCGCCGACCTCACCGGTGACGGCGCCCTGGACTGGGCCGTCTTCGAGGGCGCCTCCTCCGGCCTGCTGGGCCAGGACGACATCGCGGAAGCCGGCGCCGCCCTGGAGCCCGGCAACGCGGCGGGGATCCTGGTCTACGAGAACCTGTGGGCGGCGCCCTTCGCCACCGCCCTGCGGCGCGGCGGCGCGCAGCTGGTCGCCTCCGGGCGGATCCCCGTGCCGGCCGTCCTGGCCGCGCTGGACGAGACGGACGAGACGGACGACGGCGGGCCGCCGAGGGCGTAGGGACCCCGCCACGGCGGATCACCGGGGCGGGCCCGGGGAAGCGTCCTCGTCCGTGCGGGAGGCTGCGTCGCGGTGTCGGAAGACCAAGTTTTCCTGGGCCTCGGCCTGATCGTCGTGCTGGCCGTCGGCTCCCAGGTCCTGGCGGACCGGCTGCGCATCCCCGCGCTGATCGTCCTGCTGCCCGTGGGCTTCACCGCGGGCGCGCTGACCGACGACGTCGACCCCGAGCGGCTCCTGGGCAGCGCGTTCTCCCCGCTGGTCTCGCTGGCGGTCGCGGTGATCCTCTACGACGCCGGCCTCGGCCTCGACCTGAGGAGTTTCAGGGCGCACACCCGGCGGGTCGTGGTGCGGCTGATCTGGTTCGGCGCACTGTTCACCGGCGCTTCGGCGGCACTGGTCGCGATGCCGTTCCTCGGGATGTCCCCGGGCGCGGCGGTGATGCTCGGAGCGATTCTCGTCGTGTCCGGGCCGACGGTCGTCGGCCCGCTGCTCGCCTTCGTCCGCCCGACGGAGCGACTGCGGCGGATCCTCATCTGGGAGGGATCGCTGATCGATCCCGTGGGCGGCATCCTGGGCGCGCTGGTCTTCCACGCCGTCGCGGCCGGCGGGCCCCACGGCTTCGGCAGCCGGGTCGGCCCCTTCGCGGTCAGCACGGCGGTGGGGGTGGCGGGGGGTGTCGTCGGATCGGTGGTGCTGACGGTGGCCCTGCGCAGGCTTCGGCTCGGGGAGGTGCTCGCCACCACGGTGCAGCTCGCCGCGGTGGTCGGCGTGGCCGCCGCCTGCGACGTCGTCCGGGACGACACGGGACTCATCGCCGCCGTCCTGATGGGGCTGGCGGTGGCCAACCTGTCCGGCGGGGCCGTCACCGCCCGGAGACCGTTCTTCGAGACCCTCGTGGATCTGGTCATCGGACTGCTGTTCATCTCCATCTCCGCCACCGTCAGCCCCCAGTCCCTGCGGCATGTGTGGCTGCCGGCGCTCGGGCTCGTGGCGGTGCTGGTGTTGGTGGTGCGGCCGCTGGTGGGGGCCGTGTCGGCGTGGCGGACCGATCTGACGGCCGGGGAACGGGGCTTCCTGGGATGGATGGCGCCGCGCGGGATCGTGGCCGCGGCCACCGCCTCGACGTTCTCGGGCGCGCTGGCCGAGCAGGGCGTCGCCGGCGCCGCGAAGATCCTGCCGGCCACGTTCGTGGTGATCGTCGCCACCGTCACCCTGTACGGGCTGAGTGCGGCTCCGGTGGCCCGGCGGCTGGGCGTGGTGCGCTCGGCGCGTTCCCGGCCCCTGCTCGTGGGCGGGGATCCGTGGGTGGTCGATCTGGGACGGGCCCTGCGGTCGGCCGGGCTGGAGGTGGTGATGTGGGCGGGGCGTGAGGCGGAGCGGGCCGGCATCAGGGCCGCCGGGATCGAACTCGCCCCCGGGGAGCTGTTCGCCGCGGCCACGGGCGAGGGCGCGGAGCTGGAGGGCCTCACCGGGGTCCTGCTCCTCACCGGCGAGGACGACTTCAACGCCCTGGCGGCCACCCGCCTCGAAGGGAGTGTCGAGGGCACGGTCCTGCGGCTGCGGCCGCCCGCGAACAGCCAGGGTGTCATCACCCCCTACGCGGGCGGCGAGATGCTTTTCGATCCGGACCTGACCGGGCCCGAACTGGCCCGTCGTCACGCCCTGGGCGCCCGGATCGTGGCGCGTCGCGTCGACGGCGCCGTTCCGTCCGGACACCGGACGCTGTTCCTGGTACGGGGCGACGGCCGGCTCCTCCCCGTCACGCGTGGCAGCGGCCCGGCGCCGGAGCCGGGAGACGTCGCCGTACTTCTCAGCACCGGAACGCCGGAGCACCTGAGCAACTGAGCCGTCAACCGCCCGCGGAGCGCCCGTAGGACGCGACCGCGGCCGCGACCCGGGCGAGACCGGCCGCGGTCGCGGCTGTGGCGTCCAGGGTCATGCCCGGCTCGTCCGGTCCCGGTGGCTCCAGCGTCGCGAACTGCGAGTCGACGAGCCGGGCGGGCATGAAGTGGCCGGTGCGCCGGGCGACACGGTCCCGTGCGGTGTCCCGGTCCAGGGCGAGGTACAGGCACCAGAGCCGGCCGCCCGCGGCCGCACGGAGTTCGTCGCGGTACGCCCGCTTGAGGGCCGAGCAGGTCTCATACAGATGATCTTCCCGGCGGAGCGGGAGGCCTCGGGGACGACCCCGCGGCGCACGAACTCCTTGGCCGCCTCCCGTGCGCACAGGAACTGGCCGGTCAGATTGACGTCCAGCACCTTGTGCCACTCGGCCACGGTCATGTCGGTGGGGGCGGCGTCGCGTTGGAGTCCCGCATTGGGGACCATGACGTCGATGGTCCCGAACTCCTCGACCATCCGGGACACCATGTCGACGACCGGGTCCTCCTGCGACACGTCCGCCTCGTGGGCGTAGGCACGCACGCCGAAAGCCTCGATCTCGCGCACCACGTCCTGCGCGGCGTCCCGACCCGCCACGTAGTTCACCACCACGTCGGCGCCCATCCGGCCGAGACCGATCGCCGTGGCCTTGCCGATGCCGGAGTTCGCGCCGGTCACCAACGCCTTCTGTCCTGCGAGGAGCGGACGGGCAACGGGCCGGCGACCGTCACTGACGCTGGTTTCCACTGGCTTCTCCCTGGGACTCCCGACACGCACGTTCGGCGGACACGCTGCGGATCCGCCCGACCACCAAGACACGAGTGGATCAGCACCGCTCGGTGACGCGTGCGCTGTCGTCCTCCCGGCCCGGCACCGTGTACGCCGTCGTCCCGGGCACCGGTTGCCCGCCGGCGCCGGGGGCGACGAAGTGCGGGGGAATTCCTCCGGTGGTCCAATGGGGGTATCCGGTGTGCCGCTCCCGTGCGCCGGATACCGGAGAAGCCGTCCCGTCACTTCCCCGTGCCTCCGGCGAGAAAGGAAACCACCGTGCCAGGTCTCCTCCGCGGGGTCGCCCGCACAGCCGTGGTCGCCGGAACGGCGACCGCGGTGTCCAACCGTGTGTCACGCCGCCAGCAGGGCCGCTGGGCCCAGCAGGACTCCCAGCAGGCCTACCAGCCGCAGCCGGCGCCGGCCGAGGAGTCCGGGGCCCCGCCCGGCGCGACGGCCGACATGAGCGACAAGATCGACCAGTTGAAGCGGCTCGGCGAGCTCAAGGCCCAGGGTGTGCTCACCGAGGCCGAGTTCGACGAGCAGAAGCGCAGGATCCTCGAATCCTGAGTCGAGTGGCCGCAGGCGAAGCAGGAAGGCTGTACCGGAGCGACTGCGGTACAGCCTTCCGCTGGCGACCTCGGGGAGCCGTGGACGATTCCCCCGGACCGGCCTCAGGGGGCGATCTTGTCCGGCCGACCCGGGAATGAGGGCGGACACCCACTCGCGGACCACGGTGCGAGGTGATGCCGCAAGGATCGACGCCCGGCAGTTCGGCCGGGCGCTCCTGACCGCCGTCGCGCTCGTGCTCCTGTGGGAGCTGGGAAAGCTCCTGGTCCGCCGGTCGAGGCGGCCGTGAGCCGGGATGCCTGATGACGTCAGAGGCCGTGCCGGTTTTTTCCGGCACGGCCTCTGACCCGCGACTTCAAAAGTCGGGACGACAGGATTTGAACCTGCGACCCCTTGACCCCCAGTCAAGTGCGCTACCAAGCTGCGCCACGTCCCGAGGCGCTTCCGCTGCGGTGAGCTGCGGGAACGCGCAGGCAGAGCTTACCGCACAGGGGTGGGTGCGGCGGTCGGCGCCCGGTGGGCGGCCGGGTCCGGCAGACGGGTCGCGCGGTGGACGGGGACCAGCAGGGCGGCGAGGGCGGCGCCGAGGCAGAGCACCGCGAGCAGGGTGAAGCCGTGGGTGTAGCCGGAGTCGTAGGGCAGACCCGAGGGCTGGAGCCGGCCGGTGACCAGGACGCCGGTGACGGCGGCGCCGATGGACCCGCCGATGGTGCGGATGTTGGCGTTCATGCCGGTGGCCGCACCGGTCTGCGCGGCCGGGACGCTGCCCACGATCAGGTTGGCCATCGACGCGAAGGCGAGACCGATCCCGAGGCCGAACACTCCTGCCACCAGAGCCACTTGCCACTTCTCGTCGTGCCAGAGGGCGAGGAAGCCCAGGGCGAGCGCACCGAGCGCGGCGCCCGTCGTGAGCAGCGCCTTGGCGCCGACGCGGGGCGCGAGACGACCGCTCAGCACACCGGAGACGAACATCGCGAGCAGCATCGGCAGCATGAGGAGCCCGGAGGCGGTGACGCTCGCGCCGAAGCCGTACCCGGCCGTGCTCGGGGTCTGTACGAACCCGGGCAGGAAGGACCAGATCGCGTACATGCCCGCGCCGAACAGCAGCGCGGCGAGGTTGGTGGTCCACACGGCCGGCAGCCGCATGATGCGCAGGTCGATCAGCGGGGTGCGGGAGCTGGCCTCGGAGTACAGCCACAGCGCGAACAGCGCGACGGCCACGGCGAACAGGCCGATCACCCGGGTCGAGCCCCAGCCCCAGGCGCCCGCCTGGCTGAGTGGCAGGAGCAGGGCGACCAGCCAGCCCGACAGGAGCAGCGCGCCGAGCCAGCCGACCCTGCCCTCACCCCGGTCCGGCGACTCGGGTACATAGCGCACGGCGATCAGCGTGGCGGCCGCGACGATGCCGACCGGGATCCAGAACAGCCAGCGGTAGTCGAGCGCGGAGACGATCGGTCCGGCCGCGACCATGCCGACGCCCCCGCCTGCGGCGATCACGGCGGACAGGTTGCTGATGCTGCCGGGCACCCGGGACGGGGCGAACTCGTCGCGGATGATGCCGAAGGAGAGGGGGAAGAGGGCCCCGCCGACGCCCTGGACCACCCGGGCGAGGATGAGGACGCCGATGTTCGGCGCGAGTGCGGCGAGCAGGCAGCCGGCCAGGACGGTGAGCAGGACCCCGACGAGGGTGCGCTTCTTGCCGACGAGGTCGCCGACCCGGCCGAGGATCGGCGTGAAGACGGACGCGGACAGCAGATAGGCGGTCATCACCCAGGTCGCGGTGGACTGTGAGGTGTGCAGCGCGTGCTGCACGGTGGGCAGGGCCGGGGCTATCAGCGACTGGAGCATGGAGAACACGCCGGCACCGGTCGCGAGGACGGCGAAGGTGAGGCGGGTGGACGAGCGGGGCATGAAAAGCCTCTCGGAAGAACCCGGAAAGAGGAGCAGGGACCTCGGACTGTTAAAGTGGAGGCACTCCTCCACTGTAGCGGAGGCACCCCTCCGGTTCAACCGGGTCCTGTCCAGGAGGCAGCCGTGGCGGCTCAGCCGTTCCCCGTCAGCGAGATCGTCGCGGCCCAGCGCCCCGTCCGTAAGGACGCCGCCCGCAACTACGACGCACTGCTGGCCGCCGCGCGCGAGGCGTTCGCCGAGCACGGCTCCGAGGCGTCCCTCGAGGACATCGCCCGGCGCGCGGGCGTGGGCATCGCCACGCTGTACCGGAACTTCCCCACCCGCAGGGCGCTGTTCGAGAGCGTGTACGCGGACGAGGTCAACGCGTTGTGCCGGTCGGCGGAGGGGTTCGCCGGCCTGGAGCCGTGGGAGGCGCTCACCGCCTGGCTCGAGCGGTTCGCCGGCTACATGGTCACCAAGCGGGCGGTGCGTGAGGCGCTGGAGGGCGAGTCGGAGATCTTCCAGGCCTGCCGTGAGTCGATGTATGCCGCGGGCGGACCGCTGTTCGAGCGGGCCCAGCGGGCCGGGACGGCCCGCACGGACATGGACTTCGGCGACCTGCTGCGGCTCGTCGCCGGCATCACCGCGACGGCCTTCGTGGACGACGCCCAGCGCGACCGCGTCCTGGCCATCGCGCTGGACGGGGTGCGCACCGGGCGTTGACCGGGGGCGTCAGCCGGACAGCGGGTGCCGCGGGTCGAGCAGGTCCGCGATCCGTTCGGTGATCGTCTGGGCGGTGTTGCCGGCGGGGGCGTCCGGGCCCACGGTCGTGGACACCGCGATGGACAGCCGCTTGCGCGGCTCGTACGCCATCACCGCCGCGTATCCGAAGAAGGACGGGTTCTGCACCACCCAGCCGTTCCTGACGACGACGCCCACGCCGAAGTGGAAGTCCTCCGTCATCGGCAGACAGACGGTGGCGGGGCAGTTGGCGGTGGGGTGTCCGAGGCCGACCGTGCCCGGGTCCAGCTGGGTGCGGAAGGAGCGCCCCGAGAGCAGTTCGCCCGAGCCGATGGCCTGCCCGGAGCGGGCCAGGTCACAGATGTCCTGGGTCAGCACGGCGCCGGGGGCGGTGGTCCAGGAGGGGTTCCAGTAGGTGGACTCCTCGTAGGTGCCGCGTTCGTCGTCGTAGGCGTGCAGCACGGGCGGCGGGATGAGCGCGGTGTCGTTGTTGCGCGTGTTGCGCAGCCCGAGGGGCTTCATCACCCGCTCCTGGAGGAGGCGGTCGAGCGGGGTGCCGGAGATCTTCTCCAGGGCGCGGCCGAGGAGGACGAAGTTGGCGTGCGAGTAGCTCCAGTTGGTGCCCGGCCGGTACCACAGGGGGTGGCTGAGGGAGATGCCGACGACTTCCTCGGGGGTCCAGTGCTGCCACGGGTCGGCGTAGAGCTTCTTCAGGAAGACCGGGTCGGTGACGTAGTCGTGCAGGCCCGACGTCGAGTCGCCGAGCATGCGCAGGGTGATCTCGTCGCCGTGCGGCAGGTCGGGCAGCCAGCGGGACACCGGGTCGTCGAGCCCCGCCTTGTGCTCCTGGACGAGCTGGAGCAGCACCGTGCCCATGAAGGCGATGCCGACGGAGCCGGTCCGGAAGTGCGCGGCGGGGGTGGCCGACACGTCCGTGAGGGAGTCGCCGTCCGCGCCGGTGACCAGTTCACGCCCGTCGACCGTGACCTTGACCAGGGCGGCCTTGAGACCGAGTTCCTCGCGCGCCGCGCGGACGAGGGCGAGGACCTCGCGCGCCTGGCCCCGCGGGTGGCGGGTCGCGGCACAGGCCCGGTCCCACTCCCCGTCCGGGTGGCGGGCGTCGGCCGTAGCGGCGGCCGTCTGGAGGGTGGAGGCGAGGAGAGCGGCGGCGCACAGCAGCGCCGTACGGGTACGCGTCATATGGGCACTATGGGCGGATCTTCACACGGGCCTTCGGAGCAACACTCCGGACGCCGCCGCCCTGGACCCGTACGGCCCCTCGCCCCACTTGGGCGGGGAGATCGCCCGACACAGCGTCCGGTCCGGGAGGACGGCGGCCGAAGCGGTCGACACGCCCCGTACACACAAGCCTTTCCCGGTCACTCCGGGGCCGGCACATGGTTTTCTCCCCGCCGTCCGACCGGCGCCGGGAAGGTGCGTTCCGATTCGGACATGCGGTCCAGAGGAACCCATTTCCTGCGTTCGTTCATGTCTCCCCGGTGCCGGTGAGTGGTGAACAGGGCCGGTGCCGACAGGAATTGATCCGGTTTCCTACGCCCTGGTCCTGCGTCCGCGACTGACCGAATCACTGCGGCCGCATACCGGCCGATCGTTCGAACGTTGACCAGTGAGTAATAAGCGCACTACCTTCGACGCGTTTCGAGCACGCGCTTCAGAACGGCGTTCCGCGGTGGACCTCTGCCCGCTGGAACGCGGTGAGCCGCCTTTGCTGTCCCGAACCCCCCACCGTGCAGTCTCACCTTGATTCGGAGAATCATGACGTCCGCTGTGCGTTCCGAGGACATGATCATCGGCATCACTCCTTTCGGCGAACCGGATGCCGGGCTCGCCCTGGCGGTCGGCCGGGCCGGCGGGCTGGGCGTCCTGGACCTGGGATCCGGTGACCGAAGATCCCGCGAAGCCCTCTCCCGGCTGCGCCGTTCCTCCCTCGGCGCCTTCGGGGTCCGGATCGGCGCGCACTGCCGGCTCACGCCCGCCGACCTGGAGCCCGACGGCCCGCACACCGTGGTCCTCGGCGCCGGGGCGGCACCGTCCTCGACGGCCGCGGACACCGAGTGGGCCCCCGGCCCGATCACCGAACTCGCGGCGCGCCACCGCGTGCTGGTCGAGGTCACCGACCTGGCGGGCGCACGCGACGCGTTACGCGCCGGGGCGCACGGACTGATCGCCCGCGGCGCCGAGTGCGGTGGCCGGATCGGGGAACTGAGCACCTTCGTCCTGCTCCAACAGCTCCTCGCCGCACCCGAGGTGACCGCGCCGGTGTGGGCGTGCGGCGGGATCGGGCCGCACACGGCCGCCGCCGCGGTGGCCTGCGGCGCGGCCGGCGTCGTCCTCGACAGCCAGCTCGCGCTGCTCGCCGAGTCGGCGCTGCCCGAACCGGCCGCGGCTGCGCTGCGCACCCTGGACGGCTCGGAGACCGTCGTCCTCGCCGGACACCGCGTCCTGCGACGGCGCGGCCCGGACGCACCGGAACCCGGGGAGGACGCCGGACCGCAGGCGGTGGCGGCACTGCTGGGCGCGCGGGACCCGAGCGCTCAGATGCTCCCGGTGGGCCAGGACGGCTTCCTCGCCGCCCGGTTCGCCGAGCGCTGGGGTGACGTGCGGCGGACCGTACGGGCCTTGCGGGACGCGGTCCTGGCGGGCGTCGGCGACGACACCGCCGCACGGGCGCTGGCGGCCGGGTCACCGATGAGCCGGGCGCTCGGGACGCGGCTGCCCGTCGCGCAGGGGCCGATGACCAGGGTGAGCGACGGGGCCGCGTTCGCCGCGGCCGTCGCGGCCGACGGGGCGCTGCCCTTCCTCGCGCTGGCGCTGGCGGACGGCGAGCGGACCCGGGCCATGCTCGCCGAGACCCGGGACGCCGTGGCCGGCCGGCCCTGGGGGGTCGGTGTGCTGGGCTTCGCACCGGAGGACGTCCGCACCGCACAGCTGGAGGCCGTACGGGAGCTGCGGCCCACGCACGCGATCATCGCGGGCGGCCGGCCGTCCCAGGCGCAGGCGCTGGAGCGGGAGGGCATCCGGACCTTTCTGCACGTGCCGTCGCCGGGCCTGCTGCGGCAGTTCCTGGACGCCGGGGCGCGGCGCTTCGTCTTCGAGGGCTCGGAGTGCGGAGGGCATGTCGGACCGCGCGGCAGCTTTCCGCTCTGGGAAGCCCAGCTGGGGGTCCTCGAGGACCACGCGGCACAGCACGGCGCCGAGGGCCTGGATGTGTTCTTCGCGGGCGGGGTCCACGACGGGCGGTCGGCCGCGGCGGTCGCGGCTCTCGCCGCGCCGCTGACCGCGCGCGGGGCGGCCGTCGGCGTGCTGATGGGCACCGCCTACCTGTTCACCGAGGAGGCGGTGGCCCACGGCGCGATCCGGCCTCTCTTCCAGCGTCAGGTCATGGCCGCCGAGCGCACCACGCTGCTGGAGTCGGCGCCGGGCCACGCCACCCGCTGTGTGCCGAGCCCGTTCGCCGCCGGCTACCGCGACGAGGAGCACCGGCTGCGTGCCGAGGGCGCGGGGGACCGGCAGATCTGGGAGGCCCTGGAGCGGCTCAACGTCGGCCGGCTGCGGATCGCGAGCAAGGGCGTGACCCGCACCGCCGACGGCTCCCTGGCCCCGGCCGACGAACGGCGTCAGCTCGCCGAGGGGATGTTCATGGCCGGGGAGGTGGCCGTACTGCGCTCGGCGACCACTACCCTCGCGGCGCTGCACGAGTCCGTGACGACCGGCGCCGTCGAGCATCTCGCGCTGCGCGCCGCGGAGTGGGGCGTCGAGCGGGAGAACCGGGAGCCGGCCGCCCCGGCTCCGCTGGACGTCGCCGTCGTCGGCATGGCGTGCATGTTCCCGCAGGCGCCCGACCTGCCCGCCTTCTGGGCGAACGTCGTGGGGGGCGTGGACGCCGTCGGCGAGGTGCCGGCGGACCGCTGGGACCCGGCCGTCCACCACGGCAGATCGACCCCGTCGAAGTGGGGCGGCTTCCTCCCCCGCATCCCCTTCGACCCGCTGCGCTACGGCATCCCGCCCACGTCCCTCGGCAGCATCGAGCCGGTGCAGCTGCTGTCCCTGGAGGCGGCCCGGCGCGCCCTGGAGGACGCCGGATACGGCGACGGGGAACGGGAGTTCGACCGCTCACGCACCTCGGTGGTGTTCGGTGCGGAGGCGGGCAGCGACCTGTCGAACGCGGCCACGCTGAGGGCGGTGCTGCCCTCCTACCACGGCGAGGTCCCGGCCGGCCTGGACGAGCAGCTCCCGCAGCTCACCGAGGACTCCTTCCCGGGCATGCTCGCCAATGTCATCTCCGGGCGGATCGCCAACCGGCTCGACCTCGGCGGCGCGAACTACACCGTCGACGCCGCCTGCGCCTCCTCCCTGGCCGCGGTGGACGTGGCCTGCAAGGAACTCGTCGGCGGCACCTCCGACCTGGTGCTGTGCGGCGGCGCCGACCTGCACAACGGCATCAACGACTACGTCCTCTTCTCCTCCGTGCACGCGCTGTCCCCGACCGGCCGCTCCCGCGCCTTCGACGCTTCGGCGGACGGCATCGCCCTCGGTGAGGGCGTGGCGTGCGTCGTCCTCAAGCGGCTCGCGGACGCCGAGCGCGACGGCGACCGGATCTACGGTGTGATCAAGGGCCTCGGCTCCTCCAGCGACGGCCGTTCCCTCGGCCTGACCGCCCCACGCCCCGAGGGTCAGCGCTCGGCCCTGGAACGCGCCTACCGCAACGCGGGTGTCTCACCGGCCGACGTCGGGCTCGTCGAGGCGCACGGCACCGGGACCGTGGTCGGCGACCGCACCGAACTGCGTGTCCTCAGCGAGGTGTTCGCGCAGGCCGGGGCGGAACCGGGCGGCTGTGCGATCGGCTCGGTGAAATCGCAGATCGGCCACACCAAGTGCGCCGCCGGGCTCGCCGGCCTGATCAAGACGGTGCTGGCCCTGCACACGGGCGTCCGGCCGCCCACGCTGCACGTCGAGGCCCCCAACGCGGCCTGGGAGGCGGACGTCAGTCCCTTCGCCTTCCATGCGCGGGCGCTTCCCTGGGCCGCGCCTCCCGAGGAACGGGTGGCCGGGGTCAGCGCGTTCGGCTTCGGCGGCACCAACTTCCATGTGGTGCTGGCCGCTCACGCCGACGGCGTGCCGCCGGCGCGGACGCTCGACGCATGGCCCGCCGAACTCTTCCTCTTCCGCGGTCGGGACGCGGCCGCCGCCCGCCGTGGGGTGGACGAACTCCTGCGGGCCGCGCAGACGCAGGGCCGGCCGTGGCGCCTGCGGGACCTGGCGCTCAGCTCCGCGCGGCGGTCGGACGCCGCCGGGGATCCGGTACAGGTCGCGATCGTGGCGACGGACGTGGACGACCTGGTCGGCAAACTGCGCCGGGTGTCCGCGGATCCCGCCGCGCACGACCCGGCGCGCGGGATCCACCGGGCCGGGCAGGACGGTCCGCGAGGCGGCAAGGTCGCCTTCCTCTTCCCCGGTCAGGGCAGTCAGCGCACCGGCATGCTCGCCGACCTCTTCGTCACCTTCCCCGAACTGCGCCCCTGTCTGGAACTCGGACGCGTCCACGCGGACACCCTGTATCCGCCGGCCGCCTTCGACGACGCCGTGCGCGACCGCCAGCAGGCCGCGCTGACCGACACCCGGGTGGCGCAGCCGGCACTCGGCGTCGCCGGACTCGCCGTGCATGCCCTGCTCGGCGCGGCGGGGGTGCAGCCGGACATGGCCGCCGGACACAGCTACGGCGAACTGGTCGCCCTCTGCGCGGCCGGCGCCCTCGGCCCCGAGACCCTGCTGGAACTGAGCGCGGAACGGGCGACGGCGATCCTCGAGGCCGCTGGGGTGACGGGGGCCGCCGCGTCCGGCGACGGCGATCCCGGGTCCATGGCCGCCGTCGCGGCCGGTGCCGAGGACGTGGTGCGGGCGCTCGAGGCGGCGCACGCGCCGGACTCCGTGGTCGTCGCCAATCGCAACTCCCCCCGGCAGACGGTGATCTCGGGTCCCTCGGAAGCCGTCGCCGAGACCGTACGGCTGCTGCGCGAGGCCGGTCTCGGGGCCAAGCGGCTCCCCGTGGCCTGCGCCTTCCACAGCCCGCTGGTGGCGGGCGCCGCCGACCGCTTCGCGGAGGCGCTCGCCGCCCGGCCGGTGCACGCGCCCGAGTTCCCGGTGTGGTCCAACCGCACGGCCACACCGTACCCGGCCGATCCGGACGCGGTACGGGCCCACCTGGCCGCCCAGATCGGAGCGCCGGTCGCCTTCGCCGAGCAGATCGAGGCGATGTACGAGGCGGGCGCGCGCGTCTTCGTCGAAGCCGGTCCCGGATCGGTGCTGACCCGGCTGGTCGGACAGATCCTCGGCGACCGTCCGCACCACGCGGTGGCCTGCGAGCCCCGCCCCGACGCCGGTCTGCGCGGCTGGCTCGACGCCCTGGCCCGGCTCGCCGTCGCGGGCCTGCCGGTACGCACCGGACGCCTGCTGCGCGGCCGGGACGCGGTCGACGCCGTACGGACCCCCGCGCCGAAGCGGCCCGGCTGGACGGTCGACGGCCAGTTGGTCCGCACCGCCGCCGGCGCGCTCCTGCCGGGCGCGCTCGCCCCGGCCCGACGAGTCGTGGAACCCATCGAGAGGACCGTGGCGACAGTGACGACGAACCCCCCGCACGGCGTCCCCTCCCACCAGGACGCGCTCGTCTCCGAGTTCCTGCGCACCAGCCGGGAGATGATCGCCGCCCAGCGGGACGTGCTGCTCACCTACCTCGGGGCGGCGCCGGGCATCGCGCAGCCCGTCCCGTCCGTGGCGGCGCCCCAGGTGATCCAGGCGACGCCGCAACTCCCCATGCAGCGAGCGGAGATGGCCGCCGCCCCACCCGAACCGGCCCAGGAGAGCACTGCGCCGGCCCCGCCCGCCGGGCCTGCGGACGTCCGGCAGGTCGTGCTGGAGATCATCAGCGAGCGCACCGGCTACCCGGTCGACATGATCGAGCCCGACCTCGACCTCGAGGCCGATCTCAGCATCGACTCCATCAAACGGGCCGAGATCGCGGGTGAGTTGGCACGGCGCCTGGGCGCCGGGGCCGGTACGGACCTCACCTCGATGGACGACGAGGAGCTGGAGGAGCTGGCGAAGGCGCGCACGGCCGCCGCGGTGACCGACTGGCTCACCGCCAGACTGGGCGGACCGGCCGCCTCGGCGTCCGCCCCCGCTGTCGCTCCCGTGACCGCACCCGCCTCCCCGGACGGGCCCGCCCCGGCCGTCGCGGCCACGGCGGCCGAGGAGCCCGCAGCACCCGGGCCGGCCACGCGAGGGGTCACCCAGGAGGTGACCGGCGAGGCTCCCCGCAGGCACGTACTGCGACCGGTCCTGCTCGACGACGGGACGGACGACCGCGACGCTGACGCCCGCGACGCCCCCACCGCTGCGCTCTCCGGCACCCGCTGGACCCTCCTGGGCGACGCCCCCGAAGTGGCGGCCCGGCTGCGGTCCCACGGCGCCGACGTCGGGGTACGGGCCCGCGACCACGTCCTGACGGAAGCGGACGGGCCGGTGGACGGCGTGCTGTATCTCGCGGCCCTCACGGACGCCGACGACGGCCCCCTGCTGCCGGACGCGTTCCCCGTCCTCCAGGCGGCCCTGGCACGCGGCCCGCGCCGGCTGCTGGCCGTCCGGGTCGCCGACGGCGGGACGCCCGACCCGCGGACCGCGGGCCTGCGCGGCCTGTTCCGGACGGTGGCGCGCGAGTACCCGCAGACCGTGGCCCGGGTCGTGGAACTCGCCGACCCCTCGCCGGCCGCCGTCGCCGACGCCGTGGTGGCGGAGGCCGTCGCGCCGGACCGCACCCCGGTCGTGCTGCGGACGGCAGCCGGCCGGCACGGCTTCGAGCTGGTGGAGGCGCCGCTCGGCCCGCTCGGCACCACGGGCGCCGGACCGGCCGGGGACGGGGCCTCGGAGGCGGCGGCGCTGGGACTGGACCAGGACTCCGTGGTGTTGCTCGCGGGCGGGGCGCGGGGCATCACCGCGCAGTTCGCCGCCACCCTCGCCGGCACCGCTCGCTGCCGGCTGGAACTGCTCGGCCGCACCCCGGCGCCCGACGGTCCCGAGGACGCGGACACCGCGGCCGCTCACACCCCCGCCGAGCTGCGTGCGGCGCTCGCCGCTCGCGGCGCCGGCAAGCCGGCGGAGATCAACCGAACCGCCGAACTCCTGCTGGCCCAGCGGGAGATCAGGGCCACCCTCGCCGAACTCACGGCGCTCGGCGGCCGCGCCCGCTACCGCCGTGTCGATTTCCGGGAGCCCGGGGCGGTGCTCCAGGCGGTGAAGGAGATCCACGCCGAGCACGGCCGGCTCGACGGCGTGGTGCACGCGGCAGGGGTGATCGAGGACAGGCTCGTCGCGGAGAAGACCGCCGAGTCCTTCCAGCGGGTCTACGCCACCAAGGCGACCGGCGCGGACGCCCTGCTCACCGCGCTGGAGGAGTTGCCCGCCGTCCCCGCGTTCACCGTGCTGTTCGGGTCCGTGGCGGCCGTCCTGGGCAACCGGGGCCAGGTGGACTACGCGGCCGCCAACGACGCCCTGGAGACCCTCGGCGCGGCCTTCGCCGCCCGTACCGGGAAGCGCGCGGTGACCGTGCACTGGGGCCCGTGGGCGCCCGCGCCGGGGCATGGGGGCATGGTGGGGGTGGAACTGGCCCGGGAGTACGCCCGGCGCGGCATCCGTCTGATCGATCCCGAGGAGGGCACCGCGGCGCTGCTTCGGGAGCTGGCCTGGGGCGAGGAGTCGGCCACCGCCGTCGTCTACACCGCTTCGGGCTGGTGACGGCGCGGTGATCTCGACGCAACTCAACGGCGCGCACCATGACATGACGTTGCGTCGGGTGCCGGTCGCCATCGTCGGCATGGCGGTGCTGCTGCCGGGCGCCGCCGGCCTGGACGCCTACTGGCGGAACCTGCGGGACGGTGTGGACGCGATCGGCGAGGTGCCGGAGGGGCGCTGGGACGCGGAGTACTACCGTCCCGGCACCGCGTCCCGTCCGGCCGTCGCGGACCGGGTGTACGCGCGGCGGGGCGGGTTCGTGGACGGCCTGGCGGAGGTCGAGGTCACCCGGTTCGGGATCATGCCCCACTCCGTGGCCGGTACGGAGCCGGACCAGCTGATCGCGCTGCATGTGGCCTCGGCCGCCCTCGACGACGCGGGCGGCCCGGACCGGCTCCCCGACCGGGGGAAGGCCGGTGTCGTCCTCGGCCGGGGCGGCTACCTCACCCCCGGCCTGGCCCGGCTCGACCAGCGGGTCCGCACGGCCGGGCAACTCGTGCGCACACTGGGCGAGCTGCTGCCGGATCTGACGTCCGATCAACTGGGCCGCGTGCGCGAGGCGTTCACCGAGCGGCTGGGCCCGGACAGTCCCGAGTCCGCGATCGGTCTGGTGCCCAATCTCGCCGCCTCCCGGATCGCCAACCGGCTGGACCTGCGCGGTCCCGCGTACACCGTGGACGCGGCCTGCGCGTCCTCCCTGGTCGCCGTGGACCAGGCGGTGGGCGAACTCGCCTCCGGGCGCTGCGACCTGATGCTCGCGGGAGGCGTCCACCACTGCCACGACATCACGTTGTGGAGCGTGTTCTCCCAGCTCCGCGCCCTCTCCCCCAGCCAGCGCATCCGCCCCTTCCACCGGGACGCCGACGGCATCCTGATCGGCGAGGGCACGGGCGTCGTCGTCCTCAAGCGGCTGGCCGACGCCGAACGCGACGGCGACCGGGTCTACGCCGTGATCAGGGGCACCGGGGTGGCCGGCGACGGCAGGGCGGCCGGGCTGGTCAACCCCGACCCGGGCGGTCAGGCGAATGCCGTGCGGCAGGCGTGGCGGGCCGCCGGGCTCGACCCGGCCGAACCCGGCTCCCTGGGTCTGCTGGAAGCGCACGGCACCGCGACGCCGGCGGGCGACGGAGCCGAACTGACCACCCTGGCCGAGGTGTTCGGACCCGGCGACGGTGACGCCGTCCTGGGGTCGGTCAAGTCGATGATCGGGCACACCATGCCCGCCGCCGGTATCGCGGGCCTCGTCAAGGCCGCGCTCGCCGTCCACCACGGCACGCTGCTGCCGACGCTGCACTGCGACGACCCGCACCCCGCCCTGGCCCGCACCCGGTTCCGCACCCTGGAGAAGGCCGCCGACTGGGAGACCACCGCACGGCAGCCTGTGCGCAGGGCCGCGGTCAACGCGTTCGGGTTCGGCGGGATCAACGCCCACGTCGTGCTGGAGGAGGCGCCGGGGGCACGCCGATCACGCGCCACGGCACCGCCGCGTCCGGTTCTGGCGGTCTCCGAACCCGAGCAGGTGCTGCTGCTCGCCGCCGACTCCCCCGCCGCCCTCGCCGCGCTCCTGGACACCGACGACGACACCGTACGGGCCGCCGGACTCGCCCCCTCCCGGCCGCACCCGGAGGCCGGACCGGCCCGCCTCGGCATCGTCGACCCCACCGCGAAGCGGCTCGCGCTGGCCCGCCGCACGGTCGCCGGGCAGCGCGCCTGGCACGGCCGCGCCGACATGTGGTTCCGTCCGGCCCCGCTGCTCGGGTCCGGAGGCGGCGCCCTGGCGTTCCTGTTCCCCGGCCTGGAGGGCGACTTCACGCCGCAGGTCGACGACGTGGCCGCCCGCTTCGGTCTGCCGGCCCCCACCGTCACCGGGGACCGGACCGCCGACGTGGGCCGCCACGGGTTCGGTGTCGTCGCCGTCGGCCGGCTCCTCGACGCCGCGCTGCGCCGTAGCGGCATCGTGCCGGACGCGGTCGCCGGGCACAGTGTGGGCGAGTGGACGGCGATGGCGACCGCCGGGCTGTACGCCGGGGAGGAGGTCGACGCCTTCATGGCGGGCTTCGACCCGGCCGAGGTGTCGGTGCCCGGGCTGGCCTACGGTGCGATCGGGGCGTCCGCCGGGCGGGTGCTGGCCGCCCTGCGCGACGAGGGCGGGGCCGGGGCGGGTCTGGTGCTCTCCCACGACAACGCGCCCCATCAGTCGATGGTGTGCGGCCCGGAGCCGGCGGTGGAGGAGTTCGTGCGGGCCTTCCGCGCCCGGGGTGTGCTCAGCCAGGTGCTGCCCTTCCGGTCCGGCTTCCACACGCCCATGCTGGAACCGCATCTCGGCCCGATCAAGAAGGCAGCCGACCGGTTCCGGCTGCGTCCGCCGCACACTCCGCTCTGGTCGGGGACGACCGCCGCGCCCTTCCCCGAGGACGAGGCGGGGATCAGGTCCCTGTTCGTCCGCCATCTGCTGGAGCCCGTCCGCTTCCGGCAGCTGGCCGAGGCGCTGCACTCGGCCGGGCACCGGGTGTTCGTCCAGGTCGGCCCGGGCCGGCTCGGCTCCCTGGTCGCGGACACCCTGGACGGCCGGGACCACCTGGTCGTCGCCGCCAACTCGCCCCACCGCAGCGGCCTGGCCCAGCTCCGCCGGGTGGCCACCGCCCTGTGGACGGCGGGCGCGCCGGTGGCCCCCTCCCTGGCGCCCGTCGCGGACACGCGGGCGCGACGGCCGTCCGTACGACTCGACCTGGGCGGCGCCCTGGTGTCCCTGGCACCGCGGCGGCTCGCCGAACTGCGTGCCGAGCTCACCGGACCGCGAAGCGGGGCACACTCCCCCGGCCGGGCGGCGGGCCGCGTCGGGACATCGCCGCTGGACGCCCTCGTCGGCAGTTCACCGATGGCCGCCGAACTGTCCGCCCTGCTCCACGAGACGGCGGACACGGCGGCCGCCCTCATGGCCGCGAGACCCGCCGACCCCGCGGCCGCACGGCCGGCGGGCCCGTGGCACACCAGCGTCCACGTCTCCCCCGACACCATGCCCTACCTGCTGGACCACTGCTTCTTCCCCCAGCGGCCCGGCTGGCCCGACATCGCCGACCGGTGGCCGGTCGTCCCGGCGACGACGATCGTGCAGCACCTCGTGGACGCCGCAGAACAGGCGGCCCCCGGCAGGGTGGCGGTCGCCGTGCACGGCGCGCGGTTCGAGGAGTGGCTCACCGCCACGCCCGCCGTCGACGTACCGGTGACCGTGACGTCCGAGGGCGCGGACCGCTTCGCTGTCTCCTTCGGCCCCCGGGCCCGCGCGACCGTCGAACTGGCCGGCTCCCACGCCTTCCCGCCTCCCGCTCCCTGGCCCGCCGACCCCGGCGCCGAGCGCGTCCCCGAGCACACCGCCGCCCAGCTCTACGACGAGCGCTGGATGTTCCACGGCCCGGCGTTCCGGGGCGTCACCGAACTCACCGCGATCGGCGACCGCCACGTGCGCGGAGTGATCACCACCCCGCCCGCGCCCGGCGCGCTGCTGGACAACGTCGGCCAGATCCTGGGCTACTGGATCATGGCGACCCGCACGGAGCGGACCGTCGTCTTCCCGGTCGGCATGCGGGAGACGCGCTTCTACGGGCCGCACCCGGCGCCGGGGAGCGAGGTGGGGTGCCAGGTGCGGATCACCGCGCTCACCGACACGTTCCTGGAGGCCGACGTACAACTGACGACCCATGGCACGGTGTGGGCCGAGCTGTACGGCTGGCAGGACCGCCGCTTCGACAACGACCCGCAGACCCGGCCCGTCGAGCGCTTCCCTGAACACCACACCCTGTCCGAGACCCGGCCGGGCGGCTGGCAGTTGCTGCACGAGCGGTGGCCGGACCTGGCGTCCCGCGAGCTGATCATGCGCAACTCCCTGGGCGGCGCGGAGCGTTCGCAGTACGCGGAGCACGCGCCGCGCGGGCGCCGACAGTGGCTGCTGGGCCGGATCGCGGCCAAGGACGCGGTACGGCGGTGGCTGTGGGACCAGGGCGAGGGCCCGGTCTTCCCGGCGGAGCTGCGGGTGCGCAACGACGAGGCGGGCCGGCCGTACGTCACCGGTGTGCACGGCCGGGTCCTGCCTCCGCTGGACGTCTCGCTGGCGCACTGCGCGGAGGCCGGCGTGGCGATCGTGCGGCCGCGCACACCGGGTCCCGGCCCGGGAATCGACATCGAGGAGGTCACCGACCGCACTGCGGAGGCCCTCGCCGTCGCCCTCGGCGAGCCCGAACTGCTGTTGCTGCGCCGCCTGTCGGCGGAGTCCGGTGACTCCGAAGCCCTCTGGTTCACCCGCTTCTGGGCGGCGAAGGAGGCCGTCGCAAAGGCGGAGGGCACCGGGTTCGCCGGCAGACCGAGGGACTTCACGGTGCTCGACGCGAGCCCGGCCGGCGACCGGCTGACCGTCTCGGGCCGTCGGGAACGCGCCTACCCCGTGCACTGCGCGCCGGCCGCCAACCCGGCCCGGCTGCCGGACCGTTCGTACGTAGTGGCCTGGACGACGGGACACCCGACCGCAGAGGAGTACGACCCCCGATGACACCCCCCACCCCCCACCCCCGCACCACGGCCCCCGCCACACCCTCCTCCACCGGCCCCGCCCCGGTGACCGCCGACGAGAAGGCCGTCCTGGCCGATATCACCGGCATGCTCGCGCGGCTCCTTCAGGACGAGTACGGCCTCGACGACATCGCCATCGACATGCAGACCACCTTCAACCGCGACCTGGAACTGGAGAGCATCGACCTGGTCACCCTCGCCGCCCTGCTCCAGGAGCGGTACGGCGACCGGGTCAACTTCGCCGAGTTCCTGGCCGGCATGGAGTTCGACGAGATCATCGAACTGACCGTCGGACGGCTCGTCGAATACGTCGTGACGAGCCTGAAGGCCGCGGAGGCGAGCTGAGCCATGGCGATGGTCGACACCGGCTCCGTCCGGTTGCACGTACAGCGGATCGGTCCCCGGCAGGGCCGCCCGGCCACCGCCACCGTGGTGCTGGTGCACGGGCTGCTCACGGACAGCCTGGCCAGCTACTACTTCACCGTCGCCCCGGCGTTCGCGGCCGCCGGTCTCGACGTCGTCATGTACGACCTGCGCGGGCACGGCCGCAGCGAGCGGCCCGCCGAGGGTTACACACTGGACCACAACGTCGACGATCTGGCGGCGCTGCTCGACCGGTTGGCGGTGACCGGCCCCGTGCATCTGGTCGGCAACTCCTACGGCGGCACGATCGCCTTCGGTTACGCGGCCCGTCACCCCGGGCGGGCGGCCAGCGTCAGCCTGATCGAGTCCGAACCGGCCACCGCCGCCTGGGCGGTGAAGCTCGGCGGGATCCTGGAACGGGTCGTGAACCAGCTCGCCCACAACGAGTCCGACGCGATCGCCTGGATCACCGCGAACCGGGGCCACAACACCGCCCGGCTGGCCAGGGGCGCGGCCCGGCTCGCCCGGGAGACGACCCTCGGACGGGACATCCCGGCCAGCAGGGTCCTCACGGACGAGCAGGTGTCGGCGGTGCGCTGCCCGGTGCTGGGCCTGTACGGCGCGGACTCGGATCTGGCCGGACTGGCGCCCTGGCTGCGGGCGGTGCTGCCGGACTGCCGGACCGTGGTGATCCCGGGCCATGAGCACTCCGTCCTGGTCGAGGCCTCGGGGACGGTCGGCGGGCACATCCTCTCGCTCGTCGACGAGGCCGGGCGGGTGGCGTCGGAGGCGGCCGGGTGAGCCGGTTCCTGTTCGTCGTACCGCCGTTGACCGGGCACCTCAACCCGGCCGTCGGCGTCGCCTCCGAACTCACCGCTCGGGGGCACCGGGTGGCGTGGGCCTGCGCCGATCCGGAGCTGGTCGAACGGCTGGCGGGACCCGCGGCCGGGACGGTGTTCGCCTGCGGCGGCGCACCGCGGGGCGAGCGGCCCGCCGACCTGCGCGGTCCGCAGGCGCTGAAGTTCCTGTGGGAGTGGTACCTGCTGCCGCTCGCCGAGGCGATGGCGCCGGGTGTGCGGGCGGCCGTCGAGGCGTTCCGGCCGCAGGTGGTCGTCGCCGACCAGCAGGCCTTCGCCGGGGCGCTGGTCGCGGAGCGGCTGGGCCTGCCGTGGGCGACCTCGGCGACCACCTCGGCCGAGCTCACGGACCCTCTCGCGGGACTGCCCAAGGTCGAGGAATGGCTGGACGGGCGGCTGGCGGGACTGCGGTCCGCGATCGGGGATCCGGCCGGCACCGCCGACCCGCGTTTCTCTCCGCACCTCGTCCTGGCCTTCAGCACACCGGAGTTGGCGGGCGAGGCACGGCCGGGCGTCCGCTGGGTCGGCCCGTCGATCACATCCCGCCCGTGCGGCTCCGATTTTCCCTGGGAGTGGCTCGACGGCGGCCGCGCCACCGTGCTGGTCACGCTCGGCACCGCCAACACCGACGTCGGCGGCCGGTTCCTCGAGGTGTGCCGGAGCGCGCTGCGGGAGCGGGCCGACCGGATGCAGGGCGTGATCGTCGATCCGGGGGGCACGCTGGAGCCCGGTAGCGACGACAAGGACGTGCTGGTCCTGCCGCACGTACCCCAACTCGCCCTGCTGGCACGGCTGGAGCGGGGTGGCGGCGCGGTGGTCTGCCATGCGGGGCACAACAGCGTGTGCGAGGCGCTGTGGCACGGGGTCCCGCTCGTCGTGGCGCCCATCCGCGACGACCAGCCGGTCGTGGCCGGCCAGGTTGCGGACGCGGGGGCCGGGGTGCGGGTGCGGTTCGGCCGGGTCACCGTGCGGCAACTGGGCGCGGCCATCGACTCCGTCCTGGACGAACCCGGACACCGCGCCGCAGCCGGCCTGATCCGTACGGCGTTCCGCGCCGCGGGCGGCTCCACCGCCGCGGCGACCCATCTCGAGGACCTGGCAGGGGAGTTCGGATGAGTGAAGAGATCAAGTCCGCCGAGCGGATCGCCGGGCTGCGCCCCGGGTACCAGGCGGACATCGCCGGCGGGCCGGCCCGCTTCTTCGAGCCCCGCCGCACCACCTGCCCGTGGTGCGGCTCGCCGGCGCTGACGACCCGGTTGCGCACCACCGATCTGCTCCAGCACAAGCCGGGCCGCTTCGTCCTGGACCGCTGCGGGGGCTGCGGGCACACCTTCCAGAACCCGCGGCTGAACGCCGAGGGCCTGGAGTTCTACTACCGCGACTTCTACGACGGACTGGGGGAGAAGAAACTCGGGGACACCTTCGGGGGCCGTACGAAGATGTACCGGGGGCGGGCCGAGTCGATGCTGGCGCACGACCCGGAGCCGAAGGCCTGGCTGGACGTCGGCACCGGGCACGGTCACTTCTGCGAGGCCGCCCGGGAGGTGCTGCCCCGGACCACGTTCGACGGACTCGACTTCACCGACGGCGTCGAACTCGCCGAGCGGGAAGGCCGGGTGGACACCGGCCACCGGGGGAGCTTCCCGGATCTCGCACCCCGACTGGCGGCCCGTTACGACGTGGTGAGCATGTTCCACTACCTGGAGCACAGCACTGACCCCGACCGCGAACTGCGGGCCGCACGCGGGACGGTACGGCCCGGTGGCCATCTCCTCATCGAGGTGCCGGACCCCGAGAGCCGTTACGCCCGGCTCCTGGGCCGCTGGTGGCTGCCCTGGCTCCAGCCGCAGCACCTGCACTTCGTACCCGTCGCCAACCTGCGGGAACGGCTGACGGACCTGGGCTTCACGGTGGTGGCGGAGCAGCACGCCGAGCCGCACGACCCGGTCGACCTGCTGGCCGCCGTATGGCTGGCGCTGGACCACGCGGCGCCGCGCGACGACGCGCCGTGGCTGCCCGGGCCGCCGAACGCACTGCGCCGCACGCTGCGCGCGGCGCTGCTCCTCGCCGGGATCCCGGCGTTGCTCGTGGGTACCCTGCTCGACCGGTTCGCCGTGCGCCCCCTGTCGCACCGGCTGGGCGTGTCCAACGCCTACCGGATCGTGGCCCGGCGGGACTGAAGGACGAGTGCGCCCGCGAGTCCCTCCGTGCTAGTGCCGCGGCGGGCAACGTTTGCCCTTCAAGGAGCGGCGTCCGGTGCGTGCTCTCGGCGTGCCGGCCGGAAGTCCTCGTACTGGACGTACCTGGGCTTTCGGCCGGTGCGGCGAGAGTGCGTGCCGGGCGTCGCGACGGGGCGAACGTTGCCTGTCGCGGCACTAGCTTCGCCCCGTTCTCTTCATCAGGAATCCTGGCGATCGACGGCACGGCTCGACGAACGGAACCCGCATGCCCCTTCTGGCCAGACCGGCGGTGGCCGCCCTCGCCGCCAAGACGATGCAGGGCCTCACCCGGCTGGCGAGCCGCCGGGGCGGCGGCGCCGGTTCCGCCGCCTCCTGGCAGGCCCGCTTTCCCGAATACCCGCGTGACGTACGTGAGTTGACCGTCATGACCTCCGTCGCACCGGCCCCGGTCACGGTGTACGCAACCCCGACCGGAACGGCGACGCGTCCGCCCGTGCACGTCAACTTCCACGGCGGCGGCTACGTGATGTCTATGCCCGAGATGGACGACGGGCTCTGCCGCATCCTCGCCGCCGAGGCGGGTGTGGTCGTGGTCAACGTCCGGTGCGTCGTCGCCCCGCAACACCCGTTCCCCGCCGCGACCACCCAGGTCTACGACGTCGTCCGCTGGGTCGCCGAGCACGGCGCGGAGCACGGCTGGGACGGCGGGCGCCTGACCGTGGGCGGGCAGAGCGCGGGCGGCGGACTCGCCGCGGCGGTGGCCCGCCAGGCCCTGGAGCAGAGCGGCCCGCCGATCGCGCTCCAGGTGCTGCACTATCCTCCGCTGGACCTGGCCACGAGCGCCAGGGACAAGAAGGCCGCCGTGGCCAGGCCGGTGCTGCGCCCCTGGCTCGGGGACATCTTCGACGCGTCCTACGTGCCGGACGCCCGCGAGCGGGCCCACCCGCTCGTGTCGCCCGCGGGCGCCTCGGACACCGCCGACCTCAGGGGCATCGCCCCGGCGCTGGTCATCACCGCCGAGTACGACCTGCTCAGGAACGAGGCGACGCGCTACGCCGGGCGGCTGAAGGCCGCCGGTGCGCTCGTGGAACACCACGACGTCCCGGGCGCCGACCACGGTTACGACGCCACGGACGACGAAAAGGCCCGGACCACCTACGCCCTGATGGCACGTCATATCAGGCAGGCGACCAGTGTCGGTACGCAGCAGGCCTCTTGAGACGCACCCGACCGGCATGCCGGTGCGGCCACCCGTCCCCTCGGGGCGGCCGCCCCGGGCTGCCACGGCCACTGCCGCTGCAACTGTTTAGCGGACAGCGGCTCCCGGCGTCCGCGCCGCCCGAAGCGCCCGGGGCGAATCGATGAGGGAGCGTTTTGCGACGGTGCCCAGGGCCGGCCGAGGCGTCGTGGAATCCTCTCCCCGGCGCGTTGCCCGATCCGCTTCCCCGCCGACCCGCTTCCCCCGGCTGCTGCCTCAGGCTCGGCCGAAAGCGGCTTCGGCGATGTGCTCGGCGATCGCCATCGAGGCCGTGGCGGCCGGCGAGGGCGCGTTGCGGACGGCGGTGACCCGGCCCACCCGGTGGATACGGAAGTCGTCCACGAGGGTGCCGTCCCGGTCGAGGGCCTGCGCGCGCACGCCCGCGCCGCCGCGCACGACGTCCTGGACGCCGACGCCGGGGACGTACAGCCCGGCGTCTCTCATGAAGGCGGCCGCCGAGAACGACCCCCGGTACTCCCTGATGCCCGTCCGCCAGTGCCGGGCCGCCATCCTCCAGACGCCGGGGTAGGCGGCGAGGCCGAGCAGGTCCTTCGGAGAGATCCGGGTGCGTGTGTACCCCTCCCTGGCCAGGGCCAGGACCGCGTTGGGGCCGACCTCCACCGAGCCGTCGACGCGGGGCGTGAAGTGGACGCCCAGGAACGGGTAGCGAGGGTCCGGCACCGGATAGATCAGCCCCCGCACCAGGTCCGTCCGCTCCGGTCTGAGCAGCATGTACTCGCCCCGGAACGGGACGATCCGCGGGTCCCGCCGGTCCCGCGCGAGGCCGGCCACGGTGTCGGAGTGCAGGCCCGCGCACAGGATCAGCCGGTCCACGCGCACCCTCGTGGGGCCTTCGGCCCCGGGGGTTCCCGTCGCCCCGGAGGCGACCTCGATGCCGTCGGGGACCTCCCTGACGCCGGCGACGGGGAAGCCCGTCCGCACCTCTCCGCCGGAGCCGACCACGTCCTCGGCGAAGGCACGGGCGATCGCCGGGTAGTCGGTGATCGCCGTGCGCGGGGAGTACAGCGCCGCGACGCCACCGGCGTTCGGCTCGATCTCCCGGATCTCCTCGCGGGAGACCCTGCGCAGATCGGGCACATGGTTGTTCCTGGCGCGGTCGTAGAGGGCGTTCATCCGGCCGAGCTCGTCCTCGCGGACCGCCACGACCAGTTTGCCGATCTCGCGGTACGGCAGTCCGCGGTCCTCGCAGTACGCGCGCAGCAGGGCCACGCCCCGTACCGTCAGGTCGGCCTTGAGGCTGCCGGGCGTGTAGTAGATGCCGGCGTGCACGACGCCCGAGTTGTGGCCGGTCTGGTGGAGGGAGACCTCCCGTTCCTTCTCGAAGACCACGACCCGGGTGCCGGGCCGGCTCAAGGCGATCTCGCGGGCCGTGGCCAGCCCCACGATGCCGGCGCCCACGATGCCGATCGTTTCGTCAGACATCAACACCTCCTCTCTCCTGGCTTTCTCGCTGCTCCCGATCATCAGCCGCGCAAGCGCGCACGGCGACAGTCTTGCGCGGGGAAAAGCGCGGGACTTCCCCGCCCTGCTCCTCATGGGCCGCGCCCCAGGGCGGGGAACCCGCCGAAGGGCAACCCGTCGAAGGCAACGCGCCCGGGGGCAGGTGGACGTCCCGGCCGGTGGGGCGGAATCCACCGCAGGGGGCGAGGTCGCGGGTGAGGACGACGACGGCGAGGCCCCGACGGCCTCGCCGTTCTTCCGCGGGCGGCCGGGGACCGCCGTCAGCGCACCGACGCCGTGGCGGCCTCCGCGATGATCTCGGCAACCGCGGCCGGCTGCTCGACGAGGAGAAGGTGCCCCGCGTCGGGCACGGTGACCATGCGGACGCGCGGACAGGCGAGGAGACCCAGACGCTCGCCGGCCGTCAGGCCGATGCCGTCGCGGTCACCGCGCACCACCCAGGCGGGCACCCCGGACGCGCACAGTCTCGGCACCAGCGACGGATACCGGTCCAAGTAGGCGTAGTAGCCCCGGACGATGCGCCGGCAGACCGCCGGATCGTTGGCGCCCATGACCGCCGCCAGCGCTTCCGCGCGGTGCGGGGGCATCTCGCGCTTCATGGACCTCGGCAGCAGCCTGATCATGGCCGCCCAGGCCGCGGCACCGGCTCCGGGCACCCGGCCCAGGGCGTTCAGCACGGTCAGGAACTTCGCCTCGTCGCCCCGCGAGAAGGTCGGTGACAGCAGCACCAGCGGGCCCTCGAAAAGCCCCTGCGCGGCCATCTCCAGTGCCAGGTTGGCGCCGAGGCTGTGCCCCACGACCGCGTCGCAGCCGGCGTCGGCGGCGAGGCCCGCCATCAGCCGGGCGTAGTGGTCCATGGAGACGTCCTCGGGCGCCTCGGTGCGGCCGAAACCGGGCTGGGTCACCGCGATCATGCCCAGCCCCGCCACCGCCGGCTCGGCCATGACGTCCGCGTAGAACTCGGTCGTGCACAGCCCGCCCGGAATCATCAGCACCCGGTGCGGGGCGTTCCTCGCTCCCGCCCGGCGGATCTCCCACCGCTCACCCATGTCTCGAGCGTGCGGCCGGACGCGGGCCCCCGCACCTCGTGGGGCGGCCCGTGTCCGTCCTCGCCCAGGGCTCCGTCTCGCCTGCGCGGTCGTCCTGGCCCGGGCCCTCCTCCTCGTGGGGTCGGCGGACCACGCCCTGGTGCCCTGAACCCTGCTTGAAGCAGAGGCTGCTGGAACGGGTGAGGTGAGCAGGGGCCTCGCGGCTTACTTGATCACCGCGTTCGCCACGACCACGATCACCCCGAGCAGCGCGTCCACGGTCCCGATCAGCACCGCGACCGTCCACGGGCGGTGTGACCAGCGGGCCGTGACCAGGCCCAGCACGAACAGCAGGCTGATGTTCAGGGCGAACGCCGCGTACTCGACCCCGTTCGCCGGCCACCAGCCCCACCCGGCCCCCGCGAGGATCAGCACGGTGGGCAGGACGGCCGCCACGAGCGGCCACTCCTCGGCGAGGGTGCGCAGCGCGTCCCCCCTGCGGTGCCGGCCCCGCTCCGCGATGTAGTGGGCGTAGCCGTGCGCGAGCGCCGAGGCGAACGCGGTCACCAGCAGCCAGGCGGCGTCGTAGCGGCGGCTGTCCTGGGAGGTGTGCCCGTACTGGGAGAGCGCGGCGACCATCGAACTCGCCAGGACGGCTCCGTACACCCCGCCGAAGAGGAGCGCCTCGCGCGTGCCGTGCCGGTGCGGCCCGTGCGCCGCCGCGGTGTCGTCCGCCATGGGCTCCACGATCACCCGGCGCCGCACGGGCCGCCAGTCATGACGAAGTGTCCGCCCACCTGGGCCGACAGCCCATCTGGATTTCGGGCGGGGTGCCCGGTCCCTTCAGGGCCGGGGTGAATGCCCGCTCCCGCGGAGCGGGGCAGGAGAAGCCGGATCGCCGTCAGGGCGATCCGGCGTCACCGTTCGGGATGCCGGGAGCGGCCGCGGACAGGTGGTGGTGACAGGGAGTCGAGGGGCCCGGCACCAACGGTCGGTGGCCGGCGGGGTGTGGTCACTCGCATGGGTGATGGTGATCGATGGGGTGCGCGGCCGGGGGCCGTCCCGCCCTGACGGTAGGGCCCGGCGACCTGGCGGTGCTGCGCGAGGGCGACCGGGCCACCTGGACCGTCCACGAGACGCTGCGGAAGGCGTACGAGATCACCCTGTGAGCGCGGACGGGCGTGCCGTCGTCCCCCGGAGCTCCAGAGCCGGCGCGGCCAGGTGCACCCGCCCCTCTCCCCCGGGCTGTTCCAGACGGTCGAGCAGGCAGCGGGCGGCACGGCGGCCCACCTCGCGGCCGGCGCCGTCGACCGTCGTGAGCCACACATGACGCAGCCGCGCGATGCTGGTGTCGTCGTAGCCGGCCACGGACAGGTCACGTGGCACCCGCAGGCCCAGTTCATGGGCCGCCGACAGCGCCCCGACCGCCGTCATGTCGTTGACGGCGAAGACGGCCGTGGGCCGCTCGGCGCGGGCGAGCAGCCGCACCGTGGCCCGGTAGCCGCCCTCCTCGGTCATGTCGCCCGCCTCGACGAGCGCCTCGTGGGCGGGTCCCGCCGCCCGCATCGTGGCCTCGAAGCCCCGCCGACGCAAGTCGGCGACGGCGCCGTAGCCCGCGAGGTGGGCGATACGGCGGTGGCCCAGTGCGACGAGGTGCTCCGTGACCAGGCGGGCGCCGTGCTCGTCGTCGTTCGCCACCAGGTCCACCCCGGCCGGCACCGGCTCGCGGGCTCCCGCGACGACGACCGGCATCCGGCCTGCGACGGTCTCCAGCGCCGCCGCGTCGGGCAGCGTGCCGACCACGACCAGGCCGTCCGCCCCCAGGTCCAGAAAGGGTCCGGCCGGGTCCTGGCCGACGCGCCGGTGCAGCCGGGCGTCGGCGAGCAGCATGTGCACTCCGCTGGTGTGCAGTACGGAGTTGAGGCCGTCCAGGAGGTCGACGTACCAGGGGTTGCGCAGGTCGTGCAGCAGCACGCCGACCAGGGGCGTCCGGGTCTCCCCGGCCGGGCGGGGGGCCGAGTCCGCGAGCGTGCGCCGCTCGCTGAGGCTGCGCGCGGCCGCATTGGGCCGGTAGTCCAGCTCGCGCACCGCCCGCCAGACGGCCTCCCGCTTCTCGGCGCGCACCTGGTCGGAGCCGCGCAGCACCAGGGAGACCAGCGACTTGGACACGCCGGCCCGGTCGGCCACGTCACGGATGGTCGGGGGTCTCATGATTGGACCGTTCCATGTGCCACCGTGGTTGTCAAAGGCCCTCGGAGGCCTTGACACCTTGGCGGGGCGGCCCGCAGGGTGACGTGGTCGGAAGATGGAGCGGTCCAAGGAAGGACTGTGGTGACTGCCATGGTGGATGCGCTGGGAGTGGCCGTCGTCGGGTTCGGCTGGATGGGCCGGGTGCACACCCAGGCGTACACCCGGGTCCGGCACCACTACCCGCGACTGGGCGTGCGTCCGGAACTCGTGACCGTCGCCGAGGAGGTGCCGGGGCGCGCCGAGGAGGCCGCGGACCGGTTCGGCTTCGCGTCGTTCACGCGGGACTGGCGCGAGGTGGCCGCCGACCCGCGCGTGCAGGCCGTCAGCATCACCGCGCCGAACTTCCTGCACCGCGAGATCGGTGTCGCGATGGCGGAGGCCGGCAAGCACATCTGGATCGAGAAGCCGGTGGGGCTCGCTCCCCGGGACGCCCGGGCGGTGGCGGACGCGGTGGCCGAGGCCGGCGTCCAGGGCGCGGTCGGCTTCAACTACCGCAACGCGCCGGCCGTGGAGACGGCCCGCGACCTGATCGCCTCCGGTGAGCTCGGCACGGTCACCCATGTCCGGCTCCGTCTGTTCAGCGACTACGCGGCCCACCCCGACGGCGCCCTGACCTGGCGCTACGAGCGGGAGCGGGGCGGCAGCGGAGTGCTCGGCGACCTGGCTTCGCACGGCGTCGACCTGGCCCGTTTCCTGCTCGGCGACATCGCCTCCCTGACGGCCGACACGGCGGTCTTCGTCGCCGAGCGGGCCCGCCCGACGGGGGCGACGGCGGGCCACAGCCTCGCCGTCGGCGGTGAACTCGGTCCGGTCGAGAACGAGGACTACGTCAACTGCCTGCTGCGCTTCGCCTCCGGCGCCCGGGGCGTGCTGGAGGCCTGCCGCGTCTCCGTCGGCGAGCAGAACAACTACGGCTTCGAGGTGCACGGCACCAAAGGCGCCGTGTTCTGGGACTTCAGGAGGATGAACGAACTCGGCGTCAGCCGCGGCGCCACCTACCAGGACCAGCCTGTCAGCACGGTGTACGTCGGCCCCGGAGACGGCGAGTTCGGCGCCTTCCAGCCCGGTGCGGCGAACGCCATGGGCTACGACGACCTCAAGGTGATCGAGGCCCACCGCTTCCTGCGCTCGGTCGCCGAGGGCACTCCCCACGGGGCGACCCTCGCGGACGCGGTGCACAGCGCGACCGTGCTGGAGGCGATGAGCCGGTCGGCGCGGAGCGGTTCGTGGGTGGACGTGCACCCTTAGGGGTGGTGCCAGGACCACCCACGGTCCGGCTCCCAGGCCCAGGGACGGCACGCCCCGGAAACGGCAGGCTTCAGGGGTCGGCGAAAAGGCGGGCAACCGCTCACGGACGCCGGCGCCTCATCCGCCGCACCGAGAACCCGGGGGACCCCATGTCCGAAATCCTCGCCCGCCGCCTGACAGGCCTCGCCGCCCTCGTCGCCGCGGTGGCCCTCATCGTGCAGGTACCGCTGTACTTCGTCTACGACGGCCCGCCGCCGGACGGCAACGTCCTGTCCCGGCTGCTCGTCGGGATCGTCGCGCTGGCCTCGCTGGTGGTGTTCGTGACGGCGTTCCGGGAGCTGGTCAAGCGGGTGAGTCCCGCCCATGAGTGGATGGGCTCGATCGCCTTCGCCACCGGCCTCGTCTACTCCACGGTCACCCTGGTCTCGATGGGCCTGGAGGCCGGCGCGGTGATCGCCGCCGACCGGCCGATCGACCCGACCATCGACGTCAGTGGCACCTACATCCTGTACGGGTCGATCTCCCGGTTGATGCTGGCGCTCTTCCTGACCGCGCTCGGCGGGGCCGTCACCCGCACCGGCCTCCTGCCGCGCTGGACCGGCCGCTCGGCCTACGTCCTGGCCGCCGTCGGTCTGGCCTTCGTGCCCTCGCTGTTCTTCGGCAACGATCCCGCGTTCTTCTACGCGGCGAACGGCTGGGGCACGACCGCGCTGATGGGCGCCGTCTTCAGCTACTGGCTGCTGGCCCTGGGCGTCTGCACGTACCGCAGCGCGGGACGCGTCGCCCCGGCGGCCGGGACGCCGGCGGCGTTGCGGAACTGAGCTGCCCGCGAAGCCCGCGCCCGGGCGGTGGCCGTGTCAGTCGGCCGCCGCCCGGGGCGGCATGTTGTAGGGGGTGACCACCTGGATCGGCGACGGCAGCGTGGGCCCGGCCGGCGGCAGCGCACCGTGCGCCCGCATCACGGTGTGGCAGGCCTCGCGCACGTCGCGCCGCAGGTCGTGGTGCAGGACGGCGGACAGCCGGTGTCCGCGCAGCAGCCGGGTGTTGTCGTGGTCGAGGTCGTGCGCCACGAACACGGCGCACTCCCGGCCGAGGTCGGCGAAGGCCCGCAGGGTGGCGTTGTTGCCGCCGCCGATGGAGTAGACGGCGCGGATGTCCGGGTCGCGTTGCAGCGCGGCCCGGACCAGCTCGTACTGGGTGACGTCCAGCCCCTGTCCCTCGGCGATCTCGACCAGGACACGCTCGGGGTGGCGGGCCCGCATCACGCTGCGAAATCCCATCTCGCGCTCCTCCTCGTTGCGGAAGAACCCGCTGCTGAGGCTGGTGAGCACATTGCCGGGGCGGTCGCCGAGCCACTGGCCCATGAGGTAGGCGGCGGTGGCCCCGGCGGCCCGGTCGTCGATACCCACGTAGGCCAGACGCGCGCTGGCCGGCAGGTCCGTCACCAGGGTGACGACCGGGATGCCCGCGGCCACCAGCCGGCTGACGGCGGCGTTGGTCTCCGGGACGTCCGGCGCCTTGAGGACGACGCCTTGCGAGCCGCGCCGGGCTATCCGGTCGAGGGTCGCCACCAGCTCCTGGGCCGGCCCTGTCTCCCGAAAGTGGAAACGGGAGCGCAGCACGGCCGGGTGCAGGGACGGCAGCTCGGCCTCCAGGGCGCCCCGGACGGCGGTGGTGAACCGTTCCGGCGCCTGCATCACGATGTCGACCATGAAGGTCCGGCCGACGAGTCTGACCTGCGTGCGCTGCCGGTCCAGATCGGCGATGGCGCGCCGCACCTCCTGCACCGTGGACTCCCGCACCCCGCCCCTGGCGTTCAGGACCCGGTCGACGGTCGCCTCGCTCAGACCGGCCTGACGTGCGATCTCCCGGATGGGGAAGGGGTGGCCCACGGAAAGCTCCCAGGAATCTGCTTGAGGGGTTTTTGATGGCCCCCTGCTGGTTGTTCGACGGGTTTGTCATGACAAGAATGGCAGCGCTGAGCCGCCATTGTCATCGAAGGGACGACGATGTCCTTCACCTCCGTGCGGGGCCCTGCCTGGCTGACCGAGCAGGACTGCGGCCTCGACGCCTTCCGCGCCCTCGTCGAGCGCACCACCGACCTCGCCGGCTTCCCGAACGCCACGGCGGTCGAGGGGAACGTCCTCGTCTACGACAGCGAGCGTCTGCGCGCCGCCGGAGCGGACCGTGCGGTCGCCGCCGAGCTGGTGCGGGCCCTGACCGACGGGCCCGGTGTCGTCGTCTTCCGTGGCGCCTTCCCCGACCCGGCGGTCGTCGACCGGACCACCGCCGTGTTCGACGCGCTCATCGCCCGGCAGCACGCCTCGGGTGCCGGCGCGGGGGACCACTTCGCGAAGCCCGGCGCCAACGACCGCGTCTGGAACGCCCTGGAGAAGGCCGCCCTGCACGACCCGGAGGCGTTCGCCGACTACTACGCCAACGACATCCTCGCGCTGGTCTCGCGGGCCTGGCTCGGTCCGGGCTACCAGGTGACGTCGCAGGTCAACGTGGTCAACCCGGGCGGAGGGGCACAGAGTCCGCACCGCGACTACCACCTGGGGTTCCTCGCCGCCGACGCGGCCGCCGCCTACCCGGCGCACGTCCACCGCCTCTCCCCCGTGCTCACCCTCCAGGGCGCGGTCGCGCACTGCGACATGCCCGTGGAGTCCGGGCCGACGCTGTACCTGCCGTACTCGCAGACGTACGAGCCCGGCTATCTGGCGTGGCGACTGCCGGAGTTCCAGGAGTACTTCGAGAAGCACCACGTCCAACTGCCCCTGGCGAAGGGCGACGCCGCGTTCTTCAACCCGGCCGTCCTGCACGCCGCCGGCGCCAACCGAACCACCGGTGTGCGCCGGACGGCGAACCTGCTCCAGGTGTCCTCGGCCTTCGGGCGCGCGATGGAGACCGTGGACCGGGAGGCGGTGGTGAACGCGGTTTTCCCCGTGCTGCTGAAGCGGCGGGCGCGGGGCGCGGACGAGGCGTGGCTGGAGCGTGTCGTCGCCGCGAGCGCCGAGGGCTACCCCTTCCCCACCAATCTCGACAGCGACCCGCCCGTCGACGGTCTGGCCCCGCCCACGCAGGCGGACGTCGTACGGCGGGCGTTGCACGAGGAGTGGACCCCGCAGACGCTCCGGGACGAACTGCGGGCCGGCGCCGCACGGCGCACCAGCTGAAAGGGCTTGGGCACATGGGACTTCTCGACGACAAGGTCGTCCTCGTCAACGGCGGCACCCAGGGTGTCGGCGCGGCCGTCGCGCGGGCCGCGGTCCGTGAGGGCGCGCTCGTCGCCGTCACCGGGCGGCGGCCGGAGCCGGGCGACGCCCTGGTGGCGGAGCTGACGGCGGCCGGCGGCAAGGCCGTCTTCGTACGGGCCGACCTCTCCGACGCCGGGCAGGCGAAGGCGTCGGTGGCCGAGACGGTCGCCGCGTACGGCCGTGTCGACTGCCTGGTCAACTCGGCGGGGCTGACCTCCCGGGGCACGCTGCTGGACACCACGCCCGAGCTGTTCGACCAGCACATCGCGATCAACCTCAGGGCGCCGTTCTTCACGATGCAGGCTGCGGTCGCGGACATGCTGGCCCGGGAGGCGCCGGGCACGGTCGTCAACATCATCACCTCTTCGGCCCATGGCGGTCAGCCGTTTCTCGCGCCGTACGTCGCCGCGAAGGCGGGATTGATCGGCCTCACGCGCAACGCGGCGCACGCGCACCGCTTCGACCGGGTCCGGATCAACGGCCTCAACATCGGCTGGACGGCCACCGAGGGCGAGGACGCGACCCAGCGGGCCTTCCACGGCGCCGGGGACGACTGGCGCGAGCAGGCCGCCGCACGGCTGCCGATGGGCAGGCTGGGCCGACCGGACGAGATCGCCGACTTCGTGGTGTTCCTGCTGTCCGAGCGGTCGGGCGTGGTCACCGGTTCGGTGATCGACTGGGACCAGAACGTACTGGGCGGCCTGGACTGAACATCGCGACCCCGCCCAGGCGTCCGGAGCCCGCGTTTCGAGCCCGTCCGGCGATCGAGGACGAGCCCGAAGGGCGACGGGGCCCGAAGCAGAACCCCGGCAAGAGACAGCAACCACACACCACCAGGAAAGCAGCGGAGCGCATGCGCATCGGAATCCTCGGCCTCGGCCGCATCGGCGCCTTCCACGCCGAGACCCTCTCCGGACTCGACGCCGTGGCGTCGCTCGTCGTGGCCGACCCGTTCGCGGAGGCCGCCAAGAACGCCGCCGAGCGGTTCGGCGCCGAGGTCGCCGACTCCCTCGAGGCCGTCCTGGCCGCCGGGGTGGACGGCGTCGTGATCGCGGCGGCGACGGACGCGCACCCCGGCCTGATCCTGGCCGCCGTCGAGGCGGGCATCCCCGTCTTCTGCGAGAAGCCCGTCGCGAAGACCATGCGCGAGGGCGTCGAGGTGCTCAGGGCGGTGCAGGGCAGTTCCGTGCCCATCCAGATCGGCTACAACCGCCGCTTCGACGCGGGCTTCGTCGCCGCGCGGGCGGCCGTGCGGACGGGCGAGCTGGGCAAGCTCCACACGGTCCGCTCGACCACGCTCGACCCGGCTCCGCCGCCGGCCGCGTACGTCGCCGCCTCCGGTGGCATCTTCCGGGACTGTTCCGTGCACGACTTCGACATCATCCGCTGGGTCACCGGCCGCGAGGTGACGGAGGTGTACGCGGTCGGCGGCAACAGGGGCGCCGACTACATCAGGGAGGCGGGCGACGCCGACACCACCGGCGCGATCCTCACCCTGGACGACGGCACGATCGCCGTGGTGTCCAACTCCCGCCACAACGCCCGCGGTTACGACGTCCGGATGGAGATCCACGGTTTCGCCGACTCCATCGCCGTCGGCCTGGAGGACAAGCTGCCGCTGCGGTCGGTGGAGCCCGGGGTGACCTTCCCGGCCGGTACCCCGCACGACTTCTTCATGGACCGCTTCACCGCCGCCTACCGCGCCGAACTCACCGCGTTCACCGAGGTCGTGGCCGGCTCCCGGCCCTCGCCCTGCACGATCGAGGACGCCCTGGAGGCGGGCTGGATCGCGGAGGCGTGCACGCTGTCCCTGCACGAGCACCGGCCGGTGACGATCGCGGAGGTCCGCGCCTCCTGAGCCGGTGGACCCTCGGCCGACGGGCCGGGCGCCGCAGAACGGGAAACGCGGGTGAGGGCGGCCGGGGGGAGTGGCTCCCCCCGGCCGCCCTCACCGGTTTCACAGACCGTAGCGGACCGCGAACTCGTCCGGGTCGTAGGCGTCCCGTGCCGGGTCCCGCGGGGTGGCCGGCCGTTCCTCCACCATGTCCTGCGGACGCACCCGCTCGGGCAGTACGCCGAACCGCGCCCGGCGCCCGTCCTCCGCGGTGCCGGCCTGCTCCTCTTCCTGCATGTCACCCTCCCCGTCCACGACTGCGCACACCTGTTACCTGTCTGAACGTCCTCACCTCGCCGCTGGTTCCGCCGGCAGGTCGAAGACATGGTCCGGCGAGATGATCCTGGTGATCGCGTCGCCGAACAGGGTGCTGGGTTCCTGGTTCTTGTAGTTGATGTCGGTGTTCAGCACGACCACGAGCGTGGCCCGTGCCGACGGCAGGTAGATGGTCAGGGACTCGTAGCCGGGCAGCGAGCCGTTGTGGCCGATCCAGCCCTGCACATCGAAGATGCCGAGACCGTATCCGGCACCCGGAATGGGTGTCGGCGGTGTGATCAGGCGCTGCCTCTGGGTGGCGGGGCTGCGCCGTTCCGCCCACGGCCGGCACCACCAGGACCCCTGCGGTGACGGCCGCGGCCATCCCCCGGCGCAGTCGAAGGTACGCGTGTGTCATGGGCTCGCTCCCGTATGAGGAGGTTCCGCCGCAGGCCACAGCCGCACCAGGGGGCACGGGCCGTATGCGGCCCATCACCACCACCATACGAGCGCGGGCGCGCCGCCGCCTGTCGGCGACGGCGCGACGCGCCTGGTGCTCCGGCTCCCGGGGCATGCCCGCGGGAACGCGGGAACTTCACCTCGTGGCGCGGCCGTTCCGCGTCACGGTGTCTTCTCGCCGGGGCTCGCCACGGGGGCGGTGAGGTCCTTCTCCTCGGGGAGCTCCTCGACGTCCACGCCGCGTACCTGGGCCAGTTCGTGCTTGAGGGCCGCGAGTTCGGTGCCGCCGGCCATGTGGTTGGTGAGTTCCTCGAGGCTGACCTGGTCGCGGGAGGCGGTGAGTTCCATGGTGCCGAGGCGCAGGACGCTGAAGTGGTCGCCGACCATGTAGGCGTGGTGGGGGTTGTGGGTGATGAAGATGACGCCGAGTCCGCGTTCGCGGGCGGCGGCGATGTACTTGAGCACCACGCCGGACTGCTTGACGCCGAGGGCGGCCGTCGGCTCGTCGAGGATCAGCACGCGGGCGCCGAAGTAGACGGCGCGGGCGATGGCGACACACTGGCGCTGGCCGCCGGAGAGGGTGCCGATGGGCTGTTCGAGGTCGTCGAGCACGATGCCCATGTTGCGCAGTTCCTCGTCGGCGGTCTTCTTCATCCTCTCGATGTCGAGGCGGCGCACGGGCCAGGGGCCCTTGGTCATCTCGGAGCCGAGGAAGAAGTTGCGCCAGACCGGCATCAGGGGCACGGTGGCGAGGTCCTGGTAGACGGTGGCGATACCGCGGTCGAGGGCCTCGCGCGGGGTGCTGAAGCGCACCGGCCGGCCGTCGACGAGGAACTCGCCCTCGGTGTGCTGGTGCAGCCCCGAGACGATCTTGATGAGGGTGGACTTGCCGGCGCCGTTGTCGCCGAGGACGCAGGTCACCTGGCCGGGACGGACGGTGAGGTCCACGCCGTGCAGGGCGCGGATGTTGCCGTAGGACTTGCCCGCGCTCCGCAGTTCGACGAGCGGGCTGTCCCCGCCCTCGGGGACCGTGTCCGCGAGGATGGCGCCGTGTGTGCCGGTTCCGTTGGTGGTCATTGAGGTCACCTCCGGGTGGCCGTGCGCTGGACCCACAGATTGATGAGGACGGCGCCGAGGAGCATGACGCCGAGGAATGCCTTGAACCAGTCGGGGTTCCAGCCGGCGTAGACGATGCCCTGCTGCACCATGCCGAACATGAACGCGCCGAAGACCGGGCCGATCGCCGATCCGGCGCCGCCGGTCAGCAGGCAGCCGCCGATGACGGCCGCGGAGATGTAGATCAGCTCCTGGCCGACGCCCTCGCCGGACTGCACGGTGTTGAAGGTGAACAGCTGGTGCATGCCGACGAACCAGGCGCCGAAGCCGACCAGCATGAACAGCGAGATCTTGGTGAACGTCACGGGCACGCCGACGGCCCGCGCGCTGTCCTTGTTCCCGCCGACCGCGAAGATCCAGTTGCCGTACCGGGTGCGCAGCAGGATCCAGGTGGCGATGGCCGCGAAGACCAGCCAGTACACGATGGTGATCTTGACCTGGACGCCACCGACGTCGAAGGAGGAGGCGAAGATCTTCTTCGCCTGGCCGAAGCCGTCCATGTCGCTGATGTCGTCGGTGGCCACGTTGGTGGTGACCAGCTTGGTCACCGCGAGGTTGACGCCCTGGAGGATCAGGAACGTGCCCAGGGTGATCAGGAAGCTGGGCAGCCCGGTCTTCACCACCATCCACCCGTTGAGGAAGCCGATCCCCAACGACACCAGGAGGGCGACGACCACACCGACCCAGACGTTCATGCTCAACTGGTAGGCGAGCATGCTGGCGGTGAGCGCCGAGGTGATGACGGCGACGCCGGCGGAGAGGTCGAACTCGCCGCCGATCATCAGCAGCGCGACCGGCAGCGCCATGATCCCGATCGTCGACGACTGGTACAGGATGTTCGCCATCGCGCTGCCTTCGCGCACCGGCGGGGCGGTGATCAGGAAGAACACGTACACCGCGACCGCACCGAGGAAGACCCCGACCTCGGGGCGCGCCAGCAGCCGCAGGGCCAGGGGGCGTTGCTTGGTCCGGCCGTCGTTCTCCTTGCGGCCGGGGGCCGGCGGTGTGGTCACCGCCGGCTCGGCATGCTGGGTCATGCTCATCACCGGGTGCCCTTCGCGGCGAACGAGGCGACCGCGTCGACGTTGGTCTTGTCCACGAAGGCGGGACCGGTCAGCACCGGCTGCTCGCCGCCGCCCATGTAGTTGCCGTTGTTCTTGTAGAGCCACAGCGAGTCGATCGCCAGGTAGCCCTGGAGGTAGGGCTGCTGGTCGACGGCGAACTCGATGGTGCCCTTGTCGATGGCGCTCGTCAGGTCCTTGTTCAGGTCGAAGGTCGCGATCTTGGCCTTGCTGCCCGCGTCGGACTTCGACTGCACCGCCGTCAGCGCGAACGGGGCGCCGAGGGTGACGACGTAGTCGATGGCCTTGTCCTGGCTCAGCTTGGCGGTGATCGTCGACTTCACGGACGGCATGTCGGTGCCGTTGACGTACAGGGTCTCCGTCGCGCCCTTGAACGTGTTCTTCACACCGGCACAGCGCTGGGTCAGGCCGATGTTGCCCTGTTCCTGGATGACGCAGACGGCCTTCTTGGCGCCTTCGGAGTTGAGGCGGTTGCCGAGGGCCTCGCCGGCCACGGTCTCGTCCTGGCCGAAGAACTCCATCAGGCCGAGGTTCTTCCACTCGCTGACACCGGAGTTGAGGCCGACCACGGGTATCTTCGCGGTCTTCGCCTTGGCGACGACGTCCTTGAGGGCGTCCGGCTTGGCGAGGGTGACCGCGATGCCGTCGACCTTCTGGTCGATGGCGTTCTGGATCAGGTTGGCCTGGTTTCCGGCGTTGGGGTCGGCGGAGTACACCAGCTTGACGTTGTCCTTGGCGGCGGCCGCCTCGGCGCCCTTGCGGACGATGTCCCAGAAGGTGTCGCCGGGCGACTGGTGGGTCACCAGGGCGACCGTCATCTGGGGGGTGCTCGCCTTGCCCGCGGAAGCGCCGTCCGCGCTCTCCTCGGACTTCTTGCCACCGGAACTGCTGGAACAGCCCGCCAGGGTCAGGGTCACCACCGCGGCCATGGCCACGACCGGGGCGATTCTGCGCGAGCGGAAGGGAGAAGAGCTGTCCATCTTTCCTGCACCTCACTGTGCGACGGAGAAACACGACGGGGAAATCGGGAAAAGGAGAGGCGATCGGAGGGTTCCGGGGCCCGTTTCTACTCAGATTGGGGCCGTGGGGCCGGGTCCGCGACTGTTCAGGTGTCTCGGACCCGGCCGTGCGCTGCTGGGACCGGATCCAATCCCTTGCCGGGCTCACTGTCAATACTTTGTTAAGACATCATTTCACGCTCAGGTCCGAATGTAAGTACAAACTCTTGACAGTGCGGGTCCCCTGGACCTACACCTGGGGGACGCCAGGCCCCCCACGATCACCGAGGAGCGTCGCACATGGCCGAGCCGGCCCCACCACCGGACCTGATCACCACGGGTTCGTCGGGGTCGATCTCTACCCTTTGCGCCCGGACCTACCCCTCGCACGCGCGCAGGGGCACGTCCGGGGGCCCGCATCAGGCCCCACCGACCCGAGGAGGTGCTCTCATGGCGAAGACCGGCGACCGTTCCCGTGCCGTGCCCGGCTCCGCGCTCGAACCGCTGCATTTCGCCCTGGACCGCACCAGCCCTGTGCCCCTCTACTACCAGCTCGCCCAGCAGTTGGAGGCGGCGATCGAGCAGGGCGCCCTCGCCCCGGGAAACCTTCTGGGCAACGAGATCGACCTGTCGACCCGCCTGGGCCTGTCCCGCCCGACGGTCCGTCAGGCGATCCAGTCCCTGGTCGACAAGGGCCTCCTGGTGCGACGGCGCGGAGTGGGCACGCAGGTCGTGCACAGCCAGGTGAAACGGCCGCTGGAACTGAGCAGCCTCTACGACGACCTGGAGGCGGCCGGACAGGGCCCCACCACGCAGGTCGTGCGCAACGCACACGTGCCGGCGACCGCCGACGTGGCCGCCGCGCTCGGCGTCGCGCAGGGCAGCCAGGTCACCGTCCTCGAGCGGCTGCGCGCCACCCACGGGGAGCCGGTGGCGTTCCTGTGCAACTACCTCCCGCCGGCCCTTCTGGAGCTCGACACGGAGCGTCTGGAGTCGACCGGCCTGTACCGGCTGCTCCGCTCGGCGGGCATCACCCTGCACAGCGCCCGCCAGACCATCGGCGCCCGCTCCGCCACCGGCGAGGAGGCCGCCCTCCTCGCCGAGACGGAGGGGGCGGCCCTGCTGACCATGCAGCGCACGGCGTACGACGACACCGGCCGGCCGGTCGAGTACGGGACGCACATCTACCGCGCGTCCCGGTACGCCTTCGACTTCCGGTTGCTGGTCAGGCCCTGAGGACCTGCCTACCTCGGGGCCATCCGCAGTGCGCCGTCCATGCGGATCGTCTCGCCGTTGAGGTAGTCGTGCTCGACGATCGACAGAGCCAGCTGCGCGTACTCCTCGGGCCGGGCCAGGCGGCGCGGGAAGGGCACGCCCTCGGCGAGCGAGGCACGGAACTCCTCCGACACGGTGGCCAGCATCGGTGTCTCCACGATGCCCGGGGCGATGGTGCACACCCGGATCCCGTACTGCGCGAGGTCGCGGGCGGCGGGCAGGGTCAGTCCGACGACCCCGCCCTTGGAGGACGCGTAGGCGGCCTGGCCGATCTGGCCGTCGTAGGCGGCGATGGAGGCGGTGTTGACGATGACGCCCCGCTGGCCGTTCCCGTCGGCCTCGGTGGCGGCGATGGCCTCCGAGGCGAGCGCGAGCACGTTGAAGGTGCCGATCAGGTTGATCTGGATCACCTTGGCGTACAGGCCGAGGTCGTGGACGCCCCGTTTGCCGAGGATCCGCGCGGACGGGCCGATCCCGGCGCAGTTGACGACCGTGCGCAACGGGACCCCGGAGCCGGCCGCGGCGGCGACGGCGTCGCCGACCTGCTCGGGGTCGGTGACGTCGGCGGGCACATAGGTCACCCCGGGCACCTCGGGCGCCTTGTCGATGCCGTCCTTGAGGTCGAGGGCGAAGACCCGGGCGCCGCGTCCGGCGAGGGCCTTCGCGGTGGCCGCGCCGAGGCCGGACGCACCGCCGGTGACAAGGGCGGCGGTGTTCTCGAGCTGCATCATCACTCCTTGCCGAGGACGGTGAGCACACCGCCCTCGTCGCGGTCCAGCGCACGGGAGATGATCATGCGCTGGATCTGGTTGGTTCCTTCGAAGATCTGCATGACCTTGGCCTCGCGCATGAAGCGCTCCACGGGGAAGTCGCGTGTGTACCCGTATCCCCCGAGGACCTGCACGGCGTCCGTGGTCACCTTCATGGCGTTGTCCGTCGCCACGAGTTTGGCGATCGACGCCTCCCGTGTGAAGGGCAGGCCGAGATCCTTCAACCGGGCGGCGGACAGCGCGGTGGCCCGCGCCGACTCGATCGCGGCGCCCATGTCGGCGAGGACGAAGGCCAGGCCCTGGTGCTCGATGATCGGCTTGCCGAAGGTCTCCCGCTCCCGCGCATAGCGCACCGCGTGGTCCAGGGCGCCCTGGGCGAGGCCGGTGGCGACGGCCGAGATGCCCAGGCGGCCGCAGTCGAGGGAGGCCAGCGCGATCTTCAGCCCCTGGCCTTCCTCCCCGATCCGGCGCTCCGCGGGCACCCGTACGTTCTCCAGCCGCATGGTGGCGGTCGCCGAGCCCGTCAGCCCCATCTTCCGCTCCGGGGGGTCGGCGCTGAGCCCCGGGGCGTCGGCGGGGACCAGGAAGCACGAGATGCCGTGCGCGCGGTCGTCCGAAGTACGGGCCATGACCGTGTAGAAATCGGCGTAACCGCCGTGCGTGGTCCAGGCCTTGGTGCCGTTCAGCACATAGTCCCCGTCGCTCTCGCGGACCGCGCGGGTGAGCATGGCCGCGGGGTCCGAGCCGGCGTGCGGCTCGGACAGGCAGTACGCGCCGAGCAGCTCACCGCCCAGCATGCCGGGCAGCCATCTGCGGCGCTGCTCCGCCGTCCCGAAACGGGCCAGCGGGAAACAGGAGAGAGCGTGCACGGAGATGCCCACGGCGACGCTCGACCAGACCGCGGCGACCTCCTCCAGGACCTGGAGGTAGACCCCGTACGGCTGGTCCGCCCCGCCGTCCTCCTCCGCGAAGGGCAGCCCGAGCAGGCCGCTGCGCCCGAGGGTGCGGAAGACGTCCCGGGGGAACGCCCCGTCCGCCTCCGCGTCGGCGACCCGGGGTGCGAGTTCCTTGGCGGCGAGGGTGCGCGTGAGCTGGATGAGCTCGACGGCTTCCTCGGTCGGCAGGGCGCGGGTGGCAGGCATGGTGACCTCCACGGACTAGTACTGAAAGTGATACTGGAGTGCGTACCAGCGTATCATTCACAGTACGGAAATGGGCAGTGCGGAGCCCCCGGGATCCGGACGCAAGAGCGGGACCCGGCTGGTGGGGAGCGGGTTCAGGACGAAACGGCGTGCACGATCAGCGAGGCGAGCTGCTCGTAGGCCTCCGCGTCGGTCAGTCCCGTGCGCGACTTGAGCTCGCCCTGCTGGATCTGGCGCATGGTCGCGGCGGCGACCTCACCGACGAAGGCGGTGTGCACCTCCCGGAAGGCGCCGTCCGAGACGCCCTCGGCGATCAGCCGGCGCACCCGCTCCGCCGCCATCCGCGTGTTGGCCTCGTAGACCTCGCGGGCGGGCGGGAAGTCCGCCACGTCGTCCAGGAACCGGCGCGAGAGCGGGCGCAGTTGCTCGGCCACGGCGGTCAGGTACACGCGGACGCGGTCCGAGGGGTCGACGGTCTGGGCCACCCGCTTCTCGACGGCCTCGGTCGCCCCGCGGAAGTAGTGCTTGACCGCCTCCACGACCAGGCCCTGCTTGCTGCGGGCGAGCTGGTACAGGGTGGTCTTGGAACAGCGCAGCCGCTCGGCGAGGTCGTCCAGCGTGAGGTCGGAGAACCCCTCCGCCGTCAGCAGCGAGACGAGGCGTTCCAGCAGGTCGGCCTGTCTGGCCGTGCGGCGGGGAGACGGCATGATCTCAGCGTAGCCCCCCGGGTTACTCCCCGGTCACCCCCTGGTCGTCCGAGCGCGGCGGCCGGGGGGATGCACCGGCCCGCTCGAAGTGCGCTCGCGGGCACGGGCTTTGCGAGCAGCGACGCGGGCCCGGGCGCCGGGCCCTCGGGGGCCGTCGATCCCTGAACGCACCGAAGCCGCCTTCCCGAGAACGAGAAAGCGGCTTCCGACCCGCTGTGAAGCTGGTCGGGACGACAGGATTTGAACCTGCGACCCCTTGACCCCCAGTCAAGTGCGCTACCAAGCTGCGCCACGTCCCGGTGCGCTTCGCACGGCATCCGCCATGTGATCGCGCGAACAGCACTTTACCCCACACCGGGGGGTGCGCCGAAGGGGGCGGGGCCCGGACGCGGGACAATCGGCGTATGGACCCTTTGGGCAGCACAGGAGGTACGGGCGGCGGCCGGACCGCGGGCCCCCGGGACCGGGACGGTGAGGGGCGGGCCCGCAACGCCCGGCCGAGGGACGGGCTGGGCCGGCCCCTGCCGTACGGCACGGCCGGTGTGGAACGGCAGCCCGAGGGCGTCGTCCGCACGCCGCGGGAGACCGTCGCCGAGGCACAGGTCCTGCTGGACGCCGGGAAGCCGTTCCACGCGCACGAGGTGTTCGAGGACGCCTGGAAGTCGGGCCCCGAGTCGGAGCGCACCCTGTGGCGCGGGCTCGCGCAGCTCGCGGTGGGTCTGACGCACTCGGCCCGGGGGAACCTCACGGGCGGGGCGCGGCTGCTGCGGCGCGGTGCCGGGGCGGTGCGGGAGTGGGCGGCCGGCGCGGGACAGGACCGGCCGTACGGGATGGATCTCGACGCGCTGGCCCGCTGGGCGGACGACCTGGCGGACACCGTGGAGTCGAGCGGCACCGCCGTGGACGCGCGGACCCGGGCGCCCCGGCTGCGCTGACCCGGCACGCTCACCGTCCGTGGCGTACGGCAGACTCGGGGCGTGCGAAGGATTCATGTCATCGGTATCGGCGCGGGCGACCCCGAGCAGCTCACCCTCCAGGCGGTCCGGGCGCTGCGGAGCACGGACGTGTTCTTCGTCCTGGACAAGGGCGAGGTCAAGAGCGACCTGACGCGGCTGCGCCACGACCTGCTCGACACACATCTGCCGCAGGGCGCCTACCGGGTGGTCGAGGCCCGGGATCCGGAGCGGGACCGCGGGGCCGGCGGTGCGGCCTACTCCCCCGCCGTCGGCGACTGGCGCAGCGCCCGCGCGGAGATCTACGAGCGGCTGATCGCCGGGGAACTCGGCCCGGACGAGACGGGTGCGTTCCTGGTCTGGGGCGACCCGGCGCTGTACGACAGCACGCTGGGCATCCTTCAGGAGGTGCTGGGCCGGGGCGCGGTGGCCTTCGAGTACGACGTCGTCCCCGGGATCAGCAGCGTCTCGGCACTCGTCGCCCGGCACCGCACGGGCCTGAACCGGGTGGCGCGTCCGGTGCAGATCACGACGGGCCGGCGGCTCGCCGAGGGGTTCCCGGAAGGGGTGGACGACGTGGTGGTCATGCTGGACGCCCACCAGGCCTTCCGGGAGTACGCCGACGAGGACGTCGACATCTACTGGGGCGCCTATATCGGGACCCCGGACGAGATCCTCGTGTCCGGTCCGATCGCCGAGGCCGGCCCGCGCATCGAGCGGCTGCGCGCCGAGGCCCGCGAGCGCAAGGGCTGGATCATGGACACCTACCTGCTGCGCCGCAACCCGGGCCGGGAATAGCCCCGGCCGCCCGGCGCCCCGACGGCGATGTGGGGGGGCGGTGGGGCCGGCTAGCGCAGCAGCAGCTGGAGTCCGCCCACCACGGTCGCCGCGATCACCAGCCGTTCGAACAGCCGCTGGTTGATGCGGTGCACCGCCCACTTGCCGAACAGCGCGCCGGGGACGACGAACGCGACGAGCGCGGCGTCCAGGAGCAGCGAGTCGCCGTCGATGAGTCCGAGACCGGCGCTGAACGGCACCTTCGAGACGTTGACGATCAGGAAGAAGAACGCGGAGGTGCCGAGGAAGCCGAGTTTGCGGAAGCCGGCCGAGAGCAGGTACAGCGACATCACCGGGCCGCCGGCGTTGGCGACCATGGTGGTGAAGCCTCCGAGGACGCCGTAGGAGCGGGCCTTGATCCGGCCGGACCGGGTGGCCACGGCGTCGGGTTGGTCGGCCGCGTCGGCCGTGCGCCGCCGCCACACCGTGACGCCCGCCATCAGCAGCAGGATCGCCCCGATCGAGGTGCGGACGATCCCGTCGTCGGCCCACACCAGGAACACCGTCCCGAACACCACACCGGCCGCGACCGCCGGGAACAGCCGCCACAGCGTGGGCCAGTGGGCGTGCCGCCGGTAGGTGAGGACGGCCAGGACGTCGCCGGCGATCAGGATCGGCAGCAGGACGCCCGTGGAGGCGCGGGCGGGCAGGACCGCCGCGAAGATCGCGAGGCTGACCGTGTTGGCCCCGCTGACGGCCGTCTTGGAGAAGCCGACGAGCAGGGCCGCGAGGGCGAGCGCCCCGAACTCCCAGCCGGTGATGTGCCACAGGTTCATCGTGTTCATCGGGGCCCTCTTTCGTGGATACCCCGGCCTTCAGGCCGGGGAGGAGACGAAGCTCCTGCGGAGCGGGGCAGGGGAAGTCGGTTCGCCGCCAGGGCGGACCGGCGTCCACCGCCCACCGGCCGACATCCGTCACTCACAGGGGAGCTGATGGAGTGTGAGATATGGCGGAGCAGGTCAAGCGGGCGTTCAGGTTCCGCTTCTACCCCACGGACGAGCAGGCGGCTGAGCTGTCGCGTACGTTCGGCTGCGTCCGCCTGGTGTACAACAAGGCGCTGGAAGAGCGCACCCGGGCCTGGTACGGCGAGCAGCGCCGCGTCTCCTACGTGCAGTCCTCCGCCGCGCTCACGCAGTGGAAGAAGACCGAGGAACTGGCCTTCCTGACCGAGGTGTCCTCGGTTCCGCTCCAGCAGGCGCTGCGCCATCTTCAGACGGCGTTCGCCAGCTTCTTCGCCAAACGCGCGAAGTATCCGCGCTACAAGTCGCGCAAGAAGTCCCGCGCGTCGGCCGAGTACACCCGCAGCGCCTTCACCTGGCGCGACGGACAGCTCACGCTCGCCAAGATGGCGGAGCCGCTGGACATCCGCTGGTCACGTCCACTGCCCGATAACAGTGAGCCGACCACTGCGACCGTGTCCCGCGACGCGGCGGGACGCTGGTTCGTGTCCCTGCTGTGCGAGGACAGCATCGCCCCGGCCCCCGCCACCACAGCGGCGGTCGGCCTGGACGCCGGGATCACCTCCCTGGTGACCCTGTCCACCGGGGAGAAGATCGCCAACCCCAAGCACGAGCGCCGTGACCGCGCCCGTCTCGCCCGTGTGCAGCGGGAGCTGTCGCGCAAGGCGAAGGGCTCGGCGAACCGGGAGAAAGCCCGGCGTCGCGTCGCCAAGGTCCACGCGCGGATCGCCGACCGGCGCCGCGACTTCCTGCACAAGCTGTCGACTCGTCTCGTCCGTGAGAACCAAACGGTCGTGATCGAGGACCTCACCGTCCGCAACCTGCTGAAGAACGGCAAGATCGCCCGCGCCATCTCCGATGCAGCCTGGACGGACCTGCGCTCCATGCTGGAGTACAAGTGCGCCTGGTACGGGCGCGAACTCGTCGTGATCGACCGCTTCTTCCCCAGCTCCAAGCTGTGCGGAACCTGCGGCACGGTCCGCGGGAAGCTGCCGCTGAACGTCCGCGAGTGGACATGCGACGGCTGCGGCACTGTGCATGACCGCGACGTGAACGCGGCGCGCAATATCCTGGCCGCCGGGCTGGCGGTGTCTGCCTGTGGAGACGGTGTAAGACCTCAACGGGAGTCCTCCCGGACGGGGCGGTCGTCGATGAAGCAGGAACCCCAGCGGGCGACCGCTGGAATCCCCCGCCTTTAGGCGGGGGAGGAAGTCAAGCGGAGACCGATGCTACGCACAGCTATCGCATGGCCAGAAGGGTGTCTCGCCTGATGGCCGTCCCGCCGGTGCACCCGGCGGATCCGGCATCCGGTCTCCCGGTCGGAGACCGGCCTGTGCGCGTGCCCGTGCCTGCCTCTGCCCCGTCCGCCGCGCCCGCAAGGCGGAACGCCTCCCTGGAGGTGACACCCTCCCGGAGGGTGCCGCTCGCCGCCCGGAACGGATCGCCGACACGGCTGTTTGCGGTGGTGCGGCCTGGGCACCCGCGCCCTCATGGAGTGGTTGCGCAGTGCCGCCTGCGTGGGCGAGGACCCTGAGCTGTTCTTCCCCGTGGGCACGACCGGACCCGCCTTGCGGGACGTCTCGGCCGCCAAGCGCGTCTGCGCCCGCTGCACGGTGAGCCCCGAATGCCTGTCCTACGCGCTGGCCATCGGGCAGACCTCGGGCGTGTGGGGCGGGACAGGCGAGGAGGAACGCGCCGAACTGCTCCGCACCACCAGACGCGAAGCGATGAGCACGACGTGACGACCACCGCGCGGCGCACACCGGGCGACACGCACCGGCGCACCGCGACCCCGCGCGGTGAACACGACGCGATGAGAAGGAGCACCGTATGACTGTCGTGAAGAGCCCGCTGCCCGAACCGGCCCGCCAGGTCACCTTCGAGGCGTTGCAGAGCACGCTCGTGGATCTGCTGGGCCTCTCCCTGATCGGGAAGCAGGCGCACTGGAACATCGTCGGTCCCCGGTTCCGCTCGATCCACCTCCAGCTCGACGAGGTGGTCTCGGCGGCCCGCACCTACGCCGACACCGTCGCGGAGCGCGCGGCGGCGCTGGGCCTGCCGCCCGACGGCCGTCCGGAGACCATCGCCTCGGCGTTCACCCTGCCGTCCCCGAAGGACGGCTGGCTGCGTGACGAGGACGTCGTCCAGCTGATCGCGGAGACCCTGGGGGACGCCATCGGACGGCTGCGGGAACGGATCACGGCTACCGAGGAAGCCGACCCGGTCACCCAGGACCTGCTGATCGCGATCACCGCCGACCTGGAGAAGCAGCGGTGGATGTTCGAGGCGGAGAACTGGCCGCGCGAGAGCTGACCGACGCCGGAGAACGACCCGCACGGAGAGAACCGGGAGAACCGGGAGAAAGGGGCCCCGCGATGGCCGACGCCCTCGAACTCGACGCGCTGTGGGAGGACTTCCACCGCGTGGTGAACATGACCTCGCAGGAGCTGGCCGCCTGGCTGCGGGTGCGTGACGCCGACGAGAACGCCGAACCCCTGCCCGAGGAGGCGGGGACGCCGACCGGGCAGCACGTGCTGGCGATACTCCAGAAGCGGCGCACCGACCTGACCGACGACGACGTCCGCGTGATGTACCGGGTCGTGGACACGGTCACCGCACAGGCGGACCTGGAGAACGAGCCAAAGGCCGAGGACACCCGCAGCCGCCACCGCCTGATGACGATCGGCCACGATCCGCTCAAGCCGTAGGCCCCCGCGCGGTCCGCCGACTCAGCCGGTGAGCCGGGAGAGCGCCGCCGACACCAGCGTGCGCACTCCCGGCACCAGCACCGACGGGTCCGGCGCGAACAGTGCGCTGTGGTTCCCCGGCACGGCCGCGAACTTCTCCCGCAGCTCCTCCCCCGGCGCCGCCTCCCACACGGGCGCCGGGGTCGAGGTCACGTACCAGTAGTCGTACGGCACGCCCTCCGGGGCGAGCAGGGAGAAGTCCTCGCTGCCCATCGCCTGGCCGAAGTCGAACACCGTGCCCGCGCCGAAGAGTTCACCGTGGACCGCGGCGATCTCCCCGTCGAGGGCCGCGTCGTTGACGGTGGTCGGGCAGCCCGGGCGGACCGTCACCCCGGGCGGGACCGGGCAGCCCGCCGCGGCGCACTCCCCCTCGACGACCCGCCGGATCGCGGTGAGGACGCGCTCGCGGACCCGGGCGTCCTGGGTACGCACGTTCAGCGCGAGCCGGGCCTCGGCGGGGATGATGTTGGAGTTCGTGCCGGCGTGGAAGCTCCCCACCGTCAGCACCGCCGAGTCGCTCGCCGCGACCTCGCGTGCGACGACGGTCTGAAGCCTGGTCACGATGTACGCGGCCGTCACGACCGGATCGACCGTCGACTCGGGCCGTGAACCGTGGCCTCCCACACCCTGCACGACGACGTCGACGTCGTCCGAGGCCGACAGGGTCAGGCCGGGCGTGTGCGGGTAGAACCCGGCGAGCCCGGGCGCCACGTGCTGGCCGAACAGCACGTCCGGGCGCGGGAACCGGGCGTGGATCCCGTCCGCGACCATCGCCGCCGCCCCGCCCCCTGCCTCCTCCGCGGGCTGCCCCACCACGACGAGCGTCCCGGACCACGTCCCGCGGGCCGCGGCCAGCGCCTCGGCCGCGGCCGCCAGCCAGGTGACGTGCAGATCGTGGCCGCAGGCGTGCATCACCCCGTCGACGGTCGAGGCGTACGGCAGCCCCGTCGCCTCCCGCACGGGCAGCGCGTCCATGTCACCGCGCAGCCACACCACCGGCCCGTCACCGTTGGCGAGCACCCCGACGACGCCGGTGCGGGCCACCCCCTCCGTCACCGCATACCCCGCCGCGCGCAGCCGCAGGGCGAGCTTCGCGGCGGTCCGGTGCTCCTGGAAGGACAGCTCGGGATGGCGGTGCAGGTCCTGGTAGAAACCCTCCAGATCGCCCGGGTCGATTCCCGAGGTGATCTCCCGGGTGAGGCGGGCGACGACGGCCGGTTCGGTCATACCGCGCAGCCTACGAGAGCGGTCCCGGCGGCCGCAGGCGGCGAGGCCGATCGGCCGAGCGGCCGAGGAACCGGCGTGTGGATCCCGGCCGTTCGGCCGAGGCGAGCGAGGGCCGGGGCGGGCGAGGGCCGGGGCCTGATGGCCCGGGCACCGGGCGGTGGTCGGGCGGTGATCGACACCGCCGTCACCGTCTCGCCCCGCTCCGGTGGACTTCCCCGCGGCCGGGGCCGTCCCTGCGGGCGCCCCCCCCGGGACCGTCCCCGGTCAGAGGTCCAGCAGGCGGGCGACGGTGCGCAGGACCCCGTTGTCGTTGTTGGAAGGCGCGAGGTGGCGGGCCCGGCGGAGGACCTCCGGGTGGGCGTTGGCCATGGCGAACGACCAGTCGGCGGCGTCCAGCATCTCCAGGTCGTTGAGGTAGTCGCCGAACACCATGGTCTGCGCGGGCGTGATGCCCAGTTCCCGCTGGAGCGCGCGCAGCGCGGCGCCCTTGTGGGCGGTGCGGTTCATGACGTCGACCCAGTGCTCACCGGAGACGACGACCTGGTGGGTGCGGGCGAAGGGGGCGAGCGCCGGGGCGGTGGTCCGCGCGACGGACCCGAAGTCGAAGAGGGCGACCTTGAGGATGTCGTCGCCGACGGCGGTGACGTCCTCGACGACCCGGTGCCGGACGTAGTACCTGCCCACCTCGGCCAGGAACGCCTCGTCGGCCCGCTCGACGTACGCGGACCGCTTCCCGCAGACGACGGCGCCCAGGTCGACGCCCTCGGAGGCGAGCCCCCGTACGGCCTCGATCACCTGCGCGACCACCGCGGGGTCCAGCGGGTCGGAGCTCAGTTCCTCACCGTCGCGCACCACGTACGTGCCGTTCTCCGCTATGAACGCCATTCCCTCGGCGACCTCGGCGAACTCCGCGGCCAGGGTGGCGTACTGGCGTCCGCTCGCGGGGGTGAACAGCACCCCGCGCTCCCGCAGCCGGGCCAGCGTCTCCCACAGGCCCTCCGGCACCTTCTTGTCGTCGTCGAGGAGCGTGCCGTCCATGTCGGTGACGATCAGCCGGATGTCGAGGGGACCCGCCGCCGGGTCGGACGCGGTCGGACGGGGGGCGTGCGAGTAGGGCATGTCCTGCTTCCTGGTACGGGGGTCACCGGAATTTCACCCTACCGGGGACAGCGGTGATCATCCGGCGGCACAATGGCGGACAGGGCAGGTCCGAGGTCCCGGAGACGGGCGGAACGTGAGAAGGGGCGGTCGCGTGAGCGGGTCCGCACGGCTGGACACCAGCGTGGCGCACAACGCGCGGGTGTGGAACTACTGGATCGGCGGCAAGGACAACTACGAGGTCGACCAGCGGGTCGGCGCGCACGTCGCCGGGATGTTCCCGCTCATCCGGGAGATCGCCCGCGCGGACCGCTGGTTCCTGGGGCAGGCGGTGCGGTTCCTCGCCGAGGAGCGCGGGGTGCGGCAGTTCCTCGACATCGGCACCGGACTGCCGACGGCCGACAACACCCACGAGATCGCGCAGCGCGTCGCGCCCGAGTCCCGGATCGTGTACGTCGACAACGACCCCATCGTGCTGGCGCACGCGCGCACGCTGCTGACCGGCACCGCCGAGGGCGTCACCGACTACATCGACGCCGATGTGCACGACCCGGCCGGGATCCTCGAGCGCGCGGCGGGCACCCTGGACCTCACCCGCCCGGTGGCGGTGATGATGCTGGGCATCCTGAACTTCGTGCTGGACCTCGACGCGGCCCGGGACGTCGTGCGCAAGGTCATGGCCGACGTCCCCGCCGGCAGCTTCCTGGTCCTGACGCACCCCACCCACGACAGCGCGGTGGGCGGCGAGGGCCAGATCCCGGCGATGAAGTTCTGGAACGAGAACGCCACCCCGCCGATCACCGCGCGCGGCGGCGAGGAGATCGCCTCGTTCTTCGAGGGCCTGGAACTGCTGGAGCCGGGCCTGGTGTCCTGTTCGCGCTGGCGCGGCGAGGCCGACTCCCTGGCGGTGGTGCCGCAGTACGGCGCGGTGGCCGTGAAACCCTGACGGACGTACGGCGCACACCGGACGTACCGACCGTGGAGGACGAATGACCACCCTTGCCGATCCCGTCCCCGGTGGGCGTCCCGGCGACGTCGAACGGGCCACCGCGCTCCGCGGCGAACTGTCGGCGACCTCGGTGCACGGGATCGTCCTGTCCTACGTCGACACGGCGGGCGTCGGCCGGGTGAAGGCGATCCCCACGGCCGCCCTGGCCTCGGCGGCGGCCTGGGGCGTCGGGATGTCACCGGTGTTCGACACCTTCCTGGCGAACGACCACATCGTGGCGACCGAGGTGCTCGGCTCCCCGGACGGCGACCTGCGCCTGTACCCGGACCTCGACCGGCTCGTCGTCCTGGCGGGACAGCCCGGCTGGGCCTGGGCCCCGGTCGACCGCGTCACCCAGGACGGCGAACGCCACCCCGGCTGCTCCCGCACCTTTCTGCGCCGTGTCGTCGCGGACGCGGCCCGCGAGCACGGTCTCGCCTTCAGGGCGGGCATCGAGATCGAGTGGTCGGTCGGCCTGGACTCGGCTCCCCGGGGGGAGTTCGTGCCGGCGGCCACGGGACCCGCGTACGGCGCGACCCGGCAGGTCGAGCTGAGCGACTACACCGCCGACCTGCTGGCCGCGTGCGCCGCGCAGGGCGTGGACGTCGACCAGATCCATCCCGAGTACGCGCCCGGCCAGTTCGAGATCTCGGTGGGCGCGCTCGACCCGGTGGCGGCGGCCGACCGCAGCGTCCTGGTCCGCCAGACCATCCGTGCGCTGGCCCGGCGGCACGGCCTGCGGGTGTCCTTCTCCCCCGCCGTCGGCGCGGAAGGCGTCGGCAACGGCGGGCACGTCCACCTCTCCGCCTGGCGGAACGGCACGAACCTGCACGCGGGCGGCGAGCGGCGGTACGGCATGACGGCCGACGCGGAGGCGTTCGCGGCCGGTGTGCTGGCCCGTCTCCCGGCCCTGACGGCGGTGACCGCGCCGAGCCCCGCGAGCTATCTGCGCCTCAAGCCCTCCCAGTGGGCCGGGGTGTTCACCGCCTGGGGCCTGGAGACCCGCGAGTGTGCGGTGCGGCTGGTGCGCGGGACGGCCGGGCGGCGCACGGAACAGGCGAACCTGGAGGTCAAGCCGGTCGACCTGGCCGCCAACCCGTACCTCGCCCTCGGCTGCCTGATCGCCGCCGGACTGCACGGGCTCGCGTCGGGCGCCGTGCTGCCCGAGGAGACGACCGGGGACCCGGCGCGGCTGGGCGCCGGGGAGGCGGGCGCCCGGGGCGTGCGCCGGCTGCCGACCTCGCTGGGCGGGGCCCTCGCCGAGTTCCGCGCGGACGAGGTGCTGCGGGCCGCGCTCGGTCCGGTGCTCGCCGACGCGGTGAGCGCCGTGCGGCAGGGCGAGATCGACGCCGTCGAAGGTCTCGACGACGAGCGGGTGGCCGCGGCCTACCGCTGGAAGTACTGAGATGGCCGGCGGACCGGTCCACGAGGCCCTCGCCGAGCTGGAGTTGGTCGACCACCACTGCCACGGCGTCGTCACCGAGCCACTGGACGGGCCGGGCTTCGAGGCGCTGCTCACCGAGGGCGACCGATGGCCCGGCTTCTCCGCGTTCGACACGCCCGCCGGGGTGGCCGTGCGCCGGCACTGCGCGCCGCTGCTCGACCTGGAGCGGCACGCCCCGCCCGACGTCTATCTGGCCCGGCGCGCCGAACTGGGCCCGCGGGAGGTGAACCGGCGTTTCCTCGGCGTCGCCCGGACCGGCGTCTTCTGCGTCGACACCGGGTTCGCCCCGCAGCGGCTCACCACGCCCGCCGAGCTGGCGGAGGCCGCCGGACCGGCGGTGGCCCACGAGGTCGTCCGGCTGGAGTCCGTCGCGGAGGACGTCGCCGTGCGGGGCGTCGAGGCCGACGGTTACGCCGACGCCTTCCGGGCGGCCGCTCTGGACGAGGTACGGCGGCCGGGAGTGGTGGCGGTCAAGTCGGTGGCCGCCTACCGGACGGGCTTCGGCCTCGACCCGGCCCGCCCCCAGGACGACGAGGTCACCCGGGCCGCCCGGCGCTGGCAGGCGCGCGGCGGACGGCTGGAGGACCCGGTGCTGGTCCGCCACCTGCTGTGGACCGCCGTCGACCTGGGGCTGCCCCTCCAGTTGCACACCGGCTTCGGCGACGACGACATCCGGCTGCACCGGGCGGATCCCAGCCTTCTCACGGACTGGCTGCACCTGACGGCGGGCACGATCCCGGTCCTGCTCCTGCACTGCTGGCCCTACCAGCGCCAGGCCGCCTACCTGGCCGCCGTGTTCGAGCGGGTGTACCTCGACGTAGGGCTCACCCTGCACCATGTGGGCCCCCCGAGAGCACGGGCGGTCCTGGAGGAAGCGCTGGAGATCACACCGTTCCGCAAACTGCTGTACAGCTCCGACGCCTATGGTGTTGCGGAGTTCTACCGGCTCGGTGCGCTGGCGTTCCGCCGGGGCCTGGGGGATCTGCTCCAGGACCGGGTGAACGCCGGCGAACTGGGCCTGCCCGACGCGCTGCGCCTGGCACGCTGGGCCGGAGCGGACAACGCCCGCCGGGTCTACCGGCTTCCCGACGGACACTGAAAGTATGATCAAGCAATGTCTGACTTGACCGAAACCACGCCGGGTTGGCTGAGCTCCGACGAGCTCGAGATGACGCGCGCCCGTATGCCGATCCTGTACGTCGAGGCGGTGCCGGTGCGCGTCGACGACAGCGGCGAAGTCACCAGCGTCGGCCTGCTGCTGCGGATGGGACCGGACGGCAACGTCAACCGGACGCTGGTCTCCGGCCGGGTCCTGCATCACGAGCGGGTCCGGGACGCGCTGCTGCGCCACCTGGAGAAGGACCTCGGCCCGGTGGCACTGCCCCGGGTGCCGACCTCGCTCCAGCCGTTCACGGTGGCCGAGTACTTCCCCACGCAGGGCGTCACCCCCTACCACGACCCCCGTCAGCACGCGGTGTCGCTGGCCTACATCGTGCCGGTGACCGGCGACTGCCGGCCCCGTCAGGACGCCCTGGACCTGGTGTGGTTCAGCCCGCAGGAGGCCGCGTCGCTCGCGGTGCAGAGCGAGATGCCGGGCGGGCACGGGTTCCTGCTGCGGCAGGCCCTCGCCCATGTCGGCCTGTCGGCCTCCTGAGCGTGATACCCGCACAGTCCGGACACCGGGCCCTGGTCGGCGCCGCGCGAGGTCGCCCCTGCACCCTCGTGGTGTGCAGGGGCTGCTGCTGCGGCGACGCCGGCAAACACCCCGGCTACGACCACGACTGGCAGCTGGCGCGGCTGCGGGCGGCCGCGGCCGACTCCGCAGGCGCCTTCGCGGTCCGTACGACGGACTGCCTCGGCCCGTGCGACCAGGCGAACGTGATCGTCGTCCAGCCGTCGGCCGGCGGACGCCGGGCCGGCGGCCGGGCCACCTGGGTCGGCTTCGCCATGGACGACGACTGCACGGACGAGATCCTGGCGTGGGCGGCGGCCGGCGGCCCGGGGGTCGCGCCGCCGCCGGTCACCCTGGAGCTCCAGTTCATCAGCCCGCCGCGGGCGGGACGGGTACGCGGCCGCCGGTGACCAACCACCCTGTTCCGAAAGCTCCTTGGGATCCGCCGATCTCGATGGCGTAGGTTGGCCCGATGGGGGCGACAGCGCAGCGGCAGGACGAGGTACACGAGGTCGGCAAGGGCGGGGCGGTCCGCTCCTCGGTGCTGATGGCGCTGGGCACCATCGTGTCCCGGGCGACCGGGCTGATCCGCCAGGTCCTCCAGGCCGCCGCTCTCGGCACCGGTCTGCTGGCCACCACGTACAACACCGCGAACACCGTCCCGACCAGCCTCTACACCCTGCTGATCGGCGGCGCGCTGAACGCCGTGCTGGTCCCGCAGCTGGTGCGGGCCCGGACCTCCCATCCGGACGGCGGGCGGGCCTACGAGCAGCGGCTCGTCACCCTCGTCGGGTCCGTCCTCGCCGTGGGGACGGCTCTGGCGGTGTGGGCGGCCCCGCAGATCGTCTCGGTGTACATACGCGACACCCCGGACAACCACGAGGCGTACCGGCTCACGGTGGTCTTCGCGCGGTTCCTGCTCCCGCAGATCTTCTTCTACGGCCTGTTCAACATCTACGGTCAGGTCCTCAACGCCCGCGAGCGGTTCGGCGCGATGATGTGGACGCCCGTCCTCAACAACCTGGTGCTGCTGGGCATGTTCGGCGCCTACCTGGGCCTGATGACCGTGCCGACGGAGGTGGCGGACATCACCGCCGCCCAGGTCCGGTTGCTGGGCCTCGGGACGACGGCGGGCATCGCGGTGCAGGCCCTCTCGCTGGTCCCGTTCGCGCGGGCCGCCGGGTTCCGCCTGCGGCCGCGCTTCGACTGGCGCGGCTCGGGCCTGGGCTCCGGTGTGCACGCCGCCAAGTGGACGCTGCTGCTCGTCCTGACGAACCTCGTCTCGCTGACGGTGGTGACCAACTACGCCAACACGGTCGACCAGAAGCTGCCGCAGGCCGGCGCGGGCTACACGGCGTACATGTACGCGCAGACCATCTGGATGCTGCCGCAGTCGGTGGTCACCGTCTCCCTGGTGACCGCGCTGCTGCCGCGCATGAGCCGCGCGGTGGCGGAGGGGCGCATCGCGGACGTGCGCGCGGACCTGTCGCGCGGGCTGCGGGTGAGCGGGGTCGTCATCGTGCCGGCCGCGTTCCTGTTCCTGGCCCTCGGTCCGCGGATCGCCACCGTGCTGTTCGCGCACGGCGCCGCCGACGCGGCCTCGGCGCAACCGCTCGGGCACATGCTCCAGGCGTTCGGCCTCGGCCTGATCCCGTTCTCCGCCCAGTACCTCCTCCTGCGCGGGTTCTACGCCTTCGAGGACACCCGCACGCCGTTTTTCATGGCGGTCTGGATCGCGGCGGTGAACATCGCCCTCGCGACGGCGTGCCACCTGCTGCTGCCCGACCGCTGGGAGGTGACCGGCATGGCCGGGGCGTACGCCCTGTCCTACCTGGCCGGACTGGCCCTCACCGCGCGCCGGCTGCGGGTGAGGACCGGGGGCCGTCTGGACGGCGGCGCGCTGCGGCGCACGTACACCAAGCTGCTGGTGGCGGCGTGCCTCGCCGCTGCCGCGGGACGTGCGGTGGACGCCGTGTGCGCGGCCCGGCTGGGCGGCGGCACCCTGCCGGCCGCGACGGCCCTCGCGGCCGGCTCCGTCACCCTCGTCCTGGTCTATCTCGGCCTGGCCCGGCTGACGAACGTCGACGAACTGCGCGGGCTGCGGGGGCCGCGGCGCCCGTAGGTGCCCCGCCCGCGGCCTCCGTAGGAGCCGCGGGCGCCTCGGCGAGCAGGCGGGCCAGAGCGGCGCGGGCGCGGGCCACGCGTGAGCGGACGGTGCCGACCGGGCAGTCGCTCACCTCGGCGGCCTCCGCGTAGGGCAGGCCCAGCAGCTGGGTCAGCACGAACGCCTCCCGCCGGTCCTCCGGCAGCGCGCCCAGCAGATCCAGCAGGACGACACCGTCGTCGAAGCCGGGCAGTCCGCGCGGCTGGGCCAGTTCGACGGCCCGCTGCCAGTCGTCCTCGTCCGACAGGCGCGGGCGGACGGCGGCGGACCGGAAGCTGTCCATGACCGCCCGGCGCGCGATGGACAACAGCCACGCCCGGGCGGAGGAACGCCCCTCGAACCGGTGCAGGGTGCCCAGGGCCCGCAGGAACGTGTCCTGGGCCAGATCGTCTGCCGCCTGCGGATCCGCGCTCAGATGGGTCACGTAGCGCACCACGTCCGGGCGCAGCGCGCGCACGAACCCCTCGACGGCGGCGGCGTCCCCGGCTTGCGCGGCCAGGGCCAGCTCGGTCGTCGACTCGTCGGCCGGTGCCGCCTTGCCGGCCCGCTTCGGGTGGTCCGCACCGCGCGGCGTCCGGTGCTTCCCGGCTTCGGCGCTCCCTCGGGTTGTGCGGTGCTTGCCGGTCTGGCCGTGCCCTGCGGTCATGACGCCGATCCTGGCAGTGGCACCGCGTCGCGTCATCCGGGACCGGGCATGTCCACAGGTTGTCCGGCCGACTCACAGCCCGGACACGGCAGCGCCCACCGCGCGCGGTCGCGTCGGAGACGCAGGAGGGCACGCTCGGGCAGCCGATCGGCCAGGCCCCGCACATCGGCGAGAAGGTCCGGCATCCGACGATGCGCAGCCGCGGCCGGGACATCGCTGAAACGCCTCTCAGGCGCCCTCAGCCATGTCCGCGCAGTCACATCCCCGATTCGCGACTCCAGGCCGCCGAATCGCGCCGACCGCAGGGTCTACTCACCGCCGGCTTGCTGGTGGGCCTGGGCCGGGGACGCCAGCTCCGCCCTGCTGGTCACCCCCAGTGTGCGGCCTGCTTGCTCGATGAGTCCGGTCACGTCGTGCGGGGTGAGGAGCAGGGCCTGGGCGATCTGGCGGTCGCTGTGGCCTGCGCGCAGGAGTTCGACCAGCCGGTGTTCGGTCAGGGAGAGGCTCGGGGCCGCCGGTGGGGCCGGCTTCGCGCGCACGCCTGCCGTGGCGAGCGCTCCGCGTACTTGGCCACCCAGCAGGACGCTGCCGCAGGTGTCCGCGAGGCGGAGCGCTTGGGTGAGGGCCTGGCGGGCCTCGTCGGTGTCACCGCCGCGCAGGAGGGCGGTGCCAAGGCTGTAGTGGGCGCGGGCCAGTTCCAGTCGGGCGGGGGACCGTTTCAGCACGGCCACGGCGTCGCGCAGGAGGGCCTGCCCGCTGTGTCCGCCACGGATGACGCCCAGACAGCGTGAGGCCATCCCGATCGCTCGCTCGGTGCCCCATCGGTGGGCCAGCTCCAGTTCCTCGGTGGCCAGTTGGAGCGCGTCCGTCCGCTGTCCGAGCGTGAGGTGCAGCAGGGCCGCCCGCGACCGCCAGGGCGCCCCGGCCAGGCTCATGACCTGTGCCCGGTTCTCCTGCGTGCCGTACTCGTGCAGGACGGCCAGGGCGGCGGCCGGGTTGCCCCGCGCCGCGTGCAGGCGGCTGCGGGCGAGGAGCGCCGGGCCCTGCCAGGTCCAGCCCACCCGGTCGAAGTCGGCGTCCGCGGTGAGCACCGCCGTCGCCGAGGTCAGATCGCACCGCTCGATCAGCGACTCCCCCACCTGGGTCGTCATCGACAGCCTGACGCGAGGCTCCAGGCCCTGGTCCGCCGTGGTGGCGGGGTGTCCGAAGTCGGCGGTGAGCGGGAGCTGCCGGCCGCGGCGGGCCTGGACGAGCAGTTGCCAGGTCAGCGCGGACGAGACCATCAGGAACGACCCCCACCGGCCACCCGTGTCGCCGATGCGGTCGAAGCGCGCGACCGCGTCGTCGAGCCGGTCGGTGGCCACGAAGGCCAGCCCGGCGAGGCTCACGAACATGTGGGACGCGTCCGCCGCGACCAGTCCGCCGCGCAGGGCCCGGTCGAGGAGGTCGTTGGCGACCTGGGCGCTGGCCTCCCCGGTGGTGGCCCAGGCGGACAGCGCGGCCAGGACCACGCACTCACCAGGGGTGTCCCCGGTCAGCTTGTGGTCCCGCAGCCGGCGCGCGTGCCGGCGTGCGGCGGGGAGCGTGGACAGCTGGTCGTAGCCGATCAGCAGCATCTGCGCCTGAAGGAACCATGACACCTCACGGGCAAGGCCGATGCCGTCGTCGGTCTGCTCCAGATCGTCCACCGCGCGGGCGAGGACGTCGACGGCGCGCTCGTGCTCATGGCTGAGGAACAGTGCGCTGGCGAGCAAAGAGGCCGCCTCGGCCAGCGCGTACGGGTCGGCCAACGCCGTCGATGCCTGCGTCAGGTGGTGCCTGGCCGCGCCGACGTCGATCTGCATCTCGTCCTTGCCCAGCTCCAGCAGCAGGGGACCGCGCTCTTCGACGGACAGCGGCTCGCGCAGAGCCCGGCGCAGATAGGCGGAGGTGACCTCCGGAGCCCCTCGGCCACGAGTCGCCCGCGCCGCCTCCCGCAGGACGTCCACCCACCAGCTCTCACCGCCCGGTTCGGCCAGCAGCAGATGGGCCGCCACCAGGTCGTCGGCCGCGCCGTCGCTCCGCAGCAGTCCGGCCGCCCGCGCGTGACCGGCGGCCAGTTCGACCGGCCCCAGGACGGCTTCGGCGACGGCGGTGCGGACCAGGGCGTGCCGGAACCGCACCGGCTCGCCCGGCGCCAGCACGCCGATCTGCCGCAGCCTGCCGTTGAGTTCCCGTGCCGTCGGCTCGCCCAGCCCCGCCAGCTCAGCCGCGACGTTCCAGGTGGCGTCGTCCCCCAGCACGACCAGGGCCCGGGCCAGGCGAAGGACCGGCTCCGGCTCGTCGGCCAGCCGTTTGACGACGGTTTCGGCCAGGATGCGGCCCCGGAACTCCGCCACCAGATGGGCCTGGTTGTCGGTGGCGCCGATCTGGTTGTCGGCCAGGGTCCGCAGCAGTTCGTGCAGCAGCAGCGGGTTGCTTCCGGTGGCCGAGGCGCACGCGGCGACGAACCGTGGTTCGCCGGGCCCCAGGCTCGCCCGCACCAGGCGGGTCACACTGTCGATGTCCAGCCCGGGCAGGTCGATCCGCCGACAGTAGGGCTGTGCGGCGATCCGTTCCAGCATCGGCCCGGCCCCGGCACCGTCGTCCGGCCGCCCCGCCAGCACCAGCAGCAGGGGCAGACCCCGCAGCCGCCGCGCCAGGTATTCGAGCCACCGCGCCGACGGTCGGTCCGCCCAGTGCACGTCGTCGACCACCAGGGCGAGCGGCCCCTCGTCGGCGGCATGCACCGTCAGCCAGTACAGGCTGTGCAGGAGGCCCAGCGACGCCTCGGGCGACAGCTCACCGGTCCCCTCCACACTCAGAGCGTGCGACGCCAGCTGCGCCGGACCCGACAGCAGCCGTGCCCGCCCCTCGTCACCGGCTCGGGCCAGCAGGGGCTCGACCAGTTGCCGCAGCACCGCGAAGGCGAAGCCCTGCTCCAGCTCCGCCCCACTCGCGGACACCACCCGGATCTCCCCCGGCTGCTGGACGCCCGCCCACGCGTCAAGCAGCGCGGTCTTCCCCGTCCCCGCGCCCGCCCGCATCAGCACCACGCCGCCCCGGCCCGCCCGTGCCTCGGCGGCCGCACGTTCCAGGACCATCAGCTGGTCCTGGCGGCCGAGCAGGCCGGGCGGCGTCGCGCTGCCGTCGGCGGGAGGGATCGCCTGCCTGCCGGGGCGGCCCGCCGCGAGCAGCGCGGCGGCGTCGGCCTCGCCCAGTCCCAGCGCCGACACCAGCAACTGTGCCGTGCGGCGCTGCGGACGTGCTCGCCGGCCGCGCTCCAGGTCCCGGATGGACCGGGCCGCCATCCCGGCGGCCTCGGCCAGCTCCTCCTGGGTCAGCCCCGCGGCCCGGCGGAAGACCAGCAGCATCTCACCGAACGTCGTCAACTCCCGTGCCCCCCGCACTACTTCGTCTGCCCGAAGCATCCGGGCGAGGACCCCGACGCCTCGCCGTTCAGCGGATGGTACTCACCGGCGATCACCACATACCGGCCGCCCTCCCTTTGACCGTGTACTGGCGAGCAGGAGCACCAGGAAGAACAACCGGACGGATCACCGGAAGAACCGCGCGGGAACCTTCCGGTGCCAAAGCCGGTCCCGTCATCCGCGTCGGCCGGACCGGCAGCGGCGGCACGCCCGGGGACAGGGACTGGGCCGCTCTCGTTGTGCGAAGAGGGAACTTCACCGCGCCGGGAACGACGGCCCTGCCCGTGTTGCCGCCCAGGGCCCTGCCCAACTCTCGTCCCGACAACGGCCTCCGGCGGGCCGGACAGCCTCGTTTCCCGCGGTCGTTGCGGTCGCACAATCGTGAAGGACGCGTCGGCCCGTTTTCCCGTGGCGACCGCCGCCTCCAGTGCTGCCGCTTTGGATCAACTGCGCGTTTCGCACGGCTACTTGCCCACTACGGTGACGCTCGCTGAACCGGCCGGGACACTTTTCGGCTGGCAGCCGGACTCTGGGGGGAACCGTGTCGCAAGGGACAGCCGTCGTATGTCCGACCCCGACGGCGGAAGACCGGTGAGCGTCGGCGGACCGCTGGTCGTGCCGGTTCACCTCGACGCGCTGTGCCTGGCCGGCGATCTCGATGTGCGGGGACCGGACAACGACTTCAGCCGGCTCCCGTACCGCGACCCGGCGACCGGTCTGGACCAGAACGAGGATCTCCCGTACGTCAGCGAGATCATGGTGCGGACCCCCTTCCAGGACGAGGACTTCCGGCTCAGGGCCGGCATCCATCTCCACTGGGCGCTGCCCGACGGCCTGACCCGGATGGTCCAGCGCGAGGACGGCACCACCGCCGTCCCGGCGGTGCCGAACCGCTGGCTGGTGACCCGGAGCAGAGACGGGCGGGTGGAGGAGGAGTGGGTCGTCGAGAGCGACTACCTGTCCGACGACAATCCCGCCGCGGTCCGCTATCCGGTACCCGGCCCGGGCCGGCCGTACCGGCGGCTCGGCCGGAAGCTGCCGCTCGATGTCTGGAGCCGCTCCACCGACCGCTCGCGGTATCTCCCCGAGTTGACCGCGGTCGGCTACGGGGAGCCCACCTTCGCGGCGCAGTACGCCAACTGCCACAGCGTCTTCGGCTTCCACGACCCCGACTATCCGGGCGTCCCGCCGAAGGGCCTGCGCTACGAGGTGCTCGGCTGGTACGACGACCCCGGCCAGGATCCCGCCACCGCGCTGGGTGACGGCTCGGCGGCACCGGACGTGCGCGGCTGGCAGGAAGCGGCCCGGCTCCGGTTCGGCTGGACGGCGCCCTCGGCTGGTCCCGACGCTCCGGCACCGGGCCGGGTGGTCTGCTACGCACGGCTGACCTTCGCGGCCACCGGCATCGAGCCGAGTCCCCTGCTGTCCGACGCGGACGACGAGACCGGCGTCTGCGTCGGGAACACCGCCACCGAGGCGCTCGCCGCGCACCTGGGAAGCGTTCTGCCCACCGAGTCCGCCGACCGGGTGGAGGAACTCCTGGAGGCGCTGGCCTTCGCCGACGAGCTGGAGTCGAAGCCGCTGGACCTCGGCTTCGGCCTGAACGAGTCCCGGCACTCCGCCACCTTCCACGACGTGCCCTCCGGCATCCAGTGGTCCCTGCGGCGGCAGGACGACACCGACGGCGTCACCGCCGAGCACAAGCAGGCACGCGAACAGCTCACCGTGCCCCACGCGTTGAGCGACCTGCTGAACCTCCTGAACACCGCCCAGGCCGACCTGGACCGGGCACGCCATCAACTGACCTCGGTGCGAGAGCAGTTGTTCGCGGACTGGTACAAGTACCAGCTCTGCGCCTATCCGTACGACGCCCTGGTGGACTCGTATCCGGACCAGGACCAGGTGGCGTTCTTCCTCGGGCGCACGATGGGTCTGCTCGACCAGGACTCCGGGAGGGCCGAACTCCTGGCCCAGCGGCTGAGCGACGCGCGCACGGCCGTCGACAGCTCGCTGAAAAATTTCAACGCCGTCGCCGTGGGCGCTCGCAGCACCTTCGTCCTGCACGAGATTCCCGCTCCGTCGTACCAGCTCCCCAATGATCCCGTGGTGCTGCTCACCGGGCAGGCGGCCACTCCCGGTGACCGCCACGGCCAGGACGGGACGCTGCATCCGCAGGGGCTGCTGGAGTGCGCCCTGTCCGCCGAGGGCCAATCGGACCTGGCCACGCCGAAAGCCGTGCGGGCCCTGCGGGCGAGTGCCGTCGCCGCCGTGGCGAAGCTGCCGGTGCCGAACTTCGCGGTCACCGAGTGGACCGGCCCGTCCTGGCATCCCACGGTGCTGGAGTGGGAGGTGGAGTTCTTCCCCGCGACGATCGGCAACAACAACGATCCGCGCGACCGCGCTTACAGCGAGGACTTCGTCACCGGCAACTATGTCCTGCCGCCCCGTGACGTGGAGCTGCAGCCGATCCGGCAGATACCGGACAAGGGCGCCAACGTCTACACCGGTACGACGATCCTGTCGCCGGGCGCCCGGCCGGTGCTGTCCTCCCGGGTGCTGCGCTACCTACAGGGCGCTGTGCTGCCGCTCCACAACGCGTCGGGGCGGCCCGAGGTGACCCGCGAGGCGTTCCTGGCGGACCCCGCCGGCGTGCTCGACTGGTTCGACTCCCACGGGAATGACCAGCGGCTGGCTCTGCTGGTCCGGATCTACCGGCATCTCGCGGAGCACGAGGACAGCAACCTGTCCGCCGCCTTGAACGGGTTCAACGACGCCCTGCTCATGCGCAAGCTCACCCGTCAGCTCCCGATAGCCGATCCGCTTGGCTTCCCCGACCACCAGCGGTTCGCCGCCGACGTGGCGCAGGCGGTGGGCGGGCAGACCCGGCACGCGCCGCAGCCGCTCAGCGGCTTCAACCCGATCCGCGCGGGTGCGCTGCGGGTGCTGCGGCTGCGGATCCTCGACAACTTCGGCACCGCCCAGGACGTGAACGCCGACCGGATCCGGACCACGGCACAGTTGCGGATGCACGAGCAGCCGGACTGGGTGGCGATGCCGCCCCGGCTGGCCCAGCCCGCACGGCTGTCGTTCGAGTGGCTCGACGCGGAGGACGACATCAGGCAGACCAACGGTCTGCCGGACACCTCCCCGATCTGCGGCTGGCTGATCCCCGACCACCTCGACGCCGGTCTCGCCGTGTACGCCGCCGACGGTTCGGCGATCGGCGCACTGCACGCCCTGCCGGACGCCGCCCAGCCGCAGTCCGCCCAGTGGCGGGAGCTGCCCGGGGGCGCTTTCGGCCCGATCGGGGCGATCGCCAACCCTCATCTGCGGGCGGTCGTGCAGCGTCTGCACGACACCGGGCCGGCTGCTCTGGGCACGTTCCTGGAGGATCTGGACGCCACCCTTCAGTACATCGAGCCGGAGGACTACGCCCAGCACCGGGGCCGGGCCGTGCTGATGGGCCGGCCGCTGGCGGTGGTCCGCGCGCGGGTGTCGCTGGAGCTGATGGGCCGGCCGGCCAATCACCAGGACTGGAACGTCTTCCGGCAGGACATGGGCCGCGCCTGCCGGGAGACCGACGACTTCCCGTCGGTCCGCTTCCCGGTCAGGATCGGCGAGCACCAAGTCCTCGACGACGGGGTCCTCGGGTTCTGGCTGGAGGACTCGGCGCAGCGCCTCGGCCCCCTCTGGCACGACGTCCGCTCCCCCGAGGACCCGCTGGTCCAAGCGCTCGACGCGCCGCCGCAGTACCTGACCATGCTGATCGACCCACGGGGCACGGTGCACGCGACGGCGGGGATCCTGCCGACCCGTTCGCTGCGGATCCCGGCCGGGATGTTCCGGGACGCCCTGGAGGGCATGGCCGTCAGTTTCCGCACCGCGCCGGTCCTCACCGACGCGGACCATCTCGCCGTACCCCTGCCGGACGAGCCCGGTTACGCCTGGTCGTGGCAGGAACAGCGGCGGACCGGCCGGTTCGAGCAGGCCGATCCGCCACGGCCCGACGCCCGGTTCCCCGCTCGGGCGACCCTGCGCGAGGGCTGGCTGACGCTGCGTCCGGTGCGCGAACCGCAGAACGACCAAGGAGCACGATGATCACCCTGGAGCTGACGCTCGCCGAGACCAACCTCCTGCTGGAGGCCCTCGGTACCCAGCCGTACGCGCAGGTGTACGAACTGATAGGCAAGATCCACCAGCAGGCGGAGAAGTCCGCCGCGGCCCAGGACGGAGCCGCGGAATGACGGCCAACCTGGTGCTGCACTGGCACCTGGACGCCCTGACCTCGAACAACCAGGTCACGGACAGCTCCGACAACCATCTGGCCGGCACCGTCGCCGGGAAGCCGGGGACACGCCCTGACGACCGGTTCGGCAGCGTACTGGCGTTCGACGGCACCACCGTCCAGGTGACCGGTGCCGAGACACCACTACTGAAACTCGGCGCGTACACGGTCGAGGCATGGGTCAACCCGTCGGCCAAGAGGGCCGCACGGGTGGGCCTCGTGGCGAAGGCGCAGGGCGACTTCGCCGTCGTACTCGACGCGGACGGCACGCTCAGGCACCGGTTCGCCACCACAGGGAAGCCCGGCGACGGGCACGCCACCGCGCCCGGGGCCGTAGCGACGGACTCATGGCACCACGTGGCCTGCGTCAACGACGGGCACACCGCCCGTATCTATGTCGACGGGGTCAAGGCGAGCGAGTACGCGTTCACCGGTGACCGGGCCACCGCCCAGAGCCCGCTGCTGGCCGGCACGGACGGGACGGGCCGGTACACCGGGCTGCTGTCCCACGTACGGATCTACGACAACGCGCTCAGCCAGGCCGAGATCCAGCGGGACATGGCCGACGACGAGGCGTCGCTGGCCGCGTTCGTACGGGCGCATCCGCTGGACTTCGCCCTGCTCGACGTGGACCAGCAGCCGGTGCTGTTCATCGACGACAACCCCGCAGGGCAGCCGATGATCCTGCGGCTGACCAACACCTCCCGGCAGGACATCGAGCTGCGGACCCTGGCGGGCCCGGTGTCGGCCACCGAGCACCACGTCGCGCTGCGGCTGCGCCCGGGCACCATCACGGCCCCGCCCGAACCGGCCGTCGCCGCGTCCGAGTGGACGCTGCTGCGGGCCCCGGACCCGGCGACCGGCGGAACGGTGCTGTATCTGGGGGCGCCCAAGGCCATGGTCATCGGACGGGGCACGTCCTTCGACGTGGCGCTGAAGGGGCTGGCGGCCGACGGGGGCCGCGGGACCCGTGGCACCCGGGTGGAGCTGACGCACCAGCGGATGCGGTACGCGGGTGAGCAGAGCGAACTGACCGGGCAGCGCACCGCGTTCCTCGACATCGTCAACCGGCGGGGCCGCCGTGACATCCCGCTCGCGATCGGGTTCGTCGGCGGAAACCGGGTGCTCAGCGACGGCGTCACACCGAACACCCTGAGTTTCCGCATCGCCAACCGGTCGAGGGACACCTCACTCTCCCTGGCCGGCGCCTCGTTCACGCTCTCGTACGACCTTCAGGAGGCCGGCGAGACCCACGAGTGGGCGCTGACGAGCGCGGGTACGGCGGCCGGCACGACGCTGGACGGCCTGAAGGCCAGCGGGGTCGGTTCCGACTGGACGATCGCCTCGGAGAGACTCGGGCAGCGCGTCGAATGGACGCTGACCCCCCAGTCGGCCACCGCGTTCGGGCCCGACGGGACGCTGGTGGTCAAGCTGTCCCAGGTGATCGCGGTTCCGTCGCTCGGCCTGGCGCCGATCGTCGTCGGCTACCGCAACGTGCCGGGGTACCAGGACGGCTCGGTGACCCTGTTCGCCGAGAAGTCGCCGCTGCTGTACAGCCAGCAGAACACCGGTGTCGGCACCGTCACGCCCGAGGCGAGGCTGCACATCGTCAACGCCAACCAGGACGCGAACGGAAACACCCTCGTCCTCGGTCCCACCAACCAGTCGAACCTGCGGCTCGGTTACCACCAGAACTACAGCTGGGCGCAGTCGCACGGCTCGAAGCCGCTGGCCCTCAACCCGTTCGGCAACAACGTCGGCATCGGCACCACGGCACCGGGCTCCAGGCTCACGGTCAGTGCCGACGCCGAACACCTGCAACTGCGCCGGGAGTCGAACGCGGGCGGCGGCAAGCGGCTCTACCTCGAACTGTTCCAGGAGGGCGGCCCCAGCACGGTCTACCCCTCGCTGCGTTTCCATCACGGCGGCAGTTTCTGGCACCGCGTCGAGGGCAGGCCCGAGGGGCTCATGTTCAAGACCGGCGACCTCAACAGCGACGATTTCTCCGACGTGTTCGTCCAGACCGCCGTGGTGAAGGGCCTGCGCAGCGGGCTGCCCGCGAACACGCCGCTCGTCGCTGACACCGGCAGCGGGCACCTCCAGGTGCGCCGGCAGAACGCGACGGCCGACACCGTCGACGGGAAGGCGCTGTACCTGGAGCTGTTCCAGGACAGCACGAGTCCCATGACCTTCCCGGTGCTGCGTTTCCACCAGCACCAACGCTTCTGGCACCGCATCGAGGCCAGGCAGGAAGGGTTCACGTTCAAGACCGGCGACCTCAACAGCGACGACTTCTCCAACGTGTACGCCAACACCGCGGTCGTGAACAGCCTCCAGATCGGTGGCGTCACCATCGGCGCCGGCGAACTCCAGATCCTGAAGAAACTGGCGGACGGGCACCTGGAGTTCGACCTGCGGAACGTGGTGCACGACGAATACGCCTTCGCCGGCTTCAACTTCATCGGCGACAACCGGCGCGCCATGGCCACCTGGGCCACCAAGGGCGAGCGGGTGACCCAAGGACGCTGGCAGATCTCCTTCCCGGGATGAGGTGACGGATGCCCCCGAGCAAAAAGAAGCGCAAGAGATCCGAGGAACCCGCAGAGGAGGAAATACAGCCGCGAAAGCCTCGCACGAGGCGCGACACGAAGCCCCAACGGGACCAGGACCTGGCGTTGGAGGCGGCGCGGAAAAAAGCGGCGGCCGACGAGTTGGAAGCGAAGCGTCTGAAAGACCTGCGTGATCGTCCTCCCGCCCCGCCCGGCAACCGGGGCGACGGCAGTCTGCACGTCGCCTTCATCAGGGTCGGCCAGGGTGACTGTGCCGTGATGTCGACGCCCAGAGGCACAGTCATCATGTTCGACTGCGGCTCGGACAGCATGGAGGACGAAGCGAAATTCAGATTCCAAAGCAGGGTGAGAAAGGTCCTGACCGGCCCGAAGTTCCTCGGCACGTCGAACAAGGTCGACATCCTGATCCTCACCCATCCCGACACCGACCACTACAACAAGCTCCAGTCGGTGCTGCCGCCGAGTTGCGAAATCGAGAAGTGCTATCACAGCGCTCCTCGGAGCATGTACAGCGCGGATCAGACCAGTGCCTTCCTGGCCAGGACAACGGCCGACAGCGCGGTCCTGGAAGTAGTGGTCAACGACGACCGGAACCCGAAGCGTCCTGTGCCCGGTGAGATCAGCCTCAACGGGATCCCTGTCGCGGCCGCGGTCGAGGATTCGGATCCGGAGAAGAGAATCACCGTCGACCGGCTGGACGGGAAGGGCGGCATCCTCATCGTGGACGAGGAGAACTGCAAGGTGTCGATCGTGGCCGCCGGTGTCCAGCACAACTACCGCAACGACTCCAGTAACGAGACGAACCGGGGCAGCATCGTGACGCTCGTCAAAGCCAACGGCGTGAAGCTGCTGATGTGCGGCGACGCGACGACCAACACCGAACAGTTCCTCATCAACACGGCCGAGGACAGGCTGACGGACTTGACCCTCGTCCAGGCCGGTCACCACGGCAGCATCAACACATCGTCCTCCCAGGATTTCATCGACATGGTGAACCCGATCGCCGTCGTCGCGAGCGCCGGAAAGTTGATTCCCATGCACCATCTGCCGAGCAAGGAAGTGATCACGCGCTACGACGACAAGCTCTCGGCCGAAAAGCGCGCCACGACCGGCAACCATGAGACGTTCTGCTGGGCACCCGCCGCACTCAAGAGCTACGTCGACGACAGCGTCTGGACCGAGCAACAGGTGTACACCACCGGCTCCTACGACACCGTTTACCAGACCTTCCCGGCCGCCACATGACCCCCGACGAGATCAGGAACGCGGTGCAAGAGACCGGCACCGGGATCGATATCGCGGTAGCCGCGCTGACCCACGTCGGCGACCTCTTCACGTCGTTCTTCCCCGAGGGTCATCTCACCCTGTCCCCGGTGACGGCCCGCACGGAAACCGCCGACGGGGTGAGGGTGACGGGCACCGGTGCCTCCGGACCCTTCACCGGCATGGCCCTGGATGTGACCTTCACCGCCGCGCCGGACTCCGTGCGCGTCGTGGTGCGCGCCACCGGTGCCCCCGACTGGACGTTCTCGCAGGCGTTCCCGCCTCTGCGCCACTCGATCTTCGACACCCTGCGGTTCAAGTCGCCGGTACTGGTCCTGGACTCGGCCGCCACCGCCATGACCTTCGGCGGCCTCCTGCTCATCACCACACCGATGGCGCCGCTGGACCTGCTGATGCCGGGAGTCACCCACACCCTCACCGGGGAGATCACCATGGTGGGCGGGCCGGCGGAACTCCCCTTCCCGACGACCGCCGTGCCGAACATCCTGCTGTACGGGCCGGAGGGACGGACGCTCGACCTGGGCCTGTTCGCCCTCTCCCAACTGCGCTACGAGATCACCTCGGACCCCGTCTTCGACTACGACGGCATCGACTGGTCGGCACGGAGTTCGATCACCGTGACCGCGGCCGTACCGGTCACCGTGGCCGGAAAGCGGCATGACGTGCTCATCTTCACGGAGATCGTCGGCTGGGGCGACAGCATGCTGTTCTCGGGGGATTTCCGCGAACTCGGCGGCCTCACCCTCGCGGACGTGGCCGGATTCACCGGCCAGGCCGCCCTGCCGGTCCCCTTCGGCCTCTCCGTCATCAAGCCGGTGCTGCTCACCGACGTCCGGGTGCGGGTCACCCCGGCCACCCTGTCGGTCGACTACGTCAGCCTGAAGCTGGAGATCGAGGAGGAGTGGACGGTCGTCCCGGACCTGATGGATCTTCAGGCGATCGACCTGACCTTCCGGGTCGACCGGCCGTTCTCGTCCCCGCGGGTGTCCGGAGTCCTCTCCGGTCTGTTCGGCATCGGCGAGAACGGCACCCTGGAGATCAGCGCCGATTTCGGTGTCGGCACGCTGGGCGGCGCGCTGCGCGCGGGCGACGGCCCGCTGAGCATGCGTGAGGTCTACACCGACCTCACCGGCGTCGATCCGGCCCCGGTGCCGGACCTGTCCGTGGTCAAGTTCGACCTGGGTCTGACCCTGCCGGACAAGAGTCCCACGGCACCCCGCGAAGCCGCCTACCACGCCTTCCTGGAACTGACCGGTGAATGGCGGCTGGCGGACTCGCTCTCGCTGACCGACGTGATGTTCGCCGTCCAGCACGCGGAGGACAACACCGCCTTCAAAGCGCTGGCGATATTCAGGATCGGCGGGGTCGTCCTCAAGACCTCCGCAGCATACGACCCCGTCCGCCAATGGCAGTTCACCGGCGAGACCGACCCCGGCCAGCAGATCCAGATCGGGAGGCTGTTCCAGGACATCGCCGACCGATTCGGCGCGATCGCCCTGCCCGCGCCGATCGCCCAGCTCGTCATCGAGAACCTCGGCATGGAGGTGTCCACCGGTACCGGACGCCTCTTCCTCACCGGCGAGGCGCTGTTCCCCCTCGACACCGCCGAGGTGGACGTGACGCTCGCGATCGACACCGGGCAGCGGAGCCTCACCGCCGCGCTGGCCGCGACGGTACCGACGGCTCGCGGGCCCTTCAGGCCCCGGTTCGACCTGAGGTTCGCGCAACAGCCGACGGCGAGCTTGTTCACCGCCGCCTACAGCCATGCGGCCGGTGACCCGGTTCCCGCGCTGAAGGACCTGGTCGCAGCCCTGCTGCCGTCCGCCGCCGCCTTCGTCCCGGACGGGCTGACCGTGGACCTGAAGGACGCCTTCCTCGCCGTCGACGGACCGAAGTACCTGTTCGGCGCCGATCTGGCGCTCACGGTCGACCTGTCGCACCTGCCGGTCGTCGGCGACCATCTCGGCGCGGGCGAGATGGGCTTCGATCCGCTCCGGCTGGTCGCGGCCTCCGCCGCCCTGGCCGCGGCCGAGGTCGCCGCCGTCAACGCGATGCTGCCGGACCAGGTGGCCAAGCTCCCCGACGGGGACCTGGCCGCCGGTTTCCTGATCAGCGGCCTGCTGAAGCTCGGCGCCCTGGAAAAGCCCCTGGCTCTGCCGGTGGCGGGGGCGGGCACCCAGCCCACGACACCCACCACACCCGTACCCGACAAGTCGACGCAGAGCGCCGACAGCGCCCTCTGGTACAAGGTGCAGCGGTCCTTCGGGCCGATCCACATCCAGCGGGTGGGCGTGCGGTACGACCATCCGCCCGGCCAGAGCGCCGAACTCGCCGTACTGCTGGACGCCTCGATCTCGGCGGCCGGGCTGACCCTCACCCTGACCGGCCTGGAGGCGGGCGTCGCGCTGTCCGACCCGGCCGCGATGCCGTCCTTCGGGCTGGCGGGACTCGATCTCGCGTACGCCTCGGGGCCGGTGGAGATCGGCGGCTCGTTCCTGAAGAACACCGTCGAGTTCGAGGGCGCGACCTACCCGGCGTACGGCGGGGCGGCGACCATCCGTACCGCCGACTTCTCCATCGGCGCGATCGGGTCCTACCTCCAGCTCCCGCAGGGCCCCTCCCTGTTCGTGTACGCCTTCCTCGACAAGCCGATCGGCGGGCCGGCGTTCTTCTTCGTGCGTGGGCTGGCCGCGGGCTTCGGCTACAACCGCAGGCTGATCCCGCCCGCTGTGGACCGGCTCGCCGAGTTCCCGCTGATCGCCGACGTGGTCGGGGGCAGCTCGCCCGCCACCGACGTGGGCGGGCAGTTGCAGCGGCTGAACGATTCGCTGCCGCCGTCGCCCGGTGACGTATTCCTGATGTTCGGGATCCGGTTCACCTCGTTCGAGATGGTCGACTCCTTCCTGCTCCTGTCGGCCGGCTTCGGTCACCGGTTCGAGCTGAACATGATGGGGTTGTCGACGCTGGTCCTGCCGGCGTCGGACGCGGGCGCGGCGGGCGTCACACCGGTCGCCGAGGTGCAACTGGCGCTGCGCGGCACCTTCGTACCCGACGACGGGTTCTTCTCGATCGCCGCCCAGCTCACCCCGAACTCCTATCTGCTGTCCCGGGACTGCAAGCTGACCGGCGGCTTCGCGTTCAGCACCTGGTTCGCGGGGCCGAACAGCGGTGACTTCGTCCTGAGCGTCGGCGGCTACCACCCGCACTTCACCGTGCCCGCGCACTACCCGGTGGCACCGCGGCTCGGCTTCAACTGGCAGGTGAACTCGCACCTGCAGCTCACCGGCAGCGCCTACTTCGCGCTGACCCCCGCGGCACTGATGGCGGGCGGCAGCCTCAGCGCGACCTGGCACGACGGCTCGCTGCAGGCATGGTTCGACGCGTCGATGGACTTCCTCATCGCGTGGCAGCCGTACCACTACGAGGCGTCCGCGCACATCTCGGTCGGCGCCTCGTACACGTTCTCGTTCTTCGGCAGCCACACCATCAGCGCCCACGTGGGCGCGGACGTGGAGTTCTGGGGCCCGGACTTCGGCGGTCGCGCCCATATCGACCTGAGCATCATCTCGTTCACCATCTCCTTCGGCGCCTCGGGCTCCGCCGCGCCCGCCCCCATGCCGTGGGACAGGTTCCGGGCGACTCTGCTCCCGCCCGCCGAGGAGATCACCACCGTCGCGCTGGGCGGCGGAGCGCTGGCCCCGGGCGGCGGCACCGACCTCGGTGTGGTCGACCCGCACGGCCTGGTGCTGGTCACCGACTCGGTCGTCCCCAGCACGCGCGCGGTGCACGGCCCGGACGGTCAGGACCGGACGCTGCCGACAGGCACCGCCGGTACGGCCTTCGGGGTCAGCCCGATGGGCGTGGCGTCCACGACCGCGACACACCGGATCGAGATCACCAAAGACGGCAAGCCGATGGACGACCTGTTCGCCTTCGAACCCGTCGCCAAGCAACTCCCGTCGGCGCTCTGGGGAAGCGAGTTCGGTGCCTCCCTCAACCGGCCGCAGCTCGTGGGAGAGCTGCTCACCGGCTATACGGTACGACCGCTGCCGCCGACGGAGCCGTCCGTCTCGCCCACCCTCCCCAGCGCCGCGCTGCAGAGCGCGACCCCCCTGTTCACCGAACCGGACGCGATCCGCTGGGCGTCCGCGGAACCGGACCGCGTCCTCGTGCAGGACGCCGCCGCGATCACCGGCGCGCTGCACGACCCCGCCGTGGCGACGGCCCGCGCGTCCCTGATCGACGCGGTGCTCGGCGGCGCTTCGATCGACCTCGCCGGATTCGGCGCCGACCAGTTCCTGGAGGTCCCGCAGGTGGTCACCCATGGCTGACACCATCACGTTCGTCGATCACTCCAAGCCGGTCCTGCCGCCCGGACAGTACGAGATCACCACCACCCAGACGATCACCGAGAGCCCGCAGCCGTTCGCGGCGACCCGCCAGTTCACCGTCAGCGCGGACAGGTTCTCGCTTCCGGCGGCCCGGGTGACGGCGCTCTTCCCGCCGGACGGCAGCCTCGGCGACCATCACAACGTCCTGCCGCACGTCATGCTGGACCGCCCGACACTGCCCTGGGAACGCTCGTCCGGCGTCGAGGGCCCCTGGCTCGCGCTGCTCCTGTTCAGCCAGTCCCAGCGGCCCGAACCGAAGTCCGTCCGGCTCGCCGACCTCGCCGCCGGGCCAGCGTACTTCCCCTCCGGCCCGCTGGAGGCACACCAGTCACCCGAGGACCAGGCAACCGTCATCGACGTCCCCAGAGCCGTGCTGGAGGAGATCCTCCCCTCGGCCGCGGAACTGCCTTACCTGGCACACCTCCGGCGGACCGAGGGGGCCCCGGACGTCGCGGTGGTCCTGGGGAACAGGCTGCCCCCGGCGAACGAGTCGAGCACCGTACACCTGGTGTCGTTGGAAGACCGGTACACCGCCGACGGGTTCGACCTGGGCCCCGCCGAACCCGGCTCGCCCGTACGCCTGGTCAGCCTCGCGTCCTGGCGGTTCGCCTGCGTGGCCGAGAGCCAGAACTTCGCCACCCTCGTCCGCGACCTGGCCCAGCACGGCAGCCCCCTGCGGCTGCCCGACAGCGGTGACGCCGCCGCGGACGACCTGCTGCGCCAAGGCCAGATCCCCGTACGGCACACCCTGCGGCAGGGCGGAACGACAGTGTCGTGGTACCGAGGCCCTCTGACGACGGGCCCGGTGACAGCGGCTCCCCTCCAGGCGACCCGCACCGCGGACCGTCTGCTGCGCTTCCACCCGGACATCGGCATGTTCGAGACCGGTTACGCCGCCGCCTGGGAGCTGGGCAGGCTGCTGGCACTTCAGAGCACCGACTACGCCACCGCTCTGTACGACTGGAAACGCCGCCGCAGCCAGAAACGGCTCCGGACGACCCTGGAACCCACCACGGGCTACCCGCTCGACGTCCCCGACATCGACGACGCGCTCCCCGGCACCGTACGCACCTGGCTGACGGGCCTGGCGGGCCTGTCCGGCGTCCCTCTGATGTACCTCGTCCCCGACGAGCGGCTGCTGCCGGTGGAAAGCATCCGTTTCGTCAGCCTCGACCCGCAATGGGTACGCCATCTCCTGGACGGCGCCTTCAGCATCGGCCGCCTCACCTCGGCGGACGCCGAACTGGACCGGTCGGGCCCGCCGATAGGCATGGCGAAGACGGTGACCGGAGCCCTGATCAGATCCGGCGTCGTGTCGGGCTACCCCGGCCTGGCCGTCGAGGCGTTCGGCGAGGATCAGGAGCTTCCACTGGAGCAGATCAGCATGACCCGCCTGACCCCCGACATCATGCTCTGCCTCTTCGCCGGCACGCTGACCCGCCTCGACGTCCGGCAACGGCCCGAGGCAGTGCACTTCGCGGTGGAACTCCCAGGCGAAGGCCGGTTCGGCAAGTCCCTGCGTGCCTCCGACGGGACCAGTGGCCCGACCCTGGCCCCCCTCCCCCTCGGGCCGGGCGGCCGACTGCCCATCGGCGACCTCGCCGACAGCATCGCCTCGACAATGAAGCGCGGCAGCATCGGCTCCGGCGATTTCGCCCACCAGATGATCGAGACAGCCGAGCGAGTGAGCTTTCTCAGCTCCTGACCGCCCGCGCGCTTCCTCACCCCGCCCCGAGAACGGAACTCCAGCATGGCCACCTTCCACGTCACGGTCGACCACCCGGACCCCGACACCCAGGACATCACCACCACCTATCTGGGCACCGTCGACCAGGCCCACATCGACCGGGTACGCGCCATCGCCGCCCTCCCCGGCTCCGCGCGCCACGTCAAGGAACACCCCCGGCACGAGGGCGCCTTCATGGTCCTGCGCGACGACGGCGACCTGGACGTCTACGAGCCCACCGAACCGGCCACCGGCCCGCTGCCGAAGATCCGCCCCACCCTGATCGACGCGGCGCACCCCACCTCGGGCCCGGCGTACATCGACGGCGTGACCCGGTTCGGCGACCAGCGCATCGGAGGGCCGATGGACACCCCGCTGGAGCCGCCGCGTGCCGTGTGGCACACCACCGAGTCCCCGGCCGGCGGCGACTACTTCACGTCCATCGCCGCCTACCTGATGCGCGCCGGGGTGGAACCGCAGGTGATCTACTGCCCTGTCACGGACCGGCTGGGCCAGTTCGGGCCCTTGAACCTGTCGGCCAGGGCGCTGAAGAACGACGGCACGAAGCGCACGAACCGAATCGGCAAGGTCTGCATCCAGATCGAGGTGCTGGGACGTGCGCAAGCTCCGTGGACGAAGGGGTTCGACCCGAAGGCCAAGCCGAACTTCCAGCGGCTGCTCACCGCAATACGCGCGCACGGCATCCCGGACGTGTGGCCCGTCGGTGCCCCGCCGGCCACCGCGGCCCTCGCGACGGAGCGTCCCAGAACCACCTGGGAGAACAAGGGCGGCCACTACGGGCACTCCCAGATCCCCGGCCAGGACCACTGGGACCCCGGGGCCATAGACACCGGGATCGTGCCGGGCAGCCCCCGCTCCGCCGACGGGGGAGCCTCCCCGGACACCGGATCCGGTACCTACACCGTGCGGGCGGGCGACACCCTGACCTCCATCGCGGCCGCACACCGGACCACCGTGGCTGCTCTGCTGTCCCTCAACGGCATCAAGAACGCCGACGACATCACCGTGGGCCAGAGACTGAGACTGCCGACGACGGGCCCGGCGAATCCGACGGCACCGCTGTACGAGCCGTTTCCCGGGACGGCGTTCTTCCATCCCGGCCGCCGCAGCCCCCTCGTCACCGCCCTCGGCAGACGCCTGGTGGAACTCGGCTTCGGCAAGCACTACACCTCCGGTCCCGGCCCTGCATGGACGGAAGCGGACAGGCTCAACACCGCCGACTTCCAGCGCTCCCGGCCCGGACTCGCGGGCGACGCGGACGGGATCCCGGGCCCCAGGACGTGGGCCGCGCTGAAGATCCCGAAACTCTGAAGCGTGCTCAGCCCGACGCACCGACAGCCGAGAGCTGCGTCACGAGTTGGACCCGGTGCCGCTGTTCCCGGTCGCGACCGCGCAGGCCGCTGCCGAGCGCGGTGCCGTCGAGGAGGATCGTGCCACCGGTAGCCGCTTGCAGTCCGACGATCGCGCGGACCAAGGTGGTCTTGCCGGAGCCCGAAACGCCTACATGCGGGTCTGTACGGTGAGTGGCGCAACTCTCGAGCTGTAAGCGACAAATGAGCGTTTGCGCCTTACTGCCCGCTCCATGGCGCATCTTGACCGGGTCAAAGTGCGCTACAACCCCCGCCGAGCATCCTGGTCCCCAAGTGGTCCCCAGAAATGATCAAGGGCCGGTTTCGGACACCTCCGAAACCGGCCCTGACCTGCGACTCATACGAGTCGGGACGACAGGATTTGAACCTGCGACCCCTTGACCCCCAGTCAAGTGCGCTACCAAGCTGCGCCACGTCCCGTTGCCCGTCTGACCTGGGCTTTCCCCTGGCCGAACACGCATGGAAACCATACCGCACTCGGGTCGATGGTCGCGCACCCCTTTCCCTCGTCCCGGCCGCCGGACAGCGTCAGTCCCCGTGGGTCGACCCCAGCCCCGGGTACGCGTCCAGCAGACGCGGCGGGGCCGCCTGACGCCATGAGTCGGTGAGGATGTCCCGCAGCTCGTCCTCGTCCTCCAGGGCGGCGAGGCGGGCCCGCACCCAGGCGAACTGGGCCTCGTGGTCGGCGATCCAGAACTTCCCCGGCTCGGCGAGCACCAGCTCGTCGCGCTCCTCCTTGGGGCAGCGCACCGCGAGGGAGGTCTCCTCCTCGGGCAGCGTGGCGAACATCTTCCCCGCGACCCGGAAGGTGGGCATGCTCCAGGAGATCTTCTCCGTGGTGTCCGGCAGGGACAGGGCGATACGGCGTACGTCTTCGGCGTCCGGCATGCTCCGCACCGTAGCCCCTGCCACTGACACTCACCCGACGGCGAGCTGCTTGTAGTACAGCGTGGTGGGGCGCAGGACGCCGGCCGGGTCTGCCGCGTAGTCGGGGATGACCCCGGCCCTGGTCCACCCCGCGGAGCGGTAGAGGTGTTCGGCGGAGCTGCCGGTCTCGGTGTCCAGGTGGAGCAGGCTGACGCCGGTCGCGGCGGCGCCCTGCTCCGCGGCGGTCAGCAGGGAGCGGCCGAGGCCCTCGCCGCGGGCGTCCCGGTGGACCAGCAGCTTGACGAGCTCGGCGCGGTGGCGGCTGTTGGGCTTGTCGGGGAAGGCCAGGCCGACGGTGCCGACGACACGGTCCCCGTCCTGGGCCGCCCACACCGCGCGCCGCCCGGCCGCCATCTCGTGCGCCCGCTCCCGCCACCAGGCGACGGCCTGCGCCCGACGCAGCGGGGCGAGGAAGCCGAGCGAGGCGCCGCCGTCCACGGCGTCGATCAGCAGGTCGGCGAAGTGCGCCGCGCGCAGCAGCAGTTGGGGAGCGTCGAGCCGGATCACGGTCACGGCAGCACCACCGCCAGCACGTAACGCACCTCTTCGTCGCCCGCACACCGGAACCGGGTCGGCCCCCACACCCGCAGACGCAGACAGTCCCCGGCCGCGAGATGGTGCCGGGCGCCCTCGGCGGTCACGTCGAGGGCGCCGCAGAGCACCCAGATGTGCTGTTCCAGGCCCGCCACGGGCGGCCGGTCGTAGGCGATGTCGGCGCCCGCCGCGAGCCGCCCCTCGACCAGTTCGCCGCGCAGTGCGGGGTGCGGCGGCGACACCGAGCGCCGGACGAATCCCGAGGCCCGGTCCTCCCAGACGGACTGCTCGTCGGCACGCACCAGCGGAGCGGGGTCCGACTCGACCTCGCTGAGCAGCCGGGACATGGTCCGTCCGTAGACGTGACACAGCCGGTTGAGCAGCGCGGCGGTAGGACTGGTCTCCGCCCGCTCGGCGCGCGAGAGGGTGGACCGGCTCACCCCGCTGCGCTCCGCCAGCTCGCCCAGGGACCAGCCGCGTTCGGCCCGCAGCGCGGCCAGCCGTCCGGCGATCCGTACGTCGACGGGGTCCGGTGCCCCGCCCGACTCCACTCCGCGCTCAGCCTGTCTCATATCCGGGAATCTATCCCGGATATGAGACAGCCCGGTTACGGACGGCTCACACCGGCTCCAGGCCCCGGGACGCCTCAGCCTCGGGCGGCCTCGCCGAGCGCCTCCAGTACGGGCCGGATCAGCGGATGCTCCTCGGCTCCCCGGCGGACGGCCGCGAAGACCCTCCGGGTCGGCGCCACCCCGTCGACGGGCCGTACGACGACGCCCGTGAGATCCATGCCGCGCAGGGCCGAACGCGGGACGAGCGCCACGCCCGCGTCGGCCGAGGCCAGGGCCACGACCGCGCGGAAGTCGTCGGAGGAGTGCTCCAGGCGCGGCTGGAAGCCGGCCGACTCGCAGGCCAGGACGACCACGTCATGGCAGGGGTTGCCCGGATAGGGCCCGATCCACGGGTCCTTGGCCAGCTCGGCGAGAGGGACCTCGGGGGCGTCGGCGAGGCGGTGGGTGACCGGGACGACCGCGTCGAAGGGCTCCGCGTACAGGGGGACGTGCGCGAGTCTCGGGTCGTCGGCGGCCGGGGCCCCGCGGTACTCGACGGCCACGGCGACATCGACCTGCCGGTCGAGCACCATCGGCAGACTCGCGTCGCCCTCGGCGTCCTGGACCCGGATCCGGATCCCGGGGGCGGTGCCGGCGAGCCGGGCCACCGCGGGCGCCACGACCAGCGCGATGCCCGTCGCGAAGGCGGCCACCGTGACCGTACCGGCCGCCCCGGAGCTGTAGGCGGCCAGTTCCGCCTCGGCCCGCTCCAGCTGGGCGAGGACGGCGTTGGTGTGACCGAGCAGGATCTCGCCGGCCGGGGTGAGCCGTACGCCCCTGGCGCTCCGCTCCACCAGCCGGTGGCCCGTCTCCTGCTCCAGGGCCGTCAGCTGCTGGGACACGGCGGACGGCGTGAGGTACAGCGCGGCGGCAGCCGCGGTCACCGTACGGTGGTCGGCCACCGCACGAAGGATGTGGAGCCGCCGCGCTTCGATCATGGATCGATTATCGCAATATGTCCGGGCCGCTCGACCACCGCTTCCCCCGGGGCCACTCGTCGTTCAGGCCGCTTCCAGTTCGGCGCGGGCCGCGATGAAGGCGTCGACGGCGCGGTCGACGTCGGCCGTGGAGTGCGCGGCGGACAGCTGGACGCGGATGCGGGCCCGGTCCTGCGGGACGACCGGGTAGGAGAAGCCGATCACGTACACCCCGCGCTCCAGCAGCAGTTCGGCCATCCGGCCCGCCTTCGCCGCGTCGCCGATCATCACCGGTGCGATGGCGTGGTCGCCGGGCAGGATGTCGAAGCCCTCGTCCGTCATCCGGCGGCGGAACAGGGCGGTGTTCTCGGCGAGCCGCACCCGCAGGTCGTCGGCGGCCTCCAGCAGGTCGAGGACCTTGAGCGAAGCGGCGGCGATGACCGGGGCGAGGGTGTTGGAGAAGAGGTAGGGGCGCGAGCGCTGGCGGAGCAGGGCGACGATCTCCGCGCGGGCGGCCACGTAGCCGCCGGACGCGCCGCCCAGCGCCTTGCCCAGGGTGCCGGTGATGATGTCGACGCGGTCCATCACCCCGTGCAGCTCGGGGGTTCCGCGGCCGCCGGGGCCGACGAAGCCGACGGCGTGCGAGTCGTCGACCATGACCATGGCGTCGTAACGCTCGGCGAGGTCGCAGATCTCGGCGAGGGGCGCCACATAACCGTCCATGGAGAAGACGCCGTCGGTGACGACCAGCCGGCGACGCGCGTCGGAGGCGTCCTTCAACTGCCTTTCCAGATCGGCCAGATCACGGTTGGCGTAGCGGAAGCGGCGGGCCTTGGACAGCCGGATGCCGTCGATGATCGAGGCATGGTTGAGTGCGTCGGAGATCACCGCGTCCTCGGGGCCGAGGAGCGTCTCGAAGACACCTCCGTTGGCGTCGAAGCAGGAGGAGTACAGGATCGTGTCCTCCTGGCCGAGGAAGGCCGACAGACGCGCCTCCAGCTCCTTGTGCACCTCCTGCGTGCCGCAGATGAAGCGCACCGACGCCATGCCGTAGCCCCAGCGGTCGAGGGCCTCGTGGGCGGCGGCCACGACCTCGGGGTGGTCGGCGAGACCGAGGTAGTTGTTGGCGCAGAAGTTGAGGACCTCGCCGGGCCGGCCGCCCGCGGTGACGGAGACCGTCGCGGACTGCGGACTGCCGATGACGCGCTCGGGCTTGTGCAGACCGGCGGCGCGGATCTCGTCGAGGGTGGCGCGCACGTCGTCGCGCACGGAGTCGAACATGGGGAAGCTCCTAAGGAATGCGGTGACTTACGCGGTCCAGTCGAGGATGACCTTGCCGCCGCGGCCGCTCGCCGCGTCGGCGAAGGCCGCCTCGAAGTCGCGGTGACCGTACCGGCCGGTGATCACGGGTGCGAGGTCGAGGCCGCCCTCGAGCAGCACCGACATGGCGTACCAGGTCTCGAACATCTCGCGGCCGTAGATGCCCTTGATCGTGATCATCGAGGTGACGATCCGGGACCAGTCGACGGGGAACTCCTCGGCGGGCAGCCCCAGCATCGCGATCCGGCCGCCGTGCGTCATGTTGGCGATCATGTCGCGCATCGCCTCGGGCCGGCCGGACATCTCCAGACCGATGTCGAAGCCCTCGCGCAGTCCCAGCTCCCGCTGTCCGTCGGCGATGGACGCCTGCGACACGTTCAGCGCGAGGCTCGCACCGATCTTGCGGGCCAGTTCCAGCCGCTCCTCGCTGACGTCGGTGACGACGACGTTGCGGGCTCCGGCGTGCCGGGCGACGGCGGCGGCCATCAGCCCGATCGGTCCGGCGCCGGTGATCAGGACGTCCTCGCCGACGAGCGGGAAGGACAGCGCGGTGTGGACGGCGTTGCCGAACGGGTCGAAGATCGCCGCCACGTCGAGGTCCACCGGCACCCGGTGCACCCACACGTTGGACGCGGGCAGGGCGACGTACTCCGCGAAGGCCCCGTCGCGGCCGACACCGAGCCCGACGGTCGCCCGGCACAGATGACGGCGCCCGGCGAGACAGTTGCGGCACCTGCCGCAGACGAGATGCCCCTCGCCGCTGACCCGGTCCCCGATCCGGATGTCGACGACGTCACGGCCGGTCCCGACGACCTCGCCGACGAACTCGTGCCCGAGCACCAGCGGGGTGCTGATCGTCTGCTGCGCCCAGCCGTCCCAGGCCCGGATGTGCAGATCGGTACCGCAGATCCCGGTGCGCAGCACCTTGATCAGCACGTCGCCGGGCCCGACGGCCGGCTCGGGGACGTCCGCGAGCCACAGCCCGGGCTCCGCCTTCTCCTTGACCAGCGCCTTCACGCTACGGCTCCTGTGGTGAGGGCCCGACCGCGAGCAGCCCGAAGGGCCCCGCGTCCGGGGAGACATGTGGATTCGCCCAGCAATCTGCCGCACTTCACCGGCCGGGTCCATCGAGCTTTTCTTAAGCGCCGCCACAGCTCCGCTTCACACGGGTGGCCCCGCTCGTCCGCACCGGCTTCCCGCACACCACGGTGGGGCGTGTCACCCTGGACCGCAACCCTCGTAAGGCCGGCCGACTGACGTGGAGCCCCTGATGACCACAGCTCGGGACCTGATGCTCGTCGCGATGGACGTGACGCCCGTGCGCCCCCTCGGGCAGGGCGATCTGTCGCTCGCCCTCGCGGGCGCCGAGGTGATCGACCTGGTCGGGTCCGGGGCGGTCGCCCTCGACGGCGATCTCCTCGTGCCCGGTCCGCCGTCGGCGCCGGAGGATCGTCTGCTGGCCGAGGCCGCCTCGTCGCTCGTCCTGACGGCGCCGTACGAGTCGGTCGAGGACTGGCTGTGGCGCCGCGGTCAGGGCCTGGCGGCGGCCTACTCCGCCCGGCTGGAGGCGGACGGGCTGGTCGGCCGCCCGCGCCACCGCCGGCTCCCCTTCCGGTCCGCGGGGATGGAGCCGCTCGACTCACCGGCCCGTCGCGGGGCCACCGAGCGCTGGGAGGCGGACGAGCCGGTCCTCGCCGTGCTGGCCGCCGCCGTCGGTCTGCGCGAGGAGCCGGCCGACGGCTTCCCCGATCTCCCCGGCGACGCGGCCGGGACGGTGCTCGCGGCGGTCGGCGACGCGGTGGCGGAACTCGAGGCCGTACGGCAGCGGCGGTCCATCGAGGACGCGGCCTTCGACAACATCTGGCGGGCTCCCTGACAGGCTGCGCCGGCCCTCATGGCGCGGGGAACCCGTCGGCCTCGCGCCGCTGGAGCCGGCCGGCGAGTTCGGCGGCCGTCGACTTGATGGTCTCCAGGCCGGCCCTGCCCCAGGACCGGGGCATGAGATCGGCGACGCACACCGTGCCCAGCACCATGCCGCCCGTGTCGATCAGCGGGGCGCCCAGGTAGGAGCGGATGCCGTACTCGTCGACGACCGGGTTGCCCGCGAAACGCGGGTAGTCGCTCACGTCCTCCAGCACCAGCGCCTTGCGCCGTACGACGACGTGCGGACAGTAGCCGTAGTCGCGGGGCAGCCGGCGCCCCACCTCGGGCTTGCCGCCGCGGGCGGCCCGGCCGCCCGCCGGTGTGTGCAGCCCGGCGAAGAACTGCCGTTCCTCGTCGAGGAAGTTGACCATGGCGTACGGCGTTCCGGCCACCTCGGCGAGGCGGTCCGCGAAGGCGTCCAGCGCCGGCTCCGGCTGCTCCCCGAGGCCGAGCCGGCGCAGCCGCCGGGCGCGGGCGGGAGCTTCCCGGTCCTCCGGGGTCAGCAGCAGACGTCCGGCCGGGCGCGGCGGCTCGTAGCTCATGGCCGGGCTCCGTCGCTGTGGACGTACGGCATATGCGGCTCCGGGGCGTTGGGTGTGGGGATCACATGTGGGCGCCGCGGCTCGGCTGGGGTGCGGCCGGCGCGTGGGCGATGAGGTGCTTCACGAGGGTCAGCAGGGTCTGGACCCCGGAGGCGGAGATCCGGGCGTCGCAGCGCACGACGGGGACGTCCGGGGAGAGGTCGATGGCGGCGCGCACCTCCTCGGGGTTGTAGCGGTGGGACCCGTCGAACTCGTTGATGGCGATGATGAAGGCCAGTCCGCGTTCCTCGAAGAAGTCGACGGCCGCGAAGCACTCCTCCAGACGGCGGGTGTCGGCGAGGATGACCGCGCCGAGGGCGCCCTCGGAGAGTTCGTCCCACATGAACCAGAACCGCTCCTGGCCGGGCGTGCCGAACAGGTAGAGGACGTGGCTCGGGTCGAGGGTGATACGGCCGAAGTCCATGGCGACCGTCGTCTCGACCTTGTTCTCGATGCCGTCGAGGTTGTCGGTCGCCGCGCTGACCGTGGTGAGCAGCTCCTCCGTGCTGAGCGGCGCGATCTCGCTCACGGCGCCGACGAAGGTCGTCTTGCCGACCCCGAAACCGCCGGCGACCAGGATCTTCAGAGCTGTGGGAAAGGGATCCGAGCCGCCGCCGTCGTAGGCGCCGTGCTCGCCGTGCTCGTCGTACCTGCCGTACTCAGAGCTGTCGTCGTAGTCCATCGAGCACTGCCTCCAGAAGGGCCCGGTCGGTGGGGATGTGGTGGTACTCGGGGGGCTTGGTGGTCAGCGCCCCGCAGTCGAGGAGGTCGGAGAGCAGCACCTTGGTGACCGCTGCCGGCAGCTTCAGATGGGCCGCGATCTCGGCCACCGACACGGGTGCGCGAGTCAGGTGGAGCGCGGTCGCGTGTTCGGGACCGAGGTAGCCGAGGGGGGTCGCCCCGGTGGCCATCACCTGCGACATGAGGTCGAGGGCGACGCTGGGCCTCGTCCGGCCGCCGCTGACCGTGAACGGGCGCACCAGCCGCCCGGCCGCGTCGTCGAGCCAGGGCCCGTCGCCGGCCGCCGCCACGCTCAAGGCCCCATCACCGACGGATCGACGGCGTGCTGCCGGGGCGCGGTCATGAGATACGGCCGGACGCTCTTGACGAGCATCGACATCTCGTAACCCAGCACGGCGGCGTCGGCCTCACGCCCGGCGAGCACCGCGAGACACGCGCCGGAGCCGGCGGTGGTGACGAACAGGAGCGTCGAGTCCAGTTCGACGACGACCTGCCGCACGTCCCCGCCGTCGCCGAACCGGACGCCGGCGCTGCGGCCGAGGGAGTACAGGCCGGAGGCCAGGGCGGCCATGTGGTCGGCGCTGTCGGGGTCGAGGCCGTGGACGGACTTCACGAGGCCGTCGCAGGAGAGCAGCACCGCACTCATGGTGTGCGGTACGCGCTGCACGAGGCCGCTCATCAGCCAGTCGAGATCGGAAACATGGACGGTCGGCGCATCGCTCGCCATGGTGGATCGACTCCTTGGGGTACGAAGGTCTGCGGGAGCGCCGGAGGTGGGGGCGGCAGTGCTCATCCGGCCGGTGCGCTCCCGTCGTGGCGGGGGGTGGATCGGTCGGGACCGGGCAGGTCCAGCCCGTCACGCGTGCCGTACGCGTCGGGCGGCGCGGCGGCGTGCGCGGGGCGTGCCTGCGGTATGCGGGACGGATGCGACGTTCGTACGTCGGTGGGGAGCGGTGTCGGTGGCACGGGCCCGGCCCCGTCCGGACGCTCGACCGAGGCGCCGCCGACGGCACCGTCGCCGTCCGGTGCCCGGTCCCGGTCCGACTCCGGGCGGGCGACCGGGTCCCCGAGCCGGACGCCGAGGGGGGCGTCCGGCGGGAATGCGGCCGGGTCCATGGCGTCGGACTCCAGGTTCTGCTGGGCCTCGGCCAACCCGATGCCCCGCTGGAAGGCGGCCATCAGGTTGGGGTCGTGGCCCGCCGGCTGCTCGGCGTCCTGGCGGGGAGCCGGGCCGCCGCGCAGCTGCGGCACGAGGTGCTCCTGTGCGCGGCGACGAGGCAGTTGGGGCTTGCCCATGGTGCCGCGCACAGCGCCTTGCGTGCCGACGCGCGGGGCGGGTGCGATGCCCGCGTTCCCTTCGACGACGGGCCGGTCGCCGCGCCGGATCCCGGGCACGGCCTCGGCCGGATTGGGCCGTTCCGTACGGGCCCCGCGGACGGGCAGCGGCACCGGCGCACCGGCCCGCGGCGGGATCGGCCCGCCGGGTCCCGCAGGCTCCACGGGGGCGGCGGAGCCGAGGCGCGAGGGCGCGGGTGCGGGTGCGCCCGGCCTCGGCACCTCGGCAGGTCCCGTCAGCGCCCCGCCGGTGTCGGGCCCGGGGTGCGGGGACGCGCCCACGAAGGAGGCCGCGGAGCTGTGCGGGACGCCCTGCGGATGGGGAAGACCCCGGTGCTCCGGGCCGGGCGTGTCCGGGGCCGGGGTGCGGGCCGGGGTCCGGTCCGCACCGGAGACGTCCCACTCTTCCGGCAAGCCGGTCGACGGACCCCGATGCCTGGTGTCCTCCACCAGCCCCGGCACGAACGACTGCCCTGCCCCGTCGGTGCCGTCGGTGCCGTCGGTGCCGTCGGTGCCGTCGACCGGAGAGAACGACCGGCCCGCCCCGTCGGTGCCCCCGAGCGGAGTGAACGGCCGCCCGGCCCCGTCGGTGCCGCCCAGCGCGCGGAACGACCGCCCCGCCCCGTCGCTGCCCCCCACCGGGGACGGGATCGGCGGCCCAGCCGGATGCGCCGGGGCCGGCGGGTGCGTGTGACCCGGTTGCCGGCCCGCGCCCGTGGTGTCCTGCGGGTCGGGCGGCTGTGCGGGACCGGGTGACCGGGTGGTCCCGGACCGCGGAGCGGGTGGCAGGGGTGGCCGTCCCTGCCGGGTGGGGGCGGGGGGCGTGGCGGGTACGAGGGGCAGGCCGCCGCCGTCGGTCTCAGGGCCCCGCGGCGCCGCCCCGAGAACGCCCGGCGCGCAGCCCAGCAGCGCCTGCGGCACGACCAGGACGGCCTGGACACCGCCGTAGATGTTGCCCTGGAGCCGGACCCGGATGCCGTGCCGGCGGGCGAGCTGGGAGACGACGAACAGTCCGATGCGGCCGTCGGCGAGGAGCCGGCCGACGTTGACCTGGTCGGGGTCGGCGAGCAGGGCGTTCATCCTGCTCTGCTCCTCGACGGGCATACCGAGACCACGGTCCTCCACCTCGACGGCCAGCCCGGAGGTGACGAGGTTGGCGCGCAGCAGCACCTGGGTGTGCGGGGCGGAGAACACGGTGGCGTTCTCGACGAGTTCGGCGAGCAGATGGATGACGTCGGCGACGGCGTGCCCGCGCAGTTCGCCGTCGATCGGCGGGACGAGTTTGACCCGCGAGTACTGCTCCACCTCGGCGATGGCGGAGCGGAGCACCTCCGTCATGGAGACCGGGTTGCTCCACTGCCGCCGCGAGACGGCCCCGCCGAGTACGGCGAGGTTCTCGGCGTGGCGGCGGATGCGGGTGGCGAGGTGGTCGACGTGGAAGAGGCCCTTGAGCAGGTCGGGGTCCTCGATCGCGTTCTCCAGCTCGTCGAGGATCGAGATCTCGCGGTGCACCAGGGACTGAAGGCGTCGCGCCAGGTTGACGAAGACCTCCAGTTTCTGTTCGCTGCCCGCCTGGCTGGACAGCTGCGCTGCCTGCATCACGGAGGTGACGGCCCCGTCGTGGGCCCGCGCCAGCTCGGCGGCGAGCAGCTCGAAGTCGTCGGCGTCGGCGGGCGGGCCGCCGCGCGGCGTGCGCGGGGGCGGGGCCTCGCCGCGGCGCAGCGCCTCGATGACGGCGCGCAGCTCGGCCTCGCCGCGCGCGCTGCCGCGGCGCAGGGCGGTGACGCGGTCGCCGACGGTGCGGGCGGCGCGGTCCGCGGCCACGGCGGCGATCACGATGCCGACGCCGGTCACCGCGACACCGCCGGCGAGGACCGCCCACAGGGTGGCGCCCGGCCGGACGCCGGTGGAGCGCACGGTGAAGAGGACGACGGCGCAGGCGCTGAGGGCGACCGCGGTCGGCGGGAGCACGGCGAGCCTCAGCAGCTGGGGCCGTATGTGTGTCTCGGCCGGCGCCGGTGCGGGGCGGGTGACCGGCCGCCCGTGCCGCCCGCCCTCACGGCGGTCTGCGCGTGCGGCGGGTGCGCGGAGGTGAGACATCGGTGTCCTCGTACTGGTCCGTCGAGCCTGGTCGTCGGTCGGGAGAGCCGAGGAGTTCGGCCCGCTGCCGTCCGACGGCCACTCACAGTAGTCGGCAACGCATCATGTGCGGTGGGCAGTTGACAAAGTCCCCCGGCGAGCGTCCCGCTCTGGTATGACGCTTCGCACGGCAGAGCGAAATACCCGCACCACTCGACTGACAACGCGGAAAGAAGTCGATCAGACCTGTTCAGAGGTGGTCCGGAAATGACGATGCGGGCCGGGGAGTTCTCCACTCCCCGACCCGCACGGTCGAACACATCCGCCCACGGTCAGCCCGCCGGGACCGCCTCCGGCGCTTCGCCGCCCTCGACGGCACCCTGCGCATTATCACTCTCGGTATCGGCTTTGGCCTTGGTTACCGTCTCGCTCAGCGGACGCCATCCCGCGGCGGGGGCGAGTGCCACCTCGCGCCACCACGGCTCACCCGGGAAGGTCTCGGCGGTCGGCTCGAAGGGCTCGCCCGGGCGGGGCAGGGCGGCGCGCGCTCCGGCCGCCCGCGCGGCGGCCAGCGTGCCCTCCCCCGGGTCCGTCCACGCGTGCGTGGCGAGGTTGAAGGTGGCCCAGTGGATCGGCAGCATCACTCCGCCGGGACCGCCCTGGAGGTCCAGGTGGGCGCGCATGCCCTCCTCGGGAGTCATGTGGATGTCGGGCCAGAAGTCCGAGTACGCCCCGATCTGGATCATGGTCGCGTCGAACGGGCCGTGCTCGGCTCCGATGTCCTTGAAGCCGTCGAAGTAGCCGGTGTCGCCGCTGTGGTAGATCCGGTGCTCCTCGCCCGCGACCACCCAGGAGGCCCAGAGGGTGTGCTGGGTGTTGCGCAGGCCGCGGCCGCAGAAGTGGCGGGCCGGGGTGGCCGTCAGGGTGAGTCCGCCGACCTTCGTCTCCTCGTGCCAGTCCAGCTCGCGCAGCCGGTCGGCGGAGACGCCCCAGTGCTCGAGGTGGGAACCGACGCCGAGCGGTACGGCGAACAGGGTGTCCGTGTCCGCCAGCGCCTTGATCGTGGGCAGGTCGAGGTGGTCGTAGTGGTCGTGGGAGATGACGACCACGTCGACCGGGCCCAGGGCGGCCAGCGGCAGCGGCACCGGGTGCAGCCGCTTGGGTCCGGCGAAGGCGAACGGGGAGCAGCGCTCGCCCCAGACGGGGTCGAACAGGACACGCCGCCCGTCGATCTCGGCGAGCACGCTGGAGTGCCCCATCCAGGTCAGCCGCAGCCCCGTAGCCGGCGGCTTGGCGAGGTCGGCGAGCGTGGTCGGGTGCACCGGTACGGTGCCCACGGGGGCGCGGCGGGGCCGCTGGTCCCTGTCGAAGAAGACCTTGGCGAACTCGAGCATCGAACCCGAGGGGCGGGTACTCGCCACGCCACCGGGATTCTGGAAGACCCCGTCCTTGAAGTGCGGCGATCTGCGGATACGCGCCAGGCGCTCACCGCTCGGATCCGCGCCGAAGGCCGCGGGCTGTAGAGCGCGGAGCCCGGAGCTCAGGGAACGGAAACCGGACACGGTACCTCCAGGGGGAGTCGCTGAGGCATTCCATTATGGTCGCCCGCTCCGACAACGCCGGGGTCGCCCCGGTCATTCCGCCGCGCGCTCCACTCGCTCCCCGGGCGCCCCGGTCGTTCCGCCGCGCGCCTGCTTTGACACGACGCCCGCGCCCTTCCGATACTGACCCACTGTTCAGTACCAGCCTTGTCGCCTCTCGTGTCCGCCGTTCAGGAGCCCGTATGACCGCCCCCTTTCTGTCGCTCACCTGGACCGACGACGTCACGGGGCGGCAGGGCCATCTGGTCGTCGACCGGCTCGTGCGCGGTGTGTGCAGCGGCGGTCTGCGGATGCGGGCGGGCTGCACGCTCGAGGAGGTGACCGGACTCGCCCGTGGAATGAGCCTGAAGGAGGCGCTGCACTACGACCCCGAGGCGCGCTACGTCCCCCTGGGCGGGGCCAAGGGCGGCATCGACTGCGACCCCCGCGACCCGGAGGCGTACGGCGTGCTGGTGCGGTACCTGCGGGCGGTGCGGCCGTACGTGGAGAGCTGCTGGACCACCGGCGAGGATCTGGGGCTGACCCAGGAGCTGGTGGACCGGGCCGCCGCCGAAGCCGGGCTCGTGTCGTCCGTGCAGGCGGTCTACCCGCTCCTGGAGGACGAGTCCGCCGCCCGCGAGCGGCTCGCGGCCGCCTTCGCCGTCGAGGTGGACGGCATCGGCCTGGACGAGCTGGTCGGCGGCTGCGGGGTCGCGGAGTCCGTCCTGACCGCCCTGGACCGGGCCGACGTGCCGCACGCCGGGACACGGGTCGCGCTCCAGGGCCTCGGCACCATGGGCGGGGCCACCGCGCGTTTCCTCACGCGCGCGGGGCTGACCGTCGTGGCCGTCGCCGACGTCAAGGGCACGATCGCCTGCCCGGCCGGTCTCGACGTGGAGGCGCTGCTGGCCGCGCGGGACGCCCACGGCACGGTGGACCGGAACGTGCTGAGGCCCGGGGATCTCGAACTTCCGGGTGACGCCTGGCTGTCGGTGGAGGCGGAGGTGCTGGTGCCGGCCGCCGTCTCGTACGCCATCGGGATCGAGGAGCAGGAGAGGATCGGCGCCCGGTGGATCGCCGAGGCGGCCAACATGCCGGTACTGCCGGAGGCGGAGGAGCTGCTGCACGCGCGCGGGGTGAGCGTGCTGCCGGACGTCGTCGTCAACTCCGGGACCAACGCCTGGTGGTGGTGGACCCTGTTCGGGGACATCGGCGCGGACGCGGAGGAGGCCTTCGCACACACGCGCCGCTCGATGCGCGCCCTGGTGGAACTGGTGCTGGCCCGCGCCGAGACGGACGGCACGACACCGCGGGCCGCCGCGCACACGATCGCCGCGGGGCGGCTGCCGGTGATCGCGGAACGCTTCGGCCGGCACCGGCCCGCCCGGTGAGCGTCCGCCCCTGCGGGCCGGTCCGGCGGCGCTCGTGCCCACCGATTAGGGTGACGGAGTGGCGAGGGTCCGGTTGAGTGTGGCCGAGCGGCGCGAGGAGCTGCTGCGGGCGGCCATCGAGCAGATCGAGGCGCGGGGCGTGGCGGCGGTCAGGATCGCCGACGTCGCCGCGGCCCTCGGTGTGAGCAACGCGCTGGTGCTCTACCACTTCTCGACGAAGGAGAAGCTCGTCGCCGAGGCGTTCGCCTACGCGGCCGAGGGCGACCTGGCGCGGCTGCGCAAGCTGACCGGCCGTCGCACCACGGCACTGCGCCGGCTGCGCTCCGCGGTGCGCTGGTACGCCCCCACGGGCCAGGCCAAGGGCTGGCGGCTGTGGATCGAGGGCTGGGCGGTGTCGCTGCGTGAGCCCGCGCTGCGGGAGGTCGCGCGGGATCTCGACAAGGAGTGGAAGGCGGCGCTCACCGAGGTGCTGGCGGAGGGCGTGGCGGCGGGCGAGTTCTCCTGCCCCGACCCGGCCGGCACGGCTCTGCGTCTGACGGCCCTGCTCGACGGACTCGCGGTACAGCTGACGTCCTACGCGGGTGCGGTGTCCCGGGCCCGCGCCCAGGAGTGGGTCGACCAGGCGCTGGCCCGCGAACTCGGCCTGGAAGCGGAGATGTTGGGCGCCCAGAAGCGCTGAGGCGCCGCCTGTCCGCGAGCCCGGGCGGAGCGGGCCGTCGTCCGGCCGGCCCTTGTGCCGGTACGGCGCTCGGCCCGGCCCCCCGACCGCACCTGTCCTGAGGCTGCCGGATGCGCGGCTGCGGGGTTGGTGCCGGCGGGCGGGGCCGGGTGCGGGTGCGGTCGTCCCGGCACCCGCACCCGGCCCCGCCCGGGCATCACTCCCGTGCGATCACCTCGCCGGCGGAGCGGCCTGTCGTACGTCGTTCACGGCCCGCCGCCGGTGCGAGCGGCCGACGGCTCAGGCCACGGCCGCGATCCGCATCCTGATGTCGTCCGGCGACAGCGTGCCCTTGGCGGTCACGTGGTCGCCCGAGGACTCTCCGCGCAGCCGGCGTCCGATCCACGGCACCAGGTACTCGCGCGCCCAGTGGACGTCGTCGCGCCGCACCTCGAGCGTGCCGCGCGGCGGGAGCGGCGGCCAGGGCTGCTCCGGGTCGGCCGGCACCTCGAGGCCGAGGACCTGTCCGGCACGCAGCGCCACGCGCGTGTGCCCCTCCGGGGAGAGGTGCAGCCGGTCGCCGTCCCAGGCCCTGCGGTCCTGGACGGACTTCAGGGACCACAGGTCGAGCACCGGGCAGCCGTACCGGTCGGCGACGGCGCGGACATGTCCGTTGTACGTGGCGATCTTGCCCCGCAGATGCTTGAGCACGGGGATGCCACGGGTGTCGAAGCCGGTCGTCACCATGACGGTGCCGGCCACGGCGGTCAGGGCCGAGATCGCGCGCTCGAAACGCTCGGCGACCTCGTCCGGGTCGGTTCCGGGACGGAGGATGTCGTTGCCGCCCGCACAGAAGGAGACCAGGTCCGGGGCGAGTTCAACCGCCCGGGTGAGCTGGTCCTCCATGATCTGGTCGAGCAGCTTTCCGCGGACCGCGAGGTTGGTGTAGTTGAAGTCGCCCTCGGGCCGCCGGTCCGCGAGGAGTACCGCGAACCGGTCCGCCCAGCCGACCAACGCCCCATCGGGGCCGGGGTCGCCGACGCCCTCGGTGAAGCTGTCCCCCACCGCCACGTACGACCCGATCACTGATCTGATGTCACTCTTCGAATCGTCTGCCACAGCGGTTCATCATTCACCTTCGAATGTGACCTACGCGATCGTAGGAAGGAGTTGACGGGCGGTGAGATAAGACACCCTTAAAGGATTTGCCAATCAGGGAATAAGGGACCATGCGCGGAAGTCGTTGATCCGGAAATGGCTCCAGGTGGTGCGGAAGGCGAAGTGCCCGCCCGTGTACGGCTCCGGGTCGGTGTAGTCGAAGACGAGCCGGCCGTTGTTCCACCAGCGGACGACCGGGCCGTCGGAGACGATCCGGACGTGGTTCGGCTCGTTCGCGACGAGCAGCGGCTCGGTGTAGTCGTAGATCAGCGGTCGGATCCCCGCCTCGCCGACGTAGCGGCGCAGCCGGGTCGTGGTGTTGGTGTTGGCGCCGTAGCCGGCGTAGTACGTCCTGAGGTGGTCGTACTCGGCGAGGGCTCCGCCGCGCGGGGTGGCGAAGAGATCCTCCGGGGAGCGGACGTCGACGGCGTTCCAGAAGTTGTTGAGGTCGGAGACGCGGTCGTTGGCCCCGCCGGCGGAGACCGGCGTGGCGACGTACTCGATGACGTACGGTCCGCGCAGCGGCTGCTTGAACCAGATGGTCGCCCCTGCGGGCACGTCGACCTCCAGGGCGCCCCGGGAGGCGGTGACCGTCCCGCCCCTCTCCAGTTCGACGGCCCACTGGCGCAGGCCGTGCCGGAAGTCGTCGTGGGCGATCGGGCGACGGTGGCGGGACGGACGGGGCCAGGCGCTCGCGGCGGCGGCGCTCGCGGCGCCCGCGGGCGCGACGGCGGCCAGGGTGGATCCGGCTGCGAGGGTCACGAATGCCCTCCGGGTGGTCGTCATGCCGGTCGGCTCCTTTGATGGAAAGCGCTTGCTCCTCGACGGAGACCACTGTGTCCCCACCCCGCCCGCCTGTCGATGGGGCGAAAAGGACCGCCACGAGAACGCAACAGAACGATCAGCGTCGCGCAGACCCGTCATCGACCGCCGCGTCGGGCGGTGCCTCATCCCGACCCGCCGGACCCAGACCCGGATCCGAGCCGCCGGACCCAGACCCGGATCTGGATCTGGTCCCGGACACGCCGAAGGCCGGACCCGGGAACGGCGTGTTCCACGGGTCCGGCCTTCGGCCGCGCGTCAGGCGGTGGGTCGTCGCGGGGGTCAGCCGACGGAGACCCCGTGCGAACGGAGGTAGGCGAGCGGGTCCACGTCGGAGCCGTAGTCCGGCCCGGTCCGGATCTCGAAGTGCAGGTGCGGGCCGGTCACGTTGCCGGTCGCACCGGAGAGGCCGACCTGCTGGCCCGGGGTCACGGTCTGGCCGGCGGAGACGGAGAGCTGCGACAGGTGGGCGTACTGGGCGTAGTAGCCGTCGGCGAGCCTGATGACGACCTGGTTGCCGTACGCGCCGCCCCAGCCCGCGGAGACGACGGTGCCCGCGCCCACGGCCTTGAGGGAGGTACCGGTCGGCACGACGAAGTCGGTGCCGGTGTGGTAGCCGCTGGACCACATGCTGCCGGCGGTGTGGTACGCGGTGCCGACGGTGGCGCCCGCCACCGGCAGGACGTAACCGCTGGAATCGGCGCTGTTGCCGCCGCTGCTGCTCTCGACGGCCCGGGTGACCGCCTTCGAGGAGGACGAGCCGGACGACGAGGAGGGCGACGCCTTGCTGCCGGACGTCTTCGACGAGGAGGACGACTTCGAGGACGAGCCGGACGACGAGCCGGAGCCGCCGGTCGTGGCGGCCTTCCTGCCGATCGAGAGCTTCAGTCCGGGGTGGATCAGCGACGGGTCGCTGCCGACGGCCTGCCGGTTGTCCTGGTACAGCTTCTGCCAGCCGCCGCTGACGTTCTGCTCGTCGGCGATCTTCGAGAGATAGTCGCCGGACCGCACGGTGTAGGTCTTGGCGCTGGTGGCGTTGGCCGCCTTCTGCGCCACCGGCACGGACTGCACGGCCTTCTCCGGAACGGCCTGGGAAGCCGACTGCGCGACGGACTGCGTGGGCGCCGCATGGGCACCACTGGCGCCCATGAGCGGAAGGGCGAGCGCGGCGCCGCCAGTTCCGGCGACGGCTATGGAGCGGGTGAGGCGCTGAGCCTTGGGACGGCGGTGCTTACCCTTCGCGGGCATGGCGAATTCCTCTCCGGCGCCTGCGAGGTGAGCTGTCGGGTGCGGACTGGAGATGCCCGGCCGCGCCGAGGCGCGGCTTTACCCCAAAGCCTGTTCCGGAGACCGGAACAGGCAGTACTGCCTGTGGGTCCCCCGCTCCTGCCATGCACGGGTGAGTGTGCGGGATCCGGGCGGTGGCAGGATTCGGCGTCCGTCCGGATTGGTGTGGAACGTAAGCGACTCGGACGCACAGGGACAAGCAGAGGTTGCACGGTTCACGCGTTTCGCTTGATCCTCGGTGGGAATCCCCGGTCACACTCCGTTGAAGAAGACACTCGCGTACCACCAACCACCCATGAATGCCCGCGCATTACGTGAACATGACCGACGACGCACGGTCACGAATATGACGCTGCTCACGTGACGGTTCTCCAGGTTCCGTCATTTCAGAGCGAGTTGTAACGAAGGAACTAATTCGGGCAGATGCCTCAGATGCGACGCAGACGGATAACCGTCGCATCGAGGTCGCTCCGCAGTCCCACCCGCAGCCCGTGATGCAGCAGGACCGCACCCCGGTGGACTTCACCCGTTTCACGGCATTCATACGACGCTGCCGGGTCGAGTCCGCGCAGCCTCAGCGCCGGCACCGGTTCGCCGAACCGCTGCGCCTGGAGCCAGGCGAGGACGACGCACTCGTCGCCGCGCACGTACTGGACGGCGCTCAGGCCGCCCGCCGGGGGCCGCAGCCGGTAGAGGTCGCCATGCTGCACGAGGGGCCGGATCTCCTTGTAGAGCTCCACCCACCCGCGCGCCTCGGCGAGCTCCTCCTCACTCCACTCGGAGAGATCTCCGCCGACGCCGAGCACCCCGGCCATGGCACTGACGAACCGGAAGCGCAGCGAGCTGACCCTGCCGTTGAGCTGCGTGTTGGGGCTGTCGGTGACCCAGGCCGCCATGACCCGGGCGGGGTGGATCTGGCTGAAGCCGTGCTGGATGTCGAGCCGGTCGAGCGGATCGGTGTTGTCGGAGGTCCACACCTGGTCGGTGCGGCTCATGATCCCCAGGTCGATGCGGCCGCCGCCGCCCGAGCAGGACTCGAAGGCCACCCCGGGATGCGCGGCCCGCAGCCGGTCCAGAAGGCCGTACAGGGCACGCACGTGGTCGACCCACAGACGCTGCGGGTAGGGGTCGTCCGGCCAGCCCGCGTCGGTGAAGCAGCGGTTGAAGTCCCACTTCACATAGTCGACGGGCGCGCTGGAGAGGAGCCCGTGAAGCTGCTCCCAGAGATACTCCTGGACGTCCTCACGCGCAAGATTCAGTACGAGCTGATTGCGGAACTCCGTACGCTTTCGTCCGGATTGGAACTGCACCCAGTCGGGGTGGGCCCGGTACAGCTCGCTGTCCGGGTTGACCATCTCCGGCTCGACCCAGATGCCGAACTGCATGCCGAGGGCGTGCACCTGGTCGGCCAGGGGCTTCAGCCCGTTCGGGAAACGGTCCGGGTTGGGCCGCCAGTCGCCGAGCCCGGCATGGTCACCGGTGCGCGCCCCGAACCAGCCGTCGTCGACGACGAAGAGCTCCACGCCCATCGCGGCGGCCCGCCGGGCGAGCATGCCCTGCTGCTCCTCGGAGATGTCGAAGTAGGTCGCCTCCCACGAGTTGAACAGCACCGGCCGGTCCTGTCCGGCGTCCGGGACGATGTGGGCGCGCTGGTAGGCGTGCCAGGTGCGGCTCGCGCCGCCGAAGCCGGCGTCGCTCCACAGGCCGGCGAAGACCGGCGTGGTGAAGGACTCCCCCGCCGCCAGCCGCAGCAGGCCCGAGTCGTCGTACCCCACGCCTCCGGTGATCTGCACGCGCGCGTCCGGGAGTTGGGCGACGGCGATCCGCCAGGAACCCGACCAGCCGAGGGCGCAGCCGTAGACCTCGCCGCGCTCCTCCGTCGCGTCCGTGTCCAGGGCGACCCACGGCAGGTGCTGGTGCCCGGTGTGCCCGCGGCGGCTGCCGATGACCTTCTCACCGTAGGTGAGGGGAGATCGCGTGAGCCGGGACTCCGCGGCCCAGCGGCCGTGCAGCTGGGAGAGCCGCCAGTCGTCACGCTCGGGCAGGGTCCAGGTGGCGGAGTCGGCGCGCAGCAGCTCCAACGCCCCCTCCCCCTCGTTGCGCAGGGTCGTCCAGCGCTCGACGACGTCGCCCCGCATCCGGTAGTGCAGCGTGAGGGCGAGACCGGCGTCGCGGAACCGCAGGCGCAGCTCCTCGGCGTCGGCCTCGAAGCCCTCGTAGGACCACTCGGTGCCGCGCCGCTCGTCGGTGCGCACGGACAGGGCCGGCCGGACGAAGCGGGGGCCGCCCTCGACGGGATACTCCTCGCGGCCGTCGAGCGGGGCCTCGAAGGACGCCCCGCGCTGCGACGGCGGGAGGGCGGCCAGCGCCTCGGCGTCCGCGAGCGCGATGCCCGGGCCCCAGTGCAGGTGGACCAGCTCGTCGGCCTCGGTGAGGTGGAGGGCGTAGCTGCTCGTCGGCCCCGAAAGGAGCCAGGTGCGGCCATTGTCGGCGATCTCGGGCATCAAACCCCCACTAATTCGAACAGGTGCGATCAAGCACCAACATCATCGAATGCGGTCGGCCCCCTGGGCAACTTTCCCCGGTCGACTCTTCACCTGGTCAGACGTGCGGGGCACCGGCCCGTGGGCAACTCGTTGCCCCGGGAATCCATGTCGTATGGTCGAGGAGGTGTCCCGTCGGCCACGGAGCCGCGCCGACGCGGACCCGACAGGGAGGGAGCTTTCGTGACGCAGCAGGTCCCGTCGACCGAGCCCGAGCTGGCCGGGGTGCGCAACTTCCGGGATGTGGGCGGCCTGCCGACCGTCGACGGCCTGCGGGTGCGGCACGGCGTGCTGTTCCGCAGCGGCCATCTCGCGCACGCGACCGACGAGGACGCCGCGTTCCTCGCGGGTCTGGGCCTGCACACGATCTTCGACTTCCGCAACGCCGCCGACCACAAGCTGGAGGGCCCGGACGTCGAGCTGCCGGGCGTGCGCAATGTGAACCTGCCCCTGTCGGACCCGGCGGACGGCGCCGAGTTCTGGAAGATGGTGCGGGACGGCGAGCTCGACCAGCTGCGCGCGATCCTCGGCGACGGCAAGGCGGCCGGCCGGATGATCGCCTCCTACCGCTCGATCATCAGGAAGCGCACGGCCGAGCACGCGCGTGTGCTGCGCTCGCTCGCCGAGGACAGCGTCCCGGCGCTGATGCACTGCGCGGCGGGCAAGGACCGCGCGGGCCTGTCCGTCGCGGTGACGCTGCTGGCCGTGGGCGTGGAGCGCGAGGCGATCCTCGCCGACTACCTGGAGTCCAACGCCAAGCACCGCCGCTATGTGGTGCGCCGCAGCGGGACCTCCTCCGCCGCCTACTCCCCCGAGGTCATGGAGCTGCTCGGCCCCCTCTTCGACGCGCGCGCCGAGTACCTCGACGCGGCCTTCGAGACCATCGAGGCGACCTGGGGAGGCGTCGACGCCTATCTGGAGCAGGGCCTCGGGATCACTCCGGCGACCCGCGAGCGGCTGCGGGACCGGCTGCTCGACTGACGCCGTGGTCCGGCGCCCTGGCCCGAAGACACCCGCGCGGCACCCGGACCACACCCCGGGACCCGACGGGTCGGCCGGGCCGTACCGGGTCGATGTCCCCGACCGGGCCCCACCGGCCCGCACCGCGCCCCACCCGGCCCTCGGGCTCTACTGGTTGGCGCCCACCTCGAACAGCAGCCAGAGGAACCCCGCGAAGAGGTGCCCGACGGCGATGTAGATGATCAGCCGGATCCAGAGGGTGCGGGGGAACTTCTCCTCGATGTCGCTCATGGTGTCTCTCCGATGTCCGAAGGGGTCGGGCCCAGGCACAGGGTGGCCGTGGGGCTCTGCAACAGGGTGTGGACGAACAGCAGCTCGACGCCGTCGTCGTCCTGGGCGGCGATGCGGTGGGGGGTCAGCGAGTCGAAGTGCGCGCTGTCACCGGGCCCGAGCAGGTCCGTGGTGTCCCCGAGGCGCAGCCGCAGCCGCCCCTGAAGGACGTGCAGCCACTCCTCCCCGGGGTGTACGCGCACGACGTCCGGCTGGGAGCCGTACGGCACGAGGACCCGCAGGGCCTGCATCCCGCGGCCAAAGGCGCCGGCCTGCCAGTACGTCCAGCCGCCCGCACGGGTCGGTTCCATGTCGGCGGCGCGGACGACGGCGTCCCGGTCGGCGACCGTCTCGCCGAGCAGGTCCGAGACGGTCGTACCGTAGATGCGGGCGAGTGCGAGCAGCATCGGCAGCGAGGGCTGGCGCTGCCCGGTCTCCAGGCGGGAGAGATGGGCGGGCGAGAGCCCGGCGGCGCGGGCCGCGGCCTCCAGGGTGAGGGCGGCCCGGCGGCGCAGGGCACGCAGCTGGGGGGCGACGGCGGGGAGAGCCTCGGCGTGTTCCGCCGGGGGCTCGGACTGGGGCGGGCTCATGCACCCATTTCACCCCCCGGATTGCCTCTGCGGCAAATCTGTTGCCCCAGAGGCAAAAGCCGGCCGGAGGCGCGTGCGCACCGGCCCGCCGGCCCGTCGACGCCGCGTCCCGCAGCGACAGGGACGGCCGCTCGCGCGGTCGTCCGCTCAGCGGTTGGCCACCGCCTGCTTCACCAGCGTCCTGCCGAAGTCCCACATCAGCCCGCCGCCGCCGTGCGCGTCGTCCATCACGGCGGTGAAGGCGTCGACGAACCGGTCGACCTCCGGCTCACCGATGATCAACGGCGGGATCAGTTTGATCACCTCCAGATGGTCACCGGAGACCTGGGTGAGGATCCGGTGCCGCTGCAACAACGGTACGACCACCATCTGGGCGAACAGTCCCTTGCGCGCCGCCTGGAGCATGGCCCACCGGCTGCGCAGCTTCAGCGATCGGGGTTTGCCGAACTCGATGCCGATCATCAGACCCCGGCCGCGGACGTCGGCCAGCAGCTCGTACTTGTCGACCAGTGCCGCCAGTCTGGACCTGAGCAGGTCGCCCGTGACCCGCGCGTTGGCCACGACCTGCTCGTTCTCCAGTACGGACAGCACCGCGAGCCCGGCCGCCATGGCCTGCGCGTTGGACCCGAAGCTCGCCGAGTGCACGAGCACCCGGTCCATCGACGAGTAGACCTTCTTGAAGATCCAGTCCCTGCCCAACGTGGCGCCGACCGGCACGTACCCCCCGGACAGCGCCTTGGCCACGCACACCAGGTCGGGTTCGACGCCGTCCTCGTGCTGGTACGCGTAGAAGTCACCGGTCCGGCCGAGCCCGGTCTGCACCTCGTCCGCGATCAGCAGCGCCTTGTGCCGGTGCAGCAGCTCCTGGGCGGCGCGCAGATAGCCGGGCGGAGCCTCGTGCACGCCCTTTCCCTGGATCGGTTCGACGATCAGGGCGGCGACGTCCCCCTTGCGCAGCTCACCGGCCAGGGCGTCCAGGTCGCCCAGCGGGACCGCCGTGTCGGGCAGCAGGGGCGCGAACCCGTCCCGGAACCCCGACTCGCCGTTCACGGAGAGCGAGCCCGTGGTGAGGCCGTGGAAGGCATGGTCGCAGTACAGGACCCTCGGCCTGCCGGTGGCGTACCGCGCGAACTTCAGCGCCGTCTCCACCGCCTCCGTGCCACTGTTGCCGAAGAACACCCGGTCCAGGTGCGGGCTGTGCGTGAGGAGCTTCTCGGCGAGCAGCCCGGGAAGCGGCTGGCAGTCGAAGCGGGTCAGGTCGGCGAGCCGGGCATCGAGGACGTCGTGCAGCGCCTTGCGGACGACGGGGTGGTGCCGGCCGAGCCCCATCACCCCGAACCCGGCGAGCATGTCCAGGTAGTCGTTGCCGTCCGCGTCCCAGAAATACGCGCCCTCGCCGCGCTCGTAGACCTTGTCGAAGCCGATCGTGCGCAGCATGCGCGGCAGCTGGTGGTTGAGGTGCTTGCCGTGCAGCTCGTAACGCTCGGCTCCGCGCGCGGCCAGCAGTGCGCCGAGGTCGAACTCCGTCGTCATTCCGCTTTCTCCTTGACTTCGCCGGCCGCCGGAGCGCCGACGGACCCGACGTCCTTGACGGCCAGGCTCGCGCTGATCCGGCCGGCCACCTCGACGGGCGTGAGGCCGATGTCGGCGAGCAGCTCGCCGCGCTTGGCGTGCGCGAGGAACTGCTCCGGGATCCCGAACCGCCGTACGGGTACGTCGACCTCGGCGTCGCCAAGGGCCAGCGCCACCGCCGATCCGACGCCGGCGGCGCGGCTGTTGTCCTCGACGACGGCCACCAGCCGGTGCTCGGCGGCAAGGCCGGGCAGCGCGGGGTCGACGGGTTTGACCCAGCGGGGGTCCACGACCGTGCAGGCGATGCCCCTGGCCTCCAGCAGCTCGGCGGCCTGGAGACAGACCGGCGCCATGACACCGACGGCCACCAGGAGGACCTGCGCGCGGTCGCCCCTGTGCAGGACGTCCATACCGCCGACCCGGCCGACGGCCGGGACCTCCGGTCCGACCGACTCCTTCGGGAAGCGGACCAGCGTCGGCGCGTCGTCCACCGCGACCGCCTCCCGCAGCTGCGCGCGCAGCTGCTCGGCGTCGCGCGGCGCGGCGATCCGCAGACCGGGGACGACCTGGAGCACCGACATGTCCCACATGCCGTTGTGGGAAGCGCCGTCGACACCGGTGACCCCGGCCCGGTCCAGCACGAACGTGACACCGCAGCGGTGCAGGGCGACGTCCATCAGCAGCTGGTCGAAGGCCCGGTTGAGGAAGGTGGCGTAGACGGCGACGACGGGGTGCAGGCCACCGGTCGCCAGGCCGGCCGCACTCACGGCCGCGTGCTGCTCGGCTATGCCGACGTCCCACACGCGGTCCGGGAAGCGGGCGGCGAACCTCCCCAGCCCGACCGGGTGCAGCATCGCCGCGGTGATCGCCACGACATCGTCGCGCTCCTCTCCGATCGCCACGATCTCGTCGCCGAAGACGGACGTCCAGGAGGGTCCTCCGGCAGGCGTGAGGGGCTCACAGGTGAGGGGGTCCATCGCGCCGACCGTGTGGAAGTGGTCCTCCTCGTGCGCGAGGGCGGGCTCGTACCCGCGGCCCTTCTCGGTCAGGCAGTGCACCAGCACGGGCCCGTGGAATCGCTTGGCCCGCCGCAGCGCGGACTCGACGGCCTTGAGGTCGTGGCCGTCGATCGGGCCGACGTACTTCAGGCCGAGGTCCTCGAACATGCCCTGCGGCGCGAACGCGTCCTTGAAGCCCTTCTTCGCCCCGTGCAGCGACTCGTAGACCGTGTGGCCGACGACCGGCGTGCGCAGCAGTACGTCCTTCCCCCAGGCCAGCACCTTCTCGTAGCCGTCGGTGGTGCGCAGGGTCGCCAGGTGGTTGGCGAGTCCGCCGATGGTCGGCGCGTACGAGCGCTCGTTGTCGTTGACGACGATGATCAGCGGCCGGTCCCTGGCCGCCGCGATGTTGTTCAGCGCCTCCCAGGCCATGCCGCCGGTGAGCGCGCCGTCGCCGATGACCGCGACCACATGGCCTTTCCCGCCCTGCACCTGGCGGGCCTTGGCGAGGCCGTCCGCCCAGCCCAGCGCGGTGGAGGCATGGCTGTTCTCGATGACGTCGTGCTCGGACTCCTCGCGCGACGGATAGCCGGACAGCCCGCCCTTGCCGCGCAGCTTGGAGAAGTCCTGACGGCCGGTCAGGAGCTTGTGCACATAGCTCTGGTGGCCGGTGTCCCACAGGATGCGGTCGACCGGCGACTCGAAGACCCGGTGGAGCGCGACGGTCAGTTCGACGACACCCAGATTGGGCCCCAGGTGGCCGCCTGTCCTGGCGACCGCCTGCACCAGGAACTCCCTGATCTCTTCGGACAGTTCACCGAGTTCCGCCTCGGACAGCGCCTTCAGGTCGCGTGGTTGCCGGATCTTCTCCAGGATCGTCACGTCGGGCCCCCTCCAGGTCCGTGCCTTGCTTCAACTCACCGTCACTGCCGGTTTCCCCGTGCCGCCGGGGGTGCCGGAAGCGGCGCCGTCGTGTTCCATCTGTTCGGCCAGCTTCATGGCCTCCTCGATGAGGGTCTCCACGATCTTCGACTCGGGGACGGTCTTGATGACCTCGCCCTTGACGAAGATCTGCCCCTTGCCGTTGCCGGAGGCGACGCCCAGGTCGGCCTCCCGGGCCTCGCCGGGCCCGTTGACGACACAGCCCATCACCGCGACACGAAGAGGAACCTCCATCCCCGTCAGACCCGCCGTGACCTCCTCGGCCAGCTTGTACACATCGACCTGCGCCCGCCCGCAGGACGGACACGACACGATCTCCAGACCCCGCTGCCTCAGGTTCAGGGACTCCAGGATCTGGTTGCCGACCTTGACCTCCTCCACCGGCGGAGCCGACAGGGAGACCCGGATCGTGTCACCGATGCCCTGCGACAGCAGCGCACCGAAAGCCACCGCCGACTTGATCGTCCCCTGGAACGCCGGACCCGCCTCGGTCACCCCCAGGTGCAGCGGATAGTCGCTCTGCGCGGCAAGCTGACGGTACGCCTCGATCATGATCACCGGGTCGTTGTGCTTGACCGAGATCTTGATGTCACGGAAACCGTGCTCCTCGAACAGCGACGCCTCCCACAGAGCACTCTCGACGAGCGCCTCCGGAGTCGCCCTGCCGTACTTCTGAAGCAGACGGCGGTCCAGCGACCCGGCATTCACCCCGATCCGGATCGGCGTGCCGTGCGCCTTCGCCGCCTCCGCGATCTCCTTGACCTTGTCGTCGAACTGCTTGATGTTCCCCGGGTTCACCCGCACCGCCGCGCAACCCGCCTCGATCGCCGCGAACACGTACTTCGGCTGGAAATGAATGTCCGCGATCACCGGGATCTGCGACTTCCGCGCAATCGTCGCCAGCGCGTCCGCGTCGTCCTGCGTGGGACAGGCGACCCGCACGATCTGACAACCGGACGCCGTGAGCTCGGCGATCTGCTGCAACGTCGCACCCACGTCGGAGGTACGGGTCGTCGTCATCGACTGCACCGACACCGGAGCGTCCCCACCCACCGCCACGGACCCGACCTGGATCCGCCGGCTCTTGCGGCGCGACGCCACCGGCCGGACCGGCATCCCGGGGACGCCCAGCGAGACGGCGCTCACGCCGTCACTCCCGGTTCCCGCTGACGGTCTCCCGCATGGCGCGCAGGGACTCCTTCAGGGAGCCCATGGTGGCGAGGACGGCCGTGGGCTCGTAGCCGCAGTGCGCCATGCAGTTGGCGCAGCGCGGGTCCTTGCCGCGGCCGTACTTGTCCCAGTCCGTCTCCTCGATCAGCTCGCGGTACGTCGGCACATACCCGTCGCTCATCAGGTAGCAGGGCCTCTGCCAGCCGAAAAGCGAGTAGTTGGGGATCGCCCACGCCGTGCACGGGAAGTCGACCTTGCCCTCGAGGAAGTCGAGGAAGAGGGGCGAGTGGTTGAGGCGCCAGCGCCGCCGGTTGCCGCCCGAGAACGCCTTCTTGAACAGCTCGCGGGTCTGCTCCACACCGAGGAAGTGCTCCTGGTCGGGAGCCTTCTCGTAGGCGTAGGCGGGCGAGATCATCATCTCGTCGACCTTGAGGTCGTCGTTGAGGAAGTTGAGCACCTCGATGATGGTCTGCGGGGTGTCGGTGTTGAAGAACGTCGAGTTGGTGGTCACCCGGAAGCCCCGTCGCTTGGCTTCCTTGATGGCCGCCACGGCCTCGTCGAACACGCCCTCCTTGGCCACCGACTCGTCGTGCCGCTCCCGCAGCCCGTCGATGTGCACGGCGAAGGCGAAGTAGGGCGAGGGCGTGAACTTGTCCATCTTCTTCCGCAGCAGCATGGCGTTGGTGCAGAGGAACACGTACTTCCTCTTGGCCACCAGCTGCCGCACGATCTCGTCCATCTGAGGGTGCATCAGGGGCTCACCGCCCGCGATCGACACCATCGGCGCGCCGGACTCCAGCACCGCGCCCACGGCCTGGGCGACCGGCATGCGCTGTTTGAGCACTCCCGCCGGATGCTGGATCTTGCCGCAGCCCTCGCACTTGAGGTTGCAGGCGAAGAGGGGTTCCAGCTCGACGATGAGCGGGAACTTGTCCCGCTTGCGGAGCTTCTGTTCAGCCAGATATGTAGCGACCTTGATTGACTGGCGCAGCGGCATGGCCATGTGGCTCACCTCCGGGGGAGCAGAACATTACGGTGCCATTCGAAAAAAGCAGGCAGGACGGAGCGAAGGACACGGAAAGCCGATATTCCACCGCGCACCGTGCCGATCCGGACCAGTTCATGTTCAGGAGCGTCCACGACCACTCGGACGGCCGCAACCGGGCGCAGGTCCCCGCGCACGGCGCTCAGGAGCGTGGCCGCCGACTCCATGTCGACGGCGATCGCACCGGTCGCGAGCAGGTCGGCCCGCTCGTGACCGCGAACCACGTGGTCGGAGCCGGTGAGGGGCCCCGTGTGGACGGTGCGCCCCGGCAGGGTACGCACCAGTTCCTTGACGAGCAGTTCGGTGCCGACGCAGGGGACACCGCCGCGCGGGTCGCGGGTCTCCTCCGCGACGACCAGGTCGCCGGGGTGCATGCCGGGCGCGAGGCCGGCACAGAAGCCCGTGGCCAGCACGGCCGCCCCGGCGAACACCGGATCCGCCAGGACACGGGTGACGGCACGCTCCGCCGCCTTCGGTCCCATGCCCGTCCGCAGCACGGTGACCGGCCCGTCGGCTCCGCCGCGGTCGCCCATGCGCAGGGCGAGGTGCTCGATGCCGAGGGCGCAGGCGATCAGCAGCGGAGCCGGGACGGGCGGTGTGCTCATCAGCTCCCCTTGACCTCGGTGGAAGCCGCGAGCGTGGCGGGCTTCTTGCTGAACGGCTCTCCGTGGACGTACCGGCCGAGCGCGGTCAGCGGGAAGACCTGCCGGTAGAGGTGGTAGTTGATCGAGAAGTCCCACGGGAAGCCGGTGCCGGTGAAGTAGGGCTCGTCCCAGGAGCCGTCCTCCCGCTGGGTCCGGGCCAGCCAGGCGACACCCCGCTCGACGGCCCCGGAGTCCTTCTCCCCGGCCGCCAGCAGCGCCATCAGGGCCCACGCGGTCTGCGAGGGCGTCGAGGCGCCCCGGCCGCTCCAGCGGACCGCGTCCTGGTAGGAGCGCAGGTCCTCGCCCCAGCCGCCGTCGTCGTTCTGCACCCGCTCCAGCCAGCCGACCGCCCGCCGGATCGCGGGGTGCTGGGCGGGCAATCCCGCGGCGGTGAGTGCGGGCACCACCGACCCGGTGCCGTAGATGTAGTTGACGCCCCAGCGCCCGAACCACGAACCGTCCGGCTCCTGTTCGGCGAGCAGCCACTCGATGCCGCGCCGGGTGCGCGGGTCGTGCGAGAGCCCCTCGACCGCCAGCATCTCGACGACGTGCGCGGTGACATCGGCCGACGGCGGGTCGATGACCTCGCCGAAGTCGCAGAACGGCAATCGGTTGGGGAACGGACTGGTGTTGTCGACGTCGAAGGCGCCCCAGGCCCCGTTCCTCGACTGCATCCCGAGGTTCCAGCGCACCCCTCGCGCGACGGCCCGGTCCATCCGCTCCTGGTCGTGGTGCTTGACCCGGCGCAGCGCGAGGACGACCTCGGCGGTGTCGTCGATGTCGGGGTAGTTGTCGTTGTGGAACTCGAACGCCCAGCCACCGGGCGGGAGTTGCGGTCTGCGCACCGACCAGTCGCCGGGCCGCACGACCTGCTCGCCGAGCATCCAGTCGGCGGCCTTGACCAGTTGCGGGTGGTCGGCGGGGAGTCCGGCGTCGGCGAGCGCGATGGTCGCCAGGCAGGTGTCCCAGACCGGCGACTGACATGCTTCGATCATCCGTGCGCCGTCCTCGCGCCACACGGTGTAGCGGTCCAGCGACTCCAGCCCCGCCCGCATCACCGGGTGCTGGAGGTCGTAGCCGAGCAGGTGCAGGGCGATCACGGAGTACACGGCGGGCGGCTGGATCCCGCCCCAGCAGCCGTCGTTCTCCTGCCGCTCGATGATCCAGCGGGCCGCCGAGTTCAGCGCGGCCCTGCGCAGCCTGCGCACCGCGACCGACCGGTAGCCGCGGACCACCTTGTCGAGCCGCTGGAAGAGTCCGTCCCAACTGTTGACCGGTGCAAGGGGCTTGGGCGGGTGGGGGTTCGAGGGGTCGGTGTGCAGCTCGTCCAGCGGAAAAGGCGCCGGACGCACCGGACGCTTGGCCGACACGACGGTCAGCGGCACGATCGTCTGCCTCGCCCAGCAGCCGAAGTTGTAGATGCTCAAGGGAAACCATTTAGGGAAGAACAAGAGCTCCGGCGGCAGTTCGGGCAGGTCCTCCCACTTCCACCAGCCGAACAGGGCCAGCCAGATCCGGGTGAAGACCCGCGCGGAGGCGATGCCCCCCTGCTCACGGACCCACTCGGAGGCCTTTCGCATGTGGGGCGCCCCGGGCTCGTCGCCCGCCAGCCGCAGGGCGACATACGCCTCGACGGTGGCGGAGAGGTCGGGCGGGCCGCCGTAGAACGTGGCCCATGTCCCGTCCTCGCGCTGCTCGCCGCGGACGAACAGCGCGGCGGCCCGGGTGGTGGCCTCGTCGCGGATGCCCAGGAACTGACGGAGCAGCAGGTCCTCGGCGTCCATCGTGACGTTCGTCTCGAGGTCGCCCTTCCACCAGCCCTCGGCGTCCTGCCCGGCGAGCAGGAAGTCGGTGGCGCGTTGCATGGCGCGTGCGGCGGCTTCTTGTACCCCGGCCGCCACGGGGATGGTGATGTCGGTTTCGCTGGCCGAGGCAGCGCGGGGCGGCAGGGCCCCGGTGCTTCCGTCGGTCGTCGCTGTCATGGCTTCCCCTTCGTGCAGTGTGCATGGCGTTGCGTCTGCTGTGGGTCCGCCGTCGGCCGGTGCTTCTCCCCGCACACCGGCCGGCGACTACGCGAGGGCTATTCGACCGATAGGGATCATCTCTTTCGTACGACGACGAAGTCGGCGAGCGCCGTGAACCGGTCCCGCACCTGCTCGGGCATGTCGACGGCGTCCAGGGCGTCCAGGGCGACGGTGTGCTGGCGGCGCGCCTCCTCGGCGGTCCAGTCACGGCCGCCCGCCTCCTCGATCAGAGCGGCACGGGCCGCGAACTCCCCCTCGGAGAAGGTCTCGAAGTCGCTGCTCTTCGCGTCGGCGGCGAGGATGTCCCCGAGCCGTTCCGAGGCGGAACCGCCCGCCGCGAGCGCGGCCACCACCGGCAGGGACTTCTTGCGCTGGCGCAGGTCGCTCCAGGTCTGCTTGCCGGTGGCCTCCGGATCGCCCCAGATGCCGAGGAGGTCGTCGACGGCCTGGAAGGCCAGGCCGAGGTGGTACCCGTACTTCTCCAGGGCGTCGGCGGTGCGCGCGTCCGCGCCGCCGAGCACGGCGCCGATGGAGCTGGCGCAGGCCAGCAGGGCGCCGGTCTTGTTGCCCTCCATCTCCAGGCACTCCTCGACGCTGACCCGGTCGCGGTGCTCGTAGGAGATGTCCTGGGCCTGGCCGTCGATGAGGGCACGGGTGGCGACGGTCAGCCGGTGGGTCGCGCGGGCCGCTTCCGCTGTGCCGAGTTCGAGGAGGATCTCGCCGGCCAGGGCGAACAGGGCGTCGCCGACCAGGATGGCCTGGGCGGGGCCGTGCACCTTCCAGACGGTGTCGCGGTGCCTGCGCTGCTCGTCGCCGTCCATCAGGTCGTCGTGCAGCAGCGAGAAGTTGTGGACCAGTTCGACGGCGACCGCCCCGGGGACGCCGGTCTCGGGGGCGGCCCCGGTGACCTCGGCGGAGAGCACCGCGAGGGCCGGACGCACGGCCTTCCCGCCGTCCCCGGCGGTCGGGTTGCCCTGGGCGTCGATCCAGCCGAAGTGGTAGGCGGCGACCGTGTCCATGGGTGGCGCCAGACGGTCGACGGCCGCCCGCAGCACCGGTGTGGCCAGGGTGCGGCCACGCTCCAGGAGCGCGGTGACGTCCACCGCGGTCCTGCGAGCGGCCGGCGTGGCCGGGGGCACAGTGGGCACAGTTTCTCCTCTTGTTGCGGTGCCGGAGAGGGTGCGGGGGTGTGCCGAGCCGTGCTGATCGAGCATCAGGCCGCCTCCTCGAACTCGAAGAGATGGCGGGGGCGGGGCCGGCCCAGGGCGCTCAGCGCGGCGTCCGCCGCACTCACACCGCTGCGGACCGCACTCTCCATGGTCGCGGGCCACCCTGTGGCGGTCCACGCTCCGGCCAGGTACAGGCCGGGGGCTCTGGTGCGGGCGCCGGGCCGAAGGCGCCCGACGCCGGGGGCGGGGGCGAACGTCGCCGTGCGCTCCCGGGTCACGAAGAAGTCCCTCACCTCGGCGCCGCGCGCGCGGGGCAGCAGCCGCTGAAGTTCGGGCAGAAAGCGTGCGCGCAGCGCGGCGACGGGTTCGTCGATCTCGTCCTGCGCGGCGGACTGGGAGAGGGCGAGGTACTGGCCCTCGCGCAGACCGGAGGCGCCGGTGCGGTCGAAGACCCACTGCACGGGTGTGCCGAGCGCCGCGAAGAAGGGCTTGTCGAGGACCTTGCGGTCGTAGACGACGTGCACGTTGAGGATGGGGGCGGCGCCGATCGCGAGCAGCCGCTCGGGTTCGTCGAGCGCCCCGTCGGGCAGCAGGTCGTACGCCTCGCGCTGCGGTACGGCGAGGACGACCGAGTCGGCGCGGAGCGTCTCGCCCGGAACCTGAACGCTCCACGTCCCGTTTCCGTCAGGAGAGAGGGAGGTGACGCGTGTACGGACCTCGGTACGCACGCCCGCGGAGTCGAGCGCCTTGCGCGCGAGCCGGTCGTGCAGGTCGCCCAGCGGGACGTGCGCCCAGCCGATGTCGGCGGCGCCCGGGTCGGACAGCAGGCCGGTCTTGAACACCATCGCGGCGAGCCCCAGCGAGGAGTCGCCCGCGACCGCGTTGAGGGTGGCGACCCCGACCAGGTCCCAGAGGGCCTCGACGGCACGCGCCGACTGACCGTGGGCGGTCAGCCAGCTGCCGAAGTCCTGCGCGTCCAGCGCCGGATCGGCGAGGTCGAGTCCCTTGAGCGCGAGAGCGGCACGGCCCACCCTGGCGCGTTCGGCGAGCGAGAGATGCGGATACGTGGCGAGGCTGCGCCCCAGATGCAGGGGTACGGGCAGCGCGTCGCGCCGCAGCCTGCCGAGCCGCCTTCCCTCGGGCCGGGCGAGGTCGACGACGGGCACGTCGAGGCGGTCCTGCAACGGTGCCAGCGCACTGCCCTCGATGCGGTCGAGGAACCAGCGGTAGGCGGTGCAGCAGCGCAGGTAGACGTGTTGTCCGTTGTCCACGGTCAGTTCGCCGCGCCGGAAGGAGAAGGCGAGACCGCCGAGCCGGGGCCGGCCTTCGAGCAGGGTGACGCGCACGCCCGCGTCGGCGAGCGCGAGCGCGGCGGTCACACCGGCGAGGCCGCCCCCGACGACGACGGCGGTACGGCCTGAGAAGCCGGACGCCTGCGAGGCGTCCGCGAGCTGCTCGTCGTTCATCCTGCACCCTCCCGTGCGGGCCGACCGTGGTGCTTGAATGCTGCACCGCTGGCCGTCGCAGTCAGGGACGCCGCGCCGCACCGGAGGGTTGCGTGCCGCTTTTCGCCGCCGGAATCGCATCGGCCCGCTTCGTCACCGGTGGCGGCCATCAGATGTGCCTCCTGGCGGCCTGCCGCGACACGTGCCGGGCGTCCAGGCCCGAGAGCCCCCGTACGGCCACGTAGGCCTTCTCCCGTCCGGGCAGCGAGACCCGGCCGCGCAGCACGGCCTCGGGGTCGCGCTCGATGCGGTCGAGGAGACGACGGTAGATGCCTGCCATGGCGGCGACACAGGCGCCGCTGCGCCGGTCGAGCATCGGGAGCAGACGGTAGCCCTCGGCGAACAGGGCGCGGGCCCGCCGTACCTCGAAGTGCACGAGGCCCGCGAAATCGGAGCCCTCCGGCGGCTCGGGCCCGTCGAACCCGGCCGAGCAGCCGAATTTCGCGAGGTCGTCGGCGGGCAGATAGGTGCGGCCGCCCTCGGCGTCCTCGCGGACGTCCCTGAGGATGTTCGTGAGCTGGAGCGCGAGCCCGAGCGTGTCCGCGTACTCCGGCGCGCGTTCGGCGCCGCGCGCCCCCGGTTCGGTGCCGAACACCCCGAGTGAGAGCCTCCCGATGGCGCCCGCCACACAGCGGCAGTACGCCTTCAGGTCGTCCCAGGTCTCGTAGGTCTCGCCGCGCACGTCCATGAGCACGCCGTCGATCAGCTCGTCCAGACCGCGCAGCGGAACCGGGAAGGTACGGGCCGTGTGCGCGAGGGCGACCGCGACGGGGTCGGTGTCGTCCTCCTCGACCTCGCCCGCGCGGACCCGGGAGAGCAGCACCCGGGTCTCCTCGAGCCTCGCGCTCTTGACCTCGCCGTCCAGTGCGCCGTCGCCGATGTCGTCGACGCGGCGCGAGAAGGCGTACAGCGCCGACATCGCGCGGCGCTTGGGGGTGGGCAGCAGCCGGATGCCGTAGGCGAAGTTACGGGCCTGCTGGCCGGTGACGGTCTCGCAGTAGCCGTAGGCGGCGAGTACCGGTGCGGACACGTGCGGTGACGACTCCACGCCCCGGATCACCCCTCTCCTCGCAGGGTCACGCCCACCTCGCGCAGCAGCTGGATCCTGCCGGGCTTGGGCGGGCCGGGAAGCACGTCGTACCCGGCGGCGGCGATCGCCTTGATCGCCGCCCTTCCCCCCGCCACGAAACCCGCCAGCAGCAGCCTCAGCCTGCCGTGAACGCTACCCACCAGGGGGGCGCCTTCATTCAGGAGATCGCGGGCGCGTTCCGCTTCGTACGCGATCAGGGCGCGCACCGACGCACTCGCGGTCCCCGCGGCCAGATCCGCCTCCCGGACGTGGAAGCGCCTCATGTCCGCGGCGGGCAGGTAGACGCGGTCACGGCCGAGGTCCTCGGTGACGTCCTGAAGGTGCTCGACGATCTGGAGGGCGGTGCAGATCGCGTCGGAACGGCGGATCCGCTCGGGGGTGGCGGCGCCGGTGACGGCGAGGACCAGGCGGCCGACGGGGTTGGCGGACAGTTCGCAGTAGGCCAGGAGGTCGTCGTACGTCTCGTAGCGGCTGACGAGCTGGTCCTGCCGGTTGGCGGCGATCAGACCGAGGAAGGGCTCGGGGCCGAGCGAGCGGCTTCGGACGGTCGGCCGGAGGCGGCGCAGCAGGGGGTGACGGGGCGCGCCGTCGAAAACGCGATGCAGATCGGCCTCGAAGGCGTCCAGCAGGACGAGGCGGTCCCCGGCCTCGGAGTCCGGCACCCCGAGCAGGCGGGCGTCGGCGCCGCCGGGTGCCAGGTCGCCGTCGCCGATGTCGTCGACGAGCCGGGCGAAGCCGTAGACGGCCATCAGGTCGTCGCGCCAGGCCCGGGGCAGGAAGAAGGGGGCCACGGGGAAGTTCTCGTCCGCGGCCTTGGCGAGCGTGCCGCGCTCCGGGTCGCCGACGCGCGGCACGGCGGGTGCCGTCATCGCCGACCGCCCAAGGCGGGGACGGCACGGCCTGCGTCGAGCTGGGGAGTTTCCGTAGCCATCGCCGTCACATCTCCCGTTCTACACTGCCGACCTAATACGCACTATTTCGGACACGCCGCCCGGCCGCTCGCGCGGTGACCCCTACGGTGGGCGCTGCGCGTTTTCGCCCCACTTGCCGCGTTTCGGGGGCCGGTCCAGCTTACGTTGTACAACGTGGCGAGGTTCCCGGGGGTGTTCTGGACATCACAAGAACACACCGATTGGCGTCAAGATTCCTGGGCAGGCCCGGAGTTGACGTTTCCTTTGCAGACGCAGGGCCCCACCGGACAGTTCCGGTGGGGCCCTGGCCGACTCGCGCTACCTGCCCGAGAACTTCTCGTATTCCTTCATGACCTCTTCGGTCGGGCCGTCCAGGCGCAGTTCGCCCCGTTCCAGCCACAGCACCCGGTCGCAGGTGTCGCGGATGGACTGGTTGCTGTGGCTGACCAGGAACACGGTGCCGGCGTGCTCGCGCAGCTCCCGCACCCGCGCCTCGGAGCGTCTGCGGAACTTCGCGTCCCCGGTGGCCAGTGCCTCGTCGATCATCAGGACGTCGTGGTCCTTGGCGGCGGCGATGGAGAAGCGCAGCCGCGCCTGCATGCCGGACGAGTAGGTACGCATCGGCAGGGTGATGAAGTCGCCCTTCTCGTTGATGCCGGAGAAGTCGACGATCTCCTGGAAGCGCTGCTTGATCTGCTCCCGGGACATGCCCATCGCCAGCCCGCCGAGCGTCACGTTGCGCTCGCCCGTGAGGTCGTTCATCAGGGCCGCGTTGACCCCGAGGAGCGAGGGCTGGCCGTCGGTGTAGACCTTGCCGCTCTCCGGCGGCAGCAGCCCCGCGATGGCGCGCAGCAGCGTCGACTTGCCCGAGCCGTTGGAGCCGATCAGACCGATGGCCTCGCCGCGGTGGGCGACGAAGGAGACACCGCGCACCGCGTGCACCTTGCGCACCCCGCGTGCCGTGTCGTCGGAACCCCGCCTGACGATACGGCTGAGGGCGGCGGTGGCACTGCCCTTGCCGGCCTTGGCGCCGTTGACCCGGTAGACGATGTGGACCTCGTCGGCGATGACGGTGGGGATGCGGTGCTGCCCCGCGAGCGGCTCAACCACGGCCGTACCTCTCCTCCGCCTGCCAGAAGTACACGAAGCCGCCGATGGCGAAGACCACGGCCCAGCCGCCCGCGACCGCCCAGACGTGCGCGGGAAGGTTCTCGGCCCCGTACTCCTCGATGAGCGCGAAGCGCATCAGGTCCATGTAGATGGCGGCCGGGTTCCACTGGAGGATGTTGGCCACCCACTGCGGCTTGTCCGCGAGGAAGACCGGGATGGAGAACATCACGCCGGACGCGTACATCCACGTCCGCATCACGAACGGCATCAGCTGCGCCAGGTCCGGGGTCTTCGCGCCGGCCCGGGCGAAGATCAGCGCCAGACCGGAGTTGAAGCAGAACTGCAGGATCAGCACCGGGACGACCAGCGCCCAGGAGGCGTCCGGATAGCTGCCGGAGCCGATCACCACGAGGAACAGCACCAGCATCGAGTAGAGCAGCTGCTGGAGTTGCTGGAGGGCGAACGAGATGGGCAGCGAGGCACGCGGGAAGTGCAGGGCGCGGACCAGGCCGAGGTTGCCCGAGATCGCCCGGACGCCGCTCATCACCGAACTCTGCGTGAACATGAACACGAAGACGCCCGTGACGAGGAACGGGATGTACACGTCCTTCTCCAACCCCCGGCCGGCGTCGAGGAGCAGGCCGAAGATCGCGAAGTACACGGCGGCGTTCAGCAGCGGGGTGGCCACCTGCCACAGCTGGCCGAGCTTGGCCTGGCTGTACTGGGAGGCCAGTTTCGCCCGGGAGAACGCCATGATGAAGTGCCGACGCCCCCAGAGCTGCCGGACGTACTCCCCCAGCGGAGGCCGGGCGCCGCTCACGGCCAGCCCGTACCTGGCGGCCAGCTGCGCCGCCGTGAGGCCCTCCTCAGGCGACGGAGGCGCGGTCACCACAACTCCGACGTCGTGCGTTGTCTCACTCACAAGTAGGAACTTTCGTCTTCGGGATGCGCGGCCTTGACGAGGCCGGCATGAGCCGGGGGGCCCGCGGTACGGCCCGGGGTGCCCTCAGGGACGAGCTTGTCAGATCACCGGAGGCCGGCCCAGTCGTGTCAGCCGCCACACCGTACGCCACTTCATGGGCCTGCGAGGTCCGCACGAAGTGCTCCAGCCTTCCCGGAAACCGCCGAACCAGGCCTTCAGCGCCGGCCCCGACGGGCGCCGCGCCAGCGTGAGCAGCAGCCAGACCCCGAGGTAGACCGGGACCAGCGGCGCGGGCAGGTTGCGGCGGGCCAGCCAGACGCGGTTGCGGGCGACCATGCGGTGGTACACCGCGTGCCGCGAGGGCGCGGTCGTCGGGTGGTACAGCACCATGTCGGGCCGGTAGTCGATCATCCAGCCCGCGTCGAGCGCCCGCCATGCCAGGTCGGTCTCCTCATGGGCGTAGAAGAACTCGTCCGGGAGTCCGCCCACTTCGGCGAAGACCTTCGTGCGCACCGCGTTGGCGCCCCCGAGGAACGTGGTGACCCGGGAGGAGCGCATCGGGTCGGAGGCACGCAGCCGGGGTACGTGGCGGCGCTGGGTGACACCGGTGTCCGGGTCGGCGATCCGGAAGCTGACGATGCCGAGCCCCGGATCGGCGTCGAAGGCCCGCCGGCACAGTTCGGCCGTGTCGTGCTGGGCCAGGAGGCCGTCGTCGTCCAGGAACATCAGGACGTCGACGTCGCGGCCGCTGGGACCGAAGGCCTCGATGCCGACGTTGCGGCCGCCGGGTATGCCGAGGTTCTCGGGCAGCTCGATCGTCCTGACGCCCTCGGGGACGTCCGGGACGGGCGAGCCGTTGCCGACCACGACCACCTCGACCTTCTCGCCCTCCTGCTTGGCGACCGAGTCGAGCAGCGCCCTCAGCTCGTCGGGGCGGTTGCCCATGGTGATGACGACCGCGCCGACCTTGACGGGCGCGCTCACTTCAGCCTGCTCGACGCGAGGATGGACACCAGGTGCAACAGGGTCTGGAGCAGCGCGATGCCGGCCAGTACCGCGACGCCGAGCCGGGTGAAGAACAGGTCGCCGCGCACCTGGTCGATGACGGCCAGGAGCAGGATCAGCAGGGACGCCTCGATGCCGAGGACCAGCCGGTGGAACTGGAGCGCCGAGGCTGCCCGGCGGGCCAGCGCCATCCCGGAGGAACGCGGTTCGGACGCCGACTCCTTGACCGGTGGCAGACCACCCTGGTGCCGGGCGACGCCGACGAGGTCGGTCTCGGCCTTGATCAGGATCGCGCCGAGCGCGGCCAGCGTGCCGAGGAAGGCCCACAGCCAGTCGATCCGCCCGGTGCCCCACAGGTCGGCGGCGCGCAGGCCGAAGCCCACGAGGACCGCCGCGTCGGTGAGATACGCCCCGACCCGGTCCAGATAGACCCCGCCGAGCGAGTACTGCTTCTTCCAGCGCGCGATCTCGCCGTCGACGCAGTCCAGCAGCAGATACATCTGGACGCACACCACGCCGAGCACGGCGCCCGTGATCCCCGGCACCAGCAGGGCCGGGGCCGCGAGCACTCCGAAGACGGTCATCAGGTACGTGAGCTGGTTGGGCGTGACCCTGGTGTTGACCAGGTAGCGGTCGACCCGCAGGGACACCTCACGCATGTAGAGGCGCCCCATCCAGTGCTCACCGCTGCGCCGGTCCTTCACCCCCGGGGGGTGGACGACCGGTCTGAGTTCAGCTACCGATGGCCTTGACATAGTCGGCGTAGATGTCCTTGATCTGTTCGGTCTTGAGGTCGAGGTGTTCGAGGATCGTGTACCGGCCGGGCCGGGTCTCGGGCGCGAACTGCACCGCACGGACGAACTCGTCCACGGTGAAGCCGATGTCGCCCGGCAGGACCGGCAGTCCGTGCCGCCGCAGCACCTGCGCCATGTAGGCGGACTCCTCGTGGGCTCCGCGCAGGTACATCGCGAAGGCCGCGCCCAGTCCGCACTGCTCTCCGTGGGCGGCCGCCCGCTTGGGGAAGAGCAGGTCGAAGGCGTGGTTGATCTCGTGGCACGCGCCGGAGGAGGGGCGGGAGTCGCCCGACACCGACATGGCGATGCCGCTGAGCACCAGTGCCTCGGCCAGCACCTGGAGGAAGTCGGTGTCGCCGACGCCGCCCGGGTGGCGCAGCACCGCTTCCCCGGCCTGCCGGGCGATCGCGGCGGCGAGGCCGTCGATCTTCTCGCCCTTGATCCGGTTGGCGAGTTCCCAGTCCGCGATGGCGGAGATGTTGGAGACGGCGTCGCCGATGCCGGCCCGTACGTACCGGACCGGTGCCTCGCGGATGACGTCCAGGTCGATCACGACGGCGATCGGGTTCGGCACACCGTAGGAGCCGCGGCCCGCGTCGTTGTCGAGGGTGGCCACCGGCGAGCACAGGCCGTCGTGCGCGAGGTTCGTCGGCACGGCGACCAGCGGGAGGCCCACCCGTGCCGCGGCGAACTTGGCGCAGTCGATGATCTTTCCGCCGCCGAGGCCGACGACCGCGTCGAAGTGGCCGGCCTTTATGTCGGTGGCCAGCTGTACGGCGTCGTCGAGGGTTCCGCCGCCGACCTCGTACCAGGTGGCGCCTGGCAGGGCGGGAGTCAGGCGCTCGCGCAGCCGGGCGCCCGAGCCGCCGCTGACGGCGATCGCGAGCTTGCCCGAGTGCGAGATGCGCTCGTCGGCGAGGACCCCGACCAGGTCGTCCAGGGCACCCGGGCGGATGTCCACGACGACCGGTGAAGGGATCAGCCGGGTCAGTACTGGCACGCGATCTCCCGTCCACGGGCGAGATCGTCGTGGTTGTCGATCTCGACCCACTTGACGTCGCCGATCGGCGCCACGTCGATCCGGAAGCCGCGGTTCACCAGTTCCTGGTACCCGTGCTCGTAGAACTGCTGCGGGTCGGTCTCCCACACGGCCTTGAGGGCGTCGGCCAGTTCGGGGGCCGCGTCGCCCTCGATGAGGGTGACGCCGATGTACTCGCCGGTGGCCTCGGACGGGTCCATCAGCTTGGTGATCTTCGTCATGCCCCGCTCGGGGTCGACGACGACCTTCATCTCCTCGTCCGCGAGGGACTTCACGGTGTCCAGGGCCAGGATGATCCGCCTGCCCTCGCCGCGGGCGGCGAGCAGCGTCCGCTCGACGGAGACCGGGTGCACTGTGTCGCCGTTGGCGAGGATCACGCCGTCCTTGAGGGCGTCACGGCCGCACCACAGGGAGTAGGCGTTGTTCCACTCCTCGGCCTTGTCGTTGTCGATGAGGGTGAGCTTGAGCCCGTACTTCGCCTCCAGCGCGGCCTTGCGCTCGTACACGGCCTCCTTGCGGTAGCCGACGATGACCGCGACCTCGGTCAGACCGATCTCGGCGAAGTTGCCGAGCGTCAGGTCCAGCACCGTGGGCTCGCCCTCTATACCCGCGGGCCCCACCGGCACCAGCGCCTTGGGCAGGCTGTCGGTGTAGGGGCGCAGACGCCTTCCGGCGCCGGCCGCCAGCACGAGGCCGATCATGCGGGTTCTCCTTCATCGTGTACGGACGGGGCGCCTGCCCGGTGGGCGGCGACCCAGAAGCGGATGCTCTCGACGAGCGCCACGAGGGCGACGACCACGGCGAGGACCGTGAGCGCGACCGTGAACTGCGAAGCGGAGAGCAGCACGGCCAGCACGACCACGAGCAGCGTGCGCCCGTCCTGCCCCCCGATGACGCGCACCAGCCAGGCCGGCGGCGCTCCGGCGTTGCCGCGGATGCGGTACACCGTGTCGTAGTGATGGTAGGCGACGGCGGCGACCAGCCCGAAAGCCGCGGGAAGCGCTCCGTTCGCATCGGCCTTGGCCGCGAGAATGAGGACCGTGCAGTATTCGCCGGCCCGGAAGATCGGCGGGACCAGCCAGTCCAGGGCGCCCTTGAGGGGTCGGGCTACGGCGTCGGCGGACAGCAGCACATAGAGGACGGCGGCGAGGAGCAGCGAGAAGCCGGATCCGTCGAGCCAGGCCGCGCACACCAGCAGCGCGACGCCGGCGAGCGCGCTGACCGGCGCCGGAACCCGGATGCCGGCGGGCAGTGTGCGGGCCAGCAGCTCCGTGAGGGGTCCGCTGTCCGCGAGGTCCGCGAGCGCCTGCGCCGCCCGGTCCGTCCGCCTGGCCTTGCGGGTCAGCGAGCGCAGCACCCGGCCCGCCGTGGTGTAGACCGCCGCGAAGGAGCAGCCGACGAGGAGCGCGTAGAAGGTGATGCGGGGGGTGGTGACAGCGGTGAGAACGGCGATCATGGCCCATCGTTCGCCGATGGGCAGGACTATCATCCGCCGCACCCAGACCGTCCAGCCGACGCTGTCGAGCTTGTCGGAGAGGGCGGCGGTGGGGCTGGTGTTGGCGGTGGCGTCGTGGTTGGCCTCGTTGAAGGAGAAGTCCACGACGTGCCGGCAGGTCTGGAGGACCATCGCGCCCAGCGCGAGGGCCCAGACGTCGTCGCTGCCGCCGCCCCGGGTCGCTCCGAGCGCGAGGCCGGCGTAGTAGGCGTACTCCTTGGCGCGGTCGAAGGTGGCGTCGAGCCAGGCGCCGAGGGTGGAGTACTGGAGGGAGTAGCGGGCGAGCTGGCCGTCGGTGCAGTCCAGGACGAACGACGCGATCAGCAGGACGCCGGCCGCGACGAACCCGCCCCGGGTGCCGGTGGCGGCGCAGGCCGCCGCGATCAGCGCGGTGATCAGCGAGGCGGTGGTGACCTGGTTCGGGGTGAGCCCGCGGCGGGCGCACCAGCGGGCGAGGTAACGCGAGTACGGGCTGATGCAGTAGGTGGTGAAGAAGCCGTCGCGGGCCTTCACGGCCGACTTCAGGCGGACGGCCTCGTCGTCGACGGCGCTGACGGCCTGCCGTGCCTCGTTGCGGGCCTGCGGGTCGGCGGGGACCTCGGCGACCAGGCTGCCGAGTTCGGGGCGGTGCACGTCGACGCCGTCGGCGTCGAGGGCGGTGACGACCCGGTCGGCGAGGCTGTCGACGTCCTCGGCGCTCGACTTCGCCCGCACGGGGGCGCCCCCGCGGACGGTGCCGCCGCTCGCCGAGTTCTCCCGGGCCATGGCGCGGGTCAGGGCCTGGCGGCCGGCGGGCTGTGCGGTCACCGCGCCCGGGATCGCGGCGAGCGGGAAGCGGGGGTCGGTGAGGCCGAGGCGCAGCGCGTGCTCGTGGCCCACGAAGCGGGCGTCCACGACGGCGACGCGTTCGTCACCGGGGACGGCGGCGAGGAGGGCTTCGGCGTCACCGGCGTCGGAGGCGGTCCGCACGTCGAAGCCGAGGGACCGCAGATCGCCCTCGATCGACGATCCGGGGACCGGCGAGCCGGTGAGGATGGCGGTCGACAACCGAACTCACTCCCTGGGTCCGGCGCGTTGACGCCGGTCATGTACACGGTGGAGGCGCCCCTGGGCTGCACCGGCGACTTCACCAGTGGCTGCACCAGGCGGGCGGCATGTCGGCTGAGGCTATCGGATGCCGGGAAGGCCGTGTTCACCGCCCGTTCGGGCGCGATCCCCACGATCCGGCAGCACGGCTTGAACTCGGCTTGAACCGCCCTTTGCCGAGATCATCATCGGTGATCGGCGGCCCGGGCGACAAACCGCGGCGCCCAGAGCCGACATCCGGGACATTGACCGCAGGGCCGGGACGCCGCCCCGGTCGGCATAGGGTCTACAGCCATGACGTGGCTGATTACCGGCGGAGCCGGATACATTGGGGCGCATGTGGCACGGGCGATGACCGGGGCCGGGGAGCACGTCGTCGTGCTGGACGATCTCTCCACCGGCACGGCCGCGCGACTGGGGGCGGACGTACCGCTCGTGACGGGTTCGGCGCTCGACGCCCGCCTGCTTGAGCGCGTCCTCGCCGAACACGCCGTGACGGGCGTGGTGCACCTGGCCGCACACAAGCAGGTCGCCGAGTCCGTGGCGCAGCCCACCCGCTACTACCGGGAGAACGTGGGCGGTCTGGCCACCCTCCTCGACGCGGTCGCGGGGGCCGGGATCCGGCGGTTCCTGTTCTCCTCCTCCGCCGCCGTCTACGGCAACCCGGACGTGGACCTGATCACGGAGGACACCCCGTGCTCGCCGGTGAACCCGTACGGCGAGACCAAGCTCGCCGGGGAGTGGCTGGTCAGGGCGGCGGGCCGGGCGCACGGCATCGCCACGACCTGTCTGCGCTACTTCAACGTGGCCGGAGCGGCGGCGCCCGAGCTGGCCGACACCGGTGTCTTCAACATCGTCCCGATGGTCTTCGACCGGCTCACCCGGGACGAGGCCCCGCGGATCTTCGGCGACGGCTATCCGACGCCCGACGGCACCACCGTCCGCGACTACATCCACGTCGCCGACCTGGCCGAGGCGCATCTCGCGGCGGTCCGGCGGCTGACCGCGACGGACGCGGCGGGAGATCTGACGGTGAACGTCGGCCGGGGCGTGGGCGTCTCGGTGCGCGAGCTGGTGTCCCTCATCGGCGAGGTCACGGGCGACACCAGGCCGCCGGTCGTGGAGGGACCCAGGCCGGGCGATGCCCCGCGCGCGGTGGCCGCGGCGGACCTGGCGGCCCGGGAGCTGGGCTGGACGGCCCGGCGCGATGTGCGCGAGATGATCGGGTCGGCGTGGCAGGGCTGGCGGCTGCACCATTCCTGAGACGGGATGAGGGTGCCCTGACCTGCACTTCGTTTGCGCAGGTCAGGGCACATGACAACGGTGTTCAGTGCCGCGTTGCCCGGTACCCCCCACCCGTAGTTGACTGTGATCCCGGGGCAGAACGCGACGGCCCGTGAAGGACCACAGGAGGGCTGCTTCCATGGGGGCTGGGCACGACCACAGTCATGCGCACACCCACGCGCCGACCACCGGAACGGCCGCGGCGGCGTACCGGGGCAGGCTGCGCGTGGCTCTGGGGATCACGCTCGGCGTCATGGTGGTCGAGATCGTCGGCGGGGTGCTCGCCGACTCCCTCGCGCTGATCGCGGACGCGGCGCACATGGCGACGGACGCGCTCGGCCTGGGCATGGCGCTGCTCGCCATTCACTTCGCCAACCGCCCGCCGAGCGAGAACCGCACCTTCGGGCTGGCCCGCGCCGAGATCCTGGCCGCCCTCGCCAACTGCCTGCTGCTGCTCGGGGTGGGCGGCTACGTCCTCTACGAGGCGGTCCAGCGGTTCTTCACGCCGGCCGCCACCGAGGGCGGGCTGATGATCTGGTTCGGCGCGATCGGTCTGGTCGCGAACATGGTCTCCCTGTCGCTGTTGATGCGCGGCCAGGCGGAGAGCCTGAACGTGCGCGGGGCGTTCCTGGAGGTGGCGGCGGACGCGCTGGGGTCGGTGGCGGTGCTGATCTCCGCGGTGGTGATCCTGACCACCGGCTGGCAGCCCGCCGACCCGATCGCCTCGCTCGTGATCGGCCTGATGATCGTGCCGCGGACCGTGAAGCTGCTGCGCGAGACCCTGGACGTGCTGCTGGAGTCGGCGCCCAAGGACGTCGACATGGCGGACGTGCGCTCCCACATCCTCGCCCTGGACGGGGTGGAGGACGTCCACGACCTGCACGCGTGGACGATCACCTCCGGGATGCCGGTGCTGTCGGCGCACGTGGTGGTGCGCTCGGACGTGCTGAACGCGATCGGCCACGAGAAGATGCTGCACGAGCTCCAGGGCTGCCTGGGCCACCACTTCGACGTGGAGCACTGCACCTTCCAGCTGGAGCCGAGCGGGCACGCCGAGCACGAGGCGCGGCTCTGTCACTGAGCGCGTACGGAGCACTCGGCGCGACTTCGTCACGGAGTGCGTACGGGCCGTCCGTCCCGGGTGATCCGCACAGGCGTTCCGGACGGTTCCCGGCGCCCGGCCCCGGGCAAGATCACCTACCGGGTCCCCTGCCCCGCTGAACATGGCCGCTTTCGTGTGAAGTGCCGGGAGTGCCGGACGCGTACGGCAGACTGGGGGCGCGAGGACCGATGCTAAGGATGGGTATGCCGATCACACCTGCCACCGCGACACACCACTCGACGAACGGCACCGCGGAGGCGATCTTGCTGGAGCTGGTCGACGAGAACGGCGTCACGATCGGCACCGCGGAGAAGCTCGCCGCCCATCAGCCGCCGGGGCAGCTGCACCGCGCGTTCTCCGTGTTCCTCTTCGACGAGCGGGGCAGGCTGCTGCTCCAGCAGCGGGCGCTCGGGAAGTACCACTCCCCCGGTGTGTGGTCCAACACCTGCTGTGGCCACCCCTACCCCGGTGAGGCGCCGTTCGCGGCGGCCGCGCGGCGCACGTTCGAGGAGCTGGGCGTCTCCCCCTCGCTGCTCGCGGAGGCGGGCACGGTCCGTTACAACCACCCGGACCCCGACTCGGGTCTGGTGGAGCAGGAGTACAACCACCTGTTCGTCGGGCTGGTGCAGTCGTCGCTGCGGCCGGACGCGGAAGAGGTCGGCGACACGGCCTTCGTGACGCCCGCCGAGCTGGCGGAGCTGCACGCGAAGGGCACGTTCTCGGCCTGGTTCATGACCGTGCTGGACGCGGCGCGTCCGGCGGTCAGGGAGTTGACGGGGCCCTCGGCCGGCTGGTGACCCTCAGGGCACCCGGACGGGCTTGAGCGGCAGGGCGGCCCAGACCACCTTGCCGCCGCCCGAGGTGTGCTCGATGTCGCAGACCCCGCCCGCCTCCCTGGTGATCTCCCGCACCAGAAGCAGTCCGCGGCCGCCCGTCCGGCCGTGGTCGGCCTCCAGGGCGGTCGGGCGGTAGGGGTGGTTGTCCTCCACCGCGACCCGTACCCACTCGGCTCCGACGGCGACCTCCACGGCGAGCACCGGGGACAGCACCGCCGCGTGCCGGACGGCGTTGGTCACCAGCTCGGAGACGATCAGCAGGAGCGCCTGGGCCAGGTCGTCGGAGACCGGCACTCCCTGGCGGTACAGCAGGTCCCGCACGGCGTGTCGGGCCTGCGGGACCGAGGCGTCCACGGCGGAGGCGGTGAACCGCCAGACGCCTTCGTAGGGCAGCGGTCGCGGTACGGTTTCCGCGACGGATTCGGGAGGTTCGCCCGGAGCGCCCTCTGGGCGTGGGTCGGGCCCGCGCCCTTGATCGTCCATTCTCCGGTCGCCACCCTCGCGCTCGATTGTCACCACACGTGAAGTGTTGGGAACGACACACCCCCCGCCGGATGACTGAACAGAAGTCAGCAGTTATCGAGCACTTTTGACCGGTCGAAGAAGAAGGAGTCGACCGCGGGACCGTTTCTGTCGTATCCGCGCCGCCTTCGCGCACTCTTCGGGTTGTACGGGTTCGGCAGCGCCGCTCCTCCCCTTTGCGGTGCTTCGGTGCCCCTTCGCCGCCGGTGCCGCCCGGTGTCGCCCCTCTCACACCGGCCGCCGTGATCATGCGGGCGAGCCGGTGGCTAGTGCCGCGGCGGGCAACGTTTGCCCGTCAAGGAGCGGCGTCCGGTGCGTGCTCTCGGCGTGCCGGCCGGAAGTCCTCGTACTGGACGTACCTGGGCTTTCGGCCGGTGCGGCGAGAGTGCGTGCCGGGCGTCGCGACGGGGCGAACGTTGCCTGTCGCGGCACTAGCATCCGGGGCATGGAGCCCGAACTGCTGCACGGCGTCACCGACGCGGTCGCCACCGTCGTCCTGCACCACCCGGCGAAGCGCAACGCCATGACGGCCGCGATGTGGGCGGCGCTGCCCCCGTTGCTCGACACCCTGGCCGCCGACCCGGCGGTGCGGGCGCTGGTGCTCACCGGCGCGGGCGGCACCTTCTGCGCGGGGGCCGACATCTCCACCCTCCAGGGGTCTCCGGACGAGGCGCAGGGGCTGGCGGTACGGGCCGAGGAGGCCCTCGCGGCGTTCCCGAAGCCGACCCTGGCCGCGGTCCGGGGGCACTGCGTCGGCGGTGGCGCCCAGCTCGCCGCCGCCTGTGACCTGCGGTTCGCCGAGGAGGGCGCGCTGTTCGGGGTGACTCCGGCGAAGCTCGGGATCGTCTACCCGTCCACCGCCACCCGGCGACTGGTGCACCTGGTGGGCCCGGCCACCGCCAAGTACCTCCTGTTCTCCGGTGAGTTGATCGGCACGGAGCGGGCGCTGCGCACGGGCCTGGTCGACGAGGTGCTGCCCGCCGACGGACTCGACGAGCGCGTTGCGGAGTTCACCCGCGTGCTGGTCTCCCGCTCCCAGCTCACGCAGGCCGCCGCGAAGGAGTTCGCCAACGGGCGCGAGGACCGGGACGCCCACTGGAGCGCGCAGGCCCGCGGCAGCGGCGACACCGCGGAGGGCGTCGCCGCGTTCCTGGAACGCAGGGAGCCGCGCTTCACCTGGACCACGTCGGGCTGAACCGGCCGCGGGCCCGCAGCCGCTCGACGGGGTGCGCCGACGCGCCCGGGCCGTCCGTCCGGCCGGCCACCGGGTACGAGCCGCGGCCGCCGCGCGGGGAATCCGTCGCTGTCGCCCTGCGCCGGCCGGCGCGGGACAGGGGACGGACATGTTCCGCGGCGGTCGCAGCTGTGCCGAGGCGGCCCGGCCCCCGTGGCGACGCCACCCCCCACGGGGGCCGGGCCGCCTCATCGGCGGGTCCCCGGGCCCACCGGGAGTCGCGGGGCCCGGCCGGCCGCGCCCCGGTCCGCGCGCCCCGCACCCCGCGCCCTGATCCCCGAGTGTCGGTGTCACCTGCCACAATTGCCGCGCAACCTCAGTGGAGAAGGCGGTACGGGATCGTGACGACACCCGGGTCCATCGAAGTAGGGTCCATCGAAAGCAGGATCGCCGAGGAGCTCGGCGTACGGCAGCGGCAGGTGAAGGCCGCCGTGGAGCTGCTCGACGGCGGCTCGACGGTGCCTTTCATCGCCCGCTACCGCAAGGAAGCGACCGAGATGCTCGACGACGCGCAGCTGCGCACGCTCGAGGAGCGGCTGCGCTACCTGCGGGAGCTGGAGGAGCGGCGGACGGCGATCCTGGAGTCGGTGCGTGAGCAGGGCAAGCTCACCGACGAGCTGCGCGCGCAGATCCTCGGCGCCGAGACCAAGGCGCGGCTGGAGGACATCTACCTGCCGTACAAGCCCAAGCGGCGCACCAAGGCGCAGATCGCCCGCGAGGCGGGCCTCGAACCGCTCGCCGAGGGGCTGCTCGGCGACCCGACGGTCGATCCGCTCGCGGCGGCCGCCGCGTTCGTCGACGCCGGCAAGGGCGTCGCCGATCCGCAGGCCGCGCTGGACGGCGCACGGGCGATCCTCACCGAGCGGTTCTCGGAGGACGCCGACCTGATCGGAGAGCTGCGCGAGCGCATGTGGCGGCGTGGGCGCCTCGCGGCCAAGGTGCGGGACGGCAAGGAGGAGGCGGGCGCGAAGTTCGCCGACTACTTCGACTTCGCCGAGCCGTTCACCGCGCTGCCCTCGCACCGTGTCCTGGCGATGCTGCGCGGCGAGAAGGAGGAGGTCCTCGATCTCGTCCTGGAGCCCGAGGAGCCCTCCGAGCAGCCCGGCCCGTCGTCCTACGAGGGCATCGTGGCCGCCCGGTTCGGCATCGCCGACCGGGGCCGCCCGGGTGACAAGTGGCTGACGGACACGGTCCGCTGGGCCTGGCGCACCCGCCTCCTCGTCCACCTCGGCATCGACCTGCGGCTGCGGCTGCGCACCGCCGCGGAGGACGAGGCCGTCGACGTGTTCGCCGCCAACCTCCGCGACCTGCTGCTCGCCGCCCCCGCCGGCACCCGCGCGACGCTGGGCCTGGACCCCGGCTTCCGTACGGGCGTGAAGGTCGCCGTCGTCGACGCCACCGGCAAGGTCGTCGCCACGGACGTGATCTACCCGCACGTCCCGGCCAACAAGTGGGACGAGGCGATCGCCAAGCTCGCGCGGCTCGCCAAGGAGCACGCGGTCGACCTGATCGCCATCGGCAACGGCACCGCGTCCCGCGAGACCGACAAGCTCGCCGGTGAACTCATCACCAAGCACCCGGAGTTGCAGCTCACCAAGGTCATGGTGTCCGAGGCGGGGGCCTCCGTGTACTCGGCCTCGGCCTTCGCCTCCCAGGAGCTGCCCGACATGGACGTGTCGCTGCGCGGCGCCGTGTCGATCGCTCGCCGGCTCCAGGATCCGCTCGCCGAGCTGGTGAAGATCGACCCGAAGTCGATCGGCGTCGGCCAGTACCAGCACGACCTGTCCGAGGTGAAGCTGTCGCGTTCGCTGGACGCGGTGGTGGAGGACTGTGTGAACGGCGTGGGCGTGGACGTCAACACGGCCTCGGCGCCGCTCCTGTCGCGGGTGTCCGGCATCTCCTCCGGTCTCGCCGAGAACATCGTGGCCCACCGGGACGCCAACGGCCCCTTCGGCTCCCGCTCCGAGCTGAAGAAGGTGGCCCGGCTCGGCCCGAAGGCGTACGAGCAGTGCGCCGGCTTCCTGCGCATCCGCGGCGGCAGCGACCCCCTGGACGCCTCCAGCGTGCACCCGGAGGCCTACCCGGTGGTGCGGCGCATGGTGAAGACCTCCGGCCAGGAGGTGGCGTCCCTGATCGGCAACACGGGGGTCCTGCGCTCGCTGCGGCCGACGGAGTTCGTCGACGAGACGTTCGGTCTGCCGACCGTCACCGACATCCTCAAGGAGCTGGAGAAGCCGGGGCGCGACCCCCGGCCCGCCTTCAGGACGGCCACCTTCAAGGACGGGGTGGAGAAGATCTCCGACCTGTCCCCCGGGATGGTGCTGGAAGGGGTCGTGACCAACGTGGCGGCCTTCGGGGCGTTCATCGACGTGGGTGTCCACCAGGACGGTCTCGCGCACGTCTCCGCGCTGTCGAAGACGTTCGTCAAGGACCCCAGGGACGTCGTCAAGCCCGGCGACATCGTCAAGGTGAAGGTCCTCGACATCGACATCCCGCGCAAGCGGATCTCGCTGACGCTGCGGCTGGACGACGAGGCGGCCCCGCAGGGCGGCCAGGCCCAGTCCGGCGGGGGCCGTCCGCAGCGCGGCGGCGGGCGTCCGCCGCAGCAGCGGCAGCAGGGCGGACAGCGCGGCGGTGGCGGTGGTGGCGGCGGTGGTTCACGCCAGGCCGCCGCACCGGCCAACAGCGCCATGGCGGACGCACTGCGCCGGGCAGGCCTCGCCGACCCGAAGAAGGGCAGGCGCTGACCGGGTACGACCCGCGCCGGGGGCCGGCTGGACGAGAGCCGCACGAGGGCGTCCCGGTCCGGGCCGGACCGGCGCTCCCCGGCACCTGAGCGGCGAACGGCCCGCCCCGCATCGCGCGGGGCGGGCCGTCGCGTACGGCGTCGGGAGGCGAGCGGGACTTCGCCCGGCGGCCTCCGTCGCAGGACTACCGCTCCGTCACCTTGCCGTCGGCGATCTCCAGCCGGCGCGTGACATGCACGGCGTCCAGCATCCGCCGGTCGTGGGTGACCAGGAGCAGGGTGCCCTCGTAGGCGCCGAGGGCCGACTCCAGCTGTTCGATGGCCGGGAGGTCGAGGTGGTTCGTCGGCTCGTCGAGGACGAGGAGGTTGACTCCCCGGCCCTGGAGCAGTGCGAGCGCGGCGCGGGTGCGTTCGCCCGGTGACAGGGTCGCCGCCGGGCGCATGACGTGGTCCGACTTCAGGCCGAACTTGGCGAGCAGGGTGCGCACCTCGGCCGGTTCGGTGTCGGGCACGGCCGCGCGGAACGCGTCGGCCAGGGCCTCCGGGCCGTGGAACAGCTGCCGTGCCTGGTCGACCTCGCCGACCAGGACGCCCGAGCCGAGGGTGGCCTGTCCGGCGTCCAGCGGGACCCGGCCGAGGAGCGCGCCCAGGAGGGTCGACTTGCCCGCGCCGTTCGCGCCGGTCACCGCGACCCGGTCGGCCCAGTCGATCTGGAGGGAGACGGGCCCGAAGGTGAAGCCGCCGCGCCGCACCTCGGCTTCGCGCAGGGTCGCCACCACCGCGCCCGAACGCGGGGCGGTCGCGATCTCCATGCGCAGCTCCCACTCCTTGCGCGGCTCCTCGACGGTCTCGAGGCGTTCGATCATGCGCTGGGTCTGCCGTGCTTTCGCGGCCTGCTTCTCGCTCGCCTCGCTGCGGAACTTGCGGCCGATCTTGTCGTTGTCGTTGCCGGCCTTGCGGCGCGCGTTCTTCACGCCCTTGTCCATCCAGGAGCGCTGGGTCTGCGCGCGGTCCTGAAGGGCCGCCTTCTTGTCGGCGTACTCCTCGAAGTCCTCGCGGGCATGCCGGCGGGCCACGTCCCGCTCCTCCAGGTAGGCGTCGTAACCGCCACCGTAGAGGTTGATCTGCTGCTGCGCGAGATCGAGTTCGAGGACCTTGGTGACCGTGCGGGTGAGGAACTCGCGGTCGTGGCTGACGACGACCGTGCCGGCCCGCAGACCCTTCACGAAGCGTTCCAGCCGCTCCAGGCCGTCGAGGTCGAGGTCGTTGGTCGGCTCGTCGAGGAGGAAGACGTCGTAGCGGGAGAGGAGGAGCGAGGCGAGGCCCGCCCGGGCCGCCTGGCCACCGGACAGGGAGGTCATCGGCTGGTCGAGGCCGACGCCGAGGCCGAGGGAGTCGGCCACCTCCTCTGCGCGCTCGTCGAGGTCGGCGCCCCCGAGGTCGAGCCAGCGCTCCAGACTCGTCGCGTAGGCGTCGTCGGCTCCGGGCGCGCCGTCCACCAGGGCCTGGGTGGCCTCGTCCATCGTGCGCTGTGCCTCGGCGACGCCGGTGCGGCGGGCGAGGAAGTCCCGCACGCTCTCGCCGGGGCGGCGCTCGGGTTCCTGGGGCAGGTGGCCGACGGTCGCGGTCGGCGGCGAGAGCCTGAGCTCGCCCTGCTCGGGCGCGGTGAGCCCGGCGAGCAGCTTCAGCAGGGTGGACTTGCCCGCGCCGTTGGCGCCGACCAGCCCGATCACGTCCCCGGGGGCGACGACGAGGTCGAGCCCGGAGAAGAGGGAGCGGTCGCCGTGGCCGGCGGCGAGGTTCTTGGCGACGAGGGTGGCAGTCATCAGGTCGTAGATCCTAGTGGTCGTCCCGGGGTGCGGTCGCGCCGGATGCCCGGTGACCTCGCTGTCCGGCGGCGCGGTCGGTTACCGTCCGGGGCGTGAGGACTCGGTGGAGCAGCGATGTCATCGTGGTCGGCGGCGGGGTCATCGGGCTGGCGACGGCCGTCGTCCTCGCCGAACGCGGCCTGCGGGTCCGGGTCTGGACGCGCGAGCCGGCCGAGCGGACCACCTCGGCCGTGGCCGGTGCGCTGTGGTGGCCCTACCACATCGAACCGCTGGGGTCGGCGCGGGCGTGGGCGCTGCGCTCGCTGGAGGTCTACGAGGAACTCGCCGGGCGGCCCGGGGAGACCGGTGTGCGGCTGGTCGACGGGATCTTCGGCGGGCCGGACCTGGCCGGGGTCGAGAGCTGGGCGGCGGGCCGGCTGGCCGGGCTGCGCCGGACGACTGCACACGAGTACGCCCTGGGGCCGGGCATCCGGGCACGGCTTCCACTGATCGACATGTCGATGTATCTGCCCTGGCTCCGGGGGCGGCTGCTGCGGTCGGGCGGCACGGTCGAGGAGCGAACGGTGAGCGGTCTGGCGGAGGCCGAGGCGCCGGTGGTGGTCAACTGCACGGGGCTGGGAGCCCGGGAACTGGCGGCGGACCCCTCGGTGCGGCCCGTGCGGGGGCAACTGGTCGTCGTGCAGAACCCCGGCGTCGACACCTGGCTCGTCTCCACCGGTCCGGACGGAGAGCTGGCGTACCTGTTCCCGCACGCCGGGAGGTTGCTGCTGGGCGGCACCGCGGAGGACGACGTGTGGTCGCCCGAGCCCGATCCGAAGGTGGCCGAGTCGATCGTCCGCCGCTGCGCGGCCCTGCGGCCGGAGGTCGCCGGGGCCAGGATCCTGGAGCACCGGGTGGGACTGCGGCCGGTGCGGGGCACGGTGCGGCTGGAGCGGGCCGAGCTGCCGGACGGGCGGGTGCTGGTGCATCACTACGGGCACGGCGGGGCGGGTGTCACGGTCGCGTGGGGATGCGCGGAGGAGGCGGCCGGGCTGGTGCTCCCGGCCGCCTCCTCCTGACCCCGCTCCTGTGCCACCGGGATCCGGTGTCAGCGGGATCCGGGCGTGGTCACGGGATGCGGTACGTGTGGTGCGGTGGCCGTACGCCGTCCAGCGGGCGGGCGCCGGGGGTGACCGCGACCGATCCCGAGGTGGCGCGGGCGAAGGCGTCGGCGCCGCCGACGAGCGGGACCCGGGCCGAGGTGCGGGACAGGTCCAGGGTGAGGGTCGGGGTGTCGGCGGGCGGGTCGATGAGGTCCTTGTCGGTGCCCGCGACGATCAGCGCGAGACGGTGACCGGCCGGGACGACATGGTCGGTGGCCGCCAGGTCGATGGTGAGGGTGTACGCCCTGCCCGGGGTGAGCGGGACGCCCCGGCCCGGGTCCGCGTAGGTGCCGAGGTCGGCCCAGCCGCGGCTGACGACCGTCTGAGTGACGTCGGCTGTCCTGGCGGCGGTCTCCTTGAAGCACCCGCTGTCGCCCGTGGTGCTCGCGCCCCAGCAGGTGCGTCCGGTGAGCGTGCTGATGCCCTCGCCGCTCGCCGCGTAGTCGCGGATGGTGTCGGGTCCGAGGTCGACGAGGACGGCGCTCAGGTGGGCCGTCGCGGTGGTGGGGGTGGCGGTGACGGTGACCCGGGAGGAGCCGGACAGGCGCAGGTCGCGGGTGAGGGCTCCGGTGACGAAGGCGGCCTTCTCGGGGGTCGGGGTGTCGGTCCGCGCGGCCCACTCGCTCTCGCCGAGCCGCGGGTCGTCGGTGAAGGAGGCGGCGCCCTTGCCCTCGTGCGGGCCGAGGGTGCCCACGCCGGGCCGGCTGCCGGTGGCGGGGCGCAGGGTGGCGGTCCGGGTGCCGTGCGGCGGCCAGACGGCGGAGGTGACCCACCGGTCGGGGTGGCGTTCGATGTCGGCCATGGGCTCGCGGTCGATGCCGTTGTCGTAGCCGAGGAGTTCATGGTCGAACCAGCGGTGCAGGGTGTCCACCCAATCGGCCCGGCGGAAGTCGAAGGGGTCGACGTGGCCGGTCTGGGAGAGCCAGATCTTGCGCTCGACACCGTGCTTCGCGAGGGCGTCCCACCACTGGCCGAGGTGCTTGGTGCGGACGTTGAGGTCCTGGAGGCCGTGGACGAGGAAGACGCTCGCCTTCACCTTGCGCGCGTCCTTGACGTAGTCGCGCTCGGTCCACAGCGGCGTCCGGTCGCCGGTGCGCGGGGCCTCGTCGACGAGTCTGCGCTGGACGGTGGCGCACTTCGTGCGGGCCTCGGGGCTGTCCACGTAGTCGGAGAGCCAGTCGGGTCCGGAGTCGTACAGGGGGGCGCCCTGGGCGAAGTAGTAGTCGTACCAGGAGGAGATGGCGGCGATCGGGACGATGGTCTTCAGGCCCCGCACACCGGTGGCGGCCACACCGTTGGCTATCGTGCCGTCCCAGCTCTTGCCGATCATGCCGGTTCTGCCGTTGGTCCACCCGGCCGTGGCGGTCGTGCCGCCGGTGCGGGTGGTGTACGCCCTGGCGCGGCCGTTCAGCCAGTCGACGACGGCCTTCGCGGACTGGATGTCGGAGCGTCCTCCGACGTCGACACAGCCGTCGGAGCGGTTGGTTCCGGCGAGATCGACCATGACGAAGGCGTAGCCGCGCGGCACGAAGTAGTTGTCGTAGAACAGCGGGGCCTGGACGACGTTCCCGGCCGCGTCGTACGTCTTGCGCTGGCTCTCGTTGCCTCGCCCGCAGCAGGAGTAGTACGGGCTGGCGTCCATGATGACGGGCACCTTGCGGCCCTGGGCGGCGGGTTCGCGGGGGCGGACGATGTCCACGGCGACGCGGTCCGTCCGCCCGTCGCCGTCGCCGTCGAGCCCCGTGTCCACCCAGACGGCCTCGCGGACGGCGTTGTCGTAGGAGTAGACGGGCCGGCTCTCACGTGGGGTGCCGTGGGCCGTGGCCGGGGTGAGGAAGGCGGCCACCAGGAGGGTGATGGCGGCGGTCGCGAGCGGTCTCCAGGTCGTGAAGCGCATGCGTGTCGGCATGCGCGGGACGCTACCTCGCGTCAACTCCCGTACAGAAGAGGGCGACTGTGGTTCCGCTGTGGCCGAAACGCGCCCCTGGGGCGGTCGGCCCGTGACGGCCGAATGGCGATCGTGTGACGGGGGTGGCGGTGGGCAGGCCCTGGGACACAGGGAGTCAATAGGCTCCGAACAGACCTCGTGACCCTACGACTTGGAGCTCTCGTGCACCGCAGAATCATCACGCCGGGCGCACTCGCCGCCGCGTCCGTCCTGCTGGCGATCCCGGCATCGGCCGCGAGCGCCTCCCCCGGCGCCCCGGGCATCGGCGACCCCTACTACCCGGCGTACGGCAACGGCGGATACGACGTCTCCCACTACGATCTGCGGCTGAAGTACCAGCCGGCCACGGACGAGCTGGAGGGCACGGCGACGATCCTGGCGAAGACCACGCAGGAGCTGTCCCGGTTCGACCTGGACTTCCTGCTCGACGTGAGCGAGGTGCGGGTCAACGGCGTCAGGGCGGCCTTCACGACCTCGGGCGAGCACGAGCTGGAGATCACGCCGAGGACGCCCCTGGCCGAGGGCGCGACGGTCACGGTCGTGGTGCGGTACAGCGGGATCCCGTCGTCGAAACAGGCGTACGGCTTCACCAGTTGGCACCGCACGCCGGACGGCGGGGTGGGTGCCAACGAGCCCGAGGCGGCCTGGTGGTGGTTCCCCGGCAACGACCACCCGCTCGACAAGGCCACCTACGACGTGTCGGTGCTGGTGCCCGACGGCTCACAGGCCATCTCCAACGGCACGCTCCAGTCGACGAGTTCACGCCTCGGCTGGACCCGCTACAACTGGCGTTCCGACAAGCCCCAGGCCAGCTATCTGGCCACCCTCGCCGTCGGGAAGTTCGACCTCTCGACCGGGACGAGCGAGAGCGGCATCCCGGTCGTCAACGCCTACAGCAAGGACCTGGGCGCCAATACCGGGGCGGCGCGGGCGAGCGTCGAGCGGACCGGGGAGATCGCCGACTGGCTGAGCGGGTACTTCGGGCCGTACCCCTTCGACGCGCTCGGCGGCTACGTGCCCAACACCACCACCGGGTACGCGCTGGAGACGCAGACCCGGCCCTTCTACAGCCCCCGGCAGTTCGCGAACGGCTCCAACGTCTCCGTGGTGGTGCACGAGCTGGCCCACCAGTGGTACGGCGACTACGTGTCCGTGGCCGGGTGGAAGGACATCTGGCTCAACGAGGGCTTCGCCCGGTACGCGCAGTGGCTGTGGTCCGAGCACGAGAACGAGGGCACGGCGAGGGAACTCGCGGACTACGTGTACGCCTCGCACCCGGCCGACGACCCGTTCTGGACGGTGAAGCCCGGTGACCCGGGCGCGGCGAACCAGTTCGACATCGCCGTCTACGACCGGGGCGCACTGGCGGTCCAGGCACTGCGGGGCGAGATCGGCGACGACGCCTTCTTCGCCGTACTGAAGGGCTGGCCGCAGAAGCACGCGTACGGCAACGCGAGCGTCGCCGACTTCCAGAAGTACGCCGAGCAGGTCTCCGGCAGGCAGCTGGACGGCCTGTTCGACACCTGGCTGTTCCGGCCGGAGAAGCCGGCGGCTCCCGCGGCGCGGACGGCGTCCGTCGCGAAGGCGCTGGCCGCTCCCGCGCAGCCGAAGTCCTGGAAGAAGATCGCCGCGACGGACGACGTGCACGAGCACTGAGCCCGATACGCCGGCCGCCCCGCTCCGCTTTCCGAACGCCTGTCTGACACGAGGCGACTTTGGGTAGCAAGCAGTGCAGACATCGTGAAGAGAGCGGGGAGACGGCCGTGGCGGGTACGCAGAACAGCAATGAGGGCTTGGGACTGTGGAGGGTGCTGCCGCTGATCGGAGCAGTGGTGCTGGCCGTCGGCCTGATCGGCCAGGTGCCGCTGTTGACCCTGTTGGGCGCGGTCGTCGCCCTCGTCGGGGTGATCGGACTCAGCGCTGCGAGACGCAGACAGAGATGACCGCTCCGGCCCCGGCCGCGGCTACCGCAGGGTCGTCGCCGCCCGGGCCAGGAGTACCTCGCGCGGCAGGGCCGCGCTGTCCGTGGACGGCACCGTGCACGCGTACGCCCCGGCCAGCGCGCCGAACTCGGCACACCGGTGCGGGTGCTCGCCGTTGAGGCGGCCGAAGAGGAACGCGGACGCGAAGGCGTCACCCGCGCCGTTGGAGTCGACCACCGGTCCGGGCGGGGCCGCGGCCGGGACGTGGGTCAGCTCGCCGTCGGCGAGCAGGTACGCGCCCTTCGCACCGGCCGTGGCCACGACCACCTCGGCGCGGCCCCGCCCGGCGATGCGCCGCATGGTCGCCTCCGGGTCCGTCAGCGCGGTCACGGAGACGAAGACGACGTCAGCCTCGTGGGCGAAGGCCTCGTGGTACGGGTTCTCCCCGTCCCAGTTGTGCAGGTCCGTGGAGATGCCGACGCCCGCCTCGCGCAGTACCGGCAGAGCCTCGGCACAGGGGTGGGTGATGGACACGTGCGCGTGGCGGCTCGCGGCGGCCAGGGTCCGCAGGGTGTCCTGCGGGAAGCGGTCGCCGGGTCGCCCCCGGCTGTTGTCGTACAGCGACAGCCGCCGCCCGTCCGGCCCGACCAGGTTGACCGCGCGCTTGGTACCGGCGGGCTGCGGGATCGCGGTCAACGCGATGCCCTTCTCCCGGTGCAGGGCGCGCACCAGGTCTCCCTCGGGGTCGTCGCCCAGGAAGTCGAGGTGGTGGACGCGCAGGCCGAGGGCGACCAGGCCGAGGGCGACGAAGTCACCGGTCTGTCCGGCGCGGGCGCGGATCCCGCCGTCGATCATGTAGCTGTCGGCGTACGGGAGCGGCAGCTCCGGCACGTACACGATCGTGTCCACGCCGGCCCCGCCCAGCACCAGGACGTCGACGTCGCCGGTGTTCTCGGACGGTCCGGCGTTCGCGGCGTTCCGTGCGCTGTCGGCACGGTCCGCGGCGCCGGCACCTTCCGCGCTGTCGGCGTTGCCCGCGTTCCCCTTGTCGGCGCGCATGGGCGCTACCCCTCCCCGTGGTCGTACACCGTCACCGCGACCCCCCGCTCGACCAGCCGCCCGAGGACGAGCGGTTCGACGCGGGACCACTTGCCGCCGGCCAGACCGCAGCCTATCCGGGGCATGTGCACGGACGCGCCGAGGCCGATCGCACGGTCGGCGAGACGGGCCAGTGCCGTGTCGACGGCCGGGTAGCGCACGGGAACGCCCTTGCTGCCCGTCCTGGTGCCACGCTGGCCGATCATGTTGGCGACCCAGACGTCGGGCTTCACCTGGACGAGCTGGAGCGCGCCCAGGGCGAAGTCGTTCGAGGCGCGCTCCCGGTGCCAGGCACGGTAGGCCGCCTCGGGCTCCGGCCAGCGGCGGGACAGTGCCAGGACGAAGCCCTTCCCCCATCCCCCGATGTCGTTGCAGACGTGGGCGATCACCTTGACGCCTTTCACCGACGGCACGGTGGCGTCACCCCGGACATAAGTGATCTCCGACATGACGCCACCGTAGGCGATGCCACTGACAGCGGCCCCGGCCTGCGGCCCGAGCGGTTTCACAGCAGTGGTGTGACAGCGATACTGCTGCACATGACGATCGAGACCGAGGATCCGGCCCTCACGGTCGACGAGCTGGCCGCCCGCGCGGGCGTCACGGTGCGGACGGTGCGCTTCTACGGCACCAAGGGCCTCCTGCCGCCGCCGGTCATCGGACCGCGCCGGGTGGGGCGCTACGGCGCCGGGCATCTCGCGCGTCTGGCGCTCATCGAGGAGCTTCGGGGGCAGGGCCTGACGCTGGCGGCGATCGAACGCTATCTGGACCGGCTGCCGCCCGGTCTCGACGCCCGCGACCTCGCCGTGCACCGGGCCGTGGTGGCCTCCTGGGCGCCGGACGCCGTGGAGACGGTGGAGCGCGAGGAACTCCGGCGGCGGGCGGGGCGGGAGCTCAGCGAGGAGGACGTGGACCGGCTCGCCGCGATGGGCGTGCTGGAGGCCGGCGCCGCGGACCCGGCCGGCGGGGAGACGTACCGCGTCGACGCGGGGCTGCTGCGGCTGGGTGTGCGGCTCCTCGACGTACCACTGTCCCCCGAGGTGATCCGGGCGGCCCGCAACGTCCTGCTCGACCATGCGCGCGCCACGGCCCACGAGCTGTCGCGGCTGCTGCGCGAGGAGGTACCGGAAGGCGACGCGCGGGCGGTGAGATCGCTGTCGGCGCACATGCAGCCCTTGGTCGTCCAGGCGTTGCTGACGGCTTTTCAGCGGTCGCTGACGCAGGAGTTGCGGGAGTGGCCCGGGGAGCCGCGGGCGGGCGGCTCCCCCTGACGGGCCGGCGGCTCAGCGGCCGTCCGTGAAGGTCTCCCCCTTCTCGGCCTTCTCCACCAGCAGCGCCGGCGGGGTGAAGCGGTCGCCGTAGCGTTCGGCGAGCTGACGTGCGCGGGCCACGAACCCGGTGAGCCCGTCACCCACCTCGGCGTCGCCCTCGTAGCCGTTGACGTACTGAAGGACACCGCCGGTCCAGCCGGGGAAGCCGATGCCGAGGAGGGAGCCGATGTTGGCGTCCGCGACGGACGTCAGAACGCCCTCTTCGAGGAGCTTGACGGTGTCGAGGGCCTCGGCGAAGAGCATGCGCTCCTGCATGTCCCTGAAGGGGATCTCGGCCCCCGCGCGCGTGAAGTGCTCACGCAGGCCCGGCCACAGACGGGTCCGCCCGCCGTCCTCGCCGTACTCGTAGAAGCCGGCGCCCCCACTGCGGCCGGTGCGGCCGAACTCGTCGACCATGCGGTCGATGACGGCCTCTGCGGGGTGCCCCGGCCAGGTGCCGCCCGCCTCCTCCACGGCCCGCTTGGACTCGCCCCGGATCTTGCGCGGGAGGGTGAGCGTCAGCTCGTCCACGAGGGACAGGACCTTGGCCGGGTAGCCCGCCTGGGCCGCCGCCTGTTCCACGGACGCGGGCTCGATGCCCTCGCCGACCATGGCGACGCCCTCGTTGATGAAGTGGCCGATCACCCGTGAGGTGAAGAAGCCGCGCGAGTCGTTGACGACGATCGGCGTCTTCTTGATCTGCCGGACCAGGTCGAAGGCGCGCGCGAGCGCTTCGTCGCCGGTGCGCTCGCCCTTGATGATCTCGACGAGCGGCATCTTGTCCACGGGCGAGAAGAAGTGCAGTCCGATGAAGTCGTCCTGCCGCTCGACGCCCTCGGCGAGCGCCGTGATCGGCAGGGTGGAGGTGTTGGAGCACAGCAGGGCGTCGGGGGCGACGACCTGCTCGATCTCCTGGAACACCTTGTGCTTGAGGGCGGTGTCCTCGAAGACGGCCTCGATCACGGCGTCGCAGCCGGCCAGATCCTGGGGGTCGGCGGTGGGCGTGATGCGGGCGAGCAGCGCGTCGGCCTTCTCCTGCGTCGTACGGCCGCGGGAGACGGCCTTGGCGCACAGGTTCTCGGAGTAGGCCCTGCCCTTGAGGGCGGCTTCCAGGGAGACGTCCTTCAGAACGACGTCGATGCCCGCGCGGGCGCACGAGTAGGCGATGCCCGCGCCCATCATCCCGGCGCCGAGGACGGCCACCCTGCGGACCTGGCGGGGTGTGACGCCCCGGGGGCGGCTGACGCCGGAGTTGACGGCCTGGAGGTCGAAGAAGAACGCCTGGATCATGTTCTTCGACGTCTGTCCGGCGGCCAGCTCTACGAAGTAGCGGGCCTCGATGACCTGCGCGGTCTCGAAGTCGACCTGGGCGCCCTCGACGGCCGCGGCGAGGATGCTGCGCGGAGCCGGGTACGGGGCGCCGGCGGTCTCCTTGCGCAGGCTGGCCGGGAAGGCGGGCAGGTTGGCGGCGAACCTGGGGTTCGACGGGGTGCCGCCCGGGATGCGGTAGCCGGGCCTGTCCCAGGGCTGCTGCGACTCGGGGTTCGCGTCGATGAAGGCGCGGGCCTTGGCGAGCAGGTCCTCGGGGGTGTCGGCGACCTCGTCGACCAGGCCGTTCTCGAGGGCTCGCCGCGGGCTGTACTGGGTGCCCTTGAGGAGGACCTTGAGGAGGGCGTCGGTGATGCCCAGCAGCCGGACGGTGCGCACGACGCCGCCACCGCCGGGGAGCAGGCCGAGGGTGACTTCGGGGCAGCCGATCTTCGAGCCGGGCGCGTCCAGGGCGACGCGGTGGTGGCAGGCGAGGGCGAGCTCGTAGCCGCCGCCGAGGGCCGCGCCGTTCAGGGCGGCGACGACCGGCTTGCCGAGGGTCTCGATGCGGCGGAGGTTGCGCTTGATCTCCAGCCCGCCGTCCAGCAGTTCCTGGGCCGTCGCGGGGGTGACCCGGATGAGGTCGCGCAGATCCCCGCCGGCGAAGAACGTCTTCTTTGCGGAGGTGAGGATGATGCCCCGGACGGAGTCCTTCTCGGCCTCCAGACGGTCGGCGACCGCGGCGAGCGAGGCGCGGAACGCCGCGTTCATGGTGTTCGCGGACTGGTCGGGGTCGTCCAGGACGAGGGTGACGAGGCCGGTGCGGTCCTGTTCCCAGCGGATGGTGGTGCTCTGTGTCATGACGGGGTCTCCGTTGAAGTGTGTGGGTTCCGCTGGGTGGTCAGACACGCTCGACGATGGTGGCGATGCCCATGCCGCCGCCGACGCAGAGGGTGGCGAGGCCGTAGCGCTTGTCCTGGCGCTCCAGTTCGTCGACGAGCGAGCCGAGGATCATCGCGCCGGTGGCGCCGAGCGGGTGACCGAGGGCGATGGCGCCGCCGTTGACGTTGACCTTGTCCAGGGACAGGCCCATGTCCCTGGCGAAACGCAGGACGACCGCCGCGAACGCCTCGTTGATCTCGACGAGATCGATGTCGTCGATGGTCAGACCGGCCTTGGCGAGGGCCTTGCGGGTGGCCGGAGCGGGGCCGGTGAGCATGATCGTCGGCTCGGAGCCGGAGACCGCGGCGGAGACGATCCGCGCACGGGGGGTGAGTCCGTACCGCTCGCCGACCTCCTGGGAGCCGATCGCGACGAGGGAGGCGCCGTCGACGATGCCGGAGGAGTTGCCCGCGTGGTGGACGTGATCGATCTTCTCCACCCAGTGGTACTTCTGGAGGGCCACCGCGTCGAAGCCGCCCAGCTCGCCGATGTCGGCGAAGGACGGCTTCAGCTTGCCGAGCGAGTCGGCGGTGGTGCCGGGGCGCGGGTGCTCGTCGTGGTCGAGGACCACGAGGCCGCTGCGGTCCTTCACCGGCACCACGGAGCGGTCGAAGCGGCCCTCCTTCCAGGCCGTCGCCGCCCGCTCCTGCGACAGGGCCGCGTACTCGTCGACATCGCGCCGCGAGAAGCCCTCGATGGTGGCGATGAGGTCGGCGCCGATGCCCTGCGGCACGAAGTTGACGGCCAGGTTGGTCATCGGGTCGTTGAACCAGGCGCCGCCGTCCGAGGCCATGGGCACCCGGGACATCGACTCCACCCCGCCCGCCAGGACGAGGTCCTCCCAGCCCGAGCGGACCTTCATGGCGGCCAGGTTGACGGCCTCCAGGCCCGAGGCGCAGAAGCGGTTCTCCTGCACGCCCGCCACGGTGTCCGGCAGGCCGGCCGCGATCGCGGCGATGCGTGCGATGTCGGAGCCCTGGTCGCCGACAGGGCCGACCACGCCGAGCACGATGTCGTCGATCGCGGCCGGGTCGAGGCCGGGGAAGCGGCTGCGCAGTTCGTGGATGAGGCCGACGACGAGATCGATGGGCTTCGTGCCGTGCAGGGCGCCGTTCGCCTTGCCGCGCCCGCGCGGGGTGCGGATCGCGTCGTACACGTACGCTTCGGTGCTCACTGGTAAGCCTTTCGGGAGGGTGGGCCGTGCCGGGCGCGGTCAGTCGCCCTGATGCGGGAAGTCCCCGACGGGGAACTTCGCGGTGGTTCCGACAGGTGTGGTCGCAGGGGCCTTCGGAGCGGTCCCGGGAAGGTCCTCGCCGGTCGGCGCGAGGGGCTCCGCGGAGCTCTCCGCGGTCGCGCCGGAAGGCTCCGCGGCGGCCTTCGCGCGGAGGCCGGCGGGCGGCTCGGCACCGGCCGTCCCGGGACTCCTCACCGGTGGCTCCGCACCCTCGGTCGCCAGGTCCGCGAGGAGCCCGGGTACGTCCCAGTCGCGGGCCACCTCACGGGTGTCGGCGCCGGGTCGCGCGGGCCCGGTGCGGACGGCCGTCGGCGTCGCCGAGAAACGGGGTGCGGGGGCCGGCTGGGTGATGCCGCCGTGGTCGGTGAAGGTGCCGCGGGCCACGAGATGAGGGTGGTGCGGGGCCTCGCGCAGCGACAGCACCGGCGCCACACACGCGTCGGAGCCCTCGAACACGGCGGTCCACTCGTCCCTGGTGCGGGACCTGAAGCGGGCGGCGACGGCCTCGCGCAGTTCGCCCCAGCGCGTCCAGTCCGTGCGGGCCCCGTGGACGTCCTCGAGGCCGAGGAGGTCCACGAACGTGTCGTAGAAGCGGGGCTCCAGGGCGCCGACGGCCATGTACCCGCCGTCGGCGGTCTCGTAGGTGCCGTAGTACGGGCAGCCCCCGTCCAGCAGGTTGGCGGCGCGCCGGTCCTGCCAGCCGCCGGCGGAGAGCATGCCGTGGATCATCGCGGACAGATGGGCGGTGCCGTCGACGATGGCCGCGTCGACGACCTGGCCGGTGCCGCTCACGCGCGCGTGGTGCAGCGCGGCGAGCACGCCGACGACGAGGTAGAGGGAGCCTCCCGCGAAGTCGCCCAGCAGGTTGGCGGGGACGGGCGGCGGCCGGTCCGGGGAGCCGATCATGCCGAGCGCGCCGGTGACGGCGATGTAGGACACGTCGTGACCGGCGCGGTCGGCGAGCGGACCGTCCTGGCCCCAGCCGGTCATCCGGCCGTAGACCAAACGGGGGTTGCGGGCGTGGCAGTCCTCGGGACCGATGCCCAGTCGCTCGGCGACACCCGGCCGGTTGCCCTCGATCAGTACGTCGGCCCGGGCGGCGAGGTCGAGCACGCGCGCGGGGCCGTCCGGCGCCTTCAGGTCGACGACGACCGAGCGCTTGTTGCGGTTGGTGACGTCGTGGGCGGCGTCGATGGCGAGGACGGCGCCGCCGGGGCGGTCCACGCGGACGACGTCCGCGCCGAGGTCGGCCAGCAGCATGCCCGCGAAGGGGCCGGGGCCGATCCCGGCGAGTTCCACCACGCGCACGCCCGTGAGCGGGCCGTGCCCGGCCGTCCGTCCCGTTGTCATCCAGCCCCCTTGCTGTGACACAACCGATGTAACACCAGTGATGCTAAGAACGTGTTCCAGCGGGCACAAGAGGTGAGCGAGCAAGCGCTTAGACACTTTAGGGGCACCTGCCGTCGGCCTCCGTACCGCTCACGCTAGCCTCAGCCACCGACAGCGGCGCGGGCTGCACGACGAAGGGGTGTCATGAGCAGGCTGAAAAGGTCGGACCGTCCGTACGACATCGTGCTCTTCGGGGCCACCGGCTTCGTGGGGGCACTCACCGCCGAGTACCTCGCGGCCCACGCGCCCGCGGAGCTGCGCTGGGCGATCGCCGGCCGGAGCCAGGAGAAGCTGGAGCGGCTGCGGGAGCGGCTCGGCGTGGACGTCGGGGTGCTGCGGGCCGACGTCGGCGACCCGGCGTCCCTGCGCGCCCTGGCGGAGCACGCGCGCGTGGTGGCCACGACGGTGGGCCCCTACGTGTCGTACGGCGAGGAACTCGTGGCGGCCTGCGCGGACACCGGCGCCGACTACCTCGACCTCACCGGCGAGCCGGAGTTCGTGGACCTGGTGTACGTCCGGCACGACGCACGCGCGCGAGAGACCGGCGCCCGGCTGATCCACGCCTGCGGCTTCGACTCCGTCCCGCACGACCTGGGCGTGTACTTCACCGTCCGCCAGCTTCCCGAGGGCGTACCGCTCAGCGTGGACGGCTTCGTGACCGCCGACGCGGCCTTCTCCGGCGGAACCTTCGCCTCCGCCCTGGGCCAGTTCGCCCGCGGCCGGCAGATGATGTCCGCCGCGCGGGAGCGCGGACGGCACGAACCCCGCCTGATCGGCCGTCGGGCCGCCGCTCCGGTGGGAGCGCCCCGGTTCGCCCCCGAGGTCGGCGCCTGGGCGCTGCCGCTGCCGACCATCGACCCGCAGATCGTGCTGCGGTCGGCCAGGGCGCTGCCGCGCTACGGCCCCGACTTCCGCTACCGGCACTACGCGGCCGTACGGCGGCTGCCCGTCGCCGTGGGCGGTGTCGCGGCGGTCGGGGCGCTCGTCGCCGCGGCCCAGCTTCCGCCCGCGCGGCGCTGGCTGTCGGACCGGCTCGGCCCCGGGGAGGGGCCGAGTGCCGAGAAGCGGGCGCGGAGCTGGTTCTCGGTGCGCTTCGTCGGCGAGGGCGGCGGCCGGCGGGTGTGCACGGAGGTCGCGGGCGGCGACCCCGGCTACGACGAGACGGCGAAGATGTTCGCGGAGGCGGCGCTGGCCCTGGCCTGCGACGATCTCCCGCCGACCGCGGGACAGGTGACGACGGCGGTGGCGATGGGCGAGGCGCTCACCGGGCGGTTGACCCGGGCGGGTGTCCGCTTCCGCGTCGCGGCCCGCCGCTGATCCTCCCCCTGCCGGGCGCGCGGCTCAGAGCGGCCACTGCACGAGCGTGTAGATCATCCCGACGATCCAGCCGAGACCGGACAGGACGGCGAGGATCAGCGCGGCGTTCACGGCACGCTCGACGGGGCGGCCGGGGTCGGCGAGGGGCTTCGGAGCACGGTGCGTCGTCATGGGCCCCAGCCTGCCGAGCAGGCTCGGGTCGCACATCCGTACGCGTACTCAGACGGCGTACTCAAACAGCGCGTTGAGACAGCGCATGCGGACGGCAGACGTCGCTTCTCGAGCTCGCGCGAGGCACTCGACGGCCGCTCGGACCGCGGTGGTGCAGAGCGCGTTCAGCGGCCGGGAAGCTCATACCCGTGCCGGCCGGCGCTTCGACGACGGCCGGTCAGTGACGGACGGCCGCCTCCCGGAGGGCGCGTCGGCACAGTGCGTCGGCTCTCCGGGTCGTCTCCGGGAGACGGAACCGCGGGGTGAGCGCGAGGGTGTGGGCGCAGGCGTCGTCCAGGGTGACGCGATGGCCGACGGACACGAAGACCGGCTTCACGCCGTCCCTCGTGCGCAGCGCACGCCCCACCTCGTCGCCGCCCGCCAGCAGCGGGGACGTCGATCCGCGTGGGGTGTCCGGGTCGTCGTGGACGAAGGTGAACGGGTTCTTGGCGACGCCGATCGTGGGCAGGCCGGTGAGGACCCCCAGGTGGCTGGCCAGGCCGAAGCGGCGCGGGTGGGCCAGACCGTAGCCGTCGCAGACGACCAGGCCGGGCGGGCCGGGCAGGGCTTCCAGGGCGGCGAGCACGGTGGGTATCTCGCGGAAGGCGAGCAACCCGGGCACGTACGGGAAGGAGATCCGCCCGACGGCGGTGGCCTCCGCGACGACTTCGAGGCTCGCCGCGTCCAGTACGACGGCCGCCGCCGCGACGACGTCACGCTCGTCGTCGTAGGCGACGTCGACCCCCGTCACGTGTCCGGTCCCGGGCGGCGGACCCGGTTCGTCCAGCACCACCCGGGCCCGCAGTTCGTCCTGGACGGCGCGGGCCGCCTGCTCGGTCGCGGGCCAGCCCGCGGGAATGTCTACGGTCGTCATCGTGCGGACGAGCGTACGGCTCCCGGTGGCCGGCCCGCGATCGGGTTCCGGAGCGGCCGGGTCAGCCCTTGCCGCCGAGCGCGCGCTGCAACTGGCTCTTGTTCATGTCCGAGCGGCCCTTCACGCCCTTGCGCCTGGCCTCCTCGTAGAGCTGGTCGTAGGTGGGCCCCTGCGAGCCCTTCCCGGACCGCTGGCCGCCCCGCTTGCCGGACGACATGTCCTGCGTGGACGTGCGGCCGGCGGTCTTCGACTCGCCGGACCGGGCGCGCTCCTTGTTGACCGTCCGGGCCGCGATCTCCTTCGCGCGGCCGGCGCTCTCTCCCCGGTCCTGCGCGCTTTCCTTGATGTGCTCGTACTGACGCTCCCGCTTGGGGCTGGAACCGCGTGGCATGTGGACTCTCCTTCCGTGTCCGCGCCCACCCGGGTACCCCGTAAACGGCTCAGCTCTCCAGGCGGGCCACCCGACCCTGTTCGCCGGCGGCCCAGCAGCCGAGGTCGGGCGTGCAGTCCACGGTGTCGTACGAGCCCGTGTCGAGGGTGCGCCAGGTGCGGCCGGCGTCGGAGGTGAGGTCCGTGCCGGTGGGACCGACCGCGAGGGCTGCGGAGCGGCTGTGCGGCAGCCAGGCGACGCCGGAGCGGTAGGCGGACGGGGGTGCGGCGGACGGCCGCCAGGTGCGGCCCGCGTCGCCGGTCGCGGCAGCGGCCCGCGGGGAGGGCTGGTCGGCGCGGTAGTCGCCGCCGACGGCGAGGCCGTGGGCGCGGTCGCGGAAGGCGAGGGCGAAGACGCCGCGCGCGGGATCCCCGGCGGGGACCGGGGTGTCGGTGGCCTTCCAGGTCAGTCCCCGGTCGGACGAGTGCAGCACACGCGCGTGCGCGCCGCCGCCGGTGGCCAGCCAGACGTCCTTCGCCCCGGCGGAGACCAGGCACTGGCCACTGGCCGCGAAGCCCGCCTCACCGGCCAGGGCGGCCGGCATGCCGTCGTCCGGCAGCACCTTCCAGGAACGGCCGCCGTCGCCGGTCGACAGGATGCGGAACTTCCCGTCCACCGGGTCGCTCATGGCGAGGCCGTGGCGGCTGTCGAAGAACGTCAGGCAGTCGTAGAAGGCGCGCGCGTCGGTGTTGCGGAAGGACTCCGTCCAGGACCTGCCGCCGTCCTCGGTGCGGTACACGCGCGACGCCTCCCCCTCGCCGATGGCGAGCACCACGGCGCGGCGCGCGTCGAACGCCTCGATGTCCCGGAACTGGAGGTCGGCGGCGCCGGGCGGTGAGACGTTCCGCCAGGTCCCACCGCCGTCGGTGGTGCGCAGGACGGTGCCCTGGGTGCCGGCCACCCACGCCGTGTCCCGGTCGACCGCCGCGAGGCCCCGGAACCGTACGCCGGTCGTGCCGGTGTCCTTGAGGTCCCAGTGCGGTGGCGCGGAGCCCGGTGTCCGCGCCTGCGCGGGCAGGGCGGTCAGGAGCGCGAGCGCCGCCCCGCAGACCGCCGCCGCCACCCGGCCACCCGTACGTGCTGTGAGAACCGTGCGTCGCGTCTTCCCCAAGCGCCTCATGGCGGGCGAAGCTAGTCCACGGCTTCGGTGCCGTCCAGATGCCCTCGTCCGCCTCGGCGGTCCCGAGGGGTGCGGGAGGAGAAGTGAGTGACTCCCGTGCATGAAGGCGGTGACCGAGGTCACTAGGAACGGGTGTGCACGGATCGGCCGGTTCCGGCGTCTCTTCCAGTGTCCGGACGCACCGCCCGGAAGATCGTCCCGCCGTCGCGAGGGAGCAAGGCGTTGTCCACCGTCATCGAGCAGCCCGTAGAGGCACGTCTGGTCGCCGCCGCGCCTCGGATGCAGACCATCCCCGCCATCCTGTGCTACGACCGCCAGGACCCCTTCGCCGTCCGTATGACCTTCCCCGCTCCGGCCACCCTGGAGGGCGTCGAGGTCTGCTGGACCTTCGCCCGTGACCTGCTCGCCGCGGGCCTGCACGACGCCGAGGGCCACGGCGACGTCCGGGTACGTCCCTACGGGTACGGCCGTACGGTGCTCGAGTTCCACGCGCCCGAGGGCACCGCCGTCGTGCACGTCCACTCGGCGGACATCCACAGCTTCCTGCTGGCCACGAACGAGTTGGTGCCCACGGGCACGGAGGGACGGCAGCTCGACCTCGACCACGACCTGGCGGAGCTGATGCGGGACGCCGCTTAATCCGTTGACAGCCGTTCCGGACCCTCCTACGGTGTAGAACGCTTCTGCTGCCGTCGATCGGAGAAGGACGTTGCTCGTCTGAGGTCATGAGACACCGCGCCACACCCCTGGAGTGTGTGCGTCGCGTGCGACCTCGGCCTTCGAGCCGTCCTTGCGGAGCAGGACCTTTCCCATGCCTTCGCGCTCCCCCGCCGCTCACGGTGGTCGCCGCTTTCCGGTGTCTCGACATGTGTCGTCCCTGACCGCACACGCACCCACGAGGCCCGTTTTGACTCAGTCCATCACCTGTACCTCCCTCGCGTTCTCCTGGCCGGACGGCACCCCCGTCTTCGACGGGCTCGACGTCGCGTTCGGCCCCGGCCGGACCGGACTCGTCGGGGTCAACGGCTCCGGCAAATCGACCCTGCTGAAGCTGATCGCCGGGGAACTCGCCCCCGCCGACGGCACGGTGCGCATCTCCGGCGAGGTCGGACACCTCCCGCAGAGCGTCACCCTCGACACGGCCCTGAAAGTCGACGCGGCGCTCGGCATCGCCGCACAGCGGGCCGCTCTGCACGCCATCGAGGCCGGTGACGTGTCCGAGCGGCATTTCGAGGCAGTCGGCGACGACTGGGACGTCGAGGAACGCGCCCTGGCCACCCTCGGCGAACTCGGGCTCGGCCACATCGACCTCGACCGCACCATCGGCGAAGTCTCCGGCGGCGAGTCGGTCCTGCTGCGGCTGGCCGCGCTGCTGCTGCGCCGGCCGGACGTCCTGCTGCTGGACGAACCGACCAACAACCTGGACCTGTACGCCCGGCGGCGGCTGTACGCGGCTGTCGCCTCCTGGCCCGGCGTGCTCGTCGTGGTCAGCCACGACCGGGAACTCCTCGACCTCGTCGACCAGATCGCCGACCTGCGCTCCGGCGAGGTGACCTGGTACGGCGGCAACTTCTCCGCCTACGAGGAGGCCCTGGCCACCGAGCAGGAGGCAGCGGAGCGCATGGTGCGCGTCGCGGAGGCCGACCTGCGGAAACAGAAACGCGAACTGGTCGACGCCCAGGTCAAGCTGGCCCGCCGCAAGCGGTACGGACAGAAGATGTACGAACAGAAACGAGAACCGAAGATCGTCATGGGGGCCCGCAAGCGCGCGGCACAGGAGTCGGCGGGCAAACACCGGATCATGCACGAGGAGAGGCTCGCCGAGGCCAGGGAGCGGCTCGACGACGCGGCGGAGGCCGTCCGCGACGACGACGAGATCCGCGTCGACCTGCCGTACACGGCCGTACCGCCCGGCCGGGACGTCCTCACCCTCATGGATCTGCGGCTGGCCCACGGCGCGCGCGTGGAGGGCGGTCTCGACCTGCGCGGTCCCGAGCGGGTGGCGCTGGTCGGGCGCAACGGCGCGGGCAAGACGACGCTGCTGCGGACCATCGCCGGGGAACTGGCGCCGGAGGCGGGCGAGGCGCACGCGCACGTGCCGCTGCGGTTCCTCCCCCAGCGCCTCGACATCCTCGACGGCGACCTCACGGTCGCCGAGAACGTGGCCCGGTTCGCGCCGGGTGCCACCAACAACCGGGTCCGGGCCCGGCTGGCCCGCTTCCTGTTCCGGGGCGCCCGCGCCGATCAGAAGGCGGCCACCCTGTCCGGCGGGGAGCGCTTCCGGGCAAGCCTCGCGGCGCTGATGCTGGCCGAGCCCGCGCCCCAGTTGCTCCTGCTGGACGAGCCGACCAACAACCTCGACATGGCGAGCGTGCGCCAGCTCACGACCGCCCTGGAGTCCTACGAGGGCGCCCTCGTCGTGGCCAGCCACGACGTGCCGTTCCTGGAGTCCATCGGCATCACCCGGTGGCTGCTGCTGGACGGCGAACTGCGGGAGACGACGGCGGAGGAGGTGGCGGATCCGGCCTAGGGCGTGTCGGCGGTCGCCCAGTGACAGCCGGCGGCCGGCGACCGGCGGTTGCTCAGTGACGGTCGGCTGTCGGCTGTCGGCTGTCGGCTGTCGGCTGTCGGCTGTCGGCTGTCGGCTGTCGGCGCATGGTCTCAGGAGGGGCACATTGTTACTGGGGGGTTTTGTCCTGGTGGTCCCGCCCTGCATGATGGCTGACCGGCGCCGCATCCGAGGCGCCGGTCTGTGCCACCCGATTCGGAGACCAGGACGTGCCCAGCAAGAAGGCCCTCATCCGCCGCCCCAGTCCACGCCTCGCCGAAGGCCTGGTGACGCACGTCGAACGCGAGAAGGTCGACGTGGAGCTCGCCGTGGAGCAGTGGGAGGCGTACGCCGAGGCCCTGCGGACGCACGGCTGGGAGACCGTCGACGTCGACCCGGCCGACGACTGCCCGGACTCGGTCTTCGTCGAGGACACGGTGGTGATGTACAAGAACGTGGCCCTGATCGCCCGCTCCGGCGCCGAGTCCCGGCGGGACGAGACCCTCGGGGTCGAGGAGGCCGTGGCGCGCCTGGGCTGCTCGGTCAACTGGATCTGGGAGCCGGGCACGCTGGACGGCGGCGACGTCCTCAAGATCGGCGACACGGTCTACGTCGGCCGGGGCGGGCGGACCAACGCGGCCGGCGTCCAGCAGGTGCGCGCCGCGTTCGAACCGCTGGGCGCGCGGGTCGTGGCCGTACCGGTGAGCAAGGTGCTGCACCTGAAATCGGCGGTCACGGCGCTGCCCGACGGAACGGTGATCGGCCACATCCCCAAGGTGGACAGGCCCTCGCTGTTCCCGCGCTTCCTGTCGGTGCCTGAGGAGGCCGGCTCGCACGTGGTGCTGCTCGGCGGTCCGCAGGTGCTCATCTCGGCCGCGGCGCCCAAGACGGCCGATCTGCTCGCGGACCTCGGTCTCGAACCCGTCGTGGTCGACATCGGCGAGTTCGAGAAGCTCGAAGGATGTGTGACATGCCTCTCGGTGCGTCTGCGTGAGTTGTACGCCTGACCGGGTGATCGCCTCGCCATTTCAGCCCCGGGACCTGCGGTTCCCGGGGCTGTTCGGCGTGTCCCGGATTGCCCGGCGCACCACGGCTGATCAGCGATCTTTACATCGCGCTTAACCTCAGGCTTCGTAACCTACGGATACGTAGCCTACGATCCCGTAAGTTCTGGCCCAGCTGCCGGACTGTTCCACTCCGCTTCACGTCCCCTGGAGTTCTCGTGACGATCACTTCCCCTCACCTCGGCAGCCCCGCCGTCTGGACCGACGCCAAGCTGTTGCATGCGCTGGAGGAAGTGGTCGAGACGGAACTCAACCGGCACCTGAAGGTCACCAAGGACTGGATGCCGCACGAGTACGTGCCGTGGAGCGACGGCCGCAACTTCCCCGGCTTCTTCGAGGACGGCGAGGCCTGGGGCAAGGAGCAGTCCAAGGTCACCGAGATCGGCCGGATCGCGCTGGTCGTGAACCTGCTCACCGAGGACAACCTGCCCAGCTACCACCACGAGATCGCCTCGCTCTTCGGCCGGGACGGCGCCTGGGGCACCTGGGTGCACCGCTGGACGGCCGAGGAGGGCCGGCACGGCATCGTGATGCGCGACTACCTGCTCGCCTCGCGCGCGGTGGACCCGGACAAGCTGGAGCAGTTCCGCATGTCCCACATGAGCGAGGGCTTCGAGTCCGACAACCGGCACTCGATGCTGCACTCGGTCGCCTACGTGGCCTTCCAGGAGCTGGCGACCCGCGTCTCGCACCGCAACACCGGCCACCAGTCCGGGGACCCGGTCTGCGACCGCATGCTGGCGCGCATCGCCACCGACGAGAACCTGCACATGGTCTTCTACCGCAACCTGCTGAAGGCCGCCTTCGAACTGGCCCCCGACCTGACCATGCAGGCCGTGCGCGACGTGCTGGTCAACTTCCGGATGCCCGGGCACGGCATGCCCGGCTTCGAGCGCTTCGCCGCGCAGATGGCGATCGGCGAGGTGTACAACCTGCGCATCCACCACGACGACGTCATCCAGCCCGTACTGCGCTTCCTGAAGGTCATGGAGATCGACGGTCTCGGCCCGGAGGGGCAGAAGGCGCAGGAGGAGATCGGCCTGTACATGGGCGGTCTCGACTCGGAGGCGTCCAAGTTCGACGAGAAGCTGGCGGCGCGTAAGGCACGCATGGCGGCCCGCGCCGCGGGCTGACCGGACGACTGCCCTCCCGAGGGCTCGTCCGAGGCGCCGGCCGTCCGGGGCCGGCCGTCCGGGGCGCCGGTCGTCCCGAAGAGGGGCGGGGCGGCTGGATTCGAACCAGCGTGATCCAGTTTTGGAGACCGGTGCGACTGCCTCTGCGCTATGGCCCCGCCTTGCCCCAGAGCCTAAAGCCCCGGCCCGTCCGCCCGGTACCCGCTACGCGCGGGTGGCGGCCCGCTCCCCCGCGCGTCCGGCCGGCGGGTGGGACGGAGCCGAGGGCCTGCGGCGGACGGGTCCGAGGGCATCCGGCGGGCTGAGTGGGCGTCAGCCCTCCGCGGGCGCCTCCGGCACCGCCGTGCGGTGCACGCTGCGTACGGCCGCCACGTCGTCGGGAACGGACGGAGCCGGAACGCCTGCGCTGAGGGCCGCCAGCCGCCGTTTCACACTGGTGGCCACGCCCTGGCCCAGCACGAAGCGGGTGGCCGTGGCCGCACGGGGCGCGTGGTCGAGGATGCGGTGGGCCTCGCGGCTGCGCAGGCCCGTGTGACGCAGGACGAGGTGGGCGAGACGGTGCTCGCCGGCCGCCAGGGTCCGCCCGACGGTCTCGGCGGCCGCCGCGTCCAGCCGGTTGTCCCTCGCGCCGAGGACACCGGCCGCCCGGACCCGGCCGAGGTCCAGCAGGGTGACGCCGGCGACGGTTGCCCCGCCGACCAGACGGGCAGCGGCCGTCGGTCCGATGCCGTTGCTCGCCACCGACAGCCGGGTGAGCCGTCCGTACGGCGCCCGCTCCAGTGCCTCGGCGAGACGGAGCGCGCCCGCGTCGCCCAACCGGGCGGCGGACACGTACAGTTCGTCGATCGCTCCGGCCGCGATCACCGCCGCCAGCGCCTCCGCGCCCGCCTCCCCCAGCGGGTTGCCGCCGACGAACAGCCGCTCGACACGGCGTCCGTTGCCGGCGGCGGCCACCAGGGCGTCGGCGAGCACGGTGACGCCCGCCGCGTCGAAGCCGGTCTGCACCAGGTCGAGCGTGCGCAGACTCCGGACGGACTCGATGAGTTCGGCCGCCGCCCGGCCTGCGCCACGGCCCAGCGGGTTGCGTTTGAGCCACACCCCCGTGACCACCTGTGGTGAAGCGCGCAACTGGTCCGCGATACGGCAGGCGCCGCCGGCGGTGATGCCGTTGCACCCGAGGTAGAGCGTCTCGACCGGCGCGTCCGCACCTGCCACGGTGACGGCGCCGTCGTCCCCCAGGGCGTCGGTGCCGAGCAGCAGATGCCGCACGGGCGAGGGACCGTCGGCCAGAGCCTCGGCCACCAGGGCCGCGCCCTCGGCCCCGAGCCCCTGTTTGCACAGGTCGAGCCGCCCGTCGGGCAGCGCGGTGCCCGCGGCGAAGTCCAGCCGCTCACCGGCCGGCCGTCCGGCCCGCAACCAGTCGAGCAGCGGGGCGAGTTCGGCCGGCGGGCGGGGCACGACGTGGGGTACCCCGGCGAATCCGGCCGGCCCCGGGCCGGCCGCGGTCTCCTCACTCACCACTGCGCCTCCCGGTAGTCCTTGAGGAACACTCCCGAGACCGGGTGTCCGGCCTCGCCGCGCACGATCGGGTCGTACACGCGGGCCGCGCCGTCCACGATGTCCAGCGGGGTACGGAACCCCGCGCCCGCCATCCGGGCTTTCTTCGGCGCCGGGTTCTCGTCGGTGATCCAGCCGGTGTCGACCGCGCACATGTGCACGCCCTGCTCGGCGAGTGCCGCCGCGCTGGTGCGGGTGAGCATGTTGAGAGCGGCCTTGGCCATGTTGGTGTGCGGGTGCCCGGGCATCTTGTTGCGCACCGCGAACCGGCCCTCCACGGCCGTCACGTTGACCACGTACCGGCGCGGATGCGGGGAGGCCAGCAGCAGCGGCAGCAGCCGGTCGCAGAGCAGCGCGGGCGCGAGCGCGTTGACGAGCTGGGTCTCCAGGACCTCGGCGGGGTCGAGCGCGCCGAGCCGGGCCGACCAGGAGTTCTCCGGGGAAGGATCGGGCAGCAGTCCGGCCTCGTCGGCCTCGCGCAGGGCGGCGGGCAGCGCGGAGACGGAACCGCCGAGCCCCTCCAGCATCCGCATCGGGGTGAAGCCGGGCGCCCGGCGCGCCCCCTCGGGCAGCGCGTCGTACTCACCGGCGGCCAGCAAGGCGTACGCCTGGGGCGGGCGGCGCACGGTCTGCGCCGCGTTGTTGACGAGGATGTCGAGCGGTGTGCCCTCCCGGCGCAGTTCCTCGCACAGGCCCAGCACCTGGCGCGGGTCGCGCAGATCGACGGCGACGACGGTGAGCCGGTCCAGCCACTCGGCGCTGCCCGGCTCGGCCCGGAAGCGACGGACGGTGTCGTGCGGGAAGCGGGAGGTGACGACGGTCTCCGCGCCGTCCCGGAGCATCATCAGCGCCAGCCGGAAGCCGATCTTCACCCGGCCGCCGGTCAGCAGGACGCGCCGTCCGCTCAGGTCGGTGCTCAGGGAGCGGCGGGCGGTGTTGTCGGCGGCACAGGCGGGACAGAGCCGGTGATAGAAGGTGTCGACATCTCGGTAGGGCGACTTGCAGACGTAGCAGGTGCGCGGCCGATGGAAGCGCCCTCCCTGCCCCGCGCGCCCTCCGTGCCCCGTGTCCGGCAGGGGTGCGTCCTCACGCCGGTCCAGGGCGCCGGTCGCGGTCGCCGCCATCGCCGCCGCGTCGGCCGCCGCCACCTCGGCGCCCCGCTCCTTGCGCCGCCGCAGCCGTCCGTCGCGCGCGAAGGAGGCGGCGACCTGCTCGGCCCGCAGCCGTACGGGATCGTCGACGGGCAGCGCGCGCAGCTTGCCCAGGACCTCGTGGAAGGCGGTCAGCTCCGCCTCGGTGACCGACGAGCCGAACGCCGCCCCTCCGGTGTGCTCGCCCATCCGTCCCCGCCCCGCCCGGTCCCCGCCCTGTGTTCGCCGTACCGTGGTCCCGACCGGATTCGAACCGGCGTATCCGCCCTGAGAAGGCGGCGAGTCTGCCTCTGCTCTACGGGACCGCACACGTGTCCGGACGACGGAATCGGACCGGCGTGGGCCGCCGGGCCGGGAGTCCCCCGCTCGAGCGAAGCCGAGAGTGGGGGAGGTGTGCCCGCCTCTGCGCCACGCCCGGACGCGCTCCCGGATCCTAACCGCACCCCCGCGACGCGGTCATTCGAATTCCGGGGCGCCTCCCCCGCAGCCCGCCCCGACCTCACAGGCGGGCGGGCAGAGCGCCGGTCAGTGTGCCGTGCGCCGGAGGTTCAGGCGCTCCTTCTCGGACAGGCCGCCCCAGACGCCGAAGCGTTCGTCGTTGGCCAGGGCGTAGTCGAGACAGGCGGTGCGCATCTCGCACATGCCGCAGATGCGCTTGGCCTCCCGTACCGAACTGCCGGGCTCGGGGAAGAAGAAGTCCGCCCCGGTCTGTGCGCACAGCGCCTCCCGCTGCCAGCCGAGGTCGGGGGTCGGAATCGTGTCGGTGTACATGGCCAGGATCGTGCCCTGCGGCGCAAAACGTTCGATCAACGCCGGATATACGCGGCGCCGCGAGGCTCCCGGCCGCCCGATGATGCTCCTGGCGGGCACCCCGACGCACGGCGGCGCGCGGCACGCCCCGGCACGCTCACGAACTCCCGGCCCGGCGCACGGAACATTCGGCGTGAGCGGCGGACCCGGAGCGACCACCGCCCACCTCCCCGCCCGCGGCAGGACCGCACGGCGCTTTCGCGCCCGTGGCCGTGCTCCGGCAGCGTTTGTCAGTGGGCGGTGCGAGACTCGGCAGTGCACAGGACGGGACCCCTTCGAGGAGGGCAATGATGCTCACCACCCGTTTCGTCAACGGCGCTCCCAACTGGATCGAAGTCGGCACGCCCGACATCGACGGCTCCACCTCCTTCTACGGCGCTCTCTTCGGCTGGCGGTTCCGGTCGGCGGGGCCCGACGCCGGCGGCTACGGCTTCTTCCAGCTGGACGGGAGGACCGTGGCGGGCGGCATGCAGACCACCCCCGCACAGGGCCCGCCGTCATGGACGGTCTACTTCCGGACGCAGGACGCACAGGCCACGGCCAAGGCCGCGGAGCAGACACACGGCCGCGTGCTCCTCGCGCCGATGGACGTGATGGGCCAGGGCACGATGGCGGTCCTCGCCGATCAGGCAGGCGTGCCGTTCGGCCTGTGGCAGCCGGGACACACCAAGGGCGTGGACGTGGCCGGTGAACCCGGCTCGCTGTGCTGGGTCGAGCTCTACACCCCGGACATCGCCGCGGCGGCCGCCTTCTACCACGCGACGCTGGGCCTCGAGACCTCCGCCGTCCCCTTCCCCGGCGGCACCTACACCTGCGTCAACCCGGCCGGTGCCGGGGAGGACGCGATGTTCGGCGGGATCGTCCCGCTGGCCGACGATCCCGTGGAGGCGGAGTCCGGCGCCTACTGGCTGCCCTACGTCGAGGTCGCCGACGCGGACGCGGTCGTGGCCAGGGCACAGGAGCTGGGCGGCAGCGTGCGGATGCCCGCCACGGACGTCGAGGGCGTCGGCCGGGTGGCCAGGCTCGCCGACCCGTACGGGGCGCGTTTCGCGGTGATCAAGAGCCTGCCACAGGAGATGTGAGACGGCTCGGGAGGGTCGGCGTCCGAGCGGGGGGCCAGCGGGACGGTCCCGCCGGGTCGGGCCGAGGCGAGCCGCCGGCCTAGGCCGAGGCGCGGCGCACCAGGGTGGTCGGCAGCACCACGCCGCCCGGTTCCTCGTCGGCGAGGCGTCGGTCGACGCGGCGCAGCAGGAGGCGGGCCATGATCCGGCCCATCTCCTCGATGTCCTGACGGACCGTCGTCAGCGGCGGGTCGGTCTGCTCGGCGACGGGCAGCATGTCGTCGAAGCCGACCACGGCGACGTCCTCGGGCACCCGCCGTCCGCGTTCACGCAGGACGCGCAGGGCTCCCGAGGCGGCGAGGTCGTTGGCGGCGAACACGGCGTCCAGGTCGGGGCAGCGGTCCAGCAGCTCCCGCATGGCCCGCTCGGCGCCACCGGGCGTGAAGTCGCTCTCGACGACGAGCCCCGGGTCGGCGTCGCCCATGACCTCCCGGTATCCGTCCAGCCGGTCCGCCGCGGAGGTCTGGTCCAGGGGCCCGGTGATGTGCGCGATGCGGGTACGGCCCAGCCCGGCCAGGAGGCGCACGGCCTCGCGGGCGCCACCGCGGTTGTCGCTGTCGACGTAGACCACGTCCCGTGTGCCGTCGCTCCAGCCGGGACGGCCGCCGAAGACGGTGGGCACGCCGGCGCCCTGGATCAGACCGGGGAGCGGGTCGTCGAGGTGCAACGAGAAGACCAGCGCCCCGTCGACGTGTCCGCCGGCGAGGTAGCGGGCGACCCGGGCATGGTCGTCACGGCCCTCGGTGAGCAGCAGCACCAGCTGATTGTCATGAGCCGTCAGTTCCTTGCTGATGCCACGGAGCTGGAGCGCGAAGAAGGGGTCGGCGAAGACCCGGGTCTCCGGTTCGGCGATGACCACGGCGACCGCGTCGTGCCGCTTCGTCACCAGGCTGCGCGCCGCCTGGTTGGGGACGTAGCCGAGCTCGTCCACGGCCCGCCGGACCCGCTCCACGAGCGGCTCCCGGACCCCGTCCCCGCCGTTGACGACCCGCGACACGGTCGCCCGGGAGACCCCGGCCCGTGCGGCCACGGCCTCCAGCGTGGGACGTGAAGCTGTCTCGGTCACTTCGGAGCTCCTCCTGGCCGGCTGCGGATCAGGATAGCTCCGGGGGACGGCCGGGATGAGAGCGCTCTCCGAGCTCGTGACGAGCAGGACGGTTCCCCCGTCCTCGCGGTTCGGGAACCGGCTCACCCCGCTCGGTACCGTAGGTGCCTCAGGTGCCGGGCGCCTCAGGCCCCTCAGGCTGGCTGGTCTCTCACATCGCTCAGTGCTGGTGAGTGCCGGCGGCCTCGTTCGCCGCATCGGACGTGTGCGCCTTCTGCGGTCCGTCCGTCTCGGACGACCGCTGCGACTTCCCCGACTCCGGCGGCTTCCCCGCCTCCTGCGGCTCCTGCGACTGCGACCCGTGCGGCGCGTGCGGTTCGTAGCCGGGGATCGTGCCGTCGGGCTTCTTCACCAGGAACAGACCGACCATCCCCATGTCGGAGTGGCTCTGCACATGGCAGTGGTACATCCATGCGCCGGCGCCCACCCCCTCGCCCGCGATCACCTGGAAGCCGAAGGAGTCGGCCGGCCCCACGATCTTGTTGTCGACGACCTGACTGGGGTCGTCCGGGCCGGTGAGCAGGCCGGTGCGGTTGTCGGCCCAGCGGTGACCGTGCATATGGAAGGTGTGGTAGTACTCGCCATGCGTGATCACCACGAACTCGACCCGATCGCCCACTGTGGCCTCGAAGTCGGGGCCCTGGTGGCCCGAGTGGGCCGGTCTGTTGTTGATCGTCATGTCGTTGAAGACGATCGTGTGGGTGGCATCGGGGAGGACGTCGCCCTTGCGCCGGACGATCACCGGCCCGTACAGACCCTTGCGGATGCCGCCGGTGCCGTGTTCCGTGCCGACGACATGGTCGTGGTAATGCCAGTAGCCGGCGCTGCCCGCACGCCAGGTGCCGTCGGCGCGGCGGCCCGGGGCGTGGGTGCGCCAGGTGTAGGTGCGCGTGCCACCGGGCTCGATGTCACTGCGGTTCACCTTCGTTCCGTCGCTGGACACTTCGTAGTCCAGGCCGTGGACGTGCAGGCTCGCGGCGACGTCCAGGGTGTTCTCCACCTCGATGTGGACGGTGTCGCCCTCGTCGAGTTCGATCAGCGGTCCGGGGATGGTCGCCTTCCCCTTCTCCAGGCCGTAGCCGAGCTGCCCGTCCGCGAGCTTCTCCGCGTACAGCTTGAGGTGTCTGACGGCTCCCCCGGGCGGCGCGGTCTTCACCGGCCCTTCGGCGCTCGCCGCCCTCGGGCCGAGAGACAACGATGTCGCGGCGGCGGCTCCGCCCAGCAGCACCCGGCGGTTGAACCCGCGTCTGTCCATGCCGAACTCCCCACCCTGGTACGGAATGTACGACGACGATGAAGACGAGCCTGTGATGAACCTGTGAGACGGTACCGGTGGTTCCGCAGTTTCTCCACACCCAGGACAAAGTTCGTGCCATTGCGGTCATAGCCCTTGGCGAGCCGTGCACATGGGGTCTAGCTTCCTTGGCGCTGCCGCTGTGACCGAGGAGGTGCCCATGCACTTACGAGGGTTGAGTACGGGAAAACGGATCCGGGTGGCCGCCGTGGCGTGCGGAACGCTCGTCGCCGGCCTGCTCTCCGCGCCCGCCGCGGACGCCCGCCCGGCTCCGGAACCACCCCTGACAACGATGTCCGTCAAGTCGCCGCCGGGCGACGCGAATGTACGGGTTCTGATCTTCCACGGTTCCGCCGCGGCCGGGGACGAGTCGCCGGTGGTCAACGCCGGTATCGAGGCCGTCGAACGGATCGGCCTGTCCGGGCCGGCCGGCGAGCGCTTCGAGGTGGAGGCCACCGACGACGCCTCGGTCTTCACCGACGGGACGCGGCTGGGCCGTTACAACGCGGTCGTGTTCCTGACCGGGGGCGGTGACGTCCTCGACCCGGAGCAGGAAGCGGGCCTGGAAACCTATATGGAGGCCGGCGGCGGGTTCGTCGGCGTGCACGACGCCGCACGCGCGGAACCGTACTCGGACTGGTTCACCGGACTGATCGGCGCCCGTCCGGCCGCCTCGAGCCCGACGACCGTACAGCGGGCGACCGTCGAGGTCGGGGACAGGCGGCATCCGGCCACCGGGAAGCTGCCGCTGGAGTGGAAGCGCCCGGACCTGTGGCCGAACTGGGTGAAGAACCCGTCCGGCGAGGTGCACACCGTGGCCCGGGTGCGCGAGTCGACGTACCAGCCGGGCACCAGCGCCAACGGCTCGGATCACCCGGTCAGTTGGTGCCGCGACTACGACGGCGGCCGCTCCTTCTACACCGGCATGGGCGGCACGGCCTCCTCCTACGACGAGGCGGACTTCCGCACGCACCTGCGCGGCGCCCTGCTGTGGACGACCCGACTGGTGCAGGCCGACTGCAAGGCGACCATCACCGGCAACTACAAGGCCGAGCGGCTGACCGCCCCCAACCAGCCAGGGCGCAACGACCAGATCGGCGAGCCGCACGGCCTGGTCACCGCGCCCGACGGCCGGGTGCTCTACATCGGACGGGGCGGCGCCGACTCCTCCCAGCCGGTGATCACCGACTGGAACAACCCGGACGTCGGCAAGGGCAAGGGCCAGATCCACGTCTACGACCCGGCGACCAAGAAGGTGACCCTGGCCGGGGAGCTGACGGTCTTCGGCAACAAGGGCGGCGGCGACGAGCTCGTCAAGGTCGAGGAAGGCCTGCTCGGTATCGAGCTCGATCCGCGCTTCGCGCAGAACGGCTGGGTGTACCTGCACTACACGCCCCACTCGGGCGTCGACCGGGACACCCGGACGGCCGAGCGGCGCGTGTCCCGCTTCACGCTCGACCCCGCCACGAACAAGCTCGACCTCGGCAGCGAGAAGGTGCTGCTCAAGTGGCCGGTTCAGGTGCACAGTTGCTGTCACGCCGGGGGCGGGCTGGCCTGGGACTCCAAGGGCAACCTGTACATCGCCACCGGTGACAACAACTCCAGTGGTTTCAGCGACGGTTACTCCGGCAACAACCCGCAGCCGAACTTCAAGGGCGTCTCCTTCGCCGACGCCCGCCGGACGGCCGGAAACACGCACAACCTCAACGGCAAGATCCTGCGCATCCATCCGGAGCCCGACGGAACGTACACGCTTCCCCCGGGGAACCTGTTCACCGGCCGGGAGACCGAGGAGGGCGGCGGCAAGACACGCGGCGAGATCTACGTGATGGGCGTCCGCAACCCCGCGCGCATCTTCGTCGACCGCACGACCGACATCCTGTACGCGGGCTGGGTCGGTCCGGACGCGGGCGAGCCGTCGCCGACGTGGGGACCGGCGAAGTACGACACGTTCGCCGTCATCACCGGGGCGAGCAACCGGGGCTGGCCGTACTGCATGGGCAACAAGCAGCCCTACCGCGACCGCAATCTGCCCGATCCCTCGAAACCGCTGGGCTGGTACGACTGCGACCACCCGAAGAACGAGTCACCGAACAACGACGGTCTGGTCAACCTGCCGCCCGTCACCGGGAACAACATCTGGTACTCGCCGCAGGGCGGCGCACCCGACTACCCGCGTGACGCGAACGGCGTCCCCTCCTACCGGAAGGACCAGGCGACGTACCGGCTGCCGTGGCTCAAGGGCGGTGGGCAGGCGGCGATGAACGGTCCGGTCTACCGCTACGACGCCACGAACGCGAGCGCGGCCAAGTGGCCCGCGTACTGGGACGGCAAGTGGTTCGTCGGCGACTTCTACGACGCCGACCAGCCGCGCAACGCGGTGCTCATGGATCCGAGGACGCAGGGCTCGGGCGGTCTGCCGGTCCACTCGGAGTCCCTGAAGAAGATCGTGCCGGTCGGCAACGACGGCATCAAGAACCTCATGGACTGGAAGTTCGGCCCGGACGGGTCCCTGTACGTCCTCGACTACGGACGGGGCTTCTTCACCTCGGACGCCAAGTCGGCGCTGTGGAGGGTCACTTACACGGGCGGCGGCCCGACTCCGGCCGCCGGCCGACTGGCGAGGGGGGCACAGTGACACGGCGAACCGGGCAGACGGGCCGGACAGGACGAACACTGCCGGCACGCCGACGAAGAGTCCTGACGGCCCTGCTGGCCGCCGTACTGATGACGCTCGGGCTCCAGGCCGCGCCGACCGCGGCGCAGTCCGCCCCGGCGGCCGCGGCGCAGGTGCTCACCTGGACCGCGGGCGACGACATCACCCGGTACGGGTCGGCGCCGACGACAGCGGTGGCGGGCGGGGCGACGATCGTCTTCGAGAACAGCGTGGCGACCGGCAACAGCACCGGGATGCCGCACACGCTGACGTTCGTGACCAGCGACCCCGAGTTCAACGGCGACGTCCCGCTGAACATCCTGGCCAACCCGAACGACGACATGGGCGGCCGCCACACCGCCGAGGTCACCCTCACCCCCGGCCGGTACTTCTACCACTGCACGATCCCCGGCCACGGCCAGATGCAGGGCATCCTCGTGGTGACCGAGGGCGGCGGCGGGGACACCACCCCGCCCCGGGCCTCGGCCCAGGTCAGCGGGACACAGAACGCGCAGGGCGAGTACGTCGGCTCGGCGAGTGTCGCCATCGGGGCGAGTGACGACGGCGGGTCGGGTGTCGACCGCATCCAGTACGCGGTCGGCAGCGCGGACGACTGGATCCCGTACACCGCGCCGGTCGTCGTCGACCGGGTCGGCAGCCACCGGATCCGCTACCGGGCGTTCGACAAGGCCGGCAACGTCTCCGCGGAGCAGACCGCCGCGTTCACGGTCGTCGCGCCGCCCTCCGACGACACCACACCCCCGGACACCTCCGGGACGGTGGCCGGCGAGCGCAACCCCGACGGCACGTACATCGACATGGCGACCGTCACCGTCTCGGCCTCCGACACCGGGTCCGGGGTGAACACCGTCGAGTACGCACTCGGCTCCGGTGCCTGGCAGCCGTACACCGCTCCCGTGATGGTGCACCAGGTCGGGACCCACACCGTGCGCTACCGGGCCACGGACAGGGCGGGCAACATGTCCGCCGAGAAGAGCGTCGGCTTCACCGTGGTCGCGGCGGCCCCGCAGGACACCACGCCACCGGTGACCGGCGTGACGCTCGAGGGCACCAGGAACGCCGCCGGGGCCTACGTCGGCAGCGCCAGGGTGACCGTGAGCGCGACGGACGAGCACGGGACCGGTGTCGACCGGATCGAGTACTCACTCGACGGCGGACCGTACCTCGCGTACACCGCTGCGGTGGTCGTCGACCGGGCCGGCCCGCACACCCTGGCCTACCGGGCCACCGACAAGGCGGGCAACACCGCGACCGCCCGCACGGTGACCTTCGCGGTCGTGGCGAGCCAGGTCCCGGCCCCCGACTGCCCCGAGTACGACGAACGGCTGACGGTGATCGTCGGCACGGTCGACTCGGGTGTGCCGAACCGGCTGACCGACAAGCGGTGCCGCATCAACGAGCTGATCGAGGACGAGCGGGAGTGGACCTCCCACGCCCTGTTCCTCAAGCATGTGAAGACGGTGATGGACGGCCTGTTCGGTGCGGGAGTCGTCGACCGGCGCGAGTACGACGCCGTCGAGGAGGCCGCCCGCCTTTCGGGGATCGGCAGGCCCGGCCAGACCGAGGGCTACCGCACGATCCTGGACGGCAGCGCGGACTCGTTCGCCAAGTGGCGCCAGGTGGGCGGCGGTTCGTTCGCACCGAACCCCGACGGGTCGATCACCAGTGGCACCACGCGCGAGGGACTGGGCATGCTGTGGTTCCCCGAGCGCAAGTACGGCGACTTCTCGCTGAAGCTCCAGTGGCGCGACGACGCCCCGGGCTCCGGCAACGCCAACTCCGGTGTGTTCGTGCGCTTCCCGTGGGTCCACGACCACCCCGAGGAGCCGCGTCCGGAGTGGGTCGCCATCAAGTACGGGCACGAGGTGCAGGTGCTGGACCGGCCGGACGGCGACATGTACAAGACCGGGTCGGTGTACGGCTTCGACCGGGTCGGACTCGCCGGCGCCGGCGTCACCCAGAAGGGCACCTGGAACGACTACGAGATCAGGGTGGTCGACCAGCACTACTCGGTCTTCCGCAACGGTGTGCTGATCAACGAGTTCGACAACACCGGCGGTCAGGAGTTCTCCCCGCCGCGCGCGGACGACCCGGGAACGGACGGGCGGCGGTTCGCCTCCGGCTACCTCGGGTTGCAGGTACACAGCACGACGGACGTCGTCTCGTACCGGGACATCCGTATCAAGGAGCTGTGACAGGAGCGGTCTAGGGCGCCCCGGGTCCGCCCGGGGCGCCCTCGTGCCGTGCCCGGCTCGGCTGCACCCGCTTCGGCTCGCCGGGCATCTTCGGGTACTCCGGCGGATAGGGCAGGTCGCCCAGGCCGTGGTCGTGTTCGTCGCGGCGGGCGAGTTCGAGGAGCGGCTCCAGGGAGAAGGCGTGGTCGTCCATGTCGGCGTGTACGTCGCCGAGTTCGGCGTAGCGGGCGGGCATGGTCGCGAGGTCGAAGTCACGGGGGTGGGCGTCGCCGACCTCCTCCCAGCGCAGTGGCGCCGAGACGGGCGCGTGCGGGCGGGGCCGTACGGAGTAGGCGGAGGCGATGGTGCGGTCACGGGCGGTCTGGTTGTAGTCGATGAAGATGCGCTCGCCCCGCTCCTCCTTCCACCACTTGATCGTCACGCGTTCCGGCAGCCGTCGTTCCATCTCCCGGCCGACGGCGATGGCGGCGCGGCGGACCTGGGTGAAGGTCCAGCGCGGCTCGATCGGTACGAACACGTGCAGGCCGCGCCCGCCGGAGGTCTTGGGCCATCCGCGCAGTCCGCCGAACTCGTGGAGCACGGCGCGCAGTTCATGGGCGGCGCGGACGGCGTCGTCGTAGTCGGTGCCGGGCTGCGGGTCGAGATCGATGCGCAGTTCGTCCGGGCTGTCGACGTCGGTGCGGCGCACGGGCCACGGATGGAAGGTGAGGGTGCCGTACTGGGCGGCCCACAGGACGGCCGCCTCCTCCGTCGGGCACATCTCGTCGGCGCTGCGTCCGCTGGGGAAGGTGATGTGAGCGGTCGGGATCCAGTCGGGCATGTTCTTCGGCGCCCGCTTCTGGAAGAAGGACTCGCCTCCCACGCCGTCCGGGTAGCGCTCCAGGGTGGTGGGACGGTCGCGCAGGGCACGCAGGATGCCGGGGGCGACCGCCTGGTAGTAGTGGGCGAGGTCCAGCTTGGTGAAGCCGCGCTCCGGGAAGAAGACCTTGTCCGGGCTGGACAGCCGTACCGTCCGGCCCGCCACTTCCAGTTCCACCGCATCGCCCATGCGAGCCACGGTAGACACACCCCCGACAGCTCGCATCAGCTCGCGACGGCGCCGACGTCGACGCGCGGCGGCCCGCACACCGGGCGGTCCTCGCGATCCTCGCGCAGAATCGGACCATGGATCTGCCGGTGATGCCGCCCGTGAAGCCGATGCTCGCCAAGTCGGTGGCGGCGATCCCGCCGGGCATGCAGTACGAGGCGAAGTGGGACGGGTTCCGGGCGATCGTGTTCCGCGACGGGGCCGAGATCGAGCTGGGCAGCCGCACCGGAAGGCCGTTGACCAGGTATTTCCCCGAGCTGGTGGGGGCCTTGCGGGAGCGGTTGCCTGAGCGGTGTGTGCTGGACGGGGAGATCGTGATCGCGCGGGAGGGGCGGCTCGACTTCGACGCCCTCACCGAGCGCATCCACCCGGCGGACTCCCGGGTGCGCACACTCGCCGAGCGGACCCCGGCGTCGTTCGTCGCCTTCGACCTGCTGGCGCTCGCCGACCGCTCGCTCGTCGACGTCCCGCTGAGCGACCGGCGTGAGCTGCTGACCGGGTCGCTCGCGGGGGTGACGGCCCCCGTGCATGTGGCGCCTGCGACGACCGACGCCGAGGTGGCGCGGCAGTGGTTCGAGGAGTACGAGGGAGCGGGCCTGGACGGCGTGATCGCCAAGCCGCTCACCCTGCGCTACCTCCAGAACGAGCGCGCCATGTTCAAGATCAAGCACGAGCGCACCGCGGACGTGGTCGTCGCCGGGTACCGCCTCCACAAGAGCGGGCCGGTGGTGGGCTCACTGCTGCTGGGTCTCCACGACGAGGGGGGCGTGCTCCAGCACGTCGGCGTGTCCGCCGCTTTCCCCATGAAGCGCCGGGCGGAACTGGTCGAGGAGCTGGAGCCGCTGCGCATGGAGGACGCGTCGGGCCATCCGTGGGCGGCCTGGTCGCAGGAGGCCGCCCACGAGACGGCACGGCTGCCCGGCGCGCCGAGCCGCTGGTCGGGCAAGAAGGACCTGTCCTGGGTGCCGTTGCGGCCGGAGCGGGTGGCCGAGGTGGCGTACGACCACATGGAGAACGGGGCGCGGTTCCGGCACACCGCCCGCTTCCGCCGGTGGCGCCCGGACCGCACCGCCGACAGCTGCACGTTCGCGCAACTGGACGAACCGGTGCGCTACGACCTGGCGCAGATCCTCGGAACGCCTCCCCGGACGTGACCCGGGCCCGGCTGCGGGGTTCCGGCAGCCGGGCCCGCGACCGGTATCACGTCGGGCGTCCGCACGCCGGGCCTCCGGGGGGTCACAGGACTCGCGCCCCGGACCCGGCCCCCGGGGGCCGCCCTCATGTGCTCGCCTGCACCGGCGGGCCCGGCGACCGGTGTCACGGCGTCATGAGCATCTTCACCGCGCCGTCCCGCTTGTGCTGGAACGTCTCGTACGCCTGCGGGGCCTCCGAGAGCGGCACGCGGTGGGTGGCGAAGTCGTCGACGCCGAGCGGGTCCTCGTCGGTGAGGTACGGCAGGATGTCGTCGACCCAGCGGCGCACATTGGCCTGGCCCATGCGGATCTGGAGCTGCTTGTCGAACATGGTGAGCATCGGCAGCGGGTCGGCCATGCCGCCGTAGACGCCGACCAGGGACAGGGTGCCGCCACGGCGCACCAGTTCGATGGCGGTGTGCAGGGCGGCGAGGCGGTCGACGCTGAAGCGTTCGGCGAGCGGGCCGCTGAGTTTGCGCGGCAGCAGCGCGGAGGCGTTCTGCACCATGCGGGCGGCGGCGCTGCCGTGCGCCTCGGTGCCGACCGCGTCGATCACGGCGTCGGGGCCGCGGCCGTCGGTCTCGTCGCGGATCGCGGCGACGAGTTCCTTCTCGCTGTCGAAGCTGCGGAGGTCGTACGTCTCCACGCCCCGCGCGCGGGCCCGGCGCAGGCGGTCACCGACCAGGTCCACGCCGAAGACCCGTCCCGCGCCGCGCGCCTGTGCGACACGGCAGGCCATGTCGCCGATGGGGCCGAGGCCGAGCACGGCGACGCTGCCACCCTGGGGGATGTCGGCGTAGGCGACGGCCTGCCAGGCGGTGGGAAGGACGTCGGAGAGATAGACGAACCGGTCGTCGGGCGGCCCCTCGGGCACCTTGATGGGGCCGAACTGGGCCTGCGGGACCCGCAGGTACTCGGCCTGGGCGCCGGGCACCGCTCCGTACAGGCGGGTGTAGCCGAACAGGGCCGCGCCCATGCCCTCGCCGGTGACCTGGGTCGTCTCGCACTGGGTGGGCAGTGCGTTCAGGCACATCCAGCAGTTGCCGCAGGCGATCTGGAAGGGCACGACGACCCGGTCGCCGGCCTTGAGGTCGGGGACCGCGGCGCCGACCTCCTCGACGATGCCCATGGGCTCGTGGCCGAGGATGTCGCCCGGGGTCATGAACGGCGTGAGCACCTCGTACAGATGCAGGTCGGAGCCGCACAGGCCGCTGGACGTGATGCGGATGACGGCATCCGTCGGTTCCTGGATGGTCGGGTCGGGAACGGTGTCCACCCGTACGTCCCGCTTGCCCTGCCAGGTCACTGCCTTCATCGTGCCGCGCTCCCTCCGCCGACCCGTCCCTCCCGGCGGGTCCGGGGTGCCGGGCCTGGCTGCGGGCCGGGTACCCGACCGCCCGGCCCCGAACCGCTCTCCCGGCCGTCCTTCGTCCACCGCGCTGCGCGCGTCCGTCGCCGTCACGCGTGGCCACTCTCGAACGGACGAGCGCACAATCGAGACAGGGAACGGGGGTGTCCATGACGGGCACGAACGGTTCGAGACGTCCGGCGCGCGCCGTGCGCGCCGCGCACTCCGCGGTGGTGGCAGCGCTGCTGACCACCGCCCTGGCGATATCCCTCGCGGCGGGCTGCACGACGGGCCGCGAGCCCCCGACGGACGACGGCCGGACCGCGTCGGTGAAGCCGAGCCCGAGCGGCACCGGCCCCACCGCCGTCGCCGGACCGGTGCTCGCCGTGAAGATCGACAACGCGCCCGACGCCCGGCCGCAGACGGGCCTGGACTCCGCGGACATCGTGTACGCCGAGCAGGTCGAGGGCGGGCTGAGCCGGCTGATGGCGGTGTACGCCTCGAAGCTGCCGGCGGCCGTCGGCCCCGTCCGCAGTGCGCGCGAGTCGGATCTGGAGCTGCTGCGCCAGTTCCACGAGCCGGTCCTGGCGTTCTCCGGGGCGCAGGGCAAACTGCTGCCGCTGATCGACCGGGCGCCGCTGGACGCCGTCACCCCCGGGGATGCGACCGGCGCCTACTACCGCGGCACGGACCGGGCCGCGCCGCACAACCTCTTCCTCCGCCCGGGCCGCCTGCTGCCCTCCGCGCCGGGTGCCGCGGCTCTGACCACGGGGTTCCGTTACGGCGCCGCGCCCGCCGGCGGCACGGCCGCACCCTCGCTCACCGTGCGCTACCCGGCGGCCCGCTTCACCTTCACCTGGTCCGCGGGCCGGGCGCGCTGGCTGGTCTCGACCGACGGGGCGCCGACCGTGACGGCCGACGGGCAGCGGGTGGCCCCGGCCACCGTGGTGGTGCAGTACGTGAAGGTGCGTGCGTCGGGCTTCCACGACTTCCTCGGCAACAACACGCCGTACACCGAGACGGTGGGAGCGGGGAAGGCACGGGTGCTGCGCGACGGGCGGGCCTACGACGTGCACTGGGAGCGGCCGACGGCCGGGGCCGGCACGGAGTTCACGACCGACGACGGCAGCCCGGTCGACTTCGCGCAGGGCCAGGTGTGGGTGGTGTTCGCGCAGGCGCCGTGAACCGGGCGCCGGGGCCGGGAAGCGCTCCCGGCCGGCACGGGGGCGGGGCGATCAGGAAGGGGTCGGTACGGGGACGCCGCGGTCAGGACGGGGAAGCGTCGCGGCCAGGACAGGAAGGGGAGCGTCAGGACCGGGCCACGAGGGTCTCCCCCGGATTGCGCAGCCCCTCGGCCGCGTCCGAGACCCGTTGGATGAGCTCGAGGAACTGGGTCTGCTCCGTGGCCGAGAGCGGGGACAGGAAGACCTGGTTCATCCGGGCCGTGCGCACGGTCAGTCTGCGGTGGGTGCGCAGTCCCTCGTCGGTGAGCCCCAGCAGGAAGCGGCGGCCGTCCTGCGGGTCGCGGACCTTGTCGAGGAGCCCCCGGCGGATCAGCCTGCTGATCACCTCGGCGATGGTGGAGCGGTCGAGGCCCACCCGCTCCCCCGCCGTCCGCTGGTCGAGGCCCGGCTCGGCGACGAGCGCGTTGAGGACGGCGAACTGCGGCGAGGTGATCTCCTCGGAGACCATCGTGTTCCACAGCAGGTAGTGCGCCTGCTGGAGCCGCCGGGCCAGGTGCCCGGGGTGGCTGGTGAGGTCCACCGCCGCCATATGCGCTCCTCAGCGTGAGATTTCATCGGTGCACTGAACGATAGCGCGTACGACCCATCGCGTCTCGCGTGCGGGTGACCCCGCTCTGACCTCCTGCCTGGGGTCTTGACTGGTTCCGTCTCCGGTGGCAGCGTGAGGCCGACCTCGAATGAATAGTCAGTGCCCTGATTAATCGGCCGGGCCCAGGACACGCGGGAGAGGGGGCTGGACGGATGGACGAGATGGCCGCCACGGCCCAGCGGGCGGTGGCGCGCGTGCCGGACGGCGCGTCCCCGGCGGTGATCGCCCCCGTCGCGGCGGCCGACCGCGCGCTCGCCGGGGCGGACACGGGATGCGGTGGCGCGTCGGCACCGGAGCCCGGCACCGGGACCGCCCGACGGCCCGTCCACCGGCTCACCCACCGGGGTGTCGGCGCCTGCACCGCCTCCCTCGGCATCGGCGCGGGCCAGAGCCTCGCCCCTGCCCCTGCCCTCGACTGCTAGGAACCCGGGAACCCCCATGACTCTCACGCAAGCCGACATCGACGAGGAGATCGCGGCCGAGCACGCCGCGTACGGGAAGCGCCTCGCCGACGGCGCGCCCGTCGAGCACCAGCCGCGCCGCGACTACGCGCCGTACCGCTCCTCGGTGCTGCGCCACCCGAAGCAGCCTCCGATCACCATCGACGTGACGCAGGACCCCGAGCTGGTGGAGCTGGCCTCCCCCGCCTTCGGCGAACGGGACATCACCGAGATCGACAACGACCTCACCCGGCAGCACCAAGGCGAACCGATCGGTGAGCGGATCACGGTCTCCGGCCGGCTGCTCGACCGCGACGGGCGCCCGGTCCGCGGCCAGCTGGTCGAGATCTGGCAGGCCAACTCGGCGGGCCGCTACGCCCACCAGCGCGAGCAGCACGACGCCCCGCTGGACCCGAACTTCACGGGTGTCGGCCGCACCCTGACGGACGACAGCGGCTTCTACCGCTTCACCACCGTCCAGCCGGGCCCCTACCCGTGGCGTCAGCACCTCAACGCCTGGCGGCCGGCCCACATCCACTTCTCCCTGTTCGGCTCGGCGTTCACCCAGCGGCTGGTGACGCAGATGTACTTCCCGAGCGACCCGCTGTTCCCCTACGACCCGATCATCCAGTCGGTGACGGACGACGCGGCCCGGCAGCGACTGGTCGCCACCTACGACCACAGCCTGTCCGTCCCCGAGTTCTCCATGGGCTACCACTGGGACATCGTGCTCGACGGGCCGCATGCCACCTGGATCGAAGAAGGACGCTGACCTGCCATGACGAAGATCGACCCGAGCCGTCCCGAGACGGTGCTCCCCACTCCGTCGCACACGGTCGGCCCGTTCTACGGACATGCCCTGCCGTTCCCCGGTGGCGGCGACATCGCCCCGCTCGGCCATCCGGACACCATCACGCTCCAGGGCCATGTCTACGACGGCGCGGGCGACCCGCTGCCGGACGCGTTCCTGGAGCTGTGGGGACCGGACCCCGAGGGCGGCCTGCCGCAGGTGGACGGCTCGATGCGGCGCGACGCGGCGAGCGGCGGCTTCCTCGGCCGCAACGGCGTGGAGTTCACCGGCTGGGGCCGCGTCCAGACGGATGCGGGCGGCCACTGGTCGGCGCGGACGCTGCGGCCGGGCGCGCGGGGCAACAGCGCCCCGTACCTGAGCGTCTGCGTGTTCGCCCGCGGGCTGCTGGTGCACCTGTTCACCCGGATCTACCTGCCGGACGACGAGGCCGCGCTGGCCGTCGACCCGCTGCTGGCGCGGGTCGACCCGGCGCGGCGCGGCACGCTCGTCGCCACCCGGGGCGAGCTGGGGACCTACCGTTTCGACATCCGCCTTCAGGGCGAAGGCGAAACGGTCTTCCTGGAGTTCCAGTGACACCTGTCCACGACGACGCCGGTCTGCTCGCCCCCGGTTGGACCGGCTCCGCCGCCGCGTCCGCGACCGGTGACCGCGCCTACCTGCGGGCCCTGCTCGACGCGGAGGCCGCGCTGACCCGCGCCCAGGAGTCGCTGGGCCTCGCCCCGCCGGGAGCCGGATCGGCGGTCACCTCGGCGGCCGACGACGGCGACTTCGACCCGCGCTCCCTCGCCGAGCGGGCCCGCGGCGGCGGAAACCCGGTGATCCCGCTGGTCGCCGACCTGACGAAGGCCGCCGGAGAGAGTTACGGCCCGTACGTCCACCGGGGTGCGACCAGCCAGGACATCATGGACACGGCGACGATGCTGGTCGCGGTGCGCAGCCTCGGCCTCCTCCTGGCCGACCTCGACCGGGTGCAGCGGGCGCTGGCCCGGCTGGCCGCCGAGCACCGCGACACGCCGATGCCGGGCCGCACGCTCACCCAGCACGCCGTGCCGACGACCTTCGGCCTGAAGGCGGCCGGCTGGCGATCGCTGGTGCTGGACGCGCGGGACCGGGTGACGGCGGTACGGGACTCCCTGCCCGCGCAGCTCGGCGGCGCGGCCGGGACCCTGGCGGCCTTCACCGCGTACGGCGCCACCGACGCGACCGCGCTGCCCGCCGCGTTCGCCCGTGAACTCGGGTTGCGCGCACCCCTGTTGCCCTGGCACACCCTGCGCACACCGATCGCCGACCTCGCCGGCTGCCTGGCCCTCACGGCGGGCGCGCTGGGGAAGGTCGCGACGGATGTGCTCACGCTGGCGCGTACCGAGATCGCCGAGCTGACGGAGGGCAGTGGCGGGGGTTCCTCGGCCATGCCGCACAAGGCCAACCCGGTGCGGTCCACGCTGATCGCGGCCGCCGCCCGGCGCGCCCCGCAGCTCGCGGCCACGCTGTACGGGGCCCTGACGGCGCAGGACGAGCGGCCGGCCGGCGCCTGGCACGCCGAGTGGGAGCCGCTCAGGGACCTGCTGCGGCTGGTCGGCGGGGCGGCCCGGGACGCGGCCGAGGCGGCCGAAGGGCTGCGGGTGGACGCGGACGCGATGCGCGCACACCTCGGGCTCACCCACGGGCTCATCGTCTCCGAGCGGCTGTCGGCCGCACTGTCGGCGGTGCTCGGCCGCGCCCGCGCAAAGGAACTCCTCACCGAGCTCGCCCGCCGCACGTACACCGAGGACCGCACGCTCGGCGAACTCCTCTCCGAGGAACCCGACTTGAAGGACGTCGACCTCGACGAACTCACCGACCCCGCCCGCTACACCGGCTCCGCCGGGGCCCTCACCGACCGTGCTCTGGAGCGACGTTGACCGAGAAGCTGCTCAACCACCGTGCCGAGGGCCCGGCTTCCGCTCCCACGTTGCTGCTGGGGCCCTCGCTCGGCACCTCGTACGCCCTGTGGGACAAGGTCGCGCCAGAACTGTCCATCACCCACCGGGTGGTCCGCTGGGATCTGCCGGGGCACGGGGGTTCGGCTGCCGGGCTCATCGGTCCGGGGGCCACCGTGGACGACCTCGCCGGCCTGGTGCTGGCGCTCGCCGACTCGCTCGGCCTGGAGCGGTTCGCGTACGCGGGCGTTTCCCTGGGCGGCGCGGTCGGCCTGCACCTGGCGCTGCACCACCCGGAGCGGGTGTCGTCGCTGGCGGTGATCTGCTCGTCGGCCCACTTCAACGGGTCCGCGCCGTGGCAGGAGCGGGCCGCGCTGGTGCGCCGTGAAGGACTGGCCGGGCTCGCCGAGAGCGCGAACGCCCGCTGGTTCACTCCCGGGTTCACGGTGCCGGAACTGGTCGCCGACCACCGCGACGCCGACCCGGAGGCCTACGCGGCGTGCTGTGACGCGCTGGCCGCCTTCGACCTGCGCGAGCGGCTGGCGGAGATCGCCGTTCCGACCCTGCTGGTCGCGGGGCGCGAGGATCCTGCGACCCCGCCCGCACACCTGCGGGAGATCGCGGACGCGGTGCCGGGCGCCGCGCTGGTCGAGCTTCCGGGCGCCTCGCACCTGGCGCCCGCCCAGTGCCCCGAGGCCGTGCTGACCGTGCTGCGCGCGCATCTCGACGGCGGGGCGAAGCGCGGCATGGAGGTACGGCGCGAGGTGCTCGGGGATGCGCACGTGGACCGGGCGCAGGCACGGCAGAACGCGTTCACCGCGCGCTACCAGGACTTCATCTCCCGCTATGCCTGGGGCGAGATCTGGACCGACCCGACGCTCAGCCGCCGTGAGCGCAGCATGATCACGCTGACCGCGCTGGTGGCGCACGGCCACTACGACGAGTTGGCCATGCACGTACGGGCCGCCCGGCGCAACGGGCTGACGCCCGAGGAGATCGGCGCCGTCCTGCTCCAGACGGCCGTCTACTGCGGGGTCCCGGCGGCGAACTCGGCGTTCGCAACGGCCCAGCGGGTCCTGGCGGAGGAGGAAGGCACAGCCTGAGACGCCCGAGCGTCGACCCGTCCACCGGACCGCCCCCGGTGATACCGGCCCGCCCCGCGCTGCCCGCCGCCCACGACGGCCGGGCGTCGACCCGCCGCCCGGACCGCCCCGGTGCTGCCGGTCCGCCCCGCGCTGCCGGTGTCCACGACGGCCGGCGGACCGGTCCGACCCGCGCTACCACCTTCCACACGTACGCGGGGCCCGAGCACGGGCGGGATGGACCCTGCCCTCCGGCGCCGGCCCGACGGCACCGCCCGCCACCGCAGGCAGCCGCCACCCCAGGACACTCCACACGCCATACGACCCATGAACGCGGCTCAGGCCCAAGCCACCAACCTGCCATCCAACCCCGGGCCGCCGACACCACCCGGCACCAAAGACAGACGCCAGCCCGGGGCACGCGAGGCGCTGTGGGACGCGCCGACGCAGCCCGGGGGCCGGAGCCGCCGAGGCTTCGGGGGGCGGCCGCTGATGCTCGCCTCGGCTTCGGCGTGCCGTCGGCGGCTCTGCCGCCGGCGGCGTCCGCCGGCTATCTCCGGGTTTGGCCGGGGACCAGGCCCACCTGGGGTGAGCCGAGTCCCTGGAGGGCCTGCTGGGCTCGGTCCGCCAGGCCGTCCGCTCCGCAGGAGCGTGCCAAGGTCAGGCCCCGGCCGAGTTCGGAGACCGAGCGCGAGAGGATGCCGTACTCGACGCGGGCGGCGGCGTGCTCGTACTGGCAGGGTGAGGACTCCAGGAGGGTGACGGCCTGCTGGGCCAGCCGGACCGCGCGCTGGCCGGTCTCCAGGGCGGCGGCGCAGCGCAGGGCCTCCCCGATGGCGGTGTCGGTGCCGAAGCGCTCGGCCTGCCGGCGGGCCTCGGAGACGAGCCGGTTCGCACGGGCCGGATCCTCGGTGGCCAGGGCCCTGGCCAGGTCGACGGCCCACGGGACCATCACCGGGTTGAGGTGGCCGCGGACGGCGGCCGCCTTCTCCGCCGCCTCCAGCTCGTTGATGCCGTCCTTGACGCGGCCGACGGCCAGCAGCAGGCGGCCGCGCACCGAGCGGGGGTCGGGCAGCACGATCGTCGACGGGTAGGGCGGTGCGAAACCGTACTGTTCCGCCGCCTCCCACGCCTCGGCGACATGGCCGCGGACCAGCAGCGTGTCGATGAGGTTGCAGGTCGCCGACCAGTACAGGGGCAGGCCGCGGCCGACGCGTTCGGCGATGCGCAGGGACTCCCTGAGGGACTTCTCGGCCTCCTTCAGACGTCCCCGGCGGCGCAGCCCCAGCCCGAGGTAGGCGTGGGCCAGGGCGAGGTGGCCGCCGCTCCAGCCGGCGGACACATAGGCGCGCAGGGCCTCGTTGAAGAGGGCGTCGGCGCGGTCCAGCCGGTCGGTGTAGGCGTAGGAGCTGGCCAGCATCATCAGCAGTTCGATGCCCCACTCCTGATCGGTCCAGCCGAGCCCGGGAGCGAGACCGCCGTTGACGAGGGCGCGGTCGCAGAACTCGACGACCTCCTCGGCGTTCTCACCGTGGGTCATGGCGTCGAAGCCGCGCAGGATGAGCAGGGCACGCTCGGCGTTGTCCCGGCCGGTGCAGGTCGAGGCGAGCTGGGCGAGTTTCTCCGAGCGGCGCGGTGTGATGCTCTCCCCGGCATGGACGCCCTCCCACATGAACTGCACGGCCTGGAGTCGCAGCCGTGCGGGGCCGGGGGCGTGCCGGGCGGCCTCCGCCTCGACCGTGCGGACGGCCTCCTCCAGTTGGTCGTTGTGCAGGAGGGCCTGGGAGAGCCGGTAGACGGCGTCGACGCGCTCGGGCCCGTCGAGGCCCGGCAGGGCGAGTGCGGTGCGCAGGTGGTCGATGGTCCTGGCGGGCGCGGTGAGGAGGGTGGCGCAGCCCAGTTCGTAGAGCACGTGCGCGTGGACGTCGTGAGCCGGCGGTTCGCGCAGCGCGCGCTCCAGACACCGGCGGGCCGCGTCGGGGGCGCCGACGGCGAGGTGTTCACGGGCCGCCTCGCGCAACTGCTCGACGAGTTCCTCGTCGCCCTCCTCGTGGACCTGGAGGAGGTGCCGGGAGGCGGCCGCGAGACCCTTGCCCGCGTCCGTGACGACCTGGGCGGCGATGCCGTGCATCGCGGTGCGCAGACCTGCGGGGATGGAGTCGTAGACGGCTGAGGCGATCAGCGGGTGGACGAACTCCAGATCGCCGTCGCCCGCGGGGACCGCGCCGGGGACGGGTTCGGTGAGGATGCGGGCGTTGCGCAGCAGTTCGGCGCAGCGCACCGCTTCGGCGGGGCCGAGTCCGGCGAGCCGGGCCGCCTGGGTGATGGAGATGTCGGCGCCGAGGATCGCGGCGGCCATGGCGAACTTGGTGGCGTCGACGCCCAGTTTCTCCAGGCGGTCGACGAGGCCGCCGCCGCGGGCTGCGCGGTTCAGGGCGCGCAGCTCGCCCGCCGAGGACTCGCTCGCCTCCAGTTGCCTGTCGCGGACCTTGGCGAGGAGTTCGACGGTCTCGTAAGGGTTGCCGTCGGTGACGGCCCATACTTCGCGGCAGAACGCTGCGTCGGCGTGCGGGCCGAGGGTGACGCGGGTGAGGCCGGCGACGGCGGCCGGGGTCAGGGCGCTGAGGCTGGTGACGGCGCGGCCCGCGGCCTGGCCGATGGCGTCGAGGTGCCGGGCGGCGTCGCCCGTGACCTCGCCGGGCCTGCGGGCCACCACGACCAGGACGGACAGTTCGTCGAGGCGTTCGACGAAGGCGACGAGCCAGCGCAGGGTCTCCTGGTCGACCCAGTGCGCGTCGTCGATCAGCAGCACGAGCGGGTAGTCGCGCCTGGCCAGCCGGGTCACCGCGGCGACGAGGCCGTCGCACACGCCCTGCGGGTCGGCGTGGCCTTCACCGGGCTCCGCGATACCGAGGGCGGGGCCCGCGATGTCGTACCAGTCGCCGAGGTACTCGCGGGCCTCTTCGGGGTGCAGGGACAGCAGTGCGGGCTGGAGCAGCTGCCGCACCACGTTGAAGGGGACGGACCTCAGTGTCTCGCCGCCGCGGGCCGACCAGACCGTGCAGCCGCGGTTCTCGGCGATACGACGTGTCTCGGCCAATAACGCGGTCTTGCCGAACCCCGCCTCGCCCCGGAGCACCAGAAGGTGACCGGACGAGGAGTGGTCGGCGCAGAGCGTCTCCACCGCCTGCACGATGGCGGTGACCTCGTGCTCGCGCTCCCACAGGGAAGCCGAGGTGGCCGTCGCCGGCCTGACCTCCGTCATCCCGCTACCTCCCCAAGTCGCCCGAACGACGTACCGACGTCGAGCGTAGCCCTCCGAGGGGCCCGGCGGAGGGCTGTCCGGGCAGGTCCGCATCGACGAGTGAAGCGGGACGGCCCGGGCCGCCCCGGCGGGCCTGCGAAAGTGGCCCCTGACGTCAACGGCGAGTGACGGGACCCGAATTGACGTCGACTTCACGCCAGTCGGGGAACAGGACGCCCGCAACGGATCTCACCGAAGTGGCCTCCCTCTCATCCGGCTTTCACCGACGCCTCATACGGTGGGGACATGACGCAGGTGACTCCTCCCGGGTGGTATCCCGACCCGGGGCAGACAAGTGACGGTCCCGCCACCGAACGCTGGTGGGACGGCAGGGCATGGACGGACCGGACCCGCGCCGCGGGCTCGGCCGCCGTATGGGGTCCGCCGGCGCAGACGCCGGCGGACGGCGCGTACCCGGCGTACCCGCAGCAACCCGGGTATCCGGGGTACCAGCCCGCGCCGGCGGGCACGGGCCGGCACGGCGGACTGCGGACCGGCATAGCCGTCGCCGCGGCCGTCGCGGTCCTCGCCGGCATCGGGGTGGGCGTGTACGCGCTGGGCAGGGACGACGGCTCGGGCAGCGGCACGGCGCAGGGGCCGGGCGGACAGGGCCGGCCCGGCGGCACCGGTGGACAGGGCGGGCCCTTCGGCGACTCGGGGGGCTCCGGCGGTTCGGGGGGCTCGGGCGGGGCTTCGCCTTCCCCCGAGGGCTCCGAGCCGCCGAAGATCAAGAGCGGTTCGGTGACCGACGCGCTCAACGGGATCAGCATCCCGATCCCGGCCGGCTGGACCGGCCAGGAGATGAACGTGGGCGCGCAGGTAACCTCCGACTCCTCCTACAAGTGCCCGGGCGACACTTCCAAGACCTGCACCAAGGGGGGCGTGTACTCGGCGCCCGCGGAGGTGCTGAAGGCCAAGGGCGCCACGGCCGAGGAGGTCGCCAAGGCGGACATCGCGGCCAACGCCGAGGAGTCCTACGGCGGTACGACGTACGGCGCGATCACCTCGCACCAGGTGCTCGCCTCCCAGGCGGTGACGGTGGCCGGACAGAAGGGGTATCTGGTGCGCTGGAAGGCGGTCACGAGCAAGGGCGCGGACGGCTTTGTCGAGTCGCTGGCGTTCCCGGCGCCCGCGGACGGCAAGCGGCTGGTGGTCCTCCGCTTCGGCCTCGACGCCGATCAGAGCGTGTCGGTCCTCGACACGATCACCAAGGGCATCAAGGTGTCGACGGGCGGCGGCAGCGGAACGGACGTCTGACACGGTCGGCCGGGTGGTGCGCCCCTCCGCTCGAGAGGCGCACCACCCGGCCGGGTGGTGCGCGCCGCCCCCGTCCCCACGGTGCGGCGCGAGACAGGTCGCCGTCCAGTCATCCCGTGGACGGCGGCCTGAGTCATGTGCTGATCGCTGTGCCGGTCTCTTCGCCGGTCCTCCGCCGGCCCCTACGTGAGGCCGAGCGCCGGCAGTACGGCGGCCTCCACGAAGCGGACCAGGTACGCCTGGTCGGCGTACTCCCCGTCGACGACGGGACGGGCGCGGATCACTCCGAACATCTGGGCCGGGATGTACTCGAGCGCCGGGTGGTCGGCGGCGACCTCGCCGCGTTCGACCCCGCGCCGCAGGATCTCCCGCAGCGCCTCGATCTCGGGGGCGACGATCGCCTCCCGCAGCGCTCGCGCGAGGTCCTCGTGACCGGTGACGGCGTGACCGAGGGCCTGGAGCAGCTTGGTGTCGTTGGTGGACCAGCGGCCGGTGGCCCGGGCGGCCTCGCGCAGGTCCTCGGCGAGCGAGCCGGTGTCGATGCCGGTGAGCCTGGCCTCCCGGCGGGAGCGCAGGGCGGCCACCACGAACTGCGGCTTGGTCTTCCACTGCCGGTACAGCGTGGACTTGCTGCACCGCGTGCTGGCGGCGATGCCCTCCATGGTGACGGCTTCGTACCCGCATTCACGGACCTGGTCGAGGACGGCGTCGAAGAACTCCTGCTCACGTTCGGGCGTGAGCTTGGAGCGACTCGTGGCGGCGACCGATTCGGGTCCGTCCGCTGCCTGCGACGTCATCTGCCGTCCTCTCCTTCTCTTCCGTTTCTCCGGCTGGTTCCGAGGCGACCGCGGGAGCCTTCGTCCAGTGTGGCGCAGATCAATCGATACGTCAGTGTACCGGTACGCATGCGTATCGGTACACTGACGTATCGGTACGACATCGTATCGATGGTGTATGCACACGTCACGAGTACGGCAGCACCACCTCACACGCACCACCGTCAGTGAAGGGGCCGGGGGATGAATGCCCGCACCGAGCCTGCACAAGCGGAGCCGGCCACGCCGGCGCGGCCGCCGATAGTCCGCGAGCTCCTGCTGGTCGCAGGGCTCTTTCTCGTCTACAAGGTCGGCCGGCAGCTCGCTGCCGGCCACACCGGCGAGGCCTTCCGCAACGCACACGACGTGTGGCACGTCGAACGCCTGCTGCGGCTGCCCGCGGAAGGGTCCGTGCAGTCCCTGCTGCTGCACGGCGACACCCTGGCCGAGGCCGCGAACACCTACTACGCGACCGTGCACTTCCCCGCCACCCTGGCGTTCCTGATCTGGCTGTACCTGCGCCGCCCGGCCCACTACGTGTGGGCCCGCCGGGTGCTGGCCGCGGTCACCGCCGCCGCCCTGGTAGTGCACCTCGTCTTCCCGCTCGCCCCGCCGCGGATGCTGGCGGCGACGGGGCTGGTCGACACCGCGCACGTGTACGGGCCGTCGGTGTACGGCCCTCCGCAGACCGACCACCTGTCGAACCAGTTCGCGGCGATGCCCTCGCTGCACTTCGGCTGGGCCCTCATGGTCGCGATCGGTCTCGTGGTCGCCACCCGGTCGCGGTGGCGGTGGCTGTGGCTGCTGCATCCACTGCTGACCCTGCTGGTGATCGTGGGCACGGCCAACCACTACTGGCTGGACGCGGTCGTGGCGGGCGCGCTGCTCGGTATCGCGCTCGCGCTGATCCGCGCCCCGCGGCGGACGGCCGCCACGGCCGGGCGCGGCGCGCCCGCCCTCGTCTCCGTCCCGGCCGAGAAGCCGGTCCTCGTGGGAGCGGGCCGATGAACGCCACCCTGGCAGCGGTCGTCCTGTCCCTCTTCTCGGCCGCCGCCTACGCGGCCGCCGCCGTCGCCCAGGAACGGCTGGCCTCCCGGCACCCCGGCACCGGACTGACCCGACTGCTCGGCAACGGCGCCTGGTGGTGCTCGGTGGGGCTGAACGCGGGAGCCGCGCTGTTGCACGTGATCGCCCTCAAGTACGGACCGCTCACCGTCGTGCAACCCCTCGGCGCGCTCACCCTGGTCGCGGCCGTGCCGATGGGCGCGCGGGTCGCGGGGCGCCGGGTCGGCGCCGCCGAGTGGCGGGGCACCGCCTTCACCCTGGCGGGCCTGGCCCTCATCCTCGTCACGGCGTCGGGTCCGGCTCCCGAGGACGTCCTGAGCATGCCGGAGGCGGTCGCCGTGGCGGGCGCGACCGCGGCGCTGATCGGGCTGCTGGCCCGGCGCGGCGCCAAGCCCGGGCTGCGGCACGCGACCGCGTCCGGCTTCGCCTCGGGGGTGGCCTCGGCACTCACCCAGACCGTCACGGTGGCGGCGACGGACCGTTCGGGCCCGCTGCTCAGTGTGCAGGTGATCGGGGTGGCGCTGCTGGTGGCGGCCTTCGCGACGGGCGGGCTGCTGCTGTCGCAGACCGCCTACCGGGACGGCCTCGGCGCACCGCTGGCGATGGTCACCCTGGCGAACCCGGTGGCCGCCGCGGCGATCGGCCTCGCCCTCCTCGGCGAACGTCTCCAGGGCGGGGCGGCGGGAGTACTCCTCGCCCTGGCCGGAGCCGGACTCGCGGGGTGGGGTGTGGTGCTGCTGTCACGGACCGCGCCCGCACAGGCCGCCGTCCACGACGAGGATCACCCGGTGGCGGCGGTGCTGGCCCTGAGGCCGGAGACCGCGTCCGCCGAACCGGCGCTGCTGCCGCGGCCGAAGACCGGGCCTGAGCACCTCACCCCGCTGTAGCCCCGGCGCGAGAGGTGACGCTCCCCCGGGGCACCCCGGGAAAGCGTCACCTCTCGTGCGGAGGGCGTCAGCCGAGACCGCGCGCGTCCTGCTTCAGCGCGGTGTCCACCGTCAGGGCCGTGGCGACGACCAGGCTCAGCAGCGGCTCGGGCAGCTGGTAGTGGATCTGCATGACGTAGTTGTCCGCCGTGGTGAACATCGTCTTGGCGAGACCTTCCCAGGTCTTGGTGATCCGGGCGACCTCGTTGTCGGCGTGGTCGACGATCGCGAAGTTCCACGCCCGCCAGTTCTCCGCCTTGATCGCGCCGATCTGCCGGCCCTCCGCGTTGATCGCGAAGTTGATCTTCCCGAAGACGTTCTGCTGGACGATCTCACCGACCGGCTGACCGTCCGGGCGCGTCACGACCACCCGCGACTTGAGGATCTTCGCCGGACGCGTCAGCAGCAGTACCGGCTGCCCGTGCACGTCGCGGATCTCCAGCCGGTGCGTCAGGTACTGGTCGATGCTGGCGACGAAGCGCAGGATCTTGCGCAGCGCGCTCTGACCGACCTGGATGACCGAACCGAGCTGGTTGCCCTGCTGGTCCATCACCTTGTACTCGTTGGTCAGCTCGATCAGCTTGGCCTTCTGGTTCACCACCAGCACCGGCTCGCTGAACAGCGTGCCGCCGCCGGGGCCGCTCGCCGCGACCCCGGCCTGCTGCTGCACCTGGCGCCGCACCCGCTCGTCGGGGCCCGCCTGCTGGGGCACCTGCGGCGCGGGCCGGCCCTTGCCGTCCGCGTGCGTGTGCTCGGTCCACTGGGCGCCGTCCCAGTAGCGCAGGGTCTCGACCGCCCCGTGCGGGTCCGGGTACCAACCTGAAGGTGTGTTCGAATGCGTGGTCACCGGGGCACATTACCCCGAGCTCACCGGGACCTGACCAGTCCCTACGACCCGGTGTTCACCGCGCATTCACCGCGGCGCAGGCGCAGGCGCCTCACTCCGTGACGATGGCCGGGTCGCTGACTCCGGGGAGCCCGTTCTCGACGTGTCCGGCGAACCGCCTCAGGAACGCCGGGTCGGCGGCGGACGTGACGGTGAGGTCGTACCACCGCCGGCTCGCCCGCAGATCCAGGGTGCGCCTGTGCACGGCGCCGGGCCGCAGCCTGACGGTCGTGGGCTTGCCGCCGTACCCGTCGGTCACCTTCAGCTCCACCGTGCCCCGACCCCGGTGGGTGAAGCTCAGTTCGAGGCCGTCGCCGACGTGCCGGGCGGCCACCTCGACGCCGGCCGCCCCGGCCTTCCCCCTGAAGGCGCGCAGAAAGCCGTTGGGGCCGTGCACGGTCAGGTCGTGCGAACCGCCGGAGTACGCCGGGTTCCAGGTGTCGGAGACGGTCCGGCCCGCCTCCGTGGTGTAACTCCACGGCCCGTCGGTGCGGTTGCCGGAAGTGACAAGGAAGGCCGCGCCGGCCTTCGCCCCCGAGGCGAAGGCGAGGGTGAGCTTCCCGGTCGTCGCGTCCACCGAAGCGTCCACGTACGGGGCGTACTTGAGCGGGCGCGTCGGCCGCGTGCCCCGCTCCTGCTTCGGCAGGACGGGGTGGGCGGGCGGCACGGGTACGTAGTCGGGGTGGCGGTCCTTGTCCGGGGGCCGGTAGCCGTCGGTGTCGGGCAGGCCGACCGGTCGGGTGTCCCTGCGGGAGAAGTCGAACGCGGAGGTCAGATCGCCGCAGACGGCGCGCCGCCACGGGGAGATGTTCGGCTCGTGGACGCCGAAGCGGCGTTCCATGAACCGGATGACCGAGGTGTGGTCGAGCGTCTCGGAGCAGACGTAACCGCCCTTGCTCCAGGGCGAGATGACCAGCATGGGCACGCGCTGGCCGAGCCCGTAGGGGCCCGCGGTGTGTCCGCTGTCGCCCTTGAAGAGATCCGGGCCGACGTCGACGGTGGACCGGCCCTGCGCGTCCGAGGCCGGGGGGAAGGGCGGCAGAAGGTGGTCGAAGAAGCCGTCGTTCTCGTCGTAGGTGACGAACAGGGCGGTCTTCGCCCACACCTGCGGGTCGGCGGTGAGCGCGTCGAGGACCTGGGCGACGTACCAGGCTCCGTAGTTCGCGGGCCAGTTGGGGTGCTCGGTGAAGGCCTCGGGGGCGACGATCCAGGAGATCTGCGGCAGCTTCCCGCCCTTGACGTCCGCCTTCAGCCGGTCGAAGAAGCCCTCGCCCCTGCGGGCGTCGGTGCCGGTGCGGGCCTTGTCGTACAGCGGGTCGCCGGGCTGCGCGTTCTGGTACTGCTTGAAGTACAGCAGCGAGTTGTCGCCGTAGTTGCCCCGGTAGGCGTCCTGGATCCAGCCCCAGCTGCCGTTCGCGTCCAGGCCGTCGCCGACGTCCTGGTAGATCTTCCAGGAGACCCCGGCCTTCTCCAGGCGTTCGGGGTACGTCGTCCAGCTGTAACCGGCCTCGTCGTTGCCGAGGACCGGGCCGCCTCCCTTGCCGTCGTTGCCGGTGTAACCGCTCCACAGGTAGTAGCGGTTGGGGTCGGTCGAGCCGATGAAGGAGCAGTGGTAGGCGTCGCAGACGGTGAAGGTGTCGGCCAGCGCGTAGTGGAACGGGATGTCCTCGCGGGTCAGATACGCCATCGTCGTGGCGCTCTTGGCGGGGACCCACTTGTCGTACCTGCCGCCGTCGAAAGCGACATGGCCGTCGTTCCAGCCGTGCGGGAGGTCCTGGAGGAAGGCGAGACCCAGGTCGTCGGCGTCGGGGTGGAACGGCAGGACGTCCTTGCCCGTCCCGTCCGCCTGGTGCCAGACCGACTTGCCGTTGGCGAGGGTGACCGGACGCGGGTCGCCGAAGCCTCTGACGCCCCGCAACTTGCCGAAGTAGTGGTCGAAGGAGCGGTTCTCCTGCATCAGGACGACGATGTGCTCGACGTCCTCGATGGACCTCGTGCGGTGGTTCGCGGGCAACGCCGCGGCGCGTTCGATGCTGTCGGAGAGGGCGGTGAACGTCGTGGTGGCACCCGCCAGTTGGAGGAATCGGCGCCGGTTGACTTCGGCCATGGGTGAGGCACCTCTCGTACGGAAGGGCTGCGCCTGCCGGTTCGTGACGCAATGCGCGCGCCACGAAGTGTTCCAAGGGCACCGAACGTCAGGGAAGGGTCGGGTGACGCGAGTGTGAAAGTCGAGGGTACGAGGGGGTGCGGCGGGCCAAGAGATGGCCAAGCGCCGCGGTCACGCCGGCCCGGGACCGGAAACGACCGGTGGGCAGCCGCCTCTCGTCCCACGCGCACGTGGACGCGGGCAAGACCGCTGACAGCCCTGCCGCAGGACGATGCGACCCCGCCTGTCGTGGGGCACACGCACACTCTTGGCCGAGGCCATTAATTCATATTTAATGGTGTGGCCGGTGCGTCCGTGCCCGGCCCCTGCCCCGAACACCGCACCACAGCCGGGAGTCGCGCGTGAACTCGCACCATCCATTCCAGGACCGTTTCGCGGGCCGTTGCTTCGTCGTCACCGGTGCCGCGTCCGGGATCGGAGCCGCAACGGCACACCGACTGGCGGCCGAGGGAGGCGCTGTCGTCCTGGTCGACGTCATGGACGACGCCGGCGAGGAGACGGCCAAAGCCATCCGGTCCCACGGAGGAAGGGCCGTGTACCAGCATGGCGACGTGTCGGACGAGACGGCGTGGGCCGCAGTCGTCGGAACGGCCCGTGAGACGTTCGGGCGGGTCTCCGGGCTCGTCAGCAACGCGTACACGGTGCGTATGGGCGCTGCCGATGCGATCGGCCGGGCCGAGTGGGACCGCCAGCTCGCCGTGAACCTCACCGGAGCGTTCCTGGGCTTCCGAGCCTGCCTCGAGGACCTGCGTGACACGTCCGGCAGCGCCGTGTTCGTCTCGTCGGTGCACGCACTCGTCGGAATGCCAGGACGCCCGGCCTACGCAGCGAGCAAGGCCGCCCTGACCGGGCTGATGCGACAGCTGGCCGTCGAGTACGGCGATCGGGTGCGGGTCAACGCCGTGCTCCCCGGGCCCGTCCTGACGCGGGCCTGGGACGACATCGGTGAGGCCGACCGGCAGGCCAGCGCCGAGCAGACCGCCCTCGGCCGGATCGGCCGCCCCGAGGAGGTGGCCGGTCCGATCACCTTCCTGCTGAGCGAGGACGCGTCGTCCATCACCGGCGCCTCCCTTGTCGTCGACGGGGGATGGAGCGTGCTGAAGACATCCGCCTAGGGATCTGGTCCTGAGTGCACGTTTCGCCACGTGGGTCGACGTTCGCCGATGTTGCCGGCCGGGATCGAGCAGTCGTCCCCGGCCGGCTCCTGATCAGTCGAGTCTCACCAGGTACGGAAGGCGCTCAGTCCAGGGAGTGCCCTGTGGGTCCGGCCGTAGTCGAACAAGGACGCGTCCTCGACCTCGTTGTCGCCGCCGACGATCCAGCCGTTCGGGTCGGCCCCGTCGGCGAAGTCGATCGCGATCGGGTCCCAGTACGAGATGCCCACCACCTTGCCCGTGTCGTACATGGCGCGGAAGAACTCGCGGGTCCACCTCAACTGCCCGTCGGGGGTGGCTCCGTAGTTCTCGGGACCATCGGGGGCGAGGTGACTCTTCTGGATCAGGGTCACCTCGCCCGGACCGCTCGCCCTGGGTGTCCAGGGTGAGGCTGTCTCGACCGCCATGACCGGCTTCCCGCTCGCCGATCCCACCCAGCTCGCGAAGTTCGCCAGGGATGCGATTCGACATGTTCGTCCAGGAGGCGTACAGCGAGACGCCCATGATGTCGTAGTCGAGGCCGTTCGCCCGTGCCGAGCGGGTGGGAATCACGGTCCCGCTGTGGACCGCGACGGGCTGAGGCGCGGCGGACGGTACGGGACGCCTCCCCGACGAGCAAGATCGTCATCCACCTCACCACCCCGGACCGCGCCACCTACGCCGGCTGGATCGACGGGGTTTCCGGGTATGCAGCGTCAACATGACAGGCGGCTGCTGCGTGGCGGCTGTGGATTGGGCTTCATCGTCTGGTCGGCCCACACCCCTGTCAATAAGTATTCATAAATAATGTTCACCGGTAGACTTGGGCACAATGGCACGTCAAGCTCGCCGAAGGCTCGCCCACCAGCCCGGCAGGCGTCCGTCAGCCCTCTCGATCCGAGGAGAACCGCATGGCGTCCTATTCCGGCCGTGGTGTGCACGGACACGTCGTGCACACACTCGGCGCGCGCATCGTCAGAGGCGAGATAGGCGAGGGCGCGATCCTGGACGTCAGCGCCCTCGGAGCCGAGCTCGACGTGAGCCTGACCGTCATGCGCGAAGCGCTCAAGGTTCTCGCCGGCAAGGGCCTGACGGACGCGCGGCCGAAGCGCGGCACCTTCGTCAGGGAGCGGGCACAGTGGAATCTTCTCGACGCCGATGTCATCCACTGGCGCATGGAGGCCGGTGACGGCGCCCAACTGCTGCGCGACCTCGCCGATGTGCGCTCCATCGTCGAGCCCGCCGCGGCGCACCGGGCCGCCCTCCACCGCACGGACGCCGACCTGGCCTCCCTCGAAGCCGCCCTGCAAGCCATGGGGCAGGCGAAGGTGGACTCCGCGGCCGCCGCCGAGGCCGACGCGGCCTTCCATCGCGCGCTGCTCGCCTCCACCGGCAACGAACTGCTGCGGCGGATGGACATGTTGCTGGAACCCGGCCTGAAGGAACGCGACCGCATGGTCCACGGCCACGGCGACGCCGACGACCCGGTTCCCAGCCACCGCGCGGTGTTCGATGCCGTCCGCGACCAAGACCCCACCCGCGCCGAACTCGCCATGCTCACCCTGCTCGCCAAGGCTCTCGCAGACCTCGACCAACTCGCGCGGGCACAGACCGCGGCGCGATCGTGAGGACAGCCGCCCACCAGCGTGCATGGGCAGGGGCGGCGCCCGCGGCGGTGAGGAGCGGCGCCCTGCCCGACGTGACCGGCTGACCGTCCTCTCGGCCGGGGAAGCCGGCCGGGCGCCCACCGGCCTGGTCCGTCGGTTGACGAGAGCGTCGGCCCCCGAGCTGGGCCGGTGGCCGCCGGTACCGTGGGCGGTTGACTCCACCACGGCAACGCCTGGTTGCGTCGATCGCCCCGCCATCACGCGGAACCCAGGACCGTCATCCAGCGCCACTGGGTGAACTGCTCCAGATTGGCGGTGCCGCCGATGCGGGAGCCGTTGCCCGACGCCCCCATCCCGCCGAAGGGGGCGTTCGCGGCGTCCTTGGCGGAGACGTCGTTGACGTGCACCATGCCGGTGCGCAACTGCTCGGCGACGGCCGCGGCCCTCGACATCGAACCGGAGTGCACAGCCGCCGTCAGACCGTATTCGGTGTCGTTGGCGATCTCGACGGCCTCATGGTCGGTACGGAACGCGACGAGGGGAGCGACCGGCCCGAAGATCTCCTCGGTGAAGGCGGGCATGGTCCGCTCGACGCGGTCCAGAACCGTGGGCGGGTAGAACAGCCCGTCGCGGCGTCCGCCCGCCAGTACCCGTGCGCCGGCGGCCACGCTCTCGTCCACAATGCGTTCGATCCTCGCGGCCTGGCGCTCGCTGATCACAGGGCCGAGGGCCACGCCCTCCTCGCGCGGGTCGCCGACCCGCAGTTCACCGGCCTGCCTGATCAGCGCCTCCGTGTAGGGCTCCACGACGTCGGCGTGCACCAGATGACGTCCGGCGGCGACGCATGCCTGCCCCTGATAGCCGAAGGAGCTCATCGCCCCTGCTGCCGCGGCGGAGTCGATGTCCGCGTCGTCGAGCACGACGATCGAGTTCTTGCCGCCCAGTTCCAGGGCCACCCGCTTGAGCCCGTCGCCCGCGGCGCGGGCGACCGCCCGTCCCGCCTCGGTGGAGCCGGTGAAAACGACCATGGCGACGTGGGGATCGGCCACGACCGCCTCACCGGTGCCGGGGCCTCCGGGCAGGACGTGGAGCAGCCCCTCGGGCAGTCCGGCCTCCTCGAACAACCGCGCCACGACGACACCGCCGGACACAGGTGTGTGGGGATCGGGCTTGAGCAGAACGGCGTTGCCCAGCACGAGTGCGGGCGCCAGGGCCCGCATGGCGAACAGCAGGGGGGCGTTCCAGGGGTTGACGACGCCGACCACCCCCAGAGGTACCCGCCATGCGTAACTGGTCCGGGCGGGTGCCGACGGGCTCAGGATCTCGCCGCGGGGCAGCGACGCGAGGCCGGCGGCCTGCGCAAGCTGGCTGAGTCCGGCCGCGATCTCGTAGTCGCCCTTCGCCGGGACGCCTCCGGACTCCCTGACAATCCACTCGCGAATCGCCCGGCGGTTGTCGTGCAGCGCCCGGGCGGCGCGGAGCAGGACCTCGGCGCGCTCCTGGGGCGCCGTCTCGGCCCAGGCCCGCTGGGCTCGGGCGGCCAGGGCCCCGGCCCGGGCGACATCCGCGGGCGCTGCCACACCCACCTCGGCCAGCCGCTCCCCCGTGGCGGGTTCGTTCACCGGCTGGACGCCGCCCTCGGACTGCCGCCAAACGCCGCTGAAGATCTTCCCGGTCCATTCGGCCGCGTCCGGCCACGTCTCCTCGTCGGTGACGGTCATGGCACGACCCTCCAGCCCCGATGCTTGGTCCGTCCCTTGCATTTATGCCCTTATTGAGGATATATGTCCGACCATCTCCCCTGGGTTGCCCGTGGCCGGGCCGGGACGCACGGTGGAAAGACCGAAGTGAGGGCGGATGAACGCGATGACGAGTTCGGACACCGCCGGCGACGACCGGGCGGCGTGGCGGCCGGACGACCCCATCGACGAGTCGGCCACGGCCGGTGCCCGTGTGGACTCGAACGGCATCGTGACCGCGTGGAGCGAGGGAGCACGGCGGCTGCTCGGCTACCGGTCCACGGAGGTCATCGGCCGGCCCGCGGCATCACTGCTCGCAGGGGAGCCGCCCGTCGAGACGCTTCGTTCCCTGAAAACACTGCCGCGGTGGAACGGGACGGCGACTCTCCTGCACCGGGACGGCCACCATCTCGCAGTGAACCTGCTGGCCCACCGCCGGGAGCCCGACGGCGAGGAGAAGGGAGGCGGCGAGTGGCTCGTGGTCTCCCCCCTGGACCGGCCGGCGTCGCCGCTCCACGACGAGTCGCTGGTGATGTGGGCGTTCACCCGGTCCCCGTTCACGACGGCGCTCTACGACACCGGCCTGCGGCTGCGCCGGGCGAACGCGGACATGGAGCGGGTGATCGGCATGCCCGAAACGGCGATGCAGGGGCTGCGCGTATCGGAGATCGTGGTCGACCCGGAGAGCGACCGGACGGAACAGTGCATGCGGCGGGCGTTGGAGACCGGCGAACAGCAGCATCTTCAGCAGTCCCTGCACCTGGCGGGCCATGAGAGCGACAGCGTCTGGACGACGTTGCTCACCCCCGTGCGGGACTCCGAGGGAACGATAGGAGGAGTGCTCCTTTCCGCGTACGACGTGACCGAGGAGCACCTGGCCCGGGGGCGCCTGGCCCTGCTCAACGAGGCCAGCATCCGCATCGGCAGCACCCTGGACCTCGCCCGGACCGCGCAGGAACTCGCCGATGTGGCCACCCCTCAACTCGCGGACTTCGTCACCGTCGACCTGCTTCCCGCCATCGAGGGCGGCGACGACCCGCGCGCCGGCTCGCCGGCCGGCCCCGTCATGCTGCGCCGTGTCGCCTACCAGTCCGTCCTGGAGGGTTGCCCCGAGGTCGTGGTGGAGCGCGGAGCAGTGGCCGCGTACCCGGACGATTCGACTGCGGCCAGATGCCTGACCACCGGCCGGCCGCTGATCGAGAACGTGACAGCTTCCGCGATGGACCGGGTGGCGAGCCAGACCCCGGACCGGGCCGAACGGATGCGACGCTACGGCTTTCACTCCGTGCTGGCCGTGCCGATGCGCGCCCGCGGCATCACCCTCGGCGTGGCCACGTTCTCCCGCCACCGGCACCCGGAACCCTTCGAGCAGGACGACCTGCTCCTGGGCGAGGAGATCACCGCCAGGGCCGCCGTCTGCATCGACAACGCCCGCCGCTACAGCCGCGAGCGCCGCACCTCCCTCACCCTTCAGAGCAGTCTCCTGCCGCAGCGGCTGCCCTCGCAGGCCGCCGTCGACGTCGCTTCCCGCTATCTTCCCGCCAGCACGCAAGCCGGTGTCGGCGGTGACTGGTTCGACGTGATCCCGCTGTCCGGCGCCCGGGTCGCCCTCGTCGTCGGCGACGTCGTCGGCCACGGCGTCCAGGCGTCGGCCGCCATGGGACGACTGCGTACCGCCGTGCGCACCCTTGCCGATGTCGACCTTCCGCCCGACGAGCTGCTGACCCACCTGGACGACCTGGTCATCCACCTGTCCGCCGAGGTCGAAAGCGCGGCCGGCATCGTCGGCACCGTCGGCGACATCGGTGCGACCTGTCTGTACGCCGTCTACGACCCGGTCTCCCGGCGCTGCGCCATGGCTCGCGCGGGCCACCCCGTACCCGCGGTGGTGACCCCGGACGGCGCCGTGGAGTTTCCCGACATCCCCGCGGGTCCGCCGCTGGGGCTCGGCGGCCTGCCCTTCGAAGCCACGGAGATCGAACTGCCCGAAGGCAGCCTCCTCGTGCTGTACACCGACGGTCTCGTCGAGGACCGTGGCCGCGACATCGACGAAGGCCTCGACCTGCTGCGCGAGGTGCTGGCCCGGCCGGCTGCGTCCCTGGAGACCACCTGCGACACCGTGATCCGGACGCTTCTCCCCGACCACCCCGCCGACGATGTGGCGCTGCTGATAGCCCACACCCGCGCCCTGGACGCGGCACATGTCGCCACCTGGGACGTGCCGGCCGATCCCGCAGCGGTCGCCGAGACCCGTAGGAACACCCGTCGGCAGCTGGCCGCCTGGGGCCTGGACGAGGCCGCCTTCGTCACCGAACTGGTCGTCAGCGAACTCGTCACCAACGCCATCCGCTACGGCGGCGCCCCCATCCAGCTCCGGCTCATCCGGGACCGCAACCTCATCTGCGAAGTCTCCGACGCCAGCAGCACCGCCCCCCACCTGCGCCGTGCCCGCACCTTCGACGAAGGCGGCCGCGGCCTGCTCCTCGTCGCCCAGCTCACCCAGGGCTGGGGCACCCGCCAGACGTACGACGGAAAGACGATCTGGGCCGAACAGGCCCTCCCCACCGCCTGAAGCACCGTGCAGTCTTCTGTTCCCCGACGGCGTGGAGGTATCCGGTCCGGCACCGGGCGTTCCCGGGGCGGAGCGGCGGCTGCGCGCCCTCGCGGACGCCGCCGGCGGTACCCTCTCGACGACCGGCCGCGGTGCGGTACGCGTGTGGCTCCCGGAGGCGTTCCCATGGCGATCAGAGTGACCGTCGCGGACGACCAGGCCGTCGTACGGGCCGGGATCGCGGCGATCCTCGACGCGGAACCCGACCTGTGCGTCGTCGGGCAGGCGGCGGACGGCGACACGGCCATCTACCTCGCGCTGTCGGCGCGGCCGGACGTCGCGCTGATGGACGTCCGCATGCCGGGGATCGGCGGGCTCGCGGCGACAGCCGCGATCACCCAACGCAGCCCCGCGACCCGTGTCCTGGTGCTCACCACCTTCGGTCTCGACGAGTACCTGTTCGCCGCGCTGCGCGCCGGGCCGCGGATTTCCTGCTCAAGGACGCCGAGCCGGAGCGGGTGATCGACGCGGTACGGGTGGTCGGGTCGGGGGGAGCTTCGTGCGGGCCGTCGGCGCCTCCGGGCTCCAGGATCCGCGGTCCTGGAGACCGAGGCGGTCGTCCGGTGTTCAGCCGACGAGTGGTCACGCTCGCCGTCGCCCTCACCGGCTGCCCCGAGCGTGAACCGAACAGCAGCACCACCCGGCCCTCCACTCCGGCGACCAGGGCCTGCCAGGGCAGGGCTCTGACAAGCCTCTTCGCAGAAGTCCTTCCGTCTGGCAGAAGCCGTCTTGCCGAGCGGAGGCGAGCCTCACGACCCTGATTCCAACCACGGCACGCGGGGCGACGGCGCCCCGCACTCAGGGACGGGAACGCCATGCCTCACACCACCGCCTTCGCCAGGAACCAGTGGTACGTCGCCGCCTACAGCACCGAGGTCGGGCGCGAGGAGTTGCTCGGCCGGACGGTTCTCGGGGAGCCGCTCGTCCTCTACCGGACCGAGGAGGACGGGACGCCCGTCGTGCTGCACGACCGCTGCGTGCACCGCCGTTTCCCGCTGTCGGAGAGCCGGCTGGACGGCGACCGCATCGTCTGCGGCTATCACGGCTTCACGTACGACACGAGCGGCGCCTGCGTGTACGTGCCGGGGCAGAAACGCATCCCGCGCACCGCCCGGGTCACGGCGTACCCGGTCGTCGAGCAGGACTCCCTGGTGTGGGTGTGGATCGGCGACCCGTCGCTCGCCGACCCGCAGACCGTCCCGCGCGCCCGGCACCTGGACGCCCCCGGCTGGACGACCGTCCGCGGCATGGAACCCATCGACGCGGACTACGGGCTGCTCGTCGACAACCTCCTCGACCTCTCCCACGAGACCTATCTGCACGGCGGCTACATCGGCACCCCCGAGGTCGCCGAGACGCCCATCACCACCGAGGTCGACGAGGGCGCGGGGATCGTCCGGGTGAGCCGGCACATGGACGACGCCGAGTGCCCGCCGTTCTACGCCCGCTCGACCGGCATCGAGGGCCGGATCACCCGCTGGCAGGACATCGAGTACCACGCGCCCTGTCTGTACCTGCTGCACAGCAGGATCGCGCCGGTGGGCATCCTGCCCGAGGCGGACGGCACCGATCCGGGCGGCTTCCACACCGAGATCACGTACGCGATCACCCCGTCCGCCGACGGCAAGGTGTACGACTTCTGGATGGTCTCGCGGGACTGGGCGACGGACGACGAGGAGGTCACCGAGTTCCTGCGGGGCAACAACCACACGGTGGTCATGCAGGACGTGGACGCGCTCAACCTCCTTCAGCGGACCCTGGGTTCGGAGCGCACCGGCTACCAGGAGCTGAGCATCAACATCGACACCGGCGGCCTGGCCGCACGCCGCATCCTGGCCCGGCTGGTGGAGGAGGGCGACAAGCCCGTGGAGAAGGTCCTGTGAGCACCGGTCCCACCGGCGAGATCTACCGCATCGACTGGCTGCCGGGCACCGACGTACTGCACGGGACCTGTCACTGCGGCGCCGAGCACACCGCGCAGGATCCGATCGAGATGTGGGAGTGGATGCTCGGCCACCCCGAAGGACACCGGCCACGAGGAAGCGACTCATGAGCGTGTACGAATCCGAACTCGTCGTGTCGGAACGCGAGTTCGCTGCTGAGGGGGTGCTCGCACTCACCCTGCGCCACCCGCTGGGCGAGCCGCTCCCGGCGTGGGAGCCGGGAGCCCATGTGGACCTCGTGCTCGGCCCGGAGCTGGAGCGACAGTACTCGCTGTGCGGTGATCCGGCCGACCGTTCCGCCTGGCGGATCGCGGTGCTGCGCGAGCCGGCCGGGCGGGGCGGTTCCGCCCATGTGCACGCACAGTTGGGGCAGGGCGACAAGGTCAGGGTGCGCGGCCCGCGCAACCACTTCGCGCTGCGTCCGGCTCCCCGCTACCGCTTCGTCGCGGGCGGCATCGGGATCACCCCCATTCTGCCGATGCTGGCGGCGGCCGAGGCGGCGGGCGCCGAGTGGAGCCTGCTCTACGGGGGTCGCAGCCGCGAATCCATGGCGTTCGCCGAGGAGCTGGCGCGCTACGGCGACCGTGTGACCGTCGCCCCGCAGGACGAGACCGGTCTGCTCGACCTCGGTTCCGTGCTCGACGGGTTGCCCGAGGGCACCCTCGTCTACTGCTGCGGTCCGGGCCCGTTGCTGGACGCGGTGGAGGAGCGCTGTCCGGCCGGCGCGCTCCACGTCGAGCGGTTCCAGGCGAAGGAACAACCAGCGGGCACGGAGGCCGAGTTCGAGGTGGAGCTCGCACGGAGCGGCCGGACGCTGACCGTCGCGGCGGGCGTCTCGGTGCTGGACACCGTGCGCGCGGCGGGCGTCGAGGTGCTCTACTCCTGCACGGAGGGCACCTGCGGCACCTGCGAGACCGACGTCCTCGAGGGCATCCCGGAGCACCGGGACTCCGTCCTCGGTCCTGAGGAGCGGGAGGCCGGGGAGACGATGATGATCTGCGTGTCCCGGTGCCGGGGGAAGAAGCTCGTCCTGGATCTGTGACCTGAGGACGGGGCGCCCCCCCCGCCCGCTCGGGCGCCCGGGAGGGCGGGGCCGGCTCCCGCCCGCCCGGGCGCCCCGGAGGGCCGGGGACCCTCCCGGCCCGTCGGCGTCCTGGGCGAGGCGGCGCCGTGGCTCGGGCTGGTCGAAGAGGCCTGCGTACCACGGTCTGCGCGCATCCACCCGGCGGTCCCCGTGGCGCTCGCGAAGGGGCGTTCCATGCACCCGTGTCCCGCCGTGTCCGGCCATGTGTACGAGCAGATCCAGGCGGCGAAGCCAGGAACCCCGGTGGACCGCCTCGCGAAGTCGGACGCTCATGAGCCGCACTGAGCCCGCACGCGGCGCCGACCAGGGCGCCGTCGGCGACCTGAACGCCGACGGTGCCCGGTCAGGCCTCGGGGGCCGGGACCACGCTGAGGTGGCTCGCGGTGCGGCGTGCGCCACGGGGTCTGCGGGGCGCGGCGGCCGGGCGGGTGGCGCGCAGCACCATGGTCAGCCGGGTGTACCCCATGTCGTGCAGGGTCCTCGGGGTGTCGCCCACGATGCGGCACTCCGTGGCGCCCCAGCGCGGGTCGGGGTGCACCAGGGGGCGGACCGCGCCGTCGTGTTCGACGGCCTCCTCGCCGACCGCGCGGATCCAGTGCGGCAGCCCGTGGCGGTAGGCGGCTTCCATGATCGGGTCCTGGGCGATGTCGCGGCGGATCGCCTGGAGCCCGTGGTCGTGACCGTGGCGCTCCATGGCCGCGGCGAAGCGGGCGAGCATCGGCAGGCACCAGCCGGCCTCGTGGTCGCCGAGGACCGAGGGGGCGTCGGGATGGAAGAGGACGAACCGGAGGAAGTTCTCGCCCGGCAGGGCCGTCGGATGGGGGCTCACGTCCCGGAAAAGTGACGCGAAAGCGGCGTTGGAGAGCACGACGTCCCAGCGGTGGTCGAGGACGACGGACGGGAAGGGGACGGCCTCCAGGTACGTGGTGTAGTCCTGTAGGTACGCCTGGGCCTCGGGACTCTCGGGGACGGGCCGCGGTACGGACCGCTGCCCACCTGCCTGATATGCCATCGGGAGGTCACCCCTCTTGCCTCTGCGGCCTTCACGCGGCGCCTCGATCCTGCTGCCCCGACGCGAGCGGTGTCAACTATCGTGGCATTCCATGCTTGTTGACGGCTGAAATTGGCCACAGTTGTGGCGAGACCTGGATGTGAGTTCGAAAGACCGGCTACTCTCCACGCAGTTCACGGCGACCGTCTGTTCCGGTGATCGTGTGTCTGTGAGAGGGACGTGAGAGACCTAGGAGACCTGTCGGTGGCGGAGGATGGCTTCGAGGTTGCGGGCACCACGGCGGCGCTAGTGCTGCCGGCCGTCGTCGCTCGTGTCGCCGCGCTCGCCGACCGGCTCGGTGTGCCGCACGCGGAGGTCTTCGGCACCGGACGGCTGTCCGTCGCCTCCGGTGTCCCGGAGGTGGTGGTCAAGGCCCTGTTGAGCGGCCGGCCCGCCGGTGAGCCCGATGTCCAGGCCCGCTTCCTGCAACGTCTGGACCTGCTGCGCCGTACGCGGCTCAAGCCGAACGGCCGCAAGTACACCCAGCAGGAGATCGCCGACGGCGCCGGCATGTCGCGCCAGCAGGCGGGCGCCCTCATCAACGGCGACCGGCGCCCCACGATGGAGCACTGCGACGCGCTCCAGCGGTTCTTCCGCGTCCACGCCGGATTCCTCACGGCCGAGGACCCGGAGGCACTCGCGGGCGCGTTGCAGCACACCGAACAGGATCTGCTCCAGAAGCTGGCCGCGCGGGAGGCGGCCGCGGCCGCCGAGGATCCGCTGGAGCGGCTGCTCCAGGACCACGGCGTACGCGGGATCGCGTGGCGGGCCGCTCAGCTGCCCACCGACCAGCACCGCGACAAGGTCGCCGAGTGGCTGGACATGCTCCTGGAGAGCGTGAAGCGGCCCGAGTCGTGATCCGGGGGAGAAGCGTGAGCATCGCCAGGGAAATGCGCCGTCTGAGCGGCCAGTTGGTCTCGGAACTGAGCATCCCGGCCCCTGCCCCGCCGACCGACCTCTACACCGCGCTGTGCGACGGGATGAGCAGACGGCGCGGCCGCCCGGTGCACTTCCGCATGGCCTGCTTCCCGACCGACACGGCCAGCGGCCTGTGGCTCGACATGGCCGACCAGGACCTCGTCGTCATCGAGGAACGCACCGCCCCCGACCACCAGTTGGTGATCCTGGGCCACGAGCTGTGGCACATGAAGGCGGGCCACTGCGGCCAGCACGTGGAGGGTGCCGCGGTCGCGGCCCGTTTACTCACCGACGGGGCGGATCTCCAGGCGACGGTGCGCAGCGTCGCCGCCCGTACCCGTTTCGACCTGGCCGACGAGCGGGAGGCCGAGAGCTTCGGGCTGCTGCTGGCGAGCAAGTGCCGTGCCTGGCTGCCCGGTTCATCACCCCGGGGACGGGGCCAGCGCGACCATCTGGCCGGCCGGATCGAGGCGTCGCTGGGCTATCTGGGGCCGCAGAACTGAGCTCCCGGACGGCCGTGAGCGGGTCCGTCCGGTACGGCGGTCAGGTCGCGCTGCGCTCGCTCGCCCCGCGCAGGTCCCGCTCCGCGGGGTCCGCTCCTGCCGCCTTCCCCGTTGCGGGTCTGCCCTCGCGCAGGAGCCGGCGCCAGTGCTCGCGGCTCCAGTCGGCCGGGGCCGTGGTGCGGGTGAACTCCTCGACGAGTGAACGGAAGCGGCCGGGGTCGGTGTGGAACGGGAAGTGGCCCGCTCCTTCGAAGATCTCCAGTCGGCTGCCGGGCATCGCCTCGTGGGCGCCGTACGCGTGCCGCACGGGCACCACGCTGTCCCGGTCGCCCCACAGCAGCATCGTCGGCATGCCGGCCGTCAGATAGCAGCGGTCGAGCATGGTCACGACCTGGCCGCGCCAGTCGACGACCGCGCGCAGGGTGCGGACGAAGGCGTTGCGGGCGGTCTCGTCCGGCAGCGCGTCGACGAGGTGGAGCAGATCGGGGGCGTCCTGGCCGAGGTCGGTGTCCAGCAGCTTCATCAGGCCCACGGCCAGGCCGACCTGGAACCGTGCGCCCGGCAACCGCAGCGCGGACAGCGCCAGATGGGCGCCGGGCAGGGAGACCAGTCGCAGGGCGGGATTGACCTCCCGGCCGACGCCGCCCGCGCTGACGAGGATCAGCCGTTCGGTGCGCTCGGGGAACTGGTAGGCGAACTGCATCGCCACTCCCCCGCCCAGCGAGTGCCCGACCAGCGTCGCCGACTCGATGCCCAGGGTGCTGAGCAGATCCCGCAGGCCGTTGGCGTACGCGGCCACCGAGTAGTCGGCGCGGGGTTTGTCGGAGGCGCCGTGGCCGAGGAGGTCGGGGGCGATGACGGTGTGGGTGCGGGCGAGGCCGGGGATCAGTTCGGCCCAGGTCGCCGAGGAGTCGCCGATGCCGTGGATGAGGACCAGCGCCGGGCCGTCGCCGGCCAGGCGGAAGGCCCGCCGGTATCCGTGCACGACCCGGTAGTGCAACTCCGGTTCACCGGCACCGACCGGGCGCAGCCGGGGTGCGCGCGCCGGGCGCCGCTGCGGGACGTCGACCACCCGCTCGCCTCCTGTTCTCCTGGCCGTCGGCGGTCCGCCGAGAGCCCTTCCCACCAGCGTAGGAGCCCTTTCCGCCAGGGGATTTCGAGGAGGTTTCACCTCCGCTAAGCGGGCGAACGAAGCCCTGGTCGGGCCGGATTGTCAGTGGTGGGCGGCAAGCTGGGGGTGCGCCACCGTACGGGGGCGTACGCGCCGTCGGGGCGCGGGGGACACGACGCCGACACGGGGAGAGCCGACCGATGCCCACTGCCGTACTGACCGACCGCGAGCGCACCGCCGTACAGGCGTACCTGCGGCTGCTGCACACCGTGCGTGCCGCCTTCGGCGACGAGGGGGACAGCCGGGGCGCCGGCGCCCCCGGCCCGCGGTACGACCGGCTGCCTCCGGTGGTCCCGCCCGCCGTCCTGGCCGAGGCCGAGCAGGCGTTGGCCGACGCCGGTCTGGCGGGCAACGAGGAGGAGTTCTTCCGGCTGCTGCACAGCTGGTGCCCGGGCCCGTGACCTCCGTAGGCGGTCGCCTCAGCCGTGGTGCACCGTGACGGCGGTGGCCACCAGCCCTCGCCGTACGGTCCAGCGCCCGTCGAAGTGTGCGAGCCGGCGGCCGCCGATCACCGGTCCGGGGACGAGCAGCCGGGCGCGGAAGACACCGTGCGGGCCTTCGGCGGGGGCGGCCGAGAGGGCAGGGGTGACGGGGGTGAGGTCGATGTCGGCCTCGCTGAAGTCCAGCCACTTGCGGGTGAGGGGGAACCACGCTTTGTAGACGGACTCCTTGGCGCTGAACAGGAGCCGGTCCCAGTGGACCTCGGGGCGTTCCGCGGCCAGCGTGCCGAGCCGCTCCGCCTCCGTGGGCAGCGCGACGGCGGACAGCACACCCTCGGGCAGGGGCGCGTGGGGTTCGGCGTCGATGCCGAGCGAGGCCAGGTCGGCGGCCCGGACCAGAGCGGCCGAGCAGTAGCCCTCGCAGTGGGTCATGCTGCCCGTCAGGCCGTCGGGCCACTGCGGGGCACCGCGCTCGCCGGGCAGTACGGGCTGCGGGGGCACACCGAGCTTCTCCATGGCGTGCCGGGCGCAGGAGCGTACGACGGTGAACTCGCGGCGGCGCTTGGTGACCGCCCGCGCCACGAGCGCCTCCTCCTGCGGGTACAGCGGGGCGTCCCCGAACTCGCGGACGCCTTCCTCGCCGAAGGCCTCCACCGCCACGACCGACTCCGGCAACAGTGCCCCGATCACCGGGTCCCGGCCTCCCCGGGCAGGATGCGGCGCAGCCGGCCCGGCGGCTGCGCGCGCTTGCGCCATTCCCGGGGGTAGCCCACCGACACCTCCTCGAAGCGGACGCCCTCGTGCCAGGTGGTCCGCGGGATGTGGAGGTGGCCGTAGACCATCGTCTCGATCCGGAACCTGCGGTGCCAGTCGGCGGTCAGCCCGGTGCCGCACCACATGGCGAACTCGGGGTGCCACAGCACGTCCATCGGGTGCCGGTGCAGGGGGTAGTGGTTGACGGGGACGACGGGCAGGCCGTCGGGGATCTCGGCGAGCCGCCGTTGCGTCTCGGCGACGCGGGCCCGGCACCAGGCCTCACGGGTCGGATACGGGTCGGGGTGCAGCAGGTACTCGTCGTTGCAGACGATGCCGGTGCCCTTCGCGTACGCCAGTCCCTCCTCCTTGGTGGCGCAGCCTGCCGGGAGGAACGAGTAGTCGTAGAGCAGGAACAGCGGCGCGACGGCCACCGGACCGCCGGGGCCCTCCCACACCGGGTAGGGGTCCTCGGGTGTGGTGACGCCCAGGTCGCGGCAGATGTCGACGAGGTGCTCGTAGCGGGCGACTCCGCGCAGGGTGACCGGGTCCGAGGGGTGGGTCCACAGTTCGTGGTTGCCGGGGACCCAGACGACCTTGCGGAAGCGCCCGGCGAGGGTCTTCAGCGCCCAGCGGATGTCGGCCACGTTCTCCGAGACGTCGCCGGCGACCAGCAGCCAGTCCTCGTCCGTCTCCGGGGCCATGGCCTCGACGAGGGCGCGGTTCTCCGGATATCCGATGTGCAGATCGCTGATGGCCAGCAGCCGTCCGGCGTCTTCGGCCGTCGACGTCACCTCGCGCCCCCGCTCACTCGCCCACGCTCCGCATCCTCACGAACACACCAGTGCCACCACGAGAACACATTCACGCGTGCGGTACAAGGTCGGATCGGGTCGCCTGCCGGGGCCGGACCCGTCCCCACCTGCGCCGGAACACGCCTCTACCCGAACATGCGCCTCACGTGAACAAGATCGGCAAATCCGTAACACGCGCGTTGCACGCCGCACCCCCGGGAAGCCGTATGATCGCCCCAACACCACCGCCATGGACGTCCCTTCCGCAGGGCGGTTTGGTGACCCACCAATCCCCCTGCCCGGGCCGGGCTCGCTTTGCCCTGCCCGCGAACCGTGAAAGGCGGCCTGCATGGTCTCTCGCGTACGCGTCTGGCTCAACCGCACGTACGCGGAGAACGTGTTCTTCACGGATCAGCTGCGACGAAATCCCAGTGATCGCGCGGTCGAGATCCACGCCACGCACGGTGACGCCGACTCCCCCGTGCTGGCCGCCGCGGACACCGCCGAGCTGGAGCCGGAGGGCCTCTCCCCGGCCGCGTACGTCGAGTACGCCCTCGCACAGTGCAAGCGCCGGAGCATCGACGTGTTCGTGCCCCGGCTGCACCAGGCGGCCGTCGTGGCGCACCGCGCCGACTTCGACTCGGTGGGCACCGCGCTGCTGGCGCCGCCGCCGGAGGCCGTCGCGGTCTTCCACGACAAGGTGATCGCGTACGAGGCCGTGCAGGCGATCGGCGTGCCGGTGCCGCCGTGGTACCGGGTCCGGTCGGCCGACGAACTCATCGCCGCTGTCGAGGAGTTGGAGGAGGCCGGCCACCGGGCGTGCTTCAAGCCGGCCTCCGGCGCGGGCGGGGTGGGCTTCCGGGTGATCACCCGTGCGCCCTTCTCGCTGACGCATCTCAGTGGCTTCCCGAGCCCGTACGTCCAGCTCGACATGGTGGTCGAGGCGCTGAGGCAGGCCGAGGACCTGGGCGAGGAGCAGGTCGACTGGCTGGTCATGCCGCGCCTCGAGCAGCCGGAGGTGTCCGTGGACTGCCTCACCGGCCCGGACAACATGCTGCGGATGGCCATCGGCCGCACGAAGAACGGCCGCCGCCGGGGCTTCACCCTGCACGAGCAGTGGCTGGAGCCCGCGCGGCTCATCGCCGAGGGCTTCGGGCTGCACTACCTGTCCAACATCCAGTTCCGGATGTTCGGCGACCGGCCGGTCCTGATGGACGTCAACACCCGCCCGGCCGGCGGCCTGCACCAGCTGGCGCTGTGCGGGGTCAACGCACCGTGGGCGGCCGTGCAGCTGGCGCTCGGCGAGGACCCGGGCGAGATCGTCCCGCCGTTCCTGGGGCAGGACTACACGGTGGTCTCGGGACCGCGGCCGCTCCGTACGGTCACCCTCCCGCACCAGCGGGTGGAGGAGGCCGCCGAGCCGCTGCTGCCGGCCGTGCCCGCGCCTGCCGGATCCGTCGAGGTGACCACGGCGGGCGCCGCGCAGGCACTGCCGCTCTAGGTGGAACGAAACAGACATTAAGTTCACCGGTATGGACCAATTCCGTCTCTCGTCTTGACAGGCAGATTGGTCCATACCAACTTTGTTGCGCACCCTCTTGCACTCCCCTGCACTCCCGAACACCCCCATTCCTTCAGGGAGATCGCGTGCGCACGACACCCCTCGGACGCCCATGGCGTCGCTTCCTCGCCCTGCTCGGCACGGCCGGTCTGGCCCTCGCCGGGGCCGTGGCCCTGCCGGGCACCGCACAGGCGGCCAACATCCTCACCAACCCCGGTCTCGAGTCGGGCTCCCTCTCGCCCTGGTCCTGTACGGGCAACCTCGGCTCCGTCGTCTCCTCGCCCGCCCACAGCGGCTCCAAGGCGCTGGCCGGGGCGGTGAGTTCGAGCGACATCGCCCAGTGCAGCCAGACCGTCACCGTCCAGCCGAACACCACGTACGCGCTGACCGGCTGGGTGCGCGGCTCCTACGTCTACCTCGGCGTCGACGGCGGCGCCTCCACCTGGACGTCGTCGCCGTCGGCGTACAGCCGGCTGTCGGTGTCCTTCACCACCGGCGCCTCGCAGACCAGCGCCACGATCTATGTCCACGGCTGGTACGCCCAGGGCACCTACTACGCCGACGACATCAGTCTCGACGGGCCGGGCGGCGGGGGCGGCGGCTCGGACACCCAGGCGCCGACCACGCCCGGCGGCCTGACCTCGGCCGGCAAGACCTCCTCCAGCGTGTCGCTGTCCTGGAACGCCGCGACCGACAACGTCGGCGTCACGGGATACGACGTGTACAGCGGGTCGGCGAAGGTGCTCACCGTCTCCGGTACGGCCGCCACGGTCAGCGGGCTGTCCCCGAGCACGGGGTACACCTTCACCGTGCGGGCGCGCGACGCGGCCGGGAACACCTCCGGTGCCTCCAACTCCGTGACTGTCACCACCAACGCGGGCAGCGGCGGCGGAACCGGGTTCAAGCAGGCCGCGCCCTATCTGTTCGAGGGCTGGGGCGATCCGCCCAGCGTGTCCACGGTGATGAGCTCGACCGGCGTCAAGTGGTTCACGATGGCGTTCGTGCTGGACGGCGGCGGCTGCAACCCGATGTGGGACGGCAACCGGCCACTGACCGGCGGGGTCGACCAGAGCGTCATCAACCAGGTCCGCTCGGCGGGTGGTGACATCGTGCCCTCGTTCGGCGGCTGGCAGGGCAGCAAGCTCGGCGCCAACTGCTCCTCGGCGAGCGCGCTGGCCGCCGCGCTCCAGAAGGTGATCAACGCCTACTCGCTCAAGGCGATCGACATGGACATCGAGAACACGGACGAGTTCGAGAACGAGGCCGTGCAGGCGAGGATCCTCACCGCGCTCAAGACCGTGAAGGCCAACAACCCCGGCCTGAAGACCATCGTCACCTTCGGCACGTCCACGACCGGGCCGACCTACTACGGCAACCGACTCGTCGAGCAGGCCAAGTCGCTCGGCGCCGACATCGACGTCTTCACCATCATGCCGTTCGACTTCGGCGGCGGCTCGGACATGTACGGCAACACCGTCAACGCCACGGAAGGGCTGAAGAACAAGCTGAAGTCCACCTTCGGCTGGGACGACGCCACCGCGTACGCCCACATCGGCATCTCCGGCATGAACGGTCTGTCCGACCAGCAGGAGAACACCACCCCGGCGATCTGGACCCAGATCCGCGACTGGTCCAACTCCCACCACATCGCCCGGCTCGCCTACTGGGCCGTCAACCGCGACCGGCCGTGCCCGGGCGGTGGCGTGGTGAGCAACTGCTCCGGCATCAGCCAGAGCACCTGGCAGTTCACCTCGATCACGGCCGGCTTCACCGGCTGACCCGCCTCGGACGTGAGCGAGAGTCCCCCGGATCCCGGTCCGGGGGACTTTTTTCGACGAGAGGTGTATCAGGATCCCGGTAGCCCGCTCCTAAGAACGAAGGGCCCCACGGGGGAACGACAGGGGAAGACCGGGGCCCGGGGGGAAGCACAGGATCAACGGGGGAAAGACCGGGAATCGACGGGGGATTCCCGGCGGCACCAGGGATCGGGTCGGTCGGCCGCTGTCACGGGGAGCGGCCGGCCGGCCCGAACCCGTGCCCGCCACGGTGCCTCAGAAGCGTCCGGAACCCCGGTACAGCTCCAGCTCGCCGTCGAGTTCCACCGCGAGGACCGTGGCGTGCGGGTCGAGGTCCGACCCGGCCGGCGGGTCGATCCACAGCACACCGACCGCCTCGTGCAGGCCGCCCACGACACGGTGGGCGAGTTCCGTTCCGGTGCCGAGCACGGTGACCTTGCGGACCGGTGTGACCAGACCCCGGACACCGACCTCGGAGCGCGGGATGTCGAACAGGGTGAGGTAGAGAGTGCGCCGGTCGGCGGAGAGGGTGCTGGGCCCGTAGTGGTGCCCGGCCGGGAGCCCCCGTACCGTCCCGTAGACGGCCTGCTCGTGCTTGCGGATCCACTCCCCCAGTCCTTCGAGGCGCTCGACCTGCGGCTGCGGGACGGTGCCGTCCTCCCTCGGGCCGACATCGAGCAGCAGGTTGCCGCCGCCCCCGATGGTCTCCGTGAAGTAGCGGATCAGCTGGGTGAGCGACTTGTGGTGGTGGTCGTGATGCTGATATCCCCACGAGTCGTTGATGGTGAGGCACAACTCCCAGGGCCCTGCCGGAGGTTCGATGGGCGCGCCCTGTTCGGGCGTGGCGTAGTCGCCCTCGCTGAGCATGCGGGCGTTGAAGACGACGTCCGGTGAGTACGAGCGGATCAGCGCGGCGAGTTCCCTGATGCGCCACTGTTCCTCGCTGCGGTCCCACTCCCCGTCGAACCACATCAGGTCGGGCCGGTAGCGGGAGGCCAACTCGCGGATCTGGCCGTCCCGGTAGGCGAGGAACCGCTCCCAGGCCGCCAGGTCCTCGTCCTCGGCGGAGCACTCGGAGTAGCGGTTGTCCTCCATCTCGGGCGGGCGGCCGGGCTTGCGGGTGGTGGCGTAGTCCGGGTGGTTCCAGTCGGAGTGCGAGTAGTACAGACCGACCTTGAGGCCCTTCTCGCGGAGTGCGTCGGCGTAGCCGGTGAGGTAGTCGCGCCCCAGGTTCAGATCTCCGTACGCGGTGTCCCACAGGGCGACGCCGTCGTGGTGGCGGCTGGTGAGGACGGCGTACCGGGCCCCGGCGCGGGCGAACAGGTCGGCCCAGGCCCGGGGATCGTAGTGGGCGCCGGTGAAGCGGTCGAGCTGGGACATGTACCGGTCGTGCGGCACGATGTCGTCGTAGAACGACCAGGACTCCTGGACGCCGTCGACGGCGTAGATCCCCCAGTGGACGAAGATCCCCAACTTGGCCTCGGTGAACCAGGGTTGCATGGGCACGGCTGAACTCCTGTGCAGGGCGGAGCACTTCGGGGGTGGGGCGGCGCGCCGAGAGGTCGCGTCCGCCCCGGGGCGGCCGGTGCTGGTGGCCGGACGGCGCTTCCGGGCGGGGCGGACGAGCTCCGAGAGCGCGCCCGCCCCGGGCAGGACGGTGCCGCTAACGGCCGCCGGCCGCGCGTTCCAGACGGAGCGTCAGGATCTGGAAGGGCCGCAGCACCACGTCGACCGCGCCGTCCTCGCCGACCGGTGCGGGCTCCAGCGGCCGCTCCAGCAGGTCGGTCACCTGGGCACCCGCGAGCGGGAAGCCCGTGCGCAGGGCGCCGGTGGCCCGGCCGCCGCGGGACTCGTAGAGCCGCACGACGACGTCCCCGGACTCGTCGTCGGCGAGCTTCACGGCCTCGACGGTGACGCCGTCGCCGTCCACCGAGACGACGGGGCCGGGGGCGGCGTCCGGCGCCTTCGCCACGCGCAGCGGGAGGTTGAGGGAGTAGCCCTCGGCGACCGCGTCCTCGATGCTCGCGCCGGGGAGCAGCGCGTAGGTGAAGCGGTGCCTGCCCTGGTCGGCCTCGGGGTCCGGGACACGCGGGGCGCGGACCAGGCTGAGGCGGACGGTCGTGGTCGTACCACCGTCCTCGCGGACCGTGCGGGAGACGTCGTGGCCGTAGGTGGAGTCGTTGATGACGGCTACGCCGTAGCCGGGCTCGCCGATGTGCACCCAGCGGTGGCCAGAGACCTCGAACCGGGCCGCCTCCCAGCTGGTGTTGGTGTGGGTGGGACGCTGGATGTGACCGAACTGGATCTCGGCGGAGGAGTGCGGCGCCCGGATGTCCACCGGGAAGGCCGCCTTGAGGATCTTCTCCGCCTCGTGCCAGTCGATGTCGGTCTCGAAGTCGATACGGGGGCTGCCGGCGCGCAGGGTGATGGTCTGGGTGATCGTCGAACCCTTGCCGAAGGAGCGCGTGACCCGGATGGCGCCGACGAGCGGGTCCTCCTCGACGACCGTCACGGACTCCGGCTCCAGCAGGTCGGTGTACCGGTTCTGGTAGTGCTTGTCGATGTCCCAGGCGTCCCAGTAGTTGGGGAGGTCGGTGTGCAGGCGCAGCAGGTTTCCCCGGTCGGCGAGGACCTCGCGGTTCGCCCGGAGATCGCGGACGGACGACAGTGTTCCGTCTTCCGCGACCTGTACCCGGACCAGCCCGTTGTCCAGGACCCGCCCGGCGACCGTCACGGCCTGCGGCGGCTCCGCGCCGGTCAGCGACGCGGAGCCGCTCGCCGGCACCTCGACGTACGCCGGCGCGCCCTCGGGCGGGCGGACCACCTCGGCACGGCCGTACGGGCTCGTGTTGAAGACCCGCAGCGCGCCGCTGCGCCGGTCGTCGCCCGGCTGTCCGCCGCCGAGCGCGGCGACCGCCTCGGCGGTCAGCACCTCCAGTTCCTCGGCGACCCGCGCGTACTCGGCCTCCGCCTCGCGGTGCACCCAGGCGATGGAGGAGCCCGGCAGGATGTCGTGGAACTGGTGCAGCAGCACCGTCTTCCAGAGCCGGTCGAGCTTCGCGTACGGGTAGGCGTAGCCCGGCGCGTGCAGGGCGGCCGTGGTCGCCCACAACTCCGCCTCGCGCAGCTTGTGTTCGCTGCGCCGGTTGCCCTGCTTGGTGCGTGCCTGGGTGGTGTACGTGGCCCGGTGCAGCTCCAGGTACAGCTCGCCGACCCAGACGGGCGCGTCCGGGTACTCGGCGCGGGCCTTGGCGAAGAAGGTGTCGGGGTGTTCGACGACGACCTTCGGCGAACCCTCCAGGTCTGCCAGCCTGCGGGCCCGTTCCATGATCTCGCGGGTGGGGCCGCCACCGCCGTCGCCCCAGCCGAAGGGGGCCAGGGACCGGGAGCCGCCGCCCTTCTCCGCGTAGTTGCGCACGGCGCGGTCCATCTCCTCGCCGCTGAACCGCGCGTTGTAGGTGTCGACGGGCGGGAAGTGCGTGAAGATGCGGGTGCCGTCGATGCCCTCCCACCAGAAGGTGTGATGGGGGAACTTGTTCGTCTGGTTCCAGGAGATCTTCTGGGTGAGGAACCACTCGTTCCCGGCGAGCTTGGCGAGCTGCGGGTAGGCGGCGTTGTAGCCGAAGGAGTCCGGCAGCCAGACTCCCTTGGTCTCGATGCCGAAGTGCTCGATGAAGAACCGCTTGCCGTGGACCAGTTGGCGTGCGATCGCCTCGCCGCCGGGCAGGTTGCCGTCGGACTCGACCCACATGCCGCCGACCGGCACCCACTGCCCGTTCTTCACCGACTGCTGGATGCGCGCCCACACCTGCGGATAGTTGTCGCGCACCCACTCGTACTGCTGGGCCTGTGAGCAGGCGAAGATGAAGTCGTCGTACTCCTCGGCGAGGGAGGTGACGTTGGAGAACGTGCGGGAGGTCTTGCGCTTCGTCTCGCGGATCGGCCAGAGCCAGGCGGAGTCGATGTGCGCGTGCCCGACACCGGAGATGGTGTGGGCGCTGGCGTGGGCGGGGCTGGCCAGTACGGGCGCGAGGACCGCGCGGACGGCCGCGGCGCTGCCGGAGACGTCGTCGAGGTCGAGGGCGTCCATGGCGCGGTCCAGGGCGTGCATGATCTCGTGGCGGCGCGGTTCGTGCTCGCCGAGGTGGACCATGAGTTCGCGCAGCACCTGGAGGTCGAGGTCGAGGTGCCAGACCTCCTCGTCGAGCACGGCGATGTCGGCCCGGCGGAAGGTGTAAAGGGGCCGGTCGCCCGCCGTCAGCACGTCGCCCAGCGGGGTGGGGCCCGCGAAGTCGTTGGCCAGGATGTCCGGGTTGGAGGCCGCCTCGACCAGGTAGTCGATGCTCTCCCCGCCCGCCGCGGGGTTGGCGATGGGCACGTACTGGTTGAGCGGGTTGACCGCCTTCAGCGGCGTTCCGTCGGTGAAGTGCACGAGGGCCTCTGCCTGGCTGCCGGGCCAGTCGCCCACGAAGCCGAGGTCGATGACGGCCTCGACGCGCTTGCCGGCCCACTCCGCGGGCACCTGTCCGCGCATCCGGAACCAGGTGGTGCCCCACGGCGGGCCCCACGGGGTGTCCAGCGCGAAGGGCGCGTAGGCGGCGGCCGCGGCCTCCTCGAAGGGGACGGGCTCCCCCGGCGCCTGCCAGGCCTCGACCTCGAAAGGCACGGAGGCGGCGTAGATCGCCGGCTTGATGCGCTGGTTGTGGGCGCGCTCGACGCGCTCCTCGATGCGGCGGCGTTCGTCATGCATGGGACATCTCCAGAGAGGGACCACGAGGGGCGGGGGGCCCGGGGGCCGGGGGCGGTGCAGCCGGAGGGAAGGAGGAGGGGACACGGAGGTCAAGGAGGGAGAGCGTTGGGGAAAGCGCTTTCCCTCCGGTGCTCACCTAAGGTACGCCAGGCCGGGATGGACCTCGGTGTACCCCTCGACCAGCTTGCGGGCCACGTTCACCGAGTCGACCAGCGGATGCAGTGCGAACGCCTTCACGGCGGTCGGGCGGGAGCCGGACTCGGCGGCGGCCAGCACCTCGCGCTCGACACCCTTGACCGCGCAGACCAGCCCGGTGGCGTGCTCGGGCAGCGGGGCCACGGCCACCGGATGCGCGCCGTTGGCGTCGACCAGGCAGGGCACCTCGATGACGGCGTCGGCGTCCAGCACCGAGAGGGTGCCCTGGTTGCGGACGTTGAGGATCAGGGTGGTGCGCTCGTCGCGGGCGATGGCACGCATCAGGGCGAGGGCCACCTTCTCGTAGCCTCCGGAGAGGTCGTCGGCGTCGCGTTCGCCGGCGCCCGCCGTCTCCCGGTTCTCGGCCATGTAGGTGGCCTCGCGCTCCGCGCGGGTGCGGTCCCAGGCGGTGAGGGCCGCGGCGTCGGGGCGCTTCATCTCCTCGTAGAAGCGGGCCTGCTGGCCGGCCAGGAACGCGCCGCGGGTCTTCTCGACCTGCTGGTAGGCGCGTACGGCCTCCCGGTTGAAGTAGTAGTAGTGCAGATACTCGTTGGGGATCGCGCCGAGGGACTGAAGCCAGTCGACGCCGAACAGCTTGCCCTCCTCGAAGGAGCCGAGCAGGTCGGGGTCGGCGAGCAGCCGCGGGAGTTCGTCGCGGCCGGCGACCCTCAGGCCGCGGACCCAGCCGAGGTGGTTGAGGCCGACGTAGTCGATCCACGCCTCCTTCGGGTCCGCGCCGAGCACCCGGGCGATACGGCGGCCGAGCCCGACCGGGGAGTCGCAGATGCCGATCACCCGGTCGCCGAGGTGGCGGGACATGGCCTCGGTGACCAGTCCCGCCGGGTTGGTGAAGTTGATGACCCAGGCGTCCGGGGCCAGGCGGGCCACCCGCCGGGCGATGTCGACGGCGACGGGGACGGTCCGCAGACCGTAGGCGATCCCGCCGGCGCCGACCGTCTCCTGCCCGAGCACCCCCTCGGCCAGGGCCACCCGCTCGTCGTTCGCTCGGCCCTCCAGGCCGCCGACACGGATCGCGGAGAAGACGAAGTCGGCGCCGCGCAGAGCCTCGTCGAGGTCGGTGGTGGCGGTCACCCGGGGCGCGTCCGCGACGGCGGACGCCTGCTCGTCCAGTACACGGGCGACCGCATAAAGCCGACTGTCGTCCAGATCATGCAGTACGACTTCCGTGACCCGACCCTCGGCGCGGTCCGTCAGGAGCGCCCCGTACACGAGCGGCACCCGGAACCCGCCGCCGCCCAGAATCGTCAGTTTCACGCTTGCACCTTTCCTGCCACGACCACCTCGACGCCCGCCTCCTCGAAGGAGGACCGGGTCGCCGGGTCGACCGGCGTGTCCGTCACCACCACGTCCAGGTCCTCGGGACCGCAGACCTTCGCCATGCCCGTACCCGGGAACTTCGCCGAGTCGGCGAGCAGGACGACCTTGTCACCGGCCTTGATCATGGCCCGTTTCACCGGCACCTCGACGACCGTCGTGTCCATCACCTGCCCGCCCGGGCGCACTCCACTGGTGCCGAGGAAGAGCCAGTCCGCGTGCAGCTGGCGCAGGTTGTCCTCGGTGAGGAAGCCGACCAGGGAGCGGTACTCGCGGCGGACCATGCCGCCGAGCAGCACCAGCTCGATGCCCTCGTCGTCGGCGAGTTCCTCGTAGACCACGAGGTTGCTGGTGATGACGGTGAGCCTGCGGCCGTGCAGCTGCCGGGCCAGCCGGTACGCGGTGGTGCCGATGTCGAGGAGGACCGACTGACCGTCGGCGACCATCGCCGCGGCATGCGCGGCTATGGCGTCCTTCTCCCCCACGCGCACCTCGGCGACCTCGGCGAAGGGCTGGTCGCCCTCCTCCGCGACGGCGCCGCCGTGCACCCGGGTGAGGAGCCCGTCGTCCTCGAGTTTCACCAGGTCGCGCCTGATGGTGGCCGGGCTCACACCCAGCTGCTCGGAGAGATCGGTCACGGCCGCGGGGCCTCCGGCGCGCAGGGCCCGCAGGATGAGTTGATGTCGTCGTTCTGCCAGCACGGCGTGAACACTACTCGTCATCTTCAATCAAATCCATGCTCACTTCTGCTGAGGTATTGACCAATCTCGCCGAGGGGCGCACGATTCCGGTCACCGAATTGAAGAGATCTGACGAGCTCCCCCGGCACGGGACGGAGCTCCCCGACGAGGAGGATGTACGTGGACGACGACCGGCCCGAGGTGCTGCTCACCGGGCTGCTCTTCTACGACCTCGTCCTCACGGGGCTCGGCGGTCCGCCGACCCCCGGCGAGGAGATCTGGACGGCCGGCATGGGCTGCGGCCCCGGCGGCATCGCCAACCTCGCGGTGGCCGCCTCCCGCTTCGGCCTGAGGACCTCGCTGGCCACGGTCTTCGGTGACGACTTCTACGGCGCCCACTGCCACGAGGTCCTGGCCGCCCAGGAGGGCGTCGACCTCGGCCTGTCCCGCGTGGCGGCAGGCTGGCACACGCCGGTCACCGTCGCCCTCGCGCAGGGCCAGGACCGCGCTCTCGTCACCCACGGCCAGGAGCCGCCGTACTCGCAGGACGTGCTGATGGGCGACCCGCCCGACGCGCTCACGGCCCTCGTGCACCTCGAGGCCGAGCCGCGCGCCTGGCTCGCCAAGGCGGCCGCGAACGGCACCCGGATCTACGCCGACGTCGGATGGGACCCCACCTCGCAGTGGTCCACCGACCTGCTCGACCAGCTCGCCCTGTGTCACGCCTTCCTGCCCAACGAGACCGAGGCGATGGCGTACACCCGCACCGACAGCGCGGTCGCCGCACTCGGCACACTCGCGGAGCTGGTGCCGGTGGCCGTGGTCACCCGGGGCGCCGACGGCGCGGTGGCCGTGGACCAGGTGACCGGGGAGTACGCCGAGGTCCCCGCCCTTGACATCGATGTCCTGGACGCGACGGGCGCGGGCGACGTGTTCGGCGCCGGCTTCGTCGCCGCCTCGCTCGGCGGCTGGCCGCTCGTGGAACGGCTGCGGTTCGCCGCCCTCGCCGCCGGGCTCTCGGTCCAGCACCACGGCGGCGCGCTCGCGGCTCCCGGCTGGTACGGCGTCGACCGCTGGTGGCGCGCGCTGCGCGACCCCGGGCTCAAGCGGGCGTACGGCTTCCTCGCCGACCGCATCCCGGCGGACGTGGGCCCGCCCGTGCGGTACGCCCCGGTCACCCCGCCCGCCCAGCGGCCCTGACCGCGCCCGCATCCGGAAGACACCCCCATGCGTGCTCCTCGCATTGACCCCGTCTGCGAAGACGCGAACAGATCCGAAAGGCGGTGGGAGCTGTGCGGCTCTCACGTAGAGGCCTGCTCCGCGCGGGCCTGGCCGGTTCGGCCGCCACGGCGCTCGGCGGCCTGGCGTCCGGCTGTGCCGTTCCGACCGGCTCCACCGGCCGGAACATGGTCCTGTGGTACTGGGACGGAGGACTGGGCGACACGGTCGTCAAGAACGCCAGGGCCCGCTACGACAGCTCGGTCGACCTCCAGGCCATCAAGATCGGCGGCTACTACCGCTCGAAACTGATCACCACGATGGCCGGCCGCGCCCACATCCCCGACATCGCGGGCCTGAAGGGCGAGGACATGGCGTCCTACCTGCCCAACGCCGACCAGTTCGTGGACCTGCGCACGCTCGGCGCGGACACGTACAGGTCCCGGTACCTGCCCTGGAAGTGGGAGCAGGGCATCGCGGACGACGGCAGGATGGTCGGCTTCCCGATCGACTGCGGCCCGGTGGCGCACTTCTACCAGTACGCCGTCTTCCGGAAGGCGGGGCTGCCCTACGAACCCGCCGACGTGTCGAAGGAGCTCGACACCTGGGAGAAGTTCTTCACGGCGGGCGAGCGGCTCCGGCAGCGGATACCGGGGACCTTCCTGCTCACCGACATCAACAGCGTCTTCGAGAACGTGGTCCAGCAGGGCAGCGCGCGCTACGTGGACAAGGACCGCCATTTCATCGGCGACCAGGAACATGTGCGCCACGCCTGGGCCCTCGCCGTCGAGGCCAAACGTCGCAAGATCGTGTCGAACCTGGTCAACGGCACCCCCGACCAGCTGTCCGCCGTCGAGGACGGCAAGCTGCCGAGCCAGCTGGGCGCCTCCTGGGCCACCAGTGACATCAAGAACGGCGTGCCCAGGACCAAGGGCCGCTGGCGGGTGGCCGACATGCCCGTGCGGCCCTCGAACAACGGCGGCTCCTTCCTGTCCGTCACCAAGGCGTGCCGCGAACCCGAGCGGGCGTTCCAGATCATCAGCTGGATGCTCGACTCGGGGAACCAGGCGCAGGGGTTCGTGGACGCCGGGCTCTTTCCCTCCACCCCCGCCTCCTACGACCTGAAGCAGGTGCGCCGGCCGGACGAGTTCTTCGGCGGGCAGGTCACGATGGACGTCTTCGGCCCGGCCGCGCAGAAGATCGTGGTCGCCTACAACAGCCCGTTCGACGTCGCGCTCGGGCAGCCCGTCAAGGACGAGATCAAGAACGTCGGCGTCCTCGGCAAGGACCCTGAGCAGGCCTGGAGTGACGCCATGAGCAAATGCCGGCGCATCGCGAAGCACCTGGGGGTGAGCTACTGATGGCCACCCCGCGCACCCTGGAGAAGCCCCCGGCGGTCGTGGCGGAGGCTGCCCCCGTCGCGCAGCCCCGCAGCGGCTTCCGCAGGTACTGGCACCTCTACGCCGCGATCTCCCCCTTCTACCTGCTCTTCCTCTGCTTCGGCCTGATCCCGGTCGGCTTCTCGCTCTACCTCTCCTTCCACCGCTGGGACGGCCTCGGCTCGATGGAGTGGGCGGGGCTGTCGCAGTACCGGTACCTGCTGAGCGACTCCGAGTTCTGGAGCTCGATCGGGACCACGATCGTCATCTGGGCGCTGGCCACCTTCCCCATGATCTTCCTGGCGATGGTGACGGCCGTGATGCTCAACTCGGCGGTCCGGTTCAAGAACCTCTACCGGGTCGCCTACTTCCTGCCGAACGTCACCTCGGTCGTGGCGATCGCGATCATCTTCGGCTCGGTCTTCTCCACCAACTTCGGCCTGGTGAACGCGTTCCTCCAGGCGATCGGCCTCGACCAGATCGCCTGGCTGAACACACCGTGGGGCATCAAGATCGCCATCGCGACGCTGATGACCTGGCAGTGGACCGGCTACAACGCGATCATTTTCCTCGCCGGCCTCCAGACCGTGCCGAGCGAGCTGTACGAGGCGGCGCGCATGGACGGCGCGGGTCCGGTGCAGACCTTCTTCCGGATCACGCTGCCGATGATGCGGCCGGTGCTGGTGTTCGTGCTCGTCGTGTCGACGGTCACCGGTCTGCAGAGTTTCTCCGAGCCGCAGGTCCTGCTCCAGAACACCTCGAACGACTCGACGTTCTCCGGCGGTCCCGGCCACGCCGGCCGGACGATGGTCCTCTACTTCTTCCAGCAGACCTTCGACAACAACGACTTCGGCTACGGCGCCGCCGTGGCATGGGGGATCTTCCTCGTCGTCGTCCTCTTCTCGATCATCAACTGGCGCCTGGTGCAGCGCCGGGGCGAAGACTAGGAGGCCCGCACACCATGGCATCCATCCAAGGAACCCGGCGTACCAAGCGGATCGACGGGACCGCCCGCAGGGGGGTCGCGCTGCACGCCGGCCTCGTCGTCGGCGTCCTGCTCTCGGCCTTCCCGTTCTACTGGGCCGTGATCATGTCGACGCACACGTCGTCGGAGATCTTCTCCTACCCGCCGAAGCTGCTGCCGGGCACGCACTTCCTGGAGAACGTGCGCAGCCTCTTCGACAACATCGACTTCTTCGGCTCGATGTTCAACTCGCTGCTGGTGGCGGGATCGGTGACCTTCCTGGTCCTGTTCTTCGACTCGCTGGCCGCCTTCGTCTTCGCCAAGTTCGAGTTCCCGGGCAAGCAACTGCTGTTCGTGCTGCTCATGTTCATCTTCATGGTCCCGGCGCAGCTCCAGGCCATCCCCCAGTTCGTCATCATGGCGAAGCTCGGCTGGATCGGTTCGATGACGGCGCTGATCGTGCCGGCCGCCGCCAACGCGTTCGGCATCTTCTGGATGCGCCAGTACATGAAGGGCGCGATCCACGACGAACTCCTCGACGCCTCCCGCATCGACGGCGCGAACTTCCTGCGCCAGTACTGGCACGTGGCCCTCCCCGTGGTCCGGCCCGGTCTGGCCTTCCTCGGCATCTTCACCTTCATGGGCCAGTGGAACGACTACGCCTGGCCCCTGATCGCGCTCACCAACCCGGACAACGTGACCCTCCAGGTCGCGTTGTCCCAGCTCAACGGCACCCATGGCACCACGGACTACGGAATGGTCATGACCGGCGCACTGCTCGCCCTCGTCCCCCTGCTCATCGTGTTCGCGATCGGGGCCCGCCAGATGATCGGCGACCTCGCGAAGGGAGCGATCAAGTGAGTGACCCGCTGCTGACCCTCCGCCCCTGGGAGGCACCCGAGGTGACCTCCTGGGGACGGCTCCCCATGAACGCCGTCGACCGGCGCTCCGGAGCACACTCCCTGGACGGCGACTGGCGTTTTCGGTTGCTGTCCGCTCCGGACGCGCCGGTCGGCGGTCCCTGGTCGACGGCTGCCGTGCCCGGCGTTTGGACCATGCAGACCATCGAGGGCAGCGTCGACCTTCCGCAGTACCTGAACATCCGTATGCCGTTCGAGGACGTCCCGCCGCTGTCGCCCGCCGGCAATCCGACGGGTGTCTACGAGCGGGACGTCGACATCCCCGCCGAGTGGGCCGGGCGCCGGATCGTGCTCCAGGTCGGGGCCGCCGAGAGCGTGCTGCTGGTACATGTGGACGGGCGGCCCGTCGGCGTCTCCAAGGACTCGCATCTGGCCGCCGAGTTCGATCTGTCGGGTGTCGTCCGCCCGGGCGGCCGGTCCGTCGTGCGGCTGACGGTCGTCAAGTGGTCGGACGCCTCGCACATCGAGGACCAGGACCAGTGGTGGCACGGCGGGATCACGCGCTCGGTGCTGCTGTACGCCACCGACCCGCTGCGACTGGCCGACGTCACCGTGCGGGCGGCGCACGACGGTGAGCTGCGGGTCGACTGTCTGGTGCGGGACGCCGGCGGGGCGCTCCCCGAGGGGTGGTACGTCGACGGGGAACTGGACGGGCTGCCGCTGACCCGGGACACCGGGTTCGACCTGGCCAACGCCGAGGAGGAGCGCGTCTCCGCCTTCCTCGGCGAGGCCCGGCTGCGCGCGCGGGTGCCCGAGGTGCGGGCCTGGACGGCCGAGACGCCCGAGCTGTACGGGCTGACGGTCCGGCTGCACCGGGCCGACGGCACCGTCGCGGACACCTCCCGCCACCGGGTCGGCTTCCGCGATGTGAGCATCGTCGGCCGGGATCTGCTGGTCAACGGCGAGCGGGTCTTCATCCGGGGGGTGAACCGCCACGACTTCCACCCGCTCACGGGGCGGACGGTGTCGTCCGAGGACATGCGCGCGGACCTGGTACTGCTGAAGCGCTTCGGCTTCAACGCGATCCGCACCGCGCACTACCCCAACGACCCGGGGCTCTACGACCTCGCCGACGAACTCGGCTTCTACGTCGTCGACGAGGCGGACATCGAGTCCCACGACCACGCCCACGAGATCGCCGACGACCCGCGCTATCTGGGCGCCTTCGTCGACCGGGTCTCGCGGATGGTGCTGCGGGACAAGAACCACCCGTCCGTGATCATCTGGTCACTGGGCAACGAGTCCGACTACGGCGCCAACCACGACGCGGCCGCGGGCTGGGTGCGCCGGCACGACCCGACCCGGCCGGTGCAGTACGAGGGGGCCGCCAAGCGCGGCTGGGCCGATCCGCAGGTCGCCTCCGACATCGCCTGCCCGATGTACGCACCCCTGGAGGACTGCGTGGCGCACGCGCTGTCCGGGCGGCAGACCAAGCCGCTCATCCAGTGCGAGTACTCCCACGCCATGGGCAACAGCAACGGCACGCTGGCCGACCACTGGGCCGCCATCGAGGCCACCCCGGGTCTTCAGGGCGGGTTCATCTGGGAGTTCTGGGACCACGGCATTCTTCAGCGTGTGAACGACGGAAGACCGGTCGGGCGTGGGGGCGCCGGGCTCTATGACAACGGTGTCGCCGCACCCGGATACCGCTGGGCGTACGGCGGCGACTTCGGCGAGAAGGACCACGACGGCGCGTTCATCGCGGACGGTGTCGTCCTCCCGGACCGCACCCCGAAGCCGGTGATGCACGAGCACCGCGAACTCGCGGCGCCCGTACGGCTCCAGGGCGTCGGCCCCGAGGGTCTGGTCCTCACCAACCACCAGCACTTCCGCGGCCTGGAGTGGCTCACGGGCGAGTGGGAGCTGTCGCTCGCCCACGGCGGGACACTGACCGCCTCGGCCGAACTGCCCGAGCTGCGGCCGGGCGGGACGGCCGTGGTGCCACTGCCGTTCGCACTGCCGGAGGACGGCGGCGAGGCCTGGCTGACGCTGCGGGTCACCACGGCACAGGATCTGCCGTGGGCTCCGCGGGGCACCGAGGTGTGCGCGCCTCAGGTGCGGCTGCGGGCGCCGGCGCCGGTCGAGGACCGCGCGGGTGCCGGCCGCGTCGAGATCGACGCCGACGGACTCCTGGTCCACCCCCTGCTGAGCGCCGCGCCCACGCTGTCCCTGTGGCGGGCGCCCACCGACAACGACGAGCTGGGCGGCATGGCGCGGCGCTGGCGGACCTGGGGCCTGGACGCCCCGGTGCGCAGACTGGTGTCCGTGCACCAGGAGGGCGACGGGGTGAGCGTGCTCGCGGAGTACGCGGGCAGCACCGGCACCGTCCGCCACCGGCAGGTCATCACCCCGGTCGAGGGCGGCATCCGGATCGACGAACAGGCCGAACTCCCGCCGGAGTTCGACGACGTGGCACGCGTCGGCTCGGTCTTCGAGACGATCGCGGGACCGGACCTGCTGGAGTGGTTCGGCCAGGGGCCCTGGGAGTCGTACCCCGACCGGAGTGCAGGTGCCCCGGTGGGCCATCACCGCGTCGGCGTCGACGAGTTGTTCACCCCGTATCTGCGTCCGCAGGAGAGCGGCGGCCGGCACGGTGTGCGGCACTTCACGCTCTCGGCGCCGGACGCCACCGGCCTCGCCGTCACTCTGGACGAACCGCGCCAGGTATCCGTCACGCGCTACCGCGCCGAGGACCTGGCGGCGGTCACCCACCACGACGAACTCGTGCCGCGCGCCGGCTGCGTGGTCCACCTCGACGCGGCGCACCGCGGCCTCGGCACGGCGTCGTGCGGCCCCGACACCTTCCCCTCCTACCTCGTCGCAGCGGGTGTCCACCGCTGGAGCTGGACCCTGCGCGTCCTTTGAACCACCGATCCCAGCAACGGACTTCCCTACGGAGCGCACGTGTGTACTTCGCATGCCCACGAACAGGGCGAGGCCCCCCAGGCCGGTGCCGGAAGACGCGGATTCCTCCGCGCCACCGCACTGCTCGGCGCCGCCGCCACGGTCGGCCTCGCACTGCCGGCCACCGCGGAAGCGGCCACCGCGGAAGCGGCCTCCGCCAAGTGGCGGCCGGACCCCGACAGCCGCCGCTTCACCCTCGCCGTCATGCCCGACACCCAGTACCTCTTCGACGGCCCGAGCATCGACAAGGCGCCGGTCGAGGCGTCCTTGCGCTACCTCCTGGAGCGCGACGACGAAGGCGGCGCAGGAAACCTGGTGTTCCTGGCCCACCTCGGCGACCTCACCCAGAACGGGGCGAAGGCCGAAGTAGCGGCGATCAGCGAGGCGTTCGGCCTGCTCGACCGGCGCGGGGTCGGCTACAGCGTGCTGGTCGGCAACCACGACGTGAAGTCGTCGACCACCGACCAGCGCGGCGCGACCCCGTACCTGGACGCCTTCGGTCCGCAGCGCTTCCGGGGCAAGCCCACGTTCGGCGGGTCCTCCCCCGACGGCTACAACACCTTCCACCTGTTCCGGGCGGGCGGCCGGGAGTGGATGGTGCTGGCGCTGGACTGGCGGCTGTCGGAACAGGGGTACGCCTGGGCCGCCGACGTCCTCGCCCGGCACCCACGGACGCCGGTCGTCCTGACCACGCACGAACTGGTCGTCGAGGACGACTCCCTGTCGGCGTACGGGCAGCAGCTGTGGGACCGGCTGATCGACAACCACGACCAGATCTTCCTGACCCTCAACGGGCACTACTGGCCCGCCGGACGGGCAACGCGCAGGAACGCGGCCGGACACGACGTCCATCTGCACCTGACGAACTACCAGAACCGCTACTTCGGCGGCGCAGCCATGATCCGCCTCTACCACTTCGACCTCGACCGAGGCGCCATCGACGTGGAGACGGTCTCCCCCTGGATCCTCGGCCGGGCCGCGAAAGGGCTCAACGAGCTGGAGCGGCAGGAGATGGAACTGAGCGGCGACGCCGACCGGTTCACGGTCGACATCGACTTCGACCGGCGCTTCGCGGGTTTCGACCCGCTGCCCGTGCGCGCCGCCCGCCCCGTGGCGAAGGTGCTGGTGCGCGGCACGGTCGCCTACTGGCGCTTCGACGGCCACGCCGACGGTACGGCGGTCGGCGGAACCGTCCGGGACCTGTCCGGACGCGGCAACGACCTCGCCCTCGTCACCGTCGGCGGCGGCGCCCTCAACTGGTCGTCCGACCACCACCCCGACCAACCCGGCCACGGCAGCCTGGAGTTCCAGGGCTTCAAGTCCCCGCTCAAGGGCGCCTATCTGCGCACGGTCGAGGGTGCACCCCTCAACTCGGCCACGTTCAAGGACGGTTACACCATCGAGGCGTTCTACCGCCTCCCCGCCGACTGGGATCCGTCGCACCACGCATGGTCGGGTCTGGTCAGCAGGACCGGCACCGGCGGCGCCGCGGGCAAGACCGGCGACGACCCCGACGAACCGCTGGCCACACTCTCCCTGTCCAACGACCGGGAACCGCAGTGGGCGATGCGTCCGCTGAACCAGCAGGGCATCGCCACCAACTGGGGTCAGGAGACACCGCTGGAGACCTGGTGGCACCTCGCGGTCGTCAACGACGGCCGGCACACCACTCTGTACGTCGAGGGCTGCCCGGTGGTGCGCAACCCGAAGGCGGCGGCCGTCGGTGTCGCCTCCGTCGGGCTGCCGTGGCTGCTCGGCGGTTACGAGTACGGCGGGCAGATCGACCAGATTTTCCACGGCCGCCTCGGCGACGTGCGGATCGTCGAACGTGCGCTGCCCGTCACGTCCTTCATGACCCACTGACCCCGGCGAGGACCACCATGACCGAGCAGCAAATGCCCACCTGGGCCGACCCGTCCGTCCCGCCCGCCGCCCTCGACGCGCAGGGCGTCTCCCGACGCGCCCTCATGCGCCGCGCGGGCCTGTTCGGCGCCGCCTTCGCCCTGGGGTCGGCGGCCGTCCCCGCGGCGGCCGCGTCCGGCCGGGGCTTCGGCGGCGACGACCCGCGCCTCGCCTACCTCGTCGGCGACCACCACATCCACAGCGTGTACAGCCACGACGCCAAGTACACCTTCTCCCAACTGGCCACCGCGGCAGCCACCTACGGTCTCGACTGGATGGTGTTCAACGAGCACTCCAACTTCGGGCACGCCTCCTACGGCGCCGCGCTGGAGCACCAGGAGATCCTCAAGGCCCGCGCCGAGAACCCGCGCCAGCTGATCTTCCAGGGCCTGGAGTGGTACATCCCGGCCGCCGAGCACTGCACGGTCTTCGCCGCCCCCGGCCCGCACGAGGTCGACCTGCTCACCCGGTTCGAACTCGCCTACGACGGCAAGCTGCTCGGCTACGCCGACGGTGCCCCGGACCATCCGAACACCGCACGCAACGAGGCGCACGCGGTCAAGGCCATCCAGTGGCTGGCCGAACAGCGCCGTACCGGTTACGTCGACGACGTGCTCGTCCTCGCCAACCACCCGCTGCGCCTGGGCATCGACTCCCCGCACGAGATGCGCAACTGGCGGGACGCCGCACCCGAGATCATGATCGGCATGGAGGGCGCCCCCGGCGCGCAGGGCGGCGGCATCCCCGGATGGGAGGGCCCCGACTCGCAGCGCGGCGAGTACACCAACAAGCCGTCAGCCAACTCCTGGCCCGGCTATCCGGAGAACGCGTACGTGCTGTACGGCGGCTTCGACTGGATGACCGCGACGGTCGGTGGCATGTGGGACGCGATGCTCGCGGAGGGCAAGCTGTTCACGATCACCACCAACTCCGACGTGCACCGGGTCGTGTTCGACACCTGGAAGAACGGCGACTGGCTGCCGGGCCGGAACTTCGACAACACCGGCCACATCCCGGACCCGGTGAACACCGATTCGCCCCAGCCGGGCGGCGACTTCTGGCCCGGCCAGTTCAGCCGCACCCACGTCGGCGTCACCCGCTACGGCTACCGGGCGGTGATGGCCGGCCTGCGCGCGGGCCGCGTCTGGCTCGACCACGGGCACCTGCTCGACGGGCTCGACGTCCGGCTGAAGCGCGACTGCGACCACGGCCGGGGCGTCACCCTCGGCGGCCGGCTGCGGGTGCGCAAGGGCGAGAAGCTCACCCTGAACGTGACGGTGACCACCGCCTCTCGCCCCAACTCCCACGGAGTCCTGCCGCAGTTGGCGCACGTGGACGTGATCCGCGGCGCGGTGCGCGGCGCGGTGGCCGACCGTGACACGTGGCGGGCGCCCGACACCAGGGTCGTCCACACGAAGGACGTCCAGGGCCGCAAGGGGACGTACACCCTGCGTATCCCGCTGACCGCGGGCGACGAGTCGTTCTACGTCCGGCTGCGCGGCAGCGACGGGAACCGGCACGCGGCCGGTTACCTGGGCGCCTCCGTGGACCCCCACGGCCCGATCCCGCACGAGCCCGGCAACGGCGACCCGTGGGCCGACACCTGGTTCTACGCCAACCCGGTCTTCGTGGACGTCGTGAGCTGACCGCCCCGTGAGAGGCGCGGGGAACCGCGCGACCAGCCACGACGGTCGCGTGGTTCTCCACGGCCTCAGCGGCTACGGCGCCGCGGACACCGGCTCACGCGTAGAAGCGCGACAGACTTTGCAGCACCGCCGCCGGCTTCGCACCGCCCTCGATCTCGATCGCGCCGTCGACGGTGATCTGCACCCCGCCCGGCACCTCCTGGACCTCGGCCAGCTTGGCGACGAGGCGGATCCGCGAACCGACTTTCACCGGCGAGGGGAACCGCACCTTGTTCAGCCCGTAGTTGACCTTCGTCGTGACGCCCTGGACGTCCAGCAACTCGGTGAAGAGCGGGATGAAGAGGGAGAGGGTGAGGTAGCCGTGGGCGATCGGGGCACCGAAGGGTCCCGCTGCGGCCTTCTCCGGGTCCACATGGATCCACTGGTGGTCGCCCGTGGCGTCGGCGAAGGTGTTGACGCGCTCCTGTGTCACCTCGATCCACTCGCTGGTGCCGAGGTCGCTGCCGGCGAGCTTCTTGAGTTCGTCCAGGCCGTTGACGGTGATGCCCATATGGCTTTCCTTAGCTAGGAGTTGGTGCCGTAGCGCTTGCGCACCCGGGACTTGAGGAGCTTTCCGGAGGCGGTGCGGGGAAGGTCGTCGGCCAGCACCACCGACTTGGGGATCTTGTACTTGGCGAGCCGGCCGGCCAGGGAGGCGAGCACCTCGTCCGGGTCGAGCCGGGCGCCCTCGCGGGGTACCACCACCGCGCGCGGCACCTCGCCCCACTTGTCGTCCGGCACGCCGATCACCGCGCACTCGACGACGTCCGGGTGGGCCAGGAGCAGATCCTCGATCTCGGCGGGGTAGATGTTCTCGCCGCCCGAGATGATCATGTCCTTGATGCGGTCGACGATGTGGACGTATCCGTCCTCGTCGATCCGGGCCGCGTCACCGCTGCGGAACCATCCGTCCGCGAAGGACGCGGCCGTCTCCTCGGGCAGCCCCCAGTAGCCCGGCATGACGTGCGGTCCGCGCACCACGACCTCGCCCGTCTCGTCGACGTCCACCGGGGAGAGATCCGGCCGAAGCACCCGTACGTCGCTGAAGAAGTGCGGTACCCCGGCCGAGCCCGCCTTGCTCACGGCGTGCTCGGCGTCCAGGAACAGCGTGCCGGGGGACGCCTCCGTCATGCCGTAGCCCTGGAGGAAGGTCAGACCGCGTTCCTGGTAGGCGGCGATCAGCGGGGTCGGTACCGGGGAGCCGCCGCAGGTCAGGATGCGCAGCGAGGACAGGTCGGCGTCCTTCCAGCGCGGATGCCGGGCCACCTGGTCGAACATCGCCGGGACACCGAACATGAAGGTGATCCGGTGCTCCTCGATCAGGTCGAAGGTCCCCTGCGGGTCGAAGGCGTCGACCAGGACGCAGGTGCCGCCCTTGAGCAGCACCGGCAGGGTGAGCATGTTCAGGCCCGCCGTGTGGAACAACGGGGCGGAGACCAGAGCGCGTTCGTCTGCGATCAGGTCGGTGTCGACGAGTACGTTGATCGCGTTCCAGGTCAGGTTGCCGTGGGTGAGCATGGCGCCCTTGGGGCGGCCGGTCGTGCCCGAGGTGTACATGATGATGCAGGTGTCGTCGGGGGCGACCGGTTCGTCGATCGGCTCGGCCGGCGCCGACGTCAGTGCCTCCTCGTACTCGGCGCCGACCTCGACGTACGTCCGCACGTCGGTGTTGCCCGGGAGGCCGGCGACCAGGCCCGCGTGCCCGGGGCCGTAGACGAGGACCTTGGCGCCGGAGTCGGCCAGCTGGTAGGCGATCTCCGGGCCGGCCAGGCGGGTGTTGAGCGGGACGAAGACCGCGCCGAGGGTGCCGGCGGCGAAGAGGGTCTCCAGGTAGGAGGGGTGGTTGGGACCGAGGTAGGCGATGCGGTCACCGCGGCGCAGGCCCCGTAGGCGCAGGGCGTGGGCGAGCCGGGTCGTGCGTGCATACAGTGTGCGGTAGTCGGTCGACTGCCCGCCGTGGACCAGTGCGGTGCGGTGCGGGGTCTTGCGGGCCCGGCGTGCGGGCCAGGACCCGAGTCCCTCGTTGCGCATCTGGCGCCCCTTACGGTTTCGTCAGCCCGAGCAGGCGGGCGGCGTTCTCCTTGAGGATCTTCGGCCGGACCTCGTCCTTGATCGGCAGCTTCGCGAAGTCCGCGAGCCAGCGGTCGGGCGTGAGCACGGGGAAGTCCGAGCCGAAGAGGACCTTGTCCTTCAGCAGCGTGTTGGCGTACTGCACGAGCTGCGGCGGGAAGTACTTCGGCGACCAGCCGGACAGGTCGATGTGCACGCCCGGCTTGTGGGTGGCGACGGCGAGGGCCTCGTCCTGCCAGGGGAAGGACGGGTGCGCCAGGATGATCTTGAGGTGCGGGAAGTCGGCCGCCACGTCGTCCACGTGCAGCGGGTTGGAGTACTTGAGCCTGATCCCGCCGCCGCCCGGGACCCCTGCGCCGATGCCCGTCTGACCGGTGTGGAAGAGGGCGATGGTCCCCGTCTCCTCGATCACCTCGTAGAGGTCGTACGCCACCGAGCGGTCGTTGGGGAAGAAGCCCTGGATGCTGGGGTGGAACTTGAAGCCCTTCACCCCGTACTCCTCGACCAGGCGCCGGGCCTGCTTCACGCCGGCCTTCCCCCGGAAGGGGTCGATGGAAGCGAAGGGGATCAGGACGTCGGCGTTGGCGGCGGCCGCCTCGGCGACCTCCTCGTTGGGGACCGGCGCGGTTCCGGTCGCGGACTCGGCGTCCACCGTGAAGATCACGGCGGCCATCCTCCGCTCGCGGTAGTAGCGGGCCGTCTCCTCCAGGGTGGGCTTCCGCTTGCCCTCGACCTTGAAGTACGCGGAGGAGGCGTCGTGCAGGTCGTCGTCCAGCGAGGAATGGCCCTTGGAGGACACCTCGGCGTGGGTGTGGACGTCGATCGCGACCAGTTCGTCGACGTTCATGGAGGGGGTCGCGGCGGAACTCATCACGCCTCCGGGAACTTGGGGGCCGGAATGCCGACCGTCTGGAGCTCGGCGCCGACCGACGTGGGGAAGACGTCGGCCAGGGTCTCGGGCGTCCAGCCGCCGTCTGCGTAGGCCGCGCGGATCTCCTGCGGATGCGACCAGAGTGCCACCTTGTCGCCGCCGATGCCGATGGCCTGGCCGGTGATGGACCGGGCGGCCTCCGAGGCGAGGAAGGGCACCAGGGCCGCACAGTCCTCGGGGGTCCCGAAACCCTCGCCCTTGCGCAGGAAGTCCGGGAACGGCTCACCGTTCTTCAGGGCCTCGACGTACGGGGCGAAGGCGGGGATGGTCTCGGTCATCGCGGTCGCGGCCACCGGGACGATCGCGTTGACCGTGATGCCCGCGCGGCCCAGCTCCATCGACCAGGTACGGGCGAAGGCCGCGATGCCGGCCTTGGCGGCCGCGTAGTTCGTCTGGCCGAAGTTGCCGCGCTGGCCGGCCGGCGATCCGACGAGGATCAGCGTGCCCCCCTCGCCCTGCTCCCGCATCCGTACGGCGGCGGCACGGGCGCAGGTGAAGGTGCCCTTGAGGTGGGTGGTGATCACCGCGTCGAAGTCGTCGTCGCTCATCTTCCACAGCACCTTGTCGCGCAGGATGCCCGCGTTGGTGACCAGGACGTCCAGCCGGCCGAACTCCTCCACAGCCCGGTTCACCAGGCGGTCGGCGGCCTCCGTGGTGCCGACCGGGACCACCTCCGCGACGGCCCTGCCACCGGCCTCGACGAGGGACTTCACGGCCTGCTCGGCGACCTCCTCGTCGACGTCGTTGACGACCACGGACGCGCCGTGGGCGGCCAGGGCATGAGCGTAGGCGAGGCCGAGGCCCCGGCCGCTGCCGGTGACGACGGCGACCTTGCCGGTGAGATCGATGCTGGGCACGACGGTGTCCCTTCACATGGGGTGCGGAGGTGCGAGTACGAGATTGAAGCTAAGAGCAATAATTGTTGTCGTCAATAGTTGTTGTCATCCTGTGGGTGCGTCATGCTGGAATCTGCTGCACGCAGTACGTCGCACCGCCCCGGAAGGGGACCGAGCCCAGGGAGTCCGCCATCGCCCGCCAGGACAACGCAGTGAACGCCGCCCCGATCGACGTGGACGAGCCGTGGATGCGCGGGCTGCACGCGGACACGGGCTACCTGCTCTACCGCCTCGGGCTGCGCTCGGGTCAGCTGTTCAACACCGTCCTCCAGGAGTCGGGAGTGCGGCTGCGCCACTACGCGGTACTGCGCTTCCTGGCCACCTCCGAGGGCGCGCTCCAGCGCGAGCTGAGCACCCGGCTCGGGTACGACCCCAGCGCCATCGTTGGCCTCGTCGACGATCTGGAGAAGCTGGGCTTCGCCGAGCGCCGCCCGGCCCCCGACGACCGCCGCAGCCGGATCGTCGCCCTCACCGAGGACGGCCGCACGTTCCTGCGCGGCACCGACGAGGCGGGCCTGCGGGTGACGAACGAGTTGCTGGACCCCCTCGAACCGGCCGAGCGCGAGACACTGCACACACTGCTGCGGCGGATCGCCGAGGACGGACTCGGCTGATGCCCTGAGGAGGACCTGATGGAACGGGGCACCCTCGCCATGACCGCCCGCTCCGCGCCCGGCCGGCTGCTGGCCGTGCTCGCCGCGTTCGACCACACCCACCCCGCGCTGTCCCTGACCGACATCAGCCGCCGGGCCGGCCTGACGCTCACCACTGCTCACCGGCTGGTGAGCGCGCTGACCGAGTGGGGCGCCCTGGAGCGGGATCCGTCCGGCGTGTACCACGTCGGGCTGCGCCTGTGGGAGGTCGCGGCACTGGCGCCGCGCGGTCTGGCGCTGCGGCAGGTCGCGCTGCCGTTCCTGGAGGACCTGTACGAAGCCACGCACGAGAACGTGCAGTTGGCGGTGCGGGACGGCTCCGAGGTCGTCTACACCGAATGGCTGTCGGGCCGTTCGGCCGTCGGCGTCCACATCCGGGTGGGAGCCCGCTGGCCGCTGCACGTCACCGGCGTCGGGCTCGCGCTTCTCGCGCACGGCGACCCGGAGTTCCAAGAGGCCTACTGCGCCAGGCCGTTGGCGTCCTACACGGCACACACCGTCACCGAACCGGTGCAGTTGCGCCGGATGCTGGCCGAAGTACGGCGCACCGGTGTGGCGGTGAGCAGCCGTCAGGTCACCGAGGACGCCCTGTCGGTGGCCGCGCCGGTGCGCGGTCCGGGCGGCGCGGTCGTGGCCGCCGTGTCGGTCGTCGTCCCGCACGCCGACGCCCAGGTCCCGGTCCTGGCTCCGGCGGTACGCCTCGCGGCCCGCGGAATCTCCCGGGCCCTCGGCTGGCAACCCGAGCACCGGCCCACCTGACCTCCGCACACCGAGCCACCTCCCACCGGCGAGACCGGCGCCCTCTCCCACCTCCGGCGGCCCCGGCACTCCGGTGGCTCCGGCGCCTGGCCGGCGGCCCCGCCCGCGGGCGTGGGTGCGGGGGCGTGGGTGCGTCGCCCGGGGCCCCGGCCTCGGTGTTCGGCAGCCGGAACACCAGCCACGGCCGCCTCGGCCCGCACGACGCCAAGGGCGCGAACGACAGCGCCGTCGCCGGCTATGAGTTCTGTGCGAGCTCGATGCTCGGCGACGTGGTGGTCGTGAAGAACTCGGGCGGGAGGACCGTCGGCGCGGCCAACGGCCTCAACGGCTGGAACCTGTCCTGGGTGAACTGGCGGGCTGGCGGGCTGGCGGGCTGGCGGGCTGGCGGGCTGGCGGCGCGCTTTAGCACTTTTGCGTGCTTCAAGCGGTGAACATCCCTGCCCCGAAAGGACTTTCCTTGCTTTAAGTCTTGACGGCCTTCGGGACGGAGAGCACATTGGGCCCACTTTGAGAGCGCTCTCAAAGGCTTTCGAAGACACCCGCGCCCATCACTCCGTACCCGAGAGGCACCCCTCCCATGAGTGCAACCTCCGGCATCCCCCGACGGCGACGCGCGCTCGTCGCCGTGCTCAGCACGCTCGGGCTGGCGGCCGCCGCCGCGGCGGCCGTCACCCTGCCCGCGAACGCCTCCGCTCCCACGCCCCCGACCGGCTGGTCGCAGGTCTTCCTCGACGACTTCACCGGCGCCGCCGGCACAGCCGTCAGCTCCACCAACTGGCAGTACAGCACCGGTACTTCCTATCCCGGCGGGCCTGCCAACTGGGGCACCGGCGAGGTCGAGACGATGACCAACAGCACGAACAACGTCTCGCTCGACGGCAACGGCAACCTGCGCATCACCCCGCTGCGCGACTCCGCGGGCAACTGGACCTCGGGCCGCATCGAGACCAAGCGGACCGACTTCCAGCCCCCGTCCGGCGGCAAGCTGCGGGTGGAGGCCCGGATCCAGATGCCGAACGTGACCGGCACCGCCGCCGAGGGCTACTGGCCCGCGTTCTGGGCGCTCGGCGCGCCCTACCGCGGCAACTACCAGAACTGGCCGGGCGTCGGCGAGCTGGACATCATGGAGAACGTCCAGGGCCTGAACAAGGTGTGGGCGACGATGCACTGCGGCACCAACCCGGGCGGCCCGTGCAACGAGACCACCGGCATCGGCAACTCCGTCGCGTGCCCCGGCACGACCTGCCAGTCCGGCTTCCACACCTACGCGATGGAGTGGGACCGCTCGGTGACCCCCGAGGCGATCCGCTTCTACGTCGACGGCGTCAACTACCACACCGTCACCGCGAACCAGGTCGACGCGACGACCTGGGCCAACGCCACGAACCACGGCTACTTCGTCATCCTGAACGTGGCGATGGGCGGCGCCTTCCCGGACGCCTTCGGCGGCGGTCTCGACGGCGCCACCGAGCCGGGCCACCCGATGGTGGTGGACTACGTGCAGGTACTCCAGGCCGCAGGCGGTGGGAGCGGTACCACGCCTCCGCCGTCCGGCAGCCGTGACGCCTACGGCACGATCCAGGCCGAGTCGTACGACAGCCAGTCCGGCACATCCACCGAGACGACGACCGACGCGGGCGGCGGCCAGAACATCGGCTCCCTCGCGAACGGCGACTGGGCGCTGTACAAGGGCGTGACCTTCGGCTCCACGGCGGCGACCCAGTTCAGCGCGCGGGTCGCCGGCGGTGCGGCGGGCGGGGTCAGCGGACTGGTGGAGGTGCGCCTCGACAGCCGCAGCGCCACACCCGTCGGCAGCTTCGCGGTCGGCAACACCGGTGGCTGGCAGTCCTGGCGGACGATCCCGGCGAACATCAGCTCCGTCACCGGCACCCATGACGTCTACCTGACCTTCACCAGCGGCCAGCCCGCGGACTTCGTGAACGTCAACTGGTTCACTTTCGGCCACTGACGCCGGCGACCGGACGGCGCCGGGCGGCCCACCTCGACGGAGTGGTCGGCCCCCGGCGCCGCGTGTGCGGGACGCCCCCGTGACACGGCGCGCCCACGGTCAGCGGCGGGTCTGCTCCCGCGCCACCGGCCGCCCGGCAGATGCGTGCGGGCCGCCCGGCGGAAGGCGGTCACCAGGCGGCTGCGGTCGTCCTCGCGGGTCGCCAGGGCCACATGGCTCGGCCGACGCCTTCGAGGGCAACCATGGCGAGGTCGGGACGCAGGACGAATCCGGGAGCGGCCGCCGACACCGGCACCGTCTGTCCCGCCGCGGCGAGCTCGAACTTGTCCTCGGCCTCGTCCACGTACGGTCCGTCCGGTACGGGGAGCCCGTCGGCACGTGGTTCCAGCCGCCAGAACGCGTTCCAGGCGGGGTCGGAGCCCCGCATCCGGGGCATGGGCTCACCGGCCAGGTCCTCGACGGTGACGGACTCCCGGCCGGCCAGCCGGTGGTCGAGGGGGACGACCAGCACACGGGGCTCGTCGTAGAGGACGGTGACGTGCAGCCCGTCCGTCGGGCACGGCATCCGGGCGGCGAGGACGTCCACCCGGTGGTCGAGCAGGGCCTGACACTGCCTGACAGCCAGGTCGGGCGCGGTGCACCCCGGTCGCCTCAGCGCAGTTCCGCGCGGAAGGCCACCGGGGTGTTTCCCGTGTGCAGTTGGAAGAACTTGGAGAAGTTCGCCGGGTCGGGGAAGCCCACCGCCGCACCGACCCGGCCGATCGGCAGGCCGGTGTGGGCCAGGAGCCGCTTCGCCTCCAGGACGACCCGCTTGTCGATGAAGCCCTTGGGTGTCTCCCCGGTGGCCGCGCGGACCGCGCGCACGAGGGTGCGGCGGGAGTACCCGAGGGCGTCGGCGTAGGCGCTGACGCTGTGGTTGGTGGCGAAATCCCGCTCCACGGCCTCCCGGAAGATCGTGAACGTGGTGTCGGCCTGGCGGCGCGCCGCCTCCGCGCTGCTCGCCGCGAGGTGCGCGAGACGCAGCAGGAACGCGGTCAGGGAGTGCCGCAGCACCGCCGTGTGCAGACTCAGGGGCAGGGTTCCGCCGGCGCCGCCGTCGTCGTACTCCCCGCGCAGATACGTGAGCGCCGCGCGCAGGCCCGCGAGCTGCGGCCCGTCGGGGCGCAGCAGCGGCGGTACGTCGTGGCGGTACAGGCCGGTGGCCTCGACGGTGGCGCGCGGCAGGAAGCCGGGCTGCATGGTGAGGACCGTTCCGCGGTACTCGCTCGACTTCGAGAAGCGGTGGACCTGGCCCGGACGGATCCACAGCACGTCGCCGGACGTCGCCTCGTGCTCGGCGAAGTCGATCATGTGGTGGACGGGACCGCCGTCGAAGAGCATCACCACATGGAAGTCGATGCGGTGGACGCGGTCGAGCGGGGCATCCGTGTGCCAGGTGCGGCCGGCGCCCATGGGCCCGATCTGCATGCCGACGCCGCCGACGCTGTGCTCGACGGGGAAAGGAAACGTTCTGATGCCCTCACCGGCACCGTCTTGGCTGCTTGTGTCCACCATGTCCTTCTCGTACCGCCCACTTGCCGCCCTCTGGCGCTCAGTGTCGCCCGCGGGTGTCCCACATTCACCACAGGCTGACACAAGAAGACCTTCCCCCTTAAAAGTCAGACTTTTAGGTTTGAACACATAAGAGCTTCTGAACCGCTCCCATCGAGGATTTCCTGAAGATGAGCACGCAGACACCGAACGCCTTCGAGTGGACCGAAATCGACCGGCGTGCCGTCGACACCGCACGCCTGCTGGCCGCGGATGCCGTGCAGCGGGTCGGCAACGGCCACCCCGGAACCGCCATGAGCCTGGCACCGGTCGCGTACACGATCTTTCAGAAGGTGATGCGGCACGATCCTGCGGATCCCGAGTGGACGGGCCGCGACCGCTTCGTCCTCTCCCCGGGGCACACCTCCCTGACCCTTTACACCCAGCTCTACCTCTCCGGTTACGAGCTGGAGCTCGAGGACCTCAGGCGCTTCCGCACCCACGGCTCGAAGACGCCCGGTCACCCCGAGTACGGGCACACCGCCGGTGTGGAGACCACCACCGGACCGCTCGGCCAGGGTGTCGCCAACGCCGTGGGCATGGCGATGGCCGCCCGCTACGAGCGCGGCCTGTTCGACCCGGAGGCCCCGGCCGGCGACTCGCCGTTCGACCACACGGTCTGGGCGATCGTCTCCGACGGCGACCTCGAGGAAGGCGTCTCCGCCGAGGCGTCCTCCCTGGCCGGCCACCAGAAGCTCGGCAACCTCGTCTTCGTCTACGACGACAACCACATCTCCATCGAGGGCGACACCGCCACCGCGTTCTCCGAGGACGTGCTGAAGCGGTACGAGGCCTACGGCTGGCACACCCAGCGCGTCGTGCCGACCGAGGAGGGCGACGTCGACGTCCCCGCCCTGTACGCGGCCCTGAAGACGGCGCAGGCCGAGACCGGGCGGCCCTCGATCATCGCGCTGCGCACGATCATCGCCTGGCCCGCGCCGAACGCCCGTGACACCGAGGCCGCCCACGGCTCGGCCCTCGGCGCGGACGAGGTCGCCGCCACCAAGCGCCTCCTCGGTTTCGACCCGGAGCAGAGCTTCGAGGTCGCCGACGAGGTCCTCGCCCACACCCGCGCCGCCCTCGACCGGGGCGCGGAGGCCCACGCGGCCTGGGACAAGCGACTGGCCGAGTGGCGCGGCGCCGATTCAGGGCGTGCCGAGCTGTTCGACCGGGTCCTGGCCGGTCAGCTGCCCGAGGGCTGGGAGGACGCGCTGCCGGTGTTCGAGCCCGGCAAGCCGGTCGCCACGCGCGCCGCCTCCGGCAAGGTGCTCCAGTCGCTCGGCGAGGTCCTGCCCGAGCTGTGGGGCGGCTCCGCCGACCTCGCCGGCTCGAACAACACGACCATCGACAAGTCCTCCTCCTTCCTCCCCGAGGGCAACCCGCTGCCCGGGGCGAGCCCGTACGGCCGCACCGTCCACTTCGGCATCCGCGAGTTCTCGATGGCGGCCGAGATGAACGGCATCGCGCTGCACGGCAACACCCGCATCTACGGCGGCACCTTCCTGGTGTTCTCCGACTACATGCGCAACGCCGTCCGCATGGCGGCGCTGATGCAGCTGCCGGTGACGTACGTGTGGACGCACGACTCCATCGGCCTCGGCGAGGACGGCCCCACCCACCAGCCGGTGGAGCACCTGGCCTCGCTGCGTGCCGTCCCCGGTCTGAACGTCGTCCGCCCCGCCGACGCCAACGAGACGGCGATCGCCTGGGCCGAGATCCTGAAGCGCCACGCCACCCGGCCGGCCCCGCACGGTCTGGTCCTCACCCGGCAGGGCGTCCCCACGTACGCGCCGAACCCGGAGGCGGCGAAGGGCGGTTACGTCATGGCGGAGTCCTCGACCGGGACCCCCGACGTCGTCATCGTCGCCACCGGTTCCGAGGTGCAGCTCGCCGTAGCCGCCCGGGAGGCGCTGGAGGCCGAGGGCATCGGCGTCCGGGTGGTGTCGATGCCGTCCGTGGAGTGGTTCGAGGAGCAGCCGCGCGAGTACCGCGACCGCGTCCTTGCGCCGTCGGTGCGGGCCCGGGTCGCGGTCGAGGCGGGCATCGGCCTCACCTGGCACCGGTTCGTCGGGGACGCCGGACGCATCGTCTCCCTCGAGCACTTCGGCGCCTCCGCCGACGCGGAAACCCTGTTCGCCGAATACGGCTTCACCGCCGACAACGTAGCCGCCGCGGCCCGGGAATCCCTTGCCGCGGCGCGTGGTTGATCCGAGCGCCAGAAAGAAGATGATCGAAGTGAGCGAAGCAACCGCGAGAGCGGGAGCGCTGGACCGCCTGTCCGAGGAGGGCGTCTCCGTCTGGCTGGACGACCTCTCGCGCGAGCGGATCGCCTCCGGCGACCTCGCCCGGCTCGTCGGTACGAGGAACGTCGTCGGCGTCACCACCAACCCGTCCATCTTCCAGGCCGCGATCGGCTCGGGGGAAGGGTACGAGGAGCAGCTCGCCGAGCTGGCGGTGCGGGGCGTCACGGTCGACGAGGCCGTGCGCATGCTGACGACGGCCGATGTGCGTGCCACAGCAGATGTCCTGCATTCTGTATACAAGGCGACGGACGGCCGCGACGGACGGGTCTCCATCGAGGTCGACCCCCGTCTGGCCCACGACACCGCCGCCACGATCGCCGAGGCCAAGCAGCTCGCCTGGCTGGTCGACCGCCCCAACGTGATGATCAAGATCCCGGCGACGAGAGCCGGCCTCCCGGCGATCACCGAGGTCATCGGCCTCGGGATCAGCGTCAACGTCACGCTGATCTTCTCGCTGGAGCGATACCGCGAGGTCATGGACGCCTATCTGGCGGGCCTGGAGAAGGCCGCGGCGGGCGGCCTGGACCTCTCCCGGATCCACTCGGTGGCCTCCTTCTTCGTCTCGCGCGTCGACGCCGAGATCGACAAGCGGCTCACGCTGCTCGGCACCGGGCGGGCCCTCGTGCTGAAGGGCAGGGCTGCGCTCGCCAACGCGCGGCTGGCCTACGAGGCGTACGAGGAGGTGTTCGGGTCCACAGGGCGTGAGACCCGGCCCGGCGACCGCTGGAGGGCCCTCGCGGGTGCCCGGGCGAACCGGCAGCGTCCACTGTGGGCATCCACCGGCGTGAAGGATCCTGACTACAAGGACACGCTGTACGTGGACGGCCTCGTCGCACCGGGCACGGTCAACACCATGCCCGAGGCCACGCTGAACGCCACCGCCGACCACGGCGACATCACCGGTGACACGGTCACGGGCGGCTACGCCCGGGCGCGCGCCGACCTCGCCGCCGTGGAGGCGCTCGGCATCTCCTACGACGAGGTGGTCACCCGTTTGGAGGAGGAGGGCGTCGCCAAGTTCGCGGTGGCGTGGCAGGACCTTCTGGACGCGGTCACCAAGTCGCTGATGAGCAAGGGAGTTGACGCGGAATGAGTAGCAGCAGTCTCGGCGCGGCCTGGGAGAACCCCCTGCGGGACCCCCGCGACCGGCGCCTGCCCCGTATCGCGGGACCGTCCGGCCTCGTCATCTTCGGCGTGACCGGCGACCTGTCCCGCAAGAAGCTGATGCCGGCGGTCTACGACCTCGCCAACCGCGGTCTGCTCCCGCCGGGCTTCTCGCTCGTCGGCTTCGCCCGCCGCGACTGGGAGGACCAGGACTTCGCACAGGTCGTCCACGACGCGGTGCGCGAGCACTCCCGGACGCCGTTCCGCGAGGAGGTCTGGCAGCAGCTCGCCGAGGGCATGCGGTTCGTCCCGGGCGACTTCGACGACGACACGGCGTTCAAGCAGCTGAAGAAGGCGGTCGAGGAGCTGGACGCCTCGCGCGGCACGGGCGGCAACTTCGCCTTCTACCTCTCCGTGCCGCCGAAGTTCTTCCCCAAGGTGGTCGAGCAGCTCAAGAAGCACGGGCTGGCGAAGGGGCCGGAGGGCTCCTGGCGGCGTGGGGTCATCGAGAAGCCGTTCGGGCACGACCTGGAGAGCGCGCGGGAACTGAACGCGGTCGTGCACGACGTGTTCGAGCCGGACCAGGTCTTCCGCATCGACCACTACCTCGGCAAGGAGACCGTCCAGAACATCCTGGCGCTCCGCTTCGCCAACACCATGTTCGAACCGATCTGGAACCGGTCCTTCGTCGACCACGTGCAGATCACCATGGCCGAGGACATCGGCATCGGCGGCCGGGCCGGCTACTACGACGGCATCGGCGCCGCCCGCGACGTCATCCAGAACCACCTGCTCCAGCTCATGGCCCTCACCGCCATGGAGGAACCCGCCTCCTTCGACGCCGACGCGCTGCTCACCGAGAAGCTCAAGGTGCTCAGGGCCGTCAAGTTGCCCGAGGAACTGGGGATGCACACCGTGCGGGGGCAGTACGCGGCCGGGTGGCAGGGCGGCGAGAAGGTGCGCGGCTACCTGGAGGAGGACGGCATCGACCCCCACTCCACCACGGACACGTACGCCGCCGTGAAGCTGAACGTCGACAACCGCCGCTGGGCCGGCGTGCCGTTCTACCTGCGCACCGGCAAGCGCCTCGGCCGCCGGGTCACCGAGATCGCGGTGGTCTTCCAGCGGGCACCGCACTCCCCCTTCGACTCCACGGCCACCGAGGAGCTCGGCGCCAACGCGATCGTCATCCGCGTCCAGCCGGACGAGGGCATCACGGTCCGCTTCGGCTCCAAGGTGCCCGGCACCTCCATGGAGATCCGGGACGTCACCATGGACTTCGCCTACGGCGAGTCCTTCACCGAGTCCAGCCCCGAGGCGTACGAACGCCTCATCCTGGACGTGCTGCTCGGCGACGCCAACCTGTTCCCGCGCCACCAGGAAGTGGAAGAGTCCTGGAAGATCCTCGACCCGATCGAGGAGTACTGGGCACGGCACGGCAGGCCCGCGCAGTACCCCTCGGGCAGCTGGGGACCCGAGGAAGCCGACGAGATGCTCGCACGAGACGGACGGAGCTGGCGCAGGCCATGAAGATCGACCTGACCGACACCACGGCAAGCAAGATCAACAAGGCGCTGGTGCATGGTCGCCGCGCCATCGGCACACCAGCCGTGGGCATGGTCCTGACGATGGTCATCGTCACGGACGAGGAGAACGCCTACGACTCGATCAAGGCGGCCGAGGAGGCCTCGCACGAGCACCCCTCGCGCACCCTGGTCGTCATCAAGCGGCACGCCCGCACCCCGCGCGACCGCACCAACTCCCACCTCGACGCCGAGGTCCGCGTCGGTGCCGACGCCGGCACCGGGGAGACGGTCATCCTGCGGACGTACGGCGAGGTGTCCGACCACGCCGACTCCGTCGTCCTGCCGCTGCTGCTGCCGGACGCACCGGTCGTCGTGTGGTGGCCGGTGAACGCGCCCGAGAACCCCGCCAAGGACCCGCTGGGCGCCCTCGCGCAGCGCAGGATCACCGACATGTACGCCGTCGAGCGGCCGCTGACGGCTCTGGCCGCACGCGTGAAGTCGTACGCTCCCGGCGACACCGACCTCGCCTGGACCCGGCTCACCCCGTGGCGCTCGATGCTCGCGGCGGCCCTGGACCAGGCCCAGGTGCCGATCACCACGGCGGCCGTCGAGAGCGAGGCCGACAACCCCAGCGCCGAGCTGCTCGCCCGCTGGCTGGAGGCCCGGCTGAACGTCACGGTCGACCGGGTCGTCACCGCGGGACCCGTCGTCACGGCCGTGCGCCTCGGCACCGGGAACGGCGAGATCGTCATCGACCGCCCCGAAGGCCCGCTCGCCACGCTCACCCTGCCCGGGCAGCCCCCGCGCACCCTCGCGCTGAAGGTCCGTGCCACCTCCGAACTCATCGCCGAGGAGCTCAGGCGCCTCGACGCGGACGAGATGTACGCCATCGCCCTGCAACAGGGCGAGGGCACCAAGGAGACCCCCTCCCATGTCTGACACCCCCCGGCTCGACCAGCGGCCCGAGTGGACCGCGCTCAAGGACCACCGCACGCGGTGGCAGGCACACCTGCGGGAGCTGTTCGCGGCGGACCCGGGGCGCGCGGAGCGGTACGTGGTGCGCGTCGGCGACCTGCGCATCGACTACTCCAAGAACCTGGTCACCGACGAGACCCTCGCCCTGCTGCGCGAACTCGCCGCCGCCACCGATGTGTTCGGGCTGCGTGACGCCATGTTCCGCGGCGAGAGGATCAACGTCACCGAGGACCGCGCGGTCCTGCACACCGCGTTGCGGGCCCCCGCGGACGCCGTCGTCGAGGTCGCCGGCGGGAACGGCGAGAACGTCGTCCCCCAGGTCCACGCCGTCCTGGACAGGATGGCCGGCTTCGCCGAGCGGGTGCGCTCCGGTGAGTGGACCGGGTACACGGGCCGCCGCATCCGCAACGTCGTGAACATCGGCATCGGCGGCTCCGACCTGGGGCCCGCCATGGCCTACGAGGCGCTGCGGGCGTACACGGACCGCTCGCTGACCGTCCGGTTCGTCTCCAATATCGACGGCGCCGACCTCCACGAGGCGGTCCGCGACCTGGATCCCGCCGAGACGCTGTTCGTCGTCGCCTCCAAGACCTTCACCACGATCGAGACGATCACCAACGCCACCTCGGCCCGCTCCTGGCTGCTCCAGAGGTTCGACGGCGAGGAGAAGGCGGTCGCCAAGCACTTCGTCGCCCTGTCGACGAACGCCGAGAAGGTGGCCGAGTTCGGCATCGACACGGCCAACATGTTCGAGTTCTGGGACTGGGTCGGCGGCCGCTACTCCTTCGACTCGGCGATCGGCCTGTCGCTGATGATCGCCATCGGACCGGAGCGGTTCCGGGAACTGCTCGACGGGTTCAGGACCGTCGACGACCACTTCCGCAACGCACCCGCAGAGGCCAATGCCCCGTTGCTCCTGGGCCTGTTGGGCATCTGGTACGGAAACTTCTTCGATGCGCAGTCGCAGGCCGTGCTGCCCTACAGCCACTACCTGTCGAAGTTCACCGCTTACCTCCAGCAGCTCGACATGGAGTCCAACGGCAAGTCGGTGGACCGCGAGGGCCGGCCCGTGCAGTGGCAGACCGGGCCGGTGGTGTGGGGCACCCCGGGGACCAACGGCCAGCACGCCTACTACCAGTTGATCCACCAGGGCACGAAGCTGATCCCGGCCGACCTGATCGGCTTCGCCCGGCCCGTCGACGAGCTGAGCGACGAACTCAAGGCGCAGCACGACCTGTTGATGGCCAACATGTTCGCGCAGGGCCAAGCCCTCGCCTTCGGCAAGACCGCCGAGGAGGTCCGGGCGGAGGGGGTGCCCGAGGAGCAGGTGGCGCCCCGCACCTTCCCGGGCAACCGCCCCACCACCACGATCCTCGCCCCCCAGCTCACCCCGTCGGTGCTGGGCCAGCTGATCGCGCTCTACGAGCACAAGGTGTTCGTACAGGGCGCCGTCTGGGACATCGACTCCTTCGACCAGTGGGGAGTGGAGCTCGGCAAGGTGCTCGCCAAGCGCATCGAACCCGCCCTCACCCGGGGCGACGAGGTGCCCGGCCTCGACCCCTCCACCGCCGCTCTCGTCGCCGCCTACCGCGAACTCAGGAAGTAGTGAACTGACATGACATCGATGCAGCTGGGCCTGATCGGTCTCGGCAAGATGGGCGGCAACATGCGCGAGCGCATCCGCCGCGCCGGCCACACCGTCATCGGCTACGACCGCAACCCCGAGGTCTCCGACGTCAGCAGCCTCGCCGAACTCGTCGAAAAGCTCGAAGCGCCGCGCACCGTCTGGGTGATGGTCCCCGCCGGCGCGCCCACCCAGTCCGTCATCGACGAACTCGGCGATCTGCTCCAGACCGGCGACACGGTCGTGGACGGCGGCAACTCCCGCTGGACGGACGACGAGAAGCACGCCGAGGAGCTCGCCGCCAAGGGCATCGGCTTCGTCGACGCCGGTGTCTCCGGCGGCGTCTGGGGTCTGCAGAACGGCTACGCCCTGATGGTCGGCGGCGAGGCCGAGCACGTCGCCCGGGTGCAGCCGGTCTTCGACGCGCTCAAGCCCGAGGGTCCCTACGGCTACGTCCACGCGGGCAAGGTCGGCGCCGGGCACTTCTCGAAGATGGTCCACAACGGGATCGAGTACGCCATGATGCAGGCGTACGCCGAGGGCTGGGAGCTCCTCGAGAAGGTGGACTCCGTGGAGAACGTGCGCGAGGTCCTCCGCTCCTGGCAGGAGGGGACCGTCATCCGCTCCTGGCTGCTCGACCTGGCGGTCAACGCCCTCGACGAGGACGTGCACCTCGACAGGCTGCGCGGCTACGCGGAGGACTCCGGCGAGGGCCGCTGGACGGTCGAGGCCGCCATCGACAACGCCGTGCCGCTGCCCGCGATCACGGCCTCGCTGTTCGCGCGGTTCGCGTCCCGTCAGGACGACTCGCCGCAGATGAAGATGATCGCGGCGCTGCGCAACCAGTTCGGCGGCCATGCCGTCGAGTCGGCGGAGAAGTAGGCCAGGCCATGGGGGATCTGCTGCTGGTCCGCCATGGCGAGACGGAGTGGAGCGTGTCGGGGCAGCACACCAGCTGGACCGACCTGCCGCTCACCGCACACGGTGAGGAGCAGGCCAAGTCCCTCGCTCCGCTCCTCTCCGGCCGGCCCCTCTCGCTGGCCCTGACCAGCCCGCTGCACCGCGCAATACACACCGCCGACCTCGCCGGCATCACCGGAGCGCTGCCGGAACCGGATCTGCACGAGTGGGACTACGGCGGCTACGAGGGCGTCACCACCGTCGAGATCCACCGCAGCCGTCCCGGCTGGGACCTGTGGACCGACGGGGTGCCCGCCGGACCGGACGGCCATCCCGGCGAGTCGCCCGAGGAGATCGGACGGCGTGCCGACCGGGTGCTGGCCCGGGTGGACTCAGCCCTGGCGCGCGACGACGGTGACGTCGTGCTCGTCGCCCACGGCCATCTCCTCCGGGTGCTGACGGCCCGTCGGCTCGGACTGCCCCCTGCCGAAGGCAGGTTGTTCCAGCTGGCCACGGGCACGGTCAGCCGTCTGTCGACCGAGCACGGGCGGCCCGTGATAGCCGAATGGAACGTGCGGGCATAGCCGGTTGACACCGCCCGACCAGGCCCGCCAGAGTCGCGGCTGATGGAGATCAACGATCTGACACCGGCCGAACAGCGACTGTGGCGGGCCTTCCCCACGGGGGCGACCGTCGACTTCCGTACGGCCCCCGACGAGGCCGTGTCGCCCGACTGGGGCCCCGAACGGACCGTACGGGGCGTCGTGTTGCGTGCGCTTCTCCTCAACGGGCCCCGTGAACCGGGGGAGATAGCCGCCCTCAAGGTCGCCGGCGCACGCGTCACCGGTCTCCTCGACCTGCGGCAGGCGGTCGTCGACAGCATGTTCCGCCTGACGCACTGCCGCTTCGACGAGGCCCCGCGGATGGTCGGAGCCCAGCTCAACTACGTCAGCCTGCGCGACTCCGAGCTGCCCGGTCTGGACGCGTCGCACACCCGGACGGAGGGCGGGCTACGGCTGACCCGCTGCCGCATCGGCGGCCCCGTGCACCTCAGCAGGGCGCAGATCTCGGGTGCGTTGTACCTGGACGGCGCGGAGGTCACCGCGGCCGACCCCGCGGACCCCGTCCTCCAGCTCAACCAGATCACCATCGACGACGACCTCTGTGCCCGCGGCCTGCGCACCCAGGGCCTGATCCGGCTCGACGGCGCCTCCGTCACCGGCTCCATCGACCTGGAGGACGCCGATCTGAGCAACCCCGGCGGCTGTGTGCTGGCGGCGGAGTCCCTCGACGTGGGCGCCAATCTGCTGGCCCGGCGGATGCGCGCCCGGGGCCGGGTCGATCTGCGGGGCTCCCGTGTCCCCGGCCGGGTGGATCTGCTGCGCTCCAGCCTGTCCAACCCGGGTGGCACCGCCCTGCGGGCCAGCAGTTGCGTCATAGGGGAGATCTGGCTGCGCGAGGGCACCCCGATCGAGGGCAGGCTCAACCTGCGGCGGGCCGAGGTGGGGCAGCTCCAGCTGGAGCCGAGGATGCTGCCGGAGCAGGTGCGGCTGCTGGATCTCACGTACACCTTCCTCACCCCGCACGAGCCCGCCGAGCGGCGGCTGCCGATGCTGGAGCGCGACGACGGCGCGTTCGACCCGCACGCCTACGAACAGCTGACGGCCGCCTACCGCCGCATCGGCGACGACCGGGCGGCCCGGGTCGTACAGCTCGCCAAGCAGCGCCGGCACCGTGGCACCCTGCCCTGGTACGGGCGGGTGTGGGGCCATCTCCAGGACGCGGCCGTGGGTTACGGGTTCCGTCCGCTGCGCGCGGCCGTGTGGCTGCTGTCCCTGCTGGCCGCCGGTTCGATCGCTTACGCCGGGCACCACCCGCCCGCGCTCAAGGCGGGCGAGGCGCCCCCCTTCGACCCGGTCTTCTACACCCTCGACCTGCTGCTGCCCGTGATCTCCTTCGGGCAGGAGAGCGCGTTCGCGCCGACCGGCTGGTACCAGAGCCTGTCGTACGTCCTCATCGTGACCGGCTGGATCCTGGCCACGACCGTCGTCGCCGGCGTGACGAGGACGGTCAGCCGGCAGTAGGTCAGCGCAGGGCACGCTGGGCGGCCAGGCGCACCGGCGCGTTGGCGGCGCCGTAGCCCTGGTAGCCGCCGTCACGCTGGACGAGTTCGAGGAAGACGCGGCCGACGGTGTGCGTGTAGCAGTGCCGGAAGACGCCGCATGCGTCCCGGTCGTAGAGGATGCCGAGTTCGCGGTAGGTCTCCAGCTCGCCTTCGGCGAACTCGAAACGGGCCGCGAGGTCGTCGTAGTAGTTCGCCGGGACGGGCAGCAGCCGGCCGCCCGCGTCGGTGAGACGGCGGGCCGCGGCGACCACGTCGTCGGTGGCCAGCGCGATGTGCCGGGCGTGCGCGGTGTCGTCACCGGGGGCCGCGCCGACGGTGAGCGGCAGCCGGACGCTGCCGTCGGCGTTGGTGACGGCGCGGCTGCGCAGCAGCCCGTAGGGGTCGGCGACGTCGACGCTCTCCTGGGGGTCGAGACCGAGGACGCCGCGGTGGAAGAGGACCGCCTCGTCGAAGTGGTGCCAGGGCTGGGTGAGGGCCACATGGTCGATGCGGAAACCGCCGGAGTCGGCGGCGGGGGCGGAGCGCCCCGGGGCTGCGGGGACGGGCTGCGTCACGTCCTCGAAGTCGGCGCGCCAGTCGGGCAGTCCGGGCCGGTTCGTCGCGCACAGGAAGAGTTCCGTGCCGTCGGGGGCGGCCACGGCGTCCAGCGGAGCTTCGCCGGGGGCGCGGCGGCGGGGCAGGACCGGGGCGAGCAGCGCCTCGGCGCGGCGGGCGGCCGCGGCCGGGTCGGGTGACTCGAGGCCGACGGCGGTGAGGACCGTGCCGTCGAGGTGGTTCCCCCCGCGCGAGCGAAGCCGGGTGTGGGGGTGGGCGGCCGGATCCGTGTTGACCAGGACACGGGCCTCGCCCCGCTCCCACAGCTCGACCGGTTTGCCGCGGTGGCGGGCGGTGCGGGCGAAGCCGAGGCCCGCCAGGAGCGCGGCGACCGGCTCGGCGTCATGGGTGACCAGCTCGGCGAAGGCGATCCCGGTCGGGACCGCGGGTGCGGGCAGGGTCCGGATGCCGGCCTCCTCCTGGAGGAGCAGCAGGGAGCGGCGGGCGTCCACGGCGGTCGGGCCGGCCTCGGCCTGCCGGAAGACGTCGTTGAAGACCTCCAGCGAGAGCGGGCCCTCGTACCCGGTGCGCAGGACGTGTCGCACGAGCCCTGCGACGTCGAAGCCGCCCTGGCCGGGGAAGCAGCGGTGGTGACGGCTCCACTGGAGGACGTCCATGCCGAGCAGCGGGGCGTCGGCCAGCTGGAGGAAGAAGATCTTCTCGCCCGGGATGTCCTCGATGCCCGCGAGGTCCTTCGGGCCGGAGCTGCGGGAGAGGATGTGGAAGCTGTCCAGGCAGGTGCCGAGCGCGGGGTGCCCGGCTGTCTCGACGATGCGCCAGGCGTGGTCGTAGGTGCTGACGTGCCGTCCCCAGGCGAGCGCCTCGTAGGCGACTCGGATGCCGTGGTCCCGGGCGAGGTCGGCGAGTTCGCTGAGCTGCGCGGCGGCGAGCGCGTCGTCGTCCACGGCGAGCGGGGAGACGCTGGAGCAGACCAGGACGGTGTCCGCGCCGAGCCTGCTCATCACCTCGAACTTGTGCCGGGCACGGCGCAGGCCACGGGCGAACTCCCCGGCCGGCAGCGCCTCGACGTCGCGCATCGGCTGGTAGAGATCGATGCCCAGACCGAGGTCGGCGCAGCGGGCGCGGATCTCCTCCGGGGTGAGAGGGCTGGCGAGCAGATCGTTCTCGAAGATCTCGACGCCGTCGAACCCGGCCCGGGCGGCGGCCGTGAGCTTCTCGGTGAGGGATCCGCTGAGGGAGACGGTGGCTATGGACGTACGCACGGTCCTGCTCCTTCGGAAGCTGTGGCGCGCCTGCTCAGGGGCGCGGGGAGGGGCGTCCCGGGGCCGGGCCGCGGGGCCGGGCCGGGCCGCGGGGCCAGGGCGGGCCGCGGGGCCGGGCCGGGCCGCGGGGCCAGGGCGGGCCGCGGGGCCGGGGCGGGCCGCGGACGGTCCGCGACCGTCACAGGGCGTGGCCCGCGGAGTGCTCGGCACCGCGGGCCAGCTCCGAGAAGTCGGCCAGCATGGCGCGGCTGTCGGGCTCCCGACCGGTGAACAGACGGAAGGCGTCCACGGCCTGGAAGACGGCCATGCCGCCCCCGTCCAGGACGGCGCAGCCGACCGCGCGGGCGGTGCGCAGGAGCTCGGTCTCCAGCGGCCGGTAGACGACGTCGGCGACCCAGAGGCCGGGACGGAGCAGTTCGGCCGGGAAGGGCAGGCCCGGGTGGGCCGCCATGCCGGTGGGGGTGGCGTGCACGACGCCGTCGGCCCGCGCGAGCAGACCGGCCAGCCGGTCCGGTCCGGCGGCCGCCGCCCGGCCCGGGCCGAAGTGACGGTTCAGGGAAGCGGCGAGGCCGGCGGCCCGGTCGGACAGCGCGTCCACGACGGTGACCTGCCCCGCGCCCAGGGTGAGTGTGGCGTGCGCGACCGCCGCCCCCGCGCCTCCGGCGCCCAGCTGCACGACCCGTTCCAGCGGGACGTCGGGCAGACCGCGCGCGAAGGAGGCGGCGAAACCGGTCACGTCGGTGTTGTGGCCCACGGCCCGGCCGTCCTCGAGGACGACGGTGTTGACCGCGCCGAGCGCCTCGGCCTGCGGGGCGAGCCCGTCGAGGTGCGGGACGACCAGTTGCTTGCAGGGGTGCGTGATGTTGAGCCCGTCGAAGCCGAGGTCGCGGGCGGCGCGCACCAGATCGCCCACCGCCTCGGGTCCGACCCCCAGGGCGTCGATGTCGACGAGGCGGTACACGTACCGCAGGCCCTGCCGGTCCGCCTCCCGCTCGTGCAGCGCCGGGCTGAGCGAGGGACCGATGCCGGAACCGATCAGGCCGACGACATACGAGTCCTTGAAGACGACGGCCACGGCGGACCTCCCGATCGGCTGACTAATGTACGAACTGGTGAGTTAGTCATAGCATCGAGTCGCCTCCCGGGGGAAGCCCTTCCGGGCCACGGGACACAGGCGGGCTTCTAGAATCGCGGCACTGCACCCACGCGGCCCGAAGGAACCCCGATGACCAGCGTCGACGAACCGGCACGACCCCACGGCAACGGCCGCCTGCGCGACGCCGTCCGGACCCGGGCCGAGATCCTCGACGTGGCGACCCAGGAGTTCGCCCGGGTCGGCTACGCCGGCGCCCGGGTCGACGACATCGCCGCCCGCACCAGCACCACGAAGCGGATGATCTACTACTACTTCGGCGGCAAGGAGCAGCTTTTCACCGCCGTCCTGGAGCGGGCGTACGGCGTGATCCGGGAGACCGAGCAGCAGCTCGACGTCGAGCACCTCGACCCGGTCGCGGCCATCCGCCGGCTGGCGGAGCTGACCTTCGACCACCATGAGCAGCACCCGGACTTCATCCGGCTGGTGAGCATCGAGAACATCCACGAGGCCGAGCACATCGCCGCCTCCGAGAAGCTGGGGCGGATCGGCTCTCCCGCGCTCGACGTGATCCGCCGCATCCTCGCCTCCGGGCGGGAGTCCGGCCTGTTCACGGCCGAGGTGGACGCCGTGGACCTGCACGCGATGATCAGCTCGTTCTGCTTCTTCCGGGTCGCCAACCGGCACACGTTCGGCGCCTTGTTCGGCCGCGACCTGGTCGATCCGGCCCAGCGCGAGCACTACCGCACCATGCTCGGCGACATGGTGATCGCCTATCTGACGGCGGAGCGCACGGCGGACTGAGGCCGCGCGGAGCCGGCCCGGTTCCTCCTGGGCCCAGGGCTGCCTTCCGGCCGGGCACGTGGTCCGCGCCGAAGATCGTCCGACGCGGCCTATTGACACAGGTGAAACATCGGCGCAGCATCCCTAGCCATCCGCTACTAACTACCCAGTGGGTTAATTAGCCGGGCACGCACCCGGCGCAGCCGCCCCGCACCCCAGGGAACCGGCCCTACTCCCCTTGCCTCACTCCACGTACGTTGGAGTTCCCTCGAAGGAGCACGCCGTGTCCGTCCCCGCCGCACCTCCCGGCCAGCCGAAGAAAGCCGCCATGGCGGCCTGGATCGGCAGTGCTCTGGAGTACTACGACTTCTTCATCTACGGCAGCGCGGCAGCACTGATCTTCCCGAAGGTCTTCTTCGACGAGTCCGATCCGGCCACCGCGACCCTGCTGTCCCTGGCCACCTTCGGCGTCGCCTACGCGGCCCGTCCCGTCGGCGCGCTCTTCCTCGGCCACTTCGGCGACCGCGTGGGCCGCAAGAAGATCATGGTCTTCACGCTCGTCCTGATGGGCATCTCGACGTTCCTCATCGGCTGCCTGCCGACCCGCGCCCAGGTCGGCACCCTCGCGCCCGTCCTGCTGGTGCTGTGCCGCGTCCTCCAGGGCATCTCCGCCGCCGGCGAGCAGGCCAGCGCCAACAGCATGACGCTGGAACACGCGCCGTCGCAGCGGCGGGGCTTCTTCACCAGCTTCACCCTCAGCGGCACCCAGGGCGGTCAGCTCCTCGCCACGCTCGTGTTCATCCCGATCGCGGCCCTCCCCGAGGAGCAACTGCTGTCCTGGGGCTGGCGGGTCCCGTTCTGGCTGAGCATCGCGGTCGCCGGCGTCGGCTACGTCATTCGCCGCACACTGGAGGAGACCCCGGCCTTCGCCGCCCAGCAGGCCACCGGTGAGGTCGTCAAGCTGCCGCTGGCGGTGCTGCTGCGCGAGCACTGGGCGGACGTCCTGCGGGTGGTCGCGGGCGCGCTCGTCGCCTCGGTCAGCACCATCTTCACCGTGTGGGCGCTGGCGTACGCGACCAGCGACTCGGTGGGAATGAGCCGCACCTCCATGCTGTGGGTGGGCGCGCTGGCCAACCTGGTCGCGCTCGCGGCCATCCCCGCGTGGGCCACGCTCTCCGACCGCATCGGACGCCGGCCGGTGTACCTGATCGGCGCGGCCGGCAGCGCCGTGATGATGTTCGCCTACCTGTGGGCGATCTCCACCGGCTCGTACCCGCTGATCCTGCTGCTGGGCATCGCCACCTTCGGAGTGGTCTACAGCGCCGCGAACGGCGTGTGGCCCTCGTTCTACGGGGAGATGTTCTCCACCCGCGTCCGACTGTCCGGCATGGCCATCGGCACGCAGATCGGCTTCGCCGTCGCCGGCTTCGCGGTCACCTTCGCCGCGCAGATCGCCGGCCCGGACGGCGACGGCTGGTCCTCGGTCGCCCTCTTCACGGCGGCCCTGTGCGTCCCGCCGGTGATCGCGGCCCTGTCGGCCCGGGAGACCGCGAAGATCCCCACGGAGCGGCTGGGCGAGCGGGACGCACGCAAGACCGCACAGCCGGAAACGGTCACCGCCTGACCCACTCCACGCCCGCCCAGGGGGTGAACTCCCCCGGAACTCCGCGCCCCCCGAGCCTCCTGGACGCGTTCGCCGCGCCGGGGGGCTCGGGTGCGCCGGGGCGGGTGCTGTAGCGGTCCTTGGCGGTGGCGGTGGCGGTGGCGGTGGCGGTGGCGCGCCGCAGGGTCACTGCCCACCGGCCACCGGCTACCAGCCACCGGCCACCGGCCACCGGCCACCGGCCACCGGCCACCGGCGGGAAAGGCATGGCAGGTCTCACGCCTGGGGAAACCTCATTCCACAGCCCCGTCCAGCAAAGGACCCACGTCTGATCGCCGGGGCGGCGCGTGCGTCGGGACTGGCGTCCCCCTGCTCGACACCTGCCACGCCCTGTTCGAGGAGACCGTGGCGCTGGGCCACGCGGGAGCGGACATGATCGCCGTACTGCACGCCCTTCGAGCCCGCGGCGCCGACAGCGACCATGGCGACGGCGACGACCGGCCCCCGTCGAGCGGTGCGTCGACCGCCTCGGGCAGTGGCGCGGCCCGGCCACACGAACCGACGGACTCACGAGCGCCCACCGGGCCGCACTCCACGTCACGAGCATCCTCGTCCGGACCCGACGCCGGCCGAGGAGAGGGAACCTAGCCGATGCGTTCGGCCAGAGCGACGATGATCCCCGAGGGGCCGCGGAGATTGCAGAGCCGGTAGACGTTCTCGTAGTTCGCCACCTCGCCGAGGAGTTCGGCGCCATGGCGGCGCAGGCGGGTGATCGTGTCGTCGATGTCGTCGACGGCGAACATGACACGGTGCAGGCCCAGGGTGTTGGGCGGCGGGTCGAGAGGTCCGGCAGTGACCGCCGCGGGGGTGTGGAACTTGGTCAGCTCCAGCTTGCCGTGGCCGTCCGGCGTGCGCATCATCGCGATGGCGCTGCGGACCCCGTCGAGGCCGACCATCCGGTCTGCCGAGATCCCCTCGATCTGCGCTTCGCCTTCCAGCTCCATGCCGAGCTCGGTGAAGAAGGCGACGGCGGCCTCCAGGTCGTCGACGACGATGCCCACGTTGTCCATCCGCCGAATCGTCAAGGGGTGCTCCTTCTTCGTCGCGCAGTCCGTTGTGGCTACTGGTACCCCAGGGACGGAGCCGGTGCCGCGTTCTCGACACCCGGACGTGTCGATGTCTTGCCCGGCATTCGGTATCCCATCTGCCGGCGTTTCGGCCGAACTCCTGCTGTCTGCGGCAGGGTTGGCGCGGCGCGACGGGCGATCACGAGGAATGCGGGGTCTGCTAGATTCGCGACGAACTCGGCCCTGGGCCGGGTGTGGCCGGATGTCGGCTGCACTTCGGCGTGAGCAGGCGGCGAGGGCATTCGCGTGACGGCTCCGCACGCCTTCGCAACGGCCAGTGCCGTGTCGATCAGCACTATCGAGGGGCCGAAGTGCTCCTTCAGTTGAGATTCGGGGATCCTTGGTGACGACAGAGGCAGGGCTACGCCGTCGGGACGTAACTCCGCGTCGGCCGCTCGTACTGGCGGCGGCGGTGCTCGCGATGGCCGGGAGCATCGCCGTTCCTGCGGCAGCACAGGCGACGGCAGGGAAGACCCCGGCCGCGATGGTGCGGCAGGGGGATTTCGCGGCCGCGGCGGCGGAGTTCGACGTGCCGGAACAGGTGTTGCTGGCGGTGGCCTACCAGGAGTCGGCGTGGGACGCGCACGCCGGTGAATACAGCGCCGGCGGCGGATACGGTCCGATGCATCTGACGGACGTGACGGCATCCATGCTGGCCGCCGGGGACGCCGGCGCGGCGGGCCGGGCGGATCTGGCGAGGACCGCCGCGGATCCGGCGTTGCACACGTTGCAGGCGGCGGCACGGCTGACCGGGCTTTCGGAACAGCGGCTGCGCACCGACGCGGCGGCGAACATCCGCGGTGGGGCGGCACTTCTGGCGTCGTACCAGAAGACGGTCGGCGACCGGTCCTCAGCCGATCCGGGGCAGTGGTACGCAGCCGTGGCGCGCTACAGCCAGCCGACCGGGCGGCAAGGCGCGCGGGCCTTCGCCGACCGCGTCTTCGCCACCCTGAAGAAGGGCGCCGGGCGCACCACGTCGGACGGGCAGCGCGTGACGCTGACGGCCGACCCCCAGGTCAGCCCGGACACCGGCCAGTTGTCCCGGCTGCCCTTGACGTCGGCGACGGTGGCTAGCACCGAGTGCCCCACGACGGTGGACTGCACGTTCGTGCCGGCGGCGGCCTCCAACGGCCAGGTGTCCAACCGGCCGGCCAACGGCATCAGGATCGACTCGATCGTCATCCACGACACCGAGTCCTCGTACGCCTCGACCATCACCACCTTCCAGACCCCCGGCGGCGGAGCCGCGCACTACGTGATGCGGTCCGCGGACGGCGCGGTGACGCAGATGGTTCCCCTGAAGGACCTCGCCTTCCACGCGGGCAACTACTCGACGAACATGCACTCCGTCGGCATCGAGCACGAGGGGTACGCCGCGCACGGCGCGACCTGGTACACCGAGGCGCAGTACGAGGCGACCGCGGACCTGGTGACCTATCTGGCGGGGCGGTTCGGTATCCCGCTGGACCGGCAGCACGTCATCGGCCACGACAACGTGGTCGGCCCGACCTCGGGGACCGTGTCCGGAATGCACTGGGACCCGGGCCCGTCCTGGGACTGGGAGCACTTCATGGCCCTGCTCGGCGCCCCGGTCACCGGTCAGCACGGAGTCGGCGATGCCGGGTCGGTGGTGACCATCGCCCCCGGCTTCGCCGACAACCGGCAGAGCGTCCAGATCTGCCCCGCCGACGATCCGACCGGCGCCATCACCACGTGCACGCGCGGAGAGCAGCCGTCCAACTTCGTCTACCTGCGCACCGCCCCCAGCGACGCGGCACCGCTCTTCGGCGACCAGGCGGTCCACCCCGGCGCCGCCGGCACCGACCGCATCAACGACTGGGGCAGCACCGCCCAGGCCGGCCAGCAGTTCGTCGTCGCCGACAACAGCGGCGACTGGACCGCCATCTGGTACAGCGGCACCCAGGTCTGGTTCGACAACCCGGGCGGAGCCAACACCGTCCCCGCCCACGGCGTGACCGTCGTCGAGAGCGGCCGGACGCCCTCCGACCCGCCCGTCAAGGTCTACGGCTCCAGCTACCCCGACGCCGCCGAGTACCCCACGGGCCTGTCACCCTCCACCCAGGCCCCGTTGAGCATGTACACCATCCCGTCGGGCCAGGCCTACGTCGCCACCGCGCCCGCCGCTCCCACCGACGACTACTTCAAGTCCAGCGGCACCGTCGTCATCGGCGGCAAGTCCATGTACACCATCCAGTACAACCACCGCACCGCCCTCGTCTACGAGGGCGACGTCACCGCCACCACCGTCCCTGCCGACACACCGGCCTCCTGACCCACCGCTGATCCCGAGCCACCGCGGAGGTGCCCTCGGGGGACTCGCAGAACCGCCCCCAGACGGCGATCCCGCGAAATGGCCCTCGCACGGGCGGACGAGAATCAGGGCTTACGCTGCGCGGCATGACCAAGTTCTTCGCCACTGTGTGCCTGCCGCCGACGGCGCCCCGGCAGGTTCCACAGGCGATAGCCGCCGCCATGGCGCCCTACAACGCCGACCTCGACGACGCATGGAATCCGGTCGGCCGATGGGACTGGTGGGCCATCCACTCCGGTCCGGGCAACGCCTACCTCGTACTGCCTCCGTACGAGCGCGACCGCAGGCTCGTCACGGCGAAGACCGTGCCGCGCAGGAAGGCCAGGCTCGATGCCCTCGGGCCGCTGGAGTGCTACGGCGGGCCCCGGGGGCTGCTCGACTTCGACGGTATGCGCAGGCGGGCGGCACACAGCCATGACGCCCTGGCCGCCGCGTGGAACGAGCTGACCGCGATGCATCCGCCCGCCCGACCGCTGACCGACTTCCTCGCCCGCCACGAGGCCGAGCCCGAGGAGTACTCCGCGGCAGACGCCAGAGAGGACCATCTGGCCCAGCCGCTGGTGCAGGACGTGGCGCAGCGCGCCGTCGCGGGAGACCCGCACTTCGACATGTCGTTCCTGCTCAACGACCCGGTCGCCTTCTTCGCGCAGGACCACGAGGAAGCCCGGTCGCGGTCGGTGCAGGGCGCCGTGCCCGGCTTCGCCCTGCTCGCCCTCGACGGCTCGTGGACGGACGCGGACACGGACGGCCACTGGGAACGGGCCAACCGCTACCTGGACGGCCTCGACGCCGACACCGTCGTTCTCGACGTGCTCTGCCACTGCTGAGCCGCCAGGCCGGGCCGGCCCGCACGGCCCACCCGGCGCGGCTGCGCGGCGGGATCCGTGATCGCCCGAACACCGTGATGCCCCGAACACCGTGGCCGCCCGCGGACCGGTGATCGCCCGCACGTCCTCTAAGCGTCGCCCGTCCCCCTGGGGATGCCGTACGCCCGCTCCACCCGCAGGCGCAGGACCAGGCGGCGGTCGCGGACCATGGCGGCGCGGTAGTCGTCCCAGTCGGGATGCTCGCCCTGGACGTCGCGGTAGAGCCTGACGAGTTCCTCGACGGTGGCGTCGTAGGGGTCCTTCGCGGCCGGCGTGAGGTCGGCGGTGGCCTCGGCGACCGTGTAGGCGCGGTGGTCGGGGGCGGTGACGTGGTAGGAGGCGCGGGGATCACGGCGCAGGTTGCGGGTCTTGGCGCGGTCGTCCGTCACGGAGATCCGGATGAGGCCCTCGTCCGGATAGTAGCGGTGGGTCACGTTCGACAGCTGGGGGCGGCCGTCGCGCTTGAGGGTGACCAGTACTCCGACACGGCTCTCGGAGAGGAGTGCGAGCAGCGCGTTCTGCGTCATGTCCTGAGTCATGTACGACACAACCGGTGCCACCCCGGATGACATTCCCCCCATCCCGACCTGCCGGGCGCACAGGCACACAGAGGCGGCCAGAGGCAGGCAGAGGTGCAGAAGAGAAGGGTAGACACTGTCTACAGCCTTCTGGTAGACAGTGTCTATGAGTGTGACCGAGAAGCCTGACCCGGACCCCGGCCTGCGCACCCGTCTGGTGGACGTCGGCGTGGACCTGCTCTCCCGCGAGGGCGTAGGAGCGCTCACGCTGCGCGAGATCGCCCGCAGGGCCGGCGTCTCGCACGGTGCGCCCCGCCGCTACTTCCCCACGCACCTGGAGCTGCTGTCGGCCATCGCCCACCGCGGATTCGCCGACCTGGGCGCCCTGGTGACCGCCACCCCCGGCGACGGCACCGCCGGGCCTCGCGCCCGACTGCGCGAACTGGCCCGCGTCTACATGGAGTTCGCGGCGGACAACCCCGGCATGTACGAGCTGATGTTCCGTCACGATCTGCTGGAGAGCGGTCATCTGCGGCTGCGGGACACCAGCCTTCCGCTGTTCGGCGTCCTGGTGGACCTGGTCGGCCAGGTCCGGCCCGGCCGTGACGCACGGACCGTCGCGGGCGCGTTGTGGGCGAACCTGCACGGCATCGCCCAGCTCTGGCGCTGGGGAAGTCTCCAACTCGCCACGGGCTCCGACGACTTCGCGCCCCTTCTGCGCACGGTGCTGGACGCGCATCTCGGCCCCGAGGACGACCGGTGAGACGCCGGTCCCCGTCCCGGTCCCGCTGCCTGCCGCTGACGCTCGCGAGCAGCGTGGCCGGCGCCATGGTCGTCGCCCTGGACGGCACCGTGCTCACGGTCGCGCAGCCCGCCCTGCGCCGCGACCTGCACGCCACGTTCCCCCAGGTGCAGTGGACCAGCACCGGGTATCTCGTCGCGGTGGCCGGCCTGTTGGTGTTCGCCGGACGGCTCGGCGACCGCTTCGGACACCGGCGCACCTTCGCCCTGGGCATGCTCGGCTTCGGCGCCGCCTCGGCGGGCATCGCGCTGGCGCCGGACATCGGCTGGGTGATCGCGCTCCGGGTCGTGCAGGGCGTGTTCGGCGCGCTGTTGCAGCCCGCCACCCTGGGGATGCTGCGGGCCGCCTACCCGCCGGAGCGACTGCGGGCGCCGATCGCGGTGCGCACCGCTGCCATCGGGGTGGCAGCGGCGGCGGGGCCCGTGGTGGGCGGGGCGCTGGCCACGGAGTTCGGCTGGCGGACCGTGTTCCTCCTCAACATCGTGCCCGCCCTGCTGTTCGGTGTGCTCGCCCTCGCCTCCCGGGACCGCCCGGGGCCGCGCACCGACGTGCCGCTCGACCTGCCCGGCGCCCTGCTGCTCGCCGTAGCCCTGGCCTGTCTGGTGCACGCGCTCGTCACCCTGCCCGCCCTGGCATGGTCGGCGCCGGTCGCCCTGCTCACGGGGGCCGCCTTCGTACGGCACGAGCGCCGCACCCGTTCCCCGCTGCTGCCGCCGGAGGTGGTCGGCTCGCCGGCGGTGGGCGGGGCGCTCGGGGTGCTCGTCGTCGCGTCGGCTGCCCTCAATGGCGGGCTTCTGACCTGCGTCTACGTCCTCCAGGACGGCCTGGGGCTGACCCCGTTGCACAGCGCACTGCTCAGCCTGCCGCTGGCCGCGTCGCTGGTGGCCGCCGCGCCCGCCTCAGCCGTCCTGCTGCGCCGCTCCGGCGCCCGCGTCACCGTCGTGACAGCACTGGTCGTCCTCGCCGCCGGCCTGCTCCTGCTCGCCCGGGCCTCCGGGGCGGTCTCCTTCTGCGCCGGCTTCGCGCTGGTGGGCTGGGGCTTCGGCACGGTGATGGTCGTGGCGACGCATGTGGTGGTACGACAGGCTCCCGCGGAGTCGGCCGGGGTGGCGGGCGGACTTCAGCAGACGGCGATGAACGTCGGGCCGGTGCTGGGCGTGGCGTCGGCGACCGTGCTCATGGGCTTCGGCGCCGCGCGCTCGCCCCTCGTCCTGTCGGCGTTCGCGGTGGCGGCGGCCCTGCCGGTCTGCCGGGCGCTGCCCGGCCGTCCCCGTCCCGCACCGTCCGCCCGCCCGGTCGGCACACGTCCGGGTGGAAGCGACGCAACGCACACCGATCATGACGTCGAAAGGGGTCCGCACACGCGTTCCCTGCGCGACCATGAGGTCTGAGGGCGTCCGGGCGGGGTAGGCCGGGACCGCACCTTGAACGATCGCACCGGAGGAAACCGATGGCACTGCTGCGGCAAGAGGTCGACCCGAGCGAGGTCGGACTGGACGCGAAGGCGCTGGACCGTCTCGATCAGCACGTCGCCCACTTCGTCGACGAGGGGCGCCTGCCCGGGTTCCTCATGGCCGTCTCCCGCGGCGGCCGGGTCGCCCACCTCACCACGCACGGGCACCGCGACCTCGCCGCCGGACTGCCCGTCGAGGCCGACACCCTCTACCGGATCTACTCGATGACCAAGCCGGTCACCTCGGTCGCCGCGCTGATACTGGTCGAGGAGGGCGGACTCGGCCTCGACGACCCGGTGGCCGACCACCTCCCGGCCTTCGCCGACCAGCGGGTGTACACCGGCGGCTCGGGCGCCGGCCTCACCACCCGCCCGGTCGGTCAGCCCCTGCTCGTGAGGCATCTGATGACCCACACGGCCGGGCTGACCTTCGCCTTCTACCACTGCCATCCCGTCGACGCCCTGTACCGCGAGGCCGGTCTGGAGTCGGCGGTGCTGCCGGGCTCCGACCTGGCCGGGACGGTGGAGGCGTACGCGCGGCTACCGCTCCAGTTCGAGCCGGGCACACAGTGGAACTACTCGGTCGCCACGAACGTCCTCGGCCGGATCATCGAGGTCGTCTCCGGCCGTCCCCTCGACGAGTTCATCGCCGAGCGGATCTTCCGCCCGCTCGGCATGCCGGACGCCGGTTTCCAGGTCACGGACGAGCAGGCCGGGCGGCTGGCGGAGCTGTACGGCGACACCGACAGCGGCGGTATCGAGCCGATCCCCGGCCTGCCGCTGTTCGGCCGCCCCCGCTTCCTGTCGGGAAGCGGCGGCATGGTGGCGACCGCATACGATGTTCACCGTTTCAGCGAGCTGCTGCGCCGCCGCGGCGAGCTCGACGGCGTGCGGCTGCTCGCTCCCGAGACCGTCGATCTGATGACCCGCAACCATCTTCCCGGGGGCGCCGACCTGCGCTCGTTCGGCAGCCGCCCCGCCCACGACGAGCCCGGCAACGACGGCGTCGGCTTCGGTCTCGGGGTCTCCGTGGTCATCGACCCGAGCCGCGCCCAGGCCCCCTGCGGCCTCGGCACCTACGGCTGGAGCGGTGTCGCCACGACGACGTTCTGGGTCGACCCGGGCCGTGATCTGACCGTCCAGTTCCTGACCCAGCTGAGGCCGCGCAGATCCCTGAAGCTCTACCCGGACCTCAAGCGACTGGTCCACGAGGCCGTCGTCGGCTGACGAGACCGTCGTCGGTCGGCGACCTCTCAGTCGTCGATCCGCAGCGTGAACCCGAGCCCCTCGTCGCCGAGTTCGCGCAGCCACTGTTCGGAGCGCGCGGCCGTCCCTGCCGCCCGGTTCAGCCCGGACGGCAGGTTGCCGTCCATGATGTGCCGGACGCCCAGGGCGAGCGGCCGGGAGACGCAGCGTGCCATCGCGCTCTCCTTCTCGTCGCCCTCCAGGTCCAGGAGGTAACTCCCCGACCAGGAGGCGCTGTTACCCGCCCCCTCGGACACGCCGCCGCTGTCGTCGTCGCCCTCGCCGCCGACGTTGTCTCCGCTGCCTTCGCCCTCGCCGGCCGCGTGCACCTCGAGTGAGACGGCGAGGACCACACGGTCACGATCGGTCTCGGTGGTGGGGTGGGCCGCCGCCAGTTCCTGTGCCAGCGCGGCGATTTCCCGGTCACCGCCCGTCCTCAGCTGTTCGAAGACGGGGGCCCACGCCCGCAGCCAGCCGTCCAGGCGCAGGGTGCCGCGCACGAAGGTCCGCGCCGCCCAGGCCCGCGGCAGCCCGTACTGCCGGATGAAGGGAACGCTGTCGCGGTTGGGATAGACCTCGAAGTTCTCGCCGCCGACGAGGTGCTCCCGTGTGGCCTCCCAGGGCCGGTCGGCCACGGTCTCGACGCCGTTCTCGACGTAACGCGCGGGAGAGCGCAGGGCGTTGAGGACGCCGAAGGGCGCCCAGCTGAAGCGGTACCTGAAGTCGTTGGGTACCGCGGGGACGCCTCCGCAGTAGGAGGTGAGGCGGTACGAGGCCGCGGTGTCGTCGCCGATCGCCTTGCGGGCGCGGGCGACGAGGCTGTGCGCGAAGAGGTGGTCGACACCGGGGTCGAGGCCGGCCTCGGTGAGCACGACGATCCCGGCGGCGGAGGCCGCGGGCACCTGCTCCAGTACCGCGTCGGAGACATAGCTGGAACACGCGAAGTGCGCCCCTCGGGCCACGCACGCCGCCAGCAGGTCCGCGTGCCCGGTCGCGGGCAGCATCGACACCACGACATCACCGGGGACCAGTCGGGCCGTGAGCGCGTCGAGGGTGTACGCGCACGGCTCGGCTCGTCCGGTCAGGCCCAGCCGGTCGAGGGCCTCGGCCGCCCGCTCCTTCGTGCGGTGCCACAGGCGTACGCCGTCGGTGTGCTCGCACAGGGCGGCCAGGCCGCTGCCCGTGGACAGACCGGCGCCGACCCAGTGGACGGTGCCGGACGCCGGTACCAGATCGGACATGGCCGGACTCCCCTTCTCATAGGCCGAGTTGGCAGGACGGTCCTATAGACCGAGTTCGCGGGACACGCGATGGAAGAGTTCCAGGCAGCGGGCCCACGGTGCACCCGAGCCGAAGTCCAGCAGCTGGGGGGTGAGGGCCGCCGAGAAGTCGACGCTGGACTCGCGCGGCAGCAGCGACGGCAGATTGTCGATGGCGATCAGGTCGAGCGGGGGTTCCTTGCGCAGGCGGCGCACGGGGTCCGTCCACTCGGTGGTGCGGTCGTACACCGGGAGGACGTTGAGCGGCGAGCCCACGTCGCAGGTGACGTCGGAAAGGGTGCGCAGCCGGCGGGCCGGGTCATCCAGGTCCTCCTCGCGGACGAACGGGGGCACCGGGCTCGTCGCGAGGACACAGTTGACCATCACGTCGTGGGCCAGCAGGGCGGCGCGGTCCAGGTCGAGTGTCTCCGCCAGGTCCCAGCCGGTGGGGTCGACCCCGGCGGTGGCGAACGCGGCCCGTGCGCCCCGGCCGCTGCGGCCCAGCGCGCCGACGACGAGGGCGGTGAACTCCCCGTCGCCGGGGGCCGGACGCAGCGTCTCGTCCAGCTCGTCCTTGGCGGTGGGCACCAGGGGCGCGACCAGCCTGCCCCGATGCTGGAGCACCGCCAGGGCCGCGCCCAGGTAGCCCGCCCAGAAGCCGAACGCGGCGAGGCGGCGGCCGTCGTCGTCGACCAGGTACTCCAGGTCGAGCAGCGCCCCTCCGCCTGCGGCGAACCGGCGCAACAGCGCCGCCGCGCCCGGCTGTTGCTTGTAGGCGTGCCCGAAGAGGATGTGCCGGTGCGTCAACCGGTCCGGTTCGTCAGGAAGTTCCTTCAGACCGAGGACGACGGCGTCGCGGGGCGCGGACACCCAGGAACCGGGGGACGCGATCCGGGCGCCGACGGCCTCGTACTCGCGCGCCGGGAAGACGCGCTGCGGGGAGTCCTCGACGGTCAGTTCCACGCCGGCCCCGACGAGGCGGCGGGCGTCGTCGGGGACGACCGGGGTGCGCCGTTCGGTGGTGCGGGCCTCGTGCCGCAGCCACAGATGCAGTTCGGTCATACGCGGTTGGCCTCCGGACGCGGGGCGTCGGCCGCGAAACGGTCGGCGCTCAGGGGGGTGACGTCCACGAAGGGTACGCGGCCGAGATACAGGTCGCGTACGACCTCGCCGACGGCCGGTCCCTGGAGGAAGCCATGGCCGGAGAAGCCGGTCGCGTACAGAAAGCGGGATACCGAGGACGCCTCCCCGATCAGCGCGTTGTGGTCCGGGGTCACCTCGTACAGTCCCGCCCAGCCACCCGTGCGGCGCAGGTCGAGGAGGGCGGGGGCGCGGTGTTCCATGGCGGCGGCGAGGCGGGGGATCCACCGGTCGTGGGTGTCGGTGGCGAAGCCGGGCCGTTCGTCGGGGTCGGACATCCCGACCAGGAGGCCGGGGCCCTCGGCGTGGAAGTACAGGCTGGTGGTGAAGTCGATGGTCATGGGGAGGCCGGGCGGCAGGCCGGGGACCGGTTCGGTGACCGCGATCTGGCGGCGCAGCGGCTGCACCGGCAGCTCCACCCCGGCCATCGCGCCGACCCCCCGGGACCAGGCGCCGGCCGCGCAGACCACCGTGCCGGTGCTGACGCGGCCGAGGGTGGTCTGCACGGCGGTGATCGTGTCGCCCCGGCGTTCGATGCCGGTGACCGCGGTGTGCCGCAGGATGCGCGCCCCGCACTGGCGGGCGGCGGCCGCGTACCCGTGGACGACGGCCTCAGGAGTGCAGTGGCCGTCGTCGGGCGAGTACGCGGCCGCGAGTAACCCGTCGGTGCGGATCAGCGGGGACAGGCGCCGTGCCTCGGCCGGGTCGATCATCCGGCTGGGCACACCGAGTGCGTTCTGAAGCCGCACGCCCGCCTCGAAGGAGGCGACCTCCTCGGGCGTGGACAGCAGGAAGAGGTAGCCGACGCGGTGCAGCCCGATGTCGTGTCCGATCTCCTCGCCGAACCGCCCGAACGCCTCCAGGCTGCGCGCCCCGAGCCGGATGTTCAGCTCGTCGGAGAACTGGGCGCGTACCCCGCCGGCGGCTTTCGAGGTGGATCCGGCGGCGAGTTCGTCGCGTTCGACCAACAGGACGTCCGGCACGCCGACGGCGGCGAGGTGGTAGGCGATGCTCGTGCCCATCACCCCGCCGCCGATGACGACGACCGAGGCATGCGTGTTCACCGGGGCGGCTCCTTGTCACGGCGGCCCCGGCCCGTACGCCGGGACCGGGGCTGTCGTACGCCGGTACCGCCACGATCCCTACCCGTCGGGGTGGCGGTCCCAAGCGGTTTCAGGACCAGTGCGCCACCGCGTCGAGGTGGGGCAGCCGGTGGTCCAGACGCTCCCGCTTGGTACGCAGATAGGTGATGTTGTTCTCGCACGGCTCGATCAGCAGCGGGACCTCCTCGGCGACGCGGATGCCGTTGTCGACGAGCGCCTCGCGCTTGCGCGGGTTGTTCGACATCAGGCGGACGGACTCCACGCCCAGGTCGCGCAGGATGTCGGCGGCCACCTTGTAGTCGCGGGCGTCGACCGGAAAGCCGAGTGCCACGTTCGCCTCGACGGTGTCCAGGCCCTCCGCCTGCAACGCCATCGCCCGCAGCTTGCCCAGCAGCCCTATCCCCCGGCCCTCGTGTCCGCGCAGGTAGACGACGATGCCGCGGCCCTCGGTGACGACCGCCCGCAGCGCGGACGCCAGCTGGTCGCCGCACTCGCAGTGCTGGGAGCCGAAGGCGTCGCCGGTCAGGCACTCCGAGTGCAGCCGGGTGAGCACGTCCTCGGTGCCGATCTCGCCGTAGACCAGGGCGACTTGCTCGTCACCGCGGTCATGGTCCATGTAACCGATCGCCTGGAATTTCCCGTACACGGTGGGGAGGGGTGCATTCACCACGCGTTCCACACCGGTGCGCTGCGGGGTCTTCGTGCCGAGTACGCCAATTTTTTCTGTCATGATCTGGTTCCTAAGCAGAGACGAAGGGCCGGGAAGAAATGAGTGGTTCGGAAATACGGTCGGCGGCGTACGGACTGGTGCCGACGGACACTACCGAAGACGTGCGGACCCGGGGCGCCGGCGTCTCGGCACAGGTGGCTGTCCTGCCCGTCGGAAGCTTCGAACAGCACGGTGCGTACCTGCCGTTGGCCACGGACACGCTGGTCGCCTGTGCCATCGCCCGGGAGATCGCCGGGGCGTACCCGGTGCACCTCCTCCCGCCGGTGACCATCGCCTGCTCGCACGAGCACGCGGCCTGGCCGGGAACCGTCAGCATCTCCTCCGTGACCCTTCACGCGGTGGTACGGGACATCGCGGCGTCGTTGCGCCGCTCGGGCGTCGAGGCCCTGGTGCTGGTCAACGGACACGGCGGGAACTACGTCCTGGGCAACGTCGTCCAGGAGTCCTCCGCCGCAGGTGAGCGGATGGCGCTCTTCCCGGCCCCGGAGGACTGGGAGGCGGCGCTGGAGCGGTCCGGGGTGTCGACCTCGCTGCTCACCGACATGCACGCCGGGGAGATCGAGACCTCGATCCTGCTGCACGCCCACCCCGAAATGGTCCGGCCCGGTTATGAGTCGGCCGATTTCGTCGCGGACGACCGCCGTCATCTGCTCACGCTGGGAATGTCCGCCTATACCGATTCGGGCGTCATCGGCCGTCCTTCCCTGGGGTCCGCGGAAAAGGGGAAGGAACTCCTCGCGAGCCTGGCGGATTCCTTCGGTGCGTATTTCTCATTGCTGACTTCGGGGGCTCGGGCGGCCTCGGCAGGCGAAACACGGGACTCCGGGGCGGATGACGCGGCGTCGTCCTGACGCCGCTCCTCGGGCCGGGGGCCGGCGCCGTCGGCGGTCCCGGCCCGCAGTCCCGCGTACCAGCGGACGACCAGCACGACCGCGCCCGGCAGCGCCGCCACGAAGCTGAGCACCCCGTACACGACGGCCACCGCGAGGCCGGTGCTTGCGCCGAGTCCGGCGGCGCCGAACGCCCAGGCGGTGACACCCTCGCGGGGGCCCCAGCCGCCGACGTTCAGCGGCAGGCCCATGGCGAGCAGGGCGAGTACGGCGATCGGCAGCAGCGTGAGGACGGAGGCGTCCGAGCCGGCGACCCGCGCGGCCACGACGAACATCCCGAGGTGCCCGGCCAGCACCACAGCCGACGACACGGCGACGCCCGGCCCGTTGCGCCGGGACAGCAGCCCTTCGCGCGCCTCGGCCAGTCCCGCCCGCAGCCGTCCGCCGCGGCGCGGCGCGGCGGAGTTCATCCGGACGGCGAGGACGACGGCGAGCGCGCCCAGGGCCGCCAGCAGGACCAGCGGGGCGATGTGCCGGACGTCCTGCATGACCGGGGAGGGCAGGATCAGCAGGACCGTTACGCCTGCCACGGCCAGCACGAGCTGACCCGCGGTGCGCTCCAGGACCACGGCCCGCACGCCGCGTCCGACGTCCCCGGCGCTCTGCCCGTGCCGGACCGCGCGGTGCACGTCGCCGAGGACGCCGCCGGGCAGGGCCGCGTTGAGGAACAGGGCGCGGTAGTAGTCGGCGACGGCCGGGCCGAGGGGCAGCCGGATGCGCAGCCCGCGGGCCACCAGCGCCCACCGCCAGGCGCTGAACACCGTGGTGACCGCGCCGATCCCGAGCCCCACCAGCAGCGTCTGTCCGTCGATCCGGCGCAGTCCGTCCAGCAGGACGCCGGTGCCCATCCGCCACAGCAGCACGCCGAGGATGACGACCCCGGCGACCGTCCCGACGTGCGTGCGCAGGGCACGGCTGCCGAGCAGGGTCCGCAGCCGGGAGGGCTTCGCCGCGCGCCCCTCGGTCACGATGACGCCGATACGCGCCTCGGACACGGCGGCGCCGGTGCGGGCCACGGACGGGGTGCGCGCAGGCCGTCGTGCGACGGCGGCCCTGGCCCCTTCCGCCCACACCACCGGCGGCGCGGCCGTCACCCGGGGGCCCGCCGTCTCCGCGCTCATCCGTTTCCGCCCGTCGGCCGGGCCAGGGCCAGCAGGTCGCTGTGGTGGACGGTGACGTGCAGATCGCCCGCCGCGCAGGCCGCCAGCCGGGCGGCCAGGTAGGCCTCGGCGCGCTCGGCCAGTGCGGGGCGCTCCTCCACGGCCGCGCCGACCCAGCCCCGCAGCCACTGGGCGGTCAGGCCCACGTTCTCGGGGCCGAGGCGCCAGGGACTCGGGTGCACCTTGACGGTCGCGCCGTGGGCCGCGAACGCCTCGCAGGCGACGGTCACCGCGTCCGGGCCGAGGAGGCCGCCGTGCCGCTGGTGGTCGTTGAACGCGGCGGCGATCTCGTCGTCCAGCGGGTCCGGCGTGCTGAACTCGACGCGGCCGGCGACCGAGAGGGTCAGCAGCGCCGGGCAGCCGGCGCCCGCGCAGGCCGCGGCGAGCGTCTCGATCTCCTCGCGGGTGAGGACGTCGAGCAGTGCGGAGGCGGTGACCAGCGAGGCGCCGAGCAGCGCGTCCGGGGTGAGGCGGGCGACGTCGCCGCGCCGCGTCTCTACGGTGACCCGGCTGCCGTCGGCGGCCGCCCGGGGGGAGGCGACGGCCGCGAAGTGCAGGAGGTAGGGGTCACGGTCGTGCAGGATCCAGTGCTGGGGGCCGTCCAGGCGGGGGGCCAGCCAGCGGCCCATCGAGCCGGTGCCGCATCCCAGGTCGTGGATGGCCAGCCCGCTGCGGCCGGGCAGGTTGGCGAGCCGGATGCGCAGCGGGTCCAGCAGCTCCATCGCCCGGGCGGCGGCGTCGGCGGGCTCGCGCAGCTCCAGCCACTCGGGGGCGTAACGGGGCTGCTCCTCCGGCCCGGCGTCCCGCAGTCGCACGGTGGGCCGCTCACCGGACCGGCTGACCGGCCCGGCCCCGGCGATGACGTCGTCCGCGGCGCGGTCGTCACCGTCGTGCGCACCGGAACCGGCAGCGGGCGTCGCCGCCTGAGCGGAGCCGGCCGACCGGGTGACGGACTCCGCACCCGGGGCCACGGGTCCGTCACCGGGGCGCAGGGCCTCCGCCACGGAACCGGTCTCCGACCGGACCGGCTGTGCCGGTATGCCGCCCATGCGCCGCGCCACGTCGGCCGGGGTCGCCGTCGTCTTCCTCATGCCGCCCTCCGGGGTTCGCTGGGAAACCGGCCGAGGACACCGGCCAGGCTCTGGGCGGTCGTCGCCCAGCCGTTCAGGGCCGCCCGGCGGCCGCGCGCGGCGGCCTTGAGACGACGTCGTACATCGGCCTCGCCGAACCAGCCGCGCAGCTCGACCGCGAGGGCGGCCGGGTCCTCCGGCGGGACGAGGATGCCGGGGACACCGCCGTCGGGGGCGCGGCCGACCGCCTCGGGCAGTCCGCCGACGTCCGTCGCGAGGACGGGGATGCCACGGGCGAGCGCCTCGGTGACGGCCATGCCGTACGTCTCCGCGTAGGAGGTGAGGACCATCAGGTCGGCGGAGGCGTAGGCGGCGTCGAGCTCCGCGCCGGCCTTCGGGCCCGCCAGCTCCAGCCGGTCCTGAAGGCCGTGCTTCGCGATGAGGCCGCGCAGGTGGGCCACGTACTCGGGGTCCTGTTCGAGGCCGCCCACGCACACGCAGCTCCACGGCAGGTCCCGTGCCGCGGCCAGCGCCTCCACCAGCCTGTGCTGGCCCTTGCGCGGGGTCACGGCGGCCACGCACAGCAGGCGGGAGAGGCCGTCGGTGCCGGAGGCCAGCGGGGCGATGTCGGCGCCGGGAGCGGCGGCGTGCACGCGCTCGGGGGCGAGGCCGTGATGGGAGACGAGACGGCGCACCGCCCAGTCGCTGGTCGCGACGACGGCCGGGACGGCCCGCAGCACGGCCCGCTCCTTGGCGTCGAGCTCGGCCGCCACCTCGGGCGCGAGCCCGCGCTCGTCACCGAGCGGCAGGTGGACGAGGACGACGAGCCGCAGCCGCTCCGCCTCGGGGGTGATGATCTCCGGTACCCCGCAGGCCACGAGCCCGTCGAGGAGGACGACCGTGCCGTCGGGGAACGCGCTCAGCGTCCGCGCCAGCTCCGCGCGGGCGGCCGCCTCGGGGCGGGGCCAGGAACCCGACACCTGGTGCTTGTGCACCTGCCAGCCGAAGCCGGGCAGGTCCAGGCAGAGGCGCCGGTCGTAGGCGTTGCCGCCGCTCGGGTTCGCCGGGTCGTCGACGCCGCCCGGCATCACGAACTGCACGGAGCGCAGAGACATGGGGATGATCCCGCCCATCTTGGGAAGCGCGGCCTGCGCGGGCACGTACGCGAGCGGGGCCGTGGGCACGGCGGCCTTCTCCAGGGTCGCATCGGTCACAGCGCACGCTCATAACTCGCCCAGGCGACGTGCGACTCGTGCAGGGCGACCGCGATGGCGGCGATGCCACGGGCGCCCTCGCCGAGCGCTCCCTTGTGGATCCGCTCCGCGAGCCGGTCGGCGATGACCTTGGCCAGGAACTCGGTCGAGGTGTTGACCCCGGCGAAATCGGGCTCGTTGTCGAGATTGCGGTAGTTCAGCTCGCTGACCACCGCACCGAGTTCCTGCGTGGCGAGCCCGATGTCGACGACGATGTTGTCGTCGTCCAGCTGCTCGCGGCGGAACGTGGCGTCCACCAGGAACGTGGCTCCGTGCAGGCGCTGCGCGGGTCCGAAGACCTCGCCGCGGAAGCTGTGGGCGATCATGATGTGATCGCGGACGGTGACACTGAACAACGGACGACCCTCCAGGTGCGGCGCCTTCGCTCCCCCGGCCGCTGACCGCCGGGGGATGCCGTGTAGTACGGCCCTACGCTTCCCCCTGTTCAGCCGGATCTCACTCTTTTCTCAGGTCAGGCGCTCCTGTTCGTACCCGACCCGGTGGCAGAGGGCCGGAATCTCGCCCGCCGCGAGCCTCGGCATGACCTCCGGCAGCTCCTCGAAAGCGCTGTCTCCGGTGACCAGGGCGTCGAGCGCCGGATCGGCAAGCAGCTCCAGGGCGAGCGCGAGCCGGTCGGCGTACGTACGGCTGGAGCGGCGGGCCGGGGAGACGGTGCCGACCTGGCTGCTGCGCACGACCAGCCGCCGGGAATGGAAGTCCTCGCCCAGCGGGAGGGAGACCTTGCGGTCGCCGTACCAGCTCAGTTCCAGCACCGTGCCCTCGGCGGCCAGCAGCTCCAGTGACCGGGCGAGCCCCTGTTCGGTGGCGCTGGCGTGCACGACGAGGTCGAGGCCGTCGCGGGCGTCCTCGGGGAGGGCGAAGTCCACGCCGAGTGCCTCGGCGACCTTCGCCCGCGCCGGGTCGGCGTCCACCAGCTGCACCCGGACACCGGGGAAGCGGGCCAGCAGGGCGGCCACCGAGCAGCCGACCATGCCCCCGCCGACCACCGCGATCCGGTCGCCGACCAGCGGGGCCGCGTCCCACAGCGCGTTGACGGCCGTCTCGACGGTGCCGGCCAGGACGGCCCGCGGCGCGGGCACCGAGTCCGGCAGGACCGTCACGGCCGTCGCCGGGACGACGTACCGCGTCTGGTGCGGGTAGAGGCAGAAGACGGTGCGCCCGACGAGCGCCGCCGGGCCCCGCTCCACCACGCCGACGTTGAGGTACCCGTACTTCACGGGCGCCGGGAAGTCGCCCTCCTGGAACGGCGCCCGCATCGCCGCGTGCTGGCTCTCGGGCACCCCGCCGCGGAAGACGAGGGTCTCCGTGCCGCGGCTGACGCCGGACCACAGCGAGCGCACCAGCACCTCGCCCTCGGCCGGGTCGGGAACGACCACGTCGCGGATCTCCCCCTGACCCGGGGAACTGACCCAGAACGCACGAGCGGTGACAGACATCCGCATCCTCCTGAACGATCGGCAACCGGCCCACGTACCGAGGTGTGCACAGTCCGCGCACAGTACGCGGCACTGATCATCTCTGTCATCTGGCCGGAGGAACGTGCGGTGGCCCTGAACAACACTTACGACGCAAGGCTCGTCCAGCAGGAGACCGCTGTGGGAGCGGGCGTTCAGATCCTGTTGCTGGCCCTGCTCGGCTCGGCGATAGGCCTGGGGCCGGCGGGCTGGGTGACCGGTCTCGTCTTCGCCATCGCCACCTGGGCGGTCCTCTCCCGGGCACTGCACCGCTCCGCCCTGCGCTCCTTCGGCCCGGCCAACCGGGTCACCCTCGGCCGCGCGACCCTGGTCGGCGGGGTGACCGCGCTGGTCGCGGACTCCTTCGAGAGCACGCCGCCGGTGACCCTGCTCGTCGGCCTGACGGCCGTGGCCCTGATCCTCGACGGCGTCGACGGCAAGGTCGCCCGCCGCACCGGGACCTCGACGGCGCTGGGTGCGCGCTTCGACATGGAGGTCGACGCGTTCCTGATCCTGGTGCTCAGCGTGTACGTCTCGATGGCGCTGGGCCCGTGGGTCCTCCTGATCGGCGGCATGCGCTACGTGTTCGTCGCGGCGGCCCGCTTCGCGCCCTGGCTGAACGCGCCTCTCCCGCCGAGCACCGCCCGCAAGACGGTCGCCGCGCTCCAGGGCGTTCTGCTGCTCCTGGCGGGCGCGGACCTGCTGCCCCACGCGGCAAACTTCGCCGTGGTGCTCCTGGCGCTGGGCTCCCTGGTGTGGTCGTTCGGCCGCGATGTGCTGTGGCTGTGGCGGACCTCGCGCCTGGCGGAGCAGGCTCCAGCGGCGAAGGTGCTGGAGCTCGTGTGACTCCTGACTTCCGTTCCCACGGGGAAGGGCCCGGACCGGGTTCACGGTCCGGGCCCTTCCCCGTGGGCTGCCCTCGTGGTTACGACCGGGCCGAGCGCGTGCGTACGACGGCGAAGGCGGCTGCCGCGAGGCCCAGGACGCCGACGACCAGCCCGGCGGCACCGAGCCCGCGGGCGGTGGAGTCATCGGCGTCGGTGGCGCCGGCCTGTGCCGTGCCGCTCTTGGTGCTCGCCGTGCCGGCCGTGCTGTCCGTGCCCTGGGCGGGGGTGTCGGCGGCGCCGTCGTCCGCCGCCGCGGTCAGCTTCAGCACCGGCGCCGGGTTCTCCGGCTCGTCCACGCCCGCCGCGGCCTCCTCGATCCAGCGGACGGTCTTGCCGTCGGAGTAGGTCTGGAGCGTCTTGAACGTCAACTGACCTATATCGTCGGGGAGTTGACCGAAGGCGACGTCGAAGTCCTGGTACTGGCCGGCACCGATCCGTCCGCCGGTCCAGGTGATCTCGGAAGCGGCCTCGGTGATCGTTCCGTCGTCGGTCTTGACGGGGGTCTTGAGCTTGGTGGTGGTCACCTTCGCGGTCCAGCCGTCCTGCGGGTGGACCAGCACACCGAGCACGGGGTGGTCGGTGGGCAGGAAGACCTGGACCTTGGTGGTGTTCGCGGTGTCCTCGTTGGGGACCCGGAAGCTGAGCACGCCGTCGGTGGCGCCCTTGGCGTAGCTCTCGGGGTGCACGGTGACGTGCGCGGAGGCGACAGAGGCAGCGGCGAGAACCGCGGCCGCGGCGAGCACGGTGCCCAGACCGGCGCGGCGCAGGGCGGGGTGTGTCGTGGACATGGGTGGGTGATCTCCGTACAGGAAGGGGTGGGTCCGGACCGGGTCCGGCTCGGGGTCAGATCGCGTACGGGACCGGGGCGGGCGGACCGCGACGGCTCACCGCGTGACGCAGCAGCAGCCGGGGGCGGAAGGGGGCCGGGGCGGCGGGGCGGATCGACGGCACGGGCAGCGGGACAGGGGTCCCCCGCCACCAGGCCGCGAGGCCCGGCAGGAAGGCGACCGCCCAGCGCAGCAGCGACCACAGGGCGGCCTCTCCGCGCCGCAGCCACCAGGAGGCGGCGAGGGCGGCGAGGACGTGGGCCGCCGTGGCGTGCGGCGACATCGCCGTGGCGTGGGTGTGCAGGTGCGTACCGTGCGCGGACGTCATGTGCATCCGCATCGCGGGCATGGTGCGCGCGGCCGCACGGGAGTGGGCCGCGCCGAAGGCGACATGCAGGGCCGCCTGGGTGGTCAGCATGGCCGCGCCGATCCCGGGCAGCGAGCGTTCCCGGGCGCCGAGCAGCCACCCGGCGGCGAAGACGGCCAGGAAGCCGGCGCCGTCCGCCCACGGCGGCGGCATGTCACCCGTGGCGAGTCCGTGTCCGGCCGCCGCCAGCAGCACGCACACCGCGGCGAACACCGCGGCGCGCAGGCTCCGGACGGCCGGGGACGCACTCATGGTGAGGGATCCTCCCATGGCCGCCTGTACGTCGGCCGACGAGAACGCCTTCGCTGATGAAGCACTGCGGGCCCCGCCGGATTCTGGCGGGGCCCGCAGACGTCTGCTGCTGTGATCAGGGGGTGAGGTCCAGTACGCGGACCGGTTCACCTGCCCACCGGTGCGGGGCAGTGGTCGCGACGATCGCGCCGTCCGGACGGTCCGGGGTCGGCTGCGCCGCGTACTGGCTGTGCGCCGCGGCCCAGGTCTCCTGCCGTGCGACGGCCAGGGCGGCAGCCAGGTCCAGATCGAGGACGGTGACGCCGGGAAGGGAAGCCAGGTGCTCGGCTGTGCCAGGCCGGGCGCGATCGGCTTCCACTAACGCGCAAGCCGGGGCGTACAGGAACCAGCCCGATTCGGCATGGGCGCGGTGGATCAGACGGGAAGCAAGGACGTTGCCCTGGCCGGCTGCGGCCATCGCGGTGTCGTCCAGGACGATGTGCACAGCGTCGCTCACCGGCTGGTCACCCGGGCCAGACGCCGGTCCAGCTCGCTGTCCAGGTCCTGCTCCTCGGCAGCAGTCGGCGCGTAGCCGTTCCACTCCTTCAACGCGGCCAGGGCCTTCTCCGCCCGCTCGGCACGCTCGGCCGGAGTCAGCAGCGTCTCCGCGAGACGGGCAAGATACGCGCGCAGCGACAGACCCTCCGCGGCAGCTATAGCGGCCAGCCGGTCCTTGGCTTCCTCGGGGATACGGACGTTGGCATCGGACATCGTCGTGCTCCTTCCCATCCCGCAAGGATACGGGTACGTACCCGTACCCATCATGCGACTGATTCCGGTCACGACCCTGTTGTCTGGCCGAATCCAGTGCAATGCTGTGGCGGCGGTGATCCTCCAACCCCCGTGGAGGCCCCACCTCTGGCCCCGCCCGTGCGCTGTCACCTGGGCGGGGCCGCGCCGTCCCTCCCGGCCCTCCTCACGGGAGGGCCGACGCCCGCCGGAACGGCCCTCGGCCTGCCACGGACCGACTCCAACATCGTCGCTTGGCCCTGAGCCGGGGCGCGTTCATCGTCGCCATGTACTTCCTCGGACACGCCCCCTGGCTGAACAGGAAGACAGCGCAGCGGCCGACACCGGCCAAGGCCACGGCCACGGCCAGCGAGGGAACCGGGCGGCCAGGGGCCGGCGCTCCCCTCAGTCCGCAGTGCGGCGTTCGTCGTCCAGATGAGCCATGGCGTAGCCGCGCTCATCCGGATGACAGGCCAGGCGCGCCATCACCCACGCAGTGCGGGCGTCCATCCCTTCGCCATGATCGGCGGCCAGGCGGCGCGCCTGCCACGTCGTGTGTGGGGCGAGCACCCACTTCAACAGAACGAGAAAGAGGACACACATGTCTCTCGACGTCTCCCCGAAGCTCCTCTCCGAGGCCGAAGCCGGCGACATCCGCGAGGAGAACTTCGTGGACACGATCCGTACGTCCCTCCCCTACGCCTACGACCTCGTCGCCTCCCTCGCCACCGGACTGCACGCAGGCATCGCCGAGTTCACCGACAACCGGACCCCTCCCGCCTCCGAACAGGAGCGCGGCCAGCTCCTGCGCGCCCTCGCCAGCGACGCCATCCGCGGCAGCCTGGAACGCCACTTCGACGTGACGCTCGCCTTCCAGAACTGCCACCGGGTCGCGGCCTTCCGCCCCGGGGCGAAGGGCGGCGAGACGTACACGCGGTTCACCTCCACGCGCGCGCAGGTGCTGAACCAGTCGGCGGAGCTGCGGGACTGCTGACAGAGCTGCCGGCCGCCGCCGGTGTCGTCTGCGACCTCGTGTCGGCGACACCGGCGGCGGCACACACAGACCCGCCGAGCCGGCCGCGCCTCCCCCGCACCGTGACGGCTGCGGCAGTGCCTCAGACAGGCCCGTTCAGGAAGCCCTCCACACGCGCCACGAACCCGGCGGCGTCGTCCCGCCAGGGGAAGTGTCCGGCGTCCGGCTGCACCGTGAGTTCGCCCTTCGGAAACAGCTCGGCGAACTCACCCATCACCCGCGGCGGAGCCGCCGGGTCCCACTGCCCGGCGAGCAGGAGCACCGGAGAGGAGAAGGCGGAGAGGGAGCGGCGGGTGTCGTCGGGTGCGAAGGCGCCGTCGGCCGTGTGCACCGCCGCCGCCTCCTGGTTCTTGGCCCGCTCGCCGGCCTCGTCGAAGGCGCGGGCCGAGTCGTCCCAGCGGGCGTGCCAGAAGGGGGCGACCGCCTGCCAGGAGCCGGCCGTGGCGCGGCCCGCGGTGACTGCCTCCAGAGCCTCGTACGCGGGCTCGAACCACGGCTCCTCACGTCGCAGGCGGGCGATCGTCAGCCGGTCCTCGGCGGTGATGTCGAGCCCGACCGCGAAGACGCTCGGGGTGATCAGCAGGAGGCGGTCGACACGGTCGGGGTGGCGGGCGGCGTACAGCACCGCGAGGTTGGCTCCGCCGGAGTGCGCGAGCAGGTCGACGCGGTCGAGTCCGAGATGCCCGCGCAGCGCCTCGACGTCATCGACGAGACGATCGCAGCGGTACGACGTCTCGTCCTCGGGGATCGCCGACTCCCCCGTGCCCCTCGGATCCAGCCCGATCAGCCGTCGGCGGGAGGTGAGGCCGCCCAGGTCCCCCAGGTAGGCGGCGGACTGCATGGGGCCGCCGGGCAGACAGACCAGAGGCGGACCGTCTCCCGACTCGTGGTAGGCGAGGCGCGTTCCGTCGGGGGCGGTGAAGGTGGGCATGAGCGCGAGCGTTCCAGGACGGCTGCGACGGAACAAGCGAATTCCCTGCCGGCTCGCCTGCCCCGCCCACCCCTGCTGTTCCGCACCTCGACAACGCGGACCGCGCGCCCATGTGAGGGCGCGTCACGGCCTCGGAGCCCCTGACACACACCGCATGCTCCGCACGGGCGACCTCGCCGCGACCGTCACCCGGCTGCCGCTGAAGCCGGACGTGAACCAGGTCGGTTCCGTCGTGCTCATGGCTCTCCTCGCAGTCGCTCCGGCAGACCCCGGGAGTCGCGGCAGGCACGGGCTCCCGCACCCGGACCCGCCGCGCCCCGCACCCTCAGGCGGCCTTCGCCACCCCCTCCCGGTGACTGCGGATGATCTCCGCGTAATGGCGTCCGGTGCCCTTGATCGTGCGGGTCTGGGTGCGGTAGTCGACGTGGACGAGGCCGAAACGCTTGTCGTAGCCGTACGCCCACTCGAAGTTGTCCAGCAGGGACCAGGCGAAGTAGCCGGCCAGGGGTGCGCCCTTGCGGGCGGCGGAGGCGCAGGCTGCCAGGTGGCCGGTCAGGTAGGCCCGGCGTTCGGGGTCGTCGACGGTGCCGTCGGGCCCCACGACGTCCGGGTAGCTGGAACCGTTCTCCGTGACGTACAGGCGACGGACGCCGTACTCGTCGGTCAGGCGCAGCAGCAGCGTCTCGATGCCGCTCGGGTCGACCTCCCAGTCCATGCCGGTGCGCGGGACACCGGCCCGGCGGACGGAACGGGCGTGCGGGGCGGGACCGCCGGGGTCGTCGGTCACGGTGGCCGGGAAGTAGTAGTTCAGGCCCAGCCAGTCCAGCGGTGCGGCGATCGTGTCCAGGTCGCCTCGCTGTTCCGGGAGTTCGACGCCGTACACCTCCCGCATGTCGGCCGGGAAGCCCCGGCCGTGCACCGGGTCGAGCCACCAGCGGTTGGTGTGGCCGTCCACGCGGCGGGCGGCGGCGATGTCCTCGGGGCGGTCGGTGGCGGGGTGGACGGTGGAGAGGTTGTTGACGATGCCGATCTCGGCGCGTGGGACCGCCGCCCGGACGGCCTGGACGGCGAGCCCGTGGCCGAGGAGCAGATGGTACGAGGCGCGGACGGCGGCCGTGAGGTCCGTCAGACCGGGGGCCATCGTGCCTTCGAGGTGGCCGATCCACGCCGAGCACAGGGGTTCGTTCAGGGTGGCCCAGTGGGTGACACGGTCGCCCAGCCGCTCGGCGACGATCGAGGCGTAGGCGGCGAAGTGCTCCGCGGTGCTCCGCTCGGGCCAGCCGCCGCGGTCCTGGAGAGCCTGCGGCAGGTCCCAGTGGTAGAGGGTGACGGACGGCGTGATGCCCGCCCTGAGCAGACCGTCGATCAACCGGTCGTAGAAGTCCAGGCCCTTGGGGTTCACAGGACCGTCGCCGCCCTGCATCACCCGTGGCCACGAGATCGACAGCCGGTACGCGTTGGTGCCGAGCCGGCGCATCAGTTCGATGTCCTCGCGCCAGCGGTGGTAGTGGTCACAGGCGACGTCGCCGTGGTCGTCGCCCGCGATCTTGCCGGGTGTGTGGGAGAAGGTGTCCCAGATCGACGGCGAGCGGCCGTCCTCCGCCGCGGCTCCCTCGATCTGGTACGCCGAGGTGGCGGTCCCCCAGAGGAAGTCCTGGGGCAGGGCGGCGAGGTCGATGGTCACTGAAGTCCCTTCGGGATCGGGGTGGTTGCTCACTTCACGGCTCCGGCTGTCAGTCCGGCGACGAGGTAGCGCTGGAGCAGCAGGAAGCCGGCCACCACGGGCACGCTGACGACCAGCGAGGCGGCCATGATCTGGTTCCAGTAGACGTCGTTGAGGGTGGAGTAGCCCTGGAGTCCGACGGCGAGTGTGCGGGTGGTGTCGTTGGTCATGACAGAGGCGAAGAGGACCTCTCCCCAAGCGGTCATGAAGGCGTAGACGGCGACCGCCACGATGCCGGGGACCGCGGCCGGGACGACGATCCGCAAGAGCGCGCCGAGCGGACCGCAGCCGTCGACCAGCGCCGCCTCGTCGAGGTCGCGCGGCACGGAGTCGAAGTATCCGATCAGCATCCAGATCGAGAAGGGAAGGGAGAACGTCAGGTACGTCAGGATCAGCCCGCCGCGCGAGCCGAACAGCGCGATGCCGGTGGCGTTGCCGATGTTGACGTAGAGCAGGAACAGCGGGAGCAGGAAGAGGATGCCGGGGAACATCTGCGTCGACAGCACGGTGACCGTGAAGACCCGCTTCCCGCGGAACTCGTAGCGGCTCACCGCGTAGGCGCTGAACACGGCGATCACCACCGAGCAGACCGTGGCGGCGCCCGCCACGATCAGCGAGTTCACGAAATAGCGGGCGAGCGGGACCGTGGACCAGATGTCGATGTACGGGCGGACGGTCAGGCCGCTGGGCAGCCAGCGGAACTCGCCCGTGACGTCCGCGAGCGGCTTCAGCGAGCTGGAGACCATCACGTACACCGGCAGCAGTACGAAGCCGGTGAGCAGGGTGAGGAAGATCCGCCGGGACCAGAGGAAGGAACTCGGTGGTGACATGGGCGAGTTATTGCGCATGGGAAGCCCTCCGCCCGCGCGAGGTGACCGCCAGGTAGACGCCCGTGACAGCCAGCAGGAAGACCAGCAGCAGGACCGACATGGCCGAGCCCGTGCCGAAGTTCCACGTCACGAAGGACGCTTGGTAGATGTGGACGGAGATGAGGTCCGCGGCCTCCGGGGCGGCCCTGCCGAACAGCACGAACGGTGTGTTGAAGTCGTTGAACGTCCAGAGGAACAGGACCAGGACCAGGACCTGGTTGACCGGGCCCAGGGACGGCAGGGTGATGCGGCGGATCCGCTGCCACATGCCTGCGCCGTCGAGCGCGGCGGCCTCGTACAGCTCACCCGGGATGTTCTGAAGGCCGGCCATGACGATGAGGAAGGCGAACGGCCAGCCCTTCCACACCGACACGGTCAGCAGGGCGTAGAAACTGTTGTCGCCGATCAGCCAGAAGGAGCGCTCGTCGGTGAGGTGCAGTTGGTCGTGCAGGACGTGGTTCACCAGTCCGTTGTCGTGCTGGAACATGAACACCCAGGTGATCACGGCCGCGTAGACCGGCAGGGCGTAGGGCACCAGGAAGAGTGCCCGCAGCAGCCCCCGCCCGCGGAAGGTGTCCTGCATGAAGATCGCCGCCGCGGTGCCGATGAGCCAGCACAGGCCGACCGAGAGCAGGGTGAAGCCGACGGTGACGAAGAACGAGTGCAGCATGGCCTCGCCGACGGGAGCGTCGAAGTCCACCGACATCCGGTAGTTGTCGAGCCCGGACCAGGGGGCCGTGCCCCAGTCGCGGATGTAGAACTGGGTCAGCTCCTTGAAACTCATCACGATGCCGATCACCATCGGCACCAGATGGACGAGGAGTTCGAGGGCCAACGCCGGCAGGAGCAGCAGGTAGGGCAGTCCGATCCGGCGGATCCTGCCGGGGCGCGGGTGCGGTTCCCGGCCGGCGTCGGTGCGTACGCGAGGTTTCTCGACCTCGGCTGTGGTGGTCCCGCTCACTTCGTCGCCGTCACTTCGCCGGCATCTGCTGCTGGGCCTTGGCGAGTTCGGCCTTCACGGAGTCGGTGGTCACCGGCCGGCCTGCGGCCGCGTCGGCGAACAGTTCCTTGACGGCCGTTCCGACCACCGTCTCGAACTGGGACTCGTCGGCGACCTGCGGCAGCGCGGCGGCGCTCTTGGCGAGGGTGTCCTTGAGGACCGCGTTCGCCGGGGAGTTGAACGCGGCGTCCGACTGCGCGGAGGCGACCGGCGGGATGGTGCTGTAGGCCGTGTTGAGGATCTTCTGCTCCTCGTCGCCGGTCATGAACTTCACGAATTCGCTCGCACCGCCGAGGTTGTCGGTGTTCTTGAAGACGGCCAGGTTGATGCCCGCGACCATCGAGTTGACCTGGGCGCCGGCGCCGGGAGCACCGGACTGCACCGGCACGGGGGCGATGCCGTACTTGTCCTCGCTCATGCCCTGGGACTTGAGGTTGGCGGACGCGGACTGCCACAGCAGCATCGCCGTCCTGCCCTTGGCGAAGTCGCTCACGGACTGGTTCTGCGCGTACTCGGCGTTGCCCTGCGGGATGGCCTTGTCCTTCGCCATCAGGTCGACGTACTGCTTGACCGCCGAGACCGCGCCGTCGGACGTGAAGTCGGGCTTGCCGTCGGCGGTGAAGAAGTCGGCGCCGTGCTGTTTGGCGAAGACGAAGGCGTGGTGGATGTTCTCCGAGACGTTCGCGCCCTCGGCGCCCAGGACCTGCTTCCCCTTCGCCTGGATCTTCTTGCCGTCGGCCACCAGCTCGGCCCAGGTGGCCGGTGGGTGCGTGATACCGGCGTCGGCGAAGATCTGCTTGTTGTAGTAGAGCGCGTAGGCCATCGAGTACAGCGGCACGGCCGCCGGGTCCTTGCCCTGCGCTCCTGTCGAGCCGAGCGCGGAGGCGACGAAGCGGTCCTTGCCGCCGATCTTCGTGAACTCCGCGTCGCTCCACGGCAGCAACGCGCCCGTGGCCTGGAGCGACGCCGACCAGGTGTTGCCGATATTGAGCACGTCGGGGCCCTGACCGGAGGTGGCCGCCGTCAGGATGCGGTTGAGCAGGTCCGACCAGGGGACGACCTCCAGCTTCACCTTGATCCCGGTCCGCTTCTCGAACTTGTCGAGTTCCGGCTGGAGGACCTTCTTGTCCGCCTCGATGCTCGCGCCCTGGTTGGAGGCCCAGTACGTCAGCGTCTTCGGCGAGTCGTCGGAGCCCCCGCCGTCCGTCGAGCTGCCGCCTCCACAGCCCGTGGCCGCGAGGGCGAGTGACATGACGACGGCTCCTGTGGCCGCGGCTCGGATGGTGCGCATGGGTCGGCTCCCGGTGTCATCAGGGCTTAATTTAGGACGTGAGTTAAACCTCGGAAGAGGACGGCGTCAAGAGCTCCGGCACAGTCCGGGGAACTCCGGTCCCACCACTTGACGCGCACGTTCGGGTAGTTGAAGCATTCAGCGCTGAGAGAGCGCTCTCAGCTCAGCGACCGTTCACTTCCTTAAATCAGCCGTTCACCTGTCGAGCGGCCTGGACCGAGGAGAGCCGCCCATGCCCCACACCCCGCCGCTCAGGACACCCGCCGTGCGCCGCCGAGCAGTCCTGGCGGCCGCCGCCACGGCCGCGGCCGCCCCCGCCCTCGCCGGACTCGCCTCCACCCCGGCCTCCGCCGCCCCGCGCGGCAAGCGTCCGCGCGCCCTGCCGGGCGGCGGCGACCTCGGCCCGAACGTGCTCGTCTTCGACCCCTCGACCCCGGACATCCAGGCCCGGCTGGACGCGGTGTTCCGTGAGCAGGAGTCGGCCCAGTTCGGCACCGGACGCTACGCGTTGCTGTTCAAGCCCGGCACCTACCACGGCCTCAACGCCCAACTCGGCTTCTACACCTCGATCGCGGGCCTCGGTCTCTCCCCCGACGACACGACCATCAACGGGGACGTGACCGTCGACGCGGGCTGGTTCGGCGGCAACGCCACCCAGAACTTCTGGCGGTCGGCGGAGAACCTGGCGCTCGTCCCGGTCAGCGGCACCAACCGATGGGCCGTCGCCCAGGCGGCTCCCTTCCGCCGGATGCACATCCGCGGCGGCCTCAACCTCGCCCCGTCCGGGTACGGTTGGGCCAGCGGCGGCTACATCGCCGACAGCCGAATCGAAGGCGAGATCGGCCCGTACTCGCAACAGCAGTGGTACACCCGGGACAGCGCGATAGGCAGCTGGCTCAACGGCGTGTGGAACATGGTGTTCTCGGGGGTCGAGGGCGCCCCCGCCCAGAGTTTCCCCAACCCGCCCTACACCACACTCGACACCACCCCGGTCTCACGGGAGAAGCCGTTCCTGTACGTCGACGGCGGCGGGTACCGCGTGTTCCTGCCCGCGAAGCGGACCGACGCACGCGGCGTCAGCTGGGGCAACGGCACACCGCGCGGCAGCTCACTGCCCCTGTCACGGTTCTACGTCGCCAGGCCGGGCGTGTCCGCCGACACCCTCAACCAGGCGCTCGCACAGGGGCTGAATCTGCTGCTGACTCCGGGGATCTACCACCTCGACCAGCCGATCCGGGTGACCCGCGCCAACACCGTTGTGCTGGGCCTCGGTTACGCCACCCTGATCCCGGACAACGGCGTCACCGCGCTGAAGGTGGCCGACGTCGACGGGGTCCGGCTGGCCGGCTTCCTCGTCGACGCCGGACCGGTGAACTCCGCGACCCTGCTGGAAGTCGGTCCGCCCGGAGCCTGGCGCGACCACTCCGCGAACCCGACGACCGTCCAGGACGTGTTCGTCCGGATCGGCGGGGCGGGCCCCGGCAAGGCCACCACCAGCATGGTGGTCAACAACCGTCACACGATCGTCGACCACACCTGGGTCTGGCGCGCCGACCACGGCGAGGGCGTCGGCTGGGAGACCAACCGCGCCGACTACGGCGTCGTCGTCAACGGCCACTACGTGCTGGCCACGGGCCTGTTCGTGGAACACTTCAACAAGTACGACGTGCAGTGGAACGGCCAGCGCGGCCGCACCATCTTCTTCCAGAACGAGAAGGCATACGACGCGCCGAACCAGGCCGCGATCCAGAACGGCACGGTGAAGGGCTACGCCGCCTACAAGGTCGGCGCCGGCGTCACCACCCACGAGGGCTGGGGCCTCGGCAGCTACTGCTACTACAACGTCGACCCGACCATCGTCCAGCATCATGGCTTCGCCGCCCCGAACGTCCCGGGGGTGAAGTTCCACGACCTGCTGGTGGTCTCGCTGGGCGGCCAAGGACAGTACGAGCACGTCATCAATGACCTCGGGGCGCCGACCTCGGGCACCTCGACGGTGCCCTCGACCGTGGTGTCCTACCCCTGACCCCTGTCCCCTGGCCACCCGCCACCTGGTCCCCGACCTGCCGCTGAGCCGCGCGTTCCGATGTCCGCCCCCCGGTCCGTACCCCGTACGCCAGGCGTACGCGGCACGAACCGGCAGGCGGACCCCGCGCCCCACGACCTCGCGAAGGCGGGGTCGTGGGGCGGCCGGGGGCCACTGCCTCGCGGGGTGGCGTCGCAGGCCCCGTCAGGAGCTACTGCCTCGCCGCCACCGGCGCCGGGGCGTAGCCCGTCGGCCGGGCCGAGAAGGTGCCCCGGCCCTGCGTCCGGCTCCGCAACCGGGTCGCGTAGCCGAACAGTTCGGCCAGCGGCACGGTGGCGGTGACCACCGCCGAGCCGCCGCGGACCGCCGAGTCGGTGACCCGCCCGCGCCGGGCGGCCAGGTCTCCGAGGACCCCGCCCACCGCATCCTCGGGGACGGTGACCGTCACCTCGACGACCGGTTCCAGCACGACCATCGCACAGCCGCGCAGGGCCTCCCGCAGCCCGAGCCGGCCGGCCGTGCGGAACGCCATCTCCGAGGAGTCCTTCACATGGGTCGCCCCGTCCGTCAGGGTGACCCGCAGCCCGGTGACCGGATGACCGCCCACGGGACCCTCGGCGAGGGCGTCCCGGCAGCCGGCCTCGACCGCACGGACGTACTCCTGCGGCACCCGTCCCCCGACGACGGCCGAGCGGAACGCGAAACCCGTGTCCGCACCGCCTTCGCCGGAATCCGCGCCGAGCGGCTCCACGTCGAGAACGACATGTGCGAACTGGCCCGCCCCGCCGTCCTGTTTGACATGCCGGAAGACCAGACCGGACACCCCGCGGGCGACCGTCTCCCGGTACGTCACCCTCGGACGGCCGACGTTGACCTCCAGACCGAGGCTGCGGCGGATCTTCTCCACCGCGACCTCCAGATGCAGTTCACCCATGCCCGACAGGACCGTCTGACCGGTCTCCGGGTCGGTCCGGACCACCAGCGACGGGTCCTCCTCGGCCAGTCGGCCAAGTGCCGAGGCCAGCCGGTCGGCTTCGGTGCTCGTGCGCGACTCCACCGCCACGGAGACGACCGGGTCGGCGACCCCCGGCGGCTCCAGGACGACCGGCGCCTCCGGCGCGCTCAGAGTCGACCCCGCACGGGCCGACTTCAGCCCGACCACGGCCACGATGTCCCCCGCGACCGCGCGCTCCAGCTGGGCATGCCGGTCGGCCTGCACCCGCAGGATCCGGCCGACCCGCTCGGTACGCCGCGCGCCCGACTCCCACACCACGTCTCCCTTCTCGAGGGTGCCCGAGTACACCCGCAGGTAGGTGAGCCGACCGGTGGCGGTGGCGGCCACCTTGAACGCGAGAGCCGCGAACGGGGCCGCCGGGTCGGCGGGCCGCAGTTCGTCACCGCCAGGCACACCGCGTACGGGCGGCACGTCCAGCGGCGACGGCAGATAGGCGACGACGGCGTCGAGCAGCGGCTCGATGCCACGGTTGCGGTAGGCCGAGCCGCACAGCACGACCACTGCGTCACCCGTGCGCGTCAGATCGCGCAGCGCACCGGAGAGGGTCTCGGCACAGAGCGTCTCGCGGTCGCAGAACTCCTCCAGTGCGGCCGGGTGGCGCTCCGCCACCGCCTCCTCCAGCAGCCGGCGGCGACGCAGCGCCTCCTCCCGCAGGTCCTCCGGTACGGCGTCCTCCACTGCGCTCTCGCCGCCGTCGCCCCAGGTCAGTGCCCGCATGCGCAGCAGGTCGACGACGCCGGTGAAGCCGTCTTCGGAGCCGATCGGCAGCTGCACCACCAGGGGAACCGGATGGAGACGTTCACGGATCGACGTCACTGCGGCGTCGAGGTCGGCGCCCACCCGGTCCAGCTTGTTGACGAACGCGATCCTCGGCACGCCGTGCCGGTCGGCCTGCCGCCACACGGACTCGCTCTGCGGCTCCACGCCCGCGACGGCGTCGAACACCGCCACCGCCCCGTCGAGCACCCGCAGCGAGCGTTCCACCTCGTCGGCGAAGTCGACGTGCCCGGGGGTGTCGATCAGGTTGACGCGGTGACCGTCCCAGTCGCAGCTGACGGCCGCGGCGAAGATGGTGATCCCACGGTCACGCTCCTGGGGGTCGAAGTCGGTGACGGTCGTGCCGTCGTGGACCTCGCCGCGCTTGTGCGTGGTCCCGGTGGCGTACAGGATCCGCTCGGTGACGGTGGTCTTGCCGGCGTCGACGTGGGCGAGGATGCCCAGGTTGCGGACTACGGAGAGCTGACGGTCGAGGTTGTTGCGCACGGCCCTTGGCCTTTCGGGGTGTTCCGAGAACGGGCAGCGCGATTTCCCGACGAATGCCGGAGCACGGAGTTGACGCACCGCCAGACGCACTGCCTGCGCAGTGCGTCAAGGGCGCGTTGCCGTGTTCAGGGCTTCGTCAGGACGCCCGGTGCAGGCCGCGCAGCGAGCACCGGACGGCCGAAGACACGAGGATCACCTCGTAGCGGGAGCGGGGAGCGACGACAGCGGTGTGGACACGCATGGCCGGGCTCCCCTCGTTCGTCTCGGTCCGGCGCCGCCCATGTCGTGGGCCGCACTCGGTGTGGGCGAGTGTAGGGGGCAACTCGCACATGCCGCAGGTGATTTATCGCGACCGTGCCCCACGGCCTCCGCGTCGCTCGCGGCACCCCCGGCGCCGCTCCGGCACCCCTCGGCGCATCCCCGCGCATCCCCGGCACCCCGGCGCGCCCCCGCCCGGAGCGCGCCCGGCGTTCAGGCCGGTGTGCTCTGCGCCTGTGTGTAGAACTGCCTCCGCACCCGGCGCAGCCAGGCGTCTGCGGCGGTCTCGTCCGGCTGCTCGGGCAGTGCGCTGCGCGTCTCGGCGAACGCCTCCTCGAAGTGGCGCAGCAGCGGCGCAGCGGCTTGAGGATCGGCGGCGACCGACTCGCCGAACCTGTGGTAGCTCTCCGGGTCGTCGACACGGATCGACAACCGCCCGGTGGCGTAGAGCTCGTAGCCCTGGGTGCACAGCCGCTTGAGGTGGCGGGCGTGCTTGGCGATCCGCTTGTCCGAGGACAGGGGGGCTTCACTGCGGTTCTGAAGTTTCCGGAACTGCTGTGTGGCATAGCCGAGATAGGCGTCGCGGACCCGCCGGGCGCTGAGCAACGTCGTGCGCAGGCCGATGAGTTCGTCGCCGAGCGGGGTCCGCACCTCGTACAGCTCGTCGGGCAGCCAGACGAGTTCCATCACGGTCGGATTGCCGCCGAGGGCGAGCCTGCACCACTTCGCCGCCTCGTGCACGGTGCGGTCGGGTGCCGTGCTGACGTGCGACTCCTTCGGCTGGTGCAGACCGAGCAGTTCGTCGGTGGGGGCGGCGAACATGCCGAGGCGGTCCACGTCGGAGCCTTCGTGGGCGAGCCCGTAGGCGGTCGAACCGACGATTCCGGACAGCAGGATGTTGGTGACGGTCACAGGTGCCCCCGGTGGTTCCCCTGATGGTGTGCGCGTGCCCCCGTGGCCGGGTTGCAGGACCGCCATGATGCCCCGGCTCCCGTCTCCGGGACCACCTCGTTTTTCCCGCCGCGCCCGGCCGCCACCGTCCGTTCCCCGCGCGTCCCGCTCCGCCCGCCGGTCACCCGTACGGCTCAGTGCGCTGGTCGAGCGGCCCGGCCGGTGGTGCCGTGGAGGGGCAGAGACAGCGCCACCAGAGCTCAGACAGTGCCCGGGAAGCATCCAGGTCGACGAGAGGAAACCCTCGGGAACCCGCCCGGGGCGCGTCCACGCGGGGACCGGCCCCGCCCCGCCCCGTCCCCGAACCGTCCTCAGGAGGTATCCGTGACCAGTCCTCGCCAGTCGTCCCGCCCGTCCACCCCGGCCCGTCCCTCCGGCCCGTCCGGTCCTGCCGGTCCGACGCGTCCCGGCCGGCCGACCCGGGTGCTGGCCGCCGCTCTGGCTGTCGGGACGCTGCTCGCCACGGCGGCGGCCTGTTCCGACGGGGACGACAGCGCGTCGAGCGCGTCGAGCGCCTCGACCTCGCCGACGGGCACACGGACCGCCGCCCCGTCCCCCACCGTCACGCCGCTCACCCAGGCCGGCGCGCAGACGGCACTGATCACCGAGGGGGACCTGGAGGACGACTGGACGCAGGTCAAGAGCGCGGCGAGCTGGCGGGACCGGATGCTCATCGGCACGGTCGACGCCGCCCAGTTCCTCACCGGCAAGACGCAGGCCGCCGACTGCCAGCGCCTGCTGGACGGGCTCTACGACGAAGACCTCCTCGGGGCCCCGCCCGGCCCCTCGGCCCTCACCGGATTCACCGAGGGCAACTCCCGGCTGCTCTACCAGGTCGCGGCCTACCGGTCGGCCTCCCTGGACGACTCGCTGGACTGGCTGAAGTCCCTGCCGACCGCGTGCGACCAGTTCAACGCGGTCGCCTCCGACGGGACCACCCGTACCGTGCAGGTCGTCGAGGCGTCCCTGCCCGACGCGGGCGACGCCCGGCAGGGCCTCACCGTGACGGTGGCGGGTCCCTCCGGCGGCACCCCGGTCACGCTCACCATGGACGTCGCCGTCGTACGGGTCGGCGACGACGCGATCACGGTCACCAACGGCGGTTCGGACGGCGCGGATCACGACAGCACCAAGGCCGCGGTCAGCCATGGCACCACACGGCTCAAGGACGTACGGGAAGGCCGTTCCCCGGCGCCCGAGCCCAGCGAGTTCGACTGAGCGTGCCGGAGCACTCGGGCCTCTCCCCCCGCTCCGGCCTTCTTCCCCGCCTCGGGACCATGTGACATATTACTGCCGTGACCAAGCGACCGAGCGGTGACGTCGTGGTCGTCGGCGCCGGCATGGTGGGCGCCGCCTGCGCGCTGTACGCGGCCCGTGCCGGGCTGGACGTGATCCTGGTCGACCGTGGCCCGGTGGCCGGCGGCACGACCGGCGCCGGTGAGGGCAACCTCCTCGTCTCCGACAAGGAGCCCGGCCCCGAACTGCAACTGGCTCTGCTGTCGGCCCGGTTGTGGAGCGAACTGGCCCAGGAGCTGGGCGGGGCCGTCGAGTACGAGCCGAAGGGCGGTCTCGTCGTCGCCTCCACGCCCCGGTCGCTCACCGCTCTGACGGAGCTGGCGTCCCGGCAGCGCGCGGCCGGTGTGACGACGGCCCAGGTGGACACGGAACAACTCCGCGAGCTGGAGCCCTGCTTGGCGCCCGGGTTCGCCGGTGGCGTGCTGTATCCGCAGGACGCCCAGGTCATGCCCACCCTGGCCGCGGCCCGCCTCGTCCGGGCCTCGGGTGCACGTCTGGAGACCGGCCGCACGGTGACCCGGGTCCTGCGCGACACCGACGGCGCCGTACGGGGCGTACGCACCGACCGGGGCGACATCCTGGCGCCGGTCGTGGTGAACGCGGCCGGCACCTGGGGGGCCGAGGTCGCCGCGCTCGCGGGGGTACGGCTGCCGGTGCTCCCCCGCCGCGGTTTCGTGCTGGTCACGGAGCCGCTGCCGCGCCGGGTGCGGCACAAGGTGTACGCAGCCGACTACGTGGCCGACGTGGCGAGCGACTCGGCGGCCCTCCAGACGTCACCGGTCGTCGAGGGGACCGCCGCCGGCCCCCTCCTGATCGGCGCGAGCCGTGAACGGGTCGGCTTCGACCGGTCCTTCTCGCTACCGGTCGTGCGCGCCCTGGCGGCGGGCGCGACAGGTCTGTTCCCGTTCCTGGAGCACGTACGGGCCATGCGCACCTACCTCGGCTTCCGCCCCTATCTGCCCGACCACCTGCCCGCCGTCGGGCCCGACCCCCGGGTGCCCGGGCTGTTCCACGCCTGCGGACACGAGGGCGCCGGCATCGGGCTCGCGACCGGCACCGGCCACCTCGTCGCGCAGACACTCACCGGCAAACGCCCCGAGGTGGACCTGAGCCCGTTCCGTCCCGACCGCTTCGACCACCCCGAGCATCGTGACCGCTTCGCCGAGGAGGCCGCGCCATGAATCCCCTGAAACCGGCCCGCGCGCACCCGGGCGCTCCGTTCACCCTCACCTTCGACAGCCGGGAGATCGAGGCGCTGCCCGGCCAGACGATCGCCGCCGCGTTGTGGGCGTCCGGCGTCACCTCGTGGCGCACCACACGGGACGGAGGGCGGGCACGTGGCGTCTTCTGCGGCATCGGCGTGTGCTTCGACTGCCTGGTGACCGTCGACGGCCGTCCGAACCTACGGGCCTGCCTGGTACCGGCGGCGCCGGGCACGGACGTCCGGACACAGGAGGGGACGGGTCACGATGACTGAGCACCGCCCGGTGCTGGCGGTGATCGGCGCGGGCCCGGCCGGCCTCGCCGCCGCCCTGGCAGCCGGGAGCCGGGGGGTGCGCGTGGTACTGATCGACTCCGCCGCCGAGGCGCGCGGCCAGTTCTACCGGCAGCCCGCACCGGGACTCGGCGCCCGGCGCCCACAGGCCCTTCATCACCAGCGGCGCACCTGGGAACGACTGCGTGCAGGGCTGGACACCCACCTCGCCGCCGACCGCGTGACACACCTGAGCGACCGTCATGTGTGGTGCGTGGAACGTGATTCGACCCGCTTCACCGTGCACGCGCTGGTCGGTCCGGAGCAGGAGCGGTCCGTGGCGGTCCGCGCCGACGGGGTACTGCTGGCGACCGGCGGTTACGAGAAGGTCCTGCCGTTCCCCGGCTGGACGCTGCCCGGCGTGGTCGCCGCGGGCGGCGCTCAGGCGCTGCTGAAGGGCGGGCTCGTACTGCCCGGCCGTACGGCGGTCGTGGCCGGCACGGGCCCGCTGCTGCTTCCCGTCGCCACGGGCCTGTCGGCCGCGGGCGCGCGGGTCGCCGCCCTGGTGGAGTCCACCGCTCCGGGAGCGTTCGTACGCCACACCCGGCTGTGGTCGACCGCCCCGGCGAAACTCACCGAGGGCGTCGTCCACGCGACGCGACTCCTGCGCGACAAGGTGTCCGTGCTGACCCGTCATACGGTGTCGGAGGCGCACGGTACCGAGCGGCTGGAGTCCGTCACCGTCGCCGCACTGGACGCCGAAGGCCGACCGGTACCCGGCACGGAACGGCGTATCGCCTGCGACATTCTCGCCGTCGGGCACGGCATGCTGCCGCACACCGACCTCGCGGACGGACTCGGCTGTCGCCTCGACGGGCCGCGCGTGTACGCGGACGACGAGCAGCGCACCGACGTCCCGGGCGTCTGGGCCGCCGGCGAGACCACGGGGATCGGCGGCGCGGCCCTGTCGCTCGCCGAGGGGCACATCGCGGGACGGTCGGCGGCGGCGAGGCTGGCGGGCGGTGTTCCCGACCCGCGGGAGTGGGCCCCGGCCGCCCGGGCCCGTACGCGGTCGCGGTCGTTCTTCGCGGCACTCGAATCCGCGTACGCCACCCGGCCGGTCCGCTGGACGGAGCAGGTGACCGACGAGACCGTCGTGTGCCGCTGCGAGGAGGTGACCGCCGGCGCCGTCCGTGAGGCTGTCGGGACGCTCGGCGCGGGTGACCTGCGCACGGTGAAGCTGCTGACCCGGGCCGGAATGGGCTGGTGTCAGGGCCGTATGTGCGAGCCCGGGGTGGCAGGCGTCGCGGGATGCGAACTCCTTCCCGCCCGGAGAATGCTGGCCCGCCCCGTGCCACTGGGCGTGCTGGCCGCGTCGGCCGAGCACACGGCGACACCCGGACAGTGATATGTCACATAGGACCAGGACCACATCCCGAAGGGACCGCCGCATGACCGATTCCACCGCCTCCATCCCTGCCCCCGCCGGTATCGTCCCCGAGCGCCCCTGGCGAGGCGTGCTCGTCGCCACCGCGCTCCCGCTGCGGGACGACCTCTCCGTGGACTACGACCGGTACGCCGACCACTGCTCCTGGCTGGTGGCGAACGGCTGCGACGGCGTCGTGCCCAACGGTTCGCTGGGCGAGTACCAGGTGCTGACGCCCGGGGAACGGGCCCAGGTGGTCGAGACGGCGGTGGCCGCGATCGGCGGAGCACGCGTGATGCCCGGCGTCGCCGCCTACGGGTCGGCGGAGGCGCGCCGCTGGACCGAGCAGGCGGCCGAAGCGGGCTGCGCGGCGGTGATGCTGCTCCCGCCCAACGCCTATCGCGCGGACGAGCGTTCCGTCATGGCGCACTACGCGGAGGTCGCGGCCGCGGGCCTGCCGGTCGTGGCGTACAACAACCCCATCGACACCAAGGTCGACCTGGTGCCCGAACTCCTGGCCAGGCTGCACGGCGAGGGGTACGTCCAGGGCGTCAAGGAGTTCTCGGGTGACGTCCGCCGCGCCTACCGGATCGCTGAACTGGCGCCCGAGCTGGACCTGTTGATCGGCGCCGACGACGTGCTGCTGGAGCTGGCGGTGGCGGGCGCCAAAGGCTGGGTGGCCGGATACCCCAACGCCCTGCCGAAATCCTCGGTCGAGCTCTACCGGGCTGCCGTGGCCGCCGACCTCACCACCGCGCTCACCCTCTACCGTCAGCTCCACCCGCTGCTGCGCTGGGACTCGCGCGTCGAGTTCGTCCAGGCGATCAAGCTGTCGATGGACATCATGGGCCGCCACGGCGGCGGCTGCCGCCCGCCACGGCTCCCGCTGCTGCCGGACCAGGAGGCGACCGTCCGCGCGGCCACCGAGAAGGCCGTCGCGGCCGGGCTGGCGTAGCGGCCGCCGCCCTGACCGACTCCCGTACAGAGAAGGAGACTTCGTGCGCAGCAAGCTCGTCCTGCACGCCGTCGACTCGCACACCGAGGGCATGCCCACCCGTGTGATCACCGGCGGGATCGGCGCCATCCCCGGTGCGACGATGAACGAGCGCCGACTGTACTTCCGTGAACACCGCGACGACATCAAGCAGTTGCTGATGAACGAGCCGCGGGGTCACTCCGCGATGAGCGGCGCGATCCTCCAGCCGCCCACCCGGCCCGACTGCGACTGGGGCGTCGTCTACATCGAGGTCTCGGGCTATCTGCCGATGTGCGGGCACGGCACGATCGGGGTGGCGACGGTGCTCGTGGAGACGGGCATGGTCGAGGTCGTCGAACCGGTCACCACGATCCGTCTGGACACCCCGGCCGGCCCGGTCGTCGCCGAGGTGGCGGTCGAGAACGGCGCGGCCACGTCCGTGACCTTGCGCAACGTTCCCTCCTTCGCGGTCGCGCTGGACCGGAGGGCGACACTGCCCGACGGACGTACGGTGACGTACGACCTGGCGTACGGCGGCAACTTCTACGCGATCCTGCCGCTGACGGAGTTCGGACTGCCCTTCGACCGCGCCCGCAAGGACGACATCCTGCAAGCCGGACTGTCTCTGATGGAGACGATCAACGCCGAGGACGAGCCGGTCCACCCGGAAGACCCGTCCATCCGCGGCTGTCATCACGTCCACCTGTACGCGCCCGGCGCCACCGCCCGCCGTTCCCGGCACGCGATGGCCATCCACCCGGGCTGGTTCGACCGCTCGCCCTGCGGTACCGGCACGAGCGCGCGCATGGCACAGCTGCACGCGCGAGGTGAACTGCCGCTGCACACCGAGTTCGTCAACGAGTCCTTCATCGGCACGCGCTTCACGGGCCGGCTCCTCGGCACGGCGGACGTCGCCGGTCATCCGGCGGTGCTGCCCAGTTTCACCGGCCGCGCGTGGATCACGGGGACGGCCCAGTACCTGCTCGACCCGACGGACCCGTTCCCGGCGGGGTTCGTCCTGTGACACCGGGCGTTGCCTCGCCGGACACGGGCTCCGGCGGACAGCGGCACGGGCGTCTGCCGTCTGCCGTCCGCCGTCTGCCGTCTGCCGTCTGCCGTCTGCCGTCTGCCGGGACATTGGGACAATGGTGAGACGTGATATTGCACAGGTGCCCATGACACGCTGACATGGCACAGCCCGCATCCGAGGAGATCCACGATGGCCGCCCTGCCCGAGAGCAGCAGCCAGCAGCCCGCCCCTCCGTCGCTCCCCGTGCTCGGCGGTAGGTCCAGCAGCTATCGCGAGCGGGTCGCCGACGCCCTGCGCGCGGCGCTGATCGCGGGTGAACTGAGGCCCCGTGAGGTGTACTCCGCGCCCGCGCTGGCCGCCCGATTCGGCGTCTCGGCGACGCCGGTGCGCGAGGCGATGCTCGACCTCGCCAAGGAGGGGCTGGTATCCGCCGTACCCAACAAGGGGTTCCGCGTCACCGAGGTATCCGACAGGCAACTCGACGAGTACACACAGGTCCGCGCGCTCATCGAGATCCCCACCGTGGTGGCGCTGGCGACGACCGCGGACCCGGTGTCGCTGGAGGCGCTGCGCCCGGCCGCCCGGGAGATCGTCGCCGCCGCGGTCGCCGGCGACCTCATCGCCTACGTCGAGGCCGACACCCGGTTCCACCTCGGCCTGCTCGCGCTCGCCGGCAACGCGCACCTCGTCGAGGTCGTTCGCGGCCTGCGCGGCCGTGCCCGGCTCTACGGACTGACCGCTCTGTCCGCGTCCGGCCGTCTGCTGTCCTCCGCCGAGGAACACCTGGAGCTCCTGGACGCCCTGCTGGCTCGGGATGAGCGGGCGGTGCGCGAGGTCATGACCCGGCATCTGGGCCATGTGCGGCAGTTGTGGGCGTCCGCCGGGGAGTGACCGCAACGGAGCGCGCGGGGCGAATGGAGTGGCTGCCGGTGGACCTCGACGGAACCACCTGAAGCAGATCGACCGCCACCGCTGTTCCCGCAGCCCGCCCCCGCACCCGCCGTCCCCGTTCGCTTCCTTTCCTTCCTCCTACCCGACCCGTGCACGGAGCACGCTGTGATCCTTGTCGCGGACGTGCCAAGAGTGCCGCGCGCACGGAATGGGCAGTTACTCGCCGGTTCACAAGAGGATGGTGTGTCACCTGTGGGGGAATCGGTGCGGTTGTGCGTGATCGGTGCGGGGCTGTCGGGGCTGGCTACGGCACACGCCCTGAACAGAGCCGGCGTCGACTTCGTCTGCCTGGAACAGGCCGCCGACGTCGGCGGGATCTGGCGTCGGCCGCAGGCGGGCGAGCGCGGCCCCGGCTATCTGTCGCTGCACCTCAACACCTCGAAACAGACCACCGGTTACTCGGACTACCCGATGCCCGCCTCGTACCCGCTCTACCCCCGGCACAGTCAGATCGCGGCCTACCTGCGCTCGTTCGCCGAATGGGCCGGGGTACTGGACCGCATCGAGTTCCAAACGACCGTGGATTCCGTACGGCAGGAGCCCGACGGTGGCTGGACGGTCGTCGGCCGGGACGCCGACGGCACGATCTCGGCCCGCAGGTTCACATACGTGGTCGTCGCTTCGGGGCACAACTCGGAGCCGTCGATGCCCGCTCTGCCCAGGGGCGCCGAAACGTTCACGGGACCGATCCGCCATTCCCTCGACTACCTGGACGGGGACGAGTACGCCGGACAGCGCGTCGTCGTCGTGGGGCTGGGCCCCTCGGCCGTGGACATCGCCGCGGACCTCTCCCGGCACGCCGAGCAGACGGTCCTCTCAGTACGCCGGGGGCTGCACATCGTGCCCAAGCAGCTGTTCGGCATGGCCCTCGACGAGATCGCCGACGCCTCGTGGTGGATCGACATGTCCCTCTCCGAGCAGCGCCGTTTCGTCGAACAGGCGCTGCTCGTCGCCCGAGGCAGGCTCAGTGACTACGGCCTGCCCGAGCCGGACCATCCGATCTTCGCCTCGGCCATCACCATCTCCGACGAGATCCTCAGCCGTATCCGCCATGGCGCGGTGACGCCGAAGCCCGCGATCGACGTCATCGAGGGCGACCGGGTCTCCTTCACCGACGGTACGTCGATGAAGGCCGACGCCCTCGTGTACTGCACCGGGTACCGGATGGCCTTCCCGTTCCTGGAGCCGGGCTGCCCGGTCGGCGTCGAGGGCTCGGTCGAGCTGTACAAACGGGTCGCCGCTCCGGATCGTCCCGGTCTCTTCTTCGCCGGCCTGATCCGCCCCGTCGGTTCGATCACGCGGCTGGTGGAGGCCCAGGCACGGTGGATCACGCGGCTCGTCACCGGCGAGGCGGTGCTGCCGGAGGCGGAGGCCATGCGCAAGGAGATCGCCACCTACCTGGGCGGTGTCGCGGGCCAGTACGGGCAGCGGGAGGGAGCGTCGACCCAGGTCAACGTGGCACCCTACCTCGCCGAGTTGCGCGAGGAGTGAACTCGGGACGCAGAATGCCGGGCTCGTGCCTCGGCCCGAAACAGGGCATACCCGCCCCGAAGGACGGGTATCGATCGGCGTCGAACCCTGGCCGCCCCCTGCCGTGGCCGCCTCCGTCGTGACGCTGAGGTCACGCCATCGGCGGTGAGGCCGTGCACGGGGCGCACATCACTTGGTCAGCCAGGTGAGGAACTTGCTCCACACTCCCGCCTGATCCTGGCGGGCCGCTCCGGCGCTGCCCGGCGCCGAGGCTGCCTGGGTGGTGTTCTGCCGCGGCCGGCCGACCGACTTGACCGGGGTGAACCGCGCGGGGAGCGTGACGAGGCCACGGCTGAAGGCCCCCGGACGCCAGGTCAGGCTTTCCTCGGGAACGCTGAGTTCGACGTCGGGCAACCGGTTGAGGAGGTTCTCGATGGCCGATACGGCAATCTGCCGCGCGGGCTCCTTGGAGGGGCAGGCGTGTGGGCCGGCGCCCCAGGCGAGGTGGGCCCGGTTGCTGCCGGCCTCACGGGCCGCCGACAGCGCGGGGCCGGTGTTGGCGGCGGCGAAGCTCACCAGCATCAGGTCACCGGCGATGAGCTTCTGGTCGGCGAACGCCATGTCGGACACCGGGTAGTGGGCAGCGTAGTTCGTCATGGGCGGGTTCTCCCACAACGTGTCGTCCATGGCCTCGTCGATCAGCCCGCCCTCGTGGGCGTACCGGTCATCGGTGAGCAACCGATGCAGGGTGTTGCCGATCAGGTTGACCAGCGCCTCGGCTCCCGCGCCCAGCAGCAGGGAGACCTGGTGGAGCATCTCCTCGTCGGTCAGGGCGGTGTGATGCTGCAACAGCCAGGAGGTCACGTCGTCGCCCGGCTTGCGCCGCTTGAGGGCGACCAGCTCGCCGACGGCCTGGAAAAGCACCCCGATGGCCCTGTCGGCATTGACTCCGTCGAACATGCCGGAGACGCCGAAGAAGACGCGGTCGCCGATGTCGGCGGTGCAACCGAAGAGTTCGTTGAAGACGAGCAGCGGCAGCTGCTTGGCGTAGGAGCCGATCAGGTCGGCCGAACCGCGTTCGTTGAACTGGGAGATGAGGAAGTCGGAGATGCGCTCGACGCTCTTGCTCAGCCGCAGCTGGTCGATGCGCGCCATGCTTTCCGTGACGGACTGACGCAACCTCAGGTGTTCGGCGCCGTCGGTGAACATGCAGGCCGGCCGGTACGAAAGCAGGGGGAGAGCGGCGCTGTCGGGGCTGATCCGGCCCTCGTTGAGGTCCCGCCAGCGGCGCGCGTCCTTACGGAAGGAGCCCGAGTCCTGGAGGAGTTGGAGGGCCGCGGCGTAGTCGGTGACGAGGGTGGCCTCGACTCCCGGGGTGATCTCGACGGGCGCGGTGGGCCCGTAGTGGCGCAGGTAGGTGTAGTAGGCCTGCGGGTCGGCCGCGAACTCCGGCCCGTACAACGGCACTCTGCCGCCGGCCTGGTGCGCCGGGCACCCGGGCGGGGGCACGGGTGCGGTGGGTTGGTCCATGTCTGCTCCTAGTGTGCACGGTCCTGCAGATGGCGGACGAGGGTGATCAGCGCGTCGGCCGAAGACCGTTCGTCTCGCGCGTCGCAGGTGACGACGGGGGTGTCGTCGAGCAGGTCCAGTGCGTCGCGCAGAGCCATCTCGTCCCGCGGCGGGGCACCGTCGAAGTGGTTGACGGCGATGGCGTAGTCGAGTCCGTACTGCTCGATCAGGTCGATCACGGCGAAGGAGTCCGCGAGCCGCTCGGGGTCGACGAGTACCAGCGCGCCGAGGGCGCCGCGCGCCATGTCCTCCCACATCTGGACGAAACGCTGCTGGCCCGGCGTTCCGAACAGGTACAGCACGACCCGCTCGCTGATGGTCAGACGGCCGAAGTCCATGGCGACCGTGGTGGTGCTCTTGCCCTGGACCCCCTTGAGGTCGTCGACGGACTCGGCGGCCCGGGTCATCGTCTCTTCGGTGGTCAGCGGCTCGATCTCGGAGATCGCCCCGATGAACGTGGTCTTGCCGACCGCGAAGTGACCCACGACGAGGATCTTGACCGCCGTCTGTGTGGCCCCGTCGCGGACGTATGCCTGCTCATCCAAACTTGGCCCTGAGACCATTCAGCACCTCCTCCAGGATGTCCCTGTCGGCGAGCGGGGCCCGCTGCACCGGCGGACGGGTGATGAGGTAGCCGCCTTCGGTGAGGGCGGCGAGGAGGATCTTGACCACGCCCAGGGGCAGTTGGGTGTGCCCGGCGATCTCGGCGACCGAGAGGTAGCCGGCCGAGCACAGATCCAACAGGTTCTGTTCCTCGGGGGACAGCCGGGTCGGCCGCTGCTCGTGATCGGCGGCCGCCGTGACCAGGGTGATGAGGGAGAGCTGCCCTTCTTCGGGCAGCCCGCGTCCCTTGGTGATGACGTACGGTCGCACTAACTCCGGCGTCTGCGGCTCCAGTTCGTTGAAGCCGTTCATGACCGCACACCGAGGTTCTCGCGCGGCGGGGTCGTCAGGGCCTTGCCGAGCTGGCCGACGATCTGCTGCATCCGGAAGGTGATGTCCGCCATGTCGACGTCCGGCGAGGCGGAGACGCCGAGGTAGGCGCCCTCGCCCGCGGAGATCAGGAAGACCCATCCCCCGTCGAACTCGACCAGGGTCTGCCGCCACCGCATCTGCGGGTCCTCGCAGAAGAAGGCGAGCGAGCGGCTGAGCGACTGCACCCCGCTCATCGCGGCCGCCACCCGGTCCGCGTCGTCCTTGTCGAAGTCCTGCGTCCGGGCCATCAGCAGGCCGTCGGCGGATATCAGGACGGCGTGCAGAGCCCCAGGTATCTCCAAGGCACTGTCAAGCATCCATGACAGATCGTCGTTCACGAGACCTCATGCCCTTCGCTGCCAGCACCACGGGTGCTGCTCGACTTTTCCGCGGGATTCGCAGGCGGCGTGGCCCGGCCCGACTGGGTGCCCCGCTGGAAGGCGCCCATGATCGCCGCCGTCTCGGCGCCCGTGCGGGCGGAAGTGGGCGAGGACGTGCTGCCGGGCACGATGGCCATGGGCCGCTTGCGACGCCGCTTCGGCAGGCCGTCGGCGGTCGTGGTGGTGCTGGTGGACTGACCGGCTTCGGGACCGCCGCGTCCGCTGGAGGCGACGGCGGGGACGACCGGAGCCGGCTCCTTCTGCTCGGGCGCGTTGGTGAGCAGGTCGTGCGGCAGGAGGAGGACCGCCCGGACTCCTCCGTAGGGTGAGGTGGAGTCCACCGACACCTCGAAGCCGAAGCGCTCGCTGAGCACACCGATCACCGCGAAACCGAACTGCGGCGGATTGCCGAGTGCCGAGACGCCCGAGACCCGCTGGCTCGACAGGAGTTTGTCGGCACGGGCGCGTTCTTCGTCGTTCATCCCGACACCGGCGTCGTCGACGACGATGCAGATGCCCTTGGGCACCGTACGGATATTGATTTCGACGACGGTGTCCGGGCTCGAGTAACTCGTCGCGTTGTCGAGGAGTTCGGCGAGGGCCAGTGCGACCGGTTCCACCGCACGGCTGGTGATGCCGAAGTCGACCTGCGAGAGAATTTCCACCCGCCGGTAATGGCGGACCCTGCCCTGCGCGCTGCGCACCACGTCGTACACGGAGGCGACATCACGTGCCCGCCCCAGCCAGCCGTCGCAGAGCACCGCGATGGACTGGGCACGCCGCCCGAACTGCGAATTGGTGTGGTCGATCTCCAGAAGGTCCTGGAGAATAACCGACTCACCGTATTTGTTCTGCAGCCGGGAGACAATCAACTGCTGTTCCGCGGCAAGGCCCTGGAGGGTCCGCATCGCGGACTTGAGGACCGTTTTCGTAGCCTCTTCGGCGCGTTCTCGAGCTGCCTCGACGGATTGCGCGTACTCGTTTTCCAACGCGGAGTAGTGAGACCTGAGCCCCGCGATCTCCTGCCTCAGAGCACGCGCCGTCCTGCGCTGGCGCACTATGAGGACGACTGCGACGAGTACGGCCACGAGGAGAGCCCAGAGTACCGGGTTCTGTATGTAATGCGTCATAAGACTCTCTTCAGGCGACTGACGGCCAGTTGCTGAATTCCCGTCGACGCGGGTGGACCGGCGGACCGCCCGCACCGGGTGACCGCCCGGACTGTCCCCGTAGCCGGAGATGTCGTCTTGCACCCATCCGCCCGCTCTACAAGCGAGCGTGATCGTATCACCACAAGATGGAGTCATAGACCGCCAACATGGGTACCAAAGTTGAATATTGACGGATCGTCAGTACCGTCGGCGGGCGACAGGCAAAGGGCAGCCCAAGGGGCTGTCGGCCCACCCCGACAGGACAACCGATAAACGGGCTTCCGCGACATTACGGCGGCAATGGATACGGAAACAACAAAACCCGCACCCGGCATGACGCCGGATACGGGCATTCGCTTGCTCACCGAGCGGATTGCGCTCGATACGGAGGGTGAGAGTGTCCGAGGGGGGACTTGAACCCCCACGCCCGATAAAGGGCACTAGCACCTCAAGCTAGCGCGTCTGCCATTCCGCCACCCGGACCAGGTGTAGCCGCAGCGTGAGCTTCCCGCGGCGACGAGGACAACAATACCAAGCTTTCGGAGTGGGCTTCACCTGCATATCCGCTGGCCGCAGGGGTGAGGGACCGCGGCGCGGGCAGTCCGCCCCCGGGCGGCCGGAGGGTCACTTCATCCGTCGGGTCCCCCACGCCGAGCGGGTCGCGCTGAGCACGGTCCACGTTTCGGCGAGGAGACGGCCTGACCCCGGCTGACGACGCACGCGCGTGTGAAGGCCCACCGCGTCGCCGCGTCGCCTTCTGGGGGGGTGGGCCTCCACACGCGCGTGCGCCCGATCAGCGCGACCGGAGCCCGATGCTCAGCACTTCTCGCGCAGCGAGTGCAGGTGCGCGCTCGACTTCCGTGCGAACGCGAACGACTCGACCGGGTTGTCGTGCTCGACCTGCCAGTGGTGGGCCAGACGCTCGCCGCGCAGCCGGGTGACGGCGGAGAGGAACCGCCGGTAGTCGATGTCGCCGTCACCGACGTCGACCATCCGGTACCCGAACTGGTTCGCGGGGTCGCTGACGCCGTCCTTCACATGGAACAGCGGATAGCGGTGCGGCTGCTTCAGTACGTAGTCCAGCGGCTCGAAGGGCGCGGCCGTACCGTCGGCCCGCCTCGAGAAACGGAACTGGCCGGCGTACGCCCAGAAGATGTCCATCTCCAGGAACACCAGGTCGGGGTCGGTCTCGGCGAGCAGTACGTCGTAGAGCCGCACCTTGGGGTTGTCGGTCGCGAAGCCGAACTCGTCGGAGTGGTTGTGCTGGTAGAACTTCATGCCGCGGGCCCTCGCCGCCGCCCCGTACGTGTTGAACTCCTCGGCCGCGCGCTTCCAGGCGTCGACGGTGGAGCCGTAGCGGAAGGGCCCGGAGGCGGTGCCGATGTGCCTGAGGCCGAGGGCCTGGGCGTCGTCGAGGACCTTGGTGAGGTTCTGGGCGAAGGTGTAGGCGTTCGGGTCGTCGGCGTAGTAGCCGACGTGGCTGCCGATCGGCGTCAGACCGTGGTCACGGGCCAGCCGCTTCAGCTGGGTCAGGGTGATGGGGCCCGCGGATCCCTGGGTGTAGCCGGCGAACTCCACCTCGTCGTAGCCGTACTTCTCCAACTCGGCGAAGACGGGGGCGAAGCCCAGCGTGGAGACCTTGTCGCGCAGGCTGTAGAGCTGGATGCCGAGACGGCCGGGGGGCAGGACCGGACGGCCGCGGCCGGTCGCGGAGGCATCGGCGGCGGTGGCGGGCGCCGCACCGGCCGGCGAGGCGGCGGCCCCCAGCAGCGCGGCCGCGGTGGCACCGGCGGCGACGCCGAGCATGCCTCGTCTGGTCAGGCGGTGGGTGAGTTCGGGGTCGATGTCGGAGATGCGGCTCATGTCTGGAACTCCTCGGGATCGCGGGGCGTTGTCGGTGGTGAGTGCTTCACCTGCGGCCGGTCGGCAACCAGTCAGGACAGACCGGCCAGTTGGAGCAGCAGTGCTTTCACGTCGGTGGCCGCGACGCGGTCGCCGAGCGAACGGGGGGTGGAGCAGATGAGGAGCGGACCGTCGTCGTCGCTCGTGGGAAGGCGGCCGTGGCTGCCGCGGACAGGTGACGGATCGAGAGGCACCACGGCCATGCGGTAGCGCAGGCCCATCTTCTTGCGGGCCAGGGCGGTGGCAGCCCTGACCTTCACATAGGGATCGAGCGGGTCCATGAACAGCTCGACCGGGTCGTAGCCGGGTTTGCGGTGGATCTCGACGAGCTGCGCGAAGTCGGGCGCGCGGGCGTCGTCGAGCCAGTAGTAGTACGTGAACCAGGCGTCCGGTTCCGCCACGGCGACGAGTTCGCCGGAGCGCGGATGGTCGAGGTGGTGCGCCTTCTTGCCCTCGTCGTCGAGGAGCAGCTCGATGCCGGGCAGTCCGTTGAGTGCGGACCGGGTGACCTCCAGATCCTCGGGACGGCGTACGTAGACGTGGGCGAGCTGGTGGTCCGCGACCGCGAAGGCACGGGACGCCATCGGGTCGAGGTACTCCATGCCGTCCTGGGTGTGCACCTCGAGCAGGCCCGCCCGGCGCAGGGCACGGTTGATGTCGACGGGCCGGCTCACCCGGGTGATGCCGTACTCGGAGAGGGCGACGACGGTACGGCCCTGCGCCCGGGCGTCGTCCAGGAGCGGGGCCACGGCCGTGTCCAGAGCGGTGGCCGCCCGCAGGGAGCGCGGGTCGTCGGGGCCGAAGCGCTGGAGGTCGTAGTCGAGGTGAGGGAGGTAGCACAGGGCCAGGTCCGGGTGGCGGGTGCGCAGGATGTGGCGGGTCGCGTCGATGATCCATCGGCTGGAGACCAGGTCCGCTCCCGGGCCCCAGAAGTGGAAGAGGGGGAACGTGCCGAGCTGCGCGGTGAGTTCGTCGTGCAGGGCCGGGGGGCGGGTGTAGCAGTCGGGCTCCTTGCGGCCGTCGGAGTAGTAGATCGGACGGGGGGTGACGGTGAAGTCGGTGTCGGCGCCCATGGCGTACCACCAGCAGATGTTGGCGACCGTGTAGCCGGGGTGCGCCCTGCGGGCGGCGTCCCACAGCTTGTCCCCGGCGACGAGACCGTTGTGCTGGCGCCACAGCAGGACGTCGCCGAGCTCGCGGAAGTACCAGCCGTTGCCGACGATGCCGTGTTCCGCGGGGAACGTACCGGTGAGGAAGGTGGACTGGGCGGCGCAGGTGACGGCCGGCAGGACGGTCCCGAGCGGTGCGCGGGAGCCTGCCCGGGCGAGGGCCTTGAGGTGGGGCATGTGGTCGAGCAGACGGGGGGTGAGGCCGACGACGTCGAGGACGAGAAGGGGGACCGGGGCTGTCCGGTCCGGGCCGGGGGTGCCGGCTGCGGGCCGGATCCGGGGCCCGGCGCCGGGGGACGCGGAGCTGCTCATGGGAGCTCCTTGAGGCCGAGGTCGGTCAGGAGGTCACGTGCGAGGGCGAGTTCGGCGGCGATGCCGTCGGCGAGGTGGGCCCGGCCGCGGGGGCGCAGTGCGGGCGGGAGGGCCTGCCAGGTGTAGGTCTCGACCTCCAGGTGGCGGGTGAGCGGATGCGGGCCGCCGACCAGGCGGGTGAGCGTGCCCTTCAGCACGTCGAGCGTGGAGGTGAGGGGTGCGTCGGGTGCCGCGTGCAGCGGGACGTGGAAGTGGGCGCGCCAGGGGCCGGCCTCGGGCAGGACCGTGCCGGTGAGGGCCTCGCCGAGGTCGTCGGTGCCGCGCAGGCCGGCGGCGGTGAGGGTGCGGGTCTGGTGCAGGAAGCGGGGTTCGTCGAACGCGGCGAGGGCGTCGCGGACGGCGGGGAGATGGGGGTGTTCGGCGTGCAGGGCGGCTGACAGCTGCGATTTGACGAGGGGGACGCGGGCTTCGGCGAGCGCGTCCAGGGCCGCGGGCGCGTCTTCGAAGGAGGTGGCGAGATGGCAGGTGTCGACGCAGACACCGATACGGGGATGGCCGACTGCCGCGAGGGGGGCGAGGGCGTCGGCGGTGGTCTCGACGATGCAGCCGGGTTCCGGTTCCAGACCGACGCGGATGGAGCGGCCCGTCAGCTCCGCCAGCGCGTCCAGACGCTCGGCGAGGGTGCGCAGGGCGGACCTGGCCGTCGCGTCGCGGTCGCCGTCCCATGCGGTGCGCCAGCCGAGGGGGAGGGTGGAGATGCTGCCCTCGGTGACGTCGTCGGGGAGGAGTCCGGTGAGGACACGGGCCAGCGCGGTGGTGTGCTCGAGGCGTTCACCGTCGGCCCAGTCGGGCTTGTAGACCCGGTACTTGACCTCCTCGGCGCCGAATCCCTCGTACGGGAACCCGTTGAGGGTGACGACCTCCAGGCCGCGCCGGTCGAGTGCGGTGCGCAGGGTGCGCAGAGCCGCCGGGTCGGTGTCGAGTGCCCGGGCGGCGTCCGCGGCGAGCCACAGGCCTATGCCGAGCCGGTCGCGGCCCAGGCGGCGCCGTACCGGTTCACAGTGGTCCCGCAGTTGCGCGAGGACGCCGTCGAGGGTCTCGGCGGGGTGGACATTGGTGCAGTAGGCGAGATGGACGGTGGTGCCGTCGGGGTGCCGGAAGCGCATCGGTCACTCCCCGCCGCGCAGGATGGAGTTGCCCGCGTGGGTGGCGTCGGGGGCCGTCACGTCGAGGGTGAGCCGGCCGCTGAGTCCGTAGAAGGCCACGGGGTTGCGCCACAGGACGAGGTCGACGTCGTCCTCGGTGAAGCCCTGCTCGAGCATCAGGTCGGCGACCCTGCGGGTCTTGAGCGGGTCGCTTTTGCCCCAGTCCGCCGCGGAGTTGACGAGGATCTTCTCCGGGCCGTACAGACGGAGGATCTCGGTCATGCGGGTCTCGTCCATCTTGGTGTCGGGATAGACGGAGAAGCCCAGCCAGCAGTCGGCGTCCTTCGCCTCTTTCACGGTGGTCTCATTGAGGTGGTCGAGCAGGACCCGGTCGGCGGGCACGGCGGATTCACGGACGACGTCGAGGGTGCGGCGCAGTCCGGCGAGCTTGTCGCGGTGCGGGGTGTGCACGAGGGCGGGCAGGGCGTGATCGGCGGCCAGCTGGAGCTGGGCGGCCAGGGCGTTGTCCTCGGCGGGGGTCATCGAGTCGTAGCCGATCTCGCCGACGGCGACGACGTGGTCCTTGACGAGATACCGCGGCAACTCCTCCAGGACGGCGGCGCAGCGCGGGTCGTTGGCCTCTTTGGGATTGAGGGCGAGCGCGCAGTGATGGGCGATGCCGTACTGCGCGGCCCGGAAGGGTTCCCAGCCGAGCAGCGAGTCGAAGTAGTCGAGGAACGAGGCGGACGAGGTACGGGGCTGCCCCAGCCAGAAGGCCGGCTCGACGACGGCACGGACGCCCGCCGAGTGCATCGCCTGGTAGTCGTCGGTGGTGCGCGAGGTCATGTGGATGTGGGGGTCGAAGATGCGCATCAGGACTCCTTGCCGTGGGGGTGGGCCGGGCGAGGGGAACTGCCCGTGCCAGGGGGGTCCGTGCGGTGAGGGTCTGTGGGGCGGGGATGTGCGGGGTGGAGGTTCGTGGGGTGGAGGTCCGGGTTTCTCGGGGTGGGCCGTTCGGGGCCGGTCGGTCCCGCCGGCCTTCTGGTCGGCGGCGAGGTCGGGGGCGCGGCGGATGGGGCGGATGATTCCGCGCGGGTCAGGGTCAGGACCCGGTGCAGGTCCGGGGGGACGGGGCGGCCCGCGGCGGTGCGTTCGGAGGCGTAGTCGCGGAGCATGCGGGCGAGTTCGGCGTCGCCGCGGGCGCGTTGTCCGAGACCCGCCACCTCCTCGACGGGCACTCCGGCGAACAGGCACTTCAGGACGGCGTGGCGCCAGGCGTGGGCGTCGAGGTGGCGGGCGGCGTAGGGGCCGACGGCGGCGGCCAGGAGCCGCGTGTCGTGGGTGCGCAGCGCGTCCTCCACCAGCGGGAGGGCATCGGGTCCGGGCACGAGGTGGGACAGGGCGTGCAGGACCGCGCGACGCTCGTCGGCGGTGCCCTGGGCGTAGACGCGGGCCAGGGAGTCCGGGTCGGCGCGGGCGGCGCGCAGGATGAGCACCCGGGCGGCGTCGGCGTACCGGGCGCCGCAGCGGCGCCCGGCCTCGGCGAGACGCAACTCCCAGACCGAGATGGGGCCATGGGTGCCCGGGTGGGCGGCGGCCTCGGCGAGCGCCTGCCCGAACCAGTCACGGGCGGCGGGGTCGAGGTGGACGTCGAGGTGCCTGTGCAGGGCGTCGAGGGGCGTGAGGGCCGGGGTGGTGCCCTCGTGTCCCGCATCCGGGGCCGCCGGGGCGACGTGGGGAGGGGTCATGAGGTGCTGCTCCCTTCTGGGGTGACGGAGGGCTCGTCGGGTGGTGCGACGGTCGGGTCCGCGGCCGGGGAGGACCGGTGCGGGCGGCGGGCGGCCGAAGGAGGCCGCTGCCGGTCCCCGGCACCTGAGGCCGGGCAGACGGTGGAAGGACCGGCACCGGCACTCGTACCGCCACCACCGCCACCGCCACCACCACCGGCAGTCGGAGCGGTGGCCGGGAGGGAGGAGGTGGGCGACTGCGGGCCGGGACGGCCGAGCGCTTCGGCGGCTGCCGCCGCGCGGCGGAGGAACGGGAGGGAGGCTTCGGCGTGGTGAGGGCCGGCATGGGAATGACGGGGCAGTTCGACCACCGTCAGTCCGCGGTAGCCCGTGTCGGCGAGGGCGGCGAGGACGGGCAGGAAGTCGATCTCGCCGTCTCCCAGGGGAAGGTGTTCGTGAACGTCACGGCGCATGTCCTCGATCTGGACGTGGCACAGCCAGGGCGCCGCGGCGCGTACGCAGTCGGCGGGCGCGAGCGGCTCGAGGCACTGGCAGTGGCCGATGTCCAGGGTGAGCCCGAGGAACGCGGGATCGTCCAGGGTGCGGCGGAGCCGATGGAAGTCGGCGAGGGTCGCGAGCAGGTGACCGGGTTCGGGTTCGACGGCGAGGGGGATGCCGGCGCAGGTCGCGGCGTCCAGGACGGGGGCGATGGCGTCGGCGAGGCGCTGCCATGCGGCGTCCGGATCCGTTCCCGGCGGGAGGGTGCCGCTGAAGCAGTGGACGGCGTGCGCACCGAGATCGCCCGCGATCCGAACGGCCCGGAGGAGCAGGTCGACGCGGCGGGCGCGGTCGTCCGGTTCGGCATCCAGGAGGGAGGGGCCGTGCTTGCGGCGCGGGTCGAGGACATAGCGCGCACCTGTCTCCACGGTGACGTCCAGCCCGAGCGCGTCCAGTCGGCGCGCTGTGCGGCGGGTGCGGGCGGCGACGTCCGGGGCGAGCGGGTCGAGGTGCATGTGGTCGAGCGTCAGTCCGACGCCGTCGTAGCCGAGATCGGCCAGCAGGGCGAGCGCGTCGTCGAGGCGCAGATCGGCGAGGCCGTTGGTGCCGTAGCCGAAGCGGAGTGGTGGCAGGGGCGCGCGCGGGGGCGGGGCTTTCAGCTGCCGGGTGCGCTCCCGGGTATCGCTCCCGTGGCCTCGGTGTCCGAGGTTCAAGTGATGCTCACCCGCCTCGCGAGTCGTCGGGCGACCGGCGCCAGGGCTGCCGTGATCAGCGCGGTGGCGGTGGCTCCGGAGCGGGCCATGAGGGCTGCCTGGAGGGGAATGGTGGCGCGGATGCCGGCGCCGACGGCCCGCTGGGTGAGCGGGGGTGACGGATTGAGGGAGGCGTGCAGATAGGCACGGGCCGTGGCGGCGGCGTAGGCGGTGGCGAGCACGGAGGTGAGGGGCGCGGACGAGTGGTGGGCCGGGCGGTGGCCTGCCCGGCCTCGCGGCTGATGACGGCCGGGTGCCTCTTCACCGGGTGACCGGCGGTTCGACGACCGGCGGTTCGACGACCGGCAGTTCCGCGACAGGTGGTTCTGCGACAGGTGGTGCGGTGGCCCGCCGGGTGGCAGTGGGCGGTGCAACAGCCAGGTCAATGCCCCTGTGGTGGCCAGCGCCGCCAGGGCGGCCGTCGGCGTGCCCTCATGGGTCTCCTGGCGGGACAGGTTCGTGACCGCGCACGTGTGTGTGGCGAGGAGAGCCGCGGAGGCGAGGGCCGGGCGGGTGCGGCCCCCGGTGGCCGCGGCACCGAGGAGAAGGTCCAGGCCCCGGGCGGCCGCCATGGCGAACGGGCCCGCGGGCGTGTGCTTCAGGGCGAGGTCGTAGGACCAGACGGTCACTGCGAGGGGAGCCGCGATCGTCAGGGCGGGGCGGCCTGCCCGTGCGGCGAGGGCGAGGCCGGCCGCGGTGAAGGCGCAGGCCACGGTGAAGGCGGTGGTGGGGCTGACGCGGCCGGAGGGAAGGGGACGGTGGGGGCGCTCGGCAGCGTCCTCCGCCCGGTCCGCCCAGTCGTTGAGCACCATGCCGGCCTCGTACAGGCAGAGGGAGGAGCCGATGGCGAGCAGGGTCCGGTGGCCGGGGGGCGCGCAGAGCGCGCCCGCGCCCGCCAGTGCGTCGCCGGGCACCGTGAACAGCGCGGGCACCCGCAGCAGTTCGGCCCAGGCCCGCACGCGGGCACGGCCGGTCGCCGCGGCATCGCCCGTCGCGGCCGCCTGCCCGTGCGACGTCCCGGAAGCCGAAGCCCCCCGGCTGCCGGTCTGCGCGTCCGCCGTACAGGCTCCCGATGCCGCCCGGCTGTCACTGGCGCACTCGTCCGCCGTCCCCCCGTCCCTCTCCACCCGACCGTCAGCCGTACCGGCGCCCGGAGCTGCCCGACCGTCGGCCCGTCCCTGCGGTCCGGTGGCGGCCGGGATCACCCGTCCGACGGCTCGACGCACCGCTCGGTCCCGGCTCATTCCGCGTCCACGCCGGACCTCGTGGCGTGATCGCGCCGTGCCGCGGGCGTCTGTGCTCGGTCGGGCTCCCCGGCCGCGGCGCGGCCGGCGGTCAGCCGTCGGGCGAACCGTTCCAGTTGCGCGTGCTGTTCCGCCAGGGCCGAGGGCGCCTCGCCCACGGGGTCCTTGAAGAAGAAGGCGAGTTCGGTGAGCGGTCCGGACAAACCGGCTTCGTGGGCCCGGGCGGCGAGGCGGGCCAGATCGAGGACGAGGGGGGCCGCCAGCGCGGAGTCGCAGCCCTGCCAGATGGTCTGGAGGATCATGCGGGTGCCCAGGAATCCGTCGAAGGCGACGTGGTCCCAGGCGGTCTTCCAGTCCCCCAGTGCCGGGACGTCGTCGATGTGGACCCGGCCCTCCGGGGTGGTGCCGAGGGTGTCGGCGAGGACGCGTTCCTTGCCGGCGTTCTTCGCCTCGGCGGCCGCCGGGTCGGCCAGGGCGGCTCCGTCACCGCCGCCGAGGAGGTTGGTGCCGGACCAGGCCCGGACAGCGAGCGCCCGCTGGGTGAACATGGGTCCCAGGGCGGAACGCAGCAGAGTCTGGCCGGTCTTCCCGTCGCGGCCGGCGTACGGCAGACCGCTCGACTCCGCCGGGCCCGCAAGGGCCGGGTGGTGCAGTCCCGTGGAGGGCGTGAAGTTCACGTACGCGCAGCCGGCGCGGAGAGCGGCGGCCGCGTACAGCGAGCTCGGCGGCAGCGTGGGGCCGGTCGCCGCCGGTTCCGTGGAGGCCACGTTCACCACCACGGCGCGTGCCAGACCGCACCGGCGCACGAAGTCACGCAGGTCCGCGGCGAACGCCCCGATCAGTTGCTCGTCGTCGCGGGTGTCCCCGGGCGCAGGGCCTCCCGGTCTGATCTCCCGGTCGGCGGCGTCGAGTTCGGCCGCGACGGCCGCGGGAAGGCCCACCGGGAGGACTCCCCCGGCCGCGAGCTGCTCGGCACGTTTGGGCAGAGGACAGTCGCTGGTGTCGTGTCCGCCGAAGACGAGGGAGGACAGGTCGGGCAAGCCGCTTCCGGCGAAGACGGGCGCCTCGGTGACCAGGCCCGTCGGAGGGTGCAGGCCGGCCGTCAGGGCGGCGCACCCCGCGACCACCGTGGTGGCCACGGAACCGCGGGCTCCGACCAGCCAGACGCCGACACGCGGGGGACGGGAAAGGGACGCGGACATGGGCAGCCTCCTTGTCGTGCGTGAACCCCGGAGAACGAGAGGGGAGGAACGAGAGGGGAGGAAGGGAGAAGGCGGACGGGTGGGAGAGGGCCGGAGGCGGCGCCGCGAAGCGCCGGTGGGTGGAGACGGCGGGCGGGGGTCCGGCGTCCCCCGCCCGCCGCCGTTCAGCCGCCCTCGACGGGCAGTTCCTTGATCCGGACGTCGCGGAAGGACACCTGGTCGTCGGCTCCGTGGTTCTGCAAGCCGAGGTGTCCGTCGCGCAGACTCCGCGACGGGTCCGTGTTGGTGAAATCGTTGATCTTGACGCCGTTGAGCCAGACCCGCAGACGTTCGCCCTCCACCCGGATCTCGAAGGTGTTCCACTCCCCGGGCGGGTTCAGCGCACGGTCCCGTTTCTTCAGGTCCGCGGAGGCGAAGCCGTACACCGAGCCGGTGGTCTTCTCCGGGACGTCCGTGGCGTCGATCTGGATCTCGTAGCCGTTGTCCACGGCGGACCACGGGTCGTCCGACGGCGGGAAGCCCACGAACACACCGGAGTTGTCGTCACCGGAGTCGCCCGGACCGCCGACCGTGGTCTTCCAGTCGAGCTTCAGGGAGTACGCCCCGAAGCTCCGACCGGCGTACCAGAGGAGGCCCATGCCGCCGGTCGACGTCAGGGTGCCGTCGTCGGACAGGGTGAAGGAGCCGGGCCCGGCCTGCCGCCAGCCTTCCAGGGTGGTGCCGTCGAAGAGCGGACGGTATCCGTTCTCCGGTCGGCAGTCCGCCTGCACCTCGGCGGCCGCGTACCGGATACCGCCCAGCAGATGACCGCGGAACGCCGGATCCGCGTAGGACTCCTTCGTGTGGCCGCCGCCGGTGTAGAAGGCGCGGCCGCCCTGATAGGGCCGGCACCAGGCGATCGGGTGATCGCCGTTCATGGTGCCGCCCGTGTAGGAATCCTCGTCGAGCGAGGCCAGGACGTGCACCTCCTCGCGTGGGTTGGAGCGGTAGTCGTACCACTCGTCGGTGCGGTTCCAGGTGCGGGCGAGGCCCGAGGTCGCCGGGTGGGCCCGGTCCTCGACGACGACCCTCGCGGGCTGGATCGCCGGGTGCGAGCGGAACCAGGCGCCGACGAGCCCGCCGTAGAACGCCCAGTCGTACTCGGTGTCGGTCGCCGCGTGGACCCCGACATAGCCGCCGCCTTGCCGGATGTACGCCTCGAACGCCCGCTGCTGGGCCGCGTCGAGGACGTCTCCGGTCGTCGACAGGAACACGACGGCGTCGTAGCGCCGCAGGTTCGCCGGCGTGAACGCTCCCGCGTCCTCGGTGGCGTCGACTGCGAAACCGTCCGCCGCGCCGAGTTCGCGTACCGCGGTGACGCCGTCCGAGATCGAGTCGTGGCGGAATCCGGCGGTCTTGGAGAAGACCAGCACCCGTTTTCCGTTGCCCGGTTTCCCGCCGTCACCGGAGTGTGAGGCGGCGGGGCCCGAGACACCGCCGAGGAGCAGCGCCGCACCCGCGGCGACGGTGGCGATGGCGCGAAGTCTGCGTGTCATGTGCCCTCCTCTCAGCCGGTCGTGAAGGTGAAGTCGTCCACGTCGAAGAGGGCGCCGGAGCCGCCCTTGAAGACGAGGTGGAGCGTGGTCGTGCCGCGCGGTGCGCGGGACAGGTCGGCGCTGACGTCCTGGAAGTCGTCCCAGCCGCCGGTCACGGGGACGGTGGCCTTGCCGAGCAGGGTGCCGGTCGGCGAGCCGGTGCGGATCTCCAGCGTTCCGCCGGCGCCGCCCGAGGAGACGCGTGCCGTGATCTTCTTGGCGTTGCCGACGACGTACGGCGTGAAGGAGATCCAGTCGCCGTTGTCGATGTCACCGACCGTCCTGCCGCCGTGGGCTGCGTCCTTGGTGATGACGGAGACACCGGAGGAGCCGCCGAAGTGTTCGGCCTGCCGGTGGCGGGGCTGGAGGACGCTCTGGTCGTGCGAGGTGAGCGGGACCTGGCCGCCGCCTCCGCCGTCGGTGTACTGGGCGTCGAGGACGCCGAAGATGTCGGCGTCCTCGTCATGGCCGCCGTCGGCGCTGGTCCGGAGCGTGCCGCTGCACCCCTTCGCCGAGGTCACCGGGTGTCCGTGGCTGTCGTGGCCGAGGATGAAGGTGACCTCGACCCTGGAGCAGTCGACCGCCTTGCCGTCCTCCGGGTCGGTGACCCTCACCTTGAACGGGATCGCGTCACCGAAGCTGAACAGCTGCCCGTCCCCGGGTGTCTCCAGCACCACCTTCGGGGCCGTGTTCCCCACCACGATCTGCACGCTCGCGCTGCCGGTGCGACCGGAGCCGTCCCCGGCGGTCAGGGTCGCGGTGTACGTGCCGTTCTTCCTGTACCTGTGCGTGGGGTCGGCCGCCGTCGAGGTGCCGCCGTCGCCGAAGTCCCAGCGGTAGGTGACCGCGTCGCCGTCCTGATCGGTGGTGCCGGCGGAGGAGAAACGTACCTTCAGAGGGGCCTGGCCCGAGGTGCGGTCGGCCGCGGCCTGGGCGACCGGGGAGTGGCCGTCGGTGGCGTTCTCGATGCGGTACAGACCGGAGTGCTCGTCCCCGCCGAACCAGGCGGTGCCGTAGTCGAGGACGTACAGCGCCCCGTCGGGACCGAACGCCATGTCCATCACCTGGGTGCCGGTCCACGGGACGGGACTGATCGACTGCACGGAGCCGTCGGCGTCGCTGGCGATCCGTTTGATCCAGCGGCGGCCGAACTCTCCGGCGAAGAAGTTCCCGTCGTACGCCTGCGGGAACTTCACGGGCGAGTCGAGGGCGGCGTCGTAGTGGTAGACCGGACCGCCCATCGGGGATTCGGAACCGTCGCCGAACTCGGGCACCGACGCTCCGTCGTAAGGGATCCAGGCGGACTGGGCCGGGGGCAGGTCGGTGAGCCCGGTGTTGTGCGGCGAGGTGTTCTTCGGGGCGGCGCAGTCGAAGGGGGCGCCGGAGACGCCGGTCGCGAAGTCGTAGGCGGTGTACGGATCGTTGTCCCCCGTGCAGAACGGCCATCCGAAGTTGCCGGGAGCGGTGACACGTGCGAACTCGACCTGTCCGGCCGGTCCGCGAGCCGGGTCGGCCGCACCGGCGTCGGGGCCGTAGTCGCCGACGTAGAGAATGCCGGTCGCCCTGTCGACGCTGAAACGGAACGGGTTGCGGAAGCCCATCGCGTAGATCTCGGGCCGTGTCCGGTCCGTACCGGGTGCGAAGAGGTTGCCGTCCGGGACGGCGTAGGAGCCGTCCGGGTTCACCTTGATGCGCAGGATCTTGCCGCGCAGGTCGTTGGTGTTGCCGGCCGAACGGCGGGCGTCGAAGGCGGGGTTGCGTCCGTCGCGTGCGTCGATGGGCGTGAAGCCGTCCGACTGGAAGGGGTTGGTGTCGTCCCCGGTGGACAGGTAGAGGTTCCCCGCCGCGTCGAAGTCGATGTCTCCGCCGACATGGCAGCACAGGCCGCGTGAGGCGGGCACGTCGAGGATCTTCGTCTCGCTCGCGGTGTCGAGCGTCCCGTCCGTCCTCAGCACGAAGCGGGAGAGTCGGTTGACTCCGTCGAAGGGTGCGAAGTCGGCCGCCGTCCCGGTTTCGGGCGCGTCGCCCGCCGGGGTGTTCAACGGCGGTGCGTAGTAGAGGTAGATGAAGCGGTTGGTCGCGAACGCCGGGTCGACTCCGACGCCTTGGAGACCCTCCTCGTCGTGGGAGTAGACATCGAGTGTGCCGGCCAGCCGCGTGTTGCCGGCGGCGTCGGTGAGCCGGAGCTCGCCGTCGCGCGAGGTGTGCAGCACGGACCGGTCCGGCAGCACGGCGAGCGACATGGGCTCGCCGACCTCGGTCTCGCCCTTGGCGAGGGTGACCTGCTGGAAGTCCTCGGCCACCGCGGCCGCCGGGTCGGCGACGGCTGCGCCGGCCCGGGGTACGGCGAGGGTGAGTGACGCGCCGGCCAGCAGGGCGCCGCTCAGCAGGGCGACGGTCTTGCGCAGCCAGGGGCGCCGCCTGTGCGTCTCGGCTCTACGGGTACCGGTGGTGGGGTCGTTCCCGTGCACGGATGCCTCCAGAGTGGGGCTGGTCGTACGGGCGGTTGCGTGCGCCGGGATGCGCCGTCATCCCGGTGACTGGTGGGTGGTGACTGGTGGGTGGTGCGTGGTGAGTGGCCGGATCGCGCCGTGGGGGACACGGTCGGGTCGGTGGCCCGGGTGGGCCGGTCGGCAGGCGCGGCTGGGATCAGCTCGCGCGGAGCGCGGGGTTCAGTTGCCGAACGCCGCGTCGAAGGAGGCCGACGGCGGCTCGAAGTCGTAGGCCCGCAGACGGTTCAGGGCCTCGGGGGCGCCTTGGAGCCGGTCCATGCCGGCGTCCTCCCATTCGACGGAGACCGGGCCCCGGTAGTCGATGGAGCGCAGCATGCGGAAGACGTCCTCCCAGGGGACGTCACCGTGGCCCGCGGAGACGAAGTCCCAGCCGCGTCGCGGGTCGCCCCAGGGCAGATGGGAGCCGAGGCGCCCGTTGCGGCCGTCGAGACGCTTGCGGGCCTCCTTGCAGTCCACGTGGTAGATGCGATCACGGAAGTCCCACAGGAAGCCGACCGGGTCGAGGTCCTGCCACACGAAGTGGCTGGGGTCGAAGTTGAGGCCGAAGGCCGGTCGGCGGTCGACCGCTTCCAGGGTGCGTACGGTCGTCCAGTAGTCGTAGGCGATCTCGCTGGGGTGGACCTCGTGCGCGAAGCGCACGCCCTGCTCGTCGAACACGTCGAGGATGGGGTTCCAGCGCTCGGCGAAGTCCTCGTAGCCGCGCGCGATCATCGACTCGGGCGCCGGCGGGAACATGGCGACCAGATGCCAGATGGCGGAGCCGGTGAAGCCGATCACCGTGTCGACGCCGAAGGCCGCCGCGGCCCTCGCGGTGTCGGCGATCTCCGCGGCGGCCCGCCGGCGGACGCCCTCCGGCTCACCGTCGCCCCAGATGCGCGCGGGCAGGATCGCCCGGTGGCGTTCGTCGATGATGGCGTCGCAGACCGCCTGCCCGACCAGGTGGTTGGAGACGGCCCAGCACTTCAGACCGTACTTGTCGAGAAGCTGGTGGCGGGACTTCACGTACCCGGGGTCGGCGAGTGCCTTGTCGACCTCGAAGTGGTCTCCCCAGCAGGCGAGTTCGAGTCCGTCGTAGCCGAAGTCGCGGGCGAGGCGGCAGACCTCCTCCAGGGGCAGGTCGGCCCACTGGCCGGTGAAGAGTGTGAACGTACGAGGCATGCTCCGGGCCCTCCTTGGTCCTCAGTCGGCGATCGGGGTGTAGACGGAGTTCTTCTCGGCGCTCTCCTCGACGGCCGCCAGGACGCGCTGGACCTGGAGTCCGTCGGCGAAGGAGGGTTCGGGGCGGCGGCCCTCGGCGACGGCGAGCACCAGGTCGCGGGCCTGGTGGACGAAAGTGTGCTCGTATCCGAGGCCGTGGCCCGGCGGCCACCAGGCGTCCAGGTAGGGGTGGTCCGGTTCGGTGACGAGGATGCGGCGGAAGCCCGCGTGCATCCCGGGCTCGGTGGCGTCGTGGAACCAGAGTTCGTTGAGGCGTTCGAGGTCGAAGGCCAGCGACCCGCGTTCGCCGTTGAGTTCGAGACGCAGCGCGTTCTTGCGCCCGGTGGCGAACCGGGTCGCCTCGAAGGAGGCGAGCGCCCCGGAGGCGAAGCGGCCGGTGAACAGGGCGGCGTCGTCGACGGTGACCGTGCCGCTACCGTCCGCGGAGGCCGCGCTCAGGCCGCTCGTCGGCCCTGCGGGCAGCGGCCGCTGCCGCACGAAGGTCTCGGTGATCGCGGAGACGCCCGCCAGCCGCTCCCCCGACAGGTGTTGTGCGAGGTCGACGATGTGCGCACCCAGGTCGCCGAGGGAACCGGAGCCGGCCAGCTCCCTGCGAAGCCGCCAGGTCAGCGGGAACTCCGGGTCCACCAGCCAGTCCTGAAGGTACGTCACCCGCACGTGCCGCAGCGTTCCCAACCGGCCCTCGGCGACCATGCGACGGGCCAGGGCGGTGGCCGGGACCCGGCGGTAGTTGAAGCCGACCATGGCCAGCTGCCCCCGCGCGAAGGCGCTCTCGGCGGCCCGGGCCATCGTCTCCGCCTCCTCCACGGTGTTGGCGAGGGGTTTCTCGCACAGGACGTGCTTGCCTGCGGCCAGGGCCGCCACGGCGATCTCGGCATGGGAGTCACCGGGGGTGCAGATGTCGACCAGGTCGACGTCGTCCCGGGTGATCAGAGCGCGCCAGTCGGTCTCGGTCGCCGCCCAGCCGTGCCGGTCCGCCGCGGCCCGCACGGCGGAGGCGTCCCGGCCGCAGATCACGGCGAGGACCGGGCGCCGGGGAAGGTCGAAGACCCGGCCCGCGGTGCGCCAGCCCTGGGAGTGGGCGGCGCCCATGAACGCGTATCCGATCATCCCCACGCGGAGCGGCCGCTTGCCGGCCTCCGGTCCCGCCGACTGATACGGCTGTTCCATACGGTGGTCCTCCTTGTCGTCGTGGCACGGTGGGGGGTGGGACACCGGCGGGCGCACGGGCGGGACCGTCCGGCGGATCACCAGGGGGAGCCGGTGGCGGCCGACGGGCCCGATCCGGTCCTGCGGGTCGGCACGCGTGCGTGGGGCAGCCGCCCGCCGCGTGCAGCCCGTGCCCCGTGGCCACGTCGTTCGGCAGGCCGTGGCCCGCCGGCCCACTGCCGACGGCCCGGTGGGTACAGGCCCCCGTGGCCCCGGGCCCGGTGGCGCGCTCCCGCCCACCGGACGGAGCGCGCCCTACTTGAAACCGGTGGACATGTACTGGTCGACGTTGGTCTTGTCGACGACCGCGGAGTAGAGGGTGATCGAGGCGGGGATCTCGTACTCGGCGAGGCCGCCGATGCCCTTGCCCTGGCCGAGGGCGCGGGCGAGGTCGATCGCGGAGCCGGCCATGGTCGGCGGGTAGAGGACGGTGGCCTTGAGGACACCGTTGTCCTGCTTGATGGCCTGGAAGGCGGCGAGCGCGCCGGCGCCGCCGACCATGAGGAAGTCGTCACGTCCGGCCTGCTCGATGGCGCGCAGCGCCCCCACGCCCTGGTCGTCGTCGTGGTTCCACAGTGCGTCGAACTTGGACTGCGCCTGGAGGAGTTGAGCCATCTTGGCCTGCCCCGACTCGACCGTGAACTCGGCGGCCTGCCGGGCGACCTTCTTGACGTTGGGGTAGTTCTTGAGGGCGTCGTCGAAGCCCTGGGTGCGCTGTTTGGTGAGTTCCAGGTTGTCCAGGCCGGCCAGCTCGATGACGCGGGCGTCGGCCTTCCCCTTGAGTTTCTCCCCGATGTAGTGGCCGGCGTTGAGACCCATGCCGTAGTTGTCGCCGCCCACCCAACACCGGTAGGCCTGAGGGGTGTTGAAGATCCGGTCGAGGTTGACGACGGGGATGCCCGCGCGCATCGCCTTGAGTCCGACCTGGGTGAGGGCCTTGCCGTCCGCGGGCAGTACGACGAGGACGTCGACCTTCTTGTTGATGAGGGTCTCGATCTGGCCGATCTGCTGGGCGGTGTCGTTCGAGCCCTCGGTGATCTCCAGGGTCACGTCGGAGTACTTCTTCGCGCGCTTCTCGGCGTTGTCGTTGATGGCGTTGAGCCAGCCGTGGTCGGCCTGCGGTCCGGCGAAGCCGATGGTGACCTGCTTGCCGGGCTTGTCGTCGGCGGCCGGCTGGTCCTTCGCGGCCGGCTCCTCGTCCTTGGAATCATTGCTGGTGCAACCCGCAAGGAAAGTACCGGCGGAGACCGCGGCGGCTCCGAAGAGCATTCCTCTGCGACTGGTGAAGCGGTGCGTGAAAGGTGTCGGCTCTGGCATGGCGGTGAACCCTTTCCTCAGGTCGTGCTCGCGGTACGGCGCTGGACCAGCACGGCGGCGACGATGATCGCGCCCTTGGCGATCTGCTGGACGTCGCTCTGTAGGTTGTTCAGGGCGAAGATGTTGGTGATCGTGGTGAAGATCAGCACCCCCAGCACGGATCCGGTGATGGTGCCGCGCCCACCGCTGAGCAGGGTGCCGCCGATGATCGCGGCCGCGATGGCGTCGAGTTCGTAGAGATTGCCGTTGGTGTTCTGGCCCGAGCCGGACAGGATGATCAGCAGGAAGGCGGCGATGCCGCAGCACAGCCCCGACAGCAGGTAGAGGTACAGCCGCTGACGCCGTACGTCGATACCGGCGAGCCGGGCGGCCTCCGCGTTGCCGCCGACGGCCACCGTGCGGCGACCGAAGGTGGTGCGGTTCAGCACCAACCAGCCGATGACCGTCACGATCGCGAAGACGATCACGAGCGGCGGGACGCCGAGCACATACGCGTCACGCTCGCCGAGGTTCAGGACGCCGTCCACGGTGACGATCTGCGTCCGGCCGTCCGTGATCTGGAGCGCCAGTCCGCGGGCGGAGGCCAGCATGGCGAGCGTCGCGATGAAGGGCACCATCCCGCCGTACGCGATGAGCAGACCGTTGACGAGGCCGCAGCCCACTCCGACGATCATCGCCGTGAAGAGGATGCCCACGAACCCGTAGTCCTGGGTGGCGACCGTGGTCGCCCACACCGATGCCAGTGCGACGATCGCGCCGACCGAGAGGTCGATGCCCCCGGAGGTGATGACGAAGGTCATGCCCACGGTGACGACACCGATCACCGACCCCTGGGTGAGGACGAGTTGCAGGTTGCGGGTGTCGAGGAACTCGTCGGGTTTGGTGATTCCGCCGATCACGACGAGCGCGGCGAGCACGCCGAGCAGGGAGAGGGTGCGGACGTCGGCGCGGCCGAGCACGGTGCGCCAGGCGGGGAGCGGGATCTGCGGCACCTTGCCGGTGCTGTCCCGCGGCGGGGAGACGGGCTGCGTCATGACGCCGGGCTTCCTTCCATGACGAGATCGAGTACGCGGTGTTCATCCAGCTCCCGGGCCGGCGCCGTGTGGACGACGCGGCCCTCGCGGAGCACCAGTACGCGGTCGGCCAGGCCGAGGACCTCGGGGACCTCGCTGGAGACCAGCAGTACGGCGAGACCTTCGTCGGCCAGTCGGCGGACCACTGCGTACAGTTCGGCGCGGGCGCCGACGTCGACGCCGCGTGTCGGCTCGTCGAGGAGCAGGACCCGGCATCCACGCAGCAGCCAGCGGGCCAGGACGGCCTTCTGCTGGTTGCCGCCGGACAACGTGCGCACGGGGGCGGAGGGGTTGTCGGGGCGCAGGGACAGCTCACGTGTCGCCGCCCGCGCCGCCTCGCGTTCGGCACGCCGGTCGATCCAGCCCCCGCGCGAGAAGCGGGACATGGAGGAGACGGACACGTTTCGGGTGACGGACTCCAGCATCAGCAGGGCCTGTGCCTTGCGTTCCTCCGGCGCGAGCCCGAGCCCGGCGCGTACGGCGGCGCGCACGCTGCCCGGACGCAACGGGGTTCCACCGATGAGGACTTGGCCTTCGCTCGGCTTTCGCGCCCCGTAGATCGTCTCCAGGATCTCCGAGCGACCCGAGCCGACCAGTCCGGCGAGTCCGACGATCTCTCCGGGCCGCACGATCAGGTCGAGGGGCGCGAACTCGCCCTGCCGGGCCAGTCCCCGCACCTCCAGCACCGGTGTCCCGCTGGTCCCGGCATCGCTCACGCCCTGGAACCCGGCCCCGCCGCAGGCCGCGGCCGCGGCTGTGACCACGTCACCCGAGCGCCGCTCCGGGAAGACGTACTCGACGTTGCGTCCCGTCATCAGCGCGACGACCTCGCGGGTCGGGGTCGTCTTCGCCGGCAGTCCCCCGGCCACGGCGCGGCCGTCCTTCAGTACGGTCACGCGGTCGCCGATGCGCCGGATCTCCTCCAGCCGGTGCGAGATGTAGACGACGGCGACCCCGTCGGCGGTCAGGTCGCCGACGATGCGGAACAGGTTGTCGACCTCGTCCGGGTCGAGGGCGGCGGACGGTTCGTCCATGACGATGAGGCGTACGTCGTGGGAGAGCGCCCGCGCCATGGAGACGATCTGCTGCTGTGCCGCCGACAACTCGCCCACCAGTCGGGCCGGGTCGATCTCCGCATGCCCGAGCCGTAACAGCAGGGCGGCCGTTGCCGCCCGGGCCGTCTTTCCCCGTACGACGAATCCGGCGGCCGTGGGTTCATGCCCCAGATGGACGTTCTCGGCCACCGACAGGTGCTCCACCAGGTCGAGTTCCTGGTAGATGGTGGCGATCCCGAGGCGCATGGCGGCGATCGGCGAGCGCAGGGTGACGGGATCGCCCTGCCAGCGGATGACGCCGTCGTCGGGCTGGTGGGCGCCGGCCAGGACCTTGATGAGCGTGGACTTCCCGGCGCCGTTCTGGCCGAGCAGGCAGTGCACCTCGCCGGCCTGGACGGCGAGGTCGACGCCGTCCAACGCCCGTACTCCGGGGAAGGATTTGGTGATGCCGGACATGCTGAGCAGGGGTGGATTCGTTGCCATGTGGGTTCCCCTCGGCGGACGTGCGGGCCGGACTCAGGGCAGAGCAGGTCGTTGGTCCCAGGGCGGGACGCCGTACGGCGGATCGGGACGGGACAGGGCAGGGCGGAGCGACGTCGTGCTGTGAGACCGTGTCGGGCTGCGGGTCTACGCGGGTGAGAACAGGTGGTCGCTGATCAGCCGGGCCGCGCCGATGACACCGGCGGTGGGGCCCAACTCCCCTAGGACGATGGGCAGATTGCCGGTCGCGAGTGGCAGTGACTGGCGGTACACCTGGGTACGGATCGCGGCGAGCAGGGTGTGGCCGAGGCCGGTCACCCCGCCGCCGATCACCACCAGGCCGGGGTTGAAGAACGAGACGAGTGCGGCGATGACCTGACCGACGCGGTTGCCGCCTTCCCGGATCATCTCCAGGGAGGTGGCGTCTCCCGCGGCGGCCGCGGCGGCGACGTCGATCGCGGTGAGAGCGCCGCTCGTCGCCAGCCGTGCCGCGAGTTCCGCGGACAGGCCCTGCTGGGCCGCCTCCAGCGCGTCACGGGCCAGGGCCGCGCCGCTGAAGTGGGCCTCCAGGCAGCCCCGGTTGCCGCAGGCACACGGACGGCCGTCGGGCACGGCCTGGATGTGCCCGATGTCGCCCGCGCTGCCGGTCGTACCGCGGTAGACCTGACCGCCGACGACGATGCCGCAGCCGATTCCGGTGCCGATCTTCACGCACAGGAAGTCGGCGACGGTGCGGGCGACGCCCGCGTGCTGCTCCCCCATGGCCATGAGGTTCACGTCGTTGTCGACCATCACCGGGCAGCCGAGTTCCTGGCTGAGCGCCTCCCGCACGGGGAAACCGTCCCAGCCGGGCATGATCGGCGGCGCCACCGGCACCCCTTCGGGGAAACGGACCGGACCGGGTACGCCGATGCCGGCGCCGTCGAAGCCCTCGGCGAGTCCCGTCGCCCTCAGCTTCACGGCCATGGACAGGACCTGCTCGAAGACCGCGACCGGTCCCTCGCGGACGTCGAGGGGCTGGTTGAGGTGTCCGAGCGTCTCCAGTTCGGCGTTGGTGACCGCGACGTCGACCGAGGTCGCGCCGATGTCGACGCCGAGGAAGCGCAGTCCCGGATGGAGGCGGACGTTGTGCGAGCGGCGGCCGCCGCGCGAGGCGGCGAGTCCGTCGGCCACGACCAGCCCCGTCTCCAGGAGCCGGTCCACCTCCACGGCCAGTTTGGACCGCGACAGGTCGACCTGGTCACCCAGTTGGGCGCGGGAGTTGGGGCCGCCGTCCCGCAACAGCTTGAGCAGACGGGCCTGGTGAGCGTTCGCGGGGCGTGCCGTCATACGTCTCACGAGCCCCTCCCGCCTCAGTTCGGCCACCAGTGTCGGGCTTTCGAAGGGAACGTAGCAGCGCCCGCCGAACCTGGGAAGAAGCTGTGCATGGATTGCCGTCAACTTTCTCCACTCGCAGGACAAAGCGTCGGACCGAGGCATACCGAACCGGCCGGGACCCCTTCACGGGGCCCCGGCCGCAGAAGTACCGCGTTCGGAGTGGGGCGGCCGGACGGTCGGACCGCGTGCCGACGGCCGGCCCCGGTGGGACGTACGCCCGGAAGGGGCTCAGGACTCGGCGCGGGCGTGATACGAGCGTCGGGTGTGCTCGGTGTGCTCCCGCATCAGCCGGGTCGCCGCCTGCTCGTCACGGGCGACGATCGCGGCGATCAGGTCCCGGTGCTCGATCCATGACTGGTGGCCGCGCCGGCGGGCCACCGGCGTGTGGTACCAGCGCACCCGGCGATCGACCTGGGCCGCGAGTTCCGCGAGGACCGCGTTGCCCGCGAGCTCGATGATCTTCGCGTGGAAACGGGCGTTCAACGCGACCGCGGTGTCCACGTCGTCATCGGCCACGGCCAGCATGCCCTGCGCCAGGATCTCCTCCAGGGCCTCGATGCCGGCCTTGTCCGCGTGCGCCGCCGCCAGTCGCGCGGCCTCCGCCTCCAGCAGCGTACGGACGGTGAGGAGCTGGTCCGCCTCGTCCTCGGTCGGCTCGTGCACGAACGCGCCCTGGGCGGGCCGCAGATCCACCCAGCCCTCGGTGTTGAGCCGCTGAAGCGCCTCGCGCACCGGCTGCCGTGAGACGCCGAGATGGGTGGCGAGTTCGCTCTCGACGAGGTGCTGGCCGGGCTGGAGGGCGCGCGTCGTGATGAGTTCGAGCAGCGCCTCGTAGACACGGTCGCGCAGCGGGCCGGGCCGTTCGAGTCTGGGCACCGCACCCTGCGGCAGTCCTCTCGACAACATCGGTCGGTCCCCCTCCTGGGCGACACCGGGCAACTGCGACCGGAAAGCCACCATCGATTGACGTACTCGGCCGGCCGCAGCCGATCGACCGTCCTGGGCCGGGTATCGATTGTCTTTCGTCTACAGTCTACGGCGCGCAGGAGCCGGAGCCCGGCCCAGTCGATCGCGTCACCCTATGCCGCGCACCCCCCGCGCCCTTCCCTCCCGGCGGCACCCCGCCCTTCGCTCACGGGCAGCGCACGACCTGGCCCGCATAGGACAGGTTGCCGCCGAAGCCGAACAGCAGTACCGGGTCGCCCGTGGAGACGGCGCCGCGCTCGACCAGCTTGGAGAAGGCGAGCGGGATGCTGGCGGCCGAGGTGTTACCCGATTCGGTGACGTCACGGGCGACCACCGCGTTGACGGCGCCGATCTTCTGCGCGAGGGGTTCGATGATGCGCAGGTTCGCCTGGTGCAGGACGACGGCGGCGAGGTCCTCGGGGGTGAGGCCCGCCCGCTCGCAGGCCTTCCGCGCCAGGGGCGGCAGCTGGGTGGTGGCCCAGCGGTAGACGCTCTGCCCCTCCTGCGCGAACCGCGCCGGCTGCCCCTCGATGCGCACCGCGTGCCCCATCTCGGGCAGCGAACCCCACAGCACCGGCGAGATGCCGGGCTCGGCGCCGTCGGGACAGGCCTCGACCACGGCGGCGCCCGCGCCGTCGCCGACGAGCACACAGGTGGTGCGGTCGCTCCAGTCGGTCACCTCGGACATCTTGTCGGCGCCGATGACCAGGGCGCGGGTGGCGGCGCCCGCCCGGACGGTGTGGTCGGCGGTGGCCAGCGCATGGGTGAAACCGGCGCAGACGACGTTGATGTCCATCGCGGCCGGCTGCGGGATACCGAGACGGGCGGCGACCCGGGCGGCCATGTTCGGCGAACGGTCGACGGCCGTGGAGGTCGCGACCAGCACCAGGTCGATGTCGCCCGGCGCGAGGCCGGCCGCCGCGAGCGCCTTGGCGGCGGCGTGCGCGGCCAGCTCGTCCACGGGCTCGTCGGGGCCCGCGATGTGGCGCGTGCGGATGCCCACTCGGCTCCTGATCCACTCGTCACTGGTGTCGACCAGGCCCGCCAGGTCCTCGTTGGTGAGTACCTTGGCGGGCTGGTAGTGGCCGACGGCGGCGATGCGCGAGCCGTTCATTGGGGGGTCCCCCTCGTTGCCTTGGGTAGCGGGATCCACCAGTCTGATCAGTGACTCACGGGTACGAGGGCGCGTGAAGCGACAGGAAACGCGTTCTGTGGTTGTCGGCTTCCCCATAGCCCTCGGACGCCCGGGCAACCGCCGAACACGCTCCCGCCGGACACCCGCCCCGCGAACGCCGCTATCCGGTGAACAGCTGCGTCGCCTTCTGTACCAGCTCGTACAGTCCGTAGGCGAGCGGCGCCCCCACCCACAGCCAGGCGAGGGCGATCAGCGGCCGCCGGTCAGGCTGCGGACTCGGGCTGCTGTCGTTCGACATCGGCGGCCTCCCTCTGGGCGGGGATGTGGTGACGGGCGTGGACGGGCCGGACGAGTTCGTTGGCGACGAAACCGACGGCCAGCAGCCCGATCATGATGAACAGGGACAGGGTGTACAGCGACGAGCCGTGTTTTCCGGCCTCCTCCTGCCGGTCGGCGATCCAGTTCACGATCAGCGGACCGAGCACGCCCGCGGTGGACCAGGCGGTCAGCAGCCGCCCGTGGATCGCGCCGACCTGGTACGTCCCGAACAGGTCCTTGAGGTAGGCGGGGATCGTCGCGAAACCGCCGCCGTAGAAGGAGAGGATCACCAGGGCACACAGGACGAACAGGGGTTTCGACGAATCGCCGATCAGCGCGATGAGGGCGTACATCAGGGCGCCGACGCCCAGGTACACCCGGTAGATGTTCTTGCGCCCGATCAGGTCGGAGGTCGAGGACCAGCCGATCCGGCCCGCCATGTTCGCCGCGGACAGCAGGGCGACGAAGCCGGCGGCCGCGGAGACCGAGACCGGCGTGGAGGTGTCGGCGAAGAAGTCCTTGATCATCGGGGCGGCCTTCTCCAGGATGCCGATGCCCGCGGTCACGTTCATACAGAGCACGACCCACAGGCACCAGAACTGCGGAGTGCGCACCGCACTGCTCGCCGAGACCTGTACTCCCCCGGCGGCGCCGGGCCCGGCCGCGGTCGGCTGCGCGCCGCGTGGCACCCGCACCAGCAGTACCCCCAGCGTCATGAACACGGCGTACGACAGCCCGTGCACGAGAAACGCGACGGCGATGCCGGAGCTGTCGGAACCGAACGACTCGAGCATCTGCGCCGACCAGGGCGAGGCGATGAGCGCGCCGCCGCCGAAGCCCATGATGGCGATTCCGGTGGCCATTCCGGGCCGGTCGGGGAACCACTTGATCAGGGTGGAGACGGGCGAGATGTAACCGATGCCGAGGCCGATGCCGCCGACGAACCCGTAGCCGAGGACGATCAGCCAGTACTGCTCGGTGGCGGCGCCGAGCGCGGAGATGAGGAAGCCGGACGAGAAGCAGACCAGGGCGACGGTCATCGCCCAGCGCGGCCCGTTGCGCTCCACCAGCGTGCCGCCGAAGGCGGCGGACAGGCCGAGCATGACGATGGCGAGCTGGAACGGCAGCGCGCTCTGTGTGCCGCTGAGACCGAGGGCGGATTCCAGCGGCGGCTTGAACACGGACCACGCGTAGGCCTGACCGATGGACAGATGGACCGAGAGGGCGGCCGGGGGAACGAGCCAACGGCTCCAGCCGGCCGGTGCGACGGGGGGACTCATGAATCCTGAAAGGTAGGAACCCACAGGCGCGTGGGAAAGGCGGCGCGTCGACTGTATGCGGTGAACGGTATCCAGCCTGCGCCGAACGGTCTCCAGCGGAGCTCGGACAGGCCCCGCCGGAGCTCGGGTCGGTGCGCGGGCCCTTGTCGCCTCCACTTCCACAGGGAGCGCTGTCGTCCAAATCCAAGTCCAAGTCCGAGTACGACCGGCGGGCGGCCGGGAACTGGGACGAGTCGGCGCAGACCCGGACCACGACCGTGTGCGCCCACTGCGGGGTGGGCTGCAACCTCACGCTCCATGTGCAGGACAATGACATCGTGAAGGTCACCTCACCGCACGACAACCCGGTGACCCACGGGAACCTCCGCATCAAGGGCCGCTTCGGCTACCAGCACGTACAGAACCGGGGCTGATCACGACATGGGACGATTCACCGAACGACGCAAGGTGATCCGCATCAGGGACGGAGCGGTCTCCACCCGCCCGGACACCCTGGTCGCCGAGGAACCACTGGAGATCCGGCTCAACGGCAAGCCGCTGGCCATCACCATGCGCACGCCCGGTGACGACTTCGCGCTGGCCGCCGGTTTCCTGGTGAGCGAGGGCGTCCTGGCCTCGGCGTCGGATCTGCTGAACATCGTCTACTGCGCGGGGGCGACCGCCGACGGTTCCAACACCTACAACGTGGTGGACGTCCGGACGGCACCCGGCGTGACGATCCCAGACATCACCCTCGAGCGGAACGTCTACACCACCTCCTCCTGCGGCATCTGCGGCAAGGCGAGCCTCGACGCCGTACGGACGGCCACCCGCTGGCCGATCGCCGACACGCCCCCGCTCCGGATCGCACCCGAACTCCTCGCGAGCCTCCCCGACCGGCTCCGCGAGGCCCAGCGGGTCTTCGACCGGACCGGAGGGCTCCACGCGGCCGCCCTGTTCTCCGAGGACGGCGAGCTGCTGGACGCGCGGGAGGACGTGGGCCGGCACAACGCGGTCGACAAGCTGGTCGGACGTGCCCTACAGAACGGGGACCTGCCCCTGTCGCGGACGATCCTCCTGGTGTCGGGCCGGGCCTCGTTCGAACTGGCGCAGAAGGCCGCGATGGCGGGCATCCCGGTGCTGGCGGCGGTCTCGGCGCCCTCTTCGCTGGCCGTGGACCTGGCCGCGGAGACCGGGCTGACCCTGGTGGGCTTCCTGCGCGGGAGCTCCATGAACGTGTACGCGGGTGAGGACCGCATCACCCTGCGGACCGCGGCCGCCCAGGGCTGACCCGGTTCCCCGCGGCACGGCGGCGGGGCCCCGACGGGCGGGGAGCGCCCCCTGCGCCGCACGGGCCCCGCCTCAGCTCACCCACGCCCCTCCCGCGTCCCGGCCCACGCCCCTTTCGGTCGCCTCTCAACCGCTCGTGAAGCGCACGTCGGCCGCCCGCGTCACCGTCCCCAGCCGGGGGAAGTCCAGCTTCACCGACGCCTCGTGCTCGGCCGCGGTGAGAGCGGACATGGCGTCCTCGACGAAGACCAGGTCGTAACCGAGGTCGCCGGCGGCACGGGCGGTGGACTCGACGCCGAGGTTGGTAGCGATACCGCCGAACACGAGCGTCGTCACACCTCGTTCGCGGAGCCGATCGTCCAGACCCGTCCCCTGGAAGGCGCCGATGGTCCGCTTGACGATCTCCAAGTCACCCTCTTGGAGCAGCCCTTGCACCAGACCGCTGCCGGGCGGCTGGTCGGTGACGCCGGGACGTTCGACGCGGACGAGGACGACGAGCGCGCCGGCCGACCGGAACGCCGCCGCCAACTCCTCGGCGGCGGCCAGCACTTCGGTGCCCTTGTGGGGCTCGAGGGGCAGGGCGACGATGCGGTCCATCAGGTCGACGAGAACGAGGGCGCTGCGCGCGGGGACTGACGGGAGAGCTGCGGTCATGACAGAACGTTATCCGCCGTCGGCCCTGCGTACCGGAGATCCGGATCAACCACGGGGAGTTCGCCCGCAAGGACGCGCCCCACGCGTACGCGACACCGCCCCGCGCCCCGCGGCCCTCGCGGTCCGCGGCGGCGAACCGGCGGGCCGGCTCACGCCGTGGCCGGTGGCTCCGTCAGGCCGCGGCCGTCGACCGCCCGTCGGCGTGTTCCTTCGACGTCTCCAGCGGATCCCTGGCCCGGCGCTTGGCGATGACCGCGCACACCATCAGCTGCATCTGATGGAAGAGCATCAGGGGCAGCACCGCCAGCGAGGCGTGCGCGCCGAACAGGACGCTCGCCATGGGCAGCCCCGAGGCGAGGGACTTCTTGGAGCCCGCGAACTGGATCGCGACGCGGTCCTCACGGCCGAACCGCAACGCCTTGCCGCCGTACCAGGTCAGGGTGAGCATCACCGCGAGCACGACGGCCTCGACGACGAGCAGCCCACCCAGCCGTACGGCGCTGACCTGGTGCCAGATGCCCTGCACCACGCCCTCGCTGAACGCGGTGTAGACGACGAGGAGGATCGAGCCGCGGTCGACCAGCCCCAGCACCTTCTTGTGCCGGGTGACGAACCCGCCGATCCAGCGCCGCAGCAGCTGCCCCGCGAGGAACGGTACGAGCAGTTGCAGCACGATCTCGACCAGCGAGTCCGCGGAGAAGCCGCCGCCGCTGCTGCCCAGCAGGGCGGCCGCCAGCAACGGGGTGACGACGATGCCGACCAGCGAGGAGAAGGAACCCGCGCAGATGGCGGCCGGCACGTTGCCCCGGGCGATGGAGGTGAAGGCGATCGACGACTGGATGGTCGACGGCACGAGGGTGAGGAAGAGCAGACCCTGGTAGAGCGGCTGGGTGAGGATCACCGGCACCAGACCGCGCGCGGCGAGGCCCAGCAGCGGGAAGACGAGGAAAGTGCAGGCCAGGACGGTGACGTGTAGCCGCCAGTGCTTCAGTCCCGCCAGCGCCTCACCGGTGGACAGCCGGGCGCCGTACAGGAAGAAGAGGAACGCGATCGCAGCCGTGGAGGCGCCGGAGGCCACGTCGGCGCCCGCGCCGCGCGCCGGGAACAGCGCCGCGAGCCCGACGGTCCCGAGCAGCATCAGGATGTAGGGGTCGACCGGCATCCGACTCGGCCAGTGCAGGCGTTTCACAGTGCTCCACGTGCGGTTCGATGGGTCGCGCGGGGCCCGGAGAGCCCCTCCCCATCGTCCTCCTGCCCGCCGTGATCGGGAATCCGGTATACCGCTCTCACTGTCATCGTGAAATGCGATAGCAGGACAGCGAAGGGCTACTGTGGCGGACGTGTACGACCCCTCTCATCTGCGGACCTTCCTGGCCGTCGCCCAGACGCTGAGTTTCACGCAGGCAGCACGGCGCCTGGGTCTGCGCCAGTCCACGGTCAGCCAGCACGTGCGGCGCCTCGAGGACGTGACCGGGCGGGCACTGTTCACCCGGGACACGCATTCCGTGGAGCTGACCGAGGACGGTGAGGCGATGCTCGGCTTCGCGCGCCGGATCCTGGACGTCCACGAGCAGGCCGCGGCGTTCTTCACCGGCACCCGCCTGCGCGGGCGGCTGCGGTTCGGCGCCTCCGAGGACTTCGTGCTGACGCGGCTGCCGGAGATCCTGGAGGGATTCCGCCACGACCATCCCGAGGTCGATCTCGAACTGACGGTGGAGCTGTCGGGCACCCTGCACGAACAGCTCGCCGTCGGGAGGCTGGACCTGGTCCTGGCCAAGCGGCGCCCCGAGGACCAGGGGGGCGAGCTGGTGTGGCACGACGGACTGGTGTGGATCGGCGCGAAACGGCTGCGCCTGGACGCCGACCGCCCGGTCCCGCTCATCGTGTTCCCGCCCCCGGGCATCACCCGCGCTCTGGCCTTGGAGGCGCTGGAGCGGCAGGGGCGGGCCTGGCGGATCGTGTGCACGAGCGGCAGCCTCAACGGCCTCATCGCGGCGGCCCGGGCCGGCCTCGGCGTGATGGCGCACTCACGGGGGCTGATCCCACCGGGCCTGGTACGCGTCCCGGAGCGGGCGGGGCTGCCCGAACTGGGGCGGGTCGACTTCGTGCTGGTGCACGGACGCCGACGCACCTCGGCCCAGGGCGCGGCGGACGCGCTGGCGGCCGCGATCCTGGCGGGCGGCGACCGGCTGCACCGACGGCCGACGGGATCCGGGCGACGGCTCGACCCGACGGGAGACAGCGCCGGCTGAACGGCGGCCCGCCGTGCCGCCTCTCACGGCTCTCTCCGGGATCGGCCGGCTGCACGGAAGGGGACGCTTCGGTGCAGCCGGAAGGGGACGCTTCGGTGCAGCCGGGAGGCGAGGCGGCCTCCCGCTCCCGACCTCGGGACGGGGCCGCTGCGGCGCCGGCCGTGACGGGCTCCGGCCGGGGCCGGACTCCGTAAGCGGTACGGGCAGATTCGGTGGAGATTACGGGTGCCGATACTTACTCGTCCGTCAGTTTTGTGTCCGACCCTTCCCCATGTGAGCCCATTTTCCGGCACTGACCAGCGCAGACGAGAGCATCGTTCGCTTTCCGCCCCCCTCCCTTCCCGTCGTCGGGTGGGGTAGCTTTCACGCGCTGTGCGGCCACGAGAGGCGGGGTGCGGGTTTGCGTGAGTTCACCAACCCTCCGTTGGCGTCGGCACCGCCGGTGGGCGGTCTGGCCGACGTCGTGTTCACGCACGCCCAGGAGGACCCGCAGTACGTCGCTCTCGGACGCAAGGACGAGGCGGGCGAGTGGCGGGACGTGACCACCGGCGAGTTCCGCGACGAGGTCCTCGCCCTGGCCAAGGGGCTCCTCGCGCAGGGCATCCGCTTCGGCGACCGCGTGGCGATCATGTCCCGCACCCGCTACGAGTGGACGCTGTTCGACTTCGCCCTGTGGACCATCGGCGCCCAGGTGGTGCCGGTCTACCCGACCTCGTCGGCCGAGCAGTGTTTCTGGATGCTGTACGACGCCGAGTGCACGGCCGCGGTCGTCGAGCACGAGGACCACTCGATGACCATCGCCACCGTCATCGACCGCCTCCCCCGGCTGCGGCAGCTGTGGCAGCTGGACTCGGGGTGCGTGCAGGAGCTGTACGACGCCGGCGCCTCCATCGAGGACGACGTGGTGCACCGCCATCGGGAAGCGGTCACCCCCGACTCGACCGCGACGATCATCTACACGTCCGGCACGACGGGCCGCCCCAAGGGCTGTGTCATCTCCCACGGCAACTTCATGTTCGAGGCGGACACGGTCATCGAGCGCTGGGAGCCGGTGTTCCACTCCCGGAAGGGCGACGAGGCGGCGACCCTGCTGTTCCTGCCGCTCGCGCACGTCTTCGGGCGGATGGTGCAGATCGCCGCGATCCGCGGCAGGGTCCGCTTCGGCCACCAGCCGCAGCTGCACGCGGCCGCCCTGCTCCCCGACCTGGCCGCTTTCCGGCCCACGTTCTTCCTGGCCGTGCCGTACATCTTCGAGAAGGTCTTCAACGCGGCCCGCCGCAGGGCGGAGCGCGAAGGCCGGGCAGGGCCGTTCGAGAAGGCCGTCGACGTGGCCGTGAACTACGCCGAGGCGGTCGAGGCGAAGGCCTGGGACATCGGACCGGGCCCCTCGGCGGGTCTGCGAATGCAGCACCAGCTGTTCGACAAGCTCGTCTACTCCAAGGTCCGGGCGGCGATGGGCGGCCGGGTGCGGCACGCCATGTCCGGCGGTTCGGCCATGGACCGCAGGCTCGGCCTGTTCTTCGCCGGCGCCGGCGTACAGATCTACGAGGGCTACGGCCTGACCGAGACGACGGCCGCCGCGACCGCCAACCCGCCCGGGCGCACCAGATACGGCACGGTCGGCCAGGCCATCCCCGGCATGACCGTGCACATCGCGGACGACAACGAGATCTGGCTGCGCGGCGACAACGTGTTCCAGGGCTATCTCAACAACCCCAAGGCCACCGACGAGAGCCTGCACGAAGGCTGGCTGGCCACCGGTGACCTGGGATCGCTCGACGAGGACGGCTACCTCACCATCACCGGCCGCAAGAAGGAGATCCTCGTCACCTCCGGCGGCAAGAGCGTCTCGCCCGGGCTGCTGGAGGAGCGGGTGCGTGACCATCCGCTGGTCAACCAGTGCATCGTCGTCGGCAACGACCGGCCGTTCATCGCCGCCCTCGTCACCCTCGACCAGGAAGCCGTCGAGCACTGGCTGCAGATGCGCGGCAAACCGCAGATGCCGCCGGTCGAGCTGGTCAGCGACCCGGATCTGGAGGCGGAGGTGCGCCGGTCCGTCGTGGCGGCCAACACGCTGGTCTCGAAGGCCGAGTCGATCCGTACCTTCCGTATCCTCGCCCAGCCCTTCACCGAGGAGCACGGACTGCTGACCCCGTCACTGAAGCTGAAGCGCAAGGCCATCGAGACCGCCTACGCGAACGAGGTCGACGCGCTGTACCGCTCGTGAGGTTCCCGGCGATTTCCCGGCAGATTCCCGGCGGCGGCGTGAGACGGCGTTCGGACGGGTACGCGAAGAGGGATCCGGGGGTCAGGAATGCATCACTCGCCGTGATCGTTGACGATGGAGTACCACTTTGACGGACAACCGAAGGATCAAGAGCTCGTGAGCAGCAAGGTCCCCCCGATCATCCTCAACAACGGCGTCGAGATGCCCCAGCTGGGCTTCGGTGTCTGGCAGGTGCCGGACGACGAGGCGGAGCAGGCCGTCTCCACCGCGCTGGAGGCCGGGTACCGCAGCATCGACACAGCGGCGATCTACGGCAACGAGGAGGGCACCGGCAAGGCCATCACCTCCTCCGGCGTGCCCCGCAAGGACATCTTCGTCACCACCAAGCTCTGGAACAGCGACCAGGGGTACGACTCGACGCTCCGCGCGTTCGACACCTCGCTGGAGAAGCTCGGTCTGGACTACCTGGACCTGTACCTCATCCACTGGCCGCTGCCGACCCGCGGCACCTATGTGGACACATACAGGGCGTTCGAGAAGCTCCTCGCGGACGGCCGGGTACGCGCCATCGGCGTGTCCAACTTCCTGCCGGAGCATCTGGAGCGCCTGATCGGCGAGACGTCGGTCGTCCCGGCCGTCAACCAGATCGAGCTGCACCCGCACCTCCAGCAGCAGGCCTCGCGCGAGATCCACACGGACCGGGGCATCGCCACGGAGGCCTGGTCCCCGCTGGGCCAGGGCAAGGGCCTGCTCGAGGTCCCGGCGATCGTGGCCATCGCCCGCAAGCACGACCGCACCCCGGCCCAGGTCGTGCTGCGCTGGCACCTCCAGCTCGGCAACGTCGTGATCCCGAAGTCCGTGACGCCGTCGCGGATCAAGGAGAACATCGACGTGTTCGACTTCAGCCTGGACACCGAGGACCTGGCTGCCATCAGCGCCCTCGACGAGGACCGGCGTATCGGTCCGGACCCGGCGACGTTCGACGTCGGCTGAAGTTCCTCCCGCTCGCCTGCGAGGGCGCTCCCCGGCCGGGAAGCGCCCTCGACGCGTCGGAGCGCTCGTCAGTTGGGCTGCCCGACCGGCCGCACGACGACCGTGTTGACGTCGACTCCCGCGGGTTGCCGGATGGCCCACACGACGGAGTCGGCGATCTGGTCGGCGGTCAGCAGGTGCCCGGGCGGCAGGCTGCCGTAGCTGTCCCAGAACGGGGTCTCGACCCGGCCGGGCGCGATCAGCGTCACGCCGACACCCCACTCGGTGACCTGGCGGCGGGTGTTCTCGGCGAGGCCGGTCACCGCCCACTTCGTCGCCCCGTAGAGATTGCCCGGCGTGGGCACGAAGCCCGCGACGCTGCCGACCAGGACGATCCGCCCGCGGGTCTCCTTCAGCGCGTCGATCGACGCCCGGACGAGGAGCGCGGGGCCGAGCACGTTGGTCAGCACCATGTCGGTCCACCCGGCCGGGTCGCCCTCGGCGACCGAGTCGTGGGTGGCGGTCCCCGCATTGGCGACGACCGTGTCCAGCCGGCCATATGCCTCGAGCGTACGGTCGACCGCGGACCGTACGCCGTCGTAGTCGGCGGCGTTCCCCACCACCGTCAGCAGCTCCTTCGGCTCGCCGAGTCCCGCGGCGAAGGCGCGCAGCCGCTCCTCCCCGCGTCCGGTGACGGTCACCCGGTACCCGGCGTCCAGCAGCTGCCGCGCGACGGCCGCGCCGATGCCGCTGCCGCCTCCGGTGATCAGTGCGACCGGAGATTCCGCGGCCGGAGAATGCGAAGCGCCCGGTGTGTTGGCCATGATGTGTCCCCCATGTGCGTCGGCCGTGCGGATCGGCCGCACACGCCTGCTGCGTGCGCGGCCGCGCTCGACGTGCGTCGCGCGGCACGCAGTCCATCACTTGGAGAGCTCTCCAAGTCAAGTGACACCGGACCGACGTGAAGGCCGGCTCGCCCCGGCGGGGTCTAGCGGACGGGCTTGACCGCCGTGTGCACGGTGTGGGCCGCGAGCACGAACACGTCCGCCCTGCGATGCACGCCCGCCTCGTCCTTCGGGTCGAGCAGCCGGTCCACCACGGCTCGGTCGTCGGGGTCGAGGGAGTCGCCGTAGACGTCCCGCAGCCGGGCCAGGGACGCGGTGATGTAGGCGCGGGCCCGTTCGGAGGCGGGCGCGGGCAGGTCGAGCAGGAAGCTGCGGGTACGGGTGTGCTTCAGGCCGGCCGCGTCGAGCAGTGCCGCCCAGTTCTCGGACTCGTCGACGGAGCCGGGCAGATCTGCCCTCATCCGCGCGAACCACTCCTCCTGCAACGCGTCGAGCCGTGCCTCGAGGCCGGGCCGGCCGAAGCCGAGGTCCCGCGGCAGGAACCGGGTCGGCAGACCGCCTTCCATGATCGCCAGCGTCCCGCCCGGCGCGAGCCGCTCGGCGAAGGCGGCCAGGGCGGCGCGCTGGTCGCCCAGGTGGTGCAGACTGCGGCCGGCCCACATCAGGTCGGCCGGGTAGTCCAGCTCGCCCAGCGCCGCCGGGAGTTCTCCGGCCAGCGTGCCGAAGCGGTCGCCGTACCCGAGCCGGTCGGCGCGCTGCCGCGCCCGCTCCAGCAACGGCGCGGAGCCGTCGACCGCCATGACCCGCGCACCGGGGAACGTCTCGGCGAACAGGCAGGAGACGACCCCGGGGCCGCTGCCCACGTCCACGATCAGGCCGGGCTCGGTCACCTCCTTCCCGAGCCAGGACAGGGCCCGCTCGTACAGGGGCGTGAACAGTTCCGCCTGCGCTTCGAGGTGCGGGGCCATCTCGGCCCAGTCGATGGCCGTGCCGTCGCCGTGGCCGTGCTTATGGCCGTCGGCAGCCGGGCCGTGATCATGACCGTGGCCCTCGGTGTGCTGGTCGGCGTGGGGCTCGTGCGGGTGGTGCGCCATGGTCTCAGCCTCTCGTCCGGTGTGTCGCCAGCGTGCGCCGACCCACCGGTCCGGGGCCACTTTTGTTGCCGCAGCGGCAAAAAATCGGCTGCCGACGGCAAACCCGGTCGCGCCTGTCCGGCCGCTCCCGTCAAGCTGGAGCGGCCGGACAGGAACTGCTCGGCAGCACGGTCGGCGGTCCCGCGGAGCCGGCCCCGCCCCGAAGGGCGATCACCGGCCCCGGCGGATCACCGTCGCCTCACCGCGCCGTCCGCGGATCGGCCCACCGGCCTACAGCGGCGGGTAGGCGTTCTGCATCAGTTGCTGGAACTGGGCCGAGAACCAGTGCCCGGACAGCGGCGCGTTGGGCAGGGCGCCCGACATGCTGTTGCCGTTGCGCGGGTTGCCCGTGTACGTCGGGTCGCACATGCGGTCGAAGCCCTTGCCCTCGTCGTTGGAGATGGCGGAGCTCGAGCCGTCGGACTCCCCCGGCGGCTTCATCCAGACGTAGGCGTCGATCCCGGTCGCCGGGGCGGTCCTCGGCCGCTCGCCGAGGCCGGCGCCGGACTGGTTGCACCAGTTGCCGATGTGGATACGGCGGTCGTAGCGGCCGCCGTTGACATAGGTGTCCACGCTGGTCGTGGCTCCCGGGCCGGTGGGCCGGGCGGTGCCGCCCCAGCCGTTGCGGGAGGTGTCGATCAGCATGCCGATTCCGGAGTTGAAGCCGACCGAGACGAGCTGGGTGCGGAACGCCTGGGCGTACGACAGCTCGTCGACGTACCGGTTCCAGTCGACCCACTTCGACTCGCGGACCGACTTGCCGGCCACGGAGTCGTTGATGGTGAAGTTGTTCTCCTTCAGGGCGCTGTAGTTGGCCGTGTTGGTGATGAACCCGTGGACGTCGTTGACCGTGGCGCCCTCGGCCGTGGCGGCCTGCTTGAACAGGGTCGCCGACGGGGCGAAGTTGTCGTCCCAGCCGAGCCAGCCGTGGTGACCGGCGTCGATGTAGTTGTAGACGTTGGGGATCGCGCCGAGCTTGTGCAGCGCGTACCCGACGCCCTTCACGTAGTTGCCGTTGGCGAGCATCGTGTCGCAGGCCGGTGTGGCGGTGGCCCGGCTGCCGGTGTTGGTGACCAGGTTGGGCAGCGAGTCGATCTCGATGGTGGTGACGATCCGCAGGCCGGCGTACTTGCTGTCGGCGAGGATCGTCGCGATCGGGTCGATGAACTGCGTCTTGTACTTGTCGATCTCCGTCGGGCCGAGCTCGCCGTTGGAGGCCAGAGCCGAGCAGTCCCGTCCGGGAAGGTCGTAGACGACCAGCTGGACAACTTCCTCGCCGCTGCCCTTCTGGGCGAGCGCCGCGTCCAGGTGGGCGCGCAGTCCCATCCCGCCGTTCGCACCGTTGATGGCGGCGATGCGGTCGAGCCAGACACCGGTGGGCTGGTTGGAGATACGGCTGCCGCCCGTCTCGGCGGCGGCCTTCGCCGACCATTCGGGGTTCACGTACACCTTGGCGCCGGCGTAGGGGTTGTCGACCTTGGCGGAGGGGGTTCCGGGGTCGGTCGGGGTGCCGGGGTCGGTGGGCCCGCCGGTCCCGCTGTCGACGTTGCAGGTCACGCCGTCGAGGGTGAACGCGGTCGGGATCGCGTTGGTGCCGGTGTAGGTGCCCTGGAATCCGAAGCTGACCGAACCGCCGGTCGCCAGCGTCCCGTTGTAGCTCTCGTTGGCGGCGGTGACGGCCATGCCGGACTGGGTGACCTTCGCGTTCCACGCGTTGGTCACCTTCTGGGTTCCGGCGTAGGACCACTTGACCGACCAACTCGACTTGGCGGTCGAATTGTTGGTCACGGTGACGGCGGTGGTGAAGCCGGTGCCCCAGTCGTTCTGCACCTTGTAGTCGACGCTGCACGGGATGGCGGCGATGCCCGGATCTCCGGGGACGACGGCGAGCGCCGTCCCGGAGGCGCCGGCCACCAGCGCCAGCGCGGCGAGTACCGCTGTTCTGCTACGGCTCATGAGTGCGGGTTTCCTTCTCGGTCGCGGGTGTGGTCCGTTGTCTCGGCTGCTCTTTCCGGTGGTTCGGCCCGCCGGTCCGGTCCGTTGGTTCAGGACCGGTCGTCCGGTCGGGTTGGCGCCTGTCCGTGGAGTGCGCGCAGGTGGTCGCGCAGGCCGGTGCCGTACGCGGTGGGCGTCCCGTCGTAGGCGGAGATCAGGGACGGGCCGGTGGAGCAGTCCCAGGTGTTCCAGGTCCAGCCCAGGTACGACAGGCCGCGGTCGTCGAACCACTTCATGACCTGGTCGACGAAGCCGTGCGAGCAGGTGTTCTCCCCGATCTCCCCGGCCACGAGCGGCACCTGGGCCGCGACCGGTGCCAGGGTGGAGTTCCAGCAGCTCTCGTTCGCGCAGCTGTTGAAGTTGTAGACGTGGTAGGCGGCGGCGAGATTGCCGGTCGGGTCGGCGGGCTTGTACGTCAGCCACTGGCTCAGGTCGTTGGAGTACGCGAGTCCGCCGGCCAGGACCACGTTCCTGGCGCCGGTCGCCCGGACTGAGTCGACGAGATCCTGCATACCGGCGACCTCGTACCCGATGCCGGGGCAGGTACCGCCGTCCCGCCAGCACTGCCACGCCTGGGTGGTGGTGGAGGTGGCACGGTCCGGGTAGGGCTCGTTGAACAGGTCGAACACGACGGCCTGGTCGTTCTTGAAGGCGTTGGCCACCGAGGTCCAGAACGACGGGGTGTACTGCATGTCGGGCATCGGCTTCTGGCAACTGGCGTGCACGTCCGGGCATCCGGCCGAGTTGCCGGTGTACTGCCCGTACGTCCAGTGCAGTTCGACGATCGGCGTCATGCCGTGTGCTTCGACGCGGGCCACCAGGTCCTTGACGGCGTTGACGTAGTTGGCGCCGCCGTACGCGGAGTTGATGTTCGACAGGCCGAGCCAGCACTCCTCGTTGAGCGGGATGCGGACGGTGTCGACGTTCCAGTCGGCGATCGCCTGGACGGCGGCGTCGTCGACGGGACCGTCCCAGATGCCGCGCCCCTGCACGCACATGAACTCGCCGCCGGAGCGGTTCACGCCGAGCAGACGGCGGGTCTTTCCGCCGGTGTCCAGCAGCTTGTTGCCCGAGACGTGCAGTGCGGGTGGCCCGTCACCGGTGCCGGGCGGGTCCGTCGTGGGTGGCGCGGTCGGGGTGGGGGTGGGGGTGGGTTGGGTGTCGGCGTTGCAGGTCGTTCCGTTGAGCTTGAACGTGGTCGGTACGGCGTTCGCCCCCGACGCGGAGGCGATGAAGCCCGCGCTGACGCTCGCGCCCGTGCCGAGGGAGCCGTTCCAGCTCTCGTTCGCCGCGGTGACGGTGGTTCCGGACTGGGACCACTTGGCGCTCCACCCCTGGGTGACCTTCTGGCCGTTCGCGAAATCGAAGGTCAGTTTCCAACTGCTCACGGGGGTTGCGTTGTTGGTGATCTTCACGGCGCTCTGGAAGCCGGCGTCCCACCGGCCGGTGACCGAGTACTCCACCGTGCACGCGGGCGTGGCTCCCTGAGCCGTGACGACCGGCAGCAGGGCGCCCGCGACGAGGGCGACCGTGCCGGCGAAGGCTGAGAGTACTGAACGCGGGGGGTGTCGCATGAGCGACTCCTTGCAGATCAGGCGCGTCGTGACGGACGCGTCGACTGATGGAATCGCTCCCACTGGTGTCTCGAAGCTAGCGCCAAGCACCGGCAAAGAACAGAGGCGTTGCTGACTTTTACTCAACGCCCGTCGTCGAATCTTTTCGACTCTTCAAGCACCTTGACCGCCACCACCCCCATCCCCACTATGGGAGCGCTCCCACTGGTTCAAGGCTTGTTGCTCCTCCCCCACTTCTCCGAGCCGCAAGGAGGAACCAGCACCATGGAACCTTCAAGCAGACGCCGCGGGGCGCGGCGCCTGTGGACCGCCGCCCTGGCGGCCCTCGCGCTTCCCCTCGCCATGCTGAGCACGAGCACGACTCCCGCCCAGGCGGCCGCGCTCCAGTGCAGCGTGGACTACAAGACCAATGACTGGGGCTCGGGGTTCACCGCGGACCTGACCCTCACCAACCGCGGCACCGACCCGATCAGCGGCTGGACCCTGACGTACTCCTACGCGGGCAACCAGAAACTCACCAACGGATGGAACGGCAGCTGGTCGCAGTCCGGTCAGCAGATCACGGTGAACAACGCCTCGTACAACGGGACGATCGCCGCGGGCGCGGCGGTCGGCACGGGTGCGCAGTTCACCTACAGCGGGACGAACGCCGCGCCCGCGGGTTTCGCGGTCAACGGCACCACCTGTGCCGGTGCGCACCAGCCGCCGGTGACGGTGCTGACCAGCCCGACCGCGGGCGCCGTCTACACGCAGGGGAACGCGGTGCCGCTCGCCGCGACCGCCGCGGCCGCCGACGGCGCGACCATCAGCAAGATCGAGTTCTATGACGACACGACCCTGCTGGGCACGGACACGAGCGCGCCGTACGCCCTGTCCGCCACCGGGTTGTCCGTGGGCAGCCACTCCCTGGTCGCCAAGGCCTACGACAGCCTGGGCGCGTCGGCCTCGTCGACCCCGGTCGGCATCACGGTCGCCTCGGGACCGGCCGTGGTCGCCTCGGCGAATCAACTGGCCGTCCAGCAGGGCAAGACGGGCACCTACACGCTGAAGCTGTCGACCCAGCCCTCGGCGAACGTGACCGTCACGACCGCCCGGACCACCGGAAACACGGGTCTGACGGTGACGGGCGGCGCCGGCCTCACCTTCACCCCGTCGAACTGGAACACCGCCCAGACCGTGACCATCACGGCCAACGCCTCAGGCACGGGCGCCGCGACCTTCGAGTCGACGGCCACCGGGCATGCGAAGGCCTCGGTCACGGCCACCGAGATCGCGGGCACCAAGGCCTACGACGCCCGGTTCCTCGACCTCTACGGCAAGATCACCAACCCGGCGAACGGCTACTTCTCCCCCGAGGGCATCCCGTACCACTCGGTCGAGACACTGATCGTCGAGGCTCCGGACCAGGGGCACGAGACGACGTCGGAGGCGTACAGCTACCTTCTCTGGCTCCAGGCGATGTACGGGAAGATCACGGGCGACTGGACCAAGTTCAACGGCGCCTGGGACATCATGGAGAAGTACATGATCCCCACCCACGCCGACCAGCCGACCAACTCGTTCTACAACGCGTCCAAACCGGCGACGTACGCGCCCGAGCTGGACACTCCGAACGAGTATCCGGCGAAGCTGGACACCGGTGTGTCCGTGGGATCGGACCCACTGGCCGGTGAACTGAAGACCGCCTACGGCACGGACGACGTCTACGGAATGCACTGGCTCCAGGACGTCGACAACACCTACGGCTACGGCAACGCACCGGGCAAGTGCGAGGCCGGCCCGACCGACACCGGCCCGTCGTACATCAACACCTTCCAGCGCGGCGCGCAGGAGTCGGTGTGGGAGACGGTGCCGCAGCCCACCTGTGACGCCTTCAAGTACGGCGGCACGAACGGCTATCTGGACCTGTTCACCGGAGACGCCTCCTACGCGAAGCAGTGGAAGTTCACCAACGCCCCCGACGCCGACGCACGGGTCGTCCAGGCCGCGTACTGGGCGGACATCTGGGCCAAGGCCCAGGGCAAGGGCGGTGACGTCTCCGCGGCAGTCGGCAAGGCCGCGAAGATGGGCGACTACCTGCGCTACGCGATGTACGACAAGTACTTCAAGAAGATCGGCAACTGCGTCGGACCGACCGCGTGTGCGGCCGGCACCGGCAAGGACGCCTCGCACTACCTGCTGTCCTGGTACTACGCCTGGGGCGGCGCCACGGACACCAGCGCCGGCTGGGCCTGGCGCATCGGCTCCAGTCACACCCACGGCGGCTACCAGAACCCCCTGGCCGCCTACGCGCTCAGCAGCTACGCGGACCTGAAGCCCAAGTCGGCGACGGGCCAGGCGGACTGGGCGAAGTCGCTGACGCGGCAGCTGGAGTTCTACCGCTGGCTCCAGTCCAGCGAAGGCGCCATCGCCGGCGGGGCGACGAACAGCTGGGCGGGACGCTACGCGACTCCTCCGGCCGGCACGTCGACCTTCTACGGGATGTACTACGACCAGCAGCCCGTCTACCACGACCCGCCGTCCAACCAGTGGTTCGGCTTCCAGGCGTGGTCGATGGAGCGGGTCGCCGAGTACTACCAGCAGACGGGGAACGCGAACGCGAAGGCGGTCCTCGACAAGTGGGTCGACTGGGCGCTGTCCAAGACCACGATCAACCCGGACGGCACCTTCCTCATCCCCTCCACGCTCCAGTGGACGGGTCAGCCCGACACCTGGAACGCGTCGAGTCCCGGCTCCAACACGGGACTTCATGTCACCGTCGCCGACTACACCAACGACGTGGGCGTGGCCGCCGCGTACGCCAAGACCCTGACGTACTACGCCGCCAAGTCAGGTGACACGGAGGCGAGGACGACCGCGAAGGCGCTCCTGGACGGGATGTGGGCACACAACCAGGACGCCCTCGGCATCGCGGTCCCGGAGACCCGCGCCGACTACAACCGCTTCGACGACGCCGTGTACGTCCCGAGCGGCTTCAGCGGCAAGATGCCGAACGGCGACACGGTCAACTCCTCCTCGACCTTCGCCTCGCTGCGTTCCTTCTACAAGAACGACCCGGCCTGGTCGAAGATCGAGGGCTATCTCGCGGGCGGAGCCGCGCCCGTGTTCACGTACCACCGGTTCTGGGCCCAGGCGGACATCGCCCTGGCCATGGGCTCGTACGCGGAGCTACTCGAATAAACCCCCGCTGAGCGCTCCGCGGGTCGGGCGGTGTCCGTCTGCGGGCCGGATGCGGCCGACCGCATGGTTGTCCGCGCCCCCTCGCCCTTCGGGGCGCGGGGATGCGGGGTGGCGCCGCCCTCCGGCGGAGCGCTCGAGGTTCCGCGTACGTGGCCCCGTCACCTGACGACGGGGTCCCGCCGGGCGGCCCCCACCCGCACAGGGGGCCGCCCGGCAGTCGCACGTCCTGCCACATACCGCCCCGCCCGGCCTCGCCCGGCGACCGCACCTCTGGCGACCGCACCTCCTCAACACCCTGAACGCCCTGCACTTCCCGAACGTCCCGCGCGTCCCGCTCTCTCCCCCCGCACCCTGTCCCCTCCCCATGGCGTTTCGCGAGGAAGGACCCCCCACCGTGCGAAGAACCCGCATCCTCACGGCCGTACTGGCGCTCGCCGCCGGTCTGGTTGCCGGCAGTCCGCCCGTGGTGGCCGCGGACGGCAGTCCGCGCACGACCCTGGCGGCAGAGTCGTACACCTGGAAGAACGCCCGGATCGACGGCGGCGGCTTCGTGCCGGGCATCGTCTTCAACCGCAAGGAGAAGAACCTCGCCTACGCGCGCACCGACATCGGCGGCGCGTACCGCTGGCAGGAGTCGAGCAAGACCTGGACGCCCCTGCTGGACTCGGTCGGCTGGGCGGACTGGGGGCACACGGGGGTGGTGAGCCTGGCCTCCGACTCCGTCGACCCGAACAAGGTGTACGCGGCCGTCGGCACGTACACCAACAGCTGGGACCCGGGGAACGGGGCCGTGCTGCGCTCCGGTGACCGGGGCGCGAGCTGGCAGAAGACGGACCTGCCCTTCAAGCTGGGCGGCAACATGCCCGGACGCGGGATGGGCGAACGACTCGCGGTCGACCCGAACAGGAACAGTGTCCTGTACCTCGGCGCGCCGAGCGGCAAGGGCCTGTGGCGGTCGACGGACTCGGGCGTCACGTGGTCGCAGGTGGCGAACTTCCCGAACGTCGGCAACTACCAGCAGGATCCGACCGACACGAGCGGGTACGCGTCCGACAACCAGGGCATCGTCTGGGTCACCTTCGACGAGTCCACGGGCACGTCCGGCACCGCCACGAAGACGGTCTACGTCGGGGTGGCGGACAAGGACAACGCGGTGTACCGCTCGACGGACGCCGGCGCGACCTGGTCGCGGCTGGCCGGGCAGCCGACGGGATATCTGGCGCACAAGGGCGTGCTGGACACCGTCAACGGCTATCTGTACCTGGCCTACAGCGACAAGGGCGGGCCGTACGACGGCGGCAAGGGCCGGCTGTGGCGCTATGCGACGGCCACCGGGAGCTGGACGGACATCTCCCCGGTGGCGGAGGCCGACACCTACTACGGCTTCAGCGGGCTGACGATCGACCGGCAGAAGCCGGGCACCGTCATGGCCACCGCCTACAGTGCCTGGTGGCCGGACACCCAGATCTTCCGGTCCACGAACAGCGGCGGAGCCTGGACGAAGGCCTGGGACTACACCTCGTATCCCAGCCGCGCCAACCGCTTCACGATGGACGTCTCCTCGTCGCCGTGGCTGACCTGGGGCGCCAACCCGTCACCTCCGGAGCAGACACCCAAACTCGGCTGGATGACCGAGGCGCTGGAGATCGACCCGTTCAACTCCAGTCGCATGATGTACGGGACGGGCGCGACGATCTACGGCACGGAGAACCTCGCGAACTGGGACAGCGGCGGCCAGTTCACCGTCAGGCCGATGGTGCAGGGGCTGGAGGAGACGGCGGTCAACGACATCGTCTCTCCCCCGGCCGGCGCCCCGCTGCTGAGCGCGCTCGGCGACATCGGCGGCTTCCGCCACACGGACCTGACCAAGGTGCCGTCGATGATGTTCACCTCCCCGAACTTCACGACGACGACGAGCCTGGACTACGCCGAGACGAACCCCAGCACCGTGGTACGGGTCGGCAATCTCGACTCGGGGCCGCATGTGGCGTTCTCGACGGACAACGGCGCCAACTGGTTCGCGGGCACCGATCCTTCGGGCGTCAGCGGCGGCGGCACGGTCGCCGCGTCCGCGGACGGCGGCCGCTTCGTGTGGAGTCCGGCGGGCGCGGGCGTGCAGTACACCACCGGGTACGGCACCTCGTGGTCGGCGTCGAGCGGCATCCCCGCCGGTGCGGTCGTCGAGTCCGACCGGGTCGACGCAAAAACCTTCTACGGCTTCAAGTCCGGCAGGTTCTATGTGAGTTCGGACGGCGGCGCGACCTTCACCGCGTCCGCCGCGAGCGGCCTGCCCAGCGCGGACAGCGTGCGGTTCAAAGCGCTGCCCGGCGGCAAGGGCGACGTCTGGCTGGCCGGCGGGGCGAGCGACGGGGCGTACGGGCTGTGGCACTCCACCGACTCCGGAGCCACGTTCACCAAGCTGTCGTCCGTGGAGCAGGCCGACACGATCGGCTTCGGCAAGGCGGCTGCGGGCGCCTCGTACCAGACGCTCTACGCCGGCGCGAAGATCGCCGGGGTTCGTGGCGTCTTCCGCTCGACGGACAAGGGCGTCACCTGGACCCGCGTCAACGACGACGCCCACCAATGGGGTTGGACGGGCGCGGCGATCACCGGTGACCCGCGGGTGTACGGGCGCGTGTACGTCTCGACCAACGGCCGGGGTGTGATCTACGGAGACACCTCCGACACCGGGGGCGGGGGCGGGGGCGGCGGCACGGACCCGACTCCCACCCCGACGGGCGCCTGCGCGGTGACGTACACGATCACCAACCAGTGGTCGGGCGGATTCCAGGCGGACGTCAAGCTCGCCAACACCGGCACGAGCGCCTGGTCCGGCTGGAGCCTCAACTGGGCTTTCGCCAACGGGCAGGGCGTCTCCCAGCTCTGGAACGCCGACTACACCCAGGCGGGTCCGACGGTGACGGCGAAGAACATCGGCTGGAACGGCAACGTGGCGGCCGGGTCGTCCGTCAGCTTCGGCTTCACGGGCAGTTGGTCGGGCACGAACGCCAAACCGATGGCGTTCGGACTCGGCGACCAGAGCTGCACGGTGGGGTGAGCCCGGCAGCTCCAACCGGACGAACTCGTTCAGCACCACAGCCCCCTTTTCGCCCATACGCTCGATCCTGCCTCCGTCCCGGGGGCAGGAGAACGGGGAGGGGAAGCCATGGGAGTGTCCAGACGTGCCCTGTTGGGCTATTCGAGTTCGGCCGCGGCGGGCGCGGTGCTCACGTCCGCCGGATCCGCCCGGGCCGAGGAGGCCGACGTGAGCGACCGGACCGCCGCGGCCCGGCAGGGCGGCGTCACCGAGCAGGGCTCCGTCGCCCGGCAGGCCTCCGATGCGGACGAGGAATGGGGCGGAAGCACCCAGTTCCGCGGTACCACCCCGCCGGGTCCGGAGGAGGGCTACATCACCATGACCTTCAGCATCGACCGGATGCCCTCGCCCACGTTGCAGAAGGTCACCGCCCTGGACGTCGCCGAAGCGCTCAACGAACTGCTCATCTCGCGCGGTTGGCCCGCCATCAAGTTCTACGGGGACGTGCCCAAGGCTCTGAACTGACCTGCGCACGACGGTGAGGAGGCGGCTCCGCCCGAACCGGGCGGGGCCGCCTCACCGCTTCCGTCACGGGGTGTGGACCGCCGGCCTGGGCGCGGTGGCCATGCCGTCACCGAGGAAGAAACTCGCTGACGAACTGGGTCATGGACTTCAGCCGCCCGGGGGCGGCCCGTGGACCGGCTTCCCGAACGCCCTCAGGGTGAACACGGGGTCCGGGCGGGGCCGGTCCTGGTCGGGCAGGGCCGCGAGCCGGGCGGCGAACTCGTCGGCCCGGGGATGACCGGGCGGCAGGGTGACGAACCAACCGCGCCGCAGGTCCGCGATGGCCCGGCGCGGGCTGCGGCCCTGCCCCCGCCCGGTGAAACCCGCCCGAGCGGCCGGGACCAGGCCCGCTCCGACGGCGTACGACTCCACCAGCGCCGCGGCGTCGGACGCCGGCCGGGGCGGGCGCGAGGACAGCACGACATCGATGTCGCTGCCCACGTTGTGGGAGGCGCCCTTGTCGACCGTGGTGACGTACGTCCCGCCGGGCCGCAGCACCCGGGCGCACTCGGCGACGATCCGGCGCGCGTCCACGACGTCCTCGACCAGGTGCAGCAGCCACACGCTGCTGACGGCGTCGAACTCGCCGTTGCGGAACGGGAGCCGGCGGCAGTCGGCGAGGACCACCGCTCCGGGGAGCCGGGCGGCGGCGTGCCGGGCCATGGCGGGCGACCGGTCCAGTCCCGTCACCCGCAGGCCCGGCCGCCCGGCCGCCAGACGCCGGGTGACGATGCCCGTGCCGCAGGCCACGTCGAGCAGACTGCGCGCCCGGCCCGGCACGAGGCCGAGGACGGCATCCGCGGCGGCCGCCGCCCTGGGCTCGCCGCCGCGCCAGACGTCGTACCGTTCGGCTTCCTCGTCGTAGTCCAGCAAGCGCGTTCCCCCCGGTTCGGTGACCGCCGTGTCTCCCCCGTACAGCCGGTGCGGCCGCGCGGAGCCCCCCGCCCGTCCGTCGCTGGTCAGCGCGCGCCGTGCGCGTGAGCCGCGGCCTCCACCCGGCGGGCGAGTTCGACGTCGAGGTCGGTGACGGCGCCGCCCGCGCTGTGGGTGTTCACGGCGAGGGACACCCTGTCGTAACCGAGAGTGAGCTCGGAGTGGTGATCGAGCTCCTCCTGGATCCGGGCGACGTGGACGACCAGTGCGGTCGCGGCGAAGTGGGAGTCCAGCCGGTAGGTGCGGGTGAGCCGGTCGCCGTCCAGGGACCAGCCGGGCAGCTCCGACAGACGGTCCTCGATCTCCTTCTGCGACAGCGGTTCGACGGCCATGGCACGGCTCCCTTCCTGGTGTCGCGTACCTGTCCAGCGTGCCACAGGAAGGCCGTGGCGGCCCTGGTCAGAAGGGCTCGGGAAGGGCTCGGCAGGGGTGCCGGCCGGCTCGGGCGCGGAACCGTCCGGCCGCCGGGTCGTCCGCCGGTGCGGCGATCGCGGCCCGGCCCTGCACCTGCTCCACCCACGCGCGCGGCAGCCCGGCGCCGCCGCACGGCCGTGCGCGGGACGCCTGCGCGGACCGGCCCCGTGGAGTCGCCGGCGTCCGACCGGTGCACGCCGGCGCGTCGCCGAGGGGGCCGAGCACGTCGCCCTCCCGCAGCCGTGGGAACCCGGGGCGACCGGCTACGGTCGCAGGCATGACCCTTCTCGCGACCGGTACGGACGCCGCCTCCGCCAGCCCCGTCGGCCAGGGTGTGGGCCCGCTGCTGCGGGCCTGGCGGGAGCGGCGGCGGCTGAGTCAGCTCGAGCTGGCGCTGCGCGCCGACTCCTCGGCCCGGCACATCAGTTTCGTCGAGACGGGCCGGTCCCGGCCCAGCGAGGAGATGGTGCTGCGGCTCGCCGAGCACCTCGACGTGCCCGTCCGTGAGCGCAACGCGCTGCTCCTGGCGGCCGGTCACGCCCCGCGCTACCCGCAGACCCCACTGGACGATCCGGCGCTGGACGCGTTGCGCGCCGGCCTGGAAAGGCTGCTCCGGGGCTACGAGCCGTATCCGGCGCTGGTGATGGACGCGCGGTACGACGTAGTGGCGGCCAACCGCGGGATCACCATGCTGCTGGACGGCATCCCGGAGTCGTTGCTCGAGCCGCCGCTCAACGCGATGCGTCTGACCCTCCACCCGCGGGGTCTCGCACCGCGCATCCGCAACCTGCGGGAGTGGCGCGGTCACCTGCTCGCCCAGATGGAGCGGCAGATCGCCCTGTACCGGTCGGCGCCGCTGCGGGAGTTGTACGAGGAGGTCGCCGGGTACCCGGTGGCGGAGGGCCGGCCGGCGGCGGAAGCCGGGCGGGCGGCCGAACCGGCTGAGCCCGTCCCCCACTTCGCGCTGCCGATGCTGATCGAGCACGAGGGGCGGGTGCTCTCCTTCATCTCGTCCGTCTCCACCTTCAACACCCCCATGGACGTGACCGTGGCCGAGCTGGCCGTCGAGACGTTCCTGCCCGCGGACCCGGCCACGGTCAAGTACCTGCGTTCGCTGATCGACTGATGAATGATCAGCTTCCGTTTTCCGATGAACGTTCGACTCCGTTCCGGTGGCAACGGGGCCTGGACGTGACACACTGGCCCGCGTGTCTCGACGCGTAGGGGAGACGTGGGGTGAGTGAGCGACGGCCCGCACCCACGGTGGGCCAGGTGGTGCTGGGCAGGCGGCTCCAGGAGCTGCGCGAGGCGGCGGGGCTGGGCCGCGACGAGGCGGCCCGCGCACTGCGGGTGGCCCCCGCGACCGTACGGCGGATGGAAACGGCCGACGTCGCCCTCAAGGTGCCCTACGTGCAGGTGCTGTTGAACGCGTACGGCGTCTCCGCCGCGGAGACCGAGGCGTTCGTCTCTCTCACCGAGGAGGCGAACCGGCCCGGCTGGTGGCAGCGCTACCACGACGTGCTGCCGGAGTGGTTCAGCCTGTACGTCAGCCTGGAGGGCGCGGCCCGGCTGATCCGCTCGTACGAACCGCACTTCGTCCCCGGGCTGCTCCAGACGGAGGCGTACGCCCGGGCGGTCCTGGAGGCGGGGACCGTGGGGCAGACGACCCCGGAGTCGATCGAGCGGCACGTGTCGCTGCGGCTGGCGCGCCAGCGGCTGCTGGAGAGCGACGACCCGCCCCATCTGTGGGTGGTCATGGACGAGACGGTGCTGCGCCGGCCGGTGAGCGTCGACGCCACCGTGATGGCCGAACAGCTCGACAGACTCGTCGAGTTCGCCGAGCGGGACCGGATCACCCTTCAGGTGTCCGAGTTCGCGGCCGGCCCGCATCCGGGAACGTCAGCGCCGTTCTCCCTGTTCCGCTTCGCCGAACCCGAACTGCCGGACATGGTCGTGACGGAGTACCTGACCGGCGCCCTGTACCTCGACGACCGCAAGGAGGTCTCCGCGCATCTGGAGGTCCTCGACCACATGACGACGCACGCCGCGTCCGCGCACCGCACGAAGAAGATCCTGCGGGACGCCCGCGGAAGCCTCTGAACACCCGCCCCCGCCCTGCTCGCCGAACTCCTGACTCCCTCCTTTCGCCGTCCCGGTCGCCGGTCGGCGACCGGACCCCCGAAGACGTGGCGGTCCCGGCCGAGGGCATCGTGCCCGTGTACGCGGGAGTCGCCCGTAGGCCGTGAGGCCCTACACCGTCCCGCCCGCGAGGTCGGGGCCGTACCCGGGTCGCGCTCGCGGGCTGCGAGGCCGTACGGGGTCTCGCCCGGCTCCGCGGGACGCGGGCGGGACCGTCGGGAGGTCCCGTGAAGGCACCGCTCGCACACCGGCCTCTGCGGCCCGCTCCGGTAGCATCGGTGACCGCGAGTCGACGTGGCTTCACTGTCGGGCACTGCGGGGGAAGCGGGCATGGTCAAGAGGTACCTGGTGTCGCCGCGCGGGGGCCGGGGCGCCCACCCCGACATCGGGTCCGCGCTGCGCGCCGCGAGCGCCCGGGGCCGGCCGGCCCGGGTGGAGATCGCTCCCGGCCGGTACGAGGAGTCGCTCACCGTGCGGGGCGAGATCGAGCTCACGGCCCTCGGTGACGCCGGCTCCGTCGTGGTGACCCGGCCCCGCGGCACGGTGCTGGACGTCTCGGGGTCGGTCGTGGTCCGCGGCCTCGTGCTGGTCGGCCGTGACGCCGACGCGGGCGTCGTCGACTGCCACGCGGGCGCCCTCACCCTCGACCGGGTGGAGATCCGGGCGCACAACGGGGTCTGCGCGCACGCCCGGCCGGGCACCTCCATGACGTTGACCGACAGCGGATTCCGGTACGGCCGCACGGTCTTCGCGGGTTCCTCGGGGCGCGTCGAACGCTGTCTGTTCACCGCCGCCGCCGACAACGCGGTCGCGGTGATCGAGAGCGCCCGGGTGACGGTCCTCGACAGCCGGATCGACGGCAGCCGGATCCACGGCGTACGCGTCAGCGACGCCTGGGCCCACCTTTCCGGATGCGACCTCACCGGCACCGAGAAGGCGGCCGTCATGGCGGACACGCAGGCGGAGCTGACCGTCGAGGGGTGCACGGTCCACGGCGTGCACATGGCGGGACTGGCCTTCGTCGAACAGTCCCGGGGTGCGGTGCGCGGCACGCGTGTCACCGACGCCGAGAACGGCATCCTGGTGGCGAGCGGCGCCGACCCTTCGGTGCACGGCTGTGTGTTCGCCGACTGCCGCGACACCGGCATCCATGTGCAGGACTCGGGCCGTGGCACGTTCGAGGACTGCGAGATCCTCGGCGCGGGGAACGTCGGGGTGCTGTCGACCCGGGGCGGCGCCCCGCAGGTGAACGGCTGCCGCGTCTCGGGAGGCAATGTCGGCGTCGCCGTCACCGAGAAGGCCAGGGGCCGGTTCAGCCGCCTCGACGTCCGGGACCTGACCGGCATCGCACTGCGGGTCTGGGACGAGAGCAAGGCCGGGTTCACACAGGTCCGCGTCGAGCGCTGCCCGTTCGGCCTGGAGACCCGCGGCAACGGGGGCACGACGGCCGAGCTCACCGACGCGAGGCTCCTCGACTTCGACATGGCCGCCGTGGCGGCCGTCGGCCAGTCCCGTGTGACGCTGAAGGGGGTTTCGGCGGAGCGCGGGCTGCTGGGGTTCGGGGTCGGCGAGGAGGCACAGCTGCACGTGCACGACAGCGAGGTCTCGGCCGTGAGCACCGGTGGGGCGCTGGCGTTCGGCACCGCGCGGCTCGTGGCGCGCAACCTCACCGTCACCGGCGCGGAGTCGTACGGCCTGTGCGGAACAGGGTCCGCGTACCTGGACGTCGCCGACAGCCGTTTCGACGACTGCGCGGCCACCGGCCTGCGCTTCGACGACGCCTGCGGCGGGCGGCTGGCGGACTGTGACGTGGCCGGGACGACGGGACTGGCCGTGCAGCACAACGGCCGCGTCAAACTCGTCGGGCTCCGCACCTCGCTGCCGGTCAGGGAGATCACGGAGCCGGCCCCGCCGCCGACCGTCGTCAACCACTACCACGGCCCGGTCTTCGTCGAGGCCGTCCACAGCGCCCAGTTGGCGTGGAACAACACCAACGTCGTCCAGCAGCAGGGCACCGCGGGCGAGCACGGCGGTCGGGGCACACCGAGCGCGCAGGACACCCAGAGCCACCAGAGCGCCCAGAGCGCCCAGAGCGACAAGGACGGAGCCGGCCGATGAACGACCCGCAGCAGGTGCACCATTACGACGGTCCCGTGTTCAACGGGGGCGTGTCGAACTCCCAGTTCGCCTGGAACAACGAGACGGCCACCCAGAACCAGCAGCTCAACAACAACGCGGTCGCCGAGGGGCACGAGGCCCTCGCGACGCTGGTGACCGAACTGCTCCGGCAACTGCCCGCGGCCGGTCTCGGCGACCGGGAGCGCGAGGACGCCGAGAGCGCGGCACAGGAGGTCCTCGCGGAGATCACCGGCCCGGAGTCACCCGAGCCGGGAAGGCTCCGCCGCGCGGTGACCATGCTCAAGGGCGCCCTGGCGCCCGTCGCGACCGGCCTCGCGGCCGGGACGGCGGTGGGAGCGCAGGAGTGGGCCCAGTCGGCGATCAGGGGGCTCACGGGGCTCGTCTGAACGCACGCCGGGGCGCGGCGGCCGGGTACCACCGGGTACCGGCTCCCGCGCCCCGGATCCCGGAGCGGTGGCTCAGGCGAGCTTGGCCGACAGGGTGATGGTCGTGCCGGTGAGCGCCTGGCTGACCGGGCAGTTCTTCTTGGCGTCCTCGGCAGCGGCGGCGAACGCGTCGTCGTCGAGGCCCGGAACGGTGCCCTCCACCGTCAGGTGGATGCCGGTGATGCCCTCTCCCGGCTGGAAGGTGACGTCCGCCGAGGTGACGAGCTTGGTGGGCGGGGTGCCCGCGCCGGCCAGGCCGTGCGACAGCGCCATGGAGAAGCAGCTGGAGTGGGCGGCGGCGATCAGCTCCTCCGGGCTGGTCTTGCCGTTCGCCTGCTCGGCGCGCGACGGCCACGACACCGGCTGCTGACCGATGCCGGAGGAGTCGAAGGTCACGACCCCGTTGCCCTCGAGCAGGTTGCCTTCCCAGACCGTGTGTGCGGAGCGCGTGGTAGCCACGGTTCTTCCTTTCGCATGGGGGTGTGCAGGGGGATCCCGTCGGGCGGGTTTCCGTGCCCCATCCGATCACACTCCGCGTCACCGCACCCTGAACACCGGCCCCAACGCGGTGAACGGCAGCCGTCGGCCCTGCGGGATCAGGTACACGTGCTCGCGCCGGACCCGCAGCACGTCGCACCGGCCGTCGGTGAGGACGAGCGGCGGCGCGCAGCCAGTTTTCAGGCGGCGCGTTCCTCCGGTGCCGTCCCGAGCGGTATTTGGGGTCCGTCGGACTCGCGCAGCCAGCGGCGCAGGACGCGGTGCACGTGCTCCGCGCCGGCCAGTTCCTCGTGGTCCTCGACGGGTGCGGACAGCTCGAGCGGGGACAGCAGGAACGGCCGGGACTGGGCGCCGCCGAGGCCGCCGTGGGAGCCGATCTGCTCCTCGAAGGCGAGGACCTCGCCGTCGGCCGGGTCATGGAAGGAGTTGACCATGATGTCGGCGGTGTGCGGGAAGGAGTGGGTGCGGCGCACCGCGTCGGCGGCGCCGGGCCCGAACGCGGCCAGCGGGCCGGGCGTCCGGTCGAGTCGGTCCAGCGGGATCTCCGCGCCGTGCGCGCCGAGGACGACGCCCCCGTGGTCCTCGCTGCGCACGAGGAGGAAGCCGATGCCGGGGTGGTTGGCGAGGGTGGTCAGCAGGCCGGGGTGGCGGGCGTCGATCTCCTCCCTGCTCATCCGGTGGGGCACGTCCGGGAAGGAGATCAGGCCGAGGTTCCCCGAGGCCAGCACGATCGGCTCCGAGCGGCGGCCGGACGGACGGTGGCGGCCGCCGCCCTCCTCGACGGGCCGGCGCAGCGCGGCGCGGACGGCAGCCCGGGCCTCGGCTCCGCTGTGGGTGCGTTCCGCCCTGCGCGGCACGGGCAGCCCGCAGCCGGCCCGCACCAGGTCGCCGAGGGTGAGGCCGTAGCGGGTGCGGAACGTTTCGCCCGGGCTCTGGCCGTGGTCGGAGAGGACGACGATCCGGTAGGGGCGGGGTGCGTGCTCGGCGACGTTCTCGAGCAGCGACAGCGCCCGGTCGAGACGGCCGAGGACCTGCTCGGTGTCGCGGCCCAGCGGCCCGGAGTGGTGAGCAACCTCGTCGTACGCCACGAGGTCTGCGTAGACGGCGGTGCGCCCGGCGAGCATGTCCCCGGTCACGGCGGCCACCACGACGTCACGTTCGACGACGGTCGCGAAGGCCCGGACGAACGGGTAGAGGCCGCCGCGCCCCACGCGGGGGCGTTCCCTGCGCAGTCGGGCCCGGGTGGACTGGAATATCTCGCGGACGACCTCCGCGACGAACGACAGGGCGGTGCGCACGGCGTTGGCGGGGTCGGAGAAGTAGGCGAAGTACCCGGCCCGGGAACGGGTCTCGCGGCTGCGCCGACGGGCGGCTATGGACAGCACGAGGGCCTGTTCGTCGGCGCCGCCGCTGAAGAGGTTGCCCCGGCTCGCTCCGTCGGCGGACAGCAGCCCGCCGTCACCGGTGTGTTCGACCGCGCGGCGCTGGAGTTCGGCGGCGCTGGTGGGACGGTTGCAGACCATCACCTCGCCGGTGTCCTTCTCGTACCAGCGGAAGGCGGGCACGTCGTGGTTGCTGCCGTGCAGGATTCCGAGCTGGCTGGCACCGGTCTGACTGGACCAGTCCGTGCGCCAGGAGGTGAGCCGGTGGCTCGGCCGGGGGACCTCTCCCGCGCGGCCCTGCCCGCCCTCCGGTTCCGGGGCGCCGCCCAGCCACCTGGCGACGGTCGGCATCAGACCCTTGCGCACCGCCAGGGACAGCACGTCGTGGCCGACGCCGTCCAGTTGGAGGAAGACCGTGCCGGGCGTGGTGGGGCAGGCGGGGCCGCGTCTTCGGCGGCGGTCGGCGAGCCGGTACAGGCGGCGGCGGTAGGCGTCGTCGTCGCGTACGGCCAGGGCGCCGCCGGTCGCGGAGGCGACGGCGGACATCACGGCCGCGACGATGACGGCGGTCTCCGGGGCCACCTCGCTCTGCCCGGAGGGGTTCAGACGCAGGGCGAGCAGCAGCAGTGAGCCGTTGAGGAAGAACACCAGCAGACCGATGACGAGCGCCGGTACGAGCAGCAGGAGACGCACCAGCAGGGGCCAGAACAGGGCCGAGAGCAGACCGAACACCCCGGCGCCGACGGCCGCGGTCCTCGCGATGGTGGTCGCGCTGTCGCCGTCGGGCGACTGGAGCCGGAAGTCCGGCAGGATCCCCGCCAGCACCAGCATGGTGAGCGTGGAGACACCCCACACCGCGATGCTCCGCCCGATCTGACTGGCGGCCCGCCGCCAACGCACCCCACGCACGCCCCGTACACCTCACGTTCCGGCCCCGACGCCCGCGGCGACCGCCTTCCACCCTGTCATACCGCGGTGGAGGGCCGGCCGGGTCTACCTTCCGTCGTAGCCGGCCGTCGGCATCGACAGCCGGCGGTGCACGCGGGCCTTCATCTGGGCGTCGTAGGCGGGCTCGGCGGTGCCGACCGTCTCCACCCGTACGCCGCGCCGCGCGCACTCCGCGGAGAACTCCTCCACGGACGACAGCGCGCTCTCGAGCACCCGGCGGCTGGGCGCGACGAACAGGTCGACGCCGGCCCTGACCCCGTCCCACAGCACGCAGTGGTCGGCGCGCAGCCCGCGCACCAGCAGTTCCCGGCCGACGACGTAGCCGCGCTCCGCGGCCCACCGCGCGCACATGGCGTGCTGACTGCGGGAATCGACCAGGAAGGGATCGGCGTCCAGTTCCTCGAGCGGCGTCAGACTCGCGATCGCCGTGACCCGCATGACCCGCACCGGTCCCATGGCGTCCCCCTCACCTCCGGGTTTCGCCGCCGACCCTACTCCTGCCCGTAGGCTTCGGGGGAGTCGCGCGAAGGAGGCAAAGAGGTGGCGGTGGAGATCACGTGGTGGGGGCACGCCACCTGCACGGTCGAGGATTCGGACGTGCGTGTGCTCACCGATCCCCTGTTCGCCCGACGCCTCGCGCATCTGCGCCGGCGCCGGGGCGCGCCGCCCCCGCCCGAGGCCTGGCGCGCCGACGTGGTGCTGGTCTCGCACCTGCACGCCGACCATCTGCACGTGCCCTCGCTGGAGCGCCTCGCGCCGGGCACGCGCCTGCTGGTGCCCCGGGGCGCGCCGCGCGCGGTACCCGGGCTGCGCCGCCTGCGGCATCTGCGGCTGAGCGAGATGGAGCCGGGCGACGAGAGCACCGTCGACGGAGTGCGGATACGGGCCGTGCCCGCGCGCCACGACGGGCGGCGGCTGCCGGTCGGACGGCACCGCTCCCCCGCGCTCGGGTACGTCGTCGAGGGCGAGGCCAGGACGTACTTCGCCGGGGACACCGGCCTGTTCGAGGACATGGCCGAGGAGGTCGGGCCGGTCGACGTGGCGCTGCTGCCGGTGGGCGGCTGGGGGCCGCATCTCGGCGAGGAGCACCTGGACGCGGGGCGCGCGGCCGAGGCACTGGCCCGGCTGGCGCCGCGCAGCGCGGTGCCGGTGCACTACGGCACGTACTGGCCGATCGGCATGGACGCCGTGCGCCCTCATGAATTCCATGCTCCCGGTGAGGAGTTCGTACGGCTCGCGGCGGAACGCGCGCCGGGGGTCGCGGTGCACCGGCTGGGGCACGGCGAGAGCGTGCGCCCGGAGGTCGCCCGGTGAGATGGTGGCTCGCCGCGACCGTGACGGTCGTGCCCACGCAGGCCACTCAGCAGGCCCTCGGCTATCCGTCGCTGTTCCTGCTGGTGCTGATCGGGGCGCTGGTGCCGGTGGTGCCGACCGGGGCGCTGGTGAGTACGGCGGCGGCGGTCGCCGTCCATCAGACGGTGCCGTACGCGCTGGCGATGGTGTTCCTGACGGCGTCCCTGGCGGCGTTCTGCGGTGACGCGGCGCTGTACTGGCTGGGGCGGCGCGGGATGCGGTCGAAGAACGGCTCGCGCTGGCTGGAGGCGATCCGTTCGCGGGCGCCCGAGGAGCGGCTGGCCCAGGCGCAGGACAAGCTCAGCGACCACGGCACGGCCGTGCTGGTGCTGTCCCGGCTGGTGCCGGCGGGCCGGATACCCGTGATGCTGGCCTGTCTGATGGCGCAGTGGCCGCTGCGCCGCTTCGCGCGGGGCAACCTCCCGGCCTGTCTGGCCTGGGCGGTGACGTATCAGCTGATCGGGATACTCGGCGGCTCGCTCTTCCCCGAGCCCTGGGAGGGCGTGGTCGCCGCGATCGCGCTGACCGTCCTGATCAGCGCGGCCCCGAGCCTGTGGCGCCGGATCAGGGGGACCCGGGCAGCCTAAGGGCTGTCCCGCAATCCCTGGCGGGCGCGCGACGACAGCTACGGCACCTCGCCGCGTTGTCGGAACGCCCGAATACATCCGGTATGCGGACGTGCCTCCGCCTTGCGATGCACCGCATCTGACGCCGCGCACTGATCCACCAGGGATTACGGGACAGCCCTTAGGGCCTGACGTTCGGATCAAGTCGCGCGTCGCGGGGTGTCGCACGCACTTCTGCGGCGTTGTCGTCGGTCGCCGACTCCCCCACTCTCGGCTTCGCTCGACCGGGGGGGACCCCCATCGCGTCGGCTCCCTCCGCCGCCTTGCGGCCGCACGCACCACACCCCGCTCGGGCCGGCCCACAAGGCACCGTGAGTCAGGCCGACTTGATCCGAACGACAGGCCCTGTTCCGAAGCTCCGGCCGGGGCGTCCGGCCGTACGGCTGCCGTGCGGGGCCGCCGTCCGCTCGTGCACCGGCAGCGCCCCGGTGTCCCGGGGCCCGGATACTCGTCCCCTTCGGTACGTCCTACTCCAGCACCCGCGCGCCTCCCACCGGCAGGTCCCACAGATCGTCCCGCTCCAGGCCCGCCTTCTGCCAGGCCGCACGCACCCGGGTGAGGGGTTCGAGGACGGGTTCGGCGGACAGCACGAAGGTGCCCCAGTGCATCGGGGCCATCCGGCGCGCACCGAGGTCGAGGGTGGCGCGGACCGCCTCCTCCGGATCGCAGTGGACGTCGCTGAGCCACCAGCGGGGGTCGTAGGCGCCGATGGGAAGGAGGGCGAGGTCGATGCCGGGGTGGCGCTGTCCGATGCGGGAGAACCAGTGGCCGTAGCCGGTGTCCCCGGCGAAGTAGAGGCGCCGGCCGTCGGGCGCGGTGAGCACCCAGCCGCCCCAGAGGGAGTGGCAGGTGTCGGTGAGAGACCGCTTGGACCAGTGGTGGGACGGCACGAAGTCGAAGCGGACGCCGGACAGTTCGGACGCCTCCCACCAGTCCAGCTCGGTGACCCGGGTGAACCTCCGCCGCAGGAACCAGCGCCCGAGCCCGGCCGGGACGAACACGGGTGTGTCCCGCGGGAGTCGGCGAAGTGTGGGGGCGTCCAGATGGTCGTAGTGGTTGTGGCTGACGACGACCGCGTCGACCCGCGGCAGCGCGTCCCAGGGGACGCCGACGGGGGTGATCCGGGCCGGGGTGCCGAGGATCCGGCGGGACCAGACCGGGTCGGTCAGGACGGTGAGGCCGCCGATGCTGATCACCCAACTGGCGTGTCCCGCCCAGGAGACGGCGACCGTCCGGGAGTCCACGCGGGGCAGCGGGGCGGGCGCGTACGGCAGTCGGGGAATGTCGGCGAGGCCTTCCCTGCCGGGCCGCACCGAGCCCTCGCGGGCGAACCGGGCGAGGGCCTTCAGGCCGGGCAGGGGCGAGGTCAGCCGGTCGTGGAAGGTGCGCGGCCACACCCGGCGCTCACCCGGCGGGCGGGGCTCGGTGAGCGGCGGGACGGCGGGGGCGAGCGGGGACAGGAGGGCCGGCGCGTCGGCGTCCTCGGTGGTCACCGTGCCGGGGGTGGTCGACTCGGACCGCTGCGTCATCGAGGAGGCTCCCGTCGCTGAGCGTCGTCACGGAGATCGTCGAAAACCGACCTCACAAGCGCCAACGCGCGTTGCACATGGGGCAGTCGCAGCGGCGCGGGTGCCGTGAGGCATTCCATGCGCTGCGCCTTCGTACCGTGCAGCAGCATGCCGGTGGACAGTCGCACGCGCAGCGCCCCGAGGTCGTCCCCGAAGCGGTGACCGCCCGGCGCGGGCATGCCGAGCCGGGCGGAGAGGAAGTCCTCCAGCTCCTGTGCGTCGCCGACGCCGTGCGCGGCGAGCGCGGTGCGCAGCGGGTCGAGATCGGCGTACAGGTGTCGGCCGGCCCGGGGCGGGAGGGCGAGGCCGCCCGCGGCGACCACGGTGGCGTGCACGGCGTCCGCCACCCGCGCGTGCAGCCGTACGGCGGCGGCGACGCGCGCGGTGACCGGCTCGGGCTCGGTCAGGGCGTACGCGGCCGCGGCGGCGACCGGGGCGGCCACCCGTGCGCCGAGCGCGGTGAGGACGTCGAGCACGCGCGCGTGCAGGTCGTCACCGGTGGCCGAGGCGGGGAACCGGGCGACGGCTGCCGGCCAGCCGGGGGGCAGCAGCGCACCGGCGAGGTCGCTGACGACGGTGACGTGCTCCGGCAGCATCTCGGCGGGGCCGACCAGCACGGTGTCGTGCGGGGCGTGCAGCGTGTCGCGCCAGGTCTCGTCGCTGACCAGGTGCAGGCCCTCGCCCGCGGCGGCCTCCACCGCCTCGTGCAGCACCTCCGGCGGCGCGACCGTCGCGGTGGGGTCGTCGGCGACGGACAGCACCAGCAGCCGCGGGTCGCCGCCCTCTGCCCGCACCCGGCGCACGGTCTCCAGCAGGGCGTAGGGGTCCGGGACGCCGCCGCACTCGGCGGGGGTCGCCACGTGGAAGACGGGTCTTCCCAACAGGCGTGCGTACGGCGCCCACCAGGCCGCGCAGGGGCGGGGCACCAGGACGTCACCGCCGAGGGCGGCGGTCAGCGCGAGCAGCAGCGCGGGGGCGCCGGGTCCGGCCACGACCCGCTCCGGGCCGACGGGCGTGCCGCGCCGCTCCCAGTAGCCGCAGGCTGCGTCGAGGAGGGCGGGGCCACCGCCGACCGGCTCGGCGTCGGCGCGGCCGGCCGCCCCGGCGAGCACCGAGGCGAGTTCGGGCAGTACCGGCAGGCCGTCCGAGGGCAGCGGCGGGCCGTAGCGGACGGGCCCGTGGTCCACCGCTTCCGTCCGCCGCATGTGAGCCTCCGCGCAGTCCGTCCCTGGTGCCGTGCCGCCTGCCGCCTTGCCTGCCGCTCTGCCCGCCCTGCTGCCTCACCGCCCTGCCGCGCCCTACTGCCCTGCGGCCTGCTGCCTCTACGGCCTGCTGCTTGCTGCCTGCTGCCCTGCATATCGCCGTGCCCGGGTCGTGCCCGGGGCCGTGTGCCGTACCCGTTCGCCCGGCGCCGTCGTGAGGCGTGCGGTGCCTTACGTTCCGTCCGCGTCCGGGCGCGGTCCCGTGGGGACCGCAGGCTCGTACGGGGCGGATCGTGCCCCACGGGAAGAGGAGTACCCCGTGGGACCTCACCCCATGGCCGTCTCCTCGCACGGCGTCCGTCACAGCGCGGGCCCGGCCGGTTTCCGGCCCGGTCAGACGTCGCCCGCGGGGTTCCGGCGGCGCAGCCGGTGCAAGGCCGCGCCGAACGCGCCGGCGATCAGCAGTGCACCGGCGGCGAGCGCGGGCACGGAGTCGTTGAAGGCGCCGCCCTCACCCGCCTGGACACCGTGCCCGAGGGTGGCGGGGAGGCAGCCGGGATCGTAGGACGCGGGGGTCCGGGGCTGCGGCTCGGGCGGGGCGCACGGACGGCCGGTGGGACAGGCGTCGCCGTGCGGGGACGGGGTGCCCCGGTCCTGCGGGCAGGGGTGCCCGGTGGCGCAGGACGCGGCGGTCGCCGACCCGCAGGGCTGCGTTTCGCCGCGCGCGACGTCCAGGGTCGCGCTCCATGGCTTGTCCTGTCCGCCGGGCGCCGCCGGACAGGTGCCGTCGATGGTCCAGGCGGCGTCCGGCCCGACCGCGTCCGGAGCGACCTCGAGGTCGGCGGCCGGCGCGATCCGGGCCGTGCCCCGGTAGACGGGACCGGACCGGGCGTCGTCGGCGCCGGTGACCCTGCCGAGTTCGACGGTGCCCTCGGCGAACGCCTGGGACGTGGCTCCGAGGCTCGTGGGAGCGGCGCCGGCGAAGGGGCCGCAGGAGACGGACACGGTGACATCGCCGCCCGGGGCGACACTGCCCGGGCTGACCTCCGCCGCCGGATCCGCGAACGCGGCCGGAGCGACGGCGACCAGGAGAGCACCGGCCACGGCGAGGGCGGAGAGGAAGGGGGCGGTGCGACGCATGGGACGGTTCCTTCGGCCGACGGCTGCGGGGCGGGGCGTTTCCCGCCCCATCGCCATCAGAGCCCGGGGACCCGCCGAGCGCGCGCGGCCGGAGGCCATTGGCGGGACGCGGGCCGCCAACCGGGTGACCGCCGGCCTCCTCGCCGCCGCGGGCTCCTCCTACGCCACGTCCTTCAGGACCTGTTCCCTCAACCGCTTGCAGCACCGGTTGATGAGCCGGGACACATGCATCTGCGAGATGCCCAGCTGCTCGGCTATCCGGCTCTGCGTCATGTCCCGGAAGAACCTCATGTACAAGATCGCCCGCTCCCGCTCGGGCAGCGCGGCGAGCCTCAACCTGACGGCCTCCCGGTCGACGACCGTGTCCAGCGCCGGGTCCGCCGCCCCGAGCGCGTCGCTCAGCGAGTACCCGTCCTCGCTGCCCGGCAGCTCCGCGTCCAGGGACAGCGCGGTGAAGCTCTCCAGCGCCTCCAGTCCGGTACGAACGTCCTCCTCGCTCAGCTGCGCCCGCTCGGCGATCTCGGTGACGGTGGGCCGCCTCCCGGAGACGGTCCCCGCCAGGTCCTGGCCGGCGAAGCGCACCCGGTTGCGCAGGTCCTGCACGCGGCGCGGCACGTGCAGCGCCCACATGTGGTCGCGGAAGTGCCGCTTGATCTCACCGGTGACGGTGGGAACGGCGTAGCTCTCGAAGGCGTTCCCGAGTCCGGGGTCGTAGCGGTCGACGGCCTTGACCAGGCCGAGGGCGGCGACCTGGCGCAGGTCGTCCAGGGATTCGCCGCGGCTGCGGAAGCGTCCGGCGAGGCGGTCGGCCATGGGCAGCCAGGCTTCGACGATCCGGTCGCGAAGCGTGTCGCGCTCCGGTCCCGGGGGGAGGGTGGCGAGCCTGCGGAAGGCGTCCTCGGTGTCGGGGGCGTCGTCGTGCGGGTGTCGCTTGGCGTTCACTCGGTTCGGCATGGGGTGTGGCAACTCCCTGGGGAAGTGTTCGGGTCGGCCGGTCACCGGGGAGGTGCGGCAGCGGCCCTGCCGGGCCTGCCGGGGTCCGCGCAGTCGCGTCCTCCCCCGGGGGTGCCTACGGTCCGAAGCACTGTGGCTGCGCCTGCCCAGGGCCCGGGCGGCCAAACACCGTCCAGGTTTTCCGGCGGCTGCGGCGGTCACTCGTAGGGGGCCGGGCTCCACCCCGTGCCCGTGTCCCCTGCGCAGGAGGTCCCTCCCATGAGCACCAAGGTCTCCGACCACGTTCTTCGGCGACTGCGGGAGTGGGGTGTGGAGCAGGTCTTCGGCTACCCCGGCGACGGTATCAACGGCCTGCTCGCCGCCTGGGGCCGGGCCGAGGACCGACCCCGCTTCGTGCAGTCCCGGCACGAGGAGATGTCCGCGCTCCAGGCGGTCGGCTACGCGAAGTTCAGCGGACGCCTCGGGGTGTGCGTGGCGACCTCGGGTCCCGGCGCGATCCACCTCCTCAACGGCCTGTACGACGCCAAGCTCGACCATGTGCCGGTGCTCGCGATCGTCGGCCAGACGCATCGCACGGCGATGGGCGGCTCGTACCAGCAGGAGGTGGACCTGCATGCGCTGTTCAAGGACGTCGCCTCGGAGTTCGTGGAGACGGTGACGGTCCCCGAGCAGCTGCCGAACGTCCTGGACCGGGCGATCCGCACCGCGTACGCCCGCCGCTGCCCGACCGCGGTCATCATCCCCGGGGACGTGCAGGAGCTCGACTACGCGGCGCCCACCCACGAGTTCAAGATGGTGCCGTCCAGTCTCGGCCTGAGCGGTTCGACGACGATCCCGTCCGACGAGCCGCTTCGGCAGGCCGCGGAGATCCTCAACTCCGGTGACAAGGTGGCGATCCTGGCCGGCCAGGGCGCGGCCGGAGCCCGGGCCGAGGTCGAGCGGATCGCCGAACTGCTGGGCGCGGGGGTCGCGAAGGCGCTGCTCGGCAAGGACGTCCTGAGCGACGAACTCCCTTACGTCACCGGGTCGATCGGGCTCCTCGGCACCCGGCCGTCCTACGAGCTGATGCGCGACTGCGACACCCTGCTGACGATCGGCTCGTCCTTTCCGTACTCGCAGTTCCTTCCGGAGTTCGGCAAGGCCCGGGGCGTGCAGATCGACATCGATCCGCAGATGGTCGGCATGCGCTACCCGTACGAGGTGAACCTGGTCGGCGACGCGAAGGAGACCCTGCGCCGGCTGATCCCGATGATCAGGGGCGAGGAACGCGGCCGGGAGTGGTTCGACACCGTCTGCGACAACGTACGGCGCTGGAACGACGTGCTGGACCGGCGGGCGGCGCTGTCGGCCGACCCGATCAACCCCGAGTACGTGGCCCGCGCCCTGGACCCGCTGCTGCCGGCCGACGCGATCATCACCTCGGACTCGGGCTCGGTGGCGAACTGGTACGCCCGCCACCTCACGATGCGCCCCGGCATGCGCGCCTCCCTCTCCGGCACGCTGGCGACGATGGGCTGCGGCGTGCCGTACGCGATCGGCGCCAAGTTCGCCCACCCGGACCGGCCCGTGATCGCCCTGGTCGGGGACGGGGCGATGCAGATGAACGGGCTCGCGGAACTCGTCACGGCGGCGAAGTACCGGGACCGCTGGCTGGACCCCCGGCTGGTCGTCGCGGTGTGGAACAACCGTGACCTGAACCAGGTCACCTGGGAGATGCGCGCGATGGGCGGAGCCCCGTCGTTCCTGCCCTCGCAGGAATTGCCGGACGTGCAGTACGCGGCGTTCGCCCGGTCCCTCGGGCTGACCGGGGTGCGCGTGGAGGAGCCGGGGGACGTGGAGGCGGCCTGGCGCACGGCCCTGGAGGCGGACGGCCCCGCGGTCGTCGAGTTCCTCACCGACCCGGCCGTGCCACCGGTTCCGCCGCACGCGACCTGGGAGCAGATGGAGGCCACCGCCGCGTCGGTCCTGAAGGGCGATGCCGACCGGGGATCCATGATCAGGCAGGGCTTCAAGGCGAAGCTCCAGGAGTTCCTGCCGGAGCACCGGACGAAGTAGCGCGGCCCTGTGTCGGCTCCCTGTCCTCGGGTACGCGGTGGCCACCGCCGAAGATCTGGGAGGAGAGACATGCAGCGAGGCAGCGACCGGCTGAACGTGCACCGGGACGACGAGATGAAGCACGAGTTGCAGGGCCTGCTGAGGTCCGGACACCCTACGCGGACGGAGGAGTGGCACGACCCCGAGCCGTCGGCCGAGGACGACCCCGAGATCTGGGGCGGGCCGGTGGTCCCGGGCAATCCGCGGGCCACGCTGGAGACGGTACGGCTGGAGCTCGCCCGGATCCTGGGACGGAGTTCCTTCCCCGCGAACGCGGAGGCCCTGGCCGTGAGCCTGCGCCGCAAGAACGCGCCGGACGCGCTCGTGGAGGCGGTACGGCGGCTACCGGGCAAGGACCGCTACGCCACCGTCCAGGAGCTGGCCGAGGCGCTGGTCGAGCGCGGCCGGTGACCACCCGGCCCCGACCGCCGGGACCGCCGCGCGCGAGTACCGCACGGGCGGCGAGAACCCCGTAGGGCCCCCGCACGAGCCGCAAGGACACGGACAAGGACACGGAAAGGACGTTGAACCCCATGCGCATCGCGTTTCTGACGGCACCCGAAGGCGTCGAACAGGTCGAGCTCACCGAGCCCTGGCAGGCGGCGGTGGACGCGGGTCACGAGCCCGTCCTGGTGTCGACCGCGTCGGGCGAGGTCCAGGCCTTCAACCATCTCGACAAGGCGGACACCTTCCGGGTGGACGAGGTCGTCGGCGAGGCGTCCGTGGAGTCCTTCGGCGGACTGGTCCTGCCGGGCGGCGTGGCGAACCCGGACTTCCTGCGCACCGACGACAAGGCCGTGGCGTTCGTCAGGGCCTTCTTCGAGCAGGGCCGTCCGGTCGCCGCGATCTGCCACGCCCCGTGGACCCTCATCGAGGCGGACGTCGTAAGGGGCCGGGTGCTGACGTCGTGGCCGAGCCTGCGGACGGACCTGCGCAACGCCGGCGCCACCTGGGTCGACGAGCAGGTGAAGATCTGCGACCACGGCTCCGGCAAGCTGGTCACCAGCCGCAAGCCGGACGACCTGAAGGCCTTCTGCGAGACGTACCTGGAGGTGTTCGCACAGGAGGCGGACTGAGGCCGGCCGGCGGCGACGCCACCGGTGGTCGCCCGGCGGCCGCGGTCGCCGGGCGGCCACGGACGTCACAGGCAGCACAGGCAGCACAGGCAGCACAGGCAGCACAGGCAGCACAGGCGGAGCGGACGGCTCCGGTGGGCTCAGGCTCCGCCGGGGCCGCCCGTCGTTCCCGGGCCCCACTTGCCGACCGGAGTGCCCTGGTCTCCCTCCCCCGTCGACCCGGTTCCGGCCCGGGTCCGGTGCGAGCCGACGGCGCCGACGGCCCTTTCCCTCGCGCCCTCGCGGGTGCGGCCCGGGGACACGAAGCGGCCAGGGTTGCGGCGCAGGTACTCGCCCTCCAGCCGGGCCATGCGGTCGTTGTGGGCGCGCAGAGCGTCGTTCGAGCCGTGCAGCAGGGTGTCGTGGCGCGTGCGGTGGATCGTCTCCAGCTCTTTCATCAGCTGCTGGTCGTCCAGCCTGTCCGGGTCGACTCCGGTCATGGTGGTGCCCCGCTCGTCGTGTTCGTCCATACGGTCCGGGTACCCGCCCGGGAGCATGGTGAGCACTCCCCCGAGCGGCATCCGGGCGGGAGCCGTGGATCTCGCGTTACTGCATCCACTGTACGAACATTCCGGTGGACGAACATTCCGGCCGCCGGGGAGGGCCCCTGGCCGGCCCACGCCCCCTCCGGCCCTCCGGGCCCATGGCGGGGGCCCGGCCCCTGGCAGACGCCCCTACCGGGCCCGCTCCACGCGCCGCTCGTCCCAGACCGGCTCCGCGGTCTCCCGCACCCGGCCGTCGCTGCCGAAGACGAGGTAGCGGTCGAAGGAACGGGCGAACCAGCGGTCGTGGGTGACGGCGAGGACCGTGCCGTCGAAGGCCTCCAGGCCCTCCTGAAGGGCTTCGGCGGACTCCAGGTCGAGGTTGTCGGTCGGCTCGTCGAGGAGCAGGGCGGTGACGCCCTGGAGCTCGAGCAGCAGGATCTGGAAGCGGGCCTGCTGGCCGCCGGAGAGGCGGTCGAACGTCTGCTCCGCCTGCTGGGTCAGCTCGTAGCGGCGCAGTCGGGACATGGCGGCGCCCCGGTCCTGGGAGTGCTCGCTCCACAGGATGTCCAGGAGGGTACGGCCCTGGAGCTCGGGGTGGGCGTGGGTCTGGGCGAAGTGCCCGGGCACGACGCGCGCGCCGAGCTTCCACTCCCCCGTGTGCGCCACATCGTCGCCGGCCAGCAGCCGCAGGAAGTGCGACTTGCCCGAGCCGTTGGAGCCGAGGACGGCGACCCGCTCGCCGTAGAAGACCTCCAGGTCGAAGGGCTTCATCAGACCGGTGAGCTCGAGTCCCTTGCAGGTGACCGCCCGCACGCCGGTGCGGCCTCCCTTGAGACGCATGGTGATGTCCTGCTCGCGGGGCGGCTCCGGCGGCGGGCCCGCCTCCTCGAACTTGCGCAGCCGGGTCTGGGCGGCCTGATAGCGGGAGGCCAGCTCATGGCTGATGGAGGCGGCCTGACGGAGGTTCAGGACGAGCTTCTTCAGCTGGGCGTGCTTCTCGTCCCAGCGGCGGCGCAACTCCTCGAAGCGGGCGAAGCGCTCACGACGGGCCTCGTGGTAGGTGTCGAAGCCGCCGCCGTGCACCCAGGCGTCGGCGCCGGCCGGTCCGGGCTCGACGGAGACGATCTTCTCGGCGGCGCGGGAGAGGAGTTCGCGGTCGTGGGAGACGAAGAGGACCGTCTTACGGGTCTCCTTCAGCCGTTCCTCCAGCCACCGCTTGCCGGGCACGTCGAGGTAGTTGTCCGGCTCGTCCAGCAGCAGCACCTCGTCGGTGCCCCGCAGCAGCGCCTCCAGGACGAGCCGCTTCTGCTCGCCCCCGGAGAGGGTCCGCACGAGACGGAACTGAGCCTTGTCGTAGGGGACGCCGAGCGCGGCCGTGGTGCACATGTCCCACAGCGTCTCGGCCTCGTACCCGCGCACCTCGGCCCAGTCGGCGAGGGCCTGCGCGTACCGGAGCTGGGCGGCCTCGTCGTCGACGGTCATGATCTCGTGCTCGGCCTTGTCGACGGCCTGCGCGACCTCCTGGATGCGGGGCGCGGCCACCGACACGAGCAGGTCGCGTACGGTCGTCTCGTCCCGCACGGAGCCCACGAACTGGCGCATCACGCCGAGGCCGCCGGACACGGTGACGGTCCCGCCGTGGGGTTTCAGTTCACCCGAGATCAGCCGCAGCAGGGTCGTCTTGCCGGCGCCGTTGGGTCCGACCAGCGCCACCACGGCCCCTTCGCCCACCCGGAAGGACACGTCGCCGAGCAACGCCCTCCCGTCGGGGAGGTAGTACTCGAGGTGCGCGGCTTCCAGGTGTCCCATGAGGCGCATTCTGCGGGCCGCCCCCGGGATGCGGCAAACCGTTATGCGCGCGGGCCGCGCGCAGCGCCCTCAGGCGCCGTGGTCCGCCAGCGGCTGCCCCGCCGGGCCGGCCTCTCCCGCGGGCGCGACCGTCGCGCCGGCCCAGGACAGGGCCTTCCAGCCGTCGGCCGGGGTGCCCTCGAGGACGACCGTGCCGGTGTTGGCGAGGGGGTGGGCCGCCGCGAAGGGGATGTCGACGTTGTCGGCGCGGGCGGCCACCCACGTACGGATCGCCGCGCCGTGGCTGACCATCGCGACGGTCCCCGCGCCGCTCGCCGCCGCCTCGGCCACCACCGCGTCGTACCGCGCCAGGAACTCGGCGCCGCTCTCGCCGCCCGGCATGCGCAGCCCGACGTCGCCCGCGGCCCAGGCGAACACCGTGCGCATGTAGAGCTCGCCGCGCTCCGAGCCGCCCGGCAGCATCTCGAGATCGCCGGCGGCGATCTCGCGGATGCCGTCGCGGACCAGGACGTCGAGACCGCGGGCGGTGGCCAGCGGGGCGGCGGTGAGCCGGGTGCGCACGAGGGTGGAGGCGTAGAGCGCCTCGACGTCCTCGCCGACGAGGGCCTGCGGCAGGGCGGCGGCCTGCCGCTCGCCCAGCTCGGTGAGACCGGGGCCGGGGACGGCGGTGTCGAGCAGGAAGTCCACGTTCGAGGGGGTCTGGCCGTGGCGGACGAGCAGCAGTCGCATGCAGCAACCCTTCGGTGTCGACGGCCGCCCCGCACAAGAAACGGCCACCTCAGGGTATCGGCAGCACATGCTGCCCGATATCGGTCACCCTGTCCGGAAGCGCGCCCGGCACGGCCTGCGCGGCCGGCTTCTCGGCCTCGACGGCCGGCTGTTCGAGTTCGCCGCCGAGCGGCGCCGGCCGGCCGCCGGGCCGGTCCTGCCGCGGCTGAGCCGCAGCGCGAACCACGGGGTGCTGTGGTTCGCGGCAGTGGCGGCCCTCGCGGCGTCCGGCACCCACCGCGGCCGCCGCGCCGCCGTGCACGGGCCGACCTCCCTGGGCCTGGCCCCCCTCACCGTCAACACCCTCGGCAAACGCTCGGTGCGCCGGGACCGGCCCCTGCCGGACGCGGTGCCGCGAAGGCGACGGCTGAAGCGGCAGCCGATCACCACGTCCTTCCCGTCCGGCCACTCGGCGTCGGCGGCGGCCTTCGCGGCCGGGGTCGCCCTGGAGCCGCCGGCCTGGTGGCGCCTGTGGCGTTCTCGGTGGTGATGTCCCGCGTCTGCACCGGCGTCCACTTCCCGGGCGGTGTGCTCGCGGGCGCGGCGTTCGCCGTCCGGCACGCCCCTCGCCCCCGGCGGCGGTGGGACCCACCGGCACCCGAAGGTTCCTGATGCCCCGTCAGTCCGCATCCCGATACTGATCGTCTCACCATTCGGCTACGGGCGTACGGTGAGCACACCGGGGATCCGGTTGGTCGAGAAGGGGTGGAGCCATGTCGAAGGCACAGGAGACGGCCGTCTACACGCACGGACACCATGAGTCGGTGCTGCGTTCGCACACCTGGCGGACCGCCGCCAACTCCGCGGCCTACCTGCTCGGTTCGCTGAAGCCCCATATGAGGATCCTGGACATCGGCTGCGGCCCCGGCACCATCACCGCCGACCTGGCCGCCCTGGTCCCCGACGGACACGTCACCGGCGTCGACCGGGCGCCGGGCGTCCTCGACCAGGCGCGGGCCACGGCCGCCGAGCGGGGTCTGACGAACATCGACTTCGCGGTCGCGGACGTGCACGACCTGGCCTACCCGGACGACACGTTCTGCGTCGTCCACGCCCACCAGGTGCTCCAGCACGTCGGCGACCCGGTGGGGGCCCTGCGCGAGATGCTGCGGGTGACCAGGCCCGGCGGCTGCATCGCGGTCCGCGACTCGGACTACGGGGCGATGACCTGGTACCCGGCGTCGCCCGGGATGGACGAGTGGCTGGACCTGTACCGCCGGGTGGCCCGGGCCAACGGCGGCGAACCGGACGCCGGGCGACGACTGAAGTCCTGGGCGCTGGCCGCGGGGTTCGCCGACATCACGGCCACGTCCGCCACCTGGACCTTCAGCACACCCGAGGAGCGGGCCTGGTGGAGCGGCCTGTGGGCGGACCGCACCCTGGCCTCGGCGTACGCGGAGCGCGCCACCCGGGGCGGGCACGCCACCGTGGAGCAGCTGCGCGCCGTGTCGCAGGCCTGGCGGGAGTGGGGGCGGCGGGAGGACGGCTGGTTCGGCGTCCTGCACGCGGAGATCCTCTGCCGCAAGGCCGGCTGATCAAAGCCCCGCCTCCTGGCGGGGCGGGTGGACGCGGGAGCCGACCACGAAAGGGAATCACCGGAAGGGAATCACCGGAACGGACCGCACGGAAATCGCGGCGGCGGGCCGCAAGGAAATCATGAACGGATCCCGCACGGTTCACGCACGGATCGTAAAGGAAACGCGAATGATTCCGGGAATCCGGGAAACACGCATGGGCAGGAGGTTGAGACTATGGTTCCCGTCCTGCTGGTACTGCTGCTGGTACTGATTCTTTTCGGTGCCGGATTCGCGGTGAAGTTGCTCTGGTGGATCGCACTCGCGGTTCTGGTCCTCTGGCTGCTCGGATTCCTGGCTCGCGGAACGAACGCCTCGGGAGGCAGGGGACGCTGGTACAGGTGGTGACCTGAAGCGGAACGTGCCATACCACTTGCTCCCCGGGCACGGGCGGCCCGCCTCCCGTGAGCGACTCACTCCCGGGGAAGCAGCGGTCCCAGCGGCCCGAGGTCCAGATTGAGGTCCTCGGGCCGCAGTCCGTAGCGCTCGCGCAGCTCGGTCATGCGGTCGTCGAGCAGCATCAGCGTGAGCCCGATGCGCTCCTCCTGCTCCTCGCTGAGATCGCCCGTGTCGAAGCGGCGCAGCGCCTGCCGTTCCATCAGCTGGCGCAGCAGCTCCACGACGGTCAGCACGAGTTTCACCAGGTCGCGCTCGACGGTGTCGGGTTCGAGATCCAGGTGCTTGCGTCGTTCCGTCACAGCAGATCCCCCCAGGGCGACGGCACCTGTTCGTTGACCGAGCTGATCAGCGCGTTCAGATCGATGCGGACGAGGTCGACGTCCGCGATGCGCAGGGTGATGTCTCCGGTGATGACGACCCCGCCGGCCAGCAGCCGGTCGAGCAGGTCGACGAGGGCGACCTCGCGGCGCTCCACCACCGTCATGCCTTCTCACCCTCCCCCGGGCTCCCCGCTCCGGAGGCCGCGGCCGCGGACTCGCCCTCTCCTGCGGATTCCACGAAGGAATAGGCGGCCCACGGCCCCGTGAGTTCCACCCGCATTCCGGGTTCCTCCCCCTTGGTCCGATCCACGATTTCCACGAATTCCTCGGATTCCGCGCGCGGAACGAGATAGGCGGCGTTCAACACGTTCTGGCCGGACGCCTGCGAGAGTGCGGAGTTCTGCGGCGGGTGGAGGCGTGCGTCGTCGGCACGCCCGGACAGCGTCGTGTGCAGACGTCCGGCGAACCGCTCGGCCCGCTGCCAGGTGTCCTCGTGGGCCTGGGCCTTCCTGCGGCGCTGCATCAGGTAGTCCCGGCCCGAGGCCGGCTTCGTCACGGCCGGCTCGGGCTCGCCCGCCTCCGACTCGACGTAGACCTTCACTCCCCACTCGACCCGCCCCGCGAGCCGGTCCAGGGTGCGCCGGAAGTCGTCCTCGCGCTCCTCCATCATCACGCGGACGCCGCTGTCGTCCCGGAAGACGGTGGCGAGCCGGAGCGGCAGCGGTGTGCTGACGGCCGTGAGCGCGTCTATCACCTGCTGGTGGGCGCGGGCGGTCTCCGTCAGCCAGTCCAGGTCCTCCAGGTGGCGGCGGAGCGGCTCCTCGGCGAAGTCCCGCTCCGGCACATGGCTGACCACGGCGATGAGGCCGTGGTGGCTGAGCAGTCTGGGCGGATCGCCCGCCACCCCCGACAGGGCGGCCTGGAGGGGCGCGCCGAGGGGGCGGCAGACGGCGTACACGTAACGCAGTCCGGTCATGGGGACTCCTCACGGACGTCCTGCGGGGCGCGGCCCGGCGCCAGCTCCTCCAGGCGCGCCAACCGCTCACGCAACTCGGCGTTCTCACGCGCGAGTTCGTTGCGGCGCGCACCGGAGGACAGGGCCGGGTCGTCCTCCCACCAGTCGATGCCCATCTCCTTCGCCTTGTCGACGGAGGCGACGATGAGGCGGAGCTTGATCGTGAGCAGCTCGATGTCGAGCAGGTTGATCCGGATGTCGCCGGCGATCACGACGCCCTTGTCGAGGACGCGTTCCAGGATGTCGGCGAGGTTGGATCCGCCGCCCTGGCCGTACGGCTCCGGCAGCCGACTCGGCATGCTCATCGCCGGCTCCTGCGCTCGTCCTCGTCGCGGGGCTCCTCCTCCGGCTCCTCCTCGGGCTGCTCCTCCTCGTCGTACTCCTCGTACTCGTCCTCGGCGGCCTCGCCGTCGCCGTCCTGCGCGGGCTCTCCCTCCTCGTCGTACTCCTCGTCGTCCTCGGGGGCCTCGTCCTCGGCGTACGGGGCCTCTTCCCCGTACTCCTCATCGTCCTCCCGGCCGCCGTCCTCGGCATCCTGCGGCTCGTCGCCCTCCTCGGGCTCGCCGTTCTCGCCGTCCTCCGCGTCCTCGGAGTTCTGGGCCTCCTCCTCCTCGGCGACGGCGTCCTCGTGGGATTTGACGACCTCGCCGTCGCGGATCTCTCCGCGCCAGGAGTCTTCCGCCTCCCCCTTGATGGTGATGAAGCGCGCGAAGTTCTTCAGGTCGAGGCGGACACGGCGGCCCTGGGCGCGCCAGATGTTGCCGGTCTTCTCGAACAGGCCCGTCGGGTAGTACTCGATGACCAGCAGGACGCGGGTGAGGCTCTCGGTGAGCTCGTGGAAGGAGACGACGCCCTTCGTGGTGCCCTTCGCGCCCTCCGACGTCCAGGCGATCCGGTCGTCCGGCACCTGTTCGGTGGTCTTCCCCTTCCAGCTGCGGTTCGACCAGAAGATTTTCCCCTGCCAGTCGCTGGTGGTGTCGTCGGCGCGGTTCGCGCTCTTGACGCCCTTGGCGAAGGTGCTGAAGTCCTGGTACTGCGTCCACTGGTCGTAGGCGGTGCGCAGCGGCACGCCGACGTCGATCGTCTCCATGATCACGGTCGGCTTCTTGCCGGCGCTCTTCTTGCCCTTGCCGCCCTTGCCGCCGCCGAGGTTCTTCAGGGCGCCGGTCACCTTGTCCTTGGCGTGCGAGGCGCCGAGCTCCAGGGCGGAGCGGACCGGTCCCTTGCCCTCGGCGATCTTCTTGCCGCCGTCCAGGGCGAGTTTGGCGAAGCCCGGGCTGTTGCCCTCGGCGATGTCGTTCAGTTTGTTCGTGGTCTCGCCCAGCTTGTGGCCGACACCGGTCAGCAGGCGCGTGGCCTGTGCGGCGAGGTACTCCTGCACCTCTTCCTTGAGCCGGTCGACGGCTTCGCTGTGCACCACTTCGGAGAGCGGGTTGCCACCGGCCGCCTCGCCCGCGTTCGAAGCCGCGGACTTCGCGGATCCCAGGGTCTCGGTCATCGGTCGCCGCCTCCCTTCGGTCGCCGGGCCGCCCGGCCGGCACCCGAGGCGGTCCTCGCGCCCGTCCTCTGGGCCGACGCGGTCTTCTTCGCTGCCGTTCCGCGAGCAGGAGCCTTCTTGGCGGGCGCCTTCTTCGCGGGGGCCTTCTTGGCCGTCTTCTTCGCCGGCGCCTTCTTCGCCGCGGTCTTCCTCGGCGGTTCCTCTTCCTCCGGCTCGTCCTCCTCGTCGGCGTCCTGCGGCTCCTCGTCCTCGTCGGCGTCCTGCGGCTCCTCGTCCTCGTCGGCGTCCTGCGGCTCCTCGTCCTCGTCGGCGTCCTGAGGCTCCTCGTACTCCTCGTCCGCCTCGTCGGACTCATCGGCCTCGTCGTCGGCGGACCGCCCGCCGTTCCCGCCGGGCACGACGCCCGCGAGCTGGTCGCGCACCTCGGAGGTACGACCGTGCAGCCTGTCCGCGAGCGCATCGATCTGCCGCTCGACCATGGCACCGGAGGCGGCCTTGCCGACTCCGCGCAGGTCCTGGCGCAGCTGGTCCCCGATCTCCTTGAACTGCGGGTTGTCCCGCAGCTGCTGGGAGAGCAGGTCCGCCACGCCCTTGGGGGTCAGGTTCAGCCGCTTGCCGGCCACCAACGAGCCGACGGCGACGGCCAGTTTCAGTTTCTTGGTACGTCCCAGGAAATACCCGGCCCCCACTGCGAGGCCCAGTCCCATTCGGTTCATCCTGTCCACCCGTCGTCCGTTCCCGCGCTCTTGCGCGTCGCGCTCTCCAGCCGGTCCAGGAGCGTGTCCTCCTCCCGGTCGAACTCCTCCTCGGTGATTTCCCCGGCGTCCAACCGCTCCTCCAGCCGGGCCAGTTCGGCCCGGATGGTGCCGGGGTCGTAGTAGATCCGCTCGGCCTCCTGGACCACCTGCTGGATCACCCAGCCGCTGCCGCGCACCGGGGCGAACGGCAGCAGCAGCACCTCTGAGATGAGTCCCATGACGCACCTACCCTGTGGTACCCGCCGGTTCGGCCGGGCCCGGTTCGACGAAGCTGTACGGCGGCAGCGGCCCGTTGATCCGCAGCTCGAGGTGCGGACGGCCCTTGCGGAGCTCCTCCGCGGCCTCCAGGAATCCGGCCGCCGAGTCGCGGTCCACCAGGAACGAGACGTTGACCAGCCAGCCCGTGGACTCGGGGCCCACACTGGTGGCCGCTGCCAGCGGCTGGAGGTTCTGCTGCACGTCGGCCGCGTCCTCGGCCTCCTTGGCCTTGACCGCGGCGGCCACCATCTCGCCGAGCTGGAGCCGCTGGTCGTGGCTGCCACCGCCCGCTTTCCGGTTGGCCTCGGCGAGGGACCGCAGCTCGGGGCTCTCGGCCATCACGAGGTGCAGGACGGCTTCCTCGACATGGGACGCCTTGACGTTGTACTCGACCTTGTTGTCGAGGGCGCGCAACCGCTCCTCGTAGTGCTCGGTGCGCTCGGCGAGCACCCCGGTGACGGAACTGTCGTCGGGGGCGACGCTGCCGAACCGCATGGGCAGCACGCAGCCCTCGGCGCCGGCCTCGGCCAGCACGGTCTGGTGGGCGAGCAGTTCCCTGCGCTTGGGCCGCAGCCCCTCCGGGGCGTCGCTGACGACGGCCGCCAGCGCGCCCTCCTTCAGGACGCGCACCGGCAGGGGCGGCTGGCCCACGCCGACCAGCCCGTCGGGAAGGTCCGGGTGCGAGCTCGCGACGATGCCGTACACGTACGTGCTCACTCCTGCTCCTCCTTCCTGCGCGCCGCGGTGCTCTTGCGCGCCCGCGGCCTGGGCTCGCGCTCCTGGGAGGAGCCGTCGTCACGGGCCTGCTTGAAGGCGTCGGAGATGGTCTCCGCGGCGCCGGACAGCGCGCCCTTGGACTTGCCGCGCGCGCCGGACTCGGTCATCTCGCCGACCAGGTCGGGCAGGCCCGGGTCCTTGCGGGGCCCCGCCTCGAGGTCCAGCCGGTTGCACGCCTCGGCGAAGCGCAGATAGGTGTCGACGCTGGCCACCACGACCCGTACGTCGATCTTGAGGATCTCGATGCCGACCAGGGACACCCGTACGAACGCGTCGATGACGAGACCCCTGTCGAGGACGAGCTCCAGCACGTCGTAGAGGCCGCTGGAACCGCCTCCACCGCCGGACTGTTGTGCCGGGACAACGGTCATGTCGACCGCGCCTCCTTGTCTCGGATTGGATGATGATCGGGCAGTGCTGCGAGCCGGCGGCCTAACGGCCGCCGGACCTGTGTGGGTCCGCGCGCCCGCGCTCGTAGCGGCGAACGCGCCGGTAGCCGGTGAGCTGCCCGTCCGGATCGAGGTCGACCTGGTAGCTCGCCATCAGACTCATCGTGTCGGGCACACGGGCGAGCTCCAGGACCTCGATCTCCAGGGACCAGCCGTCCTGTGTCTGCTCGAAGGAGGAGACGCTCTCCGCGGTCATGCCGGTCAGCTCGGTGAGCTGGCCGCGCGCCTGGCGCAGCACCTCCATCGGGCCCGGCCGGTTCTCCGCCACGTCGTCCTTTCCTTCCGTGTCCGTCGACTCCGCACACGCGTCGTGCGACTCGCGCGGTTCGTCTGATCCGTGTGATACGTGCGATTCATGTGACGTATGTGACTGTGCTGAGCTTTTTGTGTTCACCATGGCCACCTCTACTTCCGGGTGGCCCGAGAGTTCTTGGCCAAACCTTCACGCGCCTCGAAGTACGTCGAGCCGCCGCCGGGCCGGGCCCAGTGCCCGCCCGCGGCCCAGCCCGGACCAAGGGCCGGTGCGGCCCTGTTCGGCGGCGTCCGCGATGGTCCAGCGGCGCGGTCCCAGCTCCGGATCGCGCAGCTGCTCCCAGGTGATCGGCGTGGCGACGGGCGCTCCGGGCAACGCCCGCACCGTGAAGGGGGCGACCGCGGTCTGGGCGTAGGCGTTGCGCTGGACGTCCAGGTAGAGCCGGTCTCCGCGGTCCTTCTTGCGGGCGGCGGTGGTGAGCCGGCCGGGATGCCGGTCGACGAGCAGGTCGGCTGCGTCCCGGGCGAATCCGCGCACCTCGTCGAAGTCCTGGTGCCCGTCGAGCGGGATGACGACGTGCAGTCCGCGTGAACCCGTCGTCATCAGCGCCGAGGGCAGCCGCAGCTCGTCGAGGAGCTCGCCCAGCCATCCGGCGGCCTCCCGGACGGCATCGAAACCCGAGCCGTCGGCGGGGTCCAGGTCGAAGATCATCACATCCGGACGGTCGATCCGGCCGGCCCGCGACAGCCAGCGGTGCCGGGTGAGGCAGGCCTGGTCGGCGAGGAGGACGAGGGTGGCGGAGTCGTCGCAGACCGTGTGGCGGACGGTGCCGTCCTCCTTGGCCACCTCGACCCGTCTGACCCACTGCGGATAGTGCTCGGGGGTGTTCTTCTGCATGAAGCGGGGTCCGTCGATCCCGTCCGGATGCCGCTCCAGCATCAGCGGGCGCCCGCGCAGGTGCGGCAGCATGAACGCGGCGACCGACCGGTAGTACGCGACGAGGTCGCCCTTCGTGTACTCCTTCGCGTCCCTCCCTCCCGGGAAGAGCACCTTGTCCGTCCGGTGGACCTCGACGGTGTGCCGGCCCACCCGCAGTTTCCGTACGTCGCCGCCGCTCACGGCACGATCGCCTGCTCCACGAGCAGCCGGGCGGACGCGGCGATCGACTCGGCGTCGATGCCCGCCGCGTGCAGCTGTTCGGCCGGGTTCGCCGAGCCGGGCATCGTCCGGACGGCGAGGCGCACCAGCCGGGGTACCGGCCGGCCGTCGAGGAAGGCGTCGAGGACCGCGTCCCCCAGTCCGCCCTGTTCGTGGTGGTCCTCCACGCTCATCAGCAGCCCGGTCTCCTCCGCGGCCCGCCGTAGCGTGGCCCGGTCGACGGGCTTGACCGAGTACAGGTCGACGACCCGGACCGCGATGCCCTGCGCGTCGAGCGCCTCGGCTGCCTTCAGCGCCTCGTGCACGGTGACGCCGGCCGCGACGATCGTCAGCCGGTCCCGGTCCGAGGAGCGCAGCACCTTGCTGCCGCCGACCGGGAACTCCTCGTCCGGTCCGTAGAGCACCGGGTAGGCGCCGCGCGAGGTGCGCAGGTAGCGGACGCCGTCAAGGCCGGCCATGGCGGCGACGAGCCGGGCGGTCTGGTGGGGGTCGCAGGGGTACAGCACGGTCGAGCCGTGCACGGCCCGGAACATCGCCAGGTCCTCCAGACCCATCTGCGAGGGCCCGTCCTGTCCGATGGCGACTCCGGCGTGCGAGCCGACGAGGTTGATGCCGGCACCGCTGACCGCGGCCATGCGGACGAAATCGTGCGCCCGGGTCAGGAACGCCGCGAACGTGGAGGCGTACGGCACCCAGCCGCGGGTCGCGAGGCCGACCGCGTTCGCGACGAGCTGCTGTTCGGCGATGTAGCACTCGAAGAACCGGTCGTGGTGCTCCTTGGCGAACACCTCGGTACGGGTGGAGTCGCCGACCTCGCCGTCGAGGGCGACGATGTCGCCGCGTGCGGCGCCGAGAGCGGCGAGGGCCCGGCCGTAGGCGTCACGGGTCGCCACGCCCTTTTCGCGGTCGGCCCCCTCCCAGCGGGGCAGTTCGAGGGAACCGGTCGGCACGGAGCGCAGCATCCGGGCCTCGACGGGCCCGTGCACGCGCACGCGCAGGTCCCGGATGCCGCCCAGCTCCTCGATCGCCCCGTCGGCGTCGGGCAGCGGCTTGCCGTGCAGGCCCTCGCGGTCCTGGACGGCCGCCACGCCCTTGCCCTTGAGGGTGCGGGCCAGGATCGCCGTCGGCTGCCGGGCGGTGGAGGCAGCCTCGCCGCAGGCACGGTCGACGGCGTCCACGTCGTGTCCGTCGATCTCGATCGTGTGCCAGCCGAACGCCTGGAACCGGCGGGCGTAGGCGTCCAGGTCGTGGCCGTGCCGGGTGGGGCCGCGCTGGCCGAGCCGGTTGACGTCGACGATCACCGTGAGGTTGTCGAGGCGTTCGTGTCCCGCGTACTCGGCGGCCTCCCACCCGGAGCCCTCGGCGAGTTCGCCGTCCCCGCACAGCACCCACACGCGGTATCCGGCACGGTCCAGCCGCTGCCCGGCCAGCGCGATCCCGACGGCCACCGGGAGGCCCTGGCCGAGCGATCCGGTGGCCGTCTCGACCCACGGCAGCCGCTGCGGGGTGGGATGCCCCTCCAGCCGGCTGCCGAGTGTGCGGAAGGTCAGCAGCTCCTCGTCGTCGATGGCGCCGACGGCCTTGTAGGCCGCGTACATCAGCGGGGAGGCGTGGCCCTTCGACAGGACGAAGCGGTCGTTGCCCGGGTGGGCCGGGCGGTCGAAGTCATAGCGGAAGTGGTGCGCGAACAGCACGGCCACCAGGTCCGCGGCCGACATCGAGGACGTCGGATGCCCGGACCCCGCGGCGGCGGAGGCGCGCACGCTGTCGACCCGCAACTGCCGGCCGAGTTCGACGAGTTCGGCGGTGTCCATCGGGCTACCGGTCTCCCTCCCCGCGGGCCTTCCCGGACCCGTCGGCGGTCTCGTCCTCGCGCCCGGCGGCCGGTCCGGAACTGTGCTGCCCCACCTCGGGTGTCGGCGCGGTGATCGACCGGGAGCCGTCCTCAGGCGAGGACTGACCTTGACGGGCCCCGTCCTCACCCCCGCCGTGCCGTCCCACCTCGGGTGTCGGCGCGGTGATCGACTGCGAGTCGTCCTCCGGGGAGGGGTGCTGCTCGCCGGACCCACCGTTCGTCTGGTTCACGTCGTTCACGTCCTTCGCCTCATTCCTGTCGTCCTTGCCGTCGGCGTCCTTGCCGTCGTCCTTGCCGTCGGCGTCCTTGCCGTGGGCGTTCATGCCGTCGGTGTTCTTGTCGTCGGTGTTCCTGTCGTGCGCGACGTTCCCGGCGTCACCGGCGTTCACGTCCGCCCGGGTGGCCGCTCCGGGGCCGGGGGCCGCCGTCTCGCGCTCGCGGCCGTCCGGCACCCGCGCCAGCTCCGGCGACGCTGTGTCCAGCGGTACCGACCAGGACCGGACGAGGCCCAACTGGACGTCCTGGCGCGGGAGTACGGCGTCCAGCAGCCAGTCGGCGGCGACGCGGACGCGATTGCCGGGCATCGCGGCGAGATGGTAACCGCGGGTGACCAGAGCGGCGGCGGGACCGGACAGATGGACACCGAGCGGATTGGCCGCGGCCTGCACGCCGCCCAGGTCCACGACGAACCCCAGGTCCTTGTGCCGGTACGGTCGCAGACCGGCCGCGCCGCCGCCCGCGCCGAGCGAGGCGGCGACGTTCTGCCCGGCCACCTTGCCCTGCCGCCACGCGTGCTGCGCGGTCATCGGCGTGTACTCCCCGGGCCTCTCCAGGTCGGGCACGGCGGCCGCGTCACCGCACGCGAACACCTCCGGCCTGCCGGGGACCTGCAACGTCGGCTCGACGAGCAGCCGCCCGCGTTCCAGGGGAAGTCCGAGCGACTCGGCCAGCGGATCGGGCCGTACGCCCACGCACCACACCAGGGTGCGGGTGTCGACGAACTCGCCGTCGGTGAGCAGGACCCCGTCACGCGTGGCCTCCTTCACCGAGGTTCCCATGCGCACCTCGACGCCCCGTTCCCTCAGCACCCGGTCGGCGGTGCGGGAGAGCCGTCCGTCGAGTTCGGGCAGGACGCGCGACGCGACATCCAGCAGCAGCCAGCGCGGCCGCATGCCGGTGCGCGAGGGGTGGGCGCGGACCAGGGCGTCGGTGAACAGCTTTCCCTGCGCCGCGACCTCGGTACCGGTGTAGCCCGCGCCGACCACGACGAACGTGGAACGTGCCGCGCGCTCGGTCGCGTCGGCGCCGGACGCGGCCAACTCCACCTGCCGGGTCAGGTGATCGCGCAGATACAGGGCTTCGGGCAGGCTGCGGAACCCGTGCGCGTGCTCGGCGACCCCGGGGATGGGCAGCAGCTTGTTGACGCTGCCCGCGGCGAGCACGAGCCGGTCGTAGCCGAGCGTGCGCGTGTCGCCCTCGGGGTTCGTGCAGTGGACGGTGCGCGCGTCGAGGTCGATGCGACCGGCCTCGCCGAGCACCAGCCGCACCTGACGCAGGCTGCCCGACAGGGGGACCGTGACCCGGCGCGGTTCCAGGATGCCCGCCGCCACCTGGGGCAGCAGAGGCACGTAGAGGAAGTGGTCGGTCGGGTTGAGCAGGGTGATGTCGGCGCGGCCCCTGGCCTCCCGCGCCAGGGTGCGGGCGGCCCGGTACCCGGCGAATCCGGCTCCGACGATCACGATGCGGGGGCGACTCACGGTGGGCCTCCGGAGGGGGTGCGGACGGTCGTCGTACGAAGGTGTCCGCGTCCCCCGGGCAGGGCCGGCCAAACGTCCGCCGGTTTCCCGTCCGGGCTCCGGGTACCCGGAGCCCGACCCGACCCGCCCAGTCGCGGAGGTATACCCCATGCCCGAATACGGCTATTTCCTGTCCTGCGAGGAGTTCGGCCCCGCAGACCTCGTCGAGCAGGCCCGGATGGCCGAGCAGGCCGGTTTCCAGGCGCTGTGGATCTCCGACCACTACCACCCGTGGAACGACGCACAGGGCCAGAGCCCGTTCGTCTGGTCGGTGATCGGCGCACTGTCGGAGGCGGTGTCGCTGCCGATCGAGACGGCCGTGACCTGCCCGACCGTGCGGATCCACCCGGCGGTGGTCGCGCAGGCCGCCGCCACGTCCGCGGTGATGACGAACGGCCGATTCCGCCTCGGCGTCGGCTCGGGCGAGGCCCTGAACGAGCACATCCTCGGCGACGCCTGGCCCCCGGCGAACGTACGCCTGGAGATGCTGGAGGAGGCGGTGCAGATCATGCGCCGGCTGTTCACGGGCGAGGAGGTCACCCACTACGGCACGCACTACAAGGTGGAGAACGCCCGCCTCTACACCGTCCCCGACGAGCCCGTCCCGATCGACATCTCCGGCTTCGGCCCCAAGGCGACCTCGCTCGCGGCCCGCGTGGGCGACGGCTTCATCACGATGATGCCGGACGAGGCGATGGTCGAGCAGTACCGCAAGGGCGGCGGCGGCTCCAAGCCGGTCAGCGGCGGCACGAAGGTCTGCTACGGCACGGACCGCGCCGAAGCCGTCCGTACGGTCCACCGGCTGTGGTCGAATCAGCTGCTGCCCGGCGAGATGGGGCAGATCCTGCCCACGCCGAGTCACTTCGAGCAGTTGCAGCCGCTGGTCAGCGAGGAGATGGTCGGCGAGAACACGGTGTGCGGCGACGACGTCGACGAGCACGTCGAAGCCCTCACCGCCTTCGCCGACGCGGGCTTCGACCGGATCTACGTCAACCAGATCGGCCCCGACCAGCGCGGCTTCTTCGACTTCTACCGCACGAAGGTGCTGCCGCGCCTCCAGTGAGCCCGGCCGTCGTCACAGGAGAGGCCCCGGTCGCCACGCAGGGGCGGCCCTGCGGCAGCAGCTGCCGCAGGGCCGCCCGGGCGCCGGGCTCGTGGCGTGGTACGTCACTTCGGGTGCGCTGCGCGCGCGTCAGGCCCGGTGGTGCGGGCCCTCGGGGTCGATGTCGTCCGCGCGCGGCGCCTCGCCCGGCCCCGGCACCTGGGCGCCGGGCGCGGTCGGCGGCATCGGCGGGTACGGCATGCCCAGGCCGCTGGGCGGGGCGGCCGGCGACGTTCCGCCCACGACGCGACCGGGGTCCCCGTGCGTCCCCGCTTCACCCGCGGACGCGGGACGGGACGGCGAGTGCGGCTTGGCGGCGCCGCGCAGCAGGTACGCGACGGCCCCGAGGATCGCGGCGGTGATCAGCGCCGCGGCCCAGCCCGGCAGTCCGGTGTCCAGGGCGAGTCCCACCGCGAGGGCCACGGCCGCGCCGGCGTAGAGGGCGACGGCGCCGGAAGCCGCGTACAGCATCGCCGTGCGGCGCTGCTTGCGGGTCTGCTCGCGCAGCTCCTCGCGGATGGTCTCGCGTGCCACCTGCGCCAGTTCGTCGACCAGGTGCTTGTCCAGATGCTCCAGATGCTCCATGCGCTCCATGACCTGCGGGTACCCGCTGTCATGAACGCTTAACGCCACGGGACCGGCCGCCGGACGGGACGAGGCCCCGGCGCGGGGCAGGGCGCGAAGTGGGGCGCGAGGTGCGGCCGGAGCACGGCGGGGAGGGGATCGGGTGAAGGGATCACCTCGCCGCGGCCGCCCCAACTAGGCTCGCCTGCATGGACATTCTGGGAGCCACACTGCGTGTCTGTGTCGACGATCTGGAGGCCTCGGTCTCCTTCTACGAGCGGCTGGCGGGCACCGGTGCGCTCCGCTTCGAGCGCGGCGGGGTACACGTGGCCGCCGTCGGCTGCTTCCTGCTGATGAGCGGGCCTCCGGCCGAACTGGAGCTGCTGCGCAAGGTGGCCGCGACGATCGCCGTCACCGACGTCGAGGAGGCCCACCGGACCCTCACCGAGCTGGGCGCCGACGTCATCGCGGGGCCGGTGCCGACGCCGGTGGGCCGCAACCTGATCGTCCGGCACCCGGACGGAGCGGTGTACGAGTACGCGGACCGGCGCGGGTCGTGAGACGCCGGGCGCGTGGACCGGCGGCGGTCCGGTGAGGCGCCCGGGTCGCCCGCGGCGCCGAAAATGCCGTGTGCGGCGTGCCGTCACCGACGTATCGTCGGGCGTTCGACGGCAGTCCTGAAGGAGCGGCAGTGAGTGAGCAGCACACCTACCGGGTGATCGTCCGGGGCACCTGGGACGCCCTCACCGACGAGGCCCGGGCCCGCCTCGTCGCCGAGGCCGCCGACCACGGACTGACGAGCATGCGGTTCACCGAGGAGGGCACGTTGTCGTACGAGCCGTCGCCGCTGAAGCACTTCTCGATGCGCTACGTGGTGGTCTCGGACGCGGTGGACGGCGAGGAGATGGCGGGGGCGCTCGCCGAGGAGCGCGCCGAGGCGGAGCTGCGGGAGCTCGGTTACGGCTGCACCGGGCTGCGGTCGACGGTCACGGACCTCGACACGATGAAGATCAACTTCAAGCCCGCATCTCGGCGGTGACCGCCCACCTCTCGTGGTCCCGCCACGCCCCGTCGACGTAGATCATCTTCGGGGAGAAGCCCTCGTGGCGGAAGCCGCAGGCGCGGGCGAGGGCGATCGAGGCGTCGTTGCCGGGTTGTGCGTTGATCTCCAGCCGGTGCAGTCGCATGGGCCCGAACGCGTAGTCCACCACCAGGTCGAGCGCCTCACGCATCAGCCCGCGCCCGGCCGCGTGCGCGAAGGCTCCGTAGCCGAGCGCGCCGCACTGGAAACCCCCCTGGACGATGTTGTTGATGTTGATGAACCCGGCGACCGCGCCGTCCTGCACCGTGCACACGAGGAAGCCGGCCTTGGTCGGATCCTCGATCAGCCGCCCCGCGTAGGCCGTGTACGCGTCGGCGGTGGCCGGCGGGAACAGCCATGGGTGGTGCAGGTCCTTGCTCTCCCGCGCACGGGCGGTGAACTCCGGCCCGTCCGCGTAGGTGAAGTGGCGTATGCCCACGCGGGGGCCCTCGGCGAGATGACGGGATGCATTGTGCGGCATCCGGCCACCTTAAGCCGCCGGGCCGGGCCCGGTCCTCAGCTCCGGCGCCTCCTGGCGTACGCCCCGCACAACGCGCCGATGATCCCCGTGGCGAGCAGGGCCATCCACAGCGGCATCGTGACCTCGGGCACGAGCAACCGGATCTTGGTGGCGCGGGTGTTCTCGAAGATGAAGATCAGGGCGAGGACGGCGAGCGTCAGGACGACGATCCGGCCCGGCGTCAGCGCGCCGCCCCGGGCGCCGCTCTTCTCAGCGCCCTTTCCGCCGCCCTTGGCGCCGCTCTTTCCACCGCTCCCGGAGGTCTTCGGGCTCATAGGACCAGGGTGTGCCCTGAGCCGCGCTCACGCACGGTGGATCGCGCCCTCCGGGTGATCCACGCCCCCGGGCCGGCACGCGGCGGGAGCTTCCGGGCGGCCCCGGAGCGTCGGAGGCCAGCACACGCCAGGAGGTCCGGCGTCAGCCCAGAGCCGAAGCCGCCGGCGTCAGCTCAGAGCCGGAGCGTCCCGCGTCAGCGCAGGGCCGGGGTGTCGAGGGTCAGCGTGCCCTCGTCGGCGTCGAGGGTGGCGGGCACGCCGAGGGGCACGGTCAGCGCTCCCTCACAGTGACCGAATCCGAACTCCTCGACCACGGGCACGCCGAGGCCGCCGAGCCGGTCGGCGAGGACCGGCCGCAGTTCCTCGTAGGGACCGCATCCGTGCCACGAGCCGAGCACGACGCCCGCCACGCCGTCCAGCCATCCGCTGCGCAGGAGCTGGGTGAGTGCCCGGTCGACGGCGTACGGCCGTTCTCCCACGTCCTCGATCAGGAGCAGCCCGCCGCGGGCGCCGGCGCGGGTGTGCGGTGTGCCGTACCCGGTGGCGAGCAGTGTGAGACAGCCGCCCGAGGTGACGCCCCGTGCCCGCCCCGGCACCAGGGCGGTGCCGGTGGAGGGGCCGGAGCGGGCGGAGCCGATCGTCCGGACCGTCTCCGGGGCGAACAGGGTGGCTCTGAGGTGCTCCTGGGCGCGGGCGTTCTTGATGAAGTCGATGCCGGCGGCCACCGGCCCGTACAGCGTGACCAGGCCCAGCCGGACGGCGAACGCCTCGTGCAGGGTGGTGGCGTCACTGAAGCCGACGAACACCTTCGGCCCGGCCGCCCGCATGGCGTCCCAGTCGAGCAGGTCGACGACGCGCTGGGCGCCGTAGCCGCCGCGCGCGCACAGCACGGCGTCGACGCCCGGATCGCACCAGGCCCGCTGGAGGTCGGCGGCCCGGTCGGCGTCGGTGCCCGCGAGGTGCGGCAGACGCTCGTGCCGGTCCAGGACGTGGGGCGCGATCACCGGGTCGAGGTCCCAGCCGCGCAGCAGGTCGACTCCGGCCTGCACCCGCTCCTCGGCCACAGGACCGCTGGGCGCGACGACCGCGACCCGGGCGCCTGGGGCCAGCCGGGACGGCCGCACGAGTTCCTTCACTGCACCAGCTCCAACCTCGGGATTCCGGGCGGGCGCAGCCCGAACACCTGAGCGTACAGCGACAGCTCGGCCTCCAGGGCGCGCACCATCGTCGCCGCCTGCCGGAACCCGTGCCCCTCCCCCTCGAACGCGAGGTACGCCCGCGGCACGGGTCGCCCTGCCAGCCGGGCCAGGAACCGCTCGCACTGCGCGGGCGGGCAGATCACGTCGTCCAGCCCCTGGAGCAGCAGGAACGGCACGGTGATGCGGTCCGCGTGCTCGATCGGAGAGCGCTCCGCGTACCGGGCGGGCACCTCGTCGAGCCGGCCGACGAGGCTGTCCGGGTAACGCGACTCGAAGTCGTGGGTCTCCCCCGTCGCCCAGCCCACCAGGTCGAGGACGGGGTAGCGGATCGTGCCGCAGGCGTAGACGTCGGCGGAGGTCAGCGAGGAGGCGGCGGTCCAGCCGCCCGCACTGCCGCCGCGGACGGCCAGCCGCCGGCGGTCGGCGGTGCCCTCGTCCGCGAGCGCCAGGGCGACGGCCGCGCAGTCCTCGACGTCGACCACCCCCCACTGCTCGCGCAGCCGTTCCCGGTACTCCCGCCCGTATCCGGTCGAGCCGCCGTAGTCGACCTCGGCGACCCCGATGCCCCGGGACGTGAAGTAGGCGATCTCCAGGTCCAGTACGAGGGGGGCGCGATCGGTGGGGCCGCCGTGCGCCCGTACGACGTAGGGCGGCAGTTCATGGCCGGGGGCGACATGTCCGGGGTGGTGGGGTGGGTAGACGTGCGCGTGGATGTCACGGCCGTCGGGACCGGCGAAGGTACGGATCTGGGGCTCGGGGTAGTAGGCCGGGTCGACCGCGTCGTCGTGGGCGGCTCCGACCACCCGTGCGCGCCCGGTCCTGACGTCCAGCTCCACCACCTCATAGGCGCTGCGGGGGCTGGCCGCGACGGCGACGACGCGGTCACCGCGCACCGCGAGGGCGGGCGCGAACTCGGTCCACGGTCCGGCCGCGTCGACGAGTCCGCCGGTCTCCGGGTCGAGGACCCCGAGCACGGCGGCCCCACGGCCGTGCACGACGGCGACGAGGCCGTTGTCCAGCGGCGCGAACCACCGCTGCCCGAGCTTCCACAGGGCGCCGCCGAACTCCTCCTCGCGGGGGCAGACGGGCTGATGGTCGCGGTACAGGTTCCACCAGCCGCTGCGGTCGCTCGTATACAGCAGACAGTCGCCCGCCGGCTGTCCCGTGTCGCGCGGCGACCTCCGATCGTCGACGGGCGACCGTCCGCCGTCGTCCGGGCCCGGTTGCCCGTAGCCTGCCGACCGCATCCAGTCGACCTGCGCGATCGACTCCCCCGGCCCGCCCGCCACCACCCGGGCGCCGCTCAGTTTGCCGTCACTCGTGACGTCGGCGACGACCACCTCCGTTCCCTCCCAGGGCATCAGCGGGTGGTCCCAGGCCAGCCAGGCTGCCCGGCGGCCGTCGGACGAGAGGCGGGCTCCGGTGACGAACCTGCGCCGGTCGTCACCGAGTTCACGCACGGCGGTGCGGTCCTCGGCGGCCGAGCCGTCCAGCGGCACCGCGGCCGGGACCCGGCGTACGTCGGTCGGCTTCTCCCCCGTGAACTCCTCGAGCACGCACCAGACTTCACTCCGCCCGAGCAGCAACTGCGGTTCCACCCAACGCAGTCCGCCGCCCACCGGCGACAGGGGAGTGAGCGGACGCGGCGCGTCACCCGACTCGGGCTCGTACACGTACAGCCGCTGGTCGGCGAAGTGCACGAACACCACCAGCGGCCGGCCGTCGCGCACGGCGCCGGCCCATGGCTGTCCGCCGTATTCGACGACCCGGCTGCGGACGTTCCAGGGCGCCGGCAGGACGGACTCCTCCGTGCCGTCCGTGCGCCGTCTGACGAGCGTGCGGCGGCCCTGCTCGGCGGGCCGGGGCGCGGTCCACCACACCTCGTCGCCGACGAAGCCGACATACTCGGGGCGCCCGTCGTGCGTGGCCGCGAGGGCCGCGTCGATGGGCGAGGGCCAGGAACCGTAGGGCAGGACCCGCACGTTCTCCCCCGCTCGCCTAGGCCGTCCGCAGGAACCGGTCGAGCACGCGGACGCCGAAGTGCAGCGCCTCGACCGGGACCCGTTCGTCGACGCCGTGGAAGAGGGCCTGGTAGTCGAAGTCCGCGGGGAGCTTCAGCGGTGCGAAGCCGTAGCCGGTGATGCCGAGCCGGGAGAACTGCTTGGCGTCCGTGCCGCCGGACATGCAGTACGGCACCACGTGCCCCTCGGGCGCGAACTCCTCCACGGCGGCTCGCATGCGGGCGTAGAGGGGGGCGTCCACGGGTGCCTGGAGGGCGACTTCGCGGTGGCGGAACTCCCAGTCGACGTCGGGGCCGGTGAGTCGGTCGAGCGTCGAGCGGAACTCCTCCTCGCCGCCCGGCAGGTAGCGCCCGTCGACGAAGGCGACGGCGTCCCCCGGGATCACGTTCACCTTGTAACCGGCGTCCAGCATGGTGGGGTTGGCGCTGTTACGGACAGTCGCCTCCACCAGGGCGGCCGCAGGGCCGAGCTTCGTCAGCAGCCCGTCCACGTCGTTCAGATCGGGATCGACTCCGTAGAGCGCCGCGAGTTCGGTGAGGGCGGCACGGACGGTCGGGGTGAGCCGCAGCGGCCACACGTGTTCACCGATGCGCGTGACGGCAGCGGCCAGGCGGGTGACCGCGTTTTCCCGGTTGACCTTGGAGCCGTGTCCGGCGCGTCCGCGTGCGGTGAGCTTCAGCCATCCGGTGCCGCGCTCCCCGGCGGCGATGGGGTAGATCTCGCGCCCCGCCCCGTCGTGGAAGGTGAACGCTCCCGATTCGCCGATGGCCTCGGTGCAACCCTCGAACAGGCGGGGATGCCGGTCGGCGAGGAACCCCGAGCCGTCCTCGGCACTGGCCTCCTCGTCGGCGGTGAAGGCGATGACGAGGTCGCGCCGGGGCCGGACGCCCTGCCGGGCCCAGCCCCGCAGCACGGCCAGGATCATCGCGTCCATGTTCTTCATGTCGACCGCGCCGCGCCCCCAGACGACCCCGTCGCGCACCTCGCCGGAGAACGGGTGGACGCTCCAGTCGGCGGCCTCGGCGGGGACGACGTCGAGGTGACCGTGGACGAGCAGCGCGTCCGCGCCCGGGTCGGTGCCCTCGATCCGGCCGACGACGTTGGTCCGCCCGGGGGTGCGCTCCAGGAGGGTCGGTTCGATGCCCGCCTCCGCGAGCAGCGCGGCAGCGTACTCGGCGGCGGGCCGTTCCCGGCAGTCGCCGCCGCCGCGGTTGGTGGTGTCGATGCGGATGAGGTCGGAGGTGAAGCGGACCACCTCGTCCCGCGCCTGCACGTCAGCCATACTGCTCCTCGATCGCGGCCGAGACGATGGTGGTGACCGCCTTGAAGGTACGGATGCCCTCGTACATGGTGCCGTTGGTGTACGCGATCCTCCGCTCGCCGATGCGGGCGACGCCGGGCACGACGGTGGCCGCCATCGCGAGATGCTCGGCGTCGAACTCCACCTCCACGGTGAACGGACCACCCCGTACCGGTTCCTGACGGAGCGCCAGCCGCGTCGCCTCCTTGGCGGCCGCCCGGATGTCGGCGGCGGTGCGGGCCGGGGTACGGCATACGGCCGCATACCGGGAGACGTGGTCCTTGACCGCGACCTTCAGCGCCTCGGGCGCGTATCCGAGCGCGTCCTCGCAGGTGACGTCGTCGCCGGTGACGAGGACGACCGGCACGCCGTACTCGGCGACGACGTGCGCGTTGAGCAGCCCCTCGCTGGCCCGTACGTCGTTCAGCCAGACCCCGGTGAGGGAGTTGGCGAGGTAGGTGTGGGCGAGGACGCCCTCCATGCCGGCGCCGCCGTGGTAGCCGACGAACGCGATGCCGTCGATGTCGCCGTGCTGGACGCCCTCCACCATGGAGAGGGACTTGTGCCGCCCGGTGAGCATCTCCACCCGCTCGTCGAGCCGCTCGAGCAGCAGATTGCGCATGGTCGAGTGGGCCTCGTTGACCAGGACCTCGTCCGCCCCGCCGTCGAAGAAGCCCAGCACGGCGGCGTTGACGTCCGAGGTGAACATCGACCGGCACCGCTCCCACTGAGGCGTCCCCGGCAGTACGTCGGCCGGCCAGGTGACGCCGGTGGCGCCCTCCATGTCGGCGCTGATGAGGATCTTCACGTCCGGCCCCCGTCCTCTCAAGGAAACCCGAGCCTAGCGGGCCGTACCCCGTTTTCCCGGGGAGCGACTCCGCTCGTACGCGCGCTTCCGCACACCGGCAGGGCACGAACGGCCCGGCCACAGGCCGGCCGCACCCACGGCCTCGGCAGCGCCGAGCCGGGGCCACCACGAGCGCGGCACTCCGTGATCGGCCGGCGGCTTCAGCGTCCGGCCGGCGCCGAGGAAGACCGAGGCGGCCGAGAAGCCCGCCATGAGGGCTCCCCGCGCGGCCGCGGCCACCCCGCTCGGGACCGGGGCAGCCCCTGCGCGGGGCGGGTGCCAGGCAGTGGACATATCGACAGCCCCTCAGGGCGTCCGGGCCAACGCCCTTCCTTCACCCCCTGACAGGGGCGCCGCCGGGGTGTGACAGCGGCGGCAGCCGCTTTCGCCGTGACCGCGGTCACCCGACGCGAGCGGCCACCAGCCACGTCGACGGCAGCTCGATGCGGGTGCCGTCTGAGGCGAACTCGGCTGTGACGAGCGGGAGTTCGCCCGAAGCCAGCACGGTGAGGCCGGCGGCGCCCAGATACGCCGGCATCGCCTCGTCGGCCACTTCACCGGGGGCGATGCCGTGCCGGAAGACAGGCGCGAGTTTCGGCGGCGGACCGGCCGGGTCCTGTGCCAGCGCACCGAGGACGGGACGGGCGGCCTCCGACAGTTCGACGAGGAAGGCCCGGCCGCGCTCCCCCACCAGTGCCGCGATCCCATCTACCAGCGGCTGCCGGTCGTCGGGCTCGCACTGGTGCAGGACGCCCCTCATATAGACGTTGGCGTCGCCGAGTTCGGCGTGCAGCGTCTCGGCCGCGCCCTTCTCGGCCGCGTCCAGCAGCCGGTACGTCGCCTGTCCGGCCAGGTCCGCGCGGCGCGCGTGGTCGAGGGCCGCGGCGGACAGGTCGGCGCCGACGACATGCGGGAAACGGTCGGCGAAGTACCGGGTCTGGGTGCCGTTTCCGCAGCCGAGGTCCACCAACGCCAGGCCGGGGTCGGTCAGATGGCGTTCGAAGAGAGCCAGGTGGAGGGCGGCGGTGACCTTCGGTTCCGCGTCCCAGAACACACCGCCCGGGCCGTCCGGCGCCTCGCGCCAGAAGCCCTCCCACGCCTCCCGGTACCGACTCGTCACGCTCATGCACAACCCCCCAGGTGCAATGCCGATCCGCCGTGAGTGACGGGCGAGTACGGTCTATCGTTCCCCGGTCGGCGCGACAAGCACGGTACGCATACCTTCACGCCGCGTTCGAGACCGTACGCCGTTCCGTTCCGCCCGGGTCCGGCCGCGCTCAGCGGCGCGGCAGCGTCAGTTCGAACCACACGGACTTGCCCGCGCCCGTACGGCTTGCGCCCCACTCCCGGGCCAGTGTGCTCACCACGCGCAGCCCCCGCCCGGACTCGTCGCCGGGTCCGGCGCTCAGCAGGGTCGGCAGGTCGTGATCGTCGTCCTCGACCTCGCACAGCAGCGTGTCGCCCCGTACGAGGCGCAGGGCCACGGGGCTCCGGCGGGAGTGCCGTACGGCGTTGGTGACGAGTTCGCTCACCATGAGCTCGGCGGCCTCGACGAGTTTCGGCAGGCCCCAGTCGTGGAGCTGTTCGCGGACCACGGCGCGGGCCCGGCCGACCTCCGACGGGCCGAGCGGGAACCGCCATTCGGCGACGTCCTGCGGTGCGATGCCGTTGAGGCGGGCCAGGAGCAGGGCCACGTCGTCCTTGCGGCCGCCACGGGTGTTGAGCGCGCGGATGATGGTGTCGCAGGCCGCGTCCATGGAGGCCGCCGGGTGGGCTGCGGACTCGCAGAGGGTCGCGAGCCCCACGCCGATGTCCTCGCCGCGCACCTCCACCAGACCGTCGGTGCACATCACCAGCCGGTCGCCCGGCTCCACGCGCACGCGTACCGCCTCGAAGGGCACGCCGCCGACGCCGATGGGCGCGCCGGTGGGCAGCTCGAGCAGCTCACTGCGGCCGTCGGCGGCACGCACCAGCACCGGCGGGATGTGGCCCGCGTTGGCGAGGTGCAGCTCGCCCTCGATGGGGTCGTAGACGGCGTAGAGGCAGGTGGCGAGGTAGGTGTCGCCCAGCCGTTGTGCCAAGTCGTCGAGATTGCGCAGGAGTTGGGCGGGCGGCAGGTCGAGGGCGGCCATGGTCTGCACGGCGGTGCGCAACTGACCCATCATGGCCGCGGAGTTGAGGCCGTGCCCCATGACGTCGCCGACCACGAGGGCGGTGCGCGAGCCGGGCAGCTTCACCGAGTCGAACCAGTCGCCGCCGACCCGCCCCAGCAGGGTGCCCGGCAGATAGCGGGTGGCGATGTCGCAGCCCGCCATGCGCGGCGGGATGTGCGGCAGCATGCTGTCCTGGAGGGTCTCGGCGACGCTCTCCTGGTAGGTGTACATGCGCGCGTTGTCGAGCACCAGGCCCGCGCGGGCGGCAAGTTCGGCGCCGGTGACCCGGTCCATGTCGTTGAAGAGGGCCCGCTCGGGGTGGCGCAGCAGGATCATGAAGCCGAGGACGACGTCACGGGCCTTCAGCGGGACGACCAGCATGGAACGGCCGGTGATCAGGGGCCGGATGTCACGCTTGTCGAACTGCGAGGCGATGGCGTGGCCCATCTGCTCGCTGATGCGCGGCACGAGGACGGGCTGTCCGGTCGTCATGCACTGGAAGAACGGCGTGTGCGCGGGGAACGGCATGGCCTCGCCGACGGGTACGACGTCGTCCCAGCGGCCGGGTTCGTCGGTGTGCTCGAGGGCGACCCGGTGCCACATGGTGGTCGTGTCCGGCACGCCGTCGGGGAACCCCTCCCCGGCGACGACCTGTTCACGCAGATAGGTGCCGGCGACGTCGGTGAAGCGCGGGACGACGGCCTTGCTGACCTCGACGATGGTGCGGGAGAGGTCGAGGGAGGTGCCGATCCTTCCGCTGACCTCGTTGAGGAACTCCAGCCGCTCACGGACGGCGACGTACTCGAGGTCCTCGCCGTCGTCGTCGGACTCACGCGATATGGGCGCCCCTTCGGCGACGGCGCGGGCGGCCCGCTCACGGCGGGCTCGTCGCTCGACGCGCAGGGCCACGCCCCAGTCGGGGGTCACGGGCACCCGGTCGTTCTGGCTGAACTCCAGGACGGGGTAGCCGAGTTCGAGGACCTGGGCGACGATGCGGGCGCTCTCGCCGACACTCATGCTGGGCAGGATCTCGGGCAGCCGGCGGGCGAGTTCCGGGGCGCCGGGGAAGTCGGTGTGCAGGGCGAATGCGGGCGCGACGCGTTCGACGGCGAGGGGGTCGGCCGGGTCGTCCTGACGCAGGGCGGCCGCGTCCGCGGCCAGCACCAGCAGCCGTTCGGTGCCGGGACCGACCAGCGGGTAGGCCCACCACAGCACATCGACCCTGGCCCGGTCCCGGTCCCGGTCGGGCACGGTCAGTCTCGCGCGCCCGGCGGCCGGGTAGCCGAAGCCCCGGTCCAGGGAGGAGTCGAGGCCGGGCCCGAGACCGTCGTAGGCCGCGTAGTCCTCGTAGCCGCCGTAGCCGCCGTCCAGGAGGTCGTCGTCCGGCTCGGGGAGCGCGCCGGAGACGGGGAGCAGGTCGATGGCGGGCCGGCCGATCGCCTCTTCCTTGCCGACTCCGAAGAGCCGGCGTGCGCCGGTGCTCCAGTGCGAGACGAGGCCCTCACGGTCCACCACGACCACGGCGAGCGGGACGCATCCCGCGTCGGCGGGCTCTCCGCCACCCGCCGGGCGGGAGGATCCCTGTCCCGCTTCGCCCGGCGCGCCATCGGCGGCTCCGCGGCTGGGAGGTTCGTCCCTCTCGGTGCCACGGTCCATGGCCCAGGCCCTCTCTCCCCAGAGCTGTGCAAGATCTGTCCCGCCGTCACCACCGTACGGCGCACGTCCGCCGGCATGTGCGGCAATTCTGGAATTGGTTTCACCGGGGCGCGCCGGGGTACGCCGCACGTCCCGGCGCCGTCTCGCGGCACGGCCGGCCCCCGTGGGCGGGGCGCGGACCGCGTTTCGCGCCCCCGCCGCCGGCCCTGCGCAGGGCGGTGGCGACCGGCGAGGTGACCGGCGACGACTGTGGTGTTCCCGGCCATGTGCCGCTCCTCTCGTCGCGCCTGCCGGACAGTTGCCGCGTGAAGCCACAACCACGAGCAGGCGCGACGGGTCACGGCGCCGTGACGGTCACCGGTGAGATCCACTCGAAGCGGTGAGAGGAGCCGGGGCGCCGCGGGAGCACGGGGGTCGGTCTACTTCTCCACCTCGGCGGCGAGGTTGGCGAGGATCAGGTCGTAGATCCGGTTGAGGCCCTTGGGCGCGAACGTCCTCTCGAAGAAGCCCCCGATGCCGCCGGCGCCGTTCCACGTGGTGGTGACCACGACGCGGGACCTGCCCTCGCCGGCCGGGGTGACGCGCCAGACGGTGACCATCGAGGAGTTGCGGTCCTTCTCGACGAGTTCGCCGTCCGTCGGCTCGGTGACCTCCAGGAGGCAGTCCCGGACGCGCTTGCTGGTGGCCTGGAGCTTCCAGTGGACGAGGCTGCCCTCGCCGTCGCCACCCTCGCGCACCTCGTACTCGCTGAAGTGCTGGGGCAGCAGTTTCCCGCGCGCGCCGCTGTAGTCGGCGATGGTGTCGAACACCTTCTCCGGGTCCGCAGCGACGACCCGCTCGGTGGTGGCCTCGACCTGCGCCATGGGGTTCCTCCAGGTCCGTGTTGCTCAGGGTTGTTCGGGGTTCCGCACGTTCGGGGCAAGCCAACCACCCCGGTCCACGGCCGCCCAAATCGGGGTCCCGCAAGCGCCCCGGAAGCGATCGCGGGGCGGTCGGAAACGGCTGCCGAAAGGTCCGCCGCACGATCATGGGAACAGATGTTCTATTGTGGGGGCAGTGCTACCGAGGAGGCGTCATGCGCTGGGACAACCTCACCGCCGAGACCCGCCACGACCGGCCGGCGGACGCCGCGCTGTTCGGCGCGGACGCGGTCACGACCAGGACGTTCGACACGCCCGAGTTCGCCGGCGTCACCTTCCACGAGATCCGGGCCCGCTCGATCCTGAACCGGGTGCCGGGCGCCTCCCGGATGCCGTTCGAGTGGACGGTGAACCCTTACCGGGGTTGCACGCACGCGTGCGTGTACTGCTTCGCGCGCAAGACGCACAGCTATCTCGACCTCGACACCGGGATCGGCTTCGACACGCAGATCGTCGTCAAGGTGAACGCGCCGGAGCTGCTGCGCCGCCAGCTGGCCTCGCCCCGCTGGCACGGGGAGCACGTCGCGATGGGCACGAACGTCGACTGCTACCAGCGTGCCGAGGGCCGCTACCGGCTGATGCCGGGCATCCTCTCCGCCCTGGGCGAGCGGGCGAACCCCTTCTCCATCCTGACCAAGGGCACCCTGATCCTGCGCGACCTCGATCTGCTCCGGAAGGCCGCCGAGGTGACCGACGTCGGTGTCTCGGTCTCCGTCGGCTTCACCGACACCGAGCTGTGGCGCACCGTGGAGCCGGGCACCCCCGCTCCCCAGCGGCGCCTGGACGTCGTACGGACCCTCACCGACCACGGCATCGGCTGCGGGGTGCTGATGGCCCCGGTGATCCCGTTCCTCGGCGACGAGCCCTCCCAGCTGCGCGCCACCGTGCGGGCGATCGCGGCCGCCGGGGCCACCTCGGTCACCCCGCTCGCGCTGCATCTGCGCCCCGGGGCACGCGAGTGGTTCATGGCCTGGCTCGGGGAGCACCACCCCTCTCTGGTGCGCCGGTACGAGCGGCTGTACGCGGACGGCGCCTACGCCCCCAAGTGGTACCAGCGGCGGATCACCCGTCAGGTGCACGAACTGGCCGAGGAGTACGGCATCGGCCCCACGCGCGCGGGGATGCCCCGCCGGACGCCGCAGCCGGAGCCCGAGCCGGTGGCGGAGCCGGCCGGGCCCGGGCCGGTCCAGCTGTCGCTGATCTGAGCGCGTTCGAGCGGATCCGGCGACCCGAACGGGTCAAGTAACGCCGGAACAGGTTCTGCCGGACGCTCTTCCCGGGACGATGCGGCGAGGGCCGTGACCTGCGCGGTCCGGCCGTCCTCGGTCTGTTCGTCGCCCCGGGAGCACTGTATGAACCCACGTGCAGCCGCGCTGTGCGCTGCCGTCGCCGTCGTGGCCGGGACGGTCACGGCCGTGCCCGCCGACGCGAGTCCGCCGCACCCCGCGCAACGTGCCCGCGCGGCGGCGCTCAGCTGGAAGGGCTGCGGCATCACGGGTCAGCCGAAGCTCCAGTGCGCCTCCCTGAAGGTGCCGCTCGACCACGAGGAGCCGGGCGGGGAGCAGATCACGCTGGCGCTGTCCCGCGTCCCGCACACCGCGAAGAAGTACCAGGGCCCGCTGCTGGTCAACCCGGGCGGCCCCGGCGGCCGGGGGCTGAGCCTCGCCGGATACGTGGCGTCGGCGCTGCCCAAGGCCGTGTCGGCCCAGTACGACGTGATCGGCTTCGACCCGCGCGGGGTGGGCAGGAGCACGCCGGCGCTGGACTGCCAGCCCGGCCACTTCGGCCCCGCCCGCCCGGACTCGGTGCCGGGCACCGAGGCGGTCGAGCAGGCGAACGTCGCACGCGCGAAGTCCTTCGCCGCGGCCTGCGTCAAGAAGTACGCGCGCGTGCTGCCCCACATCGACACGCTGAGCACCGTGCGGGACATGGACGCGATCCGGGCCGCGGTCGGCGCCCCGCAGCTGAACTACTTCGGCTACTCGTACGGCACCTACCTCGGCGCGGTGTACGCCAAGCTCTACCCGCAGCGGGTGCGGCGCCTGGTCCTGGACTCGATCGTCGACCCCACGGGCGTCTGGTACGAGGACAACCTCACCCAGGACCTGGCCTTCAACGACCGTCACCGGGCCCTGATGGCCTGGATCGCCAAGTACGACAAGACGTACAAGCTCGGTACCGACCCGGCCCAGGTCGAGACCAAGTGGTACGCGATGCGGGCCGCCCTCGCCGCGAAGCCGGCCGACGGCCGGGTGGGCGCCTCCGAGCTCGAGGACACCTTCCTGCCCGGCGGGTACTACAACGGCTACTGGCCCCACCTCGCCGAGGCGTTCGCGGCGTACGTGAACGGCAAGGACTCCGCCCCGCTGGTCGAGGCGTACGAGAACTTCGCCGCCGTCGACGCCGCGGGGGACAACGGGTACAGCGTCTACACGGCGGTGCAGTGCCGTGACGCGTCCTGGCCGCGGGACTGGGACGAGTGGCGCGCGGACAACTGGTCGATGTACGGGAAGGCGCCGTTCATGACCTGGAACAACGCCTGGTACAACGCGCCGTGCGCGTTCTGGCCCGACGAGCCGGTGGGACCGGTGAGCGTCGCCAACGGCGGGCTGCCCCCGGTCCTGCTGTTCCAGGCGACGGACGACGCGGCCACCCCGTACGAGGGTGGCGCGACGGTCCACGCGCTGCTGCGGGATTCCAGCCTGGTCGTCGAGGAGGGCGGCCAGAACCACGGCATCACGCTGAGCGGCAACTCCTGCCTGGACAAGCACCTGGCCACGTATCTGACGGACGGCACGGTGCCGCGCGGGAGCGGCGGGGTCGACGCGGTGTGCAAGGCGCAGCCCGACCCGAAGCCACCGACCTCGAAGGTCGCGGCACGCACCGCCCACGGCTCGACGCTGCACGGGCTGCTGGGGTTCCGCGGCTAGACGGTGGGGGGACCGACGGCCGTCCGGGGCTCCGCCCACGGGGCGGCCGTGCCCGGCCCGTCCGGAAAAGGGCTCCGAGGGGTCGTCCTCGACTTCACGGAGCCTGCGCGCCGCTCCCGGAGCGGCGGCCCGGGCCGCCGCATCGGACACGCGGTACGCGATGCCGCCGCGGACTGGCCGGCGGGGCTTCTCCCCGCTCAGACCACCGGGCCGTCATACGTGCTGAACCGCAGGTACACCCCGATGTCCGCGGGCAGCTCCGGTGAGATCGTCCGGTAGCTGCACAGCTCCTGAAGCCCCCCGGTGTCCGTCCCGCGCCCGGCCGTCAGCCGCCGCACGATCTCGGCGTGGGGACGCGGGTCGATCCCCTCCAGTTCCATCAGCCGGGCGATGCGTGCGGCGGCTTCCGCGTCGGAACCGGTGTTGTCCGGCAGCCGCAGATAGATGTTGGCCTCCTGGGGGCCCGACGTGCCCTCCCGGAACGCCAGGCAGGTCATCGGCTCGTTGCTCACGAGGCCGCTTTCCCGCGAGTAGATGACGGAACGCGCCCGGGCAGCCCGGCCCTGCTCGTAGCGGTGGGCCAGCTCCGCCACGGTGTCCAGCTCCTCCATCTGCATCGGGCGGTGCCGGTAGTAGACCTTCACCCGCGGAGCGCTCCCGCCGTCCAGGTCGAGAGCCATGAGCTCCAACTCGTGCCCCCGCCGGGCGAGTTCCGCCCCGCGCTGTCCCACCGGCTCCCAGGCCTCCGCCAGGCCCAGGCGGTGCATGGCTTCCGCCATGACGTCGTACGCGCGGTCCAGGCCGTGTACCTGCGGGTTGAGGTAGACCTTGTAGTGGGGCTGTTCCCCCGGTCTCCAGGCCAGGGAGTGCCAGAGGGTCGCCCGGTAGCGATCGGGGGCGGACGTGATGAACAGGTCCTCGATACCGAGGTACCGCGCGATGTCGGCGCCGGGTCTGCCGGCCAGTCGGCGCGTCAGCTCGCGGCCGGCCTCCTGGCAGCCGAGCGGGGTGCGGTCGGAGCCGAGCGACTCGAAGAGGATGCGGATCTCGGGACGGCCGCCCTTCCAGCTGACGGAGAGTTCGGCGGGGAATCCGTCCGCCGAGACGAACGAGGGGGGTTCGCAACGCGTTCCGACAGGGCGCGATCCCCACGGGTGGATCACTTCCCGCAGGTCACGCAGTACGGTCTCGGTCTCCCACCCCTCGACCCCCAGGCCGCCGCAGACCGCCGTCCACTTCTCCTCCAGGAACCGTCCGAACGTTCCTTCCGCTCCTTGACGCAGGAACAAGTCGGATATGTTGTCGGGGAGTTGCGCACTGGTCACTGTCGATCACCCTCCATAGCCGGACCAATTCGGCCTCGTCCGCGGTCACTTCGGCAGCCCGACGGCCGCGCCAAGCCATCGCAGTTCGGCGGAGGGCGATCTTCCCCACGTGAAGGTATTCGAATCACGAACCAATAAGCGACACGTACTCACCTCCCGGAACGCCAGTGAATGGCGCTTTTGTCCTTGCGTGCCGACCCGGGCGGCCGCCGGTCCGGCCCGTCAGCGCTGCCTCGGGATCCGCGCCAGCGCGTGCACGGCCGCCTCCGCGAGCACGGGATGGGCGAGGGCGTCCTTCAGCACCGGCCGGGCGCGGTCGTCGCCCAGGGTGCCCAGACCCTCCACGCAGGCGAGGGCCACCCGCCGGTAGGGGTCGTGCGGCCGCAGTCTCCGCCGCAGCGTCGTGATCAGTGCGGGCACGGACTCGGGTGCGCGCAGTTCCACCAGCAGCCGGACGGGGTGCAGGGCGTAGGCGACGCGCCGTTCGTTGGTGGCGAGAGTGGCCGCGGCTCGGGCGGTGCGCGGGTCGTCGAGGCGCGCCAGCGCGTAGGCGGCGGACGAGCAGCGCGGCGGGTCACGGTGGTTGAGCAGCAGGACGAGCGCCTCGAAGGCGCGCGGGTCCCCGGCGAGGCCCAACCGGAACGCGGCCAGTTCGCGGGCCCAGAGCGGCTGCCCCGACTCGGTGAGCACGTCCGCGAGTTCGTCGAGGTCCGTGGCGCCCGCCAGCCGCTCGTACGCCGCCGTCGCTCCGGACTCGCGCCGTAAGCGCTCCGTGAGTGATCGCAACTCTTCGTCCATGTGCCGAGCCTAGGGGCTGGGTCACGCGGGCAAGGGCGGGCCGGGACAACCGGGCGCCCGGCCCGTCCGCCGCCGCGGCGCCGACCGGGGGCCGACGGCCGAAGAGGGCGCGGCGGAGCGGATTACGTCACAGGAACAGGGGCTGGCGTGCTCGTTACCCACCGGTTAAGCTCATAAGAGCGAGTTACCCACTCGCCTCACCTCCTCGTGGTGGCCTGGTGACGCAGTCGCCGCGAGCGAAGTCGGTTCGGTACTCCGTGTACCGCTGTACGACCCGGCCACGGGACAGGGCCGGTCGGATCTCTCCGTTCGTCTTCCGGGCGTGTGCGCGCCCGCGGCGACGGCACCGGGCGTGTGCGCTTGCAGCCCGTCAACACCCGCAACTCTTCTCCGCACCCGGTGCGTCCGGGCCTCCTCCGAGGCCGCCAGGCGCACCGGGGGCGTTCCCAGTCGTCACTCATTCCTGGAGTCCCGCGATGGCCGCTCCCCTGTCCGACACCCCTCTGTCCCCGTTCCAGACGATCGCCGTCATCGGCCTCGGCACCATGGGCACCGGCATCGCCGAGGTCCTCGCGAAGGCCGGGCGGGAGGTGGTCGGCATCGACATCAGCGAGGCACAGGCCGCGCGGTCCCTCGCCGCGCTGGAGGCCTCCACAGCCCGCGCCGTGCAGCGCGGGCGGCTCACCGAGCAGGAGCGCACGGCCGCGCTGGCCCGCGTCCGCGTCTCCACCGACCTGGCCACGGCGGCCGACGCCGACCTGGTCATCGAGGTGGCGCCGGAGTCGTACGAGATCAAGCAGCAGATCTTCCGCGAGCTGGACGGGCTGGTGCGGCCCGAGACCATCCTCGCCACCGGCACCAACGCACTCTCCGTGACCCGGCTCGCCGCGGAGTCGGCCCGCCCGGAGCGCGTGCTGGGCCTGCACTTCTTCAACCCGGCGCCGGCGATGAAGCTGGTCGAGGTCGTCTCCTCGGTGCTGACCGCGCCCACCGCGGTCACCGCCGTCACCAACCTCGCCCTCGACCTCGGCAAGGAGCCCGTCGCGGTCGGCGACCGCCCCGGCTTCGTCGCCGACGGCCTGCTGTTCGGCTACCTCAACCAGGCCGCCGCGATGTACGAGGCCCGGTACGCCTCCCGCGAGGACATCGACGCGGCGATGCGGCTGGGCTGCGGACTGCCGATGGGACCCCTCGCGCTGCTCGACCTGATCGGCGTCGACACGGCCCGTACGGTCCTGGAGGCCATGTACGCCGAGTCCCACGACCGGCTGCACGCCCCCGCGCCGATCCTCAAGCAGCTCAGCGAAGCGGGCCTGACCGGCCGCAAGTCGGGCCGCGGCTTCTACACCTACGAGGCGCCCGGCAGTGCGACGGTCGTCCCGGACGCGCTGACGCCGCTCACCGGCGGGGCGGGGGCCGAAGGCCGCACGGTCGCCTCGGTCGGCGTCGCGGGCTCCGGCACCATGGCCTCGGGTATCGCCGAGGTGTTCGCCAAGGCCGGCTACGACGTCGTCCTCGCCGCCCGCAGCGAGGAGAAGGCGCAGACCGCCAAGGCCCGGATCGGCAAGTCGCTCGCCCGCTCCGTGGACAAGGGCCGGCTGACCGCCGAGGCCGCCGCCCTGATCCTGGAGCGGATCACCCCGGCCGGCTCCTACGAGGCCTTCGCCGACGTCGACCTGGCGCTGGAGGCGGTCGCCGAGGACCTCGAGGTCAAGCAGCAGCTCTTCGCGACCCTGGACAAGGTGTGCAAGCCCGGCGCGGTCCTCGCCACGACGACCTCCTCGCTGCCGGTCGTCGCCTGCGCCCGCGCCACCTCGCGCCCGCAGGACGTGATCGGGATGCACTTCTTCAACCCGGCGCCGGCGATGAAGCTGGTCGAGGTCGTCCGCACGGTGCTGACGGCCGACGACGTGCACGCGACGGTCCGCGAGGTGTGCGGGCGGATCAAGAAGCACGCGGTCGACTGCGGCGACCGCGCCGGCTTCATCGTGAACGCGCTGCTGTTCCCGTACCTCAACAACGCGATCAAGATGGTGCAGGAGCACTACGCCACCCTGGACGACATCGACGCCGCGATGAAGCTCGGCGGCGGCTATCCGATGGGCCCCTTCGAGCTGCTGGACGTCGTCGGACTCGACGTCTCCCTCGCGATCGAGAAGGTCCTGCACCGCGAGTTCCGCGACCCGGGCCTGGCGCCGGCCCCGCTTCTGGAGCACCTGGTGGCCGCGGGCTGCCTCGGTCGCAAGACCGGCCGCGGCTTCCGCGAATATGCCCGCCGCTGACGGCGTCGGCGACTGGTTCCGAGGAGAAGAGGACTGGGGCGGACTGCTCGACCCCGCAGGCGCGCCCCCGTCCGTCCAGGGCGGGGGAAACCCCGGACAGGCGCACCGAGCTGCGCACATGCAGTACGTTCGGGTCATGCCCCAGCCCGCCAGGTCCTCACGTACACCAGCCACGCCCGACGCGCCGGAGAGTGCCGCGGGAAGCCGCGCGGCCGCCCAGCGGCTCAAGATGCGCCGAGAACTGGCGGCCGCGGCGATGGAGCTGTTCTCGACCAAGGGGTACGAGGCGACCACCGTCGACGAGATCGCGGCCGCGGCCGGGGTAGCCCGCCGGACCTTCTTCCGCCACTTCCGCTCCAAGGAAGAGGCGATCTTCCCCGACCACGACGACACGTTGATCCGGGCGGAGGCGGTGCTCAACGCGGCCCCGGCGCACGAGCATCCGCTCGACACGGTGTGCCGCGGCATCAAGGAGGTCATGAAGATGTACGCGGCCCGGCCGGAGATCTCGGTCGCCCGCTACAAGCTGACGCGCGAGGTGCCCACCCTGCGCGAGGCGGAGATCGCCTCGGTGGCCCGCTACGAGCGTCTCTTCACCCGCTATCTGCTCGGTCACTTCGACGAGCACGCGCACGACGACGACGCCAACGACGACCCGCTGCTCGCCGAGGTGGCGGCGTCCGCCGTGGTGACCGCCCACAACCACGTCCTGCGGCGCTGGCTCAGGGCGGGCGGCCAGGGCGATGTGGAGGCCCAGCTCGACCATGCCTTCGCGATCGTGCGCAAGACGTTCGGGACCGGCATCGGAGCGGGCCGCAGCAGCGCCGGCTCCGCTCAGCAGGCCCCGGCGACGATCTCCGCGCAGGGCGAGGTCCTGGTGACGGTCGCCCGCACCGACGCCCCGCTCGACGAGGTCATGCGCGCCATCGAACAGGCGCTCAAGGAGCGCTGAGCACCGCTCGCAGTCCCTTCACGCTGTGATGACGGCCACCCCACGGGGTGGCCGTTTTGCCATGTCAGAGCCCCTTTTCGCGTGGATTTCAGGACGCGTTCGATCGATCATCGCTCATTTGTTACGTAAAGATTTCAGCTGAGACCAAGTTCTGGCACTCAGTGCCTTGCGGGGTGACACGCGGTGTCATACGTTGAAGGTGTCCGGGCGGCCGGCGTGCAGAGACCATACGTACGCCGGCTGTCCCCGCAAGCTCATGGTTTGCGCGCCCGGACGCCTGCGTCACAGGCACCCTCCCGCGCCACAAAGCGCTGCCGAACAGCACCACCCCGCCGAACCGACGGCATCTCCCAAGACCCTCAGCAGCACACCGACGTAACCCTCAGCGCCCCGCCCTCAGGGCGCTCATCGCCGGAGGCAACACCGTGACCACACAGGCCATTCTCGACGCGATCCAGTCGCCGGACTCCACGTCGGCCGACTTCGCCGCTCTGCCGCTCCCCGAGTCGTACCGCGCGATCACCGTCCACAAGGACGAGACGGAGATGTTCGCGGGTCTGGAGACCCGCGACAAGGACCCGCGCAAGTCGATCCACCTCGACGAGGTCCCCCTTCCCGAGCTCGGCCCGGGCGAGGCCCTGGTGGCCGTCATGGCCTCCTCGGTGAACTACAACTCCGTGTGGACCTCGATCTTCGAGCCGGTGTCGACGTTCAGCTTCCTGGAGCGCTACGGCAGGCTCAGCGAGCTGACCAAGCGGCACGACCTGCCGTACCACATCATCGGTTCCGACCTCTCGGGCGTCGTCCTGCGCACCGGCCCCGGTGTCAACGCCTGGAAGCCGGGCGACGAGGTCGTCGCGCACTGTCTGTCCGTCGAGCTCGAGTCGTCCGACGGCCACAACGACACGATGCTCGACCCCGAGCAGCGCATCTGGGGCTTCGAGACCAACTTCGGCGGCCTCGCGGAGATCGCGCTGGTCAAGTCCAACCAGCTGATGCCGAAGCCGGACCACCTGTCGTGGGAGGAGGCGGCGGCCCCGGGCCTCGTCAACTCCACCGCCTACCGGCAGTTGGTGTCCCGCAACGGCGCCGGCATGAAGCAGGGCGACAACGTCCTGATCTGGGGCGCCAGCGGTGGCCTCGGCAGCTACGCCACGCAGTTCGCGCTGGCCGGCGGAGCCAACCCGATCTGTGTCGTCTCCTCCCCCGACAAGGCGGACATCTGCCGGGCCATGGGCGCCGAGGCGGTCATCGACCGCAACGCCGAGGGCTACAGGTTCTGGAAGGACGAGCAGACCCAGGACCCGAAGGAGTGGAAGCGCTTCGGCAAGCGCATCCGCGAGTTCACCGGCGGCGAGGACATCGACATCGTCTTCGAGCACCCGGGTCGCGAGACCTTCGGCGCCTCGGTCTACGTCACCCGCAAGGGCGGCACCATCACCACCTGCGCCTCGACCTCCGGCTACATGCACGAGTACGACAACCGCTACCTGTGGATGTCCCTGAAGCGGATCATCGGGTCGCACTTCGCCAACTACCGCGAAGCCTGGGAGGCCAACCGGCTGGTCGCGAAGGGCAAGATCCACCCGACGCTGTCGAAGGTCTACTCCCTGGAGGAGACCGGCCAGGCCGCCTACGACGTGCACCGCAACCTCCACCAGGGCAAGGTCGGCGTCCTCGCGCTGGCCCCCGTGGAGGGTCTGGGCGTGCGCGACGAGGAGAAGCGCGCCCAGCACATCGACGCCATCAACCGCTTCCGCAACATCTGAGACACCCGGGGTCATAGATGACTGAGCGTCAGAAGGACCGGCCGTGGCTCATGCGCACGTACGCCGGTCACTCCACGGCAGAGGCGTCCAACGAGCTGTACCGGCGCAACCTCGCCAAGGGCCAGACGGGTCTGTCGGTCGCGTTCGACCTGCCCACCCAGACCGGCTACGACTCCGACCACGTCCTCGCCCGCGGCGAGGTCGGCCGGGTCGGCGTGCCGGTGGCCCATCTCGGTGACATGCGCAGGCTGTTCCAGGACATCCCCCTGGACCAGATGAACACCTCGATGACGATCAACGCCACCGCCATGTGGCTGCTGGCGCTCTACCAGGTCGTCGCCGAGGAGCAGGGTGTGGACATCACCCTGCTCCAGGGCACGACCCAGAACGACATCGTCAAGGAGTACCTGTCCCGGGGGACGCACGTCTTCCCCCCGGGGCCGAGCCTGCGCCTGACGACGGACATGATCGCGTACACGGTCTCCCACATCCCGAAGTGGAACCCGATCAACATATGCAGCTACCACCTGCAGGAGGCCGGGGCCACACCGGTGCAGGAGATCGCCTACGCGATGTCCACGGCGATCGCCGTGCTGGACGCCGTCCGGGACTCCGGGCAGGTGCCGGAGGAGAAGTTCGGCGACGTCGTCGCCCGTATCTCCTTCTTCGTGAACGCGGGCGTCCGCTTCGTCGAGGAGATGTGCAAGATGCGCGCCTTCGGCCGCATCTGGGACCAGATCACCCGCGAGCGCTACGGCATCGAGAACCCCAAGCAGCGCCGCTTCCGCTACGGCGTCCAGGTCAACTCCCTGGGACTGACCGAGGCTCAGCCGGAGAACAACGTCCAGCGGATCGTGCTGGAGATGCTCGCCGTGACGCTGTCGAAGGACGCACGCGCGCGTGCCGTGCAGCTCCCCGCCTGGAACGAGGCGCTGGGCCTGCCCCGGCCCTGGGACCAGCAGTGGTCGCTGCGCATCCAGCAGGTCCTCGCCCTGGAGAGCGATCTGCTGGAGTACGAGGACATCTTCGAGGGCTCGCACGTCATCGAGGCGAAGGTCGCCGAGCTGGTCGAGGAGTCCCTCACGGAGATCGAGCGGATCCAGGAGATGGGCGGCGCGATGGCCGCCGTCGAGTCCGGCTACCTCAAGTCGCAGCTGGTCTCCTCGCACGCCGAGCGCAGGGCCCGGATCGAATCCGGGCAGGAGAAGATCATCGGCGTCAACATCTTCGAGACGACCGAGCCCAACCCGCTGACCGCGGACCTCGACACGGCCATCCAGACGGTCGATCCGGCGGTCGAGGCCCGCGTCATCGCCTCCCTCCAGAACTGGCGCGACACCCGCTACCAGCCGCCCTTCAACCACCCGCGCCCCTGCAAGGCGCTGGAGAAGCTGAAGGAGGCCGCCAAGGGCACCGCCAACCTCATGGAGGCCACCCTGGAGTGCGCCCGCGCCGGGGTCACGACCGGCGAGTGGGCCGGGGCGCTGCGCGAGGTGTTCGGCGAGTTCCGGGCCCCGACGGGGGTGTCGTCGGCTCCGGTGGCGGTCCCGGCGGAGGAGGGCTCAGCCATGGCCGACGTCCGCCGCCGGGTCGACGCGACCGCGAAGGACATGGGTGTCGGCAAGCTCCGCTTCCTGGTCGGCAAGCCGGGCCTGGACGGGCACTCCAACGGCGCCGAGCAGATAGCCGTACGGGCCCGGGACGCCGGCTTCGAGGTGGTCTACCAGGGCATCCGGCTGACGCCCGAGCAGATCGTGGACGCCGCGCTGGAGGAGGACGTGCACGCCGTGGGCCTGTCCATCCTCTCCGGCTCGCACGCCCAACTGGTGCCGGACGTCCTCGAACGGCTCCGTGTGGCCGGTGCCACAGACATCCCGGTGATCGCCGGTGGCATCATCCCGAATGGAGACGCCGAACAGCTGAGGGCTGCCGGCGTGGCCGCGGTCTTCACCCCGAAGGACTTCGACATCACCGGAATCATCGGCCGCATCGTCGACGAGATCCGCAAAGCGAACAAGCTCGACCCCCTGGAGGTCCCCGCATGACCACGCCCGTCAACCGTCTGCGTCCGCGACGCTCCTGCCTCGCGGTCCCCGGGAGCAACCCCCGCTTCCTGGAGAAGGCGCAGGGCCTCCCGGCCGACCAGGTCTTCCTCGACCTCGAGGACGCGTGCGCGCCGCTCGCCAAGCCCGAGGCACGGCACACCATCGTCAAGTTCCTCAACGAGGGCGACTGGACGGGCAAGACGCGGGTCGTCCGGGTCAACGACTGGACGACCGAATGGACGTACCGCGACGTCGTGACGGTGGTCGAGGGAGCCGGCCCCAACCTCGACTGCATCATGCTGCCGAAGGTGCAGAACGCGCAGCAGATCGTCGCGCTGGACCTGCTCCTGACGCAGATCGAGAAGACCATGGGCTTCGAGGCCGGCCGGATCGGCATCGAGGCGCAGATCGAGAACGCCCAGGGCCTGAACAACGTCAACGAGATCGCGCAGGCCTCCCCGCGCATCGAGACGATCATCTTCGGGCCGGCCGACTTCATGGCGTCGATCAACATGAAGTCGCTGGTCGTGGGCGAGCAGCCACCCGGCTACCCGGCGGACGCCTACCACTACATCCTGATGAAGATCCTGATGGCCGCCCGCGCCAACGACCTCCAGGCGATCGACGGTCCGTACCTCCAGATCCGCAACGTCGACGGCTACCGCGAGGTCGCCGGGCGTGCCGCCGCCCTCGGTTTCGACGGCAAGTGGGTGCTGCACCCGGGTCAGGTCGAGGCGTCCAACGAGATCTTCTCGCCGTCGCAGGAGGACTACGACCACGCCGAGCTGATCCTGGACGCGTACGACTACTACACGTCCGAGGCGGGCGGCAAGAAGGGCTCGGCGATGCTCGGCGACGAGATGATCGACGAGGCCAGCCGCAAGATGGCGCTGGTCATCTCCGGCAAGGGACGCGCCGCCGGCATGCAGCGCACCGGCAAGTTCGAGATCCCGGAGGGCTGAGCGCCATGCAGTTCGGACGCACCTACGAGGAGTTCGAGGTCGGGGCGACGTACAAGCACTGGCCGGGAAAGACGGTCACGGAGTACGACGACCACCTGTTCTGTCTCCTCACCATGAACCACCACCCGCTCCACATGGACGCGAACTACGCGGAGAAGACGACCGACTTCGGCCGCAACGTCGTGGTGGGCAACTACATCTACTCCCTGCTGCTCGGCATGTCCGTGCCGGACATCTCCGGCAAGGCGATCGCCAACCTGGAGATCGAGTCGCTCAAGCACGTGGCGCCGACCTTCCACGGCGACACGCTCTACGGGCAGACGACCGTGCTCGACAAGTGGCCGTCGAAGTCGAAGAACGACCGCGGCATCGTCTACGTCGAGACCAAGGGCTACAAGCAGGACGGCACGCTGGTCTGCGTGTTCCGCCGCAAGGTGATGGTGCCGACCGAGACGTACATCAAGGAGCGCGGCGGCGAGCAGCCGGGCCGCCCCGAGCTCAAGGAGCAGGAGAAGTAGCCATGGCGCGACTTGCCCAGACCGCCGGTCTGACCGACATCCAGCAGGAGATCCTCTCCACCGTCCGCGACTTCGTGGACAAGGAGATCATCCCGGTCGCGACCGAGCTGGAGCACCGCGACGAGTACCCGCAAGCGATCGTCGACGGCCTCAAGGAGTTGGGTCTGTTCGGCCTGATGATCCCCGAGGAGTACGGCGGTCTGGGCGAGTCGCTCCTGACGTACGCCCTGTGCGTCGAGGAGATCGCCCGCGGCTGGATGTCGGTCTCCGGCATCATCAACACGCACTTCATCGTGGCGTACATGCTCAAGCAGCACGGCACGCAGGAGCAGAAGGACCACTATCTGCCGAGGATGGCGGCCGGCGACATCCGCGGCGCCTTCTCCATGTCGGAGCCCGCCCTCGGCTCGGACGTGTCGGCGATCACGTCGAAGGCGGTGAAGGACGGCGACGAGTACGTCCTCAACGGCCAGAAGATGTGGCTGACCAACGGCGGAACGTCCTCGCTGGTGGCCGTTCTGGTCCGAAGTGACGAAGGACACCCCGAGGGCACGGCGCCCCACAAGTCGATGACGACCTTCCTGATCGAGAAGGAGCCCGGCTTCGGTCAGGTCCGGCCCGGCCTGACCATCCCCGGCAAGATCGACAAGATGGGTTACAAGGGGGTGGACACCACCGAGATGATCATGGACGGCCTGCGCCTTCCCGCCGATCGGGTGCTCGGCGGGGTCACCGGCCGAGGTTTTTACCAAATGATGGACGGAGTCGAGGTTGGGCGCGTGAATGTCGCGGCCCGTGGCTGCGGCGTCGCCCAGCGTGCCTTCGAACTCGGGGTCCGGTACGCCCAGCAGCGCCACACGTTCGGCAAGCAGATCGCCCAGCACCAGGCCATTCAGTTCAAGCTCGCCGAGATGGCTACCAAGGTCGAGGCCGCCCATGCGATGATGGTGAACGCCGCGCGCAAAAAGGACTCCGGTGAACGAAACGACCTTGAGGCAGGGATGGCGAAGTACCTCGCCTCCGAGTACTGCAAGGAGGTCGTGGAGGACGCCTTCCGGATCCACGGTGGCTACGGCTTCTCCAAGGAGTACGAGATCGAGCGCCTCTACCGCGAGGCCCCGATGCTGCTGATCGGTGAAGGCACCGCAGAAATCCAGAAAATGATCATCGGGCGCAGATTGCTCGAGGAGTATCGGTTCCAGGGCTGATTGTCCGGGTTGGGGGTGTTTTCTTCGAGAAGAAGATCACACCCTGTCAACTTCCCGCAGCCGTCGACTCGGCTTCCTTGCTTACCCAGTTGTGGCCCCGAACCGCTACGATCGCGGAAAGCCGCCGTCCCCCCGTCGAAGCGCGGCATCATCCGCTACGAAGGTCATCCATGCCCCACAGCCAAACCTCTGCACACCGCGACAGCCTGGTAGGCGCACGCCTCGCGCGCGGAGCATCGCCGTGGCTTCTGCCGACCGTCGCCACCGCAGCCGTCAGCCTGCTGCGCGCCCGCCGCTCGGGTGCCGCCAAGGCCGTCGCCGTGCCCGCCACCGCTCTCGCGGCGGGCATGCTGTGGTTCTTCCGCGACCCCGAGCGCGAGATCGCTCCGGGCCGGGTCATCTCCCCCGCCGACGGTGTGGTGCAGAGCATCATGCCGTGGAAGGACGGACGCACCCGGGTCGCGATCTTCATGAGCCCGCTCAACGTCCACGTCAACCGCGCGCCGCTGGCCGGCACCGTGACGTCGGTCGAGCACATCCCCGGCGGGTTCGTGCCGGCGTTCAACAAGGAGAGCGAGAACAACGAGCGCGTCGTCTGGCACTTCGACACCGAGCTCGGTGACATCGAGATGATCCAGATCGCCGGAGCCGTGGCCCGCCGCATCGTCCCCTACATCCCCGAGGGCACGAAGGTCGAGCAGGGCGAGCGGATCGGCCTGATCCGCTTCGGCTCGCGCGTCGACATCTACCTGCCCGAGGGCGTGGACGTCGCGGTCGAGGTGGGGCAGAAGACGGTGGCAGGGGTGACTCGCATTGACCGTGATTGACCCGGAGCCCCAGGCGGGCTGGGTGCCCGAGGCCGACGACGTGGACGAAGAAGAGGAGATGCCCCTCTCCCTGCGTCTGTCGATAGCGGACACGCTCACCCTCGGCAACGCAACGTGCGGCTTCATGGCGGTGTACTTCACCACCACCGGCATCCTGATCCCGCACCTCACCGGCAGCCAGGAATCCGGCATGGCCCGCCACAGCGCGGCCACGGCGGTCATCCTGATGCTCTGCGCGGCGGTCTTCGACCTCTTCGACGGCCTGGTCGCACGCAAGCTCCGCTCCTCGCCGATGGGCGCGGAACTGGACAACCTCTCGGACCTGATCAGCTTCGGGCTGGCCCCGGCCTACTTCGTCCTGGTCTACGGCATGGTCGCCGACGACGCCCACCAGCGGGTGGCGGCGGTCGGCGCGATCGTGGTGCTGCTCGCGGTGGTGCTCAGGCTCGCCAGATTCTCGTGCGTCACCGTCAAGGACGGCACCTTCCAGGGCATGCCGTCGCCGTTCGGCGCGCTGACGGTCGTCTCGATCGTGCTGCTCGAGCTGCCCTTCGTGGCGACCCTGATGGCCATCCTGGGCACCGCCTGGCTGATGGTGAGCCGGGTCGAGTACCCGAAGCCGCGGGGCCGCCTCGCCGGCGCGATGCTCGCCTGGATCGTGCTGTCGATGGGTCTGCTGGCGGCCTGGGCGTTCGACGCCCCGAGCGGTCAGCTGCTGCTCCAGACCGGATGTGCGCTCCAGCTGGTCATGGGCGCGGTCATCCCGCTGTTCGCCACGGCCCGCCGGGTGAACAACTTCCGCGGCAACCGGCGTGAGGCCCGGGCGGCGCAGCTGCCCTGACCTCCACTCCACCGCTTGACGGGTGCGGCCCGGACCTTCGAGGTCCGGGCCGCACCCGTTTCGCGTTCAAGGGCGTCTGTTCTACCTCTTGACCAGGTAACTACCTGCCGCTCACGCCCAGTTGCAGTGAGCGAGGGAGAAGAGGACGGTGGAATCAGGGGGATCAGCGGTGATTTGTCCCGCTTCATGGAGGGAGAACGACCATGCCTGTCCCTGCCCCCAAGGACCACCTTGTCCCGCACATCTCGAAGATCCCGGCCAACGAGGGCGACGCCGTGAAACTCTTCGTCCGGGAGTACAACGGCACTCAGGGCAACCAGCCCCGCTCACCGGTGCTGATGCTCCACGGCCGGAGCGTGCCGGTACTCGCCGGGTACGACCTGACCGGCTCCGGGTCCGACATCGCGTACAGCTGGGCACAGCAGCTGGCCTCGCACCACTACGACGTCTTCCTGATGGACCTCCAGGGCAACGGACGGTCCCCGCGTCCGAAGATGGACGAACCCCGCAACGCCAACCCGGCACAGCGAGACATCCTGGCCCCCAACCCGCTGCCGGTCCCGTACACCGGCACGCCGCTGTATCCGCACGAGCTGGGCAACTCCGAGAGCGAGTGGGCGGAGCTGGCCACCGTGATCGCCTTCATCAAGGCGCTGCCCCATATGACCACACCGATCGACTTCATCGGCTGGTCCGCCGCCGGGCCGGTCATGGGGCCCTACACTCTCCAGCACCCCGAGGACGTCAAGAGCCTGTTCCTGCTCGCCCCGATCTTCCCGCCTCTGGGACGGTGGTCGGGCGACCTCATGAGGCCTTTCGGACGCCCGGAGGAGGCCGCCACGTTGCCTGTGTCCCAACCTCCCTCCGTCTTCGGCTTCCCGATGCACGTCAGCAGCAAGAAGAACTTCGAGGACGCATGGGACCGCGAGCAGGGCAGCCCGTCCCAGCGGGATCCCGGCATGGTGGACCGGGTGTGGGCCGCCATGATGGCGAACGACGCCGTGGGCAGTACCTGGGGGAAGGAGCTGTCGCCGGGCGTGTTCCAGGGCATCCACCGATACCGCAACTCCTACTGGTGGGGCTGGAACAACGAGACGGCGCCCTTCGAGAACCCGGAGGGCACCCATGTCCTCGGTGACCGGGTGCCCCTCGTCATCGTCCACGGCGAACTGGACAAGACGGTGAACACCCCCGCGACCTCCCCGGCCCCACCGGTCCAGCGCTTCTCCGTGCCCGCCCTGTACGCGGCCGTCAAGGGGCAACGGAAGCTGATGTTCCAGCTCGAGGGCGCGGGGCACTCCGTGGTCTGGGAGCGCCGCGCCGACGTCGTGCACGAGATCTCGAAGCACTGGCTCCAGAACAAGTACAAGGTGTGGGGCCTCACCAGCGGCAGCTACTACCGGGACGTGAACGGCGAACTCTTCCCGCTGTAGCCCCGCTCAGCTCAGGAAGTCGCGGCCGATCTGTTCCGCCACCCGCTCCAGGATCGGCCCGGCGTCGGAGATGCACCTGGCGATGTCCGGCTCGGCATCCGTCAGCGGATACGCCCGGCGGATCCCGGCCCGGCCCAGCTCCACCGGCGGCAGGGCGAGGCGGCCGCAGACGGCGACGACCTCCTTGCCGGCCGCCCGGGCGGCCGCGGCGACACCCGCGGGGGCCTTGCCGTGCAGGGTCTGCTCGTCCAGCGAGCCCTCACCGGTGATCACCAGCTCGGCCCGTTCGAGCGCCGGCGCGAAGCCCAGCACGTCGAGCATGACCTCGATGCCGGCGCGGAACCGGGCGCCGATGAGCAGGGCCCCGTAGCCGATGCCGCCGGCGGCGCCCGCGCCCGGCGCGGTGGCGTACTCCGCCGCCTTCGGGCCGACCGACGCGTGAAGCACCTGCGCGTAGTGCGCGAGTGCCGCGTCCAGTGTCTTCACGTCGTCCGGCGAGGCGCCCTTCTGCGGGCCGTACACCGCCGGTGCGCCCTTGGGGCCGGTCAGCGGGTTGTCGACGTCGCTGGCCAGGATCAGTTCCACGGAGGTCAGCCGGGGGTCCAGCTCCGACAGATCGGCGCGGACCACGTCCGCGAGGCCGCCGCCGCCCGGCGCCACCGGCTCGCCGTCGGCGTCCAGGAACCGCGCGCCGAGCGCGGACAGCATGCCCGCGCCGCCGTCCGTGGTGGCACTGCCTCCGACCCCGAACACGATCGTCCGCACGCCCGCGTCCAGCGCGGCGCGCAGCAGCTCTCCGGAGCCGTACGTCGACGCCGTGAGGGGGGCGAGGACACCGGCCGGGAGCCGTTGCAGACCGCTGGCCTCCGCCATCTCCACGACCGCGGTGTCACCGCGCACGGCGAAGGCGGCGGTGATCTCCTGGCCGAGGGGGCCGGCGACCCGTACCTCCCGGCGTTCGAACCCGGCCGCGACAGCGGCGGCGACGGTCCCGTCACCTCCGTCGGCGACGGGCAGGGCCTCCACCTCGACGTCCGCCACGACCCGGCGCAGCCCGGCCGTCACCCGCTCGGCGACCTCCACGGCCGTCAGTGAGCCCTTGAACTTGTCCGCCGCCACGAGCACCCGTCGGGTGCCCCGCGCTGGAACGTCCGTCACCTTGCCATCCCCTTGCTCTCCGGGCCCCGCGCACGTCAGGGCCAGTCGCGCCGCTGTGACCATAACCTCAACGCGCCCCCGGCGTCATGCGGTGCCGGACCCCGGAGGAACCCTGAGCCGCCGCTGTGGCGCCGTCGGAGCCCTCGCGCGTGTCCGCGCGATCCGGTAGACCGGACGTATGACTCCTGTGGGCGGCGGGCCCGAGTTCGCCGACCGCGTCCTCGGGGGCTGGCTGGGCCGGATCGCGGGCAACATGCTCGGCAAACCGGTCGAGCAGGGCGACGTGTGGACGCGCGAGCGCATCGACGGCTACCTGCGGCGGGCCGCCGCCCTGCCGCTCACCGACTACCTGCCCGAGCCGGCCACCGAGGAGGACGGTCTGCGGCTGCGCCCGGAGTGGCGCGCCTGCGTGCGTGGCCGCATCCACGGCAGCTGCCGTGACGACGACGTCGACTACGCCATCCTCGGCCTCGACCTCCTGGAGACGCACGGCTTCGGCTTCAGCACCGAGGAGGTGGGCGACCTGTGGCTGCGGCGGCTGCCGTATCTCCAGACGTTCACCGCCGAACGGGCCGCCTACCGCAATCTCACGGCCGGCCTGAAGCCGCCGCTGACGGCGACGTACGACAACCCGTACCAGGAGTGGATCGGCGCCCTGATCCGCGCCGACATCCACGGCTGGACCTGTCCGGGCCTGCCCCGCCGCGCCGCCTCCCTGGCCCGCCGGGACGCGGTGCTCTCGCACACCGGCAACGGGGTGTACGGCGCGATGTTCGCGGCGGCGCTGATCGCGGCGGCGTTCACCGCGCCGACGGTGCGCGGCGCGCTCGACGAGGCGCTGGCCGTCGTCCCGGCGAGCAGTCGCCTCGCCCGTGCCGTACGCCGGGTCGCCTCCCTGCACGGCGCCGGTATGACCTGGGAGGACACCCTCACGACGGTGACGCAGGAGACGGCGGGCCTGGGATGGATCCACACCGTCCCGAACGTCGCCGTCCTCACCGCGGGACTGCTGTACGGCGACGGCGACTTCACCCGGACCGTCACGCTCACCGTGCGCGGCGGCCTGGACACCGACTCCAACGGCGCGACGGCCGGCTCCGTGGCCGGCGTCCTCACCGGGGCCTCGGCGATCCCGCGCCGGTGGACGGAGCCGCTGGAGGACACCGTGCGCAGCGCCGTGTTCGGTTTCGACGGCGCGCGTATCAGCGACCTGGCGCGCCGGACGACGCGGCTGGCCGGGACCCGGGACCGGCCGCAGGAGAACTGACCCGACACGCGGCCTGCCCGCCGCCGCTTACGCTTTCCGGATGAGCAACCCCAGCACGACCGACTTCGCGGCGTACATCGCCTCCCTGCCCCGTGTCCTGGCCGGCGCCGCCGCTCTCTTCCGTGACGCCGAGGGGCGCGTCCTGCTCGTCGAGCCCAACTACCGGGCGGGCTGGGCCCTTCCGGGCGGCACGATCGAGTCCGACGAGGGCGAGGGACCCCGGCAGGCCGCGCGTCGCGAGACGCTCGAGGAGATCGGCCTCGACCGCGAACTCGGCCGGCTGCTCGCGGTGGACTGGTCGCTCGGCCCGGACCGGCCGCCGCTGGTGGCGTACGTCTACGACGGCGGGGTCCTCGACGAGGACGACCTCAAGGCGATCCGGTTGCAGGAGGCCGAGCTGCTCTCCTGGCGGCTGGTCGCGCGCGAGGAGATCACCGACCATCTGCTCGGTTCGCTGGGCCGCCGGGTCCTGGCCGCCCTGGACGCGCTCGCGGACAGCTCTACGACAGCCGAGCTGGAGAACGGCCGCCCGGCGCACTGACCCGAGCCCTGGCCCCTGGCCTCCGGTGATCCCCGGTCGGCGTCGCCCCGCGGTCCGCTCAGCCCTGCACGTCGCGCGGTGCGGCGTCCACCTCGCGCAGGACCTCGTCCCGGACGGCGGTCCTGGCCTCCGTGCGGTGGCCGCGCTCGATGTAGTCGCGCACCACGAGTTCGACGGCGTCCTGCGGGCTGCCCACACCGGTGAGCACCATGACCTCGACGACGAGTTCGGCGTCGAGCGAGACAGCGACCTTGGCCATGTCGGGACGGTAGCACCGGCACGGCCGGTCCGGCATCGGCTCGCACCGGCCGGATCGTCCGGGGCCCGCGGGCGCCGGGCCGGGTCCATCGGCGAAGGCCGGGAAAGTCGCGAAGAAAAGTCCGGACGAGGATGTCGAGAACCCGGGGCCGGCTTCGTCCCCGTGGTGAACGCGCCCACAATGGGTCGCACCGGTACCGAGGAGAACCACGATGGCCAAGTACCTGCTGCTGAAGCACTACCGAGGCGCCCCGGAAGCGGTCAACTGCGTCCCGATGGACCAGTGGACGCCGGAGGAGATCTCGGCGCACGTGCAGTACATGAACGACTTCGCGGCCCGGCTGGAGAAGAGCGGCGAGTTCGTCGACGGCCAGGCGCTCGCTCCCGAGGGGACGTGGGTCCGCTACGACGGCGAGGGCCGCCCGCCGGTCACCGACGGCCCGTTCGCCGAGACCAAGGACCTCATCGCCGGCTGGATGGTGATCGACGTCGACAGCCACGAGCGGGCCGTCGAGCTGGCGGGGGAACTGTCGGCCGCCCCCGGGGCGGGCGGGAAGCCGATCCACGAGTGGCTCGAGCTGCGCCCGTTCCTGGGCGCGCACGCCACCGTCACGGAGTGACCTCGTCGATGAACGAGGCCCTGCTCCGGAGCCTCACGCCGAGCGTGCTCGGCATCCTCGTCCGCCGCGGAGCCGACTTCGCGGCGGCCGAGGACGCCGTGCAGGACGCGCTGGTCGAGGCGGTCCGCGTCTGGCCGGCCGATCCGCCCCGGGACCCGAAGGGCTGGCTGGTCACCGTGGCCTGGCGCCGGTTCCTCGACGCGACCCGGGCGGAGACCGCCCGCCGCCGGCGTGAGGACCTCGTCGACGAGGAGCCGGCGCCCGGGCCGGCGCCCGCGGTGGACGACACCCTCCAGCTGTACTTCCTGTGCGCCCACCCGTCGCTGACGCCGTCGTCCGCGGCCGCGCTCACACTGCGCGCCGTCGGCGGGCTGACCACCCGCCAGATCGCCCGGGCCTATCTGGTGCCCGAGGCGACCATGGCGCAACGCATCAGCCGGGCCAAGCGCACCGTCTCCGAGGTGCGCCTCGACCGGCCCGGCGATGTCGCCACCGTGCTGCGCGTCCTCTACCTGGTGTTCAACGAGGGCTATTCCGGCGATGTCGACCTCGTCGCCGAGGCCATCCGGCTCACCCGGCAGCTCGCGGCCGTCGTCGACCACCCCGAGGTGGCCGGTCTGCTCGCCCTGATGCTGCTCCACCACGCCCGGCGTGCCGCCCGGACCGCGTCCGACGGCAGCCTGGTGCCGCTCGCCGAGCAGGACCGCTCCCGGTGGGACACCGTGGCGATCGCCGAGGGCGTCCGGATCCTCCAGGCGGCCCTCGCCCGCGACCGGCTCGGCGAGTTCCAGGCCCAGGCCGCCGTCGCGGCGCTCCACGCCGACGCGCTCACCGCCGAGGAGACCGACTGGGTGCAGATCGTCGAGTGGTACGACGAACTCGTGGGCCTGACCGACAGCCCGGTCGTCCGGCTCAACCGCGCGGTCGCCGTCGGCGAGGCCGACGGACCGCGCGCCGGGCTGGCGGAGCTGGCGGCCCTGGACGCGACGCTGCCCCGTCACACCGCGGTGGCGGCGTACCTCCACGAGCGCGACGGCGACCTGACGACGGCGGCGCGGCTCTACGCCGAGGCCGCCCACCGGGCGCCGGACCTCGCCGAGCGAGACCATCTGACCCGCCAGGCCGCCCGGCTCAACGCCCGCGGGAGCCGCTGACGGGAGGCGCCCGCCCCCGGTCAAAACCGTTCGCCCGGCGCAGAAGGCCGGGCCTACCCTCGGCCCATGGGAAAGCCTCTCGTCGCCATCCTCAGCGGTGCCGGTGTCTCCACCGACTCCGGGATCCCCGACTACCGTGGTCCGAACGGGCTGTGGCGCAGGGATCCCGAGGCCGAGAAGCTCGTGACGTACGAGCACTACATGGGCGACCCGGAGATCCGGCGGAGGTCCTGGCAGATGCGGCGCGGGATCGGGGCCCTGGGCGCGGAGCCGAACGCGGCGCACCGGGCCGTGGCCGAGCTGGAGCGGTCCGGGGTGCCGGTGCGGGTGATCACCCAGAACGTGGACGGGCTCCATCAGCTCGCCGGGATGCCGGCCCGCAAGGTCCTGGAACTGCACGGCACCGCACGCGGTGTCGTGTGCACGCGGTGCCCGGCGCGCGGCCCGATGGAGGACGCTCTCGCCCGTCTCGACGCAGGCGAGGAGGACCCGCCGTGCCTGGAGTGCGGCGGGATCCTCAAGCCGGCCACGGTGATGTTCGGCCAGCGCCTCGACCCCGTGGTGCTGGGCGACGCCCTCGCCATCGCCAAGGCCTGCCACGTGTTCGTCGCCGTCGGCACCAGCCTGCGGGTGCAGCCGGCGGCCGGGCTGGCCGGCGTCGCCGCCGACCACGGGGCCCGGCTGATCGTCGTCAACGCCGAGCCGACGCCGTACGACGAGATCGCCGACGAGGTCGTCCGGGAGCCGATCGGGGCGGCGCTGCCGAAGCTGCTGGCCGGTCTCACGGCGGCGCGGTCGTGAAGGCGGGTCTGCTCGGGTCGGCGGTCACCGTGTCCGCCCCGTGCGTCATCCGAGGTAGGCGGGGGCGACGGCGGAGGTCATGAGGGTGCGGGCGGTGCCGCCGCCGTCGGCGGGGACGGTCCACAGGTCCGAGCCGTAGTCGCCGGGAAGGGCGTAGACGAGGGTGGAGTCGTCGGCCCACAGGGCCTGGTCGTCGACGTTGCGCCGTTCGGCGGTCGCGGTCTCCTTCATGGTGCGCAGATCGAGGACGTACAGCCGCCAGGGGGCGTCGGGCGAGGCTCCCGCGACGCGTCTCTTGTAGGCGATCCGGGTGCCGTCGGGCGAGAGGGAGGGGCATTCGACGTTGTCGTGCAGGGTGGTGAGGGTGCGGGTCGTGAGGTCGCCCCGTACGAGGTGGGTCCGGCCGCCGGTCGCCAGCGTGGCGTAGAAGCGGGTGTCGTCGGCGAAGGTGACGCCCCAGATGTTGATGTCCGCGGCGCGGTAGGTGCGGCCGTCCTCGATGACGCGGAAGGTCTCCAGGTTGTCGTCGATCGTCCAGGTCCGGGTGTCGACGACGGCGGTGCGGGTGGAGAAGTCGGTGCCGGCGTAGGAGTCGCCGCTGACGAAGACCGTCCAGGCCACCAGGTGGCCGGAGGGCGAGACCCGGGCGCGGGTGGGGATGCCGGAGACGGGGAAGCGGTGCAGCTCGCGCAGGTGCGGATCGAGCACCACCGCCCGGTAGGTGTCCTGGAGCGCGCCGTGCGCGGCCTGGAGGCAGATGCCGGTGCCGGCCGCCGCGTGGAAGCGCAGGCACTTGACGCCCGACGCGGTGCGCGGCCCCTGCGGGTCGTCGGCGGGAACGGTGGTGAGTTCGTCGCGGTGCGGGCCCCAGGCCAGGTTGCGGACCACGAGCCGTCTGCCGGTCGTGGGCCGGAGCGAGACGGCGCCGGTCCGCACGGTCGGGCCGTTCGCCTGCTGCTGGTCGCGCCGTCCCGACCGGTGGGCGGAGTACAGCACCGCCGCGGTGCCGACGGCGCCGAGCAGCACGACGGCGACCGTCAGGATCAGCAGGCGGGTCGTCCTGGTCATGCGCGCACCTCACCGGTGGGACGGAGAACGAACGAGGCGACGACGACACCGGCGGCGAGCGCGCCGGCGGCGACGGCGAGCGCCGGCCGTCCGCCCCACAGGCTCCAGGCCGCGCCGAAGGCGAGCGAGCAGACGAAGCGGGCCAGCGCCTGGCCGGTGCCGACCAGGGCCTGCCCGGCTCCCTGGTGCCGCGCCGGCACGGCGCTGGCGGTGGCGGCCGCGAGGACTCCGTCGGTGGCGGCGTAGAAGGCGCCGTGCAGGAGGAGGACGGCGGCCACCGCGGGGGCGCCGTGCCAGGGGGACAGCACCAGGGCGTAGCCGAGCAGCAGGACGCCGTGGCCGGCCAGGAAGAGGCGGCGGCTGCCGACGCGGTCGGCGAGGGCGCCGAACGGCAGGGCGAGCAGCAGGAAGACCGCGGCGGTGCCGAGCGGCAGCAGCGGGAAGAGGTGGGCGGGCAGGTCGCCTTCGCGCTGGAGCAGGAGATAGAGGAAGGAGTCGCTGACGGTGGTCAGGCCGAGCAGGGTGGCGCACACGGTGAGCCTGCGCAGTTCCGGACGGCGCAGCAGTGCGAGAGCGTCCCGCAGCGCCGGCCGGGCCGGTTCGGGCAGGGGCGCGGCGCCCGCAGGGGCGATGCGGCGGGGCACGAAGAGCACCAGCACCAGGACCCCGAGCACGGCGACGCAGCCGCTGACCGCGAAGACCGCGTCATAGCCGTCGACGGTGGCCCGCAGCACGGCGAAGGCGACGAGCGGGCCGAGCAGCGCGCCGGTGGTGTCCATGGCCCGGTGCACGCCGAACGCCCGTCCCCGGTGCTCGGGTTCGGTGGCCAGCGAGATCATCGCGTCCCGGGGCGCGGTGCGCAGCCCCTTGCCGGTGCGGTCGGCCGCGAGCACGACGCCGATCGCGGGGAGGGTGTGCGCGAGCAGCAGCAGCGGCTTGCACAGGGCCGAGAGGCCGTAGCCGAGGCCCGCCACCGCCTTGTGCCGGTGGCCTCCCCGGTCGGCGAGATGGCCTCCGGCGAGCCGGACCAGGGCTCCGACGCCGTTGTTGATGCCGTCGAGGACGCCGAATCCGAGCGGTGAGAGACCGAGCCCCGCGACGACGTAGAGGGGCAGCACGGCCGTGACCATCTCCGAGGAGACGTCCGTGATCAGGCTGACGGCGCCCAGGGCCAGCACGGTGCCGGGCACCGCGGCCGGCCGTCGCCCCGGACGGGGGTCCGGGGCGACGGCGGCCCCCGTGCCGCGGGAGTCCGCGAGATACACGGGCGTCAGTTCCAGATGCCGGTGATGTCGGACGCCGAGGCGGCGTTGCCCGCGTGCGTGCTCAGACCGGCCAGGTCCTCCACGGTCCGCAGGACGTTGTAGTGGTTGTAGGTGGTGGAGCTGGAGCTGCCGGGGGTGACGTGCTGTCCGTACAGGACGGTGGGGATCCGGTTGCCGGACAGCTTGTTGTCCTCGTCGAAGGTGACGGCGAGGATGCTGTTGTGGGTACTGGCCCAGGTGGCGTAGGCGCCCAGGTTGTTCTTGATCCAGGTGTCGCCGGTGGAGACCGAGCAGTCGTGCATGTCGCTGCACAGGTTCGGTACGACGAAGGAGACCTTGGGCAGGGTCGTGTAGTCGGCCGGGAACTGCGTCATGGTCTTGGCGGTGCTCGTCGGCACGTTGGAGAACCCGAACCAGGGGTTGTGTTTCTGTGCGTACTTACCGCTGCTGCACGTCGTGGAACCCTGGCTCGGCAGCGACTCGTTGTAGCTGGCCCAGGTCTTGCCGGCGGCGATCAGCTCCGAGGCGAGGTTGGGTGCGGAGAGGGACCCGACCGGCACGCAACTGTCGTCGGTGCGGCCCTGGTTGGAGCCCGAGAACAGCATGTAGTAGTTCGGCTCGCTGGGGTGGGTGAGGCCGTACGACTGGGTGAGGCTCGCGCCGCCCGCCTTGAGGGTGTTGTTGAGGTAGGGCGCGCTGGAGCTGCCGATCACCTGTGAGTAGGCGTGGTTCTCCATCACCACGACCACCATGTGGTCGGGGGCGGGGAGAGCTGCGGCCTGGGCGGTGGTGGCCGTGGCGGCCCACGCGCCGATCGAGGTGGCGGTGAGGGCGAGGGCCCCGGCGAGGGCGGCGAGGGGACGTCTGTTGCGCTGGGAAGCCTTGACGGCGGCCATGACTGTCCTCCGGACAGTAGTGACGGACGTACGGGGGTGCGGCGCCGCCACCCTAGAAGCCCTGGGCCTGTCCTGGGTGAAGGCCAGACGAACGGTGGGCCCCGCCAGGCAAACATCCCACCAGAGACAGGTCATGTACAGGTCACAAACAACGGCCGTGGCCGGCGGCCGCGGACAGCGGTGCTAGAAAAGGGCGGGCGCGCGTGTCGCGCCCTCGAACTCCAGCAGGCGCTGCTTGCGTTCCAGTCCGCCGCCGTAGCCGGTGAGGCCGCCGCCGGCGCCGATCACGCGGTGGCAGGGCACGATGATGCCGACAGGGTTCTTCCCGTTGGCGAGGCCCACCGCGCGGGAGGCGCTCGGGCTGCCCAGGGCCACGGCGAGTTCGCCGTAGGTGCGGGTCTCGCCGTAGGGGATCTTCCGCAGTTCGTCCCAGACCGAGCGCTGGAACGGGGTGCCGTGCAGGCGCAGTTCGAGGCCGAACTCCTTGAGTTCTCCGGCGAAGTAGGCCTTCAGCTGGTCCTCGGCGTCCCCGAAGAGGGTCTCGTCGCGCGGGCCGAAGTTCTCCTCGGGCGGGCGGTGGCGTTGCCCTGTCATGTAGAGGCCGCACAGGACGCCGTCGTCGGCGACGAGGGTGAGGGGGCCGTACGGGCTGTCGGTGATCGTGTGCTGTTTCAAGGCGGGTTCCTTATACGGGCAGGAAGTTGATGGGGTGGCTGTCGGTCGCCCAGAGGTACTGGACGGCGTACGCCCGCCAGGGACGCCAGCCCGCCGCGCGGGCGGTGAGCGCCGCCGGGGTGGAGGGCAGTCCCCACCGTTGTGCGGCACGGCGGATTCCGAGGTCGGTGGGCAGGAAGGCGTCGGGGTCGCCGAGGGCGCGCATCGCGATGACGTCGACCGTCCACGGCCCGAAGCCGGGCAGCGAGAGGAGCCGGGCACGGGCCTCGGACCAGTCGCTCTCCACTCCCAGGTGGATGGTTCCGTCGGCGAGTCGTCCGACAAGGGTGGTGAAGGTGGTGCGGCGGGTGCGGGGCATCGCCAGTGTCCCGGGGTCGACGGCGGCGAGTGCCTCGACGGTCGGGAAGAGGTGGGTGAGGCCGCCCTCCGGGTCGTCGACCGGCTCGCCGTGCGCGGTGACCAGGCGGGCGGCGTGGGTGCGGGCGGCCGCCGTGGAGACCTGCTGCCCCAGCACGGCGCGCACGGCGAACTCCGACTCGTCGACCGTGCGGGGCACCCGGCGGCCCGGCGCCTTGTCCACGAGGGGCGCGAGCAGCGGATCCGTGCGCAGCCGGTCGTCGACGGCGACCGGGTCGGCGTCCAGGTCGAGCATGCGCCGGCAGCGGCTGATCGCGACGGTGAGGTCCCGCAGGTCGCTGAGGCCGAGGCGGCAGCCGATGTGGTCGGGGTGCGGGGTGAGCGCCACGACGCCGTGCCCGTACGGCAGCCGCAGGGTCCGCCGGTACGCCCCGTCCCGCCACTCCTCGACCCCCGGGACGCCGGTCGCGGCGAGATGGCCGAAGAGGTTGTCGGGGTTGAGCGGGGCACGGAAGGGCAGGCGCAGGGCGAGCGTGCCGGGCGCGGCCGGGCGGGCCGAGGGGTCCCTGCGCGGGACCCGGGCGCGCAGTTCCGTCGGGGAGAGCGCGAAGACCTCGCGCACGGTGTCGTTGAAGGTGCGGATGGAGGAGAACCCGGACGCGAACGCGGCCTGTGCCATGGGCAGTCCGGTCGTCTCGATGAGGAGGCGCGCTGTCTGTGCCCGCTGCGCCCGCGCCAGCGCCAGCGGTCCCGCGCCGAGTTCGGCGAGGAGCTGGCGTTCGACCTGACGGGTGCTGTAGCCGAGGCGGGACGCGAGTCCCGGCACCCCTTCGCGGTCGACGACGCCGTCGGCGATCAGCCGCATGGCACGGGCGACCAGATCGGCCCGCTGGTTCCACTCGGGCGAGCCCGGGGTGGTGTCGGGGCGGCAGCGCTTGCAGGCGCGGAAGCCCGCCTGCTGGCAGGCCGCCGCGCTCGGGTGGAAGACCATGTTCCGCGGCTTGGGCGGCACGACCGGGCAGCTGGGCCGGCAGTAGATGCCCGTGGTCAGGACCGCCGTGAAGAACCAGCCGTCGAACCGGGCGTCCTTGGACTGCACGGCGCGCACACAACGCTCGCGATCGGTGTACATCCCGTTCTGCATACGTCCAGCATCGTCTCGCGGCGGACGGGGTGCTGGCGAGAATCCGACATGGAGGCCGGTGTCCGCGCACCGCTGCACCGGCCCGGCCCCGGGGGCTGCGCCGGCACCGCCCGCCCGGGCCCCCGCCCTTCCGCCGCCGGGCAGTCGTACGTGACGGCCGGGGTCACTCCCCTGCCGTCCGGCGGCCCGGCTCCTCCTGCCACGTCACCAGCGACCAGATGACGAAGACGTCGATCCCCATGACGGCGATCGACCAGAGCGGCTCGTAGGGCAGGAACAGGAACTGGGCGACCAGGCTCAGCGCGGCGAGGAAGACGCCCGTGAAGCGCGCCCAGGTCACTCTCCTGAGGAGGGCCGCGCCGGTCGACGCCGCGAGCACGCCGAGGACGAGGTGGATCCAGCCCCACCCGGTGAGGTCGAGCTCGTAGACGTAACTGCCGACGCGGGCGTAGACGTCGTCCTCGGCGAGGGCCGCGATGCCCTGGAGGACGGCGAGCACACCGCTGCACAGCATCAGGACGCCGGCGAACACGACGCCGTCGGCCCGGCCGGTGTGCGGGGTGGGCCGGGGCGGTCCGCCGGGCGGGGCGGACCAGGCGGTGCCTATCTCGCCCGGCGGCTCTCCGGTCGGGGAGTGCGAGGTCATGCGGGGCTGTCCTTCCGGGAGGGCTGGGTCGCGAGGAAGTCGACGACTCCGAGCGCGAAGAGCAGGGCGAGGGCGAGCCCGACCACGACCCAGCCGGTCGGGTACGGCCACAGGACGAAGGCCAGGACGGCTCCGGCGACCAGGATCCAGGTGATCCAGGTGCGGTAGCGGTCGACGAACGGGCCGACGGGGCCGGTGCGCAGCCCGGCGTGATCGGCGGTCGCGCGCACGGCGTCGATGGCCGAGTGCCACAGCCGCCGCACCAGGGCGGCATGGCGGCCGGGTCCGGTCAGCCAGGCGGCGACGGCGATCACCACCCCGAGAGCGACCACCGACCGCACGGAGGTGCGCAGGAACCGGGTGAGCGTGTCGTACAGGGATCCGGCGGCGGGCTGGGAGACCCCGGACGGGAGGGCGTCCAGATAGACGACCCGGAAGACGGTCAGCGCCACGCCGAGGAGAAGGGTGGCGAAGGCGAAACAGAGCGAGGCGACGATCAGGACGCGCCGGCGGTGGGTGGAGACCAGCACGCCGGCCACCACCAGCAGGACCGCGACGACGGGCAGCCAGAAGCCGACCAGTTGCAGCACCCGGAAGTAGGTCTTGACCTTGCCGATGTCCTCGGACTCGACGATCGTGAAGTCGGTGTGGATCTCGGGGATCTTCCCCGCGACCGTCATCCCGGAGTCGACGAGGCGTTGCTTGACCTGCTCGACGACCGGGGCGAGGTCGAGGGTCACCGTGTCGTTCTCGATCTTCACCGCGCCGCCGCCGCTGCCGGTGAGGGCCTTGTCGACAGCGCTGTGGATTCTGCGGTTGGCGTCGGTCCAGATCTTCTCGAAGGCGTCGGAGGCCACGACCGCCTCCGCCTTGTCGTGCACGAAGCTGCGGACGGCGCTTTCGAGCGAGGGGCCGAGCTTGCCCAGGGCCTTCTCCAGCAGGGGGCGCTGGGCCGGGGCGGCGTCCTGGAGGAGCGCGGTCAGGTCGAGGCGCTCCATCAGGGCGTTCGTGACGCGGTTGGCGGCCGCGTTCTGAATGTCCTTGTCCGAGGCCAGCGGGCGGACGGTGTCGACGTAGCGGTCGGTGTCGCCCACGATGCTGGAGGTCCAGGCCGCCACCACGCCCAGCGGGGCGAGGACGCAGCCGAGGACGATGAGGACGACCGCGACGATCGAGCGGACGCGGTGGTGGGCGGGCCGACGCGCCCGCTCGGTCCGGGCCCGCTCGGCCTCCAGTGCCGCGATGCGGCCTCTGAGTGCCTCGAGCTCCGCGTCAGCGGGTACACCGCTCTCCGCCATGGCGGACTCCCTCGCCGTCGGTCCGGTTGCGGCCCGGGGCCGGTCCGGTGGAGACCCAGCACATCCCGAACGTGCGGCGGCGGCGAGCGAGGCGGGTCCGTCCGGGTGAACGGGCCCGCCCCGTGCGGTGCGCGGGAGCTACATGTTGATCATGTGGCCGGCCAGGCCGTGGACGGCCTCCTTCACGGCCTCGCCCAGCGTCGGGTGGGCGTGGACGTTGCGGGCGACCTCGTGGACGGTGAGGTCCCACTGCTGGGCGAGGGTCAGCTCGGGCAGGAGCTCGGTGACGTCGGGGCCGATCAGATGACCGCCGATGAGCTCGCCGTACCTGGCGTCGCTGATCAGTTTCACGAAGCCGGTGGTGTCGCCGAGGCCGTGCGACTTGCCGTTCGCGGTGAACGGGAACTTCGCCACCTTGACGTCGTAGCCCTTCTCGCGCGCCTGGGCCTCGGTGTAGCCGAAGCTGGCGATCTGGGGCTGGCAGTAGGTGGCGCGCGGGATCATGGCGTAGTCCAGTTCCATGGTCTCCGCGTCGGCGAGGGTCTCGGCGGCGATGATGCCCATGGCCTCGGCGGCGTGCGCGAGCATGAGCTTCGCGGTGACGTCGCCGATGGCGTAGATGTGCGGGACGGAGGTGCGGCAGCGGCCGTCGACGTCGATCGCGCCGCGCTCGGTGACCCGCACCCCTGTGTTCTCCAGGCCGTAGCCGGTGACGTTCGGGGCGAAGCCGATCGCCTGGAGCACCTTGTCGGCCTCCAGGACCTGCTGGGCGCCGTCCTTCCCGGTGACCGTGACGCGGACCTGCGGACCGGACTCGTCGATGGACTCCACCCGGGTGGAGGTGAGTACGTCGATGCCAAGCTTCCGGTACTGCTTGGCGAGTTCGGCCGACACCTCGGCGTCCTCCAGGGGCGCGACCCGGTCCAGGAACTCGACGATCGTGACCTTCACGCCGTAGTTGTGCAGGACGTAAGCGAACTCGATGCCGATGGCACCGGCTCCGGCGATGACGACGGACTGCGGAAGGTCGTCGGCCAGGATCTGCTCCTCGTACGTCACCACGCGGGCGCTGCGCTTGGTGCCGGGGAGCAGCCGGGGCGTGGCGCCGGTGGCGACGATGCAGTGGTCGAAGCCGATGGTGCGGGTGTCGCCCTCGTAGCCGGCCACCTGGAGGGTGTGGTCGTCGACGAAGGTGCCGCGGCCGTCGACCTCGGTGATCTTGTTCTTCTTCATCAGGTAATGGACGCCCTTGACCCGGCCGTCGGCGACCTTGCGGCTGCGGCGGTACGCCTCCCCGTAGTCGAAGGAGACCTGGCCGTCGACCTTGATGCCGAAGGTCTTCGCCTCGTGGGTGAAGATGTGGGCGAGTTCGGCGTTGCGCAGGAGGGCCTTGGTGGGGATGCAGCCCACGTTGAGACAGACGCCGCCCCAGTACTTCTCCTCGACGACGGCGACGCGCTTGCCCAGCTGGGCGGCTCGGACCGCGGCGACGTAGCCGCCCGGACCGGCCCCGAGGACCACGACGTCGAAGCGTTCGTCCTGCTCGGTCATGGGTTCATTTCCTTTTCCGTCGAGTGCGTCACGGGTGATGCGTGCTGCCGATCCGATTCTCGCGCGCCGACGGGCGGAATGCGTGGGTGATCGCGCCGCCGGCGGTACGGGCGGGGCCGGCCCGCCCGGCCGTGCCCGCCCGTACCGCCGACGGCGGTCGCGGTTATCCGGAGGTCGCCGTGGGCCGCCGGGACGCGGCCGTCGCCCGGTCGACGTCGGTCAACGGCCGCAGGCGGTAGGTGTAGGCGTAGTCGCGGTCGGCGAACAGCTTGTACTCGTCGTGCGTGTGTGCGCCCCAGCTGTTGTCACCGCCGACGCCCATCTGCCGGTGACTCAGGCGCAGTACGACCTCCTTGCGGGGTGTGAGCTGGTAGTCGTGGCGGGCGCCGACGGAGAGGTCCTCGGGCGTGAAGTGCGAGGCGTTGACCTCGAGCAGGGGTTCGCCCGAGACCAGCAGGCCGTTCCCGTCGCCGTCGGTGAGGGCCACCCAGCGGACGTCGGTCTTGTTGCCGTTCTCCTGGGGCCGCAGGTAGGAGGTCCACTGCCCGGTGACGGTGCCGGAGTAACGGCCCACGTCGGTGGCGTCGTTGCGGTCCCAGTGGTTCTCCTCGGGGCCACGGCCGTAGTAGTGCAGGTGCTCGAGCCGGGCGGGCAGGAACAGCAGCGTGCCGACCTCCGGGATGTAGGGCAGGGAGGCGGAGCCCGGGTGCAGGGTGTTGTCGACCTTGATCTCGCCGTTCCCGAACACGGTGTAGGTGGTGGTGTACGTCGACTCCGCCGTGGTGGGCAGTGTGCCGGCGACCACGATCTCGACGGCCCGGTCGCGCAGCGCCCGCACGGCGACGCCGGTCACCGTGCGGCGCGCGCCGGCGTCGCGCCAGGTCTGGTTGCGGGTGTGCTGGCCGTTGCCCCGGTCGTTGTCCGTGGGCGCACGCCAGAAGTTGGGGGCCGGTCCTGAGGAGATCAGCCGGACACCGCCGGCCTTGTAGGAGGTGATGACGCCGGACTTCTTGTCGACGGTGAGGGAGAAGTCCTTACCCCTGACGGTCACCGCGGCTTCGCCGTCGTCATGGCTGAGCGCCGGCACGCGGTCCAGCGGCACGGGGACGACCGCGGGGCTCCCGGCGTCGACGGCGAGCTGATTCCTCGCCACCTCGAAGCCGGACCTCGCCCACTGCGTCGTCTCCCTGGTGGTGAACGACAGTTGGAGGAAGTACTCCGCGCCCGGCGCCGGGTCGTCCGGCAGGTCGAAGGGCACGGTGATGTCCTTGGCGGACAGGGGTGGCACATTCAGCTGGGACCGGCTCAGCTTCCCGCGCCGCACCACCTCGCCGTCCCTGACGAGTTCCCAACGTCCGTCGAACTCGCGGAGGTCGGTGAACAGGTACTCGTTGGTGAGGGTGACGGCCCCTCCCGGGGCGAGCCGGGCGCCGGTTGCCGGTGCGGCGTCGATGGCCTGGTAGATCCGCTTGACCTCGGCGGACTTGCCGGTGAGTCCGCGGTCGGCGGTGACGATGCCGTCGCCGGAGAAGGCCCCGTCGTTGGGGTTGTCGCCCCAGTCGCCGCCGTAGGCGCGGAACGACTTCTCGCGGGGGCGTTTCTCGGTGAGGCCGACGGTGGCGGCGTCGAACCAGAACCGGACGCCGTCGTCGCCGGGACCACGCTGCGTGGAGGCCAGTTCGACGGCGCTCAGCGCCCGGGCGTACACGCGGGCCCGCCGGACGGTGCCGCTGAACTCCCGGGTCGGGTTGTCGACGTCGGTGGCCAGGGACAGCGGCGCGGTGTTGTTCGCGGGCCGCACCGTGGTGGTGCGGGTGGCCCGTACCGCGCCGTCGACGTGGAGGGTCAGCGTGCCGGTCGCCGCGTCGAAGACACCCGCGACATGGTGCTCCGCGCCGGTCCAGTCGTCCGGCAGCGGCCAGCTCGCGGTGATCCACTGACCGCTGCCGTAGATGAAGAACTCGAGGGTCCGGTTCGTCTGCTTCAGGGCGTACTGGGTGTCGCCCTTGGCGAGGACCGGCTGGTGGTATCCGGTCACGTGCGGGGTGATCCAGGCCTCCAGGGTGAGAGAGCCGGTGAGGTCGAGCGCGGTGTCGCGGGCGAAGACGGTTCCGCCCGAGACTCCCTCGTCGCGGGTGAACGCGCCGCTGGGGGCGATGAGTTCGCCCGTGAGCGCGGCGGGACCGGCCTCGGTGAACAGCTTGCGGCGGGGGGTGGGCCAGTCGAGGGCCTGGTCGACGAAGTCCCAGATCCAGCCGCCCTGGAGGACCTCGTGACGCCGGATCAGGTCCCAGTACTTCTTGAAGTTCCCGCTGGAGTTCCCCATCGCGTGGGAGTACTCGATCATCACGTACGGCCGGGTGTCGGCGGAGTCCTTCGCCCGCTGCTCGACGCGCGCGGGACTGTCGTACATCTCGGAGCGGATGTCGCTGATCCCCGGGCGGTCGTCGCCCTCGTACTGGATGACACGGGTGGTGTCGTAGGAGCGGATCCAGTCGTGCATGGCGTGGAAGGTGCTGCCGCCGCCCGCCTCGTTGCCGAGGGACCAGATGACGACCGAGGCGTGGTTCTTGTCCCGGTGGACCATGTTCTGGGCGCGGGCCACGCACGCGGTGGTCCACTCGGCGTGGTCGCCGGGGTACTCGCCCCGGATGCCGTGGGTCTCGAGGTTGGTCTCGTCCACGAGGTACAGGCCGTACTCGTCGGCGAGTTCCAGCCACTGGGGGTTGTTGGGGTAGTGCGAGGTGCGGACGGAGTTGATGTTCAGCCGCTTGATGATGCGGATGTCCTCGACCAGGTCGGCGCGGGTGAGGGCCGAGCCGCGGACCGGGTGCATCTCGTGCCGGTTGGTGCCCCGCAGGGAGACCGGTTTGCCGTTGATGCGCATCAGGCCGTCCTTCAGCGCGAACTCGCGCAGGCCGACGCGGTGCGAGAGGGTCTCGACGACCTTTCCCGCCGGGTCGCGCAGACGGAGCACGGCGGTGTACAGATACGGGTGTTCGGCCGACCACAGGCGCGGCGCGGGCACGGCCCTCACGGCCTGTACGGTCGTCTCCTCCCCGGAGCCGAGCACGACAGCCTGTTGCAGCGGCCGGGGCCACACCGGGTGACCCTCGGCGTCGTGGAGCTGGGTCTCGACGGAGTACCGGCCGGCGCCCTGTCCGCCGTAGTCCCGCACACTCGCGGTGACCGACAGCCCGGCCGCGGTGTGGTCGTCGCTCAGCGGGGTGTCCAGCCTGAAGTCACGCAGGTGCACCGCGGGGGTGGAGTACAGGTAGACCGAGCGGAAGATGCCGCTCAGCCGGATCATGTCCTGGTCCTCCAGCCAGTCGCCGTCCGAGTAGCGGTAGACCTCCACCGCGATCTGGTTGGCGCCGGGCCTGAGGTGCTCGGTGATGTCGTACTCGGCGGGGTCGTAGGAATCCTCGTGGTAGCCGACCAGCTCGCCGTTGATCCACACGTAGTGGGCGGACTTGACCCCTTCGAAGTGCAGGAACGTCCGCCGTCCCGCCCAGCCGCGCGGGACGGTGAAGGTGCGGCGGTACTGGCCCACGGGGTTGTAGCGGGTGGGCGCGGCCGGCGGCTGCGCCTCCTCCCCCAGGCCGTTGGCACCCCACCAGGGGTAGGTGATGTTGATGTAGATCGGGCGGTCGTAACCGTGCAGCTGCCAGGCGGAGGGGACGGGGATGGTGTCCCAGTCGCTGTCGTCGACGTCGGTCCGGTGGAAGTCGGGGTCCCGGTCGTCGGGACGGTCGGCGTGGGCGAACCGCCAGGTGCCGTCGAGGCTCAGCCGGTAGGGCGAGCGGGTCCGGTCGGCGGCGAGGGCCTGGGGGACGTCCGCGTACGGCATGAGGGTGGTGTGCGGGGCTTCCGTGCCGAGCCGGAAGACGTCGATGGCGCCGTTCCACTGCGGGGCGCCGTCCGCCGCGACGGCCCGGTGGGCGGTGGACGGCGCGGACAGGGCGAGCGCGCCGAGGACGGCGGCGGACCCTTCGAGCAGACGACGGCGGCTGACGGCCGTCCGCCGGAGGTGGTCCGGTTCCACCCGCTGGGGGCGGTCCGGCCGGTCCATGGGCGACACGTGCGGGTGCGACATGACCACGACCTTCCTCGGGGCGAACCGTGCGGCTTCGCACGGACGGAGGGTGCGTCAGATCTTGTCCACTCCTGTTTGGAAAACGAACACAGACGCGCCGCGATGACCGAATATCAACTCTCTTCGGCGCAACACCACTTGGTGCCCCTTACCCCCACGGGTTGTTTTGGTGACTCCCGTCAGTAGACGTCCCGCACGTACCGCTTGTCGGAGGCGAGCTGCTTGACGTAGGCGGCCGCCTCCGGCTCGCTCAGGCCCCCGTGCACGACGGCGACCTCGCGCAGGGCGAGATCGACGTCCTTGGCCATCCGGGAGGCGTCTCCGCAGACGTAGAAGTGGGCGCCGTCCCGGAGCCAGGACCACAGCTGGGAACCGTGCTCACGGATCCGGTCCTGGACGTAGACCTTGGCACGCTGATCGCGGGAGAAGGCGGTGTCCAGACGGGCGAGCGTGCCGTCGTCCCTGAGGCCGGTCAGCTCCTCCTCGTAGTAGAAGTCCGTCGCCCGGTGCTGTTCGCCGAAGAACAGCCAGTTGGGAGCCCGGTGCCCACGCGCCCGGCGCTCCTCGAGGAAGCCGACGAACGGCGCCACGCCCGTGCCGGGGCCGACCATCACCATCGGGGTCGCCGGGTTCACCGGCGGGCGGAAGTGCGGGGAGCGCTGCACCTGGACCTCGACCTCGGTGCCGGGCCCGGCGTCGGCCAGGAAGGGTGAGCACACGCCCTGGCGGGGGCGGCCGGCCAGGTTCTCGTACCGCACCACGGAGACGGTGAGCGAGACGAGGCGGGGATCGGTCAGCGGGCTGGACGAGATCGAGTACAGGCGCGGTTGCAGCCGTCCCAGCAGGTCGGCCCACTCCTGCGCGTCGGCGCGCACCCGGAACTCGGCGGCCACGTCGACGGCCTGGCGGCCCCAGGACCACTTCGCCAGCTCGCCCTTGTTGTCGGGCCGCAGCAGCTTGCGCAGTTCCCGCGGGTCGCGGGTGCGGTCGGCGGTGAAGCGCAGCAGCGCCGGGGTGATCCGGGTGATGTCGAGGTGGCGCAGGAACGCCTCGCCGAGAGCGACCTCACCGACGCCGTTCACGCGCACGCGCGCGTGCGCGTCGAGGCCGGTGACGCCCAGCCACTCCGTCACCAGGGCGGACGAGTTGAGCGGCCGCACGGCCAGGGCGTCGCCCGCCTCGTAGAGGAGCGGGGTCTCGCTGTCGCGGGTGTCGAAGGTGAAGCGGCGGACCTCCTTGCCGGAACCCGGCAGGCTCAGCAGCCGGTTACCGGTCAGCCGGGCGGTGACGGGGTCGGGGCGCCTGACGCGGGGGGACGCCGGGGCCGTGGTGAGCGGGGCCGTGGTGAGCGCGGGCTTCGTGGCGGGACCGGGTTGCCCTGCCGTCACCCCCGCCCGAGCGGAGGAAGGAGCCGGGGCCGGTGCCTGGGCCGGGGCTTCGGAGGGGGCCGCGGCTGCCGGTTCCGTGGCCTGCGAGGCGTCCTTGAGGGCCGTGGCCACCAGGTCCAGCCAGGCCTCCGCCTCCGTCTCGTAGTCCGGCTCGCAGTCGGTGCGCGGGGCCAGCCGGACCGCGCCGAGCTCGTCCATCCGACGGTCCAGCCGCCGGCCGTGCCCGCAGAAGTCGTCGTAGGAGGAGTCCCCGAACGCGAGGACGGCGAAGCGGTGGCCTTCCAGGCGGCCGGTGTCCAGCGCGCCGAGGCCGTCCCAGAACCCCGCGCCGTTGTCGGGGGCGTCTCCGTCACCGAAGGTGCTGGTGATCAGCAGCAGGTCGGCGTCGGAGGGCAGCGCTGCGGGGTCGGCCTCGTCCATGGCGAGGAGGGAGGCCGAGTGACCGCCCTCGGTGAGCCGCTCGGCGGTGGTCGCGGCGAAGTCCTCGGCGGTGCCCGTCTGGGAGGCCCACAGGATCACGACCCGGCGCGCCGGGTTCTGTGCCGGAACGGCGGAGGTGCGGGAGTACATGCCGGCGAGGGTGCCGTTGACCCACAGCGCGTGCTCGGGGCTGAAGGGCGCGTCGGGCGGCAGCACCGGCACGCCGGGGGCGCCGGCCGGGACACCCGCGAGGAACCCGACCAGGTACTGCCGTTCGCTCTCGGTCAGGACCGGCGGCGGGGCGGGCCGCAGCCCGAAGACCGCCGCAGCGGCAGCGGCGGCGGGCTGGACGGCGGTCGGCACCAGGACGGGCCCGGGTGCGCCCCGCACCGGCGCGTCCGTGGAGGGTGCGGGGGCGGACGCCGGGGCGCGCGTCGCCGGCGGCTGCACGCTGACCGGTGTCGACACCTTCGTCAGGGACACCGCGCACACCTTCAGCTCTGGCTGGAAGGACAGCGGGTCGACGGCGTCGCTGGTGACCGCGTTGACGCTGAGGTACTCGCCGAACAGGTCGTTCCAGTGGAACGGCGCGAAGCAGGAGCCGGGCAGCACGCGGTCGGTGACGACGGCAGGCAGCACGGCCCGTCCGCGCCGCGAGGCGACCTCGACGGAGTCGCCGTCGGTGATGCCGAGCGCGGCCGCGTCCTCGGGGTGCACCTCGACGAACGGGCCGGGGTCGAGCTTGTTGAGCTTGGCCACCTTCGCGGTCTTCGTCAGGGTGTGCCACTGGTGCTGAAGACGGCCGGTGTTCAGGAAGAACGGGTAGTCGTCGTCCGGCATCTCGGCGGGCGGGACATGCGGACGCGGGTGGAAGACGGCACGGCCCGACGCGGTGGGGAAGGTGAGCGAGCCGTCGTCGTTCACATAGCGGACCGGGTTGCGGTCGGGGCCGTCGGCGCTGCCGGCCGGCCACTGCACGGGGGTGGCGCGCAGCCGGTCGTACGTCACTCCGCGCAGGTCGTAGCCGGTCTGCGGGTTGTGGGCGCGCTTGATCTCCTCGAAGATCTGCTCGGCGCTGTCGTAGGTGAACCCGCTCTCGTAGCCCATCGCCCGGGCGACGGCCGCGATGATCCGCCAGTCGGCCATGGCCTCGCCGGGCGGGTCGGCGGCGGGCCGCGCGAGGGTGAGGTTGCGCTCGCTGTTGATGAGGACGCCCTCGGTCTCCGTCCAGAGCGCGCCCGGCAGGACGACGTCGGCGTAGGCGTTCGTCTCGGTGTCGGCGAAGACGTCCTGCGCGACGACGAACTCGGCGGCCTCCAGCCCCTCGATGACCGTCCTGCGGTTGGCGACGGAGGCGACCGGGTTGGTGCAGATGATCCAGCAGGCCCTGATGTCGCCGTCGGCCATCTTCCGGAACATCTCGACGGTGCCCCTGCCGACGCCGTCGGCCCTGATCGTGCCCGGCTCGAGCCCCCACAGTTCCTCGACGAAGGCACGGTCGCCGTCGACGAGGACGGAACGCTGGCCGGGCAGCCCCGGGCCCATGTAGCCCATCTCCCGGCCGCCCATGGCGTTGGGCTGGCCGGTGAGGGAGAAGGGACCGCTGCCCGGGCGGCAGATCGCGCCGGTCGCCAGGTGGAGGTTGATCAGGGCGTTCGTGTTCCAGGTGCCGTGCGTGGACTGGTTGAGGCCCATGGTCCAGCAACTGGTCCACTCCCCCGCCTCGCCGATCAGCCGGGCGGCCTCGCGCAGGTCGCCCTCGGATATGCCGGTGATCTCCGCGACGGCGCCCGGGGCGTAGTCGGCGAGGAACGCAGGCATGGCCTCCCAGCCCTCGGTGTACGCGGCGACGAAGTCGGGGTCGGTGCGGCCGTCGTCGTGCAGGAGGCGCAGCAGGCCGTTGAGGAGGGCGAGGTCGGTGCCGGGCCGGACCTGGAGGAACAGGTCGGCCTTCGCGGCGGTGGCGGTGCGGCGCGGGTCGACGACGATCAGCTTGGCGCCCGCCTTCACCCGGTCCATCATCCGCAGGAAGAGAATCGGGTGGCAGTCGGCCATGTTGGAGCCGATGACGAGGAAGACGTCCGCCTTGTCGAGGTCCTCGTACGAGCCGGGCGGGCCGTCGGCGCCGAGCGACAGCTTGTAACCGGTCCCGGCGCTCGCCATGCACAGCCGGGAGTTCGACTCGATCTGGTTGGTGCGCAGATATCCCTTGGCCAGCTTGTTGGCCAGGTACTGGGCTTCGAGGCTCATCTGACCGGACACGTAGAGGGCGACCGCGTCGGGGCCGTGTTCGTCGACGATCGCCCGCAGCCGCCGTGCCGTCTCGGCGATCGCCGCGTCCACGGGGGTGGGCTCCGGTTCCTCGCCCCGGTCCGGGCGGACGAGGGCGCCGGTCAGCCGGCCGGGTGCGGCGAGCAGGTCGGCGGTGGTCGCGCCCTTGGTGCACAGCCGGCCGAAGTTGGCCGGGTGCTGCTTGTCCCCGGACGCCTTCAGGACCGTACGGCGCCCGTCCGGTCCGCTGCCGATGTCCAGGACCATGCCGCAGCCCACACCGCAGTACGAGCAGACCGTGCGCACCCTGGTCGTGGTCGCGCTGTCGGTCCGCGGGTCCAACGCGGCCACGGGCGCCCCTTTCCCTCTGACGATCGGCCTGGTGAGAGCCTCTGCAAGCCTCTGCGACGGTACGAACCGTGCATTACACAGGTGTCTCCCGGACCGGCCGCCGGGAGTTAAGCCCGGCGCACAGCGAGGGGCGGGCGGGTGTGAGCGGCCAACCGGGGCGGGCGTGCGCGGCCCCACAGGGGTGTGCGCGACACGATGCCCGGTGCGCGGCCAGGATCCCACGGACGACTGCCGACACGACGCCCGGCATCGTGGGCAGCCGCCCCGACGTCGGGGGTCTCGGCTGGCCGGTGGCGATTGGGGTGGGCGTGCGGTGGCCCGGCGGTCGGGCCGGCCGTGCTGGACGGTCGGCCCGGCCGTCGGGCCGGGAGTCGGCGCCTTCGGCGGTCAGCCGGCGGCGAGCCGGCGGGTGAGGCTGCGGGCGCCGAGAGCGACCGCCGTGCCGACGCCGAGCACGAAGACGCCCACCAGCAGGAAGTAGACGGACAGCGGCAGCACCGCGGTGAGGCGGTAGAGCTGGCCGCCGACCACCACGCCGACCGCGCCGAACAGTCCGTTCACGGCCAGGAACCGGCTGGTGCTGCCGGGCGGGGCGACGGCCGCGGCGAGGGCCAGCCCGGCCGGGGCCAACGCGATCTCGCCGCACGAGTAGAGCAGGTAGACCAGCACCAGCCAGTACGGACCGACGGGGCCGTCCTCGGCCAGCCGGGCGGCCACCGCCATCAGTACGAAGCTGGTACCGGCGGCGGCCAGCGCCCCCGCGAACTTCATGGGCGTCCCGACGCGTTGCCAGGCGCCCACCCGCAGACGGGCCAGGAACGGGGCGACGAGCAGCACGAACAGCGGATGCAGCGACTGGAACCAGCTGGCCGGGACCTCGAACCCGAGCAGCGCGCGGTCGGTGTGGCGATCGGCGAAGAGGCTCAGCGCCGAACCGCCCTGAGCGAAGATCATCCAGAAGGCCGCGGAAGCCGCCATCATGGCGGTGAAGGCCCCGAGCCGGGCGCGCGCCCCCTGCCCACCCGCGCCGGCGTACTCGTCGGCGTCCGCGCCGGGGTGTACGCGGGTCCCTGCCCCGGAGTGCGAGCCGGTGGCCGCGCCCGCGTACACGTCGGTGCCGGCGCCCGCGTACTCCTCGGTGCACTCGCCGGTCCGGGTGCCGGTGCCGAGACCGGTTCCCGTCCGGGGGTGAACGTCGGTGCCCGTGTCGCTGTCCGCGCCGGGCTTCGTGCCGGGGCGCACACCGGCCCTCGGGACGGTGTCCCCGGCGCGTGTCCGGCCGTCGGTGTCCTCGGCCCGGCGGCCGCTGCCGTCCTCGGCGGTGTCCCCGCGCCCGGTACCGGGCGCGGCACGCGGTGTCTCCGTCCGGCGGCGCAGCGCGCGCAGGTAGGCGAACGGCAGTCCGACCGTGGTCAGGCCCAGGACGGCGAGCACCCCGTTGACCGGGAGCGCGCCCAAGACCGCCAGGGGCGCCGCCACCGCGCCGAGCAGACCGAGGACGGCGCAGACCTTGCGGAGCACCGCCGCGAGTGCGGCGCGTCCGACGGGACGGGGCGGGCGCACGCCCACCTCGCCGAAGGCGCGCATGCCGAGCGTGAACTGGAGGAGACCGGCCAGCATCCCGACGGCGGCGGCCGCGAAGCCGAGGTGCCAGGCGATCCGCTCCGCGAGCAGCCCGGTGACCACGGGTGCCACGAGCGCGCTCACCTGGATGCACACGTAGAACAGGGAGAAGGCGGCCTCGCGGCGGCCGGGCCCCTCGCCGCCGAGTTCGGCGACCATCGCGGCCATGGCCGGTTTGACCAGGCCGGTGCCCGCGACGACCAGCAGCAGACCGGGGTACAGCGAGCCCGCCCAGGGCGCCGCGAGCACCAGGTGCCCGCAGGCGATGAGCGACCCGCCGAGCAGCACCGCGCGGCGGGCGCCCAGCACCCGGTCGGCCAGCCACCCCCCGGGCAGCCCGGCCATGAAGCTCAGCGACATGTACGCCGCGAAGACGGCGGTGGCCGACTGGGGCGCCATGGCCATGCCGCCGCGTGCCTTCGACGCGGTCAGATACAGGACGAGGATCGCCGCCATCCCGAAGAAGCTGAAGCGCTCCCACAGGTCGACCGCGAGGAGTGTGCCGAACCCCCGGCGCCGGCCGGGGCCCGCGATCCGGGACCCGGCCGGCGCCGGCGGCGCCGTCAGCGATGTGTCCACCCGGCTCACCCAGCCGGTTTGATCGCCACTCCGGCCAGCATGGCCAGCTCCGGGTCGGGGCGCTCCCCCGGCTCCGGGCGCCACAGCGGGGCGCGCACCACTCCGGGTGAGAGCAGGTCGAAGCCCTCGAAGAGTGCGTCGACCTCCGCCCGGCTGCGCCAGATGACCTGGCTGACGGCGCCCCGGTACTGCTCGGCCGCCTCCGGAGCGGCCTGCGGGACCTCGTCGGCCCCGGCGTGCGAGACGACCAGCGCGCTGCCCGGCACCAGGGGCTCGGTGTACTGCCGGATCAGCTCGAGCGGGTCGTCGCCGTCCGGTACGAAGTGCAGGACGGCGGCGAGGATCAGCGCCACCGGGCGGTCGAAGTCGATCAGCCGGCGGGTGTCCTCGGCATGGAGGATCTCCCGCGACTTGTACAGGTCGCCCTGGAACACCGCGGCGCGGGGCTCGTCCGCGAGCAGGGCACGGCCGTGCGCGACCGCCACCGGGTCGATGTCGACGTACACCACCGTGCTGTCCGGGTGGGCGCCGAGCGCGACGTCGTGGACGTTGCCCTCGGCGGGGATGCCGGAGCCGATGTCCAGGAACTGGCGTATGCCGAGCGCCGACAGCTCGCGTACCGAGCGGCGCAGGAAGGCGCGGTTGGCCCGGAGGGTGGAGACGATGTCGGGGTTGCCGGCCGAGACCCGCTGGGCGAGTTCACGGTCGACGGGGAAGTTGTGGGTGCCGCCGATCCAGTAGTCGTACACCCGGGCGATGCTCGGGGTGTCGATGTCCACTTCCGGCGGCGCCCAGCTGGGACGTTCGGTGTCCAGACGTTCCACGTGTCTCTCCTGAGGTCTCGGGTGGCGGGTCGGGGCGGGCGGCGGCGCGCCCCGGGTCGGGACTGTCCCGGCGGTGTCGCCGGGGGCGGCGGGAGCGGCGGTCTCAGGCGGTGGCCCGGCCGGTGACCACCGGGAGCCGTTCCAGACCGCGCATCATCAGGCTGCTGCGCCAGCGCAGTTCGGTGGAGTCCACGGCGAGCCGCAGCCCGGGGAAGCGGGCGAACAGCCGGCTGAGGACGAGCTGTCCTTCGAGACGGGCGAGCGGGGCGCCCAGGCAGTGGTGGATGCCGTGTCCGAAGGCGACCGAGGCGCTGTGGGTACGGGTGATGTCGAGCCGGTCGGGGTCGGGGTAGCGGGCCGGGTCGCGGCCCGCCGCGCTCAGTGAGATCGTCACGAACTCGCCCTCGGGGATGACCACCGAACCGACCTCGACCGGCTCGGTGGTGAAGCGCCAGGTGGCGTTGGTGACGGGCCCGTCGTAGCGCAGGAACTCCTCGACGGCCGCGGGCCACAGCGAGGGGTCGGCGTCGAGCTGCTTGCGTACCTCCGGGTGGCCGAGCAGCGCGAGCGTGCCGTTGCCGATGAGGTTGACCGTCGTCTCGTGGCCGGCGACCAGCAGCAGGAACGCCATGGAGATCAGCTCGTCGGCGGACAGCTGCTCGCCCTGGTCGCCCGCGTGGACGAGATCGCTCAGCAGGTCGTCGGCGGGCTCGGCGCGCTTGGCGTCGATCAGCGCCCGCAGGTAGGCGATCATCTCGACGCTGGCGTCCCGTACCTCCTCGGTGCCCGCGCCGGAGACGAGCAGGTTGGACCAGGTGCGGAAGTTCGCCCGGTCGTCCGGCGGCACGCCGAGCAGCCAGCAGATGACCGTGAACGGTACCGGGAACGCCAGCTCCTCCATCAGGTCCAGCGGCTCGCTCCCGGCCGCGACGCCGTCCAGGAGTTCGTCGGTGAGTTCTACGATCCTCGGCCGCAGCGATTCCACCCGGCGGGCGGTGAACGCCCGCCCCACCAGGCGCCGCAGCCGGGTGTGGTCGGGCGGATCGCTGTCGAGCATGTGCACGCTGAGGACGTGGGGGAACTGGCTGCGTTCCCCCGACTCGGCGAGGAACGCCCGCTGTTTCTCCGGGTCGGCGAAGTTGCGGGGGATGAGGTCCTTGCCCACCCGCATGTCCTTGCTGAGGCGGGGGTCGGCGAGCAGCGCCCTGGCGTGCTCGTACCCGGTGACCAGCCAGGTGCGCAGACCGTTCGGGGTGATCACGGCGACGGCCGGGGCCTGTCGGCGCAGTTCCGCCAGCGCGTGGTGCGGGTCCTGGTGGAAGGCCGGGGTGAACAGCTCGGCCGGCGGCGGGGCCGGACGCTGCGAGGTGGTCATCCTCGGGCTCCTTCGGCGGCGGGCACCGGGTGCCCGCCCTCGTAGTGGGCGACTTCGCGGTAGATCTCGAACGGCCGGTCGCGTTCCAGGTCGCGGAACGGCCGCAGCGGCGCGGTCTGCTCCTTGTGGGCCTCGCCGCGCTCCCAGGACTCGAATGCCTCCCAGTCGCTCCACCGGCTCACCACGACCAGCGCGCGCGGGTCGCCGACCGAGTGCAGCAGCCGGTTGCCGAGGAGGCCGGGCGTGCCCGCCATCCGCCGGCTGGCCTCGTGGTAGGCGCGCTCCACCTGCGGTGCGTCGTCGCTGAGGTGGTGCAGCACCACCTCGACGGGGGCGGCGGTCACCGGGCCGCTCCGGCGGCGCCGCTGAGGGCGGCCACGACGTGCATCGTCGTCATGGAGCCGCCGGTGCGGTACGGGTGCAGTTTGCGGCGGTGCTGTACATGGCTCTCGCCGGTCTCGAACTCGCGGAACAGCGGCTCGCTCACCCAGTCGCTGACGATGTAGTAGATACCGTTCTCCTCGGCGCTGCGGGACAGCCACTGGCCGAGGTTGGCCGGGTGGCCGGTGACCGAGTCGCCGACCTCCTGCCAGACCTTCTCGAACTCCGCCTCCACGCCGGGCTTGATCTCCATGCGGAGCATGACGCGGAAGACCTCGCCGGCCATGTCAGATACCTCCGTCGACGTTGAGCGTCTCGCCGGTGATGTAGGCGGAGTGGTCGCTGAGCAGGAAGAGGACGGGGCCGGCCAGCTCGTCGACGGTGCCGAGCCGGGCGAGCGCCGTCTTCTGGGCGTAGGTGGCGCGCAGGCCGGCGGCACGCTCGGCGGGCATGGCGTCGAAGGCCTCGGTCTCGATGACGCCGGGTGCGACAACGTTCACCCGGACCCCCCGGGGGCCGAGCTCCTTGGCGAGGGAGCGGGTCAGGCCCGTCATCGCCGCCTTGGCGGCGGTGTAGTGGGCGCGCAGTGGGATGCCCGCGGCGGCGCCGCGCGAGCCGATGTTGACGACCGACGAGCCGGCGCCGAGCAGCGGCAGCGCCTGCTGGATGATCCGGTAGGCGGCGGTGAGGTTGGTGTCGATGATCCTGGACCACTCCTCGGCGGGCAGTTCGCCGAACGGGATGTGGCTGATCACACCGGCGTTGTTGACGACGCCGTGGAGTTGTCCGAAGCGGTCCTTGGCCTCCTGGACCAGCCGGTCGACCTCGGCGATCTCACCGACGTCGGCGCGCACCACGTGGTGGTCGCCGGCGGTCTCCTTCAGGGCCGCGGTCAGGGTGTCGACGGCCTCGCTCTCCTGCCGGTAGCAGGTGAGGACGTCGGCGCCCGCGCGGGCGGCGGCGAGTACGACGCCGCGTCCGATGCCCCTGGTCCCGCCGGTGACGAGCAGCTTCTTGCCGTGCAGTGCGAATTCCACTGGGTGTCCCTCCGTGGCTGGGCTGCGGGTCACACGCAGCCGTCGACGTGGATGTTCTGGCCGGTGATGTAGGTGGCTCGGTCGCTGACGAGGAACAGCACGGTGGCGGCGACGTCGTCGACGGTGCCGAGCCGGCCGAGCGCGGTGAAGGAGGAGAACATCCGGCGTTCCCGCTCGGCCGCCTCGGCGGGCTGTTCGTCGAGTGCCTCGGTGGCGATCCGGCCGGGCGAGACGGTGTTGACGCGGATGCCGCGCGGGCCGAGTTCACGAGCCAGCGAGCGGGTCATGCCGACCAGCGCCGACTTCACCGCGGTGTAGTGGACGCCGCCCGCCATGCCGAGGAAGGCCACCGTGGAGCCGATGTTGACGACGCTGGAGCCGTCGCCGAGCAACGGCAGGGTCCGCCGGGTCACCAGGTGGGCGGCGGTCAGGTTGCCCCGCAGGGTGGCGTCCCACTCGTCGGGTTCCAGGTCCGCGTACGGCTTGGGCAGGAAGGAGCCCGCGTTGTTGACGACCGCGTCGAGCCCGTCGAGGCTGGCCTCGCACTCGGCGACCAGCCGGTCCACCTCCGCCGGGTCGGCGACGTCGGCCCGCACCACCTGGTGCTTGCCCGGGGTCCGGGCGAGTTCCTGCTCCAGGGAGGCGACGGACTCGCCGGGCGTGCGGTAGCAGGTGACGACATCCGCGCCGGCGCGGGCCGCGGCCAGCACGATGCCCCGTCCGATGCCCCTGGTCCCGCCGGTCACCAGCAGGCGCCTGCCCAGCAGTGTCCGGCCGGCCCGGGCCGCCTCCTCGACCTTGCCCTTGATCAGCCGCATCTGGACGGCGGTGTTGCGGTTGAGGCGTTCGGTCATCGCGGCGTCGTCGACCGGGGCGTCCGGTTTCATCGCGAAGTCCTGGATCCAGCGCATCCGCACCCCGCCGGGCTGCTCCTCGTACTCCCAGCGGATGTTCATGTAGGCGAAGGGGCCGGTCTCCACCCGGCGGGCCCGGACCGTACGGGTGGCGGGGTCCGGGGTGCGCTCGGAGACCCAGCTCCACACCGTGCCGTTCTCGTCCGGGTGCAGGGCGAGCCGGAAGGTGACCGTGTCCCCGTCACTGCTCAGGATGTCGGCGGAGGAGTACTCGGTGAACAGCGTCGGCCAGGAGGCGACGTCGTTGGTCATCGACCACACCAGGTCCATCGGGGCGTCGACGACGATCGCGTTGTCGGTGTGTCCGGCCATCAGACGCGCGCCTCCGTGAGCCGGGCCAGGACGTAGGCGAGGGTCTCGCGGGGCGTCTGGGTGTGCGTCAGGTCGCCGTCCGGGATCTGGATGCCGTACTCGCGCTCGAGACGGTTGACCAGCTCCAGCAGGGCGAGGGAGTCGTACCCGTGGTCCACGAACGCCGTGTCGGCGAAGTCCTCGCTGTCCAGGTCCGACTGTTCGTCGACGCCCCCGCTCGCGCGCAGCAGCCGTTTGATGTCGTCGAGAGTGAAATCTGCCATGGTGTACCGCCTTTCGGTCGTCGTGCGGTCGTCATGCGGTCGTCGTGGATCGTCGTGCGGTCGTCGTGCGGCCGGGACCGGGCGGGGCCTGGCCCCGGGACGGGCGCGGGTCCGCGGTCATCCGCCGAGCGGGCTCCGGTCGGCGGCGCCCACCACCAGCGCGGAGGTGAATCCGCCGTGTCCGCGGGCCAGGACCAGGGCGGTGCGCGGATCGGTCTGGCGAGGGCGGTCCAGGACGAGGTCGATCTCGCAGCCGTCGGCGGTGCGCCCGAGGCCCGCGGTGTGCGGGACGACGCCGGCGCGCAGGGCGAGCAGCGCGGTCGCCACGTCCAGCGCGGCTCCGCCCGCGTACATGCGTCCGGTGAGCGTCTTCGGCGCGGTCACCGCGACCCCGCCGGCGCCGAAGACCTCGGTGATCGCCCGGGCCTCGGCGAGGTCCTCGGCGGGCACCCCGGAGGCGTCCGCGAAGACCGCGTCGATCTCGCCGGGGGCGAGCCGGGCGTCGGCGAGTGCCCGCCGGATGACGCTCACGAGCACGGCGGGGCGCCCTGCGCGGACGGGCCCGGAGCCTCGCGAGGTGTCCCCCGCCTCCGACGGCGGCTCCCCGGCCGCCTCCCCGGCCCGCGCGGGTGCGCCCGGATCGAAGCCGGCCGCGTAGCCGAGCAGTTCGCCGTAGGCCGGGACACCGCGCTCGCGCGCCGACTCGGCGCTCTCCACGACGAGCATGGCGCCGCCCTCACCGGGCACGAAGCCGGACGCGGCGGCGTCGAAGGGCAGATAGGCGCGGGCCGGGTCGTCCTCGGTCGACAGCTTGCCCGAGGACAGCTGGGCGACCAGCCCGTACGGGCAGAGGGAGGCGTCGGTGCCGCCGCTGAGGACCAGCCGCGAGCCGCTGTTGAGCAGCCGGCGGGACTGGCCGAGGGCGTCGAGGCCGCCCGCCTGCTCGCAGCAGATCACCCCGCAGGGACCGCGCATGCCGTGCCGGATGGAGACCTGGCCGGTGGTGGCCGCGTAGAACCAGGCGATCGACTGGTAGGCGCCCACCCAGGAGGAACCCTGCCGGTAGAGGTTCTCCATCTCGTGCTGACCGAACTCGGTGCCGCCGGAGGAGGCGGCCGTGACCACCGCCATCTCGTACTCGGGCAGGGTCGCCGGGTCGGCCTCCGCGTCGGCCAGGGCCGCCTGGGCGGCGGCCAGGGCGAAGTGCGTGAAACGGTCGGTCTGCGGGACCAGCCGTCCGGGAACCTGCTCGTCGGCCCGGAAGCCCGGCACCTCGCCCGCGATCCGGACGGGGTAGCCGGTGGGGTCGAAGCGGGTGATCCGGCCCAGCCCGCTCTTGCCGGCGAGGACCGACTCCCAGTGCCGCGTGGCGCCGATGCCGGTCGGCGCGACCACACCCAGCCCGGTGACCACGGCCCGCCTCGGGCTGCCCGGGCGTATACCGGAGGCGCTCATGCCGCCTTCTTCCTGGCGGGCGCACCGGATCGGGCCGGCCGGGAGGCCGTCGTGGTCCGGCGGGGGCCGGACCTCGCCTCCGTGGGCAGGCCCAGCACCATCGCCGTCTGAAAGCCGCCGAAGCCGCTGCCGACGCTGAGCACGTGGTCCATCCGGTGTTCACGGGCCGTCACCGGTACGTAGTCGAGGTCGCACTCGGGGTCGGAGACGGACAGGTTCGCGGTGGGCGGGACGACCTGGTGGCGCAGGGCGAGCGCGCAGGCGGCGATCTCCAGCGAGCCGATCGCGCCGAGCGAGTGGCCGATCATCGACTTGATGGAGCTGACGGGCACCTCGTGGGCGCGCTGCCCGAGGCTGCGCTTGAACGCCGCCGTCTCGTGCCGGTCGTTCTGCTTGGTGCCGGAGCCGTGCGCGTTGATGTAGTCGATCTCCCCCGGGTCGATCCGGGCCCGGTCGAGGGCGACCCTGATGGCCTCGGCCATCTCGCGGCCGTCGGGCTTGAGTCCGGTCATGTGGAAGGCGTTGCTGCGTCCGGCGAAGCCGAGGATCTCGGCGTAGACGCGGGCGCCGCGGCGCCGCGCGGACTCGGCCTCTTCGATCACCAGCACCGCCGAGCCCTCACCGAGGACGAAACCGTCGCGCCGCCCGTCGAAGGGGCGCGAGGCGTGCTCGGGATCGTCGTTGTTGGCTGTGGTGGCCTTGATGGCGTCGAAGCAGGCGGAGGTGATCGGGGACAGGGGCGCGTCGGTCGCCCCGGCCAGCACGGCGTCGACGCTGCCCTCCTCGATCAGCTGGACCCCGTGCCCGATGGCGTCGAGGCCCGAGGTGCAGCCGGTGGAGATCAGCGCGACCGGGCCCTCCGCGCCGGCCTGCCGGGCCACCTCGACGGCGAGGGTGCTGGGCACCATGTGGCCGTACAGGTGGGGCACGCCGTAGCTGTGGTCGACGAGCCAGTGCCGGCCCGCGTCGGAGAGCACCGCGTACTCCTCCTCCAGGCCCATCGTGCAGCCGACGGCGCTGCCGATGCTCACCCCGACCCGGCCCGGGTCGGTGCCCGGCAGGTCGAGGCCGCTGTCCTCGACCGCCTCACGGGCGGCGACGACCGCGAACTGGCCCGCACGGTCCATACGGCGGACCTCCTGGGGGGTGAGCCCCGCGGCGATCGGGTCGAAGTCGCACTCGGCGGCCACCCGGGAACGGAACCCGGAGGAGTCGAACAGACTGATCCGGCGGGTGGCGGTGCGTCCGGCCGTGAGCAGGTCCCAGTAGGCGTCGCGGCCGTGGCCGCCGGGGGCGACGGCGCCCACTCCGGTGATGACGGCGCGGCGTTGCGGTCCGCTCATCGGGCCTCTCCGACGTCCGGGTTGCCCGCGGCCGCGTCGAGCGGCTGCTCCGTGTCGACATGGCCGAGCTCGGGGCGCGGGGCCAGCGGCGAGAGGTGGAAGACCACCTGCGCGGGCACGGTGCCGGTGTTCACCAGGCGGTGGCGCACCCCGATGGGCACCAACAGGGCGTCTCCAGGACCGAGTTCGACGGGGACGCCGTCCAGGGTCATCTCCAGCCGGCCCTGGACCACGTGCAGGAACTCCTCGGAGTACGGGTGGAGGTGCTCGGTGACGTACTCACCGGGCGCCAGCCGTAGGGTTCCGCCGAATCCGGAGGTGCAGCCCACCGTCTTCGGGCTGAGTGTGACCCGGATGTCGCCACCGCGCTTGGTGTTGGCGGCGACCTCTTCCACGTGCACCTTGGGGGTCGTGGGGGCGCTCATCGGTCACCGCCGAGGTTCGCGGCGGTCGGCACGGTGACGGCGGGGCCCTGCTGAGGGGTCCAGGAGTAGAAGGGCACGGCCATGGCGTCCTTCGGCTCCTGCCAGTTCGGGTCGTAGGGCGAGATGAACTCGCCGAGGCGGGTGTTGATCTCGTTGTAGAGGGGGTGGCTGCGCGCCTTGTACAGGTTCGGCGCGATGTCCTGCTCCGCCTCCACCAGGTGGAAGTAGAGGTTGTGGAAGGCGAAGAGCGTCCGCCTCGACACCCCGACCAGGTGAGGGAGTTCGGTGCTGTCGGAGTCGGCGAAGACCTGCGCGACGCCCTCGGCGTCGGCGAGGTCCATCCTCGCCACGATCAGCGTTCGGTGCACGTTGTCCTCCCGGGCTTGTCGCTGGTGGGGCCACCCTGTTGGGCACGGGTCGAGCCCGTCTCGAAGCCCCCTGGAGAACCACTGACGCCCGCCGCTCGTCCACGCCGCCACCGGTACCGCCGCCGCCTCCGCCAGACCCCGGACACGGGGGCCGCCGGCCGGCCGCCACGGACTCGGGGCCCGCCGGAGCGGGGCGGCCACCACCGGACGCGGAGCCGGGCGAGGGGCCCCGGGCAGAAGACCGTCAGGAGCCGGAGCCGCGAGGTCCGGAGCCGCAGCCGACCGGCGCACGAGCCGACAGACACGCAAGCCGACCGGCGCACGAGCCGACAGACACGCAAACAGCCGGGGCGCGAGCCGACAGACGCGCAAGCAGGCGGGGCCGCCGTGACGGCGAATGCCGGGAGTTGGGGTCGGCGGGGCCGTCGGCCAGGGCGGGGAACCGTCACGACCGGCAGCGGCTGGTACCTGGGGCCGGTGGTGACACAGGGGCAGGTGTGGTGGGGCCCGGCGACGCGGTGTTCCTCCGCCTCCTGGGACCGCGACGGGCCGGGTTCCGCGGCCGGCCTCCGGCCGCGAGGGACGCGGGTGCTGCCGGGGCTGCCGGGCGGGGGCGTTGTCACCTTGACCCCTCAGGGACGGGTCCGACACGGGATCCGAGGGCACCTGAGCCGTTCGACGGTCGTGCGGGCCGACCGCCCGTCGCAGGCGGACCGACGGGTGAAGCCGTGGTTGCCGACGCGATGCTGCGGGGCCAGGGACCGGCGAGGCGTGCAAGGGCTGTCACCGGACGGGAGCACCGGTGAGCCGCGGGCCCGGGGGCGAAGCAGCCGGCGCTTGCCCGGAACGGCCTGCCTTCGGCACGGGAGGCGGAAGAAGTGGCTCGCTCACGCCGGCCTGCCCCGGACCGTGAGGCGAAGGTGGCCCGAGGCAGGCCGGCCTGCGGCTCGGCAGGAGTGCGACCGACCTGCGGTCACCCTCGACGAGGTCATTCGGCAGGCGGGCCCGGACACAGGGCGGGCAAGATGGCGCGTTGTGCGCGCACCGGGCGCCGGTGCTCTCCGCGACGGACGGCGGGACGGGCGGGGCGACACGGCCGATCTCGCGGCGTCGGCCTGTCACCGGGCCGGGCCGGCGACCGCGAGGCGGAGCGCCCCGCGCACCGGCGAACCGGCCACGGTCCCGCCGGGGCCGCCCGACGGGTCTGCCGGAGCGGACCGACGGCAGATCCCGTGGCGCACGCGACGACGTCCTCCGCGAGACCGCACACCTCGCGAAGGACGTCGTCGCCCCCCTTCACCGGGCCGGAGCGCGTCGGGCTCCGGCCGATCGGCCCGCCCGAACGCACCGGCCCCCCGGCCGGCGTCTTCGGGCCGCCCCGCTCCACCGGCCGTTCGGGTCCGCCCGCCGCCGTGGGCCGTCGCGTGAGCGTCCGGCGCGTCGGCCGGACGCCGGGCCGGCCGGACCCACGGGGAACGGTTGCGCGCAGGCGGCGGTGTGCGCGGATGGCGCGCACGCTCCGGTCAGGAGGCCTGTCGTGGAGCTGTGGCCTTTGCGAGCACCACGTTCCCCCGAGGGCGGTCGACGGTGTCACCCGGGCATTCCGCGTGGACGCCGCCGCGGCCGGGCAGCAGCTGGAGCAGCGCCTGACGGGTGAGCGTCGGCACGGTGTAGACGGGGTCGGCGGCCGACGGGATGGTCTCCTCCACCAGATGGACGTCGACCAGGTACTCCAGGAGGGTCTCCGTGTCGCCGGCGCGTCCGGGCATCAACGCCCGTACCTCGCCGATGCTCCAGCGCGGCCGGCCGAGCCTGAGCAGCAGGTGCAGCAGTTCGCGGGACGGTTCGGGCAGATGCCGGTAGCTGGAGGCCACCGTACTCATCAACGACTGGGTTCCGGCCGGGAGTTCCAGCAGCAGCCGCTGGTTGCCCCGCAGCCGGTCGACCAGCCGGCCGGCCGACCAGGACGGCCGGGCGGCCACCCGTCCGGCCACCGCCCGCACCGCGAGCGGCAGCCCCTCGCACATGTGGATCAGTTCCCGGACCGCCGGCCGGTCCTGTGCCGGGGAGCGGTCCTCGGCGACCCGGTCGTACAGCTCGAGGGCCTCGTCGGCGGAGAGGGTGGGCAGTGTGATCTTGCGGCCGGTGGAGAGGCTGTGCGCCCGGTAGCGGTTGGTGGCGACGACCGCGCAGCCCGCGCCGCCGGGCATGACGGCGCGCAGCTGGGAGGCGGCGAGCACGTCGTCGACGACCACCAGCACCCGGCGGTCGGCGGTCCAGCTGCGGAAGAGGCGGCTGAGCTCGTCGAGGCCCGTGGGCTGTTTCTCCCGCTCGATCCCGCAGGCGCTGAGGCAGGCGGACAGCACGTCGGTGAGCTGTTGCGAGCCGTCGCCGACCGTGGAGAGGTCGACGAACAGCTGCCCGTCGGGGAAGCGGGGGCGGAGCCGGTGCGCGGCTCGGATGGCGAAGGCGCTCTTGCCGACGCCCGGCGGGCCGTGCACCTCCACCACCCGCATGCCGGTGCAGGCCCGGTTGCCGCCGAGGAAGGCCTCGAGCTGGGCCAGTTCGTCCTCCCGCCCGACGAAGTCGCCTATGTCGGCGGGAAGCTGGGCCGGCGCGGGCGAGTTCGGCCGTGCGCCGGGTCCGGCCGGTCCCCCGGTCCTGGTCGTCCGTCCGACGGCCGCGGCGGGCTGCCGGCGGTCCGCCAGCACCTCCTGGTGGAGCCGCTGGAGCTGGAGCGAGGGCTCGAGGCCCAGCTCGTCCACCAGGTGGCAGCGCAGGGTGCGGAAGACCTCGAGGGCGTCGGGCCTGCGGCCGCACCGGTGCAGGGCCTTCATCAGCTGTCCGGCGAAGGCCTCGTGGGTCGGATGGTCACGGAACGCGCCCGCCAGCTCGTCCAGCACCGCGTTGTGCCGGCCGAGTTCGAGCTCCAAGGAGAATCGTTGCTCCTGGACGTTCTTACGGCGCCCTTCGAGCTGCGTCGACCAGGCCGAGAGGCGTCGGCCGGCGCTGACGTCGACCAGGGCCGGCCCCCGCCACACGTCGAGGGCCTCCGCCAGCGTGCGGGCCGCCTCCTCGGGGGCGCCGCTCCGCTCCTCCGCCTTGCCACGCTCGACCAGGCGTTCGAACTGGTAGGCGTCCACCGCCTGCTTGTCCTGCAACCGGAGCTCGTAACCGCCGACCCGGGTGAGCAGGGCGGGAGTTCCGTGCGGCGGGCGGGTCCCGAAGGGGGCGCCCTGCTGCCCGGTGGCGAGAAGCAGTCTGCGCCGTAGCTGATAAATGTAGGTTTGCAGGGTGGTCAATGCGCTGAACGGCGGGTGGTCCTCCCACAGCTCCTCACACAACTGGTCCACACTGACCAGCGAGTTCGCATTGAGCACCAGCAGGGCCAGCACCCGACGCAGTTTCGGGGCGGACGGGGTCACGTCCTCCCCGTTCCTGAGCACCCGCAGTGAACCCAGCAGACCGATCTCTATCACAAGTCCCCCTGATTTAGCCGCGTTATCGGCGGCGGCCATCGTCGAGCTCGGCATCCCGGAAGTCTGCCAGCTATTCACCTCCATGGGCCAGAATGCTTTTCGGCAAACATGCACCCCGCGAAATCCGGTCGACCTGCGACTTCAAAGCGCGGGTAAAATCTCCGGCTACCCTATCGGGCCGATTGGAAATCCGCGGTGAAGCAAGCGCTTCATTCAATTCGCGGTCGCAAACGGAGACATAAGGAGGGGTGAGGGATTACGGAACGAAGGCGTTCCCGGGGTCGGCGGACATGACCGTCACGCGGACCGGATTCGGTCAAACTATGTACCCACCGGCATCATATTGCCATTGGCATATGGATGACAAGTGACACATGTCTCAGTTGGCCGGCCGGAACCGGCGCGATCTCACAGCCTCAGCTCCACCCCGTACTCCGTCAGCCAGGTGTCGAGCTGGAGCACCATCTCCATGCTGGCCCGCTCCACCCAGGCGAAGGCTCCGCTGGGGGCTCCCGCGGTGTCCAGCGCCGCGCTCGTCGCCTTGGTGTCCAGCAGCGGGGCGACCGCGGTCGTCCCGTCCTTCGCCAGCTCCGTGAAGCGGCGCCGCACGAACTCCCCGTAGGCCGCCTCCTGCACGGTCGGGTACGCGCTCTTCGGCCGCTCCAGCACCTGCTTCGGCAGCAGATCCGCCACCGCCGCCCGCAGCAGGCTCTTCTCCTGGCCGTTCACCCGCTTCAGTTCGGCCGGCACGTTGTACACGTACTCCACCAGCGCCCGGTCGCAGAACGGCGGACGCAGCTGGACGCCGTGCGCCATGCTCATCCGGTCCGCCCGGTCCAGGTGCGTGGGCGCCCATCGCGTCAGCGCGAGATAGGTGATCTCCCGCGCCCTGCGCTCCGCGGGGCCTTCGCCCGCCACCTGGGGCACCTCGGCCAGGGCGTCCCGGTAGTGCTGGTCGGCGTACTCCATGAAGGCGAGTTCGCGGCGCAGGTTCCGGTCCACCAGCGAGCAGCCGAGTCCCCCGGCGGCGGCGTCGTGGCCGCGTTCGAAGGAGACCCAGGGGAACGTCGTCGAGTTGCTGTGGCGGGGGTCGTACGACCAGAAATAGCCGTTGAACACCTCGTCGGCGGTCTCCCCGGAGAGCACGGCCGTGACTCCCGCCCCACGCAGCGCCTCGAAGAACAGCAGCAGGGAGACATCCATGTCGCCGAGCGGGGAGGGCGCGTCCTGGCTGCGCAGGGCGGCAGCGTGCGCCCGCGGGTCGGAGAGCGCCGCGGTGTCCAGCAGGATCTCGGTGTGGTCGCTGCCGATGTGCTTGGACGCCAGGGCCGCGTAGGGCGCGTCGGGGGTGGCGCGCATCGTGGGGTGCGGTTCGAAGTTCTCCGCGTATCCGGCGAAGTTGACCGAGAAGGACCGCAGCGTACCCCCGCCCGTCTCGGACACCGTGCGGGCGGCGAGCGCCGTCAGAGCACTGGAGTCGATCCCCCCGGAGAGCATCGCGCCGACCGGAACGTCCGCCCGCAGATGCGAGGCCACCGCCTCGGCGAGCAGCCGGCGCACCGTGGCGACGGTGGCCTCCGCCGTGTCCTCGTGCCGTCGGGCGGGCAGCGACCAGTAGCGCCGCTGGCCGGTGCCGGCCCTGCGGACGGTCATCGCGTGGCCGGGCAGCACCTCGCGCATCCCGCGGAAGACGCCCGTGCCGGGCTTGCGGCTGTGCGCGAACAACTCGCGCAGCCCGTCGGCGTCCACCACCGGCCGGACGGCGGGATGTGCCAGCAACGCCTTGGGCTCGGAGCCGAACAGCACGCCCGACTCGGTCAGGACGTAGCACAGCGGCTTCACCCCGAGCCGGTCACGGACCAGGAGCAGTTCCTGACGCCTGACGTCCCACACGGCGAGGGCGAACAGGCCCTCCAGCCGCGCGGGGAAGTCCGCACCCCATTCCAGGAACGCCCGCACCGCCACCTCGGCGTCACCGTGGCCGGTGAACCGGTGCCCCCGGCCGACCAGTTCGCGCCTGAGTTCCGCGGCGTTGGTGACCGCGCCGTCGAGGACCGCCACGGCCAGGGGGCGCCCGCCGTCCGCCGTCCCCACCGCGGGCTGCTGCCCGTGCTCGGGGTCGAGCAGCGCGAGCCGCCGGTGTGCCAGCGCCGCATGCCCCTCGATCCAGTCGCCCGAACCGTCCGGCCCCCGGTGGGACAGGGTGTCCGCCATCGTCCTTACGGTGGGGGCCTCGGGCACCAGGTCCCGCTCGAAGTCCACCCAGCCGGCCAGTCCGCTCATCGTGAGGTCCTCTCGTTCGCTGTGTCGATCGCCTCGGGCAGTCCGGGCGAGACGGTCACCAGGGACAGGCGGTGCCCCGCCACCGCGGCACGGAACTCGGGGAGCCCGGGGTTTCCTTCGCCGCGCACCGCGATGCCCAGCCGCCGGGGCGCCGCGTCCTCGTACCGCCGGTAGAGCTCCAGGTAGCCTCGGGCCACCCGTGCCTCGTCGGTCACCAACTCGAAGCGGACCGGTCGGTGTTCGCCGCGCCAGGTCAGGGCGCCGTCCGCGCCGCCCGCGAAGTTCAGCCGCCAGGCGCTGCCGGTCGCGACGACCAGTTCCCCGTCCAGCGTGTGCACCCCGGCCGGCACCGTGTAGGCCCGTCCGGTACGGCGGCCGGTGAAGTGCAGCAGCGCGACCCGGGCGGCGACCGGTCCCGGATCGGGCCGGGAGAGCAGTTCCCGCATCCGGGCGTCGGCGGCCGTGCGTTCCGGGCCGTCCGGCAGGTCGCGTACGACGACGGGGCTCATGACATCACCACCGCGGCAGCCGTCAGCGCGCAGCCGGCCACCGCGCAGCAGGTCCGCACCAGGTGCCAGTCCCGCCAGGCCGGCCGCGGGTCCCGCCAGTCGGGCCCCAGGTCCTGCGGGCGGGTCCGCTTGACCACTCTGTTCATGGGAACGTTCCGGGTCTGCGACACCACGGCCACCCCGGCCATGCACACCGCGGCGACCGCGAACAGCGGCCTGGACGTGCCCGTGGCGTGGATCGCGAAGCCCACGTCGATGGCGATGGAACCGGTGACGATGAACGGCATGATCCGGTCGTAGCGCCGGCCGAGCAGCCGGTGCGTGTCCACATACCGTTCCGGGGTCATCGCGATCAGTGCGGGCATCACGCTCAGCGCGACCGCGAACAGCACCCCCGCCACCAGACCGGTGCCCAGCAGCACCAGCACACTCAACGCCTCCACCATGTCCGGTCCCTCCTCTCAGCCCGGGCCGTCGCTTCGGGCTCGGCCGGCTCGAACCTGTCAGCCGGGCCTCGGACGCCGCTCGAATCCGCCTGGGAGCGTTCCGCTCCGCGGCCGCCGGTCTCTGGCGGTGCACCAGCCCACCTCGAGGAGGCGGGTGTTGCATCGGGCCCGCTCCGTGTCGGAGCACCTCCGCACTCATCCGGGAGCCGGTATGGCAGAAGAGACGACCGACGTACTGATCGTGGGCGGCAGCATGGTGGGGCTCGCCCAGGCACTGTTCCTGGCCCGGCAGGGCATCCGCGCGATCCTCGTGGAACGCCACCCCGAGATATCCGCCCATCCCCGTGCCCAGGCGGCGAGCCCGCGCACGATGGAGCTGATGCGGGCGCTCGGACTCGAGGACGCCGTGCGCGCCCAGGAGAACCCGTACGCGCAGTACGGGGACATCCTCCAGGCGGAATCCCTCGCGGGCGCCGAACTGGGCCGGTTCGACGGGCCGTTCCGGCACGACCCGAACGACGTGGGCACCACCGGCTGGACCCTGATCGGGCAGGACCGCTTCGAGCCGGTGCTGCTGGCACGGGCCGAGGAGCTGGGGGCGGACATCCGGTTCGGCACCGAGATGACCGGGTTCGAGCAGGACGAGGACGGCGTCACCGCCGTACTGCGCGATCTGCGAGTCGACGGCGGGCGGGGCGAGTACCGGGTACGCGCCCGCTACCTGGTCGCCGCGGACGGTTCACGGGCGCCGGTGCGGGAGTCGCTGGGCATCGGTCACCACGGGCAGGGAGTCTTCGGCGGACAGATGAACGTGATCTTCCACGCCGATCTCGACCCGTACGTCGCCGGACGCACCTTCTTCCTCTGCTTCGTCAACAACGACCGGGTCAAGGGGGTGCTCGGCAAGCTGGGCGGCGACGACTCCGACCGGTGGGTGCTGGCGCCCAGCCTGCCGCCCGGGGCCAGCCACCGGGAGTTCGGGACCGAGGACTGTGTGCGGCTGGTGCGCGACGCGGTCGGGGTGGCCGATCTGCCGGTCGAGGTGGAGACGGCGACGAGCTGGGAGATCGCCGCCTGGGTGGCGGACCGCTTCCGCTGCGGCCGGGTGCTGCTCGCCGGCGACAGCGCGCACGTCATGCCGCCCACCGGGGGCTTCGGCGGCAACATGGGCGTCCAGGACGCGCACAACCTGGCCTGGAAGCTCACCCTGGTGCTGCGCGGCCAGGCGGGTCCGCGGCTGCTGGAGAGCTACGAGGAGGAGCGGGCGCCGGTCGCCGAGTTCACCGTCGACCAGGGCGTGATCCGCTACCTCCAGCGCAGCGGTCTCGACGAGGCGGCGGCGGCCCGCCACCGGCCCGAGACGACCGTCCTGTTCGGCCACGTCTACCGCTCGGGCGCCGTGCTGGTCGAGGACGGCCCCGACGACGGTGCACCCGTCGAGGACCCGACCCTCCCGTCGGGCCGGCCGGGAACCCGCGCTCCCCACCTGCCGCTGGTCCGGGCGGGCAAGGAGGCGCCGCTGCACGATCTGCTCGACGGCGACTTCTGGCTGCTGGCCGGGCCGGAGGGTGCGCCCTGGGAGGCGGCCTGCGCGGCGGCGGGCGCCGCGCCCGGCATCTCCTACCACCGGGTGGGCGCCGACGAACCCCGCGAGACGGCCGAGGCCTTCCTCAGCCGGTACGGAGTGGCGGCCTCCGGCGCCGTGCTGATCCGCCCCGACGGCTTCATCGCCTGGCGCGCCCGGGAGTTGCCGGCCGAGCCTGCGACGGCCCTGTCGACCGCGCTCGACGCGGTCCTGTCCCGTTCCGCGGTCTGACCCCGGCACCACACACGTTCGCGGTGTGCTCCCTCTCCGGGAGCACACCGCGAACGTGGTCCCAGGGGCGGTGGGACGGCGGGAAGGACGGCGTCCGTGCGGGCGGTGGATGCGGGTGCCCGGCGGCCGCGAACACCGAAGCCCGGTCCCGTGGGCGGAGCCCACGGGGCGGGGGCCTACGGGGCGGGGCCCACGGGGCGGGGCCGCCTCGACCGCTGAACAACCAGGACGGCGGCACCTGTCGGGGTGTGCGCGCGGGTCGGTGCACACAGGCACGGGGCGCGGCCCCGCGGGTGAACCCACAGGACGACGCCCCGACCGCTCGCCGACCGAGGGCACCCGTCCGGGCGGGCACACGGGCGCCCACGCGGGTCGGTGCACACAGGCACGGGGCGCGGCCCCACGGGTGAACCCACAGGACGACGCCCCGGCCGCTCGACCAGAGCGGGGGCGGTGCCCGTCCGGTCCGAGGCGCGGGCGGACGCGGCGCGCCGGGGTGCTGGGACGGCAGGGGCGCTTCCCCCGGGGGGACGCCGCCGGCTGTTACAGGCGGTCCAGGAGCGCCCGCAGGGCCTGGGCGGCGGCGCGGTCGTGGGGGCCCGGGGCCGTGCCGGTGGTGCGCCAGGCGACGAATCCGTCGGGGCGGACGAGCACGGCGCCGCCGGGGTGGAGGCCGTAGCGCCGGGGGAACGCGCCGTCCGGGTCGCGCAGATGCCCGTCGGGTCCCACACGGACCGTCCTGAGGCTGACGCCGAGCGCCTCGGCCTCGCCCTCGACCGCAGCCGGCCAGGCGTCCGCCGTCCCGTCGACGAGGAGCGTGAACCCGTCGCCGTAGAGGTCGATGACCGACTGCGGGCCCTGGGGGCCGTCCAGGACCAGGTGCGGGGCGCGGGCGCCGGGGCGGGCGCTCGGCTGCTCCGGGTCCTCGACCAGCGCGCCCGGGTCGCCGTCCTCGGCCGTGAACGCGCCGGACGGGTAGCGGTAGCCGAAGGTCATGGCGGCCTCGCTGAGCAGGTCCGCCGCGACGTCCTTGTACTGCTTGCCGTCACGGACCGCGAACCGCAGCATCGCCTGCCGGACGGTCTCCTCCGCCACCGGACGCCGCTCCGCGTCGTAGCTCGCCAGCAGTCCGGGGCCGGCCGCTCCGGACAGCACCAGGGCCAGCTTCCACGCCAGGTTGTACGCGTCCTGGATGCCGGTGCTGGCGCCGAACGCGCCGGTCGGCGGCATGACGTGCGCGGCGTCCCCGGCGACGAAGACCCGGCGGGTCGCGAAGGCGTCCGCCACCCGGGCGGAGATGTCCCACGCCGGCATGTCCACCGACTCGATCTTCAACTGGAGGTCCGGGACGCCCACCGCCGCGCGGACCAGGGCGACGCAGCGCTCCTCGGTGAAGTCCTCGGCGCTCTGCCCCTGCTCGGGGAAGAAGGACACGTTGATGACCCAGCGACGGTCGTTGTCGATGGGGATGATCGTGCCGCGCACCTCGGGGTTGTTGACGTAGGCGGCGATGATCCGCCGCCCGCGCAGCGCCTCGTCGAGGTCGGCCTCGAAGAAGAAGCTGATCAGGTTGGTGATGGTGCCGCGACCGTGGCCGCCGATGCCGAGCATCCCGCGCAGTGGGCTGCGGCTGCCGTCCGCCGCGATCACGTAGGCGGCGCGGATCTCCGTCTCGGTGTCCGAGGCGAGGTCCCTGACCCGCACCAGGACACCTTCTTCGTCCTCCCGGACCGTCTCGACCCGCGTGTGGAAGCGGACGTCGGCACCGGCCTCCACAGCCCGTTCCCGCAGGATCGGCTCCAGCTGGTTCTGGTCGATGAGAGTCCACTGGGTGGGGCTGATGCGTCCGATGTCGTCGGGCGAGGCGTTCGGCATCCGTACGCGTTCCTGGCCCGCCAGTGTCTCCACGTGCACCAGGTCGGTGTTGCCGGAGATGGGCGACCGTCCGGCCCGGACCCGCTCCTCCATGCCGACGGCGCGGTACAGCTCCATGGTGCGCGGGTTGATCGCGCGGGCCTTGGGGTGGGAGGAGGTGTCGGCGTGCCGCTCCACCAGCGTGGCGCGCACCCCGTGCCGGGCCAGGAAGACCGCGGCCGAGAGTCCCGTCAGCCCGCCGCCGACGATGAGGACGGACGTCTGCTCCTGCTTCATGCTGCTGCCTCCTTGTGGGCCGTCACGAGGGTGTGGGTACCGAGCAGCGGCTCGGCGGCGCCGTCGGCGAACCCGGCGTCGCGCAGCCACTCCTGGCAGTCCGCGATCCGGTACTCGGAACCGTCGGGGCTGACCAGCCGCATGTGCAGACTGCTCAGGAGCCGCTCGGGATCGCTGCGGTCGTCGTCGATCATGCGGTCGTAGACCACGATCGTGCCGCCCGGGTTGAGCGCGTCGAAGACCCGGCCGAGGAGGGTGCGCCGCCGCTCGGTGTCGAACCCGTGCAGGATGTGACCGAGCACGAACACGTCCGCCCCGGGCAGCGGGTCGGCGAAGAAGTCCCCGCCGACGAAGGACACCCGGTCGCCGAGCGCCAGGCCGGCGATGTGCTCGGTGAAGAGGGGCCGGGTGCGCTCCAGGTCGAAGCAGGTCGCCCGCAGGTGGGGGTGGGCCTGGGCGAGGACGGCGGCGAGGTTGCCGCGGGCTCCGCCGAGGTCGGTGAACGAGGTGTGCCGGCTCCAGTCGACCCGGCGGGCCAACTCGGCGCCCATCCGGTCGCTGTACGCGTCGAGCCCGGCCAGGAACCGCTTCATCTTCGCGGGGTCCTGGTGCCGGTTCCCGACGAAGCCGCCCTTGTCGGGGTCGAGATGCTGGGGTTCGCCGGTGCGCAGCGCCTCGGTGAGACGGCCCCAGGTCCCGTACAGGGTCTCGTTGGTGAGTTCGACGAACCCGCCGAGGTAGGAGGTGGAGTCCGGCACGAGGTACGCCTGCGCCAGCAGGGAGTTGCGGTACCGGCCGTCGCTGCGCTCCAGCAGGCCGAGCCCCGCCAGGGCGTCGAGGAAGTCGGGCGCCATGCGGGAGTGCATGCCGGTGCGCCGAACCACGTGGTCCGCGTCGCGGGGGCCGTCGGCGAGCGCGGCGAACACGCCGAGCGACACGGCGCTGTGCAGTACCTTCGCGGCGCAGTCGGCGATGGTCAGTTTGATGAGCGGGCCCGGGTCGACCGCCGCTGCCGTCGTGGTCGGGTCCTCGGTCGTCGTCACACAAGCCTCCTGGTCGCCCTTGGCGTCTGCATGGGTGCGGTGCTGCCGACGATGTCCTCGGCAGGTCCAGCGGGGCTCGAAGAGTGCTGAAGCGCTCCGCGCGGGCCAGGTGTCCGGCGAGCTCAGGTGCGCCTCGCCCCTGGACCGCGACGGGCGACCGGTGACCGGTGACAGGTGACCGGCGAGGCAAGCAGGACGGAGGAGCTCACGGCCCGCCTCCGGATCGGCGCACGCCGAGGGGCGTCCGTGGCGTCGGTTGCGTCAGTCGCCTCAGGTGCGTCGGGTGCGTCAGGTGTGTCGGGGCCCAACTGCCGCTTCGACTCCACCGGTTGACGAGCAGCCATCGTGCGGGCGGGCGACGTCGGAGGCGGTTTCCCGGGGAGGCGGGTCGGCCGCGGCGGACGGCGGTGCGGGGGCGGGCGGCGGCCCGCGGGGCGGAACAGGTGGAGGCCGCCCTCCCGTGGTTGCGTGGTACGCACGGGAGAGCGGCCGGTCGGGACGGCCCGACAGGTCGGGCGGCGGGTCAGTGGTCGGCGGGCTGGTGCTCGCGGGCCTGCTCGTCGCCGCCCGAGTCACCGTGGTCGCCGTGTCCCCCGTGGTCCCACGACCGCAGCGGCAGGTTCTTCATCCGCAGGGCGACGGCGAGGCCGACGATCAGCACCGGCACCGCGGCGAGGAAGACGGGGTTGAGGGCGGCGACGTAGGCCTGCTCGACCGCGTCACGCACGGGCGCGGAGAGCCGGTCGAGGACTTCCTGCGAGGAGAGCGCGTCCTGGTCGATGCCGTTGAGGGCGCCGGCGGGGACGCGGTCGGCGAGTTCGCGGGTGAGACGGTCGTAGAAGAGGGAGGCGAACACCGAGATGCCGATGGTGCTGCCGAGCTGACGGGAGAAGGAGACGGTGGCGTGCACGGCGCCGATGTCGTCGCGTGGAGCGGTGTTCTGCGCGGCCATCGTCAGGACCTGCATGTTGAGGCCCGCGGCGATGCCGAACAGCAGCATGTACGCGATGACGACGGCCCGCGGGGTGTCGACGTCCATCGTGGAGAACAGCAGTGCGCCGACGATGCCGACGGTCATGCTCATCACCGGGTACCACTTGTAGCGGCCGGTCTGGGTGATGATGCGGCCGCTGACCACGGAGGAGGCGACGAGTCCGAACATCATCGGCAGCAGCACCACGCCGGACATGGTGGGGCTGGCGCCGGTGACGACCTGCACGTACAGCGCGAGGAAGTTGACCGCGCCGAGGAAGACGACGCCGGCCATGAAGCTGACGGCCGCGCTGACGCTGAAGGTGGAGTCGCGGAACAGGTGCAGGGGGATGACCGGTTCGGCGGCCCGGCGCTCGACGGCCAGGAACAGCGCGCCCATGACGACGGCCGCGACGCCGAGGCCGAGGATCTGCGGCGAGGTCCAGTCGTACTTCGCCCCGCCCCAGCTGGCGAGCAGCGTCAGCGCGACGATGGCGAGGCTCAGGGTGATGAATCCGGGATAGTCGATCTGAGCGCGCCGTGCCTTGGGCGGCAGGTGCAGGAAGCTGGTGATCAGGACCAGGACGATCAGCCCGAGGGGCAGGTTGATCAGGAACACCCAGTGCCAGCTGAGCAGGTCGGTGAGGAGTCCTCCGACCGCCGGTCCTGCGAGGGCGGCCGCGGCGAAGACGATGCCGAAGAGGTTGAAGTACTTGGCGCCCTCACGCGGGCTGAACAGCTCGCCGATGATGGCGAGCACGGAGACGAACAGACCACCCGCTCCGATGCCCTGGACGACGCGGAAGACGATGAGCTGTTCCATGGACTGCGCGGCGCCGGAGACCGCGGAGCCCGCCAGGAACAGCACGATGGCGACCACGAAGACCTTCTTGCGGCCGTAGAGGTCGCCGAGCTTTCCGTAGATCGGTGTGGTGACGCTGCTGGCGATGATGTACGCCGTGGTGACCCAGGCGAACAGGTCGAGGTCGCCCAGGTCGCCGACGATGCGCGGCAGGGCGGTGGCGATGATCTGTGCGTCGAGCATCGCGAGGAAGATCGTCAGCATGCAGGCCGCGATCACGATCTTGATGCGGGTGTCGGGAGCGGCACCCGCGCCCGGGTTGTGCGACTCGGTCGGCGGCGATGACATGGCAGTGGCCTTTCGGGTGAGGGATCAGGTGTCCCGCGTGGGGCGCGCGCCCCTACGTGTGGTGTTCCGTCCCCGTCCCACCGACTCCGAGAGGAGGGCCGGCGTCATGCGCTGTCCTTAAAGGGGATCTTCACGTCGTGGTGCGGGTGGAGGGTGGGTGGCCGGCCGCAACGGGGGATGATGCGGCCGGCCACGTCCGAGGGAGGATGGCCGATGAAACGGCCGGTCAGGGAACCAGGACGACCTTGCCGAGCTGGGCCCGTGCCTCCATGAGTTCGTGTGCCTTGACGGCGTCCACGAGGGGGAGCCGCTCGTGCACGACAGGCCGCACCTTGCCGGTGCTGATCATGTCGAGCAGGTCCCGCTGGCCCGCGGCGATGGCCTCGGGCCTGTTGTAGAGCATGGCGTAGAGCGCGAAGCCGGCCACGGTCTTCATGCGGCTGAGCATGAGCGGGTTGACCGACTGGATGTCGCCGCTGGCCGAACCGTAGAAGACCAGACGGCCGAACTGCGCGGTCAGGGCGACGCTCTTGATGAGGATGTCACCGCCGACCGTCTCCAGGACGACGTCCGCACCGCGGCCGTCGGTGGCGGCCTTGACCTGCTCGTCCCAGTCGTCGTCGGTGTAGTTGACGGTGACGTCGGCGCCCAGCCCCCGGACGAAGTCCAGCTTGGCCTGGGTGCTGGCGGTCGCGATGACCTTGCCCGCGCCCATCGCCTTGGCGATCTGCACGGCGAGGTGTCCGACGCCGCCGGATGCGGCGTCGATCAGCACGGTCTCGCCGGGCTTGAGCTGGCCGGACTCCTTCAGCGCGTGGTACGCGGTCTGGGCCGGGCTGGGCAGCAGGGTCGCCTCGGCGGCGTCCATGGAGTCGGGGATGCGGATGGCCCAGGCAGCGTCGGCGACGACGTGATCGGCGTAGGCACTGTGGTCCACGTCGACGACGATTCGGTCGCCGACGCTGAGGTCGGTGACGCCCTCACCGAGGGCCTCGACCGTGCCGGCGACGTCGCCGCCGGGAGCGCCGGGCAGACCGGCGTGTCCGCCGATCGGGATGCCCTGGCGGCGTTGCACCTCGGCGAAGGTGACGCCGATGGCCTCGGAGCGGATCAGCACTTCGCCCGGTCCGGGCTGCGGCGTCTCCGCCTCTTCGACACGCAGCACCGAGGGGCCGCCGTGCTCGTAGTGGCGGATGATTCGCATGGTTTTCTCCCAACGTGGAGGGGTTTTCGAGCCGCGAGGAACTGCGGCTCCGCCCAGGAGCCCGGGTTACTACTTACATGCTGTCACACATTTACATGTTGGTCCACACATTATTCGGCCCATGGCGACTTCCGATTTCCACAGGGACGCGGCCCGATGGGTCATCGGTGAAAGACAGCCCCAAAGGTCGCCCCCGGGGAGCGCCCTTGGGGGGCGCTCCCCGGGGGCGACCGACGGAGTGCACCCCTCGGAAGACCGGCATCCGAGGGGTGCACTCCGAAGGCTGTCCTGCGAGGGGTGTCCTCAGGGGACGAGGACCACCCGGCCGAGTTGGGCGCGCGCTTCCATCAGCCCATGGGCGGCGGCCGCCTCTTCCAGCGGCAGCTCGGCGTGCACGACGGGGCGAACCGCGCCGGAGGCCACCATGTCCAGCAGTTCCCGTGCGCCCCGGGCCATGTCGTCGGGCCGGTGGCGCATCACGCCCCACATGCTGAAGCCCATGACGGCCCGGTTGTCGAAGATGTCGCCGACCTCGATCGCCGGGACGTCGCCGCCGGCCGTGCCGTAGACCACGGTCCGGCCGAAGGCCGCGGTGAGGTTGACGCTCTTGGTGAGGATGTCGCCGCCGACCGTCTCCAGGACGAGGTCGACGCCCTGTCCGCCGGTGGCGGCCCGCACCTTCTCCTCCCAGCCGTCCTGGCTGTAGTCGACGGTGAAGTCGGCGCCGAGGGAGGCGACGAAGTCCAGCTTGGCCTGACTGCCGACGGCCGCCAGCACCTTGCCCGCACCCAGCGCCCTGGCCATCTGCACCAGCAGATGGCCGATGCCGCCCGCCGCGGCCGTGACGAGGACCGACTCCCCCGGCTGGAGCCGGCCCGCCGTGACGATCACGTGGTAGGCGGTCTGCGCGGGGATCGGCAGCGAGGTGGCCTGTCCGGCGTCGATCCCCTCGGGGATGACGAACAGCCAGTCGGCGCGGGTGACCACGTACTCGGCGTAGCCGTCGGAGCCGACGCCGGTGACCACCCGGTCGCCGGCGCGGACCCCGGTCACGCCCTCGCCGACCGCCTCGACCGTGCCGGCCACGTCGCCGCCCGGGGAGCCGGGGAGGGTGGCGGGTCCGCCGACGGGGATGCCCTGACGGCGCTGGCACTCGGCGAAGTTGACGCCGATCGCCTCGGCCCGGATCAGGACCTCCCCGGGACCCGGCGACGGTTTCTCCGCCTCTTCGACCCTCAGCACCGACGGGGCGCCGAACTCGTGGTGACGGACAATACGCATGAACTTGCTCCTCTTGCTTGTGGGGGGCTTGCTGATGTGGGGGCTTGCCGATGTGGGGGCTTGCCGATGTGTGCGATCGGACTGATCGGGCTGGTGGAACCGCGGCCGCCCGGACCCGGACCCCGCCCCGGACCGACCGGCCCGCTTCGGACGCCGGGCCGGGCCGAACCGGACCGGCACGGCGCGCCCCGAACCAGGCCGAGGCGCCACGGTTCGTGCCGGACCGATCGGACCCGAACCGGACCCGGTCGGACAGGCGCCGGCCGCACAGGACCGGCTCCACCGGCCCGAGTCGGACCGGTACCGGACCGACCGTGGTCAGGACGGGGTGAACTCGGCCAGTGAGCGCACCGGGCCCAGGCCGACCACCCGGCGCAGTGAGAGGCCCGCCCCGGCCGCGAGTGCGGACAGGCCGGCGCTGGTGCGCATCTGTCCGCCGAGGTAGACGAGCATCCGCAGGTCCAGGTCGGTCTGGTCGGTCTGTACGTCGAGCAGTCCTTCCACGACCATGACCCGCCCGCCCTCGGCGACGGCCTCGGCGCAGCGGCGCAGGATGGCGGTCGCCTGCTCGTCCGGCCAGTTCAGCAGGACGTTGGCCAGCAGGTACACGTCGGCGCCGGCCGGCAGCGGGTCGAAGAAGCTGCCCACGACCGCCTGGCAGCGGTCCTCCAGGCCCGCCGCGGCGAACTCGGGTCCGGCCGCGGCGGCGGGCCGTTCGAGGTCGACGAGGGTGCCCCGGGCGCCTGGTACGGCGGCGACGACAGCCGCGAGCAGCGCTCCGCTGCCGCCGCCGACGTCGACGACATGCCGTACGCCCTGCCACTCCCCCTGTGCCAGCAGCGCGGGGAGCACCCAGCGCATGCTGGCCGCCATCCTCGCGGCGAAGGCCTCTGCGAGCGCCGGCTCGGCCTCGACGTCCTCCCAGAAGTCCCGGCCGTGCAGGGAGGCATAGACGGGGCGGCCGGCGCGGACGGCGTCGAGCAGGCGCAGGAAGGCGAGTTCGCCCCGGCCGGTCGGCCCGTCCAGGCCGAGCCAGTCGCGGCCCGAGCCCTCGACGTCGCCGCGCAGCATGGCGCCGAGCGGGGTCGGTTCGTAGCCGCCCCCGGGCAGCGGCCGGTAGAGGCCCGCCGTCACCAGGTGGTCGAGGAGGCGGCGCAGCGCCGAGGGGTCCGCGTCCGTCGCCTCCGCCAGCGCCTCGGCGGTGACCGTGCCGGCCGCCATGTGGTCGGACAGCCGCAGGGTGGCGGCCACCCGGATGGCCATCGGAGTGATCAGGTCGCTCTTGGCCAGTAGTTCCCTGGACCAGGGTGGTGCACTCACAGGTCTCCTCGAAGCGGTGGCGGTCGGGCGGAGCCGATCGTCGGGCGGCCGGTCAGACGGTGCCGAACCACGTGGCGAGCGCGGTGGCCAGCGAGTCGCGGACCTCCGCTTCGGACGCGTCCCGGTCCACGGCCCAGGCGACGTAGCCGTCGGGGCGGACCAGCACGCCGGCCAGTTCGGACTCGGCGGCGCACTGCGCGCGCACGTGGCGCACCCGTCCGGCCCAGGAGACGTCCGCTCCCCACTTCTCGTAGGCCTGGGCGATCTCCGGGCGGCCGGCCAGGTCCAGCAGCACGCCGGTGCCACGCTTCAGGTAGCGGGCAAGGGTCTTCTCGCCCTCGTCCGTGGTGAGTTCGAAGTCGCGGGCGAAGTCGCCCAGCATCCGGTGCGCGGGGCCGTCGAGGTCGTAGCGGACAGTGACGCCGCTCAGCATCTCGGCGAGGTACAGGTTCACCTGGTCCCTGCGCATCAGGTCGGTGAACAGGTCGCGCAGCGGGGTGACGTACGGGTCCGGGTTCATCAGCGCGATCTGGGCGCGGGTGTTGGCCAGGACCTTGCGGGCCGGGGCCTGGCGTTCCTTGTCGTAGGTGTCGAGCAGCCCGTCGGGCGCCCAGCCGTGGACGGCGGCGGCGAGTTTCCAGCCGAGGTTGAAGGCGTCCTGGAGACCGAGGTTGACGCCCTGGCCGCCTACCGGGAAGTGGGTGTGGGCGGCGTCGCCCGCGATGAGGACACGGCCCTCGCGGTAGCGGTCGGCCTGGCAGGCGGAGTCGGTGAAGACGGACAGCCAGCGCGGGTCGTGGGCGCCGAGGTCGCTGCCCCAGATCTCGCGCAGGCTGGTGAGGAACTCGTCCATGGTGAGTTCGGCGCCCGGCTCGCGTTCGGCGGCGAAGTCGAAGGTGGACACGCGGTGGTAGGTGTCGTCCAGCGGCACGCAGAAGAGCAGGCCGCGCTCGGTGCGCTCCATGCCCATCGGCGCGTTCTCCCGGTCGGCGAGTATCACGTCGGCGAGGCGGGCGGTGACCCGGCCGCCGGTGCCGGGGAAGTCGATGCCGGCCTGCCGGCGGACCAGGCTGCGTCCACCGTCGCAGCCCACTACGTAGCGGGCGCGCAGGGTGTAGGGCCCGTCCGGGCCGGTGACGTCGGCCTCGACGCCGTCGGCCTGCTGGCGGATCGCGGTGACCTCGTGGCCCCGCCGGATCTCGGTGCCCACCTCGACGGCACGCTCCTCCAGCAGGCGTTCGGTGCGGGTCTGCTCGGAGAGCAGGGCGTAGGCGTGGCTGCTGTCCAGGGCGGAGAAGTCGACCCACTCGTCGAGCCCCGCGAAGTGGCCGTTGTTCCAGGAGCGGGCGCCGTCGCGGAAGCGGTCGACCAGGCCGCGCCGGTCGAGGGACTCCAGGGAGCGGGCGTGCAGCCCGAACGCCTTGGAGTGCGGGGTGGGTTCGGACAGGCGCTCGAGCACCACCGCGCGGACGCGGGAGATGCGCAGCTCCGCGGCGAGCAGCATGCCGACGGGGCCACCGCCGACGACGAGCACGTCGATGTCGTCGGGTCCGGTCGGCCCGGTGGTCTGCTGGGGTGTCATGGCGAGTTTCCTCCGCGTCTTCGTCCTTCCGTCGAGCGAAGGACAATTATGTGTTCACTGACAGATATGTGCTTGACCACATGCAGTGGATTGACAGCATACAGATGCTCGTTTGCCGGAATCAACTCGCTTAAGATGGGCTCATGGAGACTTCGACCCAGAGCCAGCCGCGAGCAGCCGAACTGCTCGATGCCGTCGGCCCCGCCTTCTCGCGACTGCGGCGCACGCAGGCGCTGAGCGTCGAGAAACAGGTGTCCCGCAAGGACATGACCCGCACTCTGGTGCTCAACCTCGTGAAGGACGGGCCCGAGCACGAGGGGCAGGAGATCACCGTCGGCGTGGTCGGCGAGCGGCTGGCCGTGGACCCGTCCGTGGCGAGCCGCATGGTCTCCGACTGCATCGGCGCCGGCTACCTCGTGCGCGCCGCCTCGCAGCGCGACGGACGCCGGACGATCCTCCAGCTCACCCCGGAGGGCGAGGAGATGCTGGTCCGCTTCCGCAGCCACCAGCGCTCGGCGTTCGAACGCATCACCCAGGGCTGGCCCGAGGAGGACCGGCTGGAGTTCGCCCGGCTGCTCATCAAGTACGTCGACTCCATCGGCGAGTTGCAGCACGAGGCCGCCGACCCGGCCTGACCGGCGGCGCCTCGCCCGGCGGGCCGGGGCCCGCGGCAGGTCCGCCGCGGGCCCCGGCCCGTCGTCTCATCCCCGGGCGAGCAGCGCCCGCATCACCGCTGTCAGGGCGGCCCGCTCCCGACCGGCCGGCTCCGCCCCGCGCGAGCGCCAGGCGACCACTCCGTCGGGCCGCACCAGCACCGCCCCCTCGGGGGCCAGACCGCCGTAGAGCTCGGCCCAGCGGCCTTCCGGGTCGGCCAGGGTGCCCGCCCCGCCGCCCGTGCCCGGCACCACCCGGCGCGCGGTGATCTTCACGCCCAGCTCGGCGGCGGCGCCGGCGGTGGCCGACATCCACTCCCCGCCCCGCTCCCCGGCCAGCAGGACGAAGCCGCCGCCGAACAGGTCGAGGGTGGAGAGCGGGCCGCCGTCCCGCGACAGCACCGCGTACGGTGCTCGGGTGCCCGGTCCGCCGCGCAGCGAGCGCGGATCCGCCGGGGCCGGCAGCGCCTCCTCGCCCGGCTCCGGGACCACCGCGGCCGACCGGTAGGCCTGGCCCATGGTCACGGTCAGCGCGTCCGCCACCGCGGCCCGCTGCTCGGCGGTGGCGTCGCCGGAGCGCACCGCGAGCTGGAGAGAGCCCTGCTCGGCCGTGAACGCCGCGACCGGACGGCGCTCGGCGTCGTAGGTGTCGAGCAGCTCCTCCCCCGCGACGCCGTCGGCCACCAGCGCCAGCTTCCAGGCGAGGTTGTGGGCGTCGGCGATACCGGTGTTCGCGCCGTAGCCGCCGGTCGGCGGGATCACATGGGCCGCGTCGCCGGCCAGCAGCACCCGCCCGTGGACGAATCCCTCGGCGACCTGTTCCGCCATGTCCCAGGGGAAGCGGGAGCGGATCGTCACGCCCGCCTCGGGGGAGCCGACGGCCGCGGTCACCAGCTCGGTGCAACGGGCGTCGGTGAAGTCGTCGAGGCTCTCGCCGTCCTCGGGGCGGTATCCGACGATGAGGGTGCCGCCGGTCAGGGTGTCGTCGTGCACGAGAATGCCGGTGACCTCGGGGTTCTGCACATGCACCACGCTGTAGCGGCGGGCCCCGAGCACCGGGCGCAGATCCGCGGCGAAGGCGATGCTCACGTGGTGCGACAGCACTCCGCGCCCGTGGCGGGGCACCTTGAGCGCCTCCCGGACGGTGCTGCGCGGCCCGTCGCAGGCCACCAGGTGGCCGCAGCGGAAGGTGCTGGTGCCCTCGTCGTCACCGAGGACCGCGGTGACCCCCTCCGGGTCCTCCGCGAAGGACAGCAGTTCGGTGCCGAAGCGCAGATCGGCGCCCAGCTGTTCGGCCCGCTCGCGCAGCAGCGGCTCCAGCCGGTCCTGCGGCAGCAGCAGCAACCGGGAGGGGGTGAGGTCGCCCAGTTCGTCGTCGCCCGCCAGCTCCTCCTTGCTGAACAGCACCTCGCCCGCGAGCGAGGTGACCCCGGCCCGCGTGCGGTGCGTCTCGAAGCCCGCGGCCTCCTTGAGGGCGGCGTCCTCGACGCCCGCCTGGCGCAGCAGTTCGGCGGTGCGGGGGTAGTAGCCGACGGCCCTCGGGTGGACGGACGTGCCCGGATGGCGTTCCACCAGGGTGCAGCGCACCCCGTGGTGGGCGAGGAACAAGGCGGTGGACAGACCGACCAGACTGCCGCCGACGATCAGTACGGGTGCGTCAGTGGAACGCGTCGCGGACATCGTGGAACCCCTCTCTCGTGGAATGGACGGCCGGCGTTCACGGGGTCGGCAGTCCGGCCCGGCGCAGCGCCAGGTAGTCGACGACCTCCCAGTGCTCGGCCACCTTGCCGTCCTCGATCCGGAACTGGTCGCAGGTGCGCATCCGCAGCGGCCGGTCGGAGGGGCCGCCGCCGCTCCACGCCCCGGTGAGGGTGCCGGTCCACGTCACGAAGACCATCACCCGGTCACCCGCGGCGACGATGTGGTCGACGGTGGTCACCAGGTCCGGGAAGGCCGCGATGTTGTCCGCGAAGAACGCCTTGAAGGCCTCGAGCCCGTCCGGCACCGCGGCGGTGCGCATGTTGTGGTGGCGGTAGTCGTGGTGGTAGTAGGCGTCGGCGCGGTCCAGCTTGTGCTCGCTGAACACCTCGCGGTAGGCCCCGAGCACCAGGTCGGCGTTGGCCTTCTCGGTTTCGCTGTGCGGGCCGTGCAGACCGGGTGCGGACGGCTGCTCGCCGTCGCCCTCCAGCCCGTCCACGCCGTGTGCGGCGAGCACGTCCCGGTCGGTGACGTTCCAGTGTTCGGCGATCCGGCCGTCGTGGGTGCGGTACAGCTCGGCGGTGTGCAGGCGGACGTCCTCGCCGGAGCGGGTGCGTCCGGTCCAGGTCACGAACAGCATGACCCGGTCGTGGTCCGCGACCAGGTGGTCGATGTCCGCGCGCAGACCCGGGAAGTGGCCGGTCAGCGTCCTGAAGTGGCCGACGAGACGGTCCGTTCCCGGCCCGGCCGAGGGGTCGTGGTCGACGAGGTCGGGGTGCAGGAACCGGCCGGCCTCCTCGAACCGGTGCTCGCGGTACAGCACGTCGTACAGGGCGCCGACGAGTTCGGCGTTGCGTTCACGCTGCCCGGCGGGGCTGACAGTGGTCATGAGGTCCTCTCGGATGTACTCGCGTCGGGCTCGGGTGCGGTGCGGTGCGGGATCGGTCTCCGGGTGGTGCAGGGGTGAGGGGGATCGGTCTCCGGGTGGTGCAGGGGTGAGGGGGATCGGTCGGGGCTCAGACCTTGAGGGTGTACGTCGTCCAGTGGGAGTCGGCCTCGAATCCGAGCCGCCTGTTGAGCGCGACGACTGCGGTGTTGTCGACGTCGTTGAAGACCTGGACCAGCGCCAGGTGGCCGTTCTCCCGCACCGCCCGCAGCAGCAGCTCCGCCTTGACCCAGGTGCCCAGGCCCCGTCGCCGGTGCCCCGGCAGCACCAGCGTCTCGCCCGCGTCCGCCATCGGACTGTCCCGTACGAAGAGGGTGCTGTAGGCGACGATGCCGCCGTCCTCGGCGAGCGCCGCCGTGACGAGGGGCCGGTGTCCCGCCCGCGCGGCCTCCGCCTCGCGCGCCCGTACGTCGGCGACCGACGGACGGCGCACCCGGGCCTGGCCGTTGACCCGCTCGTCCAGGCCGCTCCAGGCACGGGCGTAGGACTCGACGAGGTCGTCGGGGCAGGCGCCGTCCCAGTGCGCCAGGTGGTGGCCGGGCACCGGCCGGCCCGCCGCGGCTTCGAGCAGCGCGCGGGCCGGACCGGCCGGCCGCAGCCGGTTGCGCACGGTCTCGCCCGTACGGTCCGCGCCGAGGCCGTCGGCGAAGCGTTCGGCGGCCTCGCCCTTGGGGGCGTCCACCAGCAGCGGGCCGCGCCCCAGGTCACGCAGGGCGCTGCGGCCCGCCGCGGCGAGAGCCCGGCCCGCGCCGCGGCGGCGGAAGCCGGGGAACACCCAGAGGGAGCCGTGCCCGGGGCCCGTCGGATCGCCCAGGTCGAGGCCGAGTTTGAGCACTCCCGCCGGGACGCCCGCGTCGAAGGCGGCGAGGACGATCCGCGTCGTCCCGTGGCGGCGCTGGAACAGCCGCGCGAGCAGCGCCTGTGTCACCGGCGGATCCGTGGGCAGTTCCAGGCGCATGGTCTCCCGGAAGCCCGGGAGGAGGGTGGCGATGGTCGCCGGGTCGTCACCGTCGAGGCTGCGAATCTCCATGGCCGACACCCTGTCCCGCCGTTCTCGAAGCCCCGTCGAAGACTCCTCGACCGGGCGGCGCGGGAACGACGGGACGGGCAGGGTCAGTCCTCGGAGACGGTGATGGCCTGGACCGGGCAGGCCCTGGCCGCCTCCCGGACCGGAGAGCTCCGGGCGCGCTGCGGTCCGTCGGGCAGCAGGCGGCTGACACCGTCGTCGTCCTGGGTGAACACCTCCGGTGCGGTCAGCGCGCACAGGGCGGCGCCGATGCAGCGGTCCGTGGCGATGCTGATGCTCAGCCCCGGGCCCGCGTTCACCACTCCACCGGGAGTTCGGCGACGCCCTGGAGCACGTAGGGGGCGTTGAGGGGCAACCGGTCGGAGCGGACCGGAACCCTCAGGCCGGGGATGCGCCGGAAGAGGGTGCGGAAGGCGATCTCCATCTCCGCCCTGGCGAGGTTCTGCCCGATGCACTGGTGGATTCCGTAGCCGAACGCGACGTGACGGCCGGCGGAGCGCCGGATGTCGAAGGCGTCGGGGTCGTCCCAGGCGTGCGGGTCGCGGTTCATCAGCATGGTGGACATGGCGACGCCGTCGCCGGCCCGGATGGTCTGCCCGGCGATCTCGATGTCCTCTGCCGCCACCCGCATCAGCACGTCACCGATCGAGGTGAACCGCATCAACTCCTCGACGGCGCCCGGCAGCAGCGCCTCGTCCGCCCGCAACAGCTCCAGCTGCTCGGGGTGTTCGAGCAGGGTCACGGTGCCCAGCGCGATCATGTTGGCGGTGGTCTCGTGGCCCGACACCAGCAACAGCGAGCAGATCATGGCGAGTTCGTGGTGGTCGACCGAGCCGTCCTCGAGCTGGTGGGCGATCAGCTCGTCGATCAGGCCGTCGCCCGGCTGCTTCTCCTTCTGGCGGATCAGGTCGTGCAGGTAGCCGAGGATCTCGGTGAAGGCCGTGCGGGCCAGCTCGGCCTCGCCCTCCCCGGAGGAGGACAGGACGTGCCGGGAACGCTCGTCGAAGTAGCCGCGGTCCTCGAACGGCACACCGAGCAGCGCGCAGATCGCCGCCGAGGGCAGCGGCAGCGCGTAGTGGGCCAGCAGTTCGGCGGGGCTGCCCCGGTCGAGCATCTCGTCGACGAGCCCCTCCGCGATGCGCTCGATCTCGGGACGCAGTGCCGCCACCCGGCGGATACCGAAGCCGGGGATCACCATGCGCCGCTGCCGGCCGTGCTCGGGATCGTCCACGCCCACCAGCGGCGGCGCGGCCCGCTGCTGTGTCTGGGCGGCGATCCGGGGCGCCAGGAAGGGGTAGTTGGGGTGCAGGACGTCGGAGGAGAGCCGCGGGTCGGGGAAAAGGGCCCGGCCCACCTCGTTCCCGGTGACCAGCCACACCTGGCGTCCGTCGTACAGGGTGACCTTCGTGAGCGGGCCGCGCTCGCGCAACTCCTCATAGCCCACCGGCATCTGGTACGGGCAGCGCCTGGTCATCGGATAGGCCGGCGCCTGGCTCCCGGCGGGTGGACTGGTGGTCTCCGTCATGTCGTGCCTCCTGAGTCGTATCCCGACGCACGCCATTGAGCCCCGCCGTTCTCGAGAGGGGTTGGAAGATCCCTCGAGAACGGCGGGGCTCGTCGGGCGGCGAACGGGTCATGCCCCGCCCGTGACCCGGAGGGTCTCGCCGTTGCTGTTGCCGTTGGCCGCGGAACCGAGGAAGACCACCGCGTTGGCGACGTCCTGCGGCTCGGACATCCGGCCGGACGGCAGGCTTTTGCCCTTCTCCTCCAGGAAGGCGGCGGGCACGTTCGCCCGTACCGTCTCGGTGGCGGTCTGCCCCGGCACCACCATGTTGACCAGGATGCCCTCGGGGCCCAGCTCCCAGGCGAGGCTGCGCATCAGGCCGAACAGCGCCGACTTGCCCGCGCCGTAGGCGCCCGCGCCCGGCTTGCCCGCGTCCGCGAGACCCGCGCCGATCAGCACGATCCGGCCCCAGTCGCGCCCGCGCATCTCCGGCAGGACCGCCTGCACGGTGTGGAAGACCGCCTCGACGGACGTGTGCAGCACCTCCTGCCACTGCTTCGCCGGTACGTCCTCGAAGCGCGGGACGGGCCTGCCGGGCCGCGGGATCGCCTCGCTCCACACCACGGCGTTGGCCACCAGGACGTCGAGGCCGCCCCACTCCTCGGCGACCCGGCCGACGGCGTCCCGCACGGACTGCTCGTCGGCGAGGTCGTAGCGCACCACGAGGGGCGTGCCGCCCGCCTCTGTCACCAGCCTGGCGGTCTCCTCGGCGCCCGCCTCGTTGGTGTGGTAGGTGATCGCGACCCGGGCCCCTTCGGCGCCGTAGGTCACCGCCGTGGCCCGGCCGATCCCCGAGGAGGCCCCGGTGACGAGCACCACCTTGTCGTGCAGATCCGTCCTCATGAAGCCGCCTTGGTCGTCAGGGGCCGGCCGCCGATGCTCTGCGCGTGCCGGAAGAAGTCGTCCGGGTCGTACGCCCGCTTCACCTCGCGCAGACGCGCCCGGTTCTCGCCGAAGAAGTCCTTCTCCCAGTCCTGACCCACCCGCGAACTGGGGAAGTTGACGTACGAGCCGCAGGCCAGCGGCTCGAGGGCCGCGGCCGCCCGGTCGGCCCAGGCGGTGAGGCGGCCCGGTGCGCCCGGGTCGGCCGCCAGGTCACGACAGGCCATCTGATAGCCGATCAGGAACTGGGCGTCCCGGTGCGCGTACGCCGTGGCCGTCGGGGACACCCGGTTGGCCGCGCCGCCCACCGCGATGCACAGCAGGTACCGCTCCCGGCCCTCCTGGTCCAGCGCCGGGTCCCAGGCGTCCAGCAGGGCCGCCGACTCCGCCCGGGTGGCGGCGCGTCCGGTCAGCCGGTAGCTCTGCCGGGTGTAGGGGTGGCGGTGGCCCTCGGCCTCCTCGCCCGTGCCGGTCCGGTGGCACTGTGCCACGGTCAGCGACCCGCACAGCGCCTCGTGCATGACGTCGGCGTACGGGCCCGGGGCCCCGACGGTCCGGCTCAGCGGCTTGGCCGCGGCCCGCTCGGTGAGGGCGTCGAGCTCCGCCTCCGCCTGCGCGGGCGCGCCCAGGTGGACGCCCCACACCCGGACCACCGGACGGCCGCCCGGGCCGAACATGCCGGGCAGCACGACCAGGGAGGTTCCCAGCTCCTCCGGCCCGCTGACGCACCACTCCTGCCAGGCGGTCAGGACGTCGACCGCGTCCTCGTACGCCCACAGCGTCTCGAAGGCGGTCAGGGTCGGGGCGTCGACCGGCAGCACCTCGAACTCCGTGACCACTCCGAAGCTGCCGCCGCCGCCGCCGCGCAGCGCCCAGTACAGGTCGGGCTCCTCGGCCGCGGAGCAGCGCACGACGCGGCCGTCGGCCAGGACGACGCGGGCCGCGGCGATCCGGTCGCTGCCGGTGCCGAACCTCCGGGTCTGCCAGCCGATGCCGCCGCCGGTCAGGAACCCGCCCACGCTCACGGTGGGGAAGGTGCCGGTGACGATCTGGCGGCGCTGCGGCTTCAGGGAGGCCAGCGCGTCTAGGGACTGGACGCCGGCCCCGAGCCGTACGTGCGGTCCGTCGGCCACGGCGTGGTTCATCCGGGACAGGTCGACGACGAGCCCTTCGCCGGTCGACCAGCCGTTCATGCTGTGGCCGTTGCCCCGGATGTGCACCCGCAGTCCCTGCTCCCGCGCATGGCGGAGACAGGCGACGACGTCGTCCTCGCCGGCGCAGTAGGCGACCGCGTGCGGCCGGACCGTGTCGTACTCGGTGTTCTGGAGCTGTCGGGCCAGGGCGAAGCCGGGGTCGGACGGCTCGACCAGTTCGCCCCGCAGGCGATCGCGCAGCATCAGTCGTCGACGCCGAACTTGTCGGCGGTCACCTTGGAACCGGCGTGGCCGCGCAGTTCGGCGCCCTGCGGGTCGTAGAACTTGGCGCCGCCCGAGCCCTGCCAGCGGGTGTCGGAGACGAACTCGCCCTCCACCCGGACATGGGCCTCGCCCACATGGTTGCCCTCGGGGTCCGCCGCGAGGATGTGGAACCCGTACTCGAAGGTGCCCGGGCCGGTGGATTTCCAGGTGCCCAGTCCGATGTTCTTGGTGTTCAGCTGGGTCGAGACGACCCCGCCGTCGGCCGAGAAGGAGACCAGCCCGGGGACGGCCTTGCCGTCGTCGTCCAGCTGGGTGGTCCAGGTGCCGACCAGTCGTTCATCGCTCATCGCAGCTCTCCTCGGAAAGGTCGCAGGGGGTGTCAGCGCCAGGCTTCCGGTTCGCTCTGGAACCGTGCTCGAGACGTCCTGGAGGGAGGACGGTCGCCGGAGGGGCCCGGCCCGTCGGGCGGGTCGGCGGGCGGCCAGGGGGCGGGGCCGAGTTCGGGATGCCAGAAGGTGGCGACGTGCATGCTTCCGTAGGCGATCAGCGAGCGCAGTACCGGACGCAGGCAGTAACGGACCAGTGCCTGTCGCACGGTTCCCGGCGCCATCAGCGGTTCTCCGCGTCGCTGCGGGCGCCGGCGCGGCCGGCGGGCCCGTGACCGGGTCCGCCGTACGGGGCCGGGCGGTGGTGGATCAGCCGGAGCAGGTCGAGGGCGCTGGTGATCGCGGCCGGGTCCCTGCCCGGCGGCACGTCGGACGGGGTGTCACCGGCCGGGTCGCCGGCCTGGCCGCCCGACGGGACGGCGGTCGGGACGGCGGTCGGGACGGTCATCGGAGGGGGGCGCCCCTCGGCGAGGGACTGGGGGACGGCAGGGCTTGACACATCGCTCCTCTCGGTCGCACAGGGTGCGGTGGCGGGCGACACGACGGTGGTCAGGAGGCGCGGACGGCCATCTCCAGGCCGGCGCCGAACGGCAGGGGCAGCGAGACGTAGCCGCTGCCGGGCAGCCGGAGGTGCGCCAGGAACTCCGCGCACCGCGTGGCGAAACGGCGTACTCCGTACGCCAGGACCACCGCTCCCGGCAGCATGCGGGGTTCCAGCAGTCTGAGCAGCGGCAGATGCGACTCCGGCACACCGCCGAGCAGCAGCAGATCGACCGGCCCGGGCACGGAAGGCAGCACCCGCTCGGGGCTGCCGGACCGCACCTGCCCGTACCCGGTCAGGCCCGCCCGCTCGATTGCCGCTGCCGCCCTCTGCGACCGCGCGGTGTCCGCGTCGCAGCACATGACCCGGCCCCGCCCGTTCTCGTTCAGCGCCGCCGCGAGCTGGACGGCGAGGGATTCGTGCGGGCATCCCGCCTGGAGCACGTTGAGCGGGCCGACGGCCAGCACCAACTGGCGCAGCAGGGTGCCCAGGGCGGCTTCCTCGTCCTCCTGCGCCGGGTCGGCGCCGAGGGGGCGGTGAACGGACAACGCGGAGTTGGGCATGCGGAACTCCCTCTCAGGGATTTCGAGAGACCGGCGACGGTTTCTCCCGGCCCGCTGTATCTCCGGTCGAGCGTTGCAGACCCGGGCACCACGGGCCACGGCCGTGGACGCCCGTGCGAGCGAGAATCCAGCCCGCCTCCAAACGACCCCGCGCCACCGCGCCACGCAGCGCCTCGGCACCGGAGCAGCCCGAGCACCGGATACGGCCCGGACTCCGCGACCAGCCCGAGCACGGGGGCACCGGGTGACCCCGGCGCCATGAGCGGCCCGAGCGGCGCGAGCGACCGGGAGCGGCCCGCGCGACCCGAGCGCGATGACGGACCCGAGCGCCTGAACAGCCGAACACGGTGCGGCGCTAGCACCGTGCGCGGCGAGCGACCCGAGCACAGTGAAACAGCCCCAGCACCGTTCAGCCCGCGCACCGTTCAGCCCGAGCGGCGCGAGCGCTGTGAGCGGCCCGCACGGCCCGAGCGCGATGACGGACCCGAGCGCCTGAACAGCCGAACACGGTGCGGCGCTAGCACCGTGCGCGGCGAGCGACCCGAGCACAGTGAAACAGCCCCAGCACCGTTCAGCCCGCGCACCGTTCAGCCCGAGCGGCGCGAGCGCTGTGAGCGGCCCGCACGGCCCGAGCGCGATGACGGACCCGAGCGCCTGAACAGCCGAACACGGTGCGGCGCTAGCACCGTGCGCGGCGAGCGACCCGAGCACAGTGAAACAGCCCCAGCACCGTTCAGCCCGAAGCAACGTTCAGCCCGCGCACCGTTCAGCCCGAGCGGCGCGAGCGCTGTGAGCGGCCCGCACCACCCGAGCGCGACGAGGAACCCGAGCGCTGAACAGCCGAGCACCGTGCACCTCGAGCGCCGGTGCACCCCGGGCCGGCGGCCGGCGGAGTCGTGCCGGGGCGCTTCAGTGCGGCTGGGCGGCGAACGCGTCGTACGCCCGCTCGTCGAAGAGGACGAACGTGATCTTCTCGACGGCCGTCTGCGTCACCCGTACCGTCTCCACGGCGATGCGGGCGGCGTCGTCCATCGGCCAGCCGTAGATGCCCGCGGAGACGGCCGGGAAGGCGACGGTCCGGGCGCCGAGTTCGTCCGCGACCCGCAGCGACTCGCGATAGCAGGAGGCCAGCAGCTCGGAGCGGTCCTCGGTGGCGCTGTACACCGGGCCCACGGTGTGGATCACCCAGCGCGCGTCCAGCTCACCGGCGGTCGTGGCGACCGCCCGGCCGGTGGCGAGGCCCTTGCCGTAGTGGGAGGCGCGCAGGCGGCGGCAGTCGGCGAGGATCTCGGGGCCGCCCCGGCGGTGGATGGCGCCGTCGACGCCACCGCCGCCGAGCAGGGAGGAGTTGGCCGCGTTGACGATGGCGTCCACGGACTGGCGGGTGATGTCGCCCCGGACGAAGGTGATCGTGGTCATGGCTGTGTGTATACCAACGGGAACGCGCCGCCCCGTCACTTTTGTTGCCGCAGCCTGCGCCACACCGCCTTCGCCGCGTTGTGACCCGACATCCCGTGCACGCCCGGGCCGGGCGGGGTCGCCGACGAGCAGAGGAAGACCGCCGGGTGCGGAGTGGCGTAGGGGAACGCCGTCAGCTTGGGCCGCAGCAGGATCTGGAGCCCGGAGACCGCGCCGGTGGCGATGTCTCCGCCCACGTAGTTGGCGTTGTGCGCGGCGAGTTCGGCGGGGCCCGCGGTCCGCCGGGCGAGGACCCGGTCGCGGAACCCGGGGGCGAAGCGCTCCAGTTGGCGTTCCATGACGTCGGTGAGGTCGCCGGTCCAGCCGTTGGGCACATGGCCGTACGCCCAGAAGACGTGCTTTCCGGCCGGGGCGCGGGTGGGGTCGACGACACTGGGCTGCACCGTGATCATGAATGGCCTGTCGGGCGCCCGGCCCTCCCGGGAGGCCGCTCGCAGCGCGGCGCCGATCTCCGCGCTGTCCGCGCCGATCTGCACGGTGCCGGCTGCACGGGCCTCCTTCGCGGTCCACGGCACCGGGCCGTCGAGCGCGTAGTCGATCTTGAAGACGCCGGGGCCGTACCGGTATCCCCCGTAGTAGTCGCCGAAGCCGGCGATGCGGCCGAGCGCCGTGGGTGAGGTGTCGAAGACATAGGCGCGGGCCGGGGGCAGGTCGTCGAGGCGCTTGACCTCGTAGTCGGTGTGAACGCTGCCACCGAGGTCCTCGAGGTAGGCGGCGAGCGCGTCCGAGAGCGACTGGGAGCCGCCGCGGGCCACCGGCCAGCCCCGGGCGTGCGCGGCGAGGGCGAAGACCAGTCCGACGGCGCCGGTGGCGAACCCGCTCAGCGGGGCCATGACATGCCCGACAAGACCGGCGAACAGGGTCTTGGCCCGCTCGTCACGGAAGCGGCGGCTGAGCCAGGTGGACGGGGGCAGGCCGACCAGGCCGAAACGGGCCAGCGTGACCGGGTCGCGGGGCAGCGCGGTCAGGGGCAGTGACATGAAGTCGCGGACCAGTGTGTCCCACTTGGGCAGAAAGGGCTCGACCAGGCGGCGGTACGCGCCCGCGTCACGCGGCCCGAAGGAGGCGGCCGTCTCGGCGACCGACCTCGACAGCACCGCGGCACTGCCGTCGAGGAAGGGGTGGGCCATCGGCAGCTCGGCGTGCAGCCACTCCAGGCCGTACCGCTCGAGGGGCAGCGCGCGGAACGCGGGTGAGTTGATGCCGAGGGGATGCGCGGCGGAGCACGGGTCGTGGCGGAAGCCCGGCAGGGTGAGTTCCTCGGTGCGGGCTCCTCCGCCCACGGTGTCCCGCGCCTCGAACAGCGCCACGGAGAAGCCGCGCCTGGCCAGCTCCACCGCCGCGGTCAGCCCGTTGGGCCCCGCTCCCACCACGACCGCATCGAGCATCGACGGCACTTCGACCCCTTCGTCAGCCGGTGACCTCCGTAGACCGGTGGCCCCGGCATGCAGGATATGCCGGGGGTACGACAACACCGGCGGCGCGGGGCCCTCGAAACATCGCGGGTCGAAACCGTCCCCCGGACGCCCCCGTCGGAACCGGGGCTTCCCCGGGGGTGCGCGTCAGCCCGTCAGCCCGTCAGCCCGTCAGGGGACCGGTGCCCGCCAGCAGTCCCGCCACCCGGCGGGCCGTCGCCGCGTCCCGGGCCGCCGTGAACGGCAGTGAGTTGCCGCCCGTGACACGGAACGGCTCGCCCGTGAGCGTGAGGTGGGCGCCGCCCGCCTCCTCGACCAGCAGCAGTCCGGCCGCGTGGTCCCAGGCCGCCTCCCAGGAGAACGCCGTCGCGTCCGACTCGCCCCGGGCTATGGCGAGATACTCGAGCCCGGCCGACCCGCACGCACGCGGTGCGACCCCGTCCGTCCGCAGCGCGAGCAGGGCACGCTTCTGGTCCTCGGTCGTGTAGTCGGGGTGGGAGGTGGCCACCCTCAGGTCGCGGCCGGGCTCGGGCGGGCCGGCGAACAGGCGCTCGCCGTCCAGGAAGGCGCCGCCGCCCCGGACGGCCGTGGCCAGCTGGTCACGGGCCGGAGCGTAGGTCCAGGAGGCGTGCAGGACGCCGTGCCGGACGAGCGCCACCAGCGTGCAGAAGCCGTCGTTGCCGTGCACGAACTGCCGTGTCCCGTCGACGGGGTCGACGATCCAGACGGGGGCGTCGCCCTGTATCGCCTCGTAGGTGGCCGGGTTGGCGTGCACCGCCTCCTCGCCGACGACGACCGAGCCGGGCAGGAGGGCGCCGAGGACCTGCGTGAGGTACAGCTCGGCGTTGCGGTCGGCGTCCGTCACCAGGTCGTGCGGTCCGGCCTTCTGCTCGATCTCGTGCGCGGCGAGCCGGCGGAAACGAGGCATGATCTCGGCCGCGGCGACCTTGCGGACCGCCTCCTCCACGTCGGTCGAGTGGCGGGCGAGAAACTCGTCGATGGTTTCCGTGTCTTCGATCATGCCTCCATGAGAGCACGCCCCACTGACAATCCCCACCCGCCCGGTGCATCACGGGTGGAATCGGGATGAAGAAGCGGAGAGCGGCCTCCACGCACTCGCCCCGCGAACGACCGCGCTCCCGGGTCAGCGGCCGACCGCGTATCCCTGCATCCCGCGCGGGTTCGCCGCCGCGAGCAGGATTTCGGTGTCCGGGTCGCGGGCCACCGCGCAGAGCCGGCCCTCGGACCACGGGTCGCCGACGGTGACGTCGTGACCGCGCCGCCGCAGCTCCCGCACCACCTCCGCCGGCATACGGGACTCGACGGTGACGCTGCCCGGCCGCATGCCGCGCGGATAGAAGGAGCCGGGGAAGCCGTCGTTGTGCCAGTTCGGGGCGTCGATGGCGCCCTGGAGGTCCAGGCCGCCACGCACCCGCGCGCGCAGGGCGACGGCCAGCAGGAAGTGCAGCTGCCACTGGTCCTGCTGGTCACCGCCGGGCGTGCCGAACGCCAGCACCGGCACGCCGTCGCGCAGCGCGATCGAGGGGGTGAGGGTGGTGCGGGGGCGGCGTCCGGGCGTCAGCGAGTTCGGCAGGCCCTCCTCCAGCCAGGTCATCTGGAGCCGGGTGCCGAGCGGGAAGCCCAGCTCGGGCACGACCGGGTTGGACTGGAGCCAGCCGCCGCTGGGCGTGGCCGCGACCATGTTGCCCCAGCGGTCGACGACGTCGAGGTGGCAGGTGTCGCCGCGGGTGGCCCCCTGCGGCCCGGTCTGCGGTTCGCCCGGCACGGGGGACGTCGGGCTCTTGGCGACCGTCGGCTCACCGGCGCCCATCGGACCGGAGGCAGGGTCGTCGGTGACGACCGTGTACGCGTGCGTGCTGAGCCGCGGGCTACGCCCGCCGGGGCTGCCCGGCCGCAGCTCCCAGGACGCCTTGTCGCCGATCAGCCGCCGCCGGTCCGCGTTGTAGCCGTCGGCGAGCAGTTCCCGCAGCGGGACGTCGGCCGCGTCGCCGTACCAGGCCTCGCGGTCGGCCATGGCGAGCTTGCAGCCCTCGATCAGGAGGTGGACGTAGTCGGCGGAGCCGTACGCGGGCAGTTCGGGCGGGAGCAGGGCGAGTTGCTGGAGGAGGGACGGGCCCTGGCTCCAGGGGCCGGCCTTGCACACGGTCCAGCCGTTCCAGTCGTGGGTCGCCGGGGCCTCGTAGGACGCGGACCAGGCGGCGAGGTCGGCGGCCTCGAGGGTGCCGGTGTGCCGCTCCCCGCTGGTGTCCAGGGTGGGCCGGGCGGCCTGCCGGACGAGCGCCTCGGCGACGAACCCGGTGCGCCAGACCTCCCGCGCGGCGTCGATCCGCGCCTCCCGGTCGCCCGCTCCGGCGGTCTCGGCGAGCAGCCGCTTCCAGGTGGCGGCGAGGGCGGGGTTGCGCAGCAGGGTGCCGGGACGCGGCGGCTCCCCGCCCGGCAGGTACACCTCCGCCGACGTCGTCCACTCCGTCTCGAACAGTTCCCGGACGGTCGCGACGGTCGCGCCGACGTTCTCCACGGGCGCGTGTCCGTGCTCGGCGTACCCGATGGCGTACTTCAGCACCTCGTCGAGGGACCTGGTGCCGTGGTCGCGCAGCAGGAGCATCCAGGCGTCGAACGCGCCGGGCACGGCCGCGGCCAGCGGCCCCGTGCCGGGGACGAGGTCCAGGCCGAGCGCCCGGTAGTGGGCGACCGTCGCACCCGCAGGCGCCACTCCCTGTCCGCACAGCACCTGCACCTCGCCACGGGCCGGGGCGAGGAGGACGGGGACCTCGCCCGCAGGCCCGTTGAGGTGCGGTTCGACGACGTGCAGCACGAAGGCTCCGGCCACGGCCGCGTCGTAGGCGTTGCCGCCGCCCTCCAGGACGGCCATCGCCGACTGCGAGGCCAGCCAGTGCGTGGAGGACACCATGCCGAAGGTCCCCTGAAGGGTGGGGCGGGTGGTGAACACGGAAACGCTCCTCACTGCGCGGCGGCCGGTCCGGCGATCGTACGGCCGGCACTGATGACCTTTTTCTGCACATCCGCGCCAATTACCCGGCAATGCCGGGGAGCTGGCGCGGCCCTTCGTCACCACCCGTGCACACAGCGAGTTTTCGCTTCCGCCCCACAGGCAGTCGTGTGAGACTGGCGTCCTTGTCCGCACTGCGGACTCCGTCCGCACCGTCCCCCACGAAAGTGCGTCGTGCGCTCTCTTCCACTGCCGCTCGCCCTCACCGCGCGTCTGACCCCCGTGGTCGTGCTCGCCTGTGCGGGCTGGGCGATGTCCTCGGGCCCGCTCACCGAAACGCAGGACACCGCGGCCAAGGACACGCGGAAGACCGAGTCCGAGAAGTCGTCCGGCCCCTCCACCACGGCCGTGTCCAAGACGTACTCCGCGGCGCCCGCCCCCTGCACCGGCGTGACCGCGAAGACGGTCGCCGCCCTCGTGCCGGGCGCCAAGGCGGCGGGCAAGGAGATCCCGTCGACGGACACCGCCCTGCGCCGCACCTGCTCCTGGAACGCGCTCAAGGGGTACGACTACCGGTGGCTCGACGTCTCCTTCGAGCTCACGGACTCCGACCAGGCGGCACAGAGTTCGTACAAGGAGCGCACCGCTGAGAAGAGCGGCGGCGGGGCGGTGCCCGGGCTCGGCGACGCGGCCTACTCGGTGGTGAACCTCACCACGCAGGACAAGCAGCAGACGCGTGAGGGCATCGTCATCGCCCAGGTGTCCAACGCGCTGGTCATCGTCAACTACAACGGCAGCGACTTCGAGACGAAGAAGGCGCCCAGCACCGACGAGATCAACAAGGGTGCGATCAAGGCGGCGAAGGAAGTGGTCGCCGCCCTGGTGAACGGCAAAAAGAGCTGAACGCCCCGCGGGACGGCGGCAAGAGCTGAACGGCGTACGAGAAACGGCCGGAAGAGGCAGTTCACTCTTCCGGCCGTTTCTCGTTCCCGTCGGCGTGCCACGGGTCAGACGGCGTCCTCCCGCTCCTGCCGCGGGGGCGCCAGCAGCATCAGGGCCAGATACAGCACCATCGAGGTGCCGAGTCCGACCGCCCAGCCGTAGTCGGCGAGGGTTTCCAGCGCCGGGATCGGCCGTCCGTCGATCAGCGGTTTGAAGCTGGCGCCGCCGACGGCCAGCACTCCGCCGGTCAGGAAGGCCACCACGGCCCGCCAGTTCCAGCCGCCGTCGTACCAGTAGCGGCCTCCCGCGCGGTACAGGTCGGTCAGGTCGAGCCTGCCGCGGCGCAGGACCCAGTAGTCGGCGATGAGAATGCCGGCGACGGTGCCCAGCAGACCGCCGACCAGCCCGAGCCAGGTGAAGATGTAGCCCTGCGGGTCGGAGTACAGCTTCCACGGGAAGATCAGCACCCCGAGGACACAGGTGGCGAGGGCGCCGGTACGGAAACTGATCTTCCGGGGAGCGACGTTGGAGAAGTCGAAGGCCGGCGAGACCAGGTTGGCCGCGACGTTCACCGACAGGGTCGCCACCAGCACGGTGACCAGCGCGAACAGCAGGCCGAAGACATTGTCCGTCTTCGCGGCGAGCTGTACCGGGTCCCAGATGGTCTCGCCGTACACCGCCTGGGAACCGGAGGTGACCATCACCGACAGCAGCGCGAACAGCGTCATGGTCGTGGGAAGACCGAGAGCCTGTCCCCAGGTCTGTGCCTTCTGCGACTTCCCGTACCGCGTGAAGTCGGGGATGTTCAGCGACAGCGTCGACCAGAAGCCGATCATGCCCATCAGGGACGGCCAGAACAGCTTCCAGAAGTCGCCGCCCCAGCCGAGCTTGGAGGGCTGGTCGAGCAACGGCCCGAATCCGCCCGCCTTGTCGCTCATCCAGACCAGCATCACCAGCGCGCCGACGAGCACGAAGGGCGCCGCCCAGTTCTCGAAGCGCCGGATCGTCTCCATGCCCCGGTAGATGATCGCGACCTGGAGCGCCCAGAAGATCGCGAACGACAGCCACATGGTCCAGGCGTAGCCGCCGATCTTCCCGGCGTCGGACCAGCCGTTGCCGATCAGCTTCCCGGCGAGGAAGTAGATCGCCTCACCGCCGATCCAGGTCTGGATGCCGAACCAGCCGCACGCCACCAACGCCCGTACGACGGCGGGCAGGTTGGCGCCGCGGACGCCGAAGGAGGCGCGGGCGAAGACCGGGAAGGGGATCCCGTACTTCGGCCCCGCGTGCCCGGTGAGCAGCATCGGGACCAGCACGATGAGGTTGGCCAGGGCGATGGTGAGCACCGCCTGCTTCCAGTCCATGCCGACGGCGATCAGACCGGAGGCCAGTGTCCACGACGCCGTGTTGTGGGCCATGCCGACCCACAGCGCGGAGAAGTTGTACGTGGTCCAGGTGCGCTTCTCCACCGGGACCGGGAGCAGGTCCTCGTTGGCGTAGGGGCCGCTGGGCTGCGGCGAACCAGGGGCGATCTCCACCCGGCCGTCGGCCAGGGTGACTTGAGAGGTCGGCGGTATGGCCGTGGGAGCGGTGTCGGTCATGGGCAGGCCAATCAAACGAGGGGCGGATCCGGAAAGGCCGTGCGGGGTCTCCGGGCCCCCTCCTCCGAGGTGCGGAGGAGGGGAGAACTGGAGTGGGGGGAGGGGAAGTCGAGCGGTGTGCCGGGGGGCCGCCGGGCCCTACGGCGGTCCGGGTGCGCAGGTCAGCCGTTGACGGCCGGGATCACCGTCGTGCCGTAGGCGTCGATGGTGGCCTCCCGCGCGTCGTGCATGTCGTAGACGGCGAACTGGTCCACGCCGAGCTCGCGCAGCGCGGTCAGCTTCTCGATGTGCTTCTCGGCCGGTCCGATCAGGCAGAACCGGTCGACGATCTCGTCGGGCACGAACGCGGTGTCGGGGTTGTCGGCCCGCCCGTGGTGCGAGTAGTCGTACCCCTCGCGGGACTTGATGTAGTCGGTGAGCTCGTCCGGTACGGCGGCCGAGTGCTCGCCGTACTTGGAGACGAGGTCGGCCACGTGGTTGCCGACCATTCCGCCGAACCACCGGCACTGCTCACGCGCGTGGGCGAGCGCCTCGGGCGAGTCGTCCTCGGTGACGTACGCCGGCGCGGCGACGCAGATCCTCACCTCGTCGGGGTCACGGCCGGCGGCGACGGCCGCGTCCTTGACGGCCTTCACCATGTACTCGGTGAGGTAGAGGTCGGCGAGCTGGAGGATGAAGCCGTCGGCCTCCTCGCCGGTCATCTTCAGCGCCTTCGGGCCGTAGGCGGCCATCCAGACGGGGAGCCGGGCGTCGTCCTTGATCCAGGGGAACCGGACGACGGTGCCGCCGAGGTCGGCCTCCTCGCCCGAGCCGAGGGCCCTGATGACCTTCATGGCCTGGCTGATCCGGGCGAGCGTGTTCGGGGCGCGGCCCGCGACGCGCATGGCGGAGTCGCCGCGGCCGATGCCGCACACCGTGCGGTTGCCGAACATGTCGTTGAGGGTGGCGAAGGTGGAGGCGGTGACCTCCCAGGTGCGGGTGCCGGGGTTGGTCACCATGGGGCCCACAGTGAGCCTGCTCGTGTTAGCCAGGATCTGGCTGTAGATCACGAACGGTTCCTGCCAGAGCACGGCCGAGTCGAAGGTCCAGCCGTAGGTGAAGCCGTTGTCCTCGGCGCGCTTCATCAGCTCGACGACCTTCGAGGCCGGGGGGTCGGTCTGGAGGACAAGTCCGAAGTCCATGTGCCTTGCTCCTAGTTGAGGTACTGACAGGTGGAGCGCGGGGTGTAGACGCCATGACCGGCGTGTCCGGTGTACTCCCGCTCGGTGATGACGGGTTCGCCCCGCGACAGGACCGTCTCGACGCGGCCGGTGAGCCGCTTGCCCTCGTACGCCGAGTAGTCGACGTTCATGTGGTGGGTCTCGGCGGAGACGGTCTGCTCGGCGTGCGGGTCGTAGATGACGACGTCGGCGTCGGCGCCCGGGGCGATGGTGCCCTTCTTGGGGTACATGCCGAACATGCGGGCCGGGGTGGCGCAGGCGATCTCGATCCAGCGGCGGCGGCTGATGTGCCCGTCGACGACGGCCTGGTGCAGCAGGTCCATCCGGTTCTCGACGCCCGGCAGACCGTTGGGGATCTTCGAGAAGTCGCCCCTGCCGAGTTCCTTCTGGCCCACGAAGCAGAAGGGGCAGTGGTCGGTGGAGACGACCTGGAGATCGTTCGTCCTGAGGCCCTGCCACAGCTTGGCCTGGTGCTCCCTGGGGCGCAGCGGCGTCGAGCACACGTACTTCGAGCCCTCGAAGCCGGGCTCCGCGAGGTTGTCCGTCGACAGGAACAGGTACTGCGGGCAGGTCTCGCCGAAGACGTTCAGCCCCTCGTCGCGCGCCCGCGCCAGTTCCGCGACCGCCTCCATCGCCGACACGTGCACCACGTACAGCGGGGCTCCGGCGACCTGGGCGAGCTTGATCGCGCGGTGGGTGGCCTCGGCCTCCAGGAGCGCCTTGCGGACCTCGCCGTGGTAGCGCGGGTCCGTCTCGCCGCGGGCCAGCGCCTGTTCGACGAGGACGTCGATGGCGATGCCGTTCTCCGCGTGCATCATGATCAGTCCGCCGTTGTCGGCGGAGCGCTGCATGGCGCGCAGGATCTGGCCGTCGTCGCTGTAGAAGACGCCGGGGTAGGCCATGAACTGCTTGAAGGAGGTGACGCCCTCCTCCACCAGCAGGTCCATCTCCTTCAGGGTGTCCTGGTTCACGTCGGAGACGATCATGTGGAAGCCGTAGTCGATCGCGCAGTTGCCCTCGGCCTTGGCGTGCCAGGCGTCGAGGCCCTCGCGCAGGCTGTGCCCGACGCTCTGCACGGCGAAGTCGACGATCGTCGTCGTGCCGCCCCAGGCGGCCGCCCGGGTACCGGTCTCGAAGGTGTCGGAGGCGAAGGTGCCGCCGAACGGCAGCTCCATGTGGGTGTGGACGTCGACCCCGCCCGGGATCACGTACTTCCCGGTGGCGTCGACGACCCTCTCGGCGGTCCAGGCCCCGGCGGCCGGGGTACCGGAGGCCGCGAGGGCGGCGATACGGCCGTCCTCGATCAGGACGTCGGCGTGGATCTCGTCGGACGCGGTGATGACGAGACCACCCCGGATGACGGTTCGGCTGCTCATTCTCCCTCTCCTGCCGTGTTCAACACTGGTGTCGTGCCTGAGGGGTGCCGCCGGTCCGGCCCCCGTGCACCGGACCGGCGACGGCCGCGGCCGACTAGGGCGCGGTCAGCGGGGGGTAGGCGTCGGGACGGCGGTCCCGGTAGAACTGCCAGCGGTCGCGCACCTCGCGCAGCTTGGCCATGTCGAGGTCGCGGACGACGAGTTCGCTCTCCTTGTCGCTCGCCACCTCCCCGACGAACTGCGCCTCCGGGTCCACGAAGTACGACGTCCCGTAGAAGTCGTTGTCGCCGAGTTCCTCGACGCCGACCCGGTTGATCGCGCCGACGAAGTACTCGTTGGCGACGGCCGCCGCCGGCTGCTCCAGCTGCCACAGGTACGCGGACAGTCCGCGCGAGGTCGCCGACGGGTTGAAGACGATCTCCGCGCCCTCCAGTCCCAGCGCGCGCCAGCCCTCCGGGAAGTGGCGGTCGTAGCAGATGTAGACGCCGACCTTGCCGACGGCCGTCTCGAAGACCGGCCAGCCCACGTTCCCGGGCCGGAAGTAGAACTTCTCCCAGAAGCCCTTCACCTGCGGGATGTGGTGCTTGCGGTACTTGCCGAGGTACGAGCCGTCCGCGTCGATCACGGCGGCGGTGTTGTAGAGGACGCCCGGCTGCTCCTCCTCGTACATCGGCAGCACCAGGACGATGCCGTGCTCCCTGGCGAGCGCCTGGAAACGCTTCACGATGGGGCCGTCCGGGATCTGTTCGGCGTACTCGTAGAACTGCGGGTCCTGGACCTGGCAGAAGTACGGTCCGTAGAACAGCTCCTGGAAGCACAGGACCTGAGCACCCTGCGCGGCCGCGTCGCGGACCGCCTGCTCGTGCACCTGGATCATCGATTCCTTGTCGCCGGTCCAGGCCGTCTGGAAGACGGCGGCACGGATCACTCTGCTCATCGGGACCTCCGGTCGCTCGGTGTACGAGGAGCCTAGGAAGCCGGCCGGTCCGCTTTGAGTTGCACGGTGTCACGCCTGCGGGCGTCCGGCGTGCCACCGTGTCACGTCTTCCCGGACCCATGTTTCACCACCGTTTTCCCTGGTCGTCCTGTGTTTCGAGGGTGTTGCCCGCAGCCCGGTCAGCTCTGCTGCGCATCGTGTGCGAGGAGCGCGATGTGCACCGAGGCGGCCTGTTCGAAGTCGTCGAGGTCCACGCCGAGCCGTCCCTCTATCGCCTCCAGCCGGCGGTACAGCGCGGGCCGCGAGACGTGGTGGAGCTGGGCGGTGCGGGATTTGTTGCGGCCGGTCGAGAGATAGGTCCGCAGGACGGCGAGCAGGTCGTCCCCTGCCGCGCACAGCAGCCCGTCCAGCTCCCGTTCGGCGAACGACTGCACATGCGGGTCGTCGCGCAGCAGCCGGACCAGTCCGCGCAGATGGACGTCCTTGAGGCGGACGACGGCCGGGAGGTCGAGGGCGGCCGAGGAGTCGGCCACGGCGTCCGCGACATGCTGGGCCTCGCGCAGCCCGGCGGACACGTCGTCCCAGACGGTGCGCGGGTCGGCCGCCGCGACAACCGTGCGGCTCTCGCCCGACTCGGTCCGCAGCCGGGCCGCGAAGTGCGCGGCGAGTGCCTCGGCGTCCTGGTCGCGGGCGAGGCTGAGCAGCACGGCGGTGGCTCCGTCGGCGAGCTCGGCGACCAGCCCGGGCATTCCCAACAGGCGCAGCATCCGCTCCAGTTGGCCGGGATCGCCGTCGCGCACGACGAGCGGGACGAAGGTGCGCCGGTTGACCGGGAGCCCGGCGGCCCGGGCCCGGGGCAGCAGTTGCCTGGCCGGTACGACACCGGAGACCAGGTCGGTGAGCAGGCTCTGCGCGGACTGTTCCTCCCAGGTGTGGGCGGAGGTGCCGCCGAGCATGCGGTGCAGGACGAGGGCCTCGGCGGCCCGGTCGGCGAGCAGCCGTCCGCCCGCGGTGTCGCCGCGGTGGCCGCAGAGCATGATCTGCCCCCACCGCTCGCCGCGTCCGCCGAGCTCGGCGCGGATCCAGCCGTCGCCCTGGCTGCCTCCCCCAGTGCCTGAACGGCCTGGGTGGTGCCCCCATGCCTGGCGGGCGATGCGTTCCCAGTCCCGCAGCACGTCGTCGACCGCCGACCGCTCCCCCGCCGTCGCCAGCACCCGGTGGGCGAGGTTGGTGACGACGACGGGACAGGCAGCGTGCTGGGCGATCACGTCGAGCAGCAGCTGGAGCGGGGCGCCCGCGGTGATCAGTCCGGTGAGGGCGGTGCGTACGGCCTCCGACAGGCTGACGGCGGCGAACTTGCGCCGGACCAGCCGGGACTGCACCTCCTCCGTCAACTCGGCGAAGGGGAAGGGGCGGTGCAGCACGACCATGGGCAGCCCGCACCGCTCGGCGGCGCGCCGCATCACTCCCGGGGTGGCGGGGAACGCCCGTCCGAGGCCCAGCACCACGGCCGCGGCCTCCGCGCGGTGCAGGGACTGGATGTACTCGGTCTGCGCGTTCTCGTCACCGGCGAGCAGCACTCCGGTGGTGAGGACCATCTCGCCGCCGCTGAGCATCACGCCGACGTCGGAGGCCTCGGCGACGTGCACCCAGCGCACCGGCCGGTCGAGCTGGCCCGCGCCGGCCACCACTTCGGGCTCCCCGGCCAGCACCCTTTCCAGGGCCAGGACCTGACGGACCGACAGGGCGGGTTCCAGGGGGTCTACGGCCCCCCAGGGCTCCTGGGTGAGGGTCATGGCGTTGCGTTCCCTTGCTCAGACCTGCGCTACTGCGTGCTCCTCAGCGCGCCTTCGAGGACGGCGGCGCCCTCCTCGGCCTCCGCCACCGTCAGGGACAGCGGCGGGGCGACGCGCAGGGCGCTGGTGTCGTGGCCGCCGCCCTTGCCGATCAGCAGCCCGCCGGCGCGGGCCGCCTCCAGTACGGCGGCCGCCCGGTCCGGGTCCGCCCGGTCGGTGCCGGGCCTGGTCAGCTCGACGCCGATCATCAGCCCGCGCCCGCGCACCTCCCGTACCCCCGGATCCTGGGCGGCGACGGCCCGCAGCCGCTCGATGAGCAGGCCGCCGACCCGCCGGGCGTTGCCCTGGAGGTCGTGTTCCAGGAGGTAGGAGAGGTTGGCGAGGCCGGCCGCCATGGTGACCTGGGTGCCGCCGAACGTGGAGATGCTGTTGGCGTCCAGGCAGTTCATGATCTCCGCGGGGGCGATGACACCGCCGATGGCCATGCCGTTGCCGATGCCCTTGGCGAACGTGACGATGTCCGGCGGACCGTTGCGACCGTGCGCCTGCCAGCCCCAGAAGTGCTCGCCGGTGCGGCCCCAGCCGGTCTGCACCTCGTCGGCGATCCACAGGATCCCGTGTTCGTCCAGCACCTCGCGGAAGGCCGCGTACAGGCCGTCCGGCGGTGAGGTGAACCCGCCGACGCCCTGGATCGGCTCGGCGATCAGGGCCGCGGGCGCGCGGGTGTGGCCGAGGAGGTCCTTCAGGTCCGCGACACAGGCGTCGATGAACTCCGCGTCGCCGAGACCGGCGAAGGGGCCACGGCCCCGCACCCCGCCGTGCACGTACAGCGTCTGGAGGGGGGACAGGGAGGTCGGCGACCAGCCGCGGTTGCCGGTGATGCCGACGGCGCTGAAGGAACGGCCGTGGTAGCTGTTGCGCATCGCGACGACGGTGTTGCTGCGCCGGTAGGTCGTCGCGAGCAGGAGGGCCGTGTCGTTGGCCTCGGTGCCCGAGGTGGTGAAGAAGACCCGGGCGTCGGGGATGCCGCTGACGTGGGCGATGCGCTCGGCGAGTTCGACCATGGGCCGGTTGAGGTAGAGCGTCGACGAATGGATGATCCGCCCTGCCTGCTCGCTCACGGCCTTGGTGACCTCGGGCAGCGCGTGCGCGGTCATGGTGGTGAGGATGCCGCCGAAGAAGTCGAGGTACTTGTTGCCCTCGGCGTCCCACACGTGCCGGCCCTCGCCGTGGGTGATCTCCAGCGGGTGCTCGTAGTAGAGGGCGAGCCAGTCGGGCAGGACGTTGCGATGGCGGGCGTGGAGTTCGCTCATGGCTGCACCAGCCCGTCGTAGGCGTCGGGACGGCGGTCACGGTAGAAGGCCCACTGCTGCCGGACCTCCTCGACCAGGTCGAAGTCGAGGTCGCGGACAACGAGTTCCTCGTCCTTGTCGCTCGCGACCTCGCCGACGAACTTTCCGCGCGGGTCGACGAAGTACGACGTCCCGTAGAAGTCGTTGTCCCCGTACTCCTCGACGCCGACGCGGTTGATCGCGGCGACGAAGTACTCGTTGGCGACGGCGGCCGCGGGCTGTTCCAGCTGCCAGAGGTGGGCGGAGAGGCCACGGTGGGTCGCGGACGGGTTGTATACCAGCTGGGCCCCGTTGAGGCCGAGTTGCCGCCAGCCCTCGGGGAAGTGCCGGTCGTAGCAGATGTAGACGCCGACCTTGCCGACGGCCGTGTCGAAGACGGGCCAGCCGAGGTTGCCGGGCTTGAAGTAGTACTTCTCCCAGAAGCCCTTCACCTGGGGGATGTGGTGCTTGCGGTATTTCCCGAGGTAGGAGCCGTCGGCGTCGATCACGGCGGCGGTGTTGAAGTAGAAACCGGACTGTTCGACCTCGAAGACCGGCACGACGACGACCATGCCCGTCTCGCGCGCGAGCTCCTGCATACGACGCACGGTCGGCCCGTCGGGAACCGGCTCGGCCCAGCGGTAGTGCTCCGGCTCCTGGACCTGACAGAAGTAGGGAGCGTTGAAGACCTCCTGGAACCCGATGATCTTCGCGCCCCGGCGGGCCGCCTCGCGGGCGTGCTCCTCGTGTTTCGCCACCATGGACTCGGTGTCACCGGTCCAGGTGGCCTGGACGAGTGCGGCACGTACGACGTTGGCCATGAGCTGCTCCTTCGACGGGACGTCAGAGCCTCTACGCCCGTAGACGAAGGTCGTAGAGGGACGAACGTAAGCCTCCGGGACGGGCTTGCCAAGACCATCGTCGTTAACCCGCCGAGTCGATCGCGTTTCACACTCCGGTGGGGCACCCGCGGGGCGTACGGCGTAAGGGAGGCGACCCGGGTCAGGCGGTGAAGCCGGCGACCCTCAGGGCGTGCACCAGGTCCCAGTGACGCTCCTCGGAGACGGTCTTGGCCGCCGCCAGCAGCAGCGGGACGAGGGTCTGCGGGGCCGGGGCAACGCTGCGGACCGCCTCCTCGGGGGTGCGGACCCGGACGTAGGCGTCGAGCAGTGCGCGGACCTCGCGCAGTCGGCCCGCCTCGACCAGGCCGAGGACGGCCTGTCCTATCTCGCCGGCCGGCCGGGCGACGCCCTGGCGCAGGATCTGTTCGCCGTCGGCCGTGCGCCCCACCGCGACCAGCGCGTCGGCCGCGGCGACGAGCCGGTCGGCGGGGAGGGAGGCGGCCTCCCAGAGCAGGGTGGTCCAGTCGGCGGTGAGCCCGGCGCGCTGGAGTTCGGCCGCGAGCAGCGGGATGCGGGCGGCCGGCCAGTACGCGAGCTCGACGAGCAGGGCGTGCGCCTCGCCGCTGCGGCCTTCGCCGCGCAGCCGCACCAGCCGCTCCACCGTCTCGACGGTCTCGCGCCGGGCCGCCCCGTCCAGCGGCTCGCGCTGCGGCTCGCGCTGCGGCTCGGAGCGCCGCTCGCCCTTTCCGGCGGCGGCCCCGGCGAAGCGCGCGCCGCGCGGGGTGCGGCGCGCGGTCGGGGCGGGCACGGGAGCCGCGGGCCGGCCGTCGGGCGGCACGGCGACGGCGGCGGTGTCCTCGTCCTCGGCCAGACCGGCGAAGCGGGCGCTGCCCCGTCGGCGCTTGCGCTGCTTGGGGACGGCGGCCGGGGCGGGGACGTCGCCGGCGTCCCCCACCGACCCGGGCCCGGAGGCGCCGGCCCCCGGTACCCCGGCCTCATGCCTGTCATCACCGCGACCGCCGGCGGACTCGGCGGCCCCGTCCCCGCCCGACACCGCGTGCGCCCCCGCCGCGGGGCGGGCCGCGGATGCGGCGGTGCCGTACCCGTCGAAAACTGCGTGCGCGTCGACCGTGGACCGGGCCGCGGGCTCGGCGGTGCCGTACCCGTCGGAAGCTTCGTACGCCCCCGCCGCGGGGTGGGCCGTGGGTTCTGCGGTGCCGTAAGCGGCCGATGCTTCGTGTGCGCCGACCGTGGGGCGGGCCGTCGGCTCGGCCGTGCCGTACCCGTCGGAAGCTTCGTACGCCCCCGCCGCGGGGCGGGCCGCCCGCCCGGCCGTGCCGTAAGCGGCCGGGGCCTCGTGTGCGGGGTCCGCCGCGGGGCGCCCGGTGGGGCCGGAGGCCGGGCTCGGGGCGGTGTGCGGGGTGTGCGCCCGGGTGGGGCCGGTGGCCGGGAGCCGGTCCGACTCCGCCATCCGGTGGCGGAGTTCGGCACACCGGGCGGTGGCCCGCTGGTGGTCGTCGTGGGCCCAGGCCAGGTCGAGACGGATGGCGTCGGTCTGCTCCTGGGTGTCCGCGGCCGGGAGCCGGCGGCTCAGCTCGGCCAACCGTTCGGCGGCGTAGCGCTGTTCACGGAGCATCACGTCGAGCCGGTCCCCGAGCGCGTCGCGGCCGCCGGGCCGGGCGTCATGGGCGGCGAGTGCGGCGGCGTGCAAGGGCCGCACCTGTGCGGCCTGCTGTGCGGCGACCGCGGTTCCGTACTCGGCGGCGAGGTCCTGGAGCACCGCCTCCACCACGTCCCAGGGCGGCATCTCGCGCCCCTCGAGGCATGCTTGCATACCCTCGGGATCGCGCTGCCAGAACACCCCGCACCAGCCGGCGCCCTGGTCGAGGCGCGACAGCAGTCTGTTCAGGTAGCTTGCGAACTCCCGCACCTCACCCGGGAGTTGATCCACAGCCATCGCTCGACTCCCGCCCAGACCGGAAACTTCCGGTTCGTAGAAAACACCAGCCGTGTTACAGCGCGGCTACGGCCGCTTTGCGAAGCTGACGCGACGGCGGGTTCCGCGTGATCCGGACCATGCGCGGACAGCGCCCCCAGGGTGTCACGCGGGGGCGGGCACGCACAGCCCCGCCAACTCGTCCATCGACAGGCCGAGCACGCGGGCGAGCGCGGCGACGGTGAAGAACGCCGGGGTCGGCGCGCGGCCGGTCTCGATCTTGCGGAGGGTCTCGGCGGAGATGCCGGCGCTCGCCGCGATCGCGGTCATGCTGTGGCCGCCGCGGGCCTCGCGCAGCAGCCGGCCGAGCCGCTCGCCGCGTTCTCGCTCTTCCGGGGTCAAGGGGGTGCGCACCATGCACCCATTCTAATACCGGTATAGTAATTGGCATGGTGGAACTGAAGACGGACACGTCGATCGAGGCCATGTACGAGGCGGGGCAGGTGGTCGCCCGGGCGCTGACAGCCGTGCGCGACGCCGCCGACGTGGGCGTATCCCTGCTGGAGCTGGACGAGCTGGCCCACGACGTACTGAGGGCGGCGGGGGCGACGTCGCCTTTCCTCGGCTACCGCCCGTCCTTCGCCATGACGCCCTTCCCCGCGGTGCTCTGCGCCTCCGTGAACGACGCCATCGTGCACGGCATCCCCACCGGCTACCGGCTGCGCGACGGCGACCTCGTCTCGATGGACTTCGGCGCCGCGCTGAACGGCTGGGTCGGCGACTCCGCGATCAGCTTCACCGTGGGCACGCCGCGTGCGGCGGACGTCCGGCTGATCGAGACCGCCGAGCGCGCCCTCGCGGCCGGCATCGAGGCGGCGGTCGTCGGCAACCGCATCGGCGACATCGCGCACGCGATCGGCACCGTGTGCCGGACCGCGGGCTACGGCATCCCGGACGGCTTCGGGGGCCACGGAATCGGCCGCCACATGCACGAGGACCCGGGGGTCCCCAACGAGGGCCGCCCCGGGCGCGGCTACCCGCTGCGCCCCGGTATGGCCCTCGCGATCGAACCGATGCTGATCGCCGGCGGCGGGGACGGCTATCACGAGGCGCCCGACGGCTGGACCCTGCGGACGAACGACGGCTCGAGGGCGGCCCACGTGGAACACACCGTGGCGATCACCGAGGCAGGCCCCAGGATCCTCACCGAGCGACGGTAGGACCGTCCCGGCGCGCCGTGCGCGGCCGGACCGCCCGGCGGGCTCCCCCACGGTCACCCCTCGCCACGGCCCAACCGAGCGGGGGTGCGAGCGACTCCGACGGGCGCCGGGCCGCCTGAGCCGGGCTCCTCCACCCCGCCGGTGCGACCGCGCCGAAGGATGCGGGACCGCGTCGAACAGCGGCTCCCCCTCGTCACGAGCAATGCCGACGGCCGGGCTCCACCTCAACCGGTGCCCGGCCACCACACCGGCGGCGAGAGGGCCGCATGGCCCGGGCCCGCCGGACGGCGACTGCGTGAGGACGCGGGTGTCCGGCGAGGGGCGGCGCGGCCCCGGACCCGTGGCCGTCGCTGCGCATGCCCACGGTGGACGATCGTGCGAAGGTGGGTGTAATCGCCCCCAGCCGAGGGCACCCGGCACCGGCACCGGCATCGCCCGTCGATCGAACGGAACGCCATGACCAGCGGTTTCACCGGCCCGGAGGGCTACGGCGACCCCTTCGGCGAGTTCCTGGCCCGCTTCTTCGGCGGACCTCGCCCCGGCCCCCGTCAGATCAACATCGGCCAACTCCTCAGCCGGCCGGCGAGGGACCTCGTGCGCGACGCGGCCCAGTACGCCGCCGAGCACGGCAGCCGTGACCTGGACACCGAGCACCTGCTGCGCGCGGCCCTCACCGCGGAGCCGACGCGTGGTCTGCTCAGCCGGGCCGGGGCCGACCCGGACGCCCTCGCGACGGAGATCGACGAGCGGTCGGGTCCCGTCCAGCACCCGCCGGGCGAGGCGCCACCGCCGACGTCGCTCTCCCTGACCCCGGCCGCCAAACGCGCCCTGCTGGACGCGCACGACCTGGCCCGCTCCCGCGGCGCGGGGTACATCGGCCCGGAGCACGTGCTCAGCGCCCTCGCCGCGAACCCGGACTCCGCGGCCGGCCACATCCTCAACGCGGCCCGCTTCGCCGCCTCGAGCCTGCCGCCCGAGCCGCCGGAGGCCGCGCAGACGGTCCGCACCGGCGACCGGCAGCGGCCCACCGGCACCCCCACCCTGGACAAGTACGGCAGCGATCTCACGGAACTGGCCCGCCAGGGCCGCATCGACCCGGTGATCGGGCGTGACGACGAGATCGAGCAGACCATCGAGGTGCTCTCCCGGCGCGGCAAGAACAACCCGGTGCTGATCGGCGACGCCGGCGTCGGCAAGACCGCCATCGTGGAGGGGCTGGCCCAGCGGATCGCGGACGGGGACGTGCCGGACGTCCTCGTCGCCCGGCGCGTGGTCTCCCTGGACCTGACGGGCGTGGTCGCGGGCACCCGCTACCGCGGCGACTTCGAGGAACGCCTGACCAACATCGTCGACGAGATACGGGCGCACTCCGACCAGCTGATCGTCTTCATCGACGAACTGCACACCGTCGTCGGCGCGGGCGGCGGGGGCGAGGGCGGGTCCATGGACGCCGGCAACATCCTCAAGCCGGCCCTGGCCCGCGGCGAACTGCACATCGTGGGCGCGACGACGCTGGAGGAGTACCGGCGGATCGAGAAGGACGCGGCGCTGGCCCGCCGTTTCCAGCCGATCCTCGTCCCCGAGCCGTCCGTCGCGGACGCGCTGGAGATCCTGCGCGGGCTGCGCGACCGCTACGAGGCCCACCATCAGGTCCGTTACACCGACGAGGCGCTGGTCGCGGCCGTGGAGCTGTCCGACCGCTACCTCACCGACCGGCGCCTGCCCGACAAGGCGATCGACCTGATCGACCAGAGCGGCGCGCGGGTGCGGCTCGGCGCCCGCACGAAGGGCACGGACGTACGGGCCATGGAACGCGAGGCCGAGGAGCTGGCCCGTGACAAGGACCAGGCGGTCGCGGACGAGAGTTACGAGCAGGCCACCCGGCTGCGGGACCGCATCACCGAGTTGAAGCAGCGCATCGCGGACGCCAGCGGCGAGAACACCTCGGACGAGGGCCGGCATCTGGAGGTCACCGCGGAGGCGATCGCCGAGGTGGTGTCCCGGCAGACCGGCATCCCGGTCGCCAGCCTCACCCAGGAGGAGAAGGACCGTCTGCTCGCCCTGGAGGAGCACCTGCACGAGCGGGTGGTCGGTCAGGAGGAGGCCGTACGGGTCGTCGCGGACGCGGTGCTGCGTTCGCGTGCCGGGCTCGCCAGTCCGGACCGGCCGATCGGCAGCTTCCTGTTCCTCGGTCCGACCGGCGTCGGCAAGACCGAACTGGCGCGCGCCCTGGCGGAGTCGCTGTTCGGCAGCGAGGAGCGCATGGTCCGGCTCGACATGAGCGAGTACCAGGAGCGGCACACGGTCAGCAGGCTGGTCGGCGCCCCGCCCGGCTACGTCGGCCACGAGGAGGCCGGGCAGCTGACGGAGGTCGTGCGCAGGCACCCGTACTCCCTGCTCCTGCTCGACGAGGTGGAGAAGGCGCACCCGGACGTCTTCAACATCCTGCTCCAGGTCCTCGACGACGGCCGGCTCACCGACTCCCAGGGCCGCACGGTCGACTTCACCAACACGGTCATCGTGATGACCAGCAACCTGGGTTCGGAGGCGATCACCCGGCGTGGCGCCGGCATCGGTTTCGGCTCGGGAGGCGCGGACGCCGACGAGGAGGCGCGGCGCGAGCAGATCCTGCGGCCGCTGCGTGAGCACTTCCGGCCGGAGTTCCTCAACCGGATCGACGAGATCGTCGTGTTCCGGCAGCTCACCGGAGAGCAACTGCGCCGGATCACCGACATGTTGCTGGCGAGGACGCGTCGCCTGACGCAGGCGCAGGGCATCTCGGTCGAGTTCACCGAGGCCGCCACGGGCTGGCTCGCCGAGCGCGGTTACCAGCCCGAGTACGGGGCCCGCCCGCTGCGTCGGACCATCCAGCGCGAGGTCGAAAACCAGCTGTCCCGGCTGCTGCTCGACGGGCGGCTCGAGGAGGGCGACCGGGTGACGGTGGACGTCGAGGACGGGCGGCTCGCGTTCCGTACGCGTACCGGCGAACCACCCGCCCCCGAACTCTGACGCCGCCCAAGTGCCCTTGCTGCTGCGGGCGTCAGTGCGTCACGCCGCCGGGTGCACCACCTGTGCCGAGCCGCCGCCGCGCCGCACGGTCTCGGCGGCGGCCAGCCACTTGCCGTTCGGCAGCCGCTGCACGCCCGTGGCGGCGCCGATCTCGGGGTTGAGCTTGAAGGAGTGCCCGATGGCCTCCAGTCGGGCGCGGAGCCCCTCGGGGGTGGTGTCGTTGTAGAGCGCGGGCTCCAACTCCGTCTGAGCGGCGTTGCGCTGGCTCGCTCGCGGCGCGGCGATCGCGTCGACGAGCGGCAGACCGCGGTCGAGGAACCCGGTCAGGGTCTGGAGCACGGTGGTGATGATGGTCGCGCCGCCGGGCGAACCCAGCGCCACCACGGGCTTGTTGTGACCGTCGAGCACGATCGTCGGCGAGATCGACGAGCGCGGCCGCTTGCCCGGGCCGGGCAGGTTGGGGTCGTGGACGGCCGGGTTGGCGGGGGCGAAGGAGAAGTCCGTCAGTTCGTTGTTGAGCAGGAAGCCGCGGCCGGGCACGGTGATGCCGCTGCCGCCGGTCTGCTCGATGGTGAGCGTGTAGGAGACGACGTTGCCCCACTTGTCGGCGACGGTCAGGTGCGTGGTGTTCTCGCCCTCGTAGGTCGTCGGAGCCGCCGTGCCGCCCGTGCCGCAGGCGGCCGGGTGACGCGGGTCGCCCGGCGCGACCGGGCTGGTGAGGACGGCGTCGTCCTTGATGAGGCACGCGCGTGAGTCGGCGTACTTCTGCGACAGCAGCTGCCGGGTGGGCACGTCCTCGAAGGCGGGGTCGCCGACCCAGCGCCCGCGGTCGGCGAACGCGATGCGGCTGGCTTCGAGGTAGTGGTGCAGGTACTGGACGTCGCTCGCCTTCGAGAGGTCGGTCCTCTCCAGGATGTTGAGGGCTTCGCCGACCGTCGTCCCGCCCGAGGAGGAGGGCGCGATGGAGTAGACGCCCAGGCCGCGGTACGAGGTCCTCGTGGGCGCCTGGAGCTTGGCGCGGTAGGCCGCGAGATCCTTGCCCGACAGCGCGCCCGGCCGGGCGTTCCATCCCGAACCCGGGTCCACCGGCGGCTTGTTGACCGTGGCGACGATGTCCTCGCCGAGGTCGCCCCGGTAGATCGCGCCGACGCCCTTGCGGGCCAGTTCCTCGTAGGTGCGGGCGAGGTCGGGGTTCTTGAACGTCGAGCCGACGACGGGGAGCCGGCCGCCGGGCAGGAACAGCTCGGCGGTGTCCGGGAAGTAGCGGAAACGGGTCTCGTTGGCGGCGGTCTGGGTGCGGAAGGTCTCGTCGACGGTGAATCCGTCGCGCGCGATGCGCTGGGCGGGCTTCAGGACCGTGCCGAGCTTTTCGCTGCCCCACTCCTTCAGCGCGGTCGCCCACGTGGCGGGTGTCCCGGGCGTGCCGACCGCCAGACCGCTGCTCACGGCATCGGCGAAGGCGAGCGGCTTGCCGTTCTCCAGGAAGAGACCGGAGTCCGCCGTCAGCGGGGCGGTCTCGCGCCCGTCGATGGTGTGCACCGTACGGGATCTGGCGTCGTAGTAGACGAAGTAGCCGCCTCCGCCGATGCCGGAGGAGTAGGGCTCGGTGACTCCGAGGGCGGCGGCCGTCGCGACGGCCGCGTCGACGGCGTTGCCCCCCTTGCGCAGCACCTCGATACCGGCCGCGGAGGCGTCCGCGTCGACGCTGGCGACGGCACCGCCGTACCCGACGGCGACCGGTGCCTTCCCAACAGGGGCCCTCCCGGCGGCGGGTGGCGCGGCGGCCCCCACCGTGACCACGGCGGCCGAGACGGCCAGGACCGACAGTTTCCGCGCGACAGGGCGACGCATCCGTACCTCCAGTCCGGGACAGTCCGCGCAGCGTAACCAGATTCAGGGGGCCCCGACAGCCTCCTTCCGGGCACTGTCATACGAACGCCACACCTCGAACACGGGTACGCTCCGGTCGCGCTCGCCCGCTAGCATGCGCGCCCATGAACGACGACGTGCGCAACATCGTGCTGGGCGTGGTGGCGGCCGGCATCAGTGCCGCGCTGGGCTGGCTGACCCGCACCTACCTGTGGAAGCGCAGACTCCGGCGCAAGCAGGCGTTCTTCGGGCTGCCCGAGAACTCGGAGTGCCTGCTCGTGGTCAACCGCGACGCGGGCAGCGCCGATCTCGCGGTGCACCGCCACGACGTGTTCGCGTTGCTGGAACTCGCCGCGCTCATCAAGGACTGCGGCGCGGGGGCCGAGGTCGTCACCCAGGACGCGGCCCGGCAGGGTTTCGGGGAGCGTACGGAGTTCTGCGTCGGCGGCCCGGGGTCGAACCGGCGGATGGCCGCTCACATCCAGGCCATGCTGCCGGGGGTGCGCGTGAACACCGACCACGAACCGGGCCCCGACCGGCTGGCGTTCCAGATCGGCGACGAGCACTTCCGCATGGACCCGGGCGTCACCGAGTACGTCCTGCTGGCCCGTCTCACGGCCGGTCAACGACGCGGCGGACGGCCGGTGTTCCTGTTCTGCGGCCAGCGTGCGATCAACAACCAGGCCGCCACCCGCTATCTCGTCCGCAACCACGAGCGGCTGGCCCGCAAACACGGGAACGGCTCCTTCGTCCTGCTGCTGAAGGTGATCAACTCCCAGGCGTACGGCCCCGATGTGGTCGAACTGGTCGAGGACGTGACCCGGGCGGCGCAGGCTCCGCTGCCGCCCGCGACAATCGTTACTCCCACGTAACTTACCGAAGGTTACCCTCAGTGGGACAGGAAGGTTACCGTCGGGTCACTTTGCGATGGCGCAGACAGGCTCGAGGAGTGACCCGTGGGACGACCGCACCGCATGGCCCTTCGTACGACCGCCGTGGGCGCCGTCTGCGCGACCCTGGCCGCCGGCGGAGCACTGGACCTCGCCCCCGCCGCGCAGGCCGCCGCGGGGAGCGTGCGGTACGTCGACATCGCCGGGGACGGCGGCACGGTCCTCAAGGCCAACGTGGTCACCCCGGCCGACGGCACCCGCCGCCACCCGCTGATCGTGCTGCCGACCAGCTGGGGCTTCCCGCAGGTCGAGTACCTCGTGCAGGCGCAGCGGCTCGCCGACGCCGGTTACGTGGTGGTCGGTTACAACGTGCGCGGCTTCTGGCAGTCCGGCGGCGACATCGACGTGGCCGGGCCGCACGACGTCGCCGACGCCGCCGAGGTCGTGGACTGGGCGCTCGCCCACACCCCCAGCGACCCGGAGCACATCGGCATGGCGGGCGTCTCCTACGGCGCCGGGATCAGCCTGCTGGCCGCGGCCCACGACCCACGGGTCAAGGCCGTCGCCTCCCTCAGCGGCTGGGGCGACCTGATCGACTCGATCTACTCCGGCCGTACCCAGCACGTCCAGGCCGCCGCCGTCCTCGACACCGTGGGCACGGTGGTCGGCCGTCAGAGCCCCGAGTCCCGGCGGGTGTTCTCGGCCTTCTACTCCTCCGACCTGTCGAAGGAGAAGGACATCCTCGCCTGGGGGAAGAAACGTTCCCCCGCTACGTTCCTGGACCAGCTCAACAAGAACGGGGCGGCCATCATGCTCGCCGGCTCCTGGGGAGACACGATCTTCCCGCCCAACCAGTCGGCCGCCCTCTACGAGAAGCTGACCGGCCCCAAGCGGCTGGAGTTCCGCCCCGGCGACCATGCGACCGCCGAACTCACCGGGCTGTTCGGGCTGCCCAACGACGTGTGGACCGACACCGGGCGCTGGTTCGACCACTACCTCAAGGGCGAGGACAACGGCGTCGACCGCGAGCAGCCCGTCCGGCTCAAGTCCCGTTCCACCAGCGGCTACGAGGGCTACCCGGACTGGAAGTCGGTGAACGCGAACCGCACCGGGTTCGACCTCGCGGGCTCCACCTCGATCCACACCGGCGTGGACTCGGGCGCGGACGGCGGGATCGTCTTCCTGTCCAGCATCCTCGACCAGGTGGCCAGGATGCCCCCGGTGGCGGCCGTCCCGCTCCTCCCCCGCCGCTGGGCCGCCGTGTGGCAGTCCGCCAAGTACGCCACCGCACAGCGGGTGCGCGGAACGGCGAAGCTGCACACCACCGTCACCCCGACCGACGAGAGCGGCACCCTCGTCGCCTACCTGTACGACGTGGGGCCGCTCGGCATCGGCAAGCTGGTCGCCCACGCTCCGTACACCTTCCACGCACGCACGCCCGGCAAGCCGTTCGGTCTCGACCTGGATCTGTTCTCCACGGCCTACGACGTCCCCGCGGGGCACCGGCTCGCCCTGGTGGTCGACACGGTCGACCCGCTTTACATCGAGCACAACCCGTCCGGCGCACGGCTGACCTTCTCCTCACCGGCGGACGACCCGTCGTACGTGTCGGTTCCGCTGCGCGAACAGTGATCTCCGGCCGTCGCCGAAGCGGTGGGGCTCCGCGGGCCGGCGCCGTCGGTCAGTGCTTGAGGATCTTGGAGAGGAAGTCCTTGGCGCGGTCGCTGCGCGGGGCGGTGAAGAACTCCTCGGGCGTGCGGTCCTCGACGATGCGGCCGTCGGCCATGAAGACGACCCGGTTGGCGGCCGAGCGCGCGAAACCCATCTCGTGGGTGACCACGACCATCGTCATGCCCTCCTGGGCGAGCTGCTGCATGACCTCGAGGACCTCGGTGATCATCTCGGGATCCAGGGCGGAGGTGGGCTCGTCGAACAGGAGCGCCTTGGGATCCATGGCGAGGGCGCGGGCGATGGCCACGCGCTGCTGCTGGCCCCCGGAGAGCTGCGCCGGGAACTTGTCGGCCTGATCGGCGAGGCCCACGCGGTCGAGCAGTTCGCGGGAGCGCCGGTCGGCCTCGTCCTTCTTGCGTCTGCGGACCTTCACCTGGCCCAGCGAGATGTTCTGGAGCACCGTCTTGTGGGCGAAGAGGTTGAAGGACTGGAAGACCATCCCGACCTCGGAACGCAGTCCCGCCAGCGTCTTTCCCTCCTCGGGCAGCGGCTGTCCGTCGAGCGTGATCGAGCCCGACCGGATGGGCTCCAGGCGGTTGATCACGCGGCACAGTGTCGACTTCCCCGACCCCGAGGGGCCGATCACCACGACCACCTCCCCCCTGCCGACGGTGAGATCGATGTCCTGAAGGACATGCAGCTCCCCGAAGTACTTGTTGACGTCACGCAGCTCGATCAACGGATCGACGGCCATGCGCAGCCCTACTCACTCTCAGCCGTGTCGTGGTCGCCGCAAACTATCCGGACAGGGAAAGCATCCGGGGACGACACGCACCCTCGCGTCATTAGCCGTATTTACGCCCGCTCCAGGTCCCTGCCCCGGTTGCGGCTTCGGTCGCCGGTCTCAGTTCTCGGCCACCTCGGCGTAGAGCTGGGACAGTTCGGGCGTGCCGGTCGCGGCCCAGTCGCGGCCGGCGGTGACCACGTCGACCTCCCGGCCGGACGCCAGCCGGACGACCGGCTCGCCCTCGGGCCAGACCGCCCACACCGCACCGGGGACCGTGCGCACGACGACCGTGCCCAGGTAGAGCCCCGCGTCGTGACCGAACCAGGGCAGGGTCTCCTCGTCCTCGCGCCAGCGCGGCGGAAGCTGGTCCAGCGCCTCCAGCGACGCGGCCGTGTCGTCGAGTCCGACCCCGGCCCGAGCGGCGTGAGAACGCAACAGCTCGCATTCGGAGAGGAGTTGGGCGATCCCCTCCGAGTCCTCCTCGGCCAGCACCGCCGCACGGTACTTCTTGCTCCTGTTGCCCAGGAAAGGGATGTTCATAAGCCCAGCGTGACATTCACACCGGCGTGCACACCACAGGCGCGCGGGCACCGGCTGACGACCGGACGGCCGTTCCGGTCGGGCAGGGCACGTCTGCGGACGGGCCCTGCCCGCTACACCTCGAGGTCGACGACGACCGGAGCATGGTCGGAAGCGCCCTTGCCCTTGCGCTCCTCGCGGTCCACATAGGCGTCCTTCACCGCTGCGGCGAACGGCGCGTTGCCGTACACCAGGTCGATGCGCATGCCCCGGTTCTTGGGGAAGCAGAGCTGGCGGTAGTCCCAGTACGTGAAGGGGTGGTCGTACTTCAGCGGGCGCGGGACGACGTCCGACAGACCGGCCTCGCGCAGGGACGCCAGGGCGGCGCGCTCGGCCGGGGTGACATGGGTGGAGCCCTCGAAGGCCGCCGGGTCGTGGACGTCGTCGTCGGTCGGCGCCACGTTGTAGTCGCCCAGGACCGCGAACGGGCGGCCGCCCGCCGCGTCGCCCGCGACGGCCGCCTTGAGGGCCTCGAACCACTGGAGCTTGTAGGCGTAGTGCGGGTGGTCGACCTCGCGGCCGTTCGGCACGTACACCGACCAGACGCGGACCGGGCCACAGGTCGCCGAGACGGCGCGGGGCTCCTGCGCGCCCTCGTAGCCGGGATCGCCGGGCAGGCCCTTGACGACGTCCTCCAGGCCGACGCGGGAGAGGACCGCCACGCCGTTCCACCGGCCCGTGGCGTGCACCGCCGCCTCGTAGCCCAGCTCGCGCAGCTGCTCGAGCGGGAACTGCGCCTCGGCGACCTTGGCCTCCTGGAGGCAGAGCACGTCGGTGCCACTGCTCTCCAGCCAGGCGAGGAGCCTCGGCAGGCGGGCGGTGATCGAGTTCACGTTCCAGGTCGCGATACGCATGTCTCACAACCTACCCGGAGGGTCCGACAACGCGACCCTCACAGCCGGGCGGACGCTCCCGGCGCCAGCCGGCCGTGCTCGGCGCCGCCGAGGTTGCCCAGGTGGGTGTCGTAGATCGGGCGGGCGAGGTCGGTGAGGAGGGCGTCGTGGATGTCGTAGACGCGCTGCGGCCGGACCTCGCGGACGTACTCGATGACCTCGGAGATCTTGTTCCAGGGAGCCTGGACCGGGGCCAGCAGGGTCTCCACCGGGTGCCCGGGGACGGTGAGCGCGTCACCGGGGTGGAAGACACGGCCCCCGTCGACGAGGAAGCCGACGTTGGTGACGCGCGGGAGGTCGGGGTGGATGACCGCGTGCAGCTCGCCGTGGACCTGGACGTCGAAGCCGGCGGCGGTGAACGTGTCGCCGTGGCCGACTGTGTGCACACGGCCCGGGAACGCGGCGGAGAGCTTCTCCGCGACGGACCTCAGGGTCCAGAGCTCCGTGGCCGGGTCGGCCTCCAGGGCGGCCCGCAGGCGGTTCCCGTCGAAGTGGTCGGGGTGCTCGTGCGTGACCAGGATCGCGTCCGCGCCGAGCGCGGCGTCCGCCTCGCTGAACGCGCCGGGGTCGAGAACGAGCGTGCGCCCGTCCTTCTCCAGGCGCACGCACGCGTGCGCCTTCTTGGTGAGTGTCAGAGCCGTCATGGGGTCCATCCTGCCCCCGCGTCCGCAACGGGGCCCACCCGGCCGGGCGTCCCCGGCCGGTGAGGGCTCACTCGGTGGGCGTGGTCTCCTCGCGGATGACCTGCTGGGCCACCTTGAACGCGCTGTTCGCCGCGGGCACACCGCAGTACACGGCCGCCTGCAGCAGCACCTCCTTGATCTCATCGGGGGTGAGACCGTTGCGCAGTGCGGCGCGGACGTGGAAGGCGAGCTCCTCCAGGTGCCCCCCGGCGACCAGCGCGGTGAGCGTCACGCAGGAACGGGCCCGCCGGTCGAGTCCGGGCCGGTCCCAGATCTCGCCCCAGGCGTAGCGGGTGACGAACTCCTGGAAGTCGCCGGAGAAGTCGTCGGCCTGCGACAGCGCCCGGTCCACGTGGGCGTCCCCGAGGACCTCCCGGCGCACCTTCAGACCGGCGTCGTAGGGATCGGGACGGCCCATGACCTGTACCGGTTCGAGGACCGGCGCGGGCGCGATCTCCGCGATGGCCAGCGGCTGCAACGGCTGCTGGGGCGCCGCCACGACCGCTCTGACGGGGATGCCCGGGACCGCCGTCTGTCCGGTGGCGGAGTCGTAGGCGGGCTGCCAGGCGGTGGAGAAGTGGCGGACCAGCAGGTCGGTGACGGCCGCGGGCTGCTCCACCGGGACCAGGTGCGAGGCGCCCGGCACGACGGCCAGCCGGGCGTCCGGGATGCCGGCCACCAGGGTGCGCGCCTCGGCGGGGCCGGTGACCTGGTCGTCCGAGCCGACGAGGACGAGCGTCGGCACACCGATCAGCCCGATCTCGGCCCGCACGTCGAACGCGGCGAGCGCTTCACAGGCGGCTATGTAGCAGCCGGGATCCGTGGTGCGCACCATCTGCACGGCCCACTCGGTGATCGCGGGCTGCGCGGCCGCGAAGCCGCTGGTGAACCAGCGGTCGGGCGAGCTGCGGGCGATCGGGTCGAGGCCGTTCGTGCGGACGATGACGCCGCGCTGCCGGAACTCGTCGGCGGTCCCGAACCGCGGCGACGCCGCGATCAGGGCGAGCGAGGCGACACGCTCCGGGTGCCGCAGCGCCAGCTCCACGCCGACCGCGCCGCCGAACGCGCAGCCCGCGTAGCCGAAGCGCTGCACGCCGAGCGCGTCGAGGGTGGCGAGCAGCCGCCCGGCGAGGTCGGAGACCGAACCCGCCGGATAGGCGGGGGCGCCGCCGTGCCCGGGAAGGTCGAACCGGAACACCCGCCACTGCATGGCGAGCTCGGGAACCTGACGGTCCCACATGTGCCATGTGGTACCCAGGGAGGGTCCCAAGATCAGGACCGGCGCGTCTTCTGGCCCGTCAAAGCGGTATTGCAGGGTGTTCGGTGGTGTCTCGCTCACCCGTCTGAGCCTCTCATCTGTCACGAGATGTCACATCGCCGGGGTGGGCGTAGCGGGCCTTGCCTCGCTCCGGTCCTGCCGACCAGAACCCAGGTATACATTCTCCGGCATGTACTCGTGGCGGTGTCGACAGGAGGCCCTCCGGGCGCGTGCCCTCCTTCAGCCGCTACGAGCAACGCATTCCTCTTTGATCACGGCCTCCAGGCGGTTCAGGAAGCAGCATCAAGTGTGGTGGCACGAACGAGGCTCGGCGTGATCCACCTGGAAACATTCCGAAATCCCGCCCAACAGCAGCTTAATCACCACACGGTGAACGCTTGGTAGAAGGCTTGGCCGTAGCCGGACGCTCTCAGTTACAGCCACGAATCCAAAGCCAGCAAGCGGACTCCGAAGCACCTCGCCCCAATCCTGCAGGCCATACGGCGCGCAAGTCGCTCGGCTCATAGTCCGGGTGGCTCACTCTTGCCCCTCTGCCGCACCCCCGTGGAGGCCATCCCAAGTGGTGGCGGCTCCGCGAAGATCTTCTACATCCGGCTTGACGTACCACCGCTTGGTCGTCTTTACGTTCGTATGTCCGGCCCATCGCGCGAGGATGTGGTCCGGGACGCCGTTGTTGGCGAGGAAGGTGAAGCACGACGAGCGTGCGTCGTAGAGCCTGACTCGACGGAGCCCTAGCAACTCCATAAGCCGGTACGCGCGTCGGCGAAGTTGCTTGATCGTGAAGGCGTCGCCCCCCTCATGCGCCAGCACGTAGCCCGACACCGTGTACGCCTCCCCCAGAGCGAGCCTCTCCTCGGCTTGGAGAGCCCGGAATGCCTTGAGGGCTCCCAGCACCAGCGCCGGCAGCGGCAGATCCCGCTCACCCGCAAGAGACTTGGTGTCCTTCTCCACCACGTACCGGTTGCCCATCATCGTGCGCGTGTTGGCAATGACGATCGTGGCGTTCTCCAAGTCAACGTCTTCCCACCGGAGGCCGCAGACTTCAGCTGGACGAAGCCCCATCAGCGAAAGAAGAAGCGCAGCATAGAGACGCTCACCCTTGATTCCATGGATGAATTTCTGAACCTCCTGGACGTTCCAGGGCGGCACCTCCTCTTTAGTCTTCCGCTCTTCCTTGCGCGCTCTCCGGGGAATGGTCACGTGCGCAGCGACATTGACGTACACCAACCGCCGGGTAACGGCTCTCCCCAGTGCTTCCTTCAGCCTAGCGAGGCTCATATCCACACTCGTGACACTGAGTGGCGTCCCGGCCCTTTTACCACGCACGCGGCCATGCGCCAGCGCCCAGTCCCTCCACTCTTCCACGTGCTCTTCAGTAAGGTCCTGGAGACGGATATTGCCGAGCCTCCCTCGAACTCGTTCCAGGGTAATCGTGTAGTTGTAGATGGTGGTTTCTTCGAGGTCCTCCGCTTTCATGGCCAGCCATCGGTCGAGCCACTCATTCACGGTGATCCTGTTGGGCGGCACAAGTGACCCATCATGCCGCCGGTTAGTTATGTTCGCGTACTCAGCCCTAGCTTCCTTCAACGAGTCGAAGGTGCGCCTCAATTGCTTGCGCTTCCCGGTTTCGGGGTCGATTCCTGCGTCGACAACAAACCGGTATCGAACCTTCCCCTTCGAGTTCGGCGGAAGTTTCTTGATGGGATCGGGCAGAATACTCACTCTCCTCGAATAGGCGGACATAACTTCACAACGCCACGTCTACCGATCGATGTAGGCAAACTGGCGGCACTATTCGCTACGGCTCCACCGCCAAGCACAGCCGGGTACGAACACCATTAATGCTCCACACGATCCCCGGTTTCGGTAACCGGGGATCGTCTGCTAGGCATCGCACCCTGCACTACGGGAACCTGCCTTCATCCCTTTCTCCGCCTCGGCCAGGCGGTACAAGCGGAGGGCGGGGGTCACGCCATGGGTGACAAGCACCAGTAGCCCGTCGCCGGTGAGGCGGTCGAGGTTGCGGGCCACGACACGCTCGATGCGCCAACGGCCCTGGAAATGTGGGGAGTTATGGGACCGGGATGTACCACGATGTACGCGTGGACCTCTCGGTCACAGTGGTAGCCGCGTTGTAGTAAGCCCTCACCGAACATGCCTGCCGCGCAGACGAAGAAGCACAGCGCCGTAGACAGAGCGGCATAGTCCTCCGTCACCTGGGCGGTCCACGCGTTAGCGGCGCCAAGCGCCATGAGGGTGGGGGCGGTGAAGACGGGCAGATCGGACTGAGAGAATCTGCAGGTGGACCTCCTTGGGACTGCGCTCGTTCACGAGACCGAGTGGCGCGGGCTGTGGCCTGGGGACGGCCGACCGTCTGCCGGTTCGGCTCGGATGCCCGCATCCCTTTGCCGACCAGGCGTTTTCCCGGTTCGTTGTACGTTGACATGATCCCGGAGGAGGTTCCAGTCCGTTGGGGCACTTTCCCGTCTGCCGTGAGCTGAAGGTTTCCGGCAGACACTGAACCCTTTCCAACCTCACGTGCCAGCCGGGCAGTTGGGCTGACAGACAGATGAAGCCCCTGGTAGATGGGTTTTCGACCAAGAGAACCGTCTCCACCAGGGGCTTCGCATGCTTGTCTACCCGTCCGGCGTCGACGTGTCCAGCTCTACCCTGCGCTTCCTCGCCGCCCGCCTGAGGGAACACCGCCGCGCTCTCGGAACCCGATGGCGGCGCCTGAACGCAGGCCGACAGGCCCTGCTCACCCTCGCCCACTTGCGCAACGGCCAGCCCTACGCCCAGCTCGCGGCCGGATTCGGGATCGCAACCACCACCGCCTACCGATACATCACCGAGGCCGTCAACCTCCTGGCCGCCCTCGCCCCCACCCTCACCGAAGCCGCACGAGCGGCGTCGACGAAGGCGTACGTGATCCTGGACGGGACCTTCCTGCCCATCGACCGAATCGCTGCCGACCGCCCGTTCTATTCGGGAAAACACAAGAAGCACGGCATGAACGTGCAGGTCATAGCCGACCCGAAGGGGCGTCTGATGTGGGCTTCACCAGCCTTGGCCGGCGCCATCCACGACGTCCGAGCCGCGCGCGAGCACGGCATCATCGACGCCCTCGCCGAGGCCGGCATCAGCTGCTGGGCCGACAAGGGCTACCAGGGCGCAGGCGGCACAGTCCGCCTCCCTTACCGCGGCCGATGGGACAGCCTCTCCACCGGCCAGCAGGCCGTCAACCGGTCCCACGCAAAGATCCGTGCACTGGTCGAACAAGCCATCGCCACCCTCAAGTCCTGGCGGCTCCTCCGCAAACTCCGCTGCTCGACGACTCGGATCACGAGCCTCGTCCAAGCCGTCCTGGTCCTCCAGCTCGCTGCCACGGGCTGAGATCAACCCGCAGCATTCACCAGAACCGTCAATTCGGCCTCCGTCGTCCCAGCCCGCAGACGAACGTCGAAGGTGTAGCCCTCATCGCAGAACACCAGGTCGAGGTCCACGGGTGTCAGTCTGCGGAAGACGATCGCCAACCAGATCGCGTCTTCCTCCCAGACGTCCATGTACAGGCAGGTACTGTCCTCGTGCAGATACGCCTCACCTGGGCCGTTCTCCGTCTCGAACTGCCATATGAGGCTGCGTACTTCGCTGCGGTGCACCGAGTCGATCTCGACCCCAGACCACCGGGCACGGATCGCGTCAGTCAGCGCCTCTCGATCGATGCGCCATCCGCCCGCATCACCCTCGACCACCGCCAGAAGCGTCATAGCCAGGGTCTACCAGATGCCCGTGACACAGCGCCGATCGGCTGTCGCCTGAAGTTGGAATGGGCTCACTTACTCACTGCTCGGGCCCGACTGCTTGTGCATGGACGCGCGCTGGTCCACTCCCGTACAACCTGCGACAGCCACCTCTCCGCCACGGCCGCAGCCGACCCGGCAGCGCTGATCACGACCGTATGGGCATTCTGGGCGGTTGTTCCCGCTTAACGACGGTGTTGCTTTCTGTCTGACACCCCGGCTGACCTGCTCGTTTGCTTGTTGCACTCAGCCAGGTTGCATTGATACTCATCGGCCATGCACCAATCGACGTACACATCAGCAGGCTGAGAGTCCTGGGGACTTGCGTTCAGGCCGGCGATCCCGGATGGGATGCCGCTGCTGTTCGACGACGACCTCCTCTTCGAAGACAGCAACGGCGTCCGTCCCACCACCGTGATCAACTGCTGGGCCTGCGAGCTGCCAGCGAATGGATGCCCATCGCCAAATTCGTGGCACTACTACGTGCGTACGGTGCGTGAGTGGCTGGTGTTAATATCCGGGCACGGGGTCGCCTTGTTCGACACGCGGCGTCGCCTGAAAGCAGCGTTTAGCGCGTACTAGGTCTATCGAGCCCAGGGTCCCATCAAGCACCGCTTCGAGGCGTCCACGTGGAACCAGAACATGGGGATCCTGGCGGGGTTTTACAAGTGGGCGAAGGACGAGGAGTACGCAGACTCCGAGCCGTTCACGTACCGCCGTGTCCGAGCCGACCTTGGTAGCGCGCACCCGCAACGTGCCGTTGGCGTTGATCGTCGCGCCGACGACCTGCGAGCCGGGGGCCTTATGTACCGGAAGGCTCTCCCCGGTGACCATCGACTCGTCGACCTCGCTCTCACCCTCCTCCACGATCCCGTCGACGGCGATCTTGGCTCCGGGGCGGACCAGCAGCAGATCACCCGCCACGACCTTTGTGGTGGGCACCTCGATCGGCTCGCCGTCGCGTACGACGAGTGCCTTGGGAGGGGCGAGGTCGAGCAGGGTGCCGATGGCGTCGTTGGCGCCGCCCCGGGCGCGCATCTCGAACCAGTGGCCGAGCAGCACGAACGAGGCCAGCACGGTGGCCGCCTCGTAGAAGACGTCACCGCCCCCGGTGAGCGTGATGATCAGGGAGTACAGCCAGCCGGAGCCGACGGCGACCGAAACCAGCACCATCATGTCCAGGGTGCGGGGGCGCAGGGCCCGTACGGCGCCGTCGAAGAAGATCGAGCACGCGTAGAAGATCACAGGAAGGCTCAGCAGCAGCGCCCAGACATCCTGGCGCAGCCCGAAGGGAACGGGGACGTCCAGGCCGAAGACGTCCTCGCCGATCGGCGACCAGATGACGATGGGGATCGAGAACAACAGCGCCACCAGGAAGCGGTTGCGCATGTCGGCCACCATCGCTGCCATCGACATGGCCTCGCGCCCGCCGTGCCCCATCAGCTCGTGCGGCGTCGGCATCCCCTCGGCCTCGGCGGGAGCCTCGGGTGCCGCGTGCTCGATGTGCTCTGTGGGCGCGGTCGGAGCGGCCACCGGCGCGGCATGGCTCTCATGAGCCGCGTGCCGGTCCTCCGTCTCAACGACGAGGGGATCGGATTCGGCCATCGGATCGCAGACATGGGACGGTACCGACTGGCCCGCGCAGTGGTAGCCGCATTCCTCCACCCAGCGGCGCAGCTCGGCCAGCGACGTACGCCGCGGATCGAAGACCACGGTCGCCGACTGCGCGACCGGGTTGACCTCAACCTCAATTACGCCAGGGCGCCGCCCCAACACGGTCGCGACGGTGCTCTGCTGCGACGCCCACGCCAGGCCGCGCACATCCAAGACCGCAGTACTGCGCTCCTTACCGGGACCCTCGCGGTGAGTCGCGTCATGATCGTGATGATCGGCGTGATGAGGCACGGTCACCCCTCCTTCGACGGGTGAGACCGGGACAGTCGTCGGGCGGAGCGCCGGTGGTGAGATCCTGCGGCCGATTGTCCCCCGGCCGCACGCCTGGGCAACAGCCGGAGCCGGGACGGGGCGGTGAGCGCGGCCAGGATCCGGGCCGCCTGGACGACCGACGCGGCCCGCCGCTCGGCGATGTCTGGTCGGCTGTCATGGCCTCTTGCCCTTCTGCCGGGCGGCTTGGCGCTGGAGCTCACGGATCCTGTGCGGGGGACGCATCCTGTGCGAGAGCCACAGCCCGCTGATGACAGCGGCGAGGGCCAGGCCGAGCAGGACCGTGTCCCCGGCGTCGGCAATGCCGCGCGCGGGCCGGAATTCGGCGTCGGCAATGCCGCGCGCGGGCCGGAACTCGTCCAGCACCGCGCTCGTGCCGGTCTCGGTTCCCGTCGCGAACGGCCGCTCTGCGGGGAGGAGGGCAGCTTCCCGCCGAGCGCGTCCAGCAGGAGGACGCGCGCCCGTGGGAAGGCAGTCTCGTCCGGCCCCGGACCCTCCACGACTTCGAGAGCCTGACGGCCGAGACCAAGGTCGACGCCCTCCTTGTCCGGGGCCTCCAGGGCGTCTTCGATACGTTCGCCCACCCGCTCCTCGCCTGCGTCGTTGGCGGTCAGGGCGATGGCCTGCTCGATGAGTACCGGCGCTTCCCGGCTCTCTTCCTCATCCGCCCGGGCCTGCCCAGGGAACACTGGGATGAGGACCAGGACGAGCACCGTGACGGCCAGCGCCACGGCACTCCGGAGGTCGAGGCTGCCGTACCGCCTCGACCGCGGGCTTCTTCTCCGGGCGGGTGGGTCCTCACCCATGAGTGTCTCCGCGGCTGCCTGACCAGCGCCGCTGTCTCCCTAGAGACTGGTGGGTACCGGGAGGGATCCGGCTCCGTGACCCGCCGAGACCCTGAGGTCATCACTCCTCCGCGTACCGACGGCGACGTGTGACGGCCCGCCGGTCCCATCAGGCAGCAACACGTATGCGCCCCGGTCAGTAGTGGGCCATGCCGTCACGCGGGGACGACGGGTGCTTCCGCGGGCTACTCGGGAATGCGGAGGATTTCCGGACGATGGATGCTGGTCGGGCAAGGAGCAGGGAGGCTGGCCATGCGCCAGGGCGTGCCCCCTGCCGCCTCGGTTCGATGCGGGAAGCCTGTCCGCCATGCCGAGGTCGTGCCCCACGGAGGTACCGGCCATGGAAGCAGTCGTCACCGCGGGCCTCGACGGTTCCCCGGAGAGCCGATCCGCCGCGCGCTGGGCGGCAGATGAGGCGGCGCGGCGCGGGCTGTCGCTGCGGCTGGTCCATGCGTCGGTGCCGCTCGCGCCCACGGCGGCGGACATCCCTTCCAAGAACACGCAACGCCACTGGGCCCAGCGCCTCCTGCGCGATACGGAGAGCGAACTGCGCGAGCTCCACCCAGGTCTGCCCATCACCACGGAGCTGATCTCGGAGGAAACCACCGACGCACTGCTCACTGCCGGGGAAGCCTGCGCGATGCTGGTGCTCGGCTCACGAGGCATCGGCCCGGTCGCGGGCTTCTTCCTCGGCGACATCGGCCTGCACGTGGTGGCACGAGCCGACCGTCCCGTCGTTCTGGTCCGCGCCGGCGAGCAGCAGAACGATCAGGCATCCCGTGCTGAAGCCACCAGCGTGGTTGTGGGCCTGAGCCTGCGCCGGCGGTGTGAAGAGGTGCTGGAGTTCGCCTTCGCTGCCGCGGCCCGGCGCGGCACCGTACTCCGTGCCGTCCACTGCAGGAGTCTGCCGGTCCCGGCCTCCGCGTTGTGGTATCCGAGCCCCGAGGCCGCCGAAGCCGTCGCGCGTGCGGTGAGCCAGGAACTGCGCACGGTCCTGCGCCCATGGCAGGAGAGGTTCCCCGGAGTGCGGGTCATCGATGAAGTCATGTTCGACAGCGCCGCACGGGCCATGGCGACCGTGGCGTCAGGATCCACCCTCCTAGTCATGGGCCGTCGGCGGGACCGCCCCGCCCTTGCACCGGACATCGGTCCAGTAGCCCACGCCGCCATTCACCACGCCATATGCCCGGTCGCTGTCGTCGCTCACGACTGATCTGGTGAATCCGTGCCGTTCACGGGCCGCACCCGCGCCAGGCGTGTCCTCATCAGGGCGGACACAGCCGGTCAGCGGCCGACGGAACCGGCGAAAGCGCCAACAAACCACCAGAGGAGAATGGAGCGTCCGCCGCCCTGCCCAGTGCGACCAGGGCGGTGGGGGTCAGTCTTCGCGCCAGCCGAGTTTGATCAGCATGTTCTTGGCCTCCTCGGCGACCTCGGCGTCGGCGACCACGTCGTAACGGGCGGCCACGATCTGGCTGCGGGAGGAGAAGTCGCGGTGGCCACCGCTGAGGGCATGACCGGCGAAGCCGAAGACCGCGCCGAAGACGGCGCCGTAGGCCAGCCCGCTTAGCATCAGGACCAAGACGTGGTGGTTGCCGGCGGCGAACACCGACAGCAGCAACCCGACCAGCAGCCCGAACCAGGCGCCAGTGCCTGCCCCCGCCAGGGCGGCCCGGCCGCGGGTGAGACGGCCGAGGACGGTCTCGACCGTGCGCAGGTCGGTACCGATGATCGCGGTGCGTTCCACCGGAAATCTGTTGTCGGACAGGAAGTCGACGGCGCGTTGGGCGCCGTTGTAGGTCGGGTACGAGCCGACAACCGGACGGTCGACCTGCGCAGTGGGCGGGTGCTGGGTCATCGAAGGACTCCCTTCATCATCAAGCAGCCTGCGCCAGTGCCACCTCTCGTGCAACGCCCACTGGCGTGGGTGAGCGCATGCAGAGCGGCGACGTCGGGGATCTGCAGAACGCGGGTGGCTTCGTCGAGCCTGCTCGTGGGGTGCGGACCCGGTACAGGGCCCGACCGGCCCCGAGTGGGGGCCGGCCGGTCCCTACCCCGCTGGGTATCGCGGGGCGAGGATGGCCGGGAGCACCAGGGATCGCGGTTGCGGCCCGGACCACCGGGCCGGAGTCTGAAGGTGTCCGCCGAGTGGCCTGGCTGATTCCTCACCCCTCGAGAGGAGGCGGCCTTAATGAGCAGCATCGCTCACCGCATCGCCGCCCTGTTCCGGATCAAGGCGAACAAGGCCCTGGACAAGGCCGAGGACCCCCGCGAGGTCCTGGACTACTCCTACGAGCAGCAGCTCCAGATGTTGCAGAAGGTGCGGCGCGGCGTGGCCGATGTGGCCACCAGCCGCAAACGCCTCGACTTGCAGATCAGCCAGTTGCAGCAGTCCGGCGGCAAGCTGGAGGGACAGGCCCAGCAGGCACTCGCCGCCGGGCGCGAGGATCTCGCCCGCGAAGCCCTGACCCGGCGCACAGCCGTGTCCTCCCAGATCACCGACCTGCAGACCCAGCAGGCGTCGCTGCAGGACCAGGAGGAGAAGCTCACCCTCGCCACGCAGCGCCTGCAGGCGAAGGTCGACTCGTTCCGTACCCGCAAGGAGACGATCAAGGCCACTTACACCGCGGCCGAGGCGCAGACCCGTATCACCGAGGCCGTCACCGGCATCGGTGAGGAGATGGGCGATGTCGGCTTGGCCATGCAGCGTGCCCAGGACAAGACCGAGCAGCTGCAGGCCCGCGCCGGCGCACTGGACGAGCTGATCGCCTCCGGCGCGCTGGAGGACGCCACCCTGCCAGCCGGCCGTGACGACATCCAGGCCGAACTCGAACGCGTCACCGCAGGCGGCGACGTGGACAAGGAACTGGCCATGATGAAGGCGCAGCTCCCGGCGGCTTCCACCCCGCCGGCCGTGGAGGGCGGCGGGGCCAGGCAGGCACCGCCGGACCAGGAGGCGACGTCATGATCATGCGGATTCTCGGCGAGGGCCAGTACGAGATCACCGAAGAGCACCTGGACCGGCTCAACGAGCTGGACGCGGCGCTGCAGTCGGCCGCCGACGCGGACGACGAGACCGCGTTCACCGCCGCCCTGTCAGCCCTGCTGGACGCCGTACGCAGCCTCGGCACACCACTGCCGGACGAAAGGATCACACCGTCCGATCTGGTGCTGCCCGACGCGGACACCAGCCTCACGCAGGTGCGCGAACTGCTCTCCGACGAGGGCCTGATCCCGGGGTGATGACGATGCGCAGCCGTTTCGAGCCCGACCGGCAGCTGACCGCCCGCATGGCGGTCACGATGTTCCTGCTCGGGCTGTTGTACGTGGCGTTCATCGCCGCGCTGATCGTGCTGCTCAAGTCCGTCGTCCTGGTGGTCGTCATCGCCGCCGCCCTGCTCGTCGCGCAGTTCTGGTTCTCCGACCGGATCGCCCTGTACGCCATGCACGGCCGCCTCGTCAGCCGCGAGGAACAGCCCGAGCTGCACGGGGTCATCGACCGGCTCTGCGCCACCGCGGACATGCCCAAACCCCGGGTGGCCATCTCCGAGATGGACCTGCCCAACGCGTTCGCCACCGGCCGCAACGCCGACCACGCCGTCGTCTGCGTGACCACCGGGCTACTGCGCCGCCTGGAGACCGATGAACTTGAAGGCGTCCTCGCCCACGAGCTCTCCCATGTCGCACACCGCGACGTCGCGGTGATCACCATCGCCTCGTTCCTGGGCGTGATCGCCGGGCTCATCGTCCGCTTCGCCTTCTACTCCCAGCTGTTCGGCGGACGCAACCGCGACCAGAACACCGCCGCCCTGCTCGCCATCGTCATGGCGGTGTCCGCGCTCGTCTACGCCCTCAGCTTCCTGCTCATCCGGGCCCTGTCCCGCTACCGCGAACTGGCCGCCGACCGCGCCGCGGCCATGCTCACCGGGAAACCCTCGGTACTGGCGTCGGCGCTGACCAAGGTCAGCGGCGACATCGCCCGCATTCCCACCCAGGATCTGCGCACCGCCCAGGCGTTCAACGCGTTCTTCTTCACCCCCGCGCTCGGGCCCGGCACGGCGCTGGCCACCATGTTCTCCACCCACCCCAGCCTGGAACGCCGTCTGGAGGCGCTCGCGGCCATCTCAGTGGAGCTGGGTGAGGCGGCATGACCACCCACCACCGCCCCGGCCGCCCGCCCCGGCGTATCCCGCCCGAGCCGGGCATGGACAGAAGGAGCTGACGGCCCCGTGGGTTTCCTGGACGTCCTGTTCGGCCGGACCAGGCCGGTCAAGCCCGACCTGGACCAGCTCTTCGGCCTGCCCTCGGCCGCGATCACCCTCCAGGCCGCGAGCGGCTTCACCCCGACCGGAGCGGGCTCGGTGTGCTTCGCCGCCATCGAGGGCGGGGCCTTCACCCAAGTCCAGCAAGACGTCCGGGCCCTGCTGGATGCGGACTCCGAACGGGCCGGCGTGCCGGTGGAGTTCAGCCGTGACAGCTACGGCTACTCATGGCTGCTCTCCCGTCGCGACCCCGACGACCTGCCCGCCCTCGTGAGCGACCTGCACGCGGTGAACACCGCCCTGCAGGACAGCGGCTTCGGCCCCACAATCAAGGCCACGGTCAAGGACAACCTGCGCGTCGAGGAGGACCTGACCCGCTGGTTCCCGCTGTGGGGAGCCCCCAGCCTATGAATCCCTGGGGCCCATCACCTGGCAGCGCCCGGCTCCGAGAGGCCGACCCCTGCGGCCTCGCGCCGCGGGGTCGGTGTCGTGAGCGACCGGCCAACCGCAGCCATCAGCGTGGCCGCACACACGGCTCCCGGGTATTCGGGGGTTCATGAACACTCCGATCGGTCGGTGGCATAGTGCCGATGACCGCATTTCTCGCAATACACCAGTAACCTGGACAAATTCGCGTGAATCATTCGAATGCCTGGGGTGTCCCACTCGCACAGCGCCATCAAAGCGCCTCCAGCGGGCGCACATGCGGGCGGCATCCTGGCGTACCGGCACGTCGAGAAGGCTCGATGGCCATCCACTCCCAGCGCCTGACCTGCACCGCCCCGAGGTCAGCCTTCCGTCGCTGCGGTCTGGCCGAGCTCGTGGTACCCGGCGTTGGGGAGCAATCCGGTGGCGGTGGCCAGGCGCACGTTGTAGTTGAAGATCGCCGTGACTTCCACGATGTGCAGGATGTCCGCGTCGGTGAACCCGACGTCCCGCAGGCGAACGATGTCGTCTTCCTCGCACACCTCTGGCATCTGGGTGAGCTTGACAGTACGTGCCCGGGGCGTCCGCGATGAACCGGTAGGTGAAGTTGGCGCCGGCCCGGACGGCGGTCTGAGTGGCCGGGGGCACACCGTCCATGTGGTTGCGCAGGGCGATTCCGTGCCAGTGGATCGAGGTGGTGATCTTGCCCGGCAACTGGTTGGACAGCTCAGCGGCCAGGATGTCTCCGGCGGAGAGCCGGATCTCCTTGCCGGGGGTCTGCCCGTCGAAGGCCCAGGTCTTGGCCCGGACGCCGCCGCCCAGGTCGAGCATGGCGGGCGCCTCGGTCAGGGTGATCTTCTGCTCCCTTCCGGTGCCGACCCGCTTCTTCTCGGCGCGGGTGACTTGGGAGCCGGACGGGCTGACCAGGGCGGGAGTGCTGCCGGACGTGCTGCAGGCGGCGAGCGCGCCCGCGCCGGCGGCGCCGAGTCCGGCGAGCAGGACGGAACGGCGGTTGGTGCTGTTCACGATGTGAGTCCTCTTGTTCGAGCTGCATGCGGGGTCGCGGACGCAAGACGGCACACGGGTGCCGTGGGCGCGGCCTAGATGCGCAGCTGGGAGAGGACCGACAGGTCAGGTGGCGCGCGGCCGATCGTCCCGGCGGGCACCGGGCCGGATCGGGCCTGGTATGGGTTTGCCGACTGCCAGGCAAGCCCCTGCGGCGGCTCAGCGAGCTTGATCACCTCGACGCTCGCAGTAGTGCAGTGCTGCATGCCCGCGGTGGAGCAGGCGCTGTGGGGAGAACTGTGCGCGAACGCACTCGCGCCGGGCACGTCCGTGTGGCCGACGGAAGAACTCATCGGCATCGCGTCGGCGGGCGAGGACGCCATGCCCGGCATGACGTGCCCGGCATGCGGGGCGGAGGGCGCGGAGGTGACAGCGATCGCGGCGGTCTCATGGTGGACCAGCACGGCCAGGGCGGCGCACAGGGCGATGACGACGCCGCGCGCCCAGCGCACGGCGCCCGCGCGAGCTGACTGTGTCGCCATCGCCTCCACCCGAGCTTCTGCTTTTCGAGCCCCGTGGGTGGGAGCTCGCCGCGCGCCCAATATACCCCCGTGGGGTTTATCCGGCCTTTGGGCCGCGGAGGCGGTCACAGGCGCAGTGTGCGGCGCAGGGCGAGGGCGAGTTCGCCGAGCTTGGCCTCGCCCGCCGCCGGGTCCGAGCGGGCGGCGTCGGTCACGCAGTGCCGCACGTGGTCGTTGAGTAGGCCGAGTGCGACTTCCTGCAGGGCTCGGGTGACGGCGCTGATCTGGGTGAGGACGTCGATGCAGTACCGGTCGTCGTCGACCATGCGGGTCACCCCGCGCACCTGGCCCTCGATCTTGTGCAGCCGGGCGAGATGGTCGGACTTGCGGTCGGCGTAGCCGTGCGGGGTCACGCCCGGTGCCGGGCCCGGAGTACCTGCGGGGCCGGAGATGGTGGTCACCTGATCTCATCTCCTCGTGGCGTGCCGTGCGCAGCAGATGCCCGGTAGCGGTCCGGGTCGGCGCAGAAGGTGGCAGCGCATCCGGCGGAGCAGAAGTAGTACCACTCTCCGTCCATCACGTGACGCTCCGCTGCGGTCTCCGGGTTGACCTGCATGCCGCACACCGGATCTGTGACAGCGGTGGCGGACTCGTGCTGATGGTCGTGGCTGGGGCGCTTGTCGCTCACTTCGCCCTCCGGTGTCGTGGCGGGCTGGGGCGTGTGTTCGGCCGGTGTCTCCGTCCGCGGCTCGGCCGCCGGTTCGACCGCTGCCGCTGCGGCGGGCGGCAGCGGGCTGGTGTGCCAGCGCCGCAGGCGGGAGGCGTTGGTGACCACCGACAGGGAGGACAGGGCCATGGCGGCGGCGGCGATGATCGGGCTGAGGCGGATGCCCCACACCGGGTACAGGGCTCCTGCGGCGAGGGGGACGCCGACGGCGTTGTAGACGAGGGCGAAGAACAGGTTCTGCCGGATGTTGCGCATGGTGGCGCGGGAGAGCCGGATCGCGGTGACGACTCCGGTCAGGGAGCCGGAGATGAGGGTGATGTCGGCGGCCTCGATCGCCACGTCGGTGCCGGTGCCGATCGCCAGCCCGACATCGGCGGCTGCGAGGGCCGGGGCGTCGTTGATGCCGTCGCCGACCATGCCCACCGTGCGACCCTCGCTCTGCAGGCGGCGGATCTCGTCCGCCTTGTGCTCGGGGAGCACCTCGGCCAGGACACGGTCCACGCCGACCTGGGCGGCGATCGCGGCCGCGGTACGGGCGTTGTCGCCGGTGAGGATGACTACGTCGATGCCGAGCCTTCGCAGGGCTGCGATGGCCTGGGTGGAGTCGTCCTTGACGGTGTCGGCGACGGCGAGCACTCCGGCCGCGCGGCCGTCGACGGCCGCGAGTATGGAGGTCTTGCCCTGGGAGGACAGCTCGGCCGCGACCGGGGCCAGCGCGGTGGTGTCGATGCCAGCGTCGGAGAGCAGCCTGGCGGTGCCGACCAGGACGGCACGGCCGTCGACGGTGGCCTGTACTCCCTTGCCGGTGACCGAGTCGAAGCCGCCCGCCGCACGTGGGGTGAGGCCGCGTTCCCGGGCCCCGGCGACGATCGCCGCCGCGAGCGGGTGCTCGCTGTCCGCCTCGGCCGCGGCGACCAGGGCCAGCAGTTCGTTCTCCTGGAAGCCTTCGGCCGTGTGCACGTCGGTGAGCACGGGCTTCCCAGCGGTGACGGTGCCCGTCTTGTCCAGCACCACGGTATCCAGCTTGTGGGCGGTCTCCAGCGCCTCGGCGGAACGGATGAGGATGCCTGCCTGGGCGCCCTTGCCGGTGCCGACCATGACCGACAGCGGGGTCGCCAGGCCCAGGGCGCACGGGCAGGCGATGATCAGAACGGCGACCGCGGAGACCAGCGCGAGGGTGAGCGCCGGTGCCGGTCCCACCGTGTACCAGAGCGCGAACGTGGCGATGGCGATGGCGATGACGGCGGGCACGAAGTAGGCGGAGACCGCGTCGGCGAGTCGCTGGATGGGCGCCTTGGACGCCTGGGCCTGCTGCACCAGACGGACGATCTGCGCGAGCATGGTGTCGGCGCCGACCTTGCTCGCGCGCACCCGCAGGGATCCGGTGCCGTTGACCGTGGCCCCGATCACCGTGTCCCCGGCGCGTTTGGTGACCGGCATCGGCTCGCCGGTCACCATCGACTCGTCCACCGCCGAGGAACCCGACAACACCTCCGCGTCGACCGGCACCTTCTCCCCGGGCCGGATCAGCACCTCATCGCCGACCGCCACGGCCTCCACCGGGATCTCGGTCTCGGTGCCGTCGCGGATCACGCGGGCGGTGCGGGCCTGCAGCCCGAGCAGTGCGCGGATGGCCTCACCGGTGCCGGCCTTGGCACGCGCCTCCAGCAACCTGCCGAGCAGGATCAGGGTGAGGATCACCCCGACCGCTTCGAAGTACACCTCGCGCACGTTCTCGGGCAGCAGGGTGGGGGCGAGCGTGACGACCAGGCTGTAGCCGTACGCGGCCGTGGTGCCCAGCGTGATGAGGGAGTTCATGTCCGCGCCGCGGTGGCGCAAGGTGAGCCAGCCGGTCAAGTGGATCGGCCAGCCGGTGTAGAGCATCACCGGCGTGATCAGAGCCAGCTGCAGCCAGTGGTTCAGCAGCCAGCCAGGCACCCAGTCGGCGCCGAAGAGTTCGTGCGCCATGACGGCGAAGAGCACCGGGGCGGTCAGCACCGCGCCGAGGGCGACCCGCCGGGTCAGGTCGGCGATCTCCGCGAGCCGCTCGGCGGACTCCGCGGCCTCCGCCTCGGCTGCCGCGGCCTCGCCGCCCGGCAAACTGCTCGTCGGCCCATCCGCGGTAGTGGTGGCAGCCGCTGTCCGACCTCCACCGTCCGAGGCGGCATCCGTGCCACTGGCCGGTTCGACCAGCAGCGTGCCGTGGATCATGTTCATCCCGCACGCGAAGCCGAACGAACCGGCCTGATCCGGGCTGAGGTGCACGGTGGTGCGCGCGTACGCCGGGAGCCCGGCGCTGACCCGCAGGTCGGGGAAGACGACTCGGGAGGTGCACTCCCCGCTCTCCTGCCGGTCGAAGACCAGCTCCACCGGCACTCCCTGGCGGACCTTGATGACGTCGGGGCTGTAGCCACCCCGCACGGTCACCTCGATCCGCTGCATCCCGCCCTCGATCAGCGCGGTGCGGGCCCTGCGCGGGCCGAAGAAGAACCAGCCCAGACCGGCGATCAGCACGGCCGCGGAGACCATCACGACGACATCGGCAACATCCATGGCAGATCGGCCTCCCTGCGTGTTCACTCCCTCCAGCCTCGCTCGCGGCTACCCCAACCAGGTAGGGGCTGACCGGCCCCACCGCCCGGGACCAGTGGACCCTGTGCCCTCAGGCCAGAACGGGAGGACCCTGGAAGCAACACAAGAACGAAGCCGGACAGCGCGGGCCCTGCGCCCGCCGGCCGGGTGACCTGGGGACGTGATGGCGATGATGTTCTGGTACGACCACCACAACGTCAACGGGTGGGGCTGGCTAGCGATGTCGGCCAGCATGATCCTGTTCTGGGCGTTGATCATCACCGCCGCCGTCCTGCTCTTCCGGGCACTGGGCCGCCCCACGAGCACACGCACAGCCCGGCCGGTCCCTCGCCCGAGCAGTTGCTCGCCGAGCGGTTCGTCCGCGGCGAGATCAACGAGGAGGAGTACCAGCGACGCCTGGCGGCACTGCGAGCCTCTCCGCCCTCCACGAAACCTGGATAACGCCCCAGCCTCAACGCGGGACCAGACGAATTAAACGGCGTGATCGCTCTCGACGAGAAGGAATCGCCATGACGATCCGACCTACAGCGGTGCACACGCCCCGCTGGCGCACCATCAACATCACCCCCGCCGAGCGCATCGGCCGCATCGCCCTCGGCCTCGCCGGGATCATCGTCGGCCTCGTCCTGCTCACCAGCGCGGGATCCGCCCTCGCCGTCATCCTGGAGGTGCTGCTCATCGCCGCCGGACTCGACCTCCTGGTCACCGGCGCGCTCGGCCACTGCCCGCTGTACGCAAAACTCGGCCACGTGCCCAAGTCCCTACGGAGCCCGCGATGAGCGACCACGACCCGCGCCACCACCCACCGGACCTGTCCAAGTCCCCAGCTCCCCAGCAAGGCGGCCGCCCCGGCGGCCACGGCTGGATGATGATTGCCTGCTGCATCCCGATGATCGCCATCGCCGTCGTCCTCGTGGCTACCGGAGTCGTCGGCATTGGCTTCATCTTCGTCGCGATCGCCTGCACGGGGATGATGGCCGTGATGATGCGCGGCATGGGTGGCAGCAGCGGCGGCCACTGACGGCTCGGAGCCCGCGATGGTCGCCGTGACAGCCACACTGATCGGCACGCTGATTATGGCCACCCTCTCGTACGACATTGTGCGCCGGATCACGCCGCACGAGAGCCGCTGCCCTCCCCTGGCACGCCTTCGGGGTCGGCGCGCCGCTCTGGAAGACGCTGAGCGATGGTGCGTCGGCCTGCGCCTGCACGGCCGGATCGACGCGTCCACCTACCAGCACCGGATGAGCGGCCTCGCCCGCGGCCGACGCAGACCAGTCACCAATCGCACAGCCTGACCGAGGAGGACGTGATGGCGGATGCCGCATACGGCCTGTGGCCGCTGGTGGTGCTCAACACCCTGCTGTTCATCGTCTTCGCCGCGAGCTTCTTCCACCCGAAAAGCAAGCGGGACTGGCGGGCGATGGGCGCCTACAGCGCCTTCCTGGTGGCGCTGTTCACCGAGATGTACGGCACCCCGCTGACCATCTACCTGCTGGGCAGCTGGCTCGGCAGCCAGTTCCCGCTGCTCAAGGACACCCACGCCGGCGGCCACCTGTGGAACGACCTGACCGGCTGGACAGGGGATCCGCACCTGAGCCCCTTCCACCTCGCCAGCTACGTCGCCATCGGCGTCGGCTTCTGGCTGATCGCCGCCGCCTGGAAGGTGCTGCACGAGGCCGCACAGCACGACCACCTCGCCACCACCGGCCCCTACGCCTGGGTGCGCCACCCGCAGTACGACGGCTTCCTCCTCATCATGATCGGGTTCCTGCTGCAGTGGCCCACCATCCCCACCCTGATCATGTTCCCGGTCCTGGTGTACGTGTACGCCCGCCTCGCCCGCAGCGAGGAACGCGAGGTCGCAGACCGGTTCGGCGAGCAGTGGACCGCCTACTCCGCCAGCACCCCCGCCTTCTGGCCCAGGCGGCCCCACAGGACGCCGCCCGCCACGAAGCACGGCACCCCCAGCACCCCCGGGTCCGCGAGCGGACCCGACTCACGAGCCACGCGGAGGTGACCTGGCATGGAAGCCCTCGTCTGGACTCTGATCGTCCTCGGGGACCTGGCCACCGCCGCGTGCGCGGTGCATCTCACCCGGCGCCACAGGCGCGACGCCGCGAACCTGGTCCGCTTCATCCACCGCACCGCCCCCGTCCTCCTCGCGGCCGGCCTGCTTCCCCTTCCCGCACTCCTTGCCGCTGACGCGTCCGCGGCAGCCTGGGGTCTGTGGGGCGCCACCACCATCACCGCCGCCCTGGTCTACGCCTACGCCGACACCCTCCGCGACCTGCCGCCGCACGCACGGACGGCATCCCCGACCGGGAGCAGGCCGTGAGCGGCCAGGACCGGCGGGAAACACCGAACAGCGGCCCCAAGCCAACCGATGCACCGCACACCAGCGTGATCGAACCCGCCCGGCCGACCACCGACCGCGCCGTCCTGGAGGCAAACGGGGTCGAGAAGACCTACCGGCGCGGCCTGTGGCCGGCCTCGCGCCGGACACCGGTGCTGAATGGCGTGGACCTCACCCTGGCCCCCGGCGAAGTGGTCGGCCTGGTCGGGGAGAATGGCTCCGGCAAGAGCACCCTGATGAAAATCCTGGTCGGCGCGCTGGCCGCGGACGCCGGCACCGTCACCCGCAGCGGGCGGCTGGGCTACTGCCCGCAGGAGCCGATCATCTACGAACGCCTCACCTGCGACGAGCACTTCGAGCTCTTCGGCCGGGCCTACCGCCTGCCCCAGGAGGCGGAGCGGCGCTCGCGCAAGGACATCTACGCATCGCTCGACTTCGAACGCTACGCCGCCACCCGCGCGGACCAACTGTCCGGCGGGACCCTGTCCAAGCTGAACCTGGGCCTGGCGCTGCTGGCCGACCCCGAGGTGCTGCTGCTGGACGAACCGTACGCAGGCTTCGACTTCGACACCTACCTCAAGTTCTGGGACCTGGTCGGCCAGCGCCGCCAGGCGGGCCGCTCCGTGCTGATCATCAGTCACTTCGTGACCGACCAGGAGCGTTTCGACCGGGTCGTTCAGCTGCGGGACGGGCGGGCGGTGCCCCGGTGACCGCCGCGCCGTTCACCCGCAGGTTCCTCGTCGAGGCCGCCCGGACCCCGGTCAACCTGCTCGTGCTGGTCCTGGTCCCAGTGGCGTTCGTGGTCGTGGCCGCCGGACCGATGGCGGATGCCGCCGAGCTGCTCGGCGGCCCCGGCGGTCCCGCGGTGCAGACCGCCACCGCCGGGTGGGCCGCCGCCTTCATCGCCGCGATCGCCATGTACTTCCAGATGCGCGGCGCCCGCACGGCCGACCGCCGCCTGGTCCTGGCCGGGCTGGCCCCCTCCCGTCTGGCCGCCTCCCGTATGACCACCGGCCTGGCACTGGCCCTGCTGGCCGCAGCCGCTGCCCTGCTGGCCCTTCAATTGCGGACCGGACTCGGTGACAATCCGGGGCGGGTACTGGCCGGGACGCTTATGTTCGCGGTGATCTACCTGGCGATCGGTGCGCTCATCGGCGTCCTGGTCGCGAACCCGGTCAACGGCACCGTGCTGGTCCTGTTCGTGTGGATCCTGGATGTATTCTTCGGTCCCGCGATCGGCGCGGCGGACCGTCCGGTGACCCGCATCCTGCCGACCCACTTCGTGACGCTGTGGATGATCGACCTGCCTTCCCACCACGCGGGCCGGATCGGCGATCTCGGCTGGGCCCTGGCCTGGGTTGTCGTCGCGACCGCCGCCGGCTGGACGGTGATCATCGCCACCAGCCGCGTCGCCCGGCCCCGCCGCCATGCCGGACCCGGCTCGGCCGTCGACCAGGTGGCGGCAGGCGTGCGGATGGGCCTGCGGGAGACGGGGCGCAACCGCGTGCTGTGGGCGCTGCTCGTCGCCGTACCCGTGGTCTTCGTCCTCCTCGCAGTGGCCACCACCCCCGACGAGTTCACCTCCATGACGGTGCGCGAGCACGGCCGCGCCCTCTCCCCACAGGTCTGGCTTCCCAACGTTCACGGCGGCACCATGGCTCCGATCGCCATCGCCTCACTGGCCACCCTCGCCGGACTGTTCACCGTCCTGAACGCCCGCTCCGCCGACCAGCGCCTGGCCCTGGCCGGCTTCCGCCCCGGCAGCCTGCTCGCCTCCCGGCTGGTCGTCGTCACCGTGCTGGCGTTGCTCGCGACCGCCGCCTCCCTCGCCGTCACCGCAACCGTGTTCGATGCCCGCCAGTGGGGCCTCTACATCGCCGCCAACACCCTGATCGCCCTCACCTACGCCCTGATCGGCGTCTTGATCGGCCCGATCTTCGGCCGCGTCGGCGGCGTCCTCATCGCCTTCCTGGTGCCCTTCCTCGACATCGGCATCGAACAGAGCCCGATGCTGCACCCGCAGCCCCCAACCTGGGCCCACGCCCTGCCCGGCTACGGCCCCGGCCGCGTCCTCATCGACGCAGCCCTCACCCCCACCTTCGACGAAACCGGCGCCCTGCTCCTCGGCATCGCCTGGCTGGCCGCCCTCACCACCGCCGCGGCTCTCCTGTTCCGCCGCGCCGCCACCGCGCCCCGCTGACACCCACACCCGCACCCGTATTGCGCCGGGCCTCACGCCGGCTTTCAGGCAAGCAGACGACGCGGACGGCCGTACCGCCATGGCGAGCGCCGACTTGGACGGCGAACCTGAGTGCGATGGCCGACCTACGGCCGCGCTCTGACCCCACAGCCCTCGTCCGAAAGGCCGCCCCGCATGTCACCCACCCGTCCGCACCGGGGCCGTGCCGCTTCGCGCCGTGGCAGGAGTGTTCACCCTGCTCGCCCTGGCCGGCTGCTCAAATGGCGGCAACGGCACCGCCCCCGCCACCAGCCCCTCATCCGCCGCAACCAGTGACGGCCCCGGCACGGCGCGCATCGTGATCGAGAACGTCACCTTCAGCTCGGCGGTTCTTCAGGTACGCCCCGGTGCGAAGATCACCGTCGTGAACCGTGACTCGGCCGCGCACACCGTGACCGCCACCGGGGACAAGACGACGTTCGACACCGGCAACATCACAGGAGGCACAACAGTCACCTTCACCGCTCCGTCCACAACCGGCAGCTACTCCTACATCTGCACCATCCACCGGAACATGAAGGGCACCCTCACCGTGCGCTGAAACCACGGCTGCAACCCCGCGGACCTCGCCTTATATGACGCTGTGAGCCCGAGCACGCCGACGTCGTCTTCGCGGTCGCAGCCGACTCTGCGGCTGCCGGAGCTCACGGTGCCGGTCGCTGGGGAGCCAGCTGCGCTTCCTGGAACACTCGCGAACTCATCCGAGCCCAGCGCCTGCTGAACGCCACGCTCTGGCCACTGCTCCTCGGAGACTGCCACATCGCTCGTGATACGCAAGTGGCCATCACACGGCGGGGAACTGGGTTGATCGTCGGCCCGACTCCCAGGCAGCGCGCTCGCTAGAGTGTGGGCTTCATCACGTGCTGGCCCGGGGAAAGCGACACGATGAGCTGCGTGAATGCGACACGAGCCAAACCACCAGCTCGGCTGCAGAGTGACACGGCCTGTGGGGGACACGGTCTCTGCGGAAACAAGCATCCTGTCGCCGATCACCGGGTCCGCGGCGTCCGTGCGTACCTCAGCCGCACAACGAGCCGCCAGCGGGCGGCCATCAGGCTCTCTTCATAGAGAGGGTGTATGTCCGGGGTCGAAGGGCCGCGCGAGACTCGTCCGGATCACGCTGTCGCTGGCGCGCAAAGCCGATGCCAGTTCTCCATGCAGCTTGTCGGGGATGGACCCTGCCCCGAGGGCACAGGCGCGAACCAGAGCGCGGCAGTCCTGCGCTTGCCGGTCCGTGGCAAGCGCGGTGAACAGAGAGTGCTGCAGATTCTCGCGGGCCGCGTAGCCGTCCTCAGCCTGCGTCATCCTGCGGTGCAGCTGCTCGACAATGTAGTGGGCTCCGGGCGCCTCTGCGGAACCGATCGCGTCAAGGATGGTAAGGCCGAGCCGGATGTCGAAGACGGTCATCCCGGGTTCGGCTTTCCGCTCGGAGTAGGCCGTCACCAAATCCGCCAGGTGGCCGTCGACCCGCCGCCCGGCATCTCGGCGGCACAGGACGGTGAGGCAGGCCGTGACGGCTTGCTCCCACGGATCGCCGGGCACCGTGTCGGCGAGGAGAGCAGCGGCCCATGTCGTGTCACCCTCAACGAGGGTGGCGAGTACGGCTACTTGGCGCCCATCGAGCATCCGCTTGCCTACTCCGCGGTGAACTTCGATATGTGCTTTGGCCTCGGCCCAACGTCCCCTGGTGGTGAGGGTGCGGGTCCCATCAGCGAGGAGCACGCGCCACAGCCACGCGCGGACCTCGTGGCGGTCCTCGTCGGTCGCAGTGAGGTCGGCCGGTACGGCGACGCCCTCGAAACGGGCAGCTGTGCCTGCCTCGACGGCCTTGTACAGGTCGAGTAGGTGCTGACGTCCCTCGTCGCCGTGGCCGGCGCGGATCTGGAGGCGGGCGAGGTTGACGACCGGTTCCAGCCCTCGGATTGCGCTCATGCCGGGCAGGGGGCACGCGTCGAGGTAGGCGGCGGCGTGCTGGTGGCACATCTGGCGGGCTAGGCCGGGTAGGCCGAGATCGGAGGCGATGAGCGCGGCCTGGTTGTAGACGGCGGATGCGAGCCCTTGGTCGCCCTTCTTCACCGCTGTCTGGGCGAGGTCGACGAGGCGTCCCACGCGTTCGGGCAGGGGCAGACAGGCGGGCCGGAATCGGGCGACGAGCGGGAAGCGCTGGGCTATGGGTCCGTGCGGGTCCATGGGTTCCCCGGGCGTGAGTGAGAAGTGCTGGGGCGACGGTGCCCGCGAGCCGTACGCCGGCGGGCACCGTCCGCTATGCAAGGGGCGTCACCGCCAGTCGACGACGATGCGGTTCAGCGGGGTGTCGAGAGCGAAGAGTCCGGGGCGCTGCTCGATGGCGGGGGCGTCGAGGGGCTGGATTTCGAACGTGGCCTCGCGGCCGCGGTATGCGCGGTCCCAGGTGCGGATGGCGTCGGCGACCTTCGTGGCGAGCTCGTCGCTGCCGGGGCCGTGGCCGATGACGCCGAACTCCCAGAGCTTGTCGCCCTCGGGGGTCTTCTTCTCCGACACGCGTCGCGCCAGGTAGGTGACGGCGCCCTTGTCGACGGCCGCAGTCGACGAGGGGTAGGGGTCTTCTGTCAGCAGAGTGCTCTTGGCGTTCTGGGGGAACAGCATCCGGATGAGGCCGGAAGGGAGGGAACAGGTGACGAACAGTTCCATCCACTCCGGCGACTCCATGGCGCGGACCATCATGCCGGTCCACTCCTCGGTGCGCGGCTGGTCCAGGACTTCGGCGAGGGCATCGGCGTCGATGTTCTGCCCAGCGGGGGCCTGAAGCCGGACGGTGCCGTCTGCGCTGAGCGGGATGACGCGGCGGTCGTCGTCGGCGATGCCCCGACGGAGCGGCATGAAGGTGTTCATCTCGCTGCCGAGAGACACCCATCGGCCGTCGCGCTGCTCGTAGGCGATGGACCGGGAGACGGTGCCCTTCAGGCGTTGGGGGACGAGGAGCCGGCCGCCGGGGGCGAGCTGTTGCATCCAGGCGTGGGGTACGCCGTGGGCGCCTACGGTGGCGATGATCCGGTCGTACGGCGCTCCTTCGGCGTAGCCGAGGGCCCCGTCGCGGGTCACGGCCTCGACGTTGGTGAGACCGGCTGCGGCCAGGTGTGCGCGAGCGCCCTCTACGAGGTCGTCGTCGACATCGAGGGTGGTCACGTGCCCGCTCTCCCCGACCAGGTGGGCGAGGAGAGCGGCGTTGTAGCCGGTGCCGGCGCCGAGTTCGAGGATGCGCTCGCCGGGCTGGGCGTCGAGCTGGTCCAGCATGAGGGCGACGACGCCCGGCTGGGATGCGCACGAGATCGATGTGCCGTCGGTGTCGTACTTGATGTGCACTGGTGCGTTGGCGTAGGCGTCTTCGAGCGACGCATCCGGCACGAACACGTGACGGGGCACAGTCCGCAGCGCATTCTCGACTGCGGCCGTGCGGGCGTGCCCGCCCGCGCGAAGCTGGTCGACCAGGGCGTTGCGGAGGCGTTCGGCGGCAGCCGTGGGAGCGGCGATCGTGTCGGTGTTCACCGCCCTGACGCTATGCGTCTCGGCCGTTGCCTCGTCGGTCGACGCGGTGTTGTCACTCGTTCCCATGATTACCTCTCGTGCGATGTTGGCCATGGCGCTTTGGTCGTCCCGGAGGAGACCGGCGCGGTTGGCGTGAAAGATCATGTGGTGGGCAATGACGGCTCGCAGACCACGGGCGAGGGCGCCGCGGCCTGCAAGGTCGGCGAGCGCGGTACCCGCCCACTCGAAAGCGGCGACCCACTCGTTGTGCTCGGCGAGCGGGCCGTTCGGGCGACATAGGCTATGGGCGTCGACCGTCATCAGCTTCCGCATCGCGGGCGCCAGTTCGGCGGCCCGCGCAGCAGGCAAAAGGCCGGTGGCCGGTCGGAGGGCGGCGACCTTTGCCCATACGTCGCCCTGCTCCAACCAGTCCAGGCCAGCCGCTCGCATCATCACGCTTGCCAGCAGCACGGCGGTTTCCCGGCGTCCCAGCTGCTCCGGGCCTGGTTCGTAGGTGAGCAGGTGGCGGCTGTCCATGTGAAACAGGTCATGGGCGACGTCCATGGCCTGGGCCCCGCCGAAGGCGTGGGTCTCGGGTTCGTAGATGTAGGGCAGCCATGACACGGCCGTGCCGTCCTTGACGAGGTCGCTCAGCAGCGCTTCGACGGCGGGTGAAGGCTCGTCGGCGCGGTACCGCAGCGGCCAGGGATGCTTGTTCATGAACCACCAGCTGGTGAGCTGCCCGTCCCTTTCTGCGGCGAGGAGGACAGGGGCGATGCGTTCGACGATGGCGCGCTGGGCGCTCTCGCGGTCAGCGAAGGTGATGTTGTGTTGCTGCCAGCGGTCGGAGCGGTCCGGGGGCATGCGGGTGTCCTTCGGTCGATGGGGTCAGGCGATGAGCAGGCAGGCGTCCCAGGTGGATCGGGGCGGTGCGGCGGTGCTGGGCGCGAGGAGGGCCAGTGCGATACCGGCTGCGCCGTCGAGGAGGCCGGGGCCGCGCTCCTCGTCTTGCATGAGCGTCGTGGCGGCGTGGGCGGGGTCGGTGCCCGGCGGTTGGACTGCGGCTAGGAGTGCCGGGATCGTGGCGCGGAGCTGTCCGGCGGTAGAGGGGTGGGCGTCGTCGGCCGCGCGGGCGGCGACGTGGGCGAGGCCGGCGAAGCCGTGGCACAGGGCGTTGTCCGTCGTGGCCTTGAGCTGAACGGGGTCGGTGAGGGCGGCCACGAGCGCGTTCTCGACGTCCAGCTGGCGGCCGTCGTCGTCGTGGGCGAGCGCGGCGAGTTGCTGGGCGCGGGCGAGGCCTGCGGTGCCGTAGCACCATGACGGCCGCCTCGGCGTGGACGAGGTGAGGCGGCCGGTGCGCAGCTCGTCCCGGGTGACCCAGTACGGCCACGCCGGGCCTCGGCCGGTGTCCTCTCGGCATCGGTCCAGCCACACCAGGATTCGGTCCAGTGCGTCCTCGTGGCCGTCGACGAAGGTGCCCTGCCTGGCGGCGAGCGCCAGCAGCGCGAGCACGCCGCCGATACCGTGCGCCATGCCGTTGTTGGCGTGTCCGCCTCGAAAGCGGTCGTCCGGGCGGCCCGAGGGCCCCGTGCCCGTCCACCAACCGGGCAAGTTCTCGCCGTCGTGGGTGATCGGTTGGGTGAGGCGTACGCAGTAGTCGAGTACGGCACGCAGGGCGGCGCTGCCAGGGTCGCGGCGCAGGAGGTAGGAGCCGTATCCGCTCAGGCCGCGAATGGTGTCGAACTCCGCGAGCGCTGGGAGGAGTCCGGCGTCGATGCGCCGGTGTGCGACGTCGACGCGGCGGCTCACGTCGTTAGCCATTTGTCGGTCGAGAGTGTCGAGTGCGCGCTGGTAGGCGCCGGGTAGGTGATGGGCGGCGCAGGCCAGAGCGTGCGCGAAGGCGGGCGCCCCGTAGAAGGGGTGGCTGTCGGGGCCGCTGGTGAGTGGTTCGCGGGATGCGGCGGCGAGCCAGTCGTGGGCGCGCTGCCAGGGCCCCAGGCCGGCCGCAGCCCGTTCGATGTGCAGGAGTGCGATGCCGGGCAAGCCATAGGCAAGGTGCTGCCGATGAGAGACCGCTGGCCCAAGGTACGCCGTGTGGGGGTCGGCGAGCTGCTCGGCTACGGCTTCGGCCAGGTCGAGCACGGCCTGTGCGGTCATGGTGTCCTCCCAGTGGTGCGGGCGATCCAGGCCAGGGAGGCAGCGCGAGCGAGGTAGAGGCAGACCTCTTCTTCGGGGAAGTTCACCGCGATGTGCCGTACGAAGTGGACATGCAGCAGCGAGGTCAGGACGTCATCGAGGGCGATGCCCTGCGTGTGGGGACCTGGCAGGTGCCGGTGGTACGCGGCGAGCGCCGCGTCGCGATCGGCCCATGCCGACATGATCGCCGCTCCTCCAGGGGCGCCGCGCAATGCCGCCCAGTCGTCGCCAGGGTCGGCCAGACGTACGGCATCGGTGAGCTGCGGGCGCGGTACGGACAGGGGCGCTGTGGGCGGGATGTGGTCGATCAGCCAGCGCATCCCGGCTTGGGTGCTGCCGAGGAACGCGGAGGCGATAGAGACGGTGTGTGCGGCCACCAGCGTGCGCTCGTGTGGGCGCCGCGGCTGCGAGAGCTGGGCCAGGATGGCTCGCGAGTCCGCCCGGAACACTTCCTCGGCCGCGTCCCAGGCAGGGCCGGATCCCCAACGGCCCATCTCCCGATAGGAGGTGGGGTACCGCAAGTCCGCCAGCAGACCGGCGCCGCGCAGCTCGTCGGCCCACGCGCTCACGGTTCGAGCCGTCTCGGCGAATGCCTCCGGCGTGGGTAGCGCGATGCGCAGACGCAGGTGCTGCTCGGGGTCGCGGAAGCGGATGAACCACCACGGCGGGCCACCGAGCCGTTCGAGCAGATCCGGCAAGTGGCAGGAGAGCAGGGTGTCCTGGCGGCGAGCGTCTCCATACAAGGTGGCCAGCAACACCGACGAAGCGGCCGGGGTCTGCATCTGGGCTGGGGAGAGGGCGCGAGCCGGGGTGGGGGCGGGAAGCGCCGGCCACGTCGGCGGCCGGATCGCCTTGAGCGGCACCACTACCTCGTGGGCGCGACCGTCGCACCAACCGAACGCCCCCGGTTCCGCCGCCTCGACGAGCACGGCCAGGCCCGCTCGGTCGAGGTGCTGGCGCAGCAACGTCCGGTGGCCGGCCTCGTCGAGGTCGAGGAAGAGACGCCGGTCGTCCTCCACGAGGTAGACCCGCCGAGGTAGCCGCCGCCGAGCCCGCCAGTCGGTGAGGGCGGCGTCCCATTCGGCCCAAGGGCGTGCGCGACCAGGCTGCTCGGTTGCCTCCAACCGCCAGCGGGCCGGGGAAAGCACCGTGCGCCCGCACCGCAGGCGCGGTAGGAACGGCATCGCCGCCGCAGCGCCCCAGTCGAAGACGGTGACCTGCGCGCATTGAGCACGCGACAATTCGGTGAGGAATCGCACCAGCGGCGGAGTGTGCGCGCGGAGGTTAAGCGCGTGCATCCCGACGGCCTCGATGCGCTGGCCACGCTCGGGGGCAGCCAGGTACATGCGGCGGCCGTCGCAGCCCACCGCCAGGTCCGCAGGTGTGAGGGCATCGTCTGCGGGAGCCCGGATTTCCTGGAGGCTGATCACGGTGGGCAGGACTCGCGGGGCGCGCGTGACGTGGGCGCTCTCGGGCAGGAGCGGTGGAAAGGACAGCTGCGCAGGCACGGTGTTGCTGTCGGTGGTCGGAAGGTCAGCCAGCTCGGCGGCCAGGTCCTCACGGGCGGCGGAGGCCAGGACACTGAGGAACCGGCCTGTGGAGACGCCGACGCCGCGAGACACGCTCACGACCTCCAGCCGGAACCGCCTGCGCTGCAGCTCGCCGACGCTTGCCGCATGGACGCGCACCCCCACCTCCAGGTGTGGCGGCACACGGGGTTCGTCAGGCCCTACGTCCAGGGCGTCGATCAACTCGTCGGTGAGGACCACCTCGTCGCGGCCGTCGAGCGCGGCGGCCTGCGCCAGCCGTACGAGGGCGTCATCCCGAGCTGAGACCCGAGGTCGACGGGCGCCGGGCGAGGTGCCTGGGTAGCCGTCGGGGTAGCCAGTGCCGCTGTCCGCGACGACTTCCTGGAGGGGCACCATCGTGCCGATGCCATACCGCTCGTAGAACCGCTGGTGGTACGCGCCCCACACCGCGGTGCCGTACGGGCGGGCGCTGACTCGGGTCAGGATCAAGGCGGCTCGCTCGATCTCGCGGGCGACCACGTACGGCAGTACGAGCTGCGCGTCCAGGCGCAGGTCGAGCGCGACAGGGTGGCGGCGCAGGCCCGGCACGAAAGCCCTCATCTGCGCTGCGACGCCATCCCGCCCGCCCGGCGAAGTGCACTCCTCCAAACCGGTCCGGATCGCCCGCAGCTCGCGCACGATCTCTGCGACCGGAGGGAGGGTATCGGCATCGATCGCCTCGAGCTGATCGAGTAGATACCCGAGGGCGTCGGTCTCGGTGCTCGGCGCGTGCAGACTCGTGATCAGCACACGGCGCTGGATCAGCTCCGCCAGCAGCCGGTGCACCTTCTCCGGCCCGGCCTCGGGGAATTCGGCCTGGAGCTTGCCCGCGAGTGCACCGAACCGGATTGGCGCCCGTGTCGCGGCGCGGACCGCGCGCACGGGCTCGGTCAAAGCCAGGGACGCCTCAACCGGGCGAGTCCGATCGTCTTGGGCATCGGATTGGAACGGCACGATGAGCCGGTCCCCGCGGCTCGTCACGGTGTTGTTGACGACCACCGGCAGCCGTTCGAGGAGGTCGGGGCAGGACTCCAGCCTCTCGACGACGGCGGCCAACCACTCTGCGCCCGCATGGCCGACGGCCACGTGCTCCACACCCCAGCGTGCGCCCGCCCGCGGACCGAACTCCGCGACGGTCACACCGGCGAAGAGACCGAACGGCGTCGCCCGGTGCTGGGAGCGCAGCAGGTAGCGGGCCACGGACAGTGCCGCACGCCGGACATCGCGCGTTGACGGCTCATCGGCCGTGCACACGGTCCCTACCTGCGCGGCCAGGACCGGGCTGGCGTGTTCCAGGGCTTCGGCGAGGTCGCCGTTCGCCCAGATCTCTCGCAGCCAGGCGACACAGGTGGCGGACCCGTTGGGAGAGTGATCGTTGAGATCCGGAAGCGGAGGACACGGCAGTGTCGGCCGGGCAACGGCTCGTACGAGAGCGGTCGTGCCGGTTCGGAACGCTGGGCGCGGAGCAGCCACCACTACCTCCGTAGGTGAGGGACGGGCGGCTGGTGCCGCCACGCCACAGGGCGCGGCGGCACCAGCCCGGAGCGACGTGAAGCCTCGGGTCAGGCGACGTTGGTGGTGCAGGCGCCGCAGGTGGTTCCGCAGTTGTCGTCGGTCAGGTTGACCAGACCTGCGGGATCGGCGACCTCGACGAGGGACACGTCCAGGTCGAATCCGTCAGACGTCCTCGGGGTCTGCTGGCTCACATGAGTACTGCTCGGTACTACGGTGCTGCGTGTCATGCCAACTCCTCTGGGTGGTTGGGATGTTGTTGTGCGGTGGTGCCCGCCTCCGGCCATACGGCACAGTCCGCACGGCCGGAGGCGGGAGTCTGGTCAGACGGCAGCGGGCCGCCGCTCCATGAAGTAGGCGAGCGCCTGAGCCTTGAGCCGGTCGAGGCACGGCCTGCAGGCGTGGACCGGGGCGTGCTGCCCGTCCCACTGCAGTGGGCCGAGCCAGATCACGGGAACTCCGGTGCGCTCGCACCCGAGCCAGCAGTCACCCGTGACCCAGTGCTCATGCACGCGAGGGGTCACGTTTGAGCTCCCGTCCGCGGTCCAGGGGTGGGCGACCGGCAGGTGGGCCCGCACACCCAGAGCCGGAACAGCAGGCCCCGATGACGTACATCGCCCAAGATCTCGCCGCTCGCTCCCAGATACCGGGCACAGCGTGCGCACTCCATGGCCATCTGCTGGCGAGGACGGAGGCGGGCGACGTCCGGCATGGGCGGGGTAGCCACGGCCGGCTTCACTCGTCGCCCTTCATGAAGAGTTCGGCCCAGACCTCTTTGCACCGTGGGCGCTCGTCCGAGCCATACAGGTCATAGCCCCAGCGGTCGGCGATGCCATCGATCAGGAGCAGGCCACGGCCTGACTCGCCGTCTTCCCCGACCTGCCCGAGCACCGGCTTGCGCGATGGCGCCCGGTCCACGACCCCCACGCGCACCCGCGTCGCGCTCGGCCGCCCAATAATCAGGCGGATCGAGTCGCACGGGGTGTGCCTGACGGCGTTCGCGATCAGCTCCGAGATGATCAGCGCGGCGACGTCGGCAAGGTTGTCGAGGTGCCATACGCCGAGGACGTCACGGACGAGCTCGCGGCCGATTTTGGCCGTGGACGGCTCGCACGGGAAGGTCTGGCTGTAGGCGGGCTGGCCGGTGATGGCGGCCTGAACTGGCTTCATGAGACTCGTCATTGGGGTTGAGCCTTCGCGTCGTCTCGGCGCCCGGCCCACCCCCGCGGGGGAACCTCAGGGGCGGGCCGGGCCGTCAACAGCCGCCCGCACGGTGGGCGTGGCGGGCGACCGACAACAAGACAACTCCCCTCCCGCGCAAGGTGATTAGGGCGATCAGCCGTCCGTCTGCCGGAAGGACCTAGGATGATTTGACCTTCTCTTTGCCTGGCGGGTCAGGGGAGGTGAGGGCTACCGTGCGGACATGGACACCACGCGCAACACCGTTCTTGAGGCGTGGATGGCCGAACACGGCTACAGCTCCAACAGCCTGGCTGACGCTGTGAACAGGGCCTTAGAGGATCTGACCGGGAGACATGGCGGCCTCGACGGTTCATCGGTCCGGGACTGGAAAGCAGGCCGGGTCACGTGGCCCAAATCGGCTACTCGCAAGGCACTTGAGGACGTCAGCGGCCTGCCCGCCATCGCTCTAGGGTTCGTGCCACGGGGCCGGACTCCGTCCGCCCCAGCCCCATCGCAGCAGGAGGACCCCGACATGAAGCGCCGTACCCTCGTCGGCGGGATCGCGGCGGCTACCGCCGCGGCCGCCGCCGCGGCCGCCGCCGCTCCCGGCACCGCATCCCAGCGCCGCATCGGCATGAGCGACGTCGACCGCCTACAGAAGCGCTTCGCCGAGGTCATCGCCAGCGACCACCGCCATGGCGGACAACTCGGCATCGAGCAGCGTGCCGCCGCTCTCGCCGACGAGGCCCTGAATCTCCAGAACGCGGGCAGCGCCAGCCAACGGGTACGCAGCAGCCTCTACGCCTCCGCAGCGGCGTTCCGTTCCTCAGCGATGTGGGCCGCCATCGACGGCCGGCGCTACGACATCGCCAAGGCGCACATGCGTGAGGCCCAGGCCCTCGCCGAGATGTCCGGCGACCAGGCGATCAAGTTCCGCATCTGGAGCCACGCAGGCACCATGTACCGCCACATGGGCCGTCCCGCGGACGCGTTCGCCGCCAACGACGTCGCCCGCAACCTGCACCTCACCCGCCGAGACCCTCTGTTCGCCTCCCTCGGCCTGGCCCGCCAGGGCGCCATCCACGGCGCGGCGCAGGACAGCACCGGCACCCGCCGGGCCTTCGAGCAGGCACAGGACGCCATGCTGCGCGCCGACCCCGCTGACTACCGACCGATGTGGATGCTCGCCTTCTACGACCAGGCAGAACTGGACTCCCTGGCCCTGTCAGCGCACTTGGCGCTCGGAGACTATTCGACCGCCGAGTACCACGCCCACCGTTGTCTGTCCGCCCTCCGGCCCCACATGGTCCGGTCCCGGGCCATCACCACGACCCGGCTCGCGCACGCTCAGCTCGCCCAGGGTGCCCCCGAAGCCGCCACACTCACCGCGATGAAGGTCCCCGCCGAGGCCGCTACCCAGCACGCCCGGGTCACGCGCATGCTGCAGGAGTTCGGGTCCGCGCTGCGCGCCACCGCGCCGGGCAGCTCCAGCGTGCAGACCTGGACCCAGCACGCCGCCACCTGGAGGATGGCCGCATGACCACGGCTCCCGCCATCGAACTGCGCACGTTCACCACCCTCGACACCGCCCGCGGCGACCTCCTCGACGTGTACGCCGAAGTGCGCGCCCCGCTCCTCCACCTGCCGAACTACGCGGTCACCGCATTCGGCGAACGCCTGGACCGACACGGCACCGAGCCGGGTTTCGCGGCTGTCCTCGCATACGCGAGCGGGCATCCGGTCGGCTACGCCTACGGCAACACCATCGAGCACGGCGACCGGTACTGGCAGCGCACCAGCCCGGCCCCGGCGGAGAAGTACACCCATCGACCGGCCGTTGCCCTGAAGGAGATCGGCGTCCGGCCAGCTTGGCGGAAGACCGGCACTGCCCGGCTTATCCACGACGCCCTGCTCGCCACACGCGACGAGCCCTTCGTCACCCTCATGGTCAACCCGGCCGCTGGGGACGGAAAGGTCCAAGCGCTCTACAAGTCGTGGGGGTACGAGGACATCGGGCAGAGCCAGCCGTCAGTGGCCTCGCCCGTCCTCACCGTGATGATCCGCGCAGCCCGCTGAACAGCAGCCACGGGCCCACCGGCTGGAACTCCTCCCCCGAGCATTACAAGATCGCCGCCTCGGGGTTTCGGGCAAGGCGGTGAGTTACGACGAGTTCCCGACGGCCAGAGCCTGCAACAGCAGTGATCCCGTGGATTTCGGTGCCAACGGATGCTCGGGGCGCTGAAACGCGCGTCCTCGACCTGCCCCCGCTGCTGCTGGACGCCGACGCGACCAGCCAGTCCGCCTACGACTGGTTCAAAGTCGCCCAGGCCGCCGGCTTCGAGATCCCCTAGAACCTGGTTGTCGAGCGGTACCGGCTTCGCGCCAAGGGCTACCCGCCCGACCTCACCCCGCCCCATGCAGAGGCGCCATGAGCGGGCAGCCAGACCAATTGCCGCTGGGCTCCCTCGCTGCCCAAGGCTCAGCGCCGCACCGGGTGCCCGAACAGCTTTACTCCCACACTGTCCGACGCCACTTCGCCACATCGGCCCCTGCCATGTCGTCGGCGGCTGGCTGTTCGCCCTCGGCTGGCTGGGCGTGTGCCTGTGCGCAGTGGCCTGGTGGCTGCCCGAGCGATTGATACACGTCGACGACGGGCCCGGCGTACCGCCCCGGTTCGCCGGACAGCTCTTCGAGCCCGGTCAACGGGCGGACACGGACGACGGACACAGCGGAGTCGGCCTGGGACTTCCCCTGGCACGCTCCGCCGGCGGCGAGGTGACACACGACCCGGGGCACGCACCAGGCGCACGCTTCGTGGTCAGCCTCCCTGCCAGGTGAACCGCTCCGGGTCTGATGGACCTCCACCGATCCCAGAGCGCTTCAATGCAGTTCCTCCGCCTGGTGCTGGCATTGGCGGTTGGCTTGTTCGTTCAGCGCCTCGTCGTGTATTCGACGTTGGAGGCAGACGACCGCCTCGATGTCGGTGATGTCAGCAGTCAGATGCACTCAGGCCCATAGGAGGCGGACGGGAGCATTGACGAGGTTGTGTGAAGTGCCGAGTCGGCTCCCGGCGACACCACGACCCCGCGCCGCAGCCGCCCACCCTATGGACTGAACATCTGTCACAAGCTGCTCGTGGTGAGAACCCTTACCACTGAGGTCACTTGATGTATCGAGCAGCCCGTGTGGTGACATGGAGCAAGTACTCCAGGGGGCCACGGCGGAACCGTCGCGTCCATGCGGTCGCCAGCAGCATGGCGACCGCGATGAAGCCGAGCAGCGCGGCCAGCGCCGGCACGGTCTCCTCCTCCATACCGACGGCGCGGATGGCGATGATGTGCAGGACGTAGGCCGTCAGCGCGACCATGCCGACGGCTGCGACAGGGGTGGCCCAGCGGGTGAGTCGCGGCATCCGGGCTGTGATGGTGACGCAGACGGCCACGACGAGCAGGGAGACTCCCGTGTTGCCGATGATCGAGAAGGTCGTCTGGCTGTGCGGCGCGCCCACCAGCAGCCACGCGACCGGTGTGTTGTCACTGAGGTCACCGACGGTGTCGGACCACCAGGCCGAGGAGGCCGAACCGCCGTCCGTGGCGCCGGCGACGGTCGTGAGTGCGTTCGGGACGAGGTGCAGGGCCAGCCACGAGCCGCCGTAACCGAGTACGGCCAAGGCCGCACCGGTGAGGGCCAGGCGGGCGCGGATGCCGGCCCGAGCAAGGTCGAGCCGGGCCACTGCCATTCCCGCAATCATGAAGGGCATCCAGGTGAGGACGGGGTACTCACCGGTGAACAACAGCTCCATGAGGCCGTCGGTGTCACTGACCCGGGCCAGCGGATCCCAGGCGATGACGGTGTCCGCCCAGCTTCCCCCGTCGATCGCCCGGCGCACCAGGTACAGCACCAGCGGCATGACGAGCGCACCCGCCGCGGCGACGAGCGCGAGGGTGCGGGCCCGCAGCCGGTACAGCGGGAGGACTGCCAGGAAGATGAGCCCGTAGAAGGAGAGAATCACGTCGATGTCGGTGCCCAGAGCGGTCAGGGCATAGCCCATCGCGATCAGGACGACGGCACGGATGACCATCCTGACCACCGCCTGCCGGCCGGCACGCCCGGTCCGCGGGTGCGGACGACCGGTGATCAGTACGAGCGTGAACCCTGCGAGCAGAGCGAACAGCGCGGAGGAGCGGCCGCGTGCCAACTCCAGCACGAAGCCCAGCGGTCCGCCTACCGTGGGCTCGGGGCCGACGTGGGCGGCGTACATGCCGAAGACGGCCAGTCCCCGCGCCAGGTCGAGTCCCACCAGTCGCCCCGTTGACGGCGTATGAGAGTCAGCGGAAGGTCGATCCGTCTTGACGGAGATGCCGAACACGGCCGGCGTCGTGTCTTGTGTCATGGACTCCAGGGTCGGGAGGACGCGGGCCACAACCCATCCGGCGGGCGGCCGGAACCACCCCCGCCGAGCGGCTGGAGTCACCCGGCCGGGTGGAGGGAAGCGGCGCCGAGAACCCCCGGGCCGAAGTCGAGCGTGGTAGGAATCGGGCAGCGGTCCCAGGGGAGGAGCGCAGATGATCCGAGTACTGGTAGTCGACGACGAAGCTCTCGTCCGGACGGGCTTTACGCACATCCTCAACGCCGCGGACGATATCGAGGTGGTGGCCGCGGTGTCCGGCGGTCAAGCGGTCCGCGCCGTACGGGAGTTACGCCCCGCCGTCGTGCTCCTGGACATCCGGATGCCGGACGTGGACGGACTGACCGTCCTGGCCGAGTTGCGCCGACTGAGGCAGCCGCCCGTGGTGGCAATGCTCACCACGTTCGACATGGACGAGTACGTGGCGGCCGCGCTGCGTTCGGGTGCCGCCGGTTTCCTGCTCAAGGACACCGATCCCCGGCAACTTCCGGATCTGGTGCGCACCTTGGCCCACGACGACGTGGTCCTGTCGTCTCAGGTCACTCGCACCGTCGTCAACGGCTACCTGGCGCGTGGACCCCAGGAAGCCGCCGCCCGCCTCGTCAACCGGCTCACCGACCGCGAACGCGCTGTCCTGCTCCTCATCGCCGACGGACTGTCCAACACCGACATCGGACGCCGAATGCACCTGAGCATGGGCACGGTCAAAGATCACGTCAGCGCCCTCCTCACCAAAATGGAGGTGAGCAGCCGAGTCCAGGCCGCCCTGCTCGCCGAACGCGCCGGCCTGCTCAGGGAGGAAAGCGGATGAGGCCCCGTGGCCTACCGGGCCCACTCCTCGATGTGATGCTCGTGGCGGTCTCGCTGCTGGACGTGGGAGTCCATGTGGACACGGAGGACCGGTCAGCCCTCGCCTGTGCCCTTCTCGCCGCCTTCGCCCTCGCCCTGCGCCGCCATCTACCGCTGGTGACATTTCTCCTCACCCTGCCAACCACCCTGGTCACGGACGCCGTCTTCGCCACGCTGGCGGCGCTGTACACGCTGGCCTCCCATACCCGTCATCGAGTTCTGCTGGCCGTCTGTGCCCTGGTGTTCACAGTCGGCGACACTACGGCGTGGTCGTGGCCGGAGCCGGAGTTCACCCATCTTTCGGACTCCTCGGACCTGGTCACGGTCACCTACAGCCTGGCGACGGCGACCGCGCCGGTCTTCCTGGGCCAACTGGTGCAGGCCCGGAGAGAGTTGTCGCTGCGGCTCACCGAGATATCCGAGGCACGCGAGCACGAACGCCTTCTGTTGGCTCACAAGGTTCTGGCTCAGGAGCGCACGCAACTCGCCCGGGAGATGCACGATGTCGTCTCCCACCAGGTCAGCCTGATCGCCGTACGCGCCGGATCGCTGCAGGTCGCCAGCCGTGATCCGGAGACGGAGGAAGCCGCGAACACGATCCGGAAACTCAGCGTGCAAACCCTGGATGAACTGCGGCACATGGTCAGCGTTCTGCGCGCTGCAGGCAGCGGCCCCACAGAACTGACCCCTCAGCCGTCCCTCGACGACCTCCAACGCCTGGTCGACTCCAGCGGCATCGACACCGAGCTGCGGACCGACCTGCCGGACGGAATCCCGCCGCCTGTGCAGCGCGCCGTCTACCGCACCATCCAGGAAGCCCTGACCAACGTGCGCAAACACGCACCCGGCGCCACAGCGACCATCAGCCTCCAGCATAAAGACGGCACTGTCCACGCCACCATCACCAACACCGCCCCCACCCGCCCCGCACTCCCCCTGCCCGGCGCCCACCACGGCCTCATCGGTCTGCGCCAACGAGCCGAACTCCTCGGCGGCACAGTCGCCGCCGGCCCCACTCCCACCGGCGGCTACGAACTTCGCCTGCGACTCCCGGTCGAGGACGTTCGGTGAGTCCGGCTGACCCAGCCGAGGTCCATTGTTGACCTGACCCCTGGGGCCGGGGTCTAGCGCGTCTGTGGCGTACGCAAAGGCGAGGTCTACCGCTGCCCCGACGCCGGCTGCGGGCGGCATGATCAAAAGGGCGGCTGAGAGGCTTGACGGCACTTCCGGTCGGGCCACGACGGCGAAAGTGGCACCTAGGCAGCTTAGGATATGCCTGGTGTGTCGCACCGTGAGGAGGGCGAATGACGCAGTTCGGCGAGCTGGAGGCCGCGATCATGGACGCGGTGTGGGCGGCGGGCCGACCGCTGCGTGTCCGCGAGGTACTGGAGCGCCTCGGCCGCGATCCCGAGCCCGCATACAACACCGTGCACACAGTCACCGAGATCCTTTACCGCAAAGGCTGGCTGTCGAAGGAAAAGGACGGGCGGGCCTTCCGTTACGACGCAACGAAAAGCCGCGAGGACTACGTCGCCGGCCTGATGGACGAGGCCCTGTCCGTGGCTGAGGACCGTCACGCGACGCTGGCCCGGTTCGTGCAGCAGATGCAGCCCAGCGAGGCCGAGGAACTGCACCGTCTGCTCGGACAGGCCGTGGCCAGGGAGGCGTCGGAATGATCGTCGCTGCCGCTCTCTTCACGTACGCCGTCCTGCTGAGCACGCTGGCTCCACGACTGTTGCGCGGCGCGCACTGGGCCGAGCGGGCCCCGCGCCTGGGCATCGTGGTCTGGCAGGTGCTCGGCGTCTCGGCGCTCACCGCCGCAGTCCTGGCCGGTCTCGCGTTGACCGTACCCACGGTCCGCGTCAGCGCCGACCTCGCCGAGCTGCTCCAGGCGTGTGCGATGGCGCTGGCGGCACAGTACGCCTCCCCTGGCGGCGCGGCCGCGGGCGCCGCCGGAGCCGTACTCGCCCTCGCGGTGCTGGGGCGTACGGCCTGGTGCGTTGGGCAGGCGGTTCTGCGGATCCGCCGCGAGCGGCGCGCGCACCGCGAGGTCCTCGACTTGGTCGGGCGGCCGGACACCGCCCGCGGCGTGGTCGTCCTCGATCACGAGGAACCCGCCGCGTACTGCCTGCCCGGCCGCCACCGACGCACCGTGATCACCACCGGCGCTCTGCGCACTCTCGGCGACGACCAGCTTGTGGCCGTCCTCGCTCACGAGCGCGCTCACCAGTCTGAACGCCACGACGCTGTGCTGGCCTGGGCGCAGGCGCTGGCCCGCGCCTTCCCCCAGGTCCCTCTGTTCCGTATCGCCGAGGGCGAGATCGCACGACTGGTGGAGATGCGCGCCGACGACGTGGCCGCCGCCCGCTCCGGGCGCCTGACCACCGCCGCCGCACTTCTGGCGGTCGCCGGCGGGCGCGCTCCAGCCGTCGCTCTCGCCGCCGGTGGCTCTACCGCCGCCCGGCGGGTGCGCCGCCTCATCGAACCGCACCGCCCCCTCGGCCGCCTGCGTATCGCGGCAGGTTCACTGACGGCGGCGGCCGTACTCGCCGCTCCGCTGCTGATCGTCGGAGGACCCGCGGCAGCCGCGACCCAGTTGAACTACTGCCCGGAGGGCACACCGACCACGCAGGTCACAACGATGCGCTGACGGTTCCCGAGGAATCGCCACTGGACGTAGTCATCTCCCACGACCTAATCTCCTTAGTAAGTAAGGTCGAAGGTGATCGCCTCCGCCCGTGCGCCGCGAGCTGAGCCGCCTCCCCCAGACCTGACCAGACAAGGAGTCCCGCCGTGGAAAACCTGCTCTACATCCTCCCCGCCCTCGCCTGCCCCATCGGCATGGGCCTGATGATGTGGCTCATGATGCGCCCCAAGCACGGTGCGCAGACCGACTCCACCGCGGACCGCCAGGAGCTCGTGCGCCTCCGCAAGGAGATCGACGCCCTGCGCGATGAGCGGATGCCGCAGGACACCACCCCGCAGGACCGTCCGGCGTGACCGGCATCTGGCTCCCGCTCGCCGCGACGGCGGTCGCCGCCGCCCTGACCTGGTGGTGCTGTACACGCCCGATGGTCAGGAACCGCTCCTGCCACGGCACACCCGACGCCGCCGGGCTGCAGGAAGAACTGCGCGCCGCCCGCGCGGAACTCCTGCACCTGCGCGACGAGACCACCCCGCCTGCTCGGCGCGCGGAAGGACCGGAGATCCTCGTCAGGTGACCTCTTGTGCTCCGACGGTCCGGCGCTCCGCCGTCGCGATCGGTTCCTTCGTCCTGCTGGTTCTGGCCGTGCTGCTCGGCACCGCCGCCCCCGCCTCCGCGCACGCCACCCTGCTCTTCACCGGCCCGGCCGCGGACGCCACGGTGGCGGATTCGCCGAAGTCACTGGTCCTGGTCTTCGACCAGCCGGTCAGCCTGCGCGGAACGTCGGTACGCCTGGAACCCTCGGCCCGCCTCGGCACCGCCACGCTCAGCCGGGCCGACCAAGCGGTCACCGTCCCCGTCCGCACCATCCTGACGGAGGGCGTGCACACCGTCGACTGGCAAGTCACCGCCCGCGACGGCGACATCATGACCGGCAGCTACCGCTTCGCCGTCGGCCCCCGCACTCTCGCCCTTGCCTCCGGCCAGACCACCGCCGCCAAGGACGCCACCCCCACCACGGTCCTGCGCTGGCTGCTTTTCGCGGCCCTCGCCGTCGTACTCGGCGAGTGGACAGGCCGACGCCTCACAGCTCGCGTGCCCGACACGCCCGCCCATCGCCCCCGTTCATGGGCACTGCCGGGCGCGCTCGTGGGTACGGCCTCCGCTCTTGCGCTGGCCGGGCTGCAACTCGGGGACGGATCGCTCTCCTCCCTGACCGGCTCGCGCCCCGGGGTGCTGTCCCTGGTCGAGGTCGCGGGCTTCGGCCTCGCCGCAGTGGCCGTACTGGTGCGCCGCCGGGCCTGGGCGCTGCTTCCGCTCGCCGCCGTTCTGATCGCCGAGGCGCTCCGGGCCCACCCGCAGGCCGAACAGGCCGTTGCGGGCCCGCTGTTGACGTTCGTCCACCTCACGGCCGCCGCGCTGTGGGCCGGGACCCTGCTGTACGTGCTGCGCACGCTGGTCGCGTGGCGTGGCGAGCGGCCCCCCGTTCGCGGGCTGTTTCTCCCCTATGCCCGACTCGCCGCCTGGCTGTTCGCCGTCGTCGTCGTCACCGGGCTGATCTCCGCGCTGCTCCTGGTTCCGCTGGACGACCTGACCACGACAACGTACGGGCAGGTCCTGTTGGTGAAGACCGGCCTGGTCGCGGTCGTCGCCGTGTTCGCACTGGCCGCTCGCCATCGTCTGCGACGCGGCGGAACGGGGTCACCGAAGCGCCCGGCCCGTGCGGAGAACGGCATGCTCGCCGTGGTCCTCGCCTTCTCCGCCACCCTCACCGTGCTGTCCGTACCCGCCGACGCCAACCGCTCCCTCCCCTTCGCACCGCCGCTCGAAGGTCCGGTGGTCCCCGCGGGCACGCGTGCCGGGGAGATCGGCGTCAGCGCCCGCGCCGCGGCCGGTCAGCTGGTCATCGACCTCACCGCGCCGCAGATCAGCGGCGGCGAGAAGCAGTCGTACGGCCTGAAGGCCACCCTCGCCGATCCGGGCGGCACCCGGCGGGCCCTGAAGCTGCGCGGCTGCGGCACCGGCTGCTTCTACACCCCCGTCACCTGGCGAAAGGGCACCAGCCGTCTGACGCTGACCGCCTCCGCGGGCGAGGAATGGGCCGGCGGCCGCGCGGGCCTGGCCGTCACCTGGCCGCCCCGCCCGGACGCGAGCCTCCTGCGCGAGACTGTCTCGGCGATGAAGCAGGTGCCGCGCTTCACCCTGCACGAGCTGGTGACCAGCAACACCGTCCGCGGCCTCGGCGATCTCAGGCAGCTCCCGCTCACCGGGAAGGAGTTCCTCGCCTCGGAGCCGTACGGCAGTGGCACCGCGCCCGTCCTGACCCGCCTGCCGGACGAGAGCGGCCACCGCCGCCTCGCCCTCGCCTATCCCGCCGAGCACACCCAACTCGACCTCACCCTCGACGAGACCGGCCGCATCCTGCACGAGACCCTGACCGCGCCCAACCACCTCGTCACCCGAACCTTCGTCTATCCCGAGGCGGGTGTTGGCGTCAGGGGCCGGGGGTGAGGCCGACAGTTTGCGAACTCATCCGTGCATCGGCAGCATGGCGCGGTCATGGCGGTCATTGGGGACGTGTCTGGGTGACTCGCCACAGGCGCCGTGGCAGTTCGCCTTCCTCGAAGGCGTGGACCTCGTTGAGGGTCCAGCCCTCGGCAAGGGAGTCGACGAGGTGACGGGGGAAGAAGTGCACGGCGAAGCCGCCGTGTTCGTAGATGTCATCGCCGTGCGCGGTGCCGGCACCGTAATGGGCGTCGCCAGTGTGGCGGACGGTGTCTCCTTCGTGGACAGGGCCATGCACAGCAGCATGTGCGCGAAGACGCCGTCGACGCAGGCGTCGGGCAGCGGCAGTGCTTCGCGGACGTCGTGCACCGCGGTGGTGACGCGCTCGGTGACGTCCTGGGCCCGTGTGGCCCCATTCAGCTGTTCAAGGCCCGTGTCGCTGAAGTCGGTGGCCTGGACGGTAAAGCCCTCGCGGGCGAAGTGCAGGGCGTCGCGACCGTGGCCCGCGCCCAGCTCCAGCACGTCTTGGGCGCTGTGCGCGTGGAAGACCGTGGCGGCGTGAACGGCCGCAGCGGAGGGCTCCTCGCCGTACATGGCGGGATGTCCGGCGTAGGTGCGTTGCCAGTGGTCCTGCTGGTTGGCGGCGAGGTCGCCGTCGTTGTGGTGCATGGCCTCTCCCGCAGAAGCTGCTGCTGGGGCTGTGTCTGTCGCCGACGCCGATTTTTCCATGCGGGGCCGGTGGGCTCAGGCGGCGAGCTCGGCAGGTGTGACGGCGGCGAGGCGTTCGATGGCGCCAAGGCCGCGTGCGTCTTGATCGGGGTGGTCCACGGCGGTGTGCGCGTCGGCGCGGGCGATGTGTGCCGCCAGGTTGCCGCCCGGCCGGGCCGGAGGCGACCGCTGCATGCGGCGGCGGTCGGGGATGTGGTTCAGGAGCAGGTGCAACCGGGCTGGCAGCCGCAGGTGTCAACCGCTGTATCAGTGGGCGCGAAGGGGGCCGACGGACCACAGCAGCCCTCGCCTTGCCAGGCGTCGCGGCCCTCCTTTACCGCGACGGCGGCGATCGCCAATGCGGCAACGGGGTCGGCCCAGGACCGTCTGAACAGACGGTTGGCCAGCTGTCTGACCAGCAGCCCGGCGGACAGGTAGGTACACAGCAGGGTCTGGGAGTCGGCGACCACAGACGCCCTCGTCGGCAGCTCCTGACTCAGCGATCTGTTCGCAGATCCCAATCAGCGACCGAATCGCCGCGGGGCGCGAGGCGGCCAGCCATGGGAAGCCACAGTCGCCAGACCACTGAAAGCCACACCTCACGCCCCTCGGATGTCCCAACCCTACGAATGGCTGGACAAAACCAATGACCACCGTAGGGACCACTGAGTGTCCGGGCGAAGGTGACAGCCTGGCCACAGGGACCGCCTAAAATCACTGGTGATGGGGACCTCAAGACAGCACATGCTCAGGGCCGCGGACCGGACCACGCGGCTCGCCGTGCTGTGCCCCGCCCTGGCGGTACTGCTTGCCGTCCTGGTGATGGGCCTCGGGGACGTGACCCATGGGCACGGCGGCACCCCGACCGCCACCGCCATGAACACCATGTCCGCCCCACCGATCGCGATGGACACCTCGGACGGTCACCACACGACCGCGACCACACACCCGGCCGGCTGCCCTCCTGGTGACGTGTGCTGCGGACCGGCCACCGAAGGCGTACGAGCCGTACTCGCCACACCCGCCCAGCCACTGCCTGCAGTCCTGCCCCGGGCGCCGGGCCTGCCGAGGCCGCCGACGGCATGCTCGCGGGCCACTCCGTCCCCGCCGACCGACCGCGCTCCCGATCTCCACGTCCTCCAGGTGCAACGGACCTGAGTCGGACCGTGCCACACGCGCTCCGACATCCACCCACACCTGCACTCACCGCCGTACGGCGAGGACGAGGACACCACAGCCATGAGCAAGACCAGCAAGAAGAAGGCCACCGCAGACCGCCGTGCCCGCATAGAGGAGATGCGCCGCGCCGAGAAGGCTCGTGACCGGCGCAACCGCATCATCACCATCACGATCAGCTCGGTCATCGTCGCCGGGCTGGTCGGCTGGGGCGCCTGGGCCATCAACGACGCCAACGAGAAGCAGGACCAGAAAGCCGCCGCGGCCAAGAAGCCCGTCCAGGGCGAGAAGACCTGGAACGCCAAGAAGCTCGGCCGCAACCACGTCACCGGCACCGTCAAGTACCCGGTGAACCCGCCGGTCGGCGGCGACCACAACCAGGCTTGGATGACCTGCGACGGCACCGTCTACACCAAGGCCATCGCCAACGTGAACGCCGTGCACTCCATGGAGCACGGCGCGGTTTGGGTCACGTACAACGACAAGGCCACCGCCGCAGACGTCAAGACGCTGAGCGACAAGGTCTCCAAGACGCCCTACACCCTGCTGAGCCCGGACAAGACCCAGTCCGGGACGATCACGCTGTCGGCCTGGGGAGTCCAGCTCAGCGTGAACAAGGCCTCCGACCCCAGGGTCGAGCAGTTCCTCACCAAGTACGTCCAGGGCGCGCAGACCCCGGAGCCGGGCGCCGCCTGCACGGGCGGACTGACCGCCTCATGAGGGCCACCACGGTGGCAGCACACGCCGTGACGGACTCCGAGGCCGCACCCACCCGCAGCTCCTCCACGGTCCCGTGGGTCGTCGTGGCCGCGTCCCTGGCTGCCCTCGGCCTGATCCTCTGGTTCGTGGTTCCTGGCGACGAGGCCACCTCCGAGGTGCCGACGGCCGCCTCCGCCGACGCGGGCTTCGCCCGCGACATGGCCGTCCACCACCAGCAGGCCGTCGAGATGTCCTTCATCGTCCGCGACGGTACGGACCACGAGGACGTGCGCCGTCTCGCGTACGACATCGCGCAGACCCAGGCCAACCAGCGCGGCATGCTGCTGGGCTGGCTCGACCTCTGGGGCCTGCCGAAGACGTCCACCGACGGCTACATGGCTTGGATGAAGGGCGACGCCCACATGGGCCATCAGGTGGAGGACGGCTCCCTCATGCCCGGTATGGCCACCAACAGCGAAATCGACCAGCTCCGCAAGGCCGGCGGCAAGCAGGCCGAGATCCTCTACCTCCAGTTGCTGACCGACCACCACATGGGCGGTGTCACCATGGCCCGCGCCTGCGCCGAACAGTGCACGGTCCCGCAGGAGCAGAAACTGGCCCAGGGCATGGTCGAGGCCCAGCAGTCGGAGACGCAACTCATGGCGGACATGCTCAAGGAGCGCGGGGCGGCACCCCGCTGATCCGAATGCCCGTCATGCCAGAAGCGGGGTGGCGCCAGTCCACGGACCCGGCTGCCGCCTCGCTTCATGTCGTGGACGACGACGGCGGCCCGTCCTCCGGAGAGAGGTGCCGCCGGAACTCGTACAGGACCAGTGCCACTCCGGCTCAGCCACGCACCAGCAGCTCGCCTACTTCGCCTGAGTGCAGCACGAACACCCCGGCCCGCAGCCGCCCCCGTCCTTCTCCACGGCTTCACCAGCGATCCCGTCGACCGGTACCGCACAGCAGGCGTCGCCGCGCCATGCCTCCCGCCCCTCCTTGAGCGCGACGGCGGCTATCACGAAGGCGGCAATCGGGTCGGCCCAGCTCCAGCCGAGCAGAGAGTTGGCGAGCAGGCCGACGAGGAGTACGGCGGACAGGTAGGTGCACAGCAGGGTCTGTTTCGAGTCGGCGACCGCCGAGGCGGAGCCGAGTTCGCGTCCGGCGCGGCGCTGGGCGGCGGAGAGGAACGGCATGACCATCAGGGAGAGGGCAGCCAGCACGATGCCCGGCGTGGAGTGCTCGGCCTCGCCGGTTCCGGCTAGGGCACGGACGGAATCGACGGTCACGTAGGCGGCGAGGGCGAAGAACGACAGGGCAATGACGCGCAGCGCCGTCTTCTCCCGGGCGTCGCGTGCAGCATGGTCGGCGGCGGAGAACTGCCAGGCGACAGCTGCCGCCGAGGAGACCTCAATGACGGAGTCCAGGCCGAAGCCGATCAGTGCGGTCGAAGAGGCGAGGGTGCCCGCGGTGATGGCGACGATCGCCTCGATGACGTTGTAGGTGATGGTCGCGGCGACCAGCAGGCGTATGCGCCGGGCCAGTTGGGCGCGGCGGGCCGGTGCCGGCCCCAGGGACATTGAGGTCGCCATCAGCAGCAGCCCTTCTCCTCCGCGTCCACGCAGGTGCGGTCGGCCTCGACGGCGAGGACCGCTCCGCGCAGGTCGTCCAGGGCGTGGCCGAGCCGGGCGTCTGCCAGCTCGTAACGCACACGGCGTCCTTCGGGGACGGCGACGACGATGCCGCAGTCGCGTAGGCAGGCGAGGTGGTTCGACAGCCGGGTGCGGGAGACCTCAAGCCGTTCGGCCAGGTCCGCCGGATGCGCCGGCGCTTCTCGGAGGGCGAGCAGGATCCGACAGCGGATCGGGTCGGCGAGGGCACGGCCGAAGCGGGCCAGGGCTTCGACGTCGGAGGCGATAGTCAGCACACCATCGACGGTACATGAATTCCTGAATTCAGGAATTCATGTACCACAAGAGAGCGACAGGCGAGCTGCCCCGCGGTCGAGCGAGAAGGCATCGGGCCGCTCGTCCGACCGCAAGGACAGCCCGGTCAGGCCACGGCCGGTTCCGGCTCAGCGATCGTGCGCGTCAGGCGGCCGCTGCGGTGCAGTCCGTAGAGGGACCCGGCACAGGCCAGTCCGAGGGCGAGCAGCGCCAGCCAGGGCAGCGCGGACATGCCGGCCGACCGGGCGGCGTCGAGAGCCACGCCGGTGAGCAGGTTACCCAGCGTGATGCCGATACCGCAGATGGTGTTGTACAGCCCGTAGTGGGTGGCGACGAGACGGCCGCCGGAGAGCCGGACAATGGTGTCCATCTCGAAGGGGTACGCGATCATCGTGCCGAGCGCCAGCAGCAACGCGGCCAGGGTCGGCGGTACGGCGGCAAGCAGCCAGCGCCCGATTCCCTCATCCGGTACGGGCACGGCCGTCGACGCGAGCAGCGGCACGAACGCGAGCCCCATGCTCAACAGCCCCCACGCCAGGGCCTGTCCGGGCTCGCACCGCGCCTTGCACCACGCCGTCACCCGGGTCTGGCCGAAGATCGTGGACAGACCGGAGGCGGCGAACAGCAGCGCCACGGCCGCCGTACCGAACTCGCCGTCGCCGCCCAGGCGTCGGACCTCCAGCGGAAGCGCCAGATAGACCTGGAAGGACAGGACGTACGAGCCGATCATCGCCGTCGCGAACAGCAGGAACGCGCGGTTGCGCAGGATGCCCCGCCACTGCGTCAGCACACTCTCCCGCTCCCCCGCGTCCGTGGCCGTGGCCTGGTCCGCCCGGCGGGCCGGCAGTGAGCGGATCTGTACGACGCTCAGCAGCGCGAAGATGGCCGCTGAGACCAGGCAGGTGATCCGGAAGTCGAAGCCGGTCAGCAGCATCCCCACCAGCGGTCCCAGCAGGATCCCCGCCTGGTAGAAGACGTTGAACAGCGCGAAGGCCTCGACCCGCCGCTCCCCCGCGTCGGCCGCGAGATACGCCCGGACGGCCGGGTTGAACAACGCGCCCGCGAAGCCAGTAGCCGCCGACGCGGCCAGCAGCGCCGGGACCGAGTCGACCAGACCGAGCGCGGCGAAGCCGACGGTGCGCAGTACGCATCCGGCGACGATCAGCGGCTTGTAGCCGAACCGGTCGGCGAGGGTGCCCCCGACGAGGAACATGCCCTGCTGGCTGAAGTTCCGTACGCCTAGCACAAGCCCGACCAGCCAGCCCGCCAGGCCGAGGGTGCCGGACAGGTGGGCGGCCAGGTACGGCATCAGCATGTAGAAGCCGAGGTTGATGGTGAACTGGTTCAGCAGAAGCAGCTGGACGCTCCGCTCGTAGGAGCGGATCTGCGTGAGCATCGCCTTCACTTGGCGCCGCCCTCCGCACCGGCCGTCTCTGCCATCAGGGAGAGCGGGTCGCTCACCGCCGTGCAGCGGGTCCAGCGGGTGACCTCCTTCTCGTCGGGGCGCCCGACGACCTCCGGTTCGGGCGCTGGTGTCACGTCCGACAACCCGTGCTCGGCACAGTATTGGTCGTCGTACACGGTCTCCAGATAACGCTGCGGCCCGTCCGGGAAGATCGCCACGATGCGCTTGCTCAAGGGGCTTGTGCGGGCGAGCCAGCCGGCCACGAGTGCGACCGCGCCGACGCTCCAGCCGCCCGTGGCGTAGTGCGAGGCGGCCAACTGCCTGCAGGCCCACACCGATTCGCCGGGTGCCACCCAGTGCACCTCGCTGAAGTTCTCGTACGCCACGTTGCGCGGGTAGATGCTGGAGCCGAGACCACGCATGAGGCGAGGCCGGGCGGGTTGGCCGAAGATGGTCGAGCCGACGGTGTCGACGCCCACGAGCCGCATGCCGGGGTACAGCTGGCGCAGCACGCGCGAGATGCCGGCTGAGTGGCCTCCGGTGCCGACGCTGCAGACGAGGACGTCGATGTGGCCCAGCTGGGAGGCGAGTTCGAGGGCGAGCGGGGTGTAGGCGGCGACGTTGTCGGGGTTGCTGTACTGGTCGGGGCACCAGGCGCCGGGGCTCTGAGCCAGCAGCTCGGCGACACGCTCGCGGCGCGCCTCCTGCCAGCCGCCGGTCGGGTGCGGCTCGGTCACCATGTCGACGGTCGCTCCGTAGGCGGCGAGCAAACGGTTCATCGACGGTTCGAGGCCCGGGTCGGTGACGAGCGTGACGGGGTGGCCGTACACCATTCCGGCCAAGGCGAGGCCGAGTCCGAGTGTCCCGCTGGTCGACTCGATGATCGGCCGGCCGGGCTGCAACTCATCGCGAGACCGTGCTCGTTCGACCATGTGCAGGGCCGGACGGTCCTTGATTCCGCCGGGGTTGAAGCCCTCCAGCTTGGCCCAGAACCCGCGGTCGGCCGGGGTGAAGGGCTGGGAGACGCGCAGGACGGGGGTGTTGCCGACGAGCCCTTGGAGGGTGGAGCCGGCGGGGGTGAAGTCACTCGTGGTCAGGGAGTGCATGTTCTTCGCTCTCGTTCGGTATCGACGCATGCGGATGCTCATCTCGCGCGGCGCCCAAGCCCCAGGGCGGGACGCGCGGCAGGTCGGCCGGGGCCGACCTGCGGGACGGCATCTATATGCGCCACCGGCACGTGGTGGTGAGAGCGGACCGACTGCCGCACTGCGGCAGTCTTCGCACGGCATCGGAGAGTTCGGTCGAGGAACTGTCCGTCGTGCCCGTGGCAGCCGCAGTGGTGAGGGCGGGCGGCGGGATACGAGCCGAGGACTGCGGGCGTGCGACGGCCCCGGAGCGGGCGCCAAGGCAACTGTCCGGGGACTCGGATGCGTCGAGGACCTCACCCTCGGAGTTCCCCTCGGGGCGGGGAGCTTCACTCGACGCGACGGCTAAGCGATCGGAAGGCTGATCCGGCCCGTGGAGCCGGTCACCGAGGCACGCCAGCAGCATGAACAGCAGGGCATAGAGCGTGCTCCGGGCAAGTCGGCTCCTGCGGAGCGAACGGGCCCAGGTGAAATGGGCGCTGGCAGTGACAGGGGTAGGCGGCACACGTCCTCCGCGCGGCTGCTGCCCTCGCCGGAACACGCTCGGCGGGGACAGAGATCAGTGGGGGGTTAGGGGAGAAGTCGTCGACCATCCCCGCGCCGCACTGTGGAACGCCATGCGCAGGAGGTCAGACGCCGTGGACCGGCCGCGGAGGGGAGGGACGGTCACGGCCTTGAGCCGAGTCCGGGAACCCCTGCGACGTCAACCGGTCCGGGAAGCCTGACCTAGATACGAAGAACCGCTGAGTCCGCCGCATGCGCTATCGGGGCCGCGGCGTCCCGTGCTGCGGAGTGGCGGGAGTGCGCCGGCCGGGGCGCAGCACCGTTGTCACCGGTCTCCGAGTGCAGCGGCGACAGGCAGGGCAGGGCCACGGCGGGGCCCTGCGGAGGTTGTCCCAGCGCGCAGTCCTCGCCGGTGTGCTGCTGCCCATGGCCGTCGTGGTGGTCGGCTGGGCGCCCCTCCGCAGGCTGCGCCACAGTGGCACTCGCAACGCTTTCGCCTTCGGCAGTGGGCTCGAAATAGGTACCGGAGGACGAGACGCCCCCTTCGGTCACGAGGTGACTCACCGTCGCATCGGGGCTGACAGCATGCGTATACAGCAGGCCGAAGAGGAACAGGCCCAGTCCCAGCACGCGCCACAGAACCGCTGATGAGCGGCTCCGTCGCGTGACGGAGGGAGACCAGGACGTAATCACGCCGTGATCCTAACCTGGCGCGACGGCCTTGGCATTCCGGGCATGGGGAACGGTGTGTGAACAAGCCACATGCCGACACCGGCGCCACCCGGTAGGCGCAAGCCCGTGGAAACGCTGGTCACTTCACCGAAAGCAAACGGTCCGGTCGACCTCCTGCGGGGACATGGAAAACGGTGCGGTCGACGGCGATCCGCGCCGTCGGCCACACCGTCTCCTGGCGATGCGTCAGCTCTTGCCGAGCATCTTGTTCATTTCCTCGATCTCGGCGGTCTGAGCCGAGATCACGTCATCCGCCAGCTTCGTGGCCGGGCCGTACTTGCCGTCAGCCTTCTCCGTCTTGGCCATCTCGACGGCACCCGTGTGGTGCTCGACCATCATCTCGAGGAACATCTTGTCGAACTCGGTGCCGGACGCCTTCTCCAGCTTGTCCATGTCCTCGCTGCTCATCATGCCGGGCATGCCGGAGGACATGTCGTGGCCCTCCATGCCGGACATGTCCGCGGGGACCTCCTCGCCCCACGAGGTGAGCCAGCCGGACATCGTCTTGATCTCCGGGTCCTGCGCGCCCTTGATCTTCGTGGCGAGGTCCTTGACGTCCTGCGAGGAGGCACGGTCGGCGGCCAGCTCGGCCATCTCCACGGCCTGACGGTGGTGCTGGATCATCTCCGTGGCGAAGGAGACATCCTGACCGTTGTGGTCCCCGGCCTTGGCCGAGGCGGTCGCGGACGGGCTGGAGTCGGAGTTCATCGACCCCATGTCATGACCGCCACCGCCGCTGCTACAGGCGGCCAGCACGAGGGTGGCCGCACCGGCGGTGACGGCGAGGGCGGTACGACGGACGATCTTGCGGCGTGCAGTCATGGTTGAACTCCTGTGCTCGGATCTGGTGAATGGCATGCCGAAGCTCCTCGCCCCACGCGCGTGAGCGGGCGGCGAGGCGCGGGCCGCTCTAGATCCGCAGGAGCTGGAGCTCGGAGAGTGAGGGCGGGGCGCGGCCGCCGTCGGGGCCGCTGCCGGCCGACGACGTAAGCGCCTGTGACGCGGCACGGGCCACGGCGTCGGGCAGGAGCACCGGCACCACCAGGGGAGTCCCTGCGACGGACGCGGAGGCGCACGCCGGATCCGCGTGGTCCGTGTGGCCCGTACAACCGCCTCCGCCGTGATCGCATTCACCCGGCATGGACGCCGTCACATCCGTGTGCGCAACCACGGCCATCTGCTCGTGCGCGGACGAGCTGGCGGTGACCCCGGGCATCGGGCCGAGCCCATGCATGCCAAGCAGGCCCAGGAGCAACGCGCACACGAGCAACCCACAGGACCGCACCATCGAGTGCGGTCGCATGAGCTGTCCGAGGCGCGTCACGGCCTCATCCTAGGCATGGTCATCGGCCTCTTGCTTCTCGGGCGACACTGGAGTAGACACTGGGAACGGATACCCGCCCAGGGTATTGCAGCGACGAGGCGGGCCGCCAGCTCGACCGGACCCTGTGACTCCCCGCCTTTACCCCAGTGGCCTCATAGAGCGGGCGTCTACTATGGCCTTGCGTATTCGGTGGCGAAAAGGAGTCGGGGCCATGCGGCGGCTGGGGGATCTTGAGGCAGAGATCATGGATCGTCTCTGGACGTGGAACCGTCCGGCGACGGTGCGCGAGGTAGTGGATGACATCAATAAGGTTCGCCCCGTCGCGTACACCACGGTGATGACCGTCACCAACATCCTGTACGGCAAGGGCTGGCTGCTGCGTGGCAAGCACGGCCGGGCCTGGCTGTACTCGCCGGTCCGCAGCCGTGAGGCGTACGCCGCCGCGCTGATGGAGGACGGTTTGGGGGAGAGCAAGGACCGCTCGACCGCGCTGGTCCACTTCGTCGAGAACATGTCCGAGGAAGAGGTGGCCGCCCTGCGCAAGGCACTGCGGAACGTGAATCGGCAGGCAAAGGCGGAGTCGTGAACGCGGCCCCGGCACTGGTCGGCTACACGACGGCAGTGGGTTTCGTGGCTCCGCGACTGCTGCTGCGCAGCGGCTGGCCGCACCGGGCCCCGGCGCTGGCGGCGGCGGTCTGGCACGCGCTGGCGGTCTCGTTCTCGATCGGCGTCGCGCTCTCCGCCGCCAGCCTGGCCATGCCGACGGAGCACCTGCACGCGGGGCTGGTGGGTCTGCTGCACACCTGCGGGCTGGCCGTCGGCGCGGGGCAGCCCGACCCGGACATGGCGGACCGCCTGGCAGTCGGTGTCCCTGCCGTGATCGGGATCGCTCTCGTCGCCAGCTTCGCCTTTCACGTCATTCGCGCCCACCGGGCGCGCGCGGAGCACCGGGAAGCCGTGGACCTGGTCGGCCGCCGCTCGGCCCGGCTGTGCGCCACCGTGCTGCCGTACGACACCCCCGCCGCCTACTGCCTGCCCGGCCGTCACGCCCGGATCGTGATCAGCGACGCGGCCGTACGTCAGCTGACCCCGGAGCAACTCGGTGCCGTGCTGGAGCATGAGCAGGCTCACATCGCGGGTCGGCACCATCTGGTCCTGGCCGCCGCGGAAGCATTCCACTCGGTCTTCCGGTGGGCCCCACTGGCCCGCCACGCGCGGGAGCAGACGGCACTGCTACTGGAGATGATCGCGGACGACCGCGCGCTGCGCAGCCATTCCCATGAGGCTCTGGCCACCGCGATGTACGAGATGGCCGCGGCCCGCGCACCGAAGGGCGCGCTGGCGGCGGGCGGCCCGAACGCGCTGATCCGCCTGAAGCGGGTCCTCGGTCCGCGCAAGGCCCCGCACCCCGCCCTGTGGGGCTCGGTCGCGGCCGTGGCGCTGGCGGTACCGCTGCTGCCGCTCCTGGTCGCCTGCCCGCCCGGACTCGGCTGAGTGCCTCCTGGTGGGGCTCCTGTGATTCGGATTCGCTTGCGATGTCATCTACGAAGCTACTAAGTTCTGACTCGCTTGCCCCGGCCGTTGCCGCGGCACCGACCCGACGGCCACCACCCGTCGCTCGGTCCACAGACGCGCTAAGGAGTCACCCCGCGATGGGAACGCACCGTCGGCCGAAGCCCCCCAGCCGTGCCCGGATCGCCACGCTCGGGATGGCGGCCGGCGCGGTCAGCCTCCTGCCGACGCAGAGCCAGGCGGCGCCGAACCCCTCGGTGGACGAGGTGCGCAAGCAGGTGGAGAAGCTCTACGAGGAGGCCGAGGCCCCCACCGAGGAGTACAACGGCGTCCTGGAGAAGCAGCAGAAGCTGCAGGACGAGGTCGACAGCGCCCAGGACCGGCTGGCCCGCAAGCAGCAGGAGATCAACGAGCTGCGCGAGAAGATAGGTCCCTTGGCGGCGGAGCAGTACCGCACCGGCGCCGTCGATCCGAGCGTGCAGCTGTTCCTCTCCAGTGACCCGGACGACTATCTGGGGAAGGCCGAGGCCCTGGGCCGCACCAGTGACCGGCAGGCCTCCGCGCTGCGGGCACTGGAGAGCAAGCAGCGTGAGCTCGCCCAAGAACGCGCGGCCGCAGCCGAGCAGTTGAGGTCCCTGCAAGAGGCGCGCACGAAGGCCAAAGAGAAGAAGGACCAGGTCACGGCCAAGCTGACCAAGGCGCGGAAGCTCCTGAACAGCCTGACCGCCGCGCAGCGCGCCAAGATGGAGGCTGACCAGGAACGCGACGACGTCGCCGCGGGTACCAGCGACGCGCCTGCCTCGTACAACGGCCCGGCCAGCGGTCGGGCGAAGACCGCCATCGAGTTCGCGTACGCCCAGCTCGGCAAACCGTACGAGTGGGGTTCGACCGGCCCCAACTCCTACGACTGCTCGGGCCTGGTGGGCGCGGCCTGGCGCTCGGCGGGCGTCTCCCTGCCCCGCACTGTCAAGCAGATGTACGACGCCGGCCGCAAGGTGTCCCAGGCCGACCTGCAGCCCGGCGACATCATTTACTGGTACAACGACAGCCAGCACAACGGCATGTACATCGGCAACGGCAAGGCCATCCACGCCCCGCGCACCGGCAAGAACATCGAGATCACCCAGGTGAGCTATATGCCCTTCTATGCCGCAAGCAGGCCCTGAGCGTCAACTCCCATACTTTTCAAGGAACTTCTGTGACATCCCGCCCCATCCCCCGCGCCCTGCTCGCCACTGCGGGAACCGCATTCGCTTCACTCGTTCTCGCCGCCTGCGGGGGCGGATCGTCCGACACGGGCGAGACTGCGGCGGCAACGGCGGAGGCGCTCTCGCATGTGCACGGGCTGGGCGTCGATCCGGCCGACGGCCGGGTGTATATCGCGACCCACAGCGGCCTGTACACGGTCACCGAGGGCGAGAAGCCGAAGCTCGTCGGCGACCGCCGGGACGACTTCATGGGCTTCACCGTGACGGGCAAGAACACCTTCATCGCCAGCGGACACGGCGCACCGGGCAGCGGCCGCCCAGGCAATCTCGGCCTGGTCGAGACCCACGACGCGGGCCACAAGTGGACGTCCTGGTCGCTCTCCGGAAAGGCCGACTTCCATTCCCTGGAATCGGCCAAGGGCATCGTCTACGGGTACGAGGGCGGGCGGATCCGGGTCAGTGATGACCTGAAGAGCTGGGACGACCGGGCGACGCTGGAAGCCCTTGACCTCGCGGTGAACCCCGGCGGAGACACGCTGCTGGCGACGACGGCGGAGGGCGTCGTCACCAGCACCGACGGGGGCCGGACATTCGGCGAGGGCTCCGGGCAGGTCCAGGCGTTTGTGTCCTGGCCCGCCGAGAAGTCCCTGTTCGGCATCGACACATCCGGGAAGCTGAGCGGCAGCGGGGACGGCGGCAAGAGCTGGAAGCAGCTCACCACCGTGCCCGGCGGGCAGCCCCAGGCACTGACCGCCGTCGACGCCGACCACATCCTCGCCGCGACGATGACCGGCGTGTACGAGTCACGCGACAGCGGCAGGACCTTCACCCAACTCGCGCCGCTCGCTTCCTGAGTTGTCGTACCGCTGCGAGACGCATCGTGAAGTCCGGTGCCACAATGCTCTGTTGTGACGATCTCTCCCTCTTCCTCCGCTTCGTCCGCCGTGCTCAGCCTGGACCACGAGGCTGTCGGTGCCCTCATTCGCCGGTGGCGGGACGACCCCGGCAGCACCTACCGCACGTGGTTCCTGTGGGAGGAGCGTACGAAGAACTTCCGGTCCATCCGGCGCGGGATCGAGCAGGTCGTACGGGAGATCGAGGCGGACACCTTCGGGGTCGCCTACAAGGGATCGTCGCTGGAGACCGTCGTCGGCTCGATCGCGGAGCAGCGCCAGATGTTCAAGGGCGCCGACCACGCCTTCCTGTGGAAGCCGAAGCTGCGCATCCCCGACATCTACGAGGACCGGGAGAACCAGCTCGCGTTCGCCCGGATGCTGGAGACGTGCCGGTGCTGCACCACCGAGGCACAGGTCCTGGGTGCGATACGCACACTGGCCGGGCAGGGCATCAAGGGGCTCGGCCCGGCGGCGGCGAACCTGCTGTATTTCCTGCACCCCACCATCGCCTCACCCTTCAACACGGCCATCGTCAACGGCTACAACGCCCTGACCGGCGCGAGGGTCAAGCTCGGGAAGTGGGACGAGTACCTCGCGATGCGCGAGGGGATCCTGGCGATCAACGCAACCCACCGCAATCTGCTCTCCAACGATCTGGGCGCGGTCGCCGGACTGCTCTTCGATCTGGGCTCCGGCCGTTACGTCGCACCGCCGCGCGGCGACGAGGACACGGCGGCGGCCCGTGCCGCCTGGCAAGCGGACCTGGAGCAGGTCCGTTCGGATGCGAAGGCCGAGAAGGTCCGGGCGGAGGCCGAGCGGCAGGACGTGTCGCACACCGAGGTGCAGGCGTGGCTGCGTGACCTCGGCAGGGCACTGGGCTTCCAGGTCTGGATCGCCGCCAACGACCGCAACCGCCAGCACGAGGGCCGGCGGCTCGCGGACGGGTGTCTCATCAAACTTCCGTCGGAGCTGGCGAAGGGGCCTGCGGGCGAGGCGATCAGTCTCATCGACGTGCTGTGGCTGGAGCCGGAGGGCAAGGTGGCCGCGGCCTTCGAGGTGGAACACACCACATCCATCTACTCCGGCATCGTGCGCATGCTCGACCTGGCGCTCAGCGGCGACCCGGACGCCGCGCACGGCATGTATCTCGTCGCGCCGGACGCGCGCGAGGCCGAGGTCCGCGCCCAGATCCGGCGGCCCGCGTTCAGCCGGGTCGCGGACCTGAAGGTGCGGTATCTGCCCTACGGCGAGCTGCGGACCAACCGGGAGGCGATCATGCGGTTCGGCAAGGGGCTGCATCCCATCGAGGCCCTGGCGCGCGACCTGAGCTGAGCCGGTTCGGAGGTGCCTCGCCGATGCGGGCGCCGCCGATGGTCAAGACTCCGTCATGTGCCACCTGTGGCTGAACGGGGCCGGAGTTCCCGGACGTACTAAGGGAGTAAGTAGAACCGACTCCCAACGAAGGGACAACTCCGTGTTCCGGCAACGCATCGTCCTCACCGCGGCCGCAGGCCTCGCCTCCACGCTCCTGCTGGCCGCCTGCGGCTCCTCGACGGACAACGCGTCCGATACGAGCCCTGGCAGCGCCGCCCCGGCCGCCACGGCCAGTTCGGCTCCCGCGACGTCCGCACCGGCCGAAAGCGGTGACTCCGGCAGCGGGGACATGGCCACGACCACCATGGTGATGGCCAAGGAGATCCAGGGCATGGGGAGCCTGGTCACCGACGACAAGGGGATGACGCTCTACCGCTCCGACATGGACCAGGCAACCCCGTCCATGTCGATGTGCACCGACGACTGCACGAAGACCTGGATGCCGGTCATGGCCCAGGACTCCGTACAGACCATGGGCGTCGAGAAGAGCCTCCTCGGCTCGGTCGACCGCTCGGACGGCATGAAACAGCTCACTCTTGGCGGCTGGCCGCTGTACCGATACATGGGCGACACGAAGGCCGGGCAGATGAACGGCCAGGCCAAGGACAAGATGTGGTTCGCCGTCACCCCGTCCGGCAAGAAGTCCGCAATGACGGGCTGAGCGGAGTTCTGTGGCCGCCGGGCTCCCCACCGGGGGGTGTCAGTGGCCGTCAAGCCGCGACGGCCGGGTCCTCCTGGACGGCAAGCCGCTGCCGAGCCCGCGACTCGTGCTGCCTGTGCCACCCGTACCGGGTCAGCCCCTTGGGCTTGTACACCGACAGCGCCACCGCCACGACCAGTACGAGCAAAGCCGCGGCGGCGTCGGCCAGCAACTGAATCCTCATACCCACGAGGTCTCCGCCGGAGAGCGTCGCCCGGGCAGCGGCATCGGCGACGTGGCCGACGACCCGCATGTGCACCAGCAGCAGCACGGTGGCCACCACATTGATCAGCAGCTTGAACACGACCCAGTAGTGGCGGAACAGGCCCCATGCGGTCCCCAGCGCCTGGACCAGGCCGGTGAGCAGCGAGGCGAAGCTCAGCGGCACCAGGGCGAACCAGCCGGTCAGCTCCATCGCGAAGTAGGCCCCGCGCACTGTCTGGGCGTCCTGGCCGGTCAGGCCGACGACGGCGAGGACGACGAAGACAGCGACGGCGCCGAGCCAGCCGACCGAGGAGGTCACGTGCGCGGTGAGGGCGAGCTTACGAAGGCGTGGACTCATAGCCATGGCGATCAGTGGCCGCCCATTCCGCCACCGACCGTGTGCATGAGCACGAACGCCACCAGCAGTGCGGATCCGGCGACGGTACCGAACACCTTCACCCAGCGGGGCACGCCGGGATGCGCCGGGACATCAGAACCGTAGTCGGCGTCGGGGCGCGATTGTGAGTCAGCCATGAGTGAGTCCTTCAGTGCTCGTTTACGGACAGGCGACCCCCGCACTTTACGAGACACCGTGTCTACGGTGTCAAGCAGAGTGTATGGACATCGCCGCCCCGTACACTGATCCGGTGCCGAAGCTGTGGAACGAGACGATCGAGGCGCATCGCCGCGCGGTGCGCGACGCGATCCTGAACACCACGGCGGAGCTGGCCGCCGAACACGGGGTGCGGTCGGTGACGATGTCGCAGATCGCCGAGCAGGCCGGCATCGGCCGAGCCACGCTGTACAAGTACTTCTCGGACGTCGAGACGATCCTGCTCGCCTGGCACGACCGCCAGATCACCGAACACCTCGGACAGCTCGCCGAGGTCCGGGACCAGGTCGACGGGGCCGCCGAAAAACTCGAGGCGGTCCTGCGGACGTTCGCCCACATCTCACGTCACACCCGCGGGCGCCACGGCACGGAACTCGGAGCGTTCCTCCACGGGGACGAACGGGTCGACCGGGCAGAGCGGCAGCTCCATGACATGATCCGTGAGCTGCTGGCCCAGGGCGCAGAGGACGGCAGCTGCCGCGACGACGTCACACCCGACGAGCTGGCGACGTACTGCCTTCACGCCCTGACGGCCGCCGCCGCCCTGCCCTCCGAAGCGGCGACCGACCGGCTCGTCACGGTGATCCTGTCCGGGCTGCGCACAGGGCCCTCCGTTCCGGACGACCGACGGCAGAAGGACCGGCACGGGCACCACGACGGCCACCGACACCCGGGGCACTGAGCTCGCACCGCTGCCCTCATCACCTCCGCATCTACTGAGCAGCAGCCTCGTCCAAGTTGTTGCTAATAAGTTGCATCTGACTACTAGTCTCCATAGAGAATGGGCTGCGACCTGAGCACGACCCGATCAAGGACACCACCATGACCGCTGCGCCCCAGCCCCAGCCCGGCCTCCTCCGGCGTATACGGGGAGCACTCACTCCGCGCGAATGGGCCCGGGCCGGCGGACTGGCCGCCGCGATCCTCGCTCTGCACGTCATCGGCTGGGGCACGCTCCTGCTCATCGTCGTCCCGCAGCACTTCGACATGGGCAGCCAGGGAGCGTTCGGCGTCGGCCTCGGTGTCACCGCTTATGTGCTCGGCATGCGGCATGCCTTCGACGCCGACCACATCGCGGCGATCGACAACACCACCCGCAAACTGATCTCCGACGGGCAACGGCCCCTGTCGGTCGGCTTTTTCTTCTCGCTCGGCCACTCCTCGGTCGTGTTCCTGCTCGCCCTGTTCTTCGCGCTCGGCGTGCGCTCACTCGCCGGACCGGTGCAGGACGGCGGCTCCAGCCTGCACGCGACGCTCGGCGTCATCGGCACCTCGGTCTCCGGCGTCTTCCTGTACGTCATCGCCGCCTTCAACCTCGTCGCCCTGGTCTCGATCCTCCGGGTCTTCCGCCGGATGCGTTCCGGCGGCCACACCGAGGCGGACCTGGAAGCGCAACTGAACGCCGGCGGCGGCGTGATGACCCGGATCCTGGGCCGGGCGACCCGGGCCGTCGGCAAGCCCTGGCACATGTATCCGCTGGGCTTCCTCTTCGGCCTCGGCTTCGACACCGCCACCGAGGTATCCCTGCTCTTCCTCGCGGCTGGCGCCGCGGGCGCCGGGATCCCCTGGTACGCGATCCTGTGTCTGCCGGTGCTGTTCGCGGCCGGGATGAGCCTGCTCGACACGATCGACGGTTCGTTCATGAACTTCGCGTACTCCTGGGCCTTCTCCAACCCGGTCCGCAAGGTCTTCTACAACATCACCATCACGGGACTGTCGGTCGCCGCCGCCCTCATCATCGGGACGGTCGAGCTGCTGTCGATCGCCGCCGAGAAGCTCTCCCTGCACGGCGCCTTCTGGGAGTGGGTCGGCGGCATCGACCTCAACAGCGTCGGGTACGCAGTCGTCCTGCTGTTCGTCGTCACCTGGGCGGCCGCGCTGCTCATCTGGCGCTACGGCCGCATCGAAGAGAAGCGGGCGCTCACCCCGCAGACCGCGGACGACTGACCGGGGCGACTGGCCGGGGGCGCGGATCCACGGAATGCGTACTGGCGCCGACGCCTCCCGAGGTGCAGGCTCTGCCGCCATGATTCTGGATTCCTCCGTCTATGTCGTCGTCCAGACCTATCTGCACGCCCTCGACATAGAGGCCCCAGGGCTCATTCAGGGGCTGTATCTCGTGGGCTCGGTGGCCCTGCAGGACTTCCATCCCGGGGCCAGCGACGTCGACTTCGTCGCCGTGACAGCGGCGCCCCTGGACGACCAGCAGGTCGACGTCGTACAGCGGGCGCACACGCGCCTGGCCGACGCACACCCCCGGCCCTACTTCGACGGCTCCTACGTCACCTGGGCAGACCTCGCCGCCGATCCGCTTCAGGCCGTGCCGGGGCCGCACGTCCATGAGCACCGGTTCAGCCGCGCGACCCGCGGCGACCGCCACCTGGTGACCTGGCACACCCTGGCCGATCACGGCGCCGCGCTGCGCGGGCCACTTCCAGGCGACTTCGCCATCCACACGGACCCTGCCGCTCTCGCCGCGTGGACGCACCAGAACCTGGGCACCTACTGGCGGCCCTGGTGGCACCGCGCGTCACGACTTCCCTCGCCGCTGGGCCTGGCCTGCCTGGGCACTTGGGGGCCCGCCTGGGGTGTTCTCAGTGTCAGTCGCCTGCACTACACCCTGGCCTCGGGCAGGATCACTTCCAAGCAGGGCGCCGGGGAGTACGCGCTCACGCGGTTCGACGACAGCTGGCACCGCATCGTCGAGGAGTGTCTGCGCATCAGGTGCGGCACCTCCGGGAGATCCCTCTACCGCAGCCCCTTCGAACGCCGGACGCAGGCACTCGGGTTCATCGACATGGCCATCCACGACGCCCAGCAAAGTGGGTACGTCTCCTAAGTACTTTCGTGGAGCCGAGCACGGTACAGAACGCCGATTCGAGGGGCAGCGCGGGGTGGACACGCCCCGCATCGCATGCCTGCCCCTCCTCGCGCCTTCGGCTCTGAACGCCGCTAGGCGGTGCGTTCGGCGATCCAGGCGATTCGTGACGGCACGACCCGTGCGCACAGCGCGGTGCCCCGGGCGTCGGTGAGGCCGAGGCGTCCGACCAGCAGGCCGCTGCGTGCGGCCGCATCGAGGATCTCGGCGGGGATGGCGTCGAGCATGAGCTTGCCCCGGCGGAACATCGTGAAAGTGCCGCCCTCGTCGAGGGTGCCCCAGGACAGGTAGACGAACCGCCGGCCCGGGTAGCCCTGCACGTACGGTCCGCGCACATCTGTGCCGCTCGGCGACGGGGTCGTGGTGCACTCCGGGGTCCACGTCGCGGAGCCGGCGTCACCGGGCTGTGGTTCGAGGAGATCGGCTGGACGATCACGGCGTTGTACAGCGGCGTGGATATTGCGGTACACCCGCTCGGTGCCGTCGGCGGGTGGGCGAGTGAGGCCGGGCAGGTCGTCGGCGTCGATGCGGATGCGCATGCCGGTCATCATCCTCGCCCGTCGACCGGCTGCGCCCCCACTCGCAGGGGGGCCGAAGATGGACCGTCCCAGGACTTCGGCGCGCGCCTGGCCGACGGCTAGAACCCCACCCGGCACAGAAACTTGCTTGCGGCGGGTCCTTCTTGATGGGCGGGCAGGGCCGTTCGCCCGCGTCATAGAGCCCGCCTCCGGCGGCGGTGGGCGAGAAGACCGCCCATACCGACGACCTTCACCAAAACGACTGCCACAACAACGGCGCCCGCGCCCCAGCCCCACCACCGCGAGGCCGCCAACACAGAGCCGCCCAGCGCCAGATGCGCCACCACAAGCAGCGCCCCCGCTCCAACGAGTGCCTTGACGCCCCACCGGCGAGTCGCGCTGCCCGCGTGACCGTGCGCCATCAGGTGCGGCCGGTGTGGCTGGACGGCTGCGCCGGAAGGATCCCCGGGCGCCGCAGGCTGTTGCCACGCCACCGCCAATTGGTCGCGCCTACCGATCGTTTCGATGCGGTCCGCGATGAGATCCCGCATCCGTTGCAGGTCCTCCTCGGTGTCGGCCTCGATACGCAGCACGAGCGCATCCGGTGTGGCCTGCAAGGTCCACAGCCCCAGGCTCAGGTGGGCGGTCCCCTCGGTGTCGGACCACTCGACGTCGTGCACTTGGGGAGGCCGGTGCACGCCACCATCCCGTCCATAGTGGGGGTGGTCTCCCATCTGCTGGACGTGTCGGCAGAGTTGGCCGAGGTAGCGGCTCGCGCGGTCGGTCTCGACGCGGGCTTCATCGGTTGGCATGGCGTTCTACCTTTCCGGGCTGCTCGGGGCTCAAATCCTGGTCGCGGCAGCGAGCCACGCCTGGATGCCATTCGGGTCGACGGTGATGTCGATCGTGGCCGGGGCGACCGAGTCGATCCGCCACCCCTCGGCGAACGCGGCTTCGATCCGATCGCGGGTGAGTTTGTGCACCCTCCCCCACTCGCTGGGTTCCCGGTCGCTGAAGCAGAGCATGTAGTACCGGCCCCCAGGCCGGATCACAGCCCGCACGCTCTCGACGTAAGCGGCGCGGTCGTCATCGCCAAAGATGTGAAAGAGCCCGCAGTCGAGAACCGTGTCGAAGGCCTCCCCCAGGTCGGGCAGGCTCAGGGCGTTCCGCTTGAGGAACCGGGCCGTCAGGCCCCGCTCGCGCGCCTTCTCCTCGGCGGCACGCAGGGCCCGGGCGGCGAGGTCGACGCCCGTGACGTCCAGACCGAGGCCGGCGCACATGAGCACGTGTTCGCCGGTCCCGCAGCCGACATCCAGGACCTGGCCCCGGATCGCCTCCGCTTCGGCGAGGGCGAGAAAGGCAGGCTGCGGTCGGCCGATGTTCCAGGGCGGCGGGGTGGCATACAGGTCGTCGGGCGTCGGCGGCTCCTCGGAATCGGGGTGGAGGTGATGGGGATAGCGGAGTGGGCCGGGCATGCCGGGGTCCTTCCGTCGCGTCGGGCGCTCCGGACAGCCGTCGGAGCTATGACGGCCACGAGCTTTATCGAGACAGTGTGTCTATGTCAATGCATCATGTCTATAAAATGGCGCGCGGCATTCCCACCCGGACAGAACCCAAAGGCGTGACGACCCGGCCGTGGCGCGGAGCCGAAAACGGGGCAACGACACGCCCTTGTTCCGGAATGGCTATGATCACGCTGTGCTCACGCAACAGACGGCCGCGGCCACGCCGCGAGCCCACACGGCGGCCCTCCGGCCGCTCCGTCTGTTGCTGCTCGCGGCATTGCTGCTCAGCTTGCTGTTCGCGCACGGCCTGCACGGCGAAAGCACTGCCGGCCACCTCGAAGCGGGTGTTGCCGCCGCGGTCGCCACGGACGGCCCAGAGTTCCCCGCGGATCACGATCACGGCCAGTCCGAGGACAGCGAGTCCGTGGAATCCGCGCACAACTGCGCACCGGGCCAGCCGAACGGCTCCCTCGACGCACCTCCCCCGAGCACCTCACCTCTCGAAGTGACCTGCCACTGCGCGTTGTTGGCGCGCTCCGGGAGGCACGCCGCCATCGCGAGCCCCGACATCGGCTCCCTTCACCCGGCATCCGTGTTGCGCATTTAGGCAGGCGGAAACCCCCTTCAGCCTGCCGAGCCGTCCTTCACCGGCGCCTCTCCGGCTACGAGGAACCCCCCGCGTCCGAGACGTCGATGCGGCACCTCATGCCCCCTCGGTCGTGGCCGAGCGTCCGGCGACCGCCCCCTGCCCGGCTCCGCCGTGCCATCGCCCCTCCACCTGAATCCTTCGAGTCGCCGAAAGGCCCTCCCTTGTCCCTTGTCACCGACCGCCCCGCACCGTCGACACCCCAACCGAACCCCGAAGGCGGCCGAGCCGCCGCCCGTCGGGCCCGCAAGCGTCACCGTGCCCGCAGACCGGCTCCGCTGGCGGGCCGCTACATCGGCTACGTGCTGTATTTCGTCGGCGCGGGCCTGATCAGCGGCGCCGTGGTGCACCACCCGCTGGACCCCGCCCGGTACACGAAGATCGCCATCATCGGCGTGCTGGTGTTCCTGGTCGCCACGGTGGTCAACGAGTTCCTGCTCACCGCCGAGCGCCCCGCGCTGCCGCGCGCGATCCTCATCATCGTGGCGTCGTTGCTGCTCTCGTTCGGCATCGGCATGCTCAGCGGCGGCCTGCAGCACTTCGAGGACTTCCCAGCTCGGGGTGCCGTACTCGTCCCGCTCGGGATAACCGTCTCCTTCATCGCGTTCGTCCTCAAGGACACGCAGTCCACGTGGCGCCGCATCTTCGGCCCGGTGGGGCTGGCCGTCCTCCTCACCGCGGCCGTCAGCTTCTTCGGCCTGCGCGCGATCGCGGACGGGCTCGCCGAGACCTCCGGCGAGAGCGGGCACAGCCACGGCGACGGCGCGGAAGAGCAGGCGGAGGAGCACGACGCCGAGGAGGAGACGCCTGCGTCAACTACGGAGTCGGGGAGCTCGGAGCCGACCGCTTCCCCCGATGCGAGTCGGGGGCACTCCGACGACGGCCACAGCCACTGACGACCGGAGCCCTCGACCTCAGGCAATCTACTAAGACACTTAGAATAAATCGGGTAACGTAGATGTCGCACCCCGCGCAAGCGCGATCCGAAGGGGGGACATGCCCGGATACAGCGACGCCTACGCCCCGAGCAGCCTCGCCGACGCCATCCATATGGCATCAGACATCAAAGAGGACCAGAGCGTGTTCAGCTCATGGTCCTCCATAGCCAACATCGTCGCGATCTTCCTGGTCATTGGCCTAGTGGTGTTCTTGACCATAGAGCTGGCCTGGCGGGACAGACGGCAGCGCCTACGGGAGGCGGAGGCGAAGTCGGGCTCCGAGTCCGACCCCCACAAGGGTGAATCCTCGCCGTAACCACAGCGGTCGGCAAGTGCGGTTAATTTACTAATGCCCTTAGCGGGGTACTGATCGTCTCCGCCGCCGCAGCCTCACGCTGCGCGAAACGACGTACGACCAGGAGCTGAACGCCGTGACACGAGGCAAGTTGGTCCAGGCCGTGTTCGCGACCCTCGCCGCCGTGTAGCTCGGCCTTCAGCTGTTCACGCATACGGCTCCCCTGGGCGCGGCCCACGAGCAGACGATGGCGACGTCCCAGGGCGAAGCCCTGATCTGCGACGACTCGCACGCCCCCAAGGAGACGTCCGAGCACTTTCTGACCCGGGACCGTCAGCGGGCTGATGAGCATGCCGCGGACGGTCCCGCTTGCGCCGTCGCGACGGTGACCACCTCGATGGCTGCGGCATCGTCGGCGCCCTCGCCGCCCACCCGCGCACTGCGCTGGTCAAAACCGGTCATGGACCTGTCTCCGGCGGCGGTTCAGGTCTTCCGCTGCTGATCGAGCCCCCGGGCAAGAGCCACTCCGGACGGCTGACGCCGTACGTCCAGCCGCCATGCGCCCTCGCGCCCTCAAGCCGCGCCACGGACGCTGTCTCCTGCCCGCCACTGTGCCATTCCGTACCTGAACGCACCTGAGAACCGACGCGCCGTCGCGGCGCGCACCCAGGAGGCACTTCGTATGCAGCCCCTCATCGACCACGCCCGGTCCTTCCACCAGAAGACCGCGGTACGACCCGAGGAGTTCGCCCGCCTGGCCGAGGGCCAGGCCCCGCAGGCCCTGTTCATCACCTGCTCCGACTCGCGGGTCATCCCATCCCTGATCACCGGCGCCCGCCCGGGCGAGCTCTTCGAGCTGTGCACCGCGGGCAACATCGTCCCCCCGCACACCCCGAGGCTGCCGACCAGTGAGGCCGCTACCATCAAGTACGCCGTGGAAGTGCTCGGCGTCACTGACGTGGTCGTCTGCGGCCACTCGCACTGCGGCGCCGTCGGCGCCCTCGTACGCGGCGACGACCTGACCGCCGTACCCGCCGTACGCGACTGGCTCGCCCACACCGCACACCCGTCCGGCAGCACGGCGCCCCCGGACGACCCGGCGATCGCCGACGCAGTGCAGTCCCACGTGCTGGCTCAGATCCTGAGGCTGACATCGGCCGCATGAGGGAGCGACCGCGCTGCGGTACCGGGGGGATTTCCGATACCGCAGCTCGTCTCGCCGCCTTCCCGGGCGAGGCGTAAAGACGTCTCCAGAGCCGTCACCAGCCACCGGTCGCAGCCACAATGAGCTCATGGCCGTCGAGTGCCGGCGGCTCTCGGCGGACGCCACGGGCAAGGAGATGACGGGATGAGTGAGGCAGTGAGAGAGCGCCGGCGGTGGCCGGTCCTCCGGATGGTCTGGGAGGAGCACGACCGGCACCGGTGGGCCGGGCCGCTGGCGGTCGTCGGCCTCGTGTCGGGTGGGCTGCTGGCCGTTCTCGGGCTGCCGCCGGTGGATCTGCACGGCCCGCCGCACTACGCGGGCGTGATGGACCCACTGTGCGGCGCCACCAGGGGGGTTCACGCGGCGATGCTCGGAGACTTCGCCGAGGCGTGGCGCTACAACCCGCTCAGCCTCGTGCTCGTCCTGGGAGCCGCCGGGGCGCTGGTGCGCGAGGCGGCCGGCCGGTTGCGGGGGAGGTGGCCGAACCTCCGGATCGCCCATCGCCCCACCGTGGTCGTGGCCGCAGTGGCTCTCCTCGCCGTATTGGAGGCCAACCAGCAGGCACACGCCAACCTGCTGCGCTCCGCCCCGGGCACCACGCCGTCCGCCTGGTTGCTGCTGTCGATCGGGTTGCCGCTGGGTGCGGCCCTAGCACTGCTGGCCTTCTGGTTGGTACGGCGGGCCAGTCACGCGCCGAACCCTTAGAGCCTGCCGGGCGACCGATTCCCCATACCCGCAGGCAAACCCGACCCGCTCCGCACAGGAACTCCTGGCCTCACTCGTATGACGGAAACAACCTGTCCACTCGTAGTGGCCGCAGCGGCGGCAGCCGCGCTCGCCCTGCCGCCGGCCCTGGCTCTCGCCCCGGCAGCCGCGCTCGCGGGCACCGCCCACTGCGCCATCGCCTGCCAGGACTAACTGGCCCTAACAAAGCCTCTGGACGTGCCGGTGGGTGATCAGGCAGACGGCAAGTCCGAGGAAGGCCTCGTGGATGTCGTCGCGTCGTTCCCAGCGGATCCGTAAGCGGCGGAAGCCGTGCAGCCAGGAGATCGTCCGCTCAACGACCCAGCGGAAGGTGCCCAGTCCCGTCCCGTGCGGCTGGCCACGCTCGGCGATCGCGGGCCTGATGCCGCGCTGCCGCAAGAGCCGTCGGTACTTGTCGTGGTCGTAGCCGCGGTCGGCGAAGAGCATGTCCGGCCGCCGACGCGGCCGGCCGACAACTCCGGCCACTGCCGGGATCTTGTCCAACAGGGGCAGCAGTTGGGTGACATCGTTGCGGTTTCCACCGGTCAGAGACACCGCGAGCGGGATCCCCTGGCCGTCGGTGATGATGTGGTGCTTGCTGCCCGGCCGTGCGCGGTCGACCGGGCTGGGCCCGCTTTTGGGCCCCTGCGCGCGGCCCGGACATGGGAGGAGTCGATCACCGCCCGCGACCAGTCCAGCTGGTTCTTCGAGCGCAGCTTGTTCAACAGCAACTGGTGCAGCTGGTCCCAGACGCCGGCCTCGTTCCAGACCGCCAGGCGCCTCCAGCACGTCATGCCCGAGCCGAAGCCCAGCTCCTGCGGGAGGTACTCCCACTGGATGCCGGTGTGCAGGACGAACAAGATCCCGCACAGGGCTTGACGATCGGGCACTCGAGGTCTGCCCTCAACCTGCTTCGGGGGCGACTCGGGCAGCAACGGCTCGATGAGTGACCACAGTTCATCCGACACGATCCACGGTCGCGACTGACGCTTCCCCATGCCCACACCAACGAGCGATCAAGCGGACAGTCACATGATCAACCCGCTTTTGTTAGAGCCAGTAAGACCCAGAGCGGACATGGCCCTGGCGACCGCCAAGGGTCAGTCAGCGGTTTCTCCAGCGCAGGTGACTTCGTCGCGGGGCACGTAACGGGTCTTGAAGGTCTCCCGCTTGACCTCCGTGCCGTCGTTCTTGAAGATCCGGTCGACCGCGACGTCGAAGCCTTCGAGCGGGGTCTGCGGTACGCACTTCTCCCCGGAGCCCTCCCGGGTCCCCGGCTGCTTCACATTCGTACGCGGGCCCTTGACTGCTTCCACCGAGTCGTACTTCTTCGTGCCGAGGAAGTTGACCTTGACGGAAGTGTCCGTGGCCTGCGCATCGATGTAGATGGCATTGCCAGAGTCGTTCCTGAACCTCAGGTCGAGGCTCCCCCAGGCCACGGTCGCCTCCCGGCCCTCCGGGTAACGCTCGATGTAGAACGAGTGCGCCCCGTACTCCACCGGCTTCACGCCGGCGAAGAAGACGGCGTTGAAGACCGTGGTGGCGACCGTGGAGACGCCTCCCCCGGCCGCCTTCTCGAACTGGTTGTTGTTGATGATGATGCCTTCCACAAAGCCGTTGGCCTCGGTCCGCTCGCCCACGGTGCCGTTCAGGCTCCAGGTCTTGCCCGGCAGCACGACCGAGCCGTCGATCAGCTCCGCTGCGCGACCTATGTTCGTTACGCGGTAGGCGGCGGGCTCGAAGTCGACCGTGAACGTGGACATCTTCTCCTTGATGCCCAGTCGGCCGACGTTGTCGCGGGTCAGCTCGGGCGACACCTTCTCGGTGGCCACGGCCGCAGTGCGGGCCGCCCCCGTTTTCGTCAGCAACGGCAGTACGGCTTTCTCCAGTGCCTGGGCCGTGACCTCCTGCCCGGGCTTGCCGTCCGAGGCCACCACCGCCCGCCCGCCGTCCAGACGCAGCTTCGCGTTGACCGCCTTGTCGGTGGCCGAGGCAAGCAGGCCGGACACCGCAGGATCAGCCCGGAGCCCCTCGCCGTCGAGCACCGGCTGCAACTGGTTCGCCTCGTCCGGCTTCATCGTCAGGTGCTTACCGATCGTCACCGGACTGATCTGGATCTTCCGGCCGCCCGTGGTGAGCTTGACCGGGGCCGACATCGCGGGGGTGGCGAAATCACGCATCGCCCGGTTCACCTCCGCGGCATCGACCTTGGGTTCGGCGGTACGTATCGGCAGACGAATCGCTTCCGCGCCCTGGCCGGGCACGGTCGAGGCGAGAATCTTGAGCGCGCCTTCCACGTCCAGGGACTGCCCAGGCACCGGCTTCGCGGACACCGGCTCACCCGCGTGAAACGTGACGCCGCCCTCCCTCACCTTCCGGGCGTGCGCCTTCGCCGTCCCCGCAAGCGCGGCTCGGGCCTTCGCCTCGTCCACACGGACCACCGGCTCGACTTCGCGATCACCGCTGGTGAACAGGCGCCCGATCACGGTGACCGGGTCGGACCCCACTTGTGCGGCGTCCACCACGGTCTGCTCGCCGTCCAGCGAGAAGCCGTCTGCGTCGATGGCCATTGTGCGGTCGCCGATGCGTACCTTCACCGGCTCCGACCAGGCTCCACCGAGGGCACTGTCCAGCTTCTCCCGCGCCTGCGAACGGCTCATCCCTCCGATGTCCACACCACTCACCCGGGTGCCTCCGGGCACCTCGTCGTCGTCGGCCAGCAGGCCCACCGCATACAGCCCGCCGAAACCGAATCCCGCCGCACCGGCCGCCACGAGGGCTACGCGGCCGGCGCGGCCTATTCGGCGGCGACCGGCCGGCGTGGTGTCGGTGGCGTCAGCGGACGGGCCGAGAAGGGATGAGCGAACCACTGGTTCTCCTCGTCTTTGACTGCGGCGGGCGCGGGAAAGACCCGCGCAGCGGGCCACGGGCCGGGTGATGATATGGGGACTTTTACGGTGTTTCCGTTAGCTACGTCACCGGGGCCCTCGACGGAACAGCCGTCGAGACCTGCCAGAGCGTCGATTCACCACGGACAGCCCAACGGGTGCACAGCTTATCTCCTAGCTAACTAAGTCTCTTAGTTACTGAAGTGCTCGTGCTCGTCGGCCGTGGCAGCGGCTCCCGAACAGCAGCGCGCGAACACCCGTCTTTCTCACACATTCCCGGGTGCACCGCACCACGTCCGGCGGCGCCGCGGAGGCTCCGCGGCAGGGAGCAGCTGAGGCAGGGCATCACGGAGTAGCCGGACGGCACCTGGGCCTCGGCTCGGCGCGCCGGGTGCGACGAGAGAAGGTGAGGCCGCATGCCGAGTCCCGATAGCGAGGTGTCACGAGATCCGCGAGTGGCTCGGGGTGTATCTGATCGGGGCGCTGGAGCCCGAGGAGGATGCGCTGCAGAGAACCTCTGCCACCACCACCATCGCCCGGATCGCGACCACACCCCGTCACGAGTCCGCCAGGGCGGCGTCGCGGTAGTCGGGCGGCAGCGCCCGGTCGACGCGGATCGCGAGGCCCGGCGCGCACTCACGCATGCTCTGCCGGGTGACCAGGAGCAGGGACAGGGTGCTCCCGGTCTCGTCGTCGATCGGGAAGCGGGCCTCGGGATAGCGCCGGGAGAAGTCGATGATCGTGTCGACGTTATGAGTGAGCGATGTCCGCTCGCCGTCTCTGGCCTTGGCACGGCATGTGGCGTCGATGTCGTGGAGGGCTTGATGCACGGGCCGAACCTGGGCTGCGGGCGGGGTGGCGAAGGACCCGGTGGGAGTCGGCTCGGCGACGGTGGAGGATCCGCTGCCGCGACCGGACCCGCCCCACCTGGCCACCACTGCCGCGGCGGCCAGGGCGACCACCACGGCTGCCGCCACCGCCCACAGCAGCAGGCGCGGCCTGCGTCGGTCCGGTCGGGCGTCAGCCCTGGTCGCAGTGTCGTCCGCCGGATCGGGTGTTCCGTCCGGAGCGGTGGCATGGTCGCCGTCGCCCTCGTCATGGCGCCTCGTCACGAGGTGGCCTTCCAGGTGATGCCGCCATCGGTGCTGCGGTAGGTGCGGGCACTCTGGCCGTCCAGCGCCCCCGCGTACAGGGTGCTGCCGGTGGCGTCGTAGCCGAGCGCGCTGGCGCCGTTGGGCAGGTTGGCCTGCTTCCAGGCCTTGCCGCCGTCGGTGCTCAGCTGGGCGCCGTCCATCCCGACGGCGATGATCCGGCTCATGTCCTTGGGGTTCCAGGCGACGGCCATCGCGCCCATCGGGCCACCCAGGCTCTTCCAGGTCTTGCCCCCGTCGGCGCTGGTCTGCAGCCCGCTAGACATGTCGGGTGCGATCAGCCGCTGAGGGTCCTTCGGGTCGACCAGGATGGTGCCCATGAAGGAACGGCCCGCCTCGGCATTGACCGTCTTCCAGGTCTGGCCGCTGTCGGTGGAGGCGAGCAGGCCGGACTCGGGGGAACCGATATAGACCGTCTTGCCGGTGCCGCCGATGGCGTGCACGTCACCGACCGCACCCGCGCCGCTCACCTTGGTGAACGTCGCCCCGCCGTCGGTCGACCGGTACAACCCCGGATGCCCGCCCACCAGCACGGCGTCCGATGTCGAGGCCCACCCCATGGCGTCCGCGCCGCGCAGCGAAGGCACGTCCCGCCAGGTGCGGCCGCCGTTGCCGGAGACGGCGACCGCCTCGTGCCCGCCGACGAAGAGCCGGTCGTCGACGACGGACACGGTGTGCAGATCCCCGCCCACCCGGGGCAGTCCCGCCGCAGATCCACTCGCGTCATCCCCTCCGCGGGTGATCAGGAAGATCCCTCCCGCTGTGACCACCACCAGGGCCAGGCCCGCACCGCCCCAGCGCAGTCGCTGTGCCCGCTGCTCGGCGCGACGCACTTCGGCAGCCCTCTCAGCCGCTGCCTGGCGTCGCTCGGCCTTGGTCTGCTTGGGGGCGCCTGCCGACGGCTTCGCATTGCGAGACGGTGTGGAGGTCATGAACGCGCTTCCTTCTCAAGAGGTCGTGCCGGAGAGCGGGGGGAAGGGGTGGACGAGGGCACCCTCCCGAAACGACATGACGCAAGCAACGCACCAAACAGCGCCACAGCCCCCGCATGCCTGCCGTCAAGAATGACAATCACGAATACTACTAGGTACCTAAGATTCTTAGGTGGACAAGTCGAGGTCGAGGGACTCGAATGCCTATTCCCGAACTGCAGGAACGCGTACTACGCTTGCATAGTAGGAACGATCCCAAGAGGGTGATGACGGTGGTCCTGGGGGCGCTCGAGGGCGAGGTCATGCGGGTTTGCTGGGGTGCCGCGAACCCGATGACCGTCCGACAGGTGCTGGACGAGCTGAGCACGGATCGAGCCCAGCCGCTCGCGTACACGACCGTGATGACCGTGATGAGCCGGCTCGCAGAGAAGGGCGTCCTCAACCGCACCCCGCAGGGCCGTGGTTACGCCTACTCCCCCGCCGTCCCGGACGAGGCCGCCCTCGCCGTACGCGAGGTACTGCGCGACCACGGCGACGCCGCGGTCGCCCACTTCGCCGCCGAGGCCGGCCACGATCCGGACCTCCGCGACCGTCTGCTGCGGCTGCTCAGGGAACCGCCGTGACCGGCGCGGCATCGTTCGATCGCGGAAACCGCGCCTTCTGGACGCTGGTTGCCATCTCCGTGACCATCCGCGCCGCAGTGGTCTACGTCGCGTGCTGTCTGACGATGGCGCTCGCGTGGCAGTTGGAGCATCGCGGAACGGATCTTCTACGATCCGGTTCCGCCTGGGCAGGAGTCGCGCTATTGACCCTTTCTGTCGTCGGCGCCACGCGGTCGACCGTCCACCTCTGGAAAGGACTGCGTGCGACGCGAGCCGTGAGCGAGGAGGTCCGTGCTCGCGGCGACAGCATCGCCGCAGGCGCTTGTGAGGTCAGGAATGCGGCCAGACGCGCGGGGCTGGCCGGCGGCCAGGTCACGGTGGTCGAGTCTAAGGCGTTGTTCGCGTTCACATACGGCCTGTTGCGCCCCCGTGTAGCGGTCACCGGCGGCCTCGTGGCGACCGCCACCGAGCACGAGCTCAACGCGGTCCTGGCCCACGAGGCCGAGCACGTACGGGGCCGTGACCCGCTCCGGACGTTGATCGCCGGCGCCCTAGCCGCGCACCACTTCACCGTTCCCCTGCTGAGCCATCTGCGGGTCACCTTCGCCGCCGACCGCGAACTCACCGCCGATCGCCGGGCGGTCGCCCACTGCGGCACCCGGGCTGTGGCCGGGGCCCTGCTGAAAGTGTCCGGCATGCCCGGCTGGGCGCCGTCCGCACCGACCAGCACCATGGGCACCCCCGCGCTGCTCGACGCCCGGATCACCCAGCTCGAAGCCGGTCGCGCACCCCGCCCGGCACCACCGAGTCGGTGGCAAGTGGCGGCCTCCGTCACCGGGGTCGCCGCCTACACCTGGGCGCTCGCGGGCTCCGCAGCGCTCGTCGCCACGACCCCTTTGAGCTGCATGCCCGCCGCCCTCTGAACCGACCTACTACACAAGCATAGTATCTACTACATGGCCGTAGTAGCCTGACGGTGTCACCTCACCGACAAGGAGTGGCCTCCATGCCTACTGCCACAGCCAAGCGCCCCAAGGTGAAGCACCCTTTCTTCGCCCGGATCTATCCACGTATCAACGCTTTCGCGGAGGCCCATGGCGGCCTCGACCACCGCAAGGAGCTCCTCGCCGAGACCGAAGGCCGCGTCGTCGAGGTGGGCGCGGGAACCGGTGCGAACTTCGCCCACTACCCCGCCGCAGTGGAGAAGGTCATCGCCGTCGAGCCCGAACCTCGACTGCGCGGGCTCGCCACACAAGCGGCGGCCGACTCGCCCACCCACATAGAGGTGCGCGAGGGGCGGGCGGAAGAACTGCCGATGGCGGACGGCTCTGTCGACGGAGTCGTTGCCTCGCTCGTTCTGTGCAGCATCGCCGACGTACCCGCCACCCTGGCGGAGGCGGCTCGGGTGCTGCGGCCCGGCGGGCGCCTGTACTTCTACGAGCACATCCGCTCCGCCGACCCCCGGTTCGCCCGCAAGCAGCGCAGGATCAACATCGTCTGGCCGCTGCTGGGCGGCGGCTGCAACCTCGACCGGGACACTGAACAGGCCATCAGGGACGCCGGTTTCACCATCGAGCACGCACGCCACTTCGACTTCCTCGTCAACGGCCGTACGACGCCCAGCTCCCCGTGCGTGATCGGCGCCGCCCGCAAGCCGGAGAACTGAGGCGGCATATCCACGCCCGCGGTTCCGTTTCCGGGCGCCAGACCGGCGACGTGGATAGCCCGGTACGCGTGCCATCAGAGGCGCGCCGGCAGCGTGGCGGCTCCAGCCCCCACAAGACCCATCACGCAGGGCTGTTTCATGACCTGCATCACACTCAGGGCATCTCACAGACGGCGGGATTGGCCACCAACTCCGGTCGGCGGTAGTGGGCGGTGCAATTCGGACGTAACAACGAAGGTCCTTAGTTGTGAGCCTGCGCATGGAGTCCGCAACGCCCGTTATGGCGTCAATAAGGGGGCGCCCTCCCGGAGATTCGGGTCTCAATCGAGCAAATGTGGCGCACCACACGTTCCTTGAAGATTTGCAGGAGACCCTGATACCGGTTGTTCTCATGTCCCACACCGCTCACATACCAAGCCACCGGAAACGCCGCCGCAACCCGTCGCGAATGGCCATGCGAGCCAGGGTCGCCGGTGGAGTCCTCGGCACGCTGGCGGTGGCTGGCGCGTCCGCCGCCTCGGCGAACGCCGCTGAGCCGACGACCCAGACGCTGGAGCTGCCCACCCTCACGGCTGACCTGACCGCGCAGGTCGCACGATCTGCGGATGCCACGCAGCAGGCCGCGGCCAACTACGAACTCCAGGCCGAGCGTGACGCGGCCGCCGCCAAGGCCGCCAAGCAGGCGAAGCAGGACCTCGCCCAGGCCAAGCAGAAGGCTGAAGCCGCGCGGAAAGCCGAGGCCGAACGCAAGACGGCCGCCGCCTCGCGCTCCTCCGAGCGGACCACTTTGGCCTCGTCCGCCGACGGCACCACCACAGCCCCGAGTACCTCCTCCTCCACCGCGAGCGGTTCGGCGGCGGCGGTCATCGCCTTCGCCCGGGCGCAAATCGGCGACGCCTATGTCCTCGGCGCGACCGGCCCCAACTCCTGGGACTGCTCCAGCCTTCTCCAAGCAGCGTTCAAGCAGGCGGGCGTCAGCCTCCCCAGGGTGTCGCAGGACCAGTCGACCGTGGGTACTCCGGTCTCACTGAGCAGCCTCCAGCCGGGCGACATCCTCTACTGGGGCAGCGCGGGCAACGCGTACCACACGGCGCTCTACGTCGGCGATGGCAAGTTCGTCGGGGCCGAGAACCCGTCCACGGGCATCGTCGAGAAGCCGCTTTCGTGGGACCCGCCGACCGGTGCAGTACGTGTGCTCTGACGCGCGGGCAGGGTGTTGACCGGCCCGGCAACGCGAACCACTGGTACGCCGCTTCGGTCGGACCTGCCGAAAGCAGGCGGGCCCGACCGCGAGACGTACGGAGAACGTCAGGCCTTGTAGGCCACGTTCGCCATCATCCCGGCCTCGCCGTGGTAGGCGTTGTGGCAGTGCAGCATCCACTGGCCCGGGTTGTCGGCGTCGAAGAAGACGGACAGCTTCTTCTTCGGCAGCACGATCGCGGTGTCCTTGCGCGGGCCGGAGTCACCGAGCTGGTAGGTGTGGCCGTGCAGGTGCATCGGGTGCCACATGTCGGTGTCGTTGACAAAGTCCAGCCGTACCCGCTGGCCCTCCTCGATGACGATGGGGCTCGCCTCTGGATTCTTCATGTCGAACGGCGTGCCGTTGATGGCCCAGTTGTACTTGTCCATGCCGCCGGTCAGCTTGATCTGGTGCGTGACGTCGGTCTTGGCCGACTTCAGACGCACCTCGTCGGCGGCGCGCAGCTGGGACGCCGTCATGATCATGCCGTCGAGTTCCTTCGGGCGGACGGTCGCGGACGGCTTGCTCCCCGAGCCCGTGCGCACCAGGGCCAGGCCGTTGGCGTTCTTGCCCTCGGCCAGGGCGACGAGCGGGAAGACGCCGTCTTCGAGGGTGACGAGGACGTCGTAACGTTCGCCCATGCCGACGAGCAGCGCGTCCACCTCCTGGTGCTGGACCGGGAAGCCGTCGGTGTGGGTGATGGTCAGCTTGTGACCGCCGAGGGCGACCCGGTAGGCCGTGTCGCCACCGGCATTGATGATGCGCAGCCGCACCTTCTTGCCGGGCTTGCCGGTGTAGACGTCCGGGTCGGCCGCCACCCGGCCGTTGATCAGGTGGTGCGGGTACTTCACGTCGCCGGCGTCGCCGCCGAGCAGCTTGCTGGTGGCGCCCATGAGCATGAACTTCATCGACATGCCGTCGGAGTCGGACGAGGCGGAGGCGGATGGGGAGGCCGAGTCACCGCCCATGTCCATCCCGCCCATGTCACCCATGTCGTGGCCCTCCATGCCGCTGGAACTGGGGCTGGGGCTCTCCCCCATGTCCATGCCGCCCATGCCCTGCTTCAGCTCGGCGAAGACCTCGTCGGGGGTGCCGCTGACTCCGTCGACCCAGTCGTCAAGGAGGACGACCCACTCGTCGTCGTAGTCGAGGGTCTCCTTGGGGTCCTCGACGATCAGCGGCGCGTACAGGCCGCGGTCGAGCTGGACGCCGACGTGCGGGTGGAAGAAGTATGTGCCCGGGGCGTCGGCGACGAACCGGTAGGTGAAGGTGGAGCCGGCCCGGACGGCGGTCTGGGTGGCGGGCGGTACGCCGTCCATGTCGTTGCGCAGCGCGATGCCGTGCCAGTGGATCGACGTGGCCGTCTTGTTCGGGAGCTGGTTCGACAGTTCGGCGATCAAGGTGTCACCGACGGAGAGCCGTACTTCCTTGCCGGGGGTGCGGCCGTCGAAGGCCCAGGTCTTGGGCATGACGCCGCCGCCCAGGTCGATCATCGCGGGCGCCGCGGTCAGGGTGAGCTTCTGCTGCCGTCCCGTGCCCTTGCGCTTCTTCTCGGCGGCGGCGACCGCCGAGCCGGAAGGGTTGATCAGAGCGGCGTCACTGCCGGAGCCGCTTCCGCTGCTGCACGCGGCAAGCGCGCCCGCGCCGGCGACTCCCAGCCCGGCGAGCAGGACGGAGCGACGGTTGATGCTGTTCATGGGGTTGTGTCCTCTGTTCTCGTTACTGCCGATGTGGTCGCGGAGGGACGGCACATCGTGCGCCGTCCGGCGCGGCCTATATGCGCAGTTGAGACAGGACGGACAGGTCGGGCGGGGCCCGGCCGACCGCGGCGGCGGGCGCGCGTCCTGCCATGGCCTCACGAAGATCCGCGAGGGGCGAGAACTCGTTCTCGGCGGGGACGGCGAGCTGTACGGAGTCGACACTCGCCGTGGCGCAGTGCTGCATGCCCGGTGTCGCACACCCGCCGGTTTCGTCGGTGTTCGGGGAGGAGGGTTCCCAGGAGGTCGGTGCCCCCACGTCCGGCATGACGTGTCCCGCATGCGCGGCGCCCGTCATGGACATGGATGAAGCGCGCGGCACAGAGGCGGTGGCCATCGCCGCCGTCTCGTGATGGACGAGCACGGCCAGCGCGGCGCACAGGGCGATGAACACCCCGCACACCCAGCGGACGGTGGTACCGCCGCGAGCTGTCCCTATCGTCATGGGCTCACCTGTCACGTGCCTTCGCCGAAGTGGCCACTATACCCCCGATGGGTATTTAGGGACGGCTGGAACTGATGCCGTTCTTATTTGGTCGGCAGCCCTCCGTACGAGTGCAGACCCGTGATGAAGATATTGACGCCGTAGTAGTTGAAGACGAACGTGGCGAACGCCACCAGGCCGAGCACCGCCGCGCGCCGCCCCTTCCACCCGGCGGTGGCCCGGGCGTGCAGGTACGCGGCGTAGGCGACCCAGGTGATGAAGGCCCAGGTCTCCTTGGGGTCCCAGCCCCAGTAGCGGCCCCATGCGGCCTCGGCCCACACCGCGCCCGCGATGACCGCGAAGGTCCACAGGGGGAAGACGAGGCCGGTCAGCCGGTACGCCAGCTTGTCCAGGGCCCGCGCGGACGGCAGCCGCCTCCACAGCCCGGCTCCTCGACCCTCGCCCCGTCCCGCGCCGGCCTCACGCTCCCAGCGGTCGCGGATCAGGTACAGGACGCTGACCACGGCCGCGGTATGGAACACGCCGCCGGAGATGATCGCGGCGGAGACGTGGATCCACAGCCAGTACGAGTGCAGTGCGGGCACGAGCTGGGCGGATTCGACGTACAGCACCGAGACCGCGAGGCCGAGGGTGAGCAGGACCGAGAAGAGGACCGGGACCCCCAGCCAGCGCACGGGCTTGCGGGCGGCGAGCAGGCCCACGTACGCGGCCGACGCCATCAGGGCAAACGCGGTGGAGAATTCGTACATGTTGCCCCATGGCGGACGGCTCACCGCCAGGCCGCGGGCCAGCACAGAGCTGAAGTGGAGCAGCAGCGCCAGCACGGTCAGCGAGACGCCGATCCTTCCGACGAGGTCGACCTTGGGGCTGCCACCGGCAGCTCCGGGACCGTCCCCCACCGGGACCTGGGGCTCTTCCGGAGACGCGGCCGCGGGCAGCGCCAGCACTTGCGTGCTGCTTCCTGTTGCGCCGCCCACGACCGCGCTCCTTGTCCGGCCGCTCTTGCGCGCGCCCGGAGTCTGGTGATCCGCCGACGAGGAGACGGTGGAGGGACGAAGGCCCAGGTTCATGCCTCCGAACGCCCACTCCCCACAGGCGGCGACGAAGGCCAGCAGGTAGACGGCGATCGCCGAGTACGCAGCCAGTTGGCGAGCTGGGCCAGGCTCTGGTCCGCGAGGGAGCTGCCGCTCATTTTGATCCTGTGCACGAGCGCCGTGCGCATCGTGGTCAGCGAGCGCCAGACCCAGCGCAGCCAGCCGACCGGGCCGAGCCCCTTGGGCTCGTCGATCCGCGGCGCGGATTGGCTCGTAGGGGCATAGACCTTGCACAGAAGGGTCGACGAGACTACGAAAATTGTTAGTAGCCACGGAGGGAGTCTGACACACGACCGAATCCGTTCCACAGTCACCCTCGTCACCCCCGAAACGAGGCCGGGAACCAAGAGGCCGAGTCGATCGTCTACGAAATTACTTAGCCCTTTGGGACATAGAGAGGGGTCTCATGCGACAGCGCCTGACAGCACGACTGAACCGCCGGACCGTACAGCCGCTCGCGCTTGCCTCGGCCGCCGCGGTCGTTCTCGCCGCATGCAGCGCCGGCGGCACGGCGGACAGCGGCTCGGACCTGTCGGCTGACGGCGGCAAGAACGGCGGACCGTCCGCGATAGTCATACAGCCCGGCGCCGACAGCGCGAAAGTGCCGGTCAACCGGAAAGTCATGGTGCGCGCCCAGGGCGGCGCCCTGGCATCGGTCGAGGTCAGCTCACCCGGCCCGGGCAAGCTCTCCGGCACCTGGTCCGAGGACAAGTCGGTGTGGACCTCCACGACGCCGCTCGCCCCGGGCGCCACCTACACGGTGAAGGCCGTGGGCGAGTCCTCCGGCGGGTCCACAGCGAACAAGACCACCTCGTTCACGACCGAGCCGGCCAAGAACTCCTTCGTCGGCGAGTACTACCCGGACAAGGGCTCCAAGGTCGGCGTGGCGATGCCGGTGTCCATAACGTTCAACAAGCCGATCCACGACAAGGCGGCCGTCGAACGGAAGCTCAAGGTCACCGCATCCCCCGCGGTCGTGGGCGCCTGGAGCTGGATGAAGGACCGCGACGGCAAGGACCGGATCGACTACCGCCCCGAGAAGTACTGGAAGCCCGGCACCGACGTCACCCTGCGCATGGACCTGGCGGGCGTCGACGCGGGCGGCGGGGTGTACGGCACCCAGCAGCGGGTCGTGAACTTCACCATCGGTGACGCCGTGACCAGCACTGTCGACGTCAAGAAGAAGACCATGACGGTCGCGAAGAACGGCGAGACGCTGCGGACCCTGAAAGTGTCCACCGGCAAGGAGGGCTTCGAGACCTGGAACGGCACCATGGTCGTGCTGAGCAAGGTGCCGACCATCCGCATGAACTCCGACACCGTCGGCATCTTCGGCCCCGAGGCGTACGACCTCGGCGCGGTGAAGTGGGACGTCCAGCTCACCCCGTCCGGCACCTACGCCCACGCGGCCCCCTGGAACGAGGGCAAGTTCGGCGTGGTCAACGGCAGTCACGGCTGCATCGGCATGAGCACGAGTGACGCCAAGTGGTTCTACGACCAGGTCCACCTCGGCGACCCGGTCACGGTCGTCAACTCCGTCGACACCGTGGCGACCAACAACGGCTACGGCGACTGGAACGTCGACTGGGCCGCATGGAAGCAGGGCAGTGCCCTGGACTGACCCAGCGGTTTCCTTATACCCCCCAGGAGTATAGCCTCCCCGTATTGGCCATCGTCGACCATGAAGGCGGACGGGGACATGAACCCGCTCATCACCGCGGCAGCCAGCGGCCTGTTGGCTCTGTTCAGCATGTACTGGGACGACTCCCTGCACACCGACGTGGGCCGGGACACCTTCTGGAGCGCACCGCACATGCTGCTCTACGGCTCTCTCACGGTGACCCTCGCCGGGACCGCATGGTGGGCGCTCGGGAGGATCAGGCGCCAGGGCCTCCGGGCGGCCGGGGCGGACCCGCTGGTGCGGTGGCCGATCGTGTCCGCCGCGTCCATCGGGATCTCGGCGCCCGCGGACGCGGCCTGGCACACCGCGTTCGGCCGAGACGCGGTGCTGTGGAGCCCGCCCCATCTGCTGGCCATTCTCGCCACCTTCACGCTGGCCATCACCCTGCTGCGGGCGATCGCCGCGGAGGGCGGTGGGTGGCCGATGATGCTCGGCGGCGGGCTCGTCCTCGCCGCCTCGCTGGCGCCGGTCATGGAGTACGAGTCCGACGTACCGCAGTACTCGGCCGTCTGGTTCCTGCCGGTCGCCGGGGCCGGAATCACCCTGGCTGTCGTACTGATTGGACGGTTCGACCCCCACGCCTGGGCGGTCACACGGGCCGCCTTGGTCGTCACCGCCGTACGACTGGCGGTGATCCCGGTCCTCGCGGGCCTCGGGCACTCCACGCCGATCGTGCCCCCCGTACTGATCGTCGCCCTCGCGGCCGACCTGGTCCGTAGGTGGCGTACGTCCCCCTGGTGGCTCGCACTCGTCGTCCCGCTCACCGTGCACGCGGCATACCTACCGCTGCTTCCCGTCCTCCCCCACGGCACGACCGTCACCGCCGCCCAGATCGTCCCGTCTCTGCTCGTCGCACTGGGCGGCTCGGCACTGGTCGTGCTCGCCGCCGAGGGACTGCCCCGCACCCGGCTCCCCCTCGTCCGGACGGCCGGGCTCGCGGTCGCCGCGCTGACGCTCGCGCTTCCTCTGCTGTCTGCCGGGCGAGCGGTTGCCCATGACCCGGGCCAAGGGACGGAGGCGGGCCAGGCCCACTGGCGAGCGACGGTGCACGGATCCCGGATCGAGGTCACTGTCGCTCCCGATTCGAGCGCGTCGAGTCGCGCCGCGCTCGTCGCGCGACGCGCCGGACAGAAGCTGACCGCACCGCTCACCTCATCCGGCGAAGGCGTCTACCGCGGGAGGATCACGGTGCCGGACTCCGGCCGCTGGTTCGTCTACGCCACCTTCCATGACATCGGGGCGCGAGCGACGGAGACCTGGATCCCGGTTGAGGCCGGCTCCTCCCAGGTCGTCCAGGAGGCCCGACCGCTGTACGTGCCTCCCGCTCCACAGAAGGGCGGCGCGGGCAGGACAGCCGCCACTGCCCTGCTCTACGGCCTGGCAGTTGCGATCCTGTTGGCCGTCGCGCGCTCAGGCCGCCGCGCACCGTCGCCGACGGCCGCCTGAACAGCCGTCAGGCGGGCCCCTTCGCCCCTGCCGAATCAAAGTCTACGTAGCAGATTAGTATCGGCTGGGGTACAGTCACCGCTCGACCTTCGGCTGTCCAGAGGAAAGAGAAGGTGCTGGTGGACGACCGTCACACGTCGGGGGGCTGGACCCCGGCAGCCTCCGTCGTCGGCGTCACACACGCACCATGGCCGGAGAGCCATCGGTGGGGAACCTCGTACGAGGTCTACGGCCACCCCGCCCACGGCCACGTGCTCGGGGAGCCCCACGCCGCGTATGCCGACACTGACCCTCTGTTCGGCCCGATGCCGGGTGCGTACGGCACTGGCACACCGGGTGGCGAACCCTGGGGCCACCCGGCGTGCCACTACGAGAACGTCGCCCACGCCACGGCCGTGTCGTGGGAGGCCTCCGCTTACTCGCCCGCCCCGAGGGACGAAGGGCACGGAGGCCAGTGGGCGGATACCACCGGTTATGGCCCCATCCCAGCGGATCCGGTCGGCTCCGACATGCTCGGTTCACAGGACACCGCCGTCATTGATGCCCCCGGCACCCCGGAAGCGGAGCCCGAAAGCCAAGTACCGTCCCACGATGAGACAACCGCGTCCGAAGGCACATCCGAGGTTGCCTCCAACTCCAGCACTCCCCGGGACCTTCCTGCGACGCGCCCAGCAGGCGGGCGGGGCCGCCGGGCGCCTCGCCGAGGATCCGCGTTCCTGACGGTCGTCGCCCCCTCCGTCGCGTTCGTGGGCATGGCCGGGATATCCGCGGCGTCTATCGGCATCGGCAACGGAGGCGAGGCCGTGCAGGCCGCCCCCGACCCGGCCGTCCAACCCTCCACGGTCAACAGCCAGTTCGACACCCAGCTCACCACGCTGAGCCGGGAAGCCGATGACTTCGCTGATCGTGCCACCCGCACGCAGGAGCGCGCTGACCTCGAACAGCAGCGGCGCGAGGAACAGCGACGCAGGGCAGCGGAAGCGGCTCGCAAGAAGGCGGAGACCGCACGCAGGGAAGCACTACGCCCGAAGTTCGTACTCCCCGTCACGCAGAAGGGAGTCGGCGAGCTGTTCGGAGCGGTCGGCTCCATGTGGTCGAGTCGCCACACCGGCCTCGATTTCCCGGTGCCCATGTACACGCCCGTGATGGCGGTGACCGACGGCACGGTCGTCGCCAAGTGGAATTCGTCCTACGGGAACATCGTCGAGGTGACCGGCCCCGACGGCACGCAGACCTGGTACGCCCATCTCGCCAGTGCCCGGCTCCGCTCCGGCTACGTGAAGGCGGGGACCGTCATCGGCTACGCCGGCAGCTCCGGCAACTCATCAGGCCCTCATCTCCACCTGGAAGTCCACCCGGGCGGTGGCGCCGCCGTGGACCCGCTGGCGTGGCTGCGCAGCCACGGCCTCGAGCCGACTTAGGAGAAGGTCCGTGCAGGATCGGGAACCGATGAACCGTAAGCGGTGTACACAGGATTGAAAGGGTTCTGTTGACGCGCGACCCAACGAAGGCGGGTGCCTCGTCGGGGAGGAGGCCGGCCGGAGCATGAGCGACGTTCTCAGCAGCGGCCCGGAGCGGCCGCCATGGAAACCACCGCGTTGGTTGATCCTGGCAGCGGTAGCCGCGATGGCGGTCGCGGCGCTTGCGGCGAGCCTCGTCGCGGTGAACGGGGAAGGCACCCCGAGGTCGGCGGCGTCCCGCAGCTCGCCGCCCTCACCTTCATCGCCCAACAGCAGCCCCTCCCCGGATGGTTCGGACGCCTCCGCCGCAGGCGATGACACCCCCGGTCTGGTCATCACGGGAGTCGAGTTGGGGCAGGGCTCGTTGAACCGGCACGACCGGACCGCGAATGCCGGCCCCTGGACGGTGACGGTACGGCGCTCGGGCGGCTCGCTGGCGCACAACGGCTCGGTGGTGACGTTCCCGGTGCCGAAGCCTCGATCCGGCCGCCCGATCCGGATCGGCGGCGCGGCGGGATGGGACCGCGACGGGGAGATCGTCTGGCCTCTGGCGGGATCGTACGCTCGAGTCCGAGGAGACCTGCCGCGCTCGCAACTGGTGGCAGTTGCCGTCGCGACCACGGTCACCTCCGGGCGTCCGGAGGTCAGAGCGCCGTCGGGACTCTCAGTGATATCGACGGGCCCCACGCGCACGCATGTCCTGCGCGAGGCGCGTTACGGCTCGGACGAAGTGGGTGAGTCCAAGGAACTCTCCACTGGCCTGACGTTCACCGGCGTGGCCCGCTGCGGCGGAATCGAGGACCAGTTGCACTCCGTGGGTAGGCAGTCCGCTGGCAAGGTGCACGGCAAGCCCGCCATCGTGACCACGGGACTCGGCGGCAACGCCGTGCTGGCCTGGGAGCCTGAGCCCGGCCTCGTCGCCTACGTCGGCTACAGCGGTGCCGTCCTCGACGACGACGCCGTCGCCGCCCTGCGCCGTATTGCCGAGCGCACCCGTCTGCTCAGCCCACGGCAGTGGCGGGACACCCGTCCTACGACACTCGACCAGGTGAACGACTTCGGTTGACCTGCCCTGGTCAGCGGCAGCAGTGACCACCGGAACATGCCATCAGGCGGGCATCCTCTGCACGAAACCCAGCGGCCACCTGAACACCGCCCACCCCCGAAACGTACTAAGGGCACTAGCAGTTGGCACCCACGCGGCGCCGCTTCGGCGCTTCGTACGCCGAGGCGGAGCCAGCAGTGCGGGACCGCCGTGTTCGGACGACCGGGAAGGTGAAGATGGGAACTCTGGCGCTCAGCTGGACCTTGGCGGTGATCGCCGCCCTGGTGGCCGCTGTCAGTGCGGTCCGAGTGGCAACCACGAGCGGTGAGGCCCGGTTCGCGGCGGGTGGTGACCTGCTGATGGGGCTTTGTATGGCCGCCATGGCGCTGCCGGCGACGGTCGGCTGGTACGCGGGCTACGGCATGGGGTGGGCGGTGGCGTTCGGCGTCCTTGGGCTCGGCGCCGTGGCGATGGCGGTCAAGCACACGCGCACGTGCGGGTGGAAGCACGGCCGCCACTGGGTCCACCTCATCGTCGGCAGCGTCGGCATGGTGATCATGACGCTCGCCATGACGAGCACGTCATCCGGACCGGTGCTCGCCCTGGGCGGCTCCTCCATGGCCAACATGCCGGGTATGGAGAACACCGCGAGCACGACCGGAGCACACGGGATGGCCGGGATGGACTCCATGGAGGGGATGGGCTCCATGCCGGGCATGGACATGTCCGGCATGGCGCATTCCGCTGCCGCCGCAGGTTCGTCCTCCGGATCCGGTTCAGCGTGGCGGTTCGTGATCGCGGCACTCGCTGTGTACTTCCTGCTGTCCATCGGCGCGTCCGTGTGGGCCAAGATCCGCGGCACGAACGACAAGGGCCCCAGGGCGAATACCAAATTCAGCCCGGTCCGCTGGCTGCTCGCCATGCCGGACACGGTGTTCGTCTTTCTGGCGTCGCTGACGATCTCGGTGTGGGACAAGAGCAGGACGGCGCAGCAGTCGAGGCATGGCCGGCGCCGCAAGCTCGGAGCCGCCCCGGACGCGGCGCTGGCCGCGCACATCGGCATGGGCGGGACCATGTCCGCGATGCTGCTGATGATGGCCGCGTGACAGCCGACCGGCGCTGACCGGCTCGATCGTCTGCTCCTGGAATCAGCTCCGGATCTGTGTAGCAGGTTCATATTCGGGCTCTGGAGCGGCGAGAACGGACCCACGCGATCCGCGTGCCCGGTCGGGCTCGGACTCCGCGAGTGCCGTCCAAGGGGCAGGTCGGATGTCGCCGGCACAGCTCCGCAGGCGTGCCCTCCCGTTGACACGCGAAGCAGCTTCCGTTCCGCCGCTCGCGCCTCCGTCTACACCTGCCGCCCGAACATGACCGGGCGCTCTGGTCTTCCGCTGAACCGCCCAAGCCCTCGGTCGGCGCCCAGCCCTGACGCGGACGCCGACCGAGGTCACGCCATCGAGGCGTCAGGCCACGGGCACGGTGGATGCCGCGGGCACGCCCGCCTCCGTCCGGCCGTGGGCCGCCCGGAGGCCGAGGAGCCCGAAGCCCACCGCCAGCCCGCCCCAGAGCAGGACCATGGACGCGGCCGAGAGCACCCGGAAGTCCCACACCAGCGTGGCGGGGGCGGTCACGGCGTCAGGGTTGTCCGGCAGTGCGAACAGTGACGCCAGCGCGGCGAGCACGATGGCCGTCACGGCCAGCTGACGCAGTGGCGCCGGACGGCCGCGCTCCGCCAGCCACCCGTGGATGCGCCAGGCCAGGACGACGGCGATCACGCCGATGCCGATGGCCGCGAGGCACGCGTTGACGCGGGTGTCGATCGTTCCCGGATCACCCACGCCCGGCGGATTGGCCGGGTAGCGGAGGAAGGGCAGCAGCCAGACCCCGGTGAATCCGGCGCCCGCCAGCATCAACGACCGGCGCCAGGGCGCGGCGTCCGGATCCCGGCGATGCAGGATCGCGTACACGATGGCGAAGAGGACCCCGATCGCCGCTCCGGTGAGGGCGGTGGCCACCAGGAGGCCGGCGTGCTGCGTAGGGCGGGAGAAGATCTCGGCCGCGGCCGATCCGCGGCCGCTCGCTTCCTCACGGGCCGCCTCCAGTCGCACCGCCTTGTCCAGTACCGGCTCGGCAAGCAGCCACGAGAATCCTCCGCTGACCACGCCGGCGGCTCCACCCGCGAGCGCGCCGCGCCCGAGCAGGGACAGAAGTGATGTCACGGTCGCCCCTCTCAGTGGCAGGGGGCACCGAGGAGGTGCCGCCCGTCGTGGGCGAACTCGTGGACGTAGTTGGCGGATGCCGCGACCTTGCCGAGCATCGGCGACAGCAGCGCGCCCTGGTCCAGGAAAATCGCGTCCAGTGCGACCAGGGCGAGGATCACCGCCGCGGCGGCTATCAGCCCGTCTCGCAGCGGGTGGACGACCAGCCCTGTGGCCGGTCGCGCCTCGGTGACAGCCGAAGCACTCATGGAACCTCCTCGCGGGGTGCACGCGCCCCGCCGTTCAGGAGGACGACGGGTCAGTGTCTGACTCCCGGGGCGACCCCGGTCACAGTGGCGGGACCGTCCCGGATTCTCACCGGGTTCCTGCTCACCGTCGCCTCGATGTGAAGTTGTCACCGCAGGTCGCGGCGCCTACTAAGTAAATTAGCGAACTGGACGCCTTTCAAACACATCGTGTGGGCAGGACCACAGGTAGCGGAAATACCCTGGGGGGGTATAGTGTTCTCATCGTCGGGCGGGGCTGAGGAAGCGGCGCCCCTCCCGGACGAATGACACCCACGCACCCAGACCTGAGGAAGTAGCCATGACCACCGAGACGAACACCAGCACGAGCTCCTGCTGCGGCTCTGGCGGCTCCTGCGGCTCCGGCGCCACGTCCGACGTCCAGATCGAGGGAACTGGCGCCACCACCACCGCCTACAAGGTGTCCGGCATGACCTGCGGCCACTGCGAGGGGGCCGTCTCGAAGGAGATCTCCGCGCTGGACGGCGTCACCGCGGTCACCGCCGTCGCCAAGACCGGAGAGGTGACCGTCACCTCCGCCGCCGCGCTCGACGAGGAGGCCGTCCGCGCCGCCGTCGACGAGGCGGGCTACGAGCTCGTCGGCCGCGCCTGACGGCTCAATCCGGGCCCACTCCGCCCGGACACGCGAATTCCTCCCCGCGCCGGGACGTACCGCTCCGCTGATACGGACGCCGTACGTCCCGGCCTCCCCCTGGAGATACGCACATGACCAGCACGGCTCCCGAGAAGGCCTCCCTCGACACAGCGCCCGCGCCCACCTTGGCGGTCGAGCTCTCCATCGGCGGCATGACCTGCGCCTCGTGCGCAGCCCGCATCGAGAAGAAGCTCAACCGCATGGACGGGGTCACCGCCACCGTGAACTACGCCACCGAGAAGGCGAGGGTCTCGTTCCCGGCAGACGTCGAGGTCGCCGACCTCATCGCCACCGTGGAGAAGACCGGCTACACCGCCGAGGAGCCGCCACCGCCGCCATCCGCCACGGCCGACGAGGGCGAGACCCAGGCCGCTCCCGCCGCGGACGGTGAACTCCTGTCGCTGCGGCAGCGGCTGTACGTGTCGCTGGTGCTCACCGTGCCCGTAGTCCTGATGGCGATGGTGCCGGCCCTGCAGTTCGACAACTGGCAGTGGCTGTCGCTGACTCTGGCGGCCCCGGTCGTCGTCTGGGGAGCCTTCCCCTTCCACAAGGCCGCGTGGACCAACGCCCGGCACGGCGCCGCGACCATGGACACGCTGGTGTCCATCGGCACGCTCGCCGCGTTCGGCTGGTCGGTGTGGGCACTGTTCTGGGGACACGCCGGAATGCCAGGGATGCGGCACGGCTTCGATTTCACCATCTCCCGTGGTGACGGATCGTCCTCGATCTATCTGGAGGCCGCGGCCGGGGTGACGACGTTCATCCTCGCCGGGCGGTATCTGGAGGCTCGCGCCAAGAGGAAGTCGGGCGCGGCCCTGCGGGCCCTGCTGGAGCTGGGCGCCAAGGACGTCTCCGTGCTGCGGGCCGGCCAGGAAGTACGTATCCCTGTCGCGCAGTTGGCCGTAGGTGACCGGTTCGTCGTACGCCCCGGCGAGAAGATCGCGACCGACGGCACCGTCATCGAGGGCGCGTCCGCGGTCGACGCCTCCATGCTGACCGGTGAGTCGGTGCCGGTGGACGTGACTGTCGGCGACGCCGTGACCGGCGCAACCGTCAACGCGGGCGGCCGTCTCGTCGTCGAGGCCACCCGCGTCGGCACCGACACCCAGCTCGCCCGGATGGCGAAGCTGGTCGAGGACGCACAGAACGGCAAGGCCGAGGTGCAACGGCTCGCCGACCGGATCTCCGGGATCTTCGTGCCGGTGGTCATCTTCATCGCCATCGCCACGTTCGGGGTGTGGTTCGGGGCCACCGGCGACACCGTCGCCGCCTTCACCGCCGCCATCTCCGTCCTGATCATCGCCTGCCCCTGCGCGCTCGGGCTCGCCACCCCGACCGCGCTCATGGTCGGCACCGGGCGTGGGGCTCAGCTCGGAATTCTGATCAAGGGCCCCGAGGTCCTGGAGTCCACGCGTCGCGTCGACACCGTCGTCCTGGACAAGACCGGCACGGTCACCACGGGCCGCATGCAGTTGCAGGACGTCTTCACCGCACCCGGTGTGGACAAGGACGAACTGCTGCGGCTGGCCGGCTCGTTGGAGCACGCTTCGGAGCACCCCATCGCCCAGGCGATCGCGGCCGGTGCAGCCGAGCGGGTCGGGAGGCTGCCGGTGCCGGAGAACTTCGAGAACGTCGTCGGCCTCGGCGTCCAGGGCGTCGTCGACGGACACGCGGTGCTCGTCGGCCGCGAGAAGCTCCTCAAGGAATGGGCCATCGAACTGCCCCGGGAGCTGGCCGAGTCCAAAGCCGCCGCGGAGGCAGAGGGACGTACGGCGGTCGCCGTCGCCTGGGACGGCCAGGCACGCGGTGTCCTCACCGTCGCCGACGCGATCAAGGACACGAGCGCGGAGGCCGTGGCTGAGCTGCGTCGACTGGGCCTGAAGCCGGTTTTGCTGACCGGCGACAACCAGCTCGTCGCCGAGTCCGTGGCCAAGGCCGTCGGTATCGACGAGGTGATCGCCGAGGTCCTGCCCCAGGACAAGGTGGACGTGGTCAAGCGGCTGCAGAGCGAGGGCCGTACGGTCGCCATGGTCGGTGACGGTGTCAACGACGCGGCCGCTCTCGCCACCGCCGACCTCGGCCTGGCGATGGGCACGGGCACCGACGCGGCGATCGAGGCCGGCGACCTGACCCTCGTACGCGGTGACCTGCGGGTGGCCGCCGACGCGATCCGTCTGTCCCGCAGGACCCTGGCCACCATCAAGGGCAACCTGTTCTGGGCCTTCGGCTACAACGTCGCCGCGCTGCCGCTTGCCGCCTTCGGCATGCTCAACCCGATGATCGCCGGCGCCGCGATGGCATTCTCCTCCGTCTTCGTGGTGACCAACAGCCTGCGGCTGCGGTCCTTCAAGTAGGCCCCTTACGTAACGCCGTTGACCGAGGCGCCCGGCTCCTGCCGGACGCCTCGGTTTCTTGGTAGGTCTCGCGAAGACGGCCGACCCGCCGTGGAGGCCGGGGCCTCACGGTCAACGAGCCGACGCAGCCTCTGTGTTCGCCGCAACACGACGGCGCAAGGAGTGGGGGGCGCGGGCAAGCTGAAGGTGCGCGCACGGGCAGACTCCTTTGGAGGACGTGGCACCTCCCTGCCCATGCGCGCAGCTCATGGGGTTACTTCACATCAGGACTCTGGCCGCCTGCGGCCTCGTCGGCCGACATTGCTTTCCGGCAACGGCTCCGAGCCCGTCGCCGCGCTGCTGGGGGCCGCCAGGCCAGAACCAGCGGCGGCCCACACAGCAGCACGGCTTGATGGGCCAGCATGTCCCATCCCTTTCGCACCGGGAATACTAACTTGGTTAATGGATGTACGCATCCCGATCGTCCACATCGCGGTCACGGTCCACCAGTTCAGGCGACATCGAGCCGCACATGACGTTGGGACGGAGGGTCCGCTTGAGCTGGTCAATCATGACGCCGACGAAGCCGGATGAATCTCCATGAGACGTGGCGATCCGCCGCAACCAGACCGCTCTCCGCCCCCTCAGCCCCTTGTAAATGCTGCGATTAGGGGGCGCTGGGTGTTGGCTGTAAAGACAGGCAGCGGCACGACGTGCGGTCACCATGGGCAGTCCGTCGGCGCAGCCGTCGCAGAGGGCGTGAGCGCAGCGAAGGCCGACGCGCCACCAGTCTGGTGACCACAGTCCGGGCCGCCGAGCCCGACTTCAGCGCCATCGCAATTATGTGGGCCCGCCAGTGATTACGTTTTTGCGCGGCCGCGCTTCGACCTCCAGCAACTGACCGCGCGTTGAGCGGAGGCCGCCCGTCAGCGGCTGCCGTTCCGCCCTTTCCGGCGTTCACTGACGTCGCCCGTCCCGCCAGGCAGAACGACGTCAGCCCTCAGCGCTTCGGAGCAGCGCGCGAGCCCCCATCGCAGGATCACGTACGCAGCAGCCGCGCGATGGCCTGCGACGCCTCGGTCACCTTGTCCCGGGCCACATCTCCCCCGGTCATCATGGCCTCGCGCACACAGTGCTCCAGATGCTTCTCCAGCAGTTGCATGGCCACCGCCTGCAGACCTTTGGTGGTCGCCGCGACCTGTGTGAGTACGTCGATGCAGTACTGGTCCTCCTCGACCAGGCGCTGCAGACCGCGCACCTGCCCCTCGATACGACGGAGTCGCTTGAGGACGGCTTCCTTGTCGTCGTGATAGCCGGGCGGCACGTGCTCGACCTCGACTTGCTCCACTTGCCTCATACCCCCCAAGGGTATGACATCGTGACGCGGAAGGCGAACGAACCACTGCGCTCCCGGCGCCGTATGCCACCGAACTGCGGTCGCTCGGGTCGCAGAATCTCGGCAGCTGGCAAGACCCAGGCGATCTACGCTGTCACGGGGAGTCGAGCGGGACTGGCCGACATGAACCGACTGCGGCGCGGAGGCATCGGGTGGAATGGCAGTCGGGGTTGGCCGGGCTTGGGGTCGGGATGCTGATAGCCGTGATGACCGCGCCGGTCGGAGTGTCGGGGGCCGTGTTCCTGCTCCCGGCGCAGCTCAGCATCTTCGCCGTGCCCAACCCGGCTGTCACGCCGACGAACCTGCTCTACAACCTGGTGGCGGGGCCCGGTGCCCTGCTGCGTTACCGGCGCGACGGCGCCCTGGGTGGCCCGCTGGCACGCCGTCTCATGCTGGGCACCCTGCCCGGCGTGATGCTCGGAGCGATCATCCGCATCTACGCCCTTCCGGGCCCGCAGGTCTTCCGTCTCCTGGTCGCCGCGCTGATGCTGCCTCTCGGCTCCTGGCTCATCACCCGGACGCTCCGCCCCGCGCCACGGTCAGCGCGAAGCCTCGAGCCCTCGCCTCGGACAGTTACCGGCCTGGCACTCGCAGTCGGAGTCCTTGGCGGTATCTACGGCATCGGCGGTGGCTCGATTCTTGGCCCCATCCTCGTCGGCCGCGGTGTCCCCGTTTCCAAGGTCGCCCCCGCCGCGCTCGCCGCCACTTTCGCCACGTCTCTGGTTGGCGCCGCCACCTATGCGCTGCTGTCCCTGGGCCACAGCGGCAGCATCGCCCCCAACTGGTTCCTGGGCCTGACCTGCGGCCTGGGCGGACTCATCGGCGGCTATCTCGGCGCCCGTCTGCAACCGCACATGCCCGAGACGTACCTCCGTCTGCTCCTCGGCACCCTGGCCGTCACACTCGGCACCCTCTACGCCATCAACGCACTGCGCTGATCGGCTCAACCGACCTTGACGGTCACGAAACGGCCCCATCAAGCATCGGAGGCACATGCTCGACGTTCGTCGTCACGGCCCCCAGGTCGCCGCCCCCGTAGGTGAGCGGAGTTGTCCGCGCCTCAGTCCCTGCTTCACCCCGTCAAGTCGCAACAAAATACAGTCTGGTTAAACGCCTATCGATTGAAGAAACCACTAAGTACCTTCGCGATGCCGGTCAGTTGGTGACCGGCATCATCTCGTCATGGGCCGGAGACCCCGGCCCCACGAGTGGAGGTCAAGCATGCGCAAGACCCACAGACGGGCCGGCGTGGGCGTGTTCGCGGCGATGCTCTTCGCCACGACCGCTCTCGCCGGTTCCGCACAGGCACATGACGGCGTCTCGGCGGACGACGGCGCCATCGACAATGCGGCGGCCACCCACGGCCACGACCAGCACGGCGGCACCGAAGGACACCTGCCGGCCACCCAGAAGAACGTCCGCCTGGTCAGCAAACTCAAGCTGAGTAACGTCGTCGAAGGGAAGATCGCCGACGTCGGCGTCTACAAGGGCTACGCCTATCTCGCTTCCTGGGGAGGCGTCGGCTGCGACAACACCGGCGTGCACGTCGTCGACATCCGCAAGCCCAGCAAGCCCAAGGAGGTCGGGTTCATCCCGGCCCCGGCGGGCAGCGCCCCGGGTGAGGGCATCCAGACCGTGCACATCTCCACGCCGTCCTTCAACGGCGACATCCTGGTCAGCAACAACGAGATCTGCGGCGACACCGGCGTCGGCGGCATGAACATCTACGACGTCACCGACCCAACCCAGCCGAAGACGCTGGCCGAGGGCGTGGGTGACTTCACCCTGGACGGCGAGACGACCGAGATCGCCCGCCAGATTCACAGCGTGTTCGCCTGGGACGCGGGCCGCAAGGCCTACGCCGTGATCGTCGACAACGAAGAGGGCACCGACGTCGACATCATGGACATCACCGACCCGACGAAGCCCCAACTCGTCGCCGAGTACGACCTCGACGAGACCTTCCCACAGATCCTCCAGGCCGCCCCGGAGAATCTCACCGAGGTCTTCCTGCACGACATGGTCGTCAAGAAGATCCGCGGCCGCCAGGTCTTGCTGGCCTCCTACTGGGACGCGGGCTACGTCGCCCTCGACGCGACCGATCCCAAGAACCTGAAGTACATCGGTGACACCGACTTCACGAAACCGGACCCCGAGGGCGCCCAGAGGGGCCGCACCGTGGCACCCGAAGGCAACGGCCACGAAGCCGAGTTCACCCTCGACAACCGCTACGTCATCGGAGCCGACGAGGACTTCGGCCCCTACGCCCTCTCCGCCCGCAACCTCGACGACGACACCGCCATCACCGCCGGGCAGGGCGTCCCCTTGGAGGCGGGCAAGACCATCACCGGCGGGACCACCTACGCCGGCCTGGCCTGCAACGGCGGACCCGCCGTCCCGGCGGGCGACCCGGCGGGCGTGGACATCGCCCTGGTCGAACGAGGCACCTGCACCTTCACCGAGAAGGTGGCCAACGTCGAGGCAGCGGGCGGCTACGACGCGATACTCGTCTTCAACCGCACCGGCTCGGACGCCTGCGACGTACAGAGCGGCATGACCGTCGAGGGCACGCTGCCGACCTTCGGCGTTGCCCCGCGCAGCCAGGGCTTCGCCGCCTTCGACCAGCCCTACAGCAACGCGGACTGCCTCGCCGGAACCGGCCCCGCCACGCTGCCGGTGGACATCGGCACCAAGGGCGACCGGCTGACCTTCTCGTCGTACTTCGACGGCTGGGGCTACGCACACCTCTACCGCAACAAGAGCGGCAAGATGACCGAACTGGACACCTACGCCATCCCGGAGGGCCAGGACCCCACCTACGCCTCGGGCTTCGGTGACCTGACCGTGCACGAGGTGGCGGCCTCCGGCGTCCGGCCCGACCTGGCGTACTTCGCCTACTACGCGGGCGGATTCCGGGTCACGAAGGTCAGGAACGACAAGCTCGTGGAAGTCGGCCGCTTCATCGACGAGGGCGGCAACAACTTCTGGGGCGTCCAGACCTTCACCTCGCACGGCAAGGAGTACGTGGCGGCGTCCGACCGGGACTTCGGGCTCTACATCTTCGAGTACACCGGCCACTGAGCCGACCTGAGCGCAATGGGGCCCCGGACACAGCAGGCTGCCGCGCCCGGGGCCCCACCCTCACCAAAGGTCGGCACGGCGATTACCCCGACGCCGACCACCTCGACACGGGGCAGTCGGCCGACACGATCAGTCGCACCTTGACGCACAGGCCCAATACCCGCTTGACCAGGATCACTTCGGCAGCCCCTGTGCGACACACCGAACGGCAGGGACCACCCGAATGAGACGACAGCAACTGCTGGATACCCATGGAACCCAATATACCCCCAGGGGGTAACTAGGCCAACAGCAGGACCCCGATGCAGGACACCGACGGCCATTACCTAAGCTACTTAGAAGCTTCTGACCAAGCCGTCGGCGAAGGAGACAGCCGTGGCCTCACCGGCACCCCCCGCGCAATCCGCCCCCACAGCACCAGCGACGGGCCGGAGCATCGACCGCACACGAGCACGGCTCCGGAGCCTGCGCGCAGCGGGCCTCGTGGCAGCGGCCGCCCTGCTGCTCGCCGCATGCGGGACGGGCACGACATCGGGTTCGCCGGACACCAAGAAGGCCGCCGGCTCCAGCACCCAGGCCCTTACCCGGTACACGGTCGGCAAGCGGCCCATTGCTCCCATGCTCCGCGGCAAGACGATCGACGGCGGCCGCCTGGACCTGGCCGACCTGCGCGGCAAGGTCATCGTGCTCAACGTATGGGGCTCATGGTGCGCACCGTGCCGGGCCGAGGCCCCCGCCCTGAAGAAGGCGTCCGAGGAGACGTACGACCTCGGCGTACGGTTCGTCGGCATCGACACACGCGACAACGACGGGGCGGCCAAGGCCTTCGAGCGGAGCTACGGCATCACGTACCCCAGCTTCCGCGATCCCGACGGCAAGCTGCTCCTGGGCTTCAACGGCCGCATCCCGCTGTCGGCGGTCCCCAGCACCGTGTTCATCGACCGCACCGGCCGGATCGCCGCGCGCATCATCGGCGCGACGACCTACACGACACTGAGCGAACTGGTGAAGGACCTCGCCGCGGAGCAGGCGGAGACGAACGCCGGAGGTGTGACCAAGTGACGCTCGCCGCCGGTGTCGGCGAAACGGTCATGGCAGGCCCACTCGCCGCCGCACTCCTCCTGGCGCTCGCCGCCGGGGCCCTTTCCTTCTTCTCGCCCTGCTGCCTCCCCCTGGTTCCGGGCTACCTCTCCTACGTCGCCGGAATGTCCGGCGCGGGTGCCGCCGAGGCGGCGAGGCGCACCGCGCGATGGCGGGTCATGGCCGGCTGTCTGCTCTTCGTGGTCGGCTTCGCGGCCGTCTTCACCAGTTACGGCGCGCTGTTCGGCGGAGCGGGCGCCGCCCTGCTGACACACCAGCGGACGCTGGGCATCGTGCTGGGCTCGCTCACGATCGTGCTGGGCCTGGTCTTCGCCGGGCTGCTCGACAAGCTGCCGTGGACCGGGTTCAGCTGGCGGCCCTCCTTCCGCCCCGGCGCTGGGCTCGCGGGGGCGCCGCTGCTCGGAGCCCTCTTCGCGATCGGCTGGACGCCGTGCATCGGCCCCACCCTCGCCGCCGTCCTGTCCCTGGCGGCCGACAGCGCGAGCGCGGGACGCGGAGCCGCCCTCTCGTTCACCTACAGCCTCGGTCTCGGCATCCCGTTTCTGCTCGCGGCGGCGTCGTTCGACGGCGCGATGCGGCGCTTCACCTGGGCCCGGCGCCACGCGCGAGCGGTGATGCGCTTCGGCGGAGTGCTGCTGGTGGCAGTAGGCGTCATGCAGGTGACGGGCTGGTGGGGACAGCTGATCGCCCGGCTCCAGACCCTCATCACCGGTTTTCAGCTTCCGCTGTGACCCCCGAGCCGCCCTGCTCGACCTGGCACCGGTTCCCGAGTTAATCTAAATTACTTAGTAGAAAAGTCGTTCGGCGGGCCCACGCGCGAGCCTCCGCCACCGGGAGGTCCCTCATGCCTCAGCTCCTGTATCCGCTGCTTCTGCTGGCCTGCCCGCTCGGCATGGGCCTGATGACCTGGCTGATGCTGCGCGGCGGCGCGCACAGGGGGCGAGCCGGGTCGCCCGTCACCCGCGCCGAACTGGACGAGCTGCGCAGGGAACTCGCCGATCTGCGCGCCGCCCGCGAGGACACCGGCCAACCACTGCGGAACTGAGAAGGTTTCCGCCACCCGAACGTGATCGTGTGGAGTCGACCAGGGGGGGCATGCCTGATGAGGGCAGCAGACAGGAGACGTCAGTGTTGAAGTCGGGGGTCAAGCGGCTCTTGGGACGTGCTGGATTCGACATCGTGCGCAGTACCAACAACCTGGGGGGCGTCGACGACTTCATCCCGTTCGAGGCAACGATGCGGGCTGCGCGGGCGGCCGGCCTGTCGGTCGGTGACCACATCGACGAGGTCATGAACGGGACGCCTGGCGCCACCCAGTCCACCATCGATGAACTACGCACTCTCGGCGTCTTCGCTGCCAACCCGAACACGGTGCTGGAGATCGGCCCCGGGTCCGGACGATACCTGGAGAAGACGCTGAAGGAGTGTTCACCAGACCGCTACGAGATCTACGAGACGGCAGCGCCCTGGGCCGACTACCTGGTGGACACATTCGGCGTGGTCGCCCAGCCGACCGCGGGATGCAGTCTCGCCCCGACACCCGGCGGCAGCATCGACCTCGTTCAGGCCCATAAGGTCTTCAACACCGTGACCTTCCTCTGCGCCGCCCGCTACTTCTACGAGATGGCACGCGTCACGCGACCCGGCGGTCGGATCGTCTTCGACGTAATGACAGAGACCTGCCTGGACACGGCCGCGGTACACACCTGGGCGACGCAGGGCGGAGACGGGCACGGCTCCTACCCAGCTGCCATGCCTCGCCGGACGTGCGTGGACCTCTTCGCGACCCTCGGCTGCAGCCTTGAGGCCAGCTTCCTTGCGCCCATGGGCATCGCCTCCACGGAGGTGCTTGTCTTCGGAAAGGGGGCTTGACTCTTGAGCCGGAGACCGACAGGTCGATGGCCGCGGCGGCAGTTATCGGGCGCAGCCCTGCTCTTCGCCACCGCCCTCTACGACCGCGCACGCCTGCTCACTGCGGCCAGACCCTCCTGCCCCTCCTCGCCGGCCTCGGGGACGGCACTCGGCGCCGGAGGCCGAGGAGCGGTGATGTACCGGCCCGCTCCGACACGGACGGATCGAGGGGTGCGGCTACCAGCAGATGAGCGGTCGTTCGGGGTCACCGCCTTGACCGGCCTCACCGACTGGGGTCACCTGACCGCCATTGTTACTAAGTTAGTTAGTGGATTACGATGGCGGTCGAGTCGTCGGCCGGGGGGCCGCTCCCAGGCGGACCCCCGTCGCCTGGTCCGCCGGTCGGCGACCCGATCATGAGGAGCAGTTCCATGCGTACCTGGCCAGCCCGCAGATGGGCCGTGGCAGCAGCTGTCACCGTGATTGCGGCACTGGTCATCGGAGTCCCGACGGGCGTAGTGCCGACTCCCTTCTACACGCGCATGACCCCGGTGCTGTGGTGGAACTACCCGGTGTGGCTGGTCAGCTCCGTGCTCGAGGGGCTCCTCGTGGCCACGTACTTGCGTGTCGGCTCGACCGAAACGGTCGGAACCGCGCCGCCCGAGCGCCCCCGCACGACGCGCGCTCTGGGCGCGGGTTTGCTGTCGGCCTTCGCGGTCGGCTGCCCGATCTGCAACAAGCTCGTGGTGCTGGCGATCGGGGTGAGCGGCGCTCTGTCGTACTTCGCGCCGATCCAGCCGGTGCTCGCGGCGGCCTCCGTGGCTCTGCTGGTCCACGCACTCCTGCGGCGGCTGCGCACCGCGAACGTCTGCCAAGTGGCTTCGTGAAGATAGGCCCTTCGCGCGCCCGGCGCCCCGGCCCGGCCACGCTCCGATCCTGGACGGCCGCTGCCACTGGCGGCCTCCTCCTCTACGCCACGTTCCCGCCGGTCGGCTTGTCGTTCCTGGCTCCGCTAGGCCCAGCCCTTCTGATCCTGGCGGTCCACGACCGCCGCGTCAGGTCCGCCTTCACCGCGGGCGCCCATCTTCGGTACGGCCCTCTTCGCCCCGCTGATCGTCTGGCTAACGAACCTCGGCGTACTGCCCTGGCTCGCCCTCATGGCGGTCCAAACCCTGTTCGTCGCGCTCGCCGCGACACTGCTCCCCGCCTGCTCTCACTGCCGGGCTGGCCGCTGCGCACCGCGGTGAGTGGCCCTGGAGGGGGTCCGCAGCCGGGCTCCGCTCGGCGGCTTCCCCTGGGGACGGCTCGCGTTCGCGCAGGCGGATGCCCTTCATGCCGGCTGGGCCGCTGTCGGTGGCGGCCCAGCCCTCTCCTTCGTCGTCGCATCCCTGGGGTCACTGCCGGTGTACGGCGTGACGCCCAGGCGGGGTGGCCGCCGAACAGTCGGCACGGTCGTATGTCCCGGCATGGCCGCCCTGGTCACGGCGCCGCTCACCCTCTCCGGCCCGGAGACATCAGGACCGAACGCCGTGGTCGCCGTCGTCCCGGCAACGTCGACCGCGAGCGCACGCTGGGAGAGCAGGCCCGGTGCGCGGCGTCGCGGAGAACCACGCCCGCGAAACCAGGGCCCTGGCCGACGCCGTACACCGGGGCGAGGTCCCGCCTCCGGCCGTCGTCCTGTGGCCGGAGAACTCCCTCGATGGCGATCCGGGACGCAGTCCGGAGCTCGGCTCCCCGGTCGCCGATTCGGTCCGGGAACTGGAAAGCCCGCTCCCGATCGGCGTGATGCTGGAAGCTCCCGGCCGCCGGGCCCACAACGCCGATCAGCTGTGGCTGCCCGGCCAGGGCCCGGTTTCCTCATACGCCAAGCGCCAGCTCGTCCCCTTCGGCGAGTACATCCCGGCCCGCTCGCTTCTGGGCGGCGTCGGCGCCCTCCAGCTGATCCCCGCGACCTCCTGCCGGGCACCTCGACGGCCCCGCTGGCGGCCAGGCGGGTGCGGCTCGGTGACGTGATCTGCTACGAGATCGCGTACGACGACCGGTTCTGCGACACCTTAGAGGCAGGTGCCAACCTCCTCGTCGTCCAGACCAACAACGCGACGTACGAGCGCGGCCTGCAAGCCGGGCAGTCCGAGCAGCAGCTCGCGATGACCCGGATCCGCGCGATCGAGTACGGCCGGGCCGTCGCGCTGGCGTCGACGAGCGGAATCAGCGCCGTCGTCGCGCCGGACGGGCGTGTCATGGACCGGCTGGGGACCTGGCGTGGCGGCCACCTGGTCGAGCGCGTGCCCCTCTCTTACGGGCTCGGCCTGTCCGATTGGCTCGGCGTGTGGCCCGAGGTGCTGCCGGGTGCGCCATTCTGGTCGGCCTGGCCCTCTCACTGCGTCGCTCGCGGCACGCCGCAACCGCACCTCAGAGCCCCATTTCCACGCCTGAGCATGACCAGCTATTTACTAATCTACTTAGCTGACTCTTCTATAGTGACGGTATGGAACTCGCCGCACTGCCCAGCCCCTCTACCGGGGTACTTCACCTGGGGCCGATCCCGCTGAGGGCGTACGCCTTCTGCATCATCCTGGGCGTATTCGTCGCCGTCTGGCTCGGCACACGGCGCTGGGTGGCACGCGGCGGCAAGAAGGAGACGATCGCCGACATCGCCATCTGGGCCGTGCCCTTCGGGATCATCGGTGGCCGCCTCTACCACGTGATCACCAGCCCTGACACATACTTCGGCGCAGGCGGCGAGCCCATCAAGGCTCTGTACGTCTGGGAGGGCGGCCTCGGCATCTGGGGCGCCATCGCGCTTGGCGGCTTCGGTGCCTGGATCGGATGCCGTCGGCACGGTGTCCCGTTCCCGGCGTACGCGGACGTGGTCGCGCCGGGTATCGCGCTCGCGCAGGCGATCGGGCGCTGGGGGAACTGGTTCAACCAGGAGCTCTTCGGGCAGCCGACCACGCTTCCGTGGGGCCTGGAGATCTCCCCGGACAAGCGACCGGAGGGCTACATGGACGTGGCGACGTTCCACCCCACCTTCCTCTACGAGTCGCTGTGGGACGTCGGCGTCGCGGTACTGGTCATCTGGGCGGGTGCGCGCTTCGCCCTGGGCCACGGGCGGACCTTCGCCCTCTACGTGGCCGCTTATACCGTCGGCCGGTTCTGGATCGAGTACCTGCGCATCGACGAGGCCCACCACTTTTGGGGCCTGCGACTCAACGACTGGACATCGATCGTCGTGTTCGCCGGCGCCGTCACGTACCTGGTGGTTTCGGCCCGGCGGCGCCCGGGCGTGGAGGACATCTCAGCGACTGACGCCGTGGCGGACGCCGCCGAAGCAGAGAAGGCGAGCGCATGAGTGGCAACAACAGCATCAGGCACAACAAACTCAAGGTCGGAAAGCTGCACACCCGGTCCGTGCCGAACCGGATCTTCGGCTGGTCTCTGTTCTGGCTGAGCATCGCGGTCGTCGTGGTGAACTGGATCGAGGAGTTCAGCGAGCTCGAAGTGCTCCCCGGCGGCCATTCCGTGTTCTACCTGGCGGGCGGCACCCTGGCGGCCGTCATCGGGCTCTGGCGGGCGGGCGTCATGGACGCGAAGTCGTAACCGAAGGCACGATCCGCCCCTGAACAAGGCGGACCATACATCCGTATCTCCCATAGAGGGCCTCTCGTGGCAGACAGAGACAAGCCCGGCGGCTCGCAAGCGGGCTCCGAAGGGGATGAGCCATATGGCGATCTCGACACGACTCGCACTCCGCACGACGGCGCTGGCGTTCTCCGGCGCTCTTGTCCTGGCAGCCTGCTCCAACGGCGGGGACGGAGGCGGCCAGGCGAACGAATCGGGCGGCGCGACCAAGACCGAACTCGCGACGCAGGTGACCGTCACCGAGACCGAATACGCGCTGAAGTTGTCTCGCACCTCCTTCGCGCCAGGCACGTACACCTTCACGGCCGACAACGCCGGCCGGGCCGCGCATGCTCTGGAGGTCGAGGGACCCGGTGTGTCGGAGGCCGAGACCAGGACGATCCAGGGCGGCGAGAAGGCGACAGTGACCGTGACGCTCCAGAAGGGCAGCTATGAGCTGTACTGCCCCGTGGGCGGCCACAAAGGGCTTGGCATGGAGCAGCGCATCGAGGTCGGCTGAGGCGCATCGGCCGCCGCCTCCTGGGCACTGAAGAAGGAACGGACGCTGATCGCGGTGTCGCGCATTCCTCCGCCAGCGTGTGCTTGGCATGATGCGTCACGGCGGTAACCGGGTGAGGGCCCATTACGGGAAGGGACCGCGTGGAGAGATCCGACTGGCAGCCAGTACTGGTGCTCTTCGTACTCATCGTCGCGGCGGTCGTTCTCCTGCACGCCGTCTCGATCGCGCTGCGAGCAATCCGTGAACCGCTGCGGACCGGCCCCTTCAGCGGAGGCCTCGAACCGGAGGAACACGCCCTGTCCCGGTTCCACGTGCGCTGGTACCCGGTCACGATGGTCTTCCTCGCCTTCGACATGGAGATGCTGTTCATGTACCCGTGGACGAAGGTGGTCTCGGCGGTCGGTACGAGCGCGGTCGTCGAGATGTTCCTCTTCCTGGGCATCCTGCTGGCGGGTGTCGGCTACGCCTGGCGCGAGGGGGCGTTCCGGTGGAGTTGAGGCCCGGGATGGTACGGGCGGCGGTGTCTCGGCCTGGAGTCCTGCTGGTCGTGGTCCCGGGGGCGACGCGGGAACGGCTCGTGGTCGAGGCCGAGTTGGTGCGGCGGGGCTGGCCCTGCGTTACGGTGCCGGCGGACGCGGATCTCCTCGTGCTCCTGGGTGATCTCGGTGTCGACGGGAGCGACTGGGTCGAGAACGTGTGGGGCGGCATTCCGGCGCCCAAGGCGCGGGTCCAGATCACGGATGCGGAGCAGGCCGCCGGCCTACTCGATCGCGGGCTGGCCGAACTTGGACGCGGTGTGCGTCCAGTGGCGGTGGCGAGTGGCCGGAACAGCGGGCCTGACGGTCAGGAATCCCATAGCGACCATGAGGCGCACGGTGTCGAGGGTGGCCACGCCGCGCACGTCGGACACGAAAACCATGGTTCGCACGAAGACCATGGTTCGCACGAGGACCGAAACGGTCACGGCGAACACGGTGACACTCCCCATCCGCGCCATCCCGATCACACCGCTCACGAGACACACGATCACACCGGCGGACATGCCCAGCACGCCCATGGCGGCACTCCCACCCAACACATGGGCCAGAGCGCACACGACGGCCATGCCGAACACGGCCAGCACAGCGAAGGCCACCCCGACGGGCATGGCGCACACGGAGACCACGGTCAGCCGCAGGGCCATGGCGGCCAGCACGACGACGGTGGACACGAGAACTATGACGGCCACGGAGGGCATGCGGGGCACGGCGAGCACGACATGCACGGGGGCCACGGCGACCACGCGGGACATGACATGGGAGTCGTGGACGGACTCCCCATGGCGGACCGAGCCGATGACCGCGACGAGCTGCGCCTGGACCGACTGCACATCCCGCTGGGGCCGGCTCTCGCCGACTGGCCCTCGGGTCTGGTGCTACGGCTCACTCTGCAGGGCGACATCGTCCAAGAGGCGACCGTGGAGCAGGTGCCGACTCCCCCGTCCCCACAACCGCCTTTCTGGAACGAACCGTTCCTCCACGCCGCCGCGGGCGAACGGATTCCGAAAGGTGACGCGGCACGACGGCTGTGTGCCGCGCATCTGGACAGTCTGGCCAGGTTTTTCGCGGTGGCAGGGTGGGCCGACATGGCGGCTCGTGCCGGATACGTGCGTGATCGCGCTCTCACAGGCGACGCGGCAGCCGAACTCTCGTCGCTCGTACGTCCCTTGATCCGTCGGGCCGAGCGTTCGCGGACGCTGCGCTGGCTGACCGCAGGTCTGGGACCGCTGCCTGCCGAGCAGGCCCGGCGGCACGGTGTCACCGGCCCCGCGCTGATCGCCGACGGGGACGCTCACGACCGCATGCTCGTGTGGCTCGACGCGGTCGGGTGGAACGCGGCAGCGGTCGACGGCGTGGAGGTCCTGGACGCGGCCCAAGTGGTCGGCCCCCGCGGTCACGTCCTGGGTGCGGTGCCCGGCTCGCGGGCTCTGTTGGACGTCCTGCCGGGACTGCTCGGCGGCGCCGAGTTCGCGTGTGCGCGGATCATCGTCGCGAGCCTCGACCCGGATCTCGACGAGCTGACTCATGTATCAGCAGCGGGGATGGTCCATGGCTGAGCGCACACCGCTGTGGGCGATATTCGTACTGCCCACGCTGCTGATCGTGGTGGCCGTGGTGGTGGCCGGTCTCGATGCGGTTCTGGCAGCCGGGGCTCGCAACGGGCGGTCCGCGTCCCTGCGGGAGACCGCCGTCCGTGCCTCACGGCCCGGCCGCGAGGCGCTGCGCCACCTCGTCCAACAGCCGCGTCGGACGCGGGCGTCCGATGTGCCGCTGACACGGATCGGAACCGCTCTCCTGCCCGTCGCCGCCACGCTGGCAGCCGTCGTCCTGCCGCTGGGCTTCCGGTCGGTGAGCGATCTGCCGGAGGGGATCGTCTGGTTCAACGCGATGGAGGCGTTGGCCTGGGCCGCAGTGTGGCTGGCGGGCTGGGGCCCGAACTCGGCGCTCTCGCTCATCGGCGGCTACCGGTTCCTCGCTCAGGGCCTGGCGTACGAGCTTCCCCACATGCTCGCGATCACCACCGCCGCACTCGGGGCGGAATCGCTACGGGTCGGTGAAGTCGTCGACGCCCAAGCGGGGTTGTGGTTCGCCCTGTGGATGCCGGCCGCCTTCGGGATCTACCTGCTCAGCGCCATGGCAATGGCGTTCTGGGGCCCGTTCGACCAGCCCGCCGGAGCAGACCTGGCCGGTGGCGCGGCCGCCGAGCTGTCGGGCGTCGACCGTGTGTTGTTCCTCGGCGGCCGGTGGCTGCTGCTGGTCGTCGCGGCGTCCTTCAGCGTGCCGTTGTTCCTGGGCGGCGGCCACGGGCCTGTGCTGCCCGGCTGGGCGTGGACGGTACTCAAGACCGTGGTCGTACTGGTCTTCCTGATCTGGATCCGCCGCAGGATTCCGACCCTGCGCATGGACCGCTATCTGGAGCTGACCTGGGTCGTGTTGACCCCGTTGGCCATCCTCCAGGCGCTGGTCGTGGCGGTCGTGGTCCTGAACCGATGACGAGAGCGAGGTGTCGGGCGTAAATGGAAGTCGCCGTCTTCTGGGTACTGGCGGTCCTCGCGATCGTCAGCGGCGCGATGGTGTTCCGCTTCGACTCCATGGCCCGCGCGACGTTCTCCCTGCTGACCTCGCTGCTGTGCGTGGGCGGCCTCGTCGTGCTGCTCGGGCTCGACTATCTCGGCATCGTCATCGTGCTGATGATGACGATCGAGATGGCCATCATGGCCGTCTTCATGGTGATGTACATGATGAACCCGGCCGGGCTCATGCCGATGACGATGATGCACAACAAGAAGGGCGCGGCCGTGGTGTGCGGGCTGCTGTTCGCACTGCTGGCCGCCGGGATCCTCCTCGCTCCCTGGCCCGGTCGCAGGGGCAGGCCCCCCAAGGACCCGACCATGGATCTCGGCATGTCCCTCATGGGCCCGCAGATGCTCACCATGATGACACTCGGCATGGCGCTGTTCGCGACGATCGTGGCCACCGTCCTCCTGGCCACCCGCCGGGGACGCTACGACCGGCTCGGCGACGACCTGCGGGCGCGGCGCCCGGACGATCCGGTACGAGGCGGTGTCGGCCGATGAGTCTGGAGCTTTTCCTGCTGCTGGCCGCCGCACTGTTCTGCGTCGGGCTGTTCGGCGCCCTCACCCAGCAGTCGATCGTGATGCTGATGATGGGCCTGGAACTGATGCTGGGCGGGGTGATCCTGGCCGCCGGCACCGTCTGGCACTACATCGCCCCAGCGACCGCCGACGGCCAGGTGCTGATCGTCGTAGCTGTCACGGCGATGGCCCTGGAGATGGCGATCGGATTCGCCGTGGTCACCGCCCTGTTCCGGTCGAGGGAGATCGACATGACCGACATGGCGGCGGAGATGAAGGAGTGAGCGGCCTGCTGTGGGCGCTGGTCGCCGTACCGCTCGGGGCCGGCGTCCTGCTGCTGGTGGCGGGACACAGGGCCAACCGTGCGGCCCCCGGCGTGGCTCTGGCCGTTTCGGCGGCCGCGACGGGTCTCGCCATCGCGGTGGCCTTCCGGCATACGTCCGTACAGGCGCCGCTTCTCGACGGTCTACCGGTCCGCCTGGCCGTGGACGGACTGTCCGGTCTGCTGGTCGTGACGGTCACCGTGGTCACCCTCGCCGTACTCCTGTTCAGCGCGGCCGAGTTCGGGGCGGACGAAGCTCGAGCCCGCTTCTTCGGGCTGATGCTGCTGTTCGCCGGGAGCATGCTGGTCACGGTCACGGCCGCGACCCTGCCGGTCCTGCTGATGGGCTGGGAGGTCATGGGCGCCACCTCGTGGGCGCTGATCGGCTACTGGTGGCGGGATCCAGTGCGCACGAGCGCGGCCGACACCGCGTTCCTCACCACCCGTACCGCGGATCTGGGCCTGTATCTGGCGGCGGGCGCGGCTCTGGCGAGCGGTCGGGACACCACGCTCTCCCTCGACGGGCTGGCCCGCGCGGACGACCCGTGGCTGTCGTTCGTCACGGCGGGGCTCGTCGTCGCCGCGTTTGGCAAGTCCGCCCAACTGCCCTTCAGTTTTTGGCTGTCGAAGGCGATGCAGGGCCCGAGCCCGGTCTCCGCGCTGCTGCACTCGGCGACGATGGTCATCGCGGGGGCGTATCTGCTGCTGCGGACCGGGCCGTTGCTGGACGCCTCCGGCTGGGGCGACGACCTCGTGGCCTGGGCCGGCGCCGCCACCGCGCTCTGCCTCGGGTTGGTCGCGGTGGCCCAGAGCGACCTCAAGCAGCTGCTCGCCGCGTCGACGTGCGCCCAGATCGGCTTCATGGTGCTGGCCGCCGGGACCGGCGCGACCACCGGTGGCACCCTACAACTCCTCACCCACGCGGCCGCGAAGAGCCTGCTGTTCCTGACCGCCGGGGCCTGGCTGACCGCCCTCGCCACGCAACGACTCCCCGAACTGCTGGGCGCCGCACGCCACCATCGCATCGCGGGCCTGGCCTTCACGGTGGGCGCGCTTTCCTTGGCCGGGTTGCCGCCTCTGTCGCTGTGGGCTGCCAAGGATGTGCTGCTCGCGGGGGCGTTGGAGACCAGTGGCTGGTTGTACGGCGTCGCGTTGTCCGCCGCCGTGTTGTCGGCGGTCTACAGTGCCAAGGCCCTGTGGTTCGTCTGGCGCCCGGCGGTGCCGCGGCCCGACGCGCGCCGCGTCCCGGTCGGTGCCGTGGGGCCCCTGGTGCTGCTGGCGCTGGCGTGTGTCGCGCTGACGCCGGTTGCGTTCCCGCCGCTGCGGGACAGTCTCGGGCGGGTACTGGCCCATTCCGGTCAGCCCGAGCCTCATATCTGGGAGTTCGCGCTCTCCGGGGCTCTTGCTCTGCTGGCGGCCGCGGTCACCTGGCTCTGGGGCACGCGCCCCCTGCCCGTGCCCGCCCGGGCCAAATCCGGGTTCGCGGACTGGCTGTTGCTGGAGCGCGCTGCCGACGTCCTCCTGGTCGCTCCTGTGTTGCGGCTCGCGCGGGCCGCCGCCGCGGTCGACGACCGCGTCCTGGACCGTGCCGTCGACGGCTCGGCCGCATCCGCCGTGCGGTTCGCCCGCTGGACGAACCGAGTCGTCGAACGGGCCATGGACGGCACGGTGTCGGGGGTCGCGTCCGGGACTCGCACGCTCGGCCGCTGGGCCCGTCGCCCGCAGACCGGGCAGCTGCACCAGTACCTCGCCCAGGCCGTCGCGGCCTTCACCGTCCTCGCCGTCGTGCTCGTCCTCGTGAGGTGACCCGTATGCTGACCGCCCTCGTCTTCGCGCCCACGGCCGTCGCACTGCTGCTCTTCGTCCTGCCCCGACGGACGACTCCGGCGTTCTTCCGCGGTATCTGGGTGGCGGTGTCGGCCATCGAACTCACTCTCGTCATCGTGATGTGGGCCGGATACGAAACCGGCGGCGGAATGCAGTACGAGGAACGCGCCCGCTGGATCCCCAGCGCAGGCGTCGGCTACCACGTCGGCGTCGACGGCCTGTCGCTCCCGCTGCTTGCCCTCACCTGCCTGCTGTTCCTGGCCTGCGCCCTCTACTCACTGCGCGAGAACCGTCGTATCCGCGAATTCGCCGCCCTGTTCCTCTTCCTCGAGACCACATGCCTCGGTCTGTTCGCGGCCCTGGACCTGATCCTCTTCTTCGTCTTCTTCGACCTGTCCATCGTGGCGATGTACTTCGTCATCGCCGGCTGGGGCCATCGGCAGGCGGCCCACGCCGCGCTGAAGTTCTTCCTGTACACGTTCATCGGCTCGCTCGCCCTGCTGCTCGGCTTCATCGGCCTGTACCTCGCCGCGTCCCCGCACACCTTCGACATGGTCGAACTGGCCCGGCAGAACCCGCTCGCCGGACGCTCCGTCTACGGCGGCCTCGTCCTGCTGGCCGTGGTGGTGGGTCTGGCGGTGAAGACTCCGACGGTGCCGTTCCACACATGGTTGCCGCCGGCCCATGTCGAAGCGCCGGCCGCCGGTTCGGCGATCCTGGCCGGGGTGCTGCTGAAGATGGGCACCTACGGTTTCATCCGCATCGCCATGCCGATGCTCCCCGAGTCCTGGCGCCGTTACGCTCTGGTGCTGGTGGTCGTCGGCGTCGTGTCCGTCCTGCACGGTGCCCTGGTCGCCCTCGCGCAGACCGACTTCAAACGGATGGTCGCCTACACCTCCGTCAACCACATGGGCTACATCGTCCTCGCAGTCGGCGCGGCCGCTGCGACCGCGGACAGCTCCGAGCAGGCCCGCTCCCTGGCCGTCACCGGGGCGGTGACACAGATGGTCAGCCACGGGCTGCTCACCGGCGCGCTGTTCCTGCTCGCCGGGGTGCTGTACGAGCGTGGACGGACGTACGACATGACCTCCTACTCGGGAGTCGCGGGTGCGGCCCCCGTGTTCGCGGCCATGACCGGCGTCGCGGCCTTCGCCTCGCTCGGTCTGCCCGGGTTCTCCGGCTTCATCGCCGAGTTCCAGATCTTCACCGGAAGTCTCGGACCACGGCCGGTCGCCACCGCGCTCTCGGTACTCGGCATCCTGCTCACGGCCGGGCTCTTCCTGCGGGCGCTGCGGCAGATCCTCACGGGGCCGCTGCGCCTGCCCGACGCCCCGGGCACCCCACGCGCCTTCCCGGACATGCGCGCGCACGAGAACCTCGCCGTCGTACCGCTGCTCGTCCTGGCCGTCGTGCTCGGCGTGGCACCACGCTTCCTGCTCGACGTCATCGAGCCGGCCTCGCGCTCCGTCCTGGAGCTGCTCGCCCGATGACCGAGATGAACGAGAACCCACTCGACCTACTGCCCGAGGTGCTCCTTGCCGCGTCGGCGGTGTTCGGCCTGCTGCTGGGCTCCTGGCTGCCGCGTGCCCGTCAGTGGCTGGTGGGGATGTTGGCGGTCATCGCATGTGTGGCGGGGATCGTCGCGGCGTCGGTAGCCGCAGCGGAGCCCTCCACCACCGCCTTCGGCGAGGCCTTCGCCGTCGACCCGGTCACGAGTACGTCCAGGATCGTCGTCCTCGGCGGCACTCTCCTGGTCCTCGCTGTCTCCTTCCGCCCACTGCGAGGGGACGCCCGCGAGAGCGAGTTCTACGTCCTGGTGCAACTGGCGTCCCTCGGCGCGCTGATGATGGCGGGCACCCAGGACCTGCTGCTGCTCGCTGCCGGCTACCTGCTGGCGAGCATCCCCGCCTATACTCTCGCCGGCTTCCGCAAGGACGGCCCGGGCACCGAGGCGGCCCTCAAGTACTACGTCGTCGGCGCCCTGTTGGGCGTACTGATGCTGGCCGGGATCACCGTCCTGTACGCGGCCGGGCGCGCCACCGGCTATCCGATGCTCGGGGAAGCGTTCCGCGACGCGCCCAAGGCGCTGCTCGCCGCCGGAGCCATCGGGTTGCTGGCGGGCGTGCTGTTCAAAGCCGGAGGCGTGCCCGCGCACTTCTGGGTGCCGGACGCCGTGCAGGGCAGCAGCCCGCCGGTGGCCGCACTGCTCACCACCATTCCGAAGATCGGAGCACTGGCCGCGCTGTTCCGCCTCGGCGACGTTGTGTTCGCAGACAGCACGCTGCCATGGCCCGCGCTCGTCGCCGTCCTCTCGGCCGCGTCGATGACGCTCGGCAACCTGGGCGCGTTCTTCCAGCAGGACACCAAACGGCTGCTCGCCTACTCGACGATCAGCCAGGTCGGATACCTGCTCATGCCCGTGGCGGTAGCCGGCCGCTCCGACCTCGCCCAACAGGCACTGCTGTACTACCTCGCGGCCTACACGGTCACCAACCTCGGCGCGTTCGCCGTGGTCTGCGCGCTCCCCCGCGCGCACACGCTGGACGACTACCGGGGACTCGCCAAGGAGCGCCCACTGCTCGCCGCAAGCCTCGTCATCTGCCTGCTGGGCCTGGTCGGCACCCCGCCGACGGCGGTCTTCCTCGGCAAACTCGAGGTATTCAGCGCCGCGCTCGAGGGCGGCTACGCCTGGCTCGCCGTCCTGGCCGCCGTCAACACCGTGGCCTCACTTTTCTACTACCTGCGCTGGATCGTGCCCGCCGTCTCCCGGACCGGGACACCGGGACCTGCCGAGGGTGACCGCGCGGCGCGCTACGTCGCGTACGGCGCCGCGGCGGTCTCACTCGGACTCGGCCTGGCGGGAGGGCCAGTACTCGACGCGTTGAGCGGACCGATCATCCGCTGACGCCGGGGCACAGATCAGCCACACGCCGGAACTGCCCTCCAGCGGCGTCCGGTTCGGCAACGGCTCCGGGGACGGCGCCAGGACGCCAGGCCGGTAACCGAGCGGCGCCACTCCGCTCTCGGAGCAGCAGGCACTTCTCCGCAGTCGAAGCGGTGGTGAATTTCGGGAGCCGCGTGCATGACAAATCTAGGATTGCTCCCCTAATCTACTTAGCGGTTGATCCCTCTGATCGACTGGAGCCCCACTGGCATGCCCGTGTCGCATGCCGTCCGGTCGAACGGTCAGTCACCAACGCAACACCTGCACGGTAGTTCGCGATCCTGGCTGCGCCGACGACGAAGGGGCTCATCCGGGGTCGCGTGTGGCTTTCATCCCCAACCACTGAGGAGACCCCTCGTGCGCATGAAGCTGCTCGCCGCCGTCACCGCCGCGGCCGCCGCCACTCTGACGTTCAGCACCTCCGCCCAGGCCAACCACTCCTGGGGCAGCTACCACTGGGCCCGAACGTCCAACCCCTTCACCCTCAAGCTCGGTGACAACCTCAGCTCGACCTGGAAGAGCTACCTGAGCACCGCCTCGTCCGACTGGTCCACGTCCCAGGTCCTCGACACCACCATCGTGACCGGCCAGTCCAACAACAGCTGCCGGGCCACCACCGGCCGCGTCGAGGTGTGCAACAGAACCTACGGCAACAACGGCTGGCTGGGCCTCGCCTCGATATCGACGACCGGCGGCAACCACATCAGCTCGGGAACGGTCAAGCTCAACGACACGTACTTCAACACGACGACGTACAACACACCGTCGTGGAGAACCATGGTGACGTGCCAGGAGGTCGGTCACACCTTCGGCCTCGACCACCAGGACACGACCCAGACCAACCCCAACCTGGGCACCTGCATGGACTACACCAACACCCCCGACGGCCCGCCCAGCAACCTCCACCCCAACCCGCACGACTACGACGAGCTGGCGACCATCTACGCCCACCTCGACTCCACCAGCACGGTCAACCAGTCCGCGGCCGCACCACAGGTCGGCAACGACAAGGCGAGCTGGGGCAAGCGCGTGGCACACTCCGCGCACGGTGACACCTACGTCCGCAACTTCGGCGGCGGCAAGTCGGTGATCACCTTCGTGATCTGGGCGAGCTGACGTCCCAACCACGTGGGCGGGGCCGGCCGCCCTCGCCCATCCAGGAGCCACCAGGCTTGTCAGAAGCACCTCAACAGGACGCCCCGGGCCTTCCGGCCCGGGGCGTCCTGCGTTGGCAGGCGTCATACGCTGCCGTGCCGATCAGCCACGCCTACTGGTAGGAGTAGCCCAGGACGGTGATGTCCTTGACGTCGTCGGTGGTGAGGCCGCCAGCCGCCTGCGACCACCAGGGGTCCAGTCCGGCGTCGACGCCGGTGACGCTGGGGCCGCCGCTGTGGGTCAGTTGCCACTGATCCCAGATCCGGTCCACGTTGGCGTGGAGCAGGAAGAAGATCGGGTCCTCCGCCGCGATCATCGGGTTGCCCAAGGTCCCCTGACACCAGTCGTGCACGTGGTTGTGGGCGACGAATTCCAGGCCGGGCACGATGCTGCCGCCCGCAGCGCTGGCGAACGTGAAGGCGGTGTAAGTGGGGCGCACCAGGAGGCTGTCGACGGTCGCCTGCGTCGGAAGGGACGCTGTCGGGTTTCCGTCCGGGTCGGTACCGGGCGTCGGACGGCTCACGCCGGGGGGCTGCCACACCCAGTCGGGACGGGCGTGGTCATTCGCGTAGTCCCAGTACGGAATGGTGACCGCAGGCCGGACGGTGCGGAGCAGGTCCTCGAACTTGAGGCCGTAGGCGCGGTGCCAGGGCAGGAAACGCTGCGCGGCGGACGGAGGCATGCCGGGCATCGCGCCGTGGTGCCGGTGGCCCATGTCCATGTGGGCGTCCACAAGCTCCTTGTACTCCCGCATGCCGTGGGCCTGCTGCAATGCGTCGTTGAAGAGGTCCCGCTCAGCCTGGGTCAACTGCCGATGGTCCTTGCGCACCCGCTGCGCTGCCCGCACCAGCCGGGTAACCAGGCCGCGTACCTGCTCCACCGGCATGGGCGCCGGCATGAAAGGCGCGCCCGCGGCCAGGCTCTGCGCGCCATCTGCGGCACCCGCCGGACCGGTGGCCAGACCGGGGTGGGGTGTGGGTGCCAAGGGGAAGCCCCCGGGCGGCCCTGCGTGCAGTACGTCCGCCATCATCCGACTCAGGCGGAGATCGACTTCCCCGCTGTCGATGAGCTGGTCAGGCGACCAGCTCGAGACGAGCGCCTGGGCTTCGTCGGCAGTGGGGAATCGGTCCGCCATGACGTTCTGGCTGGTCATACGCTGCTTTCTCCTCGCTCGCGGCCGCCCGCCCTCTCTTCGGCCGGGCACACCTCTCCCCACTCTGTGAGGCACATCGGCGGACGGCCACCGCGGGCGGGCCGAACGGACGACCCCCGCACGTCCGGCGGCCGGGCCTAGCGCCAACCAGCACACGCTGCGCATCGCGTCGGCTGCGCCGGAGGCCAGCACCGAGTACAGCGATCACGGCAAACTTGGGCGGAATCATCGAGCTCCGCTCATCGGCGGCCACTCAGCCGGTGGTCATCCCCGGTGCGCGGAGGCGGCATCGTGGGGTCGAGGAACAGGTCCCACAGCGCCCACACCGCCGAGTCCAGCAGGTCCGGGGAGTCTTCCGTTTCGCCCAGGCCGACGAAGGTGGTCATCTGCTCTTCCAGCTCTGCGAACGTCCGAGCCGACCCCACGCGGTGTATTCGGGCCTGCTCGTACAACTGCGCCGCCGGGGCCGCCCGAGCCCGCTTGACGCGCGTGGCGTGAACGATCGCCAGTTCACAGTCGGGTCCACCTGCTCCAGCAGGGCTGGCAGGTAGTCGCCGCCGTTGTTGGCCTCGATCACCACGCAGTCCGCCTGGTGCTCGTGGTACAGCGCCACGGCCCGCTTCATTGCCTGCGTCGGCATGTACCGGTCCTGCTCGCAGTGCAGCAGGTACCCGCTCGGCCGGTCATCGCCGTACAGCGACTCCACCGGATACTCGCGCCCGGCCACGGTGAAGGCGGTCATGTCCGCGTTCTCGTGGCTCTTGGTCGCCGGGTCCACCGCCACCACGAGCCGCTGCAAGTCCGGCAGGTGCTCCCGTTTCGACCGGAAGCCCTCGCCCTCCAGCATCCAGTCCTGCCGTCCCCCAGGCCCCGATCTGCTGACCGCCCTGCCTCTCAGCTCCTCGCCGCCACGGCCGCCGCCAGCCGCGGTGCCGCAAACTCCGTACCGCAGGTGAAGCGCAGCAGCGGCCCGAACGTCGCCGCCGCCTGGATCCCGGTGAAGTACAGGCCGGACACGGACGACTGAAGCCCGGCGTCGAGGTGCGGGAAGCCGGCGGTGCGGGTCAGCTCGGCGCGCAGTTCGGGGGCGAGGAAGTCCAGCGCGTCGAGCCGCACCTGGTAGCCGGTGGCAGCCAGGACGTGACCGGTCTCAAGGGTGTGGATCCGCCCGTCGGTGTCCCGGGTGGTGACGGTGACCCCGTCGCCGTTCCGTGCGGCCCCGGTGATGTGCCGCCCAAGGTGGACGGGCACCACGCCCTCCAGGCGCGGCTTGAGCCACCAGGAGCCGAACGGCCCCAGTACCCGCTTCACGAGCCGCAGCCGGGTGGCCGCGGGCAGGAAGCGGAAGGCCGCCGCGTGGCGGACGATGCCGTACAACCCCCAGGACCGGCCCAGCCCCGTGTCCGGCTGCCAGTGCGGTGGAGGAGTCGGAGCCGCGCCGAACACCAGCCGCCTGCCACGCACGAGCAGTTGCACCATCGCCCCGGCCTCACTCAACAGCGCCGCACCCTCCTGTGCCGACTGGCCGGCCCCCACCACGACAACGTCCTGCCCGGCGAACTCAGCGAGGTCGGCGTGCTGGGAGCTGTGCGAGACGAGCCCTTCCGGAGCGAGGGCGGCCAGCGGTTCGGGGACGTACGCGAAGCCGTCCATTCCGCTGGCGACCACCACGGTGGAGGCCCGCAACTCCTCACCGGAGGCGAGCTTGAGGTGGAATCCGTCGGCCTGCCGGTCGGCTCCCAGCACCCGGACGTTCTCGACCTCGGGCACCAACTGCTCGGCGAACCAGCGCCCGTACCGCACGAACATCTCGACCGGCACCGGGTCGTGCCCGGTCAGCCGCGACTCCCCCGTCTGCCGGGCATAGGCGTCCAGCGTGAAGCCGGGCTTCGGTGCGCACAGCACCGACGCGCTCGGCGGCGACTTCAGCAGCATGCCCGCGGGCATGTTCTCGGCCCAGCTCGCCATCGGCGAGCCGAACACCCTGACGTGCAGGCCGCGCGCCTTGAGATGCGCGGCGGTGGACAGGCCATACGGGCCCGCCCCGATCACGACGACCGTCGTGGACATGAATCCCCCCAGATGGCAGCCCGTCGAGCCGCCTGCGAACGTGCTCTGTCAGCCGGTGCGTGCGCGAACGCGCATAACGCCGCCCGGCCGTCTACGGCCGTTCAGGCAGCGGTGAGCGATACGCCGAGAGGGGGGCCTCGGCGTACAACACAGTGGGCCAGCGCGGGCTCGCGTGGTGAAGCGCGGGCCGGTACGTGACAGACGGGCGCCGCTTCAGGAGCCGCGACATCGACCTCGACGCCTTCCCGCGGAAACAGCAGGCGCCACAACCAGGCACACAGGGAATGCAGTTCGCCCGCCACCCGATGAAGACCGATCCGGCCGTCCTGAACGCCGTGCAGAAGGACGGCAAGCAGGACGGCCATGGCGAGATGGGCGATCACGAAGGGCCAGGCCGCGGACAGCCGCTCGTACGCGGGTGGTGTGGTCGTGGTGAACCAGCAAAACCCGAGCGCCTGCCCCCCAACGGCAAGCATCAACTGCCGTGAGAACTGGCTCGGTTGCCCGGAGCCGGGAAAGGCCACGGCGAACAGGAGTCCGGCCAGGACCCCACGGGCACCCCACGACGGCGACACGTCGAACACCACATGGTGCCCCGCGACCGCGAGCACCGTGCCCGCCACCGCGAACAGGGTCGCGCGGGCGCTCGCGATCCGTGCCGGAGCCGGTACACCACCGGAACGGCACAGGCGGGACACATGGGTTGAAGTCGTCATGACCCACTCATCATGAGGGCTGGGGCGGCGCCCTGTCACTACCGCGTTCGCGTCGCCTGCACGTAGAACAGCCAGGGTCGTACGTCACCGTGCTCGACGACCTCGAAGCCGGCTTCCGCGATCAGGCCGCCCAGCAGATCCACACGGTTGTGCGCCATGGCGTGACCTGCGCCGCCGTGCACCATGTGGCGGCCCAACCGGCTCTTTGGCGGCGACGGTTGCGTTCTCACTCAGAGACACAAAGCAGGGATGCCAGCCCGTCCGCCACCGCAAGCAGAACGCGGTCCGCATACGGCCGACCGATGATCTGAATGCCAATAGGCAGCCCCTGAGTGGTCGTAGTCACTGGTACGACCAGGCTAGGAAGGCCGATGTGGCTGGTGAGGTTGGCCCAGCCGGTCTGGTCGAAGAAGTTCTGTTCCTGGCCGCCGACCGCGAGGGTGCGACTGCCTGCCGGGATCGCGGCTGTGGGTGCGGCCGGTGTGACGAGGACGTCGTGTTCCGTGAAGAACCGCTGCCAGTCCGATCGGAGTTGGGCGCGTTCTTCGTTCGCCCGCAGCCAGGAACGGTGGGTTTGGGTCCGGTGGCGGAGAAAAATCGCGCGAGGGCTGGAGTCCTCGTCCCGCAGGTGTCGTGCAGCCGCGAGCTCAGTGTCAGCGGTTTCGTCGTTCGTGGTGGCCGTCGCGGTGGCGTGCAGAAGCCGTTCGAACAGGTGCGTGGAGTCGGCGAAGCCAACAGGTCCGGGCGTGTGTCGGACCAGGACTCCGGCTGCGATCAGAGCCTTCTCAACGGTGATGAGGGCCTGTGCGGTCTCGTGGTCGACGGGGCAGTTCGGGTCCTCGGCCCAGATCGCAATGCGCAGTTCGTCGATGCCCTTGCTGACCGTGGGCAGGTCTACGTGCCAGGGTGTGTCCTCGGCGGGTGCCGGTGTGGTGAGCGCGGTGAGGAGCAGGTCGAGGTCTCCGGGGTGGCGAGCCAGGGGGCCCGGCGTGACCATGTCGCTGCTGGTGAGCCAGCCCGGCGGCCGGGGAACGTGGCCGCGGGCCGGGACGAGTCCGTGTGTCGGCCGCAGTCCGTACACGCCGCAGTAGTGGGCCGGCAGGCGCAGCGAGCCGGCAAGGTCGCTGCCGAGGTCGGCGGGGGTGAGGTGGGCGGCGACCGCCGCGGCAGGTCCACCGGAGGAGCCGCCGACCGTCCGCGCTGGGTCGTGCGGGTTGAGGGTGGGGCCGAAGAGGGCGTTGTCGGTGTGGAGGTCCTGGCAGTAGGCGGGGGTGTTGGTCTTGCCCATGATCACCGCGCCTTGGTGGCGGAGCCGCGCGACAGCGTCGGCGTCCTGGTCGGGGATGTGGTCCGCCAGTTCCTGGGCTCCGCTGGTTGTGCGAAGGCCGGCCGTTTCGAAGCTGTCCTTGATGGTGATCGGGAGGCCGTCGAGGACCCCGCTGGCCTCGCCGCGGGCCCGGCGCTCATCGGAGGTGTAAGCGGCTTGCCGGGCCACGTCGTCGTCGCGGGTGATGACGGCATTGATGGTGCTGGCGTCGATCCGGTTGAGGTGGAGGTCGAGCAGCTCGCGGCTGGAGATCTCGCGGCGGTCCAGGGCGCGCAGTTGGAGGTGCGCGGGCTGGCGGGTCAGGTCGGTCATGCGAAGGCTCGCTCGGGGTGGGGGGTGCGGGCACGTTGATGGGGAAGGTGGCGGGCGACGGCGAGGAGGGCGTCGATGTCGTCCATAGGTCGGCTGGTCTCGGGGGCGGTATCGGCGAAGTCGGTGAGCCGGTCGGGATGGGGGCGCTCGCCCGTCTTGCGGGCGGCGATGCCGGCGAGTATCTGGTCGGCAGTGACAGCGGCGTTCAGTTCCTCACCCGAGAGCCCTCGGCTCCTGTGGTGGGCTTCGCTGCTTTCACGGACGCCCGTTTCGAGGTACTGACGGATCATGAAGCGGCCGTCGCGGATTTCGACCGCCCGTCGGTAGAGCTTGAACCCGATGCTGCGGAGGCGGCGGCTCTGGGCAGGGTCGCCCCGGTCGACCGGCAGGCGGATCTCGGGGGCTTCGCTGTAGAAGGCCAGCCACAGGGGGCGCAGGCGGTAGTAGCTGAGGTACTGCCTGAACCGGTACTGGACGTTCTTGGCCTGGTCGGTGATCGTCGGCACCAGCCACCCGATCAGCGTGAGCATGGCGCCGACGTCGCCGCAAGTCCAGGCGAAGTTCTCCCAGCCGGCGAGGGAGATGCCGAAGGCGCCCGCGATGACGTTGCCGGTCCGCACGCCGCTGTATCCGAAGGTGACGATGGCGCCCAGGGCGACGACCCGCAGACCGACACGGACGGAGGTGCGCTTACTGCGCCGGGCCAGGTGCCAGCAGCCGCGGGCAAGGAGCACCTCGCCGATCGTGTAGGCGGTGACGTACAGGGTCAGGTACGCGGCGTACATGTTGTCGTGCGCGTAGTACAACGTGAAGTCGATCGGCCTCGGTGCGCTCGGCGTCAGCAGGGCGAAGAGCACCAGCAGCCCCGCGAACACTGCGAGGCCGGCGCTGAGCCAGGCGCGCGCTCTCCTGCGGGCGATGTCCGGGGGCGATCCCCAGTAGGTGAGAACCACCTGCTGGCAGGCGATCAGCGCGATCACGCAGCCCTGGGCCAGGGGAACAGAGAGGTTCACGGTGCCCAGGACGCGGTCGAGGTAGTTCCACATCGGCGTGATGGAGAACAGGAACGATAGGCCCGACAACAGGAAGACGGAGGCCAGGGCCGTGGTGGCGGGATCGCGGCGACGGGCGGGGATATCTCTCAGGAGGCAGAGGAATCCGAGGATGGCGACCACGAGGCTGATCGGGTGGAGCAGGTCCTTCACGGTCGGGCCTCCCGCCTGCGCAGCAGGGTGTGGGCGACGCGGTCCTGGACCTCGTCGCCGGAAGACTCGTCGCTGCGCAGCCACCGGTCGATGATCCGGCGCTGGAGGAGCGAGGCGAGGAGCTCGGTCTCGTGCTCCTCTGCGTCGTCGTACTTGGTCCGCCCCAGCATCATCTGCACGATGGCCGGGTCCATGGTGGTGATGAGCGCCGGCGCCAGAGCGGACAGCGGGCGGGCCTCGTGGTGCCCGAGGAACAGGTGCATGAACTCGTGAGCGATGATCTGATCTTGATGCAGGCAGCTGGTCCGCGGGTCGTAGAACACGTAGATGACGGCCTCCAGGACCGCACATGCCCCGCAGACCGACGGCGCCTGCTCTTGGGGCTGCAGGACCACCTCGCGCCCCGTACGGCGGGAGACCTCGTCGCGGAGGTCGCGGATGTTCGTGACGTCGGGGAGCTTCAGCGCGGCCAGGGGGTCATCCTGGCGCCACCTACCCGTGGACCACATTGTCATTCCTTGATCATTTGCTGAACTATAGGTGGAATACGGCTAGTTGGAGGGCGGAAGCCCCTCCATCTTTCGTACGCCGTCCACGAGACCGAGTACCGCTTCCTTTCCGTCCGCTGAGACATCGGACAGACGCAGGAGCACGTTTTTGACCTTCGAATCGCGGAGCAATTCCAGCAACTTCAGTTCCTCCGCAGTCTTTTCGGCGACCTCATCGTCGAACCAATAGGCGGCAGGAACACCGAAAAAGCTTGCCAGGGCTTCAAGATGACGCTTCGTCGGATTGTCTCGGCGGCCGGTGCGCAGCATCCAGAGATAGGTGGACGTCACGGTTTCGAGCCCTCGCTCAGCCATCAGCTCGGCCACTTCAGAGTTGCTGTACGGGCCGCGGCCAGGCGGGTGTACCACGTCAAACAGGCGGTTGAGCCGGTCACTGAGCTTCTTCGCGTGAAGACTCGTCGGCCCCTCTGCTGGCTCTTTCATGATCCTTCCCAAGGAGTGTGGCTTAACGGGCGTTCAGCCACTGTACTCCGCGATTAACATCAGTTGACGCACCGATCTTGCGTATGAAAAGTTCTACCTCGCAAACACCTCCCGCGTTTGCACGTCCACCCTTCAGGACGGTCTGTCCGTTTCTACCGATAAGCGCGTATGGCGTGCGTGACACGCGTCACTTTTACCAAGCGGCATTAGTTGCGCCTGTAATTACAGGACGACTTTGATCTTCGAATGGAAGGCGCAGAGGCAACAGTGGGAAGGCTCGATCCCCTTCGCGATGCCCACGCGAACATTTCCGTCGGGTCATTCGGGCACTGCCATGCGCGGCCAGTCCTCGCCATGCTCGTGGACGGAGGGCTGACTCTGCGCGGCCGCGCCCGCGCCCGCGCCGGAATGGCACAGCCGTCTGCACCAGCGGTGCGGGTCGCTACCCTCGCCGCCATCGCCCACATCCCTGACGCCAGTCGGCGGTACGCCGCCGACTGGCGCGGCATGGCGAGTAGCGCTGAGCGCGCCGTCAAGGTCGGTGCCGCCGAACCAGCACGGCTCGCCACTGCGCCGCGTTGCGGCACAGAACACGAGGGGGCGCAGTGAAGGTCATCTTCGAGTACGTCGGGGCGATCCGCCTACTGCCCGTATCGCGGCCCGCTGCCTCCACCCGTAGGCACAGGTGCCGCCGCCCTCCGGTGCGACTTGTAGAGAGTCCTTTAGCAAGGTCTGGATCTTGCCGCACGTCCTGCATATGTTCGTCGTCCCCCACCGGGCACCCTGCCCGGCGGCAGACGACGCTAGGAGCCAGCTGCGCAACGCGCGATCCAGCCAGGTGAGATAGCCCCGAACACAGCGACGGCGTCCAAGGAGCGGTAACTCCCGGACGCCGAACGCCAAATGGTACTCCTGCCCCGGCAAGGGCGGAGATTTACCCACCTTTACCGCACCGGTCCTTTCCTACGAGGCACACCGGCGCGGGTTTCACTACGGAGGAGAGTCTTACATGCCGCCTGCCCTGCGCAAAGGGCCGGTGCTCCCGGCTCGCGCGGCAGCCGTCCTCGCTTCGCCGCCTGGCTCCCTCGGCGCGTACCGGTTGCCCGGCGCCCTCGCGCCGGAGCCGGCCCCCAGCGCCCGGCCCGTTTGGGCGGTGACCCGATGAGCCGAGACACCCGCGAATGGGCGTGGGAGTACAGCGCCAGCCGCGGAAACGCGCGCCTGGTCCTGCTGTCGATCGCCGACCGGATCCCCGACGAGCAGTGCGTCGCCTGGGCGTCCCTCACCTCGCTGATGAAGCGTACGAACGCGAGCCGCAACGCCGTGCGCGGCGCCCTGGTCGCGCTGTTCGAGAGCGGCGAACTCGAGGTGCTCGACGACCTCGGCGGCCCGCAGCACAGCACGGTCTATCGGCTCCCGCGCGCCGCTGCATGGCTGGCCAAGATCGCGGCGGCCCGGGAGAACGACCCCGGCGCGTACGTCGAGCCCCTGACGGACGCCGACGCGGTACCCGAGTTGGACGACGAGCGGCTGCGCAAGCACGGCATCTGGCCGAAGACGGGGTCCGAATCCGACCCCCGTCGTCAGGATCTGACCGGGTCAGAATCTGCACCTCCTCGTCAGAACCTGACCCCTCCCCGGGTCAGAATCCAACCCCCCTCCGGGTCTGAACCTGACCCCCAGAACCGTAGTGAACCGAAGGTGAACCGTAGGTACAGCAGCAGTGGTGCTGCTGACCTCACCTCCGCCGCGGACTGGCAGGTCGACGACGCGAGCCTGTCCTGGGCTCAGCAGCAGGGGCATCTCGCCCGCCTCGGCGAGCACGGCGTCCAGGCCGCTGACGCAAAGTGGCGCCACCACCGCAGCACCTGGAGCCCTCGCTCCGCCGCCGCCTGGGCTGCCGACTGGCGGGCCTGGATCGCCCGCGAGCACAGCCCCGCCCCCCAGCGCCCGAACCTCTACGCCCTGCCCGGCGGCACTCCCGCGCCGCAGGCAGGCATGACCCGCGCCGACGCGCACATGGCCGCCCTGCTCGCTGCCGTCGATGAACCGACTGGAACGGAGTAACTACCTTGGACCGCCGCGAAGTTGCTGCCGTGCTCACCTATGTCGGCCGCCTGGACCCACGCACCATCCGCACCGACGCGGGCGAGGCCCGCGACCAGCTCGCCATGTGGCACGAGCTGCTCGGCGACGTCCCGATGGCCACCGGCCAGGGCTGGGACGTCCGCGAGATCGTCCGCAAGCGCATCGTGAGTTCGCCGTACCCGATCCTGCCGGCCGATGTGACCCGCGAATGGCAGGCGCACCGCCGCGACCGTCTGGCCCGGCACACCGACCCGACCCCGGCAGCCGACCCGGACAATCCGGAAGCCTGGCGGGCGGAGCTGCTGGCGGCGCGAGATGCCGTGGCTGCCGGAGTGGCCGCACCCTCGGCTCACCGCGGGATCACCACGGGGCGACACCGGCCGGGGCTCAAGGACCAGCTTGCCGCCGTCGGCTCCTACATCCCGCCGGCCGTGCGTGCCGAGCTGGCCCCGTACCGCCCGGCCCGCGCCGCCCGCGAAGCCGCCATCGCCGCCGGAGGACCCGACGTCTTGAGCGTGCCGTGCGACTGGTGTCACGCCGACAAGGGCGAGCCCTGCCGCCGCCGTCGCATCAGCCTCGACGGAAGTGCCCGGGGCAACGCACCGCGCGTCACGGCCCACCCCGGCCGCATCGACCGCGCCCTGGCTGAGCAGGCCCAGCAGGCATCCGCCGCCTGACAGCAGCCCCCTTCTCCACCAAAACGTTCCGACTCCGGTACGGCCCCACGCCGTACCCCGAGCCCGCCTCGAAGCGCCCGCCGCACCCCTGTCCGCCACCGGTGCCGAGCGACCCGCACCCACCGAGGCGACTTCCGGAGACCGTCATGCGCCACATCACCACCAACGACACCCCGCCCCCGATGATCCGGGGCATCGCCGACCACAGCTGGCAGGAACGGGGCTTGTGCCACGGCCTGCCGGTCAAGGAGATCGACGAGCTGTTCTTCCACGCGGCCCGCGACCGCGCGGCCATCAACGCGGCCAAGGCGATCTGCGGCAACTGCCCGGTGAAGAAGGCGTGCTTCGACTACGCCCTCGACAACGAGATCCGCCAGGGCATGTGGGGCGGCCTCACCGAGGACGAGCGCCGCCCCTGGCACGCCCGAGTCAACAAGCGCCTGGACTACAGCCGCGTCAAGGCCGCGTTCGAAGGCCGCGACGTCCACCTCAGCGACGCCGAGCGCGACGCCGTCACCCGCCACGCCTACGTACGCGGCTGGAGCCCCGAGCGCCTCGCTTACGCACTTCGGCTCGACCTCGACTGGGCGCGCGACCTGATGCGCAACGCCGCACACGCCGTCGCCGACCGCGACCGCTACTGGGGGCAAGTCGACCCGGCCGAGGCAGCCGACGACGAGTACGTCGAGGACGAAGCCGCCGAGGACGCCGCCTCACCGGTGCAGGTGCCCCGCCAGGCGCAGACCCACGCCCTGATCGCCGCTCTCCGAAAGGCCGCATGACTCACCCCATCGCCATGCCCTCCCTCCCCTCTGGCATCGACCCCGTCCACCTCGTCGCAGCCGTCGGCGTGCTCGCCCTGGTGCTCGGCGGATGGTCGATCCGGCGTAACCGGACCCGGGCGAGCGGCCCGCGCGCCGGCACCCCCGCGGTCTGGGTCGCGGCCCTCGCCGCCCTCAACTGCACCGCCTACAGCGCCGACACCAGCTGGCGGTTCGCCGCCGACTACCTCGACATGGCCGGCGCCATGGAGCGGGCCATGATGTTCAGCGCGGCCGAGCTGGCGCTGTTCGCGACGGCGCTGATGGCCCGGCAGAACCTGAAGACCCAAGGAGCACCCGGCCTGCCGGGTGGCCTGGTCTGGGTGATTACCGTGGTGCAGGTCATCCCGGCGTACGCCGAGTCAGGCGCGGTGGGCGGCACCGTGCGGGCCTTCGTCGGCCCGATCATGGCGGCCGTGCTCTGGCACCTGGCCATGGGCATCGAGCTACGGCTGCACAAGCCGGACGCCGCCTCCCAAGGGCTCCTGGCCACGCTCGGACGTGAAGTGCGGGAGCGTCTCCTCTCGCGCCTGGGCGTCGCCACCCGCAACCGAGATGCCGCGCAGATCACCAAGGACCGCGCGACCCGGCGGGCCGTGGCCCTGGCCTCCCGGCTGGCCGGGATACCAGAGAAGGAGCGTGAGAACGGCCGTGGCAGCCGGATCACGCGGCGGCTCCAGTCGGCTCTCGCGCGATCCGGTGTCGGCACCGACCCGCAGCAGCGTCGCGCGCTTCTGGAGCAGCTGGCCGCCCGTCGGCACGCCACGGCGCTCGCCACGGTGGTCCTGCCATCGCCCTGGATTCAGCCCGCGCGAGACCAGGACGCCGATCACGGGGACCGGTCCCCTCTCCCAACGTCGATCGTGACTCCGTCGGCGAACGGGACGCAGGCGAGTACATGGGTGAGCGCGGTCCCCGGCGACGGTCCCCGAAGCACCGCATCGATCGGGGACCGTACAAAGGGGGACCGTCCGCAGGCGGGGACGGGACGTGAGCCCGACGGGGACCGTCCCCACCCGGACTCCGTCGGCAACGGGGACCGAGCCGCCGAGTCCGGCTCGAGCCTGCTGCGCGAGGGCCAAGAGGCGGCAGTTGGAGACCAAGACACCGTGCCCGCCGGGACCGAGGAGCCCGACGACGGCGCGAGCGACAGTGCCGCAAATGTGCGCGAAACCGCTGCTCAGGCGGGCACAGGCCCGTCCTCGGCGGCCACCACCATCGGGGACGAGGACCGGGAGCACCTGGACGGCGAAACGGGGACGGAGCGCAACGGGGACCGTCCCCACACCGTCCTCAACGACGACGGGGACCGCGAACACCCCGACACCGAAACGGGGATCGAACCCAACGGGGACCGTCCCCACACCGTCCCCGTACGGCGGACGCCGAAGGCGAGGGCTTCCCGGAACCGGCCGCACGGAGGTCAATCCCAACGGTCCCGGAAGCAGCCGAAGCTGAGCGTGGAGGAGATGGTCGAGCGGGTCCGTCCCCATGTGCCCGCGCTGCTGGAGCGGGACGGCAACGAGTCGCTGACTCGGGTTCAGCTGCGGGAGATTCTCCGTTCCCAGCAGATCCGGGGAGGGCGGAACGAGCGTCTGACGCCGGTTCTGCAGCGGCTCCGCGACGAGGCGGGCACCGCCACGACCCGGAGTACGGCCCGATGAAGACCTGCCAGCGTTTCGCACACATCAAGGCCGGCTTCGAGCAGGACATCCGCTTCCTGCGCGGTCATGCCGAGCGTCACCAGGGATCCGCGCCGGCGAAGACCAGCGCGAAGAACGCCATGTCGGTGAAGCGGAACATGGCGCGGGCCTTGAACCGGCACCTCGATCGCTGCCCCGAGTGCGGCTGACGGTCACAAATAAGCAGGTAAGGAGCCTACTTCCGCCGGTCCGTCTGGTGGCCCGGCCTCGGCCGGGCCACCGCCGTAGCACTGGAGGGACCCGCTATTCCTGTCCGTCACCACCTGCGTATGCACCCACCGTCCACCGCCGAGGCCGCCGCCTGGGCGGAGGTGCTCGTAGGCCACCAGCTCCTGTACGCAGCCGTGCTGACCCCGGTTGGCCAGTGGCTCGTCCAGCACCGCGCCGAGTCCCTTGTCCACGTCCTCGACGGCCCGACCGCGATGGTCGATCTGGCCGCCGAAATCCAGCACCGCATCCGCACCACGAGGAACCGCACCCGATGACGAACCCGACGACAAGCCCCGCTCCCGCGCTAGGTGAGCCGGAAACCAACTCGACCTCGTCGCGAGCAAGTTGGTGCAAGAGCATTGCTCCCGGTGGGAGCAATGCTCTTGCGTCTCCCGCCCCTGGGGTGGCGGGAGCGGATCGGCACCAGGGGGCGCCGATCCGTCAGGATGCGACCGAGGGCGGCTCGCATCCTGAAGAAGGGGAGAGCCACTCCTGCCACAGCACCGACCGCGCCCACACCATGCCGCCGAAACCCCACGTTCAGCAGCGTGAGCGCCTGCGCGACGAGAAGAAGCGCATGCACCAGCCGAGCTGCCGCATGAACGATGACGAGTACCAGCTCCTCGTCCGTGCTGCTGCCGCCTGCAATATGAGCATCGCCAGCTACCTTGCCCGCGCCGCGCTCAAAGCCGCCCGCAACCTCGACCGCACCGCCGCGGAAATCGCTGGCGAACGCGAGATGCTGAAGGAGCTGTTCGACCTGCGAATCGCACTGAACCGGATCGGCAACAACCTCAACCAGGTTGCGGCAGCCCTGAATTCGGACGAGCCCGCGCCGCAGGCCACGGCGGTCCTCTCTGCCCTTGACCGGATCTCGCTGCGTGTGGACGCCTTCCTCCGGCGCTACCTGGACGGCGAGCGTCCGGCTGCATGATCCCCAAAGTCCACGACATGGGCACGGACACCCGCGGCCTGGTGGCCTACCTGTACGGCCCCGGCAAGGCCGAGGAGCACATCGACCCCCACCTCGTCGCGGCGTGGGATCGCCTGGCTCCCGACCCCGGCCGCGACCCCGAGGCGACGTACGGCGACCTGCAGCGTCTGCTCGACCAGCCCGTCATAGCACTGCCCGAAAGCGCCAGGCCCGCCGAGCATGTGTGGCACTTGTCCGTACGCGCCGCCCCCGAAGACCCGATCCTCACGGACGAGCAGTGGGCGGACATCGCCCGCCGCATGGTCGCCGCAACCGGCATCGCCCCTGAAGGCGACGATGCCGCCTGCCGCTGGGCGGCTGTCCGCCACGCCGACGACCACATCCACATCATCGCCACCGTCGTCCGCCATGACGGCCGCCAAGCCCGCATCCGCCAGGATGGCGCCCGCTCCCAGGCGGAAGCCCGGAAGATCGAAGTGGACTACGAGCTACGCCGGTTGAACGCCGGCGACGGAACCGCCGCCAAGCGCCCCACCAGCGCCGAACGCCATAAGGCGAACCGCCAGGGCAAGGAACGAACGCCACGCGAGGAACTGCGGGAGACGGTGCGCCGCGCCGCCGCCGGCGTCGCCAGCGAGCAGGAGTTCTTCGACCGCCTGGCCGCCGCCGGCCTCCTGGTCAGCCAGCGCGTCGCACCCTCCGGCGATCTGCTCGGCTACAAGGTCGCGCTGCCCCACGACCGCAACGAGGACCAGGAGCCGATCTACTATTCGGGCTCCACCCTCGCACCCGACCTCTCCCTACCGCGCATCCGCGAGCGGTGGGCCGCCAACGGCTCCGGACCCGGCCCCGAAGCCGCCGCGGACCGCTCCTCCGGCTCGGCGCGTGTCAACCCGTCGACCGCGCGGCGCCAGGCGACGACGGCGGTCTGGCGGGCCGTACTCGTCGTCGACCAGAGCGACGACGGGCAGATCGCCGCGCAGCTCGCCGCGGCCGGCGAGGTCCTCGACGCGCTCGCCAAGACCTCGGCCGCGCACACCCGGCGCGAACTGCGAGATGCCGCCTGGGCGTTCGAGCGGGCCTCCCGCTCCCACATCCGGGCCGAACGGGGCCACGACCGTGGTCTGCGGCAGGCTGCCCGTGACCTCGTCTACGGCGGGCCGGCGCTCGGTCGTGGGGAAGACGGCGCCACCACCGCCATGTTGATTGACATGGTGTTCTTCCTGGTCACCGCCGCCGCCCACTGGCACGGGAAGAAGGAGCACGCCCAGCAGGCCGCTGCTGCCCGCCAGGCCGCCGAGCACCTACGCGCCGCTTACCAGGCCGCCGCGCCGATGTACCTGTCCGTCATGCACCAGCGCGGTCGGCGTCTGTCCCAGCCCCTGCAGCGCAAGCAGGCCGCCTACCTGCGCCAGGCCGTCCCGGAGCTGGCCGAGCAGGTCCTCACCGAGCAGGGCTGGTACGCCCTTGCCGCCACGCTCGCAGATGTCGAGCACGCTGGGCACGACCCGGCCGCGCTCCTGGCCGAGGCCGCCAAGCGACGGGAGTTGGACACCGCAGACTCGATCAGCGACGTACTCGTGTGGCGGCTGCGGCGCATGGCCGATCTGCCCGCCGACCCTTCCGCCATGCCCGAGCACACGGCCACCGCGCCCGCCGCCGCCCGCGGTGCTGCGCAGCGTCCGACGCACCGCACCGACCGTCCCGCCAAGTCTCGCTGAATTCAACATTCTTAGAGTTGCAGCAGGTCAGGGACTTGCGGCACTCTCCTCGTGCAGGCGAGACGACAGAGATGGAGACGGCATGTTCCGACGCAATCATGCGGACCGAGAGTTCCGTGAAGCCCAGCGTGCCGGCCAGGCGGCGCTGGCGATGCACACCGAGCTGCCGCTGCCAGACACACCCGGCCCTGTCGCTGCCTCGGCTGCGCCGGCGGCCACGGTGGTGCCCGACTTCCTGCCGCCGGACTTCCGGGCGCCGTCCCGCCAGGACGTCTCGGGGTTCATGATGCGCTGGGACCTGCCGCTCGTCATCGACGGTGAGGTCCACGCGTGCCACTGCGGTGCGTACCGAAACTGGATCGTCTTCAACATGCGCGACGACTCGGTGTGGCTCCGCTGCCCGGCCGGCCACGAGACGGAGGAGACCCGACTGGACACCGCCTGGTACAACCGCAACTCAGGTCCGGTCGACCACTTCCACCCCACCCTCGAAGACGGACTGCACCACCTCGGCCACTGAAGCCCCGAAACCCCTTCTCCCCCCCCCGTTCGTCGGCACCCGGAGGGCCGACCCGGTCAGACCATCCGTCTCGCATCACCAAGGGGTTTCCGCATGCGCCGTTCCACCACGACTGCCCTCGGCCTCAGCACCGTCATCACCGTCCTCGCCCTGACCGGCTGCTCCAGCCACACCGAGCCCGCCGACGCCTCGGCCGCATCCTCCGCACCCGCGCACCGGGGCGGCAGCTCGGCATCCGCGCCGCTGTCCTCGGCCCAGCTGAACCAGCGGCTGCTGAACGAGAGCGACCTGGGCGAGGGCTACACCCGCAAGCCCGAGCCCGCTCGCAGCAACGACGACGTCACCGTCATCGGCTGCCCGGCGCTGGAGGAGCTCGGCAGCGACGCGGCCACCGGCTCCGGCCTCGACTTCACCCGCAAGGCGAAGGCGTCCTTCACATACACCGGCAGCAGCAGCTCCGAGGTGAGCGAGGAGCTGTACAGCGACAGCGCCGCGAAGTTGTCCAAGGGCATCGGGACGGTCTTCGACGCGATGCTCTCCTGCCCCTCCTACCAGGTGACGTCGGGCAGCACCGTCGTCGACATGGGCACCGAGAAGACGTCCGCGCCAGACCTCGGCGACGAGCAGTGGAGCCAGTTGCTCACCTACTCCGCCAGCGGGCAGCGCAGCGTCGTCAAGCAGACGGCGATCCGCACCGGCAGCATCCTGGTCATCGTCTCCGGCTCGCCGGGCCTCGTGGACGCCCACCTGGGCGAGGCGGTCGCCAAGGCGCGCATTGCACGCTGACCCGCTCCTCCACCTGCCCCGGTGTCCGGGCCTGTCCGTCTGACAGGCCCGGACACCGGGTTTCGTCGTATGCGGCGATCAGCCGTCGAGACGGAGTTCACCCGGCTCGTAGCGGAGTTGGAAGGTCTGCGCGTGCTCCCCGTCCATCCAGTACAGGGTCATGGTCGACAGCATGCTGCGCTTGACATACCGGGTTCGCGAGGGCATTCCTTCGTCCTGCTCGACGATCCAGGCTTCCACCCGCTCCGGCAGCCCGAACCGCAACGCGTATGCCTCGGGGTGCTCCGCCGAACGCAGTTCCCAAACGGGATGTGACGCTGCCTGATTGATGCGACGCAGACGCACCGCATGTGTGGCATGCGCCCTCGCATAGTCCACGAAGGCATACAGATCATCCGAGGCCAGTCCCAAGACAAACGGCGCCGCCGGAAAGGCCAGAACAAGACCCAGCTGCGACCGGCTGTGCAGGGCCTGCGCCAGGTAATCGAGTCGACCGCGAAACGTATCGGACAGGTCCACATCGTCGGCGTACACATCCAGCAGCGGCCCGCGAAGATACGCCCGTATCTCGCGCACCTTCGGCCGCTCGGCCGCAGGAGTTACCTCGAGGGCTGCGTGAATGGTGTCGGCCGTGATCTTGACGAGATTCCGCAGGACGGCGAAGTCCGGTGCGGAGAGGTCGATCAGGGATATCTGGTGGCCAGCGCGTAGTCCTGTGCCTCCGGGCTGAAGCCAGACGTCGAGAAGATCGCGTAGCTATATCGGTATCGCGTCCGCGGCCGGCCGGTCCCCGGGGCGGTGAGCGTGGTGGTCTCGCCCTCGTTCACGTCGTGGATCACACCGTGGCCGTTGCGCACGGTGGGCAGACCAACTGGTGTGGTGGTCAGGTACTTTGCCTCGACGAACAAGCGGACCGGCAGGGAGAACGGCGGGACGTACCGGAACTGTCCGAGCGCGTCGACCTGGTGCCATGCTCCGCGCCCGCGGACCAGCAGGCCGTTCTTGTCCTCCTTCAGCACCTTCCACGGCTCTTTGTCCTTGTCGTCGTCGACCGTGAGGACTTCGAAGCCGCTGGACCGCAACAGCCAGGCCAGCACCTCTTCCAGGAGGTAGCCGCGCAAGGGTCCTTTGCCGATTACTTTGCCTGCCACGACGGGGATCCTATGCGCGGTCTGGATCTTGGTTCCAGGGTGCCGTCAGGTTCGCTGATGCCGAGGGTACGGCGAAGGCCCGGTGGTTCCACTCCCGTCAAGGGAGTGGAACCACCGGGCCTGGAAGAGGGGCATCATCCCGTCGATCCCCCCGCCTCGGTCGCGGGCTATGAGCAGCCCGTCAGCCGCGGCGGACGACGGTGAGACGGTCCTCCGCGCCTTCGGGCAGCGTGCGGCGCGGCACCGGGCCGGGTGCGGCGAGCGATGAGGCGAAGGCCGCGACCAGCTCGTGCGGGGTACTCGCGCTGAAGCTGGCGCACCACAGGTACGGTGCCCCGAGCACGGGCTCCGCCCACGCCTGCCAGCCCAGCAGGTCATCGCGGGGGTCGGCGTCGTGGATGAGCGGCGGCAGCATCTCCAGCGAGACGTTCGTGGAGAAGCCCGGGTCGGTGGCGGTCGTACGCGGGCGGTCCATGTCGCGCAGCCAGCCCCGGGCACTGAGCGCGGTGAGCACCGATTCGGCGTTCTCGAACCCGACGTCGGGACTGTCGCTGGCGTCGAGCGCGAGCAGGAAATCGGTGAGCGCCTCGTGCGGGACGCCGGCGGTGAAGTACGCGTTCCACTCGGTCAGGGCCGAGGCAGGGTACGGACGGGCCGACAGCTGCCAGGCCACCGGGAGGCCGCCCAGCTCGAACGGGTAGGCGGCGAGGATCCACTCGGCGCCGCGCAGGCTGTCGGGGCTCACATAGAGCAGGGTGTTGCGGGAGGTCGGCCACATGCGCCAGCCGAGGTCGGTCAGGGTGTCGCCGATCCGCTCGGCGAGGACGCCGTCATCACCGGCCAGGTGGCGCGGGGTGACCCAGTACATCGAGTCCGGCGAGTGGGGGTGGGAGGGATCGATGGAGTGGTGCGGGTGCAGGGGCGCCTCCGTCAGTTCGAGGTTGGATCACTGGCTGGTGTTCGGCCCGGTTGCGCCGCGTCGGCGGCGCGAGGGTCCCTCGGCCGGCGGTTGCCAGGTCAGAGCGACAGCCACGGCGGGCGGCAGAGGGCCGAACTGCTCGGCCTCCAGGGACTCGGCGATGTAGACCATCGGCCGGCCGTGCTCGTCCACCGCTTTCTCCACGCCGCCCAGACGGTGGGCCATGGGAAAGAAGGGGTTGACGGCGAGACGGACGGGCGTGTCGCGGTCGCAGACGGACAGCAGGTCGAGAATGTCACCGACCGTCATCTCGGGCGAGTGCGGGTCCAAGGCGTTCTCCTAGCGGTATCGGACGGGGCCACGAGAGCAGGGGCAGGGTACGCGGCGCGTACGAGGGGAAGCGGACGTGCCGGTCACAGGGGCTGAGAGGTGGCCAGGATCTGGGCCACGACAGCAGCGATGATCTCCGCCGGGGTCTCCGTACCGAAGGACATCCGGTAGCCGGGGACGTTCGCGGTGCCGGTGACCGCGATCACCCAGCCCTCGCCCGTCACCCAGTCCTCGTCCGCGCCGCCGGGCCGGCCGTTCGGGAAGTAGCCGAGGTAGAACCGGCCGTCGTGCGAGCTGACGTGCACGTCGGCGCGGTCGTCGACGATGTGGGTGAAATCGGCCTCCGAGAACTGGTCGACCACCTCCATCGCCTGACCGGCACCGAGCTTCCAGGAGCGGAGCCGCAGGGCCGCGACCGTGGTGGCGAATCCGGGTCGCGCCGCATCCAATGCCACAGCATCACCTCTCTGACCTGGGATTTTTCGGAAGGTCGTTCAGGTTGACATGCCGTTGCAGCGTCCACCAGCCCTTTGGGCGATCTTCTTGTCTGCCACCGGCGAACTTGTCCTTGGACAGTGAAGCCAGTCGTCTGCCGCGCCCTGACCCGCGACGACTAATTTGATTGGCAAGGAGCTCGACATGATCGCCCCGCCGCCACCGGGCACCGGGCACCGGGCACCGGGCACCGGGCACCGGGCACCGGGCACCGGGCACCGGGCACCGGGCCAGGATGGCGCGCCAGCCCGCCGTAGTGGCTGGCGGTTTCCTTGGCGCGCTCGGTGACGCTCAGCCGCTCCCCGACACGAACGATGGTTCTCGTCTCGGCAGCGGCGTCCGTCAGGAGATCGTGGTCCGCCAGGACGCGCCGAGTTCCGCGAGCTGCCCACGAAGTACGCCGCGCTGCTCCTCCAGGTCCTGCGAGGCCGGCGAGGCCGGCGACAGAAGATAGACGTTGTCGCGGTACAGGCGGAACCCGATGCGCTCCCACCCCTGGGCGATCTTGGCGTTCACGCGGTCCCACTCCGATCTGTCCGTCAGACGCTGACTGCTGAGGTCCGTGATGCCGGGTGAGCAGGCGATGGCCCGGCATCCGGGCATGCCGGTGGATCGCCTCGATGCCGAGTACGGCCGCTAGGCCGTGCCCGCGCCACTGCGGATCCAGCGTCACTCGATCCATGACGAGCAGTGCGGAACCGACGTACTCCAGCAGCTCGCCGACCTCGCTGGTGAAGGAACCCGTCTGCGGGTCGAGGAGGACCTGGGCGGTCTCGTACAGCTCCACGGACTCCTCTTCCATGGCCCAGTAGGCGTTGCGGCCGCGGTCGAGATGCACCCGGTAGAAGGTCATCTCCCCGACGGCGACATCCTCCGTCGTGCACGACGGGCAGTCCACGGTGTGGCAGGCGCCGCTCGCCGCCGGGCCTTGAGCTCCGTCATGTGTACGTCGGCGGTGCAGGATGGCGACGTTCCACCGCTCCAGCGTGTCGGTCTGCGGGGTATCCCACAGTTCGTCCTCGAAGGAGATCCGTAGGTGGAGCTCGGTGGGATCGCCCGGCAGCGAGGAGGACTCGATCACTGCGGCAGCGTAGCGAGGCACGTGCGGCACGCCTGTCCCTCAGCGAGACCGCAGGAGCTGCCGCCGACGGCGGGCATGCGCCGGGCGACTTCGGGCGGGGCGAGGCGAACGGGCTTACGCGGCATGGTCGTTCACGACCGCCGCTCCTTTCGTCGGAGCTGTCGACCGCAGTCGGTCGCGAGGCTCGTGCGAGTGGTGTGGCGTTCGCCCGCTTGCATTTCTCGCACAAGGAATCGAACATGTGTTCATGCACGTCGTTTCGCCTGGTGAGCGAGGGACTCCGGAGGCGACCGGAGCCAAGTCCGGCACGCTCTCCAGCCTGCTCCCGGGTGGGAAGCTGCCCCGCGGTGCGGTGGTGAGCGCTGGGGGCGACCTGCCCCTGCTGATCGCGTTGGCCGCGGAGGCCGCCGCCGACGGCGGCGCCTGGGCAGCGGTCGGTCTGCCGCAGCTCGGCGGGCTCGCTGCGGCGGATGCCGGTTTGGACCTGGCGTGCGGGCTGGCCGTACCTGAGCCGGGAGGACGGTGGCCTGATGTGCTGGCGACGGTGTGCGAGGCGGCGCCGGTGGTCTTGCTCGGCCCCGTGGGGCAGGTGGCCTTGCGTACGAGCCGTCGCATTGCGGCCCGCCTGCGGCGCTCCGGCACAACGCTGCTGACCTGGCAGGACTGGCCGGAGGCGCAGCTGCGGCTGCGGGTGGCCGAGGCCCGCTGGGACGGGCTCGGGGACGGCTTTGGTCTGCTCGCCGGCCGGCGTGCCCGGCTGGTGGTGGCTGGTCGGGGTGCTGCGACGCAGCCGCGGCATGCCGAGGTGTGGCTGCCGGGGCCGGACGGCTCGGTGCAGCTGATCGCCGAGCCCGCGACCGTCGCGGGCGCGGATGTGGTGCCGCTGCGGCCTGTCACCGCGGGGTGAGCGGAGTTGCGTGCGCTAGCGATCTGGATGATGGACTGGCCCGTGGTGGCCGCGGGCGCGGATCACGACGAGCCCGTGGCGATCATCGCGCGGGAGCGGGTGTTGGCCTGTTCGAGGGAGGCCCGCCGACAGGGTGTAAGGCGCGGGATGCGGGTACGCCAGGCATCCGGACGCTGTCCGCGGCTGAGGCTGCTCGACCGGGACCCCGAGGCGGAGGTGCGCGCGTTCGAGCCGGTGCTGCGTCTGCTGGAGAAGCGCGTCGCTCCGCACATGGAAGTCCTGCGGCCCGGCCTGATCGCCGTGCCCGCTCGCGGCCCCGCCCGCTACTTTTGCGGCGAGCCAGCCCTGGTGGGGCACATCACCACCGTGCTCACCGGTGCCGAGGTCGAATCACGGACCGGCGCGGCGGACACCGTGTTCGCTGCCGCCCTGGCGGTGCGGGCCGGGCAGGCCGGGGTCCTGGTGCCGGCCGGGCAGACCGGGGACTTTCTGGCCCCGTATCCGGTGGGGGTGCTGGGCCGCCCGCGGCTGTCTCAGCTGCTGCCCCGCCTGGGCATCACCACCTTGGGGGCGTTCGCGGCGCTGCCGGGTGAACGGGTGCTGGCCCGGTTCGGACACGACGGCGCCGCGGCACAACGCACCGCCCGCGGCCAGGAGGCCCGGCCGCTCAATACGTCCGGGGCGGATAGCGACTACAGCGTGGCCGAGGCGTTCGAGCCGCCCGAGGACAATCTCGAGCCGGTCACGTTCATTGCCAAAGCCCTCGCCGAACAGCTTCACGCCCGCCTCGCGCGGGCCGGTGCGGTGTGTGCCAGGCTGCAGGTCGAAGTGGGCCTCACGAGCGGGCTGCGCCTGTCGCGGCTGTGGCGACACGAGGGTCGGCTGTCGGCGCTGGCGGTGGCCGAACGGGTGCGGTGGCAGATCGCCGCCTGGGCCGAGACCGGGCAGCTCGACGCCTCCGCGGCGGGGATCACCACACTGCGGCTGGTCCCGGAGGGATTGTCGGCGGCGACCGGGCGGCAGTCGTTGTTGTTCGGGCCGCGGATCGCGCCGGAGGAACTGGAGCACGCCGCGGGGCAACTGCAGGCGATGCTCGGACACCGCGCGGTGGTACGTCAGGAACTCGCCGGAGGCCGCGGTCCGGGCGAGCGGATCGTGGACATCCCGTACGGCGATGCGCGCTCACGCCCGTTGGTGGAGGGAACGTGGCCGGGGCGGCTGCCGGCCCCGCACCCGGCCGTCGTCTACCGCACGCCGCGCCCTGCCCAGGTGATGGGGGCAGATGGCGGCCCGGTCGGGGTGAGCGGACGCACCCTGCTCACCCAGGCCCCAGCCGCGTTGTCCATCGACGGCGCCGCGCCGGTGGGGGTGACCGGGTGGACCGGACCGTGGCCGGTGCTGGAGGAGTGGTGGATACCCGCCCAGGCCCGCCGCCTTGCGCGCCTGCAGGTTGCCTGTGCGGACGGCCGCGCCTGGTTGCTGCACATCCGAGACGGCCGGTGGGCGGTGGAGGCGCTCTATGGCTGACCGTCGCGGGAAGGTGCTGCACTTCCCCGGCAGGCGCGCCGCGCCGACGCCTGTGGGCGGCGGCTGGGCGGAGTTGCACGTGCACTCCGCCGGCTCGTTCCTGTTCGGCGCCAACCACGTGGAGGCGTTGGTCGCCGAGGCCGTCCGCCTCGGTATCGAGGCCCTGGCAATCACCGACACCAACGGGCTCTACGGCGCGAGACGTCTGGCGGAGGCCGCGAGCGACCACGGCATCGGCAGCATCTACGGCGCCGAACTCACCCTGGACCAGGGCCTCGGGTCGATCGTGGTGATCGCCCGCAGTCTGCTGGGCTTCACTCGGCTGTCTGCGGCGATCAGCGCCGGGCAGCTGGCCGGCGCCAAGAACGCCCCGCTCTACGACCTCGACGCGCTGTCGGCTGCCGCACACGAGGGCCAGTGGGCGATCCTCACCGGCTGCCCCGTCGTCGGCGAGGCGGCGTACGACACTGACGCCATCCATGCCCGGATGGACCGGCTGGTGGACCTCTTCGGCCGCACCCACCTGCACGCCGAACTCGTCGATCACCGGCTGCCCGAAGACGGCCCGCGCAACGCCGCCGTGCACGCGAGGGCGCAGCGATGGCGAGTGCCGGTGGTGGCCACGAACGCAGTGCGGTACGCGGCCCCGCGTTCTGCGCGGCTGGCGGCGGCGCTGACCGCGCTGCACCGCCGCGAGAACCTCGACACCGCGATCGGGGAGTTGCCGCCGGCCCCGACGGCGCATCTGCGCACCGCCGAGGAGATGCGCATCCTCATGGCCCGCTACCCGCAGGCCATCGCATCCGCCGTCGATCTCGCCCGCGGCAGCGTCATCGACCTGAGCAAACTGCGCCCGCAACTGCCGGACTTCGAGGTGCCCGCCGGGCACACCCCCGGCAGCTATCTGCGCCACCTCGCGGAAGAAGGCTGCGCCCGCCGGTATGGGCCGCGCACCGCCCCGGCAGCCGGGGCGGCGTGGAAACAGCTCGACTACGAGCTGTCCGTGATCACCGGCATGGGCATGCAGGGCTACTTCTTGATCTGCTGGGACATCACCCGGTACGCGGCCGAGCAGGGGATCTGGTGCCAGGGGCGCGGCAGCGCCGCCTCCTCGGTGGTCTGCTACGCGCTGGGCATCACCTCCGTCGACGCACTCAAGCACGGCCTGCTCTTTGAGAGATTTCTGCACGCCGAAAAGACCGACCCGGACATCGACATCGATTTCGAGAACGACCGCCGGGAGGAGGTGATCCAGTACCTGTACGCCAAATACGGCAGGTCACACTGCGCGCAGGTGGCGAACCTCATCACCTATCAACCCCGCCTGAGTGTGCGGGATTCCGCTCGCGCCCTCGGTTATCCCATGGCGCGGATCAATGAGATGACCCGCCATATTCACCACGAGCCGCCCGGGCCAGAGGCCGACATCCCCGCCGATGTACGCTCCCTCGCAGGACAACTGCACACCCTCCCACGGCATTTGGGTATCCATGTCGGAGGGATGGTGCTGACCCGCCAGCCCATCGGGGAAATCATGCCAGTCGAATGGGCCACCCGAGAAGGGCGCTCGGTACTGCAAGGCGATAAAGACGATGTGGCCGCCGCCCATCTTCTCAAAATTGACATCCTGGGATTGGGCATGTTGGCCGCCTTGCACACCGCATGCGATCTCATTGCCGAACACCACGGAGTCAGCCTGGACATGGCCTCGATTCCGCAGGACGACCCGGACGTGTACACCATGATTGCCGCAGGTCAGACCATCGGCGTGTTCCAGGCCGAGTCAAGGGCGCAGGTCTCGACCTTGCCGCAGCTTCAGCCCCGATGTTTCGAGGACCTCGCGGTGGCCGCCTCAATCATCAGGCCGGGCCCAATTCAGGCCGGCTCAAAGCATCCGTATTTGCGGCGACGGGCCGGCCTGGAGCCCGTAACCTATCCGCATCCGCTCGCCGAACCAGCGCTTTCCAAAACTCTCGGGGTCGCTCTGTGGCAAGAGCAGGCCATGGCCCTGGCCATCGACTGTGCGGGTTTCACACCGGGCGAGGCGGACCGTCTCCGTAAGGCGATGGCCGCCAAGCACTCTCCCGAAAAGGTGGCACAGCTGCGCGGACGACTGCTTGCCGGGATGGCCGCCAAGGGCATCGACCAAGCCGCCTCCGAACGCATTGTGGGGATGATAGAAGCGTTTTCGGATTACGGATTCCCGCAGTCTCACGCCCAATCGATGGCGGGCATCATTTATGCCAGCGCCTGGGTGAAGTACCACTTTCCGCACGCCATGCTGGCGGGGATTATGGCGCATCTCCCTATGGGTTTCTACGACTCGCAGACGCTCATCCAAGATGCGAAGCAACATGGCATCGAGGTCCGAGGTGTCGACATCCAGCGCTCCGGCGTCCACGCCACGCTTGAGCCTCACTCCGATCAGCCGGAGCGGCGGCCGGCGATCCGCCGCGGACTGACCTCCGTGACCGGGATCAGCGAGGAGATCGCCGAGCGGATCCTGACCGCGCGCGGCACCGTGGCCTTCCGCTCGGTGGCCGATGCCGCCCGCCGCACGCGGCTGTCGGCGAAGCTGATGGAACAGCTGGCCACCGCCGGGGCGTTCGATGGCCTCGGCGTGGACCGGCGCACCGCCCTGTGGTCGGCCGGCGTCTATACCGGCGAGATCCAGGACGTCCTTCCGGGGTTGGACGACCTGGCGCCCGCACCGGAGTTGCCGGTCATGACCGCGGCCGAGGCCACCGCCGCCGACCTCGACGCCTCCGGCGCCAGCGCCACCACCCACCCCGCACAGCACCTCCGTGCTCTGCTGGCCTCACACGGGGCGCAGCCTGCGCGCGAGGCCCGTGACCTGGCCGACCAGACCCGGGTGCGGGTCGGCGGACTGGCCAAGTACATCCAAAGGCCCCCGACGGCCAGGGGAGTTGCGTTCGGCGCCCTGGAAGATGAGACCGGCATGATCAACCTGGTCTTCTCTCCTCCGGTCTGGGAACGCACGCGAGAGGTAGTCCTCGGTGCCCCGGCGGTGCTGCTGGAGGGGCACATCGAACGTGACCGCGGCTCGGTCAACATGATCGTGCACCGCGCGCACGCCCTGGCGGGCCCTGGTCGGGTCCATCATCCGGGGCGATTCAGGTGACGATCTGCGGGAAGCGGAGGTTCGGCCGCTGCGCCCGCGGCAGGGTCATCGTGATGCCTGCCGTCACGTGCGGCGCTGCGGGTCGGGCGCGAGCGTGATGGACATCCAGTGCGCCGCCGCTTCGCGATAGCTGTGTCCGACCGGGGCCAGTTCGCCGCTGCGGGTGAGGCTGAAGATTGTCACCATGATCATGTCCGAGCCGTCCGCGACGGAGGTGAGCTGGGTGCGGCAACGGCTGCAGGACCCTCGGTGCAGCGTCGGCCAGGTGGAGAAGTACGTCGGCTCGCCTGCGGGGCCCGTCCACTCCAGGGCGTCCCTACGGAACCCGACCCATGCCATCGCCGGCGCCCCGGACAGGCGCGTGCAGTGCTGGCACGAGCACAGTTCCCTGTCAAGTCCTTGTGTTCAGCTCGGCGGACTGACTGAGAGTTGGCTGCGCTGCTGTTCGGGCGTCGGCAAGCGCGGGCAGCGGATCCTACGACGCGCTGATGCACGAAGAGCTCAAGGCCGAGAGCAAGCGCTGCGTGAAGAGGGCGACCGCCTCGCCCTCCAGGTCCAGCAGTTCATCCGCGTTGTGCAGATCTTGGAGTTGGAGAACGAGCAGCTGCGGCAGTCCAGCAAGCACCCGGTGTTCCGGACCCTGCCTCGATGCTGACCGGTTGCTGCCCACGCGCGGCGACCGCGTCACTCTCGGGAGTAGCTCGACAGCGCGAGCACCGCGGCCAGCCCTGAGACGGCGGCGAGGGTGGCGAACAGTTGCGGGTAGCCGCCGAGCGCTGCCGCCAGTGCCGTGCCGGCGAAGGGCGCCAGCGCTGCGGCCGTCGTCGCCGGTGCCGCCAGCAGACCCGACAGGCGCCCGTAGTGGGTAGTGCCCCACCGGTTGGTGACGGCCGTGGCCTGAAGCAAGGTCAGGTTGCCACGCACAATCCCGGCCGCCACCGACATGGCGACCAATAGTGCGTACGGGCCGGGCACCGCCGAGAAGGCGGCGGTGGTGATCCCGCCCAGCGCGACCACGACCGCCGTGCGTGCCGTCACGCTGGCGCGGCGGGCGAGAGCGGCGTACAGGGTGCGACCAACGGTTTGTCCGGCACCGCCCAGGCCGAGCGTCCAGGCGGCCTGAGTGGTGGTGTAGCCGCGCTCGAGCAACAGCGGGACCAGCGCGACGACGACGGCGTACATCGCGAACGCTGAGAGCATGAACACCGACGCGAGCAGCCAGAATGTCCGGCTGCGCGTCACCGCCCCGCCGGATGCGTGAGGAGGAGCCGGCGGCGCCTTGGGCCAGTCGCCACGCAGGGCGAGGGCGTGGGTCGGAATCGTGATGACGGCGAGCATGGTGGCAAGAAGTACGTACGTGCCGCGCCAGCTGAAGTGCGCGGCGAGCAGAGCGGTCAGGGGCGCGAAGACGGTGGAGGCCAGGCCGCCTGCCAGGGTGACGATTGTCAGTGCCCGGACGTGGTCCGGAGCCCACCAGCGGGTCAATGCCGCGAAGGCGGGCTGGTAGAACGTCGAAGCCATCGCAAGCCCGGCCAGCATCCAACCGGCGAAGAAAGCTGGCAGGTTGGGGGCAGCCGCCACGATCACAAGGCTGATGGTGCCAAGGACCGATCCGGTGGTCATGACCATGCGCGGGCCGCACTGATCGAGGATCCGTCCCACGCGAATGCCCGCGACCGCAGAGATGATCAGCGCCGCAGAGAACCCCGCCATGGTCGCGCCTGCGGACCAACCGGCCTGGGCGGTGATCTGCGGGTTCAGAACGGGGAAGGCGTAGTAGACGATTCCCCAGCTGGTGATCTGGGTGGCGCACAGGGCGGGCAAGGCGGCGCGAGGCCGTGACCGGTCTCCCGTCCCGGTCACGGCCTCGCTGGTGTGGAGGTTGGTCATCGGCGGATCAGCAGCAGCCGCCCGCAGGGACCGCTTCCTTCGCGCCGGTGTCGGCGGAGGCCGTGCCGGTGCAGCAGGTGCTGCCTTGCTGTTTGGCCAGGGTGTCAGCGTCGGCCTTGACGACGTACACCTCCCAGGGTTCCTGGCCCGGGCCGTGGACCCAGACCTTGTCCTGGAGGGCATAGCAGCAGGTGGTGTCGTCTTCCACGTCGGTGGCCAGGCCGGCTTCGCTCAGACGGGTGGTGGCGGCGTGGACGGCTTCGGTGCTGTCGACCTCGACGCCGAGGTGATCCATCCGCGTTTCCTGCCCTGCCGTGCCTGCGATGAGGACGAGCTTGAGCGGGGGCTCGGCGATGGCGAAGTTGGCGTAGCCATCGCGGAGTTTGGCGGGCTCGGTACCGAAGAGCTTGGTGTAGAAGGCGACCGAGGCGTTGAGGTCGGGGACGCGGAGGGCGAGCTGTACGCGGGACGACATGACGAACCTCCTGGGTGGGTGGGGACTTCAGCAGCCGCCGGAGGAGACCGGGGCGCCGATGCCGATCTGGAGCGTTGCGGGGGCCGCGCAGCATCCGCCGCCTTCGGCGCCCTGTGCGGCCTCGGGGTCGTCGAAGAGGCCCGCGCCGCCGCACACTCCGGTCTCCGGCAGGGTCAACTCCACGCGCTCGGCGGCCTCCTGGTCCCCGGCGAGCGCCGCAGCGATCGAGCGGACCTGCTCGTAGCCGGTCATCGCAAGGAAGGTGGGGGCGCGGCCGTAGGACTTCATTCCGACGAGGTAGACGTCCTTCTCCGGGTGGGAGAGCTCGTTGACGCCGTGCGGGTAGACGGTGCCGCAGGAGTGCTGGTTGGGGTCGATGAGCGGGGCCAGAGCGGTGGGGGCCTGGAGGCGTTCGTCGAGGCCGAGGCGGAGCTCGGAGAGGAAGGACAGGTCGGGGCGGAAGCCGGTGAGGACGATGACCTCGTCGACCGGGTCGAGGCGGCGGCCGTCCTCGCCGACGAGGACCAGGCGGCCGTCGTCGTTGCGCTCGATGGCGTCGGTGCGGAAGCCGGTGACGGCGTCGGCGTGGCCGTTGTCGACGGCGGCCTTGGCGGCGAGGCCGAGGGCGCCGCGGGCGGGGAGCTGGTCGGCTTCGCCGCCGCCGAAGGTGGAGCCGGAGATGCCGCGGCGCAGGATCCACACGCCCTTGGTGCCGGTGCCGTCGTCCGACGTGGCGAGGTCGGCGAGGTAGGCGAGCGCGGTGAAGGCGGAGGCGCCGGAGCCGATGACCGCGGTGTGCTTGCCCGCGTACCGCGCCCGCACGGCCGGGTCCTTCAGGTCCGGCACGCGGTAGGTGATCCGGTCGGACGCGGCCTTCTCACCGAGGGCCGGAAGGCCACTGCCACCTGCCGGGCTCGGGGTGGTCCAGGTGCCGGAGGCGTCGATGACCGCACGGGCGAACAGTCGCTCCTCCCGGCCGTCCGCGTGGGCGACGTGGACGACGAACGGCTGGGTCTCGCGGTCGGCATCCACGATCCGGTCCCGGCCCGCACGGGAGACGCCGGTGACGGTGGCGCCGAAGCGCACCTGATCGCCGAGGACGTCGGCGAGCGGCTGAAGGTAGTGCTCGGCCCAGTCGCCGCCCGAGGGATAGGTGGCAGCGTCCGGCTTCACCCATCCGGTGGGGGCCAGCAGCTTCTCGGCGGCCGGATCGGTGACCTCGCCCCAGGTGGAGAACAGTCGCACGTGCGCCCACTCGCGCACCGCCGCGCCGGCAGCCGGGCCGGCTTCCATGACCAGCGGGGTGAGGCCGCGGTCGACCAGATGGGCGGCGGCAGCGAGTCCGGCGGGACCGGCTCCGATCACGACGACGGGCAGGTCGGTGGTGGCAGGCGCGTTCACGGTCGACTCCTCGGTGTTTCGACATCCGTCGATGGCTTGCGCAGCCAGCATGCCACCTGATTCGATAAGCGTCAACATAGACATTCATCGAATCCAGGGGGTTTGTTCATGGAACACGTCGACGTGGCCGTGATCGGCGGCGGACAGTCCGGGCTGGCTGCCGCGCACGCGCTACGGCAGTGGGGCATCGAGCCCGTGGTGCTGGAGGCGTCCGGCCGGGCGGCGGGGTCGTGGCCGCGCCACTACGACAGCCTCACCCTCTTCTCGCCCGCCCGGTACAGCTCACTGCCCGGGATGCCGTTCCCCGGCGCCGACCCGGCCCGCTACCCGCACCGGGACGAGGTCGCCGCCTACCTCACCACGTACGCCGCCCGGCTGGACGCCGACATCCGCACCGGCCGGCGCGTCACCGCCGTCCGCCGGATCGGCGAGGGGTTCGACGTGGAGCTGGCGAGCGGCGGAGGGTTGGCGGTACGCGCCGTCGTCGCGGCATCGGGGACCTTCGGACGTCCGTACCTTCCGGCATTGCCGGGCCTGAAAGGCTTCACCGGCACAGTGCTGCACGCTGGCGACTACCGCAGCCCGGACCGGTTCGCCGGGCAGCGGATCGTCGTGGTGGGTGCGGGCAACTCGGCCGTGCAGATCGCCGCCGAGCTTGCCACGGTTGCCCGCGTGACGATGGCCAGCCGCGCACCGGTGAAGTTCGCACCTCAGCACATCAGGGGCCGAGACCTACACTTCTGGTTGAAGCGGACCGGGCTGGACATCGCCCCACTCGGACGGCTCGTGCGCACCCCGCCGACCCAGCTCGTCATCGACGACGGCCGCTACCGTGCCGCCCTCACCGGGTCGGCGCCGGACCGGCGGCAGCTGTTCACCGGCATCGACGGCGCGAAGGTCATCTGGGCGGACGGGAGCCGGGAGGAGGTCGACACGGTCCTCCTCGGCACCGGCTACCGACCCGACCTGCCCTACCTGGCCGGCCTCGATGGCGCCCTCGATGCGGCGGGACATCCCCGGCACCGCGACGGCACCTCACTCACCCACCCCGCCCTGGCGTTCGTCGGGCTGGAATGGCAGCGCAGCCTGGCATCCAACTCCCTGCGTGGGGTAGGCCGGGACGCCGAGCGCGTCGCACGGCGGCTGGCGCGCCACCTCTCCCAGAGCTGACCATGGGGAGCCTCCGCACGTTGGTTCGATGTGTGTCAACATAGATGCATGTCGAATACGAAGGTGCTGCCCCTGCTCGAGCCCGAGGCGTCCGAGGCCGTGGCCCCCTGCTGCCCACCGCTGACCGAGCGCCCGTTCAGCGCCGAGGAGGCCGAGACGGCCGCGCGGATGTTCAAGGCACTCGGCGATCCGGTACGGCTGCGCCTGTTCTCCGCGGTCGCCTCGCACGAAGGCGGCGAGGCGTGCGTCTGCGACATCTCCGACGTCGGCGTCTCGCAGCCGACCGTGTCCCACCACTTGAAGAAGCTCAAGGAGGCCGGCCTGCTCACCTCCGAGCGGCGCGGGACCTGGGTGTACTACCGCGTGGAGCCGTCGGTGCTGGCGGCCATGGGCAAGCTGCTGACCGCCGCGCCGGCCACCGTCTGATCAGTACTCGCAACGGCGTGGTCAGGCGGCACGCCGGGCGGCGGTAAACCGCAGCCCCGCCAGGGCGAGAACCATCCACGCCGTGAGGTAGGCGAAGGCGACCGCCGGGGAGAACGCGGTCCACAGAACGCCGGCCACGGTCGAAGCCGCGAGGTTCCCCAGGGACTGCACAGTGGCCAGCAGCCCGAACGCAGAACCGCGCAGGTCGGTCGGGGCCAGCGCGGCGACGGCCGAGTGCTGAGCCGTTTCCACCGCGCCGATGCCGACCCCGGCGAGCAGGAACGGGATCGCCAGGACCATCAGGCCCGCGCCGCTGACCGCGAACAGGCCGTAGGAGAGGGCGAACGCCGCGACGCCGCCCGCCAGGACGAGCACCGGGCCGCGCACGCCGAGCCGGTCGGCCAGGCGTCCCGCCGGGACGGACGCGAGGGTCGCGGCGACGTTGTAGGCGGTGTAGAGGCCGAGCGCGAGGGTCGTCGCACTCTGCGTACCGTGTCCGGGGGCGAGCAGGTCGCTCGCGCGCAGGATCAGCAGGGTCGCGGCGACGTTGCCCGCCTCGAAGGCGGCGACCGCAGCCATCAGCCGCCCCAACTCGCCGCGCAGCAACGGACGTACGCGGATCTTCAACGGCACCTTGTCACGGCTGGTCGGCTTCGGGGTGTGACGGATCGCGTAGACGATCGCGACGGCTGCCAGCACGCCAGGGATCACCGACAGTCCGATCGCCCACTGCACGCCGAGCCAGGCGACCAGCCCGAGCGCGAGGAGCGGGCCGAAGATGGCACCGAGGTTGTCCATCATCCGCTCGAAGCCGTACGCCCGCCCGTACGCCTTGGCCGGGACGATGTCCGCCAGCAGCGCGTTGCGGGCCGGGACCCGCAGCCCGCGGGCGGTCCAGGCGGCGGCCCGCAGCACGCCGACCTGCCACACCGCTGTGGCGCCGGCCGTGGCGGCGCCGAGGACGGCGGTGGTGGCGTAGCCGCCGACGGCGACCTTGCGGCGCCGGGCCGGGTCATCAGCCAGGACACCGCCGCCGAAGCGGGCGGCTCCGGCGAGCGCGTCCGAGACGCCCTCGATCGCGCCGAGTGCGGCTGCCGGTGCGCCGAGCGTGGAAGTCAGCAGCGATGGAAGCAGGGCTGTTGGGATCTCGTGGCCGACATCGGCCAGGAAGCTCGCGGCACCGATCCCCCGTACTCCTGGCGTCAGCCATCGCTCCTGTTCAGGTATCGGAGAGCGGTCGGAGTCGGGCGTCGTCGTCATGGCCGCCAGTCTTTAGCACACCGCGTCTGCCTCGACACTGTGCGATGCCACCATCCTCGCGCTGCGCTCACGTCGTTCCCGCCGCAAGCAGCGCACTGATCTCGCGGGCAGCATCGCGTGCCGGGCGGCCGACGCCGATGAGTGTGGCGGAGGCGGGGCCGGTCCAGTCGCCGTAGCCGAGCAGGTGCAGGCGCGGCTCGTCCACCGCACGAGTGCCGTCGGTGGCGATGTGGCCACGCCGGCCACGGAGTTGGAGCGGGGCGAGGTGAGAGAGGGCGGGGCGGAAGCCGGTGCACCAGATGATGGCGTCGGCCGCGGCACGGGTGCCGTCCGCCCATTCGACTCCGCCGGGGACGAGGCGGGTGAACATCGGGGTGGCCTTGAGCAGGCCACGGTCGCGGGCTGCGCGGACGGGCGGGACGGCGACGATGTCTCCGAGGGAGGCGACGCCTCCGGTGTCGGTGCGGCCTTCGTCGAGTACGCGGCGGCGGGCGGTGGCCGCGTCGAAGAGGGCGCGGCCGTCGATGTCGTCGGCCAGGTAGCGGGGCGGGCGCTGGGTTACCCAGGTCAGCTCGGTGTCGTAGGCGAGGTCGGCGGCGATCTGTGCGCCGGAGTTGCCTCCACCGATGACGAGCACGCGGCGGCCCGCGAAGTCCTGTGGGTTGCGGTACTCGACCGTGTGCAGCTGACGACCGTCGAAGTCCCCACGGCCTGGGACGGCAGGGAGGAAGGGCCGCCACCACGTGCCCGTCGCGCTGATCGCGGCTCCGGCGCGCCAGGTGCCCGAGTCGGTCTCCACCCGCAGGAGTTCACCGTCCCGGTGCACGCCCTGTACGCGCACCGGCCGCTCGACCGGCAGTTCGTACCGCTTCTCGTAGTCGCGCAAGTAGGTCACGACGTGGTCGGCGTCCGGGTGCTCCTCACCGACCTGGGGTGGCATGAACCACCCGGGCAGCGAGGAGTAGGCGGCAGGGGAGAACAGGTGCAGCGAGTCCCAGGTGTACTGCCAGGCTCCTCCGGGCTCGGCCTGAGCGTCGAGGATGACGAAGTCGAGGCCGAGGCGGCGCAGGTGGTAGCCGACCGCGAGCCCCGCCTGCCCGCCGCCGACGACCACCACCTGCGTCCTGCGGCTCATTCGGCCGATCGTCCGCGGAAGATGAGGGCCACCAGCGCCAGCCCGACCACACCACCCACGATTTGCATCCCGATGAAGCCCAGGAGCGAACCCGGCGCGATGCCCGCGAAGGTGTCGGTGAAGGCGCGGCCGATGGACACCGCCGGGTTGGCGAAGGACGTCGACGAGGTGAACCAGTAGGCGGCGCCGATGTAGGAGGCGACGGCCACGGGCGCATACCGCAGCTGGTCGGTGCGGGCCAGGCCGAAGATCAGCAGGATCAGGCCGGCCGTGGCGACGACCTCGCCCAGCAGCAGGTGTCCCGCCGACCGGTCGTGCGTGGACCACTCCACCAGCGGCTTGCCGAACATCGCGTCCGCCAGGATGGCGCCCGCGATCGCGCCGACGATCTGCGCGGGTACATACACCGCGGCCTCACGCAGGGTGACGCCGGCGCCGCCGCGGCGGGCGGTCCACCACTCGGCGAGGGTGACGACCGGGTTGAAGTGCGCGCCGGAGACCGGGCCGAGCAGGAGGATGAGGATGCCGAGGCCGAAGACGGTGGCCGTGGAGTTGGCCAGCAGTTGCAGGCCGACGTCCTTGGTCAGTTCGGTGGCCTGGATGCCAGAGCCGACCACGACCGCCACCAGCAGTGCCGTGCCGATGAGTTCGGCGGCGGCCCGGGCGACCAGGGGGTTACGGGGCGGGGTGGCGCCGGGCGCGGGTGCGACGGAGACGGGTGCAGTGGCGGGTCTCGCGGACTCCGCGGTCGGGGCGGCTTCGGCGGGGGTCATGGGCAGGCCCTCTTGTTCTCGGCGGCGGTGCGAGCGGACTCGGCCAGGTCGGCGAACTGGCCGGCGAGCAAGGCGATGACGTCGGGCTTGAGCCGGTAGTAGATGTACCGGCCGCACGGCTCCGTCTCCACGACCCCCGCTTCGCGCAGCACCTTCAGGTGGTTGGAGAGGTTGGTCTGGCGGGCACCGGTCTCCTCCACGAGGTGGGTGGTGCACAGCGTCTCTTTGGCGAGCAGGGTCACGATCTGGAGCCTGAGCGGGTCGGCCAGCACCCGGATCAGGTCAGTGTCGACTGACGTCATCATGTGCTGATACTGTCACATCAGTGGTGGCTGACACCACCGGGTGCTGACGTCATTCACACCTGATGTCGTCGTGAGACAAGAGAGATCTCTGATGTCCGACAAGCCCTCCGTGCTCTTCGTCTGTGTCCACAACGCCGGCCGTTCCCAGATGGCCGCCGCGTGGCTGACCCACCTGGCCGGGGACCGCGTCGAGGTCCGCTCCGCCGGCTCCAACCCAGGCGCTGGCGTCAACCCGGCCGCCGTCGAGGCCATGCGCGAGGTCGGCATCGACATCTCCGCCGAGGTCCCGAAGATGCTCACCGTGGACGCGGTGAAGGAGTCGGACGTCTGCATCACCATGGGCTGCGGCGACACCTGCCCCGTCTTCCCCGGCAAGCGGTACCTGGACTGGCAGCTGGAGGACCCGGCGGGCCAGGGCGTCGAGGCCGTCCGCCCGATCCGGGACGAGATCAAGGTGCTGGTCGAGGGCCTGATCAAGGAGATCGCGCCGGAGCCTCAGGCGTGAGCACGGCCGCGGACATACGCAACGTCATCGTCATCGGCTCGGGCCCGGCGGGCTACACCGCCGCCCTCTACACGGCCCGCGCCTCGCTGAAGCCGCTGGTCTTCGAGGGCGCGGTCACGGCCGGTGGCGCGCTGGTGCAGACGACCGAGGTGGAGAACTTCCCCGGCTTCCGCGACGGCATCATGGGCCCGGACCTGATGGACAACATGCGGGCCCAGGCCGAACGCTTCGGCGCCGAGCTTGTCCCTGACGACGTCGTCGCTGTCGACCTCACTGGAGAGGTGAAGACCGTCACGGACAGCGCGGGTACGGTCCACCGGGCGAAGGCCGTCATCGTGGCGACCGGCTCGCAGCACCGCAAGCTGGGCCTGCCCGGCGAGGACGCGCTGTCCGGCCGGGGTGTGTCGTACTGCGCGACCTGCGACGGCTTCTTCTTCCGTGAGCACGACATCGTGGTGGTCGGCGGCGGCGACACGGCGCTGGAGGAGGCCACCTTCCTCTCCCGCTTCGCGAAGTCCGTGACGGTCGTCCACCGGCGCGACACGCTGCGGGCCTCCAGGGCCATGCAGGACCGTGCCTTCGCCGACCCGAAGATCTCCTTCGCCTGGAACAGCGAGGTCGCCGAGGTCCACGAGGACGGCGGCAAGCTCGCCGGGCTCACCCTGCGCGACACCGTCACCGGCGAGACCTCCGAGCTGGCGGCGACCGGGCTGTTCGTCGCCATCGGCCACGACCCGCGCACCGACCTGGTCACGGGCCAACTGGACCTGGACGACGAGGGCTACCTCAAGGTCGCCTCCCCCTCCACGCGCACGAACATCCCCGGCGTCTTCGGTGCCGGTGACGTGGTTGACCACACCTACCGGCAGGCGATCACCGCGGCCGGCTCGGGCTGCGCGGCGGCGCTGGACTCCGAGCGGTACCTCGCCGCCCTGAGCGACGCCGACGCCGCGGGCCAGCCCGTCCCGGCTGCCGTCTGACCAGCGACTGGAGCAACACCATGGCTCTCAAGAACGTCACCGAGGACTCCTTCGAGCAGGACGTCCTGGGCAGCGACAAGCCGGTCCTGGTCGACTTCTGGGCTGCCTGGTGCGGCCCCTGCCGTCAGCTCGCCCCCTCGCTGGAGGCGATCGCCGCCGAGCACGGCGACAAGATCGAGATCGTCAAGCTGAACATCGACGAGAACCCGGCCATCGCCGCCCGCTACGGCGTGATGTCCATTCCGACGCTGAACCTCTACTGGGGCGGCGAGGTCGTGCAGACCATCGTGGGGGCCAAGCCGAAGGCCGCCCTGGAACGCGAACTCGCCGACCACCTCGCCTGACGCGCGACGCCGGTGGGGGTGCCCGCAGCGCCCCCCACCGGACCCCTTCTTCTCCGATCTCCGACTTCGACGGAGGTATCCCGGTGGTCAGCAAGCGCATCGTCGCCATCGGCGGCAGCGACGCCGGCATCAGCGCGGCCCTGCGAGCCCGCGAGCTGGATCCCGAGAGCGAGGTCACCGTGGTGGTGGCCGATGCCTACCCGAACTTCTCCATCTGCGGCATCCCGTACTACGTCTCCGGCGAGGTCGGCCACTGGAGCGATCTGGCCCACCGCACCCTGGCCGACCTGAAGGCCACCGGCATGCAGGTGCGCACCGACACCCTCGCCACCGCCATCGACGTACCGGGCAAGCGGCTCGCCGTGCGCGACGCCGAGGGCCGCGTCGAGGAACTGCCGTACGACGCACTGATCGTGGGCACCGGCGCGGTCAGCGTCAGCCCGCCCATCGAGGGCCTGACCGGGCCCGACGCGCTCGGACCGGCCGACGGCGTCCACTTGCTCCACAGCATGGGCGACACCTTCCAGATCATGCAGACGCTCGCCGCCCGCCAGCCCCAGTCCGTGGTCGTCATCGGCGCCGGCTATATCGGCCTGGAGATGGCCGAGGCCCTGACCACCCGCGGTCTCCAGGTCACCCGGATCGAAGCCCTCCCAGAAGTCCTGCCCACCGTCGACCCGCAGCTCGGCGCCCTCGTCCACGCCGAACTCGAAGAACACGGCGTCGAGGTCATCACCAACACCCAGGTATCCGCGATCACCCGGGCACCCGAGGGCAACGCCCTCCGTGTCCAGGCCACCGCCAAGGACGGCGAGACCCTCACCCGCCACGTCGACCTCGTCCTGGTCGTCGTCGGCGTACGCCCCGACGCCGCCCTCGCCGCCACCGCCGGAGCCCGGCTCGGCACCAAGGGCGCGATCGAGGTCGACGAGTACATGCGCACCTCGCTGCCCGACGTGTACGCGGCCGGGGACTGCGCCGTCACCCACCACCGCCTTCTCGGCAAGACCTGGCTCCCGCTGGGGACGACCGCCCACAAACAGGGCCGCATCGCGGGCGAGAACGCCCTCGGCGGGCACCGGTGGTTCGCCGGCAGCCTCGGCACCCAAGTCGTCAAGGTCTTCGACCTCGTCGCCGCCCGCACCGGCCTGCGCGACCACGAAGCCGCAGCCGCCGAGCGAGGCTGGACCCCAGCCACCACCGCGACCCGCCCCGACGACCACAAGGCGTACTACCCCGGCGCCACCCCGATCTCCATCCGCGTCACCGGCGACACCTCCAGCGGCCTCCTGCTGGGCGCCCAACTCGTCGGACGCCGAAGTGCGGAGATCTCCAAGCGCGTGGACACGTACGCCGCCGCCCTCTTCCACGGCATGGACGTCGACGGCATCAGCGAACTCGACCTCTCCTACACCCCGCCCCTGGGCTCCCCCTGGGACGCCGTCCAGGTCGCGGCGCAGGCATGGATGAACGAGCACCACCTCGACGTGCAGCGGCGCATGGTGGACGACCTGCCGCGCAGCCCCTGATTGATCTTCGCCCGCTGCATTGACAGCCGAGATTAGCTCAACGAATATTGAGTCAATGAACGTTGAGTGGTCTGCATCGGTGATGGCGCGAGCGCAACGGCACGCGGCACTGGGAGAACCTGCGCGCCTGGCGATCATCGACCGGCTGCTGCTGGGCGACGCCTCACCCGGCGAACTCGGCCAGGAACTGGGCCTGCCCAGCAACCTCCTGGCCCACCACCTCAAGCTGCTCGAACAGGTCGGCCTGATCGAGCGATCCCGCTCCGAAGGAGACCGACGGCGCACCTACCTGCGCCTGCGCACGGAAACCCTGGCCGACACCATGCCGACGCCCCTACGTACGGCGCCTCGCGTGGTGTTCGTCTGCACCCATAACTCCGCCCGCTCACATCTCGCTGCGGCGCTGTGGAGGCGTCACAGCGCCGTGCCCGCCACTTCGGCGGGAACCCAGCCCGCCCCCCACGTCCACCCCCGTGCCGTCGCGACGGCACGCAAACACGGTCTTTCCCTGGCCCCGGCCCGTACCGCCCACATCGACGAGACGCTGCGTCCGGACGACCTGGTGGTCGCCGTCTGCGACAACGCCCACGAACAGCTCGGCCCTCAGGTTCCCGACCGCCTGCACTGGTCGGTGCCCGATCCCACCCGCACTGGCACCGACGAGGCCTTCGCCGACGCCCTGAGTGATCTCGCCGACCGGGTCGACCGGCTGGCTCCCGCCGTTCGCCCTCCTGGAGGCAGCGATGACTGAGACCGCGCCCGTCCCGCACCGCAACCTGAGCATCGACCAGCAACTCGCCCTGCGCACCGCAGCCACCCACCTCGCCCGCGAGTTCGACGGGGTCTTCGGCCAGGAAACCATCGAACGGTTCCTGCACACCAGCTACGACCAGTTCGCCGGCCGCAGCACCATCCCCAACTACCTCCCCCTCATCGCCGAACGCTTCGCCCGCCAGCGCCTGCGCGCCCTGGCCAAGGTCGAAGGCCACCACACCGACGGCAAGCCCGTCGTCCTCTTCCTCTGCGTCCACAACGCCGGCCGTAGTCAGATGGCCATGGGCTTCTTCCAGCACCTCGCGGGCGAGGGCGCCGTCGCCTGGTCGGGTGGCTCCGAACCCGGGAACGAGGTCAACCCCGCGGCCATCGCCGCGATGAGCGAGCGCGGCATCGATATCTCCCGCGAGTTCGCCAAGCCCTGGACCGAGGAGATCGTCCGCGCCGCCGACGTCGTCGTCAGCATGGGTTGCGGCGACGCCTGCCCGGTCTTCCCCGGCAAGCGGTACCTCGAATGGACCCTGGACGATCCCGCAGGAAAGACCGCCGACGACGTCCGCCCCATCCGCGACGACATCGAGCGCCGCGTCCGCGGCCTTCTCGATGACCTCGGTGTCCCGGCACAGCACTGACCGCGCACAGGGCATCCGGAAGGCGAGGCGGCCTTGGGGCAGTTCATCCAGCCGAGACGGCAGGCACTCCGCGCCGCCGCCTGGTACCTGAGCTCTCAGTCGCGGGGCGGGCGGAAAGAGACGACGTTTCCGGGGGCAGTGTGGTCCTTGCCGGTGGACGTCCGGAGGATGAGGACGGCGGCCGCGAGGACCACCTGCTCCGCTCAGTGCCGGGATTCGGCCTCGGCAATCCGGGACTCCTTGAGGGCTTCCTTCAGGCGGACTTCTTTGCGAAGTCGCTTTTCGACTTCAGGCGTTTGGTGCGTCTCTGCGTGCACTCGCGCGCAGAACTCCTCCTGGAGGTCGGCGCGGCGCTTGTGCAGAGCCATGCGATGAACATCGGCTTCTGCGGCGCGGGCGACCTAGATGAGGCTGCCGTTGGACCGTGTGAGCTGGCCGGACAGGAGTCGGTTCATGGCCGCGCGGATGCGGGAGCGCTCGTCTTCGTGCTGCTGGTTCATGTGAGGGCCTCTTCGGCGGTCTGTGCGGCGTCGTGGGCCTCGGCGAGACCGCGGAAGCGGCCGACGGCGAGGCGGAGCCGGTCTCCCAAGGGCTGGGGCTGGTGGCATGGCTTCGTGTCGAGCCGATCGGCGTGTTCTCGCGCCGCCCGCGCATGCCTGTCGGTGCGGACCGCGTTCCCGCAGTCGAACTGGCAGGCGAACTGGTTGGGTGCCGTCGCCCCGGGGTCCGGATCGCAAAGGGCTGTGTCGCGCTTGAAAGCGCAGATGAGGAACGAATCCGGGTTGTCGAAGAGCACGAGTCCGTCGCGCGCGAGAAACTTGGCAGCTGCCTTCGGGGTGGTCAGGGCTCCCTAGAAGCGGGGCATCGAGGTTGCTCCGACGAGTGCCCGTCGAGCGGCGGGACCGGAGATCTTCTTCCCGGCGGCGGTGGCGTCGCGCAGCCGGGCCGCGGTCTGTGCGGCGGCGAGAGCGGTCTCGACTTCTAGCTCCCCGTGGAACCGCCGACGGCCGCGGCTGATGGTGACTCCGCCATTCCCGGCCGCACTCAGCGGAGTGATGGACTGGAGGGGGTCGGCTCGGGGATCTTCGCAATGGCCGCTGGGGCCCAGGCCACCGCTCCGGTCACCGTGGCAACGGTGACGGCCACGGCGGGCAGGCGGCGGCAGGCGGCGGCAGGCGGCGGCAGGCGGCGGCAGGCGGCGGGCAGAACGTATTGCGAGAAGTAACTCTCCTGGAGGGGACGCGGGCAGGGGTGTCCGTCGCCGCAAGCGGGGTAAGGCTGGTCAGCGGGTACGGGCGGGCGGCGGCTGGGGCGGCGGGGCCGGGCGGGTTTGCCAGGGATGGTGCGCAGGGGCGTCGATCGTGGTTCCGCGGGCGGCGGTCCGGACGAGGTGGTGTTGGTCTTCGATGGGCAACGTCGCGATGTGCGTTAGGCCCTGCGCGACGGAGGCACCGCGCAGTGTGCCCGCTGGCAGGCCGGCGGCATGCACGATCCGGGCTGCCGCCTCGGCTTCTATCAGGAGGCCGAACGCCGGTGGAATGTTGAGCAGTTGGGCAGCGTGCTCGCGGCTGCCGGTCAGTGCTTGAGTGAGGGGAAGTCCGTCGTCGAGGACGCTGTCGACGATGTCCAGCCAGACCGACGTGGCCTGGTGGAGGCGGGTGAGGAAGTCGGCGTCTGTGAGCCAGCATCCCCGGGACGGCTCAGGATCCGTATCGAGCTGAGCCGGTCGCCGCCGTGCGCTGTCGGCGCTGCTGGGCGGGGACGGTTCGGGCGTCCAGACCTTCAGGTAGTCCTGGATGGCATGGCTCAGGGGTATGACGGCGGCGCCGATCCAGGGTGAGGTGTCGTCGTGGTGCCAGTCCCGTACGACGCCGTAGCCGTCATGTCCGGGCTGTTTGCCGAGGCGGGCGTCCCGGACGGCGAACGTGCCGTGGTCGGCGAAGGACAGGTACGCGTGGTCGAGGTCGCCGCGGTCCGGGTGGAGGATGCTCAGGCGCAGTCCGCCGTACTCACGTTCTCGGATGGTCTGGGCGAACTCGATACGCAGCCGCAGCGGGGAGTCGGGCGAGACGACGGCGTAGCAGGCGTCGCCGACCACTCGTCGTTCGTGGACGGGCAGGCCGAGCAGGTCGCTGAAGAAGTGCTGGGCGTGCAGGGACAACTGTGGTGGTGCTCCTCGGCAGCAGACGGTTCTGCGGGGCGGTTACCTGGATCGGCCGGCCGACGGGGCGGGACGGACGGTCGGCGCGGGCCCGGTGCCCGGGGCGCTGACCCCGGCGTGCGCGGACGGCAGGGTCGGCGACGAGGGCGTCTTGGGGGCGGACGTCGTCTGGGCGCAGCAGGTTACGTTCGCCCCGTCTGTCCGCCTCGCACAGCGCGAGCCTTCGGCATACAGGTCGCGAACGAGTTCGACGGGGGTCCTGACGTCGAGCGCGTCGACGAGGTCGTGGATGCCGGGGTGGCGAGGTGGCGGGGCAGGACCTCGACCACGTCGTGGTCGTCGAGATCGTCCAGAGGGCTGAGTGACACAAGGTCCTTTCGGCGGGGGGGGGAGTTGCTGGTCGTGGGCATCGGCGGATCAGCGGCGCGCTGCCGTGCGTGGGGCGGCGGGCGCCGGAGGAAGGGTGGCCGTGCTCCAGCGGGGGACGCTACGGGTGCCGAGTGCTGGCGAGCGGCGGGTGAAGGCGCGCTGGACGTCGAGCGGGGTCGGAGCTGGGGGCGCGGGCGGTGTGACGGGAGTGAGCTGTGCGGCCTCGCGCAGCCCAGGGAGCATCGAGTCCCTCCAGCGTGGCAGGGGCGCCGGGTCGGACACGCTCTGGGTGATGGCCTTCACTAGAACGGTGGGGGTGTTGGTGGTGGCGGTGGCGTACCAGCGGGCATACCCGTTCTTCGGTCCTCCCCACAGGTGCCAGCGGGCCTCCAGGGTGGTGAGTTCCTTCTCCGGATCGAGGCGGCCGGTGGTGTACTCACAGGTGGCCATCCCGTCCGGGGACTGCAGTTCCATCACGCCCCAGCGCGGGTGCTGAAACTGCCAGCCGTTTTTGATGAGCGGGACGACGGCGTCGAAGGCGCCGAGCTCGGGGTCCTTGAGGTCGGGCTCGGCAAGGTAGATGTCGGGGCCGGCGGTGTACGCCTGAGCGAGGGCGGTGGTGAAGGCGGTGACGAACTCCGTGGGCGCGGTGTCGTTGAAACTGACGCCCCACGCGGGCGGGGCGAAGCGGTCGCGGTAGGCGTTGATCCGCCACAGGCCGTCGTCGTCGCCCTCGGGCAGGAATCCGAGTCGGACGCGGTGGTCGGGCGCAGTGACGTAGGCGTTGGCGAGGTTGTCGTGATGGAGGTCGAAGCCAAGCGCGAGGAGCGGCTCCAGCGCGGGGTCTGCATCGCAAGTGCTGCCTGCGAGGTAGCGCGGGGATACGTAGTTGTCGCCGTCGATCTCTTCGGTGTCGGGCACGAAAGTCCTGAGGTTGAGGATGGGGGGATGAGCACGCGGTTCTGGTCAGGTACGCGTGCTGTTCGCAAGTGCGGGCAGCAACTGGTGTTCCAGGTCTGCGGGTTGGCCGGCGTAGTGCAGGGCGCGCAGGCCCAACTCGGCGGCGGCCCTGCAGTTGTCCTCGCGGTCGTCGACGAACAGCACGCGTCCCGGGTCGGCGACGCCGGTGGCCGCCAGGGCGTGCTCGTACACGGCCGAATCGGGCTTGCACCGGCCCAGGCGGGCGGAGTACAGGGCGTCACTCATCAGATCGCGCCGCCAGTTGGTGGCGTCCAGAACGTCGCTGAGATGGGCCGGGGCGTTGGAGAGCAGCACCAGAGGCAGCCCCGCGGCCCGGGCGCGGTACAGGATGTCGAGGACGCGCGGGTCGGTACGGGTCCACATGGCGGTATCGGCGGCCCGCAGCGTGCGCAGCCACCGCGCGCCGGGATGGTGCCCGAGCACCTTCGCCCAGTAGGCGAGATCGCTCAGTTCGCCTGCGTCGTACGCGTTCCGGGGGGCCCAGAAGGCTTCTTGGAAGGAGGGAAGGTGTCGGTCGGGCCACTCGGCGAGGTCGGCGAGGCGGGTCCACATGCCGGTGCTGGGCTGGAGTCCGAGGACTCCGTTGTAGTCGAGGAGTAGGGCGTCCACGCCGTTCGGGGAGACGGAGGTGTGGGTCAAGGGGTGGGTTTCTCCAGGGCTTTGGGAGCGAGGGCGGCGACGGCGGCGGCGAGGAGGGCGGGCAGCAGCAGCGCGTGCGGCAGGGCGGTGATGGTGGCGAGCGCGCCGATGAGGGCGGGTCCGGCGAGCAGGCCGACGTAGCCGGTGACCGCGACGGTGGCGACCGCGCGGGGGCCGCCGATGCCTGCGGCGGTGATCAGGCTGGGGATGGTGACGGACAACCCCAGGCCGAAGGCCGCCCACCCCAGGAGGGCAAAGGCGATGGTGGAGCCAGCAAGCCCGGTTGCGAGGCCGAGCGCGGCCAGGGCGGCGCCGGCCCGGACAACAGCGGGAGCGCCGAAGCGGGCCGTGAGCCGGTCTCCGGCGAGGCGACCGGCGGCCATGGCGGCGCTGTAGACGCCGTACGCCACGGCGCTGGTCGCGGCGGTCGCACCGAGGTCGTGCAGGTGGACGGCAGCCCAGTCGGCAGCGGCCCCCTCGCCCAGCAGGGTTCCGGCCGCCAGTGCGCCCAGCAGCCACAACCGGGGCCGCGACAGCCCCCCGCGCTCGTCCAAGCCCGGTGCCACACGGTTGTGGACGGGCTCGAGTCCAGGGCTGGCAAGACAGCGGGTAAGGCGCGTCGCTGCACCTGCCGCCGTGGCGGCGATGGCTGCGACGCCGGCGAACAGGACGGTGTGCGGGGTGTGGGCGGTGGCTGAGGCCAGCGCGGCGCCTGTGAGTCCGCCGAGGCTGAAACTCGCGTGCAACCGGCCCATGATCGGGCGGCCGTGAGCGTCCTGGCAGCGGACCGCAGCGGCATTGACTGCGACGTCGAGGACGCCGTGCGCGGCGCCGAAGACAAACGCCGCCACCAGGAGGCTCTCCATGCTGCGGCATACCCCGAGGATGGCAAGGCAGACGGCGAGAGCGATGGCACCGCCGGTCAGCAGTGCGGGCAGGCGGGCCGGGTGGGCGAGGCGTCCGCCGGTCTGGAGTCCAGCGACCATGCCGAGGGCAGCGGCCAGCAGGACCAGTGCGAGCCCGGCGGTGCTTACCTCGGCGGTGTTCTGAACGGCCGGCATGCGTGCGCCCCAGACGGCCATCACCACACCCAAGCCGGCAAAGTACCCGGTCAGCAGACGGCGGCTGCGCGCCAGCTCGGGCCCCGCAGTCTGGTTCACGCGGCGTGCTCCCGGGCGAGCGGGGCCGCCTGCGCGACCGTGGCCACCTGGACGTCGAGGTTGCGGTACGCCTCCTGGGCGCGGGCTTGGGCGATGGTGGCGGTCTGCCCGGTGGTGATCAGGTAGCCGATGCGAGCGGTGAACAGATCGCCCCCGTCCTGCGGCAGCACAAGCTGGTCGCCGGCCTGTCGCTGGAAGCGCACGCGCTCCACTTCCCCGGTGGGTTCCGTGACACAGCGAGCGGTGAGGGTGCCGGAGTAGGCCGGGTAAATGAAGCGGATCGCCGCGGCCTGGTGGCGAGTCGGCGTCAGGTCGGGAGTATGTCCGCAGGCGATGTCTGCGCCGGCACGGGCGAGGTCGACGCCGGTGGCCAGGTGGACGAGGTGGCTGATCATGTCGCCGGCGATCCGGGCGTTGACCTCGATGAGGCGGGGGCGGCCGTCGACCACGCGCATCTCGACGTGGCTGACGCCGTCGGTGACATCGAGGGCGTCGAGTGCCGCGACGGCGGCCGGGGCCACGGTGGGAAGGAGCGGGTCGTTCGCATCGACCATGTGCGCCAGCTCCTCGAAGTGGGGCGGCATGCCGACGGTCTTGCGGGTGACAGCGACGACAGTGGTCTGTCCCTGGTGGGTGACGCACTCGACGCTCACCTCCGGGCCGTCGAGGTATTCCTCGACCAGAACCTGGGTGCTCTCCACTCCGTAGCTGGCGGTCTTGGCGGCGAAGGCGTACGCGGCTGGCAGCTGGTCGGCGGTGTCGACGCGGATGACGCCCATGCTCGCGGCGTGCGCGGCGGGTTTGAGGACGACGGGGAAGCCGATGCGCCGGGCGGCGGCCTCCGCTTCGTGCTCGGTGCGCACGCTGACGGAGGCGGCGGAGGGCACCCCGTGGCGGGCGAACAGGCTGCGGCTCGTGTGCTTGTTGCGGCAGCCCTGGAGGGCCTCCGGAGCGGTGGTGGGCAGGCCGAGCCGACGGGCCAGGCGGGCGACGGGGATGAGATACCACTCGGTCCACGTCATCACGCCGGCCAGCGCGTGCCGATCGGCCAGCGCGTGCCCGGCCGCGGTCAGCGCGGCCTGATCGGCGGGGTCGGCGACCTCGTAGTCGAGGAGGAACTCCTTCTCCCAGGTCGGCTCGGCGCCGGAGATCAGGACGACGTCGTAGTGGGCGGCGACGTCCTGAAGGCAGGTGCCGCGATACGCCTGAGCCTCCATGTCGGTGGCGGCAACGACCAGGACGACGGGGCGAGAGGACAACAAGGCTCCAAACAGTGCGGGGGAACGGAGAGCTGATGCAGGGCGCCTGGGTGGGGGTGCGGCGGCGTCGCAGCTCGAAGGCGGACGCCCACTGGGGGTGGTCCTCGATCAACTTGCGGGCGTACAGGGCGGTGAAGGAGTTGTTCAGTCCGCGCACGCCCGCGGGCAGCTGCCAGCCCAGGTCCCAAGAGGTCAGGTGAGAGAAGTTCGCAGGGCGGGGGTGGCGCGCAGCCGGGCGAAGGCGGCGAAGAGGCCCAGGGCCTGCAGTGCGGCGCAGAGGGTGATCACGTGGCCGAGCTGGGCGGGCGGCACGGTGGCGACGAGGACACCGGCGATGGGGAAGGGCAGCAGGAGCAGCAGGATGGTCAGCGACAGGGTGGCGCCGAACACCGGTGCGGGGATGAGGCGGGAGCGCAGCGTGCGCAGCACGACGGTCATGCCGCCCTCGCCGGCCATGAGGACGGCGATCAGGGTGAGATAGCTGCCGTAGGTGTCGGCGAAGGAGACGGCCAGGCACGCCAAGGCGGCGATCGTGGCGGACACGGCGCCGACCGGCCACAGGCCGAAGCGGTCGATCGCCCGGCGGCACAGGGCGACCGCGAGGAGAGAGGCGACGGCGGCTGCCGACCAGATGAGCCCGACGTTGGCCGTGGAGTGTCCGAGCTGTTTGACGATGATCACTGGGGTGGCGGCCTGCAGCAGGCCGACGGTTAGGTTGGAGACGGTCAGTCCGGTCACCAGCCAGCCGAGGGCCGGTAGCGCGCGGAGGGTCGACCAGCCGGTGTGCAGCCCCTTAAGGACGGGCTGCGGCGCGGCGGGTTTGCTCCGGTGGCGCTGGCGCGGGGCCAAGACGCTGGTGAGCAGCGAGAAGACGGCGATCACGATCAGCATTCCGGTGGCGCCGGCCCACTGCAGGAGCAGCCCGGCGAGTGCGGGGCCGACCAGCGTGGCGAACTGGTCGATGCCGAGCAGCACCGACTGAACGCGGTGGGCGCGGGCGCCGGCCTCGCGGCCGGCGACTCCGCCCGCGGTCTCGGCCGCGATGTAGGAGCATTCAGTGAGGATCCCGGTGGACGCGGCGAGCAGCATGACGGTGACCGTCGCGCTGAGGCCCGCCTGCGTTGGCAAGATGAACGCGGTGGCCAGGACAACCACGGCCCGGCCCGCAGAGGCGAAACGGAGCACGGCGGTGGTCCCGTGGCGGTCGACCAGAACCCCTGCGAAGGCGAACGAACCCAGTCTCGGCACCCATTCCAGCGCGAACGCGAGGCCGGTCAGGGTGGCCGAGTTGGTGGTGGCCAGTACCAGCAGCGGAATGCCGTAGGTGGCCATGGCGAACGCGGCAGCGTCCGTGCTGCGCGGCAAGTAGATGCCGCGCAGCAGAGTGGGGACCGGGCGACGGGCATGCCAAGGTCCGACACGGGATCTCACGCAGCGCGCCCCGATTCCTCCGCCGCACAGGAGGAGCGGGCGATGTCCTGGTGCAGGACGCGGGGGTACGCCGTAAGCCACTCGGACAGCGCCGCGCGCGGAGCCGACGGTTCGGTCGCTGCGCGGGAGTGCCCCGGGCCGTCGTCCTGCATCTGGAAGGCGTGCTGGACGCGCGCGACGAAGTCACTGGTACGGCTGGGTAGTTGGTTGCTTCGGGCCCAGCGTGCTGCGGTGTCGTACACCTCGGCCAGGTCCTTGCCGCTCGCGGTGAGCTGGTAGCGGGCCAAGGCGTGTCCGCGGGCGTGGATGAGGCCGAGGTCGCGTGCAGTGTCGATGGCGTGGCGCAGTTGTCCGCTGGTGAGGTCGCCGAGGGCGCCCTGCAGGCTGCCGCGTTGGCGACTGATAGGGCCGTTGTCGTCGATCTCGGTGATCAGGCGTATCAGGCCAGGCAGGGACAGGGTCCGGATCGCTCGGCGTTCGCGCAGGACGCTGGCGGGCAGGGCGGCGGTCATCGGCGCCGCCCTCCCGCCGGTGTGATGGGGCGGGCGGGTATCTGGTGGGAGAAGAGGTCGCTGGACTTCCACTCCAGGCCGTTGGGCGGCGGGGTGGCGGCCAGGGCAGGGACAGCAGACTGCGCGGCCGGAACTGCGGGCGCAGGCAGGCGCGTCGGGGTGGTCGCCCACGGGCCGGAGCGGGTCTGGGACGGGGCGGTCCCCGGTCGGCGAAACGGCTCGGCCCCGCCGGACGGGAGGACAGCCCACGCAGTGATGGCCTGGAAGACGGGGGCGAGCGCCTGGCCGCTGGCGGACAGCTGGAAGTCGCCGCTGCCGGTGGCCGTGACGAGGCCGTCGGCGACCAAACGGTCCAGGGGCTTGTAGACGGCGTTCAGCCCGTAGCCGGGCATGGCTTCGGTGGCCAGGGCCTTGGCGCTCGCACGACCCCGGACCTGCAGGGTCATAAGGATCGGGGTGGCATGCCGCGGGGCGATCAGAGTGATCGTGTCGTCGATGTTCTGGGCCGGGGGGATCCGCTCGGGCTCCAGCTCACCGATGGCCTTGCTCGTGACGAGCTGCTTCTCCAGGTAGGTGTCGCCCCAAGAGGCGATCACGGCCAGGACGGGGAGCAGCTCGGCGCCGCGGCCAGTGAGGCCGTAGGTGACGTGGCGCGGGGCGTACTCCGTGCGTTCGACCACGCCGGCGTTGGTGAGGTGGCGCAGCCGGGGGTGGAGCTGGCCGTCGGCGAGCCACGGCAGCCGGGGTTTGATCTCGGCGTAGCGCAGCGGCTGGGAGGAAAGGGTCATCAGCACCCACACACTCCAGCGCGGGGCGAGCAGATCCAGCGTCTTGGTGACGCTGGAGTAGTCGTTCGGGGTGGTGGGGGGCTGAGCGGTGGTGGCCAAGGATGGGGCTCCTCAAGCAGTGCGGGCAGATCAGCGGGTGCGGGAGGCGGCGGTCGCCGGGGCGGCGGGTACGGGCACAGCCGGCGGTGGGGTGTCGGGGGCCGGTGCGCGGCGCAGTCCCGCCAGGACCGCGCCGGTGTTCTTGGCGTAGGCGTCACGGGCGGCGACGGACTCGGCAATGCGGCGGGCGCAATCAACGATGTGACCGGCGGCAAAACGGCCGATCTCCCGCTCAGGGGCGATGAGTTCGCGCAGCCTCTCCAGCTGGAAGGCGATGTTGCGCTCAGCGAGCACCAGGTCGCTGTGACTGCCGGTTAGCGCGGCGAGCAGGGTGGCATCGGGGGTGCTGTCGGCGAGCGCTTCGAGCTCACCGAGCGACTGTCCGAACAGCGCCTCGATGCGCTGGGCGATGATCTCGGAGATGGCGTGGGCGGTGGCGTCGGGCTCGGGCAATCGGCGGGCTTTCAGGGACGGTGGGTCCGCACCGCCCCGGCACGGCCGGTTGCCGGGGCGGGCGGAGCAGTGGTGGTGATCTTCGGTTGGGCGAACTGCACCGGCTGCGCGGGGCGTTGATCGGGAGCGGGCATGGTCCGCAGGAGGTCGTCGAGGGCGGCGACGTAGCCATCCCGGCCAGCCAGGGCCGCTTCCAGCCACTGGGCGTCCCAGCGCAGGTCCTCGGCGGACAGGTCGCAGAGGTCGCGGTCGCAGGACATCGAGGCGTGGACGCGATCACGTACGCGGACGACCTGTTCTTCGGCGACCGCGAGAAAGCTGCGCAGTTCCAGCGCACGGTGGAGGGCGGCGCAGACCTCAAGATGGGCTGCCTGCGCATACAGTTCGGCGACGGAGGCACCGAACGCCTCCTCCAGCGCGGTGTCGCGGCTGGTGGACTTGTCGATGACGCTCATCGCGTCACCCCGCGCGTCGGGATACCCCGCTCGCCGGGCAGTGCGGGCGCCGAGGTGGGCAGCGCCGGAGCGCGGCGCGCGGCGGGGCTGGCACCACGCCAGGCGCCCGGCCCGCGCTTGCCCGGGGCGAGGGGGTCGAGGAGGAAGTTCACGACCATCACGCGACCGTCACGTGCAGTGACAGCGGCGTTAACCTGGTGCGCCAACTCCATGACAGCGTCGTCAAGTTCGCCCGGGTGCGTGCCGAGCGCCTCGACGAGCGCGTCCTCTGCGGTGTCGAGTGCGTCCTGGGTTTCGGCGAGCAGGCCGTACCAGTGCACGACACTGGTGGCGTCGGGGTTGGCCTGTGGTGCCGCCTGAACCGCCCGGCGCAGATCGGCGAGAGGCATCTGGAAGCGGTCCTCGATCCGCTCAGTGACGACGCCCATCACGTCCTCGCTGAACTCGGGCACGGAGAGGCTCCTTTCATTCGCTGTTCGGGGGGGGCGGAAAAATGCCCTGCAAATCCGGTCCGTGCGGGAGCGGTCCGCGAACCCGGATGCCGGATAGGGGAACTGCGGGCCGGTCTGCTAGTCCAGGCACATGGCTGTGTCGCGGTAGACGTACGTTCCGGACACCCACCCCTTTACGCCGGTGGTCTTGTCCGTGATGTAGCGCCAGTTCCCGCTGCTCTTGTGGACGGTGAACTTGTGGCTGCGGTAGAGCACGCCGAGCGCCGTGGACTTGGAGGACGCCTTGGAGCGGATCGTTACAGCCTTCGCGTGCACCTTGTACGGGAGCGGCTTTGCCGAGCAGCTGCTGACGGTGGTTGCGGCGCTGGCGGTGGGGATGGAGACGAGCGGGAGAGTGAGCGCGCCGAGAACGGCGGCGGAGACGGCTATGCGGCTGGTGCGCATGGGGAATTGACCTCCACGAAAATAGGGAAGGGATTGCGGAAGCGGACCCGGGCTGATGCCGTGCGGGCCGAGAACAAGAGTCCGGAGAATCCCCGGTTTCGGTAACCGGGGATTGCGTGCTATGTTCCGCGCCGTCTAGCTCAGGGCAGGCGGCATTTCACCAGGCGAGGAGGGGAAAGCCGGTGGGTAGCCGCGAATTCAGCGGCTCGGACCGCGCGGTGGAGCGGGGTGCGCGGGCAGAGCGGGGACGCCTGGAGCGATGGTGTGGCGGGCTGGCGGTGACGTGGCTGGCAGCGGGATCGCCTCGCCGTTCCAGTGCGCTTCCCACCACTGGGTGGCTGCCTCGAAGGTGGCGAAGGCGCCCTCGCGCAGGGTGTGCGTCCACGCGTCGGTGTCGACCTCTTCGAGCAGTACCCGGAACGGCAGTGGCGCCTTCTCGTCGATGGCGCGCAGCAGCACGGTGGTCTCGATCGGCTCGGCGTCGTGCGTGTAGCTGGTCAGCAGGGCGAAATGGTCGCCGTCGCTGCGCAGTCGCTTCTCCAGGGCGCGGGTGGCCTGGTTGGCGGGCGTGGTGCCCATGCCGTCGGGCAGGAGGATCTTGTCCTCGGGGCAGCCGCGGGCGATCAGCCAGGACTGGGCCATGGACGGCAGTGGCAGTTCCTTGTGCGTGAAGCGGAAGGTGCGCGCCGCCGAGTCGCGTTTGAGGTGCAGGGCGACGATCTGTGGTTCCCCGGGGATGCCCCAGGTGACGGCGCGGTTGTGCATCACGTAGAAGCTGTGCTCGCCGTCCTCGGTGTGGTGCTCGGCCAGCCGGGTGAGCATGTCCTGCTCGATGGTGATGTGCTGCCAGAACTGGTCGGCGACGTGGTCGTTGACGGCCTCATATCCGTCGAGGCGGAAATCTGGTTCGTAGGTGGGCATCGGTGCTTTCGGTGCGACGACGCCATGGGCGTCGTGGGCAGGGTGTGTTCAGCTGTTCACCGACGCAGGTGTGCGGGAGCGCGTGATGGCGCTGGCCGGGGCGACGGCGTGGTGCCGGGCGGGCCTGCGGGGCGCGGGGCGGCAAGGACGGCGCGGCCGGCGTCGGTGAGGGTGACGGGCTGGCCGGCGTGCACTGGGTGGGAGGTGTCGCGGTCTACGAGGCCGCTCGCCTGTAGGCGCTGCAGCTGGGCGTAGGAGATGCGGGTGCGGGAGGGGGTGACCACGGCGAGCCGGTGGGTGAGGAGGTTCTCGTGGAGCTTGGCGCCCTGGGCGATGGCGAGCAGGGCCGCGAAGTCTTTCGTCGGCACCTGCCGTGGCGCTCTTCGCGGGGCGGCGCCTTCGATCGGCTCCAGCGCGGCGGCGGCCTTGGCCTGCTCGGTGTCGCGCTCGTCGATGGCGTGCGCCAGCTGGTCGACCGTGCGCTCGATCCGGACCAACAGCGCCTGATCGACGGGGAACTCGCCGGACACCAGGCGGGCGAGACGGGCGCGGTGGAAGGTGACGTCCCGCTCGGCCCGGAAGAGGTCGCGGTGGGCGTCCGCCAGCGCCGAATGGGGTGCGTCGAGGAGACCGGCCTCGCGGTGCCGCCACAGCGTCTCGATGCTGCACCCTGCGGCCGTCTCGATCCTGTGGTCGAGCACCGTGCGCGGGTGGCGATCGGGCGAGGGTGCGGACGGTGAGCTCATGTCGGAGCGGTTCCTGTGTGCGGGAGAGCGTCCGGGGCGCGCGCGTCCAGGGCGATGCGGACCTCGACGTAGGGGCCCTCGCGGGTGCGCCGAGTGGGCCCCAGACGCTCCAGGAGCCGGAGCATCGGCGCGTTGGACGCCTGCGTGAACGCGGTGAGGGTGTGTGCCCCGCGCGTGCGGGCCACTCGGGCCGCCTGCCGGGCCAGGGCCGTTCCGATGCCGCTGCGGTGGTGGTCGTCGGCGACTTGCAGTCCGAGGTCGACGACGTCCGGCTCCCGGCTGACGGGCCCGACGCAGACGAGGGCCAGTGGCCGCTCGTCCGCGTCGAGTCCGATCCAGCACTGCGCCTGGGCGAGCAGCCGTGTCAGGTCGCGCGGCGTGAGGCGGGTTCGGCCCCAGCGGCGCAGCAGGTTCTGTTCAGAACACTGCGCGTGGAAGGCGTCGACCAGGTCCCAGTCCGCCGCCGTCACCTCGCGGGTACGCGCGAGGGCGGGGTGGGTCAGCAGGAGCAGTCCGGGCGGGCGGCCTGCAGGTCGCCGCGCCGGTAGGCCCGGTAGCGGCTGCCGTCGACGTTGCGCGGCTTGCGGGACTGGACTCCGTAGGGGCGCAGGAGCAGAGCGAGGCGGACCGGGGTGAGGTCGGCGTAGCGCCAGCATCCATCGGCCTCGCCGGGCAGCTCACGCAGGCGCGCGACCAGCTCCGCGGTGCTCACATACTCCGCTGCACCCAGGACGTCGAAGATGTCAAGGCAGGCGTGGACAATCGTCCTCGGCCGGCTCGGGCAGGTCAGGAACTCCCCGCACGTGGCCTCGTGGAGGTCATCGAAGCCGTCGAGGTCGTCGGGACCCTCCAGATCCTCGAAGTCGGGATCGAGGTCCGGATCGAAGTCGGGCTCTTCGTCCTCCACCGGCTCGCACTCGCTGGGCGGTTCGTGCTCGTACGCAGCCGCGCAGCAGCAGGAGTTGGACAGCAGCGCGCGCAACTCGGCTCCGGCTGCCATCCGTTCGATCAGCAGGTCGGTGAGCGTGTCGAGCTGCTCGGTGGCACTGACGCCGACGGGACGGTCGGCGCCGGACAGAGCGGCGAGCTGCCGGTCGAGGTCCTGGATCTCGACGAACACATCGACGATGGCGCGGTGGTGCGGGTTCTCGGTGACCTCGGTCGGCGCCAGTACGGCGGCGGCGACCTGGTCGATCAGGGTGGGGAACTGCGTCAACGAATGGGGCCCTTCAGGGTCGGGGGCAGTGCGGGTCGGGGAAGGTCGGGCATCGCGTACGGCGGTGGTCCTGGCTTGGGGATGGGCTGGCGCGCTCCCAGCTGCGGTGAGCGGGTGCGGGCCGCGTGGGTGCGCTCGCCCAAGGACCGCCGGGTGATGCCGAGGCGGGCGCGGGCGGTGTCGTACACGTCGTGGGCTTCCCGCGGGCGTACGGCCACGACGTGGATATCGGTGGTGTGCGTGGAGTTGGCAGGCGCCGGCCGCTGGGCGTAAACGATGCGCCACGCATTGCGGTGATCGACGTAGACCTTGCGGCATCCGGCGAGATCGCGGGTGAGTTTGGCGCCGAACAGGCGGGCGTTGACGACGTCCTGGAGCTGGGCGAGCGCCAGGTCGCGGATGTCGCTGGGGGCCTGGAGAAGGTCGGTCAGGGCGCGCGGGTCGAAGGAGAGACCGAAGGCGGGCCGGTCGTGGCCGCTCATCCGTCCCCCTGGCCGGGTGCGCCGTTCTCCTCGGACTCTGCGGTTTCGGCGGTGGTCCGGCTCGACGGCGGCGGTCCGGGCAGCAGGCGGTGGGCGGGGCGGTCCGGATCGGTCATGCACGCGGAGAGCGGCCCGCCAGCAGCTCTGACGGTGGCCATGGCGTGGGTGAGGAAGTCCCGGTGCCAGACGAACAGGCCGGACAGACCGGCCTCGGGATCCTTGTGCTGCTGGTAGGCCAGCCACAGGGCGTGGAGCCAGGCGACGACGTCGGCGTGTTCCTGCCACTGCTCGCACCACGGGGCGGCGGTGGTGACCTCCGCCCCGTAGACCCGGACGAGGAAGTCATCCACCCAGTCGGACAGCGCGTCGAGTTCGTCTTCGTACTCCTCGCCCTCCAGTTCCAGGATCGGGCGGGGCTCCGGCGGGGCGCTCTGCGGCGGCAGGCCCGCGAACCCCGGCATGCCGAAGGCGCCGAACGGTGAGTCCCTGGGCGGCGGTGCGGAGGCGAGGCTGTCGAGCTGGCGGGCCTGCTCGGCAGATTGGTCCAGCAGTCTGCGGACGCTCGCCTCAATACTCTCCAGATCGGACTCCGGCAGCCGGACCGGTTCCATCTCCCCGTCCTCCGGGGGGTCTATGGATTCAGGCACGAAAAGGGGCCTCCTTGAGCCGCGGCCGTTGGGCGTGAATTGCGGCTCAAACCATCCGGAGAATCCCCGGTTTCGGTAACCGGGACTGTGCTGCTATAATGCCCCGCGCGGCACGGCCATGGTGTGACGGGCCACGCACCACAGGCCGTGCCCGCGCTGCACGACAGGGCTCAGGATGTGAGGGTCAAGTCGTCCTGGGACAAAGTCTGTTGCAGCGTTTCGGTGAGCCGGTCGGCGGCTATCTCGGCGTAGTGCTTGGTCTTCTCGACGCCGATGAAATCACGGCCCTCCAGCAGGGCCGCGACTCCCGTCGAGCCCGAGCCGCAGGTGAAGTCGAGGACCGTGCCGCCGGGCGGGGAGATCTGCACCAGCTCCCGCATGACGGAGACGGGCTTCTGCGTGATGTGCTGTCGACTCTTTCCCGACGGCTGCGAGGCGCTGTACAGACCGGGCAGGTAGACCGGGTTCCTGGAGGCGTCGATCGGTCCGTTGCTGGCCCAGACGACGAATTCACAGTTCTGGGTGAAGCGCCCCTTCTGAGGCCTGGCCTGCGGCTTGTGCCAGGCGAGCACGCCCCGCCAGAGCCAGCCGGCGGCCTGGATGGCATCCGTGGTGATCGGCAGCTGCCGCCAGTCGGTGAACAGCAGCGCCGTGCCGCCAATCTTGGTGAGCCGGTGAGCCTCGGTCATGATCTGGGTCAGCCAGAAGCCGTAGCTCCGCTGATCCATGTTCTCGCCTGTGAAGTCCGGCAGTTCGTGACCTGCGTCGGCGGAGGTGTACTTCTGCTTCGCGCTGCGGGAGGTGCGCTCCTTGGCCGTTCGCCCGCCGCTGTTGTACGGCGGGTCGGTGATGACGGAGTCGACGCAGTCGTCCGGCAGTTCGGCGAGGACGCCGAGCGCGTCGCCCTGGTGCAGGGAAAAAGGCAAAGAGATACCCCAATTCGGGTCGGGTGAGGTGAGGGAGAGACGCTCCGGCCCGCCTGGATAACCCGCGGGACCGCATGCGGGCAGGAAGGCACTGCGGGCCGCGCAGCGGCGGGGGCGAGGGGAGGAGCCAAAACTGTAGGGCACGATCCCCGGTTGAGCGCTATCGCCGCCGAAAACCCCGAAAATGGAGCCTTGATCAGAGACGATTTCGGCAACCGGGGATCCGCCCTTAGTGTTTTGGAACTGCCCGGCGGACCACGCCGATGGCGCATCCCCGCCCCTGCCTTCGTGGAGGTATCCCCATGTCCTGGCACACCTGACCCGACGCCCCGTGCCGGTGCGAGCGGCAACTCGCGCACGTGTACCTAGGCCCCGATTTACCCACCACCCGGCCGTCGCGCCCTTTCCTCAACGACGCACGCGCCGCCGGGACTTCACCAAGGACCTCGTTGTGACATCGCTCTACCCTCCCCTGCCCGCGCACCGGTCTCCGGCTCGTGACGGCCGCCCGGGAGGCGTCCCCGATTGAAGGGCGTAGCCGCCGGCATCGGCGTCTTCGTCCTCTCTCCTCTCCTCCTCGCCGGCACGGCCATGCTGATGGCCACCAGCAGCGAGGCCGCCCAGACCACCTACTCGTCCTTCAGCTGCGTGGGCGACGTCGACACCGACACGGTCGTCGAGCAGGTCACCAAGATCCTCAACGGTGCGACCGCCAAGGACGTGCACGTCGAGGGCCTGTCCCTGCCCGAGGAACAGATCCCCAACGCCCGCACGATCGTGGCCACCGGGATCGGCCTCCACGTGCCTAAGAAGGGCCAGATCATCGCGCTCGCCACCGCGATGCAGGAATCACGGCTGCGCAACCTGAACTCTGGCGACCGCGACTCGCTGGGTCTGTTTCAGCAACGGCCGAGCCAGGGCTGGGGCACCGCTACGGAGATCCACGACCCCGTCTACGCGAGCGAGCAGTTCTACAAGCACCTGCTCGCGGTGGACGGTTGGCAGCAGCTGACCGTCGCCCAGGCCGCGCAGAAGGTCCAGCGCTCCGGCTACCCCGACGCCTACGCCGACTGGGAGGAGCTGGCGACCGCCCTCCAGAAGGCGATCGCCGCGACGTTCCCCGACGCCGACCAGGACACCAGCGAGACGAACACCACTTCCAGTACCGCGCCCTGTGCGGCGGCCGAGGACGGCTCCGGGTACGGCACCATCCCGGAAGGGTCGGTACCGAAGGGCTACGCGATCCCGAAGGACGCCGATCCGAAGGCGCGCAAGGCGATCGCCTGGGCGATGGCGCGGCTCGGGACGATGTACCAGTGGGGCGGCACCTGCACGGCGCCGCACGGCCCCGACCCGATGGGCCGCTGCGACTGCAGCTCGCTGACCCAGCAAGCGTACAAGCACGCCGGCGTCCAGCTCACCCGCACCACGTACACCCAGGTCAACGAGGGCAAGGCAGTGTCCCCCAAGGCACTCAAGCCCGGTGACCTGATCTTCTCCCGCGGCAGCGCCGCCCGCCCCGAACACGTCGGCATGTACATCGGCTCGGGACTCGCGATCGAGGCCCCCCGTACCGGAAAGCCTGTGCGGATCACGCCGCTCGCGGACTGGGACATCCTCGCCGCCCGCCGCGTCACCTGACCCCCGGTCGGGGCGCGACATCCCCGGCACACCCCCTGACCGGGATACCCCCCGGGGCCTCTTCCGCACTCACCTCGGACGGGCCCCGCAGGACCCGCCGTCCTGCCCACCCTCATTCCCCTGACATCACGGAGCACCTACTTGATAACCCGCCACCGCACCCAGCGCGCCCTCGCGGCAGCCTCTCTGGGCCTGGCCGTCGCCGCCGGCGGCCTGGCCACCGCCAGCACGGCACAGGCGTACGACACCGGCACCACCACAATCAGCTGCAGTGCGGTCAAGATCCGCAAGGCGCCGTCGAAGACGTCCACCGTCGTGGGCATCGGCTACCGGCACGACAAGGTCGTCTACGACCAGTGGGCCTACAAGAAGGCCGAGAAGACCTGGTACACCCACGGCACCGTCACCCGGAAGTCCGACGGCAAGAAGATCCGCGGCTACATGATCTACAACTGCGCGAACCCCTACAAGACCAACCCGGCACCGAAGCCGTCGATCCCGAAGTAGTGCACCCCGGCAGCCGGTTCGGAGCCTGAGCCGAAGCGCCATCGACAGCGGCCCCCGCCCGACCTGTGGCCTCGTCCAGCCTCGGCACGAAACCTGCGTGACCTCGGGCACGCCACGCCGCCCCAACGCGGGCGCCGATCGGGCCAGCCGTCTCCCGCACCGCTGTCGGCCTTCCTTCTCGAGGCAGTTGCCTCGCCCCCTCCCCCTTTCTGTGATTCCCGCGCGCCGGGCTTCGGCGTGCCCAAGGAGCCTCATTGCACCTGCTCGAAACCGTGCAGTATCTGGCCTACGACCCCGGCATCACGCCCTCGGGCGGTGGCCTGCCCGGCCTCGCCGTGCTCAAGAACGTCGTCAACTCGATCAACCTGTTCGCGATCGTCGCCGTGGTCGGCGCGCTCGCCGTCTCCCTCGGCGTGTGGGCGTGGGGCCACCACACCGGCGGCCACCAGGCCGAGGCCAACGGCAAGAAGGGCGCGGTCGTCGCGGCGGGCGCCGCCCTTGGTCTCGGCGCCGCGAACGGGGTCGTGGCGTTCTTCTCCGCCCTGGGGTCGCAGGTCCACTGATGCCGAAACCATTCCCCTCCCTGTCCGGCTACGGCCTCGGCTGGTCGACCCGCCAGCGCATCACAGTCCTCGCGACCGGCCTCGCCGTCCTGCTGGCCCTCGCCGTCGTCGTCGCCCTGCTCACCGGCCGCACCACAGCCGGCGACAGCCAGGCCGCCGCTCCGTCCTCCGGGCCCAGCAGCAGTACCTCCGCGTCCGCCGGCCCGACGGCGTCGGCCGGGGCCGGTTCGGTGGCCAAGCCCCCGCAGCTGGCGGACCCGGTCGCCTTCGCCAAGGCCGCCGCCGCAACGCTGTGGGCGTACGACACCCGCACCACCAGCCGTGACCAGCAGCTCGCCGGAATGAGGGCGTGGCTGACGGCGGAGACGAAGTACGCCGACTGGTCCTCGATCGCCACACAGGTGCCGGATCCGGTGCTGTGGTCGCGGATGGCCGACCAGGACCAGTACGCCACCGCCACCGTCACGGAGGCCCACTACCCCTCGGCGTTCAAGCAGGCCCTGGCGGACGATCCGTCGGCGATCACCGAGGCGTACATCTACGCCGTCACCGTCACCGGCAAGCAGCAGATCGCCTGGAAGAAGGGCGGGGCCGGCGCCGAGGACCGCTCCATCACCCTCGCCGTGCAGTGCCGCCCCAACGCGAACTGCTCGCTGGTCTCCATCGCCCCCCGCGTCGTGCCCTGACCTGCCCCCAGCCCACCTGAGAAAGGAGGGGATTCCCCCTTGGGCTTCTGCGACCTCCCCCTCGCGGACAAACTCTGCGCCGTCGGCGACGCCGTCGATTTCGCCTCCGACCCAGGCACGGCCATCGGCAACTGGATGGCCAAGAGCGCGGGCGAACTCGCCGCAGCAGCAGCCGACTTGGCAGCCGAGGCGGTCAACACCACCACCAAGGTCGACCTCAACGCCGGGTGGTTCCGCGACAACTACGAGATGATCCTGCCGATCGGCCTGGTCGTCCTCGTCGCCACGTTCTGCGCCCAGCTCGTGCGCGCCGCGATCCGCCGCGACGGCCAGGCGCTCACCCAGGCATTCACCGGCACCGCCACCGGCGTCCTGTTCGCCTTCACCGCAATCGCCTTCACCACCGTCGCCATCGAAGTCGTCGACGCATTGAGCGACGGACTCTTCAAGGCCGCCAACCTCGACATCGCCACGGCAGTGCGGCGGATCGTCAAGGTGGGGCAGATCGCCTCCCTGTCCGGCCTGGGCTGGCTCGTCACCGTCTTCGTCGGCGTCGGCGCCGCGATCGGCGCCTTCCTCTACTGGTGCGTGATGATGGTCCGCAAGGTCGGCATCCTCGTCATGGTCACCCTCGCCGTCTTCGCCGGAGCCGGCGGCGGCTGGGAGGTCGCCCGGCGCTGGCGCAAGGGCTGGATCGAAGCCACCGCCACCCTCGTCGTCAGCAAGTTGCTGATGACTGTGATCTTCGTCCTGGGGATCGCCGCGATGGGTAAGACCGAGGCGAAGGACGGCATCGCCGCCCTTGCCGACGTGATGGCCGGCATCGTCATCCTGGCGCTGGTCCTGCTGTGCCCGTATGCCACGTTCAAGTTCGTGCACTGGGCCGCCTCCGAGGGCTCCGACGCCGAGACCCTGCACCGCTCCGGCGGAGCCGGTGCGCAGATGGCCCGTCAGCACGCCGAACGCGCCGGGCGCAAGGCCGCCGCCGCGGTCGCCACTGCCGGAAGTGGCGGTGCCGCGGCCGGAGCGGGCGCCGCTCCCCAGGGGCCGGACTCCGTGCCGGGCGGCTTCCCCGGCGACATCGCCGCCAACCCCACGCCGGACACCGGCAAGGAAGGCGGCAGCTCAAGCACGCCGTCGTCCGGGGGCGAGGGCATCACGAGCGGTCTGGAGAAGGCCGTCCAGCCCCCGCCGACCAGCCCTCGTGACGACACCAATGGTCAGGTCGGCGGTGCCCCCGGACAGGGTGGCGGTTCCGGATCGCCCCCCAGCGGCGGCAGCGGCTTCATGTCGCAGCCCGGCGCAGGCATTTCAACTCCACCGCCGCAGGGCGCCCCGCCGGCACCGAACTCGGCCGGCACCTCCAGCGGAACCGGGGCACCGCCGCCTCCGCCCACCGGCCTGTGACCTTGCCCGACTCCGGGACGGACGCGCTGCGCATTCCTCGCCGCGTGCCGCCCCGGCCACCGCCCCGCGCACCATCGGAACGGCCCTTGTCTGATCTCACCGTCCAACCGCTCACCGTCAAATTCCCCCACCGGTCCAGGCGCGGCATCCTGCTCGGCCTCTCCCTGCCCCAACTCGTCCTCGTGTCCTGCGCGTTGGCTCTGCTGCTGGTCACGGTGGTATCCACCGGGCTGCTCGGTGCCCTCGCCCTAACCCCGCTGTGGGCCGCGGTCACCGCCCTGGTTGTCGTCCGCCGGCACGGCCGCTCGCTGATCGACTGGGCGCCGATCGTCCTGCGCTTCGCCCGGCGGCGGTGTACCGGCCAGAGTCTGTGGCTCGCCCGGCCCGTCACCCGTCCCCGCCAGGACGGCATCCTGCACCTGCCCGGCACCGCCGCCTCACTGCGCGTCGTCACGCCCGGCGATTCCGCCAACCAGGCCGCCGCCGTGCACGACCCGCACGGCCAGACCCTGACCGCCGTCGCCCGCGTCTCCAGCAGGGCCTTCGCGCTCCTCGACCCGGCGAGTCAGAACCACAACGTCAGCAGCTGGGGGCGGGTCCTGGCGGGCATAGCCCGCACCGGACACGTCGCCACTGTGCAGGTCCTGGAGCGCACCGTGCCCGACAGCGGCGACACCCTCACCCGCTACTGGGCCCAGCAGGGCCACCCCGAAACCCCGGTCGCCGGACAGGTCTACAGCGAACTTGTCGCCTCCGCCGGCCCGGCCGCTGCCCCGCACGAGGCGTACCTGGCGATCTCCCTCGACCTCAAGGCCGCCAAGCGCCTCATCAGTCAGGCCGGCGGCGGACTGCCCGGCGCCTTCACTGTGATGGAACAGACCACGTCCTCCATCGCCCAGGCCGCGCGCAGCGCCGGACTGATGGTGACCGGCTGGCTCAGCGCCCGCGAGATCGCCGCCGTCATCCGCACTGCCTACGACCCCAGGGCGCTGTCCGCGCTGCAGCAGTGGTCCAACTCCGGCCGGGCCGAAGCCGACCCGGCAGCCGCCGGGCCCGTGGTCCAGATCGAGGAGTACGACCGGCTCGCCACCGACTCCGCCCGGCACGCCACCTACTGGGTCGAGGACTGGCCCCGCACCGAAACGAGCGCGGGCTTCCTGCACGGCCTGATGTTCACCGCCGGGGTCCGCCGCACCCTCTCCCTTATATATGTGCCGCAGGGGCTCGAGTCCGCGATGCGCGACGTGCAGCGCAAGAAGGCGGCGGTCATCGCCGACGCCAACGAACGCTCGCGTCGCGGGCAGGTCGACTCCGAAGCCGACTCCGTGGAGTACGCGGACGTCAAGGTCCGCGAGCGCCAGTTGATCGCCGGACACGCCGACGTGTCGTTGACCGGGTTGCTCACCGTCTCCGCGGAGACCGACGCCCTGCTCGACGCCGCGTGCGCGCAGATCGAGACCGCCGCCGTCACCGCCCAGGTCGATCTGCGACGGCTCAACTTCCAGCAGCCCGACGCCTTCACGCTCGGCGCCCTCCCCCTCGCCCGCACGGCCCTGTAACCCCCACGTCGGCCGCGGCCGACGTCCTGCCACCACGGCAGGAAGGAAATCTCCCCCTTTGACCTCTGCCATCCCCGTCGGCGACGCGTACCCGTACCTGCGGGCCGCCAACGCCGGTATCCGCCACCACACCCGCGCCCTCACCCCACGCACCCAGCACATCGCTTCGCCCGCGGACCGCGTGCACCTCGACGTGCTGCACGCCCATCTGACCGCGCTGCACCGCCTGCTCGACCAGCTCGCCGAATCCACCCGGCCGCCGCATCCCGCCGCCGGACGGCACCTCGCCACCGCGCACACCCGGCTGTGGCAGTCCGCCGCCGCGGTGCACGACGCCTTCCACCTCCTGCCCGTCGCGGGCGATACCCCGACGGACACGGAATGCCACCCCGAGCAGCTGCCCGAGGGTCCACCCGTCCTGACCATCTGCCAGCGCCACCTCGCCGCAGGTCACGTCGTCCGCCGCAAGACCACCCCCAGCGACCTCAACGCCCCGCTGCACGGCCACACCACCTCCTGCAGCCAGTAACCCCAGCCACCGAAAGGCCCTGAATGCGCGCCCTGAAGCGCTCCACCTCCGCCGCCGTCGTTATCGCCGCGCTCGCCGGCACAGCCGCCCTGGCCACGACCACTCCGGCATCCGCCGCCAGCTACCACTGCAAGACCAGCAACCACAGCGTCGACGACCCGAGCTATAACGGCCCCGACTCCGACAACTGGGACTTCGACGTGACGCTGTGCGCCATGCGATCCGGCGGCTACATCTACACCACCGCCACCGTGTACTGGGACGGCCCGTACACAGCCAAGAACCGCAGCACCCTGACCTTCAACAAGGCCAAGTTCCAGCTCCAGACCAAGCGGAGCGTCAGCGGCACGGACCCGGTCGTGAAGTCCGGCGCCTACACCGGCCTGGAGCACGCGCTCGAACACAGCAGCGGCAACGGCAACGGCTCCTACTCGACCGGAACCCTCAAGTCCAAGGCGGGCTCCAGCCGTTACCTCGCCGACGGCTACATCCAGCTGGACTGGTCGGGCGACGGCAAGAGCTATCGCAGCCCGATTCTGTTCACCGCTTCGCCGGTCGTCTGACCCCGCGCCGCGTCCAGACCGCCGTCACGTGAAAGCCGCCCCGTCATGAGCCACCGGCCTGCGCGCCGAGCCCGCCGAGCCAGCGCCAGCCCCCTGTTCACCCCGCACGGCACCGATCGCGCATCCCGCAAGGCTGCCCGCCGGCAGCTCGCCGAGGCCGCCGCGAAGGCCCGCCTCGAAGCAGCCGCCCACACCAGCGGCGCTGGCGTAGCAGAACAGGAGATGCCGGCGCCCCTCTTCCCACCCGCCGGGCGACCCGGCCCCGCGTCCTCCCGCAACAACAGGCTCAAGCTGCCCGCCCACCGCATGACCACGGCTACCGCGAGCGGGGCGTACCCGTTTCTCGCCGAAGGCGGCCTCGGCGCCGAGGGCATCTACATCGGCCGCGACGTCCACGCCGAAGCCAGTTTCTGCTTCGACCCGTTCGCGCTGTACGGCAAGGTCGAGGGCTTCACCAACCCCAACGTACTCCTTGCCGGGGTGATCGGGCAGGGCAAGTCGGCGCTGGCCAAGTCCTTCGCGTTGAGGTCGATCGCCTTCGGGTACCGGGTCTACGTCCCGTGTGATCCGAAGGGGGAATGGACGCCCGTGGCGCAGGCGCTGGGCGGTACCTCCATCGCGCTCGGGCCGGGCCTGCCCGGAAAGTTGAACCCTCTGGACGCGGCGCCGCGGCCCAACAGCGTCTCCGAGGCCGACTGGGCTGGCGAGATCCGCAAGCGCCGCCTGCTGCTGCTCGGCTCGCTGGCCCGCACCGTGCTCGGGCGGGACCTGCTGCCGATGGAGCACACCGGGCTCGACGTCGCGCTGGATGCCGTCGTCACCCGCGCCGTCGCGACCGGTCGTACCCCGCTGCTCGGCGACATCGCCGCCACCCTCAACAACCCCGACGAACTCGATGTGGCCGGCGGCATCATGTCCGGCCGCCTCGGCGACGCCTCCCGCGACCTGGCCCACGCCATGCGCAGGCTGGTCCACGGCGACCTCGCCGGGATGTTCGACGCCCCGAGCACGGTGGCCTTCGATCCCAACTCGCCGATGCTCACCATCGACCTGTCCCGCCTGGGCGGATCCGGCGACGACACCGCCTTGGTCTTGGCGATGACCTGCGCGTCCGCGTGGATGGAATCTGCACTGTCCGACCCGAACGGCGGCCGGCGCTGGATCGTCTACGACGAAGCCTGGCGCCTGATGCGCCACCCCGGCCTCCTGCAGCGCATGCAGTCCCAGTGGAAGCTGAGCCGCGGCCTGGGCATCGCGAACCTGATGGTGATCCACCGGCTGTCCGACCTGCTCACCGCGGGCGATGTCGGATCCCGCGGCCGGGCCCTGGCCGAAGGTCTGCTCGCCGACTGCTCCACCCGAATCGTCTACCGACAGGAGACTGACCAACTCCATGCCGCAGCAGCCCTGCTGGGCCTGGCCTCGGTGGAGACCGACGCGATCTCCCACCTCAACCGGGGCCGCGGCTTGTGGAAGGTCGCGGGGCGCAGTTTCATCGTGCAGCACCTCCTGCACCCCCACGAGCTGGCGCTCTTCGACACCGACACCCGCATGCACTGAAACCCCGCAAGCCGCGGCCGCACGAGACCTGGAGCACCCCTGCAGAACCCCGACTTCGAGCCGTACGACAACGTCGGCCGCACCGCCGACCAGATCACCCGCCGGTAGAACCCCGTCCCCGCATCAAGGAGTTGCCACTGTCCGATCCCGACCAGCGGATGCTGCTTCACGACGTGGCCGACCGGCTCAACACCGTTGCCGACCACCTTCCGCTCCCCGACCAGATCCGCCCGGATCCGGCACTGAGTGAGATCCTGGACGACGAAGTCCGTCACCTGGCCCGCCTGCTGGGATTCCTGGCCGGCGAGAGCGCCTTCCGCCATCGCGCCGCCGCCCGCTCCCCGGCTCGGCCCACGACCACGGTGCGCCGCACGACCCTCGCGCTCGCGAGCGCCGCCGAACCCACCGGGCTCGCGCTCGCCGCCTTCAGCGCCGCGGTTCATCACCTCGGCCATCTCGCCGACCTCGCTCACCAGGCCCCTGACCCCGCCCGGGACCGGGCGATCACCACCGAGCACCAGCGACTCGAAGACCGCCTTGGCGACAGCCGCATCTACCTCGCCCGCGCCGCGAAGCACCTGCGCGCCGCTGCCGACACCCGCACACCACCGGCCGCGCCGGCAGTGCCCGCCCCGTCGACCACCACAACCCCATCCCGATCCCGCTGATCCCCTCCCCGGAGCGCCCTCATCCGCTCGCACACCCCCGCCCGCCGCGCCGCCCTGCTGCTCACCACGCTCGCGACCGTCACCCTCACCGCGTCCGCCTGCGTGACCTCCGACACCAGCAGCCACGACGCCACGACGAAGGCCGCCCCGTACCGCCTTATCGGCTACATGTGAGCCATCACAGACGCCTCCGGACTGACGACCCGCGTGTAGCGCCGCGGCCCGGCTCCACGCCCCGAGGAGTTCCTTGTCCCTGCCCCACCCCGACTTCGACCTGTACGACAACGTTGGTCGTACCGGCGAGCAGATAAAAGACCACCGCGGCAACCGGCCCACCACCGACGACCTGCACCGCTGGGCCGCCTACGACGCCAAGCAATTCGCCGACGGCCTCACGATCGAGGACGCCGGGCAGAGCGTCATCGCCTGGACCCGCCGGCTGTACCAAGTGCGCACGACTGCCGAGTTCCAGGCCGTCACCACCGCCGTCCTAGGCGACGGACACAGCGCTCTGAGTGAGCTGCACCAGTTCCTGGAGACGGCCGCCGAGTGGTGCAAGCGCAAGCACGAGCCGAAGATCGCCGAACGGTACCGCCGGCACGCCGAGCAGCTGTCCGAACTCGGAGACGAACTCAGCTACTTGACCGACGACCACCTGGCCGACACCTACCGGCGCACGCACCCGTCAGCCCCGGCCCAGCCCACAAACGGCCCCGCGGCGGCACCCGCGCCACCGGCCGCACCCGCACGCCGCCCCTCCCGCTGACCCGCCCCGCGCTCCGCGGCAATACACCGCTGACCACTCAAAGAAAGAAATTTGCCTCTGTCTGACCACTTCCGCTTCGGCGCCCATCCCGACCACGGCTTCGTGGCCGCCGCCACCGCGAACATCCCCGCGCACCTGGCCGACTGGTTCCTGCTCCGTGAACAGTTCGAGCCGGTCCCCGAGACCCCGGGCCTGTACCGGCTCACCCACCCCCAGCAGGACGGGGTCCGCCGTACTCGCCAGGCCGTCCTCGACCTTCGCCGACACGGTTACGAGGTGCAGGCCGACTACCCCCTCGACCCCGCCCTCACCGCCGGCCCACCGCAACCGGCCGTGCGTATCAAGCTGATGGAGCGACGCAACCCCATCGCGCAGGCAGCGGCCACCCGCTCCCCGCAAAGGCTCACCGCCCCGACAGCCACCCTCCCTGAGTTTGTGCCGCAGACCGCCGCTGTGCCCGTGGGCGACCGAGCACAGACAGCCGGAAAGGGGCGGAGCCGATGAGCGACGAAGCGATCCGCATCACCCGCGGCCTGGGCGGCGAAGTCGAAGTCGATGGCCCGGTCGATGCCTTCGCCGCGAGTGTCCTGGCCCGTGCTGGATTCGACACTTATCCCACGCTGCGCGGCGTGTGGATCCGGTTGTCGTTCGACCTGGGCCGCACCTGGGAGAACGAACACGCCACCTGGGCTGCGGAGATGCTCACCACCGCCCGCTACAGCGTCGACCTCGACCCTGACCTGTGCCCCACTTCCGCCGCAGCCTCCGCACCGCCGACGCTGCGCCGCACGAAGACCGCCATGACCGCGCAGCCCTCGCCCGCCGGCACCCCGCGGCGGCCACGGCGCTAACCCGGCTGTCCCAAGACGAAAGCCCGCTGCCCTGACTTCCTCCGCCAAGATCACCCTGCACCTCGCCGCCAGCAACACGATGGTCGCGCGCCCCAGCGGGGAGCGGCACCGGTGGGCCACCACCGCCCTTTAACTGGCGGGATTCACCCGGCACCAGGACGAGGTCCACGCGCTGTCGACAACCCCTCCCCAGCACGTGAGGCTCACCAAGCTGCACCGGACAGACCGCGACTGCCAGGACAAGGTCATCGCCATGGGCCACTGCCCGTGCTAGCACCCCGCCCAGGTCGCGCCAAGCGCACGGAACACACCGAACCACCCCTGACGATAAGGAGATTCGCCCTCATATGGCCGTCCGAACGACGTGGAACATCGTCCACAGATGTGGACACGAAATCTCGCATGATCTTTCCAACCGCCCCGCCGACCGGCGGGCCGGATTCGCCCGCTGGCTGGAGGGACGCGACTGCACCGACTGCTGGAAGGCCGCCCGCGACGAGGACAGCGCCGGCAAGGAGGAGTGGCTGGCCGCCAGGCGCGCGGAGGAACAGCAGGCCGCCACCGAGTGGGCCGAGAAGTTCGACATGCCGCCGCTCGAAGGACCCGAGAAGGCTCTCGCCTGGGGTGAGCGCTCCCGCCACCAGCTCGTCACGACTGCGTACAGCGCGCTGGTGACCGAAGGCAGCTGGGACGAGGCCGACTGGGCTGCCCTGGAGGACACGATCCGCACCGTCACCCGCGTTGGGTGGTGGATCGATCAGCGCGACGCCGAGGGCACTGACCTGCCCGAACTCCTGGACGCCGCCACCAGCGACGACACCGGAACCGAGAATCCGTTCCGGTAGACACAGGGTCTTGTACCCGACGATCACCGGTTACCGAAACCGGGGATCGTCCGGATCCTTGTTCCTCCCACCGCCTCCCCTGCGCGTGATAGTGGAAGGAACCCCTGCTGTGCCCGACGCCGTTTTCCGCCATCCGCATGCCCCAGGTGACGTCGTCACCCCCGAACGGGATATCACCCACCAGCACTTCCGGCCCGGCGACCAGGTCGTCATCCTCAAGGGCATTTCCGGCAGTGAGCTGTGGGGAGACGCCTACAAGGTCGTCACGCCCTCGTGGCACACGCCGACCGACGAGGACGGGTGGCGGCTGTACGACCCGGCCGGCGGCGAGCGCACGTACCTCACCGCTCACCCGCGCTACCTCGTCCATCTCTCCAGCCGCTGCCCGGACTGCCTCATCTACCAGCAGGCGCTGCGTACTTACCTCGTCCCACGCCTGGCCGGCGCCGAAGGGGACGTCGACTGCGGCTGGTACTCGGTCAACCACCTCAATCAGGTGGTGCACGTCGCCGACGCCCGAGGCGGGCGATGACCCCCAGCCCTGAGCGCAACGCGGCCCTGGCTCGCGCGGCTTCGATCGCCATCGAGACGGTCGCCGGTACCCAGTGGCCAATGCGCCTGGCCGAGGCCCTGCGTGATCTGGACACGACGTGGCAGGAGTCAGCCGAGGTGTGCGCTGACGTCGCCTGGCAAGCCCGCGCCGCCGGGAACAGTGCGCTGGTGCTTCTCGACCCCGAGCACGTCACCGACCCCGGCCCCGGCCCGGTCATCTGGCGGACGTACCGGCACCTCTACCTGAGCGCCCTGCGCTACGACTTCCGGTGCCGCTCCATCGAATCCCTCCTGAACCAGGTGCCGTTGAGCGTGCTGAATGCGGACCCGCACAGCTGGGCGCTGTACGCCTTCGCGCGCCTGGGCCAGTCCCGCTCGGATGGCCTGGCCGTGATGGAACAGGTCCTCGCCACGGCATCGGATCACCCCAAGACGCTGCACGTCCTGCTGCATGGAGTGTGGCTGGGCGGTCTGCTTCCCGGCCGCGCGGACGCGCTGCTCGCCCTCGTGGACCGGCTGCCCGAGGGCGGTGGAGACGATCCGATCGCGCAGTTCCGCAAGGCTTCGGCGCTGCGCGCGCCGGGCCAGTACCGCCAGGCGCGCACGGCCATCGAGCGCGCCCTGGAACTCCTGCCGCCGGGCAACCTGGCCGTCCACTCCGACCTGGTGCGCGAACACACCCTGATCACCGCCGCGCACGACCTGACCCAACTCGCCCGTAGGCGCCGGAAGTCCACCTCACAATGATCATCCGTATCCATCCACGCGACATCAGCCCCAGCGAGCCGCTTGCCGAAGCCCTCGACCGCCCGGTCAGCGACCAAGAGGGTCTGACCGAGCACACGGTGGTCGCCCTCTGGCCGGGGCTGGACTATTACACGCTCGACGACGAGCAGAAGTCCTGGACCTCCGCCGAGTGGGCCGAGCACCTTGACGACCCCAGCTGGCAGCACCCCTTCGCGGCCGGTGCGCAGGACGACCGACGCGCCATCTGGCACGCGGATGTGCGCCTGCACGCCTGCGACCGCGACCTCACCGGCCCCGAGTGGTCCGAGATCGCCCACCGGATCGCCCGCATCGCGGGCATCCAGCGGCCGGGGGACGACCACGGCTGCCGCTGGATCGCCGTCCAGGCACAGCCCGGCCGCCTCGACCTGCTCGCCAACCTCATCCGCCCGGACGGCACATGGACCACGCAGCCCCAACGGCTGCTTCCGCTCCTGGCAGCCGAGTGCCGACGTATCGAGGCCGAGCTGGATCTCCGTTCTCCCCTCCTCGGCCCTGATCCTGGGCAGACCGCCCGCTTCTCGGAGCGCTCCACCGCGGCGGGCAACGGCGCTTCACCAGGCGCTGGCGACGCCACCACTCAACTCGCCGGACTGCTCCGCCAGCTCGCCGACGGGAACACCGGTCCGCTCGCGACCGTGCGCGGCCTCGTCGAGCACGCGGCCCACCGTCTCGATCGCCTCCCGCACGCCTACGGCCCGGCCGCAGGACACCAACTGGAGCTGATCGCCCGCCGCTTGTACGGCGTCCAGCAGGACCTCGACGCGACCGCCGCCGCCCTGCCCGCTACCGCACGGCCGGTGCCCCTCTCGACCCGGATGACCGCCGCGCCTCCCACGCCCGGCACCCGGCTGACCCACTGACCCCCCTTGAAAGAACAGCTTCTTGGCCTTTGCCGATCGCTTCCTGACCCTGGGGCGCGACGCGCACTCCGGAGAAGTCCTCGTCCGCGGCGGCGATCCGGAAGCCCACAGCATCCTTCAACGCACCGGCTTTGTCCCCGTCGTCCGCCTCCACGAGACCTATCACCGCCTGCCCATCGGTCTCGACATAGCCGAGGAGGAACGTCTCGCCACTCGCGCCGTGGCCCGGCTGCGCGCTGTGCGCTACCACGTCGACGCCGATGACGCCTTCGACACCGAGACGCGCGAGTCGCACTACCAGCCACTCGGCTCGCTGGTCGCCGACCTCGCCGAGCGGATCCGTGAAGCCACCACGAGCGGCGAGGTCGCCGACGCGCTGACCGAACTGACCGCCTCCCACGACGGAGTGCTCATCGCGCTGGGCGAAGTCCTCACCGCGACCGCCGCCTTCTACCAGGGTCTGGGCCAGGCCCCGGATCCGCACACCGCGAAGCGGCTGCAGTACCTCGGCGAGCACCGGCTCGGCGTCATCCGGTCCGACCTCACCCACATGCGCAACGACCTCGCCGACCGGCACCAGAACCACCCCCAGCGCCGCGCGTGCACCGCCGACGTCGGGCCGGACGAACGCGAAGCCTCCGCCATCTGCGCCTGTCCCGCGCCCTCGCCGCGCCTGACCACCAGCCCCGCCGCCGCACCCACCGCAGCAGCCCCGGCAAACAGGCGGCGCTGACCCCCGCCCCCTTCCTTTCTGAGGAGACCATGCACGTCCCCACCCCCGACACCACTCTCGGCTCGTTCGCTGCTGTCCTCGCCGGCGAACTGCCCGGCGCCTGGACCAGCACGTACCACCCGGACCGCGGCGGCAACAACGATCACGCCGCCCTCACCGACCACGTGTGGGACATGAACCAGGTCGCCGACACCCTGGCCAAGCACACCGTGGACCACTGCGCCGTGCTGACCCGCGACGACGGCAGCCGACTGTTCGTCGCGGACCCGCTCGGGCACGGCGAGGGCTACCTGATCGCCGCAATGGCCCCCACCGACGCACCGGCCGAAGCGTTCCGTGGCGTCCGCGAGCCCGACGGAATCGCGGTGGACGCCGATCCGTTCAGCGCCGCCGAGGACATCCATTTCGACCTGCTGCCCCGGTACGACAAGGCCCTCGCCCAGGTCCGCACCAACGCCGCCCGCCTCACGACGCCGCCGGCCGCTGAGCCGGAACACGTGGTGATGACCTGGTCCGGCGACGCCCTCGTCGTCGACAAGCCCGACCGCGACGACATCGTCCAGGCCCTGACCGAGGCCGGCTTCGCCCTCGACGCGGAAGACGACGTCTTCGTCCTGTCCGGTGACGACTCCGCGCACCAGGCCGCGTCCGTACGAGCCGCCGGCCAGCGCTTGTCCGAGCTGGGCGTCGGCGTCGTCCTACGTAATCCGCCCGCCCGGCCCGCCCTGGGCACCACCTCGGTAGCGCCTCCGAGCCCGCCGGTCACCTCTCCGCACCGGGGCCGGTGACTCTCGCCCACGGGGACGAGCCGACGTTCCTCGTCCTGGATTACGTGACCATTTCCCGGGACCCGAAGACCGCGCTGGTCGTCGCCATCGGGGGCGACCAGCGCGCGGCCGGCCTCTTGCAGACCGCTGGCGGCTTCCGTTCCGCCCCAGGCCCACGCGGCGACTACCACCGTCTGCCGCACGCCCTGCCCGTCGAGGAGCAGCGTCAGGGTGCCACCGCCGCAGCCCATGCCCTGCTTCTGGCCGGGTACAGCGTCCATCTCGACCCCATGCTCAACACCCTGGCCACCCAGGGCAGCGACCGGCAAGCCGCCCACCGCCATCTCGAACAGCTCACCTCACTCGGCAGCGATGCCGACAATGACCGGCAGGTCGCGGCGGTCCTGACCGAGATCGCGGCACCCGACGACGGCCTGCTGCCCCGCCTGACGCAGTCGCTGCTTGCGACCTGGGCATCGTGGGGCCGGCGTCTCAAGGACACCGGCGGTGACCCGCAGGTGGCCATGCAGCTGGGCACCATCGTCAACCAACTGTCCACCCTCACCTGGCAGATCGAGCAGGTCCGCAACGACGTCGACCGGACCGGCCCCGCACTACAGACCTACCCCCGCCCAGTGTCCACAGCGCCCTCGCCGCTGGCTGCGCCCGCCGTTCGACAGCGCTGACCTGATCCCCGAACAGGAGCATGCCGTACGTGGGAAACCGCGCCGACGACGAAGGCACCGACGTCGAGATCTACATCAGACCGCTGACCGACACGGTCCACGCCGACACCCCCACCGATGCGCCCGAGAAACTCCTGGCCCTGCTCGACAGCCTCGGCTTCGAACGCAAGACGGCGGCGACGGCCGGGCCCGTCTATGTCTGGCACGAGGTCCCCGACCGCCTCACCAAGGCCGAGAAGAAGAGGCTCGCCACCAGCGCCGTCCCCTCGCTGCTCGTGGCCGGATACCTGGTCAACATCACCAACGCCGTCTGGGACGCCGCCGCCTATCAGGAGGCCGCAGAGGCAGTGCGCCGCCAGCCCGGCGCCGCAGCCGCGCCGCACACCGCGACCGCCTCCGTCATCCGGGCCCACAGCAGTCCGGCGACACCTCGTCGGCGGTGAGCCACGATCGAAAGGAGTCCCGCTCGTGAGCCTGGCGGACGAGCACGAGGTCGACGTTGAGTTCTATCACCGCGACGGAACGATCTACGTCGATACCCGCACCAGCGCCCCGGAGCAGCTGCTCGTCCTGCTCGACGGCCTCGGGCTCGAACGCCACGGCGGCGAGGGCGAGATCTGGCATCAAGTCCCCGACCAGATGGACGAGATCGCCATGAAGGACATGGCCGATCGGGCTGCGTGGCTGCTGACCGGCCACGGCTTCCAGGTCTCCATTGATACGGGCCTCTTCGGCGGCACCGCCTACCGCGCCGCCCTCGCCGCATCCCCAGCACACCGGCCGGCACCCGCGCCCGCAGCGCCTGCCCCGAGCGCGTCGCGCCCTCGCCGTACGCGCTGACCACCCACCGCGCCGACCCCACAGGGGGGCGGCCCAGACCTCACCTGGAGTACCTGTCACCCGCGAAACCGACCGCACCCCACCGCCCATCACAGCCGACCGCAAGCCGCGCCTGGTCACCGCCCTCTTCCGCCGCTACCTGCGGGCCGTCACCGCCGACAGCCGCAACCGGACCAACCTGCTGGCCGGCGGGCACCCCGAAGCGGCCCTCGACGAAGCCCGGCGCCGGCACATGTTCCCTCTCGTCGACAGCCACCACATCCGCCACCACAACTAGCAGCCCGACCTGGCCCGTTCAGGAGGCCCATGACCAACCCCCCGCCCCTCACCTCGGTACGGCTCGCTGACGACATCGCACGCCAGCTCAGCCAGCTCACACAGCTCTTGGCCCAATCGCCGCCGCACGAGGCCGCCCAGATTCTCGGCAAGGTCCTCGACTACGACGAGGGCCTGCTCGGACGAGTCACCAACCTGGTCGCCACCGGATCACGCTTCGCCCAGGACCACTCCCAGCGCGGCATCCTGCACCCCGAGGTATGGCTGGCCCTGGGCCGCGCGGCCAACGAACTCGACAGCGTGGGCGAGGACCTCAACGAGCACACCGGCACGATCAAACAGCTCGCCACGCCCGCCACCCCGTCCACCAGCCCGGCTGCGCGGCCCGCCGGATCGGCGATGGTCGTCAGGCGGCACCGGTGAGACAGAACAAGCAGTGGTCCGGCTGGGGCGCCGCCGGTCAGCAGGCCCAGCAGCACTACCTCGTCGAGCCCCGCTATCTCGCCGGCGGCGGCGACCTGCGCCACGTCACCGAGTACCTGCGCGCCTCCGGGTGGAAGGACAAGTCCAAGAGCGGCGGCCCCATCGTCTTCGACAGCCCGGACAAGTCCGTGCACATCGGATACGACCCGTTCACCCAGCCCGGCGGCTGGACCATCAGCGGGAAGCAGACCGCGCACCAGGAGGCATGGCACGCCACCTTCGGCCGGCAGACGCCCGTCGAAATCGTCGCCAGTATCACCGACGCCCTGTTCAAGGAGCGCAAGGCACACGCCCCCAACGTGTGGGAGCCCCTGCAGCAACAGGGCTGGGAGACCGAGCGAGGCCAGCACTTCACCGCCCGCAGCCCGGACGGCGATGCCTTCGTCCGCTTCCACCAGTCTGGCCCAGGCCAGGCACACTGGTGGGTCGGTGCTCGCAACGAACACGGCCGTGTGTGGGAGGCGATGTTCACGCCGACCACGCCGATGCATCTGGTGCAGGCATTCAGCACGGCGCTCGCGGACCCGCAGCCCGTGCTGCGGCCCCTCGGCCGCGTCCCGCCCTCCCAGCGGATCCGCACCACCTCCGTGTCCGTCCTGCCGTCCCAGCTCAGCGCCTGGCAGCAGGCCCGGATCACCGCCGCCAGAGCGGCCACATGGGCCCATAGCTCCTTCGCCACCAACCGGGCCCGCTCCAGCCCCGGCGCTCGCCCGTACGCGACGTCCGACGGCCGACGCCGCTGACCGGCCTCGGGTGAATACGCCCGCTGCCCTGTCCCCAACTTTCCTCGATGGCAAGGAGGTTCATCACCGATCTGAACTGCGACGACACCCTCGCCACAGGGGATATCCACAGGGCCGTCCACAGCCTGGCCTGCTCACCACCACGTTTCACTCAAGGACGCTGATGCCCAACCCCTCACACCCCAGCTCCGACCAGATCGCGCAGGCGACCGCAACCCTGACCCAGCTCAAGGACTATCTACGCACCAACCCGCCCGTCACCGACGTGCTGCCGCTGCTGGCTCGCCTCCTCGACGAGGACACCGGCGTCCCCATCCTGCTCGGCGACGTCCTGCGCAACGCCGCGCACCTCGTCTCCCAGCAGGCCACCAGCCCCCAGACCGACGAGATCCGCCTGATCATCGACGGGCTCCGGGACGCCGCCCAGGAGGCCACGGACTGGCACGTCCTGCACTGGGACATCCAGCGCGCGGGCGGCCAGGCGTTCGCGCCCGCAGGTCCGCCGACGACTTCGTGACCCGCCCCTACATCGCCAGCAAAGCCGACGACCCCTGGTCTCGTATCTGGTTCGACACCAGTCCCCGTCATCTCGCCGGGCCCGGCGACCCGCGCCATGTCACCCAGGCGCTGCGGGCCGGCGGCTGGAAGAACTACGCCGACCCCGACTTTCCCCATGTCGTCCTGGCCAGCCCCGACTTCCGCCACACGCTCGTACTCGAACCCGCTGCGGACACGTACTCCGCCTGGTGGCGGATCTCCTCACAGCGCTGGCACGCGTCGTTCGGCGGCAACACACCCGCCGAGATCATCGCCGGAATCACCGACGCCCTCCTGCACCCCGCCCCGGTCGCGGAGCCAGATGTGTGGCCGACCCTGCAAGCGGCGGCCTGGACCTACGAGCGCGACGAGCGGGGCAATGAGAGTGCGCGCCATCCGGACGGCATCACCACCATGGAGCGGCGGGCGACGCTGACGAGCGACTACTTCAGCTGGAGCGCCGACGTCGCGCTCCCCACAGGTCTCGGCGGCCACCAGCGGCTGTGGCACGCGTACTTCGACGACCGCACACCCCGCCACCTGCTCGCCGCCTTCGCCACCGCCCTCACCGACCCCGCGCCCGTGCCGCGCGGCCGCTACGACGTCCCGCACTCCCACCTGGTCACCCAGGTGGAACGCGGCGCCCAGGGCGAGCAACTGGCCGCCGCCCACGAGGCGCGCCTGAAGGCCATCCGGGCCGCCGCCCGCAAGGCCCGCCGCAGTGGCGCGCCGACCACGCACCCCGTCCTGGCACCCGCCGCCGAGTTGGCCGCTGCTGCGGCCCGGGGCCGCTGAACCACGCGGCGCGGCCTCGGCCGCGCCGCACCCCCTCGCCGTCACACCTGTATGCCCGAAGGCCCTTCTTGACCATTCCACTGGAACCCGCGAGCCCAGAGCACCGCCTCCATCTGAGCCAACTCGCCATCTACCTGAGGGAAAGCAGGCAGATCCTCGCCGCCTGGGACGCCTACTCCGACCAGCACTCCGACCCCGAAACGCACCAGCCCTACGACGAGGACACCTACGGCCTGCGCCAGCGCCAGCGCGACTCCGACACTTTGGTCTCTTTCGGTCGGGTATATGACCACGCCGACGAACTGGTGCACGTCGCCGAACAGCAGCTCGCCCAGCTGCCCACCTCCGCCCGGACCCGGCGCTACGCCTGGCAGGTGCGAGAACTGCGCGACAGCACCAAGGGGCTGTACGCCGTCCACGACGACTGGCTCGCCGTGCGCCGCGCACTGCCCGCGAGCGCCCGGCCCGGGACCGCGGCGTTCGATGAACCGCTCGCCGAAAGCTACGCGGAAGCCTGGCACTACCTCGACCAGTGGGCGATCCACGGCCAAGCGCTCTTCGCCATCAACGCGCTGGCGCAGAAGCGACCGAAGGCATCCGCGCCAGCACTGGTCACGACGCCGCCCATGCCCAGGGCCGCCGCAGCGTCGTCTACGGCCCGGCGGTGGTGCGCGTGAGCGACACCGTCGAGCAGGCGCTCATCACCCCGCGCTATCTCGCGGGCGGCGGAGACCCGGGGTGGATCACCGTGCCGCTGCATCGCGCCGCTGGCCGGAGCTACGGACACGAGCCGCTGACGCCGCGCGTCCTGCTCACCAGCCTTGACCAGCTCATCCAGCTGCGTCTGGACCCCGACCCGGACGATCCGGGCTGGTGGACCATCCGGCACACGCGTACCGCGGATCACCCCGGCTGGACGGCCACCTTCGACGCCCGCACCCCCGTCGAGATCATCGCCGCCTTCACCGACGCCCTGACCGATCCATCCGGCCCGCCCACCGCGCCCGATCCCTGCGATCCGAGCTGGATCCCGGGCTTGGCCCGCGACCGCATGACCGTGCACACCCATCACGTCGCCGCGCCGGACATCGCCTTCGCCCTGGAGCGACGCGTCAGCGCCCTCGCCGCCCGGCACCGCCCAGCGACCACTGCCCCGCCCGCGCCGCACGGCCGTTCGCCGCGCCGCACCCGCTGACCGGCCCCGCCCGCGCCGCGCTCCTGACCCACGTACCTGGACCAGCCCTTGCCCCAGCCCTCCTCCACCTCGTCCACCGACGGCTACGACATAGCCTTCCGCGTCCTGGGCGTCGTCCTCGCCATCGCCGTCCCCCTGTCGAACCTGGCGTGGCTGGGCGGCAACCTCACCTCCTGGGCCACCGACACCGGTCCCCGTGCGCCGTATCAGCCCGTACAGGCCCTGCTCCATCCCGATCAGCTGTGGCCCCGCCTCGGCGACACGTCCCTGCTGCTGGGCACCCGCATCCTGCCCGGCACCGTGCTACTCGCACTCGGGATCACGGCCGCCGTGCTGTACAAGCGGCACAAGGACAGCAACGGCGGACGCAGGAAGCGCGTCGCCGGGATGGCCAAACAGCGGGACATCGAGCCGCTGATGTCCAAGGCCATCACCGCCAAGGCAAGATCATTGCGCCCAAGCCTGAAGGACGCCAAGCACCTCAACCCGGCCGACACCGGCATCCTGCTCGGCAACCTCCAGGGCACGAAGCACGAAGTGCGCATGGGGTACGAGGACGTCGCCGTCGCGATCATGGCGCCGCGCTCCGGCAAGACCACATCGCTGGCGATCCCCTCCATCCTCAACGCGCCAGGCCCGGTCCTGCTCACGTCCAACAAGGCGGCGGGCGACGCCTACACGGCCACGCTCGACGCGCGGGCGGCCGTCGGCCGGACCTGGTCGATGGACCCGCAGCAGATCGCCCACGCCGAACGGGCCATGTGGTGGAACCCCTTGTCCGACACCAAGACCCTCGACGGCGCCGGCAGGCTCGCCGGCCACTTCCTCGCCGCCAGCGTCGACGCCTCCCAGCAGGGCGACTTCTGGTCCAAGGCGGGATCCAACATCCTCTCGCAGCTGTTCCTGGCCGCCGCGCTCGCCGAACGGCCAATCACGGACGTGATGCAGTGGCTGGCATTCCCCGCCGACCGGACCCCGCTGGACGTCCTGCGCGATCACGGGTTCGCCGCCGTCGCCGCGCAGTTGAAGGGCACCGTGGAGGGCCCGCCGGAGACCCGCGACGGGATCTACGAGACCGCCCGCCAGTACGCCGCCGCCCTGCTCAACAGCGAGATCGCCGCATGGGTGACCCCGCAGAAGAACGTGGCGGAGTTCAAGCCGAGCGAGTTCGTCACCTCGAAGGACACGCTCTATCTGCTGTCGAAGGACGGCGGTGGCGGCGCCTCGGCCCTCATCGCCGCGTGCGCGGACTCAGTCATGCGGGCCGCGACCGCCCAGGCCGAACGCGCCGGAGGACGCCTCGACCCGCCCATGCTGGCGATCCTCGACGAGGCCGCCAACGTCTGCAAAATCTCGGACCTGCCGGACTTGTACTCCCACCTCGGCAGCCGCGGGATCATCCCCATCACGATCCTGCAGAGCTACCGGCAGGGCCAGAAGGTCTGGGGCGACGCCGGCATGGACGCCATGTGGTCCGCCTCCACGATCAAGGTCATCGGGTCCGGCATCGACGACCCGGACTTCGCCGACAAGCTGTCCCGTCTGATCGGTGACCACGACGTCGAGACCACCTCCACCTCGACCTCCGAGTCCGGCAAGTCCACGTCCGTCAGCATGCGGCAGGAACGCATCCTGGCCGCCGACGCCATCCGCGCTCTACCCAAGGGCACCGCGCTCGCATTCGCCACCGGCATGCGCGCGGCCATGCTCGACCTGCGCCCCTGGTATCTCGAACCCGGCGCAGGCGAACTCTCCGCCGCCTCCGCCCGGGCGTCCAAGGACATCACCGAGCGTGCTGTGGCCAAGGCTGCCCCGAAGCAGACCGACTTCGGCACCGCCGCCTAGTCCCCGCCCCCTTCTCCCCACTCAACTCGCCCACGGAGGCGCCCATTCACACCTACGAGCCCGCCGACCTGGACGACATGGAGCCGCACGAAGCAGGCCACACTCCAGAAACCGGTGGATGCGATCGACCAGCACAGCCGCCTGCGCGTCCACCTCGACGACGCCGGTCAGACCCTTCCCTCGGCCCGCGCCTGCCTTGCTGTGCCCGGCCGTCCCGCGACACCGAGCACGACCGCTCCCGTGCCCGTGCTGGCCCCGACCGTACGGCGCCCCTCATGACCACGCCGCCCACCGAATCCCTGTTGTTCGACGTGCCGCCGCTGACGCCCCTCTCGCGGCTGCTCCGCCTCGCCGATCAGTACACCCGGCACAACGACGCGCTCGACGGCCACGACATGACCGCAGGCGATCTCCGGCATGAAGTAGAGCCGGTGCAGGGCCACTTCGGGCTAGCTTCTTGAGCCGGATCATCCTCGACCTGTTCGCCGGCCCCGGTGGCTGGAGCCACGCGCTCACCGTCCTTGGCGTGCGGGACATCGGCCTGGAGTGGGACGAGTGGGCCTGCAAGACTCGTGTCCAGGCCGGACAGTTGACGATCCGGACCGATGTCGCCGCCTATCCGGTGTGGATCTTCTCCGGCCGAGTCCTCGGGGTGATCGCCTCCCCTCCCTGTCAGGCGTGGAGTATGGCGGGCAAGCGCCTCGGTCTGGTCGACCAGCCGCTCGTCCACCAGGCCGTTGCCGACCTCGCCGCCGGACGCGACACCCGTGAGCAGCTGCTTGGCGCGTGTGTAGACGGACGGTCTCTCCTCGCAGCCGAACCCATGCGCTACCTGCACGCCCTGAACCTGGTGGGCGAGCCCGAGTGGGTGGTGATGGAGGAGGTCCCCGACGTCCTGCCGCTGTGGCGGCAGTACGCGGCCATCCTGCGGACTTGGGGATTCTCCGTGTGGACCGGCATCCTCAACGCCGCCGACTACGGCGTCCCGCAGACCCGAAAGCGAGCGATCCTGCTCGCCTCCCGCGTCCGCACCGCCCAGCCCTCGCCGCCGACCCACGCGCCCTCCGCCGAGCCGGAGTCGCTGTTCGGGCCCGGCCGCGCCCGCTGGGTGTCGATGGCCGAGGCCCTGGGCTGGGGCGCCACCGACCGGCCCGTGCCTACCGTGTGCGCCGGCGGCGGACCAGGCGGCGGCCCCGAACCTTTTCCCTCCGGCTCCCGCAAAACCCTTGCCGACGCCCGCGCACGCGGCACCTGGACACCTCACCCCGACACTGAGACCGTCCTGACCTCCCGTAGAGACGGCCCATACTCGGCCGCCCGGCCCGGTGAGAGCCGCCTCGCAGATGCTCCGGCCCCCACCTTGATCGCTGAGGCGCACCGCTGGTCATGGTCACTACGCAGCAACAACCAGACCAACGCCACCGTGCGCCGTGCCGACGAGCCCGCCGGCACCCTGTTCTTCGGCCATCGGGCCAACGAATGCACCTGGGTCGCCGACACGGCCTCCGGTCTTCCGAACGGCGAGCAGCGAGCGGTGCCAGCCCCGATCAAGATCACCGCTCGGGAAGCGGGCGTGCTGCAGAGCTTCCCCGCCGACTATCCGTGGCAGGGCAACAAGGGTCAGCAGTTCTCGCAGATCGGCAACGCCGTCCCCCCGCGCTTGGCCGCCCACCTGCTCGCCCCGCACCTCAACAAGCCCTTCAACCCCGCCGACTTCACCCTCGCCGCCTGATGCCCCACACCCCCGAACCCGACGAGGACGACGACCTCGACCTCACGCCGGCACCGAAGCCGGTCCACTACGCCGAGCAGGCCCTGCTCGGCGCCCTCCTCCTCGAACCGGCGCGCCTGGCCGACACCGAGCCGCTGATCGCCCACCACTTCGACAGCCACAACCACGCCGCGCTGTTCACCGCGATCCGCACGCTCCCGCCGCCCGACCCCGCCGACCACGCCAAGGACACCGCCTGGCTCAACGCCGTGCTCGACCACGCACGTCCGCACGCTCCCGGCCTGAACGCCTCCTACCTCCACGCCCTCGTCCAGTTCTGCCCACGGCCGAAGCACGCCGCGGCGTACGCCAGGATGATCCTCGCCGACAATGCCCGCCGGATCCTGCGAGCCCACGCCGAGCGCCTCGCGTCCACCGCAACCGACCCGGGCCTGCCCAGTCCGGCCGCCTCGACGCTCGGCCTGGCCGACGACATCGGCTGTGTCCTGGACGCTCTCGCCAAACAGTTCGCCCCGCACCCCGGCTCCTTCCCCCGCACGACACTCCCCGTGGATGTCCCCCGGCAGGCCGGCGAGGAGGACCTCGACGAAGAACGCCTGCTCCTGGCGACGGCCACCGCCTATCCGGCGGAGGTCCAGAAGATGCGGTGGCTCGTCGCCGAGGACTTCCTGCTGCCGCTGCACGCCGCGCTCTGGCAGTCCATCACCGCGCTGGTCCACCGCGGCGACATGGTCGACCCGGTCACCGTCCTCGGCGACGCGCAGCACCGCGGACTGATCACCGACTCCCTCACCCCCAAAGACCTGATGGCCCTGGTCTCCACCCCCGCCGGCTCCCCCGAGTACTGGGGCGAGAGGATCCTTCGGCGGGCCCTCCTCGCACGCGCTCAGACCGTCGCGGTGCGGATCGCCGCCTACACCGACGACCTCGCCAACACCCCCCACCAGCTCATCACCGGCAGCCGACGGGCGCTGGCCGACCTCAACGCCCTGCGCACCCGTTGGAATCGAGCCACCGCGCCCACGCCCTCTGCCAGTGCACCCGGGCGGTCGGCGACGCGACCTCAGGCCGGACCGTCACACTGGCCGACCGTCACCGCCGCGCGCGCCCACCGATGACCGCAACCATCGGGCCCGGCCGTCTCCACGGCTGGGCCCGGACTCGATGCGAGCCCGCCTACATGCCCTACAGCCCCTCCCCCCTCACTCTCCGGAGCCGCCCCAGAACCGACACCGAACGGCAGACCGTTGAAGCCCGCGCCACTCGGAACCTGCCCGGCACCGCTACAAACGCGGTCGCGCAGCCCATCGAGAGGGGTGCCCCGCCTACGCCGCCGACCCCGGCGATCACGAAGCCCTCCTCGACGACTTCCTCACCGAGAATGACGACGGGGAGAAGTACCGCACCTTCCCTATTGGATCAGCGTGTTGATGCTGGTCTGACAGGGTGGCTTGATGGGTAAGTGGCGTATTTTGGGTGCCGAAGGCGGCGATGACGGTGCCTTCAGGGCGACCAGGGTGGGCCGATCTCTCGGATACCAACTGACCCTGGCTCGCCGTTGAGCGCGGTCAGGTACTTGTACAGGCGGCGTGTGTGGAGCGGCGATTCGTCACGCAGGTCCGGTGTTGTCATGGCGCGAACAGAGCGGGCGGACCGTTCGTTGCCGTCCACCGCCAATGTGAGCGCGTACGCCGTGACGGGGACGGGTATCACCATCGGCCAGCCAATTCCTCGTCCTCGATGCGGCGTCGGCAGTCGCCGCATAGGGTCTGCGCAGTCCCGTCGTCGTCACCCTCATGGGGCCAGAGGCATCCACACCCCCCGCAGCTTGCCAACTCTTCAAGGCTGTAGCGGGCTTGGCAGGTGAAGCAGTAGTGCATCTCCTCACCAGGGCCGTCCATGAATGCGAAACAGGCCAGTGTCGAAGCGTGGCACTGCGGGCATTCGTTGGCCGGATGGCCAGGCTCGAACTCCTGGAAGACCAAGGCCAAGTCCTCGGCGCTCATCGTGGTGACGCAGAAGTGGCAATGAGCGCCGTTCGGAATGACGGCGAGAGCCCACTGCCCGCACACTGAGCAGGGCAGAACCGAGTCGGTCGTGCCCTTGAGTTCGTTGCCCCGCAGTCGGTTCATGCGTTCGTTGACGAACGCCTCGATGGTGTTCAGGCCGCTGCGTACTCGCAACATGTCTTCTTCGATACTCCCGCGCTCCGGCGCGTCGAGCAGTGGGAGCAGTTCGGCGTCGAGGAAGCGGAGCAGGAAGTCGAGCACTGCACCGGCTCGTGACTCCACAGCCTCTGCGCTGTGGGTCAGCCCGTAGTGCTGTAGAGCGTTCCGGTCCTTGCCGAGGTCCCTGAGAGCCGCGGCGTCCTTCTTGTTGATGTCGAGGCCGCAGATGTTCCTCAGACGTTCCACGGCGGCGTCCGTTCCACAGCTGTTGAAGTCGGAGGCGCCGAACTTCTCTGAGGTGGCCCTGGCAGGGTCGCTGAACACCAAGCTCCAGTGTTCCCGTAGCAGGCGCGACTTCAGCAGGACCTCGGCTGCGGCCTGGAGGTGCAGGACGGCGTACTTGATTTCGCGTGGGCCGGTGTGAGTGTCGGCGTCCAGATGCTCCACGACGCTGATGAGGTAGTCGATGCCGTTACGGACCGGCGGGAAGTCGACTTGCATGGGGCCGGTCCGGCGCCACCTCGGCCGGAACAGCTGGCGAGACGCTATAACGCTAGATTCTTCTGATACCACTCAAACCTACCCAGGTCATGCGGCGTTTGGCGTTACACCGACGATCACCCGAGCACGCTACAGGAATGCCGTAATTCTCTTCTGGGCGATAGCCATGGCGCTCGCGACTGCGTTCAAGTCCATGCACTCTTTGTCTTCTGCCTACTGGATTTGGCCATCGAGACGTTGCCCGTAGAAATGCGGCGCGTTCGGGTGCCGGTCGAGTTTGCGCCGCTCTCCTAAGGGCTTGCAGATCATCAAGGTGTTGCTTCCCGTCCCATGGCTCGTTGACGTGGTATGCGCATCCCGGACGAGGTCCGTACCCAACTCACCACGAGGTTCGCGGTGTTGTTCCCGCATCTGGATGAGCGGCAGCGACGGCTGCTGATGGCCGCGGAGGCCCGTGTTCTGGGACACGGTGGTGTTCGGGCCGTCGCGCGGGCGGCCTCGGTGAGTGAGACCACGGTCCGCAAGGGCGTGTTCGAGCTGGAGGCCGGCGACGAGCCGCTGGGGCGGGTGCGGCGGCCGGGCGGGGGCCGCAAGAGGGTCGCAGATCTCGATCCGGGGCTGCGGCCGGACCTGCTGTCGCTGGTCGAGCCGGACGAGCGCGGTGATCCGATGTCGCCTCTGCGGTGGACGGTGAAGTCGACCCGCACACTCGCGCGGGAGCTTGCCCGGACCGGGCACAAAGTCAGTGCGGACACCGTCGCGGACCTGCTGCGGGAGGAAGGCTTCAGTCTGCAGGCCAACGCCAAGACCATCGAGGGCAGCCAACATCCCGACCGGGACGCGCAGTTCCGCTATCTCAACGAGCAGGCCCGCGATCACCGGGACGTCGGCCAGCCGGTGATCAGCGTGGACACCAAGAAGAAGGAACTCGTGGGCGACTTCAAGAACAACGGCCGCCAGTGGCGGCCGACGGGTGAGCCGGAACCGGTGAACGTCCATGACTTCGCAGACCCCCAGCTCGGCAAGGCCGTCCCCTATGGGATCTACGATCTGACGGCGAACACCGGCTGGGTCAACGTGGGCACCGATCACGACACCGCCGCGTTCGCGGTGGAATCGATCCGCCGCTGGTGGTCCGGCCAGGGCCGGGCCGCCTACCCGCAGGCGACTCGACTGCTCATCACCGCCGACGCGGGCGGCTCGAACGGCTACCGCACCCGGGCCTGGAAGCTCGAACTCGCCCGGCTCGCGGCCGAAACAGGATTGACGATCACCGTGTGCCACCTGCCGCCGGGCACATCGAAGTGGAACAAGATCGAGCACCGGCTCTTCTCGCACATCGCCATGAACTGGCGCGGCCGCCCGCTGACCAGCCACGAAGTCATCGTCCAGTCCATCGCCGCGACCACCACTCGTACCGGACTGCGCGTCATGGCCGAGCTGGACACCAACCTCTACCCCACCGGAGTCCAGATCGGCGACGCGGAGATGGCTGCCCTGCCGCTGACCCGACACGCCTTCCGCGGCGACTGGAACTATGCCCTGCACCCCCGGCCCTGCCCAGCCATCCCAGCACCCCGGGCTCCGCAGAGGCCGGCCCCGGCGTGGGACCACGCTCTCCTGTCCGACCCCGCCCTGACCGGCATGTCCCGGCAGCAACTGAGCGATCTCACCGACACTTTGGCCCTCGACGGCGACGTCAAGCGCGGCCGCCCGCCCCGGCTCACCTTCCCCGACCAGGTCCTGGCAGCCGTCCTTCACCTCCGGGTCGCCCTGGCCGCGGAACCCCTCGCCGTACTGTTCGACAGCAGCCGGACCGCGATGCACCGCACCCTGCTAAAGATCAGGAGACTGTTCGATGCCCACGGCATCAGCGTCCCCCCGGCGACCACTCCACCCGCAGCCCTCGCACCCCTCCATGCCCAGGTCATCACCCTGACCAACGACCCCAACAGCAAGATCAAGACGCCATGTTGATGATCTGCAAGCCCTTAGGAGTTGCTGCGAGCTGATGTCGCCACCTGCTGCGGCGACTGCGCGCGGCCCTGATCGAGGCTCTCGGGCCAGACTGGTGCGCGGTCTCCTGGGCACGCTGTACAACCGGGCCGTGGAGGAATGCCCGCACGTGGTCGGCTGCCCGATGGCCAAGTACGTGAACAATCCGCCCGCGGCTCATCTGGCACGGCTGTATCCGCAGCACCTGGCGTACTCGCCGAAGGAGTCGACGAGCGAGCGCAAGATCGAGCTGCTCGGGTTCGACCCGCTCGCCCAGTGGCGCCCCGCCCGGCCCGGCACGTCCAACTAGAGGCGGGCCATCTCCTCGATAACGGCGATGGAATCATCCGACCACGCACCACGCACCACGTGCACGGCAGGCCGCAAGCTTTCCCGGCCCCCAAGGCAGAATCGGCAGCCTCTGGCGAACGGCCATCCCCAGCTCTGGGACGCCAGTCGATCCTCACGCCCACCAATTCAGGCGCGCTATATAGCGGCGGAGTCCCGGTTACCGAAACCGGGACTCCGCCGCACCATTGGTGGTCCACCGCCACGACCTGCCCGTACGTCGAAAGCGACACCCGACCACCACAGACCCGACGCCCTGCGCTCATGGCCAGGGTGCCGGCGAGCGATCACGCCGCCGCGTAGCTGGCGCGGAACAGATCCTGCGCCCGCCCTACATCCCTCGGCGTGCGGAGCTGGACCTCCAGGTCACCCGTCCCGTGGTGGCCGAGACCGGACACGTCCCGGGTGAACCCGGGAAGGAGGTCGACGCACTTTGGGTCGACCTTCAGGTAGACCAGGAGCTTGCTCCGCTGGGGCGGGCACACGCAGGCGAAGTTCCGCAGTCGCTGATACGCCCGGTACTGCTTGCGCTCAACGCGGTTGACGCCGTCGCCAAGCCCAAGCAGCACCTCGTCGACCGCGTTCGCCAGCTCCACCATCGACGCGCCCTGCCCGTCGGCTGCCGCCGGTGCGCCGGCCTTACGACGCACTCGACGGGCTACCTGCATGCCGCCGCTCACGGACGCCACGGTCTCAAGCCCGAGCAGGTCACTGCCGAAGAGTCGGTAGCGGACCAGGTCGATCGACCTTCGGTGCTCACGCACGGCGTGTACGTCGTAGTGCGTGAAGTCGCCCGCGATACAGATCAGGCGCGGTCCGCTCCACAGCACCTGGGACGCGGCCGTACCCCCGAGCCGGTCGCGGACCAGGTGCTCGAACTCGGCCCGGTGGTCCATCAGCCACGAGAGGTAGAACAGGCCCTGGTTGATGACGCCGGCATCGACGCCCCGCTTGTACTCGACGATGACCGGCGAGCCGTTCTCGTCCAGCCCGAGCGAGTCGATCCGGCCCCTGTGGACCGGTCCGGTGCCGTACTCGCTCGCCAGGAAACGGACGCCCAACAGCGTCTCCATGTGCGTCTCGACAAGGCCCTGCACATCCGCCTCGGCATCAGCGAGACGCGGCGCAACCTCGGACACACCACTACTCGTCGCGTGGAACAGCTTCAGACCCGACACCTCCCCCTCCTCGACTCGAAGATCGAGAACAACAAGGAGGGGCGCGATTGTTTCCGCGAGGGGCTGCGGGCGTGTGAAGGAAACGTGAGAGGCCGGAGCCAGCGCGACCCGCTGCGTCCCACGAACCTCCGGCATCACCTCACCCCGCATACGTCCCACAAAAACACTGATACGCCGCCAGCTGGGCACGAAGACGCTGGCCAGAACGCCCGCGAGGCGGATAGGCCAGGCTTCTTCCAAGCGCCCATCCCATGCTCCCCCTCCCTCGCGTGAGTGCTAATTCGACGGCCCTGCTCCGGGACAACACGGCAGCCTCGCCGCGCCTTAACCGCCGTCTCCGGCAGGTCACAGCTCCCCGCTGCCGGCGATCACGTCGCCATCAAAGGAAACGATCAAGTTGCACCCGTAAAGGGTCTGCTCCGCGCCGACCCGATGCTGAGCGGGCCCCTCATCTGTCTTGGGAAGCCGCCAGGAACCCCCATTAGGGAGGCCACCACCCAACTGTCAAGGATCGCCACACACTCCACGTGATGCGTCATCGGAAACACGTGGAGACACTGCCGACGGCCCCAAGCAGCGATGCTTCCGCCGATTGGGCCCTATGCAACTCACCTCCAACGCTGAGCGGAGCAGGGTATCCGTCAATGGCCGGTTACCGAAACCGGTGATTCTGCGGACTATTGGCAGTCCACCGCGTCTCCCCGCTTCCCCACTGCCGCGGAAGCAACTAAGCCCGAAAGGCACTGTTGACAGGAATGCCCAGTCCAAGCGGCGAAACGCCTCACGGCCAGTTCAGCCCCGAGTACATCCGCGCCACCTGGAGTGGGACGGCGAGCGTCGAGGACGCCGCCCAGGCGTTCGGCTTGTCGAGATCGAAGAGCTACGACCTCGTTCGCCGCGGAGAATTCCCATGCCGAGTGCTACCGATAGGCCGCACCGCCCGCGTCGTCACAGCCTCGCTCCTCCGCGTACTCGAGAGTGGCGAACCGGAGTACAACGGAGCCTCCAGTGCAAGCCCCAATTCGCCATGACCAACTGCACGACGACGCCCCGCCGCAGCAAGAAGCCGGCGGGGCGTCGTCGTATCAGGTCCCGTCTACGCAGGACCCCCGCCGGAAGCAAGCCGACGGGGGTCCTCACGTGTCACGAGCGATCACAGGCGGGTCACCAACCCCGCGGACGCACGCACGCCACAGGGCTCTGACCTGGACTTATGTACTCACCCTGGACCAACTGGACGCCCGTGGACGGCTTCTACGACATGTGCCACGTAGTACCCAGGGAGGGGCCCAGGATCAGGACAGGTGCGTCTTCTGGCCCGTCGAAGCGGTATTGCAGGGTGTTCGGTGGTGTCTCACTCACCCGTCAGACCCTCTCATCTCTCACGACTGCCCCTGTGACGGGGGGCATGACTGTATGGTCCTGACCAGGTGGGACCTCCCTGGCAGCGTAGCGTTTGAGGCATCGAACGATTTCGCGTCGCGTCTTGCCCTCCTTGATGCGGCGTTCGCAGCAGTCCTGGGTGCGCAGGTCGACGCGAAGGCGGGTCTGCACGATGAACCGCTCCGGGATCGGTGGAGGCTCTTGACTCCAGCGGCTGGCTGGGGCTGGTGTTGAGCGTAGTGGTTGGTCTCGTGCTCGTGGGGTGGGATGTCTCCGATCGCTGTGTGGAGGCGCTGGTTGTTGAACCAGTCGACCCGTTCCGCGGTTCCGAGTTCGACGTCGGCGAGGCCGTGCCAGGGCCTGCGGGGCTTGATCAGCTCTGTCTTGTAGAGGCCGATCTGGGATTCCATGAGCGCGTTGTCCAGGTCTTGAACTCGTCGATGAACGCTACGAGCGCTTCGACGGCCGGTCGAGCTCGGCTGCGAAGAAAGCCGAAGCCGCCCTGAGGATCTCGTTCGCCCGCCGCAGTTCGGCGTTCTCCGCCTTCAGGCGCTTGATCTCAGCAGCCTCGTCCGGAGTCTCAGATTCGGCTCGCGGATTTCGACGATGCCTTCCGCTGCCGCCCGGTTGTCAGATTCCGGCCTGTTCGGACCCACCGCGGCGAAGGGCCGGGGACTATGCTGATGAGCGGACGCCCAGGACCCCGGTGGACGCACGGCCTGCTGACCACGATGCCACGGGAGCGGATTCTCGTCCGGACCCGTCGCATCTCCGAGGAGATCCCTGTCGGGCACCGAGTCCCGGAGCGCGGAACCCCGACCTGGTGACCCACTCACGTCCTCGTACGCCCCGGCCTCGGTCGCACCCCGCCGGGTACGAAGCCCCGCGCCTCGCGGACGGTGCCCGGTGGCGGTCCCGAGAACACCTGAACGGCTGGAACAGAGGTGTCATGCCTTATTCTGCGGCTGCCCATCCGCCTGCGGCTGCCCATCCGCCTGCGGGGCTCGCGTCCGCTCGCGCCGCCCTCGTCCCTTCCAGCGGGGCGGGGCGCCATGATCATCTCTCGGGCCCGCGGTCAGCCGTGGAGCGGAGGCGGTTGCGAGCAGCCCGCCGTGGAAGCGATGTGCCCGCGCCGGCTCAGCCGCCGACAGCCCGCCTGTTGCCGCGGGGATCTCACGGGTCCGTCGCGGAGTCCCGCGCAGCGGCGTCCGGCGAAGATGCGCGCGAGCCGAGCCCGGAAGTCCGACCAGGACGTCTCGCCGTCGCCGTACGGCAGCCCGGAATCTCCGTGGTGGTCTCGGAGGCCGCGGCCCTGGAGGGCTGCGGGTTCGGATCTTCCCCGGGGTGGCGGCGCCGGCGGCTCCCCCACGCGGCCCCAGCCCCCCGTGCCGTACGAGGTGACGGCTTCGGGCGGCCGGGATTCGACGGAGCGCTGCCACCTGCCGTCGGAGGGATCACCGGCGCCGGCGCCGACTTCACCGGGCTCCTGGTTCACCCGCACGAGCGGCATTGGGATGTGACCCGACGGTTGCGGGAACCGCTCCTCTCCGAGCGCCAGGCATCACCCGGTGTCGCCTTGGCGGACCGGGCCGACGAGCCGATCGTGGCCTCCCTCCGCTCCTGGCGCAGGAAAGGCGTCGGAAACGTCCGCGGGCCGGCCGACGGTGCCGTGTTCCTGGCGCTGATTCCCCCCTTGATCCGGTGGTCACCGTGATCCCCGCCAGCCGGTCGGCGCGGATCCAGGCTCTCGTGGCCGAGCAGGCGGCCCTGCGCGGCGCCCGGGTCGGCCTCCTCGACGTGTGTACGGCGGCGGTGGCGGCGCTGCCGGTCGGCGGGGCCGGGGTGTCCGCGATGTCCCGCGGCCGGGCGAGTCATCCGCTGTGCAGCACCGACTCCGTCAGTCAGCAGCTGGAAGAACTCCAGCTCACACTGGGCGAGGGGCCGTGCGTGGATGCCTTTGTCCTCGGATCCTCGGTCCTCTGCACCGACTTGTTGGCCGGTGAACTCCAGCGGCATTGGATGGTGTTCGCCGACGCGGCCCTGGAAGCCGGAGCCAGGGCGGTCTTCGCTTTCCCCCTACAGATCGGTGCCATCAGCCCCGGCGTACTCGACCTGTACTCCAGCAGCTCGGTCGAGCTGGACGCGGACGAGGTGGCCGATGCGATGGCCCTCGCCGACACTGCCACGCTGCTTCTGCTCGACGCCGGGATCAGCGAGACGGGTGTCCCGTCCGGCACCGGCGCCTCGGGCACCGACATGACCGGCACGGACCGGCCGGACGCCGCGCCCTTCGACGACCTGGGCGGTTACCGGGCCGAGATCGACCAGGCCACCGGCATCCTCATGGTCCAGCTCGGCGTCGGCGTCGAGGAAGCCTTTATCCGGCTGCGCGCCCACGCGTACGCCCGGGGGACACGGATCTCGGTGGTCGCCGCCGACGTGGTCGCCCACCGGCTCCTCTTCCCCCCGGAGACGACAGCGTCCAACCCGCAACCGCCGGATGCGCGGCCGCCCGACGAGGAGCCCTGATGCTCACGCCCCACAAACAGAGGTGTGCACGATGAAGGAACAGCTGATGGCCCGGACGTTCGTCGAACTGGCGGACAGTCTCGTCGCCGACTTCGACCTCATGGACTTCCTGCGCATGCTCACCGACCGCTGCGTCGATCTGCTCGACGCGAGTGCGGCGGGCGTCCTGCTCGCCGACCGCGACGGAGTGCTGCGCGTCATGGCCGCCTCCGACGAACGGGTGCGCCTCCTCGAACTCTTCCAGCTCCAGAACCACGAAGGCCCCTGCCTGGACTGCTTCCACACCGGGACCACCGTCTCCGTTCCCGACCTGCGCGACGAAGCGGCGCGCTGGCCTCTGTTCACCGCCCAGGCGCAGCGCCTCGGCTTCACCGCCGTCCAGGCGCTGCCCATGCGCCTGCGCGACGAGGCCGTCGGCGCCCTCAACCTCTTCCACACCACCCCGGCGCCCATCAGCCCCGCCGCCACCCCCTTCGCACAGGCCCTCGCCGACGTCGCCACCATCAGCCTGCTGCAACAACGCACCACCGAGCGCGGCACCCTCCTCAACGAACAGCTGCAGACCGCCCTCAACAGCCGCGTCCTGATCGAACAGGCCAAGGGGAAGCTCGCCGAACGCCGCCACACGGACATGGAGCGGGCCTTCACGACGCTGCGCGCCTACGCCCGCGCCCACAACCGCCGCCTGGCGGACGTCGCCCGCGCGTTCATCGACGAAACCGAGCACCTCCCCGGTCTCAGTCCGGGAAATTCCTGATCATCCCCTGCGAGAAGGGTTCGTCATGCCACTCGGCCCCACGACCGGGACCACCCTCGACACTCCGGGCACGCCCGACCGCCTCGACCGGGAGGAGCTGAGCGCTCTGGACGCCCATTGGCGGGCGGCGAACTACCTGGCCGTCGGGCAGATCTACCTCATGGCCAACCCTCTGCTGACCGAGCCATTGGCGCCTGAGCACGTCAAGCCGCGACTGCTCGGGCACTGGGGCACCTCACCGGGCCTGAACCTGGTCCACACCCACCTCAACAGGGTCGTCAAGGCGAGGAATCTGGACGCCATCTGTGTCTGGGGGCCCGGTCACGGCGGGCCGGCCGTGGTGGCGAACTCCTGGCTGGAGGGCAGCTGCACCGAGACGTACCCGGACATCACGCGGGACGCGGCCGGCATGACCCGCCTCTTCCGGCAGTTCTCCTTCCCGGGCGGCATCCCCAGTCACGTCGCACCCGAGACCCCCGGGTCGATCCACGAGGGCGGCGAGCTGGGCTACTCCCTCTCGCACGCCTACGGGGCCGCGTTCGACAATGCGGGGCTCCTGGTGGCCTGCGTGATCGGCGACGGTGAGGCCGAGACCGGCCCACTGGCCGCCTCCTGGCACTCGAACAAGTTCCTCGACCCGGTACGGGACGGTGCCGTCCTGCCGATCCTGCACCTCAATGGCTACAAGATCGCCAATCCGACGGTCCTGGCCCGGATACCGGAGCCCGAACTCGACGCCCTGCTCAGGGGATACGGCCACGAGCCCCTCCATGTCACCGGGGACGACCCTCACGCCGTTCACCAGACGATGGCTCGCGCCATGGACGAGGCCCTGGACCGTATCGCCGCCTTCCAGCACGCCGCCCGCACCGGTTCCGTCATCACCGAACGCCCACGCTGGCCGGTGATCGTACTGCGCACACCCAAGGGCTGGACCGGGCCGGCCGAGGTCGACGGCCTCCCGGTGGAGGGCACCTGGCGAGCGCACCAGGTGCCGTTGCAGGCCGTACGCGAGAACCCGGACCACCTGCGGCAGTTGGAGCGATGGCTGCGCTCGTACCGGCCCGAGGAACTCTTCGACGAGCACGGACGCCCCCGGGAACAGGTCCTCGCCTGCGTCCCCGACGGCGCACACCGCCTGGGCGCCAGCCCGCACACCAACGGCGGCCTGCTGCTGCACGACCTGCCCATGCCGCCCCTGGAGCGGTTCGCCGTCCCGGTCGACAAGCCGGGCGCGACGGCGCACGAGCCGACCCGCGTCCTCGGCGACCTGCTGGCGCAGGTGATGGCCGACACGGGCGAGCGGCGCGACTTCCGGCTGGTCGGGCCGGACGAGACGGCCTCCAACCGCCTTCAGGCCGTCTACGAGGCGAGCGGCAAGGCGTGGGAGGGCCAGGTACTGCCCACGGACGAGCACCTGGAGCGCGGTGGCCGGGTGGTGGAGATCCTCTCCGAACACACCTGTCAGGGCTGGCTGGAGGGCTATCTCCTCACCGGCCGGCATGGCCTGTTCTCCTGTTACGAGGCTTTCGTCCACATCGTCGACTCCATGGCGAACCAGCACATCAAGTGGCTGCGCGTCGCCCGCCGGCTCCCCTGGCGCCGCCCGATCGCCTCCCTCAACTACCTGCTGACCTCGCACGTGTGGCGCCAGGACAGCAACGGCTTCTCACATCAGGACCCCGGTTTCGTCGACCACGTACTGAACAAGTCGCCGGAGGTCGTGCGGGTCTACTATCCGCCGGACGCCAACACCCTGCTGTGCGTCGCGGATCACGTGCTGCGCAGCCGCGACTACGTCAACGTCGTCGTCGCGGGCAAGCAGCCCTGCTTCGACTGGCTCGACCTCGACGCCGCCCGCGCGCACTGCGCCCGCGGCGCCGGCATCTGGGACTGGGCCGGCACCGAGTCCGAGCCCGGCGAGCCCGACGTGGTGCTCGCCTGCGCGGGCGACGTACCCACCCTCGAAGTGCTCGCCGCGGCCTCGCTGCTCCGTCACCACCTGCCCGAACTCGCGGTACGGGTGGTCAACGTCGTCGACGTCGCCCGGCTCTTGCCCGCGGAGGAACATCCGCACGGGATGCCCGACAGCGAGTACGACGCGCTGTTCACCCCCGACAAGCCCGTCGTCTTCGCTTACCACGGCTATCCGTGGCTCATCCACCGGCTCGCCTACCGCCGTGCCAACCACCCGCACCTGCACGTACGCGGCTACAAGGAGGAGGGCAGCACCACGACCCCGTTCGACATGGTCGTCCGCAACGACCTCGACCGGTACCGGCTGGTCATGGACGTCATCGACCGAGTGCCCGGTCTCGCGGTCCGCGCGGCTGCGCTGCGGCAGCGGATGGCCGACGTCCGTTACCGCCATCACGACTGGATCCGCGCCCATGGGGCGGACCTGCCCGAGGTCGCCGAATGGACCTGGAGTCAGTGACCACGGAGTCAGTGACCACCCGTACGGCAGAGCTGCGGGTGGGGGACGCCGCCGCCGAGGACGCGAAGGCCGTGCTGGCCGCGCTCGCGAGGAGCCCCGACGGCCTGTCGGGGGGCGAGACGGGTGAGGCGGCCGAGCGGCTCGCGGCCTTCGGGCCGAACGCCGTACGCACGCACCATGTCCGCGTCCTGGCGGTCCTCGGGCGGCAGCTGCGCAGCGCCCTGCTGATCCTGCTGGCGGTGACGGCCGGGGTCTCGTACTTCTTCGGCGAGCGGACCGGCGCGGTCATCATCGCGGGGATTCTGGTGCTGAGCGTGGCGCTGGGATTCGTGAACGAGTACCGGGCCGAGAAGGCGGCACAGGCCCTGCACTCGCGGGTGCGGCACACGGCCGTCGTGGTCCGGGGTGGCCCGGCCACCGAGGTCGACGTGACCGAGTGGTGCCGGGCGATGTCGTGCATCTGACGCTGGGGCAGGTGGTGCCCGCGGACCTGCGCCTGCTGGAGTGCACCGCGATCAACAACCTCCTCTACGACGCAGGGCAGTTGGCCATCCCCACCGACCACGTCGACCCGGAGCGGCTGCGCGCGCCCTCGCACTGGGACATCGCCTTCATCCGTCGCTTCATGCTCTTCTTCGGGCCCGTCAGCTCCCTCTTCGACTTCCTCACCTTCGCGGTCATGATCGAGGTCTTCCACACCGGCGCCGAGCTGTTCCGCTCCGGTTGGTTCGTGGAGTCCCTCGCCACGCGGGCGCTGGTCGTCTTCGCCATCCGCACGCGCCGGGTGCCGTTCTACCGCAGCCGGCCCAGCCACCCCCCCCCTGCTGGTCAGCGCCATAGGTGTCGTCACCGTCGGTGTCGCACTGCCGATGTCCCCGCTCGCGGGACCGCTCGGCTTCCAGTCCCTGCCACTCGGACTCATCCTCGCCCTGGCCCTGATGGTCGTGCTCTACCTGGTGCTGATCGAGGGCGCCAAACACGTCTTCTACGCCCGCGCCGACGCACGGGCGGCGCTTCCACCGGGACGCCACCGCACCCTCCGGCACCGCATCCAACGGCGTGCCGGCCGCTTCAGCCACCCCGGACCGCTGCGACCCCGGTGACAGGCTGTCACCGGGGCCATCAGCGGCACCGCGTCGCACCGGGACGATCGTGTCGCCCCGGGCGGCCGGGGCCATCAGCCGCTCAGTGCCTCCTCGGCGTCCCGCCGCGTCGGCCAGTTGTCCCGCCGCTGCCGGGCCACCTCCGCACGGCTGCCGGCCCGCTCTCCGGGCAGGGAGACCGCCGGAGCGAGGGCCGGTGCGGGGGTGGCGGGCTCGGGGATCACGGCCCCTGCGGAGAGCGCGGCGTGCCGGTCGCTCCGGCGCACGAGCCGTCCGTCGGACTCGCCGTCGCTGTCCCTGCTCTGGTGCTCGAAGAAGCGGAGCATCTCCACGGGGAACGGCATCACGAGGGTGCTGTTCTTCTCGGCGGAGACGTCCACCACGGTCTGGAGCAGCCGTAGTTGGAGGGCTCCGGGGGTGTCGGCCATGGTCGCGGCGGCGTCGGTCAGCCGCTGGGACGCCTGGAACTCCCCATCCGCGGCGATGACCCGGGCGCGACGTTCCCGCTCGGCCTCGGCCTGCTTGGACATCGAGCGCATCATCGACTCCGGAAGGGCTATGTCCTTGATCTCGACGCGTTCGATGCGCAGCCCCCAGGGCTCCTCGGTGGGGGCGTCCATCACCTTCTTGAGTTCCGCGTTGATGTGGTCGCGGTCGGAGAGCAGCGTGTCCAGGTCGGCCCTTCCGATGACCGAGCGGAGCGACGTCTGCGCGATCTGGGAGACGGCGGCAGGATAGTTGCGCACGTTCACCAGGGCCTTGACGGGGTCGATGACCTTGAAGTAGACGACCGCGTCGACAGTGAGCGTCACGTTGTCGGCGGTGATGGATCCTTGCGGCGGGATGCCGAGGACCTCGGTCTGGACGGACACCTTCCGCATCCGGTCTCCGATCGGCCGGATGATCCGCAGGCCCGGCCCGCGGATGTCCGGCAGCAGCCGTCCGAAGCGGAACACCACGCCCTTCTCGTACTGCTGGACGTTGCGCACGCTCAGGGCGAGCAGGACCAGCCCGGCCACGGCGCACACCGCCAGCACGGTGATCAGAACACCCATGGTTCTCACTTTCCTTACGTCGATGGCGGTCCCGGACCCGAGCGGTCCGGGAAGCACACGGCACGGGAGGACCCCGGCCTGTCGTCTGCGGTGCGGCCGGGGTCTCGGGCTGCTTTTCTCTGGTGTGTCGGGCCCGGCTCAGCCGGGAGCACTCTGCGGTACGCCGGTCCGGGCTCCGCCGACTGTGGCCCCGGTGGCCGCTGGAGTGGGTACGGCCCTCACCTCGTCGTCGGCGGAGCGGAAACCGCCGGGATCTGCGGGCGCGCCGCGGGATCGCGGACTTCGTGGTCTTCCTCGGAGTCCCAGGCAGCCTGAACGGCCGAGTCGGTCTCCGACATCGTGCGCAGAAGCGCCGCCTCCACCATCAGCCGGTTCACGTGCGAGGTGCGCAGGCAGTCCCTGCCGGCGGCCATCAGCCAGAGGGCCGAGACGGGCGTCGGCTGCACCTAGCCGCCGAAGAGCACCGCCCCCAGGCCGGCCGGCCAATACGGGCGGTTCGTCAGGCCCCCGGTGATCAGCCCCGACAGCGGATCGGGCACGGCCGTCAGCGAGGAACCGGGAGGAGTGGAAGGGATCCCGAGTGACGTAGAGCAGGCCGGACTTCCGGGGATCGGCGTGGGAGAAATGGTCGCAGTCATGACGCGGACCCTGCTCCGGGCAGACCGGAACCGGCCCGGCGTGATCAAATCGCCGAAAGTGACAACGACCGGAAGCCGGTGCACGGAATACCCTCGGTAACACCAGCGTACTCCGTCGACGGTCCGAGCGGACTCCCCGTCCGGGTAGCGCGGCCGGTTGAGGGCCGGGCACGTGGAGCCTCCCCGGCCGGGTCCGGTGACAACACCCCCGGGCTCGCACCCGGGGGTGGTCCGAAGGCCACGGTCAACGGACTGCGACTCCCAAGCCCACTCTGTCCCGCACGACGGCGGCCATACTCTCCATGAGCCGCCCGGCCTCCGCGTTCGTGGCGGCGGGCGGCACCACCAGCAGGTCCCACCGGCCACGGCCGGGCGCCAGCAGGCAGACGGTGGACGGGGAGCGCTGGGTGGTCGTCCGGCGCAGGCGTACGACCTGGTTGGCGACGAGCAGCCGGCCCGGGAACGGGGACCATACGGCCTCATCCACGAGGACGCTGGTGACCTGTCCCCAGGCGTGCGGCAGGACGCCGAGCAGCCCGGGCAGTTCGGACGCCAGGTCGGGCGACTGGGGCCACCAGACGCCGTCGATGCGCCGGGCGATGTGGCCCTGTGCCGGCTGGGGCACCAGGCGCAGGCGGACGGCGGACGGGGAGGAAAGCGGGGGCGGTGGGGCGAGTGTCATGGGAACTCCTGAAGGGGATGCGGTCGCTCGGGTTCGCACGCGGCGGGCGGCGATACGGTCCGGGGTGGGCCAGCGCACGTCCCTGCCGCCGATCAGCCACCCCAAGGCGAAGGGCAGAGCGAGGGTGAGCACACACAGGGCCGGGCAGGCCCGGGACACGGCCCGGATGTCACGGTCGGCCAGCGGGTCGGGAGCGATGGGGTCCCCCCGCGCGAGCGAAGCCGAGCGTGGGGGAGCGTCGCGGGCGTGGGGTCGTTGCGGAACAGCCAGCCGACGTGGGCATCCAGCAGTCCCCGCAACTGGCCGCATACAGACGTGCCGTAGCGATACGGAGAGTGAGGATCGCCCGGCCGGTCGGTGAAGGCGTGATGGCGGCGATGAATGGCGACCCAGCCGATCACGTCCCCCTGGAAGCTCATGGATCCGGCCACCGCGAGCGCGGTGCGCAGCGGCCGTACGGCCCGCTAGTGCCGCGGCGGGCAACGTTTGCCCGTCAAGGAGCGGCGTCCGGTGCGTGCTCTCGGCGTGCCGGCCGGAAGTCCTCGTACTGGACGTACCTGGGCTTTCGGCCGGTGCGGCGAGAGTGCGTGCCGGGCGTCGCGACGGGGCGAACGTTGCCTGTCGCGGCACTAGCTGCCGTGCGTCAGGCCACGGTGGAAGCCGACCGTGACGCCGAGGCCCGTGACCGTGTAGAGCACCGCGGTGAGCAGGACATCGACGGAATGGATCAGGCGCCCCCACAGCAGCCAGACGGCCGGACCGAGTACCAGGAAACGGGAGAAGGACGATCAACGCCGAGATCGCCAGGGACAGCCGCTCGCTGCCGGTGCGCCCGGCAGCCGTTCCCTCGCGCGGGAAGGCCGCCCTCCCGTCGTACTCCGGGGACGGCGGGGCGCCTTCCGGCGGGACGGCGGACGATGAGCGGAGGATATGGAGAGACATGCGCGGTCCTTGACCTCGGTGACGACAGTGCGGCCGGGGTCTTGGGCTGCGCCTCTTCGACGTCGGTGCGTAACGGCATCGCTGAGAGCGGATGCGAGTCGCACGGACGGTGGATACGGGAGCTACAGGGGCTTGGGGGCTGGTGAGGACGTGGAGAGTGGGTGGCGGGGCCGTCAGGCGGTCTCGCCCTGGTGGGTGCGATCGGCGGGCGGTCCGTTGGAGTCGAGCGAACCGGCGGCGCGCGATGCGTCCAGCGTGAGGTGCAGCCGCGTGCCGGTACCCGAGGGGCCGGGATAGCTGCGCTGTTCATCGCCGGCGAACAGCAGCCGGAGCGCGTCCGCGACGCGTCGGGCCGCTTCCGGGTCCGCGGAGATCAAGCGGACCTCCACCCGGGCCTGCCCGCTCGGTTCGTGCTCGGCCTCAGGACGGGGTGGGCGGTGCGGGGCTTCGGATGTCATAGGGCGGAACCTGGCCCGGACCTGAGCGGCCCACATCTCTCTTGCGACGAGGACGAGACCGGTCCGGACACCGGCGTACGACGTGCCCTCGACGTCTTCAGCCTACTCCTGCCGTTCGGGGCAGCCGCCGCCGTACATCTGAAGTGGTGCGGTGACGGCCGAAGCCACCGGCCGGCGCCCGATGACGGGATGACGGGTCGCTCGATCATGAACAGCTCCCCGGACGACGACGTGACAACCGCGCCAGCCTCACCGATGACCGTGGTGCAGCGAGACCGGTCTGATCACCTGCGACGGCCCCCGGTTCCTGTCGGCCCACTCCTGCCGGTACAACGGCCACCGCAGCCGAGTGCCGGAAGGAGTACGGTGAGGACACCGAGGGCATTTCGCACACCGGCTTCCACGCCGGGTCGTTCTCGGCGAGAGATGAAACCCGGGCCGTAACCCCAGGGGCGGCCCGGAGACGGGTCCGCATCATGACCGCGACCTTCGAAGCAACCCTGCCGCGGCCAACACCCATCGCGGACCACCCTCCCGCCCGCCTCATACTGAAGACGGACGGCCCCTCCCGTGGACTCCTGGACGGCGCCTGGTGGCCGCGCTCGCGTGACCTGTTGCGCGAACTGCCCGCACTGACCGACGCGCTGGACCCCGTGTGGGGCCGCATCACCCGTGTCGCCGTCAACCCCGAGCACTGGCCGGTCATCCCGCGCAAAGTTCCCGTCAACGGCCACGTCGTGAAGGTCGGCTGGTTCACGCCGGAGATCGACCCGCACAAGCTGCTGCTGCTCTCCTACGGCACCGGACGCTGGGATCTGCTCATCATCCCACCCGAGACCGGGGCGCAGTCGGCGGCCCGCCTGATGGCGGCCGCCTCCGAGTACGACGGCCCGCCGCTGACCGCGAGCACACTCATCGCCGCGGATCAGGCCGGGCGCGCAGGCTCCGCGGCCGACCGGCCACTCGATCCGGACGAGGCTTGGGAGTACGAGGGCGGTACCTGCGTGACGCCCGCAGCGGTGCCGGCAAAGGCCGGTAACGTCAGCCGCCTGATCATCGGCATGTGAGGCAGCGCAACCCAGTTCCAGGGCACAGCCCGAAGTCTCGGGAGCCCTGGGAGCCGACTTCTGGAACCGGCTCGCAGCCCCGTCTGCCGACGAGCGCGCAGGAGCGTGTGGTCAGAGCCAGTCCCAGTGTTTGAAAGCGAAGTACAGCGTCAGGGAGGCAACGACGATGACGGCGCTGGAGACGATGAATCCCGACTGGTGTGCGAAGCCGGGATAGGGAAGGTTCTGTCCGTAGAAGCCGGTGATCGCTGTGGGCACGGCGATGATCGCGGCCCAGCTCGTCACCTTCTTCATGATCAGGTTCATCCGGTTCGCCTGCACCGACAGGTTGGTCTCCATCACCGAGGCCACCAGGTCGCGCAGCGACTCCGTCCACTCGCCGGCACGCAGCACGTGGTCGTACACGTCTCGGTAGTACGGCAGCAAGGGTCCGTCGACGACGTCGAGGTCGGGGCGCATGAGGGCGTTGACGACCTCCCGCATGGGCAGGACCACGCGACGGAGCCGGACCAGTGATTTCCGCAGGGCGTAGGACTGGCGCTGTACGGTCTGGATCTGCCGGCCGCCTTCGGCGAAGATCAGAGCGTCCAGTTCCTCGATACGTTCGTCGAGCTGCCGTACCGCGGCGAAGTGCCCGTCGACGACATGGTCGAGCAGGCCGTGGAGCAGAAAGGCGACCCCGTGCGCTGCCAGAGCCGGGGTACGGTCCCAGCGGGCGACCAGCTCGTCGAGGGCGAACGCGGCGTCCTTGCGGACCGTGATCAGCGCCTGTGGCGTGAGGATGACCGCGAGCTCGCTCATCGTCAGTCCCGCGCCGTCCGGGTCGACGGCGACCGCGTAGACACTGAGGAAGTGATGGGTGCGGTAGTTGTCGAGTTTCGCCCGCTGTCCCTCGTGCAGCGCGTCCTCGAGAGCCAGCTCGTGGAGGCCGAGTTCCTCGCCGACCGCCGTGAACTCGGCGCGGTCCGGGCGGTACAGGTCCAACCACACGGTGGTGGACGGGTCCTCCAGATGCCGGGAGATGTCCCGGACCGGGAAGTCCTCCTCGACCAGGGAGCCGTCGCGGTACAGCCGGGTACGGGCCATGTCGCGCACCCTAACGGCACCGGCGGAACATCAGGGGACAACACTACCGGGCATCCACTCCGACGGGCGGCGCCTCGATCGCGTTGAACTCGGGGGGCCGCCCGGCAAGGACAGCCCTGCCGGCGCCCGGACCTGGCAGAGGTCATTCCTCGGGCTCGTGACGTGTCTCGCCGGTCCGAGGGTCCTCCGTGGGGATCGGGTGTGCCTGATGAGTGCCGGTGGCGATGAGGATCTGTGCGGCATCGGTGACGTTGTCGGCCCGGACGGCCCTGGCCATCGCGGCAAGGGCGGCGTCGGGTGTCGCGTGCGGCGGGACCACGAGAAGGGAGAAGTGGTCGCCGTCGCCCCGAGTGATCAGGACGGTGTCATCACCGACCGGGAAGGAGTCGATATGGACGACCTGGTCGTCGATGACCAGGCGCGTGGGAAGTTCATCCCAGGCGGTGGCGTCCAGGCCGACACGCGTGATGGGGCCGAGGTGCCCGGTCAGCACGTGGATGAGGCCGGGCAACTCCGCGCCGATGTCGCGGGAACGCGGCCACCTCGCGCCGTCGAAATTGCCTTCCCGGGATTGTGTCGTCCGCAGCCGCAGAAGTACCGTCCCGGGTTTCGCGGCCCGGTGGATCGCGTCCGGCAGGAGCCCGGGGGCGCGAGGGGTGTCGGATTCTTTCATGGCGTGTCCGCCTGTCTGCGGGCTTCGGTGTCACCGCCGAACGCGTGACCTCCTCCTCTCAGCGTAAGTCGTGCGCGGCCGCACCGGCTGCGTTCGCCGGTGGTACCGGACTCGCTGCCTCTCGGTAAAACTCCTGCTCACGTGCACGTTCCGGGGCCTCGGAACGGCGTAGAGTGAAAGGACCGGGAGTACTTCGCACACCAGGCCGCCGTGTCGGTGTCGTTCCCGGCGAGCGACAACACCGGCCTCCGAGAGGGGGCCCGGGGACAGGTCCGAGTCATGACCGCGACCATCGAACCTACGATCATCAAAGAGCGGCCGCCTTCGGCGTCGGCCCGGCTGTCCCTGACCCCGGTCGGCCCGGTTCCAGGTCTCCTGGACGGTGCCTGGTGGCCCCGCTCCCGTGATCTGCTCCGGGAGATCCCCGCTCTGACAGACGCACTGGACGCATGCTGGGGCCGGATCACCCACGTCACCGTGAACCCGACCCACTGGCTCGTCATCCCGCGCAAGGTGCCCGTCACCGGCCACACGGTGCATGTCGGCTGGTTCACCGACGAGCAGGACCCGAACAAAGTGATCCTCCTCTCCTACACGGTGGGCCGCCTGGACCTGCTGGTGATCCCTCCGGAGACGGAGCCGGCCGCCGCCGCCCGGCTGATGTCAGCGGCAACGGTTTCGAGAGGTATCCGCACCGCCAGCGGTCTGATGGCCGACGAGGCCCTCAGCCACGACGCGACAGATGTTCAAAGCCGGGAAGCGGTATGGGAGACCGACGGCGGAGCCGCGATCGGGATCTCGAGATCCGCCCCGAGGAGGTGAGGACGTGGAGACCGTCGTCACCGTCGCCGTGATCATTTTCGTGATCATCGCGGGAATATTCCTGATCCACCGGCTCAACGCACAGCATGACGAAAGGATCGGGGCGTTCCGTTACAGCGACGCCCTACCGGGAATCGGTCGGCGGACCCGTAAGAGCCCACGTGCCACCGTGCCGAAGGGCCCTCCTGCCGACGCCACACGCCATGAGCATCAAGAGGACAGCCGCTGATGACGCAGACCTGCTTCGAGCCAAGGGTGGGTGTGGGGCAACGGCCGTCGCACCCACCGGCACGTCGCCCGTGATCCACGTCGTCCTGAACGAGCAAGGGGTCACATCGAGGTCACTTGAACTGCCGTCGGCCGGGCACGCGGAGGTTCGTATCGTCGCCGCCGACCCGGAGGCGGCTCGCCGTGTCGCGGGGATTCTCCGCCGTTGTTTCGGCGCCACGGAAGCGCGCAGCTACCCCGCAGGCCCTGACGGCGGAACACGCCTCCACCTCACCGTGGACAGCACGCGCATGGCGGAGCCGGTGCAGGTCGACTGGGCCCGAGGAAACACACCCGGGATGGTCCCGCTGACGCACAACGGGATCCAGCTCATGGAGACCGAGGAGAAGGACTGTGACTGACGCTGCCCAGGCCACCCTCAGGGCCGCGGCCGGCCGCATGACGGCCATGTCCCGCCATACGACGAAATAGGATCCTGGGCATATCCTGGTGAGTGGGCCGGTGCACTCTCACGTGCAACGACCCGGAAGGGCGGCCCCGGTGTGTATACGCCGGGGCCGTTGCGTCACCGGCACATGCCACGGGGAGAAGGTGGTGATCCACTCGGTCGATCTCCGCGAGTGACGCAACTGCGACCTCGTCGACATGCAGGGCCGAGAGATGAGTCCGCCGTCCACGTGGACGGCGGACCACGTCTTGCCCGCCGCTAACGCCCGGAGGCTGACGCGGTGCTGTTTCTTCTGCTGTTCATGGTGACGGTCGCGCTCGGTGTCCCGGGGGCGCTCGCCAGGGGTCGAGAACGGCGTGCCGGAGCACATCAAGACCGCGTCGAACACCACACACCAGGCCCATCCCCGAACAAAGAAACCCCCGCCGGAGCCGGCCGACGGGGGCTCCTCACCTCTCACCGACGCCCCTATAACGAGGGGGCGCTGGACGCCGTCCTGACCAGGTTGAAGACCTCACGGGCGGCATATCGCTTGAGGCATCGAATGATCTCACGTCGGGTCTTGCCCTCCTGGGTGCGGCGTTCGTAGTACGCCTGGGTGCGGGGATCGAAGCGCAACCGGGTGAACACGATGCGGTACAGGGCGGCGTTCGCCTGCCGGTCGCCGCCATGGTTGAGGCGACGCCTGGTCCGGCGGCCCGAGGAGTACTCGATGGGACTGACCCCGCACAAAGCGGCGAAGGACGCCTCAGTGCTCAGCCGCTCGGGATTGTCTCCCATGGTGATCAGCAAAGTGACGGCACTGTCCGGGCCGATGCCCACCGGTACGAGCAGTTGCGGGGCATGGCGCTCGACGAGCCGGGTCAGGCACCGGTTCAGCTCGTCGATCTGCCCGGTGAGCTGCTCGATGCGCTCGGCGAGCATGCTCAGGGTCATATGGGTGGCCTGGGCCACCGCGTCCCCGTCGCCCCCGCCGTCGCGCAGGCCGAGGCGCGCGCATGTGCGGAACAGCTCGCGGTTGCCCAGACCAGACAAGCGTTCCCGTAGAGCGGGGTCGGCTATGACCAGGACGGCCTTGAGTTGGTTGATCGCCTGGGTGCGGGCCTTGACCGCGGAGTCCTTTGCGAGTTGAACATCCGGGCGCTGTGCACCGGACCGTCGCCGGATTTGGCCCGGGCCCGGGCGCGACCGCTGAGCACGGCCAGCGCAGCAGCCCGCGCATCGAGCGGGTCCGACTTCCCGAGCAGACGGCGGCCAGTACGGTCAGGCCGGTTCACTTCGTACATTTGGACGTGCTGAGCCAGCAGGTAGCGGGACAGGCCCGCTCCGAAGGTGCCGGTGCCCTCTACACCGGCCCGGCGCACCGTCCCCAGCTTGCCTTCGGGCTCAGCGCAGTTTCACCTCCCAGTCACCCGGGTTTTCGGCTGCCTCGCCGCTGGTCGGGCAGCCGTCCATCCAGGTACCGAAACCCGTGGGGTCCTTGCCTTCGGTCGACCAGCCGGCGTGCGTGAACGTCGACAGGTCGGCCACGTAGCCGGATGAGGTGGCGATCCGCAGTGGCAGGTGGACGGAGACGGTGTGGCCATGGACGATCGGCTGGACATCGACGGTTCCGCCCAGGACGTCATTTGTTCCGTGCACGGTCACGCTCCACATGGAGTCCAGCCACGTCAGGCTGACAGCGGGCTCGTCCATGTCGTTCGTTCCGTTTCCCAGCCAGGTGAAGTACTGCGCGTCGGAGATGCCGGAACCGGCCTGGGGCGGATCGGCGGCGAGAGTGTAGATCACGGTCACCCCATGGCCGTTGCGCACCACGCTCGCCTCCTTGATGCGGAGGTAGGCGGGGGGCGGCGTTGACGGGTCGGTGATGCTTCCCCCGGCGGCGGTGAAGTACATGTTCTTGGTCCTGCCCGTACAGGTGGCGGACACCTGAGGAAGTGGGCGGGTGGAATGGCTCGGTGAGGCGTGCGGGGCCGCCGAAGGCGTAGGGGTGGAGGCGGGCGCAGCCGACGCATGCGTTGCCGCACCTCCTGCGTCAGGTGCTTTGACGAGGGCAATGACCACGGCGCTCATACATGTCATGGTGAACAGAGTTCCCAGGCGTCGGATACGGCGGGGGGAAAGGAAGGGCGCGTGCAAGATGCTCGGGCTCCAGTTGTGTATGTGGGATCACGGCGATCGGAGTCACCGGGCCGGAAGTTCGGACGGGTGTGAGGATGACTGCTGTTTTGTTTTCGGCCCTCACTCCGTGCGGAACGTCGCCGCGGCCGAAGGCAGGTCCTCATCATCCGCCGCGTGGAGCTTTGCGTCCCCTTCCGACCTCCCGCGGTAATGTGCGGTGTACGCGACCGCGGACCCGCTGCCCACGGCGAGCAGCAGCGCTACGGTCCCCGTTCCCCATCCCTTCGCAAGGACGACGACCGGGGCTGCTGCGGCCACCGCGGTGAGGACTGCGGTCATCCACGCCTCAAGGTGACGGGACGGTACGAAGGGCCGCTGTTCACCCCAGAGGCGCACGATCGCGATGGCGAGGGCTGGAACTACGAGCATGTAGCCGGCGAACCACGCCCATCGCCACTCGGCGAGCACCCACATGACGGCAGTCCACACCAGCCAGCAGGCCAAGCCCGCGGCAGCGAGGCCGAGCAGGACGGCGCATCCCAGCGCCGAGTCACTGCGGTTGTCAGAGCGAGCCATGTTCCCTCAGTTTCGAACGACAGTGGCGCGGCGTCTCGGATGCAATGCGTGGGCGGCCTTCCCGGCCGGGTGCAATCCGAGGTTGACGTCGTCGTCTGTCCGATGTCGTCGTTGTGTTGATGTCGTCGTAGGCCCGGCGTCGTGTGCGGCGCAGGGGTCGACGCCGTCCACTTCCGCGGCGCGCGCTTTGGTGGATGCCCCGGCAGGGGGGCCCAGGCCGTAGCCGGTCGGACGGATGGCGTTCTAGCCGCCATAGGCCAGGGCCCCGAGAATGAATCCCGCCGTCATGCCGACGATCGAGAGGCACAGGGCGAGGGCCGCGTGCGGTTCCTTCCTGTGCAGGGCAACGGCTGACAGGGCGATCGCCGCGGGTCCCAAGACTATGGGGAAGAACAGGACCGAGACCGCCGCGCAGGCGAAGGCGGCCCACACCAGGCTCGCCGAACTTCCTCCGCCCGGCTCGCCGTAGGTGGTTCCGCACTCGGGGCAGAACGCCTTCGCCGTCTGCGTGAGGGTCCCACAAGCGGAGCAGAGTCTCGTCGGGGCCTGCCATGAGGACGCCGCGCTCACGCGAAGCTGCCCTTGGCCACCGAGAGGATCTTCTTGTTGGGGCTGGAGAACAAGGCAAAGATGTTGTCCACGTGCGCAGTCGAGCGCAGCGTCAGTTGCGTGTGTCCGGCCTGGGCCACCGGCACCACGGTGATCACGAGCTCGCCCCAGGTCGGATACTTTCGGTAGGTGCCGGCCACCTGTCCGAGGACCATCCCCGTCTGCACATCCTTGAACCCTGCCGCCATGAGGCCCTTAGCACACCGGGTCAGCCACTCGTCGCGTTCTCCGGCGACGACAAGCACCTCTTCCATGCTTTTGCGGATTGCCACTGAAGTCCCCCAAGGGATGAAATGTGAGATTGCCGAGAGGTCGATTGGTGACAGGCGGTCACCGGTGGGCTATCGCGAACGCGATGACTCGCCGCTCCACACCCACGCGCGCCGTCGCGGTGCGGCCCGGCGCTCTGACCGCCCGTGGACCGTCGGTTCGACCGGTCGTGAAACAGCTGAGCTTCCTCGGCCGCGCTCGCGTATCGCGAACGCCGGCAGATTCGCCGATCGCCGACTGCCCGACGACAGGCTGTAGCGCTCAGTCCGCCACTGTTCGTGTCGAGTCGGCGGCGTCCAACCCGCCAAGGCTGCTGTCGCGGGCAGTACGGGCCCTCAGACGTGGTGCCGGTGCACCCATCACAGCGGCGCCAACCGCCAAGAAGCGGTCAGGCGGCACCGCTGGTGACGACTAAGCGCACCCACGTCCCCGCGTGGGTCGCTTGCCCATCTCCCGTCATCAGACCTCTCCGGCGAGCAAGAAGGTGAAGAACTTGCGATGCATGTGTATATCACGCAAGTAGTTGAGGCGGGAACATGATCCCGGAGGGAGGGTGACCGGCCCCAAAGAGCAACCTGACCAGCCGTTATCCATAGGCGGCACTTAGTTGACTGTTTCACCGAACGTGTGGATCATCTCCACACCTCGTCCGTGATCCTGCCGTGCTCTGGAGCCACATGCCCTGCCCTTCTTGCGGCATACCCGTCCGCGATGACGGTGACCGGTTCTGCGCCGGCTGCGGCACAGCACTGCCTCGGTCGGGCCAGCCCGAGTCCTCGGCGCCATCGGCGCGAAGTGACCGCCCCAGCACGGCAGCACCGCCCATGAGCCACGGCGAGCGACGGGATCAGCCGGCGTCGCCGGAACCGGCGCCCTCTGCGCCCGCGCCCCCGATCGCCCCGACGGCTCCGCCCATGTTCGCGCCGCCGGCACCGTGGGCTTACACCCCGTTCGCCGGCCATCAGGCCGACGAGGGCCTCGGCGCCGGAGCAGGGGCACCTGGCGGAGGCCCGGCGGCCACACCAGTGGGCCCAGGGTCCTACGGCGGTATCGACGCCTACGGCGGCCCGGCCTCCGGTCAGTGGCACGTTCCACCGCCTGCCGGGGCCGCCTATGCGTTCCCCACGTCTCCGCAGCCGGCGACCTCAGGCGGACTCGGGTTTCTGACCGGCGACGCATGGCACGGTGTGCCGTTGGCGAGTTGGGGACAGCGGGCCGGGGCCTGGTTCATCGACGCGTTGGCCGCATACGTACCGATGGCACTGCCGCTGATCATCGCGGTCACCTCCGGGAACTCGATCGGTGCCGCCGGAGTGGTCCTCTTGTGCCTGGTGGCCATCGGTTGGCCTGTCGGCTACGTCGTCATCCAAGTCGCGGGCGAAGGCAGTACCGGACAGGGCCTCGGCAAGCGCCTGGTGGGTATTCGTGTCGTTCAAGCGAGCGATGGCCAAGTCATCGGCAGTGGGCAGGCGTTCGGCCGCCAACTGCTGCACCTCCTCGACTGGCTACCGTCGTGCTTGATCGTTCTCCCGCTCGGGTTCCTGTGGCCCCTTTGGCACAACAAGCGGCAGACCTGGGCCGACATGCTGCTCGGCACCGTTGTGATCAGGTCCGCATGACCGGGACCGTCCGAGGGGCCGGTGCCTGGCTGTACTGCGCACGCTGCGGGCAAGCCGGTATCACGAGTGGTCATGGGCCGTGCCCCGTCTGCGCGATCGCCCATTGGCTCCCCGATCACGGACTGATCGAACAGATCGGGCACCCCGAAACCGCGCTGGTGAGATCGTTGGCCGAGCTGCGCGGCCAGCAGTCCGCCGCAAAGGCCACGGCTCGGATTCTGGCAGACCCTTACGCACCCGACGGCTCGCCCGTCTCCCTCGCACGGTCGGTCCTCTACACCTGGCCCGCCGACGATCCGCCTCTGCATGTCTGCGGCACCAACCTCCTCGCCATGGCCACCGTCACCCAGCCCCTGCGCGCCTTGCTGGGAGGAGTCACCCTCCCGGTCGGACCTGGAGCTGTCACACTCGGCTTCGGCCAAGCCGGTCGGCAGGCCGACCAGCGGCTCTCACCTGTCGACACCGGTGCTCTGATCGTCAGCCTCGGCCAGGTCGCCTACTTCGGGCGCGCTCAGCGCTGGTCCATACCCGCACGTGATCTGCTGGGTTTCCAGCCCCAGCAGATCGCCCCACAGGTGGTGCGACTGGTCCTGCACACCACCGCAGCCATCCAACCCCACGCACTCGACGTTCTCCACGACGGTCACTCCCCCAGCGCGGCCTTCTACCTCGAATGGGCCCAGGCCCACGCACACCACCGGGTCACCGACTTCGAGGACCTCCTCGAGACCCGCCTGGCCGCGCTGCGCGCCGCGAACGCCGACGCCCGGGCCCGCTACGCCGCCAGCTCGCCTGTGTACCGCTGAGTTGCATGATTAAGCACCAACAACGAGGCCAGAGAGAAGCCGTGCCGGCGCTCCCGCCAACCGACTATGGCTGACGCAGCCCGTGTCTGCCTGGACTACGGCACCGAATACCAGCGGTCCGACGCCACCGAGCGTGACCTGCTGGAGATCCTGACGGCGTACTCCTGTCGGCGAAGTGCACGGTCTCGATGGCCAGGTGGTCGGCGACGGCATGGGTCGGGGTCCGCGGTACAGGTCCCATCCCAATGCCCGACTGACGGCGCACGGCCAACGACTCCTGATCGATGGGGTCCGGGCCGGTCGCCCCATCGCGCACGTTGCCGATGAAATGGGCATCCAGGATCGGCAGGACGTCCCCCAGGACGACCGGTTGCAGCGCGCGCGTCGGCAGTCTGGTTACTTGGGGAGGGGAAGCGTGACCGCCACCAGCGAGGCCCGATCCGCGGACGGTGCAGCACGCGACCGAGCAGAGCCGGCTGCGCCGCCTGATGCGCTACACACCTTTGATCGCCCCCGTCCTGCTGTGGACTGTGCCCTGCTGAGTGCTGCTGCACGCCGGTCAGCACTGGCCGCTCCCCGTGGCGCTGGGCGGCACTGCCCTGTTCGTCCTCGGTCTGATCGGTATGCCGCTCGCGACGGTGCGCGGCCACGACGGACGGCAGCAGGACTGGGCGGCGATCGTCGGGGACACCCTGCTGGGCACCATCTGGACCCTGTTCCCCTGGTCCGTCCTGCTCGGCGTCCTGCTGCGCCTCGCCCTGACCGTGACCGGCGTAGGCGACGGTCAGAACCGGGCCCGGATGGTCACCTGGGCGGTCCTCTGCGCAGCAACCGTGCCGCTTCCTGTTCCGTAAGTCCTTCGTCTACGACGAGGCACGCGCCGAGGAGGTCATGGCGCTGGAGGAGCGCGAGGCCATCAAAGACCCCCGGATGCTCGTCCAGGGGCTCGTGGTGCTCGCCCTGGTCGTCGTCGGCTTCGTGCTCCATCCGGTGCCGCACTACGAGCCCGGTGTCGTCGCACTGCTAGGCGCCGGCCTGCTGATCGCGGTGTCCGCCGTGGAGACCGGCGAGGTCCTCGGCGAGGTCGAGTGGCCCACCCTCGCGTTCTTTGCCGGGCTGTTCATCATGATCGGCGGTCTGATCGAGACCGGCGTCATCGGCGAGGTCTCCAAGTCCCTCGCCGACGCCATCGGCGACAACGAACTCGGCGGCTCCATGCTGCTGAGCGCGTCGGCCGTGCTGTCCGGCATCGTGGACAACATCCCCTCCGACCCACCGCTACATGCTCCAGACGGCCGTGATCGGCGCCCGGCTTCTGGACTGGCCGGCCAAAGACGTCTGACACCGCCCGCCGCCACGGCCGGCCGCCGACAGCGCGCACGCCGACCACAGCCGTCCCCCCGCCCTCGATGGCCCGCGTCCACTCACCTCGAGCTCCGACCCCGCTGACACGGCCTGCCGCACGGCCCGGCTACGCGGCCCTCAGCGCGTCGAGGGCCCCGGTCACCGTCCTCGTCAGCTCCCCGGCATCGGCGCCTGCACGGGAACGTAGATTGACTCCGTAGGCGAGCAAGGCCAGCAGGTCGGCCGCGGCCCCGGGGTCGGTGCCGGGTTTGAGCTGAGCCTTGGCCTCGGCGGCGACGAGTGCCGTGCGCAGCGCCTCCCGCAGCTCCCCGTGGTGCCGGTCGAGGACGGCCCGGATGTCGGGGTCACTGTTCTCGCCGCCGGCATGGGCGTTGGAGACCATGCAGCCCCATTGGGCGTACGCGCCTGAGCAGCGGGCCTCGATCAGCGCGGCGAAGAAGTCGTGAACGGCGGGCAGGCCGCGGTCGTCTCCGGCCAGGCGGCTGAACGCCGGATGGGAGCGTTGCTCGATGTACCGGCGCAGTGCGGCACGGTACATCTCCTGCTTGCCGCCGAAGGTGGCGTAGAGGCTGGAGCGGTTCAGGCCGGTGGCCGTCACGACGTCCTGGATCCCGGTCGCCTCCACGCCCTCGCGCCAGAACAGCCGCATCACGACGTCCAGGGCCGTGTCGGGATCGAAGTGTTTGACGTCCGGCATGTCTCAGTCCTCGGCATCTTGAAATGAGGGTTCCAAGATACCGCCCCGCCCGCTATCTTGAAACGGTCGTTCCGAGATAGCGGAAGACGACATGACCGGCGCCCCAGGAGGAACCTTCCGATGACGCTCAACGCCGAGCTGCACGCCTTCTACACAGCCCGCCAGCAGCAGATCCCCGCCGACATCCGGCAGATCATGCAGCGCACCGGCCAGGAACTCGCCAACTCCGGTCAGGCCGACCGCGCACTGGCCGTCGGCGCACAGGCCCCTCTCTTCCACCTGCCGTCCGCGGCCGGCAACCCCGTGAGCCTGGCCGACCTGGTCAAGACCGGCCCCGTCGTCCTGTCCTTCTACCGGGGCGCCTGGTGCCCCTACTGCAACATCGCCCTGCGCGCCCTCCAGCAGCACCACGACGAGATCACCGCACGCGGCGCACACCTCGTCGCGGTCTCTCCGCAAGTCCCCGACGAGTCCCTCTCCCTGGCCGAGAAGCACCAGCTCGCCTTCAGCGTCCTCAGCGACGTCGGCTCCGACACCGCCAAGCAGTACGGCCTCGTCTTCGACCTCCCCGACGACCTCGCAACCGTCTACTCCAAGCTCGGCTTCGACCTCCAACGCGTCAACGGCGGCCACCCGCGCACCCTCCCGCTGCCCGCCACCTACGTCATCGACCGCGACGGCGTGATCCGCTGGGCCTTCGTCGACGCCGACTACACCAAGCGCGCCGAACCCGCCGCCGTCCTGGCCGCCCTCGATGCCCTGGGCTGAGTGCCGACGTGGTGCGACTGGCCGCACCGCCGTCAGACACGGGCGAGTTCGGCGGCGCCGAACGACACGTCGAAACGGTCGCACCAGATGCTCACGCTGCGGTAGTTCGACGGATCCACGTCACGGGGCAGGGCGTAGTTCTGACTTCCCTTGTTGCCCTTCAGCTTGCCGAGGCTGACGTACTTCCCGTCGTCGAAAACACGCCATCCAGCCTTCCCCGGCTTCACCTGCGCGTCGGTCAACCAGACACGCAAGTCCGGACCGTTGCTGGTGTCGAGGTTCTCCAGCCGGACGACACGGGAGCCGTCAGCCAGCCGTACGAGCTTCACCGCGCCCGAAGTCGCATGCTCGTGGCTGATCAGCTCACCACTGGCCAGCACCTGCGGGCCGGTGGCCGGGGAGGGCGGCGCGAGGGTCTCTTCCGAGGGCGCCGCAGCAGGAGCGGACACGTCCGCGACCCCGGGCAGGGCCTCTTGGACGGTCTCGTCCTGCCACAGCTTCCAGGGCTGAAACCAGTACAGCCCGAAGCCGACTGCGCCGACCGCCACCACCACAACCGCGATGACCCACGGCCCGGTCAATGCCTTCCGCACGCGCCCCATCCCCGCTCGCCTCCTGAGATTTTCCTGTTGCGCTCCCATTCAACGGGCACGGGCGGCCGTCCTCCAGCCTGCTGCTGATGACGAAATACTTACGTCGCGCCGTCGGCAATAGGGGCGGGAGCGGGAGGCGTCCCACCTCCTTTTCGAGCGCTACTACCAGGGGCCGGCAGCGCACCGTCGCCGAGAGCCCCTTCGACAGCAGAAGAAGTCCGCGACGCTCTGGAGGGATCCTCCAAACGCCTCCACCGTCCACAGCAGGGCGAGCCCGATCGCGAGCTGCCGCGCGAGGCTTCAACAGGATGGCCGAGAGCCATACTTGCTCATGTAGGTGGCATAGCGTGGTGGCTTGAAATGAGAGAGGCAGCAATTCGGTGAGCAGCGACAGCCATGGGGTCGGGAAGGCCGAGGTACGGCTCAAATGGGACCCGAGCCCCTGGGATCGGCCACCCCATCATCTCGACATCATCGCCGCCACCTACTCGGCGGACGCCCCCTTCGGGCGGCCGGTGTACGTCGTCCACTTCGACAGCCGCTCACCGGACGGCACCATCAACATGAGCAGGCACAGCCAGACCGGCCAGGGCTTCGGCTACGTCGAAGCGATGACCCTGGAGCTCGATCGCCTCGCTTCCTCCTTCGCTCGGGTGGTGGTGGGTGTAGCGATCCACCAGAACAGCGGCCCCAAAACCTTCGGCGACCTGTCGAACGCCGGGGTTCTGGTCGTCGAGGGGTACAGGGAGCTACTGAAGGACGACTTCGCACAGCTCTCCGAACACACCGCCGCGACGGTCGCGGAGTTCACCAGGGACGCCTCCGGAACGTGGGAGTACCGCGAGATGGTCCGAGGATTCGACAGCGACCCCGTGATCTTCACCGCCGAGATGGGCAGCACCCCACAGCCCTGACCAAGCAGCAGCGCAGGAAGCGTACGACCGTCATGGTGGTGCCCTCGTGGACCCCTGGACCGAAGCGCCAAGCACCCGGACACGGCTGAAGCCAGTGGTGGGCGGTATCCCCGCAGATCCGCTCCCGGCGCGGCTCACGTCGTCTGCGGCCGGCCGGACTCCGGGCCCACAGGGACGCTCGCGGAGTGCGACCGCCTGGGCGACGGCCGGGCCGACTGCTCCGCCATGCACCGCCTGAATGGCGTGCACGTGCAGTTGCTGACCGATCGGGATGGCCGACCGCCGTCGATCTCAGCCCGGATGCCCTTCCGGTCGTCGGCGGATTCGCTTGGCTCAGGAGCCCCCGATCACGCCTCGGCCAGGGGAAGCGTCACTTCGAAGCGGCAGCCGCCGGGGACGTTGCGCACGGCGGCCCGGCCCCGGTGCGCTTCCACGATGCCCCGGACGATGGCCAGGCCGAGGCCCGCACCGGCGGGAGGAGTACGGGCATGGGTACCGCGCCAGCCGGTGTCGAAGACCCGCGGCAGGTCCTCCTCGGGGATGCCGCCGCAGCCGTCGGTGACGGACAGGACGACTCCGTCGGAGAAGCGCTCGGCGGTGACCGCGACGGTACCGTCGGAGGGTGTCCGGCGGATCGCGTTGACCAGCAGATTGCCCAGCACTCGGCTCATCTCCTTGCCGTCCACCTCGACCGGCACCGGCTCGACGCGGTCACCGACCAGCCACACCCCGTACTCGCGGGCGAGAGCGTCCGCTCCCGCGAGGGCGTCGCCCACAAGGTCGTACACCGACATGCGGGAGGGGGAGAGGGCGAGCGCACCGGCGTGGATGCGGGAGAGCTCGAAGAGGTCCCCGACCATGCCGTTGAGGCGTTCGACCTCGGTGCGCATCTGGCGGAGGTAGCGGTGGGGGTCGGCGGCAACGCCGTCCTCCAGGGCCTCGGACATGGCGCGCAGACCGGCGAGGGGAGTGCGCAGGTCGTGCGAGATCCAGGCGACGAGTTCGCGTCTCGATGTCTCCAGGGCGCGCTCGCGGTCGCGGGACTCGGTCAGCTTCGCACTGGTAGTGGCCAACTCGCGGCTGAGTGCGGCCAGTTCAGCGGTCGCCGGGCCGTCGGGAGCCGCGAAATGGCCGCCGTCGCCGAAGGAACGGGCGGCGGCGGTGAGTGCCCGGCTGCGGGCGACGACCCACCGGCCGAGCAGCAGCGCGGTGACCAGGGAGACGACGGCCGCCATCGCCACGACCGTGGTGACGACGCTCAGGTCGTGCGAGGACAGGAACATCGCCTGCGCCACGGCCAGCGTTCCCGCGAGCATGGCGGTCACGGCCACGGCGGCGACCACGGCGAGGGATGCGGTCAGCGAGCGTCGCCGGATCAGCCACAGCACGCCCGCCCCGAGCAGTCCGGCCGCCAGAGCGCCGAGGAAGGCGAAGAGGGCGATGAGGAGGGTGTCGCTCACGGTCGGACCGCCTCCTCGCAGGGCGTGGCGTCGAAGCGGTAGCCCATTCCCCACACCGTCTGGATCAGCCGGGGCCGGGCCGGGTCGTCCTCCAGCTTGCCCCGCAGCCGGCGGACGTGGACGGTGACGGTGGACATGTCTCCGAAGTCCCAGCCCCACACCTCGCGCATCAGCTCTTCGCGGCTGTAGGCGCGGCCGTGGTTGCGCAGGAGGAAGGCGAGGAGGTCGAACTCGCGGAGTGTGAGGTTGAGCTCGGCGCCGTTCTTGGTGGCGCGGCGGGCTGCCGGGTCGACGGTGACGCCTGCCGCGTGCACGGGGCGAGCCGCGACGGCGGGCCAGGTCCGGCGCAGTACCGACTCGACCCTCAGGACCAGCTCACGGGGGCTGAAGGGCTTCGTGACGTAGTCGTCGGCGCCCACTTCCAGGCCCAGGATCCGGTCGCCCTCGTCGCCGCGGGCGGTGAGCATGATGACCGGCACGGGTCCCCGGTCACGTATCCGGCGGCACACTTCCAGGCCGTCCATGCCGGGCAGCATGAGGTCGAGCACCACCAGGTCCGGCCAGTGCGCCGCGGCCCGCACGAGCGCGGAGTGACCGTCCCCGGCCACGTCCACCTGGTACCCGGCGCGGTCGAGATAGCCGGAGACGACCTCGGAGACGGTGGGGTCGTCGTCCACGACGAGGACGCGGGTCGTACGTCCCTGCCCACGTGGAGCATGTCCGGAGTCTGGGGATTCGTGCGGCTGCTGCATGCCCCCAGCTTCCCACCGGCTTCATCGCCGTGCGGCAGGGGCGCCCCGACGTCCGCGTTTCGTAAGACCTCGACGCCCGTTTCGCTTTTGCGAATCTGGCCGTTCTCGCGACCATCGCTCCCGTCGTACGGCGTCGCCGTGTCACTCGGCGGCGCCTGAGCTCGGGAGGCGCCGACGTCGCGAGCACCCCTGCCTGCCTCCCCTCGCACAAACCAGAGCGGTGCCCTGTGTGCGGGTAGGGCGGCGTCGACGGCGGGGGCCGGGACGATCCGTCCGGAGAAGCGGTGACCGGTGACGCTTTTCCGTGGAGGCTTGAGCCGGGTTTCATGGTCACCACCCCGTCAGCAGCAGGTGGTTGAGGAGCAGGGCGAGGACGGCCTGTGCGGTGAGCCAGGCGCGGGGTCGGTCCAGGAACGCGCATGCCGGGAGCAGCCACATCGCGAACGGCAGCCAGATGCGTTCTGTTTCCGCTTTGCTCATGCCGGAGAGGTCGGCGGCGAGGAGCGCGAGCAGGGCGGCGAGGACGAGTAGGGCGAGGCGGGGTTCGGCCGTGGAGCGGCGCAGGCACGTGCGAAGACCCTGGCGGATGGGAGCCGCACCGGATCGTCGCAGTCCGGCCACCGTCGCCGGGCCCACGACGAGCGCCATGCACGCGAGGTTCGCCCACACCCAGTAGCCGTAGGGGCGGATGCCGCCGGCCCCTTGGTAGTAGCGGGTGACCAGCAGGTGGTACGCCTCCCACCAGTTGAAGCCCGCGATCGTGAAGACGGCCGGGACGACGACGAATCCGGCGAGAAGGTAAGGGAGGGGGCGCAGTCGTCGGGAGCCGAGCAGCAGGACGCCGGCGGCGATCACCACGAACAGTGTCAGCCCGTACGAGAGATAGGCGGTGAGGCCGAAGAGGAGCCCGGAGGCAAGCCCTGTCGACCGGGGCCGGTGTCCCGTGACGGCGAGGGCGAGGAAGGTGACGGCCCAGGCGGCGACCGCCGCGAAGTAGCCGTCCGCGGAGGTGCCCATCCACACGGCGGCCGGGGCCAGGACCAGGAAGGGCGCGGCCCGGCGGGCGAGCGCCTCCCCGGACAGTGCTCGTACGGTGACGAGGACTGCCACCGCCGCTGTCGCCCCGACGGTGATGCACCAGACACCCGCCCAAGCGCCGCCGCCCAGCCCGGTCCGGTCGAGGAGGACGAAGGTGAGGGTCGCCGCGGGGGGATGTCCGGCGACATGCGCGGGCCAGGCGCCGGGCGAGTGGATCAGGATGTGGTGGGTGAAGTCCCGCAGGGCGGCGGGGATGTCGTGGAAGCGGTTGACGGGGTCGATGACCTGGAGGTACTCGTACTTGGTCGTGAGCCGCCGGGCGATTCCGCGCTGCCATCCGTCAACCAGGGCGAGGGAGAACGTCCATGCCATGGCGGTGCCCCAGGCAGTGCACAGCAGCGCGCGCCAGGGCATCCGGGCGGCGAGGAGCGGCCCGTACGCGACCACGACGAGGGCCACCATGATCGCGGCGGGGGTGCCGGGGCCGACATGCGGCTCCCCATGGCCGTACAGCGGCGGCCAGCCGACATGAAGGTTCCCGTAACGGTGTTCCAGGACGGTGCCGATCACGGCCGCCGTCGTGACGAGGAGCGCTGCCGCCAGGGCCGCGGACAGGTCGCGCAGAAGATCGCGGTTCACACCGGCACGCTAAGGCCGGGGAGGGCCGGATGCGGATCGGTGAGCCTGGACGTCAGTGTTTCGTCATGTGTTGCGGGCCCCGTCCTGGCCCGTCCCGGCCTACGGTCGGGACATGCGCGACCATCGACTCCCCACCTCTCCCGGTTTCTGGCGCAGTCCGCTGCGCAGCCCCTGGTTCACCTCCGTGTTCGGTATCGTGCTGCTCGGCGGGATCACGGTGCTCTTCGTCACGGGCCTTGTGTCGTACGCCGCTTACAACCCGGATCTGTCGCCGGTGAACGACAAGACCCCGGACAAGGGCCTGCTCGGCTTCTACCTCTTCGCCTGGCCGACCGACCCGCCCTGGCTCTACCGGCTCACCCAGGGCGTCCACGTCACCCTGGGCATCGCGCTGATCCCCGTACTGCTGGCGAAGCTGTGGTCGGTCCTGCCAAAGCTGTTCACCCTGCCGCCCGTGCGATCCCTCGCGCATGCGCTGGAGCGGATCTCGCTGCTTCTGCTGGTCGGGGGCGCGCTGTTCGAGTTCACCACAGGCATGCTGAACATCCAGCTCGACTACCTCTTCCCCGGCTCCTTCTATCCGCTGCACTTCTACGGCGCCTGGGTGTTCTTCGCGGCGTTCGTGACGCACGCGGTGCTGCGGGTGCCTGCCGCGGTACGCAATCTGCGCCACCTGCGCGACGAGGAGAACGAGCTCGTCTCCCCGGACCCCGCCCCGCCCACCGTCTCGCGCCGCGGCGCCCTCGCCTTCGTCGGCGGCGGATCCCTGCTCCTGCTGCTCACGACGGCGGGCCGGAACTTCGACGGACCGCTGCGGGCAACGGCTCTGCTCGCGCCGCACGGCGGCCCCGAACCGGGTTCGGGACCCGGCGGTTTCCAGATCAACAAGACGGCCGCGTCGCGCGGGATCAGCATGGCCGAGACGAGTGACGAGGCGTGGCGGCTGGTCGTCGAGGGGCAGGGACGGAGGGTCCGGCTGAGCCGGGCAGAGCTGCTGCAACTCCCCCTGCACAGCGCGGCGTTGCCCATCGCGTGCGTGGAGGGCTGGTCGACGTCCGACCAGTGGTGGCGGGGTGTACGCCTGCGGGATCTGGCGGCGCTCGTCGGGTACGAGAGCGGCGCGGCGCCCGACGTCATGGTGGAGTCGCTCCAGCAGCACGGGGCGTTCCGCCGGGCTGCCTTGCGCGACAACCAGGTACGCGACCCGCGTTCCCTGCTCGCCCTGTTCGTCAACGGCGAGCCTCTCACCCCGGACCACGGCTACCCGGCGCGGATCATCGTCCCGGCGGCGCCCGGCGTGCTCAACACCAAGTGGGTGGCACGGATGACCTTCGGAGAACTGTGATGCGACGACATGTGATGCGACGGCTCAAGGTGCGCCCGCGCGTGGGCAGCCCGCTTCAACTCCTGCTCCTTGCTTGCTCGTTCGCGCTCGTCGGATACGCGGGTGTGCGGCTGCTCGCGGACGACTGGCTCTCTGTCGTGCTGTGGTTCGTGGGCGCGGCGCTGGTGCACGACCTGCTGTTGCTGCCTCTGTACGCGGGCGCGGACCGGGTCGTCGCGCGGGGGCTGGGCGTGGTCGGCCGCCGGGAGTGGACGGTTTTCGTGCGCGTCCCGGCGGCGTTCTCCGGCCTTCTGCTGCTGATCTGGTTTCCGCTGATCAGCGGGAAAGTGGCGGACCACTACCGTTCCGCCACCGCCCTGTCCGGCGACGAATTCCTGTCCCGCTGGCTTTTGATCACCGCGGCACTGTTCGGCGGCTCGGCGGTGGTGCTCCTGCTGCGGTCCCTGCGGTTGCGCAGGGCGACGAAGGAGCGGCCGCCGGTCGTCCACTGACGCTCCGGGCGCCAGCCGGCACGTGTCGCGAGCCGGAGCAGGGCCGATGTGCCGAGACGGGCCCAGGGGAAGGGCGGACCGGCCGTGCCGTGAGCGCCGGCGGTGATGCTCACGACGTGGACGGTGACGCGTTCGTCGACCTCACTGTCCGGGACCGTCTCGGCGACCAACAGGCCTTTCTGGCCGAGGAGTTGAGACATCCGCCGGAGAAGGGCGGTCGGGTCGCCGCCGATGCCGATGTTGCCGTCGATGAGGAGGACCGTGTCCCAACGTCCTTCGGCCGGGAGCGGCTCGAAGACGGAGCGTTGCAGAGCCTGGCCGCCGAGCCGCACCGTGCGGGCGACGGCGGCTTCGCTCACATCGACGCCGAGCACCCGCCGGCCCCGGGCCGCGAGTTCGGCGACGAGCCGCCCCGGACCGCACCCCACATCGAGTACAGCGCCTTCACAGTGCTCCAGAACATCCATGTCCACCGCGTCGGCCCTGGCACACCAGCGTTCCACCTCCAGCGGAAGCAGCCAGCCGTCGGCGCGACGTAGGAAGAGCGGCCCCCGGCCGGTGGCGAGGGCCTCGGAGTAGGGGTCGGCAGCCCAAGGGAGCGGAGCGCCCATCGACGCAACAGGCGCCAGTCGATCCCGGGCGACCGCTCTCGGCGACGTGATCTCATGTGCGGTGCTCATCGGCCGGCAGCCGCCCCGAGACGCCCCAGTTCGGCGGCGAAGCGGCTTCCCGGCGCAGCCGCGGCCACCGCCTCCGCGTCGCCGACGGTGTCCACGTCTCGCAGGCGGGGCAGCTCGCGTACGCGCAAGCCCGCGACGGCGAGCCGTTCACGCTGCACGGCACCCGTCCTGGGCGTGGACATCGGCACACCCCGCAGCAGCTCGGGGTCCGGGTGGGCGAGGCCCAGCGCCCAGAAGCCGCCGTCCTCGGCCGGCCCGAAGTACGCGTCGCAGCCGGCGAAGTCGACGGTGAGCAGTGCGGGCGTCACCTGGGGGGTGTCCATGCCGATGAGCAGCGCGGGCCCGTCGCAGCCGGCGAAGGCGACGGCCAGCCGCTCGTCCAGACCTCCCGCGCACTGCGGGACGACGTCGAAGCCGGGAGGGAGCCAAGGGCCGGGAGCGCCGTCGAGTACCAGCACGCGGCGCCGGGCGGGTGTGGCCGCCACCGTGCGCAGGGTGTCCACGAGCGCCGCCTCGGCGAGCGTCGCCGCTTCGCGAGGCGTGAACGGCGGGGTGAGCCGGGTCTTCACCCGTCCTGGCCGCGGTTCCTTGGCGATGACGAGGAGAGTGGTCACTGAGCGGTTCCTCCTGGGAGTACGGCGAATGAGTCGGCACCTGCCCCGGCCCAGGGCACCGGTGGTTCGGCCAGGACGCGGCCCATGTCCCGTACCGCTTGCCAGGTTCCGCGCCAGGTACCGGTGACCTTGGAGGCACCGGTGCGCGGCAGGTAGGGCACGTCGTGCTCGACGACACGCCAGCCGGCGTCGGCCGCGTGCACGACCATCTGCAGTGGGTAGCCACTGCGGCGGTCCGTGAGTTCCAGGGCGAGCAACTGTTCACGACGGCCCGCACGGAGTGGACCGAGATCGTGCAGACGCAGCCCCGTGCGGCGACGCAGCATCCGTGCCAGCGCCACGTTGCCCAACCGGGCGTGCACGGGCCAGGCGCCCCGGCCCTGGGGACGGCGCCGCCCGAGCACCAGGTCGGCCTCACCGTCGCGCACCTCGCGCACGAAGGGCACGAGCAGAGACGGGTCGAGGGAGGCGTCGCAGTCGCAGAAGCACACAATGTCCGCGGTGGCCGCGGTCAGCCCGGCGTGACAGGCGGCGCCGAAGCCGCGACGCGTCTCACGCACGACGGTCGCGCCGAGGTCGCGGGCCAGTTCGGGCGAGCCGTCCGTGGATCCGTTGTCCACCACGATCGCGCGCCATGTGGGCGGGATGCGGGCGAGGACCCAGGGCAGGGCCTCGGCCTCATCCAGACAGGGGAGCACCACGTCGACGGTCGCCGAGGTCGTCTCCGCTTCCGATTGCGTTGCTGGAGAAGTCGTCACGGCTTTCACCCTACGAAGACAAAAGGCATGTAAGGGACTTTGGCTCCTTACGAAACGCGGACGTCGAGGGAGGGAGCAGAGCACCGAGGTGCGGTCGGCAGGAGGCCGGTTGCGTGCGTGAGCGCCACGTGCCTCCGATGCTCAACCGGCTGTGCCGCACGCAGGGTCACCGGCATACCGGACACGGAGACCCGACGTGCGAATGCTGCCCGTCTCCCTCATCCGCCGTCGTGTCGCGGTCACCACGATGCCCGCGGAGCCGGGCGGCCGTGGTGCAGGCGACGACCTTGGCGGCCCACGTGTCGACCCCAGCCGTCGCGGTGGCAACCGGTATCTCCCCGGCGACGCGCTGCTGCTCGGCCGCCGGTCCGTCGGCGGGGCGCCGTCCGCCTCCCGCTCCGCCGCGGCAGGCCCGGTCGAGTACTACTCCTCGCGCAGCCCTGCTCTCGCGAACTCCCTCATGCCCTCCTCGAAGCCGACCTCGGCCTTCCAGCCCAGTTCGGCCCGCAACCGCGAGGAGTCGGCCGTGATGTGCCGTACGTCCCCCAGGCGGTACTCCCCCGTCACCACGGGCTCGGGTCCGCCGTACGCGGACGCCAGCGCCCGCGCCATCTCGCCGACCGTGTGGGGCTCCCCGCTGCCGGTGTTGTACGCCGCCAGCGCTCCGGCCGGGGACTCGGTCTCGAGCGCCGCCACATTGGCCGCCGCCACGTCCCGTACGTGGACGAAGTCCCGCCGCTGGCCGCCGTCCTCGAAGACACGCGGTGCCTCACCGCGGGCGAGCGCGGACCGGAAGAAGGACGCGACCCCCGCGTACGGGGTGTCGCGTGGCATGCCCGGCCCGTACACGTTGTGGTAGCGCAGCGAAACCGCCGAGCCGCCCGTCGACCGGGCCCAGGCCGAAGCCAGATGCTCCTGGGCCAGCTTGGTCGTCGCGTACACGTTCCGGGGATCGACCGGAGCGTCCTCGCCGACCAGCCCCGGCGTCAGCGGCTCCTCGCACCGCGGGCACCGGGGCTCGAAACGCCCTGCGGCCAGATCGGCCACGGCCCGGGGGCCGGGTCGTACCGTCCCGTGCCGCTCACACCCGTACGAGCCCTCGCCGTACACGACCATCGAGCCGGCCAGTACGAGCCGCCCCACCCCCGCGTCGGCCATGGCGGAAAGCAGCACCGCGGTACCGAGGTCGTTGCGCGACACGTACTCGACCGCGTCGGCAAACCCCTTCCCAAGCCCCACCATCGCCGCCTGATGGCACACGGCGTCCACACCCGGCAGAGCGGCCGCGACCGCCTCCGCGTCGCGTACGTCCTGGCCGTCACGAAGGTCGAACACGACCGCCTCGTGCCCCCGTGCGGTCAGCGCTTCGACGACATGACACCCGATGAACCCGGCTCCGCCGGTGACCAGTACTCGCATACGCGAACGCTAGGAGCTTGAGCACCCCGCACGGCAGCGCCGCGCCCATCACGTCACGGGTCCGTAAGACCTCGCCAGATGCAGCAGCCCATGGCACATCACTTCGGGGCCGACTCGGTCAGGAAGGCACATCCGCCGTCCTGTTCATGACGTCTGCGATGGGGCGCCGCGCCGTGAAAGGCGCGAGTCACCGCTCCGGGCCCCCGCACGGCGAACTTGGCCAACCCGTAGGCGCTCTCGTCGAAGCCCTCGATCAGACCGGGGTCGACGTTACCGCGACCACACTGCCCCGCCCTCGCTCCACCATGCGGGGCCTTCTCACCGCTGGATGAGCGGCAACGGTGGCAGGCGAGCCGCAAGCCGGACCGCCACCGAATTCTCCGGGGCCGACGGAAGTTCTTACGAGAAGCTGACGCGGGACCGAAACATCTTCTTCCCACCGGCCCCACAGGCAACTCTGGCTCTGCACGTCACCGACCGGTGGTGGCGGCGAGGTATGAGGAGTCAGGCGTGAGCAGGCACACCAGGCGCAGGCCGAAGTCGCAGGTCCGAATGACCATCGCCGGGGCCGGCATCCTCGCGTCGGCGGCGGTCGCGACCACGGTGGCCATCGCCTCGGCGGGCGAAGTCCCCCGCGCCCACGAGGACGTGACGACGAAGAGTGCCAGGACGGGAGCCGACCACGCCGTCTTCGTACAGGGCAACGAGCTCGCCGGAAACACCATCCACGTCTTCAAGCGCGGCGAGGACGGAAAGCTGACCACCGCGGGCACTTACGCATCCGGCGGCAAGGGCGGGGACCAGGTCGACGCGCCCACCGACTCCCTCGCCTCCCAGGGTTCACTCGTCTACGATCGCGGCTCGCATCTGCTGCTGGCGGTCAACGCGGGCAGCGGCACCGTGACCTCGTTCCGGGTCGAGGGACAGAAATTGACGAATCGTCGGGTGGTGCGCTCGGGTGGGGACTTCCCCTCGTCCATCGCGGTGTCCGGCAACCTCGCCTACGTCATGAACGCAGGAGGCGCGGGCAGCGTCCAGGGCTTCAGGATCACGCCCAACGGACTTGAGCCGCTGGGCGGTTCGTATCGCTCCCTGGGGCTGAAGAACGACAAGGTGCCGTTGTTCAGCAGCTCACCCGGCCAGGTCGCGTTCACGCCGGGGGGCCGTGAGCTGGTCGTCACCACGAAGTCCGCCAACACCATCGAGGTGTTCCCGATGCGACGCGACGGACGTCCCGCACACCGGCCGAAGGTGAACGACTCGGCCGGCGGCGTGCCGTTCGCGATCACCTTCGACAAGGCAGGCCGGATGCTGGTGGCCGAGGCCGAGAAGTCGACGGTCAGTACGTACAAGGTGCTCGCCGACGGCAGCCTCAAGGTCGTCCAGAAGCCCCTGGCCAACGGTCAGAACACGCTGTGCTGGCTGGAGCGCGCCGGCGACTTCTTCTACGGCGGCAACACCGGCAACTCGACCGTCACCGGCTACCGCAGCGACCGGCGCGGCAGGCTCGCGCTCACCAACGAGGTCGGCATCGCCACCCCGCCGTCGGCGATGTCCCAGGGGGTCATCGACCTGGCGGTGACGCAGGACGAGAAGTTCCTGTACGTGCAGAACGGGACCTCCGGCACCGTCGACGGCTTCCGCATCGGCAGGAACGGCTCCCTCACCAAGGTCACCACGGCCACCGGACTGCCCCCCTTCGCCGAGTCCGGCATGGAGGGCATAGCCGCGGTGTAAAGAAGCTGCCACCGCGGCCGGGCGCCCTGGAGACTCCACTCCGGGGCGCCGAACCCGTTCCGACGCAGCAAGGAGTGCGCAACGCCGGTCACCGATCCCGCAGCCGACAGACCATGCGGGCCGGACGCGCCCAGCCGACTGGAGCACCAGTGGGGAACAGACAGACGAGGTCCTCTGCTCTGGCCTCGCCGCGCGATCGGCGAGGCCGGTGTCGAGTCGGAGGGGAATCACCCCGGCGGACGGTTTCCAGCGTTCCACGGCACCACACAAGATCTTACGAAGCCCTTACGCAGCCGTCTCAAATGACGTAACACGCCTACGATCACAGCGTGTTGACCATCCGAAACATCACCCTCGTCACTGTCGCGCCCCTTGTGCTGGCTGTGGCGGGCGCCGCGCACCCGCATGGTCTGTCCAGGGCGACGGCCACGGACTGGACACAGTTGCACATCGCGCTGCTGCCGGTCTTTCCCCTGCTCACGCTCGGCCTCCTCGTCCCTCTGTGGCACCGCCCCCGACCAGACCTCGCGGGCTTCGCCACGGCGGTGGCCTGGACGAGTGCGTTCACGTACGCGGCCTTCTACACCGGTCTCGACGCGGTGGCCGGTATCGCGGCGGGAACCGCGGTCGAGCACGCTGCCGGGACAGCGAACATAGGGCCGATCAAGTACCCGCTCTACGACACAGGTGAGTCGCTCGGGGAGGTCGGCGCCTACGCCCTCATCGTCGCCGTCGCGGCCACGGCGGTCGCGCTCTTCCCGAAACACGGCGTGCGCGTTGTTCCCGGCACGGTGGTTCTCCTGGTGGCCGGCTGGTCCTTCACTGACAGCCACATCTTCTGGCCCCGCGGTGTATGGACCATGCTCGGTTTCGCGCTGGGCTTCGCTCTGCTCGCCGCCGGGACCAGAAGCAGCGAATCCGTTCCGCGCCGCGCCTGAGCGGGACGGGTGGCTCCGCAGCGCATCGCCGCCATCGCACGAGCCGGTTTCAAACCCACACCCGCGAAACGACGACTTGCCGGCGGCACGCAGTCGAGCTGGGCGTGGGCAATCCGGGCACGACCAACAGCGACGGTACGCCGCATACGGCACGTTCCTTCGTCACCTGGAACACCGCGCCGATCTCCGATGCGCTGGTCTCGAGTGCGAAGCTGAGCCTGTGGAACTTCCATTCGGGTAACACGGACTGCAAGGCTTACCCCTGGGGTGTCTACAGCACGGGCAAGGCGTCCACGGCCTCGCGCCGGACATCCCAGCCGGCCCGGGCCGCGACCGCTTCGGCGACCTCGACGGAGACCAAGGGCAACCCCGGTTGCACCGCGGCGCCGGACGGCCGGGTCCGGCCGCGCCGACCGGACGCGGGCCGGTGCCGCGGGGACGCCTTCGCGCGCGCCGAGCCGGGCGTGCGGCCACACGCGGCGCGGCAGAACTCCCCCTCCTCGCACCGGTTCCCGCGAACTCCCGGGCTCGGTGGCGCGGTGCTCGGTGGCGCAGGGCTCGGCGCCCCCGACGTCCGCGTTTCGTAAGGAGCTCAAGACCGATATGCGCCAGGTGCGTTCGTAGGGTGAAACCGTGACTCTCCCACCCCCGGACGTCGACGTCGTCCTCCCCTGCCTGAACGAAGCCGAGGCGCTGCCCTGGGTCCTCGCCCGGATCCCCGACGGCTGGCGTGCCCTCGTCGTCGACAACGGCTCCACCGACGGTTCGGCGGACATCGCCCGCGCGCTCGGCGCGACCGTCGTGCACGAGTCGCGCCGGGGCTTCGGCGCCGCGTGTCACGCGGGACTGAGCGCCGCCACCGCCGATGTCGTGTGCTTCTGCGACTGCGACGCCTCCCTGGACCCCACGCTGCTCGTGCCGTTCGTCCACGAGGTCCGCTCAGGCGCGGCCGACCTGGTCCTCGGCCGGCGCCGGCCGAGCGGCCGGGGCGCCTGGCCCGTGCACGCCCGCGCGGGCAACCTGGCGCTGGCGCGCATGCTGCGCAGCCGCACCGGGCTGCGCCTGCGCGACCTCGGACCGCTGCGTGCCGCCCGCCGCGAACCACTGCTCGCCCTCGGCCTCACCGACCGGCGCAGCGGCTACCCCCTTCAGATGGTGGTACGAGCCGCCGACGACGGCTGGCGGATCGCCGAGCACGACGTGCCGTACCGGCCGCGCACCGGCGCCTCGAAGGTGACCGGCACCTGGCGCGGCACCTGGCAGGCGGTACGCGACATGAGCCGCGTCCTGCACGAGACACCCACCCACGCAGGAGGAACCGTCCGATGACCACGCTTCTCGTCATCGCCAAAGAACCCAGGCCGGGGCGCGTCAAGACGCGGCTCACCCCGCCGTACAGCCCCGAGGAGGCGGCCCTGCTCGCGGCGGCCGCCCTCGCCGACACCCTGCGCACCGTGGCCGCCGTGCCCGCGTCGCGGCGGGTGCTCGTCCTCGACGGCTCCCCCGGTCCCTGGCTGCCGCCCGGCTTCGACGTCGTGCCGCAGTGCGCGGGCGGACTGGACGAGCGGCTGGCGGACGCCTTCGCGGGCTGCACCGGCCCGGCCCTGCTCATCGGTATGGACACCCCGCAGGTGACGCCCGAGCTGCTCACGATGGACTTCTCGGACTGTGACGCCTGGTTCGGTCCGGCGGCGGACGGCGGCTTCTGGTCGATCGGCCTGGCCCGCCCCGACCCCGGCCTGCTGCGGGGAGTGCCCATGTCGACGCCGGAGACCGGGGCCGTGCAGCGGGAGCGGCTGGTCTCCGGCGGGCTCCGGGTGCGCGACCTGCCGTGTCTGCGGGACGTCGACACCGCCGACGACGCCCACGCGGTCGCCGCCCTGATCCCGCACAGCCGCTTCGCCTCACGGCTGGCCCGCCTCTCGACGCCGGCGGGCCGCCGATGAGCACCACCGTGCCCCCGTGGGCGGCCGCCGACTCCTACGCCGCCGCCCTGCACGCCGGACGGGGTCCGCTGTTCCTGCGCCGGGACGACGGCTGGCTGCTGCCCCTGGAGGTGGAACGGTGGTGCGCCCGCGCCGACCCGGTCGACCGGGACGTACTGGACCGGTGTGAGGGCGCCGTGCTGGACGTCGGCTGCGGGCCGGGCCGGCTGGTCGCGGAACTCGCCGCACGGGGCCGGGTCGCCCTCGGTATCGACGTCAGCGAGGCCGCCGTCGACCAGACCGTGCGGCTCGGCGGCCGGGCGCTGCGGCGCTCGGTCTTCGATCCGTTGCCGGGCGAGGGCCGTTGGGGCACCGTCCTGCTCATGGACGGCAACGTCGGCATCGGCGGCGACCCGCTCGCCCTCCTGGACCGGGCGGCCGCCCTGCTGGCCCCCGGCGGGCTGCTGATCGCCGAGACCGCGCCGGTGGACGTCGACGAACGCGTCCACGTCCACATCACCGACGCGCACGCCGCCGTCGGCGCTCCTTTCCCCTGGGCGCGGCTCGGCACCCCGGCGCTGCTGCGGTACGCCCGAGGCTGGGCGGTCGCCGGCCGGTGGACGGCCGGCGACCGCCGCTTCCTCGCGCTGCGCAGCGGCGGCGCGGACGGCGGCGCCGAGCCGCCGGAGAGCCCGGCGGCGATCAGCGACCGGCGGGTGAGGATCCCGGCCGCCGTCAGGCGGGTGCCCTGCCGGTAGCGCCGGTCCGCCCGGCCGGCCGCTGCCGCCCGCGCTGTCGCTGCCGCACTGCCGCACTGCCGCACTGCCGACGGTCAGCGGTAACCACCTGGGCGGATCTCGTATGCCTCCGACCGTGGGCCGGGGCGCCCCGGCCCACGGTGGCGTGCGAGTCATGACGAAACGCTGACGTCCGGCCCGGACCGCGGTAATTGTCCGTCCTCCCGGCCTAGCGTTCCGGATGTGACCCGCACTCTTCAGCCTGTCGAAACGGAAACGCGCACCCTGCGCCCCGGACGGTCCCGCGGCCTCCGCCGTGACCTGTACGCCGCCGGCGCCGCCGCCCTGCTGGTGACGGCCACTGATCGGCCGCCACATCCAGGACACCCACCACACCCTGCGTGTCGGCTGGCCTCCGCTGCTGGGGACCTGGGGACCCCACCTGGGTCCCGGGACCCCGGCGGCCGTCCTGGTGGCGACAGCGGTCGTGACGCACGGTCCCGCCCTCGCGGCGCGTCTGCGCTGGCGGTCCCTGCTCCCGCTGGCGTGGGGAACCTCCCTGCTCTGGACGGCCACGCAGGCCGTCGCGCAACACCGCGGCCGGGGCCATGCTCGCACTGCTCCTCAACCATCTGCTGATGACCGGCTGGTGAGCCCGGCGGCCGTACCCGACCGCAGCGTCAGCGGGGCCGCCGCACGGCGACGGGTACGGCCTCGGCGGCTGGAGGTGGCTGCCACGGCCCGGACGTCGGGTCCGCCGGGTCCGCCGGGCACGCTGATCCGCGGCCGGCTGCCGGACATGTCCGGGCCGGATCGCTGTCGGCGCCACCGCCCTCGCCCTGCGGATGACCGACGCCGCCGATCCTTACGGATCACTGACGTCCACCGGCCCACCCGCTGACAGCGCCGCGCCGGTGCCAGACTCAGTGGGGTGAAACGCGTACTCGTCGTGGACGACGACCCCACGGTCTCCGAGGTCGTCGCCGGATATCTGGGCCGGGCCGGCTTCGCCGTCGCCGTGGCCGCCGACGGTCCGACCGCCGTGGCCCTGGCCGCCGCCCGGCCGCCCGACCTCATGGTGCTCGACCTGATGCTGCCCGGCATGGACGGACTGGAGGTGTGCCGCCGCGTCCGCGAGGACGGCCCACTGCCGGTGATCATGCTGACCGCGCGCGGCGACGAGGAGGACCGCGTCCTCGGCCTGGAGGTCGGCGCGGACGACTACGTCACCAAGCCCTTCAGCCCCCGCGAGCTGGTCCTGCGCGTCGAGTCGGTGCTCCGCCGCGCGGGGTCTCTCGCAGCCGTCCGGTCCGAGCCCGTGGAGCCATGGCTGCGCAGCGGTCCGCTCGCCCTTGATCCCACCGGCCGGCGCGCCACCCGCGCCGGCGCCGAACTCGCCCTCACGATCCGCGAGTTCGACCTGCTGGAGTTCTTCATTCGGCACCCCGGACGGGCGACGAGCCGCGAGGAGCTCATGCATCAGGTGTGGGGCTGGGAGTTCGGGGACCTGTCGACCGTGACCGTCCACGTGAGGCGGCTGCGCGAGAAGGTCGAGGACGACCCCGCCCAGCCCCGCCTGATCAGCACCGTATGGGGGGTCGGATACCGCTTCGACCCTCCTCGGGCGGACGAGGCCGACGGGACCGACGGGACCGACGGGAGGGGAGCCGGCGATGGTGGCTGACACACTGCTCATCGCCCTGTACGCGGCCATCGGCGCGGTTGCCGCCGGGCTGACCGGCGCCATGGCCCTGCGGCTGCTGCGCAACCGGTCGGTCGCGCTGTCGCTGGCCGTGGTCGCGGCCGTCACGGTCGCCGCGATGCTCGCCGGAACGATGCTGGTGTCCTGGGCGATGTTCCTCTCGGACCACGACCTGTGGGTGGTGACGATGGTCTGCTCCATCGCCGCCGCCGTCTCCCTCGTCGTGGCGCTCCTGCTGGGCCGCAGCGTCGTCAAGGGCAGCCGGGCCCTGACCGAGGCCACCCGCGCCCTCGGCGACGACGGCACCTTCATCCCGCCCGCCACCGCGCCCACCGCCGAACTCGCGCAGCTGAGCAACCAGTTGGCCGCCACCAGCGCCAAGCTGACCGCCTCGCGGGAGCGGGAGAGGGCGTTGGAGGCCTCGCGCCGCGAGCTGGTGGCCTGGATCTCCCACGATCTGCGCACACCGCTGGCCGGACTCCAGGCGATGACCGAGGCGCTGGAGGACGGCATGGTGCAGGATCCGCGCGTGTACCTCGCCCGCATCCGTAACGAGGTCGCGCGCATGAGCGACATGGTCAGCGACCTCTTCGAGCTCTCCCGCATCCAGGCCGGCGTCCTCGCGCTGACCCCGACCCGCATGTCGGTGTACGACCTGGTCGGCGACGCCATCGCGGGCGCCGACGCCCTGGCCCGGGAGCACGGCGTGCGACTGGTGGGCAGCCGCGTGGAACAGGTGCCCGTGGAGGTCGACGGCCGTGAGATGTCCCGTGTCCTGACCAATCTCCTCGTCAACGCCATCCGCCGCACCCCCAGCGACGGCACCGTCGCCGTCTCCGCCCGCCGTGAGGCGGACCGCGTGGTGCTCGCGGTGACCGACGGCTGCGGCGGCATTCCGCCGGAGGACCTGCCCCGGGTCTTCGACACCGGCTGGCGCGGCACGGACGCCCGCACCCCGCCCGCCGGGGCCGGGCTGGGGCTGGCCATCGTCCGCGGGATCGTCGAGGCCCACCAGGGGCGGGCGGCCGTCAGCAACGTGCCGGGCGGCTGCCGTTTCGAGGTCCACCTGCCCGCGGCGGTCTGAGCTCCGCACCGGACGACGAGCGGCCGGTGCGAGGCCGGACAGGCCCCGCACCGGCCTCACCCGGCTGCTCGCGTCCCACGCCGACCTCGGGCGGTGGCCGCCGTCATCGCGACGGTGGCCGCCTCCGTCGTCGGGCGAGCCGCCGTACGGCCATGACCAGGGCCGTTCCCGCGGCCACCGCCAGCATCGCGATCAGCCAGTTGCGCGGGTAGTCCAGTGGCAGCACGGAGGAGTTGGCCCTTCGGCCCGGCCGCAGCAGCACCGGCAGCGCCACCACCGTCAGCCCTCCCGCGACCACCAGCGCCCCGCGAACCGGCCCGCGCGCCCCGCCACGCACCAGCACCAGCCCGGTCAGCAGCACCAGCGGCGCGATCACCGCGTCGTGCAGGACCACCGCCCCGCCCCACCACACCAGGACGCCGGTCAGGTCCCGCACGTCGAGCAGCAGCCACACACCCGCGCACATGAACACCGCACCCGCCGCGCCCGCGAGCACACGCAGTGTCTTCACGACAGCACCTCCAGCCGGCCGACCCACTTGGTCTGCAGCACGCCCGGCCGGTTCGGGGCGATGAGCCGGGCCGGGTAACCGTGGTCGGGGTCGAGTTCCTCGCCGTTCAGACGGAGCGCGAGCAGGGTCAGCGGATCGCGGGCGTGCCGATGGCCCATCTCCGACACCCGGTAGCCGCCGCGCAGTTGCAGCGACACCACCCGCACCCGTACCTCCGGGGACGCGCCCGCCCGCTCCAGCAGGTCCGCCACCCGCACGCCCGACCAGTGGGCGGACCTGCTCCACCCCTCCACACAGGCGATCGGCAGCTCCACCTCGTGCTGCGGCAGCGCGCGCAGCTCGTCCAGCGTGAGGGTGTACGGCCGCGGGCCGGCCACGAACAGGCGGTACTCCCGGTCGGCGACCCGGCCGACCCCGGCCGCCGCCGCGGTCCGGTTGACGGGCAGGCCCTGCGGGCCCCGGTCCGGATGCCGGGGGGCGAACAGGAGGAACGCCTTGAGCGGAGTGAAGGACTGACCGACCGTCGTGAGGGTGACCGCGCCGACGGAGGCACCCACCGCGGTCAGCAACGACCGCCGGTCGGCGGCGTCCTGCGCCGGCAGCGCCAGGGTCCCGGGCGACCGCCGACGCCAGTGGGCCCGGATCTGCGGGGCCTTGACGGCGATGTGGAGCAGCAGCGCCCCGGTCACCAGCCACGCCACCGCGTAGTGCACCGGCACGAACGAGAACGGCCACGGATACCACTGGACCGTGTTCAGCAGGCCGGTGGTCAGTTCGAAGACGGACCCCGCGACCAGTACGGCGACCGACGCTCGCTCCAGCGCGTGCCGAGGCGACCGCAGCGGCGGCCACTCGAACAGCCGTGGATACACCGTCCACAGTTTGGCGAGCAGGAGCGGAGTCGCGGCGATGCCGGAAGCGACATGCAGGCCCTGGGTGAGCCGGTAGCCCCAGGACGGGCGGCTCGGGATGCCGCCGGCCGCCCAGTCGGGCGGATGCTGCATGAAGTGGCTGATCAGTCCGGTGACGAAGCAGACGGCGAAGGCCGCTCCCAGCCAGCGGCCGATGGAGGTCGCCGTGCGGGCGTCGTGCAGCCTGCCCGTGAAGACCGGCGTGGGGAAACGCAGTTTCATGCCCCCATCCCACCGGGCCTGTGTCCGATCCGGAACGATCGAGCCCCTTACGGAACAGGGACGTCTTCGGGCTTCTCACCTCGACCCCCCGGCCGCCGCAGCGGCGATGCGCGCGGGAGGGCGGCCCGTTGCGCCAAGTTCTTACGGAGACATGACACCGCGCCGAAGTCCCGCGGTCACGTTGATCCCACCCGTAACCATGGTTGCGGTCGGCCTCCTCACCCCCGACGTCGGACATCCGACCGGGGTGTGACCCGCAGTCGGCACGCGGTGCGCACAGACCATGCGGCCCGCACAGACCCCTTTCCCGAACCCCCGGAGGAATTCCATGCGACACAACGCGCGCAAGCGATCGAAGACAGCGCGTCGGGCCATCGCCGCGGCGGCGGGCCTGGCGCTCGGCGCGGGAGGGCTGATCGTGGTCAACGTGTACGCCTCGGCCCATGAGAGCGGCAACGGCTACTCGACGAAACGCGCCTCCCAGGGGGCGGGCCAGGTCCTGTCGGCCGGAGCCGCCACGATCAGCTGCCCGGACGTCGGGGCGAAGCTGACCTCGGTCCCCGGTCGGGCGCGAGCGCAGGTCGACAGGGAACTGGCGCTCCTCGACCAGCAGGTGGCCGAGGCGTACCAGCGGCTGCAAAATGCGGCGGGGGCCATCCAGCGGGACGGCGGCTTCGCCGACAACGCGATCATGGGACCGCTCAAGGACAAGCGGGTCGCGACCATCGACCGGATCGCGATCGCCATCGGCCGGTCGGGCACCAGGCCGCAGGGCCTCGAATCCCTCGCCGCCTGTTCGCTGCGCGCGTCCGGCGATCAGCAGGGCACCGGCCAGGGCCAGGGCGGCGCCGGCCGGAACGGGAACGGCGGCCGGGCCGGCAACGGCCCTGTGGCCGCCGACTTCGTGGACATCACCACGGTCCGGCCGAACGTGCGCACCCCCCGCATCTCGCGCCGCGCCTCACAGGGCACCTTCACCACACGGTGCGGCGTCAACGCGAACAAGCTGTACAACTCCGACAACATCATCGTCGCCCCCGGTGTGGGCAACGGCGCGCACCACACGCACGACTACGTCGGCAACCAGGACAACAACGCGTTCACCAGCAACGACCAGTTCGCCGCCGCCGGGACCAGCTGCCGCAACCAGGGCGACAAGTCGACGTACTACTGGCCGGTGCTCCGTCTCCAGGACGGCACCCGGGAGTTCGACGCCCAGCGGCAGGGCGGCGGCGCCGAGGGCAACACCGGCCGCATCCTGACCGCTTCCGAGGTCACCCTGGACTTCGTCGGCAGTCCGCGGGGCAAGGTGGTGGCGATGCCCAAGTTCCTGCGGATCATCACCGGCGACGCCAAGGCGTTCACCAACGGCACCGCGAACGCCAACGCGGCCTGGAGCTGCACCGGCTTCGAGAACCGGCAGCTGACGGACAAGTATCCGATCTGCCCCGAAGGCAGCCGCCTGGTCCGTACGTCCAACTTCCAGAGCTGCTGGGACGGCCGGAGCATCGACAGCGCCAACCACCGCGCGCACGTCGCGTTCGCCGATCCGCGGACCGGCGCCTGCCCGAGCGGCTTCAAGGCCGTCCCGAAGCTGGTCCAGCGCCTCGTCTACGACGTGGACGCCCCCAGCCTCGGCGACAACGGGAAGTCGAGCCCGTTCTACGCAGTGGACGGCTTCCCGGAGCAGATGCACAAGCCGATCACCGACCACGGCGACTTCATCAACGTCTTCGACGAGAGCCTGATGAACCGGATGGTCCAGTGCATCAACACCGGCCGGAAGTGCCGCTGATCCCCGTCTGCGGCCACCTGAACGGCCCGGGGCAGGTCAGAGGCTGGTCAGGATCTGCGGGGAGAGGTTCTTGATCATGGTGTTGGTCCAGCGCATCTGCCGCAGGGTCTGCGGGTGGCAGGACGAGGCGAGCGCCAGGAGCCGGTCGTCCCTGCCGGCCTGAGCGGCCTGGGCGAGCATCTCCCAGTACAACGAGTTCTCGGTCGCGCCCAAATGCAGCTCCCGCAGGTCGCGGAGCAGCAGCAGACCGGGCTCGGGACACCGGCCCACGGCTTTCGCGGCTCTCTCCGCGAGTGCCGCGAGGACACCGGAGTCGGACGGGCCGGACGGGTCCGGCGCCCCGCCGAGATCCGAGCCGTGGTCGTGGCCCGCCTCGGCCAGGCGTCGCACGTGCTCACGTGACCAGAGCGCGAGGTCGGTGGCCACGTGGAAGACCTCGGGCTCGGCGCGGTGACGTTCCGCCACCGCGACCAGGTCCTCGGCGAGATGTCGCTCGCCGTGGTGCAGAGCGCGCAGGGTCAGGGCGACGCCGTTCACCGGGCGCCCTCCTCACGGCCGCGCCCTGTGGCCTCGTCGTACTGGGCGGCCAGGGCGGAGGGACCGCCCACCGTCGGGGAGACACCGACGCGGCCGGACCCGGACGGCGCCGACGCCGTGGTCGTCGGGGCGGGAGCAGCCCGGCCGTCACCGCGTTCGACGAGCGTGAGGGCCGCCGCGGCGGTCTTGAACAACGGCTGTTTGGAGACCGGGTCCCAGTCGGTCACGGCCGTCTCGTTGGCGGCACGCCCGGGCGTTCCCCCGTCCGGGCCATTGCCGCCCGGGGTGTCCCAGTAGCCGTAGTGGAACGGCACGAACAGCAGCCCCGTCCGGATGCCGGTGACCCTGACCCGTGCCCGCAGCGCGCCCCGGGGCGTGGAGACCTCCACCAGGTCCCCCTCGCCGAGATCCCGCTCGGCCGCGTCGGCGACGGACACCTCCACCCAGACGTCCGGCGCGGCCGCGTTCAGCTGCGGGACGCGCCCCGTCTTGGTCCGGGTGTGGAAGTGGTAGATCGTCCGCCCCGTGGTGAGCTGGTACGGGTACCGCGCACCTGGCTCCTCGTGGGGCGGCAGGTAGGCGGCCGCCTTGATCATCGCCTTGCCGTCCGGGTTGAGGGACCGGTATTCCACCGCGCTGTCCGACGCACCGGTGACGAGGTCCTTGCCGTACGTCTCGCACCTGTCGGGGTGCGCCCAGCTGACGCCGTCGGTGTAGAGACGTTCCGTTCCGTCCGGGGCGTCCTCGTTGCACGGCCACTGGATGCCGGACGGTCCGCGCAGCTTCTCGTAGGTGAGGCCGGTGTAGTCGCACGGCCGGCCGGCGCTGCACCGTTTCCACGCCTCGAACGCCGACTCCGGGTCGTGCCAGTGGACCAGCGGACCGCCGTCCTTGTCGCGGAACTCCATGCGCCGGGCGTAGTCGAGGAAGATGTCGAGGTCCGGCCTGGCCTCGCCCGGCGGGTCGACGGCCTTGTCGGACAGGTGGACGGTGCGGTCGGCGTTCGTGAACGTCCCGGTCTTCTCACCCCAGGTCGCGGCCGGCAGCACCACGGGCACGCCGCGTACCGGAGGTCGAGCAGGAAGCGGGCGGCGACACAGCCGACGGGCCGTGCTCCCGTGGTTCCCGCGGGGAGGGCAGGGTTCGCGGCCGGATGCCGGTCCCTCCACCGGCCGGCGACGGATGCGCGTCGGGACGTTCAGTACGCGTCCGAGCCGCCCAGGCCGGTGAGCGCGCCGACCGGGTCCGGGTCGGGGGTGCCGCGCGGCCACCAGTCGTCCTGGCCCGGTTCCGACTCGTACGCGTACCACAACCCGTCGTGGCCGAAGCGGAGTTGGACATGGCCCTTGGGGTGGGTGAGGTGGTTGTGGCGCGGGCGGAAGGCGGGCAGGTCGGCGGCGAGGAGAAGCGGCCGGGCCCGGTCGAAGCGTCCGGCGGGCGGATCCCAGGTCTCCTCCAGGACGGTGAGGCCGTCCGGTCCGCCCTGCCGCCAGGCGGCCACCGCGCGCGCCAGTTCGGAAGGGGTACGGCCGACGGCGGCGGCGAGCGCGGCGTAGAGGGCCCGGGTGGAGACGGTGAGCCCCGAACCGGGGCGGGACGCGGCAAGTCGCACGGCGTCCCGCCAGAGGCCGAGTTCACCGATCTCGTCCTCTCCGGTGGCCAGCAGCGCGTGGGCGCGGGCGGCCGCGTCGGTCGCGAGGTGGTCGAGCGCGAAGGAGTCGGGCCCGTCCGGCGCGGACGGGTAGGCCGGGGGCTGTTCGGGATGCGCGGGCACGGGCATCGGAGCGGGCAGCGGCGGCAGCCGGCGTTCGGCGAGGGCCTCGGCGGCCCGCACGCCGGGCAGGGGCTCCGGTTGCTGTTCCTGTGCGGCGCGGGCCGCACGGGTCGCGTTACGGCGGGACAGCGCGTCGAGCACCTCCCGTTCGCCCCGGCCGCGCAGCAGGAGCAGCACGAACGGGTCGGCGTCGAGCAGCCGGGCGGTCTGGTAGCAGAGGGCGGCCGCGTGCTTGCAGGGGTGACCGCGGTCGGGGCAGCTGCACTGCGGCTCGAGGTCGCCGGGGCCGGGCAGCAGAGGCACCCCGCAGTCCGCGAGGGACTCGGGCATCTCCTTGTCGAGGAGCGCGGCGATGTGTCCGGGGCGTTCCACCGCCGCCTCCAGGAAACGCTCCCAGTCCTCGCTCCCGAGGGTGCGCAGCCGCACCTGCACGCGGTAGGGGCGGGGCCGGCTGCCCTGCACGTAGGCCAGGACATGCCCGGGGGTGACGGTGATCGCGTCCACGTTCCCCTGTTCCGCGTAACCGCGTCCGCGGGCGAGGCGCTTGGGGTCGAGGGCACCCTCTTCGAGTGCGGTGACCCAGGCGTTGCCCCACCAGGTCCCGGCGAAGGGGCCGCAGGCCCGAGGGGGGAAGGCGGGGAAGGTGCGCCGGTGGTCGCCGTCCCGTGCGGGGGCGGCCATGGAGCGGGGTGCGGGGTGCGGTTCGTGAGGCCGCGGCTGGGAGTGTTCGCCTCCCGGAGCGGTCGCGGAGGGTGAACTCGTTTCGAGCGCCGCGATGTCGACGGGAGCGGCTTCCGGCTCGACGGGCTCCCCCGGCTCCTCCGCCGGCATCTGGAAAGCGCCCGCGAGCGCCTCCCGTACGGCCCGCGCTCGTTCCTCGGCTACGGAGTCGCCCGTGCGGCCGGGCCGCCGGGCTTCGGCGGAGCGTGCGTCGCCGCGGGCCCGGCCGCCACCGCGTCCGGCCCCGCGCGCGGTCTGCGGCCGGCCTTCGGCCATGCCCTGCCGAGCCTGCGCGCGAGCCGCGCGCAGGGCCTCCCGCGCGATGTCCCCGGGCCGGGAGCCGGCCGCGGCCCGCGTGACGTGCGCCTGCGCGGACTCCGACGAGGCGTCCCGCGTCGCGTCCTGCGTCGAGGCGTCCCGCCTCGGGGTGTCCTGCATCGAGGCGCCCGGCGTGGCGTCCTGCCTCGGGACGCCCTGCGTCGAGGTGTTCAGCGCCGGGGCGTCCTCCGGCGAGGTGTCCGCCGGGGAGGCGTCGTCCCTCGGCGAGGCACCCGCCGACGAGACATTCACCGACGAGGCCTCCCCCGGTGCGGCTACCGCCGGTCGTGCGGAACGCTCCGCGGGGCCGGCAGCGGCCGCCGGGGAGACGGCATCCCTCGGCGGGACACCCGCAGGCGAGGCACCCGCCGACGAGACATTCACCGGCGGAGCGTCCCCCGGTGCGGCTACCGCCGGTCGTGCGGAACGCTCCGCGGGGCCGGCAGCGGCCGCCGGGGAGGCTTCCGCGGGAAGGGACTCGTGCGACGGTGCTGGAGAGGGCCCCCGGTGCGGCTGTCCCCGCAGCGGTTCGGGTGGCCGCTTCCGCGGCGGGCGTTGGGAGCCGCCCTGCGGTTCCGTGTGCCTCTCCGGGTGCTCCTGCGACCGTTCCTGCAACCGCTCCCGAGCGGCACGGAGCGCGCGGCGTGCCTCGTCGGCCGGGCTCGCCGGTTTCTCCCGGCCGGCCGGGGCCGGCACGGCCGTCCCGTCCTTCTCCGGCTCCCCCATCACGCCTCCCTCCGCAGCCTGACCAGGTCGGACAGTTCACGGTCGGTGAGTTCGGTGAGGGCCGACTCGCCGGAGCCGAGGATCGCGTCGGCCAGGGCCCGCTTCGCCTGGAGCATCTCGGCGATGCGGTCCTCGACGGTGCCCTCGGTGATGAGGCGGTGCACCTGGACCGGCTGGGTCTGGCCGATGCGGTAGGCGCGATCGGTGGCCTGTTCCTCCACCGCGGGGTTCCACCAGCGGTCGAAGTGCACGACATGGCCCGCGCGGGTGAGGTTGAGTCCGGTGCCGGCGGCCTTCAGGGAGAGGACGAGCACCGGCGTCGCGCCGTCCTGGAAGCGGTCCACCATCCGCTCCCGCTCGGGTACGGGGGTGCCGCCGTGCAGGAGGTCGACCGGGATCGCGCGAGCGCCGAGGTGGGCGGCGATGAGGCGGGCCATGCCGACGTACTGCGTGAAGACGAGGGCCGAGCCGTCCTCGGCGAGCAGTGTGTCCAGCAGCTCGTCGAGCAGGGCGAGCTTGCCGGAGCGGGCGGCCAGCGCGTCGCCGACGGGGGCGGTCTCCTCCTTGAGGTAGAGCGCCGGGTGGTCGCAGATCTGCTTGAGCGCGCCCAGGAGCTTCAGCACGAGGCCGCGACGGGCGATGCCGTCCGCCGTCTCGATCGTCAGCAGGGACTCCCGCACCACCGCCTCGTACAGCGCGGCCTGTTCACGGGTGAGCGGCACCGGATGGTCGGTCTCGGTCTTGGGCGGCAGCTCGGGCACGATGCCGGGGTCGGACTTCTTGCGGCGCAGGAGGAACGGGCGCACCAGACGCGAGAGCCGCTCCACCGCCTGTTCGTCCTCGCCGTTCTCGACCGCGCGCGCGTGCCGGGCGCGGAAGGACTTCAGGGGGCCGAGGAGCCCCGGTGTCGTCCAGTCGAGCAGGGCCCACAGCTCGGAGAGGTTGTTCTCGACGGGAGTGCCGGTCAGGGCCACCCGGGCAGGGGTCGGGATCGTGCGCAGGGCTTTCGCCGTCGCCGCGTAGGGGTTCTTCACGTGCTGGGCCTCGTCCGCGACGACCATGCCCCAGGGCTGGCCGGCCAGCGTCGGCGCCGCCGAGCGCATCGTGCCGTACGTGGTGAGGACGAAGCCGCCGGAGAGGCCGGCCAGACTGCGGTCGGGCCCGTGGAAGCGGCGGACGGGGACGCCGGGCGCGAAGCGGTTGATCTCGCGCTGCCAGTTGCCCAGGAGGGAAGCCGGGCAGACCACCAGGGTCGGTTCGGTGCGTGCCCGTTTCAGGTGCAGGGCGATGACGGTGATCGTCTTGCCGAGGCCCATGTCGTCGGCGAGGCAGCCGCCGAGGCCGAGGGAGGTCATGAGGTCCAGCCAGGCGAGGCCGCGCAGCTGGTAGTCACGCAGGGTGGCGTGCAGGCCGGGGGGCGGGTCCGCCGGGTGCACGCCCGTGGTGAGGCGGTCGCGCAGGGCGGCCAGGGCGCCGACGGGTACGGCCTCGACGCTCTCGCCGTCGACCTCCGCGGTGCCGCTGAGGGCGACGGACAGGGCGTCGACCGGGTCGAGGAGGCCCAGTTCCCGTTTGCGGGCCTTGCGTACGAGCGCCGGGTCGACCAGGACCCACTGGTCACGGAGCCGGACCACCGGGCGGTGCGCCTCGGCCAGCGTGTCCATCTCGGCCTCGCTGAGCGGGTCGCCGCCGAGCGCCAGCTGCCAGCGGAACTGGAGCAGGTCCTCGCTCTCGAAGAAGCCGGTGCCGTCGGTCGCCGAACCGGGGGCGGGCCGCACCACCGCGGCCGCGCTGAGGTCCTGCGCCAGGTCCCTCGGCCAGTGCACGGCGACCCCGGCCGCCGCGAGCCGGGTGGCCGCGACCCCGAGGAGATCGCTCAGCTCGTCCTCGGACAGGGCCAGGACGTCCGGCGTGTCCTGTTCGGCGAGCCGGGCCAGGGGCGGCCAGACACGGGCCGCACGCCGTACGGCGAGGGCGGCGTCCACGCGTGCGCGTGCCCCGAAGGCGGCGTCGGCCTCGCCCGCCCACAGGGCCGCCGCGTCGGTCATCAGGGTGGGGTCGGCGAGGCTGTGCACCTGGACGATCGCGGCGCCCGCCCTGCGCGTTCGTTCGCCGTCCTCGGGCCTGTCGAACATGTCGTACGCGGACAGGTCGAGTCGCAGCGAGACCCGCACGCCCGCGTCCATGCCGGCGGCCACCTCGGCCGCCCAGTCGTGTGCGCCGGGCAGCCGCTGGGGGCGGCGGTCCGCGAAGGGCTTCCCGCAGGCGTGCGGTGCGGCCGGGGTGCGGGGCAGGGTGTCCGCCACGGCGTCCAGGAACGAGCGCATCAGCGGTTCCGGCCGGGGCAGCCGGAGCGGCCCGGGCCCGGGGAGGGGCACCGCGTGTCCCTCGTACGGGAGCGCGGCGGCGACCGCGCGCAGGTGTGCGATGTCCTCCGGGTCCAGGGGGCCCGCCCGCCAGGCGTCGTGTCCTGCGGGGGTCAGGCCGGGCAGCAGGCGGCCGCGGGCGGTGAGCCGCAGTGCGTGCAGCGCCGCCGCGCCCCAGCAGGCGGTCGCCGGGTGGGCGGCGGGGTCGCGGCGGGCCCGGACGAGCAGCGGGAGCGCCTTGTCGAGCGGCAGGGACAGGGCGGGTGCCTGTGCGCGGCGGATGGCGGAGCCGTGGCGCCGGACGACGGTGAGCTCGGTGTGCTGCGCGCCCACCGCGGTGGGCAGTGGGCCGTCCGCCGGGTCCCAGAAGGCGACGCGGCCCTCGCGCGGGAGGGGCGCGGGCAGGAAGACGGCCGCGAGCCGTACGGAGACGGAAGCGGGCCCGGCCGCGGCCGCCCCTTCGGCCATGACGCTCATGCCTTGTGTCCACCTCCGCCCCGCGTGTCGGATCAGTCGTCTTCGACTCTACGGGCGGGGTCTGACAATCGGTCCCGGCGGCCCGCCTCGCCGTCGCGTCCGGGTCGGTCGTCGCCGCGTGGTCAGGTCGGCGCGCGGGTCCGGCCGTCATGCTCCGGTCGGGCCGGGACTCGGCCGAGCCGGTCAGGGGACGGTGCGCGAGACGACGTAGACGAACGGGTAGACCGTGTTGCCGGTGTTCACGACGACGTCCAGCGTCGGCATGGGCTTCTTCTGTTCGTGGACGATTCCGAAGTAGTCGCCCGGGCGGGAGCCGGGGCCCGTGAACTTCCAGCCGATGATCTCCTGATCGCGGGCGCTGATGGCGATGTCGCCCTTCTTCAGATCGGCCCTGCTCACGCCGATGTCCTCGAGGAACTCGTCGAGTCCCGCCTGCGTGGTCTGGAACTGGGCGTAGAGACGGCTGGTCTTCCAGTTGTTCGTCTCGTAGTAGGCGACCTGGTTCGAGGGGTGCGGGATCGGCACCTGGTAGAGACGGCGCTGGATCTTCGAGGGCCAGCCCTTGGTCAGGCCGGTCGCGGAGTACTTCGCCTCCTTGTCCTTGCCGCTGTCCCGGCTCTGGTTGGCGGAGATCACCAGATACCCGGCCGGGACACCGATGAGCAGCACGATGATCAGCAGGGTGAGCGCCCTGCGGCGGATCACGTGCCGGCGGTCCTCCGGCGGGCGGGACTCGTCGGGGGGCGCGGCCTGGTGGGGCAGCGATGCTGTCATGCGGTGTCCCGGATCGTGCGGGGTGGTGCGGAGGTCATGCGGTGTCCTGGGGGCGTGACGACAGGCCGGTCATGCGGTGTCCTGGGTGCGGCGGGCCGCGTCCGTGAACCGTTCGAAGCGCTCGAAGCGCTCCACCCGGCGGCGCTTGGCGCGCCGGAAGCGGCGGGCGACCAGGCGGGCCAGGTCGGCGGCGCCGACCATGCCCGCCTCGGGGCCCAGCTGGGCACGGACGATGCGGGCCTCGGGGCGGTAGCCGCGGCCGGTGAGCTGGCGCTTGAACGCGTCCCGCGCGGGGCTGATCAGCAGGTCGTCGGCGGCCGAGACGCCACCGCCGATCACGAAGCAGGAGGGGTCGAGGGCGGCGGCCAGGTTGGCGATGCCGACGCCGAGCCACTGGCCGATGTCCTGGAGCAGCTCGATACACATGGCGTCGCCCTCGCGGGCCAGCTCCGTGATCATCGGGCCGGTGATGTCGCCGATATTGCCCTTGACGTGCTCGATGATCCCGTAGGCCACCGGGGAGTCGGCGGCGGCCAGTTCGCGGGCCTCCCTGACCAGCGCGTTGCCCGAGCTGTACTGCTCCCAGCAGCCGCGGTTGCCGCACGGGCAGCGGTGACCGCCGGGCACGGCCTGCATATGGCCGAACTCACCTGCGACACCGTACTTACCACGCTTGACCTGGCCGTCCTCCAGGATCGCGCCGCCGATGCCGGTGCCGAGGGTGATCATCACGAGGTGGTCCTCGCCGCGGCCCGCGCCGAAGCGCCACTCGGCCCAGGCGGCGGTGTTGGCGTCGTTGTCCACCAGGACGGGGACGGACAGCCGGCCGGAGAGACGGTCCCGCAGCGGTTCGTTGCGCCAGGACAGGTGCGGCGCGAACAGGACGCGGTTGCGGTCGGCGTCGACCCAGCCGGCCGCGCCGATGCCCACGGCGTGCACGTCGTGACGGTCGGACAGGTCCAGGACGAGTTCGACGATGGTGTCCTCGACGACCTTCGGGCTCTTGGACTTGTCCGGCGTCTCGGTGCGCAGCTTCTCCAGGATGTTGCCGTCGGCGTCGACGACCCCCGCCATCACCTTGGTGCCGCCGATGTCGATGCCGACCGTCGGCACCCGGGGCGCGGTGAGGTGCGACCGGCGCTCCCTCGTGCCCACGGTGCGGAGTGCGGTGGCGCGGCGGGAGCCGATGGGGGCGGTGAAGTTGCCGTAGGTGCTCATCGCCGCCGATTCTGCCTCACCGGCCCCCCGGGTGCCGAGCCGGGCAGCGAAGGGGCGCGCGGCTCGTGCCGTACGCGGGTGTGCCGCCGCCGGTCGCGCCCACGCAAGGCCGGGCGCCCGCCGTATGTGGCCGCACGCCCCGTCCGGGCACTCGTCCGCCCGGCGCTCACCTTGTGGGGACATCCACACGCACGGTCCGGACCGTGCGACCGGAGACCGGTCGCTCGGCCCGCCTGACCCTTCGCAGGGGCGACCGGCGGCCCAGGGAGTGCGGGCACCTTCGGGGGCGTCGAGGGGCGTGCAGGCGACCGGGCCGACGAGGACTCCCGTCGGCCTGCCGGCGGCACCGGGTGGGGCCGGCAGTGCTCAGGGGCGTACGAGCAGCTGGAACTCGAAGGAGTAGCGGGTCGGCCGGTAGATGTGGTCGCCGAACTCCACCGCGCGGCCGGTGTCGTCATAGGTCGTGCGCTGCATGGTCAGCAGCGGGGCGCCCTCGTCCTCTGCGAGCCGCTCGGCCTCGGCGGTGGTGGCGGCGCGGGCGCCGATGGACTGGCGGGCGCTGTGCAGGGTGATCCCGGCGGCCCGCATCAGTCGGTACAGGCCGGTGGCCCGGAGCTGCTCGGTGTCCAGGTCGAGCAGGCCGGACGGCAGGTGGTTGCACAGGTACGCCATCGGCTCCCCGTGCGCGAGTCGCAGCCGCTCCACCCGGTGGACGTCGCTGCCCTCGGCCACGGCGAGCGCGCCCGCGACTTCGGCCGACGCCGGGACCACGGTGTTGACCAGGACGGTCGTCGCCGGACGCTGCCCCGCGGCCTCCAGGTCGTCGTACAGGCTGCTGAGCTCCAGGGGGCGCTTGACCTGGCTGTGCACGACCTGCGTGCCGACGCCCCGGCGGCGGACCAGGAGACCCTTGTCGACCAGCGACTGGATCGCCTGGCGGACGGTCGGCCGGGACAGGCCGAGCCGTGCCGCGAGCTCGATCTCGTTGCCCAGCAGACTGCCAGGGGTGAGCGATCCGTGCTCGATCGCGGCCTCCAACTGCTGGGCCAGCTGGAAGTACAAGGGCACCGGCGAGCTTCGGTCCACACGGAGTTCGAGCTGCACGGTCGGGTCCACTCCTGGTTTCGGCACGGGCCGAGCGTAGCTCCGCGACCGGTTGACGGGAAGTTGTGTAGTTCGATTGTCCGGACATGCGCATTGACAGCGTGCGGCCTGCGACGTCACTTTTGTTTCATGCGCATCGGGGTCATCGGGACGGGCCGCATAGGCACCATTCATGCGAACACACTCAGCCGTCACCGCGAGGTCGGGTCCCTGATCCTCACGGACGCGGACCAGATGCGGGCCCAGGAGCTCGCGTACCGGCTGGGGGAGACGGCCGCCCCAGGGGTGGACGAGATCTTCCGCTGGGGTGTGGACGCCGTGGTGATCACGACGGCGACCTCGGCCCACGCCGAACTGATCGGTCGGGCAGCCCGCTCCGGGCTCCCGGTCTTCTGCGAGAAGCCGATCGCCCTGGATCTGGCCGGCACCTTACAGGCGATAGCCGAGGTCGAGACCGCCGGAACGATCCTTCACATGGGCTTCCAGCGCCGCTTCGACGCGGGCTACACCGGGGCCAGGGAGGCGGTGCGTTCGGGGCGGCTCGGACGGCTGCACACCGTGCGGGCGCTGACGTCCGACCAGTCGGCGCCGCCCGCCGACTGGCTTCCGGTTTCCGGCGGGATCTACCGGGACGCCCTCCTCCACGACTTCGACTGTCTGCGCTGGGTGACCGGGCGCGAGGTCACGGAGGTCTACGCCGCAGGGTCGGACGCCGGGCCCGCGATGTTCCGCGAGGCGGGGGACGTGGACACGGCGGCCGCGGTCCTCACGCTCGACGACGGCGCCCTCGCCACGGCGACCGCGACGCGGCTGAACGGGGCGGGTTACGACGTCCGCATGGAGCTGGCCGGAGAGCTCGACCAGATCGTCGTGGGCCTCGACGACCGGACCCCCATCGCCTCCACGGAACCCACCGGTCCACCGGCCGCGGACAAGCCGTGGACCGGGTTCCTGGAGCGGTTCGAACCTGCCTACGAGGCCGAACTCAACGCCTTCGTGGACGTCGTCCGAGGAACGCGCCCCAACCCCTGCGACGGCCGGGAGGCGCTCCAGGCCCTTCGGATCGCCGAGGCCTGCGAGGTCTCCCGGCGGGACCGCAGGGCGGTGTGGCTCGCCGAGATCGCGACGGGTCCGCAGACCGGTTGAGCAGGACGGGCCCGTGCGCCCCGGCGCCCGCCCCGGACACCCGGTACGGCGCCGGGCCACGGCCCGGCGCGCGGACGACGCCCTCCCGTCGGGCCGCCGCCCTACCAACGCACCGGCAGGCTGCGCATGCCGCGCATCAGCGGGCCGGGGAGCCACTCACCGGGCGGGCCGTCGAGGGCCAGGCCGGGGGTGCGGTCGAGCAGGGACCGTATCGCCGTGCGGGCCTCGAGGCGGGCCAGCGGGGCGCCCAGGCAGTAGTGGATGCCGTGCCCGAAGGCCAGGTGGCCCCTGCTGTCCCGGCGGATGTCGAAGCCGTCGGGGGCCGGATAGCGCGCCGGGTCTCGGTCGGCCGCGGTCAGGCCGATCATCACCGCCTCGCCCTGGGCGACGGACGTGCCGGCGATCTCCAGCGGTTCCGCGGCGAACCGGAACGTGGCGTTCTCCACCGGCCCCTCGTAGCGCAGGGCCTCCTCGACCGTGCCGTCGAGGAGGGTCGCGTCGGCGCGCAGGGCGGCCAGCTGGTCCGGGTGGGTGAGCAGGGCGTGGACGGCGTTGCCGATGAGGTTGACGGTGGTCTCGTGTCCGGCGATGAGCAGGATGAACGCCATACCGCGCAGCTCACCGGGTGAGAGCCGGTCGCCGTCCTGTGCGGTGACGCGGATCAGGTCGTCCAGCAGGTCGCCGCTCGGCCCGGCGGACCGCTTGTCCCCGATGAGCGCGGTGAGGTATTCGCCGAGCCGTACGAACGCGTCGTACTCGGTCTGGGAGCTGGTGGGTGCGACGGCCTCGCCCGACAGCTTGCGGAACTCGGTGCGGTCCTTCTCCGGGACACCGAGGAGCTCGCAGATGACCGTGAGCGGCAGCGGGTAGGCCAGCGACTCCACGAGGTCGGCGCGGCCGTGCGGCAGCATCGCGTCGAGCAGGTCGTCGGTGATCTCCTGGATTCGCGGGCGCAGTTGCTCCACGCGGCGCATGGTGAAGGCGCGCGAGACCAGCGCGCGCAGCCGCGTGTGCCGGGGCGGGTCGGAGACCAGCAGGTGCTCGCCGATCAGCTGCTCGTCGAGGAACGTGGTGCCGATCCGTGCGGAGTCCTTGGCCAGCCGGGGGTCGGCGAGCGCCGTGCGCGCCTCCTCGTGGCCCACGACGAGCCAGGTCACGTGGTGCGCGTCGGGTTCGGGCAGCCGCACCCGGTGCACCGGGCCGCGCTCGCGCAGTCGCGCGTACACCGGATGCGGATCCCGCCGGAAGCCGTCGCCGACCTCCCCCAGGTCGACCACTTCGGTCATGACTCTCCCCCTCCGGTCACATTCCGCGACGAACCCGTCACCACTCCAACGGGCGGGACGCCCGCCTGGTGCCCGCGGCGGCGACCCGTCTTCGCCGCCCCGTTCCCCGGCGCCGCCCCGTCCCCTGTCGCCACGCCGTTCCCCGTGGCCACGCCGTTGTCCGGCGCCCTGCCGTTCTGCGGCCCCGCCCGCCCGTGCCGTCCCGCGGACGGCCTACGTGGCGTCGTCCGGCAGCCCCGCGTCATAGGCCAGCAGCGCGATCTGCACCCGGTTGTTGAGGCCGAGCTTGGCCAGGACCCGGGAGACATGGGCCTTGACGGTGGCGACGCTCATGAACAGTTCGGCGGCGATGTCCGCGTTGGACAGCCCCCGGCCGACCGCGACGGCCACCTCCCGCTCCCGTTCCCCCAGCGCCCCGAGGCGCACGCGCGCGTGGGCGCGCCGGGTGTCGGCCGCGGAACCGGCCGCGTGGTCCATCAACTGCCGGGTGACCGTGGGCGACAGGACCGGGTCACCGGCCGCCACCCTGCGCACGGCGTCGAGGATCTGGGCGGGCGGGGTGTCCTTGAGGACGAACCCGGCGGCCCCCGCGCGCAGCGCGCGCAGCACCTGCTCGTCGGCGTGGAAGGTGGTGAGCACCACGACCTGCGGGGCGTCCTCGCGCCCGCGCAGCCGTTCGGTGGCGGTGAGTCCGTCCACGGCCGGCATCCGGATGTCCATCAGGACCACGTCGGGCCGGGTGCGTTCCACGAGCCCCTCGACCTCGCCGCCGTCCGCGGCCTCGCCGACGATCTCGATGTCGTCGGCGCCTCCCATCATGAAGGCCAGACCGGCCCGCACCAGGGGATCGTCGTCGACGAGGAGGAGTCTGATCGCAGTCATGGCCCTAACGCAATCACGGTGACGGGCGGCCGGGTTCACGGTTCGCGACAGTCGGGCGGCCGGGTCGGACGATCGGGTCGGGGGCGGACCACGGATACCGCTCCGGACCGGCTGCGGCGCGCGGCCGCGTCAGGACGTCACGGGCCACGGCAGCCAGGCCCGCACCTCGAATCCTCCGGGCCCCCACGCCCCGTGCTCCAGCCGCCCTCCGGCCAGGGCGGCTCGTTCGGTCAGTCCGATCAGGCCCTGGCCGGAGCCGGGGACGGGCGGCACGTCACCTTCGGGGGCCGGGTTGCGCACCGTCACGGCGAGGCCCTCACCGGGCCCGCCGGCGACGGTGACCGCGACCTCCGCGCCCGGGGCGTGCTTGCGGGCGTTGGTGAGGCACTCCTGGGCGATGCGGTAGGCGGTGCGGCCGACGGAGGCCGGAACGGCGGCGGCGTCGGCGACCCGCAGGTCCAGGACGACCTTCATGCCGGCCTCGCGGGACTCGGCGACCAGGGTGTCCAGGCCGGCCAGCGTCGGCTGGGGGCGGCCCGCGTCGTCGGGTTCGCCGGCCCGCAGCACTCCGATGATCTCCCTGAGGTCCTGGAGCGCCTCGTGGGCGCTCTCACGGATGACCCCGGCCGCCCGCGCGATCTCCTCGCGGGGCGCGTCCGGGCGGAACTCCAGCGCGCCCGCGTGCACGCTGAGCAGGGTCAGCCGGTGGGCGAGCACGTCGTGCATCTCCCGGGCGATGGCCTCACGGGCCAGGCGCTGCGCCTGCTCGCCGCGCAGCCGGGCCTCCGTCTCGGCGCGCCGGGCGCGGTCGCGCAGGCTCAGCATCAGCTGGCGCTTGGACCGGACGAACATGCCCCAGCCGATGGCCGTGACGGTGAACAGCACGCTCCACGCCACCGAGGGTCCGTACGCGAGAGTGGGATCCGGGCGGGCCCAGGCCAGCAGGGGGATCAGGGCGATCTGCGCGCCGCCCACCCAGGCCACGTACCGGAACGGCCGGTGCACGGCGAGGGTGAAGAGGGCGACCGTGCAGGCTCCGGCCGAGGTGGTCGCCAGGAAGCCGAGGGGGATCATCGTGATCGCCAGCCCGAGGGGCCACCGGCGGCGCAGCCAGACCGCCGCGCAGGCGAGGGCGCCGAGGAGCTGGTCGGCCGCGGCGACGACCTCGGGGAGGTCCCGTTCGCCGGGAAAGGAGTCCGCGACCACCAGGCCCACGCCTACGGCCGCGAGGAAGCAGCAGAAGTCGACGACCCAGTCGCGTGCGGTGCGCCGGTGCCCCCTGCCGGGCAGCCCTGCGTCCGGGGCGAGTTCCGCGATCACCGCCGACGGCAGCAGCCATCGGCGTTCCGTGAACTCCGGGGCCGCCGGGGCCGCGCTGTCGTCTGCCCTCATGGTCGACAAATCTACGCAGCGGAGGGCCTCTTCACCTCTCCCCGGCGGGAATCCCCACCGAAGGAGACGGAACGAGCGACCCGGGTCGCACCACCGCCTACTTTCGGCCCGGAGGAGCGGATGTTCCGCGGACTTACGTCGGACGGATCCCGCCCTGAGGCCGATGGTGTGCCGGGGTTCGCGGGGCGAGGGTCCGGAGTATGAAGCAACTGCTGGGAGTCCTCGGCTTCCTCGCTCTGGCGCAAGGCGTCCTGGGCCTGCTGCACGAGTTCACCCGCTGGCACGTGGGCCTGGTGCGGCGTCTCGGATTCCTGGACGGCTACGAGGTGTACGCGAGTATCGCGCTGATCGTGCTGGCGTTCGCCCTGTTCGCCGCCTCGGGGAGCTGGAGGCCGGGCTGACGGAAGAGGCCGCGGCTCCGGTTAACGCCGTGAAAACTTCTCGGGCCCGAGGTCACAACCCCTTGCTTTGTCATTGACATGACAGCGTCTACGCGCGTCATCATGAGGTATGAGATTCCCCCCACGGATCACTCGTACCGGCGTCTCGGCCGCCGCCCTGACCGCCCTCCTCGTCGGCGGCGCCGTCTCCGCCACCACCGCCCACGCCGCCGTCGGCAGCGTCTGTTACACGAAGCTGCCCTCCCAGGCGCACGACACGCTCGGACTGATCGAGCGCGGCGGGCCGTTCCCGTACACACAGGACGGGGCCGTCTTCCAGAACCGCGAAGGCGTGCTGCCCGGCCAGACCTCCGGTTACTACCACGAGTACACGGTGAAGACCCCGGGCTCCTCGACGCGCGGAGCCCGTCGCGTCGTGACCGGCAAGAAGACCGACGAGGACTACTACACCGCCGACCACTACGTCACCTTCAGGCTGATCGACTACGGCTGCTGAGCCACGCCTTCCGAGCTTCGCCGCCCGACCGCTGCACCAGTGCGCCGGTCCACCGCACAGTCGCCCGACCGCTCCGAGACCCTCGCCCCGCGGTCCCCCCACAGCTGCCGCCGCGGGGCGAGGCACGTCCGGCCGGACCGCCGGGTGCCGCGGCGCCGACCCGCCGGTTCAGCCCGCGTCCGTCGAGAACAGTCCGCCCGTCGGCCCCTGCTTGTCGCCGCCCTGGGCCTTCCTCAGCGCGTTGGCGAGGCTCTCGATGGTGAGGGACTGGAGGATGACGCGGCCGCTGCCCTCCAGGGTGGCCAGCGACAGGCCCTCACCGCCGAACACGGCGTTCATGAGCCCCTGGCGGTCGAGACCGCCGACGCGCTGGACGCCGTACCTGATGCCCTCCTCGAAGGCGACCACACAGCCGGTGTCGACCTCGACGCGTCCGCCGAAGTCGGCCGGGTCCAGATCGATGAAGTTGCCGGCTCCCGCGATGATCACCGTCCCGCGGCCGGTGAACTTCTCCAGGACGAAGCCCTCGCCGCCCTTCATACCGGTACGGCCGCCCTGGAACGCGATGCCGAAGTCGACGGTGGACTCGGCGGCCACGAACGCGTCCTTCTCGGCGAACCACGCACGTGTGCCGTCCAGTTCCAGGGCACGCATCTCGCCGGGGAGCACGCCCGCGAAGCCGACGGTGCCCTCGCCGCCCCGGGCGGCGAAGTACTGGAACGCCAGTGACTCACCGGCGAGGGCCCGCTGACCGGCCTGCATGGCCGTCCCCATGGCCTGGCGCAGCATGCCGCCCATACCGCCGCCTCCGGCCCCGCCGCCCTGCGGCCGGCGTCCGCCGTCGGAGGGGCCGCCCAGGCGGGTCTCCATGGTCACGTTCGTCGTCTTGAACAGGAACTTCCCGGCCTCGCAGTACACGGTCTGGCCCGGCTCCAGGCTGACGACCGCCATCTGCATGGCATTGCCGACGATCTCTTGCTGAAGGGTCACAGAAGGAGAACGAGGAAAACGGACGAAAGAGTTCCGATTTCCTCGGACGGCGTAGCCGGTGCCGGGCCGGAGCGTCGGGGGCGGACACTCGACGTCCGTTCGCCGCCAGCAGGACGGTGCGGCGGCCGCTGGAATGGATCCCATGACAACGACCGGCAGGACCCTGAACGGCAAGGTGGCCCTCGTGACCGGCGGCAGCCGCGGCATCGGAGCGGCGACGGCTCTGCGGCTCGCCGAGGAGGGCGCGGATGTGGCGGTGACCTACGTGAACGGCAAGGAGGCGGCGGGGGACGTCGTACGGGCGGTGGAGGCGCTGGGACGGCGGGCCGTGGCCCTGCGGGCGGACTCGGCGGACCCGGACGAGGCGTCCGGGGCGGTGGACCGCACGGCCCGGGCGCTGGGCGGCCTCGACGTGCTGGTGAACAACGCGGGCGTCGGCGTCCTCGGGCCGCTGGAAGGGCTCGCCCTCCACGACGTCGACCGGGTGCTCGCCGTCAACGTACGCGGAGTGTTCCTGACTTCGCAGGCGGCCGCCGGGCGGATGACGGACGGCGGACGGATCATCACGATCGGCACCTGTATGACCCAGCGGGTACCCGGTCCCGGGGGCACCCTGTACGCGATGAGCAAGGCGGCCCTGGTCGGTCTGAACAAGGCTCTCGCCCGGGAACTGGGCCCGCGGGGGATCACGGCGAACCTCGTCCACCCCGGCCCGATCGACACGGACATGAATCCCGCGGACGGTCCGTTCGCGGCGGGTCAGGCGACGATGACCGCGCTCGGCCGCTTCGGAACCGCGCGGGAGGTGGCCGCCGCGGTCGCGCACCTGGCGGGCGCCGCCTACGTCACCGGCGCGGAGTTCGCCGTGGACGGCGGGCACGCGGCCTGAGGGCCGACCGGGGCGGGGTACGCCCCCCGGGGGCGGACCGCCGGCGCGCCGGTCCCGTGCACGCCCGCGCTCCGCCGGGTCGTGCACGGGAGCGGCCGGAGGTCGTTCAGCCGCCGAGCTCCTGATGGCGGGCGGTGAGCGCCGCCGCGCCCGTCTCGGTGAGGGAGCCGAACAGGCGGAGACGGGAGATGCCGCCGTCGGGGTAGATGTCCACGCGCGCGTGGGTGCCGACCGCCGGGGCCGGCAGGACGAAACGGTGGTTGGTGTCGGGCTGGAGGCGGGTGCGCGGGAGGATCTGCGTCCACTCCCCGCTCTCGCCGTCCCGGAGCGACACCGAGGCCCAGCCCGCGCTGTTGCCCTTCAGGTACGCCGTGTCGATCTCCAGCGCGCGGATCGTCGCCTGGGCCGTCAGGCGGTAACGGATCCAGTCGTTGCCCCGGTCGCGGCGGCGGCGGGTCTCCCAGCCTTCGTCCATCTTGCGGGAGCGGCCCGGCTGGACGGTGTTGCCCGCCGGTGAGTAGAAGAGGTCGGACGCGTCCTCGGCCCGGCCTCCGTTCTCCAGGGCGACGACGTCGAAGGTGCCGAGCACGGTCAGCCACTGCGGGTCGGGCACGACCTCCCCGTACACGCGCAGCCGGGCGATGCCGCCGTCGGGGTGCTGGTTGACCCGCAGGTGGGTGAAGCGCTGCTCCAGCGAGACGGCGAAACCGTTCGCCGCGTGGCCGCCGACCGGGGTGCGCGGGACCAGCGTCGTCCACTTCACGTGGTCGCCGAGGAGTTCCGCGGGGGACGGCGAGCCCGGCACCGAGGCGCCCTCGACCGACACCGCCTGCGGGTAGTTGCCACGGAAGTGGGCCGTGTCGACGACGACGCCGCGGATCACCCCGGGCGCGCCGAGGCGGACGAGCGCCCAGTCGTGGTCCTCGTCGGCCGGCCAGGGGTGGTCGGCACCGGCGCCGCGGCGGCGGCGCGTCTCCCAGCCGTCCATGATCTTGCCCTTGTGGCCGAAGTGCTCCGGGTCGAACTCGGCGGGCCCGGGCACCAGCAGGTTCTCGCGCTGGGCGAAGAACTCGTCGTTGGCGGCGACGACTCCCGCGCCGAGCCGCCGGTCGGCGAGGTCGGCGTACCGCGTGAAGGGGAAGTCGGCGGTGCGGTAGTCCGCGTACGGGTCACCGCCGCCGTAGGGGTTCGCGTCGCCGGTGAAGCTCTGTATCGCCGTCACGGTGATCAGGTCTGCCTTTCGGAATCGGCCGGTGCGGGTGCGGGTGGAGCCGGGAGCGCGGGCGGGCCGCTCCTGCGGCTCAGGGGGTACGGGTGAGGAGCCGTCCCCTCGGCTCGGTGAACTCGCCGTCGTGGACGATCCGTTCCCCGCGCAGCCAGGTGGACTTCACGACGCCGTACAGGGTTCGGCCCGCGTACGCCGTGACGCGGTTGCGGTGCTGGAGGGAGGCCGGGTCGACGGTGAAGGTCTCGTCGGGGGCGAGGACGGCGAAGTCGGCGTCGCGGCCCGCTTCGATCGCGCCCTTGCGGGAGAGGCCCACGAGGTCGGCCGTGCGTGCGGACATCCACCGGACGACGTCCTCCAGGGTGTGGCCCCGTCGGCGGGCCTGGGTCCACACGGCCGCCAGGCTCAGTTGAAGACCCGAGATGCCGCCCCAGGCCGTCGCGAAGTCGTCGGTCTTGAGGTCGGCCGTGGACGGCGAGTGGTCGGTGACCACACAGTCGATCGTGCCGTCCGCCAGGGCCTGCCACAGCAGGTCCTGGTTGGCGGACTCGCGGATCGGCGGGCAGCACTTGAACTCGCTGGCGCCGTCGGGGACTTCCTCGGCGGTCAGGGTCAGGTAGTGCGGGCAGGTCTCGACGGTGATGCGGACGCCGTCCGCCTTCGCGGCGGCGATCAGCGGGAGTGCGTCGCTGGAGGAGAGGTGCAGTACGTGCACGCGCGCGTGGAGGCGCTTCGCCTGGGCGATGAGCTGCGCGATGGCGGTGTCCTCCGCGCCGCGGGGGCGGCTGGCCAGGAAGTCGGCGTACCTGGGGCCGCCCTGCTGGGGGGCGGCGTCGAGGTGGTGAGGGTCCTCGGCGTGCACGATCAGCAGGCCGTCGAAGGCCGCGATCTCGGTGAGGGAGCGGGCGAGCCCGTCCTGGTCGAGGTGCGGGAACTCGTCCACTCCCGACGGGGAGAGGAATGCCTTGAAGCCGAAGACGCCGGAGTCGTGCAGGGGGCGGAGGTCCTTGACGTTGCCGGGCAGGGCGCCGCCCCAGAAGCCGACGTCGATGTGCGCCTTGTCGGCGGCGACCTGCTGTTTCACTCGGAGGTGGCCGACCGTGGTGGTCGGCGGGAGGGAGTTGAGGGGCATGTCGACGAGGGTGGTGATGCCGCCGGCCGCCGCCGCGCGCGTGGCGGTCCAGAAGCCCTCCCAGTGGGTGCGACCGGGGTCGTTGACGTGCACGTGCGTGTCGACCAGTCCGGGCAGCAGGACGTCGTCGCCGAGGTCCTCCAGACGGGCGCCCTCGGGTACGGGCGCGTCGTGGGGCAGGACGGCCGTGATCCTGCCGCCGGCGACCGCGACCGCGGCGGGCCGCGACCCTTCGGGAGTGATGACGCGCGTCGAGCGCAGAACCAGTTCGGCGTCGGACACCCGGGCCCCTCTCGTGCGTTCTCTTCCGTTTACTCGGCGGAAACTTCCACGCAACGGAATTCAACGTTCTGTTGAAGGAGTCTTCCCTCCCGCCCTCGCGCCGTCAAGGGCACACTCCCCCACAGTGCACCCGTTCCCACCACACTGGACGTTTCCACATACTGGAATTACGATTCCGGCCAGCAGAACGTAGCTACGCACAAGCGAGGAGTCAACCGACCGCCGGGTAGGCTTCAGCACCTCCCGCCAGTTTCGAAAGGAACGCGCCGTGCCGACGTCCAGCGCCAGCACCACCGACTCCGCCAAGTCCGCCAGCGGCGGGGTCCAGTCCCTCGAGCGCGCCTTCGATCTGCTCGAGCGGATGGCGGACGCGGGCGGCGAGGTCGGCCTGAGCGAGCTGTCGGCGAGCAGCGGGCTGCCCCTGCCCACCATCCACCGCCTGATGCGCACCCTGGTGGTCTGCGGCTACGTCCGCCAGCAGCCCAACCGCCGCTACGCGCTCGGCCCCCGGCTGATCCGGCTCGGCGAGTCCGCCTCGCGACTGCTGGGCACCTGGGCCCGCCCCTACCTGGCCCGTCTGGTCGAGGAGACCGGCGAGACGGCGAACATGGCCCTGCTCGACGGCGACGAGATCGTGTACGTGGCGCAGGTGCCGTCCAAGCACTCGATGCGGATGTTCACCGAGGTCGGACGCCGGGTCCTCCCGCACTCCACCGGCGTCGGCAAGGCGCTGCTCGCGGGGTTCCCGGACGACGAGGTGCGCGCCCTGCTCGCCCGCACCGGCATGCCGGCCGCCACCGACAAGACGATCACCACTCCCGACGGCTTCCTCGCGGCCCTCGCGGACGTACGGCAGGCCGGTTACGCGGTCGACGACAACGAGCAGGAGATCGGCGTCCGCTGCCTGGCGGTACAGGTGCCGGACTCCCCCACCGCCGCGGCCATCTCCATCTCGGGCCCGGCGGGCCGCGTCACCGAGTCGGCCACGGAGCGGATCGTGCCGGTGCTCCAGCAGGTGGCGGTAGAGCTGTCCCAGGCCCTGACGAACCCCGGAGCACCGGCCTAGAGCGCGCCCGGCGCGGCACAAGGGCGGTCCGACACACCGGCGGACCGGCACACCGGGCACCGCTCAACGGCGTGGCGTCTCGCCGAACCGCTCCACCGCGCGGTGCACGTCCGACAGGCCCGGGGCCAGTGCGCTCACCGAGCCGATGGCGCCCGCGATCAGCAGCAACGAACGGCGTAACCGGGAGAGTTCGGGCACCCCGTGGGTCACCATCGCGGCGAGGGCGGCCAGTTCGTCCTCGGCGATGACCCGGTCCGGGAACTCGGCCGGGTGGGTGGCGAGTTCGCGGCGCAGCCGGGACACCGCGGTCCGCAGTCCCGCCACCCTCTGATCCTCGTCGCTGCCGGTCACTGCCGTCTGCCCCAAGCTCCGCAACACAGCTCTCCCCCCCTCACACTCCACGAGCGTGAGTGCGCGCTTCACCCGCCCCGCGTCGCCGTGGCGCCGGCCGGGCACCGCAGGACGCGCGGGTCAGTAAACGCCACCCGATGCGGCGTGCGCCACTGCGCGAACCGAAATTCAGCCCCCGGGAACCGTGCGGTCACCGCCGGGTCCGGTATGCAGGACGTATGACACACACGGAAGACCGGGCCGCGGTCCAGGTGGTGGGCCTGCTGCTCGCGGCGGGCGGGGGCCGGCGGCTCGGCGGGCACCCGAAGGCGCTGCTCGAACACCGGGGGCGCCCACTCGTCGAACACGCGGTGGAGGTGCTGCGCACGGCCGGCTGCGCCCGGGTGCACGTGGTCCTCGGGGCCGCCTCCGACGCCGTACGGGAGCGGGCGCGGCTGGAGGGGTGCGTGATCGTGACGAACCCGGAGTGGGAGCAGGGCATGGGCACGTCGCTGCGGGCCGGGCTCGGCTCGCTCGCCGGGACGGGGGCGCGCGCCGCGGTGGCCTTCCTCGTGGACCAGCCCGGCATCGGACCCGAGGCCGTGGCCCGGGTGCTCACCGCGTACGAGGACGAGTCCTCGCTCGTCTGCGCCGCCTACGACGGTGTGCGCGGCCATCCCGTCCTGTTCGGGGCAGCCCACTGGGAGGGCATCGCGGCGACTGCCACCGGCGACCGGGGCGCACGTGCCTATCTCAAGGAGCACGTGGAGGCGATCACTCTCGTGGAGTGCGGCGACGTGGCCCGCCCGTTCGACATCGACACACCCGAGGACCTCGCCCACCTGGAGTGAGCGCCCTGGCACGGGGCGCCACCTTGCCTCGACGCAGAGAATCTCGACATCAACAAATCATTGAAGTTCCACGATGAGGAAACTAGTATCCACTGATCAGAAAGATTCGGCCTGTCCGGATACCCCGCTCCCGTAACCGGTCCGACTGGCACCCGGTGCCACCGCTGAAGGAAGTGACCGCTCATGTCCGCACCAGCGCCGTCCCCGCTGGCCATCGTCGACGCCGAGCCCCTGCCGCGCCAGGAGGAGGTCCTCACCGAGGCGGCGCTCGCCTTCGTGGCCGCACTGCACCGGCGGTTCACCCCGCGCCGCGACGAACTCCTGGCCCGTCGCGCCGAACGCCGCGCCGAGATCGCCCGCACCTCCTCGCTCGACTTCCTCCCGGAGACCGCCGCGATCCGCGCCGACGCCTCCTGGCAGGTGGCCCCCGCCCCCGCGGCCCTGGACGACCGCCGGGTCGAGATCACCGGCCCGACCGACCGCAAGATGACGATCAACGCCCTCAACTCCGGCGCCCGGGTCTGGCTCGCGGACTTCGAGGACGCTTCGGCGCCGACCTGGGAGAACGTCGTCCTCGGGCAGGTCAACCTGGCCGACGCCTACACCCGGAACATCGACTTCACCGACCCGGCGTCCGGGAAGTCCTACGCCCTGAAGGACGACGCCGAACTCGCCACGGTCGTCATGCGCCCGCGCGGCTGGCACCTGAACGAGCGTCACCTCGTCGACGCGGACGGCGGCCAGGTCCCCGGCGCTCTCGTCGACTTCGGCCTCTACTTCTTCCACAACGCCCAGCGCCTCCTCGACCTCGGCAAGGGCCCGTACTTCTACCTCCCGAAGACGGAGTCGCACCTGGAGGCCCGCCTCTGGAACGAGGTGTTCGTCTTCGCTCAGGACCACGTCGGCATCCCGCAGGGCACCGTCCGCGCCACCGTGCTCATCGAGACGATCACGGCCGCCTACGAGATGGAGGAGATCCTCTACGAACTCCGCGACCACGCCGCCGGGTTGAACGCCGGCCGCTGGGACTACCTGTTCTCCATCGTGAAGAACTTCCGTGACGGCGGCCCCAGGTTCGTCCTCCCGGACCGCAACGCGGTCACCATGACCGCCCCGTTCATGCGGGCGTACACCGAACTCCTGGTCCGCACCTGCCACAAGCGCGGTGCGCACGCCATCGGCGGCATGGCGGCCTTCATCCCGTCCCGCCGCGACGAGGAGGTCAACAAGGTCGCCTTCGAGAAGGTGAAGGCGGACAAGGACCGCGAGGCAAACGACGGTTTCGACGGGTCGTGGGTGGCCCACCCGGACCTGGTGCCGATCGCCATGGCCTCCTTCGACGCCGTGCTCGGCGACCGGCCGAACCAGAAGGACCGGCTCCGCGAGGACGTCGACGTCAAGGCGTCCGACCTGATCGCCGTCGACTCCCTGGAGGCGAGGCCTACTTACCAGGGCCTGGTCAACGCTGTTCAGGTCGGCATCCGTTACATCGAGGCCTGGTTGCGCGGACTGGGCGCGGTCGCCATCTTCAACCTCATGGAGGACGCGGCCACGGCCGAGATCTCCCGGTCGCAGATCTGGCAGTGGATCAACGCGGGGGTGGAGTTCGAGCACGACGGGACCACGGTGAGGGCCACGCGCGAGCTGGCCCGCGAGGTCGCCGCCCGGGAGCTGGCGGCGATCCGCGAGGAGATCGGCGAGGAGGCCTTCGCGGCCGGCCACTGGCAGCAGGCCCACGACCTGCTGCTGACGGTCTCCCTCGACGACGACTACGCGGACTTCCTCACCCTGCCCGCGTACGAGCAGCTCAAGGGCTGAGCACCGGCCCGGAACGCAACGCTCACCTGTCCGAGTGGCCCAGGGACCTTCCCGGGGCCACCCGGTCGCGTACGAGCTTCTTCACGGCCGTCGGCTCGGGGAAACCCTGTTCACGGCGGTCCCAGACCACCTCGTCGTTCACCCGCACGACGAAGACCCCGCCCTTGCCGGGCTTCAGGGCCAGCTCCGTCAGCTCACCCTCGAAGGTCGTGAGCAGCTCCTGCGCCAGCCAGGCGGCACGGGGCAGCCAACGGCACTGGGTGCAGTACTCGATCTCGACCCTCCGGTCCGGCCCACCCGGCTCGTCCGGCTCGTTCGCACCGCCCACCTCGTCGGGGTGGCCGGAGTCGTCACTCAGGTCGTTCAGGTCACTCACGTCACCGAGTCCGCTCATCCGAGGTGTACCGACCAATCCTGTTCCGCGGCGGGCTTGCCGTGCAGGTCGGGGACCCGCTTGAGCCAGTCGGGCCGTCCTTGCCGAGTCCTGGCCGCGCGCCGGGCGTCGTCGGCGGCGAGCTCCTCCGGGGCGGGGAAGTCGGTGGGCAGCCAGGCCGCGGAGGCCCGCACGCGCGCGTGGAGGTACCTCACGTACGCCTCCCGGACCGCGTCCGGGGTCGCGAACCCGTCTTCGCCGGTCAGCCAGGCGTCCGGTACCTCCGCCACGATCCGGCGCAGCAGTTCCTCGGTCACCCTGGGCGCCAGCTCGGCGTCGGCCGCCCGGGTGTCCGGGGAGGAGAGGCCGAGCGCGTGATGGCGGAAGTCGTACGCCTTCTCGGGGTCGGCGCCGTCCCAGCGGTGGTGGAAGACGAGGGCGGCGCCGTGGTCGATGAGCCACAGCCGGGGCGGGACGGTGCCGGACGTCGGCCAGACCATCAGGTTGGAGCTGTGGACCGTACGGTCGACGTTCACGGTCAGGGCGTCCAGCCACACGATCCGCCCCGCCTCCAGCGGCTCCACCGGGAAGACCGAGGCGACCTCCGGGGTGAAGTCCCGCGCACCCGGCAGGAAGTCCATCCCCAGGTTGAGCCCGGCGCTCGCGGCGTGCAGGTCCCGTACCTCCTGGTGCGGTTCGTGCTCTGCGATCGCCGGGTCGAAGTGCACCAGGACCAGCTCGGGGAACCGCAGCCCCAGAGCGCGCGCCAGCTCACCGACGATCACCTCGGCGACGAGCGCCTTGCGGCCCTGCGCGGAGCCCGTGAACTTCACGACGTAGGTGCCGAGGTCGTCGGCCTCGACGATGCCGGGGACGGATCCGCCGGACCGCAGAGGTTCGACATAGCGGGTTGCGGTGACCTCTCTCAGCATGTCCAAGGCCCCACTGTCGCTTCCAGCCTCCGATACGAAGTGACCATGGTAGCCGGGCGTCACAGCCGACGAGGGGTGACCGAGCCACGGGCCGGGCACGTCCGGGCGGTGCCGGGCACGGTGAACGCAGGCACGGCCGCACCCGTACCCGTAGCCGTAGCCGTAGCCGTAGCCGTAGCCGTAGCCACAACGGACACCGCCGAGAAACCCGCCGCACAGACTCCGCCTAGGATGATCCCGATGAAGATCCCCGAGCAGCGCCTTGCGCCACCGCCCCTGCCGCGGTGGCGCAAGGCGCTGCTCGTTCTCGGGCTGCTCGCCGGTCTGCTGGCGATGCACGCCCTGGCGCCGGGCGGCGCGGTTCACGAGCACGCCGGTCCCGCGCACGTGTCGACCGGCGCGGTCAGCGCTCACGACGGCTGTTCCGGAGCCGGCGGGGACTGCGGCGGCGGACACCTCCACCACGCCGACGCGACCTGTGTGGCGGCCGCGCTGAGCGGCGCACCGGCCCAGCCCGCGCTGCTCCCCGACCCGGTGGCCGCCCCCGCTCGCGCGGACACGGTCCGCTCGTACGCGGCCGGGGCCCCGGACAGTGCACGCGCCCCGCCCTCACTGGCGGAACTCCAGCTCCTGCGGATCTAGACACTCCACCGCACCACGTCCATGGCTCAGCGACGTGGTGCGCCCGGGCACGTCCAGATCCCGTTCGCAGAACACACAGCAGGAGTTCCAGCATGCGCAACACCCGTACCCTGACCCGCCGCGCCGCCCTCGGGGCCGTGTCCGTCACCGCCGCGCTCGCCCTCGCCGCCTGCGGCGGCAGCGGCGACAGCGGCAGCAGCGGTGACGCCGGGAGCAACAGCTCCGCGTCGGCGTCCGCGGGCACCGGCAGCACGGCCGGCGCGCACAACGCGCAGGACGTGACCTTCGCGCAGGGCATGATCCCGCACCACCGTCAGGCCCTGGAGATGGCGGCGCTCGCCGCCGACCGGGCCTCTTCCGCCCAGGTCAAGGACCTCGCCTCGCGGGTCGAGAAGGCGCAGGACCCGGAGATCAGGACGATGAGCGGCTGGCTCACCGCCTGGGGCGAGGACGTCCCGGCCGCCTCCGGCGGCGCCGCGGAGTCCATGCCCGGCATGGACCACTCGGCCGGGTCCGGTATGCCGGGCATGATGGACGGCTCGGACATGGACATGCTCAAGAAGGCGTCCGGAGCGGACTTCGACACCATGTTCCTGACCATGATGATCGAGCACCACAAGGGGGCCGTGGACATGGCCACGACCGAGAAGAACAAGGGCACGTACCAGCCCGCCACCGCCATGTCCGACGCCATCGTCACCGCGCAGACCGGCGAGATCACCGAGATGAACAAGCTCCTCGGCAAGGGCTGACCGTCCGGGCGGAGGGGGGCCGCTGTCCGCACCGGCCCCCCTCCGCCCGCACCGCCGAACCGGCGTCCCCGTGCCCGCGTCCGCGCCTGGGTCGCCTGCGTCGGAGGGAACCGGGTTCCGCCCGGCCCGCCCCGGCCCGGGCCACTCCCCGGCCCCGCCGCCTGCCTCCTCCTCGGCCGGCGCCCGCGAAAGCCGCAGCCCCTGCTTCATTCACCGGTGCGCAGGTCCCCGGCCCGCCGCAGCCAGGCCCGTGCCTGCTCCGGTCCGCCCACGACCCGGACGCCCGCGGGCGCCGGCGGTCTGCGCACCACGACCACGGGCAGCCCCGCCTCGCGGGCGGCGGTCAGTTTCGGGGCAGTGGCCGCTCCCCCGCTGTCCTTGGTCACGACGACGTCGATCCGGTGACGGCGCAGCACCTCGCGCTCCCCGTCGAGCGTGAAGGGGCCTCGGTCGAGCAGCACCTCCCTACGGGACGGGGCGGGCGCGCCGAGCGCGTCGACGGAACGTACGAGGAACCACAGGTCGTCCAGGTCGGCGAAGGCGGCGAGCCCCATGCGCCCGGTGGTGAGGAAGACCCGGCGGCCGAGCGAGGGCAGCAGCCCGGCGGCCTCCTCCAGGGAACCGGCCTCGTGCCAGACGTCGCCCGCGACCGGGGTCCAGCCGGGGCGGCGCAGCGCGAGCAGCGGGATCCTCGCGGTGGCGGCGGCCGTCACCGCGTGGACACTCATGACGCCGGCGAAGGGGTGGGTGGCGTCGACGACCGCGCCGACCCGGTGCTCTGTCAGCCACGCGGCCAGCCCGTCGACCCCTCCGAAGCCGCCCACGCGCACCTCCCCGGGCGGCAGCCGGGGTGCGGTCACCCGTCCGGCCAGGGAGGTCGTCACGCGCAGGCCGGGCAACGCGTCCACCGCCAGGAGTTCGGCGAGGCGACGGGCCTCGGTGGTGCCGCCCAGGATCAGTACGTGCACGAAGTCCGGCCCCCTTCCGCGCGACGAGTCATGAGCCGCCCGTGAGCCCCGCGGCCGGGGGCGGGCTCGCCGCCCCACTCAAGCACACCGCGGTGCGGCCCCGGCCGGTCCGTCGGCGTCTGCGTCGCCGCTACGGCCGTGTACTCCCGGCGCGGACCTGCGGACGGCCCGATCGAGGACACGCTCGCCGCCGGTCGCCACCGCCCGTCCCGCGGTCTCCGCCTCCGCGACGACATGGGTGATCCTGCCGTCCGCGATGCGCACCCGGGCCGGCGGTCCGCCGGCGGCGAGGCGCACCCGGTCGAGCGTCGGCGCGGTCGCGGGGAGCGGCTCCCCACCCGGGATGCCGGGCCCGCCGCTTGCGTCGTACGCCATCGAAGCCTCTGCCCGCGACCGGGCGCCGATGGGCGAACCCGCGCCCCACCAGGTGAAGTGAGGGTGACCTCACTTGCCTGTGGAACGCGCTGTCACCCCCGGGGCCGCCTCACCGCAGGAGAGGGTTCGCCAGCGGCAGGTAGCGGGCGTCGGCGCCGTCCGCGCCCGTCCAGCGCAGCAGCAGATTGGTCTTCCCGGGCAGGGTCGGCGCGGCGAGGAGGGCGGCGGCCTCGGGGAGATCGTGGCGGGACAGTTCGCGGCGCACGGCGGGCCAGGGGTCGAATCCGGCGTGCCCCTCGGCGAGCGCCGCGGCGACCTCCCACAGGTGGTTCACGACCAGGCAGTACACCAGCCGCTCCCAGCCGGCCGCCCGCTCCACGTCCGGCAGCAGTTTCACGCCCTCGGCGTCCCTGAAAAGCGCCTGTACGGGGGTGCCTGCGGCGTCCACGGCGACCAGCGTGTTCTGAAGATGCGCCTCGAGGACGACGCCGTGGTCGGCGAAGGCGTTCAGCACCGGGGGGACGACGACCGCCAGATACGCCCGCCACCAGGCCGCCGGGTCCGGCGCGGTGGCCAGCGGACTGCCCTCGAATCCCTCGACGAGGCCCGCGGCGAGCAGCGGGGTCGCACCGGGCAGGAGACGGTCCTCCAGCCCGTCGCGGACCAGGACGGCGAGTTCCTCGAAGGCGAAGTCGGCGGTGCGGTAGCCGCGGTCGCTGAGCCAGACCGCCGGCGGACGGGCCGTGGAACCGGCGTCCGCCTCGAAGGCCCGGACCACCGCCTCGTCGGTGCGGCCCAGCTTCAGCAGATCGTGGCGCCACAGCCGGCGGATGTCGTTGGTGATCCGGACGTCGAGACTGAACTTCAGGCACAGGTCCCGCTCGGGTGCGTAGAGCGTCCGGACGGCGGCCGTGGGCCAGGCCTCGAAGGCGGTCGTGCCGAGCCGTACCAGACGGCCGTCGGCGAATGCGGGCGCCAGCGCGGGGCCGGCCAGGCCGAGCTGCCAGGGATGGGCGGGCAGCAGCCGGTAGCCGGGCGGGGCCGTGCCGAGGGCGTCCAGCGCGCGGGTGTCGCCCTCCTCGACGACCGCGTCCTCGCGCAGGCCCAGCAGGACCAGCGGAAAACGGGCGTACGCCTCGGGGGCGTACGGCAGCCAGCCGGCCGGCGGACCGCCGCCCCGCGCCTTGGGAGCGGGGTGGTGGGGGTGGCCGGTGACGAGGGACTGCTCGGAGCGCAGATAGGCGCCGGCCGGCGGGGTGGCACGCGCGCGTGCGGTGAGCATCGCGGCCACCGCGTCCCTGCTGTCGGTCATCTCGGCGGGCAGTTCGTCGTTGGACAGCCCGGTGTGCGCACGCAGCACCTCGGCGACCAGTGCGACGAGCCCGCCGTGATCCAGCGGATGCCATCCGCCCGCCGCGTACACCTCGGGCCCGGCGGGCCGCCGGCCACCGCGCACCCGCAGCAGAAGCCCACCGCCGGGCGGCGGGTCCTCCCCGACCGCCCGCCCGCCGCCGGCCGCCACCGCACCGCCGAGCGACCCGTCGCCATCGGCCGGCCCTCCGTCCCCGGGCAGCCGATCACCGCCGGGCGCCCTGCCGGCACCGAGCAGCCGGTCACCGGCAGGGTGCTTCGCCTCACCGCCGGGAGGCCATTCACCCGCCGGCAGCCGGTACACGTGCCGGTCGTCGTCCCCCGGGGGGCCGGGCAGTGGTGCGGCGACCTCCCGCAGCAGACAGTTGAGCAGCGGCGCGGCCGCGTAGGCGTCGGCGCGCGCGGCGACGCCCACGGCGGACGCCGTGGCCTCGGCGGGCGGGGTGATGAGGTCCACGCGTTCCACTGGTTCCCTGGTTCCCTACGGTTCTTCCGGGCGGAGACGATCATTATCGCGTCGTCACGGCCCCTCCGTGACGACGTACCCGCACCCCCAGGAGCCCACCCGTGCACCCTCCCCCCACCGCCGAAGCCGAGCTGGCCGCGGAACTGGCCGTCGTGCGCCCCGCTCTCGGCCCACGGTTCGCGGCCGCGCTGCCCGGGGCGCGGGCGGCCGTGCTGACCCGGCTGTGGCGGGCGCTCGTCCATGAGCCGCTGCCCTGGATCGAGCGCCGGGCCGAATCCGGCGGGGAGAGCCTGCTGCGGCTGCGCGACGGCCGCCGTCTGCACGGCCCGCGCGCGGACCCGTACGCGACCGCCGCCTATGTGACGGACGTCCGGCTGGACGGGATGCCGTACGACGATCCCGCGCGGCTGATGACGGAGCTGGCCGTGCCGCACGGCGCGGGCTTCGCCGCCGAACTCGGCCACAGCGTGGCCTCGTTGGCGCTGTCCCGGGCCGGGCAGGAGCCCGGCGCCCCCTCCCTGCGGGACCGTGACGCGTGGCCGGTGCACGACTGGGAGTGGGAGCAGCGGGTGGTCGACGGGCATCCGTACCATCCCAGCTGCCGTTCACGGCCGGGCTTCTCGGTGGCCGAACAGCTGGCGTACGGACCCGAACACCGGCCGTCGGTGCGGCTGGGCCTGCTGCCGGTGCCGGCCGGGGAGTGCCTGGTCTCGGGCGAGTGGCCGCGGGAGCTGCGGGACGGGTCCCGGCTGATGATCCCGGTCCACCCGTGGCAGGCGGCGCACGTCCTCAAGCGGACCTGCGGGCAGGAGGCCGACGCGCGTCCGCTGATGTCGTTGCGCACCCTCGCCCTCTCCGACGGTCCGCACGTCAAGACCGCGCTGAGCACCCGGCTGACGTCCTCGATCCGGGACATCTCCATCGGCTCCATCGCCTCGTCGGCGGCCCTCTCGGCCTTCGCGCAGACCCTGTCTCCGCGTACCGGCGGCCTGCTGCACACGACCCGCACACTGGGCGCGGCCACCGCGAACTCCCCCGATCTCGCGGCCGTGTTCCGCGAGTCGCCGCGCGTGTTCGGGGCGCCGGGCGAGCGCGTCGTCCCGGTGGCCGCTCTCGCCGGCACCGAACTTCCCATCTCACCAGCGTGGTTGGCGGATTTCGCACGGCTGGCGCTCACCGTCGGGCTGCGGCTGCTGGAGCTGGGCGTGGCTCTCGAGGCACACGGTCAGAACCTGCTGGTCGTGCTGTCCGCTTCGGGCGCCCCGCTGCGGCTGGTCTACCGCGATCTGGCCGACATCCGGGTCAGCCCGGCCCGGCTGGCCCGGCACGGCATCGAGCTGCCGGACGAACTGCCCGCGCGGATCCGTACGAACGACGTGACGGCGCTGCGACGCAAGCTGTTCGGTTCCCTGGTGGCGGGCGCGCTGGCCGGGACGGCGGGGAGCCGCGAGACCCTGCGTGCCGCCCTGGAGACGGCTGTTCGCGATCTCCCGCGCTCGCCGGACCTCGTGGCGTTGTGCGAGGAACCGCTTCCGACGAAGGCGCTGACGCTGATGCGGATGTCGGCGGGTGCACCCAGCGACCAGTGGGCCTCTCTTCCCAACCCGCTTACACAACAGCCGGTCTGACGTTCATTCAGCCCGCGTCGCGGCCGCGCGGCCGGCGACCGGATCGGCCGTCGGTCCCGCCGCCGTTTTGTGGCCGGACGCTTCTGATCAATAGGATCCGCCGATGATCAGAACACAACGGCTGGCGGCGGGCGTCTGTGCCCTGCTCGCCGCGCTCACGGCCGGGATCGCGTTCCCGGCCGGGGCGGTCGCCGACGAGACCACCGCCACCGCGCCCAAGGTCGACCTGGTCCTCGACGTCAGCGGTTCGATGCGGACGAAGGACATGGACGGCGGGACGCGGATGGCCGCGGCCAAGCAGGCGTTCAACGAGGTGCTGGACGCGACCCCGGAGAACGTCCTCCTGGGCATCCGCACCCTCGGCGCCAACTACCCGGGCGACGACCAGAAGACGGGCTGCAAGGACACCGCGCAGCTCTACCCGGTCGGCCCGCTGGACCGGACCGAGGCCAAGACGGCGGTGGCGACCCTGTCGCCGACCGGCTGGACGCCCATCGGGCCCGCCCTGCTGAAGGCGGCCGACGACCTCGAGGGCGGCACCGGCTCCAAGCGCATCGTGCTGATCAGCGACGGCGAGGACACCTGCGCCCCGCTCGACCCGTGCGTGGTGGCCCGCGAGATCGCCGCCAAGGGCATCGGTCTGACGATCGACACCCTCGGCCTGGTGCCCAACGTCAAGATGCGTCAGCAGCTCAGCTGCATCGCCGAGGCGACGGGCGGCACCTACACCTCGGTGGAGCACACCGAGGAACTCACCGACCGGGTCAACCAGCTGGTCGACCGGGCGGCGGACCCCGTGGTGACGCCGGTCGCCACCCAGGGCGCGGCCTCCTGCGCGGCGGCGCCCGCGCTGAAGTCCGGTCTGTACACCGACCGGGAGGAGTTCGGCCAGGAGCGCTGGTACAAGGTCGACGTCGAGCCGGGCCAGGAACTGCGCGCCTCGGTGAGCGTGTCGGCGGACCGGGCCGTGAACCCCGACTACGGGGTGCTGTTGCGGGCGGTCACGGTGCACGGCCGGGAGATCGTGCGCGGCGAGGCGGCCGGCAACGGCCGTACCGACGTCATCTCGACCGGCCTGCGCTACCCGAAGGCGGAGAGCGACGACGACGAGGCGGCCGCCGAGACGGTGTGTGTGCAGGTGACCAACTCCTACTCGGCGGCCGCGGGGGTCAAGACCACGCCGGGCATGCCGCTGGAGCTGACCGTGGACGTGGTCGACGGTCCGTCGCAGGCGAGCGACGTGGCCTCCTTCGGCCTCGGGCGCGGCTGGTGGCTGCTGGGCGTCCTGGTGCTGTTCGGCTTCCTGGCCGGTCTGCTGTGGGGCTGGGTGTCACGCTGGCGGGTCGCGGTCTGGAGGACCAACTGATGCGTACTTCACGTGTGTTGAGCGGACCGCTGCTGGCGCTCGGGCTGGTGCTCGGCGCGGCGGCCGCACCGGCCGCGGCCGACTCCACCCCGTCGGCGAGTCCGTCCGGCGACAGCTCCGCGCCGACCGAGGCGGGCACGTCGTTCCGCACGGCGACGGAGATCGACCAGGGACAGACGGCGACGGCGAGTGGTTCCGCCGGTGACTACCTCTACTGGTCGTTCCCGGCGGACTCCGGTCAGCGCCCCACCGTCAAGGCGACGGTGAAGCTGCCCGAGAGCCACACCACGCAGACCTGGCAGATCGACGTGTACGACGGTCTGCGGCGCCGCCAGGCCTGCCAGTACGGCGCCCAGACGCGCACCGCCGCACAGGGCACCGCCTCGGTGGAGCTGGCCTGTGTGCTGCGCACGGTCCGCGCCTGGTCGGAACCGTGGGCCGACGACCCGCTGCCGGGCACGTACTACGTCCGGTTGACGGTCCTGGGCCTCAAGGCGGCCGACCTGGGCCTGCCGGTCCATGCGGAACTGCGGGTGGACTCCAAGGACATCGGGGGCGCCGCGGCCGTCGACGGTTCACTGGCGAAGCCGCTGGTCCCGGGCATCGCGGTCACATCCCGGGCGGAGGAGGACGATTCCTCGGCCTCGGCCGTCCTGTCGAGCATCGAGCCGGACGACGGCTGGGCCTCCGGCTGGTGGTCCGATCGCTGGGTGTGGACCGGGATCGGCGCGGTGCTGGCCGCTCTGGCCGGGATCGGCGGATACACGCTGACGCGGGGTTCGGGACGGCCGCGGCAGGTACCGCCGGGCGCCTGACGGCCGCCCGACGTTCATGAGCGAAGGCCCGCCGCCGCACAGCGGCGGGCCTTCTCCCACAGGTCCGGCCGCTGTCCAGCGCCGGGCCCTTTCAGCAGGTCCGGCGCACCGTCCACGGCCGCACTTCCGGCGTCATGCCTCCCGCAGAGCTTTGGCAAGGGTGCTGTCACCGCGGACCTCGATCCGTCCGGCGCGCACCGCGTCCAGGAAGCCCGACCGGCCCTGGGCGACCGCCGTACAGGTGTCCACGTCGAGGACGAGCCGTGCGTCGGGCTCCCCGGGTGCGGGCCCGTCGCCGTACACCGGACCGTCTTCTGCGCCGACGTACAGATGGAAGTCCCCCTCGTCGAGGCGCACTTCGACCAGTCCGGCGCCCGTGATCCCCTCGCCGTCGAGCCCTCGCAACAGGGGGAGCGCGAACCAGTGCGCGCGGAGGGCGTCGGTGGGCCGCCGTTCACCGAGCTCCCCCTCGCCCCACTTGCCCAGGGCCTGGAGCACGGGCAGCAACTCGCGGCCGCGACCGGTGAGTTCGTACACGTAGGCCGCGCCCGGCGGGGGCAGCCGGCGCCGGGTGGCCAGCCCGTCCCGCTCCATGTCCTTCAGCCGCGAGGCGAGCACGTCCGTGCTCACACCCGGCAGATCGGCGTGCAGGTCCGTGTAGCGGCGCGGGCCGGCGAGCAGCTCCCGGACGATCAGCAAGGTCCAGCGGTCGCCGACGGAGTCGAGCGCACGGGCGGCGGAACAGTACTGGTCGTAGCTTCGGCGAGGTGACATGGCACGCAGTCTAGACATGTCGTTGGACTTTCCAAGCTGTTGCTTGGTAAAACCAAGCAACACATCAACCGGAGGGGCGAGCGCGCATGGAGTTCCGGCAGTCGAACAAGCTGAGCGAGGTCTGTTACGAGATCCGCGGCCCCGTGATCGAGCACGCCGACGCACTGGAGGCGGCGGGCCACAGCGTCCTGCGCCTGAACACCGGCAACCCCGCGCTCTTCGGTTTCGAGGCGCCGGAGGAGATCCTCCAGGACATGATCAGGATGCTTCCCCGGGCGCACGGCTACACGGACTCGCGCGGCGTCCTCTCCGCCCGCCGCGCCGTCGCCCAGCGCTACCAGGAACGCGGCCTGGAGGTCGGCGTCGACGACGTCTTCCTCGGCAACGGCGTGTCGGAGCTGGTCTCCATGGCCGTACAGGCGCTGGTCGAGGACGGCGACGAGATACTGATCCCGGCCCCGGACTTCCCGCTGTGGACGGCGGTCACCACGCTCGCCGGCGGCAAGGCGGTCCACTACCTCTGCGACGAACAGGCCGACTGGTACCCGGACCTGGCCGACATGGCGTCCAAGATCACCGACCGCACCAAGGCCGTCGTCATCATCAACCCCAACAACCCCACCGGGGCGGTCTACCCGAAGGAGATCATCGAGGGCATCCTCGACCTGGCCCGCCGGCACGGCCTGATGGTCTTCGCCGACGAGATCTACGACCAGATCCTCTACGACGACGCCGTCCACCACTCGGCCGCCGCGCTCGCGCCCGACCTGGTGGTCCTGACCTTCTGCGGCCTGTCGAAGACGTACCGGGTGGCGGGTTTCCGCTCGGGCTGGCTGGTGGTGACCGGCCCCCGGCAGCATGCCAGGGACTACCTGGAGGGCCTCACCATGCTCGCCTCCATGCGCCTGTGCGCCAACGCGCCCGCCCAGTACGCCATCCAGGCGGCGCTCGGCGGCCGCCAGTCCATCCGCGAGCTGACCGTGCCGGGCGGCAGGCTCTACGACCAGCGGGAGACGGCCTGGGAGAAGCTCAACGAGATTCCGGGCGTGTCGTGCGTGAAGCCCAAGGGCGCGCTGTACGCGTTCCCGCGCATCGATCCCAAGGTCCATCCGATCCACGACGACGAGAAGTTCGTCCTGGACCTGCTCCTGAGGGAGAAGATCCAGGTCGTCCAGGGCACGGGCTTCAACTGGCCGGCTCCCGACCACTTCCGCATCCTGACCCTCCCGCACGCGGACGACCTGGAGGCGGCGATCGGCCGCATCGGCCGATTCCTGAGCGGGTACCGGCAGTAGCCGGCGAGGCAGCGGGGCCGACGGCGGCCGGCCGGAGGCGTCGGCCGGCCGGAGGCGTCAGCCAGAGGCGTCGGCCAGAGGCGTCGGCCAGCCAGAGGCCGTCGGCCAAAGGCGGTCGGCCGGAGGGCGGCGGCCACCCAGAGGCAATCAGCCAGAGACGGCGGCCAGAGGCGTCGGCCGGCGGGAGGCAGTCGGCCAGAGGCGGTCGCCAGCCGGAGGCAATCAGCCAGAGACGGCGGCCAGAGGCGTCGGCCCGCCGGAGGCGGTCGGTGGGCCGGAGGCGGTCGGCGGGCCGGGCGGTCGGCGGGCCCACCGGTGGCTTCCTCCCCGCGCCGCCCGCGCAGCGCACCGCCGGCATGCGTGCGGCGACGTCCTGTGTCACCGTGCTGGGAGGCACGGCAGGAAGGGGCACGCGCGCGTGGGCGACCTGATTCTCGTGCGGCACGGCGAGACCGAGTGGTCCCGCTCGGGCCGGCACACCGGATCGACGGACGTACCGCTCACCGAGCACGGCCGCAACGAGGCACGGCGGTTGGCGCCACTGATCCGTCCGCTGCGGATCAGGACCGCGTTCGTGAGCCCGTCACAGCGGGCACGGGAGACGGCGGAGCTGATCGGACTGCGGGAGGCCCGGGTCGACGCCGGTCTGCGGGAGTGGGACTACGGCGGCTACGAGGGCGTCACGACGGCCGACATCCAGCGCACGCGACCGGGCTGGTTCCTCTTCACCGACGGCGTCGCGCCCGGGCCGCCCGACCATCCCGGGGAGACGCCCGCACAGGTCGGCGAGCGGGCCGACCGGGTACTGGCCCGGGTCGAAGCCGCGCGGACGGGCACCGAGGAACATGTGGTGCTGGTGGCACACGGGCACTTCCTGCGGGTGCTGACCGCGCGCCGGCTCGGGCTGCCCGCGTCGGCGGGGGCACTGTTCCAGCTGGAGACGGGGACGCTGTGCCGGCTGGGCACGGAGCACGGGCGGCCGGTGATCACCGCCTGGAATGTCAGACCCGGGTCGTAGCCTTCGGGAAGGCCCCCGGTGGGGGAGTACTCGGAGGGAGCATGCCGTGACCCGACCGCCGACCGCCGCCCAGCGGCGTGTGATCGAGGCCGCCGACCCGGTCACCGGGCGGCTGCGGGGTACACAGCCGCAGCTGGCGGCACTGGTGCGGCACGGGCTCGCCTTCCGGCACCCGCGCCCGCCGCACGACCACTTCCTGACGCCCGCGGGGCACCGGACCCGGGAGACGGCCCAGGATCCCGGGGCCACGCCCGGAACGCCGGGAACCGCTGCGCAAGCCCCTCATGGCGCTCCTCCCGGGCCGGCGACTGCGGACACCGGTGTGTTCGCCGCCCGCGTCGGCGGCGAGGAGACGGCCGGGGCGGCCTCGCCCTCCCGAACCCGCGAGGTGCACAGCGCCTGGCAGGGGCTGCTCGAACTGCGCCGGATGACCAACCCGGACGGGAACACCGCCCGGCCCTGCGGCTGGGAACGCACCCATCTCGTGCGGGCCGCCGCGCTCGCGCTGGAGGCCGCCGGCCACCGGCCCGCCGGGCCGGAGGGCGCCGACGGCTACCGGGTGCGGGCGACCCCGCAGCCGGAGGCGGTCGCCGTGCACGGGCCGGACGACGCGACGCTGCGGGCCTGCGCGGCGACACTGGAGAAGGCGGGCTGGCAGGTCGGCGAGCACACCGACCCCCGGGCGCGATCGCGCTATCTGCTGGCTTCCCCACGCCGGGTGTGAGGGACATGCCAAGATCGATGGGCAGGCCACCGACATCGACAAGGGGACACCGTGAGCGAGCCGTTCTCCGTCCGGATCACCGTACGCGGATACGAGACCGACGTGCAGGGCCATGTCAACCAGAGCGTGTACATCAACTACGCGGAACACGCCCGCTGGTCGCTCCTCCAGGCCGCGGGCATCAGCCAGGCCGGCCTGGTCGCCAAGGGGGTGGGCCCGGTAGCCCTGGAGACGACCATCCGCTACCGGCACGAACTCCTGGCCGGTGACGAGGTCGACGTCAGCTGCGTCTTCGAGTGGGGCGGCGGCAAGACCTTCCGGATCGAGCAGACGATCCGCAGGACGGACGGCACGGTCTCCGCCGAACTCACCGCGGTCGGCGGGTTACTGGACCTGAAGGAGCGCCGGATGGTCGCCAACCCGCAGGACTACTTCAAGGAACTGGCCACCGATCCGAGCCTGTTCGGGCTGTGACCCCGCGCCGGCTCCGGCTCCGCTCCAGTCATGGGCAGCCCGCCGCCCCTGACCGGCTGGGTGCCCTGAGGCGGGCCGCCCCCGGCCCTCGCCCGCTCACCCCGCCCCGAACGCCTCGCGGTGGTCGCGTGCCCCTTCCCGGTAGGTCCGCGCCGGACGCCCCGGCAGCTCCGGCAGGTCCTCGGTGACGACGGCGTTCCCGCCTCGGCGGACGCACGCGGAACCCTGCGCGGCTCCGTCCGCGACCGCCTCGCCCTCCCCCCGGCCGAGGAGATGCCCTCGCACCTCGTCCGCGGACAGGCCGAGTGTCGTCACCGGAGGGCCGAGGACGTCCGCGAGGACGGCGGGCCGGCGGGGCACGCTGACGGGTGTCCCGCCTCGGGCGTTCTCCACCGGTCGGCTTCCCCGGGCCACGCCCTTCCAGGCGCTCGGGCAGCGGTGAATTCGGATGCGGGAACCCGGGCGGGCCTGCGATGCTCCGGTCCCATGTCCGCACGACGTGTGAAACCCAGCCTCTACATCTCCGTCGACATCGAGGCCGACGGCCCGATACCGGGGCCGTACTCGATGCTGAGCCTGGGTGCGGCGGTCGCGGGGCGGCAGGACGCCGACGGGTTCACCGCGGCCGACCCCGCCCGGCAGACCTTCTACGCCGAACTGCGTCCGATCAGCGACGAGTTCGACGCCGAGGCGCTTGCCGTGAGCGGGCTCGACCGCGAGCGTCTGGCCGACGAGGGACTCGAAGCAGCCGTGGCACTGGCCCGGTTCACCGCGTGGGTACGCGAGGTGAGCGGGGGCGCCCAGCCGGTGATGTGCGGCTACCCGGCCTCGTACGACTGGACGTTCCTGTACTGGTACCTGATCCGTTTCACCGGCGGGAGCCCCTTCGGCCACTCCGGCTGCCTCGACATGAAGACGCTGTACGCCACGAAGGCCGGACTGCCGCTGCGGGCGGTGGCGAAGCGGACGATGCCGCCGCACCTGCTGTCGAGACGTCCTCACACCCACCACGCGCTGGACGACGCCGTGGAACAGGCCGAGCTGCTCGCCAACCTCATGGCGTGGCCGGGGCCCGGGGCGGCCCGGTGACCTCCTCCCCGGTCTCCCTCGGGATGCGGCGGCCGCGGATCCTCGTCATCGGACGGTGCCGGACCGTTCCGGGGCGCACGCGCCCACGCGCGCGCCCCGGTCACGGCCACCACGGACCCCACGCGGAGGTCCGTGGCTCCCGGTCGAGGGCCGTCCCCCTCGACCGGAGTTCGGTGCCCGCCCGCAGGAACCGGGTCCCTGACGGGCCGGGCGGGTTCAGCCCTGTGCGGCGATCCGCGCCAGTCGCTGCGCCTCTTCCCTCGTCGAGCGGGCGATGTCGTCCTCGTCGGCGTGCAACAGGCGGCCGTTCTGGACGATCTGACGTCCGTTCACGAAGGACGCGGTGACGGGGGCGGCCGCGCCGAGGACCAGGGCGGTCACCGGGTCGGCGATCGAGGCGTGAGCGAGGGTGTCCAGCCTCCACAGCACCAGGTCGGCGAGCTTGCCCGGCTCGAGGGAGCCGATCTGGGAGGCGCGGCCCAGCACCTGGGCGCCGCCGAAGGTGCCGAGGCGCAGAGCCTGACGGGCGTTCAGGGCGGCTTCCCGGTGGGCGCCGAGGCGGTTGATGAGCAGGGCGTTGCGCAGCTCGGTGTGGAGTTCGCCGGACTCGTTGGACGCCGTGCCGTCGACGCCCAGGCCGACCGGGACGCCGGCCGCCAGCATGTCGGGAACGCGGGCGATACCGGCCGCCAGCCGGGCGTTGGACGAGGGACAGTGGGCGACTCCCGTCCTCGTCCGGGCGAAGGCGTCGATGTCGGAGTCGTTCATGTGGACGCAGTGCGCCATCCACACGTCCTCGCCGAGCCAGCCGGTGGACTCGAAGTAGTCGGTCGGGCCCATGCCGAACAGCTCGTGGCAGAACTTCTCCTCCTCGACCGTCTCCGAGCCGTGGGTGTGCAGGCGCACGCCGAGACGGCGCGCCAACTCGGCGCCCTGTCGCATGAGTTCGGTGGAGACGGAGAAGGGTGAGCAGGGGGCGACGGCGACCTGGGTCATCGCGTCGAAGGAGGAGTCGTGGTGCTGGGCGACGGTTTCCTCGGTGGCGGCGAGGGCGCCCTCCAGGGTCTCGACGGCGAAGTCCGGGGGCAGGCCGCCGTCCTTCTCGCTGCGGTCCATGGAGCCGCGGGCGAGGGTGAAGCGGACGCCGAGGTCGCGGGCGGCGCCGATGATCGCCCCGGACAGGTCGCCGGAGCCCTTCGGGAAGACGTAGTGGTGGTCCATGGCGGTGGTGACGCCGCCTCGGGCCATCATCGCGAGGGAGCCCTGGGCGGCCGCCCGGACCATCCGCTCGTCGATGCGCGCCCAGGTGGGGTAGAGGGCGACGAGCCAGTCGAAGAGGTTGTGGTCGGTGGCCAGGCCCCGGGTGATCCACTGGTAGAAGTGGTGGTGGGTGTTGACCAGGCCCGGGGTGACCAGATGTCCGGTGGCGTCGATGCGGCGCTCGACGTTCTCCAGGCCCTCGGGTGCCCGGCCCGCGCCGAGCGACTCGATCCGGTTGCCCGCGAGGACGACGTACCCGTTCGCGTACTCGGTGTCCTGGGCGTCGACGGTCGCGATCGAACCGTTCTCGATGACGATGCGCCGGTCTGCTGCCATGGTCTTCGTCCTTTGCGCTCGGCGGACTCTGGTGGGAAGGGCACGGCAGGACCCTGGGAGTTTTGAGTGCCGTGGCCGAAGAGGCGCGGGCTCGCCGGCCACGGGTGCCGAAAAGTGGGGCGGGTTCAGAGGTTGGTGAGGTCCGTCGGGATCCTCGCGTCGCGGCCGTCCCGCAGGACGGTGGCCTCGATCAGGCCGTAGGGCCGGTCGGCCGCGAAGTAGACGGCTCCGTCGGCGGTGTCGTTCTTGAGCCCGAACGGCTTCAGATCGACCAGGAAGTGGTGCTTGTTGGGGAGGGAGAAGCGGACCTCGTCGATCTCGCCGCGGTGGTCGATGATCCGTGCGCCCATGGCGTAGAGGGTCTGCTGGAGGGAGAGGGAGTACGTCTCCGCGAAGGCCAGCAGCAGGTGCCGCTTGACCTGGGCGTACGACTCCTCCCAGTCCGGTGCCGGCTGGGCGTCGTCGGACCAGTTGAAGCGCCAGCGGCTGGACACGTCGGTCGCCAGGATGCGGTCGTGCGCCTCGGGCAGGGTGGTGTACTCGTCCTTGACGAAGCCCCAGAATTCGGAGTTCGTCGAGTTCATGACGGTCAGGTCCTTGAGCCCGGAGACGACCTCCCACGACGAGCCGTCGTAGGTGATCTGGGCCAGGCGGGTCTCCTGGCCGCGGCGGACGAAGGAGTGTGCGTCCTCGCCGGGTGTCTCGATCCGCTCCCAGGAGTACTCCTCGATGCGGATGCGCGCGGTCCTGATCGGGTCCTGTGAGCTCACGAAGTGGCGGGCGAGGTGGATGCCGAACTGCTCGGCGGACTCGATGCCGAACTCCTTGGCGAACGCGTACACCGTGTTCTTGGTGGTGTCCGTCGGCAGCACGTTGGCGTTCGAGCCGGAGTAGTGGACCTCGTCCATGTCGCCGCTCAGCGACACGGAGACGTTGAGGTCCTTGATGTGGTGGGTGGCGCCGTCCCGCGTGATCTTCACGACCCGGTTCTCGGCTTTGCCGTACTGGTTCTGTCCCAGGACCACGGGACGGTCCGGGTGGGAAGGGGTGGTGCGGGCCGGGTGGGGATGGGCAGTCATCTAGCTAGCTCCCTCGGTAAACGGAGTAGCCGAACGGGTTGAGCAGCAGCGGTACGTGGTAGTGCTCGCCGGGCCTCACGGCGAAGGTGATCGCCACCTCCGGGAAGAACACCTGTGTGGCACCGCTGTCCCGATTCGCGGGGGCGTCCTGCTGCGCATCGGCTTGCTTCTTCTCTGATCGCTCGAAATACGCCTCCACGGCGAAGTCGAGCCGTACGTGGGTGGTGCCCTCCGGCAGCGCCGGCAGGTCCTTGCACCGGCCGTCCGCGTCGGTCGCGGACCCGCCGAGCGCCTGCCAGTCGGCCGGCCCGTCGTGGGCTCCCCGTCCCGAGCGGGCGGAAAGGTGGACGGCGACTCCCGGGGCGGGCCGGCCGACGGAGGTGTCCAGGATGTGGGTGGACACCGATGCGGTGGTGCTGGTGCTCATGGGGTGTCTCGGTCCTCTTCGACGAGTCGGGCGAGGCGGATGCGGTTGATCCTGCCCAGTTCGACGCGGACGATCTCCCGTTCCTCGTCCGGCGCGTTGCCGATCCGCTCCTTGACCGCGTCGCGCATCTGTTCGCCGGTGCGGCCGGTGGCGCAGATCAGGAAGACCTGGCCGAACTTCTCCTGGTAGGCCAGGTTCAGTTCGAGCATCTCGGCCTTGAGCTCCGCGGAGGCGCCGGCCATGCCCCGCTGTTCGCGGGCGGAGGCCGGGTCGCCCGGCTTCGGGCGGCCGATGGGCGGGTGCCCGGCCATCGCCTCTGCCAGGTCGGCGGCGGTCAGGTCGGCCATGGCCGCGTCGGCGGCGGTGTACAGGTCGGCGACGGAGGCGTAGGGGCGGCCCGCGAGCAGCCGGGTGGCCCACGCCGTGGAGGCGCACGTCTCGTGGAGCGCGGCGAGGGCCGCGGACTTCTCGAGGTCGTTGAACCGGGCCAGGCCCGGCGGTGGGGAAGTCGAAGTCACGGGAGCCTCCGTGGCCGCGGACGGCCTTCGTGCTTGAGCGGGCTGCGGCCAGCTAACGCCCCCGCGCGACACCACGTCAACACTTTGTTGAAAATTCCGGGTAACGAACCCCGGCGGCCCGGCCACCTCTCCCGGCCCCGGGGACGCACCCCCGAGAGGCCCCGGAGGGACCGCTCAGGCCTCTTTCTCCCGGTTGAGATAGTTGTAGACCGTGAAGCGGCTCACCCCGAGCGCGCTCGCCACGGTCTCCACGCCGTGCCGTACGGAGAAGGCGCCGCGCGCCTCGAGTATCCGCACCACCTCCTGCTTGGCCTTGCGGTCCAGGTCGGCGAGCGGTCTGCCCTTCCGGCGTTCCATGGCGGCCAGGATGTGGTCGAGGGAGTCGGCGAGCTGCGGCAGGCGTACGGCGACGGCGTCGACGCCGTCCCAGGCGAGCACGACGTCCTCGGCTCCGGCCTCGTCGGGCGGGAGCATCTCGCCGCCCATCGCGTCGACCAGCGGCTTCACGGCCGCGATGAAGGCCTCGTCTCCGGCGGTGCTCACGCGCCCTCCCCGAGAACTTCGCCGCCGGCGCCCGCGCCCGGTTTCGCGTCGGCGGCGCCGATGACGTTGACCTGGAGCGAGATACGGGTGGCGCCCGCACCGAGGGACTCGCGCAGCAGCGCGTCCACGGCTTCGAGGACCGGGCCGGCAGCGCCCTCGACGGTGTTTCCGAACGGCCCGACGTCCACCGTGTCCAGGTCGGCGGCCTCGATCACCGCACGGGCGACCAGCGCGTGCGCGGGAGCCTCGTCGAGGTCGAAGGGCTCGGTGGTGAACTCCACTTTCAGTCGCATCGCGCCCCACACCTCTCTGAACGGGACCGGACCGTCGGCGCCCGGACCCCGACCTTAACGGACCGGACGGACGATCACCCGGGACTCGGGATTCCACCGCGGCCGGGCCCGACCGCCCCCTCGCCCCCTTGACAAGCCGACCGAGCGGGCGACAATCTTCCAACAAGCAGAATAATGATTCCACAATGCGGAATATCTTGGAAAGCCGAACCGGACCCGCACAGGACCACTCGCCACGGAAGGGAGCGCGGAACCCCATGGGCTTCGAAGACCAGCGCTTCAACGTCAACCTGTCGATCCTCTTCACCGAACTCCCGCTCCTGGAGCGCCCCGCGGCCGCCGCCGCGGCCGGCTTCACCGCGGTCGAGCTGTGGTGGCCGTGGGTCGACTCCCCCACCCCGGAGCGGTCCGAGCTCGACGCCCTGGAGACGGCGATCGAGGACGCGGGCGTCCGGCTCACCGGTCTCAACTTCTACGCCGGACAGCTCCCCGGCCCCGACCGCGGCGCCCTGTCGCTGCCCGGCCGGGAATCCGAGCGGTTCCGCGCCAACATCGACGTGGCCGCGGGCTTCGCCCGGTCCCTGGGCTGCGGCGCGCTCAACGCGCTGTACGGCAACCGCCTCGACGGCGTGGACCCCGCCGAGCAGGACGCGCTCGCGCTGGAGAACCTGGCACTCGCGGCCCTGGCCGCGGACCGGATCGGCGCGATCCTGCTCGTCGAGGCGCTGAACCGGGCCGAGTCGCCCCGCTACCCGCTGGTGAGCGCCCCGGCCGCGATCGGGATCGTCGACCAGGTCAACGAGGCGACCGGACTCGGCAACGCGAAGTTCCTGATGGACCTGTACCACCTGTCGATGAACGGTGAGGACCTGCCGTCGGTGATCGAGCGGTACGCGTCGAGGACCGGCCATGTGCAGATCGCCGACAACCCGGGCCGTGGCGCGCCGGGCACGGGCTCCCTGCCCCTGGAGGACCTCCTCGGCCGGCTGAGGAAGGCCGGTTACGAGGGCTGGGTCGGCCTGGAGTACAAACCGGGCGACCGTCCGAGCGCCGAGGCCTTCGACTGGATGCCCCGCTGATCCCCCGTACCGAGAGGCACTCCCGATGAGCAGCACACTTCCCAAGATCGCCTGGATAGGTCTCGGCATCATGGGCTCTCCCATGTCCGAGCACCTGGTCGAGGCGGGTTACGACGTCACCGGCTTCACCCTGGAGCAGGACAAGCTCGACCGGCTGGCCACGGCCGGCGGCAGGGCCGCGGGGTCCGTCGCCGAGGCGGTCCGTGACGCCGACGTCGTGATCACGATGGTGCCCGCCTCCCCGCAGGTCGAGGCCATCGCCTACGGTCCCTCCGGCATCCTGGAGAACGTGCGGTCCGGGTCCCTTCTGATCGACATGTCCTCGATCACCCCGCAGACCTCGGTCGACCTGGCACGGGCGGCGAAGGACAAGGGCGTGCGCGTGCTCGACGCGCCCGTCTCCGGCGGTGAGGCCGGTGCCGTCGAGGCCGTGCTGTCCATCATGGTGGGCGGCGAGCAGGCCGACTTCGACGAGGCGAGGCCCGTCTTCGAGGCGCTCGGCAAGACCATCGTGCTGTGCGGTCCGCACGGTTCGGGCCAGACCGTGAAGGCCGCCAACCAGCTGATCGTCGCCGTCAACATCCAGGCGTGCGCCGAGGCCGTGGTCTTCCTGGAGAAGTCGGGCGTGGACCTGAAGGCGGCGCTGGACGTCCTGGGCGGTGGGCTCGCCGGCTCGACCGTGCTGGCCCGAAAGAAGGACAACTTCCTCACCCGCGACTTCGAGCCCGGTTTCCGGATCGACCTGCACCACAAGGACATGGGCATCGTCACGGATGCCGCCCGCACCGTCGGCGCGGCCCTGCCCGTCGGCGCGGTGGTCGCCCAGCTGGTCGCGAGCCTGCGTGCGCAGGGTGACGGCGCGCTGGATCACTCGGCCCTCCTGCGAGCCGTGGAGCGCCTGTCGGGCGCACGGCTCTGAAACTTCCGGGCGGCGCCGTCGCCGACATCTGTCCTGTCGCGCCCAGGCGGCGGCGCCGCCCGGAATCCCCCTCGGTGACGTGAGGACGAACATCGTTCTCGCGCACGGCTTCTGACGTTCGGTCACCAGCCGTGCGCGGCCCGCGGCCGTACCGGACGACCCGGATGAGGGGTGGTCGCCGGACACGGCGCGGGCAGGGCGAGGACCGCGGCGGCGTGCGAGCCGGTGCGGCGGTGAAGGAACGGGGCCGCTTTCCGACCTGAGGGAAGCCGTCCCGGCTCCGTCGCACACCCGCCGCGGTCCCCGGCCCACTCCCCCCACCACCAGCCCTCGGTCACCCCGCGCTCCCCCGTCAGCAGGACCGACGAGGGAGCGCTGCGCGTTGTCCGAGGGACGACCGGTCGACCGCCGCCGACCCGCCGGCCTCACCCCGTGCCACGCCGGCCTCACCCCGTGCCGCGCGGGCCTCACCCGTGCGGCGCCGGTGACGGGCGGGCCGCGTCAACCTCAAATCAACCTCTGAACATTGTTCAGCAGGCTTCAACCGGACCCGGCACAGGGCACATTGTGGTCATGCGGGGCCCGCCGACACGGGGGCGGCGGGCTCCGCTCGGGGGCGTACGTGAAGGGGCGGCCCGTCCAGTGGACGGGCCGCCCCTTCACGTACGACGTTGCTCGTCGAGCCGTCCGCGACGAAGCCGCGGCGACAGAGCTCCTGCTTCGGACCGCCGGCATCGGACCGTCCGTGTCAGACCTTCAGTGTCCTGATCGACGTCGGCGCATGGCCCGGCTCGGTGGCGAGTTCCTCGAACTCCACGACGTTGCCGATGTCGTTCGTGCCGCTCATCGAGATGTTGGTGACGCGCTCCAGGATCGCCTCCACGACGACCGGCACCCGGAACTCGGCGGCCAGCTTCTTGGCCTGCTCGAAGGCGGCGCCCAGCTCGGCGGGGTCCGTCACCCGGATCGCCTTGCAGCCGAGGCCCTCGACGACCTTGACGTGATCGACGCCGTACACGCCCAGCTCGGGCGAGTTGACGTTCTCGAACTCCAGCTTGACCTGGAAGTCGATGTCGAACGCCCGCTGGGCCTGGCGGATCAGGCCCAGGTAGGAGTTGTTGACGAGGACGTGGACGTAGGGGATCTTGTGCTGGGCTCCGACGGCCAGTTCCTCGATCATGAACTGGAAGTCGTAGTCCCCGGAGAGGGCGACGACCTGCGCCTGCGGGTCGGCCGTGGCGACCCCGAGGGCCGCCGGGATCGTCCAGCCGAGCGGCCCGGCCTGGCCGCAGTTGATCCAGTGGCGCGGCCGGTAGACGTGCAGCATCTGGGCGCCGGCGATCTGCGAGAGGCCGATGGTGGTGACGTACCGCGTCTGCGGACCGAAGGCCTTGTTCATCTCCTCGTACACGCGCTGAGGTTTGATCGGGATGTCGTCGAAGTGCGTACGGCGCTGGAGGGTGGCCTTCTTCTCCTGCGCGGCGGACGCCCACGCCGCCCGGTCGGGGAGCGTGCCGGCCGCCTTCGCCTCCCTCGCCGCCTCGACGAACAGCTTCAGAGCCGCCTTCGCGTCCGAGGCGATGCCGTAGTCCGGAGCGAAGATCCTGCCGATCTGGGTGGGCTCGACGTCGACGTGGACGAAGGTGCGGCCGGCCGTGTAGACGTCGATACGGCCGGTGTGGCGGTTGGCCCAGCGGTTGCCGATGCCGAGGACGAAGTCGGACTCCAGGAAGGTCGCGTTGCCGTAGCGGTGCGAGGTCTGGAGGCCGACCATGCCGGCGTTCAGCTCGTGGTCGTCGGGGATCGCACCCCAGCCCATCAGGGTCGGGATGACCGGCGTGCCCGTCAGTTCGGCGAATTCCACGAGGAGTTCGGTGGCGTCGGCGGTGATGACCCCGCCGCCCGCGACGATCAGCGGCCGCTCGGACGCGTTCAGCATCGCGATCGCCTTGTCGATCTGCGCGCGGGTCGCGGCCGGCCGGTGGACGGGCAGCGGTTCGTACGTGTCCACGTCGAACTCGATCTCCGTCTGCTGGACGTCGACCGGCAGGTCGATCAGGACCGGGCCCGGCCGGCCGGAGCGCATGAGGTGGAACGCCTGCTGGAAGACGCCCGGAACCTGGGCCGCCTCCAGGACGGTGACGGCCATCTTCGTCACCGGCCTGGCGATGGAGGCGATGTCGACAGCCTGGAAGTCCTCCTTGTGGATCACGGCGGTCGGAGCCTGGCCGGTGATGCACAGGATCGGGATCGAGTCGCCGATGGCGGAGTACAGCCCGGTGATCATGTCGGTGCCGGCCGGGCCCGAGGTGCCGATGCAGACGCCGATGTTGCCCGGGTGGGTACGGGTGTAGCCCTCGGCCATGTGCGAGGCGCCCTCCACGTGACGGGCGAGGGTGTGGCCGACGCCGCCGGAGGCCGCGAGCGCCGCGTAGAAGGGGTTGATCGCCGCGCCGGGGACACCGAACGCGCTGGTGACGCCCTCGCGCTTGAGGATCTCGACTGCCGCGCGGGCAGCGGTCATACGAGCCATGGGGTTACTCCTGCTTCGGCTGCCGGAATCGCTCTCCCGTCGCGCCCCGCGGTGAGAACTGTTTTTCCGTAATGCGGAAACTATTTTCTGCTATCTGGAAGCAATGTAAGTGGGTGCGCAAACGTCGTCAAGAGACGGACAAGCGGGGGCCGAAGGAGGACGATGGTGGCCATGCCCGAGAGCGTGCCGGTGCGCTGCCCGGCCTGTCGGCGCGAGCGCCTCTACACCGCCCCGTCCTACCCGTGTGCGTGCGGTGCTCCCGTCACGCCCGTGCTCGACCGCGGGACGGCGCCGACGACGGTCGTGCACCGGGCGTGGGACGACGAGTGGGTCGCGCTGCGCTGTCCCGTCTGCGGCCTGCGGCACCAGTGGCCACAGCCGGAGCTGAGCTGCGCCTGCGGAGCGGTGCTGAGGCTCGCAGTGACCGACCCGCCCCCCGCACCGCAGCCCGGCAGGACCCCGCCCGGGCCGCCTGAGCCGACAGCACCGGAACCACCGGCGGAACGGCCTGCCTTCCGGCCCGTCACCATCCGCACCGCACGTGACGCGGTCACGGCCGCGGCGCTCTATCTGAACTGGCTCGGGCACGGAGACATCCGGCGGGCGGACCAGCGGCCCACCTCCGGCGTCGGGCTCGCCGCCCGCGGGCTCGTGGCGCAGGTGGACCCCAGCGTGCGCCCGGCCTCGCCGCGGGACGTGGAGTGTCTGTGGCTGACGGCCATGACGGAGTCCGCGGAGTGCGTCTACTTCTCCCTCGCCGGGTACGACGACGACGCGCGCGCCCGCGCCGACCAGCTGCGCGTCCCGCTCTTCGTCCTGGATCTCACGGGCACCCCGCAGCCGGTCAACGCGACGGCCGACGCCCTCGACGCGGGAAGCGTCTGAGGACGACGGCCACCGCCGCGGTCAGCGGCTACCGGGCGCGGCCCTCCCGCAGTTCGACCTTGCGCACCTTCCCCGAGACGGTCATCGGGAAGGCATCCATGATCCGGAGCCTGCTCGGGATCTTGTAGTGCGCCAGCCGGCCCTCGCAGTGGGCGCGCAGCTCCTCCAGCGTCGGCGGATCCGCCGCCTCGGCCGGGATCACACAGGCGAGGACCTCCTCGCCGTACCTCTCGTGCGGGACACCGACGACCTGGACGTCCCGGATCTTCGGATGTGCGTAGAGGAACTCCTCGATCTCGCGCGGGTAGATGTTCTCCCCGCCCCGGATGATCATGTCCTTGATGCGGCCGACGATCTCGACGTATCCGTCCTCACGCATCACCGCCAGGTCGCCGGTGTGCATCCAGCGTGCCGCGTCGATCGCCTCGGCGGTCCTCTCGGGCTCCTCCCAGTAGCCGAGCATCACGCTGTAGCCGCGGGTGCACAGCTCGCCGGGAACGCCGCGCGGCCGGGTCACGCCGTCCACCGGGTCGACGACCTTCACCTCGATGTGCGGCAGGACGCTGCCCACGGTGCCGGTACGGTGCTCCAGGTCGTCCTCGCGCCGGGTCTGGGTGGAGACGGGCGAGGTCTCGGTCATGCCGTAACAGATCGACACCTCGGCCATGTTCATCTCGGCGACCACCCGCTTCATCACCTCGACCGGACACGGCGAGCCCGCCATGATCCCGGTGCGCAGGGAGGAGAGGTCGTAGGAAGCGAAGTCGGGGAGGTTCAACTCCGCGATGAACATGGTCGGGACGCCGTACAGGGACGTGCACCGCTCCTGCTGGACCGCCTCCAGCGTGGCCTTCGGGTCGAAGGACGGAGCCGGGACGACGATGCAGGCGCCGTGCGAGGTGGCCGCCAGGTTTCCCATCACCATGCCGAAGCAGTGGTAGAACGGCACCGGGACGCAGATCCGGTCCTGCTCGGTGTAGGCGACCGACTCGCCCACGAAGAAGCCGTTGTTGAGAATGTTGTGGTGGGAGAGCGTGGCCCCCTTGGGGAAGCCCGTGGTGCCCGAGGTGTACTGGATGTTGACCGGGTCGTCGCAGGACAGTTCGCCCTCGCGTACGCGCAGGTCGTCGCGGAGGCCGGGTGTTGCGCGCCGCAGCAGCGCCTCCCAGGTCGGGTCCCCGATGTAGACGGCCTCCCGCAGCCGCGGGCAGTTGCCGCGCACCTGCTCGACCATCGCCCGGTAGTCGCTCGTGCGATGACCGGTCGAGGCGAACAGCAGGGAGATCCCGGCCTGTCCGAGGACGTACTCGACCTCGTGCGTGCGGTACGCGGGGTTGATGTTCACCATGATGGCGCCGATGCGTGCGGTGGCGTACTGCACCAGCACCCACTCGGCGCAGTTGACGGCCCAGATGCCCACGCGGTCGCCCTTGGCGACCCCGCTCGCGAGCAACGCGCACGCCAGTGCGTCGACGTCCGTGACGAACTGACGATACGTCCAGCGCCGTCCGGAGGGCACGTCGACGAGCGCCTCGCGGTCCGGCCAGCGGTCCGCCGTCCGGTCCAGGTTGGCTCCGACGGTGTCTCCGAGCAGCGCGGTCGCGCCGGTCCCGTGCGCATACGAAGGCTCGCTCACCGGAAGTCCTCCTCACGGTACTCGTCCGCCGAACCCGCCTCGGTCGCCTCCCGCAGCTCGATCCGGCGGATCTTGCCGCTCACCGTCTTGGGCAGCGGGGCGAACTCCAGGCGCCGGATCCGTTTGTAGGGGGCGAGGACCTCACGGGAGTGCTCGAACAGCACCTTCGCGGTGTCGGGGCCCGGTTCCCAGCCTTCGGCGAGGACGACGTACGCCTTGGGCACGGCGAGGCGCAGCGCGTCCGGGGCGGGGACCACGGCCGCCTCGGCGACCGCCTCGTGCTCCAGCAGCGCGCTCTCCAGCTCGAAGGGGCTGATCTTGTAGTCGGAGGCCTTGAAGACGTCGTCGGCCCGTCCGACGTAGGTGAGGTAGCCGTTCTCGTCGCGGCTGCCGATGTCGCCGGTGCGGTAGTAGCCGCCCGCCATCACCTCCGCCGTGCGGTCGGCGTCACCGTGGTAGCCGACCATCAGGCCGACCGGCCGGGCCGACAGGTCCAGCGCGATCTCGCCCTCCCGGGCGCCGGGCGCGCCGGACACCGGGTCGAGCAGCTCCACCCGGTAACCGGGGCCCGGCCGGCCCATCGACCCGGTCTTGAGTTCCTGTCCGGGGCTGTTGGCGATCTGCACGGCCGTCTCGGTCTGCCCGAAGCCGTCCCTGACGGTGACCCGCCAGGCGCGCCGCACCTGCTCGATGACCTCGGGATTGAGGGGCTCGCCCGCGGCCACCGCCTCGCGTGGCGGGGTGCGCAGCTGGGTGAGGTCGGCCTGGATGAGCATGCGCCAGACGGTGGGCGGGGCGCAGAACGTCGTGACGCCCGCCCGGTCCATCTCCGTCATCAGCCGGACCGGGTCGAAGCGGGTGTAGTGGTGGATGAAGACGGTCGCTTCCGCGTTCCACGGGGCGAAGAGGTTGGACCACGCGTGCTTGGCCCAGCCGGGTGAGGAGATGTTGAGGTGCACGTCGCCGGGCTTCAGTCCGATCCAGTACATCGTCGACAGGTGTCCGACCGGGTACGAGGTGTGGGTGTGCTCGACCAGCTTGGGCCGGGCGGTCGTGCCGGAGGTGAAGTACAGCATCAGCGGGTCGTCGGCGAAGGTGGGGCCGTCGGGCGTGAAGCCGGCCGGGGCGGTGTACGCCTCCTCGAACGGCTGCCAGCCCTCGGGTGCGCCGCCGACCGCGATACGCCGGTAGTCGCCGGGGACCTCGTCGAACTTGCCGGTGTCCTCGGTCCTCACGAGGACGTGCCGGATCCGGCCGCGCTCGACGCGGTCGGTCAGGTCGGCGGGGCCGAGCAGCGGGGTGGCCGGGACGACGACGGCGCGCAGCTTCATCGCGGCCAGCGCGCTCTCCCACAGTTCGGCCTGGTTGCCGAGCATGACGAGGATCCTGTCCCCGGCGGCGACCCCGTGCCCGCGCAGCCAGTTCGCGACCCGGTCGGAGCGCTCCGACAGCTCGGCGAAGGTGAGCCGGGTCTCGGAACCGTCCTCCTCCACGATGTGCAGGGCGGTGCGGCCGTTGCCGTCGGCGATCACGTCGAACCAGTCGAGCGCCCAGTTGAAGCGCTCCGGGCGGGGCCACTCGAAGTGCTCGTACGCGGTGGCATAGTCCTCGCGGTGTTCCAGCAGGAAGTCGCGGGCTCTGCGGAAACTCTCCGTCGCCGACGTCATCTGTCCTCCGTGCTTTCTGGGCATGTCCGGCCGTTCGCCTCTCCGGGGCACTCTCGACGCCCGCGGTTCACTCCCGTGGTGCCGGACCATTGCCGGGCGGCTCTCTGCCATCGTGTAATCCGTGATGCAGGTCTCACTACCCCCGGACGGGGGTGTGCGGCACCAAGCCGCGCGGAAAGGGCGAGAACGTGGCGGCAGACGCGGCCGGAACGGTGGAGATTCGTGGCGCCCTGGTACGGCTGCGGCGTGCGACGGGGCTGCCGGTCGCCTTCGGCGGTCTGGTGGAACCGGGGCGGCAGCGGACGCGGATCAGTGAGATCAGCGGTGCTGCCGGTCTCGCGCTGCGCGGGCTCGCGGTGGCCTCCGGCAACGGTCTCGGCGGCAGGGCGGTCGTGCTGGCCCGCCCGTGTGCCGTCACCGACTACTCCCTGTCCCGGCAGATCAGTCACGAGTACGACGCGGCCGTCGCCGAGGAGGGCCTGCGCTCGGTGCTGGCGATCCCGGTGATCGTGCGGCGCCGGGTGCGCGGGGTTCTGTACGGCGCCCTGCGCACGGCCCAGCCGCTCGGCGACCGGACGCTGACCGCGGCCGTCCAGGCGGCGCGGGACGTGGAACAGGCACTGGTGGTCGGGGACGAGGCGCGCGACCTGCTGACGGCGGCCCGGCCGGGCGCCGCGACCGTAAGGCTGCCCGGTCCGGGCTCCGGTGCGGGGGCCGACCTGGAGCAGGTCCGCGAGGCGCACACGGCCCTGCGCGCCCTGGCCCCGCGGATCGCCGACCCGGTCCTGCGCGCCGAGCTCCTCGAGGTCTGCGGGCTGCTTGCGCCGAGGAGGCCGCAGCGGCCGGCGGGGCAACCGGTCGTGCTGGCGCCGCGTGAGCTGGACGTGCTGGCCTGCGTGGCGGCGGGGGCGACGAACGCGGCGGCCGCCGAGCGGCTCGGGCTGCGCCCGGAGACGGTGAAGGGCTATCTGCGGGCGGCGATGCGCAAGCTGGGCGCGGGCACCCGCGGGGAGGCGGTGGTCGCGGCCCGGAGGGCGGGTCTGCTGCCCTGACCGCGGGGCGCGCAACATGCCCGTAGCGCGCGCGGTGCAGGATGCGGGAAGCACCGATCACATCAAGCCAGGGAGGCCCCTCACGACGAGCGACCATTCACCCGGCGGCACCATGAATTTCCGTATGCGTCGCGTTGTTATATGCCTCACCACGCCGTGCGTCCGAATTTCAAAGAGACGTTGCCTAGAATTTGGCCCGGACACGACACTCGGAGGGGAGCGGTGACCGTGGGACCGGACTTCAAGGAGCCTGCCAGATACCGCCCCGACCTGGTCATCGGCAGGGACGAGCTGTTCACGGCCGCCCAGGACCAGTTGGCGCGCGGCGGCAGTGTGCTGCTGCACGGCCCGGCCGGAATAGGAAAGTCGACCGTGCTGCGGGCATTGGCCGCGGATTACGGGGAGGCGGCCCGCACCGTCCTGCGCTGCTCGGCGACCGAGTCCGAATCCCACCTTCCCTTCCTGGCCCTGGCGGACCTCTTCGGCCTCGTCCTGGACGAGATCTCGGACAAGCTGCCCGCCGCCCAGCGCACGGCCCTGGAGTCGGCGCTCACCGGGCGCGGCGAATCGACTCTGCAGCGCGACGGCCTCGCCCTGCGCCTGGCCGTGCTGTCGGCCCTGCGCGCCCTGGCCGCCGAGGGTCCCGTCCTGCTCGTCGCCGACGACCTCCAGTGGCTGGACTCGGCCAGCGCGGAACTCCTCGGCTTCGCCGCCCGCCGCCTGGGCGACACCCCCGTCCAGCTGCTGTGCGCGGTCCGGACGGAAGACCAGGAGTACGACCGTCATCTACGCGCGTCCCCGCCCGACACCCTGGCCGTCCGCCTCAATCCCCTCTCCCGCGCCCAGGTCTCCGCGCTGCTCGACCACCGCGGCTACACCGACCTGCCCCGCTCCACCATGCGGGAGATCCACCGCACCAGCGGCGGCAATCCCCTCTTCGCCCTGGAGTTGGGCCGCGCCCTCGGCGAGAGCCCGACGCCGCCCCGGCCGGGCGAGCCCCTGCCGGTGCCGACCTCGCTGCGCGCCCTGGTCCTCAGCCGCCTCGACATGCTGTCCGACGAGGCCCGCCGCACCCTGCTCGTGGCCAGCGCCGGCGCCCGCCCCACCCTGGCCCTGCTGCACGCGTCCGGCCGCGAGAACGCCGAGGCCGAGACCGCGCAGGCGGCGGCGCTCGGGCTGCTGGCGACGGAGTCCGAGGGGCCGGCCGTACGGTTCGCGCATCCGCTGATCTCGGCCGCGCTGTACGCGGAGGCGCCGGCCCAGGAGCGCCGGGCCGCGCACGCCGCGCTGTCCACCGCCGCCTCCGACCCGATCGAGCGGGCCCGCAACCTCGCCCTGGCCACCACCGGCACCGACCCCGAGGTGGCCGCCCGGCTCGCCGAGGCCGCCGCCCTCGCCCGCGACCGGGGCGCCCCCTCGGTCGCCGCCTCCCTCGGACTGCTCGCCGCCCGGCACACCCCGCCGGACGGCGCCCCCGGACCGGACGAGCACCGGCTGCGGGCCGCCGAGGACGCGATCACGGCCGGGGAGGTGGACCTGGGGCGCGACATCGCGCGCGAGGTGCTGACCCGGGCCACCGTGCCCGCGGATCGCATCCGCGCCTGGGAGGTGGTCATCGAGGCCGCCGGGCAGGCCCTGGGCGACGTCGACGCCGTCTTCCCGCAGGCCCTCGCCGACGCCGGTGACGACCCCCGGCTGCTCGCCCTGGTCCACTACCACCTCGCCTGGCGCAAGCTGATCGTCGAGGGTGACTTCTCCGAGGCCCGGCAGGAGGCCGCGCACGCGGCGGAACTCGCCGCGCGCGGCGACGACCGGCGCACCGAGCTGATGGCGCTGTCGTTCCAGTCCTCCACGGAGACCCTGATGGGCCATCCGAACGCCCCCGCGACCATCAAACGGGCACTGAAGGAACCTCAGGACCCCTACGTGGCCTGCCATCACAACGGCGTGGGCGCGGCCCGGTTCCGCTGGCTGATGATGAGCGACCAGCTGCCCGAGGCCCGCTCGACCATCACCACGCTGCTGCGCGAGGTCCGCCGGCGGGGCATGGTCGAGAGCGAGGTGCACTTCCAGCGCTTCCTCGCCGAGACCGAACTGCGCTCCGGGCACTGCGGGCGCGCCCTCGACCTGGCCCGCGAGAGCCTCAGACTGGCCCGGGACTCCGGCATCGGCCTGGGCGCCTCCGCGATGCTGACCTCCCTCGCCGAGGCCTCCGGCGGTGACGTCGACCGCGCGCTGGCGCTGGCCCGCGAGGCGGCCGAGCGTGCCGAGGAGGACGGCGACCAGATGTACCTCTCCCGTGCCCTGGCAGCGCTCGGCCACGCCCGGTTCGTCGCCGGCGACGCGGCGGGCGCGGTCGCCTCGCTGCGCCGGGTACGGGAGCTGGAGACCGGCCTGCGCATCACCGACCCGGCGCGCGGCCGCTGGCACGGCGACCTCGCCGAGGCGCTGGTCCGGGTCGGCGAGCCGGGCGAGGCACAGGACGTCATCGACGTGGCTCGCGAGCACGCGCTCAGACTGGGCCGGGAGAGCGTGCTGGCGGTGCTCGACCGGGCGGAGGCCCTGGTGCGGGCGGCGCTCGGCGACCACGAGGCGGCGCTGTCCCGGCTGACGTCCGTCCAGGACCGGCTGGCCAAGCTGGGGTACGGACTGGAGGAGGCGCGGGCGGCGTTCGCGCTGGCCCGGCTGCGCACCGAGCGGCCGGGGCCCACCTCGTACGACGAGGCGGCGCGGCTGTTCCGGCGGTGCCGGGCGATGCCCTGGCTGCGTCAGGTGGACGCGGCGATCGCGGCGGGCGCCCCGGAGACGATCACCCTTCCCCAGCAGACGGCTCCCCCGTCCGACGCGCTGGAGGGGCTCGCCTCGATGGAGCGTCAGGTCGCCGCGCTCGTCATGGAGGGCGCGACCAACCGGGAGATCGCCGCGCGGCTGTTCATCAGCGTCAAGACGGTGGAGGCGACCCTGACCCGGGTCTACCGCAAGCTGGGGATCCGTTCCCGGGTGGACATCGTCCGACTGGCGGCGGGGCGTCACGCGAAGTGAGGAATCCGCGGGTTAACTGCCCCTCAGGGGCTCACCACCCGCTGTGGGTGCTGTGCCCCGCGCGGCGGGTCCCTGAGCGGTCCCCGGGCGGCGACCGCGGGTTCCCCGGGGTCGACCGAGGGTTTTCCCTGCCCCAACTCCCTTAGGGGGTTCCCTCATTGGGGGAAACGGGCGCCGGGTCCTAGCTTAAGGGACGTGCCGCTCGCCCGGGCACACGGGGGTCGGTCCCGCGACCCCCGTGCAACCCCCCACACCCGCGCGAACCCCCCACCGGCAACCCCCCACCGAGGAGATCCATGTTCGGGCTCAACCGGTTCAAGAAGACCGCCGCCGTCCTCGCGGCGACGGCGGCGGCGACGGCGACGGCGACCGCACTGCTCAGCGCCCCCACCGCTGTCGCAGCCCCGCAGCCCATCGTCGGCGGCACGACGACCACGACCACGACCTACCCGTTCATGATGCAGATCACGGACGCCTCCCAGAACCAGTTCTGCGGCGGCACCCTCGTCTCGGCGACCAAGGTGGTCACGGCGGCCCACTGCATGGTCGGCGAGACCACGAGCAGTGTGCGTGTCGTCGGTGGGCGCACCTACCTCAACGGCACCAACGGCACGGTCAGCCGGGTCAGCAAGATCTGGATCAACCCGGGCTACACGGACGCCACCAACGGCGACGACGTGGCCGTCCTGACCCTGTCGACGTCGATGCCGTACACCACGGCGTCGTACGTCTCCTCGTCCCAGACCGGCGTGTACGCGACCGGCACCACCGCCCGCATCATCGGCTGGGGCACCACCTCGGAGAACGGCAGCTCCTCCAACCAGCTGCGGACCGCGACCGTCCCGATCGTGTCCGACTCCAGCTGCAAGAGCTCCTACGGTTCCGACTTCGTCGCGACCGACATGGTTTGCGCCGGATACACATCCGGCGGCGTAGACACCTGCCAGGGCGACAGCGGCGGTCCCCTGCTCATCGGGGGCGTCCTGGCAGGGATCACTTCTTGGGGCGAGGGCTGCGCGGAGGCCGGTTACCCGGGTGTGTACACCCGGCTGACCACCTTCTCCAGCCTGGTGACGACGCAGGTCAACTCGTAGTCACCGCCTGACGGCCCCCGAGAGCTCCTGAGCAACGCTCAGGGAACGACCAGGGGGCGCTGCGAGCCTCCACGAGCGGCCCGCAGCGCCCCCTGTCCACACCCTCACCGGTCACCGGTGAGGGCTTCCGTGCTTTTTCCTTCCGCTCCCCGGGCCTCGCGGTCCGTTCCTCGCGCTTGCACCGCTTCCGCTCCTGCGGTCTCGGGGCCCTGCGGTCCGCCGGTGGTCATGCCCGTGGGCGTACGACCGTGCCGAACCGGATGTCGTAGGGCACGCCGGGGTACAGGGCGGCGAGCATCCGCTCGCCCTCCGTCATCACGTCCTCCCGCTGGGCCTTGGTGAGGGTGCCGAACGGCTCGACGACCAGGGCGTCCTGCTCCAGCCTCCACAGGCCGGCCAGGAAACCGTCGACGAGGAGGGTGCAGTACGCCTGGTTGCCCTGCCAGGCCCGGCCCCAGTACGCGGACGGCACGACCCGGGTGCGGTCGGCATGGGACAGCAGCAGGTTGTCGAACTCGGGGAGGAAACGGGGCGGGGCCGGAGTCAGGGGATCGGGGCGCGGGGCGTCGGGCAGGTCGAAGATCTCGACGCCGTGCTCGTCACGGAAGGTGAGGAGCTGCGGGCGCAGCCGTTCGAAGGCCTCGCGCAGCCGGGTCAGCCCGGCCCACGTCTGCATGTCTTTGACGGAGGCCGGACCGAACGAGGCCAGATAGCGCAGGACCACGGAGTCCGGCGTCGGGGCCGGCTCCGCGGGGCGGCCCAGCCAGTGCTCGGCGGTGGTGAGCGCGACCTGCCCGCTCCGGCCCCAGAGCCCGCGCGGGGTGACCTGCACCAGGGGCAGCCGGCAGCGGGCGGCGACCGCGAGCGACTGCGGGTCGGCCTGCGGCCACTGGACCGAGAGGGCCTCCCGCAGCTGCTTCATGGTCCGCGGCCCGGCCTCGACCAGGTCGCGGGCGAGGGCGGCGAGCCGGTCGAGGTCCACACCGGTGAGCCCCTTGCGGAAGTACGTCAGCTCCCGGTCACGGGCCGGCTGGACGAACGGCCGGAGCGTCAGGCAGTCGTCGGCGGTGTGGGTGTGGATGGTGGAACGCATGCTGACGATGCGGACGACGTCGCGATCGGCCATCAGAGTCGACAGGTCCTGCGGGACGAAGCCTTCGAGACGGGCGGCGAGCGCGTGGTACGGCGGCTTGACGTTCTGCGCCTGGAGCCCGAGCAGGTGCTCCACGGCGGCCTTGGCCGACAGCGACGAGGGCCGCAGCAGCAGCTGCCGCTCGAGAGTGGCGCGGTTGAGGGCACGGGCGTCGAGCACGGGAGCCGCCGGGTGCGTCGTCTTCGTCATGTACGGCAAGCTAGCCGGACTTGCGGACACCTCCGGTCCGCAACGCACACCTGGGTCCGGGCCGACTCGCTCCCCGGGCCGACTCGCTCCCCGGGCCGGCTCGCTCCCCGGCCGCTCGGCTACGCGGGCCGCTCGGCTACGGCGGGCCCTTGCACGGGCGCCCTCCCCTGTCGCCCCCGGCCGTCTCCCCGCCCCCACACCGTATGCCCCCTATATCCTGCTACGTGACAGTCTACAGACGAGGACAGGCCCGACCGGGAGGCAGCCGCGATGCCCGAGCGTCCCAGGAAGCCCGGCTGGCGCCGCACCCCGGCCGCACCTCCGCCGCGGCCGTCCCGCCCTCCGGCCCCGCCGGTCGCGGGGCAGCCCAAGAGCGCCGGCATCGTGCAGGCCGTCCTGTACCGCGACGGCGTGCGCGTCCTCGCCCCCGCCACGCTCTCGGAGACGTACCGGGCGCTGCACGAGCAGCCGTCGGGCATGGCCTGGATCGGCCTGGCCCGCCCCACCGAGGACGAACTCCACTCCCTGGCAGCCGAGTTCGACCTGCATCCGCTCGCCGTCGAGGACGCGAAGGAAGCGCACCAGCGCCCGAAGCTGGAACGCTACGGCGACACCCTCTTCGTCGTTCTGCGCGCGGCCCGTTACCTCGACGCCCCCGAGGAGATCGACTTCGGCGAGCTGCACGTCTTCGTGGGCCCCGACTTCGTCATCACGGTCCGGCACGGCGCCGCCCCCGACCTGTCGGCGGTCCGCCGCCGGATGGAGGAGAGTCCCGAGCTGCTCAAGCTGGGGCCGGAGGCGGTGCTGTACGCGATCCTGGACGCGGTGGTGGACGGCTACGCGCCGGTCGTGTCGGGAGTGCAGAACGACATCGACGAGATCGAGACCGAGGTCTTCCGCGGCGACCCCGCCGTCTCCCGCCGCATCTACGAACTCTCACGCGAGATGGTCGAGTTCCAGCGCGCGACCCGCCCGCTGGTCGGCATGCTGCACGGCCTGATGGCAGGCTTCTCCAAGTACGGCACGGACGACGAACTCCAGCGCTACCTGCGCGACGTCGCCGACCACGTCACCCACACCAGCGAACGCGTCGACGGCTTCCGCCAGGCCCTCACCGAGATCCTCACGGTCAACGCGACCCTCGTCACCCAGCAGCAGAACGCGGAGATGCGAGCGCTCGCGGAGGCGGGGTTCGAACAGAACGAGGAGATCAAGAAGATCTCGTCCTGGGCTGCCATCCTGTTCGCTCCGACCCTGGTCGGGACGATCTACGGCATGAACTTCACCCACATGCCGGAGCTGCACTGGGTGTTCGGATACCCCTTCGCGATCGTCCTCATGGCGATCGTCTGCACCGGCTTGTACGTCGTCTTCAAGCGGCGCGACTGGCTCTGACCGAATCCGCCGCAGCCCGCGCCCCAACGCAGCTGGGGAGCAGCCCAGTTGACGGCGGGTGACCTCGGTGTGCTCCGCTATGCTCGGCCCCGTTCGAACGAACAGTGACAGATCGAACACGAGCCGGCCGCACAGATCCGGCCGCGCGCACCGCGCGCACCTTGCGAACGACGACCGAGCGAGCGACGCCGGTGGGCAGGACGCAGCCCTCCGGGAAGGAACCGTGAGAGAGCACGTGGTATCGGGAAACGGCGACGATCAGACGGCGACGCGTTCGGAACGCCGCCCGGAGCGACTGATCGCCGGCCGGTATCTGCTTCACGACGTCCTCGGCAGGGGAGGCATGGGAACGGTCTGGCACGCCCACGACCAGTTGCTGGACCGCCCGGTCGCCGCCAAGGAACTGCACATCCTCACCCTTGACGACGAGGAGCACCGCATACGGATGCGCCGCGCCGTCCGTGAGGCGCGTGCCGTCGCCCGGGTGCCGCACCCGCACGTGGTCGGCGTCCATGACCTGGTCGAGTCGGAGGACCGGCTGTGGATCGTCATGGAACTCGTCGAGGGGCCCTCGCTCGCCCATCAGATCGCCCACGCCGGGCCGCTCAGCCCGCAGCACACGGCGGCCCTCGGTGAGCAGATGCTCGACGCGCTGGAGGCCGTGCACGCGGCCGGCACCCTGCACCGCGATGTCAAACCCGCCAACGTCCTGTTGCGCCGGGACGGCAGCGCCGTCCTCACCGACTTCGGCATCGCGGCCCTGGACGACGGCGAGTTCCTGACCACCACCGGCGAGATGGTCGGCTCCCTGGAGTTCATGGCACCCGAGCGGATGACCGGATCGCAGACCGGACCGGCCTCCGACCTGTGGTCACTGGGGGCGACCCTCGCCACCGTCTGCGGCGGCCACTCCCCCTTCCGCAGAGCGGGAGCGCCCGCGACACTGCACGCCGTGGCGTACGAGGAACCCGTCCTGTCGGAGCGACTCGGGCCGCTGCGGCCCGTCGTCGAGGCGCTGCTGCGCAAATCCGCGGACGAGCGCCCCTCGGCGGCCGGTGCGCGTGCCGCCCTGCGACGCGTCGCGGCCGGGGAGACGGACGCCGGACCACTGCCGTCGGCGACCCTGCGCGTGCCGCGGCCCTCGTCGCCGGTGGCCGACGCGGACACCGTGACCAGCGGGCGGGAGCGGCCCGGTCCGGCCGGGGATACCGTGCACTCGGCGCCTCACCCCGCCTCGCAGGGGACCGCGGGCCGGAAGCGGCTGGGCTGGGCGGCGGCCGGTACGGCGGTCCTGGCCGCGGGCGTCGGCGGCGGCATGTTCCTCACCGGGGTGCCGCCGTTCACGAAGGAGCCGAGGACGACGACCGTCAGCCAGGTCGTCCAGTCGGCGACCGGCTGGCAGCCGGTGACCGGAGCGGCCGTCCGGCGCGGGGACCGGGTCACCGTGCGGTTCGTCTCGGGCGAGTGGACGGCCGACCACCGGAACATGCCCATGACCGGACCCGCCGGTTACGACGCGGACACCGACACCCTGCTGGACGGCGCGAAGGACTGCAAGGTCGATCCCTCGGCGCCGTTCGGCACCCTGCTGGCGGTCCTGGCCGGCGACAAGGACTTCCCCGTCCACACCGTCGGGAGGAAACTGACCTTCAAGGCCACCGGGAACGGCACCCTGCAACTGGGCATGAACGACACCGCCGGGACCTGCTCCGAGGACAACCGGGGCACCCTGACCGTGAACGTGAGCATCACGCACGGCAGTTGACGGGAGGGCGCCCCCGTTCGCCTCACCGGAGCGCGCCCTCCTCGCCGAACGCCAGGGGCAGGAAGCGCTCGGCCATGCGGGCACAGCCGGCCGCGTTCGGGTGCAGGCCGTCCGGCAGGTCGGCGACGTCGTCGGGCCCGAACAGCGTCGTTCCCTGGACGAGTCGCAGCCGCTCGTCGCCGCTCTCGCGGCGCTGCTCGACGTGCCGGCTCAGCAGCTCGCGGATACGGGTGAGCGTGAGCGCGCCGAGCGCGAGGTCGGCGGGACGGTCGACGGTGCGGACCATGGCGTCGGGGCCCGCCGTCGTGGGACCGGGCCGCCGCTCGGCGGCCGGGCAGACGATCGGGGTGATGACCAGGACCGGTGTGTCCGGGTGTCCGTCGCGGATCGTGTCGAGGAACCCGTGGAACGCCGGGACGAAGGCGCGTTCCCGCATGCTGTCGGCGTTCAGGACGTTGATGCCCAGCTCGAGGCTGATCGCGCGCGCGGGCAGGTCGCGCACGGCGCGGGCCATGAAGGGGTCGAGCTGGCACTGTCCGCCGAGGCCCAGGTTGACCAGGGAGCGGCCGGCGGAGCGGGCGACGCGGGCCGGCCAGGTGGAGGTGGGGCGGCCCGCGTCCGCGCACTGGCTGATCGAGCTGCCGTAATGCACCCACAGCGGGCCGCTCGCCGGCGCCGGACGCAGGGACGCCCCGTCGGGCACCCGTACGTCGAGCAGCGCGCAGGCCGGGCTGACGGGCAGCCAGATCTCCACGCGCCGTTCGCGGGCCCGCGGGCCGAGGCGGAACCGAACGGTCGCGGGCTCGGCCGGCCGGACATCCCGGTCGCCGGTGGCGGGGTCGAGGAAGATCAGGCTCTGTTCGCTCGCCAGGACCGGTTCCCGCAGTTCGCCGTCGACGACCAGGTCGAAGACGCTGTCGGCGGACGGCATGCCGGGGGGCAGGACCACGCTCAGCCGGGCGTCCAGCTCGAGCTCGGTGGCGTCCGTGAGCATCTCCAGCCGCACGCCGGACGGCACGGCGCTGCTGAAGTCGAAGGCGCTGTCGGCCAACTGCGCACGTCCCCGGTCCGGGGAACGGTGCAGAGTCACCCCGGTGGGCCCGGTCGTTCCGGGTGCGGTGGGTTCGGTGGGTTCGGTGGTCTTCCCCAGCGCTCCGACGACACAGTCGAGCGCGAGATCGAGGACGGAGTGCATGAAGGGACCCTCTCGACGGGCCCTGGCAGGGCCGGACGGGCGGAACTTTCGGAACGGGTCGGAACGGTTCGGGTCGGGTCGGGTCGGTGTCAGAAGCAGGTCGGGTACGTCGTATTTCCCTGTCCGTCATTCGTCGCCGCAGTCCACGACGGCGTCCGCGTGTCGCGGCGCATGGGCGGGCGCGCACGCCGCGGCCTCCTGCCCGAGGGGTACGCGGCGATCTTCCTGGAGGAGGACGGGAGCGTACCGGCTCGTGGAGCGGCACGCGTCGACGGAGAGGCGGCCACCGGGTGCGGACGCGGCTGGGTCTCCGCGGCGCACGGTCGAGGTCCTGACGAACGCGTGTCGTCTCGCGCGGTCCCGCCGGGGTGCGAACCTCGTGGCTCGCTGGTCGGGCCCGGGGCCCGGGTGCCAGAGTCTGGGCATGGCCATCGACGTCGCCGCCCTCAGGGCCCGGTTCCCCTCCCTCGCGCAGGGATTCGCCTTCTTCGACGGGCCGGGTGGGACACAGACGCCCACTCCGGTCGCGGAGGCCGTCGCCAGGACACTGACCGCCCCGCTGTCCAACCGGGGCCTGGTCAGCGCGTCCGAGCGCAACGCCGAGGAGGCCGTCGCCGGCTTCCGGGCCGCCTACGCCGATTTTCTGGGCGTCGCGGAAGGGGGAGTCGTGCACGGGCGCAGCGCCACCCAGCTCACGTACGACTTCTCCCGGACCCTGGCGCGGAGCTGGCGGGCCGGTGACGAGATCGTCCTCAGCCGGCTGGACCACGACTCCAATGTGCGCCCCTGGATCCAGGCGGCCGGGCGCGCCGGGGTCACCGTCCGCTGGATCGAGATCGACGCGGCGACCGCGGAACTCGACCTCGGCTCCTTCGAGCGGGCGCTCTCGGCGCGGACGCGGCTGGTAGCGGTGACGGCCGCCTCGAACGTGCTGGGCACCAGGCCGCCCGTGCGCGAGATCGCCGACCGGGCCCACGAGGTGGGCGCCCTGGTGTTCGTGGACGGCGTGCACTACGCCGCCCATCACCTGGTGGACGTCCCCGCGCTGGGGGCCGACCTGTTCGTCTGCTCGCCGTACAAGTTCCTCGGTCCGCACTGCGGTGTGCTCGCCGGATCGCCCGGGTTCCTGGAGACCCTCGTACCGGACAAGCTGCTGCCGTCGCCGGACACGGTGCCGGAACGCTTCGAGTTCGGGACGCTGCCCTACGAGATCCTGGCGGGCGCCACCGCCGCCGTGGACTTCCTGGCCGGGCTCGACGCGACGGGCACGATGGAGGCGACGGGCACGACCGAGGCGACCGCGGCGGGACGGGCGGGGGACTCGCCGGGGACGGCAGCGTCGCGCAGGGAGCGGCTCGCGCGCTCGCTGCGGTCCCTGCACGACCACGAGAACGCGGTCCGCGCCAGGGTGGAGGAGGGGCTGCGCGCGCTGGGCGACGCGGTCACCGTCCATTCGAGGGCGCGGGACCGCACCCCGACCGTCCTGATGAGTTTCGAGGGCCGGGACGCACGCGAGGCACAGGCGCACCTGGCGGCGCGGGGTGTTGTGGCGCCGGCCGGCTCGTTCTACGCCTACGAGGCCTTCACCGCGCTGAAGCTGGACGATCCGGCGCTGCGGGTGGGGCTGGCGCCCTACAACGATTTCGTGGACGTCGACAGGCTCCTCGACGGGCTGACCTCGTTTCTCTGACATGCCGCGTTTCCCAGACTTGCACCGTTCGTTTTCTTGAATCGTTCATGTTTATGCAGTAGGTTCGGCGGCATGACAGCACCCCGTACACCGACCACCGCCGACGAGCTGCGCGGTGCCGGCCTGCGGGTGACGGCAGCCCGTGTCGCGCTGCTCGAGTCCGTCCGCGAGGGCGACCATCTGGGCGTCGAGGCGCTCGCCTCGGGAGTCCGTGACCGCGTGGGTCACATCTCCCTCCAGGCCGTGTACGACGCCCTGCACGCGCTGACCACCGCGGGCCTGGTGCGCCGCCTCGAGCCCCCGGGCAGCCCGGCCCGGTTCGAGGGCCGCGTGGGGGACAACCATCACCACCTCGTCTGCCGGTCGTGCGGCGCCGTCGTGGACGTCGACTGCGCCGTGGGTCACGCCCCCTGTCTGACCGCCTCCGACGACCGCGGTTTCGCCATAGACGAGGCCGAGGTCATCTACTGGGGCCTGTGCCCCGACTGTTCCACCGCTCGCAGCACCTGAGCACCTGAGCACCTGAGCACCCGCAGTGGTACCGCGCTTCCCGAGACCCGCGGTACGTGAGCACGTGATCCGACCACCAGAAGGATTCCCCCATGACCGAGAACCATGATGCGATCGTGACCGAGCCGAAGGCGGCGGAGGCGGGCGGCTGCCCGGTCGCCCACGGTGGTCGCGCCGCGCACCCGACCCAGGGCGGCGGAAACCGCCAGTGGTGGCCGGAGCGGCTCAACCTGAAGATCCTCGCCAAGGACCCCGTCGTGGCGAACCCGCTCGGTGGGGAGTTCGACTACGCCGCGGCGTTCGAGGCCCTCGACCTGGCGGCCGTGAAGCAGGACATCGCCGAGGTGCTGACCACCTCGCAGGACTGGTGGCCCGCCGACTTCGGCAACTACGGCCCGCTGATGGTCCGCATGGCCTGGCACAGCGCCGGCACCTACCGCATCAGCGACGGCCGCGGCGGCGGTGGCCGCGGGCAGCAGCGTTTCGCGCCGCTGAACAGCTGGCCGGACAACGCCAACCTCGACAAGGCCCGCCGTCTGCTGTGGCCGGTCAAGAAGAAGTACGGCCAGTCCATCTCCTGGGCCGACCTCATGATCCTCACGGGCAACGTCGCGCTGGAGACGATGGGCTTCGAGACCTTCGGCTTCGGCGGCGGCCGCGCGGACGTGTGGGAGGCCGACGAGGACGTGTACTGGGGCCCGGAGACCACCTGGCTCGACGACCAGCGCTACACCGGCGACCGTGAGCTGGAGAACCCGCTCGGCGCGGTCCAGATGGGCCTCATCTACGTCAACCCCGAGGGCCCCAACGGCAACCCGGACCCGCTGGCCTCGGCCCGCGACATCCGCGAGACGTTCCGCCGCATGGCGATGAACGACGAGGAGACCGTCGCGCTGATCGCCGGTGGTCACACCTTCGGCAAGACCCACGGCGCCGGTCCGGCGGACCACGTCGGCGACGACCCCGAGGCCGCCGCCCTCGCACAGCAGGGTCTGGGCTGGAAGTCCTCCTACGGCACCGGTAAGGGCGGCGACGCCATCACCAGTGGTCTCGAGGTCACCTGGACCAGCAAGCCCACCCAGTGGAGCAACGACTTCTTCGACATCCTCTTCGGCTTCGAGTGGGAGCTGTCGGAGTCCCCGGCCGGCGCCAAGCAGTGGGTGGCCAAGGGCGCCGAGGCGATCATCCCCGACGCGCACGACGCGTCGAAGAAGAAGCTCCCGACGATGCTCACCACCGACCTGGCGCTGCGCTTCGACCCGATCTACGGTGAGATCTCGCGCCGCTTCCACGAGAACCCGGCCGAGTTCGCGGACGCCTTCTCCCGCGCCTGGTACAAGCTGACCCACCGCGACCTGGGCCCGAAGTCCCTGTACCTCGGCCCGGAGGTCCCGGCGGAGACCCTGCTGTGGCAGGACCCGCTGCCGCAGGCCGAGGGCGAGACCATCGGCGCCGAGGACATCGCGGCCCTCAAGGCCAAGCTGCTCGCCTCCGGGCTGAGCGTCTCTCAGCTGGTGTCCACCGCCTGGGCGTCGGCCTCCACCTTCCGCGGCAGCGACAAGCGCGGCGGCGCCAACGGCGCCCGCATCCGCCTGGAACCGCAGCGCGGCTGGGAGGTCAACAACCCGGACGAGCTGGCCCAGGTGCTGCGCGTCCTCGAGGGAATCCAGGCGGAGTTCAACACCGGCGCGAAGAAGGTCTCGCTGGCCGACCTGATCGTGCTCGGTGGCGCCGCCGCCGTGGAGAAGGCCGCCAAGGACGCCGGTCACGACGTCGAGGTGCCGTTCACGCCGGGCCGGGTGGACGCCTCGCAGGAGCAGACGGACGTCGAGTCGTTCGCCGCGCTCGAGCCGACGGCCGACGGGTTCCGCAACTACCTCGGCAAGGGCAACCGCCTGCCGGCCGAGTTCCTGCTGGTCGACAAGGCGAACCTGCTGACCCTGAGCGCCCCCGAGCTGACGGTCCTCGTCGGTGGGCTGCGCGTGCTGGGCGCCAACCACGCCCAGTCCTCGCACGGTGTGTTCACCGACGCCCCGGGCAAGCTGACGAACGACTTCTTCGTCAACCTGCTCGACCTGGGCACGACCTGGTCGTCGACCTCCGAGGACCAGGCCACGTTCGAGGGCCGTGACGCCGCCACGGGCGAGGTCAAGTGGACCGGCACCCGCGCCGACCTCGTCTTCGGCTCGAACTCCGAACTGCGCGCGCTCGCCGAGGTCTACGCGAGCGACGACGCGAAGGAGAAGTTCGTGCACGACTTCGTCGCGGCGTGGGTCAAGGTCTCCAACCTCGACCGGTTCGACCTGATCTGATCCGGCGCTCCCCGTCAGGGGGGCCGCGAGGAACGGAAAAGCAGCACCTCCAGGGCGCCCCGCCCGGTCCACCGCGGCCGGGCGGGGCGCCCTGGCGCGTTCCCCACCGTGCACCGCCGGGGCCGGGGCGGCTGTTGCCCCGGCCGACTCCTGATGCCGGTGGGGTTGTCGAAACCATTGACGAGGACATGCAGGCCCCCTATCTTCTGGCCGAAGTTACGAACCATGTTCGAAATCCCGGACAGTCAGTTTCGCGGACAAGGGACGGTCCTGTATGCCCCGGAAGTACCGCCGCAGACCCGTGCTCGTCTGCGTGCTGGCCCTTCTCGTCGCCCTCGTGGCGGCGACCCAGCCGGTGTCCGCGGCCGACGGCCGCCCGTACACCAACCCGCTGAAGTCGGCCAAGGGCGCGGACCCCTGGCTGGAGTACTACGACGGCAACTACTACCTGATCACCACGACGTTCACAGGCGTCCTCGGCATACGCAAGGCGCCCACCCTTGCGGGAATCGCCACCGCGCCCACCGTGCAGGTGTGGTCGGACACCACCTCCACCCGCAACACCAACATCTGGGCGCCCGAACTCCACCGGTTCAACGGCCACTGGTACCTGTACTACTCGGCCGGCCAGGGCGGCACCGCCTGCTGCGACTCGCAGCGCACCCACGTGCTGGAGAGCACCGGCACCGATCCGCTGGGCCCGTACACCTACAAGGGCTCCCTCACCGGCTCCAACCTCGATCCGGGCGGCTGGCTGATCGACGCGAGCGTGCTCCAGGCGAACGGAAAGCTGTTCCTCGTCGGGAGCGGTTCCGTGAACGGCAGCAAGCAGAGTCTCGTCATCGCGCCGATGAGCAACCCGTACACGCTGGCCGCCGGCACGTTCACGGTGATCTCCAGCCCCACGCTGAGCTGGGAGACCTCGGGCGCGCCGGTCAACGAGGGACCCGAACCGCTGTATCACGACGGCCGTACGTTCCTGACGTTCTCCGCGAGCTACTGCCAGACCGCCGACTACAAACTGGGCCTGCTGGAGCTGACGGGCAGCGACCCGCTGAACCCGGCGTCCTGGACCAAGAAGCAGACGCCCGTCTTCCAGCGCAGCGACGCCGACGGCGTCTACGGACCGGGCCACAACGGCTTCTTCACCTCACCCGACGGCACCGAGAACTGGATCGTCTACCACGCCAACTCCTCGGCGAGCGGCGGCTGCGGCAACGGCCGTACGACCCGCGCCCAGAAGTTCACCTGGAACGCCGACGGCACGCCGAACTTCGGCACTCCCGTCGCGCTCGGCACGACGCTCCCGGGCCCGTCCGGCGAGACGGCGGCGACCCCGGCGGCGTACACCCTGGTCAACCGCAACAGCGGCAAGTGCCTTGACGTGTCCGGCGGTTCGACCGCCAACGGCACGAACATCCTCCAGTGGACCTGTTCCGGCGGGGCCAACCAGAAGTGGCGGATCGAGGACCAGGGCGACGACACCAGCCGGCTGGTGAACGTGGCCACCGGCTCGGTGATGGACACCGCCGACTGCTCCACCGCCGACGGCGCCGACCTGCGCCAGTGGTCCTGGCTGAACAACAAGTGCCAGCGTTTCCGGCTCGTCTTCACCGCGAGCGGCGACTACGTCCGGCTGGTGGGCGAGAACAGCGGCAAGGTCGCCGACGTGGCGGACTGCGGTACCGCGAACGGCGCCGACGTACGGCAGTGGACCTGGCTGAGCAACACCTGCCAGCAGTGGCGCCTGGTGCCCACCACCTGAGCCCCGGGCCCCCTCCCCGCACAGACATCCCGACGACCCTCCTTCCCCCCTTCTGGAGAACTCCCTTGAGACGCAACGCCGTTCGGCTGCTCCTGGCCGGCCTCGTCGCCCTCGCGGCCGTCCTCACCGGTGTGGGCGCCCCCGCCCAGGCCGCCGTGCCGGACTCCCCCGCGGTGACGTACACCAACCCGGTCGCGGAGAAGCGCGCCGATCCGCACATCTACAAGCACACCGACGGCTACTACTACTTCACCGCCACGGTCCCCGAGTACGACCGCATCGTGCTGCGCCGGGCCACCACCCTCCAGGGGCTGTCGACGGCCCAGGAGGTCACCATCTGGACCAAGCACAGCAGCGGTGTCATGGGCGCCCACATCTGGGCGCCGGAGATCCACTTCATCGACGGCAAGTGGTACGTGTACTTCGCGGCCGGGTCCACCAGTGACGTCTGGGCGATCCGGATGTACGTGCTCGAAGGCACCGGCGCGAACCCGCTCACCGCGGCCTGGACCGAGAAGGGCCAGATCAGGACCACCTGGGAGAGCTTCTCGCTGGACTCCACCACGTTCGTCGTGAACGGGGTCCGCTATCTCGCCTGGGCGCAGCGCAACCCGTCCGAGGACAACAACACCAGTCTGTTCATCGCCAAGATGGCCAACCCCTGGACGATCCAGGGCACTCCGGCGGAGATCTCGCAGCCGACGCTGTCCTGGGAGACGGTCGGCTACAAGGTCAACGAGGGGCCCGCGCTGATCCAGCACGGCGACAAGGTCTTCATGACCTACTCGGCGAGCGCGACCGACGCCAACTACTGCCTGGGGATGCTGACCGCCTCCGCGACGGCCGACCTGACCGCCCCCGCGTCCTGGACGAAGCGCTCTCAGCCCGTCTTCACCACGAACGCCTCGACCTCGCAGTACGGGCCGGGCCACAACTCGTTCACCGTCTCCGAGGACGGCAGGTCCGACATCCTCGTCTACCACGACCGCAGCTACCGGGACATCACCGGTGACCCGCTGAACGACCCCAACCGCCGTACCCGCGTGCAGAAGCTGTACTGGAAGGCGGACGGCACCCCCGACTTCGGCATCCCGGTGGCCGACGGGGTCACCCCGCAGCGCTTCTCCTCGTACAACTACGCGGACCGGTTCGTCCGGCACTGGGAGTACCGCGCCCGCATCGAGGCGAACGTCAGCCCGCTCGCCGACTCGCAGTTCCGGGTGGTGACGGGTCTCACGGGCACCGGCACGGTCTCCCTGGAGTCGGCCAACTTCCCCGGCTACTACCTGCGGCACAAGAACTTCGAGGTGTGGCTGGAGAAGAACGACGGCACGTCGACGTTCGCGTCCGACGCGAGCTTCTACAAGCGGGCCGGTCTCGCCGACTCCGCAGGGGTGTCGTACGAGTCGTACAACAACGCCGGCCGCTACGTCCGCCACTACAACTACCTGCTGTACGTGCAGACCCCGAGCACGGCGACGGACCGGGGCGACGCCACGTTCTACGCCCAGTGAGGGCCGGGTAGCGCATGACGAACCGGACTATACATAAGGTGTATACACCTTATGTATAGTCCAGGCATGCCTTCTCCGACCAGGAAGACGAAGAAAACGGGGGCCGGGTTGCGTGCCGTCGCCGTCTCGGCGGCCGCCACCTGCCTGGCGGTCGCGCTGACCGGCTGCGGCGGCGTCGACGTCACCCGCCCGAGCACCGCCCGCGCCCGCCCCGCGGCCACCACGCAGGCCGCCCGCTTCGGCCCCGTCGACTGCCGGACGGCGAAGTGCATCGCCCTCACCTTCGACGCAGGACCGAGCGAGAACTCGGCCCGCCTGCTCGACATACTGAAGGAGAGACAGGTCCCGGCGACCTTCTTCCTGCTGGGCGAGCGGCACATCGACACCTACCCGGAACTCGTCCGGCGGATGGCTGCCGAGGGGCACGAGGTGGCCAGTCACACCTGGGACCACAAGATCCTCACCCGGATCACGCCGGAGGAGATACGCGAGGAACTCCGGCGCCCGAACGACGAGATAGAGCGCCTCACCGGCCGGCGCCCCACGCTGATGCGCCCGCCCCAGGGCCGCACGGACGAGACCGTGCACGAGATCTGCCGTGAGCTGGGCCTCGCCGAGGTGCTGTGGACGGTGACCGCGAAGGACTACACGACGACCGACTCCACGCTGATACGGCGCCGGGTGCTCGCGCAGGCCGACCGGGACGGCATCATCCTGCTGCACGACATCTACGACGGGACCGTGCCCGCCGTACCGGGGATCATCGACGCGCTCAAGGAGCGGGGCTTCGTCTTCGTGACGGTGCCTCAGCTGCTCGCGCCCGGCACGGCGGTGCCCGGGCAGGTCTACCGCTGACCGGTGACCACACCGCGAAGGTCTGTCCGAACCTGTGAGCCGGAGGGTAATCCGCCGCCGGACCGCTCCGACTCCCTACGATCACCGAGTGGTCATCTTCCAGCTCGAACGCACGGTACCGCTCTCCCCGGACGAGGCCTGGCGCCGTCTGACGGAGTGGTCCCGGCACGGCGACGCGGTACCGCTCACCCGCGTCAGCGCGCTCCCTCCCGGACCCACCCGGGAGGGCACGGTCATCGTGGCCCGTACGGGCCTCGGCCCGCTCGCCTTCGACGACCGGATGGAGGTGACCGAGTGGCAGCCGCCCGCCCAGGACGAGCCGGGCCGCTGCCGGCTGGACAAACGCGGCCGGGTGGTGAGGGGCTGGGCCCGGATCGAGGTCGGTCCGGGCCCCGGCGGGCGGGCCCGGGTGGTCTGGCGCGAGGAGGTACGGGTGCGCTTCCTGCCGTCCCTCTTCGACCCGCTCCTCGGGGCCGCGGCCCGCGCGGTGTTCGGGCGCGCGGTGAACCGGCTGCTCCGCGGACAATGACGGTGCGAGGGCGGTGACCACCGTGTGAGAGTGGGCCCATGACGACAGCTGACGAGGCCGAGGAACTCGCCGTGGACGCCCTGCGCTGGATGCGGGGCACGGCGCGGGACACCGCGGGCGGCGGTCTCGGCTGGCCCGTCGGCCCCTCGGACGACGACGTCGATCCGATGTTCTACAACGGGACGGCCGGGATCGTACCCGCGCTGCTGGAGGCCTGGCGGCACTTCGGCGACGACGCCCACGGCGACACCGCCCTGCGCGCCGCCCGCAGCCTCGCGGACGCCGTCGACGAACACCCCGACGACTCGCTCTACTTCGGGCTGACCGGCATCGCCCTGGTACTGCGGACCGTCCACCGCGAACTCGGCGACGAGGCCGCCGGCGCCGCCGCGGACCGGGCCCTTGAGCGGGTGCGGTCGCGCTTCGACGGAACACGCTGGGGCGAGTTGTTCGAGCTGATGGGCGGCAACGCGGGCATCGGCCTCGGCGCGCTGGCGGCCGGCGAACCCGGCCTCGCCGTCCGGGCGCTGGAGCCGTACCTCAGGACCGCCGAGACCACCGGACGGGGCGGCGTCACCTGGGAGTTCCGGCTCGGCGCGCCCGCCCGGCTGCACCATCTCTCGCACGGCACGCTGGGCATCGCGTACGCCCTTGCCGCCGTCGGTTCCGCCACCGGCCGGGGAGATCTGGTGGACCTCGCGCGGGCCGCCGTGGCGGACGTCGTCGCCCGCGACGAGGACGGCCCGGACGGCTTCCTGGTGCCGCACTCCGACCCGCCCCACCGGCCCGACGTGGTCGAGCGGTTCAGCTACGGCTGGTGTCACGGCCCGGCCGGCGACGCCCAGGTCTTCCGGCTCCTGCGGGACGTGCTCGGCGAGCCCTCCTGGCAGGAGCTCGCCGACCGCTGCTGGCACACCGTGACCCGCTCCGGTCTGCCCGGCCGGCTGCGCCCCGGGTTCTGGGACAACAACGGCCGCTGCTGCGGGACGGCGGGGGTGCTGGCGCTGGCCTGCGACCGGATCGCCGAGCAGGGCGACTCCCCCGGCTTCGCAGGGACGCTCGTGGCGGACCTCGCCTCGCACGCCACCCGGGACGCCGCCGGCGCGCGCTGGTCCAACGTCGACCACCGGGCGACCCCGGGCGGCCTCGAACCGCAGACCGGCTGGGCGATGGGCAACGCGGGCATCGCACGCGAACTGCTGCGTCATGTCAGGCTGAGCAGGGGCGGCGACCCGCGCTACGCGTTCGCCTGGCCGGACCAGCCGGCCGTGCGCGGGACGGCGGCTCAGGCCACCGAGCCGATCCGGCCCGTCGGTACCGAGGTCACGTCGTGATGGATGGGCGTGTGTGCTCCGGCCAATGAGACCCCGCTGCCGCCGCGCCGGTCGGCGACGATCTCCGCGGCGATCGACAGCGCCGTCTCCTCGGGCGTACGGGCGCCCAGGTCGAGTCCGATGGGGGACCGCAGCCGGGCCAGCTCCAGTTCGCTCACGCCCACCTCACGCAGGCGGGCGTTGCGGTCGAGATGGGTGCGCCGGGAGCCCATCGCGCCGACGTAGGCGACCGGCAGCCGCAACGCCAGCCGCAGCAGGGGCACGTCGAACTTGGCGTCGTGGGTGAGGACGCACAGGACGGTCCGGGCGTCCACGTCCGTGCGCTCCAGGTACTCGTGCGGCCACGCGACCACGATCTCGTCGGCCTCCGGGAAACGGGCCCGGGTGGCGAAGACGGGACGGGCGTCGCACACCGTCACCTCGTAGCCCAGGAACTTGCCGACCCGCACCAGCGCCGACGCGAAGTCGATCGCGCCGAACACGATCATCCGGGGCGGAGGGACGGACGACTCGACCAGAACCGTGAGCGGCGCCCCGCAGCGCGAGCCCTGCTCGCCGATCTCCAGGGTGCCGGTGCGTCCGGCGTCGAGGAAGGCGCCGGCCTCGGCCGCGACCGTGCGGTCCAGCTCCGGATGGGCGCCGAAGCCGCCCTCGTACGCCTCGCCGCCGTCGCCGCCGCCGTCGTCGTCGTGGCCGTCGGTGGGGCCGTCGGTGGGGCGGCGCACGAGCAGCGCGCGGCCGACGAGGTCCGCCGGGCCCGCCACGATCCTCGCCAGCGCCGCCGCCCGGCCGGAGGCGGCGGCCTCGAGACCGGCCGCGACCACCGGGCGGACGCGGTCGCCGGCCCGCACCGGGGTGACGAGTATGTCGATGACCCCGCCGCAGGTGAGCCCCACGGCGAAGGCGTCGTCGTCGTTGTAGCCGAAACGCTGGAGGACGGACTCCCCGTCCTCCAGTGTCTGCCGGCACAGCTCGTACACCGCGCCCTCCACACAACCGCCGGAGACCGAGCCGATCGCCGTGCCGTCGGCGTCGACGGCGAGCGCGGCGCCCGGCCGGCGGGGCGCGCTGCCGCCGACGGCCACCACGGTGGCGACGGCGAAGTCACGGCACTGCCCGACCCACCGGTTCAGCTCCTCGGCGATGTCCAGCATCTCTGGTTCTCCTTGACTGCGGTGGTGCGGAGGGTGGCGGTCGGCGGGCGGGCGGGACGGCTAGTGCACGCCCAGCCAGCTCTCGATCGGGTGGAGGGCGAAGTAGACCAGGAAGATCACCGTCAGCCCCCACATGAACGCGCCGATCTCCCGCGCCCTGCCCTGGGCGGTCCTGATGGCGACGTAGGAGATGACTCCCGCGGCGACACCGGTGGTGATGGTGTAAGTGAACGGCATCAGGACGACGGTCAGGAAGACGGGAATCGCGGTCGCCCGGTCGGCCCAGTCGACGTGCCGGGCGTTCATCAGCATCATCGCGCCGATGACAACCAGGGCGGCGGAGGCGACCTCCTGCGGGACGATCGCGGTGAGCGGGGTGAAGAACAGACAGGCCGCGAAGAAGGCGCCCGTGACGACCGAGGCGAGACCTGTGCGGGCCCCCTCGCCCACGCCGGTCGCCGACTCGATGAACACGGTCTGGCCGGAGCCGCCCGCGAGCCCGCCTATCGCTCCGCCCGCGCCGTCGATGAACAGTGCCTTGGACAGACCCGGCATCCGGCCCTTGTCGTCGGCGAGCCCTGCCTCGGTGCCGACGCCGATGATGGTGGCCATCGCGTCGAAGAAGCCTGCGAGGACCAGCGTGAAGACGATCATGCCGACGGTCATCGCGCCGACCTCGCCCCAGCCGCCGAACTCCACGTCCCCGAAGAGTGAGAAGTCGGGCATCGAGACCGCGCTGCCGTGCAGTTCGGGGGCGCCGCCCGCCCACTGCTTCGGATCGACCACCCCGGTGGCGTTGAGGACCGCGGCGACGGCGGTGCCGGCGACGATGCCGACGAGGATGGCGCCGGGGATGTTCCGGGCCTGGAGCATGAAGATCAGCAGGAGGGTGCCGGCGAACAGCAGCACCGGCCAGCCCGCGAGTTCACCGGCCGGGCCGAGGGTGACCGGAGTGGCCTCCCCCCGGTGGACGAAGCCGGACTTGTAGAAGCCGATGAGTGCGATGAACAGGCCGATGCCCATGGTGATGCCGTGCTTGAGAGCGAGCGGGATCGCGTTCATGATCATCTCGCGCAGGCCGGTGACGACCAGCAGCATGATGACGACGCCGTACATCACGCACATGCCCATCGCCTGCGGCCAGGTCATCTGCGGGGCGACCTGGGAGGACAGCACGCCGGAGACGGAGAGGCCGGCGGCCAGGGCCAGGGGCACCTTGCCGAAGAAGCCCATCAGCAGCGTGGTCAGGGCGGCGGCGAAGGCGGTCGCGGTGATCAGGGCCTGCCGGCCGAGGGTGTCGCCCGCCACGTCCTTGCCGGACAGGATCAGGGGGTTGAGCAGCAGGATGTACGCCATCGCCATGAAGGTGGTGACGCCGCCGCGCACTTCGCGCCCGGCCGTGGTCCCCCGCTCGGACATGTGGAAGTACCTGTCGAGCCAGGACCGTCCGGCCGGGACGCGGGTGCCTTCGCCCACGTCCTCGGCTGTGGTCCTCGGCTCCAGGGACTGGTGGGTCATGGGCCATCTCCCAAGGTTCAAAGGGACACCCGCGTGGCCGATGCGGCCGGTTGCGGGATTTGGGAATGGACGACCCGGGGGACGGCCCGAGACGAACAAGGGGGTCCGGGAGGTGCGGCAGGGTGCGGCACCCCCCGGGCGACAGCGGCTCAGACCCCTTGGGGTCCCGTTCCGGTGAGATGCTCCGGACGTACCGGTGTGCGGTTGAGCTCGAGCCCGGTCGCGTTCCGGATGGCCGCGAGGACCGCCGGAGTCGACGACAGGGTGGGTGCCTCGCCGACACCACGGAGCCCGTAGGGGGCGTGGTCGTCGGCGAGTTCGAGCACGTCGACGGGGATCGTCGGCGTGTCGAGAATCGTGGGGATCAGGTAGTCCGTGAAGGACGGGTTCCTGACCTTCGCCGTCCTGGGATCGACGATGATCTCCTCCATGACCGCCATGCCCAGACCCTGGGTCGTACCGCCCTGGATCTGACCGATCACGGACAGCGGGTTGAGCGCCTTGCCGACGTCCTGCACACAGGCCAGCTCGATGACCTTCACCAGGCCGAGCTCGGTGTCCACCTCGACGACGGCGCGATGCGCGGCGAACGAGTACTGGACGTGCCCGTTGCCCTGCCCGGTGCGCAGGTCGAACGGCTCGGTGGGCCGGTGCCGCCACTCCGCCTCGACCTCGACGCTCTCGTCCTCGAGCACGTCGGCCAGGTCGGCGAGGACCTCACCGCCGTCGGTGACGACCTTGCCGCCCTCCAGGAGCAGCTCGGCGGTGGCCCAGGCGGGGTGGTAGGAGCCGAACCTACGACGTCCGATCTCCAGGACCTTCTCCCGGACGAGCTCGCAGGAGTTCTTGACGGCGCCGCCGGTGACGTACGTCTGCCGGGAGGCCGAGGTCGAACCCGCGCTGCCCACCTGCGTGTTGGCGGGGTGGATCGTCACCTGGGCGACGCCCAGCTCGGTGCGGGCGATCTGCGCGTGCACGGTGACACCGCCCTGGCCGACCTCCGCCATGGCCGTGTGGACGGTCGCGACGGGCTCACCCCCGACGACCTCCATGCGCACCCTGGCGGTCGAGTAGTCGTCGAAGCCCTCGGAGAAGCCGACGTTCTTGATGCCGACCGCGTAGCCGATCCCCCGTACGACGCCTTCGCCGTGCGTGGTGTTGGACAGACCGCCGGGCAGCTGCCGTACGTCGGCGCCCTCGCTGCTCTCCCACTGGCGTTCCGGAGGGAGCGGCATCGCCTTGACGCGGCGCAGGATCTCGGCGACCGGCGCCGGGGAGTCGACCGGCTGGCCGGTCGGCAGCAGGGTCCCCTGCTCCATCGCGTTGAGCCGGCGGAACTCCACCGGGTCCATGCCCAGTTCCGCGGCGACCTTGTCCATCTGCGCCTCGTAGGCGAAGCACGCCTGGACCGCGCCGAAGCCACGCATCGCGCCGCAGGGCGGGTTGTTGGTGTAGAGGGCGATGGCCTCGACCTCGACGTCGTCGACGACGTACGGGCCGACGCCGAGCGAGGAGGCGTTGCCGACGACGGCCGGGCTGGCCGAGGCGTACGCGCCGCCGTCGAGGACGATGCGGCACTTGACGTGGGTCAGCTTGCCGTCGCGGGTGGCGCCGTGCTCGTAGGTGAGCTTCGCCGGGTGGCGGTGGACATGCCCGAAGAAGGACTCGAAACGGTTGTAGACGATCTTGACGGGCTTGCCGGTGCGCAGGGCCAGCAGACAGGCGTGGATCTGCATCGACAGGTCCTCGCGGCCGCCGAACGCGCCGCCGACGCCGGCCAGCGTCATCCGCACCTTCCTCTCGGGCAGGCCGAGGACGGGCGCGATCTGGCGCAGGTCGGAGTGGAGCCACTGGGTGGCGACGTAGAGGTGGACGCCACCGTCCTCCTCGGGCACGGCGAGGCCGGACTCGGGGCCGAGGAACGCCTGGTCCTGCATGCCGAAGGTGTACTCGCCCCTGACCACGACGTCGGCGCGCGCGGCGGCCGCGGTGGCGTCGCCCCGGATGATCGGCTGGCGGTGGACGATGTTGGGGTGGGCGACGTGACCGATGTGGTGGTCGTCGCGGCCCTCGTGGATCAGGATCGCGTCCGGGGCGGTCGCCGAGGCCTCGTCGGTGATGACGGGCAGTTCGCGGTACTCGACCCTGATCTTGGCGGCGGCACGGCGGGCGGTCTCCGGGTGGTCGGCGGCGACGATCGCGACCGGCTCGCCGTGGTGCCGGACCTTGCCGTGGGCCAGGACCGGCGTGTCCTGGATCTCCAGACCGTAGTTCTTCACGTCGGTCGGCAGGTCGTCGTACGTCATGATGGCGTGGACGCCGGGGGTGGCGAGGGCCTCGGAGGTGTCGATCGAGACGATCTCGGCGTGGGCGACCGTGGAGCGCAGGATCTGGCCCCAGAGCATGTCCTCGTGCCACAGGTCGGACGAGTACGCGAACTCGCCGGTGACCTTGAGGGTGCCGTCGGGGCGGAGCGTGGACTCCCCGACGCCGCCCTTGGTCGGGGAGCCCTGGGTGACCTTGGTGGGAGTACCGAGGGGGGCACCGCCCGCTCGAGCGAAACCGGGAGTGGGAGAAGGCATCGTCAGACCGCCTCTGCCTGCCGGGCGGCCGCGAGGCGGACCGCGTCCATGATCTTCTCGTAGCCGGTGCACCGGCAGAGGTTGCCGGAGAGCGCCTCGCGGATGTCCGCGTCGGTCGGGTTCGGGTTGTGTTCCAGCATCTCGTCGGCGGCGACCAGCAGGCCTGGTGTGCAGAAGCCGCACTGGACGGCGCCGGCGTCGATGAACGCCTGCTGGATCGGGGCGAGGTCGATCCCCCCGCCGGCCTGCGAGTCGGCGCCCTCGGTCTGCGGGCCACCGGCAACGGCGGAGGCCCCGAAAGCGCCCGTCGTGCCGCAGGAACCGGTTCCGCAGTCGCCGTGCCCGGCTCGCTCGGCGCGCTGCCTGGCGTAGTCGGCGAGACCCTCGACGGTCACGATGTCACGGCCCTCGGCCTGTCCGGCGGCGACCAGGCAGGAACACACCGGGACGCCGTCCAGCCGGACCGTGCACGAGCCGCACTCGCCCTGCTCGCAGGCGTTCTTCGAACCCGGCAGCCCGAGCCGCTCACGCAGCACGTAGAGCAGGCTCTCGCCCTCCCAGACGTCGTCGGCTTCCTGCGGACGTCCGTTGACGGTGAAGTTGACACGCATCACGCGGCTCCCTTCGCGGTGCGGCGGGCGCCGCGGTACGACTCCCAGGTCCAGGTCAGCGTGCGGCGGGCCATGACGCCCACGGCGTGCCGGCGGTAGCTCGCCGTCCCCCGGACGTCGTCGATCGGGTTGCAGGCGGCGGCGCACAGGTCGGCGAACTGCTTGGCGACCGACGGGGTGATGATCTTCCCGTTGTCCCAGAAGCCGCCTTCTTCGAGCGCGGCGTCGAGGAACTCCTCGGCGGTCTTCGCCCGGACGGGGGTGGGCGCGGCCGAGCCGATGCCGGTACGGACGGTCCGGGACCCCGGGTGCAGTGCGATCCCGAAGGCGCAGACGGCGATGACCATGGCGTTGCGGGTACCCACCTTGGAGTACTGCTGCGGGCCGTCGGCCTTCTTGATGTGGACGGCGCGGATCAGCTCGTCGGGGGCGAGCGCGTTGCGCTTCACCCCGGTGTAGAAGTCGTCGATCGGGATCCGCCGGGTGCCGCGGACCGACTCCGCCTCGACCTCGGCGCCGGCCGCCAGCAGGGCGGGGTGGGCGTCGCCGGCCGGGGAGGCGGTGCCGAGGTTGCCGCCGACGCCGCCGCGGTTGCGGATCTGGGGGGAGGCCACGGTGTGCGAGGCGAGGGCGAGGCCCGGCAGCTCGGCGCGCAGGTTCTCCATGATCCGGGTGTACGGGACCGAGGCGCCGAGCCGTACGCTCTCCTCGCCGACCTCCCACTCGTAGAGGTCACCGACGCGGTTGAGGTCGAGCAGGTACTCGGGCCTGCGGTGGTCGAAGTTGATCTCGACCATCACATCGGTGCCACCCGCAATCGGCACAGCGGTGGGGTGCTCGGCCTTCGCGGCGAGCGCCTCCTCCCAGCTGGCGGGGCGAAGGAAGTCCATGACCGGCTCTCTTCTTCGTCTCGTGAGTCGTGAGTCGTCTCGATCGAGCCAGAATCGGGTGCGGCGGGCCCGGCTCGTACATGTGGTGTTCACGTGGAGTGAGGCCAGTACACAGCGCCTTGCTCCGACCGGGTCAGTCACCGAAACCATGAAGGAGTTGGCTGGTCCACCCGGCCATCTTGTAGATTCGTATGAAGGAAGGCCCTCGGTAACCTCCTCGTTTTCCTGTGGAAACGCGGGGAACGACCTGGCGATCGAAGAATGCGGTGCGTGACGGTCCGCCGCGCGGGCCGGGCCCCCGGGCGGCGGCGCCGACGCAGGCCCGCTGCCCCACGACCCTGAAGATCCATCGTAGTTTTCGAGACAAAGAACGGCGGCGACGAGATGCGGCTGCGCGCACTGCTGGACACCGACGCGCTGGGCCTCAGGCTCCTCGGCGGCGAGGACGAGCTGGACCGCGCGGTACGGGGTGTCATGACCACCGACCTGCGGGACCCCAGCCGCTACCTCTCCGGGGGTGAGCTGGTGCTGACGGGCCTGGCATGGCGCCGGGACGCGGCGGACTCCGAGCCGTTCGTGCGGATCCTGGTGCAGGCCGGGGTGGCCGCGCTCGCGGCCGGCGAGGCGGAGCTCGGCGCCGTGCCGGAGGACCTGGCCGTGGCCTGTGCCCGGCACCGACTCCCGTTGTTCGCGGTGCACGAGTCGGTGGCCTTCGCGACGATCACCGAGCACGTCGTACGGCAGGTGTCCGGCGAGCGCGCCGGGGACCTCGCGGCCGTCGTGGACCGCCACCGGCGGATGATGACGTCGGGCCCGGCGGGCGGCGGCCCGGACGTGGTCCTGGACCTGCTCGGCTCCGATCTGGACCTGCGCGCCTGGGTGCTGTCCCCCACCGGCCGGCTCATCGCGGCCCCCGAGCCGGCCGGCCCCGTCCTGTCGCCCGAGGCCTGCGCCGAGCTGGCGGCGGAGCACCTGGGGGCCGTCCGCACCGGGCGGCGCGGGCCGCACCGGGTGGTCCTGGGCCAGACGACGTTCTCGCTGTTCCCGATCCGCGGCGGCGGGCGCGCTCCACAGACCTCGCCCAACCCCCGGGCGGAACGTGACGTACGCGAGGGCGTCCTGTCGGACTGGCTGCTGGCCGTCGAGGCGGACGCCGGGGACTGGGCGGACGAGCGCCTGGACCTGCTCCAGGGCGTCACCCAGCTGATCGCCGTCGAACGGGACCGCCGGGACGCCGCGCGCACGGTGCGCAGGCGGCTCGCGCAGGAGGTGCTGGAGCTGGTCCAGACGGGCGCGGCGCCGACGGAGATCGCCGCCCGTCTGCGGGTGGCCGCTCCGGTGCTGCTGCCGGGCCTCGGGGCCGCCCCGCACTGGCAGGTGGTCGTGGCCCGGGTCGAGTGGGACGAAGGCGGCCCGGAGGCCGGTCCGGTCGCCCAGTCGCTCCTGGAGGAGATCCTGGTCGACCCGCTCGCCACCGGACCCGAACCCTCCGACCGCATCGCCGTGGCCCACACGGGCGACGAGGCCGTCGCCCTGGTCCCGTTGCCGGCGGTGTCGAGCGAGCACGACGGCTCCGAGACGGGCGTCCTCGCCGACGCGCTCCTGGCGGCCGTACGGGAGCCGCTGTCGTCCGGCCTCGACGGCGACGGCCGGCTCACGCTGGGCGTCAGCGCCGCCGTGCACTCGGCCGAGGGGTTGCGCGGGGCGCTGGAGGAGGCACGGCACGCGCGGCGTGTGGCCGCCGCCCGTCCCGGCCGGGTCTGCGCCGCGGGCCACCAGGAACTGGCCTCGCACGTGCTGCTGCTCCCGTTCGTCCCGGACGATGTGCGCAAGGCGTTCACCGCCCGTCTCCTGGACCCCCTGCGCGACTACGACCGGCGTCACCGTGCCGAGCTGATTCCGACGCTGGAGGCGTTCCTCGAGTGTGACGGGTCGTGGACCCGGTGCGCGTCCCGTCTGCACCTGCACGTCAACACGCTGCGCTACCGGGTCGGGCGGATCGAGCAGTTGACGAGCCGTGACCTCTCGCGGCTGGAGGACAAGCTGGACTTCTTCCTGGCACTGCGGATGAGCTGACCGGACCGCCCCGACCGTCACCCCTCGGACGCGCCCCGCCGGATCTTCCGGGCGCGGAGACCCACGACTTTGTGAAATCCTTCACCCGCCCCCTTGGCCCGGCCCTGCGATCCGTGCTGAGATGCGGCCACCACTCAAAGCTCGACGGCGCGCTCGGGGAGGGCAACGTGGCGTACACCGCCATGTCTGGTACCGGAACGACCTCAGGTGACGATCCCCTCCAGACCGCGGTATGGCGGCTGCGCTCGCGTGCCTGCTGGACCGACGCGGCGGCGCTGATCCCGCCCGGCAGCGCGGCGGGCGCGATCCAGCGGGCCTCGCTGCTCGTGGAACGGTGCCTGTACACCGAGCAGGGCTGGCAGGACGCCGAGGACGCCCTGCGCACGGCGGAGGCACTCGCCCACGACGACGAGGAGCGCGGCGCGGCCGCTTGTGAACGCGGGCAACTTGCCTACGCGGCCACGCTGCACGGTGTGCGCGACCGAGTGGACGAGGCACGGGCCGCGCTCGGCCGGGCGGCGGCGCTGATCCCGCCGGACGCGGCCGGACGGGCGCTGCTGGACTTCCGCCGGGGTCTGCTCGCGGAGAACATCTCGCGTTCCCCGCAGGCCGCGAGGGCCGCGTACCGGAGGGCCCACACGGCGGCCGCGGCCCACTCGGACTCGCTGCTGCTGTCGTTCACCTGGCGCCACCTCGCCGGACTCGCCCTGCGTGACGGCGAGGTGGCGGAGGCCAGGCACGGCTTCGCCGAATCCCTGCGTATCCGGGAGGAGTTGGGCTACCTGGTCGGAACCGCCCCGGCGCTCGCCTCGCTCGCGGACGCGGAAGTCGACCCGGAGGCCTCCCGGTTGCGGGAGGAGGCGCGACGGCTGTTCCGGCTCCTCGGCGGCGTACCGACCTGGCTGGCCCGCCAGTTGGCGCCCCCGGCCACCCCGAGCCCGTCCGGAGTGTGAGGACGAGGGCCCGTCCGGATGGGCCGGGCTCGTGCGGGCGGACGGGATCCGGGGCGGCGGTCTCCACGGCCCCGGCGGTCAGCTCAAGCGCCCGGACCAGTGAAGTGCCCGCGCACCAGTGCCTGCGCGGCGTCCGGCTCCCCCGCCGTCAGCGCCTCCAACATCGCCATGTGCTCCGCCGCGTCGGCCACGAGATCCGTCCGCCCGCGCCGCACCGTCCCGCCGGCCAGCGGCCACTGCGAGCGCCGGTGCAGATCATCGGCGAAGCCGACCAGCTGTTCGTTGCCGGACAGGGCGAGCACCGCCCTGTGGAAGACCCGGTCGGCCTCCGCGTACGTGGCCGGGCAGCCCGAGGCGGCCGCGCGCACACTCGCCTCCCCGAGGGGCCGCAGCTCCGCCCAGCGTTCGGCGGGCACCGTACGCGTGAGCCGCAGCATCACGGGTACCTCGATCAGCGCCCGCACCTCGGCCAGCTCGGCCAGCTCGCGCGCGCCTCGCACGATCACCCGGAACCCCCGGTTGGGGACGACCTCGACGGCGCCCTCCAGGGCGAGCTGCTGCATCGCCTCGCGGACCGGCGTCGCGGAGACCCCGAAGCGCTCGCCGAGGACGGGCGCGGAGTACACCTCGCCGGGCAGCAGTTCCCCGCCGACGAGCGCGGTGCGCAGGGCGTCGAGGATCTGGCCGCGCACCGAGGAGCGCTGGACGACCGGGCGCGGGACGGGCGTCTCGCTGTGCGTGTGCTCGCCGCGCGCCGCGCCCGTGGGGGCGCATCTCGCGCGGTCCGCGCCTTCGCCGTACTCGTCGGCGCCCCGCGACTGCGCAGGCACCCTGGCACGGCCGGCGGCCTCCGGCGATCCGGTACCGGTGGAGCCCTGCGCACTCCGCTCCACGGGTCCTCCTCCGGCCTTGTCGGTACTTGGGGTCATTACGGCGGGTTGTTACTCGTCCGTCAAGCACCTTAGGCGTACTGGCCGTCAGTTCAAATCCCGGCGATACCGGGTAAGGTAAGGCTTACCTCCAGTCGCTCCGGAAACGGCGGTCCCGGCATGCCCACAGCTCCGTCGGCCACAGCGGAGGCCTACGCCCGCCTCACGGAGGTCCTCCCGGACCTGACCGTCACGGAGCTGGCGCACGGGGAACCGTTTCCGCAGGGCGGCGGCTGGGTCACGGCGGCCGGGCTCGCGGCGGGCGGAGCGGCCCTGGAGGCCTTCCTGGCCTGGGACGACGCCCAGGTCGTCCGCGACTACGGCCGACCGGCCCGCCCGGACGTCGTCGCCAGTTTCGGACTGCACCGGTACGCCTGGCCGGCCTGTCTGCTGATCACCGTCCCCTGGTTCCTGCACCGCCGGGTGCCCCGCTTCCCCGTGACGCACGTCTCGTACGACCGCACCGGCGACCGCATGCGGATGGCCGTGCGTCCGGCCCCCTCCTTCGCCTGCCTGCCCGGCGATCCGGCTGCGCTGCTGCCCGGCGCCCGGGTGGTCCCGGACGAGGAGGCGCTGCGGGCGGAGGTACGGGCGGCGGTGGCCGAGCACCACGAACCGGTGCTCGCCGGGTTCGGCCCGCCGGCGCGACGCCGCGGCCGCGCCCTGTGGGGCATGGTGACCGACGAGATCGTCGAAGGCCTCTGGTACGTCGCCGGGCTGCTCGGCGAGGACGAGGAGAACCGGGCACGAAGGGAACTGGAGCTGCTCCTGCCGGGCGCCACCCGGCCCTACGTCGGCTCGGCGTCCTTCCGCGAGCTGACCGGACCGGACGGCGCGACCCTGCCCACCCGGGACCGGGCGAGCTGCTGCATGTTCTACACGGTGCGCCCCGAGGACACCTGCGCCACCTGCCCGCGCACCTGCGACGCGGACCGCGTCACCAAGCTCACCGCGTCCGTCGCGAGTTGAGGCAGCCTCAGACACCCCCCGGGAGCAGGGCGACAGCGGGCGTCCCCTAAGATCACCCGGACGAGATCCCTCCCAGGGTTACAGGCGCTTCACAATTTCCTCACCTGCCCCGGGAACTTTCCGTGGAACCACCCGTACGGTTAGTCTTATTCGAACTCAACTCCCGCCCCTCAAGCGGCAGTTCGAGCAGAACGTCGCCCTGGGCATCCCCTTGCACCTCCTTGGCGGCCTCTTGCCCCGAAACCCCCTGAGGGACGGCGGGATTGCGCCACTATGGCGGGCGTTACGCCCTATCCCAATGCAAGGGACCCCAGATGAGATTGACCGACATATCGCTGAACTGGCTGCTTCCGGGCGCCGTACTGCTCCTGGGCATGCTGGCGGCTGTGGCGGTGCTCGCGCGCGGCAAGCGCTCCTCCGGGGCAAGCGCGAACGCGGACGATTCGTGGGAGCGTACCGAGGAGCGCCGCAGGCGCAAGGAAGCCATATACGGCACCGCCTCCTACGTCCTTCTGTTCTGCTGCGCGGCCGTGGCCGCCGCGCTCTCCTTCCACGGTCTGGTCGGCTTCGGCCAGCAGAACCTGGGCCTGACCAACGGCTGGGAGTACCTGGTCCCGTTCGGCCTCGACGGCGCCGCCATGTTCTGCTCCGTGCTCGCGGTGCGCGAAGCCAGTCACGGCGACGCCGCACTCGGCTCCCGGATACTCGTATGGACGTTCGCGGGCGCGGCTGCCTGGTTCAACTGGGTGCACGCGCCCAGGGGCCTCGGCCATGACGGCGCGCCGCAGTTCTTCTCCGGCATGTCGCTCTCGGCGGCCGTGCTCTTCGACCGGGCCCTCAAGCAGACCCGCCGGGCCGCGCTGCGCGAGCAGGGTCTCGTGCCGCGTCCGCTCCCGCAGATCCGCGTGGTCCGCTGGGCACGCGCCCCCCGCGAGACCTACAAGGCCTGGTCGCTGATGCTGCTCGAGAACGTGCGCAGCCTGGACGAGGCCGTCGACGAGGTCCGTGAGGACAAGGCCCGCAAGGAGGAGACGAAGCTGCGCCGCCGCGAGCAGCACCGCGTCGAGCGGGCTCAGCTGAAGGCGATCAGCCGGGGCCACGGCCCCCGCTTTCCCGGCCGCGGTGGCGGCGGTGGCGGCGGCCGTCAGGTGGAGGCCCCGGCCGCCCTGGAGCCGGCCTCGGCCGAACGGGTCTCCGCGGAGCCTGCCATAGCGAACTCGGCGGAGCAGCTGCCCGTACGCTCACGGCCCTCCCTCACGCCCGTCCGCCACGGTTCCGACTCCTCGCTGACCGTCGACCTCACCGCGGAGGACGACACGATGGCCCTGCCGCGCCTCGACTCCCTGGAGCGCAAGCTCAAGGACCTGGAGCAGCAGTTCGGCTGACGGTCTCTCGAGTGCCGGAGACACCCGGGTACCACGGGAAGGGGGCGCGACCTCGACGGTCGCGCCCCCTTCCCGTTCGCGCGTCGACCGGTCGCCTGTCGACCGCCCGCCCGTCGGCCGGTGCCTGTTCCGTCGCCCGGGAGACGGCCGTCGTCCGGTGCCCGTCGGCAACCGGCCGCCAACTGTCGCTCACGCGGCTCCGGAGGCCAGTTCGAACCAGACGACCTTCCCGCCGCCCTGCGTCCGTACCCCCCAGGTGTCCGCGAGGGACTCCACCAGGAGCAGGCCCCGGCCGTGGGTGGCCTCGTCGGCGCCCGGCCTCCTCGGCCGGGGACGGTGTGCCACGCAGTCCCGCACCTCCACGCGCAGGCCGGACGGTGAGACGGTGGCCGTCAGGAGAGCGTCGTCGTCGGTGTGGACGAGCGCGTTGGTGACGAGTTCACTGGTGAGCAGCTCCGCCGTCTCCGACCGTCCCGGCCTTCCCCAGCCCCGCAGGAGTTCCCGCAGCGCCCGGCGCGTCTCGGGCACCGCCCGCAGGTCCGCCCGGCCGAGTCTGCGCCTGAGCTGCGCCGCCCGGCCCTGCTCCGTCACGTCCTCGGCCGTGTCCTCTCCCGCCCGTCTCGTCGCCGAGGTGCCCGCGATCGCCGTCGGACCGCTTCCCCGTGCCTGCCTCTCCATGACCCCCGCCCGCGTGTCGATGTGGGTTCCCCTCCTGCTCGAACACGTTCACGGGATCCTTGCCCGGTCGGCACCACGCCAGTCATGTCGAACCATTGACGACCGGGTGTTCAGCCATGTTGAGGACGGGCCGCGGGGACGCTCACGGGATTGCACGCCCGTTCGACGGCGCCCCCCGGGCCTTCGGCGAGGGGGGCGTGCATCGCGCGTCCGCCCCCGGCACGGGCGCATCCGCGGGGGTTTGTGCGGCGGTTCACGCATCCTGGGCGGTACGTGGCTCCTGGGCCGCCGGTGACGCCGGGGCGGCCCGTGCTCCGGCGAGCGGGAACCCGTGGGGCGGGCCGCGTACGCCGCCCAGGCCCCCTTCCGGGCGGGCACTCCGAGGGAAAGTCCCTGGTCGGCGGGTGGGTCCCGGTGGGCGTGACGGGCACCGGGACGAGGGGTGGGGCGTCGGGTGGTGGCACTGATCGGGCCCCGGCCCCGCGATGCCACCCCCGGTTCCCGCGCGGAGGGGACGCCGCACGACGGTGCGGAGGCGGCTTCGAAGGGCGTGCACCCGCGCAACGGCACATGACAGTCGCGCCCCCCGAGTGCAGGCCGGCCGGCGCATCCGCGGTTCGACGCGACGGCCCGCCCGCCGTCACACCCGCCGCCGGACCCGTGCACCCGCACCGGCCGCGGACCCCGGTGATCGGCCCGGTTGCCGATGACCTGCCACCGACCTGGGCATACGCACGGAAAAGTCGGGCATCCGGTAGCGGACGCCGAGGCGCGGCCAGGTACGCAAGGTTCTCAAGAGGCTTCGGGATGCCTGGGATGCCAGGACTTCGGGCGCCGGGACGGAGGCCGTCCGGCCCGCGGGCTCCCCCGGTTGCGCCACCGAACGCGCACGACCGACGAGGTTGGCCGAAATCCGTTGCCTTTTCGGCCGCACCCGCACACTCCCCGGCAGGCCGGAGGGGGTTACGGACCCCGCGGTACGCGAACAGCCGCAGCGCCAGGCCCCGAGGCTCTGGACACTGCGACCGTCCACGATCGTTCGCGACTGCACTTGGCCGTTTATGGCCATTGCTGGCCGTTCGCGTTCAGGCCGGTACGACCACGGCGACCGGCCCGAGGCGGACGGCGATCATTTGCCCTGGGCCCCTGTGGTGCCGATGTGGAAGATCTTGTGTGTGGTGCGGGTCATGTCGACGACGAGCTTCGTCGTCCCGCTGCTCCCCCACGTGAGCGTGACCACGGCCTCCGTGTGGTCGGCCGTGCCGTTGTCGGTGACCTTCCACGCGAGGGGGACGTTCTGCGCCCGGAGGACACCGTTGGCGTGGTTCTCGTCCTCCCAGGCCGCCAGCTCCTTCTGGAAGGCCGGGGTGAGGTAGTGCTTGCGGAGTTCGTCCGCGAGCTTGCCGCCGCCCTCGTCGTTCACCGCGTCGATGTAGGCGCCGTAGAAGTCGGCGATACGCGTGATGTTGTCGGACGGCTTGCCGCTCACACTGCGCGGGCTGCCCGCGGAAGCCTGAGCCGTCACGCCGAGGCCGAGAGCCAGGGCGAGGCCGGCGGCCACGGCCGTACGGCGGCGGGCGGTGCGCAGACGCGCCGTGCTCCCGCCGGTCCGGTCGCCCCCGCCGGTCGTACCGTGCGTACCGGTGGTGCCCGCCGTGCTGTTCTTGCTGATCATCTGCGTGTTCCCCGTATGTCTCATGCATCCGGCCCGTGTGGCCTGTGCGGTGGTCGTGCGGTCGTGCGGAGCCACCGGCCCTCCCGACCCCCGTGGCGGGAGGGCGGCGGCCCCGCGTCCTTCCTCAGTGGTCCGGTGTCAGTGGAGCTTCCTGACGGCCGTGACGGTCGTCTTCTTGAACGCCTTCAGCGGGGCGTCACGGAAGTCGCCCATCCGGCCCCAGTCCACGACCGTCACCGTCGTGCCATCCCGGCCGACGGAGAGCAGGCGGATGTCGGTCGCACCCCAGGAGGTCTCGGTGTGCAGGCCGAAGACGTGGGCGCCTTCCTCGACGTTCAGCCTGCCGAAGTCCCTGAGGGTCGCCTCGACCTCGGGTTCGGCCCTCTCGATCCGGGCGGCACAGGACTTGATGTCCCGCTCGACCCGTGCGACCCGGCCCTTGGCCGCGGTGACGCTCGCCAGCTCGACACTCACCTGACGGGCTCCGGCGTCGAGGTCGGTCCGGAAGTCCCGGTACCAGGAACCCCGGCCACCGCCCAGCGCCGGGCCCAGGCAGCGGTCCGCCTCCACCTCGGGCGAAGCGCCCGCGGTGATCCTGCCGGCCGTCCACGACGAGCCCGGCTGCGGCGGGAGGTCGGCCGCCGAGAGGAACCCGGGCGGTCGCGGGGTGGCGGCGTCCGCCGGTGCGGCGAGCACGGCGCCGAGCGCGAGGCCCGCGGCCGTGAGTGCGGTGAGCCCGGTGAGCGTGCCTGCTCGGATACGCCTGGACATGGGTGTCCCCCGTGGGTGAGTGCATGGCTGTGGGTCGTCGCCACCACGCCGGCTGGTCGGTCCGGCCCTGGTCGGTGCGACACCAAGAGCATCGGCGCTTCGGGCGGCCCGGTGCAACGGTCTTCGCCCGATCGGCCGTGGTGGAACCATCCCAGCCCATCTGACGTGCAGGTATATGAGTGCCTGGGATGACTGCCAGGGCCGGACGAGCACGGGGAGAACGGTGTCGACCGACGACGGGGTGGCCGAGGTGACGGAGTTCGCGGCACTGCTGACAGAACTCAAGGGGCGCACGGAGCGCAGCTACGGCTCCCTCGCGCGCCGGCTGGGCATGAACACCTCGACGCTGCACCGGTACTGCGCCGGGGAGGCCGTTCCGCAGGACTTCGCCCCCGTCGAACGGCTCGCGGAGTTCTGCGGGGCGACTCCGGAGGAACGCCTGGAACTGCACCGGCGGTGGCTGCGAGCGGTGGCCGCCCGCCAACGGCCCCGGACCACGGCGGCCACGGCGGCCACGGCGACCACGGGAACACCGGAAGCGCCAGAAGCGCCGAAGGCGCAGGAGGCACCTCGTTCACCGGAGGCCGTGCACACCTCGAAAGCCGCCGAGACCTCGCAGCCCTCCGAGACGGGGACGACCGCGGCGGCCACGGCGGCCACGGGAGCCTCTGAGACGTCGGCGGAGCCGGAAGCCTCCCGTCCGGCGGACGGGGTGGTCCGGATTCCGGGAGGACGAGGGGCACCGCCTCGTCCTCGGCGCCGCCACCGGCGCACGACGGTCGCCATCGGGGTGGGCTGCGCGGTGCTGGCCACCCTGGGCGCCCTGTCCGCTCTGCCCGGCGGCGGCCACCCGTCGGCCTCGGGCGAGGTAGCCCCCTCCGCGTCCGCCACGGGCTCGACCCGGACGACGGCTCCGCACCACTCCCCGACAGCCGGCACCCGCCCTGCCTCCTCGCCCCCGCCCGACGGCAGCACCTCCCCCACCGCCCGCCACGAAAGGACCTCCTCTGCCCGGGACTCCTCCCCCGTCGGAGGCAAGGCCGCGGCGCCTGCCTCGGGCGTACCTCTCGCCTGGACCGTCGACTCCCAGCTCTGGGCGCAGGGCTGCGGTCACGACTACGTCATCGACAAGCCGCCCGCGCAGGTTCCGCCGCCCCCGGCCGAGCAGGACGCCGGCCCCTGGGCGAGCGCCCAGGGCGCGGTCCACGGGCGGGAGACCAACGTGGAGATCTCCGTGCAGGGGCGCAGTTCGACGGCGGTCGTCCTGACGGCGCTGCGCGTACGGGTCGTCGGCCGTGCCGCACCCCTGACCGGCACCGTGTACGCCATGGACCAGGGCTGCGGCGGCTCTCTCAGCAAGCGCTACTTCGCTGTCGACCTGGACAAGGACCGTCCCGTGGCGCACTCGGTCGCGGGCGACGACGCCGGCACGCCGGTCCCCGCCCTGAGCCTGCCCTACCGGGTGTCCAGCACCGACCCCGAGGTGCTGCTGGTCACGGCGCGGACGGAGACCTGCGCCTGCGACTGGTACCTCGAACTGGACTGGTCCTCGCAGGGCCGCACCGGCACGGTCCGCGTCGACGACCGCGGCCGGCCCTTCCGCACGAGCGGCATCAAGGGACTGCCCCGCTACTGGTACGGCACCGACGACAACGGTGAACGCCAGTGGGTCCCCACCGACTGACACCCACCCCCGCGAGACCACCGGCATCCGCCACGGCTACGGCCGTGGGACGTTGCGCAGGTTGGAACGGGCCATCTGGAGCATCCGGCCCACTCCGCCGTCGAGGACGATCTTCGAGGCGGACAGGGCGAACCCGGTCACCATCTCGGCGCTGATCTTCGGCGGGATGGACAGGGCGTTGGGGTCGGTGACGACGTCGACCAGGGCCGGACCCTTGTGCCGGAAGGCGTCCTTCAGCGCGCCCGCCAACTGCTTGGGTTTCTCGACGCGCACACCGTGGGCTCCGCACGCGCGGGCGACCGCGGCGAAGTCGGGGTTCTTGTTGGCGGTGCCGTACGAAGGCAGACCGGCGACCAGCATCTCCAACTCGACCATCCCCAGGGAGGAGTTGTTGAAGAGGACGACCTTCACCGGCAGGTCGTGCTGCACCAGCGTCAGGAAGTCGCCCATCAGCATGGCGAAACCGCCGTCGCCGGACATCGACACGACCTGACGGCGCCGGTCGGTGAACTGGGCGCCGATCGCCATGGGCAGCGCGTTCGCCATGGATCCGTGGGAGAAGGAACCGATGACACGGCGTCGGCCGTTGGGCGTCAGATAGCGGGCCGCCCAGACGTTGCACATACCGGTGTCGACGGTGAACACGGCGTCTTCGTCGGCGAGTTCGTCGAGAACGGCGGCAACGTACTCGGGATGGATCGGGACGTGCTTCTCCACCCTGCGGGTGTATGCCTTCACCACCCCCTCCAGCGCGTCGGCGTGCTTCTTGAGCATCCGGTCGAGAAAGCGCCGGTTCTCCTTGGCCCGCACCCTGGGGATGAGGCACCGCAGGGTCTCCCGTACGTCACCCCACACCGCGAGGTCCAGTCTGGAGCGCCGGCCCAGGTGTTCGGGACGTACGTCGACCTGGGCGATCCGCACGTCGTCGGGGAGGAAGGCGCTGTAGGGGAAGTCCGTTCCGAGCAGGAGCAGCAGGTCGCACTCGTGCGTGGCCTCGTAGGCGGCGCCGTACCCGAGGAGACCGCTCATCCCTACGTCGTAGGGGTTGTCGTACTGGATCCACTCCTTGCCGCGCAAGGCGTGTCCCACCGGGGACTTGATCTTCCCGGCGAACTCCATGACCTCGGCGTGCGCGCCGGCCGTGCCGCTGCCGCAGAAGAGGGTGACCTTGTCGGCCGCGTCGATCATCGCGACCAGCGCGTCGATCTCGGCGTCGCCGGGACGGACGGTGGGCCGGGTGGTGACGAGAGCGGTCTGCGCGGCCTTCCCGGGGGCGGGCTGGTCGGCGATGTCACCGGGGAGCGAGACGACGCTGACGCCCCCGCGGCCGACCGCGTTCTGGATCGCGGTGTGCAGCAGCCGGGGCATCTGCTTCGGGCTGGAGATCAGCTCGCTGTAGTGGCTGCACTCGCGGAACAACCGGTCGGGGTGGGTCTCCTGGAAGTAGCCGAGGCCGATCTCGCTGGACGGGATGTGCGAGGCGAGGGCGAGGACGGGAGCCATGGAACGGTGGGCGTCGTAGAGGCCGTTGACGAGATGGAGGTTGCCGGGTCCGCAGGAGCCCGCACAGGCCGCGAGCCTCCCGGTGATCTGGGCTTCCGCTCCGGCGGCGAAGGCGGCCGTCTCCTCGTGGCGGACATGGATCCAGTCGATGGCGGGATTGCGCCGTACCGCGTCCACCACGGGGTTGAGGCTGTCCCCCACCACGCCGTAGAGGCGCCGCACCCCGGCGCGGGCGAGGATGTCCACGAACTGTTCGGCGATGTTCTGCTTGGCCATGGAACGACGCACCCCTTCGGTGTCCTCGGGTCCCCCCTCCACAGTGGCCGCGGCCGCCCGGTTACGCCTCCCAGACGGCCGCGGCCGTGCGGTCGTCGGCGTAGCCCTTCACTCTGACCTGAGTGTCGGCGAGGAAGGCGGCGAGACCGGGCGGGGCGGGGTCCGACCAGCGCTTTGCCAGGAACGCGGACAGGTCGGGCTCGCCACGCAGGGGTTCGGCCAGGCCGCCGGTGCACATCAGGAGGGTGTCACCCGGGCGGGCTACGGAGGCGCGGAAACGGAAGGGTTCGCGGGGCGGTCCGGGGTCGGGGTCGTAGGGGTTCGGCGGTGTGGTGATGCCGAGGTCCATGGTGAACCGGTCACCCTCGGGCGTCTCGGCGGGCAGCGAGCCGAACCCGAGGACCGGTTCTCCCGCCACCTCGGCCACCTGCGGTTCGATGTCACGCCACACACCGCCGCGCAGCCGGAACAGTCCGCCGGCGCCCACGCCGAAGAAGACACGGGTACGGCAGGCGGGGTCGGCGGGCAGCAGCAGACAGCGCAGGGTGGCCGCGTACTCGTCCGGTTCCAGGCCCTGTTCGGCCGCGCCGGCGCGCAGTCGGCCGAGGCTGCGGTCGGTGAGGCGGTGCAGCCCCGACTTCAGGTCTCCGCGCCGGGCCGCCCTTATGTCCTCCGCGAGCCGCACATGGCTGCGGCCCACGGCCCGCGCGATCCACTGACACACCTCGGCCGCCGCCCGGTGTGCTCCGGGGGTGGCCCGGGCGCCGGTCGCCATCGCGACCAGGATCAGGGCGTGCTCGCCCGTGCCGAAGCGGGCCGTGAGGAGCGAGTCGCGGCGCGGCTCTCCCCGGTAGCGCGCGGAGTCCCCGCGCACGGACGCGGCCCGCAGCGCGAAGGTCCCGTACCGGGCTCCGTCCAGGACGGTGTCGGCGACCAGGTCGTCCAGGTCGTCCGGGTCCGCGGGCGGAAGGGCGGTGGGCTCCGCGTCGTAGGTGGGCGGCCCGGAGCCGACGTAGTCCTTGGAGACCGGAAGAGGCGGAAGGCCGGACAGCAGCGGAAGGGCCGAAACACCGACGACGGTGGGGGGGTGCTCCGGCGGGGAGCCGGGGTCGGGAGCGGAGGTGCCCGGGTGCACGGGGGCGTGCTCGGACCCCGGCATACGGTCCTGAACCGGCCGGGGATCGGTGACCGGCTCGCGCGCGGAGCTCTGCGCGGGGTCCGTCGCGGGAAAGGAAGCTGCCGCGCCGTCCACGGAGGTGGTGGGAGCCATGGGAGGCGGCGGCGCGTGGGCCGGAAGGGGTGGCATCGGGGGCGCGGCGGGCGGAGGCGGCAGCACGGAGGGTGAGGACGCCGGCGGCGCGGGCGGCGCGGGCGGTACCGACGGCTCGGAGGCACGGGGCGTGTGGTCGGGCGACGTGCGGTACCCGCCGGGGGCGGGCGCGGGCGCGCCGGCGGGTGTGCGGTCCGGCGGCATGAGACCGTCGCCACCCGCGGGGGCCGCAACCCCAGGGGGTGTGTGCGGCGACGTGCGGTCCCCGCCGGGGGCGGGCGCGGGCGCGCCGGCGGGTGTGCGGTCCGGCGGCATGAGGCCGTGGCCACCCGCGGGGGCCGCAACCCCAGGGGGTGTGTGCGGTGACGTGCGGTCCCCGCCGGGGGCGGGCGCGGGCGCGCCGGCGGTTGTGCGGTCCGGCGGCATGAGGCCGTCGCCACCCGCGGGGGCCGGAACCCCAGGGGGTGGGTCCGACGGCGTGGAACCGTCGCCGGCGGAGGGCGCGGGGGCACCCGGCGGCCGCTCGGCGAAGCCCGGTGGCAGGGGGCCGGGCGGGAAGCCGGTGGGACCGGCAGGCGTTGCCGGCGGCGGCTCCCAGGGAGCGCGGTGACGGCCCGACGGGCGGACGTCCCGGTCCGCTTCGACGGCCCGCGCACTGCTGCCGGCGCCCGCCCCCGAGGCGTCGGGCGCGTCACCGCCGACGCCGTCGTCCGGTCCCGGGCCACGCCCCGTGCCGCTCGCGGCGCCTCGCACGGCGTCCACGCCGACGTCACGCTCGCCGCCCCGCCCGGCGGTGCGTCCGACGCCAGGATCATCGCCCGGTCCGGCGTCGGATTCCGGACGGCGTCCGACGTCCCGTCCCAGGCCGCCCTCGCCATCGCTCCCGGCGGCGCGTCCCGGTCCGCGTGCGGCGTCCCGCCTTGGCGTGGACCCCGTGGTGTCCCAGGTTCTGGGCGAGGGGACGGTGGCCTGCGGGGAGGACTGTGTCCCTGCCGTCGTCGTGGGGGGCGAGGTCCACCAGTCGGTCCGTCCGCGGGGAGCGGACCCTTCGGCGCGGGGTGCCGGCACCGAGCCTGTGACGCCGGGAGCGTCCGCCGGTTCCGCGCCGCTCTCCTGGTGCCGCGGGACCGCCGTACCCGCGCTCTCCGCCGCACCCGCGGAGCGCACCGCCCCGGCGGCCGAGGCGAAACGGTCGTCCAGGGAGTCGGCGGTGCGCGCGGGCCCCGTGTCCTCGGTGGAGTCGTCGTACAGCTGCCCCCACCAGTCGTCCTCGTGACCGGTGGGCGTTCCCCCCTGCTGGCTCATGCCCCCGATTGTCCACTGCCCGGGCCGGATGAAAACGGGGCATCCGGAAAATGCGCCACGCCAAAAGGGGCCGAACACAGACGCGAGTGATCTCCTGGGACACCAGTGCGAGGCGGGAAGGCGACAGCGGTCGCCGGGCGGTTCCACCCCCCACGGGAGAACCGCCCGGCGACATGAGGTGACCGGGCTCGGCCCCTGTGCGCCCCTGCGCGTCGCGAGCCCCGGTCACGTTCTCGGAGGATCTCCTCGCGCCTGCCGCGCGGCCGGCCGGCCCGGGTCCGTTCGGCGTCCAGGACGTCCACCACGGAGGGCCGGTCGAAGATCACATGTTCTCGCCGTGGCCACACCTTTGCAGAGTGACCGTCGGTACGGCGATGATGCGCTGCGGCGGGTTTACGCCGTGGCCGTTTCCCGCCACCCGCCCGGTCGGCGCCGGACGTCAGAAGGAGAGAAGCACCCGATGCTGGGAGCGATAGGGCTCGACGAGACGCACGAGTCGGCCTACCGGGCGCTGGTGTCCGTGGGCGCCGCCGAGGTTCCCGACCTGGCGCGCCGGCTGGCCCTCGGCGAGCACGACACCGAACGCGCGCTGCGCCGGCTGGAGCGGCACGGCCTCGCCGCGCAGTCCTCGGGCCGCCCCGGCCGCTGGGTCGCCGCGCCGCCGGGCGTCGCCCTGGGCGCGCTGCTCACCCAGCAACGGCACGAGCTGGAGAAGGCGGAACTGGCTGCGGCCCTGCTCGCCGAGGAGTACCGGGCGGCCGCCGCCGAACCGGCGGTGCACGACCTCGTCGAGGTGGTGACGGGCGCGGCCGCCGTCGCCCAGCGCTTCCTTCAGATCCAGCTCGGGGCGAGCGAGGAGGTGTGCGCGCTGGTGACCGGCACCCCGGTGGCCGTGACCGGCGGTGAGAACGACGCGGAGGAGCGGGCAGCGGCGCGCGGGGTGCGCTACCGCGTCGTACTGGAGCGTGCGGTGCTCGACCAGCCGGACGGCCTTTCGGAACTGACCGCCGCGCTGGGCCGGGACGAGCAGGTGCGGGTGGTGGACCGGGTGCCGACCAAGCTGGTGGTCGCCGACCGCTCGCTCGCCCTGGTGCCGCTGAGCGGCCGCTCGGCGGAGCCGGCCGCGCTGGTGGTCCACGCCAGCGGGCTGCTGGAACTGCTGACGGGTCTGTTCGAGTCGGTGTGGCGGGAGGCGCTGCCGCTGCGCCTCGGCACGGCCGGTGTCGCGGAACAGGCCCCGGACGGTCCCGACGCCGCCGACCTGGAGATCCTGTCCCTGCTGCTGGCCGGGATGACCGACGCCAGCGCGGCCAAGCAGCTCGACCTCGGGCTGCGGACCGTGCAGCGCCGGGTGAAGCGGCTGATGGAACTGACGGGGGTGACGACCCGGCTGCAACTGGGCTGGCACGCCCGCGAACGCGGCTGGGTGGCCCGGGACCGCTGACCGCGCCGGTGCGCGCCCGGGGGCCGTAGGTCTTGACCTGCGCGTTCTTCTCGACTCGGGCACCCTGGGCAGATGGGAGTGGCGCAACTCCTGCTGGTCGGACTGGTCATTCTGCTCGGCCTGTGCGGAGTGCTGGTGCCCGGCGTACCGGGGTCGTGGCTGGTGTGGGCCGCGGTCCTGTGGTGGGCGCTGGAGGATCCGCAGCCGGTCTCCTGGGCCGTGCTGGTCGGCGCCACGGTGACCCTGTTCCTGTCGCAGGTGGTGCGCTGGGCGCTGCCGCCGCGCCGGTTGCGCGAGAGCGGCGCGACACCCCGGATGGCGGCGTACGCGGGGCTCGGCGCGTTCCTCGGGTTCTTCCTGTTCCCCGTTCTCGGGGCGATCCCGGGCTTCATGGGCGGTATCTATCTCTCCGAGCGACTCCGTCTGGGCCGTCACGGGGAAGCCCGGGCGGCCCTGCGCACGGCGATGCGCTCGGGTGGCTCCAGCGTCCTCACGGAGCTGTTCACCTGTCTGCTGATCATGGGGGCGTGGCTGGGGGCGGTTCTGTGGGGGTGACGCCTTCCTGGCGGCTCAACCCCGACGGTCCCCGATCCGTGCGGCAGGAGCCTGGAACGGCTCCTGGAGCGAGCCCTCCAGCGTGAGGAGCCGGACCTTGCGCTCCAGTCCGCCCGCGTAGCCCGTCAGCGAGCCGTCGGCTCCGATCACCCGGTGGCAGGGCCGCACGATCAGCAGCGGATTCGCCCCGATCGCCCCTCCCACGGCGCGCACGGCCATCCGTGAGGCGCCGACCTGTGCGGCGATCTCCCCGTAGGTCGTGGTCGCCCCGTAGGGCACGGAGTCCAGGGCGGCCCACACCCGCTCGCGGAACTCGGTGCCGTCGGTGCGCAGCGGCAGCCGGAACTCCTTCAGTTCGGCGGCGAAGTAGGCGGCGAGCTGTTCCTCGGCGGCGCGGAAGGGGCCGCGGTCGTGCCGCCAGTCGTCCTGGACGGTCCGCCCGCCCTTCTGCGCCGGCACGGAAACGGAGGTCAGGGCGGAGTCGGGGCCGGCGGTGAGCAGCAGAGGGCCGAGCGGGCTCTCCACACTGGTCCAGTACGTCAGGTCGGTCATCGTTCCTCCGCGGCGCGCAGGTGGTGCAGGGCGTAGGTGCGCCAGGGGCGCCAGGTGGAGGGGACGTCCACGCCGGGCGGCACGACGTCGGGGTCGCCGAGGGCACGGGCACGGATCTCCGCGATCGTACGGGCGTCCAGCCCCGGCAGCGCGAGCAGCGCCCTGTGGGCGTCGTCCCGGTCGACGCCCGGGTCCAGCCGTACGGCGCCGTCGGCGAGGGCGGCGGCGAGGGCGCCCAGCGGCCCGTCGGACCAGGGCCCGGACCGGGGCCGGCCGGCCTGGGCCAGGACGGCCGGTTCGGGGAAGAGGTGGGTGAGGCTTCCGCAGGGCGCGTCGAGGGCCTTGCCGTAGGCACGGACGAGCCCTTCGGCCGCCGCCCGCCCCACGACCGCCCGCACCGCGTACTCGTCCGGATCGGCGGCCCCCGGCGCGCGCAGGCCGGGCCGCGCCGCGACCAGCTGGGCGAGCCGCGGATCGGCGGCGAGCCGCTCGTCGACGGCGTACGGGTCGGAGTCGAGGTCGAACAGCCGCCGCAGCCGCTGGACGGCGGTGGTGAGGTCGCGCGGGTCGGTGAGATGCAGCCGGGCGTCGAGCCAGCCGCCGGGGTGGACGGCCGTGGCCCGGCCGGCGGCCGCCGCCCGCTCGTCCACGGCGACGATCCCCGTGCCGTACGGCAGTCGCAGCGTCCGGCGGTAGGTGCGCCCGCCGGGCTGCCCGCTGACCTCCTCCACTCCGGCCACCGCCTCCCGTTCCAGCAGGTCGAACACGGCGCCCGCGTGGTAGGGGCCCCGGTGGGCGAGGCGCAGCGGGATCCCTGCGGACGGAGTGGCGGTGCGGCGGGACGCGCGTACGGCGGCCCGCAGTTCGGTCGGGGTGGCCGCGTACACGGTCCGGACGGTGTCGTTGAACTGGCGCACGCTGGCGAACCCGGCCGCGAAGGCGATCTCGGTGACCGGCAGGTCCGTCGTCTGGAGCAGGACCCGCGCGGTGTGCGCGCGCTGGGCCCGGGCGAGAGCGACCGGTCCCGCGCCCAGCTCGGCGGTGAGCTGCCGCTGCACCTGGCGGGAGCTGTAGCCGAGCCGTTCGGCGAGCCCGGTGACGCCCTCGCGGTCCACGACTCCGTCGCCGATCAGCCGCATCGCCCGGCCCACGACGTCGGCACGCGCGTTCCAGTCGGCCGAGCCCGGCACGGCGTCCGGGCGGCACCGCCGGCAGGCCCGGAATCCCGAGCCCTGCGCGGCGGCGGCCGTCGCGAAGAAGCGCACGTTGCGGCGTTTCGGTGTCACGGCGGGGCAGCTGGGCCGGCAGTAGATGCCGGTGGTCTCGACGGCGAAGAAGAACTCGCCGTCGAACCTGGCGTCCCGGCTGCGGACCGCCTCGTACCGCGTGTCCTGGTCCGTCATGGGCTCCAGTCTTCGTGCCCGGAGGAACCCGCGCCAGCGGAAATCGGACGTGACGCTGAGCCCGGAAACGACTCGCGGACCGGCAAGCACGACGAAACCCGGCAAGCGTCACCGGAACGCGGAACGCCTCGCCGGGACCGGCAAGCGTTCCCGAGACGGGCAACGCCCCGCCGGGAGTGGCGGACGCCTCCGAGACAGGCAACGCCCAGGACCAACAGACGCCTCCGAGACAGGCAACGCCCCACCAGGACCGGCGAGGCGTTGCCGAGACAGGCGGCACCTCGCCGAGACCCGCAAGCGGCACCGGCACCGGCACGCCTGTCCGGCAGCATCGACAAGCGCCGCGGGTCACCGGACCGCGCAGGTGTCAGCGCGGAGGAGCGGGGCGCCACGGCCCGCGCCCGCGCTTCGCCTCCCCCGCGGCCCGGCCCTCGGCCTGCCTGCGCTTCCAGTCCTGGCGGACGTCGGCGCGCATCCGGGCGTCGGACTTGGCGACGATCCACTGGTTCTCCCGGACGAGCTTGCGGTAGCTCTCCAGCCGGCGCACGGGCAGCTCCCCGTCGTCGACGGCCGCGCGCACCGCGCACCCGGGCTCGGACTCGTGGGCGCAGTCCTGGAACCGGCAGCCTCGGGCGAACTCCTCGATCTCCGAGAAGACCTGTCCGACCCCGGCGCCCGCGTCCCAGAGGCCGACGCCGCGCAGCCCGGGAGTGTCGATGAGGACGCCCCCGCCGGGCAGCGGCAGCAGGTTGCGGGTGGTGGTGGTGTGCCGCCCCTTGCCGTCCATGTCGCGAGTGGCGCGGACGTCCATCACATCCGCGCCCACCAGCGCGTTCGCGAGCGTCGACTTGCCCGCGCCGGACGCCCCCAGCAGGACGCAGGTGCCCCGGCCGACGAGCGCGGCGAGCTCCTCGACGCCCTCGCCGTCCCGCGCGCAGACGGTGAGCACCGGCACGCCGGGGGCGCTGGTTGCGACATCCTGCACGAGGTACGACAGCGCGACCGGGTCGGGCACGAGGTCGGCCTTGGTGAGCACCACGACGGGCTGCGCGCCGGACTCCCAGGCCAGCGCGAGGAATCGCTCGACGCGGCCGAGGTCGAGTTCCACGGCCAGGGACATCGCGACGACGGCGTGGTCGACGTTGGCCGCGAGGATCTGTCCCTCGGACCGCTTGGAGGAGGTGGAGCGCACGAAGGCGGTACGGCGCGGCAGCAGCGTGCGGACGTAACGCGGGTCGCGGCCTTCGGGATCGACGGCGACCCAGTCCCCCGTGCACACGACCTTCATCGGGTCGCGGGGGACGACGAACTCGGTGTCGGCGCGGACGGTTCCGGCCGGGGTGACGACATCGCACAGGCCGCGGTCGACCCGGACGACACGGCCGGGCACCAGACCACGCTCGGCGTGGGGCGCGAACCCGGCGTCCCAGCCCTCGTCCCAGCCGTAGGCGGCGAGAGGGTGCGACGACGCCGGCGCAGCAGGGTGCGTCGACACCTGCGCGGCAGAGTCCGCCGGAGAAGAGTCCGCCGGAGAAGCAGCCGCCGGAGCGGTGGCCGAGGAAGACGCCGCCGACGAAGAAGGAACCGACGGAGGGAAGACCGACGGGAAAGCAGCCGAGGGCGAGGACGCCGACGGTGATGCGGAGGAAGTCAAGGGAGACCCTTCACAGGGCGATCCCCGGCCGCGCGCTCGGACTCGAGCGCGCGAAGCAGGTGAAGTGGTCAGCCGGAGACCGCGGAGGTGGAGTGGACGAACGTCTGGCTGCTGCGAACAGCACCCGTCTCGGCGACAGTCATCGGTCACACCTCCCGTTCCGTGCACAACTGACCGCGGTGGCCCCGGGCCACCGCGCGAACTCCCTCAGGATAGGAACCCGGCGGGCCGGACGCCACCCGATTCCGGCCCGCTCACCGCTGCCGCCTCGCGCGCCCCTGCGGCGCCTGGGCGTCCCGCCCTGTTCCCACCTGCCGGCCGTCAGGAACTCGTGCAGGCCCGCCCGTTGACGGTGAACGCGTAGGGCGCGGTGTTCTTGTTCTGCCAGGAGGCGAGGAAGCCGAAGGTGAGGGTTCCGTTGGCCGCGACGGACCTGTTGTAGTCGGCGGCGGTCGCGGTGACGCGTGAGCCGTTCTGGGCCAGGCGCGCGTCCCACATCTGGTCGACCTTCTGGCCGTCGCGGAAGGACCAGGCCACGCGCCAGGAGTCGAGCGTCACGGCGGTGGTCACGGTGACGGTGGCCTGGAAGCCGTCGGGCCACTGGTTGACGAGGTCGTACCTGACCTCGCAGGCCGCCGTCTCCTCGCTCCCGGCACCGGCGGTGCCCGAGGAGGTGCCCTGCGGCTCGGGGTCCGGCTTCCCGGAGTCGCCGCTCGTCCCCTTCGGCGTACCGCTCGTGGACGGCGCCGGGCGGGACGAGGACGGCGCGGCGGAGGTGGCGGGACCGGCGGACGGCAGGTGGGAGACGGGTCCGGCCACCGGGCTGCTGTCCGCGGGGTTGCCCTTGGCGAGGCGGTCGCCGCCGTTGTCGGCACCGTTCTCGCCGGGCATCATCGACACGGCGAGCGCCAGCCCGGACACCAGGACGGCGGCGACGAGCATGCCGCTGCGCAGCGCCCGTGCCCGGCCCGCGGCGGCCCGGGCGGCGGTGCCCTCGGCGTCCGGCGCGTCGGGGCGTCCGGGGCCGAGTCGCACCTCGGAGGCCCGGCGGCGGCGCTCCAGGTAGGCGAGGCCGCCCCAGCCGATGACGCCCTGGGCGAGGGCCGCCGGGAGTCCGCCGCCGTGCAGCCGCAGACAGGCGGCGGCCTCCGCGCACTCCACACAGGTGGCGAGGTGCCGGGAGAGGTCGGGGGGCGTGTCGGCGGCGGGCGAGCGGGTGACGGCGTCCAGGAGCCGGACGTAGCTCCGGCACTCCGCGTCCATCGGCGTGTCGAGATGGTTGCGGTGGCAGCGGTCCCGGAACAGGCCCCGGACCTGGTTCAGTTCCTCCACGGCGGCGGCCGGGTCCAGCCCCTGCCGGCGGATGACAGCGTGCAGCGGCAGCGCCTCCACCTCGGCGAGCCAGAGCAGGGCGGCGTCCGGTTCCTGCATGTCACGCAGTCCGCGCAGGGCGATGGGACGGCTCAGGGGCGGTCCGACGTACCGTGCGGCCTTGTCGGAGTTCAGCCACAGGCGCAGATCGGGGTCGAGTTTGTGGCCCTGTCCCCGGGCCTCCCAGGTGGCCGCCGTGGTGCGTACGGCGGTCAGCAGCAGCGGGATCCGGGGCAGCCGGGACGAGCGGCGGCCGGCACCTCGTGCGGTGCCGTCCTCGGCTGCGCGGGCCTCGCGTATTCCGAGCGCGAACGCCTCACGGGCCAGCTGGTTCGCCGCGGTCGAGCCGGATGTGCACAGGTCGGCGTAGGACAGGACGGCGTCCCAGCACTCGGAGAACAGCGCGGCCTCGGCGGCGTCCTTCGGGGTCGGCAGGTCGGGCATGAGTCTCCTGCATCCACAAGCGAGGTCAACTCACCATGACGGCAATGGGGTTGGGGGGAACCTCGCGGCAGGGGCAGAGCTTTTCACGTCTTCGACACAACTGACAAGCGCCCTGTTCAGATGTCATGTCAGGACAGCAGGACAGACAGCGGAACAGGGGATGAGCAGGCGGCCGCGCCCGGTTTCCCGACCCTTGGTACGGACGCGGACCGCCCCGTGTTCAACACCCGCACCCTGATTTTCCACCTCGGCTCAGGAGCGGCGACCGGCACCGTGGACTATACGGTCGCCGAGTCCGGCGCCGGAAGGCTGTCCATGAAGGAGCTCACGGAGAACACCGCGCGGCCGGGTCCGGGCGGGCCGTAACCGGGAGGCGAGGAGAGCCCGAACTCGTCCATGGTGGCGCGGTAGGCCTCCAGCAGCCGGATGTGGTACTCCAGCGGCGCACCCTGCGGGTTGGCCTTGCCGAGCGGGGTGGTGGGCTCCGGGCACCAGGTGGTGAAGCGGGGCGTGATGCCCTGCGACATGAAGAAGCGCAACCCCTCCGTGGTGGAGGCGATGGCCTCGTCGACGGTCGTGAAACCGAAGGGCTCGGCCATCTCCACCCCCGCGACGAAGTTGGGGATCACGTTGCGCGCGCCGAAGATCTCCGCCGAGTCGAGGATCCGCTTGTGCCACTCGTCGCGGCCGACGTAGCGCTCCTTGCCCGGGCAGTACAGCTCGAACAGACGGCGGTCCCAGACCTCGTAGTTGGGGTGGTAGATCTGCACCCCGTAGTCCTTGAAGCGCTGCACGTCGTCGCGGGGCAGCGCCTGGGCGACGACCTTGCCGATCCAACGGCCGGGGAAGCGCTCCTCGATGGCCTTCGCGTAGTGCCCGTAGAAGTCGGCCTCGTCCCGCCCTGCGACGGTCTTGGTGATGGCGCCGCCGGTGAGGGTGTAGGCGGTGGACGTCTTCTGGGTGTCGTACCGGTCGATGATCTCCAGGGCTTCGAGGACCTCCTCGACGTCCTTCACGCCCGTGTACGGCCGGCCGGCCGCCTTGTGCTGGCGCCAGTTGTGGTTGATGTCGCAGTACTGGCACTCCTCCTTGGCGCCGAAGTACTGGCACACCCGGAAGACGGTCAGGTAGATCAGGTAGCCCCACTGGATGGTCGGGGCCACCTCCATGACCGACTTCCCGTTGGAGAGCTTGTGCCGGTAGTACTCCGGCATCGGCGGCACGCCGACGTCCGCGATGCGCGTGCCGTCGAGATAGAGCCCGAGCAGACCCTCGCCGTCCGCCGCGACGCGGTAGGGGGAGGACGGGTTCACACGGACCGAGACGACGGTGCGCCGCAGGTCGTACGGGCCTCCCGTGAGGATGATCTCCTCCGGCGGGCGGCGCAGCGCGGCCTCACCCAGCTCGGGCAGGGTCCCGTGGTCGAAGGAGAAGATGAAGTAGGACTTCGGTTTGACCTCGCCCGACTCGTTGTCGCTGAGGGCGGAGGGATCGAAGGCCACACCTCCGCGCAGCAGGTCCTCCTTGAAGACGGCCTCCCGCGGAACGTGCGGAAACCGCTCCATCAGATCCTCGACCAGCGCGGTACGGCTGCCCATCCCTCTCTCCTCCCGGTTCACGCGTACGACTTCCTCACGGTATGCCCCCGGCGGCGCGGGGGTGGGGGCGGGGGCCCCGTGTCGGGGGCAGGGTAGGTTCCACCTGGGAACTCCGGGTTCTCGATCACCTCGGGAGGGGCGAACAGCCGCATGACCGAAACCGTGACCAACTGGGCCGGCAACATCACCTTCGCCGCCGGGGAACTGCACCGTCCGCGCTCCCTCGACGCGCTCCGCTCCCTCGTGGCCGGAAGCGGGCGGGTGCGGGTGCTGGGCAGCGGCCACTCGTTCAACGAGATCGCCGAACCCGGCGCCGGCGGGGTACTGCTGTCCCTGGAGGCGCTGGACGGCGAGATCGACGTCGACACGGCGGCCCGGACCGTGCGCGTCGGGGGCGGGGTCCGGTACGCCCAGCTGGCGCGCCACGTCCACGAGCACGGGCTCGCACTGCCGAACATGGCCTCCCTGCCGCACATCTCGGTGGCCGGATCGGTGGCCACCGGCACGCACGGGTCGGGGGTCGGCAACGGCTCGCTCGCCTCGTCGGTGCGCGAGGTGGAGATCGTGACGGCCGACGGCTCGACCGTCGTCATCGGGCGCGGTGACCGGAGGTTCGGCGGGGCCGTCACCTCGCTGGGCGCTCTCGGCGTGGTGACCGCGCTGGTCCTCGACCTGGAACCCGGGTTCGAGGTGGAGCAGCATCTGTTCACCGGGCTCCCGCTGGACGGACTGGACTTCGAGACCGTCGCGGCGGCCGCGTACAGCGTCAGCCTGTTCACCGACTGGGCCGCGCCCGGCTTCCGGCAGGTATGGCTGAAACGGCGCACGGACGAACCCCTCGCCGGCTTCCCGTGGGCCACGCCCGCCGTGGAGGCACTGCATCCGGTGCCGGGGATGCCCGCGGTGAACTGCACCGAGCAGTTCGGGGTACCGGGGCCGTGGCACGAGCGGCTGCCGCACTTCCGCGCGGAGTTCACGCCGAGCAGCGGCAACGAGTTGCAGAGCGAGTACCTGCTGGCGCGCCGGCACGCCACCGATGCGCTGCGCGCGATCGACGGCATCCGGCAGACGGTCGCCCCCGTGCTCCAGGTCTGCGAGGTGCGCACCGTGGCCGCCGACGAGCAGTGGCTGAGCCCCTCCTACGGCCGGGACACGGTGGCGCTGCACTTCACCTGGGTCGAGGACGCGGCGGCGGTGCTGCCGGTGGTACGGGCGGTGGAAGCCGCGCTGGAGCCCTACGAGCCGCGACCGCACTGGGGCAAGGTCTACGAGGTGCCGGCCGCCGTGGTTCGCGGGCGCTACCCCCGGATCGACGACTTCACCGCACTGGCGAGAGTGCTGGATCCGGCCGGGAAGTTCACCAACGCGTTCGTCCGGGACCTCCTGGCGAGCTGACCGCGGACCGCCGGCGGACGACTTCATAAAGCCCCTTTCCTAACCCCTTGTAGAACGGTTCGGCAGCCCATAGCCTGGCGCGGCGCCGGTGCCGTCGCAGTGCGGGTCCGCCCGGCACGGAAAGGGACGGCAGGGATGAGGGGGCACGTGCCATGAAGCGCGGCACATCACGTGACATCCGCACCGCGAACCGCTACGAGGTGCTGCGCCAGATCATCGCCGCCTCTCCCACCTCCCGGCAGGAGCTCGCGGCCGCGACCGGGCTCTCGCTCGCCACCGTCGCCACCCTCGTCGGCGAACTGCTCGATCTCCGCATGATCACGGAGGTCGGGTTCGAGGACTCGGCGGGTGGCCGCCCCCGGGGACTCGTGGCCGTCAACGCGTCGGGGGGCGCGTTGATCGGGGTGGACATCGCGGAGACCTATGTCCATGTCGAGCTCTTCGACCTCGCCCTGAACGTACTGGCCCGCGCCGAGGAGAACATGCGGCCCGGGGAGAGCCGCCCCGAGCAGGTGGTCGGCCACGTGGCGGCGGCCGCCGGTGCGGTGGTCACCCAGGCCGGGGTCGAGGCCGCCCGGGTGCTGGGCGTCGGGGTGAGCGTGCCGGGGCAGGTGGACCGGGCCACCGGCATCTCCGAGTACGCGCCCAACTGGGACTGGCACGACGTGCCGTTGCTCGACCTGCTCTCCGAACACATCGCGTACCCCCTGTACCTGGACAACCCGCTGCGTGCCGGCGCGGTCGCCGAGCTGTGGTTCGGGGCGGCGCGCGGGCACGGGGACGCCGTGGTGGTCAACCTGGGCACGGGAGTCGGGGCCGGTCTGGTCCTCGGCGGTGAGCTGCACCGGGGTGTCAGCAACAGCGCCGGCGAGTGGGGGCACACCACCCTGGTGCTCGACGGACGACTGTGCCGGTGCGGCAACCACGGCTGCGTGGAGACCTACGTCGGCGCACCCGGCATCATGCAGAACCTGCGGGAACTCAGCCCGCGGTCCCCGCTGCTGCATCCCGACGACCAGACCGCCACGATCGACGCCCTGGCCGCCGCGGTCGCCGCGGGCGAGCCGATCGCCGTCAAGGTCGTCCGGGACACCGCCCGCTACCTCGGCGCCGGCATCGCCAACCTGGTCAATGTGCTCAACCCCGAGGTGGTCGTGCTGAGCAGCTGGGTCGCGGCCCGGCTCGGCGAGCCCCTCCTCGACGAGGTGCGCGAGGCCGTCGCCCGGCACGCGCTGAAACGGCCGCTGGCCGCCAACCGGATCGTCCTGTCGCCGATCCCCAGCGACCCGGCCTGTCTCGGGGCGGCCACGTTCGCGCTGGAAGGGGCGCTCCAGGCGGTCGGACAGCGGAACGCCAAGCGTGGCGTGTTCGCCGGCACGAGGAGCCGTGGCGCGCCGCCCGGCTGACCGTACGCACCACGACACCCCCACGACGACGGAAGGGAGACAGCCTTGACGCGAGCCGACGGCGGCTTACGCCCTGCACCGGACGAAGCGCGGCGGTCTGCCCGCCGTCGCGGAACACCGGCCGCGCAGCGCCCCGAAGGGCGCTCGGCCTGCCGCTGCCCGCAGGCGAGGCCGACGCCTCGCACCGGCCCGCGCGAGCGCCGGCCGGCAGTCCCGGCCCACGGCGGGCAGCCGAGGGCGGGGGACGCGGGCGGAGGTCCGCCGGCCGGGAGCCGGGGGCCGGCGCGGTGGGCGCACCCTGCGCCGGCGGCACCTCGCGCGTGCGGGCGAACGCCCACACGGTGAACGTCGGCCGGGCCCGCGGCAGGTGCTCCGCCGCCGGTGGCCGGACGATCGTCGACGGCCCGCAAGCGGCAGCCCTCCGACGGGGCGAGGAGACCGCCGAGGTGCGGACCACGCGGTAGCCGCACGGGGATCACTCCCCCCTGGACCGGGGGCCGCCGGCCCTGACACCGGCGGCCCTCAACCCCCTTTCGGCACAGCCTCGTCACCCCTGCGGCGGCCGCTGCACAGCCCTGCCCGCCGCCCCTCACGTTCGCCATCCCGAACCGATCACAACGCTTCGAACAGGCTTCGTCCAACCCCTTGCCGAAGGCTTAGCCGAAGGTTAACGTCCGGCTCCGCAACGCCATTCGAGCCATCTGGCGCTGAAGTCGCCCGGCCGCAGCCGTACTCGAGACAAGGACGTCACCATGTCGGCAATGAGCAACAGCAACTGGTCCCGCCGATCCCTCTTCCGGGCCGCCGCGGGCATGGCCGCGGCCGGCTCGCTCGCCGCCTGCGGCGGGAACACCGGCCGTAGCAGCGGGGGTTCGGGCGACTCGCTCGTCCAGTACTTCCACGCGTACGGCGAGGCCGGTACCGAACAGGCCATCAAGAAGTACGCCAAGGCCTACAAGGACGCCAACGTGACCACGCAGTGGATCACCGGCTCCAACTTCGAGCAGAAGCTGTTCGCCGCGCTGCTCACCCAGAACGCCCCTGACGTCTTCGAGTTCCACCCGCAGATCCAGCTCATCAAGAGCGGCCAGGTGGCGGACCTGACCGACATCATCGACCCGGTCAAGGACGACTTCAACCAGGCCGACATCAAGTCCCACACGGTCGACGGCAAGATATACGGCGTCCGCATGATCGACGACCCGCAGTTCTTCTTCTACCGGCCGTCGATGTTCGAGAAGGCGAAGGTCGAGGTGCCGACCACGCTGGAGGAGCTGATCGAGGCCGCCGCCAAGCTCAAGACCGGCAAGGTCAAAGGCGCCTACCTCGGCAACGACCTCACTCCGGTCCAGAGCCCGCTGATCTGGTCGGCCGGCGCCGACACCCTCACCGCGGACAACAAGCCCGCCTTCAACACGGACGCCGTCGCCGAGGGACTGAAGCAGCTGCGGACCCTGTTCACCAGCGGCAACCTGTTGCTCGGGGCTCCCGCCGACTGGTGGGACCCCTCGGCCTTCACCCAGGGTCTGACGGCGATCCAGTGGTGCGGCATGTGGGCCATGCCGGCCATGCAGCAGGCGCTCGGCGACGACATCGGCATCTTCCCCTTCCCGAAGGTCGGGTCCGCCGGCAAGCAGTCGGTCACCAACGGCGGCTGGTCGATGTTCGTCAACGCCAAGGGCAAGAACGTCGAGGCGGCCAAGGCATACGTGAAGTGGCTGTGGATCGAGCAGAAGAAGTACCAGGAGGACTGGGCCACCTCCTACGGATTCCACATCCCGCCGCGCACGTCGATCGCCCAGAGCGCCACCAAGCTCAAGTCCGGCCTGCCGGCCGAGGGCGTCAAGCTGTTCAACGAGTTCGGCCACTTCGACAACATCGGCTGGACCCAGGCCATGATCTCCGCGGTCAACGACGTGATGGCCAACTCCGTCCGCAAGAACGACGACCCGAAGGCCCAGCTCGCCGCCTGCGAGAAGAAGGTCGACACCGAGCTCAAGAAGCTCTTCGGATAGACCACCGGACGGACTACGACATGTCGACCACCACCACGCGCGGGGTCGCCCAGCCCGCCCCGGCCAAGGTCTCCAAGGGCCGGCCGCGGCGGGGCCTGCTGGCGAGCAGTACCTTCAACTTCTGGCTGTTCACCGGACCGTTCCTGATCGGCCTGGTGATCTTCGTCTTCGTGCCCATCGGCTGGAGCATCTATCTCAGCTTCTTCGAGGCACGTTTCACGGTCACCCCCAGTCAGTTCATCGGCTTCGAGAACTACACGCAGGTCCTGACCGACGTCGACTTCCTGAACTCGCTGGTCACCTTCACGGTGTTCGCGGCGTTCATCGTCCCGGCCACCTGGGCCGTCTCGCTGGGCCTGGCGCTGCTGGTGAACCGGCTGCGGTTCATGCGGGCCTTCTTCCGGTCGGTGTTCTTCCTGCCCACGGCGGTCAGCTATGTGGCCGCCTCGCTGATCTGGAAGATGTCCCTCTTCAACGGCGTCCGGTTCGGCCTCGCCAACACGGTCATCGGCTGGTTCGGCATCGACAACATCGCCTGGCTCGCCTCTCCGGATCCGCCCTGGTACTGGCTGGTCATCGTGACCGTACGGCTGTGGCTCCAGTCGGGCTTCTACATGATCCTGTTCATCGCGGCGCTTCAGAACATCCCGCGTGAGCTGTACGAGGCCGCCTCCCTGGACGGCGCCAAACCGGGCTGGCAGACCTTCCGCTACATCACCCTGCCCCAGCTCAGGGCGACGTCGACCGCAGTGATCCTGCTCCTGCTGGTCGCCGCCTACCAGGCGTTCGACGAGTTCTTCAACCTGCTCCCCAAGGCCACCTGGGGACAGCCCCCGCTGGTCGAGCTCTACAAGATGGCCCTCGGTGAGAACCAGAACTACGGCGCGGGCAGCGCGGGCGCTGTCGTGCTGACGATGCTGATCTGCGTCGTGACCCTGCTTCAGGGCAAGTTCATGGGCTTCGGAAGGGGTGAGGAGTCCAAGTGACCGTCACAGCACCCGAGACCGGGAAGAAGAAGCCGACCGGGTCCAGGCGCGGCGGCGTCATGGGCAGCTCCGGTCTGTACATCGCGACCGGAGTCGCGGCCCTCCTCTTCCTCCTCCCCTTCTATCTGATCGTCCGCAACTCTCTGATGACGGACCCGGAGATCACGGGCGAGAACTGGAAGTGGTTCCCCACCGACATCCAGTGGGGCAACATCACCGAGCCGTTCAACGACGTCACCGTGGACTTCGCCCAGTCCATGTGGAACTCCGTGGTCGTCGCCGTCCTGCACACCACCGGCATCCTCCTGGTGTGCTCGCTCGCCGGATACGGGCTGGCGCGCATCCCGTACAAGCACGCCAACAAGGTGTTCTACGTCGTCCTGACCACCCTGATGGTGCCGACCGCCGTGACCTTCGTACCCAGCTTCGTCCTGGTCTCGTCCTTCGGCTGGGTGGACAGTTACCGAGGTCTCATCATCCCGGGTCTCTTCAGCGGTTTCACCTGCTTCCTCTTTCGGCAGTACTTCCTGGGGTTCCCCAAGGAACTGGAGGAGGCGGCACGCGTGGACGGGCTCGGCTACTGGGGCGCGTACTGGCGGGTCGTCGTTCCCAACTCGCTGAACTTCTTCGCGGCCATCGCCACGATCACCTTCATCAACGGCTGGAACTCCTTCCTGTGGCCGCTGGTCATCGGCCAGGACCCCAGCGCCTGGACGGTGCAGGTGGCGCTGTCGTCGTACATGACGAACCAGACGGTCAACTACCACCTGATCTTCATGGCGACCGCCATTTCCATCCTTCCCCTGCTGTTCGTGTTCCTCTTCCTCCAGCGCTGGCTGGTCCAGGGGATCGCGCAGACCGGCATCAAGGGCTGACACCTCCCTCTCGAGACCTGGAGACGAATGTCTTTCCGCACCACCACCGACGTCGGATACGTCGAGGACGTGTCACCGGGCAGCGGGGCCCTTCCGCCCCGCGCTCGGTACGCGTCCTCGGACGCCGCCTCCCTCTCACTGAACGGGAGTTGGCGTTTCCGGCTGTCAGGGACGGCCGACGCCGAGGACGACTCGTTCACCGAGGACGGCTACGACGCCGGGGACTGGGCCGAGGTGACGGTCCCCGGCCACTGGGTCCTCCAGGGCGACGGCGCCTTCGGTTCGCCGATCTACACCAACCACCTCTACCCCTTCCCCGTCGACCCGCCCCGGGTGCCGACCGAGAACCCGACCGGCGACCACCTGCGCGTCTTCGACCTGCCGTCCGACTGGCCCGGCCTGTCGGACGGCGGGGCGGTGCTGCGCTTCGACGGCGTCGAGTCCTGCGCCCGGGTGTGGCTGAACGGCACGGACATAGGCGAGTTCAAGGGTTCCCGGGTGCCGCACGAGTTCGCGGTCGGGCACCTGCTCAGGCCGGCCGGCAACGTCCTCGCCGTCCGGGTCCACCAGTGGTCGGCGGGCTCGTACCTGGAGGACCAGGACCAGTGGTGGCTGCCGGGCATCTTCCGTGACGTCACGCTGCTGCACCGCCCGGCCGGCAGCGTGCTCGACTTCTTCGTGCACGCCTCCTACGACCATGTCACGGGCGAGGGCACCCTGCGCGTCGCTTCCGATGTCGACGGGCGGGTCCGCGTGCCCGCCCTGGACATCGATGTCGAGACCGGGTGCGCGGTCACGGTGCCGGTGCGTCCGTGGACGGCGGAGACACCCGCGCTGTACGACGGCGAACTGGTGACGGAGGGCGAACGGGTGCCCCTGCGCATCGGTTTCCGTACCGTGGAACTCGCGGACGACCTGATCAAGGTCAACGGCCGGCCGGTCCTCTTCAAGGGCGTCAACCGCCACGAGTGGCACCCGCGCACAGGCCGGGCCCTCGACCTGGAGACGATGCGCGCGGACGTGCTGCTGATGAAGCGGCACAACGTCAACGCCGTGCGCACCTCGCACTACCCGCCCCACCCGGCCTTCCTCGACCTGTGCGACGAGTACGGGCTGTGGGTGATCGACGAGTGCGACCTGGAGACCCACGGCTTCGTCGAGCAGGACTGGCGGGACAACCCCGTCGACGACGACCGCTGGACCCCGGCCCTTCTCGACCGCGCCGCCCGCATGGTCGAACGGGACAAGAACCACCCGTCGGTCGTCATCTGGTCCCTGGGCAACGAGGCCGGCACCGGGCGCGGCCTGACCGCCATGGCCGAGTGGATCCACGGCCGCGACTCCTCGCGCCTCGTGCACTACGAAGGCGACATCGACTGCCGTGACACGGACGTCTATTCGCGCATGTACGCCTTCCACGAGGAGGTGGAGCGGATCGGACAGGGGCTGGACGGCGGCACCCACAAGCGCCGCCGACTGCCCTTCATCCTCTGCGAGTACGCCCACGCCATGGGCAACGGGCCGGGCGGACTGGCCGACTACCAGCGGCTCTTCGAGGCGCACGACCGCCTCCAGGGCGCCTTCGTCTGGGAGTGGATCGACCACGGCATCGAGCACTCCGAGCTGGGCTACGCCTACGGCGGCGACTTCGGCGAGGAACTGCACGACGGCAACTTCGTCTGCGACGGTCTGGTCTTCCCCGACCGGACGCCCTCACCAGGCCTGGTCGAGTTCAAGAAGGTGATCGAGCCGGTCTCCTTCGACGGCGCCGACGGCTCCGACAGCCGCATGGTTCGCGTGACCAACAAGCAGGACTTCGCCGACCTGTCCGCACTGGCCTTCACCTGGGCCTTCCAGGTGGACGGCGAGACCGTCGCAACGGGCGAGCTGGCGGTGCCGGCGCTCGCGGCGGGCGAGTCGGCCGAGGTGAAGCTGCCCGAGGCGCCGGCCGGAGCTCCGGCCGGCGCGGAGACGGGCTGGACCGTCCGGGCGGCGCTCGCCGAGGACACCGCCTGGGCCGCCCGGGGGCACGTGGTGGCGTGGGGCCAACTGCCGGTCGGCAGCCGCACGCTGCCGTCCCTGTCCGCCACCGGGGGGCCGGTCGTCGAGGACGGGACCGTCACGCTGGGCCCGGCCTCCTTCGACGCCCGCACGGGCGAGCTGCGGACGATCGGCTCGGTGCCCGTGACCGGGCTGCGTCTGGACGTGTGGCGGGCGACCACCGACAACGACGACGGCGCGCCCTGGCAGTCGGACGTCCGCCACGGTGTGCTCTGGCGCAGGCTGGGCCTGCACCGGATGCGGCACCGGCTGGACGCGGTCGAGGTCGACGACGGCGCGCTGACGGTACGCACCCGGGTGGCGCCCGCCGCCTGGGAGGTGGGGCTGTCGACGGTGTACAGGTGGACGTCGGACGGCGACCGTGTCCAGCTGACCGTGTCCGTCACCCCGGAAGGCGACTGGACGGTGCCGCTCCCCCGCCTCGGTATCCGCTTCGGACTCTCCGAGGCCGACCGGGTCTCCTGGTTCGGCGGCGGACCCGGCGAGGCGTATCCGGACAGCAGGACGGCGTCGGCGGTCGGCCGCTGGCATGCGACGGTCGACGGTATGCAGACGCCGTACGTCCGCCCGCAGGAGAACGGCGCCCGTGCCGACGTCCGCTGGGCCGAGCTCGGCGGACTGCGCGTCGAGGGCGCCCCGGAGTTCTGGTTCAGCGCCCGCCGCTGGACGAACGAGCAGCTGCACGCCGCCGAGCACCTCACCGACCTGGTGCCGGGCGGGACGGTGTGGGTCAACCTCGACCACGGCCAGCACGGCATCGGCTCGCAGTCCTGCGGTCCGGGCCCGCTCCCGCAGTACTTCCTGAACGCCGCGCCCACCGAGTTCTCGTTCGTTTTCACCGCAACCGATTAATCGATTGACCGATTGATCGACTTTCCGACACGGTGATGACGTCTCCCGCGGCCGGCCGGCTCCCAGCCGGCCGGCCGCGCTTCTCTGGAGGTTGAACGAGTGATCGGCAGCATCGAGGTGCGCGGCTTGTCCCGCACGTTCCACACCACCGTCCGCCGGCCCGGCCTCGTCGGCGGCCTGCGCTCCCTGATCGACCCCGAGCGGGTCGCCAAACACGCCGTCCGCGACATCACTTTCGACGTGGCCGCGGGTGAACTCCTCGCGCTGCTCGGCCCGAACGGCGCCGGCAAGTCCACCACGATCAAGATGCTGACGGGCATCCTCACCCCCACCTCCGGCGAGGCACGCGTCGCGGGCGTGGTGCCGTACCGGGAGCGTGAACGCAACGCCCGCAACATCGGCGCCGTGTTCGGCCAGCGCACACAGCTGTGGTGGGACCTGCCGGTGCGCGAGTCGTTCGCGATCCTGCGCGACATCTACGAGGTTCCGAACACGGAACACGCGACCCGGTTGCGGGAGTTCGACGCCCTGCTCGATCTCTCCTCCTTCTGGGACACCCGCGTGCGCCATCTCTCCCTCGGCCAGCGCGTGCGCTGCGATCTCGCGGCGGCGCTGCTGCACGACCCGCCCGTCGTCTTCCTCGACGAGCCGACCATCGGCATGGACGTGGTGGTGAAGGAGCAGGTCCGCGAGTTCCTGCGCCACCAGGTCGAACAGCGCGGCCGGACCGTGCTGCTGACCACGCACGACATGACGGAGGTCGAACGGCTCGCCGAGCGCGTGGTGCTGATCAACCACGGGCGTCTCGTCCTGGACGGCACCCTCGACGAGATCCGCCGCACGTTCGGCTCCACCTGGCAGGTCCGGGCCACCCTGGCCGATCCGCACACCGAGGTCGTGGCACTGCCGGGGATCGCCGTGCTGCGACACGAGGGCTCCCGGGTGGTGTTCGGGCCGGACGGACCCGGCGCGCCGACGGTGCACCAGGCCCTGAAAGCGGTCATCGAACGGTACGAGGTCAACGACGTCGCCCTGGACGAGGCGGAGTTGGAGGACGTGATGCGGGCCGCGTACGTGCAGGCCGGGGACGCCTGATGGCACTCCCGCACGCCTGGCGCGCCGCCCGGGTCACCCCGCTGGGCGAGTTGCACACCCCGCCCCGGATGACCGCCGCCCTGCTGCGGCTGGCGGTCCAGGTGGTGCTGGTGGCCTCCCTGTGGCACGGCCTGTACGCCCACACCTCGACGACCGCCGGAATGAGCCGCGACCAGGCGGTCACCTACGCCGTACTGGCCGTACTGGCCTCCCGGCTGCGGGAACTGGACCAGTACGCGGCTCGGGACACCGTGATCCAGCACATGCACTTCGGCACCATCGTCTACTGGTACCTGCGCCCGCTGTCGCCCCAGCGCTACTACGCCCTGCGGGCACTGGGCGAGCAACTGTACGGACTGGTCTGGGCGTTGGCCGGCTACGCCGTGTGCCTGGCTGCCGAAGTGGTGGATCCGCCCCGGTCGGCCGCCGTGGCGGGGGTGTTCGCGCTGAGCCTCCTGCTCGGCCAGTGGATCCTGTACTACGTCATGCTGGCCATCGATCAGCTGTGCTTCTTCACCCTGCGCAACAACGCGGCCATGCTCATCCTGATCTTCGCGCAGAACCTGCTGTCCGGGGTGTACGCGCCCCTGTGGTTCTTCCCCGACTGGTTCGTCACGATGAGCGGATTCCTGCCCTTCCAGGCCACGCTGAGCGTGCCGCTGTCGCTCTACGTCGGCCGTATCCCGCTGTCGGACGCCGGGGCCGCGCTGCTCTTGCAGGCGGCCTGGGTGGCGGCGCTGGCCCTGTTCACCCGGCTGGTGTGGCGACTCGCCGCCCGGCAGGTCATCTCGCAAGGAGGCTGACGCTCTTGAAAGCCGTACGCCTCGCCTGGCGCATCACACGTCTGAACTTCCGCGCCCAGCTGGAGTACCGGTCCGAGTTCCTGATGATGGTCGCGATCGGCGCCGTCTGGCAGGTCTCGGTGATCGTGTTCGCGACCGTGCTGCTGACCCGTTTCAGCGGGATGGGCGGCTGGGACAGCTCGGACGTGCTGCTCATCCCGGCGACCCGGATGCTCGCCCACGCTCTGTTCGTCCTCTTCCTGGGCCGTATGCACGGCATCGGGTACTTCATTCAGGAAGGAAAGATCGACGTCTGCCTGGTACGGCCCATGCCGGTGCACCTCCAGGTCCAGCTGCGCATGTTCCCGACCAACGCGATCGGTGACCTGACCGTCGCGGTGGGCCTGATGGTGGCCGCGCTCGGCCGCAGTCACCTCGACTGGACGACGGGCCGGATCTCGTACCTGGTGGCGGCCGTGCTCGGCGGGATGCTGCTGGAGGCCGCCCTGTTCACGGCGGTCGCCTCCGCAGCCCTGCGGTTCCCGGCCGCCGACTACTGGGGCGGCTGGCTGGAGGAACTGCTCGGCACCTTCGGCAGCTACCCGCTCAACGTGCTGCCCAAGGCGGTGGGCGGCCTCCTGACGTACGGCCTGCCCCTCGCGTTCGTGGCGTACTTCCCGGCCGCCGTCCTGACCGGCCACGGCCACAGCACCGGCGCCCCCTACTGGCTGGCGGCGGCGTCCCCCCTGCTGGGCCTGCTCGCGTACCTCGGCTCACGACTGCTGTGGCGGTGGAGCCTGAGTCACTACACGGGAGTCAACGGCTGACGGCCGGGGCCACCTTGTCCCGGCCACCCCGGCCACCCCGGCCACCCCGGCCACCCCGGCCCCTTAGGATCCTGACCAGACACCCCACCTCTCCAGGTCCGAGCGCACCCAAGGCGGCCCCCATGCCACGAGTCGGCCTCACCACCGACCGCCTCGTCGAAGCCGCCGCGGACCTCGCCGACGAGGTCGGGTTCGACAACGTCACCGTCTCGGCGCTCGCCCGGCGGTTCGGGGTCAAGGACGCGAGTCTGTACGCGCACGTCAGGAACGCGCGGGAGCTGCGGACGCGGCTCGCCCTGCTGGTCGGCGGCGAGATGATCGACCGCATCGCCGCGGCCGTCGTCGGGCGCGCCGGCAAGGAGGCGCTGGTCGCCTTCGCGGGGGCGTACCGGGAGTACGCCCTCCGGCACCCGGGCCGGTACGCGGCCACCCAGGTCCGTATCGACCAGGAGACCGACCGGGAACTGGCCGCGGATTCCCCCGCCCTGCGCCGTACCGCCGAGGTCACCTACGGCATGCTCCGCGCCTACGGCCTCGACGAGCCCGACCTCACCGACGCCGTCCGCCTGCTGCGCAGCACCTTCCACGGCTACTGCATGCTGGAGGCCGGCGGCGGCTTCGGTGCGCCCCGGGACGTGCAGCGGTCGTGGGACAAGGCGATCGACGCCCTGCACCTGGCCCTGACCCACTGGCCGCGGGAGGCTGCCGACGCCGGCTGACGCCGCGGCCGGCCCCGGCGGGAGGTCCCGCCGCCGCCGGCCGTCGGCCTCAGCCCGCGGCCCGTTCAGCCGCGCTGCGCTCCACGCAGAACTCGTTGCCCTCCGGGTCGGCGAGGACCGCCCACCCGGTGCCGTCGGGCTTGCGCCGGTCGTCGGCCAGCGTGGCGCCGAGGGCGAGCAGACGCTCGACCTCCTCCTCCCGGGTGCGGTCCTGCGGCTGGAGGTCGAAGTGGACGCGGTTCTTCTGGTTCTTGGCCTCCGGGACGGTGACGAAGAGTATGCCGGCGCCCTCGATCAGAGCCTCCGGGTCGCCCGGGTGGTCGTCCTCGTGGAGGGGGAGGCCGAGCACCTCGGACCAGAAGCTGCCGAGGGCGTAGGCGTCGGAACTGTCGATCGTCACGTGACGGATGGCAGAAGTCATAGCCGGATTCTTCTGCACACCGATCACGCACGGCAACGGGATTCCGCTCCCCCCGTCCGCCCCCGCTCAGCGGGGCCCCACCGACCACTCCGGCGTCCCGGACAGCCCGTCCGAAGCGGTGAAGCGGAAGCGGCGCGCCGAACCCGTCGGCCACCGCACGCTCAGGTCGTGGGCGCCGTGAGCGGTGTTCTCCACCTCCACGGACACCAGTTCCCGCAGGGGCAGGGGGCGGGGCTCGGCCGTGAGCCGGGCCAGCGCCACGAAGAGGGTCGCGGGACCCTCTCCCGCCGCACCGGACAGGCCGGAGAGACCGGAGAGGCCGGAGAGGGGGGACGTGCCCGTGAACCCGTGCACGGGCACCAGCTCCGCCCGCGCGTCGCCGCCCTCGGCCGGTGCCCAGCCCGTCACCCGCACCGGCGTCCCCGGCGCCGCGCCGGACACCAGATGGGCCCGCACCTCCAGCGCCCCCTCGGCCACCACCAGGCTCGTGATCTCGGTGCCGGAGCCCAGCACGTGCCGGGAGGCGGCCCAGTCCTCCCCCACGCCGAGCGCGACGATGCCCTCGCGGCGGGAGTCGCCGCCGACCGTGACCGTGTTGTCCGGCGGCGTCTCCAGCGGCCGGGTGAGCGTGGAGTACGCGAACCGCGTGTAGTGGGGGTCGTAGCGGACGTCCTCGCTGCCGTGGTTGTGCAGACGTACCAGTCCGTCCGAACGCGTCGACTGGAGCAGCCAGTTGGGGGCAGCGACCGGGGTGACCGCGTCCTCCCGGTCCACCGGTCCCGGCTCCTCCCGCGCGGTCCACACCTCGTGTTCCGGCGGGAGCAGCAGGCCGAGGAAGCCCTTGCTCGCCCAGTACGGGGAGGCCGGTCCGGAGTAGCCCTGGAGGACGGACTCGTCGGGGCCGTGCCAGCCGAGCGTCAGCAGACCGCGTTCGTCGACCGCGTCCCGTTCCAGGAAGTACTTCAGCGCGCCCGAGGCCAGGCGGCGGGTCTCGCCCGGGAGCAGCGGGGTGTGGCCGGTGAGGGCGCCCAGCCAGAGGGGGGCGGTGGTGGCGAAGCGGTAGGTGAGGGAGCGGCCCTGGTGCAGCGGCGCTCCGTCGCCGCCGAACAGACGGGCGTAGTCGGCGAGATGGGTCCTGAGCCGGCCGCCGTAGAGGGCGAGCAGGCCGGGGTCGTCGGCCAGCCAGGCGTGCAGGACCGGATAGAGGTGCATGGCCCAGCCGTTGTAGTAGTCGAAGGCACGGCCGGGGCCGTCGCTGTACCAGCCGCCGCCGACGTACCACTGCTCGATGCGCTCGAGACCGCGGTCGATCGCCTTTCGGGAGGCCTCCGGCTCATGGCCGGCCGACTCCAGGAAGCCGCCGACCGTCACCGGGAACAGTTCCCAGTTGCAGGGCCAGGCCTCGGCGGTCAGCGCGTCGCCGAGCCAGGCCGCGGCGCGCTGCCGGACCGCGTCGTCGAGGCGGTCCCAGAGCAGCGGACGGGTCAGGCGCAGGGCGAGGGCGATCGAGGCGGCCTCGACGAGGGGCTGCCCGCGGTCCTCGATCCGGGGCCAGACGCCGCCGACACCGGCCGCGAGGCCGCTCGCATAGCGCTCCAGCGCCGTCTCGTCGCGGCGGAAGGCGGCCAGGAGCAGGGTGCGGGCGTACCCTTCCAGGCCGTCGGAGAGGCGGCCCGACCAGCTCTGCCGGCTGCCGGGGAAGTGGTAGAGGGCGCGGTCGTCGGTGGCGTACGGCTCCACCGCGGCGAGCAGGGTGTCGGCGGCCGCTTCCCAGTGGGCGCGGGTGTACCCGGTGCGGGGGCTGCGGGCGGGGTCGGGCGGGGGCAGGCGCATCTGTGGTTTCTTTCCTTCGCGGCCGGGGCGGAGCCTGGGTGAGGCCAGGACCTGGGGGCGTCCCGGTTCCGGTCGGGGCGCCCCCAGGCGTTCATCCCGCCCGCACGGCGCCTCTCGGCACCAGATGCAGGGCGGCGAGTTCGTCGCGGACCAGGTCCGCGTAGACCGTCGCTCCGTACACGGAGGTGTGCGTGTTGTCGCGCTTCTCGTTGTACAGGTAGAGGGCCTTGGAGCCCTCCACCCCGAGCGACTCCACCAGCGCCTTGGTCCTGGCGGTGAGGTCGATCAGCGGTACGTCCTGCGCGGCGGCGACCGAGCGGATCACCGCCGGGTGGTCGACGCCGAGTCCGTTGACCAGGAGAGCCGTTCCGTTGTTCAGTGTGCCGTCGGCATTGAACCAGCGGCGCACGATGGGCGTCACCAGGACCGGCCGGCCGCCCTGCTCCCTGACTCCCGCCACCATGGTCTCGAGATTCGCCCGGTACGTCACCTCGTCGGTCGTCTTGTCGTTGTGGGCGAGCTGGACCAGGACGAGGTCGCCGGGGCGGATCAGCGGCCGGACCGTGGCCCAGAGCTGCGGGTTCCCCAGATAGGTGACCGTACTCTCCCCGGAATCGGCGTAGTTGGCGACCGAGACGCCCTTGCGCAGGTACTGCGGCAACTGCTGGCCCCAGCCGGTGTACGGTTCCGCGGCCTGGTCGCAGACCGTGGAGTCGCCGACGAGGAAGACCTGCCGCGTGTGCCGGGCCGGGGTGACCCGGATGTCGGCCAGGGCAGGCGCCGAGCCGCCGATCCTCAGGTCAAGGCCGGCGGTTCCGGCCACGCCGGTCGGTTCTCCCTCAGGGGTGCGGACGTCGACCGTGAAGGCGCGGACGACGCGTCCGCCTGCGGGGGCGGTGGTCTCGGGCAGCAGGGCGCGCCGGGTCTCGCCGCCGATGCCGGTGCTCGACCCGGTGTCACCGCCGAGGACGACCTCGACGTCGTAGGCGCCGGGCGGGACGTCGAAGTGGCACCCGGTCGCCGTGCAGTTCTCGATGCCCAGCGGTGCGCGGCCGCCGTGGTCCTGGGCGGCGGATGCCGACAGCGGAGTGATGGCCAGCGTCAGTGCCGCCAGCACGGCGATGTTGAAACGTCTCACGTGCGGCTCCTCCGTCGTGGGAACAGGGCCTGGCGGCTGGACCGTACCGCCTCTGGCAAGCGCTTTCTAGACCTGGGACCGATTTCACAAGATTGCCAACCTCCCGCGAACGAAAGCCCTTTCGCGAAATCGATTCAACTGTCAATCTCTCAGACACCCGCACCCCCCACACCTCCCGAAGGAGGCACCCCCATGTCCGGATCCGAGAGCCACAGCCCGGTCCGACGCCGTACCTTCGTCCTCGGCGCCGCGGCCACCGCCGGCTCGGCCGCCCTGACCGCCGGGCCGCTCGCCCGGCCGGCCGCCGCGGCGGCCTTCGGCTACACCGACGACGGCTCGAACTACGTCGTCGACACCGGCGCCGACCTCGTCTTCAAGGTCAGCAAGAGCACCGGTGACCTCACCTCGCTCGCCTACCGGGGAACCGAGTACCAGGGATACGGCGGCATGAACTCCCACATCGAGTCCGGGCTCGGCAGCTCGACCGTGACGATCGCGCGGTCCGGCCCGACGATCCTGATCTCGGTCACGCACGGCACGCTCAAGCACTACTACGCGGCCCGCAGCGGCGAGAACAACGTCTACCTGTGGACGTACAAGGCCGACACGTCCGTCTCGGCGACCCGGTACATCGTGCGCGTCAGGGCGGGCCTCTTCCCCAACGACGAGCCCGACTCCTACACGTACACGACCAGCACCGTCGAGGCATCCGACGTCTTCGCGAAGTCCGACGGCCAGACCCGCTCCAAGCACTATTCCAAGCGGCGCACCATCGACTACGACCACGTCGGCTGGACGACCGGCGCCGTCGGCCTGTGGATCGTGCGCAGCAACCACGAGAAGGCCTCCGGCGGCCCCTTCTACCGCTCCCTGCTGCGCCACCAGAGCGCCGACGGCGGCGGTCTGTACGAGATCCTGTACTACGGCCAGAACCAGACCGAGGAACAGCGCTTCGGTCTCCAGGGCCCCTACGTCATCGCCTTCACGGACGGCGGCGCGCCCTCCTCCTCCCTGTTCCCGGGCACCCTGACCACTCCATGGGCGGACTCGCTGGGCATCTCCGGATACGTCGCGGCGAGCGGCCGGGGCCGGGTCGCGGGAGTCGGCATCACCGGGCGCGACACCGCGTACCCGTACACGGTCGCACTGGCCGGCGCGGAGGCGCAGTACTGGGGCCCGGCACGGTCGTCCGACGGCTGGTTCTCCATCGCGGGGGTGCTCCCGGGGACGTACACGCTGACCGTCCACAAGAGCGAGCTGGCTGTGTTCAGTACACAGGTGACCGTGTCCGCGGGCGCCACGACCACCCTCAACTCGATCGCGATCCCGTCCTCGAACGATCCCGCCAACGCGGGCGCGATCTGGCGGATCAACGACTGGACCGGTACGCCGAGCGGCTTCAAGAACGCCGACCTGATGACGTACGCGCACCCGTCGGACGTCCGGGCCGCGGCCTGGACCGGCAACGTGGTGATCGGCAGCGGAGCCGAGACCTCGGACTTCCCCTGCTACCTCTGGAAGGACGTCAACAGCGGTCTGCTCGTGTATTTCAAGCTGACCGCGGCCCAGGCCGCCGCCGCGCACACCCTGCGCATCGGTGTGACGACGGCCTACGCGAACGGACGGCCGCAGGTCGTGGTGAACGACACCTGGACCTCGGCCGTCCCCTCCCCGCCCACCCAGCCCAGCACCCGGTCCCTGACCAACGGGTCCTACCGGGGCAACAACCACACCTTCACCTACAGCGTCCCGGCGAGCGCATGGCTCACGGACACCGGTCGGTACAACGTGCTGAAGATCGACGTGGTGAGCGGTTCGGGGTCGGCCGCCTATCTCAGCGCGGGCACGGCGATCGACGCGATCGACCTCCTCGCGTGACGTAGGTCAGGTGCCGCGCGTCCACTGCTGGTTGGTCCCTCCGTTGCACGTGTAGGTGATGAGGGCGGCGGAGTTGGCGGTGGACGCGCCGTTCACGTCCAGGCACTCGCCGCTCGCGCGGGCCTTGACGTTGACGTAGCTGCCCGACGTAGTCAGCGACCACTGCTGGGCGGCGGCCGTCGCGTCGCAGTTCTCCTGGCTGACCGTGCTCGCGTTCTCCTGCACGCACAGGGAGCTGCTCCGGACGACCAACTGGTAGTAGCCGCCGCCGACGGACTTGAACCAGTACTTCTGGTTGTTTCCGCTGTTGCAGTCCCACTGCTTGATCTGGGCGCCCGCCCAGAGGGACTGGCTCGTGACGTCCGCGCACTTGCCGCTGTGCCGGGCGACGAGCGTGTTGTACGTGGCGCTCGTGCCGGTGACCGTGCCGGCCGCCGTGTCCACGGTGATCTCCGGGGACCAGGACATCGACAACGAGGTGCTCGTGGGGAACGTCAGCGGCAGCCAGACGTAGCGGGAGTCGTTGACGGTCCCGCCGAAGGAGTTGCCCCAGCGGTCGCCCAGGTAGAGGTAGGAGGTGCCCGAGGTCCCCTGGACGGGAAGGACGTACGCGGTCTGCGAGCCGTACGCCGTCGCGTCGCCGACGTTCGTCATGGCCGACCAGGGGCCGGCGAGGGAGGTCGCCGTGGCGTACTGCTGCTGGTTGGGGTTCCAGCCGGTCGCGGCCGAGGTGAGCATGAAGTAGACGCCGCCCCGCTTGAACAACGCGGGCGCCTCGCGGTGGCCGCCGTGCCAGGGGTCGGCGACGAGGCTCGCGATCCCGGTGTAGTCGGCGGTCAGCCGGTAGATCTGGAGGTCGTAGTTCTCGCGCGCGGCGGAGACCATGTACCCGGCGCCGTCGCTGTCCACGAAGACCGTGATGTCACGGGACATGTGCTGGTCGAGCGGGCGGAAGCTGCCCTGCCAGGCGTAGTTCCCGTCGACGGTGTCCGACACGGCGACGGCGGCCCGGGCCTCGCTGTAGTCGGTTCCGTTCTCCTTGTGCATCCACATCACGAACTTGCCGGTGGACGCGTTGTACATGACCTTGGGGCGTTCGATGTTGGCGGAGGCCAGCTCGGGGTCGCTCGACTGGGTCAGGACGTGGTTGCGGAACTCCCAGTTCTTCAGGTCGGTGGAACGGTAGGCGTCCACGTACCGGAAGGTGTTGTCGGCGTTGCGGTCCTCGCCGAACCAGTAGTAGTAGGAGCCGACTTTGAGCACTCCGCCGCCATGGGCGTGCACGGGGCTGCCGGAACTGTCGGTGAACTGCGTGCCGTCGGCGATCGTCACAGGCGCCGCCTGAGCGGGCCCCGCGGTCGCCAGGGCGCCGATCAGCACCAGACAGAGGGCGAGCAGGGCGGTGTACGCACGTCTCATCGGGGCCTTCTTTCGTGGATACCCCGGCCTTCGGGCCGGGGAGGAGACGAAGTTCCTGCGGAGCGGGGCAGGGGAAGTCGGTTCGCCGCCAGGGCGGACCGGTGTCCACCGCCCACCGGCCGACACCCGTCACTCACAGGGGAGCTGATGGAGTGTGAGGCATGGCGGAGCAGGTCAAGCGGGCGTTCAGGTACCGCTTCTACCCCACGGACGAGCAGGCGGCTGAGCTGTCGCGTACGTTCGGCTGCGTCCGCCTGGTGTACAACAAGGCGCTTCAGGAGCGCACCCGGGCCTGGTACGGCGAGCAGCGCCGCGTCTCCTACGTGCAGTCCTCCGCCGCGCTCACGCAGTGGAAGAAGACCGAACAACTGGCCTTCCTGACCGAGGTGTCCTCGGTTCCGCTCCAGCAGGCGCTGCGCCATCTTCAGACGGCGTTCGCCAGCTTCTTCGCCAAGCGGTCCAAGTACCCGCGCTACAAGTCGCGCAAGAAGTCCCGGTCGTCGGCCGAGTACACCCGCAGCGCCTTCACCTGGCGCGACGGACAGCTCACGCTTGCCAAGATGGCGGAGCCGCTGGACATCCGCTGGTCGCGTCCACTGCCCGATAACAGTGAGCCGACCACTGCGACCGTGTCCCGCGACGCGGCGGGACGCTGGTTCGTGTCCCTGCTGTGCGAGGACAGCATCGCCCCGGCCCCCGCCACCACAGCGGCGGTCGGCCTGGACGCCGGGATCACCTCCCTGGTGACCCTGTCCACCGGGGAGAAGATCGCCAACCCGAAGCACGAGCGCCGTGACCGCGCCCGTCTCGCCCGTGTGCAGCGTGAGCTGTCGCGGAAGGCGAAGGGCTCGGCGAACCGGGAGAAAGCCCGGCGTCGCGTCGCCAAGGTCCACGCGCGGATCGCCGACCGGCGCCGCGACTTCCTGCACAAGCTGTCGACTCGTCTCGTCCGTGAGAACCAAACGGTCGTGATCGAGGACCTCACCGTCCGCAACCTGCTGAAGAACGGCAAGATCGCCCGCGCCATCTCCGATGCAGCCTGGACGGACCTGCGCTCCATGCTGGAGTACAAGTGCGCCTGGTACGGGCGCGAACTCGTCGTGATCGACCGCTTCTTCCCCAGCTCGAAGCTGTGCGGGGCCTGCGGCACGGTCGGCGGGAAGCTGCCGCTGAACGTCCGCGAGTGGACATGCGACGGCTGCGGCACTGTGCATGACCGCGACGTGAACGCGGCGCGCAATATCCTGGCCGCCGGGCTGGCGGTGTCTGCCTGTGGAGACGGTGTAAGACCTCAACGGGAGTCCTCCCGGACGGGGCGGTCGTCGATGAAGCAGGAACCCCAGCGGGCGACCGCTGGAATCCCCCGCCTTCAGGCGGGGGGAGGAAGTCAACTCACGCACTCTCTTTCACGGTGTCGGCGAGGGGACGCCGAGGTCGGGGTGCCGCCCGGCTCCAGGGGAACGTCTGGATCCGGGCCGGCGGTCGGGTCGTTCGACGGGGCGCCGTCGGTCTCCTCGGGCGGGCCCGCGGGGGCACGCGGGTACAGCGACTGCCTGTCGGGGAGTGGGCGTTCGGAATCACGAACGACATGTGGAATGACGAACGCCGAAAAGGTAAGGGCGTGTTACGGGCAGGTCAACGGGTCTGACGGGACTTGACGGAAAGCCCTTTCCGGAGTTTTCCGGCGGGATGGTGGTTTTCCGGGACGACCGAGATCCGGCTCCAGCCGGACGACGGCGGATTTCTGTTATCCGTGTCGCGCCGGAGCGTCTCCGATGTGTGCGCAGCCCTCTCCACACCTCAGCAGCGACCGCCGGCGCCCTCGCGAGCCTCGCCGCCCTCCTCGCTCTCGCTCCCCCGGCCCTGGCCGCCGGCGCCCGGGACGTCACCGCCGACGTCCTGGCGAACCGGGACGTGACGCTCTCCGGCGACACCGTGGTCACCGTGCCCTCGGGGACGACGACCTACGACGGCGTGTTCCGGGGCCGCGGAACGCTCACCGTGCGCGGCGGCGGGACGCTCGTCCTGAGCAAGGACAGCGACTTCACGCTGCCCGTCGCGCGGCAGCGGCAGGTGGTGCGGACGCAAGGCGGCAACCATCCCTACACGACGGTCGCCCAGCCCGACCCGCCCGCGATCACCGTGGAGCGCGGCGCGACCCTCCAGTACGGCACCGGCGGAAGCACGGGCCTGATCGGGCACTTCCCCTACGCCACCCCCGGCTACCGGCTGAACCAGCTCAACGTCCGCGTCGACGGCACGCTCAGACTGTCACTGACGCGCACCTTCAACATCGGCACGATCAGCGGCGCCGGTCTGGTCACCCAGCCCCGCAACATGTGGGGCACGCTCGACCTGGCGGGCAGCCACCCCTTCTCCGGGGTCATCGACAACGGCACCGGAATGGCGGTCGGGCGCCCCGAGTACCCGGTGTCGTTGCCCAACGCCCGGGCGATCCTCAACCAGGGCTCCTGGATCATCGACACACCCCTGAACCAGACGGTCACCCTGCGGCAGGACTTCTACCAGCGGGAGTACGGCAGCGACGTCAACGTGCACACCCGGCCCGGCAGCAAGGTCGTCCTCACCGGGCAGTACAGCTACAGCGACCGGGGCGGCGACACCGACCCCTCGCTCAGCAACCCGGACCTCAACTGGCGTCCCGTCGCCCACCGTTCGAACAAACGCGGCACCAACATCGAGGGCGCCGACGTGCGGTGGGGCGACGGCACCACGCACAGGATCTTCATGCCGGGCACCGAGGACACCGTGTACATCAACCTGCACGAGGCCAGTGGACGGCGGTCCCGGCTGACGTTCGACTACGACGGACCGGTCACCCTGGGCGCCCCGATCGGCGGCGGCAGGTACCACGACACGCTGGCCGCGCCGGGCGCGGGCGACGTCGTCATCGCCGGGACCGAGGGCAACGACGTCACCTTCGCGGCCGCGCAGGACTACGACGGTTCGACCACCGTGGAGAAGGGGGCCGTCCTGCGGCTGGGTTCGGCACAGGGAGACGGCTCCTTGCTGACCGGCACCGACCGGCGCCGGATCGTGAACGACGGCACCCTCGTCGTGCGCAACACGAAGACCGCGATCTCCCTGTCCCGGCTCGGCGGCAGCGGCTCACTCGTCCAGTCCGGAGCGGCGACGACGACCCTCACGGGGTCCGCGGTGACGTACACCGGGACGACGACGGTCCAGCGGGGAACCCTCGCGCTCAGGGACGGGGCGACCCTCGCCAACAGCAGGGCGGTCCGGCTGACATCGGCGGGAGCGCGACTGGACACCGGCGGCCCGGCGCTGCGGGTGACGAGCGCGCTCAGCGGCAAGGGAGCCGTGCACGGATCCGTCATCAACGAGGGCGTGGTCGCGGGCGCGCTGACCGTGACCGGCGCCTACACGCAGAACGACAAGGGGCAACTGGTGCTCGGTGACACCCCTCTGAAGGTGGGCGGCAAGGTCGCCCTGGCCGGCGCGCTCGACCTGTCCGCGGCGGGCAGGACCGCCGGGACCGGTGCCGGCACCGCTGCCACCTCCGCCTCCGGCGAGGCCTCCGCCACCGCCACCGCCACCGCCACCGCCACCGCCACCAACGGAAAGCAGCCCGTCCGGGAGATCACCGTCCTGAACCACACGGGTGACACCCCCACGACCGGCGCCTTCGACGGCCTGCGCGAGGGAGCCGAGGTGCGTCTGGCGGACACGACGTACCGGATCACCTACAAGGGCGGTGACGGCAATGACGTCGTCCTCACCGCGACGGCCGCGAGCCCTTCGGGGAACGCGCCCGCACGGGCCTCGTCGGGCGCGGTGACGGCGCGGACGCGCAGCGCGGGGGCGGCCGCGAGCGGCGCGTTCGGCTGGTGGCCGTACGTCCTGGCGGCCGGTCTGCTCGGCGGGCTGCTGATTCCGGCGTCCAGGCGCACGCGGGGCGGTGGAGGCCGCCGGGGCGGACGGCACTCGGCGTCCGGGCGCTGAGCCGTCGTGCGACCCGCCCCCGGCGATGCGTGCCTTGCAGCACCCCGCCGGGGGCGCACCCCCTGTGCGCGTCCGCGTCCCGTGCCGCGGTCATCGTGTTCAGCCAACGGACGGATACGGCTGTCCGCCGCCCTTCGACTAGCCTCGTGTCATGACCAGCGACACCCCTGCTCCCCTCGCCGAGACCTCCCTCGCCGCGGCCCTCGCCGCCGGAGCCGTCGTCCTCGACGGCGGTATGTCCAACCAGCTGGAGTCCGCCGGACACGACCTGAGCGACGAGCTGTGGTCGGCGCGGCTGCTGGCCGAACGGCCCGAGGCCATCACCCAGGCGCACCTGACCTATTTCGAGGCGGGCGCGGACGTTTCGATCACCGCCAGCTACCAGGCCACGTTCGAGGGCTTCGCCAAGCGCGGCATCGACCACGCCGAGGCCGCCCGGCTGCTCTCGCTGAGCGTGGAACTGGCCCGGCGGGCGGCCCGGCAGGCCCGGGAGGGGGGCATCACCCGCTCCCTGTGGGTCGCCGCGTCGGTGGGGCCGTACGGGGCTATGCTCGCCGACGGCTCTGAGTACCGGGGCCGCTACGGGCTGAGTGTCGAGGAGCTCGAACGTTTCCACCGCCCCCGGCTGGAGGTCCTGGCCGCCGCCGCGCCCGACGTGCTGGCGCTGGAGACGGTGCCCGACGCCGACGAGGCCGAGGCGCTGCTGCGCGCGGTGCGCGGGCTCGGTGTGCCGGCCTGGCTGTCGTACTCGATCGCCGGTGACCGTACGCGCGCCGGGCAGCCGTTGGACGAGGCGTTCGCCCTGGCCGCCGACGCGGACGAGGTGATCGCGGTGGGGGTGAACTGCTGCGCCCCGGAAGACGTCGAAGCCGCCGTGGCGACCGCGGTCCGGGTGACGGGCAAGCCGGTCGTCGTCTACCCGAACAGCGGCGAGGCCTGGGACGCGCAGGCCCGCGCCTGGCGTGGCCGGTCCACGTTCACCACCGAACAGGTGCTGGGCTGGCGGGAGTCGGGAGCGCGGTTGATCGGCGGCTGCTGCCGCGTCGGCCCGAACGCGGTCACGTCGATCGCCCGAACCCTGACCTCCGCGTAGCCCTCCACCCGGCCGCGGGGCCCGCCCCGGCCCTGGCTGCCGTGCCGGCCTCCGGTGCCCGTCCCCGCCCTCGCTGCCGCCCCGGCCCCGGGTGCTCGTCCCGGCCCCACACGCCCGTCCGAGCCCAAGGCGCCGTCCCGGCCCCACACGCCCGCCGCGGCCGCCGGAAGTGCCCTCGCGGCCTCGGGCGCCGTCCCCGTCCGGGGCGCCTGTCCCGGCCTCGGGACCCGCTCCCGCCCTCGCTGCCGTGGCGGCCCCGGGTACTCATCCCGGCCCAAGGCGCCCGTCCCGGACGCCAGAAGTGCCCTCGCGGCCTCGGGCGCCGTCCCCGTCCGGGGCGCCTGTCCCGGCCTCGGGACCCGCTCCCGCCCTCGCTGCCGTGGCGACCCCGGGTACTCATCCCGGCCCAAGGCGCCCGTCCCGGACGCCAGAAGTGCCCTCGCGGCGTCGGGCGCCGTCCCCGTCCGGGGCGCCGTCCCCGTCCGGGGCGCCGTCCCCGTCCGGGGCGCCGTCCCCGTCCGCGGTGCCTGTCCCGGCCTCGGGCGCCTCTCCGTTCACGGTGTGCTGCCCCGGCCTCCCGACGCGGCCGGGCGGCCGACGTGGCGCGGGCGCGATCAACCGCCCGGCCGACGGCGAGGTGGCCGCGGGCCCGCGTTTCGCGTCGGCTCAGGGTTCCCTCACTCCCCCGGCCCGGCGCAGCCGGCGTACCGCCGATCTCAGCTCCGTGGCGCGCGGGGCCCTGCCGGGCGGCGGGCCGGAGGGCGCCGTCGTCTCGGCGACGGGCTCTCCGGGTGGCCCGGCCGCCGCCTCGGCCGCCCAGAGGGCCAGCTCACGGTCCCGCGGACCGTACGCGGTGTACGACACACCGCCGGCCGAGGACCGGCCGCCGTCCTCCTCGTGCCGCTCGCTGTCGGCCGCGCCGAAGATCCGCACCGGATGCGCCGCGCCCCAGTGCTCCCAGCCGGGGTCTCCCGTGGCCACGAACCGGGTCCACGCCCCGTGCATCGCGTCGGCGAGTTCCTGCGGCGCACCGCCCCCGGCGAGCTTCGCGGACTCGGCCGTCTCACCGGTGTCGAAGACGAAGCCCAGCTCGAGGGCGTGGCAGGCGCCCAGTCCTGGCCTGCGCGAGGGCCAGGCGAACTCGTACACGTAGGACGACCCGGGGCGTGCCTCGGCCAGCTGGCGCAGGGGGCGGCGCAGCAGGCTGTCGGTGACCATCTGGCCGACGATCTCGGCCGTGCCGGTCCCGGGGTGCAGGGTGCGGTATCCGCGCGGCACCTCGTGGCCGCAGCGGCAGCGTGCCATCGCGCCGGCCAGGGCGACGGGTCCCATCCGGTCGACGCGCTCCATCAGCCCGCCCGGGACCAGCCACAGCCGGTACTCGTCCCGGGTCCACCCGAGGAGCAGGTCGACTCCGGCGGCCGCGTCCCCGTCGACGAGGGCCCGGAGCGGGTCGCGCGGTACGAGGTCGCCGTCGACGACGATGCCGAAGGCGGGTCCGCCCAGGACCGGGCTGCTGAGCCTGCCGACCTCGGCCTGGGTGCGCAGCAGCACGTCCCGGTCGACGGCGGCGAAGGCCTCGGCGGTGGCGGGGATCCTCAGCCGGTTCGCCATGCGGCGCACCATGCGCCGGACCTTGTCCCGCTCGAGGGCCTCCGGCGGTCCGCTCTGGAGGACGGCCCGGCGGAACAGCCCCTGTGCCTGCGGGGCGGCGATCAGGACTCCCGCGCTGATCGCTCCGGCGGACTGTCCCGCCAGGGTGACCTTGTCGGGGTCGCCCCCGAAGGCCGCGATCGAGTTGTGGACCCATTCCAGTGCCGCGAGCTGGTCACGCAGACCGGGGTTGGCGGGGGCGTCCGGGAAGAGTCCGTACCCCTCCACCCCCAGCCGGTAGTTGATCGAGACGAAGACGATGCCGTCGCGGGCGAAGTTCCGCCCGTCGTACACCGGCACGGCAGAGGAGCCCCTGGTCAGGGCGCCGCCGTGCAGCCACACGAGGACGGGAAGCCGAGCGGCCGGGCCGGGCTCGGGCGTCCAGACGTTGAGGTTGAGACAGTCGTCGCCCGCGACCACGGGGTCGGACAGGTACCGGGCGAAGGCCTCGGAGTACGGCGGTTTCGGCGGCGTCGGACCGAAGGCGCCCGCGTCGCGTACGCCCTCCCAGGGCTCGGGGGGCACGGGCGGACGGAATCTGCGGGCCCCGAAGGGGGGCGCCGCGTACGGGATCCCGCGGAAGGCCGCGACGCCGTTCTCGTACCTCCCGCGCACGGCCCCGTACGGGGTCGGAACGACGGGGTCGGGGTCCGCCGGAGCCTCGCCCCCGGTGTCCGCACGGTCCGCTGTCATCTGCCCACCAGCCCTTCGCCGCGCTTCCGCACCGGTATGACCAGAGCACCACACCCACGCTCGGTATTCCGGCGCAGGGGCCTGCGGAGGGGCTGTTCGGCCTACTCGGGGGCTGCCGGCGTCGAGCCGGTCGTGGCCGCCGCTCGTGGAGCCGCGGCCGGTGTCCACCGCCCGGTCCTGGGCTGTCAAGATCCCGTGTTTTCCGGAGTCTTCACGTCACGGCCGGGCACCCCTAGGATAGCAAGCGCTTTCTGTGAGCCGCCTGTTCCCGGACCGGCTCCGTAAGGGCGCTGGTCGAGCTTTCGCTGGCCCTCGGGCGGGCCGGAGAGGTGGTTCCCGATGGTGCGCACGGCGAGTGCGGGTGCGGGCGTGACGGGTGGGCCGACCCTTGCGGTCGTGGCCCGGGAGGCGGGCGTGTCCGTGCCGACCGCCTCCAAGGTGGTCAACGGCAGGGAGGACGTCGCCCCCGAGACCAGACGCCGGGTGACCGAGGCCCTGGACCGGCTGGGCTATGTCCGCAGACCGCGCTTCGACGCGAGCAGGCCGCCGAGGCTGATCGACCTCGTCGTGCACTCGCTGGACAGCTCCTGGTCGGGCGCTGTGCTGCACGGGGTGGAGGAGGCGGCCCACGACGCGGGCCTGGACGTGGTCGTCTCGGCCGCCCTGTCCCGCAGCCGCGTCGACCGTCCGCAGCGCGGCTGGCTGGACAGGCTGACGGCGCGCGGTTCGTCCGGGGTGCTGTTCAACCTGGCCGAGTTGACGGGTTCCCAGTACGCCTGGCTGGAGCAGCAACGCACCCCGTTCGTGATGATCGACCCGGTGGTCGAGCCCCCGCCGGGGGTGGTGTCGGTGGGCGCGGCGAACTGGCAGGGCGGAGTGACGGCGACCGAACACCTGCTGGCGCTCGGTCATGAACGCATCGCCGTGATCGCCGGCCCGCGCCGCAGGATGTGCAGCGGCGCCCGGGTCGCCGGCTACCGCTCGGCCCTCGCCTCGGCAGGACTCGCGCCACGCCCCGAGTACCTGCGCGACGGCGACTTCGACGAGTCCGTGGCCCATCGGCGCACGCACGAACTGCTCGACCTGCCCGAGCCGCCGACGGCCGTCTTCGTATGCTCCGACCGCATGGCCCTCGGGGTGTGCCTGGCCCTCGCCGAACGGGGGTTGGAGGTCCCCCGGGACATCAGCGTGGTCGGGTTCGACGACCTGCCGGAGGCCCGGTGGACCACCCCCGCTCTCACCACCGTGCGCCAGCCGCTCGCGGAGATGGCCGCCACCGGGTTACGGCTGCTGCTGCGGATGATGGACGGCGAGCACCCGGAGGGAACCCGGACCGAGCTGTCGACGCGACTCGTGGAGCGGGCGAGTACGGCTCCGCCGCGCCGGCCGCCGGGGACGTGATCACGGCCGCCTCCCGGCCCCGTGATCACGTCCGGCATCCCGGGCCGCCCCGGCGGCGTGGGCGGCACGGGGCCGGGGCGGCCGGCCGCCTCAGCCGTCGCGCGCGGCCCCGGTCCTCGCCCCGGCCCTCGCCTCAGTCCTCCCCGCGGTCCGGGCCGCCGACCAGTGCCTCCATCATGTCGACGGCGCTTCCGTCGTGGTCGCTGCCCGCCGTGCCGCTGCTGCCCTGCTGGACGTTGGCCGCCCGGTCGACCTCGAGGATCGAGTCGGCATGCGAGTTGTCGACGACGGTGATCAGGCTCCCCTCGGCGACCGCCGGTGCCGTGGCGGCGCCCAGCAGGGCGGCGGCCAGGACCGTCGCCGCTCGGAGCCGGCGCGGGACCGGACTCACGCGTTCACGCTCTCGGGTGCGGTGCGCAGGCGCGCGATGTTGCGCTCCAGCAGTTCGGTCGAGGCCCGCACGCCGATGCCGCTCGCCGTGTCGACCTCGGGCAGCCGGCCGTCGGTCCGCTTGAGGTCGGTGAGCGCGGAGTCCATCGCCGCGTGGGCGGCGAAGAGACACGGCGTGCTGTAGATCGCGACGTTCACGCCCAGGTCGGACAGCTCGCCCAGGGAGAGCCTCGGCGACTTGCCGCCGGCGATCTGGTTGAACAGCAGCGGCTTGTCCCCCGCCACGTCCCTGATCCGGCGGATCCAGTCCACGGTGCGGACTCCGTCGACCAGGATCACGTCCGCGTCCGTCGCGGCCAGCGTCCTGGCCCGCCGCAGGATGTCGTGCTCGTCGGTGGCGTCCGTGCGGGCGACCACGACCAGGTCGCGCCGGGTGGCCAGCACCATCTCCAGCTTCACCAGGTACTCGTCGAGCGGCAGGACCTGCTTGCCGTCGGCGTGCCCGCACCGTCGCGGCCGCTTCTGGTCCTCCAGGATCACGCCCGAGGCCCCGATCCGTTCCAGGGCCTCCACCACATGACAGGCGACCTCCGGATCGACGTAACCGTCGTCGATGTCCACCAGCAGGTGCTGCCGCGGGAACGCGCCCCGCAGTCGCTGGACGAACGCCAGCATGTCCGGCCAGGCGATGAAACCGATGTCCGGCAGTCCGTAGTGCGAAGCCGCGAAGCCGAAGCCCGAGACGAACATCCCGTCGTAGTGCTCCGCCGCGATCGACGCCGAGTACATGTCGTACACGCCGATCAACGGGGTCGTTCCGGGTCCGGCGATCTGCTCCCGCAGCTTGTTCCCGTAAGTCACCGTCCGGCTCCTCCAATGGAGTCGAGGGGTCGACACATCAACCGCAAGAGGGCGGCCGCGACACGACAGCCCTTTGCCAGGACAAAAGGATCTCCATGCCGACGTACGGCACTCGCGGCGCGAGGGCTTGCGCTCACCCCGATGGCGCAACCGGTTCACCGGAGAAACGTCACTGGTCGCGCAGACAATGCCGCCCAGCCGATGCCACCGCTCGGATGGGCCAGGAAGGGGTGGGGGCCCGGGGCGCGGCGGCAGCATCTGCCGCTCCTGCCCACCCGTCGGGTACATCCGAAACCGTGCCATGCCCCGAAACGTGGACCACACGTTCCCCGGCCGCGCACCCCGTCGATCACCATCACCCATGCGAGTGACCACACCCCGCCGGCCACCGACCGTCGGCGCCGGGTCCCTCCACTCCCCGTCACCACCGCCTGTCCGTGGCCGCCCCTCGCCATCCCGGACGACGACGCCGGATCGCCCTGACGGCGATCCGGCTACCCCTGCCCCGGCCCCGCTCCGCGGGAGCCGGCATTCACCCCGGCCCTGAAGGGACCAGGCACCCCGCCCGAAAGCCAGGTGGACACGCCCCACGGGCCGGTGACCTTCGGCTGACCCGGGCGCCCGCCCGCGTCCTCGGCGGACGCAGCGCCCTGTCTCCGGGCGCCCGCGTGTCCGTGTCCCCGCGTGTCCCCGTCTCCGCGTGTCCGATTCGTTCAAGACCGGCCGCGGGCGCGCTGTCTACGGTTTCCGTATGAGTCCACGATTCGATGCCGTCGGCCTGGTCGTCTCCGACATGGCCGCCTCCGTCTCCTTCTACCGCCGGCTCGGCTTCGCCTTCCCCGCGGGGGCCGAGCACGAGCCGCACGCCGAGGCCGGACCGCCCGGTGGCCCGCGGCTGCTGCTGGACACCGAGGACACCGTCCGCTCCTTCCACCCGCAGTGGCAGCCACCGTCCGGGGGCGGCCGGGCCTCGCTCGCGCTGCGCTGTGAGACACCGGCCGAGGTCGACACGGTGTACGAGGAGGTGCTGGCCGCGGGGCACCGGGGCGAACTGAAGCCGTGGGACGCCTTCTGGGGTCAGCGGTACGCCGTGGTGCTCGACCCGGACGGCAACGGCGTCGACCTGTTCGCGCCGCTCTCCGTGTGACCGGCCCGCGGGTGCGCCAGTACGCCGAGGGTGAGACCGGTGAACTGCCGGACGTCCCGCGCCAGATGGGCCTGGTCGGCGTAGCCGGCCCGGTCCGCGGTGTCCGCGTGCGGCATGCCCTCCCGGGCCAGCGCGAGAGCTCGTTGCAGGCGCAGGATACGGGCCAGCGTCTTGGGGCCGTAGCCGAAGGCGGTCAGCGAACGGCGGTGCAACTGACGTGCGCTCAGGCCGAGTTCATCGGCGGTGTCCGCCACGCCACGGCCCGCGGCGAGGGCGGCGACCAGTCGGCGCAGGGCCCGGTCGGGGGGCGCCGCTCGCTCCAGCGCCAGTTCCTCCAGGGCCACCGCCGGCTGGGCGGCCGCGGCGACCCGGCCGCTCAGCCGGCGCACTTCGCTGGCCGGCCACAGATCCGCCAACTCCACCCGCCGGTCGCGCAGTTCCTGGGCCGGTACGCCGAGCAGCGCGGGTGCGGTGCCCGGGAAGAGACGGATGCCGGCCCAGGCCGTGGGAGGGCAGTCCAGGTGGTGTGCGCGGGTGTCCGGCCCGGCGACCAGCAGTCGGCCGTCGCTCCACAGCAGGTCCATGCACCCGTCGGGGAGAACGGGCAGCGCGCCGGGCGCCGCCGACGGCGTGTTCGTCCACAGCACGGCCCCTGCAAGCCGGGAGGCCCGCTCCTCGTACATGTACGCCAGGCTACGCCGCCGTCCGGGACCGCCCCGGCCTCTCGGGGCGCCGCGCCTAGGCCGCCCGGGTCCGGTGTTCCTGCGGGCTGACCCCGTACACCCGCTTGAAGGCGCTGGAGAGCGCGAACGAACTTCCGTAGCCGACCCGGCGGGCGATCGCGCCGATGGTGTCCTCGGTGTCGCGCAGCAGGTCGGCCGCGAGGGCGAGGCGCCGGCCGGTGAGGTAGGTCATCGGGGGTTCGCCCAGGAGGTCCCCGAAACGGCGGGACAGGGCCGCCCGGGAGACACCCGCCTTCGCGGCCAGGGAAGCGACGGTCCAGGGGTGCGCCGGGTCGTCCTGGAGCAGACGCAGGACGCGGCCGACGACGGGGTCCGCCAGCGCCTGGTACCAGGCCGGAGCAGCCGCCTGCGGGCGCGAGAACCAGGCCCGCAGCGCGGCGATGACCAGGAGGTCGAGCATGCGGTCCAGGACGACCTCCTGACCCGGTTCGTCGCGGACGATCTCCTCCATGAGCAGGGGCGTGAGGGGGCACGGCCAGATATCGGAGGTGAGGGACAGCAGCGGGGGCAGCGCGTCGAGCAGCCTGGCGCTGATCTCGCCCTGCATCAGATACGTGCCGATCAGGACGACCGTCGAACCGTCCGGACGGTCGCCCCAGGTGCGGACCCCCAGGTCCATGGAGCCGTTCAGGAGGCGCCCGTCGGGATACGCGCACCGGCCGCCGGGGAGGATCAGCGCCTGCGGATGCGTGCCGGGGGCGTCGGCGCAGGTGTAGGGGGCGGGCCCGCGGGCGATGGCGAGGTCGCCGGCCCGCAGACGGACGCCCTCCCCCTCGTCCGGAAGGACCAGGCCCTCGCCGCGCACCATGAGCATCACCGTCAGCGGGGCGCGGTCCTCGACCCGTACGGCCCACGGCGGGTCGAAGCACGCGCGGATCATGAGCGCGCCACGCGCGCGTGGGCCCTCGAGCAGCCCTGCGAGAGGGTCCCCCCGCGTGAGCATGTCCGGGCGTGGGGGAGCGTCCGTCGGGCCGGGAGCGTCCATGGGGTCAGCGTAGACGCGCGCTTATGGGAATGAGCCGTTCAGCGATGGGCCGGTGCGGCGCACGGCAGTTGACTGGACGCATGACACAGAACTCGGCACGGACACAGAGCACGGCACGGGGGATGACGGTGGTGGTGACCGGCGCGTCCGGTCGTACGGGCAGCCGGGTGGCGCAGGCGGCGGGGGCCGCCGGGCTGACCGTACGGGCGGCCTCGCGGGCCCGGGGCTTCGACTGGCACGACGCCTCGACCTGGGCGCAGGCACTGCGCGGCGCGGACGCGGCCTACCTGGTGTACCCCACGGACGTGGGGGCGCCGGAGGCGGCCGACGCGGTGGGGCGGCTCGCCCGCGAGGCGGTCGCGCTCGGGGTGCGGCGGCTGGTGCTGCTGTCGTCGCGGGGTGAGGAACGGGCGCTGCCGACGGAGGAGGCGCTGCGGGCGTCGGGCGCGGACTGGACGGTCGTACGGGCCGCGTGGTTCGCGCAGAACTTCAGCGAGGGGCCGCTGGTCGAGGAGTTGCGGAACAGCGGTGAGCTGGTGTTTCCCGGTGGCGAGGTGCGAGAGCCGTTCGTGGACCTGCGCGATGTCGCCGAGGTGGTGGTGACGGCGCTCACCGGGGGCGACCGGTACGTGGGCGAGGCGCTGGACGTGTCCGGGCCGAGGCTGCTGACGTTCCGGGAAGCGGTCGCCGAGGTGGGACGGGCCGGCGGGCGCGAGCTGACGTACACGCCCGTGCCGGCGCGGCGGTACGGCGAGCGGCTGGCCGGGTTCGGGGTACCGCCGCAGGAGGTCGCGTTCCTGGTGGAGCTGTTCGAGTCGCTGCTGGACGGGCGCAACGCCCACCTCTCGGACGGCGTCCGGCGGGTGCTCGGCCGCGAGCCGCGGGACTTCGCGGACTTCGCGCGGGAGGCGGCGGGGGCGGGCGTCTGGAAGGCGTAGCGCCCCTGTGCGGCGGGGCTCTGCGGGACGGGACCGGACCTGTCTCCTGGTGGCCGCCCCGGGGCCTCACCCCTGCGGGCGCTGGTCTTCCCCGTCGCCGCCCTGGCCGCTGCCGCCGTCACCGCCACCGTTGCCACCGTTGCCACCGTTGCCACCGTTGGCGCCGTTCGCCCCGTTGGCCTTGGGAAAGCTTTTGGCGTGGGCGCGCAAGCGGCCCGTGACGTCCTCCGGCGGAAGGAACCGGGACCACCGCTCGGGGAACTCGGAGGGCATGTCGGGGTCGTCGGGGTCGTCGTCCTCGTGGGAGCGGATCGCCGCCACGCGGGCGACGTACTCCGCGGCCTCCACCTGGCGGAGCCGTTCGTTGGCGGCGCGGGCGGCGGCCGTCGCGGCGGCCGGCCAGACCCGGTCGATCGCGGCGTTGACGGCGGCGCCGACCAGCACGGCGAACGCGGACACGCCGATCCACAGCATGACGGCGACGGCGGCGGCCAGGGACCCGTAGATGGTGGCACCCTCGATCGTGCTCGTCAGGTAGATGCGCAGCAGGAAACTGCCGAGGACCCACATCGCGAGGGCGACGAGCGCGCCGGGGACGTCCTCGATCCACGGCGAGCGCACGGGCACGGAGACGTGGTAGAGCGTGGTGAGGAACGCGACGGACAGGACGATCACGACCGGCCAGTACAGGACCTGCACCACGGTCGTCGACCAGGGGACGATCCGCACCACCGCGTCGGGTCCGGCGACCATCAGCGGCAGCGCGACCGATCCGATCAGCAGGGCGCCGACGAACAGCAGGAACGCCACCAGCCGGGTCTTGACGATCCCGCGCACGCCGTCGAGGCCGTACATCACGGTGATCGTGTCGATGAAGACGTTCACCGCGCGCGACCCCGACCACAGCGCGAACAGGAACCCGATGGAGATGACGTCGGGGCGGCCGCCCTTCATCACGTCGTCGAGGATCGGCTGGGCGATCTGTCTGACGCCCTTGTCCGAGAGGACCGTGCGCGAGGCGTCGAGGATGTTGGCCTCCAGGCTGGTGATGGTGTCGGTGCCGGTCCAGTCGTCGACGTAGCCGAGCAGGCCGATCAGACTGAGCAGCAGCGGGGGCACGGACAGCAGCGTGAAGAAGGCGGCTTCGGCGGCGAGGCCGAGGATGCGGTACTCGATGCAGGAGTTGACGGTGTCCTTCAACAGCAGCCAGGCCGTCCGCCGCTTGGAGACGTTCCGGTAAAGGGCGCGTGCCCGGTGGAGACGCCCGGTGGGGCTCCCGGGTTGCTCGGGTGACTGACTTCCTGGCTGCACGCCCTAAAGGTATCCGCCGTTCGGGGCCGCACTCACCTCCGGCAAGGCCACTTCACCGGGTCGGGGAGCGGCACGCGGGCTCTTCGGCGGCCATGACTGTCGTACCCGGGGGTAGGTTCGGGCTATGGCAGGCACCACGCACACCGTGACCAACCAGCCCCCGCCCCTGACCGGGTACGACGTCTACGGCGCCGATCAGGCGCTGGTGGCGGCCGTGGAACGGCATCTGGATACGGAGCTGCTCGACGAGGCGCGCAGCGAGCTTTCGGCGCTCGGCCGGGCGGCCGGATCGGCGCAGGTGCAGGAGTGGGCTGTGCAGGCCAATGAGAATCGTCCGGAACTGCGTACGCATGACCGGTACGGGCACCGCGTGGACGAGGTCGACTTCCACCCGGCGTGGCACCGGCTGCTCGGCAAGGGGGTCGGGGCCCATCTGACGGACGCCTGGGTGCGGCCGGGCGGACATGTGCGCCGGGCGGCGGCCTTCCTGGTGTGGACGCAGGTGGAGGCGGGCAACGGCTGTCCGCTGTCGATGACCCATGCGGCGGTTCCCGCGCTGCGCACCGACCCGGAGCTGGCGGCCGAGTGGGAACCCCGGCTGACGTCCACGATCTACGACCGTGAGCTGCGGCCGGCCCGTCTGAAGGCCGGGGCCCTGTTCGGCATGGGCATGACGGAGAAGCAGGGCGGGAGCGATGTTCGGGCGAACGCGACGGTCGCCGCCCCGCTCGCCGAGGACGGCACGTACGCGCTGACCGGGCACAAGTGGTTCTGTTCGGCACCCATGTCGGACGGTTTCCTGGTGCTCGCGCAGGCCGCCCCCGCGCGGGGCGAGGGCGGGCTCACGTGCTTCCTCGTGCCGCGCGTGCTGGAGGACGGCACCCGTAACGTCTTCCGGCTGCAACGGCTCAAGGACAAGCTGGGGAACCGGTCCAACGCGTCCGCCGAGGTCGAGTTCGACGGGACCTGGGCCCGCCGGGTCGGTGAGGAGGGGCGCGGGGTGCGCACCATCATCGACATGGTGGCGGCGACCCGGCTGGACTGTGTGCTCGGCTCGGCGGGGCTGATGCGGCAGGCGGTGGCTCAGGCGATCCATCACTGCACCTACCGTGAGGCGTTCGGCGGCAGGCTGGTCGACAAGCCGCTGATGCGCAATGTCCTGGCCGATCTCGCGCTGGAGTCGGAGGCCGCCACCGCGCTGGGGCTGCGGCTGGCGGCGGCCTGCGACGACGGGGGCGAGGAGGAACGGGCGCTGCTGAGGATCGCGGTTCCGGCGGCCAAGTACTGGGTGACCAAGCGCTGTACGCCGGTGGCGGTGGAGGCGTCGGAGTGCCTGGGCGGAAACGGCTATGTGGAGGAGTCGGGGATGCCCCGGCTGGTGCGCGAGTCGCCGCTGAACTCGGTCTGGGAGGGCGCGGGCAACGTGCAGGCGCTGGACGTGCTGCGCGCGCTTCAGCGGGAGCCGCAGGCGCTGAACGCCTATCTTCGGGAGGTGGGACAGGCGCGCGGGGCCGATCACCGGCTGGACCAGGCGATCAAGGGTCTGCTGACGGAACTGGCCGATCTGGACGGCGTCGAGGGCAGGGCCCGGCGGCTGGCGGAGCGGTTCGCCCTGGTGCTTCAGGGGGCGCTGCTCGTGCGGTTCGCGCCCCCGGAGGTCGCCGACGCGTTCTGCGCCTCGCGGCTGGGCGGGGACGGGGGCGCGGCCTTCGGGACGCTGCCGCACAGCCTGGACCTGGCGTCGATCGTCGAGCGGGCCGAACCCCGGTCCTGACCGGGCCGACCTGCGCGGACAGGAAGCGGGGGTGGTGCCGCGCCGACACGGCACCACCCCCGCCGCAATGGCCCTGCGAGGCCAGGATCGCCGCTCGAGACGGCGTGGCTCAAGCTTCAAACACCCTGTGGACATTCACCAGGGTTGCAGGGGGTTGCAACTTGTCGGTGGTTGTGACCGGACTATGCCCCTCCGTCACCGGTGGACGGCAAGATGGGTGCCTGAAGCAAGACCGGAAACAGTCGGCGCAGGAACTTGACATCCGGTTGTCGTCGTGTGCTCCCGGGAGGCCCAGTGGTGATGCCACAGATGAACGTGCCGCAGCTCGCGGCCGTCGACGCCGCGCGGGCGGCACGGGTGCTCAACGAGGTGCGGGACGCCCGGCTGGCCGGGCAGCGGGCCCGCGTCGCCCCGCGCCCGGTCATCGAGCAGTCCTGGGACCGGATGCTGCGCAGCGGTGTCGACCCCGACCACGATTTCAGAGCGGGGTTGCTGAGCGCCGACGAGGTGCGGCGGCGGCGCGAGGAGTCGCCGTTGCGGGAGGTGCTGCCGGTGCTGCGCGAGGGGCTGCTGTCGGTCGCGGACGTCGCCCACCACATCATGGTCGTCGCCGACGAGGAGGGCCGGGTGCTGTGGCGCGAGGGCTGCGGCCCCGTCCTGCGCAAGGCCGACGGGCTCGGGTTCGAACTGGGCGCGGACTGGGGCGAGGCCGTGGTCGGCACGAACGGTGTGGGCACGCCGGCGGTGGTGCGCCGGCCCGTGCAGGTGTTCGCCGCCGAACACTTCGTGCGCTCGCACGCGGCCTGGACCTGCGCGGGCGCTCCCATCACCGACCCGCGCAACGGGCGGCTGCTCGGTGTGGTCGATGTCAGCGGCCCGCTGGAGACGATGCACCCCGCCACGCTCGCCTGGGTGGACTCGGTGGCGAAACTCGCCGAGTCCAGGCTGCGCGAGAGACATCTGGGATCGCTGGAGGGGCTGCGGGCTGTGGCCGCGCCGGTGTTGGCCCGGCTGGCGGGCCGGGCGGCGGTGGTGGACCCGGACGGCTGGACGGCGGCGGTGACCGGGATGCCGTACGCGAGCCGGCTCGCGCTGCCCAAGTCGACGTCCCCGGGCCGTCGCCGGCTGCCGGCGCTCGGGCTGTGCTCGATCGAGCCGCTGGCCGGCGGCTGGCTGGTGCGGTCGGTGGACGAGGCCGCCGAGCCGCTGCCGCGCGGCACGACCCGGATCGTGCTGGACGTGAGCCGGCCCCGGCGCTGGTCGGTGACGGTGTCGGGGGGCGCGGGGGCGTGGTCCCACGAACTGAGTCCCCGGCACGCCGAGTTGCTGTACCTGCTGGCGGCGGACCGCGGCGGCCGCAGCGCGGCGGCCCTGGCCGAGGACGTGTTCGGCGACTCGGGCCGTACGGTGACGGTGCGGGCGGAGATGTCCAGGGTGCGGCGGTATCTCGGGGGACTCCTGGAACATCGGCCGTATCGTTTCTGCGAGGATGCCGACGTCGAGGTGCAGCTCCCCGCGGACACGCAGACCCTGCTGCCGCATTCGAACGCGCCCGCGGTGGTGAGAAACCGGGCGGCGGCACCCCGGTGACCAGGGTTCCCGAGTCCTTCCGGTGGCGTCTTTCGCATATTTGCGGAGTCTTCGCCCCCGACCGCGCCCGACTGCCGTAGCATCCCCCTACGGGTCACCCCACCTGCTCCTCGGTCAACGTACGGATCATAAGGCGCAGTTGGCCCGCCTCGGGAGGGCAAATGAAGCAACGCGGCCGACACCGCCGGCGCAGACGGGGCAGGGCACTGCGGGCGTTCCTGTCCGGAACCGCTCTCGCGCTCACCGCTGCCGCCACCATGATCAGCGCCTCCCAGGCGACGGTCACCGACGACGGCCCCGGGGACCTGAAACCGCTCACCACCTCGGCCGACACCGCGGCACTGCGGCTCACCGAGAGCCGCGTACCGCAGACCGCCCTGGACCGTCTCGCCGCGGGAATGGGCCGTCCGGTCGGCGTCGGCGCGGTGCTCGGCGGGGCCGAGCGCAGCCTGCGGAACGCGATCGACTGCACGCCCACCGAGCGCGGAACCCTGCCGGTCTCCCCCGTGGCCTCGCGCGCGTACTGCTGGAACACGGACGACACCGAGGGCTGGCAGCCGGGCGCGGTCACCACCTCGGGGGACGCCGACGACGACGGCGTCTGGGGCGCGAACCGGGTGATCCTCTCCGGCTGGTCGCGCAGCGGCGGCACGCCGGCCGACCGGGGGCTGGCCCGGGTCGGCTTCGTGAACGCGGGCGACCTGAACCACCTCTCCTACACCTGGGCACTGCTCGCCGTCCCGGTGGACGACGGACGGGACTACCGGGGACTGGTCTCCCATGTCTCCGGGATGGTCTGGTACCAGGACAAGCTGCTGGTCACCGCCGACGACGGCGACCGGGCCGCGCTCTACGTGTACGACATGAACCGGATCCAGCGCGCCACCGTCGCCGGTGCCGCGGTCGGCCGGGTGCCGGGCGGGTGGTCGGCGAACGGCTACCGCTTCGTACTGCCGGCCATCGGCTCCTACGCGCTGGGCGGCGGTTCCGGCGCGCCGCACCCCGCGACCGTCTCCCTGGACCGCAGCACCGCGCCGGACAGCCTGGTCGCCGGGGAGTGGACCCTCGACGACGGCGACCGCGGCGCCCGCCTGTGGCGCTACCCCTTCAGCACCGCCCCCGGCCACGAGGGGCTGCTCGCCACGAACGCCAACGGCCGGGTACGGGCCTCGCAGGCGTACGAGACGAAGCTGACAGGCGTGCGGGGCCTGCTGTCGTACGGGTCGCAGTGGTACGTGACCCGGGCAGCCGGACCGGACGACGAACACGGGACGCTGTGGCGGCAGGACGCCGCGAGGAAGGACGACGAGGCCGACGACGAGGCGAGCGGGTCGCGGGCGGCCGTGTGCGGCGCCGAGGACACGCACGACTGCTGGAGCCCGCGAACCGACTCCCTCTCCTATTGGGAGGAGACCGGCGAAGTCTGGACGCAGTCGGGACGAGTGCTCTTCGCCCTGCCCCTGGCCTCGATCGACAGAACGACCGGGTAGATGATTCCCTGACGGGCATGACCCGCATCCCCGTGACCACTTGGTCCCTGGAGCAGACCGATCCGGCCGACGCACTCCCGGCCGCCGCGCCCGAGGGCGACGTCCGGATCGTCCGCTCCGAGGTCCCCTCCCCCGAGTTCAGCCGCTTCCTGTACGCGTCCGTCGGCGGGGACATCCGCTGGATCGACCGGCTGCGCTGGACGTACGCGCAGTGGCAGGAGCACCTGGCGCGTCCGGGGGTCGAGACCTGGGTCGCCCACGACCGGGGCACCCCGGCCGGGTACGTGGAGCTGGAACCGCAGGACGACGGGGTCGTGGAGATCGTCTACTTCGGCCTGATCCCGGCCTTCCGGGGACGGCGCGTCGGCGGGCACCTGCTGTCGTACGGCGCCGCGCGCGCGTGGGACCTCGCGGACCGCTGGCCGGGGCTGCCGCAGACCAAGCGGGTGTGGCTGCACACATGCAGCCTGGACGGCGAGCACGCCATGGACAACTATCAGCGGCGCGGTTTCAAGCTGTTCGACACGAGGGTCGAGGAACAGCCCGAGGTCTCGGCGCCGGGCCCCTGGCCGGGCGCGTTCCCGGTCTGACCACCCGTCCGCCCCCGCTCATACCGGCTGTGACCTGCGTCGACAAGAGTCCGCGCAGGTCATGTGATCGACGCCACCCGCGTCTCACATTTCGGGACCAGGGTGTCCGCATCGCGGACGAAGCTGGACTGTGTCCAGATCGCCGTGACACGCTTTCGTCATGTCCGGAACTGGAATTGCCTTGGTGAGTCGGCGACACGTCGACCTCGGCCGCATGTCCAGCGCCATCTGTCCGGCGAGCTGACGAGCCGCAGCACCGCCGACGTCTCCGCACAGCCTTCTGCCCGCGCGATGACGCGCATGTACTCCCATGCGCCCGTACGCCCAGGTCAGAGCCGCCCCGCCCGCCACCCGACCACCACCCCTCGCGGACGGCGCCACGCGCCGACACCTTTCCTCCGCTGTCCGAAGGACTGATCAACCATGGCCGCCACCCCGCAGAACCCTGCCGCCGAGACTCCCCGCCGCAAGGTGAGCCGTCACCGCGGTGAGGGCCAGTGGGCCGCGGGACACTTCACCCCGCTCAACGGCAACGAGCAGTTCAAGAAGGACGACGACGGTCTCAACGTGCGGACACGCATTGAGACGATCTACTCCAAGCGCGGTTTCGACTCGATCGACCCCAACGACCTGCGCGGCCGGATGCGCTGGTGGGGCCTCTACACCCAGCGCAAGCCCGGGATCGACGGCGGCAAGACCGCGATCCTGGAGCCGGAGGAGCTGGACGACAAGTACTTCATGCTGCGCGTCCGCATCGACGGCGGCGCGCTCACCACCGAACAGCTGCGGGTGATCGGCGAGATCTCGCAGGAGTTCGCGCGCGGCACCGCCGACCTCACCGACCGGCAGAACGTCCAGTACCACTGGATCCGCATCGAGGACGTGCCCGAGATCTGGAACCGCCTCGAGGCGGTCGGCCTGTCCACCACCGAGGCCTGCGGTGACACCCCCCGCACGATCCTCGGCTCTCCCGTCGCCGGCATCGCCGAGGACGAGATCATCGACGGCAGCCCGGCCGTCGAGGAGATCCACCGCCGGTTCATCGGCAACAAGGAATTCTCCAACCTGCCGCGCAAGTTCAAGACGGCGATCTCCGGATCCCCGCTCCTGGACGTCGCCCATGAGATCAACGACGTCGCGTTCGTCGGCGTCGAGCACCCCGAGCACGGCCCGGGCTTCGACCTGTGGGTCGGCGGCGGCCTCTCCACCAACCCGAAGATCGGCGTCCGGCTCGGCGCCTGGGTCCCGCTGGACGAGGTCCCGGACGTCTGGGCGGGTGTGATCGGCATCTTCCGCGACTACGGCTACCGGCGCCTGCGCAACCGCGCGCGCCTGAAGTTCCTGGTCGCCGACTGGGGCCCGGAGAAGTTCCGCCAGGTCCTCCAGGACGAGTACCTCGAACGCACGCTCGTCGACGGCCCGGCGCCCGCCGCCCCGGTCGAGCGCTGGCGCGACCACGTCGGTGTGCACCGCCAGCGGGACGGCCGCTTCTACGTCGGTTTCGCCCCGCGCGTCGGCCGCGTCGACGGCGCCACCCTGACGAAGATCGCGGAGCTCGCCGAGGCGCACGGCTCGGGGCGGGTGCGCACCACCGTCGAGCAGAAGATGATCGTCCTCGACGTCGAGGAGGCGCAGGTCGCCTCGCTGGTCGAGGCGCTGGAGGCGCTGGACCTGACCGCCAGGCCCTCCGCGTTCCGGCGCGGCACCATGGCCTGCACCGGCATCGAGTACTGCAAGCTCGCCATCGTCGAGACCAAGCAGCGCGGCTCGGCGCTGATCGACGAACTCGAGCGCCGGCTCCCCGACTTCGACGAGCCGCTCACCATCAACATCAACGGTTGCCCGAACGCCTGCGCACGTATCCAGGTCGCGGACATCGGTCTCAAGGGCCAGCTGGTCCTCGACGAGCGGGGCGAGCAGGTCGAGGGCTTCCAGGTGCACCTGGGCGGTGCGCTCGGACTGGAGGCCGGCTTCGGCCGCAAGGTCCGTGGGCTGAAGGTCACCTCGGAGGAACTGCCGGACTACGTCGAGCGCGTCCTGAGGCGCTTCCAGGACGAGCGTGAGGACGGCGAGCGCTTCGCCGCCTGGGCCACCCGCGCCGGCGAGGAGTCCCTCTCATGAGCGAGCGGGCCGTCCCTTTCCACTGCCCCTACTGCGGCGACGAGGACCTGCGTCCGAGCGAAGCCGCGGAAGGCGGTCACGGCGCCTGGGAATGCGCGGCGTGCAACCGCGCATTCCAGCTGAAGTTCCTCGGGCTGCTCGCCCGGGGTGTTCAGCGAACCGACCCGGGAGGGGACCGGATATGACGACGGTTCAGGAAGGCCGTTCCACCGACGAGTTGAAGGCACTGGCCGAGCAGGCCGGCCGTGACCTGGAGGAAGCCACCGCTCTGGAGATCCTCCAGTGGGCGGTGGACACCTTCGGCAAGCAGTTCTGCGTGACGTCCTCCATGGAGGACGCCGTGGTCGCGCACCTGGCGTCCCGCGTCCTGAAGGGCGTGGACGTGGTGTTCCTCGACACCGGCTACCACTTCCCCGAGACCATCGGCACCCGGGACGCGGTCGAGGCCGTGATGGACGTCAACGTCATCACGCTGACCCCGCGGCAGACGGTGGCCGAGCAGGACGCCGAGTACGGGCCGAAGCTGCACGACCGCGACCCCGACCTCTGCTGCAAACTGCGCAAGGTGCAGCCGCTGGAAGAGGGGCTCGAGGGCTACCTGGCCTGGGCCACCGGCCTGCGGCGCGACGAGTCCCCGACCCGGGCGAACACCCCGGTCGTCGGCTGGGACGAGAAGCGGCAGAAGGTCAAGGTCTCGCCGATCGCCCGCTGGACCCAGGACGACGTCGACGCGTACGTCACCGAGCACGGCGTCCTGACCAATCCCCTGCTGATGGACGGTTACGCCTCCGTCGGCTGCGCCCCCTGCACCCGCCGTGTCCTGGAGGGCGAGGACGCGCGTGCGGGCCGCTGGGCAGGACGCGGCAAGACCGAGTGCGGACTGCACGGCTGACCACGATGACCGCGACCGCCACGAACGCCCCCGCACCCACCCCCACTTCTACGAACCGGGAGAACCACGTGACGACCGGAGCCACCGTCTGGCTCACGGGTCTGCCGAGCGCCGGCAAGACCACCATCGCGTACGAGCTGGCCGGCCGGCTGCGTGCGGAGGGCCACCGCGTCGAGGTGCTCGACGGCGACGAGATCCGCGAGTTCATCTCCGCGGGCCTCGGGTTCAGCCGCGAGGACCGGCACACCAACGTGCAGCGCATCGGCTTCCTGGCGGAGCTGCTCGCCCGCAACGGCGTCAAGGTCCTCGTCCCGGTGATCGCGCCCTACGCGGACAGCCGTGAGGCGGTGCGCAAGCGCCACCAGGAAGGTGCGACCGGCTACCTGGAGGTGCACGTGGCGACCCCGGTCGAGGTCTGCTCGGTCCGTGACGTGAAGGGTCTGTACGCCAAGCAGGCGGCGGGCGAGCTGACCGGGCTCACCGGGGTCGACGACCCGTACGAGGCCCCCGAGTCGCCCGACCTGCGGATCGAGTCCCAGGACCAGACCGTGCAGGAGTCCGCGGCGTCGGTGTACGCCCTGCTCACCGAGAGGGGACTGGCATGACGACGACCGTCGCCGAGACCGAGGAGGGCACGGCGGGTCCGTACGCCCTCAGCCACCTGGACTCGCTGGAGTCCGAGGCGGTGCACATCTTCCGCGAGGTGGCGGGCGAGTTCGAGAACCCGGTGATCCTGTTCTCCGGCGGCAAGGACTCCATCGTCATGCTGCACCTGGCGCTGAAGGCCTTCGCGCCGTCGCCGGTGCCCTTCTCGCTGCTGCACGTCGACACCGGGCACAACTTCCCCGAGGTCCTCGAGTACCGCGACCGGGTCGTGGACGCGCACGGGCTGCGCCTCCACGTGGCGTCCGTACAGGACTACATCGACCGCGGAGTGCTGCGCGAACGCCCCGACGGGACGCGCAACCCGCTCCAGACGCTGCCGCTGACGGAGAAGATCCAGTCCGAGAAGTTCGACGCCGTCTTCGGCGGCGGTCGCCGCGACGAGGAGAAGGCCCGCGCCAAGGAACGGGTGTTCTCCCTGCGCGACGAGTTCTCCCAGTGGGACCCCCGCCGCCAGCGTCCGGAGCTGTGGAACCTGTACAACGGCCGCCACGCCCCCGGTGAGCACGTCCGCGTGTTCCCGCTGTCCAACTGGACCGAGCTCGACGTCTGGCAGTACATCGCCCGCGAGGGCATCGAGCTGCCCGAGATCTACTTCGCGCACGACCGGGAGGTCTTCCGGCGCGGCGGGATGTGGCTGACCGCCGGTGAGTGGGGCGGGCCCAAGGACGGCGAGAGCGTCGAGAAGCGCCTCGTGCGCTACCGCACCGTCGGCGACATGTCCTGCACCGGCGCCGTCGACTCCGACGCGGTGACGCTCGACGACGTCATCGCCGAGATCGCCGCCTCCCGGCTCACCGAGCGGGGCGCCACCCGCGCCGACGACAAGATGTCCGAGGCCGCGATGGAAGACCGCAAGCGCGAGGGGTACTTCTAAGCATGAGCACCATCACCTCCGAGGAACTCTCGGCCACGACCCTCCTGCGGTTCGCCACCGCCGGTTCCGTCGACGACGGCAAGTCCACGCTCGTGGGCCGGCTCCTGCACGACTCCAAGTCGATCCTCACCGATCAGCTGGAGGCCGTGGAGCGCGTCTCGGCCAGCCGCGGCCAGGAGACCCCCGACCTGGCACTGCTCACCGACGGCCTGCGCGCCGAGCGCGAGCAGGGCATCACCATCGACGTGGCCTACCGCTACTTCGCCACGCTCCGGCGCCGGTTCATCCTCGCCGACACCCCCGGCCATGTGCAGTACACCCGCAACATGGTGACGGGCGCCTCCACGGCCGAGCTGACGGTGATCCTCGTCGACGCCCGCAACGGCGTCGTGGAACAGACCCGCAGGCACGCGGCGATCGCGGCCCTGCTGCGGGTCCCGCACGTGGTCCTCGCCGTCAACAAGATGGACCTCGTCGAGTACCGGGAGTCCGTCTTCGCCGCGATCGCCGAGGAGTTCACGGCGTACGCCGGCGAGCTGGGCGTCCCCGAGGTCACCGCGATCCCGATCTCGGCGCTCGCCGGGGACAACGTGGTCGATCCGTCGGCGCACATGGACTGGTACGGCGGGCCGACCTTCCTGGAACACCTGGAGACTGTCCCGGTCAGCCACGACCTGGCGCACTGCCACGCCCGGCTGCCCGTGCAGTACGTGATCCGTCCGCAGACCGCCGAACACCCGGACTACCGGGGGTACGCGGGCCAGATCGCGGCCGGCACGTTCCACGTGGGCGAGGCGGTGACGGTGCTGCCGTCCGGTCGCACCTCGACGATCTCCGGTATCGACCTGCTGGGCGAGCCGGTGGACACGGCGTGGACGACCCAGTCGGTGACCGTGCTGCTCGCGGACGACATCGACGTCTCGCGCGGCGACCTGATCGTGCCGACCAAGGACGCGCCCGCCACCACACAGGACGTCGAGGCGACCGTGTGCCATGTGGCCGACCAGCCGCTGACCGTCGGACACCGGGTGCTGATCAAGCACGGCACCCGCACGGTCAAGGCGATCGTCAAGGACATCCCGTCCCGTCTCACACTCGACGACCTGTCCCTGCACCCGCACCCGGGACAGCTCGTCGCCAACGACATCGGCCGCGTGAAGATCCGCACCGCGGAGCCGCTGCCGGTGGATTCCTACGCCGACTCCCGGCGCACCGGCTCGTTCATCCTGATCGACCCGGCCGACGGCACCACGCTCACCGCAGGCATGGTCGGCGAGTCGTTCGCGTCGCCCGAGCCGGTCAAGAACAAGTCCGACGACGACGGTTGGGACTTCTGAGGATGACTACGACCGACTTCTACTCGACGTTCGCGAAGGAGGGTGGCCGCATCGGCAGCGGCGCCCTCGGCAGCGGGCAGGGCGGAGTGGCGCGATGTGCGCTCTGACGTACGCGCACTGCCTGCGCGCCCCGTCCCCCCACCCGACGTCTCGGAAACGACGAAGACCCTTTGCCGATTTCCCGGCCACGACCTGAAAACCCGTGACCGCCGGGCCAACGAGAGGAACCCCTCCCGTGCCTGTCAACCGCTCAACCCTCCTCCGCCGCGGCCTCGCCGTGGCCGCGGCACTGCCGCTGCTGACGCTCGCCGCCTGCGGTTACGGTTCCGAGGCCAAGGACGACAACGCCAACGAGAAGGTCGCCGCCGGATCGCAGAAGATCGACGGGCTCGACACCGTCAAGATCGGCTACTTCGGCAACCTGACGCACGCCACCGCGCTCGTCGGCCGTGAGCAGGGCATCTTCCAGAAGGCGCTGGGCGCCACCAAGGCCTCGTACGCGACCTTCAACGCCGGCCCGTCCGAGATCGAGGCGCTGAACGCCGGTTCCATCGACATCGGCTGGATCGGCCCCTCCCCGGCCATCAACGGCTACACCAAGTCCGACGGCAAGAGCCTGCGCATCATCGGCGGTTCGGCGTCCGGCGGCGTGAAGCTCGTCGTCAACCCGGACAAGGTCAAGTCCCTCAAGGACGTCAAGGGCAAGAAGATCGCGACGCCGCAGCTCGGCAACACGCAGGACGTGGCGTTCCTGAACTGGATCGCGGACCAGGGCTGGAAGGTCGACGCGCAGAGCGGCAAGGGTGACGTCACGGTCGTCCGCAGCGACAACAAGGTGACGCCGGACGCCTTCAAGGCCGGTTCGATCGACGGCGCCTGGGTGCCGGAGCCGACCGCGTCCAAGCTGGTCGCCGAGGGCGGCAAGGTCCTCCTCGACGAGGCGTCGCTGTGGCCCGACAAGAAGTTCGTGATCACGAACATCATCGTGTCGCAGAAGTTCCTCACGGAGCACCCGAAGGTCGTCGAGGCCGTGCTGAAGGGCTCGGTCGACACCAACAAGTGGATCAACGCCAACCCGGCGGAGGCGAAGGCCGCGGCGAACAAGCAGCTGGAGGCCGACTCCGGCAAGGCGCTGCCCACCAAGGTGCTGGACCCGGCGTGGACGTCGGTCCAGTTCATCAACGACCCGCTGGCCTCCACCCTCAACAGCGAGGCGGAGCACGCGGTCAAGGCGGGCCTGCTGAAGAAGCCCGACCTCAAGGGGATCTACGACCTGAGCATCCTCAACAAGGTCCTCAAGGCCGAGGGCGAGTCCACGGTCGACGACGCCGGTCTCGGCGTCGGCTGATCGATTCCGATGAGTTCCCAGGAGGTGACGACCATGGCCACGACCTTCGCCAAGGCCGCCGAGTCCGCGGAGTCCGTGGAGTCCGCGGCCCGGCTTGAGCACGTCTCGAAGTCCTTCGCGGGGCCGGGCGGGCAGCAGCTCGTCCTGGACGACATCACGCTCGATGTCGCTCCCGGCGAGTTCGTCACCCTCCTGGGTGCTTCGGGCTGCGGCAAGTCCACACTGCTGAACCTGGTGGCGGGGCTCGACGAGCCCACCGCCGGTTCCATCACGACGGACGGCCGTCCGGCGCTGATGTTCCAGGAGCACGCGCTGTTCCCGTGGCTGACCGCGGGCAAGAACATCGAACTCGCCCTGAAGCTGCGGGGCATCGCCAAGCAGGACCGGCGGGGCAAGGCCGAGGAGCTCCTCGAGCTCGTGCGGCTGAAGGGCGCGTACGGCAAGCGGGTCCACGAGCTCTCCGGCGGTATGCGCCAGCGCGTGGCGCTGGCCCGGGCGCTGGCGCAGGAGAGCAACATCCTGCTGATGGACGAGCCGTTCGCGGCGCTGGACGCCATCACACGGGATGTGCTGCACGACGAGCTGACCCGGATCTGGGCGGAGACGGGGCTGTCCGTCCTCTTCGTCACGCACAACGTGCGTGAGGCGGTGCGGCTGGCGCAGCGGGTCGTCCTGCTGTCCTCCCGGCCGGGCCGGGTGGCGCGCGAGTGGACGGTCGACATCCCGCAGCCGCGCCGGATCGAGGATGCCCCGGTGGCGGAACTGTCCATCGAGATCACCGAAGTCCTGCGTGGGGAGATCCGCCGTCATGGCCAGCACTGAGACGAAGACGACGGTGACGAAGCCGGTCACGACGGAGCTCGCCGGTGTGGAGGCGGGGCTCGACGCACTGGATGTCGTGGCGCCCAGCGTCCGTACGCCCTTTCGGCGGACGTTCGTCGACAAGATCCTGCCGCCGGTCGTCGCGACGGTGCTGCTGCTGATCGTCTGGCAGATCACCTTCAAGGTCGTCGACGACCCGACCAAGCTGGTCTCTCCCCTGGACGTCTGGCGGACGCTCCAGGACGCCTGGCTCGAGGGCAAGCTGATCGGTTACATCTGGACCAGCGTCTCGCGCGGTCTTCTCGGCTTCCTCTTCGCCCTGGCGATCGGCACCCCGCTGGGTCTGCTGGTGGCGCGGGTGAAGTTCGTGCGGGCGGCGATCGGACCGATCCTGTCGGGTCTCCAGTCGCTGCCGTCGGTGGCCTGGGTGCCGCCGGCCGTGCTGTGGCTGGGTCTGAACAACTCGATGATGTACGCGGTGATCCTGCTCGGCGCGGTTCCCTCCATCGCCAACGGGCTGGTGTCCGGCGTCGACCAGGTGCCGCCGCTGTTCCTGCGGGCGGGGCGCACGATGGGCGCGACGGGTCTGAAGGGAACCGTGTACATCACGCTGCCCGCCGCGCTGCCGGGCTATGTGGCGGGGCTGAAGCAGGGCTGGGCGTTCTCCTGGCGTTCGCTGATGGCGGCGGAGATCATCGCGTCCTTCCCCGACCTCGGCGTCGGCCTGGGGCAGTTGCTGGAGAACGGGCGCAACGCCAGTGACATGTCGATGGTGTTCGAGGCGATCCTCCTCATCCTGTTCGTCGGCATCGCCATCGACCTGCTGATCTTCAGTCCGCTGGAGCGGTGGGTGCTGCGCAGCCGCGGCCTGCTGGTGAAGGGCTGAAGTCCCGTGTACAGGAAGCCGGTTCCCCCCGTTCTCGTCGTGATCGCCCACGGCAGCCGTGACCCGCGGCACGCGGCGACCGTCCACGCCCTGGTGCGCCGGGTGCGGTCGTCGCGGCCGGGGCTGCGGGTGGAGACCGGTTTCCTGGACTTCAACATCCCGTCCGTGCACGGGGTGCTGGAGTCGCTGGCGGCGGACGGCGTCCGTGACGTCGTGGCGCTGCCTCTGCTGCTGACCCGCGCCTTCCACGCGAAGGCGGACATCCCGGCGGTCCTGCGGGATGCTCCGTCGCGGCTGCGGATCAGACAGGCCGAGGTGCTCGGCCCGTCGCCGCTGCTGCTCTCCGTCCTGGAACAGCGTCTGTACGAGGCGGGGTTGGCGCCCGCCGACAGGTCCTCGACGGGGGTCGTGCTGGCCTCGGCGGGGTCCACGGACCCGGAGGCGATCGCAGTGATCGCGGACATCGCGCGGGAGTGGCGGCGCACCGGTTGGTGCGCCGTGCGGCCTGCGTTCGCCTCCGGCGGTTCTCCCTCGGCCTTCCCGCGCACCGAGGACGCGGTGCGCGAACTGCGGGCGCTGGGGTGCTCCCGGGTCGCCGTGGCGCCGTACGTCCTGGCGCCCGGCTTCCTGCCGGACCGCATCGCGCGCGGCGCGGCGGAGGCGGACGTCCTGGCCGGCGTGCTGGGTCCGGCTCCGGAGGTGGCGCGGGTCCTGCTGGAGCGGTACGACGCGGCACGAACACCGGCACTGGCAGCCGTCGGCGCCTGACCGGTCCGACCGGGTCGCTCAGCCGGTCGTGCGGGCCGCGCCCTGGCGCGGGTCGCGTCCGCTCGCTCCCAGTGCCCGCTCGAACAGCGGCGCGTCCTCGGCGACCGGTACCACCGCGGCGAAGCCGTCGTACTGGCGGTAGAGGTCACCGTGCCGTTCCACGACGTCCAGGACGAGCCGGGCCGCCCCGTCCGAGATGCGGAACTCCTGGCCGGTGGCGGCCGCCACGTCCCACCCGTGCACCGCCATCTCCTTGACGAGCATGGGCGCCAGCTCGGTCGCGGGCATCGTGGCCATCCCGAGGTCGACCTCTCCCTCCCACACGGCCGGGTCCGCCCAGGCCGCGACCGCGCGCTCCAGCTGGTCGGCGTACGCCTGCGCCCACTGCGGATCGGCGGTGAAGTCACGGGCGACCAGCTCGTCGGGGAGCTGCTTGCGCAGGGCGCGGTGCTCGAGGCCGTGGGAGGTGTAGAGGACCCAGTGGTCGACCAGGGTGCGGACGTCCCAGCCGGGGCAGTGCGTCGGGTCGCTCAGCCGTTCCGCCGGGACACCGCGGGCGACCCGCGCGGCCTCGGCGGCACATTCGGACATGTACCGGTGCGTCTCTTCGTCCTTCATGGCTTCCACGCTAGGCGGCGGGGCCTCAGGGCTCTTGAACAAATGCGACAGCTTCGTCGGCCAGGCGGGTCAGTTCCGGCAGGGGCAGCGATCCGGGGGCCCTGCGCTCCCGGGCGAACTCGTTGGCGAGGCGTTGCAGCAGTTCGTTCAGCGGGGTGGGCACGCCGTGCAGCCGCCCGAGGAGCGCGATCTCGCCGTTGAGGTGGTCGGCCTCGATGGTGCCGGCGCCACGGCTGAGGGACTGCCAGGAGGACCCGCCGCCGCGCGGGACTCCGTCGAGCGGGACCAGGGTGACCTTGTCGCCGCGCACGGCCCGCTGCTCCTCGGCGTCCACCCACACGATCCCGGCAGCCCGCAGCACGGACTCGCCCTCGGCCCTCACCCGCGCGAACAGCGCCTCGGCCTCGGGGCCGTCGGCCGGACCGCTCACGGCTTCCAGCGCGTTGCCCAGGTTGGCCAGCAGTTTCGCGTACTGCCAGCGGGACACGTCGGGTACCACCGGCGCCTCGAAGTACGCCTTCTCCAGGTCGGCGGCGATCCGGCGGGCCGTGTCGTCGGTGCCGTGCGGGTAGCGGCCGAGGTGCAGGATGCCGGTGAGCGGGGTCCCGGCGGCGGAGACGGCGCCGGGTTCGACGTGTGTGGCGGGCAGCCACACGCAGACGCCGTAGACGTGCCGGAAGCGGCGCAGGGCGAGGCGCGGGCTCTCCACCCCGTTCTGCGCGCAGACCAGGGGGAGCCTCTCCGCGGCCGTACCGCCGCCCTCGACCGGCGCCGGCCCCCAGACCCTCAGTGCCGCCTCGGTGTCCTGCGTCTTGACGGCGAGGAGGAGGACGTCGTCGGCGCGCAACGCACCGAGCTCGTCCGGTCCTTCGACGACGGGCAGCCGGTGGGTGGCCTCGCCCTGCGCGACCCTGAGCCGCAGTCCGCCCTCGGCGAGCGCCGTCCGGTGCGCGCCCCGCGCGACCAGCACGACCTCCTGCCCGGACTCCGCGAGTCGCCCGCCGACCGTGCCGCCGATCGCCCCTGCCCCGATCATGATGTAACGCATGGGGCGAGCCTTGCACAGGCGTGCCTGCGCGCCGTCACGAGGGTGGTGTACGCCCCGCCGCTGTCACAGCGTCATCTCCACCAGTTTGACCACGGTGTTCCAGTTCCGGGTGGTGGCGATCAGCCCCTTGTTGACGCGTGGCCTGGCCAGTTGCTCGGCGAGCTTGGACCGGCCGAGGCCGTCGGGGGCGTACAGGTACAGGGCGCGGTCGCCGAGACGGAACTCCTCGGGGAGGTGGGCGGCCCGGTCGATCCCCGCGTAGCGCTCCGCGTCGACGGGAGTGGAGAAATACGTGACGTGGAGTTGCTTCGCCTCCAGCTCGGCGGCCGGGAAGGGGCAGGTGTCGGCGACCGCCTTCAGATAGGCGTGGTCGCGCACGATCACGCCGACGGCGAAGCCGAAGTGTTTCTCGACGGCCGCCGTGAGCTCGCCGGCGAGGCTCTCCTCGTCCCCGTGCGCCGAGGAGAAGACGGCCTGGCCGCTCTGCAGGTAGGTGCGCACGTCCCCGAGGCCGAGCCCCTCCAGCAGGGTGCGCAGCTCGGCCATCGGGACCTTCCTGCTGCCCCCCACGTTGATGCCGCGCAGCAGCGCCGCGTACGTCGTCGTCATCCGCTCACCTTAGGCGGCCGTCGTGCCCCGTGGGGGTGGGCACGACGGCCGCGGCCGGGGTGGGGGGTCCGGCGGAAACTCTGGCCGATCTGCGGGGTGCGGAGCAACCTCTGCCGGACATCTCCACAGGCCTGCGACGTGTTCGACAAACTCTCGCATTGACCGCCACCCTGATCGCCGCCCCCGAGATCCACGGATAGATGTAAGGGACCACTGTCCTCCCCAGCGGTGAGAGGTCGCGGTCCGACGGGAGGAGTCGCGGCTCCGGCACTTCACCGGGCAGCACGAGGAGATGGCCTTATCCGGCCCATACCTTCGAATCGGAAGGTGGCGGCAGGGTGCTTCCACCGCATCACAAGGGGGCAGGCCCGTCATGGGGAACGGAGATATACGGGTGCGGGGCATCGCCGCGCGGGCCGGCGGCTGGAGCGCCCGGCACCGATGGGCCGCCGTGGGCATCTGGGTGCTGTTCGTCGTCCTGGCGATGGGGATCGGTTCGGCGGCGGGCACGGTCGAGGTCAAGGAGAGCGACCAGCTCGGGGGCGAGACGCACACGGCGGCCAAGATCATCGAGGACGCCGGCATCGACGAGCCGGCCAGTGAGACCGTCCTCATCCAGTCGAAGGACGGCTCCGTCAAGGCCACGGACGCGGAGTTCAGGGCCGCCGTCACCGCGGTCGTCGCGGCCGTCGACAAGACCGGCAAGGCCACCGACGTGACCTCGCCGTACGACACGAAGACGATCTCCGAGGACGGCCGCAGCGCGCTCGTCCAGTTCGACATGCGGGGCGACTCCGACACGGCGGGCGAGCGGATCGAGCCGGTTCTCGACGCCGTCGCGGGGGTGCAGAAGGAACACTCCTCGCTGCGGATCGAGGAGATCGGCGGCGCCAGCATGATGAAGACGTTCGACGACGCGTTCGGCGACGACTTCCAGCAGGCCGAGTACTCCGCCGTTCCGGTGGCCCTGGGCATTCTGCTGATCGCCTTCGGCGCGCTGGTGGCGGCGCTGCTGCCGGTGGCCCTGGCGGTCACCGCGATCATGGCGACGATGGGCCTGATGAGCATCGTCAGCCACTTCCAGCCGATGGACGACACGGCGAGTTCCGTGATGCTGCTGGTCGGTCTGGCCGTGGGCGTCGACTACTGCCTGTTCTACCTGCGCCGGGAGCGCGAGGAGCGGGCCGCGGGACGCGACCCGGAGACCGCGCTGCGGATCGCCGCGGCGACCAGCGGCCGTGCCGTGATCGTCTCCGGTGTCACCGTGTGCGTGGCGATGGCGGGCATGCTGTTCACCGGGCTCGCCACGTTCGAGGCGATGGGTCTGGCCTCCCTGATGGTGGTCGCGGTCGCCATGGTCGGCTCGGTGACGGTGCTGCCGGCCCTGCTGTCGCTGCTCGGCCACCGGGTGGAGAAGGGCCGGATCCCGTTCCTGCACCCCGACAAGCGCCGCAAGAACGGCAGCCGTGCCGCCGAGGGCAGCCGCTTCTGGAGCGCCGTGCTCAAGGTCGTCCTCGCCAAGCCCGGCGTGTCGCTGGTCGTGGCGGCCGGCGTGCTGCTCGCGATCGCCGCGCCGGCGGTCGGCATGAAGACCCAGAACCTCACGCTGGACCAGGAGTTCGGTGACTCGCTGCCCATCGTGCAGACCTACAACCGGGTCAACGACGCCTTCCCGGGCGGTTCCGAGCCGGCCGAGGTGATCGTCAGGGCGAAGGACATCAACGCCGCCGAGGTGAAGGCGGCGCTGGCGGAGTTCAAGGAGCAGGCGGTCAGTTCGGGCGCCTCGCGCGGCCCGGTCGAGATCAAGCTGCACGACGCGCAGAACATCGCCTACGTGTACGTGCCGCTGGTCGGCGGCTCGGACCTGGACAAGGCGGGGGCGAGCCTGGACAAGCTGCGCGACGAGGTGCGGCCCGCCACGCTGGGCAAGGTCGACGGCGTCCAGGCGCCGATCACCGGGCAGGTGGCCGGTTCGAAGGACTTCAACGACCAGTTGGGCGGGGCCGTCGCTCCCGTCTTCGCGTTCGTCGTGGTCTTCGCCTTCCTGCTGATGCTGCTGTCGTTCCGCTCGCTGACGGTCGCGATCACCTCGATCGTGCTCAACCTGCTGTCGGTGGGCGCCGCCTACGGCATCCTGGTCGCCGTCTTCCAGCACGGCTGGGGCGCGTCGCTGGTCGGGGCGGAGGGCGTCGGCGCCATCATCACCTGGCTGCCGCTGTTCCTCTTCGTGATCCTGTTCGGGCTGTCGATGGACTACCACGTGTTCGTCGTCTCGCGGATCCGCGAGGCGCGGCTGCGGGGCCGCACGACGAACGAGGCCATCCAGCACGGTGTGGTCACCACGGCGGGCGTGGTCACCAGCGCCGCCGTCATCATGGTCGCCGTCTTCGCGATCTTCGGAACGCTGTCCATGCAGTCCATGAAGCAGATGGGCGTGGGCCTGGCGGCCGCGGTGCTGATCGACGCGACGATCATCCGCGGTGTGCTGCTCCCGGCCGTGATGGCACTGCTCGGCGAGCGCAACTGGTACCTGCCGAAGTGGCTGCACTGGCTGCCCGACCTCACGCACGACGAGGCGCCTGAAGCGGTCGCGCCGGTGACCCGGGACGACGAGGGCGAGCCGCTGAAGGTCTGACACCGATCGCGGCACGCCGAAGTCGGCTGAGCCGAGGGCCCGTTGACCTCCCGGGGGAGTCAGCGGGCCCTCACCTGTGCCGGGTTCACCCCCGGTCCCGGGCCCGGTGGCCCGCCGGATCGGCCTCGATCAGGTCCACCGCCCGGTGCGTGCCGCCCTCGTCCGCCATGCCCGCCTGGATCCCCTTGAGCCGGCGGGCGACCTCCGGGTCGTCGAGGAGTGCGAGGGCGGCCTCGCGCAGGGTGTCGGCCGTCGCCTCGGGGGGGGCGATCTGCCGGGGCACACCGAGCGCCCGGCGCATGTCCGCGTTGCCGAACTGGTCGACGGCCTGCGGTACGGCGATCATCGGCGTGGCCGTGGCCAGTCCGACGATACGTCTCGTGCAACCCGAACAACCGGGTCAGGCCTCGGGGCAGCGCTCGTCCGTTCCCTCGACGCTGCGGCCGAGCCCGTCCGTCACCGTCACCGTCACCGTCACCGTCGCGGAGGAGAAGTCGGCGGTGTGCCGCGCCTCCGCTGCCGTACAGATCAGCTGGGCCACCGCGAGGTCGGCCAGCTTGTCGGTGACGTGATGCAGCCGGATCGACACCCCGTCGCCGCGTCTGTCCACCGACACGGCGGCCGATGTCGGAGCCACCGCGGCGGGAGCGTCGGTTCCGGTGCCGGGAGCCATGCTCCGGCCGGGTGTCGGGGCGAGCCCCGGCGGCGGCAGCAGCGTGGTCAGCTGCTTCGCCCGTTCCGCCTCCGTCGGACCCTCCAGAAGGCTCTGCACCGCCGACTCGGCGTCGACCACCGGGACGGGCCTGCGCGGGACGGCCACCAGCGAGCCGGCCCGGACGAAGTAGACCCGCACCATCGGCACGGCCCCCCGCGCGGGGCCGCCAGCCTCCACCACACCGGTCGCCGGGATGCCGCAGGAGACCAGCGCGCCCAGCGCCGGAACGCACAGCAGCACGGCCCGGCGCGCGGCCCTGATCACGACTCCCCCGCCGAGGCGTCCCGTTGCAGCGGGAGTTCCACGGTGAAGACGGCGCCGCCCTCCGGCCGGTTCGCCGCCCGGACCGTGCCGCCGTGCATGCGGACGTTCTCCTCGGTGATCGCCAGCCCCAGCCCGCTGCCCTCGGTCCGGGACCGGGCGGCGTCCGACTTGTAGAACCGTTCGAAGACGTGCGGCAGTACGCCTTCGGGGATGCCCGGCCCGCTGTCCAGGACCTCGACGACGGCCCGCGGCCCGGCGCCCGGCCCCGCGTCCTCGCGCAGGGACAACCGCACCGGGCGGGCTCCGTGCCGCAGGGCGTTGCCGACCAGGTTGGCTACGACGACGTCCAGGCGGCGCGGGTCGACGCGCCCGCGCAGCACGTCCGGGTCAGGCAGCCGGGCGTCCACCAGGTCGGTCCAGCCGCGGGAGGCCAGGGTGCGCCGCAGGGACTCGGCGAGGTCGATCTCGTCCAGGTGCAGCACCGCCGCGCCCGCGTCGAAGCGGGAGATCTCCATCAAATCGTCCACGAGCCGGGTCAGTTTCACGGTCTCCTCGCTGATCAGCCGGACCGCGGTGGCGGTGTCCGGATCGAGCCCGGCCGCGTCCTCGTCGAGGACGTCGGTGACGGCCGACATGGCGGCCAGCGGAGTGCGCAGTTCGTGCGAGACATCCGCGGCGAACCGCCGGGCGCGGGCCTCCATGCCACGCAGTTCGGCCACCGACTCCTCCAGCGCGGCGGCCGTCTCGTTGAACGTGTGCGACAGCTCCGCGAGTTCGTCGGAGCCGTCGACGGCGAGACGGGTGTCGAGCCGCCCCCTGGCGATGCTGCGGGTCGCGTCCCGCAGCGCGCGCACCGGCCGCAGCACCCCCCGGGCGGCGAGCAGCGCGAACAGGACGGCGAGGGCCAGCGCGGGGACGGCGGCCCGCTCCACGGCGGTCACCAGGGCGTCGACGTAAGCCTGTTCGGTCGTCTGCGGCACCGTCAGGAACACCTGGAGACCGGAGGGGGGCCAACTGCCCGACGCGGAGGCGAAGACGACCGACATGCCGACGACGAGGGCGGTGTGGTCCGCGAGGCCCACCCGCTGGAACACGGTGGCCGACCTGGAGTTCACCGCTTCGCGCAGGGCGGGCGTCAGCTCCTCGAAGGAGTCGTCGGGGACGGACGTGGCCTCCAGCCCCCGGTAGACGGCCAGCACCCGCCAGGAGCCCGACGGCTGGGCGCCGGCCACCTCGACTGCGAACTGCCGCAGTGCGTCCGGGCCGGGCGGCAGGACGATCTCGGGGGCGAGCCGGGTCACCTGGGTGCGCAGCAGCTCGATCACGGCGTCCTGGCTCTGCTGGAGCACTCCGGTGCGCGCCTCACGGAAGGTGAGCGTGCCGGTGGTCGTCGCGGCGAGAGCGGCGACCAGCGCGAACGCCACCACCAGACGCACCCGCAGCCCGCGCAGCCGATGCGCCCCGACCCGGGTCCGCAGGGGCCTCACCGGGCGGCGAACCGGTAGCCGAAGCCGCGGACGGTCTGGATGTGGCGCGGCTCGCGCGGGGGCTCGCCCAGCTTGGCGCGCAGTCGTTTGACGCAGGCGTCCACCAGGCGCGCGTCCCCGTGGTAGCTGTGCTGCCAGACCGCTTCGAGGAGCTGCTGGCGACTGAACACCTGGCCGGGCGAGGCGGACAGGGTCAGCAGCAGCCTCAGTTCGGACGGGGCGAGGGCGACCGGCGAGCCCTGGCAGGTCACCGCCAGTCCGGCCCGGTCGACGGCCAGGTCGCCGTAGGTGTCGATCTTCGGTATGCCGCCGTCCGCGGGCGCGCCGGCCGCCCTGCGCAGGACGGCGCGGATCCGGGCCTGGAGCACCCGGGCCGGCACGGGCTTGACCACGTAGTCGTCTGCGCCGGCCTCGAGACCGACAACGATGTCCTCGTCGTCGCCCCGCGCGGTCGCCATGATGATGGGCAGCGTCTGGTCCAGTTCACGCATCCTGCGGCAGACGTCGAGGCCGGGCATACCGGGCAGCATCAGGTCCAGCACCACCACATCGGGCCGGAAGGACCTCAGCCGGTCGAGGCCCTCCTCGCCCGTCCCGGCGGCGGCGACCTCATGACCCTGACGGCGGAGCGCCAGAGCGACGCCGTCCCGTACGGCTCGGTCGTCCTCGATCAGCAGTACTCGTGGCATGGGCTCAGTATCCGTATACCGTCGGGTCGTTCGGAGCTCTGTTACCGGATGATCACATGAAACGGAACCGCTAGGGTCGTTACTGTTTCGTTATCGTCCGGGCCAGATCCGATCACATAGGGATCACAATCTAAACAACCATGACCGCGCACAAAGCAACTGCATCCCCCACCGGTCGCCGCCGGCACGGCCGCGCGCACGCCTCCGGCCGACGGCTGCGGAAGGGGGCCGTGTGGGGCGGGACGGTCGCGCTGGCCGTCCTGGGCGCCGCGGGTGTCGCGGCCGCGGGCTGGGCGTCCGCCGGCTCGGGCGGCACATCGGCCCAGGGCCGCCCGACCGCGTCCGCCGAATCGGGCGGCGCCGGGGAGTCCGCGCCGACGTCCTCCGGGCACGCGACCGCGGGGCCGCACGGCGGCTCCGGCACCGCCCGCACCTCGGGCGGCCCGTCGACCGGCGCGTCCGGCAGCAAGACGGGCGGCCCGTCCGGGAAGACCTCCGGCGGCCCGTCCGGTGGAACCTCCGGCCGCCCGTCCACCGAACCGTCCGAGTCGGACATCCCGGCCTCGGGGCCCGGCACCTTCACCACCGCGACCGGCTCGAGCGCCGAGGTGGGGAAGGGCACGGTCCTGCGCTACCGCGTCGACGTCGAGGACGGCACCGCTCTGTCCGCCGCGACCGTAGCCCGGCAGGTGGAGATCATCCTCGGCGACCGGCGCGGCTGGACGGCGGACGGCCACTCGGCCTTCCGCCGGGTCGCCACCGGCGCCGTCGACTTCGTCGTACGGGTCGCGACCCCCGGCACCGTGGACAAGATCTGCGGGCAGTACGGACTGGAGACCGGCGGCGAGGTCAATTGCAGCGTGGGCGAGAACGTCATGGTCAACCTCAAGCGCTGGCTGCTCGCCACCCCCGTCTACGCCAAGGACGTCACGGCCTACCGCGCGCTCATCGTCAACCACGAGGTCGGCCACTTCCTCGGCCACGGCCATGTCGGCTGCCCCGGCCCGGGCAAACCGGCCCCGGCGATGATGCAGCAGATCAAGGGCATGAACGGCTGCGTCCCGAACGTCTGGCCCTACGACGACAAGGGACAGCGGATCACCGGCCCGGCCCTGCCCTGAACGCGACCATTCACCGCTGGTAGCGGGCCAGCACCAGGTTGCCGTCCTCCTCGAGCCGCTCGCGGAGCTCACCCATACCGATCGCCCCGCTGTAGTACTCCTGGAAGGCGGGGGTCGCGACCTTGTCCTTCCACTCGGCGTAGCCGCGGACGGACTGGGCGGGCGCCGGGCGCAGGTACCCGGCCAGGGCGGTCCCGGTCGCCCAGTCGTCCTCGGCCATGTGGAGGGCGGGGTCGGCGAGGGCCTGGGTGCCGGTCGGCAGCATCCAGTCGCCCAGCGCGAGGCGCACCATGTTCTTCGGCCGGAGCAGGAAGTCGATGAACGCGACGGCGTCCTTCTTGTGACGGCTGTCCTCGGCGACGGACAGCGTCTGCGGGCTGACGCCCTGGGCGAGCCCGTCGGCGCCCGCAGGGGCGGGCAGCACCTGCCAGTCGAATCCCTCGGGCGCCTGCTGCACGATCTGCTGACGGTAGGAGAAGCCGAGCGGGACCATGGCGTATCTGCCGCCGAAGAACCCGGGCAGGGTGTCCGAGCCGCCGCTGCCCAGCGTCGTGGACGAGGCGCTGTGGTCGGTGCCGACCTGGTCGCGGATGGTGCGGGGCACGACCTCGTCGCCGGCCTCGAAACGGACGGTGGCCTTTCCGTCCGCTCCCCGGTGGAACAGCCGCCCGCCCGCCGACAGGGACAGGTTGAGGGTGGCGGAGACCGGCTCCTTCAGCGGCCAGGCGACGCCGAACCTGCCGTCCCCGCTGAGCCGCCGGGTGATCTGCCGGAACTCCGCCCAGCTCCAGGGATGTTGCGGGGTCGGGATGCGGACCCCGGAGCGCTTCAGCCAGGCCGCGTTCGCCACGAGGACACGCGGCTCCTGGAGGAAGGGCACGCCGTAGACGCCGTCGCCGAAGGTCGTCGTCTCCCAACTGCGCCGCGGGATGTCCGACGTGAGACGGGCGGGCAGCAGGTCGGACAGATCGGCGAGACGGCCGCCGTAGGCGAAGTCCGCGAGGTCGTCGGAGGCGTCGTGGATGATGTCGGGGGCCTCGCCGCCCTCGAAGGAGGTCAGCAGCTGGTCGTGGACACTGGACCAACTTCCCTGTACGTACTCGACCTTGACGTCCGGATGGGTCGCGTTCCACTCCTTCACAAGGTCCTTGTTGGCCCGGACGGACTCCTCCTGCCAGGCCAGGGAGAGGAAGCGGAGGGTGACGGGACCGTCGTCGGCCCCGCCGCCGGCGGAGCAGCCCGCGAGGAGCAGCAGCACGGTCACGACCAGCGCTGCGGTCCCGCTCCGCATCAGCCCTTCACCGCCCCGGCGAGCAGACCGCCCGTGATCCGTCGCTGGACGAGCGCGAAGACGACCAGCGAGGGCAGGGTGGCGAGGGTGGCGGCGGCGGCCAGCGGCCCCAGGTCGGCGACGCCCTCCGAGCCGATGAAGTGGGTCAGGACGACCGGCAGGGTCTGCTTCTCCGGGGACTTCAGCAGCACCAGCGCGAAGAAGAACTCGTTCCACGCTGTGACGAACGCGAACAGCCCGGTCGCGACGATGCCCGGGGCGAGCAGCGGCGCCGTCACCGAGACCAGTGTCCGCAGCCGCCCTGCTCCGTCGATCGCCGCCGCCTCCTCCAGCTCGACGGGGAGGGCCCGGACGTATCCGACGAGCATCCACAGCGCGAACGGCAGGGCCCACACCACGTACACCAGCACCAGCCCGGGCACCGAGTCGATCAGCCGCAGGTTCTTCAGCACCAGGAACAGCGGGATGATCACCAGCACGAACGGGAACGCCTGGCTGACCACCACCCAGGCGGACACGGCCCGCGCGAGCCGGGTGCGCCGCCGGGCCACGACGTACGCCATGGGCGTGGCGAGGACGACAGCGATCACGGCGGCACTCACCGCGGCGACCAGGGAGTTGAACGCGGCGTGCAGCAGGGGCTGTTCGTCGAACGCCTGGCGGAAGCCGGCGAGTGTGGGGTCCTTCGGGATCCAGGTGGGGTGCAGGCTGCCCAGTTCGCGGGCGGGCTTGAACGCGACGGAGACGAGCCAGAGGAAGGGGAAGGCGAGGAAGACGAGGTAGGCGAGCAGGGCCGCGTACTGGCCGGCGCGGGCCGCCGGGCGGGTCCTCATGTGTCGTCCCCTCCCCTGATCCGGCCCACCAGGAACAGGGCCAGGAGGACCGAGATCACCGCGACCATCACACAGCCCATCGCCGCCGCGTACCCGAACTGGCCGTAGCGGAAGGCCTCTTCGTAGGCGAACAGCATGGGCAGCCGGGTACGGCCGCCGGGTCCGCCGTTGGTCAGCACGTAGACCAGGGCGAAGGAGTTGAAGTTCCAGATGAGGTTGAGGGCCGTGATGGCGAGGGCGACGGGCCGCAGAGCGGGCCAGGTGACCGTCCGGAAGCGGCGCCAGGCGCCCGCGCCGTCCACCGCGGCCGCCTCGTGCAGTTCCCGCGGGGTGTTCTGGAGGCCGGCGAGCAGGGCGACGGTCGTCTGCGGCATGCCCGCCCACACACCCACGACGATCACCGCGGGCAGGGCGGTCGCCAGTCCGCTGAGCCAGTCCCGCCCGTCGCCCAGGCCCAGGTCGCGCAGGGTCTCGTTGAGGATGCCGGCGTCCGGGTCGTAGACGAGCCGCCACATGACGCCGACCACGATTTCGGGCATCGCCCAGGGGACGATGGCGAGGGCGCGGGCCGTCCGTCGCAGCCGGAGGTCCTGGTTCAGGAGCAGGGCGAGGCCGAGGGCGAGCAGGAACTGCGGGACGGTCACCCCGACCGCCCAGAGCAGGCCGATCCGGAACGACTCCCAGAACAGGGTGTCGTGCAGCAGGTCGGAGAAGTTGAGGGCGCCGGTCCACCGGGTGGGCGCGGTACGGCCCGACTGGGCGTCAGTGAACGCCAGCAGGATCCCGTACAGCAGCGGGCCGACGCTCAGCACCAGGATGGGGATCAGGGCGGGCAGCACGAGGAACCACGCACCGGGGCCCGTGGCGGCGCGCGGCGGGCCGGTGCCGGACGTGCGGCGCACGGTCCGTCTCTTCTCGGTCGCCAACGACACGGACCGGCCCCCTTCCCGTGGCTCCGCCGGGCTCCGCCATGGTCGTGAAGGTGCTGTACCCCGTCAAGACGCCGTGTGCACGGGCCGACCTGTGCGAATGCGACACTGACCGACGGATGGCCGGAACCCGGCGCCGTCCGGCAGGACCGGGCGGAGAAGCACACGGAGGCGGACGATGGACGAGGCACGGGCGCGGGACGTACTCGCCGCGGCGGAGCTACTGCCCGGCCCGGCGGCGGACGCGCGGCTCCTCGCCCTGGGCGAGAACGCGGTGTTCGCCGTCGGCGAGCTGGTGGTCAAGGTGGGCCGCGACGCCGAACTCCTGGACCGGGCCCGGCGCGAACTGGACGTCGCGGCCTGGCTGGCCGGGGCGGGTGTCCCGGCGGTGCGGGCCGCCGAGTCGAAGCCCCTTCTCGTCGAGGGACATCCGGTGACCTTGTGGCACCGGCTGCCGGACCCGGTGCGCCCCGCCGGACCACGGGATCTGGCCGAACTCCTGCGTCTCGTGCACGCCCTGCCCGCCCCCTCCTTCGGCCTGCCCCCGCGCGATCTGCTGTCGGGAGTCGAACGCTGGCTGCGACTGGCGGGCGACGCCGTCGACCCGGCGGACGCGGCGTATCTGCGCGAGCGCCGCGACGGCTTCGCCACCGCCGCCGCCGCGCTCACCCCGCACCTGCCGCCCGGCCCGATCCACGGCGACGCACTGCCCCGTAATGTGCACATCGGCCCGGACGGCCCGGTCCTGGTCGACCTGGAGACCGTCTCCGCCGATCTGCGCGAGCACGACCTGGTGGTCATGGCGCTCTCCCGCGACCGGTACGGGCTGTCCGCGCAGGCCTACGACACCTTCACACAGACCTATGGCTGGGACGTCCGCGAATGGGCGGGCTGCGCGGTCCTGCGGGGTGCCCGCGAGACCGCGAGCTGCGCCTGGGTCGCGCAGCACGCGCCCCTCAACCCCCAGGCACTGGCGGAGTTCAGGCGCCGGGTGGCGTCGCTGCGGGACGGGGACGAGGCGGTGCGGTGGTATCCGTTCTGATCCGGGTCCTCCGGGCCTGGCGCACGGCCGCCCGGACCCGGAAGAACCCCGACGGTCTCCCGTCCGACCCGCGGTGAACGCGGTCGGGTTCGCCCGAGCGGCCGCCGGCCTGCGCCGACGGGCGACGGGCGACGGCGACGGCCGACGGATCGTCCGACGGGCTCCCCGCCGGCGCCTGCGCGCTCGCGGGTGAGGGCGTCAGGCGGGCCTGTCCGCCGGCTCCCGCACCGGCCAGGCTCCGTCCACCACGGCGTCCGCGTCGCCCTTGCGGCGCAGGAAACTCTGGAAGTCCGCCGCCCACTCGGCGTACCACTCGATCTGACGGCGGTGCAGCTCCGCCGGGCCGAGTGCCGCGACCTTGGGGTGGCGGACTGCTATCGCGCAGGCGAGACGGGCCGCCGCGAGGGCGTCCGCGGAGGCGTCGTGCGCGGAGTCGAGGGGAACGCCGTACTCGCCGCAGACCGCCTCGAGGTTGCGCTTGCCGCGCCGGTAGCGGTCGACCGAGCGGTCGATGGTGTACGGGTCGACGACCGGCGCCGGGTCCAGGCCGCCCAGGCGGTCGCTCAGGGAGGGCAGGCCATGGCGTCTCAGCTCTGCGGAGAGGAGGGTCAGGTCGAAGGCGGCGTTGTAGGCGACGACCGGGACGCCCGTGCGCCAGTAGCCCACGAGGACGTCGGCGATCGCGTCCGTGACCCGGTCGGCGGGGGCGCCCTCGCCTGCCGCCCGCTCGTTGCTGATCCCGTGCACCGCAACCGCGTCCGCCGGGATCTCCACGCCCGGGTCCGCCAGCCACTCGCGGTGCCCCAGGACCTGCCCGTCCCTGACCTCGATCACGGCTCCCGTGACGATGCGCGCCTCGCGCGGGTCAGTCCCGGTCGTCTCCAGGTCGAAGCCGACAAGCAGCTCCCGGTACCAGGCCATCGTGGCCCCCCTTCTTGGTGGTGCTTCCCCCAGTGGTGTCCACCCTCGCATGCGCCACTGACAATCAGAGGGCCGCGTTCCGCTTGTCCGGCCCGACAACCGGGACAGGGCGGTCCGTTCGCGACACGGGCGACGCTTCGAGACATCCCGGTCGGTTCGGTCCGATGGGACACGGACGGGGGGATTCCGGCGAATCGAGCGAATCCGGCCGAAGGGTCAGGACTGCGGCCGACCGGTCAGGACACCGGCCGACCGGTCAGGACACCGGCCGTGAGTCCGCCCAGGCCATCTCGAACTCCTCGCGGTACGCGGCGAAAAGTCCCCCTTCGTCGACCTCGCCCGACTTGACCACCCGGTTGCCGTTGCGCAGCACCAGCACCGGCGCCTCCATTCCGCGCATGCGCCGCAGATAGGACTGGATCACCGCGATGCCGTCCGTGCCGTCGCCGTCGACGAGGTAGGCGGTGAAGCGGGGCGTCTCGTCGTACACCTGGATCTGGAAGGCACCCGGATCGCGCAGCCGGGCCCTGACCCGGCGCATGTGCAGGATGTTCATCTCCACCGCCCGGCTCAACTCACCGCGCTTCATCCCCAGTTCGCGCTCGCGGCGCTTGACCGCGCTGGAGGCGGGATTGAGGAACAGCAGACGGACGCGGGCGCCCGCCTCGGCGAGGCGGACCAGCCGGCGGCCGGAGAAGTTCTGGACGAGGAGGTTGAGGCCGATGCCGATGGCGTCGAGGCGGCGGGCTCCGTCGAAGATGTCCTCGGCGGGGAACTGGCGCAGCAGCCGCACCCGGTCGGTGTGGACGGCGACCACGTCCGCGTACCGGTCGCCGACGAGGTCCTCGACGGCGTCGACGGGCAGCCGGCGCGCCGAGGGCACGTCGCCGCTCGTGCCGAGCATCTCCAGCAGGCGTGCGGAGGCGCGTTCGGCCTGGTTCAGGACGGCTTCGGACAGCGCCCGGTTGCGGGAGACGACGTTACGGGTCACCTCCAGCTCGTCCAGGGCGAGTTCGACGTCCCGGCGGTCGTCGAAGTACGGCTCGAAACAGGGCCAGTGCTGCACCATCAGCTCGCGCAGCTGCGGCAGCGTGAGGAAAGAGATGACATTGTCGTCGGCCGGGTCGAGCAAGTAGCCCTTGCGGCGGCTGACTTCGCGTACGGCGACCGCGCGCTGCACCCACTCCTGCCCAGCCGGGCCGGCCGCGGCGACGACCCACTCGTCACCGTGGACGGGTTCGTAGATGGGCCGCAGCACGGCGGCCACGACGGCCCGCAGCCGCTGTTCGACGAGGTTCAGCCAGATGTAGGCCCGGCCGGCCCGCTGGGCGCGGGTGCGCACCTCGCGCCAGGCTTCGGCGTCCCAGTCCAGCTCCGGTCCGATGGCGTTCGTCTCCATCGGCCGGGCCAGGGACACCGTGCCGGGTGGGACGTCTGCGGAGCCCCCCTCGTGACCCTCGTCACCAGGGGGCAGCTCCAGCCCTCCCGAGCCCACCCGCGCACCGCCTTCCGCTCCCCCGAGCACTCCCCGTCCCAACGATCAAGGAAGGGTACTCCGGGAGCGGTCGGCGGTGCAGCCGGATGGGCAGGTCGTTTCTCAACTACCGTCGTTCGGTTGTCCGTTCTGTCCCGCGAGTGCGGACGGAGTGAGCGGATTCATAGCGGTGACGTCCCTGGGGACCACCGAGAAGCCCTGCCAGTGGACCGGCATGGGCTGCTGGTCCTCGTCCCGAGCGATGTGGTGGAAGCCCACGTTCACCCAGGTCACGGGATGGGTGAGGGTCTGTCCGTTCACCCACTTGTCGACGGAGGTGCCGTGCTGCGCGCCGCCGCAGTTGCCGGTGTTGTTGCTGGCGTACTGCTCGCACTGGTTGTACTGGGTGAAGTAGACGTCGTGCTGGGTGAACGGGCGCCCGGAGTACTTGGTGGTGGCGCCGGGGACGAGCTCGTAGGAGCGGGCGTGCCCGTCCTTGTTCTTCCCGGTCGCGCTGACCACGCGCCACCAGCGCATGTTCTTGGCGTCGCCCGCGAGTTCCTTGGTGACGGGCGTGCGGGTGGTCCTGGCGGTCGGGCCCTGCTGTCCGCCCGCCGGCGGTCGGACCACCGAGTCGTACTGCTCGACCTTGGTGTTCGAGGAGCCGTCGAGGCCGAAGTCGAGCCGCCAGAACACGTTGTGGCTGTGGCTGGTGGCGTAGGACCTGGCGCCCTTGCCTATCGGCCAGCCACGGCCGTCACCGGCGTCGTAGTCGAAGGGCGAGAGGCTGCCGGTGGCGCCGATGTTCATGTTGATCGCGCCGTCGTCGGAGAAGCGCCACTCGGTGATGTACTCGTACCAGCCGACCTTGTTGACGGTGTAGATCAGCAGGTCCTTGCCCTGGGCCTGGTAGACCTTGTTGCCGTCGGACTGCATGCGGTAGGCGTGCCCCCGCGCGCGGGTCGTCGTGCAGATGCCCTTGACGTTCGGGTTGCCGGTGAAGGAGTCGGGTACCTTCACGGTCCGGATGGTGCCGCCGGGGCACTCGGCGGGGACCATGTTGACCAGGCCCGAGCCGAAGTTGTAGTCGGTGATGTCGTTGTACTCGTTCTTGCCGTCGTCGTACGGCACGTGGATCTGGGCGATCTTGGCGCTGTTGAGGACCTTGATCGGCTTGGTCTCGCCGGGCGGCTGGTACGAGATCTTCTCCAGGACGAGGCCGGACTTGGCCTCGAAGCGCCAGCACATGCGCCAGGTGGTGCCGGTGGAGAGCTTCTGTTCGATACGGAAGGCGGCGCTGCAGTCGGCGGCCGCCGCGGGGGCGGCCTTCGGCTGGGCCGCGGCCGGGCCGGCTCCGGCGGCCGCGCCGGCGGCCAGCGCGGCCGCGCAGAGACCGACGGCCGCCGTTCTGCGGGCTCGGCCGGTGGCCCGGGGCCGGAGGCCGGCGATCAGATTCGGAACGCGCATGAGGACATGACTCCCTTTGCCTCCCGCTGCGGGAGGCACCTCGGAACGGACGTGGAGGTGGGCCTGGAGCGGGGTCAGCCGGTGAGCCGGGTGACCTTGCGGGTGCTGAGGTCGACGACCAGGGACCGGGCGTCGATCCACGGGCCGTTCCTGACCTTCGGCAGCAGCCGTACGCAGCGGTGTTCCCCGCACGCGTCCAGAACGGCGGGCTCGGCTCCCGGCACCGCCCGGTAGACCATGGCGGCGAGCTGCAGCTGGTCCGGGGAGGTGAGCTCCTTGCCGGTGGCGTCCTTGAAGTCGGCCTTCAGACCGGCGCCGAGCGGGTCGGCGATCAGCAGGCTCGCGGCCTCGTTCTGCTCGGCGGCGCTGAGCGGTGGCTGGACGCCGTGCTGGGTACCGGTGCCCTCGACCTTGCTGGTGTCGAGGTTGACGGTCTTCGTGACGAGGGTGTCGTGTTTGTAGTCGTAGAACGACACCACCGCGCGCCGGGGCGCTCCGGGATCGTCCACCTCGCCGGCCGCGGGCTCCGCGAGCTCTACGCCGAGGCGCTGCGGGCCGCGGGCGCCGTCCACGTTCTCGGCGGCGTCGAACTGCTGGCGGTTGATCGCGATCTTCTCGACGCGCGCGATCTCGTCGTCGGTCAGCGGATCGCGGCCCTTGCCCCCGGCGCCCTCGGCGGGCGCCTCCTCGACGACACCGGGCCGGACCCCGGACGCCGTGTCCCCCTGCTGCTGTCCGGCCGCCTGCCCGGCGCTCTGCCCTGTCCTGCCGCCTCCCGTGTCGTCCGCCCCCGCCGTGCCCGGCAGGGTGATCCCCACCATCACGGCCGTCGCGGCCACCGCGATGGCCGTACCCGCCACCACCTTGCCCAGGTGGCGGCGCACTGTCGTGCGCACACATGCCCCCTACTCCCCCTGTTACCCGGGAGTACGTCTCTGCCCCACTGGCTCGGCACAGAACGTGTGTCGCCTGTCGCCCTGTGCACTGGTCGTCCGGTAAGAGGGGCGTAAGTCACAGGTGGTTCCCTCACTTTCCTGGAGACTCGACCTCAAGGGGCCCCCGCAGGGGCAGGACACCTGAAAGAGTCGAGTCCATGCAGGTCTGGCCTGGAGAGGCGTATCCACTCGGTGCCACGTACGACGGCGCCGGCACGAACTTCGCGGTCTTCACGGAGGCCGCGGACCGAGTAGAGCTGTGTCTGCTGCACGACGACGGCTCGGAGACGGCGGTGGAACTGCGCGAGAGCGACGCGTTCGTCCGGCACGCGTACCTGCCGGGCGTCATGCCCGGCCAGCGCTACGGATTCCGGATGCACGGCCCCTACGAACCCGCGCGCGGGCAGCGCTGCAACTCGGCGAAGCTGCTGCTCGACCCTTACGCGAAGGCGATCAGCGGTTCCGTCCGGTGGGGCGAGGAGGTGTACGGCTACCACTTCGACGCACCCGAGCGGCGCAACGACCTCGACTCGGCGCCCCACACGATGACGTCGGTCGTGGTCAACCCCTACTTCGACTGGGGCGACGACCGGCGACCGCGCACCGAGTACCACCACACGGTGATCTACGAGGCCCACGTGAAGGGCCTGACGATGCGCCATCCGGGTCTCCCGGAGGAGCTGCGCGGCACCTACGCGGCCCTGGCGCACCCGGCGATCATCGAGCACCTGACGGAGCTCGGGGTGACGGCGCTGGAGCTGATGCCGGTGCACCAGTTCGTCAACGACCACCGGCTGGTCGACATGGGGCTGAACAACTACTGGGGCTACAACACGATCGGTTTCTTCGCCCCGCACAACGCGTACGCCTCCTGGGGCGACCGCGGTCAGCAGGTGCTGGAGTTCAAGTCCGCGGTGCGGGCGCTGCACGAAGCGGGGATCGAGGTCATCCTCGACGTGGTCTACAACCACACCGCCGAGGGCAACCACCTGGGTCCGACGCTGTCCTTCAAGGGCATCGACAACCAGTCGTACTACCGCCTGACGGACGACCCCCGCTACTACATGGACACCACGGGCACCGGGAACTCGCTGCTCATGCGGTCCCCCCACGTCCTACAGATGATCATGGACTCGTTGCGGTACTGGGTGCTGGAGATGCACGTCGACGGGTTCCGTTTCGACCTGGCGGCGACCCTGGCCCGCCAGTTCCACGAGGTGGACCGGCTGTCGTCGTTCTTCGACCTGGTCCAGCAGGACCCGGTGGTGTCCCAGGTGAAGCTGATCGCGGAGCCGTGGGACGTGGGCGAGGGCGGATACCAGGTGGGGAACTTCCCGCCGCTGTGGACCGAGTGGAACGGCAAGTACCGGGACACCGTGCGGGACGTCTGGCGGGGCGAGGCGCGCGCGGTCGGCGAGTTCGCCTCCCGGCTGACCGGCTCGTCCGACCTCTACCAGGACGACGGCCGGCGCCCGCTGGCCTCCATCAACTTCGTCACCTGCCACGACGGGTTCACCCTGCACGACCTGGTCTCCTACAACGACAAGCACAACGAGGCGAACGGGGAGGACAACCGGGACGGTGAGAGCCACAACCGGTCCTGGAACTGCGGCGCGGAGGGCCCGACCGACGATCCCGAGGTGCTGGCACTGCGAGCCCGGCAGATGCGGAACTTCATCGCCACGCTGATGCTGTCCCAGGGCGTGCCCATGATCAGCCACGGGGACGAGTTCGGACGCACCCAGAACGGCAACAACAACGCCTACTGCCAGGACAGCGAGCTCGCCTGGGTCCAGTGGCCCGAGGGCGGCAGCGAGCTGCTGGACTTCACGCGCGCGCTGGTGCGGCTGCGCAAGGAGCATCCCGTCTTCCGGCGGCGCCGCTTCTTCCACGGCCGGCCGGTGGAGGGCACGCACGGCGAGCTGTCCGACATCGCCTGGTTCACGCCCGCGGGGACGGCGATGGCTCCCCGGGACTGGGACCGCGCGCAGGCGTCCGCGCTGTCGGTGTTCCTCAACGGCAACGCGATCTCCGAACCGGGCGCGCGCGGCGAGCGGATCACCGACGACTCCTTCCTGCTGATGTTCAACGCCTCCGCCAAGCCCCTGGAGTTCGTGGTGCCGGCCGACCTCGGACGGCAGTGGCAGGTGGTCGTGGACACCGCGAACCCGGAGGCGGCGGCGCCGGGCGCGGACACGAAGGTGCAGGCCGGGGACCGGCTGACGCTGACGGACCGGAGCATGACGGTGCTCCAACGGCCGACCTGACCCACCGGTGAGGGCCCCGGCCGCGCCCCTCCCGGAGGGGGTATGACACGAAAGTCGGCGGGACGGGTACGTAGGGTGTCATGAGCCCTGAGCTACGTGACGCCTCCGTCCCCGTGCCGCCGACGGCCACCTACCGGTTGCAGCTCCAGCCCGAGTTCCCGTTCGGGGCGGCCGCGGCGGCCGTGCCGTACCTGGCCTCGCTCGGCGTCTCGCATCTGCACCTGTCCCCCGTCCTGGAGTCCGTACCGGGCTCCCCGCACGGCTATGACGTCGTGGACCCCACGCGTGTGCGCGCGGAGCTGGGCGGGGAGGAGGGGCTGCGGGCGCTGGCCCGTACCGCGCGCGAGCACGGGCTCGGGCTGGTCGTGGACATCGTGCCCAACCACATGGCGATGGCCCCGCGTCACAACCGCGCCCTGTGGGAGGTGCTGCGGGAGGGCCCGAAGTCGCCCTACGCCCGCTGGTTCGACATCGACTGGGAGGCACAGGGCGGTCAGGTGCTGCTCCCGGTGCTCGGCCACCCCGCCGGGACCGAGCTGGAACACCTCCGGGTGGACGGTGACGTCCTGCGCTACTACGACCACGTCTTCCCGCTGCGGGAGGGCACCGCGGAGCTGCCGCTGCCGCGTCTGCTGGACGCCCAGTGGTACCGGCCGGTGTGGTGGCGGCTGGCCCGCACCGAGCTGAACTACCGGCGCTTCTTCAGCATCTCCGAGCTCATCGGGGTGCGGGTGGAGGACCCGGAGGTGTTCGAGGCCACCCACGGCACGATCCTGCGTCTGCTGCGCGAGGGCGTCGTCGACGGACTGCGCGTGGACCACCCCGACGGTCTCGCCGACCCCGACGCCTACCTGGAGCGGCTGCACGCGGCGAGCGGCGGCCGCTGGACGGTGGTCGAGAAGATCCTGGCCGACGGGGAGCGCCTGCCGGACGCCTGGCCCGTGGCCGGAACCACCGGCTACGACGCCCTGCGTCACGTCGACGGCCTGTTCACGGACCCTGTGGGGGCCGGGGAGCTGCTGGACCGCTACCGGCGCTTCGCCGCCCCGCAGACGGACCGGGGCGGCGACTGGGCGGCGACGGTACGGCGGGCGGCCTACAAGGTGCTCAGGCACGAGCTGGCGACCGAGACGGAACGGCTGACGCGGGTGACGTCCCGGGTGTGCGCCGCGTCGGACGACCCCGCGCTGCGCGACCGCGCGCCCTGGGCTTTGCGGACGGCCCTGGAGGAGCTGCTCGTGCGCCTGGAGGTCTACCGGCCGTACACCTCGGGCGACCCGGCCGTCGTCGTCACCGAGGAGGCGGCGGCGCAGGCGCGGGAGGCGTTCGTCGTGCCGGAGGAGGCGGGCGCGGTCGACGTGGTGCGGGGACTGGTGCTCGGCGGGGAGGGCGCGGCCGGGGCGGAGTTCCGGGCCCGGTTCGCGCAGACGGCGTCCGCGCTGCGCGCCAAGTCGGTCGAGGACACCGCGTTCTACCGGTACACACCGCTGCTGGCGGCGAACGAGGTGGGCGGCGACCCCGGCGCCCCGGGCGTGTCCCCGGCCGGCTTCCACGCCTACTGCGCGCGCGTGCAGCGCGACTGGCCGGCCACCGGGACGGTCGTGTCGACGCACGACACCAAGCGCAGCGCCGACGTGCGTGCCGCGCTCGCCGTGCTGACCGAGTGCCCGGGGCGCTGGGCGGAGGTCCTGGAGGAGGCCACGCGCGCGGAGAAGGACGTGCCGGACGGGCAGCTGGCGTGGGCCGCCTGGCAGACGGTCTTCGGACTCGGCCCGGCGTCCCCCGAGCGCGTCCAGGAGGCGGTGCTCAAGCACGCGCGCGAGGCGGGCATGTACACGAGCTGGACCGAGCAGGAGCCGCCGTACGAGGAGGCCGTGGCCGCGTTCGTGACGTCGGGGCCGTGCGGGGTGCCGGGCGAACGGGTGGCCGCGCTGCGCGCCGCCCTGGAGCCGTACATCCGCGCGAACGTGCTGGGCACGGCGCTGGTGCAGCTGACGATGCCGGGGGTGCCGGACGTCTACCAGGGGACGGAGAGCGAGTACCGGGCGCTGGTGGACCCGGACAACCGGCGGCCGGTGCGGTTCCCGCCGGAGGCTCCGGGCGACAAGGACACGGTGACCGGGGCCGCGCTGCGGCTGCGCCGGCGGCGGCCGGAGGTCTTCGGGGAGTCGGCCGGGTACGAGCCGCTGTCCGCCGAGGGCCCGGCCGCGGCCCACTGCCTGGCGTTCGCACGCTCCGGACGGGTCGTCACGGCCGTGACGCGGCTGTCGCTGCGGCTGGCGGAGGCGGGCGGCTGGCGCGAGACCCGGCTGACGCTGCCGCCGGGGACCTGGACCGACGTGTTGGCTCCCGGGCGGGAGTTCGCGGGGCACGTGCGCGTGGCGGAGCTGTTCGAGCGGCTGCCGGTGGCGCTGCTGGAGCGGGTGGAGTGAGGCGGCGCGCCGAGCCGGGCGCGGGCGGGTGACGACCGGACGCCCGCATGCCGACGGCCCCTCCTGTCGGTGTGGCCGCCGCCGGGTACGAGGAGTGCGGAGTGTGACGTCCGTGCCCTCCGCGGGCGCGTGCACCCGAGCGCTCCCCGGAGCCTCCCGCAGGCGTTCTTGACAGTTTCCGGAGACCATGGGGTACTGCGGATGCGAAGGCCGGACGGACGAATACGGGGGTGAGTCCTCTGCCGGAGCCGCGCTACCCCACTGTGACCGAACTGACTTCCGCCGCCCGGGCGTTGACCGCGCGCCAACCCGGTCTGTGCGTCCTGCGGCAGGTGGGGGTCTCCCGTGCGGGCCGGCCTCTTCACCTGCTGTCCGTGGGACACGCCCGGCGGGCCGTGCTCGTCGTCGCGGGTGCTCACGCCAACGAGCCGACCGGGGGCTCGACACTGCTGGCGCTCGCCGAACGGGCCGTGCAGGAGAGGGAGTTGCGGGACGGGACGTCCTGGCACTTCCTGCTGTGCGCGGATCCCGACGGGGCGAGTCTGCATGTGACCCCGGCGCCGCGCAGCCTGCTGGAGTACCATCTGGGCTTCTTCCGGCCCGCAGGTCCCGAGCAGCCGGAGTGGTCCCCCGCCGTGCTGCCGCCGGACCGCCTGCCGCCCGAGACGCGCGCGCTGATCCGGGTCATCGACGAGCTGCGGCCCTACCTCCAGGTGACCCTGCACGGCACCGATCTGGGCGGCAGCTGGGTGCAGCTGACCAAGGACATCCCGGGTCTCGCCGAGCCCTTCGCCAAGTCCGCCGCCCAGCTGCACATTCCGGTGGAGACGGGCGCCTCCGACGCGGCGGGCTGGCCCGCGTCCGGACCCGGTGTGCACGTGATGCCGGCCGCCGGGGTGGGGGCCGCGTACCCGAGCATGCCGGACGACGCACGGCACAGCACCTGGTACCACGCCCATCGCTACGGCGGTCTGACCGCGGTGGTGGAGGTGCCGATGTGGGCGAGCGACATGGTGGACGACCCGGCCCCGCACCCCGCCCCGGCCGCGGCGATACGGCGGCTGGCGCGGCGGCTGCTGCGGGACACGACGGAGGTGGAGCGGGTCCTCCTCGAGGCACTGCCGCGTCTGGAGGGCGTCGACGGGCCCCTGCTGCGGGCGGCGAAGTGGGGGCTGGAGCTGGTGCCGGGACTGGCCGCGGACTGGACGGACACCCCGCCCGCCAGCACGACGATGGCCTACGTCGGGAGCGTGGACGCCTTCGCCCGCCGGCTGCCGCTGCGGGCGGCGGCGATGCTGTGGCGGGTGCTCCAGGAGAGCGACGATCACGCCGCTCCGCGTCTGGAGCAGCTCGTCGAGACGTGGAGCGATGCCTTCGCCTACCGCTTCCGTGCCCGGTGGGTGCCTCTGGAGCACCAGGTCGAGCACCAGTCCCGCACGGTAGTGGCGGCGGCCCTGCACGCCCGTGAACGGGCGGCCTGAGGGCGGCGCCGGGCCGGGTGGGGCCAGGACGGCGAGCCCGGGCCGGGTGGGGCCGGGACGGCGAATCCGGGCCGGGTGGGGCCAGGACGGCGAATCCGGGCCGGGTGGGGCCGGGACGGCGAATCCGGCCGCGCGGGACCGGGACAGCGAATCCGGGCCGCGTGGGACCGGGACAGCGAGCCCGGGCCGGGTGGCCACGGGCAGACGCCGTCCGTGGCCACCCGGTGCGGGTCAGGCCTCGGGCACCTCCTGGTCGTCCAGGGCGAACACGGCCCCCGTGAGCGCCTCCCGCTCGCAGTCGTTGCCGAACGTGCGCTGGTAGTCGACCGGGCGTCCGTTCCACCGGCCCTGCGCGCGCACGGTCACCGGCGCGTACACGAGCGTGCAGACGCGCCCGCTGTCCCCGGTGAGGGCGTCGACGTTCCCGTCGGCGCGTGCCAGGACGTCGCAGGCCTCCGCGGCGCGGGAGTGGCCCTGGGGCGGGTCGCACAGCAGCAGGGTCCCCCGGGTGTCGCTGGAGCGGGAGTCGCCGTGGGTGACGGTGAGCTGGAGCCAGTTGCCGGGCAGGCCGTCGTGGGAGACCGCGACGGCGGGGGCGGCGCCGGCGGCGAGGAGGAGGGCGGCGGCCGGGAGCGCGCGGCGTACGGCTTTCGCCGACCGGAGACAGGTGAGGAAGGTCGTCATTCCCGATGCATCGGCACGGCCGGCTCCGTACCCCAGTCCGACTCACCCGAACGGGCACCGGCGGGTTCGGCGGCACGGCGGCCCGCCAGCTCGAACGCGGCCAGCACGACCCGCGCCTGGTACTCCGCCTGCCGCGCGACGGGGATCCAGCGCGCCCCGCACTCCTCCTGGTATCCGGCGCACCAGGCGTCGATCAGGCCGTCCAGCTCCGGCAGCGCGCCGGCGGGATCGCGGCCGGTGGCGGTGACGAGCTGGTGCAGCAGGCCCGCCGTCCGCACGGCGATACGGCGGCCGGCGATGCGCAGGGCGGCCAGGTGGCCGGCATTGAGCGGGGGCAGCGGGCGGGCGGGGTCGGCGGTGGCGGGGTCCCAGGCGTCCGCCAGGCCGGGGCAGACCAGTACGTAGTCGTCGACCGGGGCGAGCAGACGGGCCGCGTCGGGGGCGCCCGTGAGGTGGGGCCGCACCCGCGTGAGGATACGTTCCAGCAACTGTGCGTCATGGCGCAGGGCGGCGCTCACCGTGCGCAGCACCGCGTCCCGGTCGGCGGGCGGCGAGCCGTCCTCCACGGCGGCGACGCCCCACATGGGCGCCTCGACGACCGCGGTGACCGTGCCGTACCGGTGCGGGTGGTACCAGGTCGACTCGACGGCGGCCTCGGTGATGGCGGCGGCGCGGTCGCCCCGGTGCGGTGGCGGGATCCGGTAGACGGCGGGTCCCAGACAGGGCCAGTACAGGGTGTCGTAGGGCCCGAGCTCACGGGGGATGCCGAGGCGGGCGGCGGCGTGGGCGACGCGCCGGGAGAGCCCGGGCAGGTCGCGGGTGAGTTCCACGAAGGCGCCGCCGACGTCGACACCGTGCAGCGAGCACTGGAAGAAGGGTTTCAGTTCGTCCTGGAGCCGCAGCAGCGTACGGGTCTCCGGCAGCGCGGCGGCGGCCGCGCCGTCGGGCAGCCACTCCGGCTGTTCCAGGAAGCCCGGCCGGAAGAAGTGCCGGAAGTAGCGGCCGAGGCTGTAGGGACCGGAGAGCCAGTCCTCGTTGCGGCGCAACCCGTCGGGGTCGAGGCAGAGCAGCAGGTTCCAGGTGGCGTCGGCGCCGACGGTGAGCCGCGGATCGGCCAGGACGCGTTCGGCCAGCCGCAGGACGGTGGCCCCGCCGACCGGCTCGTTCGCGTGCGGTCCGGCGACCACGAGGGCCTGGCGGGCGCCCCGGCCGACGGAGAGCAGCCACAGGGGCGAGCCGGCGCGCGAGACCCCGACGCGGCGCAGCCGGACGTCCCCGGAGCTGCGGACGGCGAGCGCTGCCGCGCGGGCCGCGAGTTCGTCCACGGTCGGGTAACGGAGGAGTGGCGGCAGGGCACACCTCCACAAGGCGGTGCCGTCGGTTCACCTGGCGTATCTGGTGTACGCACAGTGAGTCATGAGCCGGGGGTACGTCAACACCGCGACACAGGTGGCGACTTGGGCGATCTGGGACGACCGGGGCGGACCGGTGGGCCGCATCGTCTGGGCGGTGCGCCCCGCTCCGCGGGTTCACGGCCGGCCGTACGGGCCGACGGGCCGCCCCGCCGGCGTCGAGCGCGCCCCCGGGAGCCGCGACGCGAAACCGGCCCGCGGGCCGCGCGACGGAGAGGCGGGTCCGCGGGTCAGTTCACCGAGAGACGGAAGGCCATCCGGCCGAAGGCGACCTGGTCGCCCTCGCGGACCACGGCGGCGCCGATGACCCGGCGTCCGTTGACCGTGGTGCCGTTGGTCGAGCCGAGGTCGCGCAGGATCCACATCCCGCCCTGGCGGCTCAGTTCGGCGTGCACCCTGGAGACGCTCTCGTGGGTCAGCCGCAGGCCGCTCGCGGGGTCGCGGCCGATGCGCAGCGCCCGCTCGGTCCCGGGGTGCGGCAGCAGCAGCTTGGGCAGCCGCTCGGCCTGCCAGGCGCGGCGCACCCGGACGGTGAAACCGGAGACCGCCTCGACGGTGCCGAAGAGGGCCCGGGAGAACCGGTTCTCCCTGGCCAGGTCGGCGGTGAGCACGGCGAGCTCGTCGGAGCGGCGGGCGACGAGAGCCAGCTCCATGCGCCGGATGAACGTGTCGTGCGACAGACGCCCCATGGCGACGCCGTCACGCAGCACCTTCAGCGCCCGGTCCCGCTCCACGTCGGACAGCCGCGCGGGGTACGTGTTGAACTCGAAAGACGACGTCACGGTGGTGATTGTCGGTCAGCGGGCTCCGGGTGTCCAGAAGACCAGGAAATGCGCGGCACACGCGCGTGCCGCCAATGGGAGTGTTACAAAAGCGGATTGACCTCGGGTGGAGCACGATGGAGGGGACGGGCTACATCACGGTGAGCAGATCAAGGGGAACCGTCCGTGCAGTTCGAGGTGTGGGCACCGCAGGCCGAACGTGTGACGCTCCAGTGCGACGGCGTCACCCGCGCGTTGGAGCGCGATCCGGACCGGGCGGGATGGTGGACCGGCGAGGCGGAGGCCTCGGACGGCTCGCGGTACGGGTTCGCGGTGGACGACGGGCCCGTCCGCCCCGACCCCCGCTCACGGCGCCAGCCGGACGGCCCGGACGGGCTGAGCGCGCTCGTCGACCAGGCACGCCACGAGTGGCGTACGCAGTGGTCCGGCCGGCCGCTGGCGGGCGCGGTCCTGTACGAGCTGCACGTGGGCACGTACACCCGGGAGGGCACGCTCGACGCGGCAGCCGAACGCCTGCCGCATCTCGTCGAACTCGGCGTGACACACGTGGAGTTGATGCCGCTGGCGGCCTTTCCCGGCCGGCACGGCTGGGGGTACGACGGGGTGGCGCCGTGGGCGGTGCACGAGCCGTACGGCGGCCCGCAGGCGCTGAAGCGGTTCGTCGACCGCGCCCACGCGCTCGGTCTGGGCGTCGTCCTGGACGTCGTCCACAACCACCTGGGGCCTTCCGGCAACTACCTGCCCGTGTTCGGCCCGTACTTCACGGAGACGCACCACACGCCGTGGGGCGCCGCCATCAACCTGGACGCGCCCGGCTCCGACGAGGTGCGCGCCTACCTGCTGGGCAGCGCGCTGGCCTGGCTGCGCGACTACCGGCTGGACGGGCTGCGGCTGGACGCGGTGCACGCGCTGGCCGACACGCGCGCGTGCCATTTCCTGGAGGAGCTGTCGTCGGCGGTCGACGCGCTCGCCGCGGAGACGGGCCGGCCCCTGTTCCTGATCGCCGAGTCCGACCTGAACGACCCGCGGCTGATCACACCGCGCCGTGAGGGGGGCCTCGGGCTGCACGCGCAGTGGAACGACGACTTCCACCATGCCCTGCACACCGCGCTCACCGGCGAGTCCCAGGGCTACTACGCGGACTTCGCACGCGACCCCTTCGCCGCGATCGCCAAGACCCTCACCGGCGGCTTCTTCCACGACGGCACGTATTCCGGCTTCCGCGGCCGGGGCCACGGCCGTCCGCTGGACCGCTCCCGCCTGCCCGCGCACCGGCTCCTCGGCTACACCCAGACCCACGACCAGATCGGCAACCGGGCCCTGGGCGACCGCCTCGCCGCGTCCCTCTCCCCCGGCCTGCTGGCCTGCGCCGCGGCACTGACGCTGACCGCCCCGTTCACGCCGATGCTCTTCATGGGCGAGGAGTGGGCGGCGGGCACGCCCTGGCAGTACTTCACCGACCACACCGACCCGGAGCTCGCCGAGGCCGTACGGCGGGGCAGGCGGCGGGAGTTCGCGGCGCACGGCTGGGCCGAGGAGGACGTGCCCGACCCGCAGGACCCGGCGACACGCGAGCGCTCGTGCCTGGACTGGTCGGAACCGGAACGCGAGCCCCACGCGCGCGTGCTCGCCTGGTACCGCGAGCTGATCGCGCTGCGGCACGCGACCGCGGACCTCACCGATCCCGACCTGGCCGACATCAAGGTCGCCTACGACACGCAGGCCCGCTGGCTGGCGTTCCGGCGCGGCGACGTCCGGGTGGCCGTCAATCTCGGCAAGGCGCCGGCGGCGATCCCCCTGGGTCCTCGCCCGGCCCGGGTGCTCGCCGCCTGGGATCCGGTGGACGTACCCGGCCCGGACGGGCTGCTGCACGTGCCCGGTGAATCGTGCGTGGTGCTGGAGCAGGAGTGAGTCGGAACCGGAGGATCGGGGGGGGAGCGGGGTGTGGCGGGCAGCGGGGAGTGACCTCCTTCGCCCGCCCCTGCCCCGCCCTCGCGCCCAGGCCCCTCTCACGCCTCTTCGTCCGGCCCGTCCGCCCCGATCTCGCCCTCTTCGCGGAACTCCGTCACGCGCTCCAGCAGGATCGCCTCCCAGGCCCGTGCCAGCTGGGTCCGCGGGAGGGTGAGCGCTTCGGCGTCCCGGGGGCCGGCGGCGCGGCCGTCGAGGCGTTCCGCGAGGCGGACGACGGTGTCGCAGCGGGCCAGCCACAGGCCGCGCAGACAGGGGCGGGCTCCGTAACCGGCGAGGGTGGCGGCGCGGACGGCGGCACCGGAGCCGACGGCTAGGGCGAGCCCGGCGATGTCCTCGGCGGGGTCCCCGAGGACCGCGCCGGTCCAGTCGAGGACGCCCCGCACCCGGCCGTCGGCGCTCACCACCAGGTGCTCGCCGCGCAGAGCGTGGTGGACGAGGACGGCGCCGGCGGGCTGGGCGGCGAGCTGGGCCGCGCCGGGCGAGGTGAGCTGGTGGAGCCGGGCGGGGTCGAACTCGTCGGCGCGGGCGAGGCGTTCGGCGACGGCCACGGCCATCCGGCGCAGCGCCTCCAGGGAGCGCGGGGCGGCACGTGGCACGCCGAGCGCCTCGGCCTGCCGGGGCGGCACCTCGCGCAGCCCTCTCAGCAGCCCGGCGAGGTCTGCTTCGCCGACGGCGGACACGTCGTGCTCCTCGGCGGTGCCGCCGGGCAGCTTGGTGTCGAGGGTGTACACCAGCCCCGGCGACCAGTCGCCGTGCGCGACGCTGGTGGGCACGGCGACCTGGACGTACGGGCGGACGAGGTCGCGCAGCCGCAGTTCGCGGCGGCGGCGCAGGGCCGTCTCACGGTCCGTGGCCAGGCGCAGCACATGGCGGGTGCCGACCCACCAGGTGGACGGCGAGCCGCCCTCGACGACGGGCCGTACCTCGGGTCCCGAGCGGCTCGCGCCGCCCTCCTCGAGGAGAGCGCGGACCAGCCGGCGGACGGTGTCCGCGGTGGGTGTCGGTGCCTGACTCATGATCGCGCCGTTGCCGTTCGGAGGGATGCCGGGGACTCCTGGGGGGGGTGGGGTCAGCCCACCAGGACCAGCTCGCGGGTGGTGTCGTTGAGACGGCGACCGCCGTCCTCGGTGACGGTGACGATGTCCTCGATGCGCACGCCGAACCGTCCCGGCAGGTAGACGCCGGGCTCCACGGAGAAGCACATGCCGGGCACCAGGGGCCGCTCCTCGCCCTCGATCATGTACGGCGGCTCATGGGTGGTGACGCCGATGCCGTGCCCGGTGCGGTGGATGAAGTACGCGCCGTACCCGGCGTCGGCGATCACCGCACGGGCGGCGCGGTCGACCTCCTGGCAGGCGACTCCGGGCCGCACCGCACGGAAACCCGCCTCCTGGGCCTCGCGCACGACGTCGTGGACCCGCCGCTCCTCCTCGGTGGGTTCGCCGACGTGCACGGTGCGGGAGGTGTCGGAGCCGTAGCCGTCCTTGAGCCCGCCGAAGTCGAGGACGACCATGTCGCCGTCCTCGATGGTCCGGTCGCCGACCTCGTGGTGCGGGTTGGCGCCGTTCGGTCCGGAGGCGACGATGGTGAAGTCGACCTGGGAGTGCCCGGACCGGCGCAGCAGGTCGGCGAGGTCGGCGCCGACCTCCGTCTCCCTGCGCCCGCTGAAGCGGACCTTGCGGATCTCCTCGAACGTGGCGTCCGCGGCCGCTCCCGCGGCCGCCATCAGCTCCAGCTCCGCCGCGTCCTTGACGGCGCGCAGCATCGGCAGGGCCTCCGTGAGGGAGGCGTAGGAGGTGGCGGGCAGCGCCTTCTGGAGGCCGAGCAGGTGCATCGCCCAGGCGTTGTCGCTGATCCCGAACCGGCCGCCGGTGCCGAGGAGGCCGGCGGTGGCGGCGTAGGGGTCCTTGCCGTCGGTCCAGTCCCGCAGGGTGAGCGCGGGGGCGCCGGCCGCCTTCGCGGCGTCGGGGGCCTCCAGCGTCGGCACGACGAGGACGGGGTCCCGGCCGGGGGTGAGGACGAGCAGGGTGAGCCGTTCGGTCGCGGCGGTGGGCGCGTAACCGGTGAGCCATACGAGGTCGGGTCCGGGCGCCACGAGAAGGCCGGCGAGTCCGGCCTCGGCGGCCTCGCGCGCGGCCCGCTGCATGCGGGCCCGGTAGTCGTCGGCGGTGAAGGGCGCGGTGCCGGTCATCCGGACCTCCCGGTAAGGACGTGGTGACTGACGTGTGACGGACGTGGTGACGCGGCCGTGACGACCACGGGCAGCATCCTGCCCTTAGGGACGGGGTCGCGCGAGCCGGTTGGCGAGGTTTCGGGCGGCCGGTCCGTCGGTCGGGGGTCATGGACAGCCCTGTGCCCGTCCCGGGTCCGTCCGTCGGGCGTCAGCCGTCCGGCGCCCTCCGCAGGCCGGGGAGCACGGCGGCGCCGACCACGCCCAGCACGTTCGAGGGGGGGAGCGGCGGCTGCGCGCGGCCGCGCAGCGACTGCTCGACGATGGGCAGGGTGCTGTCCGGGGGATGCGGCGAGAGGTCGGGGCCGCTCAGGCAGGCCGCAGGGAGGAGCCGCGGACGGCGCTCACGGTGGCGGGCGGCCGTCCGAGGTGGCCCGTGGTCCGCCCGGTGGTCGCGGCGAGGGGCCGGGGGCCCGGGGCCCGGGGCCCGGTGGCGCGGGCGGCCCTGCGGACCGCCTCTCACGTGACGACTCCGGGGGTCACCGTCAGCCACCTGTACCCACCGTCACGGTGACGTACCGTCATGGTGATCCTCACGCCCGGACGTGCCTCCTCGACCGCACCGGCGAGGTCCGTCGCCGAGCCGATCCCGGTGCCGCCGAACTTCAGCACGACGTCGCCGCGGACCAGGCCCGCCGTCCAGCCGGGGCCCGGAACGTGGACGGCGACGATCTCGGCACCCGTGCGCTCGGCGTCCACGGCCTCCAGGCCCAGGGTGGCGCGGGGCGGGCGCGGCGGCACGGTGGCCGTCCGTGACGACCCTGACAGCCCTGACAGCCCGGACAGCGGGGACGACCCGGACGGCAGAGCCGGCCCGGCCCGGCCCGGGGCCGACCCGGCGCCCGGTGCGCCCGGCTCAGCGTGCCGTTGCAGCCCGGCCGGCCCGTTCATGCCGATGACCGTCACCCCCACGGTGCCGAGTCCGACGCCGGTCAGGACCAGGACGGCGCCGGCGAGCAGACCGAGCAGCAGGGTCGTCAGCCGTCGGCCGCGACGGCGCGCGGCGTGCGGGCGCCGTCCCTGGCCACCCGGCCCGGCACCGCCGCCGGGCTCGGAACCGGGCAGGGGCTTGGGACGCAGCGCTGTCTCTTCCATGGATCGCCTCCGGCTGGCGATCTACCCGCCGGCCGCGCGCGTCACGAGCCACGAACGAGTGAGACTGACCCAGGGGCAGGGGAGGCAGGGCCGGGCCCCACCGTGCGTCACGGGCGGGCGGCCACGCCCTTGCCGGAGATCAGGAGGTGCGGAGCCGGTGGCGTCGGCGCGACGTCCGGGCGGAAGCCGTGGGTGCGGCGGCCCAGGTACTCCGCCTTGTAGCGGTCGACCTCTCGGTGCCAGTGGAGGATGCCGGCCAGCCAGTTCTGAAGATCGGCGACATAGTTCCCCATGGCCTCGCGCGCCTCGGCCGACAGGCCGAAGTCGTCGTAGAGAAGAGGCAGTTCGTGCGCGACCACATGCTCGAACTGCTCCATGCGCCGGGTCATCAGGTCGTGGACGATGCCGAGCGCGGTCGGATAGTCGCAGCCGAAGAAGTTCTGCACGACGAGGATCGCGTTGTGCATCTCGCCCTCGAACTCGATCTCCTTCTGGTACGAGAAGACGTCGTTGGTGAGACAGGCGTAGTCGACGGCCGCGTTCTCCAGCGCCCGCACGACGCCACTGCGGTAGATCTCCGGCGGCACGGCCGGGCCCTGGCCCATACGGCACAGGCTCAGCGTGAGGTCGGAGCCGAAGGTCGCGCGGCGCATCTCCAGGTAGTCGACCGGGTCGGGCACGCGGTTCTGGAACTGGTTGGACAGCTCCCACACCCAGCTCTCGGTCATCGTGTCGACCGCGTCGCGCAGGGTCCGCCGCTGGTCGGGGGTCATCTCGGCGGTGGTGCGCGCCCACAGGTCGATCAGTGCCCGCTCCATGCCGTTGACGGGGACGACGGGCGCCGCCTCACCGTCGACGGGCATACAGGCGGACAGCCGGGCCGTGCTCAGGCGGGCGGCGGCGAGGTCGCGGCGGTTACCGAAGACGAGCGGGTAGTAGTCGTCGCCGTAGGTGCCCCAGGCGAGCCACTGGGCGCTGAGGTCGAGCGCCTCCGGGGTGGCGTCCGGGTCCAGGCCGGCCGAGCACAGCGGGAGGTCGTAGGCGGCGAGTTTGTCCTCGTCCCAGACACCCTCCTCCAGGATGCCCATCCGGTGCGACCAGGCCCTCAGACGCGGGCGGCACGCCTCCAGGTGCGGGCTGAACTCCACCGGGAAGGGCATGTGGAAGTCGGGCAGCAGCGACGGGCCGACCTGCTGGAACGGCACGTGGACGTAGGCCCGCAGCCGCTCCGAGGCGGCCGAGGCGAGCAGCGCGCCGACGTCGGCGGCGGAGGTGCCGGGCCCGGTCAGCCTCTGCCAGGGCGCGTCGGTGGTGGCGCCCTTGTTCATGTACCGGCTGGAGCGCATGTGCCACTCATGGCCGCCGGACTGCCAGTCCTGGAGGCCCTTGGTGTAGGCGGCGATCGCGAGGACCTCGTCGGGGGTGAGGCCCTTCTCCAGGGCCACCGCGGGCACTTCGGTGAACGCGGTGTGCTCGAACTGGTGGAGGCGGGAGGTCAGGATGTCGTTGACGGTGTCGGCGGCCTCCTGGGTGGTGCAGCCGAAGAACGTCTCCAGCACGAGCACGCCGTTGCTGTTCTCGCCCTCGTCCTCGACCTCGCGCTGGTAGGAGAACAGGTCGTTGCGCAGGTGGACGGCGTCGGAGAAGGTCTCCATCAGCACCCTGAGGGGCCTCGACCCGGCGACCGCGGCCGGCACCTCGGCGGTCGCGTACTCCACGAGCCCCGCCGACCAGGGCGCTCCGCCCACCTTGCGCCGCATCTCGATGTATTCGACGGGGTTGGCGATCCGCCCCTCGTTGATGTTGGACAGCTCCCACATCGACTCGTTGAGCAGGTGTTCCGTCGCGACGGCGAAACGGCGCCGCCAGTCCTGCGACATGGCCGGCACCGTGCGCGCCCACAGGTCGGCGAGGCCCGCCTCGACCGGGTTCTGCGGCTCGGGCACGGGTGTCGACAGGTCCAGCGGCATGAACAGCGGCAACCGGTCCAGGTGGGCCTTGCCGGCCGCGCGGTCCGGGGTGCGCTTGAACATGTCGAGGAAGTGGTCGTCGAAGAAGAACACCCACACGTACCAGTCGGTGATCAACGACAGTGCGGGACCGTCGCAGTCGGGATGGGTGTAGGCGCACAGCAGGCCGTAGTCGTGCGCCTCCAGGTCGGCCTGTCCCCAGATCCCGGACCCCTCCAGCATGCCCATGTCGCGGGCCCACTGCGTGGAGTGGGCCCGCGCCTCCTCGACGTGCGGGTTCAGCCGCGCGGGATGCGGCATGTAGAAGTGCGGGAGTTCGAACGGTTGCGTCATGGCCGGGCCCTACCCGGGGGCCGGAACCGTCATCCGCGGCGCGGCACATGATCACACCATCGCGTGAACCGGGGGCGCGATGCCGTGCGCCGTAGGGGACTTGGCACCCTCGCCGTTGCCGCCCTCCGGCGACCTGCGCGTCCTCCAGGGATCATGGACGGCGGCGGGCCGGCGTGCTGATCAGGTCGCGTTCACCCGGCGGTTCGGTGCGGTTCGCGGTGCCGGGGACGTCACTCCCGGACCTGGATGAGTGCGTGTGTTCCCCCGGTGCGCCAGCGCTGCCCCTCGGCGGCGACCAGGGCGGCCTCCGTGTCGGCGTCCAGACCGGTGATCACGTCGGACTTCAGTGTGCGCAGGGCCGCGACCGGACCGGGGAAGTACGCGGTGACGTCGGCGAAGGGGGTGGTCGGCGGCCACCGGCTGTCGCCCACCAGACGGCGGTAGTTGAGGTCCCCCTTGACGATCGTCAGGGCGGCCGTCGCGAAGTCGGCGCGCAGGTCGCCCGGCATGGCGGCGTAGGGCAGCGGGGAGGCGGAGAACGGGTGGGCACGGACCGTGAGGGTGCCGTCGGACATGGCCGCCCACAGTCGCCTGCCGTGGTCGCCGGCCGCTCCTCGCGCCGCCGTCAGCCTCCTGAGCGCGTCCACGACGTCGGCCGTCGTGGCGTCGGAGACGTAGTACGGGTACGGCTTCACGTGCAGCACGACGTGGTCGCACCGCCGTTGCTCGAGGAGGTGGGCGGCCAGAAGGAGGTCCGGGATCAGCTCACGGCCCGCGTTGTCGGCGATCAGACACAGGGTGCGGGTACCGGGGGCGTCGGCGTCTGCCCTGCCACCGGCGTCCACACCCGCACCCGCGGCGGCACCCGCAGCCGGGTCCGGCAGCAGCGACCACAGCGTCCCGCTGTCGTCGGCGACCAGTCCCGGTACGGCGGCCCGCTCCTCGGCCTCGGCGTCGGACAGCCGGAAGCCGAGGTCGGCGCGGTTGCCCCAGAGGGAGCCGTGCAGCAGGGCGCGGTCCCGTTCGCCGGGCGGACGGGCCGCCAGGGTGTCGAGGACGTTCAACTCCTCCTCGGTCTCGGGCGCGTCGAGCTCGGCGAGCTTGAAGGGGCGGAACGGGTCGATGCCCTGCCAGGGGCCGGGCCCGAAGTAGGCGACGGCTTCGAGGAGTCGGCGGTAGAAGTAGCTCTCCGACCACAGCCAGGGCACCTCGAACCAGGAGCGGCCGACATACGCGTCGAGACCCCAACCGCGCCACCGGTCCCGGTCCGGCGCCGCGGCCGGGAGCGGTTCGATCACTCCCTCGGTGCAGCTGTCCAGCAGCGCGTCCAGCCCCCGGTGGACGTCGGGACCGTAGGGAAAGGCGTCCCGCACCTGCCGGATGATCGCCGGGTGCCGTTCGGCCAGGACGCTGCGGGGGAAGGAGCCGGGCTCATTGCCGAGGATCACGGGCGGCGCGGAGATGTCGGACATACGGCTCACCGTATCCCGGGGGTGTGTCACGAAAGCCGACCGTCACCCACCCCACACGGCGGGCGACCGGGGCGTCCACCGGCGCCGGCCGGGCCGCCCTTCGATCCCCCGCACCACGACCGGGCCGCCCTCGCTCCCACCACGGCCGGCCACCGGCCGTCACCCGACTGACGGCCGATCACCGGCTGCCGCCGCACCATGGCCGCGCGACGCCCGCGCGTCGGCCGCGCGCCTCGCGTCCCACGTCCCTCACGCCGCCGCCATGATCTCCCGCTCCAGTCGTGCCGCGAGGCTGAGATAGCGCGGCCGGCGCGGTACCGGTACCAGGCCGCGGATGAGGACGTGCCACATCTCGGCCATCCGGCGGGGCAGCCGGCCGGTGGGTTCGCGGGACCGGCCGACGACCCGGGTGCCGACGAAGAAGCAGACCAGTGAGTGGGCCACGGCCTCGACATCCACGTCCGGGTGGAGGTCCGACTCCTTGAGCGCGCCGACGAGCCGGCGCGTGATCAGGTCCAGCAACTCCACGAAGGGGTGCGGCAAGGGCGGTCGGACCGCCACGCCCCCCGTGGCGAGCCGCAGGCCGGCCCGCGCGATCGGGCCTTCGACCGACAGGCGCGTCAGGGCGAACGTCAGACGGATCAGGGCCTCCAGGGAGGCGTAGCCACGGTCGTCGATCTCACCGGCGATCCGGCGGGCGGCCGAGGACTGCAACTCCATGATGGCGTGGGCCAGATCCTCTTTCGCCGCGAAGTGGAAGTAGAGGGCCCCCTTCGTGACGTGAGCGTGCTCGACGATGTCACTGAGGCTTGTCGACTCGTAGCCGTGCCGGTCGAACAGGTCGGCGGCGGCCGTGATGATCGTCGTGCGGGTCTGTTCGGCGCGTAACTGCCTCGCCATCGACTGGTACTCTCCCGGGCCGGTAACGAACGGGTCATGCCGTTTTTTCTTACCCCGCGTACACAATAGCTCACTGTAAGACGGTCATGACGGGGGGACCGGAAGCCGCCGACGCCCCTCGCCTGCCCGCGAGTTGCGCCCTGCCGCCGACCAGTCCCCTCAAGCCTCCCACGGAGAACGTTCCGGCGGCATGGTCGAGCGGGATCAAAAAAGACGGGGTGTGCGGTTTCCGCTTGTGGATCGTTGGAGGAGGGCGTGTGAGAGCGTTCCGGACGACACGTGTCACCGACGGCCGGCACGCCATGGCGCCCTGCGGCCCGCGCACCGGCACCCGCACCCGCACCCGGCCTCGCCTCGCCTCGCCGGAGACGAACAGTGGGCGGGCCGGCCAGTGTCCATCGACACCGGCCGGCCCGCCCACTGTTCGTCGCGCGCGGCGACGTCGAGTTCGCTCAGAAGGTCAGCTTCCAGCTGTTGAGCGTGCCGGTGTCCTGCGCCGCCGTGTCCTGGACGCGCAGCTTCCAGGTGCCGTTGGCGGTCTCGCTCGAGGCGTTCACCGAGTAGGTGGTGCTGACGTTGTCGGCCGAGTCCGAGGAGCTGGCGGCCTTCAGCCGGTAGGCGGTACCGTCCGGCGCCACGAGGTCGATCACCAGGTCGCCGCGGTAGGTGTGGGTGATGTCGACACCGACCTGGAGGGTGCTCGGGGCGTTGCCCGTGCGGCCGCTGACGGTGATGGAGGACTCGACGGCGGAACCGTTGTCCGGGATCGCGAGCGCGGTGGTGTTGGAGAAGGTGGTGCCCCCCGTGGAGCCGCCGGAGCCGCTCACCGCCTGCACCGTCCTGGCCGCGTCCGCCAGACCCGCACCGCAGCCGCCCGAGCACGCGCCGGGCAGCGCGCGGGCGTTGCTCTTGATGGCCGCCTCGATCTGCGCGGGAGTCAGCGTGGAGTTCGCCGACTTGACCAGCGCGACCAGGCCCGCGATGTGCGGGGTGGCCATGCTGGTGCCCTGGTAGTAGGCGTACGACTCGCTCGACGGCGTCTTGGTCCCGGAGTTCAGGGTGGACAGGATGCCGTTCGCGGTGCCGGTGCTGGTCTGGCCGCCGGGCGCCGAGATGTCCACGAGGGAACCGTAGTTGGAGTAGGACGCCCTGGCGCCGGTCCGGTTGGTCGCGGCGACCGATATGACGTTGTTGCAGTTGCCCGGCGAGTGGTTCGCGACGTTGTCGTTCTCGTTGCCGGCGGCCACCACGACGGTCGTGCCCCGGTTCACGGCCGCGGTGATCGCGCTCTGGGTCGCCGAGGTGCACGCCCCGTCGCCGCCCAGGCTCATGTTGATGACCTTGGCGACGTTGGAGTTGGCCGGGACACCGGAGACGGTGCCGCCGGACGCCCAGGTGATGGCGTCGATGATGTCGGAGTCGTAGCCGCCGCACTTGCCGAGCACACGAACAGGGGAGATCTTCGCGCCGTACGCGATGCCCGCGACGCCCTTGCCGTTGTTCGTGACGGCGGCGATGGTGCCCGCCACGTGGGTGCCGTGCCAGGAGGAGGTGCTCGCCGGGATGCCGGAGCCGCACTCGTCGGCCGCGTAGTAGTCGCCCGGGTCCGCCGGGTTGCTGTCACGGCCGTCGCCGTCGACGGAGACCGCGGTGTCGGCGATGAAGTCGTAGCCGCCGACGATGTTCGCGGCGAGGTCGGTGTGGGCGACGTAACCGGTGTCGATGACGGCGACGGTGACGCCGGTACCCGTCGAAGTGGTCCAGGCGCCCGGCACGTTCATGCCCGCGGTGGACTCGAAGAGGTCCCACTGCTTGGTGTACTCGGTGTCGTTCGGGTCGGCCTTCGGCTTGTTCAGCCGGTCCGGGACGACATAGGCGACCTGGGGGTCGGCCCGGTACCGGGCGACGACGTCGGCGACGTCCGCCTTCGTGAGGTCGTCACCCAGGTCGACGAGGGCGGCGCCGGTGCCGAGACGGCGCCGGAAGTCGACGTCCTCGCTGCTCTCCTGGCCCTTGGCCGCGGCGTCGGCCTCGGCGGCGGGGTTCGACTTCGCCTCCGCGGCGCCGGGCTTGTAGCCGACGATGAGGCGCTCGGCCGGGGTGCCGGGCGCGGCCTCGGTCTGGGCGGCGGGCAGAGCAGGGCCCTGGGGGGCTGTGTCCTGGGCGGCGGCCGAAGCGGTCGACGCGGCGGTGAGCAGGGCCGCCGAAGCCGCGGCGACGGATATGAGCTTTCGTCTCAGGGCGGGTGAGGTGCGCAAGGGTGTGCCTTTCGTGACCGGCTCCGGACAGGGCGGAGCGGCGGTCGATTCGCTTCGACGGGGAAGCGGCGGGGGGTGCCTCGAAGGGCGGGGGAAAGGCCGGCCGGGCGCGGGAGCCGACCCCCTCGGGGTTACCTGTGGGTCGGCTGTGCTGGAACGATAGGCAAAGAATCAGTCATCCGGATACAGGGGAATCCCTCGATCCGGCCGGAATCCCACCCTTGACGCACACGACCGGACCGCGGTCGCCCGAATTGATCCCGTCCGGGCGGCGCGGGACTCCGTGGGGCGGTGCGCTGAACGCGGCGGGCCCGGTTCCCGTACTGACGACAGACCGTTCCCGCGCCGGCCGAGGAGACGTCGCCGATGCCCCGCACGACCGCACAACGCACCGCGGCCTTCGCGGCCGCCGCAGTGAGCCCGCTCCTGCTGGGCCTGTGGGCCGCCGGACCCGCCCAGGCGCACGGCGCCCCGACCGATCCGGTCAGCCGGGTGTTCGCCTGCTCCCCCGAGGGCGGCGCCGACGCGGGAACCGCGGCCTGCCGGGCCGCCGTCGACGCGAACGGAAGGTCCTTCGCCGAGTGGGACAACCTGCGGGTGGCGAACGTGAACGGGCGTGACCGGCAGGCCATCCCGGACGGGAAGTTGTGCAGCGGCGGTCTGCCCGCGTACCGGGGACTCGACCTGGCCCGGGCCGACTGGCCGTCGACCCGGCTCACCCCGGGCGGGACGCTGCGTATGACGTACGCCTCGACGATCGCGCACACCGGTACGTTCAAGCTGTATCTGACGAAGCCGGGGTACGACCCGTCGAAGCCGCTCACCTGGTCCGATCTGCCGGCGAGCCCGTTCGCCGAGATCAAGGACCCGGCACTGACGAACGGCGCCTACCACCTCACGGCGAAGCTGCCCGCCGACCGGACGGGACGTCAGATGCTGTACACGATCTGGCAGAACAGCAGTACGCCCGACACCTATTACTCGTGCTCGGACGTGGTGTTCCCGAAGGCGGGTGCGCAGAGCGGGGCCGAGAGCGCGCCGACGACGAAGAAGCCCGTCCCGGCCACGCCGCGGGCGTCCGCGAGCGCGACGCCGGGTCCGTCGGCCCCCGGTCCGTCGTCCCCCGGTCCGTCGGCCTCGACCGCCTCCGGCGCCGTACCCGCACAGGCGGCCGACGGCGCGCGTCCCGAGAGCACCCCGGTGGCGTCCACCACCGGCGGCGGGCCTTCCGCGCCCATGCTGGCGGGCGGCGCCGCTGCGGTGCTGGTGCTCACCGGCGGCGCCGCCCTTGTCGCGCGCCTGCGTCGGCGCTGAACTCCGTTCGCACGGCGCTCAGTCGTGTCTTCGCCGATCGCAGGGCCGACCGTTCTCAGTCAGTTCCGACGTGTTCAGTTGACGGTGACGGGCGCACCCGCGTCGGTCACCGGGGAGTACTTGGCGGTGAAGTAGCCGTTGGCGAAGCAGAGCGACGAGCCGGACGTCTTGGTGAACTGCTGGCTGGTGAAGTTGATGCTGTTGTCATCGTTGTTCGCCGTGCCGGTCAGGCTGGGCGCCTGGTAGACGCAGTTGATGCTGCCCAGCAGGGTGCGCAGCACGACCGTGGTCTGGATGGTGGAGCCGCTCGCCGGGGTCACGGTGACGGTGCCGTCCGAGGCCACGCTCGTGGTGTAGGCCAGGTTGTTGACCGTGACGCCGGTGACGCCGAGCACACCGATGACGTTCGCGGTGCAGCTGCCGAAGGTGTGTCCGGTGAGCGACTCGGTGGCGGTGCCGGGCGCGGTGGGGTTGCCGGTGACCGTGGCGCTGAAGGCGGACGCGGCACAGGAGACGCCGCTGGTCCCGGTCGCGCTGGAGTACAGCGTGGCGGTCGTGCCGGTGGCGAGGGAGGCGTTGAGGACGTCGCCGACGACGACGTCGCCGTTGGCGGTCGTCAGCACCGCGCCGGCCGCGGAGGCCGGGGTGACGGCCGTCAGCGAGAGCGCGGCGACAGTACCGGCGAGGGCGAGGAGGGAGCGAGTGCGCATGCGGGTGCCTCTTTCTCGGAGTGGGGCTTTTTCGGGGGGTCGGTCGTGCAGGGGTGAACCGGCGCGTTGCTGGTCACAACAGGAGGGGGACGCGGTCGGCGTCCGCCGATGCCGGCCCGTGACGCCTTCTCCGTACGTGACGGACCGGCAACGGCGGCCAGCCGGTGACCGTCCGGAGGCACTGGTGAGTGACTCCGAGCGGGCCGGGCGGGGAGGGGCGACCGGTCGCGGCCCGCTGGGGGGAAGCGGCCGTACCGGTGCCGTGGTGGGATCGAGCTCGGGACCGAGTGGCCCTCACTGGCTGAAAAGCGTCCGGGAGCGCGGCGATCTCGCCGCGCTGCGGATCCGGCGCCACGGATCCCGGCTGAGCCAGGGAGAGTTGTAGACCTGATGGGCAGTCAACGTCAAGGTGTTGAGGGTAAGTTGATGTTCCGACAGATGTGAACGTGAGCCTGGCGGATCGGGTGTCCCGCAGGTGGCACAAAATGAACACTCTTTTTCCACATCTCCCTTGACCGTCTGGTGTAACCATCGGTAACTTCCTCGATGGCTACTGCCGCGTAACCAGAAAGCCCTTGCGGTTTCCGGGAGTCGTGAAGGGCGTGCGCGGCAGCCGCTGTCCGCGCCAGGACAACGTGCCACTGAAGCCCAACCCGCATGACCAAGTGCATGGGAGCAGACATGGCCTCGTCCCCGGACGTCAATTCGTCCGCCGACAACACCCCCGAGAACCCCGAAAGCGGTTCCGCAGAGAGACGCGGCCGGGTCCGGCTGCGCCGGGCCGCCGTCATGGCGGTGCCCGCCACCTTCGTCGCCGCAGGGCTCGCGGTCCTCACCGCACAGGGCGCCCTGGGCGTCCAGTTCGCGATCTCCGGCATGCCGTTCGTGGTCACCGCCGACAGGCTCGACGGTGAGGGCTTCGCGCAGTTCGGCGGCCTGGACAACATGATCGAGAACAGCCCCAACCAGGGCGACACCGGCGGCCAGGTCCTGGTCGTCACCTCGGTCGTGAAGAACGGCAAGATCACCAACATGTGCCAGAGCGTCGACCTCGGCGGCATCCAGCTCATCCTCCGGGCCGGCGGGGGCTCCACCCCGGTGAGCGTGAAGAACCTGGCCATCGACTCCGACGAGATCTCGGGCGACGCCGAGTTCAACAACATCGAGATCGGACGCGACTCCAGCACCTTCGACAAGGTCCCGATCCAGGGCCCCGCGGGTGTCTACGGCCAGCAGGCGGACACGGTCGTCATCAAGAACCTGTACCAGCACAACTACGCGGCCACCGCCGCCGTCTTCAAGCTGCCGGGACTCAAGATGAGCTTCTCCAGCCAGGGCTGCAAGTAATGACCTCCACCGAGTGGCGGGACCGCTTCCGGGAGTGGAGGGGCCATCGGCCCTTCGCAGGCGGCGTGCTGCTCGTCCTGGGCGGCGCCGAGATCCTGGTGACCATGAAGGCGCCGCTCCCGGTCATCCTTCATGTGGGTATGCAGGGCCTGGCGGGTTACCTCCTGCCGACCCTGATGGTCGTCTGCGGTCTGCTGATCCTCTTCAACCCGACCCAGCGGCTGTTCTACTCGATCATCGCCATCCTGCTCTCCCTGGGCACCTGGCTGACCTCCAACATCGGCGGCTTCGTCGTCGGCCTCCTGCTGGGGGCCGTGGGCAGCAGCATCTCCTTCGGCTGGCTGCCCGACCAGGAGCCGCGCAAGAGCCGCAGGCAGGAGCGAAAGGAGGCGGGCATGGAGCTGTCCGCCGAGTCCGCCCGCAAGGACGGCCCGCTGTCCGGAGCCGGCGGACTGGCCTGACCCGCGAGTCACGGACCTGACGGCGGCCGTGCGGCCGTACGTCGCTGCACCGGCGGGGCCGGGACGACCTGTGCACCACAGGCCGCTCCCGGCCCCGCCGGTTGTGTCCCCGGCCACAGCACCCCGAGCGCCGGGGCGGCGGAAAGCGCGGACCGGACGGCTCGCCCACACCCGCACCCTCACCCTCGCCCACACCCGGCCGTCGCCGTCGCCCTCGCCCACGCCCTGCCCTCGCCCGGACCACGGTGAGCACTGCCGGCGCCCGCACCCCGCCCGCGCCCGCACGCCCCCTTCCCCGGTGCCCGTACCAGCGCCCGCCGCTCGGGCCCGGGGTCGACGCCGGGCTGCCGCCGAGCGCGGACGTACGGCAGCCCTTCCTCGCCGGGACCACTCCGCACAGCCCGCTGCGCGTGGTCCCCTCCGCGTGGCCCTCGACGCACACCTCCTCCGCACGCCTCCTCCGCGCACCTCCTCCGCGCAGCCGGACCGGCTCCGGACGCGTGGACCCCGCTCCGTCGACGCATTCCCCTTATGGATTGACGATCGGTCAATCCAGCTGCGCATATGCTGCTTCCCGCCCTCGTCACCGCGTTCCGGATCACGATGCGGCAGCAGCACCTCACACCACGTGGTTGCTCACTTGACTACCACCGGTCACACACGGTTGGCTCCGAGCCAACGAATCCCTCTCGCCGGTGCCCACCCCTTCGCTCCGGCGGCGCTCGCCCCGTCCTCCCTGCTCTGCCGCACAGCGAGGTGCAGCCCTCTATGAACACCCCCCTCTCCGCTCCGTCCGCTCCCGCGCCACTCGGGTCCGTGCGTCTCACATCCCTGGCCGCGGCCTGCTGTCTCCTCCTGCTGACCGGCTGCTCCGGCAGCACGTCGTCGTCCGGTTCGGACCTGGACGCGGCAGGCCGGTCGGGCGACCGGCTCAAGATCACCCTCGTCACCCACGGCGCCAAGGGCGACGACTTCTGGGAACTCGTACGCAAGGGCGCCGAGACCGCCGCCGCCAAGGACGGCGTCGATCTGACCTACGCCAGCGACTCCGACGCCGACGGACAGGCCGAGCTGGTGCGGGACGCGATCAGCGACAAGGTCGACGGCATCGCGGTGACCCTCGCCAAGCCGCAGGCCATGAGGAGTCCGGTGGCTCGGGCCAAGGAGGCCGGCATACCCGTCGTGGGACTCAACTCCGGTATCGACGCCTGGCGTTCGGCCGGGCTTCTGGAGTACTTCGGCCAGGACGAGAGCGTCGCGGGCCGCGCCGTCGGCGACAAACTCGACGGCCTGCGCGCGAAGCACGCCCTGTGCGTCATCCACGAACGGGGGAACATCGCCCTCGAGGCGCGCTGCGCGGGTGTGAAGAAGACGTTCACCGGCGAGACCGAGATGCTCTACGTCGACGGTACGGACATGGACGCCATGACCGCCATGGTCGAGGCGCGTCTGCGACAGGAACCCGACATCGACGAAGTCATCACCCTCGGCGCGCAGTTCGCGCTCGCCGCGGTACAGGCTGCCGGGAAGGCGGACAGCAAGGCCAAGGTCGCCACGTTCGACCTGAACAAGGACCTGGTCACGGCGGTGCGCGACGGCAGCGTGCAGTTCGCTGTCGACCAACAGCCGTATCTCCAGGGCTATCTGGCCGTCGACGCCCTCTGGCTGTACAAGAACAACGGCAACGTCAGCGGCGGCGGTGCGGCGCCCGTCCTGACCGGCCCGGCCTTCGTCACCAGGACCAACGTCGCCGAGGTCGCCCGCTTCGCCGCCGCCGGAACCCGCTGACCGGGCTGTTCCCTCCTTGTCCCCGCTCCCCTCCCCCTCGCTGATCGCCCTAGGACGACTATGTCTCCACGGACAGGTGCCCGGCGCCGACATCTCGGCTCCATACGTCTCTCCCTCATCCTGCTGGCCCTGGTGCCCAGCGTCACCCTCGCCGCCATGTGGGGCGTGACGACGACCCAGATGTTCACGGAGGGCCTGCGACTGCGCGCGCAGACCGAACTGAGCCGGTCGACCGGCGCCATGGGCACCGAGGCGACGCTCACGCTCCAGCAGGAACGCAGCCTCTCGGCCGTGTGGCTGGCCTCGCGGCCCGCCGGTTCCCGGGCCGCGCTGGAGGCACAGCGCAAGAGGACGGACGCGGCGGTCGCCGTACTCGTCGCCCGGTCGGACGACATCCAGCAGGCGCCCGCCCGCGTCAGGGACCGGCTCTACTCGGTGGTCGCCTCCGTGGGCAGTCTGGAGTACTACCGGGGCCAGGTGGACGACCCCACCGACATCACCCCCGCCCAGGCGCTGGACCAGTACACCTCGATCATCGACGACCAGATCCACGCCTTCCAGGAGCTGTCCCAGGTCGACGACGGCGATCTCACCTCGCAGGCCGGTCCACTGGTCGCCCTGGAGCACGCTGCCGAACTGGTCTCCGAGGAGGACCTTCAGCTCACGCTGGCCGGGCCCCGCAAGCGGATGGACCCGAAGACGTGGACCGCGTTCGCGCAGCTGGTGAACACCCGGCGCTGGCTCGTGCAGGACCAGATCGTGCCCTCGCTCACCGGCACGGCGAAGGCGCAGACCGAGAAGATCCTGACGAGCTACCAGTGGCAGATCCTGGAGTCCGTCGAGGACAGGGTGCTCGCGGCCCGGGCGAAGCAGAGCGGGAACGGCGACATCGCGCTGCCGGAGGTGCAGAAGGAGTGGCGTTCCGCCCTCATCGAGGTCTCCGACCAGTATTCGGCGCTGATCCGGCTCCAGACGACGGCGCTGCTCCAGCGCAGCGCGGACGAGGCGCGTCAGCTGCTCATCACGGCCGCCTCGCTGAGCGCGGGCGGTCTCGTCGCCCTGCTGCTGTGCGTCGGCATGTCCTGGCGGATCACCCGCTCGCTGTCCCGGCGGCTGCACGGGCTGCGGATGGCCACGTTGAGCCTGGCGCACGAACGGCTCCCGGACGTGGTGGCCCGGCTGGACCGGGGCGAGACCGTCGACGTGGACTCGGCGGCCCCTCCGCTGGACTACGGGGGCGACGAACTCGGCCAGGTGGCCGCGGCGTTCAACACCGCCCAGCGCACCGCCGTGCACACCGCCGTCGAACTCGCCGACACGCGGCGCGGGTTCCAGAAGGTCATCCTGGGCATCGCCCGGCAGAGCCAGAACCTGGTCAACCTCCAGCTCAGCAAGCTCGACGCGCTGGAGCGGCGCCACCAGGACCCGGACGTCCTCAACGGACTGTACGAGCTGGATTCCACGGCGAGCCAGCTGCGCCGCTACGAGGAGAACCTCGTCATCATCAGCGGCGGCCGGCCGGGCCGGAGCTGGACGGAGCCGGTGGCTCTGATCGACATCCTGCGCAGTGCCGTCGGCGAGGTCGCCGAGTACCGGCGGGCCGAGGTGCACACCGAGGAGGACGTGTGCATCGCGCCGCCCGCCGTGGCGGACCTGATCCATCTGCTCGCCGAGCTCATCGACAACGCGACCTCCTACTCGCCGGCGCCCAGCCCCGTCGGGGTGCGGGCCGCGCTGGTGGCCAGGGGTCTGGCGATCGAGGTGGAGGACCGGGGTCTCGGCATGTCCGAGGAGGACTACACGTCGTTCAACGCACAGTTGGCGGTCCCTCCGCAGTTCGACGTGGTGGCGCTCGCCGACGATCTGCGGCTGGGCATGTTCGTGATCGCCCGGCTCGCGACCCGGCACGGCATCGCCGTCACCCTGCGCTCGTCACCGTACGGCGGGACCACGGCGATCGTGCTGGTCCCGCACGACGTCGTGGTCCGCGAGGCGCCCGGCCCCGCGACCCCGGCGGCAGACGTCCCGGGCGAGCCGGCCACCACCGGTCCACGCTCCGCCGACAGCGCACTCCCTCCACTCGAACCGGGCCCGGCAGGCGCGACGTCCACGACGTCCACGACAGGTGGAACGTCTGCCACGGGGCCGGAAGCGTCCGACGGTGAGCGGGGGACGCCGGGCGGGGAGCCGGAGGTCTCGGAGGGCGAGCGGGCGGGTTCGCAGGGCCTTAGAGGACCGAGGGGCGTCGCCGCCCCGGCGCGGCGCCCGTCGTCCTCGTCCGCCAAGGGGTGGGACCCGGCGCTCAGCCGGCTGGGCTCCGTGAGCGGCTCCGTGAGCACCGGCGCCGAACCGGCCGGACCGGCGCCCTCGACGGGCGGTGCGGCCTCGCCCGGCAGGTCCTCGGCCGGTACGGGCCACGCGCCGCTCCCGGTCCGCAGGTCCGCCACGCCGGCGGACCGTACGACCGACGCCCGCCCCGCCCCTCCGGCCGCGGCGGGCGACGGTCCGCCCTCCGCCTCGTCGCCCCCGACGCCTTCCGAGGCGGCCGCGGCCGGCGCGTCCGCCGACGGGCCGGGTGCGCCGGACGCCGCGGGTGACGGTGGTGTCCGGGTGGGCGGGACGGCGGCGGCGACCGCCCCGGTCCCGGGAGCGGCCGCCCGGCCCGAGGGTCTCGCCCGGTTGCCCCGCAGGGTCCCCCAGACCAGCCTGGCCACCGAGTTGCGCGAGGAGGCCGGTGCCGCCGAGGAGGACGACTTCCCGGACGACTTCACCGCGGAGCGCGCGGCCTCTTCCCTGGCCGGCTTCCAGCGCGGCACGCTGCGAGCACACGCCGACGCCGACGGACCGCCCACCGACTCCCTGGACACATCCGCCGAGGGGGCCTCCGGCCCGCCGGTCCCCACCGCCGGTGCCTCCCTGACCCCGACACCCCCCGCCGACCGCTCATGAAGGACTTCGCCATGACACGCTCCATCCCCGGCACGAACGCCCAGCTCGACCAGCTGCTCACCGGTCTCGTGGACCGGGTCGCCGACGTGAACCAGGCCGTCGTCCTCTCGGAGGACGGCCTGGTGGTGAGCAAGTCCACCGGCTTCCTCCGCGAGGACGCCGAGCGGCTGGCGGCCACCGCGTCCGGTCTCATGAGCCTCAGCAAGGGCGTCAGCATGGACTTCCGCGGCGGTCCGGTGCGTCAGGCGCTCATCGAGATGGCCAACAGCTATCTGATCCTCACCTCGGCCGGCCCCGGAGCCCACCTCGTCGTGCTGGCGGGCAGGAACGCCGACGTCGGCGTGGTGGCGTACCAGATGAACATGCTGGTGAAGAAGATCGGCGAGCACCTCAGCGCGGCGCCGCGGGCGCATGTGGGTCCCGCCGTCGGCACCAACGGCGGGTGAGGTGAGCGGAGGCGACGAAGCGGGCCGGCTCGTCAGGCCGTTCACCCTCACCGGTGGCCGGACCCGGCCCAGCCGTGCCGACTTCACGCTCATCACGACGGTGACCGCGGTCGACCCGCCGCCCGCGCAGGCCACCCGTCCGCAGCCGGAGCACGGCCGCATCCTGCGGCTGTGCGCACGGCCGCTCGCCGTGGCGGAGCTCGCGGCCCATCTCGACCTGCCGGTGAGCGTGGTCGTCATCATCCTCTGCGATCTGCTGGAGGCGGGCCTGATCACGGCGCGGCCGCCGCGTTCCGTCGCCGGCACCCCGGATCTCGACCTGCTGGAGAAAGTGAGGGACGGCCTTGGCCGGATCTGATCCCACCGCTCCCACCGCCCTCAGCACCACGCCGGCGGCGGCACCCGACACGGTGAAGATCCTCATCGCGGGCGGCTTCGGCGTCGGCAAGACCACCATGGTCGGGGCGGTCAGCGAGATCGCGCCGCTGCGCACGGAGGAGCCGCTGACCGTCGCCGGCCTGGACGTGGACGACCTGAAGGGCATCGAGGAGAAGCGGTCCACCACCGTGGCCCTCGACTTCGGCCGGATCACCATCGGCGACGACCTCGTGCTGTATCTCTTCGGCACCCCGGGCCAGCAGCGGTTCTGGTTCATGTGGAACGACCTGGCGATCGGCGCCCTCGGGGCGGTGGTGCTCCTCGATGTACGCCGGCCGGAGTGCAGCTTCGCCGCGATCGACTTCTTCGAACGCCGGGGCATCCCCTTCGTCGTCGCGGTGAACGGCTTCGACGGGTGGCACCCCTACCCGACGGAGGAGATCAGGGAGTCGCTGGCGTTGCCGGCGCGTGTTCCCGTGCTGCTGTGTGACGCGCGGGAGCGGGAGTCGTGCCGGGACGTGCTGATCGCCCTGATCGACCGGCTGATCGAGGACGTCGCACTCCGGTCGAGCCCGACCCGCTGAGGCCCCGCCCGGCCGGCGCGCTCCTGGCGGATCAGGGGGCGCCCGGCGGATCAGCGGGCTCAGGCCGGATCAGCGTGCTCCCGCCGCCCGCAGTACGGCGGCCGTCTCGGGGTACGGTCCCGCGGTCGCCCACTCGAGCGGCGTCCGGCCCTGGCCCCGGTCCTCGCGGAGGCCGGGGTGGGCGCCATGGGCGAGAAGGGCGCGGACCGTTTCGGTGTGGCCCCAACAGGCGGCCGCGCACAGGGGCGTTCCCTCGGCGCCGGGGCCCGCGCTCTCGGCGTCGGGCGGCGCGCCCGCGGCGAGCAGCCGGCGTGCGGAGTCGGCGTTCCCCTGAACGGACGCCGCGTACAGAGGGGTCGTCCCGTCGGCGTCTGCCGCCGCGGGATCGGCTCCGGCCCGCAGCAGCAGGGCCACCCGGGGACCTTCCCCGGACATCGCCGCCGCCATCAGACGCTTCGTCAGTTTCTTCTGCCGTCTTCTGTTCACGGGCGCCGAGACTAGCCCGGTCCGCCGACGGGATCGCCCGGATTTTCAAGAGCCGCGCACAGGCACAAGGCGGGAAACCGCCAAGCGTGTCCCAGTGATTGACCTGTTCCCCCCGCGCCCCTACTTTCTGACCGACTCACCGAACCTTGTTCGACATTTCGAACTTCCGGTCGGTTTCGCAGGGCTCGACCGGTCGGTATCGAAGGGCACCCCGCACCCCCTTGGAGCGCACATGACCCCCAATCCGTCCCGCCGCCTCTTCCTCGGCGCGGCCGCCTCCGTCCCCCTGGCTCTCACCCTCGGCGTCCCCTCCGCCCGCGCGGCCGACTCTGCGTACGTGATGAGCTACTTCACCGAGACCACCAGCCTCGGCGCCGGCTCCGACTACGGGCTCCACCTCGCCGTCAGCACGGACGGGCTTCAGTGGATGCCGCTGAACCAGAACAACCCCGTGGTCACGCCGACCGAGGGCGCGCTCGGGCTGCGCGACCCGTTCATCCTGCGCAAGCAGGACGGCACCTTCGTGGTGCTCGCCACCGACCTCAAGGGCACCGACTGGAGCTACGTCAGCCAGTACGTGCACGTGTGGAACTCGACCGACCTGCGGACCTTCACCGGCTACCACCGGCTCAAGCTGCACGACATGAACACCCACTGCTGGGCGCCGGAGGCGTTCTGGGACGCGGGACGGGGACAGTACGCGCTCATCTACTCCGCCGTGAACGCGAGCGGCCACAACGTGATCATGGTCAACTACACGAGCGACTTCGTCACCGCCTCGGCGCCCCAGGTCTTCTTCGACCCCGGCTACGACGTGATCGACGGTGACATGGCCGTGGGCGTGAACGGCGTCAACTACCTCTACTTCAAGAAAGACCAGACGCTGGTGGGCGCGCGGTCCAGCACCCTCGACCCCGGAAGCTTCACGGTCTTCAACACGGGCGTCGCCCATGGCGGCACCGAGGCGCCGACGCTGGTCAAGTCCCTGACCTCCGGCACCTGGTGGCTCTGGGGGGACACCTACACCCCCAACGGCGTGTTCTACGCCTGGCAGTCCACCGACCTGGCGGCCGGCACCTGGACCGCGCTCGACCAGAAGACGTACACCCAGCCGGTGAACTCCAAGCACTGCGGCATCACGACGATCACCGGCACCCAGTACAGCAACCTCGTCGCCAAGTGGGGCGCGCCCGCCTGGAACCGGCTCAAGTCCTACAACTACCCGGACCGCTACGTCCGTCACGCCAACTACGTCGGCCGCATCGACACGTACCCCTTCGACCTGTACACCGACTCGCAATGGAAGCTCGTTCCCGGTCTGGCCGACGCCGCCGGGGTCTCCTTCCAGTCCGTGAACTACCCGACCCGGTACCTGAGGCACTACAACTACCAGCTGCAACTCGACGTGAACGACGGCACGTCGACGTTCGCCGGCGACGCGACCTTCTACCGCACGGCCGGCCTCGCGGACTCGGCCTGGGCGTCGTTCCGCTCGTACAACAATCCGACGCGCCACATCCGGCACTCGAACTACGTCCTGCGCATCGACCCGATATCGACGACCACCGAGAAGCAGGACGCGACGTTCTCCGTGGGGTACTGAACGGCCCCCCTCACCGGGCCACCGGACTCACAACCCGGCCAGTACCGGCAGCAGTTGCGCCGCCGACGTGATGTCGCCGGTCAGCGGGCGGTCCTCGGTGCCCGCCGGGAGGACGGCCGCCGCCACGGCGAAGACCTCGCCCGGCGGCGGCAGCGTCTGCCCCCGGTCCGGACGCATTCTCAACGCCCTTACTGCCGCGACCAGTTCGCAGGCCAGGACGGTCGTGTAGGCGTCCGTCGCGCGCAGGGTCTGGCGGGCGGCCTGCCCGGCGAAACTGGCGGCCTCCTCCAGCCCCCGCGACAGGACCGCGTGCCCCGCCGATGCGGGCGCGGTCGCCGAACGCAGTTCCGCGAGCGCGGAGTTGGCGGTGTACTCCAGGATCATCGTGCCCGAGCTGCTCGCGGGCCCGCCGCCCAGGAACGCGGGCAGACCGGTGAGCGCCGGGTCGCCGAGCGCGGCCAGCCGGGCGGCACAGAGCTGCGCGGTCTGCAACAGGGCGAGGTTCGCGGCGTCCAGGGCGAGGCCCAGGGGCGCGGCGAAGAAGCCGCCGTGGTGGTAGGCCGCGGTGCCGTCGGGGTGGATGAGAGGGTTCTCCGAGGGACAGTTGACCTCCACCTCGACGACTTCGCGCAGTCGCTCGGAAGCGTCCAGGGCGCTGCCGTGCGCCTGGGGGAAGGCGCGGAACCCGAAAGGGTCCTGGACGCGCCCGGGGCGGTGCGGCGGACGGTCGGGCAGCCCGAGCAGCCGACGTACCTCAGCGGCGGCGCGGGCCGCCCCGGGATAGGGCCGCAGGGCGTGCACGGGCGCGGCGTACGCCTCCGCGGAACCGGACACCGCGGCCAGGGAGAGGGCCGCGACGGCATGCGTCGCCCGCAGCAGCACGTCCAGCTCCCCCTGGGCGAGCGCCGCCTGCCCCAGCGCGAGGGCATTGCTGCTGAGCAGTGCGAGAGCGTCACCGGGCTGAAGGACGACGGGCGCAGGGAGACGGGCGGGGGTGGCGCCGGGAGCGGGAGCGAGGACGGTGGTCACGACGGGGGCCGGGACCGGGGCGGGAATCCCCGCCGGGGCGGTGAACGCGGTCGTGTCCCGCTGCGGCTCGGGAGCTCTCGCGCCCCGCCAGGCCCGTTCGCCGATGAGCGTCAGGCCGGTCTGGGCCAGGGCCGTCAGGTCGCCGGTGCCGACGGCGCCGTACTCGTTGACGGCCGGGTGGACACCGAGACGGAGCGCTTCGGCGAGTGCGTCGACGACGGCGGGCTGGATTCCGGAGCCGCCGGCCAGGAGCTGGTTGGCGCGTACCGCGAGCATGGCACGGACCTGACGCGCGGGGAGCAGGGCGCCCGCGCCGCCCGCGTGGCTGCGCAGCAGACGCAGGCCGTGCGCGGCCTCGTCACCCTCCTCGACCGGCACCGCACGCTGTGCGCCGACGGCGGTGCCGCGGCCGTACAGCCGCCCGGCGGCGGCGAGCCGCCTCGCGGTGCGGCAGGAGCGGGCGGCCCGCTCCCGGGCCTCGGGGGCCACGCCGGGTACGGCCGTACCGTCGGCGAGCGCGAGCACCCCGGCGACGGTGAGCGTGGCGCCGTTCAGAACGACCCGGGCCTCCCCGTGATGCGGGGCGACCCGGGCCGGTCCGTTTGCTGTTGTGTCCAACGGTTCAGGGGATCCGGCGGAGCGTCAGCCCAGGCCGGCCGACTTCAGCCACGCCTTGGCGACGTCGAGCGGGTCCTTGCTCTCCAGCTGCACCTGGGAGTCCAGGTCGAGCAGGCTCTTCGTGTCCAGCTTGGCGGAGACGGCGTTGAGCGCGTCGATGCCCTCCTGGGAGAGCCCGCTCTTGTAGACCAGCGGAGTCACGTTCGCGAATCCGAAGAGGTTCTTCGGGTCCTGGAGGACGACGAACTTCTCCTTGGTGATGGTCGGGTCCGTGGTGAAGATGTCCGCGGCCTGCACGGTGTCCTTCTTCAGCGCGGCCTGGGTCAGCGGGCCGCCCGCGTCGAGGGCCTTGAAGGACTTGAACTTCAGCCCGTAGACCGACTCCAGGCCGAGCATGCCCTGCTGTCGGGTCTGGAACTCGGGCGATCCGCCGAGGACCAGCTTGGGCGCGATCTCCTTGAGGTCGGCGAGCGTGGACGTCGCCGTGAGGCTGTACTTCTCCGCGGTCGCCGCGTTGACCGTGACGGAGTCCTTGTCCTCGGCCGGCGACGACTCGAGCAGCGTCAGCTTGGAGTCGAGCTTGGCCTTCGCCGCGGCGTTCACGGTCGCGAGCGAGGTCTGCTCGGCCTTCGCGTCCAGGTAGGCCAGCAGGGAGCCGTTGTACTCCGGCAGGACGGTGATGGAACCGTTCTTGAGCAGGCCGTACGTGGTCTCGCGGCTGCCGATGTTGGGCTTGTAGGACACCTTGATGCCCTTGGCCTTCAGGGCCTCGCCGTAGATGTCGGCGATCAGGATGCTCTCGGCGAAGTTGTTGGAGCCGACGACCACGGTGTCGCCGGCCGCCTTGTCGCCGGCGAGTGGGTCGGAGGTGTCGTCGGACGAGGAGGAGCATCCCGCCAGCAGGACTGTCACCGCCGCGAGGGCGACGGCCGCCGCACCTGGGTGGTTCCTGAGGGACCTGCTGCTGTGGGCGTTGGTAGTCACGGTTCCCGTTCCGGGCTGGGGGGTTGATGAGAACTCAAACACTTCGGCTCGATCCAATCCACCCGCTTCTTGATCAGTCAAGAGCAGCCGGGTTACCGATTGGCCTCGATCCGTGATCATTTATGCACGGACCGGGAGATCACCTGTGTACGCCACGGTCGGCCTCCAGCAGGTCCCTGGACACCGCTTCGTAATGGATTCTTGACGTAGGGCGACGCACTCCACTGTTCGAAGAGGGGATAGTCTCGCCGGAGTTGGCGTCCGTCACAGCAATCGGCGGAGGCCACAGCGGTGTGCGGGGGCCGCTTCCATATCATTCACATTCGGACACGTGTGTGCAGAAAGTCGGCATGCATGCGAACCCCCCTTGCACGCCTGCAACACCTTCTTGAAGGAGGCCCGGTGTCCACGAAAGAGGTGGACGCGTCCGCCCGGCCGGCATCTGCGGCACCGACGTCCGCGCGCCGGGGTCTGCGGGGGTTCGCCGACCGATGGCCCTTCCAGCGCAAACTGAACGTACTCGTCGGTATCCCGCTGACGGTGATCGCGCTGCTGCTGACGTACCTCATCGTCGACCTGGTGCAGGAGTCCAGCCGCGCGGAGAACGCCGCCCAACTGGTCCGCGACAGCGCCCAGGTCGCCCAGCTCGTCGCCGAACTCCAGGACGAACACCAGCAGGCCATCCTGCTCTCGGTGCGCCACGAGGCGGCCTTCGACGGCGCCGCCCCCTCGACCGACGGGTACCGGCAGGCGCAGGCCGCCGTGGACGCGCAGGTGCAGAAGGTGGTCGACAGCTTCGGCGGCCGGCTGCCCGACACCGAGGTGCAGGCCCTCAAGGAGGTCCAGGGCCTGACCGGCCTGCGCGCCACCATCGAGCAGGGCTATCTGCCCGCCGACAACATCGACCCGGCGTACTCGGGTGCGGCCGACGGTCTCATCGACGGTCTGGGCCTCGACCGCAACGCCGACCTCGCGACCACCTTCACCGGCAACCTCCTCGATTCGCTGCTGCGCGCCGACGCGGCGCACGGCGCCTTCGAGACCGGCGTGTTCTCCGCCCGGACCGGTGACAGCAACGCGCTCATCGAATTCACCGGCGCCGTCGGCTCGTACCAGCTGTTCGCTTACCAGGCCGACCGGTTCGACCGGTTCGCCAGTGCGGCGCAGGCCGCGGAGTTCAGCGGCATCGAACACAACTCCTCGCAGGCGGCGATCGGCCAGCACTACGCCGAACTGGCCGTGGATCCCAGCGCGTTGCAGGCCGAGTCCAAGGCGGACATCCGTGCGGCGTTCCGCACCGCCATCGCCTCCTACCCCGACTACAGCGCGCAGGCCGACACCCGGCTGAAGATCACCGCGTCGCTCATCGACCAGATCGCCGACCGGGCCGACGACGCCGCCTCCAGCGCCCAGTGGCGCGCGGGCCTCCTGCTGAGCCTGGCACTGCTCTGCTTCGCCCTGTGGATCGCCTTCTCCATCCTGGTCCGCCGCTCGGTGGTCCGCCCGGTGCTGGCGCTGACCGGCGCCGCCCAGGAGGTCGCCGACGTCGCGGGGCGCGAACTCGCCCGTGTCGCCGACGACGACGCCGAGGAGTCCGGCTCCCCGCGGCTGCGTGAGCTGCCGGTCACCGCGGACGACGAGATCGGTGAACTCGCCGAGGCCTTCAACAACGTGCAGACCACAGCGGCCGCGCTGCTGGAGCGCCAGGTGCTCAGCCGGCGCAACGTCGCCGAGATGTTCGGCAACGTCGGCCGCCGCGTCAGCAACCTGACCACCCGTCAACTCGCCCTGATCGACGCGGTGGAGCGTGGAGAGACCGACCCCGCGCTGCTCGAACGCCTCTACTCCATCGACCACATCGCGGTCCGCCTGCGCCGCAACGCCGACAGTCTGATGCTGCTGGCCGGCATCCGCGAGACCGTCCTGGACGCCGGTCCGATCGAGCTCACCAACGTCGTACGCGCCGCGCTGGGCCAGATCGAGGGCTTCCAGCGGGTACGGCTGCGGGCCGCGACCGAGGTCATGGTGGAGCCCGACATCATCGGCGACCTGACACTGATGATCGCCGAACTCCTCGAGAACGCCGTGTCGTTCTCACCCGAGGGCAGCCCCGTGGAAGTGGTGGTCGGCGCCGACCACGACGGCGCGTCGATCACCGTCGCCGACCACGGCCTGGGCATGAGCGCCGAGCGCCTCGCCGACGAGAACTCCCGCCTCGTGCGCCGTGAGCGTCTCGACGTCGTCCCGACGAAGGTGCTCGGCCTGTTCGTGGTCGGCGCGCTGGCCCGCCGCTGGGACGTCGACGTCACCCTGTCCCGTACGCCGGGCGGCGGTGTGACGGCCGAGGTGCTGATCCCGTCCGCGCTGCTCCTGACGACGAGCGAGCTGGAGCCGGCGGTCAGGTCCGGCTCCACCGGCGCGCCGGCCGCTCCGTCGGCCCCCGCGGCCGGCCCCTCCCCGTCGGCCTCGATCACGTCCACGGTCCCGTCCTGGGCCACGAACGACGACGAGGCGACCTCGCTCCCCCGCCGCGTCCCCCGCCGCGACCCCTCCCCCGTCGGCCGGGAGACCGAGGCCCCGCTGTCCCCGGCGGCCGGTGCCGAGGACCCGGCGCGCGACACCACCACGACCGTGACAGGCGGCTCCGCCGGCACGGACAGCGACACCCACACCGACTCCGCCCGTGTCTCCGCCCGGACGGCGAGCTCCGCGTCCCTCGACGGACCCGCCGGGACCGGGGCTGCGGACACCGCCTGGGCCGGGTCGCAGAGGCCGGCACCCGTGTCGGGTGCCGCGGCCCGCGCCGGCCTGCGCGAGCCCGCGGCCACTGCCGGCGCCGCCTCCCGGGTCCACCCGGACGGGATCGCCATCCCGGCGCCCGGCGCCCCCGTGCCGACACTCCACGACCGCGCGGAAGACCGCCCCGGTGCCGACTCCGCCACGCCGGAGCCAGCGTCGCACTCCCACCCGGCCGGCCCCGGCAGCGGTGTCTCCCGTACGGCGGGCGGCCCCGGTGACGAGGTCCGAGGGACGGAGCGGTCCGCCGCCGGACACGGCGCCGAGCCGGCCCCGTCCGTGCGCTCCGCCGACGCCCTCTCCGGCCGGGCGGGCGCCGACCCGTTCGCCGTCGGTCCCGACGGCTCCCGCCCGCTGCGTCGGCGGGTGCGCGGGGCGACGCTGCGGACGACCGCCGACGCCGCCGCCCAGCAGGCCGCGCGTCAGCCCGCCCGCCCCGCCGACGCGGACGCCGTGCGCGATTCGCTGGAGGAGTTCGAGGCGGCCGTGGCCCGTGCGCACCGCGACACCGGTGAACATCCCCGCCCCACCGAAGACCCGAGCCGGAACGACCGCCGGCTCGGCGTCCCGCCCGGCAGGACCGACCGGACAGAGCCGTCCGAGGCGTCCGAACCGACCGAGCCGATCACTGACCCGATCGGCGTCCGGGACACCCCGCACCACCAGAACCACCTTCCGGAAGGAGCCGAGCAGTGAGCACGTCGACAGGTGAGACTCCCGCCGGAGATGCCAAGCCGACCGATCTGCGGGCCGCCGCAGCCGACTTCACCTGGCTGCTCAACCGTTTCGCCACCGAGACCGCAGGGGTCGTGGACGCCATAGCGGTGTCCTCCGACGGACTGCTGATCGCGGTGTCGGAGCTGCGCGAGCACGCCGACTCCGAACGCCTGGCCGCGATCGTCTCGGGCATCACCAGCCTGGCCGCGGGCGCCTCCGGCAACTACGGTCTGGGCGGCCTGAACAAGGTCATCATCGACCTGGAGGGCGGTCACGTCCTGGTCTCCGCCATCGGCAGCGGCGCCGTGCTCGGCGTCGTCACCGACAAGGAGGCCAAGCTGGGCAACATCGCCTACGAGATGACGGTGTTCGCCAACCGGGCCGGCACCGCGCTCAGTCCGCAGCTCGTCCTGGAACTGAAGAACAGCGTCGGCGTGACGCGCACGCGCTGAGCGCGAGCCACCGCAGAGAGAGCGAACACCGATGGCGGACGGCCGCACACCGCGCGGGGCCGGCGAGGACGGCGTCGCCCCCGTCGGACCCGCACCCGCCGTCCGGCCCTTCCTGGTGACCGCCGGCCGGGTGGCGGGCGGCGCGGGCGAGGCGTCGTCCGGCCGGACGATGCCCGTGGAGACCCAGCTGGTGGCCACCACCGGCGGTCTCGACGCGCTCGATCTGCTCTCCTTCGAACAGCACGACATCGTCGCCGCCTGCCGCGTGCCGCAGTCCATCGCGGAGATCGCGGCCAGGCTGCGGCTGCACCTGAACGTGGTGCGGGTCCTCGCCGAGGACCTCCGGACGGCGGGGCAGCTCTCGGTGCACGTGCCCGACTCCGGCGTCACCCACGACGCATCCGTTCTGCGCAGGGTTATCGATGGCCTGCGGGCCATCCCCGACTCCCGGGGGGTACTCCGTGACACCGACTGAACCGCTGGTCCGCACCTCGGCCGGGCAGGCCGCCGTACGGCCGCCGTTGCCGGTGAAGCTGGTGATCGCGGGCGGCTTCGGCGTGGGCAAGACCACCGCCGTGGGCTCGATCTCCGAGATCGAGCCGCTGACCACCGAGGCGGCCATCACCGAGGTCGCGGCGGGCGTGGACGACCTCAGCCACACCCCGCGCAAGACCACCACCACGGTCGCGATGGACTTCGGCTGCATCACCATCGACCCGACGCTGAAGCTGTATCTGTTCGGCACGCCCGGGCAGGAACGGTTCGGCTTCATGTGGGACGACATCGTGGAGGGCGCGGTGGGCGGCCTCGTCATTGTGGACACCCGCCGCCTCGACGACTGCTACGCCGCCGTGGACTACTTCGAGCACAAGCGGATCCCGTTCGCCGTCGCCGTGAACGCCTTCGACGGCCAGATCGCGCACACGCTGGACGAGGTCCGCTGGGCCCTGGACGTGTCGGAAGGCGTTCCGCTGCTGGTCTTCGACGCCCGCGAGCGCGGCTCGGTACGCGACGCCCTGCTCGTCGTGCTGGAACAGGCGCTGGCCCGCTCGGGCGGCTGACGGAACGGGAACGGCCACGGTGCGGGGGAAGCTCGTCCCCCGCACCGTGGCCGTTCCCGTTCCCGATCCCGTCATGAGTCAACGTGACGGGCCCTCGAACCGGCGGCGTCGTGACGCTAGTTGCTCCGGCGCACTCCCGGCGAGACCGTCAGCTTGGTCGCCGCCCAGAACACCGCGAGGGTCGCGAGTGCCATGCCGGCGACCAGTGTGGCGCCGCCCACCACCTTCTCGTAGTCGTGCTGGTAGAGACCGTCGACGATGTAGCGGCCGAGGCCGCCGAGGCTGACGTAGGCGGCGATGGTGGCCGTGGAGACGATCTGGATGGCCGCCGAGCGCAGACCGCCGAGGATCAGCGGCAGCGCGACGGGCAGTTCGACGCGCAGCAGGATGTCGGCCTCGCGCATGCCCATGCCCCGGGCGGCGTCCACCGGGGGCGGATCGACGGAGCGCATCGCCTCGTAGGTGGTGACGAGGATCGGCGGGACGGCGAGCACGACCAGCGGGATCATCACGGGCAGCATGCCGAACCCGAGCGCGATGGTCGTCACCACCAGCAGACCGAAGGTGGGCAGCGCGCGGCCGGCGGTGGCCACCAGGGAGAGGACGTTGCCGCCGCGCCCGTAGTGCCCGGTGACGAGGCCGATCGGCAGCCCGATCACGGCGGCCAGGGCGAGGGCCTCCAGGGAGTACTGGACGTGCTCCCACAGCCGGGTGGGAATCCCGTCGTACCCGTACCAGTTCGCGCTGTGGCCGAAGAAGGCGCTGACGAAGTTGATCACGTTCACCGGGCTGCGTCCTCCAGGGCGGGCACGGCCGGTTCGGGCCGGACCCCGGTGGCCTTGGACCGTGCGCCACGCGCGGCGCTCGGCATCCAGGGGGTGAGCAGGACGCGTACGACGACCAGCAGGGCGTCCGCGAGCACCGCCAGTACGGCACTGGTGATCACGGAGTTCCAGGCGAGTTCCGGCCGGTTGTAGATCTGCGCGTCGTGGAGCAGGTTGCCGAGCGCGCCCTGGTTGCCGATCAGCATGCCGACGCTGACGAGGCTGATGCTGGACACCGTGGCCACCCGCAGACCGGCGATGATGGCGGGCACCGCGATCGGCAACTGGACCTGGACGTAACGGCGTACGGGCCCGAAGCCCATCGCGGTCGCGGCGGCCAGGGTCTCCTGCGGGACCGAACGGACGCCGTCGACGATCGCCGGGACGAGCACGACCAGGCTGTAGACGGTGAGCGGGATCATCACCGTCAGTTCGGTCTGTCCCGTGTAGTCGATGAGGACGACGAAGAAGGCCAGGGACGGGATGGCGTAGAGCACGGTCGTCACCCAGAGCACGGGCGGGTACAGCCAGCGCAGCCGCACGCACAGCTGGGCCAGCGGGAGCGCCAGCAGCAGCCCGCCGAGCACCGGCAGCAGGGCCTCGCGCAGATGGAGCACGATGAGGCCGAACCAGTCGTGCTGGAGGTCGCTCGGGATGTCGAAGAAGCGGTTCACCGGATGACCTTCCGGGCGCTCTCCGCGGCGGGCTCCTGTTCCTCACGGCCCGCCGCGTGGGCGCCGCGGATGGCCTCGCCGATGGCCGCCTGCGAGACGACTCCGGCGGCCCGGCCCTCGGCGTCCACGGCGACCGCCCAGCCGGTGGGCGACAGGACGGCGCAGTCGAGCGCGGCGCGCAGCGAGTCCCGTCCGGCGACGAACGGCCGTCCGTACGGCAGCAGCCGGCCGGCGTCGACCCGGCCGGCCGTCAGTGCGCCGGGCTCGCTCCAGCCGAGCGGACGGCCGTCCAGACCGGTGACGAGGAGGTAGGGGGCCTCGGTGGCGCCACGGGCGGCGATCTGTTCGGCGGTGGCGTCGACGGCGACGATCGGGGTGGTGAGCAGTTCCAGGCCGGCGGAGGAGAAGAACGACAGGCGGCGGATGCCCCGGTCGGCGCCGAGGAAGTCCTCGACGAACGCGTCGGCGGGGTCGGACAGCAGCTCGGCGGGCGGTGCGTACTGGGCGAGCAGGCCGCCGGTGCGCAGCACGGCGACCATGGTGCCGAGTTTGACGGCCTCGTCGATGTCGTGCGTGACGAAGACGATCGTCTTCCCCAACTCCGCTTGGATGCGCAGGAGTTCGTCCTGAAGGCCCTTGCGGACGACGGGGTCGACGGCGGAGAACGGCTCGTCCATCAGCAGCACCGGCGGATCGGCGGCGAGGGCACGTGCCACACCGACGCGCTGTTGCTGGCCGCCGGAGAGCTGGTAGGGGTAGCGCTTGGCGAACGAGGCGTCGAGCCCCACGCGTTCCATCAGTTCCCGTGCCCGCGCGCGTGCCTTGTCCTTGCTCCAGCCGAGCATCCGGGGCACGGTGGCGATGTTGTCGACGATCGTGCGGTGCTGGAAGAGTCCGGCGTTCTGGATGACGTAACCCATGGACCGGCGCAGGGTGTTGACCGGCTGCTGACGGCTGTCGACGCCGTCGATGAGGATCGTGCCCTCGCTGGGTTCGACCATCCGGTTGATCATCCGCAGGGTCGTCGTCTTGCCGCAGCCCGAGGGGCCGACGAGGACGGTGATCGAGCGGTCCGGTATGTCGAGGGAGAGCCGGTCGACGGCCACCGTGCCGTCCGGGTATCGCTTGGTGACTGCATCTATCCGTATCAAAACGCCGAATACCCTTCGGGTCTGGCTGTTTCCGCCCACTCTCGACCAGACGAGTTTCGGGCCGTTGCGGGGAGAGTCTAAACCGCTTACGTTTCGGACGTTTTCACGGGAGAGGCCCGTTCGCGAACCGATGCCGGCTGTGCGCGACCTGTGAGTCCGCTGATTCTCACTCTCGTCTCAGGACCGGCTCAGGGATCCCCCAGACACGGCCCCGATCGTCATGGCCATGAACGCCCACCGGGGCGAAATCCCACTTGGAGTACGCGCCATGACGACACTCGCCCCGCCACCCGCCCCCGTCCAGGAGGACGGTGCCCGCCACCGGGCGGCCCCGCCCTTCGCCGCCCGCGCCGGGCGCCTGTTCACCGGCGCTCCGCAGGACCCGCGCTGGGCCCGCCCGGCCCTCTGGGCGATCCTCGTCCTGGCCACGGCCCTCTACGCCTGGAACCTCTCCTCGATCACCGGGAACACCTTCTACGACGCGGCCGTCTACAGCGGCACCAGGAGCTGGAAGGCGTTCTTCTTCGGCGCCCTGGACGCGGGCAGCTTCATCACCGTCGACAAACCGCCGTTCGCCCTGTGGGTGATGGGCCTGTCCGCCCGCGCCTTCGGGTACGGCACCTGGCAGTTGCTGCTGCCGATGGCCGCCCTCGGAACCGGTTCGGTCGCGCTCCTGTACCGGCTGGTGAAGCGGGACTTCGGCGCGGTGGCGGCGACCGTCTCCGCGCTGGCGCTGGCCCTCACCCCGATCACGGTCGCGATCACCCGGGACACCAACCCCGACCCCGTCCTCGTCTTCCTGATGCTGCTGGGCGCGGCCGCGCTGCTGAAGGCCGTGCGCACCGGCCGGCCGATGCCCCTGGTGTGGTCCGGCGTCGCCATCGGTTTCGCCTTCAACACCAAGATGATGCAGGCCTACGTCGTCCTGCCCGCGTTCTTCCTGGTCTACCTGTGGGCCGCGAACGCCTCACTGGGCAGGCGCATCCGCAACCTCGCGGTCGGCACGGTCGCGCTGATCGCCTCCAGCGCCTGGTGGATGGTGGTCGTCGACCTGATTCCCGCCTCCTCCCGCCCCTACATCGGCGGCTCGACCGACAACACGGTCTGGGACCTGGTCATCGGCTACAACGGCTTCGGCCGTATCTTCGGCGCGAGTTCGTCGGTGGGCTCGCAGGGCAACGGCGCGAGCTTCGGCGGCGAGGCGGGCCTGTACCGGATGTTCAACGAGATCATGGGCGGCCAGATCTCCTGGCTGATCCCCTTCGTGGTGATCGCGCTCGCGGCGGGTCTCGTCCTGCGCGGCCGGGCGCCCCGTACGGACGCCAGGCGCGCCGCGCTGATGCTGTGGGGCGGCTGGTTCGTCCTGCACTACCTGACCTTCGCCCTCGCCGAGGGCACCTTCCACCCGTACTACGTCACCGCCATGGCTCCCGGCATCGCGGCGCTGGCCGGCGCCGGCGGCGTCACGCTCCACGACGCCCACCGCAACGGCGTCGCGGCCAAGTGGAGTTGGGTGCTCCCGGCCGCGGTCGCGGCGAGTGCGGTGTGGGCCGTCGTGCTGCTCCAGCGGGCCTCCGGCTCCGGGGCGCTCTACACGGCCGCCGAGGTCGTGGCCGGTGCGGCGGGTGCCGCGTCGGTGATCGGCCTGCTGGTCGGCCGGTTCACCGGGCGGCAGCGGCTGACGGGCGTCGCTGCGCTGGCGGCGGTCGTGGCACTGCTCGCCGGCCCGGCCGCCTACTCGGCGTCGGCCGCGACCTCCGGCACCAACGGCACCAACCCGACGGCCGGGCCGAGCACCGGCGGTGCGGGGGGCATGGGCGGCGGCGGTCAGCGGCCGAGCGGCGGTTCGGGCAATGTCCCGGGGACGGGCCGGGCGCCCTCGGGCAGCGTCGGCTCCGCGGAGCCGGGCACGACCGGGTCCGGCTCGGCGCAGTCCGGTACGACCGGATCAGGCTCGGCCGGGTCCGGTACCGCCGGCGGTCCGACCGGCGGGGGTACGGGCGGTGGCGGTGGCACCCAGGTGTCGTCCGCGATGATCACGTATCTGCAGAAGAACCAGGACGGCGCCACCTGGCTGGTGGCGGTGGCCACCGATCAGACGGCCTCCTCGATCATCCTGGAGTCGGGCGAGCCGGTGATCTCCATGGGCGGCTGGTCCGGCAGCGACGACGCGATGACGCTCACCGGGCTCAAGGCCCTCGTGAAGGCGGGGAAGCTGCACTACATCGTCGTCGGCGACAGTGGTCAGGGCTCCTCGAACTCCGAGATCCTGACCTGGGTCGAGGCGAACGGCACGGCCGTGTCCGACTACAGCGGTCTCTACCGCCTGGACGCGTCCGACGTCGGCTGAGGTGCCCGTGCGGGACGGTCCGTACACACGCAGGGCGGGCCGCCGGTTCTCACCGGCGGCCCGCCCTGCGTGCGCCCGACCGGGCGACGACGCCCGACCCGCCTCAGCGGCACCGGCGTCGGGGGTGCGTGCGCGGCGGGCGCCCCCGGCCCGAGGTCCATGCGAAGGCCGTCGCGCCCCAGCCGAGCAGCCACACGGCCGCTCCCAGGGCCCCGGCCTCGAAGCTCACGCGGCCGCCGCCGCCGTCGGGAACCCGTCGGTGCGCAGCACCCGTCCGCCGGGCAGGACGGCGAACACCTCGCAGCCGTCCTGTGCCGCCGCCCACTCGACGCCCTCCGCGCCCAGCGCGAAGGCCGCCGTGGCGACGGTGTCGGCCTCGGTGAGGGTCGGAGCGACCACGGTGAGGCTGTCGAGGCCGGTGGCCGGGCGTCCGGTGCGGCCGTCGACGATGTGGTCGCCGCGCTCGTACCGGCCGGAGGTCGCGACCGCCCCGTCGGTGAGGGCGAGGACGGCGCACAGCCGGTCGGCGATCCCGGGATGCCTTACGCCGACCCGCCAGGGGCCGCCGGAGACGACCACGTCACCCCCGGCGTTGAGGCAGAACCGGCCGAGCCCGGCCCCGGTCAGCAGCTCCGCCGCCCGCTGCACCGACCAGCCCTTGACCACCGCGCAGGGGTCGAGAGCGCGGCCGGGCAGCCGCACGTCGAAGGCGCCGCCGGTGGCGGTCCGGTACCGCTCGCAGATGCCGAGGACCTCGACGAGGCCGGCGCTCAGCCCATCGGCCGACAGCTCGCCCCGGCCGTACCGGGAGACCTCGCTGTCGGCCCGGAACGGGCTGAACCGTGCGTCGACCTCGTGCAGCCAGGCGAACACGGCGTCCACGGCCGCGTCGGGGACGACCGTGTCGTCGACCCGCAGCGAGACCGGGAACCCCATGACGTGTTCGACGCGGTGCACGTCAGGCGCCCTTCGCGTCGATCACGGCCTGGAGGGACTCCTTGTAGCCGTCGCTCGTGAGGGTCGCGCCGGAGACCGTGTCGATGTCCGCGCTCTGCGCCGTGAGCGTCTGCGCGATCAGCTTCGGGACCGCGGCGGTCGTCTGCGGGTGGTTCGGCTGCTTCAGCATCTTCACCGCCGTGATGCGGTCGCCCTCGTAGGTCACCTGGACCTGGACGTCGCCCTTCTCCGTGGTCACGGTCGTACCGGTGAACGTGGTCGATCCCGGGGAGCCCGCGGAGCCCGGGGCCGACGTGGAGGAGGACACGGAGGGCGTCGAGGCGGCCTCGGCGGTGGATGTCGTACCGGTCGACGGCTCGTAGCGCCAGAGCGGGACGAGACCCGCCACCGACAGGACCAGGACAGGTATGGCTCGCTTCATCGGGGCCTTCTTTCGTCGTGATCGACCGCTTCTTCCCCAGCTCGAAGCTGTGCGGAACCTGCGGCACGGTCGGCGGGAAGCTGCCGCTGAACGTCCGCGAGTGGACATGCCGGCACTGCGGCACTGTGCATGACCGCGACGTGAACGCGGCACGCAACATCCTGGCCGCCGGGCTGGCGGCGTCTGCCTGTGGAGACGGTGTAAGACCTCAACGGGAGTCCTCCCGGACGGGGCGGTCGTCGGTGAAGCAGGAACCCCAGCGGGCGACCGCTGGAATCCCCCGCCTTCAGGCGGGGGAGGAAGTCAACCCGCCAGGCTGAAGCGCTCGAAGTGGATCTGCGGCTTGGGCACGTCCAGCTCGCGCAGGGTGCCGAGGACCGCGTTCATCATCGGCGGCGGCCCGCACAGGAAGACGTCCCGCTCGGCGATGTCCGGCACGAGCGCGAGGAGTTCGCGCGGCGCGAGCCGGTCGGGCACCGGCGGCCCGGTGACCAGGTGCAGCTCGGCGCCCTTGGCCACGGCGAGCTCGCGCAGTTCGTCGTAGAGCACGGCGTCCCGCTCGCCGGCCACGCGGTAGATGACCACCGCGTGCCCGTGGATCTCCTCCAGGAGCGCCCGGATCGGGGTGACTCCGACACCGCCCGCGATGAGCAGCGCCTCGGGACGGGTGCGGTGCAGGGCGGTGAAGGCGCCGTAGGGGCCCTCTGCGAAGACCCGCGTGCCGGGCTCGATGTGCCGCAGTCCCGCCGAACCGTCGCCCGCCGCCTTCGCGGTGAGGCGCAGCCGGGTGCCGTCGGGCGCGGCCGACAGGGAGAACGGGTTCGCCTGCCACCAGCGGTCCTTGGTCAGGAACCGCCACAGGAAGAACTGACCGGCCCGGGCGGGCAGCCGGTCCAGGTCACGGCCGGTGATGTAGACGGACACGACGTTGTCCGCCTCGGGGACGACCGCCTCGACGCGGAGCTGGTGGCGCCAGTTCCGCCACAGCGGCAGGACCAGGCGGCCAAGGAACACCGAGCCGAGGGCTGTTCCCCACACCGCGTACCAGTAGGCCGTGGCGGCGGCCGACGCCGTGAACGTCGTGCCGACCGCGACCTGGTGGGTGAAGGCCAGCACCACGGCGACGTACGTGTACAGGTGGATGAAGTGCCACGTCTCGTAGGCGAGACGACGGCGGGCCCAGCGGGCGGAGACGCCGCCGATGACCAGGATCAGCACCACCGCGACGGCGGCACGCAGGACGCCCTCCACGGTCTCGGCGAGGTCGACGAGCTGGCTCACCGGGTTCATGGACGAGGAGTCGGCGTAGCCGAAGGTGATGAAGACCACGTGGCCGACCAGCGTCCAGAGCAGGCCGAAGCCGGTCCAGCGGTGCCAGTTGGTCAGCCGGTCCATGCCGATGCGGCGGTCCAGCCAGGGCAGCCGGGCCACCAGCAGCAGTTGGAACGCCATCAGCAGAGCGCCGTACAGACCGGCGAAGCGGCCGATCACGACCAGCGCGTTGGAGGCGAAGCCCGCCTGGACGGCGAAGAGGGTCACGACGGCCGCGTTCACGGCCAGCACGGCGTACAGGCCGGTGCGGGCCACTACTTTCGGACGTATCGCCGTGGGGGGTACGGGAGGCGATTGGACGGTCGTCACGGACGAATCTCCTAGATCGGGTCCTCAGAACACAGAGCTTCTCCGTGCTTCGCTGTCGTTTTCCTGTCGTAGAACTTTCAAGATCTTATCGATTCGCGCCCGCGGGGGACGCGGGTCCTGCGCCGCGCAAGGGGTGGCGCACTATGAGCGGGTGGAAAAAGTACGACTCCTCGTCGTGGACGACGACCCGCCGATCGCCGACCTCGTGGCGACGGTCGCCCGCTACGAGGGCTGGGACGCGGTCACCGCGAACTCGGGCGCCGAGGCGCTGCGCCGCGCCGCCGAGTTCCGCCCCGACATCGTGGTGCTCGACCTGATGCTGCCCGACATCGACGGCTTCGGCGTGCTCGACCGGCTGCGGCACAGCGGCACCATGGTGCCGGTGGTGTTCCTCACCGCACGGGACGGGGTCGCCGACCGGGTCGCGGGACTGACCAGGGGCGGGGACGACTACCTGGTGAAGCCGTTCGCCGTGGAGGAGCTGATGGCACGGCTGCGGACCGTGCTGCGGCGCAGCGCCGGTCCCGGCGCCCAGCGCTCCGTGCTGCGGGTGGCGGACCTCACCATGGACGAGGACACCCGGGAGGTCCGGCGTGGCGGAAGACTGCTGACGCTCACCCCCACCGAGTACGAGGTGCTGCGCTATCTGATGCGCAAGTCGCCGACCGTGCTGACCAAGGCGCAGATCCTCGACCACGTGTGGGAGTACGGCTTCGGCGGCCGCTCCAACGTCGTCGAGCTGGTCGTCAGCCGGCTGCGCCGCAAACTCGACACGACGGGCGACGACCCGCTGATCCAGACGGTGCGCGGGTTCGGGTACGTGATACGCCAGGCGCCCGAGTGAGCGGGGGACTTCGGCACGCCTACCGCAGACTGCGGCTCGGCACCCGGTTGGCGCTGGCACTCGGCGCGCTGTCGCTGGTGGTGTTCGGGGTCGTCGGCACGGCCCTGACGACCTACATGCGGGACTACCTGTCGGCCCAGCTCGACGACCAGCTCGCGATCGCCCAGGGCGCCCAGTCCAAGAGCATCGTGGACTCCGGCTCGCTGACAGGGAAGAAGTACTGGGGCTGGTACTACGCCGTGTACGACGTACGCGACGGCGCGCCCGTCCTGCGCAAGCCCGAGGACCCCGGCGACCTGCCCGGGGACGTCGACGACCTCACCGCCCTGGCCCGGGCGCAGACCGTCGCCGACACGGAGGTGGTCCGCACCGCGCACCTCGCGGGGACCGGCCTGTACCGGCTGCGCGCCTGCACCGTGGAGCCCGGGGTGGTGCTGGTCAGCGGGGCGCCCATGGACGATCTCGAGGACACCGTCCGCCACCTGATCACGATCCAGGCCGTCACCTTCGGCCTGGCGCTGCTGGCCCTCGTGGTGTTCGGCCGGGCCTTGCTGCGACGCGGCCTGAAACCGCTGAGCGACATGGCGCACACCGCGCACGGCATCACCTCGCACGACCTCACCGAGTCGGCGTCCCGCCTCCCGCTGCGTGCGGACGCGCCGGGCGGCGGTCCCGAGGTGGAGGAGCTGCGGACCGCCTTCAACACGATGTTGCAGCACATCGACGACTCCCTCGAGGTCCGCGCGCAGGCGGAACAGCGCCTGCGGCGCTTCGTCGCCGACGCCTCGCACGAGCTGCGCACGCCGCTGATGTCGGTGCGCGGGTACGCGGACCTCTTCCAGTACGCGGCCGCCAACGCGCCCGGGGAACGGGAGGGGCACCTGGCCCGGCTGCGCGCCGAGGCAGCCCGGATGGGCTTCCTCCTCGACGACCTGCTGCTGCTCGCCAGGCTGGACGCGGCCGAGGTGGAGACACCCCTGCGCATGGAGAACGCCGATCTGGTGGAGCTGGTCGAGCACGCGGCCGACGCGTTCCGCGCGAGCCATCCCGGCCATCCGCTGACGCTGTCGCCGGGACCGGCCTCCGCGGAGTTGCGGATGGACCCGCACCGCATCCGCCAGGTCCTGGACAACCTCCTCACCAACGCGGCCGTGCACACCCGGCCCGGCACCGCCGTCTGCGTCGAGGTCGCCGTCTCGCCGGACACGGCGCGGGTGCACGTCACCGACACGGGTCCCGGTATCCCGCCCGGCGACCGCGACCGCGTCTTCGACCGCTTCTACCGCGTCGACAAGGCCCGCAGCCGTGACCGCGGCGGCAGCGGCCTCGGCCTGTCGGTCGCGCGGTCCCTGGTGCGGGCGCACGGGGGCACCCTGGAACTGGGCGACGCGGCGGGGGCCACGGTGTTCACGATGACGCTGCCCCTGGGTCGGGTCCCGGCGGGGCAGTAGCGGTGGCCCCGCGGGCCGCCGGGAGCGGCCGGCGGTACTGCGGGCCGGTGAACCCCGGCAGACGCCCGGGATGAACCCCGGGGGGTACGGGCAGAAATCCCACAGCCCCACCGCACCTCCTCCCGCCCCACCGCACCGCGCCCTGCTCCGCCGCACTTCGCCCCGCCGCACACCCTGCCCCGCCGCACCCTGCCTGACCGCACCTTGCCCCACGCACCGCGGTCGCCCTTCGGCCCGCACTCCGTCGGCTCACGGACACCGCACCGTCACACCGGAGGGGAACGACCTCCCCGTCCCCTCCCCAGGCCCGATCCGTCGCGCCGCCCCGCGCGGTCACGACGCGGAAGGACGACGTGCGCCGTGACCCTGCTGCCCCTGGACGACCCCGCGTCCCCGCCCCAGCCACCGACCGCGGACGATCGCCGCCGCCCTCTTGCCGTCACGGCCACCCGCCGGGCGCTCGCCCTGTCCCCGGTCCTGCTGCTCGCGGTGTGGGCGGCGGTCGACTGGGACGCCGTGCGCGACGGAACCGCACTGCTGGCCGGCGCCGACCTCTGGTGGCTGCTGGCCGGACTCCTCTTCACCTACCTGGGTTCGGTCGCCGCGGCCTGCGTCCGCCAGGGCGCGATCGCGGACCGGCTGCCCCCGGGCCCCCTGCTGGCCTCGCAGATCGCCGCGGGGGCCGCCAACCACATCCTGCCGGCGAGCATAGGCGCGCACGCGGTCACGGTCCGCTTCCTGCAACGCCAGGGCATCCCGCTGCCCCGCGCCACCGCTTCGGTCGCGCTGTACTCCCTGGTCAGAGCCGTGGCGAAGACGCCGGTCGTGCTGATCTTCCTGCTCGCCGCACCCAGCGCCGTGCCTCCGGCCAGACTGCTGCCCGAAGGACGGACGCTGCTGCTGGCCGCCGGCGGTCTGCTGCTGGCCCCCGCGGCGGGAGCGGCGGTGTTCGTCCTGGTACGGCCGCTGCGCCAGCCCACCGTGGACTTCCTGCGGACGGCCCTCACGGACGCCCGGCACCTGCACACCCGCCCCGGCCGCTTCCTCCCGCTGTGGGGCGGAGCGGCCGCGGCGCCGCTGATCCAGGCGAGCGTGGTGGCCTCGGTGGGCACGGCGCTGGGCGTGCCGCTCTCCTGGCCGCAGCTGCTCTTCGCGTTCCTCGCGGCGAGCACCGCCGCCGGCGCCGTGCCCGCGCCGGGCGGCATCGGCCCGGTCGACGCGGCCCTGGTCCTCACCCTGGCCGGTTACGGCACCCCGCTGCCCCTCGCCACGGCGACGGTCATCGGCTACCGGGTCCTGACGGTGTGGGTGCCCATGGTGCCCGGGATGCTGGTGCTGTCGGCCCTGGTGCAGCGCGAGCAGCTGTGAGCCGCCGGCGCCGGCACCGGTCCCCGCGATCAGCCCTCGCCGTCGGCCGCCAGCCGCAGCGAGATGCTGTTGATGCAGTACCGCTGGTCGGTCGGGGTGGCGTACCCCTCGCCCGCGAACACGTGCCCGAGGTGCGAGCCGCACCGGGCGCACCGCACCTCGGTGCGCAGCATCCCGTGGGAGCGGTCCTCGATCAGCTCCACCGCGTCGGTGTCCTTCGGGTCGAAGAAGGACGGCCAGCCGCAGTGGGAGTCGAACTTGGTCTCGGAGGTGAACAGTTCGGCGCCGCAGGCCCGGCAGGAGTAGACCCCCCGGGCCTTGGTGTCGGTGTACTCACCGACGAACGCGGGCTCGGTGCCGGCCTGCCGCAGGACGGCGTACTCGGCCGGGGTCAGCTCCGCCCGCCACTGCTCGTCCGGCTTTTCGACGTCGTACGACATGAGCCTCAGCCCCTTACTGGGAAAGTCGGTCCAGGATGCGCGGGCCCAGGTCCGTCACGTCGCCCGCGCCCATGGTGAGAACGAGATCACCGGCCTTCGCCATTCCCGCCACCACCCCCGGCGCCGTCTCCTTGTCGTGCACCGCGGTCACGTCCGCGCCCGCCGTCCGGGCCGCGTCGATGATCAGCTCGCTGGTCACGCCCGGCAGCGGGTCCTCGCGGGCGGGGTAGATGTCGAGGACGACGGAGGCGTCCGCCAGGGCCAGCGCCTGCCCCATCTCCCTGCCCAGTTCCTGCGTCCTGGAGAACAGGTGCGGCTGGAAGAGGACGAGGATGCGGGCGTCGCCGACCGCCGCGCGCATCGCCTCCAGGTCGGCCGTCATCTCCGTCGGGTGGTGGGCGTAGGAGTCGACCACCTGGACGCCCGCCGCCTCGCCCTTGAGCTGGAGCCGGCGCTTGACGCCGGTGTAGGCGGCCAGGGCGGGGGCCAGTTCCGCGGCCGGGACGCCCAGGGCGACGCCGGCGGCCAGCGCGGCGACGGCGTTGTGCGCGTAGTGGCGGCCGGGCACGGAGACCGTGAAGGTGAGCCGCTGATCGTCGAGCAGCACGGTCACCTCGCTCCTCAGCCCCTGGGGGACGACGGACAGCACCCGCACGTCGGCGTCCTCGGCCTCCCCGTACGTCACCACCCGCACGCCCTCGACCCGCCGGGTCAGTTCCCGTGCGCCCTCCTGGTCGGCGGTGATCACCAGGGTGCCGCCGGGCACGATCTTCTGGGCGAAGGTCTCGAAGGAGGCGTAGATCTCGTCCATCGAGGCGTAGTTGGCGTGGTGGTCCAGCTCCACGTTGAGGACGATGGCGACCTCGGGCGCGTACTTGTGGAAGCTGCGGTCCGATTCGTCCGCCTCGGCGACGAAGATCTCGCCCTCGCCGTGCAGTGCGTTGGAACCGGGCGCGTCCAGGTCGCCGCCGATCGCGTACGAGGGGTTGAGGCCCAGCTCGGACAGCGATACCGCCAGCATGGACGTGGTGGTCGTCTTGCCGTGCGTGCCGGCGACGGCGATCGGGCGCAGGCCGTCCATCAGCCGGGCGAGCGCGTCCGAACGGTGGACCACCGGAATGCCCAGCTCGGCCGCGCGGGCCAGCTCCGGGTTGTCCGCGCGGATCGCCGAGGACACCACGACGCAGCTGGCGTCGTCGGCCAGGTGCCCGGCGGCATGGCCGATGTGCACCGTCGCCCCGAGCGCCCGCAGCGCGGCCGCGGTCTCGGACTCCTTGGCGTCGCTGCCGGCCACCTTCGCCCCGCGCTGAGCCAGGATCTTCGCGATCCCCGACATCCCCGCCCCACCGATGCCGATGAAGTGCGGTCGGTCCATGGCGGTAGGAAGGCCGGGTGCCATGTGTGTTCTCCCAGGGTGCGCTACGACGGTCGGTGCGCCCCCACCCTATTGCGCGAGGGGCACCGCACCCACCCAGGGGCGCGGGACCGTACCGATGTGCGGCGGCGCGGGCCGGAGCGGCGTTGCCGCACCCGTCGGACGCCCCTGCGCCGCACCCGCGCTCGCACGTTCCCGTCGCGAGGGCGGGCGCGGCATGGAGGCGACCCGCTCAGGCCTTGCTGTGCGAGAAGAGTTTCAGCACCGGCACCCCCACCTTGTGCCGGGCCCGGGAGGCCCAGTCGCGGTGGAAGAACTCCTCGACGTAGTGGGGGTCGGTCAGCACGATCACCTCGTCCGCCCCCGCCTCCGCGACCAGGGACTTCAGCGCGTCCAGCGGATGGTCCCCGACGAGGCGTCCCACCGCCTCGCTGCCCGCCGCGTGCAACGCCTGCAAGGACACCTCCAGGGCCCGGACACCGAACCCCTTCGCCTCGTCCCCCTCGGGCGTCTCGCCCTCCCGCGCCGCCTCGTCCAGTTCCCCCAGAGCCACGTCGTCGATGGCCCGCAGCAAGCGGTCCGCCTGGTCGCCGCGCGGCTGGAGCAGCACATGGAAGGAGACCGGCTCGTCCCCGTGCAAGGTGCTGACGAACTCCACGTCGGCGGACGTCAGGGCCTTCTCGATCATCAAAACGCTTGTGAACACCAGCGCCCCATTCTCCTTCGAGGACCCCCGTGGCCCTCTCTCCTCCGTGGGCCCGTTCGCGGCCCTGCGGAAACCATCCTGCCCCGTGATCTCACGGGGACTGCGAAAGTCAGTGTGCCCGTCGGGCGTCGAACGGAACGGTCATTCCACCTTTTTCGGGACCAACGGTGACGCTCGAACGCCCATCCGCCATCAAGGGCGCCGGTATCTCGCGAACAGGAAACCCTCCTCCTCCAGGAGGGACGCCAGCGCGAACCGCCGGGGGACGGCCACCGAGGGACCGCCCGAGATCCGCTGCGCGTCGCCGGCGGTGAGCATCGGGGAGAGGGTCAGACAGAGTTCGTCCAGCACCCCGGCGGCGACGAACTGACCCAGCAGCCGGGGGCCGCCCTCCGTCAGCAGCCGGGTGTGCCCGAGCCCGGCGAGGGCCCGTACGGCCCGGTCCGGCTCGACGCCCGTGCCGTCGCCCGCGATCACCACGCGGGCGCCCGCCTTCTCGGCGGCGGCGACCCTGCCGGGGTCCGCCGCGGCGCCCGTCAGGATCAGGGTGGGAACCAGCGCAGAGGTGAAGAGCGGGAGCGAGAAGTCCAGGTCGAGACTGGCGCTGACCACCGCGACGGCCGGCGCCGGACCCTGCCCTGCGGCCTCGCGCCGTCCGGCGAACTCGGCACGCGCGCGTGCGGGGCGGTACCCCTCCAGGCGTACCGTCTCCGCCCCCGCGACCACCACGTCCGCGAGCCCTCGCAGCGTGCCGAAGATCCGCATGTCGGTGGCGGTCGAGATGGGCTGGGAGCGCCCGTCGTGCTGGGCGGCGCCGTCGAGGGTGGACACCATGTTGGCCCGCAGCCAGGGCCGTGGCCCGTCGGGCCCGGGCTCGGGGTACGCGTAGGCGTCGGCGAGCTCGTCGAGGCTCCACTCGCGGGTCCCGGCCGCGCCCGCCCCCTCGCCGGGGGCCCCGGGAGGCCCACCGCCGGAGTCGGTCGCCGCTGTCTGGTCGGTCACAGGGAACAGCCGTCGCATGCCAGGCAGTCTGGCACGCCCCGTAGCATGGGGAACCGTGTCGTCCTCCTCCCCCGCCCCCGGCCTCGGCCCGATAGCCGACGCGGCCCCGGTGTCCCTGTGCACCCGCCGACCGCATGTCCCCGCGGACCGGCTGGTCGCCGAGATGGTGCCGCCGCCGCGCTTCGACTCGGTCCGTTTCAGCACCTACATCCCGGACCCGAACCAGCCCAGCCAGACCGAGGCCGTCGGCGTGCTCGAGGGTTTCGCGGCCGGGCTCGGCGGCGCGCACGCCTCGGGCGCCGCCAGACGGGGGTTCCTCGGCTTCGGCAGGACGAAGGCGTCCAAGGTCCCGGCCGGGCCGCGCGGTGTCTACCTGGACGGCGGCTACGGCGTCGGCAAGACGCACCTGCTGGCCTCCCTGTGGCACGCCACCCCGGCCGCGCCGGCCCTGAAGGCCTTCGGCACCTTCGTCGAGCTGACCAACCTGGTCGGCGCCCTCGGCTTCCAGCAGACGGTGCAGACCCTGTCCGGGCACCGTCTGCTGTGCATCGACGAGTTCGAGCTGGACGACCCGGGCGACACCGTCCTCGTCTCGACGCTGCTCCGCAGGCTGGTCGAGGCGGGTGTCGCACTCGCCGCCACCTCCAACACCCTGCCCGGCAAGCTCGGCGAGGGCCGGTTCGCGTCCGCCGACTTCCTGCGTGAGATCCAGGGCCTGTCGGCGCACTTCCGCGCGCTGCGCATCGACGGCGAGGACTACCGCCACCGCGGCCTGCCCGAGGCACCGGCACCCTTCTCCGACGAGCAGGTGACGAAGACCGCGTACGCCACCGAGGGCGCCTCGCTCGACGACTTCCCGCATCTGCTGGAGCACCTCGCCACGGTCCACCCGAGCCGTTACGGCGCACTGACGGACGGCCTGAGGGCGGTCTGCCTGACGGACGTGGGGGCGGTTCCCGACCAGTCCACGGCGCTCCGGCTGGTGGTGCTGGCCGACCGGCTCTACGACCGCGAGGTCCCGGTCCTGGCCTCCGGTCTCCCCTTCGACCGGTTGTTCAGCGAGGAGATGCTGAACGGCGGCTACCGCAAGAAGTACTTCCGCGCGATCTCCCGGCTCACCGCGCTGGCCCGCGACGCCAAGCGGCTCGTCGAGCCCCAATAAACGATCACGACCCCGCGGTCAAGGGTCGGTTCGCGCCAAGAAACCCTTCCTTTTGAGGCGCACTACATTTCGAAACGCCACGTTAACCCTGCAAACAACTTCGCAGGGTTAACGTGTTTCTTGACCAGTGGTTGACCAACCGTTGGTCCGTACTAGAAGGGCGAACCGGCCGGAGGGGGGCGCATGTTGCGAGGCACGACGGCCCGTACCGTCATTTCGCTCCTCGCCGCCGTCCTTCTCACCCTCCCCTTCTTCGCACCCGCGTCACCCTTCGCACACGCGCACACGGTGCGTCAGGCCGAGGCCAAGACCCAGCCCGGAATCAAGCTCTCCGGCAAGGCGATGCGTGACGAGATCGCCACGCTCCGCGACTGCGACCTCCCCACCGGCAGTCCCGCCGACCCCCTGCGCACCCGCGACCGTCACCGCCCCTCCTCGGCCGCCCCTGCGCCCCAGGAGCCCGAGCGCGCGCTGCTGGCACAGGATCCCGCGGCCGCCCACCAGCCACCCCGGCCCGGCGACCCGCATCACCGCTCGTCGAGATCCTCGGCGGCCCACTCCCCGGCGGCGCTCCAGGTCTTCCGCTGCTGAGAGCGAAGCAGAACAGCAGTTCCCCCACCTGTCCTGTTTCTGCGGTTCCCCGCAGTTCCCCGCACATCCGACGCGCCCCCACGCGCGCCAGGAGGAGTCACCACGTCATGCAGCCCCTCATCGACAACGCCCGTACGTTCGGACAGCGCCCTGAGGAGTTCGCCAGGCTCGCGGAGGGCCAGTCCCCCCAGGTCCTCTTCATCACCTGCTCCGACTCCCGGGTCGTTCCCGCCCTGATCACGGGCGCCCGGCCCGGCGAGCTCTTCGAGCTGCGCACCGCGGGCAACATCGTGCCCCCCTACGGCTCCGACCGCCCCACCGGCGAGGCGGCCACCATCGAGTACGCCGTGGAGGTGCTCGGCGTCCAGGACGTCGTCGTCTGCGGCCACTCGCACTGCGGTGCCGTCGGCGCGCTGGTGCGCGGCGACGACCTCGATGGCGTCCCCGCCGTACGCGACTGGCTCGCCCACGCCGCGGACGAGCCGGGGGCCGCCGACCCCGACGACCCGACGGTCATGCAGGCGGTACAGAACCACGTACTCGCCCAGCTGCTGCGGCTGCGCTCCTACCCGTGCGTGGAGAAGCGGCTGGCCGACGGCCGGCTGAGGGTGCGCGGCTGGTACTACGAGGTGCACACCGGCGCGGTCCGCGAGCACCGTGCGGACACCGACGCCTTCGAGGCCCTGTGAGCGCCGCGACGGACCGGGAGACCGCCGGTCGAATATCCCGCTTCCCCCACCTGCGGCAGGACTTCGCCGCCTCTCTCGTCGTCTTCCTGGTCGCGCTGCCGCTGTGCGTGGGCGTGGCCGTGGCCTCCGGCGTGCCGGCCGAGCTCGGACTCGTAACCGGCATCGTCGGCGGTCTCGTCACCGGCATGCTGCGGGGCAGCTCCCTCCAGGTGTCGGGTCCGGCGGCCGGACTGACCGTGCTGGTCTTCGAGGCGGTGCGGGAGTTCGGCCTGCCCGCCCTCGGAGTGATCGTCCTCGCCACGGGCGTCCTGCAACTCGCCATGGGCGCCCTGAAGCTGGGCCGCTACTTCCGGGCCATCTCGGTCTCGGTCGTCGAGGGCATGCTGGCCGGAATCGGCCTGGTGCTGATCGCCGGCCAGCTGTACGCGCTGGCCGGCGCCAAGGCGCCGGAGTCCGGCCTGGGGAAGATCGCCGGACTGCCCGGGGCGCTCGTGGACGCGGCGGGCAGCACAGCCGCCCTGGCCTCGCTCGCCGTCGGGGCCGCCACCATCGCGGTGCTCGTGCTCTGGAAGCGGCTGCCGGCGAAGGTGCGCACGGTGCCCGGCCCGCTCGCCGCGGTGGGCCTGGCGACGCTCGCCGCCCTGCTGCTGAACCTGCCCGTGGCCACCGTCGAGGTGCAGGGACTGCTCGGTTCCGTCCAGCCCCCGTCGCTGGCCGCTTTCGGCGAGCCGGCGAACGTCGGCCTGCTCGGCACGATCGTCGCGTTCACCCTGATCGCCTCCGCCGAGTCGCTGTTCAGCGCGGCGGCGGTGGACCGGCTGCACGACGGTCCGCGTACCGAGTACGACAAGGAGCTGATGGCGCAGGGCGCGGGCAACGCCCTGTGCGGGGCCCTCGGCGCGTTGCCGATGACCGCGGTGATCGTGCGCAGTGCGGCCAATGTGCAGGCGGGCGCGCGGACCAAGGCGTCGCGGGTCCTGCACGGCGTGTGGCTGCTGCTGTTCGCTGCCCTGCTGCCGGACGTGCTGGCGTACATACCCGTCCCGGCGCTGGCGGGCGTCCTCGTGCACGCGGGCGCCAAGCTGGTGCCCGTGCGGGCGCTCGTGGGGCTGTGGCGCGAGCACCGCGGCGAGGCGCTGATCCTCGTCGTCACGGCCGTGTCGATCGTCGCGGTCAGCATGTTCGAGGGTGTGCTCATCGGTCTCGCGCTGGCCGTCGTCAAGACGGCCTGGGAGGCCTCGCACATCAGGCTGGAGATCGTCGACAAGGGTGCCGGGCCCGTCCAGGCGTACCTCTCGGGCAACGCGACCTTCCTGCGGCTCCCGAAGATCCTCGACAGTCTGGAGGCCCTGCCGCAGGACCGCCCCGTCGAGCTGGACCTCTCCGGTCTGCACCACCTCGACCACGCCTGCCGCACCGCCCTGGAGACCTGGTCCGAACGGCACAGCGCGGCCGGCACGGAACCGGTGAAGGTCACGGAACCGGTCATGACCGCGTAGCCCGCACCCCCTCGCCGTCCGGCCCGGGACCCGGGGCGTGGCCCCGGACCGGACGGCGGGCATATCGTTACAGAGCAGGCACGAACCACTCCTACGGGCCTCTTGCCGAGGAGGTCGCCATGCTCGAGGAACTGGTGGGCGCGGCCGCGGCGGTCGCCGCCGGAGGCCTCGTGTACCTCGGGGCGGCGGCGCGGGTCGTCAAGCAGTACGAGCGCGGGGTGGTCCTCCGGCTCGGCCGGCTGCGCGGCGACGTCCGCCCGCCGGGGTTCACCCTGGTCGTCCCCGGCGTGGACCGGCTGCGCAAGGTCAACATGCAGATCGTGACCATGCCCATCCCCGCCCAGGAGGGCATCAGCCGCGACAACGTGACCGTGCGGGTCGACGCCGTCGTGTACTTCCGCGTGGTGGACGCGGCGGCCGCGCTCATCAACGTCGAGGACTACCGCTTCGCCGTCTCGCAGATGGCGCAGACCTCGCTGCGTTCGATCATCGGCAAGAGCGAGCTGGACGATCTGCTGTCGAACCGGGAGAAGCTCAACGAGGGCCTGGAGCTGATGATCGACAGTCCGGCCATCGGCTGGGGGGTGCAGATCGACCGGGTGGAGATCAAGGACGTCTCGCTGCCGGAGTCGATGAAGCGGTCCATGGCGCGGCAGGCCGAGGCCGACCGTGAGCGGCGGGCGCGGATCATCAACGCGGACGCCGAACTCCAGGCGTCGAAGAAGCTCGCCGAGGCGGCGAAGGAGATGTCCGAGCAGCCGGCCGCGCTCCAGTTGCGGCTGCTCCAGACGGTGGTGGCGGTCGCCGCGGAGAAGAACTCCACGCTGGTGCTGCCGTTCCCGGTGGAGCTGCTGCGCTTCCTGGAGAAGGCCCAGCAGCCGCTCCCGCAACAGCCCCAGCAGCCGCCGCAGCCGCCGGATCCGCAGCCACGGCAGCCGCTCCCGCCGTCTCCGCCGACCCGCGCCCCCGAACCGGTGGACGAGGGGCTCCGGCACGGCCCCGGGGAGGGACCGGCGGGCGGACCCGGGCAGGCATCCGCGGACCGGCCGGCGGAGCGACACGAGGAGTGACACGTGCTACGCGCGTGGTTCCCGGGGCGCATCGCGGGTGATAGACACAGCGGGATCACAGTTCCTGTCCGCCAGCAGGAAGGTTTCCCCATGTCTGCGACACGACGTCAGATCCTCGCCGGTACCGGCGCCTTGGGGGTGGGCGCGGGCATCGCGTTCACCGGCGCCCTCAGCGACCTCTTCGCGGGCACCGCCGTCGCGCAGGGCCTCGGCCACGACGGCTACGGCCCCCTCGTCCCCGACCCGGCCGGCCTGCTCGACCTCCCCGCGGGCTTCCGCTACCGGGTCCTCTCCCGCGAGGGCGAACCACTGCTCTCCGGTGAGGGTCCGGTGCCCTCGAACCACGACGGCATGACGGCTCTGCCCGGCCGGGGCGGCCGCGTCCACCTGGTCCGCAACCACGAGAACCGCCCCACGGCGAAGTTCGCCGTCCCCACGGTCGACGGTCTGACCTACGACCCGGCCGGCAAGGGCGGCTGTACGGCCCTCACGCTGGACTCCCGGAACAACGTGCTCTCGGAGCGGGTGGCCATCGCCGGTACCGCGGTCAACTGCGCGGGCGGGCCCACCCCCTGGCACACCTGGCTGACCTGCGAGGAGACCGAGGACAAGGCCGGCACCAACGGGTACACCAAGGACCACGGCTTCATCTTCGAGGTGGATCCGTCGGACCCGCGCGGCAGCGGAGCCGTGCCCCTGACCGCGATGGGCCGCTTCCAGCACGAGGCGATCGCCGTCGACCCGCACCGGGGGATCGTCTACGAGACCGAGGACGCGTTCCTCCGGCCGTTCGGCCTCTTCTACCGCTTCCTGCCGGAGAAACCGCTGGGCGGGGCGGGTTCGCTGCGCGCGGGCGGCCGTCTCCAGGCGATGCGCGTCCCCGGCGTGCCCGACCTGTCCTCGATCCAGGACACCGGCGCGACGTTCGACGGCATCGAATGGGTCGACGTGCCGGACCCCCTCGCCGTCGGAACCCCGGTCCGGCTCCAGGACTTCGGCCGGAAGGGCATCACGCACGCCCAGAAACTCGAGGGCTGCTACTGGGGCGGGCGGTGCGTGTACTTCGTGTCGTCGTTCGCACGCGGCGCGGACGGCTCGGCGGCCGACCACTTCGGCCAGATCTGGCGGTACGACCCGCAGCGCCGCCGCCTCTCCCTGGTCGTCGTCTTCGGCCCGGACACCGACGTGCAGCTCCCGGGCGAGTCCCCGGACAACATCTGTCTCGCGCCCAGCGGCGGCCTGATGGTCTGCGAGGACGGCAACGGCGCCCAGCACGTCTTCGGTGTGAGCAGGTCCGGCCGCGTGTACCCGATGGCGCGGGGCCGCCAGAACATCGGGACTCCCGAGGCCCCCGAGTGGGGCGAGTTCGCCGGCGTCACCTTCTCCCCCGACGGCGACACGATGTACGTCAACTGCTACACCCCGGGGACGACGTTCGCGGTCACGGGCCCCTGGCGGCGGTAGCTCCCGCGTCCCGCCCGCCCGGGTGCGCGAGGGCCCGGGCGGGTGACACCACCCAAGGTGCGGGCATATATACATACGAATAGCTGCATGGTGCCCCTACCTTCGTACGATGATCCCTCCCGTACGTCGCCTGGCCGCGCTGTTGGCCGTCGGCGCCGCCCTCGCCCCGCTCACCGCCTGCGGCGCCGCTCAGGAACCCCGCACCGTGCGTCCGCCCGTCCCGGCGCGCCCTTCCGCCGTCCCCTCCCGCCCTTCCGCCGTCCCCTCCCGCCCTCCGACACTGGCCCCCGGTCCGGCCGGGCTCACGCCCGTCTTCCGCAACGCGCCCCGCACGGCCGGCAAGACCGTCGCCCTCACCTTCGACGCCGACATGACCGCCGGCCAGAGGGCGCGCGCCGCCGCCGGCGAGCGCTTCGACAACCCGGGGCTGATCGCGGCACTGCGGGCGTTGAACGTGCCGGCCACCGTGTTCATGACCGGCCGCTGGGCGGAGGAGTACCCGGACCAGGCCCGCTCCCTCGGCCACGACCCCCGCTTCGAGATCGCCAACCACTCCTACAGCCACTACGCCTTCACCGACGACTGCTACGGCCTGCCGACCGTCCCCGAGGACCGGATGCGCGCGGACGTGGAGCGGGCGTACACGGCGTTCCGCAAGGCCGGGGTGCCGGACGCGATGCCGTACTTCCGCTTCCCCGGCGGGTGTTACGACCGGCGTGCGCTGCGTGCGGTGAGCGGCCTGGGCGTCACCGCGGTGCAGTGGGACGTGGTGAGCGGGGACGCGTTCGCGACCGACGCGGACGCGGTGGCCCGGCAGGTGCTGGAGGGGGTGGAGCCGGGCTCCGTCGTCGTCATGCACTGCACCCGCAGCGCCGCTCCGACGACCGAACGGGCGGTGCGGACCGTCGTGCCGGAGCTTCGCCGGCGCGGGTACCGGTTCGTGAAGGTGTCCGAGCTGATCGGAGCGGCGAGCGGACGACGGTGAACCACGGACGCCGTCGTCGTCTGCCTACGATGGACAAATGAGCGACGACGACAGTGACCGCGAGTACTGCCTGATCGACGCGACCGGGCCGCCCAGGGCGGAGGGGCCGCCGTACGCGGAGTGTGTGCTGTGCCGGAAGCCCACGGAGTATCCGGAGTCGTACAAGGGGATCACGATGTGCCCCGTGTGCGAGTGGCAGGAGGCCCAGCGGACCGCCTGCTCGGGGTGACCTTCGGGGGTGACCCGCTCGGGAGGACGTTCGTGTGGCCTCCCGTCGTCACGGCGAGCGGCGGGACGTGAGCGCACAGGCCAGGGCCGTCGCCGCGGCACTGAGCAGGGCGGCCGCGGCCAGGGGCAGGGTCGGCGGGTGGACCGTCGCCGAGTGGGAACCGCCGACGAGGCCGCTCACCGCCGCGTGTGCCGGGGAACCGGTCGCGACCAGCGCCGACAGGGCCGCCAGGAGCAGCGCGGGGACCGCCCGGCCCGGTGAGCGCAGCACGGGCCAGGCGGTGAGCGCGCCCACCGCCACGCCGAGCAGGGCGCACGTCAGGACCGCGAGCAGTCCGGCGCCCGCCGCTTCGAGGACGGGAACCCGCTTGCGGTGGTCGCTGCCGACCGGGTCGCTGATGAGCGTCACGACCACGGTCGCCGCCGTACCGGCCGAGGCGGCCGCCGCCGAGGCGACCAGGACACAGGCCAGGTGCGCCCGCGCGGGCCCGGACGCCGCCGCAATGACGGTGCGCGCGGCCGGCGTTTCGTTGGTGACGCAGATCCGCACCAGCCAGGCGGCGACCGGCAGCAGGAACGCGGCCGTGTATCCGAGCGAGTCCAGCAGGGGCTGACCGCCCTGCACGCCGACGCCCAGGAAGACGGCGTACAGGAGGATCGGGGGCAGCCAGCGCTGCGAACGCACGAGCAGCGCGGCCTGGTAGCGCAGGAGGGCGGTCATCGGGGACTCCCGTCCTGACGGACGCTCACCACGTGCCACGGCGGGCGGGCGGTCAGCAGGGCGCGGAGCAGCACGTCCGAGTGGGAGGCGGGGACGGTGAGCCGGTGGGTGCGTTCGGCCGTCTCCTCGGTCCTGGTGGCCAGCCGGAGCGCTTCCGCGGGCAGCGCACCGGCCGGACCGCGCACCTCGACGGTCAGGTACGGCCCGTCAGGAACGGTGGCCGCCTCCGCCGGGGTACGGCGCCGGAGGCGGCCGTCGCGGACCGTGTACGCGGCGTCCTCCCGGCCGGCCAGGCGGCGGGGGTCGTGGTCCACGAAGACGACGGCCGCCCCGGCGGCGGTCCGCTCGGCGACCGCCCGTTCCAATTCGGCGCGCGCCTCGGTGTCGAGACCGGTCCATGCCTCGTCCAGCACCAGCAACTCCGGTTCGGCGAGCAGGGCTTGGGCCACGGCGACCTTCTGGCTGCTGCCCTTGGACAGCCGGCTCATCGGCGTGTGGGCGTGAGCGCCGGCGCCGAAGCGGTCCAGCCAGTCGCCCGCGGCCCGCTGGGCCGCCGCACGGGTCAGGCCGTGGACGGCGCCGAGGTGGGTGAGATAGCCGAGGGCGGTGAAGGGCAGGGCCGCGGGGAAGCGTTCGGGGACGTAGGCGGTGCGGGGAGCACCGGTGACCCTCCCTTCGGTGGGGGCGTCGATGCGGGCGAGCAGCCGGAGAAGGGTGGACTTGCCGCTGCCGTTGGCGCCTTCGATGCGGGTGAGGGAGGCCTGCGCCGGGTGCAGGTGCACCTCCCGCAACACCCACGGGCCGCGGAGGCCGTAGCGGCGGCCCACGGCCTCCAGCCGTAGCTCACGTGGCATCCGGGCCGTCCTCTCCCTCAGGGATGCGTGGATCTTCCACCTGGCAGACTGGAGGACGTGACCAGTGATCCGGCCGTTCCCGGCGACAGCCCCTTCCGTACCGAGCCATCCACGCGGGACGAGGCCCCCCAGTTCGTCCTGCCCCTGGTGGTCCGGATCGAACGCGCCGACCCGCCGGCCCGCACGGACGCGCTGGAGACCGCGGCGCGCGCCGTGCTGACCCTCCTGGCCGACGAGCGGGCGCTGGGCGAGGGCGAGTGGGCGGCCGCCGTGCGCGACTGGCAGGACGCCCGGATCCGCAAGGTCGTACGGCGGGCGCGCGGCGCCGAGTGGCGGCGCGCGGAGGCGCTGCCCGGCATCACGGTCACGGGCAAGGCGGCGGAGGTACGGGTGTTCCCACCGGTGCCGCTGGACGGCTGGCCCAAGGAGCTGGCGAAGCTCCAGGTCTCCGGAACCGACCTCGACGACCCGGAGCCGCCGGCCGACATCGACCCGACGGCTCCGGTGATCTGGCAGAACCCGGAGGTCGGCATGTCGGCGGGCAAGGCGATGGCGCAGGCCGGACACGGCGCGCAGCTCGCCTGGTGGGAACTGTCGGACGAGGAGCGGACCGCCTGGCGCGAGGCGGGTTTCCCGCTCGCCGTGCGGACCGCCGATCCGCGCCGGTGGCGCGAGCTGACCAGGAGCGGACTGCCGGTGGTGCGGGACGCCGGGTTCACCGAGATCGCACCGGGCAGCTGCACGGTGGTCGCGGACCACCCGGCCCTGAGGGCCCGGTAGCCCGCGGCCCGAAGGGCGCCCCGCCGCTCCGGCCGTCCACCGCCCGGTCGCCCCACCGCCCCACCGCCCCACCGCCCCGGCAGCCTGTCCGAACCTCAAATGTTGCTCTGAAGGAGGGCGGCGGGCGGTTCGGGTGGCGACGGCGGGGCCATACCACCGTCACCACGCAGGGGGCGTGAAGGAGGCGGGGACCATGAGACGACTGGGGACGGGCATCGGCTGGCGGCCGGAGATCGCGGACGCCGTGGAACGGATGCCGGGCGTCGACTGGGTCGAGGCCGTCGCCGAGAACGTGTGTCCGGGACACCTGCCCGACTCCCTGCTGCGGCTGCGCGAGCGCGGGGTCACCGTGATCCCGCACGGCGTCTCGCTCGGGCTCGGGGACGCGGAACGGCCCGACGCCGGACGGCTGGCCGCGCTCGCCGAGCGGGCCGAGGCCCTGGGCTCGCCGCTGGTCACCGAGCACATCGCGTTCGTCCGCGCGGGCGGTCCCCTGACGGCGTCCCCTCGGCTGGAGGCCGGGCATCTGCTGCCCGTTCCGCGCACCCGCGACGCCCTGCGCGTGCTGTGCGAGAACGTGCGCATCGCGCAGGAGGCACTGCCCGTACCGCTGGCCGTCGAGAACATCGCCGCGCTCGTCGCGTGGCCGGGCGAGGAGATGACCGAGGGACAGTTCCTGTACGAGCTGGCCGACCGCACGGGCGTACGGCTGCTGATCGACGTGGCCAACCTGCACACGAACCACGTCAACCGGGGCGAGGACCCCGTCAAGGCGCTCGCCGAACTGCCCCTGGAGGCCATCGCCTACGTGCATGTGGCGGGCGGCTTCGAACGGGACGGCGTCTGGCACGACAGCCACGCCCACCCGGTGCCCCGGCCGGTCCTCGACATCCTCACCGATCTCGCGTCACGGGCGCCGCTGCCGGGAGTGCTGCTGGAGCGGGACGACGACTTCCCCGAACCGGCTGAGCTGGAGCGGGAGTTGCGTGTGATCCGAGAGGCCGTCGAGGCCGGCGGGACAAGGCGTCCCACGGCAGGGACGGGGACGGGAACCGGGAGCGAGCCAGGGACACGGACCGGGGGCGGGACGGGGGCGGCGACGGCGACGGCGACGGCGGACGATGCCGGCCCCGCCGCCCGGGAGACGGAACCGTTCGCGCCCGACGAGGCCGCCCGTCAGCGTCTCGGCCTCGCCCAGGCGGCCCTGCTGTCCGCGCTCGTCGCCGGGACACCGGTCCCCGAGGGCTTCGACCGGGTGCGGCTCGGCGTCCAGTCCCGGGCGCTGGCGGCCAAGCGGGCGGACGTGGTGGCTAAGGTGGCCCCGGAGCTGCCGCTGATCCTCAAAAGCGGATACCGGCCCGCGTTCGTCGCCTACGCCCAAGGGCGTCCGATGCGCGGCGGCTACCGGCAGGACGCCCTCGACTTCGCCGAGGAGCTGCTCACGGGCGGACACTCGGCGGAGGGCCGGACCCGCCGCGACCTGCGCCGCTGGTGGCTGGACCGCTCGGGCCCCGCACCCCGGCCGACGTCACGCCTGGGACAGGTGGGACGGGCGGGACGGTCGCTGATCCGGCGGTGAGGCACGAGGCGCCCGAGCGCCCGAGGTATCCGTGGCCCCGGCCCCACGGTCCTCGGTTCCTCGGCCCTCGGACACCGGCCCCACGGTCCTTGGTTCCCCGGCCCCACAGTCCCCGACCCCACGATCCCGGCCCCACGCTCCCCGGTTCCCCGGCCCTCGGAGACCGGGCCCTCGGACACCGGCCCCACAGTCCCCGACCCCACGTCCCCGGTCCCCCGGCCCCACGTCCCCGGTTCCCCGGCCCTCGGACACCCGGCCCTCGGACACCGGCCCCACAGTCCCCGACCCCACGTCCCCGGTCCCCCGGCCCCACGCTCCCCGGTTCCCCGGCCCTCGGACACCGGCCCCACGGTCCCCGGGTCCTCGGGCACCGGCTCCCGGGCCGTCGCGCCACCATGTCGCCGGGCTGCCCGAATGTGCCGGGGTTAACACCCGGCCGCGGTCGGCGCGCACCGCACCCGCTTCCTCCACCGTTTGCTCATGGTTTCTCCGCTTTCCGGACCCTCATCGGCCGTACCGTCCCGGGTGATATGCACCGTTTCCAACCATTGAGCCACATACGGCAGTTGGCAGGGCAGGCGCAGTAATATGCCAGTTCGGCAAACCGAAGCGCACTAGCGTGCAGTGCCGCGAGCAGGAGGCTCCCCATGCGGCCGCGACCGCCCGTCAAGGGCAGAGGCATCTTCAGTGGTACCGGGCTCATCGTCACGGGCCTGGCGGCGACCCTGGCGGCGCTGGTCTTCCCGATCTGGTCGTACGCCGACCGGTCGGGCACCGGAGTCGACGTGCTGAACGCGCAGACCGTGTCGACGCAGTACGGGCCGCTGTCCGCACTGGACCGGGAGTTCGTCACCAAGGTCCGGCTGGCGGGGTTGTGGGAGCTGCCCGCCGGCCGGCAGGCGGAGGCGAAGGGCACGACCGAGGCCGTGCGGACGGCGGGGCGGCATCTGGTCGAGGGCCACACCTTCCTCGACGAGCGGGTGCGTACCGTCGCCTCCCGGCTGGGCCTCGCCCTGCCGAACGAGCCCAACGACCAGCAGACGGGCTGGCTGAGCGAACTCGACGCGGCGCAGGGCGTGCAGTTCGACCGCGAGTTCGCCAACATCCTGCGCCTCGCGCACGGACGGGTCTTCTCCGTCGTCGCCCAGGTGCGGGCCAGTACCCGCAACTCGCTGGTGCGCGGACTCGCCGACGACGCCAACACCACCGTGCTGGACCACATCAAGATCCTGGAGGCCACCGGGTACGTCGACTTCGACGCCCTCGCCCGGGACATGGCCGCCGGCAGCACACCGCCGATCACCCGGTCCCCCGGCCCGCCGGGCCCGACGGCGGATCCCGGCACCGCCCTGCCGGTGGCGCCCCCGCCGTCTCCCACCTACACGCTCCCGCCGGCCGCGGCCAGCCCGCCGCCCGGCTCCTGAGGCCGGCACGGACAAGCGGAACATCACATACCCGCAAAGCCCGGTCCGGATGATGAACGGGGCATGGTGTTCCGCGGTGCGCATGGCATAGAAACGCGGCATGGTCTGGGTGCTTCTCCTCCTGCTGGCGTGGGCCGTCGCGGGCGCGTCGTGCACACGGCTGTGCCTGGCCGCCGTACGGGCGGCGACCGTCGACGAGGACACGGGCGGGGGCCACGACCTCACGCTCTACGAAGCGGCCTTCCTGTCCGGCGGCCCCGGCCGGGTCGCCGATCTGACCATGGTGTCCATGGCGCGGCAGCGGCGGCTGCTGCTCGCCCGCACCGGCTGGGCGACCGTCGTGGACCCGCTCGGACGCGACGAGATGGAGCGGTCCGTCATAGGGGCCATCGGCCCCGGGGGACAGTCCCGGATCGCCCCGGTGCGAGCCGCCGCAGCGGCCGCGGACGCCGTGGGCGGTCTCGCCGACCGGCTGGTCCGCGCCGGTCTCGCGGTCCCCGACGGAGCCCGTACGACGGTCGCGGCCGGGGTGCGGCAGGTGCGGGCCGCCGCCGCGTTCGTCCTCGCGCTGGGCGCCACCGCACTGCTGCTCCCCGCCACCCCCGACATGCCCCGCGACCTGGTCGCGCTCTGGTTCGCGCTGCCCCTGGCCCTCACCCTGAGCTGTCTCGCGATCGCGCGGGTGGAGGTGCATCCGTACTCGCGCTGGGCGTCCCCGGCCGGGCAGCGGCTGCTGGGCGCCCTGGCGCGGCGCTCCGGTGCCCTGGGGGACGACCGCACCTACCTGACGTCCGTCGCCGTGCGCGGGATCCGCGCGGTGGGCGAGCCGGACCTGCGGGCGGCCTTCGCACACCGGGAGCAGCACGGGCAGGACTGAGGCGGGGCGCGCTCGGCCGACGGGGGGCGCACAGGGGGCATTGGCGCCGACACCCTCCGGTGGTGCTTGCCTTCCCCCACGGTCGAACCAAACATCCCTTCTGTCGCCGCCGTGCACCGAAGGGACACCCGATGAGAGCCGCCGCCCTCCACTCGGCCGCAGGAGCCCTGCTCCTGACGGCCCTCTCCGCCGTCCCGGCGGGCGGCGTCCCGGGCGCCACCGCACTGTCCGCCCCGACCGGAGTCGCCCTGGCCGCCGTCCGGGCCGCCGCGAAGGGCGTCGACTTCGGCACCTGCTCCGACGCTCAGGACCTGCCCGGCACCATGCAGTGCGGCACGGTCCTCGTCCCGCTCGACTACACGAAACCGAACGGCAAGCAGCTCGAACTGACCGTCAGCCGGGTGGCGGCCACCCACCGGGACCCGCACAACAGCAAGCGCCGGGTGCCCCGGCAGGGCGCGCTGGTCTACAACCCGGGCGGCCCCGGCGGGTCGGGGCTGTACTTCCCGCTCATCGGACTGCTGCCGGAGTGGAAGCGCATCGGCGCGGCCTACGACCTCGTCGGCTACGACCCGCGCGGGGTGGGCCGTTCGGCGCCCGTGTCCTGCCAGGACCCCAAGCACTTCTTCAAGGGGCCCTCGCCCGCCCCGACCCACCCCTCGCCCGCGTACAAGCGGGAGCGCATCGCGCAGGCGAAGGCGTACGCGACGGGCTGTGCGAAGCGGACCGGCGGCGCCCTGCGGCACTACAACTCCCTCAACAACGCCCGCGACCTGGACGTGCTGCGCGCCGCGCTCGGCGAGGAGCGGCTGACGTTCATGGGGGCGTCGTACGGCACCTACTTCGGGGCGGTCTACGCGACGTTGTTCCCGTCCCATGTGCGGCGCATGGTGTTCGACGCGGCCGTGAACCCGGACCCGGCGCAGATCTGGTACCGCAACAACCTCGAGCAGTCGGCGGCGTTCGAGAGCCGCTGGACGGACTTCCGGGAGTGGATCGCGCGGCACGACGACGTCTACGGCCTCGGCGGCACGGCGGACGCGGTGCTGAACAGCTACGAGCGGGCACGCGCCCGGCTGGCGGCGGAGCCCGCCGGCGGGAAGGTGGGCCCGGGCCAGCTCCAGGGCGCGTTCCTTCAGGCCGGGTACTACGACGACTACTGGCCCGCCCGGGCGCAGGCGCTGTCCGAGTACCTGAAGGGCGATCCCAAGCAGCTGATCGCGCAGGCCGGGCCGGTGCGTGAGGCCGCGGCGGAGGCGGAGAACGCGAACGCCGTGTACACGGCGGTGGAGTGCAACGACGCGTCCTGGCCCACGGACTGGAAGGTGTGGGACCGCGACAACACGCGGCTCGCGCGCGTGGCGCCCTTCGAGACGTGGGACAACGTGTGGGCGAACCTGCCGTGCGCGTACTGGCCGGCGCCCCGGCAGCAGCCGGTCGACGTACGGACCGGGCCGGGCGAGCTGCCGCCGACGCTGATCCTGGCGGCCGAGCACGACGCCGCCGCGCCCTACGACGGGGCCCTCGAGATGCACCGGCGTCTGTCCGGCTCGGTCCTGGTGACGGAGCGGGACGCCGGCACCCACGGCATCGCGGGCGGGCCCAACCGCTGCGTCAACGGTCATCTCGACGCGTATCTGCTGGAGGGCCGGCTCCCGGTCCGGCGTGCTTCCTGCGCGGCGCACCCGGAGCCGAAGCCGACCGCTTCGCGGTGAGACCGGCGGGGAACCGCGGGCCGCGTGGGGCAGGTCACGCCCACGCGGCCCGGCGGCGTTGGGATCCGGACACGGTCCCGCGTCCCCAGGAGGGGCGTCAGGCGAGCTCGGCGACCAGATCGGCCACCGACTTGCGGCGGCCCGTGTAGAAGGGGACCTCTTCGCGGACGTGCATGCGGGCCTCCGAGGCGCGCAGGTGCCGCATGAGGTCGACGATGCGGTACAGCTCGTCGGCCTCGAAGGCGAGGATCCACTCGTAGTCGCCCAGCGAGAACGAGGCGACGGTGTTGGCGCGGACGTCCGGGTAGCCGCGGGCCATCTTGCCGTGGTCGGCGAGCATGCGGCGGCGGTCCTCGTCGGGCAGCAGGTACCAGTCGTAGGAGCGCACGAAGGGGTAGACGCTCACGTAGTCGCGGGGCGTCTCGTCGGCGAGGAACGCCGGGATGTGCGAGCGGTTGAACTCGGCGGGGCGGTGCAGCGCCATGTTCGACCAGACCGGCTCCAGGGCGCGGCCCAGCCTCGTGCGGCGGAAGAGGTTGTACGCCTCCTGGAGCTGGTCGGCGGTCTCGGCGTGCCACCAGATCAGAACGTCGGCGTCGGCGCGCAGCCCCGACACGTCGTACGTGCCGCGGACCGTCACGTCCTTGGCGGCGAGCTGGTCGAACAGCTCCTGGACCTCGTCGGCATAGCCCGAGCGGTCCTCGGGCAGCACGTCCTTCAGCCTGAAGACGGACCACAGCGTGTAACGGATGACCTCGTTGAGGTCCTTGGCCAGCTTGCCCTTGTTGGGGACCCTGCCGGACTCGGTGGTGGGGGCGTCGTCACTCATGCCGTCATTCTCCCGCTCCGCCGTGCAGACTCTGCACCGGGTGGGCCGCGAGGTCCCGCAGGGCGCGCAGGTCGCCGCCGAGCTGATCGACCGCGGCGTACGCGCTCGCGATGCAGGCCGGGATGCCCACGCCGTCGTACTGCGCGCCGCACACCGCGAGGTTCGGGAGTGCGGCGACCTGCTCACGGATGCCGGCCACGCGCGCGTGGTGGCCGACCGGGTACTGGGGCAGGCCGTCGGTCCAGCGGGTGACGCGCGTTTCGAGGGGCGTGGCGTCCAGCCCCGTGGCCGCCCGCAGGTCGTGCCGGGAGACGGCGACGAGGTCGGCGTCCTCGCGCTCCAGGATCTCCGTCTCGCCGTAGCGCCCGACGGAGGTCCGCAGGACGACCGTGTCCGGGTTCTCGTCGGCGATCCAGCCCCACTTCTGCGAGGCGAAGGTGGACGCCTTGATGGTGCGTCCGTCGACGGGCGGGACGAGGAAACCGCTGCCGGCGGGGAGGGCCGTCTCGGAGCGCCGGTAGGCGAGGGTGACGAGCGCCATGGAGGCGTACTCCACCGTGCGCAGTGCGGCGGCGGCGCCGGGGGACGAGGGGGCCAGCAGCGCGGCCGCCGCCGGTGCGGGGACGGCGACGACCACGGCGTCGGCGTGCAGCTCCCGCCCGGCCGTGGTGACGCGCCAGCCTCCGTCGGTCACGCGGTGCAGTCCGGTCACCGGTACACGCGTGTGGATTGCGCCGCCGCGCGCTTCGACGGACGCGGCCACGGCGAGCGGCAGGGAGCCCACCCCGCCGACGACGCCCATGAACACCGGGCCGGTCTGCGCGTTCGCGGCCGCCTTCGCCTGGATGTCGCGGACGGCCTCCGTCAAGGAGGTGTGGGTGCGGGCCGCCCGGTACAGCTGCGGGACGGCCGAGCGCAGCGAGATCCGGTAGGCGTCACCGGCGTACACCCCGCCGAGCAGCGGTTCCACGAGGCGGTCGACGACCTCGCGGCCCAAGCGCGCCGCCACGTACTCCCCGACGGCCACGTCCTCCCCGACCTCCGTGCGGGGCAGATCGGCGTCGCGCTCGATCCGGGCGAGGCCCTCGTCGGACAGGACGCCGGCGAGGGCGGTCGCGGTGCCGGGGACACCCATGACATGCCCCTTGGGCATGGGCCGCAGGGCGCCGCGGGTCCAGATCGAGGCCGTCGCGGTGGCCGGCGGCCGCAGGCGGTCGGAGAGACCCACCTCGCGCGCGAGGGCGACCGCCTCGGGCCGGCGGGCCAGCATCGACTCGGCGCCCAGGTCCACGCGCGTGCCCGCGATGTCGCCGGGCAGCAGCTTGCCGCCGACCCGGTGGGAGGCCTCGAGCACGGTCACCCGCGCCCCGCGCTCCAGCAGCCGGTGGGCCGCGGCGAGACCGGCGATCCCGGCTCCGATGACGACGACGTGCTGCCCGGTGCCCGTACCCGTTGCGCTCATGCGCCCACTCTCTCAGACCGGGCCGGCGCCCCCGACGCGCCCCGGTGTCCTCCCCGCGTCCCGACCGTGACCTGTTCGGAACCTGTTCCCTCCAACGTCCCGGCCCGCCCGGGCGTCGAAGGAGCGTCAAGGTCGTCCGAACCCCGGGGGTACACCCACATGCGCACACCACGTTCCGCAGGAGGCTCCGTACGGCGCTCCGCGCGGCCCGCCCACGCCCTGGCCGTCGTCACGCTGACAGCGGCCCTCGCGCTCACCGGATGCAGCGCCGGGGGCGACTCGGGCGCGGACAGCAAGGCCGCCGTGGGAGAGCCGGCCGCCGGGGCCGCGGACACCGCACAGGACGCGAAGGAGGGCGCGGGCTCGAGCGGCTCGAAGGCCACCACCGCACCGAACCTCGCCGTCAACCGCATCATCCGCACCGCCACCCTGACCGTCCAGGTCAAGGACGTGCCGAAGGCCCTGGACGAGGCTCGCGCCACCACCGAGAACGCGGGCGGCTACATCGGCGACGAGACGACCGTCCGGGACGAGGACGGCGCGGAGCGGACCCGTGTGGTGCTGCGGGTGCCCGTCGGGAAGTACGACGACGTCCTCGCCGCCCTCCAGGGCGCGGGCAAGCTCCTGGAGCGCACGGCGAAGGCCCAGGACGTCACCGACCAGGTGGTCGACGTCGAGAGCCGCATCACCTCGCAGCGCGCCAGCGTCGCCCGGGTCCGCGAGCTGATGGACCGGGCCACCAAGCTGAGCGACGTGGTCACCCTGGAGGGCGAGCTGAGCCGTCGGCAGTCCGATCTCGAGGCGCTGCTTGCGCAGCAGGCGTCCCTGAAGGACCGGACGAGCCTGGCGACCGTCACCCTGACGCTGTCCGAGAAGCCGGCCGCACCCGCCGCCGAGGACGACGACCCGGGCTTCGTGGACGCGCTGGCGGGCGGCTGGGACGCGTTCGTGACGATGCTGCGCTGGATCGCCGTCGCGTTCGGCGCGCTGCTGCCGTTCCTCGCGGTGGCCCTGCTGCTCCTGCTGGCGTGGCTGCGGCTGGTGCGGCCGCGCCGCAGGGCGGCGGCGGACCGGGCCCGGGCGGCCGCGCCCGGGCAGACCTGGGCCCCGCCGACCGAGGCCGGTCGGACGGGGTCCACGGAGAGCGGGGCCGGGCAGAACGGGACCACGGAGAGCGGGGCCGGGGCGGACGGGGAGAGCGGGGCAGGGGCGGGCGAGCCCGGACAGCACTGAACTGCGGGTCCCCCGTAGCGTGTTCGTATGAGCATCGAGCGACTGGTGGTGATCGGCGGTGACGCCGCGGGCATGTCCGCGGCGTCCCAGGCCCGTCGGCTGAAGGGGCCCGGGGAACTGGAGATCGTGGCGTTCGAACGCGGCCACTTCACGTCCTACTCGGCGTGCGGCATCCCGTACTGGGTGGGCGGCGACGTCACCGAGCGGGACGGTCTGATCGCCCGTACGCCCGAGGAGCACCGCGCGCGGGGCATCGATCTGCGGCTGCGCACGGAGGTCACGGAGATCGACGTCGCGGGGCGGCGGGTACGCGCGCGTGCGGTGGATTCCGGGGCGGAGTCCTGGACGTCGTACGACAAGCTCGTCATCGCGACCGGGGCCCGTCCGATCCGGCCGGACCTGCCGGGCGCGGACGCGGCGGGTGTGCACGGGGTGCAGACCCTCGACGACGGGCAGGCGCTGCTGGACACGCTGGCACGCGCGCGCGGGAAGCGGGCCGTGGTCGTCGGGGCGGGCTACATCGGCGTGGAGATGGCCGAGGCGCTCATCAACCGCGGCTACCGGGTGACGGTGGTCAACCGGGGCAGCGAGCCGATGTCGACCCTGGACCCGGACATGGGCAGGCTGGTGCACCGGGCCCTGGAGGGCCTGGGCATCGCCCTGGTGAACGACACCGAGGTCACCGGGCTGCGGACCGGCGACGACGGGTGGGTACGGGCTGTGGTCACCCCGGACGCCGAGTACCCGGCGGACGTGGTGGTGCTCGGCATCGGCGTCCGCCCGGAGACCGCGCTGGCGCAGGCCGCGGGCCTGCCCGTGGGTGTCCACGGCGGGCTGCTCACCGACCTGGCGATGCGGGTGCGCGGGCCCCTCGCCGACGGGACGGTCTGGGCCGGCGGCGACTGTGTAGAGGTCCTCGACCTGGTCTCCGGCCAGCTGCGGCACATCGCCCTCGGCACCCACGCGAACAAGCACGGCCAGGTCATCGGCACCAATGTGGGCGGCGGCTACGCCACGTTCCCGGGTGTGGTCGGCACGGCCGTCAGCAAGGTGTGCGATCTGGAGATCGCGCGCACCGGTCTGCGCGAGAAGGACGCCCGTCGCGCGGGTCTCCGTTTCGAGACGGTCACCATCGAGTCCACCAGCCGGGCCGGCTACTACCCCGGCGCGTCTCCCATGACGGTCAAGATGATCGCCGAGCGCAGGACGGGCCGGCTGCTGGGCGTCCAGATCGTCGGGCGGGAGGGCGCGGGCAAACGTGTCGACATCGCGGCCGTGGCGTTGACGGCCGGGATGACGGTCGAGCAGATGACGGCCCTGGACCTGGGGTACGCGCCCCCGTTCAGCCCGGTCTGGGACCCGGTGCTGGTGGCTGCCAGGAAGGCCACGGCGAAGGTGCACGGCAGCGGACGTTAGGGGCGCGGGGCGGGGTCCGTGTGCGGCCGCCGACCGCGCGCGGCCGCCGCTGCGGACCTGACCCGCCCCCTCGCGGCCCTCCCCGGGGGCTGTTACGCGGTCCCGGTGAGCCTCGGCAGCGCGGAAACGGCCGCGGCGGGCTGTTCGGTGGGCTTCGCATGGGCCGCGGGCGCCGGCCGTGACCGCAGCCGGCTGCTGACGGCCTCGTCCAGCGTCACCGGCCGCTGCATCTGCGCGGCGAGCCGCCCGGCCTCCTGGCCGAGACGTGCCACGTCCTCCCAGGGCAGCCGGATCACCAGGGAGATCTCGGCCTCGCCGTCGGGGGTGGCGTGCATCGGGGGAGTCACTCGGTCGTTCATCGTCTGTTCCTCACGTCGTCCCCGCGGCCCGCCTTCCTCGTGCCGCGAGCAGTTGACGGTTCATACGCGCTGTCGGGGATCCGCGTTCACCGGTTCACGGACCGGATCGGGGGCACTACTTCCTTGTGGTCATCCCCGTCCATGACGTGAATCCCGTGCGCCGGACCCCGGTGGTGACGTACGCCCTCATCGCGGCGAACGTCTTCGTCTTCCTGTTCATGCCCGGTCTGTCGGGCTCCGTGGCGGGCGACAGCAGCCTGGCCCAGACCTGTCACCTGCACGCCTTCCTGGAACACTATGCGGCCGTGCCACGCGAGTTGATCCACCATCAGCTGCCGCAGCTCGTCCCCACCGGCGAAGTCCGCGGCGCGGCCTGTGTGGTGAACCCGCCGGGCTACGAGAAGTCGCCCGCGCTGAGCGTCCTCACCGCGATGTTCCTGCACGGCGGCTGGCTGCACCTGCTGGGCAACATGCTGTTCCTGCTGATCTTCGGCAACAACATCGAGGACCGCATGGGGCACGTCCGCTTCGCGCTCTTCTACGTCGCCTGCGGTTACGCGGCCTCGTACGGCTTCGCCGTCCTCAACGCCGACTCGACCGACCCGCTGATCGGTGCGTCGGGGGCGATCGCCGGCGTGCTGGGCGCCTACCTGGTGCTGTATCCGAAGGCCCGGGTGTGGGTGCTCGTCCCGTTCCTGGTGTTCCTGCCGCTGCGCCTGCCGGCCTGGCTGGTGCTGGGCTTCTGGTTCGTGCTCCAGGCCGTGTACTCCTCCGGCGAGGGCGTCTCCGGCGCGGGCACCGTGGCCTACGCGGCGCACGTCGTCGGCTTCCTCGCGGGCATGCTGCTCGCCTGGCCGCTCAAGGCGGGCACTCCCCCGCCGCCGGAGCCGCGCGGTCTGCTGTTCGGCAGACGGGCGCGCCCCCGGCACAGCTGGTGAAGGCGCTCAGCGGGCGGTCTGTGTGTGGACGTACTCGACGAGACGGGTGAGCGCGTCCGGGTCGGTGGACGGCATGACGCCGTGTCCGAGGTTGAAGACGTGGCCCTCCAGGCCGGCGGCCGCGTCGAGGACCTCTCGGGCCTTGGCCTCGACGGCCTCGGTCCCGGCGAACAGGACGGTCGGGTCGAGGTTGCCCTGGAGCGCCTTGCCGGGGCCGACCCGGCGGACGGCCTCGTCGAGCGGGACGCGCCAGTCGACGCCGACGACGTCCGCTCCGGCCTCGCCCATGAGCCGCAGCAGCTCGCCGGTGCCGACCCCGAAGTGGATGCGCGGGACGCCGTACCCCTCGACCGCGCGGAAGACCTTCGCGGAGGCGGGCAGCACGGAGCGGCGGTAGTCGGCCGGGGCGAGCGCGCCGGCCCAGGAGTCGAACAGCTGGACGGCGCTCGCGCCCGCCTCGATCTGCACCTTCAGGAAGGCGGAGGTGATCTCAGCGAGGCGGTCCAGCAGGTCGGCCCAGAGCTCGGGGTCGCCGTACATCATCGCCTTGGCGTTCTCGTACGTGCGGGACGGGCCGCCCTCGACGAGGTAGCTCGCGAGGGTGAAAGGAGCGCCGGCGAAGCCGATGAGGGGGGTGGCGCCGAGCTCGGCCGTCAGCAGGCCGATGGCCTCGGTGACGTAGGAGACGTCGTCGGGGGTGAGGTCGCGCAGCTGGGCGAGGTCGGCGCGGGTGCGGATCGGGCGCTCGACGACCGGTCCGACGCCCGGCTTGATGTCGAGGTCGATGCCGATGGCCTTGAGCGGGACGACGATGTCGCTGAAGTAGATCGCCGCGTCCACGTCGTGCCGGCGCACCGGCTGGAGGGTGATCTCGGTGACCAGCTCGGGCCGCATGCAGGAGTCGAGCATCGCGACGCCCTCGCGGACCTTGCGGTACTCGGGCAGTGAGCGCCCGGCCTGCCGCATGAACCACACGGGCGTGTGCGGCACCGGTTCGCGCCTGCACGCCTTGAGGAAGGCACTGTCGTAGGTCGCTGTCGGCTGCCGGCCCGCCGGGCTCTCGTTCGCACTCACGACGGCAAGTCTCCCACGGCGCCGGAGGCGGTGAGGCCGCCCCCTGTCCGCCCACCACCGCCCGCCGCCGCGCCCGTGCCGTGCCGCCGGCGCCCGGGCCGGGCCCCTCGGGCGTGCGCGGTCCGTGCGCCTGTTCGCCCAGCGCGCACCCGTCCGCGAGCCCCGCACGGGTGTCTTGCCCTGCGCGAAGGCCGCGTTCCCCTTAATCTTCCCCGCATGGCTGCGGCTCAGGGACGACTGTCGGACGGCGCTGGCGGGATGGATGACGCGAACGAGGGGGGCGGGGACGGGAACAGGTCGGCTCCACCGCCCTTCCGGGCGGCCGTCGAGGCGCTGAGGGCGGCGCGGTTGCGCCCGCAGATCGAGGTCGAGCCGACACCGGCTCCCAAACGGCTCGCCCCGTTCGCGTACGCCCTGGAGGCGACGGTCGTGGACGGCGAGCAGGACCTGGCCGACGGCCGGCTGGTGCTGCTGCACGACCCGGCGGGTCACGACGCCTGGCACGGGACGTTCCGGCTGGTCACGCTCGTGCGGGCCGAGCTGGAGCCGGAGATGGCCGCGGACCCGCTGCTGCCGGAGGTGTGCTGGTCGTGGCTGACCGGTGCGCTCCAGGCGCGCGGGCTGGCCTACGGCGAGCCGAGCGGGACCGTCACGCGGGCCAGTTCGCACTACTTCGGCGGGCTGGCGGAGCGTCCGGCGGCCTCCCAGATCGAGATCCGGGCCTCCTGGACGCCGCGCGAGGGCCTGGGCGGGGTTCCGGAGACGGGGGCGCATCTGGCGTCCTGGTGCGATCTGCTGGCCCAGGTGGCCGGGCTGCCGCCGGCCGGGCCGGGCGACGCGTCGGTGGTGACGCTGCCGCAGCGCAGGGGGCCCCAGTCGCGTTGACCATCTCTTTGTCGATACGGCCATTTTCGATCCCGTAAGACACCCACTTAAACCGACTCGATCTTCGGATGATCGATCGCGTGTCCGAATTGCACGGATTGTTACTCACTAGATCGTGATCATTCTCTAAAGGACCCCGGGTCCGCTGCCGAAGACGACTGTGACCTTGAAAGCACGGTTCGTCCCGGCTTCCTCCCCACAAGCCCCGCCGAGCCGGCTCCCGTCCCCCCATCCAGGAGGCCTGGTGTCCGTTCTCCTCGAGCAGCCCGCAAGCCTGGTCGCCTACCGCCCGAACAAGCCCACCGCCATGGTGGTCGTGGCCGACCCGCGCGTCCGCTCCACCGTCACCCGCCACCTGTGGGCGCTCGGTGTACGCGACGTCATCGAGGCCTCGTCCATCGCGGAGGCTCGTCCCCGCGTCGGCAACCCCCGCGACATCTGCGTCGCCGACGTCCACCTGCCCGACGGCTCCGGCCTCACCCTGCTGTCGGAGACCCGCGCCGCGGGCTGGCCCAACGGGCTCGCCCTCTCCGCCGCCGACGACATCGGCGCCGTGCGCAACGCCCTCGCGGGCGGCGTCAAGGGCTACGTGGTCACCGGCACCCGCACCAACCTCGGCCTCCCCAGCCGTCCCGGTGCGGCACCCATGGGCTCCGCCGCCCGTATGCACCGCCGCCCCCCGGGTGCCCCGAGCCACCCGGGCGGCTACCGCGAGCTCTCCGGCCGTGAGGTCGAGGTGCTCCGACTGGTCGCGGAAGGCCAGTCGAACAAGGCCATCGGCGTCTCCATGGGCCTGTCCGCGCTGACCGTCAAGAGCCACCTCGCCCGCATCGCCCGCAAGCTCGGCACGGGTGACCGCGCCGGCATGGTCGCGGTGGCCCTGCGGACCGGCATCATCCACTGAAACCCCACCCGCCCCGCCGGGGTCTCCCCCGGGAGCGCCCCGCACCCCCGGCCCGGACCGCATCCCGACCACCGGCCCGGCGCCTCTCGTCCCCTCCCGGCTCCCGTCTCCTCCCGTCTTCCCCCTCTTCCTCCCCTGTTTCTTCCCGATCTCTTCCCCTTCGTTCACCGGCCTGACCGGTTTACGACCCTCCGGCGCCCGCCGACGGAACGTTCCGTCGGCGGGCGCCGTCCATACACGGATACCCTTGACAGGTGACCGACGCCCAAGAAACCGCAGCAGCCAGTTCACTGCGAACCACCGGAGGCGCCCCTCCGGACGACGGCGGATCGACTGAATCCGGGGCGCCGACACCTCTGCTCGAACCGCGCGAGGGCATTCCTCCCGTGATCGCCGACGAGGCCTCCCTGGCCGAGGTGATCGCCGCCTTCGCGGCCGGTTCCGGCCCCGTCGCCGTCGACGCCGAGCGCGCCTCCGGCTACCGCTACGGGCAGCGCGCCTATCTGGTGCAGCTGCGTCGCGAGGGCGCCGGCACCGCGTTGATCGATCCGGTGGGCTGCCCCGACCTCTCCGCGCTCGGCGAGGCGCTGTCCGGCGCGGAATGGGTGCTGCACGCGGCCACCCAGGACCTGCCGTGTCTGCGCGAGATAGGCATGGTGCCGACGCGGTTGTTCGACACCGAGCTGGCCGGACGGCTCGCCGGGTTCCCGCGGGTCGGCCTCGGCGCGATGGTCGAGGGAGTGCTGGGCTTCGTCCTCGAGAAGGGCCACTCCGCGGTGGACTGGTCGACCCGGCCCCTGCCCGAGCCGTGGCTGCGGTACGCGGCTCTCGACGTCGAGCTCCTGGTCGACCTGCGTGACGCGCTGGAGAAGGAGCTGGACCGGCAGGGCAAGCTGGACTGGGCCCGTCAGGAGTTCGACGCGATCGCGTCCGCCCCGCCGCCCGAGCCCCGCAAGGACCCCTGGCGTCGCACGTCCGGCATGCACAAGGTGCGCCGCCGGCGGCAGCTGGGTGTGGTGCGGGAGCTGTGGGAGGCCCGGGACCGGATCGCGCAGCGGCGGGACGTGTCGCCGGGCAAGGTGCTCTCGGACGCGGCCATCGTGGAGGCGGCGCTGTCCCTCCCGGTGAACGTGCAGGCGCTGGCGGCGCTGAACGGGTTCGGGCACCGGATGGGCCGGCGGCAGCTGGAGCAGTGGCAGGCGGCAGTCGACCGGGCGAAGGCGTTCAGCGAGTCGCAGCTGCCGCAGCCCGGTCAGCCGGTGGCCGGGCCTCCCCCGCCGCGTGCGTGGGCCGACAAGGACCCCGTGGCGGCGGCGCGGCTGTCCGCGGCGCGGGCCGCTGTCTCCGCGCTGGCCGAGGAGCTGAACATGCCTCAGGAGAACCTGATCGCTCCGGACGCGGTGCGGCGGGTCTGCTGGGAGCCTCCGGCGGCCGAGCCGGAGGCTGTCGCCGGCGCCCTCGCCTCGTACGGGGCGCGGCCGTGGCAGGTGGAGCAGGTCACGCCGGTGCTGGTCGAGGCGCTGGCCGCCTCGGCTGCCTGACGGCCACGGCCCGTCCGCGGCGGGGGGCGGGCTACTTCGTCGCTCCTCTCATGAAACCGTTGTAGATGTACTTCTGGAGCGCGAGGAAGACGATCAGGGTCGGCAGGATGACCAGCACGGCTCCTGCCGAGATCGTCTCCCAGTGGGCGGCGTAGGGGCCCTTGAAGCGGAACAGGGACGTCGAGATCACGCCAAGATCCTGTGAGGGCATGTAGAGGAAGGGGATGTAGAAGTCGTTGTAGACGGCGATCCCCTTCACGATCACGACCGTCGCGATCGCGGGTTTCAGCAGCGGAAAGATGATCTTGCGGTAGATCGTGAACGCGTTGGCGCCGTCGAGGCGGGCGGCCTCGTCCAGTGAGATCGGGATCGAACGCACGAACTGCATGAAGATGTAGATCGAGACGATGTCCGTGCCCAGGTACAGGGCGATCGGGGCCCAGCGGGTGTCGAACATGCCGAGGCTGTGGACGATCTGGAAGGTGGCCACCTGGGTGGTCACCCCGGGGACCAGCGCGGCGACCAGGAACAGGGCGATCACCGCTTTGCGGAACCGGAAGGTGAACCGGTCGATCGCGTACGCCGTCATCGAGCCGATGAGCACGGTCCCGCCGACGGAGACGACGAGGATGAAGGCCGTGTTGCCGAACGCCGTGAGCATTCCCCCGTCCTGGAACGCCGTCACGTAGTTGTGGAAGTTGAACGGGTCGTCCGGCGGCGCGAGCGCCCCGCTGCCGTTCGCCGTCTCGTTCCCGGTCTTCAGGGACGTCAGCAGGACGACGCCCAGCGGGAGCAGGACGACCAGCGCGGCGGCGATCAGCGACAGATACACGAGGGCACGGGCGACGGCTCGGCGTGTCATACGAGGTCCACCCTGTCGTCGGGGACGAGACGTCGCTGCACCCAGGTCACCAGCAGGATGATCAGCAGCAGCACGACCGCCGCGGCCGAGGCGAGTCCCGTCTTGTTGAACCGGAAGGCCAGCTTCACGGTCTGGATCACGAACGTCTCGGTGCCGGTCGCCCCGCCGGTCATGATGTACGGGATCTCGAAGGCCGAGAGGGAGCCGGAGACGGACAGGATCACCGTCAGGGTCAGCACCGGCTTGATGCCGGGCAGGATGATGTGGCGGAACTGGTGCCACCGGCCGGCGCCGTCCAGTTCGGCCGCCTCATAGAGCTCCCCCGGGACGGACTGGATCGCGCCGAGGAACAGGACGAAGTTCATGCCGAGGTAGCGCCAGATCGAGACGCCCGCCAGGGAGACGTTCGCCGAGACCGGGGTGCCGAGCCACGCGTGGTCGGTGTGGTACCCGAAGAGGCCGAGCACCGTGTCGAAGGTCCCGCCGTCCTGGAAGAAGTAGAGGAAGACGAAACCGATGGCCACCCCGTTGACCAGGGACGGGAAGAACAGCACGCCTTTGAAGAAGGTGCGGAAGCGGATGTCGAAACTCAGGATGGTCGCGAAGTACAGCGCGGCGGCGATCTGGACCACCGAGGCGGCCAGGTAGTAGCCGCTGACCCAGAACACCTGGAAGAGATCCTCCCTGGTGAAGATCTCGGCGTAGTTCTCGGCGCCGGTGTAGTGCAGGTCGGGGCTCACCCCGTCCCAGTCGGTGAAGCTGTACGCCACCATGTTGGCGATCGGCGCGTAGGTGAACGTGATCAGCAGGGTGAGCGGGGCGAGCAGGAACAGCCAGGGGGTCAGCAGCCGCCAGGTGCGCGCGCGGCGCGGGGCCGGTGCGGGAGCGGGAGCGGCGTCCTTCGCAGACGGTCTCCCCGTCCCGGTGGCCGTCTGCCCGGCGCGGGGCGACGGGGGGTGCGTGTGCGCGTGCGCCATCAGTCGCTCACGTCCGCTTGCGTCTCGGTCCACTTCTCGCCGAGGCCGCCGAGGAAGTCGTCCAGGCTGCCCTTCTTGGCGCCGCGTGCGAGATCGACCAGGTCCTGGCGGTACTCGGGCTTGTAGATGCCGATCTCGGACCGGTCGTCGATCAGCTTGACCCGGGCGCCCGCCGAGTCGTCGAGCTCGATGAGCTTGACGCCGGCCTCCTCGTACGGCTTGAGCACCTCGGGCATGGCCGCGTTCTTGAGCGGGGAGATCGCCAGGTTGTCCTTGTCGTAGCCGGACTTGTCGGTGAACCAGTCGATCCAGGCGCGGGCCGCCTCCTTGTGCGGGGAGTGGACGTTCACGGCCTGGTTGTAGTCGGGCCCGACGGTCGCGCAGAACGTGCCGTCCGTCCGGGTGGGGAACGGCATGAAACCGATGTCGTCCGGGTTCACGCCGGCCTTCCTCGCGGCGTCCTGGAACTGGATGATCGCCCAGGTGCCGAGCCACTGCGTGGCGATCTCGCCCTTGGCCGTCCGGGGCTTGGACTGCTCCCAGTTGCTGGTCGTGGGGTCCTTCTCGGCGAGGCCCTGCTTGACGATGTCGTACAGCAGCGTGTCCCCGACGCGCAGGTCGGCGCCCTGGGCCCACGGGTCGCCCTCGGCGAGTTTCGTGGTCGCCTGCGGGTCGCAGTGCACCGCGCCGTCGACGTACGTCCACGAGGTCAGCGGCCACTGCGCGGCGAAGTTGGTGTAGTACGGCACCGCGTCGGTCTTCGCCTTGATCGCCTTCAGGTCGGCGAGGAACTCGGCCGGGCTGGTGGGCCATCGGGTGACCCCCGCCTGTTTCCAGACCCGCTTGTTGTAGACGAAGCCCGGCATCACGCCGACCGGACTCTGTCCGTAGACCTTGCCGTCGACGGTGGTGAAGTCGGTGAACCGGTACTTCTTGCCGCGTTCGGCGGCGGTGCCCAGGGAGGCGAAGAACTTCGGGTAGTCGTCCTTCTTGATGACCGCCGGGATCAGCAGGACATCGCCGTAGTCGTCGGTGTTCATGCGGATCTTGATCTCGGCCTCGTAGTCGGTGAGGGCCTGGAACTCCACCTTGACCTTGGGATAGGTCCTGTTGAACTCGGCGGCGTACTTCTTCATCGTGCCGTCCTGCACGAGGTCGGTGCGCACGGTGAGGACCGTGATGGTGCCGCCGACCTTCGACGGGTCGTCGGGAGCTTCGGCTTCCGCGCCCTTCGCGCTGCCTCCGGTGCCGGTGCAGCCCGGGAGCAGCAGGGCGGCTCCCGTGACCGTGGTGAGGAGCAGGACTGTACGGCGGTTCATGTGCATCACTTCCGTTCTCGGGATGTTTCTCGGGACGGACGAGCACGTGCGGGTCGGTCGGGTGCTTGTGGGTCCGTCGGGCACGAGCGGGTCGGTCGGGCACGAGCGGGTTGGCTGATTCGGCACTCTGGCAGCGCTTTCCTCAACCGGTAAAGTCCGATTCCCGCCAACGATGGACAACTGGCGCTCAGTTGTGGGCTTGACCGGTTTAGGGAGTGCACATGCTGGAGGCCTCACCGCTCAACGACGGATGGAATCTGCGGCACGAAGGGACGTCACTCCCGGCCGGGGTGCCGGGCTGTGTGCACACCGATCTGCTCGCCGCCGGGGTGATCCCGGACCCGTTCCTCGGCCGGGCCGAGAACGAGGTCGCGTGGGTGGGGCGGCGCGAGTGGACGTACGAGCGGGAACTGCCGGCCGTGCCGTCCGGGCACGAGCAGACCGACCTGGTCTTCGACGGGCTCGACACGGTCGCGGAGATCACGCTGGCCGGGCAGCTGCTCGGCCGGGTGCGGAACATGCACCGCTCCTACCGCTTCGACGTGACGGGCCTCGAAGGCCCGCTGTCCGTCCGGTTCGTCTCCGCCTACGCCGAGGCGGAGGCCGTCCGCGGAAGGGTCGGCGAGCGTCCGGCTGCCTACACCGAGCCCTACCAGTACCTCCGCAAGATGGCGTGCTCGTTCGGCTGGGACTGGGGTCCCACCCTGGTGACGGCCGGCATCTGGCGGCCGGTGCGGGTGGAGCGCTGGTCGACGGCACGGCTGGCGCGGGTGCGTCCGCTGGTGACCGTCGAGCGGGGCACCGGAGTCGTCGAGTTGCGGGTGGACGTGGAGCGGACCCGGGTGGAGGCCGGGCTGACGCTCCAGGCCCGGGTGGGGGGCCGGACGGTGCGCGGCGAGGTGACGGGCGCGGGCGGTGCCGTCCGGGTCGAGGTGCCGGACGCGGAGCTCTGGTGGCCGCGCGGATACGGGGAACAGCGATTGTACGAAGTCGAGTTGACCCTGCTGCACGGGAGTTCGCCGCTCGACGTGTGGCGGCGGCGCGTGGGCTTCCGCAGCGTCGGACTGGACACCTCGGCGGACGCGCACGGGAGCGGGTTCACCCTGGTCGTCAACGGGGAGCGGCTGTTCGCCCGGGGCGTGAACTGGATCCCGGACGACGTGTTCCTGTCCCGGGTGACCCGGGAGCGCTACCGGAGGCGGCTGCGCCAGGCGGCGGACGCCGGCGTCGACCTGGTCCGGGTCTGGGGCGGCGGTGTCTACGAGAGCGAGGACTTCTACGACGCCTGCGACGAACTGGGGCTGCTGGTGTGGCAGGACTTCCCCTTCGCGTGCGCGGCCTACCCGGAGGAGCAGCCGCTGCGGGGCGAGGTGGAGGCGGAGGCCCGGGAGAACGTCGTACGGCTGATGCCGCATCCGTCGCTGGTGCTGTGGAACGGCAACAACGAGAACCTGTGGGGGTTCAGGGACTGGGGGTGGGAGGAGCGGCTCGGCGGGGACTCCTGGGGCGAGGGGTACTACCTGGGCGTGCTGCCCCGGGTCGTCGGGGAGCTGGATCCGACGCGGCCGTACACGGCGGGCAGCCCGTGGTCGGGGTCGTGGAGGCATCATCCCAATGACCCGGCCCACGGGACGCATCACTCGTGGGAGGTGTGGAACCGGCGGGACTACGCCGAGTACCGGGGCGAAGTTCCGCGGTTCGTGGCCGAGTTCGGCTGGCAGGCGCCGCCCGCCCATGCCACGCTGCGGCGGGCGCTGCCGGGTGAGGAGCTCTCGGCGGACTCCCCCGGCATGCTGCACCACCAGAAGGCGCAGGACGGCAACGGCAAGCTGGCACGCGGGCTCGCCCGTCACTTCGCCGTGCCCGACGGCGACTTCGACCGGTGGCACTACCTCACGCAGGTCAACCAGGCGCGGGCCGTGGCGACCGGGATCGAGCACTGGCGGTCACGGTGGCCGGTCTGCGCGGGCACGATCGTCTGGCAGCTGAACGACTGCTGGCCGGTGACGTCCTGGGCGGCGATCGACGGCGATGGAAGGGAGAAACCGCTCTACCACGAGCTGCGGCGGCTGTACGCGGATCGACTGCTGACCCTGCAACCGCGCGGGGAGGGGCTGGTGCTGGCCGCCGTCAACCAGTCGGGGCAACCGTGGTCGGGCACGCTGTCGTTGCGGCGGGTGTCGGTGGAGGGAGAGGTGATCGGCGCGGCGAGCGTGGAACTCGCGGTCGGCGCACGGCTGGTGGGCGAGGTGCGGGTGCCGCCCGAGCTGGAGCCGGCCGGGGCGAAGGAGTTCCTGGTGGCCGACGCGTGGGGGGCAGCCGGACCGGCCGGGGGTGGGCTGCGGGCGGTGTACTTCCCGGTGCCGGACCGTGAGATCCCGTATCCGCAGCCGCGGTTCGAGGTGGCCGTGGCACCGGGGAGCGTCACGGTCACGGCCCGCACCCTCGTCCGGGATCTGCTGCTCCAGGCCGACCGGCTGGATCCGGGGGCGCGGGCCGACCGGGGGCTCGTGACGCTGCTGCCCGGGGAACGCGTGACCATCGGGGTGGAGGGCTGGGAGACTCCCGATGCCGCCGCCGCCCGGGCCGCGCTGTACTGCCAGGAGCCCGCTCGATGACAGCGTCCCCCTCGCCCCGCGTCACCATCAAGGATGTCGCGGCCCGTGCCGGCGTCTCCAAGGGCGCCGTGTCGCTCGCCTTCAACCACAAGCCGGGGCTGGCGGAGGCGACCCGGGACCGGATCTTCGCGGCGGCGCGGGAGCTGGGCTGGGAACCCAACCTCACGGCACGCTCGCTGTCGAGCTCGCGGGTGGACGTGGTGGGGCTCGCGATCTGCCGGCCGGCGCGGATGCTGGGTCTGGAACCGTTCTACATGGAGTTCGTCTCCGGGGTGGAGAGCGTGCTCACCGAGCACTCCTGTTCGCTGCTGCTCCGGCTGGTGCGTACCGTCGAGGAGGAGGCCGGGCTCCTGGAGTCGTGGTGGCGGGGTCGGCAGATCGGCGGGTCGATCCTCGTCGACTTCCGGGCCGACGATCCCCGGGTGGCCGTGGCCGAGCGGCTGGGGATGCCGGTGGTCGCGGTGGGGCACCCCTCGCTGACCGGCGGCCTGACGTCCGTGTGGACGGACGACGCCACGGCGGTGACCGAGGCGGTCCGCTATCTGGCGGCGCTCGGGCACCGGCGGATAGCGAGGGTCGGAGGCGCGGCCGCGCTCGGGCACACGACGATACGGACGGCGGCCTTCGACGCGGCGGCGCGGACCCTGGGGCTGGCCGGTGCGTGGCAGGTCGCGACGGACTACTCCGGGGAGGCGGGCGCGCGGGCGACCCGGTCGATGCTGACCGCCGCCGCGGCCGACCGGCCGACGGCGATCGTCTACGACAACGACATCATGGCGGTGGCCGGGCTCGCCGTGGCGGCCGAGATGGGTCTCGGCGTGCCGGGCGATGTCTCCCTCCTCGCCTGGGACGACTCCCAGCTATGCCGGCTGACCCATCCGACGCTCTCCGCGATGAGCCATGACGTGCACGGATTCGGCGCGGAGGCGGCGCGGACGCTGTTCGGCGTGATCACCGGGCCTGGTCCCGGATCGCGGCCGGTGCCGACTCCCGTACTGACCCCGCGGGGCTCGACGGCGCCGCCACGGGGCCGAGCGCGGGAGTGACCTCTCCCCCGTTCCGGGTGTGACGTTCGCCGCTTGGCCCTCCGGGACTGGGCAGCTACGTTACCGATAAGTAGCATGGGTCCTGAGCGCGCGCTCAGCGCTTGCGTGTCGCAGCAGTGCCATCCCGCACCTGGAGGAGAGCCATCGTGCCTCGTACCGTCAGGGACGTCGTCTTCGTCGACGGCGTCCGTACCCCGTTCGGCAAGGCGGGCCCGAAGGGCATCTACCACGAGACCCGCGCCGACGACCTCGTCGTGAAGGCGATCCGGGAGCTGCTGCGCCGCAACCCCGGTCTCGACCCGAAGAAGATCGACGAGGTCGCCATCGCCGCGACCACGCAGATCGGCGACCAGGGCCTGACCATCGGCCGCACCGCCGGCATCCTGGCCGGTCTGCCGACCTCCGTGCCCGGCTACTCCATCGACCGCATGTGCGCGGGCGCCCTGACGGCCGTCACCTCGGTCGCCGGTTCCGTCGCCTTCGGCGCCTACGACATCGCCGTCGCCGGTGGTGTCGAGCACATGGGCCGTCACCCGATGGGCGAGGGCGTGGACCCCAACCCGCGGTTCGTCAGCGAGAAGCTGGTCGACGAGTCCGCCCTGTTCATGGGCATGACCGCCGAGAACCTGCACGACCGCTACCCGCAGATCACCAAGCAGCGCGCCGACGCATACGCCGTGCGCTCGCAGGAGAAGGCCGCCAAGGCGTACGCCAACGGCAAGATCCAGGCCGACCTCGTACCCGTGTCGGTGCGCCGCACCAACCCGGACGCCGGCGAGACGGGCTGGGGCCTGGTCACCGCCGACGAGCCGATGCGCCCGGGGACGACCCTGGAGAACCTCTCCGGTCTGAAGACCCCGTTCCGCGTCCACGGCCGGGTCACCGCCGGCAACGCGGCCGGTCTGAACGACGGCGCGACGGCCTCCCTCATCGCGTCCGAGGACTTCGCCCGCGAGAACGGCCTGCCGGTCAAGATGCGCCTCGTCTCGTACTCCTTCGCGGGTGTCGAGCCGGAGGTCATGGGCTACGGCCCGATCCCGGCCACGGAGAAGGCGCTGGCCCAGGCGGGTCTGTCCATCTCCGACATCGGTCTCTTCGAGATCAACGAGGCCTTCGCCGTCCAGGTCCTGGCCTTCCTCGACCACTACGGCATCGCGGACGACGACGAGCGCGTCAACCAGTACGGCGGCGCGATCGCCTTCGGTCACCCGCTCGCCTCCTCCGGCGTCCGTCTGATGACGCAGCTGGCCCGCCAGTTCGAGGAGCAGCCGCAGGTCCGCTACGGCCTGACCACCATGTGCGTCGGCTTCGGCATGGGCGCGACCGTCATCTGGGAGAACCCGCACTTCGAGTCCGCCGGAGGCGACAAGTGAGCACCACCGAACTCCTGAAGGGCGCGGCCGAGCTGTTCCCGGACGAGGTCGTCACCCAGGCGCACGTCCGTCACCTGGACCTGCCGTTCGGCGCGGGGCGCTTCGCCCTGATCACGCTGGACAACGGCTTCGACCACACCAAGCCGACCACCTTCGGCCCGCAGTCCCTCGCGAACCTCGACTCCGCGATCGACCAGGTCGAGAAGGAAGCCTCGGCCGGCGAGATCGTCGGTGTCGGTGTCACCGGCAAGCCGTTCATCTTCGCCGTCGGCGCGGACCTGAAGGGCGTCGAGCTCCTCAAGGAGCACAAGGACGCGCTCGCCATCGGCAAGGGCGGCCACGAGGTCTTCAAGCGCCTCGCGGGCCTCGCGGTCCCCACCTTCGCGTACTACAACGGCGCGGCGATGGGCGGTGGCGTCGAGGTCGGCCTGCACTGCAAGTACCGCACGGTGTCCGCGGCGCTGCCGGCCTTCTCGCTGCCCGAGGTCTTCCTCGGTCTGGTCCCCGGCTGGGGCGGCTGCACGCTGCTGCCGAACCTGATCGGCGCCGACAAGGCCGTCTCGGTGATCATCGAGAACTCCCTCAACCAGAACAAGCAGCTCAAGGGCGTTCAGGTCTACGAGCTGGGCATCGCCGACGCGCTGTTCGAGGGTGCGGACTTCCTGGAGCAGTCGCTGCTCTGGACAGCGTCCGTCCTCAAGGGCGAGATCGTCGTGGACCGTCCGGTGATCGACCGTGGGGAAGCCTGGGACCAGGCCGTCGCGCGCGGCCGCTTCGTCGCGGACAGCAAGGTGCACGGCGCGGCCCCGGCCGCCTACCGTGCCCTCGACATCATCGCGGCCGCCAAGAACGGCGACCTCCAGCAGGGCTACGACGCCGAGGACGTGGCGCTCGCCGACCTGATCATGGGTGGCGAACTGCGCTCCGGCATCTACGCGTTCAACCTGGTGCAGAAGCGCGGCAAGCGCCCGGCCGGAGCCCCGGACAAGTCCCTGGCGCGTCCGGTCACCAAGGTCGGCGTGGTGGGCGCGGGCCTGATGGCCTCGCAGCTCGCCCTGCTGTTCCTGCGCCGTCTCGAGGTGCCGGTCGTGCTGACCGACATCGACCAGGAGCGCGTCGACAAGGGTGTGGGCTACGTCCACGCCGAGATCGAGAAGCTGCTCGGCAAGGGCCGCATCAACCAGGACAAGGCCAACCGCCTCAAGGCGCTGGTGTCCGGTGTGCTGGACAAGGCCGAGGGCTTCGCCGACGCGGACTTCGTCATCGAGGCCGTGTTCGAGGAGATCGGCGTCAAGCAGCAGGTGTTCGCGGAGGTCGAGGCGGTCGCCCCGGCGCACGCGATCTTCGCCACGAACACCTCCTCGCTGTCGGTCTCCGAGATGGCGTCGAAACTGAAGAACCCCGAGCGGGTCGTGGGCTTCCACTTCTTCAACCCGGTCGCGATCCTGCCGCTCCTGGAGATCGTCCGGGGCGAGCAGACCGACGACGCGTCGCTGGCCACCGCCTTCGCCGTCGCCAAGAAGCTGAAGAAGACGGCGGTCCTGGTGAAGGACGCCCCGGCGTTCGTCGTCAACCGCATCCTCACCCGCTTCATGGGCGAGGTGCAGAACGTCATCGACGAGGGCACCCCGGTCGAGGTGGCGGAGAAGGCGGTGGAGCCGCTCGGCCTGCCGATGTCCCCGCTGGTCCTCCTCGAGCTGGTCGGCCCCGCGATCGGTCTGCACGTCTCGGAGACCCTCAACCGGGCCTTCCCGGACCGCTTCACGGTCTCCCCGAACCTCGCGGCCGTCGTCAAGGCGGGCAAGCGCGGCTTCTACGTCTACGACAGCGGCAGGCCCGAGCTCGACCCCGAGGTCTCCGCGCTGCTGATGCAGGGCGACACCGTCCTGACCGAGGAGCAGGTGCGGGCACGCGTGCTGGACGCGGTGGCGCAGGAGATCGGGCTCATGCTCGACGAGGGTGTCGTCGCCGAGGCGCAGGACATCGACCTCTGCCTGATCACGGGCGCCGGCTGGCCCTTCCACCTGGGCGGCATCACGCCGTACCTGGACCGCGAAGGTGTCTCCGAGCGCGTGAACGGCAAGAAGTTCCTGGCGCCGGGCGTGGCCTCGGTTCCCGCGTGACCGTCGGGGCCGTCACGGCCCCCGGCAAGTGAAGAGGGCCTCCGCCGTGTGCGGAGGCCCTCTTTCATGCCGTCATGCCGTCCTGCTGCGATGCCGTCCTGCTGCTCCGTCGCCCTGTGTCGGGTCCTGCCCGGGGTGGGGTCGCCGCACACGGGGCCGGCCCTTCTCCGGGGCGCGGGACGCCGCCCTGGGCCCCTTCTCCGGGGCCCGGGACGCCGGCCTGCGGCGCCCAGGGCGACGCGGAGGCCGGCCGGGCCGTCAGACCGTCCGCCAGGCCGTCACACCGTCCGCCAGGGCGTCAGACCGTCAGACCGTCCGCCAGGCCGTCAGGGCGAGGCCGGGCTCGTCCTTGCGGTAACTGATCTGCAGTTCGCCGGTCGACGGAGACAGGGCCGCCGCGACCACCCGGTCCTCGTGGTCCTTGGCGAGCGTCACCACGGCGTCGGCCGGCAGTTGCGGACCGGCCTCGGCCCACCAGGCCCCGGCCGACTCCTTCTCGGTCGGGTACGCGGCGAAGGCGACCCGGCCGCTCGCGGATCGCTGGGCCAGCAGGGTGCAGTCATGGCCGTCGAGTTCGGTGCGGAGGGCAGCGACCGGTCCGGGCCCGGCGGCGGCGAGCACGCGGACGGGCTCGCTACCGGGACGCCACGCGCACAGGTCGCCGGCCTCGTCGGTGTAGAAGAGGGTGGTGTGCTCCGGGGAGGTGGCCAGCGCCCGCAGGGTGCGGGGCCGGACCGGGGCGCTGAGGGGCTCCTGGAACACCGGCTGGCCGCCCGGCTCCTCCTGCCGCCAGTGCAGGACCCCGCCGGACACGGCCGCGTACACCTGGACGCGGCCGGACTCCCCCGTCACCGCGACCGGCGACCCCACGATGCCCTGCCCCTTGAGGTCGCGCCACGGGTCCCAGCCACCGGTCTGCTTCTGCGCGACCATGCACAGTCCCGAGCCGATGTTGCGGGCGAAGACGTGCGCGCGCCCCTGGGCGTCCACCGCCACGGCGGGTGTGCCGGTGCGGTCGCCCTTCTTGTTGGGATGACCGATGGGCACCCAGTCCAGGGCGGCGAGCAGCGGCCGGAAGTGCGTGGAGTGCACCAGGCCCGCCTCCCCCTGCGCCGTGGGCCGCCAGCAGGCCAGGTGGCCATAACCGTCGGTGCCCTGCCCGACGGCCGGGGACGGGTACACCTTCTGGTCGCCGCCCACCCTGCGTGGGCCCTCCCAGGGCCCGCCCGGGCTGCGTTCCGCCCGGCACAGGACGGCGTCGTCCGACACCAGATAGACACAGAGCCGCCCGTCGCGGCCTCGTATGAGCCAGTCGCCGTTCACCCGATCACCTTATGACGGACCCTTCACGGCGCCCGCGCGAGGGTCTCCTCCGCGCGGCCGTCGTCCGTGCGACGCTGAGAGCATGGACGACATCCCCGCGCTGCTCGTGATCGTCGACGCCGCGAACGTCGTCGGGTCGGTGCCCGACGGCTGGTGGCGGGACCGCCGCGGCGCCGCCGAACGACTGCGTGACCTGCTGGCCGTGGACGGCCTGCGCGGGCACGAGGGGCCCGAGGAGATCGTCCTCGTGGTGGAGGGCTCGGCCCGCGGGGTGGAGTCGGTGCCGGGCGTGCGGGTGGAGGCGGCGCCGGGCAGCGGGGACGACCGTATCGTCGAGCTCGTCACCGGGTCGGCGGAGCGGCCCCGCCTGGTCGTCACGGCCGACCGGGAGCTGCGCCGCCGGGTGACCGCGCTGGGCGCGGACGTCACGGGCCCGCGCTCCGTAAGGGACTGAGGCGCCACGGCGCCGGAGCCGTCCCGCTGACGCCCGCAGGGGGCACGGGGGCGGCTCCGGGAGCCATCACACCGCGCCGCCGCGGCCCGGGGCCCCGTCGGCGGAGGCGGCGGCCGCCTCCTGCCGTCCGAGACGGCTGTGGGAGCGGCCATAGAGGAAGTACACGACGAATCCGACGACCATCCAGATACCGAACCGCAGCCAGGTCTCGGCGGGCAGGTTGAGCATCAGCCACAGCGAGGCGCACACCGACACGATCGGCAGGAACGGCACCCACGGGGTGCGGAACGCCCGTGGCAGGTCGGGCCGGGACCTGCGCAGGATGATCACGCCGATCGCGACCACCACAAAGGCGAAGAGCGTGCCGATGTTCACCAGCTCGGCGAGCTCGCTGAGGCTGGTGAAGCCGGCCAGGATCGCGATGAGCACGCCGAGCAGGATGGTCGGCCGGTGCGGGGTCCTGAACCGCGGGTGCACGTGGGAGAAGAAGCGCGGCAGCAGCCCGTCCCGGCTCATGGCGAAGAAGACCCGGGTCTGTCCGAGGAGCAGGATCATGCAGACCGTCGTCAGGCCGACTGCGGCGCCGAAGCTGATGAAGCCCGCGAACCAGGGGTGCCCGGTGGCCTTGAACGCGTCGGCGAGCGGGGCGCTCACGGACAGCTTGGTGTAGTGCTGCATCCCGGTGACGACGATCGACACGGCGACGTAGAGGACCGTGCAGATGATCAGCGAGCCGATGATGCCGCGGGGCATGTCGCGCTGCGGGTTCCTGGTCTCCTCGGCGGCGGTGGCGACGACGTCGAAGCCGATGAAGGCGAAGAAGACGACGGAGGCGGCGGTGAAGATGCCCATCACCCCGAAGTTGGACGGCGCCCAGCCGAACAGCAGCTGGATCATCGGGGCGTTCAGGCCACCGCCCGCGTCCACGGTCTGCGCCTTGGGGATGAACGGGTCGTAGTTGGCGCCGTGGATGAAGAAGGCGCCCGCGATGATCACGGTCAGGACGACGGTCACCTTGATGGCGACGACGACGGTGGTGACCCGCGCGGAGAGCTTGGTGCCGACGACCAGGATCGCCGTCAGCACCAGGACGAGGGCGGCGGCGAGGATGTCGAAGCCGAAGCCGTCGGCGCCCTCCCTGCTGCTGAGGGCCGCCGGCAGATGCCAGCCCGCGTTGTCGAGCAGCGAGGCGACGTACCCGGACCAGCCGACGGCCACCACCGCCGTGCCGAGCGCGAACTCCAGGACGAGGTCCCAGCCGATGATCCAGGCGGGGAGCTCCCCGAGGGAGGCGTACGAGAAGGTGTACGCCGAACCGGCCACCGGCACGGTGGAGGCGAACTCGGCGTAACAGAGCGCGGCGAGCGCGCAGACGACCCCGGCCACCACGAAGGCCAGGGCGACGGCGGGACCGGCGTTGTTCTTGGCGACCGTGCCGGTGAGGACGAAGATGCCGGTGCCGATGATGACGCCGACACCGAAGACGGTCAGGTCCAGCGCGGACAATGATTTCTTGAGCGCGTGCTCTGGCTCCTCTGTATCGAGGATGGACTGCTCGACCTTCTTCGTCCGGAAGACGGTGCTGCTCACGGGGTACCTCCCACGCTGTGTCGTCCTCGACATGATCGAGAGGGGGCGTAGACCGTATGCCCCGGCGCGGACCGGTTAACGCGAATGGACCGGTTCCACCACTCTTCACAGGGGGAGAACCGGTCCATTCGGGCGTGTCGGCTTGCCCGGTACGGCGTCAGTCCCTCGCGGACTCCACGGAGTCGACCTCGGCGGCCGCCGCGTTGCCGTACCGGCCGTCGAGCTTGGAGACGAGGCCGGTGACCTGCCGGGCGATGTCGGGGGCGGTGAGCCCGATCTCGGCCATGACCTCGGCGCGCGAGGCGTGGTCGAGGAAGCGGGGCGGGATGCCGAAGTCGCGCAGCGGGACGTCGACGCCCGCGTCGCGCAGCGCCTGGGCGATCGCCGAGCCGACGCCACCGACGCGGGAGTTGTCCTCGACGGTCACGACCACCCGGTGCCGGTCGGCGAGGGGCGCCATGGCCTCGTCGACGGGCTTGACCCAACGCGGGTCGACGACCGTGGTGGTGATGCCCTGGCGGTCGAGCAGCGTCGCGATCTCCAGGCACATCGGGGCGAGGGCGCCCACGGAGACCAGCAGCACGTCCGGGGTGTCGCTGCCGCTCTCGCGCAGCACGTCCATGCCGCCGACGCGGCCCACGGCGGCCACGGCGGGGCCGACGGCGCCCTTGGAGAAGCGGACGACGGTCGGCGCGTCCTCGACCTGGACGGCCTCGCGGAGCTGGGCGCGGACCTGGTCGGCGTCGCGCGGGGCGGCGAGCCTGAGGCCCGGCACCACCTGGAGGATCGACATGTCCCACATGCCGTTGTGCGAGGCGCCGTCGGTGCCGGTGACACCGGCCCGGTCCAGGACGAACGTCACACCGCACTTGTGCAGGGCCACATCCATCAGCACCTGGTCGAAGGCACGGTTGAGGAAGGTGGCGTACACCGCGAACACCGGGTGCACCCCGCCCGCGGCCAGGCCGGCCGCGGAGACGGCGGCGTGCTGCTCGGCGATGCCGACGTCGTAGATGCGGTCCGGGAAGGCGTCCGCGAACTTCTTCAGGCCGACCGGCTGAAGCATCGCCGCCGTGATCGCGACGATGTCCTCGCGCTCCTTGCCGAGCTCGACCATCTCGTCGCCGAAGACGGAGGTCCAGTCCGCGCCCGACGCCTTGATCGGCAGACCGGTGTCGGGGTGGATGGGGCCGATGCCGTGGAAGCGGTCGGCCTCGTCCTGGAGGGCGGGCTGGTAGCCGCGGCCCTTCTCGGTGAGGCAGTGCACGATGACCGGGCCGCCGAAGCGCTTGGCGCGGGCGAGCGCGGATTCCAGGGCCTCGATGTCATGGCCGTCGATCGGGCCGACGTACTTGAGGCCGAGGTCCTCGAACATGCCCTGGGGGGCGATGAAGTCCTTCAGGCCCTTCTTGGCGCCGTGCAGGGTCTCGTAGAGGGGTCTGCCGACGACGGGGGTGCGCTCCAGCACTTCCCTGGTGCGGGCGAGGAAACGCTCGTAGCCGTCCGTCGTGCGCAGGGTGGCGAGGTGGTTGGCGAGGCCGCCGATGGTCGGCGCGTAGGAGCGCTCGTTGTCGTTGACGACGATGACCAGCGGGCGGTCCCCGTCGGCGATGTTGTTCAGCGCCTCCCAGGCCATGCCGCCGGTGAGCGCTCCGTCGCCGATGACGGCGACCACGTGGTCGTCGCGGTCGAGGATCTGGTTGGCCTTCGCGAGGCCGTCGGCCCAGCCGAGCACCGTGGAGGCGTGGCTGTTCTCGATGACGTCGTGCTCGGACTCGGCCTGCGAGGGGTAGCCGGAGAGGCCGCCCTTCATCTTGAGCCGGGAGAAGTCCTGCCGGCCCGTGAGCAGCTTGTGCACGTAGGACTGGTGGCCGGTGTCCCACAGCACCTTGTCCTTCGGGGACTCGAAGACCCGGTGCAGGGCGATGGTGAGCTCGACCACGCCGAGGTTCGGCCCGAGGTGGCCGCCGGTCTTGGAGACGGCGTCGACGAGGAAGGTGCGGATCTCCCCAGCCAGCTGGTCCAGCTCCTCCAGGCTGAGCCGGTCCAGATCGCGCGGTCCCCTGATGCGGGTCAGCAGCGGCACCCGTGCCTCCTTGCAGTAAAAGCTGATCGAGCTGTTGCCGGGCTCGTCGAGTCTAGTGTTCCGCCCGGGCGTCCGGTGTCCGGCCCATGGGTCGGGGGTCACGCGAACGGCAGTACCCAGGATGAACCCTTCCCATGACACGACTGTGCCCGGCATCGCGGGGATGCCGGGCACTTCGGGTCACCGGAGCGTCATCCGCGACCGGCGGCCTTCTGGCTCTTGCGGGAGATCGAGTCGATGACGACCGCGCCCAGCAGAACACCACCGGTGATCATGTACTGGATCGAGGTGTTCATGTTGAGCAGGTCGAGACCGGTCTGGATGGACTGGATGACCAGCATGCCCAGGAGGGCGGACCACACCGTGCCCCGGCCGCCGAAGAGGCTCGTACCGCCGATGACGGCCGCCGCGATGGCGAGCATCAGGGTGTTGCCGCCGCCGGCGTTCAGCGTCGCGGACGCCGTCTGGCCCGCGAAGAACATGCCGCCGACCGCCGCGAAGCCACCGGAGATGGCGAACACGGTGATGCGGACCATCGGCACGTTGATACCGGCACGACGTGCGGCCTCGATGCCGCCGCCGACCGCGAAGACCTTGCGGCCGTACGTGGTGCGACGCAGCACGAAGTCGACGACCACCAGCGCCGCCAGGAAGATGACCAGCGCGTTGGAGACACCGGAGGCGTTGTTCAGCACGCTCGCCGCCAGGAAGGCGGCGACGGCCAGCGCACCGACGCGCAGCAGGATCTCCGCGGTCGGCCTGAACGGGACACCGGCGGCCCGGCGGCGACGCTGCTCACCGAAGTTGCCGATCAGGGTCAGCACGACCGCGAGGCCGGCCAGCAGGTACGCGCCGATGATGGCCTGGTCCATGAAGAAGGAGTTCTGGCCGAGCAGGTGCACCGGGCCGGAGTCCGACGGGATGTTGATCGTGCCGCTGGAGCCCAGCAGCCACAGCATCAGACCGTTCCAGCCGAGGAAGCCGGCCAGGGTGACCACGAAGGCCGGTACGCCGATCTTCGCGAAGAACCAGCCCTGCAACGCACCGATGACCGCACCGGTGAGGACCGTCAGGACCAGCGACAGCCATGGGTTCATGGTGTGGTCCACCACGAACACGGCGAACAGCGTGGACGCCAGACCGCTGACGGAACCGACCGACAGGTCGATCTCTCCCAGCAGCAGGACGAACACCAGGCCGATGGCCAGCATGCCGGTGGCCGACATGAAGTAGCTGATGTTCGAGAGGTTGTCGGCGCTCAGGAAGAGGTCGTTCTTCGCCTGGAAGATGGTCCAGATGACGATCAGACCGAGGACGACGGGGATCTGGCCCAGCTCGCCGCCCTTCACCTTGCGCTTGAACTCGGTGAGGTAGCCCTTGAAGCCCTCTTCACGCACCAGCAGGCGCGGGTCGACGACGGAGACCGGCGCGGCGGTCGGGTCGTCGGCGGGCGCGACGGTGGTCTGGTCCTCGATGACGCCGCCGGTCTTCTCGACCTTCCCGGGCCCCGAGGAGTCGCTCTTCACGGTCTTCGACGTGTCGCTCACTTTGCCGCCTCCGCAGTGCGACGCCCCGCACGACGGGTCACGGCGTTGTCCGTGGCCCCGGTGATCGCGGCGATGATCTCTTCGTGGCTGGTGTCCTTCACGGGGAAGGAGCCGTTGTTCTTGCCCAGACGCAGGACGGCGACGGTGTCCGCGACCGCCTTGACGTCGGCCATGTTGTGGCTGATGAGGATGACGCCGAGGTTGCGCTCGCGCAGCCGCTCGACCAGGTCGAGGACCTGCGCGGTCTGCTCGACACCGAGGGCGGCGGTGGGCTCGTCCAGGATGACGACCTTCGGGTCACCGATCAGGGCGCGCGCGATGGCGACGACCTGACGCTGACCACCCGAGAGGCTCGCGATCGGGATGCGGACACTCGGGATACGGATGGAGAGCGTCGAGAGCAGCTCCCGGGCGTTCTTCTCCATCGACACCTCGTCGATGACGCCGCGGCGCAGCAGCTCGCGTCCGAGGTAGAGGTTGCCGACCACGTCGAGGTTGTCGCACAGGGCGAGGTCCTGGTAGACGGTCGCGACGCCGAGTCCCTGAGCGTCGTGCGGCCGGTTGATGCTGACCGGCTTTCCCTCCCATTCGATGACGCCCTCATCGATGGGGTGGACACCCGCGATCGTCTTGACCAGGGTGGACTTTCCTGCGCCGTTGTCGCCCACGAGGGCGACCACTTCTCCGGCGTGGACCTCCAGCTCGACGTCGGTGAGTGCCTGAACCGCACCGAATCGCTTGGAGACCCCGCGCAACGCCAGCACGGGCGTAGCGGACACGTGAACCATCTCCTTCGCCGCCTGACCGGCGGGGATGCCGCGCGCAAAGACAGGCGCGGAGGGATGTGCGCGACGCGCTGGGCGCGAGTCGACGCACGAGGTTTACAAGATGAACATGCGTGAATCCGCTGCGCTTGGCAACGGTTCCGTCCGACGCCCGCCCCGGCAGCGGGGTGTGAAGGTGGGGCGGGCGTCGGACAGGTCTCACGGGGCCGCTGGGCGGCCGACGGGACCCGAGGGCCGGCTGAGCGGACCCTTGGGACCGGGTTGCCTACTGGAGGCCCGCGGCCTTGCAGGCGGCGGCGTACTCGGCGGTGCAGATGTCCGCGACGGTGTACAGCCCGTCCTTGACGACCGTGTCCTTGATGTTGGCCTTGGTGACCGACACCGGGGTCAGCAGCTGCGAGGGGACCTTGTCGCCGGAGCCGCTGGTCAGCGTCTCGGTGGCCAGGGACTTGATGTCCTTGCCCTCGAGCAGGTCGACCGCGAGCTGGGCGGCCGCCTCGGCCTCGGGCTTGAAGGCCTTGTAGACGGTGGAGGACTGGGTGCCGGCGACGATGCGCTGGATACCCGCGAGCTCCGCGTCCTGGCCGGTCAGCGGGATGCCGCTGATCTTCGCACCCTTGAGGGTGTTGGCGATGCCACCGGCCATGCCGTCGTTGGCGGCGTAGACGCCGGCGATGTTCTTGGCGCCGAGCTGGGTGATGGCCGCGGACATCTTCTGCGCGGCGACCGTGTCCTTCCAGAGGCCGGACTGCTCGTAGGCGATGTCGACCTTGCCGTCGAGCGCCTTGTGCGCGCCTTCCTTGAACTGGCCGGCGTTCGGGTCGGCGTCGTCACCGTTGATCATGACGACCTTGGCCTTCGGGGTCGCCTTGGCGCCGAGGGAGTCGAGCAGGGCCTGGCCCTGGAGCTCGCCGACCTTGACATTGTCGAAGGAGACGTAGGCCGAGACGGGGCCCTGGGCGAGGCGGTCGTACGCGACGACCTTGACGCCCTTGTCCACCGCGGACTGGATCGAGGACTTGATGGCGGCGGAGTCCTGGGCGGAGATCACGATGACCTTGACGCCCTTGGTCACCATGCTGCTGACCTGCTGGGCCTGCTTGGCCGAGTCGGCCGCGGCGTTCGCGTACTCGAGCTTGCAGTCGGAGCAGAGGGCCTTGACCTTGGCGTCGAAGTACGGCTTGTCGAACTTCTCGTACCGCGCGGTGACGCTGTCGGGGAGCAGCAGGCCGATGGACTTGTTGCCCGAGCTGCTGCTGCTGCCGGAGTCGCTGTCCTTGTCGTCGCCCGCCTTGCCGCACGCGGCAATCGAAAGCGCCATGGACACGGCGGTTGCGCCGATCACGACTCTACGCATCGTTGCGTTCATTGAGATGTGCCTCCCTGACAGGGCCGCAACGCTGCGGCCGAGGTGGCTGGAAGTCAACTCGGCCACACGTGCGACGTCAAGAAGTAAATACTTAACGAGATGGCAACGGCGTCATTCGTTCTCTAAGTGAAGGCAGGTGTCGCCACGGTCAGCGTGCCGTCCAAAAGGGTCGAATCACCCATTTCACTCAGTGCGAGAGCGAGCGCTCCGAGCACCTCCGCACGGCCCCCAAGTGCCCCCGGGAGAACGGAAAGTTGGCGTGCCGCACTCGGGATCGCGTAGCGGCCGACGGACTCTCTGATCGGACCGAGCACCAGCTCACCGGCCTCGGCGAGATCACCGCCCAGGACCACCCGGCTCGGGTTCAACAGGTTGCAGAGATTGGCGACTCCACTGCCGATGTGACGGCCGACGTCGGCGATCACCCGACGGCAGCCCGGGTCGCCGTCCCTCGCCAGTCGCACGACGCCTTCCATCGTCAGATCCGTGCCGTGGCTGGACTGGAGGAGCGGGAGCACGTAGCGCGCCGCCGCGAAGGTCTCCAGGCAGCCCCGGTTACCACAGCGGCAGACGGGGCCGGACTCGTCAAGTGTAATATGTCCGATTTCGCCCGCGGTACCACCGGGCCCCCTGTAGATCTTCCCCTCGATCACCAGACCGGCACCCACACCGCTCGCGACCTTGATGTATGCAAGATCACGCACGCCCCTGCCACTGCCCCAGACCATCTCGCCGAGGGCTCCGAGGTTGGCGTCGTTGTCCACGTGGACGGGCACGCCGAGCCGGCCGCGCATCTCCTCGGCGGGTCTGGTGCCGATCCAGCCGGGCAGGATGGCGGACGAACCGAGCGTTCCCGACTCCAGGTCGATCGGCCCGGGCACCCCAAGACCCACCCCCGCAACCTTCGTCCGGTCCACCCCGGTGGCCTCGATCAGCCGGTTGACCAGCTGTTCCGCCCGGTCGAAGCCCTGCGTCGAGGAGGCGTCCACATCGAGCGGCTCCGACTCCTCGGCAAGCACCTGATGGGCCAGATTGCCCACGGCGACCCGTAGGTGCGTATGTCCGAAATCGACGCCGATGACGATGCCCGCGTCGCCGCTCAGACTGACGCTGCGGGCCCTTCGTCCGCCCGCCGAGGTGGGCGTGACCTCGACGGTTCCGCCGTCCTTCAGTTCGCGCACGATATTGGAGACGGTCGCGGCGGACAGCCCGGTCGCCCGGGCGATCTCCGCCTGCGTCAGGGACCCGGCCAGACGCACGGCGCGTACGACCCGCTCCAGGTTGGCTCGGTGCAGCGACGACTGCGACCCCGGAGTCTCCACGACGACCTCCTGCGCGCGGGACCGCATCGATGAGGCCCCGTCTATGTCCAACTAGTGAACTCTAAGCTGAGCCGTTCGGGTCGCCTCCCGTCAAGAGGTTGAACAGTATCCGCATGCGTGTGAAGCAACACGGAGGGTGGTCGAGGGGGGGTCGCGGGGCGTGCGGGACCCGCTGCGCGGCGTTACGGGCCGGTCCCGGAAGGGGTACGAAAGGGACGCGGCAGCGGGAGAACGGACGGTGCCGCCGGCGGCTCGAGCGGGCGCCGGCGAGGCGCGCGGACACGGGCCCGGCGGTGGTGCCAGGCGGTGAAGGGCGAGCCCGTCGTCCGCGGCGCCCCTACTTCAACGCCCCGGCGGTCAGCCCCTGGACCACCTGCCGCTGGAAGACGATGTACGCGGCCAGGACCGGCAGCATCGCCATGACCAGACCGGCGAAAAGCCCTGACCAGTCACCCTTGTAGCCCTGGCTCACGGCCAGTTGGACCAGCCCCTGGGTGAGGACGCGCTTGTCGGGGTCGGTGTTCAGGACCGTGGGAAGCATGTACTGGTTCCACTGGCCCAGGAAGTTGAAGATGCCGACGCTGATCAGGCCCGGCTTGGCCATGGGCACCATGATCTGGAAGAACGTACGGCTGTGCGAGGCGCCGTCCACGAAGGCCGCCTCCGCCACCGAGGTCGGCAGGGTGCGGAAGAAGGCCGTCAGGAAGAACACCGTGAACGGCAGCGAGTAGGCGATGTAGACGAGGATCAGGCCGTGGATGGAGTTCAACAGCCCCATGTTGTTCACCACGTAGAACAACGGGACCAGCGCCAGCATGATCGGAAAACTCATGCCGCCGATGAACAGGTAGTAGATGAAGCGGTTGCCCGGGAAGTCGAAGCGCGCCAGGACGTAGGCCGCCATGGAGCCGAGGACGAGCGTGCCGATGAGTGAACCCCCCACCACCAGGATGGTGTTGAGGAAGTAGTCGCTCATGTTGGCCTCGGTCCAGGCCCGGGACCAGTTGTCGAAGTGCAGGGTGTCGGGCAGCGACCAGGGCGAGCCGAAGATGGAGCTGTCGTCCTTGAAGGAGGTCATCACCGCCCAGAGCAACGGCAGCACGACCATGATCGCCCAGATCACCAGGATGCCGTGGGAGAAGGCGTTGAGGACGTTTCCTTCCGATTTCTTCCCCGCGGGCGGTGTGCCGGCCGCCAGGTCGACCTTCGTGACGGGGATGCCGGAGCCGGACTCGGCCGGCAGGGGCGCGGGGGTCTCGGTCGTCTTCACGTCAGTACTCCAGCCGCTCGCGCCGCCCCAGCCGCATCACGACGGCGGCGAAGGCCAGCGTCACGATGAGCAGAGCCACGCCGATGGTGGTGGCATAGGCGGCCTGACCGTCACGGAACGCCTTCTGGTACACGTACAGGACCATGACGGTGGTCGAGTAGTCGGGGCCGCCCGGCCCGGTCGTCATGATCTGCACGACCGCGAACGACTCCGCGCCGAGCGCGAGGATGCCCATGTAGACCCAGCCCGACTGCACCGTGCCCCAGAGCAGGGGCAGGGTGATGCGGAAGAAGGTGGCGGCCCGGCCCGCGCCGTCCAGCAGCGCGGCCTCGTACAGGTCCGCCGGGATGGACGCCATGCCCGCCGAGAAGAGGACCACGAAGAAGCCGACCGTCGACCAGACGAGCACCGCCATCACGCACCACAGCGCGAGATCCGGGTCGCCGAGCCAGAGGGGCTGGAGGCCGTCCAGCCCGACCCCCCGGAAGAACGAGTTGATCGCGCCGCTGTCCGGGTTGTACGCGAAGGCGAACAGCAGCGCCACGATGGCGATCGACAGCACCTGCGGGAAGAAATACACGATCTTGTAGAAGGAGGACCCCCGGACTCCGGAGATCACCGGGCCGCCCCTCCTCCCGCGTCCACCGACATTGATCATGAAGGCGAAGAACAGCGCCAGGCTGATCGTCACCAGCGGCAGCACGACCGCGAACATCAAGCTGTGCTGCAAGGACTTCCAGAAGATGTCGTCGTCCAGCATCCTCCGGTAATTGTCCAGGCCGACCATCTTGAATTCGGGGCTGAGACCGGTCCAGTCCGTGAACGAGTAGTAGATGGACTGGATGAACGGCCATACCACGAAGAGCGCGTACAGTCCCAGGGGCAGCGCCAGGAACCCCACGATGAAGCGGTACTTGCCGTGCTGCATCACCACTCCGGTGCTTTTATGGATACTTCGCCGCGATTTCCGCCGTCACTGGTGTTTGTAATGCTTGATCGTCGTGTCCTTGGCCGCCTCGTCGGCGTACCCCTGGATCTTCTTGATCGCCTCGGCCGGGGTGAGCCGGCCGGCCATCATCTCGCCCAGACCGGACACCCCGATCTTCTCCTTCTGCAACTGGACATACCAGTCCTGAAGTCGAGGGTTCACCACGTTGTCGCCGGCCTTGTCCAGGGCCGCGACACCCGACTTGAGACCGGGGGTGAGGGCGAGACCGTCGGTGCCGCCGTTGTACGCGGTCAGTGACTTGACCTTGGAGGTGAAGTTCTTGGAGGACGCCTCGCTGAGCATGATGCGCAGCTGTTCCATGCCGCCCGCCGCGTTCTTCGCCTTGGCCGGCACGACGAACGGCTCGCCGCCGGAGGCCCAGATGGTGCCGAAGGGCATCTTGTCCGAGGAGTCGATGCCGGTGGGCGCGGAGACGGCCAGGCCGAAGTCGGCGGGGATGACGTTGGCCGACTCGTTCTCCACCCAGGAACCGTTGGGGATGAACAGCGCCTTGCCCTTCGCCCAGGCCGTCTGGGACTGGATGTGGTCCAGGCCGGGCGTGCCCTTGAGGATGTAACCCTTCTGGTAGAGCTCGTAGTAGGCGTCGAAACAGGCCTTCACCGCCGGGTGCTTCCAGGCGTTCGGCTCCAGGTTGTCGATGGCGTCGAGGACCTCGCGGCCGCCCACCTTGCCGATCATCGGGTACAGCGCGAAGGGAATGTAGTACGGGTACTTGCCGGCGTACGTCCAGCCCGCGATGCCCTGCTTCTTGGCCTTCGCGCAGAGCGCGAGCATCTCGTCCCAGGTCTGCGGATACGTGGCGTCGAGGGAGTCCAGGGCCTTCTGCGAGTACCAGACGCCGTAGACGGTGTAGGCGTAGTACATGATCCAGACCGGGTCGCCGTCGAACTGGCCCATCTCGACGATGCCGGGGCGCAGGGTGTCGCGGACCTTCTTCCCCGGGTCGTCGTAGGACGCGGCGTCCAGGAGCGGCGTGAGGTCGGCGAGCTGCTTCTTGCCGACCAGCACGCCCATGTCCATCTGCTCGGCGCCGGAGTTGTCGATGAGGTCGGGCGGGGTGCCCTGGTTGAAGCGGGGCTGGAGGGTCGACTGGATCTTCTGCGTGGCCGAGAACTTCACCTTCGCCCCGGGGAAGGCCTTCTCGTAGATCTTGACCGCGTCCTCGGCGTACTCCTTGCCGAAACCGCCGTCGAACAGGACGAATTCCAGCTGGGCGGTCTCGTTGACCGCCAGGGGGTTCTTCGCGGTCTTCTTTCCGGCCTTGGCCTTGTCCTCGTCGCCCCCGCCGCTGCTCGCGCAGGCGGACAGAAAGCTCATCGTGGGGACGGAGATCAGGCCCAGTGCCGCTGATCTCTTGATCAGGTCCCGGCGGCCGACACCCGTGGAGCCGTTCCTGTCGGAGCGGTTCTCCTCGGAGCCGATGTTCTCGGAGTGGGATCCCATGCTCAAGTCCTCGCCTTCTCCAGGACTCAGGCGGTGAACCGGATCCTTCCCGGCACCGCGGTCGGGTCAAGCAGGGTCGTGCGGATCGTGCGGTTCGACGGCATCGACGGATTCGAGGGCGAATAGCCGACAGGTATAGTCCACTCCCTGCCGACGGAGCAAGATCGAATGCAAGGTTGACCGGTGGTCTTTTCCGAGTTGAGACCTCCCGGAAATATGACCGGCCGGTGGGCGCCTTGCTGGAAAATTGCACGACATGAGCCCCCGTCTGGCGCAATCAACATCCTTGACATCACTGTCCACTTGGCCACCTACTGATTCCTGCGCAACCAGGAGGACAACGTTGTCCGGGGCGTTGTCCGGCGCGGGGAGGGTGCTCACGCATGCAACGGTTGGGACGGTTGCGGGCGGTCGTGATCACGGCTGCTCTGGTCATGACGGTCGGTGCACAGGGGACGGCGGTCGCACTGCCGTCGCCCGTTCCGCTCCCGGACCGGGAGTTCGCCTCGTCCTTCGAGGCGGGTGAACACGCCCCCGACTGGCAGAGCACCGTCGACACCGGCCCCGGCGGGGCCAAGCGGGCCTCGGGGGTGGACGGCGGCTACGGCGGCGGCCTCCCCGGCGATGTGTCCGACCGGGTCACCGCTCTGCGGGCGAGCGCGGAGAACACGGCCGGCGGCGAGGTGAAGGAGAACCTCGTCGACGGCGAGGCGGGCACCAAGTGGCTGACGTTCGCGACCACCGGGTGGGTCGAGTTCGACCTCGACGAACCCGCGCGGGTGAGCGCCTACGCACTGACCTCGGCCAACGACTTCGCCGAGCGGGACCCCGCCGACTGGACCCTGTCGGGCTCGGCGGACGGAACCGCCTGGACGCCTCTCGACAGCCGCTCCGGGGAGACCTTCGCCGAGCGGTTCCAGACCCGCGCCTTCACCCTCGCGACCGCCGTCGTGGCCGAGTACCGGCACTTCCGGCTGGAGGTCACCCGCAATCACGGCGCCGGGATCCTCCAGCTCGCCGACGTACGGTTCGGCACGGGCGGCGGCGACGGACCCGTCCCGCCGGACATGCTCACCGTCGCCGACCGGGGGCCCAGCGGGTCGCCGACCGCGAAGGCGGGCGCCGGGTTCAGTGGGAAACGGGCGCTGCGGTACGCGGGCCGGCACAGCGCTTCCGGACGGGCGTACTCGTACAACAAGGTCTTCGACGTGAACGTGCGGGTCGGCTCGCGCACGCAGCTGGCGTACCGGATCTTCCCCGGCATGGCGGACGGCGACCGCGACTACGCCGCGACGAACGTCGCCGTGGACCTCGCCTTCACGGACGGAACGTATCTCAGCGGACTCGGGGCTACGGACCGGTACGGCTTCCCCCTGACACCCCGCGGGCAGGGCGCCTCGAAGGTGCTGTACGTCAACCAGTGGAACGACGTGGTCTCGGGGATCGGAGCGGTGGCGGCCGGGAAGACCGTCGACCGGATCCTCCTCGCCTACGACTCCCCCGGCGGACCGGCCAGGTTCAGGGGCTGGGTGGACGACATCGCGCTGCGCACCGCCGCCCCCGAGGTACCGAAGGCGCATCTGTCGGACTACGCGCTGACCACACGCGGCACCCAGTCCAGCGGGAGCTTCTCGCGCGGGAACACGTTCCCCGCCACCGCCGTGCCGCACGGCTTCAACTTCTGGACGCCGGTGACCAACGCGTCCACGCTCGGCTGGCTGTACGACTACGCGCGCGCCAACAACGCGGACAACCTGCCCACGATCCAGGCGTTCAGCGCCAGTCACGAGCCGAGTCCGTGGATGGGCGACCGGCAGACCTTCCAGGTGATGCCGTCCGCCGCGTCCGGCGTCCCGGACACCGGTCGCACGGCACGTGCCCTGGCGTTCCGGCACGTCGACGAGACCGCCCGCCCCTACTACTACGGGGTCCGTTTCCAGAACGGTCTCACCGCGGAGATGGCACCGACCGACCACGCGGCCGCCCTGCGCTTCACCTACCCGGGCTCGGACGCGAGCGTCGTCTTCGACAACGTCACCGATCAGGCGGGCCTGACCCTCGACAAGGAGACCGGGACCGTCACCGGCTACTCGGACGTGAAGTCGGGCCTGTCGACGGGAGCGACCCGCCTCTTCGTCTACGGCGAGTTCGACGCGCCGGTCACCGACGGTGCGTCGGGCGGGGTCAAGGGCTACCTGCGGTTCGACGCGGGCGCCGACCGCACGGTCACCCTGCGCCTCGCGACCTCACTCATCAGCGTCGACCAGGCCCGCGACAACCTCCGCCAGGAGATCCCGCGGGAGACCGGCTTCGACACGGTCAAGCAGCGGGCCCAGCGGCAGTGGGACAGGCTGCTCGGCAGGGTGGAGGTCGAGGGCGCGAGCCAGGACCAGCTCACCACCCTGTACTCCAGCCTGTACCGGCTGTACCTGTACCCCAACTCCGGTTTCGAGAAGGTCGGTTCGACGTACCGGTACGCGTCGCCCTTCTCGCCGATGCCGGGCCCCGACACCCCGACGCACACCGGCGCGAAGATCGTGGACGGCAAGGTCTACGTCAACAACGGCTTCTGGGACACCTACCGGACGACCTGGCCGGCGTACGCCCTGCTCACGCCCACCCAGGCCGGGGTGCTGACGGACGGGTTCGTCCAGCAGTACAAGGACGGCGGCTGGACCTCGCGCTGGTCCTCACCCGGGTACGCGGACCTGATGACCGGCACCTCGTCCGACGTCGCCTTCGCGGACGCGTTCGTCAAGGGCGTCGGGTTCGATGCCGAGGCCGCGTACGAGGCGGCCCTGAAGAACGCCACGGTCGTGCCCCCGACGTCGGGGGTGGGCCGCAAGGGCATGTCCACCTCCCCCTTCCTCGGCTACACCAGCACCGCCACGCACGAGGGCCTGTCATGGGCGCTGGAGGGCTACCTCAACGACTACGGCATCGCCCGCATGGGCCAGGGCCTGTACCGCAGGACCGGCGAGAAACGCTACCGGGACGAGGCCGAGTACTTCCTCAACCGCGCCCAGGGCTATGTGCACCTCTTCGACTCCAAGGCCGGTTTCTTCCAGGGCAAGGACGAGAAGGGCGACTGGCGGGTGGCGTCGGAGAGCTACGACCCCCGGGTGTGGGGCTACGACTACACCGAGACCAACGGCTGGGGCTACGCCTTCACCGCCCCGCAGGACAGCCGCGGCCTCGCCAACCTGTACGGCGGACGCGACGGACTGGCGAAGAAGCTGGACGCCTACTTCGCGACCCCGGAGACCGCCTCCCCGGAGTTCGCGGGTTCGTACGGCGGGGTCATCCACGAGATGACCGAGGCGCGGGACGTGCGGATGGGCATGTACGGGCACTCCAACCAGGTCGCCCACCACTCGATCTACATGTACGACGCGGCGGGGCAGCCCTGGAAGGCCCAGGCGAAGGCGCGCGAGGTGCTCTCCCGGCTCTACACCGGCAGTTCGATCGGACAGGGGTACCACGGGGACGAGGACAACGGGGAGCAGTCGGCCTGGTACCTGTTCTCCGCGCTCGGCTTCTATCCGCTGGTCATGGGCAGCGGCGAATACGCCGTCGGCTCCCCGCTGTTCACCAAGGCCACCGTGCACCTGGAGAACGGCAGGGACCTGGTCGTCAGGGCGCCGAGGAACAGCGCCAGGAACGTGTACGTCCAGGGTCTGAGGGTCAACGGCCGCGCCTGGACGTCGACTTCGCTGCCCCACACGCTCCTGGCCAAGGGCGGGGTCCTGGAGTTCGACATGGGGCCCCGGCCCTCGGCGTGGGGATCCGGGAAGAACGCGGGTCCGGTCTCGATCACCCGGGACGACAGGGCGCCGGCGCCCCGCACCGACGTACTGCGGGGCCCGGGCGGGCTGTACGACGACACCTCGGCGACGGGGGAGACGGTCTCGGGTGCACTCGCCCTGCCGGTCACGGCCGCGACGAAGGCGGCGCAGTACACGCTGACGTCGGCCGACCGCGCCCAGGCGCCTGCGGGATGGACACTCCAGGGGTCCGCCGACGGCCTGACGTGGACCGACCTGGACCGCCGTGCCGGCCAGACCTTCCCGTGGGACCGGCAGACACGTGCCTTCACGGTCACCCGGCCGGGGACCTACGCCCACTACCGGCTGGTGTTCGACGCCGGCGCGGGAGGGACGGGCACGGGCGGCCGAGTCAGCCTCGCGGAGGTCGAGTTGTTGTCATGATCCGGTAACCAACAGCGATGGTCCGCTGTACCGGGCGTCACCCGTGTTCCAGAATCATCCTGCCGCCGGGTGTACAGCGGGCGGTCCGTCATGGAGGGGGAAAGCGGTACATGAGCATCATCGGACGGTTCACGGGGTTCCTCGCGGGTGCGGCACTGGGAGCGGGGGCCCTGTTCGCCACGGCGGCTCCGGCGCAGGCGTACAGTCCCAACCCGACGTTCCACGCCTATTACTACGACACCGACAACTGCCCGTGCAGCGGTGGCAACCTCACCGACCCGTTCGACAACACGTACTTCGCGAAGGACGCCGGCGGCTACGCCGTGAAGATGGAGCTGGTCGACTCCGGCGCCTTCGTCGGCAAGGTGGAGTTCCACCCCAACGACGAGAAGCTGTGGGTGTACGACACGGCGAACGACGGTGACACGTACTACGTCAAGGTCAGCTACTCGTCCGGTGGCGTGACCCACAACCTCGGCACCTTCAGCCCGCCCGGGACCACGGCGGTGCTGGACTACGAGGTCGAGGACTTCGACCTGCCTGAGGGTGCCTTCGTGGACATCTCCGTCTACGACGACGCGGCGCTCACCGACCTGATCGGCGCGGCGCGCGGCACGGGGTCGGCCGTCGCCTAGACCGGTGATCTCGGCGACGCCGGGGCTTGGGGAGCCCCGGCGACGCCGATGGCGCGGCCGGGCCTCGGGGAGGGGTCGGCTACGCCCTCTCCGGTGCCGGTCCGGCCGGCGGACCCGGTGGCGCGGTTCACCGCCCACCGGGTCCGCTCCGCACGACTCGCTCGACCGACCGAGTTGCTCAACCGACCCGGCAGGGCAGCCCGGTGGCGCTGTCACCGCCCGAGCCGGAGACGACGTATCCGAACGTCGTACTGCTGCCCGGATTCAACGAGCCGTTCCAGTCGGCGTTGTGGACCATCACCGCCTGCCCGTTGTAGGTCGCGTTGCCGCTCCACAGGCTGGCGACGGACTGGCCGCCGGGCAGCGTCCAGTCGACCATCCAGCCGAGCATCGGGACATTGCCGGTGTTGGTGACGGTCACCTCGGACTGGTACCCACCGGTCCAGCTGTTGGTGGTCCGGCGTGTGGCGGTGCAGGCGCCGGGGACGGGTTCGGTGGGGTTGCCCGGCTCGTGGATACCGGTCACCTCGCCGTTGCCGCCGTCGAAGACGACGTCCGAGCAGGAGTAGAAGGTCTCGGCGCTGTCCGAGCGCTGCCAGACCATGTAGATGATGTGCCGCCCGGACTTGTTCGCCGGAAGCCGGCCGGTCCAGGAGTAGTTGGCCTCGACCGTGCCCGGGCTGCCGTTGAGCGGCGGGTGGTCGACGGAGAGGAAGGGCTGGGCCTCCATGGCGTCCCAGGTGAGGGTCCGGGTCGGGTCGAAGCCGTCCTTGGTGACGTAGACGTAGAACCAACCCGGGTGTGCCGCCCAGGCGTTGTAGGAGAAGTCGACGCTCGCGCCCGAGGTGAGATGGGTGAGCGGCCAGTCGCTGCGGGGCGCGTCGAAGCCGGTGAAGTTGGTGTTGCCGCCGCTGCACAGCTGGCCGTCCGGCACGAAGCCCCGGGTACGGCCGGCGCCGTCGGAGCGCAGCACCGAGAACCAGTTGTAGAACGGCGTGGTGCCGCTCACCTGCTGCGCGTTTCGGCAGGCGGGGTTGACCGGCTTGATCTCACCGGTGTCGGTCAGTCCGTCCTGCCAGCACAGGAAGGTGCGGCTGGCGGGCTTCATGGGCGTGCCGTGCGCCTCGGCCGGGCCGCCGGCCGAGACGATCAGCCCCAGGGCGGGGACGGTGGCCAGCAGGGCGAGGACGACGAGCAGGACGGCTCGGGTGCGTAACCGCGAGGTCGAACATGACGTGATCATGTCAGGTTGCATGGCGAAGGAGTCCGCCTTCCGTGTGTACGGACCGTGCGTGCAGGGAGTGCACTGCGGATGCGGGTGTGGGGGCGTGAGGCGGGAGCCTCCCGGACCCGCGCCCGGCAGGTTCCGGTCCACCGGGCGCCGCGGATATGGGAGCGCTCCCACCTCACCTGTGCCGGAAGGTACCGCCGTACGGGCCACTTGTAAACGGCTGCGTACGGCGACCCCGCGAATCGGGGCTCCCGGAGCAGCCGTGACCGTCGACGATGCCGGACCGCGCGAACCGGCCCCCCACCGTGCCCCGGCACGGCAGAGGGCCGCACCCCCGGCGTCGGGAATGCGGCCCTCTGCGACCGAACGGGGTCGCCCGAGCGGTTACTTGCGGATCAGGCTGCGCAGCACGTACTGCATGATGCCGCCGTTGCGGTAGTAGTCGGCCTCACCGGGGGTGTCGATGCGGACGACCGCGTCGAACTCGACGCCCGTGTCGGTGGTGACCTTGACCGTGCGCGGCGTGGTGCCGTTGTTGAGCTCCTCGACGCCGGTGAAGGAGAAGGTCTCCTCGCCGGTCAGACCGAAGGACTCGGCGTTGGTGCCCTCCGGGAACTGCAACGGGAGGACGCCCATGCCGATGAGGTTGGAGCGGTGGATGCGCTCGTACGACTCGGCGATGACGGCCTTGACGCCGAGCAGGGCGGTGCCCTTGGCGGCCCAGTCGCGCGACGAACCCGAGCCGTACTCCTTGCCGGCCAGGATGGCCAGCGGGGTGCCCTGCTCGATGTAGTTGCGGGAGGCGTCGTAGATGAACGACACCGGGGCGTCCGCCTGGGTGAAGTCGCGGGTGTAGCCGCCCTCCGTGCCCGGCGCGATCTGGTTGCGCAGGCGGATGTTGGCGAACGTGCCGCGGATCATGACCTCGTGGTTGCCTCGGCGCGAGCCGTAGGAGTTGAAGTCACGACGCTCCACACCGTGCTCGGTGAGGTACTTGCCGGCCGGGGTGTCGGCCTTGATGGCGCCGGCCGGGGAGATGTGGTCGGTGGTGACCGAGTCGCCCAGCTTGGCGAGGACCCGCGCGCCCGTGATGTCGGAGACCGGGGTGGTCTCCATCGTCATGCCCTCGAAGTACGGGGGCTTGCGGACGTAGGTCGACTCGGTGTCCCACTCGAAGGTGTTGCCGGTCGGGATCGGCAGCGCCTGCCACTGGGCGTCGCCCGCGAAGACGTCCTGGTAGGACTTGTTGAACATGTCCTCGCCGATGGCGTTCGCCACGACGTCGTTGACCTCGGCCTCGGAGGGCCAGATGTCCTTGAGGAAGACCGGGTTGCCGTCCTGGTCGGCGCCCAGGGCGTCCTTGGTGATGTCCACCTTCATGGAACCCGCGAGGGCGTACGCGACGACCAGCGGCGGGGAGGCCAGGTAGTTCATCTTGACGTCGGGGTTGATCCGGCCCTCGAAGTTCCGGTTGCCGGAGAGGACCGAGGTGACCGCGAGGTCGTGGTCGTTGACGGCCTTGGAGACCTCCTCCGGCAGCGGGCCGGAGTTGCCGATGCAGGTGGTGCAGCCGTAGCCGACGAGGTTGAAGCCGACCTTGTCGAGGTACGGGGTGAGACCCGCCTTGTCGAAGTAGTCGGTGACGACCTTCGAACCCGGGGCGAGGGTGGTCTTGACCCACGGCTTGCGGGTCAGGCCCTTCTCCACGGCCTTCTTCGCGACGAGCGCGGCGGCGACCATGACGTACGGGTTGGAGGTGTTGGTGCAGGAGGTGATGGCCGCGACCGTCACCGCGCCGTGGTCGATCTCGTACGTCGAGCCGTCGGGGGCGGTCACGGTGACCGGGTTGGACGGGGCGCCGTTGGGGTGGATGGCCGGGGCGTCGGAGGCCGGGAAGGACTCCTTGCCCGCCTCGTCGACCTCGTCGACGTAGTTGCGCACGTCCGTCTTGAACTGCTCGGCGGCGTTCGCGAGGACGATGCGGTCCTGCGGGCGCTTCGGGCCGGCGATCGACGGGACGACGGTCGACAGGTCCAGCTCGAGCTTCTCGGAGAAGTCCGGCTCGGCCTTCGGGTCCAGCCAGAGGCCCTGCTCCTTGGCGTACGCCTCGACGAGCGCGACCTGCTGCTCGGAGCGGCCGGTGAGCTTGAGGTACTTCAGGGTCTCGTCGTCGATCGGGAAGATCGCGGCGGTGGAGCCGAACTCCGGCGACATGTTGCCGATGGTGGCGCGGTTGGCGAGGGAGGTGGCGGCGACGCCCTCACCGTAGAACTCGACGAACTTGCCGACGACACCGTGCTTGCGCAGCATCTCGGTGATGGTGAGCACGAGGTCCGTGGCGGTGGTGCCGGTGGGCAGCTCTCCGGTGAGCTTGAAGCCGACGACGCGCGGGATGAGCATCGAGACCGGCTGGCCGAGCATCGCGGCCTCGGCCTCGATGCCGCCGACGCCCCAGCCGAGGACGCCGAGGCCGTTGACCATGGTGGTGTGCGAGTCGGTGCCGACCAGGGTGTCGGGGTAGGCCTGGCCGTTACGGATCATGACCGTGCGGGCGAGGTGCTCGATGTTCACCTGGTGGACGATGCCGGTGCCCGGCGGGACGACCTTGAAGTCGTCGAACGCGGTCTGGCCCCAGCGCAGGAACTGGTAGCGCTCCTTGTTGCGGCCGTACTCCAGCTCGACGTTCTGGGCGAACGCGTCGTTGGTGCCGAACTTGTCGGCGATGACGGAGTGGTCGATGACCAGCTCGGCCGGGGAGAGCGGGTTGACCTTCGCCGGGTCGCCGCCGAGCTCCTTGACGGCCTCACGCATGGTGGCGAGGTCGACGACACAGGGCACGCCGGTGAAGTCCTGCATGATCACGCGGGCCGGCGTGAACTGGATCTCCTGGCTGGGCTGGGCCTGCGAGTCCCAGCCGCCAAGGGCACGGATGTGGTCGGCGGTGATGTTCGCGCCGTCCTCGGTACGGAGCAGGTTCTCCAGCAGCACCTTCAGGCTGTACGGAAGGCGAGCCGAGCCTTCCACCTTGTCCAGCCGGAAGATCTCGTACGACTCGTCGCCCACCTGCAGCGTGCTGCGGGCGTCGAAGCTGTTCGCCGACACGACAGTCTCCTTCATTGATGTGCGCTTACCACCGCATCCTGCCGCCAGGCGGGCTTGGCCGATCCGCTAAGGTCAGGCTAAGTTAGGTAACCCTTACTAGAGGGCGGCGGCTGCGGGGCGCCTCGGCAGATATCTCGATGTCGAGATAACTCTAGTACATGGGGGCTGAATGGTCATGCCCGGGCACCCTGCTGACCGCTGTCATCCAATCGAGGCGTTTGACAGCGAACCCAGTCCTTCCGGCCTCCTTGCCGGCGAACCTGGTCGCACGAGGGGACGTACTGGGGGTGCCGGGTGGCCGTACCGGTCGGGGCGGATCTTCCGGAGTCGTACGTCGAGCTGTCGTACGTGGATGCTGTACGCACGTGTCGGCGGCGTCCACTGCTGGACTGCGCGACGGCGCGGTCGGTTCGAGGATGGTCTGGCCGGCGACGCAGATCCTGGCCACCCGTGAGGACGCGGAGGACATCGAGGATCATCTCTGCCGTGGCCTACGACCGGGGCGACATCACTTCGTCGACTCCAGAATGCGGTCGAGTGTCCGGCGCCCCATTCTGCTCATCGTCGGATTGCTCTCGACGTAGTACCAGACGAGCCCCATCGCCTGTTCGAAGGCCCATGCCTTGCCGCGCTCCCACTCCAGATCGTCGCAGGCCAGTGTCCACCGGAGCACTTCCCGTGGGCCCGGCTGCAACAGGTGCCAGGCGCTGACCAGATCCAGCGCGGGGTCGGCCGGGCCGAATCCGCCGGTGTCGAGGACGCCGCCGAGCCGGTCTCCCGCGACGAGTACATTGCCGGGAATCAGGTCGCCGTGGCTCATCACGTCGGCACTCGTGCGCGGCAACTCCCGGTAGTGGCACCACAGTCGGCGCAGCCGGGGCACGTCGAGCAGCCCCTGGCTCGCCTCGAAACATTTCTCCATCCAGACGTCGTGGTGAGCGAGAACGCCGCCGCGATTGTCGCCGCTGAAAAGCCGACCCCGCGTCTCGGCTTCCCGCAGAGCCGCGATGAAGGCCGCGAGGTCCTCGGCGAAAGCGTCCGACCCACTCGGGTCAGTATCGAAGGCGACCGTTCCCGGCAGCCACGTCTGGACCGACCACGGCATGGGATAACCCGCTCCAGGCTTTCCCAGGGCGACGGGTTCCGGAACGGGAAACCGAGACACCTGTGCCAGCTCCGCGCTCGCCTGGGCTTCCCGTTCCAGAACCGCCAGCGCCTCCGCGGCATCGGTCAGACGCAGCGGGAAACGCGCGGAGAGGTCGTCCCCGATGCGGAAGATGGCGTGGACCGTCCCGGTCGACGCCAGGAGTCGGATCGCCTTGCCGCTCCACTGAGGGAACTGTTCTTGGATCAAGGTCGCCACGATGTCGGTGGTCACGTCCACTTGGTCATCGTGCATGGTCAATCTCGCAGGCCCTTCCACTGGTCCAGTTCAAAACGACGGAAGCAGTCCAGATCAACTGAGACGACAGCCAGTATTCAGGCGCCAGGTCGCAGATCAACTGAGATTTTTTCGGCCACCCAGGTGTCTCGACCGTTCTGGTCACCCCAGGTCACGGCCGCGGCTTCGGACCAGATCCCCTGAGCCGGAACACGAGAGACACCCGCCGAGAGCGATCGTTTGCCATCGAACCCAGTCGCTCAAGGTCAGGGCATCGCAGCCGACTGACTTCGCCGTCAAAGGACCTCCCTGCCTCCTCCGGGGGAATGTCGGATTCCGGTTCCCGTCGGCCATGTCGACCGCGCGAGGGGAAGAACGGGGCCGAGGCACGGAGGCCCGGCGCGGAGAAACGTCCCGCCCGATCGGCGCGCGCCCGTCCGCCCCCTCGCACTCCCGGCCTTCCGTTACGCCCCGCCCCTCGCGCTCCCGGTTTCCCGGTACGCCCCCCGAGGTCCTCCCCCGGTTCCGTCGGGCTCGCGCCGACGGCCAAGCGGGGCATCTCCGGTACTGGGCCGGTCGGTTGGGCCGTGCGCTGTGCGAGCGGCCGGTCATGGGGCCGCCCAGTCGGGGTAGACGTCGCCCGACGGACACTTCGCGACGAAGGAGACCCGATGCCCCTCACCTTCCGCAAGAGCTTCCGCATCCTCCCCGGGGTGCGGCTCAACATCAACCGGCACTCCTGGTCGATCACGACCGGCGGCGGTCGGCACGGGCCGCGCCAGACGCACAGCAGCACCGGTCGTACCACGACATCAGTGGATTTGCCGGGACCTTTCGGGTGGCGCCGCACGCGTAAGGCCAGGCACCATTGACGGGACGTCACCCGAACGGACCCCCCAAGAGGCGCCATCTCATATCTGAGATAACCTCAACCCCATGGCAGACGACTACCTCGTACGCATCGGCAAGCTCATCCGTGACGCCCGGCAGCATCGAGGCTGGACACAGGCGCAGCTGGCCGAGGCGCTCGGAACCAGCCAGAGTGCCGTCAACCGGATCGAGCGAGGCAACCAGAACATCAGCCTTGAGATGATCGCTCGAATCGGTGAAGCCCTGGACAGTGAAATCGTCTCTCTGGGCTACGCGGGACCGATGCACCTGCGGGTCGTGGGCGGACGTCGGCTGTCCGGTGCGATCGACGTGAAGACCAGCAAGAACGCGTGCGTGGCACTGCTGTGCGCCTCGCTCCTCAACCAGGGGCGCACAGTGCTGCGCCGGGTCGCCCGGATCGAGGAGGTCTACCGCCTGCTCGAGGTCCTGAACTCCATCGGCGTACGGACGCGTTGGATCAACGGTGGCGTCGACCTGGAGATCGTCCCGCCGGCCCGGCTGGACATGGCGTCGATCGACGCCGAGGCCGCCGTGCGCACCCGTTCCATCATCATGTTCCTCGGCCCGCTGCTGCACCGCATGAACCACTTCAAGCTGCCGTACGCCGGCGGCTGCGACCTCGGGACCCGGACCATCGAGCCGCACATGATCGCGCTGCGCCGCTTCGGGCTGGAGGTCGCGGCGACGGAGGGGCAGTACCACGCCGTCGTCGACCGGGCCATCCGCCCCGACCGGCCGATCGTGCTGACGGAACGCGGGGACACGGTCACGGAGAACGCCCTGCTGGCGGCCGCCCGGTACGAGGGCGTGACCGTCATCCGCAACGCCTCCTCCAACTACATGGTCCAGGACCTGTGCTTCTTCCTGGAGGCGCTCGGGGTGCGGGTCGAGGGCATCGGCACCACCACGCTGACCGTGCACGGCGTGCCCGAGATCGACGTCGACGTGGACTACTCCCCCTCCGAGGACCCGGTCGAGGCGATGAGCCTGCTGGCCGCGGCCGTCGTCACGGAATCGGAGCTGACGGTGCGCCGGGTGCCCATCGAGTTCCTGGAGATCGAACTGGCGGTCCTGGAGGAGATGGGCCTCGACCACGACCGGACACCGGAGTACCCGGCCGACAACGGCCGCACCCGGCTGGTGGACCTCACGGTCCGGCCCTCCAAGCTGGAGGCCCCGATCGACAAGATCCACCCCATGCCGTTCCCCGGCCTGAACATCGACAACGTCCCCTTCTTCGCGGCCATCGCAGCCGTGGCGCAGGGCAAGACCCTCATCCACGACTGGGTCTACGACAACCGCGCGATCTACCTGACGGACCTGAACCGGCTCGGCGGCCGGCTCCAACTCCTCGACCCGCACCGGGTGCTGGTCGAGGGCCCGACCCGCTGGCGGGCCGCCGAGATGATGTGCCCGCCGGCCCTGCGTCCCGCGGTGGTCGTCCTGCTGGCGATGATGGCGGCGGAGGGCACCTCGGTGCTGCGCAACGTCTACGTCATCAACCGCGGCTACGAGGACCTGGCCGAGCGGCTGAACTCCGTCGGAGCGCAGATCGACATCTTCCGGGACATCTGAGGGCTCCGAGGAAGATCACCCTCGACACTCCTCCTGACGGGCGTCGATGCCGGGCGAGAGGGGGTGTGGCGGCCTCTCCGGGAAGTGTCCCCCGCTCAGGGCTGAGCAGACTGCGGCAACAGGCTCAGCCCGAGGGTCCGCAGGGTGCGCGCCGCCGCACGCGGACGGGCCGGCGGGGATCGCCTATCTTGGCGCGTATGCAGTCCTACACGATCGGCCAGGCAGCACGTCTGCTCGGGGTGAGCCCGGACACCGCGCGCCGGTGGGCGGACGCCGGCCGGATGGCCACGCACCGGGACGAGGGCGGGCGACGCCTCATCGACGGCAGGGATCTGGCCGCCTTCTCGGTGGAGCTGGCCAAGAGCGGTGGCGCCGAGGAGGGCGCCTCGTACACCTCGGTCCGCAACGCCTTCCCCGGCATCGTCACGGCCGTGAAACTCGGTGACGTCGCCGCCCAGGTGGAGATCCAGGCCGGGCCGCACCGGCTGGTGTCGTTGCTGACGCGGGAGGCCGTGGAGGAACTGGGGCTCGAGGTCGGGGTCGAGGCCACCGCCCGGGTGAAGTCGACGAACGTGCACATCGACCGGGCCTGACGGCGCGACGGCGTTCGCCGCCACCGGTACGGCCGCCGTCGGGGCCACGGCCACCCCGCCCTCTCTCGCGCGGTCGCCACCGGTCCGCTCCCTCGCCCGGCGCAGCCGACCCGCGTGCGAAGGCGGCCCCTGTCGTTCGACCGAACGCCCCGGTGCCGGCGCGCCGGACGCCGGCCTGCCCGGACCACCACCCTGCCCGGACGGCCTTCGCGCAGGAGGGCTCGCGCCCGGACACCCCTGCCTGGATGGCCCTGCCCGGACGGCGTGCCTGGACGGCCGTGCCCGAGAACGCCTTCCGTACGAACGCACATGCCACCTGATGCGATCACCATTCCTGCTCATGCGAAGCAACAGGAGACTTTCACCTCGCATCTGCGGCAGTATCATCAGGCATGCGGCTGCGCGCATGCGCAGCTTCCGGACCGGCACGCCGCCGCCTCGCCCGGCGTCGGCGCAGACCCCCTGGTGTGCCCGACGACTGCGGTGAACCACCGCCGCGCAGGCGGGCGCCAGGGCCGCGGGCGGGAGCATCCGTCAGCAGCGCGGACGACCGTGTCCGTCAGGACCAGAGGGAGTGGACCCGTGATGACCCGTACCGCGCGCCGGACCGGCCGGCCGATACAGGTGGCCGCCCTGGGAGCCGCCGCGTTGCTGGCCCTGAGCGCCTGTTCGTCGTCCGGCTCGGACTCCTCGTCCGGGGCGTCGGACTCGGCGTCCGCCTCCGCCCCGGGCAGGGTCTCCGGGGCGGTGACCGTGTTCGCCGCGGCCTCGCTGAAGGAGAGCTTCACGACGCTGGGCGAGGAGTTCGAGAAGGCGCACCCGGGGACGAAGGTCACCTTCAGCTTCGGCGGCAGCGACTCCCTCGCCGCGAGCATCACCGGCGGCGCCCCGGCGGACGTGTTCGCCTCCGCCAGCCCGAAGACGATGGCCATCGTGACGGACGCGGGCGACGCCTCCGGCGCCCCCGCCACCTTCGCCCGCAACCAGCTCGAGATCGCCACCCTGCCGGGCAACCCCGACAAGGTCTCCAGTCTCAAGGACCTCACCGGGTCGGGCCTGAAGGTCGTACTGTGCGACAGGACCGTGCCCTGTGGCGCGGCCGCCCAGAAAGCCCTCGACGCCGGCGGGCTGAAGCTCACCCCCGTCTCCTACGAGCAGGACGTCAAGGCCGCCCTGACGAAGGTCAGGCTGAAGGAGGCCGACGCGGCCGTCGTCTACAAGACGGATGTGCACGCCGCGGGTGACAAGGTGGAGGGCGTGGAGTTCCCCGAGTCGGCCGACGCCGTCAACGACTACCCGATCGTCCGGCTGAAGGGCGCGCGGAACGCCGGTGCCGCCCTGGCGTTCATCGCGCTGGTGCGGTCCGCCGAGGGCCAGAAGGTCCTGACCGAGGCCGGGTTCCTCAAGCCGTGACCCCGTTCGACCGGTCCGGCGCCGCGGCCGACACCCTGCGCGGCGGTCCGCGGCGGCGGCGCCTCCGGGGCCGGACGCGGGGCGTGCCGCTGCCGCTGCTGGTGCCCGCGCTGATCGGCCTGGCGTTCCTCGTCGTGCCGCTGATCGCCCTGCTCGTACGGGCCCCGTGGCGCAGCCTGCCCGAGCTGCTGACCGGCGCCGAGGTGTGGGAGGCGCTGCGGCTGTCCCTGGTCTGCGCCACCGCCGCCACCGCGGTGAGCCTGGTCGTCGGCGTGCCGCTGGCCTGGCTGCTTGCCCGGGTCGAGTTCCCCGGACGCGGCCTGGTCCGGGCCCTCGTCACGCTGCCGCTCGTGCTGCCGCCGGTGGTCGGCGGTGTGGCCCTGCTGATGGCGCTCGGCCGCAACGGCATCGTCGGGAGGTGGCTCGACTCCTGGTTCGGCGTCACCCTCCCGTTCACCACCGCCGGCGTCGTGATCGCCGAGGCGTTCGTCGCCATGCCGTTCCTCGTGATCAGCGTCGAGGGCACCCTGCGCGCCGCCGACCCGCGCTACGAGGAGGCGGCCGCCACCCTCGGCGCCTCCCGCTTCACCGCCTTCCGCCGGGTCACGCTGCCGCTGATCGCGCCGGGCATCGCGGCCGGCGCGGTACTCGCCTGGGCCCGGGCGCTCGGCGAGTTCGGCGCGACCATCACTTTCGCCGGCAACTTCCCCGGCCGCACCCAGACCATGCCGCTGGCCGTGTACCTGGCCCTGCAAAGCGACCCGGAGGCCGCCATCGCCCTCAGCCTGGTCCTGCTGGCCGTGTCCGTCGCGGTGCTGGCGGGCCTGCGCGACCGCTGGATGACAGCCCCGTGATCCGGCCCCGCGACGGCGCCTCCGCCGCCCCCGAGGACCGCCCCGCCCACGACGGCCCCGCTGCCCCCACGGTCCCCGTCGCCTTCGCGGGCGCGGCCTCCGCCGCCGAGGCCGGACTCGACGCCCACCTCGTCGTGGAACGCGGCACGTTCCGGCTCGATGTGCCGATGACGGTCGCGCCCGGTGAAGTCGTCGCCCTGCTCGGCCCCAACGGCGCCGGGAAGACCACCGCCCTGCGCGCCCTCGCCGGTCTCACGCCGCTCACCGGCGGTCGTCTGCGGCTGGACGGCGCGGCGCTGGACCGTACGCCGCCGGAGTCCCGCCCGGTCGGCGTCGTCTTCCAGGACTACCTGCTTTTCCCGCACCTGACCGCGCTGGACAACGTGGCCTTCGGGCCGCGCTGCCAGGGTGCGACGAGGGCGCAGGCGCGGGCGCGGGCCGCCGAGTGGCTGGACCGCCTGGGCCTCGCGGAGCACGCCGACGCCAAGCCGCGCAAGCTGTCCGGCGGGCAGGCCCAGCGGGTCGCCCTGGCCCGGGCACTGGCCACCCGCCCGCGTCTGCTGCTCCTCGACGAGCCGCTGGCAGCGCTGGACGCCCGCACCCGCCTGGAGGTCCGCTCGCAACTCCGCCGCCATCTGGCCGAGTTCGAGGCCGTCGCCGTCCTGGTCACCCATGACCCTCTGGACGCCATGGTGCTCGCCGACCGGCTGGTCGTCGTCGAGCACGGCCGGGTCGTCCAGGAGGGTGTCCCGTCCGACATCGCCCGTCATCCCCGTACGGACTACATCGCCCAGTTGGTCGGTCTGAATCTCTACCGGGGCGAGGCCGACGGTCACACCGTCCGTCTCGACGCCGGTCCGTGCCTGACCACCACGGAGAACCTGTCGGGGCCGGTCTTCGTGGCGTTCCCGCCGAGCGCGGTCACCCTCTACCGCGAACGGCCCCTCGGCTCCAGCGCCCGTAACCTCTGGCAGTGCCGGGTCGCCGGTTTGGAGACCCACGGCGACCAGATCCGCGCCGACCTCACCGGAGAGCTCCCGCTGGTCGCGGACCTCACCACGGTCGCCGCCGCCGAACTCGATCTGCATCCGGGCGCGGGGGTCTGGGCGACGGTGAAGGCGGCCCAGACCCACGCATACCCCGTCTGAGAGCACGCGGGGCGGGCCGAACCTCCACACGTCGGGCGGCCCGGCGGCCCCGGGGCGCCGGGCGGCCTCGCGGTCCCGGGACGCCGGTCCGCACGGCGGCGGGGCCCGCCGCCCGGGACCGGCCGCCGGGGACCCGCCGCTCAGCCGGCGGACAGGGTGATGTCCCGCTCCTGTGCCGCGTGGAAGTGGGGCAGGGGCAGGCCGCCCTGGGGGCGGAGCTCCATCAGCGTGGCCTCGACGTGCGCCGCGCCGGGTTCGAGGTCGTTGGGAGTGGTCTTGCCCGTGTTCTCCCAGGTGTGCTCGGCGCCGTCGCACACGGCACGGGTGCCGCCGATGCCGTGCCGTCCGTTGCCGGAACTCTGGCCGATCGAGGAGCTGACGAAGACAGGGCCGGAGTCGCCGACGCAGCGGTACGTGCCGGAGAGGGTGACGGTGCCGTCCGGGGCGATACGGCCGACCGGGGCGACGGTGACGGACTCCGAGGGATCGGCGGCGGCCGTGACCGCCGGGGCGGCGAGCAGGAGCAGAACGGCACCGGCGGCCGCGGTGAGGGCTGGACGCAACGACATGGAAGAACCTCCTGTGGTGGGGGGGCTCCACAGGTACCGGGCGGACCCGCTCATGGCGGTGATCGTCACTCCTTCGGTGGCGAGTCCGCCCCGGTCGTCGGCGAACGGTCCTGGAGTTGTCCTGGTGCTGTCACGCTTGCGGGCACCCTCTGGTGATGCCCGCGGGCCGGGCGCATGGTCTACCCATGGGGGCCGACCACACCGCCGACCCCACCGACGTGGAGGTGCTCCATGTGTTCTCACCAGCTCCCCGGTGCTTCGGCCGACGCCCGCCCGGCCCACCTCGCGCACATCGTCGCCGCCCACCCCGAGCAGGGCTGGAACCTGCTGTGCGACGGCACGATCCTCTTCGACGACTCCGGCGAGCTGCTGCCCGACGGCCGGGTCGTGGACCCGCACCGGGTGACCGCCGCCCAGCTGACCGTCGCCGCCTGACGGACCGCACACACGGTGCCGCCCGACGGACCGCACAGCCGACCGTCGCCGCCCGGCGGAACCCGGTGACCGACGCCCGGCGGCCGACGACGCGTGACGGGTGCCGGCCGTCGGTCCCGGTCGCCGACCCCGTTCGCTGATCGCGGGGACTCTCCCGGTCACCGGTCCAGCACCGCGACCCCGTCCAGCTCGACGAGAGCCTGCTCGTCCCAGAGCCGCACGATCCCGACGACCGCCATCGCCGGATAGTCACGGCCGGCCAACTCCCGCCAGATCGAGCCCAGTTCGGCTGCTTGCTCTCGATACGCGGCGACATCCGTGACGTACACGGTGACGCGCGCCAGGTCCGAGGCCGTGCCGCCCGCCGCAGTCAGCGCCGCGAGCAGATTGCTCAGCGCCCGGCCGAACTGCTCCGGCAACGACTCGCCCACCACCTTCCCCTCGGCGTCGAGCGCGGTCTGGCCGGCCAGGAAGACGATCCGCTCACCGGCGGCGACGACGGCGTGGGAGAAGCCCACCGGCGGGGAGAGTTGGGGCGGGTTGACGCGCTCGGTGCTCACCTCGCCTCCCGGTCCACGAGTCCGGCGTACAACTCCCTGGCGATGATGCTTCGTTGGACCTCGCTGGCGCCCTCGTAGATCCGCGGCGCGCGCACCTCCCGGTAGAGATGCTCGAGCAGGTGGCCTCGGTGCAGCGCCCGGGCGCCATGGAGTTGGACGGCCGTGTCGACGACGTACTGCGCGGTCTCGGTGGCGAACAGCTTGGCCATCGCGGCACGTCGGGGGAGGTCAGGCGCTCCGTCGTCGTACGCCGTCGCCGCGGCGAGGACCATCAGGCGCGCGGCCTCCGTGCGCAGGGCCATCTCGGCGACCTGGTGGGCGACCGCCTGGAGGCCGCTCAGCCTCCCGCCGAACGCCTCCCGTCGGGCGGTGTGGGCGAGGGTCGCGTCGAGGGCCGCCTGTGCCATGCCGACGGCGAAGGCGCCGACGCTGGGGCGGAACAGGTCGAGGGTGCCCATGGCGACCCGGAAGCCGCGGTCGGGCTCGCCGAGCACGTCGTCCGCCGTGACGGGGACGGCGTCCAGGCGGAGGGCGCCGATGGGGTGCGGGGAGAGCATGTCGAGGGCGGAGCCGGTGAGGCCGGGGCGGTCCGCGGGCACGAGGAACGCGGTGACGCCGCGGGCGCCGGCCCCCGGGGTGGTGCGGGCGAAGACGGTGTAGAAGTCGGCTTCGGGAGCGTTGGAGATCCAGCACTTCTCGCCGGTCAGCCGCCAGCCGTCCGGGCCCTCCGGGTCGGCGGCCAGCGACAGTGCCGCCGCGTCCGAGCCCGCGCCGGGCTCACTCAGGGCGAACGCGGCGACCGCGGTGCCCTCGGTCACGCCGGGCAGCCAGCGCTGCCGCTGGGCGGGGGTGCCGTGGGCGTGGACCGGATGCGCACCCAGTCCTTGCAGGGCGAGCGCGGTCTCCGCCTCGGTGCAGGCGTACGCGAGGGACTCCCGCATCAGGCACAGGTCGACGGCGCCGGAGGTGAACAGCCGCGGCAGCAGGCCCAGTCGGCCGAGTTCGGCGATCAGCGGGCGGTTGACGCGGCCCGGTTCGCCCTTCTCGGCGAGGGGGCGCAGCCGCTCGGCGGCCAGGGACCGCAGCTCGGCGCACCAGGCGGTCTGTTCCGGTTCGAGCGAGAATGCGGGCATCGCCTGTCCCCTTCGCCGTACATCCCATCCGTGCCGTCCGTGCCGTCTGTGCCGTCCGTGCGTCGCGTGCCGTGCGGGTGCCGCACCCGGCACCTCTCATACCTGGCGCACCATGACCGGCACCGCCGTGCGCAGCGCCCGCCGTACGACGATATCGCGTACCGTTGACTGTCGTCACCAACGCGCTACGCTCCCTGTGCGACCCCAGGACGACGCCCACCCGGGCAGCCCAGCCGGACAGTCCATCCAGGCAAGGGGGGCGAACGCCCATGAACGTCTCGGCCCACGTCGACACCTTCGCGCGTGACCACCTTCCGCCGCCCGGCGACTGGCCCGACCTCCGCTTCGAACTGCCCTGCCTGGGCTACCCCGACCGGGTGAACTGCGCCGCCGAACTGCTCGACCGGGCGGCCCCGGACCGGCCCGTCTTCCACACCCCCTCCGGGCCGTCCTGGACATACGGGGAACTGCGCGCCCGCGTCGACCGGATCGCGCATCTGCTGAGCGGCGAACTCGGGGTCGTCCCCGGCAACCGGGTGCTGCTGCGCGGCCCCACCACGCCCTGGCTCGCGGCCTGCTGGCTGGCGGTGCTGAAGGCGGGCGCGATCGCGGTCACCGTCCTGGCACAGCAGCGGCCGAACGAGCTGCGCACCATGTGCGACATCGCGCGGGTGGGGTACGCGTTGTGCGACATCAGGGCCGTCGACGATCTCGCCAAGGCGGAGGTACCCGGGCTCCGGATCACGACGTACGGCGGTGACGCCCCCGACGACCTGCTGAACCGGCCGGCGCCGACGGCACCGTACGAGGCCGTCGAGACCGCGTCCGACGACGTGGCGCTGATCGCGTTCACCTCCGGAACCACCGGGCGCCCCAAGGGCTGTCTGCACTTCCACCGGGACGTCCTGGCGGTCGCCGACACCTTCTCCCGCCATGTGCTGAAGCCCCTTGCGGACGACGTGTTCGCCGGCAGTCCCCCGCTCGGCTTCACCTTCGGCCTCGGCGGGCTGGTCGTCTTCCCGATGCGGGCCGGCGCCAGCGCCCTGCTCCTCGAACAGGCCGGCCCCCGGCAGTTGCTGCCCGCCATCGCCGAACACCGGGTGAGCGTGCTGTTCACCGCGCCCACCGCCTACCGCGCGATGCTCGACGACCTGAACCGCCCGCACGAGGGGAACGGCCCCGGCCCGCACGACGTCTCCTCGCTGCGCCGCTGTGTCTCCGCCGGTGAGAACCTGCCCGGCGCCACCTGGCGGGCCTGGCACGAGCGGACCGGGCTCCGGCTGATCAACGGCATCGGGGCCACCGAGCTGCTGCACATCTTCATCTCGGCCGCCGACGAACACATCCGTCCCGGTACGACCGGCGTCCCCGTCCCCGGCTGGCACGCGCGCGTGCAGGACGCCGGCGGGGAGCCGGTGCCCGACGGCGAACCCGGACTGCTCGCGGTGCGCGGTCCGGTCGGCTGCCGCTACCTCGCCGACCCCCGGCAGCGGCAGTACGTGCGCGACGGCTGGAACGTCACCGGCGACACCTACGTCCGTGAGTCCGACGGCTACTTCCGGTACGTCGCCCGCGCCGACGACATGATCATCTCGGCCGGGTACAACATCGCGGGCCCGGAGGTCGAGGAGGCGCTGCTGCGGCACCCGGAGGTGCTGGAGGCGGCGGTCGTCGGACGGCCCGACGCGCGCCGGGGACAGGCGGTCGTCGCGTTCGCCGTCCTGCGGGAGGGCGCCCGGCGCGACGCGGAGGTCCTGCGCACCTTCCTCAAGCAGGAGTTGGCGCCGTACAAGTGCCCGCGCGAGTTCGTCTTCCTGGACGCGCTGCCGCGCACGGCCACCGGAAAACTCCAGCGATTCCGGCTGCGTGGTGGAGGCGACGCCCGGGGGCGAACCGAAAGCCACGCCCAAAACCACGCGGGAAGCCATCACATCGGTGATGACACCGATGGTGACCAGCAGTGATGCCGAAGACCTAAGATGATCAACGTGTCCGATCAGCCCGCACCCCGGTCTCTCATCGTCACGCTCTACGGCGCGTACGGCCGCTTCGCCCCGGGCCCGGTGCCCGTCGCCGAGCTGATCCGGCTGCTCGCCGCGGTCGGTGTCGACGCGCCCTCCGCCCGTTCCTCGGTGTCCCGGCTGAAGCGGCGCGGGCTGCTGCTGCCGGGCCGTACGGCGCAGGGCGCGGCCGGTTACGAACTCTCCGACGAGGCACGGCAGTTGCTCGACGACGGCGACCGGCGCATCTACGCGACGGCCCCACCCGCGGACGAGGGCTGGGTGCTGGCGGTGTTCTCGGTGCCGGAGTCGGAGCGGCAGAAGCGGCACGTGCTGCGGTCGCGGCTCGCGGGCCTGGGGTTCGGTACCGCCGCACCTGGGGTGTGGATCGCGCCGGCGCGGCTGCACGACGAGACCCGGCACACCCTCGAGCGGCTGCGTCTCGACCCTTACGTCGACCTTTTCCGCGGCGAGCACCTCGGTTTCTCGCCGACCGGTGAGTCCGTCGCCCGCTGGTGGGACCTGGCGGCCATCGCCAAGCAGCACGAGACGTTCCTCGACGCCCACGCGCGCGTGCTGCACGCCTGGCGACAGCGTCCGGACACCCCGCCGGAGGCGGCCTACCGCGACTACCTGCTCGCTCTGGACTCCTGGCGTCACCTGCCCTACAGCGACCCCGGCCTGCCCGCCCGCCTGCTCCCCCGGGACTGGCCGGGGACCCGCTCGGCGGCCGTGTTCCAGGGCCTGCACGAGCGCCTGCGGGACGCGGGCGCGGAGTTCGCCGGAGTCACCCCGGGCGCACCGTGAGTCACACGGCCGGATCCTGCGTCAGCCGGCCGGTCCGCGCGGACCGGGGTACGTCCGTACGGCCCGTGCGCGGGGGCCGGCTGCCTGCCCGGTAGGGGGCGGGCCATTCGGCGCCCGGTCCGGTGTAGCCCTGCTCCGCGGCCGCGTGCAGGGTCCAGTTCGGGTCGTGGAGGTGGGGCCTGGCGAGGGCGCAGAGGTCGGTGCGCCCTGCCAGGATCAGCGAGTTGACGTCGTCCCAGGAGGAGATCGCGCCGACCGCGATCACGGGCACCTTCGCCTCGTGCCGGATCCGGTCCGCGAAGGGCGTCTGGTAGGAGCGGCCGAACTCGGGGCGTTCGTCGGCCACCACCTGTCCGGTCGACACGTCGATCGCGTCGGCGCCGTGCGCGGCGAAGGCACGGGCGATCTCGACGGCGTCGTCGGCCGAAGTACCGCCCCGCGCCCAGTCGGTGGCGGAGATGCGGACGGTCATCGGCCGTTCCGCCGGCCATACCGTACGGACCGCGTCGAAGACCTCCAGCGGAAACCGCAGCCGCCCGGCGAGCGGCCCTCCGTAGGCGTCCGTGCGGCGGTTCGTCAGCGGCGAGAGGAACCCGGACAGCAAGTAGCCGTGCGCGCAGTGCAGTTCGAGGAGGTCGAAGCCGGACCGGGCGGCCCGACGAGCGGCGTCGGCGAACTGATGCCTGAGGTCCGTGAGTTGGGCCCGGGTGAGTTCGCGGGGCGTTTGACTGTCCGGCTTGTACGGCAGTGGGGAGGCGGCCACGAGCGGCCAGTTGCCGTCGGGCAGCGGTTCGTCCATGCCCTCCCACATCAGCTTCGTCGACCCCTTGCGTCCGGCGTGGCCGAGCTGGACGCCGATCGCGGCGCCCGGCGCCCGGTGGTGCACGAAGTCGGTGATGCGCCGCCAGGCGTCGGCCTGGCGGGCGGTGTACAGGCCGGTGCAGCCGGGTGTGATGCGCCCCTGGGCGGACACGCACACCATCTCGGTCATCACCAGTGCGGCACCGCCGAGTGCGCGGGAGCCGAGGTGGACGAGGTGGAAGTCGCCGGGGAGACCGTCGGTGGCGGAGTACATGTCCATGGGTGAGACGACGACCCGGTTGCGCAGGGTCAGACCGCGCAGCCGGAACGGGGTGAACATCGGGGGCGTGCCGGGCGGGCAGCCGGCCTCCCGCTCCACGGCCTCGGTGAAGCGGGGATCACGCAGGCGCAGGTTGGCGTGGGTGACCCGGCGGCTGCGGGTGAGCAGGTTGAAGGCGAACCTGCGGGGCGGCTGGTCGAGGTAGAGGCCGATGTTCTCGAACCACTCCAGGCTGGCGCGGGCGGCCCGCTGGGTGGAGGCGACGACGGGTCTGCGCTCCTCCTCGTAGGCGGCCGACGCGTCCCGGACATCGGGGTGTTCTCGCAGACAGGCAGCCAGCGCCAGGGCGTCCTCGACGGCGAGCTTGGTGCCGGAGCCGATGGAGAAGTGGGCGGTGTGGGCGGCGTCGCCCAGGAGGACGACGTTGCCGTGCGACCAGCGCTCGTTGACGACGGTACGGAAGGTGGTCCAGGCGGACTTGTTGGAGCTGAGGGGGCGTCCGCCGAGGGCTTCCGCGAAGATCTTGGCGCAGCGCTCCACCGAGTCCTGCTCGGCGAGTCCGTCGAACCCGGCGGCCCGCCAGACCTCCTCGCGCATCTCGACGATCACGGTCGAGGCGTCGGCCGCGTAGGGGTAGCCGTGCAGCTGCATCACGCCGTGCGGGGTCTCCGCGATCTCGAAGCGGAAGGCGTCCAGGGCGAAGTCCGCGGCGAGCCAGATGTAACGGCAGTGGTGTCCGGTCACCTGGGGGCGGAACACCTGGGCGTACGACTCACGGGTGGTGCTGTGCACACCGTCGGCGGCGATGACGAGGTCGTACTCCTTCGCCAGCCGTGCGGGACCGGGCGCCTCGGTGCGAAAGCGCAGGGCGACGCCGAGGGAGCGGCAGCGTTCGTGCAGGATCTCCAGGAGCCGGCGCCGGCCGAGGGCGGCGAAGCCGTGCCCGCCGGAGGTGTGCCGGGTGCCGCGGTGCACGATGTCGATGTCGTCCCAGCGGACGAAGTCCCGCTGGAGGGCCGCGTAGACCTGCGGGTCGGCGTGTTCGATGCCGCCGAGGGTCTCGTCCGAGAGGACGACTCCGAAGCCGAAGGTGTCGTCGGGGGCGTTGCGTTCCCACAGGGTGATCTCGCGGGCCGGGTCGAGGCGTTTCAGCAGGGCCGCCGCGTAGAGACCGCCGGGGCCGCCGCCGATGATCGCGACGCGCAGGGGGTGGCCGGCCGGTTCGGGAGGCCGCGGGCGCGTGCGGTCCGGTCGTGCGCCGCGGAGCCGCCCGTCGGCACCGTCCCGCGGCGCAGGGGACGACGCCCGCGCGTCGGCCACCACGTCTATCGTCCCCGCCACTTCGGAGGGCGCTTGTCCGTGAAGGCCGCGTGGAACTCCGCGTAGTCCTCGCCGTTCATCAGGAGGGCCTGGGTCGCGGCGTCCAGTTCCACCGCCGCCGCCAGGGGCATGTCCAGCTCGGCCGTCAGCAGGGCCTTCGTCTGGGCGTACGCCAGGGCAGGGCCGTCCGCGAGGCGGCGGGCCAGCGCCTGTGCCGCCTCGTCGGACCGGCCCTCCTCGGTCAGTTCGCTGATCAGGCCGATGCGCTCGGCCTCGGGTGCGCGGACCGGTTCGCCGAGCATGAGCAGCCGGGTGGCATGGCCGAGACCGACCACCCGGGGCAGCAGGTAGGCGGCGCCCATGTCGCCGCCGGAGAGGCCGACGCGGGTGAAGAGGAACGCGAAGCGGGCGCTGGGGTCGGCGACGCGGAAGTCCGCGGCCAGGGCGAGGACGGCGCCGGCGCCCGCGGCCACGCCGTGCACGGCCGCGACGACCGGGAACGGGCACTCCCGTACCGCGCGCACGACCTGTCCGGTCATCCGGTTGAAGTCGAGGAGCCGGGCGGTGTCCATGCCGAGGGTGGCGCCGATGATCTCGTCGACGTCGCCGCCGGAGCAGAAGCCGCGGCCCTCGCCGGCCAGGACCAGGGCGCGGACCGACCGCTCCCGGGACAGCTCGGCGAGCAGGTCGCGCAGGTCGGCGTAGGCGCCGAAGGTGAGGGCGTTGAGCTTCTCGGGACGGGCCAGGGTGACGGTGGCGACCCCGTCGGCGAGATCGACGCGCAGGTGGTGCCAGTCGGAGGTGCGGGTGGCGGAGCCGGTGAAGGGACTCATCAGGGCGGCCTCCTCGACAGTCGCTTCCGAAGTTATCACCTTGTTGTGACTGTCGTCAGGAGTGCGCGATAGACCGGCCGGGGAGAATCGCTGTGTCACCGCACGCCGTGTTCTCGTCACACACGTCACCGGTCGTCAATAGCGCGGTAACAACGGGATCGGGTGCGCGAGGCGGACCGTTGATCCGGGTAAGCCGCCCGACAGGGGCCGACGGTCCCGTACGGCGCCCGCCGAACGCCTCCCACGGAGGCCGCCGTACCATTCTTCGAATCGAAAGCGGGACGGTCTGATGTCGATCACCGGACCCTGCGCCATGAACGGACTCGCCTTGCACGAACGCCCCTCCGAACCGGCCGCCTCCTGGCGTATCGCGCTGCCGCACTCCGCCGCGGCCGTGCCGGTGGCCCGTGCGCTGGTCCGTACGGCGCTGGCCGAGCTGAAGCACGGGGCGGACAGCGACACCGCGGAGCTGCTCACCGCGGAGCTGGTGGCGAACGCCGTGGAGCACACCGCCGGGGACGCGCCGATAGAGCTGGTGGTGGAGCTCCAGCCGACCGGTTGCCGGATCGAGGTGCACGACCCCGACCCCGTGGCGCCCGGCGATCTCACCCGCCCCGCCCTGGAGGAGCCCGACCCCTGGCAGGAGCACGGGCGCGGGCTGCTGCTGATCCGCGCCCTCAGCTCGTCCTGCGGGCACCGGCCCACCGAGCAGGGCAAGGCGGTGTGGTTCAGGCTGGCCGCCGTCCCGCCGCAGTGGCGTCCGAACCCGGCGTGACACACCTCGGCCGGCGGCCCGCGCCGTCGGATCCGGCGCCGCAGGGCGCGCCCCCGCGACGGCCGCGGGCCGATCACCGCGGCGCCGGCGGCCGCCCGGGCCCCGCTCTCGGCGTGGGGGCGCTCAGGCGAGCGTCGCCACGAGTACGGCCTTGATCGTGTGCAGGCGGTTCTCCGCCTCGTCGAAGACGACCGAGTGGGCCGATTCGAACACCTCGTCCGTCACCTCGAGGGAGTCCAGGCCGTGACTGGCGTGGATCTCGCGGCCCACCTTGGTGCCGAGGTCGTGGAAGGCCGGGAGGCAGTGCAGGAACTTGACGTCCGGGTTGCCGGTCGCGCGCAGGACGTCCATCGTCACGGCGTAGGGGCCGAGGGCGGCGATCCGCTCGTCCCACATCTCCTTGGGCTCCCCCATGGAGACCCACACGTCGGTGGCGACGAAGTCGGCGCCGGCCACGCCCTCGGCGAGGTCCTCGGTGAGCAGGATCGCGGCGCCGGAGCCTTCGGCCAGCTTGCGGGCCTGCGTGATCACCTCGTCGGCGGGCCAGTACTCCTTGGGCGCGACGATGCGGACGTCCATGCCGAGCAGGGCGCCGGTGACCAGGTAGGAGTTGCCCATGTTGAACCGGGCGTCGCCGAGGTAGGCGAGGACGAACCCGTCGTCGGCGAGGTTCTTGGCGCAGTGCTCGGTCATCGTGAGCACGTCGGCGAGCATCTGGGTGGGGTGCCAGTCGTCGGTGAGACCGTTGTAGACGGGCACTCCCGCGTGCAGGGCGAGTTCCTCGACCTTCCGCTGGCTGTCCCCGCGGTACTCGATGCCGTCGTACATCCGGCCCAGCACCCGCGCGGTGTCCTTCACCGACTCCTTGTGGCCGATCTGGGAGCCGGAGGGGTCGAGGTACGTGGTGGAGGCGCCCTGGTCGGCCGCGGCGACCTCGAACGCGCAGCGGGTGCGCGTCGAGGTCTTCTCGAAGATCAGTGCGATGTTCTTGCCGCGCAGGTACTGGACCTCGGTCCCGGCCTTCTTGGCGGCCTTCAGCTCGGCGGCCAGCTCGATCAGTCCGCGGAACTCCTCCTCGGAGAAGTCCAGCTCCTTGAGGAAGTGGCGGCCGGCGAGGGCGGTCGGGACTGTCGCCATGGGGTCGCTCCAGAAGTGCGGTGAGGAGACGCAGCGCGCGTGGGACTGCGGTGACAAGGACCCCGGAAGTCTATACGACACTCAGCATTTTTATACAGACACCCGTACGCCTATACGGCACTCCGTTCGACCGGACAGCTCATACAGCGCGGTCCGCCCCTCCCCCGGCCCAGCTCGCTGCCCGGGATCTCGATCACCTCGATGCCCTGCTTGCGCAGATGGGTGTTGGTGGTGACGTTGCGCTCGTAGGCGACGACGACGCCCGGCTCCACGGCGAGGACGTTGCAGCCGTCGTCCCACTGCTCGCGCTCGGCCGCGTGGACGTCCTGGGTGGCCGTGAGCACACGGATCTCGCTCAGCCCGAGAGCCGCGGCGATCGCGCGGTGCATGTGCTCCGGCGGATGGTCGGTGACCTTGAGCTCCTTCTCGCCGACGCCCGGTTCGATGGTGTACGAACGCAGCATGCCGAGGCCCGCGTACTGGGTGAAGATGTCCCGGTCGACCATGGTCATCACGGTGTCGAGGTGCATGAAGGCACGCCGCTTCGGCATGTCGAGCGCCACGATGGTCTCGGCCGAGCCCGCCGCGAACAGCTTGTGGGCGAGCATCTCGACGGCCTGCGGGGTGGTGCGCTCACTCATGCCGATCAGGACGGCGCCGTTGCCGATGACGAGGACGTCACCGCCTTCGATGGTCGACGGGTAGTCGGCCTGCCCCTCGGACCAGACGCGGAACGTCTCGCCGCGGAAGAGGGGGTGGTGCCGGTAGATCGCCTCGAAGTGGACGGTCTCGCGCTGCCGGGCCGGCCAGCGCATGGCGTTGATGGCGACGCCGTCGTAGATCCAGGCGGAGGTGTCGCGGGTGAAGAGGTGGTTGGGGAGCGGGTCGAGGAGGAAGTCGTCGAGGTCCATGACATGGAAGCGCACCGAGGTCGGTTCGGGATGCGCCTCCAGGAACTCCCTTTTCGTCATGCCCCCGACGAGGGCCTCCACCAGTTCCGGGGCGGGGAGCGTCTCGAAGGCGGCGCGGAGGTGGTCGGTCGCGAGCACCCCGTACTCCTTCTCGTCGAAGACGCGGTCCAGGACGAGCGCTCGGGCCGCCGGGATCTCCAGGGCCTCGGTGAGCAGGTCGCCGAAGAGGTGCACCGCGACACCGCGGTCGCGCAGCACGTCGGCGAACCCGTCGTGCTCGGCGCGCGCACGGCGCACCCACAGCACGTCGTCGAAGAGAAGCGCGTCCTTGTTGCTGGGCGTGAGCCTTTTGAGCTCGAGATCCGGCCGGTGCAGGATGACGCGGCGCAGCCGCCCGGCCTCGGAGTCGACATGGAATCCCATGCCTCCATCCTGACCATCGCGGACCGCCTTCACCCCCCACTGGACCGTTTCCGAGCGAGCTTGTTGCACTTCCCTTCCCTCACCTCTCTTTCTCGTCCCCTTGACGACAAGGGGGGGCAGGGCTATCGTTCGCTTATCGTCGCACTGACGAAAATGAACAGGGGGGCCACTCATGGCCGACATCACCCGGCGCCTGGGCTGGCGCCATCTGCGCGGCGCCCCGACGGCGCATGTGCGCCACCACCGTTCCGGCAAGCTGGTCCACGACGGACCGGGGCTGAGCTTCTGGTTCCGCTCGCTGAGCGCCGCACTCTCCGAAGTACCGGTGGACGACCGCGAGCTGGCGATGACCTTCCACGCCCGTACGGTCGACTTCCAGGACGTGACGGTGCAGGCCACGGTGACCTACCGGGTCAGCGACCCGGCCGTCGCGGCCGCCCGTCTCGACTTCTCCATCGACCCGGACACGGGTGTCTGGCGCAGTGCCCCCCTGGAGCAGCTCGGCACACTGCTGACCGAGACGGCGCAGCAGCACGCGCTGGACGTCCTCGCGCGTACCTCGCTGTCCTCGGCGCTGGTCGACGGCGTGACCTCGGTGCGGGAACGGGTGGCGGCAGGGCTGGCGGCGGAGCCTCGGCTCCCGGCCACCGGCATCGAGATCGTGGCCGTACGGGTCGTCGCACTGCGTCCGGAGCCCGAGGTGGAGCGGGCGCTGCGCACCCCGGCGCGTGAGCAGATCCAGCAGGAGGCCGACCGGGCGACGTACGAGCGGCGGGCGGTGGCCGTCGAACGCGAGCGGACGATCGCCGAGAACGAACTGGCCAGCAAGATCGAACTGGCCCGCCGCGAAGAGCAGTTGGTGGAGCAGCGCGGTACGAACACCCGCCGCGAGGCGGAGGAGAGCGCGGCGGCGGACAAGGTACGGGCGGAGGCCGAGGCGACCCGCTCCGTACGGCTCGCGGAGGCGGAGGCCGCACGCTCGGTGAAGCTGGCCGAGGCCGAGGCCGCGAAGCAGGTGCGGCTGGCGGAGGCCGAGGCCCAGCGCACGGAACGGCTGACCGTGGCGGAGGCGGCGCGCACGGTCCGGCTCGCGGAGGCGGAAGCCGCCCGCTCGGTGCAGCTCGCCCACGCCGAGGCACAGGCGGCGCGCGAGGTCGGCGAGGCACGGGCCCAGGCACAGGCGGCGTGGCTGCGGGTGCACGCGGACGTCGACGTGGCGACCCTGCACGCCCTCACCGGGACACGTCTGGCGGAGAACCTGCCGCGCATCGACAGCGTGACGGTCTCGCCCGACGTCCTCACCGGGCTCCTGTCGAAGCTCGGCGCCGGGGACCGGGAATGAGTCTCGCCCCGCGGGCCGTGCTGGTCCACCGCACCACGGAGTACGAGGAGCTGGTGGCCCGGCACGGCACCCACGGCCAGGCCGCCTTCTTCCTCTCCTCGCGGGGACGGGACATCGAGGAGGTCGCCGACCGCCACCGTCGCACCAGGCACGCCCTGGCCGAGGTGACGGCGGCGATTCCGCTGACCTGGCGCCAGACCCGGGTGGAGCGGGCGGACCTGGACCGCTTCCTCTTCGCACCCGAGGACGTGGTGGTGGTCGTCGGCCAGGACGGGCTCGTGGCGAACGCCGCCAAGTACCTGGCCGGCCAGCCCGTGGTGGGCATCGACACCGACCCCGGCCGCAACCCGGGCGTCCTGGTGCGTCACCGTCCGGCGGACGCCCGCCTCCTGCTGCCCGCCGCGCTGGCGGCGGGCACCGGCATGGCCGAGCTGACCATGGTCGAGGCGGTCGCCGACGACACGCAGCGGCTGCTGGCCCTCAACGAGATCTACCTGGGCGCCGCCGGTCACCAGACCGCCCGCTACCGCCTGGGCCTCGACGACGACGGGGGTGCCGTCGAGGCCCAGGCCTCGTCCGGGGTGCTGGTGGGGACGGGCACGGGGGCGACCGGCTGGATCCGCTCGGTGTGGCAGGAGCGCGGCGGCGGCAGCGGCGACGCCGGCCCGCGGCTGCCCGGCCCGACGGAGGACCGGCTGGTGTGGTTCGTGCGCGAGGCCTGGCCCTCCCCCGCGACCGGCACCTCCCTCGTCGCGGGCGAGCTGCCGGCCGGCGGCCGCCTGACCCTCACCGTCGAGTCGGAACGGCTCATCGCCTTCGGCGACGGCATCGAGAGCGACGCGGTGGAACTCACCTGGGGACAGCGGGTACGCGTCGGCAAGGCGGAGGCGGCGCTGCGGCTCGTCGGCTGAACGGTGCCCGCCCCCTCCCCGGCCGCACCACGCCCCGCCTCGCCCGACCCCGGTCATCCGGCTACGAACCCGTACGGACATCCGCATACGAGGCCGCCGCACTCCGCGGACCCGCCGTCACATCGGCGGGCCGACTCGCCCACCACCGACGGCCCTTCCGATCTCCGCATGTCCGGGCGCGCGCTGCCCGGACGCCGACCGGCGGACGCGAGCCCGGCGGGATCCCCCGGCCGATGCTCGGACACCGCTGCCCGGACGCCGACCGGCGGACGCGAGCCCGGCGGGATCCCCCGGCCGATGCTCGGACACCGCTGCCCGGACGCCGACCGGCGGACGCGAGCCCGGCGGGATCCCCCGGCCGATGCTCGGACACCACTGCCCGGACGTCGACCGGCGGACGCGAGCCCGGCGGGATCCCCCGGCCCTGGCAGCGGCGTCCGCCGCACCGGCGGCCCGGTGCGGGGACGGACCTGGAATCGCCGGCCCCGGACCCCTGGCGCTCCCCGGTCCCCACGCAGGCGGGCGTGGCCGTCGACGCGCTCACGGCGGCCGGACGCGCCCGGACCCGCGCCCCGGGAGGTGGCAGGGGCCTCCGCCGTCGGCGGGAGCCCGGCCCGTGCTCGCGGCACGGGCCGGGCGCAGGCGTCACAGGCGGGGGTCCACCGGCTCCGACTCCAGGGCCAGGACCGCGAACACCGCCTCGTGGACGCGCCACAGGGGCTCGCCCTCCGTCAGGCGGGCCAGGGCCTCCAGACCGAGGGCGTACTCGCGTATCGCCAGCGACCGCTTGTGGTTGAGGAAGCGGCCGCGCAGCCGGGCGAGGTTGTCCGGGCGGGTGTACTCGGGGCCGTAGATGATCCGCAGGTACTCACGGCCCCGGCACTTGACGCCCGGCTGCACCAGGCGTCCCCCCTCGCCGCGGACCACGGCTCCCAGCGGCTTGACGACCATGCCCTCGCCGCCCCGGCCCGTCATCTCCAGCCACCAGTCGACGCCGGCCCGGACGGACTCGGCGTCCGCCGTGTCGACGTAGAGACGCCGGGTGGTCTGGAGCAGGCCGGTGTTGTCGTGTTCCACCAGCCGGTCCAGGAGCCCCAGCTGCTCGTCGTGCGGCAGGTCCGCGAGGCTGCGGCCCTGCACGGCGAGGATCTGGAACGGGGCGAGACGTACGCCCTCCAGACCGTCCGTCGTCCAGCAGTAGCGGCGGTACGCCTGCGTGAACGCGGCCGCGTCCGAGGCGCGTTCACGCTGGCGGGAGAGGAGGTCACCCACGTCGACCCCCCTGGCCGCCGCCCCCTCCAGCGCGGACAGGGCGCCCGGGAACACCGCGCCGGACGCGGCGCCCACGGCCGCGTACTGCGAGCGGAGAAGACCCGAGGCCTTCAGCGACCAGGGCATCAGCTCGGCGTCCAGCAGGAGCCAGTCCACCGCGCCGGAGGTGCTGTCGGATGCGGCCAGCTCCGTCCACAGGCCCGCCGCCTCGACCGCCGTCCGGATGCGCCCGAGGATCTCCTCCGTGACGCTCTCGTCGTCGAAGAACGGCCGGCCCGTCCGGGTGTAGAGGGATCCGGTGGGACCCTCCACACCGAACCGCCTGCGTGCCGCCTCCGCGTCCCGGCACACCAGGGCCACCGCCCTCGAGCCCATGTGCTTCTCCTCGCACACGACCCGCGCGACCCCGTCCTGCGCGTACTGCGCGAACGCCTCCGCCGGATGTTCGAGATAGCCCTCGACGTGCGAGGTCGCCGTGGGGGCCATCGTCGGCGGGAGGTACGGCAGCAGTCGCGGGTCCACCGCGAAGCGGCTCATGACCTCCAGCGCCGCGGCCGCGTTCTCCTCACGGACGGAGACACGGTGGTGCCCCTCGTAGCGGGTCTCGACGACACGTCGGCCGTGGACGTCCGCCAGGTCCAGCGGACGGCCGTCGTGCCCGCCGGGCGCCTCGGAGCGCAGCGGCTTCGTCGGCTCGTACCAGACCCGCTCCGCCGGTACGTCGACCAGCTCGCGTTCCGGCCAACGCAGCGCGGTCAGCTTGCCGCCGAACACGGCGCCCGTGTCCAGACAGATCGTGTTGTTGAGCCAGGTGGCCTCCGGGACGGGCGTGTGGCCGTACACCACCGCCGCCCGGCCCCGGTAGTCCTCCGCCCACGGGTAACGCACCGGCAGGCCGAACTCGTCGGTCTCACCGGTGGTGTCGCCGTACAGCGCGTGCGAACGGACCCGGCCGGAGGTACGGCCGTGGTACTTCTCCGGCAGACCCGCGTGGCAGACGACGAGCCTGCCGCCGTCGAGGACATAGTGGCTGACGAGGCCCGCGATGAACTCCCGCACCTCGCTGCGGAACTCCTCGCTCTCGCTCTCCATCTGCTCGATGGTCTCGGCCAGACCGTGGGTGTGCTGGACGTTGCGGCCGCGGAGATACCGGCCGTACTTGTTCTCGTGGTTGCCCGGCACACAGAGGGCGCTGCCCGCCTTCACCATCGACATCACGCGGCGCAGCACGCCCGGGCTGTCCGGGCCGCGGTCGACGAGGTCGCCGACGAACACGGCCTGCCGGCCCTGCGGGTGCACGCCGTCGGCATAGCCCAACTTGCCCAGCAGCGACTCCAGTTCCGAGGCGCAGCCATGGATGTCGCCGATGATGTCGAAGGGACCGGTCAGGTGGGTCAGGTCGTTGTAGCGCTTCTCGGTGACGACCGTGGCGTTCTCGACGTCCTCGACACCCCGCAGGACGTGCACCTTGCGGAAGCCCTCGCGCTCCAGGTGGCGCAGCGAACGGCGCAGTTCGCGGGTGTGGCGCTGGATGACCCGGCGGGGCATGTCGGCGCGGTCCGTGCGGGTCGCGTTGCGTTCGGCGCACACCTCCTCCGGCACGTCGAGGACGATGGCGATGGGCAGCACGTCGTACTGCTTGGCCAGGTCGATCAGCTGACGACGGGCGTCCGGCTGCACGCTGGTGGCGTCGACCACCGTGCGCCGGCCGGCCGCGAGCCGCTTGCCCGCGATGTAGTGCAGGACGTCGAAGGCGTCCCGCGTGGCGCTCTGGTCGTTCTCGTCGTCGGAGACCAGCCCGCGGCAGAAGTCGGAGGAGATGATCTCGGTGGGCCTGAAGTGCCTTCGGGCGAAGGTGGACTTGCCGGACCCGGACGCTCCGATGAGCACCACGAGGGAGAGGTCGGTGACGGGCAGCGCACGGCCCCGCCGCGGGGAAGCCTGGGTCTCGGTCATGCTGCCTGCGCCTCCTTCTTCTTCTCGTGCGCGTGGCCGTGTCCGGCGCCGGTCGTGGCCAGGGTGAACACGGCCATCTGGGTCGGCGGCCCGACCTCGGGGTCGTCGGGACCGACCGGCACGAACCCGACCTCGTAACCGTGCCGTCCGGCGACCGCGGCCGCCCAGCCGCGGAACTCCTCGCGGGTCCACTCGAAGCGGTGGTCACCGTGCCGGACATGGCCGGCCGGGAGGCTCTCCCAGCGGACGTTGTACTCGACGTTCGGGGTGGTCACCAGGACCGTGCGCGGACGGGCCGAGCCGAACACCGCGTACTCCAGGGCGGGCAGCCGCGGCAGGTCGAGGTGTTCGATCACCTCGCCGAGGACGGCGGCGTCGTAGCCCTTGAGGCGGGCGTCGGTGTAGGCCAGCGAACTCTGGAGGAGCTGAACACGGGAGGCCTGCCGCTCACCCATCCGGTCCAGCTTCAGACGGCGGGAGGCGATGGTGAGCGCGCGCATCGACACGTCGACCCCGACGATCTCGGTGAATCGCGGGTCCTTCAGCAGCGCCTGCACCAACTGCCCCTGCCCGCACCCGAGGTCCAGGACCCGGGCGGCCCCGGACTCCGTCAGCGCCCTGACGATGGCCTCGCGGCGCAGCACGGCCAGCGGGGTCGGACGCTCCTGCGTCTCGGCCTCCGCCTCGACCGCGTTGTCGATCTCCTCGACCTCGCTGTCGTCGGCCTCGGCCAGCCGGACCAGTTCCAGCCGCTCCATCGCCTGCCGGGTGAGCGACCAGCGGCGGGAGAGATAGCGGCTGGTGATCAGTTTCTGCTCGGGATGCTCGGACAGCCAGCCCTCACCGGCGCGCAGCAGCTTGTCGACCTCGTCGGAGGAGACCCAGTAGTGCTTTGCGTCGTCGAGTACGGGCAGCAGGACGTACAGGTGACGCAGTGCCTCGGCCACGGTGAGCGTCTCCGACTCCAGCACCAGGCTCACGTACCGCGAGTCCCCCCACGCCTCGAACTCCTTGTCGAGGGGCACCGGTTCCGCGGTCACCGCCCAGCCGAGCGGCTCGAAGAGAGAACGTACGAGGCCGACGCCCCCGCGTGCGGGCAGTGCGGGTACCTCGATGCGCAACGGCCGCGTCTGCGCCGGCAGTCCCGGCTGGGCCGCGCACACGCCGCGCATCGCGCTGGAGAACACGCCGCTCAGGGCGACCGCGAGCAGCGAGGAGGCCGCGTAGGGGCGGTCGTTGACGTACTGCGCGAGGGCCGCGTCCGGAGCGCCGCCCCGACCCTTGCCCTTGCCGCGCCGCACCAGCGCCACGGCGTCCACCTCCAGCAGCAGCGCCGCCGTGCAGCGCTCGGCATCGGCCTCGGGGTACAGGACGTGGGCCGTGCCGAAGGAGGTGGAGAACGTCTGCGCCCTGTCGGGATGCTTGTGCAGCAGGAAGCCCAGGTCGGTGGCGGGGCGTTCGGGGGTGCCGGTGGTGCTGATCGTCAGGAACACGTGGGTGCCTCGGTAAGGTTCGGAAAAAGGAGCGGAAGCGCGCCGGTCGCGCGCTCGTCCGCTCCTACAACGTACCGAGAACGCTCGGGCGAAACTCGCGATTTTCCCTTCCGGCCGCCCCGTCGACGCTGGTCAGGCCCCGTGCAGGGCATCGGACCGGGAAAGCGACGGACGGACACCGGAGTCCGTGCGGGCGGCGGCCGGACAGCGGCCGTGCGGCTGCGGCTCGCCGGGTAGGCGCCGGGGCGGCCGGCTCGTCGGGCGCCGGCAGACCGGACGGCTCGTCGGAGGCGGTCCGGTCGGCGGGTCCGCGGCTACCGCGCCGCTGCGCGCCAGGGGCTGACGCCCAGCTTTCCGGTGGTGCCGAGGTCCAGGTGAGGGGTCACCATCACCGGGGCGGCGCCGGACTTGGCACGCACCCGTACGTAGGGGACCTCGACCGCGGCGCCGAAGCCGGTGGTGTTGCGCCAGGTCAGACCGGCGTTCGCGCGTTCGCCGGGCTTCAGGGTGACGGGCCGGGGCGCGTCGTCGAACCCGGCGAGCGTGGCGATGCCGCCGCTCCCCTTGAAGATCTTGATCCCTTCGACCGGACGGCGGTCCTCGTCCAGCAGGCTGACCTGCGGGTATCCGTTCAGGGTGTAGTCCTGTTGTCCGCAGTTCTCGAGGATGATTCCCACGACCCGCAGCCCCATCGCGGCGTCACCGTCATCGGCCGTGAGGCGGATCCCGGAGGGCGGGCACACCCCCGCCTCGGCCGGCGCCTCGTCCGCCGGGACCTTGGTCACCTCGCCGATCTTCACCGTCGTCACCCGCGACGATCCCACGACGCGCGCCTCCGGTCGGACGGTCCCCCGCACCGTCCGGCCTGCCCCCACCGAGCGCACGGTCACCCGCTGGTTGCTCATGACCTCGCCCGCGCTCGTCGTGAAGGTGAAGAGAACGGTGTAGGTCATCGACTCGGTACCGGAGTTGATGACCTCGTAGGCGGCCGAGATCCCGGAGTCGCCCGCGTGCTCGGCCGGGAGCCGCTCGGCCTCGACGGCTCCGTCGACACCGGACGCGCCGGGGGTCGCGGGGTCGGAAGGGGCGGAGGGGACGGTCACCGAGGTGATCCGGACTCCGTCGACCGCGGGCCGGGTGACCTCGGTCCGCGGCGTCGAACCGTCCGCACGGGCACCGCCGTTCTGCGTGGCGGCGCGTTCCGATCCGCATGCCGAGAGGAGCAGTACCGCGGCCAGGGCCGGAAGGAGCGGGAGGAATCCAGGCATCCGGCCACCTCATCAGTGCGCCGCCCGGCCGACCGTGACGGAAGCCATACCTCCGGTCACAGCCCTGTCACAGCCGCCCGGCGGCACGTCCCGGCGGGCGGACAAGGAGGACAAGGGGGACAACGATGTCCGAGCCGGGCCGGCGGCCTCCGGCTTCCCTTCCGGTCCCGCCCCCCGTTTCCGGGATCAGGTGAGCTGCGCCTGCACTTCGGCGGAGATCAGCTCCAGGTGGTCGAGGTCGTGCAGGTCGAGGACCTGGAGGTAGAACCGCCGGGAGCCGGCCTCGGCGTATCGGCCGATCTTGTCGACGACCTCGGCCGGGGAACCGGCCAGCCCGTTCGTCCTCAGCTCGTCCACCTCGCGGCCGATCGCGGCGGCACGGCGGGCGAGTTCCTGCTCGTCCTTGCCGACGCAGACGACGAGGGCGTTCGAGAGGGTGATCGCGTCGGCGGCACGGCCGATCTCCGCCGCGGCCGCCCGGACCCGGCCGAACTGACGCTCGCTGTCCTCGACCGTGCTGAACGGCATGTTGAACTCGTCGGCGAACCGGGCGGCCAGCCGCGGGGTACGGGACGCGCCGGTGCCGCCGATCAGCACCGGGATCCTCGCCTGGGCGGGCTTGGGCAGCGCGGGCGAGCCGGTGAGGTCGTAGTACGTGCCGTGGAAGTCGTAGGTCTTGCCGACCTCCGTGGCCCACAGGCCGGTGACGATCTCCAGCTGCTCCTCCAGGCGGCCGATCTTCTCCTTCGGGAAGGGGATGCCGTACGCCTTGTGTTCCTCCTCGAACCAGCCCGCGCCCAGGCCGAGTTCGATACGGCCACCCGACATCTGGTCCACCTGCGCGACCTGGATGGCGAGGACGCCGGGCAGCCGGAAGGTGCCGGCGGTCATGAGCGTGCCGAGGCGGATGCGCTTGGTCTCGCGGGCGAGCCCGGCGAGGGTGATCCAGGCGTCCGTGGGACCTGGGAGGCCGTCGGCGTCGCCCATCTTCAGATAGTGGTCGGACCGGAAGAAGGCGTCGAACCCGAGGTCCTCGGTGGCCTTGGCCACGGCGAGGAGGGTGTCGTAGGTCGCCCCCTGCTGGGGCTCGGTGAAGATACGGAGATCCATGTCTCCATCCTGCACTCCGGCCTCCTTCTCGACCCCACCGGTCCCCTCCGCGCCGCCGTCCCCGGCCGGGTGAACGACGGGTGCGCCGCCCCGGGCACCGGCCCACCCGAGCACCGCTTCCCTCCCCGGGCACCGAGCGGGTCGCAGCTCCTCATCTCTCCGGCAGGGCGCCCTCTCTCTCCTCCCGTTCCTCCCTCGCCGCCAGCTTGCGCAACATCTCCAGGACCCGGTCCCTGGATTCGTCGGCCGCGTCGATGGCCTCCATGCACTTCCAGTACGTGCCCTGGTCGTCCGCCGAGCTCGCCAGGCCGACCAGGGCGATGCCGACCTCGCCCAGCAGACCGCTCAGGTCGAGCAGGGCGCAACGGGCGTCGTCCAGTTCGGTGAGGCGGGCGGCGAGCAGGTCCCCCGGGTCGAGATCCGGCGCACCCAGCACACCGCAGCCCCGTCCCGCCAGCTCGGTCAGCCCCAGCGCCTCGCCGCGCAGTTCGGGCGGGCCCGAGACGGCGAGACGACTGCCGATCGCCTGCGCCAGGGCCTGCGCCTGCCACACCTCCTGGAGGATTCCCGCTCCCTCGCCGCCGCCCGAAAGCGCGCGCCTGCTCGTCAGAATGAGCTGCACCGCGTCCATGCGCTGCCCCCGTCTGCCCCGACGCGCTGCCGCACGCCGCCCGAACACCCGTGTCCACCAGTCCACTACCCAGAGTGAGGGCGTGTGGGGCGAAAAGCCAGAGGAAGACCGAAATCTGTGGACAACAAATCGATTTCGGCCCGCCGGCCGACTGCGGAGAGTGAAGACGGAACGCGGCTCCCGCCCGAAGCAGCGGGGCGCCGGGGCGGGGAGAGGTGGCGCGTCGCCGCCGCTACGGTGCCGGGAACCTGTGCTCGTTGCGGTCGATCTTCGCGGCCAGCGCGGCCAGCGGATCGACGCCGAGCACCTCGCACAGTTGCAGCAGATAGGCGAGGACGTCGGCGACCTCGTCGGTGACCTGGTGCGCGGTGTCCGGGTCGTCCATCACGCGGGCCGACTCCTCCGGCGTCAACCACTGGAAGATCTCCACCAGTTCGGATGCCTCCACGCTGAGCGCGGCGACGAGGTTCTTGGGGGTGTGGAAGGGCTGCCAGTTCCGCGCGGCGGCGAACTCGGCCAGTCTGCGCTGAAGCTTCGCCACGTCGAGGTGTTGTTCCGTCACGGACCCAGGTGTACCACCGTCACCCCCTCCGTCCGGGCGGCCCCGTGCCCGTCGCTGACCGCACCGACACAGCGGATGTGCCCGCGCTCGGCCATCCGCACCGCCAGCCGCAGCAGTTCGGCCCGCTGCCGCACGTCGAGGCCCCGGTCGAGGCCGTCCGCGAGCAGGGTGAGGGTCTGCATCGCGGCGGGCACCTCGCCGGCCGGGTCCACGTCGAGGACGCCCGGGCCGGTGAGCAGCACCAGCGCGAGGGCGAGGTAGCGCAGTTCGCCGTATCCCAGCCGGGCCAGCTCCGTGCGGCTGCCGTCGGCGCGGTCGAGCAGCGCGCGGACCGTGCCGTCGGCCAGCGTCTCGGCGCGCAGGTCCACGACCGGTCCCGCCGATCCCGCGGACAGCGCCGCCACCAGTGCCGCGTGCCGTCTTCCACACTCCTCGCGGGTGCGCCACAGGACGTCGGCGAGGTTGTCGCATCCGGCGAGCAGCCGGCCGGAGCCGGTGGGGACGGGGACGCCCATCCAGTCGGGCTGCGGATCGCAGGCGAAGACGGACCGCAGGGCGACCACCATCTGTTCGGCGGCGGCCAGTACCTGCCGCTGCCCGTCGGTCCTGCCCGCCACGCGCAGCGGCAGCAGCGCGGTGCCGAGCCGGTCGTCGGGCAGCGGGGCGCGCGTCACCGGTGCGGAACCGCCGGTGTGCCAGGCGGCCTGTACCGTGCGCCGTCCGGGATCGCGCAGGGCCGTCTCCAGGAGCACGACGCCCGCGGCACTCAGCCGCTCCCCCACGATGCGCAGCTCGGGTTCGGCCTGCACGGCGACGTCGAGCCGGACCGGCCCGCCGGGCCCGTCGGCCGTGCATCCGATGCGGAAGCCCCGACGACGCTGGGCATCGGGCCGCGCCCCCTCGGGCACACACGCGACCGGATCGGCGAACACCTCCCCCAGCCGGGCCCCGCCCCCGAGCCGCGCCAGTGCCTCGTACGCCCGCAGCGCACTGCTCTTGCCGCTCCCGCTGGCCCCGACGAACAACGTGACCGCACCCAGCGGGAACCGGGCCCGCCGGTGCCCCGCGAAGGCGGAGAGCCGCAGTTCGGTGACGCACGGCCGGAGGTACTGCGCCCGGACGGACGGCGTGCCGGACGCGGGCGCGGGCGGGGTGTGCCGCTCCGCCCCGGACGACGCCTGTGCGGGCACGGTACGAGCGGCCGCGGGCACGGCACGAGCGGCTTCCCCGGGCGGCGCCCCGTCGGACGCGTGCGGGGGTAAGGGCAGGGGGGAGGGAAACGGCGAGGGCATATCCGGACGGTAGGACTCCGCCCGCCCGGCGAACCGTTCCGCCTGGAAAACCTTCCTACGATCGAGCGACCGCAGTCATGGCCCCGGGCGCCCGACGCGCCCCGGGGCCCCGGGGCGCGTCAGCGAAGCCCGGCGGGCCAGTACGAGGGTTGTCACCCTGGTCGCCCACCGCTCGGTGGGCCGCCGAGCGCCCGAGTGCTCGAGCGCCGCGGCGCCGGCCGCCCGGGAGACCGGCCGCCCGGCGGGGCCGGCTCAGGCCCCGGGAAGTCCCGCCCCCTCCATGATTCCGCTCACCTCGGTGCCCGGCGGGGTCAGCAGGAAGACATTGCGGTCGACCCGGTGCATGCCGCTGGCCAGGCCGAAGACGACCCCGGTGGAGAAGTCCAGGACACGCTTGGCGGTGTCGGTCTCCGCGCCTGTCAGGTCGAGCAGCACCGGAATGCCCGCCATCAGCGTCTCGGCCACCTCACGGGCGTCCGCGAAGACGTTGATCCGCAGCACGACGAACCGGCGCCGGGTCTCGGTCTCCGCGTCCGGGAGCGCGCGGTGGCCCACCGCAGACGGCCACGCGTCCCGGCCTCGCAAGGGAACAACCTGAGCGAGCCCTTCCCACTGTTCATCGGTGACGTCGTAACGGTTCACCGGCACCCCCCGAACTGACTCGCCTTCAATGCGTGCACCAGTCAATTCTTACGCCAAGTCACCCGTTCGGCCCAACAGCGACACGGACCGCCACGCTTTCCGGCACCGAGATGCGGCTTCACCTCACCGCACCACCGCCGTCGGTCCCTCGAAGTGCACCCCGTCCACGAGCGGGGCGTGGGCGAACCCCGCACACCTGGGCCGGCAACCTCCACCGCGTGCCGCCGCGGATCCGCCACCGGTTCACCGGCGCAGGTCCACGGGTCCCGCGTCAGGCGACCGCGCGCGTGAAGCGGAGCGTGGTGGTGATCGTCGTCAGACCGCCCATCATGCCGAGCTGGTTCGTGGTGATGCCGAACTCCTGCCGGTCCACGGTGAAGGTGGCGTCCAGGGTGACCGCGTCGGCGTCCGCCTGGGTCACGCGCGCGGTGACGGCCTGCGGCCGGCTGATGCCGTGCACGGTCAACTGGCCGGACATCCGCGCGGTCCCGTCGGCGCCGAGTTCGGAGGCGCGCAGCGCGAAGGTGATCTCGGGGTACTTGTCGACGTCGAAGAAGTCCGCACTGCGCAGGTGCGCGTCCCGCTTGGCGTTCTTGGTGTCGATCGAGGCCGCGTCCAGGGTCAGGGTGCCCGTGACGGTTCCGTCGGCGCTCACCTCGCCGCCGCCGCCGACGGTGGCGAAGACGCCCTTGACGGGGACCAGGCCCCACATCGACTTGTGCTTCAGGGCGACGGTGGAGGCGCCCGCGTCGAGCTGCCACAGTCCGGTTTCCACGGCGACGGTCATGGTCGTACTCCTTGATGTCCACGGCTGGTGAAGAGGGCACGGCCACGCTAGCCGGTAATCCAAATATGAACAACAGGGTCATGCAAATTTGGACAAGAGATATACTCGTGCCATGGCAGACCCCGCTGACAGCGCCGCCGACCTGCCCGCATGCCCGACGGCCCAGGGCGCCGGGACGGGTCTGCTGCCGCCCGAGCTACGCGGCTGGATGCTGCTCCTGGCCGCCACGGGGGCGGTGGAGCAGCGCTTGCGCTCGGTGGTGAAGGAGCGGCTCGACGTCTCGCACGACGAGTTCCTCGTCCTGTGCCTGCTTGCGGAGCAGCCCCGGGGCGGCCTGCGGATGACCCGCATCGCGGAGCTGCTGGGGCGGCCCAAGACCCGTCTGACCTACCAGATCGCCTGTCTCCAGCACGCCGGCCTCGTCACCCGCAAGTCGGTGTGCGGGGACAAGCGCGGGGTCGAGGTGGCCCTCACCGAGAAGGCCCGCGGCCTGCTCCAGGAGGCGTCCGGCACCCTGGCCGAAACGGTGACGGGGGCCCTGGCCCATGTCATGGGACCCGAACAGTGCGCAGCGATGGGCGGACTGATGCCGGGCGTCGCGCAGGCAGCGGAGCGGGCGCAGGCAGCGGCCACGGAGCAGGGAAAGCCAGGGGCAGCGCCAGAGTCGGGGGCCACGGAGCAGACGGAGGGGGCGGCGGCGGAGCCCACGGAACAGAAGGATGCGGAGGCAGGTGCGGGTGTGAAGGCGAAGGCGGAGGCAGCAGCCGTGGAGCCGGAGCCCGCCGCCGTCTCCGACTGAACCCGACGGCGACCGACCCCCTCGGCGGCCCGAACGTCCCGGGCCGGACCCTCGCCGACGACCCCCTCGACCGCCCCGCCCTCACCCTCGTCACCCCAAGACCCGGCGAGGAAGTTGGATGTCTCACGACACCGACCCCGTCATCGCCCGCGGTCTCGCCAAGCCGAGAAGCGCGCGGCCGCACCACCCCGGGCGAGCCTCACCAGAACCGCCCGCTCCCTCGTGCGCGTCCTGCTCTACGGTGCCATGAGTCGTCCGACGACCGGGGAGGATCCGTGCAGCAGCCGAAAGGGGCGCTCGCCGAGCGCATCGCCGAGCGGAGAAGCGGGGGCGGCGACCCTCGGGCGCTGATCGGCGAGATGCGACGCTCCGTCCTTCTCGTGCCGGTGGCCGACGGAGGCCTGTGGTCGGTGCGGTCGGGCGGGGTGCGGTGGATCTGCGGGTTCACCGACGAGGCCGCGCTGGCCCGGTTCGCCCTGCACCACGGGTCCGCTGATCAGCCCATGGACTACGCGGCACTGCTCGGCGCGCGCATCGTCGACGAGATCGTGCCCGCTCTGGGCGAGCCCGCCGGAGTGGCCGTCGACATCGCCACGCAGGAGGGGGCCATGTTCTTCCCGCCGGTCGTCGGCATCGTCGCGGAGGCGGTCGCCGTCGATGCCGGTCAGACGGAAGAGGGGATGCGGTCATGAGCGGTGAGGGACCGGACCTTCGGCTCGACAAGGCGTCCGTCGCCAGGTTCACACAGGGCGTGGGCGCGACGATCGACCAGCTCGGTGATCTCGGCGGCCCCACCGGCTCGGTGATGGGCAAGGGCTTCTCGGAGCTGGCGATGACCGGGATGGAGGCCGGACACCACGGCCTCTCGGTCGACTTCGAGGACTTCTGCGAACGCTGGGAGTGGGGTGTGCGCGCCCTGGTGAGCGACGCGAGCGCGCTCGCCGACCGCCTGGGCCTGGCGGCGGGCACCCAGTGGGAGCACGACCAGTACATCGCGGGGGCGCTCAAGGTGGGCGTCAACTCCGTGATGGGCGGCAACCCGCATGCCACCGAGGAGGAGATCGCCCGGCAGGACTGGGGCGACGTGTTCACGCCGGACTCGCTGAACCCCGACTGGAGCGCCGGGTCGTGGGACAAGGCCGGTCAGGACATGGAGCAGACCTGGAAGGACACCGGCCGCACGGTTCTCACCGAGGGCCAGGGCGGGCGGCAGTCGCAGGTGCTCAACGACGCTCTCGGCATCTCCGACGACCAGTGGGACCAGGCGCTGGACGACACCTTCGGCCCGTCGCCGGAGGAACGCGCGCAGCAGGCGCAGCAGCAGGGCGACTCCGGGGGTAACTGACAGTGGGTATCGGCGACTTCATCAGCGACATCACGCCCGACGCGGTCGAGGACGCGGTCGAGGACGGCGTCGAGTGGGCCGGCAACCGGGTGGAGGACGCCGGGAACTGGACCGCCGACCGGCTGGACGACGTCGGCTGGGAGTCCGGCGCGGACTGGGTACGCGAGCAGTCGCGTTCGGTCGCCAACCGCATGGGCGCCGAGGTCGACGAGATGGATCTTGGGCAGACCGAGGACAAGACCAAACTGATCTACGGCAGCGCAAGCAGGATCAACGCGACCGCCACCAAGCTCCGCGCGTTCCAGAAGGCCTTCGACAGCGCGGGCGAGGGTCTGAAGGGCCTCGACTCGTCCCGGCTCAAGGGGGAGACGGCCGAGGCGCTGCGCACGGCGGTGAGCACCCAGCCGCCCAAGTGGTTCACCGGTGCCGACGCCTGCACGAAGGCGGCCGGTGCGCTCGAGGCGTTCGCCGGCACCGTCACCTGGGCGCAGGGGCAGGCGCAGACGGCGATCGACAAGTGGAAGGAGGGCGTCAAGGCCTCCGAGGACGCCGCCGACGCCCACCGCAAGAAGGTCGACGCCTACAACGGCGCCGTCGACCGCTACAACGCCCAGCCCGCCGACAAGCGCGACCCGTCCACGCTCCCGCCCAAGCCGGCGGCGACGTTCGACGATCCCGGCCAGAAGCTGATGCAGGACGCCCAGGACCTGCTGGCCGAGGCCCGCAAGCAGCGGAACTCGGCGGCGGAGACCGCACGTTCCGCCGTGCGCGCCGCCCGCGACACAGCCCCGGATAAGCCGTCCTACGCCGAGCAGCTGAGGGACGGGACGGACGAGCTCCGGCTCATGCAGGACCACGTCGGCGGCGGCATCGTCAAGGGCACCGCGGGGATCCTCAATTTCGTTCGCGGCGTCAACCCCCTGGACCCGTACAACATCACGCACCCGGCCGAGTACGCCACGTCCCTGAACAGCCTGGCCGCCGGCCTGGTCGTCGCCGCCAACGATCCGGTCGGCACCGGCAAGCAGATGATCGGCGACTTCATGAAGGACCCGGCCGAGGGCTTCGGCCGGCTGATCCCCGACCTCGCCCTGACCGCGGCCACGGGTGGCGGTGGCGCGGCGGTGAAGGGTGTGCGGATCGCCGAGGAGGCCGCCGACGCCGCGCGGCTGCGCCGCCTGATCGACGACGCCCCGGACGGCACCCACCGCCGCCCGGACGGCGGGCGCACCACCGACGGCACCGACCCGGTGGATCTGGCCTCGGGCCGGATGTTCCTGCCCCAGACGGACGTGGAGCTGCCCGGCATCCTGCCGCTGGTCTTCACCCGCCGGACCGAGTCCGGTTGCACGGCCGGCCGCTTCCTGGGGACCGCCTGGACCTCGACCGTCGACGAGCGGCTCCAGATCGACGCGATCGGCGTCGTCCACGTCACCGCCGACGGGCTCCTGATCCCGTATCCGCATCCGGTCCCCGGCGCGCCCACCCGCCCGGAGACGGGCCGGGCCCGCACGCTGCTGGCCCGCGACGCCGACGGCGACTATATGGTCACCGATCCCGACAGCGGCCTGACGCGTCATTTCGCCGCTCCTCCCGGCACCGAGCCGGGCGGCGACGGCACGGCCTGGCTGTCGGCCGTCGCCGAACGCAACGGTCACGTGATCACCGTCGACCGCGGTGAGGGCGGCCTGCCGCTGGCCCTCGTCCACTCGGCGGGCCCCCAGGTGAACCTGGCCGTCACCGACGGCCTGGTCACCGCTCTGTCCCTGGCCGGCGCGGGCGGGAACGGTGCGGATCTGGCGCTGATGAGCTACGGCTACGAGGACGGCAACCTCACCACCGTCACCAAACCCTCGGGCGCCACCACCAGCTTCGTCTACGACGACCGCCGCCGCGTCATCGCCTGGATCGACTCCAACGCACACCGCTACGACTACGCCTACGACGACCGCGACCGGGTCGTCGCCGAAGGCGGCGAGGCCGGCCACATCCAGATCACCCTCACCTACACCGAGCCCGATGCCGGAACCGGTCACCGCACCACGACCCTGACCACCGCCCAGGGGCACACCACCCGCCACCTCATCGGCCCCGGCTGTCGCGTTCTCGCCACCACCGATCCACTGGGCCACGTCAACAGCTTCACCTACGACGCCCGTGGGAACCTCCTCACCCACACCGACCCGCTCGGCCGCACCCTCGCCCACACCTACGACGACAACGACCGCCTCGTCGCCGTGGTCCGCCCGGACGGCAGCCGCATCACGATGAAACCCGGCCCGTTCGGGAGGTACACGGACCTCCGGGCCCCGGACGGCAGCCGTTGGCTCCAGAGCTTCGACGCGCGCGGCAACCGGGTGGCGCTCACCGACCCGGCCGGCCACACCACCCATTACACCTACGACGCTCGCGGATGCCCGACGTCGGTCACCGACGCGCTGGGAGCCGTCACGACGGTCCGTTGCGACGCCATGGGGCTGCCCGCGCGGGTCGTCGACCCGGCCGGCGCGACCACCGAGGTTCAGCGCGACGCCCTCGGACACGCACGACGGGTCACCGACCCCACAGGGGGCGTCACGTGTCTCGAGTGGGACGCGGACGGCAATCTGGTCCGCCGGGAGGCCCCGGACGGCGCCACCGAGTCGTGGACCTACGACGGCGAGGGCAACCGCCTCACCCACACCGACCCGATCGGCGGGGTGTCCCGGTTCGAGTACACCCACTTCGACCTGGTGGCGGCCCGCGAGCACCCGAACGGAGCCCGGTACGAGTTCGGGTACGACGCCGCCCTGCGGCTCGTCGAGGTCGGCAACCCGCAAGGCGCACGCTGGAGTTACCGGTACGACGCGGCCGGCCGCATGGTCTCGGAGACCGACTTCGACGGCCGGACCCTCGACTACCGTCTCGACTCCGCCGGACAGCTCGTCTCCCGGACCGACGCGCTCGGCAACGTCATCTCCTTCGAGCGGGACCGACTCGGCCAGGTGACGCGGAAGGACGCCGCGGGCCAGGTGACCACCTACGGCTACGACGGGGCCGGAAGGCTGCTTCAGGCGTCCGGCCCGGACAGCGAACTCGTCTACGTGTACGACCGCCGGGGCCGGGTCAAGTCCGAGCTCGTCGACGGCCGCGCCATCAGCTACGCGTACAACGCCGTGGGCCGCCGCACCCGCCGTACCACTCCCACCGGTCATGTGACCACCTACGCGTACGACGCCGGCGGCCGTCCCGAGCGCCTGACCACCGGGGGGTCCCCGGTCGTCTTCACCCAGGATGCCGCGGGCCGTGAAACGGCTCGTGTCTTCGGGGACTTCGCCGACGCCCTCACCATCACCTCGGCCTGGGACGAGGCCGGGCGGCTCTCCGCCAGCCACCTGACCGTCGCCGGCCGCACCCTCGGCAGCCGCGCCTACTCCTACCGCCCGGACGGCCACCTCAGCTCGGTCAGCGACCTCCTGTCGGGCACCCGCACCTTCGACCTGGACCCGGCCGGCCGGGTCACCGCCGTCCACGCGCAGGGCTGGACGGAGCGGTACGCCTACGACGCCGACGGCAACCTGACCGAGGCGTTCTGGCCCGCGTCCCATCCCGGCAACGAGGCCACCGGCCCGCGAACCTACGCGGGAACGGCGATCACCCGCGCCGGAGCCGTCCGCTTCGAACACGACGCCCTCGGCCGCATCACCCTGCGGCAGAAGACCCGCCCGTCCCGCAAACCGGACACCTGGCGCTACACATGGGACGCCGAGAACCGGCTCACGTCGGTGATCACCCCCGACGCGACCCGTTGGCGCTACCGCTACGACCCGCTGGGCCGCCGCGTCGCCAAGCAGCGTCTTGCGGACGACGACAGCGTGGTCGAGGAGACCCGGTTCGCCTGGGACGGCATGACCCTCTGCGAGCAGACCCTTCACCACCCGGACCTGCCGAACGCGGTCGCCCTCACCTGGGACCACCGGTCCGGCGTTCCCCTCTCGCAGACCGAGCGCATCCTCACGGCGGACGCCCGTCAGGACGAGGTGGACCGGCGCTTCTTCGCCATCGTCACCGATCTCGTCGGCACGCCCACCGAGTTGATCGGCCAGGACGGCGACATCGCCTGGCGCACCCGCGCCACCCTCTGGGGCACCACCGCCTGGAGCAGTTCCAGCACGGCCTACACCCCGCTCCGCTTCCCCGGTCAGTACCACGACCCGGAAACCGGCCTGCACTACAACGTGTTCCGGCACTACGACCCCGAGACGGCGCGATACCTCACCCCGGACCCTCTCGGGCTCGCTCCCGCGCCCAACCCCGCCACCTACGTCCACAACCCGCACACCGGGTCCGACCCCCTCGGTCTCAGTCCGTATCCGCGTGGCGAGAAGGGCAATCCGTTCGACAACCGTGCGGATGCGGAGAAGGCCGCGTTCGACCTCGCCGGTGTCCCTTACGGCGAGGAACCCATCGCCGAGTGGGTGGTCACGGGGGACAAGCAACTGAAGCACGTACCCGGACACATCTACTCACCGGATCCGGCGCACTGGGGAAATTTCCGGCAGTTCGAGACGGACAGCGGCTCGCGGGTGGTGGTCGAGCACACCAACGATCCGGCAGGCCCGCACTTCCACGCCGGCAAACCCAAGATCGACGACACCCGGAACCTGGTCAACTTCGGCTGGGACAACGCAAGGGTTCAGCGGCCCGACGGCAGCCTCGGCTATCCGGAGTCCATGGAGAGATACGGCAAGATAAACAAACCGGGTGGCGACCATCACCTGTTCTACGGGGGTGGCTGAATGGCCGGAGAACCGATGAAAGGTCAGGAATCGTGACGGACCGGCAGACACCGGAGTGGCTGGACGTCCTCGGGCGGTGCGGGCTCGAGGTGACGGGGGAACCGGCGACCGACGGCCCGCCCGTGACCGCCGCCATCCAGGCGGTCAGCGGGTTCGAGGTGGAACCGGTCGCCAGGGTCCCCGCCTCGGCCCCGCAGGCCGCCGAGGCACTGGACGAGGCCTGGCATCACCATGCCGCCCGGGTCTCGCTCTGCGGGGAGAACGGGGAGTTCCTCGTCCTCCCGCCCGTACCCGGCGGCAGCAGGATCGGCTGGGTACGCGTGAAGGACCCGGTCGGCACGAATCTCCCGTCCCGTGTCTGCGCGGTGACGGGTTCCCCGGAGTTCTTGGCCGCGTCGGTCGACGGGCGCCACCTGTGTGCCGCCTCCGTCGAGGAATCCGACTACTGGGTGGTGGTGCACGAGTTCTGAGACCACAGCGGCCACCTGAAGAGCACGTCACGGGTGGAGGGCTTGGCGAAGGACGCCTGCGCCGGGCCGGAGAAGGTGAGCCGGTGGTCCCTGACCCGGCCGGTGAAGGTGCCCGCGCGTTCGTCCTGACGACGAGGTTCTTGTCGCGGTAGGTCTGCCAGACCTTGTCGATGTAGTGGTCGAAGTAGTGCTGGGGGAACAGACCGGCGTCGAGGCCGTGGCTCGGGGCGATGATGCGCCGGTTCCCGATGACGAGCCGCGAGAAGTCCGGGTGGTTCCGCAGGGCGTGGAAGACCTGTGCGCGGCCGCCGGCGCGCAGTCGCCGAGGCCGGCTGGTCAACTCCGCGCGGGACGTGGGCATCCGGCTGACCGGGCCGCAGGGCACGATCTCGGCGGGCCCGCAGCCCGATCCCTACCCCCCACTGCCCCGCAACGCCCCGGACCCCGTCAGCGTGCCCTCCGGCGGCCAGGACTGGCTCGTCCTGTCGCTGCGCGTCGGTGCCGCGAAAGAGGGCACCACGCCGAACCTGTGGCTGCTGTCACCGGACACCGCCGAGGACGAACTGGCCCTGGTACGCGGGCGGTTGCTGACCGGAGCACTGTTGGCCGCGGCACTCGCCGGAGTGGCCGCCTGGGCCATCGCCGCCAGAGCGGTGCTTCCGCTACGACGGCTCCAGCGGCGGACCAGCCGTCTCGACCCGCGGACCAGCAGCGTACGTCCGGAACACACGCCGACCCGGATCGCCGAGGTGGACGACGGCCTGACTCTGGTCGCCCAGCAGGTCGCCCTGCACCAGGGCCGGATCACCGTGTCGGACCACCCTGACGGAGGGCCTGGCACCCCCGCGCCCCGCCACCGGAGGGCCGGTCCTGCCGGAGCCCGTGCCGGGCACGCCGACCGCGGACCGTTCGAACCGCCTTTGGCAGGTGATCGAGGAGGTCAGCTGAAGAGGATGCCCCGCAGTACCCGCGCGAGGTGTTCGGTGAGCTGGTCGGACGGCATCGAAGCGAGAGGCTCGGTCCGTGCGATGTACCGGTTGAACGCCACCCCGATCATCTGCGTCCCCACGAGCGCCACGCGGGTGTCCAGGTCGTCGCCGGGGGCAGCGGTCCCACCGGGTGACAGGACGGACCGGTAGACGGCGGTGCTGTGCTCCTGCATCGCGCGCAGGAGGTCCGACGCGGCACGCTGGTCGGACGCGGCGCTGCGCAGCAGGGCGATCAGCGGATCGTTGACGGCGTCGGTCTCCAGCCGCCGTACGAAGGCACGGGCGATCCGGTCGGGCAGCGTGGCGGGGTCACCGGCCGCGACGTCCTCCAGGTCGCGATTGCCCGGCATCGCCGCGAGGAACAGCCTTTCCTTGGAGGCGAAGTGACGGGTGATCAGGCCGTGTGTGACGCCTGCCCGGCCGGCGATCTCACGGAGGGTCGTACGGGCGTATCCGCGCTCGGCGAAGGCCTGGCGGGCCGCCTCGATGATGGCCGCCCGGTGTCCCTCGGGATCCCGGCGCCTGCGTGGCTGCTCGGACACCGGCTCTGCGTCGTTCACGGCACCTCCTTCATGTGATCACTCTACGGCGGCGCGACACCTCGCCCGTAGCCACTGCTACGTTAGTATCCACTTGGATATCAACTAGGGAATGGATCCCATAGTGAGTGTTGAGACACCCGAAGGCGGCGCGGCGGTCGCCGAGACCCGCCTGCTGCACAAGATGCACAGGGCCGCGACCTCCCTGTTGGCGGAGGCGGCACAGCGGGACACCGCCTCCGCCGCGGCCCTGGCGGAGTTGCGTGACTTTCTCGTCGCGGCGCTGCGGCACCACCACGAGAGCGAGGACCACGTCCTCTGGCCGCTGCTGACCGCCGCGGACCCCGCGGCGGCGGCCGGGCCGACGGACCTGGCGGCCGAACACGACGCGCTGGACGCGGCACTGGACGCGCTGGCGGCCACTCCCGTGCGGGATGCCGACGAGCGGACGGCGCTCTCCGACGCGGCCGTGGCAGTACGCGACCTGGTACACACCCACCTGGAGCACGAGGAGCCGGTGCTGTTCCCCGCGCTGACGGCACACATGTCCGACGAGGCCTGGGCGGAGTTCTCCCGCGCTGTCATCGCATCGGCCCCGCCCGTGGGTGCCCACCTCAACATCGGCTTCTTCGAGCAGGTCGGTACTCCCGGCGAACTCGCGGTCGTCACCGCCAACCTGCCGGAAGCCGCCCTGCGCCTCGTCCCGGCCATGCGCGAGCAGGCCCGAGCCACCCTCAGCAGCCTCCAGGCCGCCGAACCCGGAAGGACCTTCACCGCATGACCACCACACTCATCGTCGGCGGCAGCGGCGGACTGGGCAGCGTCATCGCGGAGCACTTCGCCGGCCGCGGCGACGACGTCATCGTCACCGCCAGGGACAAGGCGCGGGCCGAGGCCGTAGCGGCGCGCATCGGCGGCGGCACCCGCGGGCTCGCCCTCGACCTCGGCCACCCCGAGACCATCGACGCCGCACTCGCGGACGTCACCCGGATCGACCATCTGGTGATCACCGCCGTGGGCCAAGCGGCAAACACACTCGCGGAGTTCAACATCACGGACGCGGTCTCCGCCGTGACCATGAAGCTCGTCGGCTATGCGGAGACCGTCCGCGTGCTGCGCGACCGGTTCACCCCGCAGGCGTCGGTCGTGCTCTTCGGGGGGCTGGCCAAGGAACGCCCGTACCCTGGCTCGACGATCGTCAGCACCTTCAACGCCGGGATCACCGGTCTGGTCAGGACGCTCGCGGTGGAGATCGCGCCGCACCGCGTCAACGCCCTGCACCCCGGTCTGATCGGCGACAGCCCCAAGTGGCGCGACGTCCCCGACCCACCGCACTCCGCCCAGACGCCGATCGGACGGCTGGTGACCATGGCCGAGATCGCCGACGCCACCGACTTCCTCCTCCGCAACACCGGTGTCAACGCCCACGACCTGCACATGGACGGCGGCCTGCTCGCCACCTGACGGTCCGGTGCCCACCGAGTGCCACATCCGCCGGTCCAGCACCGACACCCTGACGGCAACGACACGAACGGACGGACGGATGCGCGACACACAGCAGCCCCTCGTCCCAGCAGCCGCGCCTGCGCCCGGCCGCGGACAACACGCGGACCAGGTACTACGGTTGCTGCGTGAGTCGGGGCCCATGACGCGAGGTGAGCCCGGCGCACGGGGCGGGCAGTAACCGTGGTCCCTGCCCGCCCGACGCGTCCATGGTTCACGACTTCCGGATCAGAGGTGCATCGGTGCGGGCGGCGATGTCCTCGGCGGTGACATCCGGCGCGCATTCCACGAGAGCGAGGCCCTCGGGCGTGACGTCGAGGACGCCGAGGTCGGTGATGATGCGGTGGACGCACTGTTCGCCGGTGAGCGGCAGGGTGCATTCGGTGAGGATCTTCGGGCTGCCGTCCTTGGCGGTGTGTTCCATCAGGACGATGACGCGGCGGGCGCCGTGGACGAGGTCCATCGCGCCGCCCATGCCCTTGACCATCTTGCCCGGGATCATCCAGTTGGCCAGGTCGCCTGCGGCGGAGACCTGCATCGCGCCGAGCACGGCAGTGTCGATGTGGCCGCCCCGGATCATGCCGAAGGACAGGGCCGAGTCGAAGAAGGAGGCCCCGGGCAGCACCGTGACGGTCTCCTTGCCCGCGTTGATCAGGTCGGGGTCGACCTCGGCCTCGGTCGGGTACGGGCCAGTGCCCAGGATGCCGTTCTCGGAGTGCAGGACCACATGGACGTCCGGGGGCAGGTGGCCGGGGACGAGGGTGGGCAGGCCGATGCCGAGGTTGACGTAGGAGCCGTCGGTGAGTTCGGCGGCGGCGCGGGCGGCCATCTGGTCCCGGGTCCAGCCCAGCCGCGTTCCCAGGGTGGTGCTCATGCGCGTACGGCCCCTCGTGTCGAAGACGCGGAAATGGAAAGGTGCTCGATCTGCTTGTCGGCGGCCTCGGTCGGGGTGAGGACCACGATCCGCTGGACGAAGATGCCCGGCAGGTGGATTTCGTCCGGGCTCAGCGCGCCCGGCTCGACGAGTTCCTCCACCTCGGCGACGGTGATGCTGCCCGCCGTCGCGGCCAGCGGGTTGAAGTTGGCGGCGGACTTGCGGAAGACCAGGTTCCCGTGGCGGTCGCCGCGCCAGGCCCGTACGAGGGCGAAGTCGGTGGTGATGCCGTGCTCCAGGACGTACGCGCGGCCCGCGAAGTCGCGGGTCTCCTTGGGCGGGGAGGCCACCGCGACCGTGCCGTCGGGCCGGTAACGCCAGGGAAGCCCTCCCCTGGCCACCTGGGTGCCCACCCCTGCCGGGGTGTAGAAGGCGGGGATGCCCGCTCCCCCGGCGCGCAGCCGTTCGGCCAGCGTGCCCTGCGGCACCAGCTCCACCTCCAGCTCGCCCGACAGGTACTGACGGGCGAACTCCTTGTTCTCGCCCACGTAACTGCCCGTGACACGGGCGATCCGGCCGTCGGCCAGCAGGACTCCCAGTCCGCGCCCGTCCACACCGCAGTTGTTCGACACGACCTCCAGGCCGGTGGTGCCCTGGGCGTGGAGTGCCTGGATGAGCACGCCGGGGATGCCGCTGAGGCCGAAGCCGCCGACGGCCAGCGACGCGCCGTCGGGGATGTCGACGACCGCCTCGGCGGCGCTCGCGCGGACCTTGTCCATGAGAGAGAGGGCCTTTCTGTCGTGGCTGTCCTGTGTGGTCGCCGGTTCAGGCGTCCGCGCGCAGGGCGTCGGAGATCGACTTGGCGCCGCCGTGCGCGGTGAGTCCTCCGTCGACCGGTATCTCGGCCCCCGTGATGAAGGACGCCTCGTCGGAGAGGAGGAAGACGACGAGCGGGGTGATCTCGTCGACGGTTCCGGTGCGGCCGAGCGGTGTCTCGCGGACGTTCGCCTCTCGGAAGCCGGGCGCCGCGGAGGCGGTCATGTCCGTTTCGATGAAGCCGGGGTGGACGATGTTCACGCGGATGCCGACGGGCCCCAGTTCCATGGCGGCGGTCCGCGACAGGCCGCGCAGCGCCCACTTGCTGGCCGTGTAGGCGACCGGGTAGTGGCCGGTGAGCGCCGCGGACGAGCCGACGTTCACGATCGAGGAGCCGGGCGGCATGAGGGGCGTGAGGTGCTGGATGGCAAGGAGCGGGCCGGTGACGTTGACCGCGTGGACCCGGGCCATGTCCTCGGGGCGTACGTCGTCGATCCGGGCCCGCCAGGTGACGCCCGCGTTGTTGACCAGGCCGTGCACCTGCCCGTACGCCTCACGCAGGTCGGCGGCGAGTTCCGCCCAGTCCTTCTCGTTCGTGACGTCGAGACGGCGGCAGCCGGGTGACTCCGCGACGTCGGTGGCGATCACCCGGGCGCCCTCGCGGGTCAGCGCCTCGGCCTCCGCGGCGCCCTGGCCACCGGCCGCGCCCGTGACCACGACGACCCGGCCGAGGAGCCTTTTGGGATGGAGATCGGTCACGGCCGTTGCCTCGTGCGGCGTCGGGCGACGGGAATGGTCACGGGGTCCGGGCCGGCCACCACGGTGTTGGAGACGGAGCCGATGCCCTCGACGGTGAGGGTGACCGTGTCGCCGGGCTTCAGGGGAGCCGGGGACTGCTCACCCCGTACACCCCACAATTCGGCGAGGCAGCCGCCGTTTCCGCAGGTCCCGGAACCGAGGACGTCACCGGGGCGGACGACGGTGCCGCGTGAGGCGTAGGCGGCCATCTCCTCGAAGGTCCAGCTCATGTTGGACAGCAGGTCCTTGCCCACGACCTCGCCGTTGATCTCGGCGGTGAGCGCCAGGCGCAGGAAGCCGTCCGCGTCGCGGTACTTCCCCAGCTCGTCGGCGGTGACCAGGTAAGGACCCAGCGTGGTGGCGGTGTCCTTGCCCTTGCAGGGGCCGAGGCCGACCTTCATCTCGGCGGACTGTAGGTCCCGTGCCGACCAGTCGTTGAAGACGGTGTAGCCGACGATGTGGTCGCGGGCCTGCTCGGGCGTGAGGTCGCGGCCCTCCTTTCCGATCACGGCGGCGACCTCCAGCTCGAAGTCGAGCACGCTCGACCCCGGTGGCATGGGGATGTCGTCGTGCGGCCCGTACATCGCGTAGGGGTTGCCGAAGTAGAACGTCGGGGCCGCGTACCACCGCTCCGGTACCCCGGCAGCCCCGTCCACGGACCGCCGTACGCCCTCGACGTGTTCCTCGAAGGTGACGAAGTCCCGCACGGTGGGCGGCTGGAGCGGCGCCAGCAGTCGTACGTCGGAGAGGTGGGGGCCGGCCGGGAAGTCGAGGGTCGCGGAGCCCGCGTCGAGCAGTTGGGGCAGGCCGCCGCCCTCGGCGAGCAGGCCGGTCAGTGAGCTGACGCCGGGCAGGGGGTGGAGCGTGCCGTCCTCTGAGACGACGGCCACATGGCGTCGGTTGCGGTACTCGTACGCGGCGAAACGCATGGCGGTTTCCTGTCGGCTGTCGGCGTGAGGGGTGGCACGAAGGCCGGGGGCGCGGCAGGGGAGTCAGGGCAGTTGACAGGGCAACCGCGCCCCCGGGGACTGAAGGCTCCGCCGATCAGACCGGCGGAGCGACGAAGACGCCGCGGTCGACGTCGTTGAAGGACTCCTTGGTAACCAGTTCGTTCATGGGGTTGGCGGTGCCCCACTGGTCGGTGACCTCGGGCTTCGAGAAGTCGTAGACGTGCGGGTGCCAGGTGTCCTCGTCCAGCAGCTCCAACTCCGTCGTGTACTCCACCGTGTTGCCGTGCGGGTCGAGGAAGTAGGTGAAGGTGTTGTCGCCCGCCATGTGCCGGCCCGGCCCCCAGATCTTGCGGGCGCCGGAACGGATGACACGGCCGGAGCCGCGCATGTACTCGTCGATTCCGCGCATCTCGAAGGAGATGTGGTGCAGCGAGGTGTGCGGGCCCTTGGCGATGGCCATGGAGTGGTGCTGGTTGCTGATCCGCATGAAGTGCATGACGTCGCCGATGTGCGGATGGCCGAGGGTGTCGGACAGCCGGAAGCCGAGGTGCTCCTCGTACCACGCCTTGGTCTTGTCCAGATCCGGCGAGTTGAGGACGACGTGCGACAGCTTGACCGGGATCGACTCCTTCTCCTCGATCTTGCGGTGCTGCCGCACCTCGACGTCGGCCAAGACCTCGATGGTGCGGCCGTCGACGTCGAAGAAGCGGAAGCCATAACCGCCGCCGGGTGTTTCCACCTTGCCCGGCTGGGTGACCAGCTCAACGCCCCCGGCAAGGAGTTGCTCGGCGAGCGCGTCCACGTCGGCCGGGCTCGCGGCACCGTAGGACACGAGGTCGAGACGCTTCTCCTCGGCCTTGCGCAGCCGGACGACGTACTGCTCCGGGCTGCCCTCGGCGGCCAGGAAGGAGAGTCCGGAGTCCTCGGCGACCTTGGTCAGGCCCCAGACGCCCGCGTAGAAGTCGAGTTGCTTGTCGTAGTCCGGCACGGCGAGGTCGACATGGCGGAGGTGGGTGAGCAGGCGGCTATTCATGGGGGGGCTCCTCAGACGAGGTCGAGCAGAGCGGCGGCGTTTGCGCCGCGGACGGAGTGGAAGTCGGTGTCGGGCAGGTCCGCGGCGCGCAGCGCGCCGAGCGGGTCGTCGGTGCCCATGTCGAAGGGGAAGTCGGAGCCGAGCAGGACCCGTTCCGGGCCGACCGCTCGCAGCAGCTCCCGCAGCACCTGAGGGTCGTGGACGAGGGAGTCGAAGTACAGCTGCTTCAGATAGCTGCTCGGTTCCCGCTCACAGCCCCGGGCGTCGGGACGGGCCCGCCAGGCGTGGTCGGAGCGGCCGATGTGGGTGGGCAGGTAGCCGCCGCCGTGCGCCGCGATCAGCTTCAGGCCCGGATGACGGTCCAGGACACCGGAGAAGATCAGGTGGGAGAGGGCGACCGCGTTCTCGGTGGGCTGGCCGACGGTGTTGGACAGGTACCACCGGTCCAGGCGCTCGTCGAGGGAGCAGCCGAACGGGTGCAGGAAGACCAGGGCACCTGTCTCCTCCGCACGGGACCAGAAGGCTTCGTACGCCGGGTCCGACAGTTCGCGGCCGGGCGCGTGCGAGGAGATCTCCACGCCCCTCAGCCCCTGGTCCAGGGCGTGGTCGAGCAGGCCGACCACGAGGTCGGGATGCTGGAGCGGGACCAGGCCCAGGCCGTACAGGCGGTCGGGAGCCTTCGCACAGTGTGCGGCGGTGCCCTCGTTGGCCAGGCGGCAGACAATCTGGGCCAGTTGGGGCTCGGCCCAGTAGTGGTAGTGGGAGGGCGAGGGACTGACCAGCTGGATGTCCACGCCCTGCGCGTCCATGGCCGTCAGGCGCACCGCGGCGTCCGTCAGCTGCGGCACGCGCGCGCCGACCATCGGACCGTTCACTGCCAGGGCCGCCGGGCCGTTGCGGCGCGCGTCGAGGGCGCGGGCCTCGGCGAGACCGGGATGACCGGCGACGGCCTCCTCGACCTCCGGGAGCAGGAGGTGGGCGTGGACGTCGGTGGTCGGCGCGGAGGATGCAGTGGTGGTCACGGGCGCTCCTTGAGGAGGTTCATGGTGCGGCCGACCAGCCCGGCCATGTCGGCGTCGCGCACACCGTCCAGCTGCCACTGGCCGATCTGCATGGACGCCTCGACGACGGTGCGCACCCGGGGAATGCGGCGGTCGTGGTAGGCCTGGAGCAGCTCGTCGTCCCAGTCCCGGCCGTCGGCCACGGCCCCGCTGAGCAGCTCGGCGAGGACGAGGGCGTCCTCCAGGGACATGGCCGCGCCCTGGGCCATGGTGGGCGGGCAGCAGTGGGCGGCGTCGCCGATGAGCACGACCCGGCCCCGGTGCCAGGAGTCCTCGACCAGCAGGCGGTCGAACCAGGTGTAGTTGACCTTCTTCGGGTCGGTGATGTGCTCGGTGATCTCCGGCCAGACCCCGCCGTAGCTCTGCGCCAGGCGGCGCATCTCGTCGGCGTAGGTGGCCCGGTCGATGGAGGCGCGGTCGCGGCACCCCTCGACGACGTACGCGTAGATGGTGTTCTCGCTGGTGGGGCAGTAGCCGGCGATGTAGGCGGGGCCGCCGTAGGCGAGGTCGGTGCGCGTCACGCTCTCGGGCCGGGGGGCGGCGATGCGCCAGATGGCCATGCCGGTCGGCTCGGGTTTGTCCGTGATGCCGATCGCGGCGCGGGTGGCGGAGTTGACTCCGTCGGCGCCGATCACCAGGTCGTAGCGGCCCTCGCTGCCGTCGCTGAAGCGCACCGACACGCCGTCGGCGTCCTGCTCCAGCGCTTCGGCGGTGATGCCGAGGCGAACGCCGGCGCCGGAGGCGTGGACCGTGTCGATGAGGATCTGTTGCAGTTGGGGGCGCTGCATGCCGAGGGTGGCGGGCAGGTCCTCGCCGCCGGTCTGGATGTCCTCGGCGACGAACAGGACGGTGCCGTCGGGGGTGGTCACGCCCAGCGAGCCGAATGCGTATCCGGAGGCTTTCACCTGTTCCCACACGCCCAGTTCGCGCAGGACCCGCAGGGCGTTGCCCTGGAGGGTGATGCCGGAGCCGGTGGTGGCGTTCCAGTCCGGCCTGGCCTCGATCAGGTCGACGGCGATGCCGGCGCGGCGCAGCAGGATGGTGACGGCGTTGCCTGAGGCGCCCCCGCCGATGACCAGGACGGTGGGTGTGCCCCCGGCCGGAGGCTGGGAGAGAGTGCGGCTGTCAGCCATGTCGGGGATTCCTCCCGGGTTTGGGCCGCGCGACTTCGGGCGGCGGGGGCTGCGGCTCGCCCGCTGCGAGTGCGGGCCAGGGGTGGGGACGGGTCACCCGGCGAAGCGGGTGGAGCGGTGGGGGCCGGATGCGCCGATGCTGTCCGGGGAACGGCGCATCCGGCAGTAGCGCGGGTTCGGGTTACTTGACGGCGATCGGGTTGACCGGGGAGCCGACGGCTCCGGTGATGGGGAGGGGAGCGGCGGTGAGCCAGAACTCGTACACGCCGTCGTCGGCGCAGTCGGCGGCGAGTGCGTCGAGGTCCCACATCTCGCCGATCAGCAGGCCCATGTTGGGGATGACGACCTGGTGCAGCGGCTGGAAGGCGTTGTCGAACTCGTTGGGGCGGACCTCGAAACCCCAGGTGTCGGTGGCGATGGCGGCGATCTCGGTGCGGTGCAGCCAGCCGGCGGTGGTGAACGACAGGCCGGGCGCGGGGCCGCCCGCGTAGTCGCCCCAGCCTCCCCGCCGGGCGCGGGCGAGACGTCCGGTACGGACGAGGACGATGTCGCCGCGGCCGACGGTCGCCCCATGGGCCTCAGCGGTCTGCTCGAGGTGCTCCTCGGTGATGGCGAACCCGTCGGGCAGCTCTCCCCCACTCTCGGCTCCGCTCGAGCGGGAGGTGCCCCCACCCGTGCCGACGACCAGGCCCACGTCGAGCAGTACGCCGCGTCCCGCGACGTACGGCGCCATGTGCTCGATGCCGGTGACAAGGTCTCCGTCGGAGGTGACCACCTGCTCGGCGGCCCGTCCGTTCCACGCCTTGCCGTGGTCGAAGATGTGCCCGAGGCCGTCCCACTGGGTGGAGCATTGCAGCGGCATCGCGATCACGTCGTCCGCGCCGCCGATGCCGTGCGGGAAACCCTGGTTGCCCAGCGCCGCGTCGGTCCCCGTGTCGAGCATGGTGTGCACCGGGTTGGTCCGCCGGCGCCAGCCCTTCTGCGGGCCGTTCATGTCGAACCGCTGCGACAGCGAGAAGCTCACGCCGCGGCGTACGAGCGCCGCGCCCTCGCGCCGCTTGGCCTCGTCGAGGAAGTTCAGCGTGCCGAGCACGTCGTCCTCACCCCAACGGCCCCAGTTGGAGTACGCCTTGGCGGCCTCGGCTATCGCACCCTCCGGGTCGCGGCGGTCCAGGCTCATGCCGTTCCCTCCGCGACGCAGCGGGTGCGCTGCACGCCCAGACCGGTGATGGAACCCTCCATGACGTCACCGTCGCGCAGCAGGCGTCCCCAGTGGATGCCGTTGCCGGCCGGGCTGCCGGTCAACACCAGGTCACCGGGCAGGAGTTGAGACGTCTGCGAGGCGTACGACACCAACCGGGCGACTCCGAAGAGCATGTCCTTGGTGGACTCGTCCTGCATGGTCTCGCCGTTCAGCCTGAGCGTGACCCGCAGGTCACCGGTGTCCGCGATCGACTCCGCAGGTACGAGCCACGGGCCGAGCGGCGTGAAACCGGGAGCGTTCTTGCAGCGCAGCCAGTCCGTGCCGATGGCCTTCATGTCCTGGCGGAACACGGTGGCGCGGTCGGTGAGGTCGTTGGCGATGGTGTACCCGGCGACGTACTCCAGGGCCTCCTCGACCGTCACCCGGTAGGCGGGCTTGGCGACGACAGCCGCCAACTCCAGCTCCCAGTCCGGCTTTTCGGCCCAGGCGGGCAGGACCACGTCGTCGTAGGGGCCCGTGATCGCGCTGGGCAGGCCGATGAACACGTAGGGCAGGTCCTCGGCGGCCCGGCGGTCCATGACCGCGGCGATCTCCGCTCGTGCCTCCTCGACGGTGCGGGGGTCGTCGGGGGAACGGTGGGCGACCTCCAGATCGATCACGTGCTGCCGGTAGTTCGCGCCGGACTGGAAGATCTGCCGCGGCTCGATGGGGGCGTGCACGCGCAGGCCCTCCAGTGGCAGCCGGCCGAGGGAGTCGTCGTCCGCCAGGGTGCGCAGGACGGGGAGGGTCTCCTCCCACCGCTCCAGGACTGCGCGCAGATCCGACGGCGCCCAGTCCAGGGCGCTGCGCAGATCGAGTACCCGGTCATGGGCCAGGAGGCCGGGAAACGACTCCCCGTCCTGAGCGGAGAACGTGCCGAGCGCGAACGGGCCGGCTGATTGCGCGAGCATTGCCATCAGATTTCCTCCTGCGGGGTCGGGGTCTACTCTGACCCCGATCGGCAAATCACGGAAATTAATCCTGTGGATGTGTCGAATCCACGCCATGGATGACTCTCGTTGCTAGGTGGTTGCCGGTGAACCTGTCCCGACTCGACCTCAATCTGGTCCTCGCCCTTCGCGCGCTGCTGGAGGAGCGCAATGTCACCCGGGCCGGCGAGCGCATCGGCCTCAGCCAGCCGGCCATGAGCGCCGCGCTGTCCCGGCTGCGCCGCCATTTCGACGACGAATTGCTCGCACGTACCGGCAACGCCTACGAGCTGACTCCGCTCGGCGCCGCCCTGCGCGACCGCAGCGCCACCGCGTGCGACCTGCTGGAGCGGGTCTTCGCCAGCCAGGCCGACTTCGACCCGGCGGCGGAGTCACGTGAGTTCACCCTGCTCGCCTCCGACTACGGGGCGGCCGTGTTCGGTGCCGCACTCGCCCGCACCCTGCACGAGGAGGCGCCCGGCATCCGGCTCACCTTCCAGCACCCGGCACCGTCCGTCGTGGAGAACACCGCCGCGGTGCTGAGCACCGTCGACGGACTGCTGATGCCGCACGGCATCATCGACGGCTTGCCCGCCGTCGACCTCCACCAGGACCGCTGGCTGTTCCTGGTCGCCGACGATCACCCCGAGATCGGTGACGAACTCTCCCTGGACCAGCTGGGGCGTCTGCCCTGGGCCGTCTACCAGCGTCCCTACGACGCCCCGGCCGCCCGCCAGCTCAGCATGATAGGGATCAGTCCCCAGGTGGAGGTGTCCGTGCAGACCTTCCAGCTGCTGCCCCTCATGGTCGAGGGCACCCGCCGGATCGCGATGATCCAGGAGCGCCTGGCGCGCAAGGCGGTCCGATCCGCCGCGGTGCGCGTCCTGCCCTGCCCCTTCGAGGCGGTACCGGTGCGGGAGGCGATGTGGTGGCACCCGGTGCACGCTCAGGACGCGGGCCACATCTGGCTGCGGCAGAAGGCCGCGGAAGTGGGCGCGACGCTTGCGGGCAACGGCTACAGCAATGGCAAGGGCCCAGGGAAGGCCGTGCCCGTCGACCGGAGCGCGGGGCTGCCGCCGGGCCGGCTCTGACCGGGCCCGGCGGCAGTCCGTGATCGACGCGCTCTCGGCGGTCTTCCCACACACCCTCAGGCCAACTGCTCCGGCAACGGCCGGGGATCGACGGCGCCCACCCGGCGGCGGGCCGCCCACAGCCCCGCCGCGACGAGGGCGGCGGCCAGCCCCAGCACGCCCACCGCACCGGCGAGACCGCCGACCGCGGACTCCCCGGCGAGCAGCACCAGCGGGCAGATGAACTCACCGCCGAAGAAGGCCGTCATCCACAACCCGGTCCCACGGCCGCGGTCCTCGAACGCCAGGCGGGACATGGCACTGGTGAGAAGGGCGGGCAGCAGCATGCCGGTGCCCACACAGTTGACGACCGCCCCGATGACCAGCAGCGGGGCATTGCCCGCGAGGAACATCACCCCGAAGCCGGCCGCGCAGACCGCGAAGACGGCGGGCAGCATCGGGTCGGGAGAACGCTTGAGCCGGGCGAAGGTGACCGCTCCGCCCACGGTCGCGGCACTGGCGATCGCGGTGGCCAGTCCGATCACGCCGGTGTTCTCCACCCCGAGGTCGTCGAGCAGGTACGACATCTCCACCGGGACGGTGTAGAAGACCATCGCCCCGAAGAAGGTGAGGGCACAGATGCCGCCCAACTGCCGCCAGGGGAACGAGCGGCGGGCCTCCGTCTCGGCCGGAGTCTCCTCGCCGTCCGCACGGGCCGCCAGGTTGGGCAGGGCGGTTGCCATCAAGGGGGCGAGCGCCAGGCTCACGGCGTAGACCCAGAAGGGCACGCGCCAGCCCGCCGATCCGGCGGCGCCGCCGAGCACGAAGAAGACGGTGGCCGACGCGGAGGCGCACATGGTCTGGAGGGCGAGGTACTTCACCCGCCGGTGACCGCTGTAGTAGTCGCCGATCAGAGTCGTGCAGCAGGTCATGATCGCGGCCTCGGCGACTCCGACCAGGGCGCGGCTGGCGATGATGCCGCCCAGCGAGTCCAGCCACAGCGGTGCCGTGCCGAACAGCGCGTACAGGACGGTCGCCACGACCAGCAGGCGCTTGCGGCCCACCCGGTCCACGATCACCCCGGCGAACGGGGCCAGCAGCGCCAGCGCCAGCGCCGGGACGGTCAGCGCGAGGGGCACCAGCGCCTTGGCCCCGGGGACCGACGCGAAGTGGTCCTGCATCTTCGGCAGTACCGGGGCGATCAGCACCGCCCCCAGGATCGGCAGACAGCTGCCCGCCATCAGAAGGGTCACCCGCAGCAGATGGGCCGGGCCCGAGACGGCGACGGCTGACGGAGTGGTGGCATCGACCGCCGCGTGCGGCGGCGGGGGCACGGCACCGGGCATGGCGACTCCAGGGGCGGTGTAAGGGAGTGGGCATGCCTCACGGGCGCCGACGGCGCACGGCATGCTGGGGAAGCTCGCACGCCGGTGGCATCCGGACAGCGGCGTGCGGTAGCGACGACTATGGGGGCGCCGAGGCGCCGGTGCCATCCCCTGCACGATCCGAATCCCGTATCCGGGTTATCCACGCTGTGGATGGGATGGGCAACCGTCACGCAGACGGAAGACGTGCACGACCGTTCCTGCGCGCGAACAGCGGTGTCCCGGAGCTCGGTCGTCCCGGCCTCCGGGACACCGCCGGCTGTCGGCTGCCGGCTGCCGACACGTCGCGCACGCCGGGCAGCGTCAGCGGACAGGCAGCGGCAGGACGCGCCGATAGGCGGCGACGGCGGCGACCGCGACCACCACATGCATCACCATCAGCGCGGCGACGGCCAGCGGCCCACTGCCGGGCGTACCGCCACCGAGCAGGGACAGGTCGGGCCCGAACGACACGACCACGAGCACGGGCACCAGCCACCGCAGCAGCCCCGCCGGGTTCTTGGCGACACGACGGACGACCGCCCAGCCTATGGCGCCGAGGACAAAGCATCGGGGCAGCGCTCTCGTTCCAAGGTGCGTGCGACGGGTAGTGGCACGCGCCACCGCCGGCGAGGCGCAGTCGCCCCCGAACCGAAGTCCTCGCGCCGTGCCGACGGCCCCGGCCCTCACAGCGCGGGGCCGCAGAGGTCAGCGAGGTTGGGACTTCCGATATTCGAGCGTCATCCGAGCGTCAGGATGGTGGATTCCGCATCACCACTCCGCCCGCGAGACCCGCGCCAGCCCTTGAAGCTGCGGCTCGGACTGTTCTGCAACAGCACCTCAGTCGACGCCCTCTGGACTGCTTCGTCGAACAGTCGTCGTACGGAGCTGAGGCAAGCGGCACCTGACAGTGGACTGTCCCGGCCTGATCCGGCCGTTGTGGTCACCACAACGAGCCGCCGAGCGCGGCTGGGACACCTCGTCCCGGAGGGCGGGCAAGGCCGCGTGCGTCCGCCTCCGGCTGGTGCACCACCCTGCTCGGCCTCACATGGCGCTGACCGACCTGCCGGAGTTGTGGAACCTATCCGCGGAATGAGAAGGCAGTAGTCACCTACCCGGGAATTCACATCCAGGGGACGAATTCCTCCCCCCATCGCGAGTGGACAGCATCTCAGCACCCGCGAATCATGGTGTCCGGACCGCCGGTTGGCGGCTCGACGCCGACGAAGGGACAGGCGCCATGGTCCAGACCGTATCGTTCAGGAACAAGGCCGTGGAAATCGCGGCACACCTTCACCTGCCGGACGACTTCGACGAAGAAAAGAAGTACCCCGCCCTCGTCGGAATTCACCCGGCCGGCGGCGTCAAGGAACAGACCATAGGCCAGTACGCGAAGCAGCTGGCCGCCCATGGATTCGTCACCGTGGTCTACGACTCCTCCTACCAGGGGGAGAGCAGCGGCGAACCCCGCCTTCTGGAGGACCCGCCGACCAGAGTGGAGGACGCCCGCTGTGCGGCGGACTTCCTGACCACTCTCCCGTACGTCGACACCGAGCGGATGGGCGTGTTCGGCATCTGCGCCGGCGGCGGTTACGCGATCAGCGTGGTCCAGACAGAGCGCCGCTTCAAGGCGGTGGCCACCGTCAGCGCGGCTCCGATGGGCGAGGGCTCCCGGGCCTTCCTCGGGCAGCTCTCCCCCGTGGCCGAGCAGATCAAGACCCTGGAAGCGGTCGCCCAGCAGCGTACGGCGGAGGCGAACGGAGCGGCGCCGGTCTACGCCCCGTTCGTCCCGGAGACGCTGGAAGAGATCGACGACAACACACCGGACCTTCTGCGTGAGGGATACGACTACTACCGGACTCCGCGTGGTCAGCATCCGAATTCGAAGGGCCGTTTCCTGCTGACCAGTCTGGACAAGATGTACGCCTTCTCTACGTTCGACCAGATTCCGGATCTGCTGACGCAGCCGATGCTCCTCATCGCGGGCAGCAAGGCCGACACCAAGGTGTTCAGCGACCAGGCGTACGAGCTTTCCAACGGACCAAAGGAATTGTTCGTTGTCGACGGTGCGACTCACATCGCCATGTACGACATACCCGAGTACGTGGATCAGGCGATCACCAAGATGGTGAAGTTCTTCGCCGTCCTCTGACACCAGAATGCATGCGAGGAGCACGATCACCATGTCCGATCCCGGCCGCCCCACCGTCGCCATCGCCTTTCATTCGGGCTATGGCCACACGGCCGTCATCGCCGAAGCCGTGGCGCGGGGCGCGGCGGGAGCCGGCGCCGATGTCGTTCCGATCCCCGTCGCCACCATCACCGACGAGCAGTGGGCGCAGCTGGACGCCGCCGACGCGATCATCTTCGGTTCCGCCACCTACATGGGCACCGCCTCCGCGGCCTTCCACGCGTTCGCCGAGGCCAGCAGCAGGCGCTGGTTCGCCCACACCTGGGTGGACAAACTGGCCGCCGGATTCACCAACTCCGGAGCCAAGAGCGGCGACAAGTCGTCCACCCTCGGCTACTTCGCCACCCTGGCCGCCCAGCACGGCATGCACTGGATCAGCCTGGGCCTGCTGCCGGGCTGGGACTCCACCACAGGCAGCGAGGACGACATCAACCGACTGGGCTTCTTCCTCGGCGCCGGCGCCCAGAGCCCGACCGACGCCGGTCCGGAAGCGGTCCACACATCGGACATCTCCACCGCGGAGCACTTGGGCGCCCGCGTCGCACGTCAGGCCGCGATCTTCCGTGCCGGGCGGAGCGTCCTCGCCGCCTGATCACTCTTGCCCTCCTCATCACACCGATCCACCCCCCTCAAGGAGCGAACCGTGTCCGACTCCCCGCATCTCACCCTCATCCGACGGGTGTACGAATCCGGGATGGCCCCGGAAGTGACCAGTGAGGTCATGGCGCCGGACCTCGTCTGGGACATCACCCCCGGCTTCCCCAACAGCGGCGTCTACCACGGCTGGGACGACGCGGCGAAGAACTTCTTCGGCAGGACGATGCCGAACTACGAGTCCTTCGGCGCGGTGCCCGAGGAGTTCTACGCCGACGACTCCGGCCACGTCTTCGTGTTCGGCCACTACCACGCGGAGACGAAGACCGGGAACAAGGCCGACGTCCGGTTCATCCACCTGTGGACCATCCGCGACGGCAAGGCCGTGAGCATGCGCCAGGCCGCCGACAGCCACATCCTCCAGGAAGCCCTCAAGGGCTGACACCCGCACCGGGAGACGACAAACCATGGCGAAGATCCTCTTCGTGATCACCGCGTCCGACCACTGGACGCTGGCCGACGGAACCCGCCAGCCAGCGGGCTACTGGGCCGAGGAAGCGATCGGTCCGTACCAGGTCTTCAAGGAGGCCGGATACGAGATCGCGGCAGCGACTCCCGGCGGCGTGCCGCCCACCGCCGACGCGCTCAGCCTCACCCCGGACTTCAACGGCGGCGAGGAAGGAGCCGAGCGCATGCGGACCGCGGTGCGCCAAGCGACCGAGCTGGCCAACCCGATGCGCATCGAGGACGTGGACATCGCGGACTACGTGGCCGTCTTCTACCCCGGCGGCTGGGGTCCGATGGAGGACCTGCCCGACAACGCCGAGTCCGGCAGGCTGCTCACCGAGTGGCTGGCCTCGGGCAAGCCGGTGTCCCTGGTCTGCCACGGCCCCGCTGCACTGCTGGCCACCATCGGCCCGGACGGGACCTCTCCGTTCACCGGTTACCGACTGACCGGCCTGTCCAACGCCGAGGAGAAGCAGAACGGTCTCGCGGACCGTGCGAAGTGGCTGCTGCAAGACCGCCTCGTGGGCGAACTCAAGGCGGACTACCGCGAGGCCGACCCCTTCACCCCGCACGTCCAGGTCGACCGCACGCTGTACACCGGCCAGAACCCCTACTCGGCCGTCCCCCTGGCGCACGAGCTCGTCAAAGCACTGAGCTGACAACCGGGCGGTGTTCTGCTCCGGTGGCCGGGTTCGCGAGCGCGCGCCCGGCCACCGGCACCGTTCCAGCTCCGTCAGCGGCCGCAGAACGACGGGCTCACCGCCCACTGGCCGAACAGACAGGGGAGAGATCTGTCCCCCTCACAACAGGTGGCGTTTGTGCCACCCTGAAGGTCATGAACCGCAACCCGCATCTGAACGAGCTGGGTGAGTTCCTCAAGGCTCGTCGTGCCGAGCTCACCCCCTCCGAGGTGGGCCTGCGCGGCGGGCATCGGCGGCGTGTGAAGGGGCTGCGCCGTGAGGAAGTGGCCCTCCTCGCGGCGATCAGCACCGAGTACTACACCCGGATCGAACAGGGACGCCTCCAGGCGTCGGCTCCCCTGCTCGACGAGATCGCCCAGGTGCTCCGCCTCAACGACGCCCAGCGCACCTACCTCCTGCACCTCGCCGCGAAGGAGCGGGTGATCCCGTCCACGTATCGCGAGCGGCAGCAGGTGGACCCGCAGTTGCAGCGCATGCTGGACGATCTCACGACCTCCCCCGCCTTCGTCATCGGCCGGTGCACCGACATCCTCGGCTGGAACCGGCTCGCCGCCGCCCTGTGGACCGACTTCGGGCGCTACCCCGAGCCAGATCGTGTGTTCGTCCGGCTGCTGTTCACCGAGCCCTGGATGCGCGAGCTGTACGTCGACTGGGAGGAGGTCACCCGGCTGGCCATCGCCCAGCTGCGCATGGAGAGCGCGCGCTACCCCGACGACCAGCCGCTCACCGCACTGGTCGAGGAGTTGTCCGCCCGTGACACCCAGTTCCGGCAGTGGTGGACCGAACACGACGTCGCGCTGCGCGGCTGCGGCGTCAAGAAGCTGCGTCACCCGGTGGTGGGCGAGCTGACGCTCGACTGGAACACCCTCACCTGCGGCACGGACCCCGACCAGCACATCATCGTGTGGAACGCAGAACCCGGGACCCCGTCCCACGACGGGCTGCGCCTCCTCGCCTCCTGGGCCGCCGACCAGAAACCGACGGCGTCCGACGCGACCACCTGAGCCTTCTCCTCACGGACGCCCACAAGGGCCGGCCGACTCGTGGTGTGGTGTCGTGCATAGGGGGAGAAATACGTCCCCCCTATGGCGGCATCCCCGCCAAGATCTCTCCCCTTTTCCGGGCGCACGCAAGAAGCAAAAGTCGGACACCTCAACGACCGCTCGTCAGGACGAGGTGCTTCGCATGAAGGCTGTAGGTTTCACGGAATTCGGTGGGCCGGAGGTACTCCGTGTCCTCGAGCTGCCCGAACCGGAGGCTGGTCCCGGCGAGGTGCGCATCCGGGTGCACGCGGCGACTGTCAACGCGGTCGACGCCCTCCAGCGCAGCGGTCCCGCCCGGTCGCCGGACGCCCTGCCGCCGTTCGTGCCCGGCATGGAAGCCGCCGGCGTCGTGGACCAGATCGGCGCGGGCACGGACACGGACCTGAGCGTCGGTGACCATGTCATGGCGATCGTCCTGGCCGACGGCTCTCGTGGCGCCTATGCGGAGCGTGTCGTCGTGCCGGCGGAGTCGGTGGTGCGCGCTCCCCTCGGCGCGAGCGACGAGCAGGCCGCGTCGTTGCCGATGAACGGCCTGACCGCGCGCCTGGCGCTGGACACGCTCGGCCTCAAGGCCGGGCAGAGCGTCGCCATCACCGGAGCAGCGGGAGCGGTGGGCGGTTACGCCGTCCAGCTCGCCAAGGCGGACGGGCTGCGGGTGGTGGCCGACGCCTCGGAGCAGGACGAGACCCTGGTCAGGGAACTCGGCGCCGACATCGTCCTTCGTCGCGGAGCCGAGTATCCGGACCGGGTGCGTGCGCAGGTCCCGGAGGGTGTCGACGGGCTCCTCGACGGCGCGTCGCTCGGCGCTCTCACCGCCCGTGCGGTGCGTGACGGTGGCCGGGTGGTGACGCTGCGCGGCTACGACGGTCCCGGCGAACGCGGCATCGTCTACGAGCCGATCGTCGTGTTCCGCTACGCCCGGGAGCGCGCCGAGCTCGACCGGCTGCGCCAGCAGGTGGAGGGAGGCCGTATCACCCTCCGGGTCGCCAGGACGTTCCCCGCGGAACAGGCCGCCGAGGCACACCGACTGCTCGCGGCGGGCGGTGTGCGGGGCCGACTGGTCCTGACGTTCTGATGCGGTGCACGAGAGGGCGCTGACGCGGGTTGCGCTCGACGCCGTGGAGCCGGTACAGCAGGACTACCCACGGTCCGGCCGCACCCGCTACACGGCGAACGCGTCGCTGCGGAGAATGGGCGATGCTCGGTGAAGGGCGTTCAGTCGCGTCTCTCCGGGAGCAGCGCCCCCTGCGGCCGACGGCCCACCCGAGGAGTGCGACGCAGCCGACACCGGCGCCGCTCAGGCAGACGGCCGTCCAGCCGCCGGCGGACCACAGGGCGGAGGCGGTGGCGGAGCCGGCCGCACCACCGAGGAAGTTGCAGGTGACGAAGGCTGTGTTGAGGCGGCTGCGGGCCTGCGGCGCGAGCGCGAACAACCGCGTCTGGTTGAGGATGCTCACGCCCTGTACGGCGATGTCGAGCAGCACGACGGCCATCGCCGTCTTCGGCACGATCTTCACCGACCGGCTCGACGACAGGCTGCGCGCTGCCCTCACCGGCCAGGCCCGGTCGCGGTCGGCCGCTGCGCTGGAGGCCGACCCGCGTGCCGTGGCCGAACTCCCACCCGGCCTGCGCCCGTCCGCGCTGCACGCGTACGCGGCCTCGATCACCGACGTCTTCCTCTACGCGGCCCCGGTCGTCCTGCTTGCCTTCGCCCTGGCCTGGCTCCTCAGGGAGGACGGGCTGCGTGGCTCGGTGACCGCGCCCGACATGGCGCAGACCCTCAGTTTCCATCCCGTGCACCGGTCCTCACGCGAGGAGGTGCAGCGGGCCCTGTCCCTGCTCGGCTCGCGCGACGGGCGGCGCGGCGTCTACGAGAAGATCAGCGCCGAGGCCGGATACGACCTGCGGCCCGCCTCCAGTTGGCTGCTGCTGCGTGCTCTGCGGCCGGAGCGGTCGCTGTCGCCGGCACGGCTCGCCGAGTACAGCCAGGTGCCGCTGCCGGTGATCCAGGACGCCCTGGACGAGATCCGACAGCGTGGCCTGGCCACCCGCGAGGGCATGGACCTGATCCTCACCGATGCGGGGCGCGAGGCCGCGGCGAGGCTGTCGGCGGCCCGTCAGGACTCCTTCGCGGAACTGCTGGGCGACTGGTGGGGGCCCGACCGGCCGACGGACCTGGTCGAACTCGTCGAGGAGTTGTCCTCACAGCTCTCGGGCTCGGACAAGGAACGACCGCATGTACCGGCGCCCCGGGCCCGCGTCCGTCGCACGACGTGATCCCAGGGGCGTGCGGCGGACTTTGCCAGGCCCCGGACCCACGACGGCGTGCCGCCGGCCACGCTGCCCGGGCGCGTCCCTACGGCGTGCCGGCGGCCAGACGGCCTGTGCGTTCCACGATGTCCCCTTGGCCGCACGTGACAGCGCCCGGACGGGCCCGTCGGTCCTCAGGATGCCGCATCCCCTGCTGGCCGGTGCGGGTCCGCGGTCCACGATGCCAGGAAGAGGAGGCCGTCGTGGGACGGGCTCCTCGGGGCGGCGGTCGAGACCAGCAGCTTCTGAGTCGGGTCGGCCGCGCAGGTCAGGCTGTCCCAGTCGAGAGTGAGGTCGCCGACGATCGGGTGGCGCAGCCTCTTGGTGCCCATGCGCAGGCCGCTCATCTGGCGACCGGCCCACCACTGCCGGAAGTCGGCGTCGGCGACCGACAGCTCGCCGACGAGTGCGGCCAGCCCGGGGTCGCCGGGACAGCGGGCGGCTTCCAGGCGCAGGTGGGCCACGCAGGTCCGGGCGTTCGTCCTCCAGTCGAGGCAGAGCTCCCGGAAGGCGGGGTCGGTGAAGAGCAGTCGCGCGTAGTTGCGCTTCTTCGCGGGGATCTTGTCGAAGTCGGTGAGCAGAGCGGCTGCCAGGGGGTTCCAGGCGAGCACGTCCGTACGGCGGCCGAGGACGAGTGCGGGGGTAGTCGTCAGGTCTTCCAGGATGCGCCTGAGCTGGGGGTGAACCTGCTGCGCCGACAGACGGCGGGGTTCCCGGCCGCCCTTCGATGCCAGGTCGAACAGGTGGGCGAGCTGGTCGTCGTCGAGGTGCAGGACCCGGGCGAGCGTGGCGAGCACCGGTCTCGGCACCGGGGCACGCCCCTGTTCCAGCCGGGCATAAGCGCGGGGGCTGATCCCCACGAGTCGGGCGACCTCCTCACGGCGCAGCCCCGGCACCCGCCGGGGCGCCCCGGACTCGGGCAGGCCGACGGTCCGCGGGCTGAGTCGGGCCCGGCACACCTTGAGGAATTCTCCCAGTTCGGGCAGAGGTTCTTGGGTGTACATGGCATCGAGCATCGCAGCATTCACCTGGAATGTGAGGGGGAGGGTTTTCTCCCCGGTCTGGGAACCGCCTTTTCATCGCGGTTCGGCAGAGCCGGTCAGCCCGTCGGATCGGTCGGACCCGCCGGTCGTGAGCCCGCCAGGCCGTGTGCTCCGCGAGGCGAGGGCACGCAGTCCGTCGTACGACGGAGTGCCGGGCTCGGCTGTCCAGACGACGAGTTCCTGATCGGGATCGCCGCCACAGGTCAAGATGTCCCAGTCCAGGACGAGTTCACCCACGAGGGGGTGGCGGAACCTCTTGACGCCCGCCCCGCGGAACGGCACGTGACGGCTTCCCCACAACTGTCCGAAGTCCTCGTCCTCCACGGAGAGTTCACCCACCAGCCTGGTCAGCTCCGGATCCTCGGGGTGCGTGGCGGCCGCCAAGCGCAGCCGGGCCACGCAGTCGCGTGCGACGGCCCGCCAGTCCGCGTACAGGGTCCGCATGGAGGGGTCGGTGAAGAGGATGCGGACGCAGTTCCGCCTGCTCTCCGGCACCTTCGCGAAGTCGGTGAACAGGGCGGCGGCGAGTGGGTTCCAGGCCAGCATGTCCATGCGGCGGCCGATCACCACGCCGGGACTCGCGGTGAGATCGTCGAGCAGACGGCGCAACTGGGGGTTCGCCTTCTGCACGGTCGGCCGGCGGTGTCGCGTCCCGTGCCGGCCGGCCAGCTCGAACAGGCGGTCACGCTGGTGGTCGGACAGGTGCAGGACTCGGGAGAGTGCGGCGAGCAAGGAAGCGGACGGCTGGACACGGCCCTGTTCCAGCCGTGTGTAGTAGTCGGTGCTGATGGCGGCGAGTACGGCGACCTCTTCTCTGCGCAGCCCTGGCACACGTCGGCCGCCGGTGTCGGGCAGACCGACGGTGCGCGGGGTCAGCTCGGACCTCCGTTGCTTGAGGAATTCTCCCAACTCGTTCGGATGCGCTTCGCCGGTCATGGCGCCAGTGTCGCACCGCCCGGTCCGCGGGAAGGGGGTAAGGATCTCTCCCCTGGATAAGGAATTCCCCGCATGGAATCCTCCCCTTTGCGGACACCCCCGCAAGTGACAGGGTCGAGGGCGAATCCGGTGGCCGAAATACCTGTGTTTTACGCGTGCCGCCGATATCCGGTATTCCTGCGGCAGGCGAAGGAGGTGGACAGAGATCGTGCGGACGGACGTCACCTTCTTCAGCAACGGTCTCGCGCTGGCCGGTCACCTGCACGCTCCCGACGCCGGTGCCGGTCATCCGCTGCCCACGATCGTGGTCGTCCACCCGTGGGGTGGGACGAAGGAGCGGAGCGCCGGACTGTACCCCCGGCCCACTGCGACCTGTACGACGAACCCGCGTACGTCTCCCCTGCACTCGCCGAGCTCGCCTCGTTCTTCGCTGAGCAGCCCAACCCTCTCCCGACCCTGGGCCGCGCGGCATGAGATCCCCCCACCCGCGAACGCATCAGGAGCACCACCTCATGTCCGAACGGAAGAAATTCGCGCCGCCTGCGATTCAGGAGTTCGCCCCCAAGCTCGCCGAGGTGACGGACACCGTCCTGTTCGGTGACATCTGGGAGCGGCCGGGCCTTTCCCCACGCGACCGCAGCCTCGTCACCGTCACCGCTCTGGCCTCCCTGTACCGGGCCGATCAGCTCGGCTTCCACCTGGGCAAAGCCCTGGAGAACGGCGTCACCCGGGACGAGCTGATCGAGGTGATCACCCATCTCGCCTTCTATGCCGGATGGCCCAACGCCATGACCGCGATGATGCAGCTCAAGGAGATCGTGGAGAAGTCCGACCAGTCCGGCTGACGCCTCCGCGCCGGCCGTACGCCCAGCGACAGCACCGCACCCTCGGCCTGCCGCGCACGCGGCTCCGGCGGCGCCCGCGACGGCCCGCGCTGGAGCGGCAGCTCACGCGCCCCCTGACTGCCCCGACACACGACCAGAGCTGGGAAGGCACCATGCGAGCAACCATCATTCACGCGCCGGGTGACATCCGGGTCGAGAACGCCCCCGAACCGAAGATCACGACCTCGACGGACGCGGTCATCCGCACCGTCGCCGCCTGTGTGTGCGGTTCCGACCTGTGGAGCTACCGGGGTGTTCTGCCGGTCGCCGAGCCGCAGCCGATCGGCCACGAGTACGTCGGCATCGTCGAAGAGGTCGGCAGCGACGTCTCCAGCGTCCGACCGGGGCAGTTCGTCATCGGTTCCTTCGTCGCCTCAGACAACACCTGCCCCAACTGCCGGGCCGGCTACCAGACCTCCTGTCAGCACGCGCAGTGGCTGAACGGCGCCCAGGCCGAGTACGTCCGCGTCCCCCTCGCCGACGGCACCCTGGTCGCCACGCCGGAGCAGCCGTCCGAGGAGCTGATCCCGAGCCTGCTGGCCCTGTCCGACGTCATGGGCACCGGCTGGTACGCCGCCAGGGCCGCCGAGGTCAGGCCCGGTTCGACGGCCGTGGTCGTCGGAGACGGCGCCGTGGGCCTGTCCGGGGTCATCGCCGCCAGGGAACTGGGCGCCGAGCGCATCATCGCCATGAGCCGACATGAGTCCCGGCAGAAGCTGGCCCTGGAGTTCGGCGCCACCGACATCGTCACCGAGCGGGGTGAGGAAGGCGTCGCCCGCGTCAAGGAACTGACGAACGGCGTCGGCGCCGACTCCGTCCTCGAATGCGTCGGCACGCAGGAGTCGATGCACCAGGGCCTGCGGTCCGCGCGGCCGGGCGGCAACGTCGGCTTCGTCGGCTTCCCGCACGGCACACGGATCGACGGCCAGGAGCTGTTCTTCTCCCACGTCGGCCTACGCGGCGGGCCCGCGCCCGTGCGCGCCTACCTTCCCGACCTCATCGACCGCGTTCTGAACGGTCGTATCAACCCCGGCAAGGTCTTCGACCTGACCCTGCCCCTGGAGGAGGCGGCCGAGGGCTACAAGGCGATGGACGAACGCCGCGCCGTCAAGACGCTGCTGCGCCCGTGACCGAAAGCCCGGCGGTGGTGGGCCGCGTACCGGCCGCGCCCACCACCGCCGACGTCACCTGGCGGCTGCGGCCGTTCACACCGCTGCCGCAGCCGCCGAACAGAACGGAGCGACAGCCATGACCAGCGAGGCGATCTCCACCGTCGAGGCATACCTCAGGGCCTTCGGCACGCGGGACATACAGCGCGTCCTCTCCCACTTCGCGCCCGATGCGACCTGGACGATCCCGGGCGATCCGGCTCTGACCCCCTGGGCCGGAAGCCGCACCGGACCGGAGGCGATCCGGCGGTCCCTCACCGCGTTCTTCGCAGCCGTCGAGCCGCTCGCGTTCGAACTGGGGACCCTGGTGGAGTCCGATGGGCGGGTCCTGGCGCCGGGGCGGTACACCTCCCGGTTCCACCCCTCCGGGCAGGTGCTCGAGAGCGAGATGATCCTGCGTTTCACCGTCACCGACGGCCTGATCACCGACTACCGCGTCTTCGAGGACTCACTCGGCATCACCCGCGCCCACACCGGTGAGCCGCACACCACGGCTCCCCGCTGACGACCGGTAGCCGCGCCCGCCGCCCCTCCCGTCACGGCGTTCGCCGGTGGCGCCACGTACCCCGCCCCCCACCGGACCACGAGGATGGGAACACACCGATGACGACCTGGACAGCCGACGAACTCGACCGCATCGCCGGCGCCGATGAACTGGAGATGGCCCCGCTCCGGCGTGACGGCACCCTGCGCGAGCCGGTGCCGATCTGGGTCGTCCGCGACGGCGACGACCTCTACGTCCGCTCCTTCCGCGGCTCGGACGGCGGCTGGTGGCGCACCGCCCGCACCAGCCACGCCGGGCACGTCCGCTCCGGCGGGGTCGACAAGGACGTCACCTTCGCCGAGGTGCCCGACCCGGGGACCAACGACCGCGTCGACGCCGCGTACCGCAGCAAGTACGGCCGTTTCGGCGGCGCGTACGTCGACCCCATGGTGGCCGCACGCGCCACGACCCTGCGGCTGGTGCCCAGATGACCAGGCAGTCCCCATCGAAGCCGCTGAGCCGCCCTCTCCGGTCGGCCCCGCACAGGAGTAAGTGTCATGCTCGGTCTCGAACTGGTCGTCGCCCTGGGTGCGGCCGTGCTGGCGGGGAACGTCCTGGGACAGCGCCTGCGTGTCGCGCCGCCCGTCGTGCTGCTGGTCGTGGGCGTTCTCATCGGCCTCGTCCCGGCCGTCCGTCAGACCCAACTGCCGCCCGACGTCGTGTTGTTGCTCTTCCTTCCCGTACTGCTCTACTGGGAGAGCCTGACCACGTCGATGCGGGAGATCCGCACGAACTTGCGCGGCATCGTCCTGCTCAGCACGGTCCTGGTCATCCTCACCGCGGGGGCTGTGGCGGTCGCCGGACACGCCCTCGGACTGCCGTGGGGACCGGCGTGGGCCCTGGGCGCGGCCGTGGCGCCCACGGATGCCACGGCGGTGAGTGCCCTGGCAGGGTCGCTGCCGCGTCGTCAGATCACTGTCCTGCGCGCGGAGAGCCTCGTCAATGACGGCACCGCGTTGGTGATCTACGGACTCGCGGTCGGTATCACTGTCGGCGAGGAGCACCTCACCCTTCCCCATGTGGGCGCGCTGTTCCTGCTCGCGTACGGCGGCGGGGCCGCGGTCGGCGTGGCGGTCGCGTGGGTGAACATGAACCTGCGACGCAGGCTGGACGACCCCCTGCTCGGCAACCTGGTCATGATCCTGGCGCCGTTCACGGCGTACCTGCTGGCCGAGTTGATCCACGCTTCCGGCGTCCTCGCGGTCGTGGTGAGCGGCCTGATCATGGCCCAGGTGGCGCCCGGCCTCATCCGGGCCGAACACCGTCGCCAGGCACTGGCCTTCTGGCCGCTGGCCACGTTCATCATCAACGGCGCGCTGTTCGTGCTGGTGGGAGTGGAATTGCAGTACGCGCTGCGCCACTTGAGCCGATCCGACCTGCGGGACGCCCTCGTCGCGATCGGGGTGGTCAGCGTGGTGCTGGTCGCGGTCCGGTTCGCGTTCCTGTTCTCCTCCGCCTACCTGATCCGCGCGATCGACCGGCGCCCCGAGCAGCGTCTGCGGAGGATGAGCGACCGGTCACGCGTGGTCAGCGGGCTGGCGGGCTTCCGGGGCGCGGTGTCACTGGCGGTGGCGCTGTCCGTGCCGGAGACCCTCGACTCCGGTGAGCCGTTCCCCGGCCGGGCGTTCATCGTCTTCGTCACCTCCGGCGTCATCGTGGTGACTCTCTTGGTGCAGGGACTGCTGCTGCCGGGCGTGGTGCGCTGGGCCCGGCTGCCCCGGGACACCTCCGTCGACGAGGAGCAGATCCTCGCCGAGACCACGGCGACCGAGGAGGCCATCAAGGCGCTGCCGCAGCTCGCCGCCGAACAGGGGACCGCTCCGAAAGTGGTGGAGTGGCTGCGACAGGAGTGCGAGGCCAACCTGGCGACCGTACGGGCGAGGGGCGCGGGCACCGACGACGATCCCGCCCTGCTCCACAACCGCCACTACACCGACCTCCGCCTCGCCCTCATCGCCACGAAGCGCGCGACCGTCGTCCGCCTGAGGGACGAGGCGCGGATCGACGACACCGTGCTCCGCCGGCTCCAGGCCGCCCTGGACAACGAAGAAGTCCGGCTGAGCGGACGCGAGCAGGTCGAGTAGACGCGAGCGCACAGCCGGCCCCGACCACCCGAGTCCCCTGAGAAGGAACCCCGCCGCCATGACCTCCGGCCTCTTCGACGTCCACGCCCATCACCTCCCCGACTTCTACGTCCGGCAGGCGACCGCTGCCGGCCACACCCACCCCGACGGCATGGCCGCCTGGCCCGCGTGGTCCGTGCGAGACCACCTGGATCTGATGGACCGCAACGGCATCGAGACCGCGATGCTCTCCCTCTCCTCCCCCGGCGTGCACTTCGGCGACGACAAGGCGGCCCGCCTCCTCGCCCGGCGCGTCAACGAGTACACCGCCGAAGTGACGCGGGACCACCCCGGCCGCTTCGGATCCTTCGTGTCGCTTCCGCTGCCGGACGTGGACGGCGCGTTGGAGGAGATCGCCTTCGCATTCGACGAACTGGGCGCCGACGGCGTGGCGTTGCTGACGCACACCCATGGCGTGTACCTGGGCGACGAACGCCTCGCCCCGGTGTTCGCAGAGCTGGGCCGCCGCCGGGCCGTGGTGTTCCTGCATCCCACCTCGCCCGTGTGCTGGGAGCAGTCCGCCCTCGGCAGGCCGCGCCCGATGGTCGAGTACATCTTCGACACGGCCCGCACCGTCACGGACCTGGTGATGGCGGGCGTCCTGACACGCCACCCGGACCTGCGGATCATCGTCCCGCACTGCGGTGGCGCGATCCCCGTCCTGGCCGACCGCATCAACGAGTTCATGCGGATCTTCGCGCCCGGTCAGGAGGCACCTCCGAGCGACGCCGTGCAGCAACTGCGCGCGCTGTACTACGACATCGCGGGTACGGCCTTCCCACGCCAGGCGCCCGCACTGCTGAAGCTGGCAGACCCCGACCGCGTCCTCTTCGGCAGCGACTACTGCTGGACGCCCGCGACGCTGGCCGACACGCACATCACGGCGATCGACGCGGCCGAGCCACCGGCGGAAGGCGCCACCTGGCGTTCGCTCACCACAGCCAACGCCAAGCGCCTGTTCCCCCGCGCGGCTCCGCGCTGAACCACATGGCGCCGCGGTCAGCCCGAGCACACAGGCATCGGCATCTTCACTGAGCCCTTCGGATGCCGATCGTCGGCTCGACCGCCCGCGTGGCAGCCGTTCGATGCGTCCTGAGAACCGTCAGCGGGCCGGTGGCCGGTCGGCGGCGCTCATGCCGGTCGCGTTCCGGGGCGTGTAGTACTCCTCCAAGGCGGCGATCTCCTCGTCCGTCAAGGTGATGTCGAGGGCCGCGGCCGCGTCCGCGAGGTGCCGCGGTTTGGACGCCCCGACGATCGGAGCACTGACGACCGGATTCGTCGTCCGCGTCCCCGAAGGCGTCGCCCTGGACGAGGCCGCCCCGCTGCTGTGCGCGGGCATCACGACCTCGAGGGAACCGTAGGTGAGCGTGGTGCCGTTGAGGCAGTACTGCTCCTCACCCTTGCGGCAGGAGTCGCAGGTGCGGCACGAGTTGACCATGCAGCCGACGCCGACGCGGTCGCCGACGGCGTGCTTCGTGCCTCGGAACCGGCTTGGGTGACAACTCCAGCGATCTCATGCCCGGGAGCCACCGGGTAGTGCACCGGGCCCCAGTCGCCACGCACGTGGTGGATGTCCGAGTGGCAGATGCCGGCGTACTTGATCTCGATGAGGACATCGTGCGGGCCGACGTCACGGCGCTCGACGGTGGTCCGGACGAGCGGTTCGGTCGAGGACGTGGCGGCGTAAGCGTTGACGGTGAACACGTTTCTCCTCACAGGTGGTTCCGGCGGCTGTCCCTGCGACAGCCGTCGCGGCTTGTCCGGCAGATCGGGCTACCAGGCCGCTGCGGGCCGCGTACCCCGTGGTCAGCGGGTCAGCGACCGTGTGCGGGGGAGGGTTCCATAGGGGGGAAGATTCCCTCCCCCCTTGGGGGATCGGGTGCGGGGTACGAACCCCGAGGACTCGGCCGAGAGGGTCGGACCCGGCCCGGCGGGTCGGAGACAGACACCCCGAGCGGTCGACTCGTCAACGACGCGCAGGAGGATGAATGCACACGCGAACGCTCGGTCGCGACCTTCGAGTCTCCGCCATCGGCCTCGGCGCCATGGGCATGTCCCAGAGTTACGGCCCCAACCCTGGTGACCGGAGCGACATGATCGCCGTGCTCCGCGGAGCCGTCGATCAGGGAGTCACGTTCTTCGACACCGCGGAGGTCTACGGCCCCTACGCCAACGAGGAACTCGTCGGAGAGGCCCTCGCCCCGGTGCGTAACCAGGTGGTCATCGCCACCAAGTTCGGTTTCCGCATCGAGGACGGTGCACCCGTCGGACTGAACAGCCAGCCCGAGCAGATCCGCTCCGTCGCGAACGCCTCGCTCAAAAGGCTCGGGGTCGACAGGCTCGACCTGTTCTACCAGCATCGCGTCGACCCGGAAGTGCCCATCGAGGACGTCGCCGGGACCGTGGGCGAGTTGGTGCGGGAGGGTAAGGTCCGCTGCTTCGGGCTGTCGGAGGCCGGTGCGCAGACCATCCGCCGTGCCCACACGGTCCACCCGGTGACGGCGGTGCAGAGCGAGTACTCGCTGTGGACCCGGGATCCCGAGCCGGAGGTCCTGCCGACGTGCGTGACGCTGGGGATCGGATTCGTGCCCTTCAGCCCGCTCGGCAAGGGGTTCCTCACCGGGTCCGTGGACGCGTCGACATCGTTCGCAGCCGACGACGTCCGCACCACCATTCCCCGATTCACGGCCGAGAACCGGGCCGCGAACCAGGCCCTCGTCGAACACGTCACGTCACTCGCCCAGGGCAAGGACGCCACACCGGGGCAGATCGCACTCGCCTGGCTGCTGGCCCGACATCCGTCCATCGTGCCGATCCCCGGGACCCGGCGCAGTGCGCGCATCGAGGAGAACCTCGGCGCCACGCAGGTGCCGCTGTCCGCCGACGAACTGGCCGACCTCGACGAACTCGCCGACCGGATCGGGGTCCGGGGAGACCGCTACAACGAGCACCACATGTCGCTGGTGGACAAGTAGCGGACGGGGGCATGCGCGAGGCGGCCTCCTGGTGGGCAGCACATCACCCGGGACACCGCGTCCACTGGGGCTCCGCTCAGCCCTCGCCGGAGGCGGCGGACCGGATGGCGGGGCGTCGATGCCCCATGACATGACGAAGTCGGGCGCCACCTGCGCCCAGTTGGGGCTGAGCCCCGGCCCCAGTACTTCCCCGTTCAACGGAGGAGAGCACCACCGACAGACATCTGTCGGCGGGCGGGTGCTGCGTACATGTAGTCCCCGACTCGGGCCGGACGGGCCGCCTCGGCCCGGTAGCCCTCCACTGCCGTGACGCCTCATCAGAACGGGCGTCATCTGAGCGTCGGGATTGCTGGCGTCGTCCGGGCCGAGGGGCGGCACGACCATCCCCGCCGATCCGGCAGCGGCCCCAGAAATGCCAGGTCGGACGGCCTTCACGAGCCATGGAGACGCCCCACGTCATGGGCTTCGGGAAACAGGTCGAGGACCACCGACCGCATCTGGAAAACCGAGAAAGTTGCAGGTCAGAGCCCCTTTGCAGCAGGCTCCAGAATCGCCACGCACTCCACATGCGAGGTCATCGGAAAGATGTCGGCTTGAACGGGTCTCGGAAAAGGCCAGGTCAGAGGCCATTTCTCCGCTCGCTGTGCCGCCTGCGGGAGGCCAGAGCGTCAAACGAGCGTCACGGCGTGCAGCACGTCCCTTCTCTCCGGGACGGAACAGGCGGCCACGATCAGCTGCCCCGGCACGGCCCGTCGGCACGGCAGGCAAACCTGTGGGCTTTCGGGCTGACCGACCGGTGCACCCGATGAAGCCGTACCTCTGCACTCCATCGAGAACGCCAGGGCCTCGTTTCTTCCAGGCCGACGGCTGCTCGCAGAGGGACAATGGGGACAATGAACCCTTGTCGGTTCGTGAGGCCGGCCTACCGGTGACTCGCCGACTCCGACGGCCGGTGGATCGGGCCGCTGATCCGGGTCAGGGGTCTGCCCGTGCCGTGGTTGGCCTGGGCGATGATCTCCGCGGTGATGGAGACGGCCGTCTCCTCGGGTGTGGAGGCTCCAAGATCGAGGCCGATGGGGGAACGCAGCCGGCCCAACTGGTTCTCCGTGACGCCCTGCTCCCGCAGGCGGCGCATGCGCTCGTCGTGGGTGCGCCGCGAGCCCATGGCCCCGACGTAGGCGACGGGCAGGTCGAGGGCCAGGCGAAGCAGCGGGATGTCGAACTTGGCGTCGTGGGTGAGGACGCATACGGCGGTACGCTCGTCCACGCCGGTGCGTTCCAGGTAGCGGTGGGGCCAGTCGACGACCACTTCGTCCGCGTGCGGAAACCGGGCGGGAGTGGCGAAGACGGGGCGGGCGTCGCAGACGGTGACGTGGTAGCCGAGGAAGCGGCCGGCCTGGCTGAGGGCTGCGGCGAAGTCGACGGCGCCGAAGACCAGCAGGCGCGGCCGGGTGGCATGGACGTGGACGAGGACGGACAGCCGTTCGGGGCATTCGTCTGCCTGCCCGCCGGTGTCGATGCGGACGGTGCGGCCCGCCCGCAGCAGGGCCCTGGCCCGGTCGGCCACAGCCCGGTCCGCCGGACCGCCGTCGACGCGCCCGTAGGCGGCATGGCCGCCGCCGAGCACGCTCAGCGTGGAGCCGAGGAGGCGCTCCGGGCCGTCCACGACCTGTGCCACGGCGACCGGTCGCCCTTGAGCGATCTCGGAGAGGGCCGTGGACACGTGCGGCTGGGCTGCGGGATCGATGCGCTGGACGAAGACGTCGAGCTCGCCGCCGCAGGTCAGACCGACGGCGAAGGCGTCGTCGTCGGAGTAGCCGAACCAGGCCCGCTGCGGAGTGCGCCGGTCACGGAGCACCTGCCGGCACAGTTCGTAGACCGCTCCCTCGACGCAGCCGCCGGAGATGCTGCCGACGGCGTTGCCGTCTTCGTCTACCGCGACCGACGTGCCGACCGGCAGAGGGGCGCTGCCGCGCACGCCGACGATGGTGGCCAGGGCGAAGGGGCGTGCCTCGCGGCACCAGCGGTGCAGTGTGTCCGCGATGTTCAGCATGGCAGTTCTCCACGGCAGGGCAAGGACGGGAAGGCGAGCGGGCCGCCGCCACGACGCGGGGAAACGTCACGCGGCGGCGGCCCTGGGAGGTCCGGCAGCCTCCGGGCAGGACGGGGCGGCCTGCCGGACGAGCGGTGTGCACCCCGCCGGACCGAAGTCCGCGGATCAGAGCAACGCCTCCGCGGTGATGGGCAGTTCGCGGATGCGGCGGCCGGTGGCGTTGAAGACCGCGTTGGCGATGGCGGGCGCCACCCCGATCATGACGAGCTCGCCGAGTCCCTTGACGCCGAGCGGGTCGGCCTCGCGGTCCTCGCCGTCCAGGTAGATCGCCTTGAGGTCGGGGATGTCGGCGTTGACGGGCACCAGGTAGTCGGCGAGGTTGGCGTTGACGATGCGTCCGTCGCGGTGGTCGGTGAGCGTGTGCTCCAGCAGGGCTGTGCCGATGCCGCCGACCATGCCGCCGAGGGCCTGGCTGTCGGCGAGCTTGGGGCTGATGATGCGGCCCGCGTCGTACACGCCGAGTACCCGCCGTACCCGCACCAGGCCGAGCGTCGCGTCGACGGCCACTTCGGCGAAGGTGGCGTTGTAGCCGTAGAAGGAGTGCCGCTCCGGGCCCGAGGGCGGCGCGAAGGAGCCGTCCGCTTCCAGGTGGGTGCGGTCGTTGCGGGCCAACAGCCGCTGGTACGTCTCACCGAGGGCCGGATTGTTCTTCACGTGCAGCCGCCCGCCCCGTACGACGATGTCGGCGGTCGGTACGCCGTACAGCGGTGATTCGCGGTCCTCGACGGCCAGTTGGATCGCCTGGCGGCGGACCTTGTTGCAGGCGTCGAGGGTGGCGGAGCCGACGCTGGCCATGGTCATCGAGCCGCCGTGCGGTGGGGTCGGCGGGTAGAGGGAGTCCCCAAGCCGGAAGGTGACCGTGCGCACGGTCAGCCCGAGGGCGTCGGCGGCGACCTGGGTCTGGGAGGTGTACGTGCCCGGTCCCATGTCAGTCGCGGCTGCCTCCACCACGGCGGTGCCGTCGGCGTCCAAGCGGGCTCGCGCCTGGGCGGGCATGCGCGCGGTGTCGTAGACGCCGGCGGCCATGCCCCTGCCGATCAGCCAGTCCCCCTCACGCGTCGAGCGGGGCCTGGGGTTGCGGCGGTGCCAGCCGAACTCCCGGGCACCGACGGTGTAGCACTCCCGCAGCCGGCGGGTGGAGAACGGCAACCCACTCGACTCGTCCTCGTTCGGCTCGTTGCGCCGACGCAACTCGATCGGATCGACGCCGAGCTTGTGGGCGAGCTCGTCCATGGCCGACTCGATGACGAAGGAGGCCGTCTGGAAGCCGGGGCCGCGCATGTACAGCGGTGTGGGCAGGTCCAGCGGCACCGTCCGGTACCTCTGGGTCACGTTGGGCATGCTGTAGAGCATCTGCCCGGCTGCCAGGATGGACTCGGTGAACTTCTCGTACGACGACGTCTCGGCGTCCAGCTCGTGCGCCGCGGCGGTCAGCCGGCCACGCCGGTCACTGCCCAGGCGCAGGCGGTACTCGTACGAGGGCCGGAAACCGGTCCCGAGGTACATCTGCTGGCGACTGAGGACCAGCTTGACCGGGCGCTTCGTCACACGGGCGGCCAGCGCGGCGACGACCACGTGCGGCCAGCAGCGCAGCGCCGTGCCGAAACCGCCTCCGACGAACGGCGAGATGACCCGCACCGCGTCCGTCTCCAGGCCGAACACCGCCGCGAGTTCGGTCTGCGTGCCCACCACCCACTGGGTCTTGTCCCACACGGTGAGCCTGTCGCCGTTCCAGCGGGCGATGGTGGCGTGCGGCTCCATGGGGTTGTGGTGGTTGCGGGCCGTGCGGTATGTCAGGTCCAGCCGTACGGCCGCCGAGCGCAGGGCCGCTTCGGCGTCGCCGCGCGCGTAGTTGGTCGGCTCGTCCGGTTCGGCCTCGGTCAGGTCGGTCGAGGGTTGTTCGGCGTCGTAGCCGACCTTGACGAGGCTCGCGCCGTGCTGGGCGGCCTCCAGCGTGGTGGCGACCACGACGGCGACCGGCTGGCCGTGGAAGAGCACCCGGTCGTCCTGGAAGACCCGCAGCCTGCGCCCGGGCGGGTTGTTGGAGCCGGAGTTGTCGCGGTACGGCAGCTTCGGCGCATTGCGGTGGTGGATCACCTTCAGTACGCCCGGAAGGGCTTCGGCGGCGCCGCTGTTGATCGACATGATGCGGCCGAGGCCGATGGCCGCGTCGACGATGACGGCATGAACGGACCCGTCGACATCGTGCTCGGCGGCGTACAACGCCTTGCCCGTGACCTTGAGCCGGCCGTCCACCCGGGACAGCGGCGCACCCACGGCTGCCTGCGGCTGGGGGCTCACTTGGTACCTCCTACGACGCGCAGCTGGCGTTCGACAGTGCGCTTGAGCAGCTCGACCTTGAACCGGTTGTGTTGCAGGGGACGGGCGCTGTCCGCCGCCTTGGCGGCAGCGGCCGACCAGAGGGCCCCCGACGGGCGTTCACCGAGGAGGTGCTGCTCGACGGCGGGCAGTTTCCAGGGCACCGTGCCCACTCCCCCGGCGGCGACCTTGGCCTCGCGGATCACCCCACCGCGTATGTGCAGCGCGACGGCCGCCGACGTCAGGGCGAACTCGTAGGACTGCCGGTCCCGCACCTTGAGGTAGCCGGACCTGAGCGGGCGCGGAAGTGCGGGGATCTCGACCGCCGTGATCAACTCACCTTTACCCAGGGCCTGTTCGCGTTGAGGAGTGCTGCCGGGCCGCAGAAGGAAGTCGGCGAAGGGGACTTGGCGTGCTCCGTCCGGGCCCAGCAGGTGCACCCGGGCCTCCAGGGCGGCGAAGGCCACGGCCGCGTCGGACGGGTGCGTGGCCACGCAGGCGTCGGAGGTCCCGAGGATCGCATGGGTGCGGTTGAAGCCGTGCAGCGCGGCGCAGCCCGAGCCGGGCTCACGCTTGTTGCAGGCGGCGGTCACGTCCCGGAAGTACGTGCAGCGGGTGCGCTGCATGATGTTGCCGCCGATGGTCGCCATGTTCCGCAGCTGTGCCGACGCGCTCAGCTCCAGCGCCTCGGAGACGACGGGGTACAGGGTGCGCACCTTGGAGTGGGCGGCGGCCTCGGACATGGTCACCAGAGCGCCGATACGCAGGCCCCCGCGCTCGGTGACGGTGACCTCGCGCAGCGGCAGGCCGGTGATGTCGACCAGGGTCTCGGGGCGTTCGACGGTCTCACGCATGAGGTCGACGAGGGTGGTGCCCCCGGCGATGTAACGGCCGCCGCGTCGGCCGGCGTTGAGCGCCTCATGGGTGTCGGACGCCTTGGTGAAGTCAAAGGGATACATCAGGCCCTCACTTCCGGCCGGCGGTCTGCCCGACCGCGCGCACGATTTTGACGTAGCAGCCGCAGCGGCAGATGTTGCCGCTCATCCACTCGCGGATCTCCTCCGGCGAACCGGTATGACCTTCCTGGATGCAGCCGACGCCGGACATGATCTGTCCGGGGGTGCAGTAGCCGCACTGGAAGGCGTCCTGGTCGATGAACGCCTGCTGCAACGGGTGGAGTTGATCGCCCTCGGCCAGGCCCTCGATCGTCGTGACCTCAGCGCCTTCCAGACGCACCGCGAGCGTCAGGCAGGCGTTGTGCCGCTGCCCGTCGACCAGGACGGTGCACGCCCCGCAGGCACCGGCGTTGCAGCCCTTCTTCGAGCCTGTGAGGCCGAGGTGCTCACGGAGCAGGTCCAGCAGAGAGGTGCGGTTGTCGACCGTCACGGTCCGGCGGGTGCCGTTGACCGTCAGGGAGACGCGACTGGAGGGCGGCGCCTCGGCAGCGCTCACCTCCTGCGCGTCGGCGAAGATCGTCCCGCCGATCACACCGCCCGCGACCACGGCACCGCCGACCGCGGTGCTGGTTGCGATGAACGTGCGCCGACTGGGTGCCGAGGAGGACTCGTCGGCTCCGGTGGGGGGAGGAACGTCGAATTCAGGGAGTTCAGCAGACATACGTACGCCTTCGCATCACGGACGGATCCGTCGTGCACGACAGAGGGACAGCAGGCGGGATCGTCGCCACCACGGGCATCGGTGACCGCTCACCTCGACAGGGGGCTGGTCTCGCGGGAAGTCTTGCACCACCGGCAACACTCGTGGCAGGGAGACTTTCCTCCCCCTTTACGCTCCGTCAGGAGCGAGTGGCCCACGTCATCGGGGGCAGTTGCGCACGGGGCGAGGCGGGACAGAACCGCGTCGCCCCCCGCTTATGGGTGCGTCCGCGTCGCTCACCACGTCGTCGCGTGTGGCGGACTGATCGTTCGCTCCGAGCAGGTCGCCGACACGGCCCCTCCCCCGGGACACCGTGACATCCCGTGTCGGCCCGGGGTGTGTGATCGAGGGGCGGGGTTACTGGTTGCGGGTGCGGGGGCCGTTGTACTGCTGGTCGGTGACCGGATCGGCCCAGGCGGTCTCTGGAGTGCCGTCGCCCGCGCCCTCCCACAGGGCGATGTGCTCCATGAACCGGTCGGGGGTGGCGCCGTGCCAGTGCTCCTCGTTCGGCGGACACGCGACGGTCTCGCCGGGGTGGGCCTCGAAGACGGTGCCGTCCCGGGTGCCGATCAGGGCGATGCCGGAAACGACGTGCAGGGTCTGGCCCAGGGCGTGGGAGTGCCAGTTGGTGCGGGCGCCCGGCGAGAAGCGCACCAGGTTGGCACGCATCCTGGACGGGGCCTGGCCGGCCACGATGACGTCCCACCACACGTCGCCGGTGAACCAGTCCGCCGGGGCCTTGCTGCTGGGCTGCTGCTTGATGAATTCCATGACGGAGCTCCAGTTTTGTCGATGCGTCGGTTGTCTCTAGCGGGCGACGTAGCCGCCGTCCACGGGGAGGGCGACGCCTACGACGAAGCCCGCTCCGGGACTGCACAGCCACAGGACGGCCTGGGCGATCTCCTCGGCCGTACCGAGGCGATTGATGGGCTGGTCGGCCTCGGCCTCGGCGCGGTCGAGTTCTCCCTTGGCGATCATGTCGCTGACCATGGGGGTGTCGATGGTGCCCGGGCAGATGGCGTTGACGCGGATGCCGCGCGGGGCGTATTCGAGTGCCGCGCTGCTCGTCAGACCGATCACGCCGTGCTTGGAGGCGTGGTACGAGGCTCGGCCGGGGAGGCCGACCAAGCCGCCGAGGGAGGAGCAGTTGACGATGGCTCCGCTGCTCTGGGCGCGCATGTGCCGGAGTTCGTGCTTCATGCAGGCCCAGATGCCACGGAGGTTGATTCCGTTGACGCGGTCGAAGCGTTCGGCGGGTTCGTCGGCCGCGTCGCTCGGCGGGATCTGGATGCCGGCGTTGTTGTAGGCCATGTCGAGGCGCCCGAAGGTCTCGACGGTGCGGTCGACCGCGGCGGCGACCTGGTCCTCGTCGCTGACGTCGCAGGTGAGGGCGAGGACTTGGTGCCCGGCGTCGGCGAGTTCCTTCGCGGCCGCGTTCAGGGCCGCTTCGTTGACGTCGGTGAGGGCGACGGCGGCCCCGGACTCGGCGAACGCGCGGGCGGTCGCCAGGCCCATGCCGGCGCCTGCCCCGGTGACGAGGGCGACCTGGCCGGTGAAGTCGTAGGTGGGATTCACGTCGTGGTCTCCGTTCAGTGCAGAGGTACGGGTGGCGCGAGTGGCGTCGGGCTGCCCGGATGCGCTGCGGCGGCACGACGCCTGGCCATGAACCCCCGTCAGACGGTCTGGCCGCCGTCGACGACCAGGGCGTGGCCGGTGGTGAAGGAGGCGGCGTCCGAGCAGAGCCAGAGCACGGCGGCCGCGATCTCGTCCGGTGTGCCGAGGCGCCCGATGGGCTCATCCGCGATCAGGGCGTCCCGTCCTCCGGGTGTGCTTTCGGCGAAGCGCTGGATCATCTCGGTGTCGATGATGCCGGGGCAGACGGCGTTGACCCGGACGTTGGACGACGCGTAGTCGAGGGCGGTCGAACGGGTCAGGCCGATGACGCCGTGCTTGGCCGCGGCGTAGGCCGCCTGTCCCTTGAAACCCTTGACGCCGGCGCCCGACGAGGCGTTGACGATCGCGCCACCTCCCTGCTGGAGCAGCAGGGGGATCTGGTGCTTCATGCACAGGAACATCCCGGTCAGGCTGACGCCGATGACGCGGTCCCACTCGTCCTTCTCGATGTCCGCGGCCGGTTTGACCGGCTGCTCGACGCCGGCGTTGTTGAAGGCGACGTCCAGGCGTCCGAACGCCTGAATGGTGTCGTCCACCGCGGACCGCACGTCGTCTTCGCCGGTGACGTCACAGGTGAGGGCCAGAGCCTGCCCGCCCGCCTCCTCGATGAGCCGTGCGGTCTCCCGCAGGCCGTCCTCGGACCGGTCGGCGAGGGCGACCCGGGCGCTCGCGCGGGCGAAGGCGACGGCGGTGGTTCGGCCGATGCCGGAGCCGGCTCCGGTCACGAAGGCCACCTTGCCGGTGAAGTCCGCGGTGTTCGCAGTCATGTGCAGATTCCTCTCGCATGCTGGTACGTCGTCGGGTTCGGATCAGCAGGACGCGGATCCGGGCTTGAGTCAGTGCTGCGACGACACCTGCGCGGGTTCGTCGTGTCGCGTCTGCGTGGGAGCGCTGCTCCCGGCCACGATGCGGCCCTTGCGGGAAGTGCCGTGGACGGCGAGGGCGCTCAGGGGCAGCAGTGTGAGGGCGGCGATGACGGTGCCGACCAGGGGCGGCCCGGTCAGGCCGAGGGAGGAGTCCAGGGCCGTACCGGCAATCGCCGAGCCCGCGGCGATACCGGTGTTGAAGGCGGAGGTGGTCAGCGCCGAGGTGAGGGTGGGGGCGTCGCCGGCGAAGCGCATGGCAAGCGCGGTGACGACCGGGTTGACCGTGAAGCCGGTCAGGCCCATGAGGAAGACGAGCAGGGTGGCCGTCACCGGGTTGCCGGACAGCGGGATCATCAGGAGCAGGACCAGGGCGGTGGCCGCGGCGGCCGTGATGGTGGTGACCGTCGGACGTCGGTCGCCCAGGCGGCCTCCCGTGGTGGTGCCGCCCAGCGCGCCGACACCGAAGGCGATCAGGACGAGCGGTACGGCGCCTTCGGGGATACCCGCGCGGTCGGTCAGCAGCGGCGTGACATAGGTGTACGTCGCCAGCACACCGCCCATGATCAGCATCGCGGCGCCCAGCGCCAGCCACAGCCGGCCCTGCCGCAGAGCCCGGACCTCGGCCCCGAGGGACACCTCGGCGCGCTCCTCCTGGGCCGGGATGAAGCGCCCGATGAACACGGCGGCGAGCCCGGACAGGACGGCCAGGGCCCAGAAGGGGCCGCGCCAGCCGGTGAACTGGCCGGCGAAGGAGCCGACCGGCACGCCGACGACGTTGGCCAAGGTCAGGCCGCCGATCATGACGCCCGTGGCCCGGGTGGCGTTGCGCGGCCCCGCAGCGGTGGTGGCGACGACGAAACCGACAGACCAGAACGCACCGGTGGCCAGGGCCGTGACGACGCGGGCCAGGAGAACGATCGTGAAGGACGAGCTGAGGGCGGCGACCAGATGTCCGAGGCAGAACACGGACAGGGCCAGGACCAGCGTCTGGCGCTGGGGCAGGCGCAGGGTCGCCATGGCCATGGTGGGCGCGCCGATGATCATGCCGACGGCGAAGGCGGTGATCAGCAGGCCGGCGTGGGAGACGCTGACTCCGAGGTCACCGGCCAGTTCCGGCAGCAGGCCGGCGACGACGAACTCGGTGGTCCCCATCAGGAACGTGCCGGCGGCGAGCACCCAGACGACGAAGGGAAGCTTGCCGGGGGTGGTCCCGGATGCGGAAGGCATACGTGTGGTCTCTCCTTGCGTGGAATTCGGCGGATCGGGGGGGCTGAAGTCGTCACGGCGGATGGACGGACGGCGCAGCCAGGTCTTCGACGGTTCCATGGAACGGAACGGGTGAAAAGGGGAGGATCTTCTCCCCCTTTCTTTCGGCTGCTCTCCGTGACGGGCGAGAGGTGGGGTGGGTCAGGGCGCGGCTTCGATGGTGATCTCGTCGGCGGTGGCGAGCTGCTCGGCGCCGCCGTCGGCCATGTGCCCGAGGGGGATCAGGCCGGCCGCGTAGGGGGCGTCGCGGTAGTAGGTGGCGAGCTGGTTCCAGGGTGCGTAGTACGCCAGGTCACCGACCTCTTGGTCGGCGCCTTCCGGGGCGCCGGAGGTGGACAGCTTTCGCGGCAGGTCGGCGATCTTCTCGGCCTGGTTGAAGTCGCGCAGGGACAGGGTGAGGGGCAGCTGGGCGGCGAAGTCGCGGGCGGTGGGGTTGTCGTTCAGGGTGGCGGCGACGTGGTGGCCGTTGAGCGTGAGCCGGATGTTCATGGCGGTTGTCCTGCCGGGTGAGGTGGTGACGGCCGCAGCTGTCGAAACCTGCGGCGACGCGGGCTCGGAAGGAGAGGAGGAGGAAGAGGAGGAATCGTTGGTGCAGGCGGTCGCGACCAGCAGCAGGGCGGCGGCCGGGACCACACGCGCGAGAGCGCGACGGGGTGCCGGGTTCACGGGTCGTCCTGTGGCTAGTCGGGCAGGGGCTCGGAGTAGTGGCGGAAGCCGTCCCGCTGCTGGTGGATGTCGTACAGCCGCTGTGCCAGGGCGTCGGGGCTGCTGTGCTCGGCGTCGGGCCGGATGGCGCCCGGGATGATCAGCTGGGCGGCGTGAATGTTCTCCGGGGCGAGCGTGTCGTGCAGCATGCGGGCGTAGGCGCTTTCGGCGGCGAAGGCGATCGAGGTGCCGGCGACCTTCGGGTTGGGGCGTACGGCGCTGGAGCCGTTGACGAACAGCAGGGTGCCACGGCCGAGTTCGCGCATGCCGGGCAGGACGGCGTTCACGGCGGCGACGGGGCCCTTTACGGAGAAGGCGAGCGGCGCGTCCAGGTCGTCGGCGCCGGTGTCGAGGACCGGCTTCATGAAGTCGGCGCGCGGCACCGGGCTGTACTGGAGGATCTCGATGGGGCCAAGGTCCTTGGCGGCCGCGTACAGGGCCGCGTCCAGTGACTCGATGTCGAGGACGTCGGCGGGGAAACCGCGCGCCTGAATACCCTCACGGGCCAGCTCAGCGGTCATCTCCTCCAAACGCTCGGCGTTGCGGGCGATGAGGGCGACGGTGTGGCCGGCGCTTCCGAAGCGGCGGGCGGTGGCCAGCCCGAGTCCCGGGCCGGCGCCGATGAGAGCGAAGGTCGTCATGGGGTTCGTCGTTCCTTGTGTGAGGCGGTGGCTCCCGCCCGCATTCGCGCTACCGTGATGCGGGCCCGACGGTGTGGATGCTGGGCGGGAGGGGGCCGAGGCAGGGACGATGTGCGCCCGGCGCCGTCCGGTGCGGCCGTACGCGAGGGCGGCGTGCGATCAGGCCAGGTTCTTGCTGAAGAACTCCTCCAGCTTGTCGAACGGGAGCAGGTCCGTCCTGTCGTACAGATCGACGTGGCCGGCGTTAGGGACGGCGTAGAACTCCTTGGGCTCGGCCGCGAGTTCGTAGGCGTCCTCGCTGAAGTACCGCGAGTGGGCGTTCTCGCCGACGACGAACAGGATGGGTCGCGGCGAGATCCACTCGATCTTCGACAGCAGCGGAAAGTTCATCAACGACATGCCGCTCGTCAGCGTGAACTGGGTGATGGAGTTCGGGTGGTAGCCCCGGGGAGTGGAGTAGAACTCGCCGAACTCACGGCCGACCGGGTTGGTGTTCTCGTCGAATCCGATAGGCGCGCCGCGCGGGGTCAGGGCGGGGGCGTTGGCCTCGAAGTCCGCGTACCGCTGCTCGGCGATCGCGTCGAGCATGGCGCCTCGCTCCTCCGCGGTGAGGGAGCCCTGCCAGCCCTCCGAGGCGATCCGGGCGATGTCGTACATGACGACCGTGGCGACCGCCTTGATGCGCCGGTCGACCTGGGCCGCGCTGAGCGCGAAGCCGCCGCTGCCGCACATGCCGACGACGCCGATACGGTCCCGGTTCACGAAGTCACGGGTGCCCAGGTAGTCGACGGCCGCATGGAAGTCCTCGGTGAAGACGTCGGCGGAGGAGACGTGTCGCGGGTCGCCGCCGCTGTAGCCGTTGTAGGAGGGGTCGAAGGCGAGGGCCACGAATCCGCGCCGGGCCAGGTTCTGGGCGTAGATGCCCGGGCCCTGCTCCTTCACGCCGCCGTACGGCGCGCCGACGATGATCGCGGGGTGTTCCTGCGAGGCGTCGAAGTCCTTCGGCTGGTAGAGGTCCGCGGAGATGGTGATCCCGTACCTGTTCTCGTACGACACCGGCTTGCGGGTGACGTTCTCGTCCAAGTCGAAGATGTAGTTGTCTGCTCCAGGCATTCTTGTCTCACTTCTGTGGCGCTTGACAGGGGCAGCCGGTCACGGGGGGGGGTGGGGGTCAGGGCTTGAGGAGCGCCTTGATGGCGCGGCGCTCGTCCATGGCCTTGTAGCCCTCGGCGACCTGGTCCAGGGGCAGGGTGAGGTCGAAGACCTTGCCCGGGTTGATCCGGCCGGACAGGACGCGGTCGATCAGGTCGGGCAGGTAACGGCGGACCGGGGCGGGGCCGCCGCGCAGGCCGACGTGGGAGAAGAACAGCTCCTCGCCGTCAACCGACACGTCGTGCGGGACACCGACGAAGCCGACGTTGCCGCCGGGCCGGGTGGAGTGCAGGGCCTGCCGCATGGACTCGGCGGTGCCCACGCACTCCAGCACGGAGTCCGCGCCGATGCCGCCGGTGAGGTCCTTGACGCGGGCGATGCCTTCGTCGCCGCGTTCGCTGACGATGTCGGTGGCGCCGAACTCCAGGGCGAGCCTCTGGCGGGACTCGTGCCGGCTCATGGCGATGATCCGCTCGGCGCCGAGTTCCTTGGCGGCGATGACGCCGCACAGGCCGACCGCTCCGTCACCGACGACCACGGCCGTCGAGCCGGGCTTCACCTCGGCGGCGAGGGCGGCGTACCAGCCGGTGCCCAGCACGTCGGACACGGCGAGCAGGCTCGGCACGAACTCGGCGTCCGGGTGCTCGTCGGTGGCGACGAGGGTGCCGTGAGCGTTGGGGATGCGCACGTAGTCGGCCTGGCAGGTGCTCATGAACTCGCGGTGCAGACAGGACGACTGCCAGCCGTTACGGCAGTTCACGCAGGTGTTGTCCGAGGTGGCGAAGGAGCCGACCACGAACTGGCCCGGCTTGACGTTGGCGACCTCGCTGCCGACCTCCTCGACGATGCCCACGTACTCGTGCCCCATCGGGTGCGGGTCGCCGATGGGTTCCGCGCCGCGGTAGGGCCACAGGTCCGAGCCGCACACACAGGTGGCGACCGTGCGAATGATCGCGTCTGTCGGGTTGAGGATCTTCGGGTCGTCGAGGTTCTCGAAGCGGACGTCGCCGGGGGCGTAGATGACTGCTCCGCGCATGGGGGGCTTCCTTCGGTGCGAGTATCGGTGAGCGCGCAGCCGGTGATCGCGATCGGCTGCTCGACATCGAGCCTCACACGCGAGGGCAAGCACGAAAAGCGGAGAAATTCATCCTGGGATGAGAACATCCTGGGAGTAAATTCTCCCCCCTTTCCCGGGTGGAATCGGTGTCATGCTGGGCAGCATGACCGCCAACGTCCCCCTCAATGAGCTGGGAGAATTCCTCAAGAAGCGCCGCTCCGAGCTGAGCCCCCGCACGGTCGGACTGCCCGAAACCGGCAAGCCCCGCCGGGTTGCCGGGCTGCGCCGCGAGGAGGTCGCCCAGCTCGCCAGCATCAGCACCGACTACTACACCAGACTCGAACAGGGCCGCATGCAGGCATCGGCGCCCGTGCTGGATGTCCTCGCCCGGGTGCTCCATCTGGATGACGACGAGCGCGGCTACCTCTTCCAGCTCGCGGGCAAGACCACCACCCGCGCCCGGCGCCGAGGCCGGCAGAAGGTCCAGCCGCAGCTCCAGCGTGTCCTGGACGACCTCACCGCCACCCCGGCCATCGTGCAGGGCCGGCGCGGCGACATCCTGGCCTGGAACGCGCTGGCCGCCGCTCTGGTCACCGACTTCTCCCGCGTCCCGGAAAAGCACCGCAACTACCCGCGGATCATCTTCACCACTCCCGCGATGCGCACCCTGTACGCCGACTGGAAGACCTCCGCGCAGATCGCCGTTGCCCAGCTGCGGATGGAAGCCGCGAAGTATCCCGAGGACCCCCGCCTGATCGAACTGGTCGGTGAACTATCCCTGCGCGACAAGGAGTTCGCCCGGTGGTGGGGCGAACACCACGTCGCCGCCCGCACCGTCGGCACGAAGACCCTCAACCATCCGGTCGTCGGCGAACTCGTCCTGGACTGGGACACCCTCACCGCCAACACCGACCCCGACCAGCACCTCACCGTCTGGACCGCCGCCCCGGGCTCCCCCACCCACGAACGACTGCGCATCCTCGCCTCCTGGGCTGCCGACCAGGACCTGCCGGCCTCCTCCCCCCTCAGCTGACCGCGACCGGCCGCCGCCGTAGGAGCAGCCGGCGGATCGTGCCGGTCGCGTGGCACAGAGGGAGGCCCCTGCCTGGCCTGGCCCCCGGGGACGCGACGCCGACCAATACCTGCCGGTCGCCTCCCCTCACCAGCTGACGGCGACGGGCCGCCCCCCGGAGGCGGCCGGTGGAGTCCTGTGGCAGGCGGAGCCACCCCCGACGAGGACAGGGTCGGCCGTCCCGACGCGGGACAGAGCAGTCGCAGGCGAGCAGGTCGGGCGAGCCACGCCCGGCCAGACCAGCTGACCGTCCACCTGACGCTCCGTCGGAAGCAGCGTCAAATGAGCGTCGAGACGGTTTCCCGTTATGCCCTACAGAGTGTGGGGAACGCTTGCATCATCTCCCGAGACTCCCACGAAGTCACAGATGTCGGCTTGAACGGATCCCAGAAAAGTCCTGGTCAGAGCCGGTTCTCGGCTCATCGTCCTTCATGCAGACGCCCAGAGCGTCACAGGGAGACGCTGCCCGGGCCCTGGCCGACGACCTCCGCACACAGATTGACGACCTGCGGACCCGGTTGGGGGAGGCCGAGATGCACCTGGAGCACCTCACGATCACCCGCAAGACCGTCACCGGCCTCGCCGACCCACTAACGGCCGTCGCGCCGGACCTGCCAGAGCACCCGGACTACCCCCGCATCCTCGCCGCCTTCAACCACGCGTCCGGGCCACTACGGGCCAAGGACGTCTGCGAAGCCCTCGGCCACGAACTGCTGTCCAAGAACGTCGGAGGCACCCGCGCCAAGCTGAAACGCCTGGTCAAACTCGGGATCCTCACCGAGGCCGACACCGACAACTTCGCCAGGAAGCAATAACCGACACAACACCAGCGTCCTTGCTCCCAACTCAGCAAGACACGGACATCACCCTACGACCCACCCACTGAGGGAGTACGACCACAGGGCGATACGGCAGGCGATGATGCTGCCAGCCTCGGCGGCGGGAACCAGGCGCCGGTAAGCGCCCCGAGCGGCAGGCCGGCCAACCGCTCGTTCTGCATCAGAGGGTGAGAAGCCAGAGGCTGAGTCCGACGAATGCGACCCCACTGACGCCGAAGGCAATAGCGAGTTTCGGGTTACGCAGCCGGGGCGTGTCGAGGCTTGCGAGGACGCCGAAGAAGCAGAAACCGGCGATAAGGAGTGCCCCGCATGCCATGAGGAAGTACTTCATCTCCATCGCCCCCGTGTTTGGTGTGTTCGTGGACGCTACGGCTTCCGCAGCCGCCAGACAGCGGTGGCCCAGCGACGTATTCAACGCACTCCTCTACATCAACCGCACCGGAATCCCCTGGAAATACCTCCCGCACGACTTCCCCAACCACGGCAGCGTCTACGCCTACTACGCCGCCTGGCGCGACGAGTCGGGAAGATGGTCGGATTCGGCGAGGGCCTGACCAATCACCTCCCCGGCCGCGACGCGTTGGGGCGGGGTCATCTCATCGACAGCCGAGAGGATCTGCCGGGCCAGGGTGGTTCCTTCGCCCGCCAGGGAATGCAGCACCTCGGCCTTGATGTTGGCGGGTCGCCACGGCCCCAACAGGAGTTCGACCCGGCGGCCGCGCTGCCCGTTCTCATGTCCGCAGGCGATCCCTGGACTCATTCAGGGATCCGGGGCGTGCCCACTGCGGTGACTATGCGTCACGGTCATTTCGCAGGGCCTGGATGAGCCAGGGGTACACCGGGATCAGGTTCGGTACTACCTGCCAACCGTTGACGATCCACACCAGCCGCCAGTACCGGTCCACCCTGGGATCGTGCGCCTCTTCGAACTGCTGGGCCATCCAGTCCCGGAATTCTGTGTCAGGGGTGCGCGCGAGCACCTCGGCGAAGCGGTGCACAAGGTCGTCGATGACGGGTGCGCCCCTGTCGCTGAGCGGATCGATGCCCGACTCCATGGCCTCGGCCACCTTCTGACGGGTGAATTCCATCAGTTCCTCGCCGGCATCGCATTCGATGTCGAGCGGGCGCCCGGCGGCCTGACGTACGGCCGTCCGGCGCATCCGGGCACGGAAATCCTCGTCGCCGACCAGCTCGGCGAGCTCCACCCACGCGGCGACCTGCTCGCTGGTCGGATCATCGGGGAGGTCGGGAGTGGCAGCGCGAACCATGGCCACCGCGGTCGGGTCGGCATCCACTGTGCCGAAGGTGCCATCCACGAAATCGTCGATCAAACGTCGGCGTTCCTCGCCGGACAACTGTGTGAGCCTGTGCATGAGTGTGGTCTCCTCAGGACTGGACCCGCGTCTGGCTACGACTCGCAGAACGCTCCGACGCAGTTGCAGCACCCGGATCTGGACGTCTATGGCGTCGGCGTGCGCCGCGGCGACTTCCGTCATCGAGAGCTCGCGGTCCAGTACCCGTTGAATAGTGGCCAGGTCCATGCCCAGCTCGCGCAGTGTGCGAAGGAGTTTCAGACGAAGCAGTGCGTCGAGGTCGTAGAGCCGATAGCCGGCGGGACTACGGGTGGTCGGCGCCACCACCCCCGAATCGGAGTAGAACCGGATAGTCCTCACAGACAAGCCGGTCCGTCGGGAAAGCTCCCCGATCGAGTAGAGGGTCGTAACGTCCATGCCCCCACTCTGCTGTCTCCAGTCACTGGAGACTCAAGGCCATTGTTCCCGAGCAGGGCCCCGACCACGAGACGTCCTCCGAGTTGCTGAAGCATGCGTCGCGTGCTCTTCGCTGACCGCCAGGATGAAACGGGCACGCCTTGCACGTGCTGGGCGAGCGATGGCAGCGACATGCGAGACCGCTCGCTGACGGCCTACGGCTACCGGCCCTTGGACTCATTCATCTAGGGGCGAGTCCGACGGATCGCGCAACCGTTCCGGGTTCGGCTCGTTGGCATGTCCATGGGGCGGGGGGATCTCACGAACGAGGAATGGGCCCGACTGAAGCCGCATTTGCCGAAGTCGGTTGAGCAGGGCGGCCGTTGGGCGAGCCACCGCAGGATCATCAAGGGAATCCTGTACCGGCAGCGCAAGGGGGGGTGCCGTGGCGGGATCTTCCTGCGCGTTTCGGCTCGTGGAAGACCGTGTACGAGCGGCACAGACACTGGTCGGCGGACGGCACCTGGGACAGGATCTTCGCGGCCGTCCTGGCCGACGCCGACGCGGAGGGCCGCATCGACTGGTCGATGGTGAGCGTGGACTTCACCTCCTGCCGGGCGCACCAACATGCCGCCGGAGCCGTAAGAAGGCCCCGCGAGTCCCCGGGAAAAGACGCACGCCCTGGCAGCACCGCCCCGACGAGGGGTTCGGACGCTCCCGGGGCGGCCTGACCAGCAAATCCACCTCGCCAGGGAAGGTGGGCGACGACCACTCGCCTTTCTGATCACGCCGGGTCAGTGGGGGGATGTTTCACAGTTCGTCCCCGTCATGGAACGGATCTGGGTGGGCCGACTCGATGGCGGCCGACCCCGCACACGCCCCGACCGCCTCGGCGGAGACAAGGCGTACTGCTCCCGCCACAACCGCCGCTACCTGCGCAGACGCCAGATCAAGCACACCATTCCCGAGCCGAAAGGCCAGCGGGCCAACCGCCAACGACGCGGCAGCAAGGGCGGCCGCCCCACCGGCTTCGACAAGACGATCCATGAGCGCAGGAACGAAGTCGAGCGAACGATCAACGCGCTGAAGAACTCCCGGGCCGTCGCGACGAGATACGACGAGGGCGCCTACGTCTTCCACGGCACCGTCACCGTCGCCGCAATCCGACTCTGGCTCCGCGTCTGAACGAGCGGGCCGCCGGTGCGGTTTATCCGGCGTGCTCGGCGGCACGCGCTGCGGACATCCCTCGGATGACTTCCAGAGTGTTCTGCACGACCTGCAGGGTGCTGACACGCATGCGCTCGGCGGCCTCGCTGTCGTGGTCTGCCCCGGCTGCCTGGCCATGGAACAGGACCTCGTTGGCGAAGGTCAGGGTCAGGCCGCCGGACTCATCCTCACCAATCTCGTTGTGAATCACCCACGTAGCGCGGTCGTCCCGGCGGTGGAAACTGACACGCTGACCTTCCTGGAAGGAGACATCCTCGCGGATCCGTTCACCGCGTACCACTACCTCGCGCACCAAGCCGTCCTGCCTGCGCTCCAGTACGGTGCACTCTGACATTCCGACAACGAACGGGACAGCATTCTCCGCTTTGCTGCGAAGACCAGCCCACACCTCGTCACGGTCAAGCACGTCCTGACCAGCCTGAGACTGATCGTTGACGGGCTGAGTGACCTCGACGTGAATCACGACGGCTCCCATGACGTGGTAGATCGAACAGCGACTATCGCGTCAACTGCCGTGGAAGAAGATCCATTCCACCCGACCAACTGCAGAACGCGCCGGTTCCGGACTGTAAAACGTTCGGCCCTGTCTCGCATCCGGTGGTGACGGAGCGTGCTGTTGTCCGAGGAGGATTGCGGTGGCGAAGCAGGGTGAAGCCTGCTCGTCCGTGCATCTGGCGTGCGATCCGTTTGGTCTTGGTGTTGACGCCCTCGGTGGGGCCGTTGCTGTACGGAAGCGTGAGGGCGGCGATCACGGCGTCGATGTCCCGGTCCAGGCCCCCGGTGAAGGCGTGTAGGTGGGGCAGATCGGCTGTTCGGACTTGGGCGATCCAGCACGTGAGCACGTCGGGATTGTCGGTGTGTGGAGTAAGAAGCGGGGCGAAGTCTCTGATGCCTGAGGCCAGTTGCGTCATCTCGGGGCAGGCGGCGGCGAGCTTGGCCAGGACCTCGTGCTGCTCGGGCTTGAGGTTGTCGGGTCTGGTCAGCAGCATCCGGGCGAGTCGGCGTGGCGAGATATGGCTGCGGTCGGCGTCCGCGCGGCCTTGGTTGATGTACTTGTGCAGAAGGTTCGGGCAGCCCGTGAAGCCGAGGGTCTTGATCTCTTCGAAGAGGTGCTGGACGGGGACGCCGGGGTCTTCACTTCGGCGTTTGCGTAGGTGCTCGCGGTAGGGATCGACCAGGCCGGCACGGTACTTGGGGACGCGGAGCATGCGCTCGGGCCGGTCGGCTCGGGCGTAGCGTTTGACGGTGTTCAGGGCCAGTTGCAGTCGGCGGGCGCATCGAGCAGGCCCACGCCCTTCTCGAGCAGGCCAGGACCTGGTGCCGGCGTTCGAGGGTGGTCTGAGCGCGGGGCCCGTGGTAGATCGGTGCGTCCAGTACGGTGGCCCAGCAGGTGCTGTGTGCCTTCATCTCGCTCAGGGCGGCTTCGCACAGGTTCTTCCATAAATGCCAGCGATCACCGACTTGCACCGCGTCTGGCAGAGCGCGGCGGATGGCCTCGGCGTAGGTGGTTGAGCCGTCGCGGCACACGGCCTCGATGCCCGGATGTTCGTGCAGCCACGCTTCCAGGGTGTCGGCCGTGCGGTCGGGCAGTACGTCGATCCGCTCATGGGTCTCGGCGTCGATGATCACGGTGGCATAGCGGTGCCGCCGGCGCAGGGCGAAATCGTCGACGCCGATCACGCGGGGCACCCGGCCGGTGGGCAACGGTATGCGCAGCAGGGTGCGCAGGGCCGTGTGACCACCGAATGTGAGACAGGGCCGCTCGTTTGACAGGCCCTCAGCACCGCGAACCGCAAGCTCATCGCGCCTTTGCTGCCCTGACGCCAGGTCACCTCGGTGAACCGGCCGGCACCGGCCTCGACTGCGAGGGCGGAGACGGCCCGCGGTGGGATGCGGTAACGGGGCAGCGTCGGCGGCCCGAGCCCGCCATCAGCGGGGCCGATGCGGCTCGGCATCCTCCGGATGGGCGACTTCCTTTCCGGTCAGGGCCAGGACATAGGCCAGCCCTCGCTGCTCGAGACCGAGCCGGAATGGGGTGCTGACGCCGTAGCCGGCATCGGCGACCACCACCGGCGCCTTCAACCGCCAGGCGGCGAGTGTGTCGAGCAGGCCAAGCGCCAGACGCCACTTCTCCTGGTGGCCGGTGCCGTCGGGGACTCCGGCCCTGCGGCGGCGGTCCGGCTCATCCGCCCACTCGCGCGGCAGATACAACTGCCAGTCCAGCGGGCAGGACGCGGTGTCGGTGGCGGCATGGACGCTGACCGCGACCTGGCAATTCGCCCGCTTACCGACCGCCCCGCAGTACTGCCGGGCCACCCCCACCGACGCGGTGCCGCACTTGGGGAACGACACGTCGTCGATCACCCACACCTCGGGCGTGATCGCCTCGGCCAGCCGCTCGGCGATCCGCCGCCGCACCGGCCGCGGATCCCACGGCGACTGGTTCACGTACTGCTGGCAGGGCCTGCATGTTCCCGTCCGGCAGCCGCTCAGCCATCGGCTGGACCGACTTCCGCCGACCGTCCAGCATCAGACCCCGCAGATAACACTCACCCCACCGCCGCTGATCCCGCCGCGGCACGGAAGCGAACACATCGGCAACGAACTCCGATAACTCACCCCGGAGCCGTTCCACCTCCCCCAATCTCATACCGGAGAGGATGCCCACCACCAGCAGAGATCACCCAACGTAACGAAGCACTACTAGGATGACCAGCGAGAACGCCCTGAGTGTCGGTGGCAACCGGTTCGAGCTTCTCGGGTAGGTGTCACCCAAGATGGCCTCTTGGTGGGTGCCGACCATCGCGGCCAACCCGTACGGGGGGGCGAGGACAGCCCGGGCACCTCCGTTACGCCAGCCCGCCGGTGTCGGCCTGAGCCCCTGCAACCCAGCCCTGGAGCGCAGTCGGCTCTTCGGTCAATCTTTGGGCCGGTCTGCCTGGTTCGCCTCACGGAGAGCCACCCAGGCGTCCGCTACTGGACCGACGTGCCCGAGCTTATCGGGGTTGTTCACCGTGTGGATTGTCTGGATCTGGCCGTCGAGTAGGTCGAGCGCCCAGATGCTGAGGACCTGGCCGTCCCGGTCGCGGAAGATCGCGCCCGGCTGGCTGTTCACCTGCCGCGGCTCCACAACACCACCGCTCCTGATAACCAGCGGCACGAACGCCGCGAGCACCCGGACCACGTGCCCGGCACCAAGGACGACCGGCTTGAACCGCGGGGCCTTGCCGCCACTGTCGCCGATCATCGACACGTCGGCGGCCAGCAGCTCGGCCAGCCCGTCGACATCCCCTTCCCGAAAGGCGTCAAAGAACCGTTCGGCGAGTTCCTCGCGCTCCTTCCGGTCCGCCTCGAACCGGGCCCGGCCCGCGTCCATGTGACGGCGCGCCCGCACCGCGAGCTGGTGGCACGCCGCCTCCGATCGCCCCACGGCCGATGCGATCTCCGGGAAGCCGAAGGCGAACACCTCCCGCAACACGAAGACCGCGCGTTCGAGAGGGGTGAGCCTCTCCAGCAGGAGCAGGGCCGCCATCGACAGCGAGTCCGCCAGCTCCGCCGACCGCGCCGGATCCTCGTACGGGTCGGTCAGCAGCGGTTCGGGGAGCCACGGTCCGACATACTCCTCCCGCCGGACGCGGGCTGAGCGCAGCACGTCGATCGAGATCCGGGTGACCACGGTCGACAGGAACGCCTTGGCCGACCCGGGCTGGGTGGAGGTGGCCTGGTAGCGCAGCCAGGTCTCCTGGACCGCGTCCTCGGCCTCGCTCACACTGCCCAGAATCCGGTAGGCGATCGAGAACAGCAGCGGCCGCAGGTCCTGGAACTCTTCCGTCTTCGTCACGCCGGCTCCTCCTTGAATCTCTGCCGCCACGAGGGTGGCGTCGGCTCCCAGCTGGAGAAGCCACGCCCCTCGGCCATCAATTACCACTGCCTGTCGTGTGGCCGGCAGCAGGGCCGGGCACCTGCGGACCGGCTATGGCGCCCGGCCCGCAGAACGCCCCGTTGTCCAGGGCCACCATCACCAGGGCACCGGGCCCTCCTCACTGAAGAATCCGGCGGTCGGGCCATCCGCGCCGAGCATGGCCAGGCGCACCACGCCTGCGGCACCCTGCGCGACCGTAAGGAATCCGGTGTGGTTGTTGCTGTCCGTGTCGACGAAGCCGGGGGCGACTGCGTTGACAAGGATGCCGTCCTTCCGCAGCTCATTGGCGTACTGCACGGTCAGCGCGGTCAGTGCGCTCTTGGACGGCGAATATGCAGCCGACGGCAGCAGTGCCGCGAAGGGGCCGTCCGGATCGCTGGTGAGACTCAACGACGCGGCGTGGCTGCTGACGTTGACGATGCGTGGCGCCGGCGACCGCCGCAGCAGTGGAATCATGGCGTTGGTCACCGCAATCACCCCGAAGACGTTGGTCTCGAACACCGCCCGGACCATGTCCAAGTCGACAGAACTGGGGACTTGGTCGTGGGCCTCTTCGGGCGAGACCTGCCCAGAGCCGGTGATGCCGGCGTTGTTGATCAGTACGTCGAGGTAGCCGAACCGCTCCTCAACCTGCTTCGCGGCCTCCTGGACGGTGGCCTGGTCGGTGACGTCCAAGGCGACGGCGTGCGCGTCTCCGTCGGCCGCGCGCACCGCCACAGCGGCTTCCTCACCGCGCCGCAGGTCTCTGGCACCGATCAGGACCGTCATGCCCAGCGCAGCGAGTTGCTCGGCAACCCCACGACCGATCCCCTTGTTCGCCCCGGTAACCAGCGCGACCTTCTGATGTGTCGTCCGCTCGCTCATGCCCAGCTCCCTGTTGTCGAGGTGGGGTTCTTCTCAGAACCTGTCTTCGCAACCTGAGACGAGACAGCCCGGTCGTCTCTGACACGCGGGCAGAATCAACTGTTCTCGGTCGAGGCGATCTGGTCAGAGTCAGGCAGGACGGTCCACGGCATCGTCCAAGCGTGCCTGACCCGGCAGATCCTCGTGCTCGCCGACCGGGCCTACCAGGGTGCCGGCGCCACCGTCCGCACCCCCTACTACCACCACCACGAACAGCCCGAGCACTACCAGCAGTTCAACCATGACCGCGCCCCGTGCGACGACCGGGGCGAAGCCGAAGACGCTTCCTTACCGTTCCGCATCCTCGGTGAGGACCACCCCGAAGCGGGTCCCGCTCGCGTTCGTCCCTCATGTGGCCCCACAGGACCCGCCCGCGTGCTGCTGGTTCCGCGTCGGTCACTACAGGTCGGTCAGCTACCGGTCATCATGGCGAGGACGTCGTCGTAGGAGCCGGTGGCCACCGCGTCGCGGATGAACCTTGCGGGCTCGACGACCAGCTCCTTCGCGTCGGGCTTCTCACGCAGCAGATCGAGGACCTCGGTGAGGAAGTCGTCCAACGGCATGGACTGCTCGCTGTCCTGCTGGCCCATCAGGGTCGTGCGCACGCCCGCCGGGACCACCTCTATCACCTGGACACCGGCGTCAGCACTGGCGAGCTGGATACGCAGGCTCTCGGAGAAGGAGTGCAGCGCGGCCTTGGTCGCGCTGTAGGTCGGCGTGATCGGGAACGGTACGAACGCCAGCGCGGAGGTGACATTCATGACGGCCGCGTCGTCCTTGCCCACCAGCAGCGGCAGGAAGGCGTACGTCATCCGGATCGTGCCGAGCAGATTGGTCGCGACGTGATCCTCGGCGACCTGGAGTCCTGCCGGGTCAAGGACGCTCTCCAGCAGTTGAATGCCGGCGTTGTTGACCAGGACGTTCAACCCCGGGTGGCTCGCCGCCACGGCCTCACGGGCCCGGGCAATCGAGTCAGGGTCCGCGACATCGAGGACGACCGCGTCGATACCCGGGTGCTCGGCCGTGATCTCGTCAAGGAGTTCCTTGCGCCGGCCGGCGACAATCACCTTGTTGCCAGCCTCGTGCAGACGCACCGCCAGGCCGAGACCGATGCCAGAGGTGCCGCCGGTGATCAGGATCGTGTTGCCAGTCATCTTCATGGAGGTCTTGCTCCTTCGGTACGGCGGGCCGGTGAGCGCCCGCAGCCTCGACCGTAAGAGCGCCCGCACAGGGGCGGGAGAGGAAGGTTTGTCCATGGATCGGCAGTCTCTGCCTCGTGAAGAGAACGCCGGCCGTCGGGCCGGGTCCTGCGCAGAAACTGGACGGGGCCGCTGGCCGAGCAGTCGCGAAGGCGCATCGCGTCGGCGAAACGCTCGCCTACGAGGGCGTCGTCCAGGAGCTCATCGCGCGCTCACGCAGCGACTTCGCGCAGCCGAGCCTGCTCGTCCTCGAGACCGCCTGGTTGATCGACCGGCACGGCGCCAAGGTGGCGACGGCGGGCGCGGCGACTTTTACGGCTGCTATCTCAGCACGCGCTACCGACCCGCGCCTGGCGTCCAACTCCTGAGCCCGCGTGCAGTCTGAGTTTGATCATTGACCTCGCTGCTGTTTCAGGCGCACGAGCCTCGTGACGCCCCATCAGAAGCAGCGTCGAACGAGCGTCAAGACACCTCCCCCACCGCCCCCTCACGAAGCTGGGGCAGAGCGTTCATCGCCCGCACCCCGCTCTTCGAAGCAGCAGGTGAGGCATGTGGCGCGAGCCTGCGACGCACTCCACGCGATGGACTGAGGGAAACAGGTCGGGCACACCTCGACGCACCTGAGCAGTCCAAGTAAATCGCAGGTCAGGGCGCCTTTGAAGCCGGTTCGAGAATCGCCACGCACTCCACGTGGTGCGTCATCGGGAACAGATCGAACGCCCGCAGCGTCCGCACCTTGTAGCCGCCGTCGCGGAAGTACGCCAGGTCGCGGGCGAGGGCCGCCGGGTCGCAGGCCACGTACGCGATCTTCCGGGCCCCCAGGGACACCAGATGCTCGACCGTCTTCTTGCCCGCGCCCGCCCGGGGCGGATCCAGGACGATCAGGTCGACCTCGTCGATGCCGGTGCGCGGAAGCACCGCCTCCACCTTGCCCTGCTCGATCCGCACCCGCTCGAACCCGGCGAGGTTGTGCCGGGCGTCCTCGACGGCGCGCTTGCCGGACTCGATGCCGAGGACCGCGCCCTTGTCGCCGAGGCGGTCGGCGAGGGCGCCCGCGAAGAGGCCCACACCGCAGTACAGGTCGAGCGCCATGTCGCCCTTGCGCGGCAGCAGGCCCTGCATGACCGCCTTGACGAGGGTGTCGGCGGCCTGCGGGTGTACCTGCCAGAAGCCGCCGCTGCCGACGCGGTACGTCCGGCCGTCGGCCCGCTCGCGCACGAACGCGCGGCCGTGGACACGGTGGATGCCGCCGTCGTGCTCCTCGACGCGCATGACGGAGACGGGCCTGTCGAGTTCGACGAGAGGAAGCCGGGCGCCGGGCCGGGGCTCCAGGATGACCATGCGGTCCTGGGAGCCGGTGGCGGCGATCGCGTCGACGGACGCCATCCCTGACCAGTCGCGGTCCTCGATGCCCAGCTCGCTGACACCGGGTGCCGCGATCATGCAGTGCTCGATCGGCTCGACCTCGTGCGAACGGTGGCGTCGCAGGCCGGCGTTGCCGTCGGCGTCCACCGCGTACTGGACGCGAGTGCGCCAGGAGGGCACCTGACCTGGCGGCAGCTTGTCTCCCTCGGCCGGCATCACGGTGCCGTCCCAGCCGGCCTCCTCGGGCGTGAGGCCCGCGAGCCGCAGCAGCTGCTCGGCGACGACCTCGCCCTTGAGGCGGCGCTGGGCGCCCGGCTTGGCGTGCTGCCAGTCGCAGCCGCCGCAGCGGCCGGGGCCGGCGTACGGGCAGGGTGCCTCGACCCGGTCCTTGGACGCCTCCAGCACCCGCACCGCGTCCGCGCGCAGGTACCGGGCCCCTTCCTCGCCCTCGGTCACCCGGGCCACGACCCGCTCGCCGGGCAGCGTGTGCCGGACGAACAGCACCTGGCCGGCCTCGGTCCGGGCGATGCAGTGGCCGCCGTGGGCGACGGGGCCGATCTCGACCTCGTACTCCTGCCCGACGAGCGACACCGCCTGCGACTTCTTCGGTTCTGCCTGCATGGCGGGATGACTCCACAACGTCGAACGAGGAACGGCCGGACAACAGCCCACCAGTCTACGTGGCTGTCGTCCGGCCGTTCACCATGCGCCGGGGCGGAGCGGGCGTCAGCGGGGCAGGGTCAGTTCTTCGCGTCCGGACCCGAGGAGCCCGGTGCCTTGCCCGAACCCGACGGCTTGCCCGGACCCGAGGGCTCGGTCGAACCGGGCGTCGCGCCCGAACCCGACGGCTCCTTCGGCCGCCCCTCCTGGAGGGGACCGCGCCGCACCGCACCCGGGGCGTTCCACTCCGAGCGCCTGCGGGCGCGCTTCTTCGCCACCTCCGAGGACTGGAGCTGGTACGGGACGGACGTGACCATGACGCCCGGCGTGAACAGCAGTCGGCCCTTGAGCCGCAGCGCGCTCTGGTTGTGCAGCAGGTGCTCGTACCAGTGTCCGACCACGTACTCCGGGATGATCACCGACACCGCGTCGCGCGGCGACTCGTGCCGCAGGCTCTTGACGTACTCGATGACCGGTCGCGTGACCTCCCGGTAGGGCGAGTCCAGGACCTTCAGCGGTACGTCGATCCCCCGCCGTTCCCACTCGTCGCGCAGCGTCTTCGTCTCGACCGGGTCGACGTTGACGGTGAGCGCCTCGAGGGTGTCGGAGCGCATGAGCTTGGCGTAGGCGAGAGCGCGCAACGTCGGACGGTGGATCTTGGAGATCAGCAGCACCGAGTGGACACGCGAGGGCCGGACGGTGTCGTCACTGGGGCCCTCGGGAGCGGCGATCTCCGCGGACACGCCGTCGTAGTGGCGGCGGATCGCGGTCATCGTCCCGTAGAAGATCACCATGCCGAGCAGGGCGACCCACGCTCCGTGCGTGAACTTGGTGACCAGGACGACGACCAGGACCAGCCCGGTGAAGAAGGCGCCGAAGGTGTTGATCGCTCGGGAGCGGATCATGTGCCGCCGCTTGAGCTGGTCGGTCTCGGTCGCCAGGAGGCGGTTCCAGTGCCGGACCATGCCGATCTGGCTGAGCGTGAAGGACACGAACACGCCGACGATGTACAGCTGGATCAGCCGCGTGGAGTCCGCGCCGTAGATGACGACGAGCAGGGTGGCGGCGCCGGCCAACAGCACGATGCCGTTGGAGAAGGCGAGGCGGTCGCCGCGGGTGTGCAGCTGGCGGGGCAGGTAGCGGTCCTGGGCGAGGATCGAGCCGAGCACCGGGAAGCCGTTGTAGGCGGTGTTCGCGGCCAGGAACAGCACCAGGGCCGTGGCGGCGGCGAGCACGATGAACAGGAAGCTGCCCTTGCCGAAGACGGCCTCGGCGACCTGGGTGATCACCGGGTTCTGGACGTATCCGGCGCCGACCGCGACGCCGTTGTGCAGCAGGTCGGCGGCCGGGTTCTCGGCCATCCGGACGTCGGTGACCAGGGCCAGGACGATGATGCCGCAGAACATGGTGACGGCCAGCAGGCCCATCGCCGCGAGCGTGCTCGCCGCGTTCTTCGACTTGGGCTTGCGGAAGGCGGGGACGCCGTTGGAGATCGCCTCCACACCGGTGAGCGCGGCACAGCCGGAGGAGAAGGCGCGCAGCAGCAGGAAGACCAGGGCGAAACCGGCCAGGCCCTGGTGCTCGGCCTTGATCGTGTACGCGGCGGTCGGCGCGCGCATGGTGTCGTCGAGCACCAGCCCGCGGAAGGCGCCCCAGGCGATCATGATGAAGACGCCCGCGACGAAGACGTAGGTCGGGATGGCGAAGAGCTTCCCGGACTCCTTGACGCCGCGCAGGTTCATCAGCGTCAGCAGCACGATCACGGCGACCGCGCAGGCCACCTTGTGCTCGACGACGAACGGGACAGCGGAACCGAGGTTCTCGATGCCGGAGGCGATGGAGACGGCGACGGTCAGGACGTAGTCGACGAGCAGCGCGCTCGCGACGGTCAGGCCGGCCTTGGGGCCGAGGTTGGTGGTGGCCACCTCGTAGTCGCCGCCGCCGCTGGGATAGGCGTGGACGTTCTGCCGGTAGGAGGCGACCACCGTGAACATCAGCACGACGACCGCGAGGGCGATCCACGGGCTGAAGTGGTAGGCCGACACGCCCGCGATGGACAGGACCAGCAGTACCTCCCCAGGCGCGTAGGCCACGGAGGACAACGGGTCGGAAGCGAATACGGGCAGAGCGATGCGCTTCGGCAGGAGCGTTTCTCCGAGCCGATCACTGCGCAGTGCGCGCCCGATCAGAATCCGTTTGGGCACGTCGGTCAGTTTGGACACAACAGAGGATCGTATTCCTTCGAACACGGGGCCGCCCACCCTCCCCCGCCCTCAGCCGGGTGACGGTGTGCCGCGTCTGCCTCTCGGGTGAAATCGGCCAGGCCGGAGCGGCGGATTCCGCAGCCGGGCCGACCCCCATGTCTATATGACAATTCCCGCCCGCTGCCGCCCCTCGGAGGGTCCATGCACACGACCGCGGAGATCATCGGCGCCGTCGGTACCCTCGTCGGCCTCGGAATCCTTACCTTCCTCAGTCTCTCGAGCATCAGCCGCCGCTGATCCCGGGCGATGCGTGCACGGGGGTGCCCTGCGCCGACCGCGCGTGTGTAGCTTGGGCGGCGGTCTGAGACCCTGTTCGGAGCCAGGCCAGAAATTTATTGACTTCTTGACTTCTTGACCTCGGAAGGACGGTCGTGCACATCGTCATCATGGGCTGCGGCAGAGTGGGTTCCGCTCTCGCCCAGACCCTGGAGCAACAGGGGCACACGGTCGCCGTGATCGACCAGGACCCCACCGCCTTCCGACGACTGGGCTCCGGTTTCGGCGGCCGTCGTGTCACCGGAGTCGGCTTCGACCAGGACACCCTGCGCGAGGCGGGCATCGAGGAGGCAGGCGCCTTCGCGGCCGTGTCCAGCGGCGACAACTCCAACATCATCGCCGCCCGCGTGGCTCGTGAGATGTTCGGCATCGAGAACGTCGCCGCCCGCATCTACGACCCCCGCCGCGCCGAGGTGTACCAGCGCCTCGGCATCCCCACCGTCGCCACCGTCCGGTGGACGGCAGACCAGATGCTGCGCCGGCTGCTCCCCTCCGGCGCCGAGCCGCTGTGGCGCGACCCGACCGGCGGCGTCCAGCTCGCCGAGGTGCACGCCGCTCCGTCCTGGGTCGGCCACAAGATCAGCAAGCTCCAGGAGGAGACGGGCGTCCGCGTGGCGTTCCTCACCCGTCTCGGCGAGGCGATCCTGCCCTCCTCCCAGACGGTGCTCCAGGAAGGCGACCTCGTGCACGTGATGCTGCGCAGCGACGAGGTCGAGAAGGTCGAGGCCTCGTTCGCCGAGGGCCCCAAGGAGGACGGTCACTGATGAGGGTCGCCATTGCCGGAGCCGGCGCCGTCGGCCGCTCGATCGCGGGCGAGCTGCTGGAGAACGGCCACGAGGTCCTGCTCGTGGACAAGGCGCCGACCGCGATCTCGGTCGAGCGCGTCCCGCAGGCGGAGTGGCTCCTTGCCGACGCCTGCGAGATCACCTCCCTCGACGAGGCCGCGCTCCAGCGCTGCAACGTCGTGATCGCCGCGACCGGCGACGACAAGGTCAACCTGGTCGTCTCGCTGCTGGCCAAGACGGAGTACGGGGTCCCGCGCGTCGTCGCCCGGGTGAACAACCCGAAGAACGAGTGGCTGTTCAACGAGTCCTGGGGCGTCGACGTGGCCGTCTCGACGCCGCGTCTGATGTCGGCCCTGGTCGAGGAGGCGGTGAGTGTCGGCGACCTGGTCCGGTTGCTCCGCTTCAGTCACGGCGACGCCAACCTCGTCGAACTGACCCTCCCCGAGGAGTCGGCCCTGGCCGGCACCCAGGTCGGCGACGTGGAGTGGCCGGAGGACACGTCTTTGGTCACCATCATCCGCGGCACCCGGGTCCTCACCCCGACCCGCGAGGACTCCCTCGAGCCGGGCGACGAACTGCTGTTCGTGGCCGCCCAGGCGAGAGAGGAACAGCTGGAGGACCTCCTGTCGGTCCGCAGGGACGACACCGGCAGCTGATCCGCGAACGTGACGACGATGGGGCGCCCGGAGTTCTCCGGGCGCCCCATCGTCGTCACGCACGGCGGGCCGTGCCGCCTTCCCTACCCGGCCGGCTCCACCAGCCCGTCCGGCATCGATGTCCAGGCCCGTTCAGGGCCGAAGCGGGGTCCGGGGCGCAGCCCCCGAGGGCGTTGACCCATCGCCGGGAACTAACCCTCCCGACGGTGCCGCCCACCGGCCTCCGAAGCAGCCGCCGCCTCCGCGGCAGCGGCCTTCTCCTCCGCCTCCATCTCCGCGAACACGTCGATCGGCGCGGGCGCCTTCGCGAGGAAGACCCACGTCAGCCAGACGGCGAGCAGGAACGGCGGGATCTTCAGGGCGATCAGCACCCAGCCCAGCTGCGCGGTGTCGGCCCACCAGTACAGCGGGAACAGGATCGCGCACTTGGCGAGCAGGATCAGCCCCCACGCCCAGCTGGCCTTGGCGTACGCCTTCTTGCGGCCCGGGTTGCGGGTCCGCCAGGAGAGGTTCTCCTTGAAGACCGGACCCAGGATCAGGCCGATCAACGGCACCCCGCAGAGCGTGGTGACGATGTAGGCGAGGGCGAGGCCCAGCGTGTACAGCATGCCCGGCAGATAGAAGTCCTTGGCGTTGCCGGTCATCATCGCGAAGACGACACCGAAGGCGACGCCGAAGACCCCGCTGAAGGCGTGCTTGACCGTGTCCTTCCGCACCAGGCGGACCACGACCAGGATCAGCGACACCGCGAGCGCGGCGATCGCGGACATGTGCAGGTCCTTGTTGATCGTGAAGATCGTGACGAAGAGCAGGCCGGGCACGACCGTCTCGACCATGCCCCGCACCCCGCCGAACGCTTCGAACAGCGCGGCCTCGGTCACCGCCCGGGCGTCGGCCGCGGCCGTGTCGTCCGCGGTCGTGTCTTCGGTCGGCTTGTCGAGCGACGTCACCGGCTACTCCCTACCCAGGGGTCTCAGTTCGTACTTGGGGTTGAACAGCACCCGGCGGCCCCGGCTCATGGAGACCCGCCCCGATGCGATGAGCCTGCGCCCCGGTTCTATCCCCACTATGGAGCGCCTGCCCAGCCACACCACGTCCAGCGCGGCGCTGCCGTCGAACAGCTCGGCCTCCAGGGCCGGAACTCCGGCGCGCGGCCGCAGGGTGACCGTGCGCAAGGTACCAGTAACCGTGACGATCTGGCGGTCCTGGCAGTCCCCGATCCGCGTGCAGCCGGCCGTCTCGGTGTCCTCCCGCAGCTCCTCGGACTCCAGGTCCTCCTGCGACGAGGAGAGCCGGTCGAGCATGCGCCGGAACCGGCCCACCGGCTTTTCGGAACGAGGAACAGCACTCATGTCTGAAGCGTACCGGGGCACACCCCTGTGCCGTAGCCACCGCCCCGGCCGTCGCACTGGTGCCGCGGCGGGCAACGTTTGCCCGTCAAGGAGCGGCGTCCGGTGCGTGCTCTCGGCGTGCCGGCCGGAAGTCCTCGTACTGGACGTACCTGGGCTTTCGGCCGGTGCGGCGAGAGTGCGTGCCGGGCGTCGCGACGGGGCGAACGTTGCCTGTCGCGGCACTAGCGCTCGAACCGGTATCCCATCCCGGGTTCGGTGACGAAGTGCCTGGGATGCGAGGGATCCGCCTCGAGCTTGCGTCTCAGCTGCGCCATGTACACCCGCAGGTAGTTGGTCTCCGTCCCGTACGACGGCCCCCACACCTCCTGGAGCAGCTGTTTCTGGCTGACCAGTCGGCCGGTGTTGCGCACCAGCACCTCCAGCAGGTGCCACTCCGTGGGGGTCAGCCGTACGTCCTTGCCGGCCCGGTCGACCTTCTTCGCGGCCAGGTCGACGGTGAATCCCTCCGTCTCCACCAGGACCTCGTCCTCGCCGCCCGCGGCGGGTTCGGCCCGGCGGACGGCGGCCCGCAGCCGGGCCAGCAGCTCGTCCATGCCGAACGGCTTGGTGACGTAGTCGTCGGCGCCCGCGTCGAGCGCCTCGACCTTCTCGTCCGAGGAGTGCCGGGCGGACAGCACCAGGATCGGCACCCTGGTCCAGCCGCGCAGCCCTCTGATCACCTCGACGCCGTCCATGTCGGGCAGTCCCAGGTCGAGGACGACGACGTCCGGGTGGCGGGCGGCGGCCAGTTCGAGGGCGGTGGCGCCGTCGTGCGCCGCGTCGACGTCGTACTTGCGGGCCCTGAGGTTGATCACGAGGGCGCGGACGATCTGCGGCTCGTCGTCGACCACGAGCACCCTGGTGGGGGCCTTGGGTGTCCCCCCAGCCGGGCTCAGCATGGGGCATGCCTTTCGGGTTGTGCGGGTCGCGGCTCGGGGCGGGGCCCCGCCGCGCGGACGCTGAGGACCATGGTGAGGCCGCCGCCCGGGGTGTCCTCGGCGTTCAGGGTGCCGCCCATGGCCTCGGCGAAACCACGTGCGACCGCGAGTCCCAGGCCCACCCCGGCCCCGCGCGGGGCGTCGCCGTAGCGCTGGAAGGGCGCGAATATCCGTTCCTTGGCCTCGTCGGGAACGCCCGGCCCGCGGTCGACGACCCGTACCTCCACCCGGTCGGACATCGCACTCGCCGACACCAGCACGGGCGTGCCGCCCGGGCTGTACTTGACCGCGTTCTCGACGAGGTTGGCCACCGACCGCTCCAGCAGTCCGGCGTCCACCGCGACCATGGGCAGTGTCTCCGGGATGTCCAGCTCCACACTCTGCGCCGGGTCCGGCACCCCACCGAGCGCCATCGGCACGACCTCGTCCAGGTCGATCTCCCGGATGATCGGCGTGACCGTGCCCGTCTGGAGGCGGGACATGTCGAGCAGGTTGCCCACCAGGTGGTCGAGACGGTCCGCGCCCTCCTCGATGCCCTCCAGCAGTTCCGCCCGGTCCTCCTCCGACCAGGCCACGTCGTCGGACCTGAGGCTCGACACCGCCGCCTTGATCCCGGCCAGCGGTGTCCGCAGGTCATGGCTGACGGCGGCCAGCAGGGCCGTGCGGATGCGGTTGCCCTCGGCGAGCGCGCGGGCCTGGTCGGCTTCCTCCTGGAGGCGCCGCCGGTCCAGTACGACGACCGCCTGCGCGGCGAACGCGGCCAGCACCCGCCGGTCCTCGGCGGGCAGCACCCGCCCGGTGAGCGCCAGCGCGAGACGGTCGCCGACCGGCACGTCCACGTCCGCGTCCTCGGGCCGCTCGACCGGCGGTCCGGACCCGACGTGTCCCGCGCGGGTCCACGGCCCTCTGTCCTCCGCCCGTTCCAGCAGCGCCGCCGACTCCATCCCGAAGGTCTCGCGCACCCGCTCCAGCAGCGCCTCCAGGCTGGTCTCGCCCCGCAGTACGTTGCCCGCCAGGTAGGAGAGGATCTCCGACTCGGCCCGCAGCCGGGCCGCCTGGTGCGTACGCCGGGCCGCCAGGTCGACCACCGACGCCACGGACACCCCGACCCCGATGAAGATCACGATGGCGACGATGTTCTTGGGGTCGGCGATCGTCCATCTGTGCAGGGGCGGTGTGTAGAAGTAGTTCAGCAGGAGCGAGCCCAGCGCCGCCGAGGCCAGGGCCGGCAGCAGTCCGCCGAGCAGCGCCGCCGCCACCGTCACGGCCAGGAACAGCAGCATGTCGTTGGCGAGGCCGAGGTGGACGGTGTTCAGCAGCAGCGCCAGGAGCGGCGGGCCCACCACGCCGACCAGCCAGCCCCAGACGATCCGGGCGCGCCCCAGCCGGGCGCCCCGGGCGACCGGCAGCCCGCGCCCCTTGGCGACCTCGTCGTGCGTCACGATGTGCACGTCGAGGTCGGAGCCCGACTCCCGGGCGACCGTCGCGCCGACCCCGGGGCCGAAGACGTACTGCCAGGCCTTGCGGCGCGAGGAGCCGAGCACGATCTGTGTGGCGTTGACCCCGCGGGCGAAGTCGAGCAGCGCGGCCGGGATGTCGTCGCCGACCACATGGTGGAAGGTGCCGCCCAGGTCCTCCACGAGGGTGCGCTGGACCGCCAGTTCCTTGGGCGAGGCGGATGTCAGCCCGTCGCTGCGCGCGATGTAGACGGCCAGCACCTCGCCGCCGGCGCCCTTCTCCGCCAGCCGCGTCGCCCGCCGGATCAGGGTGCGTCCCTCGGGACCGCCGGTCAGCCCGACCACGATCCGCTCGCGTGAGCCCCAGATCGCCGACACCCGGTGCTCGCTGCGGTACTGCTTCAGGTATTCGTCGACCCGGTCGGCCAGCCACAGCAGGGCCAGCTCCCGCAGCGCGGTGAGGTTGCCGGGCCGGAAGTAGTTGGACAGGGCCGCGTCCACCTTGTCCGGCTGGTAGATGTTGCCGTGCGCCATCCGCCGCCGCAGTGCCTGCGGTGACATGTCCACCAGCTCGATCTGGTCGGCGTGCCGGACCAGCTCGTCGGGCACGGTCTCCTGCTGCCGTACGCCGGTGATCGCCTCCACGACGTCACCGAGCGACTCCAGGTGCTGGATGTTCACGGTCGACACCACGTCGACGCCCGCGGCGAGCAGTGCCTCCACGTCCTGCCAGCGCTTGGCGTTGCGTGAGCCCGGGACGTTGGTGTGGGCGAGTTCGTCCACCAGGGCGACCCGCGGGGCGCGGGCGAGAACCGCGTCCACGTCCATCTCGGTGAAGAGACCGCCGCGGTACTCCAGGTCCCGGCGCGGGACCTGTTCGAGGCCGTGCAGCATCACCTCGGTGCGCCGGCGCCCGTGGTGCTCCACGAACGCCACCACGCAGTCCGTGCCGCGCTCCACCCGACGGTGCGCCTCGGACAGCATCGCGTACGTCTTGCCCACACCCGGTGCCGCACCGAGGTAGATCCGAAGCTTTCCGCGTGCCATGGCCTCATTGTCTTTCAGGGGCTCTCCCGCGCAGGACTGCGTGCGCAGCGTCGACCTTACGGCCAACAGTTCCGACATAAAGGATGAACTGAGGGGCGAGGAGCGCCTTTGACGCATCTCTGACGCGGTGAGACGGACACCGTCGCCCCTCGATCCTTCATCGGACGAGCCCCCCGAAACGGTTCACGCGGGATTGTCCCCGTGGGTGAGCGTCTCCCAGGCGACGAAGAGGTTGTTGCCGGCGGCCGGACGGTTGCGCAGCGTCAGCGTCCCCGTGTTGCTCATCGCGATGCCCAGGCGGTTGTGCAGCGCGTTGTAGCCGATCTCGGTGACCGGGCCGAGCCCGAGGTTCAGGGAACCTCCGCACAGCGAGCTCGGGACGCTCGCGCCGAGCTGGTACCTGGCCTGGAAGCCGAGGGCCTGCCGCAGCCGCTCGCCGACGTCGGTGCCGTAGAGGTCCTGCCCCTGGATCCGGCTGGTCTCGGCGACGTGCGAGATCGCGGAGATGCCGTAGCCGGTGTGGGTGAGGTCGCGGCAGGTCTCCTGGGTCAGGCCGGTGACGAAGGTGCCCTGTCCCTGCCAGTAGGCGACGATCTTGTCCCGGGTGTTCAGGTTCTGGCTCGGCACGGTCCTGGGCAGCTCGCCGTCGGAGGCCAGGTAGACGTAGGCGGCCGTGCGGGTGCGGAACCTCGCCATGGCCTTGTCGTACGACGACCGGTCCTCGAGGAAGACGGAGATGCCGATCGCGGCCTCCGTCATGGAGAGCTCCCAGTTCCCGTTGGAGTGGGAGCCGTTGATCACCTCGGGCAGGTAGACATCCCGCAGCATGGTCGCGAAGCGGCCGGAGTTCGCCCAGGCGCCGGTGTACGTGTACTTGATGATCTCGGCGGCCCTCGGCCAGGACGAGCCGGCCCAGCCGGTCTGGAGGGGCGCGTTGCTGTCGGTGTGGTCCTTGACGACGGCCGACCATGCGTCCATCAGCTCGATGGCCTTCTTGGCGTACCGCTCGTCCCGCGTGACGTACCAGGCGAGGGCGTCGGTGTACGCGGCGAGCGCGTCCTGCCGCTCGTCCGTGCAGCCGTGGTCGGGCTGGGAATAGGAGCCGCACTCGACCACGGCGCGGGGTGCGGGGGTACGGCTCAGGTCGGCGTACTTGCTCGCCAGCAGCTGGTCGAAGGCCCCTTTCCAGGGCTGGGCCGCGGAGCCGACCTTGCCCCGGACGAAGTCGAGCTGCGCCCGGGAGACGGTGACCCCGGGATGGGCGAAGGCGGCGGGGGCGGCGGGGACGGCTCGGGCGTGCGGCACGTTCACGGGCACGAGAGCGCCCAGGACCAGGGCGGTGACGGTCACCAGGAAGGCGGTTCGGCGCACAGCGGCTCCCTTGTCGTTCTTGTATGTGAACAAAAAGCGCTCATATGAACCACAAGCTGAGCGGAGACCGTAGGTCCAGACCAATGGACCGTCAAGGGTTCACGCACGAGAAAGCCGCAAGGATGAACACGTCAAACAATGAACGGCAGGCGCGGGCACGGCGAAGGGCCGCACCCCGTGAGGAGTGCGGCCCTTGCGGCGCTGCTGTGGCCGTGCGGCCCGCCGTCGCGGTCTAGCGGACCTCGGTGATCTCCGGTCCGCGCTGCAACTGGCCCATGCCGCCGGAGAAGCGGGAGCTCTCGTCCTGCTGCTGGACGCCCTCGGGGACCATCTGCGCGTCGTTCGGCAGCTTGAGGACGATCGGATCGCGGGGGGCCATCGGGCCCTCGCCGCGGACCACGACCGTGTCCCGGAAGATCTGCTCGAGCAGACCGGCCGCCTGCGGCTGCACGGCACCCTGCCCCGAGATCACCCCGCGCAGGAACCAGCGGGGGCCGTCGACACCGACGAACCGCACGACGTGGAAGCCGCCCGTGCCGTCCGGCAGTTGCACCGGCACCTGCGCCCGCAGCTCCCAGCCGAGCGGGCCCTCCACCTCGTCCACGATGCCACCCTGCTGGGTGATACCGGAGCCGATCTCCTCGCGCACCTCGCCCCAGATGCCCTCGCGCTTGGGGGCGGCGAAAGCCTGGAGCTGGATGGCACTGTCACGCAGCACGACGGTCGCCGCGACGATCGCGTCACCGGCGACCTCGACCCGCAGTTCCATGCCGTCGACCCCGGGCACGAAGATCCCGCCGAGGTCCACACGGCCCTCGGCCGGGTCGCGCACCTCCGAGTCGTCCCAGGGCCCGTCGGGCCTCGGCTCGGGCTCGAGCCGCACGCGCTCGCGCCCGCCCTCTACCTCGTCCGCCTCAGCGTCGACACTGTCGACGACCTGCTCGGCCTCGCCGGCCGCGTCCTCGGCGGCACCCTTCTTGTTGCGACGTCCGAACACGTCACTGTCCTTCCCGGTCGGATACGACCGATGCGTATCGATTCCCACCCGTCGCGCCGCCATCGGCGGCCGAGGCGCTTGTACCGCTTGCACCGCCCACGGCGGCATGCCCGCCGGTGGACCCGAAGCCCCCCGCGGCCCGCGCCGATTCGGGAAGCTCCGCGACCTCCTGGAAGCGGACCTTCTCGACCTGCTGTACGACCAGTTGGGCAATCCGGTCGAAGCGCTCGAACCGCACGGTCTCGCGCGGGTCGAGATTCACCACGATCACCTTGATCTCCCCACGGTACCCGGCATCAACCGTCCCCGGGGCATTCACGAGGGCGACGCCGCACCGGGCGGCCAGCCCCGAACGCGGGTGCACGAAGGCCGCGTACCCGTCGGGGAGGGCGATGGACACCCCCGTGGGCAGCACGGCCCGTTCACCGGGCGCAAGTTCATGACTGCGCGTGGTGCGCAGATCGGCTCCGGCGTCGCCCGGGTGCTCGTACGCCGGAAGCGGTACCTCGGGGTCGACGCGCCGGATCAGGACGTCCAGGAAGTCACGGCTCACGGGTTCACCTCGAAGGCGCGGGTGCGCCGGCTCTGGTCGGGGTCGCTCATCGCGGCCCGGATCTCCGCCTCGCGCCCGTGGTTCACGAAGTGTTCGACCGCGACCTCCACGAAGAGCGCGTCGGCGCGGACGGCGACGGGCCCGTCGGGGCCGCCGATCCGTCCGGTGGCACTCGAGTAGATCTTGCGCCGGGCCACCGCCGTCACCTCGGCCTCCAGGTACAGCGTGGTCCCCACGGGCACCGGCCGTACGAAGTCGGTCTCCAGCCGCCCGGTCACGGCGATCGTGCGCAGCAGCCAGTTCAGCGAGCCGAGTGTCTCGTCCAGTGCGGTGGCCAGGATCCCGCCGTGCGCGAGGCCGGGCGCACCCTGGTGGGCGGGCTGCACGGTGAACTCGGCGGTGACGGTCACTCCCTCGCCGGCCCGCGCCTCCAGGTGCAGCCCGTGGGTCTGCCCGCCGCCACATCCGAAACAGTGTTCGTAGTGGGCACCGAGAAGCTCGCCGGGCACGGGAGCGTCGGGGTGCCGGACGGGTTTCACGGCATCGGCCGGAGGCTCAAGAGCTGCGGAAGTACCACTCACAGCCGCAGACCTTACCCGCGCGTCCGTCGTATCCGGACACCGTGCCAAGCTTGGCTCCATGCAGCTCTCCGCCACCCCGTACGAAGAACGCCTCACCGCCCCCCGCTCATGGTGGTTCGTCTCGTTCCTCGTGGGTGTCTCGATGGCCCTGATCCTGCTGCCCTTCGGCACCCTGCCGTTGCTCGGCGGCCTGGTCGGCGGCACCGCGGCCGCCGCGGTCGTGGCCAGCTCCTACGGCTCCCTGCGGATCCGGATCGTGGGCGACTCCCTGATCGCGGGCGAGGCGAAGATCCCGGTCGCCGCACTGGGCGAGGCAGAGGTCCTGGACGCGGACGAGGCGCGCGCCTGGCGCACGTACAAGGCCGACACCCGGGCCTTCCTGCTGCTGCGCGCGTACATCCCCACGGCCCTGCGGGTGGAGGTCACCGACCCGGCCGACCCCACGCCCTACCTGTATCTGTCGACGCGGGAGCCGGAGCGCCTGGCGGAGGCGCTGAAGGCGGCGCGGGAGACCGCGGCGTAGCCGGACCCCTCGGCCGGGCCCGGCCGGCCTGGCAGACCCTCTCAGCGCCCCAGCTGTCTGCGGTGTCCCGGGCCGTCGCCGTCCTCGAGGTCGGCGGGTTCTTCGGGGTTCAGGGGGTTCGCGGGGATCTCCCCCATCGCCAGTGGATCGGCCGGCTTCTCCAGCGGAGGCAGTTCCGTCAGCGTGTCCCACGGCACCTGCATCCTGCGCAGGTCGGCGCGGACCTTCGCGGCCAGTCTCCTGGTGTCCCGCCGGTTCATGACCGCGCCCACGGCGGCGCCGACCATGAAGGGCATCAGGTTCGGCAGGTCACGGACCATGCGCTTCATGATCTGCTGACGCAGCTCGCGCCTCATCTGACCGCCGAGCGCCGAGTTGATCGACGACGGCTTCATGACGTCGATCCCGCGTTCGCCCGACCACGAGCGCAGATACGCGGTACTGCGGTCCTTGAGGTTGCCCGCCGGCCGCACTCCGTAGACCTCGTGGAGTTCGGCGATCAGTTTGAGTTCGATCGCCGCGACCCCGGTGATCTCCGCGGCCAGTTCGGTCGGCATCGCGGGGGGCACGGGAAGCATGGCTGCCGCCCCGATGCCCGCTCCGACGGTGGACGTCGCGTTCGCCGCGCCCGCCACGAGCTTGTCCGCGAGCTGCTCCGGCGCCAGGCCGGGGAACTGCCTGCGCAGCGTCTGAAGGTCCCGTACGGGGATCCGCGGGGCGATCTCGATGATCCGGTCGGCGAGGTGCCCCAGTCCCGCCCTGGCGCGGCTGCCGCCCTTGCGGACGCCTTCCCGGGCCAGCTCCGTCGCCTTGTCCCGGATGACCGCCGCCCTCCGCCTGGCGACGGGGGCGGCGTTCCGCGCGGGTACCGGGAGGTCAGTCCGGTCAGACGCGGGTTCGAGCGAGGCCGATCCCGCAGGGATCTCTCCCGTGCCGGATGAGCCTCGCTCGTCGTCACGCACGCCGTGAGGGCCGGGGGCCGGCCCTTTGTCCGTTCCCCGGAAGGGGAAGCGGCGCTTCCGAGGAGGGGTCGAGCCAGTCACGGCCGACCCCGCCTCAGTCGCAGTCGCGGCAGATCGGCTGGCCGTTCTTCTCCCGGGCCAGCTGGCTGCGGTGGTGCACCAGGAAGCAGCTCATGCAGGTGAACTCGTCCTGCTGCTTCGGCAGCACCCGGACGGCCAGTTCCTCGTTCGAGAGGTCTGCGCCGGGCAGTTCGAGCCCCTCCGCCGCCTCGAATTCGTCGACATCGACTGCTGAGGCGGACTTGTCGTTCCGCCTGGCCTTCAGCTCTTCAAGACTGTCTGAGTCGACGTCGTCATCGGTCTTGCGTGGGGTGTCGTAATCGGTAGCCATTTCGCCTCTCCCCCTCTGGGTGTCTGCGGTGTCTCCAGCGCACGTAACGCGTGAGAGGCCGGACTTGTGCCCGCCTCGAGGCGGAGATTTTGCCTCACATCAAGGTCTGTTACTCAATCGACACCCAACCGGACTCCTCAAGAGTGATCGGCTTGGATGGCGATGCGGACCGTACACGGTCCGAATGCCGCACTTCAAAGGCGTCTCACCGTGTACTTCCCGTGATCAGGACCCCTGAAAACCCGGATTTTCCGGGCTTTACGACGGCATTCATGATCACGGAGAGTAGATGGCCGGAAATTCGTCCTTGTGATCGATCACACACGGGAGAGCCAGGTCGGGACCCAGAAAATTCCGCGCAAAGCGAACATCCCCGCGTGTGTCGGCGACATGATCTCAGACGGGGAACGTGACCCGCATCATGAGCCCACCCCCCTCGCGCGGCTGGGCCGCGATATGACCGCCGTGCGCCCGGGCCACCGACCGCACGATGGACAGACCCAGTCCGACCCCCTTGTCACTGCCCGTCCGCTCCGTCCGCAACCTTCGGAAAGGCTCGAACAGGTTGTCGATCTCGTATGCGGGTACGACCGGTCCGGTGTTGGACACGACGAGGACCGCCTGCCCGTGCTGGACCTCGGTGGTCACCTCGACCCAGCCGCCCTCCTGCACGTTGTACCGTACGGCGTTCTGCACCAGGTTGAGCGCGATCCGCTCCAGCAGGACGCCGTTGCCCTGCACCACCGCGGGCTTCTGCTCACCCCGGATCACCACGCCCCTGGCCGCCGCCTCGCCGTGCACCTGGTCGACGGCTTGTTCGGCGACCTCCGCCAGGTCGACCGGTTTGCGCTCGACGATCTGGTTGTCACTGCGGGCGAGCAGCAGCAGGCCCTCGACGAGCTGCTCGCTGCGCTCGTTGGTGGCCAGCAGCGTCTTGCCCAGCTGTTGCAGCTCCACGGGCGCGTTCGGATCGGAGAGGTGCACTTCGAGCAGCGTGCGGTTGATCGCCAGCGGGGTCCTCAGCTCGTGCGAGGCGTTCCCCACGAAGCGCTGCTGGGCCGTGAACGCCCGCTGGAGACGCTCCAGCATGTCGTCGAAGGTGTCGGCCAGCTCCTTCAGCTCGTCGTCCGGTCCGTCCAGCTCGATACGGCGGGACAGGTCCGAGCCCGCCACCGCGCGCGCGGTGCGGGTGATCCGGCCGAGCGGGGACAGCACCCGGCCGGCCATCGCGTAGCCGAAGGCGAAGGCGATCACGGCGAGGCCCAGGAGAGCCAGCAGGGAACGGCTGAGGAGGTCGTCCAGGGCGTGCTGGCGCTGGACGGCGTCGCACTGCTTGAGTATCGAGCTGACCTCGTCCGTGGGCGCGGAGTTCACGGCGGGACAGCTCGTGCTGTGGACGTCGAGGCCGCCGACCCCGCGGATGTCCAGGGACTGGCCGCCGCCGCCCTCGTGGAGGGCCTGCGCGGCCAGCAGGTAGATGATCGACAGCAGCATGATGCCGGCGATCAGGAACATCCCGCCGTACAGCAGCGTGAGCCGTATGCGGATGGTCGGGCGCAGCCAGGGAAAGGGCGTCTGCGGCCGCCTCGGGTCCCAGGTGGGCTTCGGAGGCGCCTGGGCGGGCGCGGGTGTCGATGCCACGGCGATCAGATCCGGTAGCCGGAACCCGGGACCGTGACGATCACCGGGGGTTCGCCCAGCTTGCGGCGGAGCGTCATGACGGTCACGCGGACGACGTTGGTGAACGGGTCGGTGTTCTCGTCCCAGGCCTTCTCGAGGAGCTGCTCCGCGGAGACCACCGCCCCCTCGCTGCGCATCAGCACCTCCAGGACGGCGAACTCCTTCGGTGCGAGCTGGACCTCCTTGCCGTCGCGGAACACCTCGCGGCGGTTCGGGTCGAGCTTGATGCCGGCCCGCTCCAGGACGGGCGGCAGCGGCAGGCTGGTGCGCCGGCCGAGGGCACGCACGCGTGCGATCAGCTCGCTGAAGGCGAAGGGCTTGGGGAGGTAGTCGTCGGCGCCGATCTCCAGTCCCTCTACGCGGTCGCTGACGTCGCCCGAAGCCGTGAGCATCAACACCCGTGTGGGCATGCCGAGTTCGACGATCTTGCGGCAGACGTCGTCGCCGTGCACGAGGGGCAGGTCCCGGTCGAGGACGACCACGTCGTAGTCGTTGACGCCGATGCGCTCCAGGGCGGCCGCACCGTCGTACACGACGTCGACGGCCATGGCCTCCCGGCGCAGTCCGGTGGCCACCGCATCGGCGAGCAGCTGCTCGTCCTCGACGACGAGTACGCGCACGTCGCTTGTCCTTCCTGTGTCCACCCGCGTAGCGCTCCGTGAGCGCACGCGGGCAGGGGTTCTGGTGACTGTGGGCTTCCATCCTGCCCTTTTCGGCCATAAGTCGGCGGTAAGGCGGGTGTGCGCGGGATGAAGGCCGGGTGTGAAGCCCGGGAATGCGAAATTTTCTCGAGACGTTGAGGTTTCCGTGGAATGGAGCGGGGGGAGGACGGCTTTACACACCACGCGATCACGCTCTGCATGTGCCACAACACCATGTGGTACTCCCTCTTCCGCTTGCAGAGCGGGCGTGGGTGTCCGGCACCGTCGCCGCCCGGCAGGGCAGCGCTGGGCACCTATGGCAGACGTGATCGCCCCTTCCCAACCGGCACACCCCCGTGCCACCGACCCACGACCCTGGACGAGGGGGCGCAGCATGGACGCATTCACCGCAGGACTTCTGCAGCGCATAAGGACGACCGAGTCCGACCTGACGCGGGCTCGCGACGAGGGCGACGACTTCCTCGTCGAGGTGGAACAGGCCGAGCTCGACGACCTGCGCCGCCTCGCCGCCGAGCACGGTGTGGAGGTCGGCGCGACGAGCGTCTGAGCAGTTCGCAGGCAAGCGGAGGGCCCCGGCGAATCCAGCGCCGGGGCCCTTTCGCGTGTCCGCGCGGAAACGCGCTCAGTCGTGCCAGGCGCCCGCGTCCTCCAGGAGCCGCTGGAGGGGCTCGAAGACGCCGGGGGTGGCCGCCACCGTCAGATCACGGGCGGGGCGCTCTCCGGGCCGCCCACCGGTCAGCGCGCCCGCCTCCCGGGCGATCAGGTCGCCCGCGGCGAGGTCCCAGGGGTGCAGCCCGCGCTCGTAGTAGCCGTCGAGCCGGCCCGCGGCCACGTCGCACAGGTCGACCGCGGCCGAGCCGCTGCGCCGGATGTCCCGCACCAGCGGGATCAGCCGCTGAGCGACGTCGGCCTGGTGGGCGCGGACCTCGGTGACGTAGTTGAAGCCGGTGGAGACCAGGGCCTGGTCGAGGGGCGCCGCGGGACGGCAGGAGAGGGCGCGTTCGCCCTCCCGTGCGCCGGTCCGCCACGCGCCGCGGCCACGCACCGCGTGGAAGGTCTCGTCCCGCATCGGGATCCCGACGACCCCGACGACGGTCTCACCGTCCTGCTCGGCGGCGATGGAGACGGCCCAGGTGGGCAGTCCGTAGAGGTAGTTCACCGTGCCGTCGAGAGGGTCGATGATCCAGCGGATTCCGCTGCTGCCCTCGACGGAGGCGCCCTCCTCGCCGAGGAAGCCGTCGTCCGGGCGGTGCTCGGAGATGAGGCCCGTGATCAGCTTCTCGGCCGCGATGTCCATCTCGGTGACCACGTCGATCGGGCTCGACTTGGTGGCGGCGACCGCGAGATCGGCCGGGCGGCCGTCCCGCAGCAGCTCGCCGGCCCGGCGGGCGGCCTCCTTGGCGAGCTCGAGCAGTTCCGTGTGCAGGGGGTCGGTCACGCCGTTCCTCACGCGTAGGGGCTGTCGGCGCCCGCGGCGGCGGGCCTGGGGGCGCGGGCGGGGCAGCAGCCGACCGGGCAGAGGTCATGGCTCGGGCCGAGCGCCCCCAGGGCGCACGGGGTGACGTCCTGGCCCCTCTGTGCCGCGGCGCGCTCCAGGACGAGCTCACGGATCGCGCCGGCGAAACGCGGGTCGGCGCCGACGGTCGCCGAGCGGCGCACCGGCAGGCCCAGTTCGCCGGCCTTCGCCGTGGCCTCCGTGTCGAGGTCGTAGAGGACCTCCATGTGGTCGGAGACGAAGCCGATGGGGGCCATCACGACGGCCGGGGCGCCGGCCGCGTGCCGCTCCTCCAGGTGGTCGCAGATGTCGGGCTCCAGCCAGGGGATGTGCGGCGCGCCGGAGCGGGACTGGTAGACGAGCTGCCAGGGGTGGTCCACGCCGGTCCGCTCGCGGACGGCGTCGGCGACGAGCCGCGCGGTGTCCAGGTGCTGCCGCACGTACGCGCCGCCGTCGCCCTGCCCCTCGACCGGGCCCGAGGTGTCCGCGGACGCGACGGGGATGGAGTGGGTCGAGAAGGCGAGGTGGGCGCCGTCCCTGACGTTGTCGGGGAGGTCGGCCAGGGACCGCAGCACACCCTCGATCATGGGCTCCAGGAAGCCGGGATGGTTGAAGTAGTGCCGCAGCTTGTCGACCTTCGGCGGCTCGAGGCCCTCGGCCTCCAGCGCGGCCAGCGAGTCGGCGAGGTTCTCGCGGTACTGGCGGCAGCCGGAGTACGAGGCGTAGGCGCTGGTCGCGAGGACGAGAATGCGGCGGCGGCCGTCGGCGACCATCTCGCGCAGGGTGTCTGTGAGGTACGGGGCCCAGTTGCGGTTTCCCCAGTAGACCGGCAGGTCGAGGCCGTGATCGGCGAAGTCCTTGCGCAGGGCTTCCAGCAGGGCCCGGTTCTGTTCGTTGATCGGGCTGACCCCGCCGAAGAGGAAGTAGTGCTGCCCGACTTCCTTGAGGCGTTCCTTGGGGATACCGCGCCCGCGCGTCACGTTCTCCAGGAACGGAACCACGTCGTCCGGGCCTTCCGGGCCGCCGAAGGAGAGCAGGAGCAGGGCGTCGTAGGGGCTGGCATCGAGCGCGTCTCGCATGAGTCGATCCTGCCACCCGTCTCCGACAGGCGGTAAACGGTGGGGTGCCGTGAGGGCCCTGGAGCGGGCGCCGGACGCGACGGCGCCCGGATTCCCTGATGCATTAGGGTGGCCTAACTTCGTAAGCTGTATGAGCGGCGTTCACGCCTTACTGCTTCAGTCGGGCTCACGCATGTCCTGCCGAGTCCCTGCCGAATCGCCTTCCCTCACCCGCGCCGAGCCGCCACGCGCGCGTGCCAGGACCCACCGGAGACCCCGTGCCCAGCCCGTACCGCGCCCTGTTCGACGCCCCCGGCTCCAAGCGCTTCTCCGCCGCGGGGTTCCTCGGCAGGATGCCGCTGTCGATGATGGGCATCGGCGTGGTCACGATGGTCTCCCAGCTCACGGGACGCTACGGGCTGGCAGGGGCGCTGTCGGCGACCATCGCGCTGGCCGCCGCCGCCTTCGGTCCGCAGATCTCGCGCCTGGTGGACGTGCACGGTCAGCGCAGGGTGCTGCGCCCCGCGACGCTGGTCGCGCTGGCCGCCTCGGCCGGGCTGCTGCTGGCCGCGCACTTCGCGTGGCCGGACTGGGTGCTGTTCGTGTGCGCCGTCGGCATCGGCACCGTGCCGAGCCTCGGCGCGATGGTCCGGGCCCGCTGGGCGGCCGTGTACCGGGGCACGCCGAAACTGCACACCGCGTACTCCTTCGAGTCCGTGGTGGACGAGGTGTGCTTCATCTTCGGGCCGATCATCTCCATCGGCCTGTCCACGGTCTGGTTCCCCGAGGCGGGTCCGCTCCTCGCGGCCGGCTTCCTCGCCGTCGGCGTCTTCTGGCTGACCGCCCAGCGGGCCACCGAGCCCGTGCCGCACCCGCGCGGGCAGCGCGACGGCGGTTCAGCCCTGCGCTCACCCGGTCTCCAGGTCCTGGTGGCCACGTTCGTGGCGACCGGAGCGATCTTCGGGGCGGTCGACGTGGTCACCGTCGCCTTCGCCGACGAGCAGGGCCACAAGGGCGCCGCGAGCGTCGTCCTGGCGATCTACGCGGCGGGTTCGTGCCTGGCCGGGCTCGTGTTCGGACTGCTGCACCCCGAGGGGGCGGCGGAACGGCGCTGGCTGCTGGGCGTGTCCATGATGGGCGTGAGTATGATCCCCCTCCTACTGGTCGGGAACTTGCCGTTTCTGGCCGTGGCGCTGTTCTTTGCGGGCCTGGCCATCGCTCCCACGATGATCACCACCATGTCCCTCATCGAAGAGCACGTACCACGCGCGCAACTGACCGAGGGCATGACCTGGATCAGCACCGGGCTCGCGGTCGGCGTCGCGCTCGGGTCCTCCATCGCCGGCTGGGTCATCGACGCGGCGGGCGCACGGGCCGGGTACGGGGTTCCGGCGGTGTCCGGAGCCGTCGCGGTCGCGGTCGGTTTCCTGGGGTACCGCCGGCTGAGCAGGCCGGCTCCGGGTCGGGGAGGCACCGTTGAGCAGCACGACGAGCGGGAAGAACGCCACGTGGCGTAACTGGGGCGGCAATGTCGCCGCACGCCCCGCGCGGGAGGTCACGCCCGCCTCCGTCGACGAACTGGCCGAGGCGGTGCGGCGGGCCGCCGAGGACGGGCTGAGGGTGAAGGCCGTCGGCACCGGCCACTCCTTCACGTCGATCGCGGCGACCGACGGCGTGTTGATCCGCCCGCAGCTCCTGACCGGCATCCGCAACATCGATCGCGACAACATGACCGTCACGGTCGAGGCCGGAACGCCGCTCAAGAGACTCAACCTGGCGCTCGCGCGCGAGGGTCTGTCGCTCACGAACATGGGCGACATCATGGAGCAGACCGTCTCCGGGGCCACCAGCACCGGCACGCACGGCACCGGCCGTGAGTCGGCCTCGATCGCGGCTCAGATCAAGGGCCTGGAGCTGGTCACCGCCGACGGCTCGGTGCTCGTCTGCACCGAGAAGGAGAATCCCGAGGTCTTCGCGGCCGCCCGGATCGGCCTGGGCGCCCTCGGCATCGTCACCGCGATCACCTTCGCCGTCGAGCCGGTCTTCCTGCTCACCGCGCGGGAGGAGCCGATGCCCCTCGACAGGGTGCTCGCCGAGTTCGACGCACTGTGGGCCGAGAACGAGCACTTCGAGTTCTACTGGTTCCCGCACACCGGCAGCACCAACACCAAGCGCAACAACCGCAGCGCCGGTCCCCGCAGGCCGGTGAGCCAGGTCTCGAGCTGGGTCGAGGACGAGTTCCTCTCCAACGGCGTCTTCCAGGTGGCCCAGTGGGTCGGACGGGCGGCACCCGCCACCATCCCCACGATCGCCCAGATCTCCAGCAAGGCCCTGTCCGCGCGTACCTACACCGACATCCCGTACAAGGTCTTCACGTCCCCTCGCCGGGTGCGCTTCGTGGAGATGGAGTACGCGGTCCCGCGCGAGGCGGTGACCCAGACGTTGCGTGAGCTGAGGTCGATGCTCGACCGCTCGGGGCTGCGGATCAGCTTCCCGGTCGAGGTGCGCACCGCGCCGGCCGACGACATCACCCTGTCCACGGCCTCCGCCCGCGACAGTGCCTACATCGCCGTCCACATGGTCAAGGGGACTCCCTACCAGGGGTACTTCACCGCCGCCGAGCGCATCTTCACCGCCCACGAGGGCCGGCCGCACTGGGGCAAGGTGCACACGCGGGACGCGGAGTACTTCGCCGGTGTCTATCCGCGCTTCGGCGAGTTCACGGCGCTGCGGGACCGGCTGGATCCCGACCGCCGGTTCCAGAACGACTACTTGCGCAGGGTCCTGGGGGCGTAGCGGGTCTGCCGGGCGCGGGGGCCGTCGGCCCCCGCGCCGCTCTCGGCGGCCGGGGGAGCAGGTGCCGCCGGCCGTCGCACGGAAGGACGAAACGGATAGTTCCGTTTCGGCGGATTCCGTGAACCACGCCACAGCCAAGATCGCCGAACGCCCGTCACCGAGCGTCAATTCGCACCCGCCGCCAGAAGTTGAGTGGCGCGCCAATCCACGCACGTGGCCCAAATGGAGTACTGTTGCGAGCCCTGGGCCCGGTCTCCTGCCAGGACGTCCGGGGCCTCGCTGGACCGCTGGAGGGGGACCGATTGCACAGGGTGACGGGGTTGGTCACTGAGCGTGGCGAATAGGTAACCGTGCCATAACGGCGGCGGAGGGCCTGTGCCCGACACGCCGAACAACTCGGCAAGGTTGTGGCAGGCTGCACCCGGGCAGGCCACACTCGACTAGCGGAAGCAGCGACGCACGTGACGTCGGCAGGCACCACCCGGGAGGTCCCCATGCCCGAACTGCGTGTCGTGGCCGTCTCGAATGACGGCACACGGCTGGTGCTGAAGGCTGCGGACAGCACGGAGTACACGCTTCCGATCGATGAGCGTCTGCGCGCCGCCGTCCGCGGCGACCGTCCCCGCCTCGGCCAGATCGAGATCGAGGTGGAGAGCCATCTCCGCCCCCGTGACATCCAGGCGCGTATACGTGCCGGTGCCACCGCGGAGGAAGTCGCCCAGATGGCCGGCATCCCCGTCGACCGTGTGCGCCGGTTCGAGGGCCCCGTGCTGGCCGAGCGCGCCTTCATGGCCGAGCGGGCCCGGAAGACTCCGGTCCGCCGGCCCGGTGAGAACGCCGGACCCCAACTGGGCGAGGCCGTCCAGGAACGGCTGCTGCTGCGCGGCGCCGACAAGGACACCGTCCAGTGGGACTCGTGGCGCCGCGACGACGGCACCTGGGAAGTCCTGCTGGTCTATCTGGTCGCGGGCGAACCGCACTCGGCGAGCTGGACGTACGACCCGCCCCGGCGGCTCGTCCAGGCGGTCGACGACGAGGCGCGCTCGCTGATCGGCGAGTCCGACGACCTGGCCGCTCCCGAGCCCAGCTTTCCGTTCGTCCCGCGCATCGCGCGGCTGCCGCGCGACCGTCCGCTGGACCGCACCCTGGACCGGCCGAGCCTGCCGCCCCAGCCGTCCGAGCCGGCCGAGGAGAGCATCGGCGAGCGTGAACGCGACTCGCTGACCAGCCTGTTGGAGGCGGTGCCGAGTTTCCGTGGCGACATGGTCGTCCCGGAGCGCCCGGCCGAGCCCGCCGCGGAGGAACCCGACGAGCAGGAGCCCGTCACCGAGGAACCCCCGGCACCGGCCGCCTCCGCCGGGTCCGCCTATGCGGACGTCCTCATGCCGCGTTCCGTCGGCAGCCACCGCGACCGTCTGGTGGGCGCCACCGACCGCCAGGCCGAGGCGGACGGCGTCCGTCCGGGCCGCCGGGCCGCAGTGCCGAGCTGGGACGAGATCGTGTTCGGCACCCGCCGGAAGAAGCAGGAGTAACCGGCCAGGACCGGCCCTCGGGCAACTCGCCCGGGGCGCCGGTCGGTTCACGGAGTCCGGTCCGCACGCCCGTACGTACGTGGGGGAGGGCCGCACCTGCTCGGTGCGGCCCTCCCCCACGCGCGTGTGCGCTACGGCTACCGGGGGTCCGGGCCCACCGCCACCGGCCGGGCCGGGTCCGAGGACCACTCCGACCAGGAGCCGACATAGAGGGCCGCCGGAACACCCGCGACCGCCAGCGCAAGTACCTCGTGGGCGCCGGAGACGCCCGAGCCGCAGTACACGCCGACCTCGGCTCCGTCGGACGCTCCCAGCGCCTTGAAACGGTCCTTCAGCTCCTCCGCGGGAAGGAAACGGCCGTCCGGACCCACGTTGTCGTTCGTGGGCGCGGAGACGGCGCCCGGGATGTGGCCGCCGACCCGGTCGACCGGTTCGACCTCACCCCGGTACCGCTCCCCCGCGCGGGCGTCGAACAGCACTCCGGAGCGGGCGAGAGCGGCGGCCCCGTCGGCGTCGAGCAGGCCCGTGGCACCCGGCACCGGCTCGAAGTCGCCCTCCACGCGCGCGGGGACGTCGACCGAGAGGTCGCTCTCCCACGACGGCAACCCGCCGTCGAGGACCCGCACGTCCGGGTGACCCGTCCAGCACAGCAACCACCACGCGCGCGCCGCCGCCCAGCCCTGCCCGCCGTCGTACACGACCACCGGCCGGTCGGCCGAGACACCCGCCCGGCGCATGGCGGAACCGAACGCCGCGAGGTCGGGCAGCGGATGCCTGCCCCGTTCGCCCGGGGCTCCCGCGAGCTCCCGGTCCAGGTCGACGTAGACCGCACCGGGCACATGCCCGGACCCGTACGCGGCCCGGCCGTCGAACGGCGGCTCCCCCGCGGCCTTCGCCAGGCTGAGCTGCCAGCGGACGTCGAGCACGACCGGCGGATTCGCCCCCGCCAGGTCGCCGGCCAGTTCCGATGCGGTGATGATGACGTTCATGGCCACCATCCTCGCGTACGGGGTGGCCCCATCGCTCCGGTCCGGCTACTCTGCTCGGCCGGACAGGCTCGATCACGGGGCGTGCGGGATCGAGCACATGCCGTACAGGCGATCGACATACGGCGACAACCACACGTGCACCGAAGAGAAACCCCCTATCAGGCATCCTCCGACGGCGGAAGCGACGCGGCCACCGTGAGGGGCCGAGGAGAGAGTGACGATGACCGAGGCAGGCGGGTCGGCCGGTCCGATCGGCGCAGCGGACGCCCGGTACGCGCCCGGTACACCCTGCTGGGTGAGTCTGATGGCCCACGGGTTGACCGGGACGCAGGAGTTCTATGCGGAGCTGTTCGGCTGGGAGTTCCGCCCCGGCCCTCCGCAGCTCGGCCCCTATGTGCGGGCACTGCTCGACGGCCAGGAGGTGGCCGGCATCGGTCAACTGCCCCCGGATCGTCACCTCCCGGTCGCGTGGACGCCCTATTTCGCCTCGGACGACGTGGACAGGACCGCGGAAACGGTCCGGCTGTGCGGCGGCACGATCGGAGTCGGCCCGCTGGACGCCTCCGACGCCGGGCGGCTCGCGATCGGTTCGGACCCCTCCGGCGCCGTCTTCGGCGTCTGGCAGGGGGCGGCCCACGTCGGGACCACCCTCACCGGCGTGCCCGGCACCCCGGCCTGGAACGAGCTGACGACCTACGAGGCCGCGAGCGTCCGCAAGTTCTACGAGACGGTCTTCGGCTTCGAGGACACGGTGTCGTCCGCCGACTTCGACTACGTGACCCTGCGCGTCGCCGGGCACCCGGTCGCCGGCATCCACGGCGTGGGCACCGAGCTGCCCCGGGACCGGGGACCGCACTGGACGACGTACTTCGAGGTGGCCGACACGGACGCGGCACTCGCCCTGGTAGCAGGTCTGGGCGGGCGCGTCCTCGAGCCGGCCCGGGACAGCGGGCACGGGCGCGTGGCGACCGTGGCCGATCCCGAAGGGGCGTGCTTCTCCCTGATCCAGGGGCCTCGGTGAGAGCCGTCCCGCGAGGCCGTCGGCGCCTAGACCTGCTGCACGGGCAGCACGTCCGGTGACAGGGCGGCCGCCCGCGCGGACGCCGAGGTCATACGGCGACGGTGGTGGCGTCTGCACAGGACCTCGTAGCCGATCGTGTCCGCCTGGTCCACGTCTCCCACGACGACCTGGGCGCCCTCCACGACCATGAAGCCGCCCACCGTGCGGGCGTTGTGCGTGGCGCGGGCGCCGCACCAGCACAGCGCCTCGACCTGGAGCACCTCGACGCGGTCGGCGAGCTCGACGAGCCGCTGGGAGCCGGGGAACAGTTTGGAACGGAAGTCCGTGGTGATCCCGAAGGCGTAGACGTCGATGTCCAGGTCGTCGACCACGCGCGCGAGCTGGTCGATCTGCTCCTCGGCCAGGAACTGCGCCTCGTCGGCGATCACGTAGTCCGCGCGGCCGCCCTGCGAGAGGTGGTCGACGAGGGAGGCGTAGAGGTCCTGACCGTCCTCGACCTCGACGGCGTCGGTGACCAGGCCGAGCCGGGAGGACAGCTTGCCCTCGCCCGCGCGGTCGTCCCGGGTGAAGATCATGCCCTGGAGTCCCCGCGCGGAGCGGTTGTGCTCGATCTGGAGAGCCAGCGTCGACTTCCCGCAGTCCATGGTTCCGGAGAAGAACACCAGCTCGGGCATGGGGAGTCGAGCGCCTTTCGGTGAAGGTGGAGACGAGTCGGGAGCAGGGGCGGGAGAGACGGCTTCGGGCGTCAGGAGCGTACTTCGAGCAGCGGGACCAGCTGCTCGGCAGGGGTCATCGAGCCGTGGTTGCCGACCATCGACGACTCCTTGGGCTCCCGTTCGGAGGCGATGAGCAGAACGTCGTCCCGGGCGGCCGCGACGACGTCGCCGAGGCGGGCGTACACCCGCTTGTCGACCTGCGGCCCGAACCAGCCCGCGGCGATCGCCTCGTCGCGCGAGGCGACCCAGAACTGTTCGCCGAGCACCTCGCGCCAGCAGGTCAGAACGTCGCCCTCGGCGCCCGGCACGGCGTAGACATGGCGCGCGCGACCCTCGCCGCCCAGCAGGGCCACCCCTGCGCTCAGCTCCCAGTCCGCGTCGAAGTCGATGCGGTGGTCCTCGTCGAAGGGCACGTCGACCATGCCGTGGTCAGCGGTGACGTACAGCGCGCTGCGCGGCGGGAGCTGCTCGGCGAGGCGCTGGACGAGCCGGTCGACGTACATGAGCTGACCGCGCCAGGTGTCGGAGGCGACGCCGTAGCGGTGCCCCGCGCCGTCCAGTTCCGCGTAGTAGGTGTAGACGAGGGAGCGGTCGCCGGCGGCGAGTTGCTCGGCGGCGAAGTCCATGCGCTCCTCGCCGGTCAGCCGTCCGTGAAACGTTCCGCCGCTGAGGGCCACCTTGGTCAGCGGCGTGTTCTGGAACGTCGGGGACGACACCTGGGCGGCGTGCACACCCGCCTTGTGCGCGAGCTGGAAGACCGTGGGGTACGGCTGCCAGGCGCCGGGGGCCGTCCACGGCTGCCAGCGGAGCTGGTTCATCAGCTCGCCGGTCGCCGGGTTGCGCACGGTGTAGCCGGGCAGGCCGTGCGCGCCCGGGGGCAGGCCGGTGCCGACGGAGGCTAGGGAGGTCGCGGTGGTCGCCGGGTAGCCGGCGGTGAGCGGGCGTCCGGTGCCGCCTCGTGAGCTGCCGAGCAGCGCGTGGAGGTAGGGCGCCTCGTCGGGGTGGGCCTTGATCTGCTCCCAGCCGAGGCCGTCGATCAGGAAGACGCAGTTGCGGTCGGCCGGGGTCAACTCCGTGATCGCCGCGGCCGTACCGGGTACGCCCATGCCCGCGGCCAGCGTCGGCAGCAGGTCGGCGAGGGAGCCGGAGCCGTACTCCGGGACCGGAGCGGAGCCGACGGCGAGCGGTTCGGGGAAGTCCCAGGCGGCGTCGAACGGGGTGGCCTCGGGGCGCCCTCGGTCAGGGGCGGCGGGGGGCTGCGGGTGGGACATCAGCGGGTTACGTCCGCTGTCGCCTCGGAGAGCGACTGTGCGAAGACGAGCGTCTGGCGGACCGTCTCCGGGCCGTCACCCGCCTCGCTCACCCGCAGGCTGAGGTCGTCGGCCGTCGAGCTGCCGGTGTAGCCGTGGTCGGCGTCGCAGTTGGGGTCTCCGCAGGCGGCCGGCTCGAGGTCGATGCGGGAGACGGCGCCCCAGCCGATGGTCAGCACGACCTCGCGGGGCAGGGTGCCCGGCGTGTACGACTCCGGGTTGGCGACGACGCGGCTGAGGACGACGGAGGAGATCCGGCCGAGCTTCACGGACTCCGTGGACGTCGTGGCGTACGGCGTCGGGGAGGTGGTGTCGGCGGCCTGCTCGTCGGTGTGGCTCACGATGAAACGGTTGCCGGTGAGGACCAGCACGGTCACATGCCGCCGCACCTCGTTCTGGTCGAACGTGGTCTCCTGGTGGACCAGGTACGACCGGATCGGCTCGCCGCCCACAGCGGCCTCCACCGCCTCGGCCACGAGTGCCGGGTAGTAGCCGCTGCGCTCGATCGCCGCGCGCAGCCCCTGGGTCGTCGTACTGGTCTTGGCCATGCCGTCCATCCTACGGGGGCCCACTGACTGCGAGGCACCGCTCAGGACCGCTTCGCTACGTCGGCGGCGGCGTCGGAGCGCTCCGACGGCGCCCCGGGGGCGCACCCACGAGCGGCACGCTGCCCGGCGGCGCGTCCACGCGCGCGTACCCGGCGACGTGCTTCTGGCGCCCCGGACGGTCCACGGCTCCGGGCGGGAACCTGCGGGACCGGCCCGGTACGTCGGGGCCTGCTCAGTACGTCGTGGGCTGCTCAGTACGTCGGCAGTGTCCTCGGCCCGAGGTCGCCGCGGGCCGGCGGGGGTGCGAGGCGTACGGACGCGCCGAGGACGCTCAGGCCGTGCGGGGCCACCACGACCGGTTCCAGGGTGACCGCGACGACCTCGGGGTGGTCGTCGACCAGCCGGGACACCCGCAGCAGCAGCTCCTCCAGGGCGGCGGTGTCGACGGGCGTCGAGCCACGCCAGCCGAAGAGGAGCGGGGCCGTCCTGATGGACCGGATCAGCGAGGTCGCGTCCCGGTCCGTGACCGGGACGAGCCGGTGCGCCATGTCCCCGAGCAGTTGCGAGGCGGCGCCTGCGAGCCCGAAGGACAGGACGGCTCCGGCCGCCGGGTCGATGACCGCGCGGACGACCGTGTCGACCCCGCGCGGTGCCATCGCCTGGACGACCGGGCGGATCTCCTCCGGCTTGCCGAACAGTCCGGTCAATTCGGCGTACGAACGACGCAGTTGCTCCTCGTCCGCCACGTCGAGACGTACGCCGCCCAGGTCCGCGCGGTGTCGCAGGTGCGGGGCCGTGGCCTTCAGGGCGACGGGATAGCCGAGAGCGTCCGCGGCCCGCGCGGCCTCGTCAGGGGTGGGCGCCGGGATCGCCCGGCGGGTGCGGATGCCGTAGCGGCCGAGCAGCTCGCAGGTCTCCTCGGTGCCGAGGGTGAGTCCCTGCCCGCGCGCGAGGAGCCCGCCGATCAGTTCGGCCGCGCCCTTCTCGTCGATGTCCTCGTACTCGGGCACCTTGCCGGCGACGGCCGCCTCGCGCCGCCACTGGGCGTACTTCACGGCCTCCGCGAGGGCGCGGACGGCACGTTCGGCCGCGGGGTAGGCGGGGATGAGGTGCGCTCCCTCGGGCGCCACTACGGCCTCGGGCGCCGGCCCGCCGCCCGAGGCGTCGGCGGGTCCAGGGTCCCCGCCGCCGGCACGCGCGCGGTGCTGGTCGTCGGTGGGCTCGCGGTGGTCGCCGGTGGGCGCCCGGTCCTCGTCGTCGGTACGCGCGCGTGGGGAGGCTTCCGCGCGCGGTGCGGTGCTCGCCGCGGCGGACAGCGCCGTAGCGAGACCGCCGAGTTCCACGTGCACGACGAGCACCGGTTTGGCGGGAGCGGCGGCCGCGGCCGACCGCAGGGCCTCCGCGAGTTCCGCGTCCCCGGGCGACCTCTCCCCGATCGCCGGGATGGCCGTCACGACCACCGCGTCGCACGTCTCGTCGGCCAGCGCCCGGGCCAGCGCGGCGTGGAAGTCCTGCGCCGACGCCTCTGTCGTCAGGTCCGAGGGCGGCTGTGGCCGCAGTCCCTCCGAGAGGCAGGCGTCGTACGTCAGCAGACCGAGGGACTCGGAGTTGCCGAGGATCGCCACCCGTGGTCCCGTCGGCAGCGGCTGGCGGGCGAGCAGCAGCCCCGCGTCCACCAGTTCGGTGATGGTGTCCACGCGGATCACGCCGGCCTGCCGCAGCAGCGCCGACACCGTCGCGTGCGGCAGCCGCGTCGCCCGGACGGCGTGCCCCTGCGGGGCGGAACCCGCGCCCTGGACGACGACGAGGGGCTTGGCGGCCGCCGTGCGCCGCGCGAGGCGGGTGAACTTGCGCGGGTTGCCGATGGATTCGAGGTACATGAGGGCGACATCGGTGTCGGGGTCGTCGTACCAGTACTGGAGGACGTCGTTGCCGGAGACGTCCGCGCGGTTGCCGGAGGAGACGAAGGTCGACACGCCCGTGACACCGGTGACTCCGCCGCCCCGCCGGTGGAGGCGGGACAGCAGGGCGATGCCGATGGCGCCGGACTGTGCGAACAGGCCGATCCGCCCGGGCCGCGGCATCTCCGGGGCCAGTGAGGCGTTGAGCCGCACCTCCGGGGAGGTGTTGATGACCCCGAAGGCGTTGGGGCCGATGATCCGCATCCCGTACGCGCGTGCGTGCCGGACGAGTTCGCGCTGGCGCTCCCGCCCCTCGGGCCCGCTCTCGGCATAGCCGGCGGAGAGGACCACCAGTCCCTGCACGCCGTGCTCGCCGCACTCGGTGACGGCCGCGGGCACCTGTTCCGCCGGGACGGCGACGACCGCGAGGTCCACGGGCGCCGCTATGTCGCGCACCGAGCGGTGGGCGGGCACCCCGTCCAGTTCCTTCAGATCCTCGGGGAAGGCCTTGTTCACGGCGTAGAGGGGCCCGGTGAAGCCGGCCTCGCGGAGGTTGCCGAGGACGCTGCGGCCGACACCGCCGGGCGTGCGGCCGGTGCCGACGACGGCGACCGATCCGGGCGCGAGCAGCCGCCGTACGGAGTGCGCCTCGGCGCGCTGCTCCCGCGCGCGCTGCACGGCGAGGGAGCGCTCGGTGGGTTCGAGCCCGAACTCCAGGTGTACGACGCCGTCCTCGAAGCTGCGCTTCTGGGTGTAGCCGGCGTCGGTGAACACCTTGATCATCTTGGTGTTGGCGGGAAGGACCTCGGCCGCGAAGCGGCGGATGTCGCGCTCGCGTGCCACGGCCGCGATGTGTTCGAGCAGCGCGGAGGCGACACCGCGGCCCTGGTGGGCGTCCTGCACGAGGAACGCGACCTCGGCCTCGTCGGCCGGTCCCGAGGCGGCCATGCCGTCCGGACCAATGCGGTCATAGCGTACGGTTGCGATGAACTCGCCGCCGACCGTGGCCGCGAGTCCCACCCGGTCCACGAAGTCGTGGTGCGTGAAGCGGTGGACGTCCTTGGCGGACAGGCGCGGGTAGGGCGCGAAGAAACGGTAGTACTTCGACTCGTCCGAAACCTGCTCGTAGAAGCTGACCAGGCGCTCGGCGTCGTCGGCGGTGATGGGGCGGATGCGCGCGGTGCCGCCGTCGCGCAGCACCACGTCGGCCTCCCAGTGGGCGGGGTACTCGTGCCGGTCCGACGCGCTCTGCATGGGGCCCAGACTACGGCTCGCGTACGGCAACGGCGCGAGGCAGTCTGTGGAGGACGGAAGTCGGATCGAGGCCGCGATCCGAGGACCACGGCAGGAGGGGGCCCACCACCCCCTCCCTCATACGCTTCACGTGTGGAACACTGGTCTAGACAACCTGAAACACTGAAGGGCAGCATCACATGGCTGAGCGCCGCGTCAACGTCGGCTGGGCCGAGGGCCTTCACGCCCGCCCCGCTTCCATCTTCGTCCGGGCCGCCACGGCCGCAGGCATCCCGGTGACGATCGCCAAGGCAGACGGCAACCCCGTCAACGCGGCCTCCATGCTGGCCGTGCTCGGCCTGGGCGCCCAGGGCGGCGAGGAGATCGTCCTCGCCTCCGAGGCGGACGGCGCGGACGCCGCGCTCGACCGCCTGGCGAAGTTGGTCGCCGAGGGACTCGAGGAGCTTCCCGAGACCGTCTGACCGATGAATGCGGTGTTCGCCGCCTCATAGGCGTCACGGATACCTCGAAGGGCTCGTCCGAATTATCGGGCGAGCCCTTCTTCATTCCCGTTCCCGGGCAGCAGAAATAATCCCCCGCGAATTATCCCCTCTTTGTATACGGCCCTCTTGTTAATGCCGCAGGCCCGTCATGTTTACGGGAGGTTGCGAAGTCCTCACACGGTCGAGGCGCTCGGCGCCGCCGGAAAAGCGCAGCCGGTGCGCGGCCGTCGCGCGCTCGGTGTGGAGCGACGTGATCGCCCGCGCGCGCTCGCCGTCGCCGCGTGCCACGGCGTCCACGATCGCGCCGTGCTCCGCCCACGACTCCACGGGGTCCGCCGGCGCCTCCACCGCGTACATCCACGCGATCTTGTGGCGCAGCTGGGTGAGCATCGACGTCAGGGCGTGGCTTCCCGAGGACTGGGCGAGCGTCTCGTGGAACCAGCTCCCCAGGGAGCGCAGATCCTCGCTGTTGCCCCTCCGGGCCCGCTCCTGGCCCAGTCGGACGAGCCCGCGCAGCACCTTCAGATGAGCCTCGGTGCGGCGCTGTGCGGCCCGGGAGGCGCCGAGCGGCTCCAGGAGCATGCGCATCTCAAGAAGGTCCGCGGCCTCCAGCTCCGTCGGCTCCGCGACGCACGCGCCCGCGTGCCGCCGCGTGACGACGAAGCCCTCGGCCTCCAGGGTGCGCAGCGCCTCCCGGACCGGAACGCGGGAGACGCCGTAGCGGCGGGCGAGAAGTTCCTCGGTGAGACGGCTGCCGCGCTCGTAGACACCCGCGACGATGTCGTCCCGAATGGCCGTGCACACCGAGTGCGCCGGAATACGCATGACGGACCTCCGCCTTAATCCCCGTGAAACGTCGATGATTGACGTGTGTTCCGTGACTCTATTGCAATGAGCGGGAAATTCCGACGGCGAGCCGGATTCCGGGGATATTTTTTGGACAGCGGAGGCCCCCGAAACGGCGAAAGCCCCGGCCGGGAGGCCGGGGCAGAACGATCTGTCGCCGTGGGTCGTCAGACGTTCACGCCGTGCTTGCGCAGGTAGGCGACCGGGTCCATGTCGGAGCCGTACTCCGCGGTGGTGCGGGCCTCGAAGTGCAGATGCGGGCCGGTGACGTTGCCGGTGGCGCCGGACAGGCCGATGCGCTGGCCCGGGGTGACGTGCTGACCCACCGACACCGCGATGGACGACAGGTGACCGTACTGGGTGTAGGTCCCGTCGTTCATCTTGATCACGATCTGGTTCCCGTAGGAGCCGCCCCATCCGGCCTCGACCACGGTGCCGGAGCCGACCGCGTGCACGGAGGTGCCGCTCGCGGCGTGGAAGTCGATGCCGGTGTGGCTGCCGGAGGACCACAGAGAGCTGCTGGCCTGGTAGCCGGTGGAGACATAGGAACCGGTGATCGGCGGTACGAAGGTGTTGAGGAGCTTGCGCTCGGCCTCACGGGCGGCACGTACGCGTGCCTCGCGCTCCTCCACCGCCTTCTTGACGGCGGCCTGGCGGGCGGCCTCCTCGAAGGCCGCCTGCTTCTGCACGGCGACCTGGTCGTCGATCTGCTCGACGACGGACTCGCCGGCGGTGACCACGGGGATCAGCCCGGTCTGCTCAGGGGTGGGCTCGGCTGCGAAGGCCGGGGTGGAGGCGACGGTGGCCATGACACCGGTGGTGGTGAGCGCCGCGATGCCCGCCGCGCGGACGCCGCTGCGCTGCATCCGGCTGGGCCGACGGTGCTTCCCGGTGGCGCAGGTGAACGCCATGAAGTTGGGGGTGTCCTTTCCTTCCCTCTCGCCTACCGGGTTAGCTGACGGGTTCGGAGCAGGAAGGTCTCCTACGGACCCCCTCGCGCTGCACGCGCGGGCGTCCGATTCACCCCAGGGACTTCACAAGTGGGTCCCCGGCTCCCCTGGCTCGCGCCGTACGGGGACTCGGCGATGACTGTCCGGTGCCGCGGGTGCGGCGCACTGCCTGACGAACAGCCCGGATGACGCTAAGCGGCGCGGGTTTCAATCCTCAAACGGATCCCGGTTTTTGTAGCGCATCCCACAGGGCAGACGGGCAGCGTCCGCCTCAATTCGGACATGCGGAGGCCCTGGTGACGCTCTCGTCGACCAGGGCCCCTGCACGCGCGCGTGGTTGGCGGGATCTACTCCGCCGACACGACCTTCACCTCGCCGATGCCGAGAGCCTCGACCGGCTCCTTGATCTGCGCGGCGTCACCGACGAGCACGGTGACCAGCCGGTCCACCGGGAAGGCGTTCACGGCCGCCGCGGTCGCCTCCACCGTGCCGGTCGCGGCGAGCTGCTGGTACAGCGTGGCCTGGAAGTCGTCGGGCAGATGCTGCTCGACCTGGTCGGCCAGCGTGCCGGCGACGGCCGCGGCCGTCTCGAACTTCAGCGGCGCCACGCCGACCAGGTTCTGCACGGCGACGTCACGCTCGGCGTCGGTCAGCCCCTCGGCGGCGAGGGTGCGCAGGACCTTCCAGAGGTCGTCCAGAGCGGGACCGGTGTTCGGGGTGTCCACGGAGCCGCTGATCGCGAGCATCGCGGCGCCCGAGCCGTCCGGGGCCGACCGCAGGACCTGGCCGAACGCGCGGACCCCGTAGGTGTAGCCCTTCTCCTCGCGCAGGACACGGTCCAGCCGGGAGGTGAGGGTGCCGCCGAGGCAGTACGTGCCGAGCACCTGCGCCGGCCACACACGGTCGTGCCGGTCGGCGCCGATCCGGCCGATCAGCAACTGCGTCTGGACGGCGCCGGGGCGGTCCACGATGACGACCCGGCCGGTGTCGTCGGCGGTCACCGGCGGCACGGGCCGCGGCTGGGCCGAGGACCCCGTCCAGGCGCCCAGGGTGTCACCGAGGAGCGCGTCCAGGTCGACGCCGGTGAGGTCGCCGACGACCACGGCGGTGGCGGTGGCGGGGCGGACGTGCTTCTCGTGGAAGGCGCGTACGGCGGCCGAGTCGATCTTCTCGACCGTCTCCGCGGTGCCCTGGCGCGGGCGCGACATCCGCGCGGTGGCCGGGAACAGCTCCTTGGAGAGCTCCTTGGCGGCGCGCCGGGAGGGGTTGGCCAGCTCGTGCGGGATCTCGTCCAGGCGGTTGCGGACGAGGCGCTCGACCTCGCTGTCGGCGAACGCGGGCGCCCTGAGGGCGTCCGCGAGCAGACCGAGCCCCTTGGGCAGGCGCGAGACAGGCACCTCGAGGCTCAGCCGGACGCCGGGGTGGTCGGCGTGTGCGTCCAGGGTGGCGCCGCAGCGCTCCAGTTCGGCGGCGAACTCCTCGGCGGAGTGCTTGTCGGTGCCCTCCGAGAACGCGCGCGCCATGATCGTGGCGACACCGTCGAGGCCGATCGGTTCGGCGTCCAGGGGCGCGTCGAGGAGGACCTCGACGGCGACGACCTGCTGGCCGGGACGGTGGCAGTGCAGCACGGTCAGGCCGTTGGCCAGCGCGGTGCGCTCGGGCGCCGGGAACGCCCACGGCTTGGCCTCGCCCGCCCGGGGCTGGGGGTGGAAGTCCATCGTGGCGAGCTCGGTCACCGGGCCGTCTCCTCGTTCTCGTCCTGGTCGGCGGGCGCTTCGGGGGCGGTCGGCTCGTAGACGAGCACCGCACGGTTGTCGGGGCGCAGACGGGCCTTGGCGACCTCGCGCACCTCCTCGGGCGTCACCTCCAGCACACGCTGGACGGCGGTGAGGGCGAGCTGCGGGTCGCCGAACAGGACGGCGAACCGGCACAGTTCGTCGGCGCGGCCGGCGACCGTGCCGAGCCGGTCGAGCCACTCGCGCTCCAGCTGCGCCTGGGCCCGCTCCATTTCCTCGGCCGTGGGGCCCTCCTCGGCGAACCGGGCGAGCTCCTCGTCGATGGCGGCCTCGATGACGGGCACCTCGACGTCGGCGGACGTCTTCACATCCAGCCAGCCCAGGGAGGGCGCCCCGGCGAGGCGCAGCAGGCCGAAGCCGGCCGCGACGGCCGTACGGTCGCGGCGCACCAGCCGGTTGTAGAGACGAGAGGACTCGCCGCCGCCGAGGACGGTGAGCGCCAGGTCGGCGGCGTCGCACACGCGCGTGCCGTCCTCGGGCAGGCGGTAGGCGGCCATCAGCGCACGGGACGGCACCTCCTCCTCCACGACCTCACGCAGCTGCTCGCCGATGACGTCGGGCAGTCCGCCGTCACGCGGCGCGGGCTTGCCGTCGTGGCCGGGGATGGAACCGAAGTACTTCTCGACCCAGGCGAGGGTCTGCTCCGGGTCGATGTCGCCGACCACGGAGAGCACCGCGTTGTTGGGCGCGTAGTACGTCCGGAAGAACGCGCGCGCGTCCTCCAGGGTCGCCGCGTCCAGGTCGGCCATCGAACCGATCGGCGTGTGGTGGTAGGGGTGACCCTCCGGGTAGGCGAGGGCGGTCAGCTTCTCGAACGCGGTGCCGTAGGGGACGTTGTCGTAGCGCTGGCGGCGCTCGTTCTTGACGACGTCGCGCTGGTTCTCCATCGACTCGTCGTCGAGCGCGGTGAGCAGCGAGCCCATGCGGTCGGCCTCCAGCCAGAGGGCGAGCTCCAGCTGGTGGGTGGGCATGGTCTCGAAGTAGTTGGTGCGCTCGAAGCTGGTGGTGCCGTTGAGCGAGCCGCCCGCCCCCTGCACGAGCTCGAAGTGGCCGTTGCCCTTGACCTGGCCGGAGCCCTGGAACATCAGATGCTCGAAAAGGTGAGCAAGACCCGTACGCCCCTTGACTTCGTGGCGTGAACCGACGTCGTACCAGAGGCACACCGCCGCGACGGGGGTCAGGTGGTCCTCCGAGAGCACCACGCGCAGGCCGTTGGCCAGACGGTGCTCGGTCGCTGTCAGGCCCCCGGAGCCTGCCTGGGCTGTGGCCGTGTGACCCATGGGCATGTACATCCCTTCCGATCGCGGACGCGGTCGTCGAAACCGCGGTTTTCCTGCCGGTCCTGCCACTGTATGCAAGCGTGCGGAGGGTCTGCGAAGTTCCCGCACGACATACGCCGAGAGCGAGATCGCGTAGCCTGCGGGCAGCCGCGGAGGAGATGCCTCTGCGTACGGGCCGGACGGCCGACGCCGGGCCTCGCCCGCTCTGTCAGTGCCACGGTCCACAATGGTCCGCGTCAGATCCGTATCACGCCCCAGCAAGGAGCCGGCAGCGATGGCCCGCCGCAGCACGAAGACCCCGCCGCCCGACGACTCGTACGAGGAGCGGATCCTCGACATCGACGTCGTCGACGAGATGCAGGGCTCCTTCCTCGAGTACGCGTACTCGGTCATCTACTCCCGCGCCCTGCCGGACGCCCGTGACGGCCTCAAGCCGGTGCACCGGCGCATCGTCTACCAGATGAACGAGATGGGCCTGCGCCCGGAGCGCGGCTATGTGAAGTGCGCCCGGGTCGTCGGCGAGGTCATGGGCAAGCTGCACCCGCACGGCGACGCCTCGATCTACGACGCGCTGGTGCGGATGGCCCAGCCCTTCTCCATGCGCGTGCCGCTGGTGGACGGCCACGGCAACTTCGGCTCGCTGGGCAACGACGACCCGCCGGCCGCCATGCGGTACACCGAGTGCCGCCAGGCCGCGGCGACCAGCCTGATGACCGAGTCGATCGACGAGGACACGGTCGACTTCACGCCCAACTACGACGGCCAGGAGCAGGAGCCGGTCGCGCTGCCCGCCGCCTTCCCGAACCTCCTGGTCAACGGCGCGTCCGGGATCGCGGTCGGCATGGCCACGAACATGCCGCCGCACAACCTGGGCGAGGTCATCGCGGCCGCCCGCCATCTGATCCGCTATCCCGCCGCGGATCTGGACGCCCTGATGAAGTACGTTCCGGGCCCCGACCTGCCGACCGGTGGCCGGATCGTCGGCCTCTCCGGCATCCGGGACGCCTACGAGAACGGCCGCGGCACGTTCAAGATCCGTGCCACGGTGTCGGTGGAGACCGTCACGGCCCGCCGCAAGGGCCTGGTCATCACCGAACTGCCCTTCACCGTCGGGCCCGAGAAGGTCATCGCCAAGATCAAGGACCTGGTCGGCGCCAAGAAGATCCAGGGCATCGCCGACGTCAAGGACCTCACCGACCGCGCGCACGGCCTGCGCCTGGTCATCGAGATCAAGAACGGCTTCGTGCCGGAGGCGGTCCTGGAGCAGCTGTACAAGCTGACGCCGATGGAGGAGTCCTTCGGCATCAACAACGTGGCGCTGGTCGACGGCCAGCCGCTCACGCTGGGCCTCAAGGAACTGCTGGAGGTCTACCTCGACCACCGCTTCACCGTGGTGCGCCGCCGCAGCGAGTTCCGCCGGGGCAAGCGCCGTGACCGGCTCCACCTGGTGGAGGGCCTGCTGACCGCGCTCGTCGACATCGACGAGGTCATCCGGCTGATCCGCTCCAGCGACAACAGCGCGCAGGCCAAGGAACGCCTGATGGAGCGCTTCTCGCTGTCGGACGTCCAGACCCAGTACATCCTCGACACCCCGCTGCGCCGGCTGACCCGGTTCGACCGCATCGAGCTGGAGGCGGAGAAGGAGAAGCTCAACGAGGAGATCACCGAGCTGACCCGGATCCTGGACTCGGACGCGGAACTGCGCAAGCTGGTCTCGGCCGAACTGGCCTCGGTGGCGAAGAAGTTCGGCACCGAACGCCGTACGGTCCTGCTGGAGTCGTCGGGCGCCACGACCACCGCCGTACCCCTCCAGGTCGCGGACGACCCGTGTCGCGTCCTGCTGTCCTCCACGGGTCTGCTGGCCCGTACGGCGAACGCCGAGCCCTTCACGGCGAACACCGAGGACGGCGACGGGGACGGCGACGGCAGGCGCACCAAGCACGACGTGATCGTGTCGGCGGCACCGGCCACCGCACGCGGGGAGATCGGCGCGGTCACCTCCGCGGGCCGGCTGCTGCGGATCAACGTCGTCGACCTGCCGCAGCTCCCGGACACGGCCTCGGCGCCGAACCTCTCGGGCGGCGCCCCGCTGGCGGAGTTCGTCTCCCTGGAGGGCGACGAGACGCTGGTCTGCCTGACGACGCTCGACGAGTCGTCCCCGGGTCTGGCCATCGGCACGGAACAGGGCGTCGTCAAGCGAGTCGTGCCCGACTACCCGACCAACAAGGACGAGCTGGAGGTCATCACCCTCAAGGACGGTGACCGTATCGTCGGCGCGGTGGAGCTGCGCACCGGCGAGGAGGACCTGGTCTTCATCGCCGACGACGCCCAGCTGCTGCGCTACCAGGCCTCGCAGGTGCGCCCGCAGGGCCGTGCGGCGGGCGGTATGGCGGGCATCAAGCTCACCGAGGGCGCGAAGGTGATCTCCTTCACGGCCGTGGACCCCGCGGTGGACGCGGTGGTCTTCACGATCGCGGGCTCGCGCGGAACCCTGGACGACTCCGTCCAGACGACGGCCAAGCTCACCCCCTTCGACCAGTACCCGCGCAAGGGCCGCGCCACGGGCGGTGTGCGCTGCCAGCGGTTCCTGAAGGGCGAGGACTGCCTGTCCCTGGCGTGGGCGGGTCCCCTCCCCGCCAAGGCCGCGCAGAAGAACGGCCTGCCGGCCGAACTTCCGGAGATGGACCCGCGCCGGGACGGCTCGGGCGTGTCGCTGGCCAAGACCGTCGCCGTGGTGGCCGGGCCGGTCTAAGCCCCGGACGCGGCCTCGGTCCCGGGCTCCTGGAAAGCATCGTCGTCGGGGGCCTGTACGTAGCGCAGGACGCCCCACATGCCGTGCTCGTCGGCCTGTGGGGCGTCGTCCTTGCACGCCTCGAGTTCCTTGTCGAGGGCGGCCACGTCGATGCCGGAGCCGATGAGGACGAGCTGGGTGAGGCGGGCGTCGGCAACAGGCCAGGGCTCCGGGTAGAACCGGAGAAAACGCCCGACGGCGTGCACGGCATACCGGTTGGCCGGGTCGTGCGGGCCGAAGCCGACGTACCCCTTGATCCGGTACAGCCCCTCGGGCCGGCTGTCGAGGAACTCCATCAACCGGCGGGGATCGAGGGGTGCTTCGGAGGTGAAGGAGAGGCTGTCGTAGGCGGTGTGAAGATGGTCCGCGTGATCGCCCTCGGAGTGGTCGTGCAGGTCGTCGAAGGAGAGCTGCCCGACGCGCTCCTCGCCCGGCCGGCAGTCGAAGAGGAACTCCGGGTCGATACGGCCGTGGGTGGCGGGGACGACGGCCGCCCGGTCGGTGAGGGTGCGGACGAGTCCGAGGACCCGATCGGCGTCGGGCGCCCGGTCGAGCTTGTTCACCACGACCAGGTCGGCGAGGGCGAGGTGGCGGTCGATCTCGGGGTGCTTCGCCCGGGTGTCGTCGAACTCGGCGGCGTCGACGACCTCGACGAGCCCGCCGTAGACGATGGCCGGATGCTCGCTGGCCAGCACCATCCGGACCAGTTCCTGGGGTTCGGCGAGTCCGCTGGCCTCGATGACGATGACATCGATGCCGGCGGCAGGTGCCGCGAGCCGTTCGAGATACACGTCGAGTTCGCTGGTGTCGACGGCACAGCACAGGCAGCCGTTGCCGAGGGAGACGGTGGAGTCGCCGAGCGCACCGGCCACGGCCATGGCGTCGATCTCGATGGCGCCGAAGTCGTTCACGATCGCGCCGATCCGGCTTCCTCCGCTGCGGTGCAGGAGATGGTTGAGCAGGGTCGTCTTGCCGGAACCGAGGAATCCGGCGAGTACGACGACCGGGATCTGCTGCTGGCTGCGGCTCTGCGACACGTGCGACCTTTCTGACACCAACGCGTGCACCGGCGCGCGGGTCCGGCGCGCGTACGAGGATTGAATGCCGTACCAGGATACGAGCCGCAGGAATCACCGCGAAGTGAACGATTGTTAGCAGCATCCGCGGGGCAGATGTTGGGCAAGACGCTCTGGCGTGCGACCCTCGCTTCCCTCCGTGCGCCTCCCCTCCGCCTCCCCCGCCGGTCAGAGCCGCTCGGCACCCTGGGAGACGGCAAGCGCCGCCCACCGCTCGCCGGTCCCCGTCATGTCCACCCGCACCCCGACGACCGGCGCACGGCCGCTCGATCGGGGGTTTTTGACATGGCCACACAGAGGTTTGGGGTACGCGGACTCGGCGCCGTCGTCGCGGCGGCCGCCGGCATGGCCGCGGGCGCCCTCGTCACGATGACGGCACACCGTCACGCGCTGGAGGCCCTGCGCGTACGGCTGGAGCACCTGGAACGGACCGCCCACTCCCAGCAGCACACCAATCTGGCCAACCAGCAGCGCCTCCACTGGGAGTTGCTGAGCAAAGCCATCGACGACCCCGAACTGGCCGAAGTGCTGGACCTGTTCGAGCCTCCCGTCTCCACCAAGCAGCGGAGGCAGTACCTCTACGCCAACGCTCTCTACACGAACGCGTTGATTTACTACCGGTTGGGCAACATATCCCGCGAGGAGTTCTTCGGATACATTCGGGGCATTCTACAGAATCCCGTGGTACGGGAGTACTGGTACGCGACGAAACACCAGAGGGCGACCATTGCGGACGGTTCGGACGAGGCGGAACTCGGCCGCATGGTGGACGAACTCCTGACACAACTCGAGGAGTCGGACGCGGACGAATGGTGGGTGGTGGGCGAGCCGCCCGGCCCATGAACTCCGGCCGGCCATCGGCGCACTCCGGCAGGCGAGGGCTCACACTCCGGGGCTCACACCCCCTCTCGCGGAATCACACCCTCGGCCCATAACGAACAGGTGAAGTTGGCAGTTAGATGAGGCGTCAGGGAGTTGACTCGCGCTTGATCGCGTAGAGGACCCCACCAGATCGTCGCCTACGCAGCCGGATGACGAGCGACCCCACAGGGCCCGCCTTGCACCGCGCCGTCGTCGTGCGCAAGCCAACGGACCCCAGGGAAGCAACAGTGAGTCAGATCATCCGTCGGATCGGTGCATCTCCGCGCGCGCGAGGGAGCGTGAGTGGAGCGAATTGCCCCGATATCTTTGAACTTGCCGACGGCAATTTCGCCATTATCGGCACGGACGCCACGGATGTCCTGGACCCGGACCTTCCCTCCGACGCTTCACGCGGCGACCACGAGAGAATTGTCGTCATCACACGCGAGACATTGATTCGCGCCAAGGCCGATATTCCGGACCTCTGAGCCTTTGCAGTAGACGCGGCCCGGCTCGCCCATCCGCGACGCCGGGCCCCTTTCACGTCGCCTGCCCTTGCGACGCCCACTATTGCGGCGCCCGCCCTTACGACAGTGCACTTCAAGCCACGGCCGGCGCCTCGACCGGCGCATCCGGCCCCACGTACCGTGCGACCGGGCGGATGACCTTCGAGCCCTCGGCCTGCTCCAGGATGTCGGCGCTCCAGCCCACCACCCGTGCCGCGGCAAAGGCCGGGGGGAACATCTCGCGGGGCCGCCCACAGACTCCCATCACCACGCCTGCGTAGAACTCCACGTGAATGTGCAGCTCCCGGCCGGGCTTCAGTTCGGCGAGGATCGCCTCCACGCGCCGCTCCGCTTCGACGGCGAACTGGACCCGCGGGCCGCCGAACCGCTGCGCGATCTCGCGGGGTATGCGTGAACGCGGGTCCTTCGTGCGGTAGACGGCATGACCGAAGTCCTGATGCGTACCCCGGCGAGGACACGCTCACGAATCCAGGAGTCGATGCGATCCGGGGTGCCGATCGCGTCCAGGGTGTCCAGCGCCCGACCGGGCGCGCCGCCGTGCAGGGGTCCCGACAGCGCTCCCACCGCCCCCACGAGGCACGCGGCCACGTCCGCCCCGGTCGAGGCGATGACCCTGGCCGTGAGCGTCGACGCGTTGAAGCCGTGAGCAATGGTGGCACGCTCTCCTCCCTGATCTTGATTCGACGGTCCATGGTTGATGTCATATTGTCAACGTTGATCGAATCAATATGATCTTCTTGTGGATACGGTGATGCCCATGCGCGACGAGGACCCCGCACCCGGTCACCCCGAACGACGGCTGAGCACCAAAGAGGCCGCCGAGCGGCTCGGGGTGAAACCCGAGACCGTGTACGCGTATGTCAGTCGCGGCCAGCTGAGCAGTCGCCGCACGCCCGGTGGCGGCCGGGGCAGCACCTTCGAGGCCGAGGAGGTCGAGGCGCTCGCACGCCGCAACAGGCGGGAGAGCAGTGGGAGTCCGGGCTCCGGAGCCGAGCTGTCCGTACGCACGCGCGTGACGCTCATCGACCAGGACCGCTACTGGTTCCGGGGTGTCGACGCCGTCGAACTGGCCGGCCGGCACTCCTACGAAGAGGTCGCGGAGTGGCTGTGGACCGGCCGGCTGAGCCCCGGGGTCACCTTCACCGCGCCCGAGGCGTCCGTCGAGGCCGCCCGCCGTGTCGTCGAGGCGCTGCCCGAACACACCGGGCCCACCGACCGGTTGCGGGTCGCCGCAGTCGCCGCAGCGGCCGCGGACCCCCTGCGGTTCGACCTGTCCGAGGACGCCGTGCTCGGCACCGCGCGCATCCTGATCCCCACTCTCGTCGCCGCCCTGCCCCCGAAACGGCCGACCCCACGGGACGACGGCCCGCTCGCGCTGCGCCTGTGGCGCCGGCTCAGCGGCCGTCCCCCCGAGGACGCACAACTGCGCGCCCTCGACACGGCGCTCGGTCTGCTGGCCGACCACGACCTGGCCGCCTCGACGCTCGCGGTGCGCGTCGCCGCCTCGGCCCGTGCGCACGCCTACGCGGCGGTCTCCGCCGGGCTCGGTGTGATCGAGGGGCCGCTGCACGGCGCGGCAGGCGGCCTCGCGCATCGCATGCTGCTGGAGGTACTCGACCTCGGCAGTGCCGCGCCGGTGATCGCCGCGGAACTGCGGGCCGGCCGCCGCATTCCTGGCCTCGGTCACCGCCTCTACTCCGGCGAGGACCCACGCGCGCGTGCCCTGTTCGCCCTCCTGGAGGAGATCCCCGCGGCCGGACCTGCTCTCGCCGCCGCCCGGGACATCGTGACGACGACCGCCCGCCACGCGCCGCTGCACGCCAACGTGGACCTGGCGCTCGCCGTCCTCACCGCCTCCTGCGGCATGGAGTCCTCCGCCGGCGAGACGATCTTCGCCGTCGCCCGTACGGCGGGCTGGATCGCCCACGCCCTGGAGGAGTACGGCGAGCGGCCCCTGCGCATGCGCCCCAGCGGGCACTACGTGGGCCTGAAGCCGCCCCAGCCCCTACCGGAGTAGCCGGACGACTGCGCCGTCGGTGGACGCCCCGCTTCTGTGCGTGGGCGCCACCGCGGACGGTCGACCGCGGGCCGGACACGCGCGCGCACCCGCACGGCTCGGCAGATACCCCGGCCGGAATTCACTCCGCGGCAAGTCAGGTTAGGCTCACCTCTGTGAGTACGTGCGCGACCGTCTCGCGGGATCTCGGTGAGCCCATTTCCGGAACCGCGGCCACGGCAACGACCTGGCTCCTCCTGGAGCAGCCGGGCCCCTGGGGTGCCAGAGCGCTGGTCTCGAGCCACCTGGACCCGGCCCTGGGCCGCGCCCTGGAGGCGGCCGCGCGGGACACGGGCGTGCGTATCGCGCTGATCCGCCGTCCCGGACGCCACGCGGACTTCGGCGCACCGCCCCTGCGGCAGGTGTACGCGGCGCACACCGTCCCGGGAAAGGTGTGGTTGCGCAGCGCCACGACCCACGACCCACGACAGCTGCTGGACCTCGACTTCGCCGCGCTCGGCAGGGGCGACCACCACAGCTTCGACACCGCGCTGCGGGGCCGCCCCCACACGGGCGACCCGCTCGCCCTCGTCTGCACCAACGGCAAGCGCGACCGCTGCTGCGCCCTGCTCGGCCGTCCGCTGGCCGCGGAACTCGCCGCCTCGGGAGTGCGGGGTGCCTGGGAGGTCACCCATCTGGGGGGCCATCGCTTCTCCCCCACGCTGCTCGTCCTGCCGCACGGCTACGCGTACGGCCGGGTCCGGGCCCGCACCGTCAAGGAGGTCCTGCACGGTGTCCGGGAGGGCCGGATCCTCGTGGAGGGGTGCCGCGGATCCTCGGCCTGGGAGCGGCCCGGCCAGGCGGCGGAGCTGGCAGTGCGTTCGGCGACCGGCGAGGAGGCGGCGGAGGTGCTGAGCGTCGTCCGGACGACCGGTGGCGCCCCGCGCTGGGAGGTGACCGTCGCGCACACGGACGGGCGCCACTGGCAGGTCGTCGTGGCCGAGGGCGCTTCGCTGCCGCCCCGGCCGGAGAGCTGCGGCACCTCGGTCCTCGGTTCACCCGCGCGGATGGACGTGCTGGCGGTACGCGAGCTGTCGGCGACGGCGCTGGTGGGCTGACCCGCCTCCGAACAGGGCTCGCCCCACCCCGCCCGAACCGTTTCCTCTTGAGCGGGTCAAGAGATCCACTTCACCCGCCCCTACGGCTGCGCCGGTCCACCCACGTACCGTCTTGGGTATGAGCCCCACTCCCCCCGCCCGTCGCCTGCGCCTCGGAATGCCGCGCCGCATGTTCTCGCAGCTTCTGCTCATGCAGCTGACGATCGCCGCGGGAGTCGTGGTGCTCGCGACCGGACTGTTCCTCGCCCCGCTCAGCAACCAGCTCGACGACCAGGCGATGCGCCGGGCCCTCGCCATCGCCCAGACCACCGCGGCCGTGCCGCAGATCGCAGAGGACCTTCGGACCACCCGGCCGTCGGTCGGCGGACCGGTGCAGCGGGAGGCCGAGCGGATCCGCGTGGCCAGCGGTGCCGAGTACGTCGTGGTGATGGATCTCAGCGGTACACGCTGGTCGCACGCCGACCCGAAACAGGTCGGCGGCCACGTCTCGACGGACCCGAGCCAGGCCCTGGCCGGCAAGGACGTCATGGAGATCGACAGCGGCACCATGGGCCGCTCGGCCCGCGGCAAGGTGCCCCTGCGCGACGACGACGGCAAGATCATCGGCGCGGTCTCGGTCGGTATCGAGTACGACAGCGTGCGGGCCCGGCTGATCCACGCGATCCCCGGGCTGTTCGCCTACGCAGGCGGCGCCCTCGCCGTGGGCGCGCTGGCCGCCTGGCTGATCTCCCGACGGGTCCAGCGCCAGACCCGGGACCTGGCCTTCTCCGACATCTCGGCGCTGCTCGCCGAACGCGAGGCGATGCTGCACGGCATCCGGGAGGGCGTGGTCGCCCTGGACCGGGCCGGCCGGGTCCGGCTGCTCAACGACGAGGCTCAGCGTCTTCTCGGCATCGGGGAGGAGGTGGTGGGCAGATCCCCCGACGAGGCGCTCGGTGAGGGGCGTACGGCCGACGTGCTGGCGGGCCGGGTGACCGGCACGGACCTGATCGCCGTCCGCGGCCAGCGCGTCCTGGTCGTCAACCGGATGCCCACCGACGACGGCGGCGCCGTGGCCACCCTGCGCGACCGCACCGAACTGGAACAGCTCGGCCGTGAACTCGACTCGACGCACGGCCTCATCGACGCGCTGCGCGCCCAGGACCACGAGCACGCCAACCGGATGCACACACTGCTGGGGCTGCTCGAACTGGAGATGTACGACGACGCCGTGGAATTCGTCGGGGAGGTCGTCGGCGATCACCGGGCCACCGCGGAGCAAGTGACCGAGAAGATCGGGGACCCGCTGCTCGCCGCGCTGCTGGTCGGCAAGGCGACCGTCGCGGCCGAACGCGGCGTCGCCCTGTGGGTATCGGACCGCACCCGGCTGCCGGACCGCCTGATCGACCCGCGCGGGCTGGTCACGGTCGTCGGCAACCTCGTGGACAACGCGCTCGACGCCGTCGGGGGCAAGCCGCACGCGCGCGTGGAGGTCGAACTGCGTGTGGAGGGCCGCACGGCGGTTCTGAGGGTGCGGGACACGGGGCCCGGAATCCCGGCCGAGCAACGGGAGCTGATCTTCACCGAGGGCTGGTCCACGAAGAAGCCGCCTGCGCACGGCAAGCGTGGCATCGGGCTCTCCCTGGTGCGCAGACTCGCCGAGCGGCAGGGCGGGCACGCCACGGTCGACGACGCGGCGGGCGGGGGCGCCGAGTTCACCGTCGTCCTGCCGGAGGCGCTGACCGCGTCCGACCTGGAACCCGCTCTGGTCGCACCGGGGAAGATCACTGACGAGGAGGAGTCGCGATGATCGAGGTCCTGGTCGTGGACGACGATTCCAGGGTCGCCCGGGTCAACGCCGCCTACGTGGAGAAGGTGCCGGGCTTCCACGTCGCCGGCGAGGCCCACAGTGCGGCGGACGCGCTGCGCCGGCTGGAGCTCCTGCCCCGCGTCGACCTCGTCCTGCTGGATCACTACCTGCCCGACGAGACGGGTCTGGAGGTCGTCCAGGAGATGCGCCGGCGCGGCCACCAGACCGACGTGATCATGGTGACGGCCGCGCGGGACGTCTCCACGGTGCAGGCGGCCATGCGGCAGGGTGCCCTCCAGTACCTGGTGAAACCATTCGCCTTCGCGGGTCTGCGCACCAAGCTGGAGGCGTACGCGGAGCTGCGTCGCGCACTCGACGGCGGCGGGGAGGCCGAGCAGGCGGATGTCGACCGCATGTTCGGCGCGCTGTCCGCCCCCTCGGAGCCCGGCCTGCCGAAAGGGCACTCCCCCACCACCGCCGAGCTCGTGCGCCAGTCCCTGATGAACGCCGAAGGGCCCCTGTCGGCCCAGGAGATCGCCGACCGGACCGGGGTGAGCCGCCAGACCGCCCAGCGCTATCTGAAGCTCCTGGAGCGCACGGGAAGGGCGCGGCTGACCCTGAAGTACGGCGACGCGGGCCGCCCGGAACACCGTTACGTGTGGGCGACCCGCGCCTGAGGGCACGGTTCACGGGGCGGCGGGGAGAGAACCGTGCCCTCAGGGGCAACGGACCCCGGCCCGCCGTCCGCTCGACCGTCAGCCCACGGCCTTCTCGACGAACTCGGTGGTGTACGTCTTGTCGAGGTCCACGTCGGCGTTCTGGATGGTGGGGTTGAACGCCTTGAGGACCTTCTCGACGGTCTCGGGGCCGTTCTTGGGCATCACGCCGTCCTTGGTGAACATCGGCAGGGTGTTCTTGATGGCGACCGAGTAGAGCAGCTTGTTCCCCTGCGAGTAGTCCGTCGGCATCTTCGCGGCTATCTCGCTCGCGCTGTGGGTGGACATCCACGTGAGCGTCTTGACGAACGCGTTGGCCAGCTTCTGGACGGTGTCCTTGTGGCTGTTGACCCAGTCCGTCTGCATGTACAGGCTCGACGAGGGATACGGTCCGCCGAGCGCGTCCTCGGAGCCCTGCGGGGTGCGCATGTCGAGCAGGACCTTCCCCGCCTTCTTGTCCAGGATGTTCGCCACGGTCGGGTCGGTCGTCATGCCGCCGTCGATGGCTCCCTGCTGGAGCGCCGCGATGAACGTCGGCCCCGCACCCACGGCGACCGGGGTGAACTCGCTGACCTTGACGCCGTTCTTGACGGCGAGGTACTTGGTCAGGAAGTCGGTCGAGGAGCCGAGGCCCGTGACCCCGAGCTTCTTGCCCTTGAAGTCCTTCGGCGAGGTGATGTCGCCCTCCGCCTTGGTGGAGACGATCTCCACCTCACCCGGGGCGTGCGAGAACTGCACGACGGACTCCACGTCCTTGCCCTTCACCTGAAGGTCGAGGGTGTGATCGTAGAAGCCGACCGCGCCCTGGACCTGGCCGGAGACGAGCGCGGTCTCGGCCTGGACTCCGGCCGGTTCGCTCAGCAGCTCGACGTCGAGCCCCTCGGCGTCGAAGTAGCCCAGGCGCTGGGTGAGCATGGCGGGCAGGTAGATGACCTTGTCCAGACCACCGACCATGATCTTGACCTTGGTGCCCTTGCCGTCCCCCTTGCTCCCCGAGCCGGTGGACGCGGTACTGGCGGCGTCGTTGGCACACGCGGTGAGGGAGGAGAGGGCGACCAGGGCGGCGGCGGTCAGGGCCGTGTATCTGACGGTTGTGCGCATGGCGGGTTCACGTCCTTGTGAGAGGGCGATGCGGGGTGATGCGAGGGCGGGGCGGGGGGGTGGATACGAGGGAGTCCGTCGACGACTGAGGCCGCTGAGCAGCCCCTTCGCAGCGAAGGTTCCCGGAGGATCGTTCAACGAAGGTCAGCTGTCGGAGCCAGACGGTTTCCAGCGGAAGATGCGGCGTTCGGCGAAGGTCAGCAGCCCCTCCGCGACGAGTGCGACGACGGCGAGGATGACCATCGCGGCGTACACGCCCGCCGCGTTGAACGTGCCCTGCGACTGCGCGACGAGCAGACCGATCCCCTTGGTCGCGCCGATGTACTCGCCGACGATGGCGCCGATGAGGGCGAAGCCGAAGCTGACGTGGAGGCTGGTGAAGATCCAGGAGGTGGCGGACGGCACGACCACCTGGAGCGTCACCCTGCGGTCGCTCGCGCCGAGGATGCGGGCGTTGGCGACGAGGTTGCGGTCGACCTCCCGGGCGCCCTGGAAGGCGTTGAAGAAGACCGGGAAGAACACCAGGACGACGGCCGAGGCGACCTTGGAGGCCGGGCCGAGGCCGAACCAGATCACGAAGATCGGGGCCAGCACGATCCTGGGTATGGAGTTGAGCACCTTGATGTAGGGACCGAGGACGTCGGCGAGAAAGGCGATCCGCCCCAGTGCGATACCGCACACGACGCCGGCGACGACACCGATGACCCAGCCGAGCAGCGCCTCGTGCAGCGTGTACCAGATCTGCTCGCCCAGGGAGCCGAGCGCCGTACCGTGCGTCACCCAGGTGTAGATCTGGTCCCAGATCTTGCTGGGCATGGAGAAGTTGAAGGGATCGATGACCTTGGCCCGGGAGAACGCCTCCCACAGGCCCAGGACGGCCACCAGCAGCAGGACACGGAACGCCGACACGACGACCTTGCGTCTGCGTGCGGCACGCGCGCGTGAGTGGGCGCGGTCCGGAGCCTTCACGGTGCCGACGACCGGCGTGCTGAGCACATCAGGCGACATGGGCGGCGCTCCTCTCGCGGGTGATGCGGACCTCTTCGCCGAGGGACTCCCAGATCTCGCGGTAGATCTCGATGAACCGCGGCTCGAGGCGCACCGACTCGACCTTGCGCGGCCGTGGCAGGTCGATGTCGAAGACCTGCTTGACCGTGGCGGGGCCTGCGGTCATCACGACGACCTTGTCGGCCAGCGCGATGGACTCCTCCAGGTCGTGGGTGACGAAGACGACGGACGCGCCGGTCCCCTCCCACAGCTCGAGGAGTTCGTCCGACATCAGGGCTCTGGTCTGCACGTCGAGAGCCGAGAACGGCTCGTCCATGAGGAGGATCTCGGGGTCGTTCACAAAGGTCGCGGCGAGGGCGACGCGTTTGCGCTGACCTCCGGACAGCTGGTGCGGGTAGCGGTCCTCGAAGGCGGTGAGCCCCACCCGGGCCAGCCATTCGCGGGCCTTCCGCTTCGCCTCCGCCTTGGGCACACCGCGGAAGCGAGGCCCGGCCATGACGTTGGACAGGACCGTACGCCAGGGAAAGGTGGCGTCCTGCTGGAAGACGAAGCCGACCTTGTCACCGACGCCACGCACGGGCTGCCCGGCGACCATCACCTCGCCCTGGGTGGGCTCTTCCAGGCCGCTGACCAGGGTCAAGGTGGTCGACTTGCCGCAGCCGGTCGGGCCGACGACGGCCACGAACTCGCCATGGCCGACCGTGAGGTCGAGTTCCCGCACGGCCGTGTGCGGGGCCCCCGACGGGGTCCTGAAGACCTTGCTCGCGCCCCGCAGCTCGATGGCGGGGCTGGTGTGTGCGCTCATGGCCGGGGACGGTAGAGGTGACCCGGGAGCCGGCATCAGCCTTCTGGCCGCATGCGCTTCTTTTGCTTGCAGTAGCCTGTTGTGCTCGTTTTGCTCGCGCTAGAACAGCGAAGCCGAAACAAGGGCGTAACGCCCGACAGGCCTTGACGGAGAGAGGCCCGATGATTGACGTCCTGGTGGTGGACGACGACTTCCGTGTCGCCGAGATCAACGCCAAGTACGTGGGAAAGGTTCCCGGTTTCCGGGTGGCCGCCCGCGCGCACAGTGCCGCCCAGGCGCTGGGCGCCATCGAGCGCGGGACCATCGACCTGGTGCTGCTCGACCACTACCTGCCCGACCAGACCGGCCTCCAGCTCGTCCACCACATGCGTGAACAGGGCCACGGCACCGACGTCATCATGATCACGGCGGCCGGTGATGTCAGGACGGTGCAGACCGCGATGCGTCTGGGCGCCCTGCACTACCTGGTCAAACCCTTCACCTTCGCCGCGCTGCGCACCCGCCTCGATTCGTACGCCGCCCTGCGCCGCACGGTGGACCGGGTCGGTGGCCACGGCATCGCCGGCCAGGAGCAGGTCGACCGGATCTTCGGCGCCCTGCGTACGGGCCCTGCGCCGTCCTCGCCCGGCCTGCCGAGCGGCCACTCGGAGCCGACCACGGACCTGATCTGCGCGGTGCTGCACCGTGCGAGCCACCCGCTGTCGGCTCACGAGGTCGCCGCCGAGACCGGCCTGAGCCGCTCGACGGCGCAGCGCTATCTCCGTCACCTCGAACAGGCCGGACGCCTGCACCTCTCCCTCAAGTACGGCGACACGGGCCGCCCCGAACACCGGTACGCGTGGGTGGCGCCATAGGCCCGCACGAGGGCCCCGGCCCGGTACGACGGTGCGTGACGCTGCCCGTCAAGCGGCGCCCGCCCCCGTCAGTGACCGCACCTCGGTCTCCGCGTGCTTGGCCTCGTCCGCGACCTCGGCCGAGGTGACCGTGCCCAGCCAGCCCGCCAGGAAGCCCAGCGGGATCGAGACGAGGCCGGGGTTCTGCAGCGGGAAGTACTGGAAGTCGACGTCCGGGAAGAGCGACTCGGGGCTCCCGGACACCACCGGCGACAGGACGACGAGGGCCAGGGCCGGAACCAGTCCGCCGTACACCGCCCACACAGCGCCGCGTGTGGTGAAGCCACGCCAGAACAGCGAGTACAGCAGCACAGGCAGGTTCGCGGACGCGGCGACGGCGAAGGCGAGCCCCACCAGGAAGGCGACATTGAGATCGCGGGCCAGCAGCCCGAGGGCGATCGCGACGACGCCGACGCCCACCGCGGCGACCCGCGCCACCGCGACCTCGCTGCGGGGCTTGCTCCGCCGACGGCGCAGGGATGCATACAGGTCATGCGCCACCGACGCCGAGGAGGCGAGCGTGATCCCGGCGACGACGGCGAGGATCGTGGCGAAGGCGACGGCGCCCACGACCGCGAACAGAACCGCTCCGCCCGCGGAGCCCGCGCCACCGCCCAGGTCCAGTGCCAGGAGCGGAACCGCCGTGTTGCCCGCCGCGTTCGAGCCCCGCACCGCCGCCGGGCCGACGATCGCCGCCGCACCGAAACCGAGGACGATCGTCATCAGGTAGAAGCCGCCGATCAGCGCGATCGACCAGACGACGGAGCGCCGGGCGGCCTGCGCGGTCGGCACGGTGTAGAAGCGGGACAGGATGTGCGGCAGACCCGCCGTGCCCAGCACCAGCGCGAGTCCCAGACTCATGAGATCGAAGCGCGCGGTCCAGTCCCCGCCGTACTTCAGCCCGGGCGCCAGGAACGCGTCCCCGTGTCCGCTGCGCTCGGCGGCCGTCCGCAGCAACTGGTCGAAGTCACCGTGGAAGCGCGCCAGGACGAGCACGGTGAGCACGATGGCGCCGGCCAACAGCAGAATTGCCTTGACGATCTGGATCCACGTGGTGGCCCGCATCCCTCCGAACGACACATAGACCACCATGAGCGCACCGACCCCGATGACCGCCCAGGCCTGGGCCGCCTCGCCGGTGTTCCCGAGGAGCAGCGCGACCAGGCTTCCGGCGCCCACCATCTGCGCCACCAGATAGAGAACGGACACGGTGACCGAGGAGGTTCCCGCCGCGATGCGTACCGGCCGCTCGCTCATGCGCGCGGCCACCACGTCGGCCAGCGTGAACCGCCCGCAGTTGCGCACCAGTTCGGCGACGAGGAACAGCACCACCAGCCAGGCCACCAGGAAGCCGACCACATACAGCAGCCCGTCGTACCCGAACAGGGCGATGAGTCCGGTGACACCCAGGAAGGAGGCGGCCGACATGTAGTCGCCCGCGATGGCAAAACCATTCTCCATGGGAGAGAACAGCCGCCCGCCGACGTAGAACTCCTCCTCCGAACCGTGCCGGTTGCGACTCACCCAGGTCGTGATCCCCAGCGTGACCGCGACGAAGACGCTGAACAGCGACAGCACCAGCGCCTGTTGGTTGCCGCTCACGACGCACCGCCCTTTGCTCCACGGGTCAGCTCCTGTGTGTCCCAGCGCAGTTCGAGGGCCGCGCGGTCCCTTCGCAGGCGTGCGTGCCGGGCATAGGCCCAGGTGAGCAGAAACGTGCTGAGGAACTGTCCCAACCCGGCCAGCAATCCCACGTTCACCGCGCCCGCCACCGGCCGGGCCATCAGCCCGGGCGCCGTCGTCGCGGTCACGACGTAGGCCACATACCAGATGAAGAATGCGGCGACGGCGGGCACCACGAAACGCCGGTACCGGCTGCGCACCTCCTGAAAGGCCGCGCTGCGCTGCACCTCGAGGTAGATCTGGGCCGCTGCCTGGGCTCCGGTCTCCCGCTGCCGACGTGCTGCGGGAACGTCGGTCACGGACGCGCCCATGACGGCCGACTCGCCCCAGCCCGAGGCGAGCGCGTCGTACCACGGGTCCTCGTAGCGCACTTCCCCTGGCACGTCGACGAACGCTCGGCCCGGAGAGTGAGGGTGTTCGCGCGCCTGTGGCGCGGGGGCACGGCTGTCGTGACCGTCCCCGCCGGCGTGGGCACGACCGTTGCTTGACTGCATGCCCAAGCATGGACAGAACGGGAAGATCCCCGACTCTTCTTCCCCCACACTTCACCCCATCAGGTGACCGACCGGGCGTTCACCCCCTGGGCGGCCGGACCAGCCCCTTCGCGTACGCGTAACGCACCGCTTGGGCCCGGTCCTTGAGTCCTGTCTTGGAGAACATGTTGTTGATGTGCGTCTTCACCGTCGCGGTGGACACGCTGAGCCTGCGCGCGATCTCCTGGTTGCTGAGTCCCTCGGCGATCAGCGTCAGCACCTCCGCCTCCCGCGTCGTGAGCCCGTCGGGGACCGCAGCGGACTCGGCCGGTTCCGGTTCGGGCGCCGACAGGCGCTCCAACAGCCTGCGCTGGACGCTCGGCGACAGGCCCGCGTCCCCGGACAGCACACTGTGCACGGCCCGTACGATCTCGTCCCCGCCCGCGTCCTTGGTCAGGTACCCGCGGGCGCCCGCTCTCAGCGCCGGGAACAGGGATTCGTCGTCCGCGTAGGTCGTGAGCACCACGACCTGCGTCCCGGGATGCTCGGCCCGGATGCGTCGAGTCGCCTCCACTCCGTCGCAGCGGGGCATGCGCAGGTCCATCAGCACGACGTCAGGGGCCAGTTCGGCGACGAGCCGCACGGCCTCCTCCCCGTCCCCGGCCGCGCCGACGACCTCGACTCCCGGCAACAGTCCGAGCAGCATCACGATGCCTTCCCGGACGACCGTCTGATCGTCCGCGACCACAACCCTTGCGGGCTTTCCCTCCGCCTCCTGGGTCATACCGGCACCTTCAGCGTCACCACGAACCCTTCCTCGTCCGGTCCGGCGGCGAGCGACCCGCCCAGCAGTTCGGCGCGCTCCCGCATACCCAGCAGACCGTACCCGCCCCCGGCCCCGGCCAGTTCGCCCGGCGGACCCCCCGAGTCCCTCACGTGCAGAGTCACTTCGTGCGAGCCGTACTCCAGCCGTACGCGAACCTTCGCGCCCGGTGCGTGTTTGCGCGCGTTCGTCAAAGCCTCCTGTGCGACCCTGCGCACCGCCTGCGACGCCTCCACCGGAAGCGGTCGGCGCTCGCCTCCCACGGTGACCTCGGCGCCGTCGGACGCGAGGACGAGGTCGGTCAGGAAGTCCTCCAGGGGCGTCAGCTCACCGCGCAGAGCGGAGAGCGACTGTCTGGTTTCCTCGAGCCCGTCGCGGGCCATCCCCCGTGCCGCCACCACGCGCTCGAGGATCTGCTCGCGATCCGCGCCCCGCTCGATCAGCAGCCGGGCCGCCTCCAGATGCACGAGCTGCGCGGAGAGACTGTGGGCCAGGACATCGTGGATCTCCCGGGCGATGCGGGCCCGCTCCGCGAGTGCGGCCGACTCGGCCTCGGCCATGCGGGCGGCCCGCTCCTGAGCGAGCAGTCGCTGTGCGTTGCCCCTGGCTTCGGCGTCCAGACGCAATGCGTATCCGGCGAGGGCCATACCCCCGATGGCGGCGGCCGTGGTCACCCCCGGATCGTCGTTGACGACGGCGAACGCCGCGAACCCGACCGAAGCCGCCGGAAGCGCCGCCCCCAGCGGCAGCCGTTCCAGTGCCGCGATGGCACATCCGCACCACAGCGCCACGGCGGGAGAGCGGAACTCGGCGGCCTCGGCCCCGGCCGCCAGCCCCAGCAGCATGAGGAGAAGGGCCAGGGACGGAAACAGCCGGTGCTCGAGCGTGGTCCGGAACAGCGCCCACGCCAGCCCACCAGCCACCAGCGCTCCGCCGGCCCCCGCGACCGCGGCCCACCCGTGTGCGCGGCTGTCGTGCAAGGCGCTCCACGACAGCGCGCCCACGACCAGCAGCCGTACAGCCCAAGCCAGCAGTCGCCTGGTGCGTGAGACTCCTCTGGGCCCCAGCGCCTCCCGTGAGGGCCAGCGTGTCCAGACGTTCTCCGTCACACGCGCTCCTTCCACAGGGACCGGGGCACGCGGTCACCGTACGCCGGGGCGTGGACGGGGGCAGGGCTCAAGGACCGCACGCGCCGGATCAGGATCCCGGAGCGGACCAGCAGGGTGGCCGCGAGTCCCAGCATCAGGTCCGAGCTGCCCTGATGGACGCCCAGCAGCGCACCGACCGCGAAGAGAGCCGCTCGCAGACCTATGCCGACGCCCCAGACGGCCACGCTCGCTCCGGTGCTCTTGCTCCACACGGCGCCCTCCGGCTCCACCCAGATGCGGGTGGTCCAGGCCCAGGCTGCTCCCATGGCAAGGGGGACGGCCAGTTCGGCGCCGAGCACCAGGACCGATGCGGTGTGGTGACCGGCGTCGAGCAGGTCGGGCTCGCGCAGCGCCATGACGGCCAGGATGCCCGGCAGAAGCCACCACCGCCGGTCTGTGTCGATGCTGCTTGCACGGAACTGCCGCACGATCACGAATGCGGTCACGGCCACGATCAGCAATGCGTTGACGAGCCCGGACATCACGGCCTCCGCGAGCGGGAAGGGGATGCCGGCAGCGAGCGCTGCCGACGCCTTCGACGCTACGCAGGAGCGCTGGTCCGCAGATCGGAGCTGGGGTGGATCATGGGTGGATCTCCGACGGCCGGGGTTCTCCACCCGCGGGTGGAGAACCCCGGCCCGAAGCGCGCGAGACCGGTTGGCCCGAACGCAGCGGCTACGCGTCGATACGGGACCGGTCCAGCGTCGCCGCCGAGCTCGAGATGAACTCCTTGCGCGGCGCCACGTCATTGCCCATCAGCAGATCGAACACCTGCTCGGCCGACTCCAGGTCGGAGAGGTTGATGCGACGCAGGGTGCGGTGGCGCGGATCCATCGTGGTCTCGGCCAGCTGGTCGGCGTCCATCTCACCGAGACCCTTGTAGCGCTGGATCGAGTCCTTGTACCGGACACCCTTGCTCTGGAACTCCATGAGCTTGTCGCGCAGCTCGCGGTCCGAGTACGTGTACACGTACTTGTCCTGGCCCTTCCTGGGCTGGACGAGCTCGATGCGGTGCAGGGGCGGGACCGCCGCGAACACCCGGCCGGCCTCGACCATGGGCCGCATGTAGCGGTGGAACAGGGTCAGGAGGAGCGTCCGGATGTGGGAGCCGTCCACATCGGCGTCGGTCATCATGATGATCTTGCCGTAGCGGGCCGCGTCGATGTCGAAGGTGCGCCCGGAGCCCGCTCCTATGACCTGGATGATCGCGCCGCACTCGGCGTTCTTGAGCATGTCGGTCACGGACGACTTCTGGACGTTGAGGATCTTGCCCCGGATCGGCAGGAGCGCCTGGAACTCGGAGTTGCGGGCGAGCTTGGCCGTACCGAGCGCGGAGTCTCCCTCGACGATGAACAGCTCGCTGCGCTCGACGTCGTCGCTGCGGCAGTCTGCGAGCTTCGCGGGCAGGGACGAGGACTCCAGAGCCGTCTTGCGGCGCTGCGCGTCCTTGTGCTGACGGGCGGCGATACGCGTCCGCGCGGCGGCGACCGCCTTCTCCATGACGACCCGCGCCTGAGCTGCGGCATCGCGCTTGGCGGAGGTCAGGAACGCCTTGAGCTCCCTGGCGATCACGGTGTTCACGATGCGCCGGGCCGCCGATGTGCCGAGGACCTCCTTGGTCTGGCCCTCGAACTGGGGCTCGGCCAGGCGGACGGTGACCACTGCGGTCAGGCCCTCCAGGGCGTCGTCCTTGACGATGTCGTCCTCGGCGACGCGCAGCAGTTTCTTCGCCCGCAGCACCTCGTTCATCGTCTTGGCGACCGCCTGCTCGAAGCCGGCGACATGGGTGCCGCCCTTGGGCGTGGCGATGATGTTGACGAACGACTTGAGGTTCGTGTCATAGCCGGTGCCCCAGCGCATCGCCACATCGACGCCGAGCTCACGGGTGACCTCCGTCGGCGTCATCTGCCCGTGCTCGTCCAGGACCGGGACGGTCTCCTTGAAGGTCCCCTGTCCGGTGAAGCGGAGGACGTCGCAGACGGGCTTGTCGGCGGCCAGGTACTCGCAGAACTCGCTGATGCCACCGTCGAAGCGGAAGGACTCCTCGCCCTTGCTGCCCCCCTCACCGAGGCCGTACTCGTCGCGGACGACGATGGTCAGGCCGGGCACCAGGAACGCGGTCTGCCGAGCACGCTGGTGCAGGTTCTCGAGGGAGAGCTTGGCGTCCTTGAGGAAGATCTGCCGGTCGGCCCAGTACCGCACCCTCGTGCCGGTGCGGTTCTTGGCGATCCTCTTGACCTTGCGCAGGCCGCCCGTCTCGAACTTGGAGTCGGGGCCGTCGGCGGCGAAAGCACCCGGCACTCCACGCCGGAAGCTGATCGCGTGCGTGTTTCCATTGCGGTCCACCTCGACGTCGAGCCGGGCGGACAGGGCGTTGACCACGGAGGCACCGACGCCGTGCAGGCCGCCGGAGGCGGCGTAGGAGCCGCCGCCGAACTTGCCGCCCGCGTGCAGCTTGGTCATGACGACCTCGACGCCGGACAGGCCCGTCTTGGGTTCGACGTCGACGGGAATGCCCCGGCCGTTGTCGCGGACCTCGACCGAGGCGTCGTCGTGGAGGATCACCTCGATGTGGTCGCAATAGCCGCCCAGGGCCTCGTCGACGGAGTTGTCGATGATTTCCCACAGGCAGTGCATCAGACCACGGCTGTCGGTCGAGCCGATGTACATACCCGGGCGCTTCCGCACGGCCTCGAGGCCCTCGAGGACGAGCAGGTGCCGCGCGGTGTAGTTGGAACCGTCCCGGTCTGCTCCTGCCAGCAGCGCTGTGGACGGCACGGACGTTTCGGCGGTCACGCGGTTCGCTCCTCGCTGAATTTCACTTGGGGCCCTTCTGGGTAAGGGCGCGGCTTGGGTAGCCGCCAAGAGGGTACCGAGGCCTGGTAGAGCCGTTGTAACGCCACCCTCGTCCCAAACTCAGACTAGTCCAGCGTCGCATGCGTGTTCGATCCCTCGTTGGAGTGAAGTACATATCACGTTCCCTTCGAGGCATGAACCATTTAGGCTCCGGGCACGTCCTCATGAACAAACCGGCAAGCCAGCCGGGAGGATGGAACCATGACCGACAGCGCGAAACCGTAAGCACTACAAGACCACGCAATACGGCACATTCGCCGCCAAACCGGCAGCAGACGGCCACCTCGGAAAGATTTTTTCGAGGACAAGCCACGAGCGGGAACGTTTTGGGGCTGGTTGGATGTTGACCCTGGTACGACAGCTCGTCGAGCTAGAGAAGAGGCGACGTGACTACTGTTCTGACCCCCGCGAGCCCGCTGACGGCCGCTGACCGCTGCGACCGCTGCGGCGCCCAGGCGTACGTACGCGTCGTGCTGCTCAGCGGCGGAGAACTGCTCTTCTGCGCCCACCACGGCCGCAAGTTCGAGCCGGAACTCAAGAAGATCGCCGCTGAGATACAGGACGAGACAGAGCGGCTGACGACCGTTCCGGCCTCCAGTTCGGAAGAAGAGCGCTGATCTGCGCGTCCCACGACGAGCCAGAACCGGCACAGGCCGGTATGCGGGCGGGCGTCCCTGCTTTCAGGGGCGGCCGCCCGCTCCTCATGGCACCTCGCGGTGCCATGAGTGGCTCAGACTGGCTCAGACGCCCTCAGAGGGCTTTGTGGAGCTTTCCGAGGTACGCGCCCACCCGAGTGTCCGGACGGCGTCCGACACGCGCGTGTAGACGCCGGGGCTTCCCGGCCTCCCACAGCCACTGCCCCACGACACGAGCCCGATGACCCGGCCCTGGGCGACCAGCGGCCCGCCACTGTCCCCCTGACAGGCGTCACGACCGCCTCGCGCCTCCCCGGCGCACACCATGCTCCGCGCGTCGTAGGTGCCGTCGGTGTTGCCGGGATACGCCCGCTCGCACTGTGCGTCGGCCAGCACATGCACCCGAGCCGCCCGCAGGGTGCGGGCGTAGGCACCGAAACCGGTCACGTCGCCCCAGCCGTAGACGACGGCCTCCGTCCCGGCCTTGTACGCCGCATCACCCTCCCCGGCCATGGCGATGACGGCACCCGCGGGAAGTGGCGCGGCAAGGGTGAGTACCGCGAAGTCCCCGGCGTTGCTGGAAGCGTCGTAGCCCGGGTTCACCCAGACACTGCGCACGGAGACCTCCTGCCCGGCGTCCGCGTACAGGTCCGTACGGCCCGCGACGACCTTCAGGTCGGCCAGTTTGCCCGGCGGTACGCCCAGGACGTCCTCGCCCATGCAGTGGGCCGCGGTGAGCACGATGGACGGGCCGACCGCCACGCCTCCGCAGAACTGCCCGGAACGCATGCCTCCGAACCGGTCACGGCTGGACAGCGCGACCGTCCACGGGCTCTGGGAGATGTCGACCGGGAAGCCCCCCACCACCACGCCGTCTGAGGCCGCCGGCGCGGCAGAGGCCATGGGTATGGCGATCGCCACGGCCGCCAGGATCAGCGGCCGGGACAGGGCCCGGACAAGGGGACGACGCATACGCGCTCCTCACTCAGAAGTGATCGATGAACACCCAGAGTGATCCAGGGCGAGGTGTCCCGCACCCCCACGCCGACGCCGAAGGCCCGGCCCCCTGACGGGAGACCGGGCCTTCGGCGTCGTACGATCGCGACCTAGTCGAGGTAGTCGCGCAGCACCTGCGAACGGGACGGGTGGCGCAGCTTCGACATGGTCTTGGACTCGATCTGACGGATGCGCTCGCGCGTCACGCCGTAGACCTTGCCGATCTCGTCGAGGGTCTTCGGCTGACCGTCGGTGAGACCGAACCGCATGGAGACGACGCCCGCCTCGCGCTCGGACAGCGTGTCGAGGACGGAGTGCAGCTGCTCCTGGAGGAGCGTGAAGCTGACCGCGTCGGCCGGGACGACCGCCTCGGAGTCCTCGATGAGGTCACCGAACTCGCTGTCGCCGTCCTCGCCCAGGGGGGTGTGCAGGGAGATGGGCTCGCGGCCGTACTTCTGGACCTCGATGACCTTTTCCGGGGTCATGTCGAGTTCCTTGGCCAGCTCCTCCGGGGTGGGCTCGCGGCCCAGGTCCTGGAGCATCTGACGCTGCACACGTGCGAGCTTGTTGATGACCTCGACCATGTGCACCGGGATACGGATGGTGCGGGCCTGGTCGGCCATCGCGCGGGTGATCGCCTGACGGATCCACCAGGTGGCGTACGTGGAGAACTTGTAGCCCTTGGTGTAGTCGAACTTCTCGACCGCGCGGATCAGACCGAGGTTGCCCTCCTGGATGAGGTCCAGGAAGAGCATGCCGCGACCGGTGTAGCGCTTGGCCAGCGAGACCACCAGACGGAGGTTGGCCTCCAGCAGGTGGTTCTTGGCTCGGCGGCCGTCCTCGGCGATGATCTCCAGCTCGCGCTTGAGCTTGGGGGCGAGCTTGTCGGCGTTGGCCAGCTTGTCCTCGGCGAACAGACCGGCCTCGATGCGCTTGGCGAGCTCGACCTCCTGCTCGGCGTTGAGCAGCGGGACCTTGCCGATCTGCTTGAGGTAGTCCTTCACCGGGTCGGCGGTGGCACCGGCCACGGCGACCTGCTGGGCGGGCGCGTCGTCCTCGTCGTCGTCGGAGAGGACGAAACCCTTGTTCTCGGTCCCCTCCTCTTCCTCCTCGCCGGGCTTGACGTCCTCGAGGACCTCTTCCTCGCCGGCCTCGGCGTCGTCCTTGCCGCCTGCGGTCTTCTTGGCCGCCGTCTTCTTGGCGACGGTCTTCTTCGCGACCGCCTTCTTGGCGGTCGTCTTCTTGGCAGCCGCCTTCTTGGCAGGGGCGGCTTCCTCTGCGGGATCGTCCACAGCGGGGGCGGCCGGGGTGGCCGGGGCGGCCGTGGCAGTGGCCTTCCTCGTGGTCACGGCCTTCGCCGCGACCGTCTTGGTGGCGGTGCGCTTGGCCGGACTCTTCGCTGCGACGCTCTTTCGGGTGCGCTTGGGCTCCGCGGCACTGACCATCAGCGTCACACCCTCTTCCTCGAGGATCTGGTTGAGGCTGCGCAGTACGTTCTTCCACTGAGTGGCCGGAATCTGGTCAGCTTCGAAGGCCCGACGCACATCGTCGCCGGCGATCTGCCCCTCAGCCTTTCCCCGCTCAATGAGCGCCATGACAGAGACGGACTCGGCGATCTCCGGCGGGAGCGTACGGGATGTGCTGGCCGACACGAACAACCTCTCGGAACGTTGGAAAACGGCTTCCGGCCCCGTCCGTGACGGACAGGAACCGACCACCGGCCTGGGGTGGGCCGACGGCGCGGGCGGGGACCGGGAGGATTCACAGCGCCTTGAACGGCGTCCGTATTCCCTCCGCGGCTGTCACCTCTTAGGTCATCGCGTTGTTTCCACAAGCGTTACGCCCAATCTTCGTGGCCCGAGTCACACCCCGTAAGCGTTCAAAAGTGATCAGACGCGGGCAGAGGAGGTCACCCGTGAAGCCTACCTGTAGCGCCGCCACCGATTCCGCCACGTAGGCCGTCGGACCCCGCAGGCCCCCTGACGGGTTCTGCGGGGTCCGACGGGAGTCCGGGTGGCGCGGCCGAGCACACGGGAGGGAGAAGGTGTCCCCGGACCGGCCCCCCGCGCGGTGCGGTCAGTGCTCGCGCGGCGCCGGGACGACGCGCTCCACCTCGGGATGAACGGTGAGCAGCTGCCGCATGGCCACCTCGGCCGCCGCCCCGTCGCCGGCCGCGAGGGCGTCCGCGATCCGCCCGTGATGTCCCAGCGACGCGTCGTTCGGCCGGTCACAGCCCGTGACCGGCCCGCCGGACACATGGAGGGCGGACGACACGATGCCGGAAAGGTGCTCCAGCATGCGGTTGCCGGCGAGCTGGATGAGCAGAGAGTGGAACTCTGCGTCGGCCCGGGAGTAGGTGAGCCCGTCGCCCTGCGCCGTGGCATGCCCCATGATCTCGACCATGTCGGAGAGCCGCTGCTGGACGTCTGCACGCCCGTGCCCTGCGGCGAGCCGGGCCGCAAGCGGTTCGATCGTCCAGCGCAGCTCGCTGAGCTCGCGCCGCTGATCGTCGCGCTGAGGGCCGAAGGCCCGCCACTCGATGATGTCCGGGTCGAGAAGGTTCCAGTCACTCACGGGACGCACGCGTGTGCCGACGTTCGGCCGGGCGCTGACCAGACCCTTGGCCTCGAGGACACGCAGCGACTCGCGAACGACGGTGCGGGACACCTCGAACCGCTGACCGATCTCCTCGGGCACCAGCGGCCGGTCGGCGCCCAGATCACCGGAAACGATCATCTGGCCCAGTTGCTGGACGAGTTGGCCGTGCAGCCCGCGTCCACGGTTGCCCGCGGTGCGGCGGCCCACACGGCCAAGCTCCGGCTCCGCGGACTCCCACACGGGGGCTCCGACGCGTTCGGTCACAGGGGCTTCGGCGAACGGATAGCGGTCGAGTTCGCCCGGGCCGGCCAGACCGGAGTCGGTGGAGCGGGCGGCGGTCATCATGGTGTGCGCAAGGGTACTCACGGATCCTTTGTCGGCGTCGCTCCCAACTCCCTTGAGGTCTTTGGTGAAAAGCACACGAAAGGGTGATCGCTCACCCCGTCGCAATTGACGCCTTATCGGAAAGAAATGGGCTTTCTCCGGGGAGTTGCGCACATACAGGGATCGGTTCGGCCCGGACGGTGGTCATCGGGCCTTGCTCCGCAGGGTCGTGAGCAGGTAAGCGCACAGCAGGGCGGTCAGGGACAACGCCATTGCCCCGCCGACCGGTTGGACGATCACACGTGCCGCAGCTGCCAGGTAGCGGTCTCCCCCGAAGGGCCACTGCATGAGAAGTGTTTCACGCAACCGGACCGAAAATCCGGTCGCCGTCCGCACGGACGCGCTCTCCACGGCCCTCTGCACGACGGGCAGGACAACGACGGGCATCGCGACCACCGCCGCGAGGCCGGCCGTGGTGGAGCGGAAGACCCCGGCGGCGAGCACACCGGTCCAGGCACAGCCGACCACGAGGCCGAGCCAACTCGCGCTCAGCGACAGCCAGTCCTCGGGAACTCGCGCGACCTCCCGTCCGTAGACGAGATACAGCGCTTCGGCGTCGCAGCCCACCGTCAGGAAGGCCAGCATCAGGGCGGTGAGCGCGGCCACCAGGAGCTTGGCGGTGAGTACCCCCAGCCTCCGGGGCACGGTACCTCGGTCCGCAGCCAGGGCGGGGTGGCGGAACTCGTCTCCGAAGGCCAGGGCGCCGAGCAGCCCCGCACCGAGCGCCGCGGGCGGCAGCGGAAGCTGTACGGGCCACCCGGCCAGCAGCCGCGCCTGTGAGGTGTGACCGACGCGGGCCAGGAGTACGGCGGTGAGGGCGGAGGCGACCAGCACCGCTGCGCCGGTGCGGAATCCGGTGCCGATGCCGGCGGCGCGACGGAGTTCGTAGCGCAGCGGACGCAACGGGCCGGGGGCGGACCGGACGGCGATAGGGGGCGGCAGGGCGGGCAGGATATCGAAGTTGCGGGACGCGGAAGGGCGCGGTGAGCGCCGGGCCGGGGCCGTGGCAGACACCGGCGGGGAGGCGGGGGAAGGGGCGGCCGGGGTGGCGCGGTCGCTCTCGTCCACCTGCTCGGGGCGCGGGAGCCCATGGGCGAGCAGGTCTGCTGGGGTGCCCGGTTCGATCGCGGGGTTCCGTCCAGGGACAGCCCGGGACTCCGTCGCGCTCGGGGTCTCGGCAGCCTGGCCCTCGGCAACCAGGGTCTCCGCGGCCACGGCCGCCGTCGCGTCCGAGGGCTCCGCAGCCGGGTCGTCTGCGGCTGTTGCGGTGACACCGGTCGAGGAGTCGCCGTCACGAGCCAGGACGTCGTCGTGAGGTGGCGCGTCGACCGGCCCGTGCGAGGTGGGGCGAGTCGACTGTGCCTCGCCGGACCCACGTGGCGCGACCGCGATGCCGGTGTGCGGGGCGCCACTCGCCGCATGGACGTCTTCCCGAGCTTGCGTGTGTTCCGGGTTCTGCTCGATGGCTGCGACGGTGGTCGGCGCCCGGTCCCCGGCGACCTGGATCGCCTGCTTCGAGGGATGCGGGGTGGCCGGTTCTCCCACCGCGGCGTTCGGCTCCGCCCGTCCCGACGAACGCCGGGTTGCCGGCTCCCCCTCCAGGATGTTCAGGTCCGCCTCCGGGGTGTTCGGATCCGCCGCTCCCGGGAAGCACGGCCCCGCCTCGGGGCGCGTCCGCCGCGCATTCACCGCGCCCGCTCCCGGCCCCATGTCCCCCGTCTCGTCCGCGAGTTGATGCACCAGGATGTTGTGCCGGAATGCCGTCTCTCCGACGTGGGCACAGCTACTGCCGTACACGGAGAGTCGGTTGCCGTCCTCCTCGATCACCTCGACGGAGCACTGTGCGGCTCGGGCCTCCCTGGTGAGCAGGGTGGCGAGACGCACGGCGTGGGGACTGCGGACGACGACCCTGGGGCGCAGCCGGGTGCGGGCGAAGTCGGCGGCTTCCTGATCCGCGACGAGTGTGCCGTGGTCCAGGGTGACGACCCGGTCGGCGGTGCGAGCGGCCTCTTTGGGGTCGGTCGTGGTCGTCAGGACCGTGCCGCCCTGGTCCGCGTGTGTGCGCAGCATCCCGTACAGCCAACGGTTCTCGCGTCCGGAGAGCCCGCGGGCCGGATCGTCGAGGACGAGAGTGTGCGGGTCCGCGAGGAGAGCACAGGCCAGGCCCAGTCGCCGGTCCATGCCGCGGGACAGGCCGCCGAGGCGTTCGTCCCGCAGGCCGACCAGGCCGACCACCTCGAGCACTTCGTCGGCCCGCCGCGCCGGAACGCCGACTGCCGCGCACAGCATGCGCAGATGGCCGCGGACCGTGCGGGCGGGATGCCCCGGCACGTCACCGAGGAGCACGCCGATCTCACGTGAGGGGTGGGCGATGCGGTGCAGCGGACGGCCTCTGAAGTAGGCGTGGCCGCGGCCCGGCTGCAATTGGAGCATCAGTCTCAGCAGTGTGGTCTTGCCCGCGCCCGGCGCTCCGAGCAGCACGGTGACGCGGCCCGCGCGCGCCTCGAAGGAGACATCGTCGACGGCGGGCGGAAGCGCCTTGCGGGAGTCGCTGGTCAGTCCGAAGGCCTGGATCACCCGTAGCAAGATAGCGACCCATATCCGATTTTTACGGACACCGCACGGGGGCATCGTCCGTCCGGTTGAGCGGAACCCGCCGCTTCGGCCGGGGTCTCACCCCCGGCTTCAGCGGCCGCGGCGGGCCGAGGTCACACCTCGGGCCGCAGCATCGGCGGGTTGAGGAGGGTCGCGCCGCCCGCCCGGAACAGCTGGGCGGGGCGGCCTCCCTGCCGTGTGGTGGTGCCACCGGTGGGCACCAGGAATCCGGGTGTGCCGGTCACCTTGCGGTGGAAGTTCCGCGGGTCCAGCGCCACTCCCCACACCGCCTCGTAGACGCGGCGGAGCTCGCCGACCGTGAACTCGGTGGGGCAGAACGCGGTCGCGAGGGACGAGTACTCGATCTTGGAACGGGCCCGTTCTACGCCGTCCGCGAGGATCTGGGCGTGGTCGAAGGCCAGCGGCGCGACCGGCTCCTCCTCCCAGCCGTACCCACCGTGCTCGAGCAGCTCGTCGACCGGGGCCCAGCGGGCGTTGCTGGCGTCTCCGCCCGCTCGCGGAGCCGGAAGGTCCGGCGCGAGCGCCAGATGCGCGACGCTCACGACGCGCATCCGGGGGTCCCGCTTGGGATCTCCGTAAGTGGCGAGCTGCTCCAGATGGGCACCGTTGTCGTGAGCCGGAGCCGAGGGGTCGTGGGCCCGCAGTCCGGTCTCCTCGGCCAGCTCGCGGGCCGCGGCCTGGGTGAGGTCCTCGTCCTCCCGCACGAAACCGCCCGGGAGCGCCCATCGCCCCTGGAACGGCGCCTCACCCCTGCGCACCGCCAGCGCGCACAGGGCGTGGCGGCGCACGGTCAGCACGACCAGGTCCACGGTGACGGCGAAGGGCGGAAAGGCTGACGGGTCGTAGGGCATGCGGCGATCATAGTCGTCTTCCTGACGATAAACACTCCCTTCGTCGGCCGCTTCCATGGCCGAACCACTCGGTACCGAACGGCCGCCGCCCCTCGACGGGAACGCAGTCCGGATGCACGTCGTACGAGGTCACACTCCCAGTTGGAGTCCCCCGGCCGCCTCCTCGACCATGGCAAGACCGAGCCGGCTGACCCGTACGGAGAAGGGGGCGCCCGCAACCCGCAGGCCGGTCAGGCCGATCTCCCCCAGGGGCGCGTTGCGCAGAGGGCGCAGGGTGACGGTCCCGGCCGGGGCATCGGGCCGGACGCCGGCCAGGGTGGTGAGAAGCAGGACCCCTGCCGCCGCTGCCGTGGCGGCGGGACGACAGGCGGCCGGATGAGGAAGGGGGGCTCCCCCGTCACCGCGCTGCTCCCCCGCGTACATCTCGGGAAGGCGGTGCCCGAAGATCTCGGCCGCCGCCAGGAGCCCTCGCAACAGTGCGGAGCCCTCCTTCTCGTAGCCCGCGGCTGCCAGACCGGCGACGGCGATCGCCGTTTCGTGCACCCGGACGGCGCCACTGCGGTGACCGAAGGGGTTGTAGCCGGTTTCCTTCGCCCCGAGGCCTCGCAGACCCCAGCCCGAGTCCATGACGGGGCTGCCCAGGAGACGGGCGAGCTGTTCGGTCTGCACCCTGTCCAACAGCCCGGCGGCATGGACGCCGCCGCCCAGCAACCCGGTGTCGAGGAGGTGGACGGCCGTAGCGCAGAGATGGGACAGCGGCCGCCCGTCCGCGGTTCGGGCGGCCGCGGGTCTGCCGCCTCCCGGGGTGTCGATCCAGAAGTCCCGCCGGAAGGTGGCCCGCAGTTTGCGGGCCCACTCCCGCAGCCCGTCGCCGCCCGGCCGGGCGCAGGCGTCGAGCAGGTCGGCGCCCAGCAGCGCGGCCCGGTGGGCGTGAGCCTGGGTCTCGCAACGGACGGGGCCGCCGGGTTGGGGATCACTCAGGTAGGGCCCCTCGCCGACCGTGGTGCGCAGCCAGGTCAGGCAGCGCTCGGCCGTCGGCAGCAGTTCCTCCGTCTCCTGATCGGGCAGGCCCCAACGGCGGGCCTCCGCGAGGAGCACCGGGAAGAGCAGGGTGGCCTCCGTTCCCGTACAGCCCGGGGGAAGGTGCGCGCCCGCGTCCCGCCGGGGGCCGGGGATCATGCCGCACCGTGGTCCCGGCCCGGTGACCTGGGTACGGGCCAGCGTGCGCAGTGTCCCGGCGGCGAGGCGGGTACCGAGCGGCAGAGTCATACGGGCCGCCGCGAGCGCCTCGGCCGGAGCCAGGCCGCAGCGCCAGGGCACCCCTGCGGCGAGATGCGTGTCCGCGGGGTGCGTGGGATCCCGCACCAGCAGGGCTTGGAGATCGGCGATGCTCGTCGCCAGGAGCGCCCTGGCGCGCGAATCGTCGCCCGCCGCACGGGCGTGGGCCAAGGGGCTGGAAGCCGCCCGGCCCACGGCCCGGGCCTGCCCGCCTGCGGCACCGTCCAGGCGGACCCTCAGCTCCACGTGCACGATGCCGCCGGGGGGCAGCTCGAACTCCCAGCGCAGCATGCCCGCGGAGGCGATCGCGTCGGTCGGGGGCGGGTCGGCGGTCACGCACGAGGCCGCGGTGGCGCAGGACCACCGCAGACCGGAGTCGTGGACGCTGGCGGGCAGCTCGGCTCCCACGGTGCCCGCCGCGATCGCCCCAAGGTCGGCCAGATCGGTGCCGAGGACCACCTCGACCGGGAGGCGCAGCGGCCGGTCGGCGGCACTGTGCAGCGTGATGCGCTCCGTGCCGTCGGCGGACCGCGTCCGTTCGACGATGACGTCCGGATCCGGGCCGCCGTGCGGGGTGACCCGCAGCGCGCCGACGAAACGGGCCCGGTCGGCCGACGTCATCCGGGCCTGGACCGCCAGCGGCTCGCGTCCCGCCACCCGGACCTGGCAGCGGGACAGGATGCGCCGACCCGCCCGGTAGAACCCCTCCAGCCCACGCCCTGTCAGCTGCCCCTGCTCCGTCGAGATGGCGAGGCCCGGCAGGGCGACGCAGATCATCGCCGTGTGGGCAGCGGGCAGGCCTACTGAGCGCTGCCGGGCCGGTGCCCCGGTCGGAGGTCCGGCCACCCTGGACGAGGGCGTCTGCGGGCGACGCGCCGTGCCCGGCGACCCGAAGGACGGCCGAGGGGCTGTACCGCGGACGCCGCGGTCGACGGACGGGACCGGGCCGCTGTCAGGCCCTGGGGCGCCCGCGGGACGGGCCGGTCCCGCAACGGTGCGGCTGGAGCGTTCGTCGGCGGCGGAGGGCGGAGTCGGCTGATGCATGCGTGACTTCTTCTGCTCTCTGTGCGCCTCGGACAGGGTCGAGGCCGGTCGGGAGGCTCCGGCAGGGCGGGGTTCGCGGTGGCGGCACGACCCGTGCAGGCGTTCCGCCACTCAGGTGAACGGGCCGGGGCTCCCCCGGGTCACGCCCCTGAGTCGCAGGCCTCACCGAATGGCCGCCGGATCGGCATGCGCCGGGCCGGTTGCGGTACGCCGGCCGGTTGCGGGGCTTGCCGGACCAGCGTGGGGGCAGGCCGGGCCGCTCCAAGGTGATGCCCGCGACAGGCGACTGAAGGGCCGGGCAGGTGCCGGTGCGGCTTCGGTCCTCGTGGGCCGACCACCGGCCCGTCCCCCGCACCACGGCGGCCGGGTTGGCTTCACCCCTTCCCCCTGCTGCCGCCGCAGTCGGGCCGCAGACCTTCCGCGGACTCGCCACGACGGCCTGTGGGTGCTTTCCCCGCAGGACGCGGACGGGATCCTCCTCGGTTCGACGCAGCCGGATGCGTGGGCTGCGGCCTCGGCGACCGATTGCGCAGGTCATTTCCCCCATGCGCACGGCGTTCCCGTTCCTGGCCCTCTTCCGCTTCGGCCGCAGCCTGTGCGTGGTCCACGCCGCCACCGGTGGGACGGACGCGGCGGCGCCTTCGAGCGCCCGGGGTCACGGCCGTCGACATGAGCTCCGAGACGTGTGCCGCCGGGCTGTGCGGGGCCGAGCCGACGGCGCCCTGCGCTTCACCGGCGCGGTCCACGTCCTCGGCGTCGCGTGCGCCGTCGCCGTCCGCCGAGGCGCCGGAGCGCATGCCCTCGCCGGAGCAGTTCCCAGGGCTGGAGCAGTTCCCGGGGCTGGGGTGGCGTCCGCGGCAGGAACAGTTCTCCCCTTCCGAACAGCTGAGGACGGCGGGCTCGTGTCCGTCCTGTGTGCCGCGGAGGCGTGCTGTTGCACGACCGTTCGAGGGGATCTCCGTCCCGGGTGTGCGCTGTGGGCCCTCGGAGTCCTCGGGCGCCACTGCACCGGCCGGGCTTCCGGCTGCTGTGTGCTCCTTGTGTCCCTCGCGCTCGGCCCGCAGGCAGCGTCGTACCGACTCGGGGTCCAGGCCTTCGTTGCATGCCTGGTGCAGCAGTCGGGCGAAGAGATAGTCCGGGTCCGCACCCAGCGCCATGGCGAGTGCCTCCCTGGCCTCGAGTTCGTCGCCGCTGGACCAGGCGACCCAGCCGGCCAAGGTCAGGGGCGCCGCCGCGTGTTCGCCGTAGGGTCCGACGCAGCGCCGCGCAAGAGCCCGCCAGAGACGAAGGGCGGGGGCCGCCTCGTCGCCCTCCATCCACTGCGCGGCCCGGTCACGCGTCACCCGGTCCTGAAGGCCGAGGATCAACGCCGCGGCTTCGTCGAACCCGAGCAGTTCGTCGTCCCGGTGGTCCGCCAGGAGGACGCCCGGGACGACCGTCGACTCGGCGTAGCGACGCATGACCCGTCGGGCCAGTTCCAGCGTCTCCTCGGCCACCGCGGGGCGGCTCGCCTCGTCGAGGATCCCCGGGACGAGCGTCTGGCCGGCGGTGTCCAGGGCGACCTCCTGTTCCAGTGCGGCACCGGTCTCCAGCGGTAGCAGCCGGGCCCGCAACTCGCGCAGGGTGCCCCGGACCTGAATCCCCGCGTAGGTCGCCGCCGCGGCCAGCACCGAGGTGCCGGGCAGCCCCATCGGTACACCTTCGGCGGGGCAACAGCCCCTGCCGCCGCAGCAGTACGACCAGAACCGGCCGTCGGAGATGCACAGCGCCTCGATCACGGGGACGTCGAGGTGTCCGCATTCGAGACGCAGTCGGTGGGCCAGCGCCTGGAGCCGTTCCATGACCTGCCGGCCTGTCTCCCCCTTCGCCGGTTCCTGGCACAGATAGGCGACCATCTGCGCGGGCCTGGTGCCCCGGCGCTCGCTGCCCTTCACCAGTCCTCGCGCCAGCTGCTGGGCCACGGCTCCCCAGTCGTCCGGGTTCGCGGGAATACCGAGCCGGGCGCGGCCACCGAACCGGCCCCGTCCGTCCCGGTCGTGCAGGGCGACCAGCACGATGCTGTCCTCCGGCCGGTATCCGAGCAGATAGGGCAGGGCGTCGGCCAGCTCCCCGGGGGTGCGCAGGGTGACCTGGTGGCCGGCGGGGCTTGCGCCGTACTCGGCGTTGGCGCCGTACATCGTGTGGTTCACGTACGCCGTGTGGTCGCCGTTCGCCGACAGTTCCTCGTCCGGGACGCTTCCGGCGCTGCCGTCGCACCCGTCCCGTCCCGTGATGTCGCCGTTTTCGGGGGAACCAGTGGTTTCGCTGTGATTCGTCATGCCCAGACGATCTCGCGGATCACGAGGTCCCGTTTGAGCCTGTGGATAAGTCCGATCAGGAGCACGTCAGACGTACGGATACACAGCGCCGCGACGCCACCGAGCGGCACCCTGCCGCGACCGTCCCCGGCCGGATTGTCGGCGCCGTCCTGTTGTATGGAGGCATGGAGCACACGAGCAACGCGGATCTCCGGGCCGACGCCGACACCGTCCTCGCCCGCCTGGTCGGGGACGCCACGGGCGTGGCCCGCCTTCGCGAGGACCAGTGGCGGGCGATCGAGGCGCTGGTCGCGGACCGGCGCCGGGCCCTGGTGGTGCAGCGGACGGGATGGGGCAAGTCCGCCGTCTATTTCGTGGCGACCTCCCTGCTCCGGGCCCGCGGTGCCGGCCCCACGGTGATCGTCTCTCCGCTGCTCGCCCTGATGCGCAACCAGGTCGAGGCGGCGGCCCGGGCCGGTATCCACGCACGCACGATCAACTCCTCGAACACCGAGGAGTGGGACACCGTGCAGGCCGAGATCGCCGCCGGCGAGGTCGACGTCCTGCTGGTCAGCCCGGAGCGGCTCAACAACCCGGACTTCCGTGACGAGGTACTGCCCGCGCTGGCCGCCGCGACCGGCCTCCTCGTGGTCGACGAGGCCCATTGCATCTCCGACTGGGGTCACGACTTCCGCCCGGACTACCGTCGGCTGCGGACCATGCTCGCCGACCTCCCGCCGGGCGTACCGGTACTCGCGACCACCGCGACCGCCAACGCGCGCGTGACCGCGGATGTCGCCGAGCAGCTCGGCACCGGCGGCACCTCGGACGCCCTGGTGCTGCGCGGACCGCTGGACCGCGAGAGCCTCAGCCTGAACGTGCTGCGCCTGCCCGACGCCGCGCACCGGATGGCATGGCTCGCCGATCACCTCGACGACCTCCCCGGCTCCGGAATCGTCTACACCCTCACTGTCGCCGCGGCGGAGGAGGTCACCGCCTTCCTCCGGCAGCGCGGGCACATCGTCACCTCGTACACCGGGCGCACGGAGAACGCCGACCGGCAGCAGGCCGAGGAGGACCTGCTGGCCAACAAGGTCAAGGCGCTGGTCGCCACCTCCGCGCTCGGCATGGGCTTCGACAAGCCCGACCTCGGGTTCGTCGTACACCTGGGCTCGCCCTCCTCCCCGATCGCGTACTACCAGCAGGTGGGCCGCGCAGGACGGGGTGTCGAGCACGCGGAGGTGCTCCTGCTGCCCGGTAAGGAGGACGAGGCGATCTGGGAGTACTTCGCGTCCCTCGCCTTCCCGTCGGAGGAGCTGGTGCGCCGCACGCTGGATGTCCTCGCCCGCACGGAGCGGCCCGTGTCGCTGCCCGCCCTGGAGCCCCTGGTGGAGCTGCGCCGCTCCCGTCTGGAGACCATGCTCAAGGTCCTCGACGTGGACGGGGCGGTCAAGCGGGTCAAGGGCGGCTGGCTGGCGACGGGGCAGCCCTGGCGGTACGAGACCGAGCGGTACGAGTGGGTCGCCCGCCAGCGCAAGGCCGAACAGGAGGCGATGCGGCAGTACGCCTCGACCGCCGACTGCCGGATGGAGTTCCTTCAGCGCCAGCTCGACGACGAGGGCGCCAAGCCCTGCGGACGCTGCGACAACTGCGCGGGGGCGCGTTACGCCGCCGAGACGTCCACGGCCTCGTTGGACGCCGCACGGGTGGATCTGGGCCGTGCGGGAGTCGAGGTGGAGCCCCGCCGGATGTGGCCGACAGGGCTCCCGGCGATCGGCGTGGAGCTCAAGGGGCGTATCCCGGCCGGCGAACAGGCGTCGACCGGCCGAGCGTTGGGGCGCCTGTCGGACATCGGCTGGGGCAACAGGCTCCGCCCGATGCTCACCGCCCAAGCACCCGACGAGCCGGTTGCGGACGACGTGGCGAGGGCTGTGGTGGGCGTGTTGGCCGACTGGGCGAAGGGGCCAGGCGGTTGGGCCTCCGCAGCTGCCGACGCCTCGCCGCGTCCGGTCGGTGTGGTCACCCTCGCCTCACGCACACGACCGCGTTTGATCCACTCACTCGGCACACGCATCGCGGAGGTCGGACGGCTTCCGCTCCTGGGCTCGGTGGAGTACAACGCCGACTCCTCGCCGGTCTCCCGGAGCAACAGCGCCCAACGTCTCAAAGCGCTCCACGGCATGCTGGAAGTGCCGCCCTCGCTCGCCGCCGCGCTCGCCGAGGCCGGCGGTCCGATTCTCCTCGTGGACGACTACATGGAGACGGGCTGGACCCTCGCGGTCGCGGCCCGGGTGCTGCGCCGTGCGGGCGCACAAGGGGTGTTGCCCCTGGTGCTCGCGGTGCAGGGTTGACCACGGGCAGCAACCGATGGTGCCCGTCACGGACGTTGCGAGCCGGCCTGCGACGGTGCTTCGGTGCCTGCGTGCCGTCGAACATGCGGCGTCAGCAGCTCTTCCGAGGCGTGGGCTGTGGGCTCACGTGTCCTTCCTCGAATCACTGGGTAAGGATATAAGTCACTCATCGTCACATAACGGTCGGTGGCCCCAATTGCTCGTTGCCGCATCCAAGTTCGACAGGAAGAATTGAGCTCCGCTCCCCGCACGGCTTGTCCGTAGTCCGGTAGGGCTCTGCTGCGGCGTGCGCTCCCCCGAACCCGACCCGCCCGCAGTGTGGGCCGTAGCCGAAGGGAGGATCGTGACCTTCGGATTCGCTCCGTCCTCGGCGGCATCGTTGTCGCCGTCCACGTCCGCCACCTCCGCCACTCGCTTGCTCGAGCCTGCCGAATGGGCCGCGGCCGGCATCCCTCTCCTGCGCAACCCGCGGGAAGTCGTCAGCGGGCTGCACTCGCGGCACAGGCCACGGCCGGCCACCGCGGTGGTGGCCGTACTGGACCCGGACGAACGGGTGCGTGCCAGCGCCTCGTTCACCCGGCGCCAGGCCTCGTCCGACGGCTGGATGTTCCGCAACGCCCTGCTCGCCCAACTGCGCCGCGTCATCCCGCACGATCTGCGACTGCGCACCCCCGTGCGCACCGCCGTGCTGCTCTACTGCCGTGACGGCGACGCGCGGTGGACGGAGGAGGACGGGGCGTGGATGTGGGGGCTGCGGGATGCGTGCACGCTGCACGGGCTGCGCTGCGGGGCGTACATCACCCTCACCCGGGACGGCTGGCAGGTCCTCGGGGAGGGGCGCGGAGGACGACGGCCGCACGCGGATTCGACGCCGGAGCCGTTCGCCCTGTCCGAGGCCCCGCCACCGCTGCCCCGGACCGGCGGTGCCGCCTCGGAGGTCCTGCGCCGCGCCGCCGCCCGCTGAGGAGCGATCGTCACGCTCGGTGGCCCTGACCACGGCCGCCGCAGGCGCCGGGCGTGAGCCGAACAGCCGGAGAAGCGCCGGCCCCGAGAGGCGCAGGCCGCCAGGGCCTGGCGTCTCTCGTCGCGCACGGTGCCGAACCGCCCTCCGCGATGCGGGGGTCCTCACTGTGGATCGGGACCGTCCGCTCGTCGGCGGTCGGTCAGCGCCCACGACATGAACTTCCTCGAGGCGCCTCAGGTCGGGCGGCCGGGAGTGCCTGCCGGGTGCACCGAGACCCACCCCGCCCCCCGGCCGTCCCAGCACTCAATAGTGCCGCCAGGGCACACGACAGAGGCGCCGCACCAGCGACGCCTCTGTGACCCTGGCGCTCGTCGGCCTGCCGGAGCGGGCTAGACGCCCACGCCCAGGGCCGCGTTGATCTGCTGCGGGTCACCACAGACGATCAGCAGGGCGGCGGCTCGAGCGCGGGCCAGCGGCAGAGCGGTGGCGGCCACGGTGTCGGGACCGCCGTTGACGGCGACCACGACGACGGGACGCACGCCCGCCCGCTCCACGGCGGCGGCATCGGCGTAGAAGACGTCGTCTGCCGCGTCGTGCTGCGCCCAGTAGGGGGCCTCGCCGAAGGACAGTTCGTGGGCGGCCCAGGGGTGCTGTTCGCCGGTGGTGAGCACCAGCACTTCCCCCGGGGCCCGGCCCGAGTCCAGGAGGACGTCCACGGCCTCCTCCGCGGCGTCCAGCGCGCCCTCGGCCGAGGCCGGGATCAACTGGACCTGGGGGGTCACCGGAGCGGGCGCGGTGACGGCAGTAACGGCCGGGGCCGAAGGCCCCGGCTTGGCGGCCGTGTCACGCGGCATGCGTTGCGCCGGCGGCGTGGGCCGAAGGGGTCCGGGACGCCCGGGACGCGACGGAGCCGCGGGACGGGGTCCGGGTACGGGTCGAGGGGTCGGCGCTGTGCGGCCGCTGGCCGGAGTGGCGCGGGGACCCTGGGCACTCTCGTGAATCTGAGGCTCCTCGGGAATGAGAGGCATGAGCTGTTGTCTATCAAACGGTGGTGCGGCGAGCGCCAGCGGGTGGCACGTCGGTGCGGCCGGAATCGTCAGAAGTCGAAGCCGAGTTGCCCTTCGACCGCCGGAGCGCTTCCGTTGGCCCAGCTGCGGGCTTTCTTGAGGTGCCGCCACTGGGGCAGCGCATCAAGATACGCCCACGACAACCGGTGGAGCGGAGTGGGGCCCCGCTCCTCCAGTGCGGCCTTGTGGACGGGCGACGGATACCCGGCGTTGTCCGCAAAGGCGAAGTCTGCATGGTCGATGCCCAGTTCTGCCATCATTTTGTCGCGCTGCACCTTGGCGATCACCGAGGCCGCCGCGACCGCCACGCAGGACTGGTCCCCTTTGATCACCGTACGGACCTTCCACGGGGCACCGAGATAGTCGTGCTTCCCGTCGAGGATCACCGCGTCCGGGCGGATCGGGAGGGCCTCCAGGGCGCGCCCGGCGGCGAGACGCAGCGCGGCGGTCATCCCCAGGTCGTCGATCTCTTCGGGAGATGCGTGGCCCAGGGCGTGGCACGTCACCCACGGCAGCAGCAGCTCGGCAAGTTCGGTACGCCGCTTGACGGTGAGCAGCTTGGAATCGGTGAGACCTACGGGGGGCCGGCGAAGTCCGGTGACCGCCGCGCAGACGGTGACAGGGCCGGCCCACGCACCGCGGCCCACCTCGTCGACACCGGCAATGATCTTCGCTCCGGTCGTGGCGCGGAGGGAGCGCTCGACGGTGTGGGTGGGTGGTTCGTACGGCATGGCGCCCTTAGATTACGCCGCCCGGGTCACCTGGCGACACCCCGGTCCGCACCTGCCCCGTACCGACCGGCCGCCGGGGAACCGGATCCACGCTCAGGGCCTGGTCGGCCGCAGCAACGGCATCATGAGCCGGTCGATCATCTCATCGAGATCTTGATCATTCCATTCACATCCGCACATTTTTGTTCGATACATCATCATGGCCGGAATGACATCGAAAACATAACCGTCCGCGGCGTCAGGCCGTACTTCACCTCGGCCGATGCCGCGGTTGACCACCTCCCGCAGGAGCTTGACGGTGGGCTCCACCACCCCTTCGACGATCAAGGTATGGAAGCGCTCACCCTGGATGGGATCGCATTCGTGAATGATCGAACGCAACGCGAAACCAGGGCGGGAGAACATCGCGTCACGCGCGTCGCGGCACAGCGCCATCAGATCCGCGCGCACGCTGCCCAGATCCGGCGCGGCATCCAGCCGGGGCAGACCGGCCCGCAGAGCATCCGCGACCAGCGCCTCCTTGGACGGCCAGCGTCGATAGACCGCGGCCTTGCCGGTCTGGGCCCCGGCCGCCACACCTTCCATCGTGAGGCCGTTCCAGCCGACGGTGCCCAACTGCTCCAGCGTGGCATCGAGAATCGCACGTTCGAGCACGGCGCCGCGCCGGCGGGGAGAGGACGCCGGGGCAGGGGCGGCCGTCCAGCGCGAAGTAACCATCTGAGTGTCTCCAGCGAGCAGAAGAAGCGGGGATCAAGGGGTGGAGCGAGGCTCTGCACGACCGCGACGGGGGATACGCCGAGAGGCGACACCGCGAGTGAACGCTTGCGTTCACTACGAGAGACTCACTACCGTTGACGGGCCAGTGAACGCCACCGTTCACTAATGCCTTTGTGGGGGACTCATCGTGACAACCTCTCAGCTGACCAACAAACAGAAACCAGGGCTGGCCCGCCGGGAGGGACACCCCGGCATCGCACTCACCGTGATCGCCGCCTGCCAACTCATGGTGGTGCTCGACGCCACGATTGTGAACATCGCACTGCCGCACATTCAAGACGCGCTCGAGTTCAGCACCACCGATCTCACCTGGGTGGTCAGCGCCTACACGCTCACCTTCGGCGGCCTGCTGCTGCTCGGCGCCCGAGCCGGCGACATCCTCGGCCGGCGCCGGGTGTTCATGGCCGGCATCCTTCTCTTCACCTTCGCCTCGCTTCTGGGCGGCCTGGCCCAGGAACCCTGGCAGCTGCTCGCCGCACGCGCCCTGCAAGGCGTGGGAGGCGCCATCGCGTCGCCCACCTCGCTGGCGCTCATCACGACGACGTTTCCCGAGGGTCCGGAACGCAACCGGGCCTTCGGGGTCTTCGCGGCGGTCTCCGCGGGCGGCGGCGCCATCGGTCTGCTCGCCGGCGGCATGCTCACCGAATGGCTCGACTGGCGCTGGGTGCTGTTCGTCAACGTACCCATCGGTGTACTCATAGCCTTCCTGGCGCCGATCTACATCAGCGAGTCCGAGCGACACCCCGGGCGCTTCGACATCGCCGGCGCCCTGACCTCGACCGCCGGGATGGCGTCCCTGGTCTACGCCTTCATCCGGGTGGCGGAGGAAGGCTGGCGGGACGGCCTGACCCTCGGCGCCTTCGCGGCCGCATTGATCCTGCTGGCGGCTTTCGTGTTCACGGAGAGGCGGGCCAAGGAGCCGATCACCCCACTGAGGATGTTCGCCGACCGCAACCGCTCCGGCACGTACGTGATCATGCTGAGCCTCGCCGCGGCCATGTTCGGGATGTTCTTCTACATCGTGCTCTTCGTGCAGAACGTGCTGGGCTACAGCCCGATCAAGGCCGGCCTCGCCTTCCTCCCCGTCACGGTCGCCATCGCGGCGGGCGCGGGGCTGTCCCAGCGCTTCCTGCCCTCCGCCGGTCCCAGGCCGTTCATGCTGGCCGGTTCGGCCCTCGTGGCGCTCGGCCTCACCTGGCAGGCCTTCATCAGCCCGGACAGCTCCTATGTCGGCGGGGTGCTCGGACCGATGGTGGTCTTCGGCTTCGGCATGGGGCTGAACTTTGTGACGGTGACGGTCACCGCCGTCTCGGGTGTCGCCCAGCACGAAGCGGGCGCCGCGTCCGGTCTGCTCAACGCAACGCAGCAGGTGGGGGGTTCGCTCGGCCTGTCCATACTGACGACGGTCTTCGGCTCTGCGAGCAGGGACGAGGCGGAGCAGCAACTGCCGAAGTTCCTCGCCGACGGATCCGCGGAGCAGAAGGCCGAGTTCGCCAAGACGCACCAACTGCCCGCTCCTTGGGGGCACGAGGTACTGGCCCACGGCATCTCGACGGCCTTCGTCCCGGCCGCCGCGATGGCCGTGCTCGCCCTGGTGACGGCCTGGTTCGTCATCCGCGTGCGAAAGAGCGACCTGGAGGCGCTGTCCGGAGGGGCTGCCCCCACGGTCGGCTGACGGGCTGCTCACACCGGCTGCCCCGGGGCCGCCAACGCCTGTCAGCGTGCAGGCGGGTCCACCGCCTCGGGGTCGGCCGGTCAGGCAACTCAGGATCACCGGCATGATCACCAACGGATCGAACCTCACACGTCACCCCCCACATCGTTCTCCGCGGACACCCGTCCCCTGCACGCGAGCGGCGCACGACGGATACCGGAAGAACGCACGGACGGTCACTCAGAGTTCCCGTCGGACACCGAGAGTTCTCACCCGACCGTCGGTCGTCGAGACGCTCGTCCGACAGTCTCGGGCGGACGTACGGCCGCCGCCGGACAAGACGGCCGTCCGACGCGATCGCGGCGGCTCGGCGTCAAGCGGGCTCGGGCACCCAGCCCGGCAGCGCCTCGACCTGCTGCTCCCAGGCCTTCGGAGGCGTCCCGGCCTCACTGGACGCCAGAATGCCGCCGACGATGGCGCAGGTGGTGTCCACGTCGCCGCCGACCTGCGCGGTCGTCCAGAACGCCGTCTCGTAGTCCCCGAGAGCGCGAGCGGCCGACCAGACCGCGAACGGGACGGTGTCGTGGGCCGACGTACGCCTTCCGCACCCCAGCACCGCGGCGACGGTGGCCGCGTCGGCGTAGTCGAGCATGTCCCTGGCGCGCCGCAGCCCGGCGCCGACGGCACTCTTCGGGACGAGGGCGATGACACCGTCCAGGAGCGCCTCGGCGCCGGGCGGGCCTCCAGGAGCGCCGGCCAGTGCGGCGGCCGCGGCCACGGCCATGGCCCCGACCACGGCCTCACGGTGCTGATGCGTGGGATAGGCGGAGATCTCGGCCTGATGGGTCGCCTGCTCGGGGTCGTCCGCGTACCAGGCCCCCAAGGGGGCGACACGCATCGCGGCGCCGTTGCCCCAGGACCCCTGCCCGTTGAACAGGGCGGCCGCCAGTTCACGCCAGTCGGCACCCTCCCGGACCAGCCTCAGCAGCCGGTTGACCGCGGGACCGTACCCCCGGTCGAAGTCGTGGTGCTGTGCGAAGGAGTGGGCCAGCGCGTCCTGGTCGATGCGGTGGTGGGCGGCCAGTACGGCGACGACGGAGCACGCCATCTCCGTGTCGTCGGTCCACTGCCAGGGCCCAGGCGGCAGCTCGCGGCGCTGGAGCGACGGATAGTTCACCGGCACGAAGAACTGTGAGCCCAGCGCGTCACCCACGGCGAGGCCGCGCAGGCTGGTCAGCGCGCGCTCGAGGCGCCGGTCGGGAGAGGAGTCAGCGGTCATCGCTCTGCCACTCTATCCGGTGATTCCGTACGGTTCCGGATCCCGCCAGCGCTTGAAGGGCCGGTCAAGCGTGTACTTGTCGTCGTCCCCGAGAACGAGCATCCGCATCTCGGCGTTCCCCGGATTGGCGAGCGACTCGAATTCCGCGACGGTCCAGTGGAACCAGCGCATGCAGAACAGGCGCATCGCCAGACCGTGGGTGACGAGGAGCACGTTCGGCGGGTGGTCGGGGGCTTCGAAGCTCCGGAAGAGGCTCTCCAGGAAGCCGCCGACCCGGTCGTAGACGTCGGCGCCGCTCTCGCCCTGCGCGAAACGGTAGAAGAAGTGCCCGTAGGCGTCCCGGTACGCCTTCTGCAGTCGTACGTCGTCGCAGTCCTGCCAGTTTCCCCAGTCCTGCTCACGCAGCCGGGGTTCCTCACGCACCCGTATGAGTTCCGGATCCAGGTGGAAAGCGCGCAGAGTCTCGTGCGTGCGCCGGTACGGGGAGACGTACACGCTGACCTCCTCGCGGCCGAACACCTCCCGGATGTTCTTTCCCGTCTCCTCCGCCTGTCGCCACCCTCGCTCGGTCAGGGCCAGGGCATGGTCGGGTTCACGCTCGTAGACGGTGTCATCAACATTGCCCGTTGACTCCCCGTGCCGGACAAGGACGATGCGCCGTGGTCGTGCCATGCCAAAACCCTAGATCGAGTGACGGCCGATCGAGCACTCGTAGGGCCTCCATACGGCGTAGGTCACACGAATCCCGCAACAGAAGGCACATAACAGTGCACGATCAACAAGGTTGCAGCGCGTCCGGTCTTCATACCGTCCAGGTCGACTCGAGCTCCACGATGTCACCGGTGAGTGAGGCGATGTCCGCCTCCGTCTGCGCGCGCAGCGCCAGCCGCTCCACGCGTTCGGTGCGGTACTTTCCGTGCTCGGCCTGCGAGCGCCACATCGAGAGCACCAGGAACTCAGGCCCCGGCGCCTCGGCGAACAGTCCCCGGATCATGCCCGGGGAGCCCGCCATGGCAGGGTTCCAGACCTTCTCCTGCATCAGGGTGAAGTGCTCGGCACGTTCCTCATGGACCCGGCACAGGGCCACCCGCAGCAGGTCGGAGTCGGTGAAGCGGGGCTCGAAGCCCGTCTTCACGTCGAAGCGGTAGTCGAACAGCCGTACCTGGACGTCCTTGAAAGTGCCCGACTGCGCCGCAGCCAGCCGGTCGTGGGAGCGCGCCATGAACGAGTCGTAGAAGGCGCGGCTCTCCCAGAACGTGAAGACATGCGCAACGGAGGGCCGCCCTCTGCTCCAGCCCCCGCCCTGCCCCCGGAATCCCGGCTCCCCCAGAAGCCCCGCCCACTTTCGCTGTCCCCGTTCGAAACCGCGGCGGTCCACCACGGTGCAGCGAATCCACTTGACCAGCACCGCGCCATGGTAAGGCCAGTCGGCGTGGCGTTGGTCACTCTCGTTCACGAAGCAGCGCTGCGAGGCCGCACGCGCGCGTGGCAGGATGGACAACCGGCCCTGATGGACGGCCCGTTCGGGGCAGTGTCAGACGGGGAAACGGGGAGGGGAATTCCGGTGAGCGGCCTGAACAAGGGAATCCGCAAGGTCGAGATGGCTCTGAAGTGGGATCCGAGTCCGTCGGGGCAGCCACCCACCGATCTGGACATCGTGGCCGCGACCTACCTGGCGAGCGATCCACACGGCGCGCCCGCCTATGTGGTGCACTTCGACAGTCGCTCTCCCGACGGCACGATCTACCTCAACCGGGACAGCAAGGACGGCAAGGGCTTCGGCTGGGACGAGGTGATGACGCTGGAACTCGACCGCCTGGACGCGCGTTACGCGCGCGTGGTCGTCGGCGTCGTCATCCAGCAGAGCCCGGCGCACCGGACCTTCGTCGATGTGCTCAACCCCGCCTTCCGGATACGGGAGGGCTACACCGTTCTGGACGAGGACGACTTCGCCGACGTCCTCGGTGCGACCGCGACGACGGTCGGGGAGTTCCAGCGCGAGTCGTCCGACGGATGGTCGTTCCACTCCGGCGTCCAGGGCTTCGACGACGACCCGGCGACGTTCACGAGGATCATGGGCCAGGTGCGCCGCTCCTGACATCGCGGAACGCGCCACCGACCGCTCGAGCTCGGTGGTGTCCCCGGACAGGACACGAGGGCGGTGGAGCCGAGAACCGGCTCCACCGCCCTCCGTCAGTTCATCGCGAACCGACCGTCACAGCCGGGATCAGCTGCAACCGCTGGTCGAACCGCAGCCCTCGCAGATGTAGCAGGAACCGGCCCGCTGCATCTTCGTCCCGCAGGAGAAGCACAGCGGCGCGTCGGCCTGGATGCCCAGCTGCATCTCCACCAGCTCGGCACTGGTGTGGGCCTGCTTCGGGGCGGGCTCCGCCACCTCGACGTCGGCCTTCGGGGCGGCGACGGCCTTCAGGTCCGTCTGGCGCGGGGCCGACTGGGCGAGCCCTTCGACGTCCACGTCCTCCTCCTCGAAGGTCGGCTCGTACGAACCGGTCTCCAGGTGGCGCTGACGCTCCTCGGCGGAGTGGATGCCGAGCGCGGAGCGCGTCTCGAAGGGCAGGAAGTCGAGCGCCAGGCGACGGAAGATGTAGTCGACGATCGACTGCGCCATCCGCACGTCCGGGTCGTCGGTCATGCCGGCCGGCTCGAAGCGCATGTTGGTGAACTTGGAGACGTACGTCTCGAGCGGCACGCCGTACTGGAGGCCGACGGAGACCGCGATGGAGAAGGCGTCCATCATTCCGGCGAGGGTCGAGCCCTGCTTCGACATCTTCAGGAAGACCTCGCCGAGACCGTCGTCCGGGTAGGAGTTGGCGGTCATGTAACCCTCTGCGCCACCGACCGTGAACGAGGTCGTGATGCCGGGGCGGCCCTTGGGCAGACGCTTGCGGACCGGGCGGTACTCGATGACCTTCTCGACCGCGGCGCGGATCGTCTCCTCGGCCTTCTCGGTGACCTCGGTCTTCTCCTTCTCCTTGGTCTTCGCGGAGAGGGGCTGGCCGACCTTGCAGTTGTCGCGGTAGATCGCGAGCGCCTTGACGCCGAGCTTCCAGGCCTCGAAGTAGATCTCCTCGACCTCCTCGACGGTGGCCGTCTCCGGCATGTTGACCGTCTTGGAGATGGCTCCGGAGATCCAGGGCTGGATCGCGGCCATCATGCGGACGTGGCCCATCGGAGAGATGGCGCGCTCGCCCATGGCGCAGTCGAACACCTCGTAGTGCTCCTGCTTGAGGCCGGGAGCGTCGATCACGTTGCCGTGGTCGGCGATGTGGGCGACGATCGCCTCGATCTGCTCCTCCTGGTAACCCAGGCGGCGCAGGGCCTGCGGGACGGTGCCGTTGACGATCTGCATCGAGCCGCCGCCGACCAGCTTCTTGAACTTGACCAGGGCGAGGTCGGGCTCGACGCCGGTGGTGTCGCAGGACATCGCCAGACCGATGGTGCCGGTCGGGGCGAGCACGGACGCCTGGGAGTTACGGAAACCGTTCTTCTCGCCGAGGCGCAGCACGTCCTGCCAGGCCTCCGTGGCGGCGGCCCAGACGGGGCTGTCCAGGTCGTCCATGCGGACGGCCGTCCCGTTGGCGTCGGAGTGCTGCTTCATGACGCGGTTGTGGGCGTCGGCGTTGCGGGCGTAGCCGTCGTACGGACCGACGACCGCGGCCAGCTCGGAGGAGCGGCGGTAGGCGGTGCCCGTCATGAGGGAGGTGATGGCACCGGCCAGGGAGCGGCCGCCGTCGGAGTCGTAGGCATGACCCGTGGCCATCAGCAGGGCGCCGAGGTTGGCGTAGCCGATGCCGAGCTGGCGGAACGCGCGCGTGTTCTCGCCGATCTTCTGGGTCGGGAAGTCCGCGAAGCAGATGGAGATGTCCATCGCGGTGATGACGAGCTCGACGACCTTCTGGAAGCGGTCGGCCTCGAAGGACTGGTGTCCCTGCCCGTCGTCCTTGAGGAACTTCATCAGGTTCAGCGAGGCGAGGTTGCAGGACGTGTTGTCCAGGTGCATGTACTCGCTGCACGGGTTCGACGCGGTGATCCGGCCGGACTCGGGGCAGGTGTGCCAGTTGTTGATCACACCGTCGTACTGGATGCCCGGGTCGGCGCAGGCCCACGCGGCCTCGGCGAGCTTGCGGAACAGCGCCTTGGCGTCGACCTTCTCGATGACCTCGCCGGTCATGCGGGCGCGCAGGCCGAACTCGGTGCCGTTCTCGACGGCCGTCATGAACTCGTCGTTCACGCGGACGCTGTTGTTGGCGTTCTGGTACTGGACGGACGTGATGTCGTCGCCACCCAGGTCCATGTCGAAGCCCGCGTCGCGCAGGGCGCGGATCTTCTCCTCTTCCTTCACCTTGGTCGCGATGAAGTCCTCGACGTCCGGGTGGTCCACGTCCAGGACGACCATCTTGGCGGCGCGACGGGTGGCGCCACCGGACTTGATGGTGCCGGCGGACGCGTCGGCGCCACGCATGAAGGAGACGGGACCGGAGGCGTTGCCACCAGAGGAGAGCAGCTCCTTGGAGGAACGGATGCGGGAGAGGTTCAGGCCGGCGCCGGAGCCGCCCTTGAAGATCATGCCCTCTTCCTTGTACCAGTCGAGGATCGACTCCATGGAGTCGTCGACGGCCAGGATGAAGCAGGCGGAGACCTGCTGGGGCTGCGGAGTGCCGACGTTGAACCAGACGGGGCTGTTGAAGCTGAAGATCTGGTGCAGGAGGGCGTACGCCAGCTCGTGCTCGAAGATTTCCGCGTCGGCGGGCGAGGCGAAGTACTTGTAGTCCTCGCCGGCCTTCCGGTACGTCTTCACGATGCGGTCGATCAGCTGCCTGAGGCCGGTCTCGCGCTGCGGGGTGCCGACGGCGCCCCGGAAGTACTTGCTGGTGACGATGTTGACCGCGTTCACCGACCAGAAGTCGGGGAACTCGACGCCACGCTGCTCGAAATTGATCGAGCCGTCGCGCCAGTTGGTCATGACGACGTCACGACGCTCCCAGGCCACCTCGTCATAGGGGTGCACGCCGGGGGTCGTGTGGATGCGCTCGATACGCAGGCCCTTGGTGGTCTTGGCACCCTTGGCACGGGTACCTCGCGCCGGACCGCTCGCCGTCTCTGTCATGCCGCCTCCCTCTACGGGCGAAAACGCCCGAAAATGCCACGCTGTTCCCATGGCACGCTGTTCTGTCTTGTGCTGTGGGCACCACGCGCTACCGCCCACAACAGGTCTTGGTCCGCCGCCGCCCGGCCGCCCCCGGGCTGGAAATCCCGGTTTCGGCCCGCCGGTCAGTCGGCGGCGTGGGCGGGCTCGGGAACCTGAACGGTCTCTCCGGGCCCGCCTTCGTCTTCCCGGCTCCCCGCGGCAGCCGCCGCGCCACTCTCGCGGTCTTCGTCGTCCGCGGCGGGGTGTGCCGTCTCGTTCCTGAGTTCCGTGATGGCCGCCTCGAAGTCCTCGAGCGAGTCGAACGCCCGGTAGACGGAGGCGAACCGCAGATACGCGACGAGGTCGAGCTCCTGCAACGGGCCGAGTATGGCCAGCCCCACGTCATGGGTGGTCAACTCGGCGCTTCCGGTGGCACGCACCGCCTCCTCGACCCGCTGACCGAGCTGGGCCAGCGCGTCCTCGGTGACAGGCCGTCCCTGACATGCCTTGCGCACGCCGTTGATGACCTTCGTACGGCTGAACGGCTCGGTGACTCCGGACCGCTTCACCACCATGAGCGAACACGTCTCCACGGTCGTGAAACGACGGGAGCAGTCAGGGCACTGGCGACGCCTTCGGATCGACGTGCCGTCGTCCGTCGTACGGCTGTCGACGACACGGCTGTCGGGGTGCCTACAGAAGGGGCAGTGCATGAACTCCAACCCTCCTCACAGCAGACTCAATGGCCTCGCCGGGCCCCATGGGCCCCTCGAAGCAGCCCCAAGCATAGGGGATCCAAGAGCATCCGAAGACACCAGGGACCACAACTTCTGGGCTGCTGGTGCAATCCAACCACTACATATGGGGGCTTGGCTCATAGACCCAGGCCGTATCGCGTGTCGCGCCCGACAGGTTCACCGCACGCGTTTCCGTGGTCACGCCGAGCACCCGGAATCCACCCGCATCACGCGCGCGTGCACCCTTATCGCGGACCGGATACGGCGATAGCGTGGGCGCCGCAGGGAGGAGGGGTGGGGCTCTCGCGGAGAGCCGGGCCGGCTCCGGCGGGACGCGGCGCCGGATGGCAGACTGGGGCCGCACCTCACAAGGTCATCCGTCTCGGTGGCGAAGAGTACGACCACGAGCCCTTCCCCCGCCGGGCAGCGCGTCAGCCATACACCCAGATACATGATCAAGTCAGGCTATCCTCGCTTTTTCACTCGAACGTGTGTTTGGCGCAACCTTTCGAAAGCCACTACCGTTGTCCAGCAGGGAGACAACCGAGAGGGGCCGACGTGACCACCACCGCAGACAGCGCCACCATCACTGCCCAGGACCGCTCCCAGGGCCGACTCGAGCCGGTGCATGCGATGAACGAAGCCATGAATCCCGAGGCACACAAGCGCTCCTTGCCTGGCCGACCGCCAGGCATCCGCGCCGACAGCTCGGGACTCACCGACCGGCAGCGCCGAGTGATCGAGGTCATCAGGGACTCCGTACAGCGGCGCGGCTACCCGCCGTCCATGCGGGAGATCGGTCAGGCGGTCGGCCTGTCGAGCACGTCCTCGGTCGCCCACCAGCTGATGGCCCTTGAGCGCAAGGGCTTCCTGCGCCGCGACCCCCATCGGCCGCGCGCCTACGAGGTGCGCGGCTCCGACCAGGCTGCCTCCGTGCAGCCCACGGACACCGCCGGGAAGCCCGCCGCGTCGTACGTCCCGCTGGTCGGCCGCATCGCCGCCGGTGGCCCCATCCTCGCCGAGGAATCGGTCGAGGACGTCTTCCCTCTGCCCAGGCAGTTGGTGGGTGACGGTGAGCTGTTCGTGCTCAAGGTCGTCGGTGACTCGATGATCGAAGCCGCGATCTGCGACGGCGACTGGGTCACCGTCCGCCGCCAGCCCGTCGCCGAGAACGGCGACATCGTGGCGGCGATGCTGGAGGGCGAGGCCACCGTCAAGCGTTTCAAGCGCGAGGACGGGCATGTGTGGCTCCTCCCGCACAACGCGGCGTACGAGCCGATCCCGGGTGACGACGCGACCATCCTCGGCAAGGTGGTGGCCGTACTCCGCCGCGTCTGAGCACGGTGGTGGACAGGCCTCTCTGGTCCACCCCCTGAACTGGGCCCCGGAATCCCTGCGCCGGTTCCGGGGCCCTGCGCTGCGCCGATGGTCCATGACGAAGGGGTTGTCCCGAATCCGGGACAACCCCTTCGTCTCACTGCGCCGCCGCCCGTCTCACTCCGCCTCCGCCTGCTTGGCAAGCGCATCGATCGCAGCGAGCGACCTGCGGACCTGTTCACGGTCGGTGGTGTACCAGAAGTCCGGCAGGGACGCCTTCAGATAGCTGCCGTAACGGGCCGTCGCCAGCCGCTGATCCAGCACGGCCACCACTCCACGGTCTCCCGACGCACGGACGAGGCGGCCAGCGCCCTGGGCCATCAGCAGTGCCGCATGGGTGGCGGCGACGGCCATGAAGCCGTTGCCGCCGGCGTCCTCCACGGCCTTCTGGCGCGCGCTCATCAGCGGGTCGTCAGGACGCGGGAACGGGATCTTGTCCATGACCACCAGCTGGCAACTGGCACCTGGCACATCGACGCCCTGCCAGAGCGACAGCGTGCCGAAGAGGCAGGTCTTCGGGTCCGCCGCGAAGTTCTTGATCAGCTCGCCGAGTGTCTCCTCCCCTTGGAGGAGGATCGGGAACTCGGGAACACGCGTGCGCAGTTCCTCGGCGGCGAGCTGCGCGGCCCGCATCGAGGAGAACAGGCCGAGCGTGCGCCCTCCGGCCGCCTGGATCAGTTCCGTCAGCTCGTCCAGCATGTCGCCGCGGTCGCCGTCCCGCGCGGGACGTGACAGGTGCTTGGCCACGTAGAGGATGCCCTGCTTGGGGTAATCGAAGGGCGAGCCCACGTCGATGCCCTTCCACTGCGGCACGTCCTCGCCCTCCGTGCCCTCCGGAGCCAGCCCCATGGAGGCACCCACACCGTTGAAGTCCCCGCCCAGCTTCAGGGTCGCCGATGCCAGGGTCACGGAGCGGTCCGCGAAGAGCTTCTCCCGCAGCAGACCCGACACGGACATCGGCGCGACACGCAACGATGCACCGAACCGGTCGTGCCGCTCGTACCAGACGACGTCCCACTCGGAGCCGTTGACGATCCGCTCCGCCACGTCGTGCACGGACTCCACGGACGCAAGGGCCTGCTTGCGGACCGCGTCCTCGTCCTGGACCGACTTGTCACGGGTCGCGCCGATGCCCGAGATGACGGTCCGCGCGGCGTCGCGCAGCGCCATGAGCGCGTACCCGAGGTCTTCCGGGATCTCCTCCAGGCGGCCGGGCAGCGCCAGCTCCATGAGCCGCTCGAAGCCCTCGGCGGCCGTCTGTAGCTGGTCGGCCGCCTTCTCGTTGACCAGCTTCGCCGCCCGGCGTACGGCCCGGTTGACCTGGCCGGGAGTCAGCTCGCCGGTGGCCACACCCGTGACCCGCGAGACCAGCTCGTGCGCCTCGTCGACGATCAGCACCTCGTGCTGCGGAAGGACCGGCGCACCCTCGATGGCGTCGATGGCGAGCAGCGCGTGGTTGGTGACGACGACCTCGGCGAGCTTGGCCCGCTCGCGTGCCATCTCCGCGAAGCACTCGGCGCCGTAGGCGCACTTCGTGGCTCCCAGACACTCCCGGGAAGACACCGACACCTGGGCCCAGGCCCGGTCGGAGACACCGGGTGTGAGGTCGTCCCGGTCACCGGTCTCGGTCTCGTCCGACCAGTCCCGCAGCCGGAGCAGGTCCTGGCCCAGCTTGCTGGTGGGTGCGGCCGCCTCGAACTGGTCGAAGAGGCCCTCCTCCTCGTCCTGCGGAACTCCTTCGTGCAGCCGGTGCAGGCAGAGGTAGTTCGACCTGCCCTTGAGCATGGCGAATTCCGGGCGGCGGCGCAGCAGCGGATGCAGCGCGTCGACCGTACGGGGCAGGTCCCGCTCGACGAGCTGGCGCTGCAGGGCCAGCGTGGCGGTCGCCACCACGACCCGCTCTCCGTGCGCGAGGGCGGGCACGAGGTAGCCGAGCGACTTACCGGTGCCGGTGCCGGCCTGGACCAGCAGATGGGAGCCGTCGTCGATCGCCTCGGCGACGGCTTCGGCCATGGTCACCTGGCCGGGGCGCTCGGTGCCGCCGACAGCGGTGACAGCGGCGTGCAGGAGTTCGGGGAGTGAGGGCTTCGTCATAGCGCGACCACCCTACGACTCGGCACTGACAAACGGGTGGTCAAGGCGGACAGGAGGGAGGGCATCAAGGCTGTGGGTTCCTCGGTGGCGGTGGGGAAGCCCGGCTTCGGCGGGAACCGATTCGACACGCGGGGCGTTCCGTCTGTGACGGCGCGATCACACAGTGTCATGTCAGATCACGCAGGGCCCGGTCCCGGACCATGAGAGCGGCCCGCTTGGTGGGCAGGTCGACCTCGGCGAAGAACCGGAAACCGGCGTTCAGGAAGGTGGTGACGGACGCAATGTTGCGAAGGTCGGGTTCGGCGACGACACGGGCACAGGCGGGCCTCCTGTCGAGGACGAGGTCGGCGACGGCTGTGAGCAGACGACTGCCCAGCCCTCGCCCGCGGTCGGTGACACACCCGATGAGGAGGTGGATCCCGGTGTCATGGGCAAGGGCCGGGTAGTGGCGCGCAAGCGGGTCGAGGTCGGCTCGATAGATCTCCCAGTAACTCATCGGCCGGCCCGCCAGCACCCCGAGGCAGGGGACGCTGCGTCCGTCGGCGAACTGGCGGCGCAGGTGTCGCCGCGTCACGGACTCGGGACCCGACAGTTCCCAGAACGCCGCGACCGCGGGGTCGTTCATCCACCGGCCGACGAGGGGGAGGTCGCGCTCCATCTGCACGGGGACGAGGCGGAACACACCTGCCGGAGTGGCGGTGGGCCCCCAGTCGCCGACGCGGTCGAGCAGGTCGGAGACGGCGGGATGGGTACGGCGGCTGTCGGTGGCTGTCTCGGCGGGAGGCACGACGGGTCCTCTCAGCGGGTCGGGTGGGACGGGCCCTCGGGGAGGCGGAAGGAGGCGGGGGCAGGTGCGGCGAGGGATCAGGAGTACAGGGGGTTGGTGATGGTGACGTACACGGACTGGGTGGCCACGGGGCCGACGAGTTCGTCGAGCCCCTGCAACCGGGTCAGCAGGTTGGCCTTGCAGCGCAGCCGGGGCGAGTCGAGCAGCCGGGCGGCCACCGAACCTCGCAGTCGGCGGGGGTCCGAGGCGGCGTCGGCGAGAAAGCGCCGGAAGGCGGCGAGCAGGAGTCGCTCGTCGGCGAGCCGCTGGGAGCCGAACGCGCCGATGAGACCGAGCACGTTGTTGATCCCCAGGTAGTAGGCGAAGCGCTCGTCGGCGACGTCGTCGGACACGAAGGTGTCGCTGTGCTCGCCGATGCCGGGCAACCGGGCTTCCAGTTCCGTGCGGCCGGACTCGCGGAAGTAGTAGCCCTGGTTGTCGCGGTAGCGGCCGCCGGCGGGCCAGCCGTCGGGGTCGAGGAGGAGAAGCGTGTTCTGCTGATGCGCCTCCAGGGCGACCCCCGCCTCACCGTCGAGCCAGAGGACCGGACGGACGACCTGCTCCAGGTAGCGCAGGAACCACTCGGCGGAGACTGCCTCCAGCGGCCGGCCCGTCCGTGCGGAGAGGCGTGTGACGAGCGCGGCCAGCCGGGAGCGGTGGCCGCACTCCCAGTCCGGCCGGGGCCCGACGAGTCCGGCGACGCAGGACACGTCGTCCGCCGGTGCGAACGGGTTGTGGCGGACCATCACATCGAGGCCCGGCAAGGGGAGGCCGTCGCGATCGTCGACCGCGAGCCAGGCAGGATCGCGGACGATGTCGAAGCCGGGATGGGCAGCCTGCCACTGTCTGGCCAGGCCCGTGCGCAGAAGCCGGTGGACCTCGACCCCGCGGCGGAGCTCTTTGCGGAGGTTCTCACGGAGGGAGTTGGTGATGCGCAGCCCCAGCGACAGTTTGAGCATCGCGGGGGCGCCGGACCGGTGGAGGGTACGCACGGAGGAGGTCGGATGCCACGAAGGACCAAGAGAGCCCAGGTCCCGGAGGAGTCCGGCGTCGAAGAGGGTCTCGACCTCGGGACGGTGCCGCGCCTCGCGCAGTTGCCAAGGGTGCACCGGCAGGGCGGCGAACCCGTCCGGCAACGGCAGCGGGACGCCGGCGAGACGGGCCGTCAAGCGGGCGGCGGGGACAGGTCGGCCGCCTTCGGTCCAGGCGGATTCGGTGGCGACGACGGAAGGAGCGACAGCCAGCCAGCGAAGGGGGAAGGAGCCACGCGACTCCGGTGAGTAGAGGCGCGCTTCGCCGTCCGACATGCCTTCGCGCCCCTTCGGCGTCGGGTGCAGCGGATGTCCGAGCAGCAACGCCTGTTCGGCCGCCAGGAACAGATCGGGTGAATCGGTCCGGTTCTCCCTGCGCTCGCTGATGAACGCCGCGGTACGGCGGACGGAGTCGGCGACGCGTGCGACGAGGTCGGTGCCTTCGGCGCCCTCTGGGCCGCTCGCGGAGGTGAGGCAGCCCGTCGGGCCGGGGTCGAGGGCTCGCTCGACCGGGAAGGCGTCGGCGCTGTCCTCCGTCATGGCGTCGACGGACGTCTCGGACAGGTGACTGTCCCGAGGGGTCTCGCGGACCAGGAGAGCCGCGACCGTGATCGCGTCCACGGCCGGGGACTGCTCGGGTGCGCCGGCCAGGCGTGGGAGGCCGAAGCGGTGCCAGCCGGTCGGCGACCAGTAGTGGACGGGGGCGAGCAGGGTGATGCCGCTGGCGGGCAGCGGCACGCGCAGGACACCGTCATGGGGCGCGGGCAGGCCCGCCTCGCGCACCCAGCAGCGCAGCAGGTTCTCCACGGCCGCGGCTTGGGCGGCCCTATGGGGATCCGGGTGGTTCAGGAGATCGGCGGCGGTGCCGCGCGGTGGTTCGACGTGAACGGCGTCTCCCGGTCGGCGGGGGTCGGCGGACTCGAGGCGGGACAGGTCGGAGGAGGTGGTCAAGGTGGTTCCTCGTGAAGGGGAGGGGTCGGCCGGGAGCAGCCGGTGGGGCGCGGACCGCTCGCTCTCGGGCCGCATGGGTGTCGCACCCCGGCGGCGAGGGCGGCACCGGTTTCGATGGCGTGCGCGTTCGCACGGGTACGCAGGCGGCTGCCCGGGGTCACCGCGCCCGGTCGGCACTGTCGCCCCGGCGCTGGTCAAGCCCGGGCAGCCGGCTCCGGCTCTGGGGCTGATGCCGATGTGGCTGCTGATCGTTCGGCCGGTCCTTGGTCCCGCGGTCCGCACCGGGAAGGTGGCTGCGGGAGACCGCCGCCATCGCGTCCGCCAGTCGGTCGAGTACCGCGGCGGCCTGTTCGTCGCTGATCGTCAGGGGCGGAAGCAGTCGTACGACGCTGGAGTGGCGTCCGCCGAGTTCGACGATCAGGCCCCGCCGCAGACACTCCCGTCGGACGGCGGCGGCCAACGCGGGGGCGGCCGGGGGCGGGGCCTGCCCGAGGGCCGAAGGCGCCGGACCGAGGGGCAGGGACTCGAAGGCCGGGCCACCGTGGGCCAAGGCGCCGGACCCGTGCGCGGCATGTGCGTCGCGCTGCGGGGCACAGGGCCCGCCGGTCCGGCTCGTCACCTCCGGGTCCACCATCTCGACCCCGATCATGAGCCCGCGTCCCCGCACGTCTCCCATGCACGGGAAGTCCTGGGCGAGACCGCGCAGCCGACCGAGCATGCGCTCTCCGAGGACGGCCGCCCGTTCGGCGAGGCCGTTCTCGCGGACGTAGGCGAGGGTGGCCGCTCCGGCTGCCATGGCGAGTTGGTTGCCCCGGAACGTGCCCGCGTGCGCTCCGGGCTGCCACACGTCGAGGGCGTCACGGTAGACGACGACGGCGAGCGGCAGACTGCCTCCGATGGCCTTGGACAGGACCATCACATCGGGAACGACCCCGCTGTGCTCCACCGCCCAGAAGGCACCGGTGCGACCCACGCCGGTCTGGACCTCGTCGGCGATCAGCGGAATCGAGCGCTCGGCGGTGATCTGCCGCATACGGCGCATCCAGGCGTCCGGCGCGGGGATGACACCGCCCTCGCCCTGCACCGGTTCGAGGATCATCCCGGCGGGGGTCCTCACCCCCGACTTGGGATCGTCGAGGACGGACTCGGTCCAGCGCGCGGCGAGTTCGGCACCGGGCTCGCCGCCGACGCCGAACGGACAGCGGTAGTCGTGCGGATAGGGCAGCCGAGCCACCCGCACGTCGGAGGCGCCCCCGGAGGCCTCGAGGGAACCTGCGGTCATCCCGTGGTAGGCGCCGGTGAAGGCCAGCACACCGGTGCGGCCGGTGGCGGCCCGGACCAGCTTGAGGGCGGCCTCCACGGCGTCCGTACCCGCCGGTCCGCAGAACTGCACGCGCGCGTGGTCGGCGAGACCGGGCGGCAGGGTGCGGAACAGTTCGGTGACGAAGGCGTCCTTGACGGGAGTTGCGAGGTCGAGGACGTGCAGAGGCGCCCCCGAGTCGAGGACCTTGCGGATGGCCTCCAGAACCACGGGGTGGTTGTGGCCGAGCGCGAGGGTGCCGGCGCCGGAGAGACAGTCGAGGTAACGGCGGCCGTCCGCGCCCTCGATGGTCAGCCCGCGTGCCCGGACCGGCACGATCGGCAGGGAACGCGCGTACGTGCGGGCCGACGACTCACGAGCCGACTGGCGTCGGAGGATCCCCTCGTGCACGGTCATGGCGCCCGTCCGGCTCCCCGCGTCGGCATCGCCGGCGACAAGGACTCCCGCGACGGGGCTTGTGCCTGCGGGTGCTTCGCGGGGAGGGGTTGCGGTGGCACACCCCGAGGGCGCGTCCTCGGGCACTGGCTCGACAGCCGCCACGGCTCCCCCTGTCCTCCGCCGGTCGGGGTTGCGGACACACAGCAGCCCCCTCGCTACCAACAGCGGACTGCCGTGCCGGTTACGGGTCGTCATGATCGATCATGTGTGGCACTCCCCTCACGAAACCGGCCCTCGTCCGGCCCTACCGGCCGTCTGTGGCGGAACAGTTGCCATTCCGTCGGGAGTCCCCGACCGTGACCGCATATCGTGTGGTGGCATCACACACGGCCGTGAGACCCGCTTGAACTCGGGGTGAGATCACCATGAGTTCCTCTGTGCGGGCCGGCCTGTGCCTCAAGTTCGTTGACAGCAGGGGGAGTCAGACCATGCGATCCATACGGCCGTCGTTCACCGTCCGTCGGGGGAGGAACGCGCGCCGCAGAACCTCCCCCGTCCTGGGCGCCATGGCCCTCGCTTCGGTGCTCGCACTCACGGCGACCGCCTGTGATTCGGGCGACACCGATGCGAACAGTCAGGCCAGCGCGACGGCGTCGACCGGCGGCGACGGCAAGATCGTGATCCCGGACGACATCAAGGACAGGCTCAAAGAGCACGGGATCGACCTCGACAAGTGGAAGAACGGCGCCTGGAAGAACTGGGACAGGGACGACTGGCTGCGCGAGGCGCAGGACTACGTCAACCCGATCATCAAGGGGCTGTGGGACCCGGACCGGATGCGGGAGGCCGACGACCCGGACCGCAGCGTCGACGAGAACGACCTCTCCGGCGACCAGGGCGTGACCGATCCGACGCCGCAGGCGGTGGACGCCAAGGCCGTCCCGCCCTCGTACCACGCGAATGCCGCCGAGGCGGGCAAGGTGTTCTTCGACTCCCCCGAGGGCACGATGGTCTGCTCGGCGACGGTGGTGAAGGACCCGGCTCACCCCGGGAAGTCAAACCTGGTGTGGACGGCGGGCCACTGCGTGCACGCCGGCAAGGGGGGCGGTTGGTACCGCAACATCGCGTTCGTCCCGTCGTACAACGACTCGGGCAAGTCGGCCGAGCAGCTGGAGACCGCGACCAAGGAGGAGGCTGCTCCGTACGGCGTGTGGTGGGGCGACTGGACGAAGACCTCCGACCAGTGGATCGCGCAGGGCGGGCAGACAGGCGGTGACGGCGCCTCGTACGACTACGCCGTCATCCATGTGACGCCGGAGGAGGGCGGTTCGGGCAAGTCCCTCGAGGAGACGGTCGGTTCGGCGCTCCCCGTGGACTTCAACGCGCCGGCCGTGCCGAAGGTGAGCAGCATCACCGCGACCGGCTACCCGGCGGCGGCACCGTACGACGGGCAGAAGCTCTACCAGTGCAAGGACAAGCCGGGGCGGTTCTCGCTCAGCTCCTCGGACCCGACGATGTACCGCATCGGCTGCACGATGACCGGCGGTTCGTCCGGCGGGGGCTGGGTCGCGACGGGGTCCGGCGGTAAGCCGGCGCTGGTGTCCAACACCTCGATCGGCCCGGTGAACGCGGGTTGGCTCGCGGGACCGCGCCTGGGTGCGGTGGCCAAGGGCGTGTACGACTCGGTGAGCGACAAGTTCGCCGGTCAGTAGCCTGATCGGCGGTGGGGTGTCTGACGGGAACCTTCACCGTCCCACCGCCGTTCGTCCCGAACTCCAGGGGCATAGTGGGGTGTTGTCCGTACTCGATCACCACGCGGACACGACTGCCCATATGTCAGGCCCATGACATTTCCCATGGCGTCGGCCTACCGGATCGCATCACTGCTCGGCGATCCATGCGCTTCAACGGGGGACATCGCACCATGCTTTCCACACGTACACCCACCGCGCACCCGCACGGCCGACGGCGGTTCGTGCTCGCGGTCGCGTCCACCGCCCTGGCTCTGACGGCGACCGCCTGCGACGGCTCCGACGCCACCGGGGCCGACGCCGCCGCCTCCCGGACCGCTTCGGCCTCCGCCTCCGCCTCCGGTGACAGCAAGGGCCACATCCCCGCCGGTGTCGCCGACAAACTCAGGAAGCACGGCGTCGACGTCGGCAAGTGGGCCGACGGCGGCTGGCGGGAGTGGGACCGGGACAAGTGGCTCAGCGCGGCCGAGGACTTCGTGAACCCGGTGATCGAGGGGCTGTGGAAGCCCGAGCGGATGCGGTCGGCGAAGGAGGCCGACAAGACCGTCACCACGAAGGACGCCACCGCCGGCCAGGGCCGGGGCGTCAGCGACCCGGATCCGACGGCTGTGGAGGCCGAGGCCGAGAAGACGCCGTACCACGAGAACGCCGCCCCGGTCGGCAAGGTCTTCTTCGACTCGCCCGAGGGGACCATGGTCTGCTCCGGCACGGTCGTCAAGGACGTGAACCACCCGGGCAGGTCCAACCTCGTGTGGACGGCCGGGCACTGCGTGCACGCCGGTGACGGCGGTGGCTGGTACCGCAACCTCGTCTTCGTCCCGGCTTACAACGACCTCGGCAAGAGCGAGGCACAGCTCGGCGACGCCACGACAGCGGAGATCGCCCCCTACGGCAACTGGTGGGCCGACTGGGCGTCGACGTCGGACGAGTGGATCGCCGGCGGGTCGGCGACGGGAGGCGCGGGCGCCCCGTACGACTACGCGGTGCTGCACGTGACTCCGGAGCAGGGCTCCAGGTCGCTGGAGGAAACCGTCGGCGCGGCACTCGACGTGGACTTCTCCGCGCCGTCCGCGACGGAGGTCGCCGCGATGGGCGCCTGGGGCTACCCGGCGGCACCGCCCTACAACGGGCTGAAGATGTTCAAGTGCATCGACCGGCCCGGGCGGTTCTCCCTCGGTTCGGCACTGCCGACGATGTACCGCATCGGCTGCACGATGACCGGCGGTTCGTCCGGCGGAGGCTGGTTCCGGGTGGTGGGCGGGAAGACCGAACTGGTCTCCAACACCTCGATCGGCCCGGCCGACAACAGCTGGCTGGCGGGACCCCGGCTCGGTCCGGAGGCCAAGGCCCTCTACCAGAGGATGAGCAGGACGTACGGCGGCCGATGAGCCGCACACGCGCGGAAGGCCCGCCCCCTGCGGCAAGCAGGAGACGGGCCTTCCATGCGTTCAGCGGACCGCGACAGCTCAGGCGAGCGGAGCCGGTACGTACGGCGCGAGGTCCGCCGCCAGCTCTTCGTGCACCCGCACCTTGAGCAGCGTGCCCTCCGCCGTGTGCTCCGCGGAGATCACCTCGCCCTCGGTGTGGGCGCGGGCGACCAGGCCGCCGTGCGTGTACGGCACGAGTGCCTCCACCTCGACCGACGGTCGCGGCAGCTCGTTGTCGATCAGCGCGAGCAGTTCGTCGATGCCCTGGCCGGTGCGGGCCGAGACCGCGATGGAGCGCTTCTCGATCCGCATGAGCCGCTGGAGCGTCAGCGGGTCGGCTGCGTCAGCCTTGTTGATCACGACGATCTCCGGCACGCCGGTGGCGCCGACGTCCCGGACCACCTCGCGGACGGCGGCCAGCTGCTCCTCCGGGTCGGGGTGGGAACCGTCCACGACGTGCAGGATCAGGTCGGCCTCGCCGACCTCTTCCATGGTGGAGCGGAACGCCTCGACCAGGTGGTGGGGCAGGTGCCGGACGAAGCCGACCGTGTCCGCCAGCGTGTACAGCCGGCCGCTCGGGGTCTCCGCCCGGCGCACGGTCGGGTCCAGGGTCGCGAACAGGGCGTTCTCGACCAGGACTCCCGCGCCCGTGAGCCGGTTGAGCAGGGACGACTTTCCGGCGTTGGTGTAGCCCGCGATGGCGACGGACGGCACCCTGTGGCGCTTGCGCTCCTGACGCTTGATCTCGCGGCCGGTCTTCATCTCCGCGATCTCCCGGCGCATCTTCGCCATCTTCTCGCGGATCCGGCGCCGGTCCGTCTCGATCTTGGTCTCACCGGGGCCTCGAGTGGCGAGTCCGCCGCCCTTGCCGCCGCCCATCTGACGGGACAGCGACTGACCCCAGCCTCGCAGCCTCGGCAGCATGTACTGCATCTGCGCGAGCGCGACCTGCGCCTTGCCCTCCCGGGACTTGGCGTGCTGGGCGAAGATGTCCAGGATCAGGGCCGTGCGGTCGATGACCTTGACCTTGACGACGTCCTCGAGGTGGATGAGCTGGCCCGGGCTGAGCTCACCGTCGCAGATGACGGTGTCCGCGCCCGTTTCCAGCACGATGTCGCGCAGCTCCTCGGCCTTGCCGGAGCCGATGTAGGTCGCCGCGTCGGGCTTGTCCCGGCGCTGGATCACGCCGTCGAGCACCAGAGCGCCCGCCGTCTCCGCGAGGGCGGCCAGCTCCGCGAGGGAGTTGTCCGCGTCCTGTGCGGTCCCGGTGGTCCAGACGCCGACGAGCACGACCCGCTCCAGACGGAGCTGCCGGTACTCGACCTCGGTGACGTCCTCGAGCTCGGTGGAGAGACCCGCCACACGGCGCAGGGCCGCGCGCTCGGAGCGGTCGAACTGGTCGCCGTCCCGGTCTCCGTCGATCTCGTGGCTCCAGGCGACGTCCTCTTCCATCAGGGCATCGGCCCGGAGACCGTCGGGGTAGGCGTGCGCAACGCGCTGGTCCTGGGAAGGGGAAGAAGAGGAGGTCATTGGGTCCTTACGTCGTGGGATGCCGGTACGGCTGCCTTCATGGAGGACAACGCACGAGTACCCCGGGAGATTCCCGTGTCCCGTGCGGCGCCGACCCGTCGATGGTCGCACGGTACGGCCCGTCTCGTCACGGCCTTATTTCTTGACCCGCCGGGCCTGCGGGGCGACCTTCGGCGCGGCCTTCGGTTCCCCCTTCCTGACCGGTGGCGCCTGCTTCCAGTCCGGGTGGCCGGGCATCGGCGGGGTCTTCTCGCCGTACAGCCAGTCCTTGAAGAACCGGGCCAGATCGCGCCCGGAGATCTCCTGGGCGAGGCGCTCGAAGTCGGCCGTGGTCGCCGTGGCGTCCCGGTGGTTGTGCACCCACGCCCGCTCCAGGTGCTCGAACGCGGTCCGCCCGATCTCCTCGCGCAGGGCGTAGAGGACGAGGGCCGCGCCGTCGTACACGTTGGGCCGGAAGATGCTGATCTTCTGCCCGGGGTTGGGGGCCTTGGGCAACGCCGGCGGGCCTCCCGCGGCGCGCCAGCGGTCCGAGGCGCCGTACGCCGCCTTCATGCGCGCCTCCAGGGTGTGCCCGGACTTCTCGTCGGCGTACAGCGCCTCGTACCAGGTGGCGTGTCCCTCGTTGAGCCACAGGTCGGACCAGGTGCGCGGGCTGACGCTGTCGCCGAACCACTGGTGGGACAGCTCGTGCACCATGATCGACTCGACGTACCACTTGGGGTAGCCGGGCTCGGTGAAGAGGTCCCGCTCGAAGAGGGAGAGGGTCTGCGTCTCCAGTTCGAAGCCGGTCGAGGCCTCGGCCATGAGCAGGCCGTACGTCTCGAAGGGGTAGGGGCCGACCTTGTTCTCCATCCAGGCGATCTGGTCGGGGGTCTTCTTCAACCAGGGTTCGAGCAGTTCGCGGTCCTTGGTGGGCACGACGTCGCGTACGGGCAGGGCGTGCGGCCCCTCGCGGTGCACGACCGTGGAACGGCCGATGGACACCTGGGCGAGTTCGGTGGCCATGGGGTGCTGGGTGCGGTAGGTCCACGTGGTCGACTCGCCCGCCCGGTCGACCCCGGTCGGCAGCCCGCCCGCGACGGCCGTGTAGCCGTTGGGGGCGGTGATCCGGATGGTGAACATCGCCTTGTCGGACGGGTGGTCGTTGCACGGGAAGACCAGGTGCGCGGCGTCCGCCTGGTTGGCCATGGCGAGGCCGTCCGCGGTCTGCACCCAGCCGCCGTCCCGGCCGTCGGTGCTCACGGGATCGCTGGTGTGCCGCACGGTGATCCGCATCCAGCTGCCCACGGGCAGCGCCTTCCCCGGGGTGATCACGAGATCGTCTTCGACGCTGGAGAAGGCCGCGGGCGCGCCGTCGACCTCGACCGACTCGACCTCGCCGTGGGCGAAGTCGAGGTTGATCCGGTCCAGGGCGGTGGTGGTCCAGGCGTCGATGGTGGTGACCGCCTGGAGCGGCTTGGTGTTGGAACCGGGATAGGTGAGGGCCAGGTCGTACGAGGCGACGTCGTACCCGGGGTTGCCCAGGTACGGGAAGAGGCGGTCGCCGACACCGAGGGGCGTCGCCGGGGCGCTCGCCGCGACGAGGCAGACCGAGACGGCCGAGGCGAGGAGTGCGGATTTCAGCCGGGCGCGAGGGGTGAGCAGCATGGACCACCGCTACCAGCGCGCCCCTCTGCCGCGTCGGCGACGCGCGACCGGCCCACCCGAACGGGTTGCGCACGCGCGTGTGGGTGACGCCCGGGAGCACGGCGGCGGCCCCGGCGTCCACGCGCGTGTGGTCACCCGCTCGTGGTCACCTGCTCGTGGTCACCGGCGCGGCTCGCCCCGCGTGCGTGGGCGGCGGTCACGCCGGCTTCGGGGAGGCCGGGGCGTGATGCTGCGCGCGTCCGACGTCGTAGACCCCCGGTACGTTCCGCATGGCGCGCATGAGGGTGGGCAGGTGGCCGGCGTCCGGGAGCTGCACGGTGTAGGTGTGGCGTACCCGCTGCTGGGTCGGTGGCTCGACCGTCGCGGAGACGATCTCAGCGCCTTCCAGTGCCATCGCCTCAGTGAGGTCGGCGAGCAGGTGGGGGCGGCCGAACGATTCGGCGACCAGGGTGACCCGGCATCCCGTGGTGTCGCCCCAGCGCACGTCGACCTCCTCGCGCCCGGCGTTCGCCATGCGTTCCACGGCGGCGCACTCGACGCGGTGAACGGTCACCACTCCCCCGCGTACCGCGAAGCCGGTGACCTCGTCGAGGGGCACGGGCGTGCAGCACCCGGCGAGGCGGACGCTCGCGTCGGGCCGGTCGGCGACGGTGATCGCGGCGCCGGGCCGCGGGCCGGGCGCGCCCGTCGTGGACGGCTCGGCTGCGGACCGTGCGGTCTCCTCGGCGGCCTTGGCCGCGCCGGGGTCCTCCGCAGGGCCGGGTCCCTCGTGCTCGGCCGGGGCGGGGTGCGTCGCCAGCCACCGCTGGATCGCGATGCGGGCTGCGGGCGTGTGGGCGTGCTCCAGCCACTCCCTGGAGGGCTCCGAGGCGGGATCCTGTCCCATCAGGAGCTGGACGGTGTCGCCGTCGCGCAGGGCGGTGCTGAGGGTCGCAAGACGGCCGTTCACCCGGGCGCCGATGCAGGCGTGGGCGTCCTCGCCGTACTGCGCGTACGCGGCGTCGACGCAGGTGGCCCCGTCGGGCAGGCCGAGCGTGCCGCCGTCGGGGCGGAAGACGGTGATCTCGCGGTCCTGGGCGAGGTCCTCGCGCAGGGTCGACCAGAAGGTGTCCGGGTCCGGCGCGGCTTCCTGCCAGTCCAGGAGGCGGGAGAGCCAGCCGGGCCGGGTGGGGTCGACGCGCTCCTCGTCGGCCGCGGTTCTCCCGCGTGTCTGCTCCTCCGGGGGCCCTGTGTAGGGATTGCCGAGGGCGATGACGCCGGCCTCGGCGACCTTGTGCATCTGGTGCGTGCGGATGAGGACTTCGGCGACCTGGCCGTCCTCGCGGGCGACGGCGGTGTGCAGCGACTGGTACAGGTTGAACTTGGGGACGGCGATGAAGTCCTTGAACTCCGAGACGACCGGCGTCATACAGGTGTGCAGTTCGCCGAGGACGGCGTAGCAGTCCGCGTCCTCGTTCACGAGCACCAGCAGACGGCCGAAGTCGGCGCCGCGCATCCGGCCGCGCTTGCGGGACGCGCGGTGCACGGACACGAAGTGCCTCGGCCGGATGAGGACTTCGGCCTGGATGTCGGCATCGCGCAGGACCGTGCGCATCGCCTCCGCGAACTCCGCCAGGGGGTCGTCCGCGCGGGAGGCGTTGTCGACGATCATTTCGCGGGTGTGCTTGTACTCCTCGGGGTGGAGGATCGCGAAGACGAGGTCCTCCAGTTCGGTCTTGAGTGCCTGGACGCCGAGACGTTCGGCGAGCGGGATGAGGACGTCACGCGTGACCTTGGCGATGCGTTCCTGTTTCTCGAGGCGCATCACGCCGAGGGTGCGCATGTTGTGCAGCCGGTCGGCGAGTTTGATCGACATCACGCGCACGTCGTTGCCGGTGGCTACGAGCATCTTGCGGAAGGTCTCGGGCTCGGCCGCCGCGCCGTAGTCGACCTTCTCCAGCTTGGTGACGCCGTCGACGAGATAGCGCACCTCGGCGCCGAACTCCTCGCCGACCTGGTCGAGGGTCACATCGGTGTCCTCGACCGTGTCGTGCAGCAGCGAGGCGGTCAACGCCGTCGTCTCGGCGCCGAGTTCGGCGAGGATCAGCGTCACGGCGAGCGGGTGGGTGATGTACGGCTCGCCGCTCTTGCGCATCTGGCCGCGGTGCGAGGACTCGGCGAGCACATACGCCCGGTGCAGCGGTTCCAGGTCGGCGTCGGGGTGGTGGGCGCGATGGGCCTCGACCACGTGGCCGATGGCGTCGGGCAGCCGGCCCCGGGAGGCCGGACCGAGCAGTGCGGCCCGGCCCAGGCGACGCAGGTCGATCCGGGGACGACTGCGCCTGCGGGGCGCTGAAGGCACTACCGGGCCTGGGGTCGCGGGGTTCGTGGCCTCCGCACTCATGGGCACCTCCGGCTGCGTGGACCGGCGGACGGGGTGTCCCAAGGCGGACACGGCTCAGGGGACTGGCGGACGATTCCCCGTCCGGGCCGGTGCTTGATGCTACCGAGCCCATCACGCGTGACTGACCGCCTCTCGCCGAGCGTGAAACGGATCACCCATTCGAGCGAAGGATCGGGGGTTTACGATTTTGAGACGCCCGAGCCGAAGCCGATCGTGCATCCGAACCCACGACTGGCTCCCGAGGCGCGCTCCTTGGCAGTACCAGGCCGCTCCCGCCTCCGATGCCAAGCCCCGGGCGCATCAGCGGACGACTGTTTCCAGCCACTCGGATTCGATCTCACCTGTGGCGACGATCACTGCCGGCCCGGTCATCTCGATCTCGCCGTCGGGCCGCTCGGTGATGACCAGGCGTCCACCGGGCACGTCCACGACGTAGGTCGCCGGCAGTCCGGTCACCGCGGGGTCGGCGTCGTCCCGGCGCGCCGCGGCCACGGCCACGGCGCACGCGCCCGTGCCGCACGAACGGGTCTCGCCCGACCCCCGCTCGTGCACGCGCAGGGCGACGTGCCGCGGGCCCCGGTCCACGACGAACTCGACGTTGACCCCGTCCGGGTAGGCCGAGGCGGGCCCGACCGGCGGCGGCGTGAAGAGGTCGCCCGCGTGTGCCAGGTCGGCCACGAAGGCGACCGCGTGCGGATTGCCCATGTTCACGTTGCGCGCGGGCCAGCTGCGCTCGCCGACGCTGACCGTGACCTCCCCTTCGGGCAGGCGGGCACGGCCCATGCCGACGGTGACGTCACCCTCCTTGGCGAGGTGCACCCTCTTCACGCCCCCGCGCGTGGCGACCGCGAGGTCCCCCTCGGTGACGAGTCCGGCGTGCTGGAGATAGCGCGCGAAGACGCGGACGCCGTTGCCGCACATCTCCGCGACGGAGCCGTCGCCGTTGCGGTAGTCCATGAACCATTCCGCCTCGGCCGCCATGTCCTTCGCCTCGGGGTGAGCGGCGGACCGCACGACGTGCAGCAGGCCGTCGCCGCCGATGCCCGCGCGGCGGTCGCACAGGGCGGCGACGGCGGCCGGGGAAAGGTCGACGGCGTTCTCCGGGTCCGGGACGATCACAAAGTCGTTCTCGGTGCCGTGCCCCTTGAGAAAGGCGATCCGCGTGCTCATTCCTCGATCGTACGGGGTGGGTACGACACCTCGTCCCCGAGCCCGCGTCGCCGGTGAGCACGCGCGCGTGCGGCTCAGCGCAGCCGGGCGACCCGCCACACGGCCAGGGCCACCACCGCGGCGACCATCACGACGTACGCGAGAACGACCCGCCAGTCGGGACGGCGTCCGGAGCCGCGCTGCGGCAGACCGGGCCAGGTGTGACCGACGCGGCGCGCGGCCGTCATCCCCCACCCGGCCGCACAGAAGCAGATCAGCAGCCCGAGCATGGCGATCATGGCGCCGCTGTCCCCGAAGTCGAAGGCGAGCGGGAACGCGAACATCAGGGAGCCGACCGAGGCCAGCGCCACGATGGGTGCGAGCTGCCAGATCCGGAGCCGACGCTGCGGGCGCAGTTCGACCTCGACCTCCGGGCCGCTCGCGAACATCTCCTCGGGCTCGGGGCCGTCGTCGCTCACGCCGCCCCGGGTGTCGTCGACGTCCGGACCGTCGGGGCTCAGACCGCTCTCCTCGGCCTCCGGTTCACCACGCCCGGTGGTGAGGTGCTCGGTGCCTTCTGCGGTGTCGCGAGGGCCGGCCTCCATCGCCACGCGCCCTCCCAACTCGGACTCCACTTGGTCGATCGAAGCTCGATGATGGCACGCCGTCGGATGCCCGGATGACGGCCTGGGCGTCCCGATGCCATGACGTGATCAGGCTGTGACCGGTCGCTCCACCAATGCCAGCGCGAGCTCCGGAAGTTCTGTGAGGTCGGCAGCGGCCCCACTCAACCAGTGCACCCGCGGATCGCGCCTGAACCACGAATCCTGGCGGCGCGCGAAGCGCTTGGTGGCACGCACCGTCTCGGCGCGCGCCTCGTCCTGTGTGCACTCGCCGGCCAGGGCCGCGAGGACCTGCTGGTAGCCGAGCGCGCGAGCGGCCGTGCGCCCCTCGCGCAGGCCCCGCGCCTCCAGCGCGCGGACCTCGTCCACGAGCCCCGCGTCCCACATCCGGTCGACGCGGCGGGCGATGCGCTCGTCGAGTTCGGGGCGCGCCACGTCGACCCCGATCTGGACGGTGTCGTAGACCGAGTCGTGACCGGGCAGATTGGCGGTGAAGGGCTTTCCGGTGATCTCGATCACCTCGAGGGCCCGGACGATACGGCGGCCGTTGCTCGGCAGGATCGCCTGCGCGGCCTCGGGGTCGGCGGCGGCCAGCCGGGCGTGCAGCGCGCCCGGACCGCGCAGCGTGAGTTCGTCCTCCAGTCGGGCTCGGATCTCCGGGTCGGTACCGGGGAACTCCAGGTTGTCGACGGCACCGCGGACGTACAGCCCGGAGCCGCCGACGAGAACCGGCCAACGGCCCTCGGCGAGCAGGGCGTCGATCCGTTCGCGGGCCAGCCGCTGGTACTCGGCGACGGAAGCGGTCTCCGTGACGTCCCAGACGTCCAGAAGGTGGTGGGGGACTCCACCGCGCTCCTCGGGCGTCAGCTTGGCGGTGCCGATGTCCATCCCTCGGTAGAGCTGCATGGAGTCGGCGTTGACGACCTCGCCGCCGAGCCGCTGGGCCAGGAAGACGCCCAGATCGGACTTTCCGGCCGCGGTCGGTCCGACGACGGCGATGACGTGGGGGGCGGGGGGTGCGCTGCTCACGGGACCAGTCTCGCAAACCCCGGCCGCCGCCCTCGAACGAGTTACGTGACGACGCCGATCCGGCCTCGTTGGCCGTTGGAAGATTCCCGTCACCCTTCGTGGGGGGCGGTGACCCCGGTGACGCAGACGGACGCACCGGCCGACGCGGGATGTCACCCGCACGAGTACCGTATGGAGTGGATATGGGCGTTTTGGCGCGACTTTTCCGGAGGTCCAGGACGACGGAGGCAACGGCTGCCGAGGCGACGAGTGCCGACGAGGCACCCGCCGGGACACCGGCGGACGGCGCCGAGGCGGAGCAGGTCGGGGAGCCCGCGACGGCGGAACCGGCCGGCACCGAGGAAGCCGTCGAGCCGGAGTCGGGGACGACCGTGAAGGGAACGCCGGAACCGGTCGCCGTCGCCGCCGCCGACGGGGTCGAGATTCCCCGGCAGCAGTCCGCCGAGGAGGCGGCCGACAGCGAAGCGGGCGAGGGCGCCCACGCGTGAAGGAACCCTCGAGGAAGGTGACCCATGGGTCTCTTGGACAGTTTGAAGGCCAGACTCACCCCGGCCAAGGGCAAGGTGTCGGGCCTCGCGCAACACCACGGGGACAAGGTCCAGCACGGTCTGGACAAGGCCGCGAGGGTCGTCGACGAGAAGACCAAGGGCAAGTACAGCGACAGGATCCACTCCGGAACCGGTAAGGCCAAGGGCGCCATGGACCGGCTCGCGCACAAGGACGGACCCGCCGGGGGCGGAGACACCTTCACCCCGCCGAACACTCCCCCGCCCACCTCCTGAGCAGTTCCTCACGCCGGCCCATCGGATCGGCGGACGGCCGCGCAGCGGAAACGCTCGCGGCCGTCCGCCGTTCCACGGGCGGGTGCGACTTCCTCGCCGGGCCGTACGGGCACCCCGTGGCGCCCGGAAAGACGGCACGACGGCACGACGGCAACGTCTCGGCCCCGCAGGGCGGCAACATCGACGCCGTTCGACAGCTGAAGCAGACGGCACGTCGAAACCGTCCGACAGCCGTCGAGGGCGACACGTCGGCGCCGTCCGACAACCGAAGGAAGGGAGGAGGAGGGCGACTTCGGGCCGCCTAGGACCAGGTCGCGACGACGTATCCCACGCCGTAGGGCGCGTCCTCGTAGAGCAGCGCGCCCGTCAGCCCGGCGTTCTCCGCGGCCCCCGCGAGCACCTGCCAGGGCGCCCGGCCCGACGCCTTGAGCTCGTACGCCAGCTCGGCGTCCAGCGCCTTGAGGGCGGCGATGTCGGCCGTGCCGAGCGCCCGCCCGACCGCCGCGTCGAACGGCGCCGCACGCTCGTCCAGGTAGCCCGGCGCCTTCAGCGTCCGGCAGGCGCTGGCGTCGCCCATTACCAGCAGCGCGACCCGCTCCGCCGCCGCGCCGATGTCCCGGCCGACTTCGACGCAGCGATCGGCCGCGAGCGGTTCGCCCACGCCGAGCCCCTCGACCGGGGCGGCCGACCACCCGGTCCGCTCCAGCAGCCAGGCGGCGACGGCGAGGGACGGCGGCAGGTCGCGTGCGGACGGCGTGTCCGTGCCGCCGCGCCCCAGCCGCACGGCGAGATCCACGCCGAACCCCCGGAACGAACCCCGGCCGCCCTCCGGATGCGGGCCGCGCCCGGCCTGCTCGGCCGGTCCCACGACCACGAGCCGGTCCGGCCGGGCGGCCGCCAGCACGGCCAGCGCGTCCGAGCAGGCGGCACGCGCGCCGTCCAGCTCGGGAGCGGCGCCCGCGGCGACCTCGGGCACCAGCAGGGGCGGACAGGGGCAGACTGCTGCGGCGACAAGCATGATCGGCAGGGTAACCCCGTACGACGTCCGCCGGGCGGCCGACCGGGTAGGGCGTCGGCCGTCAGTCGCAGCCGCAGCCGCTGCCCGTGGCCACCGGGAGCGGCGCGGGCACCCCGATCCTGGGCAGTCCGAGCAGGACGCCGGCCGGCTTGGCGGCCTTCTCGGCGGTGCGCTTCTCCCAGGCGTCGCCCGCGCGTGTGCGGCGCACGTCCTGCACGGGTCCCTCGGCCAGCAGATGGTGCGGCGCCGCGTACGTCACCTCGACGGTCACGACGTCGCCGGGGCGCACCTCCTGCTCCGGCTTGGTGAAGTGGACCAGCCGGTTGTCGGGGGCGCGGCCGGAGAGCCGGTGGGTGGCGCCGTCCTTGCGGCCCTCGCCCTCGGCCACCATCAGCTCCAGGGTGCGGCCGACCTGCTTCTTGTTCTCCGCCCAGGAGATCTCCTCCTGGAGGGCGACGAGACGCTCGTAGCGCGCCTGCACGACCTCCTTGGGGATCTGGTTCTCCATGGTCGCGGCCGGGGTTCCGGGGCGCTTGGAGTACTGGAAGGTGAACGCCTGCGCGAACCGGGCCTCGGCGACCGCGTGCAGGGTCTGCTCGAAGTCCTCCTCGGTCTCGCCGGGGAAGCCGACGATGATGTCGGTGGTGATCGCCGCGTGCGGGATGGCGGCACGGACCTTCTCGATGATCCCGAGGTAACGCTCCTGCCGGTACGACCGGCGCATCGCCTTCAGGACGGTGTCCGAGCCGGACTGGAGGGGCATGTGCAGCTGCGGCATCACGTTGGGCGTCTCGGCCATGGCGGCGATGACGTCGTCGGTGAAGTCGCGCGGGTGCGGGGAGGTGAAGCGGACGCGCTCCAGGCCCTCGATCGCGCCGCACGCGCGGAGCAGCTTGCTGAAGGCCTCACGGTCGCCGATGTCGGAGCCGTAGGCGTTGACGTTCTGGCCGAGCAGGGTGATCTCGGAGACGCCCTCGGCGACCAGCGCCTCGATCTCGGCGAGGATGTCGCCGGTGCGGCGGTCCTTCTCCTTGCCACGCAGGGCCGGGACGATGCAGAAGGTGCAGGTGTTGTTACAGCCGACGGAGATCGACACCCACGCCGCGTAGGCGCTCTCGCGCCGCGTCGGCAGGGTGGAGGGGAAGGCCTCGAGCGACTCGGCGATCTCGACCTGGGCCTCTTCCTGCACACGCGCGCGTTCCAGCAGGACCGGGAGCTTGCCGATGTTGTGCGTACCGAAGACGACGTCCACCCAGGGCGCCTTCTTCACGATGGTGTCGCGGTCCTTCTGTGCAAGACAGCCGCCCACCGCGATCTGCATCCCGGGCCGGCTCGCCTTCCGCGGCGCGAGCCGGCCGAGGTTGCCGTAGAGCCGGTTGTCGGCGTTCTCACGGACCGCGCAGGTGTTGAACACGACGACGTCCGCGTCGCCGTCCGACCCCTCGGGTGCGCGCACGTACCCGGCCTCTTCGAGCAGCCCGGACAATCGCTCGGAGTCATGGACGTTCATCTGGCACCCATAGGTGCGGATCTCGTAGCTCTTGGGTGCTTGAACGTCCACTGCGAGGCTCCGGTCGCTGCTGCTGGTCATGGCTCAAGGGTAGGCGCTCCCCGGAGAGCGCCCGTCTGCCCTGTGCACGGCCGCCACTCCGCGGCCGGCGCGGCCCGGTCGCCGGCGTGTTCGGCCGGTCGAGGGCCGGGTCCGCGGCACCCTGCCTCCCGAGCCGGGCGTCAGGGGTCGATGAGGCCGGCGCGGATCGCGTAGCGGGTGAGCTCCAGACGGTCACGCATGCCCAGCTTCTGAAGGAGGTTGGCGCGGTGCCGTTCCACTGTCTTGGAGCTGATGAACAGCAGTGCGCCGATCTCCCGGGAGGTGTGCCCCTCGGCCACGAGCTTGAGGATCTCCTCCTCGCGCTCGGTGATGGGGCGCTCCGGCAGGCCGCCGACGTCCATACCCCGGTGCAGCCGGTCCAGGTAGGAGCGGACGAGGGCCCGCTCCGCTCCGGGGTAGATGAACGGCTCGTCCCGCACCACGGCCCGGCACGCCTCGACCAGGTCGCGGTCGGCGACCGACTTCAGGACATAGCCGCCGGCCCCCGCCTTGAGGGCCTCGAAGAAGTACTGCTCGTTGTCGTACATCGTCAGGATGAGAATGCGCAGGGCCGGAAGGCGGCGGGACAGTTCACGGGCCGCCTGAAGCCCGGTCATTCTGGGCATGGCCACATCGAGGACGGCCAGGTCTATGTCTCCGGCCCGGGCGCGCTCCACCGCCTCGGCCCCGTCCCCGGCCTCGGCGACCACCGTCAGGTCGGGCTCGCCGTCCAGGATGAGCCGCACTCCCCGGCGGACGAGAGTGTGGTCGTCGGCGAGCAGGACGCGGGTCGGCGAGGACGCCGACGCCGGTGAGGCCGATGTGGCTGTCGTGCCTGGCGTGCGTGGTGTGGCTGGCGTGCCTCGCGTGGCTGGCGTGCCTGGCGTGCGTGGTGCGCCCGGTGCCGCGTCGTCCGCCATCACCGGCCTCCGAGCGGAGCCGCGACGCCCGCCGGGCCGACGCCCGCAGCGGCGGCAGCGGCGGCGGCAACAGCGCCTTTGTCGGCGTCGGCGGCGGCCCGCAGGCGTACGTCCGTCCCGTGACCGCCTTCGCCGTCCGCCCCCGACGACACCGTGAGGGTCGCGCCGATCAGCAGGGCCCGCTCCCTCATCCCCCGGATGCCTGCGCCCTCCCCGGCGGCCGGGCCCAGGCCGCCGCCGTTGTCCCGCACGAGGAGCTCGACGCCGTGGGCGACCGGGCGCAGGCTGAGTTCGGCACGGTCGGCGCCCGCGTGCCGGGCGGTGTTGGTGAGGGCTTCCTGGGCCACGCGGTAGAGCACGAGTTCCGTCTCCTCGGTCAGCGGGGGCAGGCCGGTGCGGAGGTCGGGGCGGACCGTCAGCCCATGGGTGGTGAACTCGGCCGCGAGGGAGCGCAGCGCGCTGAGCAGTCCGAGCTCGTCGAGGACGCCGGGGCGCAGCCGCCGGGCGATTCGGCGGATCTCGTCGAGGCCGGCCCGGGTGGCCTCCTGCGCCTGGCCCAGTTCCTCGCACAGGTCCTGCGGAGCCCGGTCGGCGACGCCCTTGAGCTGGAGCAGCACGGCGGTGAGGGTCTGGCCGACCTCGTCATGGAGTTCACGGGCGATGCGGTGGCGCTCGCGTTCCTGGGCGGACAGCGCTCCGGCCGCACTGGCCGCCCGCTCGGCCTCCAGCCGGTCCAGCATGGCGTTGTACGTCGTGATCAGTTCGGCCGTCTCGACCGGTCCCGAGACCACGGCACGGGCTCCGGGGTGCAGCAGGTCGGCTTCGGCCATGGCCCGTCCCAGCCGCCCCAGCGGTGCCAGTCCCACCCGCAGAACGGCCGCGTTGACGGCCAGCAGCGCGGCAAGGCCCGCCACCACGACGAGCGCCTCGCCGGGCAGTATGGGCGTGGAGACGGTGACCGGGCCCAGCAGCAGTGCGGCCGCCACGACCAGACCGATGGCGTCGAGGACGAAGATCCGCCAGAACAACGACATGTGCGTGACTCCTCCCCCTCGCCGTTCTCGCCCGGCCGGTCTGGTTCGCGTGTCCCGTCCGCTCGGTCCGGCTGATGTTGCGCGCGTGGCTCGTGATGCGCGGCCGCTTGTCCATGACACTGCCGTGACCAGCCTCTCCGCCCACCGCCGGGCCCGTCCATCCGTCACGACACCCATGTCTTCACCGTACGGGTGGATGGCAGCATGGCGGCTTTGGGCACTCGTTCCAGACGCCACAGGAACGACCGTCCCAGACGTCTTGGGGACGGCCGTTCCAGACGTCACGTGGACGACCGGCGAACGGCCGGCGACGACCAGCAAGGGGAAGAAACGTGCCTGCTCCACGCCTCCGGACAACACCGCTGCCAGGTATCGGAGTCCAGTACGACCTCGTGACGCGGGAGCAGCGCCATCTGTCCGTGGTCGCCCACCGCGACGGCGCCCGTACGGTCAATCTGTACCGGGCCGACGACCCCGACTCCTGCGCCCAGTCGCTGCGGCTGACCGGCGCCGAGGCGGGCTCGCTGATCGACGCGCTGATGCCCTCCCATCACAGCGCGAGCCTGCTCTACACCACGGACCTGGGGCTGGTGGCCGAGCGCGTCGAGGTGGCGGCCACCTCGCGCTGGAACGGTCGGCTGCTGGGCGACACCCGGATGCGCACGGAGACCGGCTCATCGATCGTCGCTGTGCTGCGGCGGGCCGAGGCGATCCCGTCCCCGGCGCCGGACTTCCGTCTCGCGGGCGGCGACACCCTCATCGTCATCGGCACCCGCGAGGGTGTGGACGCGGCCGCGGCCATACTCGGGCGGGAGTGATCGAGTGCACTCCGCAGTCCTGCTGATCGAGTTCGGTTCCATCATCCTGGGTCTCGGCCTGCTCGGCCGGTTCGCCGCCCGTTTCCGGTTCTCGCCGATCCCGCTCTATCTGCTGTCCGGTCTGGCCTTCGGCGAGGGCGGGTTGCTGCCGCTCGGCGCGAGCGAGGAGTTCGTGGCCACCGGCGCCGAGATCGGCGTCATCCTGTTGCTGCTGATGCTCGGCCTGGAGTACACGGCGAGCGATCTGGTCTCCAACCTCAAGGCCCACTACCCGGCCGGTCTCGTCGACTGCGCCCTCAACGCCCTGCCGGGCGCGGCCGCCGCGCTGTTGCTGGGCTGGGGGCCGGTGGCGGCCGTGGTGCTGGCGGGCGTCACCTGGATCTCGTCGTCCGGGGTGATCGCCAAGGTGCTGGGCGATCTTGGCCGGGTCGGCAACCGGGAGACCCCGGTGATCCTCAGCGTGCTGGTCCTCGAGGACCTGGCCATGGCGGTCTACCTGCCCATCGTGACCGCCCTGGTGGCCGGGGTCGGGCTGGCCGCCGGCAGTGTGACGCTGGCGATCGCGCTGGGTGTTGCGGGGCTCGTCCTGTTCGCGGCGGTGCGCTACGGCCGCGTCATCTCCCGGTTCGTGTCGAGCGACGACCCGGAGAAGCTGCTCCTGGTCGTGCTGGGGCTGACGATCCTGGTCGCCGGTGTGGCACAGCAGCTCCAGGTGTCGGCGGCAGTGGGTGCGTTCCTCGTGGGCATCGCGCTGTCGGGTGAGGTCGCCGAGGGCGCGCACACCCTGCTGAGTCCGCTGCGGGACCTCTTCGCCGCTGTCTTCTTCGTCTTCTTCGGCCTTCACACGGACCCGGCGAGCATCCCTCCGGTCCTGCTGCCCGCCCTCGCGCTGGCGGTCGTCACCGCGGCGACGAAGATCGCCACCGGCTACTGGGCGGCCCGGCGGGCCGGGATCTCGCTCAAGGGGCGCTGGCGCGCGGGCGGTGCGCTGGTGGCCCGCGGGGAGTTCTCGATCGTCATTGCGGGACTGGCGGTCACCGCCGGGATCGAGCCGTCGCTCGGACCGCTGGCCACCGCGTACGTCCTGATCCTGGTCGTCCTGGGCCCGCTCACCGCCCGCTACACGGAGCCGGTGGCGACTTGGTGGGCGCGGCGCAGGACGCCCCAGGAACCCGGCACGGCCGACGCCTCCGGAGTGACGGGAGCCCCCGGCCCGGCGGAACAGCAGTCCGAGGCCAGGCCGCCGGCACCGGTGCGCGACTGAGCAGCGGCGGGGGTCTGTTCGTACGCGCGGCCCCTGCGGACCCGGCGCCGGAACGCTCATGGCACCACCGGTGCGGAGGGCGGCGGGTACGGCCATGTCCGTCGAGGGCGGGGCCGGTGCACGAGGGGGCCTGGGCGGTAAGGCTCGGCGGTCGATTCGGTGCCTTTCCGGTGGCGTACGTCACACCGCAGGGTGCCGGGTTCCTGGAGTACTGACGCGACAGTCATGGCATGCTCATGGCTTGTTACCGGCCAGTAGGAATCAACCGTCAGGCCGGCCCCCCTCCTCCCACCCCCACCTCCAGGACTGACCTTGCGCAGACGCACGAGGCACCTCCGTGCCCTCATGCCCGCCTTAGCCGCATCCGCCCTCCTCCTCGCCGCGGGCTGTTCCTCCCCCTCCTCACAGGCGGAGCCCTCTTCCGCCGCCGGCACCAAGGCGGGTGCGGAAACCGCCACCTCCGCGGCCGACCGCACGCTGACCGTGGCCGCCGCTCCCCCGGGCAGCACCGCGACCGCCGCCGCCCGTGCCGGCGCCTCCGACGGGAAGGCCCATCGGACGAAGCTCAGCGTCAGCTCGTACGACAGCCGGACCCGACGGGCCGTCATCTCAGCCGGCGTTCCGTCCGACGGCTCTCATGGCTCCGACGACTCCAGCGACGACACGGGCGGAACGGGTTCCGACTCCCCGTCCTCCACACCCTCCTCGTCGGGCTCCGACTCGGCCCCGCCCGCGCCGAGCGCGTCGCGGGCGCCGCACCGGACCGCCGTCGGCGACGTCATCGCCAGCGCCCCCGCGCCCGGTGCGCCTGACGGGCTGCTCGCCGAGGTCACGAAGGTGATCGGCGAGACCGCCGAGGGCACCGAGGTGCAGACCGCGCCGGCCCGGCTCAACGACCTCCTCGGGGACGACACCGCGAAGGGCAGCGTGCCGGTCGACCCGGCCGCGTTCGACATCGACAAACTGCTGCCCCACGTCGACGTCTCCTGGTCGAAGACGACCGATACGCACGTGGGCCCGGAAGGAGCGACCGTTCCGCTCGGCAGCCTGCGCCTCGATGTGCGAGCCGACCTGCCGACCGTCAAGAACGCCTCCGGGTCGGCGGCCGCCTCCGCCTCCGTCTCCGGCTTCGTGCAGGTAGCTCCGCAGGTGGACTTCCGATACGGGGGCGAGGGCGCCGGCGCCGCACCGGCCTCGGCATACCTGGGAGTGTCCGGCGACTGGACCTCCGGCTGGTCGCTCAAGGGCCGCGCGGGCGCCTCCGCCACCCCGGTACGGATCCCCTTCGCCACCCTGCACGCCGACCCGGTCCTCCAGGTCGGCCCGGTGCCCGTCGTGGTCAACCTGGACCTGACCTGCTACATCCAGATCAGCGGTGACGGCAGGATCACCGTCGACGTGGAGCAGAACGTCAAGGGCGACTTCACGGCGGGCGGCACCTTCGGCACGGGCCGGGGCTGGACCCCCGTCAGCTCCGCGGACATGAAAAGCACCCCGGTGCGCACCTCCGTCACCACCGCGGGCAGCGTCCAGGCGGCACTCGGCGCCCAGGCGACGGTCGGCCTGTACGGCACCGTCGGCGTCGTCGCCGACCTGGCGCCCTACGTCCGCGGCGAAGGCGCAGGCAAGGTCACCGGCACCGACACGGTGTTCGGCGCCGACGGTTCCTGGGCCGTGTACGGCGGTGTCGACCTGAGCGGCGCACTGCGGCTCCAGCTGTCGGTCTTCGGCACGCCCGTGTTCCAGCGGGACATCCCGCTGGGCGCGCTGCACCGCGAGTGGAAGCTGGCGGGCGGCGGCACCTCGTAACCGGCCGCCCCGGCCTCAGGCGCCGTCGGCGGTCCATCCCTGGCGGCGCAGCACCGCGGACACGTCCGGCGCCTCGTAGTGCTCGCCCTTGAGGACCTTGCCGTCGGCACGGCGGGCGACCTGGCCGCCGGGGCCCAGCTTGGTCATGTTGGACCGGTGGATCTCGGCGAGCACCGCGTCGAGGTCCACCCCGTGCACCAGAGCCGTGCCGTAGGCCACGTAGACGACATCGGCCAGCTCGTGCGCGAGCCGGTCCAGCGGGCCGCTCACCGACACCTCGGCGACCTCCGCGGCCTCCTCGGCGAGGAGCTCCCCGCGGTGCGCGGCCAGACGGGGCGACACCTCGGTCGGCGTACTGCGGACGTCGAGCCCGAAGGCGCGGTGGAACTCACGGACCAGCTCGGCGGGCGAGGAACTCATGCACCGACTGTAACGACGGCCACCGACACCGCGGCCCCGGACCGGCCCCGTGAGCCCCGCCCTGGTCAGCACGGCGTCCCGGCTGGCAGGATCGCGTCCATGTCGCAGTTGCTCTCCCGTATCGGCAGGCGCCGCGCCCTCCAGGGCACGGCCGTCGCCGTCGTCGTGACCGGGCTGCTGCTGTGGTGGCTGCGGCCGCTGGGCGAGGACCCGCCCAGCGGGTCGATCACCTTCAGCACGGGCACGACGAGCGGGGTCTACTACGAGTACGGCAGCCAGCTGCGCGACGCGCTCGCCAAGGACATGCCCGACCTGGACGTGAACCTGACGACCAGCAACGGGTCGCCGGAGAACGTCGAGCGCGTGGCGGCGGGCGAGGCCGACTTCACCATCGCCGCGGCCGACGCCGTGCAGACGTACGAATCGCAGCACCGCGGCGCGGCCTCCCGGCTGCGCGGGGTGGCCCGGCTGTACGACGACTACGTCCAGCTCGTGGTGCCCCGCGACTCGGACATCCGCTCCATCGCGGACCTCCGTGGCAGGACCGTGGCGACGGGTCTGCCCCGCTCCGGTGTGCGGCTGATCGCCGAGCGGGTGCTCAGGGCGGCGGGCCTGGACCCGACGAAGGACATCAAGGCGGAATCGGAGGGCATCGACACCGGCCCCGCGAAACTGAAGCGGGGCGAGATCGACGCGTTCTTCTGGTCCGGCGGGGTGCCCACGGCGGGACTGGAGACCCTGGCCGACTCCTTCACCTTCCGGTTCGTGCCGATCAGCCCCGAACTCGTCGCCAAGATGCACGACCAGGACGACTCCACCGGGTTCTACCGGGCCGCGAACATGCCCGAGTCGGCCTACCCCACCATCCAGAACGGCTCGACCGTGGCGACGATCGCGGTGTCCAACCTGCTGGTGACCCGTACGGACATGGCCCCCCGGCTCACCGAGTGGCTGACCCGGACCGTGATCAAGAGCCGGGACGGCATCGGCGCGCATGTGCACTCGGCGCAACTGGTCGACCTTCGCACGGCCATCTACACCGACCCGCTGAAGCTGCACGAGGGCGCCCGGCGCTACTACCGCTCCGTCAAGCCGTAGGAACGCCGGCTAGGACCCCGGCGACCGCGGCACCGACACCGTCGCCCTGAGCCCCCCGGCCTCGTGACGGTCGTACGAGAGCGAGCCGCCGCCCGCCGCGAGCAGAGCCCGGGAGATGGACAGGCCCAGACCCGAGCCCTTGATGTTCTGATGGCGGCCGCTGCGCCAGAAGCGGTCGCCCACCCGGCTGAGTTCCTCGTCGGTCAGCCCCGGCCCGTTGTCGGTGACGACGACGGTCGAGGTCTCGCCGTCGGCCGCGACCGTGACCTCGACGCTCTCACCCTCCGGGGTGAACTTCACCGCGTTGTCGATCACGGCGTCCAGGGCGCTGGACAGCGTCACCGGGTCGGCCCACGCCGTGGTGGGCGGGCAGTCGCCCACCAGACGGACGCCCTTGGCGGCGGCGGTCGGAGCCCAGGCGGCGACCCGCTCGGCCGCCAGCGCGCCGATGTCGGTCACCCGCAGGTCGGCCTCGGCGTGCTCGGCGAGCGCCAGGTCGAGCAGGTCGTCCAGGACCTGGGCCAGGCGCTTGCCCTCGTTCCGTACGGAGACGATCTCCTCGTTGTCCTCCGGGAGTTCGTAGGCGAGCAGTTCGATGCGCAGCAGCAGTGCGGCGAGAGGGTTGCGCAGTTGGTGCGAGGCGTCGGCGACGAAGGCGCGCTGCTGCTCCAGCACGTCCTCGACGTTGTCCGCCATCTCGTTGAACGCTCCGGCCAGCCTCCGCAGTTCCGGCGGTCCGCCGGCCACCGCGACCCGGGACTTCAGACGGCCGCTCGCGATCTCGTGGGTGGTGGCGTCCAGGACGCGCACGGGCCGCAGCACCCAGCCGGTCAGTCGCAGGGCGGCGCCGATGGCCAGCAGCATCGCGGCGACCTCGCCGGCGCCGACGACCAGCCAGCCGTGCAGGATCCGCGACCGCATCGGACCGGTGGGCGAGTCCGTGACTACGACGGCGACGACGTCACCGTCCCGGATGACCGGCGACGCCACGACGAGCCGGTTGCGCTGCCACGGCCACACCTGCCGGGGGTCGTGGCTGCGCCGGCTGAGCTTGGCTTCCTCGAAGGCCTCCCGCACCTCACCCGATTCGGGGAGGTACCAGTCCCGCGGGGCATGAGCCATGGGGGTGTCGGTGCCGTAGAAGACACCGGCGCGGATGCCGTAGACGTCGTAGTAGCTGTCGAGCTCGCGGCCGAGCGTCTCGCGTCGCTCGTTCGTGGACGCCGACGCGGGCTCCCCGGGGCCGGACGGGACGGTGACGAACTGGGCGAGCGCCGCGAACCGCGCGGTGTCGTCGATGCGGTCGACGACCACCTTCTGCTGCTGGGCGCCCGCCACGCTGACGGCCAGCGGCACCCCGAGGGCCAGCAGCACGGCCGCCATCAGGACGATGAGCAGCGGCAGGAGACGGGTACGCAAAGCCGCGGCCCCCGCTACGCGGCCGGGGCGACGAGCCGGTAGCCGACCCCGCGTACCGTCTCGATCAGCGCGGGCATGCGCAGCTTGGCGCGCAGCGAGGCCACATGCACCTCCAGGGTCCGTCCGGTCCCCTCCCAGCTGGTGCGCCACACCTCGCTGATGATCTGTTCCCGGCGGAAGACCACACCGGGGCGCTGGGCGAGCAGCGCCAGGAGGTCGAACTCCTTGCGGGTCAGCTGGACGACCGAACCGTCCACCGTGACGCGCCGGGTGGGCAGCTCGATGTGCACGGAGCCCAGGCGCACCGCGTCCTCCCCGTCGGCGGCCGCGTCCTCGTGGACGGTGCGCCGGCTGACCGCGTGGATACGGGCGAGCAGCTCGCCCGTATCGTACGGCTTGACCACGTAGTCGTCGGCGCCCAGGTTGAGTCCGTGGATACGGGACCGCACGTCGGATCGCGCCGTCACCATGATCACCGGTGTCGCGGTGCGCTTGCGGATCTTGCCGCAGACCTCGTAACCGTCCTGGTCGGGCAGGCCCAGGTCGAGGAGCACGACCCCGAATCCGGGGCCCTCCGGGACGAGCGCCTGGAGTGCCTCCTCGCCGCTGCGCGCATGGGTCACGTCGAAACCGTGCCGCTTCAGCACCGCGGACAGCGCGGCGGCGACGTGGTTGTCGTCCTCGACGAGCAGCAGTCTCATGCCGGCCTCCTCCGGTTCATCGTGCCTACGGTCCGACCTGTTGCGACGGGCGGCTGTTCCTCCCGCGGGAGGAACGCGGCACGCGCGTGTGTGCATCATGGCAGTCACGCTGATGGACGAGGACGCCGTCAAGCGGGTTCCGGTTGCACCCGGCTTCCGTTATGGGCCCGATACGCCCGCAGGTCACAAGTGCTACGACACGTGTCCGATTGCTATCGGATCGTGATGCTCAGATTCCCCTCAGATGTAATGACGCTGGTCGCGGCAGGTCACTACTGTCCTCCGAAACCGAGGAGGACGGAGCCCGAGAGCGATGACCGAAGTATCGGTGACCAAGGAAGACGCGGTCGCGAGCGGTGAACTGGTCGTCCTGAGGAGCGTCAACAAGCACTTCGGCGCGTTGCACGTTCTCCAGGACATCGACCTCACGATCGACCGCGGCGAGGTCGTCGTGGTCATCGGACCCTCCGGGTCCGGTAAGTCGACCCTGTGCCGCACCATCAACCGCCTGGAGACGATCGACGAAGGCACGATCACGATCGATGGCAAGCCGCTGCCCCAGGAGGGCAAGGCGCTGGCGCGGCTGCGCGCGGACGTCGGCATGGTGTTCCAGTCGTTCAACCTGTTCGCGCACAAGACCGTGCTCGAGAACGTGGTGCTCGGCCAGGTCAAGGTCCGCAAGGCCGACAAGAAGAAGGCCGAGGACAAGGCCCGCGCCCTGCTCGACCGGGTCGGTGTGGGCACCCAGGCCGACAAGTACCCCGCGCAGCTCTCCGGCGGCCAGCAGCAGCGCGTCGCCATCGCGCGGGCGCTGGCCATGGACCCCAAGGTCATGCTCTTCGACGAGCCGACGTCGGCCCTGGACCCCGAGATGATCAACGAGGTCCTCGAGGTCATGCAGCAGCTGGCCCGGGACGGCATGACCATGATCGTCGTCACCCATGAGATGGGTTTCGCACGATCGGCTGCAAACCGCGTGGTGTTCATGGCGGACGGGCGAATCGTCGAAGAGGCTGCGCCCGACCAGTTCTTCAGCAATCCGCGCAGCGACCGTGCCAAGGACTTCCTGTCGAAGATCCTGCACCACTGACCTGTAGCACTGACGGAACCCGCACCGCACGCAGTACCTCACCACTCTTCAAAGGAAGTTCCTCATGAAGCTCCGCAAGGTCACCGCCGCCTCCGCCGCAGCCCTCGTTCTCGCCCTGACCGCCACCGCCTGCGGCGGCGACGACAACAAGGACGACACCGGCAGCAGCACCTCCAGCGGCGGCAGCGGCGGAAAGGTCAAGGTCGGCATCAAGTTCGACCAGCCCGGCCTCGGCCTGAAGAAGCCCGACGGGTCGTTCGCCGGCTTCGACGTGGACGTCGCCACGTACGTCGCCAAGCAGCTCGGCTACGAGCCGGACCAGATCGAGTTCGTCGAGACCAAGAGCGCCGACCGCGAGAACGCCCTCGCGCGCGGGGACGTCAAGTTCATCGCGGCCACCTACTCGATCAACGACAAGCGCAAGGAGAAGGTCGACTTCGCCGGCCCGTACCTGCTGGCCCACCAGGACCTGCTGCTCAAGAAGGACTCGAAGATCACCAAGGCGGCGGACCTCAACGGAAAGAACCTGTGTTCCGTGGTGGGCTCGACCTCGGCGCAGAACATCCACGACACGATCGCTCCGAAGGCGAACCTCAAGGAGGTGAGCTCCTACTCGGAGTGCATCGCCGGCCTCCAGAGCGGCGCCGTGGACGCGGTCACCACCGACGACTCGATCCTCGCGGGCTTCGCCTCGCAGGAGCAGTACAAGGACAAGTTCAAGCTCGCGGGTCTGAAGCTGAGCAACGAGAACTACGGCATCGGTGTCAAGAAGGGCGACACGGCGACCGTCGACAAGATCAACAAGGCGCTGGAGAAGATGGTCAGCGACGGATCGTGGCAGAAGGCCGTCGAGGCCAACTTCGGCCCGGCGGACTACAAGAACGAGCCGGCCCCGAAGATCGGCGTCATCGTCCCGAACGCCTCGTAACCACCGCACAGCCAAGCGGGGTTCCCGCGGTGCGCCGCCGTCCGTCGCGATCACGGCGGCGGCGCGCCCCGCCCTCCTCATACGCCACCCACCCGGAAGCGCGGGAGATCGTGTTCGACTTTCTTGAAGGTTACGACGTCCTAGGGGCGTTCTGGATGACGGTGAAGCTCACCGCCCTCTCCGCCGTGGGCTCCCTGATCTGGGGCACGCTCCTGGCCGGGATGCGGGTCAGCCCGGTTCCGCTGATGCGCGGGTTCGGCACCGCCTACGTCAACATCGTCCGGAACATCCCGCTGACGGTCATCATCCTCTTCAGCTCGCTGGGCCTCGCCGACATCTTCGGCATGACCCTGGGCGCCCACGACTTCAAGGTCCAGGGCTTCCGGCTCGCCGTGCTCGGTCTGATCGCCTACACCGCGGCCTTCGTCTGCGAGGCGATCCGCTCGGGCATCAACACGGTGCCCATGGGACAGGCGGAGGCGGCCCGGGCCATCGGACTGAGCTTCAGCCAGACCCTGACGCTCATCGTGCTGCCGCAGGCCTTCCGTTCGGTCATCGGGCCGCTGGCCAACGTGCTGATCGCTCTGACCAAGAACACCACGGTGGCGGCCGCCATCGGCGTCGCCGAAGCCGCCTACCTGATGAAGACGATGATCGAGAACGAGGCGCAGACACTCCTCATCGGCGCGGTCTTCGCGTTCGGGTTCGTGGTGCTGACCCTGCCGACCGGCCTCATCCTCGGCTGGCTCAGCAAGCGACTGGCGGTGAAGCGATGAGCTCGGTCCTCTACGACACTCCCGGCCCCCGCGCCAAGCGGCGCAACGTTGTCTTCTCGGTGGTCTTCTTCGTCCTGCTCGCTCTGCTCGTGTGGTGGATGTGGCAGAAGATGGACGAGAAGAACCAGCTCACCTCCGCCCTGTGGAAGCCGTTCACCGAGTCCGAGGCCTGGACGACCTATCTGCTCCCCGGCCTCGCCAACACGCTGAAGGCCGCGGCGCTCTCCATGGTGATCGCCCTTCCGCTGGGCGCGGTCTTCGGCATCGCACGGCTGTCCGACCACCGGTGGGTGCGGGGCCTGGCCGGCACCGTCGTCGAGTTCTTCCGCTCGATCCCGGTCCTGCTGCTGATGCTGTTCGCCAACGAGTTCTACGCCCGCTCCACGGACGTGACCAGCGATGACCGGCCCTTCTACGCCGTCGTCACCGGTCTGGTGCTCTACAACGCCTCGGTCCTGGCCGAGGTCGTCCGGGCAGGCATCCTCTCCCTGCCCAAGGGGCAGACGGAGGCGGCGTACGCCATCGGCCTGCGCAAGGGCCAGACGATGAGCAGCATCCTGCTTCCGCAGGCGGTCACCGCGATGCTCCCGGCGATCGTCAGCCAGCTCGTGGTCATCGTGAAGGACACCGCGCTCGGCGGTGTGATGATCGGCTTCACGGAGTTGCTCAACTCACGCGGCACGCTGGCGGCCAACTACGCCAACGTGGTCCCGAGCTTCATCGTGGTCGCCGCCATGTTCATCGTGCTGAACTTCATCCTGACCAGCTTCGCGAGCTGGCTGGAGCGCCGACTGCGGCGCAGCAAGCGCAGTACGGGCGCGGTGCTCGGCGTGGACAAGGTCGACGACCTGAACGCGGCCGAGGTCGGTGGCGGCTTCGGGAGCGGCGCGTCGGCCTGACGCTCCCTCAGGTGAACGCTCGGACGAGGTGACGGACGAAAGGCAGTGGCCAGCGCGCCACTGCCTTTCGTCGCTTGACGCAAACAGCGACAATGGGTTGCATACGTTCTGTGATCGTGCACCCTGCTCCAACCTGTTGTTCACTCACGTCCCCGAGAACTCCGTCGCGGGCAGGGGGCGGCACGCCGTGGACCCGGTGATCATCGTCGGGGCGGGGCCCGTGGGGCTCACCCTCGCCCTGGCACTGGCGCGCCAGCAGGTGCCGTCCGTGGTCCTCGACGAGGGACCGGGCAAGGACGAACCACGACTCGCGCGCACCGTGGTCCTGCGCGAGGACACCACCGCCCTCGTCGAGCGGCTCGCCGGAGTGTCCCTCGACAAGGCGGGGGTCCACTGGGCCGGATGGCGCTCGATGCGGCGCAAGCAGGTGACGCGCGAGGTCAGGTTCGACGACGCGACGGACCCCGCTCCCCTGCACATCGCCCAGCATGTGCTGACGGGCGCGCTGCGCGCCGCCCTCGAGGGTGAGCGGCTGGTCAGGATCGCCGTGGACAGCCGCCTGGACGGTATCGAGCAGGAGCCGTCCGGTGTCACGGCCCACACCCGCGGCCCCCGGGGCACCTGGTGGCGCGGCAGTCATCTGGTCGGCTGCGACGGGCCGCGCTCCACGGTCCGCAAACTCCTCGACATCCGTTTCCCCGGCCGCACGGCTGTGGAACGACACGCCGTGGCCGCCCTGCGCACGGAGCTTCCCTGGGCCGACGAGGCGCTGCTCCATCGGACGCCGCCGTGGCGGGTGTCGGGCCCCTCAGCCGGGGAAGTCACCGGCCGCCCGTTGCCGGACGGAGTCTGGCGCCTGGACTGGCTGCTGCCGCCCGGCAAGGACCTCGTCACGCCCGAACTGCTCGTGGCGCGCATCCGCGAGACCCTGACGGGCTGGAGCGGCGGCACCACCCCCACCTACGAACTGCTCGACACCGGCGTCCACACCGTGCACCACCGGCTGGCCCGGCGCTGGCGCGTGGGGCGGGTCTTCGTCGCGGGGGACGCCGCCCACCTGCTCGGCGCCTTCGGCACCCAGGGCCTCGACGAGGGCCTGCGGGACGCCGACAACCTGGCCTGGAAGCTGGCCATGGCCTGGCACCACGGGTCGCACGAGGCGCTGCTCGACAGCTACCAGACGGAGCGGCGGGCGGCCGTGGCCGCCCGGCTGCGCGCCGCCGACCAGGCGCTTCCGGTGCTGCGCGGCGGCGCGGGCATAAAGGCCTACGTCCCGGGCGCGGGCCGCGGCCACGACGTGCTGCTCACCGACGGCCACCTGGGCCGCGGCCCGCTCGGCGCGCCGGGCACCTATGACGGTTCACCGCTGGCGCCCCGGCACCTGGAGGCGGAGGTGCCGGTGGACACGCCTCCCGGCGCGCCGGTCGAGGACGTGCGCGTGACGGCGGAGGACGGCTCGTTCGTCCGGCTGCGCGACCGGCTGGGGCGCGGCGCCCTGCTCGTCCTGCTGATCGCGCCTGGTACGGGCGTGTGGGAGCGCAGGCACTGGGTGGGCGCCGGGATCATGCCGAGGCTCGCCGCCGCGGTGACGGCCCTGCCGAGCCCGGCCGAGCTGCTGGTGGCAGAGAGCTATCCGGGCGCGGCCGCCCACACCGTGCTGCTGATCCGGCCCGACGGCCATCTGGTCACCGCGCTGAACGGAGTACGCGCGGCGGACCTGTACGCGGCGGCCGAGGCGACGGTGGGAGGGCCGGCGGGGTCACGGGGGACGGCCGAAGCGGAGGCCACGGCGGGCTCCGCGGCCAAGTGACGGCGCCGCCCCACCGGCAACGCCCGCACCCTGCTCCCGGGCGCCCCCGGCCCGCGCGTACCCGGCCCGCGCCCGCAACGCAGCCGGCCGACCGGGCACGACGGCCGGTCGCCGAGGCACGGATGCCGCACCGGCTGTCACTGTGCGGTCCACAGGGTGACAGTGAGTTGACCGGGGTACGCCGGCATGGTCTACTCCGGATCGTGACCGACACCGATGTGCGCCTGTGGCGGAGGGTCCATATGGACCTCGTCCGCTATGCGGGCTGCGTGTGTCGCCCCTCCTGCTGAATTCGCACCCCCTTTCCCACCGGCGCGCCGCCGATGCGCACGTGTTCCCGTGCGCCGCCGCGTCCACCCGCGAACGCTCAGGACGGTATCCGTGTCTGTCTCACCCTCCGTGTCCACCACCGTCGCCGCGCCCACGCAGGCGGAACTCCTCGACTTCGTCCGGCGTACGGCCGCCGACGCCGAGCTGATCGCCTCGCTCCCCCTGGACCCGGAGGGCCGCACCTGGGTGCGTCTGGAGGGCCCCGGCGGGAGCGAGGCCTGGCTGATCGGCTGGCCCCCGGGGACCGGGACCGGCTGGCACGACCACGCCGACTCGGTCGGCGCCTTCCTGATCGCGCGGGGCGAGCTGAAGGAGTACTCACTCGCCGCGCGGCTGCCCACCGACGGCTGGAAGACCCTTGAGCTGACGGACGGTGTGGACCGGGAGCGCACGCTGACGGCCGGCCGGGGCCGCTCCTTCGGACGTCACCACGTCCACGAGGTCCTCAACCGGTCCTCCGAGGAACACGCCGTCTCCGTCCACGCGTACTATCCCCCGCTGCCGCGCATCCGCCGCTACAGCCGCACGGGACACGTCCTTCGGCTGGAGCAGGTCGAGCGTCCGGAGGACTGGCAGTAGGCGGTCCCGGCTCACCTCGGGAGGGGCGCGCCCACCCCTCCACCGGCGTCGTCACCGTCGCCGACGGAGGGGATGAGGTCGGGCAAGGCAGCGGGGAGGCCAGAAGCGGGTGAGGAGGGTACGCGCGCCCGGCGGGGTCTCCTCGACGAAGCCGTCCGGCCGGCTCACGCAGGTGGGAGCTGGTGGATCCGGTGTTCCGGCCGAGCGCGCGGGCAAGAGTCGCCCAGGTGGCCGGGCCGTGCAGGCTGAGGTGTCCAGCATGCGTGCCGGCGGAGCTGGGCGAGTGCTCTGAGCGCGGCGGGGTCGCCGAGCTCGACGGAGGCCACGGGGGGTGTGTTCCACCTCGGAGGCTCGTTGACGCCGGGGACAGGCGTACACAGTCGTCTGTGCACCGATGCTTGTGCACGGTGGCGGCCCGGCGGAAAGGGAGCCGAGGCCCCGGGGCCCTTCGCTCAGAACCCCCCGTCCTCCAGGAACTCCGCGTTCTCGCCCTCCTCCTCGAGCGCCTGCCGGACCACCCGCAGGGCCAGGCCCTCGGAATAGCCCTTGCGCGCCAGCATGCCGGCGAGGCGGCGCAGCCGCTTGTCGCGGTCGAGACCACGGGTCGAGCGCAGCTTGCGGGCGACGAGCTCGCGCGCTGTCTCCTCCTCCTGCTCGGAGTCGAGCTGGGCGACGGCCTCGCCGATCAGCACCGGGTCGACTCCCTTGGTCCGCAGCTCCTGCGCGAGCGCGCGCCGGGCGAGCCCGCGGCCGTGGTGGCGGGACTCCACCCAGGCGTCCGCGAAGGCGCTGTCGTTGATCAGCCCGACCTCCTCGAACCGCGAGAGCACCTCCTCGGCCACGTCATCCGGGATCTCCCGCTTCCGCAGGGCGTCGGCGAGTTGCTTCCGGGTGCGCGGGGTCCCGGTGAGCAGGCGCAGGCAGATCGCCCGTGCCCGCTCAGCCGGGTCCCCTGAAGGCTCCCCCCGCTCGGCCCTCGACGAGGAAGAGGTGCCTTCGTCCTCTGCGGACGGTTCTCCGAAGCCGCGCCGACGGCGTCCACGCCCACGGGGACCCCCTTCGCCGCCGCGTCGCGCCCGGCCGCCACGGGGCCGGGCGTCGCCGTCCGTCCCGTCACTCCGGTACGAGCCGCTCTCCGCCCGGCCGTCACCGACCCGGGCGGGACCGCCGTCGGCCCCGCCCCCCTCTTCCCAGGGGGTCCCGGGGTCGACGTACTCGGCCCAGTCCGTTCGTCGCGTCACGGTCAGCTCTTGGCAGCCGTGGCCTTGGTCTTGGCGGTCTTGGCCGCAGGAGCCGCAACCGCCTTGGCGGCGTCGTCCGCGGGCGTGCCCGCGGCCACCGCGGCGACCGTGGCGGACTCGGTGGCGGGCTCCTCCGGACGCACGCCGACGCCCAGCTTCTCCTTGATCTTCTTCTCGATCTCGTTGGCGAGGTCGGGGTTGTCCTTCAGGAAGTTACGGGCGTTCTCCTTGCCCTGTCCCAGCTGGTCGCCCTCGTACGTGTACCAGGCGCCGGCCTTGCGGACGAAGCCGTTCTCCACGCCCATGTCGATCAGACCGCCCTCGCGGCTGATGCCCTGCCCGTAGAGGATGTCGAACTCGGCCTGCTTGAAGGGCGGCGCGACCTTGTTCTTGACGACCTTGACGCGGGTGCGGTTGCCGACCGCGTCCGTGCCGTCCTTCAGGGTCTCGATGCGACGGATGTCGAGTCGCACCGAGGCGTAGAACTTCAGCGCCCGGCCACCGGTCGTGGTCTCCGGAGAGCCGAACATCACGCCGATCTTCTCGCGGAGCTGGTTGATGAAGATCGCGGTGGTCTTGGACTGGTTGAGCGCGCTGGTGATCTTCCGCAGCGCCTGGCTCATCAGACGGGCCTGGAGTCCGACGTGGCTGTCGCCCATCTCGCCCTCGATCTCCGCGCGCGGGACGAGCGCGGCGACGGAGTCGATGACGATGAGGTCGAGGGCTCCGGAGCGGACCAGCATGTCCACGATCTCGAGGGCCTGCTCGCCGTTGTCCGGCTGCGAGAGGATCAGGTTGTCGATGTCGACGCCGAGCTTCTTCGCGTACTCGGGGTCGAGGGCGTGCTCCGCGTCCACGAAGGCGACCTGGCCGCCGGCCTTCTGCGCGTTCGCCACGGCGTGCAGCGTCAGCGTCGTCTTGCCGGAGGACTCCGGGCCGTACACCTCCACCACGCGGCCACGCGGCAGACCGCCGACACCGAGGGCGACGTCCAGTGCGGTCGACCCGGTGGGGATGACCTCGATGGGCTCGTTCGGCCGCTCGCCGAGGCGCATCACTGCGCCCTTGCCGAACTGCCGTTCAATCTGTGCGAGTGCGGCATCCAATGCCTTCTCGCGGTCGGTTCCTGCCATGGGTTCCACCCGGTTTGCTTGAGTCGATCGCTTCACGTCAAAGACGCTAACGCCTGCCACTGACAATGCGCCCCGACGCCGGTCCCGCCTGTGGATAACTCGGGGACTTGTCCGTCCGAACCAGGACGGAACACCCGACCAAGGTCTTACCGGAGCCTCCATGAGAATGGATGTTCGATTTTCGTGTCAAGCGCACCACGCGGCACTTCCGAGGCTGCGTTCGCGGGCCGCCGACACCGCGGACCGGGCCCTCGCGTGGCCCCTTCCCGCCAGGCTCCCGGCTACTCCCCCGGGTGTACGGCCGGTGCCTTCGACCGGACGACGACGGCGTACGACGCAGCCGGGACGCTCGGTGCATGGACGAGCACAAGACCGGCCGGGCGGCAGCACGCGGCAGGGCGGCGACACGGCATCCGGCCCCGCTCCGGGGCTCCTGGCGACCCCGGCGACTCCCGCACCCCGGGGACAGCGGGTACCACCTGTCCCGTGCGCCCCGTCCGTACCGTCCGTACCGCCTCTACGAGGCGACGGCGCTCCTGCTGATCCTCTCCGGTCTCGTCCACCTCGCGGTGTTCGCCGTCGACGGCGGCCCCTGGAACGGGCCCGTCTCCTGGCGCAAGCCGGTGACCTTCGGACTCTCCTTCGGGGTGACGCTCCTCGCGGTCGTCCGGGTCACCTCGTACGTGCGGGTCGGAGCAAGGCTGCGCACGGCACTGCTCGGGGTGTTCGCCGTCGACTGCGTCGTGGAGGTCGGCGGCATCACCCTCCAGGCGTGGCGGGGAGTTCCCTCGCACCTGGACATGGAGACGTCCTTCGACACAGCGGTGTCCATGACGCTCGCGGCCGGCGGCGGGGTGCTCGTGGTGCTGCTCACCGTGTTCGCCGTGGCATCCTTCCGGCGCCCGCCGACGGGCCCGGCGGGAATGGCCCTCGCGGTGCGCTCCGGTTTCGCGATGCTGCTCGTGGCGCTCGCCTCGGGCGCGGTGATGATCGCGCGCGGGGTCGTGCTCACCCGCGCCGGACACCAGGAGGCGGCCTACCGTTCCACGGCCTCGCTCAAGCCGCTGCACGGGGTGAGCCTGCATGCCGTCCTGGTGCTGCCCGCCCTGGCATGGCTGCTGTCCCGGACGCCCTGGAGCGCGACCGTGCGGCGGCGGATCGTGGTCGCGGCGGTGTCCTGTTACGCGGCCGCGGCCGCCACGGCCGGAGTGTGGGCGGTCCTCAGCTACTGACCGGGTACCGGCTCCCGCTCCCCCTCAGTCGGCCCCCTCCCCCGACCCGCCCCGCCGGTCCCGCGCCCGCTCCCACAGACGCCCCACGCGCGCGAGCGGCCCCGGCCCCTCCCCGCGACCCCGGTGTCCGTGGACCCGGGGATCGTCCGTGACGTCGTAACGCTTCACGTAGGCACCCAGGAACGCCTGCAACGTCGCAACGGCAGGGATGGAGATCAGCGCACCGACGGCGCCCAGGAGGGCGGTGCCCGCGATGACGGAGCCGAAGGCGACGGCGGGATGGATGTCCACGGTCTTCGAGGTCAGTTTGGGCTGAAGCATGTAGTTCTCGAACTGCTGGTAGACCACGACGAAGATGAGCACCCACAGCGCGTACAGGGGCGAGACCGTGAAAGCGATCAGCATGGGCAGCGCGCCCGCGAGATAGGTGCCGATGGTGGGGATGAACTGCGAGACCACGCCCACCCAGACCGCGAGCACGGGCGCGTACGGGATGCCCAGGGCCTCGAGCAGCACGTAGTGCGCGACGCCGGAGATCAACGCCATCAGTCCGCGCGAGTACAGATAGCCGCCGGTCTTGTCGACGGCGATCTCCCACGCCCGCAGCACCTCGGCCTGCCTGGCGGGCGGCAGGACGGAACACAGTGCCCGGCGCAGACGCGGCCCGTCGGCGGCGAAGTAGAACGAGAACAGGCCGATGGTCAGCAGCTGGAAGAGACCGCCGAGGACCTGCGTGGAGACGTCCAGGACGCCGGCGGCACTGTTCTGGGCGTACTTCCTCAGCCAGTCGGAGTGCAGCAGCCCCTCCTGGATGTCCACCCGCCGCAGTTCGGTGTGGAACGTCGTGTTGACCCAGTTGATCACGGAGTCGAGGTAGTCGGGGAAGCCCTCGATCATCTTGATGATCTGACCCGCGAGCATCGAGCCGAGCAGCGTGAAGAAGCCGGCGAGCACGATCAGCAGACCGAAGAAGACCAGAAAGGTGGCGAGTCCACGGCGCATCCCGCGGGAGGACAACCGGCTGACCGCCGGCTCCACGGCGAGCGCCAGGAAGAACGCGATCAGGATGTTGAGCAGCAGGCCGATGAGCTGGTGGAAGGCCCAGGTGCCCAGCTGGAACACGGCGATGAGAGCCAGCGCGAGCACCATGGCGCGCGGGAGCCACCGCGGCATGCGTGCGCCCTGCTCGGCGCCCTCACCGGCCGGGGGCGGCCCGGTGGGCGGCGTCACGCCGCGCGGGGATGCGTGCCCGGCGGCCTGCTCGGTCTCGTCAGTGGGTGCCACGGACCAAGTCTCGCCTACGGCGCCGACAATCCGACAGCCGCCTGCGATCTTCGCGACGGATCAGCGCATCTCCTGTGGAACGTTCATCACCGTGCACACCACGCGCCACACGTCCTTGGCCTCCCAGCCGTCCGCCAGCGCATCGCGCACCGTACGCCCGCCGAGTTCCGCCATCACGTGATCGCGCGCGAAGGTCTCGGCGTACCCCGTACCGAAGTGCTCGTCCATCCGCTGCCAGAAGACCGTCAACCGCATGACACCAGTATCCCGCGCGCGGGGGTGCTGCTCGCCGGGACCGCCTGCCGAGACCGCTTTCCGCCCTACGGTCTGACGCATGGCCGAAACCGGAGCATCCCCACTCCCCCCGACGCCCCCGGCGCACTCCCCGATCTTCCGCGCCGAGCACTTCGTCTGGCTCACCGCGCGCGTGCTGGAGCAGCGCGTCTTCGCGCACGACTTCCTGCACGGCGCCGCCGACCCCGTCGAGACCGCCCTCGACGCCTACCGCAACGAAGACGGCGGATACGGCCACGCCCTGGAACCCGATCTGCGGGGCCCGGTGAGCCAGCCCCTGCACACCGCGCGCGCACTGCGCGTCCTGGACTCCATCGGGCGTCTCGGCGGGCGGCGCGTGGAGCGGGTGTGCCGCTATCTGACCTCGGTCTCCACGGGGGACGGCGCACTGCCGGCGATCCATCCCAGCCAGCGCGGGTACCCGGCGGCCCCCTTCATCCCGATCGTGGACGATCCGCCCAGCGAACTCCTGGCGACCGGGCCGGTGGTGGGCCTGCTGCACCGCAACGACGTGTGGCACGCCTGGCTGTTCAGGGCCACGGACTTCTGCTGGCAGGCGGTGGACTCCCTGGAGCGTTCCCATCCGTACGAGATCGAGGCCGCCGTGGCCTTCCTGGACTCCGCCGTCGACCGCCCGCGCGCGGAGGCGGCCGCCGACCGGCTGGGCCGCCTGGTGCGCGCGCAGCGGCTCGCCGTGCTGGATCCCGGCGACCTCGACGCGTATCCCGTCGCGCCCGGCTACGCCCCCGGCGAGCACCACTTCCCGTACGACTTCGCGCGGACCCCGCATTCCCTCGCGCGGGCGTGGTTCACCGACGACGAGATGGCACGCGCCCTGGACCATCTCGCAGACGATCAGCAGAAGGACGGCGGCTGGCCCGTCCGGTGGCGCCGCTGGGCGCCCGGCACCGCGCTGGAAGCACGGCCCATGGTGACGATCGAGGCCCTGCGCACCCTCAGGGCCTACGGTCGCGCCATCGGCTGATACCGCAGGTCTTCACGCCGGACCGGTGCCGGCACCCGGCGTCGCCGAAAGACCGCGTCCGCCCTGCCTCACCGTCACCCGCCCATGGCCCGCACCCCTGCCGTCACCACCACGGCGGCCGCGACGACCAGCAGGAAGGGGGCCCGCAGCATCAGGGCCACGAGGGCCGCGGCCAGCCCCGCGGCCCTGGCGTCCAGCACGAGCGCGTGGCCGTCCGCGAAGGTCTGCTGGGCGGTGAGGGCGGCGAGCAGGGCGACGGGGAGCAGGGCCGCGAACCGTCTGACGCGGGGACGCTCGAGAAGACCGGCGGGCACGAGCAGTCCGGCGAGCTTGACCAGATAGCAGCCGACCGCGGTCGCCCCGATCGCGATCCAGGTGTTCAACGCTTCGCCTCCCCTTCGACGTCGGCCTGTCCGGCCCGGCGCCGGCCCTCGAGGCAGAGGACGACCGGCGCGGCGAGCGCGGCCGCCAGCACGGGCACTCCGGCGGGCAGCACCGGCAGCAGGCCGAGCCCCAGGAGCACCGCGAGGCCGGCGACGGCCCGCTCGGCGGTGGTCTTCACCATGGGCGCGAGCAGCGCCAGGAAGACGGCCGGCCCGGCCGCGTCCAGCCCCCACGCGTCCGTGTCCCCGATGGCCTCGGCGCCCAGGGCGCCCAGCAGTGTGGTGAGGTTCCACAGCACGTACAGGGTCAGCCCGGTGACGGCGAAGCCGAGGCGCGAGGCGCGCCGCCCGGTCTGGGCGAGCGAGACCGCCGCCGTCTCGTCGATCACCCACTGGGCGGCGAAGGGGCGGACCGCGCGCGGGAGGGCCAGCGACTGCGACAGACGCAGCCCGTAGAAGGCGTTGCGCACACCCAGGAAGAAGGCTCCCGCGGCCGCCGTCAAGGGATTGCCGCCTGCCGCCAGCGCTCCGACGAGCGCGAACTGGGACGCGCCCGTGAACACGAGGAGACTGAGCGCGCAGGTCTGCCACACCGACAGTCCGCTGCCCGCCGAGGTCACCCCGAAGGCGAACCCGGAGAGGCCTACGGCGATCCCGACGCCGAGGGCGTCCCGTACGACGGCGGCGTCGGGCCGTCCTCCGCCGTCGGGTCGTATGTCTGTGAAAGCTGTCTGTTCTGCCACACCGACAACGGTAGGAGGAGCCCCTCGCGCGAGTCTTGTACGTTCTTGCGCTCCCGCTGGTAGGCCCCAGGGGGGACTCCGACGATCCGGGCGAAGTGGCGGTTGAGGTGCGGCTGGTCGGTGAACCCCACCGCGACGGCGGCCTCCGCGGGTGCGGTCCCCGCGTCCAGCAGCCGCCGCGCCCGCCGCACGCGCGCGTCGGTCAGCCAGGCATGGGGCGGCAGCCCGTACACGTCCCGGAAGGCCCGCAGCAGCGCGAACGAACTCGTCCCCAGATCCCCGGCCAGCTGCTCCAGCGTCGGCGGATCGGCCAACCGCTCCTCCAGCACGGCACGCGCGCGTGCGGCGACCCGCTCCCCTGCCGACCGCACCTCCCGCTGCGGAAGCGGTCCGCCGTTGAGCCGCAGCAGTCGCGTCACGGCCACCCGCAGCAGCGTGTCGGCGGCCAGCGCATTGCCCTCCTCGGCCGCCCGGAGCACCTGATGGACCAGTCCGACGGCGTACGGATCGTCCAGTACCGGGCTGGTGAACCCCACAGTGCCGCGAAGGGTCGTCGTCTCGGCCGCGATCCCGGCCACCACGTCGGGCGACGGATACACCGCCCCGTACCGCCACCCCTCCGGGACCCCGGCCCGCCCGGTGTGCGGGGTGTCCGGATTGACCAGGGCGAGCGTCCCCGCTCCCGCGTACCGGTCTGCGCCCCGGTGGTGGAAGACCTCCACGCCCTCGGCGATGGCGGCGATCACGAAGTGCTCGTGCGTGTGCCGTACGAAGGTCTTGCGGACGTACCGGGCTCGCAGCAGATCGACGCCGGGCAGCTCGGCATACTGCCAGTGCCGCGCCCGCTCACCCGACCCCGAATTCACCACCTCCCCATTCTCCGTGACGCGCCGCCGCCCCTCCGGTTCCCGCCCCCCTCTTCCCGCCCGGCCCGCCCCTGCCACTCGGCGGACGCCGGCCGCGCGGGCTGGACGACGCCACATCACCGCAGGTCAGAGCGTTTGTCAGTGGCCGGGTGCAGGATGGACGCATGGCCAGTTCCACACATCGAGCCCTCGACGGCTTCTCCCCCGCGACCCGCAGCTGGTTCACGGGGGCGTTCTCCGCGCCCACCGCGGCCCAGGCGGGCGCGTGGCAGGCCATCCGCGAGGGCTCGGACGTGCTGGTGGTGGCCCCGACCGGCTCGGGAAAGACGCTGGCCGCCTTTCTCGCCGCCCTGGACCAGCTCGCCTCGACACCCCCGCCGGCCGACCCGAAGAAGCGCTGCCGGGTCCTCTACGTCTCCCCCCTCAAGGCCCTCGCCGTCGACGTGGAGCGCAACCTCCGCAGCCCCCTGACCGGCATCCGCCAGGAGTCCGTACGCCTCGGCCGGCCCGAGCCGGAGATCAAGGTCGGTATCCGCTCGGGCGACACCCCGCCCGCCGAGCGCCGCGCCTTGTCCACGCGTCCGCCGGACATCCTGATCACGACACCCGAGTCCCTGTTCCTGATGCTGACGTCGGCCACGCGAGACGCGCTGACCGGCATCGACACGGTGATCCTCGACGAGGTGCACGCGGTGGCGGGCACCAAACGCGGCGCGCACCTGGCGCTCTCGCTGGAGCGGCTCGACGCACTGCTGCCGAAGCCGGCCCGCCGCATCGGCCTCTCGGCCACGGTCCGGCCCGTCGACGAGGTGGCGCGCTACCTCTCCCCGCACCGCAAGGTGGAGATCGTCCAGCCGAAGTCCGGCAAGGAGTTCGACCTCTCGGTCGTCGTCCCCGTGGAGGACCTGGGCGAGCTGGGCGGCTCGCCGGTCGCCGACGGCTCCGAAGGGGCGGAGCGTCCGTCGATCTGGCCGCATGTCGAGGAGCGGATCACCGACCTCGTCCAGGCCCACCGCTCCACGATCGTGTTCGCCAACTCCCGCCGGCTCGCCGAGCGCCTGTGCAACCGGCTCAACGAGATCGCCTACGAGCGGGCCACCGGCGAGCCGCTGGACGAGCACCACTCCCCGGCTCAGCTCATGGGCGGCTCGGGCGCGGCCCAGGGCGCCCCGCACGTCATCGCGCGCGCCCACCACGGCTCGGTCTCGAAGGAACAGCGCGCGCTCGTGGAGGAGGACCTCAAGGCGGGCCGGCTGCCTGCCGTCGTGGCGACCTCGAGCCTCGAACTCGGCATCGACATGGGCGCGGTGGACCTCGTCGTCCAGGTCGAGTCCCCGCCCTCGGTGGCCTCGGGCCTCCAGCGCGTCGGCCGCGCGGGACACCAGGTGGGCGCCGTGTCGACCGGAGTGGTCTTCCCGAAGTACCGCGGCGACCTCGTCCAGGCGGCGGTGGTCACCGAGCGGATGCGCACGTGTTCGATCGAATCCCTCAAGGTCCCCGCCAACCCCCTCGACGTGCTGGCGCAGCAGCTCGTCGCCATGACCGCGCTCGACACCTGGCAGGTCGACGACCTGCTGACCACGGTCCGCCGTGCCGCGCCGTTCGCGTCCCTCCCGGAGTCGGCGTTCACCGCGGTCCTGGACATGCTGGCCGGCCGCTACCCGTCCGACGCGTTCGCCGAGCTGCGTCCGCGCGTGGTGTGGGACCGCGTCGCCGGCACGGTCACCGGCCGTCCCGGCGCCCAGCGTCTCGCCGTCACCTCCGGGGGCACGATCCCCGACCGGGGCCTGTTCGGCGTCTTCCTGGCGGGCTCCGACCCCAAGAAGGGCGGGGGCCGGGTCGGCGAGCTGGACGAGGAGATGGTGTACGAGTCCCGCGTGGGCGACGTCTTCACGCTCGGCACCAGCTCCTGGCGCATCGAGGACATCACGCGCGACCGCGTCCTGGTCTCCCCGGCTCCCGGCGTCCCGGGCCGCCTGCCGTTCTGGAAGGGCGACCAGCTGGGCCGCCCGCTGGAGCTCGGCCGCGCGGTGGGCGCGTTCCTGCGCGAGGTCGGCTCCCTGTCCAAGGACGACGCCCGGCTCCGGCTGCTCGCCGCGGGGCTGGACGCCTGGGCGGCCGACAACGTGCTCTCCTACCTGGACGAACAGCGTCAGGCCTGCGGACACGTCCCGGACGACCGCACGATCGTCGTGGAGCGTTTCCGGGACGAGCTGGGTGACTGGCGGGTCGTCGTCCACTCGCCCTTCGGCGCCCAGGTACACGCCCCCTGGGCCCTGGCCCTCGGCGCCAAGCTCTCCGAGCGGTACGGCATGGACGCCCAGGTCATGCACGCCGACGACGGCATCGTCCTGCGGCTGCCCGACGCCGACCTGATGAGCCTGGACCTGCTCGACCGGGAGCCGACGCAGACCGGCGCCCTCTTCGACACGGCGGGCGGCGCCGAGGAAGCGCCGGTGGGCGCCGCGGACGTCGTCTTCGACAAGGGCGAGGTCGACCAGATCGTCACCGACCAGGTCGGCGGCTCGGCCCTGTTCGCGGCTCGCTTCCGCGAGTGCGCCGCCCGCGCGCTGCTGCTGCCGCGCCGCAACCCGGGCAAGCGCACCCCGCTGTGGCAGCAGCGCCAGCGCGCCGCCCAACTGCTCCAGGTGGCCAGCGAGTTCGGCTCGTTCCCCATCGTCCTCGAAGCCGTCCGCGAGTGTCTCCAGGACGTGTTCGACGTGCCCGGACTCGTGGAGCTGATGGGCGACCTGGAGGCCCGCAAGGTGCGCCTGGTCGAGGTCACCACCCACGAGCCCTCCCCCTTCGCCCGCTCCCTCCTCTTCGGCTACGTCGCCCAGTTCCTCTACGAGGGTGACTCCCCGCTCGCCGAGCGCCGCGCCGCAGCCCTCTCCCTGGACTCACGCCTGCTCGCCGAACTGCTCGGCCAGGCGGAACTGCGCGAACTGCTCGACGCGGAGGTCCTCACCGAACTGGAACAGGAACTCCAGTGGCTCACCGAGGACCGGCGGGCGAAGGACCCCGAGGGTGTCGCGGACCTCCTGCGTCTCCTCGGCCCGCTCACCGACGCCGAGCTCGCCGAACGCGGCGCCGAACCGCACTGGGCGCAGGAGCTGGGCGCCGCCCGCCGTGCCATCCGGGTGCGTATCGCGGGCGCCGAGCACTGGGCCGCCATCGAGGACGCCGGCCGTCTGCGCGACGCGCTCGGCACCGCGCTGCCGGTGGGCGTGCCGGAAGCCTTCACGGAGCCGGTCAAGGATCCGCTCGGCGACCTCCTCGCGCGCCACGCCCGCACCCACGGCCCCTTCACCTCCGCCAGCGCGGCCGCCCGCTTCGGCCTCGGCGTGGCGGTGACCGAGGGTGCCCTTCAGCGGCTCGCGGCCGGCGGACGCGTCGTCCAGGGCGAGTTCCACCCGGCAGGCATCGGCCAGGAGTGGTGCGACGCCACCGTCCTGCGCAGGCTGCGCCGCCGCTCCCTGGCCGCCCTGCGGCACGAACTGGAGCCGGTTTCACCGCCCGCGCTCGCCCAGTTCCTGCCCCAGTGGCAGCACATCGGCAAGGGCCACTCCCTGCGCGGCACCGACGGACTGGTGCGTGTCCTCGAACAGCTCCAGGGCGCCTCGGTGCCCGCCTCGGCCCTGGAGAAGCTCGTCCTGCCGTCCCGCGTGCGGGACTACACCCCGGCGATGCTGGACGAACTCACCGCGTCCGGAGAAGTGATCTGGGCCGGAGCGGGCGCCCTTCCCGGCAAGGACGGCTGGATCTCCCTGTACCTGGCGGACTCGGCGCCCCTGCTCCTCCCGTCTCCGCACCCCCTGGAGCTGACAGCACTGCACCAGTCGGTGCTGGACGCCCTCTCCGGCGGCTACGGCCTGTTCTTCCGCCAGATCGCCGATCAGGTGCGCGCCACCACGCACCCCGACGCCACCGACCCGCAACTCGCCGACGCCGTCTGGGATCTGGCCTGGTCCGGCCGGCTCACCAACGACACGCTCACCCCGCTGCGGGCCCTGCTGGGCTCGGGGCGCACCGCCGGCTCCACCGCCCATCGCGCCAAGCGTGCCGTCCCGCGCGGGCGCTACGGCTCGCTGACGGCGGCTGCCCGCCCCGCCTCCCGCGGCGGCCCCCCGACGGTCGCCGGACGCTGGTCCCTCCTGCCGGCCCACGAGTCCGACCCGACGGTCCGCGCCCACGCCCTCGCCCGCACCCTCCTCGACCGGCACGGCGTGGTGACCCGGGGCGCGGTCGCCGCCGAGGGCGTCGAAGGCGGTTTCTCGGCGACCTACCGCATCCTGTCCGTCTTCGAGGAGAGCGGTCAGGCCCGTCGCGGATATGTCGTCGAAGGCCTCGGCGCGGCGCAGTTCGCCATGGACGGCGCCGTGGACCGGCTGCGCGCGGTGTCGAACGCCCGTGACCGCGATGAGCCGCTGCCGGACCGGACCCCGGCCACGGGCACCTCCGACAGCTACCCCTTCTCCGACGGCTTCCCGTCCGACGACACCTGGGACACCTCCGTCCTCGACGGCCGCTCGCCCTCCCCCTTCGGCGTTCCGGCGGCTCCCGCCTCGCGCGACGAGTACGTATCGCCCCTCGACCTCGCCTCCCCCGGCGCGGGCGGCCCCCGAGGAGGCAATGGCTTCCCGGACTTCCCGGGCATCCAGAACGGCGCGGGCCGCCCCGGCCCCCACGACGCCCGACGCGCCCAGAACCGCAAGCCCTACGGCAGCGCCTCGCCCGCCTCCCGCGCCGTCGTCCTCGCCGCTGCCGACCCGGCGAACGCCTACGGCGCCGCACTGGGCTGGCCCGAGCCACCGACCGGCGCCGGGCACAAACCGGGCCGCAAGGCCGGTTCCCTGGTGGTCCTCGTGGACGGCGAGCTCACGCTCTACATGGAGCGCGGCGGCAAGACCCTCCTGGCCTGGCCCTCCACCCCGGGCGGCGAGGACGCCCCCGTCGACGACCCCCGCCTGCGCGCCGCCTCCGAGGCCCTCGCCGAGGCCGCGCGAGCGGGCTCCCTCGGCACGGTCACGGTGGAGCGCGTCAACGGCGCCTCGGCCCTCACCTCCCCTCTCGGCGCCCTTCTGGAAGGAGCGGGCTTCATCGCCACCCCACGCGGCCTGCGCCTGCGCGCGTGACCGCCGCGTCCCGACCCGCGGCGGCTCCCGTGTCACCCTTGACCCATGCCCGAAGGTGACACGGTCTGGCAGGCCGCGAAGCGACTGCACGGCGCTCTCGCGGGCAAGGTGCTGACCCGCTCGGACCTCCGGGTCCCCAAGTACGCCACCGCCGACCTCACCGGTCGCGCCGTCCTGGACGTCACTCCGCGCGGCAAACACCTCCTCACCCGGGTCGAGGGCGGGCTGACGCTCCACTCGCACCTGCGCATGGACGGGTCCTGGAAGGTGTTCGCGAAGGACCAGCGCTGGACCGGTGGACCGGCCCACCAGATCCGGGCGATCCTCGGCACCCATGACCGCACGGCCGTCGGTTACCGCCTCCCGGTGCTCGAGCTGTTGCGCACCGCCGACGAACAGCGAGCCGTCGGCCACCTCGGTCCCGACCTGCTGGGCCCCGACTGGGACCCCGAGCGGGCCCTCGCCAACCTCTTCGACGACCCCGCCCGCTCCCTCGGCGAAGCTCTCCTCGACCAGCGCAACCTCGCCGGCATCGGCAATGTCTACAAGTGCGAACTCTGCTTCCTGCTGGGCGTGACCCCGTGGCTCCCCGTCGGCGCGCTCCCCGCCGACCGCTCCTCGAAGCTGCCCGCCCTGGCGAAGAAACTCCTGGAGGCCAACCGCGACCGCCCGGTCCGCAGCACGACGGGCCGGCGCGGTCAGGACCTGTTCGTCTACGGCCGTGCGCCCCGCCCCTGCCTGCGCTGCGGGACGCGGGTCCGGATGGCCGACCAGGGGGACGGGTCCCGCGAGCGCCCGACCTACTGGTGCCCCACCTGCCAGGCCGGCCCCGCCCCCGCACCGGGCTCCCCGCCGACACGCCGCCTGCACCCACGCACCGCCCGTTGACGGTCCCCGACCGCGCGCCCTCGCAACCCCGTCGTGAGGCGCCATGTCAATGCCCGAACACACGCAGCACAATTGACGGACCGTCAGAAACCCTCGTACGGTCCTTGCATGGCCGTGAAGGCGTACGACCTCACCGGACGCACCGCGTTCGTCACCGGCGCGGCGAGCGGGATCGGCCGCGCCTGCGCCGTACTGCTCGCCGAGGCGGGCGCGACCGTGCACGGCGCGGATCGCGACGCGCGGGGGCTGCACGAAACGGCGACCCTGATCAAGGACGTCGGCGGCACGGCCCGCACCCACCACCTCGACGTCACCGACCGCGCGCAGGTCCGAGAGGCCGTCGAAGCCTGTGAACGACTGGACGTCATGGCCGCCGTCGCCGGGATCATGCACAGCAGCCCGGTCCTGGAGACCAGGGACGAGGACCTCGACCGGGTCCTGGCCGTCAACTTCAAAGGTGTGCTGTACGCATGCCAGGAGGCCGCCCGCCTGATGCTGGCGCACGACACCCGCGGCAGCATCATCACCATGGCCTCCGGCGCCGTGGACACCGGCGGCCCGGGCCTGCTCTGCTACGGGGCGGCCAAGGCGGCCGTAGTCCAGCTGACGAAAACTCTGGCGACGGAGGTCGGCCGACACGGCATCCGTGTCAACGCCGTGGCCCCCGGCTGGATCCGCACGCCGATGACCGACCGCCACGACGCAGGAGCGCAGGCTCACGCGGAGGCGCTCATGGCCCGCATGTCACCGCTGGGCCGGGTCGGCGAACCCGAGGACATCGCCCACGCCGTGCTCCATCTGGCCTCGGACGCGTCGACGTTCACCACAGGCCAGATCCTCCGCCCGAACGGCGGCGTGGCCATGCCCTGGTAGCCCTGCGACGACCACCCGCACGCCCACACGCGCTTCCAAAGACCCGTACCGACCCTCACGCGCCCCGAAGTCAACAGCACCGACCCCCGCCATACCGGCCGCCCACACCCCTGAGAACGCACCCTCCGAAACTCCGACCAGCCGCAGGACCACCGGGTCACCGGGTCACCGGACCGCAGGACCACCGGGCCACCGGGCCACCGGACCGCAGGACCACCGGACCGCAGGACCACCCACTCACCAGCTCACCGGGCCACCGGACCGCAGGACCACCCGCTCACCAGCTCACCGGGCCACCGGGCCACCGGGCCACCACGGGAACCTGAGCCGTCACCTCTCCCGCAGTCCCGCGCCGGCCTCGGACTCCTTGCCTCCCGCGTCCTCGCCCCCGGCGCTCCCACCGCCGGCTCTACCGGTCCTCCCGGTCCCCCGCCAAGCGGCCGACCACCGCCCCTCCGCGACCGCGCCCACCGCACGGGCCTTGGCCACGCAGTGCACCGGCAGCAGGCTCAGCCCCCACCCGCCGGCGGCGACAGCTCCCTCCATCACCCCTGCCCCGGGCACCACGACGAGCCTCACCACGGCCCACCACCACAGGGCGCCCAGTCCCAGGCCGAGCCCCAGCACGACTCCCTGTCCCGCCGTTCGCCCCGCCACGGTCGTCACCTCCGGCCCGAGCCTCACAACACCCCGGAAACCACGACACCCCGCGAACGCCCCCCGTCCTCGGAGAACCGAACGCCAGACGCCCGTGCCCACCCCCGGCAGAGCACCCGGGCGGCACACCGGCGCGTCACCGCGCCGCCCGCCCGTCTCGCACGTTCTTCCTCTCGCGCGTCGGGTGCCTCACACGTTGTGTGCCTCACACGTTCTCCGCCTGGAACATCCAGTGATGCTTCTCGAGATCGGCGGTGATCCCGATGAAGATGTCCTGGGTCACGGGATCCGCGTCCCCGGTCGCCCCCACCCGTTCCCGCATCCGGGTGATCACCGCGCCCAGAGCGTCGACCAGGGTCCCCACCGCGTCGGAGTCCTTGATCCAGCCCGCGGACACCGCACCGATGCCGCTGCCCGCCGACACCGTCGCCGCACGTCCGTCCGGCGAGACGCCGAGCGCGGAGGCTCGCTCCGCCACGGTGTCGGAGTGGGTGCGGGCGACGTCCACGACCTCGTCGAGTTGCAGGTGGACGGACCGGAAGCGGGGCCCGACGACATTCCAGTGGACCTGTTTGGCGACGAGCGACAGGTCGACCAGATCGACGAGGGCGCCCTGCAACGCCTGCGAGACGGTCTTCAGGTCGGCGTCGGACAGGGGACTCTTCACGACGTACATCCGTACCTCCGGTGGTAGACCCCCGTGGTGCCCCTCCACGATGACCTCAGCACCCGGCACCGGCAAACGGACGACCGACGAACGCCAGACGGACGGCGGCCGGCGAAAAGCAGAACCGGCAGCGGACACGAGCCGAACGGCTGCCGGACGACGGACGCGGAAAACCCGGACGCGAAAAACCCCGACCGCACCCTCTCCGGGTGTTCCCGGAGAAACCCCGGCCGGGGCCTCACACGTGCCTGTCGTGCCTGTCCAGGTGGTTGCGTCGCGCGTCTACACGTCCACGCGCCCGACGCCCGCACCAGCGGCTGTCACGCGGCGACCACGTCCACCGCCTCGGCGGGCGCCTTGATGGTCACCCGCTCCGGTGGCACACCGGTCACCGATACGGAACCCAGCATCGGACGAACCGACGCGGGCACAGGCTGGCTGGGGGTGGCCGCTGCAGACTGGGCCAGCTCGGCGAGAGCGAGCTCGTCGCTCACTTCCCGCATGAGCTCGGACATCCGTACGTCCAACGCGTCGCAGATGGCGGAGAGCAGCTCGGAGGAAGCCTCCTTCTGCCCCCGCTCCACCTCGGAGAGATAGCCGAGTGAGACTCGGGCGGACGAGGAGACTTCGCGCAGAGTACGGCCCTGGCGCTGGCGCTGCCGACGCAGCACGTCACCCAGCAGGCGACGGAGCAGAATCATCGGTGGCTCCCTCCTCGGACCGCGTAGCCGCATCCTTCACGCCCCACCGTACCGCCTCGCGCTGCGGCCGTGCGGGGAGCGATGTCGTGTTCACTCAGGGCTGCAAACATCAAAACCCCCCGTTCTGTTCCGTATCCTGTGCCCGCTCGTTCCGGGTCTGTTCGCCCGCAAGCTCGCTCAGGAGCAGTGCGAGTACGCTCCGTACACTCTCTCTACGAATTTCCGCCCGGTCGCCGTTCAACCGCAGGGCCTCCACTTTTCCGCCGCCGGCGGAAACGGAATCCGTTCCGAAGGGCCCGTCCACCGCCACGAAGACCGTCCCCACGGGCTGTCCGTCCTGCGGATCGGGGCCGGCGACGCCCGTGGTCGCGATGCCCCAGTCGGCGCCCAGCGCCTTGCGCACTCCGGCGGCCATCCGGGCCGCGACCTGCGCGTCCACGGCGCCGCGGGCGGCCAGCAGATCCGCGTCCACACCGAGCAGCTCGTGCTTGAGGTCGGTGGCGTAGGCGGTGACCGAACCGCGGAAGACCTTGGACGCGCCCGGAACGGTTGTGATCTCCGCCGCGACCAGGCCACCGGTAAGTGACTCGGCCACGGCGAGCGTCTCTTCCTTCACCGTGAGTAGTCGCACCACGTCCGTGGCCGGGGAATTCACGCTTGCGTCTCCTCCAACGCGGCCTTGCGCTCGGCGATTCCCTGCCTGCGCAGCACGATGGCCTGTCTTACGTAGTCGAGTCCGGTCACCACGGTCAGGACGACCGCCGCGGCCATCACCCACCATCTCAGGGTGGCCAGCCAGCCCGTGAGGGGCAGGACGTACATCCCGACGGCCACGCCCTGGGTGAGGGTCTTCAGCTTGCCGCCCCGGCTCGCCGGGATGACGCCGTACCGGATGACGAGGAAACGCAGCAGCGTGATCCCGAGTTCCCGGCCGAGGATCACGATCGTCACCCACCACGGCAGGTCGCCGAGCGAGGAGAGACAGATCAGCGCCGCTCCCATGATCGCCTTGTCGGCGATGGGATCGGCGATCTTCCCGAAGTCGGTGACGAGGTCGTACGTCCGCGCCAGGTGCCCGTCGAACAGGTCGGTGATCATGGCGACCGCGAAGGCCGCCCAGGCGAAGGCGCGCCACGCCGGGTCGTAGCCGCCGTCGGCCAGCATCAGCGCGACGAAGCCCGGCACCAGGAGCAGCCGAAGCATCGTCAGCAGATTGGCGATGTTCCAGACGCTCGCCTGGTTGACGGCGGCGGCCGCCAGCTTCGCACCACGGGGCGGTCTGGCGACGCCTTCCGGGTCGGCGCTCAGGGCGGCTCCGGCAATGGCGGCCACGTCCGAAGGAGCCGACGCGGCCTCCTCCGCCTGAGAGCTCCGGGAAGCAGACGAGGCCTGGGGGTCCGGCGAGGTCTGCGAAACCGGTGACGCCTGCGAGGAGCCGCCCGCAGCCGATGCCGGAACACCCGTCATCTGCCCGCCTCCTCACTACACCCGACCGAACCCGGCAGGGGCTCGGCCACCAGGTCGACACCTTCCGTCCCGACCACCTTCGCCTCGACCATACGGCCGACGCTCAGGTTTTCGCCCGACGTGAGCAGCACGTGCCCGTCCGTCTCCGGAGCCTGGTGCGCCCCACGGCCGTACACGCCCTCCTCGTCCACGGACTCCACCAGGACGTGCACGGTCTCGCCCACACGCTCCTCGGCGCGCTGGGAGACGAGCTCCTCGGCGAGCCGGGAGACACGGGCCAGCCGCTCGGCCACGACGTCCACGTCGAGCTTGTCGTCGTAGGTCGCGGCCTCGGTGCCCTCCTCGTCGGAGTAGCCGAAGACGCCGATCGCGTCCAGTCGCGCGCCGTTCAGGAAGCGCTCGAGCTCGGCCAGGTCGGCCTCGGACTCGCCGGGGAAGCCCACGATGAAGTTGGAGCGCACGCCCGCCTGGGGCGCCTTGCTCCGGATGGTGTCGAGCAGTTCCAGGAAGCGGTCGGTGTCGCCGAAGCGGCGCATCGCGCGCAGCACCCCGGGCGCCGAGTGCTGGAAGGACAGGTCGAAGTAGGGCGCGATCTTCGGCGTCGAGGTCAGCACGTCGATCAGCCCCGGCCGCATCTCGGCCGGCTGGAGGTAGCTGACCCGCACCCGCTCCAGGCCGTCGATGTCCGCCAGCTCGGGCAGCAGGGACTCCAGCAGACGGATGTCGCCGAGGTCCTTGCCGTAGGAGGTGTTGTTCTCGGAGACCAGCATGATCTCCTTGACGCCCTGCTCGGCCAGCCATCGCGTCTCGTTCAGCACGTCGCTGGGCCGGCGCGAGATGAAGGAGCCGCGGAAGGACGGGATGGCGCAGAAGGTGCAGCGCCGGTCGCAGCCCGAGGCGAGCTTGACGGAGGCGACCGGGGCGCCGTCGAGACGGCGGCGCAGGGGCGCGCGGGGGCCGGACTGCGGGGCGAGTCCCTCGGGCAGGTCCGTCGGCGCGCCGTGCCCCGGCAGGGCCACGTCCGGGGCCGACTGGCGCTCCGCCGGGCTGATCGGCAGGAGCTTGCGCCGGTCACGCGGGGTGTGGGCAGCGTGGATGCCGCCGTTCAGGATGGTCTGGAGGCGGTCGGAGATATCGGCGTAGTCGTCGAAGCCGAGCACGCCGTCGGCCTCGGGGAGGGCGTCGGCGAGTTCCTTGCCGTACCGCTCGGCCATGCAGCCCACGGCCACGACGGCTTGGGTTCTGCCATGCCCCTTGAGGTCGTTGGCCTCCAGCAGGGCGTCGACGGAGTCCTTCTTGGCGGCGTCGACGAAGCCGCAGGTGTTGACGACGGCGACGTCCGCGTCCTCGGCGTCCTCCACGAGGTGCCAGCCGTCCGCCTCCAAACGGCCTGCGAGCTCCTCCGAGTCCACCTCGTTGCGGGCGCAGCCAAGAGTGACGAGTGCGACGGTACGGCGTTCAGGCATGGGCTCAAGACTACTTTGTCCCACCGGCACCGGACGTCGACGGGGTTGGCGATCTCCGCCGACCCCGTCGGCCCGAAGGCACGCCCGGCTCATCCGACCTGCGGGTCGCCCTTCGTGTACGTCAGCCGCTCCACGGCACCGGGCCGGAAGTCGTCGTTGATCTTCTTGCCGTTGACGTACAGATCGATCGCGCCGGCGTCTCCGAGGACCAGGTTGATCTTCTCGCTGTCCTGGAAGGTCTCGGAGTCGCCCTTCTTGAGCAGGTCGTCGAAAAGCAACCGGCCGTTGTGGTCCTTGGCGGAGATCCAGCTGCGCCCGTCCGCGGCGACGACCTGGACGGTCACCTTGTCCTGGGGGGCCGCGGCGATGGCGCTGTCGGAGGGTTCCGGCGTCTTGTCGGCGGGTTTGCCGGTCTTCGTCGTGGGCGAGGCGGTCTTGCCGGTCGTGGGCGTCGCACCGTCGGCGACCTGGTCCTTCGACCCGCCGTCGTCGCCGCCCGTGAAGGCGGTGAAGCCGACGAAGCCGACCACGGCGACGATGGCGGCGACCATGGCCGCGGTCCAGTTCGGCCCGCGCCGCTCGGGGCGGATGCGTTCCGCCTCGAAGAGCGGCGCGGCCGGGGTCGGCGCGGGACGGCCGCCGTGGGTGTCGTCGTACCGCTCGATCAGCGGCGCGGGGTCGAGGTGGACGGCTCGGGCCAGCGTCCGGATGTGCCCTCGGGCGTAGACGTCTCCGCCGCAGGGCGTGAAGTCGTCCGACTCGATGGCGCGGACGATGGCGATCCGGACCCGGGTGGCGGTGCTGACGTCGTCGACGGTCAGCCCGGCCGCGATGCGCGCCTGGCGCAGGGCGCGGCCGATGGAGAAGGGGGCTTCCTCGGACGGGTCTTCGAACGGACGCTCGTCTTCAGGGGAGTTGCCGATGGACACGGGGGCGCCTTTCGAGCGTATAGCCACCTGTGCTGGAGGTTCAGTCTAGGGGGGGTGCCGAAGGGAGGGGCAACCGGGCGGTGGGACCTTTACGCCATCGGTATGGCCGGACACACCGATGACGGGCCGGTTACGGCCCCTGGCGAGGAGCCGTACCTGTCCTCTCGCTCAACTGGACGTATGCCGAAGGGAAACGGTTGCCCACTGTTCTCTAACGGGTGGATCACGGCCGACCCCCGCTTCCCCGGCTGACGTCTACCCCTCAGACTTCCCCGGACTCCCCCCGGATCACCGCGAGCACCCCGTCCAGCTCGTCCGGCTTCACGAGAACGTCACGCGCCTTGGAGCCCTCGCTGGGCCCGACGATGTTCCGCGACTCCATCAGGTCCATCAGCCGCCCGGCCTTGGCGAAGCCGACACGCAGCTTGCGCTGGAGCATCGACGTCGAGCCGAACTGGGTGGAGACGACCAGTTCGGCCGCCTGGCACAGCAGGTCGAGGTCGTCGCCGATGTCCTCGTCGATCTCCTTCTTCTGCTTGGTGCCGACGGTGACGTCTTCGCGGAAGACCGGCGCCATCTGGTCCTTGCAGTGCTGGACGACGGCCGCGACCTCGGCCTCGGTCACGAAGGCGCCCTGCATACGGGTCGGCTTGTTCGCGCCCATCGGCAGGAACAGCCCGTCGCCCTTGCCGATCAGCTTCTCGGCGCCCGGCTGGTCGAGGATGACGCGCGAGTCGGCGAGCGAGGAGGTGGCGAAGGCGAGCCGCGAGGGCACGTTCGCCTTGATCAGGCCGGTGACGACGTCGACCGAGGGACGCTGGGTGGCGAGGACCAGGTGGATGCCGGCCGCGCGCGCGAGCTGTGTGATGCGCACGATCGAGTCCTCGACGTCCCGCGGGGCGACCATCATCAGGTCGGCGAGCTCGTCGACGATCACCAGCAGGTACGGGTACGCCTGGAGCTCGCGCTCGCTGCCCTCGGGCGGCTTGACGGTGCCCTCGCGCACCGCGCGGTTGAAGTCGTCGATGTGCCGATAGCCGTACGCGGCCAGATCGTCGTAACGCAGGTCCATCTCGCGTACGACCCACTGGAGCGCCTCGGCGGCCCGCTTGGGGTTGGTGATGATCGGCGTGATGAGGTGCGGGATGCCCTCGTAGGCGGTGAGCTCGACGCGCTTGGGGTCGACGAGGATCATCCGGACGTCCTCGGGGGTCGCCCTTATCATCACCGACGTGATCAGGCAGTTGATGCAGGACGACTTGCCGGATCCGGTGGCGCCGGCGACCAGCATGTGCGGCATCTTCGCCAGCGAGTGCATGACATAGCCGCCCTCGACGTCCTTGCCGAAGGCGACCAGCATCGGGTCGTCGTCCTCGGCGGACTCGGCGAGCCGCAGCACGTCGCCGAGGTTGACCATCTCCCGGTCGGTGTTGGGGATCTCGATGCCGACGGCGGACTTGCCGGGGATCGGGCTGATGATGCGCACGTCGGGGCTGGCCACGGCGTACGCGATGTTCTTCGCGAGCGCGGTGATCCGCTCGACCTTCACGGCGGGGCCGAGCTCGACCTCGTAGCGCGTGACCGTCGGCCCGCGGGTGAAGCCCGTGACGGCGGCGTCGACCTTGAACTCGGTGAAGACGTTCGTCAGCGACGCCACGACGGCGTCGTTGGCCGCGCTGCGCACCTTGCCGGGGCCCCCGCGCTCCAGAAGGTCGAGCGAGGGCAGCGCGTAGGTGATGTCGCCGGACAGCTGGAGCTGCTCCGCCCGCGGCGGCAGTTCGCGCATCGTCTCGGGGGCCGACTTGGTCAGGTCGGGGACCGGCCCCCCATCGGTCCTGAGCTTCTCCTGCTTGGGCCGCGGGGCCGGTGCGGGTACGGGCGTCGGCGTGGTCGGCTCCCCCTCGCCCGCGCTGACCCCCTGGGTGAGATCGGCGACGATCCGCGAGGGCGGCATGCCGTGCAGGACCGCACCGTCGAGGTCGGCCGCCGCGGCCGCGGCGATGTCCACGGCGTCCAGCCGCCGGTCCATGGCCGGCTGCGGCACCGCCGAGCGCCGGGGACGGCCGCGTCGCTGGGAGAGCGCCTCCTGCTCGGCGTCCTCGGGGTCGTACGCCCGAGGGGCGCCCGAGCGCCGACGGGGGCGCCCGGGCAGCGCCTCGCGCCACTGTTCGTCGTAGCGCTCGTCGTCGTCGAAGTCGTCGTACTCGTCCGCCGCCGGGTCGTGCAGTACGCCCAGCCGGATTCCGAGCCGGCGCAGCCGCTGCGGGATGGCGTTGACCGGCGTGGCCGTGACCACCAGCAGTCCGAAGACCGTGAGCAGCACCAGCAGCGGTACGGCGAGGACCTCGCCCATGGTGTACGTCAGCGGGGTCGCCGCACCCCAGCCGATGAGGCCGCCGGCATCCCTTATCGCCTGCATGCCGCCACTGCGGGCGGGCGCGCCGCAGGCGATGTGGACCTGGCCGAGCACGCCGATGACGAGCGCGGACAGACCGATCACGATACGGCCGTTTGCCTCGGGCTTCTCGGGGTGGCGCACGAAGCGGACGGCGATGACCGCCAGCAGTATCGGCACCAGCAGATCGAGCCGCCCGAAGGATCCGGTCACCAGGATCTCGACGAGGTCGCCGACCGGTCCGCGCAGGTCGGCCCAGGTGCCCGCGGCGACGATCAGTGCGATGCCGAACAGCAGCAGCGCGACGCCGTCCTTGCGATGTGCGGGGTCGAGGTTCTTCGCGCCGTTCCCTATGCCGCGGAACACGGCGCCGACGGCGTGCGCCAGTCCGAGCCAGATGGCGCGCACCAGGCGGTAGACGCCCCCGGTGGGACTCGGGGCCGGTGCGGGCACGGGTTTGCGGGCCGCGGGCTTCCTGGCGGGCGCCTTCTTCGCCGGGGCCTTCTTGGCAACGGCCTTCTTCGCCGGAGCCTTCACGGGAGCAGCCGCCTTCTTGGCGGGCTGCTTCTTGGCTGCGGAAGGACGTGAGGCCATGGGTGTGAGGTTACCGGTGGAGACCACAACGGACACGTGTGCCCACTGCTTCACCCGTTCGTGTCGCTCTCCCGAAGGCGCGGAGCTGTCCCGCCCGCCCTCCCAGAAGGTGGAACTGACGCGTCCTCATGCACAACTCGATGCGTGGCACGCGCCAGTTCCGATCAGTTCTGCGACGACACCGACGCCGCGCCGCTGCCGGTGCCCGGCTCCAGGGCGTCCAGCGCCCGGCGCAGACCCGTGAGTTTGCGCTCCAGGTGCGCCGCCGTGGCCACCGCCGCCGCATCCGCGGACTCGTCGTCGAGCTGCTTGGACAGGGCCTCCGCCTGCTCCTCGACGGCCGCAAGCCGCGCCGAGAGTTCGGCGAGCAGACCCGCCGCCTCCTTGGCGCCTCCACCCGTGGCGGACTTGCCGCCACCGCCCTCCAACTGCAACCGCAGCAGCGCCGCCTGCTCACGCAACTGGCAGTTCTTCATGTACAGCTCGACGAACACCGAGACCTTCGCGCGCAGCACCCACGGGTCGAACGGCTTGGAGATGTAGTCCACCGCGCCCGCCGCGTATCCGCGGAAGGTGTGGTGCGGCCCGTGGTTGATCGCGGTGAGGAAGATGATCGGGATGTCCCGGGTCCGCTCCCGCCGCTTGATGTGCGCGGCCGTCTCGAAGCCGTCCATTCCCGGCATCTGGACGTCCAGCAGAATGACCGCGAAATCGTCCGTCAGCAGTGCCTTGAGCGCCTCTTCCCCGGACGATGCCCGCACCAGCGTCTGATCGAGCGCAGAGAGGATCGCCTCCAGCGCCAGCAGATTCTCCGGCCGGTCATCGACCAGGAGGATCTTGGCCTTCTGCACCATGGCCCGCCCTCCTCGCCCCGGCAGTGCACCGGGCGCCGCCCCTGGGGACGACTCCTTTGCGCCGCCCTTCCTTGTGCCGGTCATGGTAGCCGCACCCCGACCGTCGCCACACCCTGTCACCGTGATGTCACTGTGCACGTAGCAGGAACGCAGCAGAAGACCAGAAGGTTCCCCGGATCGCGCCCCACTACACAGCCGCGGGCACCCTGAGTCAGCAACTCCGGGCGCACGCCGAAGGTTCCCGTCACGCCGCGGGTCCCCTCACTCGTCCCGCATCCACTGCCTCATCACGGACAGCAGGTGATCGGGGTCGACCGGCTTGGTGACGTAGTCGGAGGCCCCCGACTCGATCGCCTTCTCCCGGTCGCCCTTCATCGCCTTGGCTGTCAGCGCGATGATCGGCAGCCCCGAGAACTGCGGCATCCGCCGGATGGCCGTGGTCGTCGCATAGCCGTCCATCTCGGGCATCATGATGTCCATCAGGACGACCGCCACGTCGTCGTGCTGCTCCAGGACCTCGATGCCCTCACGGCCGTTCTCCGCGTACAGCACCGACAGACCGTGCTGTTCCAGGACGCTGGTCAGTGCGAACACGTTGCGGATGTCGTCGTCGACGATCAGCACCTTCTCACCGCCGAACCGGATGCCCGCACGCGCGTCGGCCCCCGTCTCCTGCCCCCGGGCCGGCCACTGCTCCGGACGGCCCACCTGCTCGCCGCCGCTCACCAGCCGTCGGCGGCGCCGGAACAGAGCCGCGGGGCCGTTCTGCGCGTCCTGGTACGACCGCACCTCGGCCGGCATCTCGATCTCCGCCTCGGACAGCTCCGACAGCTCGCGCGCCCCGTTCTCCGAGGCCACCAGGTCACCGGCCTCCAGCGCGGGCACGACCTGCTGGTAACCCTGCGGCGGCAGCTCGCTCGGATGCAGCGGGAGGTACAGCGTGAACGTCGAACCACGGCCCGTCTCGCTCTGCGCGTGGATCTCGCCGCCGAGCAGCTGAGCGATCTCCCGCGAGATCGACAGCCCGAGGCCCGTACCGCCGTACTTCCGGCTCGTGGTGCCGTCCGCCTGCTTGAACGCCTCGAAGATCACCCGCATCTTGCTGGCGGCGATCCCGATGCCGGTGTCGGTCACCGAGAACGCGATCAGCGGCGCGTCGGCGTCGGTCAGCGAACCGGCCTCGAGCAGCTGCTCCCGGATCGCCACCGGCACCTCCGCCCCGGCCGGCCGGATGACCAGCTCGACCGACCCGGAGTCGGTGAACTTCACCGCGTTGGACAGCAGGTTGCGCAGTACCTGGAGCAGCCGCTGCTCGTCGGTGTGCAGCGTGGCCGGCAGCTCCGGCGACACCCGCACGGACAGGTCGAGGCCCTTCTCCGCGGTCAGCGGACGGAAGGTGGCCTCCACGTAGTCGACCAGCTGGACGAGCGCGATACGCGTCGGCGAGACGTCCATCTTGCCCGCCTCGACCTTCGACAGGTCGAGGATGTCGTTGATCAGCTGGAGCAGGTCGGACCCGGCGCCGTGGATGGTCTCCGCGAACTCGACCTGCTTCGGCGTCAGGTTGGTGTCCGCGTTGTCCGCGAGCAACTTGGCCAGGATCAGCAGCGAGTTGAGCGGAGTACGCAGCTCGTGCGACATGTTGGCCAGGAACTCGCTCTTGTACCGCATCGACACCGCCAGCTGCTCGGCACGCTCCTCCAGGACCTGCCGCGCCTCCTCGATCTCGGTGTTCTTCACCTCGATGTCGCGGTTCTGCCGGGCCAGCAGCTCGGCCTTCTCCTCCAGCTCGGCGTTGGACGCCTGAAGGGCCTTCTGACGCTGCTCCAACTCGGCCGACCGCTCGCGCAGTTGCTCGGTCAACTCCTGCGACTGCTTCAGCAGCTGCTCCGTCTTCGTGTTGACGGAGATCGTGTTGACGCTCGTCGCGATCATCTCGGCGAGCTGGTTGAGGAAGTCCTTCTGGATCTGCGTGAACGGCGTGAACGACGCCAGCTCGATCACCCCGAGCACCTGGCCCTCGAACAGCACCGGCAAGACGATCACCTGCGCGGGCGGCGCCTCACCGAGCCCGGAGGAGATCTTCAGATAGCCGCTCGGGGCGTTCGCGACCAGAATCGTGCGCTTCTCCTCGGCCGCCGTCCCCACCAGCGCCTCGCCCGGCCGGAACGACGACGGCATGGAGCCCATCGAGTAGCCGTACGAACCCAGCATCCGCAGCTCGTACAGGTCCGCGTCACCGTCGGCCGGCGGCATCGCCAGGAAGAACGCGCCATGCTGTGCGGCCACCAGGGGTGGCAGCTCGCTCATGATCAGCGAGGCCACGTCCTGGAGGTCGCGCCGGCCCTGCATCAGGGCGGACACGCGCGCGAGGTTCCCCTTGAGCCAGTCCTGCTCCTTGTTGGCGATCGTGGTGTCGCGCAGGTTGGCGATCATCTTGTTGATGTAGTCCTGGAGTTCCTGGATCTCCCCGGACGCGTCCACGTCGATCTTCAGATTCAGGTCGCCGCGGGTCACCGCGGTCGCCACGCGCGCGATGGCACGCACCTGCCGGGTCAGGTTCCCGGCCATCTCGTTCACGGATTCGGTCAGGTCACGCCAGGTGCCGTCCACGTCACGCACGCGTGCCTGACCGCCCAGCTGCCCCTCGGTGCCCACCTCGCGGGCCACCCGGGTGACCTCCTCGGCGAACGACGACAGCTGGTCGACCATCGTGTTGATGGTCGTCTTCAGCTCGAGGATCTCCCCGCGCGCGTCGATGTCGATCTTCTTCGTCAGGTCGCCCTTGGCAATGGCCGTCGTGACCATGGCGATGTTGCGCACCTGGCCGGTCAGGTTGGACGCCATGCCGTTCACCGAGTCCGTGAGGTCCTTCCACGTACCCGCCACACCCGGCACATGCGCCTGACCACCCAGGATGCCGTCCGTGCCCACCTCACGGGCCACCTTGGTGACCTGCTCGGCGAACGAGCTCAGCGTCCGCACCATGGTGTTGAAGGTGTCGGCGAGCTGCTGCACCTCACCGCGCGCCTCGATCGTCACCTGCCGCGTCAGGTCGCCGTTGGCGACGGCCGCCGCGACCTGGGAGATGTTGCGCACCTGCATGGTGAGGTTCTTGGCCATCAGGTTGACGTTGCCGCTGAGGTCCTTCCAGATGCCCGTGACGCCAGGTACGTGAGCCTGGCCGCCCAGGATGCCCTCGGTGCCCACCTCGCGGGCCACCCGGGTCACCTGCTCGGCGAACGACGACAGCTGGTCGACCATCGTGTTGACGGTGGTGACGAGCTCCAGGATCTCGCCCTTGGCGTCGACGGTGATCTTCTTCGACAGGTCGCCCTTGGCGACCGCGGTCGTGACCTCGGCGATCTGGCGCACCTGGATGGTCAGGTTGTTCGCCATGAAGTTCACCGACTGCGTGAGGTCCTTCCAGGTGCCGGAGACACCCTGCACCTCGGCCTGTCCGCCGAGCTGCCCCTCCGTACCCACCTCACGGGCCACTCGCGTGACCTCCTGCGCGAACGACGACAGCTGGTCGACCATCGTGTTCAGGGTGTTCTTCAGCTCCAGGATCTCCCCGCGCGCGTCCACCGTGATCTTCTGGGAGAGATCACCGCGGGCCACGGCGGTGGCGACCTGGGCGATGTTGCGCACCTGGGCGGTGAGGTTGCCGGCCATGCCGTTCACCGAGTCCGTCAGGTCCCGCCACACACCCGCGACGCCCGGCACCTGCGCCTGCCCGCCGAGCCGGCCCTCGGTGCCCACGTCCCGAGCCACCCGCGTCACCTGGTCGGCGAACGCGGAGAGCTGGTCCACCATCGTGTTGATGGTGTTCTTCAGCTCGAGGATCTCCCCGCGCGCGTCGACGTCGATCTTCTGCGACAGGTCGCCCCGCGCCACGGCCGTCGTCACCTGCGCGATGTTGCGCACCTGCGAGGTCAGGTTCCCCGCCATGGAGTTGACGGAGTCGGTGAGTTCCTTCCACGTGCCCGAGACGCCGTCCACCCGCGCCTGACCGCCCAGCCGGCCTTCCGTGCCCACGTCCCGGGCCATCCGGGTCACCTGATCGGCGAACGACGACAGCTGGTCCACCATGGTGTTCACGGTGTTCTTCAGCTGGGCCATCTCGCCGGAGACGTCCACCGTGACCTTCTGCGACAGATCACCGTTGGCCACGGCCGTGGTGACCTGCGCGATGTTCCTCACCTGTCCGGTGAGATTCCTGAACGCCGTGTTGACGGAGTCCGTCAGGTCCTTCCAGGTCCCCGCCGCGCCCGACACCTGCGCCTGACCGCCCAGCTCACCCTCGACCCCGATCTCCCGCGCCACGCGCGTCACCTCGGCACCGAAGGCCGACAGCTGGTCGACCATCCCGTTGACGGTGTTCTTCAGCTCCAGCATCTCGCCGGCCACGTCCACCGTGACCTTCTGCGACAGATCACCGCTGGCCACGGCCGTCGTCACGGCCGCGATGTCCCGCACCTGCGTGGTGAGGTTCCTGAAGACGGTGTTGACGGAGTCCGTCAGGTCCTTCCAGGTCCCCGCCGCGCCCGGCACGTTCGCCTGACCGCCCAGCTGCCCCGCGGCCCCCACCTCGTTGGCCACGCGCGTGACCTCGTCGGCGAAGGTGCGCAGCGTCTCCGTCATCTGGTTGATCGTGTCCGCGAGCTGCGCGACCTCGCCGCGGGCCGACACCGTCACCTTCTGCGACAGATCGCCGTTGGCGACCGCCGTCGTCACCTCAGCGATCCCACGCACCTGGGCCGTCAGGTTCCCGGCCATGGTGTTCACCGAATCGGTGAGTTCCTTCCACACCCCGTCCACACCGGACACCTGCGCCTGGCCGCCGAGGATGCCCTCGGTGCCCACCTCGCGGGCGACCCGTGTCACCTCGACCGAGAACGCGGAGAGCTGGTCCACCATCGTGTTGACGGTGTTCTTCAGCTCGAGCATCTCGCCCTCGACGTGAACCGTCACCTTCCGGGACAGATCACCCTTGGCCACAGCCGTCGTCACCAGCGCGATGTCCCGCACCTGCGCAGTCAGCCGGTACGCCATCGTGTTGACGGACTCCGTGAGGTCCTTCCACGAACCCGACATACCACGCACCTGGGCCTGACCGCCCAGCTTGCCCTCGGTGCCCACCTCACTGGCCACCCGCGTGACCTCGTCGGTGAACGTCGACAGCTGGTCGACCAGGTTGTTGACCGTCCGCCCGACCTTCAGGAACTCGCCGCGCAGCGGCTGCCCTGCCGCGCCCTCCGGCGTCTGCGTCCTGAGCTCCATCCGCGGCGACAGATCACCCTCGGCGACCGCCGACAGCACCCGCCCGACCTCGGAGACCGGCCGCACCAGGTCGTCGACCAGCGCGTTCGAGTTGTCGACGGCCGTCGCCCAGGAACCCTCGCAGGCACCCGTCTCGAGCCGCTCGGTGAGCTTTCCCTCACGACCCACCATCCGCCGCACCCGGGACAGCTCACCCGTCAGATGCAGATTGCGGTCCGCGACCTCGTTGAACACGGCCGCGATCTCCGACATCACGCCGTCCCCGGACACCGTGAGGCGCTTGCGGAAATTGCCCTCCCGCATGGACACCAGGGCGCCCAGCAGCCGGTTCAGGGCCGCCGTGTCCACGACGGTCGTCCCGCCGCGCGGTGTGCGCGGCCTGCTCAGAGACTGTCCGCCTTTCGCGCGCGCCTTAGTGCCCCGCGTCGCTGCGCCAGACTCCACTTGTCCCTCCCGCAGGGCTCGACCGTTACCGCTGTACCCGGGTGCTGCTGCTCGCCGTACCCGGCGCCGTTCATACCGCTCGGGTACCCGCCCGATGAAACCAGGCGGGCCCGTGGGACTGCTGCCCCCTGTACTCAGAAGACACCCGGTCTGCCCGGACCTTCACAAGAAGCCTGCCCAGTGTTTCACCCTTGCCGAACCAGGCCATAACAGTTCGGCAGCTTCGCACATCGTCCGCACACCCTCGGGCGGAAACACTGGTGACCGGCATCCGTACGGACCCGGAAGGTAAGTAACCTTGCATGCGGCTGTCCAGCCACGCCGGTCCTGCCGGCCTGGGCGGTGGCACGAGCACGAGCGGGCATCGGAGGGGCGGCCGCACACATGACCACCGGACTGATCCCGGGGGGACAGACCCCGGACCCCCGGCCTGCCGACACGCGCCCGCCCCACCAGCGGGGCGAGCCGGCCGGCCAGGGAGCCCTGCACGTCGACGACCGGCCGAGGAGTTCAGTGATCACCGCGCGCGCGGCTGCCAGCTTCGAGCCCGTCGGGCGATCGGTAGCGACCGCCCGCTCCTTCGTCCGCGACACCCTTCAGGGCTGGGGGTTCGCCGACATCATCGACGACGCCGTCGTCCTCACCAGTGAACTGGTGACCAACGCGGTCGTCCACGCCGGCACCCACGCGGACGTCCTGTGCCTGCGCAGCGCCGAGGGCCTGCGTATCGAGGTGTCCGACCGGTATCCCGAACGGGAGATCCCCCTCCAGGGCTCTCTCGCCACCATGGGCAGCCCGGACCGCGAGGGCGGCCGCGGCCTCCAGCTGTGCGCTGCCATCGCCGGCCGCTGGGGCGTCGAGTACACGCCCACCCACAAACAGGTCTGGTTCCAGCTGGACCTCCCCGACCGCCCGGTGGGCACCCGCACGGCCGGCCCGTCCCTCCCGGCCGACCTCCTCCCGCTCGCCGACAGCCGCGTCCGCGTGGCGGTCGTCCAGATCGACCGTGCGGGCGCCATCTCGGCCTGGAACGAGGACGCCGAGGAACTCTTCGGCTACTCGGCCGACCAGGTCACCGGCAAGCCCCTCACGGACCTCGCCGCCTGGCCGCACACGCCCGGCACGAGCACCGGCATCGTGGAGGCACTCCAGCTCTCCCGCTGGGAGGGCAGCTACGGCATCCGCGGCGCCAACGGCCGCGTCACCCCCGTGTACGCCTCCCACCTGCGCGTCCGCGACACCGACGGCGAACCGTCCACCGTCTGTCTCCTCGTCCGCGACCACGAACGGGCGGTCCTGCAGACCCCGTCGCGCGTCCCGGCCTCGGACTCCGGCACCACCTCCGACGGCCACAGCACCGATCCCTTCGAGGTGTTCATCGGCTCCCCTGCCCCGGACGACCTCGACGGCCTCCTCCAGCGCACGGTCGAACGCGCCCGCGACATGCTCGACGCCGACTCCGCCTTCCTCCTCCTGGCGACGGACGACGAGACGGAACTGGAGGTCCGCGCCTCCACGGGCCTGCCCTCCGCCCGCCAGCGCTTCGCGCGCGTGCCCGTCGAGGCGGGCCCCGGCCGCTACGGCTCGGCCCGCATGCCGGCCGTCCACGAGGATCTCCTGGCCGTGCCCGGCGCCGTGCCCCTGCTCAACGGCACGGGCATGCGCTCCGTCGTCACGGTCCCCCTGAAGGTCGAGGGCCGCCTCACCGGATCTCTCGGCGTGGCGGCGGAGGCCGCCGGCCGCTACTCGAACGAGGAGGCCCTGCGCCTGCAATTCGCGGCCGATCGCATCGCCCTGGCCGTGGAGTCGGCCCGCCTGGGTGAGCTCGAGCGCCTCCGCAGGGGCTCCCTCAGCTTCCTGGTCGAGGCCTCCGACCTCCTCGCGGGCACCCTGGACCGCGACCAGACACTGGCCCTCATGGCGCAGATGACCGTTCCCACCCTCGCCACCTGGTGCGCGGTCTACACGATCGCCGACCAGGCCTCCGATCCGTTCCTCTCGTACGTCCTGCACGAGGACGAGGAACTGATCGACGGCATCAAGTCGCTGCTCTCGAAGATCGCTCCCCCGGACCCGGTCCCCACCCCCGGCGCGCGGGTCTGGGCGGCTCCTGCCGCCGCCGCGCACGACGCGGCCCTGCGCAGTTCCATGCGCAGCCTCGGCCTCACCGGCGGCCCGACGCACCAATTCTCGTCCGGTATCGGTCCCACACTCGCCACCGCCTCGGCGGTGGGCGGCGAGACGGTCGTCCTCCCCCTGGTCGCCCGCAACCGCGTCATCGGCATGCTGACCCTGGGCAAGCCCACCGACGAACACTTCCGCCAGGAGATCCTGGAGCTGGCCGAGGACCTGAGCCGTCGAGCGGCCCTCGCCCTGGACAACGCCCGCCTGTACTCCGAGCGCACGGCGATCAGCCAGGCTCTCCAGCGCAGCCTCCTCCCCCCGGAGACCCCCAAGATCGACGGCGTCGAGGTGGAGGTCATCTACCGCGCGGCCGGAGAGGGCAACGAGGTCGGTGGCGACTTCTACGACGTCTTCCCCATCAGCGAGGGCGTCTACGGCTTCGCCATCGGCGACGTCTGCGGCACGGGCCCGAACGCGGCGGCGGTGACCGGCCTGGCCCGGCACGCCCTGCGCCTGCTGGCCAGAGAGGGCTTGAGCGGCCCTGCCGTTCTGGAGCGACTCAACTCCGCCATCCTCGACGAGGGAGCCCGCAGCCGCTTCCTGACCCTGCTGTACGGCGAGATGCGCCCCCACGAGGACGGCAGCGCAGAACTGAAGGTGGTCTGTGCGGGCCACCCGCTCCCCCTGCGCCTGCGCCAGGACGGCACGGTCGAGGCAGCTGCCGAACCACAGCCGCTCCTGGGCGTCATGGAGGACCTGGAACTGTACGAGCAGACGGTCACCCTCGATCCGGGGGACGTCCTGCTCTGCGTGACGGACGGCGTCACCGAGCGCCGCGAGGGCACCCGCATGCTGGGCGACGACGGCCTCGCCGACGTCCTCACGACCTGCACGGGTCTCACGGCCGGCGCCGTCGCGGCCCGCATCATGCGCGCGGTGGAACGCTTCGCGTCCGACGCCCCTTCCGACGACATGGCGATCCTGGCGATGCGGGTGGCGTGAGAAAAGAGTACGCAGGCATGAAGAAAGCCCCCGTCCGATGGACGGGGGCTTTCTTTGTGGAGCCCTCTAACGGAATCGAACCGTTGACCTTCTCCTTACCATGGAGACGCTCTACCGACTGAGCTAAGAGGGCCGGTCGCTTTTCGAGGTTTCCCTCGCGGCAACAGAACAGATCGTACCCCGAACTGGCCGGTGTTCCCAAACTCGTTCAGAAGGCGGGCTGAAGCAGTCCGCCGAGCGCGTTGCAGGCGGACACGATCCGCTGCATGTCCCGCTTCGTCAACGAGGCGTCCACCGGCAGCGCCAGGGTCTCGTCCGCCGCCAGCTCGGTCTCCGGGAGCGACACGCACCGCCGGTACTCGGGCAGCCGGTGCAACGGAGTCCTCACCGGCACCCGGCACTCAACTCCCTTGACCCGCAGCGCACGCGCGAAAGCGTCCCGGTCGGGCCGCCCGTTCCCCGGCACTCGCACGACGTACTGCTGATACGTGTGTCCGTCCCCGCCGTCCGGCATCCGCACCCCGCGCAACCGTGCGTCCAGAAAGGCGGCTCGCTCCCGACGTTGGGCGATCTCGTCGTGAGGAGCCTCGGACTCCCCTTGCTCCAACACCAGCAGCCCATGCCGCTGCCCCACCGAGTGCAACCGCCGGACATCCGCCGGCCGTCCGAAGCGGTGCACCACAACGACGGCCGCAGTGCGCGGAGTTACGGCCGCCTCGACAGTCTCCGGGTCCAGGCAGTACGTCACCGGATCGACGTCGGCGAACACCGGTTGCGCGCCGGCCAGGGCGACTGCTCCGGCGACTTCCGCATTCCCGAAGGCCGGCACGATGACCTCGTCACCCACTCCGACGCCTGCGGCCCTGAGCATTGCAGCAGTACTCATGCCGTGGATGCTCGGGGCGGAACATGAACATCAAGTGGCCGAAAACAAAAAAGGGTTGGTCCCTGAACCGAAGTTCAGAGACCAACCCTTTGAATGATTGTTCGGCGGTGTCCTACTCTCCCACAGGGTCCCCCCTGCAGTACCATCGGCGCTGTAAGGCTTAGCTTCCGGGTTCGGAATGTAACCGGGCGTTTCCCTCACGCTATGACCACCGAAACACTATGAAACTGTCCAGCCGCACCACACCGTGACCATGGCATGGGGCTGTTCGTGGTTTCAGAACCAACACAGTGGACGCGAGCAACTGAGGACAAGCCCTCGGCCTATTAGTACCGGTCAGCTTCACCCATTACTGGGCTTCCACATCCGGCCTATCAACCCAGTCGTCTACTGGGAGCCTTAACCCCTCAAAGGGGGTGGGAATACTCATCTCGAAGCAGGCTTCCCGCTTAGATGCTTTCAGCGGTTATCCCTCCCGAACGTAGCCAACCAGCCATGCCCTTGGCAGAACAACTGGCACACCAGAGGTTCGTCCGTCCCGGTCCTCTCGTACTAGGGACAGCCCTTCTCAATATTCCTGCGCGCGCAGCGGATAGGGACCGAACTGTCTCACGACGTTCTAAACCCAGCTCGCGTACCGCTTTAATGGGCGAACAGCCCAACCCTTGGGACCGACTCCAGCCCCAGGATGCGACGAGCCGACATCGAGGTGCCAAACCATCCCGTCGATATGGACTCTTGGGGAAGATCAGCCTGTTATCCCCGGGGTACCTTTTATCCGTTGAGCGACGGCGCTTCCACAAGCCACCGCCGGATCACTAGTCCCGACTTTCGTCCCTGCTCGACCCGTCGGTCTCACAGTCAAGCTCCCTTGTGCACTTACACTCAACACCTGATTGCCAACCAGGCTGAGGGAACCTTTGGGCGCCTCCGTTACTCTTTAGGAGGCAACCGCCCCAGTTAAACTACCCATCAGACACTGTCCCTGATCCGGATCACGGACCCAGGTTAGACATCCAGCACGACCAGAGTGGTATTTCAACGACGACTCCACAACCACTGGCGTGGCCGCTTCAAAGTCTCCCACCTATCCTACACAAGCCGAACCGAACACCAATATCAAACTGTAGTAAAGGTCCCGGGGTCTTTCCGTCCTGCTGCGCGAAACGAGCATCTTTACTCGTAGTGCAATTTCACCGGGCCTATGGTTGAGACAGTCGAGAAGTCGTTACGCCATTCGTGCAGGTCGGAACTTACCCGACAAGGAATTTCGCTACCTTAGGATGGTTATAGTTACCACCGCCGTTTACTGGCGCTTAAGTTCTCAGCTTCGCCACCCCGAAGAGTGACTAACCGGTCCCCTTAACGTTCCAGCACCGGGCAGGCGTCAGTCCGTATACATCGCCTTACGGCTTCGCACGGACCTGTGTTTTTAGTAAACAGTCGCTTCTCGCTGGTCTCTGCGGCCACACCCAGCTCGAGGAGCAAGTCCTCTCACCAGACATGGCCCCCCTTCTCCCGAAGTTACGGGGGCATTTTGCCGAGTTCCTTAACCATAGTTCACCCGAACGCCTCGGTATTCTCTACCTGACCACCTGAGTCGGTTTAGGGTACGGGCCGCCATGAAACTCGCTAGAGGCTTTTCTCGACAGCATAGGATCATCCACTTCGCCACAATCGGCTCGGCATCAGGTCTCAGACTATATGGCGTGCGGATTTGCCTACACACCGTCCTACACCCTTACCCCGGGACAACCACCGCCCGGGATGGACTACCTTCCTGCGTCACCCCATCACTCACCTACTAACCGCTTGGGCCGGCGGCTCCACCACTTTCCTTTCCCCGAAGGGTCCGGAACGGCTTCACGGCCTTAGCATCACGATGCTCGATGTTTGACGCTTCACAGCGGGTACCGGAATATCAACCGGTTATCCATCGACTACGCCTGTCGGCCTCGCCTTAGGTCCCGACTTACCCTGGGCAGATCAGCTTGACCCAGGAACCCTTAGTCAATCGGCGCACACGTTTCTCACGTGTGTATCGCTACTCATGCCTGCATTCTCACTCGTGAACCGTCCACAACTACCTTCCGGTGCTGCTTCACCCGGCACACGACGCTCCCCTACCCATCACAGCCGCCGTTGGGCGTATTGCTGCAATGACACGACTTCGGCGGTACGCTTGAGCCCCGCTACATTGTCGGCGCGGAATCACTAGACCAGTGAGCTATTACGCACTCTTTCAAGGGTGGCTGCTTCTAAGCCAACCTCCTGGTTGTCTGTGCGACTCCACATCCTTTCCCACTTAGCGTACGCTTAGGGGCCTTAGTCGATGCTCTGGGCTGTTTCCCTCTCGACCATGGAGCTTATCCCCCACAGTCTCACTGCCGCGCTCTCACTTACCGGCATTCGGAGTTTGGCTAAGGTCAGTAACCCGGTAGGGCCCATCGCCTATCCAGTGCTCTACCTCCGGCAAGAAACACACGACGCTGCACCTAAATGCATTTCGGGGAGAACCAGCTATCACGGAGTTTGATTGGCCTTTCACCCCTAACCACAGGTCATCCCCCAGGTTTTCAACCCTGGTGGGTTCGGTCCTCCACGAAGTCTTACCTCCGCTTCAACCTGCCCATGGCTAGATCACTCCGCTTCGGGTCTTGAGCGTGCTACTGAAACGCCCTGTTCGGACTCGCTTTCGCTACGGCTACCCCACTCGGGTTAACCTCGCAACACACCGCAAACTCGCAGGCTCATTCTTCAAAAGGCACGCAGTCACGACGCACCAAGCAAGCTCGATGCGCGACGCTCCCACGGCTTGTAGGCACACGGTTTCAGGTACTATTTCACTCCGCTCCCGCGGTACTTTTCACCATTCCCTCACGGTACTATCCGCTATCGGTCACCAGGGAATATTTAGGCTTAGCGGGTGGTCCCGCCAGATTCACACGGGATTTCTCGGGCCCCGTGCTACTTGGGTGTCTCTCAAACGAGCCGCTGATGTTTCGACTACGGGGGTCTTACCCTCTACGCCGGACCTTTCGCATGTCCTTCGCCTACATCAACGGTTTCTGACTCGTCTCACAGCCGGCAGACTGTGAAAGAGAGATCCCACAACCCCGCACACGCAACCCCTGCCGGGTCTCACACGTATACGGTTTGGCCTCATCCGGTTTCGCTCGCCACTACTCCCGGAATCACGGTTGTTTTCTCTTCCTGCGGGTACTGAGATGTTTCACTTCCCCGCGTTCCCTCCACATACCCTATGTGTTCAGGTATGGGTGACAGCCCATGACGACTGCCGGGTTTCCCCATTCGGAAACCCCCGGATCAAAGCCTGGTTGACGACTCCCCGGGGACTATCGTGGCCTCCCACGTCCTTCATCGGTTCCTGGTGCCAAGGCATCCACCGTGCGCCCTTAAAAACTTGGCCACAGATGCTCGCGTCCACTGTGCAGTTCTCAAACAACGACCAGCCACCCATCACCCCCAACCTGAGCTGGAGTGCACTGGGGCCGGCATCAGAAGGACGGCTTCACAGCCGCACCCTCAGATACCCAACAGCGTGCCCGGCACCCTCGCCACTCATGATCAGCTTTCCACGCTCCGAAGAGCAGTACTTGCAGCCCGAGATGACTGAGAATGCCGAATAATCAACGTTCCACCCATGAGCAACCAGCATCGGACGTACGCCGATGTACTGGCCTCTGACCTCACCCCGTGGGGATCGGTAAGAAGTGCTCCTTAGAAAGGAGGTGATCCAGCCGCACCTTCCGGTACGGCTACCTTGTTACGACTTCGTCCCAATCGCCAGTCCCACCTTCGACAGCTCCCTCCCACAAGGGGTTGGGCCACCGGCTTCGGGTGTTACCGACTTTCGTGACGTGACGGGCGGTGTGTACAAGGCCCGGGAACGTATTCACCGCAGCAATGCTGATCTGCGATTACTAGCAACTCCGACTTCATGGGGTCGAGTTGCAGACCCCAATCCGAACTGAGACCGGCTTTTTGAGATTCGCTCCACCTCACGGTTTCGCAGCTCTTTGTACCGGCCATTGTAGCACGTGTGCAGCCCAAGACATAAGGGGCATGATGACTTGACGTCGTCCCCACCTTCCTCCGAGTTGACCCCGGCAGTCTCCTGTGAGTCCCCATCACCCCGAAGGGCATGCTGGCAACACAGAACAAGGGTTGCGCTCGTTGCGGGACTTAACCCAACATCTCACGACACGAGCTGACGACAGCCATGCACCACCTGTACACCGACCACAAGGGGGCGACCATCTCTGGCCGTTTCCGGTGTATGTCAAGCCTTGGTAAGGTTCTTCGCGTTGCGTCGAATTAAGCCACATGCTCCGCTGCTTGTGCGGGCCCCCGTCAATTCCTTTGAGTTTTAGCCTTGCGGCCGTACTCCCCAGGCGGGGAACTTAATGCGTTAGCTGCGGCACCGACGACGTGGAATGTCGCCAACACCTAGTTCCCACCGTTTACGGCGTGGACTACCAGGGTATCTAATCCTGTTCGCTCCCCACGCTTTCGCTCCTCAGCGTCAGTAATGGCCCAGAGATCCGCCTTCGCCACCGGTGTTCCTCCTGATATCTGCGCATTTCACCGCTACACCAGGAATTCCGATCTCCCCTACCACACTCTAGTCTGCCCGTATCGAATGCAGACCCGGGGTTAAGCCCCGGGCTTTCACATCCGACGCGACAGACCGCCTACGAGCTCTTTACGCCCAATAATTCCGGACAACGCTTGCGCCCTACGTATTACCGCGGCTGCTGGCACGTAGTTAGCCGGCGCTTCTTCTGCAGGTACCGTCACTTTCGCTTCTTCCCTGCTGAAAGAGGTTTACAACCCGAAGGCCGTCATCCCTCACGCGGCGTCGCTGCATCAGGCTTTCGCCCATTGTGCAATATTCCCCACTGCTGCCTCCCGTAGGAGTCTGGGCCGTGTCTCAGTCCCAGTGTGGCCGGTCGCCCTCTCAGGCCGGCTACCCGTCGTCGCCTTGGTGAGCCATTACCTCACCAACAAGCTGATAGGCCGCGGGCTCATCCTTCACCGCCGGAGCTTTTAACCTCCACCCATGCGAGTGGAAGTATTATCCGGTATTAGACCCCGTTTCCAGGGCTTGTCCCAGAGTGAAGGGCAGATTGCCCACGTGTTACTCACCCGTTCGCCACTAATCCCCACCGAAGTGGTTCATCGTTCGACTTGCATGTGTTAAGCACGCCGCCAGCGTTCGTCCTGAGCCAGGATCAAACTCTCCGTGAATGTTTTCCCGTAATCGGGACGACACCACGAGAGCGGAACAGCCAGGCGGAATAAGCCCGGCCGTTCACAGCGTCCTCGCTGTGTTTTGTTTCAAAGGAACCTCATCCTCGGCTATCACTGCCGGGGACGGGGTATCAACATATCTGGCGTTGATTTTTGGCACGCTGTTGAGTTCTCAAGGAACGGACGCTTCCTTTGTACTCACCCGATACTCTCGGGCTTTCCTCCGGGCGCTTCCCTTCGGTCTTGCGTTTCCGACTCTATCAGATCTTTTCTCGACCCGATTTCCTCGGTGCTTTCCAGGTTCCCGCTTTTGTTTCGCGGTTTCCTTTCCGGCGGTTCCGACTTTATCAGAAGTTCTGAGTCGGTTTTCCCGGCCCTTCCCGGGGTCGGCCCTAGCGCACGAGGCGCCCGGCTTCCCGTTCTGGCGGAGCCGTAAACGTACTGGAGCAGGGCTCCTCGATGCAAATCGAGGAGCCCCGCCCCGGGTTCACGCGTACGGGATGCCGTACGTCGCTCAGACCTCGACCACGACCGGGAGGATCATCGGCCTGCGGCGATAGGTGTCCGAGACCCATTTGCCCAGGGTGCGGCGGATGAGCTGCTGGAGCTGGTGGGGCTCCACCACTCCGTCCTGGGCCGAGCGTTCCAGGACCTCGGCGATCTTCGGGGTGACGGCGGAGAAGGCCGAGTCCTCGATGCCCGAACCGCGGGCCTGGATGTGCGGGCCGCCGGTGATCTTGCCCGTGGAGGAGTCCACGACGACGAAGACCGAGATGATGCCCTCGTCGCCCAGGATCTTCCGGTCCTTCAGAGCCGGCTCACCCACGTCACCGACCGAGAGGCCGTCGACGTAGACGTACCCGGCCTGGACCTTGCCCGAGATCTTGGCCTTGCCCTCGACCAGGTCGACGACCACGCCGTCCTCGGCGATCACGATGCGGTCGTGCGGGACGCCGGTCGCGGCGCCCAGCTCGGCGTTGGCCCGTAGGTGGCGCCATTCGCCGTGCACCGGCATCAGGTTCTTCGGGCGGCAGATGTTGTAGAAGTACAGGAGCTCGCCCGCGGACGCGTGGCCCGAGACGTGCACCTTGGCGTTGCCCTTGTGGACGACGTGCGCCCCCCAGCGGGTCAGGCCGTTGATCACGCGGTAGACCGCGTTCTCGTTGCCGGGGATGAGCGACGACGCCAGGATCACCGTGTCGCCGGGCACGATGCGGATCTGGTGGTCGCGGTTGGCCATGCGGGAAAGGGCGGCCATCGGTTCGCCCTGGGAGCCCGTGCAGACCAGCACCACCTCGTGGTCCGGGAGGTCGTCGAGCGTCTTGACGTCCACGACCAGACCCGGTGGGACCTTCAGATAGCCCAGGTCCCGGGCGATGCCCATGTTGCGGACCATCGAGCGGCCGACAAAGGCGACGCGGCGGCCGTACTCGTGCGCCGTGTCCAGGATCTGCTGGATGCGGTGGATGTGGCTGGCGAAGCTGGCCACGATGATCCGCTTGCGGGCGTTCGCGAAGACGTTGCGCAGGACGTTGGAGATGTCCCGCTCGGGCGCCACGAAACCGGGGACCTCGGCGTTCGTGGAGTCGGAGAGAAGGAGGTCGATGCCTTCCTCGCTCAGACGCGCGAACGCGTGCAGGTCCGTGAGACGGCCGTCCAGCGGGAGCTGGTCCATCTTGAAGTCGCCCGTGTGGACCACCATGCCCGCAGGCGTGCGGATGGCGACGGCGAGGGCGTCCGGGATCGAGTGGTTGACGGCGATGAACTCGCAGTCGAAGGGGCCGATGCGCTCACGCTGTCCCTCCGCCACCTCGAGGGTGTACGGGCGGATCCGGTGCTCCTGGAGCTTGGCCTCGATGAAGGCGAGGGTCAGCTTGGAGCCGATCAGCGGGATGTCCGGCTTCTCCCGGAGGAGGTAGGGGACGGCGCCGATGTGGTCCTCGTGGCCGTGGGTGAGGACGATGCCCTCGATGTCGTTCAGGCGGTCCCTGATGGACGTGAAGTCCGGCAGGATCAGGTCGATTCCGGGCTGCTCCTCCTCGGGGAAGAGCACGCCGCAGTCGACGATCAGCAGGCGGCCGCCGAACTCGAAGACCGTCATGTTCCGGCCGATTTCACCGAGACCGCCGAGCGGGGTGACCCTGAGGCCGCCCGCCGGGAGCGGCGGCGGCGGGGCAAGTTCGGGATGCGGATGACTCAAAAGACTCTCCTCAACCACACACGCCACGTACCGGTGGGCACGTGGCGCGCGTGACGTTCGTGCAGTAGCAGTTGTCGTTGTGGATTGCAGGCACCGGTGGCCTGCTATTCAGTTGTGAAGTCTGTTGTCAGAGCTGTACCCCGCCCGCCGCAAGATCGATCTTGAGCTGTTCGATCTCTTCGGGCGAGCACTCCACCATGGGCGGGCGGAGCGGGCCGGCGGGCAGGCCCAGCAGGGTGAGGGCCGCCTTCGTCGTCATCACACCCTGGGTGCGGAACATGCCGGTGTAGACCGGGAGCAGCTTCTGGTGGATCTCCGTCGCCTTCTGGACGTCCCCGGCGGTGAACGCCTCGACGAGGGCGCGCAGGTCCGGCGTGACCACGTGACCGACGACCGAGACGAAGCCGACCGCGCCCACGGAGAGCAGCGGCAGGTTCAGCATGTCGTCACCGGAGTACCAGGCCAGACCGGAGCGCGCGATGGCCCAGCTCGCCCGGCCGAGGTCGCCCTTGGCGTCCTTGTTGGCGACGATCCGCGGGTGCGCCGCGAGGCGGACCAGCGTCTCGGTGCTGATCGGGACGCCGCTGCGGCCGGGAATGTCATAGAGCATGACCGGCAGCCCGGTGGCGTCGGCGACGGTCGTGAAGTGCCGGTACAGGCCCTCCTGAGGGGGCTTGTTGTAGTACGGGGTGACGACCAGGAGGCCGTGCGCGCCGGCGCTCTCGGCCGCACGGGCGAGTTCCACGCTGTGGTGGGTGTCGTTGGTGCCGACGCCGGCGACGACGTGGGCGCGGTCTCCGACGGCCTCCAGGACTGCTCGTACCAGGTCCGATTTCTCCGCGTCACCGGTGGTGGGCGACTCGCCGGTGGTCCCGTTGACGATCAGGCCGTCGTTGCCTGCGTCCACCAGATGGGTGGCGAGCCGCTGTGCGCCGTCGAGGTCGAGTGCGCCGTCCGCCGTGAAGGGCGTGACCATGGCGGTGAGGACCCGCCCGAAGGGGGTCTGCGGAGTGGAGGTCGGAGCCATGGGTAACACGCTACTCGTTGCTCACCGCAGGGTCTGCCCGCGGGGGGTACGGAAAGTCATGACAAAGATGGAACCCGGCACTGCCTGCTCGGGGGTTCAAGCAGTGCCGGGTCCGTTTGATCAGGCTAGATGAACTTCTCTAAATGCCGCAATACGGACACTTCGCGCGGATGATCCGTACATACGTCTCCGTAGCCGGGTCGCCTTACGGGGCGACGCGCCCGTTGGCGTTGAAGGCCGCGTACGTGAGAGGCATCAGCGCGGCCCACTCGGCCTCCATCTTCTCGCCCACCATCTCGATCTCCCGCTGCGGGAACGACGGGACCTTCGCCAGCTCGTGCTGGGTGCGCAGGCCGAGGAAGTGCATCAGCGAGCGGGCGTTGCAGGTGGCGTACATCGAAGAGAAGAGGCCGACGGGAAGGACCGCGCGGGCCACCTCGCGGGCGACACCGGCGGCGAGCATCTCCTGATAGGCCGCGTAGGCCTGGCGGTAGGAGTCCTCCATGGTGCGGCTCACCAGCTCCTGCTGGGCCTCGGTGCCCTCGACGAAGACGTACTTGCCCGGACGGCCCTGCTGGACGAGTTTGCGGGACTCGCCGGGCACGTAGAAGACCGGCTGGAGCTCCCGGTAGCGGCCGGACTCCTCGTTGTACGACCAGCCGACGCGGTGGCGCATGAACTCGCGGAAGACGAAGATCGGGGCACTGATGAAGAACGTCATCGAGTTGTGCTCGAACGGGCTGCCGTGCCGATCGCGCATCAGGTAGTTGATCAGGCCCTTCGAGCGCTCCGGGTCCTTGCCCAGCTCGTCCAGGGACTGCTCGCCGACGGTCGAGACACGGGCGGCGAAGAGCACATCGGCGTCGGACGCGGTGTGTTTGACCAGTTCGACGGTGACATCGCTGCGGAAGCCGGGCTTGAGGTCGTCGGCGGGACTGTCGGTCACTGTGCGGGGGTCCTTCCATCGCGTCTTCGGAGCGGCGCCAACTCTACGTGGGGCCGCCGCGCCGGGCTCCCCTGGGCGGCCACGGGATTCGCCGGGATGTCTGCCGATATGGGGCACGTTTTCGGGCACTCGCTCGTCTGTATCAGTGAACGCGTCCGACCGAGAGCCCCAGGAGGATGTACCCATCATGTTCCGCCGGCGCGAACCCGTACCCTTCGCCTTCCTCGCCGAGGCCGACAGGTTTCGCAGCAACATCGCTCCCCCACCTGTGGAACGCCCCTCCGTCGGTCAGACAGCCGGGCAGTGGCTGCTGGGGCTCACCATCGTGGCCGCCCTGGTGGGCTCCCTGGTCGTCGGGATGCCGGCGCTGAGCTCGGACCACTCCTCAACGGGGCAGCAGTCCCAGGCGTCCCAGGGGCGCTGACGCCATCCGGACCCCGATGGTGGTGAGCCGGGACACGGACGGATAGCCTCACCGGGCACAGCCCACGTATGGACGAGTGAGGACCAGCCGTGCCCCTGCCCTTCCTGACGGCCGACCACGCCTTCGACGCGGCGGACGACGTCGCGTTGCCCTTCGACGACCGTCAGCGCTGGCGGCGGCCCTACCGGCCCGGGCCCTGGCGGGTCGGAGTGGCCGCACTGGCGCTGCTGCTCGCCTCGTACGTGCTGTTCGCGGCCGTCATCATCGCGTTGACCGGGTCGGCGTCCGAGGCCGGTGCGGTGCTCGGCTGTTCCCTGGTCGTGATCGCCGGAGCGCTGCGGTTGCTGCGGGTGGGTGTGTGGGTGAGCGAGCGTGGGCTGCGGCACGTGGGTTTCCTCCTGACGCGCACGCTGCCCTGGGAGCGGGTCGTGGCCGTGCGGACCGTGCAGCAGCCGGTGCGCTGGCTGGGGCTGCCGCGCACGGTCCAGGGGCAGGCCCTGACCGTCGTACGGCGGGACCGGCCCGCCGGGGAGGCCCCGGCGCTGCTGACCACGCACGGGGCGGACTTCCTGGCGCGTGCCGAGGCCTTCGACCGGGCGGCGGACGCGATCGAGGCGTGGGCCGCGGAGAACCGGCGCGGCTGAACCCCCGGACGCACGATCGGGCGCCCGAGGGGACGCGTCGAAGGGGCCGGTCCGCACCAGGTGCGGACCGGCCCCTTCGACGTACGGTCAGGCGGTCCTGAGCGGCTTGCCGTCGTGCAGGCTGATCGCGCGCTGCATCGCCTTGCGCGCCCGGGGGGTGTCCCGGGCGTCGTGGTAGGCGATGGCGAGCCGGAACCAGCTGCGCCAGTCGTCGGGAGCCGCCTCGGTCTCGGCCTTGCGGAGCGCGAAGACCTCGTCGGCGGAGTCCCGGTCGACGCGGCCGCCCGCGGTGCGCTTCAGTTCGTCGACGGGCAGCCCGCCCTCGGCGTCGAGTTCGGCGGCGAGGGCGTTGGCGCGGCGGACGAACTGGGTGTTCTTCCAGAGGAACCAGACGCCGATGACCGGCAGGATCAGCACCGCCACGCCGAAGGTGACGGTCAGGAGCGTGCCGGACTGGATGAGCATGACGCCGCGGCTGCCGACCAGGACGAAGTAGAAGACCAGGACGGCGGCCGTGACGGCGTAGGAGAGCTTGGCGCGCATGTCGGCTTCAGCCTCGGCCGAGGTCCAGGAAGTGTTCCAGGCCGAAGGTGAGGCCCGGCGTGGACACCACCCGGCGGGCGCCGAGGAGGATGCCCGGCATGAAGCTGCTGTGGTGGAGCGAGTCGTGGCGGACCGTGAGGGTCTCGCCCTCACCGCCCAGCAGCACCTCCTGGTGGGCCAGCAGTCCGCGCAGCCGGACGGCGTGGACCGGGATGCCGTCGACGTTCGCGCCCCGCGCGCCGTCCAGACCCGTCTCCGTGGCGTCCGGCGCCGGGGCCGCGCCCGCTTCGCGACGCGCCTCGGCGATGAGCTGGGCGGTGCGGGTGGCGGTGCCGGAGGGGGCGTCCACCTTGTTGGGGTGGTGGAGTTCGACGACCTCGACGGACTCGAAGTAGGGCGCCGCGATCTGCGCGAACTTCATGGTCAGGACGGCGCCGATGGAGAAGTTGGGCGCGATGAGCACGCCCGTCCCCGGGGACTCGGCCAGCCGGGCCGTCAGGTGCGCGAGGCGCTCGTCGGTCCAGCCGGTCGTACCGACCACGGCGTGGATGCCGTGCCGTACGCAGTAGTCGAGGTTGTCCATCACCGAGGCCGGTGTGGTCAGTTCGACCACGACCTGGGCGCCGCTCTCGGCCAGGGCCTCAAGCTTGTCGCCCCGGCCGAGGGCGGCCACCAGCTCCATGTCCTCGGCGGCCTCGACGGCCCGTACCGCCTCGGAGCCGATCCGGCCCTTGGCGCCGAGGACCGCCACGCGCAGCTTGCTCATCTCTTGTGCTTCCTTACCGAAGTTGCCGAAGGCCTGGCGAAGAGGGTCAGGCGACCGCGTCGTGCAGCCGGGATGCCTGTTTGTCCTTGAGCGGGCCGATGACCGACAGCGACGGGCGCCGTCCCAGGATCTCGCGGGCCACCGAGCGGACCTCGTCCGGGGTCACCGCCGCGATCCGGGTCAGCATCTCGTCGACGGACATCTGCTCGCCCCAGCAGAGCTCGCTCTTCCCGATGCGGTTCATGAGCGCGCCGGTGTCCTCGAGGCCGAGGACGGTGGAGCCCTTCAGCTGGCCGATGGCGCGGCCGATCTCCTCGTCGGACAGGCCGTTCGCGGCGACCTGGTCGAGTTCGTCGCGGCAGATCTTCAGCACGTCGTGCACCTGGCTGGGGCGGCAGCCCGCGTACACGCCGAAGAGGCCGCAGTCGGCGAAGCCGGAGGTGTACGAGTACACGCTGTAGGCCAGGCCGCGCTTCTCGCGGACCTCCTGGAAGAGGCGGGAGGACATACCGCCGCCGAGGGCCGTGTTGAGCACGCCGAGCGCCCAGCGTCGGTCGTCCGTGCGGGCGAGACCCGGCATGCCGAGGACGACATGTGCCTGTTCCGTCTTGCGGCCGATGAGTTCGACGCGGCCGGAGGCGCGGAGCGTGCGCCGGCCGTCGCGCGGGGCGATGGGCGTGGCGTCCGTGTTCTTGAGGGCGCCGGCCTTCTCGAAGGCCGCGCGGACCTGTCGCACGACCTTGTTGTGGTCGATGTTGCCCGCGGCCGCGACCACGAGGTGGGTCGGGTCGTAGTGCTTCTTGTAGAAGCGGCGGATGCGGTCGGCGGTGAGGGCGTTGACCGTGTCGACGGTGCCGAGGACCGGGCGGCCGAGGGGGTTGTCGCCGAACATGGTCTGCGCGAACAGGTCGTGCACGCAGTCGCCGGGGTCGTCCTCGGTCATCGCGATCTCTTCGAGGATCGCGCCCCGCTCGACGTTGACGTCCTCCTCACGGATGAGAGAGCCCGTCAGCATGTCGCAGACGACGTCGATGGCGAGCGGCAGGTCGGTGTCGAGCACGCGCGCGTAGTAGCACGTGTACTCCTTCGCCGTGAACGCGTTCATCTCGCCGCCGACCGCGTCTATGGCGGAGGAGATGTCCAGCGCCGACCTGCTGCTCGTCCCCTTGAAGAGGAGGTGCTCCAGGTAGTGCGTGGCGCCGTTGAGGGACGGCGTCTCGTCGCGGGAGCCGACGTGGGCCCAGATGCCGAAGGTGGCGGAACGGACCGAGGGGAGGGTCTCGGTGACGATGCGCAGGCCGCCCGGGAGGGTGGTCTTGCGGACGACACCGATGCCGGCCGTGCCCTTGATCAGGGTTTGGGTACGGGCGACGGCCCGCGCCTCCGAAGAGGTGCGGGCCGTCGCCTGGGAGCTACTCGACGTCACTTGTCGGAGTCGTCCTTCGTGTCCTCATCAGCTTCCTCGCCCTCGATCACGGGGATCAGGGAGAGCTTGCCGCGGGAGTCGATCTCGGCGATCTCGACCTGGACCTTGGAGCCCACACCGAGCACGTCCTCGACGTTCTCCACGCGCTTGCCACCGGCGAGCTTGCGGATCTGCGAGATGTGCAGCAGACCGTCCTTGCCCGGGAGCAGCGACACGAACGCACCGAAGGTGGTGGTCTTGACGACCGTACCCAGGTAGCGCTCGCCGACCTCCGGCATGGTCGGGTTGGCGATGCCGTTGATCGTGGCGCGGGCGGCCTCGGCCTGCGAGCCGACCTGGGCACCGATGTAGATGGTGCCGTCGTCCTCGATCGTGATCTCGGCGCCGGTGTCCTCCTGGATCTGGTTGATCATCTTGCCCTTGGGGCCGATGACCTCGCCGATCTTGTCCACGGGGATCTTGACGGTGATGATCCGCGGGGCGTTGGGGGACATCTCGTCCGGCGTGTCGATCGCTTCCATCATCACGTCGAGGATGTGGAGGCGGGCGTCGCGGGCCTGCTTGAGGGCCGCGGCCAGGACGGAGGCGGGGATGCCGTCCAGCTTGGTGTCGAGCTGGAGGGCGGTGACGAACTCCTTGGTGCCGGCGACCTTGAAGTCCATGTCGCCGAAGGCGTCCTCCGCACCGAGGATGTCGGTGAGGGCGACGTAGTGCGTCTCGCCGTTGATCTCCTGGGAGATCAGGCCCATGGCGATACCGGCGACGGGGGCCTTGAGGGGCACACCGGCGTTCAGCAGCGACATGGTGGAGGCGCAGACCGAGCCCATGGACGTCGAGCCGTTGGAGCCGAGGGCCTCGGACACCTGACGGATCGCGTAGGGGAACTCCTCACGCGTCGGCAGGACCGGCACGATGGCGCGCTCGGCGAGGGCGCCGTGGCCGATCTCGCGGCGCTTGGGGGAACCCACGCGGCCGGTCTCGCCGACGGAGTACGGCGGGAAGTTGTAGTTGTGCATGTAGCGCTTGCGGGTCACCGGGGAGAGGGTGTCCAGCTGCTGCTCCATCCGGAGCATGTTGAGGGTGGTGACGCCCAGGATCTGGGTCTCGCCACGCTCGAACAGCGCCGAACCGTGCACGCGCGGGATGGCCTCGACCTCGGCGGCGAGCGTACGGATGTCCGTGACGCCGCGGCCGTCGATGCGCTTCTTCTCCTTGATCACGCGCTCGCGGACCAGCTGCTTGGTGAGCGAGCGGTACGCGGCGGAGATCTCCTTCTCGCGGCCCTCGAACTCCGGCAGGAGCTTCTCGGCGGCGAGCGCCTTGACGCGGTCCAGCTCGGCCTCGCGGTCCTGCTTGCCCGCGATGGTCAGCGCGGAGGCGAGCTCCGGGCGGACGGCGGCGGAGAGCGCCTCGAAGATGTCGTCCTGGTAGTCCAGGAAGACCGGGAACTCGCCGGTCGGCTTCGCGGCCTTGGCGGCGAGGTCGGCCTGGGCCTTGCAGAGCACCTTGATGAAGGGCTTCGCGGCGTCCAGACCGGAGGCGACGACCTCCTCGGTCGGCGCCTCGGCGCCGCCCGCGACGAGCTGGATGGTCTTCTCGGTGGCCTCGGCCTCGACCATCATGATCGCGACGTCGCCGTCCTCCAGGACGCGGCCGGCGACCACCATGTCGAAGACGGCGTCCTCGAGCTCGGTGTGCGTCGGGAACGCGACCCACTGGCCGTTGATCAGCGCGACGCGGACGCCGCCGATCGGGCCGGAGAAGGGCAGGCCGGCCAGCTGCGTGGACGCGGACGCGGCGTTGATCGCCACGACGTCGTACAGGTGGTCGGGGTTGAGGGCCATGATCGTGGCGACGACCTGGATCTCGTTGCGCAGGCCCTTCTTGAAGGACGGGCGCAGCGGGCGGTCGATCAGGCGGCAGGTGAGGATGGCGTCCTCGGAGGGACGGCCCTCACGGCGGAAGAAGCTGCCGGGGATCTTGCCGGCGGCGTACATCCGCTCCTCGACGTCCACCGTGAGGGGGAAGAAGTCGAGCTGGTCCTTGGGGTTCTTGGAGGCGGTGGTGGCCGACAGCACCATGGTGTCGTCGTCCAGGTAGGCCACGGCGGAGCCGGCGGCCTGCTTGGCCAGGCGGCCCGTCTCGAAGCGGATGGTGCGGGTGCCGAAGGAGCCGTTGTCGATGACGGCCTCGGCGTAGTGGGTCTCGTTCTCCACTAGCATTTTCTCCGTTACTTGTCGTCTTTTGTCCCTCGCTGCCCGTGTGGCAGGGGGACGGTTGCGGAGAAGCGCTCCGTCAGGTGCGGGCCGGTCTTCGATCGAAGCACCCGGGGGTCTCTTTCCCGGGGGCCACTACCGAGGACCGGCGGCGGCAAGGAGCGCTTCTCCTCGTTCGGGGGGCGTGGGACGTCTACCCGCAGTGAGTACACGTCGTCGCGCCGTGTCGTACGTATTGCGTTGTGCTACCACACTACAAAGGGTTGGTGACACTCCGCACGTCTGGGCGCTGCGCCAGGGCGTACGACGGGCCCTGTCACCGGCGCGCACCGGTGGGTACAGCAAAAGGAGCGGTCCCGATGGTCCGGGAACCGCTCCCCCTCACGGCGTCCTACTTGGCGCCCGCCGCACCGCGGCGGATGCCGAGGCGGTCGACCAGCGCACGGAAGCGCTGGATGTCCTTCTTGGCGAGGTACTGCAGCAGGCGGCGACGCTGACCGACCAGGATCAGCAGACCACGACGGGAGTGGTGGTCGTGCTTGTGCGTCTTGAGGTGCTCGGTCAGGTCCGAGATCCGGCGCGAGAGCATGGCGACCTGGACCTCGGGGGAGCCGGTGTCGCCCTCCTTCTGGCCGAACTCCGTGATGAGCTGCTTCTTCGTAGCGGCATCGAGCGGCACGCGTACTCCTCGTAGTCTTCGAACGGCCACCGAGTGCCCCCGGTCTTGGTCTCGGGGGAGCTTCGGTTACTCGTGTGGCGGGGATCCGCTGGGCGCGGCCTCCGGGACCTTCAGGGACTGCCTGAGAGTGTTTCCGGGGGTGCGTACACAAACGGCCGAAAGCCAGGGTAGCAGCCCGGCGCGCCGGGCTTGTCCGGGCCGGGCTCTGCCGTGCGGGGGCAGTGTACGGGGACAGCGCCGGGCGCGAGGGTGAACAAGGAACCTCTGAGCTGGGAGAACGACGACAAGTAGGGTTGCGGGACCGCTCGTTGGCACAGAGGAAGGGGTCGGAGCCGACATGGCCGATGCCGAGGACACGGAACTCAAGGCGCGCAAGGAACGGGAGCGGGACGAGCTGTACGCGCTCGACATCTCCGGCGTCGAGTGGCAGTGCGCGCCGGGCACCGAGGAGCACGAGGAGCGGGTCGAGATCGCCTACCTGCCGGAGGGGGCGGTCGCGATGAGGTCCTCGCTCGACCCGGCGACGGTACTGCGCTACACGGAGGCGGAGTGGCGGGCCTTCGTGCTCGGCGCCCGGGACGGCGAGTTCGACCTCGAGCCGGCGCCGGCCGACGGGGGCTCCGCCGCGCAGTAGGCGAGGCGGCCGCCGGAGCGGGGTCCACCGCCCGAGCGGGTCGGCCGCCGGTACGAGTCGGCCGCCGGTACGAGTCCGCCGCTGGTACGGGGCGGCTGCCGGTACGAGTCCGCCGCTGGTACGGGGCGGCTGCCGGTACGGGGTCCACCGCTGGTACGGGGCGGCTGCCGGTACGGGGTCCGCCGCCCGAGCGGGTCGGCCGCCGGTACGGGCCCGCCGCCCGAGCGGGTCCGCTGCCGGTACGGGTCCGCCGCCCGAGCCCGTCGGCCGTCGGTTCAGGTCGGCCGTCGGCAAGGGGCGGCCGCGCGGGCGGGCTGACCTCCGGTACTGGTCCGGTTCGCCGCGGTACAGGCCGGCGCCGCCGACCTCGCTGCGGTTCCGGCGGCTGCGGTGGCGGCGGCCGGGCTACTGCTGCCGCGGCCGCTTCCGGGTCCGCCGCGCATGCCGGGGGTCGACCGCCGCAGGACGGATGAGTCCAACCACTCCTGAGACGGGACCGGTCGCGGACCCGGTGTCGAGGAGACCTGTCCCGGTCAGCCCGTCATCGACCGGGCGGCCGCGTACACGTCGAAGACGGCCAGGGCCAGCGGTACGAGCGTCAGCAGCACGAAGCCCTCGGCGATCTCCGTGAAACGGCCCCAGAACGGGGTGAGGCCGCCGCGCGAGCCGATCAGGCCGATGGCGGTGACGACCGCGGACGCCGCCGCGATCGCCGCGACCAGCCAGACGGTCCGGATGTCCAGGTCGGTGCGGTCGCCCGTCAGCGCGTCGCGGACCGCCGAGTGCGGGGGGTGCAGCGCCAGACCGAGTCCGAGCAGGACGAGGGAGCCGAGCCCCGCCGCCAGCACCGGTGCGACCTGGGCGGTGTAGCGGAAGAGGTGGGCGCGCATCAGCAGCGCGATTCCCGTGGCCAGGGCGAGGAGCCGGGCCCAGACGTCGTCGGAGAACCCCAGGACCGCGCAGGCGCCGACCGTGATCACCGCACTGCCGCCGACCAGTCCCACCAGGAGCTCGTGTCCGCGGCGGGCCTGTGCGGTGATCCGCTCGGCGTCGACCGGTTCACGCGGGGCGGGATCGGCTCCGTACGGGCCGCGGGGAGCGGAGGCCGGCGCGTCGAAGCCGATCGGCAGACGGGCGAAGCGCATGGAGAGTCCGGGCAGGAAGGCCAGCGCGCCCACGCCGACAGGGGCGCACAGGGCGGCGGTCTCGGCCGGCGTCCAGTGCGCGAGGATCGCCGCGAACACCGCAGCCAGTCCGGTCCCGGCGGCGACCACGAAGGCGACGAACGGACCGTCCCCGCGCGGCGAGCACAGGGTCAGGAGCACCGCCGCGAGGAGCACCGCGGCGCAGGCCAGCAGGAACTGGAGTCTGCCGATGCCCTGGCCGTCCGCGAGCGGCAGCAGTCCCGAGCCCGCCACGCCGACGTTGGGCAGCGCGCCGAGTCCGAGGGCGACGGCGGAGCCCCGGTCGTCGTAGACGCGGGCCCGGACACAGGCGAGGGCGGCCAGCAGGACACCGACGACGGCCGCGAGGACTCCGGGGAGGCCGTGCATGTCGTGGCGCGGGTCGCCGGTCCAGGCGACGAAGGCGAGCAGGGCGGGCAGGACGCCTCCGCCGACGAGTCCCGCGGCACGGGTCAGCTCGCCGCTCCACAGGGTGTGCTCGCGTGTCACGGCCGAGGCGACCGCCTCCGACACGTCGTCGAAGACGGCGGGCGGCAGTGACTCGGAGAAGGGGCGCAGGGTGAGGAGTTCGCCGTCGAGGATGTGCTGGGCGGCGAACGAACGGGAACTGTCGAGGACGGTGCCGTCCCGGCGGACGAGGTGGTAGCCGACCGGGGCGCCCTCGGCCGGGCTCTGCCGGGAGAGCCTGAGGATCTCCGGGTGGATGTCGGCGACCGGCACGTCGTCGGGCAGCGCCACGTCGATCCGGCTGTCGGGGGCGACGATGGTGACCCGGCAGAAGCCGAGCCCCGTCCCCGCCGCGGGGGCGGCTCCCGCGCCGCGCCCTTCTCCGGTGGCTGCCGCGATACTCACCTGCTGCTCCCCCTCAGTGATGGTTGCGCGTCGGCGTGTTCGGCGGCGGTGGGCGGTGTGAAGGTTCCGCGACGGCTGGTGGGCCGCGCGGCCCGCGGCTGTGCTCACGCGAACATCCGGCACCCTACCGCCCCCCGGTCGTACCGGCAGTCAGTAGGATCACGCGGCGGCCTGCGTCCGTCCGGCACGGGGCGGCGGACGATATTTTCTCGGGGCCTCGCCAGAGGATTCCGCGCCCTCGCAAGGGGTTTCGGGGGCCTCGCAAGGGGATGGGTGAGCAGTGAGCCACATCGTCGTGAAGCGCCAGCCACGGGCGCTGCCGTCCGAGGTGCCCACGGGCGAGGTCGTCGTGCAGCCTCCGCCGGAACTGCCGCGGGGGCATCAGGAGAGCGTGCTGATGCAACTGCTGCCGACGCTCGGCATGGGCGGTTCGGTGGTCTTCTTCTTCACGAGCGGGCAGCCGTTCATGCGCATCATGGGCATGGTCATGATCGCCTCCACGGTGGCCATGTCGATCGCGATGGTGGTGCGGTTCCGGCGAGGGTCCCAGGGGCAGTTGGCGGACCTGCGCCGCGACTACCTGAGCTATCTGGCGCAGATCCGGCGCACCGCCCTCGACACCGCCCGGGCGCAGCGTGACGCGCAGTACTACCTGCACCCCGCCCCCGAGCAGTTGTGGGCGCTGGTCGCCGAGGGCAGCCGGGTGTGGGAACGGCGGCCGGGTGACGAGGACTTCGCGCAGGTCCGCGTCGGCCTCGGCCCGCAGACTCTCGCCACCCCGCTGGTCGCTCCGGAGACCGGCCCGGTGGAACAGCTGGAGCCGCTGACCGCGGGCGCGATGCAGCGCTTCCTCGCCGTCCACGACAGCCTGGACGACCTGCCGATGGCGGTGTCCCTGCGCGCCTTCTCCCACGTCACGGTCAGCGGCGAGCCGGGGGCGGTCCGCTCCTGTGTCCGTGCCCTGGCCGGTTCGCTGGCCGCGCTGCACTCCTCCGAGGACCTGGTCCTCGTCGTCGCGGCGGGCCGGGAGGAACTCCCGCACTGGGAGTGGGCGAAGTGGCTGCCGCACGTCCAGGCCGCGGGGGCCGTGGACGGGGCGGGCAGCCGACGGCTGATCGGCGCCGACACCCGCGAGCTGGAGAACCTGCTCGGGGCTCGGCTGACCGGTCGCCCGCGGTTCCATCCGCATGCGACGCCGCTGCCCGACGAGCCGCACATCGTCGTCGTCCTCGACGGCGTCTCCCTTCCCCCCGACTCGGTGCTGGCCAACGCGGAGGGCCTCCAGGGCGTGACGGTCCTCGAGATCGTCCCCGGTGAACTCTCGGGAGCGGGCGGTGAGCTGGACATCGTCGTACAGCCGGGCGCGCTGCGGCTGGAGTCGGGGAACGGCGCCGTCTACGAGGGGACGCCCGACGCGCTCTCCCCCGAGTCCGCGGAGGCGCTCGCCCGGCAGCTCGCCCCGCTGCGGATGGCCTCCGGCGGGGACGACGACGAACCGCTGCTGGCCAACCTGGAGTTCACCGATCTGCTGAACCTCGGGGACGCGGCGTCCGTGGACACGCGGCGCACCTGGCGGCCGCGTTCGCTGGCGGAGCGGCTGCGGGTGCCGATCGGGGTGGGCGAGGACGGCCGTCCGGTGATGCTGGACCTGAAGGAGGCGGCGCAGGAGGGCATGGGTCCGCACGGTCTGTGCGTGGGCGCGACGGGTTCCGGCAAGTCCGAGCTCCTGCGCACCCTGGTGCTGGGCCTGGCGGTCACCCATTCCTCGGAGACCCTGAACTTCGTCCTCGCCGACTTCAAGGGCGGTGCGACCTTCGCCGGCATGGCGCAGATGCCGCACGTTGCGGCCGTGATCACCAACCTGGCGGACGATCTGACGCTGGTGGACCGGATGGGCGACTCCATCCGGGGCGAGCTCAACCGCCGTCAGGAGCTGCTGCGGGACGCGGGCAACTACGCCAACATCCACGACTACGAGAAGGCGCGGGCCGCGGGAGCCGCCCTTCAGCCGATCCCTTCCCTGGTGCTGGTGATCGACGAGTTCAGCGAACTGCTCACGGCGAAGCCCGACTTCATCGAGATGTTCGTCCAGATCGGCCGGATCGGCCGCTCGCTCGGCGTCCATCTGCTGCTGGCCTCGCAGCGCCTGGAAGAGGGCCGGCTGCGGGGTCTGGAGACCTATCTGTCGTACCGCGTCGGCCTGCGCACCTTCTCGGCGGCGGAGTCCCGGGCGGCGCTGGGCGTGCCCGACGCCTACTCCCTGCCGAACGTGCCGGGTTCCGGCTTCCTGAAGTTCGGCACGGACGAGATGGTGCGGTTCAAGGCGGCGTACGTGTCCGGCGTCTACCGCTCGGGCGGTCAGCGGACCGCGCCGGGCGGCGGCCCACTGCCGGTGGACCGGCGGCCGGTGTTGTTCACCTCGGCGGAGGTGCCGGTGCGCTACGCGGCGGTGCCGGCGCCCCGCGCCTCCGGTGACGCGGAGGTGGACGACGCGCTGGCGGACACCGTGCTCGACGTGATCGTGCGCCGGCTGGAGGCGCAGGGTCCGGCGGCGCACCAGGTGTGGCTGCCGCCGCTGGACAGTCCGCCATCGCTGGACGCGCTGCTGCCGGGGCTCACGGCGGTGCCGGGCCGCGGCCTCACCCAGCCCGGTTACGAGGGTGCGGGCCGGCTGGTCGTGCCCGTGGGTCTGGTGGACAAGCCCTTCGAGCAGCGCCGTGACTCGCTGTGGGCGGACTTCTCCGGCGCCGCCGGCCATATGCAGATCGTCGGCGGCCCGCAGTCCGGCAAGTCGACCCTGCTGCGCTCGCTGATCTGCTCCTTCGCCCTCACCCACACGCCGGCCGAGGTCCAGTTCTACGGCCTCGACTTCGGTGGCGGCGGGATGGCGTCGGTGGCCGGGCTGCCGCATGTGGGCGGAGTCGCCTCCCGGCTCGACCCGGAGCGGGTGCGGCGCACGGTGGCCGAGGTGTACGGCGTGCTGACCCGCCGCGAGGAGTACTTCCGCTCGGCCGGGATCCCGTCGATCGCGGAGTTCCGGGCCAGGCGCGCCCGGGGGGACATCTCGGTCACGGACCAGCCCTGGGGCGATGTGTTCCTGGTCATCGACGGGTGGGGCAACTTCCGCGCGGACTACGAGGCCCTGGACCAGATCGTCCACGAGATCGCGGCGCGCGGCCTCGGCTACGGCGTCCACCTGGTCCTGACGGCCTCGCGTTCGATGGAGGTCAGGGCCGCTCTCAAGGACCACCTGATGAACCGCCTGGAACTGCGGCTCGGCGACACGATGGACTCCGAGATCGACCGCAAGGTCGCCGCGAACGTCCCGGCGGGCGTTCCGGGACGTGGCCAGTCGCCGCAGAAACTGCACTTCATGACGGCGGTGCCCCGGATCGACGGTCTCGCCTCCGACACGGACCTCGCCGACGCCACGCAGGCGCTGACCGCGGAGGTCTCCCGGCAGTGGCAGGCGGCGCCCGCACCCGAAGTACGGCTGCTGCCGAGGGAGTTCCCGGCCGGGTCGCTGCCGCCGGGCGGCCGCTTCCCGCAACGCGGGGTGGCCTTCGCCCTCGACGAGGACCGTCTCGAGCCGGTCTACGTCGACTTCGAACAGGATCCGTTCTTCCTCGTCTTCGGCGAGAGCGAGTCCGGCAAGTCGAACCTGCTGCGGCTGCTGATCAAGCAGTTGACGGAGCGTTACTCGGGCGACGAGTGCAAGCTGTTCGTGGTGGACAACCGGCGCTCCCTGCTGGACGTGACGCCTGATTCCCACCTGGCCGAATACATCCCGATGTCCAACTCCATGGACCACCACATGGCCGCGCTGGCCGACCTGATGAAGCGCCGGGCCCCGACGGCCGAGGTGACGGCACGGCAACTCCGGGACCGGAGCTGGTGGCGCGGACCGACGGTGTTCGTGGTCGTCGACGACTACGACCTCGTGGCGACGTCGAGCGGCAATCCACTGGCGGGCCTGACGGAGCTGTTGCCGTTCGCCCGGGACGTCGGGGTGCGGTTCATCGTCGCGCGGTCGACGGCGGGCGCGGGGCGGGCGTCGTACGAGGCGTTCATGCAGCGCATCAAGGAACTGGGCGCCCAGGGCGTCGTGCTGGCAGGCGACCCCGGAGAGGGCGACCTCCTCGGGGGCGTACGGCCTCGTCCGATGCCCGCGGGGCGGGGGGTCTTCGTGTCCCGGCGACGGGGGAAGCCGTTGGTGCAGGTGGGGTGGGTGCCGGAGGAAGGCTAGGGGGCGGTCCGTCTTCGAACCTGTCGCAGTGAACTGTGGAAACTGTGGTGAGACCCGTGAGCCCTCTTGAACTGCGCTCACGGATACGGCCTGTTGGTAGCTTGGCAAAACTGTCCCGTCCCACGGACGGGCTTCACGGGGACACCGGGGGAAGGGGTCCACGCATGGCGTGGGAAGAGTGGGAGCAGCTGAAGAGTGCGGCGGCGGAGCAGCATTCCACCCGGATGCAGCTCAACCAATACCCAGCCGACCAGGGCGGGGACGGCACGCAGGGCGACCTCGTGGTGGGCCATAAGGATCTTGAGGCGGTCGGAAAGGCAGCCCATGACCTGTTCGACGACTTCACGACCTACAGCGGGCACGCGCGCGTGGCCTCCGCGGCGGCTGCGGGCGGACTCAAGGGTGAGGGTTTCGCGCTGGGCGCCGCGCTCGACCATGTGACGGAACGCTGGAGCGAGCAAACCAAGACCCTGCTGGACGCCTGCGCCCACATCTCCAACCACCTGCGGTTCACGAAGAACCAGCACGCCGCCGACGACTCGTACATCGCCGGGGCGGTCAGCAGCATCGCCACGCTGGACGAGGGCTTCGACGACCGGAAGGGCCACTGACACCGATGGACCTTGACGCCCTGCGCCACGGGGATTTCTCCAAGCTCGGTGAAGCGGTCACCGACTGGGAGCAGATGACGAAGAAGCTCGCGGACCTGCAGAAGGACGCGGAGACCAACCTCAAGGCCAAGGCGGACACCGCCAAGTGGGCCGGAGTCAACGCCACGGTCAGCCGCGAGTTCATCACCAAGACCGCCGCCGAGTTCGCCGACGCGCATACCCAGGCCGACTCCATCACCAAGATCCTCAGCGACACCCACGGTGAACTCATCAGCTACCGGACCCAGTTGAACGCCGCGATCACGCGGGGCGCACAGCAGAACCTGACGGTGGTCGACACCGGCGAGGGCACGTTCACGGTCACCGGCAACACCCGGCCGGACTGGGCGTCCGATCCCAGTGGCAAGACCGGTGCGACAGACCAGAAGGCGGTCGTCGACCTCCGCGACGAGATCCAGGGCATCCTCACCAAGGCGACGCAGAGCGACAACAGCGCCGCGAAGGTCCTGCGGCTCCTCGTCGACCAGGCCAAGTACGGCTTCGCCGACGCCTCCTACTCCGACCGGGACGAGGCGGCCAAGGCCGTCGCGGCGGCGGAGAAGCTGGCGAAGATGGCCAAGAACCCAGCCGACATGAGCCTCGACGACATCAAGGATTTCAACCGCACGATGGAGACGTACAGCGGCGACTCCCTCTTCGCGGAACAGTTCGCCACGCGCCTCGGAGCCAAGGGGACACTCCAGTTCTGGACCGAGATGACCTCGGCCCACGCCGGCGCGAGGGGTTCGGAGCTGGAGACGATGAAAAGCCTCCAGAACAACCTGAGCCTGACCCTCGCGACGGCGTCCTTCTCGGACTCGGACGCCATGCAGCACTGGAAGAAGGATCTCGTCGGCGAACGGAACACCAACTTCCGTGCCACGAACTCGTTCAGCCCGATCGGGGCGCTGGGCTCCCAGGTCATCAGCAGCCTGATGCGCGAGGGGCAGTACGACACCGAGTTCTTGGACGATTATCGAAAGACGCTCTTCAAGGCCGACAAGGTGGGAGGCGAGAACAACACCGACGCCCTGTGGGTGAAGGGCTACGACGCCCTCGATCTCGTCTTCGGCGACGGCAACGGCCGGGACCCGCTGGAAGGGCTCCTCGAGGGTCTGTCGCACAACCCCGAGGCGGCGGTGCACGCCTTCGATTCCAAGGACGATCTCGACCGTCTGCTGGCCACCACTGCATACACAGACCGGGGGCCCTCACTTGGGCATGCGCTGGAAGCCGCAGTGACGGGGGTCGGGCTGGGAGACTCGATGGACGCGGCTCCGCCCCATAGCGAGACCCAGGTCCAGATCATGGCGAACATCATGGAGGCAGTGGCGCAGTCCGATGGCGGCTCGGATCTCGTAGGAAGAGGAATGGGCGAGAGTTTCGGGCACATGGCGGCTTCCTACATGCCAGAGATAAGCAGAGCATTCGGAGGGCCTAACTCCGAGGCGATCTTCCTGTCGCCCAGCGACAGCCCTGAGGGACTTCAGCGATCGGACGTGGCGCGATTCCTGTCAGCGACCTCATCGAATCCGTCAGGAAGGGCTGGAATCATCTACGGAGAAAGCATCTACACCGGCAGCCTCCTTGATGCGCATCTGTCGGACCCCTCTTTGTTCGACGGAAGCCGCGACCAGGTCCTTCATGGTGTCGGCAGAAACGCAGGAATCATTGAAGGGATCGTCGGCCGTTCCATCGCCGACGCGGATATCGATAAATCCGTCGAAGCCGAGAAGGCGTACAACGACAGTCTGGAAGACCAGGGAAACTTCTTCAATAGCGTGCTTTCGGCCGGCATCGGGTACGGCACTGCCGTACTTGCACCATCCGGACCGGCAGGGGCTGCGTACGCCGGGGGTGGAGGTTTTATCACCGGTGTCGCCGGCATGGCTGTTGGGCGCTTACTCGAAGGCAAGGAATTGGATGGCGCATTGGATGACGCGATATATCGAAACGGGCAAGATCTCAGCAGAGCCCAGGATTCGGTCAACCAGCAGACTCAGTGGTCGGTGCAGGACGCTTTGAAGCGACATCACGTGAACCTCCCGACGGACGGGACCAACACCCTCATCGGAAACGCCGTCAACGAGGGATGGGAGTCAAGCGACGACATCTTGAGAAGCAACAAGAAGCGACCGAACTGAGGAAGAGGTTGACAAATTCCCCATGCGCAAGAATACAAAATTCCTGACTCTCGGCGCCGCCACATTTGCCCTGACCATAGGAGGCTGGTTCTCCTATCAACACTTCTTTACGGACGGGCTCGAAAAGCTTCCGGCCAAAGTGTGCAACGAAAGCATCAAGAGAGAGACGGTTATCCGCATACTTCCGCAAACCCGATCAGCGGAGGAGGGCGCCGATATCAATGGTGTCGGGGCCAGCTTCATGTTCAGCTGTCACATCTACACCGCCGGTGATTCGATATTGTCGGGAGAAGCGCAAATCCAGGACTCATCCCAAGACGCCTGGGAAAGTTACTACAAGTCCTACGGTGGAAAAGCAAAGGGGCCGTCGAAGCAGGCTTCTTCGGGTGGGATCCATGCCCTCTCCAGGGGAGATTTCGCCAGCGTCTACGTTCCATGCGTTCCCGGCGGAAGCAAGGCCGAGGATGCGTCCCAGGCTTACGCTCTGATATCTGAGGTGCGAGTAATTGGGGACAGTCGAGCTGCGGGACTGGACTTGCATCAAGCACTGACCGACTTCGCCTATGAACTTACACAGCGTGCTTACGCCTTGGGTAAATGCGTGGATGCCCAAAGGTTCCCGACCGAACTCCCTCGATTCAAAGAGAGATGACGTCCCTCATGGCGGTACTCGAACGATTCAGCCCTCCGAGGAGGGGCCCGCGGCACCCCGATCCCTATCGGCAGGACAGCCACGGCAGGAGTACCACATCACCTTTGTATCGGCACGCCGCCGCGGACACGAGCCTGGACCGGGCCGATGACATGAGGGCTCGACAAGCCTGCTCAATCAGGCGCTGATGGTCGCGGGACAGTACGAACAGGTGACCCTTGAATAAGGCATACACAACCGCTGTCAGCACCAATCGGGGGTCGGGACCACCCGGCACAGCACAGCACAGGGTGGGCACCTCCCGTGCGTGCCCACCCTGGTGTTGCGGAGTACGTGCAACTACATGAAGTAGCTGGCGCCCTTCAGGTCGCCGCCGCGGTAGTCACCGCCGGCACCGTGGACCTGGTGCGAGATCTGGACCAGTGCCGCGTGGATGCCACGGGCGTGCTTGTTCCACTCTTCGCTCTTGCTCTGGAACTGCTGGAACGCCTCGCCGCCCCATCCCGCGGACACGTTGAGCACGGCCTGGCGCAGCGCCTCGAGGTCTTCCTCGAGCTTCCTGGCCTGGTCGCCGAGCTCGGTGGCGAGCGCGTCCATCGTGCCGTAGGTGACGGCGAGTTCCTCGTAATGGGCTCCGGACATGATTCCCCTCGTTTCTTCGAAGACGTCAGCCGGACGTCGTGGTCCGGCAACGGTCTGGTTCGGCCCTGCCAGCGGCTCGCCCGTGGCTCGTCAGTAGCTGTTGAGCGCCGAAGTCTTCCCACCCAGGTCGTCGACCGAGATCTTGTTCATGTCGGCGGTGATCTGGTCTTCGAGGTTCTGCTTGTCGGTCTTGGTCATGTGGATGCCCTCGAGGAAGTCGTCGAGCATCTTGCCGATCGCGACCATATGGCCGTTGATCTCGGTCTGCTTGACGTTGAAGGCGTTGGCGCCCTGTCCCGTCCAAGCCCGCTCGATCATGTCGATCGTTCCCTGCAGCTTCGCGAGGGAGCCACGGATGTTGTCGTAGCGGTCGATGACTTCCCTCTGGAGCTTCTGTACATCGCCGTCGTTTAGCTTGCGGTCGACCATTTCGGCCCTTCCTTTCGCTGTCGTGAGCTGTGGTTCGCTTCTGTGCGCGGGCTGGCGCCAGAACCGTTGTGTGCGGGCGGTCGTCGGGCGTGGGGCGTCATGCGCTTCGCCGGGACCGGATCACCGCGAAGGCGCCGCCGCCCAGCGCCAGGGCCGCCGCTGCCGCTCCGAGCGCGATCCACATCGTGGTGTTGTCGGAGGTGTCCGAGGTTGATGCAACCGCCGAGGTCTTGCCGCCCCCGGTGGCCTTCGAGGGCTGCGGCGCCGATGCCGATGCGGAGGGTTTGTTGCCTGCCTCGTCCGTGACGCCCGTCGCGTTCTCCCTGGCGAGCGGGTCGGTGTTGGCCGGGCCGGGGTTGAAGGCGCTGTTCTCCAGCACCTTGCGGGGACGGATCAGTCCGTAGCCGAGGTACGTGCTCGGGTCGTTCCTCGCCCAGTCGCGTCCGGCGGTGTCGATCAGGCTGGCGAGGACCTGGTTCGCGGTCCACTTGGGGTGGGCGGACCAGATGAGAGCCGCGGAGGCGGAGGCGATGGCGGTGGCTTGGCTGGTGCCCTGGCTGGTGCAGTAGGAACGGAACGTGTTGTCGCACCAAGTCGGGACGTTCAGACCGGGGGATGCCAGGTCGACATAGTTGCCGTGTTCGGAGAACTTTCCAGTTTTTCCGGATTCGTCAGATGCTGCCACACCGACTACGTAGGGGTAGGCGGCGGGGTATCCGATGAAGTTCTTCTTTTGTGCATCATTACCCGTACCGGCAATCATCAACTTCCCCTTGGACTGGGCGTACTTGATCGCCTCGAGATCTTCAGGGTCATCAATATCGCTGGTGATGGACATGCTGATGATTCGGATGTCGCTGTCGGCAATTGATTTAATCACGTCCGCCAGTACGGGTATCTTCCGCTTCTCGGTGGCGTTGTCCACTCCGCGGATCGCGACCCGAAAGGGAACGATCTTCGCCCCCGGGGCTAGGCCCTTGAGTCCTCCACCGGAGCCAGTACCAGCGATCAATTCTGCCATACTTGTTCCGTGACCCGAAGAGTCGTCCGTCGCTTTGTAATCGACAGCTCTAGGCACTTCCCCGACGAGCACCTGCCCCTTTAGCGCATTCGTCTCGGGATTGACCCCCGTATCGACAACGGCCACCTTGACGCCCTTGCCGGTACTCACCTTCCACATCTCTTCGGCTTTCATCGCCGTCAGGTACCACTGCTGGGACTGGACGTCGGTGGCCGACGCACCAGGAGCCAGACCTGCCGAGAAGACAGCCAAGGCGCCGAGCGCTGAACAGACGGCAGCAACCCGTCTCCCCTTTCGTCCCGCGAAGAAGGCGTCCTGCCCTCCACGTCGGCTGATCTTTGCAACCATGCCTCTGTCTGTCCTCGCTCTTGTCCGGTCAGTCGGTCGTCGACGCATCATCGCGCCGCTCGTCGCGGCGAGAACGAGCCTTGCCGGAACCCTGGTTGCGCCTGGAAGCACGCGCCGCTCCCCGGCCGGCCGACGCGTTGCCGTTGCTCTTGCTCTCGGCTACTCGCCCCTTCGGCGTTCCGACCACGCCGTCGGGGGTACCGACAGGTCCGCGAGCCACTTGCCCTGTCCCCGTGCCCGTCGTCGAACCGGGTGCCCCGACCACCCCCCGCCGACCGGGCCTCTCCCCCGCTGCACGCGAGGTGGACGCGGCTTCACCGCCGACAACCGTGCCGCGCGGCAACTTGGAACCGCCGGCACCGGCGGCGCTCCCGGTGACAGGTCGCCCGCCGATAACACCATCGCCGGTACGACCGGCTACCGGGCGCCCCGGGTTCGTAGCGCCCATGCCGGTTGTGGGACCGCGTGAGACACCACCAGGACGTCCTGCCGACTGCCCACCGGTTTTCGGCATCCCGCCGACTACACTGCGTCCCATGGGGCCAGTGGTGCGACCGCCCGATTTACCTGCCGCGGCGGTGCGTCCTGCCTGTCCCACGGGGCCGGTTCCCGTACGCCCTGCTGAGGTACCGCCCGGCATACCGCCCACGCGCCCCTGAGCCGCAGCTTGAGCCCTATTTCCCGGAACTCCCCCGAAGCCCGGGGCACGCCCAGCCGACCCTTTCGAGACGGGCGGTACGCCGGTGGGAGCAAAGGAAGGAACCGTTCCCGCTGGGGTTGCGCCGGGACCTGCTGTCTGGGGCGGCGTGACGGTCGTCGGCCTCGCTGAGTCCTGCAACGGCAATGTGCCGATACTGTCGATCTCCGTACCCACATGCTGTTCGGGAATCCCGACGGGCTGGCCCCCGCTCCTGGCGGATGACTGCGAGGTCTCCGCACCCGGTCGATCCAGCATGGTGTCCACAGAGTGATGACGTGTGGTTCCCGCTCCACTTGCTGCCGAAAACGATCCGTGGCGCGGCTTTTCCTTGATCGGCGTGAAGTTTTCCGGCTCCGGCACCCCCACATCCGGCATCTTGGGAAACGTCGGCTCCTCCGCCAGTTCCATCATCCCGCTCGACACCGTGTAGAACGACGCCAGTCGGTACATCTGGTTGATGGCTTCCTGGCGGTTCTTCTCCGCCGTGACCGCTGCCGTGTACTCCTCGTTGCCCTCGACCCGCTTGGGCGTCGGGATGTCCTCGGGCTTCTTGGGGTCGATGCGGCTGTCGCGTGGGGGCATCGACTTGCGTACGGAGGCGAGGCCGGCGCTTGCCGCCAGGACCTGGGTGCCCACCTCGTCGGTGTAGCCGGCGAGCGCGAGGGCGGTGGTGGTGAGGTTCATGCCCCAGGTGTAGAAGGCGGTGTGGGCCTCGCCCTCCCAGTCGACGTCGCCCAGGTTGCGGCTGAGCTCGTTGGCGGCGTCGTTGATGGCGTCCCGGGCGTCGACGAGGGCTGTGGCCGCGTTCTCCAGGGTCTCCGGGTTCGCCGACTCGACGATGTCGATCATCGCGTTGAGGTCGTAGCCCTCGAAGCTGGTCTTGCCGAAGCCGCCCGGGCTGCTGAGGGACCCGGGACTGATCACGACTGCCTTGTTCACGGCGTCGTCCACGCCGCTGTTCTGCTGGGCCGCGTCCTGGCGTTCCGTCTGGTAGTGGTCCGACTTGTTCTTGTGGTCGGCCATCAGTACCCCGCGTCGGTGTGGTCGGCGTCGTTGGTCCGCTCGGTCTGCTTGTTCAGCGCCTCTTCACGGTCCCGGTTGACCTCGGTCCGGATCTCGTGGAACCGGAACCGGAGTTCTTCTTCGAGGTTGTCGAAGGTGACGTCCACGCCGTGCACGGCGATCTGCATGGCCTCCAACTGGAGCCCGAGGGATCTGGAGAGGGCCGTGATGCGTTCGTGGACGCGCTCGTACTGGAGGTGGAGTGTCTTTGCCTCCGGGAACTGCCCCGCTCCGAACGTGCCCTCCGGCAGACTGTGCCCGCCGACCTTCGCCGAGCCGCCCGCGGATTTCTCGAAGGCCGTGAGCAGGTCGTCCACCCGTTTTTTGAACGTCGAGAGCGCCATGTATCCGCGCCGTACGTCGGCAGGGCCCCCGCCCATGTCCGCAGGAATCACGCCAGCCACTCTCCCCGTTGTCCCGCCGCCCGTCCTGGACGGCACCGCCCGCGCCTTTCATCTGTTCATGACCGCAACGCATCCACTCTAATGACTTGCTCTGACAGCCCCAACTGCCTTGTGCAACAACCCTGCCACTGCTGAGACACAAGCGGACCATTCCTCACGTTCGGGGGGGTTTCTCCTGCGTCTCCCGCATCCAGCGGCGCGCTCCGGTCTCGCTCGGGTACTCGCGGACCGTGAGCCAGGCGATCAGCCAGCCGACGAGGTAGGCGGCGAAGGCCGGCATGAGGGGGACAGCGCGCGGCAGTTAGCCGACCCGCGACGAGCGCGAGCCAGCCGCTGGGCGCGTAAGGGGCCGACGGGTCGACCTCCACGCCCAAGTCAGCGACGGCCACGGCGTAGTCGGACTCGTCCAGGCCAAGGGCGAGCAGTTCGCGCAGCTCACCGACAAGGTTCTCATCGGCAGTGACGACCTGCGGGTTGCCCACCGAGTGGTCTCGCTGCCGGGTGGGGCGGCACCGCGGGTCCCGCAAAGGGCTTGTCCACCGTGCGCCAACCGCGGGCGTCGCGGGTGTCACCGCGCATCAGGGTGGACAGGTCGAGCACCCAGTTCTCGTGCTCCCTGCTCGTCACCTTGGCAACGGTAGCCCGACGCTCGTACATGTCGATCGCGTCGGACCACGAACGCTCGCCGATTTCGGCCACCGCTGTCTCCTCACGCTTCACTCCCACGCTCGGCGAGCGGACCACCCCCTACTCCGCCCCCGCGACCCTCCGCCCCCGTCGGCGCGCGTCCCGGATCGCGACCGCCGTGCCGCTGAGGCCCGCGGCCAGTGCCGCCGCTGCCACGACGACGTAGGTGGCGAGGCGGGTGTTGCGTTCGTCGGGGGTTTCGCCGGTGTGGAAGGTGGCGGGGCTCGGGGCCTCGGCTCTGGTCAGGCCGTCCTGGGGGGCCGGGGACTCGATGGGGTGGTCGTCCTCCGTCAGGGCGCGGACCGGGTCGACGACGCCCCAGCCGACGAGCCGGTCGTGGCCCGCGATGGTGCGTTCCGCCGTCTGTTCGATCTGGGCGACGATCTCGCGGGCCGTCCAGTCCGGGTGCCTCGCCTTGAGCAGCGCGGCCACGCCCGCGACGTACGGCGCCGAGAAGCTCGTACCGTTGTCGGCGCAGTGGCCGCCCTGGGGGACCGTGGAGACGATGTCGACTCCGGGGGCCGCCACGCCGACGAAGTCGCCGGACTGGGAGAAGGAGGCGCGCTCGTTGTTGCGGTCCGAGGCGGCGACCGCGAGGACGCCCTCGTAGGACGCCGGGTAGGTCTCCTTGACGTTGCCGCCGACGCCGTTGTTGCCCGCGGACGCCACGACCACGATCTTCCGGTCCAGGGCCTCGTCGACGGCCCGTTCCAGGTCGTCGGAGGGCCGGAGCGCGTTCGACGTGTCCTGGGAGATGTTGATGACCCCGGCCCCGGCCCGGACGGCGTAACGGATCGCCTCGGCGAGGGACTTGGTGTCACCGTGGCCCTCGGCGTCGTTCTGCTGGACCGGGATGATCGTCGCCTCGGGGGCCAGGCCCACGAAGCCGGTGCCGTCGAGGGGGCGGGCCGCGATGATGCCGGCGACCTTGGTGCCGTGCCCGACGGTGTCCGTGGTGCCGTTCTCGGCGCCGCGCTCGATGGGGTCGCCGTCGTCGTCCTTGAGGTTCTTCGGCAGCAGGTTGCGGCCGGCCTTCGCGTCGACCGCCTCAATGAGCTGCGGGTTCTTCACGTCCACACCCGTGTCGATGACGGCCACGCGGACTCCTTCGCCCTTGGAGCGGCTCCACAGTTCGTCCAGGAGGACGCGCTGAAGGGCCCAGGGGCGGCCCGGGTACACGCCGTTGGGGAACGTGCACTGGTCCGAGTAGGGCAGCTTGTCCGCGGCCCACGCGGGAGGCGCGAGCACCGTGGCCGTGGCCGCCGTGAGGAGGGTGGCCGTCACCATCGGCAGCACGGCACGCAGCGCCGGGGCCGTACGAGGCGTCGTCGCCGTCCGCAGCACCGTCGTCCTCCTCCTCACGAGCCCTGGGGCTGACGGGCCGCCGCTGTCGACAGACGGGGGCCGGTGGGCAGGAACTTCGACCAGGCGGCCGGGACGGGCGCCGGGTCGACGTCCTTGTAACCCAGCAGCGTCTGGGCCTGCTGGGCCTCCTGCTGCTGCTTCGCGCGCTGTTCGGCGGTGGTGCCGATGCCCGCGTCGTCCGTCGCGCTGTCGCCGTTGGACTGCAGGACGTAGCGCAGGCCCGTGTCGGTGACGAGGAAGACCGGTCCCGCCTTGGTCGCCTCGCCCTGGAACTGGCGGTAGAGCTGACCGGAACCCGGCGTCACATAGGCGCTGGAGGAGCCGGTGGGCAGCTTGGCGGGGAAGTCCGTGCCGGCCCAGGTGCTGAGGGTCGTCGCGCCCGAGCCCGCGTTCACACCGCGCAGGACGGTGCAGATCGTGCTGCGGCTCCCGGCGGCCCCCGAGGCGTCGTTGACCGGCGCCGGGTCGCCGGTGGGCCAGCGGTGCTCGGTGCCGAACGCCTGCCCCGGCACGAGGGCACCGGGGCTCAGCTCACGGGCGTGACCGGCCTGGCCGAGGGGGGCCAGTTCCTTGCTGAACAGCAGGAGCTGGGCGACGAAGGCGGACACGGGAGCGACGCGGCCTTCCAACACCACGTAGTACTGCTCGGTGTTGTTGTCGAACGCCTTGAGCACCATGCCGACCCGGTCGGCCGACGTGTCCAGCTGGCCCGGTGCGCCGGCCGGCTCGCCCGGCTGCCCGGGGATGTCGGGGAAGGCGATCGGGTCGCCCTGGTGGAGGGTCGCCAGCCACTCCGCGGACACCCGTTGGGGCTCCCGGCCGGAACCGACCACCGCGCGCAGCAGCAACTCGTCGCTCTTGCCCACCGGGTAGGCGGTACCGTCCGCGTCCACGACGTAGCGCTTGCCGACCGGGTCCGCCACGTACAGGAGTTGGCCCCCGCGCAGACGGTCCGCGCCCTCGGTGGCCTCCTTCTCCCGGGCGGCGAGGACCAGTGCCGCCTTCTGGACGGAGCCCCCGCCGCCCGCGGCCGGCCGCTCGCAGACCACCCAGCGCTTCGCCTGGCCCGCCTCGGACGCCGAGGGCAGCCGGTCGGGGGCGTACGGGATGCCCACGGTGACGCCGTGCGGGATCTTGCCGTTGTCGAGCACCGACTCCGAGACGGTCACCACGTCGCCCTGTCCCTCCTCGAGGAGCAGTTTGGCGGAGGCCATGTTGAGGACCGGGTGCAGTTGCACCTCGTCGCCGGTCCGCAGCACGACGTAGCGCGTGGTGGACTTGCTCGCGACGATCACCTTGGCGTTGGGCACGTCCCAGCCCTTGGGCGCGGTGGGCCGGAACATGCCCCAGGCCCCGAAGACGGCCATCACGATCACCCCGACGACGATCCCGGGCAGGATCGCGCGCAACGGGCGCGGCGCCCCTTCCTCCGAGCCGTCGGGCGAGGACTGGAGAAAGGCCGCGAGCATCCGCCGCTTCGCGAAGGTGTAGGCGTTGAGCTGGTCCCGCCGAGATGCCATCTGTGCCCGTCTCTCCCCGTTTTCCGGCCGGTCCGCGCGATCCTCTGCACGGGCGGCCCGACTCCCCGTCTCCGATGTCAGAGCGGCCACCTACTATGCCCGGTATCCGTGGGGACTTGAGGAGCGGGTAGGGTTCCTGGGCCGTCGAGTGGCCCGTGCGGTGCCGGAACACGGGCGGTTCGTGAACGGAACGGGGGGACGCGGTGAGGGCTTCGGGTACGGGTGCGCGCTCGGTCGGCCGATCGCGGAGCCGCGGTCCCTCGACCCCGGGGACCAGGCCACCGGAACGGGCCGCTTCGGAGCCGTCGGCGGGCACGCTCCACCTCAGGACGCGTGCCGGCCGGGGCGGGACATTCCGGTTGCAACGCCTCGTCCTGCTGGAGATCGCGGCCGCCGTCCTGCTGGTCGGCTGGGTCGTCGGTCCGATGGTGCTCGTGGCGGCGGCGGTCGTCGCCGCCCTGCTGGTGGCCCTCGCGTTCGTTCGCCGTCGCGGCCGCTCGCTTCCCCGGTGGCTGGCCACGGTACGGGAGTTGAGGACCCGTCGGCGGCTGGCCGGCCGGCTGGAGATACCGCCCGGGACGGAACCGGGGTTCGGACCGGTCGTGGAGTGCGATCCCGGCCTGCGCACGTACGCGTACGGCGGGCGTGACCGGCGGCCCGTCGGGATCGTCGGGGACGGCACGTTCGTCACCGCCGTCCTTCAGGTGGAGGCGGACGCGACCGCGATGCGGGCCGAGCGCGGCCGGCAGCCCTTGCCGCTCGCCCTGGTGCGGGACGCCCTCGAGGTGGACGGCATCCGCCTCGAGTCCGCGCAGATCGTGCTGCACACCCAGCCCGCGCCCGCATTGCACCTGCCCCGGCAGTCGGTGGCCGTGGCGAACTACGGGCCGCTCCAGGAGCAGACCGGAGCGCCCGCGGTGCGGATCACGTGGATCGCGCTGAAGCTGGATCCGGAGCTGTGTCCGGAGGCGGTGGCCGTTCGCGGAGGCGGTCTGGTGGGGGCGCAGAAGTGCGTCGTGCGGGCGGTCGACCACCTCGCGAGCCGCCTGACCGGTGCCGGATTCCGGGCGACCGTCCTCGACGAGGAGGAGCTGACGACGGCCTTCGCCACGTCCGCCTGCGCCAACCCGCTGGTGACGGCGGAGGCCGGCCGGACCGGGGCGGTGGAGCGGCGGACCGAGGAGTCCGGCCGGAGCTGGCGCTGCGACAACCGTCGGCACACCACGTACTGGATGCGCCGCTGGCCCGCGCTGGGCGGCGGCGGCCCGTCGCTCCCGCAGTTCGTCGCCCTGGTCACGGCCGTGCCCGCGCTCGCGACCACGTTCAGCGTCACGCTCGCGCGCGGGGACCGGCAGGAGGTGCTCCTGTCCGGGCACGTGCGCGTGACGGGGCGCAGCGACGAGGAACTCGTGGCGGCCCGGCGGGCGGTGCAGGGCGCGGCCCGGCACACCGGCGCGGGGCTCGCCCGTCTCGACCGGGAGCAGGTGCCCGGCATGCTCGCGACGCTGCCGCTCGGAGGTGCCCGGTGACGGTGACGACGACGGGTGGAGCCGCCGCTTCCGGTGAACCGGAGCGGTACGGCGGCCCCGGCGGCCCCGGCGGTCCTGGCGACTCGGGAAGGTCCGCAGGGTTCGGAAGGGTAGGGAGGTTCGGGAGGTCCGGACGCCGCTCGCCGCGCAGTGGCTTCGGCCTGATCGGGCCGCGGCACGCACGGCACTCGGTGTCCGCGGACCAACTGGCGGCGCTCGCGCTGCCCATCGGGGACGACGGTGTCGTCATCGGCGTCGGCGCCGAGGGCCGCCCCGCCGTGCTGGGGATCAACCGCCCCACGCCGTACGACGTCGTCCTCATCGGCGGTCTGTGGACCGCGCAGGTCCTCGCGCTCAGGACGGCGGCGACCGGGGCCCGGGTGGCCGTGGAGACGGGCCGGCCGCAGGCCTGGGAGCAGATGGTGCACGCGATGGGCGGCGGGCAGAACGGCCTGGCGGTGTACGAGGTCGGGCGGGTGCCCCCGCAGGGCGCCTCGGCGGGTACACCGGTGTTGGTGGTGCGGGACTGCGGGATGCGCCCACCGCGCGGCCGGGTCACCTCGGGCCCCTGGCAATCCGTGCTGACGCTGCTGCCCTATCTGAGTCCGGTCGCCCCCCGACTGGTCCGGCAGGCCCGGCTGGTCGGCGTGCAGCGGATCTCGCCGGACGAATCCGCGGAACTGGGACGGGCGCTGGCCCTGCCCGGGCGGGACGTGGAGGCCCTCCCGACCCTGGCCGACGGCTTCACCCTGTGGTGCACCGACCGGGACCGGCAGTATGTGATGACCCAGCCCACGGATGCGGAGACCGGGTTGCTGGGCAACCCGAGACGGATGGACTGAGACGGCGGCTTCGGCGGGTTTTTCCTTTACCTGTGCGGCACTTCGGCCGCTATGGCCGTTTTGCCGAGTGACCCGAAGCACGCACGCGCCCCCCCGGGGGGTGCGTGACGTGGTGGACTGGTGCTGAGGGGTGGGCGGGCCTGCCGTGGCGCGCCGTCTGGTGATTAGGCTGGTACGGGGCGCGATGCCGGAAACCGTGGGGTGGACGTCGGCGTCTCCCGGGGAGGGCCGCTTCGGACGACGTCAGACGGCCTCGAACCACTCAGGACGACAAGCGAACGGTCGCCCAGGCACGGCATGAGGGTGCTCGACCACACCAGGAGGAATTGTGAGCAGCGATCGGGACGGCATCCGCGGGGGCTGGGCCACACCCGGCGATGACCAGCCCGACGCGGAGTCCGCAGTCGACGCGACGGGCGAGTTCACCATCGACTACGCGCCGCCGGCTTGGTACACGCAGAACACCGGCGGCGGTTCGGCCACGGCGCCGGAAGGAAACGCAGACACGGGCCACGGGGCGAACACCGGTGCGCCGGCCACGCCCGGCGCACCCTTCGCGCCGGCCACGCCACCGGCACCGCCCGCACCGGCTCCGACCCCGGCTCCCGAGGCACCGTTCACCCCGGGTGCACCGCCCCTGCCCGAAGCTCCGTTCATCCCCGCTGTGCCACCCACGCCGGACGCGCCGTTCGCCCCAGCTGCACCTGGTGCACCTGGTGCACCTGGCGGAGAGGTGGGGTTCGCTCCCGCCCCCGCATCGCCCGCACCGGAGGTGCCGGGCGCTCCGGTTGCCTCGCCTGTGCCCGCCCCGCCGCCGGGGGTTCCGTTCACGTCGGCCGCAGCGCCCGCGCCGGCCGCGCCTTCCGCCTCCGACGAGGCGTTCACGCTGGCCGCACCGGAGGGGCCGGTCACTCCGGCGGTGCCTTCCACTCCCCCGGCTCCGCCTGCTCCCGCTGTTCCGCCCGCGCCTCCCGGCTCGGCACCGGTCGCCGTACCCGGCCTTCCGGTGGGCAGCGGGTTCGAGCCGCAGTCCCAACCGCAGCCACACCACCAGCAGGCCGAGGCGCAGTGGGGAGCCTCCGCGGCTTCCGCGGGTGCCGAAGAGGGCGGTTCCGGGAACGGGGACCTGGAGAGCGGCGCCACCATGCGTTTCTCCGCGGCCGCCCTCAAGCGGGAGATCGCGGAGAACGCCGCGGCCGTACGGGCCGAGCCCGAGCACCCTGCGCAGCCGGACGCCGAGGCCGCCGACTCCACCTCGACGGGCTCCGTGCCGCCCGAGGATGCCGGTGCAGCGAGCACCGTGGGCACCTCAGACACCGCAGTCACTGCGGACACCGCGGACACCGCTGCTGAAGCGGGCAACGCCGGTGTGGGGAACGGAAACGAGGCTGCGGCCAGGATCGCCGAGCCCCAGGCCGCAGCCGACGGTACGACTCACGCAGACGGTGAGAGCGCCACCGCACCCGAGCCCTCCGGCGCCGGGACGCAGTCCGACGAGACCGTTTCCGAGGACGAGCCGACGATTCAGGACGCCGAGGCCGTGACGGGTCCCGCACCGGACGGCGCCGCCGTCGACGAGGATGCGGTCCCCCCGCACGTCTCCACCGCCGAGCAGCCCTCGGACGCGGTCCCCACGGGCGCCTCCGAGCCCCAGGACGGGCCCGAAGGGCCTCAGAACGCGCCGGCCGGCGCGCCCCAGGGCTCCGTTCCCGCCGCGCCGACCGCCTGGACTCCTCCGCCCGCCCCGCACAGCGAGCTGCCTCCGCTGCCGCCGTCGTACCAGCCGGCGGCGCCCGCACCGGCGGCGCAGTGGCCGGCGCAGCCGCAGCCGACCGACGTCGGGGCGCCCGTGCCTGCCCAACAGCCGCCGTTCCCGCAGCCGCCGCTCCAGCCGCCCGTTCAGCCGCAGGCAGCCCCGCCCGCGCCGGTCGGCTGGAACCCGCCGGCCCAGGAGCCGGCCCCGGCCGCACCGCAGCCGGGCTACGGCTTCCCGCAGCCCCCCGCTCCCGCCCCGGCGGCCCAGCAACCCCCTGCCCCACAGCAGCCGGGCTACGGCTTCCCGCCCCCCGGTGCCGCTCAAGCCCCTGCCCCCCAGGCGCAGCCCGCCCCGCCAGCGCCCGGCACCCCGGGCGGCTACGGCTTCCCCCCGCCCACCGACGCGCCCGCAGCCCCCACCGGCTACGGCTTCCCCCAGCAGAACACCGGCCCCACGGCACCCCCCGCCGCGCCCAACCCCCACCCACAGCCCGCTGCTCCGGCACCGCAGCCGCCCGCCCCCGGCATCCCCCGCGACGGATACGGCTTCCCCCAGCCCACCCAGGCACCGGCGCCTCCGGCCGCCCACACCACGGCGGAGGCGGCGCCCCCGGCGCCCCAGCCCTCCGTCCCCGGCACCCCGGGCGGCTACGGCTTCCCCCCGCCCACCGACGCGCCCGCAGCCCCCACCGGCTACGGCTTCCCCCAGCAGAACACCGGTCCCACGGCACCCCCCGCCGCCCCCAACCCCCACCCACAGCCCGCTGCTCCGGCACCGCAGCCGCCCGCCCCCGGCATCCCCGGCGACGGATACGGCTTCCCCCAGCCCTACCCCCAGGCACCGCAGCCACAGGCGCCCCAGCCATCGCCGCCGCAGGCGCACCCCGGTTTCCCGCAGCCGGGAATCCCGCAGCAGACGGACGGGCAGCCCCCGGCAGCCGCGCCCCAGGGACTCCCGCAGGGGGTGCCGCAAGGCGCGCCGCAGGGCTTCCCCGGCCAGTTCCCCCAGCCGCCCGCGCCGCAGGCCCCGCACGCACCGCAGACTCCTCAGCCGCCGGCGCCCGACGCCTTGCAGGCGCAGCAGCCGCACGCACCGCAACCGCCCCAGCAGCCGGTCGACCCCCGGGCCGGGGCCGCCTGGCCGCAGCCGATCCAGCACGACCAGCGGCAGCCGGTCAACCCCGGTGCCGCGCCGCTGGGTTACACCGCCGCCGTGGAGCTGTCCTCCGACCGGCTGCTGAACAACAAGAGGCAGAAGGCCAAGAGCGGCCGGCCGGCCGCCGCCTCCTCCCGCTTCAAGCTCGGCGGCAAGAAGGAGGAGGCCGAGCGACAGCGCAAGCTGGAGCTGATCCGCACGCCGGTGCTGTCCTGCTACCGGATCGCCGTGATCAGCCTCAAGGGCGGCGTCGGCAAGACCACGACCACCACCGCGCTCGGCTCCACCCTCGCCACCGAACGCCAGGACAAGATCCTGGCGATCGACGCCAACCCGGACGCCGGTACGCTCGGCCGCCGGGTGCGGCGCGAGACCGGGGCGACGATCCGTGACCTCGTCCAGGCGATCCCGTACCTCAACTCGTACATGGACATCCGGCGGTTCACCTCGCAGGCGCCGTCCGGCCTGGAGATCATCGCCAACGACGTCGACCCTGCCGTGTCCACGACCTTCAACGACGAGGACTACCGGCGTGCGATAGAGGTGCTCGGCAACCAGTACCCGATCATCCTCACCGACTCCGGTACCGGGCTGCTCTACAGCGCCATGCGTGGTGTGCTCGACCTCGCCGATCAGCTCATCATCATCTCGACACCGTCCGTGGACGGTGCGAGCAGCGCCAGTACGACGCTGGACTGGCTGTCCGCGCACGGGTACGCGGAGTTGGTCTCGCGCTCCCTCACCGTCATCTCCGGGGTGCGCGAGACCGGCAAGATGATCAAGGTGGACGACATCGTGTCCCACTTCGAGACCCGCTGCCGCGGTGTCGTCGTCGTGCCGTTCGACGAGCACCTGGCGGCCGGCGCCGAGGTCGACCTCGACATGATGCGGCCCAAGGTCCGGGAGGCGTACTTCAACCTCACGGCGCTGGTCGCCGAGGACTTCATCCGCCACCAGCAGCGCCAGGGGCTGTGGACCAGCGACGGCAACCCGCCTCCGGTGGCCGCCCCGCCCATGCCGGGCCAGCAGATGCCGGGGCAACAGATGCCGGGCCAGCAGCCGTACCCGCAGGCGGGGCAGCAGCCGTACCCGCAGGCGGGGCAGCCCGACCCGGGTCATCCGTACCCCCAACAGGGCCCCTACCCCCAGCAGCCGGGGCAGCCGTACCCGCAGCAGCCGCAGCCCGGTCAGGAGCCGTACCCCCAGGCGCAGCCCGAGCCGCAGCAGCCGCAGCCGGGGTATCCCCCGCCCGGCTACGGCTACCCGCAACAGCCGCAGGCCCCTCAGCCGGGCCGGCCGGGGCAGCCCCCGCAGCAGTGAGAACGGCGAAGGGCGGCCGGTGTCCTGGGACACCGGCCGCCCTTCGGCCGTCGACCGGCTCGCGCCGCGGAGCGGTTACCGCGCCGCCGTCAGCTCCCGGCAGCGCTGTACATCCTCCGCCATCTGGTCCAGCAACCCTTCCAGCGACTCGAACTTCGCCTGTCCGCGCACGAAGGCGAGGAAGTCCACGGCGACGTGCAGTCCGTAGAGGTCGAGTCCGACACGGTCGATGGCGTACGCCTCCACCGTGCGCTCGGTGCCGTCGAACTGGGGGTTGGTGCCGACGGAGATCGCGGCCGGCATCGCCTCGCCGTCCGCGTGCAGCCAGCCCGCGTAGACGCCGTCCGCCGGGATCGCGGTGTGGGGCAGCGTCTCGACGTTGGCGGTCGGGAAGCCCAGTTCGCGCCCCCGCTGCGCCCCGCGCACCACGACCCCCTCCACCCGGTGCGGGCGGCCGAGGATCTCGCCTGCGCCCGCGAGATCGCCCTCGGCGACCAGCCGCCGGGTCAGCGTCGAGGAGAACGGCTGACCGCCGCCCGCCTCACCGCACAGCACCAGGTCGACGACCTCGACGTCGAAGTCGTAGACCTTGCCCTGCTCGGTCAGGAATGCGACGTCGCCCGCCGCCTTGTGGCCGAAGCGGAAGTTCGGGCCCTCGACGACCGCCTTGGCATGCAGCTTGTCGACCAGGACCTTGACCACGAAGTCCGCCGGGGACAGCTTCGAGAACTCCGTGGTGAAGGGAAGGATCAGCGAGGCGTCGACGCCCAGCTCCGCCATCAGCTCGGCGCGGCGGTGGTGCGGGGCGAGCAGCGGGGGGTGGCTGCCGGGGCGGACGACCTCGCTGGGGTGCGGGTCGAAGGTGACGACGACGGCGGGAACGCCCAGTTCGCGGGCGCGGTCCACGGCATGCCGGATGATCAGCTGGTGCCCGCGGTGGACCCCGTCGTAGGAACCGATGGTGACGACGCTGCGTCCCCAGCCCTCGGGGATGTCCTCCAAGCCACGCCAGCGCTGCACTGTGACCGCTCCTCGAACCCGTGTCCGTATCTGTCATTGCCTCTTACGCAGGACTAAGGGTGCCATGCCGGGTGCTTCCGGCCCGCATCGGCATGGAGGCTGTGACCCGGCCCACGTGAGCCGGGCCACGCGAGCCGGCCACGCGAGCGACGGGTCATGCGGGCACCCGTGTGCCCGCCAGGTTCTCGATCGTCCGGCGGGCGCTCGGCCCGACCACCGCCGCCCACTCGCCCGGCGCGTCCGTGAGCCAGGCCACCACCCGCGCGGCGAAACCCGGGACGTGCCGCGCCAGGTCGACCAGGCCGCGGTCGAAACGGGTCGCGCCGTCGGGGGTGCGGACGAGGAGCAGGCCGGTGCGGTGGACGAGGGCGCGCAGCTCGTCGCCGCTGTGTCCGGCGGCCGCGTGCAGCACGGCGTCCAGGACCGCCGGGTCGCTCTCATGGGTGAGGAGGTGCTCGAGGAGTTCGCGCCGCAGGGGCCGGGACTGCGGGGTGCCGACGGCGGCCAGGACGCCCGCCAGGGCGGCCCGCACCTGCTCGGGCCCGCCGCCGTCCAGCATTCCCGTGATCAGCGGCTGGAGGACGGCCCGGGCGGCGGGGCCCTGGTCGAGGCGGCGGTCGACGTGGTCGGCCACGTGCCCGGCGGTCTCCGGCCGCCGCTCCACGGTCTCCCGGACCAGGGCGGCGACCTGGGGGGCCAGGGCCGGCGTCGTGACGTCGGCGAGCGCGCGCAGGAGAGCGCCGGTGTCCGCGCGGCCGGGGCCGCACAGACGGGACCGGACGGCGTCCAGCACCAGCTCGGAGTGGGTGTTCAGGGCGGTGAGCAGGGCGTCCGGCGGCAGGTGCGGATCGCCGGCCGTGAACCGCTCGAGTGCCTGCGGGAGGTGCCGGGAACGGGTCTCGGGGTCCCGGACGAGAAGCGCGAGGGCGCCTCCGTGCAGGGTGTGGTCGGCGGGGCGGGCGAGCAGGGCCAGGGCCGCGTGGCGCAACAGGCGGCGGTCGGCCTCCATGTGGATGTGCGGGGCGGTGCGCAGTCCGTACGTCACCGCCGCGGCCCGGCGGGCGGGCCGCTCGTCGTGCGACCACCGGTCGACGGCCCGGCACAGCGCGGACGGCTCCTCCTCCGCCAGCACGCCGAGCAGCTCGTCGGCGCGGGGATGCGCACAGTCGGCCAGCACCTCCGTGAGGTCGTCCAGCGCCCGGTGCCGGTGGGTGTGCAGCAGCGCCTGCGCAGCCGTCGCCACGGTGGCGTGCGGGGTCGCCGGCAGCGGCCGTTCGTCGCCGAACCAGTGGACGAGGTGCGCCTGTACGGCGGGGGCGTCCACGGTGAGCAGCCGGCCGACGGCGTCCAGGTAGCGGGGCCCGTCCGCGTCGCGCGGGGCGCCGTCGGCGACCACCAGCCGGCGCAGGAGATCGAGACGGGCGTCGGGTGCGAGGGCGAGCTCCGCCCAGAACGCGGGGTCGAAGTCCACGAACCGGCCGTGTGTCCGGGCCCCCGCGCCGATCAGGTCCGCCAGCAGACGCAGGACACCCGTGTACGGCGTCGCGTCCGGGACCCGTGACAGGGTCTCGGTGAGCAGCCGGGCAGCCCACCACGAGTCCGGATCGGCATCCAGAGCGTGAATCAACTCACGGAGTCGCAAGGCGAGTTGATGAGGTCCCTGATGGCGGGCGAGGAGCAGCATGGCCTGCACGACGGGGCCCACCCGATGGTGCGGCACGGGCGGACGGCGCCCTCCGTCGGGAGTGCGGCGGCGGTGGACCAGGGCGCGCAGCGCCTCGTCCAGGTCGAGGTGGATGCCCTGGATCCAGTCGGCGAGTTCCTCGTGGGCGAAGCGGTAGCCACGTCCCGCGGGCACGAGGAGGCCCTCGGTGAGGACGGCGGACGCCCAGCCGGTGCCGCCACCGAGCCGAGCGGGCGCGGGACCCCAGGGGAACACCGCCTCGAACGACGCCCGGTCCAGTTCGCCCTGTCCCGGCCCGAGACTGCGGCGGGCGGCTTCGTGCACCTGACCGGAGACCTTCGCGGCGAGGCGTCGTACGGCGGTGCCGCGCAGCCCGGTGCCGGCGGCGAGGCGCACGGCGACGCGCAGGCACATCAGGTCGAGGTAGGCGGAGAGGACGTCGTCCCGGTCGACCGGCGCCTGTTCCCATGGGCCGGGGAGGGCGGCGCGGATCTCGGAGAGCAGGCGGAGGGTGAGGGGGTGCCGGTCGTCGGGGGCGGCGAGGACGGCCTCCGGCAGGGAGTAGCGGGCGCGGGCCTCGCGCGCCTCGTCGGCGGTGAGATCGCCGAGCCGGACACAGGGCGGGAGCGTGTCCCCGGCTGCCGCGACCCCGTGCAGCAGCTCGGGCGGGAACTCCGCGCCCGCCCGTTCCCAGTACTCCGCGCGGCAGGCCACCACCAGCCGCGTCCCGGTCTCCCGCAACCAGTCGGCCGTGCCCTCGGTCCACTCGGCGAGGCGGTGCGCGAGGATCGGGGGCATCTCCTCCGGCCCGTCGAGGAGGAGCAGCAGGGGGCGTCCGGCGGCGCCCGCGAGGCGGGCCAGCCGCTCGGGACCGACGTCACCCGGGCCGCAGGCTCCGGAAGGCCCGCCCGGGGCGGACGCCGACGCCCACCCGGGAGCCGACCCCGAAGGCGACGCCGTTGCCGCCGCCCACGCCGTGCCGGACCGCGACGCCGCACCCGTGCCGGGCGGCCGGCCCGCACCCGAGGCCGGACCGGATGCCCAGGACGAACCCGGCACCGCTCCCGGCACCGCACCCGACTCGACTGCCGCCGCCCCTGCCGAGCCCGAGCCCGGGTCCCGGACCGAGCCCGGTGTCGTCACGATGCGGGCCGCGCGGTTCAGCGCGCGGCGGGCCGCGTCGGCGAGTGATTCGTCCCCGTCCCTCAGATCGGCACCGCGCAGCCACAGTGTGGGGGCCGGCTCCGCGGCCCGGGCGCGGCGGGCGGCCAGGACGGCGATGGCCGTCGTACGGCCGCTGCCCGGAGCACCGACGAGGCCGAGCACGGCCGCCGGGCCCGTGAGGAAGGCGTCGAACTCCCTTGCCGGTCCGACGCGTTCGACCGGTTCGACCCTGGTGGCGGGGAAGTCGGTCCCGGTGTGGCCGAGATGGCCGCCCAGCGCTCCGGGCGGGCCGTCCGAAGCGACCGAAGTCGCCGTCAGTTCCAGCACGCCCGCCAGGTTGAGGTCGGCGCCGTATGCGGGCACGGTGGCCGCGTTACGGGCGAGCAGCTCGGCGAGCGGACCGCCGGCCGGAGCCTGCGCCCCGGCCGCCCCGCACCTGGCCACTCCCGCCCCGGGCCCTGGCCCCCACGCCCCGGTCGACGCGCTCGCTCCGGACCCTGCCATCCGCGCGCCGGTGTCCCTCCCCGCCGCACCACCCGCATCGCCGCCCGCACCAGCACCCGCACCCGGACCGGCTTCTGCACCCGCACCCGCCCCCGTCAGCGCCTGTCCCGCACCCGCGGCCGTCAGCGCCCGCCTCGCTCCGGCGGGCGGCGGTGTCATCGTTTCGTCGCGACGTTCGTCGCCGCCCGTGAGAAGGCCCGGCGGCCGGTTCGTCCGGTCACCGGTCTCCGGGATGTCGTCGGCGACCGGGCCGCGGGGGCGCAGGGGCACCGCGAAACCGACGTCGCGGTGGCCGGACCGCAGCGCCGTGCCGAGGACCGCGACGACGGCGCCCGTCCCGGCGTCGAGGACCGGCCCCCCGGCCGCGCCCCCGCCGAGCCGCAGCGCGTCCCGGCCCGAGGTGCCGATCGCGAGTTCCAGGGCGTCGTCCAGGAGGTGGAAGCGGTCCGGGGCCGTGTAGGTCACGGACGTCTCGGCCAGTACCCGCGCCTCGCGCCAGCATCCGGCGGCCAGCCGGACGTAGGTGCCGGTCTCGACGCCCTCCCGCACGGTCACCGGCAGCGGGTCCACCCCGAGGCCCTCGGTGCGCACCAGGGCCAGGTCGAGTTCCGGGAGGGGGGTGACCGCGTCGGCGGTCACCGCACAGCTGCGGTCGCCCGCGGCGTACAGGACGAGCCGGGTCAGGCCGTCGACCGCCTCGTGGCTGGTGATCACGGTGCCGTGGTGGTCGGCGACGAAGCCGGTGCCGCGGAGCCGGCCGGCGAGGTCGCGGACACGGACGAGACATGCCTCGGCGTCAGGAACGACGGCAAAGGTGTCCGGGATGTCGGGGGATTCCGGCGACGCCGGGGAATCGGGCGGATCCGCCGGGGCCGGCCGGGTCGCGCCCGGCAGGAAGTCCCGCGGGGATGTCCGCGGGCCTCGTGCCACCATCTCCGTACCTCCCGCCGCGCCCGCGTGCCCTGGGTCCGACGGTAGGGGCGGGATGATCAGCGGGACAGATCACGGCCCGAACGCGCCCCCCTGCGCTCCCTCGGTTCACTCCGAGCGCCTGCCCGGACGGGTGAATGAACGGGGGCCGTTGGATACACCCTAGGGGTGGGGGAACCGAGGGGGGACCGTGGAGCGGCGACGCAGCAGAACCCCGTGTACGCCGCTCCACGGGCACCTCGAATGCCCGTGGCGGAACACGCCACGGGCACCGGAAGAGACTCCTCGAGCCGTTCAGCCGCCGAAGACGGCGAGGCTCTTGGCCTTGCCCTTCTGCTCCTCGACCAGGGCCAGGAAGCGGTCCTCGGGGTCGAAGACGGCCACGGCGCCCGCGCCCGCGTACGCGTCGGGCATCTCCAGGCGCACACCGTTGGTGAGCAGCTGGGCCCGTTTCGCGTCCACGTTCCAGCGGGGGAACGCGGCGGTGGCCGCCTCGGCGATCGGCATCACGCTCAGCTCCTGCTGGAGCTGGTCGAGCGTCCTCGCCGAGTCCAGTTTGTAGGGGCCGACGCGGGTGCGGCGCAGGGCGGTGAGGTGGCCGCCGACACCCAGACCGGCGCCCAGGTCGCGGGCGAGGGCCCGGATGTAGGTGCCGGAGGAGCAGACGACGGACACGACCAGGTCCAGGACCGGGGTGCCGTCCTCGGCGACGGCGTCACGGACGTCGTACACCGAGAAGGACGAGACGGTGACCGGGCGGGCCGGGATCTCGAAGTCCTCGCCGTCACGGGCCCGCTTGTAGGAGCGGACGCCGTTGATCTTGATGGCGCTGACCTTGGACGGCACCTGCATGATGGCGCCGCTCAGCTCGGCGATGCCCGCGTCGATCGCGTCCCGGGTGACCTTCGAGGCGTCCGTGGACCCCGTGATCTCGCCCTCCGCGTCGTCGGTCAGGGTCGTCTGGCCGAGCCGGATCGTGCCCAGGTACTCCTTCTCGGTGAGCGCGAGGTGCCCGAGGAGCTTCGTCGCCTTCTCGATGCCGAGGACGAGGACGCCCGTCGCCATCGGGTCGAGCGTGCCGGCGTGGCCGACGCGGCGGGTCCCCGCGATCCCCCGCATCTTGGCCACGACGTCGTGCGAAGTGAAGCCCGACGGCTTGTCGACGATGACAAGGCCGTCGGGCGGGGTCGGCTTGCGGTTCATCAGGCGGAGTCGTCCGTCTCGTCCTCGTCACCGGGCTTCCTGTACGGGTCGGCCTCGCCCGCGTAGCCGGCGCCCGCGGACACCTCGCGGACCTTCTCGTCGGCGGCCCGCGCCTTGTCGAGGAGGTCGTCGATGGTGCGGGCGGTGTCCGGCAGGGCGTCGGCGACGAAGGCCAGCGTCGGCGTGAACTTCACACCGGCCGCGCGGCCCACCTCGGAGCGCAGGACGCCCTTGGCGCTCTCCAGGCCGGCGGCCGCGGCCGCCCGCTCCTCGTCGTCCCCGTACACGGTGTAGAAGACCGTGGCCTCCCTGAGGTCACCCGTGACCCGGGTGTCCGTGATGGTGACGTGGGAGCCGAGCCGCGGGTCCTTGATCCCGCGCTGCAGCTTCTGGGCCACCACCTGCTGGATGAGGTCCGCCAGCCTCTTGGCGCGCGCGTTGTCGGCCACTGGTCCGTCTCCCGTTCTTTCTTCTTCTCTTGCGTTTCGTGGTCGGTCGGTCAGTCGTCTTCGCCGTGGAAGCGGCGTCTGACCGACAGCAGCTCCACTTCGGGGCGCCCGGCGACCAGCCGTTCGCACCGGTCCAGTACATCGGTCAGATGCTCCGCGTCACCGGAGACCACCGCGAGGCCGATCACGGCCCTGCGGTGAAGGTTCTGGTTGTCCACCTCGGCCGCGCTCACCGCGTACTTGCGCTGGAGCTCGGCGACGATCGGACGGACGACGGAGCGCTTCTCCTTCAGCGAATGTACGTCGCCGAGGAGGAGGTCGAAGGACAGAGTCCCCACGTACATGTGTAACCGGTTCACCCGCCGGTACGGGATCGACGGCCCTGCCATCCATGGGACAGGGACATCAGGAACGGTACAACGATCCGGTCGGCGGCTCGACGGGGTTTTGCCCGCCGGGCCGACCGACGCGGGTCGGACGGGTCGAGCCCGTCGGGCCCCTGGACGAGGCCGTCGGGGCCGGAACGGGAGTCCGGGGGCGCAAGCCCCCGGGACGACGTGCCGGCCGACGGGACCATGTCCCGCCGGCCGGCACGAACCGTGGGCTTACACCCGCGGCTTCTCCCGCATCTCGTACGTCGCGATGACGTCGTCGATCTTGATGTCGTTGAAGTTTCCGAGGTTGATACCGCCCTCGTAGCCTTCGCGGATCTCGGTGACGTCGTCCTTGAAGCGGCGCAGGCCCTCGATGTTGAGGTTCTCGGCGATGACCTTGCCGTCGCGCAGGAGGCGCGCCTTGGTGTTGCGCTTGACCTCGCCCGAGCGGACCAGGACACCGGCGATGTTGCCCAGCTTGGACGACTTGAAGATCTCGCGGATCTCCGCCGTGCCGAGCTCGACCTCCTCGTACTCCGGCTTCAGCATGCCCTTCAGGGCCGCCTCGATCTCCTCGATCGCCTGGTAGATGACCGAGTAGTACCGGACGTCGACACCCTCACGCTCGGCCATCTGCGCCGCGCGGCCCGCCGCGCGGACGTTGAAGCCGATGACGATGGCGTCCGAGCCCATGGCCAGGTCGATGTCCGACTCCGTGACCGCACCGACGCCGCGGTGCAGGACGCGGATGTCGACCTCTTCGCCGACGTCCAGCTGGAGCAGGGAGGACTCGAGGGCCTCCACCGAACCGGAAGCGTCACCCTTGATGATCAGGTTCAGCTGCTGGACCTCGCCGGCCTTCAGGGCGGCGTCCAGGTTCTCCAGGGAGAACCTGCGCGTCCGCTTGGCGAAGGCGGCGTTCCGCTCGCGGGCGGCACGCTTCTCGGCGATCTGGCGGGCGGTGCGGTCCTCGTCGACGACGAGGAAGTTGTCGCCCGCACCCGGGACGTTGGTCAGGCCCAGGACCTGGACCGGCGTCGACGGGCCGGCCTCGGCGACGTTGTTGCCGTTGTCGTCGAGCATGGCGCGCACACGACCGTAGGCGTCGCCCACGACCATCGTGTCGCCGACCCGCAGCGTGCCTCGCTGGACGAGGACCGTCGCCACGGCACCGCGGCCGCGGTCGAGACGGGACTCGATCGAGATGCCCTGCGCGTCCTGGCTCGGGTTGGCCCGCAGGTCGAGCGAGGCGTCGGCCGTGAGGATCACGGCCTCCAGCAGCGAGTCGATGTTCAGACCCTGCTTGGCGGAGATGTCGACGAACATGGTGTCGCCGCCGTACTCCTCGGCCACCAGACCGAACTCGGTCAGCTGACCGCGCACCTTGGTCGGGTCGGCACCCTCGACGTCGATCTTGTTGACCGCGACGACGATCGGGACCTCGGCCGCCTTGGCGTGGTTGAGCGCCTCGACCGTCTGCGGCATGACGCCGTCGTTGGCCGCGACGACCAGGATCGCGATGTCGGTCGACTTCGCACCACGGGCACGCATGGCGGTGAACGCCTCGTGACCCGGGGTGTCGATGAAGGTGATCTTGCGCTCTTCTTCGTTGACCTCGGTCGCGACCTGGTAGGCACCGATGTGCTGGGTGATGCCGCCGGCCTCGCCCGCGATGACGTTCGTCTTGCGGATGGCGTCGAGCAGTCGGGTCTTACCGTGGTCGACGTGACCCATGACGGTGACGACCGGCGGACGGACCACCAGGTCCTCGTCGTCGCCCTCGTCCTCGCCGAACTCGATGTCGAAGGACTCGAGCAGCTCGCGGTCCTCCTCCTCGGGGCTGACGATCTGAACCTGGTAGTTCATCTCGCCGGCGAGGAGGTGCAGCGTCTCGTCGGAGACGGACTGCGTGGCCGTGACCATCTCGCCGAGGTTCATCATGACCGCGACGAGCGACGCCGGGTTGGCGTTGATCTTCTCGGCGAAGTCGGTGAGGGACGCACCGCGCGACAGGCGAATGGTCTCGCCGTTGCCGCGAGGCAGCATCACGCCGCCGACCGACGGGGCCTGCATGGCCTCGTACTCCTGGCGCCTCTGCCGCTTCGACTTGCGACCACGACGCGCGGGACCGCCGGGACGGCCGAAGGCGCCCTGCGTGCCACCACGGCCACCGGGACCGCCGGGACGACCGCCGAATCCGGGACGGCCACCGCCGCCACCGAAGCCGCCACCGCCGCCGGGGCCGCCGCCGCCGGGACGACCGGCGAAACCGCCGCCGCCACCCGGACGTGCACCGCCACCGGGACCGGCCGGACGACCTGCGAAGCCGCCGCCACCGGGACGACCGCCGCCGCCGGGACGACCGGCACCGCCGCCGCCACCCGGACCGCGGCCACCGGGGCCACCGCCGGGACGCGGGCCGGCAGCGGGACGCTGCGGCATCATGCCCGGGTTCGGACGAGGACCGCCGCCGGGACGCGGGCCGCCGGGGCCTGCGCCCTGCGGACGGGGCATACCGCCCGGAGACGGACGGGCGCCGCCCGGAGACTGCGGACGAGGACCGCCGCCCTGGCCACCGGGGCCCTGCGGACGGGGACCTGCGCCGGGAGCGCCGCCGGGGCCGCCGGCCGGCCGGGGCGCGCCCTGCGGACGGGGCGCCTGCGGGCGCGCCATGCCGGCGTTGCCGCCGGACGTGAAGGGGTTGTTGCCCGGACGCGGACCCGACGGACGGGCACCGCCCGGACGGGGGGCGCCGGCGCCACCGGGGCGCTGGCCCTGCGCGGCGGCCGGACGCTGGCCCTGACCGCGGTCACCGCGGTCACCGCGGTCGCCGCGGTCCTGGCCCTGACCGGGCGCGGGACGACCACCGGGACGGGGCGCGCCGGGGCGCGGTCCCTGGGAGGCCGGACGCGGGCCGGAGGACTGGGCCGGAGCCGCCGGGGCAGCCGGCGCGGCCGGCGGAGCGGTGAACTCCGGGGCGGCCGGGGCGGGACGCGGCGCGGGCTTGGGACCCGGCGTCGGACGCGGGCCGGAAGCCGCCGGCGCGGGGGCCGACGAGGCGGCCGGAGCCGCGGGGGCCGCCGGAGCCGCGGGCGTCTGCGCCGCGGGAGGCCTGGGGGCGGCCGGCCGCGGGGCGGCCGGGCCCGGACGGGCACCCTGCGCCGGGGACGGCGCGCCGGGCCTGGGGGCTGCCTTGCGCGGGGCGGGCTTGCCGCCGCCCTGGAAGGCGTCAGTCAGTTTGCGGACAACGGGCGCTTCGATGGTCGAAGACGCCGAACGGACGAATTCACCGAGTTCCTGGAGCTTGGCCATGACGGCCTTGCTCTCCACCCCGAACTCCTTGGCGAGTTCGTATACCCGGACCTTAGCCACTTCGCTCCTTTTAGGTCCGGGTGTGTCCGGACCGTCGCTACTTCATGGGCGTACTCATCGCGTGCTCATCGAGTGCTCATCGCAATCTCGACCTACTTCCAACTCGCGGGGTACCAGAGCCGCACGGAGGTTCCGTGCGACGCCTTCTTACGGTGTTGCCTGTTCGGCAACGGTCGTCTGCTCGACGTACTGGCGCAACACCTTTGTGTCGAGCGCTCCCGGGGCTCGCAACGCCCTCGTGAACGCCCGGCGGCGTACCGCCTGGTCGAGACAGACCGGGGCGGGATGCAGATACGCACCCCGGCCGGGCAGCGTACCGCGTGGATCGGGGACGCATGCGTCCTTGATCGCCACGATGCGCAGCAGCTCCGTCTTGGCCGCCCGGTCCCGGCACCCCACACAGGTGCGTTCAGGGCATACTCCGGCGATCGTCCGGCCAGACACTGTTAAGTCTACCTCCCCGCGGCGACCTCACCCCTTCGGGCCAGGACTCGAACACTTGCCGCGTTACATCTGTCGTGATCTGAGCCCCGGCAGGCCGAGATCTATTCCCCCGCCGCCCCGTGCTGCTCGGTGGGCTGTTCGATGTCCGGACGGATGTCGATGCGCCAGCCGGTCAGCCGGGCGGCGAGGCGGGCGTTCTGCCCTTCCTTGCCGATCGCCAGCGACAGCTGGTAGTCCGGCACCGTCACGCGCGCGGAGCGGGCCCCGAGGTCGACGACCTCGACCTTGGAGACCCGGGCCGGGGACAGCGCGTTCGCCACCATCTCGGCCGGGTCGTCCGACCAGTCGACGATGTCGATCTTCTCGCCGTTCAGCTCGCCCATCACGTTGCGGACCCGGCCGCCCATGGGGCCGATGCAGGCACCCTTGGCGTTCAGACCCGAACGGGTGGACCTGACGGCGATCTTCGTACGGTGACCGGCCTCGCGTGCGATGGCGGCGATCTCGACCGAACCGTCGGCGATCTCCGGCACCTCCAGGGCGAAGAGCTTCTTCACCAGGTTGGGATGTGTACGGGAGAGCGTCACGGACGGACCGCGCACTCCCTTCGCCACCCGGACGACGTACGACCGCAGGCGCATGCCGTGCGGATACGTCTCGCCGGGGACCTGCTCCTGGACCGGCAGGATGGCCTCGAGCCGGCCGATGTCCACCAGCACGTTCTTCGGGTCGCGGCCCTGCTGGACCACACCGGTGACGATGTCGCCCTCACGGCCGGCGTACTCGCCGAGCGTCGCGTCGTCCTCGGCGTCGCGCAGGCGCTGGAGGATCACCTGCTTGGCCGTGGTGGCGGCGATGCGGCCGAAGTCGGACGGGGTGTCGTCGAACGCGCGGGGCTCCTGCCCCTCCTCGAGGTCCTCGGGGTCCTCCTTCGCCCACACGGTCACATGTCCGGTCTCCCGGTTGAGCTCCACGCGCGCGTGTCGGCGGCTTCCCTCGGTGCGGTGGTAGGCGATGAGGAGGGCCGACTCGATCGCCTCGACCAGCAGGTCGAAGGAGATCTCCTTCTCCCGCACCAGGCCCCGCAGGGCGCTCATGTCGATGTCCACGGCTACGCCTCCTCTTCCATCTCGTTCTCGTCGTTCTCGTCGTGCTCGTTCGGGTCGTGCTTGCCGCTCTTGTCCCTGCGGTTGAACTCGACCTGCACACGTGCCTTGTCGATGTCACCGAAGGGGAGTCTGCGGGCGGTGGCCTTGCGGCCCTTCACGCCGGGCACCTCGAGGTCGAGTCCCTCGTCGTCGACCGTCAGGATCCGGGCGACCAGTTCGCCGCCCTCGCTCAGCTGGAACCTGACCAGGCGGTCCACGGCGCGCACGTAGTGCCGGTGCTCGGTGAGAGCGCGCTCCGCGCCCGGGGTGCCGACCTCGAGGGTGTACTCGCCCTCGCCCATCGCGTCCGTCTCGTCGAGCTTCGCCGAGAGCGCGCGGCTCACATCGGCGATCTGGTCCAGGTCCGCTCCGGAGTCGGAGTCGACGACGACGCTCAGCACCCGCTTGCGTCCCACGGAGTCCACGGCGATCTCTTCCAGATCCAGTCCCTGGGAGGCGACGAGCGGTTCCAGGAGCTCTCGCAGCCTCTCGCTCTGGGTGGTGCTCATCCGGGTGACTCCTCGGCCGCGTGTGCTGTTGTGGGACGGTGCGCGTGTCTGGTCAAAGGGTATCCGGTCGCAGGGTGTGTTGCCGTCCACCCGTGCACGCAGGGTGGCGGACCCTCGCGGGGCGGTGCCGCTGAGTGGTGCGGGCCGGGCGCGCGGGTACGGTGATCACGGGCCCGCCGCCCACCAGGACGCCAGTTCCGTACGAGTTCCCGAGGACGCCTGCCGTGCCCTTGCCCCTCCCCTCGCGCACCCCGTCGGGGCCGCGCAGAAGATCCCTGCTCGCGTCGGCCGCGGGAGCGGCACTGCTGGTGGGCTGCACGTCCGGCACCGAGCAGACCGAGGAGAGCGAGAGCGGGACCCCGTCGGCCACCGAACGCGCACGCGCGCGTGCGGCTCAGGAGAGCAGCGCGCTGGTGGCCCGGTACGACGCCGTCCTCGCCGTCCATCCCTCGCTGGCGGGACGGCTCGAGCCGCTGCGGGCGGAGGTCGTCCGGCATGTGGAGGCGTTCGGGGGTGCGCCGAAGGCATCCCCCTCAGCCACCGGTTCCGTCACGGACTCCCCCACGGTTCCTCCCACGACCTCCACCGCGGCTCCACCCGCCGCTCCCACGGCCGGCGCTTCGGCCGGTGCTTCAACCGCGCTGTCCGCCCCGCCGTCCTCCGCGCCGTCCGCCGTGCCGATCACCGACACGGCCGCCGTCGCCTCGCTGGCCGCCGACGAGCGGGCGCTCGCCGACCGCAGGGCCACGGAACTGATGGACGCCCCGGGGGAACTGGCCCGGCTGCTGGCCTCGGTGGCGGCGGCCGGTGCGGCGCACGCCTATCTGCTGACGGAGGGGACTCGATGAGCGAGGCGACGAGCGCGGAGCTGACGGCACTCCAGGCGGCGCTGGCCGCCGAGCATGCCGCCGTGTACGGGTACGGGGTGGTCGGCGGACGGATCGGCGAGGCACGGCGCGCCGAGGCCCGGGCGGCCTACGACGCCCACCGGGCGCGCCGGGACGCACTGGGGCGCGAGGTGCGCGACGCCGGGGCCGAACCCGTCGCCGCGAGCGCCGGTTACGCCTTGCCGTTCCCCGTGCCGGACTCCGTCGCGGCCGTCCGGCTCGCCGCCGAGCTGGAGGAACGGGTGGCCGGGGTGTACTCCGACCTGGTGCGGGCAGCCGGGGCCGCACGGCGCCGGGAGGCGGCGGGTGCGCTGCGCGAGGCCGCGGTCCGTGCGGTGCGCTGGCGCGGCGGGAGCGTAGCCTTCCCTGGTCTCGCCGAGCGGGCCGGTACGGATCCGGCCACAGGTTCGGCGACCGGGGCGGCCACGGGTCCGGCGTCCGTACCGGCACCGGCCACGCCCCCTGCGGCGGCAGCGCCCTCGGGGACACCGGCGGCTTGAGCCGAAGAGGGCCGAAGAGGAAGGGAACGACTCGCGCATGGCTTTCGAACCGCCGCAGCGTCTGGTGAGGGCGCTCGGTGAGACGGCACCGGACGGTGACGGCTGGTTGGAGAAGCTGCCGGAGGCGGCCCGGCAGGCCGTCGCGCTGAGCGAGTCGACCGTCGACCGGGTGCAGGCGCCGGGCGGCCGGACCAGCCTGGTCGTGCTCGTGCGGCGGATGGACGGGACGCCGGCCGTGCTGAAGCTGGCCCCGCCCCGATTCCGGCCGGAGGCCGAGCGCGCCGCGCTGGCGCACTGGGACGGCCTGGGCGCCGTCCAGCTGCTGGAGGGACCGCAGACGGCGGGGGCGCTGCTGCTCGAACGGCTGCATCCCGATGTGTCGGTGCGGTCACTGGCCGAGGCGAAGGCGCTGCTGGAGGCGGCGGGAACGCTGCGGCGGCTGTGGGTGGAACCGCCGGCCGGCCACTCCTTCGAGTCCGTGGCCGACCGTACGGAGCGGCAGGCGGCCGCGATGCGGGCGACCGCCGAAGCACGACCCGAGACGGCCGCCCTCGTGGACGCGGCGCTCGCCGCCCGTACCGACCTGCTGGCGGCGCCGCCCGAGCACCGGCTGCTGCACGGGACGTTCCGGCAGAGCAAGGTGCTGGCCGGTGAGCGGATGCCGTGGCTGGCCGTGGGACCGGACCCGGTGGTCGGCGAGTGCGCCTTCGACCTGGCAAGGCTGGTCCGCGACCGGGTGGAGGACCTGATCGCCTCGTCGTCCGGGGCGGCGACCACCCGGCGCCGGGTGAAGCGGCTCGCGGAGTCCCTGGAACTGGATCAGGAACGGCTGCGCGGCTGGACGCTGTTCCGCGCCGTGGAGTCGGGCCTGCGGGCGCTCCGGGTGGGCCGGCCGCGCGATGCCGAGCTGCTGCTCGAATTCGCGGGCTGGCTGTAGCGGGCCGGCACCCGGCATGCCGGGCAGGGGCGCCTCCGACGGCAGCCGGACGGGCACGGGCGGGCCCTGACACGAACCCGGGCACGGGACCGCCGACGCCGGACACCGGACACCGGACCACTGCTCCGGCCTCGGGCCGCAGCACGACGTCGTACCCCTGGCCCGTCCGAGGCCGGACCGGACAGGGACGTGCCGGACGGTGCCGGAGGCCGTGCCCGACCGTGAAGCCGACGGTGTCGGCACGGGCAAGGCGACCGGACCGTGTCTCCCTGCCGGAGATGACGGCAGGGAGACACGGGGGATCCGGCCGACGTGCCTCCCGAGCCTGCCAACCGGAGTCTCGCGGGGCCGGCCGTGGCGGCAGCCGTGCGCCGTCAGTGGTCGGCGGGGCGCACCGGCGGCCGGCTGTCGGTGGATGCGATGAACTCGGCGGGTGCGGTGAACAGGGTCTCCTCCACGGCCAGCAGACGGGTGTGCCTGCGGATGTGGGCGGACTGGTCCAGGATCCTGTGGTCGTCCTGGCGCGGAAAGACCGGGGCCGGTTCCGCGAACGGGACGTGTGCGAACAGCGGGAGGTCGGCCGGTGGGAGACGCCAGGACAGTTGCCGCTCCCCGGCCACCAGCCGCAACACGTGCGTGCCGCCGGGTGCGGAGTCGGCGGCCGGGGTGATGAGGGCGCTCGAGGGGTGGAGCGCCGCCAGCCAGGCGAGCAGGTGCGCCCGCTCGTGGGAGACGCGGGCCAGTTCCCGTTCGTAGGAGTCGGCATGGCGCTGCCAGCGGGCCAGCTCCTGCCGGGTGGTGACCAGATCCAGGGCGAGGCGGTCACCCGGCCCGGTCTCCTGCCGGGCGATCCGGCCGCGCGGCCTGAGGAGGCGCAGAAGCGCGGCCGCCCGGCCGACGGGACGGTCGGCTCGGGTACGGCGGGATGGGGAGCCGCCGAACCGGGGCTCCCCGGGCCGAGGTCCCGTCGGGGGTGAGGACATGAGGTACTCCGGTGGCGATGAGCGGGTGGTCAGGTCCGACGCGGCAGGTCGGGCGGGGTCCACGGCAGGCCGTCCTCACCACCGCCGCGAGCCTCCTCGCGCACCGTCCCCGCCACCTCGGGCACCACCGGCACCACCGGCACCAGCGGCACCAGCGGCACCAGCCGAAACCCCGGGTCCGTCCCTGGTGCCGTGCCCCTCCCCGGCACCAGGGGCGGCTCCGGGGTCACCGCACGCCTGCGCGCCGCGACTCCCGGGGCCGGTGTCACGCCCCCTTCTTCGCGCGTCGCGGTCGGCTCCCGCTTCCTGGCCCGCCCGGCCGGCTTCGGCGCCTCGGCTCCGAGGGGCGCCCTGCCCCGTACCGGTGACAGCGGCCCCGACTGGGCTTCGACGTTGGCGAGCGAGCACCGCTCGAGCCGGCCGTCGAGGGAGAGCAGCGGCATCCCGTCCTGGTTGCGGGAGCCGTGGAAGTACCAGACGTCCCCGTGTGCGTCGCGCTGGGGAACGGCCAGGTCGTACGTGGCGGCGCCGAGCCGGAACGGGCGCTTCTCCGCCGCGGCGGGCGCCCTCGGCGGCGCCGTGCCGGTGCCCCGGGCCACGACGGTCACCCGGACGCCGTCGCGTTGCCCCTCACCCGTGACCGTGCGGGGGCGGGCCTCGTTCCGGACGGCCGTGATGCCGAAGTACGCGCGCCACCTGACCCATTGCGCGGGATCGTCGACGCGGAGCAGGACGCCCACCCGGTCGCCCTCGACGCGGATGCCGTGCGGACCGGGGTGTCCTTCCAGGTCGCGTGCGACGGCGCGGGCCACCCGCCGGGCCCTGGCGCAGGAGGCGTCCCAGGCCAGGGCCTGCCGTTCCAGTTCGGTGACCGGCCGTGCGGCGGGGGACCATCCGCCGTCCGGCGCCCGGTGCAGCACCACGCCGAAGGAGTGCTCGGGGTCGACGAGCAGACGGGCGGAGTCCAGCGCGTGGGCCACGGCCGTGGCCTGTTCGGGCCGGACGGAATCCAGGACCGCGTGGATCAGGCGCGCGGCATGCGGGAGGTTGCCGTTCACGCGGGCACCGCCCCGGTCGACCAGCGCAGTTTCTGGAGGGCCCGGTAGGTGAGCGTCTTGACGGCGCCGACGCTCCGGCCCATCGCCAGGGCCGTCTCCTCCGCCGTCAGTTCGTCGAGGTAGCGCAGCTCCACGCAGTGCCGTTGGTGGGCGTTGAGCGTGTGCAGGACCGTACGGAGCGTCTCATGGGCCTCGACGGCCTCCAGTTCGCGCAGGGCGAGCGCGTCGGCGCCCCGGCCGTGTTCCTGGGGGTCCCGGATCTCGCCGACGGGGGTCTCCAGCCGGGTGCGCCCGCAGGACAGTTCGTCGAGGTGGAGGTTCTTCGCGATGGTGATCAGCCAGGCGGCGAAGGCCCTGCCCTGCCAGGTATAGGCGTCGATGCGGCGCAGGGCGCGGGTGAACACCTCCTGGGTCAGATCCTCCGCCAGGTGTCTGTTGCGCGTCCGGATGAGCAGGAAGCGGTACACGACGCGGTAGTGCTCGTCATAGAGGGCGGCGAACGCCTCCCGGTCGCCGTTCCGGGCCCGGGCGACCAGTTCGGGCTCCGGGCCGGCCGGCTCGGTGGCGGCGCTGTTCGGTACGGCCATAATGACCTCCGCATCTTCAATATGCTTGTAGATGTAGATTATTTGGAGGAACCTCACCCGCACGTATGCGTCCGGGGATATCTACAGTCTTCAGGTAGATGCATATTGTGTCAAGTGGCCTACGGAGCGTGAGGGGCGGGTGGGGAGAGGCCGGGATCCGCCCTCTGGGGCATCGGGGGCGCACGACGGCGCCACGGCGGCCGCAATGCTCCGGCGTGCACCCGCAGCCCACCCGGCTGGTCTGCGATCTACTTGCGCTTGTAGATATCGATGACCGATCCTGCGATCGTGACGAACCAGCAGAGCCACCCAGGAGACCCGGATTCCGGCGACGATCCCACACGTCGGGAAGCTGACCTCGCCGCTCTGCTCGAACGACTCCTGGCCGGCGCTCCGGGGAGGACGCAGAAGGACCTCGCGGCGGAGGCCGGGATCTCGTACCCGACGCTGAACGCCTGGATGAACCGGACGCGCGGTACCTCCCGCATCGACCCGGAGAAGCTGCGCGCCATGGTCGAGGTGTTCCGGCACTGGGGCGTGCCCACGACGCCCAGGGAGTTCTTCGAGGCGGCCGGCCGTCCGATACCCGGCCCCAGCGGGGACGAGCGGGAGGCCCGACTCCTCAAGCTGTACCGGCAATTGCCCGAGTCACGCCAGCGCGCCCTGCTCAAGGACGCCGAGGCGATGCTCCAGGTCAGCCGCATCACCTGAGGTCAGCCGAGCCGGACGGGACGGGCTGCCGCGCCGACGGCGTTCACGGGGCATCACACACAAGCCTCACTCAACAGATGAATATGACGAAACCCCCCACGATCACGACCGCCATCGGTACCATCACTCAGCCGCTGGCCTCCCGGAGCGGATCACTTCACGGCGTCGTGCATCCCTGGGGAGACAGTTGTGTGCATCCGTATTTGTGTGGCAGACGATCTGCCGAGGATCGCGGTCTGGGATCCGGACGAGGTCAGCATCCGAGTGGCCAGGGGATTTCCGGCCCGCGACGTGCTCCGGGAAGTACGCGACATCCTCATGATCGATCTGGGCGCCGCTTCCGGCGGCGGTCGGCTGCGGTGCTTCTGCGGTATGCGCGTGGAACTCCCGCGCGAGCTGACGCCCTGCGTCGTCGTGGCCGGCTGAACCCTCGTCAGCTTGCCGGTACCGGGGCGAGCCGTAGGGCGAGCACCGGACAGTCACCGGCGGCCCTACGGGCCCGCTTCGCCGTGCGGGCCGGAACGGGCGTGCCATCCACCAGGGGGTAGCCCCGCTCGTCGAGCGTGAGGGCGGGCCGCCGCGGGCGGGACGGCCGCGGCCAGGGCGGCCGTGCGCCACGCACCTCTGCGGACCGCTGCCGCGGCCCCCCGTTCGTTCTCCCTGGTCGCCATGACCGTTCCCCCCGCAGTGACGTGCTGTCACGCCCTACGGTCGGGGAACGGCCTGAGAGCAGGCTGTGAGGCAGCCGTACGCCCCGGCAGAACTCTCCGGGACGTCGCTTCACGTCACGCGGTCAGCCGGGCGATCGCCTCGTCGACCGTGAGCTCCTCGCGCTCACCGGTCCTGCGGTCCTTCAGCTCCAGGACACCTTCGGCGGAGCGGCGGCCCGCCACCAGGATCTTCGGTACGCCCATCAGCTCGGAGTCGGTGAACTTCACGCCCGGGGAGACGCCGGCCCGGTCGTCGACCAGGACGCGCAGACCGGCCGCGCGCAGCTTCTCGGAGACGTCGAGCGCCAGCTCGGTCTGCAAGGCCTTGCCCGCGGCGACGACGTGCACGTCCGCCGGAGCGACCTCGGCGGGCCAGCACAGGCCCTTCTCATCGGCGCTCTGCTCGGCGAGGGCGGCGACGGCGCGGGAGACGCCGATGCCGTAGGAGCCCATGGTGACGCGGACCGGCTTGCCGTTCTGGCCGAGGACGTCGAGCTTGAGGGCGTCGGCGTACTTGCGGCCCAGCTGGAAGATGTGACCGATCTCGATGGCGCGGTCCAGGTGCAGTCCGGTGCCGCACCGGGGGCAGGGGTCGCCCTCCTTGACGACCACGACGTCGACGTACTCGCCGACCTCGAAGTCACGGCCCGCGACGACGTTCTTCGCGTGGGTGTTCTCCTTGTTGGCGCCGGTGATCCAGGCGGTGCCGGGCGCCACGCGCGGGTCGGCGATGTACCTGACCTTCTCCAGGCCCTGCGGGCCGACGTAGCCGCGCACCAGGTCCGGGCGGCCCACGAAGTCCTCGGCGGTGACCAGTTCGACGGCGGCGGGGGCGAAGTGCGCCTCGACCTTGCCCAGGTCGACCTCGCGGTCGCCGGGCACACCGACCGCGACGATCTCGCCGTCCACCTTCACCAGGAGGTTCTTCAGCGTCGCCGAGGCCGGGACGCCGAGGGAGGCGGCCAGGGTCTCGATGGTGGGGGTGTCCGGGGTCGGGATCTCCTCGAGCGCGGCCACGCCGTCGGCGTCCACCGGCTTCAGCTCGTACGTGATCGCCTCGGTGTTGGCGGCGAAATCGCAGTTCGGGCAGTCCGCGAAGGTGTCCTCGCCGGCGCCGGCCGGAGCGAGGAACTCCTCCGACTTGGAGCCGCCCATCGCGCCCGCGGTCGCCGCGCAGATGCGGTAGTCGAGGCCGAGGCGCTCGAACACCCGCTGGTACGCCTGGCGGTGCAGCGCGTAGGACCGGGCGAGGCCCTCGTCCTCGGTGTCGAAGGAGTAGGAGTCCTTCATGAGGAACTCGCGGCCGCGCAGGATGCCGGCCCGGGGACGGGCCTCGTCACGGAACTTGGTCTGGATCTGGTAGAGGATGACCGGCAGGTCCTTGTAGGAGGACGCCTGGTCCTTCACGATCAGCGTGAAGATCTCCTCGTGGGTCGGACCGAGGAGGTAGTCGCCGCCCCTGCGGTCCTGGAGGCGGAACAGTTCCGGTCCGTACTCGTCCCAGCGGCCCGTCGCCTCGTAGGGCTCGCGCGGCAGCAGCGCGGGGAGGCTGACCTCCTGGGCGCCGATCGCGTCCATCTCCTCGCGGACGATGCGCTCGACGTTGGCGAGGACCTTCTTGCCGAGCGGCAGCCAGGACCAGATGCCGGCGGCGGTGCGGCGGACGTAGCCGGCCCGGACAAGGAGCTTGTGGCTGAGGACCTCCGCGTCCGCCGGGTCGTCGCGCAGCGTCTTCGCCATCAACTGGGACATGCGCTGGACCGGTGCGTTCGCCATGGTTGTCGTACTCCTGCCGATGGGGGTCCCCGCCCCCGGGCTGGACCGAGAACGGGGAGGGTAATGGCTAGGAGGTTAGCCGGGAGCGTGGCGGGCCGGAAATCCGTTAACCCCGCAGGAGCGGAAGCGGGGCGCCCATCACCGCGTACGGGCGGGGGGCGCTCGGGAACAGCACCCGGCGTGCGAGGTCCTGGTAGCCGAGGGAGCGGTAGAGGGCGCGGGCGGGGCTGTCGGTGTCGATCGCGGAGAGGATCGAGCGGGGCTGGCTCGCGGTGTCGGTGATCGTGGTGATCAGCGCCCGGCCCGCTCCGCGGTTCTGGTACGCGGGATGCACGTGGAGTTCGGTGATCACGAAGGAGTCGTCCAGCCAGTGCTCGTTGCCCTGGGCCCGGAGGTAGGGCTGTACGACCGTCGACCACCAGTGGGTGCGGTCGTTGGGCATGCCGTAGACGAAGCCGACGAGTCGGTCCCCGGCGGTCGCGCCGAAGGCCCTCGCACCCGGGTGTGCCATGTGGCGCAGGACGATCTGTCTGCGGACGGCCACCTCGTCCGGGCCCAGTCCGAAGGCGATCGCCTGCACGGCCAGGGCCTCGTCCACATGGGCGGGGAGGTCCAAGGGGCCGATCACGAGGTCCATGGCGGGGAGCCTACAGGGGCGCTAAAAGAGGACGCTCATGAACGCCCCGACCTCCTGGAAGCCCACCCTCCTGTAGGTGCGCCTCGCCGCGGTGTTGAAGTCGTTCACGTAGAGGCTGACCACGGGGGCCACGTCGGCCAGGGCGTAGCGCAGGACCGCCGCCATGCCGGGGGCCGCGAGACCCTGGCCCCGGTACTCGGGGGCCACCCAGACGCCCTGGATCTGGCAGGCGTGGGACGTGGCCGCGCCGATCTCCGCCTTGAAGGCGACCCTGCCCCGGTCGTCGAGGCGGGCGAACGAACGCCCGGCGCCGACGAGTTCGGCGACCCGGGCCTGGTAGAGCAGGCCGCCGTCGCCGGCCATCGGGGAGACGCCGACCTCCTCGGTGAACATCGCCACGCACGCCGGCATGATCGTGTCCATCTCGTCCTTGCGGATGCGGCGGACGTAGGGATCCGGGGCGATGTCGGTGGGCATGCGGTCGGTGACCATGAGGGGCTGCTGGGCGCGGACCTCGCGGGCCGGGCCCCAGTGGGGTTCGAGGAGGCGCCAGAGCTGGGTCGTCGGCTCCACGGGGCCGACGATCGAGGAGCACCGGCGGCCCGCGCGCCGGGCGCGGTCGGCGAACGCGCGCACGGCGCGGGGGGTGGCACAGATCGGGACGAGGTTGGCGCCCGCGTAGCACAGGGACGTCAGCATGCCGTCCTCGTACCAGCCCCACATCTCCCCGCCGAGCCGCCACGGGTCGAGGCCCGCGACCTGTACCCGGGAGGTGACGAAGGCGTTGGCGACCGGCTCGCGGTCGAGGACGGCGAGCGCGGCGTCCAGGTCGCTCGGTTCGAGGACCCGGGAGGTGGTCTGGGTCAACACGCGCGGGGCCTCACACTCAGGTCTGCTGATCTCCGCACTGTACCTGCGGAAGCTTTGCGGTGCTGCCCTGTGTTCGGCTGGCGTTCGTCTGTCGTGACCGTCGGCTTGTCCGGCCGTTCCCCGGGGGCCGGCGCCCCCGGGCCCCCGTTTTCGGCCTGCACGGCCTCGTCCTCGAACGCCGGACGGGCTGCTGTGACCCGATCCCGCTCAGAGAAGGCCGAGCCCGGAAACGTCAGCCCGCCACGGAGACCGACGGCTCGCCGGACGGGGTGCCCGCCGCCTCCATCTGTTCGGCCAGCTTCATGGCCTCCTCGATGAGGGTCTCCACGATCTTCGACTCGGGGACGGTCTTGATGACCTCGCCCTTGACGAAGATCTGCCCCTTGCCGTTGCCCGAGGCGACGCCCAGGTCGGCCTCCCGGGCCTCGCCGGGCCCGTTGACGACACAGCCCATCACCGCGACACGAAGAGGAACCTCCATCCCCGTCAGACCCGCCGTGACCTCCTCGGCCAGCTTGTACACATCGACCTGCGCCCGCCCGCAGGACGGACACGACACGATCTCCAGACCCCGCTGCCTCAGGTTCAGGGACTCCAGGATCTGGTTGCCGACCTTGACCTCCTCCACCGGCGGAGCCGACAGGGAGACCCGGATCGTGTCACCGATGCCCTGCGACAGCAGCGCACCGAAAGCCACCGCCGACTTGATCGTCCCCTGGAACGCCGGACCCGCCTCGGTCACCCCCAGGTGCAGCGGATAGTCGCTCTGCGCGGCAAGCTGACGGTACGCCTCGATCATGATCACCGGGTCGTTGTGCTTGACCGAGATCTTGATGTCACGGAAACCGTGCTCCTCGAACAGCGACGCCTCCCACAGAGCACTCTCGACGAGCGCCTCCGGAGTCGCCCTGCCGTACTTCTGAAGCAGACGGCGGTCCAGCGACCCGGCATTCACCCCGATCCGGATCGGCGTGCCGTGCGCCTTCGCCGCCTCCGCGATCTCCTTGACCTTGTCGTCGAACTGCTTGATGTTCCCCGGGTTCACCCGCACCGCCGCGCAACCCGCCTCGATCGCCGCGAACACGTACTTCGGCTGGAAATGAATGTCCGCGATCACCGGGATCTGCGACTTCCGCGCAATCGTCGCCAGCGCGTCCGCGTCGTCCTGCGTGGGACAGGCGACCCGCACGATCTGACAACCGGACGCCGTGAGTTCGGCGATCTGCTGCAACGTCGCACCCACGTCGGAGGTACGGGTCGTCGTCATCGACTGCACCGACACCGGAGCGTCCCCACCCACCGCCACGGACCCGACCTGGATCTGCCGGCTCTTGCGGCGCTCGGCGAGCTTGGTCGGAACGGACGGCATGCCGAGAGAAATCGCAGTCATCTGCTGTGCAACCCCAAGTCGTGGATCAAGGCCCAGGTCCCGTCGGAAGCGGGTTCCAGGCTTCGAGATTACGGCACCGGCCCGCACGCGGGCACATCACAGCCGTCAAACCCACTCGATGGAAGACTGCCCCGCACGGCGCGGGACGGCCCGGCACGAGGAAGGTGCCGGGCCGCCGTGAACCGCGGATGACGGGGAGGTGACCCCGACCCCTCTAGGAGATCTTCACCGGGTTCACCACGTCCGCGATCAGGACCAGCACCGTGAAGCAGATGAAGATGCCTGCCACCACGTAGGCCACCGGCATCAGCTTCGCCACGTCGAACGGGCCCGGGTCCGGCCTGCGCAGCACCTTGGCGAGGTTGCGGCGCAGCGACTCCCACAGGGCGCCCGCGATGTGTCCGCCGTCCAGCGGCAGCAGCGGGAGCATGTTGAAGAGGAACAGCGAGAGGTTGAAGCCCGCGACCAGCATCACGGCCATGGCCAGTTGCTGCGAGGCCGGGATGTCCAGGGTGAAGATCTCGCCGCCGACGCGGGCCGCGCCGACCACGCCCATGGGTGAGTCCGGCTCGCGGGGAGCGCCGTCGAAGGCCGCGTTCCACAGGGCCGGGATCTTGCCGGGGAGGGCGGCGATGGAGTCGACGGCCTCCCCCACGCGGTCGGTCATCCAGGACACGGAGTCGCCGAAGTCCTGCTTGACGACGCCGGTGGCCGCGCTGAAGCCGAGGAAGCCGGCCTTGATGTACTCGCCCTGGGCGTACGTTCCGTCGGAGTTCTTCTTGGCGACCTGGTTGGTGGCGATCTTCGCGTGCAGGGTCAGTTCCTTGCCGCCCCGGTCGACGACGATGGCCACGTCCTTGCCCGCGCTGACCCGGATCAGGTCGGAGAGCGTGTTCCAGTCGTCCGTCCGCTGCCCGGCGAAGCCGACGATCTTGTCACCGGGCTTCATGCCGGCGGCAGCGGCCGGGGAGGCCGGGTCGGTCGACTTGCACGCATCGCGGTTCTCGCTCTGCGAGATGACGCAGGGGGAGACCGAGCTGACGGTGTTGGTCTGCTGCTGGATGCCGAAGCCCATCAGGACGGTGAGGAACAGGCCCACCGCGAGCACCAGGTTCATGAAGGGGCCCGCGAACATCACGATGACCCGTTTCCACGGCTTGCGCGTGTAGAACATGCGCTTCTCGTCGCCCGGCCGCAGCTCCTCGTAGGCGGCCGAGCGGGCGTCCTCGATCATGCCGCGCCAGGGCGAGGTGGAGCGGGCCGTGATCCGGCCGTCGTCGCCCGGCGGGAACATGCCGATCATCCGGATGTAGCCGCCGAAGGGGATCGCCTTGAAGCCGTACTCGGTCTCGCCCTTCCTCCGCGAGAAGACGGTCGGGCCGAAGCCGACCATGTACTGCGGTACGCGGATGCCGAACAGCTTGGCCGTCGACAGGTGCCCCAGCTCGTGCCAGGCGATCGAGAACAGCAGGCCGACCGCGAAGACGACTATGCCGAGGATCATCATCAGGGCTGTCATGCACGCGCCTCCGCGGTAACCGTCAGTTCCCGGGCCCGGGCCCGTGCCCAGGTCTCCGCTTCGAGGACGTCCGACACGGTGAGCGAAGTTCCCGTCGCCGGCGTGCCGTGCTCCTGCACGACCCTGGTGACGGTCTCCATGATCCCGTTGAACGGGATCACACCCTTGCGGAACGCCTCCACACACTCCTCGTTGGCGGCATTGAACACCGCCGGGGCCGTGCCCGCGAGCTCGCCCACGTGCCGGGCGAGGTTCACGGAGGGGAATGCCTCGTTGTCGAGCGGCAGGAACTCCCACGTCGACGCCGTGCTCCAGTCGAACGCGGGCGCGGCGTCGGCCACGCGCCGGGGCCAGCCCAGACCGATGGCGATCGGCCCCCTCATGTCGGGGGGCGTCGCCTGGGCCATCGTCGATCCGTCCGTGAACTCCACCATCGAGTGGACATACGACTGGGGATGTACGACGACCTCAATGCGGTCGAAGGGAATGTCGTAGAGAAGGTGCGCCTCGATCACTTCCAGGCCCTTGTTGACCAGGGTCGCGGAGTTGATCGTGATCACCGGGCCCATGGACCAGGTGGGGTGGGCGAGGGCGTCCTCGACCGTCACGTCGGCCAGCTGCTGCTTCGTACGGCCGCGGAAGGGCCCGCCGGAGGCGGTGACGACCAGCTTGCGCACCTCCGCGCGGGTGCCGGCGGCGAGGGCCTGGAAGAGGGCCGCGTGCTCGGAGTCCACGGGGATGATCTGCCCGGGCTTCGCGAGCGCCTTGACCAGCGGGCCACCGACGATGAGCGACTCCTTGTTGGCGAGCGCGAGGGTGCGGCCCGCCTCCAGGGCGGCGAGGGTGGGCGCGAGGCCGATGGAGCCCGTGATGCCGTTGAGGACGGTGTGGCAGTCCGAGGCGGCGAGGCGGGTGGCGGCCTCCGGTCCCGCCAGGATCTCGGGGAGCGGCTCCCCCGTCCCGTACTCGGCGGCGAGCGCCTCGCGCAGGGCCGCGACGACGTCCTCGCGGGCGACCGCGACCGTACGCACCCGCAGCCTGCGGGCCTGTTCGGCGAGGAGGGCGACCCGGCCGCCGTTGGCGGACAGGCCGGTCACCCGGAAGCGGTCCGGGTTGCGCAGCACGAGGTCGATGGCCTGGGTGCCGATCGAACCGGTGGAGCCGAGGATCACCACGTCCTTCGGGCCGTCGCCCGCGACCGGATCGTAGACGAGGTGCGGGTCGGCGAGGGGGGCTGGACTGTCACTCATCCCCCCATTGTGGCCGCACCGGGGGCGCGGCAGGACAGGGTGCCCCCTGCTCGTCCCCCTCATGGGGGGATCGGAGCAGGGGGCACCCTGCGGATGTGTGCGCGATACCTCACCTGATCGGGCGGTGGACGTTCTCCCGCTCGCTCGGTCCGGGTGTGGTGTCGGCGATCCAGGGGCCCTCGCCGGACGGGTCGACGATGCCCTCTTCCAGCCACTCGTAGGTGCCGGCCATCACACCCTTGACGACCTTGCGGTCCACGTCGTCGGTGTTGCTCCACAGCCGGGAGAAGAGGTCTTCGACGCGGAGCCGGGACTGGCGGCAGAAGGCGTCGGCGAGCTGGTAGGCCTCGCGGCCGTTCTCGCCGCGCGCGCGCAGCATTTCGGCGCGCACGCAGGCCGCGCTCATCGCGAACAGCTCCGCGCCGATGTCGACGATCCGGCCGAGGAACGCCTGCTTGGTCTCCATCCGGCCCTGCCAGCGGGACATGGCGTAGAAGGTGGAGCGGGCGAGCTTGCGGGAGTGCCGCTCGACGTACCGCAGATGCGGGGAGAGGTCGACGCCCTGCTTGAACCCGGCGAAGGACGAGGGCAGTTGGCCCGGTCCCGCGACCAGCTTCGGCAGCCACTTGGCGTAGAAGACCCCGGCGTTCGCGCCGGCCCTCGCCTTGTCCTGGAGGGACTTGTCGGGGTCGATGAGGTCGCCGGCGACGGTGAGATGGGCGTCGACGGCCTCCCGGGCGATGAGGAGGTGCATGATCTCCGTCGAGCCCTCGAAGATGCGGTTGATCCTGAGGTCGCGCAGGACCTGCTCGGCGGGGACGGCCTTCTCGCCCCGGGCGGCGAGCGAGGCCGCCGTCTCGAAGCCGCGGCCGCCGCGGATCTGGACCAGTTCGTCGGCCATGCGCCAGCCCAGCTCCGAGGCGATGAGCTTGGCGAGCGCGCCCTCGATACGGATGTCGTTGCGGTCCTCGTCGGCCATCTGGGAGGACAGGTCGAGCACCGCCTCCAGGGCGAAGGTGGTCGCCGCGATGAAGCTGATCTTCGCGCCGACCGCCTCGTGCTGGGCGATCGGCCTGCCCCACTGCTCACGGGCCGCGGACCACTCACGGGCGATCTTCAGGGACCACTTGCCCGCCGCCACGCAGGACGCGGGCAGCGAGAGCCGTCCGGTGTTGAGGGTGGTCAGGGCGATCTTCAGGCCCGCGCCCTCGGGGCCGATGCGGTTCTCGGCCGGAACGCGCACCTGGTGGAAGCGGGTCACGCCGTTCTCGATGCCGCGCAGGCCCATGAAGGCGTTGCGGTTCTCGACGGTGATGCCCGGCGAGTCGGCCTCCACGACGAAGGCCGTGATGCCGCCCTTGTGGCCCTCGCTCCTGGGCACCCGGGCCATCACGACCAGCAGGTCGGCGACGACGCCGTTGGTCGTCCACAGCTTCACGCCGTCGAGGACGTAGTCTCCCCCCTCGTCCGGCACCGCACTGGTGGCGAGGCGCGCCGGGTCGGAGCCGACGTCCGGTTCGGTGAGGAGGAAGGCGCTGATGTCCGTGCGGGCGCAGCGGGGCAGGAACCGCTGCTTCTGCTCCGGGGTGCCGAACAGTTTCAGCGGCTGCGGCACGCCGATCGACTGGTGCGCAGAGAGCAGCACGCCGATCGCGGGGCTGGCCGAGCCGACCAGGGCCAGGGCCTTGTTGTAGTACACCTGGGTGAGTCCCAGGCCGCCGTACTTGGGGTCGATCTTCATGCCGAGGGCGCCGAGCTCCTTGAGCCCGTTGATCACCTCGTCGGGGATCCGGGCCTCGCGCTCGATGAGGGCCGCGTCCACCTTCGTCTCGCAGAAGTCGCGGAGTTTCGTCAGGAACTGCTCGCCACGCCGGACGGCCTCGTCGGTGGGGAGCGGGTGGGGATGGATGAGGTCCAGCCGGAACCGGCCGAGGAACAGTTCCTTGGCGAAGCTGGGCTTGCGCCAGTCCTGCTCCCGCGCGGCCTCCGCGACCTGGCGGGCCTCGCGTTCGGTGACGGTGGGTTTCTTGAGGGGTGGTGCGGACATGAGGCTCACCTCGCCGCGAATCGGGATCTCGGACCACATTGGTTACCGATGGGTGCTACCCGATCGTTGGTACCCGATCCGGGGCCGGGTGGCCACCCCGCGCGCGTACGTCCGGCCGGCTCCGCCGGGTGCCCGCGAGCTGCGGGCGGCCCGTTTCCTCCCCGCCCCGGGCGTCGGCCCCCTTGCGGGGAGGGCGTGCGGCGCGGGCGCGCGGCCTGGGCCGAACGAGTGGTGGCCACCGTGGCCGGAAATGCTTGCCGTACTCTTCTCCACCAATCCCCCACAACTGGTTGTCGAAGCGCTTCGACAACCTATGGACACCCACCCCCGCTAGGGCTACTGTCGAACCACCCTCACCCGCCCCTGTTCGTTCTGCGCACTGTCGAAGCGCTTCACAAAACTTGGAGAGCTGGATGGTCACCCTCGCCGAGGTCGCCCAGCACGCCGGAGTCTCGGCGAGCACGGTGAGCTATGTCCTCAGTGGCAAGCGGTCCATCTCCACGACCACCCGGCAGCGGGTCGAGCAGAGCATCCGGCAGCTCGGCTACCACCCCAACGCGGGCGCCCGCGCACTGGCCAGCAGCAGGTCGAACATCATCGCGCTGATGATCCCGCTGCGGACCGACATCTATGTGCCGGTGATGATGGAGATCGCCATCGCGGTGGCCACCACGGCACGTACGCACGGGTACGACGTTCTGCTGCTCACCGGCGAGGAGGGTTCCGACGCGGTCCGCCGTGTCACGGGCAGCGGGCTCGCCGACGCGATGATCCTGATGGACGTCGAACTCGACGACGAGCGACTGCCGCTGCTGCGCTCCACCGACCAGCCGTCCGTCCTGATCGGGCTGCCCGCCGACACCACCGGTCTGACCTGCGTCGATCTGGACTTCGCGGCGACCGGCGCGCTGTGCGTGGAGCACCTGGCGACGCTCGGACACCGTGATATCGCTGTCATCGGCGAGGCACCGGCGGTCTATGAACGGCACACCGGCTTCGCCGAGCGCACGCTCGACGGACTCCGGCACCGGGCCAGGGAACTGGGGCTGCGACTGCTGCACCGCCCGTGCGAGGGCGGGTACGACGCCATGGCCGTGACCCTGGCCCGGATCCTGGACGAGCGTCCGGGCACCACCGGGTTCGTGGTGCAGAACGAGTCGGCGGTCGAGCCGCTGCTCGCGCTGCTGCGTCAGCAGGGCCGGGCCGTCCCGGAGGACGTGTCGGTGGTGGCCGTCTGCCCCGACCAGGTCGCCGTCCAGGCCTCGGTGCGGCTGACGTCGGTCGCGATCCCCGCCCAGGACATGGGCCGGCACGCCGTGGAACGCCTGGTCGCCAAGCTGGAGGGGCACGGCGGCGACGAAGTCGTGCTGATCGCGCCCGAGTTGACGGTCCGGGCGAGCACGGGGCCGGCGCCCGCCGTCTTCTGACACCCCACCGTCCTCCGACACCTCCCGCCGTCTCCTGACGCCCCACCGTCCTCCGACACGCCCCGCCGTCTCCTGCCCCCCACCGCCGTCTCCGAGACACCCGCCTGTCCCGACACATCCGCTCCACCGCTGTCGTGCCCGCCGCCAGGGCACCTCCATGTCTGCACTCCTTCTAAGGAGCACTCCACATGAACCAGCCTGCCGAAAACCAGCCTCAGGTCAGCCTCGCGCAGTCGTCTCCCACGGTCGGCACCTTCCGTGAGCAGGACGGCGCCCTGGAGTGGAGCGGCCGCCAGGAGACCCTGCGGGTCGAGCCGTGGGGTCCGGACGCCGTCCGGGTGCGCGCCCGGCTGGGCGGGCCGATCCTCGAAGGGCTGCCGGGCGCGCTCCTCGACGAGCCGCCCGCCACCGAGAGCAGCGTCAAGTCCGGTGACATGGAAGCCCATTTGACCGTCGGCGCCCTCACCGTCGAGGTGAACGCCGAGGGCATGGTCCGCTTCCTGCGGACGGACGACCGTACGGAGATCCTGGCCGAGCAGCGTGCCCACTTCTGGTGGCCGGGGCCGCGCCTCTACACCGCCGTCGGCAACGGCCACCACCGCCTGGAGCAGCGCTTCGCCGCCTACGACGACGAGAAGCTGTACGGCCTCGGCCAGCACCAGCACGGCAGGCTGGACCAGAAGGGCCTGGTCGTCGACCTGGTCCAGCGCAACGCCGAGGTGGGCATCCCGGTGCTCACCTCCAGCCGCGGTTACACACTGCTGTGGAACAACCCGGCGATCGGACGGGTCGAACTGGCCGGGAACGGCACCCGCTGGGTCGCGGACTCGGCCCGGCAGATCGACTACTGGATCACCGCCGGCGACCCTGCCGACGCCCAGCGCCGCTACAGCGCGGCCACCGGCCGCACCCCGATGCTGCCGGAGTGGGCGGCGGGCTTCTGGCAGTGCAAGCTGCGCTACCGCACCCAGGACGAACTCCTCGAAGTGGCACGGGAATACAGGCGCCGGGGACTGCCCCTCGACGCCATCGTCTGCGACTTCTTCCACTGGACCCACCTGGGCGACTGGAAGTTCGACCCGGCCGAGTGGCCCGACCCGGGTGCGATGGTCAGGGAACTCGACGAACTGGGCGTCAAGCTGGTGGTGAGCGTCTGGCCGTCGGTGTCGCCGCTGAGCGAGAACCATCCGGTGATGGAGCAGCGCGGCTACTTCATCGGCACCCAGTACGGACCGATGGCCCACGCCGACTGGCCGGACAAGGGCGTCGCCTCGACCGTCCAGGTGGCGTTCTACGACGCGACGAACCCCGACGCCCGTGAGTTCCTGTGGTCGAGGATCCGCGACAACTACCTCGCCCCGTACGGCATCACGGCCTTCTGGCTGGACGCCTGCGAGCCGGAGCTGAAGCCCGGCTTCCCGGAGAACCTGCGCTACTGGACGGGCCCCGGCCTGGAGGTCGGCAACAGCTACCCGGCCGAGAACGCCCGCACCTTCTACGAGGGACTGCGCGCGGCCGGCGAGGAGGAGATCGTCAGCCTCAACCGGTCGGCGTGGGCGGGCAGTCAGCGCTATGGCGCCGCTCTGTGGTCCGGGGACATCGGCACCGACTTCGCGACCCTGCGCCGGCAGATCGCGGCCGGCCTGAACACCGCGCTGTCGGGCATCCCTTGGTGGAACACCGACATCGGCGGCTTCCACGGCGGCGACCCGGACGACCCCGCGTACCAGGAGGTGATGGTCCGCTGGTTCCAGTTCGGCGCGCTGTCCCCGCTGATGCGCCTGCACGGCTTCCGCGACCCGGGCATGCCGCTGGGCCCGGACATGACGGGCGGCCCGAACGAGGTGTGGTCGTACGGCGAGGAGGCCGGCGCGGTCCTGGAGAAGTACTTGCGGCTGCGCGAGCGCCTCAAGCCGTACGTCCTGAAGGTCATGCGGGAGGCCCACGAGGAGGGTCTGCCGCCCATGCGGCCGCTGTTCCTGGAGTTCCCCGACGACCCGGCGGCCTGGTCGGTGGACGACTCCTACCTCTTCGGCCGGGACCTGCTCGTCGCCCCGGTGCTGACGGCGGGCGCCAGGACCCGCACGGCCTACCTCCCGGCGGGCGCGGCCTGGGCGGACGCGTGGACGGGCAAGACGTACGAGGGCGGCGCGACCGTGACGGTCGACGCCCCGCTGGACCGCCTCCCCCTGTTCCTGCGGGACGGGGCGCGGCTGCCGGTGCCGGAGTAGCCGCAGGGGAAGGGGACGCGGCCGGCACCTCGGTCGGGTGGCCGGTGTCCAGGCACCGGCGGCCGCGCCGGAGCGCGAGCGGCACCGGCGAGCCGAGGCCGGCCTCGTCCGGCCTCGTCCGGCCTACGATGACGCGGTGAAGTTCGTGATGGTGCCGGGTGGCTGGCAGGGCGGGTGGGTGTTCGACCGGGTGGCTGCCGAGCTGCGCCGGGACGGCCACCACGTCGAGGCGGTGACCCTGTCGGGGCTGGAGCCGGACGGCCCGGAAGACATGGACCGTCCGCCGAACCTCGACACCCATGTCGACCAGGTGGCCGGGCTCATCGACCGTGGCGACGGAACGCCCGTCGCGCTGTGCGGGCACAGTTACGGCGGGATGGTGATCGCCGGTGTCGCGGATCGGCTCGGCGACCGCCTCGACCAGCTCGTCTTCATCGACGCCTACGTCCCGGACGACGGGGACTCGTGCTGGTCGTTGACCAGCGACCGCTTCCGGGAGTTGTTCATGGCCGGTGCCCGCGCCGACGGTCGCTGGGTCGCGGTCCCCGAGGGCCTCGACCCTCGCGCGCGACCGCACCCACTGGCGAGCTTCGTCCAGTCGATCAGGCTGGGAGGCACCCCCGGCGGCACGCTCGGCCGGACCTTCATCAGTGGTGGCGCGTGGCCGGGCAGCCCGTTCGTGACCCTGACCGAGCGGCTGCGCGACGACTCGGACTGGCGGGTCCACGAGATCGCCGTCGGCCACAACATCGCCCGCCGCGACCCGCAGGCCCTCGCAGCCGTTCTCGGCGCACTGCCGCCCGCCTCCGCCTGACGCGCAGCCGCTCGCTCCTCCGTGTGGAGACGCGGGCCACGCCCTCGTCCAGGGCGTCCGCTCCCGCTCCTCCGACGCTCCTGCGCGGCAGGGCCACGGCCGGTCCGCGTGATCGCGGGCCGGCCGTGGCCGTCGGTGAGCGTGGTCAGCCGCTGCTGACGGTCAGGTTGTTGGTGGTGAAGTTCAGCCCCCCGGACGAGGAGGTGATCTCGTAGCCGAACTGCACGTCACCGATGGTCTCGTTGCCGAACCAGCCCTTGGTGTCCTTGATCCACTTGAGGATCGGCAGGATGTTGACGGTGCCGGAGGACGAGTTGGACGTACGGACGAAGGAAAAGACCTCGTTCGCGCCGTTGTTGCCCTTGTAGACGGTCCAGGTGTGACCGCCGAGCGTCACGTTCCCCTGGGAGGTGCCGAGGGGGCCGACGGCTCCGGTCTTGTTGACCCAGAGCATGATCTCGTAGTCGTAGTCGGTGTCCCAGATGTCGTACGACGTGTTGTACGCGCCGGACGACGGGACCGTGACGTTGTAGCTGCTGGAGAGGGAGCCCAGTGAGGTGATCGACTTGTTGATCACCTTCTTGGAGTCCGGGTAGGACTTGATACCGCCGGTGTTCGGGTGGTTGGCCCAGACACCCCAGTTGGTGCCCGAGTTGGCCCAGACGCACTGGCTGCCGGCGCCGGAGCCCCAGATGTTGTTGTAGAGCGTGTAGCCGTTGAGGCTGGTGTTGCCCCACTGGTCGCAGGTGTTCCAGACGGCGGCCGAGGCGGGGGCCGAGGCCAGGGCGACGGTGGCGCCGAGCGCGAGCGCGGGGGCCAGCAGGGCCCTGCCGATCCTGCTCAGGGTGCGTGTTGCCATGGTGTCCCTTCCATGGGTGGGGGGAAGTGCGCTTACCGGGGGGAGTCACCACGTCCCCGGGATGAGGACGTGGTCTTCTTCTCCGGCGACGCGATCGAGCGGCTGTGCGTCCGCGTCGTCGGAGGAAGTGCGGACTTCGGCGCGATGACCGCGGTGCGGCCGCGGCACGGCCCGGGCGCGGTCGGGGTCCCGCCGCAGGGGAGGGCGGGGTGCGCACGGGACGACGCGCCGGTCATGAGCGCAGCACCACCACCGAGTGGCGGCCCAGCGTGATCCGGTCCGTGGCGGTCGTCCCGGTGAGCAGGTCGAGGTGGGTGCCCGGCAGTTCGACGGTCACCGGTTCGCGGCCGTGGTGGATCAGGAACAGCAGCTCACCCCGTCGTACGGCCTCCACGCCGGGCGGGAGGCCGTAGAGGACGGGCCGGGCGCCGGCGTCCTCGGCGATCCGGGCCAGCAGCGCGCGGAACGCCTGCGGCTCGGGGAGGGTGGAGACGTACCAGGCGCGGCCCCGGCGCAGGACGGCGGGCAGTCCGTCGAGTTCCCCTCCCTTGTACGCGGCCTCGACCGAGGCGTCGTCGGTGCTCTCGAGTTCCTCCGACCACAGGGTCCCGCTGAAGCCGTCGGTCGCGGCGTGTTCCCCCGTCTCCAGCGGCCACCACTCGTGCAGGGTGCGGATGCCGAAGAGCTCGCGCAGGCGGGCGTCCATACCGCCGGGCCGGACCCGGTCGTCCTCGTCGGCCACGCCGGTCAGGAAGCCGGCCACCAGGGTGCCGCCGCTGCGGACGTAGGCGAGGAGGTTGTCGATCGCCGCGTCCGTCATCGCGTACAGCTGGGGGACGACGACCAGTCGGTAGCCGGACAGGTCGTGTGCGGGGTGGGCGAAGTCGGTGGTGAGGTGGGACTCCCACAGGGCACGGTGCCAGGCGTGCAGGACGGCCGGGTGGTCGACCCGGGTGGAGGGGCGGCCGTCCTGGGCGCCGGCCCACCAGGCGTGCCAGTCGTGCAGGATCGCGACATCCGCCCGGATGTGACCGCCCGTCACCTGTGGTCCTATGCGGGCGAGTTCGGCACCGAGCTGCTTGACCTCCTGGAAGGTGCGGCCCCGCTCCCCCGCGTGGCCGACCATCCCGGAGTGGAACTTCTCGGCGCCCTGCCGGGACTGGCGCCACTGGAAGAAGCAGACGGCGTCCGCGCCCCGGGCCACGGCCTGGAGGGACCAGAGCCGGTTGAGGCCGCGTGGCTTGGGATGGTTCACCCCGCGCCAGTTGACCGGTCCCGCCGCCTGTTCCATCAGCATCCAGGGGCCGCGCGCCTGGGACCGGGTGAGGTCCTGGACCAGTGCGCCGTGCTGGGCGCCCAGCGGGTCGCGGGGGTCCGGATAGAGGTCGACGGAGACGACGTCCTCCTCCTCGGCCCAGCGCCAGCCGTCCTGGCCGGGGAACAGGGGCATGAAGTTGGTGGTGACCGGGAGGTGCGGCGTGTGCCGGGTGACGATGTCGCGCTCGGCGAGGTAGCACTCCAGCAGCATGTCGGAGGTGAAGCGCCGGAAGTCCAGCACCTGGGTGGGGTTCTTCAGGTAGTGGGTGCGGCGGGCGGGCAGGACGGTGTCCCAGCTGTCGTAGCCCTGGCTCCAGAAGTCCGTGCCCCAGGCCCTGTTGAGGGCCTCCAGGGTGCCGTACCTGGCCCGCAGCCAGCGGCGGAAGGCGGCGGCCGCCTCGTCGCCGTGGTCGGCGGTGCAGTACTCGTTGTTGATGTGCCACATGGTGAGGGCGGGGTGGCCGCCGTAGCGGGCGGCCAGGTCCTCGGTGATGGCGGCGGCGTGGCGGCGGTAGGTGGCGCTGGAGTGCGAGAAGTGCTGCCGTCCGCCCCACCACTCGACGTCGCCGTTCTCGTCGCGGGGCAGGGTGTCCGGGTGCAGCCGCCCGAGCCAGGGCGGCGGCGCGGAGGTAGGGGTGGCGAGGACGACGCCGACGCCGTTCTCGTGCAGGAGGTCCATCAGCGTGTCCAGCCAGCCGAACTCCCTGGCGCCCGGCTCCGGTTCGAGCCTGGACCAGGAGAAGACGCCCAGGGTGACCGAGTTGACGCCGGCCTCCCGCATCAGGCGGACGTCCTCGTGCCAGGTCTCCTCGGGCCACTGCTCGGGGTTGTAGTCGCCGCCGAACAGGATGCGGCCGCGCGTGACGTCGGCGAGGCCGGGCCGGTCGGCGGTGGTCATCGGACGGGCTCCCCGTACTGGATGCCCCGGCCGTTGGTGGCGATGTACACGCGGCCGTGGATGCGCGGGTCGGCGGCGATGGTGGCGCCGGTCCAGCCCCACTGGTGGCGGTCGTCGTTGATCCGCGTCCAGGTCTTCGCGCCGTCGTCGGAGCGGTACACGGCGGTGATCGCCTCCGTGGAGCCGACCTGGTAGATCGCCGGGTATGCGGCGCCCTCGGCGGCCTTGCCGAAGGCGAGGGTGTACGAGGCCCAGCAGCTGTCGACCTTCGTGAACCCCGCCCCGCCGTCGGTGGAGCGGTGGAGGCCGTTCCACTTGGTGCTCAGCCACAGGTCGCCGGAGCGGCCGGGGGCCGCGGCCAGCTGGAACTGGCTGTCGCCGAGGGGCAGTCCGCCCGCGCGTCCGGTGAAGGTGAGACCGCTGTCCGTGCTGGCGAACAGGGTGCCCGTGTCGGTGTCGTAGGCGTAGAAGCGCGCCGGGTCGGCCGGGTCGGCGAGCGGGGTGGCGCCCTTGGGGAAGGAGGACACCTCGGACCAGGTCGCGCCGTTGTCCGTGGAGCGGTGCGCGGGGTACTTGGTGCCGTCCCGGTGTACGAGGGTCCAGAGCAGCACGCCGCCGTCGGCACTGACCGCGATCGGTCCCGGTGCCTCCTTGGCGAGGGCGGGCTGGGCCGCGAAGGGCGCCCAGGTCCTGCCGCCGTCGTTCGAGTACGCCCCGTTGCCGTGATCGCCCCAGCCGGTGCGCACGACGTACGACGGCTTCGCCGCGGCCTGGGCGAGTCCGGTCGCCGTCCCGAACACGGGGTTGGCCGCCATGCCCCGCGAAGGCGAGGCCGTGAGCCGCTCGTGGTACATCACCCCGACGTCCCCGAGCCCGCTGAGCAGGTGCGCCTCCCCGGCCGGCGGCGAGATCAGCTGCCGTACGGAGGTCTCCTCCAGGCCGCGGATCTGCGGAGCCCAGTGCTTCAGGTCCCGGGTGCCGTAGAGGGTGGCGCCGGTGCCGAAGACCAGGTGCTTCGAGTCGTACGGGTCGAGGGCGACGGCCTGGATCCACCAGCCGAACTTCGGCCGGTCGGCGCCGAAGGTGAGGAACGGGGTCTCGGACACGTCGAGGACCGCCGAGTCCTTCAGGGACGTCCAGGTGCGGCCGCTGTCGGTGGTCCGGTACAGGGTGTCGACCGCCGCCCAGCGGTTGTTGGTGGAGACGACGGCGGTGCCGGGGCGGCGGGCGTCGACGGCGACGCCGCCGTAGCCGAAGGTGTCGGCGCCCCCGTCCGGGGTCGTCCCGCCCGGCTTCACCGGGGTGACGTCGGTCCACTTCCCGTCCGTGGTGCGCAGCTTGTGCACGCTGCCGTCGGACTGACCGTTGGGACCGGGGGCGTCGGCGTACGTCACGTACAGCTCGCGGGTGTGGCAGTCGTAGGCGGCGCGGACCGGCACCCTGGCGGAGGTTCCGGTGGGCCGCCCGGGGACGGCTTCCCATGCGCCGCCGTCGGCGGTCCGGTAGAGGTTCGGGGAGCCCGCCGAGCCGTCGGTGTCGCCCCAGCCCGCGTAGACGGTACGACCGGCCGCCACGAGGAGGGTGACGCCCTGCCCGCCCGGGCCCGCAACGCCGGGGAAGCCGCCGGCCGCCGCCCAGGTGGCGCCCCGGTCGGTGGACCTGAGCAGCCCGTCGTGCCGCGTCCCGAGCCACAGCGTGTCGCTGTCGCGCGGGTCGACGAGCAGCCGCTCGCCCGCGCCCCGCCCGTCCTCGTTGCCGCCGAGCTTCACGGTGAGGTCGGTACGGGTCCAGGTGGCGCCCCGGTCCTCGGAACGCAGCACGGCTCCGTTGCCCGCCCAGGACTGGGCGTAGGTGCCGAGCGCGAGGTAGAGGCGGTTCGGGTGCGCGGCGTCGACGGCGAGGGCCTCCACACCGAGGAGGTTCCAGTCGTCCCAGCCGAGGTGGTCGGTGAGGGGCGTCCATCTCGCGGCGCCGTCGTCCCAGCGGTAGGCGCCGCCGATGTCGGTACGGGCGTAGGCGAGACCACGGACGGCCGGGTGGAAGAGAACGCCGGTGACGAATCCGGTGCCGCCGATGACCGCGTTGCGCCAGCGGTAGGCTCCGGCGGTCGTGGCGGAGCCGGCGGGTGCGGCCTGGGCCCGGGCGGGGGCGGTGGGGAGTGCGGTGAGCGCGGCGGCTGCTGCGGTGCCGGTGAGGAGGGTGCGGCGGGTGGGGCGCATGTGGGGTACCTCGGTGGGTGGGGGTTCACGGGCAGGGGCGTCGTTCGTCTGTGGTGGCGGGGCCGGTCGCGCGGTTCCCGCGCGCGTGAGCGGGGGCGGCCATGCCCGGCCCGGGCGAATCGGGGCCGTGTCGCCGTGCCGCTCCTGCGCATGGGCACGGCCGGCCCGACGAACCCGCGGCCGCCGTCACCCCGCTTCCGGCGCGGTGGGCGCCCGCTATCCCTTGACGGCGCCCGTCAGCATGCCCTTCTTGAAGTGCTTCTGGACGAACGGCGACAGCACCGCGACCGGCAGCAGTGCCATGACCATCACCGCCATCTGGATGGCCAGTCCCGACAGCTGACCGGTCCTGATGGCCTGGCCCAGGCCGACCGGCGCCTCCTGCTTCTGCACGAGCTGGATCATGACGTTCTGCAGCGGCATCATGTCCTGGTCGTTCAGGTACAGCGACGCGTTGAACCACGCGCTCCAGTACCCGACCGCGTAGAACAGGGTGATCACCGCGAGGACCGCCCGCGACAGCGGCATGACGATCTGCCAGAGGATCCGGAAGTCCCCGGCCCCGTCGATGCGCGCGCTGTCGACGAGTTCCTGCGAGATGCCCATGAAGAAGCCGCGCAGCACCAGGATGTTGAAGACGCTCACGGCGCTCGGCAGGATCAGCGCGAGATAGCTGTCCGTCAGGCCGAGGGACTGCACCAGCAGGTAGGTGGGGATGAGGCCCGCGCTGAAGAACATGGTCGCCAGCAGTGTCATCAGGATCCCGCGGTGGCCGAGGGATCCGGTGCGGGACAGGCCGTAGGCGCACAGGACGGACACCGTCATCGAGAACACGGTGCCGGTGAGCGTCACGAGGATGCTGATGATCGCGGCGCGGGTGACCTGGCCGCCGCCGAGCAGTTCCTGGTAGGCGATGAAGGTGACGCCCTTGGGCACGATCACCAGTCCGCCCGCCTCGTCGATGGTCTTCCGCGAGGACAGACTGGTGACGACGATGATCCACAGCGGGAAGAGGACGGCCAGGCAGGCGAACAGCAGGACGATGCCCTTGCCCGCCAGGCCGGCCTTCGAGGGCTCCTCCTCCCAGACCGGGCGGGGAGGTGCGGCCCAGCGGTGCGGCTCGGCGGCCGGTCGGTCGACGACGGCGGTCACTTCTTGTACACCCCCTGCTCGCCCATGAGATGGGCCACCTTGTTCGCGGTGAGCACCAGACCGATGCTGACCACGCCCTTGATCAGGCCGGCTGCGGCCGCGTATCCGAAGTCCTGGTTGCGCACGCCGTTCCACCACACGAAGGTGTCGAGGACCTCCCCCGCGTCCGGTCCGACGGCGTCGCGTTGCAGCAGGATCTGTTCGAACCCGACGGTCAGGGCGTCACCGACGCGCAGCACGAGAAGCAGGGCGATCACCGGCCGCAGGGCGGGAAGCGTGACGTGCCACATGCGGCGCCAGCGTCCGGCGCCGTCCATGGCGGCGGCCTCGTAGTGGTCCTGGGACACCGAGGCCAGCGCGGCGAGGAAGACGATGATCCCCCAGCCGGCGTCCTTCCACACGCTCTGCGCGGTGATCAGGAAGGCGAAGGTGTGGGGGTCGGTCATGATGTCGAGGCCGTCGTACCCGTGCCGGCGCAGCAGTTGGGAGAGCATGCCCGCGCCGCCGAACATCTGCTGGAAGACGGCGACGACCAGCACCCAGGAGAAGAAGTGGGGCAGGTAGAGCACGGCCTGCGCGACCGCCCGCACCCGCGGCCTGATCACGCTGTTGATGAGCAGCGCGAGCAGGATCGTGACCGGGAAGAACACCGCGATCTGGATGAGGAACAGCACCAGTGTGTTCTGCACGGCCTGCCAGAAGGCCGACGCCTCGAAGATCCGCTGGAAGTTCTCCATGCCCACGAAGGGGCTGTTGAGGATCGAGACGATGCCGTTGTCGCTGATGTACGGGTCGTAGTCCTGGAAGGCCACCACGTTGCCGAGGATCGGCAGGTAGTTGAAGACCATGACCAGCACGACGGCCGGCAGCGTCATCAGGATGAGGACGCGGTCGCGGCGGAACCTGAGCCGAGGGCTCAGCTTGCCCGTGCTTCGTTTCTCCCGGGTGCCGGTGGCGTTCTGGGACGCCACCGGGATCTTCTCCGGCGTACCGGCCTCGGCGGTGCTCCGAGGCACCGTGCTGTGGGACACGGCGTTCTCCTTGCCTCAGAGTCTCGTCAGCTCGCCGCCGGGCCGTTCTCGTCGAGGAGCTTCTGGTACCAGTCGCGCAGCTGGTCCCCGCCCTTCTTCTTCCAGTCGGAGATGGCCTGCTGCATGTCGCTGATCTTCTTGTGACCGCGGGCGATGTCGTCCTCCAACTGCTCGAAGTCGTTCGAGAGGTTGGTGTAGCGGGACGGCTCGGTGATCTGAAGGCCCCAGAAGGACGACTTCTTGGTGAAGGAGCCGACCCGCTGCTGCCACTCGACCATGCCCTTGGTGTACTCGGGGAGGTCGGGGTGGGCGATGGTCGCGGCGGGGCTCGCGACCATGACGTAGGCGTTGAGGACCTCGTTGTTGCCCTTGTCGTTCTTGACGGGCATACCGTCCTTCAGGGTGTAGTGCGTGCCCTCGACGCCGTAGTTGGTCATCATCCACTCCTTGGTGCCGTACGGCGCCGCGGTGACATCGGCGACCGCCAGCGCGTCCCGGACGACGGACTCGGAGGCCTTCTTGTTGACGAAGGCGAAAATGCCGGCCGGGTTCGCGGCCCACAGCGTCGGGTCGCCGCCGTCGTGGTTCCAGATGTCCATGCCCCAGATCTTGAACTCGGGGTTCTGGGTGGCCTGGGAGGCCTGCTGCCCGTACCAGCCGGAGATGTCGTTGTTCCAGATCAGGAACTCGCCGGCGGCGAACTTGGGGGCGGGGTCGGTGGCCGCGCTCTTGCCCAGCTTGAAGTCGGGGTGGACGTATCCGGCGGCGAACAGCTTGCGCGTCCACTCCAGGGCTTCGAGGTACTCCGGGGTCTCCATGCGGTGCACCAGCTTGCCGTCGACCACGGTCCAGCTGAGCGCCTTCTCCCCGCCGCTGATCACCCCGAAGGTGTTCATCGCGGTCCACTTCATGTCACCGCAGGCCCACCGCTTGGCCCTGGCGTTGGTGATGTCCTTGCACAGGGCCATGAAGTCGTCGGCGGACCGCGGGACTTCGTAGCCCTGCTTGTCGAAGACGTCCTTGCGGTAGAGGGGCACGATGTTCTGGACGTACGGGGCCGGCATCGGCAGACCCATCAGCTTGCCGCCGAAGATGGAGCGCTGCCAGGCGTCGCTGGGGATCGCCGCGAGGTTCGGGTACTCCTTGACCTTGTCGCCGGACAGGTACGGGCCGAGGTCGGCGAACTTGCTGATGATGGCGCTGGGTATCTTGCCCATCATGTTCCAGCCGGGGACGACCACCACGTCCGGCACGTCGCTGGAGGCGAGGACCGCGCCGAGCTTCTGGTCGTAGGTGTTGCCGTCCTGGTTGCGCCACTGGACGTCGGCGCCGATCAGGGCGTTCATCGACGTGTAGTAGGCGTTGTCGCCCTTCGGCGGCGAGCCCCAGAACGGCGACATGATGGTGACCTTGCCGCCGCTGCCGAGCTTCTTCGGCACCGAGGTCTTCAGCGTGGCGACATCGAGTTTGGCGGTGAAGCCCATCGCCGAGCCGTTCTTGGACGGGAAGTCCGGCGTCACCACGTTGCTGGCCACGTAGGCGGGGAGGATCTTCTGGGCGCCCTTGCCCGACGTGGTGCCCTCGCGCGAACCCTTGTCCGAGCCCCCGCAGGCGGCCAGCAACGGCATCCCTCCCGCCACCGCGGCGGTGGCGACCGCCGTGGAGGCGAGGAAGCTTCTCCGGCTGGGCCCGGAAGGACCAGTGGAGGGGGAAGCGGCGTTCGGCGTCATTGCGTCAACCCTTCATGGCACACCAGGACACCCGGCGGTGGCCGTCGGCTGCGGTGTCTCGAGTGGAACTGGCTGAGCCGAAGCGATCCTCCGACGCAGTGTCACGGTGTTCGCAGTCGAAGCGCTTCGATGTTGCTGCGAGGTTAAGTGAACACCCTGGGGTGCACAAGGGTCGTTCCCAACATTCCTCGCGGGTGTGCGGGGCGACCTGTTCGCATGCGCTGCTTGAAAAGCAGTCGGGTCCCCTTGACACCCACCCCGCCGTCGAATGAGCATCGAAGCGCTTCGAAAGCGCCCTCCGCTCCATCGCAAAGGGATCCCCACGTGACCGCACACACGCCGCCCACGCCGCCTTTCCGCGATCCGCAGCTGCCGTTCGCGAAGCGCATCGACGATCTGCTGTCCCGGCTGACGCCCGAGGAGAAGGTCTCCTTCCTGCACCAGTTCGTGCCCGCCGTCGAGCGCCTGGGCATCGCCGCGTTCCGCACCGGCCAGGAGGCGCTGCACGGCGTCGCGTGGATGGGCCCGGCGACGGTGTTCCCGCAGGCCGTGGGTCTGGGCGCGACCTGGAACACCGACCTCGTGCGCCGGGTCGGCGAGGCCGTGTCCAAGGAGGTCCGGGCGATGCGCGCCCGCGACGAACGGGTGGGCCTCAACGTCTGGTCCCCCACCGTCAACCTGCTGCGCCACCCCCTGTGGGGCCGTAACGAGGAGGGCTACTCCGAGGACCCGAAGCTCACCTCGGCCATCGCCACCGCCTACACGCGGGGGCTGCGCGGCGACCATCCCACGTACTGGCGCACGGCTCCGGTCCTCAAGCACTGGCTGGCCCACAACAACGAGACGGGCCGGGACGTCACCTCGTCCTCGGTCCGCCCGCGCGTGCTGCACGAGTACGATCTGCGCGCCTTCCGCGCATGCGTCGAGGCGGGCGCGGTGGCCGGGGCGATGCCGGCGTACAACCTGGTCAACGGCCGTCCCAACCATGTCTCGCCGTATCTGCGCGAGCACCTGCGCACCTGGACGCAGGAGGAGCTGCTGGTCTGCTCGGACGCGGGCGCGCCCTCCAACCTGGTGGACTCCGAGCACTACTTCGACACCCACGAGGAGGCGACGGCGGCCGCGCTCGTCGCCGGTGTGGACAGCTTCACCGACCACGGCACGGACAGCTCGAAGATCGTCGCCCGGATCGAGGGGGCACTGGAACAGGGTCTGCTCACCCGGGCCGACATCGACGCGGCGGTCCGCCGCCAGCTCTCGGTCCGCTTCCGGCTCGGTGAGTTCGACCCGCTCCACGACCCGCACGCGGATGCCGGCGAGTTCGACAGCCCGGCCCATCGCGCCCTCGCCCGGGAGGCCGCCGAGCAGGCGATCGTGCTGCTGCGCAACGACGGTGTGCTGCCGCTGGCCGCCGACACCCGGATCGCGGTGGTCGGCCTGCTCGCCGACGAGTGCAAGCTCGACTGGTACAGCGGCACTCTGCTGCACCGCTCGACGCCGCTGGAGGGCCTGTACGAGCGGTTCGGGGCCGAGCGCGTGGAGTTCGCGGAGGGTGTGGACCGGGTCCTGCTGAGGACCTCCGCGGGAACCTTCCTGAAGGTCCCCACCGCCCCCGGGGCCTTCGACGGGGTACGCGGCGCCGAGGGCGCCCTCGACCCGGCGCTGCTCGCGGGCCGCACCGATCTGCCGCCACTGACGACGGACGCGACCGGCACGGAGCTCGCGCTCGTCGACTGGGGCGAGGGGGTGCTGACGCTGCGCGCCCCCGACGGCCGCTACCTCTCCGTCGCCGAGGACGGCTTCCTGCGCGCCTCCGCCGACCAGCCCGGCGGCTGGATCGTCCAGGAGACGTTCCGCCTGGAGCCGCACGCGGACGCCGACGGGAACACCCACGGCGACGGTCACCTCCTGCGGCACCTGGGCACGGGTCGCCCTGTCTGTGTCGCCGCCGACGGCGTCCGGGTTGCCGGTCCCGGCGAGGAGACTTCCGAGGCCCTCGGGATCGTCCTCGTCGAGTCCGGCGCGGACGCGGTGACCCGGGTCGCGGCCGGGGCCGACGTGGTCGTGGTCGTGGCGGGCAACGACCCGCACATCCACGGCCGGGAGACCGAGGACCGCACCACGCTGCGGCTGCCCGACCACCAGGCGCGGCTGCTGGCGGCCGCCCGGGCGGCGAACGCGCGTACGGTGCTGACCCTGGTGTCGGCGTATCCGTACGCGATCGAGCCGGGCGGTCCGGACGCGGTGCTGTGGACGGCGCACGGCGGCCAGGCGGCCGGCACCGCCCTCGCGCGCGTGCTGGCCGGTGACGTCTCCCCGGCCGGACGACTCCCCCAGACCTGGTACGCCGACGACGCCGATCTGCCCGGCCTCCTCGACTACGACGTCATCGGCGCCCGTCAGACCTACCTCTACTTCGAGGGCGCCGCGCTGTTCCCCTTCGGACACGGCCTGTCGTACGCGTCGTTCTCCTACGCGGACCTGGCGGCACGGGTCGAGGACGGCAGGGCGCGGGTCTCCTGCACGGTCACCAACACCGGGGACCTGACGGCCGACGAGGTCCCGCAGCTCTACGTCCGTGCCGTGGACCCCTCGGTCGTCCGGCCCCGGCGCGAGCTGCTCGACCACCGCCGCGTCACGCTCGCCCCGGGCGCCCGGGCGGAACTCTCCTTCGAGGTCCCGCTGTCCGCCCTCGGCTTCTGGGACGTGGCGCAGGGCCGGTGGCGGGTGGAGTCAGGCCCGTACGAGTTCCTGGTCGGCGCGTCCAGCGCGGACGTCCGGCTGCACACGACCGTCACGCTCGAGGGTGAACCGTCCCTCCCGCGGCCGGTCCGCCGACGCGGCCTGGAGGCCGCCGACTTCGACGAGCAGAGCGGCGCCGAGATCGTCGACCGTACGAAGGTGTCGGGCGACGCGGTGACGCCGATGGCGGGCGGGGCGGCCGAACTGGTCTACCGCGCCTGCGACTTCGGCACGCAGAACGGCACGACGGGCGTGACGGTGACAGCGGCGGGCCAGGGCACGGTGGAGCTGTCGCTCGACGGCGGCCCTGTCCTGGCCACACTGACGGTCGCCGCGGCGGGGCCCTACGACCACGTCACCGCCGACGCGGCCCTCGTCGCCGAGGGCATCCGCGATCTGCGCATCGGACTGCGCGGCCCACTGCGGCTGGCGCATGTCGGCTTCTCCGGTTGAGGGGCCGGAGGAAGCCGGCACGAAGAGGGGGTCCGGCACCGGAAGGCATCGGTGCCGGACCCCTTCGGGGACGGCGATCGAGCGCCGGATCCCAGGTTAGATGAAAATGGTTCCCATTTACTGGAGCGCGGGGCCCGGCCCGCCCTGCCGCACGGGTCCCGCCCTAGAGCGCGAGGCCCGTCAGGACCAGCACGCGCTCGTACGTGTAGTCCTCCATCGCGAACCGCACGCCCTCGCGGCCCACTCCGGACTGCTTGGCCCCGCCGTACGGCATCTGGTCGGCACGGTAGGAGGGCACGTCGCCGATGATGACACCGCCGACCTCCAGCGCGCGGTGGGCGCGGAAGGCGGCCTGGAGGTCGTGCGTGAACACGCCCGCCTGGAGGCCGTACTTGGAGGAGTTGACGGCGGCGAAGGCCTCGGCCTCGCCGTCCGTCTTCGTCACGGTGAGGACCGGTCCGAAGACCTCCTCGCAGGCCAGGGTGGTGTCGGCCGGTACGTCGGTGAGGACCGTCGGCGCGTAGGAGGCGCCGTCGCGCTTGCCGCCCGCGAGCAGGGACGCGCCCGCCGCGACGGCCTCGTCCACCCACGTCTCGACGCGCTTGGCCGCGTCCTCGCTGACCAGCGGGCCGACGTCGGTACGGTCGTCGGCCGGGTCGCCGGTGACCTGGGCCTCGACGGCGGCCACGATGCGCGGCAGCAGCCGGTCGTAGACGGAGGCGTCCGCGATCACCCGCTGCACGGAGATGCAGGACTGGCCGCCCTGGTAGTTGGAGAAGGTCGCGATGCGGGTCGCGGCCCATTCGAGGTCCGCGTCGCTCGCGAAGTCGCCGAGGACGACGGCCGCGCCGTTGCCCCCCAGCTCCAGGGTGCAGTGCTTGCGCGGCACCGAGTCCATGATCGCGTAGCCGACCTTCTCGGAACCGGTGAAGGAGATGACCGGCAGCCGCTCGTCCTGCACGAGGGCGGGCATGCGGTCGTTGGAGACCGGCAGGATGCTCCAGGAGCCGGCCGGCAGCTCGGTCTCGGCGAGCAGGTCACCGATGATCAGGCCGGACAGCGGGGTCGCGGGCGCCGGCTTGAGGATGATCGGCGCGCCGGCCGCGATCGCCGGGGCGACCTTGTGGGCGCACAGGTTCAGCGGGAAGTTGAACGGCGCGATGCCCAGCACGACACCCTTCGGGAAGCGCCGGGTGAGGGCGAGACGCCCCTGGCCGCCCGCGTCGGTGTCGAGGCGCTGGGCCTCGCCCCCGTTGAACCGGCGGGCCTCCTCGGCGGCGAACCGGAACACGGAGACGGCCCGGCCGACCTCCCCGCGCGCCCACTTGATCGGCTTGCCGTTCTCCGCGGAGATCAGCCGGGCGATCTCCTCGGTGCGCTCGGCGAGCCGCTTGCTGACGTGGTCGAGGGCGGCGGCGCGCACATGGGCCGGGGTGGCGGCGAACTCGTCCCGCACGGCGTACGCGGCGGCCACGGCCTCCTCGACCTGCGCGTCCGTCGGCACGCTGACCGCGGCGACGAGCCGGCCGTCCCACGGGGAGGTGACGTCGAAGCTGTCCTCGCCGGTGGCCTGGCGGCCGGCGAGCCAGAAGGCGTGGGTGGCCCCCACGTTCTTTTCCTGCGGCATTGCGAGTCCCGGCCCTTCCGCTCAGGGGGTGTCCTGTGGTTTTCGTGCTCCACCGTAGGGCGGCGAAGCGGAAGGGTCGCTTGTCCGACTCGTACGGGTGGACGGCTCAGGCGCGCCGGATTGGCGCGGTCGGCCCCGCACCTTCCTCAGGAAGAGCCACAGCGCGCCGAGCAGCACCGTGCACAGGCACCAGCTGGCCACGACGTCCAGCGGCCAGTGGTAGCCCCGCCGGACCAGCCCGAAGGAGACGGCGAGGACGAGGAGAACGCCCGTGGCAACGGCCAGGCGTCGGGCGAACGCCGTGAGGAGCCACGGCAGCAGGATCAGCACCGCCGAGCCGTAGGCGACGGCCGCCGTCGCCGTGTGCCCGGAGGGGAAGTAGCCGGTGGCCGGCGGAACCGCGGGCGTACCGGACCGCTCGGTCCACTCTTTCAGGGGTACGACGATGAGCGGCACCACCGCCAGCAGGACCTGCGCGGCGATGGACGGCACCCACCACCGCTCCGCGTCGGCAGCCCGCGCCCTGCGGACCACGTACACCGCCACCACCATCAGCGCGGGCACCGCGATCTGGACGTTCCCCAGGTCGGACAGCAGCTCCGAGACCCGGTCCGGGTGGACGAGTGCGCGGCTGAGGCGCTCGTCCGCGCGCAGGAGGGGGCCGTCGACGGCGACCTGCCAGGTGATCAGGGCGAAGAGGAGGGCGGGCAGACCGAGCAGGACTGCGCACCAGGCCGCGGTCCCCCGCGTGGCGGGAGGGTCCTCGGTCGGCGGGCGGAGGGGGGACGACATGGAGCCCAGCTTGTCAGGAGCGGCCGGCCCGACGAACCGGGACGAAAATAGGACCCCGGATCGAGTCCGGGGTCCGCTTTTCGTGGTCAGCGCCCGAGAAGGAGGTCGGCCACCCCGGAACAGGGGGCGTGGTTCCGGGGTGGCCGTCCGGACCGGAAACCGGCCGCCCCGGGGGGTTTGGGGCGGGCGGCCGTCCGATCGGTGTGGAGATCCGAAGCCGGAAACTCCGGTTGTGTGCGCGAGGGCACGACCAGGTCGAAGCTGGGGAGGCCCCGGCCCGGTGTCCGTCCACAGTCCCCTGTGGACGGGGTGTATCTCTCATCTGGTGAGAACTTACGGCAGTGACCGGCGGTAAGACAGGCCGTATCCCGTCCCGCCATCCTCCTCGCACACGTTCTTCACACGCTGTGCGGCCGAGGGGAATCAGCTGTGCGGGCTCCGCGCTCAGATGCGCGCGAAAGCCTGCTCGATGATGTCGAGGCCCTCGTTCAGCAGGTCCTCGCCGATGACCAGCGGCGGCAGGAAGCGCAGCACGTTGCCGTAGGTGCCACAGGTCAGGACCAGCAGGCCCTCCTGGTGGCAGGCCTTGGCGAGCGCGGCGGTCGCCCCGGGGTTCGGCTTCTTCGTCGTACGGTCCTCGACCAGCTCGATCGCGATCATGGCGCCCCGTCCGCGGATGTCGCCGATGACCTCGAACTTCTCGGCCATGGCGGTGAGGCGGCCCTTCATGACGGCCTCGATGTGCTTCGCCCGGGCGTTGAGGTCGAGCTCCTTCATCGTCTCGATCGCGCCGAGCGCACCGGCGCAGGCCACCGGGTTGCCGCCGTAGGTGCCGCCCAGACCGCCCGCGTGCGCGGCGTCCATGATCTCGGCGCGGCCGGTCACGGCGGCGAGCGGCAGGCCGCCCGCGATGCCCTTGGCCGTCGTGATCAGGTCCGGGACGATGCCCTCGTCCTCGCAGGCGAACCACTGACCGGTGCGGCAGAAGCCCGACTGGATCTCGTCCGCGACGAAGACGATGCCGTTGTCGGACGCGAACTCGCGGATGGCCGGGAGGAAGCCCTTGGCGGGCTCGATGAAGCCGCCCTCACCGAGCACCGGCTCGATGATGATCGCGGCCACGTTGTCCGCGCCGACCTGCTTGGTGATCTCGTCGATCGCCTGCGCGGCGGCCTCGGGGCCGGCGTTCTCGGCGCCGGTCGGCCAGCGGTAGCCGTAGGCGACCGGGACGCGGTAGACCTCGGGCGCGAACGGGCCGAAGCCGTGCTTGTACGGCATGTTCTTCGCGGTCAGCGCCATGGTGAGGTTCGTACGGCCGTGGTAGCCGTGGTCGAAGACGACGACCGCCTGCCGCTTCGTGTAGGAGCGGGCGATCTTGACGGCGTTCTCGACCGCCTCGGCGCCGCTGTTGAACAGCGCGGACTTCTTGGCGTGGTCGCCCGGGGTGAGCTCGGCGAGGGCCTCGGCGACCTCCACGTAGCCCTCGTAGGGGGTGACCATGAAACAGGTGTGGGTGAAGTCGGCGAGCTGGGCGGTGGCCCGGCGCACGACGGCCTCGGCGGACGCGCCGACGGACGTCACGGCGATGCCGGAGCCGAAGTCGATCAGGCGGTTGCCGTCGACGTCCTCGATGATGCCGCCGCCCGCGCGCGTGGTGAAGACGGGGAGCACCGAACCCACGCCGGCCGCGACCGCGGCGGTGCGGCGGGCCTGAAGTTCCTGCGACTTCGGGCCGGGGATGGCGGTGACGATGCGGCGCTCCTGCGGAAGGGCGGTCATGAGGGGCTCCTGGGGTTTTGCGGACGCTTTCCTTCTGTTCTCGCAGGCTAGGACGGCGAGTGGGGGGTGGGCATGCTCCATGTGGGCGGTGTCGGCGGGTCGGCTTGTCCGTCATGGACAGTGCCCTCGGACGGTGATCGTCACAGGCCCGGCCGCGTAAGCGGTGAACTCCCCTTGCGGGCGCGTTAGATTGACTCGCTGGTGGTGGACGGAACGGCTGGTCAGGGGGCAGGGGCGATGGACAGCGACGGGACGCAGGACGCGCGGGGTACGCATGCGAATCCTGTGCCGCGCCCGGCGGGGCCGCCGCGGCCGCCCTCGACGCCGCCGCGGCCGGACCGGGCGCCGGGCGTGCCGCCCGCCGCCGCGCCCGCACCGCGGGCCTCGTCCGGCGTCGCCGAATGGCTCGACGAGGAGCGGCCCACGGCGCGGACAGGCATCTGGCGCTTCGGGTACCGGCCGCCGAAGGCCGCGCGGGCCACGGAGCGGCTCGCGCCGGTGACGGTCGTCGGCATGCTGGTCCCGCTGGTGATCGCACTCGTGCTGTGGTCGCTGTGGCGCCGGGGCGGCCTGCCGTACCAGTTCACCCTGCTGCGACTGTTCACCCCGGGCGACTGGTGGTGGGGCGGCACGATCGCGTCCCCGAAGTCCAACGAGGGCGCCGAGGCGCGGGTGGTCTACGACGGCGTGTTCTTCGCCGTCCTCCTCTACGCCATGGGCCGGCTGGGCAGCTGGCCGCACGCGGTGCGGCACTTCGTCGGCCGCCGGCCGCAGCCCGGGCGGGCCCTTCTCGCCCTGCTGCTCGCCCTCGCCGCCCTGAGCTTCGTGTTCCCCGGGGCCTTCGGGGTCGGCTGGGACGCCCTGCCCGTCGTCGACCCGCTGTTCTCGCTCATCGTGCTGATCTCCGGCAGCTACGAGCTGTTCGCCTCCCCCCTGTTCACGAACGCGCTGTACGCGGCCATCACGCTGCTGGTGGTGTGGCCCTTCGCCCGGCTCGGCGGCTGGTCGCCGTACGTGAAGGAACGACTCGCCGCCCGCCGGGCCGGCCCCGGACAGGCCGTGCCGGCGGCCGAGCGGCCCCGCACCCAGTGGCCCGAGCTGCGGGACGCGGGGCAGTACGAGGCTGCCGAGCTGCTGACGGCCGAGGTCGTCGCCGACCGTATGAACGACGTCGACTGTGTGCGGGTACGGCGGGCGTGGACGGCCGGGCTCCCGGACTTCCGGGACACCGTGCTGCGGCACGGCGGAGCGGCCTGGGCGCACCCCTCCGGCGCCCGCGACCTGCCCCGGCGCAGCGCGCGCCACGACCTGCTCACCGGTCAGGTGCGGGTGGGCCGCTGGGTGGCAGCCGAACGCACGGACGGCTATCACGACGCGGGCGCCGCGCTCGGCCCGGACGTGCTGGGCACCTCGCTGCTGGCGGTCGGGCCGTCCGGGTCTGGCAAGACCAGGACCCTGATCGAGCCGCTGACCGAGGCGCTGGCCCTCCAGGCGCTCACGGGGGCGTGCGCCGTCGTCGCGGTGTCCTCGCCCGGCGGCGGACCGCTCGGCTCGGACTCCGCGTTCGACGTGATCGTCCGGATGGGCGACCCGTCGTCCGTGCACGACCTGGACCCGTACGCGGAGTCCGACGATCCCGACGAGGCGGCCGCGATCCTCGCCGAGGCGCTGGTCGGCGACCTCGACACGGTGAGCGCCCAGAGCGCGACCACGGCGCTCGCCCAGCTGCTGGGCCCCTACCGGACCGTCCACGGATGCTTCCCCACCCTTCCCGAGCTGCGCGAACTCCTGGAGGGCGAGCCGGCCGCGCTGTCGGCGCTCCGGGAGGCCCTCGCCGGTGACGAGGTGATGCGGCGCGAGCTGGAGGCCCGCGTCCGGCAGACCGGGACGCCCGGCGACGCGGGGCGGGCCCTCGCGGACCGGCTGTCGCTGCTGAACCGCCCGGTGTTCGCGGAGTTCTTCGGCGGCGGCAGCAACGCGCACCGGGCGTTCTCGCTGCGCGCCGTCGCCCACCATCCGCTGCGGGTCCGCGTCGACCTGCCCGAGCGGGGTCACGAGGAGGCCGCCCGGCTGATCACCCGGCTGGTCCTGGCCCAGTTCCAGACCGTCGTACGGGAACGGCGCGACCACTTCGCCTGTCTGGTCCTGGACGACGCGACGGGCGCGGTGACCGAGGGGTCGGTGCGCCGGCTCCAGCGGCTGCGCTCGCAGAACGCGGGCGTGGTGCTGGCCCTGCGCACGGTCGGCGACGTCCCGGAGGCGCTGCACGGGCCGCTGTACGGTGCCGTCGGCTGCCGGATGGCGTTCTCCGGCGTCACCACCTGGGACGGGAGCAGGTTCGCGCAGACCTGGGGCACCGAGTGGGTGGAGACGACGGAGGTCGCCAAGCACACCGTCTTCGCCGACCAGCCGATGACCCGCGCCATCCACGCGCTGCGCAAGCTGGTGACCGGCAGGGCGGTGACCACGGACGCGGTGACCGTCCGCCAGGTCGAGCGGGAGCGCTGGTCGGCGTCCCGGCTGGCGCACGAGGTGCCGCCCGGCCACGCGGTGCTGTCCCTGACGACCGTGCGGGGCGAGCACGCGCCCCCGCTGATGGTCGACCTGCGGAGCTGAGCACGCGCCCGGGTTCGGTGGTCCACGAGGCTGAGGGCGTGCGGGGTTGCCGCCCGGCGGGGCTGAGAGGGTGCGGGGTGCGGCCCGGCAGGGCTGAGGACGCGTCCAGGGCACCCGGTGGCCTGCGGAGCCCAGGGGCCGTCCGGGTCCGGGGTCCGGCGAACCTGAGCACGCGTCCGGAGTCCGGTGATCCGCGGAGCCGAGGACGCGTCCAAGGGCCGGTGGCCTGACGAGCCCAGAGCCCGTCCGAGGTCCGGGGTCCGGGGTCCGGGGTCCGGCGAGCCTGAGCACGCGTCCGGAGTCCGGTGATCCGCGGAGCCGGGGGCGCGTCCAGGGGCCGGTGACCTGCCGAGCCGAGCACGCGTCCGGAGTCCGGTGGTCCTTCGCGCCCTGGGCTCGTCCGGGGTCCGGTGGTCCGTCGGGCCGAAGGCGCGTCGGCCGGCCGTACAGTGAGGCAGAATCGGGTGAGGCCGTTCATACACGGCGGCCAAAAGATCACACCGCCCGTCACGCCGATCACCGCCGATCGCTCCCCCGACCTGAGGGCCCATGCCTCCCACGCTCGCCTCGCTCGTCCATCACTCCGCGCTGAAGCTGACCGTGCGGGCGGGCGAGGGCCGTCTGGACGTGCCGGTGCGCTGGGCCCACGTCAGCGAACTCGCGGACCCCGTGCCGTACATGGAGGGCGGGGAGCTGCTGCTGGTCACCGCGCTCAAGCTGGACGCGGAGGACCCGGAGGCGATGCGGCGCTATGTGCGGCGGCTGGCCAAGGCCGGGGTTGTCGGGCTGGGCTTCGCCGTCGGCGTGAACTACGAGGAGATCCCGAAGGCGCTCGTGGACGCGGCCGAGGAGGAGGGCCTGCCGCTGCTGGAGGTGCCCCGCCGCACCCCCTTCCTCGCGATCAGCAAGGCGGTGTCGGCGGCGATCGCCGCCGACCAGTACCGGGCGGTGACGGCCGGGTTCGCGGCCCAGCGCGAGCTGACGAAGCAAGCGCTGACGGACGGCCCGCAGGGACTCCTCCGCGCGCTCGCCGCGCAGGTCGACGGGTGGGCGGCCCTGTACGACGCCTCGGGCGCCGTCGTGGCGGCCGCGCCGGAGTGGGCGGGCCGGCGGGCGGCGCGGCTCACGGCGGAGGTGGAGCGGCTGCGCGAACGGCCGGCCCCGGCCTCGGCGGTGGTCGGCGGCGGTGGCGGAGCGGGACCGGAACAGTCCGCATCCGACGACCGGGTCGAGCTGCACTCGCTGGGCACGGGCCGGCGTCCGCGCGCGGCGCTCGCGGTCGGCACGGCCTCGGCGCCCGGCACCGCCGAGCGCTACGCCGTGCACTCGGCCATCGCCCTGCTCACCCTCACCACGGAACGCTCCCGCCCCCTGTACGCGGCGCAGCAGCGGATCGGGGCGGCGGTGCTGCGCATGTTGCTGGCGGGCGAACCGGACCATGCGCGGGCCGTCGCCGGGGACCTGTACGGCGGTCTGCTCGACGCCCCGTTCCGGGTGATCGTCGCCGACTCGGCGCCGGCCGCGGCGGCGCGCTCACACGCGGAGGGGACCGGGCACGCGCGCGTGCCCGTGGCCGACACAAGGCAGCAGGCCGCCGTGGCCGGGGCCGGGGCCGAGGACCCTTTCGGCGGTCTCACCGAGGTCGTCGAGTCGGCGGCGGCCCGGGCGGGGGAGGCCGCGCTGGTGGTGCCCGACGGCGAGCGGCTGGTGGCGCTGGTGACCGACGGTGGCGCCGCCGTGGCGGCGTGCGCGAAGTACGCGGCGGGGCTGGAGGGAGCGCGGGCCGCCGGGACCGCCGGGCACGGTCCCGGCGGCCCCGGTGAAGAGGAGGGACTTGTCGTGGGTCTGTCCGCGCCGGCCGGTCCGATCGCGGCCGCGGCGGCGTACAAGCAGGCCGAGCAGGCGCTGTCGGTGGCGCGGCGCCGGGGCCGGGTCCTCGTGGAGCACGAGCAGCTCGCGGCGGGCTCCGTGCTTCCCCTTCTCGCGGACGACGCGGTGAAGGCGTTCGCGGACGGCCTGCTGCGTGCTCTGCACGAACACGACGCGACCGGCCGCGGCGACCTGGTCGCCTCCCTGCGGGCCTGGCTCTCCCGCCATGGCCAGTGGGACGCGGCGGCGGCCGACCTGGGCGTCCACCGCCACACTCTGCGCTACCGGATGCGCCGGGTGGAGGAGATCATCGGCCGCTCCCTCGACGACCCGGACGTCCGGATGGAGCTGTGGCTGGCGCTGAAGGCCACGTCTGCGGAGTAGGTCGCGGCGGACGACGGAGCAGGCGTCGGCGAGACGGGGAAGGGCCGTCGCCGTGGGCGTCCGCGTCGGCCGCGCGGGCGGCCGACGTGAAAGGGATCTCTCGTGCCTGCGGTCCGGGGCCGGGGTGGCTGCCCGTCCCGGCCCGGTCGGGGCCGGGGAAACACGACGGAGGCCTCCGGCCGGTCAGCCGTCCGTTCCGCTGGCCGGTCCCGCCGCCGCCTCGTGCATGGCCAGCTCGAGGAGCGAGGGGTCGGTCAGGGTTCCGGAGCCGTCCGGCTGCACCAGCCAGCGGACCCCCCGGGTGGAGCGGCCCGGGTACGGCACGACGATCCAGGTGCCGGTCCCGGCGGTGCGGATACCGGTGCCCAGCCAGCGGGCGGCCGTGCCGGGCGGCACGAAGAAGCCCATGCGGTCGTCCCCGAAGTCGACCAGCACGGGGCCCGGCCGGCCGAGGATCCGGGTGAGTACGTCGAGGGTGGGATAGCCGAGCTCACTCGGCAGGGTGAGCACGTCCCAGGCCCTGCCCGCGGGCAGCAGCGCCACGCCCAGGGGGTTGCGCTCCCACTCCCAGCGGCACGCCTCGGGATCCGGTGCGACGGCTGCCAGCCAGTCGACAGCCGTCTTCGCCCCAGCCATGAGAAGACCTCCCTTTCACGTGGACGCGCGGTCGCGTCCACGAGGGAGAGGGGGATTCACGGCGGGCATTACGCGGGTCGGGGCAACCCGTTGGAGTGAACCGGATCAGCCCGCACCGGACCGGTCAGCTGTCGAAGCCCAGCCCGAGCCTGTCCATCGCCTTCAGCCACAGGTTGCGCCGCCCGCCGTGCGCGTCGGCGCGGGCCAGCGACCACTTGGTGAGGGCGATGCCTGTCCAGGCGAAGGGCTCGGGCGGGAACGGCAGCGGCTTCTTGCGGACCATCTCCAGCGACGTCCGCTCGGTGCTCTCCCCGGCCAGCAGGTCCAGCATCACCTCGGCCCCGAAGCGGGTGGCCCCGACGCCCAGGCCGGTGTACCCGGCCGCGTACGCCACCTTCCCCTGGTGCGCCGTGCCGAAGAAAGCCGAGAAGCGCGAGCACGTGTCGATCGCCCCGCCCCACGCGTGGGTGAAGCGCACGCCCTCCAGCTGCGGAAAGCAGCCGAAGAAATGGCCGGCGAGCTTGGCGTACGTCTGCGGCCGGTCGTCGTACTCGGCGCGCACCCGGCCCCCGTAGGGGTAGACCGCGTCGTAGCCGCCCCACAGGATCCGGTTGTCGGCGGACAGCCGGAAGTAGTGGAACTGGTTGGCCGAGTCCCCGAGGCCCTGCCGGTTCTTCCACCCGATCGAGTCGAGCTGCCCGTCGGTCAGCGGCTCGGTCATCAGCGCGTAGTCGTAGACCGGGACGGTGTACGCCCGCACCCGCCTGACCAGGTTCGGGAAGATGTTGGTGCCGAGCGCGACCTGCCGGGCCCGCACCTGCCCGTAGGGGGTGCCCACGGCCATTCCGGCGCCGTAGGGCTTGAGGGTCAGGGCGGGGGTGTGCTCGTGGACGCGGACGCCCAGCCGCAGGCACGCCTGCTTCAGGCCCCAGGCGAGCTTGGCGGGGTGGAGCATGGCCACGCCCCGGCGGTCGTACAGACCCGCCTGGAAGGTGGGCGAGGCGACCTGCTCGCGCACTGCGTCGGCGTCGAGGAACTCGATGCCGTCGGCGAGGCCCTTGCCCTCGAGCTCCTCGTACCAGTCGCGCAGTTCCCACGCCTGGTACGTCTCGGTGGCGACGTCGATCTCGCCGGTGCGCTCGAAGTCGCAGTCGATGCCGTACCGGGCGATCGCCGCCTCGATCTCGTCGAGGTTGCGCGCGCCCAGCTCCTCCAGCTTGTGGATCTCCTCCGGCCAGCGGGCCAGCCCGTTGGGCAGGCCGTGGGTGAGGGAGGCCGCGCAGAAGCCCCCGTTGCGGCCCGAGGCGGCCCAGCCCACCTCACGGCCCTCCAGCAGCAGCACGTCCCGCTGCGGCTCGCGCTCCTTGGCGACGAGCGCGGTCCACAGTCCGCTGTAACCGCCGCCGACGACGAGCAGATCGCAGGTCTCGGGGCCGGTGAGCGCCGGCTCGGGGTGGGGCTTGCCGGGATCTTCCAGCCAGTACGGGACCGGCTGTGCGTCGGAAAGAGAAGTGATCCACCGGTTCATGGCGCCAGGGGCCATGATTCCAACTCCCTACAGGGCTTTTCCGGTCACGCCTTTTGCTTGTTGCGGCGATTTCCGATGACCATCGAGGTCAGGACGAAAAGTACGGCGATCAGGAACATGGCCGTACCGATGACATTGATCTGGACGGGCGTTCCGCGCTGGGCCGAACCCCAGACGAACATGGGGAAGGTGACGGTCGAACCCGCGTTGAAATTGGTGATGATGAAATCGTCGAAGGAGAGCGCGAAGGCGAGCAGCGCGCCCGCGGCGATCCCGGGTGCGGCGATGGGCAGTGTGACGCGCAGGAACGTCTGCGCCGGCCCGGCGTACAGGTCCTGGGCGGCCTGCTCCAGGCGTGGGTCCATCGACATCACGCGTGCCTTGACCGCCGTCACGACGAAGCTCAGGCAGAACATGATGTGCGCGATGAGGATCGTCCAGAAGCCCAGCTGAGCACCCAGGTTGAGGAACAGGGTGAGCAGTGAGGCGGCCATGACGACCTCGGGCATCGCCATCGGCAGGAAGATCAGCGAGTTGACGGCGCCCCGCGCCCGGAAGCGGTAGCGCACGAGCGCGAAGGCGATCATCGTGCCGAGGACGGTCGCGCCGAGGGTCGCCCAGACGGCGATCTGGAGGCTGAGCGACAGCGAGCCGCACAGTCCGGAAACCCCGCAGGGGTCCTTCCAGGCGTCGGTGGAGAACTGCTGCCACTGATAGTTGAAACGGCCCTTCGGTTTGTTGAACGAGAACACCGTGACGACGACGTTGGGGAGAAGGAGATAGGCGAGCGTGAGAAGTCCCGCGATGACCACGAAATGGCGCCTGAGCCAGTTGACGAGAGGCATTTAGACCAGATCCTCCGTCCCGGACCTGCGGATGTACAAGGTGACCATGAAAAGGATCGCGGCCATCAGAATGAAGGAGAGGGCCGCCGCGGTCGGGTAGTCCAGCACCCGGAGGAACTGTGTCTGGATGACGTTTCCGATCATGCGGGTGTCCGTCGAGCCGAGGAGTTCCGCGTTGACGTAGTCGCCGGCCGCCGGGATGAAGGTCAGCAGCGTTCCGGAGACCACACCCGGCATCGACAGCGGGAAGGTGACCTTGCGGAAGGTGGTGACCGGTCTGGCGTACAGGTCCCCCGCGGCCTCGTGCAGCCGCCCGTCGATGCGCTCGAGCGAGGTGTAGAGCGGAAGGATCATGAACGGCAGGAAGTTGTACGTCAGGCCGCAGACCACCGCGAGCGGTGTGGCCAGCACCCGGTCTCCCGCGGTCCAGCCGAGCCAGCTGGTGACGTCGAGGACGTGCAGCGTGTTGAGGGCGCCGACGACCGGGCCGCCGTCCGCGAGGATCGTCTTCCAGGCCAGGGTGCGGATCAGGAAGCTGGTGAAGAAGGGGGCGATCACCAGGATCATGATCAGGTTGCGCCAGCGTCCCGCACGGAAGGCGATCAGGTAGGCCAGCGGATAGCCGAGCACCAGGCACAGGACCGTCGCGGCGCCCGCGTAGAGGACCGAGCGCAGGAACTGCGGCCAGTACTCGCTCAGCGCGTCCCAGTAGGTCGCCAGGTGCCAGGTGACCTTGTAGCCCTCCTCCAGGGAGCCCGTCTGCACGGAGGTGGAGGCCTGGTAGATCATGGGCAGCGCGAAGAACACGAACAGCCAGAGCAGTCCGGGCAGCAGCAGCCAGTACGGCGTCAGGCGCCCGCGCTTGCGGGGCGGCTTCTTCGTGGGAGCCGTCGGTGAGAGAGGCGGGGGCGCCTCGGTGAGCGTCGCCATCACAGGGCCGCCTCTTCCTGGATGCCCGCGTCGATGTCCTGGGCGGCGTCCAGGCCGAAGGTGTGGGCGGGGCTCCAGTGCAGGACGACCTCGGCGCCGGGGGCGAGCCGGGCGTCCCGGTCAATGTTCTGGGCGTAGACCTCGAACTCGGGGCAGACGGCGCTGTCGATGACGTACTGGGTGGAGACGCCGATGAACGACGAGTTGGCGATCCTGCCGGTGATGCGGTTGCGGCCCTCGGGGATCTCGCCGGCGTCGTCGGCGTGGGTGAGGGAGATCTTCTCCGGGCGGACGCCGACCAGCACCCTGCCGCCGGCCGTCGTCGGCGCGGAGCAGCGCGACTCGGGCAGGACGAGCTTGCCGCCACCCGCCCGCAGCACGATGTCGTCGCCGTTCTTGGTGTCGACCTCTGCCTCGATGAGGTTGGAGGTGCCGAGGAAGTTGGCGACGAACGTGGTCTGCGGGTTCTCGTAGAGGTCGGCCGGCGAGCCGAGCTGCTCGACGCGGCCCGCGTTCATCACGGCGACCGTGTCGGCCATCGTCATGGCCTCCTCCTGGTCGTGCGTGACGTGCACGAAGGTGATGCCGACCTCGGTCTGGATGCGCTTGAGCTCCAGCTGCATCTGGCGGCGCAGCTTGAGGTCGAGGGCGCCGAGGGGCTCGTCGAGCAGCAGCACCTTGGGGGTGTTGATCAGGGCGCGGGCCACGGCCACGCGCTGCTGCTGGCCGCCGGAGAGCTGGTGCGGTTTCTTGCGGGCCTGCTCACCGAGCTGTACGAGTTCCAGCATGTCCTCGACCTGCTTCTTCACGCTCTTGATGCCGCGCCGGCGCAGACCGAAGGCGACGTTCTCGAAGATGTCGAGGTGCGGGAAGAGGGCGTAGGACTGGAAGACGGTGTTCACCGGGCGCTTGTACGGCGGGAGGACCGTGACGTCCTGGTCGCCGAGGTGGACGGTCCCGGATGAAGGTTCCTCCAGTCCGGCGATCATGCGCAGGGTGGTGGTCTTGCCGCAGCCGGAGGCGCCGAGCAGGGCGAAGAACGAGCCCTGCGGGACGGTCAGGTCGAGCGGGTGGACGGCGGTGAACGAGCCGTAGGTCTTGCTGATGCCGGTGAGGCGGACGTCGCCGCTGCTGTCCTTTGTCATGGTCGTCACGCCCCTGTGAGCTTCGCGAACTTCTGCTGGTAGGCGGTCTCTTCCTTCGAGCTCAGGGAGCGGAAGGCATGGGACTTGGCCTGCATGGCCTTGTCGGGAAGGATCAGCGGATTCTCCGCCGCCGACTTGTCGATCTTGGCGAGGTACGGCTTCACGTCCGCGACCGGACTCACGTAGTTGATGTACGCGGCGAGCTCGGCGGCCGGCTCGGGCTCGTAGTAGTAGTCGATCAGCCGCTCGGCGTTCGTCTTGTGGCGCGCCTTGTTGGGGATCAGCATGTTGTCGGTCGAGGTCATGTAGCCGCTGTCCGGGATGACATAGGCGACGTCCGGATTGTCGGCCTGGAGCTGCACGATGTCCCCGGCCCAGGCGACACAGGCCGCCAGATCGCCCTTGCTGAGGTCGGAGGTGTAGTCGTTGCCGGTGAAGCGGCGGATCTGGCCCTTGTCGACCGCCTTCTGAAGGCGGGCGATGACCGCGTCGTAGTCGTCGTCGGTGAACTTCGCCGGGTCCTTGCCCATGTCGAGCATGGTCATGCCGACGGTGTCGCGCATCTCGGTCAACAGGCCGACCCGGCCCTTGAGCGCCGGGTTGTCGAGCAGGTCGGAGACCGACTTCACCTCGACGCCGTCGAGCGCCTTCTTGTTGAAGGCCACGACCGTCGAGATGCCCTGCCAGGGGTAGGAGTAGGCGCGGCCCGGGTCCCAGTCGGGGCTGCGGAACTGGTCCGACAGGTTGGCGAAGGCGTGCGGCAGGTTGGACGCGTCCAGCTTCTGGACGTACCCGAGCCGGATCATGCGGGCGGCCAGCCAGTCGGTGAGGACGATGAGGTCGCGGCCGGTGTCCTGTCCGGCGGCGAGCTGCGGCTGGATCTTGCCGAAGAACTCGTCGTTGTCGTTGATGTCCTCGGTGTACTTGACCGAGATGCCGGTCTGCTTGCGGAACGCGTCCAGCGTCGGATGGTGCTTCCCGCTGTCGTCCACGTCGATGTACTCCGGCCAGTTGGAGAAGTTGACGACCTTCTCCTTCGCCGAGTGGTCGTCGGCGGAGACGCCACCCTGGGATTTGCCGGCCGCGGGGATTCCGCAGGCGCTGAGCGCGCCGAGGCCGCCCAGTGTCAGGGCGCCTCCGGTGGAGGCGCGCAGCAGCGACCGGCGGGTCATGGCCGCCCTGCCGTTGCGGAGGCTGCGCCGCATGGCGGCCACTCGGGCCGGGCTCAGGCGGTCGGGCTCGTACTGCTCCATGCGCGTGGTGCCCTTTCGGGAGGGTCGGCCGTGGTCGGCGGCCGGTCGTCGTCGCTCTAACAGTCCCCGAAGATGGTGCGGTGCCAGGGCTTGCGGGCCACCGCCGTGTTATCGAACATAACGTGCTTTACCTGTGTGTACTCCTCGAACGAGTACGCTGACATGTCCTTGCCGAAGCCGGACGCCTTGTACCCTCCGTGAGGCATCTCGCTGATGATCGGGATGTGGTCGTTGATCCACACGCACCCCGCCTTGATCTCACGCGTCGCCCGGTTCGCCCGGAACACGTCCCGGCTCCACGCGGAGGCGGCCAGCCCGTACGGGGTGTCGTTGGCGAGGGCGATGCCCTCGTCGTCGCTGTCGAAGGGCAGGACCACCAGGACCGGGCCGAAGATCTCGGCCTGGACGACCTCGCTGTCCTGGGCGGCGTCCGCGATCAGGGTGGGGCGATAGTACGCGCCGCCCTTGAGATCTCCCTGTGGCGCCTCACCCCCGGTCACCACGCGCGCGTAGGCACGCGCCCGGTCGACGAAGGCGGCGACCCGGTCGCGCTGGAGGTGCGAGACCAGCGGCCCGAGGTCGGTCCCGGGGGCGAAGGGATCACCGAGCCGGACGGTCTCCATCAGGGCGGCCGTCCGCTCGACGAACGCCTCGTAGAGCGGCCACTGCACGTACGCGCGCGTGGCGGCCGTGCAGTCCTGCCCGGTGTTGATGAGCGCCCCGGCGACCGCGCCGTTGGCCGCGGCCTCCAGGTCGGCGTCGTCGAAGACGACGAAGGGCGCCTTGCCGCCCAGTTCCAGATGCAGGCGCTTGACGGTCGCGACCGCGATCTCGGCGACGCGTTTGCCGACGGCCGTGGAGCCGGTGAAGGAGGTCATGGCGACGTCGGGATGTCCGACGAGGCGCTCACCGGCCTCCTTCCCGGTCCCGGCGACGATGTTGATCACGCCGTCGGGGATCCCGGCCTGCGTCGCCGCCTCGGCGAAGAGGAGCGAGGTGAGCGGGGTGAGCTCGGCGGGCTTGAGCACGATGGTGTTGCCCGCCGCGATCGCCGGCAGGATCTTCCAGGCGGCCATCTGAAGGGGGTAGTTCCAGGGCGCGATGGAGCCGACGACGCCGATCGGTTCACGGCGGACGTAGGAGGTGTGGTCGCCGGAGTACTCACCGGCGGACTGTCCCGCCAGGTGGCGGGCGGCGCCGGCGAAGAACGCGGTGTTGTCGATGGTGCCGGGCACGTCGAACTCGCGGGTCAGCTTCAGCGGCTTGCCGCACTGGAGGGACTCGGCGCGGGCGAACTCCTCGGCGCGGTCGGCCAGGACGGCGGCGAACCGGTGCAGGGCGTCCGAGCGCTCGCCCGGCGTGGTGCCGGCCCAGCCGGGGAAAGCGGCGCGGGCGGCGGCGACGGCGGCGTCGACGTCGTCGGCGCCTGCCAGTTCGTAGGTGAACACCTCCTCGCCGGTGGCCGGGTCGACCACGGCGTGGGTCCGGCCGGACGTGCCGTGGGTGAGACGGCCTCCGATGTACTGAGCGCCGTCCGCGAAACGTTCCTGTGCGGGGAACCGGTCCTGCATGTCGCTCTCCTCCGCCTTCGCCCCGCTGTGTGCGGCGGCGGGTGGCGTAGCTCCAGCCTGATTTGATTGCCGATCCTGACAGAGCAGGGGCACTCCAACAAGTGATTCCGTTGTTGCCTTTTGGTTACGCGACGGAATCTGTCGGCAGCGGGTCGACCAGGTGTCGAGTCACGGCGGAAAAGGGGGGACGCAGTGTCAGTGGCGCGTGCCAGACTCGCGTGCATGGAGAGGATCGACTGCCGGGAGGCCCTGGTCAGGCAGGCCCGGGCGGGGGCGAGGATCAAGTATCTGCACTTCTGGGGACACCGGCCGCGGCCCGACGGCCGCCTCGGCTCCAGCTGTCTGAGTCAGTGGTGGCCGTCACCGTTCGTGGTCGACGGGGCCGCCTATGCGACGGCCGAGCACTGGATGATGGCCGCGAAGGCACGCCTCTTCGAGGACGCCGAGGCGGAGAAGCGGGCCCTGGCCGCGAAATCGCCCGCGCAGGCCAAGAAGGAGGGGCGGCTGGTGCGCGGCTTCGACGAGACGACCTGGCAGCGGGAGCGGTTCGCGATCGTGGTCGAGGGCAGCGTCCACAAGTTCGCCGCGGACCCCGGCCTGCGGGCGTTCCTGCTCGGCACGGGCCGGAGGGTGCTGGTCGAGGCGAGCCCGGTGGACCGCGTCTGGGGCATCGGTATGGCGGCGGACGACGAGGCGGCGATGAACCCGGACCGCTGGCGGGGGCTGAACCTGCTGGGGTTCGCGCTGATGGAAGCGCGGGAGAGGCTGCGGACACAGCCCTGAGCGGGCGCCCCGCGCGATGTCTCCAGGGTCGGCTCGATGCCACCGGCCAGAACACGCCTGCCTGGATGGGTGGAGGGCGCCGGCCTGTGCCCGCCGGACGCCCAGGACCAGACGATCGGCCCCACGCCCGGTCGACCGCCCGAAGCGGCGCCGTCCCCGCCCGCCGGAAACCGCCGGCTCCGATCGGCGACACACCCGGCTCGGCCCGTGGCCCCCGCCTGCCGGACGCCGGGGGACGGGCGACGAACTTCCCCGCCCGTTCCGGGAACCTTCGCGGCCCGGGCCCGCCGGGCCCGAAGCCGGGGCGGCGCCTCGCGGAGCCTCAGGGCTGGACGATCAGCAGCACGCCCAGTCCGATCCCGAGGACGATGCCCACGGCTCCGCAGATGATCCCGGCCAGGGCCTGTCCGGCGTTCGACGCTTCACCCCGGCGGGCCTTCCCCCGGCCGACCGAGCCGAACACGACGCCGAGGATTCCGGCGATGATGGCCAGCGGCCACATGCAGAAGAGGACGGCCGAGGCGATCCCGAGCACGAGGGCGGCGACCCCCATGCCGTTGCTCTCCACCGGCCCGCCGTACCAGCCGTAGGGGCCCGGGGCGCCGCCGTAGGGGGGCGGCGGGGACGGGTAGCCGTATCCGGGTCCACCCGGACCGGGATAGCCGACCGGGCCGCCCGGGTATCCGTACGGGGCGGGTCCCGGCCCGTGGGGCGCGAGGGGCGGCGGAGGCACCGCCGCGCCGGGGGCGGGAGGAGCGAAGGGGTTGGCGGGCGGCCCCCCGGCCGCCGCCGTACCGGGGTGGGGCGGCGGGAAGGAGGCGAACGGGCCGTTCGCCGGCGGGGTCCCGACGGGAGTGGCCCAGGGCCGCGGACCGGCGTCGGCCGGCGGCGGGGTCGCCCCGGGCAGCGCGGTGACCGTCCACTGGTCATGGACAGCCGGAGGCGCCTGGTCCGGGGAGCCGGGGGCGGATGCCGGCGGTCCGCTGAAACCGACGGTCTGACCGGGCCCGCTCTGCGGACGGTCCTCCGGGGCGGCCCAGGGATTCGGCTCGACCGGGGAACCGGCAGGGCCACCCGGTCCGGAAACACCGGCGCCGTCGCCCGTCGCGGCCCAGGGATTCGACTCGACCGCGGAACCGGCAGGGCCACCCGGTCCGGAAACACCGGCGCCGTCGCCCGTCGCGGCCTTGTGCAACGGCACCTTGGGCGCCGCGTCCTGCGGGCCGTCCGCCTCCTCGGAAGCCGGCGCGGGCCACGGGTCTCGGGCGGCGTCACCGGCCGGGGTCGGCGCGTCGTCGGACATACGTGGGTCCCCTCTGTCGCCCTCTGCCCTGCGTTCGGTCCTGCGTGCCCTGCACGGCTCGCGTCCCGTCATCCGGACGGCGTTCCGTATGGCGCACGTCCCGTCATGCTACGGCCCACGACCGGAGCGCCGGGCAGCGGGCCGTAAGCCGGCCGAGGCGACAACCGCCCCCCGGTCCCCACGCCTTGGCACGCGCGGGGGGACAGCGAGGCCGGACGCGGGTGAGGCCGACAGCCGCCTCTCCTCCCTACCCGCGGCCGACGCGTACCCGAAACACCAGCCGGCGCCCCACCCCGAACCGCCGGCCCCGAGCAGGCAGCACCCGGCCGAAGCCGACGGCCGTCCCCCGTCCGCCCTGCCCGGCCGACGCGCCGGCCGGGCAGGGCCGGGCTCCACGTGAAGCAGACGGCCTCCCCCGGCACCCGCCTAGTCCTCCGCACACGGGGGCGGCACGCGGCGGACTCCGTGCTGCCGGAGGCCGACAGCCGGTCGGCGAGGGCCCCGCCTACGATGATCCCGACCCATCGATCAGCCGATCACCCGCGTCCCGTCCGGCCCGCCGGGCCGGGGCGCCGTCCCGGGGAGGACCCCATGACCGACCGCCTCGACGCATCCGCAGCAGCCCCCGGCTCCCCCGTTTCCGGCGCGGCCGCCGGTCCCACCGCGGACGCCGCGGCCGGCGCCCGGGACGTGCACGCCTTCATCGCCGGGCTGCCGAAGGCCGAACTGCACGTCCACCACGTCGGCTCCGCCTCCCCCCGCATCGTCTCCGAGCTGGCCGCCCGGCACCCCGACTCCAAGGTGCCCACCGACCCCGAGGCCCTGGTCGACTACTTCACGTTCACCGACTTCGCCCACTTCATCGACGTGTACCTGTCCGTCGTGGACCTCATCCGCACCCCGGAGGACGTCCGGCTGCTGACGTACGAGGTCGCCCGGGACCTGGCCCGCCAGCAGGTGCGGTACGCGGAGCTGACCATCACCCCGTTCTCCTCGACCCGGCGCGGCATCGACGAACTCGCCTTCATGGACGCCATCGAGGACGCCCGCAAGGCGGCCGAGGCGGAGTTCGGGACCGTGCTGCGCTGGTGCTTCGACATCCCCGGCGAGGCCGGACTCGAGGCCGCCGAGGAGACGACGCGGCTGGCGACCGACGACCGCGTCCGCCCCGCGGGGCTGGTCTCCTTCGGGCTCGGCGGGCCCGAGGTCGGCGTACCGCGCCCGCAGTTCAAGCCGTACTTCGACCGGGCGATCGCCGCCGGACTGCGCTCGGTGCCGCACGCCGGCGAGACCACCGGGCCGCAGACGGTGTGGGACGCGCTGACCCACCTGCGCGCCGAGCGCATCGGCCACGGCACCAGCTCCGCGCAGGACGAGAAGCTGCTCGCGCACCTCGCCGAGCACCGCATCGCCCTGGAGGTGTGCCCGACCTCGAACATCGCCACCCGTGCGGTCCGCACGCTCGACGAGCACCCGCTCAAGGAGTTCGTGAAGGCCGGCGTGCTGGTCACGATCAACTCCGACGACCCGCCCATGTTCGGCACCGACCTCGACAACGAGTACGCGGTCGCCGCCCGCCTCCTCGACCTGGACGAGCGGGGCCTCGCGGCCCTCGCGGGGAACGCCGTCGACGCCTCCTTCCTGGACCAGGCCGGCAAGGCGCGCCTCAGGGCGGAGATCGACGCCTACACGACGGACTGGCTCGCCCCCTGAGGACCGGCGGCCGCCACAATGGGCCCATGCAGAACGTGACTGCCGTGGCCCATCGCGGCGACCCCTACCGCTTCCGTGAGAACACCCTCGACTCGCTGCGTTCCGCGCTCGCCCTGGGCGCGGACGCCGTCGAGGTCGACGTGCGGCTCACCCGCGACGGCGTGCCCGTCCTGCTGCACGACGAGACGTTGAAGCGGCTGTGGGAGCAGGATCGGCCCCTGCGGGCGCTGTCCGCCGCCGAGGTGCGCGGGCTGACGGCCGGGGCGGTGCCGACCCTCGCGGAGGCGCTCGCGGCGACCGGGGGCAGCCGGCTGATGCTCGATCTGCCGGGGACGCGAGAGGTGCGCACGGCACGCCGGATCGTGGACGTCGTCCGCGAGGCCGGGGCGGCGGACCGGGTCTACTACTGCGCCGACGCGGCCGCGATGCTCGCCGTGCGGGCCGCCGATCCGTCCGCCGAGATCGCCCTGACCCGCACCAGCCTGGCTCCCCCGCGGCCCGCGCTGCTCGACGCGGTGAAGCCCCGTTGGCTCAACTACCGCTTCTCCCTGGTCGACCATGACCTGGCCGCCCGGGTCCACCACGGCGGCCACCTGCTCTCCGTGTGGACCCCCGACACCCGCCGCTCCATGCGCCGGCTCGTCGGGCTGGGCGTCGATTCCATCACCACCAACCGCGTCGAGGTGCTCACGGCCCTGCGGCGACAGACCTGACCGCGCGGACGGACCTGTCCGCGCGGACGGACCTGTCCGCGCGGACGGACCTGTCCGCGCGGACGGACCGACCGCGCCGAGAACTCCCACCCGCATGACTCCCCCGGTCACCGGCCGGGACGGCGCCCGGGCGCACGACCGCGGAGGCCGGAACGGCGCGGGCCCAGGACCGCTACAGGCGCGAGATCTGAGGGACCGTCGCCGGGTCGGCCGGGGTCTCGCGGGTGGCGTACTGCGGGACCGGGGTGTCGTCCTCGCCGGTGTCCCGGACCAGGCCGTAGCGTCCGGCGCCCTGGCCGGGGCCGCTCGTGACGTCCCTCTCCACGGCGTCCCAGGTCGTCGGGAAGACGTTGAGGCCGTAGTCGGCGCCCCGCTCGTTCACGGTGAGGGTGACACTGCCGGCCAGGTAGAAGTACTCGTTCTGCCACATCTGCTGGGCGCCGGACGGCAGGACGGTGTACCCGGTGGCGGTGCTGCCCATACCGGTGACCGTCGAGTCCGTGGCGCTGACGGGATCGTCCATACGGCGGCCGCCGCCGGAGGCCACGTGGAACAGCTTGCCCTTCAGGCCCGTCCAGCTCGGCATGACCAGACCGCCGGACCGGTACTGCGGGGATATCTGCCAGCGCACCAGGACATAGCCTCGGCCGCTGAGCGTCACGCGGTCCCCACGGTGGTTCAGGGTGGCGTGTGCGCCGCCGCTGCTGGTGACGCCGGGCGCGGGCCGCTGCGGCAGGTGGGCCGGCGGTTTCCCCGGATCAGGTGCGCTGTCGACGGCGTCGACGACCGACCCGTACGGGGCCGTCTTCTTCTCGCTCCTCTTCTCAACCACCGACGCCGAGGGCGAAGGCGAGGACGGGCGGGACGGTGACGGTGACGGCTCGGGCCCGGACGGCTTGGTGGTCGGTGAGTTCGCCGCCGTGGGGGCGACGGCCGCGCGGGCGGGCGGGTCGTCGGGGGTCTGCACGACGACGTAGGCGCCGCCCGCGGCGAGTGTCGCGCCGGCCGTGACCGCGACGGCCGGCTTGGTGAGCGCGGTCAGCACCTTCGCGGACCAGCCGGCGGACGCCGTGGCGGTGGCCGCGGCGGCCGTCTTGCCGCCGAGGGACAGGGAGATCGCGAAACCGGCGGGGACCGGGACCAGCGCGATCCCGACGAGCAGCCGTTCCGCTGGGACGACGGACTCCCGGGCATCGCCGCAGTAGGGGCAGCCGCGGACGTGCCGGGCCAGCCGTTTGCGCCACACCGAGTCCGGTCGGCCGTTCCAGCGGGTGGTCAGTTCGCGCAGGTCGGGGCAGGCGCCGTCGAGCGCGCGCACGATGCCGCGGGAGACTTCCAGGCGCTCCTTCACCCGCTGGACGCGGACGGCGGCGTGCTGCCGGCTGATGCCGACCGCCGCGGCAAGCTCGCGGCGCGTGAGTTCACCCGCGACCTCCAGCCACCACAGGGACAGCAGCTGCCGGTCCTCGTCGTCGAGCCAGCGCGCCGCCTCCGCGACCTCGCGCCGCTGCCCTTCCAACTGGAGCCGGATCACGGTGAGTTCGGCGAAGTCGGCGGCTTCCCCGGGCGAGGCGCTCTCGTCGAGGCGCTGCGTCGTCCTGCGGCGCTCGCGGTCCCGGATCTGCCGCATGGCGATCGCGACGAGCCAGGACCGGAAGCTGTCGGGTTCACGCAGCGAGCCGAGGTGGTCGACGGCGCGCAGCATGGTCTCCTGGACGACGTCGTCGACATCGGCGTGCCCGTTCAGGGCGCGGCCGACGACGTTGTACACCAGCGGCAGCCAGCCCGCCACCAGTGCCTCGAGCGCCCGCCGATCGCCGGCCTGCGCGTCGGCGATGGTCGCCCGCCACCGCCGGCCGGCCTCGGCGTCGGCATATGTCCTCATGCCCGCACCCTCTCAGCCGGGCCCCCGCTGTTGGCAATGTCGGAGATCACACCTTGGAGACGGCCAGGCGTGGCCACGGATAACACTTTTCGCCGCCTGGTCCCCCACGCGGAGGAGGCACTCGGGGCAACTCCCGCAGGCGGCAAGCCCGTTGCTCAGCCGTCCGTCCGGTTCCCCGCCCCGAACCGGCAGCATCCCGCCGCGACGCCGTGCGGGTACGGCCGTCCTCGGAGCCCGAGTCGCGACGCCACCGGGATCAGCGGCTCCGCTCCGGCGCGGCGGAGGGCGTGGGCGGCGCCCCCGAGGGCGTGCTCTGCCGGCTCGCCGTGAGGGGGTCGCTCGTCGCGGTCGGCTCCAGGGACCGGCTACGGCCGCTCCGGGCGGTCGGGGCAGCGGTGGCGTCGGGGGCAGGCGACGTCCGGGGGTCCGGGGCGGGGGTCGCGCCCCTCTCGGTAGGGCGCCCGGTGGTGGGCACGGGAGAGGGTGACGGCGGGGCCGCACTCGGAGCGCCGCTCACCGGCGGCGGGGCAAGCGGCACCACCGGGCGCGCGGGCCCGTCGGACGCCGTCAGGTGCAGTGGCAGCAGGACGGCGAGGGCGGCGATCCCGCAGGCGGCGCCCGCTCCGGCCGCGGTGCGCAGCAGCCGCCGCCGGACCGCGCCCCGGCGGATCTCCTCGTAGCGGCCGGGCGGCGGGCCCAGATGGCCGGCGGCGGTCGGCCGCAGGATGACGGTGAGGGGGTCGGCGGGGTCGAGGTCCGGGCCGTCGTCGAAGTCGTCAGTGGGTGTGATCAAGGCTTCTCCTCAGGTGGGCGCGGAGCAGTTCGCGGGCCGCGTGCAGGTCGGCCTTGACGGTTCCCTCCTTGCGCCCGGTCAGCACGGCCACCTCCCGGATCGGCATGTCAGCGTAGTAGTGCAGCAGGATCGGGACGCGCAGCCGGTCGGGCAGGGACTGCACGAGCAGCCGCACCGAGGGGTCGGCGGGCTCGGCGGGCGGGGCGACGGCGGCCTCGACGGTGGCCCGGCGCAGGGCCCGGCGCTCGCGTTCGAGCTTGCGCCAGTGGTCGCGGACGAGGTTGGCGGCGGTGACGTAGAGGAAGCCCTGGGGTTCGGTCACGGCCGTCCAGCGCGCCCAGAGCCGGGTGAACGCCTCCGAGGCGATCTCGTGCGCCGTCCCGTCGTCGTCGACGAGACGGCGGCACCAGCCGGCGAGGCGCGGGTAGAGGGCGGCGAACAGCTCGGACGCCGCCCTCTCACGGGAGCCGGCGGGCCGTTTCAACGTTCTCCCGCGGGAGTCAGGGCGGCGAAGACGATCACGTTGTCGCGGTATCCGTCCCCGGTACGGGGGCCGCCGCAGGTGATGAGACGCAGTTCGGGCCGGTTCACGTTCCCGTACACCCGCTCGGTCGGGAACTCCGCCTTGTCGACGGTCGTCACCTCGGTGACGGCGAACCGGGCCGTGGTGCCGTTCTCCAGACGCGCCCCGATCCGGTCGCCCCGGCGCAGCCGGTCGAGGTGCCGGAAGACGCCGTCGCCGTACCGGCCGACCGTGACATGGGCGAGGATCACCGACGGTCCGGTCTGTCCCGGTGTCGGCGAGTTCTCGTACCACCCCGCCCGGTCGTGCTCCTCGACCGGCGGCACCTGCACGGTGCCGTCGCCGGCCAGCCCCAGCCGCATCACCGGGGTGTCGACCCCGATGGCCGGGATCCGCAGCGTGACCGGCACCGAGCGCGCGAGGGGACGCGCCGCCCGGGCGGCGGGGGCCGGCGAGGTGTCCGTGGTGCGTGCGGCGGAGCCGGCGCCGCCCGTGTCCCCCGGCTCGGCCGGGTCACCGCCGCAGCCCGTGAGCAGCGGCGCCGCGAGGGCCGAGAGGATCAGTGCGCGCCTGGAGAGCGGGCTCATGCGGCGGTCGTCCTCCGGCGGCGTACGACGTAGAAGCCGGTGCCGGCCACCGCGAACACCGCGGCCGCGCTGCCGCCGATCAGTGCGCCGTGACCCTCGGAGGGCTCCGCGACGCCGGTGTCGGCGGCACCGCGCGGCACGACGCCGACCTGGCTCGGCACGGCGGACGGGTCGGTCCGGTCCCTGGTCGGCGCGGGAACCGTGCTGGCGTCACTGCCCGCCTCGGCGGGGGCCGGTGTCGCACTGCGGTCCGCCGTGGTGGCGGGGGACGGCGTCCCGCCGTCGGCCAGCGCGGGCGCAGCGCCCGCCAGCAGGGCGGTACCCGCAACCATCAGGGCGGCGAGGCCCGTTCGCGGCATGAGTCGCATGAATCGCTCTCTTTCGTCGGTCCGTTGACGGATCGAGCGAAGAGACGAGATACCCCACGACCGGGTTGTAAAGAACTGGCAAACCCCAGAACTTCGCCCCCACAAGGAGCCCGGGGAACGACGCGACCAGCCCCCTCCAGGGGCGCGGGGAACTGCGCGACCAGCCCCGACGCACCCGCACCCGAACCGCGGCCCGGCCCGGCGGGGTGGCCCGGCAGAGCGAACGACCCCCGGTCCGAGGACCGAGGGCCGAACCGACCTCCAGGGGCGCGGGGAACTGCGCGACCAGCCGCAACCCACCCGCACCCGAAACACGGCCCGCCCGAAGACCGACCGCACCCGGCGGAGCCGCTACGCGTCGAGGGACGTCATCACATGCTTGATGCGCGTGTAGTCGTCGAAGCCGTAGCCCGACAGGTCCTTGCCGTAGCCGGACTTCTTGAAGCCGCCGTGGGGCATCTCGGCGACCAGCGGGATGTGGGTGTTGATCCACACGCAGCCGAAGTCCAGCTTCTTGGACATCCGCATCGCGCGGCCGTGGTCCTTGGTCCACACCGAGGAGGCGAGGGCGTACTCGACGCCGTTGGCCCACTCGACGGCCTGGTCCTCGTCCGTGAACGACTGGACGGTGATGACCGGCCCGAACACCTCGTTCTGGATGATCTCGTCGTCCTGCTTCAGCCCGGACACGACGGTCGCGGCGTAGAAGTACCCCTTGTCGCCGACGCGCTGACCGCCGGCCTCGACCTTGGCGTGCGCGGGCAGCCGCTCGATGAAGCCGGTGACCTGCTGGAGCTGGTTGGGGTTGTTCAGCGGACCGAAGAGGACGTCCTCGTCGTCCGGCTGTCCCGTCTTCGTCTCCGCCGCCGCCTTCGCGAGCGCGGCCACGAACTCGTCGTGGATGTCCTCCTGGACGAGGACGCGGGTGGCCGCCGTACAGTCCTGGCCGGCGTTGAAGAAGCCCGCCACCGAGATGTCCTCGACGGCCTTGGCGATGGCCGCGCTGTCGAGGTCCCCGAACACCACGACCGGCGCCTTGCCGCCCAGCTCCAGGTGGACCCGCTTGAGGTCCTTGGACGCCGATTCGGCGACGGACATGCCCGCGCGCACGGAACCGGTGATGGAGGCCATCGCCGGGGTCGGGTGCTCGACCATCAGCCGGCCGGTGTCACGGTCTCCGGTGATGACGTTGAAGACGCCCTTGGGCAGGATCGAGCCGATGATCTCGGCGATCAGGACGGTGGAGGCAGGCGTGGTGTCGGACGGCTTGAGCACCACGGTGTTGCCGGCCGCGATCGCCGGGGCGAACTTCCACACGGCCATCATCATCGGGTAGTTCCAGGGCGCGACCTGCGCGCAGACGCCGACCGGCTCGCGGCGGACGATCGAGGTCATCCCGTCCATGTACTCGCCGGCGCTGCGCCCTTCCAGCATCCGGGCCGCCCCCGCGAAGAAGCGGATCTGGTCGACCATGGGAGGGATCTCCTCGGAGCGGGTCAGCCCGATCGGCTTGCCCGTGTTCTCCACCTCGGCCGCGATGAGCTCCTCGGCCCGCTCCTCGAACGCGTCCGCGATCTTCAGCAGGGCCCTTTGGCGTTCGGCGGGGGTCGTGTCGCGCCAGCCGGGGAACGCCTTGGCGGCGGCCGCCATCGCGGCGTCGACGTCCGCCTGGCGGGACAGCGGCGCGGTCGCGTACGCCTCGCCCGTCGCGGGGTTGACCACCTCGGTGGTCCGTCCGTCGGCGGCGTCCCGGAACTCACCGTCGATGTGATTGCGCAGACGACGCAGCTCGGTGCTCACTGCCGGCCCTCCAAGTTCGGTGTCCATTGACTGAGACACCCACACTAATCCTTGCCCCGACGTTTTCAACACCCCCGATCCCGCCGGGGCTGCGGAATCCGCAGATCTCACACACGTAAACAACGAATTTCATCGCATCGGCCTTGCGGAACCGTCGAGACCTCGTGCACAGTGAGGCCGTGGCCAGTCGAAGCGCAGAGCACAGGGACTCCCGCGAGTCCAGGAACGGCAGCACCCCTCACCTGGATGCCGTCAGCCTCGCCATCATCCAGCAGCTCCAGGAGGACGGCCGCCGGCCGTACGCCGCGATCGGCAAGGCCGTCGGCCTCTCCGAGGCGGCCGTGCGCCAGCGCGTCCAGAAGCTGCTCGACCAGGGCGTGATGCAGATCGTCGCCGTCACGGACCCGCTGACCGTGGGCTTCCGCCGCCAGGCGATGGTCGGGATCAACGTGGAGGGCGATGTCGAGTCCATCGCGGAAGCGCTGACCGACATGGCGGAAGTCGAGTACGTGGTGATGACGGCGGGCTCGTTCGACGTCCTCGCCGAGATCGTCTGCGAGGACGACGACCACCTGCTGGACGTCATCAACAAGCGCATCCGTGCTCTGCCGGGCGTTCGCTCGACCGAGAGCTTCGTCTACCTGAAGCTGAAGAAGCAGACCTACATGTGGGGAACCCGATAACCGTGAGGACCCGATAACAGTGAGCACCAAGGACCTCAGCCGCACCGCGTACGACCACCTGTGGATGCACTTCACCCGCATGTCCTCGTACGAGAACTCGCCGGTCCCGACGATCGTCCGGGGCGAGGGCGCCTACATCTACGACGACAAGGGCAGGCGCTACCTCGACGGCCTCTCGGGTCTGTTCGTCGTCCAGGCCGGTCACGGCCGCACCGAGCTGGCCGAGACGGCCTTCAAGCAGGCGCAGGAGCTCGCGTTCTTCCCGGTGTGGTCCTACGCCCACCCGAAGGCCGTGGAGCTGGCGGAGCGTCTCGCCGACTACGCGCCGGGCGACCTGAACAAGGTCTTCTTCACCACCGGCGGCGGCGAGGCCGTCGAGACCGCCTGGAAGCTCGCCAAGCAGTACTTCAAGCTCCAGGGCAAGCCGACCAAGTACAAGGTCATCTCCCGCGCGGTCGCCTACCACGGCACCCCGCAGGGCGCCCTGTCGATCACCGGCCTGCCGGCCTTGAAGGCCCCCTTCGAGCCGCTCGTCCCGGGCGCGCACAAGGTGCCGAACACCAACATCTACCGCGCCCCGATATACGGCGACGACCCCGAGGCCTTCGGCCGCTGGGCCGCCGACCAGATCGAGCAGCAGATCCTCTTCGAGGGCCCGGAGACGGTCGCCGCGGTCTTCCTGGAGCCGGTCCAGAACGCGGGCGGCTGCTTCCCGCCCCCGCCCGGCTACTTCCAGCGGGTGCGCGAGATCTGCGACCAGTACGACGTGCTGCTCGTGTCGGACGAGGTCATCTGCGCCTTCGGCCGCCTCGGCACGATGTTCGCCTGCGACAAGTTCGGCTACGTCCCGGACATGATCACCTGCGCCAAGGGCATGACCTCGGGCTACTCCCCGATCGGCGCCTGCATCATCTCCGACAAGCTGGCCGAGCCGTTCTACAAGGGCGACAACACCTTCCTGCACGGTTACACCTTCGGCGGCCACCCCGTGTCGGCCGCGGTGGGCGTCGCCAACCTCGACCTGTTCGAGCGCGAGGGCCTCAACCAGCACGTGCTGGACAACGAGGGCGCGTTCCTCAAGACCCTCCAGAAGCTGCACGACCTCCCGATCGTCGGCGACGTCCGGGGGAACGGCTTCTTCTACGGCATCGAGCTGGTCAAGGACAAGGCGACGAAGGAATCGTTCAACGACGAGGAGACCGAGCGCGTCCTGTACGGCTTCCTGTCCAAGGCTCTCTTCGACAACGGCCTGTACTGCCGTGCCGACGACCGCGGCGACCCGGTCGTCCAGCTCGCCCCGCCGCTGATCTCCAACCAGGAGACCTTCGACGAGATCGAGCAGATCCTGCGCGCGACGCTGACGGAGGCGTGGACGAAGCTCTGACCATCGGCCTGATCAGCTGATCAACACCGGCCCCGGCATCGACCGTTCGAGTGAGAAACGGCGGACCGGGGCCGTGTGCTGTGGTATGCCCGCCGCGATGTCCTTAGCGTGCTCGTGACCGATCGGCCCTGCCTTCGTTTCCCGTTCGTTCCCCAGGATGGGGGAGTGGCAAGGAACTTACGGATCTGAACCGAGGTGTACGCCCGTGACTCCTCCCCCACGTGACCGAGGGGGCTTCTCACTCGACCGCAGCGGGTCTCGTGACGGCCAAGCCCTGACCGCCGGCGAAGCAGAAACGCAGCGTAGTACGCCGCTGCGCGGCTCCGGAAATCAGGAGGCCCCGCCGGACAACGACGTGCTGTGGGCACGCTCCCTGTACTTCACGCACCGCGACGGCTCACCGGCGCTCGGCGGCGTCTCGCTGGGCGTGCGGGAGGGCGAGATCCTCGCCGTCAGCGGGCCGCGCGGCAGCGGCAAGACCACACTGCTGCGCTGCCTGTCCGGCCTTTCGCCCGCCCAGCGCGGCGAGGTCTGGTTCAACAGCGTCCCCGTGCACACGATGGGCCCGACGGCCCGCGAACGGCTGCGCCGCGACCGCTTCGGCTGGATCGACCCGGTGCCGGCCCTCGTCCCCGAACTCAACGTCTGGGAGAACGCGGCCCTCCCCCTGATGCTGCGCGGCACCAGCCGCCGCCGGGCCAAGGTCGCCGCGCTGGAGTGGCTGGACCGCCTGGACATCGGCGGCAGGTCGCACCACCGCCCGCACGAACTCACCCAGGCCGAACGCCAGCGGGTCTGCATCACGCGCGCCCTGGCCCCGGCCCCCTCGGTCCTCTTCGCGGACGAGCCGACGGCCCCCCTGCACCGCGCCGACCGGGCCCACGTCCTGCGCACCCTGACGACGGCGGCCCGCTCCCACGGCATCACGGTGGTGCTGGCCACCCACGATCCGGAGACCGCCGCCCTCGCCGACCGCACGGTGCCACTGCTGGACGGCCGCCGGGTCAGGACGGTCCATCTGCCCCCGGTCACGGAGTCGGAAGGCCGGGGGGCCGCGTGCTCGCTCTCCGTCTGACGCGCAGCGCCCATCCCGCCGTCCAGCTCCGCCGCCTCCTGGTCGCGACGGCCTCGGCGGGCACCGGTTTCCTCCTCCTGTGCACCCTCGGCCACGCCCTCGCCCACCCCGACGACCAGGCCGCGTCGGTGCTCCGGCTCGCCTGGTGCGCGGTCCCGCTCGCGGCGACGGTCTACTTCGCCCTGGCGGTGGCCCGCACGGACCCCGGCACCCGCCCGCGCCCCGGACTGGCGGCGATCGGCCTGGGACCGGCCCGCCTGATGGCCGTCTCGGCGATGACGACGGCCCTGTCGACGCTGCTCGGCTCCATGCTGGCCCTCCTCCTCTTCCTCCATCTGCGCGGCGACCTCACGGGCATGCCGTTCGACGGAGCGGCCGCCGACTTCCTGGCGGCGAACCAGCCCCTCCCGCTGCCGGCGTCCCTGACCCTGCTGGCACTGGTCCCGGTGGCCTCGTCCGTCGCGGTGGCGCTGATGCTCCGCCCGAGGGACGCTCGCGTGGCGGCCCAGGCGGCCCCGCGGATGTTCGGCCGGTTCGGGACGTACGGGAGGACCGGGCCGGGAGACAGGTTCGGCGAGTACGGCCGCTTCGGGGCGAGAACGAGACGACCCCGGCCGTCCGGTCCCGTTGCGGGCGTCCGTACCGCAGCCGCGGCCGGCGACCAGGGGGCGGCACCGCGGTGGTCCGCCGACGATCAGGACGGCAGGTCCGCCGATACGTCCACCGGCCCGGCGGCGAACGGCAGGCCGTCCCGCCCCGATCCGGGCCACCGCCCCGCCGAGGCGGCCGCCGTCCTGGCGGCGAACGGCGCCCCCTCGACTCCGGGCACCGTGACCCTCTCCATCGCCTCGCATCCGGAAGGCGGACCGTCGGAGGCCACGGACGGCACCCCGGCCCCGGTCCCCGCCCACCGCATGGACTCCCCGACGCATCCGCCCCACCCCACCGCCCTCCCCTGGGGCGCGGCGCTCCTCGCGGCCGGCCTTGCCGTGGAGGCGTACGCGAACCAGATCGCCGAGCCCAGCACGCTCCCGCTCCCCGGCGGCCTGCCCACCGGCCCCGTCGCGGTCCTCGTCGGCTGGATCCTCACCGCCGTGGGCCTGGCCCTCGCCGGTCCCGGCCTCACCCACCTCTGCGGCCGCCTGCTGCAAGCGGCCCGTCCGGGCGCGCTGCGCCTCCTCGCGGGCCGGGGCCTGATGCAGGAGGCGTCCCGCATCGGCCGTCCGCTGGGAGTGGTCTGCGCGGTGGCCTCGGGCGCGTACACGATGGCCATGCTGTACGACCCGGCGGACCCGTCCTTCGGCCCGCTCGCCACGCTCGGCGCCGTGATCGTGGCGGGCTGCACCGTCGCCACGCTGCTGACGGCGGCCATCGAGGCGAGGCAGGTCCGCGCCGACACCACCGCCGCCCTGCTCCGCCTCGGCGCCCCGGCCAAGACGCTGCGCAGCGCCGCCGCCCTGCGCACGGGCGCGCTGCTCGCCCTGTTCGTCCCGCTCACCCTGATCGTGGCCGAACTGGCGGCTCTCCCGCTGATGCGCTGAAGCGCACGCGCTCGAGCCGACGCGCTGAAGCAGAAAGATCTCCGTCCGCCGATTAGTTCCGCGCGTCCCCCCGGTCTACCCCACAGAAACCAGCCACCAGCAGCACGAACTCCCTGGGAGAGACCAGATGACCACCCCGGCCTACCAGCAGATGATCTTCGTCAACCTGCCCGTGAACGACCTCGACGCCTCGAAGAAGTTCTTCACGGAGCTCGGCTACTCGATCAACCCGCAGTTCAGCGACGACAACGCGGCCTCCGTGGTGATCAGCGACACGATCGTCGCGATGCTGCTCACCAAGCCGTTCTACTCGAGCTTCACCAAGAAGGAGATCGCGGACGCGTCGAGGACCAGCGAGGTCCTGATCGCCCTCAGCGCCGAGAGCCGCGAGAAGGTCGACGAACTCGTCGACAGGGCGCTCGCGGTCGGCGGCTCCCCGAGCGGCGAGACCCAGGACATGGGTTTCATGTACGGCCGTTCGTTCGACGACCTCGACGGCCACACCTGGGAGATCGTGTGGATGGACCCGTCGGCCGTCGAGAGCTGACCACCCGCCGTCCGGCGCTGCCTAGCATGGGCGGGTGCATCCGACGACACCCGCCCAGCCGTTCGACGGCTCCCACGACCGTGAGATCGAGTCCCTCGCCGAGTTCGACGAGGTGGTCCGCGCCCACGGCACGCTCTCCCACTTCCGCGTCCAGTCCGTCGACCTGACGGACCGTACGGACGCCCTCCTCGCCCTCGACACCTCGGGCGCCGTCTTCCTCGGCTGCCCGATGGCCCCGGAGGCGGCCACGAAGACCCGTGCCTCCGGCGCCCTGGTCTTCCCGCCCGTACCGGGCCTGTCCTTCGACCCGTACCGCGGTTTCGTCTACTCCCCCGACGAGTTGTTCGCGTCCCTGGACGAGGGCTACGAGGCGACCCCGGACGCCCGCACGTACGCCTGGTTCCAGCGCACCAAGGCGGACGGCGACATCTTCGGCTCCATGCTCCGCTCGATCCACGACGACGCCGTCACCGACGCGCTCGACGAACTCCTCGTAGGTGAACACGTGGTGGGTGTCATGGGCGGCCACGCCATGGCGCGCGGCACGGAGGCGTACGCGGGCGCCGCCCGCCTCGGCCGTGAACTCACGCGCGCCGGGCTCATGGTGGCGACCGGTGGCGGACCCGGCGCGATGGAGGCGGCGAACCTAGGCGCCTACGCGGCCCCCTTCGACGACGAGATGCTCACGGCCGCACTCGGCATCCTCGTCAAGGCGCCGAAGTTCACCCCCTCGGTCACCGAGTGGGCGAAGGCCGCCTTCGAGGTGCGTGCCGGCTGGCCGGGCGGCGGTCCCTCGGTCGGCATCCCCACGTGGTTCTACGGTCACGAACCGCCGAACCCGTTCGCGGCGCATCTCGCCAAGTACTTCTCCAACGCCACCCGCGAGGACGGCCTGTTGGCCCGCTGCACCGCGGGCGTGGTGTTCCTGCCGGGCGCCGCCGGGACCGTACAGGAGATCTTCGACAACGCGACGCCCAACTACTACGGGTCGCGGGGCGAGCCGACTCCGATGGTGCTGGTGGACCGGGAGCACTGGACCCAACGGCTGCCCGCCTGGCCGCTCTTGAGGTCACTCGCCCAGGAGCGGGCGATGGAGTCCCGTATCGCCCTGGTTGACCGGATCGAGGAGGCGCCGGAGGCGTTGAAACGTCTCGGAGGTTAATAAGCGGGCAAAGCCAGCCGCTCAGAGGCGTCCTCGCATTGACACTTCTTATGGAACGCTTATAGACCTGTGTGTCTGCTGGGGATGGTGACGCACTCGGCTCACCGGGGGCGCCATCTCCCCCTCCACCCCCCGCAGTTGCGCTTCCCGTAAAGGACAAACGTGTCCCTTTCCCGCCGTACCGCCGCCCGTTCGGTGCGCATGCTCGGTGTCACCGCCGCCTCCGCCGCCCTCGCGCTCAGCGCCGCCGGCACCGCGCTGGCCTGCGACATCAGTGAGTTCTCCGCCGCTGCCGCCTGTGACGGCACGAAGGGCGTCATCACCGTCACCGACAAGGACCCCACGGGCGTCCCGGCCGTCATCACCGTGTTCCTCGAGAACAACGGCGCCGACCTCCGTCAGGTCGGTGCCGAGCAGACGGTCGAGGGCTCGAAGAAGGGCGTCACCGTCTCCTTCGCCGAGGACTGGGAGCCGAACGCCGTCTACCGGGTCCACATCGTGGCCGTCAAGGGCAAGAAGACGTTCGTCGACGCCGACATCAGCCCGAACGTGACCACCCCGTCCAAGGCCTGCAAGGCCGACACGTCCACCCCGACCGCCACCCCGTCCTCGACGCCGTCGGGCAGCACCTCCACCCCGCCGCCGGCCGAGACGATCACCCCGTCGCCGTCCGGCTCGACGAGCGACGGCGCCGCGCCCGCGCCCTCCGCGAGCAACGTCCCGTCGGCCGCGGTCCAGGAGTCCAACCTCGCCGAGACCGGCGCGAGCTCCAACACCGGCCTGATCGTCGGCGTCGCGGCCGCCCTGGTCGTCGTCGGCGGCGGCGCGGTCTTCTTCGGTATGCGTCGCCGCGGCTCCAGCCACCGCTGACCCGCACCACCGGCACGACACAGGCACATGTGCGGCCCGCCCCTTCCCGGGGCGGGCCGTCCGCATTCCCGCGCCGTGTCCCGGCCCGTCGGGCGGCCCTCGATCCCGGCTGCGGTCAGTCCAGCACGACGGTTTCGGCCGGGTCGAAGGAGACCCCCACGGCGCTGCCGACCTCCGGCGCGTCGCGCAACGCGCACGCCGCCTCCAGCCTCGGTGCGCCCTCCGGCTGGAGATGCACGGCGACATGCGTGCCGCGGAACGTACGTCCGGTGACCGTGCAGCGCAGGCCCTCGTCCGCGCCCACCAGGCGCACACCGGCGGGCCGCACGAGCAGGGTGCGCGCCCCCTGTCCCGAACCGGCCGGCACCGGCACCTTGCCCCACGGGGTGACCGCGGCCTCCCCCGTGACGGTCGCCTCCACCACGTTGTCGAAGCCGAGGAAACGGGCCACGAACGCGTCCGCCGGCCGCTGCCACACCTCGAGGGGCGTACCGGACTGGGCGATCCGCCCGTCCCGCATCACCACGACCCGGTCGGCGAGCGCGAACGCCTCACCCTGGTCATGGGTGACCGCGAGCACCGTGGTCCCCAACCGGCCGAACAACTCCCGCAGTTCGACCACCAGCCGCTCCCGCAGCGACCTGTCGAGCTGACCGAGCGGCTCGTCGAGCATCAGCAGCCGGGGACGCGGCGCGAGGGCCCGGGCCAGCGCCACCCGCTGCTGCTCCCCACCGGAGAGCGCGGCCACCGCCCGGCCGGCGGCGCCGGGCAGCCCGACCAGGTCCAGCAACTCGGTCACCCGCTCGTCCCGCGCCCTCCCGGGCATGCCTCGCATCCGCAGCCCGAAGGCCACGTTGCCGCCCACGTCCCGCTGCGGGAACAGCTGATGGTCCTGGAACATCAGCCCGAGCTCCCGCTTGTGCGCGGGGACCCCCGCCTGGTCGCGTCCGTCGAGCAGAACCCGCCCGGCGTCCATCGGCTGGAGCCCCGCCACCGCCCGCAGCAGTGTCGACTTGCCGCTGCCGCTCGGCCCCAGCACACACACCACCTCGTGCTCCGTGACGGCGAGATCGACCGCGTCGAGCACCGCCCGCCCACCGAACCGCACGGTCGCGCGCTCCAGCTCCAGAAGCATCAGAACTCCCCCGTCCGGTCGGTCCGCAGCCGCTCCAGCACCAGCAGGGCCACCGCGCACACCACCATCAGAATCGTGGAAAGGGCCATCGCCTGGCCGTAGTTCATCTCTCCGGCCCGTCCGAGCAGTCGCGCCACGGCGACCGGCAGCGTCGGATTGTCGGGCCGGGCGATGAACACCGTCGCCCCGAACTCCCCCAGCGACACCGCGAAGGCGAACCCGGCGGCGACCAGCAGCGCCCGCCGCACCATCGGCAGGTCGACCTCCCGCCACACCCGCCAGGGCGACGCCCCGAGCACGGCCGCCGCCTCCCGCAGCCGCTGGTCCACCGCGCGCAGCACCGGCAGCATGGTCCGTACGACGAAGGGGACGCCGACCAGCGCCTGCGCGAGCGGCACCAGGATCCACGTACCGCGCAGGTCCAGCGGAGGCTCGTCGAGGGCGATGAGGAACCCGAAGCCGACGGTCACCGCGGACACGCCCAGCGGCAGCATCAGCAGCGCGTCGAAGCCACGCACCAGCCGGCCGGCGTCCCGCCGGGTGAGGGCGGCCGCGGCGAGCCCGCCGACGAGCACGGCGATCGCGGTGGCGACGACGGCGTACTCCAGCGAGTTGCCGATGGCGTCGATCGGAGGGACCAGGAAGACGTTGCCGTCGTCGCCGGTCAGCGCCCGGTAGTAGGCGAAGCCGGGTGCGTCGAGGGAGCGCTGCGCCAGCACCGCCAGCGGCAGCACCAGCAGCACGGCGATCGTGCCGAGCACCCCGGCCAGCAGCGCCCACTGCCCGGCCCCGCGCGGCCGCCGCGCGGTCACCGAGGCGTCGACCAGCCGCAGCGCGGTCTCGCGCCGCCGCACCGTCCAGGCGTGCACGGCGAGGATCGCGCCGACGGCCACGAACTGGACGATCGTGAGGACGGCGGCCGTGGACAGGTCGAAGATCTCGGACGTCTGCCGGTAGATCTCCACCTCGAGGGTGGAGAACGTGGGGCCGCCGAGGATCTGCACCACTCCGAAGGAGGTGAAGGTGAAGAGGAAGACCATCAGCGCGGCGGCGGCGACGGCAGGCCCCAGCGCGGGCAGGGTGACCGTGCGCCACGCCCTCGCGCGCGACGCGCCGAGCATCCGCGCCGCCTCCTCCTGCCGCGGGTCGAGCTGCGCCCACAGCCCGCCCACCGTCCGTACGACGACCGCGTAGTTGAAGAAGACATGGGCCAGCAGGATCGCCCACACCGTGGTGTCCAGCCGTACCCCCCACAGGTCGTCGAGCAGCCCGCCGCGCCCGACGAGCGCCAGGAAGGCCGTGCCGACGACGACCGTCGGCAGCACGAACGGGACGGTGACGACGGCCCGCAGCACCTGCTTGCCCGGGAAGTCGAGGCGGGCGAACACATACGCGCCCGGCAGCGCCACCAGCAGCGTGAGCGCGGTGGAGGCGAGCGCCTGCCAGGTGGTGAACCACAGCACGTGCCGGACGCCGGGCTCCGCGAGCACGTCCCAGAGGCGCCCGAAGTGCCAGACCCCGTCGGCGCCGAGCCCCCGGGCGACGATCGCGGCGACCGGGTACGCGAAGAAGACCGCGAAGAACGCGACGGGCGCGGCCATGAGACCCAGCCGCGCAGCCGCGCTCCCCCTGGCGTCCTTGCGCGGGGCTACTTCAGTACGAGCGAGGTCCACGACTTGACCCACTGGTCGCGGCGGTCGGCGATCTTCGCCGGGGCCAGGGTCTCGGGGTCCTTGGCCGCGGGCCCGTACCGGGTGAACTCGGCGGGGACGGCCGCCCCCTTCACCACCGGGTACACGAACATGTTGAGCGGCATGTCCTCCTGGAACTTCCTGCTGATCAGAAAGTCGATCAACGCCTTGCCGCCCTTGTCGGCGGACGCGTTGCTCAGCAGCCCCGCGAACTCGATCTGCCGGAAGCAGGTACCGGAGGCGACACCGGTCGGCGCGGTGGACGGCTTCGGGTCGCCGTAGATCACCTCGGCGGGCGGCGAGGAGGCGTACGACACGACGAGCGGACGGTCGGCCTTCGCCTTCTTCCCGCCGGCCGAACCGGAGAACTCCTCGTTGTAGGCCTGCTCCCAGCCGTCGACCACCTTCACCCCGTTGGCCTTGAGCTTCTTCCAGTAACCTTCCCAGCCTCCGTCGCCGTACTTCGCGGCCGTGCCGAGCAGGAAGCCGAGCCCGGGCGAGGAGGTGGAGGCGTTCTCGGTGACGAGCAGGTCCTTGTAGGCGGGCTTCACGAGATCGTCGAAGGAGGCGGGCGGGGCCAGCTTGTGCCCGGCGAAGTAGGCCTTGTCGTAGTTGACGCAGATGTCGCCGTAGTCGACGGGCGTGACCCGGTGCTTGCCCGCGTCCAGCTGGTACCGCGCGTCGACCTGCTCCAGCCCCTTGGCCTCGTACGGCTGGAACAGCCCGTTGTCGAGGGCACGGGACAGAAGGGTGTTGTCGACGCCGAAGAAGACGTCGCCCTGCGGGTTGTCCTTGGTGAGGATCGCCTTGTTGACGGCCTGCCCGGCGTCGCCGTCCTTGAGGACCTTCACCTTGTACCCGGACTCCTTCTCGAAGTCGGCGAGCACACTCTTGGACACGGCCCACGAGTCGTGACTGACCAGGGTGACGGTTGTGGAGCCCGCCGAGCCCTCCGCCCCCTTGTCGTCCGCCGACCCGCACGCGGACAGCGCGACGAGACCGAGCCCGACGGCGACGGCCACGAAGGTCTTGTTCTGCACCGGATTTTCCTCCTGGGATAGACCAGGAAGAGACGCGGCCCCGCCCGGGTCCGCACGGGACGCCGGGCAGGGCGCAACAGCTCGAGTGATGACCGAACTTCCTACCCAGAATGACCTGGGCGAGGTTCAGAGGGTCTGCGGGCCTGGATGCCGCACTCTCAGCGCTGTGGCGCTCCCCTGTCGGAATATGAAGATGTGTACGGGTCTCAGACTACCGCTCGGTGGCCGCGAGCTGACCGCACGCCCCGTCGATCTCCTGGCCACGGGTGTCCCGGACCGTGACGGGCACCCCGTGCGCCGCGATCGCCTCGACGAACGCCTTCTCGTCCTCGGGCCGCGAGGCCGTCCACTTCGAACCCGGCGTCGGGTTGAGCGGGATGAGATTGACGTGCACGGGCTTGCCGCGCAGCAGTCGGCCCAGCCGGTCACCACGCCAGGCCTGGTCGTTGATGTCGCGGATCAACGCGTACTCGATGGACAGCCGACGCCCGGACCGCTCGGTGTACTCGAATCCGGCATCCAGCACCTCGCGCACCTTCCACCGCGTGTTCACGGGGACGAGAGTGTCGCGCAGCTCGTCGTCCGGCGCGTGCAGGGAGATCGCGAGGCGGCACTTGAAGCCCTCGTCGGACAACCGGTGGATGGCGGGCACCAGCCCGACCGTCGACACGGTGATCCCGCGCTGCGACAGCCCGAGTCCGTCCGGCGCCGGGTCGGTGAGCGCGCGAATGGCTCCCACGACCCGCTTGTAGTTGGCGAGCGGCTCGCCCATCCCCATGAAGACGATGTTGGAGAGCCTGGCGGGGCCCCCGGGCACCTCCCCGTCCCGCAGCGCCCGCATGCCGTCGACGATCTGGTGCACGATCTCGGCCGTGGACAGATTACGGTCGAGACCCGCCTGTCCCGTGGCGCAGAACGGACAGTTCATCCCGCACCCGGCCTGCGAGCTGATGCACATGGTCACCCGGTCCGGGTAGCGCATCAGCACCGACTCCACGAGCGTGCCGTCGAACAGCCGCCACAGCGTCTTGCGGGTGGTCCCCTGGTCCGTCGACAGATGCCGGACGACCGACATCAGGTCCGGCAGCAGCGCCTCACGCAGCTTCTCGCGCGCACCGGCGGGGATGTCGGTCCACTCGGCCGGGTCGTGCGCGTACCGCGCGAAGTAGTGCTGCGAGAGCTGCTTGGCACGAAACGGCTTCTCCCCGATCTCCGCCACGACCTCCTTCCGCTCGGCGGGCGAGAGGTCGGCGAGATGCCGCGGCGGCTTCTGAGCTCCGCGGGGGGCGACGAAAGTAAGTTCTCCGGGCTTCGGCATAACCCCTCCAGTGTCGCAGATCAACTCGGGCAGCCCAGGCCGTAGCAGGGGTGGGGGCGGTCACCCGTGGGTCCCGGCCGTCGGCGTGGGCCGGCCTCGGACGGTGTGTCCTGCACGAGCCGCGCCGCAACGGTGGCGAGTTCCCCCGGCGGCGCTGAGGTCTTGCGGGGTGCACGGCGGCGGGCCCCCTCCCCGAGTCGCAGGGAGGGGGCCCGCCGGAGCCGCTGGGCGGGTGGGTCAGCCGGAGCCCACGAACAGGACGAGCAGCAGCCAGACCACGGGAGCCGTGGGCAGCAGCGAGTCGAGCCGGTCCATGATGCCACCGTGGCCCGGAAGCAGCGTGCCCATGTCCTTGATGCCCAGGTCCCGCTTGATCATGGACTCGCCGAGGTCGCCGAGTGTGGCGCTGGCCGCGACGGCGAGGCCGAGCAGCAGGCCCTGCCACCAGCTGCCGTCGTCGATCAGGAACTGCATCAGCAGCGCGCCGGCGACCATCGCGAACGACACCGCGCCGAGCAGGCCCTCGCGGGTCTTGCCCGGGCTGATGCGCGGGGCGAGCTTGGTCTTGCCGAAGCGCCAGCCGACGGCGTACGCGCCCGTGTCGCTGACCACCGTCAGGAGCAGGAACGTCATGACGCGGAACGCTCCGTCGTCGGCGGTGAGCATCAGGGCGACGAACGTGGCGAGGAAGGGGACGTAGAAGGCCGCGAAGACACCGGCCGTGACGTCCTTGAGGTAGCCCTCGGGCGGTTCGGTCATCCGCCAGACCAGCACCGCGAGCGCGGTGAGGGCCATGGCGACCCAGGCGCCCTCGGGGCCCCGGACGTACCCGGCGACGACCATCGCCGCACCGCCGACCGCGAGCGGCACGAGCGGCGCTTTGATGCCCTTGCGCTCCTGGAGCCTGCTGGTCAGCTCCCACAGGCCCACGACGACGGCGACTGCTATGACGCCGATGAACACGGCCTTGACGACGAACAGCGACGCGACGATCACCACGCCGAGCCCGACCCCGACACCTATGGCCGCGCCCAGGTCTCGGCCCGCGCTCTTCTTCTGCGGTGCGGGCGCCGGCTGAGGGGCGTCGGGCATGGGCTCCGGATTCTGCGGCACCGCCGCATGGGGCTGTGCCGACGGTGTGTCGTGACTTCGGGCGGCGTCGCCGTACGGCTGGTTGCCGTAGGGCGCGTCTCCGTACGGCTCGGCTGGGAACAGGGGGCCACCCAGCCGAGCGGCCCCCCGGTCGTCATCCTGGTTTCCGCCGTGCGCGGGTACGTCGGGGACGATGGGCATGGGGCGAGTCTGCTGCGCCTCAGGCGCATCGTACGCGGGACCCGCCGGGGCGGCCCCCTGGACAGGCCCCTGGTCGGCGGGCCCCCAGTACCCGGCCCGCGACCCGGCGTGTGGCGGTGAGCCCCAGGAAGAGTCGTTCATCAGACCTCGAGCAGCTCCGATTCCTTGTGCTTCAGGAGCTCGTCCACCTGGGTGACGTACTTCGCGGTGGTGTCGTCGAGTTCCTTCTCGGCACGGCGGCCCTCGTCCTCGCCGACCTCGCCGTCCTTGATCAGCTTGTCGATCGCGTCCTTGGCCTTGCGGCGGACCGCTCGGATGGACACCTTGGCGTCCTCGCCCTTGCCCTTGGCGACCTTGATGTAGTCGCGGCGGCGCTCCTCGGTCAGCTCGGGGAACACCACTCGGATGATGTTGCCGTCGTTGCTCGGGTTGACGCCCAGGTCGGAGTCGCGGATCGCCTGCTCGATGTTGCGCAGCGCGGTCTTGTCGAACGGCGTCACGACCGCCATGCGCGGCTCCGGCACGGAGAACGAAGCCAGCTGGTTGATCGGCGTCGGTGCGCCGTAGTAGTCGGCAACGATCTTGTTGAACATCGCCGGGTGCGCACGGCCGGTGCGGATCGCGGCGAAGTCCTCCTTGGCGACCACGACGGCCTTCTCCATCTTCTCCTCGGCCTCGAGGAGGGTCTCTTCGATCACCACTTGCTCCTGCGTGTCTTGAGTAGGCCCGGCTGCGGTTCCTTGCGGAGGCGGCGGCCGGCTGCGTCGCGTCTTCTTCCTGCACGGTTCCCGACCGGCAGGACATTGTCCATCCCCCGACCAGGCTCCGTCCCCCGGTCAGGTGTTGTCGTACAAGACCGGGGTTCTTCCGGTCAGGCCCGGCTGCCTTGCTCACCCACAAGCGTCCCGATCTTCTCACCCTTGACGGCGCGAGCGATATTGCCCTCGGTCAGAAGCTCGAAGACGAGGATCGGCAGCTTGTTGTCGCGGCACAGCGTGATCGCGGTCATGTCGGCGACCTTCAGGTCGCGGGTGATGACCTCGCCGTACCCGAGGGCGTCGAACTTGACGGCCTCCGGGTTGGTCTTCGGGTCGGAGTCGTAGACGCCGTCCACGCCGTTCTTGCCCATCAGCAGCGCCTCGGCGTCGATCTCCAGAGCGCGCTGGGCGGCGGTGGTGTCGGTGGAGAAGTACGGCATGCCCATACCGGCGCCGAAGATGACCACGCGGCCCTTCTCCAGGTGGCGCACGGCACGCAGCGGGATGTACGGCTCGGCGACCTGCCCCATGGTGATGGCGGTCTGCACGCGGCTGTCGATGCCCTCCTTCTCCAGGAAGTCCTGGAGGGCGAGGCAGTTCATGACCGTGCCGAGCATGCCCATGTAGTCGGAACGGGCGCGGTCCATGCCGCGCTGCTGGAGTTCGGCGCCGCGGAAGAAGTTGCCGCCGCCGATGACGACCGCGATCTCGGCGCCGTCCCGTACGACGGCCGCGATCTCGCGGGCGACCTTGTGCACCACGTCGGGGTCCACGCCCAGGCCACCGCCACCGGAGAACGCCTCTCCGGAAAGCTTCAGCATGAACCGGCCGCGTAGTTTGCCGTCGTCGCTCTTCTGGGCCTTGGTGGTCATGGGAGATCCCGCCTCTTTCACGTGGTGCACATGCGAAGAAGGCCATTGCCGGTGGGGTGTTCGCAACCCGTGCGCGGCAATGGCCTCCTCGTCAGATCTGCTGTCGTACGTCACGCACGCGCGTGACGGCGTACCGGACGACTGCGTCCGACCCTATCGGGCCGGAGCGTCGATCGCGGCACGGACTCAGATGCCGACCTTGATGCGCGTGAAGCGCTTCAGGGTGACACCGGCCTCGTCCAGGATCTTCTGGACGGACTTCTTGTTGTCCAGCGCGTACGGCTGGCCGAGCAGCGTGGCGTCCTTGAAGAAGCCGTTGAGGCGACCCTCGACGATCTTCGGCAGGGCGGCCTCGGGCTTGCCCTCGGCGCGGGTGGTCTCCTCGGCGACGCGGCGCTCGGACTCGACGACCTCGGCCGGCACGTCCTCCTTGGAGAGGTACTTCGGCGCGAAGGCGGCGATGTGCTGGGCGATGCCCTTGGCGACGTCGGCGTTCGGCTTGTCCAGCTCGACGAGGACACCGATCTGCGGGGGCAGGTCGGGCATCGTGCGGTGCATGTACGCGGTCACGAAGCCGTCGGCGAACTGCGCGAAGCGGTCCAGCACGATCTTCTCGCCGAGGTTGGCGTTGGCCTCGTCCACGAACGCCTGGACGGTCTTGCCGGGCTCGATCTCGGACGCGAGGAGCGCCTCGAGGTCGGCCGGGGAGGTCTTGACGACGTGCTCGGCGATCGCGTTGGCGACGGCCTGGAACTTCTCGCCCTTGGCGACGAAGTCCGTCTCGCACTTCAGCTCGACGAGGACGCCGGAGGAGTTGTCGTCGGCGATGATCGAGACCACGGCGCCGTTCTCGGCGGAGCGGCCCTCACGCTTGGCGACGCCCTTCTGGCCCTTGATGCGGAGCGCCTCGACGGCCTTGTCGACGCTGCCCTCGGCCTCGTCCAGCGCCTTCTTGCAGTCCATCATGCCGGCGCCGGTGAGCTCACGGAGCTTCTTGACGTCAGCGGCGGTGTAGTTCGCCATGATCTGTGAATCTCTCTCGGAGTTCGAAGTCTCGAAGATCTACGAAGATCTGGGGGCTGTGGGTGAACGGCGGGCGGTGCACTCGGCACCCCCCGCCGTCCCTTCGTCCCTAGGGCCGTACGGACGGACTGGCGCCCGTACGGCCTACGGCCTGACTCAGGCCTGCTCGCCCTCGGCGGCCGGAGCGGCCTCGGCGGCGGGAGCCTCGGCAGCAGGGGCCTCGGCCTCGGCGGCGGGAGCCTCGGCAGCGGGGGCCTCGGCGGCCGGGGCCTCAGCCTCGGCAGCGGCCTCGGCCGGCTTCTCGGCCTCGTCCGCGGTCTCGGCCTTCTTCTCGCCCTCGAGCAGGTCGCGCTCCCACGCGGCCAGCGGCTCGCCGGCGGCCTTGTCGCCCTTGTCGCCGGTGGCGACGCCGGAACGGGAGATGAGGCCCTCGGCGACGGCGTCGGCGATCACGCGGGTGAGCAGGGTGACGGAGCGGATCGCGTCGTCGTTGCCCGGGATCTTGTAGTCGACCTCGTCGGGGTCGCAGTTGGTGTCGAGGATGGCGACGACCGGGATGTTGAGCTTCCGGGCCTCACCGACCGCGATGTGCTCCTTCTTGGTGTCCACGATCCAGACGGCGCTGGGGACCTTGGACATCTCGCGGATACCACCGAGGGTCTTCTCGAGCTTGGCCTTCTCACGCGAGAGGACCAGGAGCTCCTTCTTCGTCAGACCCGAGGCGGCGACGTCCTCGAAGTCGATGAGCTCGAGCTCCTTGAGGCGCTGGAGGCGCTTGTAGACGGTCGAGAAGTTGGTGAGCATGCCGCCCAGCCAGCGCTGGTTGACGTAGGGCATGCCGACGCGGGTGGCCTGCTCGGCGATGGCCTCCTGCGCCTGCTTCTTCGTGCCGACGAACATGACCGTGCCGCCGTGGGCGACGGTCTCCTTGACGAACTCGTAGGCGCGGTCGATGTACGACAGCGACTGGAGCAGGTCGATGATGTAGATGCCGTTGCGCTCGGTGAAGATGAAGCGCTTCATCTTCGGGTTCCAGCGACGGGTCTGGTGACCGAAGTGGACGCCGCTTTCCAGCAGCTCCCGCATCGTGACGACGGCCATGGCCGTTCTCCTTGGGTTTCTCGGTTGTGCCGCGGGAACCGGGCGGCTCCCGCGCCTGACGCCCGCGATGCGCCGAGCCACGAAGGACCGAGGGGCGCGGATACCGGAAAGCCGACCGTGGCCGGCCCCCGATATCGGGGCGTGCGAAGTCGACCCGGTGACCCGGATCGCCAGAAGAAGTGTACGGGACCCGAGGGGTACCGGGTGACGCCGCTGTCCACAACCGTCGGATGGTCCACAGGTTCGGACCCGGCCCGGGGGAACGCGGGACGGTGGCGCCATGCACGCACAGCGACGAGACACACGGCGACTCCTGGCGCGGGGGCACCGCGCACCGCGGTGCCTGGCCCTGCTGCTCGGACTGTCGATCATGACGGCGGCCGCGGCGGCCCGGGCGGACCAGTGGGTTCCGCCCCGGGCCCCGGTGCCTGCCCCGCCGCCCGTCCCGGCGATCGGCCGGGCCTGGCCGGTGGGCGCCCGCCCGGCCGTGGTCCGCGGCTGGGAACCCCCGGCCGGCCCGTACGCCCGCGGCCACCGGGGCGTCGACCTCGCGGCGGCGCCGGGCGCCGATGTACGGGCGGTGGCGGCCGGACGGGTGTCCTTCGCGGGCCGGGTGGCGGGCCGGGGTGTCGTCTCGGTGGAGCTGGCGGCGACGGGCCTGCCGCCGCTGCGCACGACCTACGAACCGGTACGGGCAGCGGTGCGCAAGGGCGACGAGGTGGCGCCGGGCCAGGTCGTCGGCACGGTGGAGACGACGGGCGCGCACTGCCCCGGCACCTGTGTGCACTGGGGGCTGCTGAGAGGCGATGTCTATCTCGACCCGCTGTCGCTGCTTCCCCCGTGGCTGTGGCGGAGCGGCCCGCCCCGGCTGCTACCGGTACTCGGCGTCCCCCTGCCGTGACACCACGCGCCTCGGCCGAGCCCCGGAGTCCGCAATCGGAGTTCGCGGTTCGGTGCCGCGGGCCGTCCCTCAGCCTCGGACGCCCCTCAGCACCATCCCCACAGCCGCCTCCGTGATCGCCGAAGGATCCTCGGCCGCGCCCAGCTCGATCCGCCGCACGGCCGCGTCGACCACGCCCTGCAGCAGCATCGCCGCCAGCCGGGGCTGCGCGTGTCCCAGCTCCGCCAGCGCCTCCCCGATCATCGTCACCAGGCCGCCGTGCGCCGCCCGGATCTTCTCCCGGGCCCCCGCGTCCAGCTCACTCGCCGAGATCGCCACCACGGCCCGGTGCCGCCGGTCCCCGACCAGGGCCAGTTGCCGGCGCACATACGCCTCGACCTTGGCCTCGGCTCCGGCGGCCGCGGCCATGGCCGCCTCGACCTCCGCCGCCCACACGGGGAAGTCGACCTCGCACAGTTCCTCGACGACGGCGGCCCGCGACCGGAAGTACTCGTACACGGACGAACGCGCGAGACCTGTGCGCTCGGCGAGGGCCGGGAAGGTCAGCGCCTCCGTCCCGCCCTCGGACAAAAGGGAGCGCGCCGCGTCCAGCAGGGCGGCACGCTGCATCGACCGGTGCTCGGCCACGGAGGCCGCTCGAATCCTTGGCACGCCGACCACTCTACGGACGCCGCCCGCCCGGCGGGAGGGACTCCGCCCGCACTCGCGCCGTCCACCCGCGCCCGCGGCGTCGGGCCGGGGCGCGCGGGCCGGGTCACCGGCCGAAGCTCGCCAGTTTCGCGCGCAGCTGGAGGACGGACTTGGTGTGGATCTGGCTGACCCTGCTCTCGGTCACACCCAGCACGTTCCCGATCTCGGCGAGCGTCAGCCCCTCGTAGTAGTAGAGCGTGACGACCGTCTTCTCCCGGTCGGGCAGCGTGTTGATCGCCCGTGCGAGGAACCGTCTGAGCTCGCGGTCCTCGGCCACCTCCACGGGGTTGTCGGCGGCGGTGTCCTCCAGGGTGTCCATGAAGCTGAGGCCGTCCCCGTCCTCACCGCCGACATGCAGCAGCTCCTCCAGCGCCACCACGTTGGCCAGCGACAGCTGACTGAACACGGCGTGCAGGTCATCCACCGCGATGCCCAGCTCGGCGGCCACCTCGCACTCCGACGGGGTCCGCCGCAGCCGAGCCTCCAGCGTGGCGTAGGCACGCTCGACGTTGCGGGCCTTCTGCCGCACCGAGCGCGGGATCCAGTCGAGTGCCCGGAGCTCGTCGATCATCGCGCCGCGGATCCGGGTGATCGCGTACGTCTCGAACTTGATCTCCCGGTCGACGTCGAACTTCTCGATCGCGTCGATCAGCCCGAAGACTCCTGAGGACACGAAGTCGGCCTGTTCCACATTGGGCGGCAGGCCGACGCTCACCCTGCCCGCCACGTACTTCACCAGCGGCGAGTAGTGCAGGATCAGCTGCTCACGCAGCCGTTCGTCCCCCGTCGCCTTGTACGACCGCCACAGCTCGTCGAGCGTCGAGGGAGCGGGCGGCCGCACGCTGCCACCGTCGCGGGCGGCTGGGGGGATCGCCGCCCGGTCGGAGCCGGAGGTGTGCTGCTGCATTCGTCGCCTTGTGCCGTTCTGCCGTGAAGTGCGTGTGGTCGGTACCGCGTGGTGCAGAGGTGCCGGTCTGTGCCGTAATCCTCGTGAGCGTAGCGTGACTGGAGCGTCGCGGTGCGCGAAGGGCGTGGCCGGGCGGGTACGCAGATACGTTCCGCTCGGACCCCTCCGGAGTCGCCACGGTCATCGCCTTCGACCCGGGGGCGGGTCAACTACCGGAAACGCCAAGGCTTTCGGCGTTCCCCCGGACGGCCGAACACCCCGGGTCAACACGGACGGCGACCTCCTCGAACGGAGACCATCGCCTGGCGTGTCAACTTCCAGCCGTCGCCGTGTCGTTCGACGTAGCCGAGTGCTCTGAGTTCGTACAGCCTCGCGATCGCGTCGTCCGGTGTGGTGCGGGCCTCGCGGGCGACCTCGTCGACCGCGGCGGGCCTGCGGGCGGGCAGTGCGGCCAGGACGCGCCGGGCGGCCGGCTCCAGCAGGTCGCGCGGCAGCGCCGGGCCGCGCCGGTCGGGGGCCAGCTCTCCCATGTCACCGACCAGTTCGACGACCTCCGCGGCGTCGGTGACCAGCACCGCTTCGCCCCGCAGGAGTTCGTGCACGCCGGCGGAGAGGCCGCTCGTGGCCGGCCCCGGCACCCCCATCGTGTGCCGGCCCAACCGCTGCGCCGCCCGCGCGGTGACCAGCGAGCCGCTGCGGTACGCCGCCTCGACGACGACCGTGCCCCGGGTGAGCGCGGCGATCAGCCGGTTGCGCAGGATGAACCTGCTCGGTGTCGGATGGTCCCCGGGCGGCAACTCGCCGATCACCAGACCCTGTTCGGCGATCCTGCCGATCAACGCCGTGTGACCGCTCGGATAGGGCCGGTCGACCCCGCAGGCGAGGACGGCGACGGTGGCGCCGCCCGCGCCGAGGGCGCCCCGGTGCGCGGCGCCGTCCACTCCGTAGGCGCCGCCCGACACCACCACCCAGCCCTGTTCGGCGAGGCCGGCGGAGAGGGTGGCCGCCATGTGGGCGCCGTACTCGGTGCAGGCGCGGGCGCCGACGACGGCGACCGACCGCAGGGCCCACATCCGCAGACTCGGCCGCCCCCGCACCCAGAGCCCGAGCGGCCGTGCGTCACCGAGTTCGTCCAGGGTCCCCGGCCACTCGGCGTCACCCGGGCACACGAACCGCACCCCTGCCTCGCGCGCGACGGCCAGATCCCGTTCCGGCTCGGCCTGCTCGGCGCGCGCCCGCAGCCCGGCCCAGCGCCGCGCGGTCACGCCGGGCAGCGGCTCCCCCTCGTCCCGCAGGCGCCGCACGACCTCGCGTACCCCGCGCTCCCGCACCCACTGGCCGCTCACCTCGTCGCCGGGCTCGACGACCCGCCCGAGGAAGACGCGGGCCAGCCGGTCGTCGGCGGGCTCACCGGCGCTCATGTCAGGGCCTCCAGGGCCATCGGCACCCCGCGCGGCACCCCGGTGCGCAGTTGCAGTGCCAGGTTCACGTCCATCGGGCCGGGGCGGTCGCGGCCGACGAGGTCGGCGACCGTCCAGGCGACCCGCAGGACCCGATCGAGTCCCCGGGCGGTCAGCACCCCGCGTTCCAGGCTTCTTTCCGCCTCGTCCATGGCCCCGACCGCCGCGTGCCAGCGGTTGCGCAGCTCGCGCCCCGGCACTTCGCTGTTGGTCCGCCACGGAGTACCGGCCAGCCGGGCCGCCGCACGTTCCCGAGCGGCCCCGACCCGGTCGGCGACGGTCGCCGTGGACTCCCCGCCGGGGCCGCGGTGGGCGAACTGGGCCCGGCTGACCGGGTCGACCTCGACGCGCAGGTCGACGCGGTCGAGCAGCGGACCGGACAGCCGTGCCTGGTAGCGGCGGATCGCGGAGGGCGGACACTCGCACAGGGTGTCCCGCTGCGAGAACCGGCCGCACGGACACGGGTTGGCCGCGAGCACCATCAGGAACCGTGCCGGGAACCGCACGACGCCCGCACTACGGGCGATCACCACTTGGCCCGACTCCAGCGGCTGCCGCAGGGCGTCGAGTGCGTGGCTGCCGAACTCGGGGGTCTCGTCGAGGAAGAGCACTCCCCGGTGAGCCAGCGAGACCGCGCCCGGGCGGGCGAAGCCGGCTCCGCCCCCGACCAGCGACTGCATCGTGGCCGAGTGGTGCGGGGCGCAGTACGGCGGCACGTCGATGAGGGGTTTGCCCGGCGGCAGCAACCCGGCCACCGAATGCACCGCGGTGACCTCCAGCGACTCCTGCCTGTTCAGCCGGGGCAGCACGGCCGGCAGGCGCTCCGCGAGCATGGTCTTGCCCGTCCCCGGCGGTCCCTCCAGGAAGAGGTGGTGTCCGCCCGCCGCGGCCACCTCCACCGCGGTCCGCGCCGAGCTCTGCCCGATGACGTCGGCGAGGTCGTGATCGTGGTCCTGCTGGGCGGCGCCCAGGCCGCGCATCCCGGTGGCCGCTCCCGTGCCGGGCATCCGGAGGCCGGCCAGGAGCGGATCCGGGCGGCCCGCATCGTCCGGGTCCTCCTCGGGCACGGGCTCGTCCGCGAGGACGGCGATCAGCTGCCGCAGGCTGCGCACCCCGAGCACGGACACGCCGGGGACCAGTGCCGCTTCGGCGGCTGCGCACTCCGGCACGACCACCTGTTCGTATCCGGCGTCGGCCGCGGCCAGCACCGCGGGCAGGATGCCCCGGACCGGGCGCACCCGTCCGTCCAGGCCCAGCTCCCCGATCATGACGATGTCGGCGAGCACCCGCGGGTCGATCCGTTCGGCCGCGCCGAGCACGGCGCTGGCGATGGCCAGATCGAAGCCGCTGCCTCCTTTGGGCACGGAGGCCGGACTGAGTCCGACGGTGAGCTTCTTCTGCGGCCATTCGCCGCCCGAGTTCACCACCGCCGCCCGCACCCGGTCCCGGCTCTCGGTCAGGCTCTTGTCCGGCAGCCCCACCAGCGTGAACGCGGCCACTCCCGGTTCCAGGTCGGCCTGGACCTCGACGACGACCCCTTCGACGCCCACCAGCGCCACCGAGCACGTACGCGCGAACCCCATCTCAGGCCACCCCCCGCACATGCTCGACGACGGCAGCCCCGCGGCGGGGCAGGACGACGCCGATCAGGTCGATGCGGACGCCGCCCGGCGGGGCTCCTCCGTGTGCCTGGATCCATCGTTCGGCGAGGTCGCGCAACCGCGCGGCCTTCTTCGGGGTCACCGCCGCCATCGGGTGCTGGAATCCCCCGCCGCTGCGGGTCTTCACCTCGCAGACGACCAGGACGTCGCCGTCCGTCGCGACGATGTCGATCTCACCGGTCCTGCCGCAGCGCCAGTTGCGCTCCAGGACCGTCATCCCGGCCTCGGTCAGCCGCCGCGCGGCCAGTTCCTCGCCGTACCTGCCGCGTGCGCCTCGGGCCAGATCCGTGTTCGTGCTCATGTGGCTCATGTGGGGACCACCTCCGGCACCCACGTTCACGCATCCGCCGCCGACGAAAGGATCTTGGTGGAGAACCCGGCGGCTGTGGAAAACCCCGTCACCCGCACGGGTACCGCACGGCGGGCCCCGGCTTCGGGGCCCCGGCTTCCGGGCCCGTCAGCCGCCGAGGCCGTCGACTTCCCGGCAGGTCAGCCCCCGGGAGAGGTCGGCTCCCGGCGAGGTCGGCTCACGTGGAGGTCAGCTCCCGGGGAGCTCCAGATCGCTCTTGTTCAACTCCTCGATGTTCACGTCCTTGAACGTGAGCACCCGGACCTGCTTCACGAACCGGGCCGGCCTGTACATGTCCCACACCCAGGCGTCCGCCATCGACACCTCGAAGAACACCTCGCCCTGGACCGAGTGCACCTGCATCTCGTAGTCGTTGGTGAGGTAGAAACGCCGCTCGGTCTCGATCACGTATTTGAACAGACCGACGACATCGCGGTACTCCCGGTAGAGCTTCAGCTCCATCTCGGTCTCGTACTTCTCGAGGTCCTCGGCGCTCATGGCATGTTCCCCTTCAGCCGTGCGATCCCCCCATTGTGCGCCAGTCCCGGGTACCTCTAGACGATTTCCGTGTCGAGGGTTACGGGTCCGGCGGGAGGACCGTCGTCGAGCAGCCTGCGCAGCAGCCCGGCGAGTCTGGTCGGATACACCGTCTCATGGGTCCGGGTCAGTTCCTGACACGTCCACCAACGCGCTCCGGCGACACTGCGTCGCTCCAGCTCGGTCAGGGCCGCGGGCCGGGTCTGCGTCACCGTCGTACGCGCCAGGTGGTACCACTCGTCCTGGTCCCAGCGGCGGCCGGCGAACGGGAAGGAACACCTCCGGCGCCACAGCACCGGGCCGAGCTCGACCTCGGTGATGCCGGTCTCCTCGACGAGTTCCCGCAGAGCGGCCTCCTCAAGGGTCTCGTCGCCCTCCACACCGCCACCGGGAGTGAACCACCAGTCGTGGGCCGGATCGTCCGGTTCGTGGCCGTGCAGCAGCAGGATGCGGTCCCGCGGGTCCAGGAGGACGACCCGGGCGGCCTTGCGCAACCCGCCTGCGCAGGAGTCGGCACCCTCGGCCGTCGGTCCGCCGGCGATGTCAGCGGACAACGGCCGCCTCCGGCCCGGTGCGGGTGCGGCGGCCGGACGTCCGCTTGGCGATCGGGCCGTACGCGCCGCCGCCGAGGACCAGCACACCACCGGCGACGATCATCCAGCCGATCGTGCCCAGCGGCCCCGGCTCGGAGAGGGCGCCGAGGTCCTCGAAGCCCGTAGGCCGCTTCAGCATGCCGTTCATGGGCCAGACCACGGCGTCGACGCGGGCCTTGACGGCGCTGCGCGCGACCGTGCCCTGGGCGGCGTCCGTGAGGTGGGCGGTGGAGTCCAGGGAGCCCTCCCGCTCGTCGCCGAGCAGGAACAGCCGGCCTTCCGGAACCTTCACGGTCGGGATGTTCTTGTTCTCGGCCAGGCTGCCCGCGGGCAGATACGGTTCTTCGATCTGCTTGCCGTTGACGGTCAGCTTGCCGTCGGTGCAACAGGAGACCGTGTCACCGCCGATCGCCACCACCCGCTTGACCACGGGCGCGTTGCTCGCCCAGGTCTTGTCGGTGAAGACGACGACGTCTCCCCTGCGCACCTCGTCACCGTCGATCCGCTCGGCCAGCACGCGCTCGCCCGCGGTGATCGTCGGGCTCATGGAGCTGGTGGGCACGGTGTACGGCCGGTAGAGCAGGGCTCCCCATCCGAATCCGCCGAGGAACAGCGCGAGGCCCAGTGCGACGGCCAGTCCGGACAGACGCTGTCCGGTCCGGCTGCCCACCGGGCCACTGCTGGTGCCACCGCCACTGTGCGGGGCCGTACGCGTAGTGCTCTCGCCACCCATGGATCCGCACCCTACCCGGCGGTACCGAACCCGGTCAGCCCTTCTTCCCGGGTCTTCCCCAGCCTTGGTCACAAGCTTGGGAAAGGGTTTGCCGAGCGGAACCGGCGCGGAAGCCGCAAGGTCAGCGGGAAGCGGAGTCCTCCGTGCGCCGACGACGCCACAGGACCACCGGCACGACCCCGGCGAGGGCGAGGCCCTGCGGGGCGACCGTGAGGGCCGCGGACGCGGCGGACTGGGTGCTCAGGCCGTCCTGGTCGAAGGTGTCGGGCACCGGCAGCGTGCCCCAGCGGGTGATCGGCCAGGCCTTGACGACGGCACGGCCGACGACCTGGTCGACGGGCACCATTCCGTGGTTGCGGTCCGACTGGTTGTAGCGCGAGTCACGCGAGTTCTGACGGTGGTCGCCCATGACCCAGATGAAGCCCTTGGGGACCTTCACGGTGAACTGGCCGCCCTGGTCGTCCTGGCTGCACGGGGTGTTGCCGGCGTACACGTACGCCGACTCGTTCAGCGCCTTGCCGTTGACCGTGAGCGGACCCGTGCCCTTGCAGGAGACGGTGTCGCCGCCGACGCCGATGACCCGCTTGATCAGGTCCTTCTCCTCGGCGGACGGCATCAGGCCGATCCAGCTGAGGACGGTCTGGAAGGCGTTCGGATCGACGGTGGCCTCGCCCGCCAGCCAGTTGTCGGGGTCGTGGAAGACAACGACCTCACCGCGCTCCGGCTCGGAACCGAACCACGGGGTCAGCTTGTCGACGAGGACCCGGTCGCCCTCCTTGAGGGTGTTCTCCATCGAGGCCGACGGAATGGAGAACGCCTGTACCAGGAACGTCTTGATCAGCAGCGCGAGGACGAGCGCGATACCGATCAGGATCGGAAGCTCCTTCCAGAAGGAGCGCGGCTTCTTCGGCTTCGGGGCCGGGCCACCCGACCCCTCGCCACCGGTCCGGGGCGGCTCGTCCGCCGGCGGGCCGTCACCGCCCGCCGCGGGGTCACTCCCGGAGGTCACGGTGCTGCCGGAAGCCGGGTCGGCTGCTTCCACGGGATGACCGCGGTGCTCCTCGCCGTCGTGCCCGGACCGTGCGCCAACCGCCACATCCCCCACGCCAACTCCTCACTCTGTGCCGCTGCCTGCCCCACGTACGACGCAGGCCCACCACTCCCATAACGAGCGGGAGTTCCGCAGGGCTCGGGAGTTGTCGAATCGATCCGTTCGGATCGCCGGAGGCAACACTATGCGACGGCTGGGCGGACGCGGTCGCCGTGACCGCCGAGCCGGTGACGGAAGCGAAAGTTTGCGGTTCCTTGAGACGGACCCAGTGCCCCAGCGGCCACGCGATCACCATGGCCCGCCCCACCACCTCGTCTTCCGAGACGGTGCCCCCGTAGTCGGTGTTCTGGTGGAAGCGGGAGTCGGCGGAGTTGGCCCGGTGGTCACCCATCACCCACAGCCGCCCCTGCGGGACGGTGATGTCGAACGCCGTGGCCGAGGGCTCATTGCCCGGGTACAGATAGGCGCCCTCCTCGAGGGGGACCCCGTTGACGGTCACCCTGCCCTGGGCGTCACAGCACACCACCCGGTCGCCGCCCACCCCGACGACCCGTTTGATGAGGTCCTTCTCGTTGTCGGACGGCAGCAGACCGATGAAGGTGAGCCCTTCCTTGATCTGCTTGACGACGACGGGGTCGCTCTTCTTCGTGGTGGTCTGCTCGTCGTTGAGCCAGCCGCCGGGGTCCTTGAAGACGACGACGTCCCCGCGCTCGGGCTTGGAGCCGAACCACGGGGTGAACTTGTCGACCAGGACGCGGTCGCCGATCCGGATCGTCTGCTCCATGGAGCCGGACGGGATCACGAAGGCCTGGACGAGGAAGGTCTTGAGGACCAGGGCTATCAGGACGGCGACACCGACCAGCAGCGGTATCTCCCGGGCGGCCGAACGCCTGCGCTTGCGCTTGACCTTGCGCTGGAGCTTGCGACGCTCCGCGCGCGAGCGGCCCGCGCTCGCCCCGGCGGTGCGCCGGGCACCGGTGGGCAGAAGGTTGTCCGCGGCGCTGGTCGGGATGCCGCGCGGCCTGCCGCGGTTACCCATGGGCGCGCTCCGCGCCGGGCACACGCGCGTAGGCGCTCGGACGGGGCAGGCGGGTCAGGTGCGCGAGGGGCCACACGATCCAGTCGGCGCGGCCGATCACCCTGCCGACGGGGATCATGCCACCGCCCGGTGAGCCGAGGTGGTCCCGGGAGTCGCGGGAGTGGCTGCGGTGGTCTCCGAGGACGAACAGGGTGCCCTCCGGCACGTCCAGGTCGAAGTCCACCGTGGACGCGCTGTCGCCGGGATACAGGAACGTCGACTCATCGACCGACCGGCCGTTCACCTTGATCCTCCCCTCCTTGTCGCAGCAGACCACGTGATCTCCCCCTACACCCACGACGCGCTTGATGTAGTCGAAGTTCCCGAAGTACCCGGTGCCGTCGAACACGACGGCATCGCCGCGCCGCGGCTCGGCACCGAAACGGTACGCCAACTTATTTACGAGAACCCGGTCGCCGATCCTCAATCCGTTTTCCATGGATCCGCTGGGAATCTGGAATGGTTGGACCACGAAAGCGTTGAGGACGAGCAAAAACAGCAGGCAGATCAGCAGGGTGAGACCGGTACGGCCACCTGGGAGCCACTGCGTGATCCGCGCCGCCAACGCGAAACGCGACCGTCCCTCCGGTCCCTCCGGGTCCGGGGTCTCCTGGGAGACGTCCACGGATACGGAAGGGCGGGAGGAGCGGTCGCGCTCCGTCGTCGGCTGAGCTTCGGTGTCCATCGGGGCCAGATGCTATCCGGCCCCTCCATGAACTCCGCAGAGTGCTCAGTTGTCGCGCTTCTCCTTGATCTTCGCGGCCTTGCCGCGCAGCTCACGGAGGTAGTAGAGCTTGGCGCGACGCACGTCACCGCGGGTGACGAGCTCGATCTTCTCGACGATCGGGGTGTGCACCGGGAACGTGCGCTCGACGCCGACGGAGAAGGAGACCTTGCGGACCGTGAAGGTCTCGCGGACACCGGCGCCCTGGCGGCGGATGACTACGCCCTTGAACTGCTGCACACGGGAGCGGTTGCCCTCGATGACGCGGACGTGGACGTTGACGGTGTCACCCGGGCGGAAGGCCGGGAGGTCGGTGCGCAGCGACGCGGCGTCGACGGAGTCGAGCAGGTGAGACATTTCGTCTGCTTTCTTCGCTGATGCCACAGGTCATCAACGGAACTAGAAGTTCGGGGATTGAGTGCCGTGTGCCCGTCGAGGCGGGCGTCGTGTCCCCCTGCGGCAGGGGCGCACACCGGACGGCGCACAACAGCGACCTATTCTTCCACGCCCTCGGTCCTGCGCCAAAATCGACCGAACGGAGCACCCTCCGGGTCGGGCGTCCAGCCCAGGATGGAGAGCATCTCGCGGTCCTTCTTGTCGAAGGTCTTCGGTGCGCAGCGCTCGATCAGGTCGGGCCGGTTGGCCGTCGTGCGCCGCAGGGCTTCGTCGCGGCGCCACCGGGCGATCCTGCCGTGGTGGCCGCTGAGCAGCACTTCGGGGATCTCCCGGCCGCGCCAGGCGGGGGGCTTGGTGTAGACGGGGCCCTCAAGGAGGCTGGCCATGGCGCCGGGGGCGAAGGAGTCGTCGCGATGGGACTCGGCGTTGCCGAGCACACCGGGCAGCAGTCGCGCCACGGCCTCCGTGACGACCAGGACGGCTGCCTCGCCGCCGGCCAGCACATAGTCGCCGATGGAGACCTCGTAGACCGGGATCCGGGTGGCGTACTCGTCGACGACCCGCCGGTCGATGCCCTCGTAGCGGGCCGGGGTGAAGATCAGCCAGGGGCGCTCGGAGAGCTCGACCGCCAGTTCCTGGGTGAAGGGCCGGCCGCTGGGGGTCGGGACGACGATCGCGGGGGCGTGCGAGCCCGTCTCGTAGCCGTCGGCGAGGACCGAGTCGAGGGCGTCGCCCCAGGGGTCGGTCTTCATGACCATGCCGGGTCCGCCGCCGTAGGGGGTGTCGTCGACCTTGTTGTGCCGGTCGTACGTCCACTCCCGCAGGTCGTGCACATGGACGTCGAGCTGTCCACGCGCGCGTGCCTTGCCGACCAGGGAGACGTTCAGCGGGTCGAGGTACTCGGGGAAGATCGTGACGACGTCGAGGCGCATTACGGGCGGTCCCCGTCCGCGCCCGCGTCGGCCTCCGCGTCGGCCTCCGCGTCGGCGTCGGCGTCCCGGGAGGAGGCGATCTCCGCGCGGTCGTCGATCAGACCCGGCGGCGGGTCGATGACGGCCCGCTGCTCCTCGAGGTCGATCTCGACGACGATCGACTCGACGAAGGGAATCATCACCTCGCTGCCGTCGGGCCGCTCGACGATGAAGAGGTCCTGGGAGGGCAGGTGCGAGATCTCGGTGATCCGGCCGACCTCGAGGCCGTCCTTGGTGACCACGTCCAGGTCCATCAGCTGGTGGTCGTAGTACTCGTCGTCCTCCTCGGGCAGCTCCGTGGGGTCGACCTCGGCGATCAGGAGGGTGTTGCGCAGTGCTTCGGCGGCGGTGCGGTCGCGCACGCCCTCGAAGCGCAGAAGGAGACGGCCGCTGTGGACGCGGCCGGTCTCGATGGTCAGCGGGCCGGTCGAGGCCGGGTCCGTGGCCAGGACGGCGCCGGGCCCGAGCCGCAGCTCCGGCTCGTCGGTGCGTACCTCGACGGTGACCTCGCCCTTGATGCCGTGGGCGCGGCCGATCCGCGCGACTACGAGCTGCACTTCTGAAGTTCTCCTGTCGTACCTGTCGTCACGACTGCCGTAACGACTACGGGCCGGGGACGGCCCAGTGGCCCTCCCCGGCCCGAGCCGGTGCTGCGAAACGCGTCAGCGGACGTGATCCACGTCGACGAGGTCGACCCGGACGCCACGGCCGCCGATGGCGCCCACGACGGTGCGCAGAGCGCGCGCGGTGCGGCCGTTGCGACCGATCACCTTGCCGAGGTCGTCCGGGTGGACCCGGACCTCGAGCACGCGCCCGCGGCGCAGGTCGCGCGAGGCGACCTGCACATCGTCGGGGTTGTCGACGATGCCCTTCACGAGGTGCTCAAGCGCCTCTTCGAGCATGCTGCTCAGGCCTCGGTCGACTCAGCCGCAGAGGACTCGGCGGCAGCCTCGTCCTTCTTCTCGGCCTTCTTCTTCTGGGTGATGGCCTCACCCTTGCCCGAGTCGTCGCCGCCGAGGGCCTCGAACGACGGGCGAGCCTTCTTCGGCTCGGCGACGAGCAGCGGCGCCGGGGCGGGCTCGCCCTTGAACTTCTGCCAGTCGCCGGTCTTCTTCAGGATGGCGAGCACCGGCTCGGTCGGCTGCGCGCCGACACCCAGCCAGTACGCCACGCGGTCGGCGTCGACCTCGATGATCGACGGGTGGTACGTCGGCTGGTACTTGCCGATCTCCTCGATCGCACGACCGTCACGACGGGTGCGGGAGTCGGCGACGACGATGCGGTAGTGAGGCGCGCGGATCTTGCCCAGACGCTTCAGCTTGATCTTGACTGCCACGGAAGTGGTGTCTCCTGGTCTTGACGTGGTTGGGCACGGCGAGATGGCCGCGTGGGGTTGCGGTACCCGAGTGCCCGATGGACGCGTCAGCCGGAGGAGAGAGGGGTCCTGTGCGACTGTCGAGTACAGCTAGCCATTGTGCCACACCCTGCGGGTCGTCCTCGGCCGCGGGGTCGGCGCTCGCACGGGCATGCTTCGGCGGCACCCGGCGTCGTCACGGTGCACGCACGCCGGGTGCGCGGTCCGGCGCCGCGGGGTGCCGGCCGCGCCCGCCCGTACCGCCGGGGAGGCACGGCCGCCGCGGTGTACGGACACCGCGCGCCCTCACTGTCGACCGGCAGCCACGAGATGCCGGTGCTGGGCCGTCGGATGTTACGCCGCGCCGACGATCTCCGGGATCCGGAACGGCTTGCCGCAGCCCCCGCACACGATCGGCGCCTGGGCCAGGACCGACGGAACGACGCGCACGTTGCGCCCGCAGTCGCACACGGCCTTGACCCGGACGCCGCCGCCCGAGGAGCCGTGCCGGGCCGCGGGACCGCGGAAGGTACGGCTGGTGTCGGCGGAGGTGGCCGCCAGGTGAGCCTTGAGGGCCCGCTGGAGGCGCTCGATCGTCGGACGGTAGCGGCGCTTGGCCTCGGGGTTGAGCGTGACCAGGGAGAAACCGCTGCTGGGGTGAGGTTCCTCGGGGTGGTCCAGACCAAGCTCCTCGGCGATCGCGAGGAATCTGCGGTTGTGGTAGCGGCCGGCGCGGGAGGTGTCGCGCACGCCGCGGGCGGCGGCGATGCCATGGACTGCCTCGTGAAGCAGTCGCTCGAAGGAGAGCTCGTGACCGCAGGCGGACGACGACTCCCCGATCAGGGACTCTGGCGCGGCAAGATCCGGCAGCTCGGGGTGGTACCGCTGAATGTCGGCCCACGCCTCTGCCAGCTCTGCGGCGAGAACAGGTGGTGTCTGTGTCGTGCTCACGTAATGACAACGAGCGGAGGTGCCCCTGTGTTCCTATTCCGGGCCATCCCAAATAATTTGCACGTACCCGTCAGTTGCCGCTGATGCGTCCGGACGAGGGCGGGTGCGCTGATCTGCGGAGAAGCCTCACAGCTCCTACCAAGCTGGTGCGTAGGCCCCGTACGTCCACCCGTCTCCCGCCCTCTTGCCCGGCGCGTAGAAGCGGTCTGCGCGCCGGGGCGGGGGTGTTCCGCGGGGGCGCAAGGGGCGTTTCGGCCGCTTGCACGAGCGGAGTGCGCCGCCTCAGTAAGCGCGCGCGACGATCGCGACGTTACCGGGAGCGTCCCCGTCGTCCGGCACCGACCCGTCCTCCGCGAGCAGACACCGTACGGTCAGCGAGTGCTCGGCCAGCCCGGCCTCGCCCTCTTCGCCGAGGATCGCCCAGGGGACGCGCGCCCAGCCGCCGGCGACGGCCGCCTCGACCGCCTCGGGAATCGTCGAGACGTCCGTCGTACGGGACTCGCGGCGCTCGCGGGACTGCTCCAGCAGCAGCGCCTGGTCCTCCTCGAGGAGGGCGGGCAGCAGACCCGCGAGTGCGTCGATCGCCACCGGCTCCTTGCCTCCCGGGATCCGGCGGACCAGCATCGCCGTGCCGTTCTCCAGGTCACGGGGCCCGATCTCCACGCGGACGGGCACGCCCTTGAGCTCCCAGTCGACCGCGCGCCGCCCGAAGGGGACGTCGGTGCGGTCGTCCACGCGGACGCGGAGCCCCGCCGCCTTCAGCCGGCCGGCCAGCTCGTGCACCTTGGCCAGAACCGGCTCCTCGCCCTTGATCGCCAGGACGACGACCTGCACCTGCGCCAACCGCGGCGGCACCCGCAGCCCGTCGTCGTCGCCGTGCGTCATCACCAGGGCGCCGATCATGCGGGTGGTCGAACCCCAGGAGGTCTGCCAGACCAGTTCCTGGGTGCCCTCCTTCGACAGGTACCGGGTGTTGAAGGCCTTGGCGAAGTTCTGGCCGAGCTCATGGCTGGTGACCATCTGGAGGGCCTTGCCGTCGCCCATCATGCTTTCGAGGGTCAGGGTGTTGACGGCGCCCGCGAAGCGCTCCTTGACCGTCTTGCGGCCGGCGACGAAGTCGATCGCGAGGACGTTGCGCAGGAAGTCTCCGTAGACCTCGCGCTGGATGCGCGCGGCGAAGTCGCGGGCCTCCTCGTACGTGGCGTGCGCGGTGTGCCCCTCCTGCCACAGGAACTCGGACGTCCGCAGGAACAGGCGGGGCCGCAGTTCCCAACGGACGACGTTGGCCCACTGGTTGATGAGCAGGGGCAGGTCGCGGTAGCTCTGCACCCACTTGGAGAAGTACTCGTTGATGATGGTCTCGGAGGTCGGCCGGACGACCGCCGGCTCCTCCAGCTCCTTGCCGCCCCCGTGGGTCACCACGGCCAACTCGGGCGCGAAGCCCTCGACATGATCCGCCTCACGCGCGAGGTAGGACTGCGGGATCAGCAGCGGGAAGTACGCGTTCTCGGTGCCCGTCTCCTTGATGCGGGCGTCCATCTCCGCCTGCATCCGCTCCCACAGCCCGTAGCCGTACGGTCGGATCACCATGGTGCCGCGCACCGGCCCGTTGTCGGCCAGTTCCGCCTTGCTGATCAGATCCTGGTACCAGCGCGGGAAGTCGTCAGCCCGCGGGGTGAGAACGGGAGCCTTTGCCATGGCGCGATCGTACGGCTCCAGGTTGCCGGAATGTGAATTCTCGCCACAGTCCCGCCCGGCGCACAAGCGGGGGCCCGAGACCCCTGGACGCGGTCGCGTACGGGGAGTTACCTGGCATACGGGGGAAGTGCGAGCGCACTGCACGGGGGCCACCTGATCGGTCACCACGGCAACTCTCGGCGGAATGGGGCGCTTATCCATGACACCTACGCTCGTGCGGCAGCACCTGCCACTCGCGGGGCCCACGCCCCGCGCGGACCCGGGTGCACGCGCGCGTGACTGGTCGGAGATCCAGGAGCGGATGCTGGTCCCGCTCTACGAGGCCGTCTACGAGCGACTCGACGTAGGACCCGGCACCCGGCTCCTCGGCCTCGGCTGCGGCTCCGGCCTGGCCCTGCTGATGGCGGCCTCCAGAGGCGCGGCGGCCCTCACCGGTGTCGAGCCCGCCTCCCCCGAACGGCTGGCCCTCGCGCGCGAGCGGCTGTCCGGGAGGGAGCCCGGGGAACGGGCCGCGGGCGGGCGCCGGAACGGCGTCCACCTCACCGACCGGTCGCCCAGGTCCGTGGCCGGCCCGAACCCGTCCGCGTACAACCTGGTGACGGCCTTCGAGCCGATCGGGTGCCTCGCGGGCGACGCCGACGGGCTCGCCCGTCTGCTCGCGGCAGGCGTCCCGCTGGCCGAGCGCGGGGCGCCGGTGGTGCTCGTCGGCTGGGGTCCGCCGGAACGCTGTGCCACGTCCACGGTGCTGCGCGTCGGGGCCAAGCTGGCCGATCCGCTGCGCGGCGGTGCGGTCCGGCTGCGCCCGGCGCTGCGCGACGACCTGGAGGAGGTCGCCGGGCGGGCCGGCCTGAGGCCGGACGGATCGGGGCGGGTGGCCTGCCCCTTCGGGTACGCCGACGTGGAGAGCGCCCTCAAGGGCCTGCTGTCCACCGGCCTCTTCGACGCGGCGGTCGCGGCGACGGACCAGGAGCAGGTCGACAAGGAAGTGACCGAGGCGCTGCATCCGTACCGGCGCGCGGACGGCACGGTGTGGATGCCGAACGTGTTCCGGTACCTGATCGCCCGGACTCCCTGAGGCAGCCACGGCCCCCGGAGACCGTAGCGCCGAGCCTGCCCGCCGCACCGCACGCGTTCCCGTTCGCCCCCAGCCCGCCTTCGACCGGCTCCGGCGGGCTTCGGCGGTCGCGTGACGCCCCCGATCCGGTGGGCGTCGGCCTCCCCCGCCGCGCTCCGCGACGATCTCCGTGTCCCGTGGCCCGTGGCCGACGGCCACGGCGTGTCCGCCGCGAACGCGGCGTGGGGCGCCCCTCCGTGGCAGGAGGGGCGCCCCACGCGACGCGGATGTGCTGACGGGTCCCGGGGCCGAGCCCCGAGCCCCCGTGCGGCTGCTGTCAGCCCATGAACTTCTTGAACTCGTCCGGCAGTTCGAAGTCCTGAGCGCCCTGCTCCGGAAGCCCGAGCGCATTGCCGCCCTGGGCCTGGGCCTCGCGGCGCTGGGCCGCCTCCAGCTCCTGCTGCTTGCGCTTCATGGGGTTGCCCGAGCGCTGCTTGCCCTTGGCCTGCTTCGGCTGCTTCTTCTGCCGGCCGGCGCCGCCACCCATGCCCGGCATCCCCGGCATACCGGGCATCCCGCCGCCCTGGGCCATCCGGGACATCATCTTGCGCGCCTCGAAGAACCGCTCGACCAGGCCCTTGACGGCGCTGACCTCGACGCCCGAACCCTTGGCGATACGGGCGCGGCGCGAGCCGTTGATGATCGTCGGGTCCTGGCGCTCACCCGGGGTCATCGACTTGATGATCGCGGCCGTGCGGTCGACGTCACGCTCGTCGAGATTGGCGATCTGGTCCTTGATCTGGCCCATGCCGGGCAGCATGCCGAGCAGCTTGGAAATGCTGCCCATCTTCCTGACCTGCTCCATCTGGGCCAGGAAGTCGTCCAGGGTGAAGTCCTGGCCCTTCTTGGACGCCAGCTTGGAGGCCATTTTCTCGGCCTCTTCCTGACTGAACGTCTTCTCCGCCTGCTCGATCAGGGTGAGCAGGTCACCCATGTCGAGGATGCGGGAGGCCATCCGGTCGGGGTGGAACGCGTCGAACTCGTCCAGCTTCTCGCCGTTGGACGCGAACATGATCGGCTTGCCGGTCACCGAGGCGATCGACAGGGCGGCGCCACCGCGGGCGTCACCGTCGAGCTTGGACAGCACGACACCGTCGAAGCCGACGCCGTCGCGGAACGCCTCGGCGGTGTTGACGGCGTCCTGGCCGATCATCGCGTCGACGACGAAGAGGATCTCGTCGGGTGAGACGGCGTCGCGGATGTCCGCGGCCTGACGCATCAGCTCGGCGTCGATGCCGAGCCGGCCGGCGGTGTCCACGATCACGATGTCGTGGACCTTGGACTTCGCGAAGTCGATGGAGTCCTTGGCGACCTGGACCGGGTCGCCCACGCCGTTGCCGGGCTGCGGGGCGTACACGGCCACACCGGCGCGCTCGGCGACGACGCTGAGCTGGTTGACGGCGTTGGGGCGCTGGAGGTCGCAGGCGACGAGCAACGGCGAGTGGCCCTGCTCCTTCAGCCAGCGGCCGAGCTTGCCCGCGAGGGTGGTCTTACCGGCACCCTGGAGACCGGCCAGCATGATCACGGTCGGCGGCTGCTTGGCGAAGCGCAGCCGCCGGGTCTCGCCGCCGAGGATCGTGACGAGTTCCTCGTTGACGATCTTCAGGACCTGCTGGGCGGGGTTCAGCGCCCTGGAGACGTCGGCGCCGAGGGCACGCTCCTTGACGTTCTTGATGAACGTGCGGACGACCGGCAGGGCGACGTCCGCCTCGAGGAGGGCGATGCGGATCTCGCGCGCCGTGGCGTCGATGTCCGCTTCGCTCAGGCGCCCCTTGCCGCGCAAGTTCTTGAAGGTCGCTGAAAGGCGATCGGAGAGAGTATCGAACACGGCGGCGTCGGTCCTCGGAGTCGGGGGCAGTCTGAGCGTCTTCCAGGGTATCCGGCCGCGCAAGACATTCGTCCCCGCCTGCTGTATTCAGCGGACGGGGACGCGTGCCACGCGGCAATCGGTCACGCCCTCAGCGTCTCCTCCAGCTTGCGGGTGACGGAGGCGGCCTCGTCGCCGGGCAGGGGCGCGCCCTTGGTCCCGGTGACGTAGAAGGCGTCCACGGCGTTCGCGCCGAGCGTCGAGACGTGCATGCTGCGCACCCGCAGCCCCTCGTCCTCCAGGGCCTGTCCGATCCGGAACAGCAGTCCCGGCGCGTCCTGCGCGCGCACCTCGATGACCGTGGCGTGCCGGGAGGCGGCGGAGGCCACCGTCACACGCGGCGGCGGCGCGACCACGCCCCGGCGGCGGGGGTAGGCGGCGTCCCGTTCCGCGAGCCGTCCGGCGATGTCGAGGGAGCCGTCCAGGGCGCGGACGAGGTCGGCGCGCAGCCGGGCCGCCTGGGGCAGGGAGCCGTACTCGGCGGCGACCCGCCAGTTCAGCAGCAGGACGGAGCCCTCCACACCGGTCGGCAGGTCCAGGGCGCGCAGCTCGGCGGTGCGCACGGTCAGCCGGTGCATGGCGAGGACGCCGGCGACCGCGGGCAGCACGCCCGGCTGGTCGGGCACGGCGATGAGCAGTTCCACGCCGAGCGGTTCGGGGTCGTCCGTAGGCCGGTCCTCGGTCGGGGCCTCGGTCTGGGCGCGCAGGGCCAGCACCGGGCTGCTGGTGGCGACCGCCTCGATGGCGAGCCGCTCCTGCTCGGCCGTGGGCGCGGCGGCGGCGGGTTCCTCGGGTTCGTCCCCGGCGAGCACCGCCGCGACCCGCTTGACCAGGTCCGCCACGAGCGAACCCCGCCAGGACGACCATGCGGCGGGGCCGGTGGCCAGCGCGTCCGCCTCGGTGAGCGCGTGCAGCAGCTCCAGGGTGCTCTGCGTGCCGACCGCGTCGGCGACCGAGCGGACCGTGGCCGGGTCCTCCAGGTCGCGCCGGGTGGCGGTCTCGACCAGCAGCAGGTGATGCCGTACGAGCGCGGAGAGGACGGCGACGTCGGCGCGGTCGAAGCCGATCCGGGCGGCGACGTCCTTGGCGATGATCTCGCCCGCGACCGAGTGGTCGCCGGGCCAGCCCTTGCCGATGTCGTGCAGCAGTGCGGAGACCAGCAGGAGGTCGGGGCGGCTGACCCGGCGGGTGAACTCGGAGGCGCGCACGGCGGTCTCGATGAGATGCCGGTCGACGGTCCAGATGTGCACGGCGTTGCGCTGCGGGCGGCAGCGCACCCGCTCCCAGTCGGGCAGCAGCCGGGTGATCAGCCCCTCGGCCTCCAGCGCCTCCCAGACCTCGATGGTGGGCTGCCCCGAGCCGAGCAGGGTGACCAGTTGCTCGCGGGCCTCGGCGGGCCACGGCGCGGGCAGCGGGCGCACGGTGGCGGCGAGGCGCCGGACGGCGTGCAGGGAGAGCGGGAGGCCGGCCTGCGCTGCGGCGGCCGCCGCTCGCAGCGGGAGCACGGGGTCGCGTTCGGGGCGGGCGGCACGGGCGAGCACCACTTCCCCGTCCTGCTCCACGACGCCTTCGGCGAGCGGGGAGCGCTCGGCGACGGGCTTGCCGCCGCCGAGCATGGCGCGCAGCCGCGGCCGCACGGCGCGCGACCTCAGCACGCGCCCCACCTCGCGCCAGGTGACGTCACTCGCGTACGAGATGACGCGGGCCGCCTCGTACACCTGCCGCAGCAGTGTGTCGGCGTCCAGCAGGCCCAGCTCGGCGGCCACCTGGTCCTGCTCCTGGAGGGCCAGCCGGTCGGTGGCGCGGCCGGTGGTCAGATGCAGGGCGTCCCGTACGTCGAGGAGGCGGCGCCGGGCGTCGTCGAGGCCCTCGCGGGGCGCGTCCGCCAGCCAGGAGGCGGCGACGGCCCGCAGCGCGGTGGCGTCCCTGAGCCCGCCCCGGGCCTCCTTCAGGTCGGGCTCCAGCAGGTACTGGAGCTCACCCTGGCGTTCGGCACGCTCGGCGCAGAGCTCCTGGAGTTCGGGCAGGCGCTTGGGCGCCTGGTTGCGCCAGTCGGCGAGGACGGCCGTACGCAGTCCCGCCGTCAGCGCGAGGTCGCCGGCGAGGTGGCGGGCGTCGAGGAGGCCGAGCTGGACCTTGAGATCCTCCCCGGCGGTCTTACGGGCCTCCGCCGGGGTGCGGACGGAGTGGTCCAGTGCGAGGCCCAGGTCCCAGACGGGATACCAGAGCCGGTCGGCGAGGGCGGCGACCGCCTTGGGGTCGTCGCCGTCGTGCAGGAGCAGGAGGTCGAGGTCGCTGCGCGGGGACAGCTCGCCCCGGCCGTAGCCGCCGACGGCGACCAGGGACACGCCCTTCAGTTCCTCGGTGCCGGCGGTGAAGAGCCCGCTCAGCCAGTCGTCGGTCAGTTCCGCGAGGGCCGCACGGCGCGGCGGCCCGGACCGCGCCCCCTCGGTGAGGAGGCGCAGCCGGGCCGCCGCGTAGCCGCTGGGTCCCGAGTCCTCTGCATCCTTGCGCATGTCCGTACTCGTCACCCAGCGACTCCTGTTCTGTTCTGCCGTCAGAGCGCGTCCGGGCCGCGCTCGCCGGTGCGGACCCGCACAGCCGTCTCGACCGGGAGGGACCAGACCTTGCCGTCACCGATCTTGCCGGTCCGGGCCGCCTTGACGATGACGTCGATCAGCTGCTCGGCGTCGTCGTCCTCGGCCAGCACCTCGATGCGGATCTTGGGAACCAGGTCGACCGTGTACTCGGCACCACGGTAGACCTCGGTGTGTCCCCGCTGACGACCGTAGCCGCTGGCCTCGGTGACCGTGAGACCGTGCACGCCGAAGGCCTGCAAAGCTTCCTTGATCTCGTCGAGCCGGTGGGGCTTCACGACGGCGGTGATGAGCTTCATGCGTCCACCTTCTTGCTCGCGTCGGTGACCGCGGCCGGGGAGGCGGTCGTGCGGGCGGCGCCACCGCCGGCCCCGCTGAAGTCGTATGCGGTCTCGGCGTGCTCGGCCTGGTCGATGCCGGCGATCTCGTCGTCCTCGGAGACCCGCATACCGATGGTCTTGTCGAGGAGGAAGGCGAGGATCGCGGAGACCACCAGCGAGTAGGCGAGGACCGCGAAGACTCCGGCGCACTGCTTCCACAGCTGGTCGAAGGAGTGGTCGCCGTAGAAGACGCCCGTCGCGGTGGACTGGCCCTTGCCGGTGGCGAAGAAGCCGATCAGCAGGGAGCCGATGACACCGCCGACGAGGTGGACGCCGACGACGTCGAGCGAGTCGTCGTAACCGAACTTGTACTTCAGGCCGACGGCCATGGCGCAGAGCAGACCTGCGATGGCGCCGACGGCGATCGCGCCGAGCGGGGAGATCGCACCGCCCGAGGGGGTGATGGCGACCAGACCGGCGACCGCGCCGGAGGCGGCGCCCAGCGTGGTGAACGCGCCGTGGCGGAACTTCTCGTAGATGAGCCAGGCCAGCATGGCGGCGGCGGTGGCGACCTGCGTGTTGACGAACATCAGCGCGCCGACGCCGTCGTCGTTGCCGAGCCACGAGCCCGCGTTGAAGCCGAACCAGCCGAACCACAGCAGACCGGCGCCGAGCATGACCAGCGGCAGGCTGTGCGGGCGCATCGGGTCCCGCTTGAAGCCGACCCGCTTGCCGATGACGAGGATCACGCCGAGGGCCGCGGCACCGGCGTTGATGTGGACCGCCGTACCACCGGCGAAGTCGATGACACCCAGCTCGAAGGCCCAGCCGCCGGCGCCCCAGACCCAGTGGGCGACCGGGAAGTAGACGACCGTGGCCCACAGGGCGACGAACAGCGCCCACGCGGAGAACTTGACGCGGTCGGCGAGTGCACCGCTTATCAGGGCGGGCGTGATGATCGCGAACATCATCTGGAAGACCATGAACACGAAGATCGGGATGGTGTAACCGTCCCACAGCTCCGTCAGGCCGATGTTGCTCAGGCCGACCCAGTCGGAGTTCCAGCCGATGAGACTGCCGGAGTCGGTCCCGAATGCGAGGGAGAAGCCGTACAACACCCACAGGATGGTGACGATCCCGATGCTGATGAAGCTCATCATCAGCATGTTGAGCGTGCTCTTGACGCGGACCATGCCTCCGTAGAAGAAGGCGAGGCCCGGGGTCATGATCAGCACCAGGGCGGAACAGATGAGCATGAAGCCTGTGTTCGCGGAGGACAGCTTGGGTGCCTCCGCGGCAAGCGTGATGGCTGCTGCCATCGGCGTCTCCTCGTCGTAGGTACGGCCCCGTGCGGGCGAAGCCAGAGCGGGTTCGTGAGGGGTGGGCCGGTTATGCGCCATGAGATTCGCGCAGCGCCGTTTCGGTGGAAGCCCCTCGTTGTTTCGCCGTTGTGACGAAGGCGCCCTGCGCGTTACGCCTCGATGAACTGGCTGATGTTCGCCGAGTGGATCGTTATCGTGGCGCAACCTTCGAAGAAGGCAGGAAACCGGCCGCGGTCGGCCTTCCGATGACCTGGCATGGGGGAGCCGAGTCGGGCAGTTCGGGAGGACCGGCCGCGGCCGGGGTTCATGGGTTTTGCCTTGTGGATCAGCCGGATCAGACCGCTTCGGCGGTCTCCGGCAGCTCGATGGTGAGCCGCTCGGTCAGGTCCACGACCTCCGACAGATCCCCGAAGTCGCGTACGGCACTGTCGACCGTCTTTCGGATACGAGTGTTGACGCGCTCGGAGCGCACCTTCTTGGCCTCCTGCATGGCCTGGGTGGCGAGGGTGGCGCTCTGCTCGGGCTCGCGCCGCAGGAGGTGCACGGTGGCCATGCCGATCAGGTTCAGCACGTAGGAACGCTGGTGGTCGCGGTCGCCCGCGAACAGCTCCACGGCCTTGCGCATCAGTGGCTCGGCCAGCGAGGCGTAGGCGGGGCTGCGGCCGGCCACGTAGGCGAGGTCGCGGAAGGAGTGGCTGTTCTCGCCGTAGAGCTCGGCCTCGGAGAAGAAGCGGATCCAGTCGGGGTCCGGCTCGTCCCACTCGTCGGAGTCGGCGAAGGTGTCCTCGGCCATCCGCACCGCCCGCTTGCACCGCCCGGGCTGCCCCATGTTGGCGTAGGCGCGGGCCTCCATCGCATACAGCATGGACTGGGTGCGCGGGCTCGCGCAGTCCCGGCTGCCGTACTGCGCGAGGTGGATCAGCTCCAGGGCGTCCTCGGGCCGGCCGAGGTGGATCATCTGGCGGCTCATGCTGGACAGCACGTAGCTGCCGAGCGGCCGGTCACCGGCCTCCTTGGCCGCGTGCAGGGCGAGGACGAAGTACTTCTGCGCGGTCGGCTGGAGCCCCACGTCGTAGCTCATCCAGCCGGCGAGTTCCGCGAGTTCGGCGGCGACCTTGAAGAGTCTCCTCGCGGTGGCCTCGGGCTGGGGCTCCTGGAGGAGGTCGGTCACCTCGTGCAGCTGCCCGACGACCGCCTTGCGGCGCAGACCGCCGCCGCACTGGGCGTCCCACTGCCGGAACATCACGGTGGTCGACTCCAGCAGGTCCAGCTCGGGCCGCGAGAGCCGGCCGCGGGCCCGGCTGGTCGGCATCGAGTCCGGTTCCTCGGGGGGGGCGGGCGGCGAGGGGACGAGCCAGCGCTGCATGGGCTCGATCAGGGAGGGGCCCGCGCACAGGGCCAGCGACGTCCCGAGGAAGCCGCGCCGGGCCAGCATCAGGTCGCTGCGCGAGAACTCGCTGAGCTGGGCCACCGTCTGCGGGGCCGTCCACGGCAGGTCGACGCCGGTCGCCGAGGGCGCCTGGCGTGCCGTGCGCAGCCCGAGATCCTCGACGGAGACGACACAGCCGAACCGCTCGGAGAACAGCTCGGACAGGATTTTCGGGATGGGCTCCCTGGGGTTCTCGCCGTCCAGCCAGCGGCGCACGCGCGAGGTGTCGGTGGAGATGTGGTTGGCGCCCAACTGGCGGGCGCGACGGTTGACTTGACGGGCCAGTTCACCCTTCGACCAGCCGCTCCGCACGAACCACGAGGCGAGCAACTCGTTCGGGCGCTTGTCCGCACCCGCAGCGCTACTTCCGCTTCCGCCGTTGCCGCTCACTGGAACGCCCCCATCCCTGAGACCACTTGTCACTGAGTGCGCCAAGCCTTATCAGAATGCCGGTAAATACGGCCCGCCGTACGGTACTTGTCACCCTTCGAACGGAATGGCGACTTGCCTCCGGCATACCCACAAGCGCATGTGCCTCCAGGACCCGCACACTCAAAGTAATCCTGCGATCACGGGTCCGGCCACGAGGATCCCGGAAACGCCACCATTCGCCACCCCTTCGAATGAACTCCCGGTGGCCTGGGCGCGATTCACTTGACATAGGACGGCCGGAAGTGGGCGGAGCGGAGCACTCAGGGGCGCACGCAGCCGAGCACACCACCCGGAGCACTTCCGGACCCCGGATGAATCGAGCGGCCGACGGGAAGCGGAAGTACGCAGAGTCACGTCGTTGGACCGCTGCGTAACCATCGGTGCGTCGGACCCGTTGGAGGGGGCATGGGCTTCACGATCGGCGGCATTCGCGAGATCCGCTCCGGCGCGCGCAGGCGCGGTCGCTCGTCCGAGTGCACCACCGTCGCCGAGTTCACGGGGCTCTGGGGCTGGGACGCGGTGCCCGGCGCACGGGCCGCCGCCGGCGTCTGCTCGTGCGGACGCCGCGACTGCCCGGAACCGGGCGCACATCCCCTGGGGTTCGCCCCCCGGGTCCCTGCCGGGGCCACTCTCGACGACGTGTGCAGGGCCTGGTCGGAGTTCCCGGGAGCCGCGGTCATGCTGCCCGTCGGGCGCGCGTTCGACGTGATCGAGGTCGCCGAGCCCGCCGGCCGCCGCGCCCTGGTCCGGCTGGAGCGCATGGGTCTCCCCCTCGGCCCGGTCACCGCCACCCCCGAGGGCCGCACCCAGTTCCTCGTCGCCCCCGGCGCCGCCGCCGAACTGACCGGCCTGCTCTACCGCATGGGCTGGGACGACCCGACCGCCCTCGATCTGCACGGCCTCGGTCCCGGTACGTACATCACGGCCCCGCCCTCCGACCGCGGCGGCCTCGGCCCGGTGCGCTGGCTGCGTCCCCCCGCCCTGGACTCGGCGACCCGCCCCCCGCAGGCCCGCCTGCTGCTGGGCACACTCGCCTACGTCGCCCACCGGTCACGGGCCTAGGGGCCTGTCGTTCGGATCAAGTCGCGGGTCGCGGGGTGTGGCACGCACATCTGCCATCTGCGGCGTTGTCGTCGGTCGCCGACTCCCCCACTCTCGGCTTCGCTCGACCGGGGGACCCCCATCGCGTCGACTCCCTCCGCCGCCTTGCAGCTGCACGCACCACACCCCGCTCGGGCCGGCCCACAAGGCACCGTAAGTCAGGCCGACCTGAGCCGAACGACAGGCCTTGGCCCCGACCTGGGCCCGGCCCAGCCCCCGTCCGGCGGGCCCGTCCGGCCGCCGCGGAACGCGCGGCGGGGACGGCCGGCAGCCGGATCGCCACGGCGGCGTGGTCCGGGCACGAAATGCGGCAGCGCCCGCTCCCACTGCACCTGGGGCGGGCGCTGCTCGCGTCCGTAACACGTGTGACGGCAGGCTGGTCAGTCCCCGATCAGGGCGTCGACGAACGCCTCCGGCTCGAACGGCGCCAGGTCGTCCGCGCCCTCGCCGAGTCCGATCAGTTTGACCGGGACGCCCAGCTCGCGCTGGACCGCGACCACGATGCCGCCCTTCGCCGTACCGTCCAGCTTGGTCAGGACGATGCCGGTGATGTCCACGACCTCGGCGAAGACTCGTGCCTGGACGAGCCCGTTCTGCCCGGTGGTGGCGTCGAGGACGAGCAGTACCTCGTCGAGCGGCGCGTGCTTCTCGACGACCCGCTTGACCTTGCCGAGCTCGTCCATGAGCCCGGTCTTGGTGTGCAGCCGCCCGGCGGTGTCGATGAGGACGACGTCCACCCCCATCTCCTTGCCCTCCTTCACCGCGTCGAACGCGACGGAGGCGGGGTCGCCGGCCTCGGGTCCGCGCACGGTGTGGGCGCCGACGCGCTCGCCCCAGGTCTGGAGCTGGTCGGCCGCCGCGGCCCGGAAGGTGTCGGCGGCGCCGAGGACGACAGTGCGCCCGTCGGCCACCAGCACGCGCGCGAGCTTGCCCGTGGTGGTGGTCTTGCCGGTGCCGTTGACCCCGACGACCATCACGATGCCCGGCTTGCGCTCCGCGGGCTCGGTCCGCACGGTGCGGTCGACCTCGGTGCCGACCAGCTTGAGCAGCTCATCGCGGAGCAGGCCGCGCAGCTCCTCGGGGGTGCGGGTGCCGAGCACCTTGACGCGCTCACGCAGCCGCTCGACCAGCTCCTGGGTGGGCTGCACACCGACGTCGGCGGTGAGCAGGGTGTCCTCGATCTCCTCCCAGGTGTCCTCGTCGAGGTGCTCGCGCGAGAGCAGCGTGAGCAGGCCCTTGCCGAGGGCGTTCTGGGAGCGGGACAGGCGGGCGCGGAGGCGGACCAGCCGCCCCTCGGTGGGTTCCGGGATCTCGATCCCCGGAGCCTCGACGACGGGGGGCTCCTCGACGGCGGTGCCGGTCGAGGAGCCGTCGGGAAGATCCACCTCCTCGATGGTGCGGCGCGGTTCGTCGCGCGGCGTCTCGGCCTCGTCGCCGACCTGGGGCTCGGCCGGCGGGGCGGTGATGTCGGGCGCGGTGGGGGGCGGTGGCGGCAGCGACTTCGTCCGTCGGCTGCCGACGACGAGACCGCCCAGCACACCGAGCACGACCACGGCGATGACTACAGCAAGGATGACGGTTTCCATAACAAGGCCAGTATGCGTGACCCCCCTCCCGCCGAGGCGGGCGGCAGCCCGGGCGAACGGCGGCGAACGTCCCCTCCTCTCCGACCGTGCGCTACCCCTGGTTACCTGACGAGGTGTCAGCTAACGTCCTCCCGCATCGGCATCCACCCGCCCGGCGAAGGGGGCTCCTCCATGCCCGTCACCGTCGTCCGTTTCAATCTCGTCGCGCCCGGTGCGACCCCCGCCGAGCTCGGGCGTCGTTACCGGGCCGCTCTGGAGATGGCCGCGTACGCCGACGAGTGCGGGGTCACGACCGTGCAGACCGAGGAGCACCACGGAGCCGAGAACAACTGGCTGCCCTCGCCGTTCGCCTTCGCGGGCGCCGTGCTCGGCGCGACCCGGCGGCTCGCGGTCACGGTCTCGGCGGTGATCGGCCCGCTGCACGACCCGCTGCGGCTGGCCGAGGACATCGCGGTCCTCGACCTGCTGAGCGGCGGCCGGCTGGTCACGGTCGCCGGGATCGGGTACCGGCCCGAGGAGTACGAGCGGGCGGGAGTGGACTGGAAGCGGCGCGGGCGGCTCCAGGACGAGCTGCTCGACACCCTGCTCAAGGCGTGGACCGGCGAGGAGTTCGCGTACCGGGGCCGTACGGTACGGGTCACCCCGCGCCCGTCCTCCGAGCCGCACCCCCTGCTGCTGGTCGGCGGTTCCTCCGAGGCAGCCGCCCGCCGGGCCGCCCGGTTCGGCCTGCCCTTCTTCCCGAGCGCGCACCTTCCGGAGCTGGAGGCGTACTACAAGGAGCGGCTCGTGGAGTACGGGACGGAGGGCTGGACGATGATGCCCGCGGCCGAGACCCCGCTGCTGCACATCGCCGAGGATCCCGACCGGGCGTGGGCCGAGTACGGCGAACACTTCCTGCACGAGGCGCGGACGTACGCCTCCTGGCAGTCGGGTGAGATCCGTTCGGCGGTGCGGTCGGCGGCGGGCAGCGTCCGGGAACTGCGGGCCGAGGGGGTCTACCGGATCCTGACGCCGGACGAGTGCGTGGAGCAGGGGCTCGACAGCCTCGTGCTGCATCCGCTGGCGGGCGGGATGCCGACGGCGGAGGGGTGGCGCGGTCTGCGGCTGTTCTGCGAGAACGTGCTGCCCCGGCTCGGCTGAGCCGGGGCTGCACGTTCCACGGGGGCCGAGAAGGGGGCGGCGGGGACTGGCCCGGCTCCTCGGGTTCAGGGGCCTCCTGGGGAGGCTCAGCCCATCTCCTCCAGCGCCTTGCCCTTCGTCTCCTTGACGTACTTCAGGACGAACGGGATGGAGAGCGCGGCGAAGACCGTGTAGATCACATAGGTCGCGGAGAGGTTCCAGTCGGCCAGCGACGGGAAGCTCGCGGTGATGGCCCAGTTGGCGATCCACTGCGCGGAGGCGGCCACGCCGAGGGCGGCGGCACGGATCCGGTTGGGGAACATCTCGCCGAGGAAGACCCAGACGACCACGCCCCAGGACAGGGCGAAGAAGAGGACGAAGACGTGGGCGGCGATCAGGGCGATCCAGCCCTGCGTGGCCGGCAGTTTGCCGTCGACCAGGTCGAAGGAGAACGCCCAGGCCTCCAGTGCGAGGCCGACGACCATGCCGACGGATCCGATGAGGGCGAGCGGCCTGCGGCCGACGCGGTCCACGAAGATCATCGCGATCACGGTGCCGATGATGTTGATGATGGACGTCGTGAAGGAGTAGAAGAACGAGTCCGTCGGGTCTACGCCGACCGACTGCCACAGCGTCGAGGAGTAGTAGAACGCGACGTTGATGCCGACGAACTGCTGGAAGACCGACAGGCCGATACCGACCCAGACGATCGGCTTGAAGAAGAAGGAGCCGCCGAGCAGGTCCTTGAACGTGGACTTGTGCTCGCTCTTCATCGCGTGCTCGATCTCGGCGACGCGGGCGTCCAGGTCGATCCTGTCACCCTCGACCTCTTCGAGGATGCCGCGGGCGCGCTCGCGCTTGCCGACGGAGATCAGGAAGCGCGGGGACTCGGGGATGGCGAAGGAGAGCAGGCCGTAGAGGACCGCCGGGACCACCATGACGCCCAGCATGACCTGCCAGGCCTCCAGGCCCATGAGCTTGCCGCGCTGGTCGCCGCCCGCGGAGTTCAGCAGACCCCAGTTGACCAGCTGCGAGATCGCGATGCCGATGACGATCGCGGCCTGCTGGAAGGAGCCGAGGCGGCCGCGGTAGGCGGGCGGGGCGACCTCCGCGATGTAGGCGGGGCCGATCACGGAGGCCATGCCGATGGCGAAGCCGCCGACGACCCGCCACAGGGCGAAGTCCCAGAGGGAGAAGGGCAGGGCCGAGCCGACGGCGCTGACGGTGAACAGCACGGCGGCGATCTGCATGACCCGGATGCGGCCGATGCGGTCGGCCATGCGGCCGGCGGTCGCGGCTCCGATGGCGCAGCCGATCAGGGCGATGGCGATGACCTGTGCCAGGGCCGCGGAACCGACGTCGTAGCGGTCCCGGATGGCCTCGACGGCGCCGTTGATGACGGAGCTGTCGTAGCCGAAGAGGAAGCCGCCCATCGCGGCCGCCGCCGCGATGAAGATGACGTGCCCGAGATGATCGGGATGAGCCGTGCCGGCTCCTGACTTGTGTGCCTGCTCTGTGCTGGTCACGTTCAACTCCTCGGGCCGTCGGCAACGCCGCCGACGGGATCAACCGCTCCAGATAGGTGGTACCTGAAGGTAAAAGCAACGGTGCCGAGACTATTCCTTCAAGTGTCGAAGTCAAGAGGGGGTGACTGTGACCCTTCAGTGCGTGCGTGCAGGAAATGTGTTCAACTCTTGAAGAGACGCTCGGAGCTTTACTCCGGTTACCCCGCCACGGGCGTTTCAGCGCAGGCGCTGGCTGATGACCTTCGACACACCGTCGCCCTGCATGGAGACGCCGTACAGCGCGTCGGCGACCTCCATCGTGCGCTTCTGGTGCGTGATCACGATCAGCTGCGAGGACTCCTGAAGCTCCTCCATGATGCGGATCAGCCGCTGGAGGTTGGTGTCGTCGAGAGCGGCCTCGACCTCGTCCATGACGTAGAACGGGCTGGGCCGGGCCTTGAAGATGGCCACCAGCATGGCGACGGCCGTCAGCGACCGCTCGCCGCCTGAGAGCAGGCTGAGCCGCTTGACCTTCTTGCCCGGCGGACGGGCCTCCACGTCGACGCCCGTGGTGAGCATGTTGTCGGGGTCGGTCAGGATCAGCCGTCCCTCGCCACCCGGGAAGAGCCGTCCGAACACGCCCTCGAACTGCTGGGCGGTGTCCCGGAACGCCTCGGTGAAGACCTGCTCGACCCGCTCGTCGACCTCCTTCACCACCTGAAGGAGGTCGGTGCGGGTCTTCTTGAGGTCCTCCAGCTGCTCGCTGAGGAACTTGTGACGCTCCTCCAGCGCGGAGAACTCCTCCAGGGCCAGCGGGTTCACCTTGCCGAGCTGCTGATAGGCGCGTTCGGCCGCCTTCAGCCGCTTCTCCTGCTCGGCCCGCAGGAACCGCCTCGGCTGGTTGCGCGGGTCCTCGGGATCCTCCGGCAGCACCTCTCCCTCGGCGGGCGGCGAGGGCGGCACCGGCTGGTGCGGCCCGTACTCGGAGACGAGTCCCGCGGGCTCCACCCCGAGCTCCTCCAGCGCCTTGGTCTCCAGTTGCTCGATCCGCATCCGCTTCTCGGCCCCGAGCACCTCGCCCCGGTGGACGGAGTCCGTCAGCTTGTCGAGTTCGGCCTTGAGGTCGCGTCCGGCGGTGCGGGCGGCGGACAGCTCCTGCTCGCGCCGCGCCTTGGCCGCGTCGGCGGCGACCCGCTCCGCCTCGGCCCGCCCGACGGACACCTCGACGTGCGCGAGCAGCTGCCGCGCGCCGGAGGCCACGGCCTCCGCGACGGCGGCCTCGTGACGCAGCCGTGCCTGCCGCTGTTCGGCACGCGCGCGTGCCTCTCGTTCCGCTCGCGCGGCCCGGTCCAGCGAGTCGGCACGTCCGGACAGCCCCTTCACCCGCTCCTCGTGCGTACGGACCTGGAGCCGGGCCTCCATCTCGGTCTGCCGGGCGTTGGCCCCGTCGGCGGCCAGCCGGTCCCGCGCGGAGGTGTCGGGCTCCTCCTCGACCGGCATCTCCTCGGCGACGGCCAGCCGTTCGGCGAGCTCCTCCGCCTCCTCGACGGCCCGGTCCAGCGCGTCCTGCGCCCGCGCCGCGGCCGCCGTGGACCGCTCGGCCTCACCGGCGGCGCCCCGCGCCTGTCCCGCGAGCCGCCCGAGCTGCTGGGCCACGGCCGACTTCTCCCGGTCGGCGGCCCGCCGCCGCTCCCCCAGTTCCTCGACGAGCGCGGCGCACTCCCTGCGCCGCTCCCCGGCCGCCTGCTGCGCCCCGGTCAGCTCCTCGCAGCGCACGGCCAGCTCCTCGAGCTCGGCGGCGGCCTCGTCCACGGACGCCTGCACCTCCAGCAGGCTGGGCGCGCCGGCGGACCCGCCGTGCGCGAAGTGTGCGCTCAGCAGGTCGCCCTCGGCGGTGACGGCGGTGAGCTCGGGGCGGGCGTAGACGAGATCCTCGGCGTCCTCCAGCGTGCCGACGACGACGATCCCCCGCAGGAGTCGCCGTACGGCGGGCAGGAGTTCGGCGGGGGCCCGAACGAGATCGGCGGCGTGACGCGGCCCGTCGGTCTCCTGCGGCTCCTGGGGTACGTCGTCCGGAGCACCGCTCAGCAGCAGCGCGGCCCGCCCCCCGTCCTGCTTGCGCAGAAGGCGGATCGCCTCGGCGGCGGCGGACGGGGTGGTCACGGCGAGTGCGTCCGCCGCCGCCCCGAAAGCCGCCGCGAGCGCGACCTCGTACCCCTGCGTCACCGTGAGCAGTTCGGCCGCCGGGCCCAGCAGGCCGTTCAGCCGGTCCCGTGCGCCGAGCAGCGCGCCCGTGCCGTCCTTGCGGCGCAGGCCCATGGCCAGGGCCTCGTGACGGGCCCGGGTCGCGGCGCGGCTGCGTTCGGCCGCCGTGGCCGCCTCGCGGGCGGCGGTGAGGGCGGCCTCCGCCTCGGCGAGCCGGTGCCTGGCCGTCTCGTGCCGCTCGCCGAGCTCCTGGTCATCGGCGTCGAGGCCGTCGACCTCCGCCTTGAGCGTCTCGTACTCCTCCTGCGCGGTGACGGCCCGTTCCTGGGCCTCGTCGCGGGCGGCGGCCAGCCGGTCGATCTCGGCCCGGGCGGAGGCAGCGCGCGAGCGTGCCGCGTTGACCTGGCCGCCCAGCCGGGCCAGGCCCTCGCGGCGGTCGGCGATGGCCCGGGCGACGTCCTTCAGCCGCCGTTCCTCGAGGGCGAGCTCCCGCTCCAGGTCGGCACGGTGGGCGACGGTGTCGTCCAGCGCGTGCTGGGCCGCTTCCAGGGCGGCCTCCAGTTCGGCCTCCTGCTCGCGGACGCGGGCGGCCTCGCGTTCCATGTCCTCGGGGTCGCGGCCGCGGCGCTCCTCGGGCGGCGCGGAGGTGGCGCTCTTCACGCGCGCGTCGGCGAGCGAGATCGTGCCGCGGACGCGTTCGGCGAGCTGGGACAGCTCGTACCAGGTCTGCTGGGCGCGCTGGAGGCGCGGTGCGAGCCTGCGGACCTCGTCCTCGAGCAGTGCCTCCCGCTGGAGGGCCTTGCGCAGGTCCTGCTCGGCGGCTTCCTTGCGCTCCTTGAGGGCAGCCTCGTCGGCGACCTCTCCCCTCAGGGCCTCACGCAGAGTTACGAGATCGTCGGCGAGGAGGCGCAGGCGGGCGTCGCGCAGATCGGCCTGGATGACGGCGGCGCGGCGGGCGACGGCGGCCTGACGGCCGAGGGGCTTGAGCTGGCGCCGCAGTTCGTCGGTCAGATCCTGCACGCGCGCGAGGTTCGCCTGCATCGCGTCCAGTTTCCTGAGCGCTTTCTCCTTGCGCTTGCGGTGCTTGAGGACGCCCGCGGCCTCCTCGATGAAGGCGCGGCGGCCCATGGGGTCGGCGTGCAGGACGGAGTCGAGCTGGCCCTGGCCGACGATCACGTGCATCTCACGGCCGATGCCGGAGTCGGACAGCAGGTCCTGGATGTCGAGGAGCCGGCAGGTGTCGCCGTTGATCTGGTATTCGCTGCCGCCGTTGCGGAACATGATCCGCGTGATGGTGACCTCGGCGTACTCGATGGGCAGCGCCCCGTCGGAGTTGTCGATGGTCAGGGACACCTCCGCGCGGCCCAGCGGAGGGCGGCCGGTGGTGCCGGCGAAGATGACGTCCTCCATCTTCCCGCCGCGCAGCGACTTGGCGCCCTGCTCGCCCATGACCCAGCTGAGCGCGTCGACGACGTTGGACTTGCCCGAGCCGTTCGGCCCGACGACACAGGTGATCCCCGGTTCGAACCTGAGCGTGGTCGCAGAGGCGAACGACTTGAACCCCCGCAGGGTCAGGGCCTTGAGGTGCACGGCGCTGGACTCTACCTTCCGGGGGTGTCTCACTCCATGAACCCGCGGTTTCACCCATGAACGCGCAGGGCACACCAAACGTTAAGAGACTGAGAGGGTGCACGGGGGAGCAAAACAGCGGGGGCGGCGGCAGCGAAGACGGGGGAAAGAAAGAAGGGACGCCGAAGCGTCCCTTGCAAACTCTGACAACTTAGCGGTCCGACGCGGTTGAGACGAGCCGCCCGACCACTGCGTGTGCCGTTGTGCAGCGGTGCAGCGATCAGGTGAGCGCAGGCTCCGCCTGGCGTGCGTCGATGCTCTCCAGAAGCGATTCGTGAGAAGCGGCAGCCGTCAGCGCGTCGTTCTCGGCCTGGATCCGTCCGAGCTCGGATTCCAGATCCTGTACACGCTGCTGGAGCCGTCGCATCTCGGCGAGGAGTCGCGGGTCGGAGCCGCCGACGTAACCGAGAAGCGCCTTTGCCATGATGGATGGTCCTCCACAATGAGTGACCGACCGAAGCGGTGTGGGTCGGAGGGATTCGCACCCGCGGTGCTTGACAGGATCTTGTTGGTGCTGCCGTTCATCCATGCCAAACAGCTGAGGTGCGCGGGGTGCTTTCAGCGTCTCACCAAAAAGTTTGACGGTCAACACGATCACGCCCCGTATTGGCGGGCGACCCGGTGGCGCGCGGCTCGAACGGCGGCGCTGCGACTCCTGCGGGGCCCTCAGGGCGTGGCGATCATCCTTGCGTGGGGAGCCTCCCACTGCAAGCGATTCTTGGCAACCACCTGCAACTTTCTGCTGGGGGCAGTTGCCGCCGGCATGTTTCGGCACGCGTGCGGCGGCGTTTCGCACGGATTGCTCAGCGGATCGCGAAGCCGTCGTAGCCGCCCCGCGGTGTGTCCCATATCTCTGTGACGCCGTCCACGCGCCCGGGCGTGTCGTCACCGAGGAGCCAGCCGAGCAGTCCCTCACAGCTCTCGCGAGCCCCCTCCGCGACGACCTGGACCCGTCCGTCGGCCAAATTGAGAGCAAAACCACTCAGGCCGCCGATCTCCAGAGCCTTCGCCCTTGTGAACCAGCGGAAACCCACGCCCTGGACGTGTCCACGCACCCAGGCGACCAGCCGTACATCCTCGCTCATGGGTGCAACCTAACCGGGCAAAGTCGCTCGGAGCACTTCCTCACTCAGAGCCATGCGGTACCGTCCCGACCCAATGATTCTCATATGAAACTCACTCGATCGGGTGAGTCAGGTCGACCAGAGGGAGCAGGAGGCGCACGTCGCCCCAGCACTCCGGCCGACCGCCGAGAACACCGCTTGGACGAGGAAGGCAAGGACATGGGACGCCACCGACGCTCCGCCGCCGGCCGCGCCGCCACGAGCCGCGCCACGGGGGTCACACAGACGCACGGCTCGCACGCGGACAGTCACACATCACGGGACGAGCACACGGGCAACCGCCCGACGATGGGCATCGCTCCGTATCTGAACCCGGAGGCCTACGCCGACTCCGTCGCCAGGAGTCAGGATTACCTGTTCGCCACCGCGGGTGACGAGTACGCCCACGCCGACACCGCGGTGTTCGCGGTGGACGGCTTCCGGCCCGACGGCGGTGCGCTGCGGACCGGCCCGGCCGGACCGGTCGCGGGCCGCCGCCGCAAGAGGAAGGTCGCCACGCCGGTCAAGACGGGCCTGCTGGGCGTCTCCGCGGCGGTCGCGCTCGGCACCGTCGCCGTGGCCACGGGCGTGGTGCCCGGTCTCGACAACTACCAGCTCGGCGGCGGCGGCCCGGCCGACAAGGTGCAGGCCGCAGGCTCCCCGAGCAACTCGGCCTCCGAGCAGGGCGGCACGTCCGGCTCCGCCGACTCCGAACGCGGCTCCACGTCGACCAGCCGCGACGCCGGCCGGGCGGCCTCGCCCGCCGCCCCGCCCTCGTCATCGGCTCCTTCCTCCGCCTCCGCCTCCGCCTCCGCCTCGGCCTCCGCCCCGTCGGCGGCGCCGACCAGGACGGCCACCGAGAAGCCGCGGACCACGCCTTCCAAGAAGCCGGAAACCACTCCGTCCAAGTCGAAGAAGACAGCGACCGAAGCGCCGCAGAAGTCCGAGTCCCCGGTGACGGTCTCGGCCGAGACGCAGGCCGCGGCCGAGGTGCTGAAGCTGGTCAACGAGGAGCGGGCCAAGGTCGGCTGCAGTGCCGTCTCCGCCAACAGCGCCCTGTCGGACCTCGCCGCGACGTTCAGCGACGACATGGCCGCGCGCGGCTTCTTCGACCACACCGATCCCGACGGGGCCACCCCGTGGGACCGGGCGGCGAAGGCCGGGATAGCCGGCCTGGGCGGCGAGAACATAGCCCGCGGCCAGGCGGACGCGGCCGCGGTCATGGAAGCCTGGATGAACAGCCCCGGCCACAGGGCGAACATCCTGAACTGCGACTTCAAGACCCTGGGCGTCGGTGTCCACCTCGGCTCAGGCGGCCCCTGGTGGACGCAGGACTTCGGCTACTGAGATAACCGCAGGTCAGACGCCTAAGACTGCCCCTGGGCCGTCTCCGGGCCGTCTTCCGCAGGGTCAACGTCCTGAAAGACGCGGTCCACGGCGGCCCGGGTTCGGGTCCCGCTGGACGGCATCAGGTGCGTGTACGTGCGCAGGGTGAAGCCGGGGTCATGGTGGCCCAGGTACTCGCTGAGAGCCTTGATGCTCTCCCCCGCGTCCAGGAGCACCGAGGCGTAGAAGTGCCTCAGCGCGTGCATGCCGTTGTCCCGCCCGGTCTCCACGCCCGCTGCCCGAAGCGCCGGCCGCCACACTCGATCGTTGAAGCGGTTCCGATCGAGGGCCAGGCCCATGGAGCCGGTGAAGATCAGCGATGCCGTCACCGGAGGACCGTCGAGCGTCTTCCACGGCAAGGTGACCTTCACGGCCGGGTGACGCTTCAGATGCGCAGCCAGCGCGAAGGCCACCGACTCAGGCAGAGGCACGTCACGTTCCTTGCCTCCCTTGGGCGGAGCGAACACCGCCCGATGACGTTGCAGCAGCTTGACCTGCCGGACCACGTGCATCACCCCACCGAGGAAGTCCACGTCCTCCACGGCCAGGCCGAAGACTTCCCCCTGCCGCAGACCGCATCCGGCGGCGACATTCACGAGAGCTTGGTAGCTCTCCGGCAGAGCCGCACGCACCCCTATCACTCGCTCGGCGGGCCAAGGCTTGACCTTGCGAGGCTCGAGACGAGGAGCCCGCACCGATCGGGCCCTGCACGGGTTCTCACGAATGACCCGGTCCTCCACGGCAGCCGTGAAAACCGTGGAGACGTGCGCGAAGATCCCGCGCCGGTACCCGGCCGACAGCCCTCGATCCTCCAAGGTGCGCAGCCACAGACGGAGATGCGACGGGGTGAATGAACCGATCGGCCGCGTACCCAGGTGAGGGATCGCATGGAGCTTCAACCGGCTCTCGACAGACTCCCGCGTCAGAGGGTCCGTGATCTGCGTAGTCATCCACTCCGTGGCGTACTGCTCGAACGTGACCCTGCCAGCGTCCGGGCTGACGTAGTCACCGCGCGACATGTCCGCTTCGATGTTGACGAGCCACTGTTCCGCCTTGCGCTTCTGCTTGTCCGGGAAGCTCTTGGACTTCTCGGAGCCGTCCGGCCCTATGTAGCGGGCGCGATAGCGGAGGCCGACGCCGAAGCGGTCGGTCTTGACCTTCACGGTCTTGCCGTCCGGTCCCGGCTCGGTCTTTAACCAGCGGTCTTGGATGTGTCCGGCCATCAGGCGGCCCTTTCCATCTGGGATTCGACCCAGACGCGGACGTCTTCGGGATCGAAGCGGAGGTGCCGGCCGACGCGGAAGCCACGCGGTCCGGTCTGCTTGCGGCGCCACTGGTAGACGGTCTCGACCGGGACGCCGAGGAGATCGGCCAGGTCGACAGGGGTCAGGTAGCGATCGGGCAGCGAGCGCTTCATGTCCAGGCCTCCATGTCGTCCATGTGGTCCAGGTCGGCGAGTGCTTCGCGTGCCGTCTCCCGGTTCAGGCGCAGGTCACGAGCGATGTTGGCGGCGAGCCAGGACTCACCGGGGGTGTAGCCGTGGCCGGCGTAGGTCCAGTGGGCGAGGGTCAGGGTGGTTGCCTCCGGAGCGTCGGGGTCGGGCAGGCCGAGGGCTTCGCGTTGCTGGGCGGCTCGGTAGTCGGCGCGTGTCTGGCGGAGCGCCCCGAGGGTGGTGGAGTAGCGGCGGGACTTGGTGGAGAAGTGGCCGCGGAAGCCGAGCATGTGGGCCCAGTCGCGGAGCTTGCGGTCCGGGTAGAGCGGGTGGAGGTCGAGGCAAGCCGAGATCAGCCGGGCTGGATGGTCGGGCACACCGAGGAGGGCCAGGGCCTCTTTGTTGCCGATGCGGCGGTCAACGGTGCCGGTGGTCTCGGCTGCTTTGGTGGCGTACTTGGCGACGTAGGAGGCGACGGCCTGTTCGGTGATCTCCTCGCCGTGGCCGAAGGCGCCGATCGGCTGGACGTCGAGTTGAGTGCCCCAGCGCAGGGTTCGGGCGGGCTGGTCACCGGCCGGGGCGACGTCGACCACAACGCGGGCAGCGGCGGCATGGATCGCGTCGGTGAGGAGATCGAGGGTTGCCCACGCCGGGGGCGGATCGTCGGGGCCATCGGGTCCGTCGAAGCGGATCACGGCATGGAAGTGCACGGCCCCGCGCTTCTGGTACTCCGCGACCTTGCCGAAGGAGACCCGGGACTGTTCGCGTGCGTCCTTCTGCGTGAGGCCGGCGCGGCGGGCGATCTCGCGGCGGAGGTAGATCGAGAAGTAGCGCCACAGGTCGGATGCGTGGTTGTTCCACAACACGGCGCCGGCGTAGTCGTAGGTGTCCGGGTCGAGGGGTGTGCCGAGTTGGGGTGCGTCCTCGGTGTGGCGGGTGCCGCAGCGGCAGGGCCGGTTCCCGGGGCGGTTGTGGACCGGGCCGAAGGACGGGGCGGTCAGGGTGGCGAAGACCCGGGGGTGATCGCGGATGGTGTGCGGGGTGCCCTTGGCCGGGTCACCGATGAGCCCGGCGCGGATCAGGTGGTAGGTGTCGCCCGCGTAGGTCCAGGCGCAGGAAGGGCAGCGGGACGCGCGCCGGTTGCCGCAAGCGATGCGGAGCCAGCCGCCGGGTTCGGTGTCCGTGGCGTAGTGGTGCAGGACGTGGCCGGTGGCCTTGTCGCGGGTGACGGTCGAGCCCTGGAGATGGATGGGGTCGGAGCAGCCGCCGGTGCGGCGGATTTGGTCTTGGATGCGGTCGAAGCCGGGGGACCCGGCCAGCCTCAGCACGTCGGCGAGGGTGGCCGGGTCCAGGCCCGCCATGGTGGCGGTGTCGGTCACGCGAAGACCTCCTGGCGTGCGGTCAGGAAGGCGGTGCCGATCCAACAGGTGTAGGCGGGCGGGATCGCCTCGGTGAGTTCCTCGTGGACGTCGGTCCAGGTGATCTGCATGGCCTGTTGCATCTCGGGGACGGTGGCCTTGCCGCCGCCCTTGCCGTACGCGGCGACGTAGGGGCCTTCCCGTCGTACGCCGTGGCGGTGACCGCGCACGTAGCCCCGGTGGGGGGGGTGAGCCGGCTTGGCGGTGGCCCAGCGGCCGAGTTCGAAGTTGCGATGGCGCAGCACGCCGAGCCCGAACATCTCGCCGCACAGAGTGAGGTCCTTGCGGATCTCCGCACGGCCGTTGGGCTGTTCCATCACGTAGGGCAGCCCAGTGGCGTCGAGGAGTTTCCGGGTGGGGGCCACTAGGTCCTCGTGTGTGCCTCCCCAACCCTGCGAGGCGTTCGTGCCCACGGTCAGACCACACTTGTTCTGGCAGGGCGGCGAGGCGTGCACGAGGATGTACCGCTTGATGTCACCCGTGTCGATCAGGCGGGCGAGGTATTCCAGGGCGTCACCCCGGTGCTGCGGAAAGGGGTAGTTCGGGCGGTCGGCCAGGTCGCATCCGTCGACCGTGTACCCGGCGCGGTGATAGCCCATGGCAGCACCACCGGCGCAGGAGAACAGGTCCAGGACCCGCAACGCGGTACTCATCGCCGGCCCCTCCGTCGGTGGGCGGGGCCGTGGTTGTCGGTGTAGTCGTCGACCAGGGCCTTGACGTCGTTGTCGCCATTGGCGTGATCCTCGGCACCGCAGCTGCCGCATACGTAGTCACCCTGCGAGCGGCTGTATTGCGTGCCGCCGCGGACCCGGAGGCCGGGGCTTTCCTCGGTCGGGATGAGGTTGGCGGGCAGTTTGCGGAACATGCCGGTCACCTCCCGGCCGGGACGGTCGAGGCGGTGGCGGGGCGGGCCGTGCCGGTACCCTTGCAGGTCGGGCAGGTCACGCGGAGGGTGGCGCAGGTGCCGTCGGTGTGGCGGGTGCCGGTGGTGATGGCGGCGGTGGCGAAGCCGTCGCAGCTACGGCAGACGGGCGTGTTCCGGGCGTGCTGGGGCATGATGGGGCTTCCCTTTCGGGTCCGTTGGATCTGGATGGGGTCAGGCGCCCGGAGCGGCGGAAGTTTGGCGACCGAGGCCGCTCCGGGGGCCGTTCAGTTGTGGACGTTGCGCCTGCCGTGTCCCTTGGCCGCGTACATCCCGGCGTCGGCGGTCGACAGCGCGTCGGTGAGAGTCGGAACCGGCAGGTCGGTGCGGTGGCAGGAGCCAACCGAGGCGGAGACCGGCAGCAAGTCGCCGGCGTAGAGGACGGGCCGTGCGAGGGTGCTCCGCAGGGCGTCGAGTCCAGGGGTGTGGTGGGAGTCGCTGACGATCGCGGCGAACTCGTCTCCTCCGAGGCGGGCGGCGATGCCGTGGCCGCACCAGTGGCGCAGTCGGCGGGCGGTCGCGGCGAGGACCGCGTCCCCGGCAGCGTGGCCGTAGGTGTCGTTGATGTTCTTGAAGTCGTCCAGGTCGATCAGGACGACCAGTGCGGCCGGGTGTCGGATGAGCAGCTGTTCGGCGCGGGTGGTCCATCCGGCACGGGTGTGCAGGCCAGTCAGCGGGTCGCGGCGGGCGGTGGCCAGGCGGCGGACGAGGAGACCGCCGTGGACGGCCCAGCCGAGCGCCGGTAACGCGGCGGCGATCACGGTTTCCATCGTTCACCTGCCCTTGTGCAGGTCGTTGACGAGCCCGCGCAGGACGACCGCGACCACGGCGACGGAGACGCCCGTGATGGCGACCGCGAGCAGGAGCGAGACCAGGACCGCGCCGACGACGAGGACCACGGCACCACCGCCGGCGGCGAGGGCGAGCGCGCTGCCCGGGGTGAGCTGCACGGTGGGCCGGTTGGAGACCCGAGCGGTCGGGACCGGAGCCGGGGCCGAGGGCTGGACGGGCGCCGGGGCGTGGACTGTCGGGGCGGGGGCCGTAGCGGACGGTGCGATGTCCTGGGGCGGGTACTTCGGCGTGAACACGAGGGCGGTCCCTTCTACTTGACGATCGTGGCGATGGTGGGGGCGAGGAAGCTGTCAGCGACGAGGTAGCCGCCGAGGAGGAGCAGGGCGACCAGCCACCACGGCGGGCGGGCCAGCTTGATGCCGAGATAGCCGACGGCGATCACGGCGAGCCAGAGCGGGACGTCCATGACGAGGGCCTCCTAGGCAGTGCAGCGGTGGGTGCGGGCGGCGAGTTCAGCGGCGGCACGGTCGCGGTAGTCGGTGGAGAAGCCGCATCCGGGGGCCGTGCAGGCGGCGGTGTGCATCTCCCGGCCGCGCCCGTCGTAGTAGGTGGCGACCTGGACGGGGCCGATGCGGATGCGGTCACGGAAGCGGCGGTGAACGGCCACGGGTCAGCCCTCCCGTCGCAGGCTGCGGCCGGGGAACTCGGCGAGGATGCAGGCCGCCGCGTTCCGGTCCGGCGTGCGGTCGGCGGCTTCCTCGGCGAGGAGCCGGGCCAGAGCCGGGCGGCCGGCGTCGGCCATCTCGCGGGCAGCGTCGACGTAGTCGGCGGGGGTGTTGAAGGTCTGGGGCATGAGAGGCACTCCTGTCTGATCAGGTGAGTTGGAGTTGCGCGGCGATGGCGTCAGTCATCGGGGCGGGCAGGCTGAGCCGGGCTGCGAGCACTTCGGCAGGCATGGGGGCGCCGGTCGTCGTCCGGTGGGTGTCGGCGAGCTTGCGGGCGTGGTCCAGCAGCGCGGCCGGGATCGTCGGAGCCGCAGGAGCAGGCCGTACGGGGGCGGGGTCGAGTTCTGGTACGTCCGTGGGCGGGACGGGGATGTCGGTGCGGTGCGTCTCGACTTCCACCACGGCCGGTTCGTCCACAGGCTGTGGGTGAGCGGTCGGTTCGGCCGGGCTGTGGACCAGGAGGGTTCCGCCGAGGAAGGCGAGGGCGGGCCAGCCTGCGACGAGGATCCGCAGCCAGGACGGCACGTTGCCGAGGTCGAGGAGCCCGGCAGTCGCGATGTTCGCGCCGAGCGACGCGGTCAGGGCGATCACGAACCAGGTCCACGCGGAGCGGTCCCGGCGGGCCGTGCGCAGTCGGCGCCAGGCGGCGACCAACAGCAGGTCGACGGAGATGGGGTAGGCCCAGGCTTTCCAGCCGGTCTGTCCGGCGGCTTCGGCAAGGTCGTGCAGGTGGGCGAAGGACAGCGCGCCGGCGATGATGGCTTGGATCAGGACCGCGTCCGGGCGGATCGAGCGGGACATGTGCGCCACCTCCCTTCGAAGGGAGTCGGGCCGGGCGGGCGGAACCAGAGGGCGCCGCCCAGTCCCGGCGGATTCAGTCGGTGGGCGCTTCGCCGCTGCCGAGGCAGTTGAGGCAGAGGCCGGTCTGCTGGCCGACCGTGCGACGCTTGCGGCCCACGTGGACGGTGCGGGAGACCTCTCCAGAGCCCAGGCAGACCGGGCACTTCGTAGGTTCCGGGGCGGTGGTCTTTCGCGCGACCACGGCGATCACTCCGTGACCGGGCGGGGCTTGACCAGGGACGGACCGGTCGCCGGCGGTACCTCAGCGGGCACGAAGGGACGGAACGGGTCCAGGAAGGGCAGGTCCGGGACCAGGTGGGCGAACTCCCGGCAGACCGCCACCGCTTCGGCCTTGGAGGTCTCCGGGGTGCGAATCTTCGACCAGCCGCCGGAGACGTCCGCCGCAACGGCCGTTCCGGGGCGTTCCATCGGGATCAGACTTGCGGTCGGGACCGCGTCCGGGGCGACGTCCGCCAGACCCATTTCGGCGGTCTGTTTGTCGTTGACGCGGTGCACGACCCGGCCGGTGAGCTGGGCACGGAGCATCGTTGCGCCTTTGCCCAGTTCGGAGCCGAAGCGCTGCCCGCAGATCTCCAGGTAGATGCCGGCCGCGCGGGCCATCTGCGCCAGCCGGATCAGCGAGGTGACGAGATGCTCGCGCCGTTCCTCGTCCTTGCGCGAGGAGATCAGGAAGAGTTCCGCGATCTCGTCGACCAGGACGACCACCGGCACCGGCCGGACGCTGTCGGGCAGCTCCCACAGGTCGGAAGCGCCGTGCAGGCTCAGCAGGTCGAAACGCTCTTCCATCTCTGCGACCAGGACACCGAGCAGCGAGACGGCTTCATCCGGGGTGGTGGCCAAGGCGGAGAGACGGGGCGCGAAGCCGGACTGTTCCACACCGCGCTTGCAGTCGATGCCGACCAGCGCCACCGGCAGTTGCGCCAGCCCCTTGATCAGGTTGCGCAGGTACATGGACTTGCCGGACTGGTTCGCCCCGAGCGTGAGAGCCATCGGGGCTTTGCGGTAGTCCCGCTCGAACGCGGTCGCATCCTCGCGAAGCGCCACCGGCACGATCAGGTCGTGAGGCCGGGCCTTACGCGGCATCCGCACCCGGCGCAGCACGTCGTAGCCGGTCATCCGCAGCTCGACGAAGCCGGGCTTCGTTTCCACCACGGTCACTGAGTGCACACCCCACGCGTGACGCAACCGCTCCGAGGACGCCATGAGGTCGGCGGGCTCCAGGCCGGCCGGGAGCCGCAGAGTGACCCGCAGTCCGGTCGACGTGCCCCGCATCCGACGGATCTTCGGCGGAACCGGCTGCACCTCACGGCGGGCGACGTTGCGAGTCACGAACGCCCGCAGGCGCGAGGGCCGGACCGTCAGCCCACACACGTCCATCGTCGACCGGTACGAGAGGACGAACCGCCCCCACGTCACCGGCAGGCCGACCAGCGACCAGTACACCCCCGGGGCGTTGTACTTCGCGTAGCCGAGACCACCGGCCCCCGCTAAGGCCCCCGTGGCTTCGAGCCACACCGACAGGTCCGACATGGTCAGGCCGCCGGGGTGATCGCGACCGCGCTGAACGAGATACCCGAGCGCTTCTCACCCTTGATCACGTTCTCCCAGTCCCGGGCCTTGAGGCCGATGACCGTGACAGGCATACCGGGGGCCAGACCCTCCGGGAAGCCGTTCTCCGGAACGTTGACCTTCAGGAGGTTGCCCTCCCCCTCGTCCGAGACCAGCAGACCCACGGTCGACATGGCCCGCCCCTCAGCGTTCACAGCCCGCTCACCGGTCTGGAAGTTCTTCACCTTCGGCTCCGGCGCGGTCGCCACGAACACCAACGCGGTCGACGTGTCGATCTTGAAAGACGGCATTATGGAGTTCTCCCCTTGTGGGATGAGCCCCGGGCTGCGTTGTGATCTTGGCGGATGGCACGCAGCCCGGGGTGCCTTGTTTCCTGACAGCTTGAAGCTACTCGCAGTTTTTCTGCGGGTCAACAGAAAACCTGCGACTAGCAGCAAAACTCTGAGTCTGCGAGACTGCTACGGGAAGAAGGAGGAGTTATGGCAAACTTTGCTCTCTTTGTCCGATTCACCCTGCGCGACGGCATGGGAGATGCCTTCGATGCCCTGGTGAAGGAGACGGAAGCGGGGATTCGGGCGCACGAGCCAGGAACGCTGGTCTACGCCTGCCACACGGTCGAGGGGGCGCCCAACGAACGGATCTTCTTCGAGATCTACGCCGATCGGGCAGCCTTCGAAGAGCACGAGCGCCAGCCGCACACACTGCGCTTCTTGAGCGAGCGCACGCAGTACATCGAGAAGACCGACGTGGACTGGCTGGAGCCGTACGCCGGCAAGTACCCGGACGGGACTGCGAAGTGAGTACTCCACCGCCCACGACCGGCCAGCGGATCAAGGAGCTTCGGCGGGCCGCAGGCATGTCGCAAGCCGACCTTGCTACCGCCATGGGGCGATCCGAGAGCTGGGTGTCCCAGGTCGAGCGTGGCGTGCAGCCCGTCGAACGCCTGGCGATCCTTCAGGGCCTCGCCGATGCCCTGGGCGTCTCCGTACGAGAGATCCGTCCCGATGCCTCCCCGTCCCTGGCAGCTCCTGTAGACGAGACCGCCGAGCCGGGGAGCAACGATCTAGACGGCTTGCGCGTGGCCCTCACCGGTCACCCTGCCTTGGGCAGCCTGTTCGACCACGCACCGACTTCCCCTGTGCCCACGCTTGCCGAGTTCCGCGACCTCGTTGACCAGGCATGGGAGTACGTGCACGCATCGAGTTTTGCGGCTTTGAGCGATCACCTTGCCAAGTTGCTCCCCGAAATCGAGGTCGCGGTACGCCACGCGCCAGCAGCCGATCGCGTCGAGTTGCACTCACTCAGGGCGCGCAGTTACCAGGCAGCCGCCGCCAGCTTCACCCGGCAGGACCAGGCGGACGCCGCATGGGTTGCCGCGGACCGCGCCTTGCAAGCGGCCGAGATGGCCGGCCAGCCGCTCGAGGTGGTGGCCAGCCTCTTTCGCATGGCTCACGCGTTCATGCGGCAGCAGCGTATGGACCAGGCGGAGCAAGCCGCGAAGTCGGCAGTCGGCGTCTTGGACCCGCGAGCGGAGAACCCCGCCTGCCCACCAGAGGAACTGTCACTTCTCGGCGCCATGAACCTTGTGCTTGCCGTGATCAACGCACGGGAGGGCAACCGGTCTGACACGCAGGTTCACCTCGCCCGAGCCGGGGAGATCGCAACGCGTCTGGGAGAGGACCGGAATGACTTCGACACCGAGTTCGGCCCCACGAACGTCAGGCTTCACGCCGTGAGCACGGCCGTAGAGCTGGGGGATGCAGGACTGGCGTTGGAGATCGCGGCGGAAGTTGACGCAGGCGGACTCTCGGCCGAGCGTCAGGCGCGCTTCCTGCTCGACGTAGCCCGGGCCCATTCGCAGCGCCGACACGTAGGCGAGGCAACCGCCGCACTCTTGGAAGCCGAGACTCACGCACCCGAACAGATTCGCGATCACCACTTGGCCCGCGAGATCATCCGCGACCTGATCCAACTATCGGGCCGACGCGTGCCCGAGACGCTCAGGGAGCTTGCCGACCGAAGCGGCGTGAGCTGAGTTGTTACAGGTTTCTCTACCTCATCAAGTGCTCGCTTCGCTCGCTCCAGGTGGGCGGAGCCACGGGGGAAAGAGCACATCGACGGCGGCAGGGCCACCTGACGATTCCCGGCACCTCAAGGACTGATCAGTCTTCTCACGTCGTTCGAAAAGGGGCCGCGCACAGCGCGGCGGCGCCGGTCGCCGCCGCCGGACCTGCCCCTCCTCGTCTTCGCCGCCGGGGCTGGCCCGCCGTCGACACCCGCGCCCACAAGGGGGCGAAATACATGCCGGGGCTACAAGGGGACAGCTACACGGCTCGCCCACCAGGTGCAGGCAAGGACACATGCCTCCGGCGGGGGCGCTCAGGCTCCAGGATGGCGGGGGCACCGTTCGCGAGTGCCGGCCCGTAGATGGCGGGCGCGGGGAGGCTCCCATCCCGTCTGCCATCGACCCAGGCAGAGCCGAGCAGCCGTGGCCCAGGGCGTCAAGGTCGTTCGTACAGTGGCGCGCTCCACCTTGACGCCCTGAACCACGCCCGCTCCACGGTGTGTGGGTCGACGGCAGACGGGATGGGAGCTGGGGAGCATCGTGGTGAGGCGAGTGGCCGTCTAACGGGCTGTCAGCGGTGACACCTACCCTTCCATCATGCGCAAAGGTGCGATCAGTCGAGACGGTGTCCTCAAGGCCATAGCGGAGTACGAGGAGTTGGGTCGTGAGAGGTTCCTGTCCGAGTACGGGTACAGGCCGGCGACCGGGTACCTCCTCGTGCACGAGGATCGGACGTACGACTCGAAAGCCATCGCCGGAGTGGCCCACAAGTTCGATCAAGGCCGAGCGCTGAGGTCGGATGAGTTGATCGGGGGAAGGTCGCACGCCGCCAGGTGGCTTGCCCGGCTCGGCTTCGTGATCCGTTCGTCCCGGAGTCCCGACTGGACACGCGACGAGATCATCCTTGCCTGCGACCTGGCGATGGCCAACGGTTGGAAGCGGCTGGAGTTCAACGACCCACGCGTGATCGAGCTGTCCGAACTGCTGCAAGCCATGCCGATCCACCCTGAGGAACTCCGCAATGAGCTGTTCCGGAATCCCAACGGTGTAGCTCGCAAAACGGTTGATATCACGTCCCGGCACCCGGACTACCAAGGGAAGCCCACGAACGGCAACGCGCTCGACGTCGAAGTCATGAACGACTTCCTCACGCGACCGACCGAGATGGCGGAGGTGGCCCGACGCATCCGGGACGGCCTCACCGCGGGGGAGTTTCAGAGCCTGCCCCCGGATGGCGAGGAGGAAGACGACTACAGCGCACCCGAGGGCAGGTTGCTGATACGCCGCCACAAGAGCCGCGAGCGGGACAAGGGGCTGCGCAAGAGGAAGATCGATACCGTGTTGCGTCAGGGCCGGCAACTCGCCTGTGAGGCATGCGGCTTTGACTTCGAAGCGACCTACGGCCCCCGTGGCGCCGGATACATCGAGTGTCATCACGTCGTGCCCCTGCACGAGGCCGGCGAGGGACGGACCAAGCTCAGTGATTTGGCTCTGATCTGCGCCAACTGTCACCGGATGATCCACCGCCGCGCCCCGTGGCCCACACCCGGCGAACTTCGGAACCTCATCCAGGAGGCCGCGAACCAGGGGGTCCCGGTTCCCCTCGTACCAAGAGGCCGAGCCGAGCCGGTCATGGCCGAGGACGCGCGGCCCCTCTCCGCACTGGAAGAGCCCGCCGATCAGTGAGTTAATTGCCCGGTTTGGGTAGATCATTCAATCGAAAACGTAAAGCATTGACAAAGAGAATTGGGTCAAGTGGGGTTCGCGTGACCGTAAAGCGCTGATAAGTGTTTGTATCTGCCAATTATGCAGTAGTGGCTGGTCACGAGGGGTTCGTGTAGCTACATAAATGCAGGTGGGGGGCAATTCCGTCGGTTTGACTTGCGGCTTGGCGCGCTTTGCGCGGAGCCTCCACGAGGCTTAACCATGGGACTCACCAACAAGGACGCCCACTCCGGGGCCGAACTAGCTTTAGGCGGCGCGTACGACCCCGGGGTGGGCATGAACCTCAGGAGGCTCATCATGAGTGTCACCCTTGCCCCGTGGGGCCTGTCAAACCCCATGCTGAAACCCTGGGTGATCACGGTGGTGATCGTCGTCGTGATCACTTGGGGGGCGGCTGCCGATGTTATCGGGACAGTCGTGGGCGTCCTCGAGCTGATGGCCATGCTCTGTGCCGGGGAGGTCGTACAGCAGCGGCGTACCGCAACCTAACCGACCGAGGTTGGCTGCGGCTGGCCGTTGCCACCCTTCTGACCGGCCTAAGAGACCTCAGCAACCTCCCCGCCCGTAGTCCGCATCGAGGTGCCATGTAGAAAACCCCCGCTCGGGCCGTCTCTGGGCCGTGCGGGGGTGCTCAACGACGACCAAGGCTGACAACCGCCGACAGCTAAGTCGCAGGTCGTAGCGTTGGTCGATTACACGGCCGCAGGTCAGAGACCCGCCCCTTCACTTCTTCGGCTACTGAGGTCGCGTCAGGAACCGAACGGCGGGTGGCTGACCCCGCAGAAACGATCATGCAACCTGGGCGCGGCCGGCCAGGAAGACCCGTGCGGTCTCGGCGACCCGCCGGCCCAGGTGCTCCGCCGTGGCCACGTCGGCCTTGTGGACGGCCTCCGCACCCTCGTCGACGTTGGTCTGAGCGGCCGCGCCGAGGAACACGCCGAGCCGGTTGAGGTCGTTCTCGGAGCCGGTGCTGCTGTTCCAGCCGGGCAGCAGACCGAGGTTGACCCAGTGCATGCCCAGCTGTGCGGCCAGGATCTGGAAGAACTGGAGCGTGTGCAGCTTGTCTCCGCTCTTGGAGCCGGAGTTGGTGAACCCGGCGGCCAGCTTGTCCTTCCATGCCTGGGTGGCCCAGCGCGCCGAGGTCGCCTCGGCGAAGGCGTGGAAGGCGCCGGACGCTGTTCCCATGTAGGTCGGTGAACCGAACACGATCGCGTCCGAGCCGTCGAGCAGCGTCCACTGCTCCTCGGTGATCTCGTCGACCTTGATCAGACGCACCTCCGCACCGGCGTCGGCGGCCCCGGCACGGACGGCCTCGGCGAGGACGGCGGTGTGGCCGTATCCGGAGTGGTAGGCGACGGAGACGACGGGGACAGGAAGGACGGAAACAGCGGGGACAGACACGCGTACTCCTCGATTCGGCGGTTCAGGGCGGTGACCAAAGGAAAGCACTAACTTTTAGTTAGTGCAACCTACAAGCTAGCGCTACCTTCGCGTACGCTTGAGGCATGGACATCACCCAGGAGCGCACGGAGGACCAGGACCTCCCGTTCGACGTGTTCGCCAGGGCCTGCCCCTCGCGCGGCACGCTGGAGCACGTCACCGGCCGCTGGGGCGGACTCACGCTCGGGGCGCTGTACGAGGGCTCGCTGCGCTTCAACGAACTGCGCCGCCGGGTCGACGGCGTGAGCGAGAAGATGCTGTCGCAGACGCTGCACGCGCTGGAGCGCGACGGTCTGGTGCACCGCGAGGCCCAGCCGACCAACCCGCCCCGGGTGGACTACGAACTGACCCCGCTGGGGCGGGACGTGGCCGAGCGACTGCTGTCCCTCATCCACTGCGTGGAGGGGCGCATGGGTGATGTGCTGGCCGCCCGCGAGCGTTACGACGGTATGCGCGGCACCTTCTGACACTTCGGGCAGAAGTAGCTGGACCGGTTCATCCACGGACGGCGGCGCATCGGTGTGGCACACCGCCTGCACGGCAGACCCTCACGACCGTAGGCGTCCAGTGACCGGTCGAAGTAGCCGGACTCGCCGTTGACGTTGACGTACAGGCTGTCGAAACTGGTGCCGCCCACCGCGAGGGCCGCGTTCATCACGTCCCGCACATGGCCGAGGAGTTCCAACGTGCGCGGGCGCGTGAGGTTCCCGGTCGGACGGTCGTAGTGCAGACGGGCACGCCACAGCGCCTCGTCCGCGTAGATGTTGCCGACCCCGCTGATCAGCGACTGGTCCAGCAGAGCCCGCTTGATGGTGGTGCGTCTGCGTCGCAGGGCCTGATGGAACGCCTCCTCGTCGAACAGCGGGTCGAGGGGGTCGCGGGCGATGTGCGCGATGACGTCCGGCAGGCCGTCGGGGGTGGTGTCGTGCAGCGAGAGACCGCCGAAGGTGCGCTGGTCGACGAAGCGCAGCTCGGTGTTCACCTCGTCCGCGAAGCGGACCCTGACGCGCAGGTGCTTCTCGTCGGGGGCCTCGTGCGGCTGGACCAGGAGCTGTCCGCTCATGCCGAGGTGGGCCAGGACCGCCTGGTGCGTGTCCTCCAGCGGCAGCCACAGGTACTTGCCACGGCGACCGGGGTCGCCGACGCGGTGGCCCTTCAGGCGGTGCGCGAAATCGTCGGCGCCGGCCGGGTGGCGGCGTACGGCGCGCGGATGCAGCACTTCCGCGTCGGCGACCGTGCGATGGGCGACCCATCGCTCCAGACCGCGCCGGACGACCTCGACCTCGGGCAACTCGGGCATGGGATCCCCTGTACCGAGCGCCCGCATCCCAGTGGGGGGCGGGCGCTCGTCTCGTACCGCTGTTCTACTGTTCCGCTGCTGGTCAGGCGGAGGCGGACTCCGTGTCCGGGCTGCCGTCGGCGGCCGGGACGGCCGTGGCCGCCTTGGCTCGCTCGTCCGCCGCGGCCCGGATGGACCGCCACGCGGACTCGGCGGCCTGCTGCTCCGCCTCCTTCTTGCTGCGGCCGGTGCCGGTGCCGTACGAGACGCCTCCGACGCGGGCAGCAGCAGTGAAGGTCTTCTCGTGGTCGGGGCCGGTCTCCGTGACCAGGTACTCGGGGACACCGAGCCCTTCGGTCGCGGTGAGCTCCTGGAGACTGGTCTTCCAGTCCAGGCCGGCACCGAGGTTCGAGGACTTCTCGATCAGCGGGTCGAACAGGCGGTGCACCAGTTCGGAGGCCGCGTCGAGGCCCTGATCGAGATAGACCGCGCCGATCACCGCTTCGAGGGTGTCGGCGAGGATGGATGCCTTGTCCCGGCCGCCCGTGCCCTCTTCACCCCGGCCGAGCCGGATGAAGGAACCCAGGTCGAGGCCACGGCCGACCTCCGCCAGCGCACGCGAGTTGACCACCGCGGCCCGCAACTTGGCCAGCTGGCCTTCGGGCAGGTCGGGGTGGGTGCGGTACAGCGTGTCCGTGACGACGAGACCGAGCACGGAGTCCCCGAGGAACTCCAGCCGCTCGTTCGTCGGCAGGCCGCCGTTCTCGTATGCGAAGGAACGGTGGGTCAGCGCACGCACCAGAAGGGCGGACTCGAGCCGATAGCCGAGCCGCCCTTCCAGAAGCGTGTGGGACGAGGCCGTGTCCGCCTTGTTCTTGGCGGTCGTGTCCGCCTTGGCGTCAGACATGAAGCCTCTCACCAGCCGCTCAGACCTCGAGGACCTGGCGCTTGTTGTAGGTGCCGCAAGACGGGCACGCGATGTGCTGCAGCTTGGGCTCGTGGCAGCGCTCGCACGCAACCAGGGTGGGGACCGCAGCCTTCCACTGCGACCGGCGGTGGCGCGTGTTGCTGCGCGACATCTTCCGCTTCGGAACAGCCACGGCTACTTCTCCTGCTTCTCGTTGGCGGGCGCCGGTCGAGGCGCTTCGCCACTCATCTCGTCCTTCTCGCCGTCTTCGAGTGAACCGGCGAGTCCCTGCAGTGCCGCCCAACGGATGTCGGTGGCGTCATGGTGGTGGTCCGGGTCGTCCGTGAGCCGCGCTCCGCATTCGGAGCACAGGCCCAGACAGTCGTCCTGGCACACCGGCTGCATCGGCAGTGCGAGCACCACCGCATCACGCAGCACGGGTTCGAGGTCGAACAAGCCGTCCTCGATGAAGAGCCTGTCCTCGTCTTCCTCGGCGTCGTCGACCGGCTCCGCTTTGGGGCGGCCCCGGTCGTCGGCGTCAGGGTACGAGAACATCTCCTGGAAATCCGCTTCGAGCTCCAGCTCCAGCGGCTCCAGACACCTTACGCACTCCCCCTCGGCCTGTGCACGGGCGGTGCCTGTGACCAGGACACCTTCCATGACCGACTCGAGTCGGAGCTCGAGCTCCACCGGGGCGCCCTCGGGCACTCCGATCACTCCCTGGATCCCGAGATCCCGGGGAGCCTCGAACTCGCGGGTCAGGCGCTGTAGCGCACCGGGCCGCCGCCCCAGCTCGTGTGTGTCGAACACGAGAGGCTTGCGATGGTCGAGGCGGGCGTTCAGGGCCATTCCTGCTTTCGATCTTCCGAGCTCGGGGGACGCTGCCCCAAGGTACTGCGGGCAGCTTTGATCGCGGGCGTATACGAAGTCAGCAGAACGCACACGCGACCGAAGAGACAGGATACTGGAGCTTTCGCCCACAGCCCAATCCGGGCCCTGCCCCCCTCCCGCCCCGGTCCTGCCCGCACTCCTGCCTGCCGTCCCGCCCGGCGCTGCGCGGGCCTACGGGCACGGTCGCGCGGGCGGGTTCCGCAGCCGACGCCTACAGGCCGCGTCCCTGCTCGTAGGCGCGCAGCTGCTCGGCACTGATCATGCCGGTGTCGAAGAGGCTGGTCTCGTCGAGGGCGTACTCCTGCTGGGCCTGCTGGGCCTGCTGGGCGGCCTGGTTCGGGTCGTAGGGGGCCTGCTGGGTGTCGTAGTAGGCGTAGGGGTCGGCCTGCTGCTGGTAGCCGTACGCGTCCTGCCCGCCGTACCCCTGCTGCTGCTGTTGCTGATAGCCGCCGTAGGGGTCGGGCTGCTGCTGGTAGCCGTACGCCGGCTGCGGTTCCTGCTGGTCGTACGGCTGCTGGGCGGGCTGTGCGGCCGCGGCGTCCTGCTCCGCGAGGGCGGTCAGGTCGGCGAGGTAGTCGGCGTCGGAGGAGTGCTGGAACGTCGTGGCGTCGTCGGCGAGGGCGCCCAGGTCATCCGTGGCGATACGGCCGTGCAGCTTCTGACGGCCGCGGCCGACCGCGTCCAGGGTCTTGGCGAGGACCGCCTCGAAGGCGCCCAGCTTGGTGTCGACGTAGGCGTCGGCGTCACGGCGCAGGGTCTCGGGGTCGTGGCTGCGCTCGGGGGCGTCCTCGTCTTCGTAGCCGTTCTCGTCGACGCCGGGTCCGGTGCCGAGCAGCTTCTCGCGGCCGCGGCCGACCGAGCCGAGGGTCTTGGTGAGGACGACCTCGAAGTTCGCGAGCTTGGAGTCCACGTAGTCGTCGGCCTCCGCTCGGACCTCCTCGGCCTCCTTGCGGGCCTCGGCGAGGATGCGGTCCGCCTCGTCCTGCGAGCGGCGCGCGATCTCGGTGTCCGAGATCAGGGAGCCGCGTTCCGCATGCGCGGTGGAGATGATCCGGTCGGCCTCCTGGCGGGCCTGCTCGACCATCTGCTCACGGCCGCCGATCAGCTCCTCGGCCTGGGCGAGGGAGTCCGGAAGGGCCGCACGCACCTCTTCCAGCAGGGCGAGCAGATCCGCGCGGTTGACCACGCACGAAGCCGACATCGGCATCGACCGGGCACTGGAGACCGCCGTGACGATCTCGTCGAGCTTCTTCTGCACGTCCACCGGTTGCTCGCCACTCTCTACAGCTGTGTTGGAGACGGACGGGACGACTGTACGGCCATGCGGTGTCCGCCGGACACCGGGTGACGGGCCGTCAGGAATCCGGTCCGGGGGTCAGTCCTGGCGCAGCCGCTCGCCGAGGGCCTCCAGGACCAGCGGCGGCACCAGGTGGGAGACGTCGCCGCCCCAGGTGGCGACCTCCTTGACCAGGGAGGAGGAGAGGAAGCTGTACGTGGGGTTGGTCGGCACGAACAGCGTCTCGACGCCCGAGAGGCCGTTGTTCATCTGCGCCATCTGGAGCTCGTAGTCGAAGTCGCTGACCGCCCGCAGGCCCTTGACGATGGCCGGGATCTCGCGCTGCTTGCAGAAGTCGACGAGGAGACCGCGGAAGGCCTCGACCCGGACGTTCCCGTACTCGGCGGTGACCTGGCGGATCAGGTCGATCCGCTCGTCGATCTCGAACAGGCCCTTCTTCGACTTGTTGATCATGACCGCGACATAGACCTCGTCGTACAGCCGAGAGGCGCGGGAAATGATGTCGAGGTGTCCGTTGGTGATCGGGTCGAACGACCCGGGACAGACGGCACGGCGCACTTGTGGTCCCTCGCTCTCCAGTCCGGTCATCGTGCGTCTTCGCACGTAGAGGCGGCGCGACCGTACCAAAACGTTCCCTCGCCGTAGCGACGGGCCCGCAGTGCTTCGAAGCCGTCCGGCCAGGGGAACTCCCCGCCTCTGGTGCTGCGCTCCACGGTGACGAGGGCATCGGCCGCGAGCCAGCCCCCCGAGCGGAGTGTGAGCAGGATCTCCCGAAGATCGTCGTTCGCGACGGCGTACGGGGGATCCAGGAAGACGAGGTCGTACGGGGCCGCCGGCGCTGCCTCGATGATCTGCCGGGCCTTGCCGGCCCTGACCTCGGCGCCGGGCAGACCGAGGGTCTTCACGTTCTCCCGGATCGTGCGGGCCGCTCGCGCGTCGGCCTCGACCAGGAGGGTGTGGCCCGCGCCCCGGGAGAGCGCCTCCAGGCCCACGGCGCCGGACCCCGCGTACAGGTCGAGGACGCGTTCGCCGTCGAGAGGGCCGCCCAGCAGCGACTGCCAGGTGGAGAAGAGGCCCTCGCGTGCGCGGTCGGAGGTGGGGCGGGTGCCGGTCCCTGGCGGCACGGCCAGGCGACGTCCACCGGCTGCGCCGGCGATCACGCGGGTCATCTCGGGGTCCTTGTTCGGGGGCGGTTCGGGTACCGGTACGGATACGGGTCCAGTCTGGCAGGCGGAGGCGTCCGGGCGCCTTTGCCGGGGAGCGGCTCCGCGCCGCCCCTGTGCGGTGCCACGGGAACCGCCCGGTGCTCGCGCCCCGCACACCGGGACGGTGGCTTCAGCCCTTGTCCAGGTACTGCTCCCGCTCCTCGTCCAGGAGGGCGTCCAGGGCCGTGCGCAGACCGGGGAGGGTCTCGAGCTCCGGGTCGGCGGCGACCAGGCGGGCCGCCTCGTCCCTCGCCTCCGCGATGACCTCCTCGTCCTCGATGACCGCGAGTACGCGCAGGCTGGAGCGGGCGCCGGACTGGGCCTGGCCCAGGACGTCACCCTCGCGGCGCTGCTCGAGGTCGATCCGGGAGAGTTCGAAGCCGTCGAGGGTGGAGGCGACGGCGTTGAGCCGCTGGCGGGCCGCGCTCGCCTCCGGCATCTCGGAGACCAGGAGGCACAGGCCGGGCGCCGAGCCGCGGCCGACCCGGCCGCGCAGCTGGTGCAGCTGGGAGACACCGAAGCGGTCGGCGTCCATGATCACCATCGCTGTGGCGTTCGGCACGTTGACACCGACCTCGATGACGGTCGTGGCGACCAGGACGTCGGAGTCGCCTGCGGCGAAGCGGCGCATGACGGCGTCCTTGTCGTCCGGGGGCATGCGGCCGTGCAGGACCTCCACCCGGAGGCCGTGCAGCGGGCCTTCGGCGAGTTGGCCGGCGATGTCGAGGACGGCGAGCGGCGGCCGCTTCTCGGCCTCGTCCTCGGGGGACTGCTTCTTCGCCCGGCCGGACTTCTTGTCCTCCTCCTCGTCGCCGATGCGCGGGCAGACGACGTACGCCTGATGGCCGTTCGCGACCTCCTCGCGGACCCGCTCCCAGGCGCGGGCGAGGAAGTGGGGCTTGTCGGCGGCCGGGACGACGTGGCTGGCGATGGGTGAGCGGCCGGCCGGGAGCTGGTCGAGGACGGACGTCTCCAGGTCGCCGAAGACGGTCATGGCGACGGTGCGCGGAATGGGTGTGGCCGTCATGACGAGCAGGTGCGGGGGCTGCTTGCCCTTGCCTCGCAGTGCGTCGCGCTGTTCCACACCGAAGCGGTGCTGTTCGTCGACCACGACCAGGCCGAGATCGTGGAACTTGACCTTGTCCTCGATGAGCGCGTGCGTGCCGATCACGATGCCGGCCTCTCCGGTGACGAGGTCGAGCAGAGCCTGCCGGCGGGCGGCCATGCCCATGGACCCGGTCAGCACCACGACCTTGGTGGCGCGCTCGGACCCGCCCAGCATCCCGCCCTCGGCCAGCTCGCCCATCATCTCGACGACCGAGCGGTGGTGCTGCTGGGCGAGGACCTCGGTGGGGGCGAGCAGGGCGGCCTGTCCGCCGGCGTCGACCACGGCGAGCATGGCGCGCAGGGCGACCATGGTCTTGCCCGAACCCACTTCTCCCTGGAGCAGCCGGTGCATCGGGTGGTCCGTCGCCAGGTCGTCGAAGATCTCCTTCGAGACCTTCTGCTGGCCGTCGGTGAGGGTGAAGGGGAGGCGGGCGTCGAAGGCGGTGAGCAGGCCGTCGGGGGCGGGCACGCGGGGAACGGCCGGGAGTTGGGCGTCGGCGTGGCGGCGGCGGGCGAGGGCGACCTGGAGGACGAACGCCTCGTCCCACTTCAGGCGGGCGCGGGCGTCGGCGATGTCCGCCTTGGTGTGCGGGCGGTGGATCTTCAGGAGGGCCTCGGGGAGGGTGACCAGGCCACGGCCGTCCCGCAGGGAGTCCGGGAGGGGGTCGACCGCCTCCTGCGCGTGGGGCAGGACGGTCTGGATCGCCTTGCCGATCTTCCAGGACTCCAGTTTCGCGGTGGCGGGGTAGAGCGGGATGAGGGCGCCGGCCCAGGTCTCGACGGATTCGTCGGTGTCGGCCCGCAGCAGTTCGTAGGCCGGATGGGCCAGTTGGAGACGCCGGTTGAAGACCGAGACCTTGCCGGAGAACATCGCGCGCGTGCCGGGCAGGAGGTCCTTGTGGGGCTTGTGGACGCCGCTGCCGAAGAAGACCAGCTGGAGCCGGCCGCTGCCGTCGGTGATGGTCACCTCCAGCCGCTGGCCCTTGCCCCGGGGTGCCTTGGCCGAGGCGAAACTGTGCAGGCGGGCGTCGGCGACCTGGGCGACCACGGTGACGTGCTCGTCCATGGGGAGGTCGGCGAGGTGGGTGAGCTGGCCGCGCTCCTCGTATCTGCGGGGGTAGTGGTGCAGGAGGTCGCCGACGGTGTGCAGGCCGAGGTGCTCGGCCATCACCTTCGCGGTGGCGGGGCCGAGCACTGACTTCAGTGGCTGTTCCAGTGGTTCTTCCAGTGCGGGCACGAGATCCATTCCACACCACACCACTGACATTGCCGCATATGTGTCCCGAAACCCCTGGTCAGGCGGCTCGTTCGGGCTCTAGGATGGCGCGCTCCGGCCATCATCCGCGGTCACCGCCCCACCGGGACCGCCCGACCCCGCGCCGTGTCCTCCCCCAGCCCGCGGCGCTGCAGCGATGGACTCCCAGACCTCACAGTCATCCCAGCCGCCCCACACGTTCCAGGTCGACCTGCGTGGTCTGGTGGACCTGCTGTCCCATCACCTCTACTCCAGTCCCAAGGTCTACCTGCGCGAACTGCTCCAGAACGCAGTGGACGCGATCACCGCCCGGCGGGCCGAGGAGCCCGACGCCCCGGCACGGGTGCGGCTGTTCACCGAGGACGGCCGGCTGCGGGTGGAGGACTCCGGCGTCGGACTCACCGAGGACGACGTGCACAGCCTGCTGGCGACGATCGGGCGCAGTTCCAAGCGCGCGGAAGGGCTTCAGGACGTCCGCTCGGACTTCCTCGGCCAGTTCGGGATCGGGCTGCTGGCCTGTTTCGTGGTGGCCGAACGGATCCGCGTGGTCAGCCGCAGCGCCCGTACGCCGGACGCTCCGCCGGTGGAGTGGACGGCGCGCGACGACGGCTCCTACACCGTGCGGACGCTGCCCCATGAGGAGCGCCCGGAGCCGGGCACCACGGTGCATCTGGTGGCGCGGGCGGGCGCCGGGGAGTGGCTCACGGAGCCGCGGGTGCTGGCGCTGGCCCGGGACTTCGGGTCGCTGCTGCCGTACGACGTCCGGGTCGGCGACGAGGCGGTCACCGACCTGCCGGCGCCCTGGAACCGGTCCTACCCCTCCCCCGCCAACCGTCGGGTGGCACTGGCCCGGCACTGTCACGAGCTGTTCGGGTTCACGCCGTTGGACTCGGTGGAGCTGGACCTGCCGGTGGCGGGGGTGCGCGGGGTCGCGTACGTGCTGCCGTCGGCGGTCAGCCCGGCGCAGCGTGCCGGTCACCGGGTGCACCTCAAGGGAATGCTGCTGACCGAGCGGGGCGAACAGCTGCTGCCGGACTGGGCGTTCTTCGTGCGCTGCGTCCTGGACACCGACAGTCTGCGGCCGACGGCCTCGCGGGAGGCGCTGTACGAGGACGAGACGCTCGCGGCGGTACGGGAGGCGCTGGGCGAAAGGATCCGGTCGTGGCTGACGGGGCTGGCCGCCGGTGATCCCCAGCGGCTGGCGGCCTTCCTGGAGGTCCACCACCTGGGCGTGAAGTCGCTGGCGCGGCACGACGCGGAGATGCTGCGCACGATGCTGCCCTGGCTGCCCTTCGAGACGACGGACGGGCGGCTGTCGCTGGAGGAGTTCGCGCAGCGCCACGCGGTGGTGCACTTCACGCGGACCGTGGAGGAGTACCGGCAGGTCGCGCCGATCGCGTCCGCGCAGGGCATCGGAGTGATCAACGGCGGTTACACGTACGACAGCGAGCTGGTGGAGGTGCTGCCGTCGGTGCGGCCGGGGACGGTGGTCGCCGAGCTGGACGCGGACACCGTGACCGCCCACCTGGACGCCGTCGCCCCGGCCGACGAGCTGGCGCTCGCGGGCTTCCTGGCGGCCGCGCGGGCGAAACTCGATCCGCTGGGCTGTGACGTCGTCCTGCGGGCCTTTCACCCGTTGTCGGTGCCCGCGCTGCATCTCGACGACCGGGGCGCCCGGCACGAGCAGGCACGCGCGCAGGCCGAGGCGCAGGCCGACGACCTCTGGGCGGGCATTCTGGGTTCGCTGCGCGGGAGCGCCCCGCGCGCACGTCTGGTGCTCAACCATCTCAACCCGCTGATACGGCGGATCAGTTCGTTGAACGATCCCGAGCTGATCGGCACCGCCACGGAGTCGCTGTACGGGCAGGCGCTGCTGATGGCGCAGCGCCCGCTGCGGCCCGCCGACTCGGCGCTGCTGAACCGGGCGTTCATCGGCCTTCTGGAATGGGCCACGCACGGGGAGTCGGCGCCCGGGGAGCCGACCGAGGGACAGGGCGGTCACTGATGGGTGAGATCACGGACTTCGACTCCCTGCGCCGGGCGATGGCGGAGAACGGCGAGCAGCCGGAGGGCCCGGCCCGTAACACGCGCGCGGAACAGCTGCTGGCGGAGGCCGAGCGGCTCGGCATCCCGCTCGCCGTGATCGAGGCGCTCGGGCACCAGTTGAAGGTCTACAACTACAGCTCCGAGAAGGCGAAGATGTTCGTCCCGTTCGCGCGGCTGCTGCGCATGTGGGACGAGCGGCCCGAGGACTTCGACGAGTACGAGACGCACTCGCTGCACTGGGTCTTCAAGTGGATGTCGGCCGGCATGCTCGACCAGCCGCACGTGCCGCTGGCTTCGGTGGAGAAGTGGCTCGGCGAGATGGAGCACCGCTACCGGCTCGCCGGGCACTCCGCGCGGGCGGTGCGCAGCGCCGAGTTCAGCGTGGCCGCGCACGTGGGCGATGCGGAGCGGGCCGAGCGGGCGTTCGCCGCCTGGCTGGCCGCCGACCGTGACGCCATGGCCGACTGTCACGCGTGCGAGCTGCACGGGCAGGGCTGGTGGCTCGCTGAGCGCGGCCGGGACGCGGAGGCGCTGGACCTGTGGGCGCCGGTCCTGGAGGGCGAGTTCACGTGCGCGCACGAGCCGCACACCGTGCTCGCGTCGTCCCTGGTGCCGCTGCTGCGGCTGGGCCGCGTGGAGGAGGCCCGCGCCCACCATCTGCGGGGCTTCCGGCTGGTGCGGTCCATGGAGAGCATGCGGGGCGCCTACGCCGACCACGTCGAGTTCTGCGCGCTGACCGGGAACGAGGCGCGGGGCCTGGAACTGCTCGCGGAGCGGCCGGCCTACTTCACGGACGAGGGACACCCGCACAGCAAGCTGGAGTTCCTGAGCGTGGTGGTGCTGCTCATGGAACGCCTGTCCGCCCTCGGGCTCGCCGGTCAGCGGGTGCCCGGACCGGCCGGCCGGGAGTGGACGGCCGGGGAACTCGCGGCGCACGCGCGTGGGGAGGCCCTCGCGCTGGCCGCGCGCTTCGACGAGCGCAACGGCACGTCGTACGTCAGCGAACGGGCCCGCGCGCGGATGACACAGCAGCCGCTGGTGGACCGGCTGCCGCTGGGCGTACGGGCGGCTCGCCCCGCTGCCTCCGCGGCCCCGGCGGCGCCCGTGACCCCGGCTCCGGTTCCGCAGTCCGGCGAGCCGGACCTGCCGGCCCTGATCGCCGAGGCCCGGCGGCTGTCCGACACCCTCCAGCCGCTTGCCGTCGAGGCGTGGGCACACGTGGCGCGGCTGGCCGAGACGATGGAGGGCGTCGAGCTGGGGGCGCGTGACCGCGCGGAGATCGCCGACCACGAGGCGATCGGCCTCGGCCCGGAGGGCGCCGAAACGTTCGAGCGCGCCGCCGAGCTGTACGCGGCGGCGGGCGACCCCGGAGAGGCGCTGGCCGCACGCACGCGTGCGGCGTACGTCCGTGCGCTGGCCGGGGAGGTCGACGAGGCGCTCGCGGCGGTCGCCGACCCCTACGACCGGGTTCTCGCGCTGTACGCCGAGGGCGGCACGCAGGTGCCGCAGGCGGCGGGCGTGCTGATGGGACGCGCGCGGATCCTGATGCGTCGCGTCCACGAGGCCGAGGAAGCGGTGGAGGAGCCGGTCCTGACGGAGGCCGAGGCAGCCGTACGGGAGCTGCTGGCCCTCGTGGACGGGCGGACGGGCGACGACGTACGGCTCGCGGCCCGGGTCGCCGAGGGCCACGCGATGCTGGCGGAGCTGGCGACGCGCTCCGGCGACCCGGAGGCGGGCGCGGAGCTGTTCGCGCGGGCCGCGGCCGAGTTCGTCGAGACGGGCCTGCCGTGGTTCGCGGTGGAGTACGAGGCCCGGCTGGCCGGTCTCGCCCATCAGCTGGGCGACATGCGGGAGGCGGAGCGCGCCCTGCGGGCCGCCCTGGAGCACGGCGGGCCGTACCTGGAGGCGGTCGGGCGGGCACAGCTGCACCTCCAGCTCGCCGAGGTCGTCGGCGGCCGCGGACAGGCCGACGAGGCCGCGGAGCACGCCCTGGAGGCCGCGCACTGGGCGGACGAGGCGGGCGCGGGCCCCACGTTCGGCGCGTGGGCGCGGCACCAGCTCGGCGGGTTCCTGGTGCGCCAGGGCCGCTGGGCCGAGGCCGCCGAGGTGCTGGAGTCCGCGCTGGCGGACCTGACCGCCGAGACGCACGGCGACGGCGCCGTCGTGCAGACGCAGTGGTGGCTCGGTGACTGTCTGAGCGAGCTCGGGGACCACCGGGACGCCGCCGAACGCCGGCTCCAGGCGGCCGAGATCGCCCGGCACTGGCCGGAGCAGCACGACCACGCGACCCTCGCCCACCTGGCCGCCGAGTCACTGGGGCAGGCCGGCCTGCACACCGAGGCGGACCGGGCCTACGTGCGTGCGGGCGAGCTGTGGCGCGGTCTCGGCAACGTCCACGGGCTGGTGCGGTCCCTGCGCGCCCGCGCGTGGCTGGCTTTGCGCACGGAGGGCGGCACGGACACGGCGCGCGATCTGATGACGAGTGCCGTGGAGAGCTGCGCGGACGCGTTCGACGCGGCGGACGACGACGAGGCCCGTCTGCGGCTGATCGCCGAACTCGGCCACACGCACCGCCAGTTCGGGGACCTGCTCGCCCGTTCCGCGGCAGAGGACGCCGACGACGACTCGATCCGGGCCGCCCTGGAGGAGGCGCTGTCCCAGATGGACGAGGCCCTCGCGGTGTTCGTCGCCCTGGGCGAGGAGGCCCTGTACGCCCGGACCGGCGCCGAGCTGGCCGCGGGCTGGCTGGAGACCGACCTGGGGCGTCCCGTGGAGGCGGCCGCACGCGCGCGTGCGGTACTGAGGGCCTACGCCGACGCCGAGGCCGACCAGCACACCGGTTCCGACGCCGTCGGCGGCGAGCAGGGGGAGGACGAGCCGGTGCGGGAGCGGCGGTCCGAGGCGGAGCAGTTGTTGCAGGCGGCGAAGGAGCAGAAGGATCGTTGAACGATCCCTTCCGTCCCGCCGCCCTCTCCCGCCCTCTCCCGCCCTCTCTCCCTACTCCACCCCGATCAACAGCAACGCGCCCTGCCGTCCTCCCCGGTACACGACCGTGTCCACGGCGAGATACGCCTCTCGTACCCGTGTCTCCAGGTGCTCGGCGACGCCCCCGGGAGCCTCGTCGCCCAGCACCAGGGTGACGAGTTCGCCGCCCGCCGCCAGCATGCGGTTCAGGACGGTCTCGGCGACGGCGGTGACGTCGGAGCCGATGACCGCCACGTCGCCGTCGATCAGTCCGAGGACGTCGCCGGCCTGGCAGATGCCGGCCATGGTCCACGACTGGCGCTCGGCGACCACGACCTCGGCGTACCGGGTGGCACCGGCGGCCGAGGTCATGGAGACGACGTCCTCGTCGAAACGGCGCTCCGGTTCGTGCACGGCCAGCGCCGCGATTCCCTGGACCGCCGAGCGGGTGGGGATCAGGGCGACCCGGATGCCCTCCGTTCGAGCCTGCTCGGCGGCCGCGGCGGCGGTGTGACGCAGGTCGGCGTCGTTGGGCAGGAGCACGACCTCGCGCGCGTGGGCCCGCCGTACGGCCTCGACGAGCTCGCCACTGGCGGGTGGCTCCCCTGGACGTGCCAGCACGGTGGTCGCGCCCGCCTCGGTGTACAGCCGAGCCAGGCCCTCGCCGGGCACGACGGCGACGACCGCCCGCTGGACGCGCTCGCGCGGCGGACGCTCACCGCCGCGCGTGTGCGCGTCGTCGATGCCGAAGTGGGTGATGCGGATCCGGTACGGCCGGCCCGCCTCGACGCCCGCCTCCACGGCGGCGCCCGCGTCGTCCACGTGCACGTGGACGTTCCAGAGTCCGTCGCCGCCGACCACGACGAGCGAGTCGCCCAGGGCGTCCAGCCGCTGCCGCAGCCGCCCCACGGCCGCGTCCTCGGCCTCCAGGAGGTAGATCACCTCGAAGGCGGGACCGCCTTCGCCGTCCGTCCCGTCGGCGCAGTCCCCCACCTGACCGGGCTCCACGGCCTGACCGGGCTCCATGACCCGGGCGGGCCGCGTCGCCCGGGCGGGCACCACCTCATGGGTGAGCTCCACGCGCGCGTGCGCTGCGGACACGGCACCGGAGAGGAGCCCCGGCGCCTCCCCCGTGAACGTCTCCACCAGGGCCGCCAGCACCGCGACCAGCCCCCGGCCGCCCGCGTCCACCACTCCGGCGCGTTCCAGGACCGCCAGCTGGCCCGGGGTCGCTGCCAGCGCCACGCACGCCCCCCGGTAGGCGGCCCTGGCGACCGTCCCGCAGTCCCCCTCCACCTCCTGCGCCGAGTCGGCGGCGGCCGAGGCGACCGACAGCACGGTGCCCTCGACGGGATGGGCGACGGCCTGGCGGGCGGAGTCGGCCGCGTGCCGCAGGGCCAGCCGCAGCCCGTCTCCGCCGGTGTGAGGGGTCTCACCCTCGACGGCGAGCACCTGGGCCATGCCCCGCAGCAGTTGCGCGAGGATCGTCCCCGAGTTCCCGCGCGCCCCGATGAGCGCGCCGTGCGCCATCGCGCGTGCGGCGTCGGCGAGGGAGGGAGCGCCGACGGGTGCGGAACCGGCCTCGTACCCGGCGAACACCGCCTCGACGGCGGTCGCCGCGGACTCGACCGTCAGGTACAGGTTGGTGCCTGTGTCCCCGTCCGCGACCGGGTAGACGTTGATCGCGTCGATCTCCTCGCGCGCCCGGCCCAGTGCCGTGAGGGCGAGGCCGCACCAGGCGCGCACCGCGAGAGCATCGAAGAATGTCTGCGGCACCTGCGCCACCTGCGCCTCCCTGAAGCTGGACTGGACGCAGCGTAGACCCCGGGCGGGTGCCCGCCGGAAAGCGGGCCGGACCGGAGCGGGTGGGGGCCGGCCGGGCCGGGGGCCGGGCCCCTGAGCAGCCATGGTAGTTTCGTTGTACTGGCGCAGTCGTTGTATGCTGCTCCGGTTGCCCGATCCGCATCGGGCCATCCCCCTGGCACCGCCACTCAGATCCTAGATCCTGATCCCGGCATGCCGGGATCATCCGTAAGTGCATCTGAAGTCTTTGGAGTGACCCGTGGCTGCCAACTGCGACGTCTGTGGCAAGGGGCCGAGCTTCGGCAACAACATCTCGCACTCGCACCGCCGTACGTCCCGTCGCTGGAACCCGAACATCCAGCGCGTCCGTACCGTGGTCGGCGGGACGCCGAAGCGCGTGAACGCTTGCACCTCGTGCATCAAGGCCGGCAAGGTCTCGCGCTGACCCTCATCCCCCCACTCTCGACTCCGTTCGAGCCGGGGGGACCACCATCGCGCGCGGCCACTGCTGGTTCGCTGCATAGAGCCGGTCCACCTCGGTGGGCCGGCTTTCTGCTGTGCCCGGGCTCAGCCTCGTAGCGCTGCTGCACCGAGGCCACTCCCGCCCCAGGACTCACGGAGAAAGCGCGTGGATCACCGGGCAGGTGGATCACCGGGCAGGCGCGGCGGACATCAGACTCCGTCCGCACCCCGCGTGAGGTCCCACCCGTGGTCCACGGGACCGATGCCTGCTCCGAGGGCGAACCCGGCGGCGATCGCGCCGGTGACGTAGCGCTTCGCCGCCGCCACCGCCTCCGGCACGGATCGGCCCTTCGCCAGGTGGGCCGCGATCGCGGACGCGAGGGTGCAGCCCGTGCCGTGGGTGTGCCGGTTGTCGTACCTCGGCGCCCGCAGCCAGTGCTCCTCGTGGCCGTCCGTCAGCAAGTCGACGGCGGGACCGGGGAGATGGCCGCCCTTGATGACCACCCACCGCGGTCCGTGGGCCAGCACGGCGGCCGCCGCGTCCCGCAGTTGTTCCTCCGACTCGACGCGGACGCCGGTCAGCCGGGCCACCTCGTCGAGGTTCGGGGTGGCGACAGTGGCGACCGGCAGCAGTCTCGTGCGCACCGAGTCGAGCGCGGAGGCGGCGAGCAGCGGGTCTCCGTGCTTGGAGACACCGACCGGGTCGACCACCACGGGAGCGGGAGTGCCGGAGAGCAACTCCGCGACCGTCTCGACCAGTTCGGCCGAGGCGAGCATGCCCGTCTTGACCGCCTGGACACCGACGTCGTCGACGACGCTGCGGTACTGGGCCCGCACCGCCTCCACCGGCAGCTCCCAAGCCCCCTGCACGCCGAGGGAGTTCTGCGCGGTGACCGCCGTGATCACGCTCATGCCGTGCACGCCGAGCGCGAGCATCGTCTTCAGGTCGGCCTGGATCCCGGCCCCGCCGCCGGAGTCGGAACCGGCGACGGTGAGCACCCGGGGCGGGGTTCCGGGCGTGCTCACGACTCCATGTCCCCGAAGTGGTCCCAGCCGCCCTTGGTGGTCCAGGGCGCGCCGTCGACCGTCACCTGGGGCAGCGCGGACGGGTTGAGGACCTCGCCGATCACCTTCCAGCGGGCGGGCAGCTTCACGTCCGGCGGGAAGGTCGCCACGATCGCGTGGTCCTCTCCCCCCGTGAGCACCCACTGGATGGGGTCGACACCCACGGCCTGCCCGATGTCGTTCATCTGGGTCGGGATGTCTATGGCTCCCGAGCGGATGTCGATGCGGACCTTGCTCGCCTCCGCGATGTGCCCGAGGTCGGCGATGAGGCCGTCACTGACGTCGCACATCGCCGTGGCGCCGAGCGAGGCGGCCGCCGGACCCGCATGGTACGGCGGCTCGGGGCGGCGGTGGGCCTCGACGAAGGCCCGGGGCGAGCGGAAGCCGCGGGAGAGGACCGCATACCCGGCGGCGGACCAGCCGAGCCAGCCGGTCACCGCGACGAGGTCGCCCGGCTGGGCGCCGCCCCGGGTGACCGGCTCCTGGTTGCGCAGATCACCGAGCGCGGTGATCGACACCATGATCGTGTCACCCCGTACGACGTCACCGCCGACCACCGAGGCGCCGGCGACCTGGCACTCGTCGCGCAGACCGTCCATCATCTCGGACGGCCAGGTGACCGGCAGTTCGGCGGGCACGACGAGGCCCAGCAGCAGAGCCGTCGGCACCGCGCCCATGGCGGCGATGTCGGCGAGGTTCTGCGCGGCCGCCTTGCGGCCGACGTCGTAGGCCGTGGACCAGTCGCGGCGGAAGTGCCGGCCCTCCAGCAGGATGTCGGTGCTGGCCACGACCCGGCGATCGGGCGCGGCTACCACCGCGGCGTCGTCGCCGGGACCGACCCGGACCGCGGAGGTGGTGGTGAGACGGGAGGTGAGCTCCCTGATGAGCCCGAACTCGCCGAGCTCACCAACAGTGCCCTTCATTGCCCTTTCGCCCCTTCTGTACCTGTCTGTTCCCGGTCGCGCGTAACCAGTGTCCTCGATACGGTCGAGTCAGCCGTCAACTTCGGTCCGGTCCGCACCCCGGCGCGCGGGCCGTGGTTCCCGGAGGTCTCCCCGCGGCGAGCGGCGACGCGATACCGTGGCGTTCCTTTTCCCCACATGATCCTCGTGGCCGCCCTGGAGGTTCCGTGGTACAGGCGTACATCCTGATCCAGACGGAGGTCGGCAAAGCGTCGACCGTCGCCGAGGAGATCGGCAAAATCCCTGGCGTGGTCCAGGCCGAGGACGTGACGGGACCCTATGACGTGATCGTGCGGGCCCAGGCCGACACAGTGGACGATCTCGGCCGCATGGTGGTCGCCAAGGTCCAGCAGGTGGACGGGATCACCCGTACCCTTACCTGCCCGGTCGTGCATCTGTAGCCCCCGTCTACCCTTGGCCGGTGAACCTTTCCCGTCACCGGAACCGCACTGTCTTCGGGCTGCCCGCCCTCGTTCTGCTGATCACGATGGCGGGCTGCTCCTCAGCAGACGACAGCGCGTCGACGGTGGTTCCCAGCCCCGACGCGAAGGCCGCGAAGCTGTGCCGGAACCTGGACCAGGTACTGCCGTCGAAGGTGGACGGTGAGAGCCGCCACGATCCCGGGCCCGCCTCCGCGCTGACCGCGGGCTGGGGAGGCCCGGCGATCATACTGCGCTGCGGTGTCACGCAGCCGCCGAAGATGATCGACCCGAAGGTCCCGGTGGGGGCCGACCCGGACGCGGTGGCGGGCGGGGTGGACGGTGTCCAATGGCTGATGGAGAAGCGGGACGGCGGGGGCAACCGCTTCACCACAGCCAATCGGCTCGTGTACGTCGAGGTGACGGTGCCGGAGGGCGCGGACAACTCCGGGGCCCTCATCGATCTGGCGCCGGCCATCAAGAAGGCGATCCCCGTGGGGATCGCCGACTAGACCGTCCGGCCGGACCGGCCGGCCCTGAGGGATCCGGGACCGGTCCGGGACCGGTCAAGGCCGGATCAACGCAGGCCCGTGGACCTGCGCAGGGCCGCCTGTACCAGGCGGTCCACCAGCTCGGGGTAGCCGATCCCGGTCTCTTCCCACATCTTGGGGTACATCGAGATCGGGGTGAAGCCGGGCATGGTGTTGATCTCGTTGATGACGAACTCGCCCTCGTCCGTGAGGAAGAAGTCGGCGCGGACCAGGCCCTCGCAGGACGCCGCCTCGAAGGCCTCCACCGCCAGCCGCCGCACGTCCGCCGTCTCCTCGGGCGTCAGCGGGGCCGGGACGATCCCGGGGGTCGAGTCGATGTACTTCGCGTCGAAGTCGTAGTACGCGTGCGTGTCCGGCGGCGGGATCTCGGCCGGCACGGACGCCCGGGGGCCGTCCTCGAACTCCAGGACCCCGCACTCGATCTCGCGGCCCCGCAGCGCCGCCTCGACCAGGATCTTCGGGTCGTGGCGCTGGGCCTCGGCGATCGCCTCGTCGAGGCCGGACAGGTCGTCGACCTTGGTGATGCCGATGGACGAACCCGCGCGCGCGGGCTTCACGAAGAGGGGCCAGCCGTGCTCGCCGGCGAAGTCGACGATCTTCTTACGGGCGCCCGGCTCGTCCTGCGCCCACTCGCGCGGCCGGATCACCACGTAGGGGCCGACCTTGAGCCCGAAGGAGGTGAACACCCGCTTCATGTACTCCTTGTCCTGGCCGACGGCCGAGGCGAGCACGCCGGCGCCCACGTACGGGACACCGGAGAGCTCCAGGAGGCCCTGAAGGGTGCCGTCCTCGCCGTACGGGCCGTGCAGGACCGGGAAGACGACGTCCACCTCGCCGAGCGCCTTGGGCACCGATCCCGGCTCGTAGTAGACGACTTCGCGGTTGGCGGGGTCGACGGGGAGCACCACGCCGCCGTCCCTCGACTCGGCGAGTTCGTCGACGTCGGGCGTACGGCGGTCGGTGATCGCCATGCGCTCGGGCGCGTCGGCCGTGAGGAACCAGCGGCCCTCGCGCGTGATGCCGATCGGCAGGACCTCGTACTTGGTCCGGTCGATGGCCCGCAGGACCGCGCCTGCCGTGACCACGGAGATCCCGTGCTCGGAGCTGCGGCCGCCGAAGACGACGGCCACCCGCGGCTTGCGGACGGGCTGCTGAGGGCTCTGGGGGAGGTTCTCGGTGCTCATATCGGGTTGAGAGTACCCGGTGGCCGGGCCAGGAGGCAGCGTCCGCCCACCGGGTTCGCTCAGCGTCGTTCGGGCTTCGCGCTGCGCGACATCAGCTCCTTGAGGGCGACCACGGGGGGCTTGCCCTCGTGGACGATGCCGACGACCGTCTCGGTGATGGGCATGTCGACGCCGTGCCGGCGGGCCAGATCCAGCACCGACTCACAGGACTTGACGCCCTCGGCGGTCTGCCGGGTGACCGCGATGGTCTCCTGGAGGGTCATGCCCTTGCCGAGGTTGGTGCCGAAGGTGTGGTTGCGGGAGAGGGGCGAGGAGCAGGTCGCCACCAGGTCGCCGAGCCCGGCGAGTCCGGCGAAGGTCAGCGGGTCCGCGCCCATCGCCAGGCCCAGCCGGGTGGTCTCGGCGAGACCGCGTGTGATCAGCGAGCCCTTGGCGTTGTCACCGAGGCCCATGCCGTCCGCGATGCCCACCGCGAGACCGATGACGTTCTTGACCGCGCCGCCCAGCTCGCAGCCCACCACGTCGGTGTTGGTGTAGGGGCGGAAGTACGGCGTGTGGGAGGCGGCCTGGAGCTTCTGGGCGACGGCCTCGTCGGTGCAGGCGACCACGGCGGCCGCCGGCATGCGCGAGGCGATCTCCTTGGCGAGGTTGGGCCCGGTGACGACGGCGATCCGGTCGGCGCCCACCTTGGCGACGTCGTCGATGACCTCGCTCATCCGCATGGTGGTACCGAGTTCGACGCCCTTCATCAGCGACACCAGGACGGTGTTCGGGGCGAGCAGCGGCGTCCAGTCGGCGAGGTTGGCACGCAGGGTCTGCGAGGGGATCGCGAGGACGGTGAAGTCGGCGTCCCTGGCCGCCTCGGCCGCGTCGGCGGTGGCGCGCAGGTTGCGCGGGAGTTCGACGCCGGGGAGGTAGTCGGGGTTGGAGCGCGTGGAGTTGACCGCGTCGGCCAGCTCGGCGCGGCGCGCCCAGAGCGTCACCTCGCAGCCCGCGTCGGCGAGGACCGTGCCGAAGGCGGTCCCCCAGGATCCGGTACCGAAGACGGCCGCCTTCACGGACTTGCTCACTTGCTGTTCTCCCCCTTGTGACTGGACTTCGCGTGACTCGTCCGCGCATGGCCGGACTCGGCGCCGTTGATCTCCGCACCCTTGGCCTGTGCACCGTTGGCCGCGACGTCGGTATCGACAGCGGTACCGACACCGGTTTCGGTACCGGGTTCCGCACCGGTTGCGGCGCCGGACCCGAGGCCGGCGTCCGCCGCGGTCTCCGCCTGGGTGCGGCGGCGCTGCTCGATCCGCTCGCGGCGCGGGTCGTAGGGCCTCTCGGGCGCCTTCTCGCCGCGGATCTCCTCCAGCTGGGCGGTGACAGCCGCCATGATGACCTCCGTCGCCTCCTTCAGGAGCTCGGGGGTCATCTCGTGCCCGTAGAACCGTGTGAGGTCCACGGGCGGGCCCGCGAGCACGTGGTGGGTCTTGCGCGGCAGGAGGTCGGGCTTCCTGGCGTAGGGCGGCAGCAGTTCGTTGGCGCCCCACTGGGCCACGGGGATCACCGGGCACCTGGTCTGGAGGGCGACGCGTGCGGCACCGGTCTTGGCGGTCATGGGCCAGCCGTCGGGGTCGCGGGTGAGGGTGCCCTCGGGGTAGAACGCGACGCACTCACCGCGCTCCACGGCGTCGATCGCGGCCCGGAAGGCGCTCAGCGCGTCGGTGCTCTCGCGGTAGACGGGGATCTGTCCGGTCCCGCGCATCGCGGCACCGACGAATCCCTCCTTGAAAAGCCCGCTCTTCGCCAGGAATCGCGGCACCCGTCCGCTGTTGTACTGAAAGTGCGCATAGGCGAATGGATCTACATGGGAATTGTGGTTCACCGCGGTGATAAAACCGCCGTCGGCCGGAATGTGCTCCATTCCGCGCCAGTCCCGCTTGATCAGAACCACCAGCCAGGGTTTGCAGAGGACCGCAGCGAAGCGGTACCAGAAGCCGATTCTGCGGCGGGGCACGCGGACACCTTCCTCTAGGACTTCCCAAGGCCTGCTCCGGGGCCTGGGGCCGCACAAGTGTCACCCCGGGTTGCCGGTCTGTCGAGAACACGGTACGCCCGCCCGCCCGAGCGGCGGATGAGCCGGGTGACAATGGCGGCGACGAGAGAGGGACGGTACGCCGGTGCAGTGGACCTTGGTCATACCCCTGAAGCCCTTGGCGCTGGCCAAGAGCAGGCTCGCGGACACCGCCGCCGACGGGCTGCGCCCGGGTCTCGCTCTCGCCTTCGCCGAGGACACGGTGGCGGCCGCGCTGGCCTCACCTGCGGTGCGCGATGTGGCCGTAGTCACGGACGACGCGCTGGCCGAGCGCGTCCTGGCCGCTCTGGGCGCCCGGGTCGTCCCCGACGAGCCGCGCGGCGGCCTCAACGCCGCCCTGGCCCACGGCGCCGCCGCGGTGCGCGCCTCGCGTCCCGACGCCCCGCTCGCCGCCCTCAACGCCGATCTGCCGGCACTGCGCCCGCAGGAATTGGCCCGGGTCCTGGACGCGGCCGGGGAATTCCCCCGTTCTTTCCTCCCGGACGCGGCCGCGATCGGCACCACGCTTCTCGCCGTCGCCGCCGGCCGTGAATTGCTTCCCGCGTTCGGGACGGATTCCCGTGCCCGGCACCGCGCTTCCGGCGCCGTGGAACTCCGTGTGGAGACGGTGGATTCCGTTCGCCAGGACGTGGACACCGGCGAGGATCTGCGAGCGGCGCTGTCCCTGGGCGTCGGCCCCCGGACGGCCGCCGCGGCGGCGCGCTTGCTGATTCCGGGGCAGTAGGCTGCCGCCATGCAGGCGACCGCATACACGTACGACCCGGACACGCGCAGCGGGCAGGTGCTGCTGGACGACGGCACGCCGGTGCCCTTCGACGGGCCGGCCTTCGACGCGGGCGGGCTGCGGCTGCTGCGGCCCGGACAGCGGGTGCGGATCGAGGTGGAGGGGCCGAGGGACGGCCTGCGGATCACCCTGGTGACGTTGCAGACCTTCTGAGGACCGTGCCGGACGTGCCGCGGGCCGGGCTCCGAGAGGGAGTCCGGCCCGGCGCGTGAGTACCCCTGTGCCGTTACTTCTTGCGGGCGGTGGCCCTCTTGGCGGTGGTCTTGCGCGCTGTCGACTTCGCGGCGGGGGCCGACTTGGCCGTCGCCTTCTTGGCCGGGGCCTTCTTGGCCGTCGTCTTCTTGGCCGTGGCCTTCGTGGCCGTCGTCTTCTTGGCGGCGCTCGGCTGGGCGGTGGTCTTCTTCGCCGTCGCCGTGGTCTTCTTCGCGGTGGTCTTCTTCGCCGCCGCCGTGGTCTTCCTGGCGGTCGTCTTCTTCGCCGCCGCGGTCTTCGTCGCGGTCGCGGCCTTCTTGGTGGCGGCCTTCTTGCCCGCGGCCTTCGCGATGGTGGCCGGGGGGCCGGAGAGGCTGCCCTTGGGGGCCTTCTTGACGGCGACCTCGCCACCGCGCGGCAGCTTCTTCGAGCCGCTCACCAGGTCCTTGAAGCCCTGGCCGGCGCGGAAGCGCGGCACGGACGTCTTCTTGACCCGAACCCGCTCGCCCGTCTGGGGGTTACGGGCGTAGCGGGCCGGCCGGTCGACCTTCTCGAACGAACCGAAGCCGGTGACCGAGACCCGGTCCCCGGCCACGGTCGCGCGGACGATGGCGTCCAGGACCGCGTCGACCGCGTCGGCGGCCTGCTGGCGACCGCCCACCTTGTCGGCAATCGCTTCTACGAGCTGCGCCTTGTTCACGTCTTCCCCTTCGGAGACATTAGCCGGAACGAAAGTGTCCAAGCTTTTTCGCACGTTAGGCAGATATATACCGCAAATCAAACACGAAACGGGCTAATCACCCTTGTGCCGCAACGAAATCGGGTGCTCCGGAGACGATCAACGCTCCCCTCCGGGGATACGCCCCTCGTCGAGGTCCGTCATGAACCGCTCCAGACGCCTTGTCGCATCGGCGAGATCGTGCTTGGCCGCGGCCGTAATGACCAGCAGCTTCCGGGTCAGCGCCATCCGTACGCCCTCCGGGACTTGCAGTGCGCGCACTCTTGTGTGCGCTTCCTTGAGCTGGTTCGCGACCGCCGTATAGAGCTCGAGTTGGCCGTCGTGTTCCATGCACAGATTGTGCCATCTGGGGCGAGTTGTCGCCCGCCCAGGGGGCAACTGCCGCCTCAAACGGCCGCCCCGGAACGTGCGGCGGTCGCGACCTCACCAGGCGCGTACCCCGGCAACGACCGGCCTAACGTGGGAAGTTGGGAGGAACCGCGAAGGTTTCAGGGGGCCGAACGGGTGCAGACACAGCCGTACCCCCGATCGGACCGATCGGGGGTACGGCGGGGGTGTCGCGGTGGCCGAAACTCGACCTGTTCAGGGCCTCGTCGGGGTGCCGGGGTCAGACCTGGAGCGTCCTCGGCTTGTACGACGGACGCTTGGCCTCGTAGGTGGCGATGTCGCCCTCGTTCTGGAGGGTGATGGAGATGTCGTCGAGGCCGTTGAGCAGCCGCCAGCGGGAGTTCTCGTCCAGCTCGAAGGAGGCGGTGATGCCCTCGGCCCGCACCTCACGCGCCTCGAGGTCCACCGTGATCTCCGCCTGCGGGTCCTTCTCGGTGAGCTCCCAGAGCGCGTCCACGATCTTCTGCTCGAGAACCACCGTGAGCAGGCCGTTCTTCAGCGAGTTACCCCGGAAGATGTCGGCGAAGCGGGACGAGATCACGGTCTTGAAGCCGTAGTTCTGGAGCGCCCAGACGGCGTGCTCACGGGAGGAACCCGTGCCGAAGTCGGGACCGGCGACCAGCACGCTCGCGCCCTGCCGCTCCGGGCGGTTGAGGACGAAGGTCTCGTCCTTGCGCCAGGCTTCGAACAGACCGTCCTCGAACCCGTCCCGCGTGACCTTCTTGAGCCAGTGAGCAGGGATGATCTGGTCGGTGTCGACGTTGGAGCGGCGCAGCGGGACGGCCCGGCCGGTGTGCGAGATGAATGCTTCCATGACTGATCAGACTCCAGCGGGCGTACGGGTCTCGGCGTCGGACAGGTCGGCCGGGGAGGCCAGGTGGCCCAGGACGGCCGTGGCGGCCGCGACCTGCGGCGACACCAGGTGCGTACGACCGCCCTTGCCCTGCCGGCCCTCGAAGTTGCGGTTGGAGGTGGACGCGGAGCGCTCACCCGGCGCCAGCTGGTCGGGGTTCATGCCGAGGCACATCGAGCAGCCCGCGTGCCGCCATTCGGCGCCGGCCTCCTTGAAGACGACGTCCAGGCCCTCGGAGACGGCCTGGAGGCCGACCCGCACCGAGCCGGGGACGACCAGCATCCGTACGCCGTCGGCGACTTTGCGGCCCTCGACGATGGCGGCGGCGGCCCGCAGGTCCTCGATGCGGCCGTTGGTGCACGAACCTACGAAGACGGTGTCCACGTTGATGGAGCGCAGCGGCTGCCCGGCCTCCAACCCCATGTATTCCAGGGCCTTTTCGGCGGCGTGGCGCTCCGAAGCGTCTTCGTACGAAGCGGGGTCGGGGACGGCGGCCGAAAGCGGCGCGCCCTGACCGGGGTTGGTGCCCCAGGTGACGAACGGCGACAGTGCGGCTCCGTCGATGACGACCTCGGCGTCGAACTCGGCGTCCTCGTCCGTCCTGAGCGTCTTCCAGTACTCGACCGCCGCGTCCCAGTCCGCGCCCTCGGGGGCGTGGTCGCGGCCCTTGATGTACTCGAAGGTGGTCCGGTCGGGGGCGATCATGCCCGCGCGGGCGCCGGCCTCGATCGACATGTTGCAGATGGTCATTCGGGCCTCCATCGAGAGCTTCTCGATGGCGGAGCCCCGGTACTCCAGGATGTAGCCCTGACCGCCGCCGGTACCGATCTTGGCGATGATCGCCAGGATCAGGTCTTTCGCGGTCACACCGTCGGGCAGCTCGCCCTCGACCGTGATCGCCATGGTCTTGGGGCGGGCCAGCGGCAGCGTCTGGGTGGCCAGCACGTGCTCGACCTGCGAGGTGCCGATGCCGAACGCCAGCGCGCCGAACGCGCCGTGCGTGGAGGTGTGGGAGTCACCGCAGACCACGGTGGTGCCGGGCTGGGTCAGTCCCAACTGGGGGCCGACGACGTGCACGACTCCCTGCTCGACGTCGCCGAGCGGGTGCAGCCGCACGCCGAACTCCGCGCAGTTCTTGCGCAGCGTCTCCAGCTGGGCGCGCGAGACCGGGTCGGCGATCGGCTTGTCGATGTCGAGGGTCGGGGTGTTGTGGTCCTCGGTCGCGATGGTGAGGTCGAGACGGCGCACCGGGCGGCCGTTCTGCCGCAGTCCGTCGAAGGCCTGCGGGCTGGTCACCTCGTGCAGGAGGTGCAGATCGATGAAGAGAAGGTCGGGCTCGCCCTCGGCGCGCCGGACGACGTGGTCGTCCCAGACCTTCTCCGCGAGTGTCCTACCCATCGCTTTCCCTCCGGCCGGCAATGACGCACCGGCCCAACTAGAGATCTTGTGGAGGCGACGCCCTCTGCCCCTGTTCCCGGGCACCCGCCGCCAGGCCCGTCGGTCCGCGGGCCACCATGCGTCCAAGGGTTGCGCGTCTCACGGAAAAATGAACTTGCGTTTCACAGAGTGAGACGGGAGTATCGTTGCATGGACAACAGTAGCGGCGTCGGCGTCCTGGACAAGGCAGCCCTTGTCCTGAGCGCCCTGGAGTCCGGTCCGGCCACCCTCGCAGGCTTGGTCGCTGCCACCGGACTCGCACGACCCACGGCTCACCGACTGGCCGTGGCTTTGGAACACCACCGTATGGTGGCGCGCGACATGCAGGGCCGTTTCATCCTCGGCCCGCGGTTGGCCGAGCTGGCCGCGGCCGCCGGCGAGGACCGGCTGCTCGCCACCGCCGGTCCGGTGCTGACGCACCTGCGTGACATCACCGGCGAGAGCGCGCAGCTCTATCGCCGCCAGGGCGACATGCGCATCTGCGTGGCCGCGGCGGAACGCCTGTCCGGCCTTCGGGACACCGTCCCGGTCGGTTCCACGCTCACGATGAAGGCCGGCTCGTCGGCCCAGATCCTGATGGCCTGGGAGGAGCCCGAGCGTCTGCACCGCGGCCTCCAGGGCGCCCGCTTCACGGCGACGGCCCTGTCGGGCGTACGGCGCCGCGGCTGGGCCCAGTCCATCGGCGAGCGCGAGCCGGGCGTCGCCTCCGTGTCGGCTCCCGTGCGCGGCCCCTCCAACCGCGTGGTGGCCGCCGTCTCCGTCTCGGGCCCGATCGAGCGTCTGACCCGCCACCCGGGCCGTATGCACGCCCAGGCGGTCATCGACGCGGCGGCCCGCCTGTCGGAGGCCCTGCGCCGGACCGGCTGACCCTGCTCCCGGGAAGGGGCGGCCTCAACGCCGCGGCAGCCCTCTCCCGTACGGCAAGGTCACCCGCTCCAGGAGCGCGGGACCGTATCGCCATGCGCCTCCCCCGCGTGGGCGCGACCGCCGCGACGGCCTCGCACCCGGCACACCACAGGGCCCTTACGTGGTGGACCGATGAGCGAAACGGTCCTTCGCGGAGCGCCCCCGCCGCTCCAACGGGACCTGCCCGTGCGCGGCCGCCAGGCCGAACGCCGGCATGTCCCCGTAGATCGCCTCGTACGACCCCTCCGGCACCACATAGGTCTCGTGCCAGATCCCCACGTGGCCCCGCACCTTCCCGCCCCGCTCCAGGCGGTTGACCTTCGCCCAGGCCTTGTGGTGGAACGCGTCGGGCGCGCTCGCGTAGGCGTACAGCTTCTCCTTGGACTCCCAGTACTGGACGACGTAGTACGTCCTCGGCGAGGCCGTCAGCAGCACCCGGGAGAGCAGGCCCCGGCCCGGATCCTTCTTCAGCTCCGCGAGCATGCGCAGCATGGCCAGCATGACCGGCACCCACTGGTGCACGGCCCAGAAGTGGTTGACGCGCATCCCGATCAGCAGGACGACCACGTCTCCACGGGCGTCCGCAGTGGTACGACCGACTTCGACAGACATGCTTGGATAGTGCCGCTGTCCAAAGAAGGGCGCAAGGGATGCGGCTGTCCGAACTGAGCGAGCGCAGCGGTGTGTCCACCGCGACGATCAAGTACTACCTGCGCGAGGGCCTCGTGCCGCCCGGCCGCCAGATCAACGCCACGACCGCCGAGTACGACGAGGAGCATCTGCGCCGGCTGCGCCTGGTGCGCGCGATGATCCAGGTGGGGAAGCTACCGGTGGCCACGGTCCGCGAGATCCTCGGCCATGTCGACGACGACTCCCTGGGCCGCACGATGCGGCTCGGCGCGGCCCTGTGGGCGCTGCCGCAGGTTCCGGAGCCGGACGCGGAGGACGAGTACGTACGCGCCGCCCGCCAGGAGGCGGACGAACTGCTGCGGACCCTGGGGTGGTCGAACGCCCGACTGCTGACGTCCCTCTCCCCCGCCTACCGCTCACTGGTGGTGGAGGTGGCCGCGATGCGCCGGCTCGGCTACGACTGGAACGCCGAACTCCTCGTGTCCTACGCCCGGTTGATGCACCGGGCGGCCGTGCTGGATCTGGACTTCGTGGAGAGCCGGGAGTCGGAGGCTGAGCGGATCGAGGCGGCGGTGCTGGGCGCGATCCTCGTCGACCCGATGCTTCAGGCGCTGCACCGGCTGGCGCAGGAGGAGGAGTCGGCGCGGCGGTACGGCTTCGAATGAGGACCGGCCGGGCGGAGCCCGACGAACAAGGCCCGTCCGAAAGGCCCGGTCGAACAAGGCCGGACATGGGACAAGCCCCTCGCCGAAGCGAAGGGCTTGTCCGTTCACGTACCCCCGACCGGATTCGAACCGGCGCTACCGCCTTGAGAGGGCGGCGTGCTAGGCCGCTACACAACGGGGGCCTGCATCATGCGTTTCCGCAGATCAGAGCTGGTCTACCAGGACTCGAACCTAGAATGACGGTACCAGAAACCGTAGTGTTGCCAATTACACCATAGACCAAGGTGATTCAATGAAAAGCGTACCCCCGACCGGATTCGAACCGGCGCTACCGCCTTGAGAGGGCGGCGTGCTAGGCCGCTACACAACGGGGGCCCTAGCGATCCTGCATCGAAGTGAGGGGGAGCTACCCGAACTCTCCTCGCGGGAAGGATCAGTACCCCCGACCGGATTCGAACCGGCGCTACTGCCGTGAGAGGGCAGCGTGCTAGGCCGCTACACAACGGGGGCTTCGTGGAGTAGATCTCCACAGGTGCAGATAAGCTCTGCGAGCTGGCCTACCTGGACTCGAACCAAGACTAACTGAACCAGAATCAGTCGTGCTGCCAATTACACCATAGGCCACTGGAACGCAAGCCCCGTGGGGGTTCTTGTTCTAGCGTTGCTCCTCCGGTTTGCGGCCTTTCGGCCCGCTCCTCGGCGGCGCAGGAAGAACATTACCCGAAGGTGGACCGGGCTCCAAAACGGGTATCGGGGCCGAGGATCGCGGGCAGTTCGGCGAGCGAGACGATCCGGTGGCGTCCGGACGGCAGCTCGACGGTGGCCGTGCCGTAGCGGTCGATCCACACGGAGAGCAGCCCGGCGTCGGCGGCGCCCCGGCCGTCGATCTCCGGATGGTCGCCGACGTAGGCCACCTGGTGCGGGGCGAGCGACAGGGCCTCGCAGGCCGCGAGGAAGGCGCCGGCCTCCGGCTTGGAGACGCCCAGTTCCGCCGCGCAGAGGATGACCTCGAAACGGTCGTGCACACCGAGGACGCGCAGCTTGTGGTCCTGGACGTGGATGCTGGAGTTGGAGAGCACCGCGTGCCGGTGGCTGGCGGCGAGGGTGTCCAGTACCGGAAGGACGTCCGGGAAGAGCGACCAGGCCGCCTCGTAGTGGGAGAAATACCGCTGGAGCCAGGCGTCGGCCTCGGCGTCGGACATCTCGCGGCCCAGGAACGCCCGTACCCGGTCCCGGCGCTGGTCCTCGAAGGTGATCCCGCCCGCCGAGAACCGGGCCCAGTGCTCGTCGGTGACCTCGCGCCACCGCGCGAGCCCCGCCTCCGCGGTACCGAACCGGCCGAGCAGCCCCTCGGCCGTCAGATACGACCGCATGCCCTCCCGGTCGGCGGTCGTGTAGTCGAAAAGGGTGTCGTCCACGTCCCAGACCACGGCACGAATGCTCATGTCCCGACGGTATCGCGAGGCTGACGCGCTGAGGACATGAGCGGGTGGAGTACGTGGTCGCGGGGGCCGTCACGGTGGTCGTCGTGCTGGAGATCCTCGACGAGTCCGTCTGTCCGGTCGATGACAGCGACGCGGCCCGGGGTGAACGCGTGAGGGGCGGCACCCGGGATCCCGGTGCCGCCCCTCACGTGTGTCCCGGCTTACGCCGCGAGCCTCGCGAGGGCCGCGTCGATGCGGGCCAGCGTCTTCTCCTTGCCCAGGACCTCCAGGGACTCGAAGAGCGGCAGGCCGACCGTGCGGCCGGTGACGGCGACGCGGACCGGGGCCTGGGCCTTGCCGAGCTTGAGCCCATGCACCTCACCGGCGGCCAGGACGGCCTCCTTGAGGGACTCGGACGAGGTCCAGTCGGCGGCCGCCAGCTTCTCGCGGGCCGTCGTGAGCAGCGCGTCGCTGCCCTCCTTCATCGCCTTCGTCCAGCTCGCCTCGTCGAAGACCGGCTCGGGGAGGAAGAGGAAGTCGACGTTGTCGGTGATCTCCGACAGCACCTTCAGACGGGTCTGGGCGTGCGGGGCGATCGCCTCCCACCTGGCCGCGTCGAAGTCCTCCGGGGACCAGGGGGCGTAGGGGGCCTTCAGCCAGGGCGCGCAGCGCTCCGTGAAGTCCTTCACGTCCAGCAGGCGGATGTGGTCGGCGTTGATCGCCTCGCACTTCTTCAGGTCGAAGCGCGCCGGGTTGGGGTTGACGTCCCCGATCTCGAAGGCCGCGGTCATCTCGTCCATCGTGAAGATGTCCTGGTCGGCCGAGAGCGACCAGCCGAGCAGCGAGAGGTAGTTGAGCAGTCCCTCGGGGAGGAAGCCGCGCTCGCGGTAGAGGTTGAGCGAGGACTCCGGGTCCCGCTTCGACAGCTTCTTGTTGCCCTCGCCCATCACGTACGGCAGGTGGCCGAAGCGCGGGGTCCCCTGGGCGATGCCCAGTTCGGTCAGCGCCTTGTACAGGGCGATCTGGCGGGGGGTGGAGGAGAGCAGGTCCTCACCGCGCAGGACGTGCGTGATCTCCATCAGCGCGTCGTCCACCGGGTTGACCAGGGTGTACAGCGGGGCGCCGTTCGCGCGGACGATGCCGAAGTCCGGCACGTTCTCGGCGGTGAACGTCAGCTCGCCTCGGACCAGGTCCGTGAACGTGATCGTCTCGTCGGGCATCCGGAAACGGACGATCGGGGTGCGGCCCTGGGCCTTGTACTCCGCCACCTGCTCCTCGGTGAGGTCGCGGCAGTGGCCGTCGTAGCCGGAGGGCCGGCCGGCGGCGCGGGCGGCGTCGCGGCGGGTGTCCAGCTCCTCCTGGGAGCAGTAGCAGTGGTAGGCGTGGCCGGCGTCGAGGAGCTTGCGGGCGACGTCGGCGTAGAGGTCCATCCGCTGCGACTGGCGGTACGGCGCGTGCGGGCCGCCGACCTCGGGGCCCTCGTCCCAGTCGAAGCCCAGCCAGCGCAGCGAGTCCAGCAGCTGGTCGTAGGACTCCTCGGAGTCGCGGGCGGCGTCGGTGTCCTCGATGCGGAAGACCAGCGTGCCCTGGTGGTGCTTGGCGAACGCCCAGTTGAACAGGGCGGTGCGGACCAGGCCCACGTGGGGGTTACCGGTGGGCGAGGGACAGAAACGGACGCGTGGGGGTACCCCCTGTCCGAGCGAAGTCGAGGACTTGGGGGAGGGAGAGCCGGGTGCGCTAGCCACGCTTGACAACCTTGTTGGTGAGAGTGCCGATGCCTTCGATGGTGACGGCGACCTCGTCGCCGACAGCCAGGGGGCCCACCCCTGCCGGGGTGCCCGTGAGGATCACGTCGCCGGGGAGCAGCGTCATGGCCTCGGTGATGTTGACGATCAGATCCTCGATCGAGTGGATCATCTCGCTGGTGCGGCCGAGCTGCCGCTGCTGTCCGTTGACCGTCGCCTGGACCGTGAGGTCGCTCGCGGTCTTCAGGTCCAGGCCGGTCTCCACCCAGGGGCCCAGCGGGCAGGAGGTGTCGAATCCCTTGGCCCGGGCCCATTGCTTCTCGCGCTTCTGGACGTCGCGGGCGGTGACGTCGTTCGCGCAGGTGTAGCCGAAGATCACGTCCTTGACGCGCTCGCGCGGGACCTCGCGGCACAGCCGGCCGATGACCACGGCGAGTTCGGCCTCGTGGTGGACCTCCTCGGAGAAGGCCGGGTACTGGATGGCGTCGCCGGGTCCGATCACCGAGGTGGACGGCTTGAAGAAGGCGAACGGGGCGTCCGGCACCTCGTTGCCCAGTTCGCGCGCGTGCTCGGCGTAGTTGCGGCCGAAGGCCACGACCTTGTTGGGCAGGACGGGCGGGAGCAGGCGGACCTTGCTCAGCGGCACCTTGGTGCCGGAGAGCTCGAAGTCCGTGAACGGGATGCCCTTGATGATGTCGAGGACGAGCTCGTCCGGCTTGTCGCCCTCGACCGCGCCGAAGGCGACGTTCCCGTCGATGGAGAACCTGGCGATGCGCACGGGTTGATCGGCCCCTTGACTGAGCTGGCTGGAGTGTGATGCCTCAGGCTAACGCGGAAGGGCGTCCCCGGCCGGGGACGCCCTTGACATCCGGGGTGGCCGCTTTGAGTATTCGGCGGCCGATGCCCGTATCTCCGCTTGAAGATCTACTCGGCGACGGAGGCGGCGACCGGCGCCTCCATGAGGATGGTGCGCTTGGGATTGGCGGTCTGGGTGGGGAGTTCGACGGAGTGCTCCTGCTGCTCCGGGAGCTGGAGTTCGTCGGCGTCCTTGAGGTGCGCCAGGGTCGTGCGCCGCGGGTTGGCGATCTTGTGGAACATCGTCGTCGTCTTCACAGTTGTACGTGACCCTGTCGTGTCCGGGCGTCCGGGAAGCCCTCAAGGGCCTCCACTCGGGCGCGGTTTGTCGGATGTGCCATCCCTGTAAAGCGTCAGGCTAAACACGCGATTCCCGGTGAACGCGTGAAGGTCGCATGATCAGCGTGTGAGTTTGCTCACGAATCCATGGGCAAAACGGTCATTCCAGCCCTTCGGGAGACTGGTAAGAAACGGACATCAGGCACCTGAAGCCCCCATTCCGCTCCTGATCATGGCGACTGGGACACCGTCCGGCCGCCACCGCTTCACACACTTATGTCCGCCTTATGCGGGTGGACTTTCTACATCGCGTGACACGACCCTCACGTGGTGTCACGCTTGTCACAGCCTGGCCAACGGGCCTTGTTCGAGATTCTGCACTGTGCTGGAATTCCTCGGACCGCCGCGGGTTCGAGCCGGCGCACAGAGGGCGCTCAGGAGCGCCTGGTGGCGGCGAGATCAGGGGGAGCCAGCGCCGGTGCTCACGACGACGAGGGGGCGTATTCAGGGCGCCCCTCAACACGCCGACACCGTCCTTCCGTTCGCGGAGGGGCGCCTGGTCCAGAGGTTGCGACGCTAGTGCAGGGACGTTTCAAGAGGGATGGCAGCGCTTCGGCCGAGCCGGAGCCGCACGGCGGGACTGGCCCGATGGCAGTCGGCTCCTCGCCCCAGCACGCCCAGAACCCGGGCCAGGCTCCGACCGGTGACGGCGGTGAGCGCCCCGGGCGTCCCGGCGTGTCCGCGTCGTCGAGTTCTGCTCCCCCGACTCCTAAGAAGCCGCCGGCCGGCCCCACCGGGCCCGGTCCCCGTGTGGCGCTGCGCAACTGGCGCATCTCCACGCGTCTGGTGGCGCTGCTGACCCTGCCGGTGGTCGCGGCCACCACGCTGGGCGCGCTGCGCATCAACCAGTCGATGGACGACATCCAGCAGCTCGACAACATGAAGCTGCTGACGGACATGACCAAGCAGGCCACCGACCTCGCCGTCGCGCTCCAGGACGAGCGCGACCGTTCGGCCGGCCCGCTGGCGCACGGCGTCAAGGCGAACGAGCCGGGCATCGTCGGCTTCCGCCAGAAGACGGACCGCGCGCTGAGCGCCTTCCAGGACGCGTCGGAGGAGATCGACGGCGCCACCGCCGACGGCAACCTCCAGGGCGTCCGCGACAGCCTCGTCGGCCTGCTGAGCGACCTGGGCAACCTCGCCAAGGTCCGCACCACGGCCTACGCGGAGAAGAACAACTCCACCCAGACGGTGGAGGCCTACCACCGCCTCATCACCAGCCTGCTCGACCTCTCCCAGGACATGGCGCAGGCCACGAGCAACCCGGAGATGATCCAGCGCACGCGTGCGCTGGCCGCCTTCTCCTCCGCCAAGGAGTACGCCTCCGTCCAGCGCGCCGTGCTCGCGGCGGCGCTGCCGGCGAGCAGCAACGTCTACGGCACCCTCGCCGAGAACGACCGGCAGTACGCCGAGGCCGCGCTCGAGAACGAGGACTCCGAGCTCGCGAGTTTCCGCAGCATCTACGGCGACAGCGGCGCCGAGGAACTGCTGGCGCCCGTCGACACGGGCAACCCGGTCATCGAGGACGCCGACACCTTCGCCAACCGGGCGCTCAGCTCCGCGAACGGTCTGAAGTCGCTGGACAAGCAGTCGTACCAGGACTGGATCGACGCCAGCTCGACCAAGATCAAGCAGATGAACAACATCGAGCTCACGCTGCTCGAGGACATGGAGCAGAAGGCGCGTCAGCTGCGCGCCGAGTCGGAGCGCGAAGCGATCATCTCCGGTGCGCTCATCCTGCTCGTGCTCGGTGTCTCGCTGGTCGGCGCGTTCGTCGTCGCCCGGTCCATGATCCGTTCGCTGCGCCGCCTCCAGGAGACCGCCACCAAGGTCGCCCAGGACCGCCTGCCCGAGCTGGTCAAGCAGCTGTCCGAGTCCGACCCGCAGGACGTCGACACGTCCGTGGAGTCGGTCGGTGTGCACTCCCGGGACGAGATCGGCCAGGTGGCCGCGGCCTTCGACGACGTGCACCGCGAGGCCGTCCGCCTCGCCGCCGAGCAGGCCCTCCTGCGGGGCAACGTCAACGCGATGTTCACCAACCTCTCGCGCCGCTCCCAGGGCCTCATCCAGCGTCAGCTCTCGCTCATCTCCGAACTGGAGTCCCGCGAGGCCGACCCGGACCAGCTGTCCTCGCTCTTCAAGCTCGACCACCTCGCGACCCGCATGCGCCGTAACGGTGAGAACCTCCTCGTCCTCGCGGGTGAGGAGCCCGGCCGCCGCTGGACCCGTCCGGTCCCGCTGGTCGACGTGCTGCGCGCCGCCGCCTCCGAGGTGGAGCAGTACGAGCGCATCGAACTGGCCTCCGTGCCGACCACCGAAGTGGCCGGCCGGGTCGTCAACGACCTCGTGCACCTCCTCGCCGAGCTGCTCGAGAACGCCACCTCGTTCTCCTCTCCGCAGACCAAGGTCAAGGTCACCGGTCACGCGCTGCCCGACGGCCGCGTCCTGATCGAGATCCACGACACCGGCATCGGCCTCTCCCCCGAGGACCTCGCCGCGATCAACGAGCGGCTCGCCTCGCCGCCCACCGTGGACGTGTCGGTCTCCCGGCGCATGGGTCTGTTCGTGGTCGGTCGTCTGTCGCAACGCCACGGCATCCGCATCCAGCTGCGCCCCTCCGACTCCGGCGGCACGACCGCGCTGGTCATGCTGCCCGTGGACGTCGCCCAGGGCGGCAAGAAGCCCCAGCCCAAGCCCGGTCAGGGCAGCGTCGCGGGCGGTCCCGCCGCCGCGCAGGCCGCCGCCGGCGTCGCCGCCGCCCGTCGCCAGAACGGCTCGCAGAACGGCTCGCAGAACGGCTCGCAGGGCGGTGCCCTGGGCGCCGGTCCCGGGTCCGGTGGCCGCCTCGCGGCGGGCCAGGGTCCCCGGGCCGCGCTGCCCGGCCGTGACGGCGGTGGCCGTCCCGGTGGTCAGCCGCCGCGCGGGCCGCAGCAGCCTCCCGCCTCCCCCCAGCAGGGCCGACCGGCCCCGGCCGGCGCGGGCACCGGCTTCGGCGGCCAGGCGCCCGGCGCACCGCAGGGCCTCCAGGCGGCCGGTACGGGTTCGCAGGGCACGGACATGTTCGGCGGACGTCCGCCGCAGCGGGGCAACAAGGCCGAGCAGGGCGGCCGGGGCCGTCAGCCTCAGCTGCCGCCGCGCGGTGGTGCGCGCGCCGAGCTGCCCGGCGGCAACGGGCAGCCGCGCGTGACCAGCTGGGGTGACGAGAACGCCCAGCCGCCGGTCGGGCGCAGCCCGCTGGACGCCCCGCGCGGTCACGAGGAGCCGGACGTCGCCCAGACGTCGCGCATGCCGCGCATCGACGACCGCCAGGGTCCCGCCGCCACTTCCGAGATACCGGCCGTCCCGCGGATCGACGACCGGCAGGGCCCGGCGGGTCCCGCCGACTTCGGCCGTCCCGTCGCGAACGGTGTGCAGAACACGGGCCGGTTCCCGGCCGTGGGCACCCCCCGGGCGGACGTCGACGGAGGCCAGGACACCGGCCGGTTCCAGCGTCCCGGCACCAGTGGCCAGCAGGACGACAACGGCTTCACCCGGTCCGACGTCTTCGGCGCCCCGGGCGGGCAGAACGCTCCGGCGGTCCCGAACCAGTTCGCCCCGCAGGCGTACGACAACGGTTCCACCGGCCAGTTCGCCGTGCCCGGCTTCGACTCCTCCTCGACCGGTCAGCACTCGCTGCCCGGCCGCCAGGACCCCTCGGCCACCGGCCAGTTCCCCGCTCCGCAGACGGGTGCCTACGGCGCCCCGTCGCAGCCTCCGGTTCCGCCGCGCCCCGCCGGGCGTGCGGAGCAGGCAGGCCGGGGCGCCGGGCAGCGTGCCGACGAGGGACGGGGACCGGGCGACGGCTGGGCACTCCCGCCGGCCTCGGGTCCCGGTGACGGGCGCACGCCGCTGTACGACACGCTGGAGACCAACTGGTTCCACGGTCAGCAGGCGGGCGACGCGGCTGCGGCACCGGCTCCTCAGCAGCACCAGCAGCCGCAGACACCGGCTGCCCCCCAGCGTTCCGCAGCCGCGAATGCCTCCTGGCGCACCTCGCCGAACGACGAACTCGTCCGGCAGGCCGAGCGGGTCAGGCAGCCGGCCGCGGGCGGCGTCACCACGTCCGGCCTGCCGCGCCGGGTGCCCAGGGCGAACCTCGTCCCGGGCACGGCTCAGCAGCAACAGCACCAACCCGGTCCGCAGGTCTCGCGTGCGCCTGACGACGTACGCGGCCGACTGACCAATCTTCGTCGGGGCATCGCGCAGGGTCGTCAGGCCGGCAACGGTCAGACCGGCAGTTTCCCGAGCCCCACTCACCAGCAGGAGCGTTAGTTGAGTCAGATGAGCCAGGCGGCACAGAACCTGAACTGGTTGATCACCAACTTCGTGGACAACACCCCCGGGGTGTCCCACACCGTTGTCGTGTCCGCCGACGGGCTCCTGCTCGCCATGTCCGAGGGTTTCCCGCGTGACCGTGCCGACCAGCTGGCGGCCGTCGCGTCGGGTCTCACCTCGCTGACGGCCGGCGCCTCCCGGATCTTCGAAGGCGGCAGCGTGGCCCAGACCGTCGTCGAGATGGAGCGAGGATTCCTCTTCCTCATGTCCGTCTCGGACGGCTCGTCGCTCGCCGTTCTCGCGCACCCCGAGTGCGACATCGGCCTCGTCGGCTACGAGATGACCCTCCTCGTCGACCGCGCGGGCGCGGTCCTCACACCTGATCTGCGCGCCGAGCTCCAGGGCAGTCTGCTCCACTGACCCGCCCCGGCACTACCCGCCTCACGAAATCACCGTCCGGCCGACACAATCCCCCCACCGGCCTCGACGGACGGCACGACTGACCGCGAATCTGCTGTCCCGCCCGGAGGATCCATGACCCCGCCCACCGCCCATCATGATCCGTACGCGGAGCCGTACGGGGATGAGGGCGACCAGCCGCTGGTGCGTCCGTATGCGATGACCGGTGGCCGGACCCGGCCGCGCTATCAGCTCGCCATCGAGGCGCTGATCAGCACCACGGCCGACCCGGCAGCGCTCATGGGGCTGCTCCCGGAGCACCAGCGCATCTGCCATCTGTGCCGTGAGGTCAAGTCGGTCGCGGAGGTATCGGCGCTCCTGGCCATGCCGCTGGGGGTGGCGCGGATCCTGGTCGCGGACCTCGCCGAGGCCGGACTGGTGGCCATCCACCAGCCGGGCGGCGACGAGAACAACGGTGGCGCTCCGGACGTGACGCTGCTCGAAAGGGTGCTCAGTGGACTTCGCAAGCTCTGACGGAGGGCGGGCAACCACCTCCGCGAAGATCGTGGTGGCGGGGGGCTTCGGCGTGGGCAAGACCACGTTCGTGGGCGCCGTCTCCGAGATCAACCCGCTGCGCACGGAGGCCGTCATGACGTCCGCGTCGGCGGGCATCGACGACCTCACCCACACCGGGGACAAGACCACCACCACGGTGGCCATGGACTTCGGCCGTATCACCCTGGACCAGGACCTGATCCTGTACCTGTTCGGCACGCCCGGCCAGGACCGCTTCTGGTTCATGTGGGACGACCTGGTGCGCGGTGCGATCGGCGCGATCGTGCTGGTCGACACCCGTCGTCTCGCCGACTGCTTCCCGGCGGTCGACTACTTCGAGAACAGCGGTCTGCCGTTCGTCGTGGCCCTGAACGGCTTCGACGGCTCGCAGCCCTACCAGCCCGAAGAGGTGCGCGAGGCGCTCCAGATCGGACCGGACACCCCGATCATCACGACGGATGCCCGGCACCGCTCGGACGCCAAGAGCGCGCTGATCACGCTGGTCGAGCACGCGCTCATGGCGCGGCTGCGGTAACTTTCAAGGATTCTGTGCCGTACGACAGTTGTCGTAGACGCTTCGGAGCCGGCTGTGGCCTTTGACACGGTCGGCTCCGGTGTTCATAACGTTTCGGCAGTGGAATCGGGTGGTACCGCAACGCGTCGCGGTCACTTGGTCTCACTGTGCGCACGAAGGCCCCGCCTTTTGGCGGGGCTCGTTCTTTTTGACCGTTTTACGTGGGGCTTACATCACGTCGAACCAGCTCTTTCCCATGTTTGGAGGAGCGCTGGTCGTCATGCTGGAATGCCTGAACTGCCCAATAGTCAATGACGTACTGATGGTCGATGGCTGACCGGGCTCTGAGACACTGCGGCACGACGAAGGTGCCGACCGCCGAGAGGTTGTTGGTCGAGTGAGGCGAAGCAAGCAAAGTCCCGAGCCGGCGGCCCGGGGCAACTTCACCCCGCCGCCGCGCGGAGCGGCGCCCGCCCCTGTGCCCGGTTCGGAGCCGGCGGCCGCACCCGCGAAGAGCGGTGGCCGTCTCTCCCCGCGCAACTGGCGGGTGCCGACCAGGCTGAACGCGATCCTGCTCATACCCGTGGTGGTCGGCCTGGTCATGGGCGGCTTCCAGGTGAAGAACTCGATCGACACCTGGCAGGAGGCCCGCGACGCCGAGAAGGTGGCGAAGATCGTGGCCGCCGCCGGCGAGTACGCCGAGGCCCTCCTCAACGAGCGGGACGTCACCGCCCAGCCGCTGCTCCAGGACAAGAAGGACGACCCGGTCGTCAAGACGGCTCGCGCCGCCACCGACGCCAAGGCCACCGCCTTCCACGACGAAGTCGTCGGGATGCCGGACAAGGAAGGCCTCCAGCGCAGGCTGAAGCTGGTGGAGGAGGCCGAGCCGACCCTCACCAAGATCCGCGCGGCCGCCTACACCAAGGCCCTGGACCCGGTGAAGACCGAAGAGGGCTACGTCGCCGTCGAGCACCTGCTCATGGAGTTCTCCAACGAGCTCGGCCTCGGCACCGGCAACATCACCGCCTACGGCCGTACCGTCTACGCGGTCGCCCTGGCCAAGGGCGCCGAGTCCCTCCAGCGCGCGATCGGTATGCACCTGCTCGTCCGGCCCAGCCCCGACGAGACGGTCTACCGGCAGCAGCTCACCGCCTTCACCTCGTACGCGTACCTCGAGGGCGTCGCCCAGCAGGAGTACGTCTCCGGTGGCACCGTCGACGATGCCGCGCGGCTCGTCCAGGTCATGAAGGAGAAGACCGCAGAGGGCACGAAGCAGGCCGCCGACGCCCAGGCCAAGGCCGAAGCCGCCGGACAGGAGTTCATCCCGCCGCCCGCCATGGACAAGATGATCCAGGCGATCGGCAGCGGGCGTGACCCCGCCCAACTCGCCAAGCAGGGCATCACCGCGCAGGCGTGGATGTCCGCCGCGACGCTGAAGTTCGAGGGCTACAGCCAGGTCGAGAGCGAACTCATCGACCGCGCGGTCACCGACGCGGGGCAGATCGCCTCCGACGCCCAGCGCGACGCCATCATCAACGGCGCGATCGTCATCATCGCCCTGCTCGCGGCGTTCATCGTCGCCAGTCTCATGGCCCGCCAGATGAGCCAGGCCATGCGCCAGCTGCGCAACGCCGCCTTCGGCATCGCCGAGCAGCGCCTGCCGATGCTGGTCGACCAGCTCTCGCGCACCGACCCCGGCCGGGTCGACACCCGGGTCCAGCCGATCCCCATCAACACGAGGGACGAGATCGGCGAGGTCGCCCGCGCCTTCGACCAGGTCCACCGCGAGGCCGTCCGGCTGGCCGCCGAGCAGGCTCTGCTGCGGGGCAACATCAACGCGATCTTCACCAACCTGTCGCGCCGCAACCAGTCGCTGATCGAGGGCCAGCTGACCCTGATCACCGACCTGGAGAACAACGAGGCCGACCCGGACCAGCTGGAGAACCTCTTCCGCCTGGACCACCTCGCCACCCGTATGCGCCGCAACGGCGAGAACCTCCTGGTGCTCGCCGGCGAGGAGCCCGGCCGCCGCTGGGACCAGCCGGTCCCCCTGGTCGACGTCCTGCGCGCCGCCTCCTCCGAGGTGGAGCAGTACGAGCGCATCGAGCTGTCCGGCGTTCCCGAGGCCGAGATCCACGGCCGTGCCGTGACCGACCTCGTGCACCTGCTCGCCGAGCTGCTGGAGAACGCCACGACGTTCTCCTCCCCGCAGACCAAGGTGCGGGTCACGGCCACCCGTCTTCCCGACGGCCGGGTCATGATCGAGATCCACGACAAGGGCATCGGCCTCACCGCCGAGGACTTCGCGGACATCAACCACAAGCTGGCCAACCCGCCGACAGTGGACGCCGCGATCTCGCAGCGCATGGGCCTGTTCGTGGTCGGCCGGCTGTCGGACCGGCACGGTATCCGCGTCCAGCTGCGCCCCTCGGGCGAGCAGGCCGGCACCACCTCGCTGGTCATGCTGCCGGACGCCATCACCCACGGTGGCGGCGGCGAGCAGCAGCAGCCGGAGCGCGACGAGTTCACGGTCTCGCAGATCATCCCGGAGCAGAACTACGGCGCCGGTGAGGACTTCAACAACGGTCTGCCGATGCGTACCGCGGCGGAACTCGGCTTCGACGACAGTCAGTACGAGGTCCCCGACGACATCCGTGACCTGGACCCGGTGGGCCGCTCGCTGATGCGCGAGGAACGCCGTGCCGCCCTGGAGTCCCAGTCGGGCCAGCCCGGTCAGCCGGGTCAGCAGCAGCCCGCCGAGGCGTCCGCGTTCGGCGAGGGCTTCGACGCCCCCCAGCACCAGCAGCCGTACGACGCCGGCCAGAACGGCTACGACCCCGCCCAGCAGGGCGCCGTGGGCGGCTACGACAGCGGTGCGACCGGGTACGCCGAGCAGCCCGCGGCGTACGACCAGCAGACGGCGTACGGGGAGCAGCAGCGCCCGGCGTACGACGATCAGTACTTCCAGTCGAACGGCGGCCGTCCGCAGGGTGAGTCGTTCTCTGCGAACGGCGGCCGTCCGCAGGGCGAGTCGTTCTCCGCGAACGGCGGGCTGCCCCAGAACGAGGGCTTCTCGTCGAACGGCGGTTACCCGGACCCCGCGTATGCGGAGCCCGTCCAGGAGGACCGGACGGCGGCCCCCGCCAACGGGTCCGAGGGCTTCCAGCCGTACCAGGAGCAGCAGTCCTACCAGGACGACTGGCCTCAGCAGAACAGCCACACGAACGGTTACCGGAACGGCTACCCGGACCAGTACGCTCCGGAAGCGGAATCCGCGCAGGCCGCTGACGCGGCTGAGCAGAACCGCGTAGGCTTCGACCGTCCGGGGCCGACTCCTTCCGCCTCTCACGCGCTGACCGACGCAGGTCTTCCCCGTCGCGGATCCGGCGCCAACGGCGCGCGGCCCGCGAAGCAGGAAGCGGCGTCCTCCCCCGCGGAGAACAAGGGCGGCGGCGACATCTGGCGCTCGGCGAACGACGAGCGCTGGCAGCAGGCCTCCGCTCTGAAGAAGCCCAAGGCGGGCGGGGTCACCTCCTCCGGTCTGCCGCGGCGGGTGCCCAAGGCCAATCTGATCGAGGGCGCCGCCGAGAGCACCCCCCAGGGAGGCCCTCAGGTCTCCCGCGCCCCGGAGGACGTCCGAGGCAGGCTGAGCAACCTGCGCAAGGGCGTCCAGCGCGGACGCAGCGCAGGCAGCAGTGAAACGAACGGCCAGGGCTTCGGTCCTGACAGCACCTACAACCAGGAGCGTTAGTGTGAGCCCGATGAGCCAGGCGGCACAGAACCTGAACTGGGTGATCACCAACTTCGTGGACAACACCCCGGGGGTGTCCCACACGGTGGTGGTCTCCGCCGACGGACTCCTTCTGGCGATGTCCGAAGGCTTCCCCCGTGACCGGGCCGACCAGCTCGCGGCCGTCGCCTCCGGTCTGACGTCCCTGACGGCGGGCGCCTCCCGGATCTTCGAGGGCGGCAGCGTGAATCAGACGGTTGTGGAGATGGAGCGGGGATTCCTCTTCCTCATGTCCATCTCCGACGGTTCGTCGCTCGCGGTTCTCGCTCATCCGGAGGCGGACATCGGTCTCATTGGGTACGAGATGGCGCTTCTGGTGGACCGGGCCGGTTCGGTCCTGACCCCCGATCTCCGTGCGGAGCTCCAAGGAAGCCTTCTCAACTAACAGACGGACGGTGCGTTTTGGCGTCCCGAGGCCGTAGGGTTTCGGGACGCGGTTTCCACGTGACGGGTGCCAGGCGCAGTCGGAGGAGGAGAGAGAGTGGCAACACCCCCAGGCGGTTCGAATTCGGGTAACTGGTCGTACGGCCCTGCCCAGGGCCACGGCGACGGTTCCCAGAACCCGAACCGTTACAACTTCCCCTCCGCGCCCAGCCAGCAGCGGCCGTACACGCCCCAGGGTCCGCAGGGCCCCGGGCCGTCGCCGTACGACCAGCCTTCGGCCCCGCGCATCCAGCCCGTGCAGCCGCATCGCCGCACCCCGGAGCCGGCGCCCGCCGGGGCTTCGAACAACCCGCTGGTGCGTCCGTACGCCATGACCGGTGGCCGGACCCGCCCGCGTTACCAGCTCGCCATCGAGGCGCTGGTGCACACCACTGCGCAGCCGCACCAGATGCAGGGCCAGCTGCCCGAGCATCAGCGGATCTGCAACCTCTGCCGAGAGATCAAGTCGGTCGCCGAGATCTCGGCACTGCTGACCATCCCTCTCGGCGTGGCCAGGATCCTCGTCGCCGACTTGGCGGAGGCGGGACTGGTCGCGATCCATCAGCCCGGCGGCGACGAGAACGCCGGCGGCCAGCCAGACGTGACACTGCTCGAAAGGGTGCTCAGTGGACTTCGCAAGCTCTAGCGGGGGTCCCTCCCGCTCCACCACTTCCGCGAAGATCGTGGTGGCGGGCGGCTTCGGCGTGGGCAAGACCACGTTCGTCGGGGCTGTTTCGGAGATCAATCCGCTGCGCACCGAGGCCGTCATGACGTCCGCGTCGGCGGGCATCGACGACCTCACCCACACCGGGGACAAGACGACCACGACGGTCGCCATGGACTTCGGCCGTATCACCCTGGACCAGGACCTGATCCTGTACCTGTTCGGCACGCCCGGCCAGGACCGCTTCTGGTTCATGTGGGACGACCTGGTGCGCGGTGCGATCGGCGCGATCGTGCTGGTCGACACCCGCCGTCTCGCCGACTGCTTCCCGGCGGTCGACTACTTCGAGAACAGCGGTCTGCCGTTCGTGATCGCTCTCAACGGCTTCGACGGCAACCAGCCGTACAACCCGGACGAGGTGCGCGAGGCGCTCCAGATCGGACCGGACACCCCGATCATCACGACGGACGCGCGGCACCGTGCGGACGCCAAGTCGGCGCTCATCACCCTGGTGGAGCACGCGCTGATGGCGCGCCTGCGGTAGGCCGAAGGAGTGACACGCGGGCGGCCCCTCCCGGCTCGGGAGGGGCCGCCCACCTGTTTCAGGGGTGGCCGTCCGCGGGCTCCGCCGCGGGGGCGGGACCCCGGACGGCGTCCGTCGGCCTCTCGGGCGGGCCACGCCCTCGACGCACGGACGACGAAGGGCCCCTCTGGTGCAGAGGGGCCCTTCTCGGTGTTGCTGCGGCCGGGCGCAGCGCCTAGTGCCAGCTGTGCGGGGCGCGGAAGCCGCCCTCGCGCTCCAGGCGGCGCCAGCCGGCCTTGTGGCGGCCTCGGTGGGTTTCGGTCGGGGACGACTGGGCGGCAGCGCGGGCCAGGAGCACCGCCGTGATGGCGGCGACTTCCTCGGGCTCGGCGTGGCCCTTCTCGACGCGGATGTCGGGAGCGTTCATGGGTGCAAGTCTCCGTGGATGAGGTTTCCGCAGGGGATCCAGTGGGTTACCCGTGGTGGATCTGCCGGGTTACTGCGGGGGGTTGCCGTGCTTGCGGGAGGGCAGGTCCGCGTGCTTCGACTGGAGCATGGCCAGCGACCTGATGAGGATCTCGCGGGTCTCGGCGGGGTCGATGACGTCGTCGACCAGGCCGCGTTCGGCCGCGTAGTAGGGGTGCATCAGCTCGGACTTGTACTCCTTGACCATGCGTGCCCGCATGGCCTCGGGGTCCTCGGCCTCTGCGATCTGGCGCCGGAAGATGACGTTGGCGGCACCTTCGGCGCCCATCACGGCGATCTCGTTCGTCGGCCAGGCGTAGGTGAGGTCGGCACCGATGGACTGGCTGTCCATGACGATGTACGCACCTCCGTAGGCCTTGCGCAGGATCAGCGAGATCCGCGGCACGGTCGCGTTGCAGTAGGCGTAGAGCAGCTTCGCGCCGTGCCGGATGATTCCGCCGTGCTCCTGGTCGACGCCCGGGAGGAACCCGGGGACGTCGAGGAAAGTGACGATCGGGATGTTAAAAGCGTCACACATCTGGACAAAGCGCGCAGCTTTTTCCGAAGCCTCGATGTCCAGGACGCCGGCGAGCGCCTGCGGCTGGTTGGCCACGATGCCCACGACCTGGCCGTCGAGCCGGGCCAGGGCGCAGATGATGTTGCGGGCCCAGCGCTCGTGGACCTCCAGGTACTCGCCGTCGTCGACGATCTCCTCGATCACCTTGGTCATGTCGTACGGACGGTTGCCGTCCGCCGGGACCAGGTCGAGCAGGACGTCGCCGCGACGGTCGGCCGGGTCGCCGGACTCGGTGCGCGGGGGGTTCTCACGGTTGTTCTGCGGGAGCATCGAGAGGAGGTAGCGCACCTCCGCGATGCAGGTCTCCTCGTCGTCGTAGGCGAAGTGACAGACGCCGGAGGTCTCGGCGTGCACATCGGCGCCGCCGAGGCCGTTCTGGGTGATCTCCTCGCCGGTGACGGCCTTGACCACGTCCGGCCCGGTGATGAACATCTGCGAGGTCTCGCGGACCATGAAGACGAAGTCGGTGAGGGCGGGGCTGTAGGCCGCGCCGCCCGCACAGGGGCCCAGCATGACCGAGATCTGCGGGATCACCCCGCTCGCCCGGGTGTTGCGCTGGAAGATGCCGCCGTAGCCGGCGAGGGCGGAGACGCCCTCCTGGATACGGGCGCCCGCGCCGTCGTTGAGCGACACCAGCGGGGCGCCGGCCGCGATGGCCATGTCCATGATCTTGTGGATCTTGGTGGCGTGGGCCTCGCCCAGCGCGCCGCCGAAGATCCGGAAGTCGTGCGCGTACACGAAGACCGTACGGCCCTCCACCGTGCCCCAGCCGGTGATCACACCGTCGGTGAACGGCTTCTTGGCCTCCAGGCCGAAGCCGGTCGCCCGGTGCCGGCGCAGCTGCTCGACCTCCTGGAAGGATCCCGGGTCGAGGAGCAGCTCGATCCGCTCCCGGGCGGTCAGCTTGCCCTTGGCGTGCTGCGCCTGGGTCGCCTTCTCGCTCGGGCCGGCCAGCGCCTGGGCACGGATCTGGTGCAGCTCGGCCACGCGGCCCCGCGCGTCCGTGGGCTCCGCAGGCTCCGTGGTCGGCTCGCCGGTCGTCTCTTCCAAAACGGTCATGTAGCGACCTTACGAAGCCCACCAAGGAAAGAGGGACGTCGACTCCGTACAGTCTCCGGCGCGTTTTCCTGGTAGCCCTGAACAGAACGGTTCGGGCATGCAGCCGTTCCGACTGCTCAGAGGCCCTGGGGCTTGTAGGGGTCGCACAAACGGCAGGGCTGAGACCCGGCTCACATTCCGGGCCGGCACATGCCCCACGGGGGTGAAACGGAGAGCCCGGACGGCGGCCCCGCCCCAGGATCACCCTGCGGCCCGGCGAGACAACCGAAGATGTTGAACATTGAACGGAATAGGTCTACTGTCATCCTCGTTGAAGATTAAACATCATCGATCTCCCGTCCCCAAGGAGCACACCATGAGCATCTTCGGCCGCAAGAGCACCGACGAGACCGCCACCGTCGCCGCCGACGCCCCCGTCAGCCCCGAGCTCGCCGCCCTGACCGGCGACTACACGATCGACCCCTCGCACTCGACGTTCGGCTTCGTCGCGCGCCACGCCATGGTCACCAACGTCAAGGGCAAGTTCAACGACTTCACCGGCTCGCTGCACCTGGACGGCACCGACCCGTCGAAGTCCAGCGCCTCGATCGACGTCACCATGGACAGCATCGACACCGGGTCCGCCGACCGTGACGGCCACCTGAAGACCGCCGACTTCTTCAAGACGGACGAGTTCCCGACGATGACCTTCCGCTCCACCTCGGTGCAGGCGCTCGGCGGCGACGACTACCGGATCACCGGCGATCTGACCATCCTCGGCGTCACCAAGCCGCTCACCATCGACCTGGAGTTCAACGGCGCGGCCAAGGACCCGTTCGGCAACGAGCGCGTGGGCTTCGAGGGCAAGGCGGAGATCCTGCGCTCGGCGTGGGGCCTGACCTGGAACGCGGCGCTGGAGACGGGCGGCGTCCTGGTTTCCGACAAGATCAAGCTGAACTTCGACATCTCGGCGATCAAGAACGCGTAAGCGCTCGGCTTCATAGGGCTGAAAGCATCCAAAAGGGGTCGGAAGCGGAGAGCTCCCGGCCCCTTGGTGTGTTCCGTGTCACAGTCGCGAGACATGAGCACCAGGACCGGACCCCAGCACTACCCCGGCTCGAACCGCGACCACTGGTACCAGGACGACTTCGGCGGGGACCGCATGGAGGTCAACGCCGTCGTCCTGCACACCACCGAAGGGCGCTCGCTGCCCGACTACCAGGGCGGCTCCGCCGCGCCCAACCTGACGGCGGTGCCCGACTTCGCCGCCCGGAAGCTGAAGTGGTACCAGCACTTCGAGATCGACGTCTCCTCGCGCGCACTGGTGAACAAGCGCGGCGGGGTCGAGACCAACACGCTGAACGTCTGCCAGGTGGAGCTCGTCGGGACCTGCGCGCCCGACATCCACGCCAAGTGGCAGGCCCGCGACCAGGCCCACGTCTACTGGCCGAAGGCTCCGGAGTGGGCGCTGCGCGCCGTTGCCGAGTACCTGGCCTGGATGCACATCCACCACCATGTCCCCCTTCGCGGACCGGCCCTGTGGCCCGCCTACCCGAAGTCCGCGGGGAACGGGGGCGGCCAGCGGATGGGCGCCGAGCGGTGGAACGCGTTCAAGGGGATCTGCGGCCACATGCACGTGCCGGAGAACACGCACGGCGATCCCGGGGCGATCGACTTCGAGGCACTGCTGGGCTTCGCCAAGGCGGCGGCCCAGGACTGACCCGGCCCATGCGGTGAACCGGCGGCCGGCTTCCGGCGGGGGAAGCGGGGCCACCGGTTCACTGTGCGGCGCGGCCGCCGAACAGGCGGCGGATGGGCCCGCCGCCGACCGGGCGCGGATGGCTGAATCGGCCCCCTTGTGCGGGGGCTCGCGGGGTTCCCATAATCCAGCAACAGATTTGACCTGACCATGCCAGCGCATGGACATCTCTTTGCGGTGCGTACGTCATGTTGACATGTTCACGTCAAAGCCAACCCCCCCACGGAAGGCAGCACCATGAAGAAGCTCCTCACCGCGCTCAGGAGATTCGCCGCCGTCGGCGCGGCCGCGCTCGCGATAGCGAGCCTCCAGCCCCTCTCGTCCGCGCAGGCCGCACCCTCCCCCGTCGTCGGCGGCACCCGGGCCACGCAGGGCGAGTTCCCGTTCATGGTCCGGCTCTCCATGGGCTGCGGAGGGGCGCTCTACACCCAGCAGATCGTGCTCACCGCCGCGCACTGCGTGAGCGGGACCGGCGCCAACACCGGCATCACGGCCACGGCCGGCGTCGTCGACCTCCAGAACACCAGCGGCCGGGTCCAGGTCAGGTCGACCTACGTCTACCGGGCCCCCGGCTACAACGGCAACGGCAAGGACTGGGCGCTCATCAAACTCGCCTCGCCCATCACCACCCAGTCCACTCTGAAGATCGCCACCACCACGCAGTACAACACCGGCACCTTCACCATCGCCGGCTGGGGCTCGGCCAGCGAGGGCGGCGCCCAGCAGCGCTATCTGCTCAAGGCCACCGTCCCGTTCGTGAGCGACGCGACCTGTCGCACCTACAGCGGCTACAGCGGCCTCGTCGCCAGTGACGAGATCTGCGCCGGGTACACGGCCGGCGGCACCGACACCTGCCAGGGCGACTCGGGCGGCCCGATGTTCCGCCGGGACGCGAACAACGCCTGGATCCAGGTCGGCATCGTGAGCTGGGGCATCGGCTGCGCCCGGGCCAACGCCCCCGGCGTCTACTCCGAGGTCTCCACCTTCGCCTCGGCCATCGCCTCGGCGGCGGCCTCGCTCTGACGCACACCGCCACGCCGCACGACCTCCCGTCGTACGACGTCCTCGGGCCCGGCGCCGTCGCGCGCCGGGCCCGAGACCTGTGGCGGCCCCGGTGCCGCCACCGGGACGGGCTCTAGAAGCCTCCGCCGAAGTCACCGCCGCCGCCCCCGCCGAAGTCCCCTCCCCCGCCGCCCCCGAAGCCGCCGCCGAAGTCGCCGGGGTCGAAGTCCGCACCGGAGACGTCGCCGCCCTCGTAGCCCCCGCCGAAGTCGCCGTAGCCGGTGCCGTAGTCGGAGGCGTAGGACGGGGCGGCCATGATGCCGCCGAGCATCGTGCCGACGAGGAGGCCGGGCAGGATGCCGCCGCCGAAGTAGCCGCCCGCCCAGGGACCGTAGGCCGGACCGGCCTCCCAGTACGGGCGGCGGCCGTAGTCGCTGTCGACCTCGCGGATCACGGGGTCGCGCCCGTCGGCCAGGCGCGTCGCGTCCGCCGCGCAGACCGGGACCTCGCGGGTGGCCCCGCCGGGTGGCGTCCAGGTCGCGTCGGTGACCGACGGGCCGTGGCGGGGGTCGAAGAAGCACGGCGGACGGCGCTCGGGCAACGGCCGTCCGGTGCGGCGGGCGCCCAGCCGGGCGAGGGAGAAGCGGCCGTCCTCGAGAGCCTCGGTGACGGCGCGGACGTCCTCGGGCTTCGCAGCAGCAGCCATGAACGACTTCGCCTGCTCGTAGGCGTCCAGGGAGCGTTCGTAGTCGGCGCGCATGGCGTCGTCGGCGCCCGGTTCGGACGGGTGGAAGTCGAGGCGGTCGAGTTCCTCCCCGAAGGCCGTGATGTCCTCGTCCACGACGACCCGCAGCCGGTCGAGGGCGGCCCGCTGCTCCTCCGCCCGCCGCCGGCGGCTCCGTCGCACCAGGGTGTACGCGCCCGCGCCGCCGGCGACCAGCACCACACCCGCCGTGATCAGCGCGCTGGACGAGATTCCGTCGTCGCCTTTCGAGGAGTTCCAGCTCCCGGGGGCCGAGCCGCCCATGTTGGCCAGGGCGCGGTTCGTGAAGTCGGTCAGCTGGGTGTTGGTGTCACTCTCACCCCGGACACTGGCGACCAGGTTGCGGACGGCTGTGCGGGACAGGACGGAGGAGTCGGCGCGGGCGTCGAAGCGGTCACCGAGGCGGATCGCGTAGAGGCCGGTGACGCCGGTGGCGGTGCGCAGGTCCGTGAAGAGGTCCGCCGTGGGGTAGCCGGCCGGCAGCACGGCGACGAACAGGGGCTTGCCGGCGTTCTCGATCTGCCGCTGGAGCGCGTGCGCCTGCGCCGGGGAGAGCTGGCCGGACGCCTCCGGGTCGACGTACACGGGGCTCTCGCGCAGGGACGAGGCGATCGCCGAGACGCTCGTGTCCGCACTCGCGCGCGGGGCGCCCGCCGTCAGGACCGCCAGAGCGGTCAGGACGACGAGCGCCAGTGCGATCAGCGGTCCGGCACAGCTGCGGGCCGATAGAGCGACCTTCATACTTTCGAAGCTACCCCAAAGCCGACAGAAGAGGCCTTTTCATACGGCCGGGGCGGTTGTGGCTACGGCGCCGCCCGGTACGCCGCCGTCAGCCGCTCGACCGCCTTGCCGTACCGGCCTGTCAGGAGCAGGTGGTCCGCGTCGGCGAAGGGCTTCGCGGCCGCCGCCGTGACGGCCCGGCCCATCTTCTGCTGGACGATCAGCCGGGCCTTCCCCACGAGCGTGCGTCCCACCTCGTCGGCACCGGCCCGCTCGGCCGCCGCCGCCGCGGCCCCCAGCCCCTTCAGGGTCGCCAGGCCGCCCTCCGGGACCCTGGTCAGCGTCGTCAGACCCCAGCCGTAGGGGAACTGCGGGTCGTACACCGCGTCGCCCACGTTGATGGGCAACTGGGCCTCGGACCTCGGCCAGGTCACCGGAAGCTGTCCGGTGAAGGGCCGCCTGCCGTACAGGACGTCGGCCACGCCGTCGCCCTCCGTGCCGGGCAGCCAGGAGGCCACCAGCGCGTCGACGGCGCCGATCCGGTCACCGATCAGCTGGGGCCGGCCCGAGACGACCAGCACCGCGCATCTCATCGCGGCGCACACCTTGTCGACGGCCGCCCGGTCGGCGGCGGTCAGCTCCAGGTCGTTGCCGTTGCCGACGTCACCGACGCCCTCGGCGTACGGGGTCTCGCCGACGACCACCACACCCACGTCGTATCCGTCCGTCGGCGCCGAGGCGTCCCTGGAGTAGGTGACATCACCGCCGGCCTTCCTCATTCCCTCCAGGATCGTCGTGCCCTGCGTGATGTCGCCGGAGGCGCCCTGCCAGGTGATGGTCCAGCCGCCGGTCTGGTTGCCGAGGTCGTCGGCGTTGGAGCCCGCGACGTACACCTTCTGGTTCTTCCTCAGCGGCAGGACTCCACCGGAGTTCTTGAGCAGCACCTGCGACTCGGCGGCCGCCTGCCGGGCCACGGCCCGGTGCGCGGCCGAGCCGATCCTCGACGCGCCGCTCGTGTCGGCGTACGGCTTCTCGAAGAGACCCAGCCCGAACTTCTGGGTCAGGATGCGCGCCACGGCGTCGTCGACCCGCCGCTCGGTGATCCGCCCGGCCTTCGCCTCGTCGATCAGGGTCGCCGTGAAGTCCTTGTACGAGTACGGGACCATCATCATGTCGACGCCCGCGTCGACGGAGGTGCGGACGTGGGAGGCGTAGTCGCCGGGGAGCTGGTCGATGGCGTTCCAGTCGCTGATCACGAAGCCGTCGAAGCCCATCCGGCCCTTCAGCACACCGTTGATCATGTCGGCGCGGGCGTGCATCTTCACCGGGCCCCGGCCGTCGCCGAGGATGTCGAGCGACGAGTACGAGGGCATCACCGATCCGACGCCCCGGTCCACGGCCGTCCGGTACGGGGCGAGGTGGACGGCCTCCAGCTGCTGCCGGGTGACCTTGGTGATGCCCTGGTCGATCGTGTAGCTGCCGGTGGTGGAGGAGCCGTACGCCGTGCCGCCGTCGCCGACGAAGTGCTTGGCGGTGGCCAGCACCTTGTCGTCGTCCTTCAGGTCCCTTCCGTCGCGAGCGCCCTGGAGGCCCTGGATGACCGTCTCCATGGACTCGACGAGCGCCGGGTCCTCGCCGAAGGACTCGTACGAGCGGCCCCAGCGTTCGTCGCGGGTCACGCACAGGCAGGGGGCGAAGTCCCAGGGGACGCCCGTGGCCCGGACCTCGGACGCGGTCACCGCGCCCGTTCGCTCGGCCAGTCGCGGGTCGCGGGTGGCGCCGATGCCGATGTTGTGGGGCATGACCGTCGCGCCGGCCAGGTTGTTGTGGCCGTGCACCGCGTCCACGCCGTAGATCAGCGGGATCTGGAACCGGGTGGCCTGCGCCCGGAGCTGGTAGCCGTCGATCATCTTCGCCCAGGCCCCGGCGGTGTTGGGCGTCGGGGTGGAGCCGCCGCCGGAGAGCAGCGACCCGAGGTTGTACGAGGCGATGTCTGCGCCCGTGCCGATCGCGCCGCGCTCGGCCTGGGTCATCTGTCCGGCCTTCTCCTCCAGGGACATCCGGGAGACGAGGTCGGCGACCCGCTTCTTCACGGGCAGTCGCGGGTTCAGGTAGGGCAGTCCGTGGGCGTCGATGACGACCTGCGGGGTCTCGGCGGGGGCCTTGGCGCCGGTGACCGTCAGCCGGAGCGGGACGGTCTCGGCGGACTCGGCCCGCTTGTCCGCGAGGGTGCGGACGGCGACCGTGCGGGTGGCGCCGGAGGGAGTGCCCGCCGGGAAGGTGACGGTGCCGGCGACCGGGGTGTAGTCCCTGCCGGGCTCGGCGGTGCCGGTCGCGGCGGTCTCGTAGGCGACGGTGACGGGGTCGTCGAGGGGGGCGGCGCCGGTGGTGGCGACGGAGACCTTCACCGTGGCGGTGCCGCCCTCCTTCACCGGGTACACGGCGGCGTCGGTGGTGACGGAGGCGCGCAGCGACTGGTCCGCGCGGCCGTAGAGCTCCACGCCGTCCATGGCGAAGTCGCCCTTGACGCCGACGGGGAGGGTGAGGGCGTAGCCCCAGGTCTCGTTCAGGCCGAGGATGTGGTCGATGCCGCCGACGGGCTGGTAGTCCGTGCGGTAGGTGAAGTCGGTGAACGGGATCTCCACCTGTTTCCATCCGGTCCAGTCGTCGGTGAAGGACGTCGTCCAGAGCTCGGACGCCTCTCCGTCGGCCCCGCCGTCCTTGAGCTCGAAGGCGATCTTCCTGCCGTTGCCGCGGCCCTCCCACCAGAACCGGATGCCCCGGTGGGCGGACCAGTCGTGGGCGGGCTCCGCGAAGGCGAAGTCGTGGGTGAAGCCGCCGTAGCCACTGATCTCGTAGGTTCCGGTGAGGACCTGGTCACCCTCGGGGGCGTCCTCGCGGGCGGCCAGCCGGAGGGCGGGCGGGTCGTCGGTGTCGCCGCCCCAGGTGAAGAGACCCCCGGCGGGCGGGCTCGCGAAGGGGACCTCGCCCTCGAAGCGGTCGACGGGCACCGGGGCGGGGTCGTCGGAGCCGGGCGCGCCGGCCGCGGTGGTCATCGGGAGGAGGGCGGTCAGCAGGGTGGCGCAGGCGAGCAGGGCGGTTCTTCGCATGGAACGTCCCTCTGATCTCGTGGTCCACTCATGACTTAGATCAGACCGTGAGTCAACTGGCGGCCCGTCACGCCGTCAAGACTTCACGCCGGAACTGGTACGACGGCAACACCCGTCCAGGTAAGGGGCGTTGTCCGTTCGACAGATGAACGCGCGACCTCTTGACGCGGGCCGGAAGTCGTCATCTACTCACGCCTCGACACGCTTCCCGTCCCCCGTCTCCAGAAGGCCGGCGCTCCATGAGGAGACCCACTCGCGTCCGGCGGCTGCTCCGCGCCGGTCTGCTCCCCGGGGCCGGCCGGCCCTGCCGCGGGGTCCTGCCGCCGACCGCGTGGAGTGCCTCGGCGAGCCGGCGCGCCCGCCGAGGAATCCTGCCGGGCTCCGCCTACTCGGCCGGTTCCACCTTGGCCCGCAGCAGTCCGTACGTGTAGGCGTCCTCCAGGGCCTGCCAGGACGCGGCGATGACGTTCTCCGCGACGCCCACCGTGGACCATTCACCCGTGCCGTCGGTCGTGGAGATGAGGACGCGGGTGGTGGACTGGGTGCCGTGCACGCCCTCCAGGATGCGGACCTTGTAGTCGACCAGGTCGAGCTTGGCCAGCTGGGGGTAGATCTTCTCCAGCGCCACGCGCAGGGCGCGGTCCAGGGCGTTGACCGGTCCGTTGCCCTCCGCCGTCGCCACGATGCGCTCGCCCTTGGCCCACAGCTTGACCGTGGCCTCGTTGGCGTGGGTGCCGTCGGGGCGGTCCTCGACGATGGCCCGCCAGGACTCGACCTCGAAGTACTTCAGCGGCCGGCCCTCGACCTCGGCGCGCAGCAGCAGCTCGAAGGAGGCGTCCGCGGCCTCGTAGGTGTAGCCCTTGAGCTCGCGTTCCTTGACCCGCTCCACGACCCGGCCGACCACTTCACGGTCGCCGCCCAGATCGACGCCCAGCTCCTTGCCCTTGAGCTCGATCGACGCGCGTCCGGCCATGTCCGACACCAGCATCCGCATGGTGTTGCCGACCTGCTCGGGGTCGATGTGCTGGTAGAGGTCCGGGTCGACCTTGATGGCCGAGGCGTGCAGGCCGGCTTTGTGCGCGAAGGCCGAGACCCCGACGTACGGCTGGTGCGTGGACGGCGTCAGGTTGACGACCTCGGCGATCGCGTGGGAGATACGGGTCATCTCCCGCAGCCGGCCCTCGGGCAGGACCTTCTTGCCGTACTTCAGCTCCAGCGCCGCGACCACCGGGAACAGGTTCGCGTTGCCGACCCGCTCGCCGTAGCCGTTCGCCGTGCACTGGACGTGCGTGGCGCCGGCGTCCACCGCGGCGAGGGTGTTGGCGACCGCGCAGCCGGTGTCGTCCTGGGTGTGGATGCCGAGCCGGGCGCCGGTGTCGGCGAGGACCGTGGAGACGACCGCCTGGATCTGGGCGGGGAGCATGCCGCCGTTGGTGTCGCAGAGGACGACCACGTCCGCCCCCGCCTCGGCGGCGGCCCGGACCACCGCCTTCGCGTACTCGGGGTTGGCGCGGTAGCCGTCGAAGAAGTGCTCGCAGTCGACGAAGACCCGGCGGCCCTGTGCCTTGAGGAAGGACACCGTGTCGCTCACCATCGCCAGGTTCTCGTCCAGCGTCGTGCGCAGGGCCAGCTCGACATGCCGGTCGTGCGACTTCGCGACCAGGGTGATCACGCCCGCGCCCGACTCCAGCAGCGCCCTGACCTGCGGGTCCTCCGCGGCCTTCGCGCCCGCCCGACGGGTGGCGCCGAAGGCGACGAGCTGGGCGTGCCGGAAGTCGATCTCCTCCTGGGCGCGGGCGAAGAACTCGGTGTCCCGCGGGTTGGCGCCGGGCCAGCCGCCCTCGATGAAGCCCACGCCGAAGTCGTCCAGGTGCCGGGCGATGGCCAGCTTGTCGGCGACGGTGAGGTTGATGCCCTCACGCTGCGCGCCGTCGCGCAGGGTGGTGTCGAAGACGTGGAACGAGTCGTCGGGTTCACTGGTTGCGGTCATGGTCTGAAGGCTCCTGTGTCGGATCTCGGTCGTTACCGGAATGACCGGCTCCACCATCCCCCCATGGTCCCTCGCGCTCTCGCTCCCGGCTGTGGGTGGGCCAGAAAAGCGAAAAACCCCTCGCGGGTGCGAGAGGTCTGCGCGCGGGTCGAGGACGACGATGGCCGCTCGTACCTGGTCGTACGGAGCGGTCACTGCGGACCGGCGCGCCTGCTGCCAATAATCGTGGCGAACGAGAGCACGGCGGCAGTCTGGCACAGACCGTCCGTCCGCTCACCCTGCGTCTCAGGATGCGAGCAGCGCGCGCTCACGGGACGGGGAGGAGTCCTTCGTCCAGGAACTCGTGGACGTGCGTGAGGACCTGCTCGCGGCCGGTTCCCCGCAGTCCGATGGCCACGTGGATGGAGAAGCCGTCGAGGAGGGCGCGCAGCCGGGCCGCGAACCGTTCGGGGTCCACCCGCCGGAACTCGCCCCGTGAGATCCCTTCCGCCAGGAGGGCGGCGAGGTCGCGGTGCCAGGCGCCCTCGATGGCCGACTGGCGGTCCCTGGCGACCGCGTCGGCGTTCTGCGAGCGGTTCCAGACCTCCAGCCAGAGCGTCCAGTGCGGGTCGCGGTGGCCGTCGGGGACATACAGGTCGACATAGGCGTCGAGGCGCTCGCGGGCGGGAACGGGGCGGGCCAGCAGCCGGGCCCGCTCGGCGCCGAGCCGCCCCTCGCTCCACTCCAGGGTGCGCAGCAGGAGCTCGTCCTTGGAGTGGAAGTAGTAGAGGAGATGGCCGCTGCTCATGCCGACCTCGCGGCCGAGCCCCGCCATGGTGAGCTTCTCCAGACCGCGCTCGGCGATCATCTCCATGGCGGCGGCCAGGACGTCCTCGCGGGGCGGTGCGTTCCTGCGTGCCCGTGCCGCTCCGGCCATGTCCGGCTCCCCTGTGTCTCGTTCCCGGATCTCAGACCCTCGGCTGCTGCTGGGTGATGCAGTGGATGCCGCCGCCACCGGAGAAGATCGTACGGGCGTCCACCAGCGTGACCGTCCGCTCCGGGAACAGGCGGCGAAAAACGCCCGCGGCGAGTTCGTCGCGCGGGTCGTCGAAGCCGCAGAGCACGACGCCGCCGTTGCAGAGGTAGTGGTTGATGTAGGAGTAGTCGGCCCAGTGGCCGTCGGCCTCCAGGACGGTCGGGGCGGCGACCTCGACGACCTCCAGCCGGCGGCCGCGCGCGTCGGTCTGCCCCCGCAGGAGCCCGATGACCTCCTTCGTGACCTCGTGGTCGGGGTGCGCCGGGTCGGGCTGGTGGTGGGCGACGACGACCCCGGGGCGGGCGAAGGCGGCCACGATGTCGACGTGGCCGAGGGTGCCGTAGCCCATGGGGGTCCCCCCACGCCGTTCATGCAGCGGGGGAGGGTAGTCGCCGGTGAGTCCGCGGGGCAGCCAGATCGCCTTGCGGGTGCCGAGCATGGCGTGGATCTCCGCCTCGACGTCCTCCCGCGTCCACCCCGGATTGCGCTCCGGACCGAGCTGGACCGTCTCGGTCAGCAGGACCGTGCCCTCGCCGTCGACATGGATGGCGCCGCCCTCGTTGACCAGCGTCGAGGCGTACGTCCGCGCCCCCACCAGGTCGCAGACATACGCGGCGATCTTCGCGTCGTGCTCCCAGCGGGCCCAGTCCTGGGCGCCCCAGCCGTTGAACGTCCAGTCCACGGCCGCGAGTCGACCGTTCCCGCCGGTGAGGAAGGTGGGTCCGATGTCCCGCATCCAGGCGTCGTCGAGTTCCCGTTCGACCGTGTCGACGTCCGGGCCGAGGAGGGCGCGGGCGTCCGCCGACTGCCCGGGGCCGCACACCACCGTCACCGGTTCGAAGCGGCGGACCGCGCGGGCGACGGCGGCCCAGGCGGCACGGGAGGCGGCCAGGTCACCGGGGTCGTCGAAGGTGGGGTTGGGGCCCGGCCAGGCCATCCAGGTGCGCTCGTGCGGAGCCCACTCGGCGGGCATGTGGAAGCCGTCGGCGGCAGCAGACATCAGCGGTCCTCAGAGGAAGTACAGGCGGTTGAGGGAGACGTACTCGGCCGGCTCGGAGCGCAGCGGCTCGCCGTCGAGGGTGACCAGACCGGTGTGCCGGTCGACGTCGACCGCTCCGGTACGGGAGTTGAGGCGCAGGTCGGCGGGGCCTATGCCGCGGGTGCCGCGCACGGCGACCCGTCGGCGGCGGGTGGGCATCGCGTCGCCTCCCTGGTCGAGGGCCGCCCGGGCGACGAAGGCGACCGAGATGTCGGCGGGGGTGGCCCCGTACGCCCCGAACTGCGGTCCGAGGACGAGGGGTTCGCAGGTGTCGGTGGCGGCATTGGGGTCGCCGACCACGCCGTACGCCGGGAAGCCCGACTTGAGCACGAGCTGCGGTTTGGCGCCGAAGTACTCGGGGCGCCACAGCACGATGTCGGCGAGCTTGCCGGTCTCGAGGGAGCCGACCTCGTGCGCCAGGCCGTGGGCGATGGCCGGGTTGATGGTCAGCTTGGCGATGTAGCGCAGGACGCGCTCGTTGTCGTGGTCGTCCGGGGCGCCGAACTCGGCCTTCATCTTCCCGGCCATGGCGAACGTGCGGCGGACCGTCTCGCCCGCCCGGCCCATGCCCTGCGCGTCGGACGAGGTGATGCCGATCGCGCCCAGGTCGTGCAGAACGTCCTCGGCGCCCATGGTGCCGGCGCGGATGCGGTCGCGCGCCATGGCGGCGTCGCCCGGCAGGTCGGTCTTCAGGCCGTGGACGGAGACGATCATGCCGTAGTGCTCGGCGACGGCGTCCCGGCCGAAGGGGAGGGTGGGGTTGGTGGAGGAGCCGATGATGTTCGCGACTCCCGCCATCTTCAGCACGTTCGGCACGTGGCCGCCGCCGCAGCCCTCGATGTGGAAGGCGTGGATCGTCCGGCCCTCCAGCACCTTCAGGGTGTCCTCGACCGACAGGCACTCGTTCAACCCATCGCTGTGCAGGGCGACTTGGACGTCGTGTTCCTCGGCGACCCGCAGGGCGGTGTCCAGTGCCCGGGTGTGGGCGCCCATGTCCTCGTGCACCTTGAAGCCCGAGGCGCCGCCTTCGGCCAGCGCTTCCACCAGGGGCGCGGCGGACGACGACGAACCCCGGCCCAGGAAGCCGATGTTGACGGGCCAGGCGTCGAACGCGTTGAAGGCGTGCCGCAGCGCCCAGGGCGAGTTGACGCCGACGCCCCACACGGGCCCGAACTCCTGGCCGATGACCGTGGTCACCCCGGAGGCGAGCGATGCCTCCATGATGCGCGGCGACAGCAGATGGACGTGGGTGTCGACGGCGCCGGCGGTGGCGATCAGTCCCTCGCCGGACACGATGGAGGTGCCCGTGCCGACGACGACGTCGACCCCGTCGAGCGTGTCGGGGTTACCGGCCCGGCCGATCGCGTGGATCCGGCCCTCCCGGATGCCGATCGACACCTTCCGGATCCCCTGCACGGCGTCGACCACGACGACGTTGCTGATCACGACGTCGCAGGTGTCGCGGACGGCGGCGGCCTTGAGGTGCAGTCCATCGCGGGCGGTCTTGCCGAAGCCGGCGAGGAACTCGTCGCCGTGCCGCTGGGAGTCCGACTCGACGCGGACGACCAGCCCCGAGTCGCCGAGGCGGACGCGGTCGCCGGCCCGGGGGCCGTGGGTGGCGGCGTACTCGTACGGGTTCATCGGGTCGCTCCCTCTTCTTCCGTCCCGAGGTAGCCGCAGGCGGCGGCCCGGCGCAGGGCCTCCTCCTTCGCCCCCGGCGCGTCGAGCGCCCCGTCGACCAGGCCGGCGAAGCCGACGGCGATCCGGTCGCCGCCGATCGGCACGAGCCCGACCTCGCGGCTCTCCCCCGGCCCGAAGCGCACGGAGGACCCGGCGGGGACGGCGAGCCGCATGCCGTAGGCCCGTCCCCTAGGGAAGTCGAGCCGGGGGTTGGCCTCGAAGAAGTGGAAGTGGGAGGTGACGGAGACGGGCACGCTCGCCGTGTTCGCGACCGTCAGCCGGACGGCCGCCTCGGGCTCGGCGTGCCCGGGTCCCGGCAGCAGCGCCCCCGGCGCCCGGTCCCCGAGCGTGCCCCCGGCGATCGGATCACTGACGACCGCGAGGCGCGAGCCGTCGTCGAAGACGGCCTCGACATGGACCTCGGTGACGATGTCCGCGACGCCGGGCAGGACATCGTCCGGACCGAGGACCGACCGGGCGCGTTCGATCGCCTCGGCGAGCCGGGCGCCGTCGCGGGCGGCCTCGCAGACCGTGTCCGCGACGATCGCGGTCGCCTCGGGGACGTTCAGCCGGAGCCCGCGGGCCCGGCGGGCGCGGGCCAGCTCGGCGGCCCCGAAGAGCAGCAGCCGGTCCCGTTCGGTGGGGGTGAGCCGCACGACGGGCCCCTCCTTGCGTTCAGCGGTTTAGAGCACCACTCTAAACGTGGACGACAATGATCCGGAAGGGCCTTGGCAGACTGTTTGAGCAGCACTCCAAACATGCCTCACGGCAACAGGAAGGGCCGCACCGGACGACAAGTCCGGTGCGGCCCCGCCCAGGTGGGCCGCCGGTGTGGGCCGGCGTCGGGCCGGTCAGCCCAGCTCGTGCATCCACCCGTGCTTGTCCTCGGCCGTGCCGCGCTGGATGTCCAGCAGGGCCCGGCGGAGCTCGCGGGTCACCTCGCCGGGCTCGCCACCCGACTGCTGCCACTCGCCACCGGTGCGCTTGACCGTGCCGACCGGGGTGATCACCGCGGCGGTCCCGCAGGCGAAGACCTCCTTCAGCGTGCCGTTCTCCGAGTCGCGCTGCCACTGCTCGACGGAGACCCGGCCCTCCTCGGCCCGGTAGCCGAGGTCGCGGGCGACGGTGAGGAGGGAGTCGCGGGTGACGCCCTCCAGGATGGAGCCCGTCAGCGACGGCGTGATGATCTTGTCTTCGTACACGAAGTACAGGTTCATGCCGCCGAGCTCCTCGACCCACTTGCGCTCGACCGCGTCGAGGTAGCAGACCTGGGCGCAGCCCTGGGCGGCGGCCTCGGCCTGGGCGAGCAGCGAGGCGGCGTAGTTGCCGCCCGTCTTGGCGTCGCCCATGCCACCGGGGACGGCGCGGACGTGCTCCTCGGAGACCCAGATGGAGACGGGCTTGACGCCGCCCGGGAAGTAGGCGCCGGCCGGTGAGGCGATGACGAGGAACAGGTACTCGTTGGCCGGCTTGACGCCCAGACCGACCTCGGTCGCGATCATGAAGGGGCGCAGGTAGAGGGACTCCTCGCCGCCGTGCGCCGGCACCCAGTCCTTGTCCTGGCCGACGAGCGCGTCGCACGCCTCGATGAACGTCTCGACCGGGAGTTCGGGCATGGCGAGGCGGCGGGCGGACCGCTGGAAGCGCTTGGCGTTCTGGTCCGGGCGGAACGTGGCGACGGAGCCGTCGGGGCGGCGGTACGCCTTCAGGCCCTCGAAGATCTCCTGCGCGTAGTGCAGGACGTTGGTGGCCGGGTCCAGGGGGATCGGCGCGTACGGGACGAGCTGGCCGTCGTGCCAGCCGCGGCCCTCGGTCCACTTGATCGTCACCATGTGGTCGGTGAAGTGGCGGCCGAACCCGGGGTTCGCCAGGATCGCCTGCCGCTCGGCGGCGGTGGTGGGGCTGGCGGAGGGCTTGAGCTCGATCGTGGGCGTCGTCATGAGTGGTTGTCCTTCACCGGTTGTGTAGTGACGGGCCGCGCTCACGCCCGTACGGCCAGTGGCCGATGGTAGGACGTCCGAGCATTCCCTCATACCGCGGCTCCGCGTTCGATTATCGCAAGCGGCGGACGAGGGCCAAAACGGCGGGAATGCGACCCAGGGTTGATGGTGGCACCCGGCGGGGGACATGCGGAAGCCGCCGGGTGCGATGCGACCCGGCGGCTTCGAGAGGTTTCGCGCAGCGCGGGGTCAGCCGGCTACTCGTACGGAGAGTGCGTCACCGATCTCGGAGGTGCTGCGCGCGGGCAGCGAGCCGCGCTCCGCCAGGTCGGCGGAGACGGCGTCCTCGATGCGGACCGCCTCTGCGTCGTAGCCGAGGTGGCGCAGGAGCAGGGCGACGGACAGGACCGTGGCAGTGGGGTCCGCCTTGCCCTGGCCGGCGATGTCCGGGGCCGAGCCGTGCACGGGCTCGAACATCGAGGGGAACTCGCGGGAGGGGTTGATGTTCCCGCTCGCGGCGACGCCGATGCCGCCGGAGACGGCCGCGGCGAGGTCGGTGATGATGTCGCCGAAGAGGTTGTCGGTGACGATGACGTCGAAGCGCGCGGGGTCCGTGACGAGGTAGATCGTCGCGGCGTCCACGTGGATGTAGTCCGTGGTGACGTCGGGGAACTCCTGGGCCACCTGGTTGAAGATGTTCGTCCACAGGTGACCGGCGAAGGCCAGCACGTTGTTCTTGTGGACCAGCGTCAGCTTCTTGCGCGGGCGGGCCTGGGCGCGGGTGAAGGCGTCCCGGACCACGCGCTCGACCCCGAAGGCCGTGTTCACGGAGACCTCGGTGGCGACCTCGTGCGGGGTGCCCTTGCGGATCGTGCCGCCGTTGCCGGTGTAGGGGCCCTCGGTGCCCTCGCGGACCACGATGAAGTCGATCTCGGGCTGGCCGGCCAGCGGGGTGGCGACACCCGGCAGGAGCTTCGACGGACGCAGGTTGACGTGGTGGTCGAAGAGGAAGCGCAGCTTGAGCAGGAAACCCCGCTCCAGAACACCGGAGGGGACGCTCGGGTCGCCGATCGCGCCGAGCAGGATGGCGTCGTGCTGCTTGAGCGCCTCGGCGTCCGCGTCGGTGAGGGTCTCACCGGTGGCGTGGTAGCGCCGCGCGCCGAAGTCGTACTCCTTGGTCTCCAGCTTCACGTCCTGCGGGAGGACGGCGGAGAGGATCTTGAGACCTTCGGCCACGACCTCCTGGCCGATGCCGTCACCGGGGATCACTGCGAGATTGAGGCTGCGAGACATGCGGGAACCCTACTCCCCGTCCCATGGGATGACACGGACTGTCCGCCATGCGGACGCGAGAGAGGGAGGCCGGGTCGGAGTGCGGCGCGGAACCCGCCGTCCCGTGCGGGGCCCGCGCCGCACCCCGAGCGGGTGCGGCTCCCGGAATGCGGGGCGGTCCGGCTCAGTGGCCGGTCTCACCGCCGTTGTCACGGCGGTCGAGCGCACGCTGGAGGGCGGCGGCCGCGTTCTTGCGGTCGGACTCGCTCGTGCGGGAGGTGTGACGGACGCGGCGGCGGACGGTCGTCTCGGCCATGGGGAATCGACTCCTTCGAAATCCAGGGAGTGCCAAAGGGCTTACGAGACTCCCGCTCCGCCTGATGGGCGGGGGGTGCCCCCAAGGGCGGGGAGCGTGGCCGCAGGGATTGCCTGCACGGGCCCGGCTCACGACCGCCGTTCGCTTGGTCGAGCGAGACGTTCGGCTCCTACAAAGCTAAGGGAGGGGCACGCGCCTGTCTCCACAATTACTCGGACTTCCTACTATCTGAGACGGCACACCGGGCCACCCTGCCCCGACCTGCGTTTTCGCGGATGATCTCCACCCGCCGCCACCCCACGCCGGGAACGCGGGCGGGACCCTGGCGTCCGCGGGGGCGGTCATGCGCTCGACTAACCGTCAAAAGACTCTTGACCAGTTAGGGGTCGCATGGTGGACTCATGCCATGACCCTCGACGCCAGGCCCCAGGTCCGTCACCGCACCGTCACCGTCCGCGGCCATGAGGTGTACTACCGGGAGGCGGGCCCGGCCGACGCGCCCGTCCTGCTGCTCCTGCACGGCTTCCCCAGCAGCTCGCACATGTTCCGCGACCTGATCCCGCTGCTCGCCGACCGCTACCGCGTCCTGGCCCCCGACCACCTCGGCTTCGGCCGTTCGGCGGCGCCCGCCGACTTCACCTGGACCTTCGACGAACTGGCCGCGCTCACCGAGGAGTTCACACAACAACTCGGTCTGAAGAAGTTCGCGCTCTACATCCAGGACTACGGCTCCCCCATCGGTCTGCGCCTCGCCCTCGCCCATCCCGACCGCGTCACCGCGATCATCACCCAGAACGGCAACGCGTACGAGGAAGGACTGGGCGCACAGGCCTGGGCACCGGTACGGGCGCTGATCGCGGAGCGCACCCCGCGGACGGAAGCCCCGGTGCGGGAGATCAGCAGCCCCGAGGGAATCAGGTGGCAGTACCTGCACGGGGTTCCCCCCGAGCACCGGGACCTGGTGAGCCCGGACGCGTACGAGCACGACGCCGCCCTCATGGCCCGGCCCGGCCAGTCGGAGATCCAGCTCGACCTGATCTCCGACTACGGCTCCAACTTCGCCCTCTACCCGGCCTTCCAGGAGTACTTCCGCACCAGCCAGGTCCCGCTGCTGGCGGTCTGGGGCGCAGGCGACGAGATCTTCGTGCCGGCCGGCGCGCTCGCCTTCCGGCGGGACCTGCCCGGAGCGGAGGTGCATCTGCTGCCCACCGGGCACTTCGCCCTGGAGACGCACGCGGGACAGATCGCGGCGCTCACCCGGGACTTCCTCGAACGCCACCTGACCGGCTGAGCACGCCCGCCCGACGGCCGCCGCCACCGCCCCGCACGAGCCCCGTCACCCGCACCGCGTCTCAGTGCTCCGGGCCCCCGGACGCGGGAACGGGCCGGGTCCCGGAGGACCTGGCCCGTTCGGCACCGCAGAGCGGACCGTGTCAGCCCATGTGCGGGTACGTGTAGTCGGTCGGCGGGACCAGCGTCTCCTTGATGGCGCGGGTCAGGGTCCACCGCATCAGGTTCTGCGGGGCGCCCGCCTTGTCGTCGGTGCCGGAGGCCCGGCCGCCGCCGAAGGGCTGCTGGCCGACGACGGCGCCGGTGGACTTGTCGTTGATGTAGAAGTTGCCGGCCGCGTAACGCAGCTTCTCCATCGTGTACGCGGCGGCCGCGCGGTCCCCCGAGATGACCGAGCCGGTCAGCGCGTAGTCCGACACCGACTCCATCTGCGTCAGCATGGCCTCGTACGCGTCGGGCGCGCTGTCGTCGTACACGTGCACGGCGAGGAACGGGCCGAAGTACTCGGTCGTGAAGACCTCGTTCTCCGGGTCGGTGCACTCGACGACGGTCGGGCGGACGAACCAGCCGACCGAGTCGTCGTAGGAGCCGCCCGCCACGACCGTGCAGGTCGGGTCGGCCTTCGCACGGTCGATCGCCGCCTTGTTCTTGGCGAAGGAACGCTCGTCGATGACGGCGCCGACGAAGTTGGCGAGGTCGGTGACGTCACCCATGGTCAGGTAGTCGACCTCGGCCGCGAACTCCTCCTTGAAGCCGGAGTTCCAGATCGACGCCGGGATGTAGGCCCGGGAGGTCGCGCTGCACTTCTGGCCCTGGTACTCGAAGGCGCCACGGGTGAGCGCCGTCTTCAGGACCGCGCGGTCCGCGCTCGGGTGGGCGACGACGAAGTCCTTGCCGCCGGTCTCGCCGACCAGACGCGGGTAGGAGCGGTACTTCTCGATGTTGGCGCCGACCGTCTTCCACAGGTACTGGAAGGTCTTGGTGGAGCCGGTGAAGTGGATACCGGCGAGATCGCGGTGGTTCAGGGCCACCTCGGAGACCTCGAGGCCGTCGCCGGTGACCAGGTTGATGACGCCCTTGGGCAGCCCGGCCTCCTCGAGGAGGCGCATGAGCAGCACGGCGGCGTGGGTCTGCGTCGGGGACGGCTTCCACACGACCACGTTGCCCATCAGAGCGGGCGCGGTCGGCAGGTTGCCCGCGATCGCCGTGAAGTTGAACGGCGTGATCGCGTAGACGAAGCCCTCGAGCGGGCGGTGGTCGAGGCGGTTCCACACGCCCGGGGAGTTCGCCGGGGGCTGCTCGGCCAGGATCTGGCGGGCGTAGGCGACGTTGAAGCGCCAGAAGTCGACCAGTTCACAGGGACAGTCGATCTCCGCCTGCTGGGCGGTCTTCGACTGGCCGAGCATGGTGGAGGCGGCGAGGGTCTCGCGCCAGGGACCGGCGAGCAGTTCGGCGGCGCGCAGGATGATGGCGGCACGGTCGTCGAAGGACATCGCGCGCCAGGCGGGCGCGGCGGCGAGGGCCGCGTCGACCGCGTCCTGCGCGTCCTGCCGGGTGGCGTTGGCATAGGTGCCGAGTCGGGCCTTGTGGTTGTGCGGCTGCACGACGTCGAAGCGCTCACCGCCGCCCATCCGGTGCTCGCCGCCGATGGTGCAGGGCAGGTCGATCGGGTTGTCGGCGAGCTCCTTGAGCTTGGCCTCCAGCCGGGCGCGCTCCGGCGAGCCGGGGGCGTAGCCGTGCACCGGCTCGTTGACGGGGGTGGGGACCTGGGTTACCGCGTCCATGTCTTCCGTTACTCCTTCTGAGCGGGTGTTTCGAGCGGGGGCGGGCTCAGCCCTTGCTGATCATCGAGCGGACGAAGTGGAACCGCGGGCCGGCCGGCTTCTCCGGGAGGCGGCGCATGCTGCGCCTTCCTCCGGGGGACGACCCCCGGACCCCCGGCGGACAGGCCGCTGCACGGGCTTCGTCCTCAGCCCCGGGTGAGCATGCTGCGGGCGAAGAACCGCAGGTTGGCCGGCTTCTCCGCGAGGCGGCGCATGAAGTAGCCGTACCAGTCGGTGCCGTAGGCGGTGTAGACGCGCATGCGGTGCCCTTCGGCGGCCAGCCGCAGGTGTTCGTCACCGCGTATCCCGTACAGCATCTGGAACTCGTACTCGTCGAGCTTGCGTCCCGCCTTGCGGGCGAGCTCCTGCGCGATGGAGATCAGACGCGGGTCGTGGGAGCCGATCATCGGGTATCCCTCGCCCTCCATCAGTGTGCGCAGGATCCGGACGTACGCCTTGTCGATCTCGTGCTTCTGCTGGTAGGCGACCTCGGCGGGCTCCTTGTACGCGCCCTTCACTAGCCGTACCCGGCTGCCGCTCGCGGCGAGCCTGCGGGCGTCGGCCTCGGTGCGGAAGAGGTAGGCCTGGATGACACAGCCGGTCTGCGGGAAGTCCTTCCGCAGCTCGTCGTGGATGGCGAACATCGAGTCGAGGGTGGTGTGGTCCTCGGCATCGAGGGTGACGGTGGTGCCGATGGCGGCGGCGGCCTCGACGACCGGGCGCACGTTGGCGAGGGCCAGCTCGTGGCCCCCGTCCAGTGCCTGGCCGAACATCGACAGCTTGACCGACGTCTCGACGCGCTCGCCGAGCTCCAGCTGCGCGAGCCGGTCGATCAGCGCCAGGTAGGCGTCCCGGGCGGCAAAGGCCTGCTCGGGGGTGGTGATGTCCTCTCCGACGACGTCCATCGTCAGCTCCAGTCCCCCGGCGGTGAGCTGCTCGACGATCGGGACGATGTCGTCGACCGTCTCACCGGGGATGAAGCGGTCCACGACCTGCTTCGTCACCGGGGCCGCCGAGATCAGGCGTCGCATCCGGTCGCTGCGCGACGCGGCGAGAATCACGGGACCCAGCACGGGGAACCTCCACATACCAACCCATACGAGGCCGATACCCGACGATCGGGGAACGGCACGGAGAACCACCGTGAAACTTAAGGATCCCTCCGATCGTGGGCCATCGACAGCTGTCACGCATCCGTGCCGCGGATCTCAGACAGATGTATGAAAGGGATGCGGACATGCGGGAGAATGCCCGGGTGACAGCCGATTACCAGGGTGACCACCAGGAGCTCGTCGACGAGATCTCGGAGCTGCTCGACGCTCCCGCGACCCTGGAGAACCGGGATTTCGAGCTGATCGCCTTCGGCGCCTACGACAGCGAAGGCGAACTCGACGCGTCGGCGCTGGACCCGGTGCGCACCCGCTCGATCCTGACCCGGCGCTCCACGGCCGCCGTCCGCACCTGGTTCGAGGGTTTCGGCATCACGCGGGCGACCGGTCCGGTCCGCATCCCGCCGACCCCGGAAGCCGGGGTGTACCGGGGGCGCATCTGCCTCCCCGTGCGGCACCGGGGGGTCGTCCTCGGTTATGTCTGGCTGCTCGACGACGACCCCGGACCCTCGGACTCCCAGCTGGCGGCCGCGATGGAGGTGACCGGCCGCATCGGCGCCCTGCTCGCCGACGAGGCCCAGCACGGCGCCGACCTCACCCGGGAGCTGCGGGCGGTGCTCACCGCGCAGCCCGGCTGGCAGCGGGACATGGCGGTGGCCGAGCTGCGCACCGCGCTGGGCGCCCGTGCGGACGGCCCGCACACGGTGGTGTGCGTGACGCCCTGGCCGTCCGCCGACCCGGAAGACGCCCCCTCGCTGCGTACGCTGCCGGGGGCGACGGCACTGTGCACGGTCCCGTGGGCCGGTGGCGTCCCCCACGCCCACGAGGCGGTCGGCGAGTCCCTGGCCCTGCTCGTCCGTCTGCGCGCGACGGACACCCTCACCCCGGCGACGTCGGCGGCGGCACGGCTGCTGGAACGGGCGGGCGGGTCCGCGGCGGGAGTGGCCGCCGGGCGGCTCGGCCTGGCGGAACTCGGCGCCGCCTGGCAGGAGGCGTCGGCGTCGGCACGTGCGGCGCTGGCGGAGCCCGGCCTCGGCCCGGTCGCCCGGTGGGCGTCCATCGGCCCCTACCGCCTGCTGACCTCCCTGCCCGCGGAGACCGTCCAGGACCCCGCCGTGCGCGCCCTGTTGTCGCCCGCCCACCACGAACTCGCGCGCACCGCAGAGGTGTACCTCGACCGCGCCGGCCAAGCGGGTCGCGCGGCGGCCGAGTTGGGAATCCACCGGCAGACCCTCTACTACCGGCTGTCCCGGGTGGAACAACTGACCGGGCTGGATCTGGACGACGGCGAGGACCGGCTCCTGCTGCACATGACGCTGAAGGCGGCCCGGCTGCCCTGAGAGCCGTCCCGTCACGGCGGTACCCCTCCGGCAGGACCCGGCCCGATCCGCCGGGAGCCCCACGCGTCGCTCCGGGCGGGTCAGTTCTCCTTGGCGCCCGCGATCACCCGCCGCAGCCCCTCGGTGAGCTGTGCCGCGTCGGTCGCCGAGTCCGGGTCGAACAGCCACTGGACCATGAGCCCGTTGAGGAGGGTCTGGTAGAAGCGTCCCTCCGTGTCGACGGTCTCCTTGTCGAGCTCGTCCTCGGGGACGCCGTTGAACATGGGCACGATCCCCGACCGGCCCGCCTCCTGCGCCTCGGCCAGCAGCTTGCGCACCTCGGGGAGCCGGTCCCCCTGGACGATGAGTTCGAAGCTCAGCAGCCAGATCGCCCGCGTCCGGGGCACCGAGCCGATGATGCTCGCCCACACCTCCTGGAAGCGTTCCAGTGACCCGGCGGGCGCCGTCACCTCGCCCTCCGCGCCCCAGCCGGGGTCGAAGTCGTCGCCGGCGCCCTCGATCAACGAGACGTACGCCTGCACCAGCAGCGCGTCCTTCGAGCCGTAGTGGTAGCCGATGGACGCCAGGTTGGTCCCCGACTCCTTGACGATGTCCCGCGCGGTCGTACGCAGGAACCCCTTCTCCAGCAGACAGCGCCTGGCGCCTTCGAGTAGATCCTCACGGTGTCCCATGCCCGCCACCCTACCGCCGATCCATACAGACGTCCTAGACACATGACTTATACATTCGTTCTAGACAACCGTTTAAGACGCTCGTACAGTCACCGTCATGACCAACTCGACGCACTCCACGAACTCCACGGACCCGGTGAGCACCACCGCACCTCCCGCGGCCCGCGCGGGCCGCCGTGAATGGACCGCCCTCGGCGTGCTGATGCTTCCGCTGCTGCTGGTCTCGATGGACGTCTCCGTCCTCTACTTCGCGATCCCCGCGATCAGCGCCGACCTGGCACCGACCGGTACGCAGCAGCTGTGGATCTTCGACATCTACGCGTTCGTCCTGGCGGGCCTGCTGATGACGATGGGCTCGCTCGGCGACCGCATCGGCCGCCGCCGGCTGCTGCTGGTCGGCGCCGCCGCGTTCGGCACCGCCTCCCTGGTCGCGGCCTACGCGGACAGCGCCGAGACCCTGATCGCCGCCCGCGCGGTCCTCGGCATCGGTGGTGCGACCCTGATGCCCTCGACGATGGCCCTGATCCGCACGATGTTCACCGACCCGGCCCAGCGCGCGAAGGCGATCGGCATGTGGTCGGCGGTCATGACGGGCGGCATCGCGCTCGGCTCGGTGATGAGCGGTCTGCTCGTCCAGTACTTCTGGTGGGGTTCGGTCTTCCTGGTCAACCTGCCCGCGATGGTCCTGCTGCTCGTCCTCGGTCCCGTCCTGCTGCCCGAGTCCCGCGACCCCGCTCCGGGCCGCTTCGACTGGCCGAGCGTCCCCCTGTCGATGGCCGCCGTACTCCCCGTGATCTACGGCCTCAAGGAGATCCCGTCCGAGGGCTGGCACGCGCAGTACGTCGTCTCGGTCACCGTCGGCCTGCTCCTCGCGGCCCTCTTCGTCCACCGCCAGCGCACCACGGCCTCACCGATGATCTCCCCCGCCCTGTTCCGGGGCCGCGGCTTCGCCCCCGCCCTCGTCCTCAACCTGGTCTCCGCCTTCGGCATGCTGGGCTCGGCGTTCTTCACGACCCAGTACCTCCAGTCGGTGCTCGGCAGGAGCGCGCTGGAAGCGGCCCTGTGGGCCCTGCTCCCCTCGGTGCCGATCGGCATGGCCGCCCCGATCGCGACCTCCCTGGTCCACAAGGGCGTCGACCGCGCCTACGTCGTGACGGCCGGCTTCGCCATCGGGGCGAGCGGCTACGCGCTGCTGGCCCTCGCCGGCACCGACTCGATGTGGCTGGTGCTGACCGCCTGCGCGGTCCTGGCCTGCGGAATCGTGATGGTCCTGTCCCAGATGACGGACCTGGCACTGAGCACGGCCCCGGTGGAGCGCGCGGGCTCCGCGTCGGCCCTGCTGGAGACCGGCACCGAGTTCGGCGGCGCCCTCGGTATGGCCGTCCTCGGCTCCATCGGTACGGCGCTCTACCGCCACGGCATCCCGGCCACGGCCCCCGCCGAGGCCCGCGAGACCCTCGGCGGCGCCCTGGCGGTGGCGGGTCACCTCCCGGGGCGCACGGGAGACGCCCTGGCCGCGACGGCCCGCGAGGCGTTCACCCACGGCATGCAGGGCGCGGCGATCGCCGGAGCGGTACTCCTGGCCGGAGCGGCGGCAGCGGCTGCGGTGACCCTGCGCAGGATCCGCGTCAAGTAGGACTCATGCGAAAGGGCGCCGGTGGCTGGATCACTCCAGCCACCGGCGCCCTTTCAGCCGAGGCCGGCCATATCAGCCCGTCCGGCGTTCGAGGACGAGGCCGTTCAGGCCGAAGCGGGGGCCTGGGGGCGGCCGCCCCCGGTACGCGCGGCAACCTCAGACGAGGTTCACCGCACGCGCGGACGTCGCGCCGATCTCCTCGGCGACCTCCGCCAGCACACCCGCCGGCACGGTGTCGTCGACGGTCAGCACGGCCAGCGCCTCGCCACCCGCGGCCGCGCGGGCGACCTGCATACCGGCGATGTTGATCCCCGCCTCCCCGAAGACCCGGCCGACGGTGCCGACGACACCCGGACGGTCCTCGTACTTGAGGACGACCATGTGGTCGGCGAGCGCGAGGTCGACGTCGTACTCGCCGACCGCGACGATCTTCTGAAGGTGCTTCGGACCGGCCAGCGTGCCGGAGACCGACACCTCCTCGCCGTCCGAGAGCGTGCCGCGCACGGTGACGACGTTACGGTGGTCGGCCGACTCGGAGCTGGTGGTCAGCCGCACCTCGACGCCTCGCTCCTGCGCGAACAGCGGGGCGTTGACGTAGGAGACGGTCTCGTCGACGACGTCCTCGAAGACGCCCTTGAGAGCCGACAGCTCCAGCACCTTCACGTCGTGCTGGGTGATCTCGCCGTACACCTCGACGTCGAGGCGGACCGCGACCTCGCCCGCGAGCGCGGTGAAGATCCGGCCGAGCCGCTCGGCGAGGGGCAGACCGGGCTTGACGTCCTCGGCGATGACACCGCCCTGGACGTTGACCGCGTCCGGCACCAGCTCGCCGGCGAGCGCCAGCCGCACGGAACGCGCGACCGCGATACCGGCCTTCTCCTGGGCCTCGTCGGTCGAGGCGCCGAGGTGCGGGGTGGCCACGACCTGGTCGAACTCGAACAGCGGGGAGTCCGTGCAGGGCTCCTTCGCGTACACGTCGAGGCCGGCGCCGGCGACGCGGCCCTCCTTCAGCGCCGAGTACAGCGCCTCCTCGTCGACGATCCCGCCGCGCGCGGCGTTGACGATGCGCACGCTCGGCTTGACCTTGCGCAGCGCCTCGTCGCCGATCAGACCGACCGTCTCCGGGGTCTTGGGCAGGTGGACGGTGATGAAGTCGGAGACCTCGAGCAGCTCGTCCAGCGACAGGACCTTCACGCCCATCTGCGCGGCGCGCGCGGGCTGGATGTACGGGTCGTACGCGACGACCTTCATGCCGAAGCCGGACATGCGCTGCGCGACGAGCGCACCGATGCGGCCGAGGCCGACGACCCCGAGGGTCTTCTCGGCGAGCTCCACGCCCGTGTACTTGCTGCGCTTCCACTCGCCGTTCTTCAGCGCGGCGTTGGCCTGCGGAATGTGGCGGGCGGTGGCGAGCAGCAGACCGCAGGCCAGCTCGGCCGCGGTCACGATGTTGGAGGTGGGGGCGTTGACGACCATCACGCCGGCCTTGGTGGCGGCGGGAACGTCGACGTTGTCCAGGCCGACGCCGGCTCGTGCGACGACCTTCAGCTTCTTCGCGGCGGCGATCGCCTCGGCGTCCACCTTGGTGGCCGAGCGGATCAGGATCGCGTCGACGTCGGCGATGGCCGGGAGCAGTTCGGCTCGGTCCGCTCCGTTGCAGTGCCGGATCTCGAAGTCCGGGCCAAGCGCGTCCACGGTCGCGGGCGACAGCTCTTCAGCGATGAGTACGACAGGTTTCGAGCTCACGTGAGTCCTCACAAGTCCAGTGCGTGCGGACGGCCGTCCCGACGGCCGCAGGCGGAGGGAGGGGCTAGCCGCGTGGAAGACGCACGACGCTGTGGGCCTGAACGCGTATATAGGCAGCAGTGTAGTGCCGCGACGGAGGTCGCCTCATGCCTCCGCGGAAGGATCACCCGTCCGTGGTCGGACGGCAGGGACGACGGGGCCGGAGCAGCACGCTCCGGCCCCTGTCCCCCAGGCTCACGCCTCTTCGTTCACCCAGCTCATCAGCTTGCGCAGCTGCTTGCCGGTGGTCTCCAGCAGGTGCTCGGAGTCCGCGTCCTTGTACTCGTTGTACTTCTTCAGACCGCCGTGGTACTCGTCCATCCAGTTCTGGGCGAAGGTGCCGTCCTGGATCTCGGTGAGGACCTGCTTCATCTCGGCCTTGGTGGCGTCGGTGATGATCCGCGGGCCGGTGACGTAGTCGCCCCACTCGGCGGTCTCGGAGACGCTCCAGCGCATCTTCTCCAGGCCGCCCTCGTACATGAGGTCCACGATCAGCTTCAGCTCGTGCAGGCACTCGAAGTAGGCGATCTCCGGCTGGTAGCCGGCCTCGACCAGGGTCTCGAAGCCCGCCTTGACCAGCGCCGAGGTGCCACCGCACAGAACGGCCTGCTCACCGAACAGGTCGGTCTCGGTCTCCTCGGTGAAGGTCGTCTTGATGACGCCGGCGCGGGTGCCGCCGATGCCCTTGGCGTACGACAGGGCCAGCGCGAAGGCGTTACCGGTCGCGTCCTGCTCGACGGCGGCGATCGCGGGGACGCCGCGGCCCTCCTCGTACTGGCGGCGCACCAGGTGACCCGGACCCTTCGGGGCGACCAGGGCCACGTCCACGCCGGCCGGGGCCTTGATGAAGCCGAAGCGGACGTTGAAGCCGTGGGCGAAGAACAGCGCGTCGCCGTCCTTCAGGTTCGGGGCGATGGACTCCTCGTACACCTGGGCCTGGATCGGGTCCGGGATGAGGATCATGATGACGTCGGCCTCGGCGGCGGCCTCGGCGGGGGTCACCACGCGCAGGCCCTGCTCCTCGGCCTTCGCCTTGGACTTGGAGCCCTCGTGCAGACCGACGCGCACGTCGACACCCGAGTCACGGAGCGACAGCGCGTGGGCGTGGCCCTGGCTGCCGTAACCGATGACCGCGACCTTGCGGCCCTGGATGATGGACAGGTCGGCGTCGGCGTCGTAGAACAGCTCGGCCACTTTGGGTTCTCTCCTTGGGTGCGGGTGTTGCGTCCCACCGTATGACGGTGAGGGGAAGGGAAGTCTCGGGGTCTCGGTATCCGGGCGGTCGGCGATCACCGCGCCGCCCGGATCCGTTCGTCGCGGACCGGTTGTGTACTTATGCCGACCGGTCGAGAGCGCGCAGCGAGCGGTCCGTGATCGAACGGGCGCCGCGGCCGATGGCGATCGTGCCGGACTGGACCAGCTCCTTGATGCCGTACGGTTCCAGCATCTTGAGCATGGCGGTCAGCTTGTCGTTGCTGCCGGTGGCCTCGATGGTCACGGCCTCCGGGGAGACGTCGACGGTCTTGGCCCGGAACAGCTGGACGATCTCGACGATCTGGGAGCGCGTCTCGTTGTCGGCGCGCACCTTCACCAGAACGAGTTCACGGTGAACCGCCTGTCCCGGCTCCAGCTCGACGATCTTCAGCACCTCGACGAGCTTGTTGAGCTGCTTGGTGACCTGCTCGAGCGGCAGGGCGTCCACGCTCACCACGATCGTGATGCGGGAGATGTCGGCGTGCTCGGTGACGCCGACGGCGAGCGAGTCGATGTTGAAGCCTCGGCGGGAGAACAGGGCGGCGATCCGGGCCAGGATGCCCGGCTTGTTCTCCACCAGGACGGAGAGCGTGTGCTTGGACATGTCTTCTTTACGTCTCTCTCGCTCAGTCGTCTTCGTTGTCGCCGAAGTCGGGGCGGACGTCCCGGGCGGCCATGATCTCGTCGTTGGAGGTGCCTGCGGCGACCATCGGCCACACCATCGCGTCCTCGTGGACGATGAAGTCGACGACGACCGGGCGGTCGTTGACCGAGTTCGCCTCCTCGATGACCTTGTCGAGGTCCTCGGGGGACTCGCAGCGGATCGCGTAGCAGCCCATGGCCTCCGACAGCTTGACGAAGTCGGGGACGCGCGTGCCGGCGCTCGGCTGCTTGCCGTCCGCCTCCGGGCCGCTGTGCAGCACGGTGTTGGAGTAGCGCTGGTTGTAGAACAGGGTCTGCCACTGGCGGACCATGCCCAGGGCGCCGTTGTTGATGATGGCGACCTTGATCGGGATGTTGTTCAGGGCGCAGGTGGTGAGCTCCTGGTTGGTCATCTGGAAGCAGCCGTCACCGTCGATGGCCCACACGGTCTGTCCCGGGGCGCCCGCCTTGGCGCCCATCGCGGCCGGGACCGCGTATCCCATCGTGCCCGCGCCGCCCGAGTTCAGCCAGGTGGCGGGCTTCTCGTACTTGACGAAGTGGGCGGCCCACATCTGGTGCTGGCCGACGCCCGCCGCGAAGATCGTGCCCTCGGGGGCGAGCTGTCCGATGCGCTCGATGACCTGCTGCGGGGCGAGCGAACCGTCGGACGGCTGGTCGTAGCCGAGCGGGTAGGTCTCGCGCCAGCGGCTCAGGTCCTTCCACCAGGCGGTGCAGTCGCCCCGCTGGCCCTCGCTGTGCTCCTTCTGCACCGCCTGGACCAGGTCGGCGATGACCTCGCGAGCGTCACCGACGATCGGCACGTCGGCGGCGCGGTTCTTTCCGATCTCCGCCGGGTCGATGTCCGCGTGGACGATCTTGGCGTACGGGGCGAAGCTGTCGAGCTTGCCGGTGACGCGGTCGTCGAACCGGGCGCCGAGGGCGACGATCAGGTCGGCCTTCTGAAGCCCGGTGACGGCCGCCACCGAACCGTGCATGCCCGGCATGCCCAGGTGCTGCGGGTGGCTGTCCGGAAACGCGCCCAGCGCCATCAGGGTGGTGGTGACGGGGGCACCGGTCAGCTCCGCGAGGACCTTCAGTTCGGCGGTGGCGCCGGCCTTGAGCACACCCCCGCCGACGTACAGGATCGGCCGCTTGGCGGCGGTGATCAGCTTGGCGGCCTCGCGGATCTGCTTGGCGTGCGGCTTGGTCACCGGACGGTAGCCGGGCAGGTCCATGACGGGCGGCCAGGAGAACGTGGTCTTCGCCTGGAGGGCGTCCTTGGCGATGTCGACCAGGACCGGCCCGGGCCGGCCGGTGGACGCGATGTGGAACGCCTGCGCGATGACCCGCGGGATGTCCTCGGCCTGGGTGACCAGGAAGTTGTGCTTGGTGATCGGCATGGTGATGCCGACGATGTCCGCCTCCTGGAAGGCGTCCGTGCCGATCGCCTTCGACGCCACCTGTCCGGTGATCGCCACCAGCGGCACCGAGTCCATGTGGGCGTCGGCGATCGGCGTGACCAGGTTGGTCGCGCCGGGGCCCGAGGTGGCCATGCAGACGCCGACCCTGCCGGTGGCCTGCGCGTAACCGGTGGCCGCGTGGCCCGCGCCCTGCTCGTGCCGGACCAGGACGTGGCGGACCCTCGTCGAGTCCATCAGCGGGTCGTACGCCGGAAGGATCGCACCGCCGGGAATGCCGAATACCGTGTCGGCGCCGACCTCCTCGAGAGAACGGATGAGGGACTGCGCACCCGTCACGTGCTCGACGGTCGCGGAGTGTCCTCCGGATCGGGGCCGCGGCTGCGGATGGGCCCCGGTGGCCTGCTCGGTCATCGGCATTCTCTTCTCGATGCTGAGGGTTTTACTGAGGGTTCTACTGGGGTCGTACTGGGGTGTCGCTCGGGTCCTGCGGGGGCCGCGGCAGGGGCGCCGCGGCGGGTTTTGTGCAACAAAAAACCCCTCGTGCCAAAAGGCAAGCGAGGGGAGCGCGCCGGGTGGGGTCGCTGGGAGTTCCGGGATTCCGGAGCGTCACCAGCTTCAGCCGACGCGCTTTCCAAGTACGAGAATTCGGGTGCGCATGGCATTGACCCTCCCCCCGGCGCGCACCGACTGTCAAGTGGGTGGGACGGGCGTCTCATTATGTGAGCGAAGGGCACTTCCGCTCCCCAGGACGGCTGTGACACCGCCGGCGACGCCACCGGCGTGTACACCACTGGTGTACACCCCTGAGCCTCCGCCCGCGAACACCGGCTCGGCCGGGCCGTGCGGCACCGGATACCGGCCCGTGGCGAGGGCCCTGCGCAGCCGGTACTCGTCGAGCGGCGCGGAGAACGCCATGCCCTGGCCGTGGGTGCAGCCCATCGCCCGCAGGGCGACCACCTGCTCGGGCAGGTCCACGCCCTCGGCGACCGACGGGAGCCCGAGATCGGTGGCGATCCGCAGCAGGCCACTGGTGATCTTGTGCAGCCGCGCCGACTCGACGACCCCCTCGACCAGCGAACGGTCGAGCCTGAGCACGTCGATCGGGAGCCGGCGCAGCGCCGTGAGGGCCCCGTAGCCGCTGCCGAAGCCGTCGAGGGCGATCCGTACCCCGAGCCGGCGCAGCGCCCCCAGGCGGCGCTCCAGCTCGTCCAGCGGGACCCTCGGGTCGGTGTCGGACAGCTCGACCACCAGGGAGCCCGACGGCAGCCCGTGCCGCGTCAGCAGCGCCTCCACGGAGCCCAGCGGCATCGACCGGTCCAGCAGCCGCCTGGCGCCCACCCGCACGACCACCGGCAGGGTGAGTCCGCTCACGGCCCGGTCGGCGGCCTGCTCGACTGCTTCCGCCAGCATCCAGCGCCCCAGCTCGGCCGTCCTGTCGCTGTCCTCCGCGACCCGCAGGAACTCGGCGGGCGTGAAGAGCACTCCTTGGGAGGAGCGCCAGCGCGCCTGCGCGGCGACAGACGAGATCCGGCCGTCCTCCAGGCGCACCACCGGCTGGTGCAGCAGCGCGAACTCGCCGTCGTGCAGCGCGGCGCGCAGCCGCGTGGCCAGCTCCGCCTTGCGGACGACGTCCTGCTGCATCTGGGGCTTGTACAGCTCGACCCGGCCCTTGCCGCCCGCCTTGGCGCGGTACATGGCGAGGTCGGCGTTGCGCAGCAGCTCGCCGGCGCCCAGACCGGGTTCCGCGAAGGCGACGCCGATGGACGCGGCGACGCGGACCTCGTTGCCGTCGATGAGATAGGGCTGCGACAGCGTGAGCCTGAGGCGGTCGGCGAGTTCCGCTATGTGGCGTTCCCGGGCGGCGCGGTCGCGGGTGCCGTCGCCGACGATCAGGGCCGCGAACTCGTCGCCGCCCAGCCGGGAGGCGGTGTCCCCCTTGCGGACCGCGTCCTGGAGCCTGCGGGCGGCCTGCACCAGCAGTTCGTCCCCGGCCGCGTGGCCGATCGTGTCGTTGACCGCCTTGAAGCCGTCGAGGTCGATGAAGAGGACGGCGGTGTTGCGCAGGGCGGGGCCGCGGTCCGAGCTGCGGCGGCCGGACAGGGCCTGCTGCACGCGGCGGGTGAACAGCGCGCGGTTGGGCAGGTCGGTGAGCGGGTCGTGCTCGGCGTTGTGCTGGAGTTGTGCCTGGAGCCGCACCCGCTCGGTCACGTCCCGGCTGTTGAAGATCAGGCCGCCGTGATGGCGGTTGACGGTCGACTCGACGTTGAGCCAGCCTCCCCCGCCCGCGGCTCCGCCCGAGCGGGAGGCGCCCCCGTCACCGGAGCGGAAGCGGCACTCGATGCGGGTGGTGGGTTCCTCCTGGGGATCGGCGGCGAGGAACCGGCGCACCTCGTGCACCACACAGCCCAGGTCCTCGGGGTGGATCAGGTCGGCCAGTTCCGAACCCACCAGGTCCTCGGCGGACCGTCCGTAGACCCCGGCGGCGGCCGGGGAGACGTAGCGCAGGACGCCGCTGGGCGCGGCGATCATGATGACGTCGCTCGAGCCCTGCACCAGGGAGCGGAAGTGGTTCTCCTTCTGGGCCAGTTCCTGGGTGAGGGTGATGTTGTCGAGCAGCATGATCCCCTGTCGCACCACGAGGGCGAGCACGACCGTGCCTCCGGTCAGCAGCACCACACGGTCGACGCTGCGGCCGTTGAGGACGTTGTAGAGGATCCCCAGGGTGCAGACGGCCGCGGCGAGATAGGGCGTGAGGGCGGCCAGGGACCCGGTGATGGGCCGCGTGACGGGATACCGGCCCTGGTCGCCTCCCTGGGGGGCCGCCGGGTCGGACGTCCGTCCGGCCGGCCGGTCGGGCCGCTGCCCCGGGGCCTGCGCCGCGGTGGCGGACGCCGGTTGCGCCGGCCCGCGCGGGCGCCTTGCGGGGCGCTGGCCGGGTACGTGTTCGTGCACCACACGCGTGTGCCCCTCATCCGCGGCGGACCCCTGCCGGCGGGAGGCGGCCCAGGGCGCGTACGCCAGGAGCAGCGAGCCCGCGAACCACCCCGCGTCGAGGAGCTGGCCCGAGCGGTAGTTGTTGTGCAGCAGCGGCGAGGTGAACAGGGCGTCGCACATCACGGTCAGGGCGAGCGCACCGACGGCCGTGTTGACCGCCGTGCGGTTCACCGGCGTGCGCCGGAAGTGCAGCACCAACACCATGCTCACCAGGGCGATGTCGAGCAGCGGGTACGCCAGCGACAACGCGGCGTGGGCCACGCTCGGCCCGTCGAACTTCGCCGCCTGGGCGAGCGCGAGGCTCCAGGAGAGGGTGAGCAGCGAGCCGGCGATCAGCCAGGCGTCCAGGGCCAGGCAGACCCAGCCCGCCTTCGTCATCGGGCGGGCGGCGAGCACGAGCAGCCCCACGATGGCGGGGGGTGCGAAGCAGAGGAAGAACAGGTCGGCGAAGCTGGGGCTGGGCACGGGCCGGCCGAGGACCACTTCGTACCACCCCCAGACCAGGTTGCCGAGGGCCGCCATCGCCGAGGAGAGCGAGAACAACAGCCAGGCGGGTCGAAAGCGGACGCGGCGGGTGCGCGCGTAGAGGAAGCACGAGACGGCGGCGGTCCCCGCCGCCGCGGTCAGCCCGAAGTCGCCCATGATCAGTGCGAGTTGGTCCGATCCCCAGCCGAGCGCGGAACCGACGGCGTATCCCGCGCACAGGAAGGAGAGAAGCAGTTGGTGGATCAGGTTCGATCCGGGGCCGCCGGTGGACGACGGCGCGGTGCGCGGCGTCCCCGTCGAAGGCTGTGTCCGCAGCGCTCCGTCGAGGAGGGTCGTGGAGGTCGGCGGCGAACTCACCGGACCCTCCCGGTCCGCGTCACTCCCGGATCCCTCGGGTCCCGGGCCGCCGGTGGCGCGTGCTTCCCGTGGCTGCCGCACCTGTGACGGTGACGGCCGTGATGAGTGCCGTGACCGTGTCGGCGCGCGGTGGAGCGCCAGGGTCGCCGTCGGCGGCTCCGCCGCGTCGGATCGTTCGTCCATAGGCCGTGCATCGCCCGTCGCCCCCCTCACAAGTCTGAAATGTCCATCCCTGGCGCCGAACGTGCGCGGCGCAGCCCCTGTCGGGACGATACACCAGTCTCGTCACTCAGGGACATAGTTCCTCTACGCTGCGTGACGATCATCGGCATATGCGCCCGGACGAGGTACGGAGCGCGTCCGGGGGACTGCGGAGGGTGCCCGATTCGGGCCGCGGGAGTGCCGCGGCCGTCACGAACCGTTCGCCGTGCCCGTCGTCAGGATCACGTTGCGCAGCGGCTCCCGGTTCACGAAGCGCCCCAACTGGTCCACCAGCAGGCGCTCGGCCCGCGGCAGGAAGGCGGAGGTGGGTCCGCCCACGTGCGGACTGATCAGCACGCCCGGCGCGCTCCACAACGGGTGGCCGGGGGGCAGGGGTTCGGGGTCGGTGACGTCCAAGGCGGCGAGAAGACGGCCGCCGCGCACCTCGTTGAGCAGCGCCTCGGTGTCGACGACCGGGCCGCGCGCCACGTTCACGAGCAGCGCGCCGTCCTTCATCCGCGCCAGGAACCCGGCGTCGACCAGGCCGGTCGTGCTCTCGCTCAGGGGCGTGCAGAGGATCACGACGTCCGCCTCGGGGAGCAGGGCCGGAAGTTCGGCGATCGGGTGCACGGGACCGCGCGCCGTCGTGCGCCAGGAGCGCGCGACGCGCGCCACCCGCGCCACCTCGAAGGGGACGAGCCGGTCCTCGATGGCCGAACCGATGGAGCCGTAGCCGACGATGAGCACGTTCTTGTCGGCGAGCGCCGGCCGGAACCCGCCGAGCCACTCCCCGCGTTCCTGGGCCCGTACGAAGTCGGGGATCCCGCGCAGCGACGCGAGGGTCAGGGTGAGCGTGAGCTCGGCCGTGCTCGCCTCGTGCACCCCGCGCGCGTTGCAGAGCCGCACTCCGGGACGCAGGGACGCGAGGGCCGGCTGCACGTGGTCGATGCCGGCGGACAAGGTCTGCACGACTTCCAGTGAGCTCATGGCGGGCAACGGCCGCTGCCCGAGGGCGGCGGGCTTCATGTAGGGGACGACGTAGAAGGCGCAGTCGGCCGGGTCCGCCGGAAAGTCCTCCTCACCGTTCCAGAAGCGGTAGTTCGGCCCCTGGGGGAGGCCCTTGATCTGTTCCGGCGGGATGGGAAGCCAGACGTCAGCACTCATGGTCAGGAGGCTATGTCAGGCACGCGCGCGTCCAGAGGTTAGGTTGGGAGGCCGGGAGAGGGAGGGTCCGAGCAGGTGGAGCGCAGGACGATCGGCGCGGGGGCGCTCGAGGTGGGGGCCGTCGGTCTCGGGTGCATGCCGATGAGCTGGGCGTACAGCGGGTCGCGGCAGCGGGGCGACGAGTCGCTGAGGGCGGTGCACCGGGCGCTGGACGCGGGTTCGTCCCTGCTGGACACCGCCGACATGTACGGCCCGTTCACCAACGAGCTGTTGGTGGGGCGGGCGTTGAAGGAACGGCGCGAGGACGCGTTCGTGTCGACGAAGGTCGGTCTGCTCGTCGGTGAGCAGCACATCGTGGCCAACGGCCGGCCCGGCTATGTGAAGCGTGCCTGCGACGCTTCCCTGCGGCGTCTACAGACGGACGTCATCGACCTCTACCAGCTGCACCGGGCCGATCCCGAGGTCCCGGTCGAGGAGACCTGGGGCGCGATGGCCGAGCTGGTGCGGGCGGGCAAGGTGCGGGCGCTGGGGCTGTGCGCGGTGGGGGCCCGGGGTGGTCGCCGGTCGGGCGGGCTGTACGACGGAACGATTCGGCAGCTGCGGCGGGTCCAGCAGGTCTTCCCGGTGAGCGCGGTGGAGGCCGAGCTGTCGGTGTGGTCGCCCGAGGCGCTGGACACCCTGCTGCCATGGTGCGAGGCGCGCGGCGTCGGCTTCCTGGCGGCGATGCCGCTCGGCAACGGTTTCCTCACCGGGACGCTGACCCCGGGCCAGGGGTTCGAGCCGGACGACATGCGTGCCCGGCATCCCCGTTTCACCGCCGAGATGATGGCCGCGAACCAGCCGATCGTCGTCGGTCTGCGCCGGATCGCCGCGCGGCACGGCGGAAGCGTGACGGCCGCGCAGGTGGCCCTCGCCTGGGTGCTGGCACAGGGCGGGCGCGTGATCCCGGTCCCGGGCGCCAAGCGGGAACGCTGGGTGGCGGAGAACGCGGCGGCGTCCGGGCTGCGTCTGACACCGCGGGACCTGACAGAGGTGGCGGCGCTGCCGGGGGCCCGCGGCTCGTGGGAATAGTGCCGCTTTCGGGTCGTGACGGCGCGGATCGGGAACCCGTGAGGCCCGAGCGGCGTAGGAACAGGTGAAGCCTGCCGCGGGAACCGCCGTGCCGAAGGGACCGTGATCGTGCGACGTCGAGCTGTGTCAGCCGTGTTGGCCGCGAGTGCTCTGCTGGGGACGGCCGGCTGCTCCTCCGGCGGCGGCGGGGGGCCGTCGGGCGCCTCCGTCAGCGCGTCCCCGAGCCGCTCGGCGGCGCAGAGCTCCCCGGCAGCCGAGGAGACGCCGCCCGCGAAGGGCACGGTCGAGGTGGTGCGCACGGTCGCCGAGGGCCTGAACACCCCCTGGGGCCTGGTCCCGCTCGCCGAGGGCGGCCTGCTGGTCGCCTCCCGCGACAAGGGGACGATCACCCGGGTGGACACCAGGACGGGGAAGAAGACGGAGCTGGGCGAGGTGCCGGGGGTCTCGGCGGCCGGCGAGGGCGGCCTGCTGGGGCTGGCCCTCTCCCCGGACTACGCCTCGGACCGCATGGTCTACGCGTACTTCACCTCGGCCTCGGACAACCGCATCGTCAGGATGATCTACGATCCCGCGCGGCCCGCCGGCGACCAGCTGGGGGCGCCGGACACGGTCTTCAAGGGCATCCCGAAGGGCATGATCCACAACGGTGGCCGGATCGCCTTCGGCCCCGACAGGATGCTCTACGTCGGCACGGGCGAGAGCGGCGACCGGGGTCTGGCCCAGGACACGAAGTCCCTGGGCGGCAAGATCCTGCGGCTGACCCCGGAGGGCGAACCGGCCCCCGGCAACCCGTTCCCGGACTCCGCGGTGTACTCCTACGGCCACCGCAATGTGCAGGGGCTCGCCTGGGATGCCAAGCAGCGTCTGTTCGCGGCGGAGTTCGGCCAGAACACCTGGGACGAACTGAACGCGATCGAGCCGGGCGCCGACTACGGCTGGCCGGCGGCCGAGGGCAGGACGCAGGACGCGAAGTTCCGCAACCCGGTGGCCCAGTGGCATACCGCCGACGCCTCCCCCAGCGGCATCGCCTACGCCGAGGGCTCTGTCTGGATGGCGGGGCTCAGGGGGCAGCGCCTGTGGCGCGTCCCGCTGAAGGGCACGGCGGCCTCCGCGGATCCGCAGGCCTTCCTCGAGGGCGACTACGGCCGGCTGCGCACGGTGGTGTCCGCGGGCGGCGGCACCCTGTGGGTCACCACCAGCAACACGGACGGCCGGGGCGACCCGAAGACGGGGGACGACCGGATCCTGGAGCTACGCGTCAGCTGAGCCGAGGGCGTCACCCGTCCTCCGCCACCGGCCTGTCCGGTGCGGTCGGCTCGTCGCGCCGCACCACGACCTTCCCGGACGCGAGGTCTATCGGCCCGCGCCCGGGATCACCGTCGCCGACGTCCTCACGGGTCAGTTCCAGTCGGTTCTGCTCGTCCCGGGTGTGCTTGCGGCCCGGCGCGAAGAGGTCCTCGAAGGCGTTGAACATGCGTTCTCCCTGGTGGCCTGGGTTCACTGTCGCGCGATCAGCCGTTCTTCGGCGCCCGGCGGGAACAGTCCCAGCCGGTGGGCCACCGCCGCCGCCTCACCGCGGCCCGAGACGTCCAGCTTGGACAGGATGTTCGAGACGTGGACGCTCGCCGTCTTCGGAGAGATGAAGAGCACCTCGGCGATCTGCCGGTTGGTGCGGCCGGCGGAGACTAGCCGCAGGACATCGCGTTCCCGGCCGGTCAGGCCCAGCGCCGCCAGGGGGTCGCCCGGTGCGTCCGGCGGATCCGCGGCCGGGGTCAGCGGCAGCCGGGCGCGCCGGCCGAGGAGGGTGACGGCTTCGGTGAGGGGACGGGCGCCCAGGTGGGCGGCGACCGCGTGGACGAGGCGGAGGAGCTCGCCCGCCCGCTCGCGCTCGTCGTCGCCGCCGAAGGAGAGGAGGGCCTCGGCGAGGCGGTGGCGGGTGCGGGCGAGGTCGTAGGGACGTTCCAGGCGCTCGAAGGCGGCGACCGCCTCGGACCAGTCGTCCGGGTCCGTCCGGCCCTCGGCGCGCCTCAGTTCGGCCCGCACCCAGCGCTCGTGGGCCTGCCAGACGGGGGCGATCGTGGGGAGTCTCCTGGCGGCCGCCCGGATGCGGTCGAGGACCTCGGCACGGCCCTGGTCGGCGGCGGGCAGCGCGCGGGCGTCGCCCTCGGCGCAGGCCGCGGCGAGCAGCAGCGGCCAGGCGTAGCGCTGGGTGCCGGGCTGGAGGTCACGGTCGAGTGCTAGGGCGAAGCGGGCGCGCGCGTCCAGGGGGCGGCCCCGGGCAGCGGCGAGTCCGACGGCCAGGCGGGTGAGGGGGAGGCAGTTCTGCGGGGCGGGTTCCTGGCGGGCGAAAAAGCCCTCCGCTGAGCCCAGTTGACGTTCGGCCTCGGCGAGATCGCCGCGGACGAGGGCGAGTTCGGCGCGGAGAGTGGCGTGGAAGCCCTGGACCGCCACGCCCTGCCCCACCCTCCCCCAGCGCCTGTACGGCGCGGGGGCACCCACGGCGGCGCAGGCCCGGTCGGCCTCCGTCCATCGGCCGAGGGAGATGAGGGACTCGGCCAGGTTGCCCCGCACCCAGGCCTCGGAGTCGGGCGGGCCGTGCCTCCTGGCGAAGGCGAGGCCCTCCTCCAGGAGGGGGACGGCCTCCCGGGAGCGGCCGACGGCCTCCAGTTCGGAGGGGAGGTTGACGTAGGCGTTCAGCGCGACGGAGGGCGTGCCTTCGCCGAGGGCCTGTTCCCTGACCTCGTGCAGTTCCGCGAGTCCCGCCTCGATATGCCCGGCGTCGACCATGAGGACGCCGAGGACCTGGCGGGCGTCGAGCTCGATCTCGCGGGCGCCCACCAGACGGGCGTACTCCACGGCCCGCTCGGCAGCCCGGTAGGCGTCGGGGCCCGGGGCGTGGACCAAGGACCAGCAGGCGATGTCGGTGAGCACCTCGGCGTGCACCTCGTTGGGTGGCAGACCGCGCAACAGGTCCTGTGCGGTGGCCAGTTCCTCGCGGCCGCCGCCCCTGCCGAGCGACTGCACGAGCCTGCTGCGCTGGACCCGGAACCAGGCGGCGCGCAGCGGGTCGTCCTCGTCCTTCAGCAGGCGCAGCGCCCGCTTGGTGATCTTCAGGGCGCGTTCGCGTTCCCCGCAGTGGCGGCCGGCGACGGCGGCTTCGGCCATCAGGTCGAGGTAGCGCAGCGGAGTGGCGGCAGGATCGCAGCCGGTCGGGGTCCCCCCACGCCGTTCGGGCGGTGCAGGAGCGTACGCCTGTATGTGGTCGACGCGGCGCAGTGCGTTCCTGATGTCCTCGGGAACGGTCTCCCACAGCTCCATCGCCCGTTCCAGGAGCCGTAGTTGCTCGCTGTAGGCGCGCCGGGAACGGGCCTCCACGGAGGCGTCCAGGACGGCGGGGAGGGCTTTGGCCGGGTCATGGGCGTGGTACCAGTAGCTGGCCAGCCGCATGACGCGTTCACCGGCGGGGACGAGGCCCGGATCGTCCTGAAGGGCCTCGGCGTAGCGGCGGTTGAGGCGGGCGCGCTCGCCGGGCAGCAGGTCGTCGCTCACCGCCTCGCGGACCAGGGAGTGGCGGAAACGGTAGCCGTCGCCGTCCGGGGTGGTGAGCAGGATCTTGGCGCCCACGGCGGCGCGCAGTGCCTCGAGAAGCTCGTCCTCGGCGAGCCGTGCGACGGCGTCGAGCAGCCGGTACTCGACGGCGGAGCCGCCCTCGGCGACGATCCGGGCGACGTACTGGGCGCTCTCGGGCAGCGCCTCGACCCGGACGAGCAGCAGGTCGCGCAGGGTGTCGGTGAGGCCGGCGCAGCAGCCCTCGTGCGCCGCCACGGCGAGTTCCTCAACGAAGAAGGCGTTGCCGTCGGAGCGTTCGAAGATGTCGTCGACCTGGGCGGGGTCGGGCTCGGCGGCCAGGATGCCGGCGATCTGGCGGCAGACCTCGTCACGGGTGAAGCGGGCGAGATCGAGGCGCCGGACGGTACGCAGCCGGTCGAGTTCGGCGAGCAGGGGGCGCAGCGGGTGACGGCGGTGGATGTCGTCGGCGCGGTAGGTGGCGAGGACGACCAGACGGCCGGAGCGCAGGGTGCGCAGCAGGTAGGACAGGAGGTGGCGGGTGGAGGCGTCGGCCCAGTGCAGGTCCTCCAGGGCGACCACGACCGTGCGCTCGGCGGCGACGCACTCGAGGAGCCGGGCGGTGAGTTCGAAGAGGCGGGCCATGCCCTCCTCGTCGTGGCGCCGGCCGGGGGAGGTCTCCCGCAGTTCGGGCAGCAGCCGGGCGAGTTCCTCCTCCTGGCCGGCCGCGGCGGCGGCCACTTCGTCCGGCAGGGCTCGGCGCAGGGCGCGCAGGGCGGTGGAGAACGGGGCGAAGGGCAGCCCGTCCGCGCCGATCTCTACACAGCCGCCGAGTGCGACGACGGCGCCCCGGCGACGGGACGCCGCGGCGAACTCCTCGACGAGTCTGGTCTTGCCGACCCCGGCCTCCCCGCCGATGAGCAGGGCCTGCGGCTCTCCCGCGGAGGCACGGGTGAGCGCGTCGTTCAGGGTGTCCGACTCCTCGGCGCGGCCGACGAACACGGGGCTGACGGACCTGGTCTCCACGGTGGCGAGCATCGCACGCCGGTGCGACGACGGCCCAGCGGATATCACCGCGACCCCCGCGGGAGGGCGGCCGACCCCCGTGCGGCCGCCCTCCCCCGCCTCCGTGATCACGCGGGCCGGGCGAACCGGAGCCGGCGGAGGAAGCGGGTATGCGACTCGCTGCCGGCGCCGCCGTCCGACCGCTCGGCGGCGCCGCGTCCGGCCGTCTCACGGCGGGCGGCGCGGCGGCCGCGGACGGCCTCGCGGGCCTGTCGCTCGCCCTCGGCCCGGCGACGCAGTTCGGCGGAACGGGCCTGCTGGAGCTCGTACTCGTACATGGTGTGTCCCCTGAGATCGGTTGTTCCGGCTTCGCTTGCTGCGATGCCTCGACTTTCGTCTGCGAGGGGGGTCCGCCACATCGGGAGAGTTCCGCATCTTTCCCGGCGGACGGCGCCTTAGACGCGCCCGAGGGGCCTCAGTGACGGCCGTAAGCAGCTCACGGTCGACTAAGGCCCCTCATGACCTGCGGGTTCTCAACCGGCGGACGGCAGTCCGAGCAGAGCGTCGGTGTACTTGAGCACGGCCAGGAGCAGGCCGATGACGCCGAGCGCGACGCCGGCCCAGGACACGGACTTGATCCAGGGGGCCTGCGGCCTGCCGGGAGCGCCGAAGGCGGGCCGGGCCAGGACGACCACACCGATGACCAGTGCGGCCAGCGCGAACAGGCCGGCCCACAGTGCGGTGGTCTGCCAGGCGTCGCCGTAGACCTCCTTGATCTGGGTGGCGACATTGGCGCTGGACGAGGTCTGGAGCTGGCCGACCAGCGTCTCGCGGGCGGCGGCGACGGTGCCGATCCAGCCGCCGGTGAGCGACACGAGGCCGAGCGCGACGGAGACGACGGCGCCGGCGCCCTGGCCGACCCCGGTGGAACCCTCCGCCCGGTCGGCGCTCTCCTCGGCGAGGCCCTCGTCACCGTCCGCGGTGTCGTCGGCGGCGGTGTCCTCGACGGCTTCCGCCTCCGTCCCGGTCACTTCGTCCGGGGTCTCGCCCTTCGTGACGTCCACCTTCTCCTGGTCGCGCTTCGCCTCGGTGCCGGATTCCGCGCCGGCCTCGTCAACAGTCTTGGTTCCCATACCTCGCACCGTACGGACGCTCTCTGAGAGGTCCCTTAATGATCGTTGTGAGCGCCGCGCGCGCGTGCGTCGCGCCACTCCTGGGCGAGCACGGACCACACCTCGAGGTCGTGCCGCACCCCACGATAGGGGTACGACTGCCGGCGGACGCCGTCGCGGGTCATTCCCAGCCGCCGGGCCACGTCCAGGCTGGGCGTGTTCCCCGCGGAGGCGATCCACTCGACCCGCTGGATGCCGCGCTGCTCCACCGCGAAGTCGATCAGCACCCGCATGGCCCGGGTGACCAGCCCGCGTCCGGTGCCGGCGGGTTCCAGCCAGCAGCCGACCTCGCAGTTGGCGTCCGCGGCGTCGAAGTTCAGGAAGAGCACACCGCCCACGAGCCTGCCGTCCAGCCACAGGCCGTGCAGCGAACCGGTGTCGGCGGCGCGCATGTCGGCGTACCTCTGGAGCGCCGCCCGCGCGGTGGCCACGTCGGTGGCCTTGGAGCCGAAGGGGACGTACTGGTTGATGAACTCCCTGCCCCGCTCGAGATGGGCCAGGAACTCCTCGGCGTGCCAGGGCTCCAGCGGGCGCAGCTCGGCTCCGTCGTCACCCAGCGATATCGCGTACATCCGGCCGCCGCTCCTTCTCCAGTGCCTCCATTACCTCGGCGAGCCTCTCATGGGCGGCCCGGCACTCCGGCGGCTCGATACTGATCCGCGGCAGGTGGCGGTCGAGGCGGCGGGGCAGCCACCAGTTGGCGCTGCCGAGCAGGTGCATGAGGGCGGGCACGAGCAGGGTCCGCAGGACGAAGGCGTCGAGGGCGACGGCGGCGGCGAGGGCGATGCCGAACATGGCGATCACCCGGTCGCCGCTGAGGACGAAGGCGAGGAAGACCGAGATCATGATGACGGCGGCGGAGTTGATCACCCTGCTGGTCTCGGCGAGGCCGACCCGGACGGCGCGCCGGTTGTCGCCGGTCTCCAGCCACTCCTCGTACATCCGGCTGACCAGGAAGACCTGGTAGTCCATGGAGAGCCCGAACAGCACCGACACCATGATCACGGGAAGGAAGGGCTCGATGGGCCCCGCGCGCCCGAGCCCCAGCAGCTCGCTCCCCCACCCCCACTGGAACACGGCGACGACGATCCCGAAAGCGGCGGCGACGGCGGCGACGTTCATCACGGCGGCCTTGAGCGGTATCCCGACGGACCTGAACGCGAGCAGGAGCAGCAGACAGCCCAGGCCGATGACGACGCCGACGAACAGCGGGAGCTTGCCGACGATGACGTCCGCGAAGTCGTCGTAGCCGGCCGTGACGCCGCCGACGTGCACGTCCAGGGAGGTGCCGGCCTCGGCACGGGGCAGCACCTCGGTGCGCAAGCGGTCGACGAGCTCACTGGTGCGCTGCGACTGCGGGGCGGACTCCGGCACGACGGTGAGGTACGCGGTGCGGCCGCCGGAGGCGAAGGTCACCGGTGTCACCGAGGCCACGCCCTCGGTGGTGCGCAGGGCGGCGTCCAGGTTGTCGAGGGCGAGCCGGTCCTCGCCGTCCGCGACACGGGTGACCAGGGTCAGCGGACCGTTCACCCCGGGCCCGAATCCGTCGGCGAGGAGGTCGTAGGCCTGGCGGGTGGTGGCCGACTCCGGGCCGTTGCCCTGGTCGGAGGTGCCCAGGCGGAGCGAGAAGGTGGGCAGGGCGAGCACGGCGATCACGGCCAGGGCGAACGCGCCGAGCAGCTTGGGGTGGCGCTCCACGAACGCCGACCAGCGGGCGGCGAGGCCGGTCGGCAGCTCGGGCTGGGGTCCGTGTTCGGCGAGGCGGCGGCGTTCGCGGCGGCTGAGGGCGCGCATGCCGATGAACGACAGCAGCGCGGGGAGCAGCGTGACGGAGGCGGCGACCGTGAGGATCACGGTCAGGGAGGCGGCGATCGCCACGCCGTTGAGGAAGTCGAGCCGCAGGATCAGCATGCCGAGCAGGGCTATGCACACCGTGGCGCCGGCGAAGACGACCGCGCGTCCCGTGGTGGCGACGGCGTTCGCGGCGGCCTCGGCGACGGTGAGCCCGCGCTTCAGTCCGCGCCGGTGTCTGGTCACGATGAACAGCGCGTAGTCGATGCCGACGCCGAGTCCGACGAGCAGGCCGAGCATGGGCGCGAAGTCGGCGACGGTCATGGCGTGTCCGAGGAGCGCGATGCCCGCGTACGCGGTGCCGACGCCGACCAGGGCGGTGGCGATCGGCAGGAGGGAGGCGGCGAGCGAGCCGAACGCCAGGAACAGCACCACCGCGGCGACGACCACCCCGGCCACCTCGGCGAGATGCCCGCCGGAGGACTCGGTGAGCCCGATCGCGCTACCGCCCAGCTCGACCTGGAGGCCGTCGGTGCCGGCGGCTTGCGCGGCGTCGACGACGGCCTGCGCCTCGGTCCTGTCGACGTCCTCGGCGCGGTCCTCGAAGGTGACGGTGGCGTAGGCGGTGTGACCGTCCTTGCTGATGCGCGCCCGGCCCTGGTCGTCGTAGGGGCCGGCGACGAAGGCCACGCCCGGCAGCTCGGCGATCTTCTCCAGCGCGCCGTTCATGGTCTGTTCGACGGCGGCGGCGCGGACGGAGCCCGACGCGGTGTGCCAGACGACGGTGTCGCTGTCCCCGCCGAGGCCGGGGAAGCCCTCCGCGAGCAACCGGGTGGCGCGGCCGGACTCGGTGCCGGGGACCTCGTAGTCGTTGGAGTACGCGGAGCCGACGGCTAGCGCGGCGGTGGCGGTGCCGCCGAGGGCGAGGAGCCAGATCAGTACCGCCATGAGGCGGTTGCGGACACACCAGCGTGCGAGGGCTGCCACTTGACGTGCTCCCGGAGGGCGAATTGTGGATCTTTGACCGGGAACAGTCGTGCCTGAACTGAACAGCCCGCAAAGAACGTATGAGCGATGCGAGGCCACTCTTGCAGGTGAATATGATCGTTTGCCGCGTTCGTGGGTCTTTTCACAGGAGTGCGAGGCACGTCACAGGACAATAACGGCCGCTGTGTCATGCCTCGTCGCACACGTGTCAGTCGGCCTGGTCGCCGATCGCCATCACCATCACCCCGGCGATCAGCAGCCACAGCGCGCGCCGGGTACGGCCGCGGGAGCCCAGGAGGGCGGCGAGGGCGCAGACGGCGGCGCCGAGGGCGTAGGCCGCCGGGACGAGCGCGGGGGCGGAGCCGGTGAGGCGCAGGAGGGACGCGGCGAGTCCGGCGAGGGTGAGCAGCGCTCCGGTGCCGGTCGCCGTCCAGCGGGCCCGCCGGGCGTCCTCGACCCCGTGCGGCTCGTCCGGGTCGGTGTCCGCGTCATCCGTGCCGTCGACCGCGTCCTCGCCCGGCGTGGTGCCCGCGTCCTCGTCCGTGTCGTCGTCCGTGCCGGTCGGTTCTGGCGCGTCGGCGGCCTGGGGCGTGCCGGTCGTCCGGGGTGTTCCGGCGCGCGGGCCGCCGTGTATGTCGTCCTGGGTGTCGGAGTCGGTTCGTGCCCTCATGGCGGGCGAGCGTAGCGCGTCGAGCCGAGAGGAGAGACGCCCCGGGGGGACGCGCCGGTGCGGCGCGTCCCCTCGGGGTCGGGCGGAACGGCGGGCTCAGCCCTCGCTGACGCCCAGCTTCTCCAGGATCAGCTCCTTGACGCGGGCGGCGTCGGCCTGCCCGCGCGTGGCCTTCATCACGGCGCCGACCAGGGCGCCGGCCGCCGCCACCTTGCCGCCGCGGATCTTGTCCGCGATGCCCGGGTTGCCGGCGATGGCCTCCTCGACGGCGGTGGTGAGCGCGCCCTCGTCGGAGACGACCTTCAGACCGCGCTTGTCGACGACCTGGTCCGGGGTGCCCTCGCCCGCGAGGACACCCTCGATGACCTGACGGGCGAGCTTGTCGTTCAGATCGCCCTTGTTCACCAGCTCGGTGACCCGGGCGACCTGCTCCGGCGTGATCGCCAGCTCGTCGAGCGGGACGCCCGACTCGTTGGCGCTGCGGGCCAGTTCGCCCATCCACCACTTACGGGCGGAGGCCGCGTCGGCACCGGCGTCGATGGAGGCGACGATCAGGTCCAGGGCACCGGCGTTGGTGATCGACTGCATGTCGTTGGCGGAGATGCCCCACTCGGCCAGCAGCCGGTTGCGCCGGGCGAGCGGCAGCTCCGGCAGCCGGCCCCGGATCTCCTCGACCCACGCGCGGGACGGGGCGATCGGCACCAGGTCGGGCTCCGGGAAGTACCGGTAGTCCTCGGCCTCCTCCTTCACGCGGCCCGAGGTCGTCGACCCGGTGTCCTCGTGGAAGTGGCGGGTCTCCTGGATGATCGTGCCGCCGCCGTTCAGCACGGCGGCGTGCCGCTGGATCTCGAAGCGGGCCGCGCGCTCCACGGACCGCAGCGAGTTCACGTTCTTCGTCTCGGAGCGGGTGCCGAACTTCTCCCGGCCGTGCGGGCGCAGTGACAGGTTCACGTCGCAGCGCATCTGGCCCATCTCCATCCGGGCCTCGGAGACGCCGAGCGCCTTGATGACCTCGCGCAGCTCACGGACGTACGCCCGCGCGACCTCGGGGGCGCGCTCGCCGGCCCCCTCGATCGGCTTGGTGACGATCTCGATCAGCGGGATGCCGGCGCGGTTGTAGTCCAGCAGGGAGTGGGACGCGCCGTGGATACGACCCGTGGCGCCGCCGACGTGCGTCGACTTGCCGGTGTCCTCCTCCATGTGGGCGCGCTCGATCTGCACGCGGAAGGTCGTTCCGTCCTCCAGCTGTACGTCGAGGTAGCCGTCGAAGGCGATCGGCTCGTCGTACTGGGAGGTCTGGAAGTTCTTCGGCATGTCCGGATAGAAGTAGTTCTTCCGGGCGAAGCGGCACCACTCGGCGATCTCGCAGTTCAGCGCGAGACCGATCTTGATCGCGGACTCGATGCCGATCGCGTTGACGACCGGAAGCGCGCCGGGCATGCCGAGGCAGGTGGGGCAGGTCTGCGAGTTGGGCTCGGCGCCCAGCTCGGTCGAACAGCCGCAGAACATCTTCGTCCTGGTGCCGAGTTCGACATGGACCTCGAGGCCCATGACGGGGTCGTACGACGCCAGAGCGTCCTCGTACGACACCAGGTCGGTCGTGGTGGTCACGGTGAAACTTCCCTCTCAGCCCAGCAGGACGTCGTCGTCGCCCAGCCGCTTCAGCTCGCGGTAGAGGATGGCGAGGCCGGTGACGATGGCGACGGCGGACACGGTGGCGTCGATCAGGACCAGCGTGTCCTTCTCGGCGCGGGCCTTCTTCAGCCGCTTGGCGACGCCGAACGCGCCGAACGCGGTTCCGGCGATGGACAGGTACGTACCGGACTTGGACTTCTTGAAGCCCTTGGCCTTGTTCAGTGCGCTCACAGCGACGGAGCCTCCTCGAGAAGCGGGTGCCCCCACCTTTCCACGAAGGCGGCCTCGACGGCGGCGCCGACCTTGTACAGCCGGTCGTCCTTGAGCGCCGGGGCGATGATCTGCAGGCCCACCGGGAGGTTGTCCTCCGGGGCGAGACCGCAGGGCAGCGACATGGCCGCGTTGCCCGCGAGGTTGGTCGGGATGGTGCACAGGTCCGCCAGGTACATCGCCATCGGGTCGTCGGCGCGCTCGCCGATCGCGAAGGCGGTGGTCGGCGTCGTGGGCGACACGATCACGTCGACCTGCTCGAAGGCCTTCTCGAAGTCCCGCGTGATGAGCGTGCGGACCTTCTGGGCCGAGCCGTAGTAGGCGTCGTAGTAGCCGGAGCTCAGCGCGTACGTGCCGAGCATGATGCGGCGCTTGACCTCGGGGCCGAAGCCCGCCTCACGGGTGAGGGAGGTGACCTCCTCCGCCGAGTGGGTGCCGTCGTCGCCGGTGCGCAGGCCGTAGCGCAGGCCGTCGAAGCGGGCGAGGTTGGACGAGCACTCGGACGGCGCGATCAGGTAGTACGCCGACAGGGCGAGGTCGAAGGACGGACAGTCCAGTTCGACGATCTCGGCGCCCAGCTCCTTCAGCAGCGCGACGGACTCGTCGAACCGCTGGATGACGCCTGCCTGGTAGCCCTCGCCCCGGAACTGCTTCACGACGCCCACGCGCATGCCCTCGACGCTGCCGTTGCGGGCGGCCTCGACGACCGGCGGGACCGGGGCGTCGATGGACGTGGAGTCCAGCGGGTCGTGCCCGGCGATGACCTCGTGCAGCAGCGCCGCGTCCAGGACCGTACGGGCGCAGGGGCCGCCCTGGTCGAGGGAGGACGAGAAGGCGACCATGCCGTACCGCGAGACCGCGCCGTACGTCGGCTTCACGCCGACCGTGCCGGTGACGGAGGCGGGCTGGCGGATGGAGCCGCCGGTGTCGGTGCCGATGGCCAGCGGCGCCTGGAAGGAGGCGAGCGCGGCGGAGGAACCGCCGCCGGAACCGCCGGGGATCTTGGTGAGGTCCCAGGGGTTGCCGGTCGGGCCGTAGGCGCTGTTCTCGGTGGACGACCCCATGGCGAACTCGTCCATGTTGGTCTTGCCGAGGATGACGACGTCGGCGGCCTTCAGCCGCTTGGTGAGCGTCGCGTCGTACGGCGGGATCCAGCCCTCGAGGATCTTCGAACCGACGGTCGTCGGGATGCCCTCGGTGGTGAAGATGTCCTTGAGCGCGAGCGGGACGCCCGCCAGCGGGCCGAGCTTCTCGCCCCGCTCCCGCTTCTCGTCGACGGCGCGGGCCTGGGCCAGCGCGCCTTCACGGTCGACGTGCAGGAAGGCGTGGACCTTCTCGTCGACGGCCTCGATGCGCGCCAGGTGCGCCTCGGTGACCTGGACGGCCGTGAGCTCGCCGGAGGCGATCTTCTCGGCGGTCTCGGCGGCCGTGAGCCTGATGATGGTGACGTTGTCCGTCATGGCGGTTAGTCCTCCCCCAGGATCTGCGGCACCTTGAAACGCTGCTGCTCCTGGGCCGGGGCGCCGGAGAGCGCCTGCTCGGGGGTGAGCGACGGACGGACCTCGTCCGCCCGCATGACGTTGGTCAGCGGGAGCGGGTGCGAGGTCGGCGGTACGTCTTGGTCGGCGACCTCGCTGACGCGGGCGACCGCGCCGATGATGTCGTCCAGCTGTCCCGCGAAGTGTTCGAGCTCTTCGGGCTTCAGCTCCAGACGCGCCAGCCGGGCGAGGTGGGCGACCTCCTCGCGCGTGATGCCAGGCATGCAGCGTTCCTCTGGGGTGGAGTGAGTGTGTGGTTTGGGCCCAATCCTAGGGGGCGGGGCTGTCAACCCGTGACACGGATACTCCGAGGCTCTCCGGGACGGGGGCTACTCGTCCGACGCCGCCGCCGGGAGTGCCGCCGCCGGGCGCTGCCAGCCGCGTGAGCCGCGGGCCCGCAGCCAGGCGGTCGTCTCCTCCGGGGGCATCGCGGCGGCCACCAGCCAGCCCTGTACGGCATCGCAGCCGAGGTCGCGCAGACGCTCCCAGGTCTCGTCGTCCTCGACGCCCTCGGCGACCACCAGCAGGCCCAGCGAATGCGCGAGGTCGACCGTGCAGCGCACGATCTCCGCGTCCTCGGTGTCGACGGCCAGCCGGGCGACGAAGGAGCGGTCGATCTTCAGCTCGCTCACCGGCAGTCGGCGCAGATGCACCAGGGAGGAGTAACCGGTGCCGAAGTCGTCCAGGGACATCTTCACGCCGTGCCCCGTCAGGCCGTTGAGGGTGTCGGCGGCGCGCTGCGGGTCCTCCAGGAGGACGTGTTCCGTTATCTCCAGCTGGAGCGCCCCCGCGGGCACTCCGTGCCGGGCCAGCCGGGCCGCGACGGAGCCGGCGAAACCCGGTGTGTGGACGTCGCGGGGGGAGACGTTGACCGCGACCGGCACGTACAGCCCCTGGGCCCGCCACCGCGCGACCTGGCCGAGCGCCGTGTCCAGCACGTACTCCGTCAGGTGGGGCATCAGCCCGGAGGACTCTGCGATCGCTATGAACTCGTCCGGCGGTACCTTCCCGCGCTCCGGGTGCACCCAGCGCACCAGCGCCTCCAGCCCGGCCACCTGCCCGTCGAAGCGGACCTTCGGCTGGTAGTGCAGCTGCACCTCGTGCGCGTCGAGCGCCCGGCGCAGATCGCCCAGCAGTCCGAGCCGGTCGGGGGTGTTGGAATCACGCTTGGACTCGTAGACCTCCACGCCCGTGCGGTCCCGCTTGGCCTGGTACATCGCCACGTCGGCCCGGCGCAGCATGCCCTCCGCGTCGAGGGCGTGGTCGGGGAAGACGGCGACGCCGGCGCTGGCCTCCAGGACGAGGGTGAGGCCGTCCAGGTCGAGCGGCGTGCCGAGGTCGGCGATCAGTGCGCGGGCGACCCTGGAAGCCGAGGTCGTGGAGTCGGCGACGGGCAGTAACACGGCGAACTCGTCCCCGCCGAGCCGCGCCACCTCCGCCCCGCGCGGGAGGGCGAGCCGCAGCCGTTCGGCTATCTGGAGCAGCAGCCGGTCGCCGGCGAGATGGCCGAGGGTGTCGTTGACCGACCGGAAGCGGTCGAGGTCGATCAGCATCAGCGCGGCCCGGGCGCCGATGCGCTCGGCGTCGTCCAGGGCGGTCCAGATGCGCTCCAGGAGCCACTGACGGTTGGGCAGCCCGGTCAGCGGGTCGCGCAGTTGCTCCTCGGCACGGGCCCGGGCCATCCACAGGGTGGAGTCGAGGGCGATGAGCGGGATCGCGAACAGCGGCAGCAGGATCGGCTTGGCCACGGCCACCACGCAGATCAGCGGAGCGATCCCCAGCAAGGCGACCGCGACCAGGCCCTGTCTTACCAGGGCCGTACGGGCGACGGTGGGCAGCCCGCCGGCGCGGGGGGCGTGCAGGTACCAGAGCAGGACGCGGGTGACCGCGAGGTAGGCGACTGCCACCAGGACCACCTGGGGGCCGGTGTAGACCGTCCAGGTGTCCGGGGTCCAGGGATGTTCCACGGACGGCACCCGGCCACAGGCGGCGAGCAGCAGCGCGCCCGTGCCGATGCCGAGTATGTCCACCGCGCCGTGCAGGACGCCCTGCCGCCAGCGGTGGCGCCGGGCTATGCCGACCAGGACGACGACGGTGAGGCTCACCAGACCGGCCGGCACCCAGCCGTACAGCAGCAGGACGGCGAGGGTGAGGGCGGCGCCGGAGCCGGTGCCGCCCCACCAGCGGGCGCGGCCGAGCAGGACCAGATGGCCGACGACGACGCCGACGAGGAGGGCCAGGGCCCAGCCGGCCGTACCGGACGGGAAGAGCGCGTGGTAGCCGGTGAAGGCGCGGTAGAAGCCTGCGCCGAGGGCGAAGGCGGCCGCGGAGACGACGGTCGCGGGCAGCGCGGGCCAGGACAGGTGCCGGTCGGCGTCGGCGTCGGGCAGCCCCGGGTGCGGCGCGGAGGAGACACGGGGGTCGAGGACGGGATGCGGGGCGGTGAGGGCCGCGGTGTGCGGCGGGGGCGCCTGCACGCCCTCGGGGCGCTCGGAGCGCTCCGTCCACCGGCTTCCCCACCAGACGCCGGCAACCCGGCGTCGGCGCAGCCGTGCGTCCGGGGCGGCGCTCTCGGTCGGTTCCATTCCCGTCCCTCTCACAGCCTGCGGTGCCCGACACACGCGGCCCGTCGCCCGACAACCCCGGGCGGCGCCGCGTCGGAGAACCCGTCCCCCCGCTCACCTGGAGCACGGGGATGCCCCGGCCGCGGCTGGGCACGGCGGGCGCACGTCTCAACAGTAGGCCGCAGAAGGCTTCCACGGGCAGCGGTCGTCGACGGTTGCCCGAATGCGTCCCGGCCACCCGTATGCATCTGGTATGCGCCGATCGGGTGGCCTTCAACCGCCACTCTGGCTACTCCTCGATCGGGAGTGCCGCTTCGGCGGCCGCCTCAGGACCCTGTTCCAGCAGGACGGTGAAGCCGTCCTCGTTCAGAACCGGCACCTTGAGCTGCATCGCCTTGTCATATTTCGAACCGGGGCTGTCACCCACAACGACGAATGACGTCTTCTTGGATACCGATCCGGTCACCTTGGCCCCACGGCTCTGGAGGGCGTCCTTGGCGCCGTCGCGGGTGAAGTGTTCGAGGGTGCCGGTGACGACGACCGTCAGCCCTTCGAGGGGACGAGGCCCCTCGTCCTGTGCGGAACCCTCCTCCTCCATGCGGACGCCGGCGGCCCGCCACTTGCGCAGGATCTCCTGGTGCCACTCCTCGGCGAACCACTCCTTGAGCGAGGCCGCGATGATGGCACCGACCCCGTCGGTGGCCGCCAGCTCCTGCTCCGACGCCTGCTCGATCCGCTCGATCGAACGGAATTCGCGGGCCAGCGCCTCGGCCGCGACCGGCCCGACGTGACGGATCGACAGGCCGGTGAGGATGCGCGCCAGCGGGCGTTCCCTGGCGGCCGCGATGTTGTCCAGCATGGCGAGGGCGTTCTTCTTCGGCTCGCCCAGCTGGTTGGCGAAAACCGTGGCGATCTTCTCCTCGCCCGTCTTCGGGTCTCGCTTGGGCAGACCGCTGTCCTGGTCGAGGACGTACGCCTTGATGGGCAGCAGCCGGTCGATGGTGAGGTCGAAGAGGTCGCCCTCGTCCCGCAGCGGCGGGTCGGCCGGTTCCAGCGGATTGGTGAGGGCGGCCGCGGCGACATAGCCGAAGTGCTCGATGTCCAGCGCCCTGCGGCCGGCCAGATAGAACAGGCGCTCACGCAGCTGGGCCGGGCAGGAGCGGGCGTTGGGGCACCGCAGATCGATGTCGCCCTCCTTCATCGGCCGCAGCGCCGTACCGCACGCCGGGCACTCGGAGGGCATCACGAACGCGCGCTCGCTGCCGTCCCGCAGGTCGACGACCGGGCCGAGGATCTCCGGGATCACGTCACCGGCCTTGCGCAGCACCACGGTGTCGCCGATCAGCACGCCCTTGGCCTTGACGACCTCCTGGTTGTGCAGGGTGGCGAACTCGACCTCCGAGCCCGCCACCGTGACCGGCTCCACCTGCGCGTACGGCGTCACGCGGCCGGTACGGCCGACACCCACGCGGATGTTGACCAGCTTGGTGTTGACCTCCTCCGGCGCGTACTTGTAGGCGATCGCCCACCGGGGTGCACGCGCGGTGGACCCGAGCCGGCCCTGGAGGCGGATCTCGTCGAGCTTGACGACCACGCCGTCGATCTCGTGCTCCACCGAGTGCCGGTTCTCGCCGTAGTACGCGATGAACGCCCGTACCCCGTCGAGGTCCCCGACCACCTTGTTGTGCCGGGAGGTGGGCAGACCCCAGGTCTTGAGGAGGTCGTAGGCCTCCGACAGCCGGCCGAGGCCCTCGTAGCCCTCCAGGGCGCCGATGCCGTGCACGACCATGTGCAGCGGACGGGAGGCGGTGACGCGGGGGTCCTTCTGGCGCAGTGAACCGGCCGCCGCGTTGCGGGGGTTGGCGAAGGGCTTGTCGCCCGCCTCGACCAGACGGGCGTTGAGCTCCTCGAACTTCTCCATCGGGAAGTAGACCTCGCCGCGGATCTCCACCAGGGACGGGACGCCGTCGCCAGTGAGGCGGTCGGGGATCTCCGCGATGGTGCGCACGTTGGGCGTGATGTCCTCGCCCGTGCGGCCGTCGCCCCGGGTCGCCGCGCGCGTGAGACGGCCGTTCTCGTAGGTGAGGTTGACGGCGAGCCCGTCGACCTTGAGCTCGCACAGGAAGTGGTACGCGGAGGCGCCCACGTCCTTGTGGACGCGCTCGGCCCACGCGGCGAGCTCCAGGTCGTCGAAGGCGTTGTCCAGGGAGAGCATGCGCTCGCGGTGCTGGACGGCGGTGAACTCCGTGGCGTATGCGCCCGCGACCTTCTGGGTCGGCGAGTCGGGCGTCCGCAGCTCCGGATACTCCTCCTCCAGCGCCTCCACGGCGCGCAGGAGCCTGTCGAACTCGGCGTCGCTGATGACGGGAGCGTCCTTCACGTAGTACCGGAAGCGGTGCTCCTCGATCTGCTCAGCCAGCTGCGCGTGCTTCTCCCGTGCCTCGCTGGGCACCGTCGTCTCCGCTTGCCTGTCGCCGGCCACCGTGTTGTCCTCCCGTTACTCTGGGTTGTCCGCGAGGGATCTCGCCGCCCGGACGCAGTGGGCGAGGGCCTGACGCGCGTACGCGGGGGAAGCCCCCGCGAGACCGCACGACGGCGTGAGCGTGACCGCCTCGGTGAGAAGCCCCGGTCGCAGCCCCAGCCTGCTCCACAGCGTCCTGACACCCATGACGCTACCGGCAGGGTCCGACAATGGAGCGTCCACGCCCGGCACGACACCGGCGAACAGCCGGGTGCCCCCTTCCACCGCCTCACCGATCGCATCGTCGTCACGCTCGGTGAGGAGCGAGAAGTCGAAGGAGACCGCCGCCGCGCCGGCCCGGCGCAGCAGGGCGAACGGTACGTCCGGTGCGCAGGAGTGGACCACGACGGGGCCGCCGGCGTGCACCCCGACGACGTCCCGCAGGGTGGCCTCCACCACCTGCCGGTCGACGGCGCGGTGGGTGTGGTAGCCGCTGGCGGTGCGTACCTGGCCGCGCAGGACCGCGGTGAGGGAGGGTTCGTCGAGCTGGAGCACGAGCTGCGCGCCCGGCAGGCGGCGGCGCATCTCGTCGAGGTGGAGGCGCAGGCCCTCGGCGAGGGAGCCGGCGAGGTCGCGGCGGGCTCCGTGGTCGGAGAGCACCGCCTGGCCGTTCTTCAGTTCCAGTGCCGCCGCGAGGGTCCAGGGCCCGACGGCCTGCACCTTCACCTGGCCCTCGTAGCCCTGGGTGAACTCCTCCAGGGCGTCCAGGTCCTCCCCCAGCCAGGACCGCGCCCGTTTGGTGTCCCGCCCCGGCCGGTCCCCGAGCCGCCAACCGCTGGGCTCCACACGCGCGTACAGCTCGACGAGCATCCCGGCGGTGCGGCCGATCATGTCGGCGCCGGGACCGCGGGCCGGCAGCTCGGCGAGAAACGGGAAGTCCTCGAAGGACCCGGTGGCGGCCTTGGCGGCCTCGCGGGCGTCAGCGCCGGGCAGGGACCCGATGCCGGTGGCGGGGCCGAAACTGAAGTGTGCGTTCACAGGGGAAGCCTACGTAGGCGCGAAAGGCCCTCACGCCCCGCGCGGGGTCTCACCGCCCCGGCCGCACGGTCAGATCGTTGACCTCCGCGTCCCGGGGCAGGTCGATCGCCATCAGGATCGTCGTCGCGACCGACTCGGGGTCGATCCATTCCGCGGGGTCGTACTCCTTGCCCTCCTGCCGGTGGACCTTGGCCTGCATGGGGCTTGCCGTGCGGCCGGGGTAGACGGAGGTGACGCGGACGCCGTGCTCGTGCTCCTCGGCGCGCAGGGCGTCGGCCAGCGCCTTCAGGCCGTGCTTGGAGGCCGCGTACGCGGACCAGTCGGCGTTCGCCCGCAATCCCGCCCCCGAGTTGACGAAGAGCACATGCCCGCGTGTGGTCCGCAGCTGGGGAAGGAAGTGGCGGGTCAGTTCGGCCGGGGCGATCAGGTTGACGTCGAGCTGGTGACGCCAGGCCTTCGGGGTCAGGTCGCCGACCGGGCCGAGGTCGACCACGCCGGCGATGTGCAGCAGCGAGTCCACCCGGTCGGGGAGCGACTGGTGGGAGAAGGCCCAGCTCAGCTTGGCGGGGTCGGCCAGGTCGCCGACCAGGGTCCGGGCCCCGGGGAACTCCGCCGCGAGTTCCTTCGCGCGGCCCGCGTCGCGCGCGTGCAGCACGAGTTCGTCCCCGCGCGCGTGCAGACGGCGGGCGACGGCCGCGCCGATGCCGGAACCTGCGCCGGTGATCACATGAGTAGCCATGCCCGCCATGCTCGCATCACCGGGGGATCACCCGATGCCCTGGCTCTCCTCCAGGTAGGCCAGTGCGCCCACCGGCTCCTCGGCGAAGAACACCAGCTCGGTGAGGGGCCGGGGCAGGAAGCCCTCGTCCTCCATGCGCCGGAACTGCTCCTTGAGGCCGTCGTAGAAGCCCGCGGTGTTGAGCAGCACGACCGGCTTGTCGGTGTGGCCGTGCTTCTTCAGCTCGAGGATCTCGGTCGCCTCGTCCAGCGTCCCGGTCCCACCGACCATGATCACCACCGCGTCGGACTTCTCCAGGAGGAGCCGCTTGCGCTCGGCGAGGTCCCGGGCGACGACCATCTCGTCCGCCCCGGCCCGCGCGGTGGCCGCGAGGAAGTCGACCGACACCCCGCACAGCCGGCCGCCCGCCTCCTGTACGCCGTCGGCGACCACCTTCATCAGACCGACGTCGGAGCCGCCCCACACCAGCGTGTGGCCGCCCTTGCCGAGGAGTTCGGCGAACTCGCGCGCGGGGCGGGTGTAGCGGTCGTCGAGGTCGGCGGCGGAGAGGAAGACGCAGATACGCATGGAGCCACGGTACGCGGGAAGAACCGGGCGCCCGCAGGTGCTGTTCCGGTATGGCCAACGGACACACGATCACGATCGAGCGGGACGCCCGGCACCTCAGGGTCGTCCACGGGGGCCACGTGCTGGCCGAGACCGACCGGGCCCTCGCGCTGCGCGAGACCGGCTGTCCCGTGCGGTTCTACATCCCCGCCGAGGACGTACGGCTCGACCTGCTGACCCCCTCCGACACCCACACCTACTGCCCCTTCAAGGGAACGGCCTCCTACTGGTCCCTGCCGGATGCGGCGGACCTCGTCTGGGCCTATCCCGACCCGAAGCCGGACGTCGCCGAGATCAGGAACCATCTCTGCTTCTACGAAGTGGAAGTCGCGGAAGCCGAGGTGTCGTAGGCCGATGACCGCCGTGCCGTGCGGCAGTCTGCATGAGCATGGACAAGAAGACTGTTTCCCTCGACGGCACCGAACTCGCGTACGCACGCGCCGGTCAGGGCCCCGCGGTCATCCTGGTGAGCGGGGCGATGTCCACCGGCGGCACCATGGCGCCCCTGGCCGGGCTGCTCGCGGACCGCTGCACAGTGCTCCGGTACGACCGGCGGGGGCGTGGCGAGAGCGGTGACACGACGCCGTACGCGGTGGAACGCGAGGTCGAGGACCTGGCGGCCCTCGTCGAAGCGGCGGGCGGCGAGGCCTCGCTGTACGGCATCTCGTCGGGCGGCGCGCTGGTGCTGGAGGCGGCGGCCGCCGGGCTGCCGGTGCGGCGGGTGGCCGTGTACGAGACGCCGTACGCCCTGGACGAGGAGGGCGCGCGGGAGCGTGCCGAGTACACCGCGCGGCTGACCGAGGCGCTCGCGCAGGGGCGGCGCGGGGACGCCGTCGAGCTGTTCCTGCGGCTGACGGGGCTGGCCGAGGAGATGATCCGGGGCGCCCGCCGGTCACCGATGTGGGCGAGCATGGAGGCCGTCGCGCCGACCCTCGCCTACGACGACAGCGTCATGGGCGGCGGGCTGCTGCCCCGGGAGCGGCTGGCGTCGATCGCCGTCCCGGTGCTGGCGGTGGCCGGCGCGGCGAGTCCGCCGTGGCTGTGCGAAGCCACGCGTGCCGTCGCGGACGCGGTCCCGGACGGCACGTACCGCACGCTCGAGGGCCAGACCCACATGGTGGACCCCGGCGTCCTCGCGCCGGTGCTGGCGGAGTTCTTCGGGCAGGGGGACTGAGGCCGGGCCGCCCCGGCCCGCACGGGACCGGGGTCAGGCCACCCCGGCCGCCGCCCGTACGGTGCTCGCGATCGTCGCCGAGCCCACCACGCGCGTGTCGTCGTACAGCACGATCGCCTGGCCCGGGGCCACGCCGCGGACCGGCTCCGTGAAGGTGACCTCGAGGCGGCCGTCGACCAGTTCGGCGGTCACCTCGGTCTCGCCGCCGTGGGCGCGCAGCTGGGCCGTGTAGGTACCGGGGCCCGCCGGGGCGGCGCCGCACCAGCGGGGCTTGATCGCGGTGAGGGCGCCGACGTCGAGGGAGGCGGCCGGGCCGACCGTCACCTTGTTGTCCACCGGGGAGATGTCGAGGACGTAGCGCGGCTTGCCGTCGTCGGCGGGGGTGCCGATGCGCAGCCCCTTGCGCTGGCCGATGGTGAAGCCGTACGCGCCCTCGTGGGTGCCCACCTTCGCACCGGACTCGTCGACGATGTCGCCCTGCGCCCGGCCCAGCCGCTTCGCGAGGAAGCCCTGGGTGTCGCCGTCGGCGATGAAGCAGATGTCGTGGGAGTCGGGCTTCTTGGCGACCGCCAGGCCCCGGCGCTCGGCCTCCGCGCGGATCTCGTCCTTCGTGGTCAGGGTGTCCCCCAGCGGGAACAGGGCGTGCGCCAGCTGCCGGTCGTCCAGCACCCCGAGGACGTACGACTGGTCCTTGGCCATGTCGGAGGCGCGGTGCAGCTCGCGCGTGCCGTCCTCGCGGACCAGCACCTTCGCGTAGTGGCCCGTGCACACCGCGTCGAAGCCCAGGGCGAGCGCCTTGTCGAGCAGCGCGGCGAACTTGATCTTCTCGTTGCAGCGAAGACAGGGGTTGGGGGTGCGGCCGGCCTCGTACTCGGCGACGAAGTCGTCCACGACGTCCTCGCGGAAGCGGTCGGCGAGGTCCCAGACGTAGAACGGGATGCCGATGACGTCGGCCGCGCGGCGGGCGTCCCGGGAGTCCTCGATGGTGCAACAGCCCCGCGCGCCGGTGCGGAACGACTGCGGGTTCGCGGAGAGCGCGAGGTGGACGCCGGTCACGTCGTGGCCGGCTTCGGCGGCGCGGGCGGCGGCGACGGCGGAGTCGACTCCGCCGGACATGGCGGCGAGTACGCGAAGGGGGCGGGAGCGCTGCGAGGTCTCAGTCATAACCCTTCCAGGGTACGGGTCGCCGGGAACCGCAGCCCGCGAGTATCCGTTGACGATCTCGAGGGGCGAGGAAGGGCACGGACATGGGGGAGAAGAAGAGCGACTCCGACCGGCGGATCGGGCGGCGCGCCCTGCTGATCGGCGGGGTGGCGGCCGCGGTCGGCACCGGGGTGCTGGCGCGTGCGGAGCTGGCGCGGCTGTACTGGCGGCTGCCGGGTGTGCGCAGATCGCGGGTGGAGGGCGCGGTGGACTTCCGGGGCGCCCGGTGGATGCCGGCGTCGGAGGCGAACTTCCGCTGGGCGGACCGGCCGGACGACTACGGGATCGACATGGTCGTCATCCATGTCACCCAGGGCGATCTCGGCAGCGCGGTGAAGGCGTTCGAGGACCCGGGGCACCGGGCGGCCGCGCACTACATCGTCGGCAAGGACGGGCATGTCACGCAGATGGTCCGGGAGCTGGACGTGGCGTACCACGCGGGCAACCGGGCCTACAACGAGCGCAGTGTCGGCATCGAGCACGAGGGCTTCGTGGACCGGCCGAAGGACTTCACCGACGCGATGTACACCGCCTCCGCAGGGCTGACCGCCGCGATCTGCCGGCGATACGACATACCCGTCGACCGTGAGCACGTCATCGGGCATGTGGAGGTGCCGGGCACCGACCACACCGACCCGGGCGAGCACTGGGACTGGGACCGGTACCTGCCGCTCGTGCGCAAGGCGCTCGCCGCTGCCGCGTGACGCAGGACCGGAGCGGCTTTTCCCCGACCTGTTGCGGTTCCCGGCCGGCCCTCCGCCCTCCGCCGTCCTCGGGGCTCGGGGCTCACGCGTCAACCTGTGTGATGCAGGTCACTCGCGTGCCATATCGTGCGTAATCCCCGGGGCCCGTCCGCCCGATGTGTCCCGAGCCCGGACCTTGACCTGCGGTCCGGTCAACTCGACAGTCCTGCAAGTGAGTTGGCAACCGAGGTCGCTCACGGCGCCCGCACAGCCACCCGGGCCCGCTCCCAGGTTCGCCCCAGTCTTCACATAGCCCTCAGGTCGAGGCTCCACGGCCATGACACACACCACAGAACCCGCCTCGGGCGCGGAGCGGCCAAGCAGGGGCGCCCACGCCAGAATCGGCCGGGACGGCACGGACGGGCACTCCAAGGAGCCGAAGGGCGCGGGCGGCAAGGGCCTGCACCGGCGGAAGTTCCTCGGCGGGATGGCCGGGGCGGCCGGACTGGCCGCCGTCGGAGCGGCCGGGGCGACCTTCTCCCTGCTGACCGGCGGCAACAGCACCAAGGCGGCCGCCGCCGACGCCACGGGCACCCTCCACATCCCCGACCTGCTGGAGGGCACCGCGTCCGGGGGCACCACCACCTACACCCTGACCGCGAAGACCGGGACGAACGAGGTGATCAGCGGCGTCACCAGCACCACGGCCGGGTACAACGGGTCGTACCTCGGCCCGACCATGAAGTGGACCAAGGGCGACACGGTCCTGCTGAACATCACCAACACCCTCGGCGACGAGACCTCGGTCCACTTCCACGGCGCCCACATCCCGCCCAAGATGGACGGCGGTCCGCAGAACGCCTTCGCGGACGGCGTGACCTGGTCGCCCACCTTCGAGATCCTCGACGAGGCCAAGACCCTCTGGTACCACCCGCACGCCCTGGGCACCACGGCCGAGCAGGTCGTGCACGGCCTGGCGGGCATGATCATCGTCGAGGACGACTCGGACGTCTCGGCCGCGCTGCCCGGCGAGTACGGCGTCGACGACATCCCGATCATCCTGCAATGTCTGGCGGCCGACAGCAGCGGCGACATCAAGTACAACGTGGCCGGCTACCTCGGCGCGGGCCTCAGCTACCCGGTGCTGTGCAACGGCACCAATGTCGACTCGACCACCCTCGGCTTCACCGCCACCAAGAAGCGCACCCGCTTCCGGGTCCTCAACGCCTCCCCCGCCGACATCATGACCGTCCAGCGCGGCGACGGTGGGACCCTCACCCAGATCGCCACCGACCAGGGCTACCTCGCCGAGGCGACCGAGGTGACCACGATCCGGCTGGTGGCCGGCGCCCGTGCGGAGTTCGTCCTCGACCTCGAGGACGCCGTCACCCTCCAGGCCGTCGTCACCACCGGCTGGATCCGCGGCGGAAGCGGCACCTACGACTTCCTGACCGTGACCCCGAACGCCTCCGACACCCCCGCCGACCTGCCGAGCTCACTCAACACGATCACCCGGTACGACACGAGTTCCTTCACCGCGCGGACCATCACCCTCGGCCAGGGCACCGGCGGGACCATGACGATCAACGGCTCGGCGGGCACCACCATGGCCGGGATGGCCATGATCAGCACCACGCTGGGCGCCGAGGAGGTCTGGACGATCAAGAACAGTACGCAGCTGGAGCACTCGTTCCATCTGCACGACGTGCCCTACCAGGTGATCGAGATCAACGGTGCGGCACCGACCGGCGTCGACCTCGGCTGGTTCGACACCTTCGAGGTGGTCGGCGGCGGCTCCATCAAGATCGCGATGAAGTTCACCGACTTCACCGACGACACGTACATGTACATGCTGCACTGCCATCTGCTCCAGCACGAGGACGAAGGCATGATGGCGTCCCTCATGGTCACGGACGGCTAGCCGGAACCGGCGGGACGCTCACCGCGGCCTCCCGGGCAGGCTGCCGCCGGCGGCGGAAGCGCCGGCGGCAGCGGCCCTCGGACGTCAGGTCAGCCCGGCGGCGCGCGCCCGCTCCACCGCCGGACCGATGGCCTTGGCGACCGCCTCGACGTCGGCCTCGGTGGAGGTGTGGCCGAGGGAGAAACGCAGGGTGCCGCGGGCCAGGTCGGGGTCGGTGCCGGTGGCGAGCAGGACATGGCTGGGCTGGGCCACGCCCGCGGTGCAGGCCGAGCCGGTGGAGCACTCGATGCCCTGCGCGTCGAGGAGGAGCAGCAGGGAGTCGCCTTCGCAGCCGGGGAAGGTGAAGTGGGCGTTGGCGGGGAGCCGGTCCACCGGGTCCCCGCCGAGGATCGCGTCCGGGACGGCCGTACGGACCGCGTCGATCAGTGCGTCGCGCAGGGCGCCGATCTCGCGGGCGAACCACTCGCGCTGCTCGGCGGCGAGTCGTCCGGCGACCGCGAAGGAGGCGATGGCGGGGACGTCGAGGGTGCCGGAGCGGACATGACGCTCCTGACCGCCGCCGTGCAACACGGGCACGGGGGTGTACTCGCGGCCGAGGAGAAGGGCGCCGATACCGTACGGCCCGCCGATCTTGTGGCCGGAAACGGTCATCGCGGCAAGCCCGGAGGCGGCGAAGTCGACGGGGATCTGACCGACCGCCTGGACCGCGTCGGCGTGCAGCGGGACGCCGAACTCGGCGGCCACGTCGGCCAGTTCACGAACCGGCAGGATCGTGCCGATCTCGTTGTTGGCCCACATGACGGTAGCCAGGGCCACGTCGTCCGGGTCACGGGCGATGGCTTCGCGGAGCGCCTCGGGATGGACCCGCCCGTAGGAGTCGACCGGCAGATACTCGACCGTGGCGCCCTCGTGCTCGCCCAGCCAGTGCACGGCGTCGAGGACCGCGTGGTGCTCGACGGGACTGGCCAGGACGCGGGTGCGGGCCGGGTCCGTGTCGCGGCGGGACCAGTACAGGCCCTTCACCGCGAGGTTGTCGGCCTCGGTGCCCCCGGAGGTGAGGACGACCTCGCTGGGGCGGGCGCCGAGCGCTTCCGCGAGGGTCTCCCGGGCTTCCTCCACCGTGCGGCGGGCCTGCCGGCCGGCTGCATGGAGGGAGGAGGCGTTGCCGGTGATGCCCAGGTGCGCGGTGAGTGCCTCGACCGCCTCGGGGAGCATCGGCGTGGTCGCGGCGTGGTCGAGGTATGCCATGGTGACCCCGAGTCTACGGGGGTGGGCCGGCACGCCTCGTTGCCAGGTGAGCCCTCGCGGTCAGAAGCTCCAGGAGATCGTCGAGTCGGCCTGCATGAACGCCACCAGGACCACGAGGTCGGCGATGCCCAGGGCCAGACCCAGGTAGGCGCGGCCGCGGCGGGCCGTGCCGCGCCAGAGGGCGACGGCCGCCAGGATGATGGCGATCGGGCCGAGGAAGACGTTGAGGACGAGCAGGCCCAGCAGGCCCAGGACGAAGGACGCGACGGCCATGCCGTCGGTGTCCCGGATGCCGGTGCGGCGGGTGGCCGGTGCGGTGAGTTGCATGACGGGTCAGCTCCTGTGGACGGATGTGCGACGGTCAGTGGGTCGAGGTGTGCCGGCGGCGGCCGTGGCGCTCGCGGAGCGCGAACACGCCGAGCCAGGCGGCGATCACGGCGGCGGCGACCAGGGTGAAGGTGAACGGCGCGTGGGCCACGGTGCCCATGACGAGGCCGAACAGCAGCAGTGCGGCGACGAGGAACAGCATGGGATCGGATCCCCCTCCGTAAAGTTTGGGTGAACAGTTGTAGTTACACTTGTTCACTGACTTTTGAGTCTAACGTGCACTTCGGCTTTCCAATTCCAGAGAACAGTTGTTAACTGGATGATATGAGTCACACCCTCGGCATCCGGCAGGCCCAGAAGCAGAAGACCCGGCAGGCGCTCCTGGACGCGGCGTTGGCGCTGCTGGAGGAGCAGAGCCTGAGCAGCCTGGGCCTGCGCGAGGTCACCCGCGCCGTCGGGGTCGCCCCGACCGCCTTCTACCGGCACTTCCGCTCCACCGCGGATCTGGGTGTCGCCCTGGTCGAGGAGGCGCTGGGCAGCCTGCACCCGATGATCCGCACCACCGTGACCACGGCCGACACGAGCGAGGAACGCATCGCGCGCGCTGTCGAGTTGATCGCCGGTCACGTGAACGCGTACCCCGCTCACGTCCGTTTCATCGCCCGTGAGCGACATGGCGGAGTTCAGCCGGTGCGGGAAGCGATCCGGGAGCAACTGGCCCGGTTCGCCGAGGAGGTGAGGACCGAACTGGCCAAGGACGCGGAGGCCGAGGGCTGGAGCGACGACGACCTGCTGATGCTCTCGCACCTCTATGTCGACCAGATGCTCATCACCGCCTCGCTGTTCCTGGAGGCGCTCGAGGCCTCGCCGGAGGACCAGGAGCGGATCAGCCTGCTCGCTGCCCGGCAGATGCGGCTCATCAGCATCGGTCGCCACCACTGGCTGGGATGACACCCCGCGGCGGCGCACCGCGCGCCCGCACGGCACAGGGGCGGCGCACCCGTCGCCGAGTGCGCCGCCCCTGTGGTCGAACCGCCCGTCAGCCCTGCTGCTGAGCCTGCTGCCCCTGGCCTCCGCCCGGACCGCCGCAGCCGCCGCCCCCGCCGCCTCCGGGGCCACCCTGACCACCGCCGCCGGGCCCGCCGCTCGGCATGCCCGACGGGAAACCGGTCGGCGTGCCGGTCGGGGCGCCCGACGGCTGCCCCGACGCGGCGCCGGTCGGCGCGCCCGACGGAGCGCCGTCCGGCATCCCCGAGGCGTTGCCGGACGGCGGCCGGCAGGACTGCCGGGCGGACGTTCCGCCGTTCGACGAGGAGGAGTCACCCGAGCCGCAGGCCACCAGGGCGAGGGGCGAGAGCGCCAGCAGCGCCACCGCGGGGACGAGACGGACGGGCATCAGCGCACGCTTCATGAGGAACAGCTCCAGGAGGATGAGGAGGACCTGAGGCCGGAACTCAACCAACGGCGCTTAGGGCTTCCTTGAGCCTCGTCTGTCCCCCGCCTGTCAACCAGGTAAAGCGCACCCCAAGGCACCTTGCCCACCTGGGAGTTCACGTCAGGTGCCCGGTCGGTGCGCTGGTACAGCTCCGTGACGGAAACGGCCCGCACCGCGGGGGCGGCATCCGTCAGCCGAGCCTGGCCCGCGCCAACTGCCGTGACTGCGCGACCAGTCGGTCGGCACTGTCCCAGACCTCGGCGTCCTCCTCGAGGAAGCCGCCGGCGAGGTTGCGGGTGGTGATGGAGACGCGCAGCGGGCCGGGCGCCGGACGGCAGCGGACGTGCACCGTCAGCTCCACCGTCGGGACCCAGCCGCGCAGACCGATCTCGAAGGCGGTGGGCGGCAGGGCGTCCACCGCGAGGAGGAGGGAGAGCGGGTCGGGGTCGCGGCCGTCCTTCAGGCCGAACCAGGCCCGCATCTCGCCCTTGCCGGAGGGCTGTCCGAGCGCCCAGCCGAGGGTCGACGGATCCAGCTTGAGCATCAGACGGTCGGCGATGGCGGAGCTGCCGTCGACGGGCGCCGGTCCGTCCTCGGGACCGAAGCACTGGTCCATCGGCGGGATCGTGGGCGGCTTCGCCGTCGTGCGGACGTCGTCCGGCAGGCTGTCCAGATCGCCGTAGGAGGCGAGGACGCGGATGCGCTCGACCTCGGCGCCGTTCTCGTCGTACTGGAAGAGCGAGGCCTGCCCGGTCGACAGGGTGCGGCCGGTGCGGACGACGTCCGTGCGGACGACCGCGGGGCCGGGCTGGGACGCCGTGAGGTAGTGCGCCGAGATCGTGAACGGGTCGCGGTGCGGGAGGGCGTCCCCGAGGGCGCGGCCGAGGACGGCGAGGAGGTAGCCGCCGTTGACGGCGCTGATGATCGTCCAGCCGGCCGAGAGGTCGATGTCGTAGACGCCGGGCGCTCGTCGGGTGAGCGCGGTGTCGCGGTCGAACTCGCTGTCGCCGGTCGAGGCCGTGACGAGGGCGGTGGAGGCCCGCTCGGCTGCCGCGGTAGCTGCTTCTGGCATGGCTGAACCGTACAACAGCTGATTACTAAGCGGTAGCTTTGGTTGATTCCGGCCGGATGGCCGAACTGCACCCCCGCACGGCCGGATCGGGTGAGCGGTCGGCAATTTCTCGGTAAGTGTCCGAACTCGTCCGTAACCTCGACGCCCCGTTTTCCCTCTGCAAAGGCATGAGCCTCACCGGGACTCCGTTCCTCTACACCCTGATCGCGCTGTCCGTCGTCGCCGTGGCGCTGCCGCTGCTGATGTGGTCGCGCCTGCGCGGGCCGCGGGTCCTGCGCGCGGCGGCCCGGGTGGTGATGCTGCTGTTCGCGCAGAGCACGGCCGTCGCCCTGGTCTTCGTCGTGGTCAACAACGCCAACGGCCTGTACGACACCTGGGGCGACCTGCTGGGCACCGGCACCCATGTGCGGCAGGCCGCCGACCTGGGCGCCGACGGCACCGGCGGGATCGCGCTGGACCGGCTGCCCAAGGTCCGGCAGAAGTTCACGCAGGCCGAGGGACCGGCCATGCGCGCCGCCGGCGGGGTGCGCGTCACCCAGCTCAAGGGCCAGGTCTCGGGCATCAACGCCGAGGTCTACGTCTGGCTGCCCCCGCAGTACGCCGAGCCCGCCTACGCACACCGCTCCTTCCCCGTGGTGGAGCTGTTGCCGGGTTACCCGGGCTCCGCGAAGTCCTGGTACGGGACGCTTAAGGTGCATGAGCAACTGGCCCCGCTGATGCGCGAGGGCAAGGTCGCACCGTTCATCCTCGTCACGCCGCGCACCACTCTGCTGCCGGGGGTGGACACCGGCTGCGCCAACGTCCCGGGCACCGTCAACGCCGACACCTGGCTCAGTATCGACGTACCGAAGATGATCAAGGACAACTTCCGGGCCCAGCCCGCGCCCCAGGGCTGGGCGGTCGCCGGGTACTCGGCGGGGGCGCACTGCGCGACGAAACTCGCCATCGCCCATCCCGACCGCTACCGGGCCGCGGTGAGCCTGTCCGGATACAGCGACCCCATGAGCCAGCCCGACTCCCTCACCGCGCAGAACCCCGCGCTGCGCCGGGCCAACAACCCGTACCTGCTGCTGCGCAAGGCCGCCGTTCCGCCTGCCGTGGCCCTCTACATGTCCGGTCAGCCGAAGGACGGCTACGAGGAGGCCCTGGCGATGCGGGAGGCGGCGAAGGCGCCGACCACCGTGCACGTCGTCTACATCCCGAGCAGCGCGGGCGGCCACACCATGGGGCTGTGGCGGCCGCAGGTCGTGCCGGCGTTCCGCTGGCTGACGACGCAGCTGGACCAGCACTGGGTGACCGGCGCGGGCCGCAGAACTACTCCTCACGGACCGTCGAGCGCCGGTTCCAAGCACGCGGCGCTCGCCAGTGGAACCGCATCGCGAGAAGCCGCAGCGCGAAGGCGGTGACCGCGGCCGAGCCGCTGGCCAGCGGGGTGAGCACGTCGTAGCGGATGCAGAGCACCACCACGGTGGCGCCGACGATCGCCGGGACGGCGTAGAGGTCGCGGTCCCAGCGCAGCAGCGAGGGCACCTCGTTGGCCAGCACATCGCGCAGCACACCGCCGCCGACGGCCGTGGCGACGCCCAGCGCGGCCGCCGCGGTGAGGCCGAGGCCGTAGTCGTAGGCCTTGGTGGTCCCGGTGACGCAGAACAGGCCGAGGCCCGCGGCGTCGAAGACGTTGACCCCCTGCTGGATCCGCTCCACCTGCGGGTGGAGGAAGACGACCAGGAGAGCGGCCAGCAGCGGGGTGAGGAAGTACCCCAGGTCCGTGAAGGCGGCCGGCGGCACGGCCCCGATGACGAGGTCGCGGAAGACCCCGCCGCCCAGCGCGGTGACCTCGGCGAGCATGGCGATGCCGAACACGTCGAAGTTCTTGCGGACGGCCAGCAGCGCGCCCGAGATGGCGAAGACGAAAATGCCGATCAGGTCGAGCGTGTGCTGGACGGAGGGGCTGAATATTTGCTGGAGCACCCCTACATTCTCACCCAACACGAAGCCCCCGCCTTACATTGCAAGGCGGGGGCTCGGTGTTACTTACTTCTCCTTGGCCGAAGCGTCGCCCGTGGCGTCGCCTGAGGCGTCGTCGCCGGAGGTCTCCGAGGCGGCCTCGGCGACCGGCTCGGCGTCCCCGGTGGCCTCGGCCGCGGGGGCCTCGGCGGGCTCCGTGGCCTCGGCGGGCTCCGTGGCCTCGGCGGGCACCGTAGCCTCGGCGGGCTCAGCAGCCTCGGCCGGCTCCGCGCTCGCGGCAGCCTCGGCGGCGGCCGCTTCCGCGGCCACCTCCGCCGCCACCGCCGCCGACGTCTCCGCCGACTCCGCGAGCACCTCGTCGGCCACCAGCTCCGCCGCCTCCTTCGCGACGGTCAGCAGGACGGTGTCCTGCGGCGCCTGGTCCGCGAAGTTCTCCGGGTGGTGGCAGGCGACCTGCTGGCCGGGCCGCAGCTCGACGAGCGCCGGCTCCTTGGTCGTGCAGATCTGCGTCGCCTTCCAGCACCGGGTGTGGAAGCGGCAGCCGCTCGGCGGCGAGATCGGCGAGGGCACGTCGCCCTTGAGCAGGATCCGCTCGCTCTTGGCGTTCTTGCGGCGCGGGTCCGGGATCGGCACCGCCGACATCAGCGCCTTGGTGTACGGGTGCATCGGCGACTTGTAGAGCAGGTCGCGGTCGGCCAGCTCCACGATCTTGCCGAGGTACATCACCGCGATGCGGTCCGAGACGTGCCGGACCACCGACAGGTCGTGCGCGATGATCACGTACGTCAGGCCGAGCTCTTCCTGAAGGTCGTCCAGCAGGTTGACGACCTGGGCCTGGATCGACACGTCCAGGGCCGAGACCGGCTCGTCCGCCACGACCAGCCGCGGGTTCAGCGCGAGCGCGCGGGCGATGCCGATGCGCTGCCGCTGGCCGCCGGAGAACTCGTGCGGGTAGCGGTTGTAGTGCTCGGGGTTGAGACCCACGACCGACAGCAGCCGCTGCACTTCCTTCTTGATGCCGCCCTCGGGCTCGACGCCCTGGAGCTTGAAGGGAGCGCCGACGATCGTGCCGATGGTGTGGCGCGGGTTCAGCGACGAGTACGGGTCCTGGAAGATCATCTGCACGTCGCGGCGCAGCGGACGCATGCCGCTCACCCCGAGGTGCGTGATGTCCTTGCCCTGGAACTCGACCTTGCCGGCGGTCGGTTCGAGCAGCCGGGTGATCAGCCGGCCCATCGTGGACTTGCCGCAGCCGGACTCGCCCACGACGCCGAGGGTCTCGCCGGAGCGGACCTCGAAGTCGATGCCGTCGACCGCGTGCACCGCCCCGACCTGCCGCTGGAGCAGGCCCTTCTTGATCGGGAAGTGCTTCTGGAGCCCGGTCACCTTCAGCAGGACCTCGCCGGGGGCGGCGTCCTTGGTGAGGGTCGCGCCCTTCGCCTCGGGGGCGTCGGCCTGCGCGGGGATCTTCACCGCTTTCTCGTCGTCACTCACAGCTTCGGCGCAATCTCTTCGGTCCAGATACGCTCCCGCTGCTCCGTGCCCAGGTGGCAGGCGGCCCAGTGGCGACTGCCGACCTCGGCCAGCTCGGGCCGGACGGTGCGGGTGACGTTGTCCTTCGGCAGGTCCGCGTACGGGCAGCGCGGGTTGAAGGCGCAGCCGGACGGGATGTTGATCAGCGAGGGCGGGGAGCCCTTGACCGGGATCAGGCGCTCCTGCTGCTCACGGTCCAGACGCGGCATCGAGCCGAGCAGACCCCAGGTGTAGGGGTGCCGGGGCTCGTAGAACACCTTGTCGGCCGGGCCGCGCTCGACGCAACGGCCGCCGTACATCACCAGGATGTCGTCGGCCAGTTCGGCGACGACGCCCAGGTCGTGGGTGATGACGATGACCGCGGAGCCGAACTCCTTCTGGAGGTCGCGGATGAGGTCGAGGATCTGCGCCTGGACGGTGACGTCCAAGGCGGTCGTCGGCTCGTCCGCGATCAGCAGCTCCGGGTTGTTGACCAGCGACATCGCGATCATCGCGCGCTGGCGCATACCGCCGGAGAACTCGTGCGGGTAGCTGTCGATCCGCTTGTCCGGCTGCGGGATGCCCACCCGGTCGAGCATCTCGACCGCACGGCGCTTGGCGGTCTTCTTGTCGACGTCGTGGTGGATCCGGTAGGCCTCCACGATCTGCTGACCGATCGTGTAGTACGGGTGCAGCGCCGACAGCGGATCCTGGAAGATCATCGCCATCTCACGGCCGCGCAACTTGCGCACGTGGTCCGGGTCGGCGGACAGCAGCTCGGTGCCGTCCAGCCAGATCTCGCCGGAGATCTGCGCCTTGCGCTTGCCGTACTGGCCGGCGGTGTGCAGGCCCATGATGCCGAGCGAGGTCACCGACTTGCCGGATCCGGACTCGCCCACGATGCCGAGGGTCTTGCCCTTCTCCAGCTGGAAGCTGAGCCCGTCGACCGACTTGACCAGACCGTCGTCGGTCGGGAAGTGCACCTTGAGGTCGCGGACCTCGAGGAAGGAAGTCGGCGCGGGCGAAGCGGGGGTGGGCTCGCCCACGGCCGCTCCGCTCTTGCTGAGTTCGGTCATGCGAGCCTCACTCGGGGGTCGATCACGGCGTACATAATGTCCACCACGAGGTTGGCGACGAGCACCGCCAGAGAAGTGATCAGGGTGACGCCCAGGATGACGGGCAGGTCCTGGTTCTTGATGGCGTTCAGCACCGCCTGGCCGAGGCCGGGCAGGTTGAACGCCGTCTCGGTCAGGATCGCGCCGCCGATGAGGGCGCCCAGGTCCATGCCGAGCATGGTCAGCAGCGGGGTCATCGTGGAGCGCATGGCGTGCTTGCCGATGACGGTCTGCTCCTTGAGGCCCTTGGCGCGGGCGGTGCGGATGTAGTCCTCGCCGAGGATCTCCAGCATGGTGGCCCGGGTGATGCGGGCGTACATGGCCGCGTACAGGAACGCGAGGGTGACCCAGGGCAGGATCATCCCGCCGAACCAGCCGGTGAAACTCTCGTCCAGGGGTACGAACTGCCCGTCGAACAGGTCCAGTCCGTACACGAAGATCGACAGGGCGACCATGCCGGTGAAGTAGATCGGGAGGGAGACACCCGAGAGCGCGATCACCATCGCGCCGCGGTCCCACATGCTGCCCCGCTTGAGCGCGGAGAGCACACCGGCCGAGACACCGAGGATCAGCCACAGCACGGCGGCACCGAGCGCGAGCGCCAGGGTCACCGGGAAGCGGTCGGTCAGCACCGGCCAGACGGCCTGCTCACTGCGGAAGGAGTAACCGAAGCACGGGGCGGCGCAGTGGATGGAGTCGCCACCGCCCGTGTAGGTCCGTCCGGCGAAGATGCCCTTGAAGAACTCCCAGACCTGGGCGTAGATCGGGTCGCCCAGGCCCAGCTTCTCGCGCACACCCTCGACGGCGGCAGGGTCGGCCTGCTTGCCCACGAAGCTCAAGGCGATGTCTACGCCAGCCCACTTGGGGATGAGGAAGAAGATGCCGAAGACCACCATGACGATGACCACGAGCATCACTGCGGCGGCGAACAGCCGCCTGATGAGGTAAGCGAGCACAGCTCTCGGCCCGCCGCGGACCGCGGGCCACCGGATTGTGTCCAGTGACCCGCGGATCCGCCGCGCCGGCCTTCACCTGCCTTTCGTGCCGTTCGGCGGGTGTGCCGGGACTACTTCTTCGGGTTCTTCAGACCGAGGTTGACGAAGTCGTACTGACCGCTGTAACCGTCGGTGGTGTAGACGTTCGCCAGGTTGTCCGAGCGCCAGTTGATGAACCGCTCGAAGACGAAGGGCAGGTAGTACGCACCCTCCATCACCTTGTGGTTGATCTCCGTGGCGATCTTGGTCTTGCCGGCGTCGTCCAGCGTGGTGACGTACGACGAGAACAGGCCGTCGATCGTCTTGTCGTTGATGAGCGCGTAGTTGTTGTTACCGCTCTGAGCGATGTACTTGCTGCTCCACAGCGGCAGACCGAAGCCCTGGACGGACGGGAAGTCCGGACCCCAGCCCATGATGATGATGCCGTAGCCCTTCTTCTTCACGTTCGAGGGGCTGCCGATGATGCCGGCGGTCTGCGAGCCGTCGTACTGGTCGATCTCGGCGGTGATGCCGATCTTCTTCAGCGACGCCTGGAGGGACTGGGCGGTGGCCACCTCGACCGGCTTGTTGTTACGCACCGCGATGGTGGTCTTGAAGCCGTTCGGCTGACCGCAGGCCTTCAGGGCCTCCTTGGCCTTGGCCTCGTTGCCGCTCTTGTTGGCGCCGGAGATCTCGTACGGGTCGTACTTCTGGCCCTCGGCGCCCGGGACGGACGGCGGGAGCATGTTGGTGCCGATGTCGCCGCCGGCGACCGGACCGCCGCGGGCGGTCTGGAGCGACACGTGGTCGGCGCCGAGGATGACGGCCTTGCGGCACTCGATGTTGTTGAACGGCGCGACGCTCTGCGGGAAGACCGCGTAGCGGACGTAGCCGGAGACCGGGTTGTCCAGGTTGCCCTTGTGCTGCTTCAGGGCGGTGGTGCGGCCCTGCGGCGACATGCCGGTCTGGTTCAGGTCGAGGTCCAGGTCACCGCTCAGCAGACGCTGGTCGAGCTGGTTGGCGTCCGAGAAGAACTTGATGGTGATCTCGTCCGGGTAGGCCTTGCGGATCGGGTCCGAGGCCTGCTTCCAGGAGGTGTTGCGGACCAGCTTGAGGTCCTTGCCCGGGGAGTAGGACGCGAACTTGTACGGGCCCGAGGAGAACGGCTTCAGGCCGTACTTGGCCTTGGTGTCCATGTCCTGGCGGACCGGCGAGGCCGAGACCAGGGCCAGCATCTCCTCGAAGTCCGAGTTGGCCTGCGGGAGGTGGAAGACGATGGTCTTGTCGTCGGGCGTGTCTATCGCCTTCAGACCCAGCTTGTCCGCCGAGGTGTCCTTGTAGGGACCCTTGTAGGCGCCCTTGGGGTCGAGCACGTCCTTCAGGTACGTCGGACCGCCGGACAGCACGTCCTGCGCCCAGACGCGCTCGATGCCGTACTTCACGTCCTTGGACGTGATCGGCTTGCCGTCCTCCCACGTGACGCCGTCACGCAGGGTGTACGTGTAGGTCTTGCCGTCGTCCGTGACCTTCGCGGTCGCCGTGGCGAGGTCCGGAGTGACCTCGGCGCCCGCGGCGCCCGGCTCGGCCTTGTTCGTGACGAGCTGGCGGCTGTAGTAGCGGGCGAAGTTCCACATCATGCCGTAGTAGCCACGCGTGGTGTCCCACGAGTCGGCGTCCTGCGCGGCACCGAACTTCAGCGTGCCGCCCTTCTTGGCGGCAGAGGCCTGGGCGACCTTGTTGTTCGCGGCGTCGAAGCCGGCGGCACCGGAGCTCGAGCCCTTGTCGCCGTCGTCTCCACCGCCGCCGCACGCCGCCGTGGTCAGCAGCGCGGCGACCGCGGCAGTAGCGGCAAGCGCCTGCTTCCGCCGCCCTGAGGTGCGTTGGGTAGTCACGATCTCGGATCCTCCGGATAGATGAGAGATACCCCGTGTGAAGGCCACGGGACGGTTGGGGTGCCGTGTTCTCGGCTGTTCTGCGGCTCGCTGTGTCGCTGGTCCCCGTGGGGGCGGATCAGCGGGAGGCCTTCGGGTCCAGCGCGTCCCGGATGCCGTCACCGAAGAGGTTGAAGGCGAGCACGGTGATGAAGATCGCCACACCCGGGACCACCATGTACATGGGGTCGGACTCGTAGTAGTCGATCGCGCTGGAGAGCATCTGTCCCCACGAGGCGGTGGGCGGCTTGACGCCGACGCCCAGGAAGCTCAGCGCCGCCTCGGTGAGGATGTTGGTGGGGATCATCATCGTCGTGTACACGACGATCGGGGCGACCAGATTGGGCAGCAGTTCCTTGAACAGGATGTACATCCGCCCCGCGCCCAGCGATCGGGCGGCCTCGACGTACTCGCGCTCACGCAGCGAGAGCGTCTGGCCGCGCACCACACGTCCGATGTAGGGCCAGCCGAAGAAGCCGATGACCAGGATCATCACGAAGACGCGCACGCTCGAACCGGTGAGTCCCAGCATGTTGTTCGGCATGACGGAGACCAGCGCGATGATGAACAGCAGCTGCGGGAAGGCGAGCAGACCGTCCATCACCCGGCTGATCAGGGAGTCGACCCAGCCGCCGAAGAATCCGGCGAGGATGCCCAGCACGGTTCCGAGGATCACGGCCACCACGGCGGACAGGAAGCCCACCAGGAGGGAGATCCGGGCGCCGTAGAGGATGCGGGCGAAGATGTCGCGGCCGTTGACCGGCTCGACACCGAGCAGGTGGTCCCCGCTGAGGCCGCCCAGGGAGCCCGTGGGCGTGCCGAACAGCGGGTCGATGAGGTTCTCGTGGTACTCGTTCGGGTCCTGCCCCAGAAGCCCCGTGATGACCGGCGCCAGCAGCGCGACCACGACGAGGAGGAGCACCACGACACCGCCCGTCAGGGCGAGCTTGTCCCGCTTGAGGCGCTCCCAGGCGATCCGGCCCAGGGAACGACCCTGAACGGCCTTGGCGCCGCTGGTGGCGACCGCCGCTTCCTCGGCCGCGCTCGGGGCCGCTTCCGCGGTCGGCTCGTGCAATGGTGCCGTCATCTGGCAGGGACCCCTCTCAACCGGCGGTAGCCGGCCCGCACTTGCCGCTGTAGCGGCGTGATCAGTCCGTAATACGCAGGGGATAAGTCCCCTGACGCCGGAGTCTTCAACGGTTTGGCGATCTGTAGCCAGACTTGGCAGTGAATGGATGCGTAAACGTGATCCGGGTAGTGGGGTTCCGTTATCCGGACGGCGGGTAACGGCCCCCGGACGGGGGCCAATTAGGACAGATCGGTAATAACCCGCACTAATCGTTGTCATCTACGCGCGAAGAAGTCCGTTCCCACCTCACGGTGAGACCGTCCACGGCTGTCAGTAACGTCCGGTGGGCGGATAGCCGTAGCCGCCGGCGGGAGCCTGGGCCGACGCGGGTGCGTGCGCCTCGCGGTCGTAGAAGGGCCGGGCGGTGGCGCGCATCCACATCACGACGGGGTCGTACTCGTCGGTCATGGCGACCGTCGACACCGGCAGCCCGTCCGGCACGGCGCCGATGGACTGCTGCATCATCGCCCGTACGGCGTCCACGGCCTGCGGGGAGGAGTCGTACACGTCGAGCCCGATGGCCAGGTACGGCGCGCCCAGCGCCGGCTGCACCCAGGCGCGGCGCAGCGTACGGACCGCCGGCGTGCGATGGGCGTTCTGCGCCAGCAGGGCGTAGAACTGCGGGATCTCGATGCCGGGCTCGGACAGCCGCAGCGGCCCCGCGGGCTGGCGCTCCAGCCCGGTGGCGATACGGCGCAGGTCCAGCCACGGGATGCCGACGCCGCCGCCGGGGGCGTGCGGGTTCAGCCAGAGGCCGTAGTGGTCGGGGTAGAGGGTGCGGGCCACGTCCAGCCCGTCGACCACCTCGTACGACCGGTTCCAGCCACTCGCGCTGAGCTCCTGGGCGGAGGTGACACAGGGGGCGTAGCCGTGCCCGTCCACCTCCATGTTTCCGTACTGGGCGTCCGGGGAGCCGGCCTGGCCGTGCCACAGCAGCATCCAGAGCCGGCCCGAGGAGGGGGTCGCGAGCGCGCGCAGGAGCGCCTCGTAGGCGTCGTAGCGCCCCGGCGTGACCTGGCGCAGCATGTGCTCGACCGAGCCGGTCGCGGCAGTGCCAGCGCTCACTTTTTATCGCCCCTTCGAGAGGTTGCCCCGCGTCCGGGCCCAGTTTAGGCGCTCCGCCGGCCGAGCCGTTGAGAGCTGCGGGCTTGCCGTGAACCGCGGGCCGCGGACCGGACGGAGCCGGCCGCCGACCGTGGCGGAGCCGCACCGCGGCACAGCCCCGCACCGCCGGGGCGGATTCACCGGTCGCTCGTGTAGAAGGGACGGACCCTTTCCCTCAGCCAGTCGCCCACCGGGTCCTGGGCGACGTCCAGGAGAACCAGGTTCACCGGCCAGGGGGCCGAGGTCCTGCCCAGAGCCCTGCCCAGGGCTTCCAGCGGGAGCGCCCTCAGATCGCCCTCCCACCGGGAGAGTTCCACACCCACGAACATCACCGGGTCCGCCGTCTCGATGACGGCCAGGCAGCGCCGGGCCGTGCGGACCACTCCGATGGCCTCGAACTCCTGCGAGGCCGCGGCCAGGAAGTCCATCGGGTCGTCCTGCCAGTCGGGCTCGTACAGACGGACCCGGCCCCCGGCGGCGCCGCCGTCCAGCGGGGTGCGGCCCGCCCGGCAGAGCTCGGCCACCGCGGCCGGGGGCAGCGGGACACCGACCACCCCGTCCGGGTTCACCAGGATGCCCACCTGCGGGGGCAGCCCGCGGGCGAACTCGACGGCGGGCGCGATCGTGTACGACATGTGCGCGCCGACGACCTGCCGGAACTGCTCCTCGGAGCTGAAGACCGGCACGTACACCTGTCCTTCGAGCTCCAGCGTGGCCAGGTCGAGGGGACCGCTGTGCGGGCTGCCGCCCCCGGGCAGCGGCACCCAGACGAAGCTGCGCCCGAGCACCTCGACGATCCGGCCGCCGGCTCCGGGCACGCCGAGGGAGACGGAGAGCACCTCCTCCAGCTCGTTGCCGGGCCACCCGCCGTGCGGATGGTGGTGCGCCTGCGCCGGAAAGTCCGCGGAGAAGTCCGCCGGGAAGTCCGTCGGGGGGAAATCCATCTGCCTACCGCCTGCTGAGAACCGCTCACTCTGGTGTGGCTGAAAGGCTAGCGGGTGCCGGGGGCGGCACCCGAGCCCTCAGCCGGTGAATCCGATGCGGCGCAGCACGTCGGCCGCTTCGCGGTCCAGCAGCACGGCCGAGCCGCAGCCCGCGGGCAGCCGTCCCTTCTCCACCGCGCGCACCAGCCGGGCGGCGGCGTGGCGGTGGCGCAGGAACGCGTACCGGGAGACGCCCCGACCGCGCTCGCGCTGTCCTTCCAGCGCCGTGTCCGTACCCACGTCGAGCAGCAGCAGATGCAGGGTGCCGCCGCGGCGGCGGGCCTCGCGGCCCAGCCAGTCCCGCACCCAGGTCTGGGTGCCGCAGTCGTGCACGACGACTCCCTCACCGCTGCGCAGGGCGCGGCGCAGTCCCGCGTAGTGGGCGAGGCGGACGAGGGGGCGGTAGAGGCCGTAGGGCAGGAAGCGCGGGGCGCGGGCGTCCCAGCGGTCCCTGGTGTCCTGGGAGTCGACGCGCAGGCCCCGGACCGTCCGCCGCATGAGCGTGGACTTGCCGCTGCCGGGCAGACCGGTCACGACGACCAGGTCCCGGGGACCGAAGACCAGGCCGTGCGGGCTGCGGCCGGCCCGCTCGCGCAGGTCGCGGACGACGGGCGCCTGCTGCGCGCCGGACGCCTCCCGGGCCGGGGCGCCGGGCTGTGCCGGCAGCGCGATCCCCGAACCGGTCGCGAATGCGGTGGACCTCGCCGTGCTCGTCCTGTTCACCGTGATCGTCCTCCCCTGGGGTCGGGTAACCCCTTCCCCATCGAGCGTAAAGAGAAGGTAATGCGCCGTGCCCGGCGTTTTGGTGCGCGTCTCGACACAGGCCGGTTACAGATGCGGCCTGCCGGGATCGGGGCGAGCCGTGCAATGATGGCCGCGCCAACTGCATACCGGCCGTTTGAATCCGCGCGGGAGAGTTCTCAGCAGCAGCTTCGCTGGGGCGCCGAAGGAGCAAGTCCCTCCCTTGAATCTCTCAGGCCCCGTTACCGCGCGGGCGAGGCACATCTGAAAAGCGGGCCGCTGACTCCAGTGGCTCCACCCAAGGTGCAAGTCATGGGCGATCCCGTCGCGGACCGTCATGGCGAACCTCTCAGGTTCCGATGACAGATGGGGAGGAACGACCTCGCCCTTCCCTGTGCCCGCGCGCCCCGCTTCGCTCGCACGGGGGGATCCCGTCGCCTTGGGAGACGAACGCCCGATGAGCAGCACCGACCCCGATTCCGTCCAGCGCGCCGAGCAGCGCCACACCGCCCTCGACGCCGTGCACCGTGCGCTCGGCGCGACGATGACCGACTTCGCCGGCTGGGACATGCCGCTGCGTTACGGCTCCGAGCGCGACGAGCACCAAGCCGTCCGCACCCGCGCCGGGCTTTTCGATCTCTCCCACATGGGCGAGATCACCGTCACCGGCCCGCAGGCCGCCGCCCTTCTCGACTTCGCCCTGGTGGGGAACATCGGGGCGGTCAAGCCCGGCCGCGCCCGCTACACGATGATCTGCCGGGCGGACGGCGGCATCCTGGACGACCTGATCGTCTACCGGCTGGCCGAGACCGAGGCCGGGTCCGCGCAGTACCTGGTGGTGGCCAACGCCTCCAACGCGCAGGTCGTGCTGGACGCCCTCGTGGAGCGGTCCGCGGGCTTCGACGCCGAGGTCCGCGACGACCGTGACGCCTACGCGCTGATCGCCGTGCAGGGCCCCGAGTCCCCCGGCATCCTCGCGGCCGTCACGGACGCCGACCTCGACGGCCTGAAGTACTACGCCGGTCTGCCCGGCACCGTCGCCGGCGTGCCCGCGCTCATCGCGCGCACCGGGTACACCGGCGAGGACGGCTTCGAGCTGTTCGTGCGGCCGGAGCACGCCGTCGAACTGTGGCAGGCGCTGACGAAGGCCGGCGAGGGCGTCGGCCTGGTCCCCTGCGGCCTGTCCTGCCGGGACACCCTGCGCCTGGAGGCCGGCATGCCGCTGTACGGGCACGAGCTGAGCACCTCCCTCACCCCCTTCGACGCGGGCCTCGGCCGGGTCGTGAAGTTCGACAAGGACGGCGACTTCGTCGGGCGTACGGCGCTGGAGGCGGCCGCCGACCGGGCCGCCGCCCTGCCCCCGCGCGTCCTCGTCGGCCTGGTCGCCGAGGGCCGCCGGGTCCCGCGCGCCGGGTACGCGGTCGTCGCAGGCGGCGAGGTGATCGGCGAGGTCACCTCCGGCGCCCCCTCCCCGACCCTCGGCAAGCCGATCGCGATGGCGTACGTCGACGCCGCCCACGCGGCGCCGGGGACCGCGGGCGTCGGCGTGGACATCCGGGGCAGCCACGAGCCGTACGAGGTCGTGGCGCTGCCGTTCTACAAGCGCCGCAAGTAGACACTGGGCGCGTCGACGCCCACCCGCGCGTGACCCTGCGCACAGTTCCGCTGTTCACGCGCGCTCCCAGCAGGTCCCCATTCACCAGCACTCCCCCGCGTACAGGAGAATTCAGGCCATGAGCAACCCCCAGCAGCTGCGCTACAGCAAGGAGCACGAGTGGCTGTCGGTCGCCGAGGACGGCGTCTCGACGGTCGGCATCACGGAGCACGCGGCCAACGCGCTCGGCGACGTGGTCTTCGTCCAGCTCCCGGAGGTCGGTGACACGGTGACCGCGGGCGAGACCTGCGGCGAGCTGGAGTCGACCAAGTCGGTCAGTGAGCTGTACGCACCGGTGACGGGCGAGATCGTCGAGGTCAACCAGGACGTCGTCGACGACCCGGCGCTGGTGAACTCCGCCCCCTTCGAGGGCGGATGGCTGTTCAAGGTACGCGCCGCGGGCGAGCAGGACGATCTGCTCAGCGCCGACGAGTACACCGCCTTCACCGCCGGCTGAGGAGTCGTAGACGCATGTCCGTACTGAACACGCCCCTGCACGAGCTCGACCCGGAGATCGCCGCCGCGGTCGACGCCGAGCTGAACCGCCAGCAGTCCACGCTCGAGATGATCGCCTCGGAGAACTTCGCTCCGCTCGCGGTGATGGAGGCGCAGGGCTCGGTCCTGACCAACAAGTACGCCGAGGGCTACCCGGGCCGCCGCTACTACGGCGGCTGCGAGCACGTCGACGTGGCCGAGCAGATCGCGATCGACCGGATCAAGGAGCTGTTCGGCGCCGAGTACGCCAACGTCCAGCCCCACTCGGGCGCCTCCGCCAACCAGGCCGCCCTGTTCGCGCTGGCCCAGCCGGGCGACACGATCCTCGGCCTGGACCTGGCCCACGGCGGCCACCTGACCCACGGCATGCGGCTGAACTTCTCCGGCAAGCAGTTCAACGTGGTCGCGTACCACGTGGACGACGCCGGTCTGGTCGACATGGCCGAGGTCGAGCGGCTCGCCAAGGAGCACCGCCCGAAGGTGATCATCGCCGGCTGGTCGGCGTACCCGCGGCAGCTGGACTTCGCCGAGTTCCGCCGGATCGCGGACGAGGTCGAGGCCTTCCTGTGGGTCGACATGGCGCACTTCGCCGGTCTGGTCGCGGCGGGTCTGCACCCGAACCCGGTCGCCTACGCGGACGTCGTCACCTCCACCACCCACAAGACGCTGGGCGGCCCCCGCGGCGGCATCATCCTCGCCAGGAAGGAGTTCGCGAAGAAGCTGAACTCGTCCGTCTTCCCGGGCTTCCAGGGCGGTCCCCTGGAGCACGTGATCGCGGCCAAGGCGGTCTCCTTCAAGGTCGCCGCCGGCGAGGAGTTCAAGGAGCGCCAGCGCCGTACGGTGGAGGGCGCGCAGATCCTCGCCGAGCGGCTGACCTCGCCGGACGCCCGCGCGGCCGGGGTGAACGTCCTGTCCGGGGGCACCGACGTGCACCTGATCCTGGTCGACCTGCGCGAGTCCGAGCTGGACGGTCAGCAGGCCGAGGACCGGCTCCACGAGGTCGGCATCACCGTCAACCGCAACGCGGTCCCCAACGACCCGCGGCCGCCGATGGTGACCTCCGGTCTGCGGATCGGCACGCCCGCCCTGGCCACCCGCGGTTTCACCGCCGAGGACTTCGCCGAGGTCGCGGACGTGATCGCGGAGACGCTGAAGGCGCCGTCCCCGTTCGCCGAGGCCGACGCGGCGCCGCTGAAGGCCCGGGTCACGGCCCTGGCGGACAAGCACCCGCTGTACCCCGGTCTGAACGGATAGTTCCCTTTCCCGGGTGCCGCGCACACTGTGAGGTGTGGGCGGCACCCCGCACCACCCCGTACGAAGGAGTCCCCCGTGGCCATCTCGGTCTTCGACCTGTTCTCGATCGGTATCGGCCCGTCCAGCTCGCACACGGTCGGCCCGATGCGCGCGGCGCGCATGTTCGCCCGGCGGCTGCGCAGCGAGGGGCTGCTGGACTCCGTCGCGTCGGTGCGCTGCGAGCTGTACGGCTCGCTGGGCGCGACGGGCCACGGCCACGGCACCCCGAAGGCGGTGCTGCTCGGTCTGGAGGGCGCCTCACCGCGCACGGTGGACGTGGAGGGCGCGGACGACAGGGTGGAGCAGATCAAGGACTCCGGCCGGCTGCGGCTGCTGGGCTCGCACGAGGTCCCGTTCTCCTTCGGCGACGACCTGGTCCTGCACCGCCGCAAGGCCCTCCCGTACCACGCCAACGGCATGACGATATGGGCCCGTGACGCGCAGGGCGCCGACCTGCTGTCGAAGACGTACTACTCGGTCGGCGGCGGCTTCGTCGTGGACGAGGACGCGGTCGGCGCGGACCGCATCAAGCTCGACGACACGGTCCTGAAGTACCCCTTCCGCACGGGTGACGAGCTGCTGCGCCTGGCGAAGGAGACCGGCCTGTCGATCTCCTCCCTGATGCTGGAGAACGAGCGTGCCTGGCGCACCGAGGACGAGATCCGAGCCGGGCTGCTGGAGATCTGGCGGGTGATGCGGGAGTGCGTGTCCCGGGGCATGTCCCGGGAGGGCATCCTGCCGGGCGGGCTGCGCGTCCGCCGCCGGGCGGCCATGACGGCACGCCAGCTCCGGGCGGAGGGCGATCCACTGGCGCTCTCCATGGAGTGGATCACGCTCTACGCGATGGCGGTGAACGAGGAGAACGCGGCCGGCGGCAGGGTGGTGACGGCGCCCACGAACGGCGCCGCGGGCATCATCCCGGCGGTCCTGCACTACTACGTGAACTTCGCGGCCGGGGGCGCCTCCGAGGGGGAGAAGGAGGACGGGGTGGTCCGCTTCCTCCTCGCGGCCGGCGCGATCGGCATGCTCTTCAAGGAGAATGCCTCCATCTCCGGTGCCGAGGTCGGCTGCCAGGGCGAGGTCGGCTCGGCCTGCTCGATGGCCGCGGGCGCGCTCGCCGAGGTGTTCGGCGGCTCCCCCGAGCAGGTGGAGAACGCGGCCGAGATCGGCATGGAGCACAACCTCGGCCTGACCTGCGACCCCGTGGGCGGTCTGGTCCAGATCCCGTGCATCGAGCGCAACGGCATGGCCGCGGTGAAGGCGGTCACGGCGGCCCGTATGGCGATGCGCGGCGACGGTTCGCACAAGGTGTCCCTGGACAAGGTCATCAAGACGATGAAGGACACGGGCGCGGACATGTCGGTGAAGTACAAGGAGACGGCCCGGGGCGGGCTGGCGGTCAACATCATCGAGTGCTGAGCGGAGGCGCCCGCCTCCCCTAGGCTCTGGGCTGCGGTTCACTGGGAGTCGCGGGAGAGGGGAACTCGCCGGATGAGTGGGTCGGTCAGCGCGGTCAGCAGGAGCGGTACGTACTCCTTCACCAAGCCCAACCGGGAGAGCGTCACACTGGTCGCCGGGCTCGGGGTGGCGGGGGACGTGCACGCCGGGGCGACGGTGAAGCACCGGTTCCGGATGAGGAAGGATCCCTCGCAGCCGAATCTGCGGCAGGTGCACCTCATCCACGAGGAGCTGTTCGCGCAGGTGCGTGCGGCCGGGTTCGAGGTGGCCGCCGGGGAGCTCGGGGAGAACGTGACCACGCGCGGCATCGATCTGCTCGGGCTGCCGACGGGGACGCTGCTGCGGCTCGGCGGCGAGGCCGTGGTCGAGGTGACCGGGCTGCGCAATCCCTGCGCGCAGATCGACGGCTTCCGGAGCGGGCTCCTGAAGCAGGTCGTCGGGCGGGGTCCGGACGGCCGTCCGGCCTTCAGGTCCGGGATCATGAGCGTGGTGCTGGCCGGGGGCGTGGTGCGCCCCGGGGACCCGATCACGGTCGAGCTGCCCGCCGGACCGCACCACCCTCTGCGGATCGTCTAGAGCCTGCACGGGGCCGGCGGCCCGGGCCGGGACCCCGGCCGTCGGTCGCAGGCTCTGGTGCCGTGACCGGAAGCGTTTGCCGGGCAGCTCGCGGCGTCCGGTGCGGTGCATCGCAAGGCGGAGCACCGCCCGCGTACGGGATGCACTCGGGTGATGCGACAACGCGGCGTGGGGGCTCCCCCGGCCGAAGGCTGGGGGAGTGCCGTGGGCGTCGCGAGCCGGTGAACCCTTCCGGTCACGGCCCTAGCCGCGGAAGGCCGCCGGGCGCTCCGGGTTCGCCTCCGCCAGCGCCCTGGTGACCGCCTCGGTGCCGGCCCGCAGCCCGTACACGGGGGTGTCGGGCTGCTGGCGCCAGGAGTCGTCGATGCCGCCCGCGTCCACGGTGTCGAAGCCGAGCTCGTCGATCAGGGCGCGCACCTTGGCCTTCGCCGTCTCGTCGTCGCCTGCGACCGGGAGCGCGACGCGATCGGGCCCGCCCGCGGTGCGCGGGCGGTCCAGGATGTCCTGGGCGTAGGTGCCGTTGAACGCCTTGATCACCGGGTGGCCGATCTGGCGTTCCGTCCAGCGGCTCTCGGTGAGGCCCTCGTCCTCGATGGCCGCGATCCGGCCGTCGCGCTGCTGCGGGTAGTAGTTGCCGGTGTCGATGACGGCCACGCCGTCGGCCGCGCCGTCCAGGAGGCCGGACGGCAGGTCCGGGACCGCCTTGAGCGGGATCGTGATCACCACGACCTCGGCGCCGCGCGGCGCCTCCTCGACGGTGACGGGGGTCGCTCCCGTCTCCTCGGCGAGTTCCTTGAGCGTCTGCGGCCCGCGGGAGTTCGCCACGGAGACGTCGTGGCCGAGGGCGCTGAGGCGCCGGGTGAGGTTGCCGCCGATGTTGCCCGCGCCGATGATGCCGATCTTCATGACGATCCTTGCCCCTTCCAGAACCGATGCACATGCATGCTTCTGGCCGGGTCAACCCCGGACGGCCGCGGGCTATTCCGTGACGCGAACGACGATCTTTCCCGTATGCGCGTTCGACTCCATCAGGCGATGGGCGTCCCGGATGCGGTCCAGGCCGTCGAAGACCTCGGCGACGACCGGGCGGAGCGTGCCGTCGGCGAGACCGGAGTTGACATAGTGGGAGCCGCGGCGGCGGCCGTCCTCGGTGCCGGTGACGACGAGGTTGGCGTAACCGTGCACGGTCAGCGGCCATCTGCGGGGCAGCAGGATGGGCTGCTGGTCCAGCCAGCCGTAGCTGACCAGCGTGCCGTCTGCGGCGGTCGCCTCGCCCAGGGCGGCGAAGCCGGCGCCGCCGATCGCGTCGAGGACGACGTCGGCGCCCCGGCCGCCGGTGAGCCGCACGGTTTCCTTGATCACGTCCTCGTCGTCGCTGACGATCACGTGCTCAGCGCCCAGGTCGTACAGCCGTCGCCGCTTGGCCTCGGTCCGGGTGGTGGCGATAGGGATCGCGCCTGCCCGGCGGGCGACCTGGATCGCGGCCGTCCCCACCCCGCTGGACGCGCCGGTGATCAGAACGCGGTCACCCGGGGCCAGACCCGCCCGTTCGACCAGGGCGCCGTAGGCGGTGGTGTAGGTGAGCCAGACGGCCGCCGCGTCGACGGCGTCCACCTCGGCCGGGCGCGGGACCAGCGAGGTCTGCGGCAGCAGGATGCGTTCGGCGTAGACCCCGTGGGCGCCGAGTTCGAAGTTGGCCGCCGACATCACCGGGTCGCCGGGCGCGAACGCCGTCACGCCCTCGCCGACCGCCTCGACCTCGCCCGCCGCCTCGTAGCCGTTGCGCGAGCCGGGCAGGGTCGGCCGGTAGTAGTAGCCGCCCGAGCGGAACAGGGCCTCGGCCCGGTTGAGCGCCACGGCCTCCACACGCACGAGCACCTCCCCGGGGCCGGGCGCGGGCAGGTCGACCTCTTCGACGGTGAGGACGTCGGGGCCACCGAGTTCGTGAAAGAGCACGGTACGAACGGGAGTTGAGGAAGAGAATGTCATGTCGTCGACGCTAGGCTCCGGCCACGAGACGATCCATGTCCGCCGGTATCGGTTTCCTGTCCATGCGTCTCACACAGTGCGTCCCGCCCCGCGCGGCGGACGCTACGGTGTCGGCATGGACGTACTCAGTGACGCCGTCGCCGCGATGCGCACCGGGCGGCCGCACTCCTCCCGACAGGACGTGCAGGCGCCCTGGGGGATGCGCTTCGGGGAGTCCGACGGCGCCGGGTTCCACGTTCTGCTGCGCGGGTCGGCCTGGCTGATCCCGGCCGGGGGCGAACCGGTCGCCCTCGCGGCAGGGGATGTGGTGTTCCTGGCGCACGGCCACGGCCACGCGCTGGCCAGCGGACTCGACGCCCCGCTGAAGGAGGTGCGGGTGGGCTCCGACGGTCGCTGGCCCGAACCCCCGCGCCCGGCCGACGCGCACGGGTGCGCGGACGCCGTGGTGATGTGCGGTGTCTACCGACTGGACCGCTCCCGCGCCCACCGTTTGCTGGCCGAACTGCCGGAAGTCATGCACCTGCCCGCCCGGGTCGGCACGCACCGCTCGCTGCGCGCCGCGGTCGAGCTGCTGGGCATGGAGCTGGACGAACGCAGCCCAGGTTCGGACGCCATCGTCACCGCGCTCCTGGACACGCTCCTGCTGTACATCCTGCGTGCGTGGTGGCAGCAGGAGCGGGGCGCCGGACGGACCGCGGGCTGGGCGGCGGCGCTCGCCGACCCGGCGGTCTCGGCGGCGTTGCGCGCGATCCACGGCGACCCGGCCCGGCCGTGGACGGTGCAGGAGCTGGGCGGCGAGGGCGGGCTGTCCCGGGCGGCCTTCGCACGCCGGTTCACCGCGCTGGTCGGCGAGCCGCCGCTGACCTATCTGACCTGGTGGCGGATGACCACCGCCGGCCGACTCCTCCGGGCGGACGACGCCCCCCTGCGGCAGGTCGCCCAACGCAGTGGCTACACCTCGGAGTTCGCCTTCGCCAAGGCGTTCAAACGGGAGTACGGCGTCGCGCCGGGGCAGTACCGACGATCGCCGGGCCCTGCGAATCGAGCGCCGGGCTCGAACAGCCGGGCCTGAAGAGCGGAGCCTGACGGGCCGGGCAGGAACAGACAGGGGGCGCCCCGCTTCTGCGAGGCGCCCCCTGTCGCTCGTCTCACTTGTTCAGGTGCGCCCAGAACTCGTCGAACGAGAGGAGCTTGTCGCCGTTGAGGTCACGGCTCTTGATGATGACCTCGGCGACCGACTCGGTGACGTTCCAGTCACCTTGCTGGGCCAGGGCGGTCTTGAACTCGGCCGCGGTGATGAAGCCGTCCCCGTCCGTGTCGATCCGCTGGAACTGCTTGCGCGCTTCTTCGATGTCGGCCACCGATCCGCCCCTCTTCGTCATGCCTTGCGGTCATACTCGCTGTTCTACTGACGCAGGTCAGGTTAACGGCCCTGGTGAGCCCGCAGCGCGGCGACCACCCAGGAGAACTCGGCGTCGTACGACGGCTGGGGTCCGACGCCGTTCACGATCGCCGACACCCGGCGGTACCGGGCGACCCGGACGTTGGCGGTGGCGGTGAGGCGGTCCAGGACGGCGGCCCGGTCCGCGTCGCCCAGCAGGCCCCGCAGGATCTCCTCGGCCGCCGGGTCCGCGGGGCCGACGCCCTGCCGCAGTGCCTCGCCCCCCGAGGTGGCGAGGTGGTGCACGAGACGGCTCATGAAGTCGTCGACGATCCGCTTGCGCCCGGCCGCCGACAACCGGGCCAGTTTGTTCATCAGGGTCATCTCCTCCGCGGTCGAGCCGCGTCGCGCCACGGACGACAGCACGGCCCGGGTCACCTTCAGCGACCTGATCTGCGCGTCCAGCGCCGTCACGTGCGCCGCCGCGACTTCGGCGACCGTCCGCTCCCCGGCCAGCACCCGGCGCACGTCGGCCAGGCCGAGGCCCAGCTCACGCAGGGTGCGGATCAGTTCCAGCCGGCGGCGCACTCCGCGTCGTAGAGGCGGTGGTCGCCGGCCGAGCGGGCCACGGGGGTCAGCACGCCCTCGTCGGACCAGTAGCGGATGGTGCGCACGGTCAGTCCGGTGGAGCGGGCCAGCTCTCCGATGGTGAGGAGTCCGGTACCGTCGTCGATCATGTGTGTGAGTCTGGGCCCTCCAGTGGGTGGAGATTCAAGGAGTACGAGGGGGCCGGCGCGGTGGGGAATCTGCGGGACATTCTCGACGCGGCCGCGCGCGGGGTCTTCCCTCCCCTCGACGGCCGCACGACCGTCGTCCCCCAGCCCTCCCGCCGCGACGCGGGCGTCCTCTCCTTCACCGCCCACTCCGTGGTCTTCACCGACGAGGACCCGCAGTGGGTGCACGAGACACTGCGCGCCGCCGACTGCGACGCCCTCGCCGCGTCGATGAGCCCGCGCTTCCTGACCGCTCTGCTGGACCGTACGGGCCGGGTCGCGGAGACGATCGACGCACTGGTGGTCGGCTCCCCGCTGCCGGGTGCTCCTTCCCTCTCGCTGACGGAGATCGAGGACCGGGACCACCCCCGGGTGGTGAGCTCCCGTCGGCGGCGCGACGAGGTCCGGGTGTGGGCCGCCGAGGGAGGCGTGGTCGTGCTCGGGCGCGGGGTCGCGGGACGGCTGGAGGTCGCCGTGGAGGTCGAGGAGGACGTACGGCACCGGGGCACGGGGCGGGCCCTGGCGGCAGCGGCGCGGCACCTCGGCGGGGGCGAGCCGGTGTGGGCGCAGATCTCGCCCGGGAACGCCCGCAGCACACGGGCGTTCCAGGCGGCCGGGTACCGGCCGGTCGGCGCGGAGGCGCTGCTCACCGTCAGGCCGGACCGGGGCGTCGCGGCGGCGCGTGGCACGGCCCCCGGTTCGGACCGCTCGCCCGGCCGCTGAGCATCGCGGGGCCCCGCGGCGCTCGCCCTGGAGCCTGTCGTCCGGATCAAGTCGCGCGTCGCGGGGTGTGGCACGCAGGACACCGTGAGTCGGGCCGACCTGATCCAAACGAGAGGCCCTAGCGGAAGATGCCGGTGTGGCCGAGCGAGTAGCGGCCCGGCTGCGGGTAGACGGCGAGGCCGTGCGGGCCCCTGCCGACCTTGATGCGGGCGAGCTGCTGTCCGGTGCGGGTGTCGATGGCGTAGACCTCGGCGTTGTACCGCCCGGACAGCCACAGGACCTTGCCGTCCGCCGAGACGCCGCCCATGTCGGGGCTGCCGCCCTGCGGGAGGCGCCACTTCTTGATGACGGCGTTCTCGTGGAAGCCGAAGACGGAGACAGTGCCCTCGCCCCGGTTGGACACGTACATCTCGCGGGAGTCGCGGCCGACGTACAGTCCGTGGCAGCCCTTGCCGGTGTAGAGGAAGCCGGGCTTGCCGAAGCGGTCGCCGTCGACGATCCACATCCCGTCGGCCATCATGTCGGCGACGTAGAAGCGCTTCCCGTCGGGCGAGACCTTCACGTCCTGCGGCATGGCGCCCTTGAAGGGCAGTTTCTGCCGGCCGACGACCTTCATCTGCTCGGTGTCGACCTTCAGCAGCTCGCCGCTGAACTCGCAGGACACGATGAAGTACTTGCCGTCCAGGGAGAAGTCGGCGTGGTTGACGCCGTAGCAGGTGACCGGTTCCGTCTTGATCCGCTCCATGGTGTGCGGGTCGCGGAAGACGAGTTCGCGGTCGAGGGAGGCCATCACGACGGCGTACTTGCCGTTGGGCGTGAAGTAGAGGTTGTACGGGTCGTGCACCGAGACCTCCTTGCCCGCCTTTCCGGTCCGGGGGTCGATGGGGGTCAGGGTGTGGCCGCGGTTGTTGTTCACCCACAGGGTCTTCAGGTCCCAGGACGGCACGACGTGCTGCGGCTGCCGACCCACCCGGATCGTCTCGATCACCCGGTACGTCTTCGGGTCGATCACGGAGACGGTGTCGGACTCGGTGTTGGGGACGTAGACCCGGGACGGGAAGTCCTTGACCACAGGGGAGAGCCGGCCCGGGCGGTCGGCGGCGTAGACGTCCTTGGGGTCGAGCACCGGCGGCATGCCGGGCAGAGCGTCGGCGGTGGCCTTGTGGGCCTTCTTCGCCGGCTTGGGGGCGGCCGCCCTGGTGGTCCCTCCCGGTCCCTCCCCGGCCGCCCCGCCCCCGGCCCCGGCGCCGCAGGCGGCGAGGACGGCGAGCGCGGCGCCCGCGAGCAGGGTGCTTTTCACGAGGTTGCGGTGCATCAGCCGATCAGCTCCGTGGTGGTGACCGCGCGCAGTCCGCGGTGGCCGAGTTCGTCGAGTACGGCCGGGAGCGCGGCGACCGTGTCCGCGTACCCGAAGTGCAGGCTCACGACGGACCCGCCCCGGACCTCGTCGAGGACGGTGCGGGCGACGGCGGGCGCGCCCGGCGAGGTGAAGTCGAGCGAGTCGACGTCGTAGGAGAGGACGTGCGGGTAACCGGCGCGGCGGGCGAGCCTTTCCACCAGCGGCGAGGCGCGGGAGGCGCGGGAGGGTCGGAACCAGGCGCCGATGGACCCGGTGAGTCTGCGCAGCCGCTCGGCGCAGCCGGTGATCTCGGCCGCCGCCTCCGCCTCGGACATGGCGTTGATGTCCAGGTGGCGCTGGGTGTGGTTGCCGAGCTCGTGGCCGCCGTCGAGGACCCGGCGGGCGAGGTCGGGGTGTTCGTCGAGCCACGCCCCGACGGCCAGCACGGTGACCCGGGCGCCGTGCCGCTCGGCCTCTGCCAGCAGGGCCCGGGCGACGGAGGGTTCACCCTGGCCGTGGAAGGTGAGTGCGATCCGGGGCCGGTCGCGGGGGCCGTGCGTGATCTGGGCGGGCTGCCCGGGGAAGGCGCGGGGGGCCGGGGCGGGCCGGGGACGGGCAGGCGGCCTGGTTGCGGGGGCCGGGGAAGCGGGCGGCGCGGAGCCGGAGACCGCGGAGGTACGGGCCGCTGGGGTCGCGGCTGCGGAGGAAGGAGAGGCTGGGGAGGTGGGGGCGTGCTGGGCGACGGCGCCGGACGAGGACCCGGAGGGCGAGCACGCGGCCGCGAACGCACCCCCGGCGACGAGCCCGGCGCCCGCCCGCAGCGCGGAACGGCGGTCGGATGTGGTCACCGCACCATTTAAGGCCCGGTATGCGCCGATTCCGGCCATTGACGCCCCAGAGCTTGCGGGCTCGGGGACGCACCGTCAGCCCGTCCGGCGGTGGAGGGCGAGGCCGTGCAGGACCGAACCGAGGGCCCGGTGACGGCAACGCCGGAAGACGGCCCCCACCACGCACCCGGCGCAGACCCGACCTAGCGGTCGGCGACCCGCATCTCGAACCACGTCGTCTTGCCGCGGGGCAGCAGGTCCACGCCCCACCGGTCGGACAGTCTGTCGACGAGGAACAGTCCTCGGCCGCTGATGTCCAGCTCCTGGACCGGCATCAGGCAGGGGAGCCCTCGGGAGGGGTCGCGGACCTCGACGCGGATCCAGCCGCGGCGGCGGCGCATCCGCAGGCCGAAGACCCGGGCACCGGTGTGACGCACCGCGTTGCCGACGAGTTCGGAGACGAGGAGGACCGCGTCCTCCGTCATCCTGGGCGTCAGGCCCCACTGGCGCAGCACGACGATCTGGGCCAAGCGGCGGGCCGTGGCGGCGGACTCGGGGCGGGACGGCAGCGGAACCTCGCCGTCGGTCGGGTTGCCGAACAACTCCAGCGCTTTCAGCGCCCGTTCGTCCTCGACCGCAGGCGACCAGCGCGCCGCGGCAGCACGGCTCGGTCCCCGCGGCTGTTCCATGCCCTCCAGCCCCGCCATGCCCCCATCATGGCCGTCCGGAGCCCCCTCCGGGGCCGTTCCGGCGGAATGGACCCCCCGGAACGCACCGTTCCGTATAGATGGATCGGCATATGCCAGCGACAGATCAAAGCCTGACAAACCAGCACTGACCTGCGAGAAGGAGCGGCCGACAGGCACGGTCCGGGCTTCCCCGACAAGACAGGCTTAAGGTCGCCTTAAGGTTTCCATAATCCGCCCCATCGAGGGACCCGGGTGAGACACCCCGTCAATTGCAAGTGTTCACGGACAGCCGGAAGGAGACGTCCCTCACAGGAACTTGGCCTTGCCCGGACCCTCCTCCACGAAGCTGCGCATGCCGATCTCGCGGTCGGCGGTGGCGAACAGCCCGGCGAACCAGTTCCGTTCGATCGCCAGGCCCGTCTCGAGGTCGGTCTCCAGACCGGTGTCGATCGACTCCTTCGCGGCGCGCAGCGCGATGGCCGGCCCCTGCGCCAGCTTCGCGGCCCAGCGGTGCGCCTCCGTGTACACGTCGGCCGCCGGGACGACCCGGTCCACCAGCCCCAGGGCGAGCGCCTCGTCGGCCTTGACCATCCGGCCCGTGAAGATCAGGTCCTTCGCCTTGGAGGGGCCGACCAGCCGGGACAGGCGCTGGGTGCCGCCCGCGCCGGGGATCAGCCCGAGCAGGATCTCCGGCTGGCCCAGCTTGGCGTTGTCCCCGGCGATCCGGAAGTCCGCGCACAGGGCGAGCTCGCAGCCGCCGCCCAGCGCGTACCCGGTCACGGCCGCGACGACCGGCTTGGGGATGCGGGCCACCGCCGTGAAGGAGTCCTGGAGCGCGCGGGCGCGCAGGACCATCGCGGTGTGGTCCATCGCCTGCATCTCCTTGATGTCCGCGCCGGCCGCGAACACCTTCTCCCCGCCGTACAGGACGACCGCGCGTACGTCGTCACGACGGGCCGCCTCCTCGGCGAGCTCCTTGAGCCGGTCCTGGGTGGCGACGTCCAGCGCGTTCATGGGCGGACGGTCGAGACGCAGCGTGCCGACGCCGTCGGCGACTTCGAGATTCACGGTCATGCCAGCAGGTTAACGGTGACTAACGTCGACGGGGCGGGTGCGGTAGGTCACACACGGCCGGGGGCCCGGGCGTCGCCCCCCTCCCGGGCAGGCACAGCGCACGGCGACCGACGACGACGGGCCCGGTGCCGCGTGTGCGGCGCCGGGCCCGTCGTCGTGCGAAGGAGCGGGAGTTACTTCGTCCACTCCGCCCACGGGATGTTCCAGCCGTTGAGGCCGTTGGCCGGGTTGACCGTCGGGTCGGTGGAGTTCTTCACGACGACCACGTCGCCGACCATCGAGTGGTTGAAGAACCAGGCGGCCGGCACGCCGCTGTCGTAGCCGCCGCGCACGTCCCGCAGGCCGATGCAGCCGTGGCTGGCGTTGTAGTTGCCGAAGGCGTCGCCGCCCCAGTAGTTGCCGTGCACGAACGTGCCGGAGTCGGTCAGGCGGATGGCGTGCGGGACGTCCTTGATGTCGTACTCGCCGTCGTAGCCGACCGTGTCGCCGTTCATCCGGGTCACGGTGAACTTCTCGCTCATGACCATCTGGCCGTTCCAGGTGGCGTAGCCGGGCTTGCCGGTGGTGACCGGGATGGTCTTGACGACCTTGCCCTCCTGGGTCACCTGCATCGTGTGCTTCTTGGCGTCCACGACGGACACCTGGTCGCGGCCGATGGTGAAGGTGATGGTCTTGGCCTGCTTGCCGTAGACGCCCTTGCGGCCCTCGACGCCGTCGAGGTTCAGCTTGACCGTCACCTTGGTGCCGGACTTCCAGTACTTCTCGGGCCGGAAGTCGAGGCGGTCGTTGCCGAACCAGTGACCCTGCACGTCGACGGCCGGCACGGTCGTGACGGTGATGGCCTTCTTCACGTCGTCCGGGTGGGTGATGCCCCGGGTGAAGCGCACCGAGAAGGGCATGCCGACGCCGACCGTGGAACCGTCCTCGGGCGTGAAGTTGCCGGTGAAGGTGTTCTGCGGGCTCAGCGTGGTGAAGGACGAGTCCTCGGCGGCCGTACGGCCCTCGGAGTCCTTCGCGACGGCGTGCACCTGGTACTTGGTGGACCCGGCGAGGTGCGTGGCCGGCGTCCAGCCGACGCCGTCCGCGGAGATGGCGCCGGCGACCGCCGTGCCCTTGTCGTCCTTGACGACGACCTCGGTCAGTTTGCCCTTGGCGGCCGTCACCTTCAGGGCGCCGCTGGTGTCGACGTCCTTGGCCCCGGTCTTCGGGGCGATGGTCACGACCGCCTCCGACTGCTTGCTCTCGGCGGTGGCCGAAGCGCCCTTGCCGTCGGAACCCGCGTCCTTGGCGGACCCGGAGTCCGAGTCCCCGCCCCCGCCGCAGGCCGTGACGGCCAGCAGCAGCCCCCCGACGATCAGCGCCAACCGCTTGTCTCGGCCGCGTGAGCGCCCCCCAACCGACGCCCCCGATATCGGTCGCACGTTCAAAGTCGTTCTCCCCACTCCCCCGGGCCCTCCCCGGGCCCGCACCGCGACGCGTCCCCCGCGTTCGCCGCATATTAACCACATGGTCAGCGGCCCGGACGGGACAGGATTGTCACCGTTCAGTCCCAACTTGGACCATGGGAACGCGGGGAAGGTCGCACCGGGGACGAGGTCAGTCCAGGGCGTCGCCGGCGAGCCACTCCTTCCAGCTCATGTTCCAGCCGCCGAGCCCGTTGTCCGGGGCGACCTGCTTGTCCTCGCTGTGGACGACCTCGACGACGTCCCCGACGAGCGAGCGGTCGAAGAACCAGCCCGCGGGCGTGTCCGAGGCGCCGCCCTTGACGTCCCTGAGGCCCACGCAGCCGTGGCTCACGTTGGCCTTGCCGAAGACGTCCTGCGCCCAGTAGTTGCCGTGCAGGAAGGTGCCGGAGTTCGTCAGCCGCATGGCGTGCGGCACGTCCGGGATGTCGTACTCGCCCTTGCCGTCGGCCTTCTTGAAACCGACCGTGGCGCCGTTCATCCGGGTCAGCTCCAGCATCTCGGTCACCACCATCTTCCCGTTGTAGGTGGTGTTCTTCGGCGCCCCGGCCGTGATCGGCACTGTGGCCAGCAGGTCGCCGTCGCGGCGCACCTCCATGGTGTGTTCCGCCGCGTCCACCAGGGACACCTGGCTGCGGCCGACGGTGAAGGAGAACGACTTGTCCTGGAGCCCGTAGACACCGGGCGCCCCCTCGACGTCCCGCAGCCCGAGCGTGACGGTGACCCGGGTGCCGGGCGCCCAGTACTCCTCGGGCCGGAAGTCGAGCCGGGTGCCGCCGAACCAGTGCGGTCTGACGTCCACCGCGGGTTGCGCCGTGACCCGGACGGCGCGCTGGACCGCCACGCGGTTCTCGATCTCGCGGTTGAACTCCAGCGAGACGATCATCCCGGTGCCGACGGTGGAGCGGTTCTCGGGCGTGACGTAGCCGATGAAGCGTTCCTCGGGGACGTGGGTGGTGAAGGTGGTGTGCCGGGCCGAGCGGTTGCCCTCGCGGTCCAGCGCCACCACGTCGACGCTGTAGCGGGCGGCGAGCCCGAGCCGGTCGTCGTCCGGCCGCCAGCTCACACCGTCCGCGGCGATCCTGCCCGGTACCGGGGTCTCCTGCGCGTCCTGCGACCGCACGACCTTCACGGACTCCAGCCGCCCGCCGGGCACCCGCACCCGCAGGGCCTTCCCGGACCCCACGTCCTTGGCGCCGTCCTGCGGGGTGACGCGGATGACGTCCTCGGGAGCCGGGGGTTTGCCGAGCACCCGGTCGAGTCCGCTCCGGCTGTCCTCGCCGGTGCAGCCGGCGGCCCCGGCCAGAAGTCCTGCCCATGTCAATACGGCGGCCAGTGCGACCCCCACGCGCCCTGCGCGCCCATGTACGTGCCTCACACGGTGCCCAACGAGCGGGCATGCTCCGGGGAAACGTGAGTGCGAGGGCCGCTCTGGGCAGAAATGGGGGGAGGACGACGCGACGGGGAGCCGCGGCCGGGACACCGCGCGCTCTTTTCCCACGTCGTCCCACGAGCCGCGGGAGGCTGAACGGTGTCCAGCGCAGCCGAGCAGGAGGCGGTGGCCGAGCGTGCCACGCCGGACACCGTGATGAACGGTGCGTCGCGCAAGGTGCCGGGCCCACCCGTGTGGCCGGGCGCGTCCACACCCCTGGGCGCCCGGTTCCGGGTCGGCCCCGAAGGGGTCGCGGGCACCAACTTCGCCCTGTGGGCGGGTGGGGCCGAGGCGGTCGAACTGTGCCTGTTCGACGAGAGCGGGCGCGAGACACGCGCCCGGCTCACCGAACTCACCCACGAGATCTGGCACGGCTTCGTGCCCGGGATCATGCCGGGCCAGCGCTACGGCTACCGGGTGCACGGCCGCTGGGACCCGTGGACCGGCGGCCGCTGGAACCCGGCGAAGCTGCTCCTGGACCCGTACGCCCGGGCCGTGGACGGCGAGTTCAGCCTGCCGCCGGAGGTCTACGGGCACGTCCGGGACTGGCCCCAGCAGCAGGTCGCCGACACCGTGCGGGACGAACGGGACTCCGCGCCCCACGTCCCGAAGGGCGTCGTCGTCCACGACGACGACGACTGGGCCGACGACCGCCGCCCGAAGACGCCCTGGGCGGACTCGGTGATCTACGAACTGCACGTCCGCGGCTTCACGCGGCTGCACCCGGGCATCCCGGAGGAACTGCGCGGCACCTACGCCGGACTGGCCCACCCGGCGGCCGTGGACCACCTGGTGAGGCTGGGCGTCACGGCCGTCGAGCTGCTGCCGGTGCACCAGTTCGCGCACGAGGACCATCTGCTGCGCCGGGGGCTGAAGAACTACTGGGGCTACAACTCGATCGGTTACTTCGCCCCGCACGCCGCGTACGCCGCCGCCGGGACGAAGGGACAGCAGGTCGGCGAGTTCAAACGGATGGTGCGGGCCCTGCACGCGGCCGGGATCGAGGTGATCCTCGACGTCGTCTACAACCACACGGCGGAGGCCGGCGAGCTGGGGCCGACGCTGTCCCTGAAGGGCATCGACAACCGGGGCTACTACCGGGTGCAGCCGGACGCGCGCAGGTACGCCGACTACACCGGCTGCGGGAACACCCTGCACGTGGTCCAGCCGCATGTGCTGAGGCTGATCACCGACTCGCTGCGCTACTGGGTGACGGAGATGGGCGTCGACGGCTTCCGCTTCGACCTGGCGGCGGCCCTCGCCCGCTCCATGCACGACGTCGACATGCTGTCCCCGTTCCTGGCCGTGATCGCGCAGGACCCGGTGCTGCGCCGGGTGAAGCTGATCGCGGAACCGTGGGACGTGGGATCGGGCGGCTACCAGGTGGGCGCCTTCCCCCCGTTGTGGACGGAGTGGAACGACCGCTACCGCGACGCCGTACGGGACTTCTGGCGGCACGCGCTGCCGGACGTGCGGGAGATGGGCTACCGGCTGTCCGGGTCGAGCGACCTGTACGCGTGGGGCGGACGCCGGCCGTACGCGTCGGTCAACTTCGTCACCGCGCACGACGGTTTCACCCTGCGCGACCTGGTGTCGTACGACCGCAAGCACAACGAGGCCAACGGCGAGGGCAACCGGGACGGCACGAACGACAACCGCTCCTGGAACGGCGGCACCGAGGGCGAGACGTCCGACGAGGAGACCCTGGCGCTGCGGCGCAGGCAGTTGCGCAACCTGCTCACGACACTGCTGCTGTCGACGGGCGTGCCGATGCTGGTCGCGGGCGACGAGCTCGGGCGCACCCAGCGGGGCAACAACAACGCCTACTGCCAGGACAACGAGATCAGCTGGGTGGATTGGGGGTTGCTCGAGGAGCCGGGCTGGCGTGCGCTGTTCGACCTCACCGCCCGGCTGATCGCGCTGCGCCACCGCCATCCGGTGCTGCGCCGCCGCGCCTTCTTCTCCGGGCGGGCGCACTCGGCGGACGGGCTGCGCGACCTCGCCTGGTTCACCGAGCGCGGCACGGAGATGACCGAGGGGGACTGGTACGCGCCCGCGGCGACCCTCGGGATGTATCTGTCCGGACGGGACATCCCCGGCCGGGACGAGCGGGGCGCCCCGATCACCGACGACAGCTTCCTCGCCCTGCTGCACGCCGGGGACCGGCCGGTGGACTTCGTCCTGCCGGGACCACCGTGGGCCGAGCGGTACGAGGTGGTCGTCGACACCTCCAGCGAGGAGCAGGGCGAGGCGCCGGGGGTGACCCGTGCGGCGGGAGCGCCGGTGAAAATCCCGGGGCGGTCGGTTCTGCTGCTGCGGGTGGTGGGGTGAGACCTTGGTCGGGTGGGACAGGGCGGCTCCCGGGCGGGGGGCCCGGCGGACCCGTACGCCCCGGTCCGCTCAGCCGTCCGCCCCGCCCAGGATCCCCCGCTCGTAGGCCACCGCCGCCGCACGGTCCTTGACGCCCAACTCGGTGTGATCCGGCCGTCCTGGTGGGAGACGGACGAGAGATCCGGGAGGGCGTTCAGTTCACGGTCGATGACGGGCATGGCACCAGCCTCGCGGGCGGCGCCGGGCCCGCACATCGGCCGGCTCGCTCGAACGGGCATCGGCCGATTGGTTGACACCGGCCCTACGACCCCCCGGGAACGCAGGTCGTAGGACCAGCGACCGACCCCGGTCCGGCCAAAACCCGGTGGGCGATGTCAGTGCCGGTCCGTAGGCTCGCGGTGATGGCCCATACACGTGCAACCACCCCCGACCGCTCCGCCGTACGCTCCCTGCTGCGCCTGTGGCCGTATGTCCGGCCCGTGCGGATACGGCTGTTCGCTGCCGCCTTCGTCGCCGTGCTCGCCTCCTGTACGGGGCTGGTCATCCCGCTCGTCCTGAAGTGGATGGTGGACGGCCCCGTCGCCGACCGGGACACGGCCGGCGTCTGGCTCGGCGGGCTCTGCCTGCTGCTGCTCGGGTCCGCGGAGGCGCTGCTGTTCGGGATGCGCCGCTGGCTGGTGGCGCGGCCGCTGTCGCACGTCGAGGCGGAGATGCGGGCGGACCTGTACGGGCGGCTCCAGCGGCTGCCGGTGGCCTTCCACGACCGGTGGCCCTCGGGGCAGTTGCTGTCCCGGGCCACGGCCGATCTGGGCCTGGTGCGGATGTTCCTCGCGTTCCCCCTGACGTTTTTGCTGGTCAACTCGGTGACGATCGTCGTCGGCGTCATCATCATGCTGCTTCAGGACTGGACACTCGGGCTGGTCATCCTCGGGCCGGCCATACCGGTCGTCGTGATGTGCGTGTACTTCGAGAAGCGGTACGCGGTCGTGGCGCGGCGCGCCCAGGACCAGGTCGGCGACCTGACGACGGTGGTCGAGGAGAGCGTCCTCGGGATCAGGATCATCAAGGGCTTCGGGCGGCACCGGAGCCAGGCGCGGGCCTTCCGTGAGCTGACTTCGACGCTGCGCGGCACGGAGCTGCGCAAGGCCCGGCTGCTGGCGACGATCTGGGCCGTCATCGTGACGCTCCCGGAACTGGCCATCGGGGCGGCTCTGGTGCTGGGCGCGGTGCAGGTGGCGGACGGCGAGCTGTCGGCGGGCACCCTGGTCGCCTTCCTGTCCACCGCGCTCGCGCTGCGCTGGCCGGTGGACTCGATCGGGTTCCTGCTGGCGATGAGCCAGGAGGCGGCGACGGCGACGGAGCGGTACTTCGAGGTGATGGACGAGGCGCCGGAGGAGCCGGGTGGCCGGACCGGGCAGGCCCGCACGGCCGACGGCGGGCTGCGCTTCGACGGCGTCACCTTCCGCTATCCCGACGCCTCCCCCGACTCCGCGCCCGCCCTCGACGGCGTCGACCTGCACATCCGGCCCGGCGAGTCCATGGCGCTGGTCGGTGCGACCGGCAGCGGGAAGACCACGCTCACGGCCCTCGTCCCCCGGCTCCACGAGGTGACCGCCGGCCGGATCACCCTCGACGGCGAGGACATCACCGCGCTGTCCCGTGAGGAGCTGCGGGCGCGGGTCGCCGTCGCCTTCGAGGAGCCGACCCTGTTCTCCGCGAGCGTGGGGGAGAACGTCCTCATGGGCGCGTCGGACAGTGCGGGCGCCGTCGAGCTGGAACGGGCCCTGGGCGTCGCGCAGGCCGCGTTCGTGCACGCGCTGCCGCAGGGCGTCGAGACCCAGGTGGGCGAGCAGGGGCTCAGTCTCTCCGGCGGACAGCGCCAGCGTCTCGCGCTGGCCAGAGCCGTCGTGGGGCAGCCCCGGTTCCTCGTCCTGGACGACCCTCTGTCGGCGCTGGATGTACACACCGAGGCCGCCGTGGAGGCCGCGCTGCGGCAGGTCCTCGCCGACACCACCGCGCTGATCGTGGCGCACCGCCCGTCCACCGTCCTCCTGGCGGACCGCGTGGCCCTGCTGTCCGGGGGGCGGGTCACCGCCGTGGGCACCCACCAGGAACTGCTGCGCACCAACACCGAGTACGCCCACCTCATGTCCGGAGAGCGGTCCGGCCGCACGTCCGGGGACCGATCGCGGGAGCAGTCGCGGGACCGGTCACCAGATCCACCACGTGACCGATCACCGGACCGGTCCGCGCAACCGTCAGGGGAACAGGAGGCCGACCGCCGATGACCGCCCCCACCACCACGTCCCCCACCACCGACGACGCCTCGGAGGTCTCCCGTCGGGCCGCCGTCGGCGACCCCTTCGACAAGGACGTCCTGCCCACACCGCCCGGCGCCACCGGCGCGCTCCTGCGTTCCCTGCTGGCGCCGATGAGGGGGCGCGTCGCCCTCACCTCTCTCCTTCTGCTGCTCCAGCAGGCGGCCGTGCAGGCCGGCCCGCTGCTGGTGGCGTACGCCATCGACCGCGCCGTACCGGCGTTCCGGGCCGACGACCAGGGGCCGCTGGTCGCGGTGGGAGCCGGCTATCTGCTGTGCGCGCTGGCCGCCGGCGGACTCCAGTACACGTTCCTGATCGCCTCCGCCCGCGTCAGCCAGGACGTGCTGCTCGACCTGCGCGGCCGGATCTTCCGGCACGCGCAGGCGCTGAGCCTCGACTTCCACGAGCGCTACACCTCGGGCCGGCTGATCTCCCGCTCCACCAGTGACGTGGAGGCCCTGCGCGAGCTCCTCAACGAGGGTCTTCAGGAACTCGTGACGGTCGTGCTGTCCTTCGTGTTCATCTCCGCGATGCTGCTCTGGCTGGACCTGGGCCTGGGCGCCGTCGCGGTGGCGTCCTTCGTGCCGCTGTACCTTCTCGTGCGCGTCTACCAGCGGCGCGCGGGCCAGGTGTACACCGCCCGCTCCACGGCGATCGCGGCCGTGATCGTGAAGTTCGTGGAGACGATGAACGGCATCCGGCCGGTGCGCGCGTTCCGCCGCGAGGCCGTCAACGACGCCGGTTTCCGCGTCCTTAACCGGCGGCACGAGCGCAGGAACGGCGACGCGCTCCTCGAGATGGCCCGGTACGTCGTCGGGTCGCGGCTGGTCGCCAACACGGCCGTCGCGGCGATCGTCGTCTGGGGCGCGATGCGGGTCGCGGACGACTCGCTGGAACTGGGTGTGCTGGCGGCGGCCGTGCTGTATCTGCGGCGGCTGTACGACCCGATCGACCGGCTCGCCATGTTCCTCAACTCCTACCAGTCGGCGGGCGCCTCGCTGGAGAAGATCGCGGGGCTGCTCGCGCAGACGCCGTCCGTGCCGGAGCCGTCGGCGCCCAGGGAGCTCCCTCCGCTCGAGGGTGAGCTGCCCGGCCGGCAGGTCGTGTTCGACGGCGTCTCCTTCGGCTACCGCACGGGGGGCGAGGTCCTCCCCCGGTTCGACCTGACCCTTCCCGCCGGACAGACCGTCGCCGTGGTCGGCTCGACCGGCGCGGGCAAGTCCACGCTGGCCAAGCTGCTCGCCCGGTTCTACGACCCGTCCGCGGGGCAGGTGCTGCTGGACGGGGTCGATCTGCGCGAGCTGGCCATGCCCGAGCTGCGGCGCGGGGTGGTCATGGTGACGCAGGAGGCGTTCCTGTTCTCCGGCACGGTCGCCGAGAACATCGCCATCGGGCGCCCGGAGGCGAGCCGGGAGGAGATCGAGCGGGCCGCGAAGGGCATCGGCGCGCACGAGTTCATCAGCGCCCTCCCCGACGGCTACGACACCGACGTCCGCAAACGCGGTGGCCGCATCTCCGCCGGGCAGCGCCAACTGGTCGCTTTCGCAAGGGCGTTGCTCGCCGATCCGGCGGTGCTGATCCTCGACGAGGCGACCAGCTCGCTCGACGTCCCCGGCGAGCGGGCCGTGCAGGCGGCGATGGCGACGGTGCTGAAGGGCCGCACGGCGGTGGTGATCGCGCACCGGCTCTCCACCGTGGAGATCGCCGACCGCGTCCTGGTCATGGAGCACGGGCGGATCGTCGAGGACGGCACTCCGGCCGAGTTGATCGCCGGCACCGGCCGGTTCGCCGACCTGCACCGGGCCTGGCGCGACAGTCTGGCATAGGCATCCGGGGGACGACAGGGGCCGGAAGGACGAGTGGATGGTCGACGCGTACGAGGATCCCGGCACGCCCGACCGCCGGGGCGGCTGGGCGTATCTGGCGTGGCTGGTGCGCTGCCAGCCCTGGCGGTCGCTGGCCGGGGCGGTGCTGGCCAGCGTCTGGATGGTGCTGCTGGCCGTGGCGCCGTACCTGCTGTCGAAGGCGGTGGACGACGGTCTCGAACCCGGTGACACGGCGGCCCTGGCCGGCTGGACGACGGCCCTGTTCGTCGTGGGCGCGCTCAACGCGTGGGTGAGCATCATGCGGCACCGCACGATGACACGGGTCCGCATGGACGCCTACCTCCGCACCACCAAGGTCGTCGTCGGGCACACGGTGCGGCTCGGCGCGGCGCTGCCGGGCCGGATGGGGACCGGGGAGGTCGTCACCATCGGGGTGAGCGACGTGCACACGATCGCGGGCGCCCTGACGGTGGTGGGGCCGGGCGTCGGTTCGGTCGTCGTCTACGTCTTCGTCGCCGGGCTGCTGCTGTCCGTCTCGCCGCTGCTCGCGGCCGTCGTGCTGCTGGGGATGCCGGTGGTCGCGGTGATGGTCGGGCCGCTGATGTCGCGGTTGCAGGGCACGGAGTCCGAGTACCGGGAGCGGCAGGGCGTGCTCACCGCGCGGATCGGCGATCTCGCCGGCGGGCTGCGGGTCCTCAACGGGTTCGGGGGCAAGGAGCTGTTCGCGGACTCCTTCGGCCGCGACTCTCAGCGGCTGCGGGCGCAGGGCTACCGGGTGGGCTCGGTCACCAGCTGGATGCAGGCGCTCGGGGTGGGACTGCCGACGCTGTTCCTCGCCGTGGTGACCTGGCTGGCGGCCCGGCTCGCCGCCCGCGGTGACATGACCGTGGGCGAGTTGGTGTCGGTGTACGGCTATGTGGCGGTCCTGATCGGCCCGGTGGCGTTCCTCGTCGACATGGGCTACCAGCTCAGCAGGGGCGTGGTGGCCGCGCGCCGCGTCGTACGGCTGCTGCGACTGGAGCCGGACCCCGGCACCGGCGCCGGCCCCGGGGCCGCCGACGCGCCCGCCGAGCCGTCGGTGCTGCATGATCCCGCCTCGGGCGTGCGGGTGGCGCCGGGCCGGCTGACCGCGCTGGTCGGTGCGCGGCACGCGGAGGTGACCGCCGTCGTGGACCGGCTCGGCCGGTACGGGCCCTCGGACGTCACCTGGGGCGCGGTACGACTGGACGCCGTCCCGCTGGACCAGGTCAGGGCGCGGATCCTGGTCGCCGACAACGAGGCCGACCTGTTCGCCGGCAGTCTGCGCGAGGTGGTGGGCGGACGGCGCGAGCCCTCCCCGGCGGAGATCGCACAGGCGGTGCGGGCGGCGGCGGCCGACGACATCGTGCAGGGTCTGACGGAGGGGCTCGCATCGCCCGTGACCGCACAGGGCCGCAGCCTCTCCGGGGGCCAGCGGCAGCGGGTCCGGCTGGTGCGGGCGCTGCTCGCCGACGCCGAGGTGCTGCTGGCCGTCGAGCCCACGTCGGCGCTCGACGCTCACACGGAGGCGGCGGTCGCCCGGCGGCTGCGCGCGGCCCGCGCCGGCCGGACCACGGTCGTGACCACCACCTCCCCGCTGGTCCTGGACCAGGCGGAGACCGTGCACTACCTGGTCGACGGGAAGGTCGCGGCGACCGGCCGCCATCACGACCTGCTGGAGCGGGAGCCGGGCTACCGCGCGTTGGTGGCGCGGGACGCCGACGGCGCCGATCAGGACGCCGAACGGGACACGCGGGCGGTTACGGGCGGTTCTCCGGGAGCGGGGACGGGCGCGGACGCGGACAACGGCGCCGACGCCGAGGGGGCTGTGCGATGACGGTGGCCGACGGGCCCTCGGGACGGCTGCCGGTCGCCGAGCCCGCCGACGTGCGCCGGGCAGCGGTGCGGTTGCTGCGGGCCGACCGGCGGGCCTTCGCCGGCGCTCTCGCCCTCAACGTGCTCGCCGCCGGGGCCGGGCTGGCGGGCCCGTGGCTGCTGGGGCGGATCATCGACGAGGTGCGGGCCGGCCACGGCACCGGGGCCGTGGACCGGCTGGCCGCGGCCATCCTGGTGTGCGCGGTCGCGCAACTGCTGCTGGCACGCTGGGCGCGGTACGCGGGGCACCGCTTCGGCGAGCGGACGCTGGCGCGGGTGCGGGAGGAGTTCGTGGGGCGGGCGCTGGCGCTGCCCGCCTCGGTGGTGGAGCGGGCGGGCACCGGCGATCTGACCACGCGTGGCACGGCCGACGTGGCGGCCGTGGGCACGACCCTGCGGGACGCCGGGCCCGAGCTGCTGGTCTGCACGGTCCAGGCGCTGGTCACGCTCGGCGCGGTGTTCGTCATCGATCCGCTGCTCGGCGCGATCGGAGTGCTGGGACTGACCCCGATCTGGTTCGCGCTGCGCTGGTATCTGCGGCGGGCCCGCGCGGCCTACCTCGCGGAGGGCGCGGCGACCTCCGAGGTCGCCGAGATCGTCGCCGCCACCGCGTCCGGCGCGCGGACGGTCGAGGCGTTCCGGCTCCAGGAACGGCGGACGGCGGCGAGCCGGGACGCGCTGGAGGTTTCGCGTCGCACCCGATTGCGCACCCTGTACCTGCGCACCGTCTTCTTCCCGGTGATCGAGGTGTCGTACACACTGCCGGTGGCGGGCGTGCTGCTGCTGGGCGGCGCCCTGCACGCGCGGGGTGCGATGAGCCTCGGCGCGGTGGTGGCGGCGGCCCTGTACCTGCGGCAGTTCACCGAACCGCTCGACCAGATCCTGCTGCGCGTCGAGCAGTTCCAGAGCAGTGGCGCCTCGTTCGCGCGGGTGGAGGGCCTGGCCCGGGCGCCGCGGGCCGAGCAGGACGCGGGGGCGCCCGTCCCGGCGGACGACCGGATCGACGTGACGGGCCTGCGGTACGCCTACGAGCACGGCGGCGAGGTGCTGCGCGGGGTCGACCTGACCGTGCGGCCCGGCGAGCGGCTCGCTGTGGTCGGCCCGTCCGGCGCGGGCAAGACCACGCTGAGCAGACTGCTCGCCGGCGTGGACGCGCCGAGCGCCGGCACCGTGACGGTGGGCGGGGTGCCGGTCGCGGACCTGGCGCCCGGGACGCTGCGCCGGCAGGTCGTGCTCGTCACGCAGGAACACCACGTCTTCCTCGGTACCGTCCGCGACAACCTGCTGATCGCCGAACCGACCGCGAGCGACGCACAGTTGTGGGCGGCGCTGGCCGCGGTCGGCGCCGCCGACTGGGTCCGTGAGCTGCCCGGCGGCCTCGACGCCGAGCTCGGCGGGGCCGGTCGGCGTACGGACGGCTCGCAGGCCCAGCAACTCGCCCTGGCCCGGGTGGTGCTGGCCGACCCGCACACGCTGATCCTGGACGAGGCGACGGCCCTGCTCGATCCGGCCACCGCCCGGCACACCGAACGCGCCCTGGCCGCCGTGCTGCGGGGCCGGACCGTCATCGCCATCGCCCATCGCCTGCACACCGCGCACGACGCGGACCGGGTCGCCGTGATGCAGGACGGCCGCCTCACCGAACTCGGCACGCACGAGGCGCTGGTGACGGGGGACGGGGCGTACGCGGCACTGTGGCGGACGTGGCACGGGGAGCCCGGGGAGAGCGCTGACGGCCGAGGCCGGTCCCCGGGCAGTCCCTGAAGCCCGCTATGCCGTCACGGCGTACGCGTCGCCGTCCTCGCCGCCGGCTCCCCAAGTGACTTTGCCGCGAGCGGACTTCGGGGAAAACGCCTACCGAAAACCACCGTCCGAATATCGAACATGAATTCTCGGACAACGAACAGTTTCCGGCCAACTTCCTGACGCGCTCCTGACAGACAGCGCAATCCACTGCCACTCTTCCCACTGCTGGTTCACAGCAACCCCACAGCTACAGCCGCTTCATGTGCACGCTCCACGTTCCGCCTTTGTTCTGCGTACCGCCTTTGTCGTGCCCGCACGGCTCACCCGCCGTCGGGTCTCCCCTGGCCGCGTGACCCGCGGCCGCGCAGAAGGAGTCAGTGTTGAGCAGCAGTCCCTCTCGCAGACGCACCCCCCACACCTCCCGTCGTGCCGCGGCCGTCGCCCTCGTCGGCGTCTCCGCGCTCATCGCCGCCGCCGTCCAGTCGGGCGCCGCTGTCGCCGCCCAGGAGAAGGCACCGCAGGCGGCGGGCCGGGCGAACCCGGGCGCCGAGTCGGTTCGCCTCACCCCGGCCCAGCGCGCCGCGCTGATACGCGACGCGGACGCCGGCAAGGTGGCGACCGCCAAGGAGCTGGGCCTCGGCGCCAAGGAGGCGCTCGTCGTCCGTGACGTCGTCAAGGACGCCGACGGCACCCTGCACACCCGCTACGAGCGCACCTACGGCGGGCTGCCGGTCCTGGGCGGCGACCTGGTCGTCGAGACCGCGAAGTCCGGCGCCACCGAGGGCGTCACCAGGGCCACCAGGGCGGCCATCAAGGTCGCGTCGCTCACACCGGCCGTCAGCGCGGCCAAGGCGCAGAAGCAGGCGCTCGGCCTCGCCAGGGCCGCCGGCGCCGACAGGGCGGCCACCGACCAGGCGCCGCGCAAGGTGATCTGGGCGGCGAACGGCACACCGGTCCTCGCGTACGAGACGGTCGTCGGAGGCCTCCAGGAGGACGGCACCCCGAACGAGCTGCACGTCATCACCGACGCGACCACCGGCAAGAAGCTCTACGAGTACCAGGGCGTCGAGACCGGTACCGGCAACACCATGTACAGCGGCCAGGTCACCCTGGGCACCACGCAGTCGGGGTCGACGTACAACCTGACCGACGCGGCGCGGGGCGCGCACAAGACGTACAACCTCAACCGCGGCACCTCCGGCACCGGCACGCTCTTCTCGGGCCCGGACGACATCTGGGGCAACGGGGCCGCGTCGAACACGGAGACGGCGGCGGCCGACGCGCACTACGGCGCGGCCCTGACGTGGGACTACTACAAGAACGTGCACGGCCGTTCCGGCATCAGGGGCGACGGTGTCGGCGCGTACTCCCGGGTCCACTACGGCAACAACTACGTCAACGCGTTCTGGCAGGACAGCTGCTTCTGCATGACCTACGGCGACGGTTCGGGCAACACCCACCCGCTCACCGCCATCGACGTGGCCGGCCACGAGATGACGCACGGCGTCACCGCCAACACCGCGGGCCTGAACTACAGCGGCGAGTCCGGCGGCCTCAACGAGGCCACCTCGGACATCTTCGGCACCTCGGTCGAGTTCTACGCCCAGAACTCCTCGGACGTCGGTGACTACCTCATCGGCGAGGAGATCGACATCAACGGCGACGGCTCGCCGCTGCGTTACATGGACAAGCCGAGCAAGGACGGCGCGTCCAAGGACAGCTGGTACTCGGGGATCGGGTCGGTGGACGTCCACTACTCGTCCGGCCCGGCGAACCACTTCTTCTACCTGCTGAGCGAGGGCAGCGGCGCCAAGGTCATCAACGGCGTGAGCTACAACTCGCCGACCTCGGACGGCCTTCCGGTCACCGGCATCGGCCGGGACAAGGCGGAGAAGATCTGGTTCCGCGCGCTGAGCACGAAGTTCACCTCGACCACCAACTACGCGGCGGCCCGCACCGGCACGCTCGCGGCGGCCGGTGAGCTGTACGGCACGACCTCCACCGAGTACAAGGCGGTGCAGGACGCGTGGGCCGGCGTGGCGGTCGGCGCCCGTTCCGGCGGAGGCGGCGGTGGCGGCACCTCCTTCGAGAACACCGCCGACGTATCGATTCCGGACAACGGGGCGGCGGTCACCTCCTCGGTCACCGTCTCCGGCCGGACCGGCAACGCGCCTTCGAACCTCGCGGTGGCGGTCGACATCGTGCACACCTACATCGGTGACCTCCAGGTGCAGCTGGTGGCTCCGGACGGTACGGCGTACACGCTGAAGGCGTACGGCACCGGCGGGAGCACGGACAACATCAACACCACCTACACCGTGAACGCCTCCTCCGAAGTCGCCAACGGCGTATGGCAGTTGCGGGTCCAGGACAACGCGGCCCGGGACACCGGCTACATCAACAGCTTCAAGCTGACCTTCCCGTAGGCCAGGAGGCCCGCACGGGCCGCGCACAGCCGCCGCAGAGGCACCGCACAGGTCGCCGTCCCGGAGGTCCGACTCCCCCGGGGCGGCGTCCCCTTTTTGCCGGTGCCTTACCTACGCCCTGTTGGTCTTTTACCGAGGTCAAGTCCGTTTACATTCCCGCAATGTTCACCCGGGAGTTGGTTTTCAGCCAACATCACTTCGGGGTCCTGACATGTACGCGCCTTGATGCCAGTCTTCGTGTCAACCGCCGCACAACTTCACAACCGTCACGGCCGGCCGCCCCACGCCGACCGGGCACCCCCACATCCAAGGAGCTTGTGTGACCTCCCTCTACGCGCGTCACAAGCGCACCACTCTGGCCATCGCCACCGCCGTCGCGGCCGGAGCCCTGGTCACCACCGGACTGACCTCCGGCACCGCCGCCGCCCAGACCCCGGCGGAGTCCTCCGGCAAGTCCGTCCCGCTGGCCGCACCGGTCCAGCTGTCGGCCGCCGCCCGCACGACGCTGATCAAGCAGCAGCAGGCCGACGCGCCCGAGACCGCCCAGGCGATAGGTCTCGGCGTGAAGGAGAAGCTCGTCGTCAAGGACGTCGTCAAGGACGCCGACGGCACGGTGCACACCCGGTACGAGCGCACCTACGCGGGCCTGCCGGTCCTCGGCGGCGACCTCGTCGTGCACGAGTCGGCGACCGGCGCGGCCAAGGGAGTCACCAAGGCGAACACGGCCACCATCAAGGTGGCGACGCTGACCCCGAAGGTCGCCGCCGCCAAGGCCGAGACGCAGGCCCTCACCGCCGCCAAGGCAGTGGGCTCCGAGGCCGCCTCGGCGGACCAGGCCCCCCGCAAGGTCATCTGGGCAGCGAACGGAACCCCGGTCCTCGCCTTCGAGACGGTCGTCGGCGGCCTCCAGGACGACGGCACCCCGAGCGAGCTGCACGTCATCACCGACGCGGCCACCGGCAAGAAGCTCTACGAGTACCAGGGCATCGAGACCGGCACCGGCAAGAGCCTCTACTCGGGCACGGTCACTCTCGGCACGACCAAGTCGGGCACGACGTACAACCTGACCGACGGCACGCGCGGCGGCCACAAGACGTACAACAAGTCGCACGGCACCTCCTCCTCCGCGGGCACCCTGTTCACCGACGCGGACGACACGTGGGGCACCGGCGCGGCCTCCAGCTCCACCGCCGACCAGACGGCCGCCGTCGACGCCGCCTACGGCGCGCAGGTCACCTGGGACTTCTACAAGTCCACGTTCGGCCGCAGCGGCATCAAGAACAACGGCGTCGCCGCCTACTCCCGCGTCCACTACGGCAACGCGTACGTCAACGCGTTCTGGGACGACAGCTGCTTCTGCATGACGTACGGCGACGGCGACGGCAACACCCACCCGCTGACCTCGCTGGACGTGGCCGGCCACGAGATGAGCCACGGCGTCACCTCGAACACGGCGGGCCTCAACTACAGCGGCGAGTCCGGCGGCCTCAACGAGGCCACCTCGGACATCTTCGGCACGGGCGTGGAGTTCTACGCGGCCAACTCCAACGACGTCGGTGACTACCTCATCGGCGAGGAGATCGACATCAACGGCGACGGCTCGCCGCTTCGCTACATGGACAAGCCCAGCAAGGACGGCGGCTCGGCGGACTCCTGGTCCTCCACCGTCGGCAACAAGGACGTCCACTACTCGTCCGGTGTCGCGAACCACTTCTTCTACCTCCTCTCGGAGGGCAGCGGCGCGAAGACGATCAACGGCGTGAGCTACAACTCGCCCACGTCCAACGGCTCCACGGTCACCGGCATCGGCCGCGCCAAGGCGCTCCAGATCTGGTACAAGGCGCTGACGACCTACTTCACGTCGACGACGAACTACAAGTCGGCGCGGACGGGCACCCTCAGCGCGGCCTCGGCGCTGTACGGCTCCACCAGCACCGAGTACAAGGCGGTGGCGGCGGCCTGGTCGGCGGTCAACGTCAGCTGACCCCTGCCTGATTGCTCATGGGCGGCACCCGGGAGGAAGGCATCCCCGGGTGCCGCCCTACGCTTGGGCCCCATGTCTGAGCAGGACTTCACCTACACCGACGTCGGCGCGACCCGCGACCTCCCCGGCCAGTGCCCTGCGGGCTTCCGCCCGCTCCACGTCCGCACCCGTCTCGGCGAGGGCCACGAGGTCTTCCGCCGCGCCGCGGAAGCGGTCATGACCTGGGAGATGCACCGCGCGCTGGGCGTCGGCATCGACGCCTCGGCGGACCGCGCCGCCCCGGCCGTCGACGTCACGGTCACGCTGGCAGGGCTCATAAAAGCCCCCTGCCGAGTGGTGTGGACGGTGGACGAACACCGGCGGGCCGGCTGGGCCTACGGAACCCTCCCCGGCCACCCCGAATGCGGTGAGGAGTCCTTCGTCGTCGACCGCACGGGAGACGGCACGGTCTGGCTGACGGTCTCCGCCTTCAGCAAGGGCGCGAAGTGGTACGCGAAGGCCGCCGGCCCGGCCGCTCGCGGCCTTCAGCAGGCGTACGCACGACGGTGCGGTCTGGTCCTGCGGGGCCTGAGCGGCGGCGAGGAGTCGTAGCGGACGCGAGGCCGGCCCCGGCCCCGACCCTGACCCCGGCCCCGTCCTCACTCGGCGCTCGGCGCTCGGCGCTCGGCGCTCGGCGACGTGTCCCGCCCCCTGCCCCCACCCCTAGCCGATCTCCACCACCCGCGCCCAGGCGGGTGGGGTGTCCGGGACGTAGTCGGGGTTGTTCTCCATGTACGCGCTCGGACCACGGGGGAACAGACCGACCACCGTGCGGCAGGCCGGGCGGGTTTGCGGCCAGGGGGTCTGGCCGTCGGTGAGGACGACGACCGCGTCAGGGCGGGGCGTCGTGCGCAGTGCCTTGGCGAAGCCGGCGCGCAGATCCGTTCCGCCGCCGCCCAGCAGGGGGATCCCCTCGCCACGGCACAGCGTGTGCACGAACCCGGCCGAGGCGTCGCACGGCACCACGGTGACCAGGTCGCGACGGCCGCCCACCGCGCGGGCGATCGCGGCGACCTCCAGGAGCGCGCTGCCCAGTTCGGCGTCGCTGACCGATCCCGAGGTGTCGATGACCACGCAGACCCGGGGCGGTCTGCGGCGCAGGCTCGGCAGGACGACCCCGGGGAGACCCGCCGAGCGGCGCGCCGGACGGCCGTAACTGTAGTCCTCGCCCGCGCCCGGTCCGGAGGTCGCCGAACGGACGGCCGCGCCCAGCAACTCCCGCCACGGCTGCGTCGGGTGGAACGCCTCCTCCGCCCACCTCTTCCACTGCTTCGGGGCACGTCCCGGCCTGCCGTTGATGCCCTGCGCCACCCGGAACCGGACGGCGTCCCGTTCCTCCTTGCTGAGCCCCTCCGCGCCGTCGGGACCCAGTTCCCACTCCCGGTCCAGTCCGTCGGCGCCGCTCCCGCAGTCCAGCCAGGAGAGCCCCTCCGTGTGCGGCCCGAGCCGGAACCGGGTGAGGTACTCCTCCATCAGCTCCCCCTCCGGCAGCCCCAACGACGCGGGCCGGACAGCGCCTTCGGGCTCCACCAGCCCGTCCCCGAACGCGTCGTCGTTGATCTCGCAGTCGGCGGCGATGTTCATCCGCAGCCGCTCACCCGGTCCGGTCAGTCCGTGCTGCCGGGCGAACCGGTCACTGCGCCCGTGGTGGTCGCGGAGCAGATGCGACACCTCGTGCACCCACACCGCGGCCAGGTCCTCCACCGGCATGCGGTCCACGAACGCGGGTGAGGCGTAGCAGCGCCAGTGCCGGTCGACGGCCATCGTCGGCACCTGCCGCGACGCGACGACATGCAGGGCGAACAGCGCCGTCGCCAGATAGGGCCGCACACGAGCCGCCTGGAGCCGGGCGGCGAGGAGCTTGTCCAGGTCCAGGGCCAGGGCAGGGTCCGAGCTCGGGGTGGGGCTCGTGTTCGGGCTCGGGCTCGGGGTGGGGCTCGGGCTCGGGCGCAGCGGCGGGGAAGGGGCCGCCTCGGGAGCGATGGCCGGTTCTGGTCCCGGTGCCGGGTCCGAGACCGGGCGCAGGTCATGGCCCGGTTCCGGAACCGGGCCCGGAACCGGGTCAAGGCCCGAGCCCGGCACCGGCACCCGCGTCCGCGTCCGCGTCCGGGTCGTCGTCGGCTCGCTCACCGGCCCGCCCTCGCGGTCCCGGCGAGACGTGCCGTCGCCCGGTCCGCCCCGCGGTCCGCCCGCCGTGAGAGGGCCACGGCGCCGGCGAGGCCCTCGATCGCGGCGGGGACGTCCCAGCCCTCCCGGCGGAGGGCGGCGAGGGTGGTCGCGGGGACGACCACCAGGTCAGGGGCGCCGCTCTCCACCGCCTTGACCAGCAGCGCCCATGCCGCGTCCCAGCGGGACCGGTCCGGCCGGGCGCGAACCGCCGCCACGACGCCGTCGAGCACGGCCTGGCGCAGATCGCCCCGCTCGGGCAGTTCGGCACCCGCAGGGTCGGCGAGCAACGTCTCGGGATCGGGCAGATCCAGCCGGTCCAGACTGGCCAGCAGCTCCAGTCCCGGCCCGTCCCCGACCGTGCCCCGGACCAGCTGGGACAGCACGTCGCGGGAGGAGCCGGCGGCGGTCGCGAAAGCGATCAGGCTCAGGGTCATGTCCCAGCTGCGGGGCGACGGCCAGGGCCCGCCCCGCCGGGCCTCCCCGCTCGGCAGCCGGTGCACGAGCGCGGGCCGGGCGGCGAGCAGCCCGCACACCGCGCGCCGGGCGAAGTCCACGGCCTCCGCCAGCTTCGCGGGGTCGAGCCGGGGCAGGGTCGCCCGGGGCCAGGTGCCGCCGAGGCCCCGTACGACGACCTCGTGGTCATGGACCCACTGGAGGTGCACGAACCGGTTGGCCAGCGGCGGGCTCAGTTCCCAGCCGTCGGCCGCCGAGGACCGCGGGTTGGCGGCGGCCACGATCCGGACGCCGGGCGGCAGTTGCAGCGAGCCGATCCGTCGTTCGAGCACGAGACGGAGCAGCGCGGCCTGCACGGCGGGCGGAGCGGTGGACAGCTCGTCGAGGAACAGCAGCCCTTTCCCGGCCCGCACCAGCCGCACCGCCCAGTCCGGCGGGGCCATCGGAACGCCCTGTTCGGCGGGATCGTCCCCGACTACGGGCAGCCCCGAGAAGTCCGACGGCTCGTGGACGCTCGCGATGACGGTGGTGAGCGGCAGGTCCAGGGAGGCGGCGAGCTGGGTCAGGGCGGCGGTCTTGCCGATACCGGGCTCGCCCCAGAGCAGTACGGGCAGGTCGGCGGCCACGGCCAGGGTCAGGGCCTCGAGCTGGCTGTCGGGACGGGGTTCGGTGGTGGAGTCGCGGAGCAGGGACAACAGGTCCGCGGCGACGTCGAGTTGGGACGACGCGCGGCGAGCCGGGTCACCTGGTGCGAACGGGTCGGAGGGGGCGTCGACGAGGGCGGACGGGGTGCACGTGGGCATGGGTGATCACCTTTCGGAGTCGGTGGGATGCGGCCGCCGCCGGCTGAAAGCCGAGGGCGGGAGCCCAGGACTGGGGTGGGAGCCAGGGGGCGATAGCGGGAGCCGAGGGCGGGAGCCAGGGGCTGAGGGCGGGAGCCCAGGACTGGGCGCGAGCCAGGGGCTAGGACTGGGGGCCAGGGGCTAGGACTGGGGGCCAGGGGCTAGGACTGGGGGCCAGGGGCTGGGGGCTGGGGCGGCAGCCCAGGACTGGGGGCGGGGGCCGGAGGCCGGGTGGGATTCAGCGAGTCATGAAGGTGTGGCGCGGGCGGGACCGTCGGGTGGAGCAGCGGTCCCGCCCGGGCGGGACCCGGCCCGGCCCGGGTCCCGCCAGCCCGGCCCGGAACAGCCCGTAGGTGACGCGCCGCCGCGCGGCCGCCTGCAACTCGTCCCGCAGGGGGCCTTCGCGCAGGATCGCGCCCGGGCCGAGCAGCCCTTCGACGACGGCCAGCGCCCCGTCGACATCTCCGTGCACCAGGCGCTCGCGCACGCCGGTGAGGCAGTCGGGGCGCCGGTGGGCGTCGTCGATGGCCTGAAGGCAGGGCAGCGGAGTCCCGGTCAGCGCGACCAGCAACTCCTCCCGCCGCACCTCGTCCGGGTCATGGTCGAACGCGGCCAGTACCCCGTCGACCAACCCGATCCGGTGCCGTTCCCCCCGGCACTCCACGAGATGCGGCTGCCCGGCCCGGCCCGGAGGCGGGAACCGGTCGGGGCGGGTCGGTGGTGAGTGCCCCGGCACCAGCGCCGAGGCGACCAGCGGGTGCAGCCGGTCGGCGTCGATCAGGCCGGCGCGGATCAGCTCCAGGTCGGGCGGCACCCAGGTCGCCGCGTCGGGCAGGACCGGCAGGACGGTCCCCTCACCCCCGTGGCTGAGTACGGCGGTGATCCGCGAAGCGGACGACCCACCACCGAGCCGGAGCCCGGGTCCGGGTTCGGGGCCCGGTCCGGGCCCAAGCTCGGGACCAGGACCAAGTCCGGGACCACGTCCGAACCCGGGTCGGGGATCGAGCCCGGGACCGGGTCCGGGACCGAGTTCGAGAACCAGTCGGTGTCGTCCCCCGAGCCGCACGAGAACGGTCCCGTCGGACCCGGTGCGCCCCTCGGCGCGGAGCAGGATCCCGGCCTCCTCGGCCCACCGGTCGACGGCACAGCCGCGGCCCTCCGGTACGGGAAGCCCGTGGCCGGGCAGGGCGTCACCCCCGCCTCCCGCCCGGGTCCGCAGGTCGGCCGCCCTGCGCGCGTCCCACAGGTGGCGGTGCAGGTCCAGCCGGAACCGCCGGCTGGGACGAGGATGCGGATGCCCGCGATCGCGGTGGGACCCGTCCCACAGCCCGAGGCTGAACCGCTGCCCGGCGTCCGCCCAGGCGGGCGGGGTCCGCACCACGAGGTGCACGGGCCACCGGGTGTCGTCCCGCCCCCCGCCGCCGATACCGACGTCGTACCGGGCGAGGGAGACAGTCGTCCCCGGCCGCAGCAACCCGTCGGGAGCGACCCTCGGCATGTGCCAGCGCAGCAGATCGGGCGCCAAGTGGCGCAGATCGGCCCGGAGTCGGGAAACGAACGCACGACCGTGGGTCCGGGCCACGGCACGGAGGTCGAGGTCGACGTCGATGCCTGCGGCGGCACACGCCCCGGCCCAGTCACCGACGTGGCGGCGGGCGGTCGCAGTCTCGATCATGGAGGCCGGCACGGCGAACTCGCGCACGCGCAGCCAGAAGGAAAGCCGGGAGGACTCGTCGTTCGCGATCTGAGTGAGCATCAGCACTCACCTTGCGCGGACGAGTCCCCCGATCTGTCGAGAGAAGGAGTAGTCATCGCGGGAAGCGTAACCTCCCGCATCCGACCACGCCACGGATTTCCCGCGGCCCCTCAAGTGCGGGACACGGTCTCTGTGTGAGTCGGTCGCCGGGCGCCGAAGCCCGTGTCAGCCCTGCTCGGACGGCAGGACAGCGCCGGGGCGCCGACGGGAACACCGTCGGCGCCCCGGCGGGCGTGCCTACCGCAGCAGCACTCCCGCTCCCTCGACCGCCTCCTCGGACGGCACCTCCACCAGGCCCAGCTCCGCCCCGGAGGCCAGGAGTCGGTGGGCGGGGAGGATGCGGACCGTGTAGCCGTAGGGTCCGGTGCGGTCCAGGGACAGGGGGCCCTCGTACAGCCAGCGGCCCTCCGTGTCGGGGCCGCCGGCCGGTTTCAGCGGGACCTTCGTCGCGTCCGTGATGCGGTCCTCCTCGTCGACCCGGCCCGCGACGGCCTGTACCTCGACGTCGTCGGGGGTGAGGTCGCCGAGGTCGACGCGGACCCGCAGGGCGAGGGTCGTACCGAGTTCGGCGGTGGTCGTGGCCACCGCCGTCTCGACGTGGTCGACCCGTACCGCGTGCCAGGTCGAGCGCACCCGCTGCTTCCAGAGGGCGAGTTCACGCGCGGTGTCGACGCTCATCGTCCGGTGCGCGTGGGCGGCGGGTGTGTAGAGCCGCTCGACGTATTCGCGGACCATGCGTCCCGCCAGCACCTTCGGGCCGAGCAGGGTGAGGGTCTGGCGGACCATCTCGATCCAGCGGTCGGGCAGGCCCGCCTGGCCGCGTTCGTAGAAGCGGGGGGTGATGCGCTGTTCGAGGAGGTCGTAGAGGGCCGCCGCCTCGATGTCGTCGCGGTGGTCGGGGTCGGTGCCGAAGCCGTCGGCGGTGGGGATCGCCCAGCCGAAGTCGGGCTGGAACCACTCGTCCCACCAGCCGTCGAGGACGGACAGGTTGAGACAGCCGTTGAGCGCCGCCTTCATGCCGGACGTGCCGCAGGCCTCCAGGGGCCGCAGCGGGTTGTTGAGCCAGATGTCGCAGCCGGGGTACAGCTTCTGCGCCATGGCCATGCCGTAGTCGGGCAGGAAGACGATCCGGTGCCGGACGCGCGGGTCGTCGGTGAACCGGACCAGTTCCTGGACCAGCCGTTTTCCGCCGTCGTCCGCCGGATGCGCCTTGCCCGCGACGACGATCTGGATCGGCCGCTCGGCGTGCAGCAGCAGGTCCATCAGCCGGTCGCGGTCCCTCAGCATCAGCGTCAGCCGTTTGTACGAGGGGACCCGGCGCGCGAAGCCGATGGTGAGGACGTCCGGGTCCAGGACGCCGTCGATCCAGCCCAGCTCCGCCGTCCCCGCGCCGCGCTGGCGCCAGGACGCCCTCAGCCTCTTGCGCACCTCCACCACCAGTTGCTCGCGCAGGTCGCGGCGCAGCTCCCAGATGTCCTGGTCGGGGATGTCGGCGACGGCGTCCCAGCGCTCGGAGCCGCCGACGCTGAGGGCGTCCTCGGTGCGCTCGGTGCCGATCTGGCGGGCGCCGAGGCGCAGCACCTCCGGGGCCACCCAGGTCGGGGCGTGCACCCCGTTGGTGACGGAGGTGATCGGCACCTCGTCCGGGTCGAAGCCGGGCCACAGACCGGAGAACATCTCCCGGCTCACCTGGCCGTGCAGCAGCGACACGCCGTTCGCGCGCTGTGCCAGCCGCAGGCCCATGACAGCCATGTTGAAGAGGTTCGGCTGGCCGCCCGGGTAGGTCTCCAGGCCCAGCCGCAGGATGCGGTCGACGTCCATGTGCGGGAGTTCGGCCTGGGGGCCGAAGTGGCGGGCGACCAGCTCACGGTCGAAGCGGTCGATCCCGGCGGGGACGGGGGTGTGGGTGGTGAAGACCGTGCCGGCCCGGACGGCTTCGAGTGCGGAGTCGAAGTCGAGCCCCGAGTCGGCGAGTTCGGCGATCCGTTCCAGGCCGAGGAAGCCGGCGTGGCCCTCGTTGGTGTGGAAGACCTCGGGCGGGGCGTGGCCGGTCAGGCGGCAGTACGTGCGTACCGCCCGGACACCTCCTATGCCCAGCAGCATTTCCTGGAGCAGCCGGTGCTCGCTGCCTCCGCCGTAGAGCCGGTCGGTCACCCCGCGTTCGCCGAGGTCGTTCTCCTCGACGTCGGAGTCGAGCATGAGGAGCGGGACCCGGCCGACCTGGGCCAGCCAGACCCGGGCGTGCAGTTGTTTGCCGGCGGGGAGGGCGAGGGAGATCTGCGCCGGGGTGCCGTCCTCCTCCCTCAGGAGGGTCACCGCCAGTTCGTGGGGGTCGAGGACCGGATAGTGCTCCTGCTGCCAGCCGTCCCGGGAGAGCGACTGACGGAAGTAGCCGTGCCGGTAGAGCAGTCCCACTCCGATCAGCGGAACGCCCAGGTCGCTGGCGGCCTTCAGGTGGTCGCCGGCGAGGATGCCGAGGCCGCCGGAGTACTGGGGCAGCGCGGCCGTGACACCGAATTCGGGTGAGAAGTAGGCGATGGCGGCGGGCAGCCCGGCGGAGCGGGGCTGTGCCTGGTACCAGCGGTCGCCGGTCATGTAGTCGTGCAGGTCGTCAGCGGCGGCGCTCAGCCTGCGCAGGAAGCGCCGGTCCTCGGCGAGCTCGGCGAGGCGCGCCGCGCGCAGGCCGCCGAGGAGTCTCACCGGGTCGCCGTCGGAGAGGGCCCAGCGCTCGGGGTCGACGGAGCGGAAGAGGTCGCGGGTCTCCGGATGCCAGGACCAGCGCAGGTTGCGGGCCAGGTCGCTGAGTGGCCGGAGGGGTTCGGGGAGGAGGGGTCGGACGGTGAATCGACGGATCGCCTTCACATTCCACCTCGGCGTGCGTGAGGAACAGACGCACGGCGGTGTGCGTCCACGTCGTCTACGACGGTACCGGCGTCGGCGCGGGCCTCGCTGAGGGCTGGCCGCCCCCGCACCCACCCTTTTCGGACCGACCGGCGACAACGGGCCGAAACCCTGTGGCGCCCCGGCAGGCAACCTTGTGGCCGTTCGCCCCGCACGAGAGGCTGCCCCGTGGCGTACCGGGCGGGGCCGGGGAGAGTCGCGGAAGCCGGTCAGACCGTCGTGCGCCGAGTCGAGGAGGGGAACTCGAACCATGGCACGGACGCGGACACGGCGTCTGCGCGGGGTGGTGGGAGGCTTGGCCGCGGTCGCGACGACCGTGGTCATATCGGCCGTCACCCTGCCCGCGAACGCCGTACCGGAGGGGAACGTACGCGGCGCCGGCCGGCCCGGCTCCGTCCACGGAAGCTACCTGGTGACGCTGAAGTCGGGCGTCCGGGCGTCGTCGCCGGCCGGGCGCGGTCTGGTCGGCTCCTACGGGGCGACCATCAGCCGGACCTACGGCACGGTCCTCAACGGGTTCGCCGTCGAGACCGACGGGAGACGCGCCCGGCGGCTCGCGGCCGACCCGCGTGTGGCGTCGGTCGTCCAGGACACCCGGGTGACGCTGGACGCGGCGCAGGGCGCGCGGAATCCGGCGTCCTGGGGGCTGGACCGCGTGGACCAGCCGGGCCGGCCGCTGGACAACGGCTACCGCTGGCCGAAGTCCGCGGGAGCCGGGGTCACGGTGTATGTCATCGACACCGGCATCCGGATCACGCACGCGGACTTCGGCGGCCGGGCGAGCTACGGCTGGGACTTTGTCGGGGGCGACCGGGTGGCCGCCGACGGCAACGGCCACGGCACGCATGTCGCCGCGACCGTCGCGGGCAGCACCCTGGGCGTCGCCAGGAAGGCCGAGGTGGTGGCGGTACGGGTCCTCGACGACGCCGGTGCGGGCACCACCGCGCGGACCGTCGCGGGCATCGAGTGGGTCACCCGGCACGCGCACAAGCCCGCGGTCGCCAACCTCAGCCTGGGCGGCGGTTACAACCCGGTCCTGGACGCGGCCGTCCGCAACTCCATCCGGTCCGGCGTCACGTACACCGTCGCCGCGGGCAACGCGGGCCGGCCGGCCGCCCTGCACTCTCCCGCCGACGTGCGGGAGGCTCTCACGGTCGGCGCCACCGACCGCGGGGACGCCCGGGCGAGCTTCTCGAACTACGGTTCGATCCTGGACCTCTTCGCGCCGGGCGTGTCCATCACCTCCGCCTCCCACCGGAGCGACACCGGCCGGACGACCCGGTCCGGTACGTCGATGGCGGCCCCGCACGCGGCGGGCGCGGCCGCGCTCGTCCTCGCCGACCGCCCGAGGGCCACGCCCGCCCAGGTCGTACGGACGCTGGTCGCGGGGGCGGTGAACGGCAAGGTCTCCGGCCGGGGCCCCGGTTCGCCGGACAAACTGCTCCAGATCCCCCCGTTCAGGTAACGGAGTTCCATGGCCGGCTTCGTTCCCTCCGGACGGGGCAGGTGTTGTTCCGCCGATATACGAGCGAGTAGTTAACAAAGCGCCGGATTGCTCACCCGAATAGGGTGGAAGGCTCCTCCGGTACTCCTCCGCAGGACCCCCTCCCCACCACATCCATCCGCCTACCCCCCGTTGATGCGGACAGGAGCGGTCATGCCAGCAAGGCACCACCCGTCATCACCCCCGACGCCTCGCAACAAGGGCAAGAACAAGAACAAAAGCGGCAAGGGCGCCGAGAAGACCCCGGGCCCGGAGAGTCCCGGGACTCCCGAGAGCACGGAGAGCCCCGGCGGCGCCGCGAGCGCCGGTGACTCCCAGCGGTCCGCTCCCGTCCCGGTGCCCCCGCCCGCCTCCGGTCCGCCGGCCCCGGAGCGATCCTCCGCGGGCGGCTACGCCACCGCTGTGGGGCGCATACCCGTCCTGGACGTCCGCCCGCTGGTCCAGCAGGGCCGCCGGCCCGCGAAGGCCGTTCCCGGCGAGACCTTCGAGGTTTCGGCGACCGTGTTCCGGGAGGGGCACGACGCCGTGGCCGCCAACGTCGTCCTGCGGGACCCGGACGGCCACCCCGGCCCGTGGACGCCGATGCGTGAGCTGGCGCCCGGCACCGACCGCTGGGGCGCGGACGTCACGCCGGACGCGACGGGCAACTGGACCTACACGGTGGAGGCCTGGAGCGACCCGGTCTCCACCTGGCGCCACCACGCCCGCATCAAGATCCCCGCGGGGATGGACACGGAGCTGGTCCTCGAAGAGGGTGCGCGCCTGTACGAACGGGCGGCCGCCGGAGTCCCCGAGGAACCGGACCGCACCGCGCTGCTGGCCGCGGCCGGCGCACTGCGCGACGAGACCCGCCCGGCCGTCTCCCGGCTGGCGGCGGCCCTGACGCCGGAGGTCGACGACGTACTCGGCCGGTACCCGCTGCGGGACCTGGTCACCGCCTCCGAGCCGCTGCCGCTGCTCGTCGAGCGCGAGCGCGCCCTGTACGGCGCCTGGTACGAGTTCTTCCCCCGCTCCGAGGGGACCGCCGAGCAGCCGCACGGCACGTTCCGCACCGCCGCGCGCAGACTGCCCGCCATCGCCGCGATGGGCTTCGACGTCGTCTACCTCCCGCCCATCCACCCCATCGGCACCACGTTCCGCAAGGGCCGCAACAACACCCTCGACCCCGGCCCCGACGACGTCGGCGTGCCCTGGGCGATCGGCTCGCCGGAGGGCGGCCACGACGCCGTCCACCCCGACCTGGGCACCCTGGAGGACTTCTCCTGGTTCGTGGAGCAGGCACATGAGCTCGGTCTGGAGATCGCCCTCGACTTCGCCCTCCAGTGCTCCCCCGACCACCCCTGGGTGCAGAAACACCCCGAGTGGTTCCACCACCGGCCCGACGGCACCATCGCCTACGCCGAGAACCCGCCGAAGAAGTACCAGGACATCTACCCGATCGCCTTCGACGCCGACCTCGACGGCCTGATCGCCGAGACGGTGCGGGTGCTGCGGCACTGGATGTCGTACGGGGTGCGGATCTTCCGGGTGGACAACCCGCACACCAAGCCGGTCGTGTTCTGGGAGCGGGTCATCGCGGACGTCAACCGCACCGACCCCGACGTGATCTTCCTCGCCGAGGCCTTCACCCGGCCCGCGATGATGCACACCCTCGGCCAGATCGGCTTCCAGCAGTCGTACACCTACTTCACCTGGCGCAACACCAAGCAGGAACTGACGGAGTACCTCACCGAACTCTCGGGGGACGCCGCCTCCTACATGCGGCCCAACTTCTTCGCCAACACCCCCGACATCCTGCCCGCCTACCTCCAGCAGGGCGGCCGCCCCGCCTTCGAGATCCGCGCCGTCCTGGCCGCGACCCTCTCCCCCACCTGGGGCCTCTACAGCGGCTACGAACTCTGCGAGAACACACCCCTGCGCGAGGGCGGCGAGGAATACCTCGACTCGGAGAAATACCAGCTCAAACCCCGTGACTGGGCGGCCGCCGAGCGGGAGGGCCGCAGCATCGCCCCCCTCGTCACCAAGCTCAACGAGATCCGGCGGGCGAACCCCGCCCTGCGGCAACTGCGCGATCTGCACTTCCACCCCACCGACAAGGAAGCGGTGATCGCCTACTCGAAGAGGAGCGCGGACAAGAGCGGTTCGAACACGGTTCTGGTGGTCGTCAACCTCGACCCCCACCACACCCAGGAGGCGACGGTGTCGTTGGACATGCCGCAACTCGGCCTGGACTGGCACGAGTCGGTGCCGGTGCGCGACGAGCTCACCGGCGAGACCTACCACTGGGGCAGGGCCAACTACGTGCGCCTCGAACCGGGCACCCGGCCCGCGCACGTACTCACCGTCCTGCGACCGTCCAACCCGCAGATCGGAGGGTCACCCACAACATGATCGTCAACGAGCCCGTTCCGGACACCTTCGAGGACACCCCCGCCAAGGACCGCGACCCCGAGTGGTTCAAACGCGCCGTGTTCTACGAGGTCCTCGTCCGCTCCTTCCAGGACAGCAACGGCGACGGCGTCGGCGACCTCAAGGGCATCACCGCCAAACTCGACTACCTGCAATGGCTCGGAGTCGACTGCCTCTGGCTGCCGCCCTTCTTCAAATCACCCCTGCGCGACGGCGGATACGACGTGTCCGACTACACCGCCGTCCTCCCCGAATTCGGCGACCTCGCCGACTTCGTGGAATTCGTCGACGCCGCCCACCAACGCGGCATGCGCGTCATCATCGACTTCGTGATGAACCACACCAGCGACCAGCACCCGTGGTTCCAGGAATCGAGAAAAGACCCCGACGGACCCTACGGCGACTACTACATGTGGGCCGACGACGACAAACAGTACGCCGACGCCCGCATCATCTTCGTCGACACCGAAGTCTCCAACTGGACCTTCGACCCCGTCCGCAAGCAGTACTTCTTCCACCGCTTCTTCTCCCACCAGCCGGACCTCAACTACGAGAACCCGGCCGTCCAGGAGGAAATGATCTCCGCGCTGCGGTTCTGGCTGGACCTCGGCATCGACGGCTTCCGGCTCGACGCGGTGCCCTACCTGTACGCCGAGGAGGGCACGAACTGCGAGAACCTCCCCGCCACCCACGAGTTCCTCCGAAGGGTCCGCAAGGAGATCGACGCCGCCTACCCGGACACCGTGATCCTCGCCGAGGCCAACCAGTGGCCCGAGGACGTCGTCGACTACTTCGGCGACTACGCCTCCGGCGGCGACGAATGCCACATGGCATTCCACTTCCCCGTCATGCCCCGCATCTTCATGGCCGTCCGACGGGAATCCCGCTACCCGGTCTCCGAAATCCTCGCGAAAACCCCCGCGATCCCCTCCCGCTGCCAATGGGGAATCTTCCTGCGCAACCACGACGAGCTCACCCTCGAAATGGTCACCGACGAAGAACGCGACTACATGTACGCGGAATACGCGAAAGACCCGCGTATGCGCGCCAACATCGGCATCCGCCGCCGGCTCGCACCCCTCCTGGAGAACGACCGCAACCAGATCGAGCTGTTCACCGCCCTGCTGCTCTCCCTGCCCGGCTCGCCGATCCTCTACTACGGCGACGAGATCGGCATGGGCGACAACATCTGGCTCGGCGACCGCGACGCCGTCCGCACCCCGATGCAGTGGACACCGGACCGCAACGCAGGTTTTTCGTCCTGTGACCCCGGGCGGCTGGTCCTGCCGACCATCATGGACCCCGTCTACGGGTACCAGGTCACCAACGTCGAGGCGTCGATGTCGTCGCCCTCCTCGCTGCTGCACTGGACCCGCCGGATGATCGAGATCCGCAAGCAGAACCCCGCCTTCGGCCTCGGGACCTACACCGAACTCCCGTCCTCCAACCCGGCCGTCCTCGCCTTCCTGCGCGAGGCGCCCCTGAAGGAGGGCGAAGGAGACGACGTGGTGCTGTGCGTGCACAACTTCTCACGCTTCGCACAGCCCACCGAGGTGGACCTGAGCCGATTCAAGGGGCGCTACCCGGTGGAGCTGTTCGGCGGGGTGCGCTTCCCGGCGGTCGGAGATCTGCCGTACCTGCTCACACTCGCGGGCCACGGCTTCTACTGGTTCCGGCTGCGCAGGGACGCGGCCTAGAACTCCGGGCGGGGCGGTTTCCCCCGCCCCGCCCGGGGCACGCAACAGTAACGCCCCGACCCCGACCCCCCGGGGAAAGGAATGTGACCCTCATGGCGGCGACTGTCACAGTGTCCGGCCGGACGGACCCCGGCCTCCTCACCTCGCTGGACCCCCTGCTGCGTGAGTGGCTGCCGCGGCAGCGCTGGTTCGCCGGCAAGGGACGACCGATCACCGGGTTCTCGCTGGTGTCGGCCACCGAGCTGCTGCCCTCAGCCACCCGGCCGGGGCTGTACCACCTGCTGGCGCGCGCCCATCAGCAGGCGGGACCCGGGGACTGCTACCAGCTGCTGATCGGCGTCAGGGAGGCTCTGCCGCCCCGGCTGGCGCCCGCCCTGATCGGACATGTGACACAGGGGCCGCTGGCCGGGCTGACCGTCTTCGACGCCCTGCACGACACCCGGACCGCCGAGGTGCTCCTGGAGGCCCTGCGCACCGGGGCCCGGATCGGCGGCCTGCGCTGCGAGCGGGACCCGGAGCAGGAGATCCGCTCCGGTCTGGTCCCGCGCCTGATGACGGGCGAGCAGTCGAACTCGTCCGTCATCTTTGGAGATACGTTCATTCTCAAGCTGTTGCGCCGGGTCGTGCCGGGCGTGAACCCCGATCTGGAACTGCCGCTGGCGCTGGCCCGCGAGGCCTGCGCCCGGGTGCCCGCGCCGACCGCGTGGATGTACGGGGACCCCACCGAGGGCGAGAGCGAGCCGTACGTCCTGGCCGTGCTCCAGCCGTATGTGCAGGGCGCGGCGGACGGCTGGGAGCTGGCGCTGCGGGAGCTGGCCAAGGGCGAGGACTTCACCGCCGAGGCACGCGCCCTGGGGCGGGCAACCGCCGAGGTGCACGGGGCGCTGGCCCGGACGCTGCCCACGGCGACGCTGGGCCACGCACAGATAGGCGCGATGGTGGACGGCATGACCGAGCGGCTCGACGCGGCCGCACAGGCGGTGCCGGCGCTGCGCCCGTACGCTCGGGCGCTGCGCACCGCCTTCACCGCACTGGCCGATCTCGCGGCCGAGGGCCACACCTGGACCGCCCAGCGCGTCCACGGCGATCTGCACCTGGGACAGTGCCTGCGCTCGGCCTCCGGGGACTGGACGCTGATCGACTTCGAGGGTGAGCCCGCCCGGCCGCTGGGCGAGCGGCGGATGCCCCAGCCGACCGTGCGGGACGTGGCGGGCATGCTGCGTTCCTTCGACTATGCCGCCCGGTCCGCCGATCCGCCGGCTCCGGCCTGGGCACATGCCTGCCGGGCGGCCTACTGTTCGGGGTATGCGGAGGTGGCCGGGGCCGATCCGCGCACCGACCCCGTGCTGCTGCGGGCCCACGAGACGGACAAGGCGGTCTACGAGGTCGTCTACGAGGCCCGGCACCGCCCGGACTGGCTGCCCGTGCCCCTGGCCGCGATACACCGCCTCGCCGCACCCGACCTGCCTTGAGGAGGCTCCGTACGTGACGTCCCCGAAGAAGAAGGCCAAGGCGAAGAAGAAGGCCGCCGCGAAGAAAGCGGTGACCCAGCACGCGGCGGTCCAGAAGGCGACGAGCAAGAGGACGACGGACAAGAAGGCGAAGGCGGCGGGCGGTAAGGCCATGGCCAAGAAGTCAGCGGAAGAGGCCGCGGCCTCTGCGACCGAGGCAACCGAGGCAACCGAGGAGATCACCGCGAAGAAGCCGGAGAAGCCCGCCGTGGACGCCGTCGGCACCACACCCGTGGCCCCCGGCGCCGCCCCGGCGGACACCGCCGGCACCACCCCGGCCGCGCCCGTCGACCCGGCCCTCGGCCGGGCCGACCGTGAACGCCTGCTGCACGGCACCCACCACGACCCGCACTCCGTGCTCGGGGCGCATCAGGTGCCCGGCGGAGTGGTCTTCCGGGCGCTGCGCCCCTACGCGAGGTCCGTCACGGTGCTGGCGGGCGACCTGCGCGCCGAGCTCCACGACGACGGAGACGGCTTCTTCTCCGCCCTGCTGCCCCTGACAGAGGTCCCGGTCCACCGGCTGCTCGTGACCTACGAGAGCACGACCGTGGAGACCGAGGACGCCTACCGTTTCCTGCCGACGCTGGGCGACCTCGACCTGCATCTGATCGGTGAGGGCCGGCACGAACAGCTGTGGACGGTGCTGGGCGCGCATCCGAGGACCCACGAGGGTGTGAGCGGCACGTCGTTCTCCGTGTGGGCGCCGAACGCGCGCGGGGTGCGCGTCGCCGGCTCCTTCAACTTCTGGGACGGCACCGGGTACCCGATGCGGTCGCTCGGCTCGTCCGGGGTCTGGGAGCTGTTCGTTCCCGGGGTCGGCGAGGGCGAGCTGTACAAGTTCGACATCGCCCGGCCCGACGGCTCGCACACCCTGCGCGCCGACCCGCTGGCCAGGCGTACGGAGGTCCCGCCGGCGACCTCGTCGGTCGTGCACGCCTCGCACTACGAGTGGGGCGACGAGGAGTGGCTGGCCCGGCGGGCCGAGATACCCGTCCACGAGGCGCCCTTCTCCGTCTACGAGATCCATCTGGCGTCCTGGCGACCGGGGCTGACGTACCGTCAGCTGGCCGAGCAGCTGCCCGCCTATGTCAAGGACCTGGGCTTCACACACGTAGAGCTGATGCCGGTGGCCGAGCATCCCTTCGGCGGCTCGTGGGGCTACCAGGTCACCGGTTTCTACGCGCCGACGGCCCGGCTCGGCACCCCCGACGACTTCAAGTACCTGGTGGACGCGCTGCACCGGGCGGGCATCGGCGTCCTGATGGACTGGGTGCCGGCACACTTCCCGCGCGACGAGTGGGCCCTCGCCGAGTTCGACGGACGTCCGCTGTACGAGCACGAGGACCCGTTGCGGGCCGCGCACCCCGACTGGGGGACGCTGGAGTTCGACTTCGGGCGGCGCGAGGTGCGTAACTTCCTGGTCGCCAACGCCACCTACTGGTGCGAGGAGTTCCACATCGACGGGCTGCGGGTGGACGCCGTCGCCTCGATGCTCTACCTCGACTACTCGCGCGAGCCGGGCCAGTGGACCCCGAACGAGCACGGGGGACGGGAGAACCTGGACGCGGTGGCGTTCCTCCAGGAGATGAACGCGACGGTCTACCGCCGCAGCCCCGGGGTCGTCACGATCGCGGAGGAGTCCACGGCCTGGGACGGGGTCACGCGGGCCACGCACCACTCGGGTCCGAGCGGCTTCGGCGGGCTCGGGTTCGGGCTGAAGTGGAACATGGGGTGGATGCACGACTCGCTGGAGTACATGAGCCACGAGCCGGTGCACCGCAGGTACCACCACCACGAGATGACCTTCTCGATGGTGTACGCCTACAGCGAGAACTACGTCCTGCCCATCTCCCACGACGAGGTGGTGCACGGGAAACGCTCTCTGGTGTCGAAGATGCCCGGCGACTGGTGGCAGCAGCGCGCCGGTCTGCGGGCGTACCTGGCGTACATGTGGGCCCACCCGGGCAAGCAGCTCCTCTTCATGGGCCAGGAGTTCGCCCAGGGCGCGGAGTGGTCCGAGGCGCACGGACCCGACTGGTGGCTGCTGGACCCGGCGTACGGCGCCGCGGCCGACCACCGGGGCGTCCGCGACCTCGTCCGCGATCTCAACACCGTCTACCGGGCGGCGCCGGCGCTGTGGCAGCAGGACACCGACCCCGCCGGTTTCCAGTGGGTGGTGGGGGACGCGGCCGAGGACAACGTCTTCGCCTTCCTGCGCTACGACGCCGAGGGCTCCCCGCTGCTGTCCGTCTCCAACCTCTCCCCCGTGGTCCGTCCCGACTACCGCCTCGGCGTACCCGACGACGTACCGGCCTGGCACGAGGTCCTCAACACCGACGCGGCCGCGTACGGCGGCAGCGGGGTCGCCCAGCCCGACCCGGTCAAGCCGGAGCCGCAGGGGCTGCACGGCCGGCCGGCGAGCGTCCGGCTGACCCTGCCCCCGCTGGCGACGGTCTGGCTGCGGCCCGCCTGAACCGCGCCCCGTGTCTCAGATGTTCCGCTTCGCGCCGGACATCAGCCGCCGCAGCGCCGCCAGCAGCCCCCTCGTCTGCCCCTCACCGGGGCGGGCGAAGGGGGTGCGGGAGAGCTCGGCCGGACGGAGCACGGGTGCGTCGTCGGCCAGTTCGTAGTTCACCGGCAGCAGCCGCAGCCCCCGTACCACCGGCCCCGAGCGCCAGGGCAGCTGGTCGGCGGGGAGGGTCAGTTCGGCCTGGGCGAAGTGGTCGAAGACGCGCCCGACAGCCGTCGTCACGATCAACTGGCCCAGCTCACGCGCGGCGCTGGGGCACTGGTGGGGGCCCGCGCCCCAGCCCAGATGGGCGCGGGTGGAGACGGTGGAGCCGACCAGGTGGGAGGCGCCGATCGCCAGCAGGTCCTGGTGGGCGGCGGCCGATGAGGGGCAGACGACGTCCCCTGCGCGGATCCAGAACCCGCCCAGCCGCACGTCCCGGGCGGCGAACCGGAAACACATGTTGGCGATGGGCGGATTGGCGAGGGCGGCCCGGTTGACCGTCTCACCGAGCTGTCCCGCCGACAGGCTGCGTCGCACCGTCGCGTTGCCGCGCAACACCTCCAGCAGGGTGTTGAGGACCATGTTGCCGGTGATGTCGTTGAGGTAGACGGCGTTCATGAACAGCTCCCGGCCGAGCTGTTCGTCGCTGAGGTTTGGGTCGGCGAGCATCAGGTACGAGGTGAGGTCGTCGCCGGGCCTGGCCCTGCGGTGGGCGGCGAGCCGGGTGAAGGCGGCCAGCGCCCGGCCGGTGGCGGGACCGGAGTCGGGGCCGCCGTCCAGCATCCGCCACAGGTCCATGACCAGTTCGTCGCCCAGGTCGACGGGACAGCCGAACAGCTTGGTGGTGACCATCAGCAGCAGCGGGCGCGTGTACTGGGCGCCCAGGTCCGCGAAGCCGGAACGGCCCGAGTCGGCGGCCAGCATCGCGATGAGCTCGTCGGCGTAGCGGGCGACGGCCGCCCGCAGTTCCCATCCCTCGGGGCTCCTGGCGTCCTGGAAGGGGCGCAGACAGGCGTGGTGGGTGCGGCGGGCGGCCCGGTGCTCCTCGTCGTCCATGAACATCGTCTGGCGTACCTCGTAGCCCGCCAGCAAAGGCCAGTCGGGCGGCAGTTCACCCTGGGCCCGGCCCCGCCAGTGCCGTACGTCGCGCCGCCACCGGCTCTCGTTGCGCAGGACCTCCAGGACCTCCCGGTAGTCCAGTACGAGCCACACCGGCACGCCGAGGAGACCGACCGGCGCCACGGGCCCGTAGCTGCTGCGCAGCCGCCGGTACACCGAGCCGGGGTCGGCGTCGAACTCCGCCGTGAGCAGCGGCTGGACGGGCAGCGAACCGAGTGTGGGGCTGCCGGCCGGTGCGAGGGCGTGCGGGTGGGCTTCCATACCGCACACGCTTACCGCACCGGCCGCACACCCGCAGTGATCACGGCACGAACTGTTACGTCTCGGTGATCCAGCGTTACGTCCGGGGTTGTCCCGGGGCTCCCTCAGCCGTCTGCCAGGGCCGCGGCCAGCGCCTTCGGCAGCGGCCTGCTGTGCAGCACCGCCAGCCGCTGGGTCGCCCGGGTCAGCGCCACGTACAGGTCGCTCGTGCCGTACCGGGCCGGTTCCACCACCAGCACGGAGTCGAACTCCAGGCCCTTGGACTGGCGCGGGTCGAGCAGCACCACGCTCCGGGTCAGGTCCGGCTCGGCGCCGGCCGTCACCCCGTCCAGCCGGGCGGCCAGCTTGCGGTGCAGGTCACGGGGGGCGATGACGGCGAGCCGGCCCTCGGCGGGGGTGAGTTCGCCGACGGCCTCGGCGACCGCGCGCGGGAGGTCGTCGGTGGCACGCGCCCAGGGACGTACTCCGGTCGACCGCACGGAGCTCGGCGGTTCGAAGCCGGGGTGCTCAGCGCGGACCACCGCCGCGGCCACGTCCATGATCTCGGCCGGGGTGCGGTAGTTGACGCCCAGCCGCGTGTGCTCCCAGCGGTCCTGGACGTACGGCCGCAGGATCTCGGCCCAGGAGCCGACACCCGCGGCCTCGGCGGTCTGCGCCGGGTCGCCGACCAGGGTCATCGAGCGGGTCGGACTGCGCCGCATCAGCAGCCGCCACGCCATCGGCGACAGCTCCTGCGCCTCGTCGACGATGATGTGCCCGAACGCCCAGGTCCGGTCGGCGGCAGCGCGTTCGGCGGCGCTGCGGTGGTCGTCCTCCTCGTGGCGTTCGGCGAAGCGTTCGGCGTCGATGATGTCGTGCGCGGACAGGACCTCGGAGTCCTCCTCGTGCTTGTCGTCGAACTCGTAGGTGCGCGAGGCGTACGAGACGTCCAGGACGCCCTGTGCGTAGGCGACCTGTGTCTCCCGTTCGCGCTCCGCGCGGGCCCGTGCCACCCGGTCGTCCTCGCCGAGCAGCTCGGCCGCCTCGTCGAGGAGGGGCACGTCCGCCACGGTCCACGTCCGGGTCGTCGGGCGGCGGATGGCGGCCGCGTCGTCGTCGGAGACGTACCCGCCGGGGTCGGCGAGGAAGTCGGCGACCAGGCGCTGCGGGGTCAGCCGCGGCCACAGCTGGTCGACGGCGGCCCAGACCTCGGGGTTCTCGGCGAGTTCGTCGCGGATCTGGGTGATGTCGCTCGGGTCGAGGAGGTTCGAACCGTCGTAGGGGTCCGTGCCGATGCGTTCGGCGACCATCTCCGTGAGCGTGTTGAGGATGTGGCCCTCGAAGAGCTCGCGGGCCGCGTTGTGCGGGAGCTTCGCGGCGCGGGTGCGCTCGCGGGCCATGTTCACCAGGCCGTCGTCCAGCATCAGGATCTCGCGGTCGTGCGCGATGGCGATCACCGGATCGGGCAGCGCCTGCGAGTCGCGTACGACCTCGGCGAGGACGTCCGCCATGTCGGCGCGGCCCTTCACCGCCGCCGCCTCGCGGGTGTCGGCCGCCGTCGCCTTCACACCGGGGAAGAGTTCGCCGACCGTCGCCAGCAGCACGCCCGTCTCGCCCAGCGCGGGCAGCACCTCGCCGATATAGCCGAGGAAGGCGGGGTTGGGACCGACGATGAGCACAGCCCGTTTGGCGAGCAGCTCCCGGTGTTCGTAGAGGAGGTAGGCGGCGCGGTGCAGGGCGACGGCCGTCTTGCCGGTGCCGGGGCCGCCCTCGACCACGAGCACTCCCCGGTGCGGCGCCCGGATGATCTCGTCCTGCTCGGCCTGGATGGTCTGCACGATGTCGTTCATGCGGCCGCTGCGCGCCGAGTTGAGCGCGGCGAGCAGCACGGCGTCGCCGGTCGGGTCCTCGTGGCCGGTGCGGGTGGTGTCGCCGATGTCGAGGATCTCGTCGTGCAGGGCGGTCACCCGGCGGCCCTCGGTGGTGAGGTGCCGGCGCCTGCGCAGCCCCATCGGGGTGTGGCCGGTGGCCAGGTAGAAGGGGCGTGCGACGTCGGCGCGCCAGTCGATGAGGACCGGGGTGCGCTCGGCGTCGTCGGCGCGCAGCCCGATGCGGCCGATGTGGTGGTCGGTGCCGGAGGTGAGGTCGATGCGTCCGAAACAGAGGGAGCCGTCCACCGCGTTCAGCGCGGCCAGCAGCCCTGAGCGTTCGGCGACGAGGATGTCCCGTTCGAGCCGGGCCTGCATGGGTGTGTTGCCCTGGGCGAGCGCGTCCGTCACGGAGCCCTCGGTGTCACCGCGCAACGCGTCCACGCGCGCGTACAGGCCGTCGATGAATTCCTGCTCGCAGCGCAATTCATCATCCGGAAAGTCGGCGTTTGACAATTCCACTCCCGCCCGCATATACTGTGGTCACTGAACTTCTTTGCGACTGTATTCATGGGAAGTCGCGAACCAGCAAATATACGCAGAGAAATCCCCCGGGCGCAATTGCCCGGGGGATTTCTTCGTATGACGTCAGCTCCGTACGCTCACCGCGCCTCACCCGGCAGGACCTCGTCGAGCTCCGCCAGGAGGCGGCGCTTGGGCCGCGCGCCCACCATCGACTTCACGGGCTCACCGGCCCGGAACACCATGAACGTCGGCATCGACAGCACCTGGTACCGGTTGGTGGTCTCCGGGTTGGTGTCCACGTCCAGCTGCACCACCTTCAGCCGTTCCCCCTCCTCCGCGGCGAGCGCGGTGAGCACGGGCCCCATCTGCCGGCACGGCGGACACCAGTCCGCGGTGAACTCCACCAGCACCGGCAGGTCCGCCCCGAGCACCTCCGCCCCGAAGTCCGCGTCCGTCACCTCGGTCACCCCGTCCGCCTTGATCACCGTTCCTGCCCTCCCAGCTCGCACTCGGGCTCCGGACCACCCGGAACCCGCGCCTCGGCGGCCAGCTCGTCCCGCGCCAGCTCGGCCCGCACGAGCTGCCCTGCGACCGTCTCGCGGACCGCCCGCAGCTCCCCGATCAGCGCGTCCAGCTCATCCAGCTTGCGCCGGTAGACCGCGAGCGACGCCGGGCACGAGTCGCCCTCCGGGTGCCCGGCCCGCAGACACTCCACGAAGGGCCGCGTCTCCTCCAGGTCGAACCCGAAGTCCTGGAGGGTCCTGATCTGCCGCAGCAGCCGCAGATCACCCTCGTCGTACGTCCGGTACCCGTTGTCCCCGCGCCGCGCGGGCAGCAGCCCGCGCGACTCGTAGTACCGCAGCGTCCTGGTGGTGGTCCCGGCCCGTGCGGCCAGCTCGCCGATGCGCATGTCCACGAACGTAAGGCTTGACGCCCACGTCAAGGCAAGAGCGGTTTTCGCTCGACCGGTGAGGTGAGCACGATCGAGGTCGTCGTGCGGCCCAGGGCGGAGACCGCCTCGAGGACGTCCTCCAGGTGGACGGTGTCCCGGACGGCGACCTTGAGGATCCAGCAGTCCTCGCCCACCACGTGGTGCACCTCGGTGATCTCGGGGCGCCCGATCAGCTCCAGGGTCCTCGGGTGCTTGAGGTGGTAGCCGCCGTGCGGGTCGACCCGGATGAACGCCTGAATGCCGTAGCCGAGCCGGGCCGGGCTGACGTGCGCGCCGTAGCCGCTGATGACGCCCGCGGCCTCCAGTCGCCGTATCCGCTCCGTCACCGCCGCCGGGCTCAGCCGCACCCTGCGGCCCAGCTCGCTGAGCTTGATCCGGCCGTCGGTCTGGAGCAGTTCCAGGATCTGCCGGTCCAGCGCGTCGAAGGCCACCGGCGTTTTGTCGGCCGAAGCCCGCGGATGCCGAGTTTCTTTCGGTCCGACGGCCCGAACTCCCATGGTCACCCCTTCAGTGCACGCGTCTGCGCCGGGAGAATCATGGTCATGGAAATGACGCAGGAGGGAAAGGCCCGCGAGGTATTGGTGATCGGCGGGAACCGCTATTTCGGCAAGCGGCTGATCGCGCGGCTGCTGGCCGCCGGGGACCGGGTGACGGTACTGAACCGCGGTTCGTCGGCGCCGCCCCCGGGTGCGGTCCACCTGACCGCCGACCGCGACGACGAGAACGCGCTGGACTCGGCGCTCGGCGCCCGCACCTTCGACGTCGTCGTCGACCAGGTCTGCTACACCCCGCGCCAGGCGGCGGTCGCCCGCCGGGTGTTCGCCGGCCGCACCCGGCGCTATGTGCTGACCTCCACGGTCGAGGTGTACGCGTACGAGGACTCCCTCGCCCGGGTGCGGGAGGAGGCCGTCGATCCGCTGGGCGTGGAGGTGGATCTCGCACTCCCCTGGGACGACGCGGAGTTTCTCGCGTCCCACTACGGCGAGGGCAAGCGGCAGGCGGAGGCGGTGTTCGCGGCGGAGCCGGCCTTCCCGTACGTGGCCGTCCGCGTCGCCCATGTGCTGGGCGGGGCCGACGACTTCACCGGCCGGCTGGAGCACTACGCCTCGCGCATCCGCGCGGGCGAGCCGATCACCGTGCCGGCGGTGAACCACCCGGCGACGTACATCCACGTCGAGGAGATCGCCGACTTCCTGTTCTGGACGGTCGGCCAGGACTTCACCGGCCCGGTCAACGCGGCCTCGCACTCCACGCTGACCACGCACGAACTGTGCGAGGCGGTGGCGGCGCACGTCCCCGGCGGCCGGACGGTGTTCCGCGAGACCGAGGCCGGCGCGGTCTCCCCGCTCTCCTTCCGCCGCTTCTACGGCATGGACAACACCCGCGCCACCCGGCTCGGCTTCGCCTTCGGCGACGCGCGAGAGTGGCTGGGCCGCGCGGCCGGGGAGACCCTGCGCGAGGCGGCATGAGAAAAGACCGGGCGGCCGAGCCACGGGGGAGTGCTCGGCCGCCCGGAGACGGTGGGGCTGGGCCCGGGTGTCCGGCCCCGGTTCAGGCGGGGCCGGACACCCGGAGTCGGGAGGATCAGGCCTTGGCGAGTTCCTTCTCGCCGCCCTCGCGCTGCTCGGGCACATCCACCGGCGCGGCGGCGTCGTCCTCGTCGAGCAGGGTCTTCTCGTCGAAGGGCAGTCCGCCGCCCAGCACCAGGTGGACCCGCTCCTTGTCGATCTCCTTGGTCCAGGTGCCGACCAGAACGGTGGCGACGGCGTTGCCCGCGAAGTTGGTGAGGGCGCGGGCCTCGCTCATGAAGCGGTCGATGCCGACGATGAGGCCGATGCCGTCCACCAGGGCGGGCTTGTGCGACTGGAGACCGCCGGCCAGGGTCGCCATACCGGCGCCGGTGACACCGGCCGCGCCCTTGGAGGCGACGAACAGGAAGAGCAGCAGCGGGATCTGCTCGCCGAGGGACATCGGCGTGCCCATGGCGTCGGCGATGAACAGGGACGCCATGGTCATGTAGATCATGGTGCCGTCGAGGTTGAAGGAGTAGCCGGTCGGGACGGTGATGCCGACGACGGGCTTGCTGACGCCCAGGTGCTCCATCTTCGCGATGAGCCGCGGCAGGGCGGACTCGGACGAGGAGGTGGACAGGATCAGCAGGAACTCACGGGCCAGGTACTTGAACAGGGAGAGGATGTTCAGACCCGAGACGACCTTCAGCAGAGCGCCGAGGACGATGAAGACGAAGAGGAAACAGGTGGCGTAGAAGCCGAGCATCAGCACGGCGAGGCTCTTGAGCGCGTCCACGCCGGAGGAGCCGACGACCGCGGCCATGGCGCCGAAGGCACCGATCGGGGCGGCCCACATCACCATCGCGAGGACGCGGAAGACGAGGCGCTGGATGTGCTCGACACCGCGCAGGATCGGCTGGCCGGCCGAACCCATGGCCTGGAGGGCGAAGCCGCAGAGCAGGGCGATGAGCAGGGTCTGGAGGACCTCGCCCTCGGTGAAGGCGGAGACGATCGTGGTGGGGATGATGCCGAGCAGGAACTCGGTGGTGTCCTTGGCCTCCGGCGAGACCTGCGCCTGCCCGGTCTCCTTCACGGCGTCCGTGATGGCGAGGCCCGTGCCCGGCTCCAGGATGTTGCCGACGACGAGGCCGATGCCGAGCGCGACCAGCGACATGACCATGAAGTAGCCGAGGGCGATGCCGCCGACGGCGCCGACCTTGGCGGCCTTGCGTACCGACCCGATGCCCAGGACGATCGTGCAGAAGATGATCGGCGAGATCATCATCTTGATCAGGTTGACGAAGCCGGTTCCGATGGGCTTCAGCTCGACGGCGAAGTCGGGGGCGGCGAGACCCACGGCGATGCCGATGGCGACCGCGACGATCACAGCGATGTACAGGTAGTGGGTGCGGTCCCGCTTGACTGCGGGTGCGGCAGGTGCCGTATCGGGGGTGCTGCTGGCGGCCACGGCTGCCCTCCTTGACGTCTTCGTCGGCATCACCGGCGTGCGGCTCACGTCCGGGGAGTTGTGGGGGATGCCGTGACTATCTCCCGCCCTGTGAGGGCGGTCACCCTTCCGTTCATTTAGTTCACACTTAACCTCGGGGGCACACTGACGACATGCGCATCCCCGCCCTGCCCAGACCCCGCAGCCTGGCCGGCCAGCTGTTCGCCATGCAGGCCGTGCTGATAGCGGTCGTCGTCGCGGGATACGCGCTGTTCACGTACGTCAGCGACCGCAACCAGGCGGAGGAGGCCGCGGGCCGCCAGGCCACGGCCGTGGCCCGCTCGGTCGCCGACTCCCCCTCCGTGCGGGCGGCGGTCCACACCACGAACCCCACCGCCACGCTCCAGCCGTACGCCCTGCGGGTCATGAAGGACACGGAGGTCGACTTCGTGACGATCATGAACCCGGCGGGCATCCGCTGGACCCACCCGGACGAGACCCAGATCGGCCAGCGCTTCCGCGGCAACACGGCGAGGGCCTTGAAGGGCGAGTCCTTCACCGAGACCTACACCGGCACGCTCGGCGCGTCGGTCCGCGCGGTCACCCCGATAGAGGACGGCGACCGGATCATCGGCCTGGTCAGCGCGGGCATCAAGGTCGAGTCGATCAGCAAGCGGGTGCAGGACCAGGTGACGGCCCTGTTCGCGGTGGCCGTCGGCGCGCTCGCCCTCGGCGCGATCGGCACGTACGTCATCAACGCGTCGCTGCGCCGGCACACCCACGGCATGAACGCGGCCGAGCTCAGCCGGATGCACGACTACCACCAGGCCGCGCTGCACGCGGTGCGGGAGGGGTTGCTGATGCTCGACGGGCAGTACAAGGTGGCGCTGATCAACGACGGAGGCCGGGAGCTGCTGGGCGTCTCGGGAAAGGTGGTGGGCATGTCGGTGGCGGACCTCGGACTGCCTGCCCCCCTGACGGGCGCGCTGCTCTCCTCGGAGCCCCGGGTGGACGAGGTGCATCTGACGGCGGACCGGGTGCTCGTGGTGAACACGTCGCCGGTGTCGGGCGGCGAGCGCAGGGGCGCTGTGGTCACCCTACGCGATGTGACCGAACTCCAGTCCTTGATGGGCGAGTTGGACAGCGAGCGCGGGTTCACGCAGGCGCTGCGCTCACAGGCCCATGAGGCGGCGAACCGCCTGCACACGGTGGTGTCGCTGATCGAGCTGGGCCGGGCCGAGGAGGCGGTCGACTTCGCGACGGCGGAGCTGGAGCTGGCCCAGGCACTGACGGACCAGGTGGTCGCGGCGGTCAGCGAACCGGTCCTGGCGGCCCTGCTGCTGGGCAAGACCGCCCAGGCGAACGAGCGGGGCGTGGAACTGGTCGTGTCGCAGGAGAGCACCCTCGACGACGGTCTGCTGCCGGAGTCGCTGCCCGCCCGGGATCTGGTGACGATCCTCGGCAACCTGATCGACAACGCGGTGGACGCGGCCCAGGGGAGCACCCGGGCGCGGGTGACGGTGACCGCCGCCACGCAGGGCGCCGAGCTGATGCTGCGGGTGGCGGACACGGGGGCGGGAGTGGACCCCGCCCATGCCTCCCTCGTCTTCGAGCGCGGCTACTCGACGAAGCCGGCGGGGCCCGGCGGACGGGGCCTCGGCCTCGCGCTGGCCCGGCAGGCGGTACAGCGGCACGAGGGGACGCTTTCGGTGGCGGAGGCCGCGGGCGGCGGGGCGGAGTTCCTGGTACGCCTGCCGTTGCCGACGACGGCCGCGTCCGCCACGGGCGGTTCCGGCACGGGCGGTTCCGGTACGGGCGGTTCCGGTACGGGCGGTTCCGGTACGGGCGGTTCCGGTACGGGCGGTTCCGGTACGGGTGCGTCGGCGTCGGGGTCTGGAGGCAGGGGATGACGAGCGACGAGCCGATCAGAGTGCTGGTGGTCGAGGACGATCCGGTCGCCGCGGACGCCCATGTGATGTACGTGGGACGGGTGCCCGGGTTCGTCGCGGTGGGCAAGGCGCACACCGGCGCGGAGGCCCGGCGCCTGCTGGACCGTACGCCGGTGGATCTGCTGCTCCTGGACCTGCACCTGCCCGACGCGCACGGGCTCCAGCTGGCCCGCTCGCTGCGTGCGGCCGGATATCACGCGGACGTGATCGCGGTGACGTCGGCGCGCGATCTGACGGTGGTGCGCGAGGGCGTCTCGCTCGGGGTCGTGCAGTACGTACTGAAGCCCTTCACGTTCGCCACGCTCCGTGACCGGCTGGTGCGGTACGCCGAGTTCCGGGGGGCCGCGGGCGAGGCGAGCGGCCAGGACGAGGTGGACCGCGCGCTGGCGGCACTGCGCGCGCCCGGGCCCGCCGCACTGCCCAAGGGGCTGAGCGCCCCGACGCTGGAGCGGGTGACGGAGGTCGTCCGGGAGGGGCCGGAGGGCCTGACCGCGGCAGGGGTCGCCGAGGCGGTGGGCATCTCCCGCATCACGGCCAGGCGGTATCTGGAGCATCTGGTGGAGGCGGGCAGAGCCGAGCGGAAGCCGTTGTACGGACAGGTGGGGAGACCGGAACTGGTGTACCGGTGGATACGGACGGCCCGGGGGAAGTGACGGCCGCGCAGGTTCCGACAAGCGGTGACCATGTCCGAACACCCCGTAGTCACCGCGCTCCCGGACCCCTACCTTGTCCTGCGTGCCCAGACCTCCGAGCCACACCCGTCAGCCCGGTCCCCCCTTCGACGCTCCCGCCTCCCGCAGGCTCCGCACGGCCCTCGGCATGACCCCGGACCACGTCGCCCACGGGCTGCGCGCCTCCTACGCCCTCCCCCACGCCACCTCCGACCTCGTCCTCGCCTGGGAGCGCGGGGCGCTCACCCCGACACACTCCGAACTCACCGCGCTGGCGGGCGTGTTGTGGTGTTCGCCGGGTGAGCTGATCGGCAGGCCGCGCACCCTGCGCGAACACCGCGTCGCCCGGGGCTTCGCCCCTCAGGACGTCGCCCGGGCCGTGGGGCACGAGTTCCCGGCGTACGCGCGGATGGAGGAGAGCGGGCAGTGGCGCGGCACCGACCGGCAGTCCGCCGCCCTCGCCGAACTCCTCGGCCTCTCGCCGCCGGACCTGGTCACCGTCACCGGCCAGGAGGGCAGGCTGGCCGATCTGCTGCGCACCGCCGCACGGACCCGCTGGCAGGCCTACGTCGGGCCGGTGAGCAGGATCGTGCCCCTGGACCGGCGCCTGCTGGAGGAGACCCTCCAGGAGCTGCACCAGGACTACCAGGGGCAGATGGCCGCCACACTGAGCTGGAGCGGTGGCAGCGCGGCCGACGACGCGAGCGACGCGGGCCGCGACTTCCTCGACGGGATCGTCGACACCTTCTGGACGAGCCTCGGGAACCGGACCGGGTAGGAGCGGTCCGGGACGGCGAATCCCGGAACGCGCCTGGAGACCGAGCTCTCCGGCAGGCGAACGTGCTAGAAGACCGACTCCGCTTCCTCGATCCGGTCCGCCGGGACGGTCTTCAGCTCGGTCACCGCCTCCGCCAGCGGCACCATCAGCACGTCCGTCCCGCGCAGCGCCGTCATCCGCCCGAACTGGCCGCGGTGCGCCGCCTCCACCGCGTGCCAGCCGAAGCGGGTCGCGAGGACACGGTCGTACGCCGTCGGGACACCGCCGCGCTGGACGTGGCCGAGAATCACCGGTCGGGCCTCCTTGCCGAGCCGCTTCTCCAGCTCGTAGGCCAGCGCCGTACCGATGCCCTGGAACCGCTCGTGACCGAACTGGTCGATCGCGCCCTTGCTGTAGTCCATGGTGCCGTCGGCCGGGTGCGCGCCCTCCGCGACGCAGATCACCGCGAACTTCTTGCCGCGCGAGAACCGCTCCTCGACCATCTTCACCAGGTCGGCGGGGTCGAAGGGCCGCTCCGGCAGACAGATGCCGTGCGCGCCCGCCGCCATTCCGGACTCCAGCGCGATCCAGCCCGCGTGGCGGCCCATGACCTCGACCACCATCACCCGCTGGTGGGACTCCGCGGTCGTCTTCAGACGGTCCATCGCCTCCGTCGCGACGCCGACGGCGGTGTCGAAGCCGAAGGTGCGGTCCGTCGACGAGATGTCGTTGTCGATGGTCTTCGGGACGCCCACCACGGGCAGCCCGGCGTCCGACAGCATCCGCGCCGCCGTCAGTGTGCCCTCGCCGCCGATCGGGATGAGCGCGTCGATCCCGAAGTCGTGGATCATGTCGGAGGCGCTCTCGCACGCCTCGCGCAGCCGGTCGCGCTCGAGGCGGGACGAGCCGAGGATGGTGCCGCCACGGGCCAGGATGCCGCTCACCGCGTTGAGGTCGAGCCCTCGGTAACGGCCGTCCAGCAGTCCGGCATAGCCGTCCTCGAAACCGATGACCTCGTCGCCGTAGTTGTCGACGGCGCGGTGCACGACCGACCGGATGACCGCGTTCAGGCCGGGGCAGTCTCCACCTGCGGTGAGAACTCCGATACGCATCGTGCTGTGTCTCCTGCTCGCTGTTGGTGCCGGTGAGCCGGATCCGATTGTTTCACGCCGTCGAACGGGCTGTCTCTTGACGGGCGCCTTAACCACGGCCGGAGGTATTGTCAAGAGGGATCTGCTCACCTAGGTGGGCGATTTTTGTGCCCTCGTGAGGAAACGGAGAGCTCGCGTGACCCGCAGCGTGTACGTGACCGGAATCGACCGCGGCGACGGCCGTCAGGTCGTCGAGCTGGGAGTCATGGAGCTCCTGACCCGGCAGGTCGACCGGGTGGGCGTCTTCCGCCCCCTCGTCCACGACGGGCCGGACCGGCTCTTCGAGCTGCTGCGTGCGCGCTACCGGCTGGCGCAGGATCCGGCCACGGTCTACGGCATGGACTACCACGAGGCGTCCGCCCTCCAGGCGGAGCAGGGCACGGACGAACTCGTCTCGACCCTCGTCGAGCGCTTCCACGGCGTCGCCCGCGACTACGACGTCGTCCTGGTGCTGGGGACGGACTACGCCGACACCCAGTTCCCGGACGAACTCGCCCTCAACGCGCGCCTCGCCAACGAGTTCGGTGCGTCCGTGATCCCGGTGGTGGGCGGCCGCGGGCAGACGGTCGAATCCGTGCTCTCCGAAACCCGCAACGCCTACCGGGCGTACGAGGCCCACGGCTGTGACGTCCTCGCCATGGTGACGAACCGGGTGGACCGGGAGGACCGGGAGGAGATGGCCGCCGGGCTGGCGACCCGGCTGCCCGTGCCCTGTTACGTCCTGCCCGACGAGCCGGCCCTCTCCGCGCCGACCGTCGCGCAGATCAGCCACGCGCTCGGCGCGAAGGTGCTCCTGGGCGACGACTCCGGGCTGGCCCGCGACGCGCTCGACTTCGTCTTCGGCGGGGCGATGCTGCCGAACTTCCTCAACGCCCTGACCCCGGGCTGTCTGGTCGTGACCCCGGGTGACCGGGCCGACCTGGTCATCGGCTCGCTCGCCGCGCACAACGCGGGCACCCCGCCGATCGCGGGCCTGCTGCTCACCCTCGACGAGGTGCCGAGCGACGCGATCCTCACGCTCGCCGCGCGCCTCGCGCCGGGCACGCCCGTCGTCTCGGTGCCCGGCAAGAGCTTCCTCACCGCCGAGCAGCTGTTCTCCCTCGAGGGCAAGCTGAACGCGGCCACGCCGCGCAAGGCCGAGACCGCCCTGGGCCTGTTCGAGCGGCACGTGGACACCAGCGAGCTGCTCGGGCGCGTCTCCGCGCCGAGCACCGACCGTCTCACTCCGATGATGTTCGAGCACAAGCTCCTGGAGCGGGCCCGCGCCGACAAGCGCCGGGTCGTCCTTCCGGAGGGGACCGAGGAGCGCGTGCTGCACGCGGCCGAGGTGCTGCTGCGCCGGGGGGTCTGCGACCTGACCCTCCTCGGCCCCGTCGAACAGATCCGCAAGAAGGCGGCCGACCTGGGCATGGACCTCGGTGACGCCCAGCTGATCGACCCGGCCACCTCCGAGCTGCGTGACTCCTTCGCCGAGAAGTACGCCGGGTTCCGCGCCCACAAGGGCGTCACGGTGGAGCTGGCGTACGACGTCGTCTCGGACGTCAACTACTTCGGGACGCTCATGGTGCAGGAGGGGCTCGCCGACGGCATGGTCTCCGGGTCGGTGCACTCCACGGCCGCCACCATCCGGCCCGCCTTCGAGATCATCAAGACGAGGCCGGACGCCGACATCGTCTCGTCGGTGTTCTTCATGTGCCTCGCCGACAAGGTCCTCGTCTACGGCGACTGCGCGGTGAACCCCGACCCGGACGCCGAGCAGCTCGCCGACATCGCCGTCCAGTCGGCTGCCACCGCCGCCCAGTTCGGGGTGGAGCCGCGGATCGCGATGCTGTCGTACTCCACGGGTACGTCCGGCTCGGGCGCCGACGTCGACAAGGTGCGGGAGGCGACGAAACTCGTCCGCGAGCGGCGCCCCGACCTGAAGATCGAGGGTCCGATCCAGTACGACGCCGCCGTGGAGCCGACCGTCGCCGCGACCAAGCTGCCGGGCTCCGAAGTGGCGGGCCAGGCCAGCGTGTTGGTCTTCCCCGACCTCAACACCGGCAACAACACCTACAAGGCCGTGCAGCGTTCGGCCCGGGCGATCGCCGTCGGTCCGGTGCTCCAGGGCCTGCGCAAGCCCGTCAACGACCTGTCCCGGGGCGCCCTGGTCCAGGACATCGTCAACACCGTCGCCATCACGGCGATCCAGGCCCAGACCCCGAGCGAGAAGGCTTCCCGGCAGTGACTGCGACCCGTGTCCTCGTCCTCAACTCCGGCTCCTCGTCGGTGAAGTATCAGCTGCTCGACATGCGGGACAGCAGCCGGCTGGCGAACGGCCTCGTCGAGCGCATCGGTGAGCAGTCCTCCCGGCTCAGGCACACACCCCTCGCGACCGGTGGGGAGAGCCGTGAGTGGACCGGGCCGATCGCCGACCACGACGCCGCGCTGAAGGCCGTGGCGGAGGAGCTGGCGAAGGACGGCCTCGGCCTCGACTCCCCCGAACTCGCCGCCGTCGGGCACCGGGTGGTGCACGGGGGCAAGTACTTCACCGAGCCGACCGTGATCGACGGCGCCGTGCTCGCGGAGATCGAACGGCTGATCCCCGTCGCCCCGCTGCACAACCCCGCCAACCTCACCGGCATCCGCACCGCGACGGCCCTGCGCCCGGACCTGCCCCAGGTCGCCGTCTTCGACACCGCGTTCCACACGACGATGCCGGAGGCGGCGGCCCGCTACGCGATCGACGTCGGGACCGCCGACGCGCACCGCGTGCGGCGCTACGGCTTCCACGGGACCTCGCACGCGTACGTCTCCCGGGCGACGGCGGAGCTGCTGGGCAGGAGCCCCGAGGACGTGAACGTCATCGTGCTGCACCTCGGCAACGGGGCGTCCGCCTCGGCCGTCGAGAAGGGCCGGTGCGTGGACACCTCGATGGGGCTGACTCCCCTGGAGGGGCTGGTGATGGGCACGCGCTCCGGGGACATCGATCCGGCCGTCATCTTCCATTTGGCGCGAGTTGGTGAAATGTCCATCGACGAAATCGACACTCTTCTCAACAAGAAGAGCGGGCTCGTCGGGCTGTGCGGCGACAACGACATGCGGGAGATCCGGCGCCGGGTCGACGAGGGCGACGAGCGGGCGAAGCTGGCCTTCGACATCTACATTCACCGGCTGAAGAAGTACATCGGCGCCTATTACGCGGTACTCGGGCACGTGGACGCGGTGGCGTTCACCGCCGGGGTCGGGGAGAACGCGGCGCCGGTGCGGGAGGCGGCCGTCGCGGGCCTGGGCCCCCTGGGCCTGGCGGTGGACGACGAGCTGAACGCGGTACGCGGTGACGCGCCGCGGCTGATCTCGCCCGCCGGCGCGCGGGTGGCGGTGGCCGTGGTGCCGACGGACGAGGAACTGGAGATCGCGACACAGACCTACGCACTGGTGAGGCGGTAATGATATGCGGCTCCACCGCGGACAACTGAGCAGGAAAGCAACTGAGCACACTCCCGCCCATTTGTATCTTCCGCCAGACGGAATATTCCGTAGCGAAACAAACCGATAGGATCGCCCCATGCGCCGTTCGAAAATCGTCTGTACTCTCGGCCCCGCGGTCGACTCCCATGAAATGCTCGTGTCGCTGATCGAGGCCGGCATGAACGTGGCCCGCTTCAACTTCAGCCACGGCACGCACGCCGAGCACCAGGGCCGTTACGACCGGGTCCGGGCCGCCGCCAAGGAGACCGGCCGGGCCATCGGTGTCCTCGCCGACCTCCAGGGCCCGAAGATCCGCCTCGAGACCTTCGCCGAGGGTCCCGTCGAGCTGGTGCGCGGTGACGAGTTCACCATCACCACCGAGGACGTCCCCGGCGACAAGACGATCTGCGGCACGACGTACAAGGGCCTGCCGGCCGACGTCTCGCGCGGCGACCAGATCCTCATCAACGACGGCAACGTCGAGCTGAAGGTCCTGGACGTCGAGGGCCCGCGGGTGAGGACGATCGTCATCGAGGGCGGTGTCATCTCCGACCACAAGGGCATCAACCTGCCCGGCGCGGCCGTCAACGTGCCCGCGCTGAGCGAGAAGGACGTCGAGGACCTGCGGTTCGCGCTGCGGATGGGCGCCGACCTGGTCGCGCTGTCCTTCGTCCGCGACGCCAAGGACGTCAACGACGTCCACAAGGTCATGGACGAGGAGGGCCGCCGGGTCCCCGTCATCGCCAAGGTGGAGAAGCCGCAGGCGGTGGAGAACATGGAGGACGTCGTGGCGGCGTTCGACGCCGTCATGGTGGCCCGTGGCGACCTGGCCGTCGAGTACCCGCTCGAGAAGGTCCCCATGGTGCAGAAGCGCCTCATCGAGCTGTGCCGGCGCAACGCCAAGCCGGTGATCGTGGCGACCCAGATGATGGAGTCGATGATCACCAACTCCCGTCCGACGCGCGCCGAGGCCTCCGACGTGGCCAACGCGATCCTGGACGGCGCGGACGCGGTCATGCTGTCCGCCGAGTCGAGCGTGGGCGCGTACCCGATCGAGACCGTGAAGACGATGTCGAAGATCGTCACCGCGGCCGAGCAGGAGCTGCTCAGCAAGGGCCTCCAGCCGCTCGTGCCGGGCAAGAAGCCGCGCACGCAGGGCGGTTCGATCGCGCGCGCCGCGTGCGAGATCTCCGACTTCCTCGGCGGCCGGGGCCTGGTGGCCTTCACCCAGTCCGGCGACACCGCCCGCCGCCTGTCGCGCTACCGCGCGGCCCAGCCGATCATCGCCTTCACCACCGACGAGGGCACCCGCAACCAGCTGACGCTCAGCTGGGGCGTCGAGTCGCACATCGTGCCGTTCGTGAACAGCACCGACGAGATGGTCGACATGGTCGACCAGGAGATCGCCAAGATCAACCGCTTCAGCCCCGGCGAGATCGTCATCATCACCGCCGGCTCGCCCCCCGGCGTGCCCGGCACCACCAACATGCTCCGCGTCCACCACCTCGGCGGCGGCGCACGCGACTGACCCGTCCGGCCCCGTGAAGGGGCCCGTACGGCGCTGAGGGCGCCCCCTGGTCTCCAGGGGGCGCCCTCAGCTGTTGCGGCTCCCGAACGGGCTTGTGGGGCGATCGCGCTGCTTGCGTCCGCCCCGCGCTGCTCAGCCGGTCGTGTACTGGTGCAGTCCGGGGACGGTGAGCGTGCCACCGAGCTGGCCGGCCTGCTGGACCTTCACGTTGGTGAAGTAGATCAGCGGAATATTCAGCGGCGGCGGACTCTTCGGGCTGAACGTGACGGGGATCAGCCCGAACAGGTTGCCGGAGATGCTCTCCGTGTACATGATCGTGTCGCCGTCACGGATGGTGGACGTGGTGCCCTTGCCCGCCTGCACGTGATAGGTCTTGCCGCTCTGCTTGTCGTCCACGGTCTGGTGCAGGTCGCCGATGTCGGTGCCGTCGGAGATGACGTACTTCAGCACCTCCTTGACCGTGCCGTTGGCCGTCTTCACCTTGACGACGCCCTGGTAGTCGGCGCCCTTGAGGAGCAGCGAACTGGCGTTGAGGTACCAGGGGTCGTCGGGCAGCCTGATCTTGTTGTCGATGCCGCCCTCGTCGTCCGTGGCGGCGGGGCAGTCCTCGGCGTCCACGCCGGCGCTCTCCGAGGGGCTCGGCGAGGCCGCGGCGTCGGCGGCCTTCGCCTTCTCGTCCGCGGCGGCCTTCGCCTTCGCGTCGGCGGCGTCCTCGGCGGTGTCCTTCGCCTTGTCGGTGACGGTGCCGGTCGTGTCCTTGGACGTGCCGGACGAGCCCTTGCCCGAGGAACCGGAAGAACCCGAGGAACCGGAGCCGGAGTCGTCCGAGGAGCCCGAGCCGGAGTCCGACGACGGGTCGCCTGCCGTGGCCGAGGCGGACGGCGACGGGGTCGAACCGGCCGTCGCGTCCGCCTCCTTGCCGTCGAAGAGGTCGGTGATGGCATCGCCGACGGTCTCCAGGACGTTCTTGCTCGTCTCGGAGGCCGACGGGCTCGCGGTCGCGGTGTCGCCGGACGTCGTCGCCTTCTCGGGCGCCGCGGCCGCGGAGGACGCGGCGGGGGCGGGCTCGGCCGCGTCGTCGGAACCTGAATCCGACGAACCGGAGTCGCCCTTGTCGCCCGAGTCGTTCGACGTGTCCTTCGAGTCGTCCTTGGAACCGTCCTCGGAGCTGTCCTTGGAGTCGTCGGCGGACTCACTCGCGCTCGCCGAGGCGGACGGCGACGGCGAGGCCGACGCGGAGGCGTCCGTGCCTTCGAGAGCCGCCACGCAGTCCTTGTACTCGTCGATGGTGAGGCTCTTGGACGCCGGCTGGTCCTCGGCGTTGGCGAGGGTCGGCGTGAAGCCCATGCCCATCAGCACGGCCGTCGGCATGGCCGCCAGGGCTATCGCCTTGCCGGCCGGCATGTGGAACCTGGTGAACAGCGGCTTCTTGGGTGCCGCGTGCCGCGGCCCGGTGGTTCTCACGCGGGCAGCGTCCACATCGCTCCCGGTGGAAACCTCGTCAGCCGGCACTGTGCCTCCCGTTCGCCCCGTTGGCCGGGCTCGTTCCTGACAGATCGTGCAGATCGTGCGGCTCGCCCGCCCCGTCGTCGTCCTTGGTGAAGGACGGCCTCTCGGTGGGGGCCGGGCCCGTGCTGTACGGGTTCTCGGTGAGGTCGCCCGCCGGGGCGGGAGTTGACGGGAACGCGCCCTCGGGGGCGTCCCCGGCGGTCGCGCCGGCCTCCGCGGTCGGGGCCGGGGCGGGCGGTGCGCCCGGCACCCAGGACACGGCCATCGCTCCGCCGATCAGCGCCAGCAGGAAGCCGATGAGGAAGCCGCCCAGGTTGGACACCGGGATGGACACCAGGCCGAGCAGGATCGCCGCGACTCCCGCGAAGACCTGTACGTGCTTCTGGAACCACAGACTGATGCCCAGGACGCCCAGCAGCACGCCGATGATCAGCGACCCCGCGCCCGCGGTGGTGGCCATCGCCAGTGTCAGGTGGCCCACCTGGAGGTGCGCGTAAGGGAAGTAGGCGATGGGGAAGCCGGCGAGAAGGACGAACAGGCCCGCCCAGAACGGCCTGGTCCCCCGCCAGGCGCGGAACTGCTGCCTCCGGCGGGTGAACTGACCGGGGGCGACAGGGGTCTCGGCGCTCATGGAAAACAGCTCCCTGCTGCGGCGTTGCCGTGGTGGTGAGTCGTACTGCTGGTGAAGCCGTGGGCTTCAGACTGGACGGGCGGGGGCGCCACCGGCTCCCCCGCCCGTCAGAGAGTGCTTAGTAGCACTCCTTGACACCCGTCGACAGCGACATCTTCAGGCCGCTGAGCTTGAAGGTTCCGGCAGTGGTGGCCCACGCCGTCTGCTTCACGTCGGTTAGCGTGGCGGAGTCCGCCTGCTGAGCGAACCCGTACGGGTTGGCCGCGTCACCGCTCTTGAGGCCCGGACCCTTGTTGGCGTCCTTCGCGGCCACACCGATGTCGATGCCCCGGAACACGGCGTCCGCGCTCAGGTCCTCGACGTCGATGTAGAGGTTCTCGGCCTCGACCGGCGTACCGTTGCCGCCCGCCTTCAGCTGAAGGCTGACGGAGCCGAGCAGCGGGATGTTCGGGGTGACCACGGACTGGCACATGTTCGTGATCGAGGCGCTCTTGAACGCCGAGACGGCAACGGCGTGAGCCGTCTTCTTGCCGTCGAGGGTGTAACCCGAGTCGATCGCGCCGTACTGCGAGAAGCCCGTGCCTTCGAGCTTGTCGGCACTCACCTTGAACGACTGACCGGACACGCTGAACGACGCGGCCAGCGCACCCTGCGCGAGGGCGACACCTATACATGCCGTCGCTGCGACGCTGGGCACCATGACCACAGCGAAGCGCTTCCATCTGGTCCCGCCACGCACCTGGGACTCCATATTTCCTCCTTCTCGGACGTACATCTCCTGCCCCTGACTAGCCCCCTCGTACGGCGGCTCAGCCGGGCAGGGATGGGAGAAGTGCTACGTCCTCGGGAAGGGGAGCGCCTGTTTCGGAGGCGCGAACCGCGCACCGATCACCGGCGATCACCCCCGAGCGACAACCACTGGTCGCGCCTGACACGCATCACGCACAACCTTGCTGGACAGGCTTCGACGCAGCGAAGACCCCCCTGTCCAAGAGCCGACTCCACTGCCGTCGGACCCTGCTCGGTGGGGACCCAGAAAACCCATTGACCCAACCGGCTGCCGGGGTACGGGATTGGACCGAGCGTGGCCGATCGTGGTGCATTCTCGCCGCCCGCACAAGGGGGTTCGTTACTCGCTAGTAACGGCCGGATAACCGAACAACGACCCGTAGGTCTCGACCGGCAACACAGGGTGTCATCCACGCCCGGGACAAAGCTGTTGATCGATGGACAGAAACCGACAGACCAACGGCCAACTCTTACTTGCAGTAACAGCGGCCGCGTTTACCAAGATTTGGCAAAGCGCGGCCGCAGGGGAACCACATCGGCAAAATATTCACTCGGGCACCACGCGCTCTGACGTTTAGTGACTGGTCAGAACCGGCGCCCGGCGGCTCAGAACAGGGCGCGCGCGAGCGCTCTGCGGGCCGCCGCCACCCTGGGGTCGTCCGGGCCCACCACGTCGAACAGTTCGAGCAGTCGCAGCCGTACGGCGTCCCGGTCGTCCCCGGCCGTCTGCCGCACGGTGTCGATGAGCCGCCCGAAGGCGTCCTCGACGTGACCACCCACCAGATCCAGGTCGGCCGCGGCGATCTGCGCCTCGACGTCCTGGGGCTTCTCGGCTGCTTCCCTGCGCACCAGCTGCGGATCCATGCCGCCCACCCGCTGGAGCAACTCGGCCTGCGCGAGACCGAGTTGCGCCTCGCTGTTGCCGGGGTCCTCGGCGAGCACGTTCTTGTACGCCTGCACGGCCCCGCCGAAGTCACCGGCATCCAGCGCCCTTACGGCCGCTTCGAGCAGCAGGTCGTGCGGCCCGACGGGCTCGGCCGGAGCCTCCTGCGGCGCGCCCTGCTCGGCGTCGGCGTCGACGGTCAGACCGGTGAGCCCGAACCGCTCCTCGGCGACCTGCACCAACTGGTCGAGGGTCTGCCGGATCTGCGTCTCCGCGGCGGCCCCCTGGAAGAGCGGCAGAGCCTGCCCCGCGACGACCGCGAAGACGGCCGGGATGCCCTGCACCCCGAACTGCTGCATCAGCATCTGGTTGGCGTCGACGTCGATCCTGGCGAGCAGGAAGCGGCCGTCGTACTCGACGGCGAGCCGCTCGAGGACCGGGCTCAACTGCTTGCAGGGCTGGCACCACTCGGCCCAGAAGTCGATGACGACGGGCACCTCGGCGGACCGCTGGAGAACCTCCCGCTCGAAGCCCGCCTCATCGACGTCGATGACGAGATCGGCCGGGGAGACGGCCCCCGCGCCGCCCTGCCGTGCCGTTTCGGCGCGCGTCTGCTCCGCCTTCGCCTTGGCCTCCTGGGCCGCCTTCACCGCGGCGAGGTCGACGACTCCGCTCATGGACATGTTCCGTGGCTGCATGCGTCTATCCTCCCCCGTCCGCGCGCCTGCGTGAAAACCGTTCCGAATACGTCCCGAACATCCCGAACACGAGCACCGGGGTCCCCACCCCGCACCCCGCCGGGCCGGTCGGCCCGCGCACGTCCCGCGCGAGCTTTCGCTACGAGTCGTAGCGTAATGGCACGGGGTGCCTCCGCAACACCACCCCTCGGTGATCTCCCTCACGGAAGCCCGCGACAAACCGCCGGTTATGGTCGGGGAATGCAGACCCGCACCCCCGCCTGCCGTCCCGGCCGTCCGCGCAGCGCCGCCGCGGACACCGCGATCCTGGCCGCGACCCGGGAGGCGCTGGTCGAACTGGGCTGGTCGAAGCTGACGCTGGGAGACGTGGCGACGCGCGCCGGCGTCGCCAAGACGACCCTCTACCGCCGCTGGGCCGGCAAGAACGAACTGGTCGTCGACGCGGTCGCGGAACTGTTCGGCGAACTCGAACTCCCGGACCGCGGCAGCCTCGCCGCCGACATCGAGGGCGTCGTCCTCCAGTTCGCGGCGATCCTGGCCCGGCCGGAGGCCAAGAGCGGCCTGATGGCGGCGGTCGCCGAGTCCACCCGCGACGACGCCCTGCGTGAACGCATCCGGGCCTCCATCGTCGATCCGCAGAAGGACCTGGTGCTGGAGGGCCGGGCCCGCGCCCAGGCCCGCGGCGAACTCCCCGCGCAGACCGACCCGGCCGAGGCGGCCCGCACGGTCGACCTCATCTTCGACGTCGTGGCGGGTGCGGTGGTCCACCGCACCCTGGTCAGCGCGGAACCGGCGGACGAGGAATGGGTGCGCAGCTTCACCCGGGTCCTGCTGCTCGGCCTGACGGCGTCCACCGGGCCGGCCGGGGAAGACCCTGCCGACCGGACGTGAGGTCGGCGAGAGCCTTCCCCAGCCCCCATCCCCCATCCCCCGGCCCTCGCCCGCCCTGACCCTCCGCCCCCGCGACGGCCCCCGTCCCCGCCTCCGCACCGGCCCGCCTCGGCCGCGGCCGAACCCCGTCCGGGGTCCGGCCGGGGCCCGCGCTTCCGCCGATCGCCGTCAGGGCCCACGCAGCCGCCGAGCGCCGTCGGGATCCGCCCCCGCGCCGATCGCCCGTCGAGGGCCGCGCCCGCGCCTGTGCTGCCGGTGGCTAGTGCCGCGGCGGGCAACGTTTGCCCGTCAAGGAGCGGCGTCCGGTGCGTGCTCTCGGCGTGCCGGCCGGAAGTCCTCGTACTGGACGTACCTGGGCTTTCGGCCGGTGCGGCGAGAGTGCGTGCCGGGCGTCGCGACGGGGCGAACGTTGCCTGTCGCGGCACTAGAACCCCGGGGGCTCGGTGTACACCCCCCACTCCTCCCGCAGCACGTCGCAGATCTCCCCGAGCGTCGCCTCGGCCCGTACGGCGTCCAGCATCGGCCCGATCATGTTGGAGCCGTCTCGGGCCGCGCCCAGCATGGCGGCGAGCGCGCCTCGCACCGCCGTCCCGTCCCGGGCGGCCTTGCGCGCGCCGAGTTCCCGCACCTGCTCCCGCTCCACCTCGTGGCTGACCCGCAGGATCTCCAGGTCCCCGGTCACCGACCCGGTGTGCGCGTTGACGCCGACGACCCTCTTCTCCCCCTTCTCCAGGGCCCGCTGGTACCGGAACGCCGCCTCCGCGATCTCACCGGTGAACCAGCCGTCCTCGATCCCGCGCAGGATTCCCGAGGTGACCGGCCCGATGGGGTGCCGCCCGTCGGGGTGGGCCCGCAGCCCCCGCTCCCGGATCTGCTCGAAGATCTTCTCGGCGTCGGCCTCGATCCGGTCCGTCAGCTGCTCGACGTACCAGGAACCTCCCAGCGGATCGGCGACGTTGGCGACCCCGGTCTCCTCCATCAGCACCTGCTGGGTGCGCAGCGCGATCTCCGCCGCCTGCGCGCTCGGCAGCGCGAGGGTCTCGTCGAGGGCGTTCGTGTGCAGCGAGTTGGTCCCGCCGAGCACGGCCGCCAGGGCCTCCACGGCCGTCCGTACGACGTTGTTGTACGGCTGCTGGGCGGTCAGCGAGACCCCGGCGGTCTGGGTGTGGAAGCGCAGCCACTGCGCCTTCTCGGACGTCGCCCCGTAGACGTCCCGCATCCAGCGCGCCCAGATCCTGCGCGCCGCGCGGAACTTGGCGATCTCCTCGAAGAAGTCGACGTGCGCGTCGAAGAAGAAGGACAGCCCGGGCGCGAACACGTCCACGTCGAGACCGCGGCTGAGCCCCAGTTCCACGTACCCGAAGCCGTCCGCCAGCGTGTACGCGAGTTCCTGAGCGGCCGTCGCACCGGCCTCGCGGATGTGGTAGCCGGAGACCGAGAGCGGCTTGTAGGCGGGGATGGCGGCCGCGCAGTACTCCATCAGGTCGCCGATGAGGCGCAAGTGCGGCTCGGGCCGGAAGAGCCACTCCTTCTGGGCGATGTACTCCTTGAAGATGTCCGTCTGGAGGGTGCCGTTGAGGACGCCCGGGTCGACGCCCTGCCGTTCGGCGGCGACGAGGTACATGCAGAAGACGGGGACGGCCGGCCCGCTGATCGTCATGGAGGTCGTGACGTCGCCGAGCGGGATGTCCTTGAACAGGACCTCCATGTCGGCGGCCGAGTCGACGGCGACCCCGCAGTGCCCGACCTCGCCCAGCGAGCGCCGGTCGTCGGAGTCGTGGCCCATGAGCGTCGGCATGTCGAAGGCCACGGACAGACCGCCGCCGCCGTTGGCCAGGATCATCTTGTAGCGCTCGTTGGTCTGCTCGGCGTTGCCGAACCCGGCGAACTGCCGGATGGTCCACGTACGGCCGCGGTAGCCGGTCGGGTACAGGCCGCGCGTGAAGGGGTACTCCCCCGGCCAGCCGATCCGCTCGAACCCGTCGTACGAGTCACCCGGCCGCGGTCCGTACACGGGCTCCACGGCGTCCCCGGAGAGCGTGCTGAAGTCCGCCTCACGCTTACGTGAAGCGTCGTACCGGGCCTGCCAGCGACGGCGGCCCTCCTCGATGGCGTCAGCGTCCATGCACCAAATTTACTAGGACGTCCAAGTAAATGTCGACGCGAAACCCCCGAAACCCTCAGGGCATCCGTTGACGGTCCACGAGAGGCCGCCGCATACACACACGCGCGCGTGGATGTAGTCACGGCCACGCGTGCGTGCGTGTGAGTACGGCGGCGGGAGCTGCGCCGGTCCCAGCGAGGTCAGAGGTCAGACGTCGGACGTCCGGGGCCGTGCAGAACCAGGCGATGCAGGAGCGGGTCGTGCGGGACCAGGGGGCCGGGCCCGCTCTCTAGGCCTTGGCGGCCACGGGAGCCCCGTCCGGGGTCCCGGCAGCCAGCTCGTGGCTGATCCTGCGCTCCACGAAGAAGGCGGCCGTCGGAACGGTTCCGGCCAGCAGCACCCACAGCTGCTTGCCGACCGGCCACTTCGCCTTGGAGCCCAGGTCGAAGGCGAAGACCAGGTAGAGGACGTAGAGCCAGCCGTGCGCGATGGCGACGACGCGGGTGAAGTCCGCGGCCCCGTCGACGTCCAGGCCGTACTTGGCGATCATGCCCAGGCACAGCAGGACCAGCAGCACACCGGTGACATAGGCCAGGACGCGGTAGCGGGTCAGCACGCTCTTCTTCATGCCGTCGAGCGTAACGACCCGTTCCGGGAGATCTTGCCCCGGGTCACTCCTCGTCGAAGTCGTGCGCGGCGACCCGCAACGGCCTGAGCATCGCGAAGATCTCCCCGCACTCCTCGGCGTCGTACACCCCGAGGCCGAAGTCCATCGCCATCAGGTCGCGGGTGGCCGCCTCGACGACCTCGCGGCCCTTGTCGGTGATGACGGCGAGGGTGCCCCGGCCGTCGTTGGGGTTGGGACGCCGGGCCACCAGACCGGACTTGACCAGGCGGTCCACCGTGTTCGTCACCGAGGTGGGGTGCACCTGGAGCCGCTCGCCGATCTTCGACATGGTCAGCTCGCCCTCCTTGGAGAAGGTGAGCAGCACCAGCGCCTCGAAGCGCGCGAACGTCAGGCCGTACGGCTTGACGACGGCGTCGACCTCGGCGAGCAGGATCTGGTGCGCGCGCATGATCGAGGTGATCGCGGCCATGGACGGCACGCTCCCCCAGCGCTGCTTCCAGAGCTCGTCTGCGCGGGCGATGGGGTCGAAGGGGAGACTGGGCGGTTTCGGCACGCCTCGAGACCTTACCGGCCGGTCACATCATGGTCAGCCCCGTCTCGCCTTTCGGTCCGCCGGACCTCCCGGGCCACCAGTACGCAGCAGACCGTCCCCAGCGCACCCGCCCCCGCGACGGCGCCCGTCACTCCGACGAGTTCCGCGGCCACGCCCGCCAGGGCCATGCCGACACCCTGGAACGTCATGAGCCCTGCGGTCAGCAGCGTCATGGCCCGTCCGCGCAGTTCCTCGGGCACGTCCCGGACGATCCACTGGTCGAGGCCGAGGGTGTACGCCGCCCCGGCGCCCGAGACCACCAGCAGCAGCAGCGAGACGGCGAGGCCGGGGTGGAGTGCGTACCCGAGATACGGCAGCAGGGTCACACAGACGAGGGGCAGCGCGATGCGCTCACGGGTGACCGGGCGCAGCCGGGATCCCGCGTACAGCTCGCCGGCGACCGCTCCGACCGGCAGGGCGCACATCAGCAGGCCCAGGCCGGTGGAACCGGCGCCGAGGTCGTCGGCGTAGGGCGCGGACAGCGCCTCCGGGGCGACGGTGAAGACCGGCGGCACCCAGAAGAGCAGCAGCAGGGCACGCACCCGCCGGTCGGCGAGGATCTGCCGGGCGCCCCTGAGCGAGTCCGTGACCAGCGCACCGCCGGTCCGGGCCCGGGCAGGGCGGCGGCGGGTGCCGAGGCGCAGCAGGGCTGCGGAGGCGAGGAACGTGCCGACGGTGACGAGGAGGGCGTGGCGCGGAGAGGCGACGGTGAGCAGCAGCCCGCCGAGTCCGAAGCCGGCGAGCAGCGCGCTCTGCGCGGTGATGCGCAGCAGGGAGCGGCCGAGGACGAACAGGTCGCCCTCGCCGAGGATGTCCGCGAGGGTGGCCATCCGGGTGCCCGCGAAGACCGGCGAGACGACGGCGAGGCAGCAGCGCAGGGCGAGCAGGACCGCAAGGGGCGCGCCCGACGCCGTCATCGGCAGGACGCACACCGCGCACACCAGGTCGCAGCCCACCAGCACGCGCCGGGCCGGGAAGCGGTCGGCCACCCCGGCGAGCAGGGTGCCGCCGACGACGTAGGGCAGGAAGCCGAGGGCCCAGGCCAGGGCGCTCATCAGCGGCGAGCCGGTCAGGTCGTAGACCAGGACGGACAGCGCGAGCTCGGCGACGATCACCCCGAGCATGGACAGCAGGTGCGCGGCGAAGACGGCCCGGAACTCACGGACGGCGAAGACACGGAGGTAACCGGCGGGCGGCGTCCTGACCGGGGGTGTCGGGGACGTCGCGGGTGTCCGGGGTGCCGGGGGCGTCCGGGACGTGTGGGGTGCCGGGGGCGTCTCGGGTGTCGGGGGTGCCGGGGGCGTCCGGGACGTGTGGGGTGCCGGGGGCGTCTCGGGTGTCGGGGGCGTCTCGGGAGTGGTGACTTCTGGCATGGCAGCAGCGTGCTCGGGCGGAGGCGAGGGCCCTAGAGTTTCGGACACAGCCGAATGTTCGAAGGGTGAGGTCGTTGCCGTCGCATCTGCACTTCGGGGAGGACGACTTCCTGCGCTGCCGCTTCGCCGTGTCCCCGCTGTGGGAGACGCAGGAGGTCGCGCGCACCCTCAAGCGGCCCGACCGGCAGGGCTACCACGCGCCCTGGCTGCGCAGGATGCGGACGGCCGCCGAGTCGCTCGACCTGACCGGGCTGTGGCTGCTGATGCCCCGCCGGGGCCATTCCCCCGACTGGCTGTGCCCGCCGCCGGTCGGACCCGCGGCCGGGTTCGAGGAGGAGATCGCCGCGGTCCGCTCCGCCGACCCGCGGGCCGCCCGCGCGGACACCGCCCGTTCACTCGCGGACACCCCCGGCGCGCTGGACTCGCCGCGGGGACGGGCCTGGCTGGCCGATCCGGAGGGGATGATCCGGGAGCTGGCCGACGTGATGGAGGAGATCTGGCACACCCTGGTCGCGCCTGACTGGCCCCGGCTGCGCGCCCTGCTGGAGGCGGATGTCGCCTTCCACTCGCGCCGGCTGGCCGAAGTCGGCCTGGGCGGGGTGCTGCCGGAGATCAACCCGCGTTGCGGCTGGCGGGCCGGGACACTGACCGTCGCCTCGAACGGCGAGCACGAGCGTCATCTGGGCGGGCAGGGCCTGGTGCTGATGCCGAGCGTCTTCTCGTGGCCGGACGTGGTGAGCGGCTTCGATCCGCCCTGGCAGCCGACGCTGGTGTACCCGGCCCGGGGGATCGGCGGCCTGTGGACCGACGCCACCGAGCGCTCCCCCGACACGCTGGTCCGGCTGCTGGGCCGGGGCCGCGCCGGCGTGCTCACCGCGCTCGACGACCCGGCCACCACGTCCGCCCTCGCCCACCGGCCCGGCCTGGCCCCCTCCTCGGTCTCCGCACATCTGACGGTGCTGCGCGACTCCGGGCTGCTGGTCTCCCGGCGCTACGGCCACCAGGTGCTGTACGAGCGGACGCCTCTGGGGATGGCCCTGGTGTCGGGAGGCGCCCGGTAGGGACCGGGACTGCCTCCCTGCCCGGTGTGCGCCGTGCCGGGTGGACGCCGTGCCCGATGGGCGCCGTGTCCGTGAGAAGCCTCGCTCAGTAGAGGCTGCGCAGGCCGAGGACGTCGCCCTTGCCGAGGGTGCGGGCGTCGGTGGAGCAGGCGAAGGAGTTCGCGTACATGGTGAGGTTCTCGTGTCCGGCGCCGGAGTGACCGAGGCCGAAGACGTGCCCGGCCTCGTGGGTGGCGACGCTGCGGATGTCGTACGCGTGCGTGCAGCCGCCCGACGGGCGGTTCGTGAACGGGAAGTCCTGGGTGTTGAAGCGGACGTCCGCCTCGAGCAGTTGCTCGGGGTGGCCCCGCATCGGCCGGCTCCAGGAGCAGGTCGTCGCCACGACCTCGCTGCCGATGTCGCCCGCGTCCCACACGCTCAGGCCGTCCCGGTGGGTGCAGCGGGCCTCCTGGTCGATACCGGCCTCGTTGCCGGTGGTGGACAGGTACCTGGCCTTCGCCCTGACCGTGTCGTCGTAGCCGCAGTCGTTGCGGCTGGTGGTGATGGTGGCGATGGCGTCCTCGAAGGCCCGCCGCGCCTCCTCGCGGGACAGATGACCCGGCAGGGGGTCGTCGCCGATGAACCACTTGTACGTGCCGTACACCTTGCGTCCGGCGGTGGAGTAGGCGCCGTCGGCGCAGGGGGCGGGGGCGTCGGCGCGGGCCCTCGCGGCGGCTTCCGTGCGGTCCGCGGGGTGCGTGCCGCCTGCATGATCCGCACGGTCCGCGTGATCCGTGTCGTCCGCCTCGAAGGCGTAGGAGACGGTGCCGTCGGCGGCGACCTTCAGAGTGAAACCGTGCGCCGAGCCGTCCGCCGCGAGCGCGTCGACGCTGACCGTGGTGCCGGGTTCGGGCACCGCCACTCCGGCGCCGGCGTGGGTGACCACACGGCCGACGGCGAGACAGTCCAGCACGGACGAGCCGGCGGGCAGGTCGGCCACGGTCAGCTCGCCCCGGGCCGATGCGCACGCGGGCCGGCGGGCCCCTTCACCCACGCAGACCACCGACAGGGACACCGTTACCAGGAACGCCGTGATCACCCTGCCGACCAGCTCCCGTCCGCGTCGCCGTGCCACCGCACACTCCCCTTCGAAGCCGCGCCACCGCGCGAAACTGATCAGCCTCGGGAAGATTAGCCAGCCGGCACCGGCCGGAACCCTCTGGCCGCACCATCCGACCGAGGGACTACCCGGACGGGCGTTCCGTCGTCGGGGCGGGCCACTCCAGCACGGTCAGCTCCGGCCACTGCTCACGCCACCGCGCGGCCTTCGTCTCGTAGACTTCGCGCGGCGCCAGTACGGGGTTGGGCCGGACGACGAGGTTGAACACGTCGGAGAGCCCGTGGGGTGCGTAGACGCGCCAGTGACCGTCCCGCTCCGAGCGCACTCCCAGGCAGCAGGTGGTCGCCGCGAAGGAGTCGACGGCCGCCTCCGTGGAGGTGTGGGGCGCGCACGGGACGCCGAACTTCTGCTCGTACCAGAGGTGGACGCGTGCCTCGTTGCGGATCTCGACCTCGGCGTCCAGGTCGGCGAACGCCTCGCGGCCCGCCCTGATCACGGCGTCCTCCGCGGCCCAGGAGAGGTCGCCGTCGTCGAAGTAGAAGACGTCGTAGTCCTTGATCCCCGAGGTCGGGGGCCGGCCCGTGACGACGTTCCAGACCGTCTGGAACAGACAGCCCGCCGTCAGGTACCAGCCGGGCAGGCCGAGCGCCGCCGTCCGGTGCAGGACCTCCAGCAGGACGTCGTTGCGGCTCAGCGTGGAGCGCAGTGCCTCGAGTTGTCCGTCCAGCGGAAGGCGGCCCACGTCCCGTGCCACGGACCCACCCCCCGGTCCTGCCCCTCCCCCTACCGCGACCGCTCCCCCAGGTGCCGTTCCACCGTCTCCACCTTGGACGTCAGACCGTCCGTCACGCCGGGACGGATGTCCGCCTTCAGGACCAGGGAGACGCGCGGGGCCCGCTCCTCGACGGCGGCCACGGCGCGCTTGACGACGTCCATGACCTCGTCCCACTCACCCTCGACGGAGGTGAACATGGCGTCGGTGCGGTTCGGGAGGCCGGACTCACGGACCACCCGGACGGCTTCGGCGACGTGTTCGCCGACGTCCTCGCCGACCCCCAGCGGGGTGACGGAGAAGGCGACGATCATGCCTTCGCCACCGATTCCCGGCGGGCGCGCGAGGCGATCACCGCGTCCTCGGCCTCCCGGCGGAGCCTGCGCTCGGCGAAGAAGCCGCCGGTCGGCAGGACCGAGAGGACGAAGTAGAGGGCGGCCGTCCCCAGGGGCCACTTCGCGCGGTTCCAGGCATCGGCCCAGCAGAGCACGTACAGGACGAAGAGCACACCGTGGACCATGCCCATCACGGGCACCGCGTTGAAGTCCGTGGTCCGCTTCAGCACCGAGCAGACCAGCAGCAGAAGGAAGGACACCGCCTCGGGGGCGGAGACCAGGCGCAGTCGGCGGAGGGCGGAGGCTGTCTTCAGGTCCACGGGTCACCTTCGGGGGAGTACGGCGGGGAGCACGGCGACGAACAGTCGGTTTGTGAAAGCACGCACAAGCGCTCGTCCATTGTGGCAAACGGTTCACCTGAGGGAGCGTTCAGGGTCGCTCTCCACCTCCGGGTGCTGTTCGGCGCACCCCTGTGGCGGATACCTTCCCAGCGTGGCGATGTTTCGACTCCAAGGCAGCAAGGTGCTGGCCGTCGACATGACCGGGGACGCCGTGAAGGCGAAGAACGGCTCGATGGTCGCGTACGACGGGCAGATGGCGTTCAAGAAGCTCAGCGGCGGCGGCGAGGGCATCCGGGGGATGGTCACCCGCAGGCTCACCGGCGAGCAGATGACCATGATGGAGGTGAGGGGGCAGGGAACCTGCTGGCTGGCCGACCGCGCTTCCGAGATCAATCTCGTCCGGCTCCAGGGCGACAAGCTGTTCGTCGAGTCGAGCAACCTGCTCGCGACCGACGGCGGCCTGCGGACCGGGACGAGTTTCACCGGTCTGCGCGGCGCGACGCAGGGCAACGGGCTGTTCACGACGACCGTCGAGGGCACCGGCCAGGCGGCGATCACCTCGGACGGGCCGGCCGTGGTGCTGCGCGTCAGTCCGCAGTACCCGCTGACCGTCGACCCCGGCGCCTATGTGGCGCACCAGGGCAACGTCCGGCAGTCCTTCCAGTCCGGTGTGACCTTCCGCACGTTCATGGGCGAGGGCGGCGGCGAGGCGTTCCAGATCAGGTTCGAGGGGGACGGCCTGGTGTACGTCCAGCCGAGCGAGCGCAACACGATCGCGGGGGATGTGTGAGATGACCTTCCGTGAGATCAACTCCAAGATGGTCGAGGCGACCGTCGTCCCCGGACAGCGCCTGTTCAGCCAGCGCGGCGCCATGCTGGCCTACCGCGGCGAGGTGTCCTTCACGCCCAACGTCCAGGGCGGCCAGGGCGGGGTGATGTCCATGATCGGGCGGCGGCTCGCCAACGAGGACACCCCCCTGATGACCGTCGAGGGCAGCGGCACGGTCCTCTTCGGGCACGGCGGCCACCACGTCCAGGTGATCCGGCTCTCCGGCGACACGCTGTACGTCGAGGCGGACCGCCTGCTCGCCTTCGAGGGCACCCTCCAGCAGGGCACGATGTTCCTGGGGTCGCAGGGCGGGGTCATGGGCATGGTCCGCGGCCAGGTCAGCGGCCAGGGCCTGTTCACCACCACCTTGAAGGGTCAGGGGGCCGTCGCGGTGATGGCCCACGGCGGGGTCTTCGAGGTGCCGATCACCCCGCAGCGCCCGGTGCACGTCGACCCCCAGGCCTATGTCGCCCACCACGGCGACGTACGCAACAAGCTGTCGACCGCGCTGGGCTGGCGGGACATGGTCGGCCGCGGCTCGGGGGAGGCGTTCCAGCTGGAGCTGAGCGGCAGCGGTGCGGTGTTCGTCCAGGCGTCGGAGGAGAAGCTGTGAGCATGTACGGGGCTCCGGGCGGCGGCCCGACGGTGCACGACCCGATGACCCTGCCGGTCGACGACAACGTGAACAGCTACACCTTCTGCGTGGAGCTCAAGGGGAGCCAGTGGTTCCTCCAGAAGGGGAAGATGATCGCCTACTACGGGTCGATCGACTTCAACGGCGTCGGACACGGCCGGCTGGACCGTCTCGTACGCACTTCCTTCCATTCGCCTCTGCACGCGAGCGACTGGGTCGTGGCGGAGGGCTCGGGCAAGATGCTCCTCGCCGACCGGGCCTTCGACGTGAATTCGTATGACCTGTCCGACGGCAACCTGACCATTCGCTCGGGCAATCTGCTCGCTTTTCAGCCAACTCTGTCGCTCAAGCAGTCGATCGTGCCGGGATTTCTCACGCTGATCGGAACCGGCAAGTTCGTCGCGGCATCTAACGGCCCGGTGGTGTTCATGGAGCCCCCCATCCGGGTCGACCCGCAGGCACTCGTCGGCTGGGCCGATTGCCCCTCTCCGTGCCATCACTACGACCACGGGTACATGGCCGGCGTAATGGGCGGTCTACGTGCACTGACGGGCCTCGGAGGGGCTTCCGGCGAGGAGCACCAGTTCGAGTTCGTGGGCGCCGGTACGGTACTGCTCCAGTCGACCGAGCTGCTCATGGCCGAGCAGGCCACGGGGGCGGTTCCGCACGAGCCGGGAGTGCCCGGCGGTGGCGCCGGACCCGGTGGGCACGGCGGCCACGGCGCGCAAACCGGCGCACCGCGCCTTCCCGGACAGCTGGGGGACCTCCAGCGTCGCTTCGGGCTGTGAGCGGTAGTCTGCGGAGTGTGACATCGAACGCGTGCGCACCGTCACACCACCCTCACTAGTTCGCCTTTCAACCTTTTAGGTAGACTTCAATTATGGAGACCGAAACGGCCACGCGCTGGCTGACCGATGCGGAGCAGTGCGCCTGGCGCACCCACCTGGAGGTCAACAGGCTGTTGACGTACCAGCTCGAAAAGGATCTCCAGCCGTTCGGCCTGACCATGAACGACTACGAGATCCTGGTGAATCTCTCCGAGTCGGAGGGCGTCCGGATGCGGATGAGCGACCTCGCGTCCGCCACCCTCCAGTCCAAGAGCCGCCTCTCGCACCAGATCACCCGGATGGAGAGCGCCGACCTGGTGCGCCGTGAGAACTGCGAGTCGGACCGCCGCGGCCTGTACGCGGTGCTGACCGAGCACGGCATGGAGACGATGCAGAAGGTCGCGCCCCACCATGTGGAATCCGTCCGCCGGCACTTCGTCGACCTGCTCTCCCCCGAGGCCACCAGGGAGCTCTCCAAGGCCCTGAAGCCCGTCGCGGAACACCTCCGCGGACAGCGGGGACGCCCGTGAGGGCCCCTCACTAGACGATCGGCAGGCGGCGCGCGAACAGAGCGCCGCCTGTCGGCGTCTTCGGGGGCGGGACCGTGGCCGCGCATCCCGGGACGCCCGGCACCCGACGGCTCACCCGGCCGGCCCGGTGACAGGGCTGACGCATTCCGCCCGACGACCGTGCTCACGGCCCCATCGGCCCGGTCTGCCCGGCCGACGCGGCGGGCCCGGGGCGGCGGGCCCCAGGTGGCCCGGTGACAGGGCCGACGCAGTCCGCCCGACGACCGTGCTCACGGCCCCATCGGCCCCATCGGCCCGGCCGACGCGGTCCGCCCGGCGACCGTGCTCACGGCCCCCTCGGCCCCATCGGCCCGGCCGACGCGGCGGGCCCGGAGCGGCGGGCCCCAGGTGGCCCGGTGACAGGGCCGACGCAGTCCGCCCGGCGACCGTGCTCACGGCCCCGACGGCCCCAACGGCCCGGCCGACGCGGCGGGCCCCGGGTGGCGGGGCCGGCCCGGCCGGCCTCACTGTCAGACCTGGGGCACGAGATCGCTCGTGCGGCGCCGCGCGCCGGTGACGGCGGTGGCTGCCGCCGTCACCAGCACCACCGCGCCGGTCGCCGCGAAGCACACCCCCACCGGCAACCGCCCGGCCAGCGCTCCGGCGACCGCCGTACCGGCCGTGCTGCCCGCGTTGACCGCCGTGTTGACCCACGCCCCGGCCCGCACCCGGGCCTCGGGCGCGGCGACCTCGTCGGCGATGAGATAGGCCGTCGTGATGGTGGGCGACACGAAGAACCCTGCGGCCGCGACGGCGACGGCGAGCGTGCCGAGCCCGGGCGCGAGTCCCGCGCCGCACAGCGTCAGCCCGAGTCCCGCGGTGAGCCACGGCAGTCGCGCCCCGGCCGGCGCGCGCCAGGCGACGGCGCCGTTGAGCAGCCCGCCGACCGCGCTGCCGGCCGACAGCGCCGCCAGTACCCAGGCCGCGTTCGACCCACCGCCGCTCCCCTGCCCGTGCAGCTCGGCGAACGCCACGACCAGCAGATCGACCACGCCCAGCGCGAGCCCCACGCCCGCGATGGCGACCACGGGCCGCCCGAGCCCGCGCAGCGCACCGCCGCCCCGCCGCACGGTGGCCTTCCCCGGCGGCACCGCCCGTACGGCCGGCGACGACAGGAACGCGGCCATGCCGCAGGCCATCAGGGCCGCCCCGACCACGATCCCGGCGGCCGGAGGTGCGAAGCCGACGAGGACGCCGACCAGCAGCGGCCCGGTGACGAACAGCAGTTCCTCGGCGACCCCGTCGAGGCTGTAGGCGCGCTGCAACAGGGCGCGGTCCGGGGTGAGCCGCCCCCACACCGCCCGCATGGTGGGCCCGAGCGGCGGCACACAGGCTCCCGCGGCGGCCGCGAGGGCGCCCAGCACGGCGGCCGGGGCGGCGCCCGGGCGCTCCAGGGCGAGGGTCAGCAGGGCGAGCGTCACGAGGTAGGCGGCGGTCATCGGGATCAGCGCCCTGCGGGGCCCGTACCGGTCGATGAGGGCCGCCCTGGGGGGCGACAGGAAGACGGTGGTGGCCCCGAACAGGGCCATCACGGTGCCCGCGACCGCGTACGAGCCCGAGGCCCGGGTCACGGCGAGCATCACGGAGAGCGGGACGATCCCGTACGACAGCCGGCCGGTCAGAGCGCCGGCGAAGGTACGGCGGGCGTGCGGAAGGCGCAGGACGACGGCATACGAAGGCCGCACGGCAGGTGAAGCGGACATGAGGAGTTCCTCGACTCATGGCAGGAAAAGGGGACGCCTGATCGCCGCGAGCGGGACGGCCTGACGCCGCTCCCCGATCGCGGGCCGGGCGGGCCCTATGCCAAGAGAAGGAACATGGACGCGACCGTACCAGCGCGGCCCGGAACCCACGACGGGATTTGCGGGACGGCTCCCCCGCCCCAGCCCCTGCCGCAGGGCCCCCACCTGCCCCGCATCGGCCCTGTGCGGCCGGCCCTCAGCCCTCTGTCAGGCCCGCGACCAGTTCGTCCGCTGCCCGGTAGGGGTCCAGTTCGCCGGCGACGATGCGTTCGGCGAGCGTGCTCAGACGACGGTCGCCGTGCAGGTCGCCGATGCGTTCGCGCAGGGCCGTGACGGCGATCGTCTCGACCTCGCGGGCCGCGCGCGAGCGGCGCCGCTCGGTGAGGACGCCGTGCTCCTCCATCCAGGCGCGGTGCTTCTCCAACGCCTCGACGACCTCGTCGACGCCCTCGGCACGGGCGGCGACCGTCTTCACGATCGGCGGGCGCCAGTCCCCGGGGCCGCGGGCCTCACCGAGGCCGAGCATGTGATTCAGCTCACGTGCGGTGGCGTCGGCGCCGTCACGGTCGGCCTTGTTGACCACGTAGACGTCGCCGATCTCCAGGATCCCGGCCTTGGCGGCCTGGATGCCGTCTCCCATACCGGGGGCCAGCAGGACGACGCTGGTGTCCGCCTGCGAGGCGATCTCGACCTCCGACTGGCCGACGCCGACGGTCTCGACCAGGATCACCTCGCAGCCCGCCGCGTCCAGCACGCGGATCGCCTGCGGGGCCGACCAGGCGAGGCCGCCCAGATGGCCGCGGGTGGCCATCGAGCGGATGTAGACGCCGGGATCGGAGGCGTGCTCCGACATCCGGACGCGGTCGCCGAGCAGGGCGCCGCCGGAGAACGGCGAGGACGGGTCGACGGCCAGCACCCCGACCCGTCTGCCCTGCTTGCGGTAGGCGGTGACCAGCGCGGACGTCGACGTGGACTTGCCGACACCCGGTGAACCGGTCAGGCCCACCACGTACGCGTTGCCCGTGAGCGGCGCCAGCGCCTCCATGACCTCCCTGAGCTGCGGGGACGCCCCCTCCACCAGGGAGATCAGCCGGGCCACGGCCCGTGGCCGGCCTTCCCTGGCCTGGGCGACCAGCGAGGAGACGTCCTGCATCACAGCTCCGTTCAGTTCCGTTTGAGGACGGTCGTACAACAGGCGTACGACGGAACTCAGGCCTTGGGCACCCGCACGATCAGCGCGTCGCCCTGACCGCCGCCGCCGCACAGCGCGGCCGCTCCGACGCCGCCGCCGCGGCGCTTGAGCTCGAGGGCCAGGTGCAGGACGAGGCGGGCGCCGGACATGCCGATCGGGTGACCCAGGGCGATGGCACCCCCGTTGACGTTCACCTTGTCCGTGGACACGCCGAGGTCCTTCATCGACTGCACGGCGACGGCGGCGAAGGCCTCGTTGATCTCGACGAGGTCGAGGTCGGAGACCTCCAGGCCGTCCTTCTTCAGGGCGTGCAGGATGGCGTTGGAGGGCTGGGACTGGAGCGAGTTGTCCGGGCCTGCCACGTTGCCGTGGGCGCCGATCTCGGCGATCCACTCCAGGCCGAGCTCCTGGGCCTTCGCCTTGCTCATCACGACGACGGCCGCCGCGCCGTCGGAGATCTGCGAGGAGGTGCCCGCGGTGATCGTGCCGTCCTTGGTGAAGGCCGGCCGGAGCCTGCCCAGGGACTCCGCCGTGGTGTCGGCGCGGATACCTTCGTCCTTGCTGAAGAGGACCGGCTCGCCCTTGCGCTGCGGGATCTCGACCGGGGTGATCTCCGCCTCGAAGATGCCGTTCTTCTGCGCGGCGGCGGCCCTCTGATGGCTCAGCGCGGCGATCTCGTCCTGCTCGGGACGCGCGATCCCGAGCCGCGTGTTGTGCTTCTCCGTCGACTCGCCCATGGCGATGTTCTCGAAGGCGTCGGTCAGACCGTCGTACGCCATCGCGTCGAGCATCTCGATCGCGCCGTACTTGAAGCCCTCACGGGACTTCGGCAGCAGGTGGGGGGCGTTGGTCATGGACTCCTGGCCGCCCGCCACCACGATGTCGAACTCACCCGCGCGGATCAGCTGGTCGGCCAGCGCGATCGCGTCGAGGCCCGACAGACACACCTTGTTCACGGTGAGCGCGGGGACGTTCATGGGGATGCCGGCCTTGACCGCGGCCTGGCGGGCCGGGATCTGCCCCGCCCCGGCCTGGAGCACCTGGCCCATGATCACGTACTGCACCTGGTCGCCACCGATCCCCGCACGGTCGAGGGCGGCCTTGATCGCGAAACCGCCGAGGTCGGCTCCGGAGAAGGACTTGAGGGAGCCCAGCAGCCGTCCCATGGGCGTACGTGCGCCCGCGACGATCACCGAGGTCGTGCCGTTGGAGCCAGTCGATCCAGTCATGAGCTGCGATTCCCCTTACCGGCCTGCACAGGCCGAGGAGTGAACGAGGGTTTACTTCGAATGTACTGAGCGGTAGTCCGCCCCGTCACCGGCCCTTCAGTGTGATCGCGCGCACGTTGCGTAACCATCTCCGGCGCGCTGCACTGACACCATGCTGACGCGAATCGACCACATCGGGATCGCCTGCCACGACCTCGACGCCACCGTCGAGTTCTACCGGTCCACCTACGGCTTCGAGGTGTTCCACTCCGAGGTCAACGAGGAGCAGGGTGTGCGGGAGGCCATGCTCAAGATCAACGATACCTCCGACGGCGGTGCCTCCTACCTGCAACTTCTCGAGCCGACGCGGCCGGACTCGACCGTCGCCAAGTGGCTCGACAAGAACGGCGAGGGCGTCCACCACATCGCTTTCGGTACGGCGGACGTCGACGCGGACGCCGCGGACATCAAGGACAAGGGCGTACGCGTTCTGTACGAAGAGCCGCGACGCGGCTCCATGGGGTCACGGATCACCTTCCTGCATCCGAAGGATTGCCACGGAGTACTGACAGAACTGGTCACATCGGCGCCTGTTGAGTCACCTGAGCACTGACCCCCGTACATATGGGCCGGTAGGGTTGGGGGCGGTCGCCGCTCACACCGGGGCGACCCGGTCCTGCCGTACGGCGGCGGGACGCAGCCGGGGTCCGGGTTTCGGGGGACGAGCGTCGGGGCGGCAGCCCATGCTCCGCCGTTGATCTGACACCATTCCCCGGGAGCCCCGTCCGGCGGATGGACGGAGCTCGTTCGGGAAGCTTGCGACCAGGGACGGATGGGACCGCGCAGTGCGGGGCTACGAGAGCCAGGAGCGGGAGCCGGCGGCTGACGTCGACCACCTGACTCGGTTCGAAGCCGAGATGAAGCGGCTGAAGACCGAGCGGGAAAAGGCGATCCAGCATGCCGAGGACCTCGGCTACCAGGTCGAGGTGCTGCGCGCCAAGTTGCACGAGGCGCGCCGCACCATCATGTCCCGGCCCGCCTTCGACGGCGGCGACATCGGGTACCAGGCCGAGCAGTTGCTGCGCAACGCGCAGATGCAGGCCGACCAGCTGCGCCAGGACGCCGAACGGGAGCTGAGCCAGGCCCGGGCGCAGACCCAGCGGATCCTCCAGGAGCACGCCGAGCAGGCGGCCCGGCTCCAGGCGGAGCTGCACCAGGAGGCGGTGGCCCGCCGCCAGCAGCTCGACCAGGAACTGGCGGAGCGCCGGCAGAACGTCGAGTCGCACGTCAACGAGAACGTGGCGTGGGCCGAGCAGCTGCGGGCCCGCACCGAGGCGCAGGCGCGCCGCCTGCTCGACGAGTCGCGTGCCGAGGCCGAGCAGGCCCTGACGGCCGCCCGCGCCGAGGCCGAACGGGTGGCCGCGGAGGCCCGCCAGCGGCTCCAGGCCGACGCCGAGGCGACCCGCGCGGAGGCCGAGCAACTGCTGCTGCGGGCCCGCACGGACGCCGAACGGCTGCTCAACGCCGCCTCCAGCCAGGCCCAGGAGGCCAGCGACCACGCCGAGCAGCTGCGCACCTCCACCGTCACGGAGTCCGACGCGGCCCGCCGCCAGGCGGGTGAGCTGAGCCGCGCCGCCGAGCAGCGCATGTCCGAGGCGGAGGAGGCGCTGCGCAAGGCGCAGGCCGAGGCCGACAAGGTCCTCACGGAGGCGAAGACCGCCGCCGAGAAGGCGCTCGCCGGCGCGGAGGCCGCCAAGGAGCAGCGCACCCGTACGGCGAAGGAGCAGGTCGCCCGGCTGGTCAGCGAGGCCACCAAGGAGGCCGAGACCACCAAGGCGGAAGCCGAGCAGCTCGTCGCCGACGCCCGCGCCGAGGCCGAGAAGATCGTCGCGGAGGCCTCCGAGAAGGCCCGCACGCTCACCGCCGAGGAGAGCGCGACCCAGCTGTCGAAGGCGGCGAAGACCGCCGAGGACGTCCTGAACAAGGCGCAGGAGGAGGCGCAGAACACCACCAAGGCCGCCGCCGAGGAGGCCGAGCGGATCCGTCGCGAGGCGGAGACCGAGGCGGACCGGCTGCGCGCCGAGGCGCACGACATCGCCGAGCAGCTCAAGGGTTCGGCGAAGGACGACACCAAGGAGTACCGCGCCAAGACGGTCGAGCTCCAGGAGGAGGCCCGCCGGCTGCGCGGCGAGGCCGAGCAGCTGCGCGCCGACGCGGTCGCCGAGGGCGAGAAGATCCGCGCGGAGGCCCGCAAGGAGGCCGTCCAGCAGATCGAGGAGGCGGCCAGGACCGCCGAGGAGCTGCTGTCCAAGGCGAAGGCCGACGCGGACGAGCTGCGCCAGAAGGCCACCTCGGACAGCGAGAAGGTGCGCACCGAGGCCATCGAGCGCGCCACCACGCTGCGCCGGCAGGCCGAGGACACCCTGGAGCGCACCCGGGCGGAGGCCGAGCGCTCCCGCGAGGAGGCGGTGGAGCTCGCCGAGACCATCACCTCGAACGCCGAGCAGGCGGCCCGCGAGCTGCGCGAGGAGACCGAGCGCGGGATCGACGCCCGCCGGGCGGAAGCCGCCGACGAGCTGACCCGGCTGCACACGGAGGCGGAGACCCGGCTCGCCTCCGCCGAGCAGGCGCTGACCGACGCCCGCGAGGAGGCCGCCCGGATCCGCCGCGAGGCGGGCGAGGAGACCGAGCGGCTGCGCTCGGAGGCCACGGAACGGATCCGCACGCTCCAGCAGCAGGCCGACGCGGAGGCGGACCGGCTGCGCAACGAGGCCGCCGCCGACGCGTCCGCCTCGCGCGCCGAGGGCGAGGCCGTCGCCGTACGGCTGCGTTCGGAGGCCGCCGCCGAGGCGGAGCGGCTGAAGTCGGAGGCGCAGGACACCGCCGACCGGGTACGCGCGGAGGCGCAGGCCGCTGCCGAGCGGCTGGCCACCGAGGCGTCCGAGACGCTGGCCGCCGCCCAGGAGGAGGCGCTCCGGCGCCGCCGCGAGGCCGAGGAACTCCTCGGTTCCGCCCGCCAGGAGGCCGACCAGGAGCGCGAGCAGGCCCGTCGGCAGAGCGAGGAGCTGCTGGCCTCGGCGCGCAAGCGCGTGGAGGAGGCGCAGACCGAGGCCGTGCGGCTGGTCGAGGAGGCCGACCGGCGCGCGGGCGAGATGGTGTCGGCGGCCGAGCAGCACGCGCAGCAGGTCCGGGAGTCCGTGGCCGGGCTGCACGAGCAGGCGCAGGACGAGATCAACGGGTTGCGCTCCGCCGCCGAGCACGCGGCGGACCGTACCCGGCGCGAGGCGGAGGCGGAGGCGGACCGGGTCCGTTCCGACGCCTACGCGGTGCAGGAGCGGGCCACCGACGACGCGAACCGGGTCCGGCGGGAGGCGAGCCAGGCCGCGGAGGCCGCGCAGGCGTTGGCCGAGCGCACCGTGGGCGAGGCGATCGCGGAGGCGGAGCGGCTGCGCTCGGAGGCGTCCGCGCACGCCCAGCGGGTGCGCACCGAGGCCTCGGACACCATTGCCCAGGCCGACCAGGACGCGTCCCGCACCCGTGCGGACGCCCGGGACGACGCGAACCGCATCCGCTCGGACGCGGCGACGCAGGCCGACACCCTCATCACCGAGGCCCGCAGCGAGGCGGAGCGGCTCCAGACGGAGACCATCGTGGAGGCCGAGCGCCTCCAGTCCGAGACGATCGCGGAGGCCGAGCGCCTGCGGGCCGAGTCGGTCGCCAAGGCGGAGAAGCTGATCTCGGACGCCGCCGGGGACGCGGAGCGGCTGCGCGCCGAGGCCGCCGAGACGGTGGGTTCCGCCCAGCGGCACGCCGAGCGGATCCGCGCCGAGTCGGAGCGGGTGAGGACCGAGGCGGCGGCGGAGGCCGACCGTCTGATGAGCGTCGCCCGCGAGGAGGCCGACTCCACGCTGGACGAGGCCCGCAAGGAGGCCAACAAGCGGCGCTCCGAGGCTGCCGAGCAGGTCGACACCCTCATCACGGAGACCGCCGCCGAGGCGGACAAGCTGCTCACCGAGGCGCAGCAGCAGGCGCAGAAGACCACCGCGGACGCGGAGGCGCAGGCCGACTCGATGGTGGGCGCGGCCCGCAACGAGGCGGAGCGGCTCGTCTCCGAGGCGACGGTCGAGGGCAACTCCCGGGTGGAGAAGGCTCGTACGGACGCGGACGAACTGCTGGTCGGCGCCCGCCGGGACGCGACCGCGATAAGGGAGCGGGCGGAGGACCTGCGCGACCGCATCACCAACGAGATCGAGGGGCTGCACGAGCGGGCCCGCCGTGAGGCCGCCGAGACGATGAAGTCGACCGGCGACCGCTGCGACGCGCTGATCAAGGCGGCCGAGGAGCAGCTCGCCAAGGCGCAGGCGAAGGCCAAGGAGCTGGTGTCGGACGCCAACTCGGAGGCGGGCAAGGTCCGCATCGCCGCGGTGAAGAAGGCGGAGGGGCTGCTCAAGGAGGCCGAGCAGAAGAAGTCGACGCTGGTGCGGGAGGCCGAGGAGCTCAAGGCCGAGGCGATCCGCGAGGCGCGGCGCACGGTCGAGGAGGGCAAGCGCGAGCTGGAGGTCCTGGTGCGGCGGCGTGAGGACATCAACGCCGAGATCTCCCGGGTCCAGGACGTGCTGGAGGCGCTGGAGTCCTTCGAGATCCCGACCGGCGGCAAGGACGGGGTCGTCAAGGCGAGCGCGACGATCGGCGCGCCACGATCGGGTGGGAAGGCCTCGGACGGATAGCGGAATGTGTGAATTGCGTTAAAGTCTCACGCCGTAGGCCGCACCTTTGGCAAGTGGTCCCCGGTTCAGCCACCCAAAAGGGGTGTCATTCTCCAGATCAAACACGTATACGCTCGATGACACACCGTTCTGGGCCCTAGGATTCCACCTATCACCTCACCGGTCTCATTCGACAGGAACCCCATGAGCGACACTTCCCCCTACGGCTTCGAGCTTGTGCGGCGTGGATACGACCGCGCTCAGGTGGACGAACGCATCTCGAAGCTCGTCTCCGACCGCGACAGCGCTCTGGCTCGTATCACTGCTCTGGAAAAGCGCATCGAGGAGCTGCACCTCGAGACGCAGAACGCCCAGGCCCAGGTGAGCGACGCCGAGCCGTCGTACGCCGGTCTCGGCGCGCGTGTCGAGAAGATCCTCCGCCTCGCCGAGGAAGAGGCCAAGGACCTGCGCGAGGAGGCCCGTCGCGCGGCCGAGCAGCACCGTGAGCTCGCCGAGTCGGCGGCCCAGCAGGTGCGCAACGACGCAGAGTCGTTCTCTGCGGAGCGCAAGGCCAAGGCGGAGGACGAGGGCGTCCGGATCGTCGAGAAGGCCAAGAGCGACGCGTCGCAGCTGCGCTCCGAGGCGCAGAAGGACGCTCAGTCGAAGCGTGAGGAGGCGGACGCCCTCTTCGAGGAGACCCGCGCCAAGGCCGCGCAGGCCGCCGCGGACTTCGAGACCAACCTCGCCAAGCGCCGCGAGCAGTCGGAGCGCGACCTGGCGTCCCGTCAGCAGAAGGCGGAGAAGCGTCTCGCGGAGATCGAGCACCGCGCCGAGCAGCTGCGCCTGGAGGCGGAGAAGCTGCGCACCGACGCCGAGCGTCGCGCCCGTCAGACCGTCGAGACGGCGCAGCGCCAGGCCGAGGACATCGTGGCCGACGCCAACGCCAAGGCCGACCGGATCCGTTCCGAGTCCGAGCGCGAGCTGGCGGCTCTCACCAACCGCCGCGACTCGATCAACGCCCAGCTGACGAACGTCCGCGAGATGCTCGCCACGCTCACCGGTGCCGCGGTGGCCGCGGCCGGCACGCCGTCCACGGACGACGAGCCGGTCTCCCGTGGGGTTCCGGCGCAGCAGTCCCGGTAACGTCCGGGGGTACGACGACCGAACATCGGTGAAGCCCTCTGCCACTCCGGTGGCAGAGGGCTTTGCCGCGCTCTAGCGTGGCCGCATGATCGAGTTGTCCGGCCTGACGAAGCGGTACGGCGGGAAGATCGCGGTGAACGACCTCACCTTCACCGTCAGACCGGGCATCGTCACGGGCTTCCTCGGCCCCAACGGCGCCGGCAAGTCCACCACCATGCGGATGGTGCTCGGCCTCGACCGGCCGACCGGTGGGGACGTGCGGATCGACGGGCAGCACTACGACCGGCTGAAGGACCCCCTCAAGTACATCGGCGCCCTGCTGGACGCCAAGGCGATGCACGGCGGGCGCAGCGCGTTCAACCATCTGCTGTGCCTGGCCCAGAGCAACGGCATCGAAAAGAGCCGGGTGCACGAGGTGCTGGACACCGTCGGGCTCACCTCCGTGGCGAGGAAGAAGGCGAAGGGGTTCTCGCTGGGCATGGGGCAGCGGCTCGGCATCGCGGGCGCGCTGCTCGGGGACCCGCGGATCCTGATGTTCGACGAGCCGGTCAACGGTCTCGACCCCGAGGGCATTCACTGGATCCGCAACCTGATGAAGTCACTCGCGGCCCAGGGGCGGACCGTGTTCGTCTCCTCCCATCTGATGAGCGAGATGGCGCTGACCGCCGATCATCTCGTCGTCATCGGACAGGGCCGGCTGCTCGCCGACACCTCCATGGCCGACTTCATCGCGCAGAACTCGCGCTCGTTCGTCCGCATCCGCACCCCTCAGCGGGAGCGGCTGCTCGATGTGCTGCACGACGCCGGGATCCCGGTCGTCGAGACCGGCAGCGGGGTGCTGGAGGTCGACGACGGCAAGTCCGAGCACATCGGGGAGCTGGCCGCCCGGCACCAGATCGTGCTGCACGAGCTGAGCCCTCAGCGGGCCTCGCTCGAGGAGGCGTTCATGCAGCTGACCGCGGAGTCGGTGGAGTACCACGCGCACTCGGACGCGCCCGAGGACGCGCTGCTCGGCCCGCTCACGGAGACACCCCCCGAACCGCCCCGGCAGCCGTGGGGCGACGACTGGACGAGGAGCTGATGATGGCGGCGACCCAGGTCGTCCGATCCGAGTGGACCAAGATCCGGTCGGTGGCCTCCACCGTCTGGACGCTCTCCCTCGCCGTGGTCGTCACCGTCGCCCTCGGCATGCTGATCTCGGCGCTCTCCCGGCACGAGTTCGACAACATGAGCCGCGACGACCGGCTCTCGTTCGACCCCACCTTCATCAGCTTCGCCGGGATGAGCCTCGGCCAGCTCGCGATGATCGTGTTCGGGGTGCTGGTGGTGTCGAACGAGTACAGCACCGGCATGATCCGCACCTCGCTGGCCGCCGTGCCGCAGCGTGGCGCCTTCCTGTTCAGCAAGATCGCGGTGGCGACGGGGCTGGCGCTGGCCGTGGGACTCGCCACCAGCTTCGTCACGTTCTTCCTGGGGCAGGCCATGCTCGGCTCCCACCGGGCGTCGATCAGCGACAGCGGTGTCCTGCGGGCGGTCATCGGCGGCGGTCTGTACATGACGCTCATCGCGGTGTTCTCGATGGGCGTGGCCACGATGCTGCGCTCGCCGATGCTGTCGCTGGGCATCCTGATGCCGTTCTTCTTCCTGATCTCCAACATCCTGGGCAACGTCTCCGCGACGAAGAAGATCGGCCGGTATCTGCCCGACCAGGCGGGCAGCAAGATCATGCAGGTGGTCACGCCGATCGACGACGACACCCCGTACGGGCCCTGGGGAGGGTTCGCCATCATGGCGGTGTGGGCGGTCGCCGCGCTCGCCAGCGGGTACCTCCTGCTGAAGAAACGCGACGCGTAACGCTTTGGGCTTTGCTTTCATTTGAGCGGAACCGTCAGCGCCCCGATAGTCTCCTAACCCTTACGGGGGCGTGTGCCCTGCTGTCCTGAACCTTTTCGATGGGTGCGGAGCATGATCGAAGCAGTCGGCCTGACCAAGCGCTACGGCGACAAGACCGCTGTGTACAACCTTTCCTTCCAGGTGCGGCCCGGCGCGGTCACCGGCTTCCTAGGGCCCAACGGCTCGGGCAAGTCGACGACCATGCGCATGATCCTGGGCCTGGACAACCCGACCGCCGGCACGGTGACGATCGGCGGCTACCCGTACCGCAAGCTGCCGAACGCCGCACGCCAGGTGGGCGCCCTGCTGGACGCCAAGGCGGTGCACGGCGGCCGGCACGCCCGCAACCACCTGCTGAGCCTGGCCCAGCTGTCCGGTATCCCGGCCCGGCGGGTCGACGAGGTCCTCGGTGTGGTCGGCCTCCAGGACGTGGCCCGCAAGCGTTCCAAGGGCTTCTCGCTGGGCATGGGCCAGCGGCTCGGCATCGCGGCCGCGCTGCTGGGCGACCCGCAGGTGCTGCTCTTCGACGAGCCGGTCAACGGTCTCGACCCGGAGGGCATCCTCTGGGTGCGCAACCTGATGAAGTCGCTGGCCGCCGAGGGCCGCACGGTGTTCGTCTCCTCCCACCTCATGAGCGAGATGGCGGTGACCGCCGACCATCTGATCGTCATCGGGCGCGGACAGCTGCTCTCCGACATGAGCGTGACGGACTTCATCTCGGCGAACTCCGCCGACTTCGCGCGCGTACGCACCCCGCACACCGAGCCCTCGCTGCGCGAGAAGCTGGCCTCCGCGCTCACCGAGGCCGGCGGCCATGTGCTGCCGGAGCAGGACGGCGCGCTGCGGGTGACCGGGCTTGCGCTGCCCCGCATCAGCGACATCGCCCACGAGGCCGACGTACGCCTGTGGGAGCTGTCGCCGCACCAGGCTTCGCTGGAGGAGGCGTACATGCGGATGACGCAGGGCGCCGTCGACTACCGGTCCACCATCGACCAGAAGGCCGGTCTCCAGCAGCAGCTGCCGCCGGGCGCGCAGCCGCCGATGCCGGTGCCGGGCCAGGGCCAGCCGGGCTGGTACGCCCCGCCGCCCCCGCAGCAGCCCGGGTACGCGTCCCCGCAGCCGGCACAGGCGCCGCCGGCGGCCTCCTACGGGGCGTACGGCGCCCCGGGGGCGCCCGCCGCGCCGCCCGGCCCGAGCGGGGCCAACCCGTACGCGCAGGCGCCCGTACAGGCCCCGGCCCAGCCGGCCGCCCCGGTCGCGCCCGCGCCCCAGGCTCCGGCCGCCGCCGCGTCGCAGGACACGGCACCGGCCGCCCCCGTACAGGCACCCGCCACCCCCGTTGCCGCGCCCGACGCCGCCCCGACCAAGTCCGAGGACGCCCGATGAGCACCCCGCAGCACCCGTCGCCGCAGGCCGCGCCCGCCTGGCAGGCGGCGCCCGGTCCCTCGTACGCCACGGCCGGTCCGGTGTACACCTCACCGATCCCGATCGTGCGCACGCACCTCGGGCACGCCGTCACCTCGGAGTGGACGAAGATCCGGTCGGTGCGCTCCACCATGTGGACGCTGGGCGTGTTCGTGCTGCTCGTCGTCGGCATCGGACTGCTGGCGGGGGCGGTCGTCGCCTCCAACGCGTCTCCTGAGGACCTGGAGGGCGACACCGCTCTGTCGTTCGGCTTCTTCGGGCTGCTCCTGGGCAGCATGTGCGTCATCACGCTGGGCGTGCTGACCACGGCCTCGGAGTACGGCACCGGCATGATCCGCACGACGATGGTGGCCTGCCCGTCCCGTGGCCGGGTCCTCGCGGCCAAGGCGGTCGTGTTCTTCGCCGTCGCGTTCGTCGTCACGCTCCTGTCCTCGGGCTTCGTCGCCCTGGTGGACGTGGGCATGCTGGGCGACGCCCGGCAGCCGTCCGCCGGGGAGTGGCTGAAGGCCACCTTCGGCGTATCCCTCTACATTGCGCTGCTCGGGCTGATCTCGCTGGCCGTCGGCTCGATCATCCGGCACTCGGCCGGCGCCATCACCATCATGATCGGCGTCCTGCTGGCCCCGCTGGTCATCGCGATCTTCATGTTCTCGTCCTCCCTCGAGGACCTGCGCCAGGCCCTGTTCGAGTACTCGATCCCGAACCAGCTGAGCGTCTTCTACTCCACCTCGCTCAGCGACAGCGGCCCGAGCGGCTGGGACCCGCTGTGGATCGCGCTCGGGCTGACCGCCGTCGCGCTCGGCGCGGCCTTCGCCCTGCTGGAGAAGCGCGACGTGTGAGCCGCTAGAACTTCGGCGCGTTACGGGACCGCCGCACCCCCGGGGTGCGGCGGTCCCGTGCGTTCCAGCACGCCTTGTGCCAGTGCCGGCGGTCGTCGACGCCCGCGTGCTCGGGCCAGGCGACGACATGCGGCACACCGTCGGGGATCAACTGGTCGCAGCCGGGGCACCGGTACGCCTTGCCCTGCGCGCTGGCTCCCGCCACGTGCCGTACGCTCCACTGCTCGCCCTGCCAGCTCTCCCCCGACTGCCAGCCCCCGTACCGGCTCTCGCGGTCGTCCTCGGCGCTCCGGGCGGACGAGCCCTCACCCTTGGGTCGGTTGCGACGCGGGGACACGGGACACCTCACGGGGCTATACAGGGAGCAGGAGCGGTGTCCAGCCTACGCGGCGTGCGCGCGGGTATCCGTAGGGCAGCGGTCCCCCAAGTCGCCCTCCCGGACGTCCATTCTCCAGACAATCCGCAAATCTCTCCGCCAGGCCGTGTCCTCGGCACGTGTCGGACGGTTATGCCGGGTGGGGGAGCTCCGTGTCGGAGCCAAGGAAGCAGGAAAGTCCATGCGCGTTGGAAGTTTCGTGTTGGGAGCCCAGTTCCCCGGCCAGGGTCAGGGTGAGGCGCTGCACCGCGCGGTCCGCTCGGCCGAGGTGGCCGAGGAGGCGGGCCTCGACTCGGTCTGGCTGGCCGAACACCACTTCGTGCCCTACGGCACCTGCCCGTCGGCGGTCACGCTCGCCGCTCTGCTGCTGGGCCGCACCCGCCGCCTCCGGGTGGGCACGGCGGTCAGCGTACTGCCCACCGTCCACCCCGTCGCCCTGGGCGAGCAGGCCGCGCTGCTGCACCTGACGAGCGGCGGCCGCTTCTCGCTGGGCGTGGGGCGCGGCGGCCCGTGGGTCGACCTGGAGGTGTTCGGCTCGGGCCTGAAGGCGTACGAGCAGGGCTTCCCGGAATCACTCGATCTGCTGGTGCGCTGGCTGCGTGAACCCTCGGTGGGGGCCGACGGCGAGCGTTTCCGCTTCCGCGAAGTCCCCGTCGTGCCCAGGCCGTCGGAGGCGCTGACGGACGCGGCGGGCCCGGAGATCGTCGTCGCGTGCACCTCGCCCGCGAGCGTACGGCTGGCCGCAGAGCGCGGACTGCCGATGCTCCTCGGCATGCACGTGGGGGACGAGGAGAAGGCGGAGATGGTCGCCCTGTGGCGGCAGCACGCGCGCGCGGCCGGGCGGTCCGGGGACGAGATCCGGGGCGCCGCGCATGTCTCGGCGGGCGTCTGCCAGATCGCGGACCGGCGCACGGACGCGGTGGAGACCCTGGTGAAGGCGATGCCGGGCTGGCTGAAGCAGGGGCTCGACGCTCATACGACGGTCGACGGCCGGCCCCGCTCCATGCGGGACCCGGTCGCGTACACCGAACTGCTCTGCGGACTGCACCCGGTGGGCACCCCGCGGCTGTGCGCAGACCGCCTCGCGGCGACCAGCGAGCGCACCGGCATCTCCCGTTTCGCGCTGCTGGTCGAAGGCTCCGGCGACCTGGCGGCCACGGAGGAGAACGTACGGCGGCTGGGCTCGGAGGTGCTCCCCCACCTCCGGTGAACAGCCCAACCGGCCGCGAGGCTTGCCGCTCCTGTACTGATGGAACCTCCCGCGTCAGGAGCGGCAAGCAACAGGCTCACGTGTCAGCAGTCCCGGAATTCCGGGGACTGGTTCAGCACCTGGCTACGTACCGAGGTGAAGCGGACGAGCTTCTCGTCGACAGCCGGCTCCAACGGGAACACCGCCACCCGGTGGCAGTTCTGGAAGGCCAGCCGCACACCGAAGTGCCGCTGAAGCGCGCCGCGTATGGCGTCACTCGCGAGCGCGCGCAGCAACTGCCCGCGTGCCTGCTCGTCCGGCGGGGGCGTCTGGTTGTCGGCGAAGTCTCCGCCGTCCACCTTCAGCTGGGCCACCAGGGAGCTGACCATCTCCCATGCGTAGGGCAGGGAGGTCCGGACGCAGTCGACGAATTCTGCTTCGTCGACCTCGCCTCGCTCGGCCTGTTCGAGTAGGGCCGGTGAGACGTCGAGCGACATGGGTACTCCTCTCGCACCCCCGGGAACATCAGGGGTTGCCGGACAGGGAAAGGGAGTTCGCATGCCGAAACACCGCACACGCTGAGTACACGCATCGCGACCTCCCGTTCACTACGGTAGGCAACGGACCGTGACCGCACCAGGAGAATGGGCACATAGGGAACTCCGAGTAGGCACACAATCGGCCACTGTCGATCCACTGCCGAACGATTTGTTACCAGGTCGAAAGGGGCGGCCCGGAGTTGCCCCGGTGGAGGGTGAGGGCGGACGACAGGTGGGCGAATCGCGTGTCCGGTGGGGCGTCGGATAGCGTTGCGGACCATGCGTCTCGTCATCGCCCGGTGCTCCGTCGACTACGCCGGCCGGCTCACCGCCCACCTGCCCTCAGCCCCCCGTCTCATCCTGGTGAAGGCGGACGGCAGCGTCTCGATCCATGCGGACGACCGGGCCTACAAGCCCCTGAACTGGATGTCGCCGCCCTGCACCCTGAAGGAGGGCGCGGGCGAGGAGGAAGGCGTCTGGACCGTCGTCAACAAGGGCGGAGAGAAGCTCATCATCACGATGGAGGAGATCCTCCACGACTCGTCGCACGAACTCGGCGTCGATCCCGGCCTGATCAAGGACGGCGTGGAAGCGCACCTCCAGGAGCTGCTCGCCGACCGCATCGAGATCCTCGGCGAGGGGTACACCCTCATCCGCCGCGAGTACATGACCGCCATCGGCCCGGTCGACATCCTGTGCCGGGACGCGCAGGGGCAGACCGTCGCGGTCGAGATCAAGCGGCGCGGCGAGATCGACGGCGTCGAGCAACTCACGCGCTATCTGGAGCTGTTGAACCGCGACCCGCATCTCGCCCCGGTCCGCGGTGTCTTCGCGGCCCAGGAGATCAAGCCGCAGGCCCGTGTCCTCGCCACGGACCGCGGCATCGGCTGCCAGGTCCTGGACTACAACGCGATGCGGGGCATCGAGGACGACAAGCTGCGGCTGTTCTGACCCGCGTGGCCGGACGACCGAGAGGGCCGGGTTCCCGTGATCGGGAGCCCGGCCCTCTCGTGTGCCCGCAGGCTCAAACGATCTGGTCCGGCGAGACCCGGGCCGAGGGGCCGGCGGAGCTGACCGAGCTCGCGGGCGAGGAGGACATCGTGGTGTTGGCCGAGTTCGACGTCGGGGGCCCGGTGTCGGACGGGGGCGGGGTGGTGGTGCCGGACTGCGAGGCGGAGGGCGAGGGCGAGGCCGACGTACCGCTGCTGGTCGAGCTGGACGGCGACGAGGACGGCGACCCGGAGTGCGAGGCCGACGACGACGGCTTCGGCGGGCGGGACGAACTGCCGCCCCCCGGCCCGTGTGAGCTGCTCGCCTCCGACGACGGTGACGCCGTCCCCGTGGGCGTCGGGTCGTCCGAGGTGCCCATCGTCCCGTCCGGGCCCGGGTCCGTCGGCCTGCTGGTCGCCTCGCCCGTGTCGGCGGAGCCGCTGGTGCCGCCCGGGGCGTCCGGGCCCGGGCCGCCGTCGTCCAGACCGGTGGTGGCGGACGGCTGCACTCCGACGCGGTCGGAGGGGTCGTCGGCGTCGTTGTTGGAGGTCGCGCCGAGCGTCACGACCGTGCCGAGCACGGCGACGAGCAGCGCGCCCGCACCGGCCGCGACGAGGTTGCGCTTGGCCAGTCTCTTCAGACCGCCCCTGTTGTGCCGGACCGGCGGGCCGGGGAGCTCACGGCGGGCGACGACGGTCTCGGCCTCCGGCGGATAGGTCGGCAGCGCCGCCTGAATGCCGCGCGGCGGGGACGCCGACTCCTCGTGGCGGGCGTCGGGCACCTCCTCACCGGCCGTCGCCACCGCGAGGCCGGGTACATCCCCGGAGCGGTCGGCGACCAGGGCGAGGGCGCGGCGGCCGGCGACGGTGCCGCGCTTGTCGGCGATCGCCCCGCGCAGCGCGAGGGAGGCCTCCAGCTCGGAGCGTGCCCGGTCGAGCTGTCCGCCGCAGAGGGCGAGCACGCCCAGCTCGTGGTGGAAGTAGGCGCGGTCGGCGGACTCCCCGGCGAGCCGGGCGGCCTCGGCACCCTCGTGCAGGGTGTTCTCCCAGGCGCTCCAGTGCAGGCCCGCGGCGAAGGCGGGCGCGGCGGTGCGGGCGAGCCGGACGGCGACGGCCTCCTCGTCCTCCTCGGGCCTGGTGGTCGTGGGGACCGTCACGGTGAGGGCGGCGAGTACGGCGTCGGCCTCCGCGCACACCCGCTCGGGCGTGACCGAGGGGTGCCCGGCCCACCAGGCGTAGTGCTGGGCGGCGGCGCGGGCGCGGGTCTCGACGTCGTCGGCGTATCCGGCGGCCTCCAGCTGGGTCCGGACGCCGGCGGCGAGCCGGTAACGGGTGCCGACCGGGGAGACGAGTCCGCAGGCGGCCAGTTCGCCGAGGGCCGCGTCGGCGTGGGTGTCGCCGACCAGGGCGGGCAGGTGGGCCTGGTGCGGGACCTCGCCGTCCAGGGCGACGGCGAAGCGCAGGGTGGCCCGGGCGGAGGCGCTGAGGCGGGCGGCGAGCAGCGGCGCGGGCGCGGCGGCCTCACCGAGCGAGGGCAGGGGTATCTCCTCGGCCTCGCCGGCTCCGGCGAGGCCGTCGACGGACTCGGTGAACGGCCGGGCGTCCTCGAAGACGCCGAACGCGTCGACCGCGTCGGCTCCGGCCCGCAGCCGGTCGCGCTGCGAGAGCAGGGCGCCGGCCTGCACGAACCGCAGCGGCAGGCCCTCGGACTCGAACCACAGGTCGCCGGCCCAGTTGGCCTCCTCCTCGGTGAGGACGCGGCCGACGCCGTTCTCGATCACCTCGACGCCGCCGGCGCGGCCCAGTCCGCTGAGGACGACCTCCTCGACCGCCGATTCCGCGGAGGGCGGCGGGGTGTCCGGGGTCGCGCCGAGCAGGAAGGCGCACTCGGGCGTCGCGTCCAGCAGTTCGTCGAGGGCGGCGCCGCCCTGGTCGAGGTCGTCGACCACGACGACCGCGCCGATCTCGCGGACGAGGGCGCGCAGGTCGTCGTCCGCGGGGCGGTACAGCGGGGCGTCGTAGACGGCGTGGAACAGCTCGTGCATCAGGTCGGCCGTGGTGCGGCGGAAGCCGGTGAGGCGGACGACGCCGTCGGGGGCGAGGTCCTCGCAGTCCTCGGCGACCAGGTCGAGGAGGCTGGTGCGGCCGGAGCCTGCCGGTCCGGTGAGACGGACGGAGCGGCCGCGGGCCAGCAGTCGGACCAGCTGTTCGCGTTCGTCCTGGCGGCCCAGGAGAGGCTGCACGGGCCGGGCGTGGCCGGCGGGGGCGGGCGGCCGGGCGGCGCGCTCGGCCTCGGCGCGCTGCTCGGGCGTGCGCTTGGCGGGGCGCTGGGGTATCTCCGTGGGCGGGCAGAGTTCTATCTCGCTGCCGTCGACCGGATTGACCGTGAGCAGGTGTTCGCCGACGACCAGCCGTACGGTGCGGGCCAGGGCCGGCGCGTGCTGGCCGAAGTCGGGCGTGAGGGGGTCCCTGGACGGGCGCGGACGCGGCTGGGTCGCGTCGTCGTCCTGGCCGTACTCCTCGGGTCCCCGGACGTTCGGGTCCATAGGTTCAAGCCCCCCAAAAGCGTCGTGTGGCGGTAGCCCCTCCCGGCCTTGCTGCACACTTCGCTGTCGCGTCTGGTCCGGTGCCCGCTCGAGGGTGAGGGCGGCGGGCAGACGAACCGTAAACCTTCGCACAGTATCCAGGACAGCCCGGGGTGCCGGGCCGCCCGAAGCGTCACAGTCTCATGAGGATTGCGCCCGCCGTACGTTCCCCGCGTCCGCAGGCCACGCCCCCTCCGCCGGTCACACCCGGGGCAGGGACTCCACGCCGATGCCGCCCTCGATCGCGAGGATGCGGTGCAGCCGGGTGGCCACCAGCAGGCGTTGCATCTGCGGAGGCACACCACGCAGCACCAGACGCCGGCCGCACCGGCCGGCCCGCCGGTGGACGCCCATGATGACGCCGAGTCCGGTGGCGTCCCAGGAGTCCAGCTCCGACAGGTCGAGCACCAGGTCGCCGACGCCGTCGTCCACGGCCGTGTGCAGGGCCGTACGGGCGTCCGCCGCGCTGCGGACGTCGAGGCGGCCCCCGACGACCAGCTCTACGTGGTCGCCCCTGATGTGCATAGCGCTCCCCTAAGCGTGCGTCTCGTGCTCCGCGGTGTGGTGTCCGGTGTTGCCACCTCTGACTGCGTGAAGCGGCCGGAGGTTGCCGTCTGTGAGCGAACCGATACCGAATTCACTCCCAGGGGTGAGGCCCATGGGGCCTGTGCGGTTTCGGTGCTTGTAGAAGCCCTGCCCGCTCACGCGTCCGATGTCACCGGCATCAACCATCCGGCGCAGCCGCTCCGCATGCCTCTCGGCCGGAGATTAGCGGGCGTGAGGCGCTGTGTGACCGGTTAGTAACGCGTTTCACGTCTCAGGGCGTGAGACGCCGGTCACGTCGTCAAATACCGTCCGATTCATACCGATTGGCCCGGGAGTGGCCGGGTGCCGACGGCCGTGACGAAGGGAACGGAACCGATCCGCCGGGACGGTCTAGATTGGCCGCATGGTCAATCTGACGCGCATCTACACGAGGACCGGCGACCAGGGCACCACCGCTCTCGGCGACATGAGCCGGGTCGCCAAGACCGACCTGCGGATCGCCGCGTACGCCGACGTCAACGAGGCGAACGCGGCGCTCGGCACGGCGCTCGCGCTGGGCGGGCTGGACGAGGAACTCACCGGTGTCCTGACCCGCGTCCAGAACGACCTGTTCGACGTGGGCGCGGACCTGTCGACGCCGGTCGTGGAGAACCCGGAGTTCCCGCCGCTGAGGGTCGAGCAGTTCTATGTCGACCGTCTGGAGGCGGACTGCGACCGGTTCAACGAGCGGCTGGAGAAGCTGCGGTCGTTCATCCTGCCCGGCGGCACCCCGGGTGCGGCCCTGCTGCACCAGGCCTGCACCGTCGTCCGGCGGGCCGAACGCTCCACCTGGGCCGCGCTGGAGGTGCACGGCGAGCTGATGAACCCGCTCACCGCGACCTACCTCAACCGTCTCTCGGACCTGCTGTTCATCCTGGCCCGCACCGCGAACGCGGCGGTGGGGGACGTGCTCTGGGTGCCGGGCGGGGAGCGCTAGCGCATCTTGGCCTGTTCCCGCTCCGATTCACCCGCCGGTTCGCCCTGCGGTACCCGGTTCGCCTCCCGCTTCGGCTCCCGCTTCGGGAACAGGGTGTAGCTCAGGGCGATGACGGCGTTGATGCCGATCACCCACAGCATCCGCTGCTGCCACGCCCGCAACGAGCCGGTGTCGCCGTGCCCGCCGACGTACCAGAGCGCTGCCTGGAGGAGGGCCGCGGCGACGAGCGCGGCGACGGTCCAGCGCCCCGCGACCCTCCACTCGTGGACGGCGCGGGCCCGTCCGTACTTCGGCGGCCGCACGGGCGGCGGGCCGCCGGCGAACCGGTGGGCGACCCGGGCGTCCGCCCACCTGACGGTGGAGTGCCCGAGGCCCACGGTGAAGCCGATGTAGACGGCGGCCAGGCCGTGCCGCCAGTCCGGCTCGGCGCCGTTCCTGAGGTCGATCGCGGTCACCGCGAACAGCACGACCTCCAGCAGCGGCTCGCACAGCAGCAGGGCCAGCCCCAGGCGCGGCATCCGGAACACGTACCGCAAGGCCAGTCCGGCGGCCAGCAGCACCCAGAAGGCCACCTCGCAGGCGATGATCAGTCCGACGACCACGGTTCGCTCCTCTCGTCCACCCTCCCAGGCTCCCGGCGGGCGGGGCCGGGCGCGTCGTCGGCGGTGACGAGGTCGGGGTACATCGAAAGATGCAGTTCGGGACCGTTCCAGAGGAGCAGGCACACGCCATGCGGGGCGTGTTGGATGGAGGGCATGGCCGCACCGGAACCGCACTCCCCGCGCCGCCCTCACCGCTTCGACGTCTACATCGCGGTCGGCGGGCTGCTCGGCGGGCTGTTGCTGGCCGCCATCGGCCTGGGCACCAGGCCGTCCGACGATCCGATCACCCTCCTCGACGGCACCTGGCCGGTCCTGGTGCCGCTCGGGGTGATGGCCGGCTGCGAGGTGGTACGCCGGGTCGCGCCGCGCACGGCCCTGCTGACCGGCACGGCCGCGATCCTCCTGGACACCCTGACCCAGGGCAGTCTGTTCACGGTGCTGATGTACACCGACGTGATGTACGCGGCCGTCCTGTACGGCCCCCTCGCGTCGGCCCGCCGGATCCAGTGGATCACCGGGCTGCTGACGGTGGCCGGAACGCTGGTGCCGTTCGCGGTGTGGCGGGTGCCGCAGGCGCTGCTGATCGGCGTGGTGGTCGGCATCGTGGCCTACGCGCCCGCGGCCACCGGCTGGATCGTCCGCGACCACCGCGACGCGGCCGAGGCGGCCCGGCTGCGGGCCGAACAGACCGCGCTGCTCGCCGAGATGGACCGCGTCCAGGCTGTCACGACGGAGCGGGCGCGGATGGCGCGCGAGTTGCACGACATGGTGGCCAACCATCTGTCGGCGATCGCCATCCACTCGACGGCCGCCCTCTCCATCGATGATCCGGAGACCTCCGGACAGGCACTGTCCGTCATCCGTGAGAACAGCGTCGAGGGGCTGGCGGAGATGCGGCGGCTGATCGGGATCCTGCGCGACGGCAGCGGGGACCGGGAGCCCGCCGCGGCCCCCACCCTGGACGGGCTGGAGGCTCTCGTCGACGGCGCCCGCGCCAACGGTCTCGACGTCACCCTCGTGACCGGACACGGTGGGGTGCCCGTCCCGGTCGAACTCGCCGCCTACCGGATCGTCCAGGAGTCGCTGACCAACGCGCTGAAGCACGCCTGCCCGGGCCGGGTCACCGTCACCCTCGTGCGGCGTGACGGTGCGCTGGAGGTGCGGGTGCGCAGTCCGTACGGTCGCCGGGAGGGGCCCCGCGCCCCTGGTTCCGGCGCCGGGCTGGTCGGGATGCGGGAGCGGGCGGCACTGCTCGGCGGCACGTTCGGCGCCGGACCCGAGGGCTCCTGCTGGACGGTACGCGCCACGTTCCCCCTCGTGGAAGGAGAGCCGGCATGAGCTCCCCCATCCGTGTCCTCGTCGCCGAGGACCAGTCCGCCGTGCGCGCCGGGCTCGTCCTCATCCTGGGCAGCGCCCCCGACATCGAGGTGGTGGGCGAGGCGGCGGACGGGGAGCGGGCCGTGGCCCTGGCCCGTGCGTTGCGGCCCGACGTGATCCTGATGGACGTTCAGATGCCGCGCCTCGACGGGGTGTCGGCGACCCGGCAGGTGGTCGAGGAGGGGCTCGGCGACGTCCTGGTCCTGACCACCTTCGACCTCGACGCGTACGTGTTCGGGGCGCTGCGGGCGGGCGCCGCGGGCTTCCTGCTGAAGAGCACGGAGGCGAGGGATCTCCTGGCCGCGGTCCGGACGGTGGCGGGCGGGGAGGGGCTGATCGCTCCCGCGGTGACCCGCCGGCTCATCGCCGAGTTCGCCGCGCAGCCGGCACGGACGCCGAAGGCGGATCCGTCGGTTCTCGACGCCCTGACGCGGCGCGAGCGCGAGGTGCTGGCCTGTCTCGGCGAGGGGATGTCCAACGCGGCCGTCGCGGAGCGCCTCGACATGGCGGAGGCGACGGTGAAGACGCACGTCAGTCGGCTGCTGGGGAAGCTCGAGCTGCGCAGCCGGGTACAAGCGGCCGTACTGGCACAGGAGTTGGGAATACGGGCGGGATCCGACAGAGGTCCCGAGGTTTAGGTCGCCACAGTGGTCCAGACCTATTGACCTGTGGTCCAGACCTTTCTATTCTCGCGGCACCGTGGGCGTGAAGGCTCAGTCACGCCCCCCCGACTCCCCCCGAGGAGGCGCAGGATGCGCTTCAGACACAGAGCCGCGGCAGCGTTCGCGACACTGTTGCTCCCGCTCACCGGCCTGGTCGGCCTCGCGAGCCCCGCCCAGGCCGCCACGACCGCCACCGCCACCTACACCAAGGCCTCGGACTGGGGCACCGGCTTCGAGGGCAGGTGGACGGTGAAGAACACCGGCACCACCGCCATCAGTTCGTGGACGGTCGAGTGGGACTTCCCCTCCGGCACCTCCGTCACCTCCGCGTGGGACGCCGACGTCACCTCCGCCGGCACCCACTGGACCGCCAAGAACAAGTCCTACAACGGCTCCCTCGCCCCCGGCGCCACCGTCTCCTTCGGGTTCAACGGCGCGGGCACCGGCTCCCCCTCCAACTGCAAGCTCAACGGCGGCGGTTGTGACGGCACCACGGTCCCGGGCGACGCCGCCCCGTCCGCCCCGGGCACCCCGACGGCGTCCGCCGTCACCGACACCTCGGTGAAACTGGCCTGGTCCGCCGCCACCGACGACAAGGGCGTCAAGAACTACGACGTCCTGCGCGACGGCGCCAAGGTCGCCACGGTGACGACGACCTCGTACACGGACAGCGGCCTGACCGCCGGCACCGACTACTCCTACACCGTCCGGGCCAGGGACACCGCCGACCAGACCGGCCCGGCCAGCGGCGCGGTCGCCGTGCACACCACCGGCGGCGGCACCACTCCCCCGACCACCGGCGACAAGGTCAAGCTCGGCTACTTCACCGAGTGGGGCATCTACGGCCGCAACTACAACGTCAAGAACCTGGTGACCTCGGGTTCGGCCGCGAAGATCACGCACATCAACTACGCCTTCGGCAACGTCACGAACGGCCAGTGCGCGATCGGCGACTCCTACGCCGACTACGACAAGGCCTTCACCGCCGACCAGTCGGTGAGCGGCGTGGCCGACACCTGGGACCAGCCGCTGCGCGGCAACTTCAACCAGCTGCGCCAGCTGAAGGCCAAGTACCCGAACATCAAGGTCCTGTGGTCCTTCGGCGGCTGGACCTGGTCCGGCGGCTTCGCCCAGGCCGCGGCCAACCCGGCCGCCTTCGCCCAGTCCTGCTACAACCTGGTCGAGGACCCGCGCTGGGCCGACGTCTTCGACGGCATCGACATCGACTGGGAGTACCCGAACGCCTGCGGCCTGTCCTGCGACACCAGCGGGGCGGCGGCCTACAAGAACCTGATGCAGGCCCTGCGCGCCAAGTTCGGCACCGGCAACCTGGTCACCGCGGCCACCACCGCCGACGGCTCCACCGGCGGCAAGATCGACGCGGCCGACTACGCGGGCGCGGCGCAGTACGTCAACTGGTACAACGTGATGACGTACGACTTCTTCGGTGCCTGGGCGGCCCAGGGCCCGACGGCCCCGCACTCCCCGCTCACCTCGTACAGCGGCATCCCACAGGCCGGGTTCACCACGGCCGACGCGATGGCCAAGTTCAAGGCGAAGGGCGTACCCGCGAGCAAGCTGCTCATCGGCATCGGCTTCTACGGGCGCGGCTGGACCGGCGTCACCCAGGACGCACCGGGCGGCACGGCCACGGGACCGGCGGCCGGCACCTACGAGCAGGGCATCGAGGACTACAAGGTCCTCAAGACGTCCTGCCCGGCCACCGGCACCATCGCCGGCACCGCGTACGCGAAGTGCGGCAGCAACTGGTGGTCCTACGACACCCCGGCCACCATCGCCGGAAAGATGACCTGGGCCAAGAACCAGGGCCTGGGCGGTGCGTTCTTCTGGGAGTTCAGCGGAGACACCAGCAACGGTGAGCTGGTGAGCGCCATCAACAGCGGACTGTCGTAAGGAAGCGGTCGTAAGAGCAGCATCCGTGTGACCGCATGACAGTCGCCCTCCCCCGGACCTCGTCCGGGGGAGGGCGAACGCGGCTATGCCACATTCACCCGCTGGCCGGGCGGGGCCGCCTCCAGCCACGCCAGGAAACCGGTCAGGGCGTCCTCGCTCATGGCGAGTTCGAGGCGCGTGCCCCGGTGCACACAGGTGAGGATCACCGCGTCGGACAGCAGCGCCAGCTCCTCCTCGCCCTCGGGCAGACGCCGGCCGGCCACCTCGATCGAGCCCCGCTCCAGGACACGGCGCGGACGGTAGGCGTAGGAGAAGACGCGGTACCACTCGATGCGGTCGCCGTTGTAGCGGGCGACGCCGTAGCTCCAGCCCTTTCCGCTCGTGTCCGGTTTCTCGGGGACGTCCCAGCGCAGGGAACAGTCGAAGGTGCCGCCGGAGCGCTGGATGAGTCTGCGGCGCAGGCCGAAGACGAACAACCCCAGCGCCACCAGGGCCACGACGATTCCGCACACAGTCAGAGCGAGGACCATCGACACCGACCTCCTCGTCTCCTAGATACCGGAATAGGTAACGGAACGGAAAAAACATCCAGATCTGCCTCAGCCGCGGTCGGCTCCGGATTGCTCCGGTGCCGACCGCGGCTGAGTGACGTCATACGCTTCCGCGCTGGTTCAGCGCGAGGCCGCCGCGCGCAGTCGAACGTCCGCGCGACGCTCGGCGGCGGCGTCGCCCTCCGCCTTCGCGCGCTCGAGTTCCCGCTCCACGCGCTGGACGTCGATCTCGTCCGACAGCTCGGCGATCTCGGCCAGCAGCGACAGCTTGTTGTCGGCGAACGAGACGAAACCGCCGTGCACCGCGGCGACGACCGTTCCGCCATCACTCGTACGGATGGTCACCGGGCCCGACTCCAGCACACCGAGCAGCGGCTGGTGACCGGGCATGACGCCGATGTCGCCGGACGTGGTGCGCGCGACGACCAGGGTGGCCTCGCCGGACCAGACCTCTCGGTCGGCCGCGACCAGCGCGACGTGCAGCTCAGCAGCCAAGGTGGCTCCTCGGGTCACCACCCGGCGGGTCTGCCGGGTGTTGGTTACAAGTCTAATGGGCGTGAGTGAGGGGGCGGGACGCGCCCGCCCCCTCAGACGTGAGCCGAAGGGCTCACTTCGAACTCAGGGAGTTCAGGAGACGCCCAGCTCCTTGGCGTTGGCCTTCAGGTCCTCGATGCCACCGCACAGGAAGAACGCCTGCTCCGGGAAGTGGTCGTACTCGCCGTCGATGATCGCGTTGAAGGCCACGATCGACTCGTCCAGCGGGACGTCCGACCCGTCGACGCCGGTGAACTGCTTGGCGACGTGGGTGTTCTGGGACAGGAAGCGCTCCACGCGACGGGCGCGGTGGACGGTGAGCTTGTCCTCCTCGCCCAGCTCGTCGATACCGAGGATCGCGATGATGTCCTGAAGGTCCTTGTACTTCTGCAGGACCGTCTTGACGCGCATCGCGGTGTTGTAGTGGTCCGCCGCGATGTAGCGGGGGTCCAGGATCCGGGACGTGGAGTCCAGCGGGTCCACGGCCGGGTAGATGCCCTTCTCGGAGATCGGACGGGAGAGAACCGTCGTCGCGTCGAGGTGGGCGAAGGTGGTGGCCGGGGCCGGGTCGGTCAGGTCGTCCGCGGGGACGTAGATCGCCTGCATCGAGGTGATCGAGTGACCACGGGTCGAGGTGATGCGCTCCTGGAGGAGACCCATCTCGTCGGCCAGGTTCGGCTGGTAACCCACCGCGGAGGGCATCCGGCCGAGCAGGGTCGAGACCTCGGAACCGGCCTGGGTGAAGCGGAAGATGTTGTCGATGAAGAACAGCACGTCCTGCTTCTGCACATCGCGGAAGTACTCCGCCATGGTCAGACCGGCCAGGGCCACGCGCAGACGGGTGCCCGGGGGCTCGTCCATCTGACCGAAGACCAGGGCGGTCTTGTCGATGACGCCGGACTCCGCCATCTCCTCGATGAGGTCGTTGCCCTCACGGGTGCGCTCGCCGACACCGGCGAACACGGAGACACCGTCGTGGTTGTTGGCGACGCGGTAGATCATCTCCTGGATGAGCACCGTCTTGCCGACGCCGGCACCACCGAACAGACCGATCTTGCCGCCCTTGACGTACGGGGTCAGCAGGTCGATGACCTTGACGCCGGTCTCGAACATCTCGGTCTTCGACTCGAGCTCGTCGAAGTTGGGGGCCTTGCGGTGGATGGACCAGCGCTCGCCCTCGTACTGCTCGTCGACGTTCAGCACCTCACCGAGGGTGTTGAACACCTTGCCCTTGGTGAAGTCGCCGACCGGGACGGTGATACCCGTGCCGGTGTCGGTGACCGCGGCCTGGCGGACCAGACCGTCGGTGGGCTGCATCGAGATCGTGCGGACCAGGCCGTCACCCAGGTGCTGGGCGACCTCCAGGGTCAGCGTCTTCTTCTCGCCGGCGAGGGCCGGGTCGGCCACCTCGACGTGAAGGGCGTTGTAGATCTCCGGCATGGCGTCGACGGGGAATTCCACGTCGACGACCGGGCCGATGACCCGGGCGACGCGGCCCGTGGCAACGGCCGTCTCAACTGTCGTCGTCATTACCTGTCACTCCCCGCGGTCGCGTCGGCCAGGGCTGCGGAGCCACCGACGATCTCGCTGATTTCCTGGGTGATTTCGGCCTGGCGGGCCGCGTTGGCAAGGCGGGAGAGCGTCTCGATGAGCTCTCCTGCGTTGTCGGTGGCCGACTTCATCGCGCGCCGCGTGGCGGCGTGCTTGGAGGCTGCCGACTGGAGGAGAGCGTTGTAGACGCGGCTCTCCACATAGCGCGGCAGCAGGGCGTCGAGGACGTCCTCCGCCGACGGCTCGAAGTCGTACAGCGGACGGATCTCGCCCTTCGACGCCGACTCCTCGGCCACCTCGTCGAGGCTGAGCGGAAGCAGGCGGTCGCCGAGCGCCGTCTGCGTCATCATCGAGACGAACTCGGTGAAGACGATGTGGAGTTCGTCCACGCCGCCGTCCGCCGTCTCCTTCTCGATGGCCTCGATCAGCGGACCCGCGACCTTCTTCGCGTCCGCGTAGGTGGGCTCGTCGGTGAAGCCCGACCACGACTCCGCGACCTTGCGCTCGCGGAAGTTGTAGTGGGCCAGACCGCGGCGGCCGACGATGTACGTGTCGACCTCCTTGCCCTCGGCCTCGAGGCGCGCCGTCAGCTGCTCGGCAGCCTTGATCGCGTTGGAGTTGAAGGCGCCGGCCAGTCCGCGGTCGCTCGTGAGGAGCAGCACCGCGGCACGGGTCGCCGTCTCCGCCTCCGTGGTCAGCGGATGCTTGGTGTTCGAACCGGTACCGACCGCCGAGACCGCGCGGGTGAGCTCGGTCGCGTACGGCGCGGAGGCCGCCACCTTGCGCTGCGCCTTGACGACGCGCGAGGCGGCGATCATCTCCATCGCCTTGGTGATCTTCTTGGTCGCGGTGACGGATCGGATGCGACGCTTGTAGACCCGGAGCTGGGCTCCCATGAGTCAGGTCCCTTCCTTACGTCACTTGGCCGCGGCCGGGGCGTCCTCGCCGAGAAGCTTGCCGTCCGAGGTCTCGAACTGCTTCTTGAACTCGGCGATCGCGTCGGCAACAGCGGTGAGGGTGTCGTCCGACATCTTCGCGCCCTCCTTGATGGAGGTCATGAGGCCCTGCTCCTTGCGGTGCAGGTACTCCAGGAGCTCCTTCTCGAAGCGGCGGATGTCGGTGACCGGAACGTCGTCCATCTTGCCGGTGGTGCCGGCCCACACGGAGACGACCTGGTCCTCGGTCGGCATCGGCTGGTACTGAGGCTGCTTGAGCAGCTCGACCAGGCGCTGACCGCGCTCCAGCTGGGACTTCGACGCGGCGTCCAGGTCGGAACCGAAGGCGGCGAACGCCTCCAGCTCACGGTACTGGGCGAGGTCGAGGCGGAGCCGGCCGGACACCTGGCGCATCGCCTTGTGCTGGGCGGAACCACCGACGCGGGAGACCGAGATACCGACGTTCAGCGCGGGGCGCTGACCGGCGTTGAACAGGTCCGACTCCAGGAAGCACTGGCCGTCGGTGATGGAGATGACGTTGGTCGGGATGAACGCCGAGACGTCGTTGGCCTTCGTCTCGACGATCGGCAGACCGGTCATCGAGCCGGCGCCCAGGTCGTCGGAGAGCTTCGCGCAGCGCTCCAGCAGACGGGAGTGCAGGTAGAAGACGTCGCCCGGGTAGGCCTCGCGGCCCGGCGGGCGGCGCAGCAGCAGCGACACGGCGCGGTAGGCGTCGGCCTGCTTCGAGAGGTCGTCGAAGATGATGAGGACGTGCTTGCCCTCGTACATCCACTGCTGACCGATGGCCGAACCGGTGTACGGCGCCAGGTACTTGAAGCCGGCCGGGTCGGACGCCGGGGCGGCGACGATGGTCGTGTACTCCAGCGCGCCGGCCTCTTCGAGGGCGCCACGCACGGAGGCGATGGTCGAGCCCTTCTGACCGATGGCGACGTAGACGCAGCGGACCTGCTTCTTCACGTCGCCGGAGCGCCAGTTGTCGCGCTGGTTGATGATCGTGTCGACGGCCAGGGCGGTCTTGCCGGTCTGGCGGTCACCGATGATCAGCTGACGCTGACCACGGCCGATCGGGGTCATCGCGTCGACGGCCTTGTAGCCGGTCTCCATCGGCTCGTGCACCGACTTACGGGCCATGACACCGGGAGCCTGAAGCTCCAGGGCACGGCGGCCGGACGTCTCGATCTCGCCGAGGCCGTCGATCGGGTTGCCGAGCGGGTCGACGACACGGCCGAGGTAGCCCTCGCCGACGGCGACGGACAGGACCTCTCCCGTGCGGGTGACCGGCTGGCCCTCCTCGACGCCGCTGAACTCGCCGAGGATGACGGTACCGATCTCGCGCTCTTCGAGGTTGAGCGCGAGGCCGAGGGTGCCGTCCTCGAACTTCAGCAGTTCGTTGGCCATGGCCGAGGGAAGGCCCTCGACCTTCGCGATGCCGTCGCCGGCAAGGGTGACCGTACCGACCTCCTCGCGCGAGGCCGCGTCCGGCTTGTACGACTGGACAAAGTTCTCCAGCGCGTCCCGGATCTCCTCCGGCCGGATCGTGAGCTCCGCCATCTGGGTTCCCTGCTCTCCTTGTTGGGCCCGAAGTTTCACTTTGGGGGGATGGGGACTCCCCCCTGAAAGAGGTGAATCCTCTGCACGGCCCAACCAGGGCCGCCATCAGTTCGTACTGCGGTCTTGAGTTGCTGCTAGCTCGCCATGCGGCGGGCGGCGTCCTCGATGCGGTCCGCGAGGGAACCGTTGATCACCTCGTCGCCGACCTGCACCCGGATCCCGCCGAGGACCGCGGGGTCCACGTCGAGGTTCAGGTGCATCGGGCGGCCGTAGAGCTTGGCGAGGGCGGCGCCGAGGCGCTGCTTCTGCGGGTCGCTCAGCGGTACCGCCGAGGTGACGACGGCAACCATGCGGTTCCGGCGCTCAGCGGCGAGCTTGGACAGGGCCTCGAGGCCCGCTTCCAGGCTACGTCCACGGGGCGCGGTCACGAGGCGCGTCACCAGTCGCACGGTGGCCGCGTCGGCCCGGCGCGTGAGCAGGCTGCTCAGCAGCGCGCTCTTGGCCGAGGCGGTGGCCTTCCGGTTGGTCAGTGCGGCGCGCAGCTCGGGATTCGAGGCGACGATCCGTCCGAAGCGGAACAGCTCGTCCTCGACGTTGTCGAGCGTGCCGGCCTTCTGCGCGGCGGTGAGGTCGGCGATGTCCGCCAGCTCCTCCAGCGCGTCCACCAGGTCGCGGGACTGCGACCAGCGGGAACGCACCAGGCCGGACACCAGGTCGACGGCGGGGCCGCTGATCCGGGATCCGAGCAGGCGCTGGACCAGCTCGGCCTTGGCCTCGCCGGCCTGCGCCGGGTCGGTGAGGACCCGACGCAGCGAGACCTCGCGGTCGAGCAGCGCGGCGACGGTCGCCAGCTCACCCGCGAGCTGTACGGCGTCCACGGACGTGGAGTCCGTCAGCGCGTCGAGACGCTCACGGGCTGCTGCGAATGCCTCGCGGCTCGCTCCGTGTGCGGTCATCGAGACGCCTCGGCCTTCTCCTCGAGGTCGTCGAGGAAGCGGTCGATGACGCGGCTCTGACGGGCGTGGTCCTCGAGGGACTCCCCGACGAGCTTGCCGGCCAGTTCGGTGGCGAGCCTGCCGACGTCCTGACGCAGCGCGGACGCGGCGGCCTTGCGGTCCGCCTCGATCTGGCTGTGCCCGGCGGCGACGATCTCCTCGCGCTGTCGCTGGCCTTCCGCACGCATCTCGGTGATGAGTGCGGCGCCCTGCTCCTGCGCCTCCTGGCGCAGCCGCGCGGCCTCGTGACGGGCCTCGGCGAGCTGGGCCTTGTACTGCTCAAGAACGCTCTGGGCTTCGGTCTGTGCGGCCTCTGCCTTCTCGATACCGCCCTCGATGGCCTCGCGCCGCTGCTCCAGAACCTTGTTGATGTTCGGGAGAAGCTTCTTGGCGAGGAAGCCGAAGACGATGACGAAGGCGATCAGGCCGATCACGAGCTCCGGAATCGGCGGGATGAGCGGGTTTTCCGCTTCCTCAGCCGCCAGCTGAACCAGGGGGCTCATATCAGTGCCTTTCGTCGAAAGGGACGGTCCGACGGATCAGGACGTCGGGTAGACGAACGGCATGACCAGACCGATCAGGGCGAGCGCCTCACAGAAGGCGAAGCCGAGGATCTGGTTGGCGCGGATCAGGCCGGCAGCCTCGGGCTGACGGGCGAGCGCCTGGGTGCCGTTACCGAAGATGATGCCGACGCCGACGCCCGGGCCGATCGCGGCGAGGCCGTAGCCGATCGAGCCGAGGTTGCCCTTGATCTCGACGCCGGCGGCAAGGGTCTGGAGAGCGGACATGCCGGTTCTTCCTTCTCTTTCAAGGACCGGTGGGGGTTGGCCACCGGATGTCTGGGTGGGGGTCGGGCTGGCTCAGTGGTGCTCGGCGAGCGCGCCCTGGATGAAGCTGCAGGTCAGGAGGACGAAGACGTACGCCTGCACAGCCTGGATGAAGAGTTCGAAGGCCGTCATCACGAGAACCATCACGAACGAGACGGCGGAGTAGGCGATGCCGATGCCGTTCAGCATGTACCAGGTGGCGATCGTGAAGAGCAGCAGGAGGGTGTGGCCGGCGAACATGTTCGCGAACAGTCGGACGGCGTGAGTGAAGGGCCGCACGAGGAGGTTCGAGAAGAGCTCGATCGTCATCGACAGCGGGAGGACCGCGCCGAGCGACTTGTCGTAACCGGTGAAGTTCTTCCAGGCGCCGACGAATCCTTGGCGCTTGAAGGTCAGGGAGACCCACAGGATGTAGACGATGCCGGCGAGGACCGCGGGGTACGAAATGATCGCGGTGACCGGGAACTGGGCGATCGGGACGATCGACCAGAGGTTCATCATCCAGACGAAGAAGAAGAGCGAGACGACCAGCGGTACGTACTTCTCGCCTTCCTTCTTTCCGATGGTCTCGTAGACGACACCTCGGCGGACGAAGTCGTAGCCTGCTTCGGCGACCAGCTGGAGCTTGCCGGGGACGACCTTCGGGCGGGCGAAGGCGGCCCAGAAGAAGCCGACGATGATGATCGAGCCGAGCAGCGCCAGCAGCATCGTCTTGTTGAAGTACGAGTTGCCGTCCGCGTCGCCGAAGAGCGGCTCGAACAGGAACGAGTGCAGGCCCGGAGCCGGGAAGCCACAACCGTCGAACAGGTGGCAGTCGGTCTCGAAAGCGAGCACCTGCGTCGGGTCAGCACTCACCGCGGGCTCCTTCGTCGTGGTGCATGGGTACGGCAACCTCGTTGTGTCGGCGCGGCGTACGACCGCGTTTCGGCACGGGACTGGTGTTTCTGATGTGGGGGCGGCTTGGGGGCATCTCGCCTCGCGATTGAGCAGGCGTCAGCTCGAATGCCCGCGCCCGCGATGCCGCAGTTGGCACCGGACGATAGCAGGATCTCCCAGACGTCTTTATCCCGGCCCTACCCCTCACGACGAGTGCCTCGAATTTTCGGGCTTTTCGCCCTTCGAGGAGGTCGTGGAGGCCGAATCGGGTTCGACGTACAAGATCTTGGCCTTCATGTGCGCACGCGCCTGTGCGGCGATCCACGCGATGGTGGCGGCGACGAGCGTGATGGCGAAGGCCCGGGGGTTGAACAGCGTCGTGTTCTTGAACGCGGCCATGAAGATGAACAGCAGCAGGATCTGAGCCGCGTAGAGCATCAGACCCATGGCCTGGAACAACTGCGGAAGCGATTTGGCGGTGCGTTGCAGGACGTACAGCCCCAGCCCCATGAACGCGATCACGATCACCGTGCCGATGGCGGCCCCGATGGCTCCCTTGCCGCCCGCGACCACGCCACTGACGACGACGGCGACAGCACCGACGGCGACGGTTGGCACGGCGGCCTGGGCCAGGGTCCGGACGTCATTGGACGGCATGGCGGCAACTCCGCTTTCAAAGGGGGCAGGGTGTCGTCATGGACGAGCGTAGTCCCGGTTCGAGGGGCGAAAGAACTCACGCCGGCCTCGCCTCGAAGGGCCGTCGCAGGACGGTCCTTCAGTGGTGTTCGGGGTTCTCGTGAACCGTATCACAAACTATTTGATGAGGTCTTTACCTGGCAGGTGTGCTCGCTGTCACACATGAGAGTGACAGTGCGCGTCTGTGCAGGAACCTGGAGGGCTTGTCTGGTATTGGGATGCTTTGCCCTCCCTGCGCTTCCCCACGACTTGGCAATGCTCTAGTCAGATTCTTACCTTGGAGCTGCGCCGCCCGCCGATCGCGGTGGCCCCGTTCGCCCCTGTCACACCCACCGCGACGGGCGTCTGCTCCCCCGCGTGACCGTCGGCTCCGTCCGCCCCGGCCGTGGCCGCGGGCTCCGTCCCGGCCGGTCCGTACTGCCCCTCGAGCGCCGCAGGCTCCGCCCCGGAGGCGGCGCCCCGCCGGCGCCGGTAGCGCGGCGGCACGAACGCCTCGGCCCAGCGCGGGGCGCGCGGGCGGAAGCGCGGCAGCAGGAGCAGCGCCAGACCGATCGCGCTGAGAATCACGACACCGAGGACGATCCACATGGAAGCCGCGTTGACGGAGTAGGTGAGCGCGCCGAACGCGATCAGCGCCGACCAGAAGTACATGATCAGCACCGCGCGGCTGTGCGAGTGGCCGATCTCCAGCAGCCGGTGGTGCAGATGCCCGCGGTCCGCGGCGAACGGCGACTGGCCGCGCCAGGTGCGGCGCACGATCGCCAGGATCAGGTCGGCGGCCGGGATCGCGATGATCGTCAACGGCATCACCAGCGGGATGTAGACCGGCACCATCTGGTGCACCGCGTTGCGCTCGGAGCCGGAGAACAGCCGCATGATGTCCGGGTCGACCTGGCCCGTGACGGAGATCGCGCCCGCCGCCAGCACCAGCCCGATCAGCATCGAGCCCGAGTCGCCCATGAAGATCCGCGCGGGATGCATGTTGTGCGGCAGGAAGCCCAGACACATCCCCATCAGGATCGCCGCGAACAGCGTCGCCGGGGCGGCGGCCTCGATGCCGTACGAGTACCAGATGCGGTAGGCGTACATGAAGAACGCCGCCGAGGCGATGCACACCATGCCGGCCGCGAGACCGTCGAGACCGTCCACGAAGTTGACCGCGTTGATGGTGATGACGACCAGCGCGACCGTCAGCAGGGTGCCCTGCCACTGGGTCAGCGCGACCGTGCCGACCCAGGGCACGGGCAGCCACAGGATCGTCAGACCCTGCATGACCATGACGCCGGCGGCGATCATCTGGCCGCCCAGCTTGATCAGGGCGTCGATCTCGAACTTGTCGTCCAGGACGCCGATCAGCCAGATCAGCGCTGCCCCGGAGAGCAGGGCGCGCGGCTCGTTCGACTTCTCGAAGACCTCGTTGAGGTTGGTGAGGTGGTCGGCGACCAGCAGGCCGGCGCACAGGCCGAAGAACATGGCGATACCGCCGAGCCGCGGAGTGGGTTCCCGGTGCACGTCACGGGCCCTGATCTCCGGCATCGCTCCGGCCACGATCGCGAACTTGCGTACCGGCCCTGTCAGCAGATACGTCACCGCGGCCGTGATGCAGAGCGTCAGCAGGTATTCACGCACGGGCTTCCCCACAGGTCTCGCCGGCCATCTCAGTCCCACACCCTAGCGATCGACTACCGCACGGCGCATATGTGTGAGGACTTCCGGGTAGTGACGATGGTTTCACGTGAGGCTGTGCGCGTGGACGTGCAGGGGGTGCGCGCAGGGCGCGTCCGGGAGACGCCTACCCCGGATCAGCCCGGATACGGCGGAAAAGCCAGGGTCAGTTCCCGTACCTCCTCACGGGCCCTCCGGGGTTCGATCCGGTCCCGCAGCACGGCCGCGAGCAGGGCCGCGATCCGGGTCATCTCCTCCTCCCGCATGCCCTGCGTGGTCACTGCGGCGGTGCCCAGGCGCAGGCCACGGGCGTGGGCGGCGGTGACGTCGGCGCCTCCGACGTGCGGGAGGGCACAGCAGTCCAGCACCGTCCCGGCGGCGGACAGCAGCCCGCGCGCGGTGCGCCCGTCGACGCCGAGCGGCGCCGGGTCGGCGATGATCAGGTGGGTGTCCGTCCCGCCGGTCGTGACGGTCATCCCCTCCGCCTCCAGGGCAGCCGCGAGAACCCTCGCATTGGCGACCACCTGATGGGCGTACGCGGTGAACGCCGGGGTGGCCGCCTCACCGAACGCCACCGCCTTCGCGGCGACGGTGTGCATCTGCGGGCCCCCCTGCGTGAACGGGTAGACCGCGCGGTCCACCCGCTCGGCGAGCCCGGCGCCGCACAGCAGCATCCCCCCGCGCGGTCCGCGCAGCACCTTGTGCGTGGTGGCGCAGACGATGTCGGCGTACGGCACGGGACTGGGCGCCGCTCCCCCGGCGACGAGCCCGATGGGATGGGCGGCGTCGGCGATCAGATAGGCGCCCGTCTCGTCGGCGACCTCACGGAAGAAGGCGTGGTCGAGGTGGCGCGGGTAGGCGATGGACCCGCACACGATCGCTTTCGGCCGGTGGTTGCGGGCCAGGGTGCGGACCTGCTCGTGGTCGATGAGCCCGGTCTCCGCGTCCACCCCGTAGGGGATGAAGTCGAACCAGCGTCCGGAGAAGTTCGCCGGCGATCCGTGCGTGAGATGACCGCCGTCCGACAGCCCCAGCGCCAGGACGGTGTCGCCGGGCCGCAGCAGCGCCGCATAGGCGGCCAGTACGGCGGAGGAGCCCGAGTGGGCCTGCACGTTGGCGTGTTCGGCGCCGAACAGCGCCTTGGCGCGCTCCACCGCGATCTGCTCGGCGACGTCGACGATCTCGCAGCCACCGTGGTGCCGTGATCCCGGATACCCCTCCGCGTACTTGTTGGCGAGCGGTGAGCCGAGAGCCGCCAGCACGGCGGGCGAGGTGAAGTTCTCGGCGGCCACCAGCTGGAGCGTCGACGCCTGCCGTTCCCGCTCCCCGAGCAGGATCTCGGCCACTTCGGGATCCTGCCGGTGCAGGACATCGGTCTCGGGGACACGGGTGACCGACATGATGCGCTCCGGGCGTCGACGGTGACGTACGTCCAATGTAGGCCCGGGGTGGGTGGCACGCGCGGTCTTCGTCCCCGAAGCGACCGTGGGACCGCCGCGTCCTGGCAGGCCTCGCGGACGGCGGGCCGCCGCGGCGGACTCCGGCCGGCGGCCCGGACCGGGCCACGCGGCGACCACCCGGCCGAGCACGCGTCAGGCGCGCGCGGGGACGCCCGTCAGCGCGGTGACGACCGGGTCCAGGGCCTGGTGTATCTCGTCGCCGATCGAGCGGAAGAACGGCAGGGGCGCCCCGTACGGGTCGTAGACCTCGTCCGCCTCCAGGGTCGGCGCCAGAAGCCACCCGCGTAGAGCCGCCGCCGCGCGGACCAGGGCCCGGGCGCGCATCACCACGCCCTCGTCCAGCGAGGGCAGGGTGGCCGGGTCGATGGCGTTCACCAGGCGGGTGAACTCCTTGAGGGTGAAGGTGCGCAGGCCCGCCGAGTGCCCCATGGAGATGACCTGGGCGCGGTGGTCACGGGTCGCCGTCAGGACCAGGTCGGCCATGATGACGTGCTCGTCGAGCAGTTCGCGCCCGGTGAACCCGGAGGCGTCCGCGCCGAAGTCGGCCAGCACGGTCTCCGCGTTGGCCTCCATCGGCGCGCCCTCGTGGCCCCAGGTGCCCGCGCTCTCCACGATCAGCCCGCCGCCCAGCACCCCGAGGCGCTGCGACACGAAATGCCGGGTCAGCCGCTCGGTGATCGGCGAGCGGCAGACGTTGCCGGTGCTGACGTGGAGGATGCGGAAGCTGTCGCGCGGAAACCCGAACGTCGTGGTCTGTTCCGCGGCACGGTCCCCGTTGCCTATGCCACGCCCCGCGTCAGGGGCTGTCAATTCGCCACCTCGAGGTCGGGTACGACCTTCCGCAGCTCGTCCGCGGAGATCGCACCCTCACGCAGCAGCAGCGGCACCTCTCGGCTGACGTCGACGATCGAGGAGGGGACGTTGCCGGGGGTCGGCCCGCCGTCGAGGTAGACGGAGACGGAGTCGCCCAGCATCTCCTGGGCGTAGTCGCAGTTCTCCGGCGACGGGTGTCCGGTCAGGTTCGCCGACGAGACCGCCATGGGGCCCACCTCGGTCAGCAGCTCGATGGCGACCGGGTGCAGCGGCATGCGTACGGCGACCGTGCCGCGGGTGTCGCCCAGGTCCCACTGGAGGGACGGCTGGTGCTTGGCGACGAGCGTCAGCGCGCCCGGCCAGAACGCGTCCACCAGTTCCCAGGCCATCTCGGAGAAGTCCGTGACGAGCCCGTGCAGCGTGTTCGGGGAGCCGATGAGGACAGGGGTGGGCATGTTGCGGCCCCGGCCCTTGGCCGCCAGGAGGTCGGCGACGGCCTCCGAGGAGAACGCGTCGGCGCCGATGCCGTACACCGTGTCGGTCGGGAGGACCACGAGCTCGCCACGGCGGACGGCGGACGCGGCCTCGCGCAGGCCGGTCACCCGGTCGGTCGCGTCGTTGGTGTCGTATCGCCGAGCCATCTAGCGGGCCTCCTCGTACACGTACTGCTGGGGGTCGAAAGGGTGGGGGGTGTTCACGGCGTCGCCCGGCGGGCGGTCGCGAAGCGCGGGCGGTTGTTGAGGTCGGGGTGGTCGGCCGCGTCGGCCCAGCCCCGCTCCTCGGTGAAGATCCACGGCACCTGGCCCCCCTGGGTGTCGGCGTGCTCGATGACGACGACACCGCCGGGACGCAGCAGCCGGTGCGCGGTGCGCTCGATGCCGCGGATCAGGTCGAGGCCGTCCTCGCCCGAGAACAGGGCGAGTTCGGGGTCGTAGTCACGTGCCTCGGGGGCCACGTACTCCCACTCCGTGAGCGGGATGTACGGGGGGTTGGAGATGACCAGGTCGACCTGGCCGTCGAGGTCGCGGAAGGCGTCCAGGGCGTCTCCCTGACGCAGGTCGACCCTGGACCCCTCCATGTTCTTGCGCGTCCAGCGCAGGGCGTCCTCGGACAGCTCCACGGCGTGCACACGCGAGCGCGGCACCTCCTGGGCGAGGGCGAGCGCGATGGCGCCGCTGCCCGTGCACAGGTCGACGATGCGGGGCTCCACGACGTCCATGGCCCGTACGGCGTCTATGGCCCAGCCGACCACGGACTCGGTCTCGGGGCGCGGGACGAAGACGCCGGGGCCGACCTGGAGCTCCAGGTACCGGAAGAAGGCCCGCCCGGTGATGTGCTGGAGCGGCTCGCGCTGCTCCCGCCGGGCGATGGTCTCCCAGTAGCGGGCGTCGAAGTCGGAGTTCTTCACGGAATGGAGTTCACCGCGCTTCACACCGTGCACGAACGCGGCGAGCTCCTCCGCGTCGTTGCGCGGCGAGGGCACGCCGGCGTCGGCCAGCCGCTGGGTGGCCTGGGCCACCTCTGCGAGCAGCAGGTTCACGCAAGTCCTCCGTGTCGTACTCGTCGTGCGTACGTCCTACAACGCCTACGCGGCTGCGAGCTTGGCGGCCGAGTCCGCGTCGACGCAGGCCTGGATCACCGCGTCGAGGTCGCCGTCCAGGACCTGGTCCAGGTTGTACGACTTGAATCCGACGCGGTGGTCCGAGATGCGGTTCTCCGGGAAGTTGTACGTGCGGATCTTCTCGGAGCGGTCGACGGTGCGGACCTGGCTGCGGCGGGCGTCGGCGGCCTCCCGCTCCGCTTCCTCCTGGGCCGCCGCGAGCAGCCTGGAGCGCAGGATACGCATCGCCTGCTCCTTGTTCTGGAGCTGGCTCTTCTCGTTCTGGCAGGAGGCGACGACTCCGGTGGGAATGTGCGTGATGCGCACGGCGGAGTCGGTGGTGTTGACGGACTGCCCGCCGGGCCCGGAGGACCGGTAGACGTCGATGCGGAGGTCGTTCGCGTTGATCTCGACCTCGACCTCCTCCGCCTCGGGCGTCACCAGCACACCGGCTGCCGAGGTGTGGATGCGCCCCTGGGACTCGGTCGCGGGCACCCGCTGCACCCGGTGCACGCCGCCCTCGTACTTCATCCGCGCCCAGACGCCCTGGCCGGGCTCGGTGGCCCCCTGGCCGCCCTTGGTCTTCACCGCGACCTGGACGTCCTTGTAGCCGCCCAGCTCGGACTCGGTCGAGTCGATGATCTCGGTCTTCCAGCCGACGCGCTCGGCGTACCGGAGGTACATGCGCAGCAGGTCGCCGGCGAACAGGGCCGACTCGTCGCCGCCCGCGCCCGCCTTGATCTCGAGGATGACGTCCTTGTCGTCGGACGGGTCCCGGGGCACCAGCAGCAGCCGCAGCTTCTCCGTCAGCTCCTCGCGCTGCTTCTCCAGCTCCTTGACCTCGGCGACGAAGTCCGGATCGTCGGCGGCGAACTCGCGCGCCGTCTCGATGTCGTCGCCGGTCTGCTTCCAGGAGCGGTACGTGCCGACGATGGGGGTCAGCTCGGCGTAGCGCTTGTTCAGCTTGCGCGCGTTGGCCTGGTCGGCGTGGACCGACGGGTCGGCGAGCTTCTTCTCCAGGTCGGCGTGCTCTCCGAGCAACTCCTCGACGGCCTCGAACATGGTGGGCTCCTGAATGACGAACGTGGGGGAAGGGCGGGCGACCAAAAACGCCGGTCCCGGCGTGCCCCTGGGCGGGGACACTGCCGTGGACCGGCGAAGAGGGGCTCGCTACTTCTTGGAGCCGGCGGCAGCCTTGCCGAAGCGGGCCTCGAAGCGGGCCACACGGCCACCGGTGTCGAGGATCTTCTGCTTGCCCGTGTAGAACGGGTGGCACTCGGAGCAGACGTCGGCGCGGATGGAACCGCTCTCGATCGTGCTACGCGTGGTGAACGAGGCGCCACAGGTGCAGCTGACCTGCGTCTCGACGTACTCGGGGTGAATGTCGCGCTTCAAGGTGTCTCCTAGTTTCGGGAGGGCGCCGGGTCGCTGCCGCGGGATACGGCAAACGTGAACCGGAGCCGACGTACCAGTCTGCCAGGACTGGCCGCATCCCCCAAAACCGGGGGGCGGGGGGATCTATTCCCCGGCGTGCGCTGAGCCTCTCGGGACAGCCCCACCACGGCCTCGGAACGGCCCGGCCACGGCCTCGGGGCTGCCTCGCGACGGCGGCATCCGCACGTCAGGACGTCAGGACGTCAGGACGACGACACGACTCCCGCGGCCTCGCCCGTGGCGGTGCCCTCGGTGGCGGCCTTCGGGATGGGCCGGTCGTTCTTCAGGGCCGCCCACACCTGCTTGGCCTTGGCCTCGGCGACGACGACCCGGTTGGGGTTGGACGGGTCGTACCGGACCGGCATCGTGACCATGCTCATGTTGGCGGAGCCGATGCCCTTGAGGCCGTTCGCGAAGGACATGAGGGAGTTCAGCGAGGCGAGGCCGGAGTCGGGCGTGACGGCCTTCGTGGCGGTGTTGGCGAGGTTGTACAGCTTCGTGCCGTCGCTGAACAGGCCGATGTGCTTCACCTGGTCGACCAGGGCCTTGATGAAGGCCTGCTGGAGCTGGATGCGGCCGAGGTCGGAGCCGTCGCCGACGCCGTGCCGGGTGCGGACCAGGCCGAGGGCCTGCGCCCCGGTGAGCGTGTGGGTGCCGGCCTTGAGGTTCAGATGGCTGTCGGGGTCGTCGATGGCCTTGCTCGTGGTGACCCGGACGCCGCCGAGTTCGTCGATGAGCTTCTCGAAGCCGGAGAAGTCCACTTCCAGGTAGTGGTCCATACGGATGCCGCTGATCGACTCGACCGTCTTCACCGCGCAGGTGGCGCCACCCGTCGAGTACGCGGAATTGAACATCACGCCGGAGGCGGCGTCGTGCGTGACGCCGCTCGTGTCGGTGCAGGCGGGGCGGTCTATCAGCGTGTCGCGGGGTATGGAGACCACGCTGGCCTTCTTGTGGCCCTTGTACACGTGGATGACCATCGCGGTGTCGGAGCGGGCGCTGCCGTCGTCCGTGCCGCCGCCGAGCTTCTTGTTGGCGCCGGAGCGGGTGTCCGAGCCGAGGACGAGGATGTTCTCGGAGCCGTTGTCGACCTTCGTGGGCCGGTCGGTGCCCAGGGCCTGGTCGATGTCGACGCTCTTGATGTTGCCGTTGAGCTTGAAGTAGAGGTAGCCGACCCCGGTGCCGCCCAGCACGACGACGCCCGCTGCGGTCCACGCGGCGATCAGCACCCCCTTGCTGCGGCCGCGCTGCCTTCGGTGGCGACGCGGGCCGCTGTCGGCCGCGCCGCTCGTTGTGCCGGCCTCACCCGGTGTGCCGGGCTCCGGTGTGCTCTCGGCGGACATGTGCTCCTCTGTTCTCGTTCGACCTCACCATCGTCACTCCGACAGGTCAGACGGGGAAACTCGGGACAGGGTTGCACACCGCCGTATGTCCCGGCCGCCGCGTCCTACACGCGCGAAGGGCCACCCCCGTGAGAACGGAGGTGGCCCCGAGAGCGCCGCGAGCGGCGCACGAGCACGGCTCAGCCGAAGAGGTTGAAGGCTCCCCAGCCGGTGCCGACCTTGACGCGCGCACTGAACGGAGCCGAGGCGACACCGCGGCCCTGGTAGAGCCACATGACGCCCGAGGTGTCCCGAACGAGCAGGTCAGCCTTGCCGTCACCGCTGACGTCACCGCTGGCGGTGTAGGCGTTGTAGTTCCAGCCCGTGCCGACCTTGACCCGGGCGCCGAAGGGCGCCGAGGCGACACCGCGGCCGGGGTACAGCCAGAGCACGCCGGAGCTGTCCCGCGCGATCAGATCGGCCTTGCCGTCGTTGGTGTAGTCGCCCTGGCCCGTGATGGTCATCACGCCCCAGCCGCTGCCGACCTTGAGGCGGGAACCGAAGGTCCCGTTGCCCTTGCCCGGGTAGACCCACAGGACGCCGGTCTTGTCCTGCGCGAGCAGGTCGGGCAGTGCGTCCCCGCTGAGGTCGCCGGGGATCAGGAGGTTCTTCATCGCGTTCCAGCCGCTGCCGACGCGGTGCTCCTCGAAGCTGTCGACACCGTTGAACGCGAACCAGTACAGGACGCCGTCCAGGGTGCGGAACAGGTAGTCCTGGTAGAAGTCCCGGTTCAGGTCGGCCTGGCGGACCAGGTTGACCCCGCCCCAGTCGCCGAGCGAGACCCGGCCACCCAGCCACGGCGACCTGCCGAGGGAGTAGTACTCGTAGGCCGTACCGCCGGACGTACGGGCGAACAGGTCCGCCCGGCCGTCGAAGTCGAGGTCGCTGTCGTCGATGCGCGCGTTGATCGCACCGACGTAGGAGCGCGTCTTGGCGTAGACGCTGTAGGAGCCCGCCTCGACGCAGTCCACGGCGCCCCACGACACCACACCGGCTATCCGCCCGTTGACCACGAGCGGGCCGCCGGAGTCACCGTTGCACGACGCGACCGTGCCGGCGTCCTGGCCGGAGGCCGGGTTGCCGGCGCAGGCCATCTGCCCCGCGACGAAGTCGGTGCCGTAGTACGCCGAGCAGCTGGAGTCCGCCCGCATGGGGACGGTCGCCTTCTTCAGCGTCAGGGAGATGTCCTGGCTGGTGGAGCTGGTGCGCCCCCAGCCGAAGACCTGCGCCGGCGTGTTGGCGTTGTAGGACACGGTGTCGGAGCTCGACGTGACCTGGAGCGTCTTGTACGGCAGCGCCTCGGTCAGCGTCAGCACCGCGAAGTCGCCGCCCGCGGCGGTGCCGCTGGCCGTCGCGCGGTACGTGGGGTTGACCCACTGACGCCAGATGCCGCGGACCTGGCCGCCGTGCACGTCGTCGCCGTCCGGGAGCTGGGTGGTGCCGGCGACGATCGCGCCGTGCTTCGCCCAGTCCAGGCCGTCGACGCAGTGCGCGGCGGTGAGGACCTTCGCGGGCGCCACCAGGGTGCCGCCGCAGAAGTAGCCCTCGTCGTCGGAGGTGTCCGCGGTGCCCTTGTCGTCGTAGTAGTGCAGCTGCACCATCCACGGCGCCTCGGCGAGCGTCGCGTCCTGACCGCCGATGATCTTCGGGTCGACCCGGGAGGACGACGCCTTGGGGCTCGGAGTGGCTCCGGGCTCCGTCGGCGACCCCGCTGCGGCTTCGTCGCCGAGCGCGGTCTGGGCACCCTCGACACGGTCGAGCAGTTCACTCTTGGAGGGGCTGGGCAGCTCCTTGGCGGCCTGTGGTGCCGGGAGCGGAGCCACGCCGGACGCCACGGCCGGCGTGGCTGTCAGGACCGCGCTTCCCAGCGCGAATGCGGCGGCTGCCGCGGGAAGAACTCTGCGAGCTCTTCGAGAAGTTGATGTCACTCAGATCTCCTGTCGAAGGACAGTACGGCGTCGCACGCACATGTCCGCACGAATGCGTCGCCGGGCTAAGGGCGCTCGAAGGAGAGAGAAAGACCCACGGGTGCGGAACGGCTGAAGGCAGCCCGCAACACTCGGTGGGCGCATTAGAAAACGCGTTCCCCCCCACAACGACTCGGCGAGCTTACAGCGCAGAAGTCCGCCCCGTCACTTGCATAACGGGGCGGACTTCGTACCTCTTCGACAACAGTCGGTCAGGACCTCTAGTCGTTGTTGCCCGTCGACGGCGTCGTCTTCTGGATCTGCATCAGGAACTCGCCGTTCGACTTCGTCTGCTTCATCTTGTCGAGCAGCAGCTCGATCGCCTGCTGCTGGTCGAGCGCGTGCAGCACCCGGCGCAGCTTCCAGGTGACGGCCAGCTCCTCGTTGCCGAGCAGGATCTCTTCCTTACGGGTGCCGGACGCGTCCACGTCCACCGCCGGGAAGATGCGCTTGTCGGCGAGCTTGCGGTCGAGCTTGAGCTCCATGTTGCCGGTGCCCTTGAACTCCTCGAAGATCACCTCGTCCATGCGGGACCCGGTGTCCACCAGGGCGGTGGCGAGGATGGTCAGCGAGCCGCCGTCCTCGATGTTGCGGGCCGCACCGAAGAAACGCTTCGGGGGGTACAGGGCGGTCGAGTCGACACCACCGGACAGGATGCGGCCGGAGGCCGGGGCGGCGAGGTTGTACGCACGGCCCAGACGCGTGATCGAGTCGAGCAGCACGACGACGTCGTGACCCAGCTCCACCAGACGCTTTGCGCGCTCGATGGCGAGCTCGGCGACCGTGGTGTGGTCCTCGGCCGGACGGTCGAAGGTCGAGGAGATGACCTCGCCCTTGACCGACCGCTGCATGTCGGTGACCTCTTCCGGACGCTCGTCCACCAGGACGACCATCAGGTGGCACTCGGGGTTGTTGTGCGTGATCGCGTTGGCGATCGCCTGCATGATCATGGTCTTGCCGGTCTTCGGCGGGGCCACGATCAGACCGCGCTGGCCCTTGCCGATCGGCGACACGAGGTCGATGATGCGGGTCGTCAGCACGCCCGGGTCCGTCTCCAGACGGAGGCGGTCCTGCGGGTAGAGCGGGGTCAGCTTGTTGAACTCCGGTCGCCCGCGCCCGGAGTCGGGCGCCATGCCGTTGGTGGAGTCAAGACGGACCAGCGCGTTGAACTTCTCGCGACGCTCGCCGTCCTTGGGCTGACGGACCGCGCCGGTGACGTGGTCGCCCTTGCGCAGGCCGTTCTTGCGGACCTGGGCGAGCGAGACGTACACGTCGTTGGGGCCCGGCAGGTAACCCGACGTACGGATGAAGGCGTAGTTGTCGAGGATGTCCAGGATGCCCGCGACGGGGATCAGGACGTCGTCGTCGGCGACCTGCGGCTCGGCGGCGCCGATCTCGTCACGCCCGCGACGGCCACGGCGATCGCGGTAACGGCCGCGACGGCCACGCCGGCCGTCGCCGAACTCGTCGTCGTCCTGCGGGCCGTTGTCGCGCTGCTGGCGGTCCTGGCGGCCACCGCTCTGCTGCTGGCCCTGCTGCTGGCCGCCGCGCTGCTGCTGACCCTGCTGCTGGCCACCCTGCTGGTCGTCGCCCTTGCGACGGTCACCGCGGTCACCACGGTCACCACGGTCACCGCGCTCACCACGGTCGCGGCCGCGCTCACGGCGGTCGCGGCGGCGGCCCTCGGCGCCGTCGGCTTCGCCCCTGGCGTCGCCCTGCGGCTGCGCCTGGGTTTCGGTCTGCGCCGGCGCGGCCGTCTCGGTCTTCGGAGCGGCCTTCGCCTCGGCGACGACCGTCTCCGGGCTGCCCGCCTCGGAGGTGGCGCGACGACGGCGGCGCTCGGCGGGCGCGTCGTTCCCGCCGGCCGGCTGGCCGGGGATCTCGATCTGCTGCTGGGCCACGGCCTTCTCGGCGGGGGCCTCGGCCTTGACGGCGACGGCCTTCTTCTCGGCGGTGTCGTCGCCGGTACGGGCCTTGGAGGTGGCGCGGCGCTTGGGCTTGGCCTCGGCCACGTCGCCGGCCGGAGCGGCGGCCTTGGGGGCGGATCCGCCTCCCGCCTGGGCCTCCTTGATGACCTCGATCAGCTGGCTCTTGCGCATACGCGCGGTGCCCCTGATGCCGAGGCCGGATGCGACCTGCTGAAGCTCGGCCAGCACCATGCCCTCGAGGCCGGTACCGCGGCGCCGCCGGGAGCCGGCACCGGTGGCAGGCGCGGAGGCGTCCGTGGCGGGCGCGGCAGCGGTCTCCTCGACACGCGCGCCCATCAGATCGGTGGTGTCGCTCACGAAGGGTCCTTCCCTGGAGCGGACGTCGGCCTGTCTGGCTCGGCGACCGTTTGTGCTGTCCGGCTTCGGTCCTTGCTGTGGCGAAGCCGGGGCGGTGGTCCGCCAAAGCGGCGGAAGAGTATTTGCTGGTGATGGCGCTACCGCGACGAGCCGTGACACTCAGTGTCACGTGGCGTGGTCGCACCGATTCCGAAGCTCCCCCAGAGGGGGGACCCCCATCTGTGGACCGCTCAGCGTCGCTGTACTGCGTACTGCCCAGGTACGACGTACGGAACGCAGTGCGGCTTGGGGAGCTCCCGGAAGAATGTCTGTCCCGAAGGGGGACACAAAGCACCTCGCCATGGTGGGGTCGGGTGCAGACTTGAGGTTAACACTACCGGATCCAACAAACATTCCCCCTCTCGAAATCCGGCAACCGCGCGCTTAAATGTCGCCGGAATGAGCTTCACCGGCGGGCGCGAGCGGCAGTACGCACGCGCCCTTCAGGTCCATGGCCAGGCGGTTCGCGGCCCAGTCCGCCCCGGCCGAGGCCTCGATCTTGTCGGCCGTGCCCGCGTCGGCCAGCGCCATGACGGTGGGCCCGGCGCCCGAGATGACGGCGGGAATGCCGTCGGCGCGCAGTCGCTCCACCAGCGCCGCGCTCTCCGGCATGGCGGGCGCGCGGTACTCCTGGTGCAGCCGGTCCTCGGTGGCGGGCAGCAGCAGTTCGGGTCGCCGGGTGAGGGCCTCGAGGAGCAGTGCGGCGCGGCCCGCGTTGGCGGCTGCGTCGACGTGCGGGACGGAGCGCGGGAGCAGACCGCGCGCGGTCTCGGTGAGAACCGGCTTCCCGGGCACGAAAACCACCGGAACGATGGAACCGGCGGGCTCCATCCTGATGGCCCGCGCGGCGCCGGCCTCCATCCAGGACAGCGAGAACCCGCCCAGCAGACAGGCCGCCACGTTGTCCGGGTGGCCCTCGATCTCGGTGGCGAGCTCGAGCAGGCCCGCGTCGTCGAGCCTGCTCTCCCCTCCTATGGTCACCGCGCGCGCGGCGACGATCCCGGCGCAGATGGCGGCGGAGGAGGAGCCGAGTCCGCGGCCGTGCGGGATGCGGTTGGCGCAGACGATCTCCAGGCCGCGCGGCTGGCCGCCCAGGACGTCGAAGGCGGTGCGCAGGGAGCGGACCAGGAGGTGCTTCTCGTCGCGCGGCAGCGTCTCGCTGCCCTCCCCCGCGATGTCGATGTGCAGCCCGGAGTCGGCCACCCGGACGACCACGTCGTCGTAGAGCCCCAGCGCGAGGCCGAAGGCGTCGAAGCCCGGGCCGAGGTTGGCACTGGTGGCGGGAACGCGCACCCGGACGGGGGCGGCGCGGAAGGCGGGACCGGCCATCTCGCGATGACTCTCCTTGAGCTGCGGGACTGTCGAATGACATTCGATATGTACGGGCGACCTGTGCGGGAGAACCCTCGAGTCCGCGGGGACGACGCGGCGACAACGCGCCACTGCGGCATATGCGGCGGGCGGATTCGGTACAGCCTATCGAAGGAAGGTTCTGTGGCGACATAGGGCGCACAGGCGGCGCACGATGCGTGTCGCAAGCCCCTTGTGCACCCCTGTGCGGGAAAGCCCTCTGCGGACCGTCGGCGAGCCGCCTTCACACCGCCCGCGAGCCACCGGGGCGCGGCCGGCGGGCACCCCGCCGGTGACGCGCGAGTGGCTCGCGGGCTCCTTTACGCGAGGCCGAGGCGCTCGGCCGCCGTCACCGCGTCGACCGGGACCGTGACGGGCTGCGGGGCGCCGGCGACGGCCCAGTCCGGGTCCTTGAGGCCGTTGCCGGTCACGGTGCACACGATCTTCTGCCCCGGGTCGACCTTGCCCTGCTCGGCGGCCTTCAGCAGACCGGCCACGGACGCGGCGGACGCGGGCTCCACGAAGACGCCCTCCTGCGCGGCCAACAGCCGGTAGGCGCGCAGGATCTCACGGTCCGTCACCTCGTCGATGAAGCCGCCGGACTCCTCCTGCGCGGCCAGCGCGAACTTCCAGGAGGCGGGGTTGCCGATGCGGATCGCGGTGGCGATCGTCGACGGGTCCTTGACGACCTCACCGCGCACGATCGGAGCGCTGCCGGACGCCTGGAAACCCCACATACGGGGCGTCCGCCGGGCGATCTTGTCGGCGGCGTACTCCTGGTACCCCTTCCAGTACGCGGTGATGTTGCCCGCGTTGCCGACCGGCAGGACGTGGATGTCGGGGGCGTCGCCGAGCATGTCGACGATCTCGAACGCGGCGGTCTTCTGACCCTCGATACGGACCGGGTTCACCGAATTGACCAGCGCCACCGGGTAGTTGTCGCTCAGCGCACGGGCCAGCGTGAGGCAGTCGTCGAAGTTGCCGTCGACCTGGAGGATCTTCGCGCCGTGGATGAGGGCCTGGCCCATCTTGCCGAGCGCGATCTTGCCCTGCGGGACGAGAACGGCCGAGACCATGCCCGCCCGCACCGCGTAGGCGGCGGCCGAGGCCGACGTGTTGCCGGTGGAGGCGCAGATGACGGCCTGCGCGCCCTCCTCCTTCGCCCGGGTGATGGCCATGGTCATACCGCGGTCCTTGAAGGACCCGGTCGGGTTGGCACCCTCCACCTTGAGGTGGACCTCGCAGCCCGTGCGCTCGGAGAGCACCTGCGCGGGCACGAGGGGCGTGCCGCCCTCACGGAGCGTCACGACCGGCGTGCTGTCGGATACCGGCAGTCGGTCCCGGTACTCCTCGATGATTCCGCGCCACTGGTGGGTCATTGCTGGTTACTCTCCTTCAACCCGCATGATGCTGGCGACACCCCGCACGGTGTCGAGCTTGCGCAGCGCCTCGACGGTCCCGGTCAGGGAGGCGTCGGACGCGCGGTGGGTGACGACGACGAGGGAGGCCTCGCCGTCGCTGTCCTGCCGTCCTTGCTGGCGAACCGTATCGATGGACACCCCGTGCTCGGCGAACACGGTCGCCACCTGGGCGAGAACACCCGGTTTGTCGGCGACGTCCAGGCTGATGTGGTAGCGCGTGACGACGTCGCCCATGGGCGACACCGGCAGGGCGGCATACGCCGACTCGCCGGGCCCCGTTGCCCCGCTGAGCCGGTTGCGGCAGACGGCGACGAGGTCGCCGAGCACGGCTGAGGCGGTGGGAGCACCACCGGCGCCGGGACCGTAGAACATGAGCTGCCCGGCCGCGTCGGATTCCACGAAGACGGCGTTGTAGGCACCGCGCACCGAGGCGAGCGGGTGGGTCAGCGGAATCATCGCGGGGTGCACGCGCGCGGTGACGGAACCCCCGTCGGCCGCCCGCTCGCAGATGGCGAGCAGTTTGATGGTGCAGCCCATCTCCCTGGCGGAGCCGAAGTCGGCCGCCGTCACCTCGGTCATGCCCTCGCGGTAGACGTCGTCGAGGCGCACGCGTGTGTGGAAGGCGATCCCGGCGAGGATGGCGGCCTTGGCGGCCGCGTCGAAGGCCTCGACGTCGGCGGTGGGGTCCGCCTCGGCGTACCCCAGGGCGGTGGCCTCGTCGAGGGCTTCCTGATATCCGGCGCCGGAGGAGTCCATCTTGTCGAGGATGAAGTTCGTGGTGCCGTTGACGATCCCGAGCACCCGGTTGACCTTGTCCCCGGCGAGGGACTCACGGAGCGGCCGGATCAGCGGAATGGCGCCGGCGACGGCAGCCTCGTAGTAGAGGTCCTTGCCGTGTCCGTCGGCGGCGGCGTGCAGCGCGGCGCCGTCCTGGGCGAGCAGCGCCTTGTTCGCCGACACGACGGACGCGCCGTGCTCGAAAGCGGTGGTGATGAGCGTACGAGCGGGCTCGATGCCTCCGATGACCTCGACGACGACGTCGATGTCACCCCGTTTGACCAGGGCGGTGGCGTCGGTGGTGACGAGGGCGGGGTCGATGCCCTCCCGGACCCGGGACGGCCGCCGGACCGCCACCCCGGCCAGTTCCACGGGGGCCCCGATCCTCGCGGCCAGGTCGTCGGCGTGCGTCGTCATGATGCGCGCCACCTCTGAGCCGACCACTCCACAGCCCAGCAGCGCCACCTTCAGCGGACGCGTACGCATCATCCGACCTCGTCTCCTCATACCGTCTACGGATGTTTCCGGTTGCCCCAGTCTCACTCACCGGACCGGAGTTTCTATCCCTGGTCCGGATCGTGAGACATCTATTTCATTTTCGCGAGGGCGGCAGACAGGAGATCTTGCACCCTGTTCCACCGGCTCCCGTCAATCGCCGGCCGGCGGTCCGTCGGCCCTTTCACCGGCGTTCCGACCGCCCTTTCCGGCGCCCTTCTTCCGGCAATTCCCGGGCGCTTCTTTCCGGTCCTTCCGTCCCCTGCGCTCAGCCGACGTCGAGCCGCAGCAGATCCTCCTCGGTCTCCCGCCGCACGATGACCCGCGACTCCCCGTCGCGCACCGCGACGACGGGCGGCCGCAGCACATGGTTGTAGTTGCTGGCCATGGACCGGCAGTACGCGCCCGTGGCCGGTACGGCGATCAGGTCACCCGGTGCCAGGTCGGCGGGCAGGAACGCGTCCTTCACGACGATGTCGCCGCTCTCGCAGTGCTTGCCGACGACCCGGGCGAGCATCGGCGCGGCCTCGGAGGTCCGGGAGACCAGCGCGACGCTGTACTCCGCGTCGTACAGCGCGGTGCGGATGTTGTCCGACATCCCGCCGTCGACGGAGACGTACGTGCGCAGCCCGTCGAGGGGCTTGATGGTGCCGACCTCGTAGAGGGTGAAGGCGGTCGGCCCGACGATCGCGCGCCCCGGCTCCACGGAGATACGGGGAGTGCGCAGACGGGCGCTCTCACACTCACGGGTGACGATCTCGGTGAGCGCCTTGGCGATCTCGTGCGGCTCACGCGGATCGTCGTCGCCGGTGTACGCGATCCCGAGGCCACCGCCGAGGTCGATCTCGGGCAGCTCGACGCCGTGCTCGTCACGGATGTCCTTGAGCAGCCCGACCACCCGGTGGGCGGCGACCTCGAAGCCGGACATGTCGAAGATCTGGGACCCGATGTGCGAGTGCAGTCCGATGAGTTCCAGCCCGTCGAGCTGAAGGGCCCGCCGGACGGCTTCCGCCGCCTGTCCGCCCGCGAGCGGAATCCCGAACTTCTGGTCCTCGTGCGCGGTCGCGATGAACTCGTGCGTATGGGCCTCGACGCCGACGGTGATACGGATCTGCACACGCTGCCGCTTGCCGAGGGACTGCGCGACATGGGCGACGCGCACGATCTCCTGGAAGGAGTCGAGGACGATCCGCCCGACCCCCGCGTCGATGGCACGGCGGATCTCGTCGACGGACTTGTTGTTGCCGTGGAACGCGATGCGATCGGCGGGCATGCCGGCGGAGAGGGCGGTGGCGAGCTCGCCGCCCGAGCAGACGTCGAGGTTGAGCCCCTCCTCGTGCAGCCACCGCACGACGGCCCGGGACAGGAACGCCTTGCCCGCGTAGAACACGTCGGCGTCGGCCCCGAAAGCGGTACGCCAGGCCCGGGCCCGGTCCCGGAAGTCGGCCTCGTCGAGGATGTAGGCCGGGGTGCCGTGCTGCTCGGCGAGGGTGGTGACGTCGACACCGCCCACGGTCAGCACGCCTTCGGCGTCGCGGGTGACGGTGTGCGCCCAGACCTTCGGGTGCAGGGCGTTGAGATCGGTGGGCGGGGCGGAGTAGTGCCCCTCCGGAAGGACGTCGGCGTGGCGGGGCCCGGCGGGGTGGGCGGAACGGCTCATCTTGGGCGTGCTCTCTCAGAGATGGTCGGGTGCGTCGATGCCGAGCAGGGACAGGCCGCCGGCCAGCACCACCCCGGCAGCTTCGGCAAGCGCGAGCCGGGCACGGTGGGCGGCCGAGGGTTTCTCCTCACCACGGGGAAGGACAGTGGGAAAAAGAGGGGCCACGGCATCGGCGACGACGAGAAGATGCCGGGCGAGCCGATCGGGAGCGCGATGCGTCGCGGCCGCGGCCAGGACGCGGGGATGGTCGGCGAGAGCGAACCCGAGCACACGCAGGTCCTGCGCAGCTCTGGTGTCCCGTGGTTCCCCGGGATCCCCGGGGTCTCCGCGTTCATCACGGTATGCGGTTTCGCCGAGACCTCCGGGGAATCCGGGATCTGCGGGGAATCCGGGATCTCCGGGGTGGGCGTCGAATCCCAGATCGGCGGCGTTGCGGCTGAGCGCCCGGGCACGGGCATGGGCGTAACGGACCCGGAAGAGCGGATTGCCCTCACGCTGGGCGAGGTGCTCGCCGGTGATACGGGGCCGGTCATGAGCCGCGGGATGGAGCAGGGCCCAACGACCGGCGTCGCGACCGAGAGCGGCCGGGTCCTCCGGACCCGCGGGGACGGGCCGCACATCCACCTCGACAGGGGCGGACGACTCGGGCATGCCGTACACGTCGACCTCGGCGCCGAGCACCTCGGACCACTCCGGCTCGGGGCGCGCCGCGCAACCGGTGCGGACCAGGACTCCCTGGGAGCGCAGCACACGGGCCACGGCATCCATGAAGACGACGGCACGGACCTCGTGGGGGGCGTGGAGCCGCACGACCTCCCCGGTGGGACGATCGGCGTACCCGTACCGCGCCCCGCTCCGCAGGATCTCCCGCACGAGCCCGGCCGAGGCCTCACCCCGCCGCAGGCTGATGTTGAGGAACCCGGGCCCGGTGACGACGACCTCGCTGACGCCGACGGCGCCGAGGAGATACGGCCGCAGCACCTCGGCGACCCGCTTCGGGGGCTGCCCGGCCGGCCGCGCGAGCTGGAGGGCGATGTTGGTCGCGTAGTCCCCGCACCCCCCGGGCCCCGGAGCGGTGACAACGGCCCGCCCCGGCACATCCACCCGCAGCTCCCCGTCGTCGACAGCACGACGCACCGCGCGCAGCACGGTACGGGAGAGCTCGACAGGGGTCACGGCCCAAGCCTAGGGGAGGAGGGGGGTGGGCAGGCGACCCGGTTTGCCAAGGGTCCGGGATGTGGACGGTGGGAGGAGAGGCGGGGAGGGCGGGGAGACGGGGAGTCGGGGGCGCGGCGGGGATGTCGGGTACGCAGAGACGACGGTCGCCGACTGCGGAGTGCCGACTGCCGGCCACACCCGGGCGAGGCCCGTACAGGCGGTGATGGGTTACGTCCCGAGGGAAGCGCTCACCAGGGACGCGTCGCACGGCGTGCAACGCGTCAGGCCCTGTCGGCCCCGTCAGGCCCCGTCGGGCTCCGTCAGGCCCCGTCAGGCCCCGTCGGGCTCCGTCGGGCTCCGTCAGGCTCCGTCGGGCTCCGTCGGGCTCCGTCGGGCTTGAGGATGACGTCGGAAGGGTGCCCGGAGGACGCCGGGGGCCGCCGGGACGACGCCGACGCCCATGGAAACCTGTCGGCATGGATACGTTCACGGCCCGGCTGGAGGGCGCATGGGACTGGTGGTCCGCCGCCAAGCTGTCCGGAATCTATGCGATCGGCGAACAGGGCGAGATATGGATGACACAGCTCCGAGAAGGCAGGACCCCACCGGAAAACGACATCGCCCGGGCAGAGGGTTTCCTGACCGGCCCAGGGTCGATCGAGGATCTGGAACTCTTCTTCTACGACTGAACGGCTGAACGGCCGAACCCATGAACACCTGACGGCAGTCTCGCCTCGATCCCAGCGGGCCAGCCGGCCGGAAGAACCCCAGCGGCACCCATGGCGAGACGGCTCTAATCGGCCCGAGGACCGGCGATCGGCCCCCCGCCTTTCCCCACCCCTACGCCTTCTTCGACTCCGAGGACGGTCCGCCCCACCTCGACAGCCCCGAGCCCCATCCCGAGCTCCAGCCCGCCCCCGCCCTCACGGTCCACCGCTCCCCCGCGCTCCAGCAACTCCCTAACGACGGAGACGAGTTCGGCGGGATCGAAGGGCTTGGCAAGGAATGCGTCGACGCCGACCTCGAGCCCGGCCTCGACCTCGTACTGCGTACAGGCGCTGATGACCACAAGGGGAAGATCACGCGTCCGCGGATCCGCGCGCAGCCGAGCGGCAGTCCGCATGCCGTCCAAACGGGGCATGACCACATCGAGGGTCACGAGATCGGGCTGCACCTGATGAACGACATCCAGACACTCGGCACCATCGGACGCGGTCACGACCTCGATGCCCTCCAGCTCGAGATTGACCCTGATCAGCTGCCGGATGACCTTGTTGTCGTCCACAACAAGCACCCGACCCGACGCGCCCGGCACAACTCGAGAGTAGGTCCGGACCGGCCACCGCGTCCGGGTTTTCCCCACTTCCACCCCAGGCGAGCACCCCACCCCCCTCCCCCGACCCACGCGCGGACACCGGCACACCTCTCCCGACCCGTACGGGCGACTCCGCACCCACCCTCGACCACGCAGAAACCCGTTCATGAACACCCCGGGCGAGCTGGTAGTGTTCTACCCGTCGCCGCGAGCAACACCTCCCGACCGACACGCCCCCGTAGCTCAGGGGATAGAGCAACGGCCTCCGGAGCCGTGTGCGCAGGTTCGAATCCTGCCGGGGGCACCTTGGATCAGGTGCCCAAAGACCCCGTCACCAGCGGAAACGCTGAGGCCGGGGTCTTCGCGTATGTGCAGGCAGATGCAGCCCGGAGCGGCCGTATGTCGGCGTCTGTGGACGAGGCGTGGACGGGATCTTGGGGCATCACCGCAGGTGAGGTCCAGGAAAGGGCGAGGCCCGCACCAACGCCAGGCGCCCCCGCCCGGCACGGAATCATCATGCCGCAAGGGCTACCGGCGGCTGACGAGGAGGACTGCCGGCACCTCACCGAGGCCACCAACTCGGAAACGCTTGAAGCGCCTGGGCATCTACTCACCTCCCGGCCGGACCTCCGCGCTGATGGGGCTCTCCACCCACCTGACGGCGGCGATCCTCACCTAGTCCTGGGCATCAGCCCCGAGACCGCCACCGCCTGGACCCAGGAAGGAGGCCACTGGGCACGTTACGCGGCCGAGCTTCCATGTCGACCACACATTCGAGGCTAGAGGTTGTCCCGTATGGGGTATGAGTTACCCGGTGAGGGCGAGGTTGTGTAGTCGGGCGATGCCGAGCATGGCCTGGTGAACGCCGTTGCCCTTCAGACGGCAGTCCCGCAGGATCTTCCAGTTCTTCAGTCGGGACAGGGCGTGTTCGACCCGGGCTCGGGCCCGGCGGTGGACGGCGTTCTCTGCTTCCTGTTGCGGGCTGAGATATGCCTGGCCGCGTCGTCTGCGGTGCGGGATGAGCAGGCCGGTGCCCTGGTAGCCGCCGTCGGCGATGGTGGGGGCTCCGCGGCAGGCCCGGTCCACGCCGGACTCGGTGAACGCCCGGCAGTCGTTGCGGCTGCCGGGCAGCGGGAGACCGATGGCCACGACAAGGTGGCTGTTGGCGTCGATGACGACCTGAAGGTTGGTCGAGTAGCGGTAGTTCTTGCTGGAGGCGGCGATGGTGCGGTCGCGGGTGGGCACCAGGGTGCCGTCGACGATGTAGACGGTGTCCTTGCGCGGCCGGCGGGCCGGCGAGATCGCCAGCAGCGGTGCAAGGTGATCGAGGATGCGGTCGGCTGCGGACTTCGAGACCCCAAACAGCGGCGCTACCTGCCGCAACGTGAGGTTCGTGCGCCAGTACGTGGCCACCAGCAATACCCGGTCCTCCAGCGGCAGTCGCCAGGGACGGCCTCGTTGGACGTCGCCGCCACGACGCCGCACCAAGGCCACCAGCCTGGCGAACTGCACCTCGGTCAGCCCAGAGAACGGCTCGATCCACTTCGGATCATCCGCTGAGATCACACCACCCATGCCCAGCCAACGCACCAACAGCCCCACCAGTTACGGGACAACCTCTAGGCACGAAAACCGTGTTCGACCGCGGTTCCGACAGGCTTAGAGTCCAGCCCATGCATGCGGAAAAGCTCAAGCTCTCCTCTCAGAGGTGGATGACAGCGGCGCTCACGGCGTTCTCTCAGGGGGCCGCCTCCCACGACTTCGCCGTTCACCACGCAGGGATCGCAGCCGAACACCTGCTCAAGGCCTACCTCTCGTCCCTTCACCCGGCGCTGATAGTCGAGGCCAAGGACTTCGACTCGCTGCTTCATGCCACCGGCCATGGCACGCATGCGTCCGCTCCGGCAAGCCGCGCGAAGACGATCGGCCTGGTCGAAGCACATGCCCGAGTGCACAAGATCCTTCGCAAGCAAATCCCGGTCGACCAGCGGGCCCTCCTGCCGGTCGCGAACGCCCGCAACGGCGTCGCACACAGCGGAATCCATGACATCGCCGAGGTCCAGATCGTATTCACCACCTGCCTTCGGCTGATCGATCCGTTGCTCACCGAGTTGGAGATCGACCCGAAGGACTACTGGGGCAGCTATATCTCGCTGCACGACAGGCTGATCGAGGAGCAGGCCAAGGCCGTCCGCATCCAGTTGGAGGGCAAGCTCGCCAGGGCGCGAACTCTCTTCGAACAGCGCTACGGACACTTGGCACCGCAGGAGCGTGAGATTGTCCTGGCGACGATCACGCGGCAGTCCCCGAGATACATGGAGGCGGACCAAGAGAAGCCCTGCCCGGCCTGCGGCTCGAAGGGCTGGCTCATGGGCGACACCCATATCGACGAGACGAACGAGCCCCTCGTGGTCTTCACGCCCTACGTCTTCGCCTGTTCCGCCTGCGACCTCAATGTCGAGAGCGAGGAACTATGGGAGCTTGGAGACTTTGCTGAGGAAGTCGTCCTCGACGTGACCGTGGAAGAGTTCTACGTGAACTGGGAGCCCGACGAGGACCTCTACAGAGACCTGTGACCCTGTCCCTCATTCCGCAGGTTCTGTTAGCCGCAGTTACCAATATCCACTTCGTTGGCCAAGGGGATGGAGTGCAGGACGTGCCAGCCGTGGCGCCCTAAGCGGTTCAGCTCGGTTCCCACTCGCTGCTCCCCCACCAACCCTTTCGCCAGGAGTCCCAATCCGTTGGTCGCCGCAGAAGCCGTGAGACGACTCGCTTTAGCAGCCCCGGGCCGGATTCGGCGAGCAGATCGCGCAAGGACTGCCTGGGAGGGTTGACGGCCAGGTCGTCGGCCGGCGTCAGAGGCGGCAGCGTCGGACGCGTCTGAGCCTCCGGCGCCCTGTCTGGCGAGACAGGGTCGGTGAGGCTCTGTAATTGCTTCGTGAGCACGGCGATCACGTCGTCGCGGCACTCGGCCCGCAAGACCGTGATGTCCCCAGTCGTGACATCCGCCCAACCGACCGCGGTGCCATCAGGCAGGTTGGCGTACAGACGGTCATGCCCGTACCGCTTTCAGCGCGTGACGTGCAGCTGCACAAGGCCCCCTTTGCGCCCGCATTGACGTTGCCGACATGCCAGCAGCAAGCGAGACGAGACCACAAGACCCCATGGCAAGCAGCGCGGCTCAGCTCGCTCTTTCCGAACGAAGCATCGGCACAGGTAGGGCACAAAACGAGGGAGGCCTCAGGCGCCATGCCTGAGGCCTCAATGTGGGTGCAGGTTGTCTCACTCGTACTCGCGGAGCAGGTCCTCGATGCGCCGGTTGGCGACGTCCTGCCGTCCGTTGAGGCACTTCGCGTACCGGGTCAGCAGGACCTCAACGCTGTTGCCGGCGCGCTCGGCAACCTCGGTCGGGTCGGCTCCTGCGTTGAGCCACGTCGATAGCGCCGAGTGCCGAAGGTCGTACGGCCTACTGGCGAGTGGCGAGGCCGCAACGGCCTGCGGAAGCGCCAGGAGCCGAGCCTCCTGCCACACGCGGTAGTAGGTCGAGGACGGGACGACCGAGCGCTCTCGCTGAAGAAGAGCCGCCCGTCTTCCGCCGTGCCGAACGTGGCCAGGTGATCGCGCAGCATGGTGACGAGCTGCGGCGGAATGGGCACGCGCCGAACATCCTCGGTCGGCCGATTCTTGAGTCCGGCTGGCGACTGCCTACCCCGCTGCGGGGCCTTCGCCGAGCGACGCTGATGCGCCGTGACCACCGTCTGGCGCTGGGCCGCCAGTGCGAACGTCTGCGGACCATCAGCGCAGATGAGAGGCGTCACAGACAAAGGCAGCTTCCTCAACCAGGTTCTTCGTGATGAAGAGGTCATCACGCTAGGTGCGACCCATCGCATCAGCCGTTGAGACTTGCTCTCATTGACGGCGGACCACCTGGCTTAGCCGGTAGGGGTATAGCGAGGCATACGCACGCCGGCGCGGTCGGCTGACCCGCCATCGTGACGGATTGTCGTCGGCTAAGGCTCAGACATCCCTGGGCCCAGCTCCACCAGGGATCGTTCGAGGCGAAGGCACCATGCCATTCGCGTGCCAGATCCTGCGGGGAATCAAGGGGAACAGCGGGAACTCGCCCCGGATGCGACCAGGACTCCTGAGCCGAAGCACGATAGTTGTCATCAACGGCCTCCGTTGACCTGAGGTTTCAACCGGACGAAGCAGCCTGGTTGTCACTGGTGAGGCAAGCGGTTCGTCACACGCCCTGACTCGGCAGCATCCCTGTCCCCGTCTGCAGGAGGGTGTGTGGCAAGCCGACAGTTCATGGGATCAGGTCTGTGTGTGGATGTTCGGGGGAGGTCGGGCAGACGTAGATCTGCATGCTGTCCGTGCTGCCTACTTCTACCCTCGTCAGCTGCGAGGGGTACTGGCCCGGGCGGCGAGAGCCAGCGAGGGCGGTAGCCTGCTCTTCCTGCGGCGCCCAGCTGCGACCTTCACCGCCGTCCCACTCCCGGGAAGCAATCGTCAGTAGCGGGACCATCTGCACCTCGCACACAGCGCAGTACCGGGGGTTCGGGTCGGTGCGGCCCCAAGGGGGCCAGCCGCCGACCTTCCAGCCGGGTGCGTTGCCCAGGTGAACGTGGTAGAACTCGCGCGGATACTGCGCGTAGGAGCTATCCACGTCGGCACCGGCTGCCTGCCACCTGTTCCAGTCCTCCAGCATCCGCTGCAGCTCCGGGCTCAGATCCAGGCTGTTGGGGTACTCGGTGATCGCTTCTGGCGCCAGCACGCACGGCTCTGGCACGTAACCCGGATAGTCCGCCTCGTACGGTTCCGGTGGTGTGGCGAGGATGTCGCCGACCTCCGCGGCCGACCGCCAGAACAGTGCGGTCGACGGCTTGTAGTCCGGTTCGTGTTCGTACGGACACCAGAGAATCTGAAGCAGATCGGCCTGCCCGGGCGGCCGCAACAGGGGTATGTCACGCAGGAACAGCTGAGCCACGGGCAACAGCGGGACCGGGCATTCGGCGGGCCAGGGAGGGCCGGCGTCGAGCCGTTCAGCGAGTCGTGCGGCAGCGCGTTCCTTGAGCGCTTCCTCTTCGGGCGTGTACGCGGGAGGCCGGCCATCAGGGCGCCACCGGGACTGCAAGCGTCTCTGGAGCCGCACTTCGGTCAGTGACTCACGGAATCCAGTGTCCACGTGCAGATGCACGTCCTCGCAGTGCGGCCACGGCTCCCCTGCCGGCCACAGCAACGGCCCGCCGACCGAGCTGTCCCTGACCGAAGGCGACCCCGGACGTGGATGCAACCGGATGGCAGGTCGCGCCAATGGGGCCAACTCGGGGAAGACCGCGGTCACCTGGACGGGCCGGGGCGGAGTAGTACGTACGAAAACCATGCCGGTGATCCTGCCACCAGCCACCGACAGTCCCCTGCCGCCTCAACCCGCGTCACCGCTCAACTGGCCACAAGGCCCACCAACCCCGGCCACGGTGACAACAAGACTGCCTATGTGGCAACTATCGTGCTTCGGCTCAACTCCAGCACCACTCCGCCGCAGGCCAGCGCAGCAACCGCAACCAAGAAACCCAAGCTTCCCAAGCTGATGTCCTTCCGGAGTCGGCGGGGGCAGGCCAGCCGACGTCAGGGACGATGCCCGAATGCGCTACTTCAACGGGGCAGTGCACGAGCTGAAATGGCTTACTCATAGGGGCCGAGGAACCGTGAGCCGTTCAAGTGGATCAGGTGGTCAGGCGCGTCAGCCACCCAGGCTTCGGTCTCCCATGCGAGGTCGGCCAGCCACTTGCGCATGGTGGCGCGGTCCGGGAAGCAGTTCACGAACACCAGCCCTGCTTTGTCCGTCGCGAAGAGGTTCCTCAGGTGCTCACGCCGTCCGAAGTCGATCGGTCCGTGAGAAGTGACGGCCTCCATCAGGAAGAGCCAATCGCGTTGCTCGTCGTAGACCACGAGGTCCGGGTTCTTGCCGTGCTCGTCGAAGGCCAGCCCGAGACGTGCGAAGACGTCGTCTTGGCGGATGTCATAGCGGTGATCCTTGGCATCCCCCAGGTAGAGCACCTGTCCGCCGGGGGCGAAGCGAGGGCAGAACTCCTCGACCATGTTCCGGATCAGGGGGTTCTGGCCACCGGGAGAGAGGCGGAACAGAGAACCGTCGGGCAGTGTGACCGGGAGCATCTGCATCTCGCGGGTGGCTTTGTAAGCGGCCTGCTGGGTGGGAGCTTCGGCTATCCAGGCTTCGAGGGCGTCCTGGAACCCCGGGGTGCCGAAGAGGCGCACTACGGACAGAGCAGCCGGAGCTATCCGGTAATTGTTCTTTGAGGAGTTGACCGCGCGCCCTTCGGGAGCATCGGAGTTGTGCTCAGCGAACCCCGCGTCGACGAATTGGTGGAGCGTCTGCTTGCGGAACGTCTCGCGCGAGTTCGGGGCGTACACCTTGCCCCACTTGTCCGCAATGACGCCCATGACTTCCGTGACGCCGAGGCGCGGATTGGTTGCCACGTCCCACGGCTCGCCGGGCTCCAGGCCGAGCAGCACGAGGGCTGTCAGGGCGGACCTGTCATTGGAGCGAACCCTGTCAAAGCCGAAGGCTTGCAGGAGGGCGCTAGCGTTGTCGACGGACGCTCGTAAAGGGCTGATCACTCTGCTGAGCCTACGACAGCGGGGAACAAGTCAGCTACGAGAGCGTCGAGCTTCTCTTGTTCCGGGAGCCATTCCGGCGCGTTCTGCGCCAAGCGCACCAGGTCGTCACGGGAGGGGAAGGGGAGCGTCTTGACGTCCCCGGCGTTGACCTGGGTGTGTCCGGAGAAGGTGCGGAAGATCGCGTCGAGCGTCGAGGAGTTCAGCCAGAGCATCAGCCCGTGTGCGAGCTGAGGGTCGATAGGCCCCTTCTTCTCATGCAGGTAGTTGGTCTTATTGTCCAGGGCAACCGGGCCGTCGTGCTTCCAGACGCCCGCGACCACGCGCCGCTTCTCCTCCTTCGCGGAGAAGCGCTTGATGATGACGTAGTGCCCTTCGGGCAGGAGCAGTTTGCGGGCGGCCTCGGTGCTGGGGGAGAAGCCCTGCGGCTTCCTCGCGGGGCTCTGTGGCCATTCGATCTCTCCGTGGCGCACGTTGGCCTGGTAGACCATCGGCACGACGCCGCCGACGCCGAGGTCTTCGGTCAAGTGTTCGCGGTTGCGGAAGTCGACGACCTTGCCCGTGCTGACGCCCAAGCCAAGGTCGGCCAAAGTGAACGAGGCGGCCGGCGGCACGACAGCGGAGTCATCGAAGCGGACGAACCGCTCGCGGTCCCCGGGCAGGACCACGGCGTCGAACGGCACCGTGCGACGCAGCGGGGCGTCGTCGTGGGCGATCGACGCCGACAGGACGACCTGCGGCTGCTGGTCGCCCCTAGTGCCAACCACGATGACGTTTTCCTGGAGGACGCCGGTGTCGGCGAAGACCGTGTTGCGGCTCTCGAAGACGTGTAGGAGGTCGAGGCTGGTGCGGTCGAGCATCCACTGACGAAAGGCGCGGTGGTAGGTGCCGTTGGCCCAGGAGCGGGGCGCGATGATCGAGATCTGGCCGTCGGGGGCGAGGGCAGCTGTTGCCCTGGCCCAGAAGGCCGTGTAGATGTTGCTGGCATCGACCAGGTGGTGCGCAATGCGCGTACGCTGCAGGCTGCCTGCGGCGAGCTTTCCATACGGTGGGTTGACGACGACTAGGTCGAATGGCCCGTCCATGAGTGCGTCGTCCTCGGTGAGGTAGTCGCCCTGCACGAGTTCGAACGTGGTGCCGTAGCTTGCCCTGCATTCCTCGAGCGTGGCCCGCAGGTAGGGCATGACCTGCGGGTCGGTCTCCACAGCAACGACGTGAACGTCCAGGTCAGGGCGCTCTTCGTGCAGTCGGGTCACCAGTGCGGCGGTCAGCGAGCCGACCCCGGCACCGGGGTCCAGAACTCGTACGGTATCGCTCAGCGCGTCCAGACGAGGCATCGAGGCGATCAGGTCGGCGGCAGGTGCAGGGGTAAAGAACTGCCCCAGGGCGGCCTGAGTCTGAGGGGCAAGGACACTGAGCGCCTCCACCCGTCGTGCCTCGGTGTTCTCGATCAGTTTCACGGCGGTGATTCTCTCACGGGGCACCCCACCCCCACGAGGCGTTGGGGGAAGCCTATGCGGCGTCACTGGACGAACCCGAGCTCGATCGGACGGCTGATGACCTGCGCCAGCTTCTGACCTGCGGGGTCAGTTCACCAACCAGCGAGCCAGGACGCCTGTAGCTGCTGGCCTGTCTGTTGAATTACGAGGTTGAGGCCGTGCGTCATTCAAATTAGCGCCGGTACAGGACAGGAAAACCATCGCGTTGCATGGATTTCAAATCGGAAGGAAATTGGTTCTTCACATAAGCAGGAAACTCTGCGAAAGGTCGGAACATAGCAGTCTTGAAGTAAGCAGCATCTCTCGTTTCGCGTGGACGTCTTCGGACAGATTCGCAGTGCTGAAGCATGTCCCATGGCCGGGCGAACCACAACCCCACTCCTACATACCGTTCTGTCGGTGCGTGCGCTCGACCGATGACCTGGGCATGGACCAAGAAAATTGGGGCGTTCAACGCTACTGCGGCTGCCGTTATGTCATTGCAGTCGGTTGTGTCGAGTTGAAACTGAGACATAGGACTCCCTATGCCACCTCCAGCAAGTGCACTGCGGCCGCTTTTCAGTTCGATCCCCAGCGCGACTTCACCTGACACGTAATTGGCCACGAAATCGGCTGTCGCCACCCGATCCGCGTCTGACCGCTGCCCCCGAGGGCGCAACTCGACCGGATCAATTTCCCGAAGTGACAACTCTGGCGTCGTCCTAAATTTGTCCGCCCACTCCGATTCAACAAATTTGGCGGATGCAATGCCCCGCCCGATCGACCGCACGACACGATCACAGGTACCGCAAAGAAACCACTGCGAGAGGCGCACTTCTCGGAATTCATTACAATGGCCGCAGTATCCGTCGATCCGCTCCCTCGAGACCCACTCCGGTCTCCGATCGCCGAAGGCGCGGTGAGCGTAAGCGTCTCTACACGAGTTACACAAGAAGTAGGCCCGCAATTCGGCGTCTCGGGCAACCTCTGAATGGCGGGCACATTCATACGCCGCGTATGGGTCGGCAGCTAGAGATAGTCCTACCTCCTCGAGCACCGAGACAATATGCGATACGGTGCTCGGGCCGATCCCGGGCAACAACCGAAGCTGGCGCTCGTTCAGCGCAAGCAGCTGCTCAACATTGACGACCTCGACCCCCAGCAACTTCTTCTCGACTGCGCGCGCAAATGGCACCTCTGAACCGTGGAACTCCACGGCCCCCCCTCCATGTTGACCCGACCGGGGCGATCAACCTAACAGGGAGCATGCACAGAGGCGTCAGGGGTTGTGGACTATCTGTGGTAGCCAACTTCGGGGTCCTGGAACCGCGTGTGACCAGGGTGAACGCAGACAGCCGAACCGCCCTCCGGAGCCGTGTGCGCAGGTTCGAATCCTGCCGGGGGCACCTTGAATTGGGTGCCCGAAGACCCCGCCACCAGCGCTTTCGCTGAGGACGGGGTCTTGGCGTGTGCCGGTTGGGGCGGTTGGTTGTCGGGGCTGTGGGCTGCGCGGGACGGGCACCGGGTGAGGGTCCGTGACTCAGGGGCTGAGAATGACGAGGCCGCTGTACGCAGTTCCGCGGACGTCATGCGGCAGGTGGGTGTTTGGGTCGGTGTCAGGGCCCGTCGGCGGGTTCGTCGCTCTGGTGGGCATCCTTGCCGAGGGGTTCGGCGGGTGCTGCGATCCGCGCAGTGGGGATCGGCTTGGCAGCGCTGCCGTCGCTTCGTTCCTGGTGGAGCAGCGGTCTTCCGGTGGCCCGGTATTTGTCCGTCGTGCGGGTCTCAGGACGCGTCCTCCTCGGATCGCACCCAGGCCAGTTGCTCCTCGCTGAGCGGAGGGGAGAAGCCCTCCGGGAACGCCATCATGAGGGGCTGAGGCCATATGTTCTCGGGGCCGTGGCGTTCGCAGTGGAGGGCGATGAGATGCGCGCCTTCCCCGCAGGCGTCATGCCAGTAGGAGCGGTCATGCGTCTGGCAGAAATAGGAGAACGCCGAGCAGTCGTCCTCGTCCGCCGGCTCGTAGTGGTTCGGATCGCGCACTGTCTGCGTCACCGGATCCTGCCGGTTGAGTCTCGGGATGGGTCTGGGATCGCGCCACAACAGCCGGGCAGGAAGCATTCGGCCATCTTCCCCCAGCCCCTCGCTGCCGCGCCGCCCGTCAGCCGAGTCCGCATACGACGAGTGACACACCCTCTGGAGCGGCGTCAGTCTCCAGTGGCTCATCAGCATGCCGAGGCCCGGTCGTGGTTGCTCCGGCATACGTGCGTCTGGTCGTTCGACGCCCGGCGCCGTCGTTGACGTTCGTCGGCTGAGGCTCAGGTGGCCAGTGCCCAGTCTGGATCTTTTGCGTGCCATCGGGCTGAGTCGGGCTTTGTGAGCCGGGCTTGGAGTACTCGCCGGAGCGGTCCGCGGGCAGGTCGTCGGGCGGCGTCGGGGGGAGCATCGGGCGCGCTTCAGCCGCGGGTTCGCCTTGTGTGCGGCTCGGCGAATCAGGCTTGATCAGGCTTGGATTTCGCGCATCAGGGTGTTGTCCGCGTCGTAGAGCTTCAGGGATGGCCGGCAGCGGGGGAAGACAGGGGCCTCGTCCGGGTCGACTCGACCGCTGTCCAGCACCGCCTCGTTGCCGGCTCGTCGCCCTGCCGGGCAGACGGTTCCGACGTCCGGCCGGCCCGCGCGCAGTGTGCGGCCATGAGCGAGGCGTCCCGGCAATCGCGCGGAACGCCGCGTACGTTGTTGCCGATTCCCAGCCGCTCAGGGGCGAGCTGGGCGGTCGTGGGCCCGGGTGGTGCGGGTCAGATCAGTTCGGGTTCGGGGTGGGGTTCCGGGTGGTGGGTCGGGGCGGGTTTCGGTTCCCAGGGGGTGGTGGTCCGTGCGTAGGCGTAGATCACCGAGGTCATCGCGAGTACGAGCAGCGGTCCGGAGAGCCACGGGTGTTCGGCCATCTCGAGCGGGAGGTAGCGGTAGGAGACCAGGAGCGCGGTGAAGACCGTGGCGCCGTGGGCGACCAGTCGGATCCCGGATCGGTCCCAGCCGCGGTCGTGTGCGCGCAGCGCTCCCTCGATCGTGAGCGTGAACACCACGCCGGCGATGAGGTCCGCGCCGTAGTGGTAGCCGAATCCCAGTGTCGCGGTGAGCGTGGCGATCAGCCAGAACGTGCCGGCGTAGCGCAGAAGGCGCGGGCCCTTGCGGGAATGGATGAAGATCGCGGTGGCCCACGCCGTGTGCAGGCTGGGCATGCAGTTGCGTGGGGTGACCCCGTCGAACGGCATGTGGTGGGGGGTGCTGATCGTCGTCGGTGTGTGGGGCCACAGGTCGGCGGCCGCCCACTGCACGCTGGGGTGCGAATCCGTCCAGAGGCTGACGGCCGTCCAGTGCTCGGTGCCGTCGCCGTACGCGAAGATCGGTCCTACCACCGGGAAGATCATGTAGAAGGCCGGCCCGAGGAGGCCGATCGCCAGGAAGGTGCGCACCAGGTGGTGGGTCGGGAAGCGGCGTTCGACCGCCACGTTGCGCAGCTGGTACAGGGCGACGAGGACCGCGGCGACGGGGAGTTGGCCGTAGACGAAGTCGAGGAAGTTGAAGCCGATCGCGCCGGTTGCCGTGACCATCCGGCCCACCAGCCACGACGGGTTGCCCAGTGCGTGATCGGCGGTCGCCACGTACTGGTCCAGCACCATCGGGCGGGTTTTCGAGGTGATGAGCAGCCAGGTGTCCCCGGTCTTGCGGCCGGTCATCAGCAGCAGGCCGAGTCCGGCGCCCTTCAGCAGGAGAGCGCGTTCGCGGCCGGTGCGGCGTGTGACGGCGTAGACCGCACAGCCGATGGTCACCCACAGTGCCCCGTTGCCGAAGGGGTGGCCCTCGGTCACCTTGATGTCGGCCGCCCACCGGACCGCCACGAAGACGAGGTCGATGCCTATCGCGGCGGCGATCGCGACGAGCCGTTGCCGCCAGGTCAGCACCACCAGCATCAGCGCCATGCTGGCGTACAGCAGGCCACCCGATTTGGGTGGGAATATCACCTCTCGCGCCTGCGTGGTGATCGGTCCCGGCAGGCCCAGGTGACGGGCCACCAGCTCCAGCGCGAGGACGAATCCAACGGCCACCACGCCCGCAGCGACTGCCAGTATCAGCCGCGGTCGGCGCCACGCGGAGAACGCCATTGTGCTCTTTATTCGCGAAAACACCCGCGGTGACATGGATATCAATTCTCTGACCGATTTGTGAGATTTGGCTGGATCGCTCGCTTTTCTCGCCGAATTGCACGGTTTTCCCCGTGAAGAACGGGAATTGGGGGGCGTTCGCCGCGAGTTCGAACATGTTAACGGAGGGGTGCGGGTGGGTTACGCCCGAATGTGTGATGTCCCGGGTCGGGGTGACCTCGGCCCCTCGGACGGGCGGCCGTCGTGGAGCATGCGCAGGGCCGACAGTCCGGTGGCTCCCCGGGCGGGCGGGATGCCGTAGGCACCCTCGTCGCCCAGGTGGGGCAGGGGGGCGGCGACCGTCACGCCCTCCTCGTACAGCTCGATCACCCGTGGGTTGATGCAGGAGGCCCGGCAGACGGCGGCGGTGTTCCTTGGACGCCGACGCACCCGCTGCGACGGCGTCGGACGGATCGTGGCTTCGGCGTGGCAGGACGTCCGGGACGTCTCCCCTGGCGTTGGGCCCTCCTCTGCCGCGGTGGCAGCCGCAGCCGCGGTGGGGCGCCGAAGCCGCCCGAACCGCCCCCCGGCGCACGCGCAGGCCTGCCTGGAGGGGGAACGGGGTCGGCGATCCGGACCAGGACCAGGGCCGGGGCCAGGCCTGCGGCCGCAGGCCGCGTCGAGCAGCCCTCGGGGTCCGCATCGGCCGGCGATGCGGTGGCCTCGCACTTTTATCGTTCACCACTTAGAGTGAAAGATCATTAGATGTCCGACTGGGCTGCTCCAAGAGTTTGAGCCGGCCGCAGTGCGGGACCCGCGAGGTCCAAGTGGCCCGTACGCCGCCCGGGACGGAGCACCCCCCGATGCGCATCCCTGAGATCAACGCACTCTTCCACGACCCGGCCGCCGCCCTTGTCGTGGACGGCCGCACGGTCGCGTCCGCCGAGGAGGAGCGTTTCAGCCGCCGCAAGCACGGTCGGCGGGTCCCCTGCCGTACTCCGCTCGGGAACACCGTCGGCCGGCCCATGGTCGACGGTCCGCGGGACGCACTGAAGTGTTTCGGCTCCGCCCCCGTGAATCTGCTCGCGATCTGCCCCTTCGCGGTGCGCCGGGGCGCGATGTACGGAAGGGGCTGACATATGAACGCCTACGCCGTCGTGATCCCGACGCTGGTGCGTGACACGCTCGCCGACTGTCTCGCCGCGCTCGTCGCGGCGACCGGTCCGAAGCCGGACGAGATCGTGCTCGTCGACGACCGGCCCGCGCCCCGGCCGGACCCCGACGCGCTGGAGCGCCCGCGGAGCCTCCTCGGCGATCTGGGCGAGCTCACCTTGGTGATCCACAGCGGTGGACGGGGACCCGCCGCCGCCCGCAACAGCGAGCTGCGCGCGGTCATCGCGCCGTGGGTCGCCTTCCTCGACGACGATGTGCAGGTCGGGCCGCACGCCTGGCACTGGACCGGTGGTCTGTGGCGTCATCGCGGTGCCGCCCCCTGGCTGGAGGTGGCGCCGTGACCGGGATCGACGTCGTGCTGTTCGACCGCGACGGCACCCTCGTCCATGATGTGCCGTACAACGGCGACCCCGAGCGCGTGCGCCCGGTGGACGGGGCCCGCGAGGCGCTCGGCCTGCTGCGTGACCGGGGCTTCGGCACCGGTGTGGTGACGAACCAGTCGGGCGTCGCGCGCGGGCTGCTGTCCACGGCCGACGTCCGCCGGGTCAACGAGCGGATCGGCGGGCTGCTCGGCCCCTTCGACGTGTGGGCCGTCTGCCCGCACGGTCCCGACGACGGCTGTCACTGCCGCAAGCCCCGGCCCGGCATGATTCTGTGGGCTGCCGGGCGCCTGTGCACCCCGCCGGAGCGGATCGCCGTGATCGGCGACATCGGCGCCGACATGGAGGCCGCCCGCCGGGCGGGTTCGCTGGGCATCCTGGTCCCGACCCCGCAGACGCGGCCCGAGGAGGTCGCCGCCGCCGACCATGTGGCGGCCGATCTGTCGACCGCCGTGCGCGCGCTGCTGTCCGGGCGGTGGCCGCTCGGCCGTGTCCTCGCCGACGAGCGGCCCCTCGAGGCCGCCTTCGACCCCACCCGGAGGGTCCGGTGAGTGCCCTGGTCGCCCGCCTGGACAGGCTTCGGTGACGTGCTGCGCCGCACCGGCACCGGCACCGCGGCGCGGGTCGGGCGCTCGGACGAGCCGGTCGCCGTGCCGCCTGTGAGCGCCGTGCCGCCTGTGAGCGACAGACGGTCAGCGCTCCCTCCAGCGGCGCAGCAGCCGGAACGCCGTGTACAGCGTCAGGGGCCAGACGGCTGCGAACGCCCAGATCACACCGGGTTCCGAGGTGACGACGCCGGAGACCATGAGCGCGACGGACACCGCGAGCAGCAGGGCGACGGCCCATGGTCGCGGCGTGCGCAACACTCGCCGGGACGACGGGGCCGGCCGACGGTCGGCTCGGACCGGGCGGCCGGGACGACGTGGACGACCGGAGCGACGGGAGCGGCTCATTCTGCGCAGGCGCCGCTGGAAGCCACGGTCCCGGCGCAGGGCGCGCTCCATCTCGTCCAGGATGCGCTGCTCGCGCTCGGGGAGTCGGCCGATCGACACTGTCACTCCTTAGCGGACTCGCGGTGACCCGTTCCGGGTGCCCCGCGCCCGGCGAACCAACCGGCGGGGCACGGCCGGTGGGATCGAGGGGGCCCGGCTCGCTACGGTCGGGGGGCGAACCGCAAGGGAAGGCCAGGCCGGTGGGGGCGGGTCCGCCGCCGTGACCGTCGCGGCGTGCCGGTCCGCCGCGCCGTGACCGGTCGCCGACGAGCTGGTTCCCGGGGTGCAGGGCGCGCCCTACCTGGGGGACGGGCGTTCACCCGCCGCCTTCCTCACGGCCGTTCCGTGCGGCCGTGCCGGACGGCCGTGCCGGACGGCCGTGCCGGACGGCCGTTCCGTGCGGCCGTGCCGTGCGGCCGTGCCGTGCGGCCGTGCCGGACGGCCGTGCCGGACGGCCGTGCCGGACGGCCGTGCCGGACGGCCTCGGGTGCCCGTGGACCGGGGCTCGAGATGGCGCGCCGGTTCGGCGGCCCGCATCTCAGCGCCTCTCACCGCCACGCGGCGCCGCCGTGACTCGGGAGCGAGCGGGTTTACACCCTCCGCTTGCGGTTAGGTTCGTTGACAGTGCCTGGCAAACAGGTACGTTTCCGGCGCCCCGAGGAGCCGACCGCCGGGGCCCCGACGTCGGCCGACCCCGCGGATTGGAACCCTCGCAATGAGCCAGCTGTCCCAGCATCCCGCCGAAGACGGCTCACCGTCCGATGCCCCTGCTCCTGGCCGCGGCTCCGGGCAGGGAGGCGCATCGCGATGGCAGCAGAGCGAGCTCGATCTGCGCAACCGCCTGTACGGCCGCACCGGAGTCGCCAGAGCCGAGGACGTGCTGCTCAAGCGCTACGGCCTCGGGACCGCCGACGAGGCGTTCGCTCTGCTGAAGGGTGCCTCCCAGCGGTTCAACATCAAGCTCTCCACCCTCGCCGACGCGGTCGTACGCACCCCGGCTCCCGATCTCGACGCGCGGCTCTGGTTCCCCCGCCGGATGCGGCCCCGTCGGCCGGGTCTTCCCGGCCTCCCGGTGGAGGGCAGCGGCACCAGCCAGGGCGCGGTGGTCAAGGCGGCCCTGCAACGGGTCCTGTCGATCAACCAGACGCCCATGGGCAACGTCCAGCTGGCCGAGGCCGGTCGGCTGCGCATGACCCGGCACACCGGTCTGAACAAGTACTTCACCGACTTCTTCGCCTTCGTCGACAGCCCGACCACCTCCTGCTCGCAGGCGGCTGCCGAGCGCCGGCAGGTCACCGTGCGGGACGTGGCGACCGCGGGGGTGTTCGACGAGGCCTCCCGCCACGCCATCCTCCAGGCCGGCAGCCGTGCCTCGCACAGCGTTCCGCTGGTGAACCGTGCCGGTGTGCCGCTGGGCATGGTGTCCTCCCACCACGAACGGCCGCTCGCGGAGCTCACCCACGCCCAGCTGGCCGCGCTCCGGCAGACGGGCCTCGACGTCGGCCGCTGGCTGGCCTGGCATTGGAACACCGTCGTGCTGGACGCCCTGGAGCACCTCCACTCGACGGCCACGCGGGGCCGTCCGGGCTGACGTCGCCGGGGCGACCGTCCCGGTGAGCGTCCGGGCCCGCTCAGCGCGGGGCGGCGGTGCTGTGGCGGACGCACAGCTCGACGGGGACGAGGGTCAGGGGGCTCCCGGGGGCCGACGGGTCGGCGATGCGGTTGAGCAGGATGTGCAGGGAGATCGTGCCGATGTCGGTGAAGTCCGTGCGGATCGTGGTCAGCGGGGGGAGGAAGTGGGCGGCCTCCGGGATGTCGTCGTAGCCGACGACGCTGACGTCCTCCGGGACCCGGCGGCCCGCCTCGTGCAGGGCGCGCAGGACACCGAGGGCCATCTGGTCGTTGGACACGAAGACCGCGGTGACGGACGGGTCCTTCGCCAGTTCGCGGCCCAGGTCGTGGCCGGAGTCGGCGCTCCAGTCGCCGATGAGGGGGCTGTGCACCTCGGCCCCGGCCGCCTCGAGGGTGGCGCGCCAGCTCTCGGCCCGGCGGTCCGCCGAGGTCCAGCCGGTCGGGCCGGCGACGTGGTGGACCGTGGGGTGGCCGAGGGAGAGCAGGTGCCGGGTGGCCTTGCGGGCGCCGGTGCGGGCGTCCGAGGTGACCATGGGCGTGCCGTCTCCCAGGTCGTTGTCCATCACGACCAGGGGGGTGTCCAGACGGGCTTCGGCGAGGGCCCGCGCCACCCGGACCTGGGGGGCGATCGCGATCACGCCGTCCGCGCCTTCCGCCGACAGCCGGTCCGCGGCCCGCACCACCGTGTCCCGGTCCGCGGTGTCCAGTGCGATCGAGCTCACCAGGTAACCGGCTTCCTGGGCGGCCGTGTTGATGGCGGTGAGGGTCGAGGCGGGGCCGTAGCGGGCCGCGTCGAACGAGATCACGCCGAGCATGCGGGTGCGGCCGCTGGCCAGTGAGCGAGCGCTGCTGCTGGGGCGGTAGCCGAGCGTGCGCATGGCGGCCCGGACGGCCTCCCGGGTCTCGGGACGGACGGCCGGGTGGTCGTTCAGCACCCGGGAGACCGTCTGTTTGGAGACTCCGGCCAGTTTCGCGACGTCGTCCATGACCGGACGCGAGCCCGCGAAGTTGCGTCTGCTGCGTCCTCTGGTCGCCGGGCCGACCGGGTCGTCGGCGCTTGGGGTCATGGTGGCGGCTTCTCCTCGGGACTGGTCCGGGACCGGTCGCACTGGGCCGCCCGGCGGACCCACAGGATAGGCCGGGCGGACGAGGAGGCGGGGATCAGGTCAAGGGGTGGCCGGCCTCCGGGGCGGGTCGTGGTGCGTGCGGCGTGCCGCCCCCCGGCGATGCGGGGCGGTGCGGCGCCGGGGAGGCGGGACGCTTGTCCGGCGGCGCATCAGGGCGTGTTCGGGCCGAGGTCGGGGGTGTCGGTGAGCTGGGCGTCCGGGGTGGTGGTGCCGTGCAGTTCGAGGAGGACGAGGTCGTTGGCGCCGGGCCGCAGGGCGGGGGCCGGGACGTAGAGGGTGCGCTGGGGGCCGCGGTTCCAGTAACGGCCGAGGTGGAACCCGTTGATCCAGGCCTGGCCCTTGGTCCAGCCGGGGAGGGAGAGGAAGGTGTCTGCGGGGGTCGTCACCTCGAACGTGCCGCGGTGGAAGGCGGGTTGGGCCGAGGCGGTCGTCCCGGCCGGCTCGAAGTCGGCCGTGGCCGGTACGCCCTCCAGGGGCAGGGCGTGGGAGTCCCAGCCGTGCAGGGGCGTGCCGTCGAGCGTGACCGGGCCGAGCAGGCCCTTGGCGACGCCTATGCGGGGGCCGTAGTTGACCCGGCCCATGTTCTCCACGAGCACCTCGAGGACGGCGCCCTCGCGGGGGACGTGCACGGGCAGGGTCTCCTCGTGGCGCTCGCGTTCGAGGACGCCCGCGGGGGCGCCGTCCAGGAAGACCTGGGCGCGGTCGCCCACTCCGCCGGTGAAGCGCAGGAGGCCGGCCCCCTGGGTGGGGACGGTCGTCCGGTACAGGGTGTATCCGGCGCGCTGGCCCAGGTCGTCGGCGGAACGCGGGGCGGTGGCGTGCACGGCGTGACCGGCGAGCGGGAGGAGGGGGGCGCGGTGGGTCAACCGGACGGTGGTGGGCGGGAGTTTGGGCGACGGGGCGGGAGCCGGCTCGTCGGGGACCGGGGCGTGGCGGGCGATGACCTCGCGGAAGGCGTGGTACTTCGGGCCCGGGTCGCCGCTCTCGGTGAGCGGGGCGTCGTAGTCGTAGGAGGTGACCGTGGGCACGTAGGTGTGGTGGTGGTTGGCGCCGTTGGTGTAACCGAAGTTGGTGCCGCCGTGGAACATGTAGATGTTGACGGAGGCGCCCGCCGTCAGGAGCCTGTCGAGGTCGGCGGCGGCGTCCGCGGCGTCCCTCCCGTGGTGCGGGCCGCCCCAGTGGTCGAACCAGCCGATCCAGAACTCCCCGCACATCAGGGGCCCTTCGGGTTGTGCCTCGCGCAGCCGGGCGAGGGACTGCTCCACGCGGCTGCCGAAGGTGCCGGTGGCGAGGACGCCGGGCAGGACGCCGTTCTTGAGGTGGTCGCCGTCGGTCTGGTCGCAGGTGAAGAGAAGCTCCTCGACACCGCGTGAGCGCAGGGAGCGTTCGAGGTGTTCGAGGTAGGCCATGTCGTCGCCGTAGGCGCCGTACTCGTTCTCCACCTGTACGGCGATCACCGGGCCGCCCGACGCCGCCATGTACGGCTGGAGCGGCGGCAGGAGGAGGTCCAGATAGCGGTCCACGACGTCCGTGAAGCGGGGGTCGCTGGTGCGCAGACGGATGTCGGGGTCGGTGGTGAGCCAGTGCGGCAGACCACCGCCGTCCCATTCGGCGCAGATGAAGGGGCCGGGGCGGAGCAGGACGCGCAGGCCCTCCGCGGCGGCCAGCCGCAGGAATCGGGGCAGGTCGAGGAGCCCGTCGAGGACGAGTGTGCCGGGCTCGGGCTGGTGCAGGTTCCACGGGATGTACGTCTCGACCGTGTTCAGTCCCATCAGGCGGGCCTTGCGCAGCCGGTCGGTCCACTGGTCGGGGTGGACGCGGAAGTAGTGCAGCGCGCCGGAGAGGATCCGGAACGGTTCACCGTGGAGGAGGAAACCGTCGGAGGTCGTGGTCAGGGCGGGCATGCGGGTCCCTTCGTCGGGGCGGGCTTGCGAGTGCTCGTGCTGTGGGACGCGTCGGTACGTCGAGGCGTCGTCCGGGCCTTCGAGGCGTCCGGGGTTCCCGGTCGTGACGCGTCGGATGCGCCGGATGGGCCGGATGCGCCAAGCGGTGCATCGGGGTGGTCGGGTCACGGGCGCGTCGGGATGGTCAGGTCACGGGCGCGCCGGGGTGGTCAGGTCACGGGTTTCGTGCGGGTCGCGGGCTTCGTGCGGGTCGCGCGGGTCAGCCACAGGGTGGCCGCGAGGCAGGCCGCGGAGACCGCGGCGAGGAGGAGCGGGACCGCTCGGACGCCGGACCACTCGATCACCTTGCCCAGTGACGGGCCCGCCACGACACCGCCCGTCAGGGACGCGGCGATGACGAGCGCGCCGGCCCGGCGGGCGTGCGGTGCGGCCCGGTGCAGCCAGGGCAGCCCGGTGGGGAAGACGGGGGCGATGAAGAGGCCCACACCGGCGTAGGCGAAAGGCGCCAGGTCCGGTACGGCCGCCAGGAGCAGGCAGACGGTCATGCCGGCGCAGGAGACCGTGATGATGGCCTGAGGGGAGAACCGCAGGGCGAGCGGGGCGACCAGGAAACGGCCGACGGTCATCATCAGCCAGTACACGGAGGTGGCGGTGGCGGCGATACCGGCGCTGTGGCCGACGCTCTCCAGGTGCGTGGGTTCCCAGCCGCCCACGCCCGCCTCGATGCCGACATGCAGGACGTAGAGGACGACGAAGACGGCGAGGACGGAGCGCAGGGCGCGGGCGGCGGGCCCGGACACCTCACCGGCGGGCCGGCCCTGCGGTGGCTGCGGGGGCCTGTCGCGTACCCCGCGCAGACAGAACAGCAGGGGCAGGTTGGCCAGCGCGAAGACCAGGAAGACGACGGGGTAGTGCTCGGCGCCGACCGCCCCGATCAGGGCGGGGCCGAGGACCGCGCCGATGCCGAAGTGGGCGTTGAGGATGTTGAGCATCGCGGTGGAACGGTGGCCGAAGCCGACCGCGAAGAGCTGGTTGAGGCCGTAGTCGAGACCGCCGAAGCCGCATCCCGCGAGGAGCGCCGCGGCGAGGGCGAGCGGCCAGTTCGGGGCGAGTGCGAAGCCCGCCGCGCCGAGGGCCATCAGCAGGTACGAGGTGCCGAGTATCCGGCGGTTGCCGGTCCGGCCGTAGAGCCGGTCGAAGACGAGGACTCCGCCGACCCCGCCGACGAAGTGCGCGCTGAGTGCGAGCCCGGCGGCGGAGGGCGACAGACCGAACTCCTCGCGCAGGGCCGGGATCGCGGGGCCGTAGAAGGCCTGGAGGGCGCCGAAGAGCATGAAGCCGACGCAGGAGGCGGCCACGGCGGACCTGGTGAAGACGGGATCGGCACCGGTTCCGCTGCCGGCGCGCACCGCGATGCGGGTGCCGTTGTCGCCGGTGCCTGTACCGGTGGTGCCGATGCCTGTGATGGCGTCCGGCGGGGTCGGGCCGGTCTGGGTGCGCCGCGCCGTGGGGTGGTCGGTCACACGGACTCCAGGGGCGGTCGGCCCACCTCTGCGTGGGCGGCGGATGGTGCTCCGACCCCATCGATGTTACCGGTAACATTCGACCCGTCAAGATGCCGGACGCGCCGTCGCGCACACCCCCGCCACCGCCTTCGGAGGGCGGGGCGTCCGCGCCGCGCCAAGCCGGTCAGGGACACCTGCCCATGCCCTCCAGGGCCCTTGCCAGGACAGGGATCGGGTGGAGCGCGGCCCGGTGGGGTCCGGCCGGTCGATGTCGCCTCGGGCACGGGTTGGTTGCGACAAGGACTATTCGGCGCCGGGGAGTTGAGGGGACGGCACCATGCGAGGCATGAGCCGAGACCGAGACCGGTACGTCGACTTCCTGCGTGCCTGGGCGATCCTGCTGGTGGTGCTCGGCCACTGGCTGATCACCGGGCTGGTCCGGCATCCGGACGGCGAGATCACCGCGCCGGAACTGCTGGCGACCGTGCCCTGGACGCAGTGGCTCACCCTGGGCTTCCAGATCATGCCGCTGTTCTTCCTCGCCGGCGGGCACGCCGCCGGGGGCTCCTGGTCACGGGCCCGGGCCGCCGGCGGGACCGCCGCGGGGTGGGTGGGGCAGCGGGCCGTGCGGCTTCTGCTGCCGACGGCCGTGTACAGCGGCCTCGTACTGCTTGCCGTCGGCCTGTGCTCCGGACTCGGCGTGGACCCTGCCACCCTCGCGCTGGTGGGGTGGGCGATGGCCATGCAGTTCTGGTTCCTGCCGGTGTACCTGCTGATCAGCGCTGTGACGCCGGCCCTGTACGCCCTCCACGAACGGTGGGGCCTGCGCGTCCCCGTGGGCATGGGCGCGGTGGCGTTCGGCATCGGTGCACTCGTGGCAGCGGGCCACCCGTCGTCGCGGGGCTCGGCCGTCGAGGTGATCGGGGCGGTCAACTACCTGCTCGTGTGGGGCACCGTCTACCAGCTCGGCTTCTGCTGGCGGGACGGACTCCTGGGCGGCGACGCGCGGACGGCGGGGCGGGCTCCCGTCCGGGCCCTGGTCCTGGCGGTGGCGGGTGTGGCGGTGTTCGCCGTACTCGTCGGACCGGGGCCGTTCCCCGTCAGCCTGATCCTGGTGACCGGGCAGGGGCTGAGCAACACCGACCCGCCGTCGGCGGCCATGCTGGCCTGGAGCCTGGCCCAGGTCGGGGTGGCGCTGCTGGTCGCACCGGTCGTGCGACGCCTGCTGGAGCGGGCCGGGGTGCGGCGGGCGGTGCGGGTACTGGGGTCCGGCAGCATGGCGCTCTACCTCTGGCACATGCTGCCGGTGCTGATCGTCGCCGCCGCCTTCTATCTGACCGGACTCGCACCGGAACCCGTCTACGGCTCGGCGGGCTGGTGGGCGCTGCGGGTGCCGTGGCTGCTGGTGCTGGCGGGTGTCCTGGTGGGCGTGGTGTGGGCGCTTCGTCCGCTCGAGCGGGCGCTGGCCTCCCTGTACGTCCGTGTGCGGCCCGGTCCGGCGCTCCGTGGGCCGGCGGCCTGGCGGATATGGGCCGGGCTCGGCGTGAGCGTCTGGGCGCTGACGTATTTCGCGGGGCACGGGTTCGCCTACGGCGGCGAGTTCCCGGTGTGGCCGGCCGTGGGGCTGGCGCTGGGCACGGCGTGCGTGACCCTCCCCCACCGGCCCGACGGAAGCGGCGAGAACGGCGGCGGCGCCGAGGTCCACGCCCTGGAAGAGGCCGCCTGAACGACCCGACCTCGCGGCTCCGCCGGAGGGGCGAGGCGGGGGGAGGCGGGTGAGGCGCGGGGCGGTGACCCAGGCGAGGCGGTGAGTCGAGTGAAGCAGTGAGGCGGTCAGGCGGTGAGGCGGTGAGCTCAAGCCGCCCGCACGATGGCCAGCCGGCTCAAGCCACGCGCACGATGACCGGCGGTCTCAGGCCACGCGCATGGCGACCAGTCGGCTCAAGCCGTGCGCTTGCGGGCCGTCGTCTTCTTCGCGGCCGTCTTCTTCGCCGTCGTTTCCTTGGACGCCGTCGTCTTCTTGGCGGCCGTCTTCTTGGCCGTGCTCCTGTTCTGCGCGGCGCCCCTGGTCTGCGTGGTGCTCTTCGACGCCGTCGTCTTCTTCGTCGTCTGTGCCGATTTCGCCGTCGACTTCCTCGGCGCCGCCGTGGTCTTCTTCGTTGTCGACGTCGACTTCTTGCCACCTGTCCGCTTGGGCGCCGTGCGGGCGGACCTGCGCTGTGGAAGGCGTCTGACCTCGGCCTCCGTCTCCTCCACCGGCTCCTCCGTCGTCCGCTCCCCCGGCTGAGAGGATCCCTGCTCCGCCTTCTCGCCGCGCGACTCCCTCGCCGCCCGCACGCTCTTCTCCAGGGCCGCCATCAGGTCCAGCACCTTGCCGCTGGACGGCGGGGCCGGCGCCTCGCGGGGTGTCTCGCCGGCCGCCTTCGCCGCCACGACCTCCTCCACCGCCTCGCGGTACTCGTCGTGCAGGTCGTCGAGGTCGACCTCGCCGAGGGTGTCCATCAGGGCGTCCGCGAGATCGAGTTCCTTGTCGCGGACGGTGACCGAGGTGTCGGGGACAACGCCCTCCGGGGCGCGGACCTCGTCCGGCCAGAGCAGGCCGTGCATGGCGATCGCGTCGCCGACCACGCGGAGCATCCCGAGGCGCTCGCGGCCGCGAAGGGCGTACTTCGCGATCGCCACCTTGTTGCTGCGCTTCAGGGCCTCCCTGAGCAGGGTGTACGGCTTCGCCGCCGGGGCGCCGCCCGCCTGGAGGTAGTAGGCGGTGTCCATCTGGAGCGGGTCGATCCGGTCGGCCGGCACGAAGGCCACGATCTCGATCGTCTTGGCGGTCGGGAGCGGCAGGTGGGACAGGTCCTCCTCGGTGATCGGGATGATCGTCCCGTCCGCGTCCTCGTATCCCTTGCCGATCTCCGCCGAGGTCACCTCGTGGTCGTCCAGCTCGCAGACCTTGCGGTAGCGGATGCGGCCGCCGTCCTCGAGGTGGATCTGGCGGAAGGAGATCGAGTGGTTCTCGGTGGCGTTCACCAGCTTGATGGGGATGCTGACGAGGCCGAAGGAGATGGCGCCGTTCCAGATGGATCTCACGTGCAGCACCTTTCCGGCCACAGAGCGCGCCATGAGGAGATTCGGATGATGTGCCCAGACATGCGGCGATAGCGGATGGTTTCGTGTGATTCTCATCGTATGACGCCGATCACTGAGGTGGAGGGGAGACGGGTCGCGCTCAGCAATCTGGAGAAGGTGCTGTATCCGGCGACCGGCTTCACCAAGGGCGAGGTGCTGCACTACTACGCGACCGTCGCCGACGCGCTGCTTCCCCATCTGCGCGACCGGCCGCTGTCCTTCCTGCGCTATCCGGACGGGCCTGACGGGCAGGTCTTCTTCGCCAAGAACGTGCCGCCGGGCACGCCCGAGTGGGTCACCACGGCCGCGGTGCCGCGTTCGGACGGGCCGGCCCGGATGGTGGTTGTGCAGGATCTGGCGAGTCTGGTCTGGGCGGCGAACCTCGTCACGGAGTTCCATACGCCCCAGTGGGTGATCCAGGAGGCCGAGATGGCCGACCGGCTCGTCTTCGACCTCGATCCGGGCGCGCCCGCGACCGTCGTCGAGTGCTGCGAGGTCGCGGTGTGGCTGCGGGAGCGGCTCGCGGCGGACGGGATCGAGGCGCACCCGAAGACGTCGGGGTCGAAGGGGCTGCATGTGCTGGCGGCGGTGCGGGGGGCGTCGTCCGAACGGGTCACGGAGTATGCGAAACAGCTGGCCGTGGAGGCGGAGCGGGCCATGCCACGGCTGGTTCTGCACCGGATGACGCGGAGTCTGCGGCCGGGGAAGGTGTTCGTGGACTGGAGTCAGAACGCGGCGCGCAAGACGACCGCGGCGCCGTACACCCTGCGGGCGCGGGCCGAGCCGACGGTGTCGGCCCCGGTCACCTGGGAGGAGGTCGAGGACTGCCGGTCCGCGGGCCCACTCACGTTCTCGGCTCCGGACATCGCCCCGCGGCTCCAGGACCACGGAGACCTGCTGGCGCCGCTGCTGGACGCCGGACGGGCGGGAACGGTGCCGTGAGCGGCCCTCGGACCACCCGCCTCTGGCGTCTCGCCTCTCACCCGTCCTCCCTCACCCTTCGTCCCTCACCTCTCGTCCGGCGGCGCCTCCCGCGTCGCCGGGTCACACCCTCTTCCAGGTCCCGCGGTCCCGGGCCATCGCGTGCAGTGCCTCGACGTCCGCCGGTTTGAGCACGCCGCCGAGCCGGGCGAGATCGGTGAGGTCGGTGTCGTTCACGACGCGGACCCGGCGCGGAGGGACGGTGACGGTGACCTCCGCCGGGCCGACCAGGGCCAGCACCGGGCGCACCTCGGCCGTCAGGGCGTAGGACGCGCGGTCGGCGTCGGCCCGTACCCGGCGCAGCAGTGGTTCCGGGTCCCGGCGGCCCAGGGCGACCATCGGGTCGGCGATCCGGACCCGCTGCTTGCGGGCGTGCAGCGTGTGAACCGCGAACAGGCCGGCGGGGCCGATGGACAGGTGGTGGACCCGGTCGCCACCGGGGAGGAGGAGGGAGTGCAGGGTGTGCCAGCCGGCGCCGTCGAGGCGGTCCAGGGCCTCGCCGACCGCCTGCTCGGCAGCCAGGGCGCGACGGCGCGGGTCGGTCCTGAGGCGATGGGCGGGGCCCGGGTCCCGGTCCAGGTCGATCAGCAGGGCCTCGCCGGGACGGTTGGGGGCCAGGTCGTCGTCCGGATGGAGGGAGAGCCGGACCAGCTCGGCGGGTGTGGGGACCGGGGGCGGGCCGATGGTGATCGGGCCTGTCACGAAGGGGCCGAGGGCCTCGAGGACGTCGTCCCGGCGGTCGTCCCCGATCAGGTTGATCCTGGCCGCCTCACGGTCGTACCAGGCGATGTTCCTGCCGTCGTCGCGACAGACGTAGAGCCGTTCCTGGCCATGCCACCAGGTCGGTATGACGCGCAGTCCGTTCATGCACCATCACCCCTACGACCATGGGAACAGGAGGGACGCTCCGGGGCAAGAAGGCGGTTACCCCCGTGACGAGTTGGGCAGGCCCTAGGTTTGTACGCAAGGGAACGCCGTCCGGCTGTGCGCCGGGCTGGACTTCGCGGGCCCGGCCTGGGCAGCGCGTTTGGGGAGGCGTCGTTGCGGACCCGCAGGAAGCAGCCCGACGTACCGGTTCCGGACCGCCCGTGGAGCGAGATCGTGCCCGGCCTGTGGATGGGCGGGCACGAGTTCCGGGGGCTGTCGGGGGAAGTGCAACCCGTCGTGGTGCGGGCCGAGTTCGATCTCGTCCAGACGTTGACGCGGGCGCGGCGTGGACACGGGCCGGATCCCGGCGTGCAGCACCAAGTGTGGCCGGTTCCGGACGGCCCGCTGGACGGGACCCAGCTCGCCGGCGTGATCCGGCTGGCGCAGGCCGCGGGGGACGCGGTGGACGACGGCCGGACGGTCCTCGTCCGCTGCTACAGCGGCTACAACCGCTCGGGACTGGTCGTCGCCCACGCGCTGGTGTGCCGGGGCCACCCGGCCGAGGAGGCCATCCGGCTCATCCGGTCACGGCGCTCACCGTGGGCACTGCACAACGAGCTGTTCGTGGAGTACCTCCGGGCGGGGCTGACGACGGCCCGACTCCTGGAGGAACTGGCCGAGTAATCGTTTCCTCACCCTCAGGGCCTGAGGCCCTCAGAACCTCAGGCCCCCAGCCCGGCACTCCCGGCATCCCCGGCCTCCGCCCCGGCACCCGCGCACTCCCCGGTATCCCTCGATCTCCGCCCCGGCGCCCTCACACTCCTCGGCACGCCTCGACCTCCACCCGGGCGCCCCGCATCCCCGCGTCCCTCAACCTCCTCCCTGGCGCCCGCGCACCCCTGCCCCCTCGACCTCCACCCGGGCGCCCCGCACACCCTGGCCCCCCTCGGCCTCCACCCGGCAGCCTCCACGGGCACCCGGCACCCGCCCAGCCCTGGTCGGCCGATACCTGGCAATATCTGTCAGTACCCTTCAGGAATTGCCAGCATCCGTCAGCATCTGTCAGTACCGGCCTGCGCCACCCGCCACGGCCGCCGCCTTCCCCGCCTCACCACCTCCGGCCCACCGGTACGCAAAACGGACTTCCATACAAATAAGGTGTAACGGGCCTGACACCGTCGTATCGCCAGAGGAGTCACAGGAGTCCCGTGCCCCGCAGTCGCCCCACCAGCACCTTCAGGGCCTCCGGCTCCTCAGGCCCTTCGCGCCTCTCGCGCCCCTTCCGCGCTGCTGAACGCAGGCTCCTCGCCGTCACCGTCGCCCTGCTGGCCTCGCTCGCCGTGGGCTGCGGTGACGCCGGTGAGCTCCAGGGCGCGGGGGCGACGCCGACGGCGATCAGTCCGGACAAGCTGTGGCCGGATCTGGCCCCCGCCTCCAGCCCCGCCTTCGACATCGGCGAGGTGGACACCGAGGTCGTGAAGGGCATCGAGGTGCCCGGCGGCGACATCCGCGAGGTGGACCCGGTGGCGGTCGTCCGCGCGGAGATCGCCGCGCATCCGGGTGACTACGGCCAGGGGACCTACCGGGAGACGGCCCGCCGGATGGCCGACTGCGGGAAGCGCGGGGCGGCGGGGAGCCGGTGCCCCGTGCTCAGGGCGTACTACCGGGATCTCACCGGCGACGGCCACCCCGATCTGACGCTGGGCTTCCGCCAGCTGCCCGGCAAACTGACGGCCGTCCGTGTCTACACCGCGCGCAAGGACAGACTCGTGCAGGTCATGGCCTACGAGGACGCCGTGAGCGGGGTCGAGCTGGCCGGACGGTCCGTGATCATCCGCGCCCCGTCGGAGGTCGCGGGCTACGAATACCGCCTCCAGTGGACCTGGGACCAGCAGCAGGGGGCGATGCTGCTCACCCACGACGAGATGCTGCGCACCGGAGACCGGAAGCACTCGCCCCGGCCCTCCGCCTCCACCACCCCCGACGCCGCCACCCCCGACGCCTCCGCCTCATCCTCCGCCTCCGCGAGCGGCCGATGAGGCTCGCGTTCCCCTCCTGGGCCGGCACCCTCGCCGTGAAGGCCGCCGTCTTCATCACGGTGATGTGCTGCGCGCTCGCCGCCCTGCTGGGCATCCTGGTGCACGTCTCGGTGACGAACCAGACCGTCGGACAGGCCCGTGAACTGGCCTTGTCCCGGCTGAAGGACGCGACGACGGCGTTCGAGGCGGGTGACACCCTGGGGTGGGGAGCGAGCCTCGATCCGCCGGGACTGCCCGCGTCGCTGCGGACGCTGGCGGTGGCCGGTGAACGCGGCACGATGGTCGCCGAGCACCAAGGGCGCCCCACGATGTGGGCGGCGGGCCCGGCCGACGGCGCGCGGGCCCTCGCCGTCCCGGTCGACTACTCGCAGAGCGCCCGCACCATCGAGGCCCTGGACACCGCGATCCTGTGGTCGTCGGTGCTGGCCATCGGCGCGACGCTGCTGGTCGGCGCCGTCGCGGTGACCCGCGTGACGCGCCGGCTGCACGCCACCGCGCGGGTGGCCCGGCGGATCACCGCCGGCGACCTGGACGCCCGGGTGGACGACCCCCGCACGAAGGAACCGGGCCGGCCGCAGGACGAGGTGGGCGCCGTGGCCGTCGCGCTGGACTCCATGGCGTCCTCGCTCCAGGGCAAGCTGCTGAGCGAGCAGCGGTTCACCGCCGATGTGGCGCACGAGCTGCGCACTCCGCTGACCGGGCTGCACGCGGCGGCGGAACTGCTGCCGCCGGGGCGGCCGACGGAGTTGGTCCGCGACCGGGTGGCGGCGCTGCGCACGCTGACGGAGGACCTGCTGGAGATCTCCCGACTGGACACCCGGCGGGAGCGGCTGGAGGTGGACACCGAGGAGCTGGGCGCGCTGGCGGTCCGGGTGGTGCGGGCTGCGGAGGCCTCGGGCACCTCCGGCGCCTCGGTGACCGGCACCGAAGTGAGAATCGTCCGGGACGCGCGCGTGGAGACCGACCGGCGGCGCCTGGAGCGGGTGCTGGGGAATCTGCTCGCCAACGCGCACCGCCACGGGCGCTCGCCCGTCGTGCTGACGGTGGACGGGCCCGTGGTCACCGTGCGGGACGACGGGGACGGCTATCCGGAGTACCTCGTCACGCACGGGCCGCAGCGGTTCCGCACCGAGGGCGGGGCGAAGGGGCACGGGCTCGGACTGACGATCGCGGTCGGTCAGGCGGAGGTGCTGGGCGCCCGGCTGACGTTCACCAACGCACCGGACGGCGGTGCGGTGGCGACGCTGACGCTCCCTCAGACGCCTCCGTCCGGGAGCGCGCTCCCCGATGGCGCAGCGTGACGGGCGACACGCGCGAACCGCTCCTAATGTGGCGATAAGTCAGCTGCACCCTCTTCGTGGAGGTATCGCCATGTCCCTGCGTACCGCTCTCACCCGTGTCGCCATGGTCACCGCGGCAGGCGCCCTCGTCGCCGCCACCGCGGCCGTCGCCCCCGCTCTCGCCGACGACTGGGACGGCGGGGACGACGGTCTCAGCAGCCAGGACGGCGGCGCGGGCAACTGGCAGAACCAGAGCGGCAACAACAACCAGAACGGCAACGGCCCGAGCGGCAACGGCCAAGGAAACGGCCAGGGCCAAGGCAACGGCCAAGGTCAGGGCCAGGGGAACGGCCAGGGCAACGGCCAAGGTCAGGGCCAGGGCAATGGTCAGGGTCAGGGCCAGGGCCAGGGGAACGGCCAGGGTCACGGCCAGGGGAACGGCCAAGGCAATGGTCAAGGTCAGGGCCAGGGGAACGGCCAGGGCAACGGCCAAGGTCAGGGCCAGGGCAATGGTCAGGGTCAGGGCCAGGGCCAGGGCCAGGGCCAGGGGAACGGCCAAGGCAATGGTCAAGGTCAGGGCCAGGGGAACGGCCAGGGCAATGGTCAAGGTCACGGCAATGCCAATGGCAACGGCAACGCGAACAACCAAGGCAACGGCCAGGGCAACGGCCAGGGTCATGGCAACGGCAACGGCAACGGCAACGGCCAGGGTCATGGCAACGGCAACGGCCAGGGCAACCCGAACGGAAGTTGGCAGAGCGGTGGCGGGAACGGCTGGCAGTCGGGCGGTGGCGGCAACGGCTGGCAGAACGGCAACGGGAACGGGAACCAGAACGACTCCCGCCGTTACCGCGGGCGCGTCACCGCGAACGAGCTGCTGCTGCGCAGTGCTCCCACGCGTGCCGGCCAGGTGATCCGGGTGGCCCGTCGCGGCGAGATCGTCTCGATCTTCTGCAAGACCCCCGGGCAGAACGTCCAGGGCAACTCCCTCTGGTACCTCCTCACCGACGGCACCTGGGCCTGGGGCTCCGCGCGCTACATCGACACCATCGGAACGCCGCCCCGCTGGTGCTGATCGGACGTCCAGCCGGTGCCGCACGGTACTGACACGACACTGACACGAAAGTCTCCAAGGCTCACAAGGAGCCGTATTTAGGTAGGTTCCGGACATGACGAAAGCCGGAGTCGGAGCAGGAACCGGCACGGGGACGGGGACGGGAGCCGGCGCCACCGCCCGAGCCGGTTCCCGTGCCGGTGCCACCGTGGCGGCGGCCGACGCGCCCGCCCCCGCGGCGCTTCTCCCCCGGCGCCGTGGCGTCGAACTGTCCCTGATCGTCCTGGCCGTGCTGCTCTCCGTGTACGGCTACTGCGCCGTCGGGCTGGCGAAGCACGGCACCGTCCCGCCCGGCGCCGCCGGTTACGGCGCCGGGCTGGGCGTGCTCGCGCTGCTGGCACACCTCACGGTGCGGCTGCGCGCCCCCTGCGCCGACCCGCTCCTGCTGCCCATCGCCGTACTGCTCAACGGGATGGGCCTGGTGCTGATCTACCGGCTCGACCTGGAGACGCCGCACGACCGGGCGGCGCCCGCCCAGCTGGTGTGGTCCACGCTCGGAGTGGCCCTGTTCATCCTGGTCGTGGCCGCGTTGCGCGACCACCGTGTGCTCCAGCGGTACGCCTATGTCTGCGTGGTCGCCGCGCTCGCCCTGCTCGCCCTGCCCATCCTCTTCCCGGCTGTGAACGGCGCCCGCATCTGGATCCGGATCGCCGGGTTCTCCATCCAGCCGGGTGAGTTCGCGAAGGTGCTGCTCGCGGTGTTCTTCGCCGCGTACCTGGCGGCCAACCGCACGGCGCTGGCGTACGCGGGCCGGAGCATCTGGCGCTTCGAACGGCTGCAACTGCCCACCGGGCGCGTCCTCGGCCCGATCGTCACGATCTGGCTGTTGAGCGTCGGCGTGCTGGTGCTGGAGCGGGACCTCGGAACGTCGCTGCTGTTCTTCGGCCTGTTCGTGATCATGCTCTACGTCGCCACCGGCCGCACCGGCTGGATCGCCGTCGGGCTGCTGCTCGCCTCGCTGGGCGCGGTCGCCGTCGGCCGTCTGGAACCGCATGTGCACAGCAGGGTCGAGGACTGGCTGCACCCGTTCGCGACGATCGAGGCGGGGCAGGGCGCCAACCAGCTCGCCCAGTCGCTGTTCTCCTTCGCGGCGGGCGGGATGCTCGGCTCCGGGCTCGGCCTCGGTCACTCCGTCCTCATCGGCTTCGCCGCCAAGTCGGACTTCATCCTGGCCACGGCGGGCGAGGAACTGGGTCTGGTGGGCCTGTCGGCCCTCTTCCTCCTCTACGGCCTGCTGGTGGAGCGCGGCTACCGGGCGGGCCTCTCGCTGCGCGACCCCTTCGGCCGGCTGCTGGCGACCGGTCTCGCCTCGATCGTGGCGCTCCAGGTCTTCGTGATCGCGGGCGGGGTGACCGGGCTGATCCCGCTGACCGGCATGGCGATGCCGTTCCTGGCCCAGGGCGGCTCCTCGCTCGTCACCAACTGGGCGATCGTGGCGCTGCTGATCCGGGTGAGTGACTCGGCGAGAGGACCGCACCACACACCGCCCGGCACGCCTCGGAACACTCCGCCCGGCACGCCTCGGAGCGCTCCCGCCGGCGCACCCCGCGACACCGCGCACGACAACGGGCGGAACACTTCGCCCGGCGCACCCGACGCCAAGGACCCACGGAGGCCCGGTTGACCCGGCACATCCGGCACGCCGCCGTCTTCTGCGCCCTGCTGCTGGTGGCACTCCTGGTCAACGCCCTGCGCGTGCAGGTCGTCGAGTCCGGCGCCTACGGCGGCAACCCGGCCAACCGGCGCGGCTCCATCGCCCGCTACGCCCAGCCGCGCGGCGACATCCTCGTCGGCGGCGTCCCCGTGACCGGCTCCCGGGACACCGGTGAGCAGCTGCGCTACGAGCGCACGTACCGCGACGGGCCGTTGTACGCGCCGGTGACCGGCTTCGCCTCGCAGGTGTACGGGACGTCGTTCCTGGAGCACTCCGGGGACGAGGTGCTCTCCGGGTCCGATCCGATGCTCTCGCCGTTCCCGCTGTGGAACGACGTCACGCACGGCCGGCCCGCCGGCGGAAACGTGGTGACGACGCTGAACCCCCGGGCCCAGCGGGCCGCGTTCGAGGGGCTGGACGGCCGCAAGGGCGCGGTGGCGGCGGTGGAGCCGACGACGGGACGGGTGCTGGCGCTGGTGTCCAGCCCCTCGTACGACCCCGCCGAGCTGTCCGGCAACGACGGCGCGGCCGAACGGGCCTGGTTGCGGCTCAACGGCGACCCGGACAAGCCGATGCTGAACCGGGCGGTGCGGCAGACGTATCCGCCCGGTTCGACGTTCAAGGTGGTCACCGCGGCTGCGGCGCTGGACGCGGGGGTGATCACCGACCTCGACGCGGCCACCGACTCGCCCGCCCCCTACCGGCTGCCGGGGACGACGACACGGCTGACGAACGCCGGCGACGGCTGCGAGGACGCTCCGCTGCGGGACGCCTTCGAGTGGTCGTGCAACACGGTGTTCGCGAAGCTCGGAGTGGACACCGGGCTGGCCCGGATGACCCGGACGGCGCATGCGTTCGGTTTCAACGACGTGGACGTGCGGATCCCCTTCGCCGTGGCGCCGAGCACCTTCGACACCTCGCTCGACCCGGCACAGCTGGCGCTCTCCTCGATCGGCCAGTTCAACACGCGGGCGACGCCCCTCCAGATGGCGATGGTGTCGGCGGCCGTGGCCGACGGAGGACAGGTACGCACGCCGTACCTGGTGGAGCGGACGACACGGCGGGGTGGTGCCACGGTGGCCACGGCCGGTTCCCGGCCGTCCCGGCAGGCGATGTACCCCTCGACGGCACGGCGGTTGCGGGAGCTGATGGAGGACGTGGTGCGCGAGGGCACCGGCACGAACGCGGCGATCCCGGGCGCGGTCGTCGGCGGCAAGACCGGCACCGCCCAGCACGGCCTCGGCAACGCCGGGATTCCGTACGCCTGGTTCGTCTCCTGGGCGCGGGACGTGCGCGACGCGGAGCCGCGGGTGGCGGTCGCTGTGGTGGTGGAGGACGGGTCGGCGCGCCGCGGGGACATCACCGGTGGCGGGATGGCGGCGCCGATCGCGCGGGCGGTGATGGAGGCGGTGCTCGACTCGTGAGACGGGGGGTGCCGGGACCGCACAGGGGTGTCCTACGGTTCGCCCATGACTGACGCCGAAGCTGAGAACGTCATCGAACCCGCCTCTTTCGAACTCGCGCAGGTCAATATCTCCCGGCTCAAGTTTCCCTTGGACTCGGCCGAATTGAGGGACTTCGTGGATTCCCTCGACCCGGTCAACGCCGCCGCGGAGGCGGCGGACGGCTATGTGTGGCGGCTCCAGTCCGAAGGCGGGGACGCGACCGACATCCAGGTCTTCGGGGACTCCTGGCTGATCATCAACATGACGGTGTGGCGGGACCTCGACGCGCTGACCTCGTTCATGTACCAGGGCCGGCACCGCGAGTTGCTCGCCCGGCGAAGGGAATGGTTCGAGCGGGTGGCGGAGGCGATGACCGCCCTGTGGTGGGTCCCGGCCGGCCGCCGCCCGACGGTCGCGGAGGCCGAGTCCCGTCTGCTGCATCTGCGCGCGAACGGCCCGACCCCGTACGCCTTCGGCCTGCGCACGTCGTTCCCGCCGCAGGGCGCGGAGCCGGTGACCTTCGCCGTCCCCGAGGACCTGGGCTGCTCGGTGTAGTCCGGCCGGCCGCCGATCTCACCGGCGACGGCAGGTGCCGGTGAGGTCGACGGCGAGGGGGAACGGGAGGGGGAGCTCGGCCTTGTCGCGGTGGACGCCCGTGGGGACGTGCACGCCGGCCCGGCAGGAATACCCAGGCGTCCGACCGTCGAGTGATCATCGTACGGATTGCCGGTGCACGGGGGATTGACGGTCTTGCTGACAGGCAGTCTCATAAGGGCATGACGACCCTCACCGATGGCGAAGCGCTGGAAGGGCTGCGGGACGCGCTGGGCCTGCTCAAGGACCGGGAGCAGGTGGCCGAGCGGCTGCTCGCGTCCTCCGCCAAGCACTCCTTCGACCCGGACAAGGAGCTGGACTGGGACGCCCCCTTCGAGGCGGGCAAGTGGTTCTGGCCCCCGGAACTGGTGTCGCTCTACGACACGCCGATGTGGCGGCGGATGAGCGAGGAGCAGCGGATTCTGCTGTCCCGGCACGAGGCCGCGGCGCTCGCCTCCCTCGGGATCTGGTTCGAGATCATCCTCATGCAGCTGCTGGTCCGGCACATCTACGACAAGGCGGCGACGAGCGCCCATGTGCGGTACGCGCTGACCGAGATCGAGGACGAGTGCCGGCACTCCAAGATGTTCGCCCGGCTGATCACGCGGGGCGAGACGCCGTGGTACCCGGTGAGCCGCGCCCACCAGCACCTGGGCCGGCTGTTCAAGACGGTCTCCACGACTCCCGGTTCCTTCACCGCGACCCTGCTCGGCGAGGAGGTCCTCGACTGGATGCAGCGGCTGACCTTCCCCGACGACCGGGTCCAGCCGCTGGTCCGGGGCGTCACCCGGATCCACGTCGTGGAGGAGGCCCGGCACGTGCGCTACGCCCGTGAGGAGCTGCGCCGCCAGATGATGACGGCGCCGAGGTGGTCGCAGGAGTTCACGAGAGTCACCTCCGGCGAGTTCGCGCGGGTGTTCTCCGTGGCCTTCGTGAATCCGGACGTCTACACGAACGTGGGCCTGGACAAGCGGGAGGCGATGGCGCAGGTGCGGGCGAGCGGGCACCGGCGGGAGGTCATGCAGACGGGATCGAAACGGCTGACGGACTTCCTCGACGACATCGGGGTGCTCCGGGGCGTCGGGCGGCGGCTGTGGAGGTCGTCCGGGCTGCTGGCCTGAGCCGACGACGGGCACGGGCCGGGGGTGGGCGATTACGCTGCACGTCATGACCCCCGCCGCCCCCGCCTACCGCCGTCTCAGTGTCGAGGAACGCCGCAGCCAGCTGCTCGAGGCCGCGCTCTCGCTGTTCGCGCACCGCGTCCCCGAGGACGTGTCGCTGGACGACGTCGCGGAGGCCGCCGGGGTGTCCCGGCCGCTCGTCTACCGGTACTTCCCCGGCGGCAAGCAGCAGCTCTACGAGGCCGCCCTGCGCTCCGCCGCCGAGGAGCTGCACCACTGCTTCGACGAGCCCCACGCCGGCCCGCTCCTCCCCCGCCTCGCCCGCGTCCTGGACCGGTATCTGACCTTCGTCGGCCGTCATGACGCCGGATTCAGCGCCCTGCTCCAGGGCGGCAGCGTGGTCGAGACCTCGCGGACGACCGCCATCGTGGACGGCGTGCGCCGGGCCGCCGCCGAGGCCGTCTACAGCCATCTGGGGGTGGCCGACCCGGGGCCGCGGCTTCGGATGACCGTACGGATGTGGATCACGGCGGTCGAGGCGGCCTCCCTCATCTGGCTCGACGAGGACAAACAGCCGCCCGTCGACGAGCTGCGGGACTGGCTGGTCGACCAGCTCGTCGCCGTCCTCACGGTGACCGCGGCGCGGGACGCGCAGACCGCCGAGCTGGTCCGGGGTGCGCTGACCGCCGCGACCTGATCGACACTGGTGCGGTGAAAAGCGAAGACACCCCCTTCGAGGGCGGCCCCATGGACGGCCGGGTGCTGCCCGTGCTGCTCGGTCCGACCGGGCACCCGCCGAAGACGTACCGCATCCCCGTCCCCGACCCGGCCGGCGGGCCGCCCACCGTCCTGGTCTACCGGCGCGTGCCCCGCGGTCACAGCAAGAAGCTCGGACTGCCCAAGGGCTGGAAGTACGAGTTCGCAGCCGAGGGCGACCAGGCCGCGGGGAGGGGCAGCGGCGCGCCGGGCGCACGGAAGTGGCCCTGGTCGAAGCCGGGCACCCCGCCCGGCTCTGCGCCCGGACCCGCCGGCGGCACCGGCACCGCACGGCGCTCCGGGCCCGACGCCACGCCGGGCGATCGGCGGAACGACGCCGACGAGTGATTCCGTTGCGCCGAACCGCGCACCTCCGGGGCGCGGGCCGGGCCCACACGTCCGATGCTCACCGTGCGGGGTGGAGGGGCCACCCCGCAACGGAGGTGATGACGTGTCAGGAAGGTTGCTGGGTCTGGCTTGTACGGTCTCCACGGCGGCGCTCGCGGCACAGGCGCTCCTGGCCCCCGGGCTAGCCGTGGCCGCGGCGGAACCGCCGGAGCCCGGCGGACGGGCCGTGACCGCGCCACGGACACCGGACCCGGACGGACCACAGGTGGCCGGGACGGAGTCCTCCGATACCGACGATCGTTCCGTGGCCCGCCTGCTGACGGACCTTCAGCGGCTGTACCAGGAGGCCGAACGGGCCAGTGAGGCGTTCAACGCCACCGAGGAGCAGCTGAAGCGGCGGAGGGCCGAGACCGGGCGGCTGGACGCAGAGCTCGTGAAGGCCCGGCTCTCCCTGCACCGAAGCCGGGGCGCGGCCGGCCGGCTCGCCCGCCAGCAGTACCAGAGCAGCACCGGCCTCTCCCCGTACGTGCGGCTGCTGCTCGCCCGCGATCCGCAGCACGCTCTCGACCAGGGGCATCTGATCGGCCAGTTGGCGCGGGAGCGGGCCGGGACCGTCGGGCGGCTGGAGAACGGCGAACGCAAGGCCGACTCGCTGGCGCGCCAGGCCCGCGCCGCCCTCGACGAACAGCTCACCCTCGTGGAACGGCGGAAGAAGGAGCGCGACAACGTGCGCCGGCGCCTGGCCGACGTCGAGGCACTCCTCGCCTCCCTCACCGCCGAGCAGCTCACCGCTCTCGCCGAGCTGGAGAAGGACGGCGTCGCGCGGGCGCAGGGCAAGCTCGTGGCGTCCGGCGCCCTCGCCGAGGACCACAAGCCGTCGAAGGAGGGCGAGAAGGCCGTGCGGTACGCCGTGCGGCAGCTCGGGAAGCCGTACGAGTGGGGTGCGGAGGGCCCGCGGTCGTACGACTGCTCGGGCCTCACCTCCGAGGCCTGGGGGCATGCGGGGAAACCGATCCCCCGCACCAGCGAGGAACAGTGGGCGCGGCTGCGGAGGATCCCCCTGAGGGAGCTGCGCCCCGGCGACCTGGTGATCTACTTCCCCGGGGCCACCCATGTGGCGATGTACCTGGGCGGGGGCAAGGTGGTCCAGGCCCCGAGAACCGGCGAGAAGGTCAAGATCACCGAGATCGCCTCCCAACCGGTGCTCGGAGCCGTACGCCCGGACGCCCCACCCGCGCCGAGGCCCGCTCGGGCGCCCGCTCAGGCGCCGGAGACGGAGCCCAGGTAGGCCGCCGTCTTCTCCGGCTCGTAGAAGAAGTTCTCGAAGTCGGCCGGGTCGTTGAAGGCGTTGGCGAAACGATCGGCCACCGGCGGCAGCTGTCCGGCCGCGCCCAACAGGTTGATGATGTGCTCCGGCGGCGGGGCCAGCATCGCGTTGGTCCACTTGGTGACGTGCTGCGCGGTGTCCCAATAGCGGTCGAAGGTGGCGCGCATCCACTCCTCGTCGAACTCCTTCTCCCCGCGCTCGAGGATCGAGGAGAGGTACGCGGCTGCACACTTGGACGCCGAGTTGGAGCCCTGGCCGGTGATCGGGTCGTTGGCGACGACGACGTCGGCGACGCCGAGCACCAGACCGCCGCCGGGCAGACGGCCGACGGGGTTGCGGACGGTGGGCGCATAGCGGCCGGCCAGGGTGCCGCCCGCGTCGGTCAGTTCGACCCTGGTGGCGCGCGCGTACTCCCAGGGCGTGAACTTCTCCATGAGCTCCAGGGTCAGGGAGAGGTGTTCCGCCGGGTCCTTGACGCCGTTGAAGACGTCCAGCGGGCCGCCGGGTATGCCCTCCCAGAACAGGATGTCCGCGCGGCCGGAGGTGGTGAGCGTCGGCATGACGAAGAGTTCGCCGACTCCGGGGACCAGGTTGCAGCGGACCGCCTCGGTGTCCGGGTGCTCCGGGCGCGGGCCGACCCCGTGGACGTAGGCGACGGCGAGGGCGCGCTGCGGCTCGCCGTAGGGGGACCGCTCCGGGTCCCGGCCGAACATCTGGACGAGTTCGCCCTTGCCCGCCGAGACCAGGACCAGGTCGTAGGCCCGGGAGAAGTAGTCGAGATCGGAGACCGCCGCACCGTGGATCACCAGTTGGCCGCCGCGCTGGGCGAACGTCTCCATCCAGCCGGCCATCTTCACCCGCTGGTCGACGGACTGCGCGTAGCCGTCGAGCCTGCCCAGCCAGTCGATCGCACGCTGGGTCGGGCCCGGGTCGTGCGAGCCGGGGGCGGCGACCGAGACGCCGAGGCCCTCGATCTTCGGGGCCTGCTGCTCCCAGAAGTTCAGCTGGAGGTCGCGCTCGTGCTGGAGGGCCGTGTGGAACATGCACTGCGTCGACATGACCCGGCCGGAGCGGATCTCGTCCGCCGTCCGGTTCGACATCAGGGTGACCTCGTACCCGTGCGACTGGAGGCCGAGGGCGAGCTGGAGACCGGACTGGCCGGCTCCGACGACGAGTATCTTCCGCATGCGGGCAACTCTCCTTGAAGGGCCTTACTCGGGGGTTTCGTCGAGCGCGTGGCCCACCAGGGCCAGAAGGGTCTCGATGACCGAGATCCGGCGCCGCGCATCCATGATCATGACAGGTATGTGCGCGGGGATCGTCAGCGCCTCCCGCACGTCCACCGGCTCGAACAGCTCGCTGCCGTCGAAGTGGTTGACGGCGACGACGTACGGCAGCCCACAGCTCTCGAAGTAGTCCAGCGCCGGGAAGCAGTCCTTCAGCCGGCGGGTGTCGGCCAGCACGACCGCGCCGATCGCGCCGCGCACCAGGTCGTCCCACATGAACCAGAACCGCTGCTGACCCGGTGTGCCGAACAGATACAGCACCAGGTCGTCGTCGAGGGTCAGCCGGCCGTAGTCCATGGCGACGGTGGTGGTGACCTTCTCCGGGGTGCCGGTCAGGTCGTCCGTCTCCTCGCTGGCCTCGGTCATCAGCGCCTCCGTCTGGAGGGGCTCGATCTCCGAGACGGTGCCGACGAGGGTGGTCTTGCCGACCCCGAAGCCGCCCGCCACCACGATCTTCGTGGCGACGGGGGCCCGGGTGCGGTCCGTCTGCCAGGGCTTCAGGGGTTCGTCGGGCTCGACGAGGGGGGCGACGCCAAAGGAGGAGGCGGCGTCAGAGACGACGGAGTCCACTCAGCACCCTTTCCAGCAGAGCGCGGTCGGGACGGCCCGTACCGTGAGCAGTACCGGTGCCGTACACACGGATCTTTCCCTGGTCCGCGAGGTCGCTGAGGAGCACCCGGACCACACCGAGCGGCATCTTCAGCAGCGCGGCGATCTCGGCCACCGTGCGCATCCGGCGGCACAGTTCGACGATGGCCCGCAGCTCCGGCATGACGGTGGCCCTCAGGGACCCTCCCCCATAGCTCAGCACATGGGAGGTACCCCCCGTCAGCTCCTTGCGTTCCTCGGGCGCTTCGAGGGCCGCGACGAAGGTCTCGACGAGGAGGACGTGCCCGAAGCGGGTGCGGCCGCCGGTGAGCGAGTAGGGGCGCACCCGGGCCGGTTTGCGGTCGCCACGGCGGAGGGGGAGCTGCCGCCTGCCGTCCCGCGGCTGCTGCGGGATGCCGCTCATCGCGCGCCCCCGGCCGCCGCGGACTCCAGAGACTGCCGTAGTTCGCTGCGCAGTTCGGGGGTCAGGACGTGGCCGGCGCGGCCCACGAAGAGAGCCATGTGGTAGGCCACCACGCTCATGTCGCAGTCGGCGGAGCCGTGCACTCCGAGGAGCGAGCCGTCGCTGATCGACATGACGAAGAGGCTGCCCTCGTCCATCGCGATCATGGTGTGCTTCACCCCGCCGAACGCCATGAGCTTGGCGGCGCCGATGGTGAGGCTGCCGATGCCGGAGACGATGGTGGCGAGGTCGGCGGACGAGCCGCGCGGGCCGGTGGGTTTCGTCTCGCGGGCCTGGCGTGCCTCCACGTTGCGTCCCGCGTCCGAGGACAGCAGGAGCAGTCCGTCCGAGGAGACGACGGCGACGGACTGGATGCCGGGTACCTCATCCACGAGGTTGGTCAACAGCCAGTGCAGGTTACGGGCTTCACTGCTCAGTCCGAAGGTACTGGGCGCGGTCAACTGCTTGCCTCCTCGACTGTGCCCCCCGTGTCATCTTCGGCGTGTGCGTGTGCTTCTCGAGCTGTGTGTCGGGCTGTCTCGGGGGACGGGGCCCGGTTCTGGCCCGTCCGTTCGGCGATCTCCGCCTCCACGTGCCGGTAGCCGGCCTCCGCCCCCCGGCGGAAGCCGCCCAGACGGCGGCGGAGGGCGTCCGCGTCGACGGAACCGGTCCGCTGGCGCGGGGCTTGGGTGGGTGCGGTGATCCTGGGGGTGCGCTTCGGCAGGCCCTTGTCGGTGACGAGTTCCTCCGGGGCGTCCGGCGTGCGCGCGTGTTCCGCCCCGCCCTCGCCCGCGGCGTGTCCGTCGTCCGAGGCGAACGGGCTCTGCGGGGTGTGCCGGGGCTCGGCGCCGGCCGCGACCGGGTCCGGGCCGGGGACGGCGAGGTCCGGGCCGGGGACGGCGAGCTCCGGGCCGGGGACGGCGGCGGTGTCCTGCTCCCCCGTCCCTCCCGGCTCCTCGCCCTGCGGGTTCGGCAGCAGGAGTTCCATCGTCGTCTCGGCCGGCGTCTCCACCGGAACCGGCGCCGCCTGCGCGGGGCCGCGCGGCGCGGACTCCGGCGGACCGTCGCCCGCGAACCGCGGCGAATCCTGCGCCGGGATCCCCGGCGGGGTGGCCGTGGGCGTCTCGGCCCAGGGCTGAGGGGCCGTACCGGCCGAAGTCCCCGACGGGGTCGCCGTCGGCTCCTCTCCGGCGGGCTCCGCCGGGGACCCGGAGGGGGTCGCCTCGGACGTCGTCCCGCCCGGGGACTCCGCCGGCACTCCCGACGAGGCCGGTGCGGGGGTCTCGGACGTGGTCCGGGGTGCGGGTCCGGCCGAAGGCTGCGGCGGGGTCGCCGTAGGTGTCTGCGGTGTGGGGGTCTGCGGTGTGGGGTCCCCCTGTCGTACCGCTCGCTCCGCCAGGGCGACCAGCGGGTCCGCGGGCTTGGCACGGCCCGGCAGGACGTTGGAGTTGGCTTCCGCGTCCGCGCCCGGGAGCGAGAAGCTCTGGGGGCTGGCGGAGGCCGGGCTCGTCATGGGGACCGCTGCGGCCGGGGCCTCGGCGAGAAGCGCGGTCGGCAGGACGACGACCGCCGCCACCCCGCCCTGCTTCTGCTCGCGCAGCCGCACCCGGACCCCGTGCCGGTGGGCGAGCCGGGCCACCACGTACAGGCCGAGGCCGAGACCCTCCTCGCCCTCCTGGTCGTACGGCGTTTCGGGGTCGAACTCGGCGAGACGGGCGTTGAGGCGGCCCATCCGCTCCTCGGGGATGCCGATGCCCTCGTCCTGGACGGAGAGCATGACCTCGCCGTTCTCCAGGAGCCAGCCGGAGACCTCGACGGGCAGGTCCGGCGGGGAGAACGAGGTGGCGTTCTCCATGAGTTCGGCCAGCAGGTGGGAGAGGTCGTCCGCGGCGAACCCCGCCACGTGCGCGTGCGGAGGCAGTGCGGAGATCCGCACCCGCTCGTAGCGCTCGATCTCGCTGACCGCCGCACGCACCACGTCCACCAGCGGGATGGGGCCCGCGTGCTGCTGGACGTGCTCCGTGCCGGCCAGGACCAGCAGGTTCTCGCTGTGCCGGCGCATGACCGTGGCGAAGTGGTCGAGCTTGAAGAGCGTGGCCAGCCGGTCGGGGTCCTGCTCGCGCTCCTCCAGCCCCTCGATGACGGCCAGCTGGCGTTCGACGAGGCCGAGGGTGCGCAGCGCGAGGTTGACGAAGGTGCCGCTGATGCTGTCCCGCAGGCCCTCCAGCAGCGCTGCGGAGCCGTCGAGTTCGGCGCGCAGTTCCTCGCGGGCGTCGGCCATCCGCTGGCGCTGCCCGACGAGGTGCTTGCGATCGGACTCCAGGGTGCCGACCCGCTCGTGGAGAGCCACGGCGTGCGCGTGCAGGGCGTTGACGGAGCGGACGACCTGGGCGAACTCGTCGTTGCGGCCGGTGAACCGGACCGGTTCCTCCGCCGCCGGGTTCTCGGTCTCCGCCAGCCTGGCCGAGCCCCGGCGCAGGACGGACAGCGGGCGGGTGAGGCTGCGGGCCATGCCGGTGGCGACGACGATCGTGAGCAGCATCAGGGCGCCGAGGAGGGTGACGCGCAGCTCCAGGTCGGTGACGTCGTCGTCCCGCATCGCGGCGAGTTCCTCGCCCCGTCGGCCGTACAGGGAGGACTCGACGGCGCGCATCAGGTCGACCCGGGCGGAGAGCGCGGCGTCGAGTTTCTTGACGCTGGTGTCGAGGTCGCGGGCGCTCAGTTCCGGCTGGTCGGTGAGTGCGGCGAGGTAGGCGTCGGCGGCGTCGGCGTCTCCGCCGGTCACCGTGGAGTCGTACGAGGCCACCGCCTCCTGCGGCGCGCCCTCCCGGAAGTCCGCGAGGGCCGCGTCGGAGCGCAGCCGGGCCTGCTGGGCGGCGGCGGTGAGGGCGTCGCGCCGCTTGGTGTCGGCTTCGGAGGAGACCTTCTCGGTGACCGACCGGCCGGTGACGGGGTCGTAGTCGGTCTCGTCGGTCGTGGGTACGTTCAGCGCCGCGAGCAGCAGTCCCCGGGTCGCGGAGGCCTGCTGGACGGCGGTGTCGAGTTCGGCGAGGGCGTACGCGCCGGAGCCCGCGCGCGGCGGCATCTGTTCCGCCAGCCGGTCGACGAGCACGTGCACGGCGGCGATGGCCCTGGAGTAGGCCTCGTGCGCCTGGAGGGCCGTGCTCTTGCCGGTGAGGGCGGACTGGCGGACGGACGGCACGGCGGCGAGGGCCTCGCGCAGCGCGGCGGAGACGTCCGTGTCGGCGGTCAGTTCGCTGGTCTGCCGGTCCACCCGGGCGCTGCCCTGGGTGGAGGGCGCCCGGGACTTCACCCGGCCGGCCGCCACATAGGTGGTGACCTCGTCGCGCTCGTCGGCCAGGGACTGGGCGAGGGCGAGGGCGTCCTGGGTCTGTTCGGCGAGGGTGACCAGGTCCTGGGAGTCCTTCAGCTGCCCGGAGGCGGCGAGGACGGAGGGGGCGCCCGCGCCGGCGACGGCGGCGGCCACGACGGCCACCGCGACGATCAGCCGGTTGCGTACGTGGGTCGGACGGCCCTTGCCGACAGGGGTAGGCTCCGCGCCCCCCTCGGAGGCCGTCTGCCTGCCTGTACGCCGAGGCCGCGTCTTCTGCACCGGTGCTCGCATTCCTGACTCGTGTGCCATGGGCCGGAGGTGACGCTCCGTCAACTGGTGCGTACGTCCGGTACGGTTCCCGACCCTCCCAGTGCCGGTGGGCAGGGGCCGCGCATCGCTTGCCCCGCCACCCGAAGGAGTGAACATCGGAGGGGAGCGGGCGGGCAAGTTCCTCTGGCGTGTGCAGCTGCCTTGCCCGGCAGGCCGGTTGGACGTGGACGGCGGGCTTTGACAGTATTCGCCGCCACGCCTTCCCGGAGTGCTTCATTCCCGCCCATAACAGGCGTCTGACCTGCGGTAGTACGTAAGTTCGTGGAGTGATGCCAGCCTTGTGCGAAGACCGTGAAGGGGTCGTGCAGACTGGCCGAATGCGTACGGAGCTTGTGTCGGAGGCCGGCGATCGGGCCCGCCCCAACGAGGACTTCGCGAGTATCGGGCTTCCCGCCTCCGGACAGGGCGGTTCGCTCGTCCTGCTGGACGGGGTGACGCCGCCACCGGGCGGCGCGGGGTGTCTGCATTCGGTCCCTTGGTTCACGGCGCGACTGGGCGGCGCCCTGACCGAACTGACCGTTTCACTCCCGGATGTTCCGCTGGCCGAGGCGCTCGCCCTCGCTCTCGCACGTACCGCCGGGGCCCATGCGGAAACCTGTGACCTTTCTCACCCGCGTACCCCTCAGGCCACCGTGGCTCTCGCGCGGTGGTCGCCGGAGACCGTCGAGTACCTGGTCCTGTGCGACGCGACGCTGCTGCTGGAGGCCCCGGACGGCACGGTCGTCCCCGTGCGCGACGACCGGCTGGCCCGCCTGCCGCGTGACCTGCTACGCAGCGCCGAGATCGTCGACGGCACGCTCCGCAACCGGGAGGGCGGCTTCTTCACGGCCGCGGCCGACCCCGCGGTGGCCGCCCGCGCCGTCGCCGGGAGTGTGCCGCGCGCGGAGGTCCGCTCGCTGGCAGCGCTGTCGGACGGCGCCACCCGCTGGGCGGACCTCTTCGGGAAGGGCGACTGGGCGGAGCTGCTCAGCCTCGTCGACGAGGAGGGGGCGCGGGCACTGGTGGAGCGGGTCCGGGCGTTGGAGCGGGCGGACGACCGCGCCGGGCGTGCCCTGCTGGGCCGTGCCAAGACCCACGACGACGCGACGGTGGTGCGCGTGGAGCTGTAGGTCGTGTCCGCCCCGGGCCGGCGACGCCCGCCGGGTCACTTCTCCATCCCCCGGTTCAGCTGGCCGAGGAGCCGGGCCAGTTCCCCGACCTCGCTGCGGTCCCAGGCGGAGAAGTGGCTGACGTACCGCTCGCGGCGGGCCTCGCGGACCCTGCTCACCCGGGTGCGGCCCTCCTCGGTGAGGTCGACCAGCCAGGCGCGGCCGTCCGCCGGATCCGGCTCGCGGGCGACCAGGCCGAGCTGCTCCAGGGCGCGCAGCTGGCGGGACATGGTGGCCTTGCCGACGCCGATGTAGCCGGCCAGTTCCGTGGCACGCTGGCGGCCGCACTCCTCCAGCCGGACGAGGAGCCCGTAGGCGGCGGACTCCAGGTCGGGGTGGACCTCGCGGGCCATCTCCCCCTGGTTGGCGCGGGCCCGGCGCAGCAGCACCGTGAGCTCCCGCTCCAGGGAGAGGAACTCCCGGTCGCCCTGCTCCACACCACGCGACGGCGTTTCGCCGTGTGTGTCCTCGTGCACGTCAGCACCCCTGATCTCGCCGGTCGCTGCCATCGGTGCAGCTCCTCAGTATTTCGCAGGCCCGGGCCCACGGCTGTTCCCAGGGCCGCGCAGCGGCGCCGGCCGGACACGGGGAAGGCCCGGGTCTCCGTCACAGGACCCGGGCCTTCCCCGTCCGGTCGTCGCGGACGGTCCCCGCTCAGGGGGGTGTCGTCACGCCGCGACCGGGACCTCCGGCGCCGCGCCGCTCGTGGCGGGCGCGAGCGCCAGTTCCAGGACCTGGCGGACGTCCGTGACGGCGTGGACGTCCAGCTTGTCCAGCACCTCCGCCGGGACGTCGTCCAGGTCGGGCTCGTTGCGCTTGGGGATGATCACGGTCGTGACACCCGCCCGGTGCGCGGCGAGCAGCTTCTGCTTCACCCCGCCGATCGGCAGGACCCGGCCGGTCAGGGAGACCTCGCCGGTCATCGCCACGTCGGTGCGGACGAGCCGGCCCGACAGCAGGGACGCGAGGGCCGTCGTCATGGTGACGCCGGCGCTCGGGCCGTCCTTGGGGACCGCGCCGGCCGGGAAGTGGATGTGCACGCCCCGGTCCTTGAGGTCGCCCACCGGCAGTTCCAGTTCGGCGCCGTGACTGCGCAGGAAGCTGAGCGCGATCTGTGCCGACTCCTTCATGACGTCGCCGAGCTGGCCGGTGAGGGTCAGGCCCGCCGCGCCCGTCTCCGGGTCGGCCAGCGACGCCTCGACGAAGAGGACGTCACCGCCGGCGCCGGTGACGGCGAGACCGGTCGCGACACCGGGCACGGCGGTCCGGCGCTCGGCCGGGTCCTGGGCGGACTCGGGCACGTGGTGCGGCCGGCCGATCAGGCCGCGCAGGTCCTCGTCGCCGATCGTGAACGGGAGTTCCCGCTGGCCCAGTTCGTGCTGGGCCGCGACCTTGCGCAGCAGCCGCGCGATGGACCGCTCCAGGGTGCGCACGCCCGCCTCGCGGGTGTACTCGCCGGCGAGCTTGCGCAGCGCGCTCTCCTCGAGGGCGACCTCGTCCTTGTCCAGGCCCGCCCGCTCCAGCTGGCGCGGGAGCAGGTGGTCACGGGCGATGACGACCTTCTCGTCCTCGGTGTAGCCGTCGAGGCGGACCAGCTCCATGCGGTCGAGCAGGGCCTCCGGGATGGCTTCGAGCACGTTGGCGGTGGCGAGGAAGACCACGTCCGACAGGTCGAGTTCGACCTCCAGGTAGTGGTCGCGGAACGTGTGGTTCTGCGCCGGGTCCAGGACCTCCAGGAGGGCGGCCGCCGGGTCGCCCCGGAAGTCGGATCCCACCTTGTCGATCTCGTCGAGGAGCACGACCGGGTTCAGCGATCCGGCCTCCTTGACGGCCCGCACGATCCGGCCGGGCAGCGCGCCGACGTAGGTACGGCGGTGGCCGCGGATCTCGGCCTCGTCGCGGACGCCGCCGAGGGCGACGCGGACGAACTTGCGGCCCATGGCGTGGGCGACGGACTCTCCGAGGCTGGTCTTGCCGACGCCGGGCGGGCCGACGAGTGCGAGCACGGCGCCGCCGCGCCGCCCGCCCACGACGCCCAGGCCGCGCTCACCGCGCCGCTTGCGCACCGCGAGGTACTCGGTGATCCGCTCCTTCACGTCGTCCAGGCCGGCGTGTTCGGCGTCCAGGACGGCTCGGGCTCCCTGGATGTCGTACCGGTCCTCGGTCCTGACGTTCCAGGGGAGTTCGAGGACGGTGTCCAGCCAGGTGCGGATCCAGGAGCCCTCGGGCGACTGGTCGCTGGAGCGCTCCAGCTTGTCGACCTCCTTGAGGGCGGCCTCGCGGACCTTCTCGGGCAGGTCGGCGGCCTCGACGCGGGCGCGGTAGTCGTCGGACTCGTCGCCCTCCTGTTCGCCGTTGAGCTCGCGCAGCTCCTTGCGGACGGCTTCGAGCTGGCGGCGCAGCAGGAACTCGCGCTGCTGCTTGTCGACGCCTTCCTGGACGTCCTTGGCGATGGTCTCGGCCACGTCCTGCTCGGCAAGGTGGTCGCGCAGCTGCTGGGTGGCGAGCTTCAGACGGGCCACCGGGTCGGTGGTCTCCAGGAGCTCCACCTTCTGTTCGGTGGTCAGGAACGGCGAGTAGCCGGAGTTGTCGGCGAGCGCGGAGACGTCGTCGATGGCCTGGACGCGGTCGACGACCTGCCAGGCGCCGCGCTTGCGCAGCCACGCGGTGGCGAGCGCCTTGTATTCCGTGACGAGTTCGGCGACGTGCCCGGGCAGCGGCTCGGGGACGGTCTGGTCGAGGGTCGTCCCCTCGACCCACAGGGCGGCGCCCGGCCCGGTGGTGCCGGCGCCGATGCGCACGCGGCCGCGGCCGCGGATGAGCGCGCCCGGGTCGCCGTCGGCCAGCCGGCCGACCTGCTCGACGGTGCCGAGCACGCCGGTGCTCGCGTACGTCCCGTCGATGCGCGGCACCAGCAGCACCCGGGGCTTCCCGGGTTCGGAACGGGCGGCGGCCTGGGCGGCCTCCACCGCGGCGCGTACGTCGGTGTCGTTGAGGTCCAGCGGAACCACCATGCCGGGGAGCACGACCTCGTCATCGAGAGGCAGTACGGGCAGAGTGAGCGGAGCGGACGTCGATGCCATGATCTCCCCTTCGGCAGTCAAGTTGAGCTATGCCGACTCAATGCATGTGAGTCGGCGAATGTTCCCCGCGATGCCGTCCGTTCGCTGTGGGCGATCACGACTGTCGCGCCGGACCCTTCCGGACATACGGTCGACCGTAATGGACGAAGAGGGCATTCGACCATTACAACCGGCTATGACCAAGGGGGTCTCCGTGGATCGGTTCGTGCGGGCCTGGGTGGAGGGATGGGTCGTGTCGCGCGGGGCGGCGCCGCCCGTGACGGAGCCGTGGGGATGGACCGTCGACGTGGGAACGGGGCACCACGTCACCCGCCATGTGCTCGGCGCGACGAACGACGCCGTGACGGAGCCCGTCGTCCGGAGGGTGGCGGGCGCGGTCACCGGGGCCGGCGTATGGCTGAAGGTGTTCGCCGACCCCGCACTGGTCGGGCCCTGGCTGGGGCCCGGCTGGTGGATCGACCCCGAGCCCGGCTTCCTGATGACGGCCCCGCTCACGGACGCGCCGCCCGGGGCGGCGCCCGACGGCTACCGGACGCGCACCTGGTCGCGTGGGGGCGTGGTCCGCACCATGATCGCCGCCCCGGACGGCTCCCTGGCCGCGCGCGGACAGATCGCCCCGACCGGCGCGACGGCGGTCGTCGACCAGATCGAGACCTCCCCCGCTCACCGCCGCCGCGGGCTCGGCGCGCTCGTCATGCGCACCCTGCACCGCGCAGCGGCCGAAGAGGGCGCGCGGACCGGCGTCCTCGGTGCGACACCGCAGGGCCGGGCACTGTACGAGTCCCTGGGCTGGCGCGTCGAGTCATCGCTGACCAGCGCGAAGTTCACGGGTGACACGCAGGGGTGACGTCCGGCGGCCGAGAGGGCGCACCGTAAGGCGTCGCACGACGGGGCGCGCCCCTCGCGCCCCCTCTCCGTACCCCGCCCACTTCCGGCATTCACCCCTGATTCACCCACCGCCCGACCACAATGCGCCTATGACCGATGACTGGAAGCGACGTCTCGACGCCCTCCACGCCGACCTGGTCCGCCGTGACGACCCCGTCGCCTGGGTGACGGAGGCGGACGCCGTCGAGGCCTCGCGCCGCTATCCGCACATCACGCTGCGCGGGCCCGTCTTCGGTGTGGCCGTGCGGGACCCGGCCGCCGCGGACCCGGGCTGGCGGCTGCTGAAGCCGGTGGTGGACGGGATGCCCCAGCAGGCCCGCGACGGACTGAACTCGTACCTGTGGTTCAAGGCGAAGGACGGCCCCGACGACCCGGTCGTCCGGCGCGAACTGCTGGCGGCCGTGGCCGTGCTGGAGCGGGCTCCGGCCGACGAGGTGGAGGCGCTGGGCGTGCGCTACCGGGTGGTGCGCGGCGACGAGTTCGCCCGCACCGGTGACGACGGTCCCGAGCCGCCCCGCCCCACCGACCTCGAGCCCCCCGACCCGTCATGGGAGGACCCGGTCGCCGTCCCGTCGCCGGACGTGGGCTACCTCCTGGACCCCGACCGGGACGAGGGCCCGATGGCGGGCGCCCTCCGGCTGGGCCTGCGCGACTTCACGTACACGGGCGCCCGCTTCCCCGCCGACGTGCGCGCGGACTCCGAATGGTCGGCCCGGACGCACCCCGACGTGGTGCGACTGCCCGTCGGCTTCTCGGTGGCCGAACGCGACGACTCCGGCTGGACGCCGTGCGGGTCCCTGGCGGCGACCCCGCACGAGGCCCGCCGCTCGCTGTACGAGGGGATGGCCCGCGTCTGGGCGATGCTCTACCGCTTCGACGAGCGCAAGAAGGTCCTGTACGCGCGGGCGGCGGAGGCGTTCCGGGCCGCCGGACGGGCCGACGAGGCGAGCGTGGAGGGCCGCCTGTTCCGGATCTGCCGCGTCGAGCGGATGGTCCGGGTGGGTGCCGACGGCCCCGAGCCGCCCCGCCCGTCGGACATCGACGAGTACGGCCCCATGAAGCTCCATCCGACCCTGCACGAGAACGGCACGGTCCAGTTCGAGGACTGACGCCCGTACGGGACCGCCGGCCCCTCAGCGGCCGCCGAACCGCCGGTCCCGCTCCCAGCGCCGGACCCGGGACCAGCCGGCGACGCCTGTCGCCAGCGCGATCAGGTGCCCCCAGTTCGTCAGCGGGTCGGTGAAGGCGATCAGGTCCTGGAGCAGCATCCCGCCGAAGGCGGCCAGCAGCGGGTACCGCAGCCACGGCCCGAGCAGGCCCGTCAGGGCGCCGACGCTCGCGGCCACACCGAAGCTGATGCCGTAGTCGAGCCGGTGCAGCGAGCTGTCGGGCAGCCGCCCCACGAGCACCCCCAGGCCCACCGGCACCTCGGTCGCGAGGGTGGCCAGGACATGCCCGAGGAAGAAGACGACGGCCGTCCGGACGCCGCCGACGCGCCGCTCCAGGGCCGTGAGGACGACCAGGAAACCGAGCGTGAACGGGGAGGCGAAGCCACCCGCCACCCACAGCGCGCTGGCCACCAGCACGAGGACCGGCGTCCGCGCCAGATGGGCGACGTCCGTGCTGGAGCCCTGGTGCAGGGCATGCACGAGGGAGGCGTCGAGGTGGGCGGTGCCGTACGAGGTGACGGCGAGGACCGCCGCGTACGAGAGGGTGAAGGGGACGGGGATCCGGTACCGGTGACGGGGGGCCGCCTCGGCGGGCGGCTCGGCGCGCCGCGCGGTGCGCTGGGCCGGGATGCCGTCCAGCAGCCCGGACACCTCGGGCAAAGGCGGGCTCGGGGGTGCGGCCGTGCGTTCCACCGTGAGGCGCTCCTTCCGTTCCCCCTCACTTTTCGCGCCGGGACTCCGCGCTGTCTGTGACGGACGCCACGACCGAGCCGATTCACAGGAAGCTCCGAGGGTTCTCCGGGCCCGCTCCTACATGGTGCGAAAGCCCTCCCGGGCCGTTCCGAGGCGCACGCCCCCGGCATCCGACACACACGGAATTCCCTCAACGAACCGTCAGGGAAATGCCAGGATGGGACGATGTCCCTCCCGTTCGACATCCCCGACGCACCCGAGGTCCTGGACCGTCGCGAAGGCCCCTACGGCGAGGTCGTCCTGCGCAGGCACGGGGAGTTGCTCCAGATCATCGCCAACGGCTGCTTCCTGATGGACACCTCGGACGGCCGTTCGGAACGGCTGCTGGTCGACGCCGCGCTGTCCGCGCTGGCCGGCCACCCCTCGCCCCGCCTGCTGATCGGCGGCCTCGGCGTCGGCTTCTCCCTGGCGCACGCCGCCGCCGATCCCCGGTGGGGCGGCATCACGGTCGTGGAGCGCGAGCGCGCCGTCATCGACTGGCATCTCGACGGCCCGCTGGCCGCGCTGTCGGGGGCCGCACTCGCCGACCCGCGGTCGAAGATCGTCGAAGCGGATCTGCTCGATTACGTCAACGAGACATGCGACACATTCGACGCGGTATGCCTCGACATCGACAACGGGCCCGACTGGACCGTCACCGAGGGCAACGACAGCCTCTATTCCGAGGCCGGACTCGCGGGCTGCGCGCGGGTGTTGAGACCCGGTGGGGTACTGGCCGTATGGTCTGCCCGCCCCTCTCCGGAATTCGAGGGAACCATGGGGAATGCCGGGTTCCAGCAGGTGCGTACCGAAGAGATCCCGGTTGCCCGAGGCGTGCCGGACGTCGTGCACCTCGCCGTCCGACCTGGATAGCAAAGCCGTGGTGACTCCCCGTACGCTGCACCCCTGACGCCGATCATTTACGCGTCAACCGCAGTCATGCGCAGACATGGGATCACCCCACTGGTTCCGGAAAGCACACTCAGGGGCGGGCGATGGAGCAGACACACACCGCACACAACACCACGGCGACAGCCACGCCGGGCGCGCAGCGGCGCGTTCTGGTGGTCGAGGACGACGCGACGATCGTCGACGCCATCGCGGCCCGCCTGCGCGCCGAGGGATTCCTCGTGCAAACAGCGGGCGACGGCCCGGCGGCCGTCGACACGGCGGAGGCCTGGCAGCCCGACCTGCTGATCCTCGACATCATGCTGCCCGGCTTCGACGGTCTGGAGGTCTGCCGTCGTGTGCAGGCGTCCCGCCCGGTGCCGGTGATGATGCTCACGGCGCGCGACGACGAGACCGACATGCTGGTCGGGCTCGGCGTGGGCGCCGACGACTACATGACCAAGCCGTTCTCGATGCGGGAGCTGGCGGCACGCGTGCACGTGCTGCTGCGCCGGGTGGAGCGGGCCGCGATCGCGGCGACCACGCCGCGCAGCGGGATCCTGCGGCTCGGCGAGCTGGAGATCGACCACGCGCAGCGCCGGGTGCGGGTGCGCTCGGAGGACGTGCACCTCACGCCCACCGAGTTCGACCTGCTGGTCTGCCTGGCGAACACCCCGCGCGCGGTGCTCTCCCGGGAACAGCTCCTCGCGGAGGTCTGGGACTGGGCGGACGCCTCCGGCACCCGTACCGTCGACAGCCACATCAAGGCGCTGCGACGCAAGATCGGCGCCGAGCGGATCCGCACCGTGCACGGTGTGGGCTACGCACTGGAGACCCCCACGCCATGAGCGCAGGGCCGGACGGACCGAGAAGCCCCGGGGAGCCCTGGGGGCGCGTACGCCCGTTCTCGATCAAGACCAAGCTGGGTGCGCTGGTCGTCATCTCGGTGCTGATCACCACCGGTCTGTCGATGATCGCGGTGCACACCAAGACGGAGCTGCGCTTCATCACGGTGTTCTCGATGATCGCCACACTGCTGATCACGCAGTTCGTGGCGCATTCGCTCACCGCGCCGCTGGGCGAGATGAACACCGTGGCCCGGTCCATCTCGCACGGTGACTACACCCGCCGGGTGAGTGAGAACCGCGGAGACGAGCTGGGCGACCTGGCCCAGACGATCAACGTCATGGCGGACGAGCTGGAGGCCCAGGACCGCCAGCGCAAGGAGCTGGTGGCCAACGTCTCGCACGAGCTGCGCACACCCATCGCGGGTCTGCGGGCCGTCCTGGAGAACGTGGTCGACGGCATCGCCGAGGCGGACACCGAGACGATGCGCACCGCCCTCAAGCAGACCGAGCGGCTGGGGCGGCTGGTGGAGACGCTGCTCGACCTGTCCCGCCTCGACAACGGCGTCGTCCCCCTGCGCAAACGGCGCTTCGAGGTGTGGCCCTATCTGTCCGGGGTGCTGAAGGAGGCCAACATGGTCGCCTCGGCGCGCGCCACGATGGGCTCGGGCGGCAACCACACGCGCACGGACGTCCATCTGCACCTGGACGTGTCCCCACCGGAGCTGACCGCGCACGCGGACCCGGAGCGCATCCACCAGGTCGTCGCGAACCTGATCGACAACGCGGTCAAGCACAGCCCGCCGCACGGACGGGTGACGGTGAAGGCGCGGCGCGGCCCGCTGCCGGAGTCGCTGGAGCTCGAGGTCCTGGACGAGGGACCCGGCATTCCGCGGTCGGAGTGGCGCCGCGTGTTCGAGCGGTTCAACCGGGGGGCCGTCCGCCGGCCGCACGGCCCGGGCAGCGACGGCGGCACCGGACTGGGGCTCGCGATCGCCCGTTGGGCGGTCGATCTTCACGGCGGCCGGATCGGAGTGGCCGAATCCGAGCGGGGTTGCCGGATTCTTGTCACTCTTCCGGGAGAGGCTTCCGTCTCAAGTTGACGTAAAGTTCGAACCGGAGCCACAAGATCCACCGGCGTCGGCGCAGCCCGACACGTGTGATCAGGCAGCGGACCGTCCCAGGTCGGCAAGGGGTCCGCACGCTCGGCGTGCGCGACATGCATCAACACACCCTCAAGACGCGCAACCGCGCTTGTTTCCCGCCATTTACAGCCGCGAAACGCGCTTTCCGATGTGACTTACACGACCTTGGACCGGCCCGGCCTGACCTTCCCCCTCCAGGGGGCGTAGCCTTTATTCCCGCTGTCCATCACCTTGTGAAGCGGAAGAGGGCGGTTGCCGCCGTGTCGCCACAGTCCCCCAGTAACGCATCGAGCATCTCGACCGACGCAGACCAAGCGGGCAAGAATCCCGCGGCCGCGTTCGGACCGAACGAGTGGCTCGTCGACGAGATCTATCAGCAGTACCTCCAGGACCCGAACTCGGTAGACCGTGCCTGGTGGGACTTCTTCGCCGACTACAAGCCGGGGGCGGCCACGCCCTCGGCTCCGGCGGGTACTGCGGCCGCGGGGGCCGCAGCGACCACCAGCACACCTCCTGCGCCCGCCGCCCCGGCCCAGGCGGCACCCGCCGCCCCGGCTCCGGCTGCTCCGGCTCCCGCGCCGGCCGCCGCCCCGAAGCCCGCGGCCGCCGCCCCGGCTCCGGCCAAGGCGGCTCCGGCGGCCAAGCCGGCCGCCGCGAAGCCCGCGCCCGCCGCGGCTGCGCCCGCGGAGGGTCCCGAGTTCGTGACGCTGCGCGGCCCGGCCGCCGCGGTCGCCAAGAACATGAACGCCTCGCTGGAGCTGCCCACGGCCACGTCCGTGCGCGCGGTCCCGGTGAAGCTGCTGTTCGACAACCGCATCGTCATCAACAACCACCTCAAGCGCGCCCGGGGCGGGAAGATCTCCTTCACGCACCTGATCGGCTTCGCGATGGTGCAGGCCATCAAGGCCATGCCGTCGATGAACTGGCACTACGCGGAGAAGGACGGGAAGCCCACCCTCGTCAAGCCGCCGCACGTCAACTTCGGCCTGGCCATCGACCTGGTGAAGCCCAACGGCGACCGCCAGCTCGTCGTCGCCGGCATCAAGAAGGCCGAGACGCTGAACTTCTTCGAGTTCTGGCAGGCCTACGAGGACATCGTCCGCCGCGCCCGCGACGGCAAGCTGACGATGGACGACTTCACCGGTGTGACCGTCTCCCTGACCAACCCCGGCGGCCTCGGCACCGTGCACTCCGTGCCGCGTCTGATGCCCGGCCAGTCGGTCATCATGGGCGTCGGCTCGATGGACTACCCGGCGGAGTTCCAGGGCACGAGCCAGGACACCCTGAACAAGCTCGGCATCTCGAAGGTCATGACGCTCACGTCGACCTATGACCACCGGGTCATCCAGGGCGCCGCCTCCGGCGAGTTCCTCCGCGTCGTCGCCAACTTCCTCCTCGGGGAGAACGGCTTCTACGACGAGATCTTCGAGGCGCTGCGCATCCCCTACGAGCCGGTCCGCTGGCTCAAGGACATCGACGCCAGCCACGACGACGACGTCACCAAGGCCGCGCGGGTCTTCGAGCTGATCCACTCCTACCGGGTCCGCGGCCACGTCATGGCCGACACCGACCCGCTGGAGTACCGCCAGCGCAAGCACCCCGACCTGGACATCACCGAGCACGGCCTCACCCTGTGGGACCTGGAGCGCGAGTTCGCCGTCGGCGGCTTCGCGGGCAAGTCCCTGATGAAGCTGCGCGACATCCTCGGCGTGCTGCGCGACTCGTACTGCCGCACCACCGGCGTCGAGTTCATGCACATCCAGGACCCGAAGCAGCGCCGCTGGATCCAGGACCGCATCGAGCGCGCGCACAGCAAGCCGGAGCGCGAGGAGCAGCTGCGCATCCTGCGCCGGCTGAACGCCGCCGAGGCCTTCGAGACCTTCCTCCAGACCAAGTACGTCGGCCAGAAGCGCTTCTCCCTGGAGGGCGGCGAGTCCGTCATCCCGCTGCTGGACGCGGTCATCGACAGCGCCGCCGAGTCGCGCCTGGACGAGGTCGTCATCGGCATGGCCCACCGCGGCCGCCTGAACGTCCTGGCGAACATCGTCGGCAAGTCGTACGCGCAGATCTTCCGCGAGTTCGAGGGCAACCTCGACCCGAAGTCGATGCACGGCTCCGGCGACGTGAAGTACCACCTGGGCGCCGAGGGCACCTTCACCGGCCTGGACGGCGAGCAGATCAAGGTCTCGCTGGCCGCGAACCCGTCCCACCTGGAGACGGTCGACCCGGTCATCGAGGGCATCGCCCGTGCCAAGCAGGACATCATCAACAAGGGCGGCACGGACTTCACGGTCCTGCCCGTCGCCCTGCACGGCGACGCGGCCTTCGCGGGCCAGGGCGTGGTGGCCGAGACCCTGAACATGTCGCAGCTGCGCGGCTACCGCACCGGCGGCACGGTCCACATCGTCATCAACAACCAGGTCGGCTTCACCGCCGCCCCGGAGTCCTCCCGCTCGTCGATGTACGCCACGGACGTGGCGCGCATGATCGAGGCCCCGATCTTCCATGTGAACGGCGACGACCCGGAGGCCGTGGTCCGCGTCGCGCGGCTGGCCTTCGAGTTCCGCCAGGCGTTCAACAAGGACGTGGTGATCGACCTCATCTGCTACCGCCGCCGCGGTCACAACGAGTCGGACAACCCGGCCTTCACCCAGCCGCTGATGTACGACCTGATCGACAAGAAGCGCTCGGTGCGCAAGCTCTACACCGAGTCCCTCATCGGTCGCGGCGACATCACCCTGGAAGAGGCCGAGCAGGCACTCCAGGACTACCAGGGCCAGCTGGAGAAGGTCTTCACGGAGGTCCGCGAGGCCGTCACCGCCCAGCCGAGCACGGGCTCCGAGTCGGACCCGCAGGCGGAGTTCCCGGTCGCCGTGAACACCGCGATCTCCACGGAGGTCGTCAAGCGGATCGCCGAGTCCCAGGTCAACATCCCCGACTCCTTCCACGTCCACCCGCGTCTGCTGCCGCAGCTCCAGCGCCGGGCGTCGATGGTCGAGGACGGCACGATCGACTGGGGCATGGGCGAAACGCTGGCCGTGGGCTCCCTCCTCCTGGAGGGCACCCCCGTCCGGCTGTCCGGCCAGGACTCCCAGCGGGGCACCTTCGGCCAGCGTCACGCGGTCCTCATCGACCGCGAGACGGGTGAGGAGCACACCCCGCTCCAGTACCTCGCCGAGGAGCAGGCGCGCTACAACGTCTACAACTCGCTGCTGTCCGAGTACGCGGTCATGGGCTTCGAGTACGGCTACTCGCTGGCCCGCCCCGACGCGCTCGTGATGTGGGAGGCGCAGTTCGGCGACTTCGTCAACGGCGCGCAGACGGTGGTCGACGAGTACATCTCGGCGGCCGAGCAGAAGTGGGGCCAGACGAGCGGTGTGACGCTCCTGCTCCCCCACGGCTACGAGGGCCAGGGCCCGGACCACTCCTCGGCCCGTGTCGAGCGCTTCCTCCAGCTCTGCGCCCAGAACAACATGACGGTGGCCATGCCCACGCTGCCGTCGAACTACTTCCACCTCCTGCGGTGGCAGGTGCACAACCCGCACCACAAGCCGCTGGTCGTCTTCACCCCGAAGTCGATGCTGCGTCTCAAGGCCGCCGCGTCGAAGGCGGAGGAGTTCACGACCGGTCAGTTCCGCCCGGTCATCGGCGACGCCTCGGTCGAGCCGAAAGCGGTCAAGAAGGTCGTCTTCTGCACCGGCAAGGTGTACTACGACCTCGAGTCCGAGCGGCAGAAGCGCGGGATCACCGACACGGCGATCATCCGCCTCGAGCGGCTGTACCCGCTGCCGGGCGCCGAGGTCCAGGCCGAGGTCAACAAGTACCCGAACGCCGAGAAGTACCTGTGGGTCCAGGAGGAGCCGGCCAACCAGGGTGCCTGGCCGTTCATCGCCCTGAACCTGATCGACCACCTGGACCTGGCGGTCGGCGCCGACATCCCGCACGGCGAGCGTCTGCGGCGCATCTCGCGCCCGCACGGCTCGTCACCGGCGGTCGGCTCCGCCAAGCGTCACCAGGCGGAGCAGGAGCAGCTGGTGCGTGAGGTGTTCGAGGCCTGAGCTTTCGGCCCTCGAGAGCCCGCTTCACGGTGAAGGGCCCGCCCCCGGAGATTTCGGGGACGGGCCCTTCACCCGTGTTCCGGGTTCGCCGTGTTCACCGTGGCAGGTGCCGCGGGGCGGGGCCCCGCGGCACCGGACGCCCTCACGTCAGCTGCGGCTCGAAGTCCCAGAACGGGCGGATGCGGGCGCGGGCCGACAGGGTGTGGACGTGCTGCTTGCCGAGGGTCGCCTCGAGATCGGACAGGGCCTCCTGCTCGGTCTTCTCCGCCTGCCGGCGGTCCCGCAGGGCGCGCAGGTCGGCGGCGTGCGCGATCCGGGTGGACAGGGTCAGGGGGTGCGTACGGCCGAGCGCCTCGATGGCCCGTGTCACGCTGTCCGCGCTGAGCACCGCGGCCCCTTCGGTGTCACCGACGAGGTTGCGCAGGGCGGAGGCGTTCAGTGCACAGCCCAGGGTCCAGGGGTGGTTCTCCCCGACCGCGGCGCTCATGTCGGCCAGCGCCTGTTCGACGACGACGTGGGCGTACTCCCGTTCACCCACGATGCGCAGGATCAGCGACTGGTTCGAGCGGGCCCCGGCGATGAAGGGATGGCCGTCGGCGAGCATCACCTCGTAGCGGGCGACCACCGCCTCACTGAGCTCGCGGGCCTGGTCGATGTCGCCGTGCTCGCGGGTGTAACAGCTCTGGCTGGAGGCGAAGATCAAGGTCAGCGGGTCGGTCTCACCGAGCACGCGCTCGCCGCGCTCCAGCACGCTGGTGAGGAGTGCCCCCGCCTTCTCCCGGCTGCCGCCGCGGTAGAGGCACAGGGCGAGGTTGTGCTCCGCCGTGAGGGTCTGCGGATTGTCGCCGCCCATCACGATGCGGTTCTCCTCCAGGTTCCTCGCCTGGACGGACTCCGCCTGCCCGTAGCGGCCCAGCAGGCGCAGGCCGACGGCGTAGGAGAGTTCCGAGTGCAGTGTCCACGGGTGCCGGGCCCTCAGCAGGGTGCGCCGTGCCTCCAGGGTGCGGCGGTCCACCTCGAGGGCTTCCTCGTAGCGGCCGAGCAGACGCAGGGAGACGGCCAGGTTGTTCTGCGCGTTGAGCGTGCGCGAGTCCTGCTCGCCGAGGAGTTCGCGGTACGCCAGGAGTGTCCACTCGGACAGTTGGAGCGCCTCGTCGTAACGGGCGAGGCCGCGCAGGTCGGCGGCGAGACCGGCGGCGGCCCGCAGGTGTTCCAGGTCCTGTGATCCGCGTTCCGCCCTGAGGTGCTCCACGGCGGCGCGGCTCAGCGCCTCCGTCCGGGTGTAGTCGCCCACGGCCCGCAGCAGGTTGGTGTAGTGGTAGGTCAGTTCCCAGACGCGGGGATGGCTGTCGCCGAGGAGGGTGCGCCATGCCTTCATGGCACGCTCGCCGAGCTTGATGCCGGAGGCGTACTCACCGGAGAAGTACATGTAGCGCAGGCAGTTGAAGACCAGCCGCTGGACGCTGGGGTCCTTCGTCTGAAGGACGTCCGCGTACTTCAGGTGCGGCACGATCTCGGCGTAGCCCGGCCACAGGTCGGGGTCGGTGGGACGGCGGGGGTCGGCGGCGGCCAGTGCCCGCCGTACGACCTCGATGAACTCCTGGCGGTCGGCCTCCGGCATGTCCTTGTGGACGATCTGGTGGACCATGCGGTGCAGGTAGAGCGCCTCGCCGGAGGAAGCGGCCTCGTCGAGCGCCGTCTCGTGGGACTCCAGACGCACGACGGAGTACTGACGGAGCTGGTTGATCGCCTTGTTCCACAGCAGCGGGTCGTTGACCAGCCCGGCGATCTGTTCGGGCAGTTCGTCGCTCGGCATCTCCTTGAGCAGGCGCACCGGGACGAAGCCGGGTGCGAAGAAGGTGCACAGCCGCAGCAGGTCGACGGACTCCGGCACGGTCTCACGCAGTTTGTTCAGCAGTATCGACCAGGCGGTCTGGAAGGCCAGCGGGAAGTCCGCCGACACCTTCACGACGTCGCTGTCGATGCCGCCGTCCAGCAGGGCGATGTAGTCGCGCACCGAGAGGTCCGAGTCGTTCAGCCAGCCCGCCGTCTGGTCCAGCAGCAACGGCAGGTCCTCCAGCGCGTCCGCGAGCTGGTCCGCCTCCCGCTCGGTCAGTCTGGGCGCGCGCCGGCGGATGAAGGCCACGGACTCGTCGCGGGCGTAGACCGGCACCTCCAGCAACTTGCTGTTGTGCTCGCTCCATTCGGGGTTGCGGGAGGTGATGATGACGTGTCCCGGGCCGGTCGGCACCATGTCCCAGACCTGGTCGGGTTCGTCCGCGCCGTCGAGGATCAGCAGCCACCGGGCGTACGGGTCGCCCCGCCGCAGCGAGTCCCGTACCGCGCGCAGCCGCTCGCCGTATTCCTGGCCGGTCCTCAGACCGAGCTTCGGCGCGAGTTCGGCGAGCAGCCGCCGGTAGGTCACGCGTTTCTCGGCGTTGACCCACCACACGACGTCGTACTCGGAGCCGAACCGGTAGACGTACTCGGCGGCCAGCTGGGTCTTGCCCACCCCGGACATGCCGTGGAGCGTCACCACACCGGCGCCCGGCTCCGCGCCCTGGAGGAGGTGGTAGGCGTCGTTGAGGAGTGACTCGCGGCCGGTGAACCGGGTGTTGCGGCGCGGCACACCGCCCCACACCTCGGGCATGGCCGCGGGGAAACGAGGTCCACGGCGGCTGCCTTCCGGGGACTCCGGCAGGGTCTCGTACATCAGATCGAGGCGTTCCAGCAGGCGTCGTTCGGCTTCGTCCGCACCGAGGTTCGCCAGGCTCGCGGGGGCGAGCACCGCGGTGGCCGACGGTACCGGAGCGGTGGTCACGGAGACAGCGGCGAAGCGGGAGGCGTCCGGGGCGACCACTTCTCGCAGGGCCGTGTTCCACTCCTCCTGTGTGCGCGGGCCCAGTTGGAAGTACCACTCGCTGACCACGATGAGGATGCGGCCCTCGGCCAGTTTCAGGTCGCGCAGGAGATCCACCAGGGGTGTCTCCGCCGGGGAGTCCCAGCGCAGGAACACCACCCGGAGGCCGCGCCGCTCCAGGCGGTCCCCGATCCAGGCGGCCCAGGCCCTGTTGAAGCCCGCGAAGTGGATCGTGACCGTCTGCCTCGCGACCCCTCTCTCGCTCGACCCGGTCGACGTACGGGCTCCAGACATGCAGCGGCCTCCAGCGCGTAATCCCAAGAAATCGTAGAACCTCGGCGCTCCGCTCGTAAGGTCCCGGGACCCGAGGAGCGCACACCCAGGCCTGACGATCTTTGCGTAACAGTCGGCGGCGGGGGCCCGAACGCTCAGTCATCTTCCGTTCCCTCACTCATTCGGGCCTGGAGAGCGCGGGGGCGTGGCGCTGGGTCCACAGGGTGCGTGCGACTCCCACGTACGCCTGTGCGCGAACGCGGTGTCCCCTGGGCACGGGGTGTTCATCCATGCGTTCGTACGCGGCGGCCATCCCGTCGACGAACAGGCGCCCGTGGCGGGTGAGGTCGGGCGAGCCGACCAACGCCGGCAGTACCGCGCCCACCTGGGCGCGGCAGCGGGCGTGCTGAGCCCACGCCGACTCCCGGTGCGCGGGTTCGACGAGCGCGCGCCGTTGGTAGTAGTCGGCTATCGCGAGATGTGAGTAGGCACCTTGGAGCAGTCCGTCGAAGGGCCGGGGGTCGGGTCGCCAGGGAGCGAAGTACCGTGCCTCGTCCGAGGCTTGATGGAGAGTCACCATGTCGCCGAGTGCGGAGAGTTTGGCGTGGTGGAGTTCGTGCACGAGCGTGGCCGCGAAGGTCACGGGATCGGGCGGGACGCTGGTCATCAGTGCTCCGAACGCCTCCCGCCGGGTGGCGCTGCAACCGCCGCGTCCGGCCCCCGACGCTCCCGGTGGCGACTCTAGGGGGACCAGGCAGCGCAGCAGTGCGAGCGCCTCCGTCAGCCGGTGCTCGCCGCCCGTCCTGAGGGCGGCGGCCGTGCCGGACCACGCCTGCGCCCACTGCTTGCGGCCGGCGTCGTCGAGTGTCGTCGGTCCGCCCAGCGATCCCGAGCGCGGCGCCCGGATGGCCCGGTAGGGGTCCAGGTCGTCCAGCGGCACGGGCGGGGTGCCCGGCAGCAGCCCGGGCAGCGCGTGCGCGGGCGTCCACGCGAGCGCGCCCGACCACGCCCCGAAGCCGTCCTCGAGGTGGACCGTCACGTCGGCGGCCTGCCGTTGCCGTACGGTCAGAGTGCCTGCTTCGCCGGTCACTTCGACGTCGGCCGCGCCGCCCTCCGCGGTATGCAGTGCTCCGAGGGAGGGCAGGGCGAGCACTCCGTCGTGCGCCGTCAAACGGACGGAGAAGGACACCCCGGCCCGGGCTGCGGCGACGGCCGCGAGCGCCCCGAGGTGGGCCAGGTCGTCCCGCAGCAGGCGTCCGCGCTGTGCTGTCGCGGGCCCGGTCAGTCCTCGCAGACAGCGCCAGCCCCACGCGCCGGTCAGGGGGTACATGAGCCGGGTGCGGGCGGGTGGGAGGGCGGTCGCACCGCCGGCGACGGCAACGGGTGTCGCGCGGTCCGCCTCGGTCAGCAGGGCCCAGTCCTCGCGCACGCGTGCTTTCTGCCGGGCGGAACAGACCTCGGGACCGGCTCCCTCTACCGCCTCCAGCACGGCCCGCAGCAGGAGCAGCCGTCGGGTGTCCTGGTCGCGGAGCAGGAGTGCCAGCGTGCCGGGGTCCGCGCCGGTGCGGGCGAGGTCGAGGAGGGCTTCGTCCGGGACCTCGGGAAGGATCACGGGTTGCCCCTTTCACGAGGGAGGGGGAAAGGGACGGGGACGGCCGCGGACGCGCCCTCGGCGAGCCGCCGCGCCACATGGGGGATGAAGTGCTTGAGGTCCGCGCAGTAGACGGACGGGTTACGGAAGCCGTGTCCCGCCCGGTAGCGGTGGGCGTAGTGGCCTCCGCCGCACACCGTCATGAGGGGGCAGGCCAGGCACTGCTCCCCGAGGGCCTCGGCGCCCGTCTGCCGGGCGGCGGCGGCCGGGTGGCGCAGTGCGTCGTCGAGGGCGTGACGGAAGACGTCCAGGCCGGTTCGCGCGGCGCCGTCGTAGGCGGACTTCAGCGAGTCCACCTGTTCGATGGAACCGTCGGTCTCGACGACGACCGCGTCGAACGGGGCGAGGCCGAGCGACTCGGTCGCCGCCGGCAGTCCGAGGAGAAGGGCCACGCACTCCTCGAACAGACGGACCCTCGTCTCCCGTCGTTCGGCGGCCCACCAGCGGTCGAACACGGCGCACAGCCACTCGCCGTAGCGGGTACCGGCCAGATGCGGGGGCGGCGCCGACCAGTTGCCGTGCGGCAGCAGGAGGTCCAGCGCGGGCGGGCGCAGGGCGAGCAGCGACTCGTACGTCTCCACGGGGTCGAGCGTCGGGTCGACGACGGTGAGGATGCCGGCGTACGACTGCGGGAACCGCTCGGCGAGCAGACGTACGCCGCGGACGGCCGCGGGCCAGGACGGGCGTCCGGCGTGATCGACGCGGCGCGTGTTGTGCGCGGCCAGCCCGCCGTCGAGGCTGACGCCGACCCGGATGCCTCCGCCGGCCAGGACGGTGAGGTGCTCCGGTGTGAGCAGGGTGGCGTTGGTCTGGATGACGGCGCGGACCGCGCAGCCGGCCGGGACGCGGTCGCGGACGAGGCCGGTGAAGGCGGCCAGTGTCCCGGCGCCGGCCAGCAGGGGTTCGCCACCGTGCAGGACGAGGGAGAGGGCCGTCAGGCGGTGGGTGCCGGCGTGCTCGGCGATGCGGGTGGCGGTGGCGTCCAGGACCTCGGCGGAGGCGGCCCGGGGGCGGGTGCGCCAGGTGCTGTCGGGGCCCTCGTAGAGGTAGCAGTAGGTGCAGGCGAGGTTGCAGCGGCCGTGCATCTTCACGATGAACTGGCGGAACGGGTAAGGGAGTCGGCCGGTGCCCGCCTCTTCAGACACTCCGGCACCCCCATGCTGTGGAGCCTGTGTCGCGGCCCTGCGCCCCGCACGGGGCGGATGCCCGGACGGGCATCCGCTGTAAACCTGGCGCGATCGTGATTGACCATTTCGATCGCCAAAGGCGACCGAATATGACACTTCTAGACCGAGCCTGATGTTTGCGTGTCGTGCGACACCTGAGGTGACGCGCTTCTTCTCAAAGGGAGTTGTTGAAGCCCCAGAGCATCTCGCTCGGCCGCGCCGCCCGTTCCGTGAGCTCCCCCAGCACCTCCCTGAGCACCGGATGCTCGATCGTCCCCAACTCCGCCAGATCCACCGCCAGCAGATCCGGCAACGGCTCGACCACGCCGGCGTCCTCCGGCATCACCGTCCACCCCGCGACCTGTCCCCGTACGTCCATGCCCTTCCCTCCCGAGTCGCCCCGCTCACGTCACCCGCTCCAGCTCGGCCAGCCGTTCCGCCGTCCCGGCGGGCGTCGGACCGTCGGCGACCAGACTGCCCTCGGGCAGCCGCGACCACTCCACGCGGGCCGCCCGGTAGGCATCCCGGGCAGCCCGCGGCCGTGCTGCCGCCTCATAGGACATACCCCGCCAGTGGTGCGCCTGCGCACCCGCCTGGACGGCTTCCCGTCGCCTGCGGTCCGTCTCGGCCACCCCCTCCGCCTCCCGGGCGGACTCCGCCGCGTCGCGGAAGGCGTCGACCGCGAGGTCCAGGCGGGCCGGACGGCGCAGGCTGCGATAGGCCTCGAACTGGACCTGGCCGAGTTCCAGGCGGCAGCGGGCCGCCAGCAGGGGGTCCTCCGCATCCGCCGCGGCGAGGCCGAAAAGATGCTCGGCCTCGCGCAGGTCGACCCGGTCCCCACGGGCCCGGTAGCGCAGCATCAGCGCGCGGCCGAGCAGCAGCAGCCGGTGGGCGACCCGGGGGCTGCCCGCCGGGGTCTCCATGCGGCAGTCCCGCAGGACACGGATCGCCCGGGACAGCGCGTCCCGCGCCCGCGCCCCGGACTGGAGCCCGGCCAGCCGCAGCAGCGCCTCGCCCCACTCGGCGAGGACGTCGGCGTGCGCGGGCGCGTCCCGGGACATCCGCTGGGCGGCCTGCGCGAAGCGGTCCGCGGCCGTCTCCAGCTCCGCCGGTTCGCCCGACTCGGCGTGACGGGCCACGGCGATCCGGCCGGCCCGCGCCAGCAAGGACGCCCGCCGGCCCTGGTCGCGCACCAGCGCCAGGGCCTCGTCGACCCGGTCCTGGGCGTCGTCCAGCGGGCCGCCCGCCTGGAGCAGCGCGTCGACCAGGTCGAGCAGTACGCGCACCCGCGCGCGTGCCGACTCGGCGGTGTACGGCTCCGGGTCGGTGTCCAGGGCGTCGCGCAGCGACTGCGCGCCCTGCTCCGCGTAGAGACGGGCCTGGTCGGGGTCGGCGGTGGCGCCGGACAGCCGCAGCAGAATGCGGCCGTGTTCCAGGGGCAGCGCGGGCGGGCGGAGGCGCCGGTCGGGCCAGACGTCGGCGAAAGCCTCCAGCATGCCGACGGCGCCCTGGAGCAACGCGCTGTCCCCGCCGAGCCGCCACTGTGCCTCCAGGGCGCCGACGCGTTCCAGGGTGAGCCGCAGCGCCTGCTCCTCGCCGAGCCCGGGCGCCGCGCAGGCGACGGCGTACTCACGGTCGGCGCGGCGCAGCAGATCCAGGGCGGCGCTCCGGTCCCCGCGCCGCCTGCGGTCGGTCGCGGCCGCGTGCAGCACCCGGGCCAGCACGGCCCGTTCGCGCAGCCGCCCGGGATGCGCGGTCGCCCGTTCCGCGGCCGCCTCGGCCTCCTGGAGCAGTTCGTCGCCGCCCTGCACCTCCCACAGGCGCAGCGTGCAGTGCGCGTACTCGGCCCACAGTTCGGGGTCCGCGGCCGTCGACTCCCGCTCGGTGGCGCCGCGCAGCAGCTGCACCGCGTCGATGACGTCCTGGATCATGCCCTCGCCGTCGAAGCGTTCGATCAGCGCCCGGGCCCTGCGGACCGCCTGATGCGTCGGCCGGTCCGCCGCGGGCCCCTGGCCGGTCCGGGCGCCATAGGTCTCGAACTGCTCCGGCAGCGGCATGAACCGTCGCAGGACACGGGCCGCGACCTCCGCGAAGGGCTGCGGCACGGGGGCTTCCTCACCGTTGCCGCCGTGATCACCGCCCGTGCGGTCGGCGCCTGGCGCGTACGGCCGGCCCGTGCCGCCGGCGCCGAGCTGGGCCAGGGCGAGGGCCGGGAAGTTGGGTCCGCCCTTGCCGAAGCGCTGCTCTATGTACTCCGAGCAGTGCTTGAGCACCAGCATGGCCTCGTCGCGGCCCAGCCGGGACAGCAGGGCGTCACGGACGTCGGGCTCGATGCGGTACCACTGGGCACCGTCGTCGGCGTACTCCTCCGACGCGCGCGTCACCAGACCGCCGACCAGCACCTCGGCGAGTTCGGCCGGTCCCGAGTCGGGCAGCATCGTGCGCTGGACGAGCTGCATCACCGGCAGGCACAGGGGGGCGGCAGCCAGGTAGACGGCCAGCCGTCCGGCGGCCGGGGAGGCGCTGGAGGTGAATCTGCTGACCCGTTCGAACGGCGTGCGCCGTCGGTGCGCGCGCGCCGCCGGCGCGGGGGGCTGGTCCGCGCGCACCCAGCCCACGGCCCCAGGGACGGACCCGGCGCCGGCCCCGGACAGCAGTGCGGCCCAGGCGCCGAGGGCCACCGGCTCGGGCGGCAGCACCGGCACGGGCAGCGCTCCCCGGCGAATCTCCGCCGGAACGCCCACCGGGGTGCGCACGCGCAGTGCCGCCGCCCCGCCCAGCGTCTCGCCCCGGCTCAGCCGGCAGAACACCACCGGGAGCCGAGTGCGGTTCCACAGGCGTTGCGGCAGGGGCTGGAGCACGGCGACCGGGCCCTGACGGGAGAGCTGGTGCAGCAGCCGGTGTGCGTGGCCGCTGTGCCACAGGGGACCGGCGCAGTCGCTGACGAAGATCACGATCCGGCGGCCGGTGGGGTCGCTGAGCCGGTCCGCGGAGTGCAGCGGCGCCGCGTAGGCGTCGGGGCTGCGGCTGACGGCGGGTTCACCGTCCGGCCCCTGGTGCAGATGACTGACCTGGATGTCGGAGAACGCACCCAACTGGCCGAACACCTGCTGGAGTTCGACGAACAGCCGGTCCCATACGCGCATCGAGGACGAGGCGTCCAGGACCAGTTGCAACCGGGCGTCGCGCCGGGTGACGGCCCGGTGGACGGGCAGGATCAGCCCGCCGGCCTGGGCGCTGCGCTCCGCCGTCGCCGTCTCGTCGAGCCGCATGCGCAAGGGCGGCGCGGGACTCCGGTAGCGCTGCAACCTCCGTAAGGCGCGCTGGAGTTCGAGTGGGGCGGGCAGCACGGGGGCAGCGGGTACGCCCACCGGCAGCGCGGCGGCCCGTCCCGCGCCGCGTGAGCGCGGCGCCCCGTCCGGCGGCACCGGGTACAGGCTCACCCGCCCGTCGGCCCCCACGTCCTGCGGCGGCCGCGGCGGCCGCTCGGGCCTTTCACCCTCCGGACGCCCGTCCGCACCGCTGCCGTGCGTCCCGTCGAGCCGGGGTACGGGGCGTTTGCCGGTCCTGGCGGGCGGGTCCTCCGGCTCGGGGTCCTCCACCGGCCGGGTCCACCGCGCCAGCCAGAGCGCGTCGCAGAGCTGGGGTACGTCCGGATCGAGTCCGACCTCACGCAACCGCGCGACGAGTTCGGCAAGCGGATCACGACCGCCCGCCCCGGCAACCGGGCCGCCATCGGCCGCACCCGGACCGCCCGGGACGCCCTCGGACGGGACGGGGCCCGCGACGCCGGGGCGGCTGCCGTCGGCCGGACCGGCGCCGGGGGCGCCGGAGCGGCGGCCGTCCGGCGGGACGGGGCCGTGACGGGCCGCTGCGTCGGGCATCAGGCCCTCACCTCGGGCGGTCGAGTCGCTGGATGAGCAGGTCGGCCAGGCGGTCACGACTGGGCGGCGCGGCCGCGTCGGTGAGGTAGATCGCGTTCAGCAGCTGGTCGGCCGCGAGGAGTTCACTGCGCGACCGCTCGAGGAACCGCGTGATCAGATCGTCCCCCGCGCGCGCCGCCTCGTCCCCGAGATGCGCGCGTACGAAGGTGGCGAGCCGGTTGTGGTCGGGGCGCCCCAGTTCCAGGTGGATGCACCGGCGCATCAGCGGGGCCGGGAAATCGCGCTCCCCGTTGCTCGTGAGCACGACGAACGGGAAGGCACGGCAGCGCACCCGGCCGTCCCGCACCCGGACCTTCACACCGTCGGCGGTCAGCACCTCCGCCTCGCCGTCGGGCAGCCGGTCGGCGATGCGCTCCAGCTCGGGGATCGCGAACTCGCCCTCCTCCAGCACGTTCAGCAGGTCGTTGGGCAGGTCGATGTCGCTCTTGTCCAGCTCGTCGATGAGCAGCACGCGCGGGGTGTCGGAGGGCAGCAGCGCGGTGCCGAGCGGTCCCAGACGGATATAGCTGCCGATCCCCTCGACCGCGCCCGGTGAGCCCGCCGCCGACCCGAATCCGCCCTGCGCGGCGATCTGCACGTCCTGGAGCCGGGCGATCGCGTCGTAGTGGTAGAGCCCGTCCTGGAGCGCGGAACGGCTGACGACGGACCAGCGCAGCACGTTGCCGAGGCCGAGTTCGTACGCCACCGAGTGCGCGAGCGTGCTCTTGCCCGCGCCGGGGCTGCCCGTGACGAGCAGGGGGCGGCGCAGATAGAGCGCCGCGTTGATCATCTCCAGCTCCTCGGCGCCCGGCCGGTGCAGTTCCGCCAGGTGCCGGTGCGCGCCGAGCCTGCGGTCCTCGGACCCGTCGCCGGTGCGCGCCGCGTCCCGGCTGGTGAAGTCGCGCCAGGGGGGCGGATCGGGCAACCGCTCGATCCCGTCGTGCGGTTCGCCTGCGCCTCGGTAGATGAGCCACTCACTGGATTCGGTCATGATCCGGTCCTCGTCACTCGTCCACCGCCGCGGCACGTCCGAACGTGCCTCACGTTATCCATCCTGAGGGTGCCTGGTAAGGGGCCTACGAGCCCTGCCGGCAGGTGGGTTCAAGGGGCCTCCAGCAGGTCACCCGTTCCGGGGAGCGGCTGGTGGGGATCGTCGTACAGCAGGGCCACGCCGTCGGCCCAGAAGGACTCCGTGCGGCCCTCGCGCAGCCGCATCCGGAGGTCGTGCACGGCCTCCGGCAGGTACTGCGCGCTGGGCGGTTCGGCGATCCCGTCGATCGTGCCGCGGTGGAACTCCCCGCAGACGGCGTCGGCCCGGCCGTGCCGCCGGCGCCACAGGGCCACGCCGTAGCCGCCGAGGACGATCCGGGTGAGCGCCTCCGCGTCGTCCTCGTAGCGCAGGTCGCCGTAGCGGCAGAGCACCGGGACGGTGCCGTGCGACAGCGCCCGCAACTGCTCCACCGTCGGCAGGGGTTTACGCAACCCCTCGTCGCAGTCCAGGACTTCGGCCCTGCCCGGGTGCGCGTGCAGCCAGCGCCAACGGGCCCGGCGCTCCGCGTCCAAGTCGTCGGGATCATCCGGGTCGCCGAAACCCTCCGGGTCGCCCGCGTCCGCCGCGCCCTGTGTGCCCTGCGCGCCACACCCGTCGGCCGCACCGCCGGAGCCGTCCGGTTCTCCCCCGCCCCGCGCCGCGCCCGGGCCGAAGGGATCCAGGTCGTACGGGCCGAACGCCTCGTCGGGCAGCCGGTCGCGGTCGGCACAGCGCACGACGACCGGGCGCAGCGCGCCCAACGGGGCCTCGTCCGGCGACAGCCGCCAGTTGTCGACCTCCAGGCCGAGCAGCGCATGGGGCAGCGCCACCTGGAGGAGCGCGGGCCTGCCCGGCTCGTCGCAGTGGCGGAACGCCTCCCCGAGCGGGCCGGCGAGATGCACGGGCAGCTCGGCCAGGGGCGTGCGCTCCGCCTCGTGCAGCCGGACCGCCTCCCCGCCGGGCGCGGCCACGCAGACCGACCAGTCGCAGCGGTCCGGCTCCCAACCGCGGAGCACCACTTCGAGCAGCGCGGAGGGCCGTGCCGCGCTGCCGACGGCACGGGCACGCGCGTGTGCGCCGGACCGTCCCCGCCGGCGCAGCCGCTCGATCCGCTGCTCGGCCAGACCCGACCGGTAGCGGACGCTCAACCGCTGCGCGGCCTGCCACACCCACACCCACAGCGCCTTCTCGGCGTCCGGGGTGCTGGGCACGACGAAGGGGCGCGGAGCGGACATCGCCCGCATCGCGTAGTCGAGGACGAGCTCCAGCGCCCCGTCGTCACTCGCGCTCTCGTACAGCGCTCCGAGGCCGTCCCGCCAGCCGCGCGGCGCGGGCAGCGGGGTGAGGGTCTGAAAATCCGGGAGGGAGTCGAGGATGTCCAGCAGGCCGCGGGTGCTTTCGGGCGGCGGGAGTTCGGCGAGCCGGCCCAGCAGCTGGATCCGCTCGTCCGGGCTGAGCGTACGGCCCGGCCGCGCGCCCAGTCGGCCCTGTACGTCGGTCCAGGTCTGCCGCCGGGACGCCGGGTGGCGCTGCCGGTCGCGGTGGTAGCGGTCGTGGGCGTGGAACACCGCCTGGTAGAGGTCGCTGTGCTCGGCCGGCACCGCCTCCGGCGGTACCCGCAGGGTGCGCAGCTGCTCGATGCCGGTCGAGGTGCCGCCGGGCCGGTGGTCCGAGCGCGCCTTGAGCACGCCGATCACCTCGCCGCGCACCGGGTCGATCACCGGCCCGCCCGAGACGCCGTACGGCAGGTCGTTGTCGCCCAGCCGCATCTGCACGTCCGACGACCAGCCGCCGATGGTGCCCTGCACCGTGAGCGTGCCGTCCAGGACCTGTAAGCGGCCCTCGTTCTCCGTCCAGCCGGCGTACAGCACCCGGCCTTCGCCGTAGTACGCCGCCGGACGCTCGGAGACGTACACGCACTCGTGGTCGTCGACAGGTTCGGTCAGCTGGACCAGGGCCAGGTCAGGAGCGGGCCAGTTACCGGCGGGCAGGGTCCCCTCCGCGCGGTCGGCCCGGTCGGGAAGTGTCGCCACCACCCGCCCGGGGGCGGTGGACGTGCCCCGCCCCGGTGCCGTCTCATACACCACGGCGACCTCGCCCCCTTCCCCGCCGCAGGCCACGTGTGCGCAGGTCAGAACCCAGTTCGGGGCGATGAAGAAGCCGCTCCCGAGGAATGTGCCGGGCTCCTCCAGGGCATACCCGACGACCGGGCGATGAATGCGCACGGTCGCCGCCACGACGAGTCCACGCAGTGCACGACGGGCCGCATCGAGCGCGTTCGATGCGCCCGGGGCGTGCCCGCCCGTCATGCCCCGCCCCCACCCGCGGTGCCGTCGGCACCCCCGTGCATCGGCGCGCCGGGAGACGCGCCCGCGCGCCCGCCCCCGCCGGACGACACTCCACCACGCGCGCGTGAACAGGGTGCGGGAGACACGGGCGCGCCGAGGGCCGGTGGGGGTGGGGGCGCGCCGGGAGCGGGTGGCGGCGTGCCCGGAGCCGACGGGGGCATACCGGGAGCCGGCGGGGGTGTGCGGGGGTTCCCCGGCGGTGCCGGTGGCTGCCCATCGAGGGCCGGGTGCGGCGGGGCTGCACCGGGAGCCGGTGGCGGGGTGCCCGGAGCCGACGGGGGTGTGCGGGGGTTCCGCGGCGGTGTGCCCGTAGCCGACGGGGGCGTACCGGGAGCCGGCGGGGACGTAGGGGGGTTCCGCGGCGGTGCCGGTGGCTGCCCATCGAGGGCCGGGTGCGGCGGGGGTGCATCCGGGTCCGGTGGGCCGTTGTGCCAGGTGAGGGTGACCGTGATGCCGGCCTTGGCCTCTCCGTCGGCGAGCAGGCCCACGACCTTCCCGGCCTTGGCGGTCAGCTCGATGCCGAACTCGACGCTCACCTCGTCGGGCCGCACCGCGCGCAGCGGTTCCGCCAGTGACCGCGCGACCCCCGTGACGAGCCCGTGCAGGCTCTCCACGCTCGCCTCCACCCGCTCGGCGAACCCGGTGTCGCTGTACGACAGCCGCCCGGACGGCGCGGTCAGCTCCCCCGCCCCCGAGATCCGGGCCCAGACGGGCGTCCCGTCCGGCAGCGCGATGCGCGCCACCCGCGTCACGTCCTCACCGCTCATGGCACTCCCCCGTTCTCCCGGTCCCCCCGGACCGGCTCACTCCGGTGCGCAGACCGGCCACAGGTTCCCGGCCCTGCGAGGGTCCCGGCGGCCCGTGGGACGCCGTCCCCTGCGCCTATCCTTTTCCTGTCCCCTCCCCCACAGGAGAGCGGAACTCTTCCTCCCCTCGCAGGAACAAGGGTCCTTCCCCCGAGGGGGGATCCCTATCCCTGCGACAGACCCACGGAGCACGATCCATGTACTTCACCGATCGCGGAATCGAGGAACTCGAGAAGCGGCGCGGCGAGGAGGAGGTCACCTTCGAGTGGCTCGCCGAGCAGTTGCGGACGTTCGTCGACCTGAATCCGGACTTCGAGGTGCCGGTGGAGCGGCTGGCGACCTGGCTGGCGCGGCTGGACGACGAGGACGACGAGTAGCCGTTCGCGGCGGGTCCGTACGGAAGGGGCGCCCCACGGGGCGCCCCTTCCGCGTGCACGGGACGACTCACCGGACGGTCACCGGGACGGGCGGCGCGGCCGGGACGGGGGCGGCGCGGCCGAACGTGACAGCCGGACACGTGACAGCCGGCGGGACAGCAGCCGGGGGTGCGGCCCCCGAACGAGTGGCTTGACTTTCGAGGTCCGCGATATATCGTGTTTTACCAGAGACGCGATATTGCGTGTCCTGTCACTGCCGTGGCAGCGCCATGGAGGAGGTCCGCACCATGCCCGAATGGTCCGTCGCCGAGCCGAGGAAGCTCTCCTTCGACGAGCCCGTGAGCGAACTGCACGTGCGCATCGTCGACGGCACCGTGAACGTCGTGGGCACGGAAGAGGGTCCCGCCCGCCTGGAGGTCTCGCGGATCGAGGGGCCTCCCCTGGTGGTGAGCCACCGCGACGGGAACCTGACGGTGGCGTACGAGGACCTGCCCTGGAAGGGCTTCCTCAAGTGGCTCGACCGCAAGGGCTGGCGGCGCAGCGCCGTGGTCTCGCTGGCCGTGCCGGCCGGCACCCGCGTCGAGGTGGGTGTCGTGAGCGCCGGGGCGGTGGTCTCCGGCATCGACGGCCACGCGGAGGTGAAGGGCGTCAACGGGGACACGACCCTGGTGGGGCTCGCCGGCCCGGTGCGCGCCGACACCGTCTCCGGGAGCGTGGAGGCCCAGGCCCTCACCGGCGACCTGCGCTTCAACTCCGTGTCCGGCGACCTGACCGTGGTCGAGGCGGGCTCCTCCGTGAAGGCCGACTCCGTGAGCGGGTCGATGATCGTCGACCTCGACCCGACCAGCCGCCCCACGACCGTCGACCTGACGAGCGTCTCGGGCGAGATCGCCATCCGGCTCCCCCACCCGGCCGACGCGCGCGTGGAGGCGAGCACCGCGAGCGGCTCCGTTTCCAACGCCTTCGAGAACCTCCGGGTGAGCGGCCTGTGGGGCGCCAAGCGCATCACCGGCCGCCTGGGCGCGGGCAACGGCACGCTGAAGGCGACGACGGTCTCCGGCTCGATCGCCCTCCTGCGAAGGCCACCCGCGGACGACACCCTGGACGGGGCGACGGACGGCGCCCGGACCGACGCGCACGAGGCGCAGCCGGCTACGGGAGCCACGGCCCCCACGACCGCGGCCACGGGCTCCCCCGCAGCACCGGCAGCACCGGCCCCGGAGTCGGCGGCGAGCGCGGACCCGGCCCCGACCCCGGCCACCGCGGCGGAACCGGCGAACGGAGCCCGCGCCGGTCGGCCCACCGGCCCGGGGGACAATGCCGCTTCCGGCCCGGGCGTCGAGAGCTCCTCCGTCGAGGGCCCCTCCGCCGACCCGGCCGACAGCACGACCGACAAGAAGGTGCTCTGATATGCCTCCCGTCTTCGCCCACGGCCGTCTCCGTCTCTACCTGCTGAAACTGCTGGACGAAGCACCGCGCCACGGCTACGAGGTGATCCGCCTCCTCGAGGAACGCTTCCAGGGGCTGTACGCGCCGTCGGCGGGCACCGTCTACCCGCGACTGGCCAAGCTGGAGGCCGAGGGTCTGGTCACCCACACCACCGAGGGCGGCCGCAAGGTGTACGCCATCACCGACGCGGGCCGGGCCGAACTGGCGGACCGCAGCGGCGAACTCGCCGACCTGGAACTGGAGATCCGGGAGTCGGTCGCCGAGCTGGCCGCCGAGATCCGGGCCGACGTACGCGGAGCGGCGGGTGATCTGCGGCGCGAGATGCGGGCGGCAGCCACCGAGGCCCGCACGGGCGGCACAGCGGGTTCCGCAGGGCACGGCGCGCAGGGCGAGTACGCGGACCACGGGGAGTTCGGCGACAACGAGGCGTGGCGTGCCGCCAAGGAGGAGATGCGCCGCGTCAAGCAGGAGTGGAAGGAACAGGCCCGCCGGGCCAAGGACGAGAGCCGCCGCGCCCGCGAGGAGGCCCAGCGCGCCCGCCGCCAGGCCAAGGAGGCCCAGGAGCGGGCCCGTAGCCAGGCCCAGGAAGAGGTGCAGCGCATCGCGCGCCGGGTCCAGGAACAGGTCCAGGACCATTTCACCCGGGGCGACTGGCCGACCGGCGTCCGGGAGGGCCTGACGGAACTCGCCAAGGAGTTCGGCGAGTTCGGCAAGGACTTCGGAAGTCAGTACGGCAAGGACTTCGGCTTCGGCCGCGCCGGCACGACGGCCGCGAAGCCGGCGGAGCGAACCGGGTCGCCGGGCCCGACGGGCCCGACATCCTCGACGGGTTCGGCGGCGACCACGCGTCCGGAATACTCGAGCACCCCGGAGGATTTCCCCGCCGGGTACGAGCCGGCCTGGGCCCATGAGGACACCGGCGGCGATCCGAGCCGCGACCTGGACCGCCTCCTCGACCGCTTCCGGGACGACATCCGCGACGCGGCCCGCGATCACGGCGTCACCGCGGACCAACTCCGCGAAGCACGCCGTCACCTGTCCACCGCGGCCGCGCACATCGGCGTGATACTGCGGGTCCCGAAGCCCTGACGTCGCCACCCGGCGAAGGCCGCACCCGAGGCCCTCTCCGGGGCGGGCCGGAGGGCGGGAAGGCCGCAGGGAGCCCCTCCCTCCGGGGAAGCGGCACCCATCCAGCCGGCTGAGCGGGCCGGAAGGCGCCCTCCCCCGCCGGGGAAGCGGCACCCTCCTGGCCGCCGGGCCCGGGTTTCCGAACCCTCGGCCAGAAGGGGCCGGCCCTGGCCCTCCCGCTCAGCCGGCCTTGGTCTCGGGCCCTGAACCGGTACCGGTATCGCTCCCCGCGTCGCCGTCCCGGCCGGTGCCGCCGTACAGCACCCGGGTGAGGGACGCGTGGGTGACGCCGTGGTCGGAGAGGATCTCCGAGGGGGCGCCGCGGCGGGCCGTGAGGGCGAGCAGCAGGTGCTCGTCGCCGATGCGCCGTTCGCCATGCGCGAGGGCGACGCGCAGGGTTCCGGTGAGCAGGTCCTTGGCGCCGCGGCTGAACGGTCTGCGCCCGGACCGTTTGCCGGGGGAGGAGCGCCGGTCGGGGGCCAGCGCCCCTTCGCCGTGGGACTCCTCGACCCGGGTCACGATCTCCGACAGGTCGATGCCCAGCCCGGACAGGGCTTCCTCGTCGGCCCGGGAGAGCCCACCGCGACGGCGCGTCTCAGCCAGGTCCCCCACCAGCCCCGCACGCCCGCCGGGCGGCAGTCCGAGCGAGGCCAGCGCGAAGGAACCGCGGCTGCCCTCCCGGTCGAGCAGGGCGAGCAGCATGTGCGTCTCCTCGACCCGGTTCGCCCCTTCCCGCTCCGCGTGCCCCACCGCGCCCTCGACGACCGCCCGGGCGTCCTTGGTGAACCGCTCGAACATCAATGCCTCCCGTACTTCTTGTGCACGGCCTGCCTGCTGACTCCGAGCTCCGCGGCGATCTCCTGCCACGACCAGCCCTGGTTGCGCGCACTGCGCACCTGTACCGCCTCCAACTGCTCGAGCAGCCGGCGCAGTGCCGCCACGGCGCGCAGTCCGACCCGGGGATCGCGGTCGCCGGCGCGCTCGGCGAGATCCGTTGCTTCGGTCATGATGTCAACTTACGTTGACACGTACGGCATGTCAACCACAGTTGACACGGAGGGCGATGACGCCGCATGAGGACATGCGAAAGGCGGGCCCGGAACCCCGGACCCGCCTTGCCGTCACGGCCGGCCGCGACGGCGTCCCGACCGCCATCGAGGACTCAGCCGTCGCTCGGCCGTCGATCGGCCGTCGACAGACCGTTGATCAGCCTTCGGTCGGCCGCCGATCAGCCGCCGGTGAGTCGTCGGTCAGCTGTTGGTCAGTCGTCGGTCAGCCGTTGGTGAGCACGATCTTGCCGAACTGGTCGCCCGACGCGAGCCGTTCGAAGCCCTCGCGGGCCCGGTCGAGCGGCAGCACCTCGTCGATGACGGGGCGGACACCGGTCGCGGCACAGAAGGCGAGCAGGTCCTCCAGCTCGTCCTTGGTGCCCATGGTGGAGCCGACGACCTTCAGTTCCAGGAAGAAGATCCGGGTCAGCTCGGCGTGCGAGGGCCGGTCACCGCTCGTGGCACCGGAGATGACGAGCGTGCCGCCGGGCCGCAGGGACTTCACCGAGTGCGACCAGGTGGCGGCGCCGACGGTCTCGATGACGGCGTCCACCCGCTGCGGCAGCCGCGCGCCGGGCTCCACCGCCTCGACGGCCCCGAGCTCCAGCGCCCGCTTCCGCTTGGCCTCGTCCCTGCTGGTGGCGAAGACCCGCAGCCCGGCCGCCCTGCCCAGCACGATGGCCGCCGTGGCGACCCCGCCGCCCGCGCCCTGGACGAGGACGGAGTCCCCGGGACGTACACCGGCGTTGGTGAAGAGCATGCGGTAAGCCGTCAGCCAGGCCGTGGGCAGACAGGCGGCCTCCTCGAAGGAGAGCTCCCGTGGCTTGGGCAGGATGTTCCAGGTCGGCACGGCGACCTGCTCGGCGAACGTCCCCTGGTACCGCTCGGTGAGGATGGAACGAGGCTCGTCGGGCCCGACACCGTGCCCGGTCTGGCCGATGACGGAGTGCAGGACGACCTCGTTGCCGTCCTCGTCGACTCCGGCGGCGTCACAGCCGAGGATCATCGGCAGCCGGCCCTCCGGGAGACCGACGCCCCGGAGCGACCAGAGATCGTGATGGTTGAGGGAGGCGGCCCTGACATCGACGGTGCTCCAGCCGGGCCGGGTCTCGGGAGTCGGGCGCTCCCCCAACTCCAGGCCGGAAAGCGGCTGGTCGCGGTCGATTCGGGCGGCGTAGACGGCGAACATGAAACCGACCCTAGGGTCCGGCGACGACGAGCGAAACCGGACGGCGCTGTGAGACATGCCCTCTTGCGCATCCCGGCTCGAGGGCGAGGAGCGTCGGGTCCGGAACGGGGGTCCGGGGCGGCAGCCCGCGTGGGCGGCGCCCCGTCATCACCCGAACGGCCGGGTGGGCGGGCAAAAAGATGGCCCCGCCGGAACCGGCGGGGCCATCGCGACACGCGTCAGCGGCGAGCGACCCCTTCGGCGCGAGCAGCCGCGGCCACCGCCGCGGTCACCGCGGGAGCGACCCGCTCGTCGAACGGCGACGGAATCACGTAGTCCGCCGCGAGATCCTCACCGACGACCCCCGCCAGGGCCTCGGCCGCCGCGATCTTCATGCCCTCGGTGATCCGGGAGGCCCGCACCTGGAGCGCGCCCGCGAAGATCCCCGGGAACGCCAGCACGTTGTTGATCTGGTTCGGGAAGTCCGAGCGCCCGGTCGCGACCACGGCCGCGTACTTGTGAGCGACGTCCGGGTGCACCTCGGGCGTCGGGTTGGCCATGGCGAAGACGAAGGCCCCCTTCGCCATGGAGGCCACCGCCTCCTCCGGGACCGTACCGCCGGAGACGCCGATGAAGACGTCGGCGCCGGCCAGCGCGTTCTCCAGGGAGCCGGTCAGCCCGGCCTTGTTGGTGAACCCGGCCAGCTCACGCTTGACGTCGGTCAGGTCCTCGCGGTCCGCCGAGACGATGCCCTTGCGGTCGGCGACCGCGACGTCCCCGATGCCGGCCTCGACCAGCATCCTGGCGATGGCGACACCGGCAGCGCCGGCGCCGGAGATGACCGCGCGCAGCTCACCGATGCCCCGCCCGCTCAGCCGCGCCGCGTTGCGCAGCGCCGCCAGCGTGACGATCGCCGTGCCGTGCTGGTCGTCGTGGAAGACCGGGATGTCCAGCGCGTCCTGGAGCCGGCGCTCGATCTCGAAGCACCGCGGCGCCGAGATGTCCTCCAGGTTCACTCCGCCGAACGAGGGCGCGAGGCGCACCACGGTCTCGATGATCTCGTCCACGTCCGTGCAGGCGAGCGCGATCGGAACCGCGTCCACACCGCCGAACTGCTTGAACAGGATCGCCTTGCCTTCCATGACCGGAAGAGAGGCTTCCGGACCGATGTCCCCGAGGCCGAGAACGGCCGTGCCGTCGGTCACGACGGCGACGACGGAGGACTTCCAGGTGTAGTCGTCCACCAGCTCCGGCCGCTCGGCGATCGCGGTGCACACCCGCGCGACGCCGGGCGTGTAGGCGAGGGACAGGTCGTCCTTGTCACGAATCGGGACGGTGGCCTGCACGGCCATCTTTCCGCCGCGGTGCAGCGCGAACACCGGGTCGAACGAGTCGAGGGGCTCCGCACCGCCCTCCTGGCCCGTTCGTTCGGCGCTCTCGCTGCGAGGATTGACGATCTCCGCTGCCACTGTGTCTTACCCCTTAGGTCTGCATGGTTTGAGGGTGGCCACTCCTGATTGAGAAGTGGGCGGGCATCGCGCGGGTCCCAGAGTGATGCGTACGGGCGCCTGCGCGTCGGGCGCGCCGCACACGCGCCCTGAGCCCCGGATGAGGGGTGTAAAAATCCTTCTTACCGGACGGAGACCACACCCGACGAGTCCAATCCGTGCAAGGTCACACGCCTCACGCTGTGGACCTCGAACAGACGCCACGCTGAGTGACATGGGTCATGCGCCAGAACTGGCCGAGCTCTCGGAATCCCTTGACACGAGCTCCCTGGGGCACACGGCTTGCACGCCGGGCGACCGCGCCTCCCGGATCGACCGGAGATCTTTCGGCCGGAACGGGGGATTCCCGCAGATGGTCCGGCTCCGTCCGGCCGTGATGTACCGGACTGATGGGGTTCGGGGGTCGCCCGTTATCCGATTTTGACATGGCTGGCCCCCTGAATGGCGTCGTCCGAATGGCAAGATGCGGTAATCACACGAGGTCGCGACACCCGAAGGTGTGTGTTCTCGTCGACCCATCGGCATTTGTCGACCCATCGGCATTTCCATCCATCCGCCGGAGGAATCCACCATGACCGCAAGCTCCACCCGACGCACGACCGCCGCGCGCACCCGCCTGGCAGCGGTCGGATCCCTCGCGGTCGCGGGCGCCTTGCTGCTCTCCGCCTGCGGCGACCAGACCAAGAGCGGCGGCAGCTCCTCCGAGTCGTCGAGCGGCTCCGACAAGGCCCCCCTGTTCTCCAAGCTCCCGGCCGACATCCAGAAGGCGGGCGTCATCAAGGTCGGCACCAACGCCGAGTACGCCCCGATGGAGTCCGTCGAGGGCGGCAAGATCGTGGGCGTCGACCCCGACATCGCCGCCGCGCTCGGCAAGCAGCTCGGCGTCGACTTCCAGTTCACGTCGGGCGGCTTCGACACCCTGATCACGGCGGTCAACACCGGCCGCTACGACGTCGCCATGTCGTCGATCACGGACAACAAGCAGCGCCAGGAGGGCCTGGACGACAAGGGCAAGAAGCTCGGCACGGGCGTCGACTTCGTCGACTACTTCACCGCCGGCACGGCCATCTACGTCCAGAAGGGCAACCCCAAGGGCATCAAGACCATCGACGACCTCTGTGGTCAGACGGTCGCCGTGCAGCGGGGCACCACCTACGAAGAGGCCCTCAAGGCGCAGTCCAAGAAGTGCACGGAGGGCGGCAAGAAGGCCCTCAAGATCGAGTCCTTCGAGAACGACACCGAGGCCCAGACCCGCGTCAAGTCCGGCGGCGCCGTGGCCGGCGTCAACGACTACCCGGTGGCCGTCGACATGGCCCGCAAGGCGGGCAACGGCAACACCTTCGAGGTTCTCGACGAGCAGTACGAGGCCGCTCCGTTCGGCATCGTCGTCGACAAGAAGAACACCCAGCTGCGCGACGCCCTCAAGGAGGCCGTCGACGCGATCATCAAGGACGGCTCGTACCAGAAGGCGCTGGAGAAGTGGGGCGCCGAGAGCGGCGCGATCAAGGCCGCCGCGGTCAACGGCGGCAAGTGATCCACCCGCACCTTTCGCAGTCTTCGAAGGGCAGTCCCCATGACTGACAAGCTCGACAAGTCCTCCACGGGTGGCGCACCACCCGAGGACACCCCGCAGGTCGCCAAGGACTCGGGGTTCTCCGGCCCGCCGGAGGCCATCAAGGCCATCCCCGTGCGCCACTACGGCCGCTGGGTCAGCGCCGTGATCGTCATCGCGCTCCTGGCGCTGCTGGTCAACGCCTTCGCGAACGGCGACATCCAGTGGAACACCGTCGGCGACCAGCTGTTCAACTCGACCGTGATCGCGGGCGCCGGGCGCACCCTCCTGATCAGCGTGCTGTCCATGGTGCTGGGCGTGGTCCTGGGCGTCGTGCTGGCCGTGATGCGGCTGTCGAAGAACCCGGTGACCAGCACGGTCGCCTGGCTGTACATCTGGTTCTTCCGCGGCACCCCGGTCTATGTGCAGCTCCTGATGTGGTTCAACCTGGCGCTGATCTTCCCCGTCCTGAACCTCGGTCCGATCTACAAGGACGAGATGACGGACGTCATGACGCCGTTCATGTGCGCCCTGCTCGGACTCGGTCTGAACGAGGCCGCGTACATGGCGGAGATCTGCCGGGCCGGCCTGCTGGCCGTGGACGAGGGACAGACCGAGGCCTCGCACGCGCTCGGCATGAGCCACGCCAAGACGCTGCGCAGGATCGTCATCCCGCAGGCGATGCGGGTGATCGTGCCGCCGACCGGCAACGAGTTCATCAACATGCTCAAGACCTCGTCGCTGGTGTACGTGGTGACGTACAACGAACTGCTCCGCTCGACCTCGGTGATCGGCTCCTCGTCGTTCGCCGTGATGGAGCTGCTGTTCGTCGCGTCCATCTGGTACCTGGTCATGACCAGCGTGTTCAGCGTCTTCCAGTACTACCTGGAGCGCTACTACGCCCGCGGTTCGAGCCGCAGCCTGCCGCCCACGGTCTTCCAGAAGATCCGGACGAACCTGCTGTCGATCGGCCGCGAAAGGAGGTCGTCATGACCGCGATGGTGAAGGCCGAGGGCGTGCACAAGTCCTTCGGCGCGGTCGAGGTCCTCAAGGGCATCGACCTGGAGGTCAAGAACGGCGAGGTGTTCTGCCTCATCGGCCCCTCCGGCTCCGGCAAGAGCACGTTCCTGAGGTGCATCAACCACCTCGAGAAGATCAACGCCGGACGGCTGTACGTCGACGGCGACCTGGTCGGCTATCGCCAGAAGGGCGACAAGCTGTACGAGCTCAAGGACAGCGAGGTCGCGCTGAAGCGTCGGGACATCGGCATGGTGTTCCAGCGGTTCAACCTGTTCCCGCACATGACGGCGCTGGAGAACGTCGTCGAGGCCCCCGTCCAGGTCAAGGGCGTCAGCCGGGCCCAGGCGAGGGAGCGTGCGACACAGCTCCTGGAACGGGTGGGCCTGGCGGACAAGGCGGCCAGCTACCCCTCGCAGCTCTCCGGCGGCCAGCAGCAGCGCGTCGCGATCGCCCGGGCCCTGGCCATGGAACCGAAGCTGATGCTGTTCGACGAGCCGACTTCGGCTCTCGACCCTGAGCTGGTCGGTGACGTCCTCGACGTCATGCGCGACCTGGCCGAGTCCGGCATGACGATGGTCGTCGTCACCCACGAGATGGGCTTCGCCCGCGAGGTCGGCGACAGCCTGGTCTTCATGGACGGCGGTGTGGTCGTCGAGTCCGGCAACCCGCGGGACGTGCTGACCAATCCGCAGCACGAGCGGACCCAGTCGTTCCTGTCCAAGGTGCTCTAGCGGTACGACGAACGAGAAGGGGCGGTACGGGAATCCCGTACCGCCCCTTCCGCCGTACCGCCCTCCGCCGTCCGGGACCTCTCAGCCGACCGGACCCTCTCCGCGGGCCGGCCGCGTCCGGGCCGGCTCCCGCCGGGGATGCACCGGGCCGGGCGCCGGCCTTCGGCGAGGCCTCACTCCGCCGCGCGGGTCACTTCAGGGCCAGTACCAACGCGTCCGACGGCGAGCACCACACCGTCCGGGCCTCGCCGAAGCCCCGCTCGCGCAGCACGCGCGCGTGCCAGGCGGCGGAGGGCGTGTCGCCCTCGGCGTGTTCGCCGTAGATCTCGAAACGGCGGGCGGTCGGTCCGGCGAGCACGGGATCCGCCGCGGCGAGCTGCCACCACTGCGCCCAGTCGAGAACCCCGCCGGCCCCCTCGGCCCTGCCCTGATCCATGCGGGTGTGGCGCTGTGCGCGCTCCGCCGCGTTGATCCGGGGCGTCGTCTCGTCGATCATGTGGTCCGCGTTCATGAAGACACCGCCGTCGCGGACGAGGTCCGCGACCCGACCGTAGAGGGCAGCGAGGGGTTCGCTGTGCAGCCAGTGCAGGGCCGTGGCGGTCAGTACGGCGTCGTACGTGTCGTACGGCAGCCGGGCCGGCCACTGCGGGTCCTTGAGGTCGGCCGTCACGAAGGTGACGCGGTCGTCACCCTCGAAGGTGCCCTCGGCGATGGCGAGGAGCGCCGGGTCGAGGTCGACGCCGGTGCTGGTGGCGCCGGGCAGGCGGGCGAGCAGCCGGGCGGTGATCGTGCCGGTGCCGCAGGCGAGGTCGAGGACGCGCGGGGCGGGCCCGACCAGCGCCTCGACCATGTCGATCATGACCCGGAAACGATCCTCGCGGTCGGGCATGTACCACTCCTGCTGACGGTCCCAGCTGCGCTGCCAGGCAGCCCAGTCGACACCGGCGGCCGTCCCGGCCGTTGCATCGGTCGTGACACTGTCTGCCGCACCGGTCGTGGCACCGGGCGTGGTACTGGTCCTGGTTCCTGTCGTGGCACCGCTCGTGCTCGTCCGCGCGTCCGTCATGGCAACCCCTCCGCCGCGTATGTCGCGTAATACCCTGGAAGCACGAACGGCCGTTACCCCGCCCGCACCCCGACCATAGAGCGCCCTCGTAAGGACTACAAGTGGAACTGGCCTATTACTCGGACTACGCCGTGCGTCTCGTGAACAGCGAGGAACCGGCCCGGGGCAAGGACGCGCTGACCTCGGTCGAGGCGGTGCGCGCTCTCTTCGGCGGCAACCAGTCGGCGGCCCGCCGGGCCACCGACGCGGACGTCACCCGGTTCCGCTCGGTGCGGGGCCGTCTGCGCGCGGTCTTCGAGGCAGCCGACGGCGGCGACGAGACCCTCGCCGTGGACCTGCTGAACTCGCTCCTGCTGGAGTTCCCGGTCAGCCCCCAGATCTCCGGCCACGACTTCCGGGACGACGACGGCCGCCCACTGTGGCACATGCACCTGGCCGACCACCCGTCGAACGCCACGGCGGGCTACGCGGCCATCGCGGCCATGGGCCTGGCCTTCCACCTCACCGAGTACGGCGTCGACCGCCTCGGCCTGTGCGAGGCCGTCCCCTGCCGCAACGCCTACCTCGACACCTCGACCAACCGCTCCCGGCGCTACTGCTCCGACCGCTGCGCCACCCGCGCCAACGTGGCCGCTTACCGCGCCCGCAAGCGCCTGGAGGCGGACCGGACGGCCGGCACGGGCCTGGCCGCCGACAGCGCCCAGCGCACCACCGCCAGCGGCGAGCGCTGATCCGGCTTGAGCGGACGGTAGCGCAGCCGCACCTTGCCCAGGATCAGCTCGTCGGGCACGGTTCCGTAGTCGGTGCTGTCGCCACCGGCGTAGGTGTTGTCCCCGCGGACCCACCACCCGCCGTCGCGACGCTCCTCGGCCCGCTTGACGACGAGCAGGTCCTGCTGGAAGGGATGCCGCAGGACGATCACGTCACCGGGCCGGACCCGGGCGCCGTACTGCACCACCAGCTGGTCCCCGTGGTAGAGCGTGGGCACCATGGACGGGCCGGTCACCTCGGCCAGTCCGAAGAGCGCGGCCGACCTCGTGCGCCCGGCCTCGTGCGACAGCTCCGGCATCGCCGGCACCTCCCCGGTCTCTTCCTCCACCAGTCCCAGTCTGACCCCGGACTTTTGTCCTAAGCCCATGGGGGCACCCGCGAAAAGCCCTCCCTCAGGGAGTAATGTCCCACCTGAGAAGACGATCACGAGGAAGGAACGCTCCATGCTTTCCCGCCTGTTTGCCCCCAAGGTCAAGGTCAGCGCACACTGCGACCTGCCCTGCGGTGTGTACGACCCGGCCCAGGCCCGCATCGAGGCGGAGTCGGTGAAGGCCGTCCAGGAAAAGATGGCCGCCAACGACGACCCGCACTTCCAGGCGCGCGCCACCGTCATCAAGGAGCAGCGTGCCGAGCTCGCGAAGCACCACGTCTCCGTGCTGTGGAGCGACTACTTCAAGCCCCCGCACTTCGAGAAGTACCCCCAGCTGCACCAGCTGGTCAACGACGCCCTGAAGGCCCTCTCGGCCGCCAAGGCCTCGACGGACCCCAAGACCGGCGAGAAGGCCCTGGAGCTCATCGCCGAGATCGACAAGATCTTCTGGGAGACCAAGAAGGCCTGATCGCCGGCCGGGCTTCCCGACGCCGCTCCGGCGGGTCGCACGCCCAGCTGTCCGCACCCGGCCCGCAGGCCGCCGTCCACGGCGTCCCTGTCGGTCCGGGTGCGGTCTCCTTTCCGGTCGCCCCCCTCCGGTATCCGCGGCGCTTCCGCCCGGTCCTCGGCCCCGCGCCGGCGACGCCCTCCGTGCGATGCTGAGCCCGTGACCCTCGAGGACCTGGTAAGGCTGCGGCAGGCACGCGACCGGATGGATCGTGAGTACGCCGAGCCGCTCGACGTCTCCGCGCTCGCGCGCACCGCGCTGATGTCCCCGGGCCACTTCCAGCGCAGCTTCCGCGAGGCCTACGGCGAGACGCCCTACGGCTACCTGATGACCCGCAGGGTCGAGCGCGCCAAGACCCTCCTGCGCCGCGGCGACCTCACCGTGACGGAAGTCTGCATGGCGGTCGGCTGCACCTCGCTCGGCTCGTTCAGCTCCCGGTTCACCGAACTGGTCGGCGAGACCCCGAGCGCCTACCGGGCGCGGTCGCACGAGGCGAGCGAGGTGATCGCGCCGTGCGTGGTCCGGACGTTCACCCGTCCCCGGCGCGGCCGGCATGCCTAGGCTGGTCACCATGGACCTCAAACTTCACCAGTGTTTCGTCGCCGTCGACGACCACGACAAGGCCCTGCACTTCTACGTGGAGGTGCTCGGCCTCGAAGTCCGCAACGACGTCTCCTTCGAGGGGATGCGGTGGGTGACCGTCGGGTCGCCGCTCCAGCCGGACGTGGAGATCGTGCTGGAGCCGCCGGGCGCGAACCCCGACTTCTCCCCCGCCGACCGGGAGGCGATGGCCCGGCTGCTCGCCAAGGGTGTGCTGCGCGGGGTCATCTTCACCACCGCCGACTGCGACGCGCTGCACGCGCGCGTGCAGGAGGCCGGTGCCGAGGTGATCCAGGAGCCCATGGACCAGCCGTACGGGGTGCGCGACTGCGCCTTCCGTGACCCGGCGGGGAACATGCTGCGGTTCCTGGAACGGACCGGATGATCCGGCCGGTCCTTTGGACCTACGCCTTCGCCGACCGGCCCGCCCGGCACTTCGCGCGGGCCTGCGACTTCTGGACGGCCGTCACGGGGACGTCGGTGTCAGAACCCAGGGGCGCGCAGGGCGAGTTCGTCACCCTGCTGCCGAAGGATGCCGACGCCGACGCCTGCGTCAAGGTCCAGGCGGTCACGGGCGGGGACGGCGGTGCTCATCTCGACCTGGCCGTCGAGGACGTGCCCGGTCTCGTCGCGCGGGCTCTGGAGCTCGGAGCGGAAACGGTCGCGGCTCACGACGGCTGGGCCGTACTGCGCTCCCCTGCCGGGCAGTTGTTCTGCGCGGTGCCGTGGCACGGGGAGTCCGTGCGGCCGCCCGTGGTGTCCGGCGCCCGTCTGGACCAGGTGTGCATGGACCTCCCACCGTCGGCGTACGAGCGTGAAGTCGCCTTCTGGAGCGGTCTGCTGACCGACTGGTCGTCCCGGCCGGGCTCGCGGCCCGAGTTCCACGTGATCGAGCCGCCGCCGGGGCTGCCGGTCCGCATCCTGCTCCAGCGACTCGAGGCGGAACAGGCTGCCGACGCCCACCTCGACCTGGCCTGCGGTCCCGACGTCGACGCCGTACGCGCCCGGCACGAAGGGCTCGGCGCCCGGCTCGTGGACCGCCGGCCCCACTGGACGGTGATGCGTGACCCGACCGGCGCCCTGTACTGCCTGACCGGACGCGACGCGGAAACGGGCGGCCTGCCGCGAGCCGGCACCCGGCCCTCCGAACCGCCCACGGACCGCTGACCGCCTACCGCCGAGCACGCACCGTCGAGCGTTTCCCCTGGTGAGCGCTCCTCCCCCGGTCGGCTACGGCGCCTCTCCCAGCGGTGTCCCCACCTGGAGGTTCCAGCGCCCCGCCCGGCCGCTCAGGTCGACTGCGGTCAGCGGGCGCACGTCCAGCCGCCAGAACGACGGTTCCGGCAGGCTCAGCCCACGGACGAGGAGGGCTCGTACGACGTCTGGTTCCACCACGGCGATCACTCGTCCCGCAGTGCGGGCGATGCCGTCGAGCCATGCGCCGACGCGGTCGCACAGGTCCCGCACGGACTCCCCGCCGTGGGGGGCGTGGGCCGGGTCCACCAGCCAGGACGCCACCGCGTCCGGCTCGGCGGACGTGACCTCGGCGAGGGTCCGTCCGCGCCAGCGCCCCACGTCGAGCGCGGCGAGCGCGGGCACTTGGGGCGCGGACAGGCCGAGCGCCTCGGCGGTCCGACGGCAGCGCGCGGACGGCGAGGCGGCCGAGCGGTCCGCGTCGGGCAGACGGGCCGCGGCCGACCGGGCCAGCCGCTCTCCGGCGGCGTCCAACTCGCAGCCGCCGTCGTCGAATCGCGCCTCGCGCAGGGCCGCCGTGAGCGCCGGTGAGATCAAGGTCACTCGGCTGGTCATCGGTTTTCGCTCCTTGGATTTTGCACGACAAGTCAGCTGAAAATAAAGGCTGTTGAGTGTTCTGCGACGGTCTTCGCGCGTCTGCGCCGTCCCATGCGCCCTTGGCCGCGCAGCCGTCACGCGGTACGTTCTGCGCGACATTGACGACGGTACGGCGGAAGTCCGGTGGGAATCCGGCACGGTCGCGCCACTGTAAGCCGGCAGGCGCCATCCCCTCACGGGTGGTGAACGCCGAGCAAGTCAGACCCGCACCCGTCGTCACGTGCACCACCGAGATGGGACGCGAACTCCCGAGGAGGTCCTGCCATGGCGCAGACCGTCGCACAGCCGACCGCCGGCCCCGCCGCCGCACCCGCCAAGCTGCCGATCGGGGCGATCGTCCCTTGGGCGGTCTTCTTCGGCATCCTGATGATGGTCCTGCTCTACTTCGTCGGAGCCGAGCAGGGCGCCACCTCCGTGGTGTCCGGCGAGGACGTCCACGAGTGGGTCCACGACGCCCGCCACCTGCTCGGTTTCCCCTGCCACTGACCTGACAGGGAACCGGACCCCGTGAACTCCGCAATTGTCAGAAACCTCCTGGTCCGCGGCATGATCGCCGGTCTTGCCGCCGGACTGCTGGCTCTCGCCGTCGCCTACTTCCTGGGCGAACCGCGCGTCGACTCGGCGATCGCCTACGAGGACTCCCACGCCCACGAGCACGGCGTCGAGCTCGTCTCCCGCACGATGCAGTCCACCGGCGGCCTGGCCACCGGCGTCCTCCTGTACGGCGTGGCGTTCGGCGGCATCGCCGCTCTCGCCTACTGCTTCGCGCTCGGCAGGATCGGCCGCTTCGGCCCCCGGGCGAGTGCGCTGCTCCTGTCGGCTGCGGGACTGCTCGCCGTCTACGTGGTGCCGTTCCTGAAGTACCCGGCCAACCCGCCCTCCGTCGGCGACCCCGACACGATCGGCAAGCGCACCACGCTGTACTTCCTGATGATGGTGCTCAGCGTGCTCCTGACCGTCGCCACGGTCATCCTGGGCAAGCGACTCGCGCCGCGCCTGGGTAACTGGAACGCGACGATCGCCGCGGGAGCGTTCTTCGTCCTGGCGGTCGGTCTCGCCTATGCGTTCCTGCCGGCCGTCAACGAGGTCCCGAAGGGCTTCTCGCCCACGCTGCTCTGGCAGTTCCGCCTCGCGGCGCTCGCGATCCAGCTCACCCTGTGGACTGCTTTCGGGCTCGTCTTCGGGCTGCTCGCCGAGCGTGTGCTGTCACCCGCGCCGGCCGCCACCGCAGGGAAGCAGGGGGCCGCGCAGGCGGCTTCCGTGACCCACTGAGATCAGGAGGCCGGAGCCGCAGGGGCTCCGGGTTCCTGTTCGGACTCCGCGGCGTCGTGCCGGGCGCCCGGTTCCACGTACGCCTCACACTTGGCGTTGTGGCAGGGGCCCGGCACCCAGCGCGGTACCCACGCGCCGAGCGTCTTGTGTCGCCGGACGACGGACTGTACAGGCTGCCCGCAGGCGGGACAGACGCGTTGTTCCCGGTCCATGCCCTACAGAGTAGGACGGCCCGCACGCGAGCGCTCCCCGCCGTACGTCACCGATCCCGGTAGTACGTCCGTACGACCGCGCCGTTTCCGAAGGAACGCACTCCGCCGAACGTGAAGCGGGCGGCGTCGAATGCGGCACCGAACATCGGCATACCGACGCCGTAGACCATCGGGTACCGCTTGATCACGAGTTCGTCGATCTCGTCGCGCAGCTCGCCCGCCAGGCGGGACCCGCCGCACAGGTAGATGTCGAGACCGCCGTCCTCCGCCTTCAGCTCGCGGACCTTGTCGAGCAGACCGTCCGCGATGATCTCGACGTCCGGGGACGGCGATTCCCCGAGGGTGCGTGAGGCCACGTACTGGCGCAGGTGCGCGTAGGGGCTGGGGTTGCACTCCTTCAGGGCCAGGTCATAGCTGGCCCTGCCCTGGATGATCGTGTCGAACCTCCTGTTCTCCAGGTCGTCGAAGCCGAGGGCGCGACGGCCGTGGGTCGGCACGGTCTCCGGGTACTGCGACTTGAGGAAGTCGAGGAACTCCTCGTCGACGAAGGACACCATCGCCGTGGCGTCGCCGGTCACGTCCCCGATGAAGCCGTCGACGGAGCAGGCGACGTAGTACGTGAGCTTTCGCAAGTAGGACTCTTTCCGTAGGCTGGTTCCTGACCACTCCAGCTGTAGTGCTTCATTTGTAGTACTTCACCTGTAGTGGTTGCAAGGGGTTTCCCTGCATTTCGGGAAACGGAGCCAAGTGAGAGAGAGGGTTCCGCATGGCCGGAAATCCGGAGCGCCGGGCGGCCCTGGTGGACGCGGGCGTCGAGGTGCTCGCGCGCGAGGGCGCGCGCGGGCTGACGTTCCGCGCGGTGGACACGGCGGCGAGCGTGCCGGTGGGCACGGCCTCCAACTACTTCACCGGACGCGACGACCTGCTGCGGCAGATCGACGCCCGGCTGCACGTCCGGCTGGCGCCGGACCCGGAAGCGTTGGCCGAGCTGATGACAAGGCCCCGGGACCGCTCCCTGGTCACCGCGTTCATGCACGACCTGATGGCCCGCGCGACCCGCGACCGCAGCGGCTATCTCGCCCTGCTGGAGATGCGCCTCGAAGCGACCCGGCGCCCGGAGCTCCGCGCCTCCTTCACCACGTCGGTACGCGGCGACCTCGAGCACGGCATGACCTTCCACCGCGACGCGGGCCTGCCCGGCGGCGACGAGACCGTCGTCGTCCTCTATCTCGCGATGCTCGGGCTCGTCCTGGAGCACCTGACACTGCCGGGCGTACTGGACGGCGCCCTGCCGGGCGTGAGGGTGCCGGAGGGCCTGGTCGAACGCATCGTCGCAACGGTGGTGCCGGAAGCCCCCTGACGCCCACACTCGCGATCCCCGACCACGACCACCACCGCGGCCCAGCCCACGACCCCGACCGCGACCGCGACCGGGGATCGGGCATCGGAGGGCCGGACAGCCCCGCCCTCCGCCACACCGCCCCTGACACACACCGCCACAGCCGCGGGCCCGACGGGGCGGGCAGGGCGAGGCCGACCCGGCCGCCCCATGCGAAGCGGGCACGGCAGGGTAGGGCACGGCCGGCCATGCGGAGCCGGCACGGCGGGGCGGAGCCGGCACGGCCATGCAGACCGGGCACGGCGGGGCGGAGCCGGCCCGGTCCGCCCGGGCGGACCGGGCACGGCAGAGAAGGCGACGCACGGCGGGGCGAGGCCGCGCGGCTGTGCTGCTGCCAGGTCGGCATCGCCCTGCCCTGCGGCTGCACAGCCGCAGGTCCCGCACACCGTGAGGATGTGCGGGACCGGCCGGACCTGACCCCCCTCGTGATGGTCCGGCTTCCGCCCCGGCCCCCGCCCTCGTTCCGCGTCCCCTTGTTCCTCGCCCCCTCGCTCCTCGCCCCCTCGCTCCTCGCCCCCTCGCTCCTCGCCCCCTCGCTCCTCCCCCCTCGCTCCTCGCCCCTTCGTTCCTCGCCCCCTCGCTCCTCCCCCCTCGCCCCTTCGTTCCTCGGCTCCTCCCGTCCTGGTCAGTTGCTGCGGCGCGTCACGAACTCCGCCAGGGAGAGCAGGCCGCCGGCCGACTCCGGATCCGGGATCGCCCTGCTCAGCGCGTGCATCGCCCGGGACATACGATCGGCCGCCTGCTCCTGCGCCCACGCGCGACCGCCGGCCCGTTCGACGGCCAGCGTCGTACGGTCCAGGTCGGCCGGCTCGTACGGCGCCGCGTACAGCTCCGCCAGCTCGCCGGCCGCCGGGGTGCCGGAGGTCAGCGCGGCGACCACGGGCAGGGACTTCTTGCGGGCGGCGAGATCCGCACCGGCTGGTTTACCGGTGTGCCGCGGGTCTCCCCATATGCCGATGACGTCGTCGATGAGCTGGAAGGCGAGCCCGGCCTCCCGGCCGAACGCGTCCAGCGCGTCGACGTCCTCCTCGGCCGCCCCCGCGTACAGTGCGCCCACCGCGCACGCGCAGCCGAGCAGCGCTCCCGTCTTGGCCTCGGCCATGACGAGCACCTCGTCCAGGGTGATCTCGGCAGGCCCCCGTTTCTCCATGGCCGTGTCCGCCTGCTGGCCGGCGCAGAGTTCGACCACACAGGCCGCGACCCGGGCGACGGCCGCCGAGGACGCGGGATGCGGATCCGCGGCCAGCAGCCCCAGGGCGAGGGCCTGGAGGGCGTCCCCGGCGAGGATGGCGTCGGCGTCGCCGAACACGGTCCAGGCGGTGGGGCGGTGCCGGCGGGTGGTGTCCCGGTCCATCACGTCGTCGTGCAACAACGTGAAGTTGTGGACCAGTTCGACCGCCGCGGCGGCCCGCAGGGCCGCCGCGCGAGCCGCCGGGCCACCGAGCGCGCCGGCCGCCGCGAGCACCAGGGCCGGGCGGATCGCCTTGCCCGCGTTGCTCGCCGCCGGGGTGCCGTCCGCGTGCTCCCAGCCGAAGTGGTAGAGCGCGACCCGGCGCAGCGGGCCGGGCAACGAGTCGCAGGCGGCCCGCAGTTCCGGGTCGACGGACGCCCGGGAGCGTTCCAGGATCCCCGCCGCCTCGTGCCCGTCGGCCCGGCCCGGACCGCCGTGGCCCTGGCTGCCGATGACCCCCCGCCCTTCGCGCGTCTCGTCCCGGTGCCGCCTGATGGCGGAAGTCACCGCCAGCGGCCGATCTCGACGTTCTCCAGGACGCCCAGCGCGTCCGGCACGAGGACAGCGGCCGAGTAGTAGGCCGTGACCAGGTACTTGATGATGGCCTGTTCGTTGATGCCCATGAACCGCACGGACAGGCTCGGCTCGATCTCGTCCGGGATGCCGGACTGGCGCAGTCCGATGACGCCCTGGTCCTCCTGGCCCAGGCGCAGCGCGATGATGGAGCTGGTGCGGGCCTCGCTGACGGGGATCTTGTTGCACGGGTAGATCGGCACCCCGCGCCAGGTCGGGATCCGGTTGCCGCCGACGTCGATCGTCTCGGGGACGAGCCCACGCTTGTTGAGCTCGCGGCCGATGGCGGAGATCGCACGCGGGTGGGCGAGCAGCATCTTGGTGCCGCGCCGCCTGCTGAGCAGTTCGTCCAGGTCGTCCGGGCCGGGCACGCCGTCGTGCGGCTGGAGCCGCTGGTCGTACTCGCAGTTGTGCAGCAGCCCGAACTCGCGGTTGTTGACGAGCTCGTGCTCCTGGCGCTCCTTGAGCGCCTCGACCGTCAGCCGCAACTGCTGCTCGGTCTGGTTCATCGGCTGGTTGTACAGGTCGGCCACGCGCGAGTGGATGCGCAGTACGGTCTGGGCGATGCTCAGTTCGTACTCGCGCGGCCGGGCGTCGTAGTCCACGAACGTGTGCGGGATGTCCGGCTCGCCGGCGTGGCCCGCGGCGAGGTCGACCTCCTTCTCGCCGTACTTGTTGGTGCGCTGCTCGGGGATCGCGCGCAGTTGGTGGAGGTGCTCGCGCAGGGTGTCGGCACGCTCCGCGACCTGCTCGACGTCCTGCCGGGCCAGGATCAGCACGGTGCAGGCCGTGTCGGCGCGGGCCGTGTACTCCCAGATGGCGTCCGCGTCGAGCAGCGCCTGGTCGCCGAAGTACGCGCCGTCCGCGAGGACGCCGAGCACCTGGTCGTCGCCGTAGGGTCCGGTGCCGACCTTCTCGACGCGGCCGTGCGCCAGCAGATAGACCTCGTCGGTCTGGCTGCCGAAGGAGGCGATGACCTCGCCCGGGCCGAACTCCCGCTGGCGGCAGCGCTGGGCGAGCTCCCCGAGCACCTCCTCGTCCTCGTAGGAGCGCAGCGCGGGCAGTTCGCCCAGCTCGGCGGGGATGACCTCGACCCGGTCACCGGTCTTGACGAACGTGATGCGGCCGTCGCCCACGGCGTACGTGAGCCGCCTGTTGACCCGGTACGTACCGCCCTGCACATCCACCCAGGGCAGATTCCGCAGCAGCCAGCGGGAGCTGATCTCCTGCATCTGCGGTGCGGACTTGGTCGTGGTGGCCAGGTTCCGCGCGGCCGCGGTGCCGAGACTCTGCTGCGGCTTGCCCGAATCCGTGCGGACCTCTTCGCCTACCGACATGAGAAATGCCCTCCCGATTCATGCACCGGCGCCGAACTGCGCCGGTGCACTTCGTTCACGCGGCAAGCCTTCCATCACCGTGTGTGCTCGTGCTATTACCCGAAAGAGCGGGAATGGATCAACGGGGTGCTGGGAACAGGCACGTTTCACCGAATGCTGTTCGACAATGAGCGGGTGACCGACCTGCGCCCCCACCTGCCGTCTCCGCTCCGGGAAGTGTCCGACGACCGGTTCGGGCGGCACGGGGTACGGCTGCTGCTGAAGCGGGACGACCTGATCCATCCCGAGGTGATCGGCAACAAATGGCGCAAGCTCGCTCCCAACCTGGAGCGGGCGGCGGGCGGAACCCTCCTGACCTTCGGCGGCGCCTACTCCAACCACCTGCGGGCCACGGCCGCGGCCGGCCGGCTCCTCGGTCTTCCCACGGTGGGGGTGGTGCGCGGCGACGAACTGGCCGGCCGGCCGCTGAACCCCTCCCTGGCCCGGTGCGCGGCCGACGGCATGCGCCTGCACTTCGTGGAACGCTCGACGTACCGGCGCAAGACGGAGCCGGACGTGCTCGAGGCGATCGTGGAAGCGGTCAGGGCACCGGACGCGTACGTGGTCCCCGAGGGCGGCAGCAACGCGGCGGCGGTCCGCGGCTGCCGGGCGCTGGGCGAGGAGCTCCGCCGCCGTACCGACGTCGTCGTCCTCGCCTGCGGTACCGGCGGCACGCTCGCCGGTCTGGCGGCCGGGCTCGCCCCCGGTCAGCGGGCCCTGGGCATACCGGTCCTCAGGGGAGGGTTCCTGGAGGACGGCATACAGGCGCTCCAGGAGGATGCCTTCGGCGGCCGACGGGGCGAGTGGACGCTCGACGAGCGCTTCCACTTCGGCGGGTACGCCCGTGTCACCCCCGGCCTGGAGGCCTTCGCGGCGGACTTCGAGCAGCGCCACGGTGTTCCCGTGGAGCGTCTGTATGTCGCCAAGTCGCTCTACGGTCTTGTCACCCTCGTGGAGGAGGGCGCCTTCCCGCGCGGGACGACCGTGACGGCCGTGATCACCGGCCGCCCGTTCCCGTAGGAGTGAGGGGACAGCGGTGTACGCGTGCGTGCGCCGGGCCTACGCCGTCTCGCGGTAGGCCGCCGCCTCCTCCAGGTCCAGTCGCCGCAGCAGCGTGCGCAGCATCTCGTCGTCGATGTAGCGGCCGTCCCGCAACCGGACGAACATCTCGCGCTCGGCGCTGATCATCTCGCGCGCGAGGCGCCGGTAGGTGTCGTCGACGGTTTCGCCGGTGACCGGGTTGGCCTGCCCGAGCCGCTCCCAGACGGCGTTGCGGCGGCGCTCCAGCACGCTGCGCAGGCGGTCGGCCAGCGGCGGGGGCAGGGCGTTGCGCTCGTCGGACAGGAGCGCGTCCAGACGCTCCTCGGCGACGCGGGAGGCCTGCGCCTGGGCGTTGGCCTCGGCGAGCGTCGCGGCCTGCGGGTCGGCCTCGGGGAATCTCAGGAGCCGGATCAGCGGGGGCAGGGTCAGTCCCTGCACCACCAGGGTGCCGATGACCGTCGTGAAGGTGAGGAAGAGGATCAGATTGCGGTGCGGGAAGGGCGCGTCACCGTGGTCCACGGTCAGCGGGATGGAGAAGGCGATGGCCAGCGAGACCACGCCCCGCATGCCGGCCCAGGCGATGACTATCGGTCCCCGCCACGTCGGGTTGGCCTCCCGCGCGCGGATGCGGGCCGACAGCAGGCGGGGCAGGAAGGTCGCCGGGTACACCCAGAGGAAGCGCGTCGCCACGACCACGAGGAAGAGCGCCACGGCGTACCAGGCGGCGTCCAGGCCCTCGTAGGCGCCCAGGCCCTTCAGGACCACGGGGAGCTGGAGGCCGATCAGGGCGAAGACCGCCGACTCGAGGACGAAGGCGACCATCTTCCACACGGCCTCCTCCTGGAGGCGGGTCGCGAAGTCGACCTCCCACGCGCGGTGGCCCAGGTAGAGCGCGACGACGACCACGGCGATGACGCCGGAGGCGTGGAACTGCTCGGCGGCCGAGTACGCGACGAAGGGGATCAGCAGGGAGAGCGTGTTCTGGAGGAGGGGCTCCTTGAGGTGGGTCCGCAGCCAGTGCAGCGGGGCCATCAGGATCAGGCCGACGGCCGTTCCGCCGACCGCGGCCACCAGGAACTCCTCGATGCCACCGGCCCAGGAGGCGCCCTCGCCGACCACGACCGCGAGGGCCACCTTGTAGGCGGTGATCGCGGTGGCGTCGTTCAGCAGCGACTCGCCCTGGAGGATGGTGGTGATCCGCGAGGGCAGGCCCACCCGGCGTGCCACCGCCGTGGCGGCGACCGCGTCCGGTGGCGCCACCACCGCGCCCAGCACCAGCGCCGCCGTCAGCGGCAGCCCGGGGACGATCAGGTAGGCGGCCCAGCCGACGGCGAAGGTCGCGAAGAGCACGTACCCGACCGACAGCAGGGCCACCGGCCGCATCTGGGCGCGCAGGTCGAGGTAGGAGCTGTCGGTGGCCGACGTGTACAGCAGCGGCGGCAGCAGGAGCGGCAGTACCACGTCCGGGTCAAGGGTGTAGTCGGGCACCCCGGGCACGTAGGACACCACCAGGCCGACCGCCACCAGCAGCAGCGGCGCGGGCACCGGGGTGCGCCGTGCCGCGGCCGCGACCGCCGCGCTGCCGGCCACCAGCAACAGCAGTGGCATCACGTCCATGTCCTGCCCGCCCTCGTTTTCCGCGCGGTCGTCCGCACGCCCGTCGTAATCTGGCAATCATGAAACAGTGCACGCACGCCGACGCGCTGCCCCACCCCGAACCCGTCCCCCTCGGCGAGACGTGTCCGGAGTGCCTGCGGGACGGCACCCATCCTGTGCAACTGCGGTTGTGCCTGACGTGCGGCCACGTCGGCTGCTGCGACTCGTCGCCGAGCCGGCACGCGACGGAGCACCACAAGGAGTCGGGTCATCCGGTGATGCGGACCTTCGAACCCGGCGAGAACTGGCGCTGGTGTTTCGTCGACCATGTGCTCGTATGAGGAGACCATGCCACGTACAGACCCTTTCGGTGCGCCCCGGCCCCGCGTGAACTTCCGAGGCGGTGCGAGCGTTGAACTCATGAGACGCTCCGGCCGTCCGGCGGGTACGGTTCGACCATCTGACGCCTGGGTACGTCAACCCGGCGCGCCCTCTTCCCATTTGGGCCGACGGACCTCTAGACACGGAGCGTGTTCACAGCTTTACTGTGAGTGACGTCAGGGGTTGGGGTCCCGGGGACAGGAAACTTGAGAGCGCGATAGCGTCACCGCTGCACCACCCATGCGTTACCCCGGGGGGCGACCCTCGGCCCCGAAAAGCTTGTACCACCTTGGAGGTGAGGGTGTCCCAGATCGCAGGCGAGCCCGCGACCCAGGACTTCGTCGAAGTCCGGCTGCCGGCTGCGGGTGCCTACCTGTCGGTGCTGCGGACGGCCACGGCCGGCCTCGCGGCCCGTTTGGACTTCACCCTGGACGAGATCGAGGACCTGCGCATCGCGGTGGACGAGGCCTGCGCGATCCTGCTCCAGCAGGCCGTGCCCGGCTCGGTTCTCAGCTGTGTGTTCCGACTCGTCGACGACTCGCTGGAAGTCACCGTCTCCGCGCCGACCACGGACGGGCACGCCCCCTCGCGGGACACCTTCGCCTGGACCGTCCTGTCCGCCCTCGCGGGCAAGGTGTCCTCCGCCGTCGACGAGGACAAGACCGTGACGATCAGCCTCTACAAACAACGCGGCGCGGGACCCGGGCCGGCGTGAGGAACGGGGACGGGCCGGTGCGGGACGAAGAGCGCGGCGCACGGGAGCTGCCGGCCGGAAAGGCCGACATTCCCGTCTCTCCGGACGGTTCCCGACGCATGGCGGACGGTATCGACGGCATTCCGGAGCAGGCCCGGCCGCATCCGGAGGACGACTCGGCCTCCGCGCAGGCCGGTCCGCCGGAAGGCGCCGTGCAGGGCTCGCCTCGGGAGAGGCGGATCGGGGGCTCGCCCCCAGGCCGAGCAGAGGCGAGGGCTCGACAGAGGGCGACGGGCGGGACAATGAGCGAGCACGGGCGAGACGGCGAACAGAGCGTGCCGGGCACGCGGCACGAACCACCGGCAACCCCCGTGGCGGGGGACCGCAGCGGGGCACGCGCGATGTTCGTCGAGCTGCGCAAGCTCGAGAGCACCAGTGCCGAGTACGCGGAGATGCGCAACCAGCTGGTCCGCATGCATCTGCCGCTCGTCGAGCACCTCGCGCGGCGCTTCCGCAACCGCGGCGAGCCGCTCGACGACCTCACCCAGGTCGCCACCATCGGCCTGATCAAGTCGGTCGACCGCTTCGACCCGGAGCGCGGCGTGGAGTTCTCCACGTACGCGACCCCGACGGTGGTCGGCGAGATCAAGCGGCACTTCCGTGACAAGGGCTGGGCGGTGCGGGTGCCGCGTCGGCTCCAGGAGCTGCGCCTGGCGCTGACCACGGCGACGGCCGAGCTGTCGCAGCAGCACGGCCGCTCCCCCACGGTCCATGAGCTCGCCGAGAAGCTGGCCATCTCGGAGGAGGAGGTCCTGGAGGGCCTGGAGTCGGCCAACGCGTACTCCACGCTCTCGCTGGACGTGCCCGACACCGACGACGAGTCGCCGGCCGTCGCGGACACCCTCGGCGCGGAGGACGAGGCGCTGGAGGGCGTCGAGTACCGGGAGTCCCTCAAGCCGCTCCTGGAGGACCTCCCGCCGCGCGAGAAGCGGATCCTGCTGCTGCGGTTCTTCGGCAACATGACCCAGTCGCAGATCGCGCAGGAGGTCGGCATCTCACAGATGCACGTCTCGCGTCTGCTGGCCCGCACGCTGGCCCAGCTGCGGGAGAAGCTGCTCGTCGAGGAGTAGCGCAGCGCGGTATGCAGCGCGGGATCGACGGGGCGGCGGTGGAACAGCGGCTACTCCGACGCGCGGCCGGGCCCCCGGATCCCGAGGGCCCGGGTCGTCTCCTTGTTGACGATCAGGACGAGCGACGCGACGGCGACGGCGGCGAGCGCGATGCCCGCCGGGATCGCCAGACTGTCGGCCTGGAGCAGGTTGTAGGCCACCGGCAGCGCCATGATCTGCGTGATGACGGCGGGCCCGCGGCTCCAGCCGCGCAGCCTCAGCAGCCCTCCGGCGGCGAGCAGCGGCAGCAGCGCGAGCACGATCAGCGTGACCCCGCCGGTGACGGCCTGCCCGCGGTCGTCCGGGTCGCCGCCGATCCCGAGGACGAGCATCCACAGCCCGCCGACGACCAGCGCCAGCCCTTCCAGGGCGACGAGCACGGCGGCGTACGTCAGCCGGCGGGGGCGGGAACCGGCGGTTTCCGGGGCCGCTTCCGGGGCGGCGGGGGTCTGGTCACTGCTCACTCCTGAAGGGTAGCCCGCGGTCCGATCGCCCGCCGGGCCGCCCGCGAGCAGGGCCGCGTCGCCCGTGTCGAGGCTCACCCCGCGATCTCTTACCCGATCCCCACCTGGCCTGTGCCCGGTACCACCCAGTAGGTACGCTGCAACTCATGCGTGCACTTCTCGTGGTCAATCCGGCGGCAACCACTACCAGTGCACGGACGCGCGACGTCCTCATCCACGCGCTCGCGAGCGAGATGAAGCTCGACGCGGTCACCACGGAGTACCGGGGGCACGCGCGCGATCTGGGCCGGCAGGCCGCGGACAGCGGGAACGTCGACCTGGTCGTGGCGCTCGGCGGCGACGGGACGGTCAACGAGGTCGTCAACGGTCTTCTGCACGCGGGCCCCGATCCGGAGAGCCTGCCCGGCCTCGCGGTCGTCCCCGGTGGTTCCACCAATGTCTTCGCCCGTGCCCTGGGGCTGCCCAACGACCCGGTGGAGGCCACCGGCGCGCTGCTGGACGCCCTGCGTGAGGGCAGCGAGCGTACGGTCGGACTCGGCCTGGCCGCGGGCACGCCCGGCACGGAGGACGAGGCGGTGCCGTCGCGCTGGTTCACCTTCAACGCCGGGCTCGGCTTCGACGCCGGAGTGGTGGGGCGGGTGGAGCAGCAGCGCGAGCGCGGCAGGAGATCCACACACGCTCTCTACATCCGCCAGGCCGTTCGCCAGTTGTTGGGTGAGTCACAGCGACGGCACGGGTCGATCACGCTGGAACGGGAAGGCGTCGAACCGGTGACCGATTTGGTGCTGTCCATAGTCTGCAATACGGCTCCGTGGACCTATCTGGGCAATCGCCCGGTGTACGCGTCGCCTAAGGCCTCGTTCGATACAGGGCTCGACGTACTCGGTCTCAGCCGTCTGTCCACGGCCTCGGTTGCCCGATATGGCACCCAGTTGCTCACTTCGTCCCCCGAGCGGGGACCACACGGCAAGCATGCGGTCTCACTGCACGATCTGGACCGGTTCACCTTGCATTCGAAGGTCCCTTTGCCCCTTCAGATGGACGGTGACCACCTGGGGCTGCGAACAAGCGTGACGTTCACAGGCGTACGCCGTGCACTGCGTGTGATTGTGTGAGCAGAAAGGGCTGAAGTCCTTTCACTCGAACGTTTAGGCCAGGATCCACCCCATGGAAGTACGGCTGTGACCTAGTCGACACCGAGGAATCAAAAAAAACTTTCCGGTAGGGGTTGTATCCGCCGCTGAGGTTTGCGAGTCTCTACGTGGCGATCGGGACAGCCCGCAACACCGGCATCCACTGATCACCGGAACCCCTCTTCAAACACCAGGACCACGCCAGGGAACTGGCTGGTGGCCCTTCACTTGTTGAGGGATTCGTGAAAGCGTTCACATTCACAAGCAACCTGCACGTAATACCAAGGAGAGGTAGCAGCCATGGACTGGCGTCACAACGCCGTTTGCCGCGAGGAAGACCCCGAGCTCTTCTTCCCCATCGGCAACACCGGTCCTGCGCTGCTGCAGATCGAGGAAGCCAAGGCCGTCTGCCGTCGCTGCCCGGTTATGGAGCAGTGTCTGCAGTGGGCGCTCGAGTCCGGCCAGGACTCCGGCGTCTGGGGTGGCCTCAGCGAGGACGAGCGTCGCGCCATGAAGCGCCGCGCCGCCCGCAACCGGGCCCGCCAGGCAACCGCCTGACAACACCCGCCCCGCAAGCCTGAGCTTGGCGGCGCGTACAGCGAGTACGCATCTCCCGCCCCCGAGCCGCAGCGCGCAGTACCCCCGATGCGCAGCACACGCTGGCAACGAGCATTCGAGCCCCGGACCCCTGAACGGTCCGGGGCTTCTTGCTGCGCCGTGCGCCCGTGCCGTCGGACAGCCGCTACTTCTGCGCGCTCACCGGGATGTCCAGGATCACCTGCGTACCGCGCTCCGGCGCCGGGACCATGTCGAAGGTTCCGCCCAACTCGCCCTCCACCAGCGTCCGTACGATCTGGAGGCCGAGGTTGCCTGAGGTGTGCGGGTCGAAACCCGCGGGCAGGCCGACGCCGTCGTCCTGGACGGTGACCAGCAGACGGCCCTCCTTCGTGGTGCCGCCGCGGATGGCGGAGACCTCGACCGTGCCGGTGTCGCCCTCCACGAAACCGTGCTCCAGGGCGTTCTGGAGGATCTCGGTGAGCACCATGGACAGCGGGGTGGCGACCTCGGCGTCCAGGATGCCGAAGCGTCCGCTGCGCCGGCCGGCGACCTTGCCCGGGGAGATCTCGGCGACCATCGCCAGCACACGGTCGGCGATCTCGTCGAACTCCACCCGCTCGTCCAGGTTCTGAGACAACGTCTCATGCACGATGGCGATCGAGCCGACCCGGCGGACCGCCTCCTCCAGGGCCTCCCGACCGCGCTCGGACTCGATACGCCGGGCCTGGAGCCGCAACAGGGCCGCCACCGTCTGGAGGTTGTTCTTCACCCGGTGGTGGATCTCCCGGATGGTCGCGTCCTTGGTGATCAACTCGCGCTCTCGGCGGCGCAGTTCGGTGACGTCACGCAGGAGCACGAGCGCGCCGATGCGGGTGCCCTTCGGCTTGAGCGGGATCGCCCGGAACTGGATGACCCCGTCCCTGGCCTCGATCTCGAACTCGCGGGGCGCCCAGCCGCTGGCGACCTTGGCGAGCGCCTCGTCCACCGGACCCCGGGTCGGAGCGAGTTCCGCGGTGGTCAGGCCGAGGTGCTGGCCGACCAGGTCGGAGGCGAGGCCCATGCGGTGGTAGGCCGACAGCGCGTTCGGGGAGGCGTACTGGACGATGCCGTCGCCGTCCACGCGGATCAGGCCGTCGCCGACGCGCGGGGCCGCGTCCATGTCCATCTGCTGGTTGGGGAACGGGAAGGAACCGGCCGCGATCATCTGCGCGAGGTCCGAGGCGCTCTGGAGGTAGGTGAGTTCCAGACGGCTCGGGGTGCGCACGGTGAGCAGGTTGGTGTTGCGGGCGATGACCCCGAGGACGCGCCCCTCACGCCGTACGGGGATCGACTCGACCCGGACGGGGACCTCCTCGCGCCATTCCGGGTCGCCCTCGCGCACGATCCGGCCCTCGTCCAGGGCGGCGTCCAGGAGGGGGCGGCGGCCGCGCGGGACGAGGTGGCCGACCATGTCGTCCTGGTAGGAGGTCGGGCCCGTGTTGGGCCGCATCTGGGCGACGGAGACATAGCGGGTGCCGTCACGGGTGGGGACCCACAGGACGAGGTCGGCGAAGGAGAGGTCGGAGAGCAGTTGCCACTCCGAGACCAGCAGGTGGAGCCACTCGAGGTCGGAGTCGTCGAGTGCGGTGTGCTGGCGTACGAGTTCGTTCATGGAGGGCACGTCTGCGAGCGTACCCGTGGGTCTGTGCGTGGCCTAAACCCGTCGGCGGCGCGCGCTCGGCGCGGGGCCCGGAAAACACCCGCGGGCCGCGGCGCCTGGGAGGGACCCTCAGCCCTCCCGGCACCGCAGCCCGGAGCAGTATCGGCCGCGGGGTGTGCGGTCCCGTCGACCGAAGGTTGAGGAACCGGGGCAGTCAGGGCAGAGAGCTCCGGGTCCTCGGTCCGCCTTCCTGTGCGGGGAAGACGGAAGTTCTGCGTCTCGCTACCTTGCCATTGTGGACTAGACCACTAGGGGTGTCCATGCCTGGAAGGCTGTCTGTCGTGGTGGCTGTGCGGACGCTCTGACATCCACAACGCAGCCTAGCCTGTGCGGGTTCCCGCGCGGGGCCGGAAGGGCGGGACATTTTCGGCGCTCCGCCCCGGACACGGCCGCCCGGCCCCTTCCTCCGCCCCCGCCCGCACCCACACCCGCACCCGAGACGGGCGCGGCCGATTCTGTTAGATTGACCCCATAGATTGGTCTAAACCACATAGCCCTTCCGGGTCCCTGGGCCCCTCTCAGAACGGCAGGCCAGCGTGGAAGTTGTCATCGTTGCGGACGCCCGGTCGGGCGGCGAGCTGATCGCCCGGGCCATGGCGCGGCTCCTGCGGCGCAAGCCGGACGCCCTGCTCGGCGTGGCCACCGGCTCCACCCCGCTGCCCGTGTACCAGGCGCTGGCGGCCGAGGTGCGCTCCGGCGCCGTCGACACCGCACGGGCCCGGATCGCCCAGCTCGACGAGTACGTGGGGCTGCCCGCCGAGCACCCCGAGTCCTACCGTTCGGTGCTGCGGCGGGAGGTGCTCGAACCGCTGGGGATCGGCATGGACGCCTTCCTCGGCCCGGACGGCACGGCGACGGACGTGCAGGCCGCGTGCGAGGCCTACGACCGCGCGCTGGCCGCGGCCGGCGGGGTGGACCTCCAGCTGCTCGGCATCGGCACCGACGGACACATCGGCTTCAACGAGCCGTGCTCCTCACTGGCCTCACGCACCCGGATCAAGACGCTGACCGAGCAGACCCGCATCGACAACGCGCGCTTCTTCGGGGGCGACATCGAGCAGGTGCCGCACCACGTCATCACCCAGGGGATCGGGACGATCCTGGAGGCCCGGCACCTGGTGCTGCTCGCCACCGGGGAGGGCAAGGCGGACGCCGTCGCGGCCACCGTCGAGGGTCCGGTCGCCGCGGTGTGCCCGGCCTCCGCGCTCCAGCTCCACCCGCACGCGACGGTCGTCGTCGACGAGTCCGCCGCGTCCAAGCTGAAGCTCGCGGAGTACTTCCGGCACACCTACGCCAACAAGCCCGCCTGGCAGGGAATCTAGGGCCTGCCGGGATCCAGTCGGTCGCGCCGGTCTCGTCGGTTTCCGTCCGCCGGGCCGGGTCTCACGGGGACCGCGGGCCGTCTCGGCCGGTCGCGCGGCCCCGCGCCCCCGCGGAACGCGACAGGCGCCGGTTTCCCCGAGGGGAGCCGGCGCCTGTCGCGTCGTGGAAGCTACCGGCCCGCGATGACCTCCGCCGCCGCACGGCCGCAGACCCGGGCCGCGCCGTGGGTGGCGATGTGCAGAGCGCCCCGGGGCGGGGCCTGGGGGACGCCCATCTCGACGACGACCGTGTCCGGGCGGGCGGTCAGCAGGTCTCCGAGGGCCGAGGCCATCCAGGGGTGCCGGTGCTCGTCGCGGACCACGGCGACGATCCGCCGCTCCCCCGCCGCGACCAGCGCCGCCTGCCCCGCGTCGGCGCCCGAGAAGCTGCCCGTCCGCGTCCCCGGCAGCAGCTGGACCAGCTCCGCCGCGACGCCCCAGGGGGTCTCGTCGCCGACGGCGAAGTTGGCGACCGGCGTGAGGGCCGCGACGAACGGGGGTTCGGTGAGCGGGGTGAAGACGTCCTCGCCGGTGAGGCGCAACGCCCGGCGGGCGGCGATCAGCCCGACATCGGCCCGTACGCCATCCGTCCGGCCCGTCCCTTCCCCGGTGCCGACGGCGGCCGTGCGCCCCGGGGCCGTCCAGCCGGCCAGTTCGCGTACCCGTCGGGCCGCGTCCGCGAGGCGTTGCTCGGGCAGCTCTCCGGTGCGGACGGCCGTGACCAGGGCGTCGCGCAGCTTCCGTACCGTCTCGTCGTCGGCGAGGCCGCCGCCCACGCAGATGGCGTCGGCGCCGGCCGCGACGGCGAGGACGCTGCCGCGTTCGATGCCGTAGGTCGCGGCGACGGCCTGCATCTCCATGCCGTCGGTGACGATCAGACCGTCGTAGCCGAGTTCCTCGCGCAGCAGGGTGGTGAGGATACGACGGGACAACGTTGCCGGGCGGGCCGGGTCCAGGGCCGGGACCAGGATGTGCGCGCTCATCACCGCGCGGGTGCCGGCGGCGATGGCGGCTCGGAACGGCGCCAGTTCGCGTTCCGCGAGGACCGCCGGGTCGGCGTCGATGCGTGGCAGGGCGTGATGGGAGTCGACGGCCGTGTCGCCGTGGCCGGGGAAGTGCTTGGTGCAGGCCGCCACGCCCGCCGACTGGAGGCCGGTGACGTAGGCGGCGGTGTGCCGGGCGACCAGGGCGGGGTCAGGGCCGAAGGAGCGGACCCCGATCACCGGGTTCGCGGGGTTGGAGTTCACGTCGGCGGAGGGCGCCCAGTTGAGGTTGACCCCGCACTCCGCGAGGCGTCGGCCCAGCTCCGCGGCCACCTCCAGGGTGAGCGCCACGTCGTCCACCGCGCCCAGCGCGTGGTTGCCGGGGAAGCTGGAGCCGGTGCGCACCTCCAGGCGCGTGACGTCTCCGCCCTCCTCGTCGATCGCGACCAGGACGTCGTCGCGTTCCGCGCGCAACTGGGCGGTCAGCGAGGCGAGCTGCTCGGGCGTGGCGATGTTCCTGCCGAACAGGCCCACCGAGGCCAGGCCCTCGCCGAGCCGGCGCAGCAGCCAGTCGGGGGCGGTGGTGCCGGGGAAGCCGGGTTGCAGGACCGTCAGGGCGTCACGGGTGAGAGTGTCGGTGCCGCTGGCGATTGTCGTCATCGGGGCGTTATCCCTTCACGGCGCCCGCGGTCAGCCCCGCGGCCATCTTGCGCTGGACGAGGAGGAACAGGGCGACGATCGGTACGGCCATCATCGTGGCGCCGGCCATCATCGGGGCGTACTCGGTGCCGTGCTTGGTGGAGAAGTTGCTGAGCCACACCGTCGCCGTCTGGTTCTTCTGGCTGAGCAGCATCAGGGCGTACAGGTACTCGTTCCAGGCCTGGATGAAGCCGTAGACCGAGGTGGCGACCATGCCGGGGGCCAGCAGGGGGAAGACCACCCGGACGAAGGCCCCGGTGCGGCTGCATCCGTCGACCATGGCGGCCTCCTCCAGCTCCTTCGGGATGTTGACGATGAAGCCGCGCAGCGTCCACACCGTGAAGGGGAGGATGAAGGTCAGATACGTGATGATCAGACCGGAGAGCTTGTCGTACTGGTCCAGGTCGTTGAGGAGCAGGAAGACCGGGATGATCATCGCGACGAGCGGGACCATCTGGACGGCCAGGATGCCCACGATCACGACCTTGCGGCCGCGGAAGGCGAACCGGGAGATGGCCAGGGCGGCCAGCATGCCGACGACGACGCCGATCGCGACGACCGCCAGCGAGACGAACAGGCTGCGGCCCACGGGACCCCAGAAGTCGGCGATGCTCAGCGCGCGGCGGAAGTTGTCGAGGGTGATACCCGTCGGCAGCAGGCTCGGGTCCGGGTCGATCGCGTCCTTCGCCGGCTTGAACGCCGTGTTGAGCATCCAGTAGACGGGGAAGCCCGCGACGGCGAAGACGAGCAGACCGAGCAGGTTCCAGCCGTACTTCGGCCTGCGGCGCCCGGACCGGCTTTCCGTCCGGCTCGCCCCGGAGGCAATGGCGCTCATTCGACCTCTCCGATCTTCAGCATCTGGCGCATGTAGACGGCGACCACCCCGAGCAGCAGCAGCACGGTGATCAGGGCGATCGCCGAGCCCTGTCCGTAGTCGTTGACGACGAAGGCGCGGTCGTAGGAGTACGTCGTCAGGATCTGGAACTCGGCTTCCGGGTGCCCGTTGCGCATGACGAAGACCTGAGGGAAGACGCCCATGTCCCAGATGACCGACAGGGTCGTGAGCATCACGATGATCGGCTTGAGGATGGGCAGGGTGACGTACCGGAAGACGCCCCAGGCGCCCGCGCCGTCGAGGCGGGCGGCCTCCTCCAGCTCGGCCGGGACCTGGGTGAGGCCGGCGCTGAGGGTGATGACCACGAAGGGCACGGCTCCCCACACCACGAGGAGCATGATGACCGCCAGCCCCTGCGGGCCGCTGGCGAACCAGTTGTGGCCGATCAGCTCAACGCCCGGCAGCCTGCTCAGGACCGCGTTGAGGATGCCGTAGTCGGCGTCGAACAGCCACTTGAAGACGGTGGTGGCGACGATGACCGGCATGCCCCAGCTCGCCACGAGCGCGATGTTGATGAGGGTCTTCACCCAGCCGGAGACCCGCTGGAGGAGCAGCGCGATCAGCATGCCGATGACCATCGTGAGGATCACGCAGCCGGCCGCGAAGACGATCGTGCGGACGACGACCTGCCAGAACTCGCCGTCGGCCAGTACGCCGGTGAAGTTGCCGAACCCGACGGACTCGGCGGGCTGGAAGCCCCACAGCTGGGACTGCCCGAACTTCTGGAAGGAGAGGGTGACCAGCCGGACCAGGGGATAGCCCATGACCAGGGCGAGGACCAGCAGGCAGGGGGCGAGGAGCAGCCAGGGGGTCGCGGCGCCGCCGGATCTCCGGCCGCCGCGTGGTCTCTTCGCGGCGGGTTCGCCCACGGGCGGTGGTGGCGACTGCCGCGTCGGCGGCACTTCGGCAGTGGTCGTGTCTGCGGCACTCATCCGCGCGCTCCTCAGCGGTCCCTCGGGTCGTACGAAGGCGAACCCCGTACGGGTCGTACGGGAGGCAGGGCCCCGCCCCCGATGAAGCCCTCCGGGGTTCACGGGGCCCTGCCGTCAGGTCACTTGTTGTTGATGACCTTGTCGATCGCGGCGTCCGCGTCCTTCGCGGCGGCCTCGACCGTCTTCTTGCCGGTGCCGATGCTCTGGAGCATGGTCTGGAGCACCTGGGCCTTCTCGACCTGGCCCCAGCCGGGAGCCATCGGGACGAACCAGTTGGACTCGGCGGCGGTGGCGGGGACCGCGGTGGCCGGGTCGTTCTTGAGGGTCGCGAGGTCGGTCTTGTTGTTGGGCAGGTTGCCCTTGGCCATCAGGCCCTTCTGGCCGGCCGGGCCGGTGAAGGCGTTGATCCACTCGGCGGCGAGGGTCTGCGCGTGCGACTTCACCGGGACGGCGAGGTCGGAACCGCCCAGGAAGACGGGGAGGTTCTTGCCGGACGGACCGGGCATCACGAAGTTCTCGAGGTTGTCCTTGAGCTTGCCGGTCTTGTCGTTCTTCGGGTCGGCGGAGGTCGCGCCCTCCCAGGCCGCGCCGAAGATCATGCCCGACTTGCCCTGGCCGTAGACGATGTAGCGGTCGGACTCGTCCTTGGTCTTGTCGCCGTGCATGTACTTGTCGACGACCGTCTTGAACTCGCCCAGGCCCTTGAGGGACTCGGGCGAGGAGAGGTTCGCCTTCCACTGACCGCCGTCCTCCTTGGCGATCGAGCCGCCGGCGTCGTAGACGAAGGACATGGCCGCGTACCAGTCGCGGGTGGGCTGGTACCAGGCGGAGAACTTGTCGCCCTCCTTCTGCTGGACCTTGTCCAGCGCGGCGGTCAGCTCCGCGTACGTCTTCGGGGTGGACTTGACGCCCACCGAGGCGAAGAGGTCCTTGCGCCAGTTCCCGACGCGCCCGCCGGCGTAGTACGGCACGCCGTAGGTCTTGCCGTCGTAGGTCACCGACGCCTTGAGGCCGTCGAGCCAGGCGGAGGAGTTGTCGAACTTGGAGGTGTCGAGGGGGGCGAAGGCGCCCTTGACCATGTAGCCGAGCATCTCGGTGTTGCCCATCTCGACCACGTCGGGGGCCTTGTCGGTGGCGAGGACCGCGTCGAGCTTGGCGTTCTTGTCCGGCCAGCCGTAGTACTCGTGGTTGATCTTGACGCCGGGGTGCGCCTTCTGCACCGCCGCGTCGGCGGCCTTCACCAGCTCCGGCCAGTTGTTCTGCGCGTCGACGGTGAGCCAGACGGTGAGCTCCTTGGCGTCGGTGCCCTTCGAGTCCCCACTGCCACTGTCGTCCCCGCACGCCGCGATGGAGACCATCATGCCCGCGATACCGATCGCGGCTATCAGCTTGCGCTTCACGCCATCCTCCTCAGGGATACCACACCCCCCGCCCGCGGGCCGGGACCTCGATCTGGACCAATGGTGTAGACCAGTGCGCAGAGCTTGGCTCAGACCAATAAGCCTGTCAAGGGTGGCCGAACCCCCTCCGAACAGCCGTTATGGGACCTACATATGCAGGAACCTTTAAGTAAGAAGGCGGCGAAAACATCGACCGCGGAGGGCGCCTCCCCGGTAGACCATTTGCCCTGGTGGACTAGACCAACCAGAATTGCGACGGTATACAGAGGGATCACGGAACGGTGGCACAGCATCCCCGCGTCCGTGCCACGATGTGAGCCGCGGCCGACGGCATGTCGGCCATTTCGGCACCCGAAGCCGGGAAGGCAGGCCATGAGCACCGATGTCAGCAGTGCGGAGAACGAGGGTGGGGCGACCGTCCGTACCGCGCGCGTGCCCAAGTACTACCGCCTGAAGAAGCACCTGCTCGACATCACGGAGACCCAGTCTCCGGGCACCCCGGTCCCGCCGGAGCGCACCCTGGCGGCCGAATTCGACACCTCGCGCACCACCGTCCGCCAGGCCCTCCAGGAACTCGTCGTCGAGGGGCGCCTCGAGCGCATCCAGGGCAAGGGCACCTTCGTCGCCAAGCCGAAGGTGTCCCAGGCGCTCCAACTCACCTCGTACACCGAGGACATGCGCGCCCAGGGACTCGAACCGACCTCGCAGCTCCTGGACATCGGCTACATCACCGCCGACGACCGCCTCGCCGGGCTGCTCGACATAACGGCCGGCGGACGGGTGCTGCGCATCGAGCGCCTGCGCATGGCCAACGGCGAACCGATGGCCATCGAGACGACCCACCTGTCGGCGAAGCGCTTTCCGGCCCTGCGCCGGTCGCTGGTCAAGTACACCTCGCTGTACACCGCCCTCGCCGAGGTGTACGACGTCCGGCTCGCCGAGGCCGAGGAGACCATCGAGACCTCGCTCGCCACCCCGCGCGAGGCGGGCCAGCTCGGCACCGACGTGGGCCTGCCGATGCTGATGCTCTCCCGTCACTCGCTGGACCAGGAGGGGCAGCCCGTGGAGTGGGTGCGGTCGGTGTACCGGGGCGACCGGTACAAGTTCGTGGCCCGGCTCAAGAGGCCCACCGATTGAGGTGCTCTCCCGGCTGAAGGCCGGGAGATTCCCGCCCACCTTGCGGCAGCGGGCCTGACGCTCTCCGCGCCTTTGGCCCAACGATGGCCTCCACCACCGCCCTTATGGCGGAGCGCAGACCGAGATCAGAGGTAGAGGGTCTGTGGAGGGCCTTCCGCTGGGCTTATCCGTCACTTACATTGCCTGCGCATTACACCTGTGATCAAGGCGATCGAGTGAGGGGACGGAGCCGCCGATGTCAGAGACCCCGGAAGCGACCAGGGGGCCGGTGGTGACGCCTGTGCGCGTCGCCATCGCCCTCTGTCTGCTCGCGCCCTTCGTGGCGATGCTGTGGGTGGGTTCGTACGCGAAGGTGGACCCCGCGTTCATCGGGATCCCCTTCTTCTACTGGTACCAGATGCTGTGGGTACCGCTCTCCGCCGCGCTGACCGTGACCGCGTACAAACTGTGGCAGCGTGACCAGCGCGGCCGCGCGGGCGTCGCCCCTGCCTCCTCCCGTTCCTCCTCCCCGAAGGGCGGTGCGTCGGAGTGAAGGACGGCGTGAACGGCGTCGCGCTCGCCGTCTTCATCTTCTTCTTCCTGGCCGTCACGGTCATGGGCTTCCTGGCCGCGCGCTGGCGCAAGGCCGAGAACGACAGCCTCGACGAATGGGGCCTGGGCGGCCGGTCGTTCGGCACCTGGGTGACCTGGTTCCTGCTCGGCGGCGACCTGTACACCGCGTACACCTTCGTCGCCGTACCCGCGGCGATCTACGCGGCGGGCGCGGCCGGCTTCTTCGCGGTCCCGTACACGATCCTCGTCTACCCGCTGATCTTCACGTTCCTGCCCCGTCTGTGGTCGGTGTCCCACAAGCACGGCTATGTGACGACCTCGGACTTCGTGCGCGGCCGGTTCGGCTCGAAGGGCCTGTCGCTGGCGGTCGCCGTCACCGGCATCCTGGCCACGATGCCGTACATCGCCCTCCAACTGGTCGGCATCCAGGCCGTGCTCGACGTGATGGGGGTCGGCGGCGGCGAGAACACCAACTGGTTCGTGAAGGACCTGCCGCTGCTGATCGCGTTCGGCGTGCTGGCGGCCTACACCTACTCCTCGGGGCTGCGGGCCCCCGCGCTGATCGCATTCGTGAAGGACACGCTGATCTACATCGTCATCGCGGTGGCGATCATCTACATCCCGATCAAGCTGGGCGGTTTCGACGACATCTTCGCCAAGGCGGGCGAGGCGTTCAGCCAGACCAACCCGGCGACGGGCAAGCCGCGCGGCGCGCTGGCACCGGCGGACCCGGGCCAGTGGACGTACGCGACGCTGGCGTTGGGCTCGGCGCTTGCGCTGTTCATGTACCCGCACTCGATCACGGCGACGCTGTCGTCCCGCAGCCGTGAGGTGATCCGCCGCAACACCACGATCCTGCCGCTGTACTCCCTGATGCTGGGCCTGCTCGCACTGCTCGGCTTCATGGCGATCGCCGCCGGGGTCAAGGTCACCAACGGGCAGCTGGCGATCCCGCAGCTGTTCGAGGACATGTTCCCGTCGTGGTTCGCCGGGGTGGCGTTCGCCGCCATCGGCATCGGCGCGCTCGTGCCCGCGGCCATCATGTCGATCGCGGCCGCGAACCTCTTCACCCGCAACATCTACAAGGACTTCATCAAGCCGGACGCGACGCCCGCGCAGGAGACCAAGGTCTCCAAGCTGGTCTCGCTCCTGGTGAAGGTGGGCGCCCTGGTCTTCGTCCTCACCATGGACAAGACGGTGGCCATCAACTTCCAGCTGCTGGGCGGCATCTGGATCCTCCAGACGTTCCCGGCCCTGGTCGGCGGCCTGTTCACCCGCTGGTTCCACCGCTGGGCCCTGCTCGCCGGCTGGGCGGTCGGCATGGTCTACGGCACCTTCGCCGCGTACGGCGTCGCCTCCCCGACCCAGAAGCACTTCGGCGGCTCGTCCAAGGAGATCCCGGGCATCGGCGAGATCGGCTACATCGGTCTCACCGCGTTCGTGATCAACGTCGTCGTCACGGTGGTGCTCACCTTCGTCCTGAAGGCCGCCAAGGCCCCCGAGGGCATCGACGAGACCAAGCCGGAGGACTACACGGCGGACGCCGGCGACCCGGGCGTACAGGTGGAACTGCCACCGGCGACGGCGGGCACGTCCCACTAGGGCGTGTCCGACAATTCGCGTCGGATCAGCGCGCGGCGTCCGGTGCGGTGCATCGCAAGGCGGAGGATCGCCCGCGTACCGGATGTACTCGGGTGATCCGACAACGCAGCGTGGGGGCACCCCCCCGGCCGAAGGCCGGGGGAGTGCCGTGCCGGGCACCGCGCGCCCGGCGGGAAGTGTCGGACACGCCCCAGGCACCCGAGGCCGGCCGGACACCGTTCTGGTCCCGCGTCCGTCTGGCCATCGCGTCCCAGAAGCGGTCCAGTTCGCCGACCCGCATGCCGACCCGGTGCGGGGTCTTCCGGCGCAGCCCCCGGGGCAGCCAGCGCCGGACGCTGCTGGGCAGCAAGGCCTGCTGCTGACGGCAGAACGGCTCGCGGATCTCTCCCCGGGGCACACCGCCCCGGGGAGGGTACGGGCAGAGCTGGAACTTGCAGTCGGGCAGACAGGTCGTGCCCGGTGCGGGCGGGACGACGTGGTCGTTGCGGCCGCCCAGGTACGTGTGCGGGTGCCGTGGACGCCGGTTGGCCGCGTACTTGAAGCCGCCTCCATGGAACCACTCCCTCCGCAACCCGGGCGTCCGGCACACTCGGGGCCATGGACATCGTGATACGGCAGGCCGAGCCCGGCGAGTACGGGGTCCTCGGCGACCTCACCGCTCGTGCCTACCTCGACGACGGCCTGCTGGACTTCGGGGAGAGCGACGGGTATCTGCACGAGCTGAGGGACGTGGCGAAGCGGGTCGCCGCCGCCGAGGTTCTGGTGGCGGTGGACGGCGGGCGTCTTCTGGGCGGGGTCACGTTCGTTCCCGGTCCCGGTCCGATGGCCGACCTCGCGCGTCCCGGCGAGGCGGAGATCAGGATGCTCGCGGTCGGGCGGGCGGCGCGCGGCCGTGGGGCCGGCGAGGCCATGGTCCGCGCCTGCGTCGGGCGCGCCCGGGCCATGGAGGGCTGTACGGCCGTCGTCCTGTCGACCCAGCGCGCGATGCACGCCGCCCACCGCCTCTACGAACGCCTCGGTTTCGTCCGCACACCCGAGCGGGACTGGCGTCCCCTGCCGCACCTGGACGACATCACTCTCCTCGCCTACAAGTTGACGCTCTGAAACCACCGCGACACAACATCTGGGGGTGGCATGACGGGTGGGCACAAGATGTATGCTCATGCTCGCTGTCGCCGCAGGGGAATCCGGTGCGAATCCGGAACTGTCCCGCAACGGTGTACTCGCGTGCATCCATACCCATATGCGCACGCCTGTTCAGTCCGAGGTCCTGCCGACAGCGCGCCCGGCCGTCCGGTCCGGGTGCCCTGACGTCCGGGTCTCGCGGAGTGGGCCGGTGGACGCGACGCCCCCGCGCGCTCGTGTGCTGCCCCCTGCCCTGCGCCAGGCCCACCGCCGAGCGAGGGAGAGCCCCACGTGACCATCGCGCCAGCCGATCCGGTTCCGGTCACCGAGCCGGAGACCGACGGTCCCGGTACCGCGTTGCTGCGGACCCTGACCGAGCTGACCGCCGACCTGCCCGACGCCGACCCCGGCCGGGTCGCCGCCGTGGCCCTGCGCGGCCGGTCGGCACGGGCTGCCTCCGAGATCACCGCGGAGCTGCGCGAGCTGGCCACGGAGGGGGCGGCGGGTCTGATCTCCGAGGATCCCGCCTACTCGAAGCTGGCCGCCCGGCTGCTGACGATCAGCATCGCCGCGGAGGCGGCCTCCCAGGGCGTCACGTCGTTCACGGGATCGGTCGCCGTGGGCCACCGCGAGGGTCTGATCGCCGACCGCACCGCCGAGTTCGTGCGCGTCCACGCGGTCCGTCTCGACGCGCTGATCGACGAGCGGGCCGACGACCGCTTCGGCTACTTCGGGCTCCGCACGCTGCACAGCCGCTACCTCCTGCGGCACCCGATCACCCGCAAGGTCGTCGAGACGCCCCAGCACTTCCTGCTGCGCGTCGCCTGCGGCCTCGCCGAGGACGACACCCCCCGCTCGGTGGACGAGGTCGCCGCGCTCTACGGGCTGATGAGCCGCCTGGACTACCTCCCGTCCTCCCCCACGCTCTTCAACTCCGGCACCCGGCACCCCCAGATGTCGTCCTGCTACCTCCTCGACTCCCCGCTGGACGAGCTGGACTCCATCTACAACCGCTACCACCAGGTGGCCCGGCTGTCGAAGCACGCCGGCGGCATCGGGCTGTCGTACTCGCGGATCCGTTCCCGCGGTTCGCTGATCCGCGGCACCAACGGGCACTCCAACGGCATCGTCCCGTTCCTGAAGACGCTGGACGCCTCGGTCGCCGCGGTCAACCAGGGCGGCCGGCGCAAGGGCGCGGCCGCGGTCTACCTGGAGACCTGGCACTCCGACATCGAGGAGTTCCTGGAGCTGCGGGACAACACCGGTGAGGACGCCCGCCGCACGCACAACCTGAACCTCGCGCACTGGATCCCGGACGAGTTCATGCGCCGGGTCGACGCCGACGGGCCGTGGTCGCTGTTCTCCCCGGCCGACGTGCCGGAGCTGGTCGACCTGTGGGGCGAGGAGTTCGACGCGGCCTACCGGTCGGCCGAGGCGAAGGGGCTGGCGAAGAAGAGCATCCCCGCCCGTGACCTCTACGGCCGCATGATGCGCACCCTGGCGCAGACCGGCAACGGCTGGATGACCTTCAAGGACGCGGCCAACCGCACCGCCAACCAGACCGCCGAGCCGGGCCATGTCGTCCACTCCTCCAACCTGTGCACGGAGATCCTGGAGGTCACGGACGACGGCGAGACAGCGGTCTGCAACCTGGGTTCGGTGAACCTGGGCGCGTTCGTCGACACGGCGGCCGGCGCGATCGACTGGGAGCGGCTGGACGAGGCCGTCCGCACGGCCGTCACCTTCCTCGACCGGGTCGTCGACATCAACTTCTACCCGACCGAGCAGGCGGGCCGCTCCAACGCCCGCTGGCGGCCGGTCGGTCTGGGTGCGATGGGTCTCCAGGACGTCTTCTTCAAACTGCGCCTCCCCTTCGGCTCGCCCGAGGCCAAGGCCCTCTCCACCCGTATCGCCGAGCGCGTCATGCTCGCCGCGTACGAGGCGTCCGCCGGCCTGGCCGAGCGCAACGGCCCGCTGCCGGCCTGGGAGAAGACCCGCACAGCCAGGGGCGTGCTGCACCCGGACCACTACGGCGTCGAGTTCACCTGGCCCGAGCGCTGGGCGGCCCTGCGCGAGCGGATCGCGCGGACCGGCCTGCGCAACTCCCTGCTCCTCGCCATCGCGCCCACCGCGACCATCGCGTCCATCGCGGGCGTGTACGAGTGCATCGAGCCGCAGGTGTCCAACCTGTTCAAGCGCGAGACGCTGTCCGGCGAGTTCCTCCAGGTCAACTCCTACCTGGTGAACGACCTCAAGGAGCTCGGCGTCTGGGACGCCCGGACCCGCGAGGCGCTGCGCGAATCCAGTGGCTCGGTGCAGGACTTCGCGTGGATCCCGGACGACGTCCGTGCGCTGTACCGCACGGCGTGGGAGATCCCGCAGCGCGCCCTGATCGACATGGCCGCCGCCCGCACCCCGTATCTGGACCAGGCCCAGTCCCTGAACCTGTTCCTGGAGACGCCGACCATCGGCAAGCTCTCCTCGATGTACGCGTACGCCTGGAAGTCGGGTCTGAAGACGACGTACTACCTGCGTTCCCGTCCGGCGACCCGTATCGCCCGCGCGGCCCGGGCCACCGTCCCCCTTCAGCAGGTGACCGAGGCCGACGCCGTCGCCTGCTCCCTTGAGAACCCCGAGTCCTGCGAGGCCTGCCAGTAATGACCACCGCACCTGAGAAGAGCGAGAAGAACCTTCTCGACCCGGGCTTCGAGCTGACCCTGCGCCCCATGCGCTATCCGGACTTCTACGAGCGGTACCGGGACGCCATCAAGAACACCTGGACCGTCGAGGAGGTCGACCTCCACTCGGACGTCGCCGACCTGGCGAAGCTGTCCGAGGGCGAGCAGCACATGATCGGCCGGCTGGTCGCGTTCTTCGCGACGGGCGACTCGATCGTGGCGAACAACCTCGTGCTCACGCTGTACAAGCACATCAACTCCCCCGAGGCGCGCCTCTACCTGTCGAGGCAGCTGTTCGAGGAGGCCGTCCACGTCCAGTTCTATCTGACGCTCCTGGACACCTACCTCCCCGATCCGGAGGACCGTTCCGCCGCCTTCGCCGCCGTGGAGAACATCCCGTCCATCCGCGAGAAGGCCGAGTTCTGCTTCAAGTGGATCAACGAGGTCGAGAAGCTGGACCGGCTGGAGAGCAAGGCCGACCGCCGCCGCTTCCTGCTCAACCTGATCTGCTTCGCCGCGTGCATCGAGGGCCTGTTCTTCTACGGCGCCTTCGCGTACGTCTACTGGTTCCGCAGCCGGGGTCTGCTGCACGGCCTCGCCACGGGCACCAACTGGGTGTTCCGTGACGAGACGATGCACATGAGCTTCGCCTTCGAGGTGGTCGACACCGTCCGCAAGGAGGAGCCGGACCTCTTCGACGACCGGCTCCAGGAGGAGGTGACGGCCATGCTGCGGGAGGCCGTGGAGGCCGAGCTCCAGTTCGGGCGCGACCTGTGCGGCGAGGGGCTGCCGGGCATGAACACCGACTCGATGCGGCAGTACCTCGAATGCGTCGCCGACCAGCGGCTGTCGCGGCTCGGGTTCGCCCCGGTGTACGGCTCGGAGAACCCCTTCTCCTTCATGGAGCTCCAGGGCGTTCAGGAGCTGACCAACTTCTTCGAGCGCCGGGCATCGGCGTACCAGGTCGCGGTGGAGGGCACCGTGGACCTGGACGAGGACTTCTGAGGCGCCCTCTCGCCCCGGGCCTCCTGGGCCTCCCTGATCTGCCGGTCGGCGCGCCGGTCGCGCACGATGCCGAGCACGGACGGGAGGACCAGGAGGACGAGGATCCCGAGGACCATGGACATTCCGATGAGGCCTTCGATCTGGTTCGTGTTCATGGACACCACTCTCCTGCCGGACACTCCTGACCGTCAGTGGCAGGACTGCCGCACACCTTCAAATTCCTGCCACTTCGGGTGCACACTGGCAGCATGCTGAAGAACGTGGCGGCCGTCCTCCTCGACGGCGTGCATCCCTTCGAACTCGGAGTCGTCTGTGAGGTGTTCGGCCTCGACCGCAGCGACGAAGGGCTCCCGGTGTACGACTTCGCCGTGGTGTCGGCCGAGGGCCCGACCCTGCGCACCCATGTCGGCGGGCTCACCGTGTCCACGCCCTACGGCCTCGACCGGCTGGAGGAGGCCGACCTGATCGCCGTCCCGGCCGCGGACTCGAACGTCGACCGGGTGTATCCGCACGAACTGCTCGCCGCGCTGCGCCGGGCCGTGGACCGGGGTGCCCGGGTCCTCAGCGTCTGCTCCGGGGTCTTCGTGCTGGGCGCCGCGGGACTGCTCGACGGCCGGCGCTGCGCCGCGCACTGGCGGCACGCGGACGTGCTGGCCCGCCGCTATCCCCTGACGGCCGTCGAGGCGGACGTGCTCTACGTCGACGAGGACCCGGTGATCACCTCCGCCGGCACGGCCGCGGGCATCGACGCCTGTCTGCACCTGGTCCGCAAGGAGCAGGGCCCCGAGGTCGCCAACCGGATCGCCCGGCGCATGGTGGTGCCGCCGCACCGGGACGGCGGCCAGGCCCAGTACATCGAGCGGCCGCTGCCCCGGTCGCGGTGCGACACCGTCGGTGAGGTGCTCGCGTGGATGGAGCAGCACCTCGACCAGGAGATCACGGTCGAGCGGCTCGCGGAACGCGCCCACATGTCACCGCGCACCTTCGCCCGCCGTTTCCAGCAGGAGACGGGCACCACCCCCTACCGGTGGCTGCTGCGCCAGCGGGTGCTGCTGGCCCAGCACCTGCTGGAGGCGACGGACGAGACGATGGACGCGATCGCCTGGCGGGCCGGCTTCGGTACGGCCGGCGCCCTGCGCCACCAGTTCGTGCAGGCGCTGGGGACGACCCCCAACGCCTACCGGCGCACGTTCCGCGGCCCGCGGGCCGTCGCCTGAGCCCGGCCCCTCAGCCCGGTATCGCCCGCAGCAGCAGCCGGCGCGGCCGGAGCGTGATGCCGATGTGCGTCCGCGCGTCGGAGCCGGGCGCCGGCTCGAAGCGGAACGCGGACGCCACCACCGCGGTGATCAGTGTCAGCACGGCCATCGAGAAGTGGTCGCTCGGGCACTTGCGGTTGCCGACGCCGAACGGCGTCATGGCGTACTTGGGCACCTCCGGGGAGCCTCCGGGCAGCCAGCGGTCGGGATCGAACTCGGTGTGCCGCGCGTACGACCGCGGATCGCGCTGAACGGCGTAGGGGCTGTAGACGATGTCGGCGCCGGCGGGAATGCGGTAGCCGCCGAGCTCGGTCTCCTTCACCGCGCGCCGGGTCAATATCCATACGGCGGGATACAGCCGCATGGTCTCGACGACGACATTGGCGGTGTGCTGGAGCTTTCGGACGTCGCCGAAAGAGACCGGGCGGTCTCCTATGACGCTTTTCACCTCTTCGCGGATCTTGTCCACCTGGTCGGGGTGCTCGGTGAGCACCTTGAGCAGCGACATGACCACGGAGCCGGCGGTTTCGCTGCCCGGGGTGAGTATCGCGATGACCTGGTCGTGGATCTCCTGCTCCCCGATCGGGTCGCCATTCTCGTCCTTCGCCTCCAGCAAAGCTGTCAGCAAATCGTCCGGCTTTTGACCGGATGCCCGGCGGTCGGCGACGATCTCGTCCACCAGCCGATGCAGATCGGCCAGCGCCCGGTTGAATTCGCGGTTGGCCGGAATCGGTACCCGATAAAGGGGTCCGAGGGGTACCACCATGCGCTGGTACATACCGGCGAACAGTGTGGCGAGCGCGGTGGTGATGCGCTCGGACCGGGCGTCCATATAGCTGCCGCGCATCAGACAGCGGGCGGAGATGCGCACCGACACCCGGAAGGCCTCCGCGGTGACATCGAGGACCTCGCCCTTCGTCCAGCGCTCGACGAGGGCGTGCGCCTCCTCCTCCATGACCGGCCCGTAGGCCGGGATGGCGTCGAGCCGGAACGCGGGCTGGATCGTGCGCCGCTGGCGGCGGTGCAGCGGGCCGTTGGCCGTGGCCACGCCCTCCTTGCCGAGCAGGCTCTCCAGCGACTCCCACAGGGGGCCGGAGATGATGTAGTCCGGGCTGAGCGCCAGGGCTCCGGTGAGGTCCGGCGCGGTGACGGCGTACACCGTCTTGGGGCCGAGCCTGAGGCGGACGATGCCGCCGTGGTCGCGGAGCCCGGCCAGGAAGGCCAGCGGGTCGCGGGCCAGCTTCCAGCCGTGCCCGAGGAGGGGAAGCCTGCCACCGGCCAACGGTGGCTCACGCAGTTCGGGCGATCCGGAGGTGGTGGGTTTCACCGACTCGACGGTCATTTCTCACCTGCCGCTTCGTTGTTGACGTACGGGGGCGTGGACCGGTCGTCCCAGCTGTCGACCATGTAACGGCCGGACTCGTGGTGGAACCAGTAGACGGAACTGAACCAGTTCCGCATATTGCCGAGGCAGACTCGCACGGCGGCGCCGAGTTGATTTCCGCGGGCCGTCCCGTCGGCAAGTCGCTCGGCGAGCCGTAAGACGTCCTTCTCCACGGCGAGGAATCCGGATATGCATTCCTCCACGCGTCGGCGGACATCGTCGACCGCCTCTTCGAGAGTCAGCCCCTCATGCGTGATGAGACTGATTCCGAGATTGTGCACCTCGTCGCCCGCTATTTCCTTGGGCAGCGAGCAGAGGTCGTTGTACAGGGCGGCGAACTCCTGACTCAGCAGGGCCGCGCGCCGGTATGCGGGGTGTTTCCGTACCGGATCCGGGAGTTCTGTTCTCGCACTCGGCTCGAGCAGGTCGGTCCAGATCCAATGCGCGAAAGTGAGCCGACGCAGCTCCAGGTATTCCTCGACGCCTGGAATACGTCCTTCGGTTCGGTTGTGGAATTCCCTGTCGTACGCGTCGATCACGGCGTGGAAGTGCCGGGCGAACCGGGCGTTCCAAGTGCCGGGCAGGAAGGACTGCAACCGGCCCACGCTGTCGGCGAGCCCGGCGACCAGCGGATCCGGGTGACGCAGATACTCCGCCGGGGAGTCCAGGGCCGCGTGCAAGCGGAACCTGAGCCGCCGCCAGGAGGTGGTCCGGCCGTGCACGACGTCACGGTCGTGCCGGTCGTCCCAGACGAAGAACCACGCGCTGTAGTCGGCGATGGCCTGCATGACCTCGTCGGGTGCGCCGAGGTAGTAGCCCGCCATCAGGTCGGTGTAGCAAAGTCCGTCGGCATATTCTGCGACCTTGTCCGCCGACATCAACCGCATTTCCAGCAGCCAGGAGCGCGTCTTCTCCTGCAACCGAGGCCAATACGGATGCAGTTGCCGGGAAAACGCCGCCTCGATGACTGGAAGAGAGAGCGAGGGAGGGACCGCGGGCGCGGCCACCGTCGCTGTGGTGCTGTATGTGGTGCTGTATGGGAAAGTTGGCACGAACAACCCCTCTCAGCCGCCAGTGGGCAACACACCCCTCCCCCCGTGCCGGGCGTGCGCCGTTGCGTATCCCCGCACTTCCCATTCAGCACTACAACTGACCGTTCTGGGAACGGATTTGCTGCATTCGCCGCACCAACATGCCGAGAATCCACCCCTGCGTGACTGGTTACGGATCAGCAGATGTGCGTAAGCGATCGAACGTCCGTCGGACACACGAACGACGCCCGGCGGGGAAGAGGTCCCGGCCGGGCGTCGTCGTGGTGCGGGTGAGCTCAGTCGTTGGCCACCACGGGGTAGCGGGGCTCGTTCTCGGCCATCTGCCGCAGCGCGTCCTTGCGTTCGCGCTTGGACAGACGGTCGATGTACAGGTAGCCGTAGAGGTGATCGGTCTCGTGCTGCAAACACCGCGCGAAGTAGCCGGTCCCGCGCACCTTGATCGGGTTGCCCCGCTCGTCCTGCCCGGTCACCTCGGCGTAGTCGGGACGGGCCAGCGGCGCGTAGGCGGTGGGCACCGACAGGCAGCCCTCGTTGCTGTCGTCCAGCCGGCGCCGGTCGGCGGGCAGTTCGACGAGCCGGGGGTTGCAGACGACACCGGTGTGCCGGGCGCCCTCGTCGTCAGGGCAGTCGTAGACGAAAACCTTCAGGTCCACGCCGATCTGGTTGGCGGCGAGGCCGACGCCCTCGGCCGTGTGCTGCGAGGCGAACATGTCCGCGACCAGCTGCCGCAGTTCGTCGCCGAACTCGGTGACATCCCTGCACTCCTTGTGCAGGACCGGGTTGCCGACGACGGTGATCGGCCGCGAGGTGCCGGCCTCACGCCAGGCCAGCTCGCGCGCCTCCGCCTCCCCGGTGTCGATGACGAAGCCCTCGTCGTCCACGGGGAGCACGCCCGCGTGCTGCTGATCGGTGTCCTGCTGCGCCATGACCGACGATGCCTTCCTCAGTGGAACAGGGGGTGAAGTTGCTGATACAGGGTACGGGGATCGCGCCCCCAGGGGCGCGGGGGCCGAAGCGGTCCGCGGCTCCACCACGCTGGGGGCACCCCGCTCGAACGAGGCCGGGAGGCGGGAAACGACCGGCCACGACGGCGCCGCGGCGACCCGCGCTCTAGCAGACCTCTTCCAGATCCCGCCAGTCACGCGAGTCCGGACTGTCCGCGACCCAGCCGTCCAGCAGTCCCCGCACGAGGGAGGCCGGGGCGGCCACACCACACTCGCGTTCCGGCACCCACAACTGCCCGTCGGTCCGGTGACCGAGCGGCCCCGGGTGCCCCGGCTCGCTGTGGTCGTGCGGGTCGAGATGCTCGCCGTCACCCTCGTCGGAGGGCATCCGGGACTCCGAGCACATCCGGCACAGCAGTCGCACCGACGACGACCAGTCCTCCGCCGCGAAGCCGGCGTCGGCCGCCAGCTGCTCCAGCGCGTCCCGGTCGGACTCGGTGGCCGCCTCCAGCAGGACCACCCAGGTCGGCACGGGCGACGGCGCCCACAGCTCGATCTCGTCGAAGACCGGGTAGGAGTGGCCCGTCGAGGTGGTCCGCTCGCCGTGCGGCACCCCGTCGTGCAGCACGACCTCGCCCCAGCGCCGCCCGGACGAGGGCAGCGGGATCGACAGGACCTCCATCCGGGCAGGGTCCAGCCGCCGCCCCCACACGACCTCCGCCTCGCCCTCGGGCGACAGCCGTACGGCCGCGCTGCCCAACTCCATACCGACGGGCTCGCCGGCGCCCGTGGCGTCCCCCGGCACCCGCAGCCCGTACGCCTGCCAGGCGCGGCGGGCCAGCGGCCAGTCCTGGAGGGCGGTGGCCGCGATACCGACGTTCCACCAGTCGGGGGCTCCGGCCTCGCGGTCGAGGAGGGCGACGGCACGCAGCCCCGCGGTACGGGCCTGCTCCCAGTCGTGCCGGAACTTGTGCAGCAGGGCGAGGTTGAACCAGGACTCGGACAGCCACGGTTCCAGGTCGGCGGCACGTGTCAGCAGCGCGCCCGCGTCCTCGTACCGCCCGTCACCGATCAGCGTGAACGCGCGGTCGGTGGCCTGCCGCCAGGAGGCGGAGGGCCGGTGCCGTCCCTTGCCGAAGATCCTCACGATTCCCGCCTGCCAGTTCCGTTCTGTGGGCTGGCCAGTGCCCCCGGACACTCTCTCCCTCGCATCCAACCACGTGTGGCCGGAGGGCCGCTCATTACCCATGGGTTACCCACCCGAAGACAAGGTCAGACAGGGCGCTCGTCGCCCGCCACCACCCTGCCCGGGGCTCCTGCGGGGCTGAACGCCGGGGGGCGCCCCCAGCGCGCCGCCCCCGCGTTCCACAGCACCCTGGCCAGAGCCTCCACCACCTCCGGCGCATACTCCCCGCCGGTGCCGAGGCGCAGCTCCTCCAGGGCGGTGAGCGGCCCGCCCGGTCCCCTGCCCCGGACCTTCTCCTCGTATGCGTTCACCACCCGGACTATGCGGGCGGCCACCGGCTGGTCGGGGTAGGGGTCGGCCTGCCGCTCGACGACCGCCGCGACCTGGGCGCCCGCCCCGGTCTGGCGCACGACGGCCCCGCCGAGCAGCGCGATCCGCCGCTGCTGCACCACGGGGAGCCCCGCGGTGGCCCCGGCGGGGACCGGGTCCACCAGGCTGAGCTGGCCGATGTCGTGCATGAGGGCCGCGTACTCCAGAACAGTCAGCTCGGGCTCCGGCAGCCCCAGGTCCCGGCCCACGGCCTGGCTGAGGGCGGCGACCCGGCGGGCGTGCCCAGGCGGTGTGTACCCGGCGATCTCGGTGGCACGGGCCAGGGAGGCGATGGTCTGCCGGTAGGTGTCCCGCACCGCGGCGTACCGGCGCAGGGACAGCTGGGTGAGCAGCAGCGGCACCGAGAACACCGGCAGCGCCCACAATCCGACGACGGCCACCGCGAGCGCCATCACCGCGCCCGTCGCGCACACCGCCGAGCCGATGCCGGGCACCCCCCGCAGCTCGTCCCTCAGCAGCGGGCCGAACGGCCAGCCGGTGCGGGAGCGGGCGAGCGCGGCGGCGACGACGGCGTCGCACAGGACGGTCAGGACGAGCAGCGCGAGCAGCAGCAGCGCGTAGGCGGGGCCGCTCCAGCCGTCGAACACCCCGCGGTTGTGCAAGGGCTGGAAACAGACGGCGGCGAACCCGACGGCCAGGACCCGCCGGACCAGGTGATCGAGGACGGGTCCCTGTCCGCGCGCCAGGTGCGGCACGCTGCCCAGCAGCGAGGCGGCGACCACGACCGCCACGACCTGGGCGACCCCGTGGTGCGTGGGATGCCCGGCATGCCCGCCGACCAGCGCGTACGACAGTGAGGCCGCGGCGCCGAGCGGTGCCGCCTCGCGCAGCAGGGGGCCGCTCTGCGGGCGGGTCAGCTCACCGGCGGCGACGAGGATCCCGAAGGCGAGTGCGACGGGGCGTTCCTCGACGCCCGTCATGAACGTGACGAGGAGGGAGACGAGGACGAGGAGGGCGGCCACGGCGAAGAGGGCCACATGGGAGCGGTGGGCGGTCATCGGTGCGCCCCGGAACGGTCGTCAGGGGCCTGGGACTGCGAGGGGACGCCCGGCCGGGTCTCCTCGGCGGTCACGACCGGATGCCAGCCGTCCCGGGTGATGACGTGGGTCAGCGCCTCGACCATCCGGGGGTCCAACTGGGAGCCCGCGCACCGCCGCAGCTCCTCCAGGGCCACGTGCACCGGCCGGGCCCTGCTGTAGGACCGGGTGGACGTCATGGCGTCGAAGGCGTCCGCGACGGCGACCACGCGGGCCGGTTCGGGGATCTGGCTGCCCACCAGTCCGTAGGGGTAGCCCTTGCCGTCGATGCGTTCGTGGTGGTGCAGGATCGCCGAGCGTGCCTCGCCGAGGAAGGAGATCCCGCGGGTGATCTCGTGTCCGTACTCGGGGTGCAGCTCGATCACCCGCCGCTCCTCGGGTGTCAGGGGCCCGTCCTTGCGCAACAGCCGGGTGGGGACGCCGAGTTTGCCGACGTCGTGCAGGATCCCGGCGAAGCGGAGCATCTCGATCCGGCCCTCGTCCATCCCCAGTTCACGCCCGATCAGCACCGATGCCTGGCCGACGCGTTCGCTGTGCCCGCGGGTGTAGCCGTCCTTGATGTCGACGGCCTGCACCAGGGCCCGGATCGTCGCCTGGTGGGCGGCCCGCTCCCGGTGGTACTGCGCGAACACCCACCACGACACGGTGGTGGGGAACAGCACCAGCAGGGCGGCCACCGGCCCGTACGGGCTGCGCCACAGCACGGCGATCATCAGCCCGGCGAGCCCGTGCACGGCCAGCGGCGCCAGGGAACGCAGGAACAGCCCCCGGCAGAGCCGCCGCGGCGGCAGTCCCTCGGCGAGCGCCCGCATCCCGCCGTCCAGCAGGGCGAGCGCGGCGCAGAACACCAGCACGGCCGCGCCCGCGGGCACCAGCGCGTACGGCAGGTCGGAGCCGACCACGGCGTCCCGCCCGCCGAGCGCTCCGTGCACCCGGGCGGCGGCCCACACGGCGAGCGACGCATGGGCGGCCCGCCAGACCCGGCGCAGCGCGACGGGGCGCCGCTCGACGTGCGAGAACAGCGCCCCGGGCAGCGGGACGAGGGCGGCCGCGGACGGCGCGAGCAGAAAGGCCCCGGCCAGCAGCACGGGGTGGAGGGTCCCGGCGAACCTGCGCCCGGCGATCCGCTCACCACCGGCGTACAGGGCGGCGAGCAGGGCGACGGCCCACCACGGGGTGGGCGCACCGGGGAGCGAGGGGACCGTGCAGAGCAGCGTGCCGAGGACGGCACAGGCGGCGTACACGCGCGCCCGCGCCGGAATCCCCTCCATGAGCCTCCCCCAGCCGTGCCTGTCCGGGCTCAGGAGCCTAGGACGGCCGGGGGTGGGTCCGCGGGCGTATCACCCGCGGATTAGCACATTCGAGTGACGGGAGCTCAGGTCTCCTGGGGCGTCGCCGCCACGTCGTGCTCGGGGACGGTCTGGCCGGAGCGGATCAGGTCGATCCGTCCCATGACCTTGGCGCGCAGGTCGGTCGGCACGTCGTCCCGCCCGCAGCACCGCTTGACCAGCTTCTTCACGGCCTCCTCCAGCCCGTACTTCTCCAGGCAGGGAGAGCACTCCTCGAAGTGGTGCTGGAACTTGTCCCGGTCGAGAGGAGGCATCTCGCTGTCGAGATACTCGTACAGGTGGTCGAGGACCTCACTGCAGTCCGTCTCGTGCGGATCTCCGCAGCTCATGAGCCCGAACCTTTCGCTTCGTCCGACTCTCCGGCACCGGCCGGGACCAGCCCGCGCTCACGGGCGTAGTCCTCGAGCATGCCGCGCAGTTGACGGCGGCCCCGGTGCAGGCGGGACATCACCGTGCCGATGGGTGTCCCCATGATGTCCGCGATCTCCTTGTACGCAAAGCCCTCTACGTCCGCGAGATACACGGCGATCCGGAACTCCTCGGGGATGGCCTGAAGCGCCGCCTTCACGTCCGAGTCGGGCAGGTGGTCCAGCGCCTGCGACTCCGCGGAGCGCAGACCGGTGGACATGTGCGACTCGGCGCGCGCCAGCTGCCAGTCCTCGATCTCCTCGGCCGCGCTGCGCTGGGGTTCACGCTGCTTCTTGCGGTACGAGTTGATGAAGGTGTTGGTGAGGATCCGGTACAGCCAGGCCTTGAGGTTGGTGCCCTCACGGAACTGGTGGAAGGACGCGTACGCCTTCGCGTAGGTCTCCTGCACCAGGTCCTCGGCGTCCGCCGGGTTGCGCGTCATGCGCAGCGCGGCCGAGTACATCTGGTCGAGGAACTCGAGCGCGTCCCGCTCGAAGCGCGCGCTGCGCTCCGCGGTGGACTCCGCGGCCGGCTCCACGCTCACGCCCTGGCCCTCGGGCAGCTCCGCCTGGCCGTTGTCGGTCCCTGCGTCGGTACCGGTGACCGGACCCACCTCCTCAAGATCGCGGGTGGAACCGAAACCGATCCCACTCGAATCGGAGGATAGACGACTACCCGAGGCTGCCGCCGCTCGAATAGGAGCGGTCTTCGCCGCGTGCAGGACCGTCCAGTCCAGATCTGTGCGGCTGCTGCGGCTCGGGCAGATGGTCGAACCCATGCGGCGGACTTCCTCTCCCACTGACATCGGTGCCGGTTGTTCAGCACTTCTGTCCGCCTCAACAGCGCCCGGGCCCTCCACATTCCCCGCCCGTTCACATGAGGGACCCGACCCACCGCAGGACTCCGGCGGTGACGACTTCGAGCGTCTCCTGCTGCGTGACCCCGGCCCGCTTGGGCACGGCGAACCCGTGATCGCCGTACGGCACCTCCACCAGTTCGTACCCGCCGCCGGGAAACTCGCCGGGCCTGCCGAACGGGTCGTGGCCGCCCTGGACGACGAGGGTCGGCACCCCCGCCCCGAGCAGTTCGCCGGCCCGGGACTTCTCCGGCCTGCCCGGCGGGTGGAGCGGAAACCCGAGCGCCAGCACGGCGTGCGCACCGAGCTCGGCCGCCGTACGGCAGGCCACCCGCGCGCCCGCCGACCGTCCTCCCGAGATCACCGGCAGCCCCGGCGCGACGACGGCCGGCCAGATCCCGCGCCAGCCGACGTCGAGGGTCTTCGGCGCGGGCGCGACCTTCTTCCCGGCCACCCGCCAGGGCTGCTCGACCAGGGCCACGCTCACCCCTCGTCCGGGCAGCACGGCGGCGAGTGCCCGGAGGTCCCTGGCCTCGATCCCGCCCCCGGCGCCGTGGCTGACGGCGAGGACGAGCCGCGGCTTCGCGGCGTGGTGCCAGGTGATGCGGGCGGTACCCGCCTCGGTCTCCGCTGTTTCGGTGCTCACGACCGCTTCGGTGCTCACGTCAGAAGAGTGTGCCCTCCTCGGGCCCCTCCAGCTCCTTGAGCAGCTCCGCGCCGTTGTTGCGGACGTTGCTGACGGCCGTGGACACCGGGTAGGCGCGCATCAGTCCGGCCGGCGGCGGTTCGAGCAGGGAGCGGAGGTCGTCGACGTCCGTCCGCGCCGGGTCGAGCCAGGCGTCCCAGCGGTCCGGGGTGAGCATCAGCGGCATCCGGGGGTGGATGTCGGCGAGGGCGTGCGGGCCCTCGGCCGGGGCTAGGGCGAGCGGGGAGGTCTCGGCCTCGGTGGTGATCACCGAGCACGTCACCCACCAGGCCTGCGGATGGTCGTCGGGCAGGGTCCTGTCCCGCCAGAACTCGTAGAGCCCGGCCATCGCGAAGACCGAACCGTCGGCCGGGAGCACGAAGTAGGGCTGCTTGCGCGGCCGCTTCTTCTTCCCCTCGACCTCCAGGTCCCGCTCCTGGACGCCGGTGACCCACTCGTAGTAGCCGTCGGCGGGCAGGACGCAGCGCCGGGTGGCGAAGGCGCGACGGTAGGAGGGCTTCTCGTGGACGGTCTCGGCGCGCGCGTTGATCAGCCGCGCACCCCCCTCGGGGGTCTTCACCCAGGAGGGGACCAGTCCCCACTTCAGCTTCCGCAGCTGCCGAACCGGGCGCTTGTCGCCGGCGTCCTTCAGGGGACGGTCCAGAACGGCGTAGACCTCCTTGGTCGGCGCCACGTTGTAATCGGGCTGCAAGGTTTCCTCGGGCTCCCACCGCTCGATCTCAAAGACTCCTGCGAGATCCTCGGGCCTGCGACTCGCTGCATACCGTCCGCACATACGTGCCACACTGCCAGGCCCGTCCGTCACCCGGCCACCACCCTCAAGGGAGCCAGCAGAAAACATGGAGAGCACCGCCGCCCTCGCGCTGCCCGACCTGTGGGACCGTCTCGTCGGCACCCAGTCCGACCCGGACCTGTGGGTGGTGATCGCCACGGCGGTGGCGGCCCTCGCGGTCGTCGTGCCGCACACCCTGTGGCGGATATCGCGCAACGCGATCACCATCGCCCACGAGGGCGGCCACGGTCTGGTCGCGCTGCTGACCGGCCGGCAGCTGACGGGGATCCGGCTGCACTCCGACACCAGCGGCCTGACCCTCAGCCGGGGCAAGCCGCACGGTCTCGGCATGATCCTCACCGCCGCCGCGGGCTACACCGCTCCCCCGCTGCTCGGCCTGGGCGGCGCCGCCCTCCTCGGCGCCGGCCGCATCACCCTGCTGCTCTGGGTGGCCACGGCGCTGCTGCTCGTGATGCTGGTGATGATCCGCAACGCGTACGGCGTGCTCACGGTGGTCCTCACCGGCGGCGCCTTCCTGCTGGTGTCCTGGCTGGCGGGACCGCAGGTGCAGGCGGCCTTCGCGTACGCGGTCGTGTGGTTCCTGCTGCTGGGCGGCGTACGGCCCGCCTTCGAGCTCCAGGCGAAGCGCTCACGCGGGGGTGCGGGCGACTCGGACGCGGACCAGCTGTCCCGCCTGACCCATGTGCCGGCAGGCCTGTGGCTTTTCCTCTTCCACGCGGTCAGCCTGTGCGCGCTGCTGGGCGGGGGCAGGTGGCTGCTGGCCCTGTGACGCGAGGCCGGAGGGAGGCGTTCCGGGGGCGCGGCAGGTGACTGCGGCGGCTTGGCCCGGGGCCGCGGCCGGCCCCCGCGGCGCCGCCCCCGGACGACAGCCGACCACCGGGGCGACCACTAAAGTGGGCTGCATGGCCCCGAACCCCGCACACACCGCCCTCTGGCCCGCCCCGCACGCGAGCGAGGCCGTCGCCGCGACGGTCCACGTACCGGGGTCGAAGTCCGTCACCAACCGCGCGCTCGTCCTCGCCTCCCTGGCCTCCGAGCCCGGCTGGCTGCGTCGTCCCCTGCGCTCCCGGGACACCTTGCTGATGGCCGGCGCCCTGCGCGCGATGGGTGTCGGCATCGAGGAGACCGTGTCGTCCAGCTCCTCCGGCGCGGGGGGCCCCGACAGCTCGGGCGAGGCCTGGCGGATCCTCCCCGCGGGGCTGCGCGGTCCGGCCACCGTCGACGTCGGCAACGCGGGCACGGTGATGCGCTTCCTGCCGCCGGTCGCCGCCCTCGCCGACGGACCCGTCCGCTTCGACGGCGACCCGCGCGCGTACGAGCGTCCCCTGAACGGCGTCATCGACGCGCTGCGCGTCCTCGGCGCCCGGATCGACGACGACGACCGCGGCGCGCTGCCGCTGACCGTGCACGGCTCGGGCGCCCTGGACGGCGGGACGGTGGAGATCGACGCCTCGTCCTCGTCCCAGTTCGTGTCGGCCCTGCTGCTCTCCGCCCCCCGTTTCAACCAGGGTGTGGAGGTTCGCCACACCGGCGCCACGCTGCCCTCCGTACCGCACATCCGGATGACGGTCGACATGCTGCGCGCGGTCGGCGCCCAGGTGGACACCCCGGAGTCGGGCGGCGAACCGAACGTCTGGCGGGTCACCCCGGGCGCCCTGCTGGGCCGGGACCTGACCATCGAGCCGGATCTGTCCAACGCCCAGCCGTTCCTGGCGGCGGCGCTGGTGACGGGCGGGCGGGTCCTGATCCCGGACTGGCCGGCCCGTACCACCCAGCCGGGTGACCGGCTGCGCGAGATCTTCACCGAGATGGGCGGTTCCTGCGAACTCGCCGACTACGGTCTGGTCTTCACCGGCTCGGGTTCGGTCCACGGCATCGACGTCGATCTCGGTGACGTCGGCGAGCTGACCCCGGGCATCGCGGCGGTCGCCGCCCTCGCGGACTCCCCCTCCACCCTGCGGGGCGTGTCCCACCTGCGTCTGCACGAGACGGACCGGCTGGCCGCGCTGACCAAGGAGATCAACGAACTCGGCGGCGATGTCACCGAGACCGCCGACGGTCTGCACATCCGTCCGCGCCGGCTGCACGGCGGGATCTTCCACACCTACGACGACCACCGCATGGCGACGGCCGGCGCGATCATCGGCCTGGCCGTGGAGGGTGTGCAGATCGAGAACGTGGCGACGACGGCGAAGACCCTGCCGGACTTCCCCGACCTGTGGACCGGGATGCTCGGGGTATAGGGACTTTCGCCATGCGCCGCTACGGCAAGCACACCGACGAGGACGACATCCGCAGCCGCCCGAACCGCAAGGGCAACCGGCCTCGCACGCACATCCGGCCCAAGCACGAGGACGCCGCCGACGGCATGGTCCTCACCGTCGACCGGGGCCGGCTGACCTGTCTCGTCGACGACCGGATCGTCCTCGCGATGAAGGCCCGGGAACTGGGCCGCAAGGCCGCGGTCGTGGGCGACCGGGTCTCCCTGGTCGGCGACCTGTCCGGCAAGAAGGACACCCTCGCCCGCATCGTCCGGATCGGGGAGCGCATGTCGGTGCTCCGCCGCACCGCCGACGACGACGATCCCTACGAGCGGGTGGTCGTCGCCAACGCCGACCAGCTCGCCGTCGTCACGGCCCTGGCCGACCCCGAGCCCCGCCCCCGGCTGATCGACCGCTGTCTGGTCGCGGCCTACGACGGCGGTCTGACCCCGCTGCTGGTCATGACGAAGTCGGACCTGGCCTCGCCGGACAAGCTGCTGGAGCTGTACGGCCACCTCGACATCCCCTATGTCGTGACGAGCCGCGAGGAGCTGGAGAACGGCGACGCGGCGGACCGGGTGCGCGAACTGCTGACCGGGCGGGTCACGGCGTTCGTCGGTCATTCCGGAGTCGGGAAGACCACCCTCGTCAACGCGCTGGTCCCGCAGGAGCGGCGCCGGGTGACCGGCCACGTCAACTCGGTGACCGGCCGCGGACGCCACACCACGACCTCGGCGCTGGCGCTCCCGCTGGAGCGCACCGGCGACTGGGTGATCGACACCCCGGGCGTACGGTCCTTCGGTCTCGCCCACATCGACCCGTCCCGGGTGATCCTCGCCTTCCCCGACCTGGTGCCCGGCACGGAGGGCTGCCCGCGCGCGTGCAGTCACGACGAGCAGGACTGCGCGCTGGACGCGTGGGTCGCCGACGGCCATGCCGACCCGGCACGGCTGTACTCCCTGCGCCGGCTGCTGTCCACGCGGGAACGCACGGAGGGCGACTGATCCACCGGTCGGCGCCCTGGTCGACTCACCTGCTGACCACCGCGTTGTTTGCGTCCCCCCGAGCCCGGTAAGTGCATAATCGCACCGAGCCGGACCGGGCCGGGCAAACGGAGGGACAGCACATGGCGTGGCTGCTGGTCGTCGTGGCCGGGTTGCTCGAGACCGGATTCGCCGTATGCCTCAAGCTGTCCCACGGATTCACGAGGCTCTGGCCCACCATCGCCTTCTGCGCCTTCGCCCTCGGGAGTTTCGGTCTGCTGACCCTCTCCCTGAAGAAGCTGGACGTGGGTCCCGCCTATGCCGTGTGGACGGGCATCGGCGCGGCGGGCACCGCGATCTACGGAATGATCTTCCTCGGCGACCTGGTGTCGACCCTGAAGCTCATCTCGATCAGTCTGGTGATCATAGGAGTCATCGGGCTCCAGCTGTCGGGCTCGGCTCACTGACCCTTCCGGCCGGCCGGCTGTCGTTGCAGGGCTCCCCGCACCAGCTCCGCGACCCCGCCCTCCCCCGCCGGGGGCGCCGCCACGCAGGACAGGGCGAGCCGGACGGCCAGTTCGCAGGAGCGGGCCAGATCGGCGGCGTCGGCCCGCAGGGCGCCGGGACCGGAGAGCACCGCCACCGCCCGGTCGCGGACGGCGCCGACGAGGTCGCCGGGCGACGGCAGCGGCCCGTCCGCCCGCCGCTGGGCCGGCACGGCGGAGGAGGACGGCACCGCCGAGAGGGTCGGCGAGGGCAGGCGCTCGCTCCAGAACCCGGTGAGCACGGCCCGTACCAGGACGTTCTCGCGGGCCGCGGACGTGGTCCACTCGGCGGTGGCGGTGAGCCTCTCCCGGGCGTCGCCGTGCACGGCCAGCGCCCGTTCGACGCCCGCGAGGTAGCCGTCGGCCTCGCGTCGGACGAGCGCCCGGGCGAGGCCCTCCTTGCTGCCGAACTCGTTGTACAGCGTCTGCCGGGACACCCCGGCCGCCGCGGCGACGTCCACCATCCGCACCGCGGCCCATGGCCGGTGTGCGAGCGCCTTGAAGGCGGCATCCAGTAGGGATTCCCGCGCTGCAGGCATCATCGCCTCCCTGGGGCGAGCGGCTCTGCGCCCAGGTTTGACGCGCACGCGTGCACTGTCAAGGGTCCGCGGCCCGGCCGGCGGTTCGCGGGCCGTGTCCACGCGCCTCCGAGCCCGCCCGCCAGGTCCACCCCGTGATCCCTTGTGGCCCGTTCTCACCTTCGGCGGATACGGTTCGTCCCATGCCGGACTACCACGACGACCTCCGACTCGCGCACGTCCTCGCGGACGCCGCCGACGCCGTGACCATGGCCCGTTTCAAGGCCCTCGACCTCAAGGTCGAGACCAAACCGGACATGACCCCGGTGAGCGAGGCCGACAAGGCCGCCGAGGAGCTCATCCGCGGCCAGCTCCAGCGGGCCCGGCCGCGGGACGCCATCATCGGCGAGGAGTACGGCGTCCAGGGCACCGGTCCCCGGCGTTGGGTGGTCGACCCGATCGACGGCACGAAGAACTACGTGCGGGGTGTCCCCGTGTGGGCCACCCTCATCTCGTTGACGGAGGCGGGCGAGGGGGGTTACCAGCCCGTGGTCGGCGTCGTCTCGGCGCCGGCGCTCGGCCGTCGCTGGTGGGCCGCGAAGGGACACGGCGCCTACACCGGCCGCAGCCTGTCCTCCGCGAGCCGGCTGCGCGTCTCCCGCGTCTCGGAGCTCTCGGACGCCTCCTTCGCGTACTCCTCGCTGACCGGGTGGGAGGAGCGCGGGCACCTGAACGGGTTCCTCGACCTGACCCGCGAGGTGTGGCGCACGCGCGCGTACGGCGATTTCTGGCCGTACATGATGGTCGCCGAGGGCTCGGTCGACCTGTGTGCCGAACCCGAGCTCTCCCTCTGGGACATGGCGGCCACGGCGATCGTCGTGACGGAGGCGGGCGGCACCTTCACGGGCCTCGACGGGCGCCCGGGCCCGCACAGCGGCAACGCGGCCGCCTCGAACGGGCTGCTCCACGAGGAGTTGCTGGGCTATCTGAACGAGCGGCACTGAAACACCCGCCGGAGACTCACAGATGAGCGCGCGCGCCCTCAATTGGCTGCGCGCGCCCTCTTGTTGACCCCCGCTTTACCTGCCACGCTGACAGCACCCCCCACTTGTGAACTTGTGAATCCATGAACAACCGTGGGTTCTTAGGAGGTGGCTCCAGCCATGCTCGTCCGTGACGCCATGAGCACGGTGGTCCTCACCATCGGCCCCGCCCATACCCTCCGTCAGGCAGCAGCCCTGATGGCCGCCCGCCGGGTCGGCGCGGCCGTCGTCCTGGACCCGGACGCCGGAGGCATCGGCATCCTCACCGAACGCGACATCCTCAACTCGGTCGGCCTGGGCCAGGACCCGGACACCGAACACACCCACGCCCACACCACCAACGACGTCGTCTTCGCCTCCCCGACCTGGACCCTCGAGGAGGCGGCACGCGCCATGGCCCACGGCGGTTTCCGGCACCTCGTCGTCCTCGACCGCGGCGGACCGGCCGGCATCGTCTCGGTCCGCGACATCATCCGCTGCTGGGCGCCGGCCCGGCAGCAGGTGCCGGCCTGAGCGCACGGCGGGCCCGGCACCCCTGCCGGGCCGGCCCGTCCGTCCGTCCACTCACGGCGAGCGGCCCGTCCGTCCGCTCACGGCGAGCGGTCCGGTGCCGTCAGCCGCACGGGGACGGCACCGACGCGGTCTGGAGCCGCTCACCACCGCTCGGCCCGACTCACCACCCGTGACTCGACTCGATCGCACAATGGACTTCATCCAAGTCGCTCAGGGATCTAAAGTCACACCTGTTCGGGACCTGGTCCTACTGGCTGCTAGGCTGATTCCATGAGTGACCTTCTGGAGCGGCTGCGCGGACGCGGATGGCGGATGACCGCACAGCGGCGCGTCGTCGCCGAGGTGCTCGAGGGCGAACACGTCCATCTGACCGCCGACGAGGTGCACGCGAGGGCCGTCGTGCGGCTGCCCGAGATCTCCCGGGCGACCGTCTACAACACGCTGGGCGAGCTGGTCTCCCTCGGCGAGGTCCTCGAGGTCGCCACCGACAAGCGCGCCAAGCGGTACGACCCGAACGCCCACCGCCCTCACCACCACCTGGTGTGCGCACGGTGCGGCGCGATCAAGGACGTCCACCCGAGCGGCAACCCGCTGGCCGACCTCCCGGACTCGGAACGCTTCGGCTTCTCGGTCTCGGAGGTCGAGATGACGTACCGCGGGATCTGCCCGAGCTGCGCCGCGGCGTAGCGGCGGCCCCGCCCCGCTTTCCTCTTCACCGGCGGCGATCCCGCCCGCACTCTGCTGCGCCACTTCGGCCCTGCACCGTGAGGGCACATGACTGAGGGCCGGAACTCTTTCGAGTTCCGGCCCTCAGTCTTCAGTAGCGGGGACAGGATTTGAACCTGCGACCTCTGGGTTATGAGCCCAGCGAGCTACCGAGCTGCTCCACCCCGCGCCGTTGAATGCAACGTTACGTGAAGGCGGAGGACAAAGGCAAATCAGTAAGCCGGAGGGCGACCCGTACCTGCCTTTCGCAGGCCGGAGGCCCGTCCGAGCCTCACGGCACCGCACTGTGCCGGCAGCAGACACGGGGTCGGGAAGAGAGCCCGCGCCGTCAGGCCGAGAGCTCCTGCCGCAGCGCGTCCCGCAACCGCGCCGCCCGCTCGGCCACCTCCGCCGGACCCAGTGTCACCGCCCGGTCGGCCCACCGCTGCCCCTCCGCCAGCTCGCCGCGACGCGCGTAGACGAGGGCGAGCCGCAACGCCGCCCGCCCGTGCCCCGCGTCGGCAGCCCGGGTCCACCACACGGCGGCCTCGGGCTCGCTTCCCTCCCGCGCGAGCAGCAAGCCGAGGTTGAAGGCGCCGTTGCGCGACCCGGCCTCCGCGGCCGTCCGGTACCACCGCGCCGCCTCCACCACGTCGCCCCGCGCGGCGGCCAGCATCCCGACCCGGACCTGTGCCCGGCGATGCCCCTGGGTCGCCGCCCTCTCGTACCACTCCTCGCACTCGGTCTTCTCGTGGACGATCTCCCCGAGCTCGTGCGCCGGCTGCTGCGGCCGCCGCGCGTCCAGCACGGCCGCCAGCCGGTACGCCGCCTCCGCGCTCCCCCCGCCGGCGGCGCACCGCAGGTGCCGTTCGGCCTCCTGCTCGTCGCCGTCGCGCAGTCGCGCGATCCCGACCTGAAGCGCCGCCTCGGTGTGCCCGGCGGCCGCCGCCCGCTCGTACCAGCGCAGCGCGACGGGCTCCTCGCCCCGGCCGGCGAAGAGAATGCCGAGGTTGAACGCGGCGTCGACGCTGCCCGCCTCCGCGGCCTTGGAGAACCAGGGCTCGGCCCCGGCCGTGTCGCCGACCTGGAGCAGCAGCACGGCGAGCGCGTTGGCCGCCTCCCGGTGTCCGGCGTAGGCGGCGCGCCGGTACCACTGCTCGGCCTGGGCGGTGCGGCCCTGCTCGGCACAGAGCAGGGCGAGGTTGTAGGCGCCGTTGTCGTCACCCGCGTCCATCGCGGCCCGGTACCACCGCTCGGCGGTCTGGGTCTGTCCCCGCTCGGCGTGCAGCGCGCCCAGCGCGTTCGCCGCGTTGCCGTCGCCCTCCTGTGCGGCCCGCAGCCACCAGACGGCGGCGCTCTCGGTGTCACCGGCGTCGCGCAGCAGGAACCCGAGCGCGCAGGCGGCCCGCGGCTCTCCGTCCTTGGCGGACGTCAGGTACCAGCGCCCCGCCTCCTTGAGTTCGCCGCGCCTCTCCAGGATCGTCCCGAGGTGCAGGGCGGCCCGCCGGTGTCCGCGCGCGGCGGCCTGGCGGTACCACTGCTCGGCCTCCGCCCGCGCGGTGTCACCGCTGTCGTGCCCGCACTCGTCCGCGTCGCCGGCCGTGCGGGAGCCCCGGTGCTCATGGTGCTCCGCACCCGGCCGGCACTCCTGGTGGTCCAGGGCCCGGGCCAGCCGGTACGCCGCCTCACGGTGCCCGCGCTCGGCGGCGGCCCTCATCCACTGCTCGGCCCCGGGGTCCCCGCGGTGCTCCAGCAGGTCGGCGAGGGCGTACGCGCCCAGCGCGTGCCCCTGCTCGGCGGACTGGCGCAGCCAGTACTCGGCGGCCGGTTCGTCGCCGCACTCGCGGCGGTGGCGGCCCAGGGCGTGCGCGGCCGCGGCGGAGCCGGCGACGGCGGCGACCCGCCACCATCCGGCCGCCTCGTCGGGGTAACCGCGCTGGTGGAGAAGGACGCCCAGGTTGTTGGCGGCGGCCCGGTCGCCCTCCGCGGTGGCGGCACGCAGATGGGGCTCGGCTCCGTCCAGGTCACCGCGGCGCAGCAACATGGCCCCGAGGACACTCACGGCCTCGACGTCGCCGGCTTGCGCCGCGAGCCGCAGGCTCATCTCCTCGACGGCCTCCCCCGTCTCGACGGCGTCCGCCGTCTCGTCCCGGCTCATGTCCGGGGTCGCTTCCTCACCGGAAGGCTGCACAAACCGCCCTGTCTCGAACAGAGTTGCCTTGTCCCCCATAACGTCCATCGTCGCACCACCCGCAACCCGGGTACACCTGGTATACCGCGGCCCGTAAGGTCACTTCAGCGTTTTGTCGACATGCCCACAGAGAGACAAGTGAAACACAAATCGCTCAACTCCCCACGGCGGCGCGGCGGTCAGACCCCCGGCACATGCGTTCGCACACCACGAAGGCCCGGATCCTGAAAGGATCCGGGCCTTCGTCTTCAGTAGCGGGGACAGGATTTGAACCTGCGACCTCTGGGTTATGAGCCCAGCGAGCTACCGAGCTGCTCCACCCCGCGTCGTGTTCCACAACCGTACCACGACGCGGGGCGGGGATGATCAGCCGCTGCTGGGAGCGGGACTCGGACTGCTACTGGCGGTGCCCGCGGCCCCGGAGCCGGCGCGCGGACTCGCCGAACCGGTCGGGCTCGGACTGCTGCCGGTCTTGGCCCCCTTGTCGGCCGCCGTCTGCGCCTCCTCGGCCCGCTTCAGCGCGGCCTCGAGATCCTGCTGCGCCTTGGCGTACGCGTCCCAGTCGGGCTTCTTCAGAGCCTCCTGGCCGGCGTTGAAGGCCTTCTGGGCATCGGCCAGGGCCTCGCGGACCGTCGGGTTGGCGGGCGTCGGCGGTGGCGTGGTCGTGCCGCCGCCCTCGTCCGTCGGCGGCGGGGTCGTGCCCTCCGCGCCGAAGACCTTGTTGAGGGCCTCGTCCAGGGTGTCCTCGAAGGCGGTGTTGCCGCCGTAGGTCACCAACACCTTCTTCAGCAGCGGGTACTTGAGCCCGCCGCCGCGGACGTAGACCGGCTCCACGTAGAGCAGACCCCCGTCGAGCGGCACCGTCAGCAGGTTGCCGTACTCGATGTCGGAGTCGCCGCCCTTCAGGAGTCTGATGGACTCGGCGATGTCCTGTTCGGAGTTGAACTGGCTCTGCACCTGTTTGGGTCCGTCGACGGTCGTACTGGTGGGCAGCTTCAGGACTCTGATCTTGCCGTAGTCGGGAGTGCCCGCCTCGGAGTCGACCGCCATGAACGCGCTGAGGTTGTCCCGGCCGTTGGGCGTGAACGTCGTCGTCAGGGAGAACGCCTGCGCCTTCTGGTCGGGCATCTTCATGCTCAGGTAGTACGGCGGCACCGCGTCGCCCGACTTGTTGGACGGGTCGTCCGGCACCTGCCACACCTCGCTGCCGCTGAGGAACGTGGTCGCGTCCTTCACGTGGTAGCGGGTGAGCAGCTCGCGCTGGACCTTGAACAGGTCCTGCGGATAACGGAGATGGGCCATCAGGTCGGTCGAGATGGACGACTTGGACTTCACCGTGCCGGGGAAGGCCTTCATCCAGGTCTTCAGGACCGGGTCCTCGGTGTCCCACTGGTAGAGCTTGACCTCGCCGGTGTACGCGTCGACGGTCGCCTTCACCGAGTTGCGGATGTAGTTGACCTGGTTCTGCTGGGCGACGACCGCGCGGTTGTCGTTGGTCGCGGTCAGCGAGTCCGCCGTGGTGTCACCGAGGGTCGTACGGGAGGCGTACGGGTAGCCGTTCGTCGTGGTGTACGCGTCGACGATCCACTGGATCTTGTGGTTGACCACGGCCGGGTAGGCGTCACCGTCGATGGTCAGCCACGGGGCGACCGCCTCGACGCGCTCCTTGGGCGTGCGGTTGTACAGGATCCGCGAGCCCTCGCCGATGGCGCCGGAGTACAGGATCTGCGGCTCGCCGAACGCCACCGCGTACGCGGCCCGGTTGACCGGGTTGGAGAGGTTGACCCCGCTCTCGCCGGTGTAGCTGGTGGTCTTCTCACCCGCGTCGTCGGAGTAGTCGATCTCCTTCTGGGGACCGCCGACGATCGAGTACGAGGTCGTCTTCTCGCCGTAGTAGATCCGCTGCTGGTATGTGCCCAGGTCGCCCTCGGAGGGCAGGTTGGACTCGGTGAACAGCGGACGGCCCTCGGCGTCGGCGGTGGTGCCCCTGGCGGCCACCACGCCGTAACCGTGGGTGTAGCGGAAGTGGTTGTTGATCCAGTTCTGCTTGTCGACGCCCGCGAGGTTCAGTTCCCGCAGACCGATGACGGTGTCCTGGTCGGACCCCTTCACGTTGTAGCGGTCCACGTCCAGGTTGGTCGGGAACGCGTAGTACTTCCGCATCTGCTGGAGCTGCTGGTACGTCGGGGAGACGATGTTCGGGTCCAGGACACGGATGCTCGCCGTGGCGTCGACGTCGTCGCGCAGCGTCGCCTTGTCCGTGGTGGTGCTGGTGCCCGAGTACTCGGTGACCTGCGCGCCGTCGATGCCGTACGCCTCACGGGTCGCCTTGAGGTTCTTCTCGACGTACGGGGCTTCCTTGGCCTGCTCGTTCGGCTGGACCTGGAACTTCTGGACGATCGCCGGGTACAGCCCGCCGATGAGGATCGCCGAGAGCACCATCAGGCCGAAGCCGATCACCGGCAGCTGCCAGGTGCGCCGCCACAGGGTGGCGAAGAACAGCAGCGCGCAGATGACGGCGATGCAGAACAGGATCGTCTTGGCCGGCAGATAGGCGTTGGCGTCGACGTACCTCAGACCCGTCCAGTTGTCCGTGGCCTTGAAGTCGCTGGACTTCACCGCCAGGCCGTAGCGGTCGAGCCAGTAGGCGACCGCCTTCAGCGCGACGAAGATGCCCAGCAGCACCGACAGGTGGCCGGTGGCCGCGGCGGTGGCGCGCGCGCCCGGACTGGTGACGCGCAGCCCGCCGTACAGGTAGTGGGTGAGCGCGGCGGCGATCAGCGACAGGATCGTGGCGGCGAAGCCGAAGCCGAGCAGGAACCGGTACCAGGGCAGGTCGAAGGCGAAGAAGGACACGTCGAGGTGGAACTGCGGGTCCTCCTGGTGGAAGGGCACCCCGTTGACCCACATCAGCCAGGTCCGCCACTGGCCCGCCGCCGAGGCGCCCGCGATCAGACCGACCAGGGCGGTGATGCCGAGCAACAGCCAGGTCTTGTACGGCGCGATGCCCATGCGATAGCGGTCGAGACTCTGCTGCTCCACCGACATCGCGCTGAGCGGCGGCCGCAGCCGGTGGGCCAGCCAGATGTTGAAGCCGACCGCCAGGGCCATCAGCAGGCCGAACACGAAGAACAGCCCGATCTTGGTCCACAGCGTGGTCGTGAAGACCGACGAGTAGTTCACCGAGCGGTACCAGAGCCAGTCCGTCCAGAACCCGGCGAACATGGTGAACGCCATGCCGAGCACGGCAAGGACGCCCAACGTCATGAGCAGGGTCCGGACGCGCCGGGACGGGCGGCCCACTCTGATCCGCGGCCCCGTGGGGCCTCCGCCGCGGTCCGGCATCTGGAAAGCCAAGGTGCGCACCTCGAAAGTCGCGATTGATCCGTCAGGCCCGCGTGTTCGTGGACCGTTCGTGGCCCCCCGTGATCGCGGGCCCACACCTATGCAACTTACTCACCGTTTACTCGGTTCCCGATTCCGCCCATGAACGAGGCAGGATTGTGACCATGTCCAACACTCCCATGGCAGCGAGCCCGCTCACCCGGGCCGTACTCGAGATCGACGAGTACGCCTCCGGCCTCGGCTGGGACCAGCCCGCCCGCCTTTTCGCCCTCGTAGACACCGCTCGGCTGCGGACCCAGGAACCGTCGCTCGCCGCACAGCTCGGCCTTCAGGACGAGCCCGAGACCACCGGTCTCACCCCGATCGAGCAGGAGGAGGTGCCGACGGACAAGCCGCTCGACGAGTTCCTCGCCACGATCGCCTGGCCCGACGCGGTGGTCGGCTGCGCCCTCACCGTGGAGCGGCTGATGCTGCCCCCGTCCGCCGAGGCCCAGGTCCCGAAGGGCCTGAGCGACGCGAAGCTCGCGACGTGGGTCGGGGAGCACCCCGACCGTCAGGAGGTCCGGATGACGGTGGGCGTCCTGCGGGACGGCACCCGCGACTCGGCCCTGCGGCTGCGCGAGAAGGATGCCCCCACGGAGGTCCTCACCGGCGCGGGCCTGGTGCCCGGTCTCGCCGAGGCGCTGTCGGCGACGTTCGCGGAGTAGCCCGCCGGGCTACTTCGTGCACTTCGGCAGGTCCGCGGTGTCGCCGTCGCGAATGTCCCCGAGGGCGGTGAGGGCGTCGTCGATGGTGTTCACCTTGACGAGCCTGAGCCCCGAGGGGGTGTCCTTGGCGGCGGCCGCGCAGTTTTCCACGGGCGTCAGGAAGTACTGGGCGCCCTGGCTGCGCGCGCCGACCGTCTTCATCTCGATCCCGCCGATCGGCCCCACCTTGCCGGCGTCGTCGATGGTCCCGGTGCCGGCGACGAACTTGCCGCCGGTCAGGCTGCCCGGGGTGAGCTTGTCGTAGATGCCGAGCGCGAACATCAGGCCGGCGCTGGGCCCGCCCACGTCCGCGAGCTTGATGTCGATGGTGAACGGGAAGGTGTGGTCCGTCCCGGCCGAGATCCCGACGATGGCCCGCTTCGCGCCGCTGTCGTCGGAGGTCGCTGTGGTGATGGTGACGTCCTGGGTCTTCGTGGCGGCCTTGTTCGCCTTCTCGGCGGCCGCCTGTTCCTTCGCCGGGACGATGCGGAAGACGACCTTGTCCCCCGGCTTGTGCCGGGTCACCAGCTTGGCGACGTCGCCCGGCTGTTTCACCGCCGCGCCGTCCACCGCCTTGATCACGTCACCCGCGTGCAGCCGGCCCTCCGCCGGGGAACCCTTGACCACCGTGGAGACGATCACCCAGGACGACACCGGGACGTTCAGCTCCTTCAGGGCGGCCACCTTGGCGCTCTCCTGGGACTGGCTGAACTCCTCGGCGTTCTCCTGGGTGGACTGCTCCTCGGTCTTGCCGTCCGGGTACAGCGTGTCGTGCGGGACGACCTTGTTGTCGTGCGCGAGCCACCCGTAGACGGCCTCGACGAGGTTCATCCGGTAGTCGGCGCTGGTGACCCGCACGGTGGTCATGTTCAGGTGACCGGAGGTCGTGTATGTCCTGCGTCCGGAGATCTGGAGCACCGGCTCGCCGTCGTGATCGCCGAGTGTGTTCACCGTCGGCCCCGGGGACATCTCCGCGTACGGCACGGGGATGAGCACGCCCGCACACAGGAGCGCGATCAGCATCAGGGTGGAGGCGAGCATCGTCGCGGTGCGGCGTGGCATGCCTCGACATTACGGGACGCGTCTGTCAGCGCACCGTCAGGGCTGCCACCCGGGTCACGTATGCGAGTGGGGCCTCTCCATGGCCGCACGGAAGCGCGCGTATCCGTCCAGCTCGGGACCGTCGCCGCGGGCCTTGCGGGTCCGGTTGGCCCAACTGCCCCACAGACCGGCGCCGATCGCGGCGACGAGCGGAATCAACAACCAGGCGAGCGCAGCCATGCCGGCCTCCCAACCCCAATGAGCCACTGCAACTGACTGATCAGCAGATTAACCATTCGCACTGACAACGCTCACGGCAGGGGTGTGGTTACGCAACCGGACGGACGGCACGGCCGGCGGCCGGGTGGGGCGAGGGATTCAGCAGGCGCCCACCCACTCGTCGGTGCCGTCGGAGAACTTCTGGTGCTTCCAGATGGGCACCTCGTGCTTGAGGTCGTCGATCAGCTTCCGGCAGGCCTCGAACGCCTCCCCGCGGTGCGGGCAGGAGACGGCCACCACGACGGCGAGATCACCGACCCCGAGGTCCCCCACCCGGTGCACGGCGGCCAGCGCCCGCACCGGGTACTCGGCGACGACCTTCTCCGCGATCCGCCGCATCTCCGCCTCGGCGCCGGGATGGCAGGAGTATCCGAGCGCGTCGACGTCGGCGCCCCCGTCGTGGTTGCGGACCGTGCCCACGAACAGCGCCGTTCCGCCGGCCGAGTCGTCCCCGACGGCCCTGAAGACCTCGTCGAGGGAGAGCGCGGTGTCACGGATGGCGATCAGCTTGATGGGGTCCTGCGCTGCTTGCTCGCCCGGATGCTCGTCGATGGCTGCCATACCTCCATCGTGCCGCACCGCAGTGAGCGGGCGAAACTGCGTGATCACCCGGCACACGCGCGTACCTCTTTGGAGCGACCTCCGAAGTCGGCTAGTCCGGGTGCACCCGCTCCGCCGGAGTCGCGAGGGCCGGGGCCCCTTCAGGGCCGAAGGGAGGGTGTGCGGTCTTTAGCCTCCCCCGGAGGGGGAACGGGGCAGGGAACGGGCGGCGGGGGCGGGAAAGGCCGGCCGCGCACCCCGCGCTCACCTCCGCCGGGCCTTGCGAGCCCGTCGTACGACGGCCGCCGCACCCAGCAGAGCGACCGTCGCGCCTGCCGCGCCCGCCGCCGTCGCGTCCTTGCGCCCGAGCCGCCGGCCGACGACGGTGTGCCGTCCGGCCACCTCCTCCAGCAGCTCCGCGAGGACCTCCTCGTTGGTCCACTGCGGCCGCCACCCCGCATCGTGCAGCCGGCTCCCGCTCACCACCCAGGGGTACATCGTGTACGCCAGGTCCCCGGCCGGGGAGGGCGTCAGCCCGATCCGGTGCAGCCGGGCGGCGGCGCCCAGCGCGACCGCCGAGGGCAGCTCCATGCGCCGGATCCCGCTGAGCTCCTCGACCTCCTCCTGCTCCAGCCAGCCGTCGCAGCCGACGGCCAGCTCGCCGTCGACCTTCTCCAGGACGGCGTACTCCAGCGCGCTCACCAGGTCCTCGGCATGGCAGAACTGCCAGGCCGGCCGTGAGCCGGCGACGACCAGCAGCCGCGGGGACTCGAAGTACCGCGTCAACGCGGTGTCCGTGCCGCCGACGAGCACCGCGGGCCGCACGACGGTGACGTTGAGCCCCGGATGCGCCCGGGGCGCACGCCGGGCGAGCCGTTCGATCTCGAGCAGGTCCCCGACGCCGGTCGCCTCCGCCGTCGCCCTCAGCTCCGCGTCCTCCGAGAGCGGCAGCTCGTTGTCCTCGAGCGCGCCGTAGACCATCGCCGAGGTGCACAGCACCACGCGGCGCACCCCGGCCGCGGCGGCGGCCGTCAGCACGGTCTGCGTGCCCCGCACGTTGTAGGCCGTCCGGGCGGCGGCGTCACTCCCCAGGTCGAGGTCGAGCGCGAGGTGGACGACGACGTCCACACCGCGCAGCTTGTCGGCGATCGCCGGGTCACGGACGTCGAGGATGTGCCACTGCGCCGCGTCGCAGTCGCCCCGCCGCTCGTCGACGGCGACGACCTGCTTGACCTCCTCCGACGCGGCGAGCCGCTCGGTGAGCAGCGCGCCGATCCCGGTCGCGGCGCCGGTCACGGCGACGACGGGCCCGCGCGCACCGGCCGGGGTCGGGCGGTTTCGCGCTGCGCGAACCTGCGGATCTGGGGAACTCACCAGGTGTCTCCAGCGGTTGTCTTGGCATACGGGCGCGAGTAGAGCGTACGTACCAGGTGGCATCCATCCTGCCGCAGGCCGGGAGTCGGCGAAGCACCGAGGCCCGATCGAGCCGGGGTGTCTACGCTGGGTGGTGTTGCAGGGCAGCCGCCGCCGGCCGAGAACCGGTGGCCTTACCAGCCGAGGAACCCCGTGAGTGACACCCCATTCGGATTCGGCCTTCCGCCGGAGGAGCCGGAAGACGGCGACGAGGGCAAGAAGAAGGACTCGCAGAGCGGCGGTGGTCAGGGACCGGCCAACCCGTTCGGTTTCGGCGGCCTGCCCGGCGCCGGGGGCTTCGGCGCCCCGGGCGGCCCGGGTGCCGAGAACCCGCTCGCCGCGATGTTCGGTTCGCTGAACCCCAACGACCTGGGTGCCGCGTTCCAGCAGCTGGGCCAGATGCTCTCCTACGAGGGCGGCCCGGTGAACTGGGACATGGCCAAGCAGATCGCCCGGCAGACGGTCGCCCAGGGCACCGCCGACGGCGTGAAGGACTCCAGCATCGGCCCCTCGGAGCGCACCGCGGTCCAGGAGGCCGTCCGCCTGGCCGACCTGTGGCTGGACGACGCGACGTCCCTGCCGTCCGGCGCGGGCACGGCGGTGGCGTGGTCCCGCGCGGAGTGGGTCGAGGCGACCCTGCCCGCGTGGAAGGAGCTCGTCGACCCGGTCGCCGAGCGCGTCGGCGCGGCCATGGGCGATGTCCTGCCGGAGGAGATGCAGGCCATGGCCGGCCCGCTGATCGGCATGATGCGCTCGATGGGCGGGGCGATGTTCGGCTCGCAGATCGGCCAGGCCGTGGGTGTGCTCGCGGGCGAGGTCGTCGGCTCGACCGACATCGGTCTGCCGCTCGGTCCGGCCGGGCGCGCCGCGCTCCTGCCGGCGAACATCGAGGCGTTCGGCAAGGACCTGGGCGTACCGCAGGACGAGGTGCGGCTCTACCTCGCCCTGCGCGAGGCCGCCCACCAGCGCCTCTTCGCGCACGTGCCGTGGCTGCGCTCGCACCTGTTCGGCGCGGTCGAGGGTTACGCGCGCGGGATCAAGGTCGACACGGCCAAGCTGGAGGACGTGGTCGGTCAGTTCGACCCGCAGAACCCCGAGCAGTTGCAGGACGCGCTCCAGCAGGGCATGTTCCAGCCCGAGGACACCCCGGCGCAGAAGGCCGCCCTGGCCCGTCTGGAGACGGCTCTGGCGCTCGTGGAGGGCTGGGTGGACGCGGTGGTGCACGCGGCCGCGAAACCGCGCCTGTCGTCCGCCGACGCGCTGCGTGAGACGCTGCGCCGTCGCCGCGCGTCCGGCGGTCCCGCGGAGCAGACGTTCGCGACGCTGATCGGCCTGGAGCTGCGGCCGCGCCGCCTGCGGGACGCCTCCCGTCTGTGGGCGTCCCTCACGGACGCGCGCGGTGTCGACGGCCGCGACGGCCTGTGGGCCCACCCGGACATGCTGCCCACGGCGTCCGACCTGGACGACCCGGACGGCTTCGTCCACCGCGAGCAGCTGGACTTCTCCGAGCTGGACAAGATGCTCGGCGAGGCGGCGAGCGGTGCCTCCGGCGAGAAGCCGAACCTGAAGAAGGACGACGCCGCCACCGACTCCGAGGACGACGACACCGAGTGAGCCTGTACGACGACGCGGTCCTCGTCCTGAAGGGGTACGAGGGCCAGGAGGAGCTGTGCCAGGCCTACCTGGACCATCTCGCGACGCACCCGGACGGCATGTGGAAGGCCTGCGGCGACGGCCACGTCACGGCGAGCGCGCTGGTGATCGATCCGGAGTCGGGCCGGGTGCTGCTGACCCTGCACAAGAAGATGCGGATGTGGCTCCAGATGGGGGGCCACTGCGAACCGGTCGACGAGACGCTGCGGGCCGCGGCGCTGCGCGAGGCGACCGAGGAGTCCGGTATCGCAGGGCTGACCCTGCTCCCGGGCGGTCCGGTGCGCCTGGACCGGCATCACACGCCGTGCGCCTGGCACTACGACGTCCAGTACGCGGCGCTCGCCCCGGCCGGGTCGGTGGAGACCATCAGCGACGAGTCCCTCGACCTGCGCTGGTTCGGCTACGACGAGGTGGCGGACGTGGCCGACGAGTCGGTCGTACGCCTGCTGGAAGCGGCCCGCGCCCAACTGTGAACCGGAACGAGTAAGGGGCGACCTTCCGGCGGCCGCCCCTTACGTCTGCTTTCCCGGACGGTCAGCTCCAGGCGTTGCCCTGGTTCTGCGCCCGCACGCCCTGCTGCCCCATGCCGTACTGGGCGCTCAGACCGGAGCCGATCTGGGCGTTCTGCGGCGGCAGCAGCTCGCTGGGCTGGACGAGCGCGTAGCCGCTGCCCATGAAGCTGAGCTCCCAGCCCTCACCGGTGTTGCCGCGCCGGCGCCACACCCCCGAGGAGTGCGTCTGGGCCTGCATCTGCACCCGCAGCCCGGTGGACCAGGCGACGATGGCGTCGGCGTCGCAGTTGACGTACTTGTCGGGCGTGACCTGCATCATCAGCGGCGCGCCCGAGGTCATCAGGGCGACCTTGCCGCGGCCGGTGATGTTGAGCTGGTACTTCCCGGAGCCGGAGATGCCGTAGAGGCTGTCCACCGCGATGACCTCGTGGTGCAGCGAGGAGTCCATGGCGAGGACATAGCTGCTGTCCACGGTCAGGCCGTCCTGCTCCACGTCGAGCACATGGATGTGCTGGGCCAGGTTGGCGAGGTAGACCGTGCCCTGCCCGTGGCAGCGCATCAGGTCCAGGCCCTCGCCGGTGTACGCCCGTGCCCGCCCCTGCTGGTTGTTCTGGTACTCGGCGTCGAACTCCATCAGGCCCTGGTAGGCGACCATCGTGCCCTTGCGGGCGAGGATGTCGTCGTGGCCCTCGAGCGTGACCCGGAGCATCTGCTTGTTCTGAAGACTCCAGCGCTCCTGGGTCTGCGAGTCGTTGTGTGCGAAAAGTGAGCTCTGCATGGCGTTTCTGGCTCCCCCTCAGCCCCGGACCCGGAGGCGGTCGGTGCTGTCCTCACTGGGCTGGACGACGACGATGCCCTGGCCGGAGAAGGCCATCTGGTAGGCCTCGCCGCTGCCCCGGCCGATGAGCGACTGCGCCTTGAAGCTGCGCTTGCCCTTCACCTTGAGATTCGGGGACCAGGCGACGAGCGCGTCGGGGTCGACGTACGTCTCGTCCTCGCCGCCGCCGCAGTCGACGACGATCGGCTTGCCCCGGGAGGTCAGCGCCACCCAGCCCTGGCCGGAGATCTTGGTGTTCCACAGGCCCTGGCCCGCGAACTTCGCGAGCCCCTTGACGCGCTCGACGCCCCAGGTGAGGTGCGCGTCGAAGGCGAGCAGGTTCGTGGCGTTGACGGAGATGCCGTCGCCGTTGAGGTTGATCACCACGACATCGGCGCCGTAGTCGGCGAGGTAGAGCAGGCCGTCGCCCGAGCACTTCATCAGGGGCGCGCCCTCGCCGGTCATCCAGTCGCGGGCGATCTGGCGCACGGCCAGCGGATTGGGCTCGTACTGCACGAAGCCCTCGTAGGCGACCATCGAACCCACGCGCGCGAGGAGGTCGTTCCCGGTCTGGAGGGCCACCTTCAGCATGTGGTTGCCGTGGTTCTCCATACGGGCGGTGACGGGTGCGGGGGCATAGCCCGCGAGTGGCTGGTTCATGACGGGCTCCCTCAGACCTCGTACGGCTGGACGACGATGAAGTTGCCGGGGGCTGCCCGGAACTGGAGGTTGACGCTCTCCCCGGTGTCGCCGGGATAGGCGTTGCGGCGCATCCGGACCTGGCTGGAGACGACCACCTGGGCGGCGGACGACCAGGCGACGACGGCGTTGCAGTCGGCGAACGTGGTGGGGGTGACCGGCAGGACGACGGGCGTGCCGTGCGTCTTCACGACGATCGTGCCGGTGCCCGTGAACTGCATGGTGAACAGGGCTCCGCCCGGGATGCCGTGCCCCTCGATCCGGCGGACCTCGTACTGGAGGCTCTCGTCGAAGGCGAGGACGTTCTCCGCGGAGACGCAGATGCCGTCGCCCTGGAGCTCGATGGGGTGCAGCATCGTGGAGTTGTCGGCGAGGAACACCTGGCCCTGGCCGGTGCAGCGCATCAGCTGCATCTCCTGGCCGGTGGCGTTGCCGACGATCCGGCCGGCGAATCCGGCGCCCTTGTAGCTGAAGTCGACCTTGCCCTGGTAGAGGACCATGCTGCCCTGGCGGGCGAGGACGGGCTGGCCGCCCATCCCCAGGTCGACGCGGATCAGCTTCTTGTTCTGCTGGGTCCAGCGCTGTCCGGTGGGCGTTTCCTTGAACTTCTGGAGCGCCGCGGTCACTCCGGCACCGGCCTGGGGCGCGCCCTGCGGTACGCCGTACGCCTGCTGGCCCGGGACCTGCCCGAACGGGGGCTGCTGGCCATAGCCGGGCGGCTGGCCGTAACCGGGCGGAGCCTGCGGGGCCTGAGGCTGCTGGCCGTAGCCGGGCGGGGCCTGCGGGGCCTGCTGGCCGTAGCCGGGGGGCATGGGCGCGGTCGGCGCGGGGCCCTGACCGTACGGCTGCTGGGGCGGCTGGCCGTACGGCGCCGGCGCCGGCGCGGGAGGCGGGACGTGGCCGCCGCCGGGCGGGGCCAGGGGCGCGACGATGGTCGGCGCGGCGTGCACCGAGGGCGCGGGGGCCGGAGCGGGTGGCGCGGTCGCGCCGGGCGGGGGCGCGAAGCCCTGCGCGGCGGGCTGCGGCTGCGCCGGAGCGGGCGCGGGCGCGCCGAACGCGGGCGGGGCGAAGCCGGGAGTCGCGGCCCCGGTCTGCTGCTGCGGCGCGGCGGGCGCCTCCTCCTCGGCGACCTCGCCGCCGAAGTTCTTCAGCAGGGCGTCCAGGCCACCGTCGAAGCCCTGTCCGACGGCTGCGAACCGCCAGACGTCCTTCAGGTAGAAGTCGCCCAGCATCACGGCCCGCTCGCTGGAGAACTCGGAGCCGTTGAACGCGTAGCGGGCCACTTCCTCACCGCCCGCGACGATGCGGAGGTAGCCGGGGTTGATCTGCGACATCTGCCCGGCGCCGTCGAGGGTCGCCGTGAAGGACAGCTTCTTGATCTGCGGCGGGACCCGGTCGAGAGTGATGCGGAAGGACTCCGTGTCGCCCGCCTGCGCGCCCAGGAGCTGGATGGACTCCTCGGGCGACTTCGGCTGGTTGAAGAAGACGAAGTACCGGTCGTCCGAGAGCCGCTCGTCGGCGTCGAGGCCGAAGCAGCTGATGTCGAAGGTCAGCCCGGGGGCGGTGATCTGCACGCCTACGTACAGATCGGTGCCCGCGGTGAGGTCACTGATCCTGGCCTTGTGGCCGCGCTGGAATTCCCTGGACATGCGTAACGACCGTCCCCCATCCCGATTGTGAATGCGTCGCGTCAGGCTAACGGCAAAGTCGGACAACGGACGATGTCGGTACAGACCCGGTACACAACCCGCTGCGCGCACCCCGGGGCGCGTTCACCCCGCGCGCGCCGCAGGTCACTCCTCGCTGGTACCGGGTGGGTGGGGCAGCCGTTCGGCCGCGACGACGCCCTCGAGGTAGCCACGGGCGCGCTCGGTGCGCGGGTAGGCCTCCAGCAGCCGCCAGAAGTCGGGGCCGTGGCCGGGCACGAGCAGGTGGGCGAGTTCGTGGGCGAGGACGTAGTCGATGACGTACTCGGGCATGCCCTTCAGGCGGTGCGACAGGCGGATGCTGCCCTCGGCCGGCGTGCACGAGCCCCAGCGGGTGTTCTGGTTGGTCACCCAGCGCACGGAGGCGGGCCTGGCCCGGCCGCCGAAACACTGGGCCGACAGCCGCCGCGCGCGCTCGGCCAGCTCGGCGTCGCCCGGCACGCGCCGGCTCTCCTGGGCGGCCAGCTTGTCGAGCATGACGCTCACCCAGCGTTGCTCCTCGGCCTCGGACATCCGGGCAGGGATGAGCACGATGGTGCGGTCGCCCTCGCGGTACGCGGAGACCGTACGCCGTCGGCGGGAGCTCCTGCGGACCTCGATCGCGCTCGCCCGTGAGCCGCTCGGCGGCTGGCTCGTCGTACTGCGCTGTGGTGCTCCGGCGCGTTGCAGTGGGTCGGCGGACACGCCCCGACGTTACCTGCTGCACCTGGGGGAAGTCCCGACTCCGGGGCGGTCCTGTTCCGATCCGACCTGCCGTTTTTGCCTCGTACGACGCATTTGTACGATGAATGCTTCGGCCTGTGGACAACTTCGGGCGGGCTTCCGGCGGGTCCGGGCATGCTGGCATTCGTCGGCGGAGCGAGGACACCCCACGCCCCCGCTCCGCCGATCCGACGGGGAGTTCTCCAGACATACGGGGGCCTTGATGCATCCGATGGTGAAGCCGGCGCTGCGGCGCGGCTGGCGTGACCTCGACACCGTGCAGTTCGGAATGACACCGGCACACGCAGTGACGCTCGGCCCGGTGGACACGGCGACGGGCAGTTTCCTCGACCTGCTGGACGGCACCCGCGGACTCGCCCTTCTGCGTGAAGAGGGCCGCCGTATGGACCTGCCCGACGGCCATGTCGACCGGCTGGTGGAGCGCCTCGCGCAGGCAGGGCTCCTGGACGACGCGCGCGGCGGCGGACCGAAAGCCGATGCCCTGCGGGAGAGGAAAGAGGTTCTGGACCGGCTGCGCCCCGACCTGGCCACGCTGTCCCTCCTCACCTCGGAACCGGGTGACGCGATCGAGCACCTGACCGCCAGGCGCGGGCTGCGGGTGCAGGTGCGGGGTGCGGGCCGGGTCGGCGCGGTGCTGGCCGCACTGCTGTCTGGCGCGGGAATCGGCGAGGTCGACGTGCGGGACGGCGGCCGGGTGGAACCGGGGGACCTCGCACCGGGCGGTCTGCCCGCCGAGTCGGTCGGCGAACGGCGGGACGAGTCCGCCCGCCGAGCCGTGCGCCGGGCCGCCCCCGGCCCCGCACCCCGCAGAGGCCCCGGGTCACCGGCCGAGGCGGACACCCCCGGCCTCTCGCTGGTGATCATCGCTCCACGGGAGGACGTGTCCGTGCACGTGCCCGGTCCTGCGGCGGCGGAACCCCTGATCGCCTCGGGCACACCGCACCTCTACGCCGGGGTCGTGGAGGGAACCGGCGTCGTCGGCCCACTCGTGCTGCCGGGCGAGACGGGCTGTGCCGGCTGTCTGCACCAGGTACGGACCGACCAGGACCCGGCCTGGCCGCGACTGGTCGCCCAGTGGCAGTCGGGGCGCCGGCGTGGAGCACGCGCCTGCGATGTGACGCTCGCCACGACCGTCGCCGGGCTGGCGGCCGCCCACGCGCTCACGTTCCTCGACGGCAGGACCCCCTCCAGCGCGGGCGCCCGCTGGGAAGTCTCCCTCCCCGCCCTGCGGTGGGACGCACGACCGGTGCGGCCCCACGCCGCCTGCCCCTGCGGGGCCGCGGAGAAAGGTAAGCGGGAACACACCCCCGAGGACCGGGGAGCACACGCGACAATGGCAGTGCAGCATTCGACGGAGTTTCGCCGTAGGACGGACACGGCGCGGCTGCCTGGGACCTGGAGGGCGCATGTCTGATCTTCCCCGGAAGGCGGTCACACGGACCGCCAAGCTCGCCGCGCTTCCGCTCGGCTTCGCCGGGCGGGCGACCTGGGGCCTCGGCAAGCGGATCGTGGGCGAATCCGCGGAGATCGTCGGCCGCGAGCTCCAGCAGCGCACCGCTGAGCAGCTTTTCAAGGTGCTGGGCGAGCTGAAGGGGGGTGCGATGAAGTTCGGGCAGGCCATGTCCGTCTTCGAGTCCGCCCTCCCCGAGGAGGTCGCCGGTCCCTACCGGGCGGCCCTCACCAAACTCCAGGACGCGGCCCCGCCGATGCCGACCCGCACCATGCACTCCGTGCTCGCGGAGCGGCTCGGCGAGGACTGGTCCGAGCTGTTCCTGGAGTTCGACGACAAGCCGGCCGCCGCGGCCTCGATCGGCCAGGTCCACCGAGCGGTGTGGCACGACGGCCGCGAGGTCGCGGTCAAGGTCCAGTACCCCGGGGCCGGCGAGGCCCTGCTGTCCGACCTGAACCAACTCAGCCGTTTCGCGCGCCTGTTGGGCCCGCTCATCCCGGGGATGGACGTCAAGCCCCTGATCGCCGAGCTCAAGGACCGGGTCTCCGAGGAGCTCGACTACGCCTTGGAGGCACAGGCGCAGCAGGCCCACGCGGACGAGTTCGCGGACGATCCCGACGTGGTGGTCCCGGCGGTGGTCCACCAGTGCGACCAGGTCCTGGTCACCGAGTGGATCGACGGTGTGCCGCTGTCCGAGGTGATCACCGAAGGCACCCGGGAACAGCGCGACCGCGCCGGCCAGTTGCTGTCCCGGTTCCTCTTCTCCGGCCCGGCCCGCACCGGACTCCTCCACGCCGACCCGCACCCCGGCAACTTCCGTCTCCTGCCCGGCGGACCGGACGGGCCGGACGACTGGCGGCTGGGCGTCCTGGACTTCGGCACGGTGGACCGGCTCCCCGGCGGCCTGCCCGACCCGATCGGCGAGTCCCTGCGCCTGACCCTCGACGGTCAGGCGGAGGCGGTCTACGAACTCCTGCGCAGGGAGGGCTTCGTCAGGGACTCCATCGAGCTGGACCCCGACGCGGTCCTCGACTACCTCCTGCCGATCATCGAGCCGGCCCAGGTCGAGGAGTTCACCTTCACCCGGGGCTGGATGCGCAGCCAGGCGGCCCGGATCGCCGACATCCGCTCCCCCGCCCATCAGCTGGGCAAGCAGCTCAACCTCCCGCCCGCCTACCTGCTGATACACCGGGTGACGCTCAGCACGATCGGCGTGCTGTGCCAGCTCGGCGCGACGGTCCGGCTGCGCGAGGAACTGGAGGAGTGGCTGCCCGGCTTCCTCGCCGCGGACGACCTGGAGGACTTCGAGGCGGAGGGATCCGTCGCGGAGGCCTGAGCCGCGAGCGAGGCCCCGCGAGGGGGCACCCTCTCGTCGACCTGTGACGCATTTCACCCCGCCCTCGGTCCGGATCGTCCTCGGCCACTCGGGGTCCGCACCTGCTCTTGCCGCTCAGGGTCCGGGCGCGACACTGCGGAGGCCGGTCGCCCCTCGACACTCCGGGGCCGGGTCGTCCCCCGATCGCCCTGCGGCTCTCGGGCGGAACCCCCTCGCAACGCACCGCGGGGGCCGGTCCGTTCGGACGGACCGGCCCCCGCGGAAAGCTTCGCCTCCTGCCGGGAGGCCACCGCTTCAGGTGTGGGTGATCACTGCATCACGGCCATGGCGAGCGCCCGCCGGGCGCGCATCGAGGCGCGCTCGGCCCGGCGCTGCATCCGGCGAGCGGTCGCCAGGCGCAGGGCCCGGCGTTCCCGCTCGGCCTCGTGCAGCCGGTCGTGCATATGCGCACGAGCCAGGGCTTCTGGGATGAGTTGCATCTCGCGTGTCCTGTTCTGACGCGAGTCGTACGCGCCGGTGGTGGTGATGTCTTCGGTCGCGGAGCCTGCGGGCTCGCTGGGGAACGGCTTCATCGGGGCCTGCTTCTTGGGGTCTTGCGTGAGGGGGCGGTCGATCGTTCCTGCGGTGTTCATGCTGTGACCGGGTTCTTGCGCGGGCGGCCACGCGGCCGCTTGCGGGCGACGACGACACCCTGGACGAACAGCTCGCCGCCCCAGACACCCCAGGGCTCGCGCCGCTCCTTGGCGCCGGCGAGGCAGGCCTCCATCAGCGGGCAGGTACGGCAGAGGGACTTGGCGTACTCGACGTCGGCCGGCGACTCGGCGAAGAAGACCTCCGGGTCGTAGGAGCGGCAGGGGACGGGCACGCCGAGGTTCTCGATGGCGTCGTCGAGCGCGGTGAGCGCCGTGAGCGGGGTCAAGGTGGAGTCCTCCGTGAGGCCGGGCGGGGGGATCGTTTCGGAAGGCGGTACTGACGGGGCGTGCGCTTCGAGTTGCACGGTCGTCTTTCCTCGTCTGTCGGTCCGGTCCTGTGGGACCGGGTGTCGGCTGGGTACCGGGTTCTTTTCTTGTCCCGAGGCCCCTTCGCTCCGTCATCCCCGTTCGGGGAAAACAGAAGGGCCGCGGATCCCGGGTGGGGTTCCGCGGCCCTGAAGGCGCCGGCCTGATCGACGATCAGGCTGGATCACTCCAGGGTTCTGGCCCACGGAAGGCCCACATCAGGTGGTGCTGCGTCGTCTGCTTCCGGTCTCCGGCACCGGCTGCCGCAAAGGCATAGGCATGCGCCTGTGCTCCTACTGCTTCCAGTGCCTCGGTCGGTCGCTCATTGCGCTCGCGGCTGGGAAGACCCACGGAGGCAACGGAGGAGGACGCCGGCCGGTCGGCACGGATGCCGGACAGACCGGTGCCCAGGATCGAGGCGTCGAGGATGCACGTGGAGACGACCGAGTGATCGGTCAGTTTGGCGGTGGAGCTGCGGTTGATGATCGTCACTGGAATCGCCTCCTCTCGGCGTCTCGGGGGACCGGGGGTGAATCCGGTCCGGCGGGTATGCAAGTACAGCACGGAATCAGGGCCTTCGAGAAGGCCGCCGTTCCCGTGCCTAAGAACCTATGGGGATTGCCGGGGCATGCGCAAACTATTTTTCCGACGAGTTCGGATCAGTTCCTGGACCCCTCGTCCTCAGTCCGCCTCGTCGCCCGTCCCCACCTCTTGGCCTGCGCAGATGGCCAGGACATCGGCTCCGTAGCGATGGAGCTTGCGCACGCCGACCCCCGGGATCCGAGCGAGCTCGCCCTCCTCCTCGGGGACGGTCTCGGCGATCGCCATGAGCGTCTTGTCGGTGAAGACGCAGAACGCGGGCTGTCCCGCCCGCCGGGCCTGGACCGCCCGCCAGTCGCGCAGCCGTTCGTAGAGCCCCTCGTCCATGTCGGAGGGGCACTCCTCGCAGCGCATCAGCTTCATCTCGCCGGCGTCGGTCAGGGTGCGCCCGCAGACCCGGCAGCGGGCCGGCGTCCGCTGGGTCCGCCGCCGTACGACGGGGGCGCCCGCAGCGGCGCCGCCGAAGCCTCGCTCGATGCCTCCCCCGCCTCCTCCGCCACCACGCCCTGCCGCGGCGCCCGAGCCGGGGCGCAGACCGTCGAGGAAGCGGCTGGGCCGACGGCTCGGGCGGCCGCCCGGTGAACGGGAGAGCGCCCAGGAGACATGGAGGCGCTCACGGGCCCGGGTGACCCCGACGTAGAGGAGCCGGCGCTCCTCCTCGATCTGCTCGTCGGTTCTGGCGTAGGTGATCGGCATCATGCCCTCGGCGACGCCGACCAGGAAGACGACATCCCACTCCAGACCCTTGGCCGAGTGCAGGGAGGCCAGGGTGACCCCCTGGACGGTCGGGGCGTGCTGGGCGTTCGCCCGTTCGTCGAGCTCGGCCACCAGGTCGGCGAGTGTGGCACCGGACTGTGCTGCGGCGAAGTCCTGCGCGAGGTTGACCAGCGCGGCCAGGGACTCCCAGCGTTCCCTGACAGCTCCGGAACCGGCCGGCGGCTGCGGGGTCCAGCCCTCTCCCGAGAGGACGGCCCGGACCTGGGAGGGCAGGTCGACGGCGTCCTCCAGCAGGGCGTCGTTGCCGCCGAAGCGGGCCGCGCCGCGCAGGGCGACGCCCGCCTTGCGCACCTCGGGGCGGTCGAAGAAGCGCTCGGCCCCGCGCAGCTGGTAGGGGATCCCGAGGTCGGCGAGGGCCTGCTCGTAGGTCTCCGACTGCGCGTTGGTGCGGAACAGGACGGCGATCTCCGCGGCCGGGACCCCGGCGTCGAGGAGCTCGCGGATCCGGCGGGCCGCGCCCTCCGCCTCGGCGGGCTCGTCGGGGTACTCGGCGTAACCCGGCTCGGGTCCCGGGTCCCGCTGGGAGACCAGCTCCAGGCGGTGGTCGGCGGCGCGGCCGCTGGCCTGGGAGAGCAGACCGTTGGCGAGGTGGACGACCTGGGGGGTCGAGCGGTAGTCACGCACGAGCTTCACGACGGTGGCGCCGGGGTGACGGGTGCGGAAGTCGAGCAGGTGGTCCGGGGTGGCTCCGGTGAAGGAGTAGATCGTCTGACTGGCGTCCCCCACCACGCACAGGTTGTCGCGCTCACCGAGCCACAGCTCGAGCAGCCGCTGCTGGAGGGGGCTGACGTCCTGGTACTCGTCGACCACGAAGTGCTGGTACTGGGCGCGGACCTGCTCGGCGATGTCCTGCCGGTCCTGCAACACGGCGACGGTCAGCAGCAGGACGTCCTCGAAGTCGATGACGCCGCGCTGCCTCTTGAGGTCCTCGTAGGCGGCGTAGAGCTGGGCGATCTCGGCCGGGTCGCGGGGGACCTCACGGCCGGCCTTGACGGCGGCCGGGGCGTAGTCGGCGGGGACGGTCTGGGTGACCTTGGACCACTCGATCTCCGCGGTGACGTCCCGCAGCTCACCCCGGTCGAGCCGGATGCGGCAGGCGGCCGCCGAGTCGGCGACGAGCTGGATCTTGCGGTCCACGAGCCGGGGCAGGGAACCACCGATCGCTTTCGGCCAGAAATACTGCAGCTGACGCAGGGCCGCGGAGTGGAAGGTGCGGGCCTGGACCCCCTGCGCGCCGAGCTGGCGCAGCCGGCCCCGCATCTCCCCGGCGGCCCGGTTGGTGAAGGTGACGGCCAGCACGCTGGAGGGGTGCAGGATGCCGGCGCGCACACCGTAGGCGATGCGGTGGGTGATCGCCCGGGTCTTGCCCGTGCCCGCTCCCGCCAGCACGCACACCGGACCGTGCAGGGCGGTGGCCACCTCGCGCTGCTCGGGGTCGAGCCCTTCGAGCACCGCGTCGGCCGAGTCCGGTACCTGCGGGAAAAGGGGGGAGTGCGTTGCTGCTGTCACATGGCCATGCTGCCAGGTCGGCGGAGACGGGCGGGCCGGTTGTCCACAGGCGGGCCCTCGCGGTCGTACTAATGCGGCGCGTGTCACTCCCGGCTTCCGCACCGAACAGCGCCACGCGGGAATGGTGGCCCTTTCACGTACGTTCCCCTCCTGCGGCCACCTGTTCCCCGACCCGCCGAAGGAGCACAAGAGACATGCTGGGCACTGTGACGATGTACAGCACCACGTGGTGCGGCTACTGCCAGCGGCTGAAGAAGCAGCTCGACCGCGAGGGCATCGGATACACCGAGATCAACATCGAGCAGGACCCGGAGTCCGCGGCGTTCGTGGAGAAGGCGAATGGCGGAAACCAGACGGTCCCGACCGTTCGGGTAGTGCCCTCCTCGGGCGGCAACGAGGTCGTGATGACGAACCCGAGCCTTGCCCAGGTGAAGCAGGCTCTCGCGGTCTGACGCTCCCCAGCGCTGCGGCCCCCTCCGGTCATGGTCACCGCACGAACCACTTGCCGGCGCAGGTGAAGCAGAAGATCGGCGTGTGCGTGCAGCGGTAGCGCACCGGGCGGCCCCCGAGGTTTTCGGGGGCCGCCCTTTTCACGCCGTGGGTCAGGTGAAGCTGCGGGTGGGCAGCGGCTTGCCGTACCAGAGCTCGATCAGCCGGGCCGCGATGGAGATGCCGTAGGGGGGCAGCACCTCGCCGGACTCGAAGGCGGCGCCGAGTTCGTCGCGGGAGAACCAGCGGGCCTCGTGGATCTCGTCGCCGTCCACCTCGATGTCGGTGGACGTGGCGCGGGCCGTGAAGCCCAGCATGAGGCTGGACGGGAAGGGCCAGGGCTGGCTGGCGACGTAGTCGACCTGGCCGACGGTGATGCCGGCTTCCTCGAAGACCTCGCGGCGCACGGACTGCTCGATGGACTCACCGGGCTCGACGAAGCCGGCGAGGGTCGAGAAGCGTCCCTCCGGCCAGTGGACCTGGCGGCCTAGGAGGATGCGGTCCTCCTCGTCCGTGACCGCCATGATCACGGCGGGGTCGGTGCGCGGGTAGTGCTCGGCGCCGCAGGCGGGGCAGCGGCGGATGTGGCCGGCCGCGGCGATCACCGTGCGCTCGCCGCAGCGGGAGCAGAAGCGGTGCAGGCGCTGCCAGTTCTCCAGGGCGACCGCGTGGACCATCAGCCCCGTGTCGCGCGGCGACAGCAGCAGGCCGGCCTCGCGCAGTCCCGCCGGGCGGGCGGACTGGTCGATACGGCCGGGCAGCGCGTCCTTCTGGAGGGCGAAGTAGCTGACGCCGTCCTCGTCGGTGCCCAGGAAGTAACGGTGCGCCTCGGTGAGGGGCGCCTCGAACGACGGGGTCATGACGAGTTCGGTGTGGCCGTCGGAGGTCTCGTCGATGAGGACCTGACCGCCGGAGACGACGAAGCAACGCGTGGTGGGGTGGCTCCACGCGGCGGCGAGCCACGCCTCGTCGAGCCGGTGGTGGGCGGCCCGGTCGACACCGCTGGGCGCGGTGAGCGAGATGGGTCGATCGGCGTTCTGGTCGGTCCAGGTGGTCACGGGTACTTCCAACTCCCCCGGTGGAACGGTTGTTTCGGCGGGCGGTTCAGCGGGACGTACGGCAGAGGACCGGTTCCGGTGCGGTGTCGCGGTGCGGGGCGGCCTGTCCAGTGTGCCCCGCGCGCGTGTCCCGTCCGGACCGAGCGGGGGCGTCAGGGCGCACGGCGCCAGTTCTCGGAGAGGTCGCTCCAGAGGTACGCGGTGGTCTCGACGCCTTTCATCAGGAGATCCAGCTCGACCTTCTCGTTCGGCGCGTGCCAGCCGTCCGAGGGGACGGAGATGCCGAGGAAGAGCACCGGAGCGCCGAGGACTTCCTGAAGGTCGGCGGCGGGTCCGGAGCCGCCCTCCCGGGTGAAGCGGACAGGCCCCCCGAAGGCGCGGCCCATGGCGCGGGCCACGGACTGCAGGGCCGGGTGGTCGAGCGGGGTCAGGCACGGTCGTGTGGCCGGGCTGAACGTGATCTCGTGCCGGATGCCGGCGGGCAGCTGCTCGGCGGCCCAGGCGCGGACGGCCTTCTCCACGTGCTCGGGGTCCTGGCCGGCGACCAGCCGGAACGAGAGCTTCACGAAGGCCGAGGACGGGATGACCGTCTTGCTGCCGGGGCCCTGGTAGCCGCCGCCGATGCCGTTGACCTCGGCGGTGGGACGGGCCCAGACGCGCTCCAGGGTGGTGTGTCCGGCCTCGCCGTGCGTGGCGTGCGACCTGGCGGTGCGCAGCCACTGCTCCTCGTCGAACGGCAGCTCGGCGAAGAGCCGGCGCTCGCGGTCGGTCAGCTCGACGATGCCGTCGTAGAAGCCGGGAACCGCCACGCGCGCGTGCTCGTCGTGCAGGGCGGCGACGAGACGGGCGGCCGCGGTGGCCGGGTTGGGTACGGCGCCTCCGAAGGAGCCCGAGTGGATGTCCTGGTCGGGCCCGGAGAGCCGGATCTCGCACTCGGCGAGGCCGCGCATGCCGGTGCAGACGGTGGGGGTGTCCTCGGACCACATTCCGGTGTCGGAGACGATCACCGCGTCCGCGGCCAGCCGCCCCGCCCGCTCCTCGACCAGCGCGCGGAAGTTCGGGGAGCTGGACTCCTCCTCGCCCTCGATCAGCAGCTTGAGGCCGACGGCCGGCGTGCGGCGGCCGGTGGCGGCGAGGTGGGCGCGGATTCCGAGGGTGTGGAAGAAGACCTGGCCCTTGTCGTCGGCCGCGCCCCGCGCGTACAGGCGGTTGCCGCGGATCACGGGCTCGAAGGGGTCGGTGTCCCAGCCGTCCTCGCGAGCGGCGGGCTGCACGTCGTGATGTCCGTAGACGAGGACGGTGGGGGCCTGCGGATCGCCGGAGGGCCACTCCGCGTAGACGGCCGGCGCGCCCGGCGTCTGCCAGACCTCGACGGTGGGGAAGCCGGTCTCCTTGAGCTTGGCCGCGAGCCAGTCCGCGCTGCGCCGTACGTCGGGGGCGTGGTCGGGCTGCGCCGACACCGACGGGATGCGCAGCCACTCCGCGAGGTCGTCGAGGAAGGCGGCGCGGTGCTGCTCGATGTATGTGCGGACGGCGCTGACGGCACTGTCAACGGTATGGCTCATGGTCACGAGCCTATCGGCCCGCGCCGACATCCTCGCCGGGCCCTTGGGCGGCGTCCGCTCGCGCTGCCTCTGCGCCGTGCTCGTCCGCGGCGCTCGTTTCCCCGGTCAGCAGGCGCTCCAGGGCGGCACGGCCGGGCAGACCCGGCGGTCGTACGACCTCTCCGGTACGTACGTAGAGGAACGCCGCTGTGACGGATTCTACGGGCACACCCTGCTGCTCGGCCCAGGCGAGCCGGTAGAGGGCGAGCTGGAGGGGATCGGCGGTGCGGGCCCGGTGGGTCTTCCAGTCGACGATGTCGTAGGTGGCCGAGTCCGCGTCGCCCTCTTTGTAGACGGCGTCGATACGGCCCCGTACGACGCGACCGGCCAGGGCGAGCTGGAAGGGGGCCTCGACGCGGTAGGGCGTGCGGTGGGCGTACTCGGTGCGCTCGAAGGCTTCCTTGAGGGCTTCGAGGTCGCGCTCGTCGGCGATCTCGGCGTCCTGGCCGGGCAGCTCGTGCGGCTCGAGCAGGGGGAGCGTCAACTCCTCGAAGCGGGCCTCCACCCATGCGTGGAAGCGGGTGCCCCGGCGCGCGGCCGGTTGCGGGGGGCGTGGCATGGGACGTGCGAGCTCCTGCGCGAGGCCGTCCGGGTCGGCGGCGAGCCGCAGCACCTGCGAGGCGGTCAGGGTCGTGGGCAGGGGTACGTCGGTGACGCTGCGGCGGGTGCGCAGCAGTTCGCCGGCGAGCGCGTCGAGGTCACGGTCCCAGGAGGCGACGGCGCGGGCTTCCTCGGGGGTGAGGGAGGTCCGGCGCGGGCGGCTCGCCGCACGCCCGGGAGCCGTGGCCTGGTGGGGCACGGCGGGGCGGCCGGAGGACCACGGGCCCTGGCCGGCGGTGTCCTCCGGATGCGGGGGGCGGTCGAAGGGGACGTTCTCGTGGGGCACGTCCTCGTTCGGCACGTCTGTGTGGGGCGCGTCTGTGGGGGGCACGTCCTCGAAGCGCGTGTCCTCGAACGGATCGGACTCGCCGTACGGCGGCTCGTCGTCCGGGGGGCCGCCGTACCCGGGTTCGTCGTAGTGCGGCTCTTGGGCGAGTTCGTCCTCGTCCGGCGGTGGGGGCCAGTCCGGGTCGTCGTAGGTGTCCGGGTCGTGGGTGGCGTCCGAGTGGCCGTCCTGATGCGAGGCGACGTCGTCCAGGTGGGCGAGGACGGTCTCGGCGGCGGCCCGACGGCGGGCGAGGGCGTCGTCGTCCAGGGGGAGCGGCCAGACCTGGTCGGCCGTCGCCGCGTGCAGGACGGGGTTCTCCTCGTCCTCCTCCGGTTCGTCCGCCCAGACCTCGATCTCGCCGTGGCCGGCCGCGCAGTGCTCGTACAGCTCCTGGAGGAAGTCGGACGGGCCGCGGGGCTTCTTCTGGGTGGGGCCCCACCAGTGGCCGGAGCCCAGGAGCAGGGAGCGGGGGCGGGTGAAGGTGACGTAGCCGAGGCGGAGTTCCTCGGTGTGCTGGTGGTCCTTCATGGCCTCGTGGAAGGCCTTCATGCCCCGCGCGTCCCAGGAGCCGAGGTCGGGGAGGGTGGCTGCGTCACCGCGCAGTCCGTGCGGCAGCACCTTGGCCTGGGCGGTCCACTTCTCGCGGCCCTGGCTGCTGGGGAAGGTCCCGCTGACCAGGCCGGGGACGGCGACGACGTCCCACTCCAGGCCCTTGGACTTGTGGGCGGTGAGCACCTTGACGGTGTTCTCGCCGCCGGGGAGGGCGTTGTCGAGGCCCTTCTCGTACTGTGCGGCGGTGCGCAGGAAGCCGAGGAAGGCCAGCAGGCTCGCCTGGCTCTCGCTCGCGGCGAAGGAGGCGGCGATGTCGAGGAAGTTGGACAGCGTCTCGCGGCGCCGCGCGGCGAGGGCGTGGGGCGAAGCCGACAGTTCGACCTCGAGGCCGGTCACGGCGAGGACGCGGTGCAGGACGTCCATCAGGGGGTCGGCCAGGGACCGGCGCAGGTCGCGCAGTTCGGTGGCGAGTCGCGCGAACCGCACGCGCGCGTCCGGCGAGAAGGGCAGCCCGTCGTCGTCCCCGGTACCGCCGTCGCTGTAGAGGGGCGTCTCCAGGAAGGTGTCGAGGGCGTCCGCGAGCGATATCACCTCGGAGGGGTCGACCCCCTCGACGGCCTCGGCGAGGCGTCGGTCCCGGTCGTCGTCTGCGCCGCCGCGCGCGTGGCCGACGAGCAGCCGTGCCCGTCGGCCCAGGAGAGCGAGGTCGCGGGGGCCGATGCGCCAGCGCGGGCCGCTGAGCAGGCGGACCAGCGAGGCGTTGGCGCCGGGGTCCTGGAGGACCTCGCAGACGGCGACCAGGTCGGCGACCTCGGGCAGGTGCAGGAGGCCGGAGAGACCGACGACCTCGACGGGGACGTCCCGGGCGACCAGCGCGGCCTGGATCTGCGCGAAGTCGGTGGCCGTGCGGCACAGGACGGCGATCTCGCCGGGGGCCTTTCCGGTGCGCACGAGGTGGGCGACGGAGTCGGCGATCCAGTCCATCTCCTCGGCGTGGGTGTTCAGGAGGGCGCAGCGGACCGCTCCGTCGCGTTCGGCGCCGGGGGCAGGGCGCAGCGCCTCCACGCCCGCGTGCATGGCGCGCAGGGGCTCGGCGAGGCCGTTGGCGAGGTCCAGGAGGCGGCCGCCGCTGCGGCGGTTCTCGCTGAGCGACTGGCGTCGTGCCGTGCTTCCGTCGGCATGCGCGAAGTGTTCGGGGAAGTCGTCGAGGTTGGCGACGGAGGCGCCGCGCCAGCCGTAGATGGCCTGGCACGGGTCGCCGACGGCGGTCACGGGGTGCCCGGTGCCGCCGCCGAAGAGACCGGCCAGGAGGATGCGCTGGGCCACCGACGTGTCCTGGTACTCGTCGAGGAGGACCACCCGGAACTGCTCGCGCAGGATCGGGCCCACCTCCGGGACCTGGGCGAGCCGGGCTGCCAGGGCGATCTGGTCGCCGAAGTCGAGGAGGTCGCGCTCGCGCTTGGCTGTCCGGTAGCGCAGCACCAGGTCGGCCAGTTCGCGCCGGGCGGCGGCCGTCTCGGGCACCTTGCGCAGGTCCGCGTTGGTGAGCCTGGCGCCCTCCAGGCCGCTGAGCAGTGCGGCGTCCCACGCGCGCAGGTCCTCGGGGCGCACGAGGTGCTCGGCGAGTTCGGCGTCGAGTGCGAGGAGGTCGCTGATCAGGTCGGCGAAGGACCGGGTGAGCGACGGGTAGGGGCCGGGGGCCTCGCGCAGCACGCGCGCGGCGAGCTGGTAGCGGGTGGCGTCGGCGAGCAGACGGGACGTGGGCTCCAGGCCGATGCGCAGGCCGTGGTCGGTCAGGAGGCGGCCCGCGAAGGCGTGATAGGTGGAGATCACCGGCTCGCCCGGCGGGTTGTCCGGATCGATGACGTCGGGGTCGGTGACGCCTGCCCTGATCAGTGCCTTGCGGACGCGCTCGGCGAGTTCTCCGGCGGCCTTGTTGGTGAAGGTGAGGCCGAGGACCTGGTCGGGAGCGACCTGGCCGGTGCCGACCAGCCACACCACGCGTGCGGCCATCACCGTCGTCTTGCCCGACCCGGCTCCGGCCACGATCACCTGCGGGGCGGGCGGCGCGATGATGCAGGCCGTCTGCTCCGGGGTGAAGGGAATCCCGAGGAGCTCCTTGAGCTGCTCGGGATCACTGATACGGGCGGGCATGGGGAGAGGCTAGCGGCGGGCACCGACAGTCGATGACAAATCGCCTGCGAGGATCGAGAGAAGCGCAGGTCAGCGCGTGTGGTGCGGTCCGTCACACGGTTCTGTCACTCGACCACGTGCCGGCCCTCGGGCCGGGCGCTGCACGAGGCGCGGAATGCGCAGTGGGTGCACTGCTGGCCGGCGGTCGGGGTGAACCGCTCGTCGAGGACCTTGCCGGCCGCCGTGGCGAGCAGCTCACCGACCCACTCCCCCGCGGCGCCGCCGTCGAGGGCTTCCTGCGCCTGCACCTTGGGCAGGGTCTCGCCGCCGTCCCGCTTGGCGGCGCTCTGGCGCAGCTGGACGAGTTCGGCGCCGCCCGGTGCGGGCCGTACGCCGTCGAAGGCCTCGTCGACGGCGCCCTCGCGGACGGCCAGCTGGTACACGGCGAGCTGGGGGTGGCGCTCCATCTCGCGGGCGGTCGGCGCCTGTTTGCCGGTCTTGAAGTCGACGACGTAGGCGCGGCCTTCGGCGTCGGCCTCGACGCGGTCCATCTGGCCGCGGATGCGCACCTCGTACTCGCCCGCTTCGAGGGTGACGTCGAAGTCGTGCTCGCTGGCGACCGGTGTGCGGCCCGCGCGGTCCATCACGTGCCACTTCAGGAAGCGTTCGAGCGCCACACGCGCGTGCGTCTTCTCCTGCGTGGACTTCCACGGCGCGTCGAAGGCCAGCGCGTTCCACACGGAGTCAAGGCGCTCCATGAGGACGTCGAGGTCGGCCGGGGTGTGCCCGGAGGCCACTTCGTCGGCGAGGACGTGAACGACGTTGCCGAAGCCCTGGGCGACGGTGGCGGGGGCGTCGGCCTTCACCTCGCGGCCCAGGAACCACTGGAGGGCACAGGTGTTGGCGAGCTGGTCGAGGGCGCTGCCGGAGAGCACGACGGGCTGGTCGCGGTCGCGCAGCGGCACCTTGCTCTCGGTCGGCTCGAACATGCCCCACCAGCGGTACGGGTGGGCGGACGGCACCAGGGGCCTGCCGTCCTCGTCGGAGAGCGCGGCCAGCCGGGCCAGTCGGCGCGCGGCGGCCTCCCGGAGGGTCGCGGACGCGCGCGGGTCGACGGTCGTGGCGCGCAGTTCGGCGACCAGCGCGGAGACCGCGAGGGGGCGGCGCGGGCGGCCTGTGACGTCCTTGGGCTCGACACCGAGTTCGGTGAGGAAGCGGGAGGGCTGGTCGCCGTCGTCGGCGGGCGCCTTCACGGCGGTGACGACGAGACGCGCGCGTGCACGCGTGGTGGCGACGTAGAACAGGCGGCGTTCCTCGGCGAGGAGCGCCCCCGGGGTGAGCGGCTCGGCGAGTCCGTCGCGGCCGATGCGGTCCGCCTCCAGGAGTGAGCCCCGGCGGCGCAGGTCCGGCCACAGGCCCTCCTGGACGCCCGCCACGACGACCAGGCTCCATTCCAGGCCCTTGGCGCGGTGGGCGGTCATCAGGCGTACCGCGTCGGGGCGCACCGCACGCCGGGCGAGGGTGTCGGCTGCGATGTCCTCGGCCTCGATCTCGGCCAGGAAGTTCAGGGCGCCCCGGCCGCCGGTGCGCTCCTCCGCGCGCGCGGCCGTGGCGAACAGGGCGCACACGGCGTCGAGGTCCCGGTCGGCGTTGCGGCCGGCCGCGCCGCCGCGTCGGGCGGCCCGCTCCAGCCGTCCGGGCCAGGGTGTCCCGTCCCAGAGGGCCCACAGCGCCTCCTCTGCCGTACCGCCACGCGCGAGGCCCTCCCGGGCCTTCGCCAGCAGTGCGCCGAGGCGCTGGGCGCCGCGCGCGTACGTCGGATCGTGGGCGACCAGCCGCTCCGGCTCGGCCAGGGCTCGCGTGAGCAGCTCGTCGGAGGGCGGGGGCAGGGCGTTGCCCGCGGCGCGCTCCTCCTCGCGCAGGGCCCGTCCGAGGCGGCGCAGATCCGCGGCGTCCATGCCGGCGAGGGGGGAGGCGAGAAGGGTGAGGGCGGTCTCGGTGTCGAGCCAGCAGGGGCCCGGGTCAGCCTCGCTGGCCTCGCTTCCCGCCGGTGACGCGGCGGCCTCGGCCGTCGCCACTGCCCGCAGGGCCGTCAGCAGGGGGGCGACGGCCGGTTCATGGCGCAGGGGGAGGTCGTCGCCGTCGATGTCGAGGGGGACGCCTGCGGCGGTGAGGGCGCGGCGGACCGTCGGGATCGACCGGGAGCCGGCGCGTACCAGTACGGCCATCTCGCTCCAGGGCACGCCGTCCTCGAGGTGGGCGCGGCGCAGGATGTCGGCGACGTTGTCCAGCTCGGTGCCGGAGGTCGGGTACGTGTAGACCTCGAGGCGGCCGCCGTCGCGTGCCGCGGTCAGTTCGCGGTGGGCGCGGACCTTCTCGGCCGGGAGGCGGGTCAGCGGCATCCGCCGGGTGAGCAGCCGGGTGGCGGCCAGGAGGCCGGCGCCGGAGCGGCGTGAGGTGCGCAGGACCTCGACGGGGGCGGGACGGCCGTCGCGGCGGGGAAAGTCGTCGGGGAAGTCGAGGATGCCGTTCACGTCGGCGCCCCGGAAGGTGTAGATCGACTGGTCGGGGTCGCCGAAGGCGACGAGGGTGCGGCCGCCGCCGGCGAGGGCGTGGAGCAGCCGTACCTGGGACGGGTCGGTGTCCTGGTACTCGTCGACGAAGACGGCGTCGTACTGCGCGGCGAGCCGTTCGGCCGTCTCGGGGCGGTGGGCGAGGAGGACCGCGCGGTGGACGAGTTCGGCGTAGTCGATCACGCCGTGCAGGTCGAGCACGTCGAGGTACTCGGCGAGGAAGGCGGCGGCGGCGCGCCAGTCGGGGCGGCCGATGCGGTGCGCGAAGGCGTCCAGGGACGCGGGGTCGAGGCCCAGTTCGCGGCTGCGGGCGAGCACCGCGCGGACCTCGTCGGCGAAGCCGCGGGTGGTGAGGCAGGCGCGCAGTTCGTCCGGCCAGCGCACATGTGCGAGGCCGAGCCGTTGCAGGTCGAGCTGGCCGGCGAGCAGCTCGCGGACGGCCACGTCCTGCTCGGGGCCGGAGAGCAGCCGCAGCGGTTCCACGAAGAGGTCGGCGTCCTGGTGGGCGCGGACCAGGGCGTAGCAGTACGAGTGGAAGGTGGTCGCCTGGGGCGCGTGGGCGGCGCCCATGCGATGCGCCATCCGGTCCCGCAGCTCCACGGCGGCCTTGCGGCTGAAGGTGAGCACCAGGATGCGGGCGGGATCGCCGCCGCGGGCGACCCGGGCCGCCACGGACTCGACGAGTGTGGTGGTCTTCCCGGTGCCCGGTCCCGCGAGGACGAGCAGCGGACCGGCCGCGTGGTCAACCACGGAGCGCTGTGCGGCGTCCAGACCAGGGGGAACCACCCGCGTCGGCGGGGTACGCACCAGTCGGTAAGCGCCACGGTTCCCCTGTCGCCCCTGGGGGTGCGACAGGCGCCTGATGGAGGAAGAGGAGCTCACGTGGTTCGCCGGTCCTGGTGGGTGTACTGGTTGACGGAGCACCGCCCGGAAAGAGCGGTGATCACGGGATGAGGGGGACGCGTGCAGCCGACGCTACGCCGAGGAACAGTCCGGAAGGATGGCTTCTGCTTCATCTCTCCCGGCTCGCACGGCCCTCACGTCCCGCACGTCCCTCACCCCCCTCACGGCCCGCGCGCTACGCGCGTCTCTCGCCCCTCGAACGTACGCCATCGCGCGGACGTGCCCCCTTTGCGCCGTTTCCCCCGTACGGGCCACAAGCTCCCGCGAACCCCGTCCGATGGCGGAAGCTGTCAGGTGTGACCTTCCGCGCGTTCGCCGCCGTCCCACCGCGCTCGCTTCATGTCGAGGCGCGGCAGGTGTCCCCCGGCGGCCCTGCTCGCCTCCTTCAGGGGGGTGCCCTCGACCCGGTAGCGGTCCAGCGCCCGCAGCTCGTGCCCCGGGAGCAGCACTCCGTCCGCGCGCACCACACGCCACCACGGGACGGCGCCGCCATAGAGGGCCATCACCCGGCCGACCTGCCTCGGGCCGCCTTCGTCCAGCCACTCCGCGACGTCTCCGTACGTCATGACCCGTCCGGGCGGGATCAGCTCCGCGACCTCGAGGACCCGCTCGGCGTACTCCGGCAGCGCGTCCGTGTACTCCGGGCGGGCGTCGTCCGGCAGGCTCTGCTCGCTCATCCGCCCCATCCTGCCCCACGGCACCGACAATGCGACGGGCCCGCGACCCTGTGTGACCCTCGCCCCGGGGCTGCGCTTCAGGCAGACTGTGCGCCCCCGCGTCTGCACCCTGATGCCCCCGTGTGTCGGTGCGGCATGCCACCATCGTGCGGGCGGTGACCGGTGATACGAGACCAAGAAGAGACGATGAAGCAGCAGGGCGTGCATCCTGAGGGCGCGGAAGGCACCTCTGACGCTGCGTCGCGCCCGGACACCGCCGACGAGGCACGGGAAGAAGTGCACATCGACGAGGTCGAGGGCGACGAACCGCTGCTTCCCGCGCGCGTGCACCGCCCTTCCGACCTCATGCGACTGCTGGTCGGCGTGCTCGCCGTCGTCCTCCTGCTGGGCATCGCCGCCTTCGCCCACGGGACGACCTCGGGCCTCGAACAGGACATCAACAAGGGCACCGGACAGGCACCCGATCTCCTCATCAAGATCGCGGGTCTGGCGTCGAGCATCGCGATCCTGCTGGTGCCGGTCGCCTTCGCGATCGAGCGGCTGATCAAGCGGGACGGACTGCGCATCGCCGACGGCGTACTCGCCGCGGTCCTCGCCCACGGTGTGACGCTCGCCACCGACCTGTGGGTCGCCAAGGCCGCCCCGAACTCCATCCAGGAGGCGCTCACCCAGCCCTCCCCCGGCGACATCCACGCCCTCACCGACCCGGTGCACGGCTACCTGGCGCCCGTCATCGCCTATATGACGGCCGTCGGCATGTCCCGTCGGCCGCGCTGGCGCTCGGTTCTGTGGATCGTGCTGCTCCTCGACGCGTTCTCGATGCTCGTCACCGGCTACACGACACCGTTCTCGATCATCCTCACGGTGCTGATCGGCTGGACGGTGGCGTACGGGACGCTGTACGCGGTCGGCTCCCCGAACGTGCGCCCCACGGGACGGACGCTGATGGCGGGCCTGCGGCACGTCGGCTTCCGCCCGGTGAGCGCGGCCCGTGAGGAGACTCCGGACGCGGCGGAGAGCGACCGGGGCAGACGCTACTTCGTCACCCTGGAGAACGGCCCACCGCTGGACGTCACGGTGGTCGACCGGGAACAGCAGGCGCAGGGGTTCTTCTACCGCGCGTGGCGCAATCTGACCCTGCGCGGCTTCGCCACCCGCAGCAGTTTGCAGTCGCTGCGTCAGGCGCTCGAGCAGGAGGCGCTGCTCGCCTACGCGGCCATCGCGGCCGGCGCCAACGCGCCGAAACTGATCGCGACCTCGGAGCTCGGCCCCGACGCGGTGATACTCGTCTACGAGCACACCGGCGGCCGCACCCTCGACTCACTGGCCGACGACGAGATCACCGACGATCTGCTGCGCAACACCTGGCACCAGGTGCAGGCGCTCCAGTCGCGGCGCATCGCGCACCGCCGGCTCGCGGGTGACGCCATCCTGGTGGATCGTTCCGGCACGGTGATCCTCACCGATCTGCGCGGCGGCGAGATCGCGGCCGGCGACCTGCTGCTGCGTATGGACGTCGCCCAGTTGGTCACGACGCTCGGCCTGCGGGTGGGCGCCGAGCGTGCGGTGGCCTCCGCGGTGGGCGTGCTGGGACCGGACGCGGTCGCGGACTGTCTGCCGATGCTCCAGCCCATCGCGCTGACCCGCTCCACGCGCGCGACGCTGCGCCGGCTGGCACGCGAGCGTGCGCAGCGCGAGCGCGAGGCGGTCCTGGACGCCTCCCAGCAGGCCAAGCAGGCGCGGCTGGAGGCGGCAGGGCACGGCACCGCGCCCGTCGTGCTGGAGAAGCCGGACAAGAAGGCGGTGCGCGCGGAGGCGCGGGCCGAGAAGCGGGCCATCGACGACGCGCTGGAGGAAGCCCGCGAGGAGGATCTGCTGACGCAGATCCGGCACGAGGTGCTGCTGATCCGGCCCCAGGCGCCGGTCGAGCCGGCCCGCCTGGAGCGGGTGCGGCCGCGGACCCTGATGAGCTTCATCGCCGGTGCCATCGGCGCCTACTTCCTGCTGACGCAGCTCACCCACATCGAGTTCGGTCCGCTGGTCGCCCACGCCGAGTGGGGCTGGGTCGCCGCGGCCGTGCTGTTCTCCGCGGTGAGCTACGTGGCAGCGGCGATGAGCCTGCTGGGTTTCGTGCCGGAGCGGGTGCCGTTCCCGCGGACCGTGGCCGCCCAGGTCGCCGGATCGTTCGTGAAGATCGTGGCGCCCGCCGCGGTCGGCGGGGTCGCCCTCAACACGCGCTTCCTCCAGCGCGCGGGGGTGCGGCCCGGGCTCGCGGTGGCCAGCGTCGGCGCCTCGCAGCTGTTCGGGCTCGGCTGCCACATCCTGATGCTGCTGTCGTTCGGCTATCTGACCGGCACCGAGAAGACCCCGTCACTGTCGCCGTCCCGCACGGTCATCGCGGGCCTGCTCACGGTGGCGGTGCTCGTGCTCGTGGTGACCTCGGTGCCGTTCCTGCGCAAATTCGTCTCCACGCGCGTGAGGTCGCTGTTCGCCGGCGTCGTGCCGCGCATGCTCGACGTGCTCCAGCGGCCGCAGAAGCTGGTCACCGGCATCGGCGGCATGCTCCTGCTGACCGCCTGCTTCGTGATGTGCCTGGACGCGTCGATCCGCGCGTTCGGCGACGAGTCGACCTCCCTCAGCATCGCCAGCGTCGCTGTCGTCTTCCTCGCCGGCAACGCCCTCGGTTCGGCCGCCCCGACACCGGGCGGAGTGGGGGCCGTCGAGGCCACCCTGACGGTCGGTCTGATCGCGGTGGGACTGCCCAAGGAGGTCGCCGCTCCCGCCGTGCTCCTCTTCCGCCTGCTGACGCTGTGGCTGCCGGTGCTGCCGGGCTGGCTGGCCTTCAACCACCTCACCCGCAAGGGCGCCCTGTAACAGGGCACGGGCGCCCGTACCTCGTACGGCCCGCGGCCCCGCGCGCGTGCCCCGGCACAACCGCAGGATGGGCTCATGCCGAACCGCTCCCGGCTGCGCGCCGCCGCCGTGACCGCCACCGCCCTTCTGCTGTCCTGCGTGGCGGCGGGCTGCGGCGACGAGCCACGGGACGAGGACCTGACGGCGCAGCTACTGAGCTGGAAGGACTGCCCTGCCCCGGCCCGGTCGGAGGGCGGGGGCAGCGCCCCGTCCCCGCTGCCCGACGGCGACCGGTGGCAGTGCGCCACGATGAAGGCACCCCGGGACTGGGCCGACCCCGAGGGCGGCACGATCGGCATCGCGCTGATCCGGGCCGCCGCGAGCGGCGAAGGGAACGACCGGATCGGCTCGCTGATCTTCAACTTCGGTGGTCCCGGCGGCTCGGGCGTCTCCGCCCTTCCTGCCTTCGGTGACGAGTACACGGCCCTGCGCACCCGCTACGACCTGGTCAGCTTCGACCCGCGCGGGGTCGGCCGCAGCGCCGGCGTGCGCTGCGAGAACGACCGGCAGCTCGACGCGTACTTCCAGCAGGACAGCACTCCCGACGACGCAGCCGAGCGCACCGCGCTGCTGGACCACACCAAGGACTTCAACGCGGCCTGCGAGAAGAACTCCGCGAAGATGCTGCCGAACGTGCGGACCACGGACGCGGCCCGCGACATGGACCTGATGCGCCAGGTCCTCGGCGACGACAGGCTGTACTACTTCGGCGTCTCCTACGGAACCGAACTGGGCGGCGTCTACGCCCACTTGTTCCCCAGGCACGTGGGACGCGCCGTCTTCGACGCGGTCGTCGACCCGACCCAGACGTTCGAGCAGGGATCGCTCGCGCAGGCCAGGGGCTTCCAGCTCGCGCTCGACAACTTCGCCGAGGACTGCACCTCCCAGAGCCAGGACTGCCCCGTCGGGGACACCGCGCAGGACGTCGAGGACCGCGTCATCCGGCTCCTCGAGAGCCTCGACGGCAAGACGATCCCGGGCATCTTCCCGCGCCGGCTGACCCAGAGCGCCGCGACCAACGGCATCGTGCAGTCGCTGTACTCGAAGGACTTCTGGGAGTACCTCACCGAGGGCCTGGAACAGGCCTACGCCGGGGACGGCAAGATCCTGATGCTGCTCTCCGACCTGATGAACGGCCGTAACGAGAACGGCGAGTACAGCAACATCACGGCCGCCAACGTCTCCATCAACTGCGCCGACGACAGGCCGCGCTACTCCCTCGCCCAGGTGCAGCGCAAGCTGCCGGAGTTCCGGGCCGCCTCCGGCGTGTTCGGGGACTTCCTGGCCTGGGGCTTGGTCAGTTGCACCGACTGGCCCGTGCCCGGCGCCGCCGGCCATCCCGATGTGAGCGCCCCCGGGTCGGCGCCGATCCTCGTCGTCGGCAACACCGGCGACCCGGCGACCCCCTACGAGGGGGCCCGGAAGATGGTGGAGGCGCTGGGCCCCGGGGTCGGTGTCGAGCTGACGTACAAGGGGCAGGGTCACGGCGCCTACGGGAGCAAGAACACGTGCGTGCAGACGGCGGTGAACGGATATCTGCTCAACGGCAAGCTGCCGGCCGCAGGCGCCGTCTGCTCCTGACAGCGCCACGAATCCCAGAGAAACAGCAGGTCAAACAGTTATCCACAGGCCCCGACAGGTGCATCGTGCGCCGCCTAGTATGGCCCGACAGCCATTCGCCACCGAGTGCGGACGGCCTGCTGGGGGGAGGGCGCGCATGACGCGATTCGTACGGCGGACGGCGCTGGGAGCCGCCGCCGCGCTGCTGGTGGCGGGTTGCAGCGGCGGCGCGTCGGGCGGGGACGGCAAGGGCGGTACGGCCGACGCGCGGCCCCCGGCCGCCACGACCGGCACGACCGGTACGACCGGTACGACGGCCGCGTTGCCCGCCTCGCTGACCGGCCAGAAGCTCGACTGGGGGCGCTGCACGGCGACCGCGGACTCCGCCGCGCCGGGCGGCGACTGGCAGTGCGCGACGCTGAAGGCGCCGCTGGACTGGTCGAAGCCGGACGGCAGCACGATCGGCCTCGCCCTGGTGCGCTCCAGGTCCCGTGCCGACGGAAGCGACCGGATCGGCTCGCTGCTGTTCAACTTCGGCGGACCCGGCGGCTCGGGAGTGTCGACGCTTCCCTCCTACGGTTCCACGTACTCCTCGCTCCGCGAGCACTACGACCTGGTGAGCTGGGACCCGCGCGGGGTGGGCGCCAGCGAAGGCGTGCGCTGCCGCGACGACAAGGACATCCAGGCCGCCGAGTCCCTCGACTCCACCCCCGACACCCCGGCCGAGGAACAGGCGTACTTCAAGGACGCCACCGCGTTCGGCAAGGCCTGTGCGAAGGCGGCGGGCAAGCTGATGGCGCATGTGTCGACGACCGACACCGCCCGGGACATGGACCTGATGCGCCAGGTCCTCGGTGACGCGAAGACGCACTACTTCGGCATCTCCTACGGCACCGAACTGGGCGGCGTGTACGCCCACCTGTTCCCGAAGAACGTGGGTCGGCTGATTCTCGACGCGGTCGTCGACCCGAGCGCCGACGCGGTGGGCCACGCGCGCAACCAGGCACGCGGCTTCCAACGGGCACTCGACGACTATCTCGAGTCGACCGGCCAGGACCCCACGAAGGGCAGCAAGAAGATCGCGGATCTGCTGGACCGCATCGACAGCGACCCGCTGCCGACGTCGGACGGGCGGAAGCTGACGCAGACGCTCGCGGTTACCGGCATCGTCCTGCCGCTCTACAGCAAGCAGGGCTGGCCGAGCCTGACCAGCGCCCTGAAGTCGGCGCAGGACGGGGACGGCTCCGAACTGCTGACGCTCGCCGACGGCTACAACGAGCGGGACGCCTCGGGGCACTACGGCACGTCGGCCCACTCGCAACGGCTCATATCGTGCCTGGACGACAAGCAGCGGCCGACCGCCGAGGAGACGAAGAAGCTGCTGCCGGAGTTCGAGCGGATCTCGCCCGTGTTCGGGGACTTCCTGGGCTGGGACACGGCCGGCTGGTGCCACGACTGGCCGGTGGCCGGGCAGTACGCCACCCCGGAGGTGAGCGCGGCGGGTGCGGCGCCGGTCCTGCTGGTCGGCAACACCGGGGACCCGGCGACCCCGTACGAGGGCGCGCGGAAGATGGCGGACGAGCTCGGCAAGGGTGTCGGTGTGCTGCTCACGTGGAAGGGCGAGGGGCACGGCGCCTACCGCAGCGGGAGCGACTGCGTCGACTCGGCGGTGGACGCCTACCTGCTGAAGGGAACGGTGCCGAAGGACGGAAAGGTCTGCTCATGACGACGGCGGGGGCTTCGCGCACTCGTGGTGCGCGAAGCCCCCGCCGGTCGGACCGGGTGTCCCGACGGGCCGAGGGGACGGCCGGGTCAGTAGATCGGCTTGCTCGGTTCGATCTGGTTGACCCAGCCGATCACACCGCCGCCGACGTGCACGGCGTCCGCGAAGCCCGCGGACTTCAGCACCGCGAGGACTTCCGCACTGCGGACACCCGTCTTGCAGTGCAGGACGATCTTCTTGTCCTGGGGCAGGCTCTCCAGGGCGGTGCCGAGGAGGAACTCGTTCTTCGGGATCAGCCTGGCGCCCGGGATGGAGACGATCTCGTACTCGTTCTGCTCACGGACGTCGATGATCTCGATGCTCTCGCCGTCGTCGATCCACTCCTTGAGCTGCTTGGGAGTGATCGTCGAGCCGGCGGCCGCCGCCTGGGCCTCCTCGGAGACGACGCCGCAGAAGGCCTCGTAGTCGATGAGTTCGGTGACGGTCGGGTTCTCGCCGCAGACCGCGCAGTCGGGGTCCTTACGGACCTTGACCTGGCGGTACTGCATCTCCAGGGCGTCGTAGATCATGAGACGGCCGACCAGCGGCTCGCCGATTCCCGCGAGGAGCTTGATCGCCTCGTTGACCTGGATGGAGCCGATGGACGCGCACAGCACGCCCAGGACGCCGCCCTCGGCGCAGGAGGGGACCATGCCCGGCGGCGGGGGCTCCGGGTAGAGGCAGCGGTAGCAGGGACCGTGCTCGGACCAGAAGACGGACGCCTGGCCGTCGAAGCGGTAGATCGAGCCCCACACGTAGGGCTTGTTCAGCAGGACGCACGCGTCGTTGACCAGGTAGCGGGTCGCGAAGTTGTCCGTGCCGTCGACGATCAGGTCGTACTGGCTGAAGATGTCCATCACGTTCTCGGCTTCGAGCCGCTCTTCGTGCAGGACCACGTTCACGTACGGGTTGATGCCGAGGACGGAGTCACGGGCGGACGCGGCCTTGGAACGGCCGATGTCGGCCTGGCTGTGGATGATCTGCCGTTGCAGGTTCGACTCGTCGACCTCGTCGAACTCCACGATGCCGAGTGTGCCCACCCCCGCCGCGGCCAGGTACATCAGTGCCGGCGAGCCCAGGCCGCCGGCGCCCACACAGAGCACCTTGGCGTTCTTCAGCCGCTTCTGCCCGTCCATCCCGACATCGGGGATGATCAGGTGGCGGGAGTACCTGCGGACCTCGTCTACGGTGAGCTCAGAGGCTGGCTCGACCAGGGGTGGCAGCGACACGGGGACTCCGTTGGTCGGTCGATCACTACAGTTGTTCTCCCCGTAACACTGCCATGGCCTTCTTCATTCCGAGACACCTGTTCCGATCCGCGAGACGAGTTCGTCCCAGTAGCCGGGCATGGTCTCCCAGGGGCCGGTGAGGCCGCCGCGGTCTGTGCCGTCGGTGAACCAGATCGTCGCGGCCCCCTGCCAGCGGGCGATGCGCAGTGCCTCGTCGAGGTGGCCGCGCGGTACACCGTGCACGAAGTGGCAGAAGCGCTCGGGCGGGTGCTCCGCGGTCCACTCGGCGACCTGCGACCAGCGGTAGTCGCTCCAGGGACCCGAGAAGGTGACCAACTGGTCCGCGTGCTCGGCGTAGCCGGGGTACGGGTGGGTGCCGTGACCGAGGACGATGTGGGTCGTGTCACGCAGGGTGCGCAGGGCACGGACCGTGCGGCTCAGCTCGGGGAGGGCGGTCCGCCCGGCCGGGCACCCGTCCAGGAGGAAGCCGTCGACCTGGTACCAGTCGAGGTGGCGCTGCGCGTCGGAGATCACCTCGGCGAAGCCGCGGGCGCCGTGGCGGAGTCCGAGGTTCCCGAGGACACGGACGCCGGCGTTGCGCAGCCGGCCCGCCGCCTCCAGGCAGCGCGGGTCGGGGCGGACGCCGGGGCCGTCGGCCACGTCGAGGGCGACCCAGTGCAGGGGCCGGCCGGGGCGGGCGAGTTCGACCCACTCGGCCGGGGCGAGGAGGGGGTGCGCGATGCCGGGAACGCCGAAGCCGGTACGGACACTGGTGGTGCCGGCCCTCGCGGTGCCTGCCGGGGTTCCGGTCAGATACGACATGCCGCCTCCATCCAGATGTCGGCGAGGGACTCCTCGAGGTTGATGCGCGGCCGCCAGCCGAGCCGGTCGCGGGCGGTGCGCACATCTGCCTGCTGCCAGCTGCCGCAGCCGTCCGGATACGGGTACGCGACCGGGCCCCCGTGGTCCGGTTCGGGGCGGGGGTGGCCGATGGCGGGCCGGAGGTGGGCGCCGGGCGGGCCGTCCAGTTCGTGGAGGGCGCCGCCGTACCCGGCCACCCGCGCGAGGACCGCGGCGGCGTCGCGCAGACGAACGGCGCGGCCCGAGCCGATGTTGATGACGCCCTGTGCGGCGGAGAGGGAGGCCGCGTGCACGGCGCGGGCGACGTCCCGGACGTCGAGGAAGTCGCGCTGCACGCCGAGTCCGCCGAGTTTGAGCTCGCCGTCACCGGACTGCATGGCACGGCGCATGGCCTCGGCGAGTCGGCCCAGCGGGGAGCCGGCGGGTGTGCCGGGTCCGGCGGGCGAGAACACCCGGAGCACGACGGCGTCCAGTCCTGAACCGAGGACGAGTTCGGTGGCGGCGAGTTTGCTGACCCCGTACGGGCCACCGGGGCGCGGTACGGCGTCCTCGGCCGTCGAGGAACCGGGCTGGCTCGGACCGTACTCGGCGCCGCAGCCGATCTGCACCAGCCGTGCCCCGCATCCGCTGCGGCGCAGGGCCTCGCAGACGGTGGCGACGGCGACGGTGTTGTGCCGGGTGAGTTCGCGGGCGCCGCCCCGGGTGGTGCCCGCACAGTTGACGACGACCTGGGGATGGACGGCGTCGAGGAAGCGGGTGAGTGCTCCCGGGCTGCCGGACGCGAGGTCGAATCGGACGTCGGCGTCGTCGCCGCGGCCGAGCGCGGTGAGCTGGACGGCCGGGTCGGCGAGCAGTCGGTCGGCGACGAAACGGCCGAGGTAGCCGTTGGCTCCGATCAGCAGAACCCTCATCGTGCGGCTCCCGTGGTGTGCGCCATGGCGGCCTCCGGGGCGTGGGCTTCGGTCGCCCCGTGCCCTGCGGTCGCTCCTGCGACCGCGGGGGCTCCTGCGACCGCGGGTGCCCCGGCGGCTCCGGTCGCTCCGGATCGGGAGGTGGTCATCTGGTCTCTCCTTCGAGGGTGTTGCGGTGGGCTGCGGCTGGGGGGAGGAACGCGTGCGGAGTGCGGTCCCCGTCCGGCGGGGGCGGCGCCGCGCACAGGACCGAGGCCCCGCCGACAGGTCCCGGGTGGGGGCGGGCGCGCGTCAGCACGGCTGGTCCGTTCGTACGTGGGCCGAGGCCCTGGTCAGCGTGCGGGTCGCATGGAACAGCAGGGTCAGGGCGGCGGCTCCGCAGACGAGGGACGGGACACCGGCCGGGCCCCAGGCGGTCACCAGGGTCTCCACGGGGGTGGCAAGGAAGCCGCAGCCGGGAAGCCGGCCCGCGAGGACCGTGGCCGGAGCGAGCGCCTCCGCCGTGCCGACGGCCGCGAGGACGACAGCCGGGGCCTGGGTGAAGCCGTGGACGACGAGGAGACGGGCCAGGAAGAGAAGGACGCCCAGCGTGAGGGTGTGTGCGTAGCCGGCCGGCTCGCCCAGGGCGGCGGCGCACAGGGGAACCAGGGCGGCCAGCGCGCACAGGAACAGGGCGCAGGTGCCGAGCAGCAGCGGTTGCACGGAGGCGGCGAACTCCTCCAGGCCACGGCTCGTGTGCAGCCGGCGCCGGGCCCGCACGGCGAGGAAGTGGGCGCTCCACGCGGCGGGCGCGCAGGCCAGTGCGAGGGCCAGCAGCGGGGCGGCAGCGAAGGGCCAGGGGCCGTCGAGCGTCCCGTCGGGCAGACCGTCGGGACCCCCGGCGACGGCGACCCGCAGGAGGCTGTCGCCGAGGGCCGCGTAGCAGAGGAGCCAGCAGGTCCAGGCGCCCGTCCGGTGCGGGCCGGGGCGGGCGCCGCGGTGCGGGCTCAACGGGCCGCGGCGCAGCACCGCACGCAGCGCGAGGGCGACGGCGAGGACGCCGGCGGCGGCCACGAGCAGGCTCGTGTGCCCCTCGGTGAGGCGCACACCGGTCACGGCCGCGGCCCACAGGACGCCCGGCAGGAGGGTGAGCAGTGCCCGGCCCGGACGAGGTCGCGGGATCACATGGGCTGTGGCGGCCGCGGTGAGCGGGGGCGCGTCGCCGTCGCGGGGTACGCGGGCGTACATCTCCTCCGCGAGGGAGAAGACGTCCCGGTGCCGGAAGCGTGCGGCGGTGCGGTCGGTGACCCCGTGGGCCTCCAGGCCCGCAGCGATCTCCAGCGGGTCGACGGCCCGTTCGCACAGTTCGCGGTGCCGGTGCATGAGGGCCTTGACCGGGTCCGCGGCGCCCCGGCGTGGAGCGGCCGGCCTGCGCCCGTCGGCGACGGGTCCGTCGAACGCCCGGGAACTTCCGCCGGGCGTCTCCGTCCGCGCCGACGCCCGGGGCGTTCCTGATGGTCCCCTCGATCCCGGTGCGTCCGACGCACCGGGCGCGGCCACCGATCCCGGTGCTCGCAGCACTCCCGGCGTTTCCGGCGCTCCCGGCGCTCCCGGTGCTCCCGGCCCTCCCGGCCCTCCCGGCCCTCCCGGTGCTCCCGGCCCTCCCGGTGCTCCCGGTGCTCCCGGTGCTCCCGGTGACAGTGGCCCCGGGTCCCCCGCCGCTCCCACCGCGCCCAGTGCCCGTCCTGCCGCCGATGCTCCCACCGGTCCCACCGGTCCCGCGGGTCCCACCGATCCCGCGGGTCCCGCGGGCGTCACTGTTTCCGGCCGGTCCAGTTCGTCGAGCCCGCTCATCGTGCCCCCTCCGTCGCGGCGACGGGCGAGGTGCCCCGCATGGGTGGCCCCGCCGCCCAGCTCGGGCCGCGGCGGGCAGTGGCGCGGGCGTCGTGACCGGTCCAGTGGCCCGGCAGACACGCCTCGGCGGGGACGGCGAACGGACGGGGTTCACCGTCGTCGAAGAGGAACCGGCGCACCGGGGCCCGGGAGACGAGCTCCAGATAGATGCCGTGAAACGCCGTGATGTTCTGCTCGACCGTGAAGAGTTCGAGGGCGCGGGCTCGGGCAGCCGCGCCCAGGCGCGCACGACGCTCGGGGTCGCGCAGCAGCGCCACGCACGCCTCCGCGAGCGCCCGCGGATTGCGCGGCGGAACGACCAGCCCCGTGCCGCCGATGACCTCGACCACCGCGCCGACATCGGTCGACACGGTCGCCCGGCCGCAGAACATCGCCTCGACCAGCCCGACCGGGAAGCCCTCGACGACACTCGACAGGACGACCACCGCACCGGACGCGTACGCCTCGGCGAGGGTGGGCGCTTCGGGCCCGCCGATCTCCTCGAAGGACACGGGGTTGTCGCCGACGGCATGCGGCCCGTCCGCCTCGTCGGGGAAGATCTGCGCGGCCAGCATCCTGCAGTGGCCGAGGTACGCCTGCCCCTCCGCCCCGGTGGGAGCGCCGACGATCCGCAGGCGCGCGCGGGGTTCCTCCCTGCGGAGCTCCGCGAAGGCGTGCAGGAGGGACACGAGGTCCTTCGCCGGTTCCACCCGGCCCACCCAGACCAGGGTGTGCGGGTCGGCGGTGTCGGAGGAGTCGCCCACCTCGGCGAACCGGGACGCCTGCATCCCGGGGTAGACGGTACGCAGCTTGGCGCGGTCGGCACCGCATCTCTCCTGCCAGCGGCGGGCGTGGGCGTTCCCGGGGGTCACACAGTCCGCCTGCCGGTAGACCTCGGCGGCCAGCCGGTTGTGGAAGGCGGCCACCAGAGCGCGGACGGCGGGAGTGCCGGGGGCTGGGGAAGCGGCAGGCTCGGTGGAGCCGGCTTCGCCGGACGGCGTACCGGTGGAGCCCGCGGAACCCGTGGAGCCCGCGGGGGAAGGAGTGATCCCCGAGCTCAGGTAGTGCGTCCGCAGCCGTACTCCGTACTCGGTCACCAGCAGCGGCACCTCGAAGAAGTGCCGTGCGAGCAGCCCGGGCAGCGCCGCCGCACCACCGGACGTGGCATGGCACAGGTCGACGGCGCCGAGCCCTTCGCCACCGTCGTTCCCGTTGCCCCCGTCGGCTTCGTACCAGCGGAGCGAGAGGGGGCGCAGGGCACGTTCGAGGTGCTCGGCGACGGCGAGCAGATCGGGTACGCGCGCCTCGCGCGCCGTACGCAGCGCGCCGGGCGCGCGACAGGCACGTTCCAGGGCGCGCACGGCGCTCTCGGAGCGGAGCGCTCCCACGAGTCCGCCCTCGTCGCGGGCGAGTTCGGCGAGGCCGTACAGCGCACTGGCGAAACGGTCCGCCTGAGGGGCGGGGGCGGCTCCCGGGGCATCCGCCGGCTTCGGGGGGTCCCCCTCGCAGAGTGCGGCCACCAACTCGCCGTAGGACTCCGCGAAGCGCCGGCGCGCCCGTCGGCCGTAGGTGACGCCGTCGTCCTCAGCCGTCCACAGCGGGGCCCTGCGCACTCGCTTGACCTGCGGAGGAAGCTCGACGAGGCCCGCGTTCTCCTGGTGTTCGGCGCGGCTGAGCGCGTAGACGTCGAATTCATGCTGCCCGAGCCCGCGCACGAGCCGGTCGCACCAGAGCCCGGCGTCCCCGCTCAGATACGGATAGCCCCCCTCCGTCAGCAGTCCGATGCGCACGCACACTCCCGATCTCCCGTTTGGGGAGCCGCCGTTGACCCGGCGGCTCGCAGCGGGACGAACGTATGCGGACAAGGTGGTGGTGCGACGGACGGTTGTCCGTCGCACCACCAAAAGGGGTGAACGGTCGTAACTTTCCGGTGCAGGTCGCGTTCCGTCGCGCTAAGAGATCATCCGACCGCGAAACGTCACCTCACGTGGGTCGCACGGGGAACGCCTCCGACGCCGTGGCCGGCTGTCAGGCCATGGCCGACGAAGACGAGCACGGGCCGGCTTCGCGCGTGGGTCACCGAGCAGGGCGACCACCGCAGGGCGACCACCGGGGCCCGGCCGGTCTCCTCGAGCGGAGACCGGCTCGTCGCACACGCTGACCCGTGGGGCTCAACTGCCGGGATACGGCCAGGCGTTGGGCAGGCAGTGGATCCCGTCGTGGTCGAGGAACTTCGTCTGCTGCTGCATGACCGGCGCGAGCTCGCCGTCCTTGTCGCAGGTGACATGGCTGTAGCCGAGGCGGTGTCCGACCTCGTGGTTGATCAGCATCTGCCGGTAGGCGTACATCTTGTCGCCGAAGGTCTTCGATCCCTGCGCCCACCGGTAGGCGTTGATCATCACGCGCTCGGTGGCCGCCGAGTCGCAGGAGACGTTGTCCTCCGTGGTGTCCAGACCGGACTTGGCGCACCACACGGCGGTCGTGCCAGGACTGGCGAGCGTGATGACGAAGTCGGCCTTGCCCGAGTGGATCCGCTCGAAGGTGCGGGCGCCGTCGTGGGCCCAGCTGCGGGAGTCGTTGAGCGTCGCCTGCACGGCCTGCGCGAACAGTTCACCGTCGAGGCCGAGGCCGTGTTCCACGTCGACGCGGTAGGTGTATTTCCGCCCCTTGCCGGGCGCCTTGGCGACGCCCGCCACCGCGTCGAACCTCCCCGATCCCTTGAGCTGGGCACCGAGGGGATATCGCACGCTCATCCGCTGCGCGTAGGTCAGCGTGACCGCACCGGAGCCCGCGGCGGGCGACGCCGGCGCGCTCGGGCGGTCGTCCCCGCGCGCGGTGTCGTCGACGGCTTCACGGGTCCGGCCGGTGGCGGACTGCGACCGGACCGCGTCGTCGTCCCGTCCGGCGGTGACCTGTCCGGCCACCACGACGGCCAGCACCGTGGTGACGGCGGCAGCCGCGATACCGGCGAAGGCCCGCCCCTTGGCACTCGGGGCAGCCGGGGATCCGTCCGTGGACGGCTCGCCGCCCACGCCGTCGCTTCCGCCGGCGCCGGCGCTCGCACGAGAGGCGGCGTCCCGGTCAGCGTCGGAGATGTAGGGATCCTGCACGCGCGTGGCCGTGTACGGCGTCCTCGCGCGCGTGAAGACGTCCTCGTCGTCCTCGCCGAAGGCGTCGAGGTACTCCTGACGAGGGCCCCGGCGGGAGCCCGGGCGGGGGCCCTTGTGCGGGCCGTCCTGCGGAATGGTTCGCTGACGCGGTATCACGGGCTGCCCGGTACCCGCTGATCGTCCTCTCAAGTCACCCCAGCCGCCTCCCCCTTCGGGCTGCTCCGGGTGACCGCCCCGCACCTGCGGAAACCCGTGGGCCGGGGTCCCGTCGGGGAGGAAGAAGCGGGGCACCCCGTGCGAGGGGGTGCCGTCGGTCCCCGCGGGCGGCGCCTGGACCCGGGCGCCGCGCGGATCCCCCTGCGGAGGCGGCTGCGGGTCGGCTCCCTGCGACGCACCTTTGGCAGCGCCGTCCGCGGCACTCCTGGGCGCGGGTCCACGCCGGCTGTGGCGTCCCACGTCGGCCTCAGCCCCCCGAGATCTCGGTCGTGCGGGCGGTGTCCGCGAGGAGCTCCCGGAAAGCCGTCGCCACCGTGTCGGGGTACTCCATCATCGCCACGTGGCCCGCGTCGGGCAGCGTGAGCAGGCGGGAGTCCCGGAAGGTCCGGGCGGCGCGCTGCGCCATGCGGAAACCGACGAGCTGGTCGCGACCGCCGTAGACGAGGAGGGTCGGGGCGAGGACGCGTTCGGCCTGGCGCCAGAGCCCGTGCTGACCACCCAGCGTGTACGCGCTGAGCAGCCCGCGCGTGGAGCGTGTCAGCGCGTCCCAGAAGTAGGGCAGCTGAAGCCGCCGCTCGAGCTCGTCGACCGCGTGGCGGAACGCGTCCGGGCTGACCCTCCCGGGATCGCCGTAACAGAGCGCAGTGACCCCGCGAACGCGCTGCTCGGCCGTCCACTCGCGGGTGAACCGGGTGAACAGCGCTGCGACGCCGGGCAGCCCGACCAGTCCCGTGGGCACCGCCGTCCGCTGCACCCGCAGCTCGGGCAGCGCGGGCGAGACCAGCGTCAGCGTCCGTACGAGGTCGGGCCGGACCGCGGCGACGCGCGTGGACACCGCGCCGCCCAGGGAATTGCCGAAGAGGTGCACGGGGCCGCGGTCGACGGCGTCGAGGTAGCGGATGACGGCACGCGCGTGTGCCGTGATGGAGTAGTTGCCATCGTCCGGTGGCGGGGAGTCGCCGAAGCCCGGCAGATCCACCGCCTCGCTCGCCACCACCCCGTCGAGCAGCGCCATCAGCGCCGACCAGTTCTGCGAGGAACCGCCCAGGCCGTGCACGTACAGCGCGGGCTGGAGCCCTTCGCGCGCGGGGGGCCTGGAGCGGATCGTGAGCGTGATGCCCGGCAGCCCCACCGACCGGAGCCGTTCGCCCTCGGCGACCCGGACGGCAATCGCCTTCGGGAGCACGCTGGTGGGCGGCACGGAGGGCAGCTCGGTCGAAGACATGCGGGCAATGTTACGAGACGATCACGCGCGACTTTGTGTGTTCGCCGTCACACGCGCGGGTCGCGTGCGCCCGGGAGGGGTAGGCAACGACACCGCGCCCGCACGGCATCCGCACCGCACTCACACCGCCCCGACGCCATACCGAGGCGGATCAGGGGCACTCCGCACAGCGATCGCATAGCGTCCGAAACGGGTGTCTCCTAGGCTCGTATCGAGGGCACCCGCTTGTGGCCCCTGCAGCTCGCAGGGACGTTCGTAGGAAGGGAGCCCACCATGGCCATTGACCCCACCGACCCGGAGACGTTCGAAGAGGACGACGACTTCGGGGAGATCGACGTCGAGGCGCCGGAGAACGACGCCGCCGAGCAGTACACGGACGTCATCCCGAAGCGCGACGACTCCCTGGAGGACGTGGATCCCGCCCGGGCCGACGAAGCCGATCTCGTCGAACAGGCTCGCGTGGTCTCGCTCGACGAGGACGACTATCGCTGACCGGTCCGAGCTGGAGCGGGCCGGAGTATGCCCGTAACATCCCGTTCCAAAACAGTTTCTACCGCTTTTGTCGTCGTCCAGTCCGTGAAATTCTGCACTCGCACCGCGCACAGCACGGTTACCGAAAAGTACGATGGCGGCGCGGCGCTCACCGCAAGAGGACCACTTTGGGAGGCGGCGTGACAGCCATCGAGCAGACAGAGGCGGCGCGCCCGCGGGGCACCCGCCTGCCGCGCCGTGCCCGACGCAACCAGCTGCTGGGCGCCGCCCAGGAAGTCTTCGTGGCGCAGGGCTACCACTCGGCCGCCATGGATGACATCGCCGAGCGGGCCGGCGTCAGCAAGCCGGTGCTCTACCAGCACTTCCCCGGCAAGCTCGACCTCTACCTGGCCCTGCTGGACCAGCACTGCGAGTCGCTCATCCAGGCCGTGCGCGGTGCGCTCGCCTCGACGACCGACAACAAGCAGCGCGTCCGCGCCACGATGGACGCGTACTTCGCGTACGTGGAGGACGACGGCGGCGCCTTCCGTCTGGTGTTCGAGTCGGACCTGACGAACGAGCCCGCGGTGCGCGAGCGTGTCGACAAGGTCACCACCGAGTGCGCCGAGGCGATCTGCGAGGTCATCGCGGAGGACACCGGCCTGTCGCGCGCGGAGTCCATGCTGCTCGCCTCGGGCCTGGGCGGCCTCGCCCAGGTCGTGGCGCGGTCCTGGCTGCACAGCGACCGCAGCGTTCCGCGCGATCAGGCGGTGCAGCTGCTGGCCTCGCTGGCCTGGCGCGGCATCGCCGGTTTCCCGCTGCACGGGACCGATCAGCACTGACCGCGGGGGCGGTCGGCCGTTTGTTCCCGCCCGCTGTTCGCTCCTGGCGTGGACGGCCGCGCCGTGTACGTCCCCTCACCGGGCTAATGTGTGCAGCGTACGGCGCGGACGCCCGCGCACCTCGTGACCGTCGGAGGGACATAGCCGTGGAGGTCAAGATCGGCGTGCTGCACGCGCCTCGCGAGATCGTTCTGGAGAGCGGTCAGACTCCCGAGGAGGTCGAGCGGGTGGTGGCCGAGGCCCTGGCCGGGAAGTCGCAGCTGCTCAGCCTCGTGGACCAGCACGGCCGCAAGGTCCTGGTTCCGGCCGACCGTCTGGCCTACGTCGAGCTGGGCGAGCCCGCCCCGCGCAAGGTGGGCTTCGGCGCACTGTAGGCGAAGCAACACGAGAGGGGCCCGGCGACCGGAAGGTCGCCGGGCCCCTCTCGCATGCGTGCGCCGGGCCCCTCTCGCATGCGTGCGCCGCAGGGCGAACCCGACCGGAATCGCGGCCGGTTTTCGCTGTCGGCGTTTCCTTCACAGATGGAGCACAAGTCGGCCCCAGGGGAGGATTGCATTCCGCAGGTCACGGGTATGACGGGCTACGACCTTGGTGCACAGCCCCACCGTCCGGGAGGGAACCACATGATCTTGGAAGCGCTCGGCTCCGCTGTGCTCGGTCTGGTGCTCGCGTGGGCGGCGGTCCACCGCTTCTCCCACCGCCTGCCGGTCCGCAGCCTCGTCCTCGCGACGGGCGTCGCCGGAGCCCTGTTCGGTGACTTCGTCACCCACAGCGCGCTGGGCCCCGGCACCGTCCTGGCGAGTCTCCTCGGCGCGGCGATCGTCTCCGCCGCCTCGGTCTCCCTGCTGCTGCGGCCGGCCGGCCGCCTCAGGCGACGATCGGCCCCGGCGTAGGCCGCCGGGCCGACACCGTTCCCGGCGGAGCTAGGCCGCGAGCCCCAGCGCCGCCATCCGCTTGGTGTGCGCCTCGGTGATCCGGGAGAACATCCGGCCGACCTCGGCGAGGTCGAAACCGTCCGCCACACCGCCCACGAGCATCGTCGACAGCGCGTCGCGGTCCGCGACCACCCGCTGGGACTGCGACAGGGCCTCGCCCATCAACCTCCGTGCCCACAGCGCGAGTCGGCCGCCCACCCGCGGCTCCGCGTCGATCGCGGCGCGCACCCGGTCCACGGCGAAACCGGCGTGGCCGGTGTCGTCCAGCACGGCCAGCACCAGGGCGCGGCTGTCGGTGTCGAGGCGCACCGCGACCTCCCGGTAGAAGTCGCTGGCGATCGAGTCGCCGACGTACGCCTTCACGAGGCCCTCGAGCCAGTCCGACGGGGCCGTCTGCCGGTGGAAGCCGTCGAGCGCGGCGACGAACGGTTCCATCGCCTGCGTCGGCTCCTCGCCGATCTCCGTGAGCCGGTTACGCAGCCGCTCGAAGTGGTGGAACTCGGCCGACGCCATCTTCGCCAGCTCCGCCTTGTCCCCCAGCGTGGGCGCCAGCTTGGCGTCCTCCGCGAGCCGCTCGAACGCCGCCAGCTCGCCGTACGCCAGCGCACCCAGCAGATCCACGACCGCGGCCCGGTACTGCGGGTCGGCGGAGGCCGTCGCCCAGTCCTGGGCTGCGATGCCGGTAGCGGTGTTCTCGGGCTTGTCAGAGGTCGTCATGAAGCGCACAATAGCCCGCTCGTCGCACGGTGGAAGGCCCTGGTCAATCAGTGTGACGACGAAGACGTACGGGACCACCTCAGGCACTGTGACAACCACAACGTGACCGAATCGGCCATCGCGTGTGCGCGATTCCGGGGTATGGTGGTAATGCGCCTGCCGAATATTCGACGGGCCGCACGTATGAGGATGCCCGGTCGGTGGCCCGATCGGCTCCGACCCGACAGCCCTCCTCGCCCGTACGGCACTGTCCGTACGGAACCCGGAGGGGACCCCCTCAGCGGTACGAGCGCTAGAGCGTCGGCAGAGGTCCCGTGTCCTGACGGCTGGCCCGTGAGGCAGTCGACGCCCCCGGCACGGTCCTGACACGACCCCCGCGCTCGCCTCGCACCGCGCACACAGAAGAGGCAGCACCCTGACTACGTTCCGAGAGCTCGGCATCCTTTCCGAGACCGCCGAGGCCCTGGAGGCCGTCGGCATCACCAGCCCCTTTCCCATCCAGGAGATGACGCTGCCCGTGGCCCTCACGGGCACGGACGTCATCGGCCAGGCCAAGACCGGCACCGGCAAGACGCTCGGCTTCGGACTCCCGCTCCTCGAGCGCGTGACCGTCCCCGCCGACGTCGAGGCCGGCCGCGCCCGGCCCGAAGACCTCACCGACGCCCCGCAGGCGCTCATCGTGGTCCCCACGCGTGAGCTGTGCACGCAGGTCACCAATGACCTGCTGACGGCGGGCAAGGTGCGCAACGTGCGCGTACTCGCCATCTACGGCGGCCGCGCCTACGAGCCCCAGGTCGAGGCCCTGAAGAAGGGCGTCGACGTCGTCGTCGGCACCCCGGGCCGTCTTCTGGACCTCGCGGGCCAGAAGAAGCTCGACCTCAAGCACATCAAGTCGCTCGTCCTGGACGAGGCCGACGAGATGCTCGACCTCGGCTTCCTGCCCGACGTCGAGAAGATCATCAACATGCTTCCGGCGAAGCGTCAGACCATGCTGTTCTCGGCGACCATGCCGGGCGCGGTCATCGGCCTCGCGCGCCGCTACATGTCGCAGCCGACGCACATCAACGCCACGTCGCCGGACGACGCGGGCCGGACCGTCGCGAACACCAAGCAGCACGTGTACCGCGCGCACAACATGGACAAGCCCGAGATGGTCGCCCGCATCCTGCAGGCCGACGGCCGCGGCCTGGTCATGGTGTTCTGCCGTACCAAGCGCACGGCGGCCGACCTCGCCGACCAGCTCCAGCAGCGCGGCTTCGCCTCCGGCGCGGTCCACGGGGACCTCGGCCAGGGCGCCCGCGAGCAGGCGCTGCGCGCCTTCCGCAACGGCAAGGTCGACGTCCTCGTCTGCACCGACGTCGCCGCCCGCGGCATCGACGTCGAGGGCGTGACGCACGTCATCAACTACCAGTCCCCCGAGGACGAGAAGACGTACCTGCACCGCATCGGCCGCACCGGCCGCGCGGGCGCCAAGGGCATCGCGATCACGCTGGTCGACTGGGACGACATCCCGCGCTGGCAGCTCATCAACAAGGCGCTGGAGCTCGACTTCAGCGACCCGCCGGAGACGTACTCCACCTCTCCGCACTTCTTCGAGGAACTCGGCATCCCGGCGGGCACCAAGGGTGTCCTTCCGCGCTCGGAGCGCACCCGCGCCGGGCTCGACGCGGAGGAGCTCGAGGACCTGGGCGAGCCGGGCGGCCGCGGTGCACGCGGTCGCAACGACCGCGGTGACCGTGGCGGCCGTGACCGGGGCGGTCGTGGTGACCGTGGCGGCCGGGGCGAGTCCCGTTCCGGCGAGCGGTCGTCCGACGAGCGCGAGCGGTCGGCCCGTACGCCGCGCCGCCGTCGCCGTACGCGCAACGGTTCCTCGCTGGACGCGACGTCGGCGCCCGCCGGCACCGCTGCCCCGGAGCAGGCCCCCGCGGCCCAGTCGACGCCCGTGACGGAGGAGGCCGCCGGTCCGCGTACCCCGCGCCGTCGCCGCCGCACCCGCAACGGATCCGCGCAGGAGGCCGTCGTCGCGACGACCGTGCCGGCTGCCGAGCCCGTCGCGGAGGCCGCGGAAGCGGCCGTGACGACGGCCGAGGGCCCCGCCCTGGACGCCCCGCAGACCGCTCCGGAGGGCGCTGCGGCACCGCGCCGCCGCCGCACCCGCAAGACCGCGGAGACCGTGACCGCCGCCGGGACCGCCGCCGGGACCGCACCGGCCACGGTGACGGAGCCGCCGGCCGCCGGGGCCCCCGCGGCCGAGACGGTCGTCGACACGGCCGAGGCGACCGAGGCCAAGCCGCGCCGCCGCACCCGCAAGACGACGGCCGCGGCCGAGACCGTGGCGAGCGTCGAGACCCCGGTGGCGGCCACGGCCGCCGAGACCGTGGTCAAGCCGCGCCGCACCCGCAAGACGGCAGCCACCGCTCCGGCCGAGGCCGCTCCCGCCGAGGCCGCTCCCGCCGAGGCCGCGCTCGACACGGCCGAGGCCACCGAGGCCAAGCCGCGCCGCCGCACCACCCGCAAGGCCGCCCAGCCCGAGACGACGGCCACCACGGCCGACATCCCGGCCCAGGCCACGCAGGAAGCGGCAGCCGTCAAGCCGCGCCGCACCCGCAAGGCCGCCGCCACCGCCCCGGCCACGGCCGAGGCCGAGACCGCGGTCGACACGGCCGAGGCCAAGCCCCGGGTGCGCCGCACCCGCAAGGCCACGGTCCCGGCCGAAGCCGCCGTGGACACGGCGGAGGCGACCGAGGCCAAGCCGCGCCGCACCCGCAAGGCCGCCGCCACCGCCGTCGAGGCCACGGCGACCGCCGTCGAGGCCCCGGCGGTCGCCGAGGCCAAGCCGCGTCGCACCCGTAAGGCAGCGGCTCCGGCCGAGGTCGCGGTCGACACGGCCGAGGCCACGGAGGCCAAGCCGCGCCGCACCCGCAAGACGGCCGCCACGGCGACGGAGCCGATCGCGGAGGCCGCCGCGGCCGCCGCGGCGGCGGTCAAGCCGCGTCGCGCCCGTAAGACGGCAGCCGCGGCCCCGGCCGAAGCCGCCGTCGACACGGCCGAGGCCACCGAGGCCACGCCGCGCCGCCGCACCACCCGCAAGGCCGCCCAGCCCGAGACGACGGCCACCACGGCCGACATCCCGGCCCAGGCCACGCAGGAAGCGGCAGCCACCAAGCCGCGCCGCACCCGCAAGACCGCCGCCACCGCCCCGGCCACGGCCGAGGCCGAGACCGCGGTCGACACGGCCGAGGCCAAGCCCCGGGTGCGCCGCGCCCGCAAGGCCACGGCCGCCGCGGAGCCCGCGGACGGCTGACCGGACCGCACGGCACGACGCCCGACGGCCCGGCCCCTCCTCGTCGAGGGGCCGGGCCGTCGGCGTTCCCCCGGGCGGGGTCCCGCCGACGGTGCGCGGCGCGGCCTCCCGGTAGCCTCGGGACGTGACCAGTGCGAGCGCCACCAGCCCCTTCCCGCCGCCCCCTGGCGCGCGTGCGTACCACCTGCGGACCGGGCGCGGTGAGTTCGCCGTGGTCGACTCGCCCGTGCCCGCGGGGGTCGAGCCGCGCGGTGTCGCGCTGCTGCTGCCCGGCTTCACCGGCAGCAAGGAGGACTTCCACCGGCTGCACGAACCGCTCGCGGCCCGCGGCTACCGGACGGTCGCCGTGGACGGGCGGGGGCAGAACGAGTCCGACGGGCCCGCCGACGACGAATCCGCGTACGCGCGTGAGGAATCGGCGCGGGACGTGCTGGCGCAGGCGGCGGCCCTCGGCACTCCCCTGCACCTCGTCGGGCATTCTCTGGGCGGTCAGATCGCCCGGGCCGCCGTGCTGCTGGACCACTCCGCCTTCGTCTCGTTCACGCTCGTCGCCTCGGGTCCGGCCGAGATCTCGGACTCCCAGAAGCAGCGCGTGAAGCTGCTGCACGACGCGCTCGCGGTGATGACGATGCCGGAGGTCTGGGAGGCGATCCTCGCGATGGGTCCGCCGGAGGAGGTGGGCGGCCCGGCCAGCGGCTTCGGCGCACCGGAGCTGCTGCGGCAGCGCTGGCTGAACCACAAACCCGCTCAACTCCTCGCGACCGGGCGCCAGTTGTGCGTCGAGCCGAACCGGGTCGAGGAACTCGCTGCCGTCCCGCTGCCGCTCCATGTCCTGTCGGGTGCGCTGGACGACACCTGGCCGGTCCCCCTCCTCGACGACATGGCCGTGCGGCTGGGCGCACACCGGACGATCATCGCGGGCGCCGAGCACTCACCGAACCAGGACCAGCCGCTGCCGACGGCCCGCGCGCTCGCCGACTTCTGGGACCGCCACCCCGGACACCGGCAACCGTCGTAGTCCGGACTCGCCCCCGGCCCTGCCCGCCCGGTCCTGGTACCGCTCAGGTCCAGGTGCTGCTCAGGTCCAGGTACCGCTCAGGTCCTGATACCGCCCAGGTCCTGGTGCTGCTCCAGCCCAGGTACCGCCGCGTCCTAGTACTGCGTCTGCACGTGCTCCCAGAAGCCGTCCCGCAGCGCGCGTCGCAGGTCCGCCTGGCCGCGCAGGGAGTACTGGAGAATTCCCTCCGCCTCCACCAGGAGGTCCTGGTCGACGGAGCCGGGGAGGTAGGGGTGGCCGGGCAGCAGCTCGGCCAGTGCCTCCCTGCCCCGCGCCGAAAGCCACTTCGCCGCGACCTGCGCACCGGCGAAACGGACGGCCTCGCGGGTGGGCCGGTTCACGCCGGCCTGTTCGTAGGCCGCGGCAGTGCGCCGTGAGACGTACGGCTTGAAGAAGTCCAGGTCGAGGGTGCGCTGACTGTCGACCTCCCAGAGCAGCGGCTCGGCCTGGTTGCGGCCTTCCGGCGCCTCGATGCCCCACAGGTGCACCCGGGCGCCGTACCCCTGCGCGGCCTCCACCGCCGAGACCAGGTCCTCGTCGCCGCCCAGCAGGGCCGCGTCACTGATGGCCCGGTGCCGGGCCAGGGACTCGAGGTCGGTACGGATCAGCGAATCGACGCCCTTCTGCTGGTTGTTGGCGTTGAGGTTGCCCAACCGCACCTTCACGTCCGGCAGTTCCGCGATGGACTGCTGCTCGGAGGTGTGGATACGGCGCCGGGCGCCGTCGTACCAGTAGACGCGCAGCAGCCGGCTGTCGGCGAAGATCGAGCGGGCGCGGTCGATGAGCGCCTCGATCAGGCCCTCGGCGTCGACGTCGAAGGCCCGGCGGTCCTCCGTCCCGGCCACCAGGCGTCCCGCCGCCGCGTACAGGTACCCCGCGTCGACGAAGATCGCGTGGGTCGAGGGTGTCTTGGCCACCTCGGCGAGCATGCGGGTGAGCAGCTCGTTCGTGCGGTCGATGCGGGCGGCGAGGGCCGGGAGGTCGTCGTTCATCGCCTCCATTGTTCCGGTGGTCACGCTGCGAACACAACCGGTCCCGTTCAGTCCCCGTGAACCCTCTTACCGGTGAGTAATTAGCCGTTCGAAAAATTTCTTTAGCGTAGGGAATGTTTGTAACACGCATCCCGTTGACTCCCTACGTAACCAAGTAGTTCTCCTCAGGAGGATGACCAGACGAAGGGAGAAGCCATGCGCTTCGAAATCATGCGACTCGACGACGTCGACGGCACCGCCGTGGACAGCACCGTCGTGGACGCCGCCTCCGTCAACCGGATCGTTCAGCAGGCCGCCGCCATCGGGCAGCGGCTGTGGATCCGTCCGGCCGACACCTCGGCCTCGTAACGCGGGTCCCTTACAGGTTTCAGAGCCCCCTACGGCGACGCCGTAGGGGGCTCTGCTGTGCCCGGGCCGGTCAGCCGCCCCGGATCACCTGCGTGACACCGTTGATGATCTGCTGCACCGCGATCGCCGAGAGCATCATGCCCGCGAGCCGCGTCACCAGGACCACGCCCCCGTCCTTGATGACCCGGATGATCAGCAGCGAGTAGCGCATCACCAGCCACAGCACGACATGGATGGCGAGGATGGCCGCCCAGAGCGACACCTGCGTCGTCACGCTGTCGGCCTTCTGCACGGCGAGGATGACGGACACGATCGCACCGGGGCCCGCCAGCAGCGGCATACCCAGCGGGACGAGCGCCACGTTGACGTCCTTGGTCTGCTTCGGCTCGTCGTTCTTGCCGGTGAGCAGGTCCAGCGCGATCAGCAGGAGCAGCAGCCCGCCCGCGATCATCAGGGCGGGCACGGAGACATGCAGGTAGTCGAGGATCTGATGCCCGAGGAGCCCGAAGACGGTGATCACACCGCCCGCCACGCAGACGGCCTGGAAAGCCATCCGCCGCTGCACCTTGGCGGGGCGCCCGGCGGTGAGCGCGAGGAAGATCGGGGTGATCCCGGGGGGATCCATGATGACGAAGAGGGTGAGGAAGAGGGAGCCGAAGACGGCAATGTCGAACATCAGTACGGAAACCTTGCGGGGAGTAGGACGGACCAGGGGTGCGGAGGTGAGCCTCAGGCTCCGCCGGTCCCCGGCACCGGGAACGCCCCGGTCGCCCGCCGGGTGATCTCCCCGTACACCTCGGGGTCGGTCGTGTACTCGCCGAGCACGCAGGTCTTGCGGCTGCCGTGGTAGTCCGACGAGCCGGTGACCAGCAGCCCCAGATCGGCGGCCAGCCCGCGCAGTCGTGCGCGCGTGTCCGCGTCGTGGTCCATGTGGTCGACCTCGATACCGTCGAGGCCGGCGGCGGCCAGCTCGGCGATCGTGGACTCCGGCACCGTACGACCGCGCTTGCTCGCGCCCGGGTGCGCGAAGACGGTGACCCCGCCCGCGCCCTTGACCAGGCGGATCGCCTCGAAGGGGTCAGTCTCGTGCTTCGCTACGTGGGCCCGGCCGCCGTCGGCCAGCCAGTCTCCGGTGAAGGCGTCGTTCACGGTCGGTACGACGCCGAGCTCGACCAGGGCGGTGGCGACGTGCGGTCGCCCGACGGACCCCTCGCCCGCGATGCGCGCGACCCGCTCCCAGGTGACGGGCACGCCCAGCTCGTTCAGCCGGGCGACCATGGCCCGCGCCCGCGGCACCCGGTCGTCGCGCACCAGCTCACGCTCGGCGAGCAGGGCGGGCTCCTCGGGGTCGAACAGGTAGGCCAGCATGTGCATGCTGACGCCGTCGACACGACAGGACAGCTCGGCACCGGTCACGAGCGTGAGCCCGGACGGCAGCGCGGCGACGGCCTCGGCATGTCCGCGGGTCGTGTCGTGATCGGTCAGCGCGACGACGTCCAGACCGGCGGCACCCGCGTTGCGGACCAGCTCGGCCGGGGTGTCCGTCCCGTCGGAGGCCGTGGAGTGGCAGTGCAGATCGATGCGCACGACACAGACTCCAGGCGATGACGGAACGAAAGAGGACGCCTCAGCATAACCGCTCATCACCCCACCCCTGTCACACCCGAAACCCCCAAGCACCCCCTACACCTCGCCCCCGGGGGCCGCACAGCACGGACGACACCCTGACCCCTCAGGGGCGCGGGCAACCGCGCGACCGGGCAAGGCGGCGCAGCAGACGACGACGAAGCCCTTCCCCCTCCAGGGGCGCGGACCCCTGCGCGACCAGCCACGACGGCGCAGCAGACGGCGAAGCCGCGCAAGCCGCACGCACTCCGGTCACCCCGCAGCCCAGCGGAGCGCTAAGGCTTCAGCAGCCGAGGCGACAGCGCCCCGCACGGCACCAGTTCCACCTCGGCCCCGGCGTCGCGCAGATCCGTGAGCACCAGCTCGTCGTACATCAGCAGTCCGGACTGCTCGGGCCACACCACAGCCCACAGCCACAGCCCTCGCGCCTCGCCCGCGAAGACGGCCCGGTCGTCCGGGGTGGCGGACACATGCCACAGCGGAGTCGGGCGGCCGGCGGCGAGGACCTTGGCCTGCGGCGGTTTCTCGACGCTCATGTACGGGCCGGGATCCGGGCCGTCGACACCGGCGTACCGCGCACCGAGTCCGACGCCCAGTTCCTCGGCCACGAGGATCAGCTCGCCCATGCCGCCGAGCGGGCCGGGCCCGGTGCAGGCCACGGCGGTGGCACGGCCCCCGCTGCGGTCGTCCCCCGCGTACGTCACGCCCGTGAAGAGCCAGCCGACCGGCAGCGGCCACGGCATCCACACCGGTACCTGGGTGCGGTGCACGACGACGCTGAGGGCCTCGACGCTGGGCGGGATCACGGGCTGAAGCGGATACACCGTCCCGTGCGCGTCGCACTGCCAGGAATCGGCGAAGAGTCCGGGAGCCCTGACCCGGCCACCACACTTCGGGCAACTGGGTTCGCCCCTCATAGAGCCCCACGGTCCTACCCGAGCCCGCCCACGTCAAGGACGATCACCCGTCCGGACGGAAGTGACCGCCCGGAAGGCTTTACATGTAGCTTGCATTTATTAGGCGCCCTAACGTACTGTATGTATATACCAACCATCTTGCTGAGGGGTGAGGGGAACCATGGACACATTCGACGCGGGAGCGGGAAGCATCCTGCGGCAGCCGAAGGCGGTGTGGGCGACGGCCGGCGCGTCCGTCGTCGCCTTCATGGGCATCGGCCTCGTCGATCCGATCCTGCCGTCCATCGCCCAGGGGCTGGACGCCACGGCCGGCCAGGTCTCCCTGCTCTTCACCTCGTACTTCCTGATCACCGCCTTCGCGATGCTGGTCACCGGCTTCGTCTCCAGCCGTATCGGCGGCCGCCGGACGCTGCTGCTCGGCCTCGCCGTCGTCGTCGTCTTCGCGGGCCTCTCGGGCACCTCGGGCTCGGTCGGCGAACTCGTCGGCTTCCGCGCGGGCTGGGGCCTCGGCAACGCGCTGTTCGTCTCGACCGCCCTCGCGGTGATCGTCGGGGCGGCGGCCGGCGGCAGCGCGGCCGCCATCCTGCTCTACGAGTCGGCCCTGGGCCTCGGCATGGCCTGCGGCCCCCTGCTCGGCGCGGTGCTCGGCGACGCCAGCTGGCGCTACCCCTTCTACGGCACCGCGTTCCTGATGGCCGTCGGCTTCCTGTGCATCACGGTGTTCCTGAAGGAGCAGCCGAAGCCGGCCCGGAAGATCTCCCTCCTGGACCCGCTCAAGGCGCTCGGCCACGGCGGTCTCGCCTCCGCCGCGGCCTCGGCGTTCTTCTACAACTACACGTTCTTCACCGTGCTGGCCTTCACCCCGTTCGTGCTGGACATGAGCCCGTACAGGTCGGGGGCGGTGTTCTTCGCCTGGGGTGTGCTGCTCGCGGTCTTCTCGGTTCTCGTGGCACCGCGGCTACAGGCGCGGTTCGGCTCACTCAAGGTGCTCGGCGGCTCGCTGGCGCTGCTCGCCGTCGACGTGCTGGTCCTCGGTTACGGCGACCACACCACCGCGATCGTCTGCACCATCCTGTCGGGCGCGTTCATCGGCGTGAACAACACCGTCTACACCGAGTTGGCGCTCGACGTCTCGGACGCCCCGCGTCCGGTGGCCAGCGCCGGCTACAACTTCGTGCGGTGGTTCGCGGCGGCGGCCGCGCCCTACTTCGCCCCGAAGATCGAGGAGTGGACCGACATCCACGTCCCCTTCGTCGTCGCGGCGGTCACCGCGGCCCTCGGCGCGGTCGTGGTCGTCGTCCGACGCAAGGCGCTGACGCACGAAGCCGAGGAACTGGAGCCGAAGCACGCCACACAGGACGGCGTGTCGGTCTTCGCCGGCTGAGCCGAGGGGACCGACCGGGCCGCGCGAGCGGTCGGCACGTCAACTGACGGACGTTGGCCGGGCGTTGGTGACCTTCCTCACGAGGGCTTCGGTCGGGGCGTCAGTCGAGCGGGACGGATTTCCGGGACGGATCCCGGAGGTCCGTCCCGTTCGTCAGCCAGCGCTCCTGGAGGGCCTGGGCGCCGTGCACCCGCTTCCAGGCGGCCTCGTTGGGGGTCATGGGGAGCAGAGGCAGGAAGCGGACCGGGTCGAGAGGCTCGTCGAGGCCGAGGTCCTCGACCAGACCGCCCGGCTCGGCCACCAGGACCGAGGTGAACGGAGCCCCGGGCCACAGGGGCTCGCCCACGTCGAGGGAGCTGCCGGGGGCCACGACCGCGCCCTCGACCTGCGGGGACGCGGCGAGCACGGCGAGCGGCCTGAGCACCTTGTCGGTGTCGGCGGCGCCGGGCCGCACGGACAGCACCAGCTCGGCGCGCGGACCCTTCACCGGGTCGGCGAGCACCGCCGTCGGGTCACTCATCGGCTGCGCCGACATGCCCAGCGTGGCGTAGCGGACGAGGTCGCCCTCGTGGAAACGCAGCACCTCCAGGCGGTCCGTACCGAGGAAGGTGACCGCCGCGCGGGCGTCCGGTTCGCCCAGCGCGCTGCGCAAACGGGCCTCGACCAGAGGAAGAACTTCTGCCATGCGGCGAGCATAGAACTCGTCCGCGCGGGGCAAAGCAGCGCCTTGACACTTCAGTCGACTGCTACTCTTGCCCGGTAGTTCGGGGTAGCGCGCAGATGGGGTTCCCCCCAGGCTTTGAGGCACTGGGGGAGTCGCGATCTTGCCCCGACACAGACGAGACTCCCTTACGAGGGACCGGCTGGAGGAGGTGGGGCTGTCATGGATCGAAGTCACCCGTGCAGTACCACTCGCTCTTCCGGCCGCTGACGCAGCTGCTCCGGCTTCCCGGCCTCCGGCTGGTCGCCATCTCTCGCGCTCATCTTCATGCGGAAGAGCACTTCGTTTTGTTCTTTACCTGATCTGCCCGATCCATCCGGTCTGCCAGATCTCTCCGGTCAGATTCAGCAGCGAAGCTCGCCACCGCGACGGAGCGGTGCTCCCCGCTTTGTGGACGTGCCGACATCCCCAGCCAGGACGTCCTCATTCCGGGCAGTTCCACCCGTCGTGGCGGTCTTTCTTTGCTCGTCGCGAAGGAGCCTGCCATGTCGATGATCCGTGACCTCCGTGCCGTTGTCCGCCCCGCCCGCCCCTCCCTGCGCAAGGGGGGCGGGCGTACGGACACCGGCGCCTACGACACCACCCGCGACCCCGCCACGCCGTCGGCCGTCGTCGACTGCGCGGTCTACCGCGACGGGGCACGCGTCTCCTACACGCAGCCGCCGACCCCGCAGCAGGCCATGCGCCGGGTGCGGCGCGACGGAGGCTTCGTGTGGATCGGCCTGCACGAGCCGACCGAGGCCGAATTCGCCGGTATCGCCAGCGAGTTCGGACTGCACCCGCTGGCCGTGGAGGACGCCGTGCAGGCGCACCAGCGGCCCAAGCTGGAGCGCTACGACGACTCCCTCTTCACCGTCTTCAAGACCATTCACTACATCGAGCACGACCGGCTCACGGCCAACAGCGAGGTCGTCGAGACCGGTGAGGTCATGTGCTTCACCGGCAAGGACTTCTTCATCACCGTCCGGCACGGCGGCCAGGGCTCGCTGCGCGCGCTGCGCCACCGCCTCCAGGACGACCCCGAACTGCTCGCCAAGGGCCCCTCGGCGGTCCTGCACGCCATCGCCGACCATGTCGTCGACGGTTACATCGCGGTCGCGGACGCCGTGCAGGACGACATCGACGAGGTCGAGACGGAGGTGTTCTCGCCGGGCCGCAAGGGCACTCCGCGTGGCACGGATGCCGGCCGGATCTACCAACTCAAGCGTGAGGTACTGGAGTTCAAGCGCGCGGTGTCGCCGCTGCTGCGTCCGATGCAGCTGCTGAGCGAGCGGCCGATGCGGCTGGTCGACCCCGACATCCAGAAGTACTTCCGGGATGTCGCCGACCACCTCGCCCGGGTGCAGGAGCAGGTCGTCGGCTTCGACGAGCTCCTCAACTCGATCCTCCAGGCCAACCTGGCGCAGGCGTCCGTCGCGCAGAACGAGGACATGCGGAAGATCACGTCCTGGGCGGCCATCATCGCCGTGCCGACGATGGTGTGCGGGGTGTACGGCATGAACTTCGACTACATGCCGGAACTGCACTGGAAGTTCGGCTACCCGGTGGTCATGTCGGCCATGGTGGCGCTCTGTGTGGGCATCCACCGCACGCTGAAGCGCAACGGCTGGCTGTAAGTGCCCCGCCGCCGTCTCGCTAGGGTGAGCCCATGACAAGAGAGCTGCCGCTCGACCGGGCCCTCGTCGAGGAGGCCACCAAGAAGTCCGGCCTCGTCTGGGTCCGCGGCGACGGTGAACCGGCCGCGCGTGCGCTGTGGCACGTGTGGCACGAGGGCGCGGTCTGTCTGGTCGGCGACGGGCCCGGCGAGCAGCCGCTGACCGGGCTGGCCGAGGGCGGTTCGGCCGAGGTCACCGTGCGCAGCAAGGACAAGGGCGGCCGGCTGGTCTCCTGGACGGCGCGGGTCGTACCGCTGGCACCGGGCTCGCAGGTGTGGGAGGCGGCCGTCGGCGAGCTCAAGGGGAAGCGGCTGAACGCGCCCGACGGCGAGGCGATGACCGAGCGTTGGGCCCGCGAGTGCCGGGTGCTCCGCCTGGAGCCGACGGGGGCGACACTGCCCCTGCCCGAAGGGGATCTGGCGGCACGTCCGGTGCCCTCGCCCGCCACCACCCGTGAGCCGGCGCCGGCGGGGCTGCCGAAGCTGCTGCTGCGAAAGCGCAGACGCGCGTAGCCACCGCCACTCGCAGCCGGTCAGCCGGTCAGCCGGTCAGCCGGTCAGCCGGTCAGCCGGTCAGCCGGTCAGCCGGTCAGGATGTCGGGAGCTGCTTGCCGTAGTCCACCGTCTCGTCCGTCCCGGGCTCCTTCAGGGCGAAGTCCTTGCCCCAGGCGGAGAAGCTCAGCGTTCCGGCCCCTCCGGCGCGCTCCAGGAGCAGCGGGTAGGGCCTGCCCTCCAGCGACACGTCCAGCTTGCCGCCGGACCCGCCGCCGCCGGTGATCCGGATCGTGCGGACGCCGGACTGCTCGTGGTGACCGTCGGTGGCCAGTGTGCCGTGCAGCGTCAGCAGACCGTCGAGGAGGAGGTCCTTGTCCGTGAAGCCGCTGAACTTCTTGTACGAGGGGTCGCCCGTCGGCACCTTGACGTACTTGCCGCCGAGTTTGTCGCCGGCCGCCGTGTCCGAGCCGCCGTCGCCGGACTTGCCGTCCTCCTTGTTCCAGAACGCCGCGTCGGCCTTCAGGTACAGCTGCTCGCCGACCCGCAGCAGATGGAAGGTGGCCCCCTCCGCGGTGACCGACCCGGTGCCGCCGTCCGCCTTCAGCCGCATGTCGAGCTTGTACGTGTGCCCGCTGGTGACCACGCTGCCGGACAGCCGCACCGTGTCCACGCCACCGGCCGCCGCCTTGGTCCTCGCCTGGATCTGCGCCGGGGGCAGCTTGCCCACCCCGTTGGTGCCGGCGTCCGGGTCCTCACCGCACCCCGTCAGTCCCATGCCCACGACCAGTGCGCACATCGCGCTCACCAGCGAGGCCCGGCGAGTTCGGAACTGGGGAATCGCAGTCACAGAGAACGCTGCCTTTCTGCGGGGGTGTGCTGAGCGGCGTACGGCAGCGTACCGGGGCCGCGGACGGCGAACGGAGCCAGTCCGTCCGGACCCCCCACCAGGGCGGATCCGATCGGGACGGGCTAGCCTGAAGCCCGCACGAACGGGCAATTGGGAAAAGAACATCACCGGTGACAGCACTGGCGGACAAGGAGGTGCGGTCATGGCAGCGGGCGCTCCGCGGATCTTCGTGTCGCATCTCTCCGGCGTTCCGGTCTTCGACCCCAACGGAGACCAGGTGGGGCGGGTGCGCGAGCTGGTCGTCGTGCTGCGGGTGGGGCGGCGGCCGCCGAGGGTGCTCGGGCTGGTCGTCGAACTGTCCACGCGCCGCCGCATCTTCCTGCCCATGACCCGGGTGACCGGCATCGAGTCCGGCCAGGTCATCACCACCGGTGTGCTCAACGTCCGCCGCTTCGAACAACGGCCCACCGAGCGACTCGTCTTCGGGGAGCTGCTCGACCGGCGCGTCACGCTCGTCGAGACCGGCGAGGAGGTCAGCGTCCTCGACGTGTCGGTGCAGCAGCTGCCCGCCCGCCGCGACTGGGAGATCGACCGGGTCTTCGTGCGCAAGGGGAAGAAGGCGAGCGCCTTCCGGCGGGCGAAGGGCGAGACACTGACCGTGGAGTGGTCGGCGGTCACCGGATTCTCGCTGGAGGAGCACGGACAGGGGGCGGAGAGCCTCCTCGCCACCTTCGAGCAGCTGCGCCCCGCCGACCTCGCCAACGTTCTGCACCACCTGTCGCCGAAGCGGCGCGCCGAGGTCGCCGCCGCGCTCGACGACGACCGTCTCGCCGACGTCCTGGAGGAGCTCCCCGAGGACGACCAGATCGAGATCCTCGGCAAGCTGAAGGAGGAGCGCGCGGCGGACGTCCTGGAGGCCATGGACCCCGACGACGCGGCCGACCTGCTGTCCGAGCTGCCCGAGCCGGACCAGGAGCGGCTGCTGAGCCTGATGCAGCCCGACGACGCGGCGGACATGCGGCGCCTGTTGTCGTACGAGGAGCACACCGCGGGCGGGCTGATGACCACCGAGCCGATCATCCTGCGACCCGACTCCACCGTCGCCGACGCCCTCGCACGGGTGCGCAACCGCGACCTCTCCCCCGCCCTGGCCGCCCAGGTCTACGTGTGCCGCCCGCCCGACGAGACCCCGACCGGCAAGTACCTCGGTACGGTCCACTTCCAGCGGCTGCTGCGCGACCCCCCGTACACGCTGGTCAGCTCGATGCTGGACGAGGACCTCCAGACCCTGGCGCCGGACGCGGCGCTGCCGGTCGTCGCCGGGTTCTTCGCGACGTACGACATGGTCGCGGCGCCCGTCGTGGATGAGGCGGGCTCGCTGCTGGGCGCGGTGACCGTGGACGACGTCCTGGACCACATGCTGCCGGAGGACTGGCGGGAGACGGAGTTCCACCTCGACGAGGGCGAGACGGAGGGGGTGGGCCCGCATGACTCCTGACCGCGAGACGGGGCGGACCGAGCGCACCCCGGCCGGCGCCACGGCGACGAGCCGCCCCCGGGCCCGTCTGGACCAGCCGCGGCCGCCCCGGCACCGGATCCTGCCCGAGTGGGACCCGGAGGCCTTCGGGCGGCTGTCGGAGCGCATCGCCCGCTTCCTGGGCACCGGGCGGTTCATCGTCTGGATGACGGTCGTCATCATCGCGTGGGTGCTGTGGAACATCTTCGCCCCGCGCGATCTGCGTTTCGACAACTATCCCTTCATCTTCCTGACCCTGATGCTGTCGTTGCAGGCCTCCTACGCGGCCCCGCTGATCCTGCTGGCGCAGAACCGGCAGGACGACCGCGACCGGGTCAACCTGGAGCAGGACCGCAAGCAGAACGAGCGGTCCATCGCCGACACCGAGTATCTGACCCGGGAGATCGCCGCCCTGCGGATCGGTCTGGGCGAGGTCGCCACCCGGGACTGGATCCGCTCAGAACTCCAGGACATGGTCAAGGAGCTGGAGGAGCGGCGGGACGGGCACCGCGAACACGCCGTATTCCCGGCAGAACGGTCGCGGGGACGTGACGTAGAAGACCGGTGACGGGCTTACCGGCGCCCCCACGGGTCGCCGTACCATCGTCCTTATGGCTAGCGAAGACGCGGTGCGCGAGGCACTGGCGACGGTGAACGACCCCGAGATCAACCGGCCCATCACCGAGCTCGGGATGGTGAAGTCGGTGGAGATCGGTGGCGACGGAGCGGTCGCGGTCACGGTGTACCTGACGGTCTCCGGCTGCCCGATGCGCGAGACGATCACCCAGCGGGTGACCGACGCGGTCTCCCGGGTGGACGGCGTCACCCGGGTCGACGTCACCCTCGACGTCATGAGCGACGAGCAGCGCAAGGAGCTGGCGAACGCCCTGCGCGGCGGCCAGACCGAGCGGGAGGTCCCGTTCGCCAAGCCGGGCTCGCTCACCCGGGTGTACGCGGTCGCGTCCGGCAAGGGCGGCGTCGGCAAGTCGTCGGTGACGGTGAACCTGGCGGCGGCGATGGCGGCCGACGGCCTGAAGGTGGGCGTGGTCGACGCCGACATCTACGGCCACAGCGTGCCGCGCATGCTGGGCGCGGACGGCCGTCCTACCCAGGTCGAGAACATGATCATGCCGCCGTCGGCGAACGGCGTGAAGGTCATCTCCATCGGCATGTTCACCCCGGGCAACGCCCCGGTCGTCTGGCGCGGCCCGATGCTCCACCGCGCGCTCCAGCAGTTCCTGGCGGACGTGTACTGGGGCGACCTGGACGTGCTGCTCCTCGACCTCCCGCCGGGCACCGGCGACATCGCGATCTCGGTGGCCCAGCTGGTCCCGAACGCCGAGATCCTGGTCGTGACGACCCCGCAGCAGGCGGCGGCCGAGGTCGCCGAGCGGGCGGGGTCCATCGCCGTGCAGACCCACCAGAAGATCGTCGGCGTGGTGGAGAACATGTCCGGCCTGCCCTGCCCGCACTGCGGGGAGATGGTCGACGTCTTCGGCACCGGCGGCGGACAGTCGGTCGCCGACGGGCTGACCCGCACGACCGGTGCCACCGTCCCGGTGCTCGGCTCCATCCCGATCGACGTCCGGCTGCGCGAGGGCGGCGACGAGGGCAAGCCGGTCGTCCTGACCGACCCCGAGTCCCCGGCGGGCTCCGCCCTGCGGGCCATCGCCGGCAAGCTGGGCGGCAGGCAGCGCGGCCTTTCGGGGCTGTCGCTGGGAATCACCCCGCGCAACAAGTTCTAGGCCGTTCCCGCGCCGGCAGCGGGTCCGGTCCCCCGAACCTCCGTCTCCCGTCTCTCCGTGTCCGTGTACGACAGTGGGGGCGCCGTCCGTGTCGGACGGCGCCCCCACTGTCGTACGGCCGGTCAGGCGTACGTCTCGATGTCCTTGATCATGGCGAAGCCGAGACCGTACGCGCTCATGCCCCGCCCGTACGCCCCCACGTGCACCCCTTGCGAGGTCGAGCCGGCCAGCACCCAGCCGAACTCGGACTCGCGGTAGTGGAAGGGGGTCGGCACGCCGTCGACCGGCAGGGAGAGCGTCGACCAGTCCGCTCCCGCGAGGTCGTCGGCGAGGACCCACGCCGTCTCCGTCTGCTGGTCCAGCCAGTCGTCGCGCAGACTGTGGTCCATCTGGCCCGGCCAGGTGAAGGACAACAGACCCACCCCGGCGAGCCAGGCGGCCGAGGACACGGAGGTGGCCTCCAGTACGCCCGTGCCGTCCGGGCTGCGCCGTACGGGGTTCCCGGCGACGGTCACGACGACCGCGAACTTCCCGCGGTCCTCACCGGCCGTCTCGTGCCGTACGGAGGGCTCGTCGCCGTGTCCGATGGAACCGTGCTCGACGGCTCCGTCGGCAGCGGTGCCCACCTGCATCAGCCAGCGCGGCCCCGTGAAGGCCTCGTCGAGGCCGTACCAGGGGAAGGGTGCCTCCAAGTAGCGGTCGACCGCACGCCGGGCGGGGGGGACCTGCTGTCCACCCTCCGCGGCCGGCGTCTGCGCGACTGCCCGACTCGTCGTCTCCATGTGCCCGGACGCCTCCTCGTTCTCGACGGAACGACCGGCCCGCCCCCCTTCGGGCGTACTCGTCCGCTCCGCACAACAACCAGGCAGCATAGCCACCCCGCTCCGGCCTGCCGGGCAGCCGCCCGGCGCGTGCGGCGTGCGCCCCCTCACACCGGGGGGCGCGAGTGGCTCAGGTGGCGTCCGCGTCGAAGGGCGGACGGTCGTCCTTGCCGGACTCCTCGGGCTTCTTGGTCATGTCGATACGACCGTCCCCGGAGGACACCGCCGAGCCCGAGGCGGAGGTCTCCGTGTCGCGGCTGTGGACCGCGTCGGTGACCTCGGCCATCTCCTTCTTCAGGTCGAAGCCGTTGCGGATCTCCTTCAGCCCCAGCTCGTCGTTGTCCAGCTGCTTGCGGATGAAGGCCTTGGGGTTGAGGTCCTCGAACTCGAAGTCCTTGAAATCCGGCCCCAGTTCGCTGCGGATGTCCGCCTTGGCGCTCTCCGAGAACTCACGGATCTTCCGGACGGTGCGCATCACGTCCTGGATGACCTTCGGGAGCTTGTCGGGACCGAAGACGAGCACAGCGAGGACGACGATCGTCACCACCTCGAGCGGTCCTATGTCATTGAACACCTGAAGCTCCTTGCGATGTCCGCGGTCCTCGGCCCTCGGCCCTCAGTGGTCAGTTCGGGTCTTCCGTGGTCCGGGCCGGGTCCACGGTACCTGTAGCACCTGTCGGACCGGTACCGTCCGAAGGCGTCCCGGTAGGTGTACGCGACCGGTTTTCCGCGTTGTTTGCCTTGTGGGCCCTGGTTTCGGCGCCCGACCTGTGACGTTTCTGTCAATCGCCGGGATCGGGCCGGGAGCCCCGGGAAGGCGCGTTTCGCGCCGCACCGCCCGGCCGCGTCACATCAGCCGCCGCCGGACGAGCCGAGGACCAGGCTGAGGGTGCGTTCCCTGCCGTCCCGTTCGACCGTCAGAGCCAGCCGCTCGCCGGGACGGTGGGCGCGGGTCCTGACGATCAGTTCCTCGCCGGAGTGGACCCTTCGGCCGTCGACCGCCGTGATGACGTCCCCGGCCCGGATGCCGGCCCGGTCGGCGGGCCCGCCCGAGGTGACCGGGGACCCCGCCGTGTCGTCCGCCGTTCCGACCCGGGCGCCGTCACCCGCGTAGTCCATGTCGAGCATGACGCCGATGACCGGGTGGGTGGCCCTGCCGGTGTTGATCAGCTCCTCGGCGACGCGCTTGCCCTGGTTGATGGGGATGGCGAACCCCAGGCCGATGGAGCCCGCCTCGGCGGTACCGGAGTCGGTGCCGTCGTCGGCGGACCGTATGGCGGAGTTGATGCCGATGACATGGCCCTCCGTGTCGAGCAGCGGCCCGCCGGAGTTGCCCGGGTTGATCGGCGCGTCGGTCTGGAGGGCGTCGACGTACGACACGTCGCTCCCGTCCCCGCTCCCGCCGCCGGCGGTGACGGGCCGTTCCTTGGCGCTGATGATGCCGGAGGTCACGGTGCCCTCGAGGTCGAAGGGGGCGCCGATGGCGACCACCGGGTCACCCACCCGGACGTTGTCGGAGTTGCCGAGGTAGAGGGGCTTCAGCCCCTTCACCCCGGTCACCCTCACCACGGCGAGGTCATAGCCGCTGTCCCGGCCTACGACCTCGGCCCGGGCGGTCTGACCCCCGTTGAAGACGACGGTTATCCCGCCGTCACCCCCGGCGGGCTGCACGACGTGGTTGTTGGTCAGGATGTAGCCGAGCGAGTCGAGCACGAATCCGGTGCCGGTGGCGGACGCCTCGCTGCCGCCGACGTGCAGCGTGACGACGCCGGGCAGGGCGCGCGCGGCGATCGCGGCCACGCTGTCCGCGGGCCGCCCGGTGGGCGCGGCGGAGGCCTGCGGAAGCTCCACAGGGCGCAGCCCGCCGTTGCGCTCCAGATAGGCGCCCACGGCTCCGCCGAGCCCTCCGGAGACGAGCGCGACGGCCAGGGCTCCTCCGAGCAGCCTGTTCCGCACCTGCCGGCGCCGCTGCTCCTCGGTGGGTGTTCCCATGCCCGGGTACTGGAGGGGGCCGTCGACGTGTGTCCCTGGGTGCGTGGGCGGTGCGTCGGCGGCTCCGGCGAGAGGGGTGACCGACCAGGGGTCGTAGCGCCGCCAGGGATCGGCCGGAAGCGTCGGGGCGGCGTCCACCGCTGCGGCCTGCCCAGGGACCGAGGCGGACGCCGCGGACACAGGAGACGCGGCAGATACGGAGGACGCCGCGGACACGCCGGGACCGGCGGATTCCACCGTCGTCGGCAGCGTGACAGAGGCGGATACGGCCGGCGCGGTGCCGTGTGCGGCCGGTGCCGACGCAGGGCCGTGTGCGGCCGGGAGCGGAGCAGTGCCGTGTGCGGCCGGGACCGGAGCAGTGCCATGCGCGGCCGGGACCGAGGCGGGCGTCTGTGTCACCGCCGAGGTCGGAGGGGTTGGCGGTGTCGCCGCCCGAGCCGCAGGGGGAGCGGGCATCGCTGGGACCGGTGCGGGCACAGCGGTCAGCGCCGCAGCCGGGGCGGGCGTCGCTGTCATCGCCGGGTGCTGGACGGGTGGTGCGGGCGCCCAGGGGCCCGGTTCCCCGTACGGCGGGGTGCTGTAGGGGTCGGGATCGTGCAGAGGCTTGGGCCGCTCGTCGGCCGTCACCGAGGGCATCCCGACGAGAGCCGCTCCCCCGGACGGAACGGCGTCGGCCCGCCCGACCCCGTCGACCGGGGGATCCGGATCCGCCGGACCGGCGTGGCCCTCGTGGGCCGCCTGCCCGGCCAGGACCGTCCGGTCCGCCTCATCCACCTGATGGGGGGCCGGATCCGCCCGGTCCTGTTCCCCCTCCCCCGCCCGCACCTCGTGGGCCCTCAGGGGGGCTGCGGGTGACAGGGGTACCGCTTCCCCGAGAGGACGGCTCAGTTCGTAGTCGCCGTCACCGCATGCGCCGCCGTCAGTGCTGTCAGCGCCGCCACCGCGGCCGGCGTCGTCACCGCTTGCGGCGCTTCCGGCGCTCTCAGCGCTCTGGGCGCGACCGCCCGGCACCTCGACGTCGGCATCCGCACCCGTGGCATCACTGGCGGGCGTCGGCCGTGAGGGCCGGGCCAGTTCGAAGTCGCCCTCGGGCCCGGTGCCGGTCGACGGCGCGCTGTCCGGGGTCTCCTCGGAGGCGGGCGCCTGGGTCGGCTCCTGCGCCGGAGCCGCGGGACTTCGTGGCCCGGGGGACGCCTGCGGTCGGGGCCGGCTCCACCACTTCGCCCTCGTGGGCTTCCCCTCGTCCATGCTCTCCCCCACTCGAGCCGCCTCACCCAAGGGCCGCAGCGCCGAACCGGCGACACTTCGCCACCGGCCGGCGAACGCCGCCGTCGCGCCCGGCTGCGGGCCGGGCGCGGTCCTTCAGGGATTCAACCAGGTTCCCGGCGGAGCGGTGCCGGGCCCGCGTCAGCGGGCGCTCCGCGCGGAGGGGGAGGCGGTGGCGGGGACGGGTGCGGCGAGCAGACCGGGCCCGGTGGCCACGGGGGTGGCGGTCAGGTCGATCGGCGGGGTGGTCAGGGATTCAACCAGGTTCCCGGCGGAGCGGTGCCGGGCCCGCGTCAGCGGGCGCTCCGCGCGGAGGGGGAGGCGGTGGCGGGGACGGGTGCGGCGAGCAGACCGGGCCCGGTGGCCACGGGGGTGGCGGTCAGGTCGATCGGCGGGGTGGTGCCGAGCGGACGTATCAGCGGGGACATGACCGCGGCGCCGGCCACCATGGGCGAGGTGAGCCGGTGCAGGGCCTGCTCGACCGGACCGGCCGGGGAGGGCACACCGGGCAGCAGTGGCGCGGACACCGCGGTCGGCGCGGCCGGGGTGTCGCCGAGCTGGCCGCCCTGGGAGAGCAGCGGGCCTGCGGAGCGGCGACGCTGGCTCTCCGGTGTCGCGGCCGAGCCCGTCCCCGGCGTGCGGGCCGGTGTCACATTGCTTCCGGAGCCCGAGCCCCCACGGCTGTCCGCGGTGGTGTCGATCGGAGCGACGGTCGTCATACCGCCCAGTGCGATCGCGGCCAGCGAGACCGCGCCGGCGGCGACGAACGCGAAACGCATACCGCGCGAGCGCTCGACGTCATGACGGTCGCCACGGCCGACGGGGTGGATACGGAAGCCCCGGTCCGAGGCCGGTGACAGTACGGAACCGTGGCCGTGGGCCGGTACGTAGCCGAACTCGAACGGCTCGTCCCGGCGCGTTCCTCTCACTGAGAAGACCCCGTCGGCGAACCCGCCCCCGGGAAGCGGCGTACCACCGCCGTCCGGGTCACCTCCCCCGGGAAGCCCTTGGAGGCGGGCCAGGAAACTCTCGGAGGGGGCGGGCGGGGCGACCTCCGCGAAGACGTTCTTCAGCCGGCGCTGCGCGTCGACCTCCGACTTGCACTTGGCGCAGGTCGCCACGTGCGCGAGTACGCGCTCACGGGTGTCGTGACCGAGTTCGCCGTCCACGAGGGCGGAGAGCCGGTCTCCGAGGTGCTGCTCCGCGAGGAGCCTCTCGGCGGCGTTGTGTCGGGATCCACTCACGCGGTCGCGCCCCTTCCTCCTCCCAGAGCGGGAACGCGGGGCACGAAGGAGCGGCGCTCGGCGCGCGCTTCGGGTGAGCGGTGCGCGAGTGCCTTGCGCAGCTGCGAACGGCCGCGGTGGATGCGCGAGCGGACCGTGCCCAGCTTGACGCCCAGGGTCGCGGCGATCTCCTCGTAGGACAGGCCTTCGATGTCGCACAGGACGACCGCGGCACGGAACTCCGGCGCGAGGGTGTCGAGGGCCTGCTGGACGTCCGCGTCGAAGTGGGCGTCGTTGAAGATCTGCTGCGGGGTGGGCTCCTTGCTGGGCAGCCGCTCGGCGGCGTCGTCGCCGAGCGCGTCGAAACGGATGCGCTGCTTGCGGCGCACCATGTCCAGGAAGAGGTTGGTGGTGATGCGGTGCAGCCAGCCCTCGAAGGTGCCGGGGGTGTACGTCGACAGGGAGCGGAAGACGCGGACGAAGACCTCCTGCGTGAGGTCCTCGGCGTCGTGCTGGTTGCCGGTCAGACGGTAGGCGAGCCGGTAGACCCGGCCGCTGTGCATGCTGACGATCTCCTCCCACGTGGGCGGAGTCCACGCCTGCCCGTCCGCGTCGGTGGAGAAGGTCGCGGTCTGGGCGGGGCCGGCGGCGGTGCCGGCGGCCTGGCTGTGGTCAGCAGCGGCGTCGTTCACGGATTTCGGCCTGCCTGCCGACCCGAGAAAGCGCCGCAGCACTCCTCCCCGATCCACAAGCGCGGCCGCACCTCCCCTGTCGGCTCTGGTGGTGATGTCCAGTGGAGCCCCTACCATAGCCACCTCGCCCGTTAGCTCCGGATAAGCGGTTTTACGAGAAATTGATCTGTGCTGACACGGCTCATGCGGCTGCGTCAGGACTTGCTCGGCACCTGGTCCTCCGTCGTGATCCAACCGTGTCCCCCCGTTGTCGTTCCCACCCCTTCAAACGCGCGGTCCCATCTGCGGGTTCCCGGCGGCAACGGATACAGTCACGCCCAGGCATCCACGGGGACAGGAGAGGGTCATTACCGGCAACCGGCAGGCAAGCTGGGCGTTCGCCGACGCCTATGCCGCCGAGGACGAAGCGCTGCACTGGGCCCGTGACCGGGCACGTGAGGCAGGGCTGCGCTCGGTGTCGCCCAGCACGGGCGCCGCGCTTCGGATGCTCGCTGCCACCGTGGACGCGAAGGCGGTCGCGGAGATCGGTACCGGGACCGGCGTCTCCGGTATCCACCTGCTGTACGGGATGCGCCCGGACGGCGTCCTGACGACCGTCGACCCCGAGCCGGAGCACCAGCAGTTCGCCCGGCAGGCCTTCCGCGCCTGCGGCTTCGCCAGCAACCGGGCCCGGTTCATCCCCGGCCGCGCGCTGGACGTCCTGCCGCGCCTCGCGGACGCCGGCTACGACCTGGTCTTCTGCGACGGTGACCGGCTGGAGTTGCTGGAGTACCTCGCTGAATCGTTGCGCCTGCTGCGCCCGGGCGGCCTCGTCGTCTTCGAGGGCGTCTTCGCCAACGGACGCACGGTCGATTCGGGGCCGCAGCCCACCGAGGTGATAAGGATCCGCGAGCTGCTGCGGGCGGTGCGCGAGAGCCAGGAGCTGGTGCCGTCGCTGCTCCCGGTGGGCGACGGACTGCTGTGCGCGGTCAAGCGCTGAGCCCCGCCTTGTGCCGTACACGCCTCACGGGCATTTCGTGGGCGGCTCTTGGGCCTTTCGGGGCGGGCGGCAGCGGCGGCTCCCGGGACGGCTGACCAGACAACCGCTCCGGCACCCAGAAGGATGCCGGAGCGGTCGCAAGAGTAGGGTCGCTTGCGCGTCAGCCGACGACCTTCTTGAGGGCGTCGCCGAGCGCGTCGGCCTCGTCAGGGGTCAGCTCGACGACGAGTCGACCGCCGCCTTCGAGCGGAACGCGCATGACGATGCCCCGCCCCTCCTTGGTCACCTCGAGCGGGCCATCACCCGTTCGCGGCTTCATGGCCGCCATGCTCGTTCCCCTTCCTGAAACCAGCTCATCGCCAAAGCCGACGGCCCCTGGAGGGCAGCCGCGATCCAGCGTGGGACTCGCGACACCGGCATCGAACACATTGCTTCCAGGCCATTATCCCGCATCTCAGGACCCGATGACCAACATCAGTCGGCATCGCTTGGGCAACGCGCGCGAGCAAAACCACTCAATTCGGCGATGTGACTGCGATACTGCACCGCCGCACGGACTTCCGCGCACCGGAATCCCTCCCGAATTCTTTGACGCAGGTCACACGTCGCGTCCGGTCCCCGGACCGTGATCTCCGCCATGCTGTCCTCGTACACCGGACGTACTGACCAGTAGTACGCCGGAGCCGCGACACGGAGGGGAAACGCCATGGCCGACACCGTGCTCTACGAGGTGAGCGACGGGCTCGCGACGATCACGCTGAACCGCCCCGAGGCGATGAACGCGCTGAACATCGCGGCCAAGGTCGCTCTCCGGGACGCGGTCCGGGACGCGGCCGCGGACGACGCCGTACGAGCCGTCCTGCTGACCGCGGCCGGTGAGCGGGCGTTCTGCGTGGGACAGGATCTCAAGGAACACATCGGGCTGCTGGCCGAGGGCTCGCAGCAGGTGATGAGCACGGTCGCGGAGCACTACAACCCGATCGTGCGGGCCCTGACCGAGGCGCCGAAGCCGGTCGTCGCCGCCGTGAACGGGGTCGCCGCCGGAGCCGGCCTCGGTTTCGCGCTGGCGGCGGACTACCGCCTGGTGGCCGACACCGCGTCCTTCAACACCTCGTTCGCGGGGGTCGCGCTCACCGCGGACTCCGGCGTCTCGTGGACGCTGCCCCGGGTCATCGGTCCGGGCCGGGCCGCCGACCTGCTGCTCTTCCCGCGCAGCATCACGGCCCAGGAGGCGTTCGAGCTGGGCATCGCCAACCGGATCGTCCCGGCGGCCTCGCTGCGCACTGCGGCCGAGCAGCTGGCGCGGATGCTGGCCGAAGGACCGACGGTCGCCTACGCGGCGATCAAGGAGGCCGTCGCGTACGGGTTCTCGCACTCGCTCGCCGAGACGCTGGACAAGGAGGACGTGTTGCAGACGCGGGCGGGGGCCTCGGAGGACCACTCGATCGCGGTGCGCGCGTTCGTCGAGAAGGGGACGCCGAAGTACCTGGGCCGCTGACTTTGAGGCCACCGGGTCGACGGGGCCACTGGCCGTCGGGGCCACTGGACGTCGGGGCGGCGAGTGGTGCCGGGGCCGCGGTCGGGTCGTGACCCGTCGCGTGCTCGCGACGAAGCCCCCGTCGCGCCGCCCCGCTCGGCCCCACACTGCTCAGGCGGCTCTGCTGACGCAGCTTTCCAGGTGGTCGTCCACCAGCCCGCACGCCTGCATCAGCGCGTACGCCGTCGTCGGGCCCACGAAGCGCAGGCCCCGCTTCTTGAGGGCCTTCGACAGGGCCGTCGACTCCTCCGTCACCGCCGGGACGTCGGCCAGGGTCCTCGGAGCCGGGCGCCCCGCCGGGTCGGGGGCGTGCGACCAGATCAGCTCGTCGAGGTCGCCCGGCGCCCAGCCGGCCAGCACGCGCGCGTTGGCGAGGGTGGCGTCGACCTTGGCGCGGTTGCGGATGATGCCCGGGTCGGCGAGGAGGCGTTCACGGTCCTCGTCGGTGAAGACGGCGACCGAGGCGATCTTGAAGTCGGCGAAGGCGGTGCGGAAACCGGAACGGCGGCGCAGGATCGTGATCCAGGACAGGCCGGACTGGAAGGCCTCCAGGCTGAGGCGTTCGAACAGGGCGTCGTCGCCGTGGACCGGGCGGCCCCACTCCTCGTCGTGGTAGGTCACGTAGTCCGGCGTGGACAGGGCCCAGGGGCAGCGCAGCGCGCCGTCCGCGCCGGCCAGGGCGCTCCCGTCGCTCACTGGTGGTCCTCCGGGGCCGGCTTCTCCATGGAGACATGGCCGCCGCCGGCCGGGGTCCGGGCGCCGGCGAGGGCGGACTCCAGGTCGGCGATGCGGGCGTCGCGCTCGGCGAGTTCGGCGGCGACGCGGTTGAGGGCGTCGTCCACGTCGGCCATCCGGTAGCCGCGGACGGCCAGCGGGAAGCGGAGGAGGTCGATGTCGGACCGGTCGACCGGGCGGTCCGCGGGCAGCGGGTCGTGCAGCCGCTCGGGGGCGACCTCGGGCAGCGGGCCGGTGCCCTCGCCGCCGCCCACCACGGCGAGTGTCACCGCGGCGACCACGACGGCGAGCGCGATGACCAGGAAGAAGAACATAACCATCGGTGGGTCCCCACGCTCGGTGTGCTCGGAGTGGATGTGCTGGAGTCCGATCGTGCCATGCGGGTCCGGCGGTTAGGGTCGCAGGCGGTGGATGTGCGGAACGTACTAGGAGAGGTCACAGGCGATGCTCAGGCTGGGCAGGCGTGAATTCGGCGCGCACGAGCCGGTGATCATGGCGATCGTGAACCGGACCCCCGACTCCTTCTACGACCAGGGGGCGACCTTCCGCGACGAGCCGGCCCTCGCGCGCGTGGAGCAGGCGGTGGCGGAGGGGGCGGCCGTCATCGACATCGGCGGCGTCAAGGCCGGGCCCGGAGAAGAGGTCACGGCACAGGAGGAGGCGCGGCGCACCGTCGGCTTCGTGGCCGAGGTGCGGCGGCGCTTCCCGGACGTGGTCATCAGCGTGGACACCTGGCGGGCCGAGGTCGGCGAGGCGGTCTGCGAGGCGGGGGCCGATCTGCTCAACGACGCCTGGGGCGGCGTCGATCCGCGACTGGCGGAGGTCGCGGCGCGGTACGGGGCCGGGCTGGTGTGCACGCACGCGGGAGGCGCCGAGCCGCGCACCCGTCCGCACCGGGTGACGTACGACGACGTCATGGCCGACATCCTGCGGGTGACGGTGGGGCTGGCGGAGCGGGCGGTGGCGCTGGGCGTGCGGAGGGAGTCGATCATGATCGATCCGGGGCACGACTTCGGGAAGAACACCCGGCACAGCCTGGAGGCGACCCGGCGGCTCGGAGAGATGGTCGAGACGGGGTGGCCGGTGCTGGTGTCCCTGTCCAACAAGGACTTCGTGGGCGAGACGCTGGACCGGCCGGTCAAGGAGCGGGTGGTGGGGACCCTGGCGACCACCGCGGTGTCGGCGTGGCTGGGGGCGCAGGTGTACCGGGTGCACGAGGTCGCGGAGACCCGGCAGGTGCTGGACATGGTGGCGTCGATCGCGGGGCAGCGGGCACCGGCGGTGGCAAGGCGGGGACTGGCGTAGGTGGCGTGCCGGGGGCCGGCGCGGGTGGTGTGCCGGGGACCGGCGTAGGTGGCGTGCCGGGAGCCGGCGCGGGTGGCGTGCCGGGGACCGGCGTAGATGGCACGGCGTGGCCGGCGTAGATGGCACGCGGGACCGGCGTAGGTGGCACGGCGTGGCCGGCGTAGATGGCACGCGGGACCGGCGTAGATGGCACGGCGGGACCGGCGTGGTTTTCCTCGGCCTCGCCGCCCCTTCCGTTCCCGGCCCTGGGGCCATGCCCCCGGACCCCCGCTCCCGGCCCCGAAGGGGCCTCGCCCTCGGACGCCGGACGCCGGGGCGCCGGACGGGCCGGTCGTACCGCCCGGCGCCCGGGAGACACCGCTAGCGGCCCGCCTCCTTCGACACCAGGGCCACCGCCTCCTCCACGTCGTCCGTGACGTGGAAGAGGAGGAGGTCCTTCTCGGCGGCCTTGCCCTGGGCGATCAGGGTGTTCTTCAGCCAGTCGATCAGACCGCCCCAGTACTCCGTGCCGAAGAGGACGATCGGGAAGCGGGTGACCTTCTGGGTCTGGACGAGGGTGAGGGCCTCGAAGAGTTCGTCCAGCGTGCCGAGGCCGCCGGGCAGGACCACGAAGCCCTGCGCGTACTTCACGAACATCATCTTCCGCACGAAGAAGTAACGGAAGTTCAGACCGATGTCGACGTACGGGTTGAGGCCCTGCTCGAAGGGGAGCTCGATACCCAGCCCCACCGAGACACCGCCCGCGTCGGACGCTCCCTTGTTGGCCGCCTCCATCGCGCCCGGGCCACCGCCCGTGATCACGGCCCACCCGGCGTCGACGAGGGCGCCGCCCAGCCGTACGCCCGCCTCGTACTCCGGGGAACCCACCTGTGTGCGGGCCGAGCCGAACACGCTGATGGCCGGGGGGAGTTCGGCGAGGGTGCCGAAGCCCTCGATGAACTCCGACTGGATGCGCAGGACCCGCCAGGGGTCCGTGTGCACCCAGTCCGAGGGGGCCCGCTCGTCCAGCAGCCGCTGGTCCGTCGTGCTCGCCTGCACCTGATCGCGCCTTCGGAGGACCGGTCCCAGGCGCTGTTCGTCCGGTGGCTGCTTCTTGCCCTCGGGGTTCCCTGTAGCCATGGTGAGCTCCCTCCGTGATTCGGCCTCCCCGGCTCCGGCGTGGCCGGGACCCGGGGAAGTTCGTTCTCCACCTCAGCGTAGATCTACGCGGGTTACGGAGGGGGGACGTCGGCGTGTCCGCCGTGCAGCGCCGAAGGACCGAGCCTCCCCTCGGGCGGCGGGTCGGGCCGTCAGCCGGGCACTCAGGCCGTCAGCCAGGCCCTCAGGCGCTCCTCGCCGGCCAGGATCTTGGCCGTCTCCACGCGTTCGTCCCGCTTGTGCGCCAAGTGCGGGTTGCCGGGGCCGTAGTTGACCGCGGGGACGCCCAGTGAGGAGAAGCGACTCACGTCCGTCCAGCCGTACTTGGGCATCGGGGTGCCGCCGACCGCCTCGATGAAGGCCGCCGCGGCCGGGTGGGAGAGGCCGGGGAGGGCGGCGGGACTGTGGTCGTCGACCACGAACTCCGCCACCCCGCAGTCGGCGAAGACCTCGCGGACGTGGGCGACCGCCTCCTCCTCGCTCCGGTCGGGCGCGTAGCGGAAGTTGACGGTGACGACGCACTCGTCGGGGATGACGTTGCCGGCCACCCCGCCCGTGATGCCGACCGCGTTGAGGCCCTCCCGGTACTCCAGGCCGTCGATGACCGGGTAGCGCGGCTCGTAGGCGGCCAGGCGGGCGAGGATCGGGGCCGCCGCGTGGATGGCGTTGGACCCCATCCAGCTGCGCGCCGAGTGGGACCGCTCGCCCTTCGTCCTCAGCAGGACCCGCAAGGTGCCCTGGCAGCCGCCCTCGACCTGGCCGTCGGACGGCTCGAGCAGGACCGCGAAGTCACCCGCCAGCCACTCCGGGCGGTGCTCGGCGACGTGCTTGAGACCGTTGAGATCGGCGGCGACCTCCTCGTTGTCGTAGAAGACGAACGTCAGGTCGCGGTTGGGCGCCGGGACCGTCGCCGCGATGCGCAGCTGGACCGCCACCCCCGACTTCATGTCACAGGTGCCGCAGCCCCACAGGACACCGTCCTCGTCGAGCCGCGACGGGACGTTGCCCGCGATCGGGACCGTGTCGATGTGGCCGGCGAGGACCACGCGCTCCGCGCGGCCCAGGTTCGTGCGCGCGATCACGTTGTTGCCGTAGCGGTCCACCGTCAGGTGGGACAGCTCGCGCAGGACGGTCTCGATCGCGTCCGCGAGGGGCTTCTCGGCGCCGCTCTCGGAACGGAAGTCGACGAGCCGCGCGGTGAGCGCGGCGGCGTCCAGAGTGAGGTCAAGCGGGGTGTCGGCCATGCCGTCGACCCTAACGCGCCGGTCGAGCGCCCCCGCTTTTCCGCGCTGGGCGCAGGGGACTCCTGCTCCTCCATACTCTCCAGTACCTTGTACCCGTGCCAGAGCCGTCCCCCTCTCCCAAGCGCCGCGGCCGCCTCCTCCGGTTCGGGGCGGCCTGCGTGGTCCTGTCCGCTGTCGCCGGTTATGTCGTGGTGCAGTACGTCTCCGGCGGCACGGGGGATCCGGGGTGCCGGGTCGTCTCCGGCGGCCGGAATGGGGCGACGTACGAGTTCACCCCGGAGCAGGCGGTGAACGCGGCCACGATCACCGCCGTCGGCACCGACCGGGCGATGCCCGAGCGGGCCGTGGCCATCGCGCTCGCGACCGCCCTCCAGGAGTCGGGGCTGCGCAACCTCACCCACGGCGACCGGGATTCGCTCGGCCTGTTCCAGCAGCGGCCCTCGCAGGGCTGGGGCACCGTGAAGCAGGTCACGGACCCGGCCTACGCGGCGAACATCTTCTACGAGCACCTCGCCAAGGTCCGGGACTACACCGAACTGCCGCTCACCGTCGCCGCGCAGCGCGTGCAGCGCAGCGGCTACCCGGAGGCGTACGCCAAGCACGAACCGGACGCCACGGTGCTGGCCGCCGCCCTGACGGGGACGTCGCCGGCCACGCTGACCTGCAACGGCCGCACGGACACCACGTCGAAGGCCACGGGTCCCGACGCGGTGCGGGCGGCGCTGGTCCGCGACTTCGGGCGGGACGCTCTCCGGCAGGCGGGCGGCACCGGATCCGCGGCGCGGGGAGCCTCGTCCTCCGCCGCCTCCTCGGGCGGCGCCGGCGCGCGGTCCGGCGCCGGCTCCGGCGCGCCGACGGCCGGAAGCGGAGGGCGGACCCTGACGCTGCCGGTGACCGAGGACACCACCGCCGGTGGGCGCAGCGCCGGCGAGCGCGGCTGGCAGCTGGCGCACTGGGCGGTGGCCAACGCCTCGGCGCTGCGTATCGAGCGCGTCTCGTACGCGGGCCGGGAGTGGGTCGCCGGCAACACCGACAGCCGGTGGCGGGCGACCGCTGCGACCACGGCGGAGGCCGCCGGGTCCACGGGGGCGGGCGGCGGCGCCGACAGCGTACGGATCGTCACCGCGCAGTAGTACGGGTCCTCACTCGGTCGGGTCACGTGCGGGTCCCCCCGACGGCCGAGTGCTCAGGTTTTCGCGCCGTCACCCCTGTGACCGGCGAGACCCTTGCGAACAAAGGGCTGTGAGGGTTTGACGGACTTTCACACCGGGCGGTTTTTGCCCGCTTTTATCCGCAGCCGATAATGCGACGCATTGCCAACTCTTTACGTCGGCCGTGCGCAACCTTCGCGGGCTTCGAGCGGTAGTCACTGCGTCCGGGCCCGGACAGACAGTCACAGCAGTCAAAGACAGTCCTTGTTCTCTCCCGTCGAAGGAGCATCATGACCCTCCCCCTGACCCGCCGGATCGCCCGTGCCGCGCTGCTCGTCGCAGCAGGAGCGGCCGCCGGGGTCGGTGCGGCCGGCTCCGCGAGTGCGGCTCCCAGCCTTCCCGCCGCTCCGAACCTCGGCGGTCTGACCGCCCTGGACGCGGCGGGCGTCGGCAACACCGTCGAAGGCGCGACGCAGAACGTCACCGGGCTCGCGGGTGAGGCCGGCGGCAAGGCCGTCGAGCAGGCGGTGCCGGCCGCGGGCAAGACCGGCGGCAAGGCCGTGAAGAAGGCGACGCCGACGGCTCAGAAGACGGCCGGCAAGGCGGCGGGCTCCGCCGGGAACCTCCTCGGCGACACGGCGTCCACCGCCACGAAGGGCGGACTGCCCACGGACTCGCTCACCAAGGGCGGGCTGCCCGGCGCCGAGACCCTGCCGGTGAAGGGCCTGCCGCTCGGCTGACGCCAGCGGCCCACCAGCCGGTGACGGGGTCCAGGGAATTCCCTGGACCCCGTCTCGCTGTGCGCGGTGCTGTGCGCCGGCCGGCGCGGCGGTCGCCCCGGTCGCCGCCGCGCGGCCTGCGTGAGGCCCCTGGGCCCCACCACGGAGATCGCCCAGGCCGGCGCCGCTGCCGGCCCTCTCCGGACCCGTAGGCCGCCGAGCCGACAGGGCCGCTGCCGCGGCACCCGCCGGGCACCGTCAGCGGCGCGCGGACCCTCGGCACGGCGGGCGCCGTCACCCCCGGTGACCGGCGTCGCCCGGTCGGCAGCATCGGCCGGGTCGGCAGCATCGGCCGGGTTGGCAGCATTGGCCGGGTTGGCAGCATCGGCCGGGTTGGCAGCATGGGCCGGGTCGGCGGCGTCGGCACGGCGGGCGCCGTCACCCCGGTGACCGGCGTCGCCCGGGTCGGCAGCATCGGCCGGGCCGGCCCGGCCGGCAGCGTCGGCACGGCGGGCGCCGTCAGCCGATGACCGGCGTCGGCCGGATCGGCAGCGTCAGCCCGGTCGGCAGCGGCGACCAGGTCGGCAGCATCGGCCAGACCGGCGACATCAGCCCGGTCGGCCGGGTTGGCAGCATCGGCCCGGCCGGCGGGGTCGGCCGGGCCGGCCCGGCAGCGTCGGCCCGGTCGGGGCCCGCGGCCGACTGCGGTCGGCTAACGGGCGAGTCTTGCGACCGCCGCTGCGATCCGCTCGTCGGTCGCCGTCAGGGCCACGCGGACGAAGGTGTCGCCCGCCTCGCCGTAGAAGTCGCCCGGGGCCACCAGGATGCCTCGGTCCGCCAGGTGGGCGACCGTGGTCCAGCAGGACTCGTCCCGGGTGGCCCACAGGTACAGGCTGGCCTCGCTGTGTTCGATGCGGAAGCCGTGGGACAGCAGCGCCTCGCGCAGCGCCGTGCGGCGGGCAGCGTAGCGTTCGCGCTGCTCACGGACGTGGACGTCGTCACCCAGGGCCGCGACCGCCGCCGCCTGCGTGGTCGCCGACGTCATCATGCCGCCGTGCTTGCGGATCTCCAGCAGCGGCGCCAGGACGGCCGGGTCGCCGGCCAGGAAGGCCGCCCGGTAGCCCGCCAGGTTCGACCGCTTCGACAGGGAGTGGACCGAGACGATGCCCTCGTAGGAGCCGCCGTTGACGTCCGGATGCAGGACCGAGACCGGATCGGCCTCCCAGCCGAGCTCCAGATAGCACTCGTCCGAGAACAGCAGGACGCCGTGCTCGCGGGCCCAGGCCACGATCCGGGTCAGCTCGTCCTTGGAGAGCACCCGGCCCGTGGGGTTGGACGGCGAGTTGAGCCAGAGGAGCTTCAGCCCCTCGGGGTCCAGGTCCGTCGGGTCGTCGTAGACCTCGTACGAGGCGCGGGCCAGACGGGCGCCGACCTCGTAGGTCGGATAGGCCAGGCGCGGGTGGGCGACCCGGTCGCCGGGGCCGAGGCCCAGCTGCGTGGGGAGCCAGGCGACCAGTTCCTTGGAGCCGACGATCGGCAGTACGTGCCGGTGGGTCACGCCACGGGCGCCGAGCCGCCGCTCCACCCAGCCGGTGATCGCGTCGCGCAGCTCGGGCGTGCCCCAGACCGTCGGGTAGCCGGGCGAGTCGGCCGCGTCGATCAGGGCCTTCTGGATCAGCTCGGGGACCGGGTCCACCGGGGTGCCGACGGACAGGTCGACGATGCCGTCCGGGTGGGCGGAGGCCGTCGCCTTGTACGGCGCCAGCTTGTCCCAGGGGAAGGTGGGGAGACGGTCGGAGACTGCGGACACGGCTTCTGGCTCACTTTCTGTACGGCAGCGGCCCCCAGCGGCGAAACGCCTCGGCCCCGCACGGCGATCTGAGGCGATCAGGCCGTACGGGACCGAGGAAGCGCGATCGCGGGCCGCGCTTACTGGTTCTGCGGCGGCAGCGCGGCGATGAAGGGGTGGTCGCGCTCGATCAGACCGAGCTTGCTTGCTCCGCCGGGCGAGCCGAGCTCGTCGAAGAACTCGACGTTCGCCTTGTAGTAGTCCTTCCACTCCTCCGGAGTGTCGTCCTCGTAGAAGATCGCCTCGACCGGGCAGACCGGCTCACAGGCACCACAGTCGACGCATTCGTCCGGGTGGATGTACAAGGACCGCTGGCCCTCGTAGATGCAGTCGACCGGGCACTCTTCGATGCACGCCTTGTCCTTGACGTCGACACAAGGCTGCGCGATGACGTAGGTCACGCTGTCGTTCCTCCTCGATAGGGCGCTGGCGGGCCTCTTCAGGCTCCGCCGCCTGGCGCGCGGGAGCGCGGCGTCGTCGATGCCCACCTCTAGTATCTCCGTTCCTGGGCATGATCCGAACAGGAGGGGTGAACTGACCTGTGGAAATCTCGGCCGCCGGACGCCTCGAGGTCCGCATCACCGCTGCTGACGTGGGCAAACGCGTCTCCGTGCGATGCTTGACCGAGGGTGGTGTCCCCGGGGGGAAATTCACCGACACGGTCGGTGTTCTCACATCATGGGACGACGATGTGCTGGTGATCACACGGAAGGGCGGGGAGAGCGTCCGCGTTGACGCATCCTCGCTGGTCGCCGGGAAGGTGGTCCCGCCCGCCCCCGCCCGCCGCCGGGGCCCGGCCGCCGGTTACGAGGAGCTGGCCCAGGTCGCCTCGCGGGCCTGGCGTCCGCTGGAGAGCGCGCGACTGGGCGGGTGGGAGCTGCGGGCATCGGCCGGGTTCACACGGCGGGCCAACTCGGTGCTGCCGCTCGGCGCGCCGGGCGTCCCGCTCGACGCGGCCCTGGACTTCGTACGGCAGTGGTACGGCGCGCGGGGGCTGCCCGCCTATGTGCAGACCGCGACGGGGGCCGAGGGCACCCAGGAACTGCTCTGCGCGGAGCTGGAGGTACGCGGTTGGGAGCGTGAGGTGACCGCCGAGCTGTGGGTCGGGGCGCTTGCGCCGCTGGCCGACCGGGCGGAGGCCGAGGAGGTGGTCCTTGCCCGGGAGGCCGACGAGGCGTGGCTGGCCCGGTATCAGCGCAAGGGGGTGAGCGAGGTCGCCCTCAAGGTGCTGGGAGGGGGGTCTCCCCGCTCGGGCGAGGCCGAGAGCGGGGGCGGGCCGTCGGTGTGGTTCGCGTCCGTGCCCGGGGGCTCCGGCGGCGCTCCCGCCGCCATCGGACGGTGTGTCGTGGACGGGCGGTGGGCCGGCTTCGCGGCGGTCGAGGTCGATCCGGCGCGGCGACGGCAGGGGCTGGCCGGCCTCGTGATGGCCGCGCTGGCCCGGCGGGCGCTGGCGGAGGGCGCTTCGGCGGCCTGGCTACAGGTCGAGGAGGACAACGCGGCTGCCCGGGCGCTGTACACGGGTCTGGGCTTCACAGCCCATCACGCGTACCACCACTACCGCGAGCCCGCGCCTGGGTCCCCGCCACGATCCACATCGGGATCCGCGTCGCGTTCTTCGCCGGAAACCGCGCCGGAGGCCGCCGCGCCTACCTCGCCCGGGGCCACGGCCGGGCCCGTGTCGGAACCTTCGCCGGAGGCGCCCGCGCCTCCCTCGCCCGGGGCTTCGCCGGTGTCCGCGTCGGAGCCTTCGCCCGAGGTCTCGTCGGAGGCAGGGTCGGAGCGTTCGCCGGGAGACTCCCGGGCGGATTCGACCCAGGCTTCGTCGGAGCCCTCGTCCGGTCCCTCACGGGAATCGTCGGCGGGTACCTCCACGGAGGTTGCGTGAGCGGGTTCGACGCCGGGGAGGTGCGGCTGCGGTTCGCCGAGGAGGCCCGGGCCGAGCGGCCCGATCTGGCGCTGCTGTGCCTGCTGATCGGCGCCGAGCCGGACCCGGAGCTGGACGAGGCCGCACTGGACGCCGCCCAGATCGAGCTGGACCGGCTGGCGGGACAGGTGCCGTACCGGCCCGGCGGGCCGCGGGCGTGGGCGGAGGCGTTGCGGGAGCTGCTCGGCGAACGACACGGGTTCCGCGGGTCGGCCGCGGACTACGAACGGCTGGAGTCGTCGCTGCTGCACCGGGTGCTGGTACGTCGGCGGGGCCTGCCGATCCTGCTGTCCGTGGTGTGGGTGGAGGTGGCGCGGCGGGCCGGGGCGCCGGTGTACGGGGTCGCCCTGCCCGGGCACTTCGTGGTGGGCTTCGGACCGCCCGCGGATCTCGAGCGGCAGGTGCTCGTCGATCCCTTCGACGGCGGCCGGATCCTGTCCGGCGATGACGCGGAGTCGCTGGTCACCGGCGCCACGGGAGCACGGCTCGAGCCGTCGATGCTGACCCCGGCGGAGCCGTTGGACGTGGTGATGCGGATCCTCAACAACATCCGCTCGTGGGCCGCGGCCCGGCCGGAGCGGTCGGATGTGGCCCTGTGGGCCGTGGAGTTGGGGTTGGCCGTGCCCTCGCATCCGGCCCGGTTGCGGTACGAGAAGGGGCAGTTGCTGGTGCGGCGCGGCGACTTCGTCGGCGGGGCGGCCGAGCTGGAGGAGTACGCGGGGCTGGTGGAGATCGTGGACGAGGCAGTCGCCGAGCGGGTGCGCAAGGAGGCGTTCGCCGCGCGGGCCATGCTGAACTGACCTGAGGAGAAGGGCCGTCGCCGTCCGGGCACGGTCCCCCCGCCCGCCTGCTGCTGTCGGCGTCGACGCCCGGCGGGACCGCCGGCGACGCCGACATCTGCACTTGGCACTGGCGCTGGCGCTGGCGCTGGCGAAGCGTGACCGGCCTGGCTGTCGGCGGTCCATCTGTCGGCGGCGGAACCGGCGGCGGCAGAACCGGCGGCGGACTGCCTGCCCCTCACGTGTGAGTGCGGCGCCGAACTCGTCCGCGTGGTGCGTGCGCAGGACGCTGTGGACGCCGTCACCGGCGACGACCGGCCCTTCACAGCCCGCCCCTCACAGCCAGCCCTTCTCCCTCGCGGTCCGCACCGCCTCAGCCCTGTTGCGTACGGCCAGTTTCTGTATCGCCGTCGAGAGGTAGTTGCGGACCGTGCCCTGGGACAGGTGCAGGGCCGCCGCGAGTTCCGCGTTGGTCGAGCCGTCGGCCGCCGCGCGCAGGATCTCCCGTTCACGGTCGGTGAGGGGGTTGGCGCCGCCGGCCAGGGCGGCAGCCGCGAGCGTGGGGTCGATGACCCGCTCGCCCGCCAGCACCTTGCGGACCGCCTCCGCGAGTTGGGCCGCGGGGGCGTCCTTGACGAGGAAGGCGTCGGCGCCGGCCTCCATGGCGCTGCGCAGATAGCCGGGGCGGCCGAAGGTGGTGAGGACGACCAGCTTCAACCGCGGGAGCTCCTTGTGGAGTTGCGCCGCGGCCTCGATGCCCGTCGCGCCCGGCATCTCGATGTCGAGGAGGGCCACGTCGACGTCGTGGGCGTGGGCGGCCGCGAGGACCTCGTCGCCGCGCGCCACCTGGGCAACCACCTCGATGTCGTCCTCCAGGCCGAGCAGGGCCGCCAGGGCCTCGCGGACCATCGACTGGTCCTCGGCCAGCAGGACCTTGATCGTGCCACCACTCATGAGCGGGATCCTACGTCCGGAAGCGGCCCGGCCGGGACCCGGGCGGTCAGCCGGAAGCCACGCCGGACGCGGCCCGCTTCCAGAGTGCCGCCGGCCTTCTCCAGGCGCTCGGTGAGACCCGTGAGGCCGTTTCCGGGGCCCTTGCCCGAGCCGCCGGAACCGTCGTCCTCGACGGAGAGTTCGAGGACGGGGCCGTCCAGGGTCTGACGCCGCACCAGATCGACCGTGCAGCGGGTGCCGCCGCTGTGCCGTACGACGTTGGTCACCGCCTCGCGCAGGGTCCAGGCGAGGGCTGCTTCGCTCTCCTCCGGTACGCCGTCGAGGTCCGGCTCGGCCGGGATCGCCGCGGTGATACCGGCCGCCGTCAACGCGACCTGGGTGCCCGCCAGTTCCGCGGCCAGGCGGGGGCGCCGGTAGCCGGTGACGGCCTCGCGGACGTCCACCAGGGCCTGGCGGCTGACCTGTTCGATGTCGGCGACCTGCTGGGCCGCCTTCTCGGGGTGACCGGGGAGCATACGGCCGGCCAGCTCGCTCTTGAGGGTGATCAGGGAGAGCGAGTGGCCCAGCAGATCGTGCAGGTCCCTGGCCAGGCGCAGCCGTTCCTCGTTGGCGGCGAGCTGGGCGACCGTGGCCCTGGCCTTGCGCAACTCGACGGTCGTGCGAACCAGTTGGCTCACTCCCGTCATCGCGAAGCCGATGAGCAGGACCAGGAGGAGCAGGTTCAGCGCCTCCTCCTCGTCGGTGCGCAGGCCGACGAGGAGCAGCATCGCGGCCGTGCCCGGGATCGTCCAGAACGCCACCCGCAGCGGGAGCACCATCCCGCAGGCCACGGAGACGTAGCAGTACAGGCCGAGCCAGGCGGAGCCGAGGGTGAGGCTGAGGACGGTGGCGAGCACCGCCATGGAGCCGATCAGCGCGGCGACGAGCCTGTCGGGGTAGGGCGCGGCACCCATGTCCCGGAACAGCAGCGACAGGTAGACGGTGACGAAGACCGCCAGCCCCAGCCAGCCGGCCACCGTACCGCCGGTGGTGTGGCCGCCGGTGACGAGGTCGTGGACCGGCGAGCTGAGGAAGACCAGCCAGACGCCGATCCACAGCAGCTTGCGCCGCCACAGCTCACGCGGGGTGCGGGCGGTCTCCCCCAGCGCGATCGGTGACCCCCGCCGGGTCTTCTCGGACAGCAGGTCGTCCGTCATGGCGCTCACGCTTTCAGCGTGTCCTTCCGGTACAGCCAGGCCGCGCCGCCCGTGAACAGGACGAAGAAGACGGCCAGGATGACGATGTCCTTGGCATGCGGGGCCTGACTCTGCTCGATGGACTGCCCCAGGGCAGCGTACGCGTGCGTCGGCACCCACTTGGCTATGTCCTGCAACCAGGTCGGGAAGGTCGTCGTCGGCATCCACAGGCCGCCGAGGATCGACAGGCCGAAGTAGGTGATCATCGTGATCGGGCGGACCGCGTCCCCGTTCGCGAGGTAGCCGATCGCGACGCCCAGGGCGGCGAAGACGAGGCTGCCGGCCCAGATCGCGCCGGTGAGGGCGACCCACTGCCAGGCGTCCAGCCGTACGCCCTTCACGGCCGCGGCCACGGCGAAAACGACGACGATGGAGGGCAGGCTGACCACGGCCGCGCTTGCCGTCTTCGCGAGGACGTAGCCGCGGCCCGGGAGCGTGGTCAGGCGCAACTGCCGTACCCAGCCGCTCTGGCGCTCCTTGGCGATCCGCTCGCTGTTGCCCATCAGGACGGCCGTGAGGGCGCCGAAGGAGGCCATCGAGACCATCATGTAGGTCGGCAGGGTCAGGCCCGTGCCGTCGATCTTCTCCGTGCTGTCGGCGCTGCCCGCGATGAGCAGGAACAGGACCGACGGATAGATGACCGAGAAGAACAGGAACTTGCGGTTGCGCAGGGCGCGGGTGAGTTCCAGCTTGATCAGGCCGTTCACTTGGTCTTCGCCTCCTCGGCGGTGGTGAGGGCGACGAAGGCCTGTTCCAGGCCGAGCCCGGCGACCTCGAGGTTGCGGGGGTAGAGGCCGAGGCCGTAGACCGCGTGGACGGTGGCGTCGGCGTCGGTGGACTGGATGCGCACGGTCCGGCCGGATCCCGCGGCGGAGCCGCTGTGGGACACGGTCAGCGTGGTGAGGAACGGCAGGGCGCGCAGGGCTGCTTCGTCGAAGCCGTCCTCCAGGTCGAAGGCGATCCTGCGGGCGCCCGCCTTCGCCTTGATCTCGGCCGCCGTGCCGTCGGCCAGCAGCCGCCCCCGGTGCAGGACCAGCACCCGGTCGGCGATCGCGTCGGCCTCTTCGAGGTAGTGGGTGGCGAACAGGACCGTGCGGCCCTGGTCGGCCTGCTCGCGCATGGTGGCCCAGAACGCCTGCCGGGTGGTCACGTCCATGCCGGTGGTGGGCTCGTCCAGGACGATCAGGTCGCTGTCACCGGCGGTGGCGAGGGCGAACCGGACGCGCTGGGCCTGGCCGCCGGAGAGTTTGTCGACCTTGCGGTCGGCGATCTGGGTGATGCCCGCGCGGGCGAGCACATCGGCGGTCCGGTACGGCTTCGGGTGCAGTCCGCAGGCCAGTGCGACCAGTTCGGCGACCGTGACCTCGTCCATCAGCCCGCCGCTCTGGAGCATCGCGCCGACCCGGCCTGCGACGATCGCCTCGCGCGGGCCGGTGCCGAAGACGCGGACCGTGCCGCTGTCCGGCTGCTTGAGGCCGAGGAGCAGATCGAGGGTGGTCGACTTGCCCGCCCCGTTGGGCCCGAGCAGTGCCACGGTCTCCCCCGGGCGCAGCGCGAGCGTCAGGCCGTCCACGGCCCGTACGTCCCCGAAGCTCTTGCTCACCTGGTCGAACCCGACCACCGGTGCTGTCGTTGTCATGACAGCAATCGTCCCCCCGGGGGCCGGGCGGGCGGCAGTGTCCGCCGTCCTCGGTGCCGCATGACATCTGTCATGCGGCACCGAGGCAGGGTCAGCTCGGGTCGGTGTCGATGACCCCGGTACGGTCCGTCCTGCTCTTGAGGGCCGGGCGCAGGGCGCTGATGACGTCCTGGACCGTGACGGCCGTCTTCTGACCGGTGCCGCGGCTGATCAGCACACCGTTGAAGGTGCCGCCGTACAGCTCCGTCAGCGCGGCCTGGTCGTAGCTCTCGACGAGCTTGCCGTTGACCGCCTTCACGCGGAGGAACTTCCACAGGGAGTTCTTCGGGCTGAAGGAGACCGAGTGCGCCCCGTCGGTCATGACGGTGACCTTGCCGGACATCGCCGGTTCGGCGAACTCCTTCATCATCCGGTCGACCTCGGCGTTGGAGATCGTCGGCTGCTTCTCGGTCGTCGGCACCTTCACCGCGGTGGCCGTGCCGGTCTCCACCTGGGTGCGGTAGGCCTCGACCACGGCCTCCTGGGCCTTCGCCGCGTCGATGCCCTTGCCGGCCTTGCCGTAGACGGCGACGGCCTTGCCGGACTCGAACTTGATCGTGCCGTCGCCGGCCGAGCCGGAGCCGCCCGCGGCGGACTCGAGGGCCGCCTGGAGCTTCTCCTCGTCGACCGGCATCGCGGGTTCGACCTCACGGTGCTGCCCGAACAGGGAGCCGATCACGGAGACGGGGTTGTAGTCGCTCTTGGCGGCGTCGTCGACCGTGGCCTGGAGGTCGAACTGGAGGCCCGCCTGGTCCGGCTTGAGGGTGACGGTGTCGCCGCCGACGTCCAGCTTCAGTGCCTGGGTGTCCCGCTTGCCGAAGGCGTCCTCGAGCTTCTTGACGGCGTCGTCGCTGGTGCCGCCGCCGATGTCGACGCCGAGCACGGTGGTGCCCTTGGGTACGTCGGAGTGGTTCATCAGCAGGCCCGCGCCATAGAGGCCGACTCCCGCGACGACCACCAGACCGCCCAGCAGGGGCAGCTTGCTGCGGCCCTTCTTCTTTTTCTTCTTCGCGTTCCTGGAGTCGCCCGCGGGCTTGCTCTGCGCGGCCGGCTCAGGCCCCTTCGGCGGGGTGGGCGGCAGGGGGCCGTCGGTGCGGGTGCCGCCGGGCACCACGGGGATGCCGCTGGTGACGGTGTGTCCGGAGACGTTGTCGACGGGACGCCCGCCGTAGCCGCCCGCGCCCGGTTCGGGGGCGGGCTTCTGCGGGGTGAGGATCGCGGTGTCGTCGCTCAGGCCGCCGCCGGGCAGCCGGCCGGTGCCGGGGCCGGCGGCACGCGGACCACCGGGGCCTGCCGGACCACCGGGACCCCCACGGCCGTTGAGCCCGCCGGGGCCGGACGGCGCACCGGGCCCGCCGGGGGCGCGGGTCGCACCGGGAGTGCCGGGCGGGCGCGTCACACCGGGAGTGCCGGCCACCGGGGGCACGATCGGGCCGTCGCCCGTGACGGGACCGCCGGTCGGGCCCGCGGGGCCGCCCTGCGGGCCGCCGCGGCCACCGGGACCGCCGGGGCCTTCCGGACCGTTGAAGTCGTAGGATCCGCCGGGGCCGGCCGGGAGACCGCCCTGGCCGCCCTGCCCGTGACCGCCGTTGGGTGCGCCGAAGCCGTTCTGGCCGTTGTCGGAGAAGTAAGGCAGGTTGTCGCGGCGCTGTTCGGCACCGCCGGCACCCTGACCCGGTCCCTGGCCCTGTGCCGGCCCCTGGCCCTGCACCGGTCCCGTGCCCTGGCCCGGACCCTGCCCCGGCCGCGGGCCGTTGCCGAGTGGGCCGGCGGCGAGCGCCTCGGTCACGTCGAAGGAGCCCGTGCCGCCGCCGTGTCCCGGAGCCACAGGACCGCCGGTGGCGCCGGGGAGTCCCGCGCCGTTGGTGCCGCCCGGACGGGTGCCGCCCGGCACGCTCATGGAGCCGACCACACCGCCCGGACGCCCGTTGCCCGGCCGCGCGCCACCGGGCGCGCCTGCCCCGGGGCCGGCGCCGGTCCCGGCAGCCGGTCCGGGCGTGCCCGCGGAGGGAGCGGGCGGGCCCGCGGGCGCGCCGGTCCCGGCGGCCGAACCGCCCGGCAGACCCGCACCGTTGGTGCCACCGCTGCCCTGACCGCCCTTGGCGGGGCCGGACTTGCGGGGCGCGAACCAGTTGCTCGTCTCCGCGGCGGGCCCGGGTTCGGCGGGCAGCTCGAACGAGCCCGTGTCGGACGAGGAGTGGCCGACGGCGGGCGCGGTGGGCGCCGACTGCGCGTCGGCACCGGCCCGGGCGTTGCCGTCGGCGCCGTCACCGCCCTTGCTCTCCGCGTCCGCGACGGGTGTACGCACCACGACCGGCGGAATCGGCCGCGAACCCGGGATGTTGATGCGGATCCGGGTCGTCAGCGTGGTCTCGGTCTTGCGTTCCTCCGGCTGCGCGGACGAACGGCCCGCGTCCGCGCCGCCCTCGGACACCACAGGGGTGCCGTACGGCGGCGTGCCCGAGGGGTATGCGGCTCCGCCGCGCCCGTTGGGCCCGGAGGACGGACTGTCAGTTTCACGACTCAAGGCAGGTTCTCCAGGTTGGCTCCGCCGCCCGCACGGCCTCACGGGCAGCTCGGCGGCGCGCACCACCATACTGGCCACTTCTGGCCCGTATCCCACGACCGTCGGGGAAACCCGCACGGGACTCGCACCGTCGCGCCACGGTGAAGTGGTACGTCACTTGCCAAGTCGGGCGTCGCCGCCGACCGGTTGCCGCCCCGAAACAATGGTGGCGCAGATCACAGCAAGTGCCATGCCGCCGAGCAGGAAGAGGTAGGAACCGCCTCCTGCGCCGAACAGGAAGTCGCCTTCGGGCCGGCCCGCGGTGCACAGGATGACGGAGATCATCCAGCCGGCGGCGGGTGCCACGGCCCCGGCACGGCTGCCGAGCGCGCGCGCCCCGCCGAGGAACAGCCCGGCCGCGCCGACGAGCGCGAGGAGCAGTCCGCCCGGGAACCAGCCGGCCTGGACGAGCGCTCCGGCGAGCCCGGTGAGTGCCCCGAGCAGGAGGAGTCCGACGTAAGCAACGATCCGCCCTGCGGAGGGCATCCGCGGCGGCTGGGCGAGCATCGATCCACGGTCGGACATCAGACCGCCTCCGCCGCGTCACCGGTGCCGGCGAACAGGTCGGTCTCCCTCTTCCCGGCGGGTTCCCCGCGGACGAGTTCGTAGTACTCGGTCGGGAACAGGGGCTGCGCGAGCTCGTTCGAGAGGGCGAAGTACCGCTCACCGGGCGCCACTTCCACCTGGGTGGCGTGCGCGCGCATCGCGGCGGCCTTGGCGGCGGTGTACCCGGGGCCGCCGTCGATCTCGGCGGTGACCCGCTCGTCGTCCACCACACCCGGCACGTCGGACACGTCGGCGCTCATGGCGAAGGGCAGCGCAGGCAGCTCCTCCCGGAGCCGGGCGAAGGCGGCCTCGGCGACGGAGCGCGGGACGCGGTTCCAGTACACCTTGGGGATGCGCCACCCGGCGTCCTCGGCCAGCTCCGCGGCCCGCATGGCGACGCGGTGGGCCTGGATGTGGTCGGGATGGCCGTAGCCGCCGTCGTCGTCGTAGGTGACGAGGACGTGGGGCCGTACCTCGAGGATGATCCGGACGAGGTACCCGGCGGCCTCGTCCGGGTCGGCCTGCCAGAAGCAGGCGGGGTCGTCGTTGTCGGGAAGGCCCATCATCCCGGAGTCGCCGTAGCGGCCCGCACCGCCGAGCAGGCGGAAGTCGTCGACGCCCAGTTCGGCCATCGCCGCCGCGAGTTCACCCTGCCGGTGCTCCCCCAGGGCGGCGCCGGTCAGGTGCCGCAACTCCGGCGGGATGACCTCACCGCGTTCGCCGAGGGTGCAGGTGACCAGGGTCACCCGGGCGCCCTCGGCCGCGTACCTGGCCATGGTCGCGCCGTTGTTGATCGACTCGTCGTCCGGGTGCGCGTGCACCAGCAGCAGACGCCGGGAGGACAGTTCCGTCATGTGCCAACCCTACGAGGCGGGCATACATCTCCCGCGCAGGGGCAGACGCAGGGTCGGCACGCGTCAGAACTTGATGCTGCCGATCATGCTGGCCACGCTCGTCGTCAGGTCACTGATCGTCGGTGCGATCGTCGAGGACGCGAGGTAGAAGCCGAGCAGGATGCAGACGACCGCGTGACCGCCTTTCAGCCCCGACTTCTTGACCAGCAAGAAGACGATGATCGCCAGCAGCACCACCGCCGAAATCGAGAGTGCCACGGCGGTTCACCTCCAAGGACCCGGGAACGTGGGGGCAAAAGCAGAACAAGGGAACGTGTAAATCCATACATCAGCCAGCAGGTTCATACCCACACAGCGCTAGTGATCATAACTATGTGTGGGCGCGCATCTCGCGGCGCACAGCCGCACAAGGGGGTCGCATGGCCAATATGGTCGGAGGATGACGACCGAGTCCGACTCCTTTCCCCGCAGGCACGCCCGCACCCAGCGCTTCACCCTCGGCGCGCCGCGTTCGTTCGCGGTGGCTCCCGACGGCTCCCGGGTCGTGTTCCTGCGTTCCGGCTCCGGCACGGACCGCGCGGGCGCGCTGTGGGTCCTCGATCCGGCGGACGGTACGGAGCGTCCCGCCGCCGATCCCCGCGCCCTGCTGGGAGGCGCCTCGGAGGACCTCTCGCCCGAGGAGCGCGCCCGTCGTGAGCGCAGCCGTGAGGGCGGCGCCGGGATCGTCGGCTACGCCACCGACGGGGCCGTCGAGCTGGCGTCTTTCGCCTTGTCAGGGCGGCTTTTCACGGCCGAACTGCGGGCCGGGACGGCGACCGAACTCCCGGTTCCGGGGCCGGTGATCGACCCCCGGCCGTCCCCCGACGGCCGACTCGTCGCCTACGTCGCCGGAGGCGCCCTGCGGGTGGTGGGCGCCGAGGGCGAGGACGACCGCGCGGTCGCGGAGCCGGAATCGGACCCGGTTTCCTATGGATTGGCCGAGTTCATCGCGGCTGAGGAGATGGACCGTTCGCGCGGCTTCTGGTGGTCTCCGCGATCGGACCGGCTGCTGGTCACACGCGTGGACGACACGCCGGTGGAGCAGTGGTGGATCTCCGATCCGGCCCAGCCGAAACGTGACCCACAACACGTGCGCTACCCGGCTGCCGGGACGGCCAACGCGGAGGTGCGGCTGTTCCTGTTCGGGCTCGACGGGGTGCGCACGGAGGTCGTCTGGGAGCGGGCGCGCTATCCGTATCTGGCGCGAGTGCACTGGTCAGGGGCGGGAGCGCCGCTGCTGCTCGTCCAGGCGCGCGACCAGCGCAGTCAGTTGTTCCTGGCGGTGGACACCGAATCCGGGGCGACCCGGATGGTGCACGCCGACGAAGATCGGATTTGGCTCGATCTTTTCCCCGGGGTGCCGTGCTGGAGCCCGTCGGGGCAGCTGGTCAGGATCGCCGACGAGGGCGGCGCCCGGGTGCTGGCGGTGGGCGAACGTCCACTGACGGGAGCTCAGCTGCACGTGCGGGCGGTCCTCGACGTGACGGCCGACGACGTGCTGGTCGCCGCCTCGGCCGGGGCGGACGCGGCGGCGCCGGAAACCGGTGAGGTGCACGTCTACCGCGTCAACGAACTCGGCGTCGAGCGCCTCTCCCAGGAGCCCGGGGTGCACTCGGCGGTGCGCGCGGGGAACGTGACCGTCCTGGTGTCGGCGGTGCTCGGCCGGCCGGGCAGCGTGACGCGGGTGCTGCGGGACGGGAAGCTCGCGGCGACCGTCCGTTCCCATGCGGAGGATCCCGGCCTTCCCCTGCGCGCAGTCCTCACCGAGGGGGGCGCACGGCGCATCCCGTGCGCCGTGCTCATGCCCTCGGACTACGTCGGTGACACCCCCCTGCCCGTCCTCATGGACCCCTACGGCGGCCCGCACGGGCAGCGGGTGCTGGCCGCGCACAACGCGCACCTGACCTCGCAGTGGTTCGCCGACCAGGGTTTCGCGGTGATCGTCGCCGACGGCCGGGGCACCCCGGGCCGCTCGCCCGCCTGGGAGAAGGCGATCCGGGACGAGGTGGCCGCGGTCACCCTGGAGGACCAGGTGGACGCCCTGCACGCGCTCGCCGAACGCTTCCCGCTCGATCTGACCCGGGTGGCCATCCGCGGCTGGTCCTTCGGCGGGTACCTGGCGGGACTCGCGGCGCTGCGCCGTCCCGACGTCTTCCACGCGGCGGTGGTGGGCGCCCCGGTCACCGATCTGCGCCTGTACGACACGCATTACCAGGAGCGCTATCTCGGCCACCCCGGGGAGCGGCCGGAGGTCTACCGGCGCAACTCGCTGATCGACGACGAGGGCCTGGTGGACGCCGTCGAGCCCGCCCGTCCGATGCTGATCGTCCACGGGCTGGCGGACGACAACGTGGTGGTCGCCCACTCTCTGCGGCTGTCCTCGGCCCTGCTCGCCGCCGGCCGCCCGCACGAGGTGCTGCCACTGTCCGGGGTGACCCACATGACCCCGCAGGAGCAGGTGGCGGAGAACCTGCTCCTGCTCCAGCTGGATTTCCTCAAGCGCGCCCTGGGCCTCGGCTAGGCGAAAAAACGGGCCGGGAGACATGGCGCTCCCGGCCCGTTTACGGCACCCGCACGGCCGTACGCTGTTCACCCTGACGCGTCCGTATATCGGAATCGGGTCGGTCAAGTTGCCTGCGTGTTAACGCGGTTGCTCAGCAAATATGCTCTTATACGCCGTCGTCGACATGATCACCCGGTGCTTCCTCCGGCGGGACCACCTGTTTCTCCTCCGCGAAGTGACATGCCGAGTCGTGTGCCGCGGGGCCGGTCACGAGCCGGAACTCCGCGGGGACCGCGAGCACCGGTACCTCCAGGGCGCACCGCTCCCGCGCCTTCCAGCAGCGGGTGCGGAAGCGGCAGCCGGAGGGGATGTTCGTCGGGGACGGGACGTCACCCGCCAGGATGATCCGCTCCCGGTGCTCCCGCGCCTCCGGGTCGGGAACGGGGACCGCGGAGAGCAGGGCCTGGGTGTACGGGTGCGTCGGATGGTCGTAGATCTCGGCGTCGCGGCCGATCTCCACGATCCGGCCGAGATACATCACCCCCACCCGGTCCGAGATGTGCCGGACGATCGACAGGTCGTGGGCGATGAAGAGGTAGGAGAGGTCGAACTCGCTCTGCAACCGGTCCAGCAGGTTGATCACCTGTGCCTGGACCGACACGTCCAGCGCGGACACCGGTTCGTCGGCGACGATCACCTCCGGGCGCAGGGCCAGCCCCCGCGCGATCCCGATGCGCTGCCGCTGGCCGCCGGAGAACTGGTGCGGGTAGCGGTTGATGTACTCGGGGTTGAGCCCGACGACGTCCAGCAGGTCCTGGACCTGTCTCCGCCGGTCGCCCTTGGGCGCCACCTCGGGGTGGATCTCGTACGGCTCCCCGATGATGTCGCCGACCGTCATGCGCGGGTTGAGGGAGGTGTACGGGTCCTGGAAGACCATCTGGATGTTGCGCCGCACCGCCTTGAGGGCCTTGCCGGACAGGCCGGTGATGTCCTCGCCCTTGTAGCGGATCTCCCCCGCTGTCGGCCGCTCCAGGTTGACCAGCATCTTGGCGACCGTGGACTTGCCGCAGCCTGACTCGCCGACGATGCCCAGGGTCTCGCCGCGGTGCAGGGCGAAGTCGACGCCGTCGACCGCCTTGACCGCTCCGATCTGCTTCCTGAACAGGATGCCCTGGGTGAGCGGGTAGTGCTTGACCAGCCCGTTCACCTCGAGGATCGGCTCGGCGGCCGAGGCCGTCGGGGAACTAGCCATGCAGGCACTCCCTCCAGAAGTGGCAGGCGCTCGTGCGGTCCGCCTCGGACGTGGCGACCCCGCGGGACCCGTCGGGCCCGTCGCCGGCGTCGGCCTCGTACAGCGGGGGCACGTCCGTACGGCAGACGTCCCGGGCCATCGGGCAGCGCGGGTTGAAGGCGCAGCCGGACGGGATGTTCATGAGGTTGGGCGGCAGGCCCTTGATGGCGTAGAGCTCCCGGCCCTTGTGGTCCAGGCGCGGAATGGAGTCGAGCAGGCCGCGCGTGTAGGGGTGGGCCGGGGCCTTGTAGATGTCGTGCACCGGCGCCGACTCGACGATCCGGCCGGCGTACATGACCGCGATCCGGTCGGCCACGTCGGCGACCACGCCCAGGTCGTGGGTGATGAGGATCAGCCCCATGTGGTACTCGCGCTGGAGCTCCGCGAGCAGGTCCATGACCTGGGCCTGGACGGTGACGTCCAGGGCGGTGGTGGGTTCGTCGGCGATGATGAGCGCCGGTTCCAGGGCCATCGCCATCGCGATCATGATGCGCTGGCGCATACCGCCCGAGAACTGGTGCGGATAGTCCCTGACCCGTTCCCGGGCGCCCGGGATGCGCACCCGGTCCATCAGCTCCACGGCCTTGGCCCGGGCGTCCTTCCTCGACATCCCCCGGTGCACGACGAACATCTCGCCCAGCTGGTCGCCGACCGTCAGCACGGGGTTCAGCGACGACAGGGCGTCCTGGAAGATCATCGCCATCTCGGCGCCGCGGACCTTCCTGCGCTCCTCCTCCTTGAGCCGCAGCAGGTCGTTACCCCGGAAGAGGATCTCGCCGCCGGTGATCCGGCCGGGCGGCATGTCGAGGATGCCCATGATCGCCTGGGCGGTGACGGACTTGCCGGAGCCGGACTCGCCCAGCACGGCGAGTGTCTCGCCCGCGTCCACGCCGTAGCTGACCCCGTTGACGGCTCGGGCGATCCCGTCCCGGGTGCGGAACTCCACGTGCAGGTCGCGTACTTCGAGCAGCATCCGGCCGTCACCTCAGCTTCGGGTCGAGGGCGTCGCGCACCGCGTCGCCGAGCATGATGAACGCCAGGACCGTGACGGCCAGGGCGCCCGAGGGCCACAGCAGGGCGTGCGGGGCGTTGCGGATGTAGGGCGAGGCGGCGGAGATGTCGATGCCCCAGGAGACGGTCGGCGGCTTCAGTCCGACGCCGAGGTAGGACAGGGTCGCCTCCAGCGCGATGAACGTGCCGAGCGCGATGGTCGCCACGACGATCACCGGGGCGACCGCGTTGGGCGCGATGTGCCGCAGCAGCAGCCGGGAGTGGGAGGCGCCCAGGGCCCGGGCCGCCTGGACGTAGTCGTTCTGTTTGGTGGTGATGACCGAACCCCGGGCGATCCGGGAGATCTGCGGCCAGCCGAGCAGGACCATGAACCCGATGACCGGCCAGACCGTGTTGCTGGTCACCACGGAGAGGAGGACCAGGCCGCCGAGGACGACCGGGATGGCGAAGAAGATGTCGGTGATCCGGGACAGGACCGAGTCCCCCGCCCCGCCGAAGAACCCGGCGAGACCGCCCAGCACGCTGCCCAGCAGGGCGACGCCGAGCGTGGCCAGGACGCCCACCGTGACGGACGTACGGGCGCCGTAGACGACGCGGGTGTACACGTCGCAGCCCTGACCGTCGAAGCCGAACGGGTGGCCGGGCTGGGAGCCCTCCTGGGCTTTGGCGAGGTCGCACTTGAGGGGGCTCAGCCAGGTGATGGACGAGGGCCACAGGGAGATGAAGACCAGGAAGAGGATGACCAGGCCGGCGATGATGAAGACGGGGTTGCGGCGCAGGTCCCGCCAGGCGTCCGACCAGAGGGAGCGGGCCCGTTCGGCCGAGGCGCCCCCCTCGGCCGGCCCCGCGCCCGGTGGCCCGCCCGGCGGCGGCGGCTCCAGGGTCTCCCCCTCTGCCGTGGCCAGGTCCATCGCCCCGCCCATGCCGGTGTCGGCGACGGCGCCGTCCTCCGGGGTGCGGCCCGCGCCCGGCAGGTGGTGCTCCGGCGGCGTCGGCTCAGGCATAGCGGATCCTCGGGTCGAGTACGGCGTACAGCAGGTCGACGAGCAGGTTGGCCACCAGGAAGACCAGGACGAGGACGGTCACGAAGCCCACCACGGTCTGGGTGTTCTGACGGAGGATCCCCTGGTACAGCTGGAAGCCGACGCCGTGGATGTTGAAGATGCGCTCGGTGACGATGGCGCCGCCCATCAGGGCGCCGATGTCGGTGCCGATGAAGGTCACCACGGGGATCAGGGAGTTGCGCAGCAGGTGCCGGGTGACGACCCGGCGGCGGGGCAGCCCCTTGGCCACGGCCGTCCGGACGTAGTCGGACCGTCTGTTCTCCGCGATGGAGGTACGGGTCAGGCGGGTGACGTACGCCAGCGAGACGGAGGCCAGCACCAGACCCGGCACGATCAGTTCGCCGAAGGTGGCGTCCGAGGAGACCGACGGTTTGATCCACCCCCATTCGACGCCGAGCAGCAGTTGGAGCAGCAGGCCGGTGACGAACGTGGGGACGGAGATCACGACCAGGGTGAGCAGCAGGACCCCGGAGTCGACGGGCCGGCCCCGGCGCAGACCCGTCACGACGCCGAGGGTGATGCCGATGACGATCTCGAAGAAGATCGCGACGAGGGTCAGCCGGATGGTGACCGGGAAGGCCGTCGCCATCAGCTCGGTGACCGGCTGGCCGTTGAACGCCGTACCGAAGTCTCCGGTGAAGACGTTCCCCATGTAGGTCAGGTACTGCTGCCAGACCGGCTTGTCGAGGCCGAACTCCTTCTTCAGCTGGGCGGCCGTGGCCGGATCGCACTGCCGGTCACCGCACAGGCCCGCGATGGGGTCGCCCATCACGTTCACCATCAGGAAGATCAGCAGCGTGGCGCCGATGAACACCGGGATCATCTGGAGCAGACGCCGGATCACATACCGGCCCATGGCGGGTCAGCTGACCTTGATCTCGTTGTAGACCGGGACGGAGAACGGGTTGAGCTTGACGTTCGAGAGCCGCTCCGAGAAGCCGGCGCTGCCGTTCTGGTACCAGAGCGGGATGGCGGCCATGTTGTCGCGGACGACCTCTTCGGCCTGCTGGAAGATCTGCACGGCCTTGGCGGTGTCGGTCTCGGCGTTGGCCTGGTCGACGAGCTTGTCGAAGTCCTTGTTCGACCACTTGCCGTCGTTGGAGGAGGCGTTCGTGTAGTAGAGCGGCTGGAGGAAGTTCTGGATGAGGGGGTAGTCCATCTGCCATCCGGCGCGGAAGGGGCCGCTCATCTTGCGGTCGCCGATCTGGGTGCGGAAGTCCGCGAACGTGCCGACCGGGTTGCCGACGCAGGCCTTGTCGTTGCCGAGTGCGTTGTTGATCGAGTTGCAGACCGCGTCGACCCACTGTTTGTGCGATCCGGTGTCCGCGTTGTATGTGATCTTGACCTGTCCGCCGGGCAGCCCGCCGCCCTCCTGGATGAGCTTCTTCGCGGCCGCGGGGTCGTACTCGCAGGCGTCCCCGCACAGGCCCTCCTTGAAGCCGCCCTCCTCGCCGAGCACCGGGGAGGTCCAGTCGGTGGCGGGGGTGCGGGTCTTCTGGAAGATCGTCTCGGTGATCTGCTCGCGGTCGATCGCACGGGACAGGCCGGTACGCACCTTGTCGGAACCGGTGGTGTTCCACTTCTTGTCGTAGAAGGGGAAGGCCAGGGTCTGGATGATGCCGGCGGGGGTGTTCAGATAGCGGTCGCCGAGGTCGTTCTTGACGTTCTTGAGCTGGGCCGCCGGCACGTCGTCGACGAGGTCGAGGTTGCCGGCCAGCAGGTCGGTGTAGGCGGTGTTGTTGTCGGTGTAGACCTTCAGGGTCACGCCGCCGTTCTGCGCCTTGTCGTCACCGGGGTAGCCGTCCCACTTCTTCAGGGCCATCTGGGAGCCCTTGGTGTAGGAGTCGATCGTGTACGGCCCGTTTCCGACGGGTTTCTTCAGCCAGCCCGCGTGGTCGGTGAAGAAGGCCTGGGGCAGCGGGGCGTAGGCGGGGTAGCCCAGGGTGTCGGGGAAGGTGGAGAACTTCTGCCGGAGCTTGACGGTGAAGGTCTTGTCGTCGACGACCTTGAGCCCGGAGAGGATGTCGGCGGTCTGCTTGCCGCCCTCGGCGGGGTGGGTCGCGGGGTAGCCGTCGATGTACTCGAAGAAGTAGGCGTTCTTCTGGTTGTTCTTGAGGCTCGCGCCGTAGTTCCAGGCGTCGACGAAGGATTTCGACGTCACTTTCTCGCCATTGCTGAACGTCCAGCCGTCCTTGACGGTGATGGTGAAGTTCTGGGAGTCCGTGGTCTCGATCTTCTCGGCCAGCATGTCCTCGGCCGCCCCGGTCTCCGGGTTGTACTTCTTCAGGCTCCGGAAGATCATGTCGAGGACCTTCCCGCCCTGCACCTCGTTGGTGTTGGCGGGCTCCAGCGGGTTCTGCGGGTCTCCCCAGGAGGAGCTGAGCACCGCGCCGCCGTCGCCGCTGCCGCCGCTGCTCCCCCCGCCCCCGCAGGCCGTCGCAGCGAGTGCTGCCGCCACCGCGCATGCGGCCCACTTGGCGTGCGTGGCTCCACGCATGGATGCCTCCTCATTGACCGCGCTTTACCCGAGCGCTGTGCCGTCAGCACCGAAGCACTGATCCATTACCGGCCAATATCAACGTAAAAATGCGCATACCGCACACGGGCCGCGCCCAACCGGAGGCCATCGGAGGGCTATTCGGGGGACGGCACAAGTTGCAGCGGACACCGACAGCAGCATCCTGGCGGGGGGTCGAAAAGGATCTTCTTCGCAGGCGACAATGGATCTCGGTGCAGCCTGCAACGGATCACCGGCTTCCGTTGCCGAACCGTTGGACTACGACCACGAGATGTACGCATTCCGACACCCAGGGGTCCGAATATCGAACTCCTTGCCCGTTTCGCCCAATTAGTCCGGATTCGGACACGGAACGATTACGGCGCGCTACACGCGTAGCTACGGTTCGGTCAAGCAGAGGCAAAGAAAGTAAAGAGAGGACCAAGGGAGACCAGATTTTATTGACCGTGAACGAATTGCGTTGAAAAAGTCCGGCGTAGCCCGTAGGGAGTGCCCTGCGGAGTCATCAGACCCTCCCTTGGGCCAGGAGCACCATGACCCCCCCAACTCCATCAGCGGCTGCCCCGCTTGAGGTGACCGACGAGAGCGTCGAGAAGTCGGCGGCTTCCGACGTCTCGAAGGCCAACGAGAGCCGTTCTCCCGGTCGACTGGCCTGGAAGCGATTCAAGCGCGACCGCACCGGTGTCATATCCGCCTATGTCGTGATCTTCTTCTTCGTGATCGCGATCGCTGCTCCGCTGATCGCCAAGCTGTACGGCAAGAACCCCTACACCACGTACGCGAGCCAGCGTCCGGAGCTGCTGAACGCCTTCGCGTACCCGTCCGGGCCGAACGGCGGCATGAGCCCCGAGTTCTGGTTCGGCATCGAGCCCCAGCTCGGCCGCGACGTCTTCACCTTCCTGCTCTACGGCATCCGGACCTCCCTGGGCATCGCGGTCGCGGCCACCCTGCTGACCACGATCCTCGGCGTCGTCATCGGCGTCACGGCCGGCTACCTGGGCGGCCGGACCGACTACCTCGTCGGCCGGATCATCGACATCCTGCTGTCGTTCCCGTCGACGCTGTTCTTCATCGCCTTCATGCCGGTGGTCTACGGACTGTTCGTCGCCGCCGACGAGGACGTGCCGACCTCGCTGCGCGCCACCTGCCTGATCCTCGTGCTCTCCGCCTTCGGCTGGGCCTCCATCGCCCGACTGCTGCGCGGTCAGGTGCTCGGGCTGCGCGAGCGGGAGTTCGTCGAGGCGGCCAAGGTCACGGGTGCATCACCGCGCCGCATCGTGTTCAAAGAGCTGCTGCCCAACCTGTGGACGCCGATCATCATCCAGTCCACGCTGATGCTTCCGGCCTACGTCACCGCGGAGGCGGGTCTCGCCTTCCTCGGGGTCGGCATCATCGACCCGACCCCGGACTGGGGCGTCATGATCCAGCGAGGTGCTCAGTTCTACACCGAGGACATCACGTTCATGCTCTTCCCGGGCCTGTCCATGGTGATCTTCGTCCTCGCCTTCAACCTGCTCGGCGACTCGGTGCGTGACGCACTCGACCCGAAGTCCAAGCGGTAGGCAACTCCAGCGCCATACTCCCGGCCAGGTTCAACGACGTCCGGCTGGTTCCCTCGTCCCGATTGACCTCGACAGGCAGGCTCACCATGTCTTTTTCCCGCAGAAACTTCATGATCGCCACCGGCGTGGCCGCGGCCTCGACCACGGTGCTGTCCGCCTGTAGCAGCAGCAGTTCCGGAAGTTCCTCGAAGGACGACGCTCCCAAGGTCAGCGGCTCGAAGACCACCGAGATCCCGGTCGGCACCAAGGCCGACTCCACCGGCCCGGCGCCCGAGGTCCCGGGTGCGGTCAAGGGCGGGACGATCTACTCGCTCGACCAGTTCGACATGGACCACCTGGACCCGGCGCAGATCTACGTGTCGACCGAGGGCGCCATCACCCGGCCGATCTCGCGCGGTCTGACCGGCTACAAGATCGACGAGAAGGGTGGCACCACCCTCGTCGGCGACGCCGCGACCGACCCCGGCACCATGAAGGACGGCGGCAAGACCTGGACCTTCACGCTGAAGGACGGTCTGAAGTGGGAGGACGGCACCGAGGTCACCGCGGCCGACGCCCGCCACACCTACGAGCGCCTCTTCGCCACCTTCGTCACCGAGGGTCCCCGCTACGTCCAGGACTTCCTCGAGGGCGGCGACAAGTACAAGGGTCCCTACGAGGGCAAGAGCCTCGCCTCCATCGAGGTCGACGGGAAGAACATCACCTTCCGTCTGAAGGAGCCCCGCACCGACTTCAACTACACGCTGGCGATGCCGGGTTACGGCCTGGTGGCCAAGGCCAAGGACACCAAGGAGAAGTACGACAAGCAGCCGTTCTCCTGCGGTCCTTACCGGATCGAGAGCCGCAGCATCGGCAAGTCGATGACCTACGTGCGCAACGAGCACTGGGACCCGAAGACCGACTCGATCCGTAACGCCTACCCGGACAAGTTCGTCTTCCAGTTCGGCTTCGAGCTGCTCGCCTCGACGGACCGCTACATCGCGGACTCGGGCAACGACAAGTACGCGATGTCGATCTTCAACGAGGTCGCGCCGGAGCGCATCGCCCAGGTGCTCACCAACGCCACGCTGAAGAAGCGCGTCCTCACCCAGGTCGACACGGTCACCTACTACTGGCCGATCAACATGACCCGGATCAAGGACCTCAAGGTCCGTCAGGCCATCAACTACGCCTGGCCGCACCAGCAGCTCCAGACCATCCGCGGCGGCGCCTCCACCAGCGAGCTGGCCACCACCATCCTCAGCCCGGTCACCCCCGGCTACACCAAGTTCGACCTCTACGGCGTGGACAAGAAGCCGGGCGGCGACGCCGCCAAGGCCAAGGCCCTGCTGAAGGAGGCCGGCAAGGTCGGCCAGAAGCTGGTCATCGCCTACCAGCAGTCCGACAACGCGGTGAAGAGCGCCGTGGCCATCAAGAACGCGCTGGAAGAGGCCGGCTTCACGGTCGTCAACAAGCAGGTCGACAAGTCGACCTTCTACACCCAGATCGGCAAGATCGACAACGACTTCGACCTGTTCGCCGCCGGCTGGAGCCCGGACTGGCCGGGCGGCTACTCCGTCTTCTACCCCTGCTGGAGCGGCAAGAACATCGGCGACGGCCGCAGCAACTACGCGCAGCTGAACGACCCGACCATCAACAAGGCGATCGACGCCGCCGCCAAGGTCGCGGACGTCAAGGAGGCCAACAAGGCCTGGGGCAACATCGACCGCATGATCATGGAGCAGGCTGCCGTGGTGCCCGACTACCACTCCATCCGCAACTGGATGCACGGTTCCAAGGTCGGCAACGTCGTGTACGACGGCGGCAACACCTGCATCGCGCTCTGCAAGCTCTACGTGATGAAGTAATCGCGGCACCACCCGTCCCAGGGGCGGCCATCTCGATGGCCGCCCCTGCGGCCCACCCCCCTCTCTGCCTCCCGGCGACGGCGCCCCGTCCGGAAAGTCACGCCTCATGCTCCGCTTCCTTGTCCGCCGAGTCATCGGCGCGCTGGTCATCCTCCTGATCATCAGCGCCGTCACCTTCTGGCTCTTCTACGCCGTGCCGCGTGACCCCGCCATGATGTCCTGCGGCAAGAACTGCACGCCCGACGTGCTCGCGCAGATCCGGCACAACCTGGGCATCGACAAGCCGATCCCGGTCCAGTACTGGCTGTGGCTCGTGGGCGTCTTCGCGGGACGCGACTACCCCGGCTACGACTACTGCAACGCGCCCTGCCTCGGCTACTCGTTCGCCAACCGCGAGCCGGTCTTCGGCACGATCATGGACCGGCTGCCGACGACCCTGTCGCTCGCCTTCGGCGCGGCCATCGTCTTCCTCGTCCTCGGCATCGGCGCGGGCATGATCGCGGCCCTCAAGCAGGGCAAGTTCCTGGACAAGTTCGCCAGCTCGGCCTCGCTGCTCGGCTCCTCGCTGCAGATCTACTTCGTCGGCTACATCGCGATGTTCTTCTTCGTCGCGAAGCTGGGCGTGCTCGACCAGCCGTCCTACACGCCGATCACCGACGACCCGATCGCCTGGTTCTCCGGACTGCTGCTCCCCTGGCTGGTCCTGGCGATCATCTTCACCGCGAACTACACCCGCATGACCCGCTCCCAGCTCGTGGAGCAACTCAGCGAGGACTACGTCCGTACGGCCCGCGCCAAGGGCCTGTCCCGGGCGAACGTGTTCTTCCGGTTCGCCTGGCGGGGCGCGATGGGCCCGATCGTCACGGTGTTCGGCATCGACCTGGGCACGCTCATCGGCGGTGCGATCATCACCGAGTCGACCTTCAGTCTCCAGGGCATCGGCCGGCTCGCGGTCAAGTCCGTGGACCAGAGCGACCTGCCCATGCTGCTGGGCGTGACTGTCCTGGCCGCCGGTGCGATCGTGTTCTTCAACATCGTCGTCGATGCCGTCTACGCTCTCATCGACCCGCGGATCCGGCTCGCCTGACCTCCGCCAAGCCCCCTACCTCTCGCATCACCCCCCAGGAGCGTCCCCGTGACGAGCACCGATCAGCAGCCCTTCCTCTCCGTCAGGGACCTGAAAGTCCATTTCTCCACCGAGGACGGCATCGTCAAGGCCGTCGACGGGCTCTCCTTCGATGTGCAGAAGGGCAAGACGCTCGGCATCGTCGGCGAGTCGGGCTCCGGCAAGTCGGTCACCAACCTGGCCATCCTGGGTCTGCACGACCGCGACCGCACGGCGATCGAGGGCGAGATCCTGCTGGACGACAAGGAGCTGCTGACCGCCTCCGAAAAGGAGCTGGAGCGGCTGCGCGGCAACAAGATGTCGATGATCTTCCAGGACGCGCTGGCCTCGCTGTCGCCGTACCACACGGTCGGACGGCAGATCGCCGAGACGTACCGCAAGCACACCGGCTCCTCCAAGAGCCAGTCGCGGGCCCGGGCGATCGAGATGCTGAAGCGGGTCGGGATCCCGCAGCCTGAGGTCCGGGTGGACGACTACCCGCACCAGTTCTCCGGCGGTATGCGCCAGCGCGCGATGATCGCGATGGCGCTGGTCTGCGACCCGGAGCTGCTGATCGCCGACGAGCCGACCACCGCTCTCGACGTCACCGTCCAGGCGCAGATCATGGACCTGCTCAAGGACCTCCAGCGGGAGTTCGGCACCGCGATCATCTTCATCACGCACGACCTGGGGGTCATCGCCGACATCGCCGACGACGTCCTGGTGATGTACGGCGGCCGGTGCGTGGAGCGGGGGACCAAGAAGGAGGTGCTGCGCAGCCCGCAGCACCCTTACACGCTGGGCCTGCTGAGCTCGATGCCGAGCCTGGACCACCCGGTGGACGTCCCGCTCAACCCGATCCCCGGTTCGCCGCCCTCGCTGCTGAACCCGCCGACGGGATGCCGCTTCCACCCCCGCTGCACCTTCGCCGAGAAGGTCGAGGGGGGCCTGTGCTCCACGGAGCAGCCGCCGCTGAAGATCGCCGACGGCCGGGGTTCCGCCTGCCACCTGACCGCCGACCAGCGGGCCGAGTATTTCTCCGACCTCGCCGGCAGCGCGGCGAACTGACGTACAGAAGACGGGATTTCACCACCATGAGCGACACCACCCCCCTCCTGGACGTCTCCGGGCTCACCAAGCACTTCCCGATCAAGGGCGGCTTCCCGATCCGGCGTACGGTCGGTGCCGTGCAGGCCGTCGACGGGCTGGACTTCCAGGTCCTCGAGGGCGAGAGCCTGGGCCTGGTCGGCGAGTCCGGCTGCGGCAAGTCGACGACGGGCCGGCTGATCACGCGGCTTCTCGAGCCGACGGGCGGCAGGATCTCCTATCGCGGCGAGGACATCACGCACGCGGGCCGCAAGCAGCTGGCGCCGATCCGCTCCGAGATTCAGATGATCTTCCAGGACCCGTACGCGTCGCTGAACCCGCGCCAGACGGTCGGCAAGATCATCTCCGGTCCGATGGAGATCAACGACATCCACCCGGCGGGCGGCCGCGAGGCCCGCGTGCGCGAGCTGCTGGAGATCGTGGGTCTCAACCCCGAGCACTACAACCGCTTCCCGCACGAGTTCTCCGGCGGTCAGCGCCAGCGCATCGGGGTCGCCCGCGCGCTGGCCCTGCAACCGAAGCTGATCGTGGCCGACGAGCCGGTCTCCGCGCTCGACGTGTCCATCCAGGCCCAGGTCGTCAACCTGCTCCAGAAGGTCCAGCAGGACCTGGGCATCGCGTTCGTCTTCATCGCCCACGACCTGGCCGTCGTACGGCACTTCTCGCAGCGGGTGGCGGTCATGTACCTCGGCCGCATCGTCGAGATCGCCGACCGCGACGACCTGTACGGCAACCCGCGCCACCCCTACACCCGGGCGCTGCTGTCCGCGGTGCCCGAGGCCACGGTGCAGGACGAGGGAGTCCCGGGCCGTGAGCGCATCCGCCTCGTCGGCGACGTGCCCTCGCCCATCAACCCGCCCTCCGGCTGCCGCTTCCGCACCCGCTGCTGGAAGGCGACGGAGAAGTGCGCGACGGAGGCGCCGCCGCTGGTGCAGGTCGAGGGCAACAAGCCCGGCCACCTGACGGCGTGCCACTACCCCGAGACGGCGGATGTCGTGGCCACCGTGCCGGCTCCCCGTCTCGCCAAGGACCCCGAGGCGGCGGCCTGACACACCCCTTTTCGTCAGCCGCCCCCTTCCGGAGCGGACTTTCTCGGCCCATTGACCCGAGCCCATGAACGTCCGGTCCAGGGGACGAAGGCCCGCGCTCACCCGGCGCGGGCCTTCACCGTTCCCGGCCCAGGGGGCCTGGGGGCCCGCAGGGCCTCCAGGGGCGCGGGGAACTGCGCGATCAGCACGACGCACCCGCACCTGAAACACAGACCGGAACCACCCCCCAGGGGCGCGGGGAACTGCGCGACCAGCCACGACGCACCCGCACCCGCCGACGCACCGCACCCCGCCCGCACAACCCGCCGCGTCCCCGCCCGGCCGGCGGCAGCCGTGCAGCATCCATGCGCCAGCCGAACACCCCGCGTGCACAGTGGTGACTCGAGTGGTTCGAGGCACGGGGGAGCACATGGAGATTCAGCTGCTGGGATGTGTCGAGGCGCGCGCCCGCTCCGGCGACAAGCTGCCGCTTCCGCACGGCACCAAGCTGCTGCTGGCGGCGCTGGCCTGGACCCCCGGCGCCTTCGTGGCCGACGAGACGCTGATCGAGCGGGTGTGGCAGGAGCGCCGGCCCCAGCATCCGCGGGACGCCCTGTACATCCAGGCCACCCGGCTGCGAAAGGCGCTGCGGGCCGATGGACAGCGGACCGACGGATTCGAACTGGTCCGCAAGCGGGGCGGCTACGTCCTCGCGATCGACGAGCGCTGCGTCGACACCGCGCGGTTCCGTGCCCTGGTCCGGCAGGCGCAGCACGACGCCCGCGCCGGGGACACCGAAGCGGCCCTCGACCTCTACGGGCGGGCCCTGGAGCTGTGGCGGGGCGAGCCGCTGTCCGACGTACGCACCGCCTGGGCCGAGACGGCGAGGGTGACGCTGCGGCGTGAGCACCGCGAGGCGCTGATCGGCAGCACCGAGCTGTACCTGCGGGCGGGGCGGCACGAGGAGTGCCTGCCTCAGCTGCACTGGCTGGCCGAGATGCACCCCTTCGACGAGAAGGTCACGGCCCTGCTGATGCTCGCCCTGCACCGCGGGGGACGGCAGGCGGACGCACTGCACTGCTTCCAGGCGCTGCGCCTGCGGATGGTCGACCTGCTGGGCTGCGAACCCGGGCCGGACCTGCGGTCGCTGCACGCACGCGTGCTGGCCCGCGACCCCCGGCTGCGGATCGGCAGCGCGTACGCCACGTCCGTCTGAGCGACGCCGGCCGGAGTGCCGGGGCCGTTGTTCCGACCGGCCGGCGGTGCAGCCGGCAGAGCGGTTCAGCCGGTCGGGCCGTCGAAGTGTTCGGTCAGGTACAGGGTGAGGCGGGACTCCGCGTCCGGAGGGAGCTCACGATGACGATGCCGGGGCAGCGGACGGTGCGGAACGGACGTGCCGGGAGGGGGCTGGATGCCCAGCGTCCCGAACAGCGTGGCCGCCTGCGTCCTGCTCTCCCGCGCCGACACGGTGTCACCGTGGGCCTCGTGGGCGCGGACCAGGGCCCCCACGGCACGGGCGTGCAGAAGTCGCTGGCCGGAGGCCCGGGCCAGGGCGGCCGCCCTGGTGGCCGCAGCGCGGGCCCGGGTGCGGGGCTCGTCGGTCCGGGCGTCCGCCGAGGCCTCGGCGCCGAGGCCGAGACCGGGCTCGGCACGGCTGTGCGGCCGGGTGCCGGTGCCCGGCCCGGTGTCCCCACCGGTGTCCGGCGTGGCGTCGGCGCCGGGCTCGGGGCCGGTGGCGGCAACGGTGTCCGGAGTGCCGGCGGTGCCCGCGTCGGTGGGGGTGTCGTCGTCGGTGACGGTTTCGGGCCCGGGTCGGGGCTCGGGCTCGGTGTCCAGGAGCGTGAGGGCGGTGGTGAGGTGGACGCGGGGGAGGTTGAGCGGGGTGCCGTCGGCCGCGAGCCGTTCGGCGCGCTCCAGGTGGCCCAGGGCGTCGGCCGGACGGCCCTGGGCGCGGGCGAGATCGGCGCGGGCCAGCAGGACCTCCACGAGACCCGCCCGGTGACCGGTGCGCTCGGCGATCTCGAAGGCGGCGTCCAGGTGTGCGGCCGTCTCCTCGGCGCGGCCCGCGCGCAGCTTCACCGAGGCGACCCCGACCAGGCTGTCGACCTGGCAGTTGCGGTTCTCCACCCGCCGGGAGACGGCGAGGGCGTCCTCGTACGCGAGGAGCGCGCGGTCGTCCTGGCCCGCGTCGGCGCGGACCCGGCCCAGCGCCTCCAGGGCCACGGCCTCCGTGTAGGTGGACCCGGAGTCGCGGGAGACCAGGAAGCAGGTGCGCAGCGCGGCCGTGGCCTCGTCGAACCGGGCCTGCTTCTGCCGGACCAGGGCGAGGTTGACGAGGGCCATCGCACGGTTGTGGTGGATCGTTTCGCCGATCAGGTCGAGGGCCGCGCACGCCGCCTCCTCGGCCGCGTCCAGGCGGCCCAGGGCGAGGTTCAGCGACGCCGTGTTGATCAGCATGATCTCCACGTTCTTGACGTTGTCCAGGGTCCGGTAGAGCGCGAGGGCACGGTCGTAGCAGGGCAGGGCGCGCCGCAGTTCGCCCAGGAGCTTGAGGGTGACGCCCTTGCCCTGGAGGCTGCCGGCCTCGCCGTAGGTCCAGCCGGCCCGGCGCGCCAGTTCCTCCGCCTCCTCGTACTCCGCCAGGGCGCCCCGCAGGTCGCCGTTGCGCCAGCGGGCGCTGCCCAGGGAGAGGCACATGGAGGCCTGGCCGACGTCGTCCCCGCCGCGGGCGGCCACCTCCCGGGCGAGGGTGGCGAGCCGCATCCAGTCGGAGAGCGGACGGCGGTGGTGGAAGAGGTCCTGGAGCGCGTCCACCAGCCACCACACGTACGGCGCCGGACCGTGCTCGGCGGCGTGTCCGATCGCGGCCGCGATGTCGTCCCACTCGCCGTCGAACCAGGCGTAGGCCTCCTCGGTCCCGGCGAACGTCCTGGGCAGGGAGCCCTCGACGGCGGCGGGGCGGGTGCGCATCACGTACAGGCCGGCCGTGGCGGCCGCGTTGACGACGCTCTGGAGGTAGTGGTCGAGGACGCGGGTGACGGCGGCGGCCCGCTCCTCGGGGGCGTCCTCGGCGGCCGTCCGGTCGCGGGCGTACTCGTGCACGAGGTCGTGCCAGGCCGGGCGGCCGTGCTCGACGTCGCGCAGCAGATGGACCCGCTGGGCCAGCCGCAGCAGGTCGGCCAGGCGACGTTCGCCGGTCCCGGCGGCAGCGGCGGCAGCCGGGACCGACCGGCCGGTGCCCGGCAGGACGCCCAGCGAGCGGAAGGCCCGCCGCGCCTCGTCCGGCAGCACCCCGTACGACAGGTCGAGGGCGGCCCGTACGGCGACGGACTCCTCGCCCTCGACGTGCAGCCGGGCCAGACGCCCCCGGTCCGCGAGGTCACGGACGTAAGCCCGGATACTGCCTGGCCGGTCGCCGATCCAGGAGCCCGCGACGCACAGGGCGAGCGGCAGACGGTCGCAGAGTTCGACGAGGCGTGCCGCGGCCTGCGGATCGGCGGCGACGGCCTCCGCGCCGACGGCGCCGCTGATCAGTTCCAGTGCCGCGGCGCTGTCGAGGACGTCGCAGGTCACCCGGTAGGCCCCGTCCAGGGTGACCAGGCCGCTCAGCTTGTCCCGGCTCGTCACCAGCGTCAGCGAGCCGGCCGAGGCGGGCAGCAACCGCCGTACGGACGACGCGTCGGCCACGTCGTCGAGGACGACGAGCACCCGGCGGTCCACCAGCAGCGTCCGGTACAGCGCGGTCTGCGCCTCGGCGCCCAGCGGGATGTCGCGCGGGGCGCAGCCCAGTCCCTGGAGGAGCAGCGGCAGGGCCTCACCGGGGGTCATCGGCTCGGCGTTGTCGAAGCCCCGCATGTCCAGGAAGAGCTGGCCGTCGGGGAAGCGGTCGGCCACCCGGTGGGCCCAGTTCAGCGCTAGGGCGCTCTTGCCGACGCCCGCCGGCCCCACGATCAGGGCTAGCGGTTCGCCGTTGCGCAGACAGGAGTCGAGGCGGTCCAGTTCGCTTTCCCGGCCCACGAAACGGCGTGGTGTGGGCGGTAGTTGGCGCGGCACGGGGCGCTCGGGCACGGGTGCGGGCGCCGGCCGCTCGGGCGGGGCGCCGCCCCCTCCCAGCAGCCGCCGGTGCAGATCCCTCAGGTCGGCCGAGGGCTCCATGCCGAGTTCGTCCACCATGCGCCGGCGCAGCGCGGTGTACAGCTCCAGGCCCTCGGCGCTGCGGCCGTCCCGGTGCAGGGCGCGCATCAGCAGGCCGTGCGGGCGTTCGCGCAGCGGGTGGGCGGCGGTCAGCCGGAGCAGTTCGGCGATGGCCTCCCGGTGCCGGCCGGTCTCGATCCCCGCCTCGGCCACACCCTCCCGGGCCACGAGGTGCAGTTCGGCCAGGCGTTGGCGCTCGGCCTCACGCGTCGCGACGTCCGACAGGTCGGACAGCGGCTCGTCCCGCCACAGCGCGAGGGCCTGTTCGCCACAGCGCCGGGCCGTGCGCCACTCGCCGTCGGCGGCGGCCCGCGAGGCGTCCCTGATGAGGTTCTCGAAGGCCAGCAGGTCGAGTTCGTCGGGTCCGGCGTGCATGACGTAGCCGGGCCGCCGGGTGGTCAGCAGTTCCGTCCCCGCCGGGCCGAGCGCGCGCCGCACCTCCGCGACCAGGGCCCGCACCCGTGCCGCGCCGGCGCCGGGCGGCCGGTCGTCCCACAGGCACTGGATCAGCCGTTCGACGGAGACGACCTGGTTGGCGTGCAGCAGGAGCACGGCACACAGCGCGCGTTGCCGGCCGGTGAGTGCGACGGCCCGTCCGTCGATCTCGACGTCCAGCGGTCCGAGCAGGCGGAACCGGGGCCGTGGGGTGAGCATTCACAGAACGTAGTCCAGGGGCGACGGCCGGGCAACGCCGACCTTCACGAACGGGAACGGCCCCGCGCCCGGACGTCGGTATCCGGCCAATCGCGTCGAGCGCACGGAGGGCGACGCGGCCGCGGCCGGCAGCGGCCCGGGTGCGGACGTCCGCGCCGGTCCGGCTCCGGCTCCGCAGCCGGAGCGGGGCGGGCGCGCCGCAAGTCCCCCGTCGGTCGCCCGCCCCGCATCCGAAGTCTCGCCGTGCCGCCTTTCCGGGCCCTTTCGGCGATCTTTCATCGGTCTTTCAACCGTCCCGACCGGCGCAAACTCGCCCCAGGCGACGGGGCCGTCGGCCGCAGCCGGGGAACGCGGTCAGACGCCGGTGCGACCGTCGATCAGTTCGCGGAGGACGTCCAGGTGGCCGTTGTGCCGGGCCGTCTCCTCGATCAGGTGGAGGAGGATCCAGCGCAGGTCGACATGACGGCCGCCGCTCGACGCTCGCTGCGCCCTGGTGCCGAGGTCCTGCCCGGCGACCAACTCGCGGTGCCGCCGCGCGTGTTCGGCGTACTCGTCGAGCACCTGCGCCAGCGGGAGGTCGACGGCGATGCGCATCTCACGGTCGGGGTCCTCGTCGGTCCACGGTCCCTCGTCCTCCTCTCCGAGGAACACGACCCGGAACCAGTAGTACTCGACCCAGCGCAGATGGTTGACCAGACCGCTGGGGGTCATCAGCGGCGAACCCGGCAGCGGCGCCTTGCGGGCGTCCGCGTCCGAGAGGCCCTCGCACTTGGCGCGGGCGGTGTCGCGGGCGTAGTCGAGGAAGGTGGTGAGCTGCGTGCGCTCGTCCCACGCGGGGGGCATGTCGTCAGTTCTCGTCATCGCGGGGAAGCATGTCCGGCCGTCGGCAGGCTTGTCGAGGGAATTGAGAAGTTCTGGATCTTGTCCTGGGCCGCACCCGGTGTGGCAGACTGCCGCGGTGGTCGATCATTCGTTCGCGGATCTGACACTCGCCGCGCTGTACGACAGCATCAATCCGTGGGGGCCGGACGACGACTTCTATCTAAGCCTGGTGCGTTCCGCCGACGCGGTGCTCGACGTCGGCTGCGGCACGGGACGGCTTCTCGCACGGGCGGCGGCGGACGGACACCCGGGACGGCTGACGGGCCTCGACCCCGCGGCCGCGATGCTGGTCCAGGCCCGGCGCCGGGCGCCCGGCGTGGAATGGCTGCTGGGAGATCTCCACGCCCGTCTGTGGCAGGGCGACTTCGACCTCGTCGTCATGACGGGCCACGCCTTTCAGGTGCTTCTCGGCGACGAGGAACTGCGCACCGCTCTACGGGCCGTGCGGTCCGCCCTGGGCGACGGTGGGCGGTTCGTGTTCGAGACCCGCAACCCGGCCGCGCGGGCCTGGGAGCGCTGGACGCCTGACCGTGTCCGCGAGGTCACCGACGCCGACGGCCGGGCCGTACGCGTCTGGCACGAGGTCGAGGGCGAACCGTCCGGCGACCGGGTCACGTTCACCGAGACCTTCGCCTGCCCGGACTGGCCCCGCCCCCACACCAGCCGCGCCACCCTCCGCTTCCTCACCGCGGGGCGCCTGACCGGATTCCTGACGGAGGCGGGGCTGCGGGTCGAGGAGCGGTACGGCGACTGGGACCGCAGCCCCCTGACCTCCACGAGCCCGGAAATCATCACGGTGGCAACCCCGGTCGGATGACACCGACCAGCACTTCACCGCCCCGGCCCCCGGGTCCCCGACAAGCAGCCCTCCGCAGAAGCCGGGGCGCCCCGGAAACCGCCGGAACCAGGGCCTGTCGTTTGGATCACCCCGCAGACGCGGGGGCCGGCACACGCAGCTGCCCCCGCTCACCGGCATCGACAAGTCCCGCCGATGCCCTGCGAGCTGATCCGAACGACAAGCCCTACCCGCTGCCTTCTTCCAGCGCCGCCAGCGCCGGATCCAGCACGATGTCCTCCTCGCGTGCCTCGATCGTCGGCTCCTCCGGGAAGTGGCAGGCCGTCAGGTGACCCTCGTGGTTACCGGAGATCCGGGTCAGCGGCGGCTCCTCGGCCGCGCACTTGTCCTGCGCCTTCCAGCACCGCGTCCGGAACCGGCAGCCCGAGGGCGGGGCGATCGGCGACGGCACGTCCCCGGCGAGCCGGATCCGCTCACGGGCCGCCGTCTCCCCGCCGGACACGTTCACCTCGGGGACCGCGGAGAGCAGCGCGTGGGTGTACGGGTGACGCGGCCGGGTGTAGATCGAGTCGCGGTCGCCCACCTCGATGATCTTCCCGAGGTACATGACGGCCACCCGCTGCGAGAAGTGCCGTACGACGGCCAGGTCGTGGGCGATGAACAGGAACGCGATGCCGAGCTCCCGCCGGACCTGCTGGAGCAGGTTGACCACCTGGGCCTGGATGGACACGTCGAGCGCGGAGACCGGCTCGTCGGCCACGATCAGCTTCGGCTCGAGCGCCAGCGCGCGGGCGACCCCGATGCGCTGGCGCTGGCCGCCGGAGAACTCGTGCGGGAAGCGGTTGTAGTGCTCGGGGTTGAGGCCCACGATCTCCAGCAGCTCGCGCACCCGTTTCTCACGGCCGCCCTCCGGTTCGATCCCGTTGACCTCCATCGGCCCGGAGATGATCTTGCCGACGGTCTGCCGGGGATTGAGCGAGGAGTAGGGGTCCTGGAAAATCATCTGGATCTCGGACCGGATGGGCGCCAGCTCCCGGCGCGAGGCGTGCGAGATGTCCTGCCCGCGGTACCTGATCGTTCCGGCCGTGGGCTCCATCAGCCGGGTGATCAGCCGACCGGTCGTGGATTTGCCGCACCCCGATTCCCCCACCAGGCCGAAGCTCTCGCCCGCCCGCACGTTCAGGTCGATGCCGTCCACGGCCTGCACCTGACCGACCGTACGCCGGATCGGGAAGCCGCCCTTGACCGGGAAGTGCTTGGTCAGCCCCTCCACGACGAGCAGCTGTTCCGCCGCGCCGTCGGCGTCCGCCTCGCGCGGGGCGGGGAGAACGGGTTCCTCTTTCTTCACGTGCTCCTCCTGGCCTTCTTCACGTGCTTGCTCCTCAGGTCCTGCCTACCCCAGTCCGGGCTTGATCTCGTCCACGAAGATGGTCCGTTTCTGTTCCGCCGTGAGGTGACAGGCGGAGGCCCGGTCGGGGGCGAGCGCGGGACGTTCGGTGACACAGCGGTCGCCGCCGACCCGGTCGCGGAAGGTGCAGCGGGGATGGAAACGGCAGCCCGAGGGCGGGTTGAGCAGCGACGGCGGGGCGCCGGGGATGGGGGCGAGCGGGGTGTCAAGGTCCGAGTCCAGCCGGGGCATGGAGTTCAGCAGACCCCAGGTGTAGGGGTGCTGCGGTGAGCGCAGCACCTGCTCGGTCGTCCCTCGCTCGACCGCGCCGCCCGCGTACATCACCATGATGTCGTCGGCCATGTCGGCGATGACCCCCAGGTCGTGCGTGATGAAGATGATCGCGGTGCCGAACTCCCGCTGGAGGTCCTTGAGCAGGTCGAGGATCTGTGCCTGGACGGTGACGTCGAGAGCGGTGGTCGGTTCGTCGGCGATCAGCAGGTCGGGGTCGCAGACCAGCGCCATCGCGATCATGGCCCGCTGCCGCATGCCGCCGGAGAACTGGTGGGGGTAGTCCTTCGCCCGTTCCCGGGGGTTGGGGATGCCGACCTTGCCGAGCATCTCCACCGTGCGTTCCCAGGCGGCCTTCTTCGAGGCGCCCCGGTGCTTCATGTACGGCTCGGCGATCTGCCGGCCGACGGTGTAGTACGGGGAGAGCGCGGTGAGCGGGTCCTGGAAGATCATCGCGACCTTGTTGCCGCGCAGTTTCTCCAGTTCCGCCTCCCGGGCCGTGGTCAGCTCCTGGCCCTCCAGCAGGATCTCGCCCTCGACGGTGGTGAACATCGGGTTGTGCAGACCGAGAACGGTCAGGTTGGTGACGGACTTCCCGGACCCCGACTCGCCGACGATACCGAGGGTGCGACCGCGTTCGAGGTCGAAGGAGAGCCCGTCCACGGCCCGGACGACACCGTCCTCGGTGGTGAAACTGACGTGCAGGTCGCGCACCGAGAGGAACGCGCCCGCGCCGGCCGGGACGGGCGCCCCGGCCTCCTTGGTCACAGTGGTCACGACAGAGCTCCTGACGACAGTCCGGGGAAACGGCCTAGGACAGCCGTACGCGCGGGTCGATGAAGGCGTAACAGGCGTCGACGACGATGTTGCACAGCAGGATCACCGCGGCGGCGAAGAGCATCACGCCCAGCAGCAGCGGCAGGTCGCTGAACTGCACGGACTCCACGGCGAGATGCCCGAGTCCGGGCAGTCCGAAGGTGTACTCGGTGATGATGGCGCCGCCGAGCATCGAGGAGAGGTCGATGCCGAGGATCGTGACGATCGGGATGAGGGAGCCGCGCCAGGCGTACCGGAAGAAGACGTACCGTCGGCTCATCCCCTTGGCGCGGGCGGTGCGGATGTGCTCCTCCTGGAGCTGTTCGATCATGGAGGAGCGCGCCATACGGGTGTACTGCGCCGCGAAGATCGTGGACAGCACGACCCAGGGGATCATCAGCCCGGAGAACCAGGCGACGGGGTCCTGGGTGAGTTCGGTGTACCGGGGTTCGTCGAAGAGGTGGGTCTGGTACACCAGCACGGCGAGGGCGAGCGGTCCCAGGAAGTAGATCTGCATCGAACTGAGCACCATGGAGCCCGCGGTGAACGACTTGTCGATGAGCGTGCCGCGGCGCCAGGCGGCCAGCATGCCGGTGCCGAGTCCGACGAACAGGAAGACGACGGTGGCGCCCAGCGCGAGGGAGACGGTGAGCGGCAGCCGGTCCATCAGGGTCGACCAGACCTGCTCGTTGGTGTGGTACGAGTAGCCGAAACAGGGGGCGGGGCAGGGGCCCTGGGCGAAGTCGCTGCGGCCCGCGATCAGCCCGTGCAGAAAGATCCAGAACTGCTCGGGGATCGACTTGTCGATGCCGAGCGTGCGATGGATGTTCTCCAGCGCGTCGGGGGTGCACGTCTTGCCGCACATCAGCAGCGCCGGGTCCCGGGGCATGCCGAAGAACAGCAGGAAGGCGACGACGGTCAGCAGGATCAGGATGACCAGCGAGCCGAGGGTCCGGCGAAGAAGGAAGCGCAGCATCTCAGTGGCAGCTTTCGGGCTCGTAAGGCCGGCTCAAAGGGCCGTCTCGAAGGGCCGTGCGGGCCGGTGCGCCCCGTCGCGGAAGGGGGACGGGACGCACCGGGCGCCGCGCTCAGGACGGGGCTACTTCACGAACAGCCTGCGCGGGTCGATGCCACCGATGACGTCGTCGTACACGAGGCCGCCGATCTTCGAACCGGCGATCTGGGTCTGCTTGTAGTACGCCGTCGGGATGTTGGAGACGACGTCCTTCACGATGTACTCGTTGATCTTGTTCCAGGCCTCGGCGGCCTTGACCGGGTCGGTGATGGTGCTCGCCTCGTCGATGTCGGCGTTGACCTTCGGGTCGTTGATGTGCGAGTAGTTCGCGGCGCCGTCCTGGATCTGGCGTCCGTCGTAGAGCGGCGGGATGACGGTCGAGGAACTCGGCCAGTCGGCGCCCCACGCGGTGTGGTAGATGTCGAAGTTGTTGCTGACCTTGCCGACCTGGTCGTAGTACGTCTCCGCCGGGATCTCCTGGCGCTGGACGTCGAAGCCGGCCTTCTCCAGACCGGCCGCCATGGCGGTGGAGTACTGCTGGCCCTCGGGGGTGTTGATGTAGCCGAAGGTCAGCTTCAGACCGACCTTGCCGGCCTTCTCCAGGAGCTCCTTGGCCTTGGCCGGGTCACCGGCCGGCTTCTTCTTCTTGCCGAACGGGTCGAAGTTCGGGTTGTAGCCGGAGACGGTCGGACTGATCAGACCGCCGGCGACCTCGCGGGCAGCCGTGCCGCCGAAGGCGCGCACGAACGGGGTGATCGGCAGGGCGTAGGCGATGGCCTCACGGACCCTCTTGTCCTGCATCTCCTTCTGCGACATGTTGATGTCGATCTGGCCCACGTAGGGCTGGTAGCCGGAGACGGTACGGGACTTCAGCTTCGCGTCGGCGAGGATCTTGGACAGGTTCCCCGCGTCGACCTCGTTGTTGAAGCTGACCGCGGTGGCGTTGGCCCCCGAGTCGTCGAGGATGGCCTTGGTCGAGTCCTCGAACTGCTTGTTGAACGCGAAGTTGAACCGGTCGATGTACTGGTGCCGGATCGGGTCGGTCTTCGCGTCCCAGTTGGTGTTCTTCACCAGGACCATCGACTTGCCGGACTTGAAGTCCTGGATCTTGTACGGGCCCGACGTCATCGGGGCCTTGTCGTACTTCTCCTTGGTGTCCTTCTTCTGCGAGACGAGCGAGTAGCCGGCCATGGCCAGCGCGTACGGCAGATCCGGCTTGGGCTTCTTGAACTTGAAGACGACCGTCTTCGCGTCCGGCGTCTCCAGGACGGTGTCCGGCAGGTGCTTGCCGCCGTACGGGCCGCCCTTCAGCAGGTCGCGGTATGCCGTGCCCGGTGTGTCGGCGAGCCACTGCTGGATGAAGGTCGGGCCGTTGGCGACGAACGGCGCGAACAGCCGCTCGAAGGTGTGACGCACGTCGGTGGCGGTGATCGCGGAGCCGTCGGCCCACTTGACCCCGTCCTTCAGCGTGTACTTCCAGGTCTTGCCGCCGTCGGTGGTGGTTCCGCTGTCGGTGGCCAGGTCGCCGACGACCTCGTGCTTCTTGCCGTCCTCGCCGGTCGCCTTGTAGCCGGTCAGACCGCGGTGGATGAGCTGCGACAGCGCCATCTCGTCGGAGACGTAGATCTGTGCGGGGTCGAGATGCGCGTAGCTGTCTCTCTGGAGAACGGAGACCGCGCCTCCGGGCTTCGCTCCGGGGACCTCGGCGGCCGGGCCGGTCGAGGCCTTCGCGTCGCCGAAGTCGATGGAGGACTGCTGCCGTTGGGCGTTTTTCTTGTCGTCCTTGTTGCTGCCTTCCTTGCTGCCGCCCTCGCTGCAACCGGAGAGCACGAGCGCTCCCGCAGCGGCCAGCGAGAGCGCGGCGTACGCGCGGCGTCCACCCATACCCATCACTCGTTTCCCACCCATCTCTGTGAGTCCAGCAGTCTGTGAGGCCAAAGAGCGTGATGTGCGGATCAGCGCGCCGTCTTGGGGTCGAAGGCGTCCCTGACCGAGTCCCCGAGCAGGTTGAACGCCACGATGAAGATGATCATCGAGATGCCGGGGAAGAACATGTAGGTGATGTCGTTCTGCATCACGAGTTCGGTCGCCGCCTTGGAGAACATCTGCCCCCAGTCCGGCGTCGGTTCGACCAGTCCCACGCCGAGGAAGGACAGACCGGCCTCGGCGGTCACGAAGTTGGGCAGCATGTAGGTCGCCTGCACCAGGATCGGCGTGACCACGTTGGGCAGGATCTCCTTGCGGATGATCCGCCCCGGTGGAGCCCCGCTCACCTTCGCCGCCTCGATGAACTCCCGTTCCCGCAGGGCGAGACTGGTGCCGCGCAGGATGCGGCCGAGGCTCATCCAGCCGAGGAACCACTGCACCGAGATCAGCGCGACGACCCGGACGTAGACGGGCGTCTCGTCGCGCGGGCTGACGAACAGGGAGACCACGACCGGCATGCTCGCGATGAAGAACAGCTGGGCCGGGATGGCGAGCAGGAAGTCGATCACCCGGCTGATCAGGAAGTCCGTGCGGCCGCCGAGATAGCCGGCCGCCACACCGAGGACGATGCCGGTCAGCACGGTGGCGACGGTGACCGCGAGGGAGATGCCCAGGGAGTTGCGGATGCCGTAGAGCAGCTTGGTGAAGACGTCGTAGCCGTTGCCGGGTTCGAGGCCGAACCAGAACTCGCCGCTGATCCCGCCGTTGGGCTGCACCGGCACACCCGCGCTGTCGAACAACTCCGGGCGTTCGTCCGCGAACACGGTGTACGGGTTCTTGCCGTAGAGCTTCGCGATCAGCGGGGCGAGAACGCCGATCAGGAAGAAGAACAGCACGACGTAGGCCGAGATCACGCCCGTGCGGTCCCGCTTGAAGCGGAGCCACATGAGCTGACCGGGAGACCGGCCCACGGGCGCCTCGGCCTCGGTCGCCGCCGCCGGCTCACGGTCGCCGTCGACCACGACCGACGTACCGCCGCCCTCGATGTCGGTAGGACTTGTCACAGTTCGCCCATTTCACTTCACGGGTGTGGGTGTGCCGAGCCGGCGGCGGGCGTGCGAAGTGCGCGCGGACGCCGGTCGGTTCATGAAGGGACGCCGGAGCGCGCCGGACGGGCGGCACGGAAGAAGCCGCAGCCGGACGCGCGTAGCCGGACGGCCGCGGTCGGCGGCCGGACGCTAGGTCAGTGACACTCGCCGCGGGCGGGGGCGGGCAGACCGGCGAGGGACCGCTTGGGCCGCTTGAGTGGCATGGGGATCCTCCTTGTGACTCCACGTGTTCACCGACAGGAGGGGGCGCTCGTCCGACCTCCGACACCCCTGACGGAGGGTCAGACACCCCCTGGTGCTCGCGAGTCGGCGCTGTCCCCACAGCGCGAGACCCATTGACCCGAGCGTTACGCGGCTAACTATCTGGCATGCGTCAGGTGCCGACCACCGTCTTTAAATCTCAATTCAGTCACGGCTGAGGCCTAGATCTTCCAAAATCCGGACAAAGTCTCTGCCGCGAGAAGGCCGCGAAACGGACTTGTTACATGGCTATCGGGCGAGGATCACCGCATTACGGACAGCTGTCGCCGTCCGGGTCCCGGAAAACGGGTTGCGAAAAGCCCGGGCGCCCCCACGAATGGGGACGCCCGGGCTCCGGAGTGCGCTGCGGTGGCGAACTACCCGCGGATCAGCCGTGCTTGGCGCGGCTGGCGGTACGGGCGCGGTCGCGCTGGTCGAGCACGACCTTGCGGATGCGAACCGCTTCCGGGGTCACCTCGACGCACTCGTCGTCGCGGCAGAACTCCAGCGACTGCTCGAGCGACAGCTTGCGCGGCGGCACGATCGCCTCGAACGAGTCGGCCGACGACGACCGCATGTTCGTGAGCTTCTTCTCCTTGGTGATGTTCACGTCCATGTCGTCGGAGCGCGAGTTCTCGCCGACGATCATGCCCTCGTACACCTCGGTGCCGGGGTCGGTGAACAGCACACCGCGCTCCTGGAGGTTCGTCATCGCGAACGCGGTGACGGCGCCCGAGCGGTCGGCGACCAGCGAGCCGTTGTTACGGGTCGTCAGCGTGCCGAACCACGGCTCGTGGCCCTCGTGGATGGAGTGGGCGATACCCGTACCGCGCGTACCGGTCAGGAACTCGGTACGGAAGCCGATGAGACCGCGCGAGGGCACGACGAACTCCATGCGGACCCAGCCCGAGCCGTGGTTGGACATGTTGTCCATCCGGCCCTTGCGGACACCCATGAGCTGCGTGACCGCGCCCATGTGCTCCTCGGGCACGTCGATCGTCATGCGCTCGACGGGCTCGTAGACCTTGCCGTCGACGTCCTTCGTGACGACCTGCGGCTTGCCGATGGTCAGCTCGAAGCCCTCACGGCGCATCTGCTCGACCAGGATGGCCAGCGCCAGCTCGCCGCGGCCCTGCACCTCCCAGGCGTCGGGACGCTCGGTGTCCAGGACGCGCAGCGAGACGTTACCGACCAGCTCACGGTCGAGGCGGTCCTTGACCTGACGGGCCGTGACCTTGCGGTCCTTGACCGCGGCCTTGTTCTCCGCGCCCTTGCCGGTGCCACCGCGGCCGACCAGCGGCGAGGTGTTGGTGCCGATGGTCATGGAGATGGCCGGCTCGTCGACCGTGATGAGCGGCAGCGCGATCGGGTTCTCCGGGTCGGCGAGGGTCTCGCCGATCATGATCTCCGGGATACCGGCGACGGCACAGATGTCACCGGGGCCGGCCTTCTCGGCGGGCTTGCGGGTGAGCGCCTCGGTCATCAGCAGCTCGGTGATGCGCACGTTGGACATCGTGCCGTCGCGCCTGATCCACGTGACCGTCTGGCCCTTGCGCAGCTCGCCCTGCTCGACGCGGAGCAGCGCGATACGGCCGAGGAAGTTGTCGGCGTCCAGGTTGGTGACGTGCGCCTGGAGCGGGGCCTCCACGTCGTACTCGGGGGCCGGGACGTGGGACAGGATCGTGGAGAAGAACGGCTCCAGGCTGTCGCTGTCGGCCGGGACCGTGCCGTCCTCCGGCTTGGTCAGCGAGGCGACGCCGTCACGCGCACAGGCGTAGACGATCGGGAACTCGATCTGGTCCTCGTCGGCGTCGAGGTCGAGGAAGAGGTCGTACGCCTCGTTCACGACCTCGTCGATGCGCGAGTCCGGGCGGTCCGTCTTGTTGATGCACAGGATGACGGGCAGGCGGGCCTGGAGCGCCTTGCGCAGCACGAAGCGGGTCTGCGGCAGCGGGCCCTCGGAGGCGTCCACCAGCAGCACGACGGCGTCGACCATCGACAGGCCGCGCTCCACCTCGCCGCCGAAGTCGGCGTGACCGGGGGTGTCGATGATGTTGATGGTGATGACGTCCCCCCCGTCCTTGGGGTGGTACTTCACCGCCGTGTTCTTGGCGAGGATCGTGATGCCCTTCTCACGCTCCAGGTCGTTCGAGTCCATCATGCGGTCGTCGAGCGACTCGGCGGCGTGCGCGGCGAAGGCGCCGGCCTGCTTGAGCATGGCGTCGACCAGAGTCGTCTTGCCGTGGTCGACGTGGGCGACGATGGCTACGTTGCGAATGTCGTGGCGCGTGGCCATAAAGCGGCGTTCTCCCGGAGTGTGAGGGCGACCCTGCTGCGTACGTCTGTGTTACGCGGGCCCTGCCGGGCTTTGACACGCCACGGCCTCACCCCATGGTACGTGGCCCGGCGGGGGACGGCCTCCGCAGGGCCACCCGGCTCACTTCGCACGCACCCCGCGCTCAGTTTCCGGACGGGCTCGCGGAGGCCTTCGCACCCTTCTCCGAGCCCTTCTTCAGGAAGCCGATGTCCTGGTAGACGGGGGTCTGGAAGCCGAAGGCGCCCGCGTTGACCACCGTCTTCCGTACGGCCGTGAGCTGAGGGCGCTGATAGAGAGGAATCGATCCGGCAGCCGCCCAGATCCGGGAGTCGGCCTTGCGGATCAGGGACCGCTGCTCGTCCTTGTCGAGGGTCGAGGCCGCCTGTTCGAACAACTGATCGACCTGATCGGTGCCGATCCGGGTGTAGTTCTGCTCGACGCTCAGCGAGCCGTCGGCGGCCGGCACCGGCTTCGCGTAGATCGGCCGGGCGTCGGTGGCGGGGAAGGCGGACGCCGGCCACGAGTACAGGGCCAGGTCGTACTCACCGGAGGCGACGTGGTCCTTGAAGTAGCTCTCGTCCGGGACCTTGGTGATGTCCGTGCCGATACCGACCTTCGCCAGCATCCTGGTGATCCGCTCGGCGACCGCGGCCAGGGGTTCGGACCCGGGACCGGAGGGCAGCACGAACCGCAGGGTGAGCGCCTTGCCGTCCTTCGCCAGCGCCTTGGCCGGGACGCCGACCGGTGCGGCGGTGCCCTTCGGGGCGGCCGTGCCCTTCGGGGCGTAGGCGCCGGCGGCCCCGCCCCGGCTGATCTGCTGGTACTGCTTGCCCTCCTGGGCGAGCTGCTGTCCGTCGCCGCTCCTGCGCGCGTTATCGCCCCGCGCGGCCTGCCGCCTCTCCTCGCGGCTCACACCGGCGGGCGCCTTGTCGTCCTCGCCGACGACGTACGTGCCGTCGTCGTCCGAGGAGTCCTCGTCCTTGCCGGCCTTCTTCCCCGCCGATCCGGCCGCCTTCTCGCCCTTCTCCTGCTTCTTGACCGGACCCCCGGGCACCCATCCGGCGTCGGCGAGCAGCGCCTGCGCCTCGGCGGTGTCCTGGCCGCCCAGCGCCCCGCTGTTGTCGGCGTACGCGTCCTGCCCGGCCAGCGCCAGGTGGCTGCCCACGGGCTCCGCGGGCAGCCCCAGCGGCTTCAGCACCACCTTGGCCAGTTCCCTGCGGTCCAGCGCCCGGGCGACCGCCCGGCGCACGCGCTCGTCCGCCAGCGGCCCGTCGGCGCCGTTCAGGGCGAGCTGGGTGTACGCCGGCTCCAGCGATCTGCGCACCTCGAACGCGCGCAGCGCCTTCTGCTGCCGTTCCCACTTGGCGACGGCCTTGCGCAGCTCGGCGCGGGCCTCGACCTCGTCCTCGGCCGTGTCCTCGTCCGAGCCGTGGGCGAGGGCCCAGGAACGCAGCTCCTTGGCGGCGGTGCGCCCGGAGCCGGGACCGGCGAGCGGCCCGGCCGTGCCGTTCGCGGCGCCGTCGACGCGCTGTGCGGCGGCCGGGTCGATCTCGGCCAGATCGATCTTCCCGGCGGCCAGTGCGGACGCCCGCTCGGTCCTCGGGACCGCCGTCAGGACGATCTCGGAGAGCTTGGCCGGCCGGCCCCACCAGCGTGTGTTGCGGGCAAGACGCACCTCGTGGTTCTTGCGGTCGACCTTCTTCACCACGAACGGCCCGGCGGTCACGTTCAGCTTGCGGCGCGCCCCGTCGTTGAAGGCGTCGGGCGTGCCCATGACGTCCTTCGGGTACAGCGGCGAGAACAGCGACCGCCAGTCGGCGTACGTCCGCTTGAAGGTGACCCTGACTTCCAGGTCGTTGTCCCCGCGCTCGATCTTCTCGATGCGGTCGTAGCCGGCGTTGCGGGCCGTCCAGTAGGCGCTGTCCTTGCCCGACAGGGCACGCCACTGGGCGGCGAAGTCGGCGGCGCCGATCTCCCGGCCGTCGCTCCACACGGCCTGCTGGTCGAGTTTGTACAGGACGACCTGCTTGGGTTCGGTCTCGACGACCTTCGCGGACTCCAGGTAGTCGGCGTCGCGCTGCGGCCGCCCGCTCGCGTCGAGCCGGTACATCGAGGGCAGCACGGCCTGGGCGACCCGGGTGGTCGTGGCGTCGGCGTCGGACTGGAAGGTGTTGAAGGTCTCCGGCACCGTGTCCACGGCCCAGCGCAGGGTGCCGCCCTCGGCGACCCGGGCGCGGGCGGCCGGGGCGATGTCCTGGCGGGCCAGGGGCTTGCCCGCCTCGTCCGCGGAGCCGCAGCCGGAGAGCAGGGGCACCGCGAGCGCGCCCGCGGTGAGGAAGGCGACCGAGCGCATGACCGCGCGCGGGCCGACGCCGTCGTGGGACATCTCTGCTACCTCCGGTGAGCCGCTGCCGCCGGTGACCCGGACACCCCTGGACACATGGACGCGAATGCGCCGACGCGGGTGCGTTTTGATCACGTTTGGCGGTATTTTGGAGTTGATCAGATCTACTGCTCACTGAAGAGGAAAGGGTTCGCCTGCCGTGGGCGACACGGCGGCGGGGCCGGCCAAGGCCACTCGTGCGGAGCAACGCACCCGCCAATCGCTGCACACGCCTTCACATCCACCGGTGTGACGCGCAACACTCGCAGGCGCATGAACGTTGCCGTCCAGGGCCCAGCCCCCACGGAAGCGAGGACTTCTCATGTCCGTGCACGACGACCTGACCACGGCCCAGCGCTGCCTCGACGACCTCTCCCGGTCCGTCGGCCGACTGGAGCAGCAGCTCGGCAGTTCCGGCCTGGAGATGCGCCGGGTCCGTACCGACGCCGAACACCTGAGGGAGAGCGTCGCGCTGCTGCGCGATGCCGCCTCCCACCCCGGCTCGTCGCGCGGGCCCGAGCTCGTCACCATCCCCGACACCCCGTACGACGACTCCCTGTGGATCGACACGGACGACGAGGGACTCGGCGCCCGGGGCCGGCACGCCCCCTGACCCGACCGGAGTCCTGAGTTGGCCACTGGTACGGAACCCTCACCCACCGACCACCGTCCCCCGAGCGGCGTACGCGGCGCCGGACGCGCCGCGATCGCCGCTCCCCATCTACGGACCGACCGCTGGTGGCTCGCCCCCGCGGCCACCGCCGCCGGGCTGCTGGCGTTCGTCGTCTACTCGACCTGGCGCGCCTTCGCGAACGCGCACTACTACGCGGCGCCGTACGTCTCGCCGTTCTACTCCCCGTGTCTGGCGGACAACTGCGAGACGATGCGGCACGGCCCCAACGCGGAGATCTTCGGCGCCTGGTGGGGCCTCTCGCCCGCGATCCTGATCCTCGTCTTCCCGCTCGGCTTCCGCCTGACCTGCTACTACTACCGCAAGGCCTACTACCGCGGCTTCTGGGCGTCCCCGCCCGCCTGCGCGGTGGCCGAGCCGCACCGCAAGTACACCGGCGAGACCCGCTTCCCGCTGATCCTCCAGAACATCCACCGGTACTTCTTCTACGCGGCGATCGTCGTCGCCGGGATCCTCACCTACGACACCGTGCTCACCTTCCGCGACGAGCACTACGCGTGGGGCCACATGGGCCTGGGGACCCTGGTCTTCCTGCTGAACGTCGCGCTGATCTGGGCGTACACGATCTCCTGCCACTCCTGCCGGCACATCGTCGGCGGTCAGCTGAAGCACTTCTCCAGGCACCCCGTGCGCTACCGGGCATGGCGGCTGGTGGGGAAGCTGAACGCCCGTCACATGCTGCTGGCGTGGGCGTCGCTGGTGAGCGTGGCGCTCGCCGACTTCTACGTCTATCTCGTCGCGTCCGGTGTCTTCGACGATCCGAGGTTTTTCTAGATGCTGCCGAACCTGATGAGTGGGGCCTGCTGATGTCCGTGGTCGACCGCCAGGAGTGGGACGTGGTCGTGGTCGGCGCGGGAGGCGCCGGACTGCGCGCCGCCATCGAGGCCCGCGAGCGCGGCGCCCGCACCGCCGTCATCTGCAAGTCGCTGTTCGGCAAGGCGCACACCGTGATGGCCGAGGGCGGCATCGCGGCGGCGATGGCCAACGCCAACGAGCACGACAGCTGGCAGGTCCACTTCCGCGACACCCTGCGCGGCGGCAAGTTCCTGAACCAGTGGCGGATGGCCGAACTGCACGCCCAGGAGGCCCCGGACCGGGTCTGGGAGCTGGAGACCTGGGGCGCGCTCTTCGACCGCACCAAGGACGGCCGGATCTCCCAGCGCAACTTCGGCGGCCACGAGTACCCGCGCCTCGCACACGTCGGCGACCGTACGGGCCTGGAGCTGATCCGCACGCTCCAGCAGAAGATCGTCTCGCTCCAGCAGGAGGACCACCGCGAGACCGGTGACTACGAGTCCCGGCTGAAGGTCTTCCAGGAGTGCACGGTCACCCGCGTCCTCAAGGACGGCTCCCGGGTGAGCGGCGTCTTCGCCTACGAGCGCGAGACCGGCCGGTTCTTCGTCCTCCAGGCGCCCGCCGTGGTGATCGCGACGGGCGGCATCGGCAAGTCCTTCAAGGTGACGTCGAACTCGTGGGAGTACACGGGCGACGGCCACGCGCTGGCCCTGCTCGCCGGTGCTCCCCTGCTGAACATGGAGTTCGTGCAGTTCCACCCGACGGGCATGGTCTGGCCGCCGTCGGTGAAGGGCATCCTCGTCACCGAGTCGGTGCGCGGCGACGGCGGGGTGCTCAGGAACTCCGACGGAAAACGCTTCATGTTCGACTACGTCCCCGACGTCTTCAAGGAGAAGTACGCCGAGTCGGAGGAGGAGGGCGACCGCTGGTACGAGGACCCGGACCACAACCGGCGTCCGCCGGAGCTGCTCCCCCGTGACGAGGTGGCACGGGCGATCAACTCGGAAGTGAAGGCGGGCCGCGGCTCCCCGCACGGAGGGGTCTTCCTGGACGTGTCGACGCGGATGCCGGCCGAGGTCATCAAACGCCGGCTGCCTTCCATGTACCACCAGTTCAAGGAGCTGGCGGACGTCGACATCACCGCGGAGGCCATGGAGGTCGGACCGACCTGTCACTACGTGATGGGCGGCATCGCCGTCGACTCCGACACGGCCGCCGCCCGCGGGGTGCCGGGGCTGTTCGCGGCCGGCGAGGTGGCCGGCGGCATGCACGGCTCCAACCGGCTGGGCGGGAACTCCCTCTCCGACCTGCTGGTGTTCGGCCGCCGGGCGGGACTGCACGCCGCCCGCCACGCGGCGGACCCGGCCGAGAGCCGCCCGGCGGTGGACGACGAGCAGGTCGCCGCGGCGGCCGCCGAGGCACTGCGGCCGTTCTCCGCGGAGGGCGCCGGCGACCCCGGCGGCCGGCCGCCCGAGAACCCGTACACCCTCCACCAGGAACTCCAGCAGACCATGAACGACCTGGTCGGCATCATCCGCCGCGAGGGCGAGATGGAGCACGCCCTGGAGAAGCTGGCCGAGCTGCGCGTACGGGCCTGGCGGGCCGGGGTGGAGGGGCACCGGCAGTTCAACCCCGGCTGGCACCTCGCGCTCGACCTGCGGAACATGCTGCTGGTCAGCGAGTGCGTGGCCCGGGCCGCCCTGGAACGCACCGAGTCGCGCGGCGGGCACACCCGTGAGGACCACCCGGCGATGGACCGCGCGTGGCGCAACGTCAACCTGCTGTGCGCGCCGGCCGGCCCCGGTGACGGCCCGGCGGAGGCGGACCCCCTGCGCGGCCGGATCACCCTCACCCGCGAGACCACCGAGCCCATCCGCCCCGACCTGCTCGCCCTCTTCGAGAAGGAGGAGCTGGTCAAGTACCTCACCGAAGAGGAGCTGTACGAATGAGCAGCTACGACGCCCACTTCAAGGTGTGGCGGGGTGATGTGCGGGGCGGCGGACTGGACGACTTCGACGTCGAGGTGAACGACGGTGAGGTGGTGCTCGACATCATCCACCGCCTCCAGTCCACCCAGGCGCCCGACCTGGCCGTCCGCTGGAACTGCAAGGCGGGCAAGTGCGGTTCGTGTTCCGCGGAGATCAACGGGCGGCCCCGGCTGCTGTGCATGACCCGTATGTCGGTGTTCGACCGGGAGGAGACGATCACCGTCACGCCCCTTCGTGCCTTCCCCGTGATCCGTGATCTCGTCACGGACGTCGGCTTCAACTACCGCAAGGCGCGGGAGGTCCCGGCGTTCGTGCCGCCCGAGGGGGTCGGCCCCGGCGAGTACCGGATGTTCCAGGAGGACGTGGACCGCTCACAGGAGTTCCGCAAGTGCATCGAGTGCTTCCTGTGTCAGGACACCTGCCATGTCGTGCGTGACCACGAGGAGAACAAGACGGCGTTCGCGGGCCCGCGCTTCCTCATGCGGGTCGCCGAACTGGACATGCACCCGCTGGACGCGGCCGAGGAGAGCGGCCTGGACCGGCGGCGCACGGCCCAGGACGAACACGGCCTCGGCTACTGCAACATCACCAAGTGCTGCACGGAGGTCTGCCCCGAAGGCATCAAGATCACGGACAACGCGCTCATCCCGCTGAAGGAACGCGCCGTCGACCGCAAGTACGACCCGCTGGTGTGGCTGGGCTCGAAGATCAGGAGGCGGTCTTCGTAGACGCCGGGGGCAGCCCGGGCGTGCGGCCGGGCCGCCGGGCGAGCGCCTGCACGCCGAGCCCGGCGAGGTTGAGGGCCATCCCGGCCGGCGGGACGTAGAAGTCCACCGTCCGGCCCTCGGGGGCCAGCGGGCCCAGGAAGAGGAAGACGCCGATACCCAGGGCGCTCATCAGGGCGCCCGCCCCCCACAGCCGCGGCCGCGTCACCAGGCCGCGGCTGCGCGGCGGCACCCACTCCAGGGTGACGGCCGCGATGCCGAACGCAGCCATGATCGTCACGCAGACGACACCCGTACCCACCAGTGCCCAGTACATGCGCTCATGGTCCCGCCGTCTGCGGTGCACGCAAAGGGATTTGACCCCGTGATGGCCCTGTTTCCCCAAACGACATGCCCTGACGGACCCAGCCCTTCTCGTACGACGTCCAGTCCTGCTCGGTGGCCGCGAAGTCCACGTAGGCCGCGACGCCGAAGTTCTCACGGTGGGCGTCGGTGCGGGACAGACCCAGCCGGACACCCCGGACGGCGGCGGCGACGGTCTCGGCATGGTTCCAGTGGCCGAACCGGTTCTCGTGGTAGAAGGGCAGGCCCATCAGCAGATCGGTGGAGCGCGGGGTGACCTCCAGGGCGAGGGACGTCTGCTGGGCGACGTATCCGCCGTAGGTGCTCTCCAGGGGCTGCATGGTGTCGTACGACATCACGGCGATCTGGTCGACGCGGCGGGCGACCTGGCCGAAGAACTTCTGCGACCACCACTTGGGGTGGCCGGCGGTCGTGCCCCAGAAGGAGTGGAAGCCGGGGATCGGGTCGATCTGGTGGGCCGCGACGGAGAGCTGGGCGCCGCGGGCACGGGTGACGGCCCGCAGGGAGTCGAGGAGGGTGAGGTAGTCGCCGTCGTCGGAGTGCAGCGGCTCGAGGTCGAAGTGGGCGCCCTGGAAGCCGGCGGCGAGGATCTCGCGGGTGGACCGCACGACCGCGGCGCGGGTCTGCGCCCGCTCCAGCCGCATGCCGTCCGGGCTCTCGGTGGCGAGGACGTCGCCCAGCCAGGCCTGGACGCGGAGCGTCGGCGCCTCCCGGTGGACAGCGGCGATGAACGGCCCCGCGTCGGCGTACGCGGACGCCGGGAGCGTGCCGTCGTGCTCCAGAGGGCCGGCGTGGACGTAGAGGTCGCGGATGCCGGTGTCCCGGAGCCGGGCGGCCAGGGCCTTGACGTCGGCGTCGGTTTTGCGGCCGTCGACCCAGGCGTGGCCCAGCCAGATGGCGTCCTTGCCGCGGGAGTACGTGCCGTCGGCCGGGTCGCCCAGGTAGTTCAGACGAAGGGCGGTCTCGGCGGCGAGGACCGGGGCGAGGAGGAGCAGCACGAGGGCGAGGGCACACCGACGCACCAGCCGCCGACGGCGCCTCTTGGCCTGCGCCGCGGGCGACTCGGTCCGCGCGCTCGCCGTCACCGCCGCGGTCGCCTCTCCCGGCTCCGGCCCCGCCGCGGTCTCCGTATCCGTCTCCGAATCCGTGTCCCTCGCGGCCCCCGCCCCCGTCCCTGACCCGGTCTCCGTCTCGGTCTCCGTCTGGCCCGGTGGCCGTTCCATCGCGGTTCCCCCTCGCGTGTGTTCCGCCCCACGGTCCCCACCTCGGGTGTATCCCGGTCGCGGGCCCGTTTGCACGGCCATACGCTCCCGAATGTGACCTCTTCCTTGCTCCGGGGCCGGCGGCGGCGTGCGACCTCGCACATATCCGTGCGGGTGGCCCACGCCGTGCTGGGCGGTGCGGTCGGGGTCGTGTGGCTGGTGTTGCCAGGGATGACGTCCGGTGACGACGCTCCGGTTGCGATCAAGAACCCGGTGCACGGCGCGCGTGCCGCCGCGGCCGAGGACGACGAGCGGTCCACCGTCGACCTGGTGCTGCCGCTCGTGGCGGTCGGCGCGGCCGGCGCGGTCGCCGGTTACGGGTACGTCCGGCGCGTACGGCGCGCCCGCGTCCGGACGACTCCCGGGGACGCCGGCAGCCCGCCGCCGAGGATCTCGCCGCCCCTCACCGCCCCCGACGAGCAGGCCTGCGCGGCACTGGTCGAGGCGGACAACCGGGTCCGGGCGGCGCGCGACGAACTCGGTTTCGCGCAGGCGCTGTGCCCGGCGGAGGAACTGGAGGACGTCCGCCGGGCCGTGCGCGAGGCGGAGACCGAACTCGCCGCCGCGTTCCGGATGCGGCAGCGGTACGACGAGGGGGTGCCGGCCGAGGAGGACGCCCGGGGGCACGCGCTCGCCGGGATCGTGGGACGCTGCGACGAGGTCGGGCATCGGCTGGACGCCGTGTCCGACGGGTTCGGACGGCTGCGGGGGCTGGACCGGGGCGTGGGTGAGGCGTTGGCCGTCGCCGAGGGCCGGTTCCGGGAACTGGCGGGGCGTACGGGGGCCTCGGAGGCAGTCCTCGCCGAGCTTCGGGCCCGGTACGCGCCGACCGCCACCGCGTCCGTCACCGGAAGCGTCGAACAGGCCAAGGACCGCCTGCTGTTCGCCACGGTCCGGCTCAACCGGGCACGCCAGTCGGCCGACGCGGGACGACCGGAGCCGGCGGTCCGGCATCTGCGCGCCGCCGAGGGCGCCGTGAACCAGGCCGCCGTCTTCGTCGAGGGCGTCGACCGGCTGGCCGCCGAACTGAAGGAGGCGGAGCGGACGGTGCCGGCCGCCCTCACGGGCGCGGAGGCGGAACTGGCCCGGGCGAGACAGCAGCTGTCCCCGCCCCCCACGCCCTCACTCCCACCGGGGCCCCGCGCCGACGCCCCGCACACCGGCGGCCCCCGCCCGGGCGGCCCGCACACCCGCGGCCCGCACACCGGCGGGGAGGACGGACACCGGCCGACTCCCGACCCGACCGGCCCGGCACCGGCCGACCCGTCACAGGTCGAACCGCGGCCCGGCGCTACGGCGCACGCCTCAGGTGTGGACCGCCCGACCCCCCACCCGGCCGACCCGCACCCGGCCGAACCGTCCCGCCCGTCAGCACAGCCCTCGGACCGACACCCGCCGACACCCCGTCCCGCCGACCCGACCCCCGCGCAACCGCACCCCACCCCATCGCCGCCCGCCTCAGATGTAGACCGGCCGACCCCCCACCCGGCCGGACCGCACTCCGGCCCGTCGCCACAGCCGTCGGGGCGACACCGGCGCACCCCCCACCCCGTCGGCCCGAGCCCGGTGCCGGCCCCGGGTCCGGTGTCACCGCACCTCACGGCCGAGGCGCGGGCGGTGGCGGTGACGCATGCCGATGCCGTGCTCGGGTCCGTGCGGCAGGAGTTGACGGGAGGGCGGGCCTGGGATCCCGTCGAGGTGTTGCGTCGGGTCGTGCGGGCGGCCGCGCCGGTCGCCTCGGGGCGGGCCGGGGTGCTGCCGGCCGCCGCCCTGATCACCGCCCGCATCTCCACCGCGGCCGCTGCCGACTTCGTCGCGACGCACCGGGGTGTCGTCGGAGCCGCCGCACGGACGCGGCTCGCGGAGGCGGAACGGCTTCTCGCGACGGGAGACCCGGCGGACCGCCCGCCCGCCGACATCCTCGCCCTGGAGGCTCGAGAGCTGGCCGAGCTCGATGTGCGGGCGCACGGGAACCCGTACGCGGGCGCCGAAGGCACGGCGGGCACCGGCGGGGCCGTGCTCGGTGGCATCGTCCCGGCCGAGAATCCCGAGAACGGGACGCCCGCGGGCTTCGACGGCGGGGCCGGGCCCGCCCGCACGCTTCAGGCCCCCGAACCCGGGTGACCGTCCGCCGGAGCCGGGAGCGGGGTCAGAACAGGCTCAGCAACGCCTCCGCCGGGTCGGCAAGACCCGTCTGGCCGTCCGGCAGGGGCAGTTCGAACCACACCGTCTTCCCGCGCGGGGTGCGGCGCGAGCCCCAGGCCGCCGACAGCAGGCCCACGAGCTGGAGGCCCCGGCCGCCCTCGTCGGTGTCCCGGGCCCGGCGGCGGCGCGGCTGGACGAGCCCCGCGTCCCAGACCTCGCAGACCAGCGTGCGGTCGAGGAGCAGCCGGAGCCTGATCTCGCCCTCGCCGTACCGCAGCGCGTTGGTGACCAGCTCGCTGACGAGCAACTCCGTCGTGTCGACGAGGGGTTCGAGGCCCCAGGAGAGCAACTGGCCGCGCGCGTACTCGCGCGCGCGCCCCACGCTGCGCGGCTCGCGCGGCAGGGTCCAGTCGCCGACGGAGTCGGCGGGCAGGCCCTGCACACGGGCCATCAGCAGGGCGATGTCGTCCTCGCCGTGGTGCGAGTCGAGGGTGTTGAGGACGTGGTCGCAGACGTCCTCCAGGGGGGCGGAGGGATCGGTGAGGGCCCCGACGAACGCGTTGAGGCCCTCGTCCAGCGGATGGTCGCGCGATTCGACCAGTCCATCCGTGTAGAGCGCGAGCAGGGCGCCCTCGGGGAGTTCGACCTCCACCTCCTCGAAGGGTTCGCCGCCCACGCCGAGCGGCATGCCCGGCGGCACGTCGAGCATCAGCGCCGGCTCACCGGGTTCGACGAGCACCGGGGGCAGGTGACCGGCGTTGGCGAACGTACAGCGCCGGGTCACCGAGTCGTAGACCGCGTACACGCAGGTCGCGAGGTACACCTCGGACAGGTCGGCCTCACGGGGGCGCCGGGCCGCCCGGGTGGCCTGCTGGACGCCTCCGGGGGTGCCGAGGCCGCGGGCGATCTCGTCCAGCGCGGAGAGCACCTCGGCCGGTTCCAGGTCCAGCAGCGCCAGCGTCCTGACCGCCGTGCGGAGTTCACCCATCGCGACCGCCGCCCGCAGACCGCGGCCCATCACGTCGCCCACCACCAGCGCCGTACGGTGCCCGGGCAGTTCGATGACGTCGAACCAGTCGCCGCCGACCTCGCTGGGGCGGCCCATGGAGACGTTGCCCGGCAGGTATCGGCAGGCGATGTCCAGACCGGACGCCACCGGGTCGCCGGGCGGCAGCAGCGACCGTTGCAGTATCAGCGCCCGTTCGTGCTCGCGCCGGTACAGGCGCGCGTTGTCGATGCAGACCGCCGCCCGCGCCGCCAGCTCGACGGCCAGATCGCGGTCCCGGTCGCCGAACGGCTCGCTGCCCTTCGTCCGTGAGAACTGCGCGAGGCCGACGACGGTGTCGTGGGCGACCATCGGGACGGCGAGGGTGGACTGCACGAGGCCGCCGTCCTCGCCGGGGACGGCCTGCGGGCGGGCGGTGCGCAGGGCGTCCGCGCAGGGCGAGTTGAACGGGAAGTGGTGGACCGCGCCGACCGCGACGGCCGGGCCGGAGCCGGGGAAGGGGGCGTCGGAGACGGCGGAGGAGAAGGCGACCCGGCGCAGTTCGGCGCTGCCGTCGGCGAGGCCGGGCGGGGTCTCGTCGCCGGCCAGGAGACCCTGGTAGAGGTCCACGGTGGCGAGATCGCAGAAGCCGGGCACGACGACGTCGAGGAGTTCGCGCGCGGTCGTCTCCAGGTCGAGGGAGTTCCCTATGCGGGCGCCCGCGTCGTTCAGAAGGGCGAGATTGCGCCGGGCCGCGGCGGCCTCGCGGGCGGCGGCGCGGCGGGCGGTGATGTCGGTGCCGAGCCAGGCGATGCCGATGGGGCGGCCGGTGCCGCTGTGCACGCGGTACAGGTTGATCGACCAGTGCCGGCGCTCGTCGGAACCCGGCACGAAGCCGGTGACGTGCATGTCCGTGATGGAGTCGCCGGTCTGGAGGACCCTGCGCAGCGTCGCGCTGACCCGGTCGGCCTCGGACCGGGGCAGGTAGTCGTGGACGCCCTTGCCGCGGTGGTCGTCGGGGGTGCCGCCGAAGATGGAGGCGAACCGATGGTTGGCCCGGCGGACCCGCAGGTCGGGGTCGATCAGCAGGAAGCCGAACGGGGATTGGCCGAAAATGGCCTGCGAGGCGGCGAGGTCGGTCTCGATGCTGCGGAGCGTGCGGACGTCGACGACGATGCAGACGGCGGCCTTGTCGCCGTCCAGAGTGCGGGTCGGCATGACGTACACCTCGGCGAGGCCCTTCTCGCCGCGGCCGCCGCCGGGCACCGGGTCCGGCATCCGGAACGGCACCACACCGGTCCACTCCCGCCCGTCGAGGATCTCGGCCATCTTGCGCTGACCGCGTTCGCGCAGGTCGGGGTCGATGAAGGCGTCGATGGGGTCCATGCCGACGGCCCGGTCCGCGGAGATGCCGAAGATCTGCTCCGCGCGCAGACTCCACTGGTCGACGAGGCCGTCGGGACCGATCGAGAACGAGGCGACCTTGATGTAGTCGTAGATCGAACCGGGCGGACTGCTCTGCCACATGGCGTCACCCGGCGTCGCCGACTCGTCCGGGCCGTCGGCGAGGCCGTGCGCGGCGCCGGCGGCGAGCGCACTCGCGGCCCTCGCCCTCGCGCCGCCCGACGGGTCCTCGGACTCCGTGGCCTTCGCTGGTATCTCGCTCACGCGAACCGTCCCCTCCAGCTCACCGCGTCCGGCACCGGTCACCGGCGGCGGCTGCCCGCAGTATCCAGCACTACGGGTCCGCACGACACGGTGTTCACGATCACAGCACGGTCCAGGTGCTTTTCGGACCGTCCCGCGACAACACTTCCAGTCTTCTAACCAGCGGACACGCCCTCGAACCACCTCTTCCTCGACCGGTCGGCGACCGGAACCGAACGGGCGACACCGCAGGCCCCGCTGTACACCGGCTCATCCCCGCGGAACGCCCCCTCAACCCGGCACCGCCAGTTCGAACCAGACCGTCTTCCCGGTGTCCCCGGGCCGCGTGCCCCAGCGGTGCGCGGAGGAGGCCACCAGTTGCAGTCCGCGCCCGGTCTCGTCCTCGGGTCGGGCGACCCGCTCGCGGGGCGGGTCCGGCAGCGGGTCGGAGACCTCGACCCGCAGGATGCCCGCCAGGGCGGCGGGCCGGACCAGACGGACGCCGATGGGGCCGGTCGCGTGGCGCAGGGCGTTGGTGACCAGCTCACTGACCAGCAGCGCGGTGATGTCGCCCAGGCTGTCGAGGCCCCAGTCGTGCAGCTGGCCGCGGACGGCGCGGCGGGCGGTGCGCACCGCACCCGGGTCCGCGGGGAACGTCCACTCGACGCAGTCGCCGTCGGTGTCGATCACGCCGATCACTTCCCGGGCCAGCGAGTACACCCATGTCCGGTTTCGTGGGGTTAGTTGCCCCATACCCGATATTGCCTGGGTGGTACCGCGGGACAGGGCGCACGGTGGCACGAACGGCGTACGGACCGGACCTCCCCGGCCCGCCGTGCTCTGCGCATGCCTCAGCCGGCGTCGGCGCCGAGCTTCGGGAGGGCCTCGCGGACCGCGGGCACGTCCTGGTCCAGCCAGTCGACGTCCCAGATCTCGGCCGGGGTGAGCCAGCGCAGCGCGTCATGGTCCTGGAGGGGCTCGGGCGGGGTAGAGCCCGGGCGCAGACGGGCGGTCCACACCTGAAGGACGTACGGCGACCGAAGGGGCCACTCCCCCGGGACGCGTTCGACGGTCTCGGTCTCGACGCCGAGCTCCTCGCGCAGTTCGCGCACGAGTGCCGCCTCGGGCGCCTCGCCCTCCTCGACCTTTCCGCCGGGCAGTTCCCAGCGGCCCGCGAGTTCCGGGGGTGCGCTGCGGCGCGCGGCGAGGAGGCGGCCGGCGTCGAGCAGGGCGGCTCCCACCACCACGATCCGTTCCGTCATGCGCCGGAGCCTACGGGACCCGGCGGCACGTCAGTTCCGGGAGCCGTCGCCGTTCTGCGCCTGGGCCTGGCTCTGCCCCTGGCCGATGCGCTCGACCCAGTAGAGCTGCTTGTGGCCGCGGCTGTCGAGGCTGTCTGCGATCTTCTGCGCCTCGTCCCGGCTCGCGTATCTGCCCACCCGGTAGCGGTTGCCGTTGTCGTCCTGGCGTATGACCAGCCAGGGCAGGGAGATGGTGCTGTCGTTCATCGCACCCCACGCCCCCTTCTCGCCCCGGCCCGCCCGGACCCCGTCCGCGGCGCGTCCTGCGCGCCGCCTTCTGAGGAAACCGCAATCCGCATATGCCCGAGCGTACGCCTTACCTTTACGCACCGAACACGACTTTGCACAAAGAGGTACGCAACCAGCCAAGACGCAGGGGGCGCACGGGACCGAACGCGCCGTGCGTGCGCCGCGATGCATCCGGTCGGCGGGGTTGCGGGCACCTGGTGGGCGACCTGCGGGAACAACCGGAAACGACCGGATTCCGACGGCCCTCGGGCCGCCCGGTGGCCGGGCGATACCGGGGGCAACTGCCGGAAGGGTGTGCGCCGCCCCGGCGGATGCGCTACCGCCCCGAGCGGCTCCCTCCGCCTCCACCGCTCCACCCCCGCCGACGGAAGGCGGCGGCCCCGCCCTCCACGCCGGACGGCCCCCGGCCGCCGTGGCGGTCACTTCACCGGCAGGTGGTACGCGACCCGGTAGCGATCGGCGGGAATCACCACGTCGGCCGTCTCGACCGGGCGGCCCGAGGCGAAATAGGTGCGCTGGACGACGAGGACGACATGCCCCGGGACGCCGCCGAGGGAGAGAAGCTCCTCGGCCAGGCCGGGCCGGGCGCCGACCTCCTCCGTGACGTTGTCCACGATGACGTCGATGGCGCGCATCCGCTCCACCACGCCCATGCCGCCCAACGGGCCCTCCTCGGGCAGCATCACGGGCGTGCGGCCGGTGACGGCGAGGGGTTCCCACGAGGTGGAGAGCATCATCGCCTCGCCGGCCTCCCGGAAGACGTACCTGGTGCACATCACGCGGTCGCCGGACGCGATGCCCAGCCGCTCGGCGACACAGACGCTCGCCTCGACCTGCGCACTGCTGGACTCCCAGGTACCCCGCGTGTGCGCCTCGGCCTGCTCCTGACGGAACGGCGTGGCGCCGCTCACGGGGCGGTACCCGGAGCGGGAGATGCGGCGCGGCACGGGCCGCTCGCGCACATACGTCCCGGATCCGGAGCGGCCCTCGACCAGTCCCTCGGCCATCAGCACCTTGCGCGCCTCGAGGGCGACGGTGTCGGAGACGCCGTACTCCTCGCGGATTCTCGCCTGGGAGGGGAGCCGGGTGTGCGGTGGCAGCGACCCGTCGGCGATCTTCTTGCGGAGATCACCCGCGACACGCAGATACGCCGGCTGCTCACCGAATGTCACTGGCCACTCCCATCAGGTTGTACAGACAGCTACAGCCTGGCAACCGTGGGTTGTACCGTGCAAGCAAAGGCCAGAGAATCACTCGATGTGATGACAAGTGCCCGGGAAACCGTTTACCCAGGCACTTTCTCCCCGCTGTGGGCGCGATCACACATCCAGGCCGCTGTCGCTGCCGCCCCCGCCCGTGCCGCCGCTCCCGCCGCCGGAGTCCCCGTCGTAGGTCGGGACGGTGGTGGCCAGGCCCAGAGCCTCGCGGGCGGTGACGGTGGTGTCGCCGTCGACGTACTCGTAGGCGGTGTCGTAGTGGTCGTAGAAACCGGCGGCGTCGGTGGCCTTCGCCGCCGCCGCCCACTCCCGGGCCGCGTCCCGCATGTCCTTCACCAGGGCGGCCACGGGCTTCTCCCGGGCCGGCGTCATCCAGTTGTGGGTGCCCAGCTGGTCCGCCTGGTCGCCGGTCGCCTCGCCGGCCTCGCCGGCCCAGGTGCGGTTGCCCGCGAGGTCCTCCTCGGCGTACTCCTCCGGCTCCTCGACGAGGACCTCGTCGAGTGCGGCCATCGCCTTGAGAAAGGCGAACTGGTCGGCGTCCAGCGTCGTCGCGTCGGCGCGCAGCGAGCCGGTCAGGGTGCCCTTCTCGTCCACGTTGGCGAAGACGCAGGTGATCTCGCGGTCGCCCTGACTCCAGCTGTCGGCGGTGGGCGTGAGGTAGTAGACGTCGACCTCGTCGGTCAGCGCCCAGGTGTCCATGGCGTAGGCGCCCTGGAGCGTGTAGCACTTGTCCTCGGCCACGTCCGTGATGTGGTCGTCGCCCGGGAAGCCGCCTCCGGGGAGCGGGACCGTGGCGAACACCTCGGCGTCGTGCTCACCGGCGCAGGCCACCTCGTCGACGTCGTAGACGTCCTCCTCGAAGGTCTCACCCGGCACGTCGAAGCAGTCGCCCTTGGCGAGCGAGAGGCTGGAGTTGCCGCTCGCGCCCTCCTTGAAGCCCTCCCAGAAGTCGGACGAGCCGCCCGTGGCCAGCAGCAGGACCCAGAAGGCAAGGCCGACGAAGGACAGGACGGAGCCCGCGATCGCCATGCCCTTGCCGCGCTCCCCCCGCTTCCTGATCTGCACCAGCGCGATGATCCCGAGTACCAGCCCGACGGCCGGCAGGAAGCAGAGCGCTCCGAGGACGAGGGAGGCGATGGCCAGGCCGTTGACCGGCGAGGGCCGGCCGAAGGGGCTGTAGCCCTGGCCCCAGACGGGATAGGGAGCACCGCTGTACGGAGCCTGCGGGTAAGGCCCCGTCGGGCCGGGTCCCTGCGGACCGTACGGGCCCTGGGCGTACGGGTCCTGTGGGCCTTGGCGGTACGGATCCTGCGGGCCCTGGGCGTAGTGGTCCTGCGGGCCCTGGGCGTACGGGTCCTGCTGGGGCGGGGCGAACGGGTTCTGCGGATACGGGCCCTGCGGCTGCGGAGGCTGGTACGGGTCCTGGGGCTGGTGCGGCCCGGGAGGCGGGGGTATGGACACGGGTACCGTGCTCCTGGTTCAGACGGTTCAGGCAGTTCAGGCGGCGGGCGAAGCGCTTGCCGAGGTAGTTGATCAGACGCCTCGGTCAGTCTGACAGGGGGCTCTGACAGCGGGTCGCGGCACTGGCACCGGTTCCGGCGGTGGCGTCGACCGGCGCACGTCCCTCGTACGACTGCGCGCATCGTAAGCGCGGCACCGGTGGCGACGGAACGGAGATTCCGTTCAGGCCGCCGCCCGCGCCCCCTCCGCCGCTCCGGCCGCCACCCTCACCTCCGTCCCCGTCCCCGTGCGCACCGTCTCCTCGACGAGCAGTTCCCGCGTGCAGTCGCGGATCAGGCCGTGGAAGGAGAACCGGGCCGGGGTGTCCTCCCGGATCAGGTTGTTCTCGATCAGCGCGTCGAAGTGGTGTTCCACGTCCCCGGCCGGCAGACCGGTCACGAGGGCCGCGTGGGCGATGTCGTAGGAGGCGGACGGCAGGAGACTGATCTGCCTGCTGAACTCCCGCTCGGACGCGCTCAGATGGTCGTACGACACCCGCAGCACGGCCATGAGGTCGCGGTCGGCGGTCCGCAGACAGCCGGCCCGTTGCGCCGGCTGCGCGAGGCGCTCGACGAGGTCGGCGACGGCCCACGCCGGACGGTCGCGCAGCCTGGTCGCGGCGATGCGCAGGGCGAGCGGCAGCCGGCCGCACAGCTCGACGGCCCGCGCCACCTGGGCCGGCTCGCGCGCCGCACGCGGCTCTCCGACGATCCGCCGGAACAGCGTCACGGCGTCGGCCGGCGGCAGCACGTCCAGGCACAGCGGCAGGGCACCGTCCAGGGCGGTGAGCTTGCGCCGGCTGGTCACCAGCACCAGCGTCCCGCCGGTGCCCGGCAGCAGCGGGGTGACATGGGCGGTGTCCGCCGCGTCGTCGAGGACCAGCAGACAGCGGCGGCCCGCCAGCCGCGAGCGCCACAGGGCGCTGCGCTCCTCCAGGCTGGACGGGATCTCCTCGGCGGTCAGGCCACTGGTCTGGAGGAGGACGGCGAGCGCCTGCTCGGTCGGCACCGGCGAACGGGTGGCGCTGAAACCGTGCAGGTTGATGAAGTACTGGCCGTCCGGGTAGAGCTCGGTGACACGGTGGGCGAGGCGCACCGCCAGCGTCGTCTTGCCGACCCCGCCCATGCCGTCGATCGCCACCATCACGGGCGAGCCGCCCGGGTCCTGTGCGGCGAAGGCCGACAGGGTGGTCAGTTCGGCCGTGCGGCCCGTGAAGTCGGTGAGGTCGTGGGGCAGGTAGTGCCTGCCGTTGCCGGGCGGTGCGGAGGGCCCCGTGCCGCGCTCGTCGGGCGGTTCGGCGCCGGCCGCCGTGAGGGCGGGCCCGCCCGGGCCGTGCAGGTCCGGGGAGTCGGCGAGGATCTCCGCGTGCAGGGCGCGCAGCCGGGGGCTCGGCTCCAGGCCGAGTTCGTCCACCAGGAACCGCCGGCCCTCGTCGTAGACCGCGAGGGCGTCGGCCTGCCGGCCGCTGCGGCACAGGGCGATCATCAGGCTGCCGCGCAGGGCGTCGCGCAGCGGGTACTCCGCGATCAGCGCGTGCAGTTCCGCGACGAGCGACCCGGTCTCGCCCAGCTTCAGGCGCAGCGCGACGAGGTCCTCGACGGCGGTCAGCCGCTGCTCGCCGAGCTTCACCGCGGCACTGGAGACGGCCGGGCACTGGATGCCGGCGAACGCCTCCCCGCGCCAGAGGTCCACTGCCGACTGGAGCAGCCGGACGGCCTCGGCGTACCGGTTCTCGCGCTCCGCCACCCGGGCCGCGCGCACCCGGCCGAGGAACCGGTGCGCGTCCACGGCGTCCTCGGGTACGACCAGGCGGTAGCCGACGTCCACGGTGACCAGGCTGGTCCCGCTCGACGCGGAGAGAATGCGGCGCAGGTCGCGGATCGCGTTGTGCACCTGCGGACGGGCCGACGACGGCGGGTCCTCCCACAGTTCGTCCACCAGCGCGTCCATCGGAACGACCCGGTTGGCGTTGAGGAGCAGCAGGGCGAGGAGCCGCTGCTGTCGCATGCCCCGGACGCGGACCGGTGTGCCCGACTCACGCAGTTCCAGGGATCCCAGGACCAGGAATTCCATTTCTTCTGTCCCCCGATGTCTTTCAACTCGGTTCAGCACGTGCCCCCGTGAATGTTCAGGGGCCCCAGGTGACATCGCCGTCGGTGTGGTCCCCCGCGGTGGTGCGGAGGTCGCTCTCGACGGCGTGCGTGAGGTTCTTCGGCGAATCCGTGACAGTCACCGTCATCGCCGTTCCACCGAGGACGATCAGTGCGGCGGCGATGATTTTCGAGACACGGGTGCCCTGCATGGAATTTCTCCTCGCTCAAGTGAGTGGAATTCCGGAACGAATTGCTCCGGACTCTTCGGCGGAATCTCCGGTGGCTTTCGTTCCGTCGATGGCTCAACTCTGCTCGACCGGGGGGCCGGAGGGAACAGCCGACGGCTGGACGGAATGTGCAGCGTCCTAACCCGTCCACCCCGACCTGGGGAAACGCAGGGCTCACGCGTCCCACCAGGGACCGGGCACCAGCACGGCCCCGGAGGCCGCGACGCCGTAGCCGAGCAGGTCCGGGTGGTGCTCCACGGCCCGCCGCGACAGCCGCGCGGCGCTGTCCTCGGCCGCGGCCAGGGAGTCCGCGAGGAGGAAAAGGCCCAGGGTGAGGCCCTCCGCGGCACCGGTGTGCACGGAGACGTGTTCCAGGCCGTCGCTTTCCTCGGCGCAGGCATAAATGATCGCCGCGAGATCGGGTAGGGCGGGCGCCTCGGCGGGGGCTCGCAGGCGCACGTGGATGAGATACATGACTTCATCTTCCGCGCTGTTCACCAGCGGCGGACCGGCTCACGATGGACGCTTTATGCCATGGCATAAAGCGTCATACGGAAAGGGCCGACGGGCGGCCGCGAATGGTGCGCGGACGGCTCTCGCGCCGGCCGGGGAGCCTCCGGGTCAGCACTCTGGCACCACGAATGGTTGAAAGCCGAGCTATTGGCCGGAACCGGCCTCCGTGCCGCCGAGCCGCCATCCGCAGTTCAAGGTCAGTAAGCTCGGGGGCACTGAGTTTCGAACACAGTGTGTGCAGTGTGTGACAGCAACAGGGGGACTGCATCATGTTGGACGTTCTGGGACTGGATGCGGAGGCAGAAGCCATCTACCGGTGGATGCTGGCCAATCCACTGGAGGGCATCATCGTCCTCGTGTCCCGGCTCGGGCTGCCGGAGGAACGGGTCCGGGCGGGCCTGGACCGGCTCAGCGAACTGGCGCTGATCCAGCCGTCGGCCCGACAGGGCATAGGGTTCCGGGCCGTCGGCCCGGAGACCGCCATGGAGGTGCTGCTGGCGCGCCAGCAGGCGGAGTTGGCCGCGCAGCAGATGCGCGTGGAGAAATCCAGAGCGGCGGCGGCACAGCTGATAGCCGAATGCTCCTCGCTGCGCCCGCGGGGCATCGACACCGACTCCGAACAGCTGGACGGCCTGGAGGCGATCCGGGACCGGCTCGCGGAGCTGGCCCAGTCGGCGCAGGTCGAGGTCGCCACGTTCGCACCGGGCGGCGCGCACCGGGCCGAGGACCTCCAGGCCAGCCGCGCTCCCAACTCCGCCCTGCTGGACCGAGGGGTGCGGATGCGGACGGTGTATCTCGACAGCGTGCGCAACCACGCGCCCACGCTGGAGCACGTCGGCTGGCTGCACTCCCGCGGCGGACAGGTCCGTACGGTGCCCGAACTGCCCGTCCGGATGATCATCTTCGACCGGTGCAAGGCGATGCTGCCGGTCGACACCAGCGACGCCCGGGTCGGCGGGGTGGTGCTGAGCGGCGCGGGGACGGTCGCGGCCCTGTGCGCCCTGTTCGAGAGCGTGTGGAACATGGCGACGGCGCTGGGCAGCACCCCGAAGTGCGAGGCGCGGGGCATGCCTCCGCAGGAGCGGGCCGTGCTCAAGATGCTCGCCCAGGGCTACACCGACGAGGCCATCGCCAAGCGCCTCGGCGTCTCCCCGCGAACGGCCCGGCGCACCGCCGCCACGCTGATGGAACGCCTGGACGCCCGCAGCCGTTTCGAGGCCGGGGTGCACGCCGTCCAGGACGGCTGGCTGCCCTCCTCGCGCTGACCGCCGGAGCCGACGGGCGGCCCCGTACCCGCCGGGCGCACGGGCCCTGTCCTCCCATCCCCGCCCGCCGTGCCCCGGGCACGGACGGCGGGAGTGCGACGACAGGGCCCGTGCGCTCACGCGGGCGTCGCGCCGGCGCGTGCCTCCTTGCGGTCGGCGAGGAGCAGGGCCAGGGCGGGCAGCAGGGTGACGGCGTAGATCACGAGGACCCAGCCGAACGAGTGGGCGAAGGCGCCCGGCACCAGTCCGTGGCGCTGTCGGGCCGCCTGCTCCAGGACCACCGTGACCACGGCGAGGGCCACGGTGCCGCCGATCCGCTGGATCAGGTTGAGCTGCGCTGAGGCGTCCGGGATGGACCGGGGACCGATCGACTGGAAGGCCCGCGTCATCGCCGGCACGATCGTCAGTCCCGTTCCCAGGCCCCGCACCACGAGGCCGGCACACAGCAGCACGTACGACGTGTCCGACGACAGCGTGGTCAGCGGCACGGTCGCCAGCATCGTCAGACTGATGCCGACCACGACGGTGCCGCCACCGCCCAGCCGCTTCATCAGCACTCGGCACAGCCAGGCCGCGGTGACCACGCCGAGGCCGCCGGTGGACATCAGCAGGCCGGTCGTCACGGCCGTCTCGCCGCGCGCGGTCTCGAAGTAGAGCGGGATCAGCATCATCGGCGAGTACAGGACGAAGCCCAGGCAGAAGATGTTGACCGCGGCCGTCCGGTAGACGCGGTGCGCGAAGAGACGCACGTCGAGCAGCGGGAAGGCCGCGCGCAGTTGCCGTACGACGAACACGGCACCGCTCGCCACCGCGAGGGCCAACGGGACCAGGATGGCCGCCCCCGCGTCGAGGGCGTGGTCGGAGAACGCGTGGACGGCCAGGACGGTGCACACCGTGCAGGCCGCGCAGGACACCAGGCCGACCACGTCCAGCGGCTTGGCGGCGCCCTCCCCCGGCGGGTCCTTGCGGACCCAGCGAAGGGTGACGAAAAGCAGGGCGGCGCAGAGCGGGACGTTGACCACGTACACCGCGGACCATCCCCCGGCCTCGACCAGCAGACCGCCGATCGTCGGGCCCAGCAGCGGGCTGATCAGCATGACGCTGCCGTTCAACGACTGGACGCGGCCCAGGTGTTCGCGGGGCACGCCACTGGTGAGCAGGATCGTCGACACGGGGGTGAGCACACCCGCGGCGGCGCCGGCGAGCCCGCGGGCGGCGATCAGCTCGGGCAGGGTCTGGGCGGACGCGCAGGCCGCCGAGCCGAGCGCGAACAGCACGGTCGCGGCGGCGAAGACGCGCCGTACGCCGAACCGCGTGGCCAGCCAGCCGGTGGCCGGCATGGTGGCGGCCAGCGCCATCAGGTAGGCGGTCACCACCCACTGGACCTGGCCGATGGAGCCGAACCTGGCCGTGGTCTCGTGCAACGACACGTTGACGATGGTGGTGTCGAGCAGGGCGAGGAAGCCGCCGGTGATGGCCGCGGCCATCGTGACGACGGTGGGGCCCGAGGCGGTCCGCGGAGGGCTCGGCGCGTCCTCTTTTGTCTGTTCGGTCAGTGCCATGGGTGGGCGTCCTTCACAGGGCGGTGGAATCGACAGGGAGGTGAGGCAGGTCAGTTCGCGCCGGTCAGCGAGTGTTCGATGTCGTCGAGGACCGTGCCGGCCGCCTCGCGTGCGCCGGGACGCTCACGGCACGACAGAGTCAGTTCGGTCTCGTCGCCGATCTGGCAGGTGCTCAGGAACATCTCGGCGTAGGGCACGAGCATCGGCAGCGTCGAGAAGGCGGTGGGCCGGAACCGGCCGGTGCGCAGGTCACCGGTGTCGATCCGGCCGTGGTCGGAGATGATCGCCGTGCAGGGGAACCGGCTGCCGTCCAGTTCCCGCGCCTCGCGCAGCGAGTTGGCGAAGGGGTTGCTGCGCAGGAAGTCCCCGTCGAGCGAAGCCACTTCGCGCTTGGCGAGGAGCGCGCGGACGATCTGGCCGTGCAGCCGTTTCCAGCTGTCGTCGCGGTGCAGGTCCAGCACCAGCCGGGCGGTGAGGTTGGCGGTGGAGCGGACGGTGCGGTCGTGGCGGCGCAGGTCCACCGGCACGATCAGCCGCCCCGCCTCGCCGGCCAGATGGCGGGAGAGGGCGGCGGCCACCCGGGCGGTGACCGCCGACGGGACCGCGCGCACCCGCCGCCGTATCCACAGCGGGGTGCCGTCGGACGGCCCGTCGCCCAGGATCGCGGGCAGCCCCTCCAGCCGGGCGGGCGGCTCGGCGGGCGCGACCTTCCCGGCGGCCGTGCGGAAGTAGGTGTCGTCGACGAGGGACGCGGCGCCCACCGGCTCCTCGCCGCGCAGCACCCGGAAGACGTCGGCGATCCACTGCCGCAGGCCACGGCCGTCGGTGACGATGTGACTGGCGCGCACGACCAGCCGGGTCGACGGCCCGTCGGTGAGGCCGACCTCGCAGACCGGGCCGGTGACGACATCGAGGTCGCGGTGGAAGAAGGGATCGTCGAAGCCGGTGCCCCCGGGGAGTTCCGTGACGGGCGGCGGCGGGCCGTCCGCGCGCCAGGCCGCCCCGCGGCGCCGGACCGCCAGGCCGGGGCTCGCGAGGGTGGCGGCCCGTATCGCGTCCCGCAGTTCGTCCGGGTCGATACGGCCCTCGCCCTCGACGACCATCTGGATCAGCTGCGGGGTGCCCGTGGCCGCGGCGTTCAGATAGCCGCGCTCGATCTGCGAGATACGGCGGGTGTACGGCCGTACGGCGGCCGCGGTCGCTGTCATGCGGGCTCCAGGGTCGGGGTGTTCATCCGGACGAGGGCGGGGGCGTCCGCCGCGAGGGCCAGGTGCATCCGCGGGCCGACGATCGACGAACGCACCTGGTACGAAGCGACGTTGGTGGGGCGCCAGCCCGGCCGCCACGCGGGCAGCCGGACCCCGGCGAAGGTCTCCTTGGTGAGGTGCGAGGCCTTGATGAGCGCCTCGCACTCCGCGAAATCCCTGATCACCGCCGGCTGCCGGCGGCCCAGCAGGGCGCCGAGCCACTGCATGGCGGCAGGGCGGTCGCGCTCGTCCTGGAGGTCCACCCCGATGTTCAGCGGGTCGGCCGCCAGGGCCACCGCGCTGTAGCTGTCGCAGTGGGCCACCGAGACGGTGAGGCCGTGGGCCGGGACGCGCCAGCGCTTGTGGGTGTCCCTGGTGAGGTCCCGGGCGGTGATGCCGAGGCCGTACACCTCGGCCACGGCCCCGATGATCAGGGCGCGGCCGGAGGTGCTGAGGCGGTGGCCCATGTGGTCGCGCGGGAGGTGGGGGTGGTGGGTGACGAGACAGTCGATCACCGCCGGCCGGTGCGGGTGCGGGCCGCCCGGGGCGCCCCGGCCCGGGTCGAGGAGGGACCGGTCCATCACCAGCCCCATCAACGTCCCCATCACGCACCCGTGTCGAAGACGGCCGCCGCGTAACTCCCGCCGTAGGCGAAGCTGGAGAGCAGGAGCCTGCCGACGGGGTCCGGGGCGGTGAGCGCCGCCACCAGGCCCAGGGCGCCCGCGCTGCCGTAGGTCTCCCCCACCAGCGCCTTCGGGGTCACCGTCGGGCGGTCCGACAGTCCCGCGAGCCGCAGGGCCCGGGACTGGGCGGTGTCGACCAGGCTGTAGCCGGAGGCCGCCGACACCACGGTGTCGATCTCGCCGGGCCCGACCCCGGCCTCGGCCATGGCGCCGCGCAGCGCCCGGGCCCAGGCCTCGCCGTCGCGGCCGAGGCGGCCGATGCCGGCCGGCTCGCCGGAGGCGCCGTAACCGCGCGCCGTCGCCAGGACGTCCGCGCCCCGGGCGGCGGCCGACCGCTCGCTCTCCAGCAGGATCGCCGCCGCGCCCTCGCTGAGCACCATGCCGCTGCGGCCGCCGGGGACCACCGGTCCGGTGCGCGCGTAGCCGGGGAGGCCGGCCTGCGTGGCCAGGGCCTGTTCGGGGAACTCGTCGGCGACCACGACCATGATCCGGTCGGCCATGCCGCGCGCGATGACCCGGGCGGCGAGCTGGAGGGCCAGGACGGAGCTGGTGCCGCCGTTGGCGATCGTCGCGGTGTAGCCGCGGTAGCGGTGGAGCATCGCCACATGGCCGGCGGCCGCGTTGACGACCGTGTTGGCGAACAGCGCCGGGTTGGCGCCGCTGATGCCCTGTTGCAGAACACCCTTGTGGAACTGGAGCACCGACGTGACCGGCCCGTAGCCGGTGGCGAAGACGATGCCCGTCCCCTCGGCCTCGGCCCGTGAGGGCTTGCCGTGCCGGCCGTAGAGGTCGGCGACCGCTGCGGCGGCCAGCAGGCTGAGCGGGTCCATACGGCGGGCCCGGCTCGGGTTGATGCCCCGGGCGGCCGACTTGACGTCCACCCGTCCGACCGGCACCTCTCCGACGCCTTCGACGTGTTCGGTGGCGGTGAAGCAGGCGCGTCCACCGCCGAGGGCGGCCACCAGGTCGGCGGTGCTGCCCGCACCACCGGCCAGCCCGGCGACCCCGGTGACGACGACCTCGTGGACCTGCTCGGTGCGGCGGGGGGCCGAGCTCGCGCGGCCCGGCCGGTTGAGGACGACGGAGGCGTTGTTGCCGCCGAACGCGAAGGAGTTGGAGATGACCACCTCGGGCCCCGCCCCGGCGCGGCCGGTGTCCGGGATGACGTCCAGGCCGAACGGCTGGGCGACTCCCCGGGTGTTGATGGTCGGCGGCAGCGTGCCCCGGTCGATGGCCAGGGTGCTGACGACCGCCTCCACGGCCCCGGCCGCCCCGAGGGTGTGGCCGAGGATCGACTTGGTGGAGCTGGCCGGCGGCACCGAGGCGCCGAACAGGAGCTTCACGGCCTTCGGTTCGGAGGCGTCGTTCGCCGGGGTGCCCGTGCCGTGCAGGTTGAGGTAGTCGACGTCCTGCGGGGTCAGGCCCGCCGTGTCCAGGGCCTGGGCCATGGCGGCGCAGGCGCCCTTGCCGCTCGGGTCGGGGGCGGTCTGGTGGTAGCCGTCGCAGGAGAGGCCGTAGCCGCCCAGCTCGGCGAGGACGCGGGCGCCCCGGGAGGCCGCGCGGTCCGCCGCCTCCAGGACCATGAACCCGGCCCCCTCCCCGAGGGTCAGGCCCGTGGACGCGGACATCGGCGAGCACGGCTCCGGGTCGAGCGCGCCCAGGGCGCTGAACCCGTACGCCGAGAGCGAGGCGAGCGGATCGACGCCGCCGCAGATGACGTGGTCGACGTCCCCCTTCCACAGCAGCTCGGCCGCGTAGCCGAGGGCCACGGCGCTGGCCGCGCAGGCGTTGGACAGGACCACCCGCGGGCCGCGCAGGTCGAACTCCGCGGCGATGTAGTCGCCGACGCAGGGCAGTTGGACGGCGGCCGCCCGCTCCGCGTCGAGCCTGCCCTCGTGGACGAGGTCGGCGTGGACGCTCTCCAGTGTCGGCATGGCGCCGAGGCTGGAGCCGACCACGACCGCGACCCGGTCCCGGTCGACGGTGTCCAGGTCGAGTCCGCTGCTCTCCAGGGCCTCCCGGATGGCGGTGGCGGCGAGGCCGTAGCAGCGGTCCACGTCGGCCGGCTGCTCGCCGGTGACCATGCCGGCCCACTCGGTCAGCAGCTCGGAGGTGTCCATGAGGGTGTTGGTGCGGATGCCGGAGGTGCCGGCCGCGATGGACGACCAGCCCTTCTCGACGTCGTCACCGGCACCGGTGATCAGTCCCAGGCCCGTCAGCGCGATTCTCGGTGTGGACATCAGGCGATCCGGGTGGTGAGGGAGCGGGCGATGACACGGGGCAGGGTCACGGTGCGCAGCGGGCGCTCGGCGGTCTGCTCGTCCTGGGCGGCCAGTTCGAGGCCGGAGACCCAGAACGGGGCGTCGAGCAGGGCGAAGACCAGTTCCTCCTCCGGGTTGGCGGAGGGCGCCTGCCACAGGACCGTGCCGATCTCCCGGCCGGCCGCCGTCACCTGCGTGCCGGCCGTGAACCGGCTGTCCGCGGGCGCGGCCAGGGCGGTCAGGCGGGCGGTCCCGGCGGTCGGCCTGACCAGGTCGTCCGAGCCGCGGAACTCACCGACGCGGTTCCAGTCGATCATCCAGGAAAGGTCGGCCTCGGCCACGGACAGCCCGGCGAACCCGGCGGCGTAGACGGCCATGCCGGCCTCGGCCTGGACCCGGGCGAGGCCCTCGGGGCCGACGGGCGCGCCGTCCTCCTGCGCGGCCGCGGCGAGCACGGCCCGGTGCGCGGTCTCGGGGGCGTTGCTGAGGAGCAGGTAGCCGTACTCGCCGGTGGTGCCGACGCGGGCCAGGTGGGCGAGGGCGGCCGGGTCCTCGGGCAGCGCGGCCTCGGTGACGGCGTGCAGGGTCAGGCCCGAGATGTCGAAGTCGACGAAGCGAGCCGCAACGGACCAGGCGGTCGGGCCCTCGAACGCGGTGGCGGCCCAGCCCTCGGGCTCGATGTCGATCTCGACGCCCTCGGGGACGTCCAGGCCGTCCAGGTAGCCGCGCAGCTCGTCGGCGCTCACCTGCGTGCGGGGCAGCAGCCAGGCGTCCTCGCCGATCTCGAAGTGCAGGAGGATCGCGAACGGCGTGCCGTCGGCGTTCAGGGCCAGCACCTCGCGGACCGAGTCCGGCTCGACGAAGTCCCCCGACTTGGCCAGGAACTGGTCGAGCAGCGACAGCCGCTCGTCGCCGGAGACGCGGACCAGCGGGGCGTCGATCCGGTAGGCGCCGATGGTGGTGCGCACGGTGGCGTAGTCGTCCGACGCGGTACGGAGGGCGGAGACGGTGGTCGTGGTCATGGTGTGCGGTTTCCTCTCGAATGACATGAGTCAGAGCTGGATGACGGTGGTTCGGGACTGGATGGGCCTGCCGGCCGGGGTGCCTGCCGGTCGGGGGTGCTCCGGGACCGGGTGGGCCCGCCGGTCGGCGGTGGTTCAGGGCCGGGTGGGTCCGCTGTGCACGGCCAGCTGCCAGGCGCTCGGCCGGCGGCCCGGGGACACGCAGCCGATCAACAGGCCGGAAGGGGTCGTGCGCAGGACGAGTTCCGCGTGCGCGCAGGCGTCGTCCGCGGGCCGGCAGTCGAGCCAGCTGCCGTCGGCGAGCCGTACGGTGGCCGCGGTCGCCCAGATCTGGCGGAAGCCGGCGGAGTCCAGCTCCCACCGGGTGCCGGCCGAGTCGAGCACCACGGTGGTCGCGCGCGGTGTGTTCGGGGTGAGCCAGAGGACGATCTCCTCCTCGCTCTCCGGGGCCTGGAGTTCGGCCCGCACCGGCTCGGCGGGGTCCTCGGGGGCGGTCAGCTCCCAGCCGATCCGCTCGCGCGGGGCGAACAGGCCGAGCGGGTGCTTCTCCTCCCAGCGGGCCGGCCGTACGCCCCAGCCGAGGCCGCTCGCACGGCCGAACCGGCTGTTCTCCGCCGTGACCCACATACCCGCCGTCCAGCGCGGGTTGTAGCCGAACACCCGCGTGCGCGGGTAGGGGCTGCGCAGGACCTTGGTGGCGCCCTCCTTCCACGAGGTGACGCCGGCGGCGGAGGCGTGCAGCTCCAGCCGGCGGGCCGCGCCAGGCTTCCCGGCCGTACGGCGCCGGGCGTCCTGGTCGCCGTGCGGACCGTCCAGGGGCGCCGGCCGTACGGCGTCGGCCCCCGCGTCGGCGGTCCGCGCGTCGGCCTCGGCGTCAGTGATCAGCGCGTCGGCCCCCGCAGCCGCCGGGTGGAAGACGGTCCGCAGGCGGGCCACCCCGTCCGGGCCGGGCGTCAGGCCGCGCTCCAGCAGCGTGCTGTGGATCAGCCGGACCGGCTCGCGGACCGGCAGTCCGATGCCGCAGGACGTCCCCTGCCAGGCGAGGTCCGTGCCGACCGGGACGACCTGGGAGGCGGCGACCGCCTCCGAGGCGTCACGGACGCCGAGGCCGAGACCGATCGGATGGCGCTCGCCGTCCGGGGGGACGAAGGTGCCCTGCCGCAGGCCGACCGTCTGGAAGATCCGGCCGGGGCGGCTGGTGAAGACGAAGTCCTGCCGCAGGGTCCCCTCGGTGAGGGAGACCGTGCCGACGACCTCGTCCTCGCCGCACCGCTCGGTGATCCGGACCCCGTCCCCGACGGGGACGATGTCGAGGTCGCGCGGCTCTCCCTCGCGCCAGCCCGCCGGGCGGTCGGCCCGGCAGCTGGGCCAGGTGGAGACGAACACCGGCCCGTGGTGCCCTTCGGCCAGCACCGACAGGGTGCCGTCGTCGCCGTCCACCTCGCAGACCAGCCCGTCCGAGCCGAACCGGTGCGGCTGCGGCCGCCGCGGTGCGCGCACCCGGTACGGCGGCTCGGTGAGCCGCAGCGCACGGCCGGCGCCGTCGGGCCCGGTGACCTGCGCCTCGCGTACGACGCCACGGTCGACGTCGACGCTCGCGTCGATCCTGAAGTCGCCCAGCGCCAGGTGGTAGTCGACGGTGCGGACGCCGTCCACCGGGCGGACGTCGGAGCGCAGTTCGTCGTCCCGTGCCTCGGTGACCGTGCCGAAACTGTTCAGGCCCCCGAGGGCCGACCTGACCTCCGGCCCCAGGTCGGCGAAGACGCTGCGCAGGACCAGCGGGATGTAGTTGTGCAGTTCGACGTTGCCGTCCTCGCCGGGCACGGTCTGGCCCACGGAGACGCATCCGACGCGCCGGTAGAGCTTGAACGCCACGCTGTTGGCCGGGTTGACGGTGAGCCGCAGCACGAGGCAGCCGGACTGCACCATCCACTCGACGGCCTCCGTGAACAGCCGGCCGGTGATGACACCGTTGCGGTAGGCCGGGGCGACGAAGAACATGTCGGCGATGAGCTCACCGGCGCGGGCGGAGCGGCGGCCGGTGTTGTGGAACAGGCCGAAGGTGCCCACCACACGCCCGCCGTCCACGGCCACGAGGAACGTTCCCGTGTCCCGTTCGGCCAGCTCGCGCTCCAGCTCGTCACCGGTGATGCCGCCCGCTACCGGGTTGGGGTTGTCGCGGTGGCGGTTGTAGAGCGCCGCGATGTCATGCGCGTCGCCCTCCTGGTACGGGCGGATCGTGATGGACATGCCTCACCTCCTTTTCTTCGGGTGGGAGAACTGCGGGTGGCAGTCGTACGAGGGGGTCAGGCCTTGCGGCCGGTGGTGACGATCAGGGAGCCGGCGGCGGCCAGTTCCGAGCCGACGCTCGCCCGCACCGACACCTGCCGCAGACCGCCCAGCCGCTGGCCGAGCTTGGCGTCCAGGGTCAGCTGGTCGCCGGGGACGACCAGCCGCGAGAACTTCATCGAGCTGATGGAACCGAGGTAGCCGACGCTCTCGGAGGGGTCGCCGCCGCCGGGCGCCCCGGCCGCCGCCTCGGCTGCGGCCGTTTCGATGATCTCGGCGACGTACACGACGGCCACCAGCTGGGCCATCGCCTCGACGATCATCACGCCCGGCATGATCGAGTGGTCGGGGTAGTGCCCGGCGAAGAAGGGCTCGTTCACCGAGACGCTCTTCACCCCGCGCCCGGAGACTCCGGGGACGACGTCGTAGGCGCGGTCGATCATCAGCATCGGCCAGCGGTGCGGCAGCATCCGCTTGATGTCGTCGGAGGAGTAGCTGTGCTTCTGCCTGGGCCTCGTGGGGGCCTCTGAGGTGACGGTCATGCTCAGACCTCGCGGGCTTCGATGAAGTCGACCAGGGCGTTGATGGAGCCGAAGGCCTCGAAGTCGTCGTCGCTGATCAGCACGTCGTACTCGTTGTTGACCATGACGACGATCTCCAGGGTGTCCAGCGAGTCCATCTCCAGGCCGCGGCCGAACAGCGGCTGGTTGTCGGAGACGACGGCCGGCTCGACGTCCAGGCCCAGGCGGTCGATGATCATCGACTTGACCTTCATGTTCTTCTCCAGGCGGGTCTCGGCCTGGGCACGGATGTCTTCGAAGGTGGCGACAGACACGGTGACTTTCCTTCCATAGGGGAGCAAATACTCTGAAGAAATGGCTGATTGACGACTAGTTGGGGATCATTCCGCCGTCGACGGTGAGCACCTTGCCGGTGATGTAGGAGGCGGCGGGCGCGGCCAGGAAGGCCGCCGCCTGGGCCACTTCGGCCGCGGTGCCCATCCGGCCCATCGGGATGACCTGGAGGGCCTCCTTCATATGGGCGGGCGGCACCTTCTTGACCATGTCGGTGTCGATGAACCCGGGTGCGACGACGTTGACCCGGATGCCGCGCGGGGCGACCTCGTACGACAGCGTCTTGGCCATGGCGATCACCCCGCCCTTGCTGGCCGCGTAGTTGGCCTGCCCGGCCCGGCCGGCGATGCCGCTCGTGGAGGCGATGAAGACGATCGCGCCGCCGCTCGCGTACATCTGCTTGGTCGCCTCACGGGCGGTGTAGAAGGTGCCGGTGAGGTTGGTCGAGATGACCTCCTGCCACTTGGCCGAGCTCATGGCGGCCAGGTGGCCGTCGGCGGTGACACCGGAGTTGAGGACGGCGACGTCCAGCCGCCCCCAGGCCGCCTTCAGCTGCTTGTACATCGCGGCGACCTGGGCCTCGTCGGAGACGTCCGCCCGGATCGGCAGGGCCTCCCGCCCGAGGGCGCGGATCTGCTCGGCGACCTCCTCGGCCTTCGCCGCGTTGGAGCGGTAGTTGAGGGCCACGTCACAGCCGTGTTCGGCCAGGGTGAGGGCGATCGCCGCGCCGATCCCGCGCGAGGCACCGGTGACGAGGGCCTTGGTGCCCTCGGCGAAGAGGGCGCTCATGCGGCCCTCCCCGCAAGCGCGGCGGTGACCCGGTGGCTGCCGGGGTCGAAGCCCTCGGCCTCGGTGCCGAGGCCGGCCGCGGTGGCGGCCTTCAGGACGGCCCGGGCGACCGCGAGGTCGAGGATGCCGAGCCCGAAGGGCGAGAAGACGATCGTGCCGTCCGTGGCCGGCGGCTCCGAGCAGCCCAGCACGCCGGCGATCTCGGCGTGCACGAACTCCCGGTGCCCCACCTGCTGTTCGGCCCTGTGCAGCGAGGTCCCCTCGCGGACGGCGTGCTCGATGTCGTCGACGACGTTGTACGCGCCGAGCACCGAGTCGGTGCTCAGGTCCCGCAGCGACAGGTGCAGGATCACCTGGCCCGACGGGCGGTCGGGATACGTGGCGAGGTCGAGCCAGTACGTCGAGTCGGTGGTCGCGATGCTCACCGTGCGGGCGGCCAGCGCCGCGGCGACGTCACCGGTGCGGAAGGTGATCCCCGGGTACTCGCTCTCCAGTTCGGCGGCGAGGACCTCGGCGCGGCCCGGGACCACGTCCTGGAGGGTCACGGTCTCCAGTTCGGGGTGGGTCAGCGCGAGGAAGGCGAGGACCCGCTGGTTGATCGTGCCGCACCCGACGAGTCCGGCCGTGCGCACCGGACGGGAGCCGTGCAGCGCCCCGCTGGCGAGGGCGGCGCTCGCCGCGGTCCGGGACGAGGAGATCTGGCTGCCTTCCAGCAGGGCCTGCGGGTAGCCGGTGTCGAGGTCGTTGAGCACCTGGACGGAGGAGGCCCGCTGGAGGCCCTGCTCGACGTTGGCGGGGAAGGACGAGATCCACTTCAGGCCCATGACGGGCTCCGGGCCGCCCAGGTAGGCGGGCAGGGAGATGATGCGCGAGCCGGCGGGCCGCGGCGGGCGCAGGAAGCTGGAGAACGGCACCTGCGAGTGGCCCTGGCCGTGCAGCACATAGGCGGTGCGGACCGCGTCGAGGACGGCGGGTCCGAGGCCCGTCAGGGCCTGGTGGACGTCGTCGCGACCGAGAATCCTCATGACTCACTCCTTTCGGGATCGGTGGGGTGGAGACCTGCGTGCTCGGGACCGGTGGGGCCCGGGTGGGTGCGGCCGGGGTCGGTGCGGCCGGGGAGCGGGAAGTCCTTGAAGCGGTCCTCGACCCAGGAGTCGGAGTAGACGGTGTCGAGGTAGCGGTCGCCGCCGTCGGGAAGCACGGCGACGCAGGTCGCGCCGGGTTCGATCCAGGACGCGGCGGCCTGGAGCGCGGCCACGACGGCGCCGGAGGAGCCGCCTGCGAGGACGGACTCCTGGGCGAGCAGCTGCCGGCAGCCGCGCACGCAGTCGAAGTCGGTGACCTTGACGACCCGGTCCGCGAGGCCCGGCCGCAGCAGCGCCGGCACGACCGCGGCCCCGTGTCCGGGGATCGTGCGCCGGTGGCCGTACTCCCACGGCTCCGGCGGCCCGAAGATCACGCTGCCGACCGCGTCCACCGCCACCACGCTCGTGGTCAGGCCGTGGTCGCGGATGTACTCGGCGCAGCCGCGCAGTGTCCCGGTGGTGCCGGCCGCGAGGAAGAGGTGGTCGGGGCCGCCCGGGAGGGCCTCGTGGATCTCCCGCATCGTGTGGTGGTGGGCCCGGGAGTTGTACTCGTTGGCGTACTGGTTGGGCCAGTAGGCGTCCGGGACGCTCGCGAGGAGCGAACGCACCCGCTCGATGCGGGCCGGCAGGTACTCGCCGGTGACCGGGTCTCGGTCGACGACCTCGACCTTCGCGCCGTACGCCCGCATGATGGCGGCGTTCTGCGTGGTGGTGCGCGGGTCGACCACGCAGATCAGGTTCAGCCGGTAGAAGTTGCACAGCTGGGCGAGGGCGATGCCCAGGTTGCCGGAGGAGGACTCGACGACCGTGGAGACCCCGGGGACGAGCTTCCCCGTCCTGATGGCGTGCTCGATCATCGACTTGGCGGCGCGGTCCTTGATGGAGCCGCCCGGGTTGAAGCGCTCGCACTTGGCGTACACCTGGAACCGCGCGGGCGGGAACAGGCGGTCGAGTGCGACCAGGGGGGTGCCGCCGATCGTCGCGACGATGTCGGGGTCCCGGGATCGGGTGGCACGGACCGCGAGGGCCGCGCTGTCGGAGGCGAGGACGGTCATTCCGGCACCTTTCTGCTGATCTGGAGCCGCAGTTCGCTGACGAAGCGCTCACCGTCGGCGTCCGGCAGCCAGGAGTCCTCCGGAGCCGGCAGCGGCTCGCTGAGGGTGATGACGGCCTCGGGGTCGAGCCGGCGCGCGGCGCGGACGAGGTTGGCGAAGGACAGCACCAGCGTCGGGCTGGTGAAGTCGACGAGGGACGGCTTGGTCTCGTCGGGGAACTTGACGAAGAGCAGGTCGGGCAGGGTGTGCTCGGCCGCCCACCGGCGGACGGCGAGATAGTCGCGCTCCCGGTCGGCCTTGTCCGGCAGGCCCGTTCCGGCCACCGGCAGCCGCCAGGTCTCCCGGAAGACGACCAGGCCGTCGAGGGTCACGCGCGGGGCGTGGGCCCGGTCGAGGCCGATCTTGAAGGCGTCCGCGGCGATGATCGAGACCGGCACCGCGAGCAGTTCGGCGATGCTCCAGACGCCGCCGTCGGGGGTGGTGGCGGTGACCGTGCCGTCCTTCTCCGCCAGGCCGACGGACGCCGCCGGGTCGACGCGGGCGCGGTCGTCGTACGGGGCCCGGGTGAAGCCGATCAGCCGGTCGCCCGCGCCGATCGGGGCGGGCACCATGCGGCCGCTGTTGCGCTTCCACTCGACCGGCAGCAGCGGCACCAGCCGCCGGGCGCCGATCGCCGTGTTCACCTTGTCCCGCAGCGAGCCGGAGTCGGTGGTCCAGTCGAGGAACGGCAGGTCCAGCGTGGCCAGACAGGCGTGCAGTTCGCCGAGGACGGTGGTGTGGTCGCCGGCGTTGAAGGCGTCGACGGACCTGGCCGCCACCTGGAGGTCGGGGCTGTGCACGGCGAGGTGCGCGGAGCGCACCGGGCCCGTCGCGAAGACCTCGCGGGCCCGCTCCTCGAGGTCGGACACCGACAGCCGTACCGGGTCGCGCTGTTCCTCGTCGAGGTTCAGCACCTGCCGCCACTTCTCGGCGAGTTCGCGCGTCGCGGTCCGCACCGGGGCCGCGTCGTCGCCCCAGAAGAGACCGAGCACCTGGGTCCAGACGTCGGCCAGGGTGACGTCCCCGCGGCGGCGGGCCGCGGCCTTGCGCACGAATCCGGCGACCTCCGCCTCCGCCAGTTCGGCCAGCCGGTTGCCGAACCAGTCCGCCGCGTCCGCGACCAGGGCCAGCGGACGGGCCAGCCCGTCCAGGAAGTCCCGCCCCAGGTCCATCCGGCAGTCGCGGAGGGAGTCCTGGTAGACGAGGGTGCGGCCGGCGTACGCCTTGCCCTCCTCGCGGGAGGCCGCCTGTCCCGTCGTACGGACGAAGAAGTCGTCGAGCCGGTCGAGCGCGGCGACGAGCTCCTCGGCGGTGACCGCCGCGTCGATGCCGTCGCGCAGCCGGTCGAGTGCGGTGAGGACCGCGTCGAAGCGGACGAACAGTTCCGGGTCTGCGATGCCGGCCACCCGCCGCCGCAGCACCTCCTCGGCACGGACGTCGACGGGGATGTTGGCATCCCAGGTCAGCACCCGCTGCCGCAGCAGCCGGGTGAGGATCTTCTCCACCCGTTCCCGTGCCGTGGCCGGGTCCCAGCCGGTCGCCTCCGCGATGGCCTCGCCGCTGCGGTCGCCGTCGGCGAGCCGCAGCACCTGGACGTCGTCCTCGCGCAGCCGCACCGTACGGCCGCCCTGCATGACGAGCCGGTCACCGGAGAGGTGCACATCGGGCCGCAGCACCGGCGGGAACCACCAGCGGGCGCCCGGCTGCCCCGCCATCCAGTCGGCCAGCGCGGCCACGGTCCAGCGTTCGAGGAACGTGCGGCTGCGGGAGGTGAGCGACGGGCCGACCTCGAGGTCGACGGCGCGCTGCCCCTGTCCGACGGAGATCCACGCCCCCGGTCCGAAGAAGCCGATGGTGTCGGCCTTGGCGCAGTACCGCAGCCAGTACATGGCCAGGGTGCGTTCACGCTGCCGGCGCTTGGACTCCTTGCCCTTGCGGGCGGCCAGCGAGTCGAGGATCTGGTAGACGGTGCGGTTCTGCCAGGCGATGGCGGTGCGCACCCGGTCGTCGGTGGCCAGGCGGGCGAGCCGCCCCGCCTCGGCTTCGGTGTCGGCGCGGTAGGCGGCGCCGAAGGTCTCCAGAGCGTCCGCCGGGCCGCCGGCTTCCACCAGCGCCGCGGCCCGGGCCGCGCGCGGGCCGCCGAGCAGGTCGAGGCCGGAGACCGGGAAGCCCGCGCTGCGCAGCAGTCCGACGCCCCATACCTGCCACTCGCTGTCGCCGAGCCGGTACGACGGTCCGAAGGCCGTCCAGTCGAGCGTGCGGGTCGCCTCGAGCGTGCCGGTCATGCCGCCGCCCCTTCCGCCGCGCCCCGGCCGAGGGCGGCCGCCAGCCGGGAGATGCCCTCGGCGATCCGCTTCCTGGGCACGTGGCTGAAGCACAGCCGGAGCGCGTCGGCGTTCTCGCCGCCGATGCCGAAGTGGGCGCCGGGCACGAAGGAGACCCCGTGCTCGGCCGCCGCGGCGGCGAAGGTGTTCGTGTCGACGCCGTCGCGGTTCCGCAGCCAGATGTAGAAGCCGCCGTCGGGGCGCTCCCAGGTCCAGGGACCTCCGGCGCCGAGTTCGGCGTCCAGCGCGTCGGCCATCAGTGCCGACCGCTCCCGGTAGCTCGCCCGGTAGGCGTCGATCAGGTCCGTCCAGCCGGATCGTGTGTGGAAGGCGGCGAGGGCCGCCTGGGCGAGTGCCGACGGGGACAGCGCCATGATCTCGGTCGTACGGCGCAGGGTGCCCGCCAGTTCGGCCGGCGCCGCGATCCAGCCGCAGCGCAGCCCCGGCGCGAACACCTTGGAGAAGGTGCCCAGGTAGATCACGCGGTCGGGGTCGAGGCCCTGGAGGGTGTCGGTGGTCCGCCCGTCGAAGCCGAGCAGTCCGTAGGGGTTGTCCTCGACGACCAGGAGGTCCAGCTCCCGTGCGACGGTGAGCAGTTCCTCGCGGCGGGTGACGGAGAGGGTCGCGCCGGTCGGGTTCTGGAAGGTCGGGTTGCAGTACAGGAGGCTGGCGGTGCGGCCTTCGGCGCGCAGCCTCAGCACCGTCTCGCGCAGTCCTTCGGGGTCGAGCCCTCCGGCGTCCTCGGGCACGGTGTGCAGATGCAGTCCGGCGGTGCGGAAGGCGGCCGCGGCGCCCGGGTAGGCGGGGGTCTGGCACAGGACCGTGTGGCCGGGGGCGGCGAGGCCCAGGGCCACCGCCATCAGCCCCATCTGGGAGCCGCCGGTCGGGACCAGGTTCTCGGCCGCGGCGTGCGCGCCCTCACGGGCCATCAGGTCGGTGATCGCCGGCACCAGGGCCGCGGCGACATGCGGGGTGGTGTACTGGAGCGCGAGCTTCCCGCCGAGCCTGACCAGCCGGGAGAGCTGGGCGGAGATGACGTCCAGCGGCAGGACGTCCAGGTCGGGCAGGCCCCCGGCGAAGGAGATCACGTCCCCGCCCCGCTCGAACAGCCGCGGCATCTCCACCTCGGGTCGTGTGTCGGTCCACATGGCGGTCAGCTCCCGGCTCTGGCCGGCAGGGCGGCGGCCAACTGGTCCTGCACGGAACGCAGCAGCCCGGCGGAGGAGGTGAGTGCCGGGTCGGCGAGGACCTCCGGGTCGATCTCGATGCCGTACTGCTCCTCGACGGCCATCACCAGGGCGATGGTCTGAAGCGAGTCGACGCCGAGGTCCACGAGCGGGGTCTGCGGGTCGGTGACCGTCACGGCGCAGATCTCCTCGACGAGCTGGTCAAACTGCGACTGGTTCATGGCTGGTCCTCGTCTGTGCGGGCTGTCGGGTCGGCTGGGCGCAGGGGTGGCTGTCGTGGGCGCGGACCAGCAGTTCGGCGGCCTTGCGGTCCGGTTTGCCGTTCGCGGTCAGCGGTACGGCGTCGATGGGCACGATCCGGTCGGGCAGGCGGGCCCGGTCGAGGCGCTGCCGCAGCCGGTCGCGTACCTCGTCGGGTGTCAGGGAGGTCTGCACGGCCAGTCGCAGGGGGGCGTCCTCGGTCTCGGGCCGGAGCGCCACCGCCGCGAGCACGCCGGGGATCCGCTCGGCGGCGTCCTCGATCTCGGTGAGCCCGAGGCGGATCCCGCGCCGCTTGATCATGTCGTCGTCACGGCCGACGAAGTAGAGCCGGCCGTCCTCGTCGAGGTAGCCCTGGTCGCCGGTGTGGAGTTCCAGCGAGCCGTCGGCGCGGGGGACGTAGCGGTTCTGCGCCTCCAGCGGGACGCCCCAGTAGCCGGCCATCACGGTGGCGCCGTGGACGACGATCTCACCGACCTGGCGGGGCCCGAGCTCCTGTTTGCCGCCGTCGACGATCCGGACCCGGTCGCCGGGGATCGGCCGCCCGACCGAGTCGGGGTGGGCGGCGTACTCGGCGGGGTCGAGGATCGAGATGCGCTTGCACTCGGTCATGCCGTACATCGAGGCGAACGCCGATCCCGGGAAGACCTCGAGGAGTTCGGCCATGACGGCCCGGCCAGGGCGGGCGCCCGTGTTGGTGAACAGGCGCACCCCGGTGGGCCGTCGCAGCTTGCGCTGGAGCAGGGCCAGGATCTGGGCCAGCGAGGGCACGAGGGGAACGACGGTCACCCCGTGCCGCTCGATCGTCCGCAACAGGCCCCGGTCGCCGCCGCGTTCGGCGAGAACGAGGGTGCCGCCGGTGCGGGCGCACAGCAGGGCCTGGTAGAGGCCGTAGTCGAAGGAGAGCGGAAGCCGGCACAGCACCACGTCGTCGGCGGTGTAGCCGAGACACGCGCCCACGGCCTCGACGGCCGCGGTCATCTGCCGGTGCGGGCAGACGACGCCCTTCGGGCGGCCGGTGGTGCCCGAGGTGTAGATCAGCATCGCGACACCGTCGTCCGGGACCCGGGCGGTGAAGCCGTCGGCCGGGGTGTCCTGGATCTCCTGCCGGGCCCGGCCCACCGGGACGGTCCGCCCGACCCGCTCGCCGGCGCCGGGCGGGCAGATCGCCAGGGCGGCCGAGCAGTCCTCGACGATGCCGGCGACCTGGGGGCCGGTCAGTTCGGGGTGGACGGGGACGAAGACGGCGCCGATGCGCAGGGTGGCGTAGAACAGGGCGAGGAAGGTGCGGTCGTTGCCGCCCGTGTGGACGACCCGCTGGCCCGGGGTGATGCCCTGGGCCCGCAGCCAGCCGGCCGCACGGTCGATCTCCCCGCCCAGTTCGGCGTAGGTGAGGCTGCCGTCGCCGTCGACGACCGCGAGGTGGTCGGGGCGCTCGGCGCGGGCGCGCTCGAAGAGGTCAGACACCGGCATGGGCGGGTTCCTCCTCACGGGCGCTCTCGCGGGCGCTCTCGTCGATGCGCACGAGGGCCTTGCCGATGTCGCGGGCCGTGTTGACCTGGAGGACGTCGAGTTCGGGATGCCGTCGTTTGAGGATGTTGGCGAGGGTGCGGGCGGGCGGCAGGGACACCGTCGGTCCGGGTCGCAGCCGGGCCAGGGTGTGCAGGCACAGGTCCCAGCGCACCGGGCGGACCACCTGGTCGACGAGCCGCCGGCGGACCTCCTCGGGATCGGTGACGACCTCGCCGTCGGCATTGGAGAGCAGCGGCCCGCGGGGGGCGGCGAATGCGGTCGCGGCGGCCGCCTTCGCGAAGACCTGCCGTGCCGACTCCATGTACGGGGTGTGGAACGCGCCCGCGACCGGCAGGGGTTTGACGGTCGACTCCGGCGGGGGTGCCGCCGCGAGCTGCCGGAGTCCTTCGGCGGACCCGGCGGCCACGATCTGACCGGGCCCGTTGAACGTGGCCGCGTACAGGCCGAGTTCGGCGATCCGCGCCTGCACGCGGCTCTCGTCGCCGCCGACCACGGCCGCCATCGAGGTGGGCTCCTCGGCACAGGCCGCGGCCATCGCCCGGCCACGGACCGCGGCCAGCCGTACCGCGTCGACGGGCGTCAGGACCCCGGCGTAGGCGGCGGCGGTGAGCTCGCCGACCGAGTGGCCGGCCGTCACCGCGGTGCCCGCCGTCGCCAGCGCCTCGTGGGCCAGCAGGCCCAGGGCGACCAGCAGCGGCTGGGTGTTCTCGGTGCGGGCGATCTCCGCGGCCGAGGCCCGGGTGCCCAAGTGGACGAGGTCGCAGTCCGCGGCCTGCGACCAGGCCCGTACGCGCTCGGCGTGGACGGGGTCGCGCAGCCAGCCGGCGAGCATGCCAGGGGTCTGGGAGCCCTGACCCGGCGCCATGATTGCGAACATGTGTTCTATCCCCCTTTCGTGTTGAGCCCGTCGCGCGGCGCTGGGCCGGCGGGCGGTGGGTGGTGGATGGTGGATGGTCTTCGGTGAGACGAGGTGGAGCAGGGCGAGCCGGCGCGGGGAGCGAGGTGCGGCAAGGCGGGGGCGCCTTGCCGACGGCCCGCGCTACGGGCGGCGGCCCGGCCGGCAGGCGTTACTGGCGGCCGGTGCTCTTCGCGAACCGGCGGACCGCCATGAAGGCGAACCCGGCGAACCAGGCGACGGTGTTGAGGACGGCTCCCGCCAGACCGGAGTGCTCGCCGCTGAAGCTGTAGCCGTCGGTGAGGGCGTACCGGGCGAGGGTCGACACGCCGTACATCGGCGTGTACCGGGAGATCTCGAGCATGGTGCCGCTGAGCGGGATGAACAGGTTGCCGAGGAAGGCCAGCGCGGTCATCGTCAGCCCCGGCATGTGCATCACGACGTCGGGCTTGAGGGCCAGGCCGAGCGAGATGCCGAGCGCGGCGAAGACCGCGGCCCCGAGCCAGGCGACGACCAGGGACGTCACCCATACCCGGGCATCGGCGTGCGCGCCGGTGACGACGCCCAGCACTCCGACGATGGCCACCGGCACGGCGGCCACGACCACCGAGCACAGCACCTTCACGAGCAGGTATCCGGGCGGGGCGAGCGGGCTCAGCGCGATCGTGCGCATCCAGCCCGCCGACTTCTCGACCGAGATGGTGGCCGCGGAACTCACAGCGGCCATCGCGGCCCCGTACACGGCGAGGCCGATCATCATCCAGACCGCGAAGTTGCCGTGCGGCAGCGTGCCGTGGGCCGGGGCGGTACGGAACAGGGCGAGGTAGAGGACGGCCGGCAGGAGGAGGGTGAAGATCGTGGTCTGACGGTTGAAGCGGCGGGCCAGCTCGTAGCGGACGAAGGTGGGGTTGACTCCGCTGAACGACGAGGCGCGGACGCGGGCGGGCGGCATGGTCGAGGTGGTCATCGCGGGCCCTCCTGGCCGGTGCGGCCGGCTTGCGTGATCGCCATGAACGCCTCTTCCAGGCTGCGGGGGGCGACCTCGATCTCGGTGGCGGAGGTCCGGGTGACGAGCAGCCGCAGCAGGGCGTCGGAGTCGGTGGAGTCGAAGTGGTGGCGCGCGCCGCGGACCGTGACGGAGCGGACCGACGGGGAACCGGCCACCTCGGCGGCGTCCTGCGGGCTGATCAGGGCGGAGACGGTCCGGCCGCTGACGCGGGCGCGGATCGACGACGCGGACCCGTCGGCGACGACCCGCCCCCGGTCGACCAGTACCACCCGGTCGGCGAACTGGTCCGCCTCCTCCATGTAGTGCGTGGCGAACAGGACCGTCATGCCGCGCCGGGCGTCCTCGCGGACGGTGGCCCAGAACTCACGGCGGGCCGCCACGTCCATGCCGGCGGTCGGCTCGTCCAGCACCAGGAACTCCGGGTCGGACAGCAGCGCCACCGCGAACCGCAGCCGCTGCTGCTCACCGCCGGAGCACTCGGAGACCCGGCGGTCCCGCAGCCGGGTGACACCGGCCCTGCTCATCACGGTCTCCGGGTCGGCGCCGGGGTGCAGCGAGCCGAGCATCCGCACGGTGGCCTCGACGGTCAGGTCGGGCAGCAGTCCGCCGCTCTGGAGGACCGCCGCGACCCGTCCGGCGCGCACCGCCTGCCGTGCCTCCTGGCCGAACAGCTCCACCCGGCCCGAGTCGGGCCGGGTGAGCCCGAGGAGCATGTCGATCGTCGTCGTCTTGCCCGCGCCGTTCGGTCCCAGGAACGCCACGACCTCGCCACGCCGGATCCGCAGGTCCAGCCCGTCGACGGCGGCGAACTCCTCGCCCTTGGCGTCGGCGAAGCGCTTGACGACCGTGCTGAGCACGGCGGCATCCGGGGACGTCACCTCCCCCGACGCCGGGCGGAGTTGGGTTTCGGTCATCTTCAGGTCCTCACGATCCGGTGGGGGGCGGCTTGACGAGAAACACTCTTGCGCCCCCCGCTATCCGCCCGAACCGACGCGGCTATCGCTGCCCTATCGAGCCTGCGCACGGCTGGAAAGAGCGGTCGCGCCGGCACGGTCTCACCGCCCGGACCTGGTCGGATCCCCACGGTTGCCCCATGACCGCACCGTGAGCCTCCGTACGTACGACGAACCGACCGGCGCCTGCGCACCCGCCGGCATTCCGGGGCACCCCGAAGCGCCACGTGTCCTTCGGGACCGGCCCGGACCTCGACGCACTCGCCCCGCCTAGCGGCGGCCGGCGAGCACCGCCTCGGGACGGGAGGCTCACTCGGCCGCCGTGAGCGTCCCGTCCGTCATGCCCAGGCGTTCCTGTTCCTCCTGCCGCAACCGGTAGGGGCCCGCCTCGAGAACCCCGCCCACGGTGCGCAGCCCGCTCTTCTCGACGCTCCCCAGCCGCAGCCGCCCCTCGGTGACGTCCTGGAGCCGGGCGACCGGGATGGCGTCGAGCTCCCGCTTCACCGCCTCATCGTGGATCTTCAGCGCGGCCCGTACCGCATCCACCGCCTTCTCGTGGTCACCGACCAGCGCCCGCGCCGCCTCGAACAGCCGCGTTCCCCTCGCGACCGTCTCCCGCTCGTCACGCCCCACGCTCCCGCCCCCCTCGCGCCTCCCGGCATCCTTCCACCGCCCGCCCCGGGCCCGTCGGGCGTCGGCCGCGCCCGGCGGATCCCCCGGAACCCGCGTCCCGGCGGGCGCGCCCGTCACGCCCCGCGCAGCACCGTCTCCAGGTGGCGTCCCCAGCGCAGTGCGGTGGCCACGATCTCCCTGGTTCGGGGTTCGAGGCGGCCTCGCGGTCCCACGACCTGCACGGCGGCGACGACCTCGTCCGTGAAGTCGCGGACCGGCACGGCGACCGAGTACAGGCCGGGCTCGGCCTCCTCGTCGACGATCGAGTATCCGCGCCGGCGGGTCAGTGCCAGCCGGCGCAGGAAGTCGTCCAGCCCGGTCGGTGTGCCGGGGCCGTGGCGGACGAAGTCGGTGCGGGAGAACACGGCCGCCACCTCGTCGTCGTCGGCGTCCATCAGCAGGACCTGGCCGCAGTCGCTGCAGTACGCGGGGTAGGGGCGGCCGATCCAGGAGCCGAGCTGCCGGCTGCCGGGCGGCACCCGTTCGGCGACGGTCACGGTCGTGTCGCCGACCAGCACACCGAGGTAGCAGCTCTCGCCGGTCTCCGCCGCCATGCCCTCCAGGGCCGTGAGTCCGTCGGTGCGCAGGCGGTGAGCCGTGAGCTCCCGGGCCGTCGTGTAGAGCCGCCAGTGGGGTGCCACGGCGCCCGAGACCTCGTCGCGTGCGACGAAGTCCTCCGCTCCCATGGCGGTGAGCGCGCGGGAGAGCTGGCTGCGGTCGCGGCCCATCTGGCGGGCCAGTTCGGAGACGGACGCGGCGGAACCATGTCGCCGGCCGCCGGCGGTGCCCCGGGCGAGCGCGGACATGACGTCCAGGCCTTTCGCCACGCTCGAGTCCACGTGCCCCTCGTACTCCTCCGTCGCCCCGGCACGCCCGTACGCCAGGGTGCCGTCGCCCTGCTCGCCGTTCCGCACTGTACCGCCGCCTCTCCACAAGATCATGAACTGTGCAGCATTTACATCTTGCCGTGCATTTAATGCACGCCTAGCATCCTGTGCAGCAGCTGCCGCCGAATACCGAGGGATGTATGCGCATGGCCACGACGACTCCGCCGCAAGCCGCCGAACGAGGCGGGGAGCCCGCGGTCACGTCCGTACGGCGCCGCACGGTGCGAAGGGTCAAGGCGTACTGGCCGGTCTCGGAGGCGACCCTCACCGCCTGCGCGCGCGGCGATCTCGACGCGCTGCGCTCGGACGAGTCCTTCGCCTCGCTGCTGCGCGTACTGGAGGACTCGCCCGAACTCGGGGACTTCGGCGTGTACGGCGACGTCTTCGAGGTGACCTTCGGCGCCGAGGGCTTCACCGTCCGGTCCGGCGCCCGCCCCGCCCTCGGCTCGGTCGGCGGGCGGGTCCTCTCCGCCACCGTCGCCGTGACCACGTACGTCGACGCGGTGACGGACCGGGACCTGTCCCGGGTGCTGGCCCGCCTCACCGACGCCCACCCCTGGGAGATCCCGGTGATCGAACTCTCCGCCCCGCTGGAACTCGTCTCCCGGGCCTGACCCGCCCCGCCGGGCCCGCCCCCGGCCGACCCTCCGCGCGTCGCCCCTACCCCGTCCACCCAGAGGACCTGGCACCCATGACACCGAACACCGCCACCGGCCCGGCCGCGACCGCCACCACCGGCGCCGAACCGCCGCTGTGGGCCCTGCACCGGGAACTCACGGCGACGACGGTCCGCACGGACCTCACGCACGCCTTCCATCCGGGGCAGCCGCACTTCCCCGCCTTCCCGGACGAGAAGCGGGAGACGCCCTTCGACATGTCCCGCGGCGACGGCTTCACCGTGCACCTCCACACGATCGTCGGCCAGTGGGGCACCCACGTCGACCCGCCCGTGCACTTCGTCGCCGGTGCCCGGACCCTGGACGAGATACCCGTGGAGGAGATGATCCTGCCGCTGGTCGTCCTCGACATCGGTGAGCGGGTCGCCGCCGACCCCGACGCCGTACCGACCCTCGCCGACATCGCCACCTGGGAGTCGCGCCACGGCCGGATTCCGGCCGGCTCCTTCGTGGCCCTGCGCACCGGTTGGAGCCACCGCTGGCCCGACCCGGACGCCATGGCCAACAAGGACGAGGCGGGCGTGAGCCACTGCCCGGGGTGGTCCGCCGAGGTCCTGCGGTACCTCTTCGAGGACGCCGGTGTCACCGCCATCGGCCACGAGCAGACCGACACCGATCCCGGACTCGCCACCTCCGCGGGTGACTTCAGCCTGGAGCGCTACGTGCTGGCACGCGACCGCTGGCAGATCGAACTGATGGCCGACCTGGACCGGGTGCCCGAGGCCGGGGCCCTGATCGTCGCCACCTGGCCCAAGCCCCAGGGCGGTTCGGGCTTCCCCGCCCGTGTCTTCGCCCTGCATCGGGCGGTCTGAACCCAGCGGTCCGAACCGGGTTCGGATCCCGTGACGCGAGGAGCTCCGGTCGGCCGCGCGGCCGACCGGCCTGGGGCCCGCGCACCGCTGGTTATAGTGCGCGGGTGACGACGAACGAGCCCGCGCCCGGGCCGACGGCGAAGGGAACTGCCTCCTCGCTGCGCATGGCCCTGCGGATCGTCAACACCGTGCTGGAACGGGAGACGTCGGGCCGGACCGGATTCAACGTGAGCAGGCTCGCCGACGAGGTCGGCGTCGAGCGCAGCAAGGCGTCCCGGACCACTCAGGATCTGTGCGACAAGGGCTTCCTCGAACGCCGGGAGGACTCGACGCTACGGGCCGGCGGCGCCTTCTTCGCCACGGCGGCGTCCCTGCACCCCGGCCTGGTCCGCGGCAGCCGCCCGCTCCTTCGCCGCCTCGCCGTCACCCACGGCGCGGGCGCCCGGCTCTCCGTCCTCGACGGCGTCCAGGTCAGGCTGGTGCGCGCCGAGTCGGCCTCGGGCATCGCCCACGAGCGGCTCGCCCCGGCGAGTCTGGTCACCCCGTGCTGGTGCACCGGCGCGGGGCGCGCACTTCTGCTCGACCACACCCCGGGGGAGATCGCCGCGCTCCTGGACGACTACGAGCTGATCGGGGTGGGCGGCCCCGAGGCGGCCCGTTCCGTCGAGGAACTCGTCGCCGCCAACGACCGCGACCGCCTGCGCGGCATCGTCACGGCGCGGGGCGAGTTCGAGCATGGTGTCATCGAGTACGCCGTACCCGTGCGGGACGCCGACGGACGCATCCGGGCCGCGCTGTCGGTCGTGGGCAGACAGCACGACCTGCTGCCGCACGAGCGCACGATCGAAGCGGATCTCGCCACGGCCGCCGCCACGCTGGCGGGCGCCCTCGACGGCGGGGCGCGGTAGGGACAGGACGGCGAACGGGGCCTACGCGAAGACGGACACCACCCGGCCGCACCGGGTGCTCTCCCGCCTTCAGGTCCAGGACGTCACCCAGGCAGACAGCCTCACCGCGGTGCAGCTGCTGAGCGACGCCGGTGGTCTGCACGGACACAAGTACGCCATCGATGCTCTCGTCGCCGCGATGGCGCTCCGCGTCCCGGCGCCCGTCCTGGTGTTGGCCTCGGACCGCGATGACTGGTCGAACCTGTGCGGCGACCGCGTACAGATCTTCGACATCTAAAGATCAGGACTGGGTGACATGCTCAGCCATCAGGCCGGCGCCGAGCTGCCCGCCCACGCCGGCATCGCGGCGGGACAGCAGCACAGGGCCGGCGACACTGCGGCCATTTCACGCGGGGCAATGCGTCTCGACATTTCTGGGGTGCATCTCCCGGCAGAGCACCCGTGTGAAGGCGTGGCGTTCGCTGCGAGGTGGTTTCCGGGCGCATTCAACGGATGAAGCCGCACCCGCCCGCCTGTCGCATCGGGAGATCACTGCCCGAGAGCCAGCACGGGAAAAAGATCAAGGGCCCGACCCTCATGAGCCGGACCCTTTCCGACCTGGATGTTTACCCAGATCAGCGAAGTGGTGCTAAGTCACCGGCTAGACATTGAACCGGAACTCCACCACGTCCCCGTCCTGCATGACGTAGTCCTTGCCCTCCATGCGGGCCTTGCCCTTGGCGCGGGCCTCGGCGACCGAGCCGGTCTCCACCAGGTCGGCGAAGGAGATGACCTCCGCCTTGATGAAGCCCTTCTGGAAGTCGGTGTGGATGACGCCGGCGGCCTCGGGAGCGGTGGCGCCCTTCTTGATCGTCCAGGCGCGGGACTCCTTGGGGCCTGCCGTGAGGTACGTCTGGAGGCCGAGGGTGTTGAAGCCGACGCGGGCGAGGGTGGCGAGGCCGGGCTCCTCGGCGCCGACCGACTCCAGCAGCTCCATCGCGTCGTCCTCGTCCAGTTCGGCGAGGTCCTGCTCCAGCTTGGCGTTGAGGAAGATCGCCTCGCCCGGGGCGACCAGGGCGCGCTGCTCGGCCTTGAAGTCCTCGTCGACCAGCTCGTCCTCGTCGACGTTGAAGACGTACAGGAAGGGCTTCGTGGTGAGCAGGTGCAGGTCGTGCAGGAGCTCCTCGTTGCCGGAGCCCTGGGCGATGCCCGCGGAGAACAGGGTGTCGCCCTTCTCCAGGATCTCCTTCGCCGACTCGACCGCCGCGACCTTCGCCGCCACTTCCTTCTTGATCCGCGACTCCTTCTGGAGGCGCGGGAGAACCTTCTCGATCGTCTGGAGGTCCGCGAGGATCAGCTCGGTGTTGATCGTCTCGATGTCGTCCTTGGGCGAGACCTTGCCGTCCACATGGACGACGTTCTCGTCCTTGAAAGCGCGGATGACCTGGCAGATCGCGTCGGACTCGCGGATGTTCGCCAGGAACTTGTTGCCCAGGCCCTCACCCTCGCTCGCGCCGCGCACGATGCCCGCGATGTCGACGAAGTCGACGGTCGCCGGGAGGATCCGCTGCGAGGAGAAGATCTCGGCCAGCTTCGTGAGGCGGGCGTCCGGGACGCCGACCACGCCGACGTTCGGCTCGATCGTGGCGAACGGGTAGTTGGCCGCCAGCACGTCGTTCTTGGTCAGGGCGTTGAACAGGGTCGACTTGCCGACATTCGGCAGACCGACGATTCCGATCGTGAGCGACACGTTGCGACTTCCCGTGGTGAGAGGGCCGGAGGGCCAGTTCCCGAAGTGAGAGGGCCAGGGGCCAGAGAGCTGACCGGTCCACCAGTTTACGGCGTGCCCGGCGCCGACCCGGCGGACCTGTCGAACGCATGGCCAAGCTCCCGCTCACGGCGTGTCCGACACCCGATTCGGCACATAAAACGACCTAAGTTGGTCCTGTGGAGCAACACAGGACGCGCCCCCCGGCCCGAGGCCCCCGCCGCGACGCCCCGCCCCTGCCACCGCTGCCCCCGCAGGCGGACCGGGAGGCGAGCCGCGGGCGGTCGCACCCGGCGGGCGGGGACGCCGGGGCGGCCCGCGGGGATGCCCGGTCCGCGGCCCCCCGCTCCGGCGGGGACCGGCCCTCCCCCGCCGGGCGACGGCCCGCGCCGGCCCTGGCGCGGACGGCGGGAACGGCACGCACCGCGGAGGCGGCGCGCCGCATGCCGAACCCCCGGCTCACCGGGCTGGGCGGCGGACTGTTCAGCGGAGCGCTCATGTTCGCGGTCGGGTGCCTGGACCAGCTGCTGTTCGGCGCCTCGCTGACGGTGTACAGCGTGCTGTTCCTGCCGGTGTGCCTGCTGACCGCCCTGTGGGTGCGCGGAAGCGACCTGCTGTCCGCGCCGGTGGTCGCGCCGATCGCCTTCGCCGTCGGGCTCCTGCCCGTGGCCGAGGGCGGGAACGGCATCGGGGCGCGGCTGATGGGGCTGGTGACCGCGCTGGCCACACAGGTCGGCTGGCTGTACGGCGGGACCCTCGTCGCGGGGGCGGCCATCCTGGCCCGCGGACTGCGCCGGGCGGCGGCCCGCCGTCGGACGGCGCACCGCCACTTGCCGCCGGCCGCCTCCCGCCCCCGGGCGGCCGCCGCCCGCCGTCCGCAGGGCTGATCTCCCCAGCCCCCGGGGGCCCGGGCGGGCCTTACTCTTCCTTGGCCGCCCGCATGGCCGCTCCCACGATGCCCGCGTTGTTCTGGAGCTGGGCCGGCACGATCTCCGCCCTGATGCCCTCGATGAGGTGCAGGAACTTGTCGGCCTTGCGGCTGACGCCGCCGCCGATGATGAACAGCTCGGGCGAGAAGAGCATCTCGACGTGGGCGAGGTACTTCGTGACCCGGCGGGCCCAGTGTTCCCAGGTCAGCTCGCCGTCCTCCTTGGCCTTGCTGGAGGCGCGCTTCTCGGCGTCGTGCCCGTGCAGTTCCAGGTGACCGAGCTCGGTGTTGGGGACGAGCACACCGTCGACGAAGAGGGCGCTGCCGATGCCCGTGCCGAACGTCAGCAGGACGACCGTGCCGCTGCGGTCACGGCCGGCGCCGAAGGAGACCTCCGCGACGCCCGCCGCGTCCGCGTCGTTGACCACGGTCACCGGCAGGCCGCCCAGCCGCTCGCTGAACAGGGCGCGCGCGTCCGTGTCGATCCAGCTCTTGTCGACGTTGGCCGCCGTGCGGATCGTGGAACCCCCGGTCACCACGCCCGGGAAGGTCAGGCCCACCGGTCCCGTCCACCCGAAGTGCTCGACGACCTCCCGCACGCCGTCGGCCACGCCCGAGGGCGTGGCCGGCTGCGGGGTGAGCACTTTGTGACGTTCCTGGGCCAGATCGCCCTTGTCCAGGTCCACAGGGGCGCCCTTGATCCCGGATCCACCGATGTCCACGCCGAAGATCTGCATGGCCCTACGTTACGACGGCGGACGGACGGTCACGCGGCCGAGGGGCGCGTCAGCTGTCCTCGGCCGGCCCGGCGGGCGCCGAGCCGGACACCGCGCCGCTGCCGCCGCGCCCGGCCGCCAGTGCCGCCGCCTCCTCGCGGAGGTCACGGCGGAGTTCCTTGGGCAGCGAGAAGGTGATGTGCTCCTCGGCCGCCTTGACGAGTTCGACGTCGCCGTAGCCGCGCTCGGTGAGCCAGGCCAGGACCTCCTCGACGAGGACCTCCGGGACGGAGGCGCCGGAGGTGACGCCCACCGTGGTCACCCCGTCGAGCCAGGCCTCGTCGATCTCGTCGGCGAAGTCCACCAGGTAGGCCTCGCGGGAGCCGGCCAGCTTGGCGACCTCGACGAGCCGCTTGGAGTTGGAGGAGTTGCGTGAGCCGACCACGATCACCAGCTCCGCCTCCGCGCCCATCTGCTTCACGGCGAGCTGACGGTTCTGCGTGGCGTAGCAGATGTCGTCGCTGGGCGGGGAGATGAGCTGCGGGAACTTCTCCTTCAGGGCGTCGACCGTCTCCATGGTCTCGTCGACCGAGAGGGTGGTCTGGGAGAGCCATACGATCTTCGACGGGTCGCGGACCTCCACCTTGGCGACGTCCTCGGGGCCGTCGACGAGCTGGATGTGCTCGGGTGCCTCGCCGGAGGTCCCGATGACCTCCTCGTGGCCCTCGTGCCCGATGAGAAGGATGTCGTAGTCCTCGGCTGCGAAGCGGACGGCTTCCTTGTGGACCTTGGTGACCAGGGGGCAGGTGGCGTCGATGGTGGCGAGCCGTCCGCGCGCGGCCTCCTCGTGGACGACGGGGGCGACGCCGTGCGCGGAGAACATGACGATGTTGCCCGGCGGGACCTCCTCCGTCCGCTCGACGAAGACGGCGCCCTTGCGCTCCAGGGTCTGCACGACGTACTTGTTGTGGACGATCTCGTGCCGGACGTAGACCGGCGCCCCGTACTGCTCCAGGGCCTTCTCGACGGCGATCACGGCACGGTCGACGCCCGCGCAGTAGCCCCGGGGGGCGGCGAGCAGGACACGGCGGCGGCCAGGCGAAGCAGTCATGTGTCCCATCGTAAGGCCGTGTGCGGCCGCCCTCGGCGTACCCGGGGACTCCGCCCCGGGCCCCCGGTTCGGCCCCGGACGGGCTTCGTCCTCGATCCCGCCCGGTCCCTCGCCCGCTCTCGCGCCCTCTCTGTGCCTCGCTCGCGCGGAAGGCCCCGTGGCGGGCCGGTGTGCGCCCCCTCCGTGTTCGAAGTGGCGGAGCCGCCGGGCTCCGAAGGACGCTCACCGGGCTTGTCGGTCGTGGCCGATACTCTCGTCCGCATGGCTGTGAACACGTCCGCGGACGCCCCGTTGCCCGTCGGCGAGGTCTCGCGGCTCATCGGAAGCTGGATCGACCGGCTGGGCGCGGTGTGGGTCGAGGGGCAGATCACCCAGTTGTCGCGCCGTCCCGGCGCCGGCGTGGTGTTCCTGACGCTGCGGGACCCCTCGCACGACATCTCGGTGAGCGTGACCTGCTTCCGGCAGGTCTTCGACGCGGTCGCGGACGTCGTGGGCGAGGGCGCGCGGGTCGTCGTCCACGCGAAGCCGGAGTGGTACGCGCCGCGTGGCCAGTTGTCGCTGCGGGCCGTCGAGATAAGGCCGGTGGGGGTCGGCGAGCTGCTGGCACGGCTGGAGCAGCTGAAGAAGGCCCTCACCGCGGAGGGCCTCTTCGCCCCCGCGCGGAAGAAACCGCTGCCCTTCCTGCCGCAGCTCGTCGGTCTGGTGTGCGGGCGGGCGTCCGCCGCCGAACGGGACGTCCTGGAGAACGCCCGGCACCGCTGGCCCGCCGTCCGCTTCGAGGTGCGCAACGTCGCCGTCCAGGGTGTGCACGCGGTGACGCAGGTCGTCCAGGCGGTGAAGGAGCTGGACGCCTTGGACGAGGTCGACGTGATCATCGTCGCGCGGGGCGGTGGCAGCGTGGAGGATCTGCTGCCGTTCTCCGACGAGCAGCTGGTCCGGGCGGTCGCGGCCTGCCGTACGCCGGTCGTGTCGGCGATCGGGCACGAGCCGGACAATCCGCTGCTCGACCATGTGGCCGACCTGCGCGCCTCCACGCCGACCGACGCCGCGAAGAAGGTCGTACCGGACGTCGGCGAGGAACTGGAACGGGTGCGGATGCTGCGCGGGCGGGCGCGGCGTTGCGCCCAGGCGTTCCTGGAGCGGGAGGAGCGCGGGCTCGCCCACGCCCTCGCTCGGCCCGCGATACAGGATCCGCATCGGATGATCGACGAGCGGGCGGAGCACGTCTCCTCGCTCGTCGACCGCTCACGGCGCACACTCGGGCACCTCCTGGACCGTGCCGACTCGGAACTGACGCACACGCACGCGCGCGTGGTGGCGCTCTCGCCGGCCGCGACGCTGAAGCGGGGGTACGCGGTGCTCCAGAAGGCCGACGGGCATGTGATCCGGGACCCGGCCGAGGTGACGGCGGACGAGATGTTGCGCGCACGGGTCGCCGAGGGTGAGTTCACCGTTCGGGCGGGCGGCGCCGGCGGACAGGACGGCGCCGACGCGTAGCACGCGTCGGCAACCAGACAACGACGGGACGAGACCACCGGGAATGGACGCATGACGAGCAAGACGGACGAGACCCTCGGGTACGAGCAGGCCCGCGACGAGCTGATCGAGGTCGTACGGCGCCTGGAGGCGGGGGGCACGACGCTGGAGGAGTCCCTCGCCCTCTGGGAGCGCGGCGAGGAGCTGGCCAAGGTGTGCCGGCGCTGGCTGGAGGGAGCACGGGCGCGGCTGGACGCGGCGCTGGCCGAGGAGGAGGAAGCGGACGGCGAGGAGTGACCCCGGCCGGGGTCGCGGTGGAGGGCGTCGCCCGGCCGGGGTCGCGGTGGAGGGCGTCGCCCGGCCGGGGCGGCGGTGAAGGTGGCCGGTCGGCTCCGCCGGTGTGAAGCGGATCACCCACCCCGGATTATTGTTGAACTTTGAACCTTCCATCGCGTACCGTCGGCGTCGTCAGCCGATCCGGACCGCGGTCCGGTACCGGAACCGGACGCCACCCCGAGGAAGATCACGCATGTCTCTCGCTCTTGACCCCACCGCCCAGGACCTGCTGTTCCGCGAGGCCCACACCGCGAACACCTTCACCGACGAGCCGGTGACCGACGAGCAGGTCCAGGCGATCTACGACCTGGTCAAGTACGGGCCGACGGCGTTCAACCAGACCCCGCTGCGCATCACCCTGGTCCGTTCCGCCGAGGCCCGCGAGCGCCTGGTGCAGCACATGGCCGAGGGCAACCAGGCCAAGACCGCCACTGCCCCGCTCGTCGCGATCCTCTCCGCGGACAACGAGTTCCACGAGGAGCTGCCGACCCTGTTCCCGGCCTTCCCGCAGGCCAAGGACCTCTTCTTCGGCGAGCGCCCGGCCCGCGAGGGCGCCGCCGCGCTGAACGCCGCCCTCCAGGCCGCCTACTTCATCATCGGCGTCCGCGCCGCCGGTCTGGCCGCCGGACCGATGACGGGTGTGGACCTCGAGGGTGTCCGCAAGGAGTTCCTGGACGACGACCACACCCCCCTCATGATCGTCAACATCGGCAGGCCGGGCGAGGGCGCCTCCTACCCGCGCTCCCCGCGCCTGGCGTACGACGAGGTCGTCACCACCGTCTGAGGATGCTGAACGCGAAGGGGCCCCGGCACATGTGCCGGGGCCCCTTCGCACGATCAGAGGGGGTCGCCCTCCGCAGGGCTCTGGGCGCCCCCTCCAGAGGGCTCAGGTCGCCCTCAGCGGGCGCTCACGCCAGCTCAAGCGCCCCGGCCATCATCGACAACTGGGCGAAGCCGCCCGTGCCCGCCACCACGGTGGTGGAACCCGCCGCGCCCTTGAGGACGAGCGCGTCGTAGCGGCCGCCCGTGTAGCGGACCCAGGTACGGCCGGCGATCTGCTCGGTGACCTTGGTCGCCGTCGAGCCCTGACTGGCCTCCTCGACGAACTTCGAGGGCTGCTGAGTGGACTGCTCGATGGTCACGTACTCCCCGTCGGGAGCGTGGAACCCGAGGTGCCAGGCGTCGAAGTCGTCGCCCTTGAAGCGCACCGAGGTCGCCTTCCAGGTGTCGGGCAGGCCCTCGGGCGCGGCCACCGGGTACGTGGCGGCGCGCCGCGCCGTGAGGAGCTCCACGCGGTAGTCGACCTGCCGGACGTCCGGCGGGCGGTCGTCGTGCGGGACGAAGAGGTATATGACCCACGCCGCGATCATGATCACCCCGAGCGAGAGGATCATGTCCCGGGCCGTCTTCTGCTTGCCGTTCGAACCTGCCACGCCCCCTATCGTCGCAGGTGCCCGAGGCGCTCATCCGTGGGGTCCCCTGCTCATTTTGTCGGACTGACGATAGAGTCGGGTTCGAACCCTCATCCGGCCGTCGTCGTATCAGTCAGAAAGGTGCGCTCCGATGACCGAGCATCATCACTTGCCGTCCGAACTCGATGTGCCCTCCGAGGCCCCCGACCGCAACCTCGCCCTGGAACTCGTCCGGGTGACCGAAGCCGCCGCCATGGCCGCGGGCCGCTGGGTGGGTCGCGGCGACAAGAACGGCGCCGACGGCGCCGCGGTGCGCGCCATGCGGACCCTCGTCTCCACCGTGTCGATGAACGGTGTGGTCGTCATCGGCGAGGGCGAGAAGGACGAGGCCCCGATGCTCTTCAACGGCGAGCGCGTCGGTGACGGGACCGGGCCCGAGGTCGACATCGCCGTCGACCCCATCGACGGCACCACGCTGACGGCCAAGGGCATGCCGAACGCGATCGCCGTCCTCGCGGCCACCGAGCGGGGCGCGATGTTCGACCCGTCCGCCGTGTTCTACATGGACAAACTGGTCACCGGCCCCGAGGCCGCCGACTTCGTCGACATCGACGCGCCCGTGGCCGTGAACATCCGGCGGGTCGCCAAGGCCAAGCGGGCCACGCCCGAGGACGTCACGGTCGTCATCCTGGACCGCCCGCGGCACGAGGGCATCATCGAGGAGATCCGGGAGACCGGGGCGCGCATCAAGCTGATCTCCGACGGCGATGTGGCCGGCTCGATCCTGGCCCTGCGCGAGGGCACCGGCGTCGACCTGCTGCTCGGCATCGGCGGCACCCCGGAGGGCATCATCTCGGCCTGCGCCGTGAAGTGCCTGGGCGGGGTCATCCAGGGCAAGCTGTGGCCGAAGGACGCCGAGGAGCGGCAGCGCGCCCTGGACGCGGGGCACGACCTCGACCGCGTGCTGACCACCGAGGACCTGGTGACCGGCGAGAACGTCTTCTTCGTCGCGACCGGCATCACCGACGGCGAGCTGCTGCGGGGCGTCCGGTACCGGTCGGAGACCGCGACCACCGACTCGATCGTCATGCGGTCCAAGTCCGGGACGGTCCGGCGGATCGACTCCGAGCACCGCCTGAGCAAGCTGCGGGCCTACAGCGCGGTCGACTTCGACCGGGCCAAGTAGGGCGCGGGACGCACGGCGTGAGAGGGGCACCCCCGGTGCGGTGGGGGTGCCCCTTTCACGTGCCCGGGGGCTTTCGGGTGCCCCGAGGGTCTTCCGTACGTGCTCAGCCGGCCGCCGCTATGCGTCCTGTCGTCTGCGCCTTCTTCAGTTCCACGTCACGGCGACGGCGCCGGGCCAGGGCCACTCGGCGCTCGGCGGCCGTGAGACCGCCCCAGACGCCGTAGGGCTCGGGTTGCAGGAGCGCGTGCTCGCGGCACTCCACCATGACGGGACAGCGCGCACAGACCCGTTTCGCGGCTTCCTCGCGGGAGAGCCGGGCGGCCGTGGGCTCCTTGGAAGGGGCGAAGAACAGGCCCGCCTCGTCGCGCCGGCACACCGCCTCGGTATGCCAGGGGGCGTCTTGGTCCCTGTCGCGCGCTGGTACCCGCTGGGCCGGAACAGCGGCGACCTGCAGGGACGAATGCGGCGGTTGCAGCACGGGTCTACTCCTGACGACGGCTTCGCGAGCGAGAGACGATGCAGCAGGCCTACCCGCTGTGCGCGCGCCTATGCACTGAGTCCCCGACCCGCCGCGCCCCCGCGCGGCCTCCCGGCCGGTTCGGCACCCCCGGCGGCGAACCCGCGGCCGTCAGCGGTCCAGGTGTTTGCGCAGACTCCTGTCGACCTTGTGCTGCACCCGGTCGAGAATGTCCGCGACGAGCTTGCCCCGCTTCGGCCGGCCCTCGATGTTGCCCAGCACCGCCCAGCCGTCGACGTAGACCACCGGGGCGTCGGGCTGCGGGGAGTCCAGCGAGTCCACCTCGAAGTTGCCGAGGACCGCGCCGCCGGTGCCGCGCAGCGAGACGTTCTCCGGGACGCGGACCTCGACGTTGCCGAAGACCGAGATCGCCTTGATCACCACCTGCTGGTACTCGAAGAGGGCCTCGGTGAGGTCGATCTCGACGGTGCCGAAGACCGCGTAGGCGTGGATACGGCGGCCCGCGCGCCAGCGCCCCCGGCGGACCGCGCTGCTGAAGACCGCCACCACGTTGTCGTCGGGGTCGGCGGGAATCGCACCGGCGGTGGGCCGGCTGGGGGCGGAGGCCGGGGCCGCGCGGCGCTCGTGCGCGGCGGGCAGGTCCCGGACGAACGTCTCCAGCTCGCCGACCGTCTTGGCGGCCAGGACGCCCTCGACGCGCTCGGCGTGCTCGTCGGCGGTCAGCCGGCCCTCCGCGAGGGCCTCGCGGAGCATGTCGGCGATACGGTCACGATCGGCGTCCGAGGCGCGCAACTCGGCGGCCGGCGCGGGTGCGGCGCTCTGCTTGTGAAGGTCCACAGGAGCAGCGTACCCACACACGATAGATCGCGATACCCCCGGCCGGGCGAGGACGGCCGCGGTCGGGCCGGGCGAGGCCGCCGCGCTCCGGGCGGCGAACTGAGCCTTACCTCACAAGCTCGCCGTCGGCGGCAGGTTCTACGCTGGTGGGCGCCCGCCAACGGAGGCGGTCGCCGTCTGTCGAGTGAGGAATGGGCACCGATGCCTGAGTTCGCGTACACCGATCTGCTCCCCATGGGAGAGGACACCACCCCCTACCGGCTGGTGACCGCCGAGGGTGTCTCCACCTTCGAGGCCGACGGGCGGACGTTCCTCAAGGTGGAGCCGGAGGCGCTGCGCACGCTCGCCGCCGAGGCGATCCACGACATCCAGCACTACCTGCGTCCCGCCCATCTCGCGCAGCTGCGACGCATCATCGACGACCCCGAGGCGTCGGCCAACGACAAGTTCGTCGCGCTGGACCTGCTGAAGAACGCCAACATCGCGGCAGCCGGCGTCCTCCCCATGTGCCAGGACACCGGCACGGCGATCGTCATGGGCAAGCGCGGACAGAACGTGCTCACCGAGGGCGGCGACGAGGCGGCCCTGAGCCGCGGCATCTACGACGCGTACCTCAACCTCAACCTGCGCTACTCGCAGATGGCCCCGCTGACCATGTGGGACGAGAAGAACACCGGCTCCAACCTCCCGGCCCAGATCGAGCTGTACGCGGCCGACGGCGGCGCCTACAAGTTCCTGTTCATGGCCAAGGGCGGCGGCTCGGCCAACAAGAGCTTCCTCTACCAGGAGACGAAGGCCGTCCTGAACGAGGCCTCCATGATGAAGTTCCTGGAGGAGAAGATCCGCTCGCTCGGCACGGCCGCCTGCCCGCCGTACCACCTGGCGATCGTCGTCGGCGGCACGTCTGCCGAGTACGCGCTGAAGACCGCGAAGTACGCCTCCGCGCACTACCTCGACGAGATCCCGGCCGAGGGATCCGAACTGGGCCACGGCTTCCGGGACAAGGAGCTGGAGGAGAAGGTCTTCGAGCTGACGCAGAAGATCGGCATCGGCGCGCAGTTCGGCGGCAAGTACTTCTGCCACGACGTGCGCGTGGTGCGTCTCCCGCGGCACGGCGCGTCCTGCCCCGTCGCCATCGCCGTCTCCTGCTCCGCCGACCGGCAGGCCGTCGCGAAGATCACCGCCGAGGGCGTGTTCCTGGAGCAGCTCGAGACCGACCCGGCGCGCTTCCTGCCGGAGACCACGGACGAGCACCTCGACGAGTCGTCCGACGTCGTCCGGATCGACCTGAACCAGCCGATGGACGAGATCCTCGCCGAGCTGACGAAGTACCCGGTCAAGACCCGGCTGTCGCTCACCGGCCCGCTGGTCGTGGCCCGTGACATCGCCCACGCCAAGATCAAGGAACGCCTCGACGCGGGCGAGGAGATGCCGCAGTACCTGAAGGACCACCCGGTGTACTACGCGGGCCCGGCCAAGACGCCCGAGGGCTACGCGTCCGGCTCCTTCGGCCCGACGACGGCCGGTCGCATGGACTCCTACGTCGAGCAGTTCCAGGCCGCCGGCGGCTCCAGGGTCATGCTCGCCAAGGGCAACCGCAGCAAGCAGGTCACGGACGCGTGCGGCACGCACGGCGGTTTCTACCTCGGCTCGATCGGCGGTCCGGCCGCGCGGCTCGCGCAGGACTGCATCAAGAAGGTCGAGGTCGTCGAGTACGAGGAGCTCGGCATGGAGGCCGTCTGGAAGATCGAGGTCGAGGACTTCCCGGCGTTCGTCGTCGTCGACGACAAGGGCAACGACTTCTTCCAGGATCCGGCGCCCGCACCGACGTTCACGTCGATCCCGGTACGGGGACCCGGGCTGGTCTAGGGCCTGCGGGCGGCGGGGGTGCGGTTCTCGCCCCCGCCGCCCCGCCCGTCCCCTCCCGCCGGGGCTCCGCCCCTGCGAGCCCGCCACCGCCCCTCCGCCGGACGGGTCGGCGCGCGGAACATCCGGGCCGTCCCGATCGCTGTACGGGACATGAGCGAATACCGGATCGAGCACGACTCCATGGGCGAGGTACGCGTCCCGGCGGATGCCAAGTGGCGGGCGCAGACGCAGCGGGCCGTCGAGAACTTCCCCGTCTCGGGGCAGCGCATCGAGCGTGCGCACATCGAGGCGCTGGCGCGGATCAAGGGCGCCGCCGCGAAGGTGAACGCGCGGCTCGGGGTGGTCGACAAGGACATCGCCGACGCCATCCAGGAAGCGGCCGCAGAGGTCGCCGAGGGCCGGTGGGACGAGCACTTCCCCGTCGACGTGTTCCAGACCGGGTCCGGGACCTCGTCGAACATGAACACCAACGAAGTGGTCGCCACCCTCGCCTCCGAGCGCCTGGGCCGGGCCGTGCACCCCAACGACCACGTCAACGCCTCCCAGTCCTCCAACGACGTCTTCCCCTCGTCCCTGCACATCGCGGCCACCGCCGCCGTCACCCGCGATCTGATCCCGGCCCTGGAGCATCTGGCGGCGGCGCTGGAGCGCAAGTCCGAGGAGTTCGCCGACGTGGTGAAGGCGGGGCGGACGCATCTGATGGACGCCACGCCCGTGACGCTCGGCCAGGAGTTCGGCGGGTACGCCGCCCAGGTGCGGTACGGCGTGGAGCGGCTCAACTCCTCGCTCCCCCGGCTCGCCGAGCTGCCGCTGGGCGGCACCGCGGTCGGTACCGGCATCAACACTCCCCCCGGCTTCTCCGCCGCCGTCATCGAGGAGGTCGCCCGGGCCACCGGGCTGCCGCTGACCGAGGCGCGCGACCACTTCGAGGCGCAGGGCGCGCGGGACGGGGTCGTCGAGACCAGCGGTCAGCTGCGGACCATCGCCGTGGGGCTCACGAAGATCGCCAACGATCTGCGGTGGATGGCCTCGGGGCCGCGTACGGGCCTCGCCGAGATCAGCCTCCCCGACCTCCAGCCCGGGTCGTCGATCATGCCGGGCAAGGTCAACCCGGTGATCCCGGAGGCCGTGCTGATGGTCGCGGCGCAGGTCGTGGGGAACGACGCGACCGTCGCCACGGCGGGCGCCGCGGGCAACTTCGAGCTCAACGTCATGCTGCCGGTGATCGCCAAGAACGTGCTGGAGTCGGTGCGGCTGCTCGCCAACGTGTCCCGGCTGCTCGCCGACCGGACCGTCGACGGGATCGTCGCGCACCGGGAGCGCGCCCGTGAGTACGCCGAGTCCTCCCCGTCCGTGGTCACGCCGCTGAACAAGTACATCGGGTACGAGGAGGCCGCGAAGGTCGCCAAGAAGGCGCTGGCGCAGCGGAGCACGATCCGTCAGGTGGTGCTGGACGGCGGGTACGTGGAGCGGGGCGATCTGACGGTCGAACAGCTCGACGAGGCCCTGGATGTCCTGAGGATGACGCACCCGTAAACCCTTGCCCCGATTCACGCCCCCGGCGCGAGAACCGTGACGCGCGCCGCAGCGTCGTATGGCCATGGCACCTAATATCTGTGCATGGCAGACGGTGAAGTGGTGAGACGCGTGGGAACCGGTGGTGCGGCGGCCTTCTGGGAGCCGGGGAGCCGGATCCTGTGGCGCTACCGGGAGAACGGCGGGGCGCGTTTCCACATCGCCCGGCCGGTCACCGTCGTGCGGGACGACGAGGAACTGCTCGCCGTGTGGCTGGCCCCGGGCACGGAGTGCGTCAAGCCGGTGCTCGCGGACGGCACCCCGTTGCACCAGGAGCCGCTGCGCACCCGGTACACCAAGCCGCGTACCGTTCAGCTCGGCCGCTGGCTCGGCGCCGGTGTGCTGAAGGTGGTCCGGCCCGGCGAGCCGTGGTCGGTGTGGCTGTTCTGGGACCAGGGCTGGCAGTTCAAGAACTGGTACGTCAACCTGGAGCAGCCGCTGGCCCGTTGGGACGGCGGGGTGGACTCCGAGGACCACTTTCTTGACCTCTGCGTCTACCCGGACCGCAGTTGGGACGTGCGCGACGAGGACGAGTTCGCGCAGGCCCAGCAGGACGGGCTGATGGACGCGGCGGTCGCCGAGCAGGTGCGGGAGGCGGGTCGCAGGGCGGTGGAGGTGATCCGGGCGTGGGGGCCTCCGTTCAACGAGGGCTGGCAGCACTGGCGCCCGGATCCGTCCTGGGCCGTACCGTTGCTGCCGGAGGACTGGGACCGTACGCCCGCGCACATGTCCACATGAGACCCTTGATGCGCCCCCGGGCAACAAACGTAGGATCGTCCTCCGCAAGGCACGCTGGCAGTAACTCCCGGAGCGGATGCCGGGTCTGACCGAACGTCACCGAGGGGCGGCAGGACGTGAGCGAGGGGTACGACGGCACGACCAGCGGGGCGCTCGACGTCGGCCCCCAGGGCCGCTTGCGGTCCACCGGTGACACAGGAACAACCTCTGACCACGCGGGAATTCCGTTCCGGGGGCATGTATTCCGGGTATCGGGTTTCCTGCGGGACCAACTGCGCGCGCGGCGTGCAGCCCCGGACGGACGGATTCGACACGCGTGACGGAGCAGCCCACCTCCTACGAACGCCCCCAGGGCGTCGACCCCACGGACCCCCGTGGGGCACTGCTGCATACCCAGGCGCCGGCGCCGGGCCCGTCCGCCCCACCGCCCGATGCCTCGGGTACGACGACGTGCGGCAAGGGCGGAAAGGGTGGCATGGGCGGCCAGGGAGCCACGGGAATGGACGCGGCCGGTTCGGAGGCGGGTTCGGACACCGAGCACTCCCAGCCGTCGGCGTCCGACGAGGCGCTGGGGACACCTCCGGCGCGGGCGAAGCCGGACGACGCGGATCACCGGCCGCGCCCCGCACCCGAGTCCATCCCGGCCCAGCCGGGCACCGACACGCGTGCGGAGCGGGGGCCCGACGGGCAGGACCGGCGCGGTGCGGGGGTGGTGACGCCCGGCAGGCCCACGCCTATGCGGCGCGACGGCGACCGGTTGCGCTTCGTCGGGGCCGCGACCCGGCGGATCGCCCGCGGGCTGGACCTCGACGAGATCGTGATGGGGCTGTGCCGGGCCACCGTGCCGACCTTCTCCGACGCGATCCTCGTCTATCTGCGCGATCCGCTGCCCGTGGGCGACGAGAGGCCGGCGGCGGACCGCATCATGCTGCGGCTGCGGCGCACCGACCGCATCCCGGAGGAACGGGACACCGAGACCGGCTTCGCGGCGCTGGCGCTGCCGCCCCCGGAGCCGGCGGAGCTGACCGCCGAGTTGTCGGCGTCGGTCGGGGACATGTGCGAGGTGCGGCCGGGCGGGGCGCTCGCCGAGGTGCTGCGCGGGGTGCGTCCGGTGTTCGCCGACCATCCGGCCGCTCGGGCCGCGCTGCCCGAACTGCTGGGCGAGGACAGCACGTTGGCCATTCCGGGCGGCCAGCGGGCCGTCCTGGCCCCGTTGCGCGGCCGACGCCGGGTGATCGGCGCGGCGGTGTTCCTGCGCCGTCCGGAACGCATCCCGTTCGAGAACGACGATCTGCTGGTGGCCGCCCAGCTCGCCACGCACAGCGCCCTGGGCATCGACAAGGCGGTGCTGTACGACCGCGAGGCGTACATCGCCGACGAGTTGCAGCGGACCATGCTGCCGGAGACCCTGCCCCGTCCCACGGGCGTGCGGCTGGCGTCGCGGTATCTGCCCGCGGCCGAGACGGCGCGGGTGGGCGGCGACTGGTACGACGCCATCCCGCTGCCGGGCAGCCGGGTGGCGCTGGTGGTGGGCGATGTCATGGGGCACTCCATGACTTCCGCGGCCATCATGGGGCAGCTGCGGACTACGGCGCAGACCCTGGCCGGGCTCGACCTGCCCCCGCAGGAGGTCCTGCACCATCTCGACGAGCAGGCGCAGCGGCTGGGCACCGACCGGATGGCCACCTGCCTGTACGCGGTCTACGACCCGGTTGCGCACCGCATCACCATCGCCAACGCGGGTCATCCGCCGCCGGTGCTGCTGCATCTGGGCGGCCGGGCCGAGGTGCTGCGGGTGCCGCCGGGTGCGCCGATCGGCGTCGGCGGGGTCGACTTCGAGGCGGTGGAGCTCGACGCTCCGGCGGGCGCGACGCTGCTGCTGTACACCGACGGTCTGGTCGAGTCCCGGCTGCGTGACGTGGCGACGGGGATAGAGCAGCTGCGGGAGAAGCTGGCGGCGACCGCCCAGCTGACCGGGCCCGATCATCCGCCGCCGCTGGAAGCCCTGTGCGACGAGGTGCTCGACATGCTCGGTCCGGGCGACCGGGACGACGACATCGCGCTGCTGGCGGCCCGGTTCGACGGGATCGCGCCGAGCGACGTGGCCTACTGGCTGCTGGAGCCCGAGGACGCGGCTCCCGGCCGGGCCCGTAGGCTGGCCCGCCAGGCGTTGTCGCGCTGGGGGATGGAGGATCTGACCGACTCCGTGGAGTTGCTGGTCAGTGAGGTCGTCACCAACGCGGTGCGGTATGCCACGCGTCCGGTGAGTCTGCGGTTGCTGCGGACCGACGTGCTGCGCTGCGAGGTCGGGGACGACGTGCCGCAGCTGCCCCGGCTGCGGCAGGCCCGGGCGACCGACGAGGGTGGCCGTGGGCTGTATCTGGTCAACCGGCTGGCCCGGCGGTGGGGGGCGACCCGGCTGAGCACCGGCAAGGTGGTGTGGTTCGAGCTGAACCGGGGCTGAGCGGAGCGGACGAGCACGAGGAGAGGGCGCCCGGAGATCTCCGGGCGCCCTCTCCTGTGTGCGGTTGTCCGTCCCGGCCGGCGGCCGGTTACGGCCGCCGGCCCGGCCGTTTCCGGCTACTGGCCGAAGATCGGATTCCCCGGATCCTCCGTTCCGGTCGACGTGCCCCCCGTCGGTGTGGCGGACGGGGAGGAACTGGGCTTCGGCGACGAGGACGGGGAGGAACTCGGCTTCGGCGACGAGGACGGGGAGGAACTCGTCGAGGGCGAGGAGGACGGGGAGGAACTCGTCGACGGGGACGAGGAGGGGGACGAACTGGCCGACGGCGAGGAGGACGGGGACGGCGACGCGGTCTGTACCGCCGCGCCCTGGTCGGTCTCCAGGTCGAACTTGGTGACCTTGGTGGAGACGCCGAAGGTGTACGTCGCCCAGATCTGCGCCGGGAAGCCACCACCGTTGACCCGGCCCGCGTCCGAGGTCAGGCCGTTCGTCGCACCGGTGAGTGGAACCTGGGGGTGCGGGGCCTTCGCGGACTCGCCGAACAGGCCGACCGAGGTGACCAGGTCGGGGGTGTAGCCGGTGAACCAGGCCGACTTGTTGTTGTCGGAGGTACCCGTCTTGCCCGCGACCTTCTGGCCCTTGCGCAGCGGGTTGTCCCGCACGGACTTCTTCGCCGTACCGTCGTCGACCACGCCGGTGAGCACCGAGGTGACCGAGTCGGCGGCCTCCCGGTCGATGACCTGCTCCCCGATGGGGTCGGTGTGCTTGAACGACGGGTGGGCGCTGTTCTCCGCCGACTTGATGAGCGCCGGGGTGACCTGCTTGCCGTGGTTGTCGAGGGTGGCGTAGACGCCGGCCATCTGCAAGGGGCTCGCGCCCATGGTGCCGAGGGTCTGCGCGGGCACCGCCTTCAGGTCCTTGGTGTCCATGCCGAGGTTGGCCGCGACCTTCAGCACTTCGGGCATGCCGACGTCGACGCCCATCTGCGCGAAGACGGAGTTGATGGACTTGTTCAGCGCCGTCTGCACGGTGACGTCGCCGTAGTCCTGGTCGTCCTCGTTCTCCGGGGCGAAGCCGATGTCGCTGCCGACGACCGGGCGCTTGCTGGTGCCGTCGTAGATCGTGTTGGCGGTGATCGGGTCGCCGTCCTGCGTCTTCGCGTCCTCGTCGAAGGCCGCGGCGAGGATGACCGGCTTGAAGGTGGAGGCGGGCTGGTAGTCGGTGCGGGTGGCGTTGTTGAGGTAGTGGTCCGTGTAGCTCGTACCGCCGTACATCGCCTCGACGGCGCCCGTCTTGGGGTTCACCGACACCGCGCCGGCCTGGACGTCGCCGTCGACCGGGCGCTTCTTCTTGTCGAGCTTGCTGGTCAGCTGTTCCTTGACGGCTGTCTCCAGCGCCTTCTGCTTCTTCTTGTCGATGTTGAGCTCGATGTTCCAGCCGCCCTTGCTGACCAGGGCGGCAGCCGCCTCGTAGTCGTCGGCGACCTTGGTGGCGACGAGCTGCCTGGCGAGTTCGGCGTTGGCCGCGTCGACCAGATAGCCGATCTGGCCCTCCTTGCCGGGCGCGGCCTTGGGCTCCAGCGGCTCCCGGAACGTCATGCCCTGCCGCTTGGTCTTGTCCAGCCAGTCCTGCTCGACCATGTTGTCGAGGACGTAGTTCCAGCGGGCCTTGACCAGACGCTTGCCGGTGTCCGAGGCGACGGCCCAGTCGTACTGGCTGGGCGCCTGGAGCAGTGCGGCGAGGTAGGCGCCCTGCTCGACGCTGAGCTTGTCGGCGTCGACGCGGTAGTAGGCCTGGGCGGCGGCCTGGATGCCGTAGGCGCCGCGGCCGTAGTAACTGGTGTTGATGTAACCGGCCAGGATGTAGTCCTTGGACTCCTCCCGGTCCAGCTTCAGGGAGATGACCAGTTCCTTCAGCTTGCGCGTGACGGTCTGTTCCTGGGTCAGGTAGTAGTTCTTCACGTACTGCTGGGTGATCGTGGAGCCACCCTGCGCGCCCTTGCCCATGAGCGTGTTGAGGACACCGCGGGCGGTGCCCTTGAGGTCGACGCCGGCGTCGTTGTAGAAGGTCTTGTTCTCGGCGGCGACGAAGGTGTGCTGGACCGCCTTGGGGATCTTCGCGAGGTCGACGTTCTCCCGGTTGACCTCGCCGTCGCGGGCGAGGATCGCGCCGTCGCCGTACTTGTAGACGTTGCTCTGGAGGGCGGCGTCCGGATTGCCCTTGGGGATCGGGGTGCTGACGTACAGCCAGACGAAGGCGCCGATGACGACCACGACCACGCCGAGGAAGGTGCCGAGGATCTTCTTCCAGGTGAAGAGGCGGCGTATGAAGCTCTTGTCCTTCTTGCCGGCCTTGCCCTTGGTGTTCTTGCCGCCCTTCTTCGCGCCCCTGCGCGCGGCCGCGCGACCGCCGGTCGCGGGAGCGGTCTCGGCGGGTGCCACGGACTCGGACCTCGAGGTTTCCGGCCTCGGCGGGGCCGTCCTCGTGGGGGCCGACTCCGTCTCCGTCGGACGGCCTCTGGGCGCGGCGCGGCGCCCACCGCGCTGTCGAGCTCGTCTGTCGTCCGCTCGTCCCATGAGTCCGCTCGCTCCGCTTCCTACTCGGCAGTCACACCAGTGCCCGGGGGCAGGGGCAGGTCAGCTCAGAAAGCTAACACCGCTGTCCATGACGAAAGGGTCTCGGTCCGGCCTTCGCGGGGGGTGAGAATCAGCACCCCGCACGGCGGAACCGTCCGAACGTCCCACCGGATCCGACGTACGAGAGTGGCACAGGGTTGCCATGACGCGCTAAAGTGATATCACTTAGCTAGAAGGCTGATAGATACAGCCGCCACGAGAACGGGGATCCGACATGTCCGCACCCGACCCCTCGGCCACCGCCGAAGCCGCCGCCGAAGCCGCCGTCGACACCATCGACGCACCCGACATGCCCGCGCCGCGCGTGCAGGAGTTCCCCGCGCACAGCGTGGCCGGGGGACTCGCGCTCCTGCTGGGCCTGGCCGGGCTGCTGGCCGGCGCCGGGATGATCGCCGCGGCCACCGCGGTGACGGCCACCGGCCTCAAGGCAGCGCTGATCACCCTCGGCATCCTCGTCGCCCTCGCCGCGTTCCTCGCGATGTGCGGGCTGAACACGGTGTCGCCGGGCGAGGCCCGCGTGGTGCAGCTGTTCGGCCGCTACCGGGGCACGATCCGCGAGGACGGACTGCGCTGGGTGAACCCCTTCACCTCGCGCGAGAAGATCTCCACCCGGGTGCGCAACCACGAGACGGCCGTACTGAAGGTCAACGACGCCTACGGCAACCCGATCGAGCTCGCCGCGGTCGTGGTGTGGAACGTGCAGGACACCGCCCAGGCCAGCTTCGAGGTGGACGACTTCCTTGAGTTCGTCGCCACCCAGACCGAGGCGGCCGTCCGGCACATCGCCATCGAATACCCCTACGACTCGCACGACGAGGACGGCCTCTCCCTGCGGGGCAACGCCGAGGAGATCACCGAGAAGCTCGCCATAGAGCTGCACGCGCGCGTGGAGGCGGCCGGCGTCCGGATCATCGAGTCCCGGTTCACCCACCTCGCGTACGCTCCCGAGATCGCCTCGGCGATGCTCCAGCGGCAGCAGGCGGGCGCCGTGGTCGCGGCACGCCGGGAGATCGTGGACGGGGCCGTGGGGATGGTCGAGGCGGCGCTCCAGCGCATCGCCGAGCAGGGCATCGTGGAACTGGACGAGGAGCGGAAGGCGGCCATGGTGTCCAACCTGATGGTGGTGCTGTGCGGGGACCGGGCGCCCCAGCCGGTGCTGAACACCGGAACCCTCTACCAGTGACCTCGCCCGAAGAGGGCCAGGCCCCTCGGCGTCGGCCGCAGCAGCGCAAGCAGGTGCTGTTGCGGCTGGATCCGCTGGTGCACGACGCGTTGGCCCGCTGGGCCTCGGACGAACTGCGCTCGGCGAACGCGCAGATCGAGTTCCTGCTGCGCAAGGCCCTCAAGGACGCGGGGCGGCTGCCGGGAGAGGCGGGACCGCTCCCCCGACGCGGGCGCCCCCCGGGGGGCTCCACGCCCGGCCCCCCGTCGGCCTGATCGGCCGCGCCCTCGACCGGCCCCGGGAGGGGCAGCCCGGACCGGCCGGAACACCCTCGGTCCCGCCTGTAGCAGAACGGTGACAATCCACTCCCACCTGCGTACTCCCACCGCCTGCGGCCACCCGTGCACGCGCCGTATACACATCGGGTATACACCGCACGTACAGTCCTCCCCATGTCCATCGGTCACACCCTCCTGGGTCTCCTCGAGTCCGGGCCCCGCCACGGTTACGACCTCAAGCGGGCCTTCGACGAGAAGTTCGGTCACGACCGGCCGCTGCACTACGGCCAGGTCTACTCCACGATGTCGCGGCTGCTGAAGAACGGGCTCGTCGAGGTCGACGGCATCGAGGCCGGCGGCGGTCCCGAGCGCAAGCGGTACGCGATCACCGACGCCGGGATCACCGACGTCGTGCAGTGGCTCGCGACGCCGGAGAAGCCCGAGCCGTACCTCCAGTCGACGCTGTACACCAAGGTCGTCCTCGCGCTGCTGACCCACCGGGACGCGGCCGACATCCTCGACACCCAGCGGGCCGAGCACCTGCGCAGCATGCGCATCCTCACCGACCGCAAGCGGAGCGGCGACTTCGCCGACCAGCTGATCTGCGACCACGCTCTGTTCCACCTCGAGGCCGACCTGCGCTGGCTGGAGCTCGCCGCCGCGCGCCTCGACAAACTGAAGGCCGCGGTGATCGCGTGAACGCCCCCGGGGGATCCCTGCTCGCCGCCGAGAACCTGCACAAGGCCTACGGGCCGACGATGGCGCTGGCCGGCGCCGAGTTCTCCATCCACCCCGGCGAGGTCGTCGCGGTGATGGGCCCGTCCGGGTCCGGCAAGTCGACGCTGTTGCACTGCCTCGCCGGGATCGTGACGCCCGACTCGGGTTCGATTCTGTACGACGGCCGTGAACTCGCCACGATGAGCGACGCCCAGCGCAGTCAGCTTCGGCGCTCCGAGTTCGGGTTCGTGTTCCAGTTCGGCCAGCTCGTGCCGGAACTGACCTGCGTGGAGAACGTGGCGCTGCCGCTGCGGCTGAACGGCACCCCGCGCAAGCAGGCCGAGCGCACCGCCCTGGCGTGGATGGAACGGCTGGAGGTCGACGACCTCGGCAGGAAGCGGCCCGGCGAGGTGTCGGGCGGTCAGGGGCAGCGGGTGGCCGTGGCGCGCTCCCTCGTCACCGGCCCGCGCGTGGTGTTCGCCGACGAACCGACCGGCGCGCTGGACTCGCTCAACGGCGAGCGCGTGATGGAACTGCTCACCGAGGCCGCCCGGTCGGCCAGCACGGCCGTCGTCCTCGTCACGCACGAGGCGCGGGTGGCCGCCTACTCCGACCGCGAGATAGTCGTACGGGACGGCAGGTCGCGGGACATGGAGCGGGTCATATGAGCCTGCGTCAGTGGTCCAGGGACCTGGGCCTGGGTGTCCGGTTCGCCTTCAGCGGCGGGCGGGAGGGGTGGATCCGGGCCGTCCTGACGGCCGTGGGCGTCGGGCTCGGCGTGGCCGTCCTGCTGCTGACGACGGCGGCGCCGAACGCGCTCCAGGTACGGCACGACCGTGAACAGTCCCGACTGGACTGGCCGTTCGGGGATCCCCCGGCGAAGGGTGACGACACCCTGCTGGTCGCGCAGGCCGACACCACGTTCCGCGACAAGGACGTACGGGGCCGGATGGTGGAGCCGGAAGGGGCCCGCGCGCCGCTGCCGCCCGGCGTGAGCCGGTTCCCGGCCGAGGGCGACATGGTGGTCTCGCCCGCGCTGAAGAAGCTGCTCGCCGGGGACGGCTCGGCGCTGCTGAGGGAACGGCTGCCGTACCGCGTCGTCGGGACCATCGGGGAGAGCGGGCTGATCGGCTCCCAGGAACTCGCCTACTACTCGGGCGCCACCGGCCTGGACCCGGGCGTGGACGGCCCGGGGGCGGTGACCCGCCTGAAGGAGTTCGGGAACCCGAACCCGTCGAAGGAGGCGACCGACCCGGTGCTGCTCCTGCTGATCCTCGTGGTCATCGTGGTGCTGCTGATGCCGGTCGCCGTGTTCATCGCCGCGGCCGTGCGGTTCGGCGGCGAGCGGCGCGACCGCAGGCTCGCGGCCCTCAGGCTGATCGGCTCCGACGGACGGATGACCCGGCGCATCGCGGCGGGCGAGGCGATGGCAGGCGCTCTCCTCGGCCTGGTGCTCGGCACCGTGTTCTTCCTGGTGGGCCGCCAGGTCGCGGGTTCGGTCGAGGTGGTGGGCGTCAGTGTATGGCCCAGCTATCTCGACCCCTCCCCCGCGCTGGCCGCGCTGGTCGTCCTGGCGGTGCCGACTGCCGCCGTGCTGGTGACGCTCTTCGCGTTGCGCGGTGTGGTGATCGAACCGCTCGGCGTGGTGCGCACGGCCAGGCCCGCCCGCAGGCGGCTGTGGTGGCGGCTGCTGCTGCCCGTGGGCGGCCTCGCGATGCTCTACCCGATGATCGGGCAGGGCCGCGCCGACGGCGACTTCAACCAGTACCTGGTGACCGGCGGAGTCGTCCTGATCCTCGTCGGCGTCACCGCGTTGCTCCCGTGGCTGGTGGAGACGGTCGTCAGCCGGCTCGGCTCCGGTGGCGTGGCCTGGCAACTGGCCGTACGGCGCCTACAGTTGAGCAGCGGTACGGCGGCCCGGATGGTCAACGGAATCGCGGTGGCGGTGGCCGGGGCGATCGCGCTCCAGATGCTGTTCGCGGGCGTGGACAGCGAGTACACCAAGGCCACCGGCCAGGACGTCAGCCGGGCGCAGATGCAGGTGGGGGTACCGGACGGCGCTCCGCTCGCCCCGACCGCCCAGAAGTTCGCCGGCACCAAGGCCGTCCGCAAGGTCACCGCCCTGTGGGAGGGCTACCTCGGCAACGGCTCCTGGAAGACCGCGGACGGCCCGGACCTGCTCAGCGAGCTGGCCGTGGGCGACTGCTCCGCCCTGCGCGAGCTGGCCGAGCTGCCCAGCTGCAAGGACGGCGACACGTTCGTCCTCGAGGGCGGCGAGAACCCCTCCGACGGTCCCAAGCTGAACACGGCCGGCAACAAGCTGTACTTCGAGCAGTCCTCCGAGGATGCCAGTGCGGAAGCCGTCTGGACCGTCCCCGCGGGCGTGAAGAAGGCGCGGCCCGTGAAGGGACTGACCGACTGGGAACGCGGCGGCTTCCTGATGACGCCGAGCGTGCTGCCGGAGGCGGCCGAGAAGCGGGTCAGCGGTCAGGTCTACCTGTCGATCGACGAGTCCGTGCCCGACGCCTACGAGTACGCCCGCAACACGGCGTACCGGGTGGACCCGCTGTCCCAGCCGATGAACTGGTCGTCCACCCGGCAGGACACGAAGTACACGTCCATCCGCACCGGGCTGCTGGTCGGTGCGGCCGCCGTGCTGGCGCTGATCGGGGCGAGCCTGCTGGTCTCCCAGCTGGAGCAGTTGCGCGAGCGCCGCAAGCTGCTGTCGTCCCTGGTCGCCTTCGGCACCCGGCGCCGCACGCTCGGGATGTCGGTGCTGTGGCAGACGGCGATCCCGATCGCGCTGGGGCTGCTGCTGGCCTCGGCGGTGGGGATCACGCTGGGCGCGGTGCTGCTGCGGATGACGGACACACCGGTGGGCGTGGACTGGGCGAGCGTGCTGGCGATGACCGGCTTCGGCGCGGCGGTCGTCGCGGCGGTGACGCTGCTGAGTCTGCCGCCGCTGCTCAGACTGCTCCGGCCGGACGGCCTGCGCACCGAGTGACGGCGCGCTGAGCCCGGCCACGGGCCCACGGTCCCTCCCCGCTCGGGGAGGGACCGTCGCGCCTTCACAGCTGGTACTCCCGCACCACCCTTCGGACCTGCGCGAACAGCATGCCGACGTTGACGGACTTGCGGCAGACGACCACCGCGACGACGTCCTGCTGCTCGGTCATCCTCACGAACAGGTGAGTGAGGTTCTCACTGTTGACGAGGATCTCCTGGAAGAAGTGGTTGTCGCTCTGGCTCCCGCGCCGTTCCTTGAAGACGTCCTCGATCATCACGACCGTACGGCCCTGGAACAGGTCGAGCGTCGCGCCCGCCAGCAGATCCAGGACCTCGGGCGGATGGTTGTCGACGGTCTCGTAGGAGAGCAGCATGCCGGTGGACATGTCGACGACGCCGGAGGCGACGCAGTCCGGGGCATCCGTACGCAGTGACTTGACCAGGCCCATCACCTGATCGGAGAAACCGGGGGTCATACGCTTCGTCGCCATCCCTTCAGACTCCTTCGGCGGTCTTCACGGTCGTCTCGACCCAGCCGGTACTGCCGGCGCCCGCCGTCCTGTCGGCCCAGTCGGCCCTGTCGTCCCTCTCGGCCCGCTCGGTTCTGCCGGTGAGGATCAGGTCGATGCGGCGCAGGGCGGGCTGGGTCGCCCAGTGCAGGCGCTCCACGTCCATGCCCTCGTCGCCGAGGACGACCATCAGCGCGGTGTCGCCGACCGCGTAGAACGCGGCGCAGCCGTGGCTGCCGTAGGCCACCGTGCGGTGCAGGGCTCCGCGGGCGGTCGCCTCGGCGGTGCGGCGGGCGAGTCCCAGGCCGGCCGCGGCGAGGGCGGCGAGGCCTTCCGGGTCGATGGAGTCGGCGGTGTCGGCGGCGATGAGCAGTCCGTCCGCCGCCGCCAGCGCCGTGTCGGTGATGCCCGTCACCTGCTCCCGCAGGCCGCGCATCTCCCGCGCGAGGGCTGTGTGATCCATGAGTGCAACTCCCCTGATTCTGATCGCATATGACCGTCTTGTTCCGTGGGGGCCTACGTGGGGTGCTACGTGGGGGTTCACGTCGGGATTCCTGCTGAACCTGTCTCCTGCGCGGGCTGTCATCTCGCCGTCGGATTCCGCAGGCGGAAGAACTCCTTCCAGCCGGTGCCGTTCCGTTCCGGGGTGAGGGTCTCGTTGATGCCGCTGGCTCCGGGACGGCGACGGGGCAGGGCCGTCGCGTCCGGCGCCGGCGGCTGCCTGGGCGGGGGCGGCGCCGGTTCGCGGGGGCGTACGCCGGACCCGTCGGGCGGCAGCCGGACGGGGATGGGATGCGGGGTGTCACCGCACTCCAGGAGCCCCTCGCCCAGCATCCGGGCCACCTCGACGGTGACCGTGTAGACCCCGCGCCCGGTACGGAAGGCGAGGTCGCGGGCGGTGCGCCGGCCGTCGGCGTGGGCGAGCAGCTCGCGTTGCAGCACACCGAGCCGGGCGGCCGAGTACGACAGGGAAGCCGGCACGGGCCGCTCCCGGTCCGGGCGCACGGGGTACGGCAGTTCGAGAAGCGCGCCGAGCTTGCGGGACGCCGTCTGGAGCAGCCGGGTGGGCGGTTCACCCACGGCGACCGGGGCGGGCGGCGGGCCGGCCACCGGACCGCGTTCGCAGTCGTCGACGCTGCCCGCGACGACCGCGAACGCGGCGTCCTGGAGAGCCATCGCGCAGACCACCCGGAGCTGGGCGGCCCCCGCGTAGCCGTGGGCGATCAGCCCGGCGGCCGGCCAGCGCGCGCCGCCCGACTCCCGCACCAGCCCGGCCCACTCCTCGCCGCCGATCCGCCCGGAGCGCAGCAGCAGTGCCTCGGGCGCGGGCGCGCCCGGCGACTCGACCGCGACGACCAGCCCGCCGTGCAGATGGAAGGTCCCGCCGGGCGAACCGAGGACGCGCACTTCCCCGGTGAAGCCGTCCCGGCCGCACGCGGCAAGGTCGCGTGCCAGCAGTTGGTAGCCCGACATCACTCCCCCAGGACCTCTCGCACATACGCCTGACGCGTAGCGCTGAGGAGGGAATGTGTATCAGTCCGGGCGCATATTCCCTGGAGGGATTCCCGACCTGCCCCCAGCTGACGGAAGTTGTTCCACCCGAGGGCTCAATTCGCTTGTTACAGAGCCCATTTGACCGGTTGGAGGACGGCGCCCGTCCTCACCGGACCTCGTCCTCCGACGCCGCGGAAGGGGCCGCGGAGGGCACCGGGGAGCCCTCCGGGGAAAGGGCCCCGGAGACCGTCGGCGCATCCGCCGGGGAGGCCACGGGCGCCGTCACGGGCGCCACGCCCACCGCCGTCGCGCCCCTCGGCCGGGGCGCGTTGCGCAGTGCCTGTTCACGGGAGTAGGCGTGCAGATAGCCCACGACCGTGTTCGTCACGGCCACCAGGGGCACCGCCACGACCGCGCCGCCGATTCCCGCCACCATGCCGCCTGCGGCGACCGTCAGGACCACCGCCAGCGGGTGGACCCGTACCGCGCGGCCCAGGATGAACGGCTGGAGGATGTGGCCCTCGATCTGTTGGACGGCGAGGACGACCGCCAGCGTCATCACCGCCGTGAACACGCCCTGCGTGACCAGCGCGACCACGACCGCCAGCGCGCCGGAGGCGACCGCGCCGACGAGCGGGATGAAGGAGAACAGGAAGATGAACACGGCCAGCGGGACGGCCATCGGCACGTCGAGGAAGTAGATGCCGAGGCCGATGAAGATGGCGTCGATCAACGCGACGATCACCGTGCCGCGCACATACGCGGTGAGCGTCGCCCAGGCCCGCGGGCCCGCGCCGGCCACGCCGGGCCGGGCGGCGGCCGGGACCAGCTTGAGCGTCCACTGCCAGATCCGTCGGCCGTCGTAGAGCAGGAAGATGGTCGAGAAGAACGCCAGGAGGATGCCGGTCAGCCCCTCGACGACGACGGTGACGCCCTCCAGGCCCGCCGAGGTGATCGAGTCGGTGTTGTCGCCGATGGCGTCGCGCAGGTTCTTGGCGATGCCGTTGATCTGTTTGTCGGTGACGTGGAAGGGGCTGTTCAGCAGCCAGCGGCGCAGGTCGTCGATGCCGTCCTGGACCTGGTCGGAGAGGTTGTCGATGTTCGCCATGACCTGCCACGTCACGAACCAGCCCATCAGGCCGATCACGACGAACCCGAGGATCGCCGTCAGCGCGGTGGCGGCGCCGCCGGGAACCCCGGCCCGCTTCAGCCGCGCCACGGTGGGCTCCAGGAGCGCGGTGAGGAGCAGCGCGACCACGAAGGCCATGACGACCAGTTGGACCGCGGTGATGACCTTCATCAGGACCCAGACGGTCCCCGCGAGCACCAGCAGTCGCCAGCCCGCCTCGGCGGCGACCCTGACCCCCCACGGCACGGCCTGCGCGGGATCGGGACGCGGGACGAAGGGCGGGTGCTCCTCCGGGTGGGCCTCGGAGGGCGGCGCGGTGACGTCGGGAGGCGTCGGTTCCGGCGCGTCGGCGCCCTCCCGCCCCTCCCGCTCGACCTCGGCGCGCCGTTCGTCGAGCCGCTCACCCATCTCGCTCAGACCGGCACCGAGCCGGCCGAGCCACCCTGGCACTCGCGACATGATCGGTCCTCTTCCCCCGTCTTCCCCCACCACTCCCCCTGGAGTCGTCCCGGCCGTACCGACCGTACAGGGCGAAAGCCCCTCCCCCTAGGACGGGGAGGGGCTGTGCGGGGTTGAGCGGCAGTGACGGCGGGGGCTCAGTACGAGCCGTTGGCCAGCCAGTAGTCCCAGGCGTCGCAGGGGCTGCCGTAGCGGACGTTCATGTAGTTCAGGCCCCACTTGATCTGGGTGGCCGGGTTGGTCCGCCAGTCGGCGCCGGCGGACGACATCTTCGACCCGGGATAGGCCTGGACGAGACCGTAGGCGCCCGAGGAGGGGTTGACCGCCCGGTAGTTCCAGGTGGACTCGTGGTCCACGATGTTGCTGAAGCACTGGAACTGGCCGCTGGGCACCATCTGACGGGCGATCGCCTGCACCTCGGACACGCTGTACGACGCCTGCTGCGGGAAGTCACCGGCCGAGGAGGTCGAGGCGATCTCGGTTGCCGCCTTGGTCTGCGCGGCCGCCTTGTCCTTGGCTTCCTTGGCTTCCTTGGCGGCCTTCTCCTTGGCCACGGCGGCCTTCTGCTTGGCCACCGCGTCCTTCGCCGCCTGCTTGCGGGCGGATTCCTCCGCCGCCTTCCTGGCGGTGGTGTCCGCCGAGATGGCCTGGACGTCGGCCTGCTGGGTCAGCGAGGCCGTCTGTACCCGGGCCTGCTGTCCTACCGGTAAGTCGGCGAGGAGGGTCGATTCGCCCGCCGACGCCTCGGCGTCGTCGTTGGGCTGGGCCACGCTGCCCTGGGCGACTCCCATGACAGCGCCCACAGTGGTGACCGCGGTGGCCGAGGCCACGGCGAATCCCCGGGCCGATATCCGGCTCACGCGGTTTCCTTCTGTTGTGCCGTCGGATGAAGGGTTGAACGACCAGGGCCGCACGGTCTCAGTACCAGTGGTTGGCCTGCCAGAACGACCACGCCTCACAGGGGCTGCCGTACCGGCTGTCCATGTAGTTGAGGCCCCACTTGATCTGGGTGGCCGGGTTGGTCTGCCAGTCGGAGCCGGCCGACGCGTACTTGCCGGCGGGCAGGGCCTGGAAGAGTCCGTAGGCGCCGGACGAGGCGTTCACGGCGTGGTAGTTCCAGCTGGACTCGTGGTCCACGATGTTGCTGAAGCACTGGAACTGACCGCTGGGCACCATCTGCGCCGCCATCGCCTGGATCTGCGCGATGGAGTAGGAGCCCTGGATCGGGAAGTCGCCCGCGCTGCGGCTGGCCTTGGTCTTGGCCTCCGCGCGCTCCTTGGCGGCCTTCTCGGCGGCCTTCTTCTTCGCGACGGCCGACTTGGCGGCGGCCATGCGGGCCGCTTCCTCGGCGTCCTTCTTCGCGCCCTCGTCCGCGGCAATGGCCTGTACGTTGGCCTGCTGCGTCAGGGACGCCGTCTGCACCTGGGCCTGCTGGCCGGCAGGTATGTCAGCGAGGAGCGTCGCGTCGCTTGCCGTCGCTTCTGCGTCGTTGGCCTGCGCGACACTTCCCGAGGCAACGCCGACGACGCTTCCGACAGCGGTGACCGCCGTGGCCGAAGCCACTGCGAATCCCCGGACCGAGATCCGGCTCACACGGTTTTCCTTCCAGCATCGCCCGCTTCGGTGACCCTGGCGGACGCAATCGTGCCCTTGACGCTGGTCTCCGAACTGCGGGGTCACAGGAGACACGGGCCCGGTGGGCAACTCCCGGGAGGGGAGCGCCGCGTGGTGCACGGGCGGCATACGACGGTCGGTATGGAGTTGACGGTGATGCTCAAGCGGTGCCGGACTGCTGGGGGCACAGATGTGTCGCATGCGGGGCCTGACAGGACTGAGACTTTGCCGTAACCAGACTGTGCAAGGCAATTCCGAGTTGCGTGTGAAAGCTCACACCTCTGGGGACCCTGGGGATTTCGCGAAACCCCCACACACGTCGGCGCCGCCCGACTAGGCTCACAGCCTTTGTCGGACGGCGCCAATCACCGCACGTGTCCCATCAATTGGGGCGGGTCATTCAGATCTGTCCATCCTCCAGCATTTCGGTCACAAGCGCCGCGATCTGGGACCTCTCGGACCGGTTCAGCGTGACGTGTGCGAAGAGCGGATGCCCCTTCAGTTTCTCGACGACGGCGACCACACCGTCGTACCGGCCCACTCGCAGATTGTCCCTTTGCGCGACATCGTGGGTCAGAACCACCCGGGAATTCGCGCCGATCCGGGACAGAACGGTGAGAAGCACATTCCGTTCCAGGGATTGCGCCTCGTCGACGATCACGAAGGCGTCGTGGAGGGAGCGGCCCCGGATGTGCGTCAGGGGCAGGACCTCCAGCATCCCGCGCGCGGTGACCTCTTCGATGACCTCGCGGCTGGTGACCGCGGACAGCGTGTCGAAGACGGCCTGCGCCCAGGGGCCCATCTTGTCGGCCTCGGAACCGGGCAGATAGCCCAGTTCCTGCCCGCCCACCGCGTACAGCGGCCGGAAGACCATCACCTTCTGGTGCTGGCGGCGCTCCAGGACCGCCTCCAGACCCGCGCAGAGCGCGAGCGCGGACTTGCCGGTGCCGGCCCGGCCGCCCATCGACAGGATCCCGACGTCCGGGTCGAGCAGCAGGTCGAGCGCGATGCGCTGCTCGGCGCTGCGTCCCTTGATGCCGAACGCCTCGCGGTCGCCGCGCACCAGACGGACGTTCCCGTCGGCCGTGACCCGGCCCAGGGCCTTGCCCCGCTCCGACTGGATGGTCAGACCGGTGTGCACGGGAAGGTCGGCGGCCTCGGGCACATGGATGTGCCCCTCCTCGAAGAGGATGTCCACCTGCTCACCGGACAGGGTCAGTTCGGACATTCCGGTCCACCCGGAGGAGCCCGTGATGGCGAGTTCGGCGCGGTACTCCTCGGCGAGGAGTCCGACCGACGACGCCTTGATCCTGAGCGGGAGGTCCTTCGACACGACCGTGACGTCGAAGCCCTCGGCCTGGAGATTGCGGGCGACCGCGAGGATGCGGGAGTCGTTGTCGCCCAGGCGGTAGCCGGAAGGCAGCACGCTGGGGTCCGAGTGGTTGAGCTCGACACGGACGGTGCCGCCGAGTTCCCCGATCGGGATGGGGGCGTCGAGGCGACCGAACTTCACCCGGTAGTCGTCCAGCAGACGCAGGGCCTGCCGGGCGAAGTAGCCGAGTTCCGGATGGTGCCGCTTGGCCTCCAGTTCCGTGACCACGACGATGGGGAGCACGACCTCGTGCTCGTCGAAGCGGGTCAGGGCGTTCGGGTCGGCCAGCAGAACGCTGGTGTCGAGAACATAGGTGCGCCGGTCTGGCATACGGCGCTTTGTGCTGGTCACCACGGAAGGACGTACCCCCTCGGATGAGGTCGGGGAGCGACGGAGTGGAGCTGGACCGGTACGCGGCCGCTTCGCACGGGCCGAGAACCGGCCCCCCGCTGCTTCTTCCGTGCCGTGACCGCACGGTCGGGCTGGTGCAAAGGGCCTCCCGGGCGGACGGCCCCGTGCCGTCCGCTGAGATCCGACACCCGTGGTTCGGGCGTCGACCTGCTTGGCTTATGCCCTCGAACATGCGCCGCCATGCCACGGCATATGACGGCGCGCCGGTGAACTCCGTGTTACTTCCACCCGTGACGGGGGTATACGAGGCGCCCTCGAAGGGCGCCCGCCGGTCTGCGCTCAGCCGCCGTAGCGGCGGTGACGGGCGGCGTAGTCGCGCAGCGCGCGCAGGAAGTCCACCTTGCGGAAGGCCGGCCAGAAGACCTCGCAGAAGTAGTACTCCGCATGGGCCGTCTGCCACAGCATGAATCCGGACAACCGCTGCTCACCGCTGGTCCGGATGACCAGATCGGGGTCGGGCTGGGCGCCGGTGTACAGGTGGCGGCCGATCAGGTCGACGCTGACGGAGTCCGCGAGGGCCTCCATCGAGGTGCCCCTGTCGGCCGCGTCCACGATCATCGAGCGCACGGCGTCGGCGATCTCCTGGCGGCCGCCGTAGCCGATGGCGACGTTGACCAGTATCCCGTCGACGTGCGCGGTGGACTCCTCGGCGACCTTCAGCGCGGTCTGCACATGGGAGGGGAGGATGTCGGGGGTGCCCACGTGGTGGACGCGCCAGCGGCCGTCGGCGGCCAGGGTGCGGACGACGTCCTCGATGATGCCGAGGAGGGGGACGAGTTCGTCGTCGGGCCGGTCGAGGTTGTCCGTCGACAGCAGCCAGAGGGTGACGACCTCGACGTCCGTCTCGGTGCACCAGCCGAGGAACTCCTCGATCTTCTCCGCACCGGCGCGGTGGCCGTGCTCGGTGGTGGAACCCGCGGCCTTCGCCCAGCGTCGGTTGCCGTCCATGATGACGCCGATGTGCTTGGGCACCTGAGCGTGGTCCAGGTGACCTTCCACCCGGCGTGCGTACAGCCTGACCAGAAGGCCGCGCAGCTTGTCGCGCAGGTTCACGTGATTGTCAGCCCCTCCGTACGGTGCGGTCCCCGCGGGGCGCAGCCTACCCCTGTGAGGCTCTCGCCGGTGACGCGGGTGGGAGGCGCGACCTCCGCGCCGGGGGCTCCGGACAAAAAAACGGGCCGGTCCGTGGGGGGGAGACGGACCGGCCCGAGGGGGGGTTTCCACCATAACCCTTCGTAAGTGATGCTGCGCGCATCGGCACGCCACAACTACTCTCCGAAGTCGCCCGACAACACGACGGTGGCCGTCTGAGGCGTTGTTCCTGAGTGGTTCATGGCCGGAACACGGCGGATTCTCAGGAGAATGGGCACGTTTGCCGGGCAAAGTAGAGGTTGCGGGGCGGTTTGAGCCTCCCTGGGCCGCTCGTCCCCTCGTCCCTCTGACGGGCTACCCGGCCACGAACGTCCCCTTGACGCGGTCGGCGCCGCTCGCCCCTCTCGGCGCCGGGCCTGCGGGAGCGGATGCAGGAGTGCGGCGAGGCCGGGGGCGGTTCCCGGCCAATCCTCGGCTAGGCGCGGCGGGCCTCGAAGAGGTGGCGGGTGCTGTGCGCGACGAACGGGCCCTCGGCCTCGATCTGTTCGTGCAGTGCGCGCAGTCGGGGCCGATAGGTCTCCACCGTGAAGCCGGGGACCATCCACACCACCTTGCGCAGGAAGTGGACCACCGCGGCGATGTCGTGGAACTCGACGCGGAGCCGTTCGGTCCGCAGATCGACGACCTCGAGCCCCGCCGCCTCCGCCCCGGCCCGCTCGCGCTCGGGATGCCGGGCACTGCTCACCGTCTCCGGCTGCGGCCCCAGGAAGTACTCGACCAGCTCGAAGACGCTGCGCGGGCCCACATGCTGGGCGAAATAGGTCCCGCCGGGCCGGAGCACACGGGCGATCTCGCCCCACAGGGGCCGTACCGGATGCCTGCTGGCGACCAGGTCGAAGGCGGCGTCCGCGAAGGGCAGCGGGGCGTCCTCCGGGGACGCGACGACCGCGATACCACGCGGGCGCAGCAGGGCGGTGGCCTTGGCGACGTTCGCGGGCCAGCCCTCCGTGGCGACGGTGAGCACGGGGGCCCGGGGGGCCACCCGGCCGAGCGCGAAGTCCAGGACCTCACCGCCCCCGGTCTGCACGTCGAGCGCGGTGCTCGCGTCCGCCAGCCGCCCGGCCAGCGACATCGCGTACCCCCACGAGGGCCGCGCCTCGGTGGCCCGCCCCTCGAACCAGGAGAAGTCCCACCCTTCGGTGGGGACGGCCGCCCCTTCGGCGAGAAGGTCTTCGAAGGCGGGGCGTGTGTCGTGGTCGTCGTCCTTCATCGGATACCTCCGAGGAAACCCCGGCCTTCGGGCCGGGGAGGAATCGGACTCCTGCGGAGCAGGGCAGGGAGCTGGGGTTCGCCGCCAGGGCGGCCTTTGCCGGAGGGGGCGCAGCCGTCCACGGTGACCGTGTCCCAGGACGCGGCGGGGCGCTGGTTCGTGTCGCTGCTCTGCGACGACACGATCCCACCCGCCCCGGCCACCACGAACGCGGTCGGTGTCGACGCGGGGATCACGTCCCTGCTGACGCTCTCCACCGGAGAGAAGATCACCAACCCCCGGCATGAGCGCAAGGACCGCACCCGGCTGGCCAAAGCCCAGCGGGAGCTGTCCCGCAAGGCCAGGGGCGACGGGGCCAACCGCGCCAAGGCGCGCCGGAAGGTCGCCCGTATCCATGCCCGGATCGCCGACCGGCGCCGGGACATCCTGCACAAGCTGACCACCCGGCTCGTCCGTGAGAACCAAACGGTCGTGATCGAGGACCTCACCGTCCGCAACATGGTCAGGAACCACCGCCTCGCGCGCGCGATCTCCGACGCCTCGTGGAGAGAGCTGCGGACGATGCTGGAGTACAAGACCGCCTGGTACGGGCGGGAACTCGTGGTCGTCGACCGCTTCTTCCCCAGCTCGAAACTGTGCGGTGCCTGCGGCACGGTCCGGGCGAAGCTGCCGCTGAACGTCCGTACCTGGACGTGCGAGTGCGGTGCGGTCCACGACCGGGACGTGAACGCGGCGAACAACCTTCTGGCCGCCGGGCTGGCGGTGTCTGTCTGTGGAGCTGGTGTAAGACCTCAACGGGAGTCCTCCCGGACGGGGCGGTCGGTGATGAAGCAGAAACCCCCACGGCGCGAGCCGTAGGAATCCCCCTCGTTCACGAGGGGGAGGAAGTCAAGAGGGGATCGTCGCAGGCGGGGGGCGGCGGGGGGCGAGGCCAGGGGGGCGGACGCCGGTGTTTTTTATGCGGGGGCGCGGTCGTCGGCGGGCCTGGCGTCCGGACCCGCTCAGCCCGACGCTTCCGGATCCGCCGGCGGCCCCGTCTCGACCGTGACGCGCGCCCCCGCCTTCATCCCCCAGCCCGCCATGGCCCCCGCCTCCGCCTCCAGGACGTGTCGGGCCCGCAGACGCGGTCGGCCCAGGAGGCCGGGGCGCATGGTGCGGACGGCCAGGACGGTGAGGTCGCGGGTCAGGTAGGCGACGTCGATGGGGATGCGCATGCGGAAGGTGTGGATACCGGACGCGGGGGACAGCAGCAGCGCGCCGTCGACGGAGTCCCGGCCCAGGAGCCCCTTGGTGCGGGCCCGGTAGGAGGTGGCGACCTCCAGCGGGACGGTCACGACCGCCCCGCCTTCCCCGTCCCCGGCCCTGTGCACCGTCATCCGGCCCCGCCCGTCACGCCAGCGCCTCATGTCCCACCCTTCGCGTCGTCCACGGCCTACCCTTCCCACCGTCCGGTGACTCCGCCCGCACGCCGAGCCGACGAGGTGCGTGATGCGTGATGCGCGCCGGTCTCGCCGCGTCCTTCCTCCGCCAGGGCCGCGTCCACGAGATCCACCTGTGCGTCCACCCCGTCCTCATCGGCCGCGGCACACCCCTGTTCCCCCGCACCGACGCCATGGCCGCCCTCGGCCTCGTGCGGTCCCGGACCTTCGCCAACGGGCTCGTACTGCTCCACTACCGGCGGGCGCGCGGCGAAGAAATGACGGCGGACACGGAAGCCGGGGGCCGGCAGGCGAGGGTCAGCCGGTCGTGCGCGGGAACGTGACCTCCACCCGGCGGTTCTTCTTACGGCCGGCCTCGGTCGAGTTGTCGGAGATGGGGTACTGCTCGCCGTAACCGCGGACCTCGAAGGTGATGTCCGGGTCGTTCAGATCGCCCGCCAGTTCCGCCTGCACGGCGTCCGCCCGCTGCTTCGACAGGACGTCGCCGTGTGCGGACGAGCCCAGGTTGTCCGTGAAGCCGAACACCCGCACCACGGTGGTGTTGTTCTGCTTCTTGATCTCCGCGGCGATCGTGGCGATACGGGACTTCGCCTCCGCACCCAGCTTCGCGCTGTCCTTGCCGAAGAGGACCTCGGCCTGGAGCGCGAAGGTCACGTCCGCGTTGGTGTCCTCCCGGCGCTCGTCACCGGACTCGTCCTCGACGACCTGCTTGATGTCCAGCACCTTGGGCTTCGCGAGAGTGCCGCCCTCGGGGAGTTTGAGGTCGGGGTCGTTGGGGTCGACCTCGACGGGCGCGGTGGCGGTGGGTTCGGTGCCGGGCGGGACGCTGGGGGTCGTGTCGGCTTCGGCGGCCGGGGCCATCCCGATGATCACGAGGGTGGCCACGGCCACCGCGAGAGCGAGACGCGGGGTCATGGTCGGCCTCACCCGGAGATCTGGATGACCCCGCTGGGGAACAGCGGGAGTTGGAAGGAGACGTCCGCCGAGCCCGCGGGGGGCGCGGGGAACTGGAGGAAGACGTCGATGGATTCGCCGGCCTTGAGGGTCGAGAAACCGGTCGTCGTGAGGGGCCGGCCTTCGGTGTCGCGGAGGACGTAATAGCGCTTCTTGCTCTTGGAATCGACGAGGGTGGCGCCGCCGAGGGACAGTCCGTTGTTGATGATCTCGGTCTCGTTGCCGCTCAAAGCGGAGGGGATCACTGCCTCCGCGCCGCTGTCGTTCTTCAGGGCACCGTTGACTGTGACGAAACCGCCCGAATCGCGCACGGCGGAAGTGATCTGGAGCAGCAGACCGCTCGGGCCCTTCAGCTCGGCGATCGGTTCCGCCGAGTCCCCTTCCTGCGGGTTGGGCTTTGATCCACCGGTTTTGGAGGCGGACGGCGAACCCTGCGGTTTCTTGTCGTCGTCTCCTCCGCCCCCACCGCAGGCGGTGGCGCCGAGAGCCAGCCCGGCCACGACGGCCAGCGCGACCATCCCCCTGCGGGCTTTCGCCGTGAACCGCATGCTCATCACTCCGCTTCTTTCTGCACTCGTCGATCGCACATCAGTCGGTGGCCAGGTGGACGTCGAAGAGATCCTCGGGGCCGGGGAGCTCGGTGAGGTCTCTCGGATCCAGCTTCCAGTCCACGCCACCCTCGCAGTTGAGCGTCGGCAGCACGTCGTTCCCGGCATCTTCGTCCGGCGGTTCACCCGATGGCCGGCCAGACGGCTCGACCGGTGGCTCGGTCGACGGCTCGGGTGACGGCTCGGGGGGCGGATCGAACGTGCACAGCGACTCGATCACCGCGGTAGCCGAGGCGTGCGCCTTCGTGGTGCTCGTCACCGGGATCACGGAGTCACCCGCAGACTTGTTCGCCCGGACGGTGACGCGGTACCCCAGGGGGCCGTCCGGCACGCAGTCGACGTCGCCCGCGTCGTTCAGCGCCGCCAACTGGCCCGCCCGCCAGCATGCGTTCTCGCCGCCCTCCCCCTCGAAGATGCCCAGCCACTTCGACGGGTCCAGCACATCGGCCACCCACAGGTCGGCGAGACCGTCCCTGGTCTCCTGGGCGGCCGCCAACGCCGCAGCGTCGGCGGCCGTCTGCGCGCCGTTGCGGTTCACCGCCGCCTGGCCGACCGCGAAGTACGCGAACGCGAGAAAGAGCAGGCCCGCCACCACCGTGATGTAGATGGGGAAGACCTGCCCTGCGTCGCCGTGCCCGCGCGGTCGGATCAGGGAGCCACCTTGGCGATCTGGGCCCTGAGTTTGTCCACGATCGTCTGGCCCAGGTTGGTGTTGGCGATGAGGACCACGATCGCCACCACCACCGCGATGATGCCCAGGTACTCGACGGCGGTCTGTCCCCGATCGCCCTCCGCGCGGCGGCGTACGGCCCGTGCTGTCGTGTTCGTCCAGCCGCTCACCCGGACCTTGGCCGCGACGGCGGTCTTCAGCAGCAGGTCGCTCATGGCGTTCCCCTCCGTTGGTGGCGTGACCGGCACCGTACGGCCGTTGGTCCGCCGCGGAGAAGGGTCCCTGGGCCCAATCCCGGGCCCAGGGGTGAGTCCGTCGGAGTCTCATGAGGTCACCGCCGTGCCCAGCCACTTGGCCGCGGCCTCGGAGCGGCTGCTGCTGTGCAGCTTGGCGAAGATGCGGTTGATGTGGTTCTTGACCGTCTTCTCGCTGATGAAGCAGGTGGCGGCGATCTGCTGGTTGTTCATGCCCGACACGATGAGATCCATGATCTCCGCCTCCCTCGCGCTGAGTCGGAACCTCGCCCTGGATACCGGGGAAGAATGTCTCACAGTTGGTTGCAACTGCGAAAGCGCTTCCGCAGAAGTCAAGGAAAATAGGGGGGATGAGTCCACTTCTGCGTGTGCAGTCGCATCGCTCCGTAGATGTGCCAGCACCGCTGTCGCCGCAGTCGGGGTGAAGTGGGCCCGGCCCCGGGTCACGTCCCGCACCGCCGACACCAGTTCCTCCACGGTGAACTCCCCGTGGACCAGGTAGCCTCCGGCCCCGCCGCGCAGAGCCGCCCGGACGATCTCGGGCTCATGGCTGTACGTCAGCATCACGACGCGGGCGAGGGCCGCCAGGTGGGGCAGCGCGGAGAGGCCGTCCACGCCCGGCATGCGGACGTCCAGGAGGACGACGTCGGGGCGGTGGCGGAGAGCGGCCTCGCAGGCCTCGCGGCCGTCCGCCGCCTCCGCGACGACCGTGATGTCGTCCCGGCCCGAGAGGAGGGCGGTCAGGCCCGCGCGGACCACCGGGTTGTCGTCGGCCACGATCACGCGCACGGGGGAAGGACGGGGCGCCGGGGGGAAGACCGGCTGTTCGGCGCCGGGGCGGTGGGGCGGTCGGTCCGGCATCAGACGACCTCCTCTCCGAAGGGCCGGGTCAGGGGCAGTTCGAGGCGCACCTCGGTGCCCCGGGAGTCCTGGCCGTGTCCGATGCGGATACGGGCGCCGACCGCGGCGGCCCGCTCGGCCATGCCCACCAGGCCGAAGTGGCCGCTGCGGCGCAGCTGTTCGAGGGTGGCGCCGGGTGGGAGGCCGGGACCGTCGTCGCGGACGCTCAGGGTGAGGAGTTCGCCGTTCACGGCCGCTCGGACCTCCACGTGGGACGGGGCCGCGTGGCGGTGGGCGTTCTCCATCGCCTCCGAGGTGATCGTGAGGAGCTGACGGGCCACCGCGGGCGGGACGGGGAGCGTGGCGCGGTCACCGGAGACGCGATAGCTGACCGGCAGGCCGGTCCGCCCCTCGAAACCACGGGCGTTCGCGGCGAGTTCGGGCAGGAGGTCGACGACCTGCGCCGGGTCGGACTCACGCCGCAGGTCGGTGAGGAGTTCGCGGGACTCGGCGGCGGCCCGGCGCGCGGCCCGGGCGACCAGTTCGGCGTGTTGCCGCACGATGACCGGGTCCATGCCCGGCGAGCCCGCCGAGTGGGCCAGGGCGTCCGCCGCGAGGGCCACCCCGTGCAGTGTCTTGGCCACGGAGTCGTGCATCTCCCGGGCCAGCCGGGCGCGTTCGGCGGCGACCGCCTCGGTGCCGGCCAGCCGGGCCTTGACGGAGGTCAGAGCCTGCGTGGCCGCGCCGAAGCGGAGCATGAGATGGCGCAGCGAGGAGCCCATCGCGCCGGTGACGACGCACAGGCCCGGCAGCAGCAGTCGCTCGGCGGGGCTGACGCCGATCTCCCGCACGAGGGTCGCGTGGACCAGCAGCAGGATCAGCGACTGAAGGGACGCGAAGCAGGCGGCGCCCCGCCAGCCGTAGACGATGCCGGCCAGCAGCGGGGTGCAGACGCTGACGTAGGCGAGCGTGGTGTCCGGCCCCGCCGAGATCAGCAGGAGGGTGCCGAACAGCGTGTCCACGGCCAGGAGGGAGGGGTGGCGCAGGAGGAGGGGGCCGAAGCGTTCCCAGTCGCGGAAGAGGACGTAGGAGCCCATGAAGGTGACGACCACGGCGGCGCCGACCAGACGGGTGCCCAGGCCCGGGGCGGCGTTGAGGAGCGCGGCGGGGGTGGCGAGCGCGATCATGGCCAGACGGAACCCGAACACCTGCCGGCACATCGCCTGAAGCGCGTTGACCTGGAGGGAGACGTCCTCCTGGATCGGCACCCCGGTGACTGCGCCACCCGCCAGGACCGAGGCTTCCACCGGGACCGGGGCGGGGGCCCCCACCGGAACAGTCACCTCGGGACCCGTGGGCCCGGCACCTGTGGACTCGGAACTGGCAGACCCGGGGCGGCTGAACCCGGAACCCGCGGACCCGGAACCGGCAGACCCGGAACCCGCGGACCCGGAACCGGCAGACCCGGAACCGGTGGACCCGGAACCGGTGGCCGTCGGGGCGGGGCCGGCCGGTGTCACCGGTTGCTGCTGTTCCCGGCGGCGGCGCCTCAGTACCGCTCCGCGCGCCCGTGTCGTCGCCGTGGTCATGGCTGTCATGTCGTCCGCCTAGTCGCCCGTGATCGAGCTGAAGTCCGTGCCGGAGCCGAGCAGCATCCCTGCGCCGAGGAGAAGCATCGTCGCCGGGACCATGAACGTCGTGATCATCAGCGTGGCCTTGGGGACCGCCCGGGCCGCCTTGCGGCGCGCGTTCTGCGCGTCGGTGCGGCGCATGTCCTTGGCGATCGAGACGAGCGTGTCGACGATCGGCGCGCCGAGCTCCTCGCCCTGCTGGAGTGCCGTGACGAACATGGCGACCTGCTCGGAGTCGTTGCGCCGGCGCAGCTCCTGGAAGGCCTCGCGGCGGCTCACGCCCAGGTCCATCTGACGCAGGGTGATGCGGATCTCGTCCGCCCAGGGCCCCTCGTACCTGGACGCCACCCGGTCGAGGGCCTGCCGGAAGCCGAGGCCCGCGCTCACGACCACCGCGAGCACGTCGAGGAAGTCGGGCAGGGTCCGTTCGATGGCGTCCTTGCGGACCCGGATCGCGGACCAGATGCCGACCTCGGACCAGAACACGCCGAAGGCCAGCATGAGCAGCGCGACGAAGAAGCTGCCCTGGAGCAGCGCGGCGAACGCGCCGAGGGCGCCGATGGCGCCGTAGACCGCCCGCCGGGCCGCGTAGCGGTCGATCGTCAGACCGCCGGGGTTGCCCGCGAGGTCGATCCTGCGCCGGTAGCGGGTGACCTGCCTGGGGCCCATCAGGCGCAGGACGGCGGGGGCGTACCGCATGCCCATGCGGTCGATGAGCGAGCCGACGGCACTCGTACGGGTCGAGCCGACCTCCAGGGCCAGCGCGAGGTCGGTGGGCAGCTTCACCTCGGCCCGGTACATGCGGATGCCGGCGAACATGCCCCAGACACTGAGACCCACGGCGAGTGCGAGCAGAAGTTCCATCCCCTGTGCCACCTCCTGCTCAGACGTCGATACGGGACATGCGGCGGATGAGGACGAAGCCGACCGCGTAGAGACCGAACGCGATGATCACGCACGCCTGGCCGACCGCCGATCCGGTCATGCGGTCCAGCGTTCCGTCCTCGACGCTGTTCATGAGGAACAACGCCCCCACCCCGAGCGCCGGCACCGCGTAGGACGTCATGTTCACCTGCGACAGCTGGGTCCGCACCTCACGCCGGGTCTCCTTGCGCTCCTCCAGCGTCTCGGTCAGGTTCCGCAGGGCCCCGACGACCTGGCCGCCCGCGCGGTTGGAGAGGACGAGGGTGGTGACGAGGACGACCAGTTCACGGGAGGGAAGGCGGTCGGCGAGTTCACCGAGGGCGTCGTCCATGGAGTGGCCCACCGCCAACTGGTTGGCCACCTTGGCCAGTTCCTCGCCCGCCGGGGCCTCCAGCTCCTCCGCCGCCATGCCGATCGCGGTGCGCAGCGCGAGGCCGGCGTGGGTGGCGTTGGCCAGGATGCGGGCGAGTTCCGGGAGTTGGTTGATGAACCTCTCGATGCGTTTCTGGCGCTGCCAGTTGAGGAACTGCCAGGCCGCCCAGACGCCCAGGAGGCCGGCGATCGGGCCGAAGAAGGGGGCCAGGGTGGCCTGGCCGATCAGCCACAGGCCGGTCACCGCCGCCAGCATGTAGACGAAGAACTCGCCGGGTGTCACGTCCAGGCCGGTCGCCGCCAGTTTCCGTTCCAGCTTGCGGCCCGTTTCCGTGCGGCGCAGCCGGCGGTCCAGGGTGCGGAACCGGCGTCCGCGGCCGGTGTCGGGGAGCCCGCCGGTGCGGGTGAGCCGTTCCACCAGCTCCGCCCGTCGGGCCCGGCCCTGTCCGTAGGCGTGCAGGCCAGCGACGGCCAGGGCGCAGGTCAGCGCGGTCACGCCGGTGGTGAGGGCGATCAGGGTGTCGAGGTCCATCGGCGTCACCGGGCTTCCCTTGTCGTCAGTTCGTGTGCCGCGTGCGCCACCCCGAACGCCTGGGGGATCGGCTGGCCGGCCATGTACAGCCGGTCCGCGGTGCGGCGCGTGAGGGGGAAGTACTCGAAGACGCCGTGGACGCGGCCGTCGGCGGACATCGGCCGGGCGTCGAAGCGGGCGATCGTCGCCAGCCGGTAGGGCTCTCCGCCGTGGCTGTCGAGGAGGGCTATCTCGGTGATGCGGCGGGCGCCGTCGGCGAAGCGGGTGAGCTGGACGACGACGTCCACCGCGCTGTTGATCTGGTCGTGCAGCGCGACGAAGGGGATCTCCACGTCCGACATCGAGGCGAGGGTCTGGAGGCGCATCAGGGCGTCCTCCGCGCTGTTGGCGTGGACCGTGGCCAGGGAGCCGTCATGGCCGGTCGACATCGCCTGGAGCATGTCGAGGGACTCGCCGCCGCGGACCTCGCCGACCACGATCCGGTCCGGCCGCATCCGCAGGGAGTTGCGGACCAGGTCGCGGATGGTGATGCGGCCGTTGCCCTCGACGTTCGGGGGCCGGGACTCCAGGCGGATGACGTGCGACTGCTGGAGCTGGAGTTCCGCCGAGTCCTCGATGGTGATGATGCGTTCGCCGTCCGGGATCAGACCGGAGAGGGCGTTCAGCAGGGTCGTCTTGCCGGTGCCCGTGGCGCCCGAGACGATCACGTTGAACTTGGCCTGCACCAGGCCGGCCAGCAGGTACAGCATCTGCTCGTCCAGCGAGCCGAAGCCGATCAGCTCGTGCAGGGTGAAGGAGCGCGGGAAGCGGCGGATGGTGAGGGTGGGGCCGGTCAGCGACAGGGGCGGGATGATGACGTTGACCCGTTCGCCCGACGGCAGCCGTGCGTCGACCATCGGGTTCGTCTCGTCGACCCGGCGGTTGACGGTGGAGACGATGCGCTCGATGGTCTGCATCAGCTGGTCGTTCGAGGCGAAGCGGAGGGGGAGCTGCTCCACCCGGCCACCCCGTTCGACGAAGATCGCGTCGGGGCCGTTCACCATGATCTCGGTGATCGAGGCGTCCTCGAGGAGCGGCTCCAGGATGCCCAGGCCGAGTGCCTCGTCGACGACGCGGCGGATCAGCTGGGAGCGCTCCGTCGTCGACAGGACGGGCCCCTCGCGGCTGATGATGTGCCCGAGCACCCGCTCCAGCCGCGCCCGGCGCTCGGCCGCCGCCAGCGAACTCATCTCGGCGAGGTCGATCTCCTCCAGCAGCTTGGCGCGGTAGGAGGAGACCAGGTGGCCGTCCTCGCCCCGGCCGCCGTTCTCCTCGGGTGAGGTGATGCGTGCCCGCAGGCTCATCGGATACCTCCGAGGAAACCCCGGCCTTCGGGCCGGGGAGGAATCGGACTCCTGCGGAGCAGGGCAGGGAGCTGGGGTTCGCCGCCAGGGCGGATCCGAGTGCTCTGACCCGCAGATTTGAGGGTAACCAGCAAGGGCGCTAGTTTGTGAGCGTGACCACGAAGCAGGTGAAGCGGGCGTTCAAGTACCGCTTCCGTCCGACGGACGCGCAGGCGGCTGAGCTGTCGCGCACCTTCGGATGCGTGCGGAAGGTCTACAACCTGGCGCTCGACGCCCGTACGCAGGCGTGGGTGCGGCAGGAGCGGGTCAACTACAACCAGACGTCCGCGATGCTCACCGCGTGGAAGAGGACGCAGGAGCTGGCCTACCTGGGTGAGGTGTCGTCGGTTCCGCTCCAGCAGGCGTTGCGGCACCTTCAGGTGGCGTTCACGAACTTCTTCGGCAAGCAGGCGCGGTACCCGCGTTTCAAGTCGAGGAAGAAGTCCCGCAGGAGCGCGGAGTACACCACCAGTGGTTTCCGCTTCCGTGAAGGGCGGCTGACTCTCGCGAAGATGGCTGAGCCGCTGGACATCGTGTGGTCGCGGCCTTTGCCGGAGGGGGCGCAGCCGTCCACGGTGACCGTGTCCCAGGACGCGGCGGGGCGCTGGTTCGTGTCGCTGCTCTGCGACGACACGATCCCACCCGCCCCGGCCACCACGAACGCGGTCGGTGTCGACGCGGGGATCACGTCCCTGCTGACGCTCTCCACCGGAGAGAAGATCACCAACCCCCGGCATGAGCGCAAGGACCGCACCCGGCTGGCCAAAGCCCAGCGGGAGCTGTCCCGCAAGGCCAGGGGCGACGGGGCCAACCGCGCCAAGGCGCGCCGGAAGGTCGCCCGTATCCATGCCCGGATCGCCGACCGGCGCCGGGACATCCTGCACAAGCTGACCACCCGGCTCGTCCGTGAGAACCAAACGGTCGTGATCGAGGACCTCACCGTCCGCAACATGGTCAGGAACCACCGCCTCGCGCGCGCGATCTCCGACGCCTCGTGGAGAGAGCTGCGGACGATGCTGGAGTACAAGACCGCCTGGTACGGGCGGGAACTCGTGGTCGTCGACCGCTTCTTCCCCAGCTCGAAACTGTGCGGTGCCTGCGGCACGGTCCGGGCGAAGCTGCCGCTGAACGTCCGTACCTGGACGTGCGAGTGCGGTGCGGTCCACGACCGGGACGTGAACGCGGCGAACAATCTTCTGGCCGCCGGGCTGGCGGTGTCTGTCTGTGGAGCTGGTGTAAGACCTCAACGGGAGTCCTCCCGGACGGGGCGGTCGGTGATGAAGCAGAAACCCCCACGGCGCGAGCCGTAGGAATCCCCCTCGTTCACGAGGGGGAGGAAGTCAAGTCGGATGCCCTTCCCTCCTAGTGGTGGTCGACCGGCATCGTGGCCGTCTTGTGCGCCTCGGACTCCCCGAAGCCGGGGATGACGGACGGGATGGTGACGGTGGAGGTGACGCGGACCTCGTCGCCGAGGTACGCGGCCGAGCAGGTCGCGTGCAGCCAACTGCTGGCCGCCTGCGCGCAGTCCCCGGTGTAGTCCTCGCGCAGCGACGCGCTGCGCGCCCCCGCGCGTGCCGCCGTGCCCGCCTGCTGCGCCGCGTACGCGATCAGGCCGAGCTGTACGGCCGCCAGGGCGACCAGGAGGAGGAGCGGCAGGAACCCGAGGTACTCCAGGGCCACCTGGCCCCGGTCGCCGCCGCCCGCGGGGCTGCGCTCGCGCCTGCCCCGTCTTCCGCCCATGCCCCTGCTCCGGCGCCTGCGCCACGGCATCTCAGTCGTCCTCCTCCTCGACCGCGCCCGCGTGGGCGTGCACGGTGAACGGGAAGTTGACGGTGCCGGGGAAGAGGACCGGGACCTCGAGCGAGACGTCCGCCGTCACATAGCCCGAGGACGAGCAGGTCACCGTCGCCCCGGACGCCCACGCGTCCGACAGCTTCGCCCTGCCCGCCTGTTCGCACACTGCCTGCCGCTCCCCCCGGTGCGCCGCCGCGCCGGCCCGCACCGCCTCGTCGGCAGCATTCCCCGCGAGCGTGAACGTGTACCCCACGAGGACGAACTGCCACACCACCACCAGGGTCACGATGATCAGCGGTGTCATGCCGAGGAACTCGATGGTGACCTGGCCCCGGTCCCCTGTCCGTTGCCGCCGCACGCCGCTCACTCCCTCCGCCGCCGGAACCCGGCCGCGCCCCGGTCCCCGCCGCGGGCCCGTCCGCCCGCCCTGCGCACGAGGGCGGTCTCCGGCGCCTTGACCAGTCCCAGCTCTCCCGCGAGCGCCCAGAGGGCCTGCCGGACGGCTCCCCTGGCGTCGAGGTCGTGCACGCGGCCGGCGTCCACCGCGGCCTGGAGTTCCCGGAAGTTGGCGGGGACCGTGGTCGCGGCGATCGCCGTGCCGGTGATCTTCTGGATGAGCGGCGGCTGGATCTCCGTACTGCGGGTGTGGCGGTTGACGACGACGGTCGTCTCCTCGGCCTTGCGGATCTGGAGCCGGTCCCACATGCGCACGGTGCGTTTGGCGCCGCGGACGGCGACGACGTCGGGAGTGGTCACCAGCAGGGCCCGCTCGGCCAGTTCGACGGCGGCCGCGCCCGCGCCGCTCAGCTGGGCGCCGCAGTCGACGACGACGACCTCGTAGCGGGAGCGCAGGGCGCCGATGATCTGACGGGCGGCCCGGTCGGTGACCTCCTCGCCGCGTTCGCCCTCGCCGGGGGCGAGGAGGAGGGCCACTCCGCTGTCGTGGCGGAAGACGGCCTCGGCGAGGATGCGGGGCGAGAGGTCGGTGATGGCCGCCAGGTCGACGACCGAGCGGCGGAACTGGACGTCCAGGTAGGAGGCGACGTCGCCGGACTGGAGGTCGAGGTCGACGAGGGCGGTGGTGCGGCCGGACGCCTGGGCGGCCAGCGCGAGCTGGACGGCCGTGAGGGTGGCGCCCACGCCTCCCTTGGCGCCGCTGACCGTGACGACGGTGCCGCCGACTCCGGTGAACACGTCGGCACCGTGGCCGAGATGGCGGCGTACGCCGACCGACCACTGGGCGACGGCCTGGACGCGGGTCGCGAGATCCTCGTAGCTCAGCGGGAGGGTGACCAGGCCGCGGGCGCCGGAGTCCATGGCGGCGGCGAAGAGACCGGGTCCGACGTCGGTGGTGACCAGGATGACGCCGACCGCGGGAAAGCGCAGGGCGACCTCCCGGACCAGCTCCAGCGCCGGGACGGGGCCGATGCGTTCGTGGACGACGACGACCTCGGGCAGTTCGTCGACCGACTCGGCGGCCAGCCGGGCGAGGGTGTCCACGAGCTGGGTGGAGTCGGACACCGGGGTGACCGGTTCGGCGTCCGGGAGCTGGCTGAGCAGGGTGGTGAGGGAACGGACCGCGTCCGCGTCGCCGACGGCCGGGAGGATCCTCGTGGGCATGGGCGGCGGCCTCTCACTTGTCCGTGACGAGTTCGTAGGTACGGTCCTTGTCGGGGACCGTGGTGTCGCCGCCGGGTGCGACGAGGGCGAGGCGGACCCGCTTGGCGAAGGACTCGGCGTACGTGATGCGCTGGGCGTCCAGGGTGGACAGCGCGAAGGTGATGGGGACCGCGTCGGTGACCGAGCGGTTCCGGTCCTTCTCGTCGGGCTCGAGGGCGGTGATCCGGCCGACGTCGAGGACCCTGGCGTTGATCACGATGATCTTCGACTGGTCGGGGTCGCTGTCGCGGGCGCCCTCGAAGGTGGCGTAGACGTTGACCGAGGACCCCGGGGTGATCTTGCCGGCCACGCCGGTGGCCGCGTCGATCATGATGGCGACCTCCTGCTGGCCCGGCTGGAGCGCGGGCTGTTCGACGATCATGTCGCTCTGGAGCAGGGAGCCCTTCTTCAGCGTCGTCACGGCGATCTTTCCGCGTATGGCGGCGAGGTCCGTGACGGCGTTCTGCGACAGCCAGCGCTCGGGCATCCGGATCTTCTTGAACTGGCCCGCGTTCAGGGTGGTGTAGGGCAGCACGTCGGAACGCAGCTCGTACGCGGTGACCTCGGGGCCGACCTTGGACTTCACGTCGTCGACGACGGAGAGGACGCCTGCGAACGCGCCGAGGGCGCACAGGACCGACAGGAGCAGGAGAATCACGCCGCGGCGCTGACGGGAGTTCATGAACCGTGCAACCTCGTTGGGGGTCGGGTCGAGCGGACGGGAACGGGCGTACGGGTCGGGCTGTCTCAGCCGCCCGCGGTGAGCGCGCGGGCGGCGGGACGGGCGGTGAGGTCGGAGGCGGGCGGCGGGGTCGCGGAGCAGAAGACGCAGCGGTCGCCGATGACGTCGATGCCGCACCAGTGGCAGACGCTCTGCCGGACGGACGTGACCAGCTGGTAGAGGACGGACAGGTCGGGCAGGTAGGCGCAGAACTCGATCGCCTTGCCGGTGCCCCACCAGTGCGCGGACTCGGCGGGCAGTTGCGTCTCGCGCCGCCCCTGGACCTTCCAGGCGGGAGCGAGGACGTCGGTGACCCAGTCGGACTGGAACTGCCCGCGGGCGACGAGCAGCCAGGTGCCGAACTCCGGGCCGGGCAGGGCCGTCTGCGGGGTGGCCCTGACGAGTTCCGGCTGGGGGTGGGCGAGCACACCGAACTGACTGCCCGGGACCCACGACCTGGCATGCGACTTCAGGCCGACCACGGGCACCCGGTCGAGGCGGGCGACCGAGCCGAGGAGCGCGCCCGCGTGGAGGTAGTGGGTGAGCAGCCGGCCCGCGGAGGCGAGAACGCCGGGGCCGAGGTCGCAGGAGGCCAGCTGGCGCAGCTGGCGGGCGAGGACGGCCACCGCGAGCGGGGGGAGATCGGGCCGGAACAGCGCGATGCGGTCGCTCTCCAGGAGGGAGCGGATGGTGTGCAGTCGCCGCTCCACGGCGGTGGGCACGGCCCGCGAGTACAGGACGATCACATGGCCGTACTGGTCGAGCAGCGCCTGGACGGCGGCGAGGGCCTGCTCCAGCGGCTGCTGGTCGAGGCCCGCCAGAACGGCGGCGGGCAGGGTGCGCTCGTCCTGCGGCGGCAGCGCCAGGTCGGCTCCGGTCACGGCAATGGCTGTTGGCACGCGCAGCTCCCCGATTCCCGCGGTCCGGCCCACCGGCGTTACTCCGGCGCGCCGGGGTGACTTCATTGCGTGACTACCTCAGCACTGTATCCACGCCCCTGTGGCCGGAGAACAGCTTTCCGTGACTGGCAAGCAACTCTTCCTCCCGCAAGTCACGTCAAATCGGGGCAGGTCAGGCGCACTTCACTTCCACCGCCCCTCCACAACCGAACCTCTTGACAACAGAATTGGTCTGGACCAACTTACTGTCATGTCCCCACTCAAACGAACGACACGACTCTGGTCGGGAGCCGCGGGCGTCATGGCCGCCGCCCTCGCCCTGTCCATGACGGGCGCGGCTCAGGCGTCCGCCGCGGACCTGAACAACGCCAAGAACGCCGGCTTCGAGTCCGGCCTCGCCGCCTGGACCTGTTCGGCGGGCAGCGGTACGACCGTCCCGTCACCGGCGCACACCGGCGCGGCGGCGCTGAAGGCGACGCCCGCCGGCCAGGACAACGCCCGGTGCGCCCAGACCGTGGCCGTGAAGCCCAACTCGACGTACACGCTGAGCGCGTGGGTCCAGGGCGGCTACACCTACCTGGGCGTGACCGGCACGGGCACCACGGACGTCTCGACCTGGACCCCGGACTCGCCGGCCTGGAAGCAGCTGTCGACCACCTTCACCACGGGCGCCTCGACCACTTCGGTGACGGTGTACACGCATGGCTGGTACGGCCAGGCGGCGTACTACGCGGACGACGTGTCGGTGTACGGCCCCGACGGCGGCGGAGGCGGCGACCCGGCCCCGACGGTCCCCGGCGCGCCGGGCGGCCTGACCGTCTCCGGCACGACGTCGTCGTCCGTGTCCCTCTCCTGGAACGCGGTGTCCGGCGCGACGGGCTACGCCGTCTACCGCGGCGGCACGAAGGTGACGGCGGTGACGGGGACTTCGGCGACCGTGACCGGACTCGCCGCGTCGACCGCGTACAGCTTCCAGGTCACGGCGACCAACGCGGCGGGCGAGTCGGTGAAGTCGACGGCGGTGACCGCGACGACGACCACGGGCGGCACCGGGGGCGGGACACTGCCCAAGCACGCGGTGACGGGCTACTGGCAGAACTTCAACAACGGCGCGACCGTCCAGCGGATCTCCGGCGTCTCCTCCCAGTACGACATCATCGCCGTGGCCTTCGCCGACGCGACGACGACCCCGGGCGCCGTGACCTTCAACCTGGACTCGGCGGGCCTGGGCGGCTACACGGTCGACCAGTTCAAGGCGGACATCAGGGCGAAGCAGGCGGCCGGCAAGAAGGTCATCGTCTCGGTGGGCGGCCAGAACGGCACCGTGTCGGTGAGCGACCCGACGTCCGCGGCCAACTTCGCGAACTCGGTGTACGCCCTCATGCAGACGTACGGCTTCGACGGCGTCGACATCGACCTGGAGAACGGCCTGAACGCGACGTACATGTCGCAGGCGCTGCGGTCCCTGTCGTCGAAGGCGGGATCGGGGCTGGTCCTCACGATGGCCCCGCAGACGATCGACATGCAGTCCACGTCGAACGGGTACTTCCAGACGGCACTGAACGTGAAGGACATCCTCACGGTCGTCAACATGCAGTACTACAACAGCGGTTCGATGCTGGGCTGCGACGGCAAGGTGTACTCGCAGGGCTCGGTGGACTTCCTGACGGCGCTGGCCTGCATCCAGTTGCAGGGCGGCCTCTCCCCCTCCCAGGTGGGACTGGGCCTGCCGGCCTCCACGAGCGGCGCGGGCAGCGGATACGTGTCGCCCGCGGTGGTCAACAACGCCCTGGACTGCCTCACCAAGGGCACCGGCTGCGGCTCCTTCAAACCGTCGAAGACCTACCCCGATCTGCGGGGCGCGATGACCTGGTCGACGAACTGGGACGCGGCGGCGGGCAACGCCTGGTCGAACGCGGTGGGCCCGCATGTGCACGGACTGCCGTAACCCGGCGGCCGTGCCGGGTCACGCGTGACGGGTGACGGGTGACGGAGGGCGTCGCTCCACGGCACGACCGTGGGCGGCGCCCTTCCACGCGTCCACGCATCCGTGCGCCGTGCGCCACGCACCGTGCGCCCAGGCGTCCGTGCGTCCGCCGTCCCTTACCCCGTCGGCCGGTAGTACCCGAGCACCCAGGCCAACTGGGCGAACCAGCCCCGCATCCGCTCCCTCGGCTTCGCCGTCACCACGCATTCGTAGACCCTGCCGTCCACATGCACGACGGCGACCATGAGCGCCTTGCCGTCGGGGCTCGCCTTGTAGTGGACGCTCCGGATCTCGGGCCAGGGGAAGTCGACCGTGATGTCGTACATCTCGAAGGCGACGCCCGACGCGTCGACCACGACCGAGTTGCGCTTGTCGACCGCGAGGAACTCCGGGCCGGACGGCGGCGGGGCCGCCTGCGGGGCGTACTGCGGGGCGAACTGCGGCGGGGGCGGGCCGAAGCCCTGCGGAGGGTACGGCGGCGGCTGGTCTGTCACAGCGGAAACGTACCCCCGCGGCCCCTGTGCGCCCACTTCCGGTTTTCCCTGAAACATTTCCCGCCCCTCACCGCATTAGTGAGGTGAGGACGACAGCGGAACCGACGCAGGGGGAACACTCATGAGGCAGGCCGCCCGCGCGGACCAGTACGCCGAGTTCGCGGCGGCGCGGGCCGGGCATCTGTACCGGTCGGCGTGTCTGCTCACCGCCGGGGACACACACCTCGCCGAGGATCTGGTTCAGGAGACCCTCGGCAGGCTGTACGTCCGCTGGGGGCGGGTGTCCAGGGTCGAGAACCCGGCCGGGTACGCGCAGACCGTCCTCACCCGCACCTTCCTCACCCATCAAAGACGGCGCAGCAGCAGGGAGCGGGCGGTCGACACGCTTCCCGACCTGGCCGACGGCGCGGCCACCGACACCCCGCTCCGGCTGACGCTGCTCCAGGCGCTCGGGCGGCTGCCCGCCAAAGACCGGGCGGTCGTCATCCTGCGGTACTGGGAGGACCGCTCGATCGAGGAGACCGCCGACGCGCTGAACGCCACCTCGGCGGCGGTGCGGACGCGGTGCTCGCGGGCGCTGGGGCGCCTGCGGGACCTGCTGGGCGAGGACATCGGCACCTACGCACGCCCCTGAGACGGACCCTGATCCAGCCCCCGACCGGCACGGACCGGCCCCGGGACACTCCGTCCGGCCGTCCGGCCCCCTCACTTCGACTTCCCTCCAAGCTCGTGGAAACGGTGGTTCACCATGCCCGCAGACCAGCACGGCGATCCCTTCGAGGCCCGCCTCTCCGCCGCCCTGCATCAGGCGGGCGGCGCCTTCGACTCCCCCCGTACCGGCCTGTCCACCGCCGGGGCGGCGCGTGGCCGGCGGATGCAGTTGCAGCGCCGCGCAACGATCGCGGGGGGAGCGGCGGGGATCGCCCTCGTCGGGGTGAGCGGGGCACTGCTCGTGCCGTGGGACGGTACGCCCGCCCCACGGCCCTCCTCCGTCGCCGCGACCGGATCCAGTTCCGGGGCCAAGGCGTCCTACTCCGCCGACGACGTGGTCCGCACCCTGAAGAAGCTGCTTCCCGAGGGGAAGTTCAGCCGGACGGAGGCGCGCGGCACGGACGGGAAGCTGCCGCCGCTCGCCGTGGGCGTGTTCGACGACGGCAAGGGCGAGGGATCCATCTCGGTGGGGCTGGACCGGATGCCGGCGAACGAGGGCGAGCTGGATCCGTCCGCCCGGGTGATGCCCTGCGCGGACGGCGCGCAGTCGGGCCTCGACAGCTGCCGGACCGAGGTCCTGCCCGACGGGTCGGCGATCACCGTCTACCAGGGCTACGAGTATCCCGACCGCCGTGAGGACACCAAGGCGTGGGGGGCGGACCTGGTCACCCGGGCCGGGCAGCACGTGAGCGTCATCGAGTGGAACGCCGCGGCGGAGAAGGGCAAGCCGGTCACCCGTCCCGAACCGCCCCTGACCACAGCTCAGTTGAAGAAACTCGCCACGGCCTCCGAGTGGCGCCGGATCATCGCCGCCATGCCCGTGGAGAAGAGGCCGACCGCCCCGGCCGCCTCGTCCGCACGGCCCGCGGGGATGGCCGGCTGGCTGATCCTGCGCAAGCTCGCTCTGCTGCTGCCCAAGAACCTCGATCGCGTCTCGAACGGCAGCCAGGAGACCGAGTACGGCTACTTCGTCGTCGACGACGGCAAGGGCCGGAGCCTGGTCCAGGTCAACGTGCAGCCCGACATGTCCGACGTCGCCGACCAGCTGTACGGCTCCGGCTCCGAGACCCTGGACGACGGCACGCGGGTCGCCGTGAAGCAGGGGCCGGGCGAGAAAGGCGGGGCAGGAGTCGTGCAGTGGTCGGTCGACACCATGCGCAAGAACGGCATGCGCGTGCTCGTCACGGCCTTCAACACCCCCGAGCAGCACAAGGCGGCGACCCGCGCCGAGCCCGCGCTCACGATCGAGCAGCTGCGGACGATCGCGCTCAGCCCCCGCTGGGTGAGCCAAGAGGACTGACGGGGAACGCGGATGGACTGGCCCTCGGGCTCGGGTTCGGACGCCGGTACCGCTGCGGGGGAACCGGCGTCCGGGGGACCGGCCTCCGGAGACACGGCCTGCGGAAACCCTGCGGCCGAGGAGTGGCGCGGTCGGGACGCTCGCGCGGCGTGAGGCCGCCTGCCGTGTTCGACCGACCGGGTCGCGCGAGTGCGGATCGCCGTGGAGGGCTGCTCAGAAGAACTCCGACCACGGCTGGTCCCAGACCTGCTTCACGCACAGCACCAGGAACAGCAGCCCGGCCAGTGCCAGCATGGCGTTGCTCAGCGGTCCGTTGCGCCATCGGGTGGGCGTGCGGGAGGAGTTGAGCAGCCACAGCAGCGTCCCCGCGAGGAACGGCAGGAAGGCAGCGCCCAGCACGCCGTACAGGATGACCAGACGGAACGGCTGGCCCTGGAAGAGCAGCACGATCGGCGGGAAGGTCAGCCACAGCAGGTACGCGCGGAAGGGCCAGGAGCGCTCGCGCGCGCCCGAGGCGACCTCCGTCCCGGTGGCGTCGTCGTGACCCCGGTAGCGGGCCACGAAGTCGGCGAACATCAGACTGACGCCGTGCCAGACGCCGATCAGGGAGGTGAAGGAGGTGGCGAAGAAGCCGATCAGGAAGAACTTGGCCGTCGCCGTGCCGTACTCGGCCTCCAGGATGTCGGCCAGCTGGACGAGCCCCTTGTCACCGCTCGCGATCGCCACGTTCGCCGAGTGCAGCAGTTCCGCGCCGACGAAGAGCATGGCGACGACGAAGATGCCCGTCGTCACGTAGGCGACCCGGTTGTCGAGCCGCATCACCTTCATCCAGCCGGTGTTCGTCCAGCCCTTGGCGTTGACCCAGTAGCCGTACGCGGCGAGGGTGATCGTGCCGCCGACGCCGCCGATCAGGCCGAGGGTGTTGAGGACGGAGTCCTTCTCGTCCGGCAGGACCGGGAGGAGGCCCGCGAAGGCGTCGCCCAGGTTGGGGGTGACCCGGATCGCCAGGTACACCGTCACCACGAACATGACGCCCACGAGGACCGTCATGACCTTCTCGAAGACGGCGTATTTGTTGAACCAGACGAAGACCAGGCCCACCAGCCCGCACGCGACCGCCCAGGCCTTGAGGTCCATCACGTCCGGGAACAGCGCCTGGAGGGGCAGCGCGCTCGACGACATCGCCGCCGCGCCGTAGACGAAGCCCCAGACGACCACGTAGACGACGAAGAACCACGTCGTCCACCGGCCGAGGCTCGCCCAGCCGTCGAACAGGGTGCGGCCGGTGGAGAGGTGCCAGCGGCCTGCCGCCTCGGCCAGGGAGATCTTGACCAGGCAGCCGACGACCGCCGCCCAGAGCAGGGTGTAGCCGAAGTTGCTGCCGGCGATGAGGGTGGCCACCAGGTCGCCGGCGCCGACGCCGGTCGCCGCGACCACGATGCCGGGGCCGATGTACTTCCAACTGGACTTGCGGGGGGAGGTGTCGCTGTCGATGCCGGGTGGAGCCTCGGATTGTGTGGTGTTTCCCGTGGGGGGTCCCGTGGTGTCCGCCATGAAGGTCAAGAAAGCTCAAAGGGGCCGGTCCGGCAAGAGGGCGTACGTCATCTCCACCCGATGGGCTCACATCCGCACCGAACGGTCAATACCGGGCGACCGGCGCGTCCGTGGATACACTGCGCGGCCAGGTCGCCGGTCGATTTCCGCACGATTCCGGCCAACGGCCTTTTGTCGCGTCTTGACCTGCTCATGCCACACCTCGACGATGAGCGGCACCGCACCGCCGCACACAGCAAGCGCACAGCCCCCCACAACCCGGCTCCCCACGAGGAGAGTTCATGCGACTTCGCGTACGCGGCTCAGGCACCGGCGCCACGAGCGCCCGTAGCGGCAGACGGAGCACCGTCCTCGCCGCACTGCTCGCCCTCGCTCTCGCCGGACCGGTCTCGGCGACGGTCACCGACGCGGCGGCGGGCAGCGCCCCCAAGGCGGCTCCCTCCGCCGACGACATCCACCAGTACGAGATCCACATCCGCCACAGCACCCCCGAGACGCGCACCGCGATCGCCCGGTCCGGGGTGAGCGTCGACGAGGCCGACGAGGAGACCGTCGTCGTGTCCGGCCGCGCGGACCAGGTGCGCAAGCTGCGCTCACAGGGGTACGAGGTGTCCCTGCTGGGCTCGGCGCCGGACCGGGTCGCCGAGGGCGAGGTGCGGCTCTACGACTTCCCGTCCGCCGACTCCAAGTACCACAACTACGCCGAGATGACGGCGGAGATCGACCAGCGCATCGCCGCCTACCCGGGCATCATGAGCAAACGGGTCATCGGCAAGTCCTACCAGGGCCGCGACATCGTGGCCGTCAAGATCAGCGACAACGTCGCCACCGACGAGGCCGAGCCGGAGGTGCTGTTCACCCACCACCAGCACGCCCGCGAGCACCTCACCGTGGAGATGGCGCTGTACCTCATCCGCGAGCTGGGCGCCGGCTACGGCTCCGACCCGCGCGTCACCAACATGGTCAACGGCCGCGAGATCTGGATCGTCCCCGACCTGAACCCGGACGGCGGCGAGTACGACGTGGCGACCGGCTCCTACCGCTCCTGGCGCAAGAACCGGCAGCCCAACTCCGGTTCCTCGTACGTCGGTACGGACCTCAACCGGAACTGGAACTACAAGTTCGGCTGCTGCGGCGGATCTTCGGGGTCGACGTCCTCCGAGACCTACCGGGGCGCGTCCGCCGAGTCCGCGCCCGAGGTGAAGGTCGTCGCCGACTTCGTGCGCAGCCGGATCGTGGGCGGGAAGCAGCAGATCACCGCCGGGATCGACTTCCACACGTACAGCCAGCTGGTGCTGTGGCCCTTCGGCTGGACCACCGCGGACACCGCGACGGGGATGACCGCGGACGACAACGCCGCGTTCAAGGCCGTCGGGCAGAAGATGGCCGCGAGCAACGGGTACACCCCGGAGCAGTCGAGCGACCTGTACATCACCGACGGGTCGATCGACGACTATCTCTGGGGTACGCAGAAGATCTTCTCGTACACCTTCGAGATGTATCCGTCGTCCGCCTCGGGAGGCGGGTTCTACCCGCCCGACGAGATCATCGAGCGGGAGACCTCCCGTAACCGCGACGCGGTGCTCCAGCTTCTCGAGAACGCGGACTGCATGTACCGGTCCATCGGGAAGCAGAGCCAGTACTGCGCCTAGTCGGCGTCCTTGACGTCGGCGTCCTTGGACTCGGCGTCCTTGGACCCGGCGTCCTTGGACCCGGCGTCCTTGGACCCGGCGTCCTTGACGTCCGCGTCCTCGAGCTCGGCGATCCCGTCGGCCTCGACGGCCGTGTCCTCGGCGTCCGCTTCCCCTTCTTCGAAGTAGGCGTCGAGGACCGCGTCCAGCTGTTCCTCCCACTCCTTGAAGCGGGCCCTGGCCGTCGCCTCGATCTCGATCGGGTACCAGCGGCGGTCAGGGGTGTGCACCGTGATGGTGAACCGCTTGCCGAACCGCGGCGACTCGGTCTCTATCGCGCCGATCTCGTCCCAGCGGAACTCGCACGCCTCCTCGTCGAGGCGGAGCCGAACGCCCTTGGCGTCGGCGGCGATCCGGGCCCGGCGGTCGGCGGCCTCGAAGACCGGCCCCTCGGCGGGCTCGTCCGACGCGTCCTGCTCCTCGTCCGACGCGTCCGGTTCCTGCGGCGCCGCTGACTCCCCCTTCCGCTCCTCGGGCTCGACGGCGCCGACGCCGTCGTCCTCGGCCGGACTCGCGTCCTCCGGCTCCGCGGTCACGGGCGACGTGAGCCCGGGGATGAATGCCGGGTCGAACCCGGCGCCCTCCAGGGGCTGGCTGCTCGAACCTATGCGCTGCTCCACAGCGGGCAGTATGGTCGAAGATCCTGTGCCGGACACAGTCAGCCCCTGACTTCGTTACCGGAGACCTACACGAAGAGGCTCAATCCGGCCGCCATCACGAACCCGGCCACCGACAGCACCGTCTCCAGCACGGTCCACGTCCTCAGGGTGTCGCGCTCGCTGATGCCGAAGTACTTGGCCACCATCCAGAAACCGCCGTCGTTGACGTGCGAGGCGAAGATCGAACCCGCCGAGACGGCCATGATGACGAGGGCCACGAAGGCCTGCGAGTGGTCGCCCTCGGCGAGCAGCGGCGCCACGATGCCCGCCGTGGTCACGATCGCCACCGTCGCGGAGCCCTGGGCGACCCGCAGCACCACCGAGATGAGGTAGGACAGCACGATCACCGGCAGACCCACGTCGTTGAAGGTGTCGGACAGCGCCTGGGCCACCCCGCTCGCCTTCAGGACGGCGCCGAAGATCCCGCCCGCGCCGACCACCAGGAGGATGTTGCCGACCGGCTTCAACGAGGCCGTCGAGACCGTCTCCAGCGACTTGCGGGACCAGCCGCGCCGGATGCCGAGCAGGTAGTAGGCGAGGAGCAGGGCGATGGTCAGCGCCACGAACGGGCTGCCGAAGAACTCGATCACCGAGCGGCCCGTGGAGGGGTCCAGGGCGATCGAGGAGAAGGTGGCGGCGAGGATCAGCACCAGGGGTGTGCCGATGATCCCCACGACCGTGCCCAGCGGCACCGGGTCCTCGCGCGGGACCACACCCTGCGCCCGCTGCTCCTCGACGACGGCCTGCTTCGCCTCTGCGGCGGCCTCGACCATGTCCTGCGGTACGGCGACGAAGATGCGGCGGCCGATCCACGCCGAGTACGCCCAGGCCGCCAGCACCGCCGGGACGCCGCAGACGACGCCCATCAGGATGACCCAGCCGAGGTCGACGTGGAGCAGTCCCGCGGCCGCGACCGGGCCGGGGTGCGGGGGCAGGAACGCGTGGGTCATCGACAGGCCCGCGAGCAGGGGGAGGCAGTACAGCAGGATCGACTTGCCGCCCCGCTTGGCGGCCGCGTAGACGATCGGGGCCAGCACGAAGATGCCGACGTCGAAGAAGACCGGGATGCCGAAGATCAGGCCGGTCAGACCCATCGCGAGGGGCGCTCGCCGCTCGCCGAACACACCGAGCAGCCGGGACGCCAACACCTCGGCCCCGCCGCTGACTTCGAGGATCGCGCCGAGCATCGTGCCCAGGCCGATGATGATCGCGACATGCCCGAGGATGCCGCCCATCCCGGACTCGATGGTGGAGACGGCGTCCGAACGCTGCACGGTGCCGAAGAGTTCGGTCACGGACAGGCCGGCCAGCAGGCCGACGGTTATGGAGACCGCCAGGAGGGCCACGAAGGGCTGGAGTCTGACCCTGATGATCAGGAAGAGGAGGAGGGCGATGCCGAGGGCGGCGACGGTCAGGAGACCCGCGGTGCCGTCGATCAGGAGCAGCAGTCCACCGGTGTGGGGCGGCGCCTCGGTGGGGGTGGATGCCGCGAGGGAGTAGGACAATTGGGGGTCCTCTGGTGGGGTTCACGGAGCATGCGGGCAGGGGGGATCGCGGCACGGCGCCCCCTGCGAACGGGGGCACCGTGCCGTGAGGCGTCACGGTGTGGGTGAAGCGGTACTGCGGGCGTGAGCGTGAGCGTGAGGCGGTACGACGGGCGTCAGGCGCGGCGGCTTGTTTCAGGCGGTACCGCGCGTGCCGGGCGGACCTGTGTGCGCCGAGCCGACGGAGTGTCAGCCGAGGACGGCGAGCGCGTCGATCTCGACCAGGAGTCCGGCGGGAAGGCCGACGTAGACCGTCGTGCGGGCCGCGGGCGGAGCGGTGAGCGGCTGTTCCTCGAAGTACGCGTTGTACAGCTCGTTGAACTCGGCGAAGTGTCCGGTGTCGGTCAGGTAGACGCGGATCATCATCACGTCGTCCCAGCTCGCGCCGCCCTCCTCCAGGATCGCCCTGACGTTGGCGAGGGTCTGGAGGGTCTGCTCGCGCAGGGTGGGTCCGGCGGGCGTCGGCGGCCGGCCCTCCTCGGCGGGCAGGAAGCCGACCTGGCCCGCGACCTGGAGGATGTTGCCCTTCCTCACACCGTGCGAGAACTTCGCGGGCGGGGTGGTGTGGGTCGTGGGGGTGAGGGCGGTCTTCTCGGTCATGCGGTGTCCCTGTCTGGAGCTGGTGCTGATACGGGCGTCCTGCCGGAGTACTCGCCGCTGATGGCGTCCGCCGCGCGGCGCACCGACGGGAGCAGGGTGAGGAGTTCGTCGGCGGTGACGACGACGTTCGGCGCGGAGACCGACATCGCGGCGACCACCCGGCCGTCCGCGCCCCGGATCGGCGCGGCGACACAGTTGATGGACTCCTCGTGACCACCGAGGTCGGTGGCCCAGCCCTGTTCGCGCACCTTCTCCAGCTCGCGCAGGAAAGCAGGGGCGTTGGGGGTCGAACGGGCCGTGTAGAGGGGGTAGTCGAGCTTCTCCGCGATCACTCGCCGCTCGGGCTCGGGCAGGTCGGCGAGGAGCAGCTTGGCGACCGCCGCGACCGTGATGGCGACGGGCTTGCCGATCCGGGAGTACATGCGCACCGGGTAGCGGCTCTCCACCTTGTCGATGTAGAGGACCTCGCCCTCCTCGTACACGGCGAGGTGCACGGTGTGCCCGCAGGTCTCGTTCAGGCGGGCGAGGTGCGGGTGGGCGATCTCGCGGATGTCGAGGTTCTCCATCGCCTCCTGGGCGAGGGCGAAGAGGCGGGCGCCCAGGCGGTAGCGCTGGTCGGACTGGCGGTAGACGAGGCCGTGCTCGTGCAGGGTGCGCAGCAGCCGCAGGGCCGTCGATTTGTGCACGCCGAGGCGGCCGGCGACCTGTCCGAGGTCGGCGGGGCCCTCGGCGAGCAGCGGCAGGATGCTCAGGGCTCGGTCGACGGTCTGGCTCATGGGGTGCGTACCTCCTCCGGTGCGGCCGGGGCTTGCGTCCAGCCCGGGCCGAGTCGAAGTCTCCCCCACGCGGTGTCGTCGAGGGCGGCGAGCCGGTCGGCGTGGTCGCGGGAAGGAGGGACGGCGAGGTCGCCGGGGACGGTGAGGGCGGCGGCGGCCATGAGGTGTCCGTGCCGCAGGCGGTCGCGCACGGGCAGGCCCCGCAGGGTGGCGGAGAGGAATCCGGCGGCGAAGGCGTCCCCGGCGCCGACGGCGGCGACGACGTCGACCCGCGGGGCGGGGACGTGCAGGACGCTCCCGCCGTCGAAGACGGTCGCCCCGAGCGCCCCCTGTTTGACGACGAGGACCACGGGCTCGGGGAACGCGGTCCGTACGGCGTCGGCGCCCTCCAGTCCCCACACCTCGGCCGCCTCGTCCTCGCCGACGAACACCAGGTCGGCGCCGCGGGCCAGTTCCAGGAGCACCTGGGGGCTGTTGCCGTCCGTCCACAGCCGGGGCCGGTGGTTGACGTCGAAGGAGACGAGGGGCCGGGCCGGCCGGGGCGCCGTCAGTTCCCGCAGCAGGCCGAGGCAGTCCGCGGACAGGGCCGCGGTGATCCCGGTGAGGTGCAGCACCCGGCCGGCCCGTACGGCGTCCAGGCCGACGGTGTCCACGGACATCGCGGAGGCCGCCGATCCGGCCCGGTAGTAGGCCACCTCGTGCGCCTCGGTGGCCCGGTCGCCGGCGGTGCGGAAGTAGACGCCGGTGGGGCGGGCGGGGTCGCGTCGTACGGAGGTCACGTCGACGCCGTAGGAACGGACGGTCTCCACGAGATGGTCGCCGAACCCGTCCGTCCCCACCCGGCTGACCCAGCGCGCCGCGTGTCCGGCCGCCGCCAGCGCGCACGCCACGTTGGACTCGGCGCCGCCGATGCCCCGGTCGAAGGACGGTACGTCGGCGAGGCGGCCCGGCCGGGAGGGCAGGAGGGCGACCATGGACTCGCCGAGCGCGACGACGTCCACGACGTCGGGGGCGTTGCGGGGTCCGGTGGCGGTCACGATCGTCGTGGCTCCCGTGCTGGTGCGGGTGAGTGAAGCGAGATGGAGGGTCCCCCGGCCGAAGGCTGGGGGAGGCTCCGTTGACCCCGCGTTGGCCGAGATGTTAGACAGCAGTAAGCGATATACGCAATGGTCGTTGCAGCATCTGCAACGCCCCTGATGGGGAGGTTCCATGGGTACCGAGGCACTCGACGCGCTCGCCGGACTCGCCGGGGAACGGGTCGACCACCGCTTCAAGGGCCTCCCGCCGGACGCCGACGTCCTCACTGTCGGCGAGCTGGCCGCCCAGCGCCGCAACCTGTTCACCGACGGCTTCGCGACCCCCGTGCTGGCCCTCTCCGCGGAGCGGCTCGAGCACAACCTCGCCCTCATGGAGACCTACGCGACCCGGCACGGGCTCGCCTTCGCCCCCCACGGCAAGACCTCCATGGCCCCGCAGCTTTTCCGGCGTCAGATCGACCGCGGCGCCTGGGGCATCACGCTCGCGGTCCCCCACCAGGTGCGGGTGGCCCGGGCCTACGGTGTGCGGCGGATGTTCCTCGCCAACGAACTGGTGGACCCGGCGGCCCTGCGCTGGATCTCCGCGCAGCTCGACGCCGACCCCGGGTTCCGCCTCGTCTGTTACGTCGACTCGGTGCGCGGGGCCGAGTTGATGGACGCGGCCCTGCGCGGCGCCCGGCGCCCGCTGGACGTCGTCGTCGAACTGGCCGCGGGCGAGGGCGCCCGCACCGGAGTCCGTACGGAGGCGGAGTGCGCGGCGGTCGCGGAGGCGGTGGCCGCCGCCCCGACCCTGCGCCTGGTGGGGGTCGCGGGCTACGAGGGCGAGGTCCCGGGGGCCGACCCCGATCGGGTGCGCGCCTGGCTGCGCCGCCTGGTGGCGCTCGCCGCCGACCTCGACCGGGCGGGACGGTTCGCGGACGCCGAGGAGATCGTGGTCAGCGCGGGCGGCAGCGCCTGGTTCGACGCGGTCGCCGACGTCTTCGCGGGCATCCCCGCGCTCTCCCTCCCGGTACTGAAGCTGCTGCGCTCGGGCGCGTACGTCTCGCACGACGACGGCCACTACCGCAAACTGACGCCGTTCAACCGGGTTCCCGGGGAGGGCGCGCTGGAGCCCGCTTTCCGGCTGTGGACGCAGGTCGTCTCCCGCCCCTCCCCCGACCAGGCGTTCGTGAACGCGGGCAAGCGGGACGCGGCCTACGACCTCGACCTGCCCTTCGCCCAGGTGATCCGCCGCGACGGCACGGAACGGCCCGCCACCGGTGTCACGGTGACCGCGCTCTCCGACCAGCACGCCTGGCTGCGCACCACCGCCGAGGCGGACGTCGAGGTCGGCGACTGGGTCGGCCTGGGCCTGTCGCACCCCTGCACGTCCTTCGACAAGTGGCAGCTGATCCCGCTGGCCGAGGCGGACGGCACGGTCGTCGACTACATCCGCACGTTCTTCTAGACGCCACCGGTGTCGGACCTGGCAGGAGGCACGGCATGGAAGACCTCGTCATCCGGGACGCGGACGTCGTCGACGGCACCGGCGCGGACTCCTACCGCGCGGACGTGCTGATCGACGAGGGCAGGATCGTCTCGATCGTGAAGGAGGCGGCGGCGGCCGGCTGCCAGCGCCCCAAGGCGGTACGGGAGCTGGACGCGGAAGGGCTGGTCCTCTCCCCCGGTTTCATCGACATGCACGCCCACAGCGACCTGGCCCTGCTGCGCGACCCCGACCACAGCGCGAAGGCCGCGCAGGGCGTCACCCTCGAAGTCCTCGGGCAGGACGGGCTGTCGTACGCCCCGGTCGACGACCGGACCCTCGAAGGGGTCCGCCGGGCCATCACCGGCTGGAACGGGTACGGCGACGACCTCGACCTCGACTGGCGCTCGGTGGGCGAGTACCTGGACCGGCTGGACCACGGCTTCGGCGGCCGGGGCATCGCCGTCAACGCGGCCTACCTCGTCCCGCAGGGCACGGTCCGCGCCCTCGTCGTCGGCTGGGAGGACCGCCCGGCCACCGACCGGGAGCTGGACCGCATGCGCGGGCTGGTCGCCGAGGGCCTGGAGCAGGGCGCCGTCGGCCTGTCCTCCGGTCTGACCTACACACCCGGCATGTACGCCCCGGGCGCCGAACTGACGGAACTGTGCCGCGTGGTGGCGGAGCACGGCGGCTACTACTGCCCCCACCACCGCAGTTACGGAGCCGGCGCGCTGGAGGCGTACGCGGAGATGGTCGAGCTGACCCGCAAGGCGGGCTGCCCGCTGCATCTCGCCCACGCCACCATGAACTTCGGCGTGAACGAGGGCCGCGCCCCCGAACTGCTGGCCCTCCTGGACCAGGCCCTGGAGTCGGGCGCCGACATCACCCTCGACACCTACCCCTACACGCCCGGCTGCACCACTCTCGCCGCCCTGCTGCCCAGCTGGGCGAGCGAGGGCGGCCCGGCGGAGATCCTGCGCCGGCTCGCGGACGACGACACGGCCGCCCGGATCCGCCACGACCTGGAGGTGACCGGCGCGGACGGCTGCCACGGGGTGCCGGTGGACTGGGAAACGGTCGAGATCTCCGGCGTGGCCGACCCGGCGCTGGGCGACTTCGTCGGCCGCACGGTCCGCGCGTCGGCCGTCCGTCTGGGCGAGGCCCCCTGGACGACGGCACGCCGCCTGCTGATCGAGGACGGGCTCGGCCCGACGATCCTCCAGCACGTCGGCCACGAGGAGAACGTCCGCACGATCATGCGCCACCGCGTCCACACGGGCGGTTCGGACGGCGTCCTGGCGGGCGCCAAGCCGCACCCGCGCGCCTACGGCACGTTCCCGCGCTATCTCGGCCACTACGTACGGGAGCTGGGGATCCTGTCCCTGGAGGAGTGCGTGGCCCACCTGACCGGCCGCCCGGCGGCCCGCCTGCGCCTGCCGGACCGGGGCCTCGTCCGCGAGGGCCATCGGGCCGACCTGGTGCTTTTCGACCCGGCCACGGTGGCGGCCGGCTCCACCTACGACGCCCCCCGCACCCTGCCCACCGGCATCCCGCACGTCCTGATCGACGGCCGTTTCGTCGTCGAGGACGGCCGCCGCACGGACGTGCTGGCGGGGCGGGCGGTCCGTCGCAGTCCCGTGTGACGGAACGCCCCTCCACCGCGCCCCTACGGCTTCGGCAGGGTGCACCCGCTCGCGCTCAGGCTGAGCTGGTTGCCGGTCGTGAAGCAGGCCGGGATCAGGTAGGTCTCCTGGGCGTAGTTGATGCCCTGGCGGACGGTGACGTTGCCGGCGGCGTCGACCTCACAGGGGTTGTTCTCGGTGCAGCGCTCGCCGTCCTCGTTGCCCGTGTTGTTGACGGCGACGACCTTGCCGGTGGCCTGGTCGATCACCGGCGAGCCGGAGGTGCCGCCGATGGTCTGGCAGGCGGAGGTGTAACGGACCGAGTCCTTCCAGGTCCAGTCGCCCTCCTTCATGCGGTACACGAACCCGTCGATGTTGCAGCTGTAGAGCCGCTTCCAGTAGCCGGACGCCACGGTGATGGCGGTGCCGGCGGTCGGGTGGGTGTTCTGCACGGTCAGCGCGGAGATCCCGTACGAGTTCTTGATCGTGGCGTACGTGCTGGTGAGCTGGTAGATCGAGATGTCCGTGTCGGTCATCGTCCCGTAGGCGAGCTTGCTCGCGCGCAGGGTCGCGACCCGCGTGCCGGCCGAGTTGAGCAGGCCGAAGGTGCGGCTGGATGCCTGGTTGACGAGCACCTCGCCCGGCTCCGGGAAACCGGTCGACAGGCAGTGGCCGTTGGAGAGCACCAGCGCCGGGTCGGTGTCCAGGGAGTTCGGGAAGCGGACGACCGAGCCGGAGCAGTTGCTGAGCGCGACGGTCCCTGCGAGGTTGACGGCCTTGAGCGTCGGCGCGGCGGCTGCGGTGTCCGCCTTGACCGGGGTCGCGGAGGCCGGGGTCGCGGGCTTCGCGCTCACCGGCGCGGCCACCGCGGGTGCCGCTCCCGCCCCGGCGATGGCCAGGGCGAAGATCGCGGCAACGAGAGGCTTTCTCATGTGGGGGTCCCCTCTTACGACAAGGCGACCGGAGATCTTCCGGCCGCCCGTTGGTTTTGTCATGCGCATTGTTAGTGCATGAAGAGGAGAGAACAAGGGTCGCTTTTCAGCCGCCGGGGCCGGGATCCACGGGGCGCCCCGGCCTAGGGCGTGCCTTTCTTGCCGGACCCCCGCCCCTTCCCGGGGTTGCCCTTCCCGGGCCTGGACGCCCCGGCGGAGGGAGCGGCGTCCGTCGGACCACCGGTGGCGGCACCGTCCGACGACACGGCGGAGGGGGTCGCGGACGCCGTCACCCCGGAGGAGGGCGTCCCCCCGGCCGAAGCGGACGGCGAGGGCCGCACGGACCTGACGGAACCACCCGGGGAGGGTGTCGGCGCCCCGGAAGGACCGGCCGTGCCGCCCGGCGCCGAGCCCGCCCCCGTCTGCCCACCCTGTTCGGCCCGGCCGCCCTCACCCCGCCGGCCGCCGGCCGGATCGCCGGAGAAGGACACTCCCGCCACCACCGCGGCCAGCGCCACCACACCCACCGCCCCGGCCACGGCCGTCACCCGGCGCGAACGCGCCCCACCCGCCCGCCTGGTCGCGCGCCGGCGTGCCGCGCGCCCGCCGCCCTCGCCCTGGACGGGCGGAACCCGGGGCAGCTCGGTCGTCTCGTCGTAGGCGTTCTCCCAGCCGTGGGCCGCCGCCGGATCGGCGTACCGGTCGTACGAGGACGGATCGGTGTCGGCGTGGGGGTGGTACACGTTCGGCCGCACCCGGGGCGTGCCGCTCTCAGCTGGCCTGGACATGGCCGCGGATTGTAGGGACAGGTGGGTCTCCTGGGACAGCCATCGGCGATACCCATCCAAATCACCCGTCTCACGTGGCGGAAAACACGCCCCTTGACGCGATACCGGGCCGTAAGCTCCCAGACATGCAGGTGATCCAGTCGACCAAGCTCGCCAACGTCTGTTACGAGATCCGGGGTCCGGTTCTCGAGGAGGCGATGCGCCTGGAAGCGGCTGGTCACCGCATCCTCAAGCTGAACACCGGCAACCCGGCGGCCTTCGGCTTCGACTGCCCGCCGGAGATCCTGGAGGACATCCTCCGCAACGTCTCGACGGCGCACGGCTACGGCGACGCCAAGGGCCTGCTGGCCGCACGCAGGGCCGTCGTGATGCACAACCAGACACTCGGCATCGAGACGGACGTCGAGCACGTCTTCATCGGCAACGGCGTCTCCGAGCTGATCGTGATGGCGATGCAGGGGCTGCTGGACGACGGGGACGAGGTCCTCGTACCGGCCCCCGACTACCCGCTGTGGACCGCCGCCGTCTCGCTCTCCGGCGGCACCGCCGTGCACTACCGGTGCGACGAGCAGGCCGACTGGATGCCCGACCTCGCGGACGTCGAGCGCAAGGTCACCGACCGCACCAAGGCGATCGTCATCATCAACCCGAACAACCCGACGGGCGCGGTGTACGACGAGGCGATGGTCCGGGGGCTCACGGACATCGCGCGCCGGCACAACCTCCTGGTCTGCTCGGACGAGATCTACGACAAGATCCTCTACGACGGCGCCGTCCACACCCCGACCGCCAAGGTCGCCCCAGATCTGCTCACCCTCACCTTCAACGGCATGTCGAAGGCGTACCGGGTGGCCGGCTACCGCGTCGGCTGGATGTCGATCTCCGGCCCGCGCGCGCACGCCGACTCCTACATCGAGGGTCTGACGATCCTGGCGAACATGCGGCTGTGCGCGAACATGCCGGGTCAGCACGGCGTGGTGGCGGCGCTCAGCGGACGCCAGACCATCAAGGACCTGGTGCTGCCGGGCGGGCGGCTCAAGGAACAGGTGGACACGGCGTACGAGCTGCTGACGCAGATCCCGGGCGTGACCTGCGTCCGCCCGAAGGGGGCGCTGTACCTCTTCCCGCGCCTGGACCCCGCCGTCTTCAAGATCAAGGACGACCGGCAGATGGTCCTGGACCTGCTGCGCCAGGAGAAGATCATGGTCGTCCAGGGCACCGGTTTCAACTGGCCGGAGCCGGACCACTTCCGGGTGGTCACCCTGCCGACGGCGACGGATCTGCGGGACGCGGTAGGCCGGATCGCCCGCTTCCTGGACGGCTACGGCCAGCCCTAGGGCCGCTCTTTCGGATCTTGCCGGGGGCCACGGGCCCTGGCAGCGGCTCGATGCACGGCTCAACTTTAGACGAGATCTAAGCTAGGATGGTTTCCTGACAGCACAGGAGGCCATCCGTATGTACGAGCCGATCCGCACCAAGTCGGTCCACAGCACGACGATGGCCGGCACACCCTCGGACTTCCCTCACCGCTCCCGCGAGGAAGAACTGGACATCCAGCTCGCAGCCCATCTCGCGGCGCTGCTCGCCGTCACCGACGAGCTGCGCGCAGCGGCACCGTCCGCCGACCTGGACACCGCGGCCGCAGGGCTCGCACAGCAGGTGAGCCGGTTGCGGGGAGGGCGGGCTCCGGTCCGCTCGACCCCCACCGCCGGCCCGGCGGACCCGCACCCCGCGATCCTGCACGAACGGGCGCACGCCCTGGCGGGCCGTGCCCTCCTCGTCGCCGCCTCCCGCGCGGACACGGCGGCGGCGATCCTCGCGGCCCGGCGCATGGACGCGCACACCGCCGCCCTCGTGGAGCAGAAGGAACTGAGCACCGCCGGCTGAACCGCTCACCGGGGCCACCCTCCCGGTGAGCACCTTCCCTCCGGGACCATGAACGGCCCCGGTCCGCGTGCACCCGCAGCGACGCGCGGACCGGGCGCCATCTTTCTCCGTGGCAGGCGGACATCGGCATGGACCACGCCAAGACGCGTGCGATCGCCGAACGACCCGGGGCTTACGCCGAGGGGCCCGAAGGGGCCCGGACTGCCGAGACCGACGGCTTCCGGCGCTACGGCAAGGCCGGTGACCGGACCGGCTGACCGGCGGTCACACGGCAACAGGAACCTCCCCCTCCCGTTGCGTTCCGGGTCACCTCCTTCACCCCCCGTTCACCCGGACCACCCGGGAATGTGTGGTTCCGCGAGCACGCTCCCCCTGTGAGACGAATCGCAGGAATCGTCCTCGCGGTGCTGCTGACGGCGGGTGTGGTGGTCGCCGTCGTCGCGGGCCGCAGCGATGAGGACAAGGGCACGGCAACGAAGACCGTGCGGATGGTGATCGGGTCGGAGAAGGCGGAGTTCTTCACCGACCCTGACGTGGTGAAGGCCCTCGCCGCCAAGGGCTACACCGTCGAGGCCGAGACCTCCGGGTCCTGGGCCATGGAGGGACTGGACCTCAAGGGGTACGACCTCGCCTTCCCCTCCAGCCAGGCGCCCGCCACCGAGCTGGCCGCGAAGTACGCGGTGCGGGGGACCCTCCCCCGCCCCTTCTACTCGCCGCTCGTCGTCGTGGCGCACAAGAACGCCGCCGGGGTGCTCGCGGGCAACGGCCTGGCCACGCTGGACGCCGAGCACCGCGGCACGCTGAGGATGGACGCCTATCTCGCCGCGGCCCGTGCCGACCGGACCTGGCAGCAGCTCAAGGGCGCCGACAAGTACGGGGAGTTGACCGGCACCCTCTACCTGTCCAGCACCGATCCGGAGACCTCCAGCTCCGGCGCCCTCTACCTGGCCGCCACGTCCTACGTGGCCAACGGCGGCAAGGTGGTCGCGAGCCAGGCCGAGGTCGAGCGGACGGCGCCCCTGCTGCACAAGCTGGTCAGCGTCCAGGGCGCCCAGCAGTCCAGCACGGACGCGGCCTTCCGGGACTTCGTCAGCGGCGCCGGCAACCCCCTCGTCCTGGTCTACGAGTCGCAGGTCGCCTCGCTCCTGGCGGACGGGCAGCAGCCGGACGACCTCGTCGTGCTCTACCCGGACACCACCGTCAACAGCGACCACACCGCCGTACCGCTGACCGAGAACGGTGGCGCTCTCGCCCGGCTCCTGTCCACGGACCCGCAGGTGCGCAGGCTGGAGATCCGGCACGGGTTCCGTCCGCAGGGCGTCGCCGCCGAGTTCGCCTCGGCCACCACCTACCTCAAGCAGCAACTGACCGGCGTCCGCCAGGCGCCCGTGCCCACCTCCGCGGTGCTGCACGAGCTGGCGCGACGGGCGCGCGGATAGGGGGAGACAGCAGATGACAGAAGACACCTTCACCCTCACGCCGCCCGAGGCCGTCGCCGCCGTGCCGCGCGAGAAGGCCGGCGGACTCGTCCCCGTCGACGACTCCGTCCGTACGGACATGGCCTCGAAGGCGGCCGCGTACGTCGAGGGGCTCGCCGCCCTCGACGCACGCTCGCCCGAGTTCGCCGGCAAGGTCGGCGAGATCACCGCGCTGGGCGCCGGCGAGATGCGCACGGCCGCCGCGCAGTCCAACCGCATGCTGGAGCGGACCATCAGGAGCCTGCCCGACAAGGGCGGGGACGCCCAGTCGCAGGTCGCGGGCTCGCTCGTGGAGCTGCGGCGGGTGGTCGAGGACCTGGACCCCCGCGACCTGCCGGCGTCCAGGGGACGGAAGTTCCTGTCCCGTCTGCCGGGCGGCAACAAGCTGCGCGACCACGTGGCGAAGTACGCCTCCGCACAGGGCACCCTCAACAGGATCGTTGGCTCGCTGCGCGGCGGCCAGGACGAACTGCGCCGTGACAACGCCGCCTTGCAGACCGAGCGGGTCCGCCTCTGGGAGACGATGGGCAAGCTCCAGGAGTACGTCGTCCTGACCGACGCCCTGGACTCGGCGGTCGGGCAGCGGATCGCCACCGCCGAGGCCACCGACCCCGAGCGGGCCGACCACCTGCGCGCCGACGTCCTCTTCCCGGTCCGGCAGAAGCACCAGGACCTGCTGACCCAGCTCGCGGTCTGCGCGCAGGGCTACCTCGCCATGGACGTCGTACGCCGCAACAACGACGAGCTGATCAAGGGCGTCGACCGGGCCGCGACGACCACCGTCGCGGCGCTGCGCATCTCGGTCATGCTGGCCTCCGCGCTCGACCACCAGAAGAAGGTGATCGAGCAGGTCAAGGCCTTGCGCGGGACCACGGAGGACCTCATCCGGGGCAACGCGGAGATGCTCGCGACCCAGAGCGGGGAGATCCAGCGCATCGCCGCCGACCCGGCGGTCGGCGCGGAGACCCTGCGGTCCGCGTTCCAGCAGATCTACCGCACCCTCGACGCCATCGACACCTACAAGGTGCAGGCGACCGAGGCGATGGCGGTGACCGTGGAGAACCTGACGGCCGAGCTCCAGGAGGCGAGCGGCTACCTGGACCGCAGCCGCTCGCGGGGCGCCCTGGAAGGCGGGCCGGCATGAGACGTTCCCTCCTCGCCGTGACGGCCCTCGCTCTCGTCCTGACCGCCTGCACGGCGCGGCACGGCGACACCGACGACCCCGCCGCGGCCGAGCCCGGCACCCTGCGGATCCTCGCCTCCAGCGAGCTGAGCGACATGGCGTCCGTGCTGGAACAGGTGCGCAAGGACACGGGCGTGAAGGTCCGGCCCACCTACATGGGCACCCTGGACGCCGTGAACCTGCTGGCGAAGGGCGGCGCCGACGGGAAGTACGACGCCCTGTGGCTGTCCTCCGACGCCTATCTGCGGCTGCGCCCGGAAGCGGCGAAGAAGGTGGTCTCACAGACGCCGATCATGTCGAGCCCGGTGGCCCTCGGCGTGCGGACCGCCCGCCTGAACGCCCTCGGCTGGAAGGCCGGCCAGGTCACCTGGACGCAGATCGAGCAGGCGGTCCAGGACGGGAAGCTCACCTACGGCATGACCGATCCCGCCCGCTCCCACTCCGGTTTCGCCACGCTGATCTCGGTCGCCTCGGCGCTCTCGGGGGCCCAGTCGGCGCTCACCGACGCGGACGTCGGCAAGGCGACCCCGCGGCTGAGGGAGTTCTTCAAGGGGCAGCAGCTGACGTCGGGGTCGTCGGGCTGGCTGGCGGCCGCGTACACCCGGCGCGGCGACGTCGACGCGCTGCTCAACTACGAGTCCGTCCTGAAGGGCATCCCGGGGCTGACGGTGATCCGTCCCACGGACGGCGTCGTCACCGCCGACTACCCGCTCTCCTCCCTGACCGCGACCGACGCCACCACCCGGGCGAACGTCAAGCGGGTCACCGACGCCCTGCGCACGGAGGCCGTCCAGCGGCTGATCACCACCAGGACGCACCGCCGTCCGGTCGTCGCCTCGGTGCCGCCCGCGGCCGGCCTCGACAGCACGCGCCGGCGCGAACTGCCCTTCCCCGGCAGCCGTTCGGTGGCCGACGGGCTGCTCGACGCCTACGAGAACGACCTGCGCCGGCCCTCGCGGACGGTGTACGTCCTCGACACCTCCGGCTCGATGGAGGGCGACCGGCTGAGCCGTCTGAAGGACGCCCTGGCCGACCTCACCGGCGACTTCCGCGACCGCGAGGAGGTGACGCTGATGCCGTTCGGGTCGGACGTGAAGCGCGTCACCACGCATGTCGTCAGCCCCGCCGACCCGAAGGCCGGGATCGCGGCGATCCGCGCGGACGGCGAGCAGCTCGAGGCCGACGGCGGGACGGCGATCTACACCTCGCTGGAGAGGGCCTACACCCATCTGGGCAGCGACCGGGACACGTTCACCTCCATCGTGCTGATGACGGACGGCGAGAACACCCAGGGCGACGACGCGGGCGACTTCGACGCCTTCTACCGGGACGACCTGGCTCCGGCCGGGAAACAGGTCCCCGTCTTCACCGTCCTCTTCGGGGACTCCGACCGCTCGGAACTGGAGCACATCGCCGAGCTGACCGGCGGCCGACTCTTCGACGCCCAGCAGGGCTCGCTGGACGGCGCCTTCGAGGAGATCCGTGGCTACCAGTAGGTTCGTCGGGTACCTGGAGTCCCGTAAGAACATCGCCGGGAGCGCCGGCGGGCTGGTCGGCCTGGTGCTGACCTTCACCGGGGTCGCCGGACCGTACTGGCCGGTGGTCGTCGCCGGTCTGTACGGGGCCGGTGCGCTGGTCGCCCCGCCCGAGCGGCCGCCCCTGCCGGACTTCCCGGACGCGTCGGCCCAGCTGGACGAGGTGCGCGGCGACTTCGAACGGCTCGGCGGCTATCTCGCGGAGGTCGAACTGCCCCCGGCGGCGGCCGGGCGCCTCACCGAACTCACCGGCCTGCTGGCGGCGCTGCTGGAGCCCGGCTGGGTGGCCGAGATCCTCGCCCGTGACCCGGAGGGCGTCCACACGCTCTCGCGGACCGTACGGCAGGATCTGCCCGAGGCCGTCGACAGTTTCGTACGGACGCGCTGGTGGACGCGGATGACCCCCGGCCAGGAACCGCCGGAGCGGCACCTGGAACGCCAGCTGACCCTTCTCCAGGAGGAGGCCGAGCGGCTGACGGCGGAGCTGCGCGAGACGGAGGCCAGACGCCAGGAATCACATACCCGCTACTTGGAGGACCGGTCACCGTAGTCGCCCCGGGGGCACGGGCGACCGCGCGGCCGGCGCGACGAAGGGCATCCGGGAAGCACGGAGCGAAGGTCTGTCGTCTGCTTCCCGTCGGGGCGGACGGGAAGCAGACGACAGACCCAGAGCCGCGTACGCCGTTGTGCGCGGCTTCGCCGTACCGCACCGCGGCCGGCCGTGACGATCATTGGTCAGGGCCATCCGTGCCGACCGCGGAGTCTTGTCGGGGCGGGTGTCAGCCCAGGCGCCGCACCAGCGCGCGGTACTCGTCCCACAGTTCCTTCGGGGTGTGGTCGCCGAAGGTGTTGAGGTGCTCGGGGACCAGGGCGGCCTCCTCGCGCCAGACCTCCTTGTCGACGGTGAGGAGGAGGTCGAGGTCCTCGTCGTCGAGTGCGAGGCCCTTGGTGTCGATGGCCTCCTTCGTCGGCAGGATGCCGATCGGGGTCTCGACGCCCTCGGCGTGACCGTCCAGACGCTCCACGATCCACTTCAGGACACGGCTGTTCTCGCCGAAGCCCGGCCACACGAACTTGCCCGCGTCGTTCTTGCGGAACCAGTTGACGTAGTAGATCTTCGGGAGTTTCGCCTGGTCCTTGCCCTTGGCGACGTCGACCCAGTGACCCATGTAGTCGCCCATGTTGTAGCCGCAGAACGGCAGCATGGCGAACGGGTCGCGGCGCAGCTCACCGACCTTGCCCTCGGCGGCGGCGGTCTTCTCGGAGGCCACGTTGGCGCCGAGGAAGACGCCGTGGTTCCAGTCGAAGGACTCCGTCACCAGCGGGACCGCGGAGGCGCGACGGCCGCCGAAGAGGATCGCCGAGATCGGCACGCCCCTGGGGTCCTCCCACTCGGGCGCGATGATCGGGCACTGCGCGGCGGGGACGGTGAAGCGGGCGTTGGGGTGGGCGGCGGGCGTACCGGACTGCGGAGTCCAGTCGTTGCCCTTCCAGTCGGTGAGGTGGGCCGGAGTCTCCTCCGTCATGCCCTCCCACCAGATGTCGTTGTCGTCGGTGAGCGCCACGTTGGTGAAGACCGAGTTGCCCCACAGCGTCTTCATCGCGTTGGCGTTGGTGTGCTCGCCGGTGCCGGGTGCGACGCCGAAGAAGCCGGCTTCGGGGTTGATGGCGTACAGGCGGCCGTCCTCACCGAAGCGCATCCAGGCGATGTCGTCGCCGATCGTCTCGACGGTCCAGCCGGAGACGGTGGGCTCCAGCATGGCGAGGTTGGTCTTGCCGCAGGCACTCGGGAACGCGGCCGCCACGTACTTCGACTCGCCCTGCGGCGGGGTCAGTTTGAGGATCAGCATGTGCTCCGCGAGCCAGCCCTCGTCGCGGGCCATCACCGAAGCGATGCGCAGGGCGTAGCACTTCTTGCCGAGCAGGGCGTTGCCGCCGTAGCCGGAGCCGTAGGACCAGATCTCGCGGCTCTCGGGGAAGTGCGAGATGTACTTGGTCGTGTTGCAGGGCCACGGGACGTCGGCCTCGCCCTCGGCCAGCGGCGCTCCGAGCGTGTGCACGGCACGCACGAAGAACCCGTCGGTGCCGAGTTCGTCCAGCACGGGCTGTCCCATGCGGGTCATGGTGCGCATGGAGACGGCGACGTAGGCGGAGTCGGTGATCTCGACGCCGATCGCCGAGAGGTCGGAGCCCAGCGGGCCCATGCAGAAGGGGACGACGTACATCGTGCGGCCGCGCATGGAGCCGCGGAACAGGCCCTTCTCACCGGCGAAGATCTCCCGCATCTCGGCGGGCGCCTTCCAGTGGTTGGTCGGGCCGGCGTCCTCCTCCTTCTCGGAGCAGATGAAGGTGCGGTCCTCGACGCGGGCGACGTCCGTCGGGTCGGAGGCGGCGTAGTAGGAGTTCGGGCGCTGGACCGGGTCGAGCCTCTTGAAGGTGCCCTTGTCGACGAGCTCGTCGCACAGTCGCTCGTACTCGGCCTCGGATCCGTCACACCAGACCACGTTGTCCGGCTGCGTCAGTTCGGCGATCTCGTTCACCCAGGAGACGAGTTCCTGGTGCTGGGTGGGGATGACGGGGGGAGCCGCGATGTCGCGCGCCACGATTGCTCCTAAATGAGGGATTTTGTGTTGGAGGCCCCGTGGGGGCTGCGACCCGGATGCTTCTGATGACCTTGGCGCTCATCCGGTGTCGACCGCACTCATTTGATCATCCGATGCTACCGCCCATCTGTCCAGAGGGCCTCACAGGTGAGCGGAGTGAGGATGGCCACGCTTAGAGGCGACGTTTTGCGTCCACATGGCGTTCAGCCGAACATCCTTTGACGAACACCCGTGAGACGATGGCCACTCTTCCCCTTCGGGCTCGTCGTACTGACGCGTAACCTACGGTTCCGTAGGTACGATTCGCCCATGACAGCGCCCGTCCCCGACGCGCCCACGGACTCGCAGGCCGCCGGCCCCGCGCCCGTCGCGCACTCCCTGTCGGAAGAGATCAAGCCCAAGCTCCGCGGCTGGCTGCACCTCGGCATGTTTCCGGCCGCCCTCGTCTCCGGACTGGTCCTCACCGCCCTGGCGGACTCGACCCGCGGCCGCGTCGCCTGCGGAATCTTCGCCCTGACGGCCTGCCTGCTGTTCGGGGTGAGCGCCCTCTACCACCGGGGCGACTGGAGCCCGCGGATGGACGGCGTCCTGCGCAGACTCGACCACGCGAACATCTTCCTGATCATCGCGGGCACCTACACACCGCTCACCCTGCTGCTCCTGCCGGAGTCGAAGGGGCGGTGGCTGCTGTGGAGCGTCTGGGCCGCCGCGGTCGCGGGCATCGCCTTCCGGGTCTTCTGGGTCGGCGCCCCGCGCTGGCTGTACACCCCCTGCTACATCGCGATGGGGTGGGCGGCCGTCTTCTTCCTCCCGGACTTCATGCGGGCGGGCGGCATCGCCGTGATGGTCCTGGTGATCGTCGGCGGGCTGCTCTACAGCGCGGGCGGCGTGATCTACGGCATCAAGCGCCCCAACCCCTCACCGCGCTGGTTCGGCTTCCACGAGGTCTTCCACTCCCTGACCCTCGCCGCGTTCGTCGTGCACTACGTCGGCATCTCCCTGGTGGCGTACCAGCACGGATAGCACCCCTTTCCTGACATCCCGGCCACGGCTCTCGAGCCGTGGCCGTTTTTCATGCCCTCAGAACGCTCGATATTGACATTGGCCATCATTTGAAAGCTACTCTCATTTCATGGCCACTCTCAAGAACTCCGCAGCACCGGGGTCCGACCCCCGCCGCTGGTGGGCCCTCGGCGCCCTGGTCGCCAGCATGCTCACGCTCGGCTTCGACACGACGATCCTCAACGTGGCGCTCCCGACGATGGCCGGGCAGCTCGGCGCCGACACCGGTCAGCAGCAGTGGATGGCGGACGCGTACGTCGTCGTCTTCGCCGCCCTGATGCTCCCGGCCGGTCTGCTCGGCGACCGCTTCGGCCGGCGGAACATGCTGATCACCGGGCTCGGCATCTTCCTCGCCGGTTCGCTGGTCGGCACCCTCGCCCAGGACGTGAACGCGGTGATCGCCGCCCGCGCCGTGATGGGCGTCGGGGCCGCGCTGGTCACCCCGCTCGCGCTGTCGGTGCTGCCCTCGCTGTTCACACCCGGGGAGCGCACCAGGGCCGTCGGCATCGTCTCCGCCGGTTCGACGCTCGGGCTGCCGCTCGGACCGATCATCGGCGGCTGGCTGCTCAACCACTTCTGGTGGGGCTCGGTCTTCCTCATCAACATCCCGATGGCCGCGATCGGCATCGCCGCCTGCGTGTTCCTGCTGCCGGAGACCCGCGACCCGTCCTCCCCCGAGGTCGACGTCGTCTCCACCGCGCTCACCGCGGGCGGGCTCGGCACACTCATCTACGCGATCATCGAGGCGCCCACCCGCGGCTGGGGCGACCCGCTGGTGCTGGGTACCGGTGCGGCGGCCGTGGTACTGATCACCGCGCTGGTGCTGCGCGAGCGGCGGGCCGAGCGGCCCATGCTCGACATGGGACTGCTCGCCCACCGCGGCTTCCTGTTCAACACGCTCGCGGCGACCCTCCTCATGTTCGTGCTGTCCGGCCTGCTGTTCGTCCTGCCGCAGTACCTCCAGGCCGTCCTCGGCAACGACGCCCTCGGCACCGGCGTGCGGCTGCTGCCGATGATGGGCGGTCTGATCGTCGCCGCCCGGGCCGCGCAACCCGTCGTGGAACGGTTCGGGGCGCGGGCCGTGGTGAGCGCGGGCCTGGTGGTGCTGGCCTTCGCCGCCCTCCTGGGCAGCCGTACGACGGTCGACTCCGGGTACGGCTTCACCGCGCTGTGGCTGTCGATCGTCGGGTTCGGCTTCGGCTTCTCGATCGTGCCCGCGATGGCCGGCGCCCTGGGCACCCTGCCCTCCGACCGCGCCGGCAGCGGTTCCGGCCTGCTGATGACCCTGCGCCAGGTCGGTGGAGCCATCGGCATCGCCCTGCTCGGCAGTTTGCTCGCGAGCACCTTCCGCGACCGCCTCGACGTCACCGGCCTGCCCGCCGGGACCGCCGACACGGCCGGGGACTCGGTGGTCGCGGCCCGGGTGATCGCCGAGAGGACGAACCTGCCGGACCTCGCCGCCTCCGCGAACGCCGCCTACGTCCACGGCATGAGCCTGGTCATGCTGGTGTGCGGGCTCGCCGCCCTGGCCTCCGCACTGCTGGCGGCGGCGTTCCTGCCGACGGGACCGCAGGCCGAGGGCGTCGGCGCCGAGGACACCTCCACGGGGGACGCCGGGCCGGGGGACGCCGGTGCCGGCTTGGTCACCCCCTCGGCCGATGCCCGACAATGAGCCCCATGACGGCCGCACACACCAACCCTCCCGCCGAGCATCCCCAGCCGGGTCTGCGCGAGCGCAAGAAGATCAAGACCCGCGAGGCCATCCGCACCGCCACCTACGCGCTGGTCGGGGAGCAGGGTTACGAGGCCACGACGATCGACCAGATCGCCGAACGCGCCGAGGTGTCGCCGTCGACCGTCTTCCGCTACTTCCCGACCAAGGAGGACATCGTCCTCACGGACGAGTGGGACCCGATCCTGATGCGGGAACTACAGGCCCGCCCGGCGGACGAACCATGGCCGGAGACCGTCCGCTACGTGATGCTCAAGGCCCTGCGCATGGGCCTCCAGGACGATCTGGAGGTCGCGCGGCTGCGCACCCGCCTGATGGTGCAGGTGCCCGCGGTGCGCTCGCGGATGATGGAGAGCATGTCGGTCACCGGCCGGATGTTCAGCCTCGCGGTCGGCGAGCGCACCGGCCTGGACCCCGACAGCCTGGAAGTCCGCGTCTACACGATGTCCCTCGTGGGCGGCCTGATGCAGACGTCCATGTACTGGGCCGAGCACGGCCACCAGGACGACTTCGAGGACCTGCTCGTGCGCACACTGAACGTCCTGGAACAAGGCCTTCCCCGGCGGAAACCCTGAGACCGGCGCCCCTCCCCCATGCCATCCTGACCAGGTGAACGCATTCGAGATCCGCGTCGAAGTCGCGCCTGACCTCGCCCTGTTCGTCCCGCACGCGCGGCGCGCGGGAGCCACCTCACTCGCCGTCGACGGCGTGTCCACCCTCGGCCATGTCGTCGAGTCGCTCGGGGTGCCACTGACGGAGGTGGGCACCCTGCTCGTCGACGGCCGCGCGGTACCGGTCTCGCACATCCCGGCCGCCGGGGAGGCGGTGGCCGTCCGACCGGTCGCCCGCCCCCAGCGGATCCCGGGAGCGCCGCTGCGCTTCCTCCTCGACGTCCACCTCGGCACCCTGGCCCGCCGGCTGCGCCTGCTCGGCGTGGACACGGCGTACGAGTCGACGGACATCGGCGACCCCGCGCTCGCCACCCGCTCGGCGGCCGAACAGCGCGTGATGCTCAGCCGCGACCGGGGGCTGCTGCGCCGCCGTGAACTGTGGGCGGGCGCGTACGTCTACAGCACCGATCCCGAGGAGCAGCTCCGCGACGTCCTCGACCGGTTCGCGCCCCCGCTGCTTCCCTGGACGCGCTGCACCGCCTGCAACGGTCTGCTGAGGCAGGCCACCAAGGAGGAGGTCGCCGACCAGCTGCGCCAGGGCACCCAGCAGTCCTACGACGTGTTCGCGCAGTGCCTGTCCTGCGGGCGGGCGTACTGGAAGGGCGCGCACCACGAGCAGCTGGTGGCCATCGTGGAGCGCGCCCTGGCGGAGTTCGCGGGCTAAGGGCTGTCCCGCAATCCTGGCGGGCGCGCGACGACAGCTACGGCACCTCGCCGCGTTGTCGGAACGCCCGAATACATCCGGTATGCGGACGTGCCTCCGCCTTGCGATGCACCGCATCTGACGCCGCGCACTGATCCACCAGGGATTACCGGACAGCCCTTAGACGTACGGAGCCGCGCCGCACGGCCTTCGGCCCGCTCCTCCTCACGCGGGTGCCCACCGTGGTGTCCCCCGTCGTCTCAGCCGGTCACCACGGTGGTCAGCGCCGAGCGCAGCCGCTCGGGGTCGGTCGTGGGCGCGTCACAGGTGAAGTCACGGCACACGTACGCGGTCGGCTCGCCGTTGACCGGCGGGCGGTCGGCCAGCAACGGGAACTCGTCGCTCCCGGTGGTGCCGAACGCGACGACGGCTCCCGGGGCCGTGCCCAGCAGCGCCGTCCGCAGCAGGGTCTCCGAGGCCGGGTCGGCTGCGTCGGGCAGGACCACGGCGACCTCGCGCGGTCCGTCGAGCAGCGCCTCGGCGGTGGCGAGCCCCCATCCGATGAACCGGGGCACGCGCGGCCCGAGCGCCTTCACCACACCCAACGCCCGCTCCGCCGCGGTCCGGTGGGGCTCCGAACCGGTGTGGGCGGCGTAGCCGAGCAGCGCGCCGGCGGCGGCCGTCCAGCCCGAGGGCACGGCGTTGTCGGTGGGATCCTGCGGACGCCGGATCAGTCGCTCCGCGTCGGCCGCGGTGTCGAACAGCGCACCGGACTCGTCGTCGACGAACCGGGTCAGGACGTGATCGAGCAGGAACCCGGCGAACTCCAGCCAGACGCCCTCCCCGGTGACGGAGGCCAGGGCGAGGAATCCCTCGGCGACGTCGGCGTAGTCCTCCAGGACGCCCGCGTTGGGCCCGACCTGCCCGTCCTTGCTGGTACGGGCGATACGGGCCTGGTCGTCGAGATGCAGCCGGACGAGCAGATCGGCGGCGCCCACCGCGGCCTCGACGAGATCCGGCCGGTCGAAGTAGGCGCCGGTCTCGGCGAGCGCGGCGATCGCGAGCCCGTTCCAGGCGGCGACGACTTTGTCGTCCAGGCCGGGGGCGGGACGCCCGTCGCGCACCCGCAGCAGCCGCTCCTTGATCCCGGCGATCCGTTCGGCGTCGAACACCTCGTCCTGCTGCGGGAGCTGGAGGACGGAGGAGCCCTCCTCGAAGGTGCCCTCCTGCGTGACGCCGAAGCAGCGGGCGGCGAGCTCCGCGTCCTGCGGCCCCAGCACCTCGGTGAGCTGGGCGGGCGTCCAGACGTAGTAGACGCCCTCGACGTGCCTGCCGCTCCCGTCGTCGCTGTCGGCGTCGAGCGCGGAGGCGAACCCACCCTGATCCGTGCGCAGTTCGCGCACCATGAAGTCGGCGGTCTCCAGGGCGACCCGGCGGGCGAGCTCCGACCCGGTGGCCCGCCAGAGGTGGGCGTAGACGCGGCAGAGCAGGGCATTGTCGTACAGCATCTTCTCGAAGTGCGGCACGGTCCAGTCACGGTCGACGGAGTACCGGGCGAAGCCGCCGCCGAGCTGGTCGTAGATGCCGCCCCTGGCCATCCGCTCGCAGGTGTCCCGCGCCATCTGGAGCGCGCCCTCGGCGCCGGTCCGCGCGTGGTGGCGCAGGAGGAACTCGATCACCATCGACGGGGGGAACTTCGGCGCGCCGGCGAACCCGCCCCGCTGCGGGTCGTACTCCCGGGTCAGCCCGAGCAGCGCCTGCGACAGCTCCTGCTCACCGGGGGGCTGGCTGTCCCCGTAGGAGATCTCCCGTCCCGCCAGATCCCGGACGATCTTCCCGGCGACCTCGGCCACCTCGTCCCGCCGGTCGGTCCACGCCTGCCGCACGCCCTCCAGCACCTGCCGGAAGGAGGGCATGCCCTGCCGGGGCGCGGGCGGGAAGTACGTGCCGAAGTAGAACGGCTCGGCGTCGGGCGTGAGGAACACGGTCATGGGCCAGCCGCCCTGCCCGGTGGCCGCCTGGACGGCCTCCATGTAGACCGCGTCCACGTCGGGACGCTCCTCGCGGTCGACCTTGACGCTCACGAAGTGCGCGTTGAGGTGGTCGGCGGTCTCCTGGTCCTCGAAGGACTCGTGCGCCATCACATGGCACCAGTGGCAGCTCGAATACCCGACGCTCAGCAGCACCGGGACGCCCCGCCTGCGTGCCTCCTCGAACGCCTCCGCCGACCAGGGCCACCAGTCGACCGGGTTGTCGGCGTGCTGGAGGAGGTACGGGGACGTCTCATGGGCCAGTCGGTTCGGCATGGGGTCCATCCTGCCGCAGTACCCCACCCGTCGGCTGTCACGCGCCCACGCGCGGCGACGCGCCCGCTCCGCGAGGCGGCCGGGGGTCCTTTTGTCCCCTCGCTTCGCGGAGCCGCCCGCCGCACACTTGACCAAGGAAAGCTGTGACCGCCGGAGGGGGACGGACATGCGGGACGGCCATAGGGCGGACGCGGAGCGGGTGTTGGCGCGGGCCGTGGAGGAGGAGGTACGGCGGTCCGGCGGCCGCAGCGACCGGCAGGTGCTGATGACGCGGGCCCGCGGCGCACTGGACGCCATGGCGCAGACCGCCGCCGAGGAGTACGAGGCGTACGCGCGTGCCCTGGAGGAGTCGGAGGCCCGGCAGGTCAGTTTCGGGCAGCGGTACGCGCGTGAGGGCGGCCGGACTCCCCTGCTGGTGGCGGGTGTCGCCGCCGTCACGGCGGCGGTCGCCGACCTCGCGCTGGGCACCGGGCCGGGTACCGCTCTCGGTGCCGGGGTGACCGTCGGGGTGGTCGGCGCCGCGGCGACCGTCGTGAAGGTGGCGGGCTCCCATCTGCCGGCCGCGCATCACCGGGCCGGCGAGGCCGGGCAGCCCGGGGGCGCCGAACAACTGCGGTTGCAGTGGCTCACCGCGCTGGAAGTGCGGGGCATCCGGCCGTTCCTGGATCAGCAGCGCATGCTGAGCGCGACGACCGGGCCGAAGAAGGCGCCGGGACCGCAACTGCGCGGCACGGACAAGAGCGCGGCCGCACGCGGACGGACGGTCCTCGCCCAGTCGTTCACCCAACTCCCGCAACCGGTCGACCCGTTCGCCGGGCGCCGGACGGAACTCGCGCAGATCCGCCAGTGGGTGCAGGCCGCCCGGGCCAGTACCCAGACCCGGCCGACGGTCGTCGTACTGCACGGCCCGCCGGGCAGCGGCCGGACCGCGCTCGCGGTGCGGGCCGCGCACGATCTGCGCGACCAGTTCCGCGGCGCCTGTGTGGTGGACCTGCGCGGCGACAGCGCGCGGGAGGCGCCGCTGCCCACCCGGGACGCCCTGCTGCACCTGCTGAACCGGCTCGGCGCACCTCGCGAGCAGCTCCTCTTCCGTGAACGCTCCTCCCCGGACCAGCAGGTCAAGCGGCTGAGCGAGCTCTACCAGCACCATCTGAGCGGCCTGCCGGTCACGGTCGTCCTGGACGACGCCTCCGACCCCGAACAGGTCCGCGCGCTCGTCCCGGAACGCTCCGACAGCCTGGTCCTCGTCACCGCCCGGACCCCACCGGCGCTGCCGGCCGAGCTGTCCGCGTGGGTGCACGAACTGGCGGTGCGCCCCCTGGACTCGGCGGGCGCGGAGGAACTGCTGGGCGCGGCCGCCCAGGACGCCTCGGGTCCCTACGACGCCGAATCCGCCGACCGCATCACGCAGTTGTGCGGCGGACTGCCGCTGGCGCTGCGTGTCGTCGGCTCCTCGCTGGGCCCGCGCTCACCGCGCGCGCTGGCGGCCGACCTCGGGGCGTACGGTCCGGTGGAGCCTGTCGAGCGCGCCCTGTGGCTGCGCTACACCGACCAGCCGGACGCGGCACGCCGTCTGCTGCGCCGGCTGGCGCTGGCCGGGCACGCCTCGCTGGGAGCGGCCGCGGCGGCCGCGCTCCTGGCCACGGACCGCACGGAGGCGGCCCGCCATCTCACGGCCCTCGCCGGCGCCGGCCTGGTCGACCACGTCCGCGGCGACCGCTACCGGCTGCACGACCTGGTCCGCGCCTTCGCGCAGGCCCGGCTCCTCGACGAGGAGGAGCAGACCGAGCGGTCGGCCGCCCAGGAACGCCTGATCGTCAGCTACGCCGAGCTCGCCGACTCCGTGCTGCGGCTGGTCGACGGCAACATGTCGACCCGCTCGGACCGCTTCACCCCGCACGGCTTCACTTCCCTGGACGAGGCGCTGCGCTGGCTGGACGACGAGTCCAGCTTCATCACGGCGACACTGCGGCACGCGGACGGCGTGGACCAGAACGCCGTACTGAGCCTGCTGGGCGCCCTGTGCGACTACTGCCTGCTGCGCGGCGACCTCTACCGGCTCGGTGAGATCAGCGAGCTGGCCCAGTCGGTCGGCCAGGACCTGCTGGTCCGGTCCGTGCAGTGGCGTACGGGTATCGCGGCCCGTCAGCTCGGCGAGCTCGACAAGGCCCGTACGACGCTCAGCTCGGTCGTCGACCTCTACCTCCAGGCCCATCACGACGCGGGGGCGGCGCGTGCCCTGTGCTCGCTGGGCATCACCCTGCACCACCAGGGGCAGCTCACGGAGGCGTCGGCGAAGCTTCGGGAGGCGATGGACCTCCAGGCCGCGCCCGAGCTGGCCACCGACCGGGCCTGGACGATGCACGCGCTCGCGGCGGTGGAGCGGGACAGGGCGCATCTGGCCGAGGCCCTCGACCTGCTCACCCGCTCCCTGGTCCTGCACCGCGAGGGCGGCTCCGTGCACGGCGAGGCCTGGGCGCACTTCCAGCTCGGCCAGCTGAACCTGCGCCGCGGCGACGTCCCGCGGGCGGAGGCCGATCTGCGCAGAGCCCTCGACCTCTACGGCCGCACCCGCGACGCCCGCGGCGAGGCCTGGGCGCTGACCCAGCTGGCCCGGGCCCGCCTCATCGGCGGGGACCCCGCCCCGGCGGCCGAGGACCTGCGCCGGGCGTCTGCCCGGCACCGGGACAACGAGGACGCGCGCGGCGAGGCCTGGACGGTCTACTACCTGGGCCTGGCCCTGGAGGAGACGGGCGACCTGGACCAGGCCGTCCGCGAACTGGAACGCTCCCGCTCCCTCTTCTCCCGCATACGTGACGTCTACGGCCTCGCCTGCGCCCGGCACCACTCGGCCCGGGTGACCCGCGACCAGCGCGCCGCCCAGACCGGCTCGCTGCGCAACTCCGGGTTCGCCCGGCAGCTCCTGGTCGACGCCCGCGCCGACTTCCAGCGCATCGGCGTCGCCCACGGCGAGGCCTGGACCTGCCTGGAGCTCGCGATCGTCGACGCGGGCAACGCCCGTAGCCAGGCGGCCCTCGCCCTGTGCGAGGAGGCGGCGGGTCTGTTCGCGTCGTACGGCGACCGGCGCGGCGAGGACTGGGCACGCTTCCTGCGCTGCACCCTGCTGCCGTACGCCGCCCCGGGCGGTGTCGAGGTCGGCACGGTGGTGGCCCAGGAGGAGCTGGCCCGGCTGGGCGACGAGGCCCACCCGCTGCGGGACGCGCGGCTGAGCGAGTGCCTGGAGGCCTACGGCCTGCTGCTGGAGCGGGGCATCCGCCTGGAGTCCGGCTGGCAGGCCTGGCGTCTGGGCCTGGTACCGGGCAGACACGGGCGCGAGGTCATGGGGGTGGCGGTGGACGCCGGGTAGACAGACGGCACACGAAGGGGGCGCCGGAGGTGCGGGCGGTTCACCCGCGCCCGCCCGCATCCTCGCGCCGGCGCCCTCACAGCCCGCCGTCACCCGCCCGCAGCGCCCCTCACACCCCTGCGCCGCCCGTCACACGCCCGTGCCGCCGGGCGCGCGCCTCACGACGTCGACGAGGGCTTCCCCGTCGGCGTCGCGGAGGTCGGCGCTGCCGGGGCGGCGGACGTCGTCACCCCGTCGGCGGAGGTTCGCTCCGCGTCCGCTGGCTCCTTGAAGTCGACCTTGCCCATGTGCTTGCTCATGGACTTCATCAGGCCCCACACCGCCACCGCCATCGCCGCGAAGACGATGAAGCCGAGGACGCCGGGGGTGACCTTGTTCTCGTCGACCTCCTTGGCCAGGGGGACGAGGTGCGTCATTGCCAGGCTCACGCTTGCGCTCATGTCAGGCATTGTCGCGGATGCCCGCAAAGAGGTCGGCCTCGGGGAGGGAGGTATCGACGCGGGACTTCGCGAGCTCGTACTCCTCCGTGGGCCAGACCTCCTTCTGGATCTCCATCGGCACCCGGAACCAGCCGCCGTCGGGGTCGATCTGCGTGGCGTGGGCGATCAGCGCCTTGTCGCGGATCTCGTAGAAGTCGGCGCACGGGACGTGCGTGGTGAGCGTGCGCTCCTTCTGGCCGAACTCCTCCCACCGCTTGAGCCACTCCCCGTAGGGGGACTCCAGGCCGCGGTCGAGCATCGCGTGGTGCAGCGCCTCGGTGCGGGGCCGGTTGAAGCCCTGGTTGTAGTACAGCTTCAGCGGCCGGTAGGCGGGCCCGAACTCGCCCTCGGGGTACTTCTCGGTGTCGTCCGCGCCCTCGAAGGCCACCATCGAGATCTTGTGGGTCATGATGTGGTCGGGGTGGGGGTAGCCGCCGTTCTCGTCATAGGTGGTGATCACCTGGGGACGGAAGGTGCGGATCTGCTTCACCAGCTCGCCGGCCGCCTTGTCGACGTCCTCGAGGGCGAAGCAGCCCTCGGGCAGCGGCGGCAGGGGGTCGCCCTCGGGCAGACCCGAGTCGATGAATCCGAGCCACTCCTGCCTGATGCCGAGGATCTCGCGGGCCTCGTCCATCTCCTTCTTGCGTACCTCGTGGATGTGCTCCTCGATGTACTTGTCGCCCTGAAGCTTGGGATTGAGGATGGAGCCGCGTTCCCCGCCCGTGCAGGTCACCACCAGCACGTCCACCCCCTCGGACACGTACTTCGCCATGGTGGCCGCGCCCTTGCTCGACTCGTCGTCGGGGTGCGCGTGAACGGCCATCAGTCGCAGCTGGTCAGTCAAGACTCAATCCTCGGTAAGTCGGCGCCCGGTGTGAACCGGCGCGATCGCAGGCTTCTATAGTGACCGAATCGGGGGGCGAATAATTCCGCGCCGGGAGGACGATCATGAGTACGGCGAGCACGCGACTGCCCGAGGGCCGCTACGGCCGTTCCTCGGACGAGCGCGCCGACCGCAAACTCAAGATCGCCGGCGCCGTGCTCGGCGCGTTCCTGCTCGCGCTGATCGGCTACTTCGCCTACCACTACGTCGGCCAGAACAAGATCAGTGCCGAGGTGATCACCTTCAAGGCGACCTCGGACGAGGCGGTGGAGCTCCATCTGGAGGTCCGCAAGGACTCCGGTGCGAGCGGCTACTGCACGGTGCGCTCACAGGCGGCCGACGGCGCCGAGGTGGGCCGGGCGGACTTCCGCTTCTCCGGTTCACACACGCGGATCGACCGGACGGTCACGCTCCGTACGACGGCGAAGGGCACGACGGCGGAGCTGCTCGGCTGTCACGCCGACTGACGGCGGGGCCGCCCGAGCGCAGGGGCATCCTCCGCAATACGTAGGGGCTGACCTGCGGCGACGTAATTCTCATGGCTTATGTCCTCCCCCTTCGGCCGCTGAATTGTTAGGCTCGTGGTTTCGCCCATCACCTGAGGAACATGCTTCTGGTAGGGCGATGCTTTGTATTTCCCAGTACCGACGAGGAGCACCTGTGACCCAGACCAGCGAGTCCGTCACCTGGCTGACCCAGGAGGCGTACAACAAGCTCAAGGTCGAGCTTGAGTACCTTACTGGTCCTGCGCGCACGGAGATCGCCGCCAAGATCGCGGCCGCGCGCGAGGAGGGGGACCTGCGTGAGAACGGTGGGTACCACGCGGCCAAGGAGGAGCAGGGCAAGCAGGAGCTCCGTGTGCGCCAGCTGACCCAGCTTCTCGACAACGCCAAGGTCGGCGAGGCCCCGGCTTCCACGGACGGCGCGGTGGCGCCCGGCATGGTCGTGACGATCGCCTTCGACGGTGACGAGGACGACACCACGACGTTCCTCCTCGCCTCGCGCGAGTACGCGAGCTCCGACATCGAGACCTACTCGCCTCAGTCCCCGCTCGGCACCGGCGTGATCGGCCACAAGGTCGGCGAGGACGCGGAGTACGAGCTGCCCAACGGCAAGAAGGCCTCCGTGCGCATCCTCAAGGCCGAGCCCTACAGCGGCTGACCGGCCACCGTCCGTCGCCCTTGCTGTGCCGAAGCCCCCGGCGCCCACCCGCCGGGGGCTTCGTCATGCCCGGGCTGCGTTGCTCCCGATCCCGGGGACGATCACGCCGTTGCCGAGCGGTACTTGCGGACCGCCAGCGTCCGGAAGATCACGACGATCAGGATCGAGTAGATGAGCGAGGCCCAGACCGGGTGCTGCATGGGCCAGGCGTCGGACGACGACTGACCGGGGTTGGCGAAGAGCACCCGGCACGCCTGGACGGTGGCGCTGAACGGGTTCCACTCGGCGATGTGACGCAGCCAGGGCGTCATGTTGCTGGTGTCCACGAAGGCGTTGGAGATGAAGGTCACCGGGAAGAGCCAGATCAGTCCGCCGGAGGTGGCTGCCTCAGGAGTGCGGACGCTCAGGCCGATCAGAGCGCCGATCCAGGTGAACGCGTAGCCGAGCAGGAGCAGCAGCCCGAAGGCGGCCAGCACCCGGGCGGCGTTGGTGTCACCGTAGGAGCCCACCCGCCAGCCGACCAGGACGGCGACCACCGCGAGGACCAGCAGCGTGAGCGCCGTCTGCACGAGGTCGGCGAGGGTACGGCCGGTGAGCACCGCGCCGCGCGCCATGGGCAGGGAGCGGAAGCGGTCGATGAGGCCCTTGTGCATGTCGTCGGCGATGCCCGCGCCGGCGCCTGCGGTGGCGAAGGTGACGGTCTGCGCGAAGATGCCCGCCATCAGGAAGTTCGTGTAGGCGGTGGCGCTCGTACTGCCGCCGATCTTCATGGACCCGCCGAAGACGTAGGTGAACAGCACCACGAACATGATCGGCTGGATGAGCCCGAAAATGACCATCTCCGGGATGCGGGACATCCGGATCAGGTTGCGCTTGGCGATGACCAGCGAGTCGCGGACGGACTGTCCGAGGGGATGTGCGGGCTTGGGCGCCGGGCCGCGTACGGCGTCGGTGACGGCACTCATTTGACGGTCTCCCTCTCGGTCTGTCCGGTCTGGCCGTTGCGTCGGTTCTCTTCGTTCTCCTCGGCCTCGCGCTCGGCCACGTGCCCGGTGAGGGACAGGAAGACGTCGTCGAGGGTGGGGCGGCGCAGGCCGATGTCGTCGATCTCGATGCCCCGGGTGTCGAGCTCGCGGATGACCTCGGCGAGGAGCTTGGCGCCGCCGGTGACGGGCACGGTGAGCTTGCGCGTGTGCTGCTCGACCGTGGTCTCGCCCTTGCCGAACCCGGTCAGTACCTCGACGGCGGTGGCGATGTGGTCGCGTTCGTGCACCACGACCTCCACGCGCTCGCCGCCGGTGCGGGCCTTGAGCTCGTCGGAGGTGCCGCGGGCGATGACCCGGCCGTGGTCGACGACCGCGATGTCGTGCGCGAGATGGTCGGCCTCTTCGAGGTACTGGGTGGTGAGCAGCAGCGTCGTGCCGCCGGAGACCAGTCGCTTGATCACTTCCCACAGCATCTGGCGGTTGCGCGGGTCGAGGCCGGTCGTCGGCTCGTCCATGAACATCACGGGCGGCGAGACGACCAGCGCCGCGGCCAGGTCGAGCCGGCGGCGCATGCCTCCGGAGTAGGTCTTGGCGGTGCGGTCGGCGGCGTCCGCGAGGTCGAACTGCTCGAGGAGTTCGACGGCCCGGGCCTTCGCCGCGCCGGACTTCATCTGGTAGAGCCGGCCCACCATCTGGAGGTTCTCGCGGCCGGTGAGGTATTCGTCGACCGCCGCGAACTGGCCGGACAGGCCGATCGAACGGCGCACCTCGTTGGGGTGCTTGAGCACGTCGAGGCCGGCGACGACGGCCCGGCCGCGGTCGGGGCGCAGGAGTGTGGTCAGGCAGCGGACCGTGGTGGTCTTGCCCGCGCCGTTCGGTCCGAGCAGGCCCAGCACGGTGCCCTCCGGGACGTCCAGGTCCACGCCGTCCAGAGCCTTTACGTCACCGAAGGTCTTCACCAGGCCTTCGGCGTAGATGGCACCTGGCATATCAGTCTCCACGTCGTTGAGGATTCTTCGGAAAGCCTAGGTTCGTGCTTGTTCGTTCCGCCCGGTCGGACATGGGGGGACGGCGTGACACACACCATAACGCGATGTATCGCGTCTCACAACGGTGTTTCTCGAACGAGTGACGCAGGGACCCCCGACCTCGGAACGGGGCCCCCGAAGCTCCCCGCCGACCTCAGTCGATGACGGTGTAACCGGCGTCGCGCAGGGCTCGGCCGACCTCGGCGCAGTGCGCCGGTCCCTTCGTCTCCAGGTGCAGTTCGACCTCCGCCTCGGTCAGCCCGAGCCGGGGGTCGGTCCGCAGATGGCTCACGTCCAAGACGTTAGCGTCCACCACTGACAACGCCCCCAGAAGTGTGGCGAGAGCGCCCGGCCGGTCCGTCAGCCGCAGGCGTACGGCCAGGTAGCGGCCCTGCGCCGCCATTCCGTGCCGCAGGACGCGCTCCATCAGCACCGGGTCCACGTTGCCGCCGGACAGCACGGCGACGACCGGGCCCTCGAAGGCGCCGGGCGCGCTGAGCAGAGCGGCCACCGGGCTCGCCCCCGCCGGCTCGACGACCAGCTTGGCCCGCTCCAGGCACAGCAGCAGCGCCGCGGCCAGCTCGTCCTCCGTCACCGTGCGCACCTCGTCCACCAGGTCGCCGACGAGGGAGAACGGCACATCGCCCGGGCGGCCCACCTTGATGCCGTCGGCCATCGTGACCGGGTTGCTGATCGCCACCGGGCGCCCGGCCGCCAGCGAGGGCGGGTACGCCGCCGCCCCCGCCGCCTGCACCCCGACGATCCGCACGTCCGGCCGCAGCGCCTTCACCGCGACCGCGATACCCGCCGCCAGCCCGCCGCCGCCGATCCCGACGACGATCGTGCGCACCTCGGGGCACTGCTCCAGGATCTCCAGACCGACCGTGCCCTGCCCCGCGATGATGTCGGGGTGGTCGAAGGGGTGGATGAACACCGCCCCCGTCGCGGCCGCGTACTCCTGCGCCGCGGCCAGCGTCTCGTCGACCACCTGACCGTGCAGGCGCACCTCGGCGCCGTACTCACGGGTGGCGCTGATCTTGGGGAGCGGGGCGCCCTGGGGCATGAACACCGTGGAACGCACACCCAGCACCGTCGAGGCCAGCGCCACGCCCTGCGCGTGGTTGCCCGCGCTCGCCGCCACGACCCCGGCGGCCCGCTCCTCGGGCAGCAGCCCGGCGATCCGCACGTACGCCCCGCGCAGCTTGAACGAACCCGTCCGCTGGAGGTTCTCGCACTTGAAGTGCACCGGCGCCCCGACCAGCTGGGACAGGTGTCTGCTGCCCTCCATCGCTGTCGTCCGCGCCACGCCCGACAGCATCTTCTGGGCTCCTCGCACATCGTCGAGAGTGACGGGACGCAAGGAGTCAGCCGTGCGGTAGCTCATGACACCAGCATCGCAGTTCACAGGCGGGAAGGGCCGCTGTGACCAACCTCCGAGACCGGTTTCCCCAGCGCCGGTACGACCCGCCTTCCGGCCGCGTACTCTGTCCCCCATTCCAGCAGCCCCTTCATGAAGTGAGCCTCCGGCCATGCCCACAACGCCTGAAATGTCGATGGACATGACGACCGTCGGTGACAGCGGTCTCCTCGACACGCTGCAACACGAGGTCGCGGTGTTCGCCCGCCGTGCCGAACAGACCCGGCTCGGCGGCGTGGGGCAGGTGCGCAACTCCATGGACCGCGCCGCGTACCTGCTGCTCAACCGCCTCGACAAGGAAGGCCCGATGGGCGTCAAGGCTCTCGCCGCGAGCATGGGCATCGACTCGTCGACCGTCACCCGGCAGGTGGCTCCGCTGGTCGACACCGGCCTGGTCAAGCGGACCTCGCACCCCGAGGACGGCCGGGCCGTGGTGCTCCAGCTGTCGCCGCGCGGACAGGCCCGTCTGGAGGAAGTGCGGTCCTCCAGACGTCAGTTGATGGCCGAGCTGACGGAGGACTGGGCGCCGGAGGAGCGCGACGCGTTCTGCACGCTCCTGACCCGCTTCAACACCGCGCTGTCCTCCCGGATGGGGGCCCAGGGCGTTCCAGGCGCGGAGCCGTCCTCGGCCGCTTCCTGAACCAGGGGCACGCGCGTCCACGGCGATGCACGCACGCGCGCGTAGTCGTGCGCCGGGTACTTCGCGGCGGGCACGGCGACTTCTCGACGGGCGTGGGGGCGGCTTCCCCGCGGGCATACGCAGGGGCTTCGCTGCGGGCGTACGTGGCGACTTCGCTGCGGGCGTGCGCGGCTCTTGACCGAAACACCGCGCCTGGCCTCATATGAGACCGGGGCGTATGGCCCTCCAGGGGGACGCCGTCAGGCGGGAGGCTCGGTGTGCGAGAGAGGCGTGCGGCCCAGGAAACCCGCCGGGCACGGGAGTTCGAGGCGTTCGTCGCCGGTGCGGGCGGGCGGCTGCTGCACGCCGCCACCCTGCTCACGGCCGAGGACGCGGACGCCAACCCGCGCGCGCGGCGCCTGCTGACGCTCGCCCTCGCGCACACGTACGCGTGCTGGGACCGGCTGCACGGCGAGGACCCGTACAACCGGGCCCGCGAATATCTGGCCACCCGCTTCGCGCACGGCGCCTGGCACCACTACGGCGCCCTGCCGCTCGGCCGTGCGCGGCCGCACGCCGCCGTCGGCCCGCTGGCGGGGCTCAGCCCTCACGAACGCCTCGTGCTGGTGCTGCGGCTCTACGAGGGCGTCGCCGAGGAACAGGTGGCGGCCCTGCTCGGTCTGCCCACGGAACGCGTCCGCACGGTCTGCGACCGGGCCACGGCGACGCTTCTGCATCCGCCGCGCGGCCCGGCGCCCGCGGTGGCCCGGGCGAAGGCGGCGGCCTCGTGAACCGGCCCGAGCGGGAGGCGGCCGTACGCCGGATCATGGAGCGGACGGCGCCCCACGTGCCGGCCGAGCTGCACGCCGACGTCGTACGCCGGGGCGGGCGCATGCTGCGCCGCCGGACGATCGCCCGGCGGGTGCTGTGGCTGCTGCTGTGCGCCGCCACGCTCACGTTCGTGGTCTGGGCGCTGGTGGCCCAGCCCTGGGTGGAGCCGCCGTCACAGACGACTCCACCGGTCACCGGCTGGTGACCTCCGTCGGAGGCCGGCCGTCGGAGGCCGGCCGTCGGAGGCCGGCCGTCGACTGTCTAGCCGAGAGCCTGCTGAAGGTCCTCGAGGAGGTCGTCGATGTTCTCGATGCCGACGGAGAGCCGGACGAGGTCGCCGGGAACCTCCAGCGCCGAGCCGACCACGGACGCGTGCGTCATGCGACCCGGGTGCTCGATGAGGGACTCGACGCCGCCCAGCGACTCACCGAGGGTGAACACCTTGGCGCGGTTGCACACCTCGACGGCCGCTTCCTCGCCGCCGGCGACCCGGAAGGAGATCATGCCGCCGAAGGCCCTCATCTGCTTGGCCGCGACCTCGTGACCGGGGTGCTCCGGCAGACCCGGGTACAGCACGCTCGTCACCCGCGCGTGCCGGGTCAGCATGTCGGCGACCTTGGTGGCGTTCTCGCTGTGCCGGTCCATGCGCACCGACAGCGTCTTGGTGCCGCGCAGCACCAGCCAGGAGTCGAAGGGCCCGGCGACCGCGCCCATCGCGTTCTGGTGGTAGGCCAGTTCCTCGCCCAGCTCCGCGTCACCCGTGATCAGCGCGCCGCCGACGACGTCCGAGTGGCCGCCCATGTACTTGGTCAGGGAGTGCACCACGACGTCCGCGCCGAGCGCCAGGGGCTGCTGGAGGTACGGCGTCGCGAAGGTGTTGTCGACGACGAGGCGGGCGCCCGCCTCCCGGGCGACCTGGGCGACGGCGGCGATGTCGGTGATGCCGAGCAGCGGGTTGGACGGGGTCTCCACCCACACCGCCTTGGTCTTCGGGGTGATCGCGGCCCGTACGGCGGCGGGATCGCTGGTGTCGGCGACGGACCACTCCACCCCCCAGCGGGCGACGACCTTGGCGAAGAGCCGGAACGTGCCGCCGTAGGCGTCGTTCGGGATGACCACGTGGTCGCCGGGGCTGAGCAGCGTACGCAACAGGCAGTCCTCGGCCGCCAGTCCGGAAGCGAACGCGAGACCTCGGCGACCGCCCTCGAGGGCGGCGAGGTTCTCCTCCAGGGCGGTCCTGGTCGGGTTGGCGCTGCGGCTGTACTCGTAGCCGCCGCGCAGACCGCCGACGCCGTCCTGCTTGTAGGTCGAGACCTGGTAGATCGGCGGGACGACCGCGCCGGTGAGGGGATCGGCGGTGTTGCCCGCGTGGATCGCGAGGGTCTCGAAGTGCTGACTGATGTGCCTGTCGCTCATGGGGACCGAGCGTAGTCCGCTCGCGGGCGTGGTGCGGGACGGCGGGAGCGCGCGGGCGCGGGCGGACGTGCCTCCCGGAGGTTTTCCACAGGTGCGGGGGCGGGTTCGCCATTTGCCGGCGCGGTCTGGTTCGCTTGTGGCATGGAGATTCTGTTCGTCCTGATGGCGCTGCTCATGGTCGGCTTCGTGCTGCTGCCGTTCCTTCGGCGCAGGCGCGGCATGGTCGAGCAGGTCCCGGCGGGCCACCCGGACGCCGCGGACCCGGCGACCTACGGGTTCGTGCGCACGGAGGAACTGGACATCCGTATGCCCGGCCCCGACCAGGACCTGCTGGACGTCCTGGACGTGGTGCAGCACACGCAGGACTACCGGGCCGCGCAGCAGCTGCTGGCCGGCACGGAGACGGAGGGCGAGCTGCGCTGGCAGCGCGTGCAGGCCTTCGCGGGCGCGGCCGCGCTGGAGCTCCAGCAGCGGCCGGGCGGGGTCGGCGAGACGCCGGGCGGGCAGTGGCTGCGGGTGTGGCGCGCAGAGGCGCCGAAGGACGCGGGCGGTGCGGCCGTGCACGCCGAGTTCCTGGTGCAGCAGGCATGGCGGACGTCGACCCGGGGCACGGACGAGTTCCGGATCATCATGGAAGAGGCCAGGGACGCCTGCGGTCAGGCGGCGCTCCTGTCCCCCGGCGACCCCGTCCCCTACATCGTCGAGTTGTCGGTGGCCCGCGGCCTCCAGTACTCGCAGACGGAGTTCGAGCGGCTCTGGCTGGAGATCCTGGACCGCGCCCCGGCGCACATGGGCGCGCATCTGGCGGCCCTGCACTACTGGTGCGAGAAGTGGCACGGCACGCGCGAACTGGCGTACTCGTTCGCGGAGGCGGCGGCGGCGAGAGCCCCCCGGGGCTCCCTCCTCGCGGCCATGCCCCTGTTCGCGGTCTTCGAGCACCTCCCCGAGGTGAACCTGGTCAGCACCTTCTACCAGAGCGAGGTCGTGACCAAGGCGATGCACGGGGCGCTGTTCGCGGTGCACGCGGCCCGGCCCGACGACCCGATGCTGGCGCACGTCCGTCACCTGCTGATCTTCTTCCTGGTGCGCTCCGAGCGCTGGTCGGAGGCGATGAACCAGCTCATCCACGTGGACGGTCATGTGGGCGCCCTCCCGTGGACCCTCTCCCCCGACCCGGCCGGCGAGTTCGCGGTCTACCGCGCGCTGGCCGTCGCCGGCTACGAGGCGAACGGCGGCAGCCCGGCGACCCTGCCGCACTGACGCCGGAGAGCCCAGGGAGGCCGGCAGGACCCGGGAGCCCGGCAGGACCCGGAATGCACCGAACCCGGCGCCGGTTGTCATGCGCGGACCCCGATTCGCGGACCCCGATCCTCTGGAGACCGCATGTTCCCGCACAGCCGCACGCCCCAGCTGCCGACGCCCGAGCAGGCTCTGGAGGGCCGTCCGAGGCCGGTGTACTCCGTGCCCGACCGCCACACCGTCCTCGGCACGCCGCTCCTCGGCCCCTACCCGGAGGGCCTCGAGGTCGCCGACTTCGGCCTGGGCTGCTTCTGGGGAGCGGAGCGCCGGTTCTGGCAGCTCCCGGAAGGCGTGTGGACGACCCTGGTCGGCTACCAGGGCGGCCACACCGAGCACCCCACCTACGAGGAGGTCTGCTCGGGCCTCACCGCCCACACGGAGGTCGTCCGCGTGGTCTTCGACCCGAGGGTGATCTCCTACGCGAGCCTGCTGAGGACGTTCTGGGAGTCCCACGACCCCACCCAGGGCTTCCGCCAGGGCAACGACGTGGGCAGCCAGTACCGTTCCGCGATCTACACCCACTCCCCGGCCCAGGCGACGACGGCCGACGCCTCCCGCGTGTCCTACCAGCAACGCCTCACAGCCTCGGGCCACGCCGGCATCACCACGCAGATCCTCCCGGCACGCGACAACCCGTTCTACGCGGCCGAGGGCTACCACCAGCAGTACCTCTCCGACGCCAAGAACCCGAACGGGTACTGCGGGCTGGGCGGGACGGGGGTCCGCATGGTCGACCCGTACGAGACGCACCGGGGTGCGTCATGCCCGACGGGCCTCACGTCGGCGCCGACGGGCGACTGACCCCGAGCGGGGTGTCTCCGGCGTATTCGGGAGCGGTCCGGCTTCGGGAGCCGCTGTGAGCGGTGATGCCCACGGGGTCCATGTGGCCGTTGCCCGGGTACCCGTAGGGTGCATCCGTGACTGCCATAGTGAGTTCCACGAGAGCCCGCGCCGCGCTCCGCACGTCGGCGCGTGCCTCCGCGGAGTTGCTGCTCATATTCCTGATGCTCGCGGTGACCTTGTGGATCCTGGGCCGGATGTGGTCGGTCGTCTGGCCGCTCGTGGTCGGACTGCTCATGACCACGCTGACCTGGCCGCCGACCCGTTTCCTGCGGCGCCGCGGATGGAGACCCGCTCTCGCCGCATCGGTCGTGACCGTGCTGTTCCTCCTGATCGCCCTGGGCGTCGTCGCGTTGATCGCGGTGCCGGTGGCATCCCAGTCCGGTGATCTGACCGACGGAGTGGTCGAGGGCATCCAGAAGGTGCGCGAGTGGGCCGCCGGGCCGCCGTTGAACATCAGTGACGCCCAGATCGACAAGGCGTTCGACAGCGCGGTGGCCCGCGCGCAGGACGGGCTCGGCAGCATGGTCGGCGCTGTCGTCACCGGAGTGAACACCGTGCTGAACGGCCTGGTGACGGCCGTCCTGGCCCTCTTCCTGATGTTCTTCTTCCTCAAGGACGGCCCTCGGTTCCTGCCGTGGCTCGCGCGTCAGCTGCCCGGTCGGCTCGCCACCGACGTCCCGGTGGTGGCCGCGCGCAGCTGGGACACCCTGGGAGCGTTCGTGCGTTCCCAGGCGGCTGTCGGGCTGCTCGACGCGGTCCTGATCGGCCTGGGCCTGTGGGTGGTGGGGGTGCCGCTGGTCCTTCCGCTGGCGGTGCTGACCTTCGTCTCCGCGTTCGTGCCGATCATCGGTGCCCTGTTCGCGGGGTTCGTCGCGGTTCTCATCGCGCTGGTCTCCAACGGCCTGACGGACGCGCTGATCGTGCTGGCGATCATCGTGGTGGTGCAGCAGCTCGAGGGCAACGTGTTCCAGCCCATGATCCAGAGCCGTGGGCTCGGCCTCCACGCGGCGGTGGTCCTGCTGGCGGTGACGCTGGGCGGCAGTCTGGCCGGCATCGTGGGCAGTCTGCTCGCGGTGCCGATCGCCGCGCTGATCGCGGTGGTCTGGGACCACGTCCGCGAGCAGCTCCGGGAACCGCCCCGTCCGGGGACCGACGAGCCGGAGTCCGCAGCCGTCCCGTCCTAGGACCTGGGATTCCTGCTTCCCGGGACGCGGGTCTCCTGTTCGGTGACCGTCCGGGTCACCGGACGGTGAAGTCGGTCGCCTCCGTGTTCAGGGTCGTGGTGCCGTCCTGCGCGGTGGCCAGGACCGCGATGTGCCAGACACCCCGCGGGGACGACTCGGCATCGGAACTGGTCACCGCGATGGTGTAGGTGCAGCGCGAGGTGTCCTCACCGGAGGGCTTGCAGACGGCCGACTCCACCTCGGCCATGTCCTCGGCGGTCAGCCCCTTCTCGGCGAAGGGCGAGCTCTCCGGCCACGCCAGCACCTTGACGCGCTTCACGCCGGAGGCGGCCGTGACATCGGTGACGAAGGTCAGCGACCCGTCACGGTCGCCGTCGGGAGCGGTGTAGCGGGCGGCGTTGTGCGCCAGTGCCGGGGAGCGGCCCTCGGCGTGGGCGAGAGCGAAGGCACCGGCGCCACCGAGGAGGACGACACCGGCGGCGACGGACAGGGCGATACGTCGGGACATGGGATTCTCCGTGATTTGTCGGCTGGACCGGGCCGGCGCTCGTCGACCGCGCCGCTGCGCCGATACTCGCCGCGCGAGGCCCCGCCGGGCATGAGCACGTCTACTCATCCCCCTGTGAGTAAGCCTTCCGATCGCGCCCCTCGCCACGGCGTGCCGGGCCGACCCGGCGGCCGGTGCGCGCGGTGCGCCACCTGCCGCCGGGAGACGGGTCACCAGTCGTGCACGGTCCCGTCCAGCAGCCTGTTGACCGGCAGGTATGCCGCCTCGTAGGGGAAGCGTTCCGCTGCCTCGGTGTCGAGTTCGACTCCCAGGCCCGGGTTGTCGGACGGGTGCAGCAGGCCGTCCTCGAACCGGAACGAGGTACGGAAGACCTCCAGCGTCCGCTCGGAGTGCTGCATGTACTCCTGGATGCCGAAGTTGTGGACGGCCAGGTCCAGATGGAGCGCCGCGGCCATGCCCACCGGGGAGATGTCGGTCGGGCCGTGCATCCCTGACCTGACGCCGTAGACGTCCGCGAGATCGAGCAGCTTCTTCATGGCGGTGACACCACCGGTGTGGGTGACGGCGGACCGCACGTAGTCGATCAGCCGCTCGCTCAGCAACGTGGTGTAGTCGTAGACCGAGTTGAAGACCTCGCCGATCGCCAGCGGCGTCGTCGTGTGCTGCCGGATCAGGCGGAGCGCCGCCTGGTCCTCCGCGGGCGTCGCGTCCTCCAGCCAGAACAGGTCGTACGGTTCCAGCGCCTTGCCCAGCTGAGCGGCCTGGATCGGCGTCATCCGGTGGTGTCCGTCGTGCAGCAAGGGCAGTTCGGGGCCGAACTCCGCCCGGACGGCCTCGAAGACGGACGGCATGTGCCGCAGGTACGCACGGGTGTCCCAGGTCTCCACCGCCGGGAGGGGCCGCCCGCCGGCGGCGGCCCGGCGCGCGGGCTCGTAGTCGTAGCGGTCCCCGCCCCGCGCGCCCGAGGCGGCGACCCCGTACACCGAGTCCAGGCCCGGTATCCCGCTCTGCACACGGATGGCGCGGTAGCCCAGCTCCAGATGCGCCCGCACGGAGTCGAGCAGTTCGGGCACATCGCGTCCCGAGGCGTGCCCGTAGGCGAGGGCCCCGCGGCGGGACGCGCCGCCGAGGAGTTGGTACAGGGGCATCCCGGCGCACTTGGCCTTGATGTCCCACAGCGCCGTGTCGACCGCCGCGACGGCCGCCATGGTGACGGGGCCGCGCCGCCAGTAGGCGCCCCGGTAGAGGTACTGCCAGGTGTCCTCGATGCGCGAGGCGTCGGCTCCGAGGAGCAGGGGGACGACGTGGCTGTCCAGATAGGACCGGACGGCCAGCTCCCGGCCGTTCAGCGTGGCGTCGCCGAGGCCGGTCACGCCGTCCTCGGTGGTGATGCGCAGGGTGACGAAGTTCCGTCCCGGGCTGGTGACGATCACCTCGGCGGACACGATCCGCATGGCGAGGTCCCCTCTCATCCGTCGGTTCGAACGGTCCGGTCTGTCGGTAAGTCAGGTCCGCGTCCGCGTGGAGCGTCTCAGCGGCCGCGTGTGCGTCGGGCCAGCTCGGTCTGGACCTCGGCGACGATGCGTTCGACGGGCAGGGTCGCGTCGACCGTCATGCCGGCCTCGTCCTCCTCGAGCGGTTCGAGGTCCTCGAACTGCGAGGAGACCAGCGAGGCCGGCATGAAGTGCGACCGCCGGCCGGACACACGGGCGGTGGCCTCGTCCCGGCCGAGTTCCAGGTGTACGAAGAAGGCGTCGGGACGGGCCACCCGGAGCATCTCGCGGTAGATGCGTTTGAGAGCCGAGCAGGTGATGACCAGCCCCTCCTCCGAGCCCGCCGCGCGCATGCGGCCCGCGACAGCCGCGAGCCAGGGGCTGCGGCTGCGGTCGTCGAGACGCTCGCCGTTCTCCATCGACTCCACGTTGCGCCGGGGATGGAAGCGGTCCCCCTCCTCGAAGGGCACCCTCAGCGACTCCGCCAGGTACTGGCCCGCAGTGGACTTGCCGCACCCGGTCACCCCCATGACGACGACGGGGGCGCGCCGGGCCCGGACCAACGCGGCCATGGCGTCCTTGAAACCGTCCCGGTGGGCGGTCGGCAGACCGTTCGCGTTGAACTCGTCGAGCCCTGCCCGCAGATGGTCGAGCACCACGGGATCCTGGAGCCGTCCGCCGCGGATCTCGGCGAGGATGGACTCCGCGAAGGCCTCCGCGGCCGTCGGCAGTCCTTGGTCGACGGCGTAGGCCAGCCCCATGTGCAGCCACATGGCGATCGGCAGCGGCCGCGTCGGATAGCTCTGTACGGTGTCGGCGCCGACGACGGCGCGTGCCGGAGTGACCCTCACATCCTGGTGACCGCCCGCCCAGTCACGGTCGATCCGGTGGTTCAGCGCCATGACGACCGGGTGGGAAAGCCGCAGGAACAGCTCGTTGCGCGAGCCGGCCAGCAGGGTGCGGTGGAAGGCTGCGTCGACGTCCCGGAAGCGCTGCCGGATCGGCGCACCCTCGCGGGGGCGGTCGAAGTCCGGCTCCTCGCTCAGGGTGAGCAGGGTGCGGGCGTGGCTGGTCAGATCGTGGCATACCTCCGCGGACCTGCTCAGCGCCGCGAGCCTGGCCGCCCGGGGCTCGATCACCTCCCGCAGCTCGGTGAGCGACCGCATCTGGCTGTCGGGGGCCACCTCGAGTCGCCACGCGATCACTTCGGGGTCCAGCAGGTCCCACCGTTCCAGCGCCTGAACGGTGGCTCCGATCCGCGGCTGGAGCTTGACGAGGCCCTTCTGGTGCAGGGTGTGCAGCGCCTCGCGCGCCATGGGCCGGGTGATCCCGAACTCGTGCATGACGGCGTCCACGGTCAGATGCCGGTCGCGCGGTTTTCCCCCCTCCACGATCTGGCAGCCCAGTAGCTCCACCACATGGGCGGTGGAGCCTCGTAGCGCCTCCTCGGAATCCACACGAGGCTCTGATGCGGGACCAGTCATGGTCGGAATGCTAGGTCACAGGGCTCCTGTGGTCAGCCGTCCGTTCGGGGCGGACAGAAGTGCAGGCAGCAAAGAGGGCCGCACGGGCGCACAACGGGGCGCGCAACCACCCACTGCCACCCGCGAGTGCGCCTACCGAGGCGTTGATACCTCATCAGAAGCCTTCTCTGATACCGCTCATACGCTTACCGTGGTCACTCATTCGAGAGGGTTCCGGTAGTGCCGACACCGGCCCGGGTCAGTTCCGTCCGACGCCATCCGACCCGGTGTCAGCGCGCGCGGCAGCCGGCTCAGGGCTGCCTCACCCCGTCCCGTACAGCCGACGCAACCGACGCAACCGCCAGGAGTGCCGTATGTCCGAACCGTCCTCACCCCCGCCACCGTCCCAGCCTCAGCCGCAGCCCCCGCCTCTTGCACCGGCACCGGCACCGGCCCCGTCACCTCCGGAGCGGCTGTCCCTGCGCTGGGCCCTCATCCTGTTGGCCGCGGTCGTGGCGGGGCTGCTCGCGGGGCTGCTGACCTACGCCCAGTCGGGCAACTGGCCCGGGTCCCTCATGGCGGCGCTCGGCGCGAGCGGCGCGGCGCTGGTGGGGCTCCCGCTGCTGCTCTGAGGCGAGGCGGCGATCGCGCAGCACCTTGCCGGGGCCTCTTCCCAGCACCCTTGTCCAGGGCCTCTCGTCGAGCGGAGGCGCCCGGTCGCAGCCTCCCGGTTCCTGTGCGAGCCTGAATCCAAGATCAGGAAGCCGCCTGGCCGCCGGCCCGTCCGGGCGAGGGCACAGACGGTGGCCGCCGAGCGGGGGGCGCCCCCGAGAGGAGCTGATCCACATGAATCCGGTCGCCGCGTCGCCCGTGCGTATCGAGGCGTTTCTCGACCCCCGGTTGTCCAGATGGCTGTGGCTGGTGAAGTGGCTCCTCGCCGTCCCGCACTACATCGTGCTGTTCTTCCTGTGGATCGCGTTCTTCTTCGTGACCGTCGTGGCGTTCTTCGCCATCCTGTTCACCGGCCGCTATCCCCGGGCCCTCTTCGACTTCAGCGTCGGTGTGCTGCGCTGGAACTGGCGGGTCGGCTACTACGCCCACACCGCGCTCGGCACCGACCGGTACCCGCCGTTCACCCTCGCCGAAGTGGCCGACTACCCGGCCCATTTCGACGTGGCCTATCCGGAGCGCCTGTCCCGGGGGCTGGTCCTGGTGAAGTGGTGGCTGCTGGCCATTCCGCAGTACATCGTGGTGGAGATGTACGTCGGCGGCTGGGGATGGGGCGAGACCGACCACTGGTACAGCGGCGGCCTGGTCTTCTTCCTCTCGTTCGTCGCCGTGATCATCCTGGCGTTCACCGGCCGCTACCCGGTCCACCTCTTCGACTTCCTCCTCGGGTTGGCCCGCTGGGTCGCCCGGGTGGCCGCCTACGCGGCGCTGATGACCGACGCGTACCCGCCGTTCCGCCTCGACATGGGCGCGCAGGCCACCCCGCCCCCGCTGACGAAGACCTAGCCGGCCGGGGCCTGGGCACGCGGCTCCGGTCCGTGGTGGCCGGCCGGCGCCGACGGACGGTATTTCGGTTGCCGTCGACGGTGGGTCCGGGGCTGAATGGCGGGCATGGCTGACATCCAGGGCTCGTACGACGACCTGTTCGCCGCGGTACCCACCGCACTGGCCGAGCTGCTGGACGGCGGCGACGCGGGCGGTTCGGTGGCCGTGTTCGTGGACGGCGAGCCGGTGGTGGATGTCTGGGGCGGGTTCGCCGACGTGGCGGGCGGGGTCCCCTGGCAGACGGACACCGTCGTCAACGTCTACTCCGTCACCAAGACGATGACGGCGCTGTGCGCGCTGGTTCTGGCCGACCGGGGCGATCTCGATCCGGACGCGCCGGTCGCCCGGTACTGGCCGGAGTTCGCCGCGGCGGGCAAGGAGGCGGTGCTGGTACGGCATCTGCTCTCGCACACCGCGGGCCTGCCGGACTGGGTCGGCCCGGTGGCGGAGATCTACGACTGGCCCGCCGCGACGGCCCGGCTGGCCGCGCAGGCTCCGCTGTGGGAGCCGGGCAGCGCGGCCGGGTACCACTCGCTCACCCAGGGCTTCCTGGTCGGCGAGGTGGTACGCCGGATCACCGGCCGGAGCCCGGGTGACTTCTTCGCCGACGAGATCGCCGGGCCCCTGGGCGCCGACTTCCACATGGGCCTGCCGGCCGAGGACGACCACCGGGTGGCGCCGACGGTCCCGCCGCCGTCCCGGGACGAGGACTACACCGCGAGCGCGCCCGGCGCCACCCCGGCCGCGGCGGAGGCGGGTCCGGCCGGCGCACCGACCGCGATCCGGGTCCGCGACGGCAACAGCGTGGCCTGGCGCCGGGCGCAGATCCCGGCGGCGAGCGGCTTCGGCAACGCCCGTTCGGTGGCCCTCGTCCAGTCGGCGATGGCCTGCGGGGGTTCGGTGCGCGGGGTGCGGCTGCTGTCGCAGGCGGGCTGCGACCGTGCCTGGGAGGAGCAGTTCAGCGGCGAGGACCGCAGGCTGGGCATGCCGGTCAGCTGGGGGCTGGGCTACGGGCGGTTCGGCGGCACGTACGGGTGGGGCGGCTGGGGCGGCTCGATGGTCATGATCGAACCCGAGTCGCGCATGGTGGTGGCGTACGTGACCAACCAGATGCGGGAACCCGCGCAGGACACCCGGGGCATGGACCTCGTCATGGCCGCCTACGACGGTCTCCAAGGACTCCGGGCCGATGGCTGAGGCGCCCGACGCCGAGCGAACGGGCTTCATGAGTCACTTGCCCGAGTCGTCCGTGAACCCAGGGGAGAAACGCACGTGAACAGCGTCACGGAGAGCGGCAGCGGCAGCGGCAGCGGCAGCGGCAGGGTGTTCCTGATCGGTGGCGGGTGGGACGCGACGGTGGCCGACGTCGTCCACGGGCCGTTTCTGCGCGCCGCTTCGGCGGTGTCCGGCTCCGACGGGTCGCGCTCCGGGGCCGGGGCGGTTCCCCGCATCCTCTGCGTGCTCGTCGACGAGGGTGAGGGAGCCGAGCAGTTCGCCCGCTACGACGTCGCGTTGCGGAAGGCCGGCGACTGCGTGCCCGTACCGCTGCTGGTGCCGGTCGGGGAGCGGGTGGACGCCCGCGCGGTCCCCGAGGACGTGGACGGGGTGATCGTCTGCGGCGGACTGACGCCCGCGTATCAGGAGGCGTTCGGCGGGGACCCCTCCTCCCCCGGCGGCCTGCCCGCGCTGCCCTCCGCGCTGACCCGTCGAGGCATTCCCTACGCCGGGTTCTCCGCGGGAGCCGCGATCGCGGCGCGGGACGCGGTGGTCGGGGGATGGCTGGTGGACGGTGTTGCCGTGTGCCCGCCGGACACCGCCGAGGACCTGGAGGAGATCGAGGTCCGGCCCGGGCTGGGGCTCGTGCCGTTCGGGGTGGACGTCCATGCCGCGCAGTGGGGGACGCTGGGGCGGCTGGCGGCGGTCGTGGCGGCCGGACGGCTCGCACACGGGGTGGCCATCGACGAGAACACCGTGGTGGAGGTCGGGGGCGGGGACGCGGCCCGCGCGCGGGTGGCCGGGCTCGGGCGGGCCCACTGCGTACGTCCCGCTCCGGGCGGCGGGGTCCTCGTACGGTCCTACGGCCACGGCGAGTCGTTCCCCGTGGTCTGATCCCCGGGGACCGGGCCGGGCGCCGATCCCGGGGAGGGCCGCAGGCGCCCCGGGGGTGTCCTGCGCCCGTCCCGGAGACGTGCGAAGGGCCCCCGGCCGGATCGCCGGGGGCCCGTTCTTCGCGCGCGGTCCGTCAGATCGTCGAGGTGTCGATCACGAAGCGGTAGCGGACGTCGCTGGTCAGCACCCGCTCGTACGCCTCGTTTATCCGGTCGGCGCTGATCAGCTCGATCTCGGCGCCGAAGCCGTGCTCGGCGCAGAAGTCCAGCATCTCCTGGGTCTCCTGGATGCCGCCGATCCCGGAGCCGGCGAGGGTCTTGCGGCCGCCGATCACCGAGAACAGGTTGAGCGCGACGGGCTCCTCGGGCGCGCCGACGTTCACGAAGGCACCGTCCGTCTTCAGCAGGGACAGGTAGGCGTCCAGGTTCAGCGGCGCCGAGACCGTGGAGAGGATGAGGTCGAAGCTTCCGCGCAGCTCCTCGAAGGTCTTCTCGTCACTGGTGGCGTAGTAGTGGTCGGCGCCCAGCTTCAGGCCGTCGTCCTTCTTGCGCAGCGACTGCGACAGCACGGTCACCTCGGCGCCGAGGGCGTGCGCGATCTTGACACCCATGTGACCGAGGCCGCCCATGCCGAGGATCGCGACCTTCTTGCCGGGGCCGGCGTTCCAGTGCTTGAGCGGGGAGTACGTGGTGATGCCGGCGCAGAGCAGCGGCGCGGCGACGTCGAGCGAGAGGCCGTCGGGGATGCGGACGACGTAGTTCTCGTCGACGACGATCTTCTGCGCGTAGCCGCCGTAGGTGGGCTCGCCGTCCTTGTCGACGGCGTTGTACGTGCCGGTCATGCCGCCGCCGGTGCAGTACTGCTCCAGACCGGCCTTGCAGTTGTCGCACTCACGGCAGGAGTCGACCATGCAGCCGACACCCACCCGGTCGCCGACGGCGTACTTGGTGACGCCGGGGCCGACCTCGGAGACGACGCCCGCGATCTCGTGGCCGGGAACCATCGGGAAGATCGCCTCACCCCAGCCCTCCCGGACCTGGTGGATGTCCGAGTGACAGATTCCGGCGAACTGGATGTCGATCAGGACGTCGAACTCACGCACCGCACGGCGTTCGATCGTCGTGCGCTCCAGCGGAGCCTTGGAGGAGGGTGCGGCGTACGCGGCAACGGTGGTCATGCCGGGGTCTCCTAGCGGGGGGTTTCGTGTTCCGGCCTGCCTTCGGGCCGGGGTAACGACGATCAGCCTGCCCCATCGCGGAGGAATCACCCAGGTCACACCTCGACGTACGTCTGCTGTGCCTACCACTGGCGGGGTCAGGATCGTGTGCGTACGACCATGAATACTGGACGGCATGGACGAACGCCCCGAACCGCCCGGCGCCTCCCTGGACCGGCGTGCCGAGCTCAGCGAATTCCTGCGTACCCGGCGGGCCAGGCTGAAGCCGGAGGACGTGGGCCTGCCGGACTTCGGACGGCACCGCAGGGTGCCGGGTCTGCGGCGCGAGGAGCTGGCGCAGCTGGCCGGGGTGTCCGTGGCGTACTACACACGCCTGGAGCAGGGCAACGGCCGGAACGTGTCGGCGGAGGTGCTGGACTCGATCGCCAGGGCGCTGCGGCTCTCCGACGCCGAGCACGCGCATCTCACCCACCTCGCCAAGCCGAAGCACAAGAAGAAGCAGAGCGGGCCGTCCCAGCAGGTCCGCCCCGCGCTGCGGCAGCTGCTGGACGCGATCGACTCGGTGCCGGCGTATCTGGTCGGGCGTCGCTCGGAGATCCTGGGCTGGAACCGGATGGCGGCGGCGCTCTTCGGCGACTGGGCGGAGCTCCCGGCGGCGGAGCGCAACTGGGCGCGGCTGGTCTTCCTGCACCCCGCCTACCAGGACCTCTTCGTGGACTGGGAGCAGAAGGCGATCGACATCGTCTGCGTCCTGCGCATGGACGCGGGCTGCTTCCCGGACGATCCCCGGCTCTCCGCCCTGGTGGGTGAGCTGTCCGTGAAGAGCGAGGACTTCCGGCGGCTGTGGGCGACCCACGACGTCAAGGAGAAGAGTCACGGCGTCAAGCTGCTGAGGCATCCGCTGGTCGGTGAACTCTCCCTGCACTTCGAGGGGTTCAGGGTGGCCGGGGACACCGAACGGACCCTGTTCACCTACCACGCGGAGCCCGGCTCGGCCTCGGCGGAGGCGTTGCGGTTGCTGGCGAGCTGGGGCGCGGACGCGACACGGGCGGGGGCCGGCTCCCAGACACCGTCCGCCTGAGAGTCGCCCCCACTGCCCGCCGCCCACCGCCCGCCGGGCGCCTCACCGCGGAGTGCGCGACCCGTGATATCCGGAAGGCCGGGTTTCGGCCGTCAGCCCCGGTACGGCGGAGCCGCGCCCCAGCCCCACGTCGGGACCGGCTGTTCGGCGGGCGGCTTGGCGTCCGGGCCGGAGAAATGGACGGCGAGCCGCGTGCCCCACTCCACATAGGCGAGGAACGCCGACCGGAACTCGGCGTCGGCCGGCAGCCCCGCCTCGTCGGCGGCGTCCTGGATGAGGTTGACCCAGCGGCGGCGCTGGGGTTCGGTGATGTCCCGCCCGAAGTGCTTGGCGACCATGTGACTGTGGCCGCCCTGCGTCGCCGAGTAGCTCCCCGGCCCGCCGAAGACCTCCGCGAGCCAGAGGGCGACGTGCTCGGCGTGCTCGGGGGCGAGGCCCTCGAAGACCGGCGCGAGCAGGTCGTCCCGGAGCACCTTGGCGTAGAAGGCGTCCGTGAGCCGGGTGAAGGCCTCCGCCCCGCCCGCCCACTCGTACAGCGTGGGCACGGCGGAGCCCGCTCCACGCACCGAGGTGACCTTGTAGTGCCGCATCTCGTCGATGTCCCCGACGTACGGCCTGATCTCCGCGAGGAAGGCGGGGAACAGGTCCGAGGCCCGGAAGCCCTTGAGGTGGTCCTCGGTCGACGTCCAGGTGATCCGCAGAATGAAGTGTCCGAAGTCCTCCTCGCAGCGGGCGAGTTCGTAGTCGACGCAGTGCGGGGAGGCCGCGAGCTCGCGCGCGGCTCGGGTGTACGCGGCCAGGAACTCCGCGGACCGCTCCTGCGGGATGCGGTACCGGATGTACTCGACCGTGGTGCGGGGCGTGGCTGTCTCGGGTGCCGTCATGGGGCCACGCAAGCACGAACGGCCCGTCGGAGGCTCCCCTTCCGGCGGGCGTTCGCTCAGCGCTCAGCGAACCGGCGGCGGCCCGGCCCTCCGGGGCGCGGCCCCGGCACGGCCCCGGAGCCCCCCGGCACGGCCCCCCGACGCTCTCCCGAGACCGCTCACTTGGACGCCGCGTTCTCCTTCACCGTGATCCTGCCCTTGCGGATCGTGGCCAGGCGCGGGGCCTTCTTCGCGATCGCAGAGTCGTGCGTGACCATGATGAAGGTCAGTCCGTGCTCCTTCCACATCGCGTACAGCACGTCCATGATCTCGTCGCGCATGCTCTCGTCGAGGTTGCCGGTGGGCTCGTCGGCGAGCAGCACCTTCGGCTGCTTCACCAGCGCGCGGGCGATCGCGACGCGCTGCTGCTGGCCGCCGGACATCTCGGACGGCAGATGCCCGAGGCGCTCGCCCAGGCCCACGGACCTCAGCGCCTCGGCGGCCCGTTCGCGTCGCTCCCTGACCTTCACGCCCAGCGGGACGAGGGCCGTCTCGACGTTCTCCTGGGCGTTGAGCGTCGGGATGAGGTTGAAGGACTGGAAGACGAAGCCGATGTTCTCGCTGCGCACCTTCGTCAGCCTGGCCTCGGAGAGCTTGGCCAGGTCGACGCCGTCGAGGACGACCTCGCCCTCGGTGGGCCGGTCGAGCGCGCCGATCATCTGGAGCAGCGTGGACTTGCCGCCGCCGGTGGGGCCCTGGATGACGAGCCGGTCGCCGTCCGGGATGGTCAGGTCGACGCCGTCGAGGGCGTGGACGGTCTCCTTGCCCCGGGTGTAGCGCTTGGTGACGCCTCTGAGTTCGTACATGGGGACAACAACTCCTGGGTCGCATATGAGGGTTGGGGGCAGCGGCTCGGCTACTCGACGCGGCGCAGGGCGTCCGCGGGACGCAGCCGCGAGGCGCGCCAGCCGCCGAACGCTCCCGCGATCAGACCGCCGGCCACGGCGAGACCGACCGCCATGGCGACCGTGGTGGCGCTCACCGGCGCCGTCAGCGCCACGTCGAGGGTCTTGGCCGCCGCCCGGCGGCCGAAGCCGCCGAAGCCGCCCCCGCCTCCGGGGCCGCCCTGGCCGCCGCCTCCGCCGCCCAGCTGGGCCTGAAGCGTCGGGCTGATCGCGGTCACGGCGTACGCGCCGGCCAGGCCCAGCGCGATGCCGAGGGCACCGCCCAGCAGACCGTTGACCATGGCCTCGCCGACGACCTGCCGGGTGACCCGGCCGGACTTCCAGCCCAGCGCCTTCAGCGTGCCGAACTCACGGACGCGGCGGGAGACCGCCGAGGAGGTGAGCAGTCCGGCGACCAGGAACGCGGCGATCAGGACCGCGATGGACAGCCACTTGCCGACGTTGGTGGCGAGCGAGGAGGCCGTGGAGAGCGAGCCGGAGACGGTGTCCGCGAGGTCGGCCGAGGTCGTCACCGTCGTGCCCGAGACGTTCTTCTGGATGGTCGACTTGACACTGCCGATCTTCTGGGAGTCGGTCGCCTTGACGTAGATCGTCGTGACCTTGCCCTTGGAGTCGCTGAGCGTCTGGGCCTGGGTCAGCGGGATGTAGACGTTGGCAGCGGCGTCTCCGCTGTCGGCCGTGGCGATGCCGATCACCGAGAACTTGACGCTGCTGATGGTGAGCGTGGAGCCGACCTTGAGCGACTTCTCCTTGGCGTACGCCGAGTCGACGACGGCGACCTTGCCGTTGCTCTCCGAGGACTTGAAGGTGCGGCCGCCGGTGAGCGTCGAGGAGGTCAGCGGACCGAGCGCGGGACGGGTGACGTCGGTGCCGTAGACGGAGTAGCTGTTGACGTCGAAGTTGGCGCCGCCGCCCCGCACTTCACCCTGCGGCCCGCCGTTGCCGCCGCCCTGCCGGCCACCGCCGCCCGCTTCGCCGTTCTGCTGGAACTGGCCGCGGGTGAACTGGCCGTTGACCTTGAGGACCTGGAGGCTTAGTCCGCCGACCGCGTCGGAGACACCGCTCTGCTCGCCGACCTCGGTGACGGTCGAGGCCGACAGGGTCTGGAAGCCCTGCACCATGACACGGTCGGTGCTCTGCTCCGCGTCGGAGCCGTTGTCCTGCGCGTCGAACTGGAAGCGCGGCCGGTCCGAGGCGCTCGCGGTCGGCGAGGCGGCCTTGGTGACCGTCATGTCCGTACCGAGGCCGTACAGGGACTGGAGAACCTTGTCCTGGGCCTTCCCCATGCCGGAGGACACGGAGGTGACCACGATGACCAGCGCGATGCCCAGCGCGAGCCCGGAGGCGACGACGAGGGCCGCCTTTCTGCGGCGGCGCAGTTCGCGCCTCAGGTAGGTGAAGAACATGGCCGCACGGTAGGTACGGCGCGTGATGAAGGGATAAGGCCGTAATAAGAGAACGATGAGAAGGCTGTGATCGACCCCGGAAACACCGGTGCCGCCCCTGGGGGCGGCACCGGAAAACTGTGCGAGGACTGTCGGACCGACCGCCCGACCTGCCGTCGGACCGTCAGGAACCGTCTCAGACGGCCGAACCCGCCTTCCACTGGGCCCAGTCCATGTTCCAGCCGTTGAGGCCGTTGTCCGGGGCCACGGTCTTGTCGCCGGTGTTCTTGACCACCACGACGTCACCGACGATCGAGTGGGTGTAGAACCAGTAGCCCGCGGTGCCCGAGTCGTTGGCGCCCTTGGTGTCGGACAGGCCCACACAGCCGTGGCTGGTGTTCACCGAACCGAAGACGGACTTCGCGCCCCAGTAGTTGCCGTGCACGAAGGTGCCGGAGTTGGTGAGGCGGATGGCGTGCGGCACGTCCTTGATGTCGTACTCGCCCTTGCCGTCGTCGTCGGTGAAGCCCACGGTCGCGCCGTTCATGCGCGTCTCCTTGAACTTCTCCGACATCACCATCTGGCCCTCGTACGTCTTGTTGTCGGGCGAGCCGGCGGAGATCGGGATGGTCTTGATGACGGCGCCGTTGTGCGTGATCTTCATCTGCTTGGTCTTGGCGTCGACATAGGAGACCTGGTTGCGGCCGACCTTGAAGGTGACCGTCTTCTGCTGGACACCGATGACACCGTCCGCGCCCTCCACCCCGTCGAGCGCGAGCTTCAGCGTGACGGTGGAGTTCTCCTTCCAGTAGTCCTCGGGACGGCAGTCCATCCGCTGGGTGGAGAACCAGTGGCAGACGACCTCCTGACCGCTGGTGGAGGTGACCGTGACGCCCTTCTGGACGGCCGCCTTGTTGGTGATCGCCTTGTTGAAGGTGATCGACACGGGCATGCCCACGCCGACGGTCGAGCCGTTCTCCGGCGTGAAGTTGCCTATGAAGCTGTTGTTCGGGGAGACCGTCGTGAAGGAGGCGTTCTCGTGCGCCACGAGGCCACTCGCGTCCTTCGCCTCGGCCGCGACCTTGTACGTGGTGGAGCGCTCCAGCTGGGTGTTCGGCTTCCAGCTGGTCTTGTCGGCGGAGAGCGCGCCCTCGACGGCGGTGCCCTCGGTGGTGGTCATCGTCACCGCGGTGAGCGTGCCCTTGCTGACCGTGACGGCCGCGGAGTTGTTGATGGAGGCGTTGTCCGAGCCGTCCGCGGGTGTGATCTTGATCTGGGCCTCGGAGGACTTCTTGGCCGCCGCCTCGTCGGCCTTGGCCTGCGAGGAGCTCCCTCCACCGTCGGAGGCGCCGCTGTCGCCGCCGGAACACGCAGAGAGCACCAGAACACCGCCGAGCAGGGCGGACGCGGTCATCAGACCCCTGCGCCGCCTACTGTCCGTCATCACACGCTTCTCCATCGTTGCCGATTGCCAGAACCCAGAGAGTCCCCGTCAGGAACATCAACGCTACGACCGGTACGTCCCGTTCCACATTCCCGAAGGTGTGGGGCACGCCACGTTCGCGGTGTGCGGATGGTGCGGGTGTCGGTTCGTGCGCCTGCTGAGACGACGAAACCCCGGTCGGCGGTTGCCGTCCGGGGTCACGAGTTTCCCGGAACGCTCAGCCGATGCGGCCCACTTCACCGTCCGCCTCGTCATCCTCGCCGACATCATCCTCGTCGAGGTCCCACTCCGCCGAATCCGGGTCGTGCTCGACCCGTTCACTGGACCAGGAGGCCTGCTGGAGCTCCACCCCGGGCACCTCGCCCACCAGGTCGAAGGGGTCGACGAGATAGGCGAGGGCCTCCGCGGTGTCCTCCGTCACAGCACCCTCGGTGTGCGCGCGTTCGGCGTCCGGGATCTCCGCGTCGTCGGCGAGCCGCCGCAGCGCCGCCTGCGTCACGGCGTCCTCGTCGTGCACCTCGAGGAGAATCTCCACCCGAAGCCGCACAAAACGTGATGTCTCTTCAGTGCTCATGGCCGGAGCGTACGGCTCACGGCTCCCGTAACTTTCCCGCGACCCGTGACTTTCATTAGCATCAGGTCACACGGCCAATTCGCCAGCGCCACAAGGGGATCGATATTCCGTGTCATCCGCTCGACGTTCGTTGCTGACCGCCACCGCCGCGGGGACCCTGCTGGGCGCCCTGTGGTTCGTCCCGTCCGCGAACGCGTCCCAGGACACCCCGGTCAGAACGGTCACGACGACACAGGTCACGACCCAGGCCCGGGTCGCTTCGACGACCGCGACCGACGCCGCGGCCTACCGCGCCACCGGCTCCAGGGTCGACGACGCGGCCGGTACGACCGCCGAGTCGCTGGCCGGCACCACGGAGGACGACGGCACCCGGCTCGCCGACACCGGAAGCTTCGACACGACCCCGTACGTCGTCGGCGGGACCACCCTGCTAGCACTGGGCGCGGGTTTCGTGGTTTATTCCGTTCGCCGGGAACGTCTGGGTTTTTGAATTAACTTGACTGTTCTTTGACAGCTTCTTCATAGTTCGCCCATGAAGAGATCATCGGGGGCGCGGCTGTGCGCCACTGCCGCACTGGGTGCACTGTCGCTCTCCCTCCTTACCGCGTGTTCGGACGAGGGATCGAAGGAATCCGCGGATCCCAAGGCATCGTCGTCCTCGTCCGCCCCCGCCTCGTCGGCTCCGGCCGCGAAGGCGCTCACCACCGCCGAGCTGGAGAAGCTGCTGCTCGCGCAGGGCGAACTCAAGGGCTACAAGGTCGATTCGGGCAATGACACCCTCCCGGCCTCCAAGAAGCAGGTGAAGACCGACAAGCCGGCCTGCGACCCGCTCGCCTGGGCCACCGCCGGTCTCGCCCCGGGCGACACGGACGCGAACGCCAGCAACACGGTCTCCGAGGACAAGTCGTCGGCCGCCACCGCGAAGCCCACGGACATCGAGGCCGCCTTCGACGTCGACCTGACGTTCGTGGGCCTCTCCTCGTACGAGGGCGACGGCGCCGAGAAGGCCATGAAGGCCGTCTCCGACGGCGTGACGGCCTGCGCCGGCGGGTACGGCCTGGCGGCGGACGGCGAGAAGTCGAAGGTCACCAAGGTCGCCGCCGAGAAGGGCGCCACGAAGGGCGACGAGACGGTGGCGTTCTCCGAGGACGTCGACATGGACGGCGAAGGCACGGCCACCTTCCACACCGTGGTGGTGCGCAAGGGCAACACCCTCGCCTCGTTCTACACGGTGAACTTCGCCGCGTTCTCCAAGGGCGGCGAGATGGGCGACATCCCGGCGGCCGTGGTCGACGCACAGGTCGCCAAGCTCAAGTGACCCGCCGGCCCGCCGACGGACTGACCGGCTGACCGGCTGACCGGCTGACCGGCCGCAACGCGCAGGGGCCCCGCCGTCACATCCGTGCGGCGGGGCCCCACCGCTCTAGTGCCGCGGCGGGCAACGTTTGCCCGTCAAGGAGCGGCGTCCGGTGCGTGCTCTCGGCGTGCCGGCCGGAAGTCCTCGTACTGGACGTACCTGGGCTTTCGGCCGGTGCGGCGAGAGTGCGTGCCGGGCGTCGCGACGGGGCGAACGTTGCCTGTCGCGGCACTAGCGCAGCGGTCCGGTGACCGCCTCCACCGCGGCGACGAGCCGTCCGTCGCGCACGAAGGCGTCCGCCGCCGCGAGGTCGGGCGCGAGGAACCGGTCCGGTCCCGGGCCCTGCACGCCCGCCTTGCGGACGGCCTCGATGACGGCCCGGCTGGCCGGCGCCGGGGTCAGTCCCTCGCGCAGCTCCACCCCGCGGGTGGCGGCGTACAGCTCGACGGCGATCACCCGGGTGAGGTTGTCGACGGCGGTGCGCAGCTTGCGGGCCGCGGACCAGCCCATCGACACATGGTCCTCCTGCATCGCGGAGGACGGGATCGAGTCGGCGGACGCCGGTACGGCCAGCCGCTTCAGCTCGCTGACCAGCGCGGCCTGCGTGTACTGGGCGATCATCAGTCCGGAGTCGACACCGGCGTCGTCCGCGAGGAACGGCGGGAGGCCGTGGCTGCGGTTCTTGTCCAGCAGCCGGTCGGTGCGCCGCTCGGCGATGGAGGCCAGGTCGGCGACGGCGATGGCGAGGAAGTCCAGCACGTAGGCGACCGGCGCCCCGTGGAAGTTGCCGTTGGACTCCACACGGCCGTCGGGAAGCACCACCGGGTTGTCGACGGCCGAGGCCAGCTCCCGCTCGGCGACGAGCCGGGCGTGCGCCATGGTGTCGCGGCCGGCCCCGGCGACCTGCGGGGCACAGCGCACCGAGTAGGCGTCCTGGACCCGGGGGGCATCGTCCTGGTGGTGGCCGGTGAGCTCCGAACCCGCGAGCACGGCCAGCATGTTGGCGGCCGAGGCGCCCTGCCCCGGGTGCGGGCGGATGGCGTGCAGCTCGGGCGCGAGCACCTTGTCGGTGCCGAGCAGCGCCTCCAGGCTGAGCGCCGCCGTGACATCGGCGGACTTGTAGAGCATGTCGAGGTCGGCGAGGGCCATGACCAGCATGCCGAGCATGCCGTCGGTGCCGTTGAGGAGCGCGAGACCCTCCTTCTCGCGCAGTTCGGCCGGGGCGATGCCGTGCTCGGCGAGCAGCTCACCGGCCGGGCGCACCACACCGTCGGGGCCCTCGGCGTCCCCCTCGCCCATCAGGGTGAGGGCGCAGTGCGAGAGCGGGGCCAGGTCGCCGGAACAGCCCAGGGAGCCGTACTCGTGCACGACCGGGGTGATGCCGGCGTTCAGGATGTCGGCCATGGTCTGCGCGACCTCGGGCCGCACGCCGGTATGTCCGGAGCAGACGGTCTTCAGCCGCAGGAACATCAGCGCCCGGACGACCTCGCGCTCGACCCGCGGGCCCATGCCGGCGGCGTGCGAGCGGACGATGTTGCGCTGGAGCCGGGCGCGCAGCTCCGGGCTGATGTGCCGGGTGGCGAGGGCGCCGAACCCGGTGGAGACGCCGTAGACGGGCTCGGGCTTGGCCGCCAGCGCGTCCACGATCTCGCGGGCCGCGGCGAGGGCCGCCACCGCCTCCGCGGAGAGTTCGATCCGGGCGCCGTCGCGGGCCACGGCGAGCACGTCGGACGCGGTCACCCCGGACGTCCCCACCACCACAGTGTGCATATCCATATTCAGGAGCGTACGCAGTGAAGACCTGGATGTCACCAGTGGGTGCGCGGTTCACCCCTTACCGAATAGGTCACACCGTCGGCGGCCGCTTCCTCAGCGCCGCCCCCTGAACCGCCGCCGCTCGCCGGTCCGCTCCCGGGGCGGCTCGTCGGCGAGGCGTACGACGGGGTCGTCCGGGCCCGCCCGCCCGGCGACCACCGGCCGGGCGGCCCGCACGGCCTTGGCCCGGTACTGGGCCGCGTCGGCGAGCCGGAACAGCCGACGGGCGGAGGTCACGGGCCCGATGGGGTCCTGGGTGGAGGCGACCCCGCAGGCCACGCCCTCACCGAGCTCCAGTTCCCCGGCCCGGCGGCAGAGGTCGTCGGCGACATGGACGACATCGTCGGCGGGCGACCCGACGGCCAGCAGACAGAACTCGTCGCCGCCGAGCCGGGCGGCCAGCGCGCCGGGCAGCATGGCCCCGCACAGCGACAGCACCGACCCGAACCGCTCGAGGAGCCGGTCGCCGACGGCGTGCCCGCGGGTGTCGTTGACCCGCTTCAGCCCGTTGAGGTCGCACACCACGAGGCTGACCACGATCCCCTCCAGGCGGTGCCGCTCGACCGCCGCCTCCAGCCGTACGTCGACGGCGCGGCGGTTGGCCAGACCGGTGAGGGCGTCGGTGAAGGCGAGACGGCGGGCCTCCTCCAGCCGTTCGGTCTGGGCGAGCCCGGCGGCGACGACGGCGGCGAGGACGGTGGCGAAGTCGGCGTCGGCCCGGTCGAAGACGGCGGCGCCCACCGGACGGGCGACGTACAGCTCGCCCCAGGCCCGGCCGTGCAGCACGATGGGCGCGACGACACAGGAACTCCGGCCCCGGCGGCGCAGTGCGGCGACCCTCTGGTGACAGTAGCCGGGGCGTCCGGCGGCGGGGCCGCGGGCCGTTTCCACCCAGGCGTTGGGCTCGCCCCCGGCCACCCAGCGCTCGTGCAGGAACTCGGTGATCTCCGGGAACTGATGCACCGGATACGCCTCGGCGTCCGGGAACTCGTCCTCGTCGGCTGCCCGGTCCCCCACGTTCACGAGGACGCGCAGCCGCCCGAGATCCCGCTCCCAGACCGAGAGGGCCGCGAAGCCTCCGGACAGCGCCTGGCAGGCTCCGAGAGCCGCCGCACGCCATGACTCGCGGGGGGTGTGCGCGGCCGCCATCCCCTGCGCGAGCGCCACCACGGCCACCAGGCGTCTGTCCTCACCCATCTCCCCAGGCTAGGGACATTCAGTTCAAAAGGGGACACCGAAGGGCCACGGAGAGTGAGAGGCACGGCCGTACCCGCCCGCGCGCCCCCCGCCGCCCCCTACTCGCCCGCTCCCCCGCCCCACCACCGGGCAGCACGCGCCCTCTCACTCACCGGGCCACTGCGGCTTCCGCTTCTCGTTGAAGGCCGCGACCCCTTCCGCCCGGTCCCCGGAGAAGGCCACCGACCGCCACGCGGCGTCCTCGACCTCGAGCCCGGCCCGCAGGTCCAGCCCCTGCCCGAGGCGCAGCGCCCGCTTCGCCGCCCGCAGCCCCACCGGCGAGTTGGCGCCGATCCGCCCGGCCAGTTCCAGCGCCTCCTCGCGGTCCCGCCCCTCCTCCACCAGAACGTCCACCAGGCCCAGGTCCCGCGCCTCGGCCGCCTCCACCCGGCGCGCCGTGAAGACCAGCTCGGCCGCCCGCGCCGCTCCCACCCGGCGCGGCAGCAGCTGGGTGCCGCCGCCGCCCGGGATCACGCCCACGGACACCTCCGGCAGCCCCACCACGGCCGTCGGGTCGGCCACGATGACGTCGCACGCCAGCGCCAGTTCGAACCCGCCGCCCAGCGCGAAGCCGTGCAGCGCCGCGACCGTGGGCACCGGCAGCTCCAGCACCCCGGTGTACGCACCGCGCGTGAGCGGCCGCTGCCGCAGCAGTTCGGCGTCGCTGAGGGAGTTCCGCTCCTTGAGGTCGGCGCCGACGCAGAACGCCCGCTCGTGCGTCGAGGTCAGCACGACCACCCGCACGTCCCGGTCCGCGCCCAGCGCCGCGCACGCCCCGGCGATCGACCGGGCCATGTCGGTGGAGACCGCGTTCATGGCCTTCGGCCGGTCGAGGACCAGCTCGGCGACGTGCCCACCGTCCCCGTGCCGCCGCACGAGGACGAACTCCCCGAACCGCTCCTCGCTCATGCCACCGCTCCCGACACCGCTCACGACACCCTCCGGTTAACGCGGGTTAACAACGCTCACCCGATCATCGCAGCCGGGGCCGGGAGACGAAAGGGCGGACCGGCTCCCCTCGTCCCCGCCCTGCACCGCCCACCCGTTCGGGTGACATCCCGCCCAACTCCCCCCGCACCGCCCACGGGAGCGCATAACGTGCGTCCGCCCCGGCGCACCGGGGGCCGCGACCGCACCGGGGAGAGAACGCGATGACGAGCACACCGGTGAGCACGTGGACCGGGTCCTACGAGACGGCTCGGGACGAGCCGGCCGGCGAGGAGACCGGCGGACTCTGGGCGCCGCGCCCCCGGGGCCGGCACCGCCGTCCCCGCCCCCGCAAGGTGCTGTTCGCCGCCGGCGGCCTCGCACTGGCCGCCGGAGTGCTGAGCCTCGTCCGGCTGACCCCAGACCCGGGCGGCGTCGGCGGTCCGGGCACCGCGGAGGCGGAGTCCCAGCCCGACCCCGTCGCGAGCACGGAGACCGACACCGGCGTCGACGCCCCCACCGGTGCGGACCGCCCGCCGGGCGCCGACCGGCCGGGCACCACCGCCACGCCCTCGCCGACCGCGCCCAGCCCGATGGGCGGAGCGAGTCCCACCCCCGCCGCCCCCGCCGCGTCCGACGTCGGCCTGCTCCCGGGTGTCCCCGGTTCGCCGACGTCCGTCGCCCTGACCCCGGGGGCCACCTACAGCCCGGCGGCGCCCCCGCCACGGGCTCCGGCGCCCTCGGCGACCGCCACCCCGCGGCCCACGCCGCCGGCTGCGCCCGCGCCCGCCCCGGCCACCCCCGCGCCCGAGAAACCCGCCGACCCGCGCCGGCCCGACGTCTGCGTCCCCGTCATCGGTCTCTGCGTGAACCCGCTGGTCGCCGCCGTGCCGAAGCTCTGACCGCCGACGCGGTGCCCTCGACGCGGCTTTCGCCGCGGCCCTGCCGCGACCGGTTCAACGGCTCGCGACGCCCGGCACGGCACTCCCCCAGCCTTCGGCCGGGGGTCCCCCACGCCGCGCTGTCGCGTCACCCGAGTGCATCCATGACACGGGCGATGCTCCGCCCTCCGACACACCGCACCGGACGCCGCGGGCCTTCCGGCCGGCCCTTCCGGTCACCGCATCAGTCGTCGACGCCGTTGCGCCGGGTCAGCAGCCAGGGTTCGACCACGCCGAGACCGCGCACCGGGCGCTGCCACATCGGCTGGAGCGCGAAGCGGTACTTCGGCGGCTCCTCGCCCTCCTTCTCCGCGGCGGCCGCCTCCTCCGCCGCCTCGGCCTCCGAGGCCGGGGCGTCGCCGGTGCGGATCAGTTCCTCGGCGAAGGCGCTGTCGACGAGGACGGCGTCACGGGGAGCTATCGAGGTCAGCCGCGAGGCCAGGTTGACCGTCGTGCCGAAGACATCGCCCATCCGGGTGGTGACCGTGCCGAAGGCCATGCCGACGCGCAGTTCGGGCATCGTCTCGTCGTTGCTCATCGTCTCGACGAGGAGCAGCGCGATGTCGGCGGCGATGCCGGCGTCGTCGGCCGCGTAGAGCACCTCGTCGCCGAGCGTCTTGATCAGCCGCCCGCCACGGGCGGCGACCAGGTCGGCGGCGGTCGTCTCGAAGGCCTCGACGAGCTCGCCGAGCTCCTCCTCCTCCATGCGCCGGGTCAGCCGGGTGAAGCCGACGAGGTCCGCGAAGGCGACGGCCAGCCGCCGGTCGACCATCTCCTCGTCGTCGGCGGCCTGCACGACCCGGCCCGCCGAGGCGGCCAGCTGCCGGCGCCAGACGTAGACGAGGAACTCCTCCAGCTCGGGCAGCAGCAGCTCGACGATGGGATACGTGACCTCGGTGCGGGTCATGCCCGGCTCGGGCGGCTCGGTCAGGCCCTCCAGGAAGGAGTCGATCTGCCATTCCGCCAGACGGGCGGTGGTCTGCCCGGTGGACCGCGCCACCTGCACGGCCATCGCCTCGCTCAGCAGCCCCGCCTCCACGAGGCCGGCCAGCCGCCGCAGGGCGAGGACGTCGGCCTCGGTGAGGGCCCTCGCCTGCCCGATGTCGGCGAAGCCCATGGCCCGCCAGAAACGCGACGCCAGCTCCATGGAGACGCCGGCGCTGCGCGCGGCCTGGAACGGGGTGTAGCGCCGCTCGGCGCCGAGGATGAGCTGTTCGAGGCGCAGCGCGAGAGGATGCGGGTCCTCACCGGGGTCGCCCGGCTCGCCGGATTCGGCGGCCGGCAGGTTTCGCCGGCCGTCCGCGTCCGCGCCGGAGCCCGTGTCGTCGACGGTCACGCCTGCTGCCCTTCCGATCTTCCGCGGTCAGGTATCGACCGGCCTCAACTCTACGGCAGGTGTGCGCCAGCTCACTCCGTTCCGTCCGACCGGGGCACGAGGCCCGGCGCTCACGTCACGCCGGCCTCAGGTGCACGATGTCTCCCGCCCCCACCGGCTCCTGTACCCCTTCCTCCGTGGCGATCACAAGCCGTCCGTCCCCGTCGACCGCGACCGCCTCGCCGACGATCGACCGGTCCCCGGGCAGCTCGGCCCGTACCGTCCGTCCCAGCGTCGCGCACCCGGCGGCGTACGTCTCCTGGAGACCGCTGGCCGCCGGGTCGCCGCCGGCCTCCCGCCAGCGGCCGTACCACTCCCCCAGCGACCGCAGGACGCCCCGCAGCAGCGTGTCCCGGTCCGTACTGACCGCGCCGGCCAGCGCCAGCGATCCGGCCAGGGGCACGGGGAGCTCGTCGGCCCGCAGGCTGACGTTGAGGCCGACGCCGACGACGACCGCCTCGGGTCCGGCCCGTTCGGCGAGGATGCCGCCGGCCTTGCGTTCCTCTCCCCCGACGGTCACCAGGAGGTCGTTGGGCCATTTGAGTGCCGTGTCCACGCCCGCCGCCCGGGACAGGCCCGTCGCCACGGCGACGCCGGTGAGCAGCGGCAGCCAGCCCCAGCGGGCCACCGGCACCTCGCGCGGGGTGAGCAGCACGGAGAAGAACAGCCCGGACCGCGGCGGCGCCGTCCACCGGCGGTCCAGCCGGCCGCGCCCCGAGGTCTGCTCCTCGGCGACGAGGACCGCGCCTTCGGCCGCCTTGCCCGCGCTCGCCGCCGCCACCAGGTCGGAGTTGGTGGAACCGGTGCTCTGCACCACGTCCACCTGTGACCACAGGCCGCCCTCCCGTACCAGCGCCCGGCGCAGCGCCGGGGCGTTGAGGGGCGGACGGTCCAGATCGGACCACCGGCCGCCGCCGGCGTCTGCTGCATCTCGCGGTGTCATGCAAGCCACCCTAGGTGTGTTGAATGCCGCACTGCCGATCCCCAGGGCCAGCACTACTCTACGGATGAGTAACCGTCCCCCCTTTTGAGCAGGCAGGGAGCCGTATCCCGATGTCCGAGCCGGAAGAGCGCCACGAGATCCCAGGGATCGACATCCACACCACCGCGGGCAAGCTCGCGGATCTCCAGCGGCGCATCCAAGAAGCGACGCACGCCGGTTCGGAACGCGCCGTCGAGAAGCAGCACGCCAAGGGCAAGTTGACGGCCCGTGAGCGCATCGATCTGCTCCTCGACGACGGCTCCTTCGTCGAGTTGGACGAGTTCGCCCGGCACCGGTCCACCAACTTCGGTCTGGAGAACAACCGCCCGTACGGAGACGGCGTCGTCACCGGATACGGCACGGTCGACGGCCGTCCGGTCGCCGTCTTCTCCCAGGACTTCACCGTTTTCGGCGGCGCCCTCGGCGAGGTGTACGGCCAGAAGATCGTCAAGGTCATGGACTTCGCGCTGAAGACCGGCTGCCCGGTCATCGGCATCAACGACTCCGGCGGCGCCCGCATCCAGGAGGGCGTGGCCTCGCTGGGCGCGTACGGCGAGATCTTCCGCCGCAACACCCACGCGTCCGGTGTGATCCCGCAGATCAGCCTGGTCGTCGGCCCGTGCGCGGGCGGCGCGGTGTACTCCCCCGCGATCACCGACTTCACGGTGATGGTGGACCAGACCTCGCACATGTTCATCACCGGCCCCGACGTCATCAAGACGGTCACCGGCGAGGACGTCGGCTTCGAGGAACTGGGCGGCGCTCGCACCCACAACTCGGTGTCGGGCGTGGCGCACCACATGGCCGGCGACGAGAAGGACGCCGTCGAGTACGTCAAGCAGCTGCTGTCGTACCTGCCGTCCAACAACCTCAGTGAGGCCCCGGTGTTCCCGGAGGAGGCGGACCTGTCCGTCACCGACGAGGACCTGGAGCTGGACACGATCGTGCCGGACAGCGCGAACCAGCCGTACGACATGCACACGGTGATCGAGCACGTCCTGGACGACGCGGAGTTCTTCGAGACGCAGGCCCTGTTCGCGCCGAACATCCTCACCGGTTACGGCCGGGTCGAGGGCCACCCGGTCGGCATCGTCGCCAACCAGCCGATGCAGTTCGCGGGCTGTCTGGACATCACGGCCTCGGAGAAGGCGGCCCGCTTCGTCCGCACCTGCGACGCCTTCAACATCCCGGTCATCACCTTCGTGGACGTGCCCGGCTTCCTGCCCGGCGTCGGCCAGGAGCACGACGGCATCATCCGGCGCGGCGCCAAGCTGATCTACGCCTACGCGGAGGCGACGGTCCCGCTGATCACCGTCATCACCCGCAAGGCCTTCGGCGGCGCCTACGACGTCATGGGCTCCAAGCACCTGGGCGCGGACATCAACCTGGCGTGGCCGACCGCCCAGATCGCCGTGATGGGCGCCCAGGGCGCGGTCAACATCCTGCACCGCCGCACGATCGCCGAGGCGGCGGCGGGCGGTGAGGATCTGGAGGCGGTGCGCGCCCGGCTGATCCGCGAGTACGAGGACACCCTCCTCAACCCGTACATCGCGGCCGAGCGCGGCTACGTCGACTCGGTGATCATGCCGTCCGACACCCGTCGGCACATCGTGCGCGGCCTGCGTCAACTGCGCACCAAGCGGGAATCCCTCCCTCCGAAGAAGCACGGCAACATCCCCCTCTAGGAGCCGTCATGACGATCAAGGTCGTACGGGGCAACCCGACGCCCGAGGAGCTGGCCGCCGCCCTGGCGGTGGTCCGGGCCCGCGCCGCGGCGGCAGCGTCCACGCCGTCCGGCGCGGAGATCCCGAGGGACGCGTGGTCCGACCCGGCCCGCATCGCGGGACACCGGGTGCCGCAGCCGGGGCAGGCGTCCTGGACGCGGACCTACTGGCCGTCCTAGGGGCGGCCGACCCGCATGTCAGGGGCGCGGGGCCGTAGCGACCTACGGCTCCGCGCGCGGGCGCGGCAGGCCCCGGCCGGCCCACAGCCGACGAACACCGCGACATCACCCGAACCCCGGGTGAACGGCTGCGGGCCCGCAACTTGAGTACGAGTACTCAGGCCCGCGCCCCCTGGCGGGCCCCACGCTGGTGGCATGCTGTGGTCCGACCCCGAGAACGAGCCCCCCGAGGAACTGCGCGAGATGCAGGAGACCCTGCGCAGACTCGGCCTCTTCCTGGCGTTGGCCATGGTGATAGCGATGATCGTGCTGGGGATCCGGTAGACCGCGCCGCGCCGCCCGTGCCGTGACCGGAGGGGTTCACCGGCTCGCGACGCCCGGCACGGCACTAGGCTGACCGCATGCGCCGACTCGTCCTCGCCTCCCAGTCCCCCGCCCGACTGAACCTGCTGCGCCAGGCGGGCCTGACCCCCGAGGTCATCGTGAGCGGGGTCGACGAGGACGCCGTCACCGCCCCCACCCCGGCCGAGCTGGCGCTCGCCCTCGCCGAGGCGAAGGCCTCCGTCGTGGCCGCCAAGCCCGAGGTCAAGGGCGCGCTGGTGATCGGCTGCGACTCGGTGCTCGACCTGGACGGCGAGGCGCTGGGGAAGCCCGCGGACGCCGTGGAGGCCCTCGCGCGCTGGAAGGCGATGCGCGGCCGGGCCGGGACGCTCCAGACCGGCCACTGCGTCTACGACACCCTCAGCGGGCGCTACACCTCCGCGACCGCCTCCACCGTCGTCCGCTTCGGCGAGCCGACGGACGAGGAGATCGCCGCGTACGTCGCTTCGGGCGAACCGCTGTACGTCGCCGGGGCGTTCACCCTCGACGGCCGCTCGGCCCCGTTCATCGACGGCATCGACGGCGACCACGGCAACGTCATCGGCATCAGCCTGCCCCTGGTGCGCCGGCTGCTGGCGCACCTGGGGGTCGGCATCACGGAGTTGTGGGCGCCGTCGGAGGCGTAACCGGCGCCGGCGCGACCGGCGTACCGCCGCCGTCGCCCTTGCTGTCCTCGGGCTGCGCGGCGGCGGGGCTCTCCTGGGCGTCGTAGGTCATCAGGAGCAGCACGATCAGGGTGAGCACGACCACCATGAACAGGAACTGCGTCCAGCCCAGCAGACCCCACGCGAAGGCGCCCAGCAGGGCGTGCACGACCGCGGCGCTGATCAGCAGGACCCGGCCGAACCCGGCGGGCGCGCGGTCGCGCAGGGCCACCAGCAGGGCCACGAGGGCGCACAGGGCGAAGTAGAGGCCGAAGAGGATCCCGCCGACCTTCGAGGACGTCGCCATCACGTCCGGGTCCAGGCCGGCCAGGGACATGTCCTGCCGGTCCACCACGACGCCCATGAACCAGTTCAGCGCGGCGACGCCGAGCGCCTCCGCGAAGAGCACGACCGCCACGACCCACGCCACCGGTCTGCGCACCACCGCTCCCCACCCACTTTCGACCCAGACCCGAGCAAGCGTGTTGCCGCCTCATCTACGTTCGAGACACCCCGAACGCTACTAACGGGTAAACGGTGGGACAAGGGTTCTGCGCGCGGCAAAGAATCATTGGGCCATTCGTAGGGACTCCACAAAGAAACGGAGTGTGCCGCAGCACGCCCTCACAGAGACCTTGACCACATCAGAGGGCTAGGGTTTGCCGGAGGAGTGCTGCGTACGGCGGTACTACAAGGGATTTCGCGGTCGAGTGAGCCTGGCATCACGCTCCGTGTGGGCAAGCTCACCTTTGGGGACGGGTCGAAGAGGCGTGTCGGCAGTCCCTAAACTCGGCTTGTTTCAAGGAGGGAGCCTCAATCGTGCGCAAGGTGCTCATCGCCAACCGTGGCGAAATCGCAGTCCGCGTGGCGCGGGCGTGCCGGGATGCCGGTATCGCGAGCGTGGCCGTCTATGCCGACCCGGACCGGGACGCTCTGCATGTCCGCGCCGCGGATGAGGCGTTCGCCCTGGGCGGTGACACTCCCGGGACCAGCTATCTCGACATCGAGAAGGTGCTGAACGCGGCGCGGGAGTCCGAAGCCGACGCCGTCCATCCCGGCTACGGCTTCCTCTCGGAGAACGCCGACTTCGCGCAGGCGGTCCTGGACGCGGGCCTGATCTGGATCGGCCCGCCCCCGCAGGCCATCCGCGACCTCGGCGACAAGGTCGCCGCCCGGCACATCGCCCAGCGGGCCGGCGCGCCCCTGGTCGCCGGCACGCCCGACCCGGTCTCCGGCGCAGACGAGGTCGTCGCCTTCGCCCGGGAGCACGGCCTGCCGATCGCGATCAAGGCCGCCTTCGGCGGCGGCGGACGCGGTCTGAAGGTCGCCCGGACGCTGGAGGAGGTCCCCGAGCTGTACGACTCGGCCGTCCGCGAGGCGGTCGCCGCCTTCGGCCGGGGCGAGTGCTTCGTCGAGCGGTACCTGGACAAGCCGCGGCACGTGGAGACGCAGTGCCTGGCCGACAGCCACGGCAACGTGGTCGTCGTCTCCACCCGTGACTGCTCGCTCCAGCGCCGCCACCAGAAGCTGGTCGAGGAGGCCCCGGCGCCGTTCCTCTCCGAGGCGCAGACGGCCGAGCTGTACGCCTCCTCGAAGGCCATCCTGAAGGAGGCCGGCTACGTCGGCGCGGGCACCGTCGAGTTCCTCGTCGGTGTCGACGGGACGATCTCCTTCCTCGAGGTCAACACCCGTCTCCAGGTGGAGCACCCGGTGACCGAGGAGGTCGCGGGCATCGACCTGGTGCGCGAGATGTTCCGCATCGCCGACGGCGAGGCGCTCGGCTACGGCGACCCGCAGCTGCGCGGTCATTCCTTCGAGTTCCGTATCAACGGCGAGGACCCGGGCCGGGGTTTCCTGCCGGCCCCCGGCACGGTCACCACGTTCGCCGCGCCGTCCGGTCCGGGCGTCCGCCTCGACGCGGGTGTCGAGTCCGGCAGCGTGATCGGCCCGGCGTGGGACTCGCTCCTGGCCAAGCTGATCGTCACCGGCGCCACCCGTGAGCAGGCGCTCCAGCGGGCGGCCCGTGCGCTGGAGGAGTTCCAGGTCGAGGGCATGGCCACGGCCATCCCGTTCCACCGTGCGGTGGTCAAGGACCCGGCGTTCGCCCCGGAGCTCACCGGCTCCGACGCCCCCTTCACGGTCCACACCCGCTGGATCGAGACCGAGTTCGTCAACGAGATCCCCGCCTTCGCCGCCCCGGCCGACGCCGAGGCCGAGGACGACACGGACCGCGAGACGATCGTCGTCGAGGTCGGCGGCAAGCGCCTGGAGGTCTCCCTCCCGTCCTCGCTCGGCATGAGCCTGGCCCGCACCGGTCTCGCGGCGGGCGCCAAGCCCAAGCGCCGCGCGGCCAAGAAGTCCGGCCCCATGGCCTCCGGCGACACCCTCGCCTCCCCGATGCAGGGCACCATCGTCAAGGTGGCCGTCGAGGAGGGCCAGGAGGTCAAGGAGGGCGACCTGATCGTCGTCCTCGAAGCGATGAAGATGGAACAGCCGCTCAACGCCCACCGCTCCGGGACCGTCAAGGGCCTGGCCGCGGAGATCGGCGCGTCCATCACGTCGGGCGCCCCGATCTGCGAGATCAAGGACTGACCCCACCGCTCAACCGTGTCGAGGCGCCCGCTCCCCGGGCGCCTCGCCGCGTTCGGCGTCCCGGCCGCCGCCGACCAGGCTCGCCTGTCCCTGACGGCCCTTTCGCAGCACCGGTCAGCAGTCCGGACCGCCTGATGAATTTCAGCCCGTCCGGTGAATTTTCAACCCGTCCTGCGTTCGAGGACGAGGCCCGTTCAGGGCCGAACGGGGGTCTGAGGGCGGAGCCCCCAGGTCACCCGGCGCCGGCGACCGCCGAGGTCAACGGCGGCGCATGTCGGCGACCCTCGCCCGTTCCCCGCCAGGGGCCTGCTCACCGTGCATCGAAGCCGCGCGCAGCCCCGCGGCAGCACCCGGCACCTGACCCCGGCGCGGCGCGGGCAACGGCACGTCCCGACGCTGCTGCTGATGGCGCGCCGGGACCGCATCACCCCCCGGGCTCCCCGACGCCCCGGCCACGGCGATCTGCACCCCCTGGTCCGCCAGGGCCTGCAACTCGGTGGCGGCACGGTCGTCGTGGGCCGGCGGCTCGTCGGTCACCAGCCGGGTGATGACGTCCGTCGGCACGGTCTGGAACATGGTGTCCGTGCCGAGCTTGGTGTGGTCGGCGAGGACGACCACCTCGGCCGCGGCCTGGACCAGCGCCCGGTCCACGGACGCCGACAGCATGTTGGACGTGGACAGCCCGCGCTCCGCGGTGAGTCCGCTCCCGGAGATGAAGGCCCGCGACACCCTGAGTCCTTGGAGGGACTGCTCGGCTCCGCTGCCCACGAGGGCGTAGTTGGAGCCGCGCAGGGTGCCGCCGGTCATCACGACCTCGACCCGGTTGGCATGGGCCAACGCCTGGGCGACGAGCAGCGAGTTGGTGACCACGGTCAGTCCGGGCACCCGGGCGAGCCGGCGGGCCAGCTCCTGTGTGGTGGTGCCCGCCCCCACCACGATGGCCTCGCCCTCTTCGACGAAGTTGGCGGCGAGGTCCGCGATGGCGGTCTTCTCGGCGGTCGCGAGATGTGATTTCTGCGGGAAGCCGGACTCTCGCGTGAACCCGCCCGGCAATACCGCACCGCCGTGCCGGCGGTCGAGGAGTCCTTCTGCCTCCAGTGCGCGCACGTCCCGCCGTACGGTCACTTCGGAGGTCTGGACGACGCGGGCGAGCTCACGGAGCGACACGGCCCCGTTCGCTCGCACCATTTCGAGGATCAATTGACGACGTTCTGCAGCGAACACGAAACTGACAGTAACGCGGACGACCGTCTGCTTTCAGCTCTTTGCGCCGAATAGTAGAAGTTGTTCGCACAGAGGGACGGGGAGTGGTATAGGGCCCAGTTCCGGCGCCTATGCCCCCCGCATGTCCGGCAACCCGGCGACGACCGGCCGTCAACTCCCCGTGACCGCCGGGGAGTCGTACCCGGCCGTCAGCCCTCGTCCGACGCCTTCCGGGTGTGCAGCTGGCGCGCCACCTCGGCGATCGAACCGGAGAGGGACGGGTACACGGTGAACGCGTTGGCGATCTGTTCCACCGTCAGATTGTTGTCGACGGCGATCGAGATGGGGTGGATCAGTTCCGAGGCGCGCGGCGCCACGACCACACCGCCGACGACGATCCCCGTCCCGGGGCGGCAGAAGATCTTGACGAAGCCGTCACGGATGCCCTGCATCTTGGCGCGCGGGTTGCGCAGCAGCGGCAGCTTGACGACCCGGGCGTCGATCTTCCCGCCGTCCACGTCGGCCTGGCTGTAGCCGACGGTGGCGATCTCGGGGTCGGTGAAGACGTTCGAGGAGACGGTCTTCAGGTTGAGCGGGGCCACCGCGTCGCCGAGGAAGTGGTACATGGCGATCCGGCCCTGCATGGCGGCGACGGAGGCCAGCGCGAAGATCCCGGTCACGTCACCGGCGGCGTACACCCCGGGGGCGGTGGTCCGGGACACCTTGTCGGTCCAGATGTGACCCGACTCGCGGACCTTGACGCCCGCCTCCTCCAGTCCCATCCCCTCGCTGTTGGGAATGGCGCCGACCGCCATCAGGCAGTGCGAGCCGGTGATGACCCGGCCGTCGGACAGGGTCACCTCGACCCGGTCGCCGACCCGCTTGGCGGACTCGGCGCGGGAGCGGGCCATGACGTTCATGCCGCGACGGCGGAAGACGTCCTCGAGGACGGCGGCGGCGTCCGGGTCCTCGCCGGGCAGCACACGGTCGCGGGAGGAGACGAGGGTGACCTTGGAGCCGAGGGCCTGGTAGGCGCCGGCGAACTCCGCGCCCGTCACACCGGAGCCGACCACGATGAGCTCCTCGGGGAGCTCGCCGAGGTCGTAGACCTGGGTCCAGTTCAGGATGCGCTCGCCGTCGGGCTGCGCGTCGGGCAGCTCGCGCGGGTGGGCGCCGGTGGCGAGCAGGACGGCGTCGGCGGTGAGGGTCTCCTCGGTGCCGTCGGCGGCAGCGACGACGACCTTGCGCGAGCCGTCGAGGGCCTGCATGCCCTCCAGCCGGCCGCGCCCGCGCAGCACCCGTGCGCCGGCCCGGGTGACGGAGGCGGTGATGTCGTGCGACTGGGCGAGCGCGAGCCGCTTCACCCGGCGGTTGACCTTGCCGAGGTCCACCCCGACGACCCGGGCCGCCTGCTCCAGCGGCGGGGTGTCGTCGGCGACGATGATGCCCAGCTCCTCGTACGAGGAGTCGAAGGTGGTCATCACCTCGGCCGTGGCGATCAGGGTCTTCGACGGCACGCAGTCGGTCAGCACCGACGCTCCGCCCAGACCGTCGCAGTCGACGACGGTCACCTCCGCGCCGAGCTGCGCGGCCACCAGCGCCGCCTCATAGCCGCCGGGTCCGCCACCGATGATCACGATCCGAGTCACGTACTCCATTGTCCCGCACGGGCGTCGGTGGTTTCGCCCCGGGGGGCCGCGGGGCCGCCACTGTTACGAGAGTGACGCGTGCGCGGGCTGCCGTACTCTCCTTGCATGTCGCTCTACGCCGCGTACGCCGGCAACCTCGACGCGCGGCTGATGACCCGCCGCGCTCCCCACTCGCCTCTGCGCGCCACCGGCTGGCTGAACGGGTGGCGGCTGACGTTCGGCGGCGAGCAGCTGGGCTGGGAGGGCGCGCTCGCCACGGTCGTGGAGGACGCCGTGGACCCCGGCGCACAGGTCTTCGCCGCGCTGTACGACATCGCCCCGATGGACGAGGAGTCCCTGGACCGCTGGGAGGGCGTCGGCCTCGGCATCTACCGGCGCGCCCGGGTGCGGGTGCAGACGCTGGAGGGCGAGGAGTCCGCCTGGATGTTCGTGCTCAACGGCTACGAGGGCGGGCTTCCGGCGGCCCGGTACCTGGGCGAGATCGCCGACGCGGCGGAATCGGCGGGGGCGCCACACGATTACGTGATGGAGCTGCGCAAGCGGCCCTGCTGAGCGCGACCGACTCTAAACTCGGTGGGCATCACAGCACACGAACGGGAGAGCGCGATGAGCGGCAGGACTGCGTACACCGTCTTCTACACGGAGCAGGCGGCAGCGGCGCGCGACCGGCTGGACGAACAGCAGCGGGCGGCGTTCGAGAAGGGCATCATGATGCTCGCTGCGGATCCGTTTCCCGACCTGTCCCGGCCCATAAGCTCCACCGGGGACGACCGGACGATCCGGCTGACCCAGAACATCCTCATCGAGTACACAGTCAGCGTCGGCAGGCTGCTGATCTTCATCGTCGAGGTCTTCAACGACAAGGACATCTTCGTCACGGGCGAGTGATCACTCCCACGCTCTCGTTGGAAACGACAAGACAACGATCGCCATCCCGTCGGCTCAGTCATCTACGCGCGTAGGCCCGGACCGGCTACCCTCATCGCGTGAACGCATCTCTTCTCCCGGACGACATCCAGGGCGACCCCCACGCCGCCGCCGACGCCGCCGCCGCACGACTGCGCGAACTGACCGGCGCCGAGACCCATGACGTCGCCCTCGTGATGGGCTCCGGCTGGGCGCCGGCCGTCGACGCGCTGGGCGCCCCCGAAGCCGAGTTCCAGGTCACCGACCTGCCCGGTTTCCCGCCGCCCGCGGTGGAGGGCCACGGCGGCAAGATCCGCTCGTACCAGATCGGAGCGAAGCGGGCACTGGTCTTCCTGGGCCGCACGCACTACTACGAGGGCCGCGGCGTCGCCGCCGTCGCCCACGGCGTCCGTACGGCGGTCGCGGCCGGCTGCAAGACGATCGTGCTGACGAACGGCTGCGGCGGTCTGCGCGAGGGCATGCGCCCAGGGCAGCCGGTGCTGATCAGCGACCACATCAACCTCACGGCGACGTCCCCCATCATCGGCGCCAACTTCGTGGACCTGACGGACCTGTACTCCCCGCGGCTGCGCGCCCTCTGCAAGGAGATCGACGCCACCCTGGAGGAGGGCGTCTACGCCCAGTTCCCCGGCCCGCACTACGAGACGCCGGCCGAGATCCGCATGGCCCGCACCATCGGCGCGGACCTGGTCGGCATGTCCACCGTGCTGGAGGCCATCGCGGCGCGTGAGGCGGGCGCCGAGGTGCTCGGCATCTCCCTGGTGACCAACCTCGCCGCCGGCATGACCGGGGAACCGCTGAACCACGAGGAGGTCCTCCAGGCGGGCCGCGACTCGGCGACGCGCATGGGCTCCCTGCTGGCGCAGGTGCTGGGCAGGCTGTAGAAGCGGTTCCGCAGGTGACTGGGGGCCGGCGCCCCCAGACCCCGCTTCGGCCCTGAAGGGGCCTCGTCCTCAACACGCCGGACGGGCTGAGTGACCTCTGCCGGCGCCCACAAGCAACCGGAGGGTGACCCCCCGTGCACGACGATCTCCTCGCCCGCGCCCAGACCTGGCTCGCCCAGGACCCGGACCCCGAGACCCGCGCCGAGCTCGCCGAGCTCATCGACGCCAAGGACGTCACCGAGCTCGCCGACCGGTTCGGCGGGACCCTCCAGTTCGGCACCGCCGGCCTTCGCGGGGAGCTCGGCGCCGGCCCCATGCGGATGAACCGCTCGGTCGTGATCCGGGCCGCCGCCGGTCTCGCCGCGTACCTCGCGAAGAACGACCGGACCGGCGGGGTCGTCGTCATCGGCTACGACGCCCGCCACAAGTCGGAGGACTTCGCCCGCGACACGGCGGCCGTGATGACGGGCGCCGGGTTCCGGGCGGCCGTGCTCCCCCGCCCCCTGCCCACCCCCGTCCTCGCCTTCGCGACAAGGCACCTGGGGGCGGTCGCCGGGGTCGAGGTCACCGCCAGCCACAATCCGCCGCGCGACAACGGCTACAAGGTGTATCTGGGGGACGGCTCGCAGATCGTGCCGCCCGCCGACGCCGGGATCGCGGCGGAGATCGACGCGATCGCCGCGCTGACGGACGTTGCGCGTCCGGAGGCCGGCTGGCAGACCCTCGACGACTCCGTCCTCGACGCCTATCTGGCCCGCACCGACGCCGTCCTCGCCCCGGGCTCCGCCCGCACGGCCCGCACCGTGTACACGGCGATGCACGGCGTGGGCAAGGACGTCCTGCTCGCCGCCTTCGCCCGCGCGGGCTTCCCCGAGCCCGTCCTCGTGGCCGAACAGGCCGAGCCCGACCCTGACTTCCCGACGGTCGCCTTCCCCAACCCGGAAGAACCCGGCGCGATGGACCTCGCCTTCGCCAGGGCCCGCGAGACGGCCCCCGACCTGGTCATCGCCAACGACCCGGACGCCGACCGCTGTGCCGTGGCCGTCCCCCACGAGGGCGACTGGCGCATGCTGCGGGGCGACGAGGTCGGTTCCCTGCTGGCCGCGCACCTCGTCCGGCGCGGCGCGCGGGGCGTCTTCGCCGAGTCGATCGTCTCCTCCTCGCTCCTCGGCCGCATCGCCGCGAAGGCCGGCCTGCCCCACGAGGAGACCCTCACCGGCTTCAAGTGGATCGCCCGCGTCGACGGCCTGCGCTACGGCTACGAGGAGGCCCTCGGCTACTGCGTGGACCCCGAGGGCGTACGCGACAAGGACGGCATCACCGCCGCCCTGCTCATCACGGAACTCGCCTCCACCCTCAAGTCCGAGGGCCGCACCCTCCTCGACCTGCTGGACGACCTCGCCCTGGAGCACGGTCTGCACGCCACCGACCAGCTCTCGGTCCGGGTGCAGGACCTCTCGGTCATCGCCCGCGCGATGGAACGGCTCCGCGAGCAGCCTCCGACCGCCCTCGCGGGCCTGGCCGTCACCAGGGCCGAGGACCTCACGCGGGGCACGGACCGACTGCCCCCCACCGACGGCCTGCGCTACACGCTGGACGGCGCCCGGGTCATCGTCCGCCCCAGCGGCACCGAGCCCAAGCTGAAGTGCTACCTGGAGGTCGTCATCCCGGTCGCCGCCCGCGCCGGCCTCCCCGCGGCCCGCGCCGAGGCCGACGCCCTCCTCGCCGCGATCAAACGAGACCTGTCGGCGGCGGCGGGCATCTGAGGGACCCCGGCAGCCGCACAGGCCGCCCGGGGACCGGCCCGCCACGCGCGACGGCCGGCCCCCGGGCGACCTGCCGACCGCGGCCGCGGTTCGCCCCGCACGGGCCGGCCGCCCGGGGTGCGTCAGGGCAGGAACAGCACCAGTGCCGCGGAGGCGATCCCGATCGCGGCCCCGAGGGGCCACAGCGCGCGTCCGCGTCGGCGCTCGTCGGTGAGACCGGCCGGGCGCGCCGCCGGGTCCTGCCACATCGCGGTGATCTCGGCGGCCGTCCGCTCGTACGGGTGCAGCAGGCCGAACCTGGTCTCCAGCCAGGACCAGCGGGGCGAGGCCACCCGCCACTCCCCGAACGAGGCCTGCCGGCTGTGGATCCGGAGCCGGGCGCCCTCGCACTCCACGGCCCGTACGTGCTCCCAGGCGAGGTGGCGGGCGGCGCCCAGGCCGTTGAACCACAGGCCTTCGCGGTCGGCGGTGATCCGCCAGGCGATCCGGCGCGGCACCATCAGGGCGGCGAGCAGGGGAGCGCCCACGCCGAAGACGTACGTCCACCACCCGGACGAGCCGTGCCAGTAGGACGCGAGGAACAGCAGCACCAGCCCCACGCCGGACCAGTCGGCCCAGCCGGCACGCCATCGCCGCACCGTCACGGGGTCGGCCTTCCCCTCGGTCCGTTCGGCGACGACGACCGCGGCGGCGGCCCCGCGCAGCTCCTCCTGCCGGGCCTCCCGGAGGGCCCTCCCCCGCTCGGCCCTGGCCATCCGCCGGAACGCGGCGCCCGTCACCGGCCGAACCGGCCCCACGGAGGCCTCCAGCACCGGCGGCTCGTCGGCCTTGGCCGCGGCGGCGAGGAACACGACCTCGGCGCCGTCATAGGGGGTTCCGTACAGAACGGCCTCCCGCAGCGGCCCGGCGCGCTCGTCGTCGATCCGCGCGATCAGCTCCCGGGCGTCCCTTTCGACAGCGTCGCCGTCCCGGCCACCGCCGTCGTTGTCCCCCCGCGCAGCGCCGTCGAGTTCGGTGGTGGAGACGCAGACCGTGAACAGGGGCCGCAGCGCGGCGACGTCGTCGGCGGCGAAGACCTCGGTCTCGACCTCGCGGTTCTCCCGCACGAGCACGCGCAGCACCGCGACGGGCGCCCGGCGCAGACCGGCGGCCCGGCGGCGGGCCAGCACCGCGGAGTGCAGCACGGTGAGACCGAGCCCGGCGACGCACCAGCCCCCCGCGGGGACCACCTGCCGGTCCTCGGCCAGGTCCCAGAGGTCCGCGGTGGCGTACAGGATCCCGCCGGCGACGACCGGGACGAGCCCGGACCACAGCAGGAACGTGCCCCGCTCCGACCGCCCGCCCGTGGCCCCGGGCGCCGGGGGCACCTCGGCGCTCACTCCGTCGGCGGCCTCCAGCGCCGCCGCCCGCTGCCGATTTCGCGCGGCCAGCCGCAGGCCCACGGTCGCCCAGACGCCCACGAGCGCGGCCGCGAGGCCCAGCCGCACGGGCCGGGCCAGGTCCCCCGACGTCAGAACGGCGACGGCCGCGAAGGGCACGAGGACCAGGGCCGCCTCGGGCCGCAGCACCGGCCACACCAAGGACAGGGCGACGAGCGCGGCAGCCCAGGCGGGCAGTCCGCCCGATCGGTGCAGCAGTCCGGCACCGGCCACGGCCGCCACCGGCAGCGCCACGAACACGGACGTCCGCGCTCGCACGGGCACCCAGCGGGGCGGCAGCCCACGTGTCCAGCGCCTCGTCTGCTCGCTGTCCCAGGACCGGCACCCCTCGGGTATCGCCGTCCCGGGCAGCCGCAGCACCTCAGCAGAATGCGTCCTCATCGCTTCCCCGACCTCACAGACCACACGTTCAGCGCCTCGCACGAGCACGGGATCGACCGCCCGGAGGGCCCGGGGCACCGTCGTCCCGGCCTGTGCTCGTGCCGATGACGACGAAAGACCCTGTATCCGACCGGGACGCCCGATCACGCTCAGCCCCGCGGCGCTTGGCCCCACCGCTCATCAGGACGCCCCCCGGCCCGCTCCCGGCACGTCATCGCACAGCCGCGACCCGCCACCCGCGCCCCGCCGCCCGCGGCCCACTCATCCCACGATCAGCAGGATCCCCAGCACGACGGCTCCGGCCACCGCGGGGCCCACGATCTCCCAGGCCCACCGCACGGTCACCTCGCCCTGCGCGCTCTCCTCCTTCTGGCGCGCCTCCCACAGCTCCCGCAGTTCGTCCATGACCCGGTCGGTGTCGGCCCGCACGGGGCCGTCCGGCACGGGGCCGACGTTGCGCGGCCCCCCGCCCCGGAGGCCGGTGAGGCCGCCGAATCCGGTCATGCCCGTGTCCCGGCCTCCGGTCCGGCCGCCCCGCCCCCCGGCCCGCTCCGCCGCCGCCCTCGACTGCCGCTGGTTCGCGCGCTTGCGCGCCCGCAGCGAGACGGGGACGGACCACAGCTGGAACTTCGTGCCCGACGCGGCGACGACCTCGTTGGAGTAGCCGGACCGCAGTGAGGCCACCTGTCCCCACGGGAGCACGATCACCCGGAACGGGTTGCGGACCCGCAGCCGGTCCTGGCCGGAGAACACGGCGGGCCGCAGCGTGAAGGCGACGACCAGCGGCACCACCAGGATCAGCGACGCGAGGGCCAGCCACGGTGTGCGCCCTTCGCCCACGATGATCGCGTCGAGGCCGAGCCAGCCCACCAGGCCCAGCAGCAGCACGCCACCGGCCATGCCCGCGGGCGACCGGTAGATGCGGTCCTTGGTCTCGGGTGCCGAGGGCTGCGGCGCGGGTGACTGGTCTTCCGGGGTCGTCATGGCCCCGATTCTGCCCGACGCCCGGCGGGCCGCTCGTCCGCAGCCCCGCCGTACGCGACGAGGACGGATACATCCGCCGGGGTGTACACCTGCTACGCGCGTAGATATGCTCGTCTGGTGACCATGCCCACCAATGCACCTGCCCCCACCGCAGAACGCTCGGGAGGTACTCCCGGCGTTCACGCACTCATGGACGTGACCGCGTCCGACGCCTCGCTGCGCCGCTTCCTGCACGGGCTGCCCGGCGTCGACACGGTCGGCCTGGAAGCGCGCGCCGCCGCGCTCGGCACCCGTTCCATCAAGACGACCGCGAAGGCGTACGCCATCGACCTGGCCATCTCGATGGTCGATCTGACGACGCTGGAAGGCGCGGACACCCCAGGCAAGGTCCGGGCGCTCGGCGTGAAGGCGGTCCACCCCGACCCGACCGACCGCACGACCCCGTCGACCGCCGCGGTCTGCGTGTATCCGGACATGGTCGCCACCGCCAGGGCGGCAGTCGCCGGCTCCGGCGTCAAGGTCGCCTCGGTCGCCACCGCCTTCCCGGCCGGCCGCGCCGCCCTCGAGGTGAAGCTCGCGGACGTCCGTGACGCCGTCGCCGCGGGCGCCGACGAGATCGACATGGTCATCGACCGCGGGGCGTTCCTCGCGGGCAGGTACCTGAAGGTGTACGACGAGATCACCGCCGTGCGCGAGGCGTGCGGGACGTCCGCTCGGCTGAAGGTCATCTTCGAGACGGGCGAGCTGTCGACGTACGACAACATCCGCCGGGCGAGCTGGCTCGGCATGCTCGCGGGCGCCGACTTCATCAAGACCTCGACCGGCAAGGTCGCCGTCAACGCCACTCCCGCGAACACCCTGCTGATGCTGGAGGCCGTGCGCGACTTCCGCGAGCGGACCGGCGTCCAGATCGGTGTGAAGCCGGCCGGCGGCATCCGCACCACCAAGGACGCGATCAAGTTCCTCGTCCTGGTCAACGAGACCGCGGGCGAGGACTGGCTGGACAACCACTGGTTCCGCTTCGGCGCCTCCTCGCTCCTGAACGACCTGCTGATGCAGCGTCAGAAGCTGGCCACCGGCCGCTACTCCGGCCCCGACTACGTGACGGTGGACTGATCACCATGGCTTCCGTATTTGAGTACGCACCGGCTCCCGAGTCCCGCTCGGTCGTCGACATCGCCCCTTCCTACGGCCTGTTCATTGACGGCGAGTTCGTGGAGGCCGCCGACGGCAAGGTCTTCAAGACCGTCTCGCCGTCCACCGAGGAGGTCCTCTCCGAGATCGCCCAGGCGGGCGAGGCGGACGTCGACCGCGCCGTGCGGGCCGCCCGCACGGCCTTCGGCAAGTGGTCCGCGCTGCCGGGCTCCGAGCGCGCCAAGTACCTGTTCCGCATCGCGCGGATCATCCAGGAGCGCAGCCGGGAGCTGGCCGTCCTGGAGACGCTGGACAACGGCAAGCCCATCAAGGAGACGCGCGACGCCGACCTTCCCCTGGTCGCCGCCCACTTCTTCTACTACGCGGGCTGGGCCGACAAGCTCGACCACGCCGGCTTCGGCCCCTCGCCGAGGCCGCTGGGCGTGGCCGGCCAGGTCATCCCCTGGAACTTCCCGCTGCTGATGCTGGCGTGGAAGATCGCCCCGGCGCTCGCGACCGGCAACACGGTCGTCCTGAAGCCTGCCGAGACGACTCCGCTGTCGGCCCTGTTCTTCGCGGACATCTGCCGTCAGGCGGGCCTGCCCAAGGGCGTCGTGAACATCCTCCCCGGCTACGGCGACACGGGTGCCGCGCTGGTCGCGCACCCGGACGTGAACAAGGTCGCCTTCACCGGCTCCACGGCCGTCGGCAAGCAGATCGCACGCACGGTCGCGGGCAGCCGCAAGAAGCTCACGCTGGAACTGGGCGGCAAGGGCGCCAATATCGTCTTCGACGACGCGCCGATCGACCAGGCCGTCGAGGGCATCGTCAGCGGCATCTTCTTCAACCAGGGCCAGGTCTGCTGCGCGGGCAGCCGGCTCCTCGTCCAGGAGTCGGTCCAGGACGAGCTGCTGGAGTCGCTCAAGCGCAGGCTGTCCACGCTCCGCCTGGGCGACCCGCTGGACAAGAACACGGACATCGGCGCGATCAACTCCGCCGAGCAGCTCTCCCGGATCACCACGCTCGTGGAGCGGGGCGAGGCGGAGGGCGCCGAGCGCTGGTCCCCCGACTGTGAACTGCCCACGTCGGGCTACTGGTTCGCACCGACGCTCTTCACCAACGTCACCCAGGCGCACACCGTCGCCCGCGACGAGATCTTCGGCCCCGTCCTGTCGGTCCTCAGCTTCCGCACGCCGGAGGAGGCCGTCGCCAAGGCCAACAACACGCCGTACGGCCTGTCGGCGGGCATCTGGACGGAGAAGGGCTCCCGCATCCTCGCGGTGGCGGGCAAGCTCCGCGCGGGCGTGATCTGGTCCAACACGTTCAACAAGTTCGACCCGACCTCGCCGTTCGGCGGGTACAAGGAGTCGGGCTTCGGCCGCGAGGGCGGCCGCCACGGCCTGGAGGCGTACCTCGATGTCCGATAAGACCGACAAGACCGCGCAGCGGCGACTCAGCGTCTTCAAGACCTACAAGCTGTACGTCGGCGGGAAGTTCCCGCGTTCCGAGAGCGGCCGGGTGTACGAGGTGAGCGACACAAAGGGCACGTGGCTGGCCAACGCACCGCAGTCCTCCCGCAAGGACGCCCGGGACGCCGTCGTCGCCGCGCGCAAGGCGTTCGGCGGCTGGTCCGGCGCGACGGCCTACAACCGCGGCCAGATCCTCTACCGCGTCGCGGAGATGCTGGAGGCCCGCAGGGGCCAGTTCGTCCACGAGGTCGCCGACGCCGAGGGCCTGTCGAAGTCCAGGGCCGCCGAGCAGGTCGAGGCGACGATCGACCGCTGGGTCTGGTACGCGGGCTGGACCGACAAGATCGCCCAGGTCGTGGGCGGCGGGAACCCGGTCGCGGGCCCGTACTTCAACCTCTCCTCGCCCGAACCCACGGGCGTGGTCACCGTCCTGGCCCCGCAGGAGTCGTCCTTCCTGGGCCTGGTCTCGGTGGTCGCCCCGGTGATCGCCACCGGCAACACGGCGATCGTGATCGCGAGCGAGCGTTCCCCCCTTCCGGCGCTGTCGCTGGGCGAGGTGTTCGCCACCTCCGACCTTCCCGGCGGTGTCGTCAACGTCCTCTCCGGCCGTACGGCGGAGATCGCGGCGCCTCTGGCCGCCCACCAGGACGTCAACGCGATCGACCTCGCGGGCGCCGACGAGGCGCTGGCGAAGGAGCTGGAGATCGCGGCGGCCGACAACCTGAAGCGCGTTCTTCGTCCACAGCCTGTGGACGACTGGAGCGCCGACCCGGGCACGGACCGTATGACGGCCTTCCTGGAGACGAAGACGGTCTGGCACCCCACGGGTTCACTGGGCGCCTCCGGCTCCTCCTACTGAGGGCCCGCCCGCCGGGGCCCCGCAAGACGCGGAAGCCGCGCCGCCCCTCCGTCCGGGGGCGACGCGGCTTCCGTCCGTGCGGACCGGCCTCAGCCGCCCAGCACCTTCGTCACCTCGCCCAGTACCGGGATCGAGCCGATCGACTGCGCCTGGGCCACCGGCCCGGTGAGCATCTGCGAGGTCAGCGGCTTGAAGTCGGCGAGCTGGGTGCCGACGCCGTTGTCCAGCGGGTCGACGCCGGTGCCCGCGAGGGGGTTGGGCTTGAGCCCTGAGACGGCGCCGGTGACGTACGACAGAGTGCCCAGCGCCCCCTGCACGCCCGCCTGCGGATCGATGTGACCGACGGAGGTGGGCCTTGTGTGCACCACGTCGAGCACCGGTTCGCCGGTGGCCGCGGCGGCGGTCCCGGCGCCGGCGCCCAGCGCCACTCCGGCGGTCGCGAGGGCGGCGAGGGCGCGCCGGCCGGTGGAGGACTGGGGGGAAGCGTGTCGGGCCATCGCGTTGCCGCCTTCTGCTGCACGGGGTGATCAGGTCGACACGAAGGGTAGTTGAGGTGTGACGCGCGCATCAAAGCCGACCCGCGGGGTCGTTGACGGCCGGGGGCATGCCGCACACTGGTGTCCCGTGACCTCCCCTCCGCCCATACCGACGCGAGTCGTGCTGCTCTGCGGCCCCTCCGGCTCCGGCAAGTCCCTGCTCGCCGCCCGCTCCGGCCTTCCGGTGCTGCGGCTCGACGACTTCTACAAGGAGAGCCACGACCCGTCGCTGCCGCTGGTCGCGGGGAGTTCCGACATCGACTGGGACCACCCGGGTTCATGGGACGCGGACGCCGCCGTCGCCTCGATCGTGGAACTGTGCCGCACGGGCCGTACCCACGTTCCCGTGTACGACATCTCGCTCAGCGCCCGCACCGGCGCGGAGGCGATCGAGATCGGGCGGACCCCGCTGTTCATCGCGGAGGGCATCTTCGCCGCCGAGATCGTCGAGCGGTGCCGGGAACGGGGCGTGCTGGCCGACGCGTTGTGTCTGAGCCGCGGCCCGGTGAAGACCTTCCGCCGCCGTTTCCTGCGCGATCTGAAGGAGGGCCGCAAGTCGGTGGCGCTCCTGCTGCGCCGCGGCTGGCGCCTGATGCGCGCCGAGCGCTCCATCGTCGCCCGCCAGACCGCGCTCGGGGCGTACGCCTGCGACCGCGACGAGGCCATGGGCCGCCTCGCGGCAGCGGCGGCGGGTCGTCACGCGGCGGCGAGGAACATCGCGACCGTCAACTGAGCGGGCGCGGCGGCGCGCACCGGCTGCGCGCGAGCGGGGCCGGCCCGGACGCGGGCACGGGGCAGAAAAAAGAGTGAGCGGAACTGGTTGGACCCCCCGGCCCTCCAGCCCCGCTCACTCGGTGCTCCCCCGTGTCCCCCCGGGTGGTGCTTCCCCCGTGCTTGCGCGGTACCGCTCCCCCGGACGTCCCCCGTCGGGTTCCCCCGGTACCGCTTCCCCCGTGTTTCCCCCGTTCACCGGCTCCCCTGAGCCGAGCCGGTCCTTCCCCCGTTCACCCTCAGGCGACAAGCTCCCCGAAGGCGTCCTCCTCGTCACGGCCGAAGCTGAGGACCTCGTCCTCGCGCAGCCGGCGGAGCGACCGCCAGATGCTGGACTTCACCGTGCCGACACTGATGTCGAGGATCTCCGCGATCTCCGGGTCGGTGCGGCCCTCGTAGTAGCGCAGGACCAGCATCGTCCGCTGGAGTTCGGGGAGCCGGGTCAGCGCCTGCCACAGGACCGCGCGCAGCTCGGTGCCGCGCATCGCGTCCGTGTCGCCGGGCGTCTCCGGCAGTTCCTCGGTCGGGTACTCGTTCAGCTTGCGGCGGCGCCACGCGCTGATGTGCAGGTTGGTCATCGTCCGGCGGAGGTATCCGCCGACCGCTGCCTTGTCGCTGATCCGGTCCCAGGCCCGGTACGTCGAGAACAGCGCGCTCTGGAGCAGGTCCTCGGCCTCGAAGCGGTCGCCGGTGAGGTGGTAGGCGGTTGCGTACAGGGAGGCACGGCGTTCCTGGACGTAGGCGGTGAACTCCGCCTCCGTCAGGGAGCGCCGCTCCCCCGAGTCCTCCCTGTACGCGGCTCCCCCGTGAGCCGCCTGTTCCCCCGCGTCGACCACCGTCATGAAAGCGGTGTGCTGACGCCCGGTGCTGCGAGCGCACCCCCGTGCTCCCCCGCGCTCCAGACCGCTCACCCGGGAGGGACCTGCGTCCGCCCCGGTCTTCTCGGAACCCCGGTTCACGTCGTGCAGACGCGTGACGACCGCGACTGCGTTGGTGCTCATACCGTGCAGCGTGTTCATCTCGCGCCCCCCGTCGTGGACTTACCGGTGTTCGGTCTCGCTCCGGTCCGGCTCCGCTGTGTTCCGCGTCGCCTTGCCCGTGACGAAAAGATTGCCGGGGCCACTTCATCGGCGTGTCCGCCGACTGTCACAGACCTGTCACAGGGGCCTGTCAGGGGAACACCACAGCCCGCGCACAGGAGGCCGCAGTACGGCACTTGCCCCGGTCGGGGCAGGTCACCGCGGGGCTCTGCCCGGGGCGGGGGCGCGGCGGCCGGGGCCGGACCGCGGACATCCGCGAGACGCCGCCACCTCCCGCGCGGCCCGCCCCGCACCATGTCGGCAGCCCTTCACCGGTCTCCCCGCAGGCTCCGGCCGGGTGGGCCCGTAGCTGTCGAAACCGCAGGTCCATGGGCCATGGGACGGATTTCCGTGCCCTCTCGGCACACGAGTTCGAGGACGTGTCCGGCCCGGTGCCGGCCCCCCGCACGCCGCCCGTGTCACCGGGCCCGCACCCCCGTGCGACCTCATCCCCGACCCACAGGTCGAACGACAGGCCCCTCATGGGCCAGAATGAGCCCGTGCCTTCCCTGTTGCTGATCGAGGACGACGACGCCATCCGTACGGCCCTGGAGCTCTCACTGACGCGCCAGGGACACCGGGTGGCCACCGCTGCCAGCGGTGAGGACGGTCTGAAGCTGCTGCGCGAGCAGCGGCCGGATCTCATCGTGCTGGACGTGATGCTGCCCGGCATCGACGGTTTCGAGGTGTGCCGGCGTATCCGGCGCACCGACCAACTGCCGATCATTCTGCTCACCGCGCGCAGCGACGACATCGACGTGGTCGTCGGACTGGAGTCCGGCGCCGACGACTACGTGGTCAAACCCGTGCAGGGCCGGGTGCTGGACGCCCGCATCCGGGCCGTGCTGCGGCGCGGGGAGCGCGAGTCGAGCGACTCGGCCACGTTCGGGAGCCTCGTCATCGACCGCGCGGCGATGACGGTGACGAAGAACGGCGAGGACCTCCAGCTCACCCCGACCGAACTGCGGCTGCTGCTCGAACTGAGCAGGCGGCCGGGGCAGGCCCTGTCCCGGCAGCAGTTGCTGCGGCTGGTGTGGGAACACGACTACCTGGGCGACTCACGGCTGGTGGACGCCTGCGTCCAGCGGCTGCGGGCCAAGGTCGAGGACGTGCCGTCGTCCCCCGTGCTGATCCGTACCGTGCGTGGTGTCGGCTACCGCCTGGACGCCCCTCAGTGACAGAGCCGCAGGGGGGGCTCCGCGGCTGGTCCGCGGCGCGAAAGGGAAGACTGTCGCGGCTGCGTCTGACCAGTCTGCGGCTGCGGCTCGTCGTCGTCTTCGGGGCGGTGGCGCTGACCGCCGCCGTGTCCGCGTCCGGCATCGCGTACTGGCTCAACCGCGAGGCCGTGCTGACCCGCACCCAGGGTGCGGTGCTGCGGGACTTCGAGCAGGAGATGCAGAACCGGGCCGGTTCGCTGCCCGAGCATCCCTCGCAGGACGAGCTCCAGCACACGGCCGGGCAGATGGCCAACAGCAGCCAGCGCTTCAGCGTGCTGCTGGTGGGCGAGGACGCGGAGGACAGGACCGTCTTCGGGAGCTCGGGCGGTCTGAACGTATTCGCGCTGGAGGACGTGCCCGAGTCGCTGCGTACGGCGGTGAACAAACGGCAGGACGTCACGGACGGCAACACCTCGCCGTACCACGTGTACTGGCAGCGGGTCGTGACCCACGGGACGCCGTACCTGGTGGCCGGGACGAAGGTGATCGGGGGCGGGCCGACCGGGTACATGCGCAAGTCGCTGGAGCCGGAGGCCAAGGACCTCAACTCGCTGGCCTGGTCGCTGGGGATCGCCACCGCACTCGCCCTGATCGGGGCCGCGCTGCTCGCGCAGGCCGCCGGGACGACCGTGCTGAAGCCGGTGCACCGGCTGGGCGTCGCGGCGCGGCGGCTCGGCGAGGGCCGGTTCGACACCCGGTTGCAGGTGTCCGGGACGGACGAACTCGCCGATCTCTCACGGACCTTCAACCGGGCGGCCGAGTCGCTGGAGAAGCGGGTCGCGGACATGGCGGCGCGGGACGACGCCTCACGGCGCTTCGTCGCCGACATGTCGCACGAGCTGCGGACGCCCCTGACCGCCATCACCACCGTCGCGGAGGTGCTGGAGGAGGAGCTGGACGCCGAGTCGGGCAGTATCGACCCGATGATCGAGCCCGCGGTGCGGCTGGTGGTCAGTGAGACGCGGCGGCTGAACAACCTGGTCGAGAACCTGATGGAGGTCACCCGCTTCGACGCGGGCACGGCGCGGCTGGTCCTGGACGATGTGGACGTCGCCGACCAGATCACCCACTGCATCGACGCGCGGGCCTGGCTGGACGCGGTCGACCTGGACGCCGAGCGGGGCATCCACGCCCTTCTCGACCCGCGCCGCCTGGACGTCATCCTCGCCAACCTCATCGGCAACGCGCTCAAGCACGGCGGCTCGCCGGTGCGGGTGTCGGTGTCGGCGGCGGACGACGCGGTCGTCATCTCCGTGCGCGACCACGGGCCCGGCATCCCCGAGGAGGTGCTGCCGCACGTCTTCGACCGGTTCTACAAGGCGAGCGCCTCCCGGCCGCGTTCCGAGGGCAGCGGGCTCGGCCTGTCCATCGCCCTGGAGAACGCCCACATCCACGGCGGCGAGATCACCGCGGCCAACTCCGCCGAGGGCGGCGCGGTGTTCACGCTGCGGCTGCCCCGGGGCGTCCTGGAGGCGCAGGAGCAGGGCGGCGAGGAGGGCGCGGGGGCGGTGCGGGCCGTGCCGCCTGCGCAGTCCGGGCAATCGGTGCACTCCGGTGGCTCCGGCAGTTGCGGCAATTCCGGGAAGGACAAGGGGGACGCGTCGTGACCGAGGGCCGTGCGACCGTAGGTCGGCTGCTCGCCGTTCCCGTGCTGGCCGGCCTGCTCGCCGGCTGCGGGATCCGGGCGACCGAGGTGCCGACCGACTTCGGGCCCGCGCCCTCCCGGGTGCGCTGCTCGCTCACCGAGCCCGACGTGACGACGCAGGCCGGCCGGGCCGGCGTGCCGGTGCAGGTGTTCCTGCTGTGCGGTTCCTCGCTGGTTGCCGTCGACCGGTCCGTGCGGGTGCCCAACGGCGCGGCGGACTTCGAGCGGCGGGTGCTGGTGGCGCAGGGACTGCTCGACCAGCTCGCCGAGTCGCCCTCGGCGGCCGAGAAGGAGGCCGGGTACACGACGGACGTGCGCGGCGGCATGACGGTGCGCGGGCCCGGTGCGAAGGACCCGGACGACGCGCTGCGGCTGAGCAGTCAGCCCGGCAACCTGACCTCGTACGCCCTCGCCCAGCTCGTCTGCACGTTCTCCGACTCGGCGGCGGCCGAGGGGGACGGCTCGGTGATCCTCGGCGGCCCGGGCTCCGACCCGCTGCGCCGCTACGAATGCACCGACGAGGTCCGCTCCCGCCCCGGCAGCGCGGAACCCCCGTCGTCGACGGTCACCGGCAACGGCGGCTGAGGCGCCGTCCCGCGGAGGTTGCCCGGCACTGGGCGCACGGGAGGTCCGCCCGGTGTGGCGGACGCCTCATGACGTTCCCGGCGGTCGCGGTCGTCGCAGGTCACCGTCTGCCCGGGGGCGACGCCGGAGGGCCCGGGCCGGCGACCGCGGCCGGTGGCACGGGACGGGCCGGAACCGATCGTGCCGGGGGGCGCGTCTTGGGGGGCGTGCAGCGTCAAGGCTCCATCGGCGGCAGCGCCGCGATCCGCATCCGCGCGGCCGGGATTCTCCTCCTGGCCGCCCACCTCGTGTTCGTCGCCTGGGTCGCGCTGCGCCCCCTGAACGTCCCCTGGGTGGTGCCGGCGAACCTCCACCCCTTCGACGGGATCCGGGCCGACCTGAGACTGGGCTGGCCCGAGGCGTCCCGGCGGATCGGCGAGGGGCTGGGGCTGCTGGCCCCGCTGGGCTTCCTGCTGCCGCTGGTGCACGGGAGGCTCCGGGTGTCGCCGCTCGCGTCCCTGATCCGTACGGTGACGGCGGGCGCCCTGCTGTCCCTGGGCATCGAGCTGCTCCAGACCGGGGTGCCCGGCCAGGTGGTGGACGTCGACTCGATGCTGCTGAACACCGTGGGCGTGGCGCTGGCGCACGTCGCGGTGGTGCCGGTGGTGCGGGCGTGGCTGCGTCGCCGGGACGAGCCCATGGAGCCTGCGGCGGTCCGCCACGAGGAGGCCGCTCAGGGTCCGACCCCGAGGATTACCAGGGTCGGCGTCGCACCGTAGAGCGACGCTTCGTCCCCTTCGTCACCGTAGCGTCGACATCAGACGGAGCAGCCGCAAGGGCCGCCTCCGTCCCCCACTCTCGACTTCGCTCGAGCGGGTGGGGCCCCCATCGCTCACGAAGGAGCCGCAGATGTCCAGCCTCGCTCGCCCCACCAACGGCCGCATGATCGGCGGAGTGTGCGCCGCGCTGGCCCGGCGCTTCGGCACCTCCGCGACCACGATGCGCGTGATCTTCCTGCTCTCCTGTCTCCTGCCCGGTCCGCAGTTCCTGCTCTACATAGCGCTGTGGGTCCTGCTTCCGTCGGAGGCCAAGGCGGCGCGCACGGCCTGGTGACGGCCGTCCGCCGACGCCGTTGGGGCGCACCCCGGTCTCCGGGTGCGCCCCAACGGCGTTGGCGCGGGTGACGAGCGGCGCCGTTCAGCCCAGCGGGAGGCCGTTCACCGGGAGGCCGTGCGTGGGCAGGCCCTGGAGCGGCAGACCGCCGAGCAGACCGGCGACGGGCGCGGTGGGCCCCCCGGCGAGCAGCTTCTCGGCGACCGGCTGAGCGGCGGCCAGGCCCGCACCGAGGGCCGGCTGAGCCTGCGACAGCGCCTCACCGGCACCCGGCAGCGCCTTGGCCACGTTCTCCGCCGGCAGTGTCCTGGTGATGCCGTCCAGGGTCTGGGCGGCGTCCGGCACGGCGGGGGCGGCGTTCGCGGCGCCCGCCCCGACGGCGGCGAAGGCGGCACCGAGAGCGGCGACACCGAGGGTCTTGGCAGCAGACTGCTTCATGATGAATGCGTCCTCGAATGGGATACGGGGAACCGAGCGGTTCTCGACCGTAAACACGGAGAGGGGTCGGCGGCAAACATTGAAATGCGGACGGATGGTGAACACCCGCCCGCATTCCACACCTCGGGAAACCCGGCGCTCAGCCTTCCGTGGCCGCAGAACCACTGGTGGAGGCGGTCTGCTGGAACAGCCATTCGGACTTGAGCTCGGAATAACCGGGCTTGATCACGTCACTGATCATGGCGAGTCGTTCATCGAAAGGAATGAATGCTGACTTCATAGCATTGACGGAGAACCACTGGAGATCGTCGAGCGTATAACCGAACGCGTCGACAAGGTGCTCGAATTCCCGGCTCATACTGGTGCCGGACATCAGGCGGTTGTCCGTGTTGACGGTGGCCCGGAAGTGGAGCCGGCGCAGCAGGCCGATGGGGTGCTCGGCGTAGGAGGCGGCCGCTCCGGTCTGGAGGTTGGAACTGGGGCACAGCTCCAGCGGGATGCGCTTGTCGCGGACGTAGGAGGCGAGCCGGCCGAGCTTCACGCTGCCGTCGGCGGCGACCTCGATGTCGTCGATGATGCGCACGCCGTGCCCGAGCCGGTCGGCGCCGCACCACTGGAGCGCCTGCCAGATGGACGGCAGCCCGAAGGCCTCGCCGGCGTGGATGGTGAAGTGGTTGTTCTCGCGCTTCAGGTACTCGAAGGCGTCGAGGTGCCGGGTGGGCGGGAAGCCCGCCTCCGCGCCCGCGATGTCGAAGCCCACGACCCCGAGGTCCCGGTAGCGGTTGGCGAGTTCGGCGATCTCCAGGGCGCGGGCCGCGTGCCGCATGGCGGTGAGCAGGGCGCCGACACGGATGCGGTGCCCGTTGCGCCGGGCCGTCCGCTCACCCTCCCGGAAGCCCTCGTTGACGGCCTCGACGACCTCTTCGAGGCTGAGTCCGCCCTCGAGGTGCTGCTCGGGGGCGTAGCGCACCTCGGCATAGACGACGCCGTCCTCGGCGAGGTCCTCGGCGCACTCGCGGGCGATCCGGACGAGCGCGTCGCGGGTCTGCATCACGCCGACGGTGTGGGAGAAGGTCTCCAGATAGCGTTCCAGGGAACCGGAGTCGGCGGCCTCCCGGAACCAGACGCCGAGCTTGTCGGGGTCGGCCTCGGGGAGTTGGGCGTACCCGTTGTCGCGGGCGAGGTCGACGATCGTGCCGGGGCGCAGCCCACCGTCGAGATGGTCGTGCAGCAGAACCTTGGGTGCCCGCCGGATCTGGTCCGAGCTCGGGGTGGTGCCCGTCTGGGTGCTCTGGCTCGTCATTGGCGCACTCTAACTCCTACGCGCGTAGACGGCGCGTTGTACAACTCCGCCGATATGTAACGGTGACCGCACGGACGGGTGGAGTACATCGGCGCTTCTGACACTGTTCTGTCATGGCACAGGATGTGACGCCGGTTCGGACGGTCCGGCTCGGGAGGGCGCTCGGTCCGGCGCCGACGGCGGTGAGCGGGGCGGTGCTGCTGCTCCCGGGCGGCGAGGAGGTCTCCAGCCGCAGACCGTCCGCCGTGTGGGGGGCCGGCTTCGTGCGGGGGCTCGGGCGCGGGCTCGCCAGGGCGGGACGGGAGGAGGGCCTCGTCGTCCATACCGTGCACTACCGCTACCGGGGCTGGAACGGCAGCGAGGCGCATCTCGCGGCCGACGCGGCCTGGGCGGCCGACGAGGTCGTACGGCGTTACGGGGACGTCTCCGTATGCCTGGCCGGCGTCGACATGGGCGCGCGGGCGGCGCTGCGGGCGGCCGGACACGAAGCCGTCAACTCCGTGCTGGCGATCGCTCCCTGGCTGCCGGAGGAGGACATGGCCGCCGCACCCGAACCGGTGAAGCAGCTGGCCGGGCGGCGGGTGCTGATCGTGCACGGCACGAAGGACGAGCGCTGCGACCCCGAGCTGTCCTTCCGGCTGGCGGCGCGGGCGAAGAAGGCGAACCGGGACGTGTGCCGGTTCGAGGTGCACTCCGACGGCCACGGGCTGCACCAGTACCGGAGCGAAGTCCTGGCGCTGGCCGAGGACTTCGTCATGGGCGCGCTGTTCGGGCGGACGCTCTCCCGGCCCGTGGAGGACGCGCTGGCCGCCCCGCCGCCGCTGGGGCTGCGGATGCCGCTGGCCGTCGGCTTCGGCAAGTCGTTACGGCGCCGGGGACGCCCCTGAGTCACCGCGTCGCCCCGGCGAGGGGTGCGCCGACTCGGGCCGGCGGCCGATCGCTGCTTCGGGCCGGCGGCCGATCGTTGCCTCGGACCGGCTGAGGGCCTGCCGGATCGGAGCGGCCGGGGCGGGGGCTCAGTGGGGCAGCAGGTTCCCCCTTCTCGACAGGAGGAACTTCTTGAAGGCCGCGACCGGCGGGGTGTCCGGGTGGCCGTCCAGCCAGGCCACGCCGATCTCGCGGACGGCGCGCGGGGCCGTCACCGTCAGCTCCACCACCCCCGGCCTGGCCACGGCGGGCGGCGGCAGCAGGGCCACGCCGAGACCCGCCGCGACCAGCCCGCGCAGGGTCTCCGCCTCCTCGCCCTCGAAGGCGACCCGGGGGCGGAACCCGGCCTCCTTGCAGAGGTCGTCGGTGATGCGGCGCAGACCGTAACCGGGCTCCAGCGTCACGAACGTCTCGTCGGCGGCCTCGGCGAGGCGCACCCGTCTGCGGGCGGCGAGGCGGTGGTCGGCCGGGACCACCAGACGCAGTTTCTGCTCGTCGAGGCGGCGGCCCACCAGGTCGGGGGCGTCCGGGACCGGGGAGGTCAGACAGAGGTCCAGCTCCCCCGCCCGGAGCCCCTCGAGCATCGCCTCGCCGTAGTTCTGGACGAGGCTGAAGCGGACGCGCGGGTGATCGGCCCGGAAGGCGTGGATCAGCCCGGGGACGGTCTCGGCGCCCATGGTGTGCAGGAAGCCGAAGGCGACCTTGCCGGTGGCCGGGTCGGCGTCCGCCCGGACCTCGTCGGCGGCCCGCTCGATCTCGTCGAGGGCGCGTTCGACGGAGGCGAGGAACGTACGCCCGGCGGGAGTGAGGGAGACCGTGCGGCCGTGCCGGGCGAACAGGTCGACTCCCAGGTCCTGTTCGAGGCGGACCATGGCCCGGGACAGCGTCGACTGCGGCACCTGCATCTCCTGCGCGGCCCGCGTCACGTGCTCGGTCCGGGCGACCCCGGCGAAGTAGGCGAGCCTCGGGGCCAGCAGCCTGGACATGACCGTCGCGTCCGCCATGTCTTCTGTGTCACTGGACGGTGACAGGCGACCGTCTGACCTCTGCTGATGCACCATGGGAACGATTATGACGATTCCGTGCATTGGACGGATGAGCGGGGGCGTACGTAACTTCGAGGCATGTCTCCCGCCAGTACCGGGGCGTCCACGCTCGTGGGCGCCGCGTCCTCCGCTCCCGTCTCCCCCGACTCCCGAATGACCCCCGGCGACCCCGGTTACCGCCGGATGAGCTTCGCGCTCTTCCTCGCCGGCGTGGCGACCTTCGCCCTGCTGTACTCCACGCAGGCGCTGCTGCCGTTGATCTCTGACGACTTCGGGGTGGCGGCGAGCCGGGCCAGCTGGACGGTAGCGGCGGCGACCGGCGGCCTCGCGCTGTTCGTGCTGCCGATGAGCGCCCTGTCGGAGCGCTACGGCCGCCGTACGGTGATGACGGCCTCGCTGGGCGTCGCGGTGGGCGTGGGCGTGCTGGTCCCCTTCGCCCCCTCGCTGGGCACGCTGGTCGTGCTGCGGGCGGTGCAGGGTGCGGCGCTGGCCGGGCTTCCGGCCTCGGCGACCGCGTACCTGGCCGAGGAGGTCCGGCCGAAGGCGCTCGTCACGGCGATCGGCCTGTTCGTGGCGGGCAACAGCGTCGGCGGGATGAGCGGCCGCGTCATCACCGGCTGGGTCGCCCAGGAGTGGGGCTGGCGGGTGGCCGTCGGGGTGATCGGCGCCCTCGCGGTGGCCTGCGCGATCGCCTTCCGGCTGCTGCTGCCGGCGCCGCGGCACTTCAGGGCGGGATCACTCGCGCCCCGCGTCCTGCTGCGCACGGTCCGCGAGCACCTCGCCGACCCGCTGCTGTGCCGCCTGTACGCGATCGGCGCGCTGTTCATGACCGTCTTCGGCGGCGTGTACACGGTGATCGGCTACCGGCTGACGGAGGCGCCCTTCTCCCTCCCGCAGGGCATCGTCGGCTCGATCTTCCTGGTGTACCTGGTGGGCACGGTGTCGGCGTCGACGGCGGGCCGGCTGGTCGGCCGTCTCGGCCGGCGCGGAGCGCTGTACCTCGCGGGCGGCACCACGGCCGCGGGACTGCTGCTGTCGCTGGCGGACTCCCTGGCCCCGGTCCTGCTGGGCCTGGTCCTGATCACGGCGGGCTTCTTCGCGGGGCACGCGGTGGCGTCCTCGGCGGTCAGCAAGACGGCGACGACCGGCCGCGCACAGGCCTCCGCGCTGTACCAGTCCGCGTACTACATCGGCTCCAGCGTGGGGTCCACGGTCGGCGCGCTGGCCTTCCACTCGGGCGGCTGGTCCGGCACGGTCGCGGTGGGTGTCCTGGCGGTGCTGGGCGTCGTGACGATCACGGTGTTCGGGACGCGGGCGGCCCGCCGGGAGACGCTGGTCGCCGCCCACTGATACATCCCGCGGCCTTCCCCCCGCGGTCCTGCTCTTCCCCCTGCGGTCTTTGGCCTTCCCCCTGTTCAGGACCGGTTGTCAGCGGTGGCGCGTAGCCTCCGCGCGACAACCGGCTCGAGCAGGGGGATTTTCGATGGAGTTCCGGATCGACCGCGCCGATCTGGTCGAGGCGGTGGCCTGGGCGGCCCGCGCGCTGCCGGCCCGTACGCCGGTGCCGGTGCTGGGCGGGCTGCTGCTGGACGCGACGGCGGGGCGGCTGAGCGTGGCGGGCTTCGACTTCGAGACGGCGGCCCGCATCGAGACGGACGCCGAGGTCGGTGCGGCGGGCGGGGTGCTCGTGCTCGGCCGCCGGCTCCTCGACATCTGCAAGGTCCTGCCCGACGGGCCGGTCAGCTGCGCCCTGGCGGGCACCCGGTTCACGGTCGAGGCGGGCGGCACCAGCTTCGGCCTGTCGACCCTCCCGCGCGAGGAGTACCCCGCTGTGCCCGAGCCGCCGCGGGCGTACGGCACCGTGGACGCGACCGCCGTCGCCCAGGTGGCGGTGGCCGCGGGCCGCGACGACACGCTCCCGGTGCTCACGGGCGTCCAGCTGCGCCTGGAGGGCGACGAGATGACCCTGTCGGCCTCGGACCGCTACCGGTACGCGGTACGGCGGATGGAGTGGAAGCCGCAGGCGGCCGTCGAGGGAGTGGCGGAGGCACTCGTGCCCGCCCGGCGTCTGCTGGACGTGAGCCGGTCCCTGGCGCGGTGCGGGGACGTCCGGATCGGGCTGGACGAGGGCTCGGGTCCGATCGGGTTCGAGGGGGGACGGATGCGGACGGTGGTGCGGCGGCTGGACGGAAGGCTGCCGTCGTACGGGAAGCTGTTCGACATGGCGGGGGCCGCCGTCGCCGAGGTGGAGTGCGGCGCGCTGACCGAGGCCGTGCGCAGAGTCGCGGTGGTGGCGGAGGCGAACAGTCCGGTGCGGCTGGACTTCTCGGCAGGGTCCGTCGTGCTGCGCGCCGGGTACGGCGACGACGTGGCCACCCAGCGGCTGCCCGCGGGGCTGACCGGCGCCGAGGAGGTGACCGTGGCCTTCAACCCGGCGTATCTGCTGGACGCGCTGGCCTCCTTCGAGGCGCCGGGACTGCGGGTGGAGCTGCTGGGGACGGGCCAGCGGGCGCTGCTCGGCCCGGCGGGGGCGCCTGAAAGCCACCGGCACCTGCTGATGTCGGTGAAACAGCTGGTCTGACCCTGCCCGGAGGACCCCTTCGACCTGCGCTTTCGTCGACTCGGCGGGCCGTTGTCAGTGGGCTGCGGTAGCTTCCGAAGTGCTGGGCGCGAAGACGCGTGACAGAACGGCCACAGGGGTGGGTGGACGATGGGCAACAGCACGGCGACGACGACCGACATCGACGTCGCACTGGAGAAGCACCGGACCGAGCTGACCGGCTACTGCTACCGCATGCTCGGCTCCTCCTTCGAGGCCGAGGACGCGGTGCAGGACACCCTGGTGCGCGCCTGGCGGAGCTACGAGAAGTTCGAGGGACGCTCCAGTCTGCGCTCCTGGCTGTACCGGATCGCGACCAACGTCTGCCTGGACATGCTGACGGCCGGCAACAAGCGGGCCCGGCCGATGGACCTCGCCGAGCCCACCCCGCTCGCCCGGGCCGCCCTCTCCCCCCGCCCCGACCACACCTGGCTGGAGCCGATGCCGGACGCACGTGTGCTGCCGACCGTGCAGGACCCGGCCGAGGCGGCGATCGCCAAGGAGTCGGTGCGCCTCGCGTTCATGGCCGCGTTGCAGCAGCTCCCGCCGAAGCAGCGGGTGGTGCTGATCCTGCGGGAGGTGCTGGCGTGGAAGGCGAGCGAGGTCGCCGAGCTGCTCGACACCTCGGTCGCCTCGGTGAACAGCGCGCTCCAGCGGGCGCGGGCGACGCTGGCCGAGCGGGAGTCCTCGGGCGCCGACGCGGCGGTGTCGGACCCGTTGGACGAGCAGCAGCAGGAACTGCTCGAACGCTACGTGGCGGCCTTCGAGGGCTACGACATGACGGCGCTGACGGCGCTCCTCCACGAGGACGCCATCATGACGATGCCGCCGTTCGACCTGTGGCTGACCGGCCACGACGACATCACCGGCTTCATGACCACGCTCGGCTCCGCCTGCGAGGGCTCGCGGCTGCTGCCGGTCCAGGTCAACGGTCTGCCGGGCTTCGCCCAGTACAAGCCGGACCCGGACAAGGGCGGGTTCACCCCGTGGGCGATCCAGATCCTGGAGATCTCAGCGGGCCGCCTCACCGGGTTCCACTTCTATCTCGACACCCAGCGGTGGTTCCCCCTCTTCGGCCTGCCCCTCCACCTCGAAGCGGAGACCGACCAGGTCGAGCAGGGCGCGTAGGGCGGGGTCGGGCGCGCGCAGCCGTATGCGTCCTCCGGCCCGCCGGGCGGCCAGCTGAAGCCGCGCCAGCAGATCGACGGCGAGGAGGCTCGGCGGCCCCATCCCGGCGACGTCGCAGACGACGACCGGGGCGCCGGTGACCTCGAGCAGCCCCCGAACGTCGTCGGCCAGCCCGGTCACCCGCGGGCGGGTGAGGGGGCCGGTCAGAGTGAGTACGGGGGGTGTCGTCGCTTCCACGATCGGTAGACCGGCGCGGGGCGCCCAACTCATCGGAGCGGGAGAGCTCCCGGCCGGCCGACCGCTCGGACGGCCGGTCAGGGGCGGCCGGGACGCGCCTGCGGTCGCCTTCAGGCGATGCGCTCCAGCACCACCGGCGACGCGGTGAACCCGGTGTCCGCCGCGCCGATGTCGTAGGAGCCCGTCACCGCCTGGAGCGCGTACGCGAAGCGCTCCGGGGTGTCCGTGTGGAGGGTCAGGAGGGGCTGGCCCTCCTTGACCGTGTCGCCGGGCTTGGCGTGCAGTTCGACGCCCGCACCGGCCTGCACCGGGTCCTCCTTGCGGGCGCGGCCCGCGCCCAGGCGCCAGGCGGCGATGCCGATGTCGTAGGCGTCGAGGCGGGTCAGGACGCCCGAGGCCTCCGCCTTCACCACGTGCTGCTCCCTCGCCGTGGGCAGCGCGGCGTCCGGGTCGCCGCCCTGGGCCGCGATCATGCGCCGCCAGACGTCCATCGCCGAGCCGTCGGCCAGCGCCTTCGCCGGGTCCGCGTCCTTCACGCCGGCCGCGTCGAGCATCTCGCGGGCGAGCGCGATCGTCAGCTCCACCACGTCGGCCGGGCCGCCGCCGGCCAGGACCTCGACCGACTCGCGGACCTCCAGGGCGTTGCCGGCGGTGAGACCGAGCGGGGTGGACATGTCGGTCAGCAGGGCGACCGTCCGCACGCCGTGGTCCGTACCCAGGCCGACCATCGTCGAGGCCAGCTCGCGCGCGTCCTCGATGGTCTTCATGAAGGCGCCGGTGCCCACCTTCACGTCCAGGACAAGGGAACCGGTGCCCTCGGCGATCTTCTTCGACATGATCGACGAGGCGATCAGCGGGATCGCCTCCACCGTGCCGGTCACGTCGCGCAGGGCGTACAGCTTCTTGTCGGCCGGGGCGAGGCCGTCGCCGGCGGCGCAGATCACCGCGCCGGTCGTGTCCAGTACGTGCAGCATCTCGTCGTTGGAGAGCAGCGCGCGCCAGCCGGGGATCGACTCCAGCTTGTCCAGGGTGCCGCCGGTGTGGCCGAGGCCCCGACCGGAGAGCTGCGGGACCGCCGCGCCGCAGGCCGCCACCAGCGGGGCCAGCGGGAGCGTGATCTTGTCGCCGACGCCGCCCGTGGAGTGCTTGTCGGCCGTGGGGCGGGACAGGGCGGAGAAGTCCATGCGCTCGCCGGAGGCGATCATCGCGGCGGTCCAGCGGGCGATCTCACGGCGGTTCATGCCGTTGAGGAGGATGGCCATGTTGAGGGCGGCCATCTGGTAGTCGGCGACCTCACCGCGGGTGTACGCGTCGATGACCCAGTCGATCTGCTCGTCGCTGAGCTCACCGCGGTCCCGCTTGCTGCGGATGACGGAGACGGCATCCATCGACAACTGCGTCATGGCTTTCCTTCCGGTGGTGCACCGCGGTGCGGGTGCACGGTGGTGCGACAAGACGTGGGAGAAAGTGCGCGGCCCCTCTGCGCCGGTCAGAGGGGCCGCACGGGGTTACGTGGCGAGATGGTCCGGGCCGAAGGCCTGCGGCAGCATCTCGGCCAGCGGCAGGATTCCCGCCGGGGTCTCCAGCAGCAACTCGGGGCCGCCGAACTCGTAGAGCAGCTGGCGGCAGCGGCCGCAGGGGACGAGGATCTCGCCCCTGCCGTCCACGCAGGTGAAGTGCGTGAGCCGGCCGCCGCCGGTGTTCTGGAGCTCCGAGACCAGCCCGCACTCGGCGCACAGGCCGAGTCCGTAGGAGGCGTTCTCGACATTGCAGCCGGACACGGTCCGGCCGTCGTCGACGAGGGCGGCCACGCCCACCGGGTAGCCGGAGTACGGGGCGTACGCCCGGGACATGGCCTCCCGGGCCGCCGTACGCAGCCGCTCCCAGTCGACCGCGGCGACGGGCGGGGTCACTTGCCCTGCCCCTTCCGGTAGCGCATGCCGTCGGCCTTGGGCATGCGCAGGCGCTGCGCCGACAGCGAGAGCACCAGCAGCGTGACGACGTACGGGGTGGCGCCCACGAAGTCGCTCGGGACCTCGTCGGTGAACAGGTACCAGATCAGGACCAGCACGGCCATGACCGCGCAGGTCGCGCTCTGCCACAGGGCCTTCTTGTAGAGCTTCCAGCCGGCCAGCCCGGCCAGGAGCACGACCAGCAGGAGCAGCAGCGCGTGGACGGTCTCGCCGCCGTTGCGCAGCTGAAGTGCGTCGGAGTAGCCGAACAGGCCCGCGCCCATGGCCAGTCCGCCCGGACGCCAGTTGCCGAAGATCATGGCGGCAAGGCCGATGTAGCCGCGCCCACCGGTCTGGCCCTCGAGGTAGGTGTGCGAGGTGACCAGCGCGAGGAAGGCGCCGCCGAGGCCGGCGAGGCCGCCGGAGACGGCCACGGCCGCGTACTTGTAGCGGTAGACGTTGACGCCGAGGGACTCCGCGGCGATCGGGTTCTCACCGCAGGAGCGCAGCCGCAGGCCGAACGGGGTACGCCACAGCAGCCACCAGCTGCCGACGAACAGCAGCGCGGCGAAGATCGTCACCACGGACAGGTCGGTGACCAGGCCGCCGAGGATGCCCGCGATGTCGGAGATCAGGAACCAGTGGTGGTTCTCGAGGGACTTGAGGCCGTCGGAGAGACCGGGTACGTCGACGTTGGGCAGCGATTCCACGGGCGGGGACTGCTTGGGGTTGCCGCCCGCCTCCGCCGCGCCGCCCTCCGAGAAGAAGATCTTGGCGAGGTACTGGGTGATGCCCAGCGCGAGGAGGTTCACCGCGACACCGGAGACGATGTGGTCGACGCCGAAGGTGATGGTCGCGACGGCGTGCACGAGGCCGCCGAGGACACCGAAGCCGACGCCGCACAGCAGGCCGAGCCAGGGGTTGGACTGCCAGCCGATCCAGCCGGCGCCGAAGGTGCCGAGGATCATCATGCCCTCGAGGCCGATGTTGACCACGCCGGAGCGCTCGGACCACAGGCCGGCGAGGCCGGCGAGGCCGATGGGCACGGCCAGGCCGAGGGCGGCGGAGACCTGGCCCTCGGAGGTGAGCTGGTTGGACCCGGTGATGACGCGGACCGCGGCGACGAGCAGCAGCGCGCCCGCGACGATCATGAGGATCTGGCCCACCGAGCGGCCCGACCGGGCGCCCGCGGTGTCCGCCTTGGGTGCCGCGGGGGGCGGCGTGTCGGTCATCGTGGCAGTCATCACGCCACCTCCTGCTTCTGGGTCGCGGCGGCCTGGGCGGCGAGCTCGGCGCCGACCCGCTGTTGCTGGCGCTTGAGGCCGTAGCGGCGGACGAGCTCGTAGGCGATGACGACGCACAGGACGATGACGCCCTGGATGACGCCGAGGATTTCCTTGTCGTACCCCTCGAACTCGAGGTGGTTGGTGGTGCGCTCCAGGAAGCCCCAGAGCAGCGCGCCGAGCGCGATACCGACCGGGTTGTTGCGGCCGAGCAGTGCGATGGCGATGCCGGTGAAACCGATACCCGACGGGAAGTCGTTGCTGAACTGGTGGCTGTCGTTGAGCAGGGTCGGCATGCCGATCAGACCGGCCACCGCCCCCGAGATGATCATGCTGGTGGCGACCATCTTCTTGACGGAGACACCACTGGCGGTGGCGGCGCTCTCGGACTGGCCGACGCTGCGCAGGTCGAAGCCGAACCGGGTGCGGCCGAGCACGAACCAGTACGCGACGCCGACGAGCACGGCGATGACGATGAAGCCCCACAACACGCCGGCCGGGCCCGTGTCGATGCTGAAGAAGTACGAGGAACGGGGCAGCGGCTCGGTGGAGACGATCGTGCCACCGCTCTGGAGTTCGGCGAGCTTACCCGGCTGCAACAGGTAGGCGATGATCGCGGTGGCGATCGAGTTCAGCATGATCGTCGAGATGACCTCGCTGACGCCTCGGGTCACCTTCAGGATGCCCGCGATGGCGGCCCACAGGGCGCCGGTCGCCATGGCGCACAGGATGATCAGCGGGATGGCGATCCAGCCGGGGAGGGTCAGCGCACCGCCGAGGACCGCGGCGAAGAACGCGGCCATCCGGTACTGGCCGTCGACGCCGATGTTGAACAGGTTCATGCGGAAGCCGATGGCCACCGAGACACCCGCCAGGTAGTACGTCGTCGCCTTGTTCAGGATGTAGACCTGGCTGTCGCTGGCGGAACCGTAGGTCACCATGTCGCTGAAGGCGGCGCCCGGGTTCTTGCCGGTGGCGAGAATGACCAGGGCGGTGACGACGAGCGCGGCGACGATCGCCAGCAGCGGCGCCGCGATGCCGAGGAGCAGCCGCTCCTTGTCGATGCGTTGGGTCAGCTTCTTCATCGGGCGTCGTCCTCTGTGTGCTCCAGGTGGCCGGTCGCCGCACCCGTCATGGCGGAGCCCAGCTCCTCGGGGGTGATGGTGGCGGGGTCGGCGTCGGCGACCAGGCGGCCGCGGTACATCACGCGCAGGGTGTCGGAGAGCCCGATGAGCTCGTCCAGGTCGGCGGAGATCAGCAGCACGGCCAGGCCTTCGCGGCGGGCCTCGCGGATATGGTCCCAGATCGCGGCCTGTGCGCCGACGTCCACGCCGCGCGTGGGGTGGGCGGCGATGAGCAGCTTGGGCGCGTGGCTCATCTCGCGGCCGACGATCAGCTTCTGCTGGTTGCCGCCGGACAGCGACGCGGCGGTCACGTCGATGCCGGGCGTGCGGACGTCGTACGCGCCGACGATGCGCTCGGTGTCGGCGCGGGCGGCCTTGATGTCGAGCAGCCGGCCGCGGGAGTTGGGCTTCTCGGTGACGTGGCCGAGGATGCGGTTCTCCCACAGCGGCGCCTCGAGGAGCAGGCCGTGGCGGTGCCGGTCCTCGGGGATGTAGCCGACGCCGGCCTCGCGGCGGTTGCGGGTGGGGACGTGCGAGATGTCGGTGCCGTCGAGGACGATGGCGCCGGCGTCCGGGTCGCGGATGCCCATGATCGCCTCGACCAGCTCGGACTGGCCGTTGCCCTCCACACCGGCGATGCCGAGGACCTCGCCCTTGTGGATCGTGAGGGAGATCTCGTCGAGGATGATCCGCTCGACGCCGTCGAGGTCCATCTGGCTCAGGTGCAGCTTCTCCACCTCGAGCAGCGGGACGTCCGTGACCGTGGACTCCTCGGTCTCGGGCGTGGGCAGCTCGCTGCCGACCATCAGCTCGGCGAGCTGCTTGGGGGTGGTGTCCGCGGGCTCGACCGTGCCGACGGTGGTGCCCCGCCGGATGACGGTGATCTCGTCGGCGACGGAGAGGACCTCTCCCAGCTTGTGGGAGATGAAGATGACGGTGAGGCCCTCGGCCTTCAGCTCGCGCAGGTTGTCGAAGAGGGCGTCGACCTCCTGCGGCACCAGGACGGCGGTGGGCTCGTCGAGGATGAGGGTCTTGGCGCCGCGGTAGAGGACCTTGAGGATCTCCACACGCTGGCGGTCGGCGACGCCGAGCTCCTCCAGGAGGACGTCGGTGCGGACGTTCAGTCCGTAGGCGTCGGAGATCTCCCTGATCTTCTTACGGGCCTTGGCGCCGATGCCGTGGAGCTTCTCCGCGCCGAGAACGACGTTCTCCAGGACGGTGAGGTTGTCGGCGAGCATGAAGTGCTGGTGCACCATGCCGATGCCGCGGGCGATGGCGTCGGCGGGGGTGCTGAAGGTGACCTGGTCGCCGTTCACGGTGATGGTGCCCTCGTCCGGCTGCTGCATGCCGTAGAGGATCTTCATCAGGGTGGACTTGCCGGCACCGTTCTCACCGCACAGGGCGTGAACCGTGCCGGTGCGGACCGTGATGTCGATATCGCGGTTGGCGACGACTCCGGGGAATCGCTTGGTGATGCCGCGCAGTTCGACGGCAGCGGGAGGGCTGGACGCGTTGATGGCGCACTCTCCTGGGGGAAAGGGGCTGCGTAGGGGAGGGCAGGCGTCGGCGACGCTAGCGCGGCAACTCCGCGCTACACGCGTAGAGTTGACACATTGTTATGGCTCGACGAGGGGGGTTCTGAAACACCCCCCTCGTCGAGCCGGGGTCCGGCGGAACCGTCAGGTCACGGGGTGGTCTTGACCGTGATGGAGCCGTCGACGATCTTCTGCTTGGCCGCGTCCAGCTGCGCCTTGATGTCGTCGATGAAGCCACCGCTGGTGGCCAGCGAGACACCGTTCTTGGCGAGCGAGTAGTTGTTGGTGCCCGTCAGCGGCTTGCCGTCGTGCACGGACTTGATGAAGTCGTAGACACCGACGTCGACGTTCTTGACCATCGAGGTCAGGATCGAGCTCTTGTACTTGGCCAGACCCGGGATGTTGTACTGGTCGGAGTCCACGCCGATGGCCCAGGCGCCCTTGACGCCGTTGACGGCCTCGATCGCGCCGTTGCCGGAGGAGCCTGCCGCCGAGTAGATCACGTCGGCGCCGTTGTCCAGCATGCCCGACGCGGCCGCCTTGCCCTTGTCGGGGCTGGCGAAACCGGAGAAGTCCGAGCCGTGGCTCAGGTACTGCGTGTCGACCTTGATCTTGGCGTTCGTGTCGTGGACGCCCTGGACGTAACCCGCCTCGAACTTCTTGATCAGCGGGACGTCGACACCACCGATGAAGCCGACGTGGTTCTTCTTGGTCTTCAGCGCGGCGGCGACACCGGCCAGGTAGGAGCCCTGCTCCTCGGTGAAGGTGATGCTGTCGACGTTCTTCGCGTCCACCACCGAGTCGACGATGCCGAAGTTGACCTTCGGGTACTTGGCGGCGACCTTGGTCATCGAGGCGGCGTAGGAGAAGCCGACGCCGACGATGGGGTTGTAGCCGGCGTCCGCCAGGTCGGTCAGGCGCTGCTCGCGGTCGGCCTCGGTGTCGGAGGTCTTGGCGGTCAGCTCCTTGATCGAGCCGCCGAACTCGCTCTTGGCCTTGTCGGCGCCACGGGCGGCGGAGTCGTTGAACGAACGGTCACCACGGCCGCCGACGTCGAAGGCGAGACCGATCTTGACACCCGAGCCACTGCCCGCCGAGGCGGAGGACGAGCTGTTGCTGTCACTGTCGGAGGAGGTGCTGCCACATGCAGTGGCAGTCATTGCGAGAGCTGCGGTTGCGATACACGCAGCGGAAAGCTTGGCTACCCGGCGCACGGGAAGGCTCCTTCACCTGACCTGAGCGCCTAGTCGGCGCTTGATGTGAGCACCATGCCAGTGCTCGAGCCTGGACGCCCTGTCGGCGTCGGCTTCGCGGCATCGTAACGCGCGTAGATGTCAGAAAAACACCCCTCACGACGCCGTTATCGATTCGAGGCAAACACCGTCTGAACTCGGTCCCTTGCCGCCTCGTGCCAATGATTTCGAACCGGGGACGAATGGCTTACAACAGCGTTGCGCCGGACGACGGAACGGCCCTCGTAGGAGCCGTTCCGTCACCGTCCGCTCACCTTTCGGCCGCGTCCAGCAGGGCCGCCGCGGTGAACAGCTCGACACCGACGGTGATCGCCGACTCGTCCGCGTCGAAGTCGCCCTGGTGCAGATCGCGCACGGTGCGCTCGCCGGGGGTGCGGACCCCGAGGCGGGCCATCGCGCCGGGCACCCGCTCGAGGTACCAGGAGAAGTCCTCGCCGCCCAGGCTCTGTTCGGTGCCCTCCACGCCCGCCTCGCCGCACCGGGCGACCATGGCGTCCCGCAGCAGCCCGGTGACGTCCGCGTCGTTGACGACGGGCGGGACGCCACGGACGTAGGTGATCTCGGACTTGGCCCGGTGCAGGTTGGCGACCTCGTCGATCGCCGCGACGACGATGTCGGGGGCCTGCCGCCACGCCTCGATGTCCAGGCAGCGGACGGTCCCGGAGAGCTCGGCGTGCTGCGGGATCACGTTCGGCGCGTGGCCGCTCTCGATCCGGCCCCAGGTGACCGCGAGCCCGGCGCGGGTGTCGACACGCCGGCCGACCAGCGCGGGCACGTCGGTGACGACCCGGGCGGCGGCCGTGACGAGGTCGGTGGTCAGGTGCGGGCGGGCGGTGTGGCCGCCGGGCCCGTCCAGGGCGATCTCCAGCCGGTCGCAGGCGGAGGTGATGGCGCCCTCGCGCAGGCCGATCCGGCCCGCGTCGACGCGCGGGTCGCAGTGCACGGCGATGATCCGGCCGACGCCGTCCAGCGCGCCGTCCTCGATGGCGTCGGCGGCGCCGCCGGGCAGCACCTCCTCGGCGGGCTGGAAGATCAGTCGTACGGGCCGCGGGAGCCTGCCCTGCCGGTGCAGCTCGGCGAGGACGAGCCCGGCGCCGAGGACGACGGTGGTGTGCACGTCGTGCCCGCAGGCGTGCGCGCGGTCCGGCACCGTCGAGCGGTACGCACTCTCGGTCTTGGTGTCCGGGATGGGCAGCGCGTCGATGTCGGCGCGCAGGGCGAGGACGGGAACGCCGTCGGCTCCCGCGCCCGCGGCGCCCCCGCCGCCCACCGTGCCGATGTCACAGATGAGGCCGGTCCCGACGGCCAGTACGCGCGGCTCGAGGCCCGCCTGCTCGAGGCGGGCCTTGATCGCGGCCGTCGTACGGAACTCCTGGTTGCCGAGCTCAGGGTGCATGTGCATGTCGCGGCGGAAGGCCACGAGCTCTGCGCGCAGCGCCTCCGGCAAGGTGCCGGGAAGGGCGCCGGGAAGTGCACCGGGGAGCACGTCTTCCCCTGACGGATCGGCCTCGGACTCTCGGGACATCAGTTGCTTCACCCTCTGAAGGGTAGGACGCCGGGGCGGTCAACTGACCCGATCAACAAAAGTTCAACCCGTTAGGCGAAGAAAAGTTGGCCGCGCGGCGCATGGCTGCTGTGGGTGGTGGGTAAACTCAGCGGCTTTTTCGGCCGACGCCCACACTTCTTCCTTCCTTTCACGGATACCACGGACCGCTCCAGGCACGCCCTGTCTGTCCACGTGGCGGGACCGGTTCCGGGATCATCACCCGAGCGCAGCGGTTCCGCCACTTCGCGTGACGGCGTGGTGCCCGGTGGGCACGGCTCGATGACGGAGAGCGACTTTCCGGGGTTCGGCCGTCGGAAGGACGGTCAGAGCGCGTTCACCGTCGCGAGCCGGTGCACGTCCCTGGCCGTGCCCGTCACCCCGGACAGGAACCCCTGGGCCCTCGGCGAGGCGTGTTCCGTCAGCCAGGCCGGATCGATGTCGCAGACCGCGACGCGGACGTCCGTGCCGGACAGGGCGAGCGGCAGGGTGTGCACGACCGTGGAGGGGAAGCTCAGGACCGTCCGGCCGATGGGCCCCCGGCGGGCGATCAGTTCCAGCGGGAGGTCCGGGCGGACCACCTGGAGCCCTGTCTCGACGGCCAGCCGGTGGAGCTTCTCGGCACTCTCCCTGCGGTGGGCGAAGTAGCGGGTCGCGCCGTGGGCCCCGGCCAGCGCCCGCACGGCCTCCAGATAGCGGTCGGGGTCCACGACGCCCGTCTCCACCAGCGAGGTGCCCACCAGGTCCGCGCTCTTCGTCACACGCGGCGGACCGAAGCGCTCCCGGGTCCAGGCGAAGTCGTTCGACGTGAGCGAGATGCCGTCGGGGATCTGTGTCATGGGCATCGAGGAGAAGATCTCCACCCGGCGGTCCTCGCTCGGGGCGAGGCGGCGGCAGGCCGCGGAGGAGACCGGGGCGAAGATCATGTCCCGGGGGCCGGAGCGGCCGCCCTTGCGGTGCCAGCGCACGAGGCGTTCGCCGTGGGCCAGCTGGCCCACGAACTCCATCGTCGCGGTCCCGTCGTCCACCACGACCAGCTCGCTCGCCCTGGTGATGGTCAGCAGCAGCTGGACGTAGCGGGAGAACGGATCGCCCATCACCATCCGTTCCGCGCGCCGCAGCAGCCCGGTGAGGCCGCCGATCGTCCGGAAGGGCGCCGTGGCGCCCGCGCGGGCCTCCTCCCAGCGGACCGTGTGCCCTTCCCGGCGGGCCAGCTCGGCCATCCGCCGCAGCTGGCCGCGGGTCATCGGATCGGTCGGGGACAGGACGACGAGGGTCAGCCCCGCGCCGGGCTCCTCCCCCGGGTGGAGTTCCCGGGCGTACGCCCACTCCAGGACGTTCAGGAGCTGCACCGGACTCTCGACGAAGGCGAGGGTGTGGGGGGTGGGGCCGGTGTTCTTCCCGGCGCGGGGGCTCATCGTCGGACGACCATCCTGTGAGGCACTCGGAGAGGTGGTGCTCAGGTCACACCGCGACCGGTTCGCCCGCCGCCGCCGCGATCTCCGCAGCCGCGACGGCGCCCGGCACGCGGCGCAGCTTCTTCATGGGGCCGAGCTCGGAGTCGTAGACCTTCTTGACGCCGTCGCCGAGGGAGGCCTCGATGGTGCGGATGTCGCGGACGAGGCGGTGCAGGCCGCCCGGCTCCACGGAGGCCGCCTGGTCGGAGCCCCACATCGCGCGGTCGAGGGTGATGTGCCGCTCGACGAAGACCGCGCCGAGGGCGACCGCGGCGAGGGAGGTCTGCAGGCCCGTCTCGTGGCCGGAGTAGCCGATCGGGACGTTGGGGTACTCCAGCTCCAGCGTGTTGATGACGCGCAGGTTGAGCTCCTCGGCCTTCGCCGGGTAGGTGGAGGTGGCGTGGCAGAGCAGGATGTTGGCCGAGCCGAGGACCTCGACCGCGTGGCGGATCTGCTTCGGGGTGGACATGCCGGTGGAGAGGATGACCGTCCTGCCGGTGACGCGCAGGGCGCGCAGCAGTTCGTCGTCGGTGAGGGAGGCGGACGCCACCTTGTGCGCGGGGACGTCGAACTTCTCCAGGAAGGCGACCGCCTCGGTGTCCCACGGGGACGCGAACCAGGCGATGCCCTTCTCCTTGCAGTAGGCGTCGATCTGCCGGTACTCGTCCTCGCCGAACTCGACGCGGTGGCGGTAGTCGATGTACGTCATCCGGCCCCAGGGGGTGTCGCGCTCGATGTCCCACTGGTCGCGCGGGGTGCAGATCTCGGGCGTGCGCTTCTGGAACTTGACGGCGTCGCAGCCGGCGTCGGCGGCGGCGTCGATCAGCCGGAGGGCGTTGTCGAGGTCGCCGTTGTGGTTGATGCCGATCTCGCCGGTGACGTAGACGGGGTGGCCGGGGCCGACGGGGCGCGAACCGAGGAGGCGCAGACGGGAGGTGCCGGTGCTGGTGCTCATGACGGAACGTTCCTTACTGGGTGAGGGTGTCGAGGGAGGGGCCGAGGATCCAGCCGGCGATCTCCCGGATCGCGCCGTCGCCACCGGGAACGGTGGTGACCGCGCGGGCGGCGCCGCGTACGACGTCGTGGGCGCTCGCGACCGCCACGGGCCAGCCGACGAGGGCGAAGCAGGGGAGGTCGTTGACGTCGTTGCCGACGTAGAGCACGCGCTCCGGCGCGATGCCCTGTTCCTCGCACCACTGCTTGAGCGCGAGGTCCTTGCGGTCGATGCCGTGCAGGACCGGCAGCCGTAGCTTGCGGGCGCGGGCGGCGACGACGGGGTTCCGTTCGGTCGACAGGATCAGCATCCGCAGGCCCGACCTGCGCAGGGCGGCGATGCCGAGGCCGTCGCCGCGGTGGACGGAGACGAACTCGCGCCCGTCGGAGTCGATGAGCACCCGGTCGTCGGTCTGGGTGCCGTCGAAGTCCAGGACGACGGCGTCGATGTCGCCGGCGGTGGGGAGGGTGCCGGGGAGGCCGGCGTCGAGGACGGGAGCCAGCGCTCTCGCCCGCGTCAGGTCGTGCGGGTCGTCGATCTCCAGGACCCGGGCGGGGTCGGTCCGGACGAGTTCCGTGCGGCCGAAGAAGCGGTGCCGGTGCCTGCGGAAGCCGGCCGCGTCCATCGCGTAGGCGGCGCCGGTCTCCAGGAAGTCCTGCGGCCGGTCCTGCCGGCGCGGACGGTGGGACGTGTCGTGGTTGACGCCGAAGCCGCCCTCGCCGGCCTCGTCCGAGCGGCGCCAGACGAAGCCGTGGAAGGCGGCGACCGTGACGGCCGTGTCGGCGCCCTGTTCGGCGACGGCGCGGGCGACTCCGTCCACCTCCTCGCGGACGAGGAAGGGGCTGGTGCACTGGACGAGCAGGACGACGTCCACCGGGGCGCCGTGCAGCGTCTCGTGGGCGTCCAGGGCGTGCAGGACCGCGGCCTCGGAGGTGGCGGTGTCGCCGGCGATGGCGGCCGGGCGCAGCACCACCTCGGCGCCCGCCTCGCGGGCCGCCGCCGCGATGGCATGGTCGTCGGTGGAGACGACGACGTCGGTGACGAGCCGGGCGGCCCGGCACTCGCGGACCGCGCGGGCGACGAGCGGTACGCCGCCCACCGGCGCGAGGTTCTTCGCGGGGACGCCCTTGGAACCGCCGCGCGCGGGGATCACCGCGAGTACTCGGCGTACCGCGGCCGGTGAGTCGGTCATGGGTTTCTCTCCTTGGAGGGTCACAGCTCCCCCATCCGCCGGATGACCGGGGCCACGCGCTGCACCCCGTGGCGGTAGGCGCCGCGTGCCGCCCGGCGCACGATCTGCCGGACCGGCCCCGGCTCCTTGTCGGCGGCCGGTTCGCCGGGCAGCGGGCTGCCGTCGGGGCCGAGATGGTGACGGGCGAGGATGCCGGGCAGATAGCCGGGCGCGGTCGCGAGGGTGTAGTAGGGGGCGAGGGGCGGCAGGGCGGCGAGGGGGGTCCCGCCGCTCGAGCGGAGTCGGGAGTGGGGGAGGCCGAGCAGTTCGGTGATCCGCTCGCGCGCCGCGTCGAAGGCCGTCGCGTACGAGCCTGCCCCGGTGGGGGGACCCCCGGCCGCGACGCCCTGCCGGGCCACCCACCCCTGGTCGGGGACGGGGTGGTGACCGGCGTCCAGCTGGTCCCACGAGGCGAGGCAGCCGGAGCCGATGAAGTGGTGGTTGCCGAGTGCCTCGCGCACCCCGAGGTCGGTGAGGACGGCCGTGGGGATCCGGCGGTGCAGGGACTCCAGGGCGGCCGTCGAACTGACCGTCACCATGAGGTCCGTGCGGTCGAGGACTTCGCCCATGTTCCCGTACACCAGGCGGAAGTTGGGAGGCGGATCGAGTTTCTGGGCCAGCTTCTGGTAGGGCAGTTCCTCGATGTGGGTGGTGTGCTCACCCGGCTTGGAGCGGAGCTTCAGCAGGACTTCGCGCCCGGGGTGCAGACGCGCGTGCCGCACCAGCCGGTCGAGCAGGTACGCGCGGTCCCTGCGGTTCTCCGGGACGGAGGGCTGCGCGGCGAACACGACGGTGCGGGGCCCGCGGCCCCGCACCCCCGAGGACTCGTCCTCACCCGCGTACGGGGCGCCGCCGAGGAACGGCAGGGCCACTTCCGTCACCGACGAGGCGTCGGCGCCGACCCCTTCGTACACGGCGCGGAAACGCTCCGCGTCCTGGCGGGAGTTGGCGAGGACGAGGTCAGCGCCGTGCCGCAGCAGCAGGCCGTCGGCGAGCTTCTCGTAGACGACGCCGACATAGCCGGTGACGACGACGGGACGGTCGCCCCGTCCCTCCCAGATCCGCTTCAGGCCGTGCAGGACGGCCTGGACGCCGCCGCCCACCAGCGCGAGGACGAGCACGTCGTACGGGGTCCGTGCCATGGCGCGCAGGAACTCGGGTGCGGTGACCTCGCGCAGTGAGTCGGCATGCACGCCGACCTCGGCCAGCTGGCGGGGGGTGGGCGTGGCCCGGCCGCGCAGCAGGAATCCGTCCAGGACGGGGGCGGCTCGCGGCCCGCTCCCGGGTCCGGCTTCCCCGGAGGGCGCGATCCGCGTCGCGGTCAGCGCACCCCACTTCCAGCGGGTGTCGGAGTCGGCGAGGACGGCGATGCGTGGGGGGCTGGCAGTACTTGCTGGCACGGCCAAGACGCTAGAAAGCAAAAGTCAGCCTTTGCCCAATCACCCCTCAACAAAAAGTTAACAACGGGCCACCGAACGCCGAACCGGCCCGGGAATTCGAGAATTGTGCAGGGGGTGCACCATTCCGACACACCGAGTTCATCCCCCGTATCCGCACCGGAAATTTCTGCTGCCGGGCGCCCTTCTAGGGTTTCGCGGGTGCCCAAGCTTTCCGTGATCGTCCCGTTCTTCAACGTGCAGCAATACGCGCCCGACACCCTGGCGAGCCTGCGCGCGAACACGCGCGAGGACTTCGAGTTCGTGCTGGTCGACGACTGTTCGACCGACGCGACCCCGGAGCTCCTCGCCCGTGCCGAGCGTGATCTGCCGGGCGCGGTGCTGGTCAGACACGAAAAGAACGGAGGGCTGGCGACCGCGAGAAATACCGGAATCGACACAGCGCGTGGCGATTATCTGACTTTCCTGGACGGCGATGACTGGATCGCCCCCGGATATCTCCCCCAACTACTCGACGCCGCGGAGGAGTTGGATTGCGACTTCGTCCGCACCGACCATGTGCAGTGCACCGGCCGGGCGCGGAGCATTCACCGGGTTCCGCACGGCCGGCGCGGGACGGTGATGAACCCGCGGGAGGCGATCCTGCCCGCCGACCGGTCCACTTCGGTCGACTACGCCTACGCCTGGGCCGGCGTCTACCACCGCCGCCTGGTCGACCGCGGACTGCTGCACTTCACCGACGGGCTGCGCACCGCCGAGGACCGGCCGTGGATCTGGAAACTCCACCGGGAGGCGGACACCTTCGCCGTGGTGGGGCTGCTGGGCGTCCACTACCGGCGCGGGGTGGCCTCTTCGCTCACCCAGATCGGCGACGTACGGCAACTGGACTTCGTCCGCGCCTTCGACCAGGTGATCGAGGAGACCGCCGGTGACGCCGAGGGCGCCAGGCTGCTGCCCAAAGCGGTGCGCACCTACTGCGCGATCATGACCCATCACCTCGGCTCGATCGAGAGGTTCGAACCCGCCGTGGCCCGGAAACTGCGCTCGCTGTGCGCCGCCGCACTGAAGCGGATGCCTCAGGACGTCCTCTCGGAAGTCATGGACTCGATGGACGTGCAGCGGGCGGGTGTGCTGCGCCGGGCGCGGCGCAGGCCGGTGGCGGCGCGGACGACGGCTGCGCACGGGGCCGCGTCGCGGACGGCGGCCCTCTGATGCCTCGCACGACCCGACGCACCACCCGGATCTTCTGCGTCTCGACCCTGTACGGCGCCGCGACCCTGGCCGCCGCCCTCGACGCCGGGCTCTTCGAACCGACCGACCGTCGACTGCTACTGGTCACCAACAACGCCGTCAACCCGGAGACCACACCGTCCGTCGACGCCATGCCGGGCTTCGCCCGGATCCGTGAGCGCTTCGACGAGGTGCTGTCCTGGAACACGACCATCTCCCCCTTCCACCCCGGCGCCTGGGGTCCGCGCGGGGACGACATCCCCCTGTGGGAGCGGTACGTACGGCTGCTGTGGAACCTCGGCGACGACGAGGTCCACCTGGCGGTGGAGTCCATCCAGGTGAACCCGGCGCTGGCGCTGTGCCAGCTGTTCACCGGAGCGCCCGTCGACGCCTACGCCGACGGGCTCATGAGCTACGGCCCGACGCGCGACAAGATCGATCCGCTCGTCGGCACCCGTGTCGACCGGCTGCTGCACCTGGACCTGGTGCCGGGCCTCACGCCCTTGCTGCTCACCGAGTTCGGCGTGCCACCGGTGCTGGTGCCGTCCGAGGCGTTCCTGAAGGTGCTGAGCGAACTCGTCGCGGAAGAGGACGAGTTGCCTTCCACCGGGGACCGGCCGGCCCTGCTGCTCGGGCAGTACCTCTCCGCGCTCGGCATCATCGGCGACGCCGAGGAGGAGGCGCTGCATGTGGACATGGTGCGCGGCGCCGTTGCGCTCGGGCACCACCGGCTGGTCTTCAAGCCGCACCCAGTGGCGCCGGCCCGCTGGTCCCGGCTGCTGGAGGACGAGGCGGCGAAGCTGGGCGCCGAACTCACCCTCCTGGACCGGCCCGTCCTCGCCGAGGTGGCCTACCAGCGGCTGCGGCCCGCCCTCGTCGTCGGCTGTTTCTCCACCGCGCTGCTCACCGCCGCCGGTCTCTACGGCCTCCCGGTCGCCCGGGTCGGCACCGGCACCGTGCTGGCCAGACTCACGCCCTACCAGAACAGCAACCGGGTGCCGCTCACCATCGTCGACGCGCTGCTGCCCGACCTGGCGGACAGGGCGGCGGTGGAGACCTGGGCCATGCCGTCGCCGGAGCGGGTGGAGGAACTGTCCGCGCTCCTGCGGGCCGTCGGCTACGCGATGCAGCCGAAGATCCACCCGGAACTGCTGGGTGAGGCGGAGCGCTACCTCTCCACCCGCCTCGACCCGCACACCTGGCGTTACTTCAAGCGCCGTCGGCTGGCCGCGCTGGCCCTCCCCGGTGCCGTGCCGAACCAGCTCGCCTTCATCCCTCGCAACGCGACCGTCCGCCGCCTCGCACGGAGGGCGCGAGCACTGAAGCGCAGGCGCGGTGCGGCCGGAAGCGGGACATGACGGTGCCGTGGCTCACCCGATCGTCACGCCCACGCCGCCCCTGGGCCGGCCGTCACTCACCCCGCACACGTCGCAGCTGCCCAGCGTCCCGTCGTGCCCGGCGCGACGACGCTCCCGCAGGACGGAACACCCCTCATGACTCCCACGGAAGGTCCTCAGGATGAGCGCGGCTGACCAGGCGGCGGCGGTGCCCGCCCCGATACCGGCACCGGCGACACCGGCGGCACCGGCACTCCGGCTGGACCTTCTCGTCCCCGACCGGGCTCCGGTGCGGCCCCGGACGGAGAGCCGGCTGCGCGCCCTGGACGGGCTGCGGCTGCTGGCGGCCCTGATGGTCTGCTTCTACCACTACGCCGGCAAGAACGGCGAGGTCGCACAGTCCTGGCACCAGTCCCCCGCCGCGAAGTTCCCCACGCTGTCGCAGGCAGCGACCTACGGCAGCCTGGGCGTGCAGTTCTTCTTCCTGATCAGCGGCTTCGTGATCTGCATGAGCAGCTGGGGCCGGAGCATCGGCGACTTCTTCCGCTCCCGGGTCGCCCGTCTCTACCCGGCGTACTGGGCGGCGATCGTCCTGGTCACCGCGGCCGGCCTCGTCCTGCCGGTGGTGGCCGCGCCGCTCCGTTCGGACGAGATCCTCACCAACCTCACCATGCTCCAGCAGCCGATGGGTGTGCCCCGGGTGCTGGGGGTGGACTGGACGCTCTGGGTGGAGGTGCGGTTCTACGCCCTGTTCGCGCTGTTCGTCGTCCGGCGGGGCGTCACCTACCGCCGGGTGGTGGTGTTCTGCTGCCTGTGGACGCTGGCCGGCGTCTTCGCCCGGGTCGCCGACAACCCGCTGACCGACGAACTGGTGATGCGCGACCACGCCCCCTACTTCATCGGCGGTCTCGCCCTCTACCTGATCCACCGCTTCGGCAACAGCCTGCTGCCGTGGGGCATCGTCGTCTTCAGCTTCCTGCTCGGCCAGCGCTACTCGGTCACCGCCCTGTGGCATCCCGGACCCCAGGGCGCCTTCCACCGCAGCCCGTACGTGATCCAGCTGATCGTGCTCGTCGCCTTCGTCGCCGTCGCCGCGGTGGCGCTGGGCTGGACGACCCGGGCGAACTGGCGCTGGCTGACGGTGGCCGGGGCCCTGACGTACCCCTTCTACCTGATCCACGAGCACCTGGGCTGGTTCTTCATCCGGGTGCTGTACCGCGGGCTCGGGCTGGATCCGTGGGCGACGTTCGGCACGACGGTGCTGTCCATGCTCGGGATCGCCTGGCTTCTCCACCGGTTCGTGGAGAGGCGGTTCGGGCCACGGCTGAAGAGGGCGCTTGCCGCTCGGGGGGCTTGAGGGGGGGCCGCCGATGCGTTTGAGCGGCGCTGCGCGCCCCCGCTCGTCTGTGCAACGCCGTCCGCATTCTGCCGCGCCGTCGCGGCCGGTCGCGCAGTTCCCCGCGCCCCCTGAGCGGCGCGGCCCGCCACCAGCGGCTGTCTGCCACACCGATCGCGGCCCGCCACTCACGGCCGTCTGCCCCGCCGTCGCGGCCGGTCGCGCAGTTCCCCGCGCCCCTGAGCGGCACGGCGTTCCCCGCCACCCACTGCCGTCCGCCACGCCCGTCACGGACCGTCGCGCAGTTCCCCGCGCCCCTCAACGGCGCTGCGCGCTGTCGGGGGTGGTCGTCAACGCGTTGTCCGGCGTAGGTGTCGTACCGCTCTGCGTACCGTCGGGTTGCGGCGAAGTGCCTCCGCTCGGAGCGGGGCGCCGCCCGGGAGGCGGAGGCCGGTGAGACGGCGGCGCTTGAAGTAGCGCTGGTGGGCCGTCGGGTTGGCGGCGAGCCAGGCGGCGGTCTCCTCGCGCAGGGCGTGGTGCTTGCGGGACTGCATGCAGTACCCCACCGCCCGGATCAGGGGCGTCAGCCGCTCGGCCGCTCCGTCGAGTTCGACGGGGGCGCCGAGTTCCGCGCGCTCCGCGTCGGGCAGGGCCGCGTCGATGACCGTGAGCGGGACGCGGTTGCTGTTCTCGTACGGTGTGATGCGGTCGAGGAGCAGTTCGGTGCCGACGCGGGCGACGGGGATGCCGTAGAACGCGGCGGCGGTCATCAGCGCCGTCGAGAAGCAGCCGATGACGAGCTTCGGCTTCAGGAAGGCGAAGACCGTCTCGGCGAGGATCGGCTCGTTCAGCACGGTGAGCCGGACGCCGAGTTCCCCCGCGGCCGCCTCCAGGGACTCGCTGTAGACGGCGGGCGCACTCGGGTGCGGCTTGAACAGCACGTCCCCGTGCCCCGCGCGGGCAGCGGCCCGCAGCATGCGGACGTGCAGCCGCTCCTCCTCGTCCTGGGTGATCAGGCCGATCGCGGAGAGGTACTGGCCGAGGAGGACGGCGGTGGCCGGACGGTCGGCGGGGAGATGTTCGGCGAGGAGGCCGGCCCCCGACTCGCCGATCTGCGCGAGGACGTCGACCATCGCCTCGCCGGGCACCGCCTCGGGCCGGACGCCGTACTCGGACAGGAGCATCGGCCGCAGCCCGGGCACCAGATCGAGGTGGAGCACGCGCACGATGCGGCTGCTCAGGCCGTGCGGGATGCGGTTGCGGGTGGGGCCGTAGCTCATCAGGCCGTCCGCGTACACATGGACCGGGCTGTCCGCGAAGATGTCCGCGATCGCCCGGGAGGGGTTGGCCTGGATGGACTCGCAGGCGATCTCGACCGGTTCGTCGCCCAGCTTCCACGCGAGGCGCACGGCCTTCTCCCACAGCCCGGTGTCCTGCGGCCGCGGCGCCCAGCCGGCCGGGTGGTGCGGGGAGATGAACTCGTTCCAGGAGTACACCTGGTCGAACGCGGGGCGCAGTCTGTCGAAGCCGGGCATCCGGTCCAGCGGGGTGCCGACCTCCGGTGCGGCGCCGGTGTTGCTGACGACGAGGATGCGGCGCACGCCCTCGCGCGGACCGAACTGCCCGGCGCGGATCGCGGCGGTGACGGTCGCGGCCGCGTACTGGGTGGCCGAGCAGAAGATCTGGATCATGCCGCGACTCCCTTCATGCCGCCGCGGACACGGCGCAGCACGTGCACGCGTTCCTCGCCCATCCCGACCACGGCCTCGCTCAGTTCCTCCTCGCTCATCGCGCCCAGCGCCTCGGCGGCCAGCCGCTTCAGCCTCGCGGCCACACTGCGCTCGAACCGGCGCCGGTCCAGCAGCTGGTGGGCGATGACGACGCAGAAGTTGCGCAGCGCCTTCCCGCGCAGCCGGCCGGCCTCGGGATCGTCGGCGAGTTCGGCGAGGACTAGCTCGAAGGAGCGGAAGAAGTCGAGCTGGCGCACATCACCGATCTGGGTGAGCGAACCGGCGACGCCCCGGCGGTAGAAGACCCCGTGCAGGCTCGCCACGACATACGAGTCCGCTCTGCGGTGCAGGTCCCAGATCCACGGCCGGTCCTCCGCGGTGCGCAGCCCGTCGTGGAATCGGAGCATGCCCCGGTCGAGGAGGCGGCGGTGGTAGACGCCGGCCCAGGCGTACGGATAGTCGACCATCGTGGTGTCGTCGACGGGGAGGATGGAGGTGCGCGGGTCGAGGGGGATGTGGCGTCGGCCCTCGGGCGCCCGGTGGACGGCCCGCTCGACGCCCGTGACCTGTACGTGGTCGGTGCGGACGAAGTCGACGTCGAAGCGCTCGGCGACGTCCACCAGCCGCGCCAGATAGCCGGGCGCCAGCCAGTCGTCGCCGTCGAGGAAGGTGAGGTAGCGGCCTTCCGCGAGGTCGAGGCCGGTGTTGCGCGCGGTGGCCAGTCCGCCGTTGTGCTCGTGCCGGATCACCCTGCTGTTCCCGAGCCGCTCCGTCAGGGCGACAAGCGCCTCGTAGGTCCTGTCCTTGGTGGACCGGTCCTCGACGAAGAGGAACTCGAAGTCGTCCCGCGCGTTGTTGACCAGGCTGGTGACGGTCTCGGGCAGGTAGGACTCGATGTTGTAGCAGGGGACGACGACGGACAGGGTCGGTGTGTTGGCCACGTGTGCGCACCTGGATTCTCGACGGGAAGTCGAGTGATCCTAAGAAAATAGGCCCGGCATTCGCGTGTCCCGTCGCCGAAACCGAGGTGAATTCGGAGTGACATCCGGATCCGATCGGAGAATCACAGATGAAGAAATGGTGAGCCGTCCTCCACCCTTTCCACTGCCCCGCATTCTCGCTGAATTCGATGCTACGTTCGCGCTCGTGACCGATATATCCACCTCACCTCCGCCCGCCGCACAGCGCGGGCGGAGCCGGCCCGGACCGGTGTCGCGCCGGCTGCGCCTCACCTCTCCCGCGGGGTGGACCACCGCCGTCGCCACCGCCGCGCTGCTGATCTACACGACGCTCACCGCCGGCGTCTTCCTCGACATCCGCTACGTGCTCGCCGCCCTGCGGACGACGGGGGCGAGCGGCCTGTCCCCCTCCGAGATATTCGCCCACCGGCCCTTCTTCTACCGCTGGCTGCTCCACGCCCTGGACTCCGTCACCGGCGGATCGAACGCGGTGCGCGAAGCCCTCATGCGGCTCATCGGCCTCGCCCTGTGCGCGGCCGCCGGTCTGCTGCTGCACCGGGCGCTTCGCCGGCGTATGCCCGAGCGGGACGCGATGCTCGTCGCGGGCCTGACCGCCCTGGCCCTGGCCTTCGCGCCCGTCATCGACTACCTCCAGCCGGAGTGGTTCGCGATCGTCTTCGCGACGGTCGCCGTCGCCGCCGCGCTCGGCGTGCGAAGCCCCTGGCGGGCCGCCGTGCTCGCGGCGCTGCCGCTCGGTCTCGCCGTGCTGATGAAGTACTCCACCGCGGGCACCGCCGCGATGGCGCTCCTCGTGGTCTTCGCCCTGGACCGCGTGAGGGGCCTGCTGCTCGCCGCCGCGACCGCCGTCGGCACCGGCCTGCTGTTCGTGCTCAGCGCCTGGTCGGGCTCGCGCGAACTCCAGTGGCTGCGGGACATGCCGCACATCAACGCGCACGCGCTGGGCAACGAGCCGCTCGTCCTCCCGCACCTGCTGCTGCGGACCGCCGAGTATCTGGGTGACCGGATCGCGCTGACGCCGGTGCTCGCGCTGCTGCCCGGTGCGCTGTTGCTGTTCACCGCCACGCTGTCCTCGCGCCGCCATCGTGTCGAGGCGGTGCTCGTCACCCTGCTGCTCCTGGTCGTCGGTCTGGCCGTCGTGGTCTACCAGGGGAACTGGTTCGCCTACCACGGCGAGAGCCTGCCGGTGGCGGCCGCGGCCCTGACCGGCCTCGCGATCGGCCGCTGGTACGGCGCACACGGCCGGCCGCCGCTGTGCCTGACCGCGCTCGCTCTCCTGTACGGGGCGCTGACCCCGCTGCTGGCCTTCGTCCGTGCGGACGTCGACACGGCGGTGCTCGCGTGGCTCGCCTCGGGCGCGGCCCTCCTCGCGGGCGGGCTGGACCTGCTGCGGGTGCGGGCACCGCGTCCACGCGCCCGCCGCGTTCCGGTCGCCCTGCCCGTCCTGGCGCTGGTCGCGTGCCTGGCCGCCACCGTGTGGCCCGCCTCCGGGGTCCGGGTGAGCGAGGGGCACATCGTCACGACCAACGCCGAACTCAAGGTGCAGGCGCGCTCGGCGCGGACGGCGGCCGGGCAGGTCGACGCCCAGCTGCCGCCCGGCGTCCCGGTCCTGTACCTGGCCTTCGGTCAGCAGGCCTACTACATCGGCCACCCCACCCGCTGCCGGTATCCCTTCCCGACGTTCTTCAACGTGCCCCGGCAGCTCACCGACGTGCCCTCGTTGAAGTCGACCCGGGAGAACGTGCGCTGCCTCACGCAGGAGCACCCGGCCGCCTACGCCGTCTACCAGCCCAGCTGGCTGTCGCTGGGCGTGATCGACCCGCGGATCGCCGCCGACATCCGCAGGGCGTACGCGTGCCCGAAGCCGGAGGGACGGCAGCTCGTGGTGTGCACGGCCCGCCGCTGACCCGCCCGCCTCGGGCGCCTCGCCCGGGTGCAGCGCCGTGCCCGCGGGGCGCGGGCGCGGGCGCGGGGCGCGGAGCGCGGGGCGCGCACGCGACCGGCCCCGGCGGGAACCCCCGCCGGGGCCGGTGCTCCCGGAGCCTGCGCTGCCGGACCTGTTCTCCCGGGTCCGTTCTCACGGGTCCGTTCTCCGCGTCCCGTGCCGCCGCGGCGGGTCAGGCGACGCCCGCGATGCGGGCCGCTTTGTGGCCCAGTTCCACCGAGTAGCTCTGTCCCCGGTCCTGCGGGTAGATCTGCGCCATCGTCGCGAGTGTCACCCGGCTGAGATGCGTCCGGTGGCCGGGGATCAGCGCCTTGTACCCGGGCGTGACCACGGGCTGGGCGAAGGGCGCCCGGGAGAAGTGCCAGGCCTGGATCCAGGAGCGGTCGAACTCCGGGTTCAGCCGCCTGAGCCACGGCAGGTATCGCTCCAGCAGCTCGGCCGGATCGGTGGTGAAGCGCCAGTCGTCCCGTTCCACGTAGTTGCCCACGTAGAGGATGTGGCGGCCGCCGTACTGAGCCGGGTCGATCATGCGCGTGTGCTCGACGACCGCGAGGAAGGGGAAGTCGGGCTCGTTGATGTTGAGCCAGTAGTACGGGACGGCGCTGCGGTCCAGCTCCAGGACGAAGCAGGTCGCACCCAGGTACTGGTTGCGCCAGACGGCGTCGTCGGCCGGGACCTCGGCCGCCTTGGCGAAGGCGGGCTGCGGTGTGGTGACGATCAGGTGGTCGAAGGTGTACGAGGCGCCGTCCGCGGTGCGTACCGTGACCGGCCCGTCGTCGCCGTCCTGGCGGATCGTCTCCATCCGCCTGCCGAACTCGACCTTGCCGCCGCGCTCGGCGATCCGGTCGGCGAGTGTCGCGTAGACCCGGTCGAACCCGCCGTCCACATAGCCGAGTTCGAAGGTGCGGCAGTGCACGCGCGCCCACAGCCAGGCCATGGACACCTGCTCGGCTCGGTCGCCGAACTTACCGCGCAGCAGCGGCTCCCAGACGGCTTCGGTGGCGCGCCGTCCTGCCCACCTGTTCAGCCAGCCCAGGGCGGTGCGGTCGGCGAAACGCTCCCCGTCGCGCACGATCTTCAGCCACGCCGACGACAGCCCGAAGCGGATACCGGCGGGCAGGCCGTACAGCGGGGAGGCCAGCATCTCCGCGGGAGTGCTGAAGGGGTGCGTCCGCCCGCCCCGGTACACACCGGTGGTGGTCCTGTGGAAGCGCAGGTCGCCGCCCAGGCCCAGCTCCTCGATGAGCTCGATCATCCGGTGGTCGCTGCGGAAGATGTGGTGGTAGTAGCGCTCCAGCGGCACGCCCCCGACGGGGATCGACGCGGCGAGCCCGCCCAGTTCGTCGGCGGCCTCCAGGACGGTGACCGCGTGGCCCTGCTTGACCGCGTCGTACGCGGCGGTGAGGCCGGTCGCTCCCGCGCCGATGACGCCGAGGTTCATGCGAAACTCCACTTTCTGTTGAGCGCGAACTGGACGACCAGCACCAGCGGGAGCGAGCCGGCCTTGACGAGGTTCGGGTCGATGCCCAGCCCTCGGGAGAACACCGCGAGCAGTACGAACGTCAGGGCGATGCCGGTCAGCCCGACGCAGTAGAAGCGCAGGTAGCGCAGCAGCAGGCGGTCGCGCCTGCCGAAGGTGAACAGGGCGTTCAGGACGAAGTTGTTGGTGATGCCGAGGCTGGTGGAGAGCACGTTGGCCAGCTGCTCGTGCAGTCCGGCCACGTTGTAGAGCAGCAGGAACGCGCCCAGGTCGAGGAGGACGCCACTGCCGCCGACCAGCGCGTACGTGACCAGCTGCCGGAGGTCCCGGGTACGGGTGCCGGTGTCGGCGCTGCGCGCGGTGCCGCTCTGCGCCGGGGAGCCCGTGGGTTGCGGGGAGCCGGTGCCCGTCGGGGAGTTCGGGCCGGCCGGGAGGCCGGATGCGGCGTCCGTACGGGAGCCGGCGCGCACCACGCCCTCAGCGGCCATGGCCGGCGCCGTCGAAGCCGACTTCCGCATCGTGCGGGACGGCGTGCTCGACGGCGTCCTTCGCATCGTGGGAGATGACCTGCCGCACGGTGTAGAGGGGCCGTCCCTGCACCTCGCTGTACGTACGCCCGATGTAGCTGCCCAGCACGCCGAGCGAGAGCATCTGCACACCGCCGAGGAACAGCACGACGACCATCAGCATCGTCCAGCCGGAGACCGTGATCTCCGGCCTCAGCACCTTCATGGCGAGCGCGTAGCAGATGCCTGCCAGGGAGAGCGCGAGGACCGCGAAGCCCAGCTTGGTGATCATCCGCAGGGGTGCGGTGGAGAAGCCGGTCAGCCCGTCGACGGCGAGCCGCGCCATCTTGCGCAGCGGGTACTTGGTCTCTCCGGCGAAGCGCTCGTCGCGGTCGAAGCGCACCTCGCTCTGCCGGAAGCCCATCGAGGCGACCATGCCGCGCACGAACCGGCTGCGTTCCCTGAAGCGGCGCAGCTCGTCGGCGGCGCGTCGGTCCATGAGCCGGAAGTCGCCGGTGTCCAGCGGGATGTCCACATCGGTGGAGGACCGCAGGAGCCGGTAGTAGGCGTGCGCGGTGGCCCGCTTGAAGAACGTGTCCTGCCGGCTGCGCCGACGGGCGTGCACGATCTCCGCGCCGTCCCGCCAGGCGTCGATCAGCCGGAGGCTGACCTTCGGCGGATCCTGGAGGTCGGTGTCCATGACGATCACGGCATCGCCGCGCGCCTCGTCGACACCGGCCGTGATGGCCATCTGGTGCCCGAAGTTGCGCGCGAAGTCGACGACGCGGACGCGCCGGTCGTTCTTCGCGATGTCTTCCAGGACTTCCGCGGAGTCGTCGGTGGACCCGTCGTTGACGTAGACCAACTCGAAGGTGAATTCGGGGCGTTCACCCAATGCCGCCACCAGCTCTTCGTGGAAGTGGCGGATCCCGTCCTGTTCGTTGAAGACGGGCAGCACATAGGAGACGAGCGCGGCGCCACCACGCCGACGGGGCGCGCGGGACTCCTGCACCCGGCTGGATATGTCAGGCATTCGGCGAACGTAAGGGCGCGATGTGAACGCGGCCCCAACGCGCGATGAGTGGTGCAATGCCATGGATCGACATACGGAGCCCGCCCGGAATGCCGCGGGCTTTCGGATCTTCGGTTATCGGATCCGGTAACGCGCGGAGATTCCCGCCACGACGATTTCGAGACCGTCTTCGAACTGCCGGTCGTAGTCCTCGAAGATCTCCGCGCCCGCTTTCGCCGACAAAGGGAACTCGGCGAGCCGGCGGGCGCGTTCTCCGACGTCGAATCCCTCGCGCCGCTCACCCGGCAGCGGCTGCACGCCCTGCTCCTCGGTGACGAACCCGATGGTGAACGCGTACGCGGTGGACGAGGCGCGCACGGCGTCGGCGAGGGTGAAGCCGGCGGCCGTGAAGAGGCGCAGGTTCTCCTCCATCTGTCCGCCGTGCTCGGTGCCGGTGAAGCGGGAGCCGCTGAAGACCTTGGCGCCGTCCCGATGGGCGAGGAGCCCCGCCCGCAGCCCGTGGTTGACCTTGCGCAGCCGGTCCTGCCAGGTGTCGGCGGGGTCGAGCGCGATGCCCGTGACCATCCGCCGGTACATCTCGGTCGCCATCTCGTCCAGCAGGGCCTGCTTGTCCTTGAAGTGCCAGTAGAGGGCCGGCGCCTTGACGTCCAGCTCTCTCGCAATGGCACGCAGGGTCAGCCCGTCGAGACCTGTCTCGTCGAGGAGCCGGAGCGCGGTGTCCGCCACCCGCTTGCGGTCGAGGGGGGCGCGTCGTTCGGTACTCACACTTGACAGCTTAACGCCGTTAAGGCCACTCTCGTGGGCAGCGCCACTTAACAACGTTAAGGAGAGTTGCATGGATATCGACAGGTATGCGGACGTGGACGTCCTGATCGTCGGCGCGGGTCCCACCGGTCTCGCCCTCGGCATCGACCTGGCCCGGCGCGGAGTGCGGGCACTGGTCGCGGAGCGGGGCGAGGGCCTCACCCCGGGCTCCCGCGGCAAGGGTCTGCAACCGCGCACGCTGGAGGTGTACGAGGATCTCGGCGTCCTGGACCGGATCCTCGCCGCCGGTGGCCCGTACCCGGTGGGCCTGATCTGGACGGACGGCAAGGAGGCCGGCGAGCACACGATGTTCGACCCGGCGGAGGACGGCGAGGAGGGCTCCCGCTTCACCGTCCCCTGGATGATCCCGCAGTGGCGCAACCAGGAGATCCTGCTGGCACGGCTGACGGAGCTGGGCGGGACCGTGGCCTTCGGCCGTGAGGTCGTGCGGCTCGACCAGGACGGGGACGGCGTGACGGCGCACTTCGCCTCCGGTGGGCCGGTCCGCGCCCGGTACGCCGTCGCCGCCGACGGGGGCCGCTCGGCGGTGCGCCGCGCCCTCGGGATCGCCATGGCGGGCGAGACGGTCGACCCGGACCCGCTGCTGGTGGCGGACGTGCGGATCACGGGGCTCGACCGGGACCGGTGGCACGTCTTCCCGCCGGGCGCGCAGGGCCCGGGGTTCGCGGCGATCTGCCCGCTGGCGGGCACGGAGGACTTCCAGCTGGTGGCGCAGTTCCCGGAGGGCACGGACATCGACCGCTCCCCGGCCGGTGTCCGCAGGGCGGTCGCCGAGCGCACCCACCTCGCACCCGACGACGTCACCGAAGTCCGCTGGTCCTCCGACTTCCGCCCCCGAGCCGCCCTGGCGGACCGCTTCCGCGAGGGCCGGATCTTCCTCGCCGGGGACGCGGCGCACGTCCACTCCCCGGCCGGCGGCCAGGGCCTGAACACCAGCGTCCAGGACGCCTACAACCTGGGCTGGAAACTGGGCGCGGTGCTGGACGGACGCGCGCCGCAAACCCTGCTGGACACCTACGAGGAGGAGCGGCGTCCGGTCGCAGCGCACGTCCTCGGCCTGTCCACCGCGATCCACCGTGCGGAGGCGAAGCGGGGCGCGGCGACCCGTCAGCTCGGCCTGAACTACCGGCACTCGTCACTGAGCGAGGAGACCCGGGAGACCCCCGGCCCGCTGTCCGCCGGCGACCGGGTCCCGGACCTGACGGTCGACGGCGTCCGCCTCTTCGACCGGCTCAGGGGCCCGGACTGGACCCTGCTGACCCTGGACTCCGGCGTGTTCCTGGTCCGCCCTGACGGCCATGTGGGCTGGGCGGGCGCCACGGAGGACGGCCTCGGGGCCTACCGCGCACGGTTCGGCCTCGGCTGAACGGCACCGGCCGATGGAGCCGTCCCCGGTCCTCGTTCCCGCCGTCGGGGGAGGTGAACGGCGGGGAGGGCGGGGCCCCGATCATCCGGCGGGGGCGGCTCCCCGGCTCAGAACGCGTCCGACGGCACGTACGTCCCCCAGACCTCCCGGAGGGCGTTGCACACCTCGCCCACCGTCGCCCGGGCCCGCAGCGCGTCCTTCATCGGGTAGAGGACGTTGTCCTCGCCCTGCGCCGCCTTCTTCAGAGCGTCCAGGGCCGCGTCCACCGCCGCCCCGTCGCGCTGCGCTCGCAGCTCGGCGAGGCGTTCGGCCTGCTGGGCCTCGATGGCGGGGTCGACGCGCAGCGGCTCGTAGGGCTCCTCCGCGTCGAGCTGGTAGCGGTTGACGCCGACCACGACCCGCTCACCGGAGTCGGTCTCCTGCGCGATCCGGTAGGCCGACCGCTCGATCTCGGACTTCTGGAAGCCGTGCTCGATGGCCGACACCGCGCCGCCGAGGTCCTCGACCTTCCTCATCAGCTCGACGGCCGCCGCCTCGACGTCGTCGGTCATCTTCTCGACGACGTAGGAGCCCGCGAAGGGGTCGACGGTCGCCGTCACGTCCGTCTCGTAGGCCAGCACCTGCTGGGTGCGCAGCGCCAGGCGCGCGCTCTTGTCCGTGGGAAGGGCGATCGCCTCGTCGAAGGAGTTCGTGTGCAGGGACTGGGTGCCGCCGAGGACCGCGGCCAGGCCCTGGACCGCGACGCGGACCAGGTTCACCTCGGGCTGCTGGGCCGTCAGCTGGACGCCCGCCGTCTGCGTGTGGAAGCGCAGCATCAGCGACTTGGGGTTCTTCGCGCCGAACTCCTCCTTCATCACCCGCGCCCAGATCCGGCGCGCGGCGCGGAACTTCGCGACCTCCTCCAGGATCGTCGTGCGGGCCACGAAGAAGAAGGACAGGCGGGGCGCGAAGTCGTCGACGTCCATGCCCGCCGCCACCGCCGTCCGCACGTACTCGATGCCGTCGGCCAGGGTGAAGGCGATCTCCTGCGCCGGGGACGCCCCCGCCTCCGCCATGTGGTAGCCGGAGATCGAGATGGTGTTCCACCTCGGGATCTCGGCCCGGCAGTACTTGAAGATGTCGGCGATCAGCCGGAGCGAGGGCTTCGGCGGGAAGATGTACGTCCCCCGCGCGATGTACTCCTTCAGCACGTCGTTCTGGATCGTGCCGGTGAGCCGGTCGGCCGGGACGCCCTGCTCCTCGCCGACCAGCTGGTACATCAGCAGCAGAAGGGCCGCGGGCGCGTTGATCGTCATGGACGTCGACACCTCGTCCAGCGGGATCCCGCCGAACAGCACCCGCATGTCCTCGACCGAGTCGATCGCCACGCCCACCTTGCCGACCTCGCCGCTCGCGATCGGCGCGTCGGAGTCGTGGCCCATCTGGGTGGGCAGGTCGAAGGCGACCGACAGGCCCATCGTGCCGTTGGCGATCAGCTGCTTGTACCGTGCGTTGGATTCCACGGCGGTGCCGAAGCCCGCGTACTGGCGCATGGTCCAGGGGCGGCCGGTGTACATCGACGGGTACACGCCCCGGGTGAAGGGGTAGCGACCCGGCTCGCCCAGCTGCTCGGCAGGGTCCCAGCCCGCCAGGTCATCCGGCCCGTAGACCGGCTCGATGGGCAGTCCGGACTCCGACTCACGCGCCATTGGTGTGATGCCTCCCGCTGAGCAGTACCCGTTGCTTCGAGTGGTCGTGCCGCCTGCCGGCCGCTCACCGGACACCCGGTTACTCACGGGTACGGTCCGACCTACCGACGGACTGTATCGGCGTGCGCGCGCCCGGTGGAGAGGGGCACGCTTTGACCTTCCTCACAGAGTGGTGACGGTCCCGGTGACAACAATGCCGGTCCGTTCGCGAAGCGTCATCCGGGGGGACCATCTCAGGCATGCGAATGCGGAGATCGATCGCGGTCCTGGCCGGCACGGCGGCTCTGGTGACGGTGTGCGGCTGCACCGTGCGGACCGAGGAGGCCGACGGAGAGGCGCGCCCGCCGGGCCGGGCCGACGCCGGCCGGACAGCACCGGCCCCGGCACCGCCGTCGGCGCCGGCCGGAGCGACCACCGACAACAGGCCGGGCCGCCCCGCCACCGTCGCCCCGCCACCCGCCGTGCTGTGGTCGCGCGGCGACACCGGACGGGACGTCCGCGAACTCCAGGCCCGGCTGCGCCAGGTCGCCTGGCTCTTCGAGGGGCCCACGGGGACGTACGGCGAACTCACCGAGCAGGCCGTGAAGGGGTTCCAGGGCAAGCGCGGGCTGCCGACGACCGGGAAGACCGACACCGTCACCTGGCAGCGGCTGCTGCGGATGACACACGAACCCGGCGAGTGGGAGATGTACCTGATGGGCGGCCAGCCCGCCGCCGCGCCCGATTCCCGGTGCCTGTCCGGACGGGTGCTCTGCATCGACAAGACGACCCGCACCCTGCGCTGGATGATCGACGGCCGGACCCTGACGACGGTGTCGGTCCGCTTCGGCTCGCAGTACACCCCCACCCGGGAGGGCGTGTTCCACGTCTACTGGAAGTCCCGCGACCATGTGTCCACGCTCTACGGCTCACCCATGCCGTACGCGATGTTCTTCAGCGGCGGGCAGGCGGTGCACTACTCGTCCGACTTCGCCGCCCGCGGCTACGCGGGAGCCTCCCACGGGTGCGTCAACGTGCGGGACGAGACGGCGATCGCGAGTCTCTTCGCGCAGGTGAGGAACGGCGACAAGGTCGTCGTGTCCTGGTGAGCAGAAGGGTGCGAGAGGACCGCGGAAGCGAGATGCCGGGGGCGCGAGCGGGACCGGGGGAACGTGTCCCGCCCGCGCCGAGCGCACGAGCCGGAAGTACGGGGGGAACCCCGGCTCTGTGCAAGGGCCGATGACCAGTCGGCTCACTTGTTACTGCGCCCCGGCCGCGGAAAACGTCACACCCTTGGCGAAGAAAGTTTCCGCGGACCACGAATTCGCAGGTCAGTGATGGTGAGGGGACCATCCGCCGCCCGAACCGCCGGAGTGACCGGAGCCGCCGGAGTGACCGGAGTGACCCGGGCCGCCCGCATGGCCCGAGCCACCCGGTCGGCCCGACCCGATGCCGTGACGGCCGCCACCGCCGCCGTGACCACCACCGCCGTGACCGCCGCCGTGGCCGTCCCCGTCTCGACCACCGTCATCGTCGTCGTCATCGGAACCGCCGCCCGAGCCGTCCTTGTCGCCCGAGCCGCCGCCATGGCCTCCGCGGCCGTCCTGGCTCTTTCCGCCGTCGCGCCCGGCCGTGCCGTTCGAGGCGCGGTCGTCACCCCGCGGGTTGCCGGCGGAGGGCCCGTCGAGGACGTCCGCGCAGTACTTCGGCACGCGTGTCGCGCCGCCCGCGAGCTGCTCCAGGCTCCGGCGGCGCTCGGTGTCGAGCGTCCGGCCGGCGCTCAGGTCGCGGCAGGACGAGGTCACGCCGCTCGGCCAGGTGCCGCGGGAGCCCGGGGCGGTCGAGGCAGGGCCGCCGGTGCCCTTCTTCCCGCTGTCCTCCCCGCCGGTGCCGCCCGTGCCGCCGCCGGGGATCGCCGGGCCCGTGCCGCCGCCGGGGATCGCCGGGCCCGTGCCGCCGCCCGAGACGTCCGGCGTGGGTGAGGCGAGGGAGTGCCGGCCGTCCGGGGGCACGGCCGCCGACACCGAAGCCACGGGGCGGGCCGGTCCTACGCCGTCGAACGGGGTCGGCAGGACATCCGCCCCGGCCGCGATCCCGCCCACCAGCCCGGCGGCGACCACGGCGGCCAGCCCCAGACGCACATGCCGACTCCGGCGGCCACGGCCTGCGGCCTGCGGCACCCGGCCCCCGATGCGCACCAGCCCGGCGTCGGCGGCAGGCACGACACGCGGCCGGCCGTCGGCCGGGGTCTCACCGGCGAGCCCGGCCACGCCCGGGGCGAGGTCGGAGCCGGTGAAGCCGGCGCGGCGGGCGAGGTCGGCGCGGTCCGCGTGGGCCTTGCGGAAGGCGGCCAGGGCCGCGGCCTCGCCGGGGAGTTCCTCGTCGGCGGGCAGGGCTTCGGCGGCCGGCGCGGAGAGCGCGCCGAGGGCACGGGCGAGCCGCTCGGCCCCTTCTGCGGCCGGGCCGTCGACAGCGTTGTCGGGTGACTCACCGCGCAGCAGACGCTCCGCCGTTTCGCGATCGAGCCACCTGTCCTGCTTGTCGGCCATCACATGTCCTTCTGCGTCCGCGCGCGTGTACGCGTCACACCGGCGGACGTCACCGCGCGCGAGCGGGGTTGTCGCTGAGGCGGCAGGGCGTCGAGGGCGCCCGCCGTCTCCGGATCCTCGCCGAGCAGTTCGGCGAGCTTCCTCAGACCGCGGTGCGCTGCCGTACGCACGGCGCCGGGTCTCTTGCCGAGGGTCTCGGCGGCCGTCCTGGCGTCCAGGCCCATCACGACCCGCAGGACGACGGCCTCGGCCTGGTCCTGCGGCAGCCGGGAGATGAGGTCGAGGGTACGGCCGGTGGCCAGCGCCTCGATGGCCTCGCCCGCGGTGTCGGACTCGGCGGCCCGCCCGGTCAGTTCGGTGTCGTCGGCCACCGTCGCCGGACGCCGCCCGCGCATGCGCACGTGGTCCAGCGCCCGGTTGCGGGCGATCCGGGCGGCCCAGCCGCGGAAGCGGTCCGCGTCACCGCTGAACCGCTCCAGGTCCCGGGCTATCTGGAGCCAGGCCTCGGAGGACACGTCCTCGGCGTCGAGGTCGCCCACGAGCGTCCGTACGTACCCGAGCAGCCGCGGGTGCACCGCGCGGTACACAGTCCGGAACGCGGTCTCGTCCCCGTTCTGTGCCGCTAGCACCGCGGCTGTCAGCTCCGCGTCGTCCCCCACGTCGTGGTTCCTCGGTCGATGGTTCGCGGTCCGTGGACCGCAGGTCGTTGCGGTGGTCTGCCGCTTGGCCGTCCGGCGCGAAAGGCACGTTACGACCTGAAACCGCCGCACGTCCACGTTCGTGGAACATGCAACTGACTCGTGACGCGAGCGGGTGGCCGGGGGTGTGACAGAAAACGCACTCATGGCGCTGTAGGAAGTACGGGCCGCCGCGCGGCCCGTGCCGCGCGACGGCCGGGGCCTCTCCTGTGGGGGGTGGCGGCCCCGGCCGTCGCTCTGGCGGCAACCGGTTACCCGCCCTGGGCCCCGCCCCCGGCGGCCCCGACGCCGTTCCCGGCCGTGCCGTTCCCGTCGGCGCCTGCGGTCTTCGCCGGCTTCTCGCCGACCCCCGGCTTCTCGCTCTCCGCGGGCCCCGGGGTGTTCCCCGCCTTCGAGCCCACGTCGGGCGTCGCCGGCCTGCCGGCCTTGGGGGTCCTGCCGGCCTTCTCGGCCTTCTCGGTCTTCTCGGTCTTCGGCCCACCCTGCGCCGCGCAGTACGCGGCGACCTTCTCCTCGCCGCCCGCCGCCGCGACGAGCCGCTGCCAGGCCGTGGAGTCCATCGCCCTGCCCCGCCCCCGGACGTTCTCGTAGGCACGGCAGTGCGCCCGGGTGTCCTTGGCGGTCCCGGGACGGTCCCGGCCGGCGGTAGCGGCCGACGTCGGGTGCAGGGGGGAGCCTGTGGACCGGGCCCCGGCCGAGGACGCGGCGGGCGGCCGCCCGGGGCCCCCGGCGTCGGCACGGCCGTCGGTGGCGGAGCCGATGGCGGCGAAGGCGACCCCGCCGAGCGCGAGCCCCGCGACCAGCACGGAGAGCGTGGCCCTCAGCGAGCGGGCCGGATACCGCCGGGTCCGGGGCCGCCAGTCGTCCCGGCGCCGGGTACGGGTCTGGTGCGCGCCCGCGTCCCGGGCGGCCCGGAAGGCGGCCACGGCCCGCCGCTCGCCCTCGCTGCCGCCGTGCCCGTCGGCTCCGCTCCCGCTGTGCGAGCCGCCGCCGGGTCCGCGCCGGGCCTGGGCGAGCAGGGCCTGGGCGAGCAGCGCCTCGAGCTCCGGCACCGCGGGCCCCGGGGCCTGCGGCGCCGGAACCCGGCCGACGGCGACCGTGTCGGCGCCCGCGGACGGCGCGCGACCGACCGGGTGGACGGAGTCATCGGAGACGGCAGAAGTGACCGGCCCCTCCGGCTCGGCGGGGCCCGCGGAACTGAGGAGCCCGTCGGAGCCACCGGAGCGGGCGGAAGCGGCCGGCCCCTCGGGGGCACCGGAGTGGGCGGAGGTGGAGAGCCCGTCGGATTCGCCGGAGGAGCCGGGGCGTGCCGAGTGCGCGGGAGGTGCGGAGTGCCCGGGGCTCGCTACGTGCGCGGGGCGTGCGGGGGGTTCATGCCGAGGGCTGTGGCCCGCGCCGTCGTCCGGCCGTTCACCCATTCCGTTCCCGCCTCTGTCCCGTCCGTCCGATCGGACCGTTCGGCCTGGTGGCCGCGTCCGCCACTGATCCATACGGTCCGCGGCCCACGGCGTTCATATCGACTCCCCCAGCGTCCGGGGGCGGCCTTCCGTCACACCTTCGCCCGCGCCCTCCTCACCGAGCCGCCGGGCCAGCCGCTTCAGCCCCCGGTGGGCGGCCGTCCGGACGGCGCCGGGGCGCTTGCCGAGGACGCGGGCGGCGGCGGGCCCGTCCAGCCCGACGACCACCCGCAGCAGCACCGCCTCGGCCTGGTCGCGGGGCAGCCCGCGGACCAGTTCCAGGGCGTGCTCGGTGGAGAGCGACTCCAGCGCCTGGTCATGGGTGCTGTGCGGGCCGGGCAGGTCGACGACGACGTCCGGGTCCAGGACCGCCGACCGGGGCCGGACCCGCAGCCGGCGCAGATGGTCGAGGGCCCGGTGCCGGGCGATGGTCGCCGTCCACCCGCGGAAACCGGCGCCGTCGCCCCTGAACCGCCCCAGGTCCCGCGCTATCTCCAGCCAGGCGTCGGAGGCCACGTCCTCGGCGTCGTCGCCGACGATCCCGCGCAGATAACCCAGCAGTCCGGGCTGCACGATCCGGTACGCCACGGCGAACGCGGCCTCGTCGCCGTCCTGGGCCCGCGTCACGGCCGCGCCCAGTTCCCCGTCGTACGCGTGCGCGCGCCGGGGTTCCCCTCCCTGGCCCAAGACTGTCCTCGTTCGTGCGGAGTTCGTTCCGGCGCGCGACTCCCCCGTCGGACACCGGGTCCGGACGCGGCCACGCCCCCACGGTCATCAGCGTCGGGCCTCACGGAAATGTCACAGCGGGCGGTCAGGCGGCCTCACGCCGGACCCGTCCGTGCAGGGTCAGATAGAACGTCCGCAACGAGTCCTGCGGGCCGCCGGTCTCGAACCGGTTGACGACCTTGCCGAGCGGGTTCCACACCCGTCCGTCCGGCATCCGCACCCCGACCGACTGCCCGAACCAGCCGCGCTGGGCGTCGTCGAGATCCACCCAGGTCCCGCCGGCCCGCCGCACGAGCACTTCGCCGACGTACGCCCCCAGCCCGACGAGCGTGCCCTGGACCCGTTCCCGCTCCGCCCCGCCCTTGCGCAGCCCGTCCACCAGGAAGTCGACGAGGCGCAGGCTGGCGACGGAGTAGTCCAGCGGCAACCGCTGCCGAGCGACGACCCACGCGACGAACCCGGCGGCGCAGTCCCGCATCGCCCGCGCGTCCGGAGTCGCCTCGTCCATCTTGCTCCCCATGAGCCCCGCCCTTCACCGGCACCGGGGGCGCCACCTGCCGGGCCCCCGCTGTCCCAGCGGGCGACTGCCCCGAAACATCACTCACCGAGGCGCCGACGCAGGTGACGCGGGTGACGCGGGTCTCGCACCCGGGCGCCGGGCTGCCGGGCCGTGACCCGCCACGAGGGGTGCGGCGGCGGGCTCCCCGCCCCCGCCGCCGGTCACCGCCGGTCCCGCGTCGCGTCCCGGCACAGCAGCCGCAGGGAGCCGTGGCCGGCGAAGCAGCGGCGGGACTCGTCGAGGGGTTCCCACAGCCGGCCGTCGGGGGTGCGGACCCAGTGGTCGCCGCCGGAACCCCACCACTCGCCGCCGGTCCGCCGGACGATCACCTCGCCGGCGTACGCGCCGAACCCGCGCAGGACGTGCGCCACGGCGGTGGGCGCCGAGCCCTCGCGCCGGAGCTCCTCGATCAGGCGGTCGACGCGCCACAGACTCTGCGGTGAGTGGTCCAGATGGGGGCGGACGGCGTCGGGCGCGGCGGCCACCGCCTCCGTCGCCCATCGCACGGGTCTCGCGGCGGCGGCGGGCCGAGGGGCCGGCGGGGCCGGCTGGTCGGTCCGGGCCATGGGGTCGGCCCGGTCACTCCGGTCGGTCCGGGCCATGGGGTCGGCCCGGTCACTCCGGTCGGTCCGGGCCATGGGGTCGGCCCGGTCACTCTGGTCGGTCGTCCTACGCGTCACCTCATGAACAGCGAGGCCGGCGGCGGTGGCGTCACCCGTTTCCGGGGCCTGCCCAGGACCGGTGCAGGACCACCGCACCTTCCCCGCACTCCGCTCACTTACGTCCACGAGCGCGCCGTGAGACCACCGCGCGCAGCACCCGGCGTCCCTCCGTGGTGATCTCCAGCGCACGGCGCAGGCCCCCCGTGCCATGACCGGCGATCACCTCAAGGACGGTGATCTGGCGGCGCAGTTCGGCGGCGGCGAGGGGCGGCATGCCCTCCGTGCGGCCTTCCCGGCGGGCGACGACGGAGGAGGGGTCCTCGGCCGGGTCGAGGAGGCGGTGTATCTGGAGGGAGGCGACGGAACAGGCGTCGGCCCAGAGACGCACCTCGGCGGTGGAGCGGTCGTCGGGGGCGGCGGCCAGCATCCGGTGGGCGAGGAGACCGGCCTCGTCGCCCTCCTCGGCGGTGGACGCCAGCTTGGCGCGCGCCTGTTCCAGCAGCTCGCCCCAGTCGGCGGCGTCGGAGGCCTCCGCGAGGTTCCCCCACAGCGGTCGCAGGCTCTCGTCGTCACCACCGAGCAGCGGTACACACCGATCCAAACAAGCCAGCCCGCTGGCCGCCAGCCCGCGCTCGTCGGCCTGAGCGATCAGTTCCACCAGGCTCATCCACGCCCCCCTCGCCAGGGCACCGACCTTACGGAGCCCGCACTTCCCCTTACTGCGTGCGACAGGCCAGGAGTATCACAGGAGGGTTTTTCAGCCAACCCCGAGTCGATGCGCCGGTCGGGCCGGGAGTCGCCCGGGCGCTCAGCCCAGTTTCTGTGCCAGCGCCGTGAACTGAGTCCAGGTCAGCGGGGGCGTTCCCGCGTCCCACAGCTTCTGTGAGGTGGCCCGCAGCGGCATCCGGATGCCGGCCGCGACCTGGGCCTGCGTCTGGGAGTTGGCGAGGTCGCACCACACCGAGAGGGAGCCGCCGAGGATCTGGGCGTCGTACTTCGCGGCGACCGGCGTCGTGCCGCGCAGCACCCGCGGGGTCCACTGCTGGTAGATGCGCTGCCCGGTCGGGTAGGCGAAGTCGTTCGGCTCGCCGAGGACGTAGTACAGGTACTCGTCGTTGTAGTTGAGCACCTTGCGTCCCGCGCTCAGGTACTCCACCGGTGTGCGCGCCCCGATCTCCTTGCCGGTCCAGTACGCGACCACGAGGTCGGAGGCCGGCCTGACCGACGTCCCGCGGAAGAACCCGTCGTTCCACACCCGCATGGTCCGGTCGTGGGCGCGGACGGTGTCGGCGCGGTCGTTGAGCCAGCCGGTGGTGAGGTCGGCGACGCCCGCCCCGGAGCCGTACCGGGTCCTCGCCGCGGCGGCGAGCTGGGGGTAGGAGGCGGCCGGGCTGGACACCGTCAGGGCCTGGTACTCGTCGCCGCCCAGATGCCAGTAGGCGCCGGGGAACACGTCGGCGTACTCGTCCAGCAGGTCGTCGAGGAGGTTCGCGGAGTCGTCCTTGGAAATGTCGATGGCCCCGCGGGTCGCCACCCCGCTCGCGTTGCGCAGCTGGAGCTCCGGATGGGCGGCGAGGACGGCGCCCAGGTGTCCCGGCGAGTCGATCTCGGGCACGACGGTGATGTGCCGGCTCGCCGCGAGGTCGACGATCTTCTTCACCTGGGCCTTGGTGAGGTGCAGGCCCGAGACGATCTCCGGGTGGCTGGAGGACTCGATCCGGAAGGCCTGGTCGTCGGAGAAGTGCAGGCCGAGCTGGTTGTACTTCAGGTCGCCGAGCTCCCGCACCCGGTCCTCGATCCAGGCGGGGCTGAAGTACTTGCGCGCGATGTCCAGCGTGAACCCGCGCTGCGGCTTGGCCGGCTGGTCGCGCACGACGCCCTCCGGCGCCGTACCGCCGCCGTGCACCTCCTGCTTGAGGCTGCGGGTGCCGTAGAAGACGCCGGCGTCGGAGGGTGCGCTGACGGTGACCCGACCGCCGCGCACCGTCATCGTGTACGACTCCGGGTTCGCGCCCTCGTCGTCGTTGAGCGCCAGCCGCAGGTCCCCGGCGCGTACGTCGTTCTTCTCCCCGGCGTACGTGAGCCCCAGTTCACCGGCGACCAGTCGCCCCTCGTCGGTGAGCGACGCGTCGCTCACCACCACCCGGTGCGTGGCCTGCGGCCGCCAGCCGGGGCCGCGCGCCGGGGTGTGGGAGCGGACGGCGGGGATGGTGCGGGGGGTGGTGGAGAGGGCGTAGGAGCGGCTGGGCGTGGGGCTCGCGGCCCGGGCGGCGGCGGACGCGCCGCCGTCTCCGGCGGCGGACGTCCCCGCGGCGGCCTGCCGGGAGGCGGCCGATCCGGTCGGTGCCGTGCCGTCGTCCGACGAGGCCCACACGCCCAGTCCCGCGCCGAGGGCGGCGACCAGCCCGCCCGCCAGCAGTGCCCGCGTCACCACCTGGCGCTGCGGCTTCCTCTGCGGCGTCCGGCGCCGGTGCCTGTGCCTGCTCATCCCGCCAACCGTACGACTCCCCTCCGCCCGAGGCGCGTCGAGCGCGGCGTGGTGAAGTCCACGACACATTCCGAAACTCTCTCGTTCGGGTGAAATTCAGGCATCGGTCGGACACGTCCTGACCACTCTCGATAACGTGACGACACACCCTTCACTGCATCCCCTGCCACATCACACGTGACGTGAGGATCCACGCTGCCTGCGCACCCTCTCTCCCCTCTCTCCGGACGTCTCGCCATACCGGCGCAGACCCGGACCTCACCCGCACCACCGCTGGACGGTTTCAACACCACGTCCACCGAAGAGGCGCACCGCATCCTGCTGGACTGCCTGCGCAGCCTCCGCTGGGCCCGTCGCGTGGCCGACCACCGGCCCTACCCGACGCTCGACGCCCTGCTGGCCGCCTCCGACGAGGCCGCGTACGACCTGAGCCCGGGCGACATGGCGGAGGCCCTGGCGGCGGAGCACCTGCCCGGCCTGCCGGAGGACGCGTACGGGGCGGCGCACATGGCACTGAACGCGGCCCACACGGCCTACGAGGCCCGATTCGGACACACGTTCGTCATCTGCCTCGACGGCGTCCCGGCGGCCGAGGCCCTGGACCGGGTCCTGGAGGGCATCCGGTCACGATTGGCAAACGATCCCGAGGACGAGCGGGTGGTCGCGGCGGAAGAACTCCGCCGCCTGGCGAGGCAACGGCTCAGGCAGCTCCTCTGAGGGGCCCGGGGCCCCGCCGATCCGCGGCCCCGCCGCGTGGCGCGACCGGCCACGACGAACCAGTACACGGACACAACCGCACAACCCGGACCATACGCCGGGAACACTAACCCAAACGCGTGCCACTTTGATCACACCGGTAGGCCCCCTGTAAGCGCCGAGCCGATGGCTGGCTACGATGCTGGGGGCCGGTGGACCGTACCCGGCCGGGCCCGTCCGACACCCCAAGCCGGCAGGCCCCAATCCCCGCTCCCGGAGGGTTCTTCCGTGCCGGCTGGAACGCTGTACCGCGGCCGGGAAGGAATGTGGTCCTGGGTGGCTCATCGAGTCACCGGCGTCCTCATCTTCTTCTTCCTGTTCGTTCACGTGCTGGACACCGCCCTCGTGCGTGTCTCCCCCGAGGACTACGACAAGGTCGTAGCCACCTACAAGACGCCGATCGTGGCGCTGCTGGAGTACGGCCTCGTGGCCGCCATCCTGTTCCACGCGCTCAACGGCCTGCGCGTCATCGCCGTCGACTTCTGGTCGAAGGGCACGCGCTACCAGAAGCACATGCTCTGGAGCGTCGTCGGCCTGTGGCTGGTGCTGATGCTCGGGGCGATCTACCCCGTTCTCGGCCACGCCGCTCGTGAACTGTTCGGGAGCTGAGACCGATGGCCACCACTGAAACCACCGCGGCCGGGATCGGCCCCGTCGAGGGCGGCTCCGGCTACGACGTGGACAACCCGGCTCCCTTCATCGAGCCCCCGCGCAAGCGGACCAGGAAGACCCCGAAGTCCACCCGTGGCAACTTCGAGATGGCCGCCTGGCTGTTCATGCGCCTGTCCGGCGTCGTGCTCGTCGTCCTGGTCCTGGGTCACCTGCTGATCCAGCTCGTCCTGGACGGCGGCGTCTCCAAGATCGGCTTCGCCTTCGTGGCCGGCCGCTGGGCCTCCCCGTTCTGGCAGGTCTGGGACCTGCTGATGCTGTGGCTCGCGATGCTGCACGGGGCGAACGGCCTGCGCACGGTCATCAACGACTACGCGGAGCGCGCGAACACCCGGCTGTGGCTGAAGGGCCTGCTCTACACCGCCACGGTGTTCACCATCCTGCTGGGCACGCTGGTGATCTTCACCTTCGACCCGAACATCCGCTAGGCGCACGGGACCGAGGGACTGAGAGAACCACTCATGAAGATCCATAAGTACGACACAGTCATCGTCGGCGCAGGTGGCGCCGGTATGCGCGCCGCGATCGAGTCGACGAAGCGCAGCCGCACCGCCGTGCTGACCAAGCTCTACCCCACCCGCTCCCACACGGGCGCCGCGCAGGGCGGCATGGCCGCCGCGCTGGCCAACGTGGAGGAGGACAACTGGGAGTGGCACACCTTCGACACGGTCAAGGGCGGTGACTACCTGGTCGACCAGGACGCCGCCGAGATCCTGGCGAAGGAGGCCATCGACTCCGTCCTCGACCTGGAGAAGATGGGCCTGCCGTTCAACCGGACGCCGAACGGCACCATCGACCAGCGCCGCTTCGGCGGACACAGCCGCAACCACGGCGAGGCCCCGGTCCGCCGGTCCTGCTACGCGGCCGACCGCACCGGTCACATGATCCTCCAGACGCTGTACCAGAACTGCGTGAAGGAGGGCGTGGAGTTCTACAACGAGTTCTACGTCCTCGACCAGCTGATCACCGAGGTCGACGGGGTGAAGCGGTCCGCGGGTGTGGTCGCGTACGAGCTGGCGACCGGCGAGATCCACGTCTTCCAGGCGAAGGCCGTGATCTACGCCTCCGGCGGCACCGGCAAGTTCTTCAAGGTGACGTCGAACGCGCACACGCTGACGGGCGACGGCCAGGCCGCGGTCTACCGCCGAGGTCTGCCGCTGGAGGACATGGAGTTCTTCCAGTTCCACCCGACCGGTATCTGGCGCATGGGCATCCTGCTGACGGAGGGCGCCCGCGGTGAGGGCGGCATCCTCCGCAACAAGGACGGCGAGCGCTTCATGGAGAAGTACGCGCCGGTCATGAAGGACCTCGCGTCCCGTGACGTCGTCTCGCGCTCCATCTACACGGAGATCCGGGAAGGGCGCGGCTGCGGTCCCGAGGGCGACCACGTCTACCTCGACCTCACCCACCTCCCGCCGGAGCAGCTGGACGCGAAGCTCCCGGACATCACGGAGTTCGCGCGCACCTACCTCGGCATCGAGCCCTACACGGACCCGATCCCGATCCAGCCCACCGCGCACTACGCGATGGGCGGCATCCCGACGAACGTCCAGGGTGAGGTCCTCAGCGACAACACGACGGTCGTCCCGGGCCTGTACGCGGCCGGCGAGGTCGCCTGTGTCTCGGTGCACGGCGCCAACCGGCTGGGCACGAACTCGCTGCTGGACATCAACGTGTTCGGCAAGCGGGCCGGAATCGCCGCCGCCGAGTACTCGCAGAAGGCGGAGTACGTCGAGCTGCCGGAGAACCCCGCCCAGCAGGTGATCGACCAGGTGGAGCACCTGCGCGCGTCCACCGGCACCGAGCGGGTGGCGGAGCTGCGCCGCGAGCTCCAGGAGACCATGGACGCGAACGTCATGGTGTTCCGCACGGAGCAGACGATCAAGACGGCCGTCGAGAAGCTCGCCGAGCTGCGCGAGCGCTACCGGAACGTCGCGATCCAGGACAAGGGCAGGCGGTTCAACACCGACCTGCTGGAGGCCATCGAGCTGGGCAACCTGCTCGACCTGGCCGAGGTCATGGCGGTGTCGGCGCTGGCCCGCAAGGAGTCCCGCGGCGGTCACTACCGCGAGGACTACCCCAACCGCGACGACGTCAACTTCATGCGCCACACCATGGCGTACCGCGAGGTGGGCGACGACGGCACCGAGTCCATCCGTCTCGACTACAAGCCGGTCGTCCAGACCCGCTACCAGCCGATGGAGCGTAAGTACTGATGGCAACCCCCGTTCTGGACAAGGTCGAGGCGGAGTCCGCGGCCTCCCCGTACATCACGGTCACCTTCCGGGTCCGCCGGTTCAACCCGGAGGTCTCCGCGGAGGCCTCCTGGCAGGACTTCACGCTGGAGATCGACCCCAAGGAGCGCGTCCTCGACGGTCTCCACAAGATCAAGTGGGACGTCGACGGCACGCTGACCTTCCGGCGTTCCTGCGCCCACGGCATCTGCGGTTCGGACGCCATGCGGATCAACGGCAAGAACCGCCTGGCGTGCAAGACGCTGATCAAGGACATCAACCCCGAGAAGCCGATCACGGTCGAGCCCATCAAGGGCCTGACGGTCCTGAAGGACCTGGTCGTCGACATGGAGCCGTTCTTCCAGGCGTACCGGGACGTCATGCCCTTCCTCATCACGAAGGAGACGAACGAGCCCACGCGCGAGCGCTTCCAGACCGCCGAGGACCGCGAGCGGTTCGACGACACGACGAAGTGCATCCTCTGCGCGGCCTGCACGTCGTCCTGCCCGGTGTTCTGGAACGACGGCCAGTACTTCGGCCCGGCGGCGATCGTGAACGCCCACCGCTTCATCTTCGACTCGCGTGACGAGGCGGGTGAGCAGCGCCTGGAGATCCTGAACGACAAGGACGGCGTCTGGCGCTGCCGCACGACGTTCAACTGCACGGACGCCTGCCCGCGTGGCATCGAGGTCACGAAGGCGATCCAGGAGGTGAAGCGGGCGCTCATCACGCGCCGCTTCTGATCCTTCGGGCTCGCCGAGCCCCGGGACACGGCGAGGGCCCCGCTCCTTGGAGGAGCGGGGCCCTCGCCGTGTCGCCATGCCGGTGTCAGCCGCGCAGGACGCGGCCCTGCTTGTCGGTGCGGTCGTTGCTGGTGAGGAACAGGATGCCGTCGATGAGCGCCCATAGGCCGAGGCCACCGCAGGTGAGGAGTTGGGCGATGCCCACGCCGACGGAGCCGACGTAGAAGCGTCCGATGCCGAGGGAGCCCAGGAAGATCTGGAGGATACCGGCGACGATCTTGGACTTGTCGGAGTACGGACGACCCAGCGGGTCGACCCCGTAGGGGGCCTGCGGGGTGGGGACGGTCATGACAACTGCTCCTGGAATGCCTGCGGGAGACCGGGACGGCCTGCTCCGGAAAAGGGAGTGCAGGAGGGATACGACGCGCAGGACCCCCGCGTCGACCGACGTCGACCGATCTCGACCCACGCCCCGCACGGCCTCGGCCGCGCCAGGACGTCCCCCCTGTGACAGGTGAGCCTAAATTAAACAGAGGGTAAAAAGGGAGCAGGGATGATCCTTCGTTCCTGATCCGTGATCAAACTCAGCCGATCATGTTGCGGACCACCGTCCAGGTCACCGCGATGCCGAGGACGACCGTCGATCCCCTTGCTCCCAGGCGGGGATGCCAGGTGCGGCCGTGCAGGCCCGCCCACATCCAGCGGGCCAGCAGCGCGAGCGCGAACGGCGAGGCGAGCAGCAGGACGCGGTTGTCCAGCCAGGCCTGGGTGAAGTGACCGTGCATCAGGTCGTACACCATGCGAGTGCCGCCGCAGGCGGGGCAGAGCAGGCCCGTGACGAACCGGAAGGGGCACTGCGGGAGCCAGTGACCGGGCTGGTGCGGGTCGGTGCCGTACAGGTAGGCGGCACCGGCCGCGCCGGCGGCGAGCACCGTGAGAGGGGCCGCCGCCGGGTGCCGCAGCACTGCGGGGCGCCCCGGGGCGGGGCGCCCCGGGTCAGCCACGCAGGACCCGTCCGTCGGAGTCGGTCTTGTCGTCGCTGACCAGCAGGATGATGCCGTCGATCAGCGCCCAGACGCCGAGGCCGCCGCAGGTGAACAGCTGGGCGAGCCCGATACCGACGTTCCCCATGTAGAACCGGCCGACGCCGAGGCTGCCCAGGGTGAGCTGGAGCACGCCCGCGATGATCTTCGACTTCTCGGAGTAGGGCCGGCCCATGCGGTCGTACCCGTAGGGAGCCTGCGGGTCGCCGGTGAAGGTGCCGGGGGGTATGTAGCCGGGGCCGGGATAGCCCGGCCCGGGATATCCGGGCTGGGCGTAGCCCGGGTGCGGCGGACCGGGCTGGGGGTAGCCGTAGGGGCCGGGACCGGGCGGACCGGGCTGACCCGCGTCCTGCGGGCCGCCGGCGCCTGCGCCGGGGGATCCGTAGCCGGACTGGGGTGGCTGAGGCGGCTGCTGGGGTGGCTGCGGCTGCTGCGGCGTTTCGGACAAGATGAGTTCCCCCGAGGTCAGGTGATCGGATCATCCGTAGGTGAGACGAGTGCAGGACATCTTGCAGCAGGAAAACTGCCACGCCGTAACCGGGGTGGTCCTGACCGGATTCCGGGCCCGCCACCCCTAACCTGACGACATGTCAGATGACCAGTCGTACGAGCTGCTCGGCTTCGACAACGTATTGCTGCCCGTCGGCGACCTGGGCGAGGCCGTCGACTTCTACCGGCGCGCCGGGTTCGTGGTGGGGCTGCGGTTCGACGAGGCCGGGATCGCCCTGCTGAAGGCCGGGTGCGAGACGCCGGGGATCCTGCTGCGACGGGAGGAGGCCCTGGCGCACCGGCCGCCGCCCTGGCCGCCCGTGCGGGTCTGGCTGGAGGTGCCGGACGCCCGCGCCGCGGCCCGGCGACTGGCCGACGCCGGCATCGCCCCGCTGGACAAGCCGTTCTCCACCGCCACCGGATGGACCGTGGAGGTCGCCGACCCCTGGGGGAACGTCTTCGGGTTCGCGGACTACCTCAAGCGGCCCGAACTGGCGAGGCGCTAGGCGGCACCCCCACTGTTGAACGTGTTCAAAACAAGCGCTACAGTCACCCGTGACAGCGTTTTGAACGCGTTCAAGAAATGGTGGGGAACATGGACCGCACGGTCATCGCCTACGTCGTCTACCTGGTCATCAGCATCGGTCTGACCGTCTGGGTGGCCAGGACCCTCAGTCACCACGGACGGATCTTCCTCGCCGACGTGCTCCAGGGGAACGAGAGACTCGCCGACGCCGTCAACCACCTCCTGGTGGTCGGCTTCTACCTGGTCAACCTCGGCTTCGTCGCCCTCTACCTGAGCGGCGACGACACCATCGAGGACACCCGAGGCATCTTCGAGGCCCTCTCGACCAAGCTGGGCGTGGTGCTCCTGGTGCTCGGGGCGATGCACCTGGCCAACGTGTACGTGCTGAACCGGATCCGGCGGCGCGGGGTCATGGAGCGGGAGCAGGTACCGCCGGTCGGCCCGCAGGGCTGGACCGCCCCCTCGGCGCCCGCCGCCGGGGCGTGAGCACGATGGCCGCCGGCCGGGACGCCGACCGGACCGCCGCAGGCCGGGACGCCCCGCGCGTCCCGGTCCGCCGGCTCACCGTCCTGCACGACGCCGACTGCTCGCTGTGCGCCTTCCTGCGCGACTGGCTGGGCCGGCAGCGGCAGCTGGTGCCGCTGGACTTCGTGCCGGCCGGGTCGGCGCAGGCGGCCGCCCGCTTCCCCGGCCTCGACCACCGCGCGACCCTCGACGAGATCACCGTCGTCGGCGACTCGGGCCAGGTCTACCGGGGCGCCGCCGCCTGGATCGTCACCCTGTGGGCCCTGCGCGAGTACCGCCCGATGTCCCACCGGCTGAGCACCCCCGCCGGGGCGAAGCTGGCACGGGGCGCCGTGCTCGCCGCCGCCAGGTGGCGCGACGGACAGGGGCGGACGGCGGGCTGGGGCGGGGGCGTCTACCACCGCGGCGACGGGTGGTCGTACGACCCGCGGCGCGGCTGGGCCTACGAGCCGCCCACCTGTGCCGACGGCACGTGCGCGACTGGCTAGGCTCCTGTACGTGCCCGCGAACAACGACGGTCCCGCCGAGGCCGCTTCCCCGACCGAGCCCGATGAGGCCGCCCCCGCGGCCGGACCTCATGAGGCCGCCCCCGCGTCCAAGTCCGAGCAGACCCGCGCGCTGATCCTGGAGACGGCGATGCGGCTGTTCCAGGAGCGCGGCTACGACAAGACGACGATGCGGGCCATCGCCAAGGAGGCGGGCGTCTCGGTCGGCAACGCGTACTACTACTTCGCCGGCAAGGAGCACCTGATCCAGGGCTTCTACGACCGGCTGGCCGCCGAGCACCGGGAGGCCGTGCGGGACGTCCTGGCGCGGGAGACCGGCCTGGAGGCCCGGCTGGCGGGCGTGTTGCGGGTCTGGCTGGAGGTGGCCGAGCCGTACCACGAGTTCGCGGTCCAGTTCTTCAAGAACGCGGCCGACCCGGACAGCCCCCTCAGCCCCTTCTCCGCCGAGTCGGAGCACGCGCGCGTGGAGGCCATCGCCGTCCACAAGGAGGTGCTCGCGGGGTCCAGGGCCAAGGTGCCGGAGGAACTGCGGGAGGTGCTTCCCGAACTGATGTGGCTCTCCCAGATGGGCCTCGTCATGTACTGGATCTACGACCGCACCGAGGGCCGCGAACGCAGCTACCGGCTGGCCGGGCGGGGCGCGCGCCTCACCGCGCGGGGCGTGGCGCTGGCCCGGTTCCGGGTGCTGCGACCGCTCGTCCTCGAGGTGCACGACCTGTTCACGGACTTCCTGCCCGGCATGACGAACGCCCTGCCGGACCCGGTGAAGAAGCGGCCGCCGGGCCCGGACGGGGAGTGACCCCGCCGGACCCGGACCGGACGTGCCCCGACCGGGCCCGGACGGGACGTGACTCAGCCGACCTCGGCCCCCTCCTCCAGCTCGACGTCGTACACCAGGGGCTCACCCTCGACGTCCAGTTGCCTGGTGCGCTTCAGCAGGGGCGGCTCGGCCGTCGTCACCAGCAGGTACGCGCCCGGGGCCGGGACGGACAGGATGTAGGAGCCGTCCGCGAGGGAGGCCACCCGGTCCAGTTCCCGTCCGCCCTGCGACACCAGGGTGACCGTAGCGCCCTCCACCGGGTCACCGGACGTGTCGCGGACGAAGCCGTGGACGACCGAGGCCGGGCCGCCGTCGCCCGCCGCGACCGGCCCCGCCGCCTCCTCCTTCGGCTCGACCGCGAGGTGCGGCAGCCGCTTCTCCAGCCACGCGGGCAGCCACCAGTTGGAGTCGCCGAGCAGATGCATCGCGGCCGGCACCAGCGCCGTACGCAGGATGAACGCGTCCAGCGCGACCGCGGCAGCGAGGCCCACGCCCGCCATCGCCGCGCCCGAGTCGCCGCTGAGCACGAAGGCGAGGAAGACGCACACCATGATCAGGGCCGCGGAGTTGATGACCCGGCTGGTCTCCGCGAGGCCCACCCGGACCGCCCGCGCGTTGTCCCTGGTGTGCACCCACTCCTCGTGCATCCGGCTGACCAGGAAGACCTGGTAGTCCATCGACAGGCCGAACAGCAGGGACAGCATGATGACCGGAAGGAAGGCGTTGATCGGGCCCTCCTTGCCGAGTCCGAGCAGTTCCAGGCCCCAGCCCCACTGGAAGACCGCGACGAGGACGCCGAAGGAGGCCGCGGCCGCGACCAGGTTCATCACGGCCGCTGTCAACGGCACCACCAGGGAGCGGAAGGCGACCAGGAGCAGCAGGAAGCCCAGGCCGATGATGGTGGCGATGAAGAGGGGCAGACGGTCGCCGGTGATCGTCGCGAAGTCCTTGGAGACCGCCGTCACACCGCCCACGTGCGCCTTCGCCCCGGCCTCGGGGATGACGTCGTCGCGCAGCCGGTCGATCAGGGTGTCCGTCTGCTCGGACTGCGGTGAGGTGGTGGGGACCACCTGGATGACCGTGACCCCGCCCGCGGGCGGCAGCGCGGCCACCTGCGCGACGCCGGGCGTCTTGTCGATGCCCCGGGCCAGGGCGGTGGCGTCACCGCCCTCCACGACCACCTGGAGGGGGCCGTTGAAGCCCGGCCCGAAGCCCTCGGCGAGCAGGTCGTAGGCCTTGCGGGTGGTCGTGGAGGCGTCGTCGTTGCCCTGGTCGGTCGCACCGAGGCGGAGCGAGAGAACGGGAAGCGCGAGGACGGCCATGACGGCCAGCGCGAGCGCGGCGATCGTCCGCGGCCGGCGTTGCACGCCCATCGACCAGCGGGCGGCGGGACCGCTCGCCCTCTCCCGCTCCGGATCTCCTTCGCTCCCCGCCGCCAGCAGACGCCGCTGCTTGCGGTTCAGCACGCGCGCGCCGAGGAAGCCGAGCAGCGCGGGCAGCAGGGTCGTCGCGGCGAGGACGCTCAGGACCACCGTCAGGGAGGTGCCGATGACGACGCCGTCCAGGAAGCGCAGGTTCGTCACGAGCATCCCGGCGAGCGCGATGCACACCGTGCCGCCCGCGAACAGCACGGCCCGGCCGGAGGTGTTGAGGGCGGTGACCGCCGACTCCTCCGGATCCAGTCCGCGCAGGACGCCCTTGCGGTGCCGGGTGACGATGAACAGGGCGTAGTCGATGCCGACGCCGAGGCCGATCAGCGAGGACAGCAGCGGCGCCAGGTCGGGGATGTCGGTGACGTGGCTCAGCAGCTGCGTCGAGAACAGGCCCATGCCCACGCCGAAGACGGCCACGGCGAGCGGCAGCAGCATCGCGTACAGCGAGCCGAAGGCCAGGAACAGGACGACCGCCGCCGCCGCGAGGCCGACCATCTCGGCGAGGCCGGTGGGCGGTTCCTGCACCCGCTGGACGGCCTGGCCGCCCACCTCGACCTCCAGACCGTCCCGTGCGGCGCCGCGCGCGGTGTCGACGACGTCCTGGACGAGTTCCTTGGGGACGGCGTTGGCCTGCTCGGTGAAGGTGATCTGGGCGTAGGCGATCCGCCCGTCGCCGCTGATCTGCGCCGCGCCCCCCGTGTACGGGCCGGTCACCCCGCCGACGCCCTTCATCTTCGCGATCTTGTCGAGGGCGGGCTGGATCCGGGCGGGCACCTCCTGGTCGCGTACCGAGCCCCGGTCGACCTTCCACACCACCGTGTCGGTGTCGCCCGCCCTCGCCGGGAAGGCCTTCTCCATCAGGTCGTACGCCTTCTTGGAGTCCGTGTCGGGGAGGGAGAAGACGTTCGCGTAGTCCGTCCCCGCCGTCGAGGCCGAGAACCCCAGGCCGAACAGCGCCCCCACCCAGAGCAACAGGACCACCAGCCGATGCCGATAGCACCAGCGTGCCAATGCCGCCACGCTCCATCTCCTCCTGCAGATCGTCGGTCGGTCCCCCGGGTCCTGGGCAACAGGATCGGCGGCGCCACGCGTGCGTGGCATGCGGTGGCCATGACTCTCAAGGAACTCCAAAGTGCGAACCGGCCCCATTGTCGGTGGACGCACCGATACTGGGGGGCATGACGACGGCTTCCGGCACCGTGCTGGTCGTGGAGGACGAACCGAGCATCGCGGACGTCCTCGCCATCGCCCTGCGCTACCACCGCTTCGAGGTCATGACGGCGGGCACCGTCCGTGAGGCCCTCGCCCTCGCCGACCGCACCCGGCCGGACGTGGCCCTGCTGGACGTGATGCTGCCGGACGGCGACGGCCGGGCCCTGGGGCGTGAACTGCGGGGGCGCAGGCCGGACCTGGCGCTGGTGTTCCTCACCGCGCGCGACGCGCCGGCCGAGATCGTCGGCGCCCTCGGCTTCGGCGACGACTACATCACCAAACCGTTCGACATCGACGTGGTCGTGGCCCGCATCACCGCCGTGCTGCGCCGTACCCGGCCCGCCGACGTCCTTCCGCAGCGGCCACCGCTGCGCTACGGCGACCTGGAGCTCGACGAGACGACGTACAGCGTGCACCGCGCGGGCCGCTCGGTCGAGCTCACCCCCACCGAGTACGCGCTGCTGCGGTTCCTGGTGCGCAACGGCGGCCGCATCGTCCCCAAGGAGCAGCTCCTGCGCCATGTCTGGAGTTACGAGCACACCCCGCCGGAGTCGACGGTCGTCGAGACCTACATCAGCTATCTGCGGCGCAAGCTGGACGTCCTGGGGCCACCGGTGATCACCACCCGGCGGGGCGTGGGATACGGACTGGCGTGAAGCGGATCCACCGGCACGGCATCCACTCCCTGCGCGGCAAGCTGACGGCGGCCAACGTCGGGCTGCTCGCGATCGGCATCGTCGCGGCCACCGCCGTCAGCCTCATGGCGATGCGGCACTACCTCCTGGACCAGGTCGACTCCGAGCTCACCAAGACGCGTACCTCGCTGGGGAGTTCGCAGCTCACCCTGCGGCAGATCGACTCGCTGAGCGTCCTGGGCTTCGTCCACGACCGGCTGGTGCCCGAGTACTCCGCGGACCGGCCGGCGCCGGACTCCGTGTTCACCGCCGTGGACGACGAGGGCGAGGCCCTGTCCCTCTTCGGCATCGCGCCGACCGAGGACCAGCGCGGCCTCGCGAAGGCCGTGCACGACCCGGCAGCGCTCGTGCGCGACGCCGACCCGCACGACGTGAGCGTGCGCGGCGCCGCGTACCGGGTGACCGCGACCCGGCTCACCGACGGCACGTACATCCTGCTGGCGACCTCCACCGAGGCCCTCCACAAGGGCATAGCCAAGGCCCTGAAGCTCGACCTGGCGGTAGGGACGCTGCTGCTGGCCCTGCTCGCCTGTCTGACCCTGTTCAGCGTGCGGCGGCGGATGCGGCCGCTGGAGGACATGGTGGAGACGTCGTCGGCGATCGCAGAGGGGGACCTGACCCGGCGGGTGCCCTCCAGCCACCACCCCGCCCAGGAGGTGGAACAGCTGCGGCTCGCCCTGAACTCCATGCTCCACCAGGTGGAGACCGCGTACCGCACCCGCGAGCGCAGCGCGGCCCAGTTGCGCCGCTTCGTGGCCGACGCCTCGCACGAACTGCGCACCCCGCTCTCCGCGATCCGCGGTTACCTCCAGCTGTACGACCAGGGGATGCTGGTCGAGCCGGAGGAGCGCCGGCGGGCCTGGGACCGGATGAACGGCGAGGTGGACCGCATGGGCCGGCTCGTCGACGAGCTGCTCACGCTGGCCCGCCTCGACCAGCGGCCCGAACTGCGGCTGCGGGGCGTCGACGTGAGCGCTCTGGTGCGTGACTCGGCGCAGGACCTGCGCGCGCAGCAGCCCGGGCGGCCGGTGACGGTGGAGGCCGACGGGGCCGTGCTGGTGCGGGCCGACGAGTCGGGGCTGCGGCAGGTGCTGGGCAATCTGGTGGCCAACGTGCGCACGCACACGTCGGCCGAGGTGCCGGTGCGGCTCGGGGTGGAGCGGGTCGACGGGGTGGTACGGCTGTCGGTGCAGGACGAGGGGCCCGGGCTGTGCTCCGAGGACGCGGCGCGGGTCTTCGACCGCTTCTTCCGGGCCGGCGGCGGGGCGGGCAGCGGGCTGGGCCTGGCGATCGTGCAGGGCGTCGTACAGGCGCACGGCGGCGAGGTGAGCGTGCGGACGGCGCCGGGCGAGGGACTCGCGGTGACGGTGACGCTGCCGACCCGCCCGGACGCCTGTCTCTGAGCGCGAGCGCGCCGCGGCCTGTGCGGTGGCCGGGAGGGGGCCCGCCGGTCCACCCGTCCACAGGCCCACCCGTCCACAGGCCCACCCGTCCACAGGCACCCCGTCCGCGGGACCGGGTGCGGGACCCGCCTCAGATCCAGTCGAGTTTCCAGAGGCGGAACACGCCGTCGCCGTCCGCCAGGAACTGGCCGCCGCCGACGTCCGAGCTGGTGACGACGTACTCCTTGCGCTGCCACAGCGGGATGACCGGCACGTCCTCGGCGATGACCTTCTGGAGGTCGCGGAAGTCGCCGGCGACCCGGCTGCGGTCGGCGAACTGCCGGCTCGCGGCGATGTAGTCGTCGACCGCCTTGCTGCTGTAGCCGGTGTTCATGGTGGAGCCGGTGCCGACGAGCGGGCCCGCGAAGGTGTCCGGGTCGGGATAGTCGGCGACCCAGCCGACGGCGTACGCGTCGAGTTTGCCGCCGGCCCACTGCTTCTGGAACTCGGCCCAGGGGAAAGCTTTGACGTCCACCTCGAACAGCCCGCTCGCCTCCAGCTGCCGCTTGACCTCCTTGGCCTCGGCCGCCGCGGCGCCGCTGCCCAGCCCGTAGCCGTAGGTGAACTTCACCGGGACGGCGACGCCTGCCGACTTCAGGAGCTCGCGGGCCTTCTGGGCGCTCCGCGCCGGGTAGTTGTCGAAGAAGGAGGTGGTGTGGCCGGTGATGCCGGTCGGGACGAGCGAGTACAGCGGCTCGACGGTTCCGTCGTACACGCTCGCCGCCAGCCGGTCACGGTCGATCAGCCAGGCCATCGCCCTGCGGACGCCGGTGTCGTGCAGCGGTGAGCCGGAGCGGGTGTCGAAGTACAGGTTGCGGGTCTCGGCCGCCTCGGCCTCGTAGACGCGCTGGTCGGGGTCGCTGGTGTTCAGGGCGGCCAGCACGGCGGGCGGAAGCTGACGGGTCGCGGCCTGGACGTCCTTGGCCTTCCACGCCTTCTCCAGCGCGTCGGGGTCGGAGTAGTACCGCAGCTCGATGGGTGAACCGGTCGACACGGCGCCCTTGTAGCGCGTGTTGGGCGACAGCGCGACCTTCTTGCCCTTCGTGTACCCCGTCAGGTCGTAGGGGCCGGTGCCGTCGACGCGGCTGCCGGGGCGCAGTGCGTCCGCCGGGTAGCGGGTGTGGTCGACGATCGAGCCGGCTCCGGTGGCCACCTTGAACGGGAAGGTGGCGTCCGGCGACGACAGGTGGAAGGTGACGGTCAGGTCGTGGGCGTCCACCGACTTCAGGGTGGAGAACAGGGAGGCGGGGCCGACATCCGAGTTGATCTTCTTGACCCGGTCGAAGGAGAACTTCACGTCCTCGGCGGTCACCCTGGCGCCGCTGCCGAAGGTGAGGTCGTCGCGCAGCTTGCAGGTGTACGTGACGAGGCTGCCCTTGGCGAAGGAACAGCTCCTGGCCGCGTCCGGCACGGGCGAGGCGCCGCCCGGCACGTACGTCAGCAGCGATTGGAAGACGTTGCTGAACAACGCCCATGAGCCGGCGTCGTAGGCGCCCGCCGGGTCGAGCGAGGTGACGGTGTCGGTGGTGCCGACCTTGATGACCGCGCCCCCGCTGTCCTGCGTCGGCAGCAACTGCCAGCCACCCACTCCGACGACCGCGAGAACCAGCAGCGTCATGAGGATCCGCATGCGAACAGATCGCATGGTGATGCCCTGCCTCCCCAGGCCGCCGGACGGGCCCAGTCCACAGAAAAAAGTGCCGCTCCCCTTGGCGGCGGGCTCACCTAATCACACGTGTTTCGCACGGGGGAAGGGACTTCCGGCGAGATGGGAAAGAACTTACCGACGCCGCGTTTCGGACGCGTTTCACAGCCGCTGCACAGGGTTTTGACGGATCGTCAGGCGTGTGGGGAGGCCAGTTCCACGACGGTGATGTCGGAGGGGGCTCCCACCCGGGTGGGCGGCCCCCAGGCGCCGGCGCCCCGGGACACGTACAGCTGGGTGTCGCCGTAGCGCTCCAGCCCTGCGACGGTGGGATTCGCGGCGGACGCGAGGAGGTTGCCGGGCCACAGCTGGCCGCCGTGGGTGTGTCCGGAGAGCTGGAGGTCGACGCCGTGGCGTACGGCGTCGTGGATCTGGACGGGCTGGTGGGCGAGGAGCACACACGCGCGCGTGGTGTCCCGGTCGCCGAGCGCGCGGGCGAAGTCGGGCCCTTGGCCCTCGCTCTCGCCCGCGATGTCGTTGACGCCGGCCAGGTCGAACCAGGGCAGCTCCGTACGGGCGTTCTCCAGGGGGTTCAGGCCGAGCCGCCGCACCTCCTCGACCCACTGTTCGGCGCCGGAGAAGTACTCGTGGTTGCCGGTGACGAAGAAGCTGCCCTGACGGGCCTTCAGCCCGGCCAGCGGGGCCGCGGCCGGGCCCAGGTCCTTCACGCTGCCGTCGACCAGGTCGCCGACGACCGCGATCAGGTCGGGCTGCGTCGCGTTGATCGTGTCGACGACCTTCTGCGCGAAGCCCCGGCCGAGGACCGGGCCCAGATGGATGTCGCTGACGACCGCGATCCGGTAGCCGTGGGCGCCCCGCGCAAGCTTGGCCAGGGGCACCGTGACCCGCTTGACCCGGGGGCCGCGCAGCACGCCGTAGGTGCCGTAGCCGACCGTTCCGACGGCGGCCGCGGCCGCCGCTCCGCCCACCACCCGGGAGACGAAGAGACGCCGGGAGGGGGCCGGGAACGGCTTTGCGGGCTCCTCGGGCTCCGGCCGCTCCGATTGCTCCGATTGCTCCGGCTGCTCCGGCCGTTCCGGTTTGGACGCCCCCGCCGGGACCGGCTCCGGCCGCGCGACGGGCGTCTCGGCGGACGCCCGCCTGCTCGGGAAGCGGTGCAGCAGGGGCCGTACGGCCTCGGCCGCGAGCACGGCCAGCAGGAGGTAGACCGACAGGGCCATCCACAGGAAGCCCGGCCAGGCCATGACGCGCTGGAGCCAGAAGGGCGCTCCGGTGCGTTCGCCGACCAGCGCGCCGATCGCGAGGGCCCAGCCGCCGGCGATCAGCACAGCGCCGCCGCGGCGTGCCCGGCCGGGGCCGCGGGTGGTATCGCGGAACAGCCGTCGCCACAGATACCAGTTGGCCGCGACCAGCACGGCCAGGGCGAGCAGCACGAAGACGATCACCATGGCTATGACGCCCGCCGCAGTGCGCGCAGCCCACGCAACCCGATGCCCCCCACGACCGTCCCCAATACGAAGGAGACGACAGCGAGCGTCAGGTGCACCCAGAAGTACGCCGTGGGGTCGCCGTCGTCGAACGCGAGTCCGCTGCTGTCCTTGATCAGGTTCTTGACGAAAGTGACCCAGATGATCCAGCTCCACACCCCGAAGGCGAGCAGGAACCAGGAGACGGGGCGGCTGAGCTTCATGGGTTCAGTATCACCGGCGACTGTCCGGTTCCGTGACCGGGGTGGGGAGGGCGACGGGACTTCCCGTCACGTGCCAGGTACGTTCTGCGTCGTGCCCGCACCCTTGATCCGGACCGTCAGGCGATCCCTGCTGGTCGCCTCCGCGTCCCTCGCGTCCCTCGCGCTCACCGCGCCCGTCTCGCTCGCGGCGCCGGGCCCGTCCCCGTCCCCGGCCGCGTCCGGCTCACCGACGGCGTCCGTGTCCCCGTCGGCGGGCCGCTCCGCCTCGCCGTCGACGTCTGCCTCGCCGTCGGTCGCTCCCCCGGCGAACATGTCGTCCGTGGGCGGCACGCGGCTCGGGCAGGCCGGGACACAGGTGGCGATCGCGGGCGGCGCGCCCGTGCTGCCGAAGGACCTCACCGCCCGGTCGTGGATCGTCGCGGACGCCGAGTCGGGGGACGTGCTCGCCGCGCACAACGCGCACTGGCGGCTGCCCCCGGCCAGCACGATGAAGATGCTCTTCGCCGACACCGTCCTGCCGAGGTTCCCCCGGACCACCGTGCACAAGGTCGCGGCGAGCGACCTGGCCGGCATGGGGTCGGGTTCCAGCCTCGTCGGCATAAAGGAGGGCGAGGCGTACACGGTCCACGACCTGTGGCTCGGCGTCTTCCTGCGCTCGGGCAACGACGCGGTGCACGTCCTGTCGGCGATGAACGGCGGCATCACCAAGACCGTCCAGCAGATGAACGAGCACGCCGAGGAACTCCAGGCCCTCGACACGCACGTCGTCTCCCCCGACGGCTACGACGCCCCCCGCCAGGTCTCCTCCGCGTACGACCTGACCCTGTTCGCCCGGTCCGGCCTTCAGAAGGCGGACTTCCGGGAGTACTGCTCGACCGTCACCGCCAAGTTCCCCGGCGAGACGACGAAGAACAAGAAGGGCCGGACGACCCGCGGGACCTTCGAGATCCAGAACACCAACCGGCTGCTCAGCGGCGACTACGACATCTCCCAGTACCCGGGCATCGCGGGCGTGAAGAACGGCAACACCACCAACGCGGGCGCCACGTTCACCGGAGTCGCCGAGCGCAACGGCAAGGTGCTGCTCGTCACGGTCATGAACCCGGAGAAGACCGGCCACAACGAGGTCTACAAGGAGACCGCCGCCCTGCTGGACTGGGGCTTCCAGGCGGCCGGCAAGGTGACGCCGGTCGGTGAGCTGGTCGCGCCGAAGGGCTCCGAGCAGGCCGCGCAGCCCGGCGCCAAACCGTCCTCCTCCGAGGGATCCGGGCAGGCAGGCGGTGCGGGCGACGTGTCGGCGAGGCCGGTGGCGGGCGCGGTGACCGGGAACGGCTCGGGCGGCATGTGGATCGCGCTGGCCGTCGCCGGCGGTCTGCTGGTGCTGCTGGCGGGCGGCGCGTTCCTGGTCAACCGCCGCTGGCCGCTGCCGGACCTGGTACGACGTCGTCGCTGACGTCGATGTCCCGCGGGTCGTCGGGGACGCTGCCGGTCGCCGTCCAGGCCGCGCAGTACAGGACCAGCTTCGCGGTGAAGTTGATCCACAGCAGCAGGGCGATGGGCACGCCGAACGCGCCGTACATGCTCTTGGCTGCCACGCCCTGCATGTAGCCGCTCAGCAGCAGCTTCAGCAGTTCGAACCCGATGGCGCCGATCAGCGCGGCCACCACGAGGCGGCGGCGCGGGGGTTCGACGCCGGGCAGCAGGGTGAGGACGTAGAGCAGGAGCAGGAAGTCGGCGAGCACGGCGACGGCGAAGGCGGCGACGCGCAGCAGGACGGTGCCCCAGCCCTCCTTGTCGATGCCGGTCTGGTCGGTGAGCCAGCCGACCAGGGCCGAGGCGACGGTGGAGATGGCGAGGGTGAACAGGACGGCGCCGCCGAGGCCGACGAGGACGCCCGCGTCCTTGGCCTTGCGCAGGAGCGGGTTCTCGTCGCGGTCGGGCCGCTCCCACACCGCGCGCAGACAGTCCCGCACCTGGCCGACCCAGCCGATGCCGGTGAGCAGCAGCACCGCACCGGCGATGGAGCCGACGGTGCCCGCGTTCTGGACCAGGCTGTTGATGTCCAGCTGGTCGGAGATGCCGGGGACCTGGTCGGCGATCTTGTCCTGGAGTTCCTGCTGCCGGTCGTCGCTCAGCGTGGCGGCAGCGACGGCGGCGGCCACGGTCAGCAGCGGGAAGAGCGCGACGAAGCTCACGAACGTCATCGCGGCGGCCAGCCGCGTCCACTTCACCCGGTCCAGCCGCTCGTACGACCGCCACGCGTGCGTGGCCATGAGGCGTGCGACCCAGGGCCCGATGCCGGGAAGCCTCTTCAGCCAGTCCATGATCCGAGTCTGCCCCTGTCCGCAGGAACGACGCGCGTACCGCCGACGCGATTGTCGGCACGTATGTCGCGGAACACCAGGGTCCGGGTACCCCAGAAACGCAGGACGGTGGCCAGCGCCATGCCGATCCCGGCGCCGGAGACGGTGTCCGCGCGCCGGGAGGTCAGGCCGAGGCCGTAGTGGCTGACGGCGAGGCAGAGGAGCTGGACCAGGGCGCCGGCCAGGTTCACCGCGAGGAACACGGCACAGGGGCGCAGGCCGCGCGGGCGGGTGTCCCGGTAGGTGCCGAGCGCGTTGCCCGCGTAGGCGACCGCGCAGCCCACCAGGAAGGACAGCGCCTTGGCGGTGAGCGGGCCGGCGCCGGCGGGGCCGCGCAGACACAGGAACAGGGTGAGGTCGGCGGCGTAGGCGAGGAGTCCCGCGGTGGCGAAGCCCAGCAGTTCGCGCCCTCGCCAGCCGGTCCTTCGCGCCGCGCGCGCGTGGCTCACCAGTTGGCCACCGCGAGGCCGTACATGGCCAGCCAGGCCAGCCCGATCAGGGCGAGGGCGCGGTCGCCCAGGACGACCTCCTCGGGCTCTCCCGCGGTGCCCCGGTCGGCGAATACGGCGTACCTCAGGACCGCCAGGACGAAGGCGACCACGGACAGCTGCCGCCAGGGCAGCACGCTCGTGTGCGGGACGCCGCCCTCCCCCAGGGCCCACAGGCAGTAGCCGAGCACGGCGACGCCGGCCGCCAGTTGCCAGACGAAGCGCAGGTAGCCGGTGGTGTACTCGGTGAGCAGCACGCGTGTGGCGCCCGCCGTGCCGGCCATCTGGACGGCCTCGGAGTAGCGCTTGGCGGCGACCATGAACAGCGCACCGAAGCCGGTGGTGATCAGGAACCAGCGGGAGAGGGGGATGCCGAGGGCGAGTCCGCCGGCCGCCGCCCGCATCAGGAAGCCGGTCGTGACCACCACCAGGTCGACGACCAGAACGTGCTTCAGGCTGACGCAGTAGGCCAGTTGCATGCCCAGGTAGGCGGTGAGGAGCAGCGCGACGGCGGGTGTCGCCAGCCGGAGCGCGACGGCCGGTGCGAGGACGGCGAGGACGCCGGCGACTCCGTAGGCGACGGGCACCGGGACCTGTCCGGCGGCGATCGGGCGGCGCCGTTTGGTGGGGTGGGCGCGGTCGGCCTCGGCGTCACGGGCGTCGTTGACCAGGTAGACGGCGGCGGCGCAGGCGGTGAACAGGGCGAAGACGAGGGCGAGCCGGCTCAGCGCGTGCAGGGAGAACAGCCGGCCGGCCGCGGCGGGAGCGGCCACCACCAGGACGTTCTTGATCCACTGCTTGGGGCGGGTGGTCCGGACAATTCCGCCGACGAGGGTGCCGGGGTGGCGGATCGGGGGCCGGGGGGCCGGGGGGCGGGGGGAGCGCTGTGGGTGGAGCAGTGTCTCAGCCATGGTGTGCCTCTCTCATCCAGCGCGCCCCCAGCCGGGCGGTGAGCGCCCCCAGCGCCGCGCCCGCCGCCACGTCGGAGGGGTGGTGGACGCCGACGACCAGGCGGGAGAGACACATCGCGGCGGCGAGCGGGGCGGCGGCGTGCACCCCGAGGGCGCCGTAGGCGACGGCCGCGGCCGTGGCGGAGGTGGCGTGCGAGCTGGGGAAGGAGTGCCGTCCCGCGGTGCGCACGAGGGGTTCGACGCGGGTGGGGCGTGGGCGCCGGACGATCCGTTTCACTCCCACGCTGACGGCGTGCGCGCCCGCGGTGAGCGCGGTGGCGCGCAGCCAGGCACCGCGCCGGGGGCCGTCCACGGCCGCTCCCACGACGCCCGCCGCGAGCCACACGGCGCCGTGTTCGCCCGCCCAGGAGAGGGCGCGCGCGGCACGGGCGACGCGTGGGTCCGCGCCCCGGGCGCGGAGCGCCGAGAGGATCCGGTGGTCCAGGTCGTCGAGTTCGTCCATGCGGACCCACTGTTCACGCCGACCGTCCCGAAATTCCGGCAATATTGAGCGACATACCATTAATCACCCATATAGAGCACCAATGAATGTTTCAAAATTAATCGCCCCTATAGGGGCGATACGGTCACCCCCATGTCTGCCGAGACCGCCCGTGGAACCGTTTCCGAGACCGCCTCCGAGATCGTCTCCGTCACGGGATGGGGTCGCACCGCTCCGTCCGCCGCGCGTCTGGTCCGCCCCCGGACCTACGCGCAGGCCGTCGCGGCGGTCCGGGACTGCGGGGCCCGCGGAGGCATCCCCAGGGGCCTGGGGCGGGCGTACGGGGACGCGGCACAGAACGCCGGCGGGTCGGTGATCGACCTGACCGGTCTGGACCGGATCCATGTCATCGACGCCGGCGACGGCGGTGTCCTGTGCGACGCGGGCGTCTCCCTGCACCGGCTGATGGAGGTCCTGCTGCCGCTCGGCTGGTTCGTGCCCGTGACCCCAGGCACCCGGTACGTGACCGTGGGCGGGGCGATCGGCGCGGACATCCATGGCAAGAACCATCATGTGTCCGGGTCCTTCACCCGCCATGTGCTGTCCTTCGAACTGCTCACGGCGGACGGCACGATCCGCACGGTGGAGCAGGGCACCGACCTCTTCGACGCGACCGCCGGCGGCATGGGCCTGACCGGCGTCGTCCTGACGGCCAGGATCCGCCTCCAGCCGGTCGGGACGTCCCTGATGTCGGTCGACACCGAGCGGGCCGCCGACCTCGACGACCTGATGGCCCGGCTGACGGCCGGCGACCACCGCTACCGCTACTCGGTCGCCTGGATCGACCTCCTCGCGCGCGGGGCGGCCACCGGACGCGCGGTCCTGACCCGCGGCGACCATGCGCCGCCGGCCGCGCTGCCCGCCCGCGCGCGCCGGGACCCGCTCGCGTTCCGCCCGTCCCGGCTCCCGTCCGCCCCCGCTCTCCTGCCGAGCGGCCTGCTCACCCGCACGACCGTCGGGCTGTTCAACGAACTCTGGTACCGCAGGGCGCCACGCGCGCGTACCGGCGAACTCCAGAGCCTCTCCGCCTTCTTCCACCCGCTCGACGGCGTCCCGCACTGGAACCGCGTCTACGGCCGCGACGGCTTCGTGCAGTACCAGTTCGTCGTCGGGTACGGGCAGGAGGACACGCTGCGCCGGATCGTGGGGCGTATCTCCGCCCGCCGCTGCCCGTCGTTCCTGGCCGTCCTCAAACGGTTCGGGGACGCCGACCCCGGCTGGCTCTCCTTCCCGCGCCCGGGCTGGACCCTCGCCCTGGACATCCCGGCCGGGCTGCCCGGCCTCGGCGCCTTCCTCGACGAACTGGACGAGGAGGTGGTCACCGCGGGCGGCCGCGTCTACCTCGCCAAGGACTCCCGGCTGCGCCCCGAGCTGCTCTCCGCGATGTATCCGCGCCTCGACGACTTCCGGGCGCTGCGCGCGGAGCTCGACCCGCGCGGGGTGTTCGTGTCGGACCTCGCCCGCCGGCTCAACTTCCAGGAGTCACCATGAAGGACGCCTTCGGTCTCCCGCAGTCCCTGCTCGTCCTCGGCGGTACGTCCGAGATCGCGCTGGCCACGGCGCGCCGCCTGATCGCCCGCCGCACCCGCACGGTGTGGCTGGCAGGGCGGCCGTCGCCCGCCCTGGAGTCGTCGGCCGCCGAGCTGCGCGCCCTCGGGGCGGACGTGCGCACCGTCCCCTTCGACGCGCTCGACCCCGATTCCCACGAGGCGGTCCTCGGCGAGGTCTTCGCCGAGGGCGACGTCGATATGGTGCTGCTGGCCTTCGGGGTCCTCGGCGACCAGGCGAACGACGAGCGCCACCCGTCGGCCGCGGTGCGCGTCGCGCAGACCAACTACACGGGGGCGGTGTCGGCGGGTCTGGTCGGCGCCCGCGCCCTCCAGACCCAGGGCCACGGCTCCCTCGTCGTTCTCTCCTCCGTGGCCGGTGAGCGGGCCCGCCGCTCGAACTTCGTCTACGGCTCCAGCAAGGCGGGCCTCGACGCCTTCGCCCAGGGCCTGGGCGACGCGCTGCACGGCACCGGCGTCCATGTCATGGTCGTACGCCCCGGATTCGTCCGGACGAAGATGACGGCGGGACTGGAGGAAGCGCCGCTGGCCACCACCCCCGAGGCGGTCGCCACGGCCGTCGAGCTGGGGCTGCGGCGCCGCTCGGAGACGGTGTGGGTGCCAGGGGTGCTGCGCGTGGTGATGTCGGCGCTGCGGCACACCCCGCGCGGGCTGTTCCGGCGGCTGCCGGTCTAGGACGGTCCGGGGACAGGTCCCGGGCGCGGCGGAGAGGGCCTACCGCGTCGGCAGGGAACCCCGGTCGACGCGGGCGGCCTGCGGAGGGACGACCGCGCCGCCGAAGGCGTAGTCGCGCAGTTTGCGCCAGACGCCGTCTGCGCCCTGCTCGGCAAGGGCGAAACCGGTGCAGGACCACTCGGCCTCGTAGTGAGCCAGTTCGTCGAGGGCCCGGTCCATCGCCGCCTCGTCGATACCGTGCGCGACGGTGACGTGCGGGTGGTAGGGGAACTGGAGCTCGCGGGTCAGCGGGCCGGAGGCGGCCCGGATCCGCTGCTGGAGCCAGGCGCAGGTCTCGGCGCCCTGGACGACCCGCACATAGACCACCGGCGACATGGGCCGGAACGTCCCGGTGCCGGACAGCCTCATCGGGAAGGGGCGGCCCGCCGCGGCGACCGCGCTGAGATGCGCCTCGACGGCCGGCAGCGCGCCCGGCTCGACCTCGGTCGGCGGCAGCAGCGTGACGTGCGTGGGGATCCCGTGAGCCGCGGCGTCGCCGAAGCCCGCGCGCCGCTCCTGGAGCAGGCTGCCGTGAGGCTCCGGGACCGCGATCGACACACCGATCGTTACGGTCCCCACGTCTTCTCCTTCGTCATGTCGTCATGGCGGGGTGCGTTGCCTGGTTCGTACTCAGTCGTACGGCTATCGACTGTACGGCCACAGCTGTGCTTCGGGCAGGCGCAGGGAAAGTGATGTGCAGCGCTCTGCCGCGGGAACAGGTGTGCGGTGCGCCCCGAATGCCTCCGGGCGCCGTCCTGCATCCTTGCGGGCGCCGGTCAGTGCTTCGCTGGCAGGAAGCCCACGCGCTCGTACGTCCGCGACAGCGTCTCCGCGGCGACGGCACGCGCCTTCTCGGCGCCCTTGGCCAGGATCGAGTCGAGCGTCTCGGGGTCGTCCAGGTACTGCTGGGTGCGGTCCCGGAAGGGCGTCACGAAGTCGACGACGACGTCGGCGAGGTCGGTCTTGAGCGCGCCGTAGAGCTTGCCCTCGTAACTGCGCTCCAGCTCCGGGACGCTCGTGCCGGTCAGCGTCGAGTAGATGCTCAGCAGGTTGCTCACGCCGGGCTTGTTCGCGGGGTCGTAGCGGATCACCGTGTCGGTGTCCGTGACCGCGCTGCGGACCTTCTTGGCGGTGGCCTTCGGCTCGTCGAGCAGGTTGATGAGGCCCTTCGGCGTGGACGCCGACTTGCTCATCTTGACCGACGGGTCCTGGAGGTCGTAGATCTTCGCCGTCTCCCGGGGGATGTACGGCTTCGGGATCGTGAAGGTGTTGCCGAAGCGGCCGTTGAAGCGCTCCGCGAGGTCACGGGTGAGCTCGATGTGCTGGCGCTGGTCCTCGCCGACCGGCACCTCGTCGGCCTGGTACAGCAGGATGTCCGCGACCTGGAGGATCGGGTACGTGAACAGGCCCACGGAGGCGCGGTCGGCGCCCTGCCTGGCGGACTTGTCCTTGAACTGCGTCATCCGGCTGGCCTCGCCGAAACCGGTGAGGCAGTTCATGACCCAGGCGAGCTGGGCGTGCTCGGGCACATGGCTCTGGACGAAGAGCGTGCAGCGGTCCGGGTCGAGACCGGCCGCGAGGAGCTGGGCGGCGGCCAGCCGCGTGTTCGCGCCGAGCTCCTTCGGGTCCTGCGGGACCGTGATCGCGTGCAGGTCGACGACCATGTAGAACGCGTCGTGGCTCTCCTGGAGGGCGACCCACTGGCGGACGGCGCCCAGGTAGTTGCCGAGGTGGAACGAGCCTGCGGTGGGCTGGATTCCGGAAAGCACACGGGGTCGGTCATTCGCCATGCGCCCTATTCTCGCAGAGGCGCGGGGGTGGTCCCGGTGCACGGCGGACCGCGCGCCGGTGGGTCCGTCCGCGCCCGCGGCGGAGCCGCACACGGCCGCGGCCCCGCGCTCCTGGGAGAACCTCAGCCGAGGTCGATCTCCGGGTACAGCGGGAAGCCCGCGACCAGGTCGGTCGCCCGCCGGGAAATCTCGTCGGCCACCTTCGCGTCCAGCACGTGGGACGCCTTGCTCGGGGCGCCCGACTTGGTCGTGCCCTGCTCCGTCGTGGTCAGGACCCGGTCGATCAGGGCCGCCACCTCGTCCATCTCGGCCGTGCCCAGACCCCGGGTGGTCAGCGCCGGCGTGCCGATGCGGATGCCGGAGGTGTACCAGGCGCCGTTCGGGTCGGCGGGGATGGCGTTGCGGTTGGTGACGATGCCCGAGTCGAGCAGGGCCGCCTCGGCCTGCCGGCCGGTGAGACCGTAGGAGGAGGCGACGTCGATCAGGTTCAGGTGGTTGTCCGTGCCCCCGGTGACCAGGGTCGCGCCGCGCCGCATCAGGCCCTCGGCCAGCGCGCGGGAGTTGTCGACGATGCGCTGGGCGTAGTCCTGGAAGGACGGCTGCCGGGCCTCGGCGAGGGCCACGGCCTTCGCCGCCATGACGTGCGGGAGCGGGCCGCCGAGGACCATCGGGCAGCCGCGGTCGACCTGGTCCTTGAGGGAGTCGTCGCACAGGACCATGCCGCCGCGCGGGCCGCGCAGGGACTTGTGGGTGGTGGTGGTGACGATCTGTGCGTGCGGAACCGGGTCGAAGTCGTTGGTCAGGACCTTGCCCGCGACCAGTCCCGCGAAGTGGGCCATGTCGACCATCAGGGTCGCGCCGACCTCGTCGGCGATCTCGCGCATGATCCGGAAGTTCACCAGCCGGGGGTACGCCGAGTAGCCGGCCACGATGATCAGCGGCTTGAAGTCACGGGCCGACGCGCGCAGCGCCTCGTAGTCGATCAGGCCCGTGGCCGGGTCGGTGCCGTAGGAGCGCTGATCGAACATCTTGCCGGAGATGTTCGGGCGGAAGCCGTGGGTGAGGTGGCCGCCGGCGTCCAGGGACATGCCGAGCATGCGCTGGTTGCCGAAGGCCTGGCGCAGCTCGGCCCAGTCGGCGTCGGAGAGGTCGTTGACCTGGCGGACGCCCGCCTTGGCGAGGGCCGGGACCTCCACACGGTCGGCGAGGACGGACCAGAAGGCGACGAGGTTGGCGTCGATGCCGGAGTGCGGCTGGACGTAGGCGTGCCGGGCGCCGAACAGCTCACGGGCGTGCTCGGCGGCCAGCGACTCGACGGTGTCCACGTTGCGGCAGCCGGCGTAGAAGCGGCGGCCGACGGTGCCCTCGGCGTACTTGTCGCTGAACCAGTTGCCCATCGCGAGGAGGGTCGCCGGGGAGGCGTAGTTCTCCGAGGCGATCAGCTTGAGCATCTCGCGCTGGTCGTGGACCTCCTGGCCGATGGCGTCGGCGACGCGCGGCTCGACGGCGCGGATCACGTCGAGCGCGGCGCGGAAGGCGGTGGACTCGGTGGACAGGGGCTGCTGGTCGGACATGTCGTCGGCCTCCGGATGGCGTGGCGTGCGAGCGGTCACGGTCTCGGTCTGGCCCAGGCGCACGGCACTCACTCACAGGCCGCTCCCCGATGGTCCGTCCCATCCCAGCGCGCCAGTCACGGCCCGCCCGCCAGCCTACCGGGCAGGTCCCGGGCGCGAGGTCCGGCGTCCACCATGCGAGCGACGCCGGACCCGCGCGGGACGGGCCCGCAGAGGGCTGCCGGAACGGTTCAGAGGATCACGTGGGGCAGGAAGCGGGCGTACTCGTCCGTGATCAGACCGGAGGACTCGCGGATGCCGAGGCCGGCCGACTCGTCCTGCACCATCCACGCGCCGAGGACGACATGGTTGCCGTCGAACGCGGGAAGGGGCGCCAACTCCTGGTAGCAGCAGGGCTCGTCGGTGCGCGGGACGGGCGCCGCGCCCGGTTCGTGCAGGGTGACGCCTGCGCCCTCGCGGCCCAGCAGCGGCTTGGCGACGTAGCCGGTGGTGTCCGCCAGCTCGCGGGGGCCGTCGAGGTAGGCGGCGAGGAGGTTGGGGTGTCCGGGGTACAGCTCCCAGAGCACGGCCAGCAGGGCCTTGTTGCTGAGGAGCATCTTCCAGGCCGGTTCGATCCACATCGTCGTGCCGGTGCCCCCGCCGTTGTCGAGGCCGTCCAGGACATGGCCGGCGAACCGGTCGGTGGTCAGCCACTCCCACGGGTAGAGCTTGAAGCAGCTGCGGATGAAGCGGAGCCGGCGGTCGACGAAGCGGCCGGACATCGGGTCCCAGCCGATCTCCTCCATGGAGATCCAGTCGGTGTCCAGGCCGGCCTGTTCGGCCGTCTCCTTGAGGTAGGCGACCGTCATGAGGTCCTCGCCCAGCTCGTCCTCGGAGGAGTGCGCGAAGTAGAGCGGGCTGCCGGGCGGCAGCAGGGCGGACTGCTTCCGCCAGGCCGCGACCAGGCGTTCGTGGAGGGAGTTCCACTGGTCGGCGCCGGGGAAGCGGTCCTCCATCCAGAACCACTGGGGGGAGGCGGCCTCCACCAGCGAGGTGGGGGTGTCGGCGTTGTACTCCAAGAGTTTCGCCGGGCCGGTGCCGTCGTAGCGGAGGTCGAACCGGCCGTACACCGACGGGAGTTCGGCGCGCCGGCGCCAGGCCTCCGAGACCGCTGCGGCGATCCGCGGGTCGGTGATGCCGAGGTCGGCGAGGCGGTCGGACTCGACGAGGTGGGCGGCCGCCGCCAGACACATGGCGTGCAGTTCCTCGACGGTCTCCTCCAGCACCTCGACCTCGTCGAGGGTGAAGGCGTAGTACGCGCTCTCGTCCCAGTAGGGGCGCAACCGGCCGTCGGGGTGGCGGGTGAGGGGGTAGACGAGGCCTTGTTCCTCGACGGTCCGCTGCCAGTCGGGGCGGGGTTCGACGGTGTGACGTCGCATGGGTGCAGGTGTCCTGTTCGGCCGCTCGGTCGTCCGTCGTTCAGCCGCCGGAACCGCCCTTGTGGCTGCCGCCGTCGCTGTCGCCGCCGAAGCCGCCGCGGTCGACCCCGCCGCCTCCGGTGCTGCCGCTGGAACCGCCGGAGCCCTTGCCCGACTTGGTGAGGGAGCCGCCGTCGACCCAGGAGCCCGACTTGCTGCCGCCGTAGTACCAGACGCCGTTCGACGAGGACTTGCCGGACTTGCAGTTCTTGTCGGCGACGACCTTGTACCCCTTGGCGCGGTTGTAGCTGTCGCGGTCGACGCAGCGCTTGTCGGGGTCGGAGGAGCAGGCGGTCAGGGCCGCCGCGAGCACTCCCATGCCGCCGAGTACCACCGTGCCCGAGCGTAGTCTGCGACGCGCGTCCGCCATGTTCCCGTCTCCCCGTTCTCCTGATCGCCCCTATGGCGATCACCGTCCGTCAGCCTAGACACCGTGCCGGGAGCGGCCGGAGGCGGCCCGTCCAGGAGCCGTTCCCCTACAGTCCTTGCGTGCTCTTCGGAATGGTGTGCGCCCTGGGTGCGGCGGTCTGCTTCGGTACGGCGACGGTGTTGCAGGCGGTGGCGGCGCGTGCCGCGTCCGACGGCGGCGGTGGTGACGCGGCGCTGCTGCTGCGGGCGGTCCGGCAGTGGCGCTACCTGGCGGGGCTCGGGCTGGACGGGCTGGGGTTCCTGTTCCAGATCGCCGCCCTGCGGTCGGTGCCGATCTACGCGGTGGGGGCGGCGCTGGCCTCCAGCCTGGCGGTGACGGCGGTGGTCGCGGCGCGGCTGCTCCGGGTACGGCTGAGCCGGACCGAGTGGGCGGCGGTCGGGGTGGTGTGCGCGGGGCTGGCGATGCTGGGGCTGGCGGCGGGCACGGAGGGCGAGGAGAGCGGGCCGCCGGCGTTGCCGTGGGTGATGCTCGGCGCGGCGGGCGGGGTGCTGCTGCTGTGGCCTGCCGGGAACAGACTGGCCGGGCGGGGGCGGGCGCTGGTGCTGGGCCTCGGGGCAGGTTTCGGGTTCGGGGTGGTGGAGGTGACGGTGCGGTTGATCGACTCGCTCGCCCCCTCGGAGCTGCTCACCGACCCGGCGGTGTACGCGCTCGTGCTGGGGGGTGGCGCCGCGTTCCTGCTGCTGACCTCCGCGCTCCAGCGGGGGTCGGTGACCACGGCCACGGCCGGGATGGTGATCGGCGAGACGATCGGGCCGGCGCTGGTCGGCGTGCTGTGGCTGGGGGACCGAACCCGGGAGGGGTTCGCCTGGCTTGCCGTGCTGGGCTTCGCCGTCGCCGTGGCGGGGGCACTGGCCCTGGCCCGGTTCGGGGAGGCGCCCGAACCGGCGGACGCTTCGGAGCCGCAGCGCGCGCCGGAGCCGCCCGTCAGGCCATCGCCGCCGTGATGCCGTCCCACAGGCGGCTGCGCGCCTCCAGCGCCAGGGTCGCCGTCTCGACGGCCTCCTGCCAGCGGGTGTCGTCCTCACCGCACAGGTCGGCCACCATCTGCATGGCCATGGGGGTGTGCTCCTCACCGTCGACCTCGATGTGACGGGCCAGGTAGTCGCAGAACAGGGGGAACCGGTCGGTGCCCTCCTTCTTGATCACCTGGCCGAACATGTCCGGGATGAGGTCCTCCCGGGAGAAGGCGAAGGCGGCGGCCCGGCAGTGCAGGGGCCGGTCGGCGATGATGCCGAAGGTGGTGCGCACGAACTCGGCCGCGGGGGCGGGGACCTGGGCCACCCGGAGCGCCGACGGCACGTCGTGGCCCTCGCCGATCAGCTCGACGAAGGTGTCGATCCGGGCCGTGGCGGCGCCCGCCTCGTCCATGCCCGCGCGGTACAGCTCGAAGTGGCTGGTGAAGCCGCTGTTCAGCTCGTCGCTCTCCTCGACCAGCACGATGTCGTTGATGAGCCTCCGGCTCACCTCCGAGCCGCGCGGGACCCAGGGGACGTCGACGCAGGTGAGGTCGCGCTGGAGCGACTTCAGCAGGGACATGAAGTCCCAGACCGCGAACACGTGGTGCGCCATGAACGTCGCCATGTCCTCCCGGGTGCTTATCCGCTGGTAAATCGGATGCGAGGTGACTTCCTTACGGGCCTGTCCAATCGCGGATCGGGCCCTTTCAATTCCCTCGTGGGTCATGTTCCAGTCGTACCTGGACATGTTTCTCCTTGGGTCGGGGAGCGATTCGGGAGCTCGATCGTGCACTTCTCCCGATCCACCGGCAAGCGCTTCCAGGAATCCCGGAGAAGTTACCGTCAGTATCGCTCGACCGAAGACGTCAAGACTCAGGAAAAAGTCATTAAAAGCCGCGTTCCGGACAACAGGAGACAGTTGTAAGAGTTTGAAGAACCTGTGAACGCGCTTGCTCTCCCGTGCGTACTCGACGGTGTGACCAGTAATCCCGTCACCGTCACCGCGGCATATCGCGTGGTGCCGGGCCGCGAGGCCGACTTTCACTCCTGGGGGTGGGCCATGCTGGGCGCCGGCGCCCGGCAGCCCGGCTTCCTGGGGGGTGGTGTTCTTGTCGACGGAGAGGCGGAGTGGCATGTGGTTTATCGCTTCGCCACCGAGAACGCGGCCCGGGCCTGGGAGGATTCGACCACCCGGGTGGACTGGGACGCCCGGGTGCTGGGCATCGCCCGGCAGACGGACCGCAGAAGCGTGCGGGGCTCCAAGGTCTGGTTCGACTCCCAGACCGCCGCACCGAAGACGCCGGCCCCGCCGTCGAAATGGAAGCTTTGGTTCGTGAATATGAGCGCGGTCTTCCCACCGGTGCTCCTTTTCAATCTGATCGCGCTTCCCTACCTCGGCGGCCTCAATCCGATCGTTCGCACACTACTGCTCTGCCTTTGCGTGACGGCCCTCGTCACATGGATTCTCATGCCCCGCCTTCAGCGTTTCTTCAAGAAATGGCTGTATCCACCGCTCCAGGCGCTTCGCGGACGGCATAAACGACGGACCGCGTAGAACCCGAGAACGACCCTAGGGAGGTGGGCGGGTGAAGACCCTGCTCATCGACAATCACGACTCGTACACGTACAACCTGTTCCAGCTGATCGCCGAGGTCAATGGCGAGGAGCCGGTGGTGATCCTCAACGACGCCCCGGCGGACGCCGTGCCCGACCTCGCGGCCTTCGACAACGTCGTGGTGTCGCCGGGGCCCGGGCACCCGGCGAAGACCCGGGACTTCGGCATCAGCGCCAGAGTGCTCGCCCGGTCCGAGGTGCCGGTCCTCGGTGTCTGCCTCGGCCACCAGGGCATCGCCCACGGCGAGGGCGGCCGGGTGGCGTCCGCCCCGGAACCCCGGCACGGACACCTGTCGACCGTCCGGCACGACGAACGGGACCTGTTCCGCGGGCTGCCGCAGAACTTCACCGCGGTGCGCTATCACTCGCTGTCCGTCCGCGAGCCGCTGCCCGCCACGCTGGAGGCGACCGCCTGGGCCGAGGACGGTGTCCTGATGGGACTGCGGCACCGCGAACGGCCCCTGTGGGGAGTGCAGTTCCACCCGGAGTCGGTGCTCACCGAGTACGGCCACCGGATGCTCGTGAACTTCCGGAACCTCACGGCCGAACGGGCCCGCAAACACCGCTCGAAGAACACGGCGGTCACACCGGCCGCGGCGGCGATGCCGAACTCCACGGTGATCCCCCGCCCGCGCCGGGCCGACGGTCCCGCCTACCGGCTGCACACGCGCCGCCTCGCCGGGGCCATCGACGCGGAGGCCGCCTTCACGCGGCTGTACGCCGACTCCCCTCGGGCGTTCTGGCTGGACAGCTCCCGGGTGGAGCGGGGGCTCTCCCGCTTCTCGTTCCTCGGCGACGACAGCGGTCCGCTCGCCGAGTTCGTCCGGTACGACGTCGAGGCCGGGCACTGCGAGATCGAGCGGACGGGGCGGCCGCCGCGCAAGGTCCGGGCGAGCGTCTTCGACTACCTGAAGCGGCAGCTCGCGAACCGCCGGGTCGACGCCACCGGGCTGCCCTTCGACTTCACCGGCGGCTACGTCGGCTACTTCGGCTACGAGATGAAGGCCGACTGCGGCTCCCCCAACCAGCACCGCGCCACCACCCCGGACGCCTGCTGGCTGTTCGCCGACCGGTTGATCGCGGTGGACCACGAGAAGGGCTTCACCTACGCGGTCTGCCTGGCGGAGGACACCCCACAGGCGACTCTCGAAGCCGCCGACTGGCTCGAGAACACGCTGGCCCGGCTCACCTCCCTGCCCACCGAACCCGACCGGAGCCGGCTCGCGCGGGCCACGAGGGACGGGGCCGCCGGGGCCGACAGGGCCGATGGAATCTACGGGCCTGACGGGACGGCACGCGGCGCGGGTCAGGCCGACGGCGGCGAGCAGGGCCGCGGGGCGGACGGGGCCGGGGCCGGTGGTCCGGGGCCCGAGGGTGTCAGCGGTGCCGATGCTGTCGAGCCTTGGCTGGTACGGGACCGGGCGACCTACCTCGCGGACATCGCCGCCTGCCGGCGTGAGCTCGCCGCGGGCACCAGTTACGAGATCTGCCTGACCAACGCGGCGACGTTACCCGCTCCGGACGACGCGTACGGCTTCTACCGGGCGCTGCGCCGCGTCAACCCCGCGCCGTACGCCGCCTTCCTGCGGTTCGGCGACCTCGACGTGGTCGGCTCCTCCCCCGAGCGGTTCCTGCGGATCACCCGGGACGGCGTCGCCGAGGCCAAACCGATCAAGGGAACCGCCCCGCGCGGTGCCGGTCCGCTGGAGGACGCGCGCCTCAGGGACGCGCTGGCGGCGGACGCCAAGACCCGCGCCGAGAACCTGATGATCGTCGACCTGCTCCGCAACGACCTGGGACGGGTCTGCCGGACCGGGACCGTGCGGGTCTCCCGGCTCATGGCCACCGAGACGTACGCCACCGTGCACCAGCTCGTCTCCACCGTCGAGGGCCGGCTGCGCGAGGACACCGACGCGGTGGACTGCGTACGCGCCTGCTTCCCCGGCGGGTCGATGACCGGAGCGCCCAAGCAGCGCACCCTGGAGATCATCGACGGGCTGGAGACCGAGGCGCGTGGCGTGTACGCGGGCGCCCTCGGTTATCTGGGGTGCAGTGGCGGCGCGGACCTCAACATCGTCATCCGCACCGCCGTCCTGGCCGACGGTCTCCTGCGGATGGGGGCCGGCGGCGCGATCGTGCTCGACTCCGATCCGGTGGCGGAGTACGACGAGATGCTGCTGAAGACGGCCGCGCAGATGCGGGCCCTGCGGGAGCACACCGCCGCACGGTCCCGGGCGCCCGGGGAGCGGGGGACGGAGCCGGCCGAGACCCGGGTGGGCGCGGGGCTGCGGTCCGGGGGTGCGACCGGCGACCCCGGTCCGCAGGCACGGGGCACGGGCCGGGCGGCACGGCGGCAGCCCGCCGCGCCGACCGGCAGCCGGACACCCGCGGCGCACCCCGGTGTCCCGGGCGGCGCCGGCGGCACGGGCGGTCTCACCGAGTCCGCCGTCCGTCCGGCGAGCGTGAAGGGGGCCACCCGATGACGGCCGTAGGGTCCACGACGGCCTCGCCGAGCACGGCGAAGGCAACCACGACTGCGGCTGCGACTGCGACTTCGCAGCCGGTGGGTGAGGGCCGCGACGAGGCCGCCGTGCCCGGGAATCTCGCCGCCCAGCTCGCCGACCTCGTCGAGCGCCGCGGGTGGGGCGGGCGGGCCGCCTTCCATCAGGGGCACCAGGTGTGGACCCACGGTGAGGTGCACGCGCTCGGGGCGCGGGCCGCCGGTGTGCTCGCGGATCACGGGGTACGGGGCGGGGACCGGGTGCTGCTGGCGCTGCCCGACGGGATCGCCTGGGTGACGGCCTTCCTGGCCGTCGCCCGGCTCGGGGCCGTGGCCGTCCTGGTCAATCCCGAACTGCCCGCGCCCGAGCACGCGTTCATGGCCGAGGACACCGACGCCGTGCTGTGTGTGACCGGGCCGGGTCTCGAGGACCGCTTCGCCGGCCGGCCCCGCCTCGGCGCCGACCAGTTGCTCGCGCTCGCTCCCGCCGCCGAGCCGGCCGCCGCCCGCCCGGTGGACGCGCACACGCCGCTGTACGTGCAGTACACCTCCGGCACGACGGGCCGCCCGAAGGGGGTCGTGCACACGCACGGAGACCCGAAGACGTACCACGATCTCATCGGCCGGCGACTGCTCGGGATCACCGAGGAGGACGTCACCCTGTCGGTGTCGAAGCTGTACTTCGCCTACGGCTTCGGCAACGCCTTCGTCTTCCCGCTCTTCTCCGGCTCCAGCGCCGTGCTGGTGGACCGGCGTCCGACCCCCGCCGCCGTCGACGAACTCGTCGCCCGGCACCGCGTGAGCCTGCTCTACTCCGTGCCGTCCGCGTACGCGGCGCTCGTCGCCGACCGGGGCAGCGGCCACGCGGCCTGTTTCGCCTCGGTGCGCGCCGCGGTGTCGGCCGGCGAGGGGCTGCCGGACGGGCTCGGCGGACAGATCACCGAGCTGCTCGGCGCGCCCGTGCTGGAGCAGATCGGTTCCACCGAGGCCGGGCACGCCTTCTGCGCCAACAGTCTCGGCCACGACCACCCGGGCACCGTCGGCCGTCCCGTACCGGGGTTCGAGGTGGAGCTGCGCGACCCTGCCGGGCGGCCCGTGACCGATGGTGCGGAGGGGGAGCTGTGGGTCCGCGGGCCGACGGTGACGCCCGGCTATCTGAACCGGCCCGAGGAGACACGGCGCACGCTGGTCGGCGGCTGGCTGGCCACCCACGACCGGGCGCGCCGCGAACCGGACGGCGCCTACCGGCACCTGGGCCGCACCGACGACATGGAGATGGTCGGCGGGATCACCGTCTCCCCGCTGGAGGTGGAGGCCGTCCTGCGCACCCATCCGGCGGTGCGGGAGGTCGCCGTGGCAGCGGTCCCGGACAACCGGGGCCGCACCCGTCTGCGCGCCTTCGTCGTCCCCGCCGCCCGGAGGTCTCCCCGGGCGGACCCGCCCGGAACACCCGGCCTGCCGGACCCCTCCGGCTCCACCGGTGCCGGAGGCTCGCAGAAACCCGCCGCCCCCACCGGTTCCACGAACCCCTCCACCGGCACCGAGAGCCCCTCCGGTCCCGCAGACCCCGCCGGCCTGGTCCGGCTGGAAGCCGATCTCCTCGTCCTCGCACGGGAACGGCTCGCCGCGTTCAAGGTGCCGCGGAGCGTCAGCTTCGTCGTGTCACTGCCCCGCACCTCCACCGGCAAGCTCCGCCGCCACCTGGTCCGCCAGGGCGCGTGGTGACCGTGTCCGGGCCCCCGTCCGAGAGGAACAGCCACATGTCGCAGCAATCCCCGCTCGCCGACCGCGGGTTCTACCTGGGTCCGTTGTTCCGGCGGGCGGCCGACCGGCACGGGGCCGTCTTCGTCACCCTGGACCGGCCGCTGGACACCCACCCGGCCCTCGGCGTCGGCCTCGACTACAAGATCCTGGCCGACGTGGTCGAGGATCTGTCGGGCCGGCTGTGGGCTGCCGGGGTGCGGCCCTCGGAGCAGGTGGTCGTACACAAGACGGACAACGTCGACATCGTCCTGCTGACCTGCGCGGTCTCCCGTCTGGGCGCGGTCCCGGTGCTCCTGTCCCCCGGGCTGGCCGGCCCGGTCGTCGGGCAGCTGCTCGAACGGCTGCGAGAGCCCTGGCTGATCACGGACCGGGCCAAGCTGGACGGCCCGCTGAAGGACGCCGGCATCGCGTCACAGGTGCGGCGGGTGCTCTGCGTCGACGACGCGCCCGGCGCCGAGTCCCTGGAGCAGTACGCGGGCGCCGAGCTCCCCGCGCCCGTACGGCTGCACCCGCGCGAGCCCGCCCTGATCACCCACAGCTCGGGCACCACCGGCATACCCAAGCTGGCCGTGCACTGCCCGAACACGATGTGGAACCGCCTCGTACCGCAGAAGGCGATGGGCTGGCCCACCCGGGGCGAGACCGCCGCGCTGCACATGTCGTTCGTGCACTCGCGCTTCTACCACCTGCTCGGCGTCCTGCTGCACTTCGGCAGCCCGCTGGTGCTGATCACCGATCCCGACCCGGCTACCGTGGGACCGCTGCTGGCCCGCCATCGTCCCGGCATCGTCGAGACGCACCCCAACACCTTCGTGCTGTGGGAGGAGCTGGCCGACGCGCCCGGCGCCCCGCTGTCCCGGGTGAAGTCGTACGGCTCCACGTTCGACGCGATCCATCCGCGCACCGTCCGCAGGCTGCTGGGCGCGTCGCGGCGGCGGGCGCCCTGGCTGATCCAGCTGTACGGGCAGAGCGAGACCGGGCCCGTCGCGTTCCAGTGGTTCACGCGGCGCAGCGTGGAACGGGCGGACGGGCGCCGGGTGGGGATCGGGATCCCCGGTTTCACCCGGGTCCGGATCGCGGACCCCGACGGCAGGCGGGTCGCACCCGGGACGCCCGGCCGGATCGAGGCACGCACCCGGGGGCGCATCCTCACCTACCTCGGCGCCCGGGCACAGTACGAGCGGCAACTCGACGGCGGCTGGTGGCAGATGGGCGACATGGGATACATGAGCCGGTTCGGCGCCCTGCATCTGATCGACCGTGAGGTGGATCAGATCGACGCCGTGCACAGCAGTCTGGCGGTCGAGGACGCGCTGATGGAGCGGCTGGAGGAACTCCGGGAGGTCGTCATCGTGGCCGGCGCGGACCGCGAGCCCGTGCCGGTGGTGTGCGTGCGGGGCGAGCAGCCGCTGGACCCCGAGCGCTGGCGGGCGGCGACCGCCGACCTGCCGGCGATGGCGGAGCCGCGCCAGTGGCGGTTCGAGGAGCTGCCGATGACGGCGACGTGGAAGGTGAAGCGGGTGGAGATCACCCGCATGCTGACGCGGACGCGAGAGAGCGTGCGCGCGTGAACCCGGTGATCGTGGTGGGAGCGGGCCCGGTGGGTCTGTCGGCCGCGCTGGCGCTGCGCGGGCACGGGCTGCCGGTCGTGCTCCTGGAGGCGGATCCCGAGGACCGTGAACGGCCGGGCAGCCGGGCGCTGTTCGTGCACCGGGAGAGCCTGCGGCTGCTCGACGCGATGGCTCCGGGGCTGGCCGCCGAGATCACGGCGTACGGCCGGACCTGGCACACCCGGCGCACCCTCTACCGGGGCCGCGAGGTGTACTCGCGCACCTTCCCGCCCCCGTCCGGGCTGCCGCCGTTCACCAGCCTGCGCCAGCTGGACACGGAGCGCTTCCTGCGTGTCGCGTGCAAGCGGGCGGGGGTGGAGTTCGTCTGGGACGCGCGGATCGCGGGCGTCCGCTCCTGCGGCACGGGTGTCTCGCTGGCCGCCGCGGACGGGCGGGAGTGGAGCGCCCCGTACGTGGTCGCCGCCGACGGCGCCCGCTCGGCCGTCCGGGGCGGGCTGGGCATCCCCATGGAGGGCGTGCGAGGCGAGGGCTTCCACGTCGTCGTCGACGTGGCGGACCTGCCGGGGGCCGAACTGCCGCTGGAGCGGGTCTTCCACTACGAGCATCCGGGCGTCGGGGGCCGCAGCGTGATGCGGGTGCCGTTCACCGGGGGCTTCCAGGTGGACCTCCAGTGCCGCGACGACGACGCGGAGGCGGCCTACGGCACCGAGGACGCCGTGCGGGAGTGGCTGCCCGGGGTCGTGGGCGACGGGTACGCCGACCGGATCCTGTGGGTGTCGACGTACCGCTTCCTTCGCAAGGTCGCGGCCTCCTTCACCGATCCGCACGGGCGGGTGCTGCTCGTCGGTGAGGCGGCGCATCTGTTCCCGCCGTTCGGCGCGCGCGGCATGAACAGCGGGATCGCCGACGCGGCGGCCGCCGCACAGGCCGTGGCGGCCGGGACGCCGCAGGCGGTGGCGGCGTTCGCGGACGTACGCCGGGCGGCGGGGCTGTTCAACAGCGAGGCCGCGGGAGTCGCCCTGGAGCATCTGCGGCCACGGCGGCGGGCCGTACGGCTGAAACAGCGGGCGGCGGCCGCCCTCGCGCCCGTGCTGCCGTCGTGCGGCTCGTGGCTGGAGCACGCGCCGTACGGGCCCCGGGCCGGGGCTCCGGCGGTGGCGGGCGGGAAGTACTGAGGAGGACCGAGTGGGTGCACGAGCGACCGTCGCCGAGGGGTTGTCGACATGGACGCCCGGTCGTGGGCTGACCGCCGGTCCGGGACCCGTGGCGGACGGGCCGCTGCTGGTCGCGGACTCGTGGCTGGTCCGCGAGGGCCGGGTGCGCGGGTACCGCAGGCACCGTGAGCGGTTCCTGCGGGCCTGCGCGGAGTGCGGCGGCCCGGGGCCGCGTCGGCTGGTCGAGTTCTGGCAGGACGTGACCGCCGCGTTGCCGCGCACGGGCGAGTGGTTTCCCCGAGTCGAACTCACGGCGGATTCCCTGGAGTTGAGGTTGCGGCTGCGGCCGGCCCCGCCGCTCGGCACGGAGGTGCGGCTCTGGTCGGTCGGCCAGCCGGACCGGCGGACGGCGCCCCGCCGCAAGGGCCCGGACCTGGACGTCCTGGCCCGGGTGCGGGGGCGGGCGGTCGAAGAGGGAGCTCAGGAGGGGGTGCTGGTCGGCCCGTCCGGGGTGGTGCTGGAGTCGGCCACCGCGAGCGTGCTGTGGTGGGAGCGGGACACCCTGTGCCTGCCGCCGCCCCGGCTGCCCGTGCTGCCCGGAGTGACCGTCGCACTGGTTCGCGAACGTGCCGCTCGGTCCGGGATCCGGACCGCGCACCGCGAACGCACCGTGGCCGGGCTGGCCGGCCGTGAGGTGTGGCTGGTGAACGCGCTGCACGGGATCCGGCCGGTGACGGGCTGGACCGGGGATCCGATGACAGCCGGTCCGGCGCCGCGGGCGGGGGAATGGCGGAAGTGGCTGGACGGATTGTCGGAGCCGCTTCCGGATATCTAGAAAAACGCGCAGAACACAGCGGGCCCGTAAAGATATCCCATAACGCGACGGGCATCGGCGGATAATCGCCGATGCCCGTATTCCGCTGCGCTCTTCGCCGATATCGGTCGGCATCGGCGCTCTTACTTCTTGGCGGCCTGATAGGCCCCGGGCACCATACGGGTCGCGATCGCGATCCGGTTGTACGCGTTGATGACCGTGGCCGCCCAGATCAGCGCCGCCACCTGCGCCTCGTCGAAGACACCTGCGGCCTCGGCGTACACCGCGTCCGGGACCTGGCCGTCGTGCACCAGGGTCACCGCTTCGGTCAACGCCAGTGCGGCGCGCTCCCGTTCGTTGAAGAAGGGGGTCTCGCGCCAGGCGTTCAGCGCGTAGATACGCTGCTCGGTCTCGCCCTGGGCGCGGGCGTCCTTGGTGTGCATGTCGAGGCAGAACGCGCAGCCGTTGAGCTGTGAGGCGCGGATCCTGATCAGTTCCAGGATCTCGGGGTCGACCTTGGCGTCCTGCGCCGCGGAAACGGCGACGCCGTGCAGGGAGCCCATCGCGGCGGAAACATCGGGGGTTATCTTCTTGAGCGCCACACGGGACACGGAATTGTTGTTCGTCATGAGGGCGACTCTATCCGATGTCCTGTCGGGGAAAAGTAATTCCGGAGCCGTTCTCACCGAATGGAAGTGCCCGGCACAACGCGTCCAGCGCGCCGGACCAGGCGTGGTCCGGCGGGGTTCCGTACCCGACGACCAGGGCGTCGAGAGGCTCGGTGACCGCGTCCGGGTGGCGGTAACGGGGCACGAGGCCGTCGACCGCCAGGTCCTGCCCGGCCGCCGCCCGGACCGCCTGCTCCTCCGTGCCCGGCGGGAGCCGCAGGACGGCGTGCAGTCCCGCCGCGATGCCGGTGACGCGGATCGCGGGGGCGCGGGCGGCGAGGGCCGCGACCAGCGCGTCACGGCGCCGGCGGTAGCGCAGACGGGCGGCCCGGACGTGGCGGTCGTACGCGCCCGACGTGATGAACTCCGCCAGCGTCAGCTGGTCCAGGACCCCGGCCGTGTCCACCCCGCCCTTGGCCGCCGTCACCTCCTCCGCCACGCCCGGCGGCAGCACCATCCAGCCCAGCCGCAGGCCGGGGGCCAGGGACTTGCTGGCGGTGCCCAGGTACACCACATGGTCCGGGTCCAGGCCCTGGAGAGCGCCGACGGGCTGGCGGTCGTAGCGGAACTCGCCGTCGTAGTCGTCCTCCAGGACGAGGCCGCCGGTGTGCCGCGCCCGGTTCACGACGGCCGTCCGGCGGTCGGGATGCAGGGCGGCTCCCATCGGGAACTGGTGGGCGGGGGTGAGCAGTACCGCGCCGGCGCCCTTCCACTCGCCCGGATCGGTGCCGAGTGCGTCGAAGGGCAGCGGGACCGTGCGCAGGCCCGCCGCCGCCAGCAGCCTCCAGTGCTCGTCCAGGCCGTACGACTCGACGGCGATCGTGCGCGTCCCGCGCGCTCTCAGGACGGTGCTGAGCAGCTTCAGGCCGTGCGCGAACCCTCCGCAGATCACGAGGTTCCCGGGGTCGGCGCGCACCCCGCGGGCGCGGGCGAGGTAGCCGGCGAGGGCGGTGCGCAGTTCGGCACGGCCGCGGGGGTCGCCGTAGCCGAAGGCGTCGGAGGGGGCGTCCGTGAGGGCGCGGCGGGCCGCCCTGAGCCACTCGGCGCGCGGGAAGGACGCGAGGTCGGGGGTGCCGGGGCGCAGGTCGTGGGCGGGCCTGCGGGGTGCGGGGCGGCGGGGCCCCGCACCCGGCGGCGGGCTGACCCGGCCCTCGGCCACCCTGGTGCCCGAGCCCTGGCGGGCGGTGAGCCAGCCCTCGGCGACGAGGTCGGCGTAGGCGTCGGCGACCGTGTTGCGGGCGATGCCCAGGTCGGCGGCGAGGGAACGCGAGGAGGGGAGCCGGGTCCCGGAGGGCAGCCGGCCGCCGCGGACGGCCTCCCGCAGGGCATCGGTCAGCCCTCGGCGCAGCCGCGGCCCGGTCGGTTCCAGATGCAGGTCGACACCGAGAGTGGCCCATGATCTCGCCATGGAAATGGACCATACTCCTGGGCTGCCCCGCTCCTAAGGTCGAGGTCATGACGACGCACGCACATCCCACGACCACCGACGAACAGGTGCGGTACGCCCCCGAGCACACTCCCCGGCTGAACTGGTCCGCGCACGCCCCCGAGGTGTTCTCCGCGATGCGCAGGCTCGACGCCGCGGCCCGCAAGGGCCTCGACCCGAAGCTGGTCGAGCTGGTGAAGATCCGCGCCTCGCAGGTGAACCGCTGCGCGCTCTGCGTCGACATGCACAGCAAGGACGCACTCGCGGCGGGCGAGAGCGTCGAGCGGATCGTCCAGCTCAGCGCGTGGGACGAGTCGGAGCACTTCTACACGGAGAGGGAACTGGCGGCGCTCGCGCTGACGGAGGCGGTGACCGTCCTCACGGAAGGCTTCGTGTCCGACGAGGTGTACGGGCGGGCCGCGAAGCACTTCGGGGAGGCCCAGCTGGCGCAGCTGATCGCCACGATCACGGTCATCAACGCCTGGAACCGGTTCGGCGTGGCCTGCCGGCTCGTGCCGGGGCACTACCGGCCGGGGCAGCACGCCTGATCACCGTGGCACGGAGGGGGACGGGCCCGCGCCGGCGTGAGGCGACCCACGCCGGCGCGGGCGTGTTCAGGACAGCCACGCCTTCCATGTCGAGGCGTGGCCGTCCACCCACTTCTTCGCGGCCTGCTCCGGAGTGAGCTTCTGGTCCGCGATCATCAGGGCCACCTCGTTCTGGTCCTCGAGGGTCCACCTGAACTTCTTCAGGAAGGCGGCCGCCCTGCCGCCGTCCTTCGCGAAGTCGGCGTTGAGGTACTTCTGCAACGGGGTGTGCGGGTAGGCGCAGGCGACCTTGTCCGGGTCGGCGTCGCAGCCCTCCTTGTAGGCGGGCAGCTTCACCTCGGTCATCGGAACCTTCTCGAACAGCCACTGCGGGGCGTACCAGTAGGTGAGGAAGGGCTTCTTCTCCTTGGCGAACTGCTTCATCTGCGTGATCTGGGCCGCCTCGGAACCGGCGAAGACGACCTGGTAGTCGAGCTTCAGGTTCTTCACCAGGGCCTTGTCGTTGGTGACGTAGGACGGGGAGCCGTCCATGAGCTGGCCCTTGCCGCCGCTCTCCGCGGTACGCAGCAGCGGGGCGTACTTGTCGAGGTTCTTCCAGTTCGTGACGTCCGGGTGCTGCTTGGCGAAGTACGTCGGGACGTACCAGCCGATGTGTCCGGTGACGCCGAGGTCGCCGCCGCGCGCGATCGTCTTCTTGTCGTCGACGTAGCGCTGCTCCTGGTCGGGGTGGCCCCAGTCCTCCAGGATCGCGTCGACCCGGCCCTGGCTGAGCGCGTCCCAGGCGGGCACCTCGTCGACCTGAACGGTGTCGACGCGGTAGCCGAGCTTGTGCTCCAGCAGGTACTGGGCGACGGCCACGTTGGCCTGTGCGCCCACCCAGGACTGCACCGAGAGGGTGACGGTTCTGGCGCCCTGCGCGTTGGCGAAGGGCGATGCCTGCTTGGTCATGTCGGCGGCGCCGCAGCCGGTCAGCAGCAGGAGCGCCGACGCCCCGGCGGTCAGCGCCGTCACGGCCGTCGTACGAGACCGCGTGTCACGAAGTCGTAGCCGTCGAAGTCGCATGTCACGCTCCCTTCTTCACGCGCCGGTCGGCCGGCTGGGTCACCCGGTCGAGCATCAGGCCGAGGCAGACGATCGCGGCGCCGGCCACCAGACCGGTCGCGAGGTCGCCCTGGGCGAGCCCGAAGACCGCCTCGTAGCCGAGTGCGCCTCCGCCGACCAGCCCGCCGATGATGACGACGGCGAGGACGAGGACCACACCCTGGTTCACGGCGAGCAGCAAAGCGGGCCGGGCCAGCGGAAGTTGGACCTGGCGCAGTTGCTGCGCCCCGGTCGCGCCGAGCGAGCGGGCCGACTCCATCGCCGCCGGGTCGACCTGACGCAGGCCCTGCGTGGTGATGCGGACGACGGCGGGCAGCGCGTAGACGACGGCCGCCGCGACGGCGGGGGCGCGGCCGACGCCGAACAGGGCGACCACCGGGATCAGGTACACGAACTGCGGCATCGTCTGGAACACGTCCAGGACCGGACGCAGCAGCCGTTCGAAGCGGTCGCTGCGGGCGGCGGCGATGCCGATGGCGAAGCCCAGGACGAGGGTGACGGCCACGGCCGCCAGCACCTGGGAAAGGGTGTCGAGGGACGGTTCCCACACGCCGAGCACACCGGTCGCGGCCAGCGCGAGGACGGCGGTCAGCGCGGTGCGCCAGGTGCCGATCGGCCAGGCGATCGCGGCGACCAGCAGGAGCACCGCCCACCAGGGCAGGCCCTGGAGTCCGGCCCGGACGGGGTCGAGGACCCAGGTGGTGAAGTGGCCCGCCCAGTCGGCGGTTCCGCCGATCACCGGGACCCCGGAGTAGAGGTGGTCGGTCATCCAGTCGACGGCGTCGTTGACCGGTGCGGCGATGGCCACCGTCCAGCTGTCGGGCCAGTCGAGCCGGCCCGCCGCGCGGCCGGCGAGCGCCACGGCCACGGCGGCGACGGCGGTCCAGGCCCATGCGGCGCGGTGGCTGCCCGGTTCACCGTCGCCGGCGTCACCGGCGGCGGCCGTGACACGGTCCAGCACGACCGCGAGCAGCACGATCGGGATGCCGGCGGCGAGGGCCGCGCCCACGTCGACCGAGGCCAGCGCCTGGTAGACGCGGTCACCGAGGCCGCCCGCGCCGATCACCGACGCGATGACCGCCATCGACAGCGCCATCATGATCGTCTGGTTGAGGCCGAGGAGGAGTTCCTTGCGGGCCAGCGGGATCCGGGCGGTCAGCAGACGCTGGCGCGCGGTCGCGCCCAGCGACTCCACCGCCTCCAGGACCTCCTTGTCGGCGCCCTTCAGTCCGAGCGCGGTGAGCCGGGCCATGGGCGGGGCCGCGTAGACGACGGTGGCCAGGACGGCCGCCGGGACCCCGATGCCGAAGACCAGGACGACCGGGAGCAGGTACGCGAAGGCGGGCAGTACCTGCATGGTGTCGAGGACCGGGCGCAGGGCGCGGTCCATGCGCTCGGAGAGACCGCCGGCCAGGCCGAGCAGCGCGCCCACGACGACCGACACCAGGACGGCGACGACCATCAGGGCGAGGGTCTGCATCGTCGGCACCCACATGCCGAGCAGCCCGCAGGCCAGGAACGCGGCCGCCGTGCCGAGCGCGAGCCGCACCCCGGCCACCCGCCAGGCGACCAGCGCGGCCGTCGCGGTGACCCCGGCCCAGCCGGCGCCGAGCAGCACCAGGTACACGGCGCGCACCGAGAGGACCACGCCGTTGCTGAGGTAGCCGAAGAAGTAGGTGAACAGGGGGTGGCTGTCGCGGTTGTCGATGATCCAGTCGCTGGCGCCGGAGAGCGGCTGGGTCAGGTCGACGGTGAGCGCGTGCGGCCAGGTGCCGCCGCCCCACCGGGCATGGGCCAGCGGGACGAGGACCGCGGCCGCGAGAGCGAGCAGCAGGAGCTTGCGGACGGCCTGGTGTCCGAGGACGCCCGGGAGGGCGACCCGCGGGGCGGGGGTGGTCAGCGTGGCCATCAGACCGCCTCCTTACGGGTCTCCGTTCCGACCGCGACGGACCCGGGCGGGACGGATCCGGGCTCCCGTCCGGACGGGGCGGATCCGGGGCTGCGGTCGGCCGGGGCGGGGGCCGTTCCGGCGGGTTCCGTACCGGCCACGACGCCGAGCAGCCGCTCGTGGTCGACGACGCCCAGGCACCGGCCCGCGTCCATGACCCGCGCCGGAGCGCCGGCCCTGGCGACCGCCTCGATGGCCTGGGACACGGTGGCGTCCGGGGCGAGGGCGGGACCGCCGCCCGCTTCCTCGACGGAGGCGGGGCGCATGGCCGTACGCACCGTCATGACCTGCTCGCGCGGTACGTCGCGGACGAACTCGCGGACGTAGTCGTCGGCCGGGGAGCCCACGATCTCCTCGGGGGTGCCCAGCTGCACCACCCGCCCGTCGCGCATCAGGGCGATGCGGTCGCCCAGCTTCAGCGCCTCGCTGAGGTCGTGCGTGATGAAGACCATCGTGCGGCCCTCCTCGCGGTGCAGCCGCACCACCTCCTCCTGCATGTCGCGCCGGATGAGCGGGTCGAGCGCGCTGAACGGCTCGTCGAAGAGGAGGACCTCCGGGTCGACGGCCAATGCCCTGGCCAGGCCCACGCGTTGGCGCTGGCCGCCGGAGAGCTGGCCGGGTTTGCGCTGCTCCATGCCCTCGAGTCCGACCTTCTCGACGACCTCCTTGGCACGTGTGCGCCGCTCGGAGCGGCCCATGCCCTGGATCTCCAGGCCGTAGGCCACGTTGTCCAGGACCGTGCGGTGCGGGAGGAGGCCGAAGTGCTGGAAGACCATCGCGGCGCGGTGCCTGCGCAGTTCGCGCAGCCGGGTGCGGTCCATCGCGCGGACGTCCTCGCCGTCGACGACGATCGTGCCGGCCGTCGGCTCGATCAGCCGGGTCAGACAGCGCACCAGGGTGGACTTGCCGGAACCGGACAGGCCCATCACGACGAAGACCTCACCCTTGCGGACGTCGAAGGAGACGTCCCGGACGGCGGCCGTGCAGCCGGTGCGCGCGCGCAGCTCGGCGGGGTCGAGGGCGGTGAGCCCGGGGTCGGCCGGGACGCGCTCGGGCTTGGGTCCGAAGACCTTCCAGAGGCCGTCCACCGAGAAGACGGGTGCGCCGGTCGTGGCGGTGGGCGGTTTGCGAGTGGCGGGCGTGGTGGTCATCGCGCACCACCTCCGATCAGGTCTACGGCTTTCTCCCCGACCATGAGCACTCCGATCATCGGGTTCACGGCGGTCATGGTCGGGAAGACGGATGCGTCGGCGATGCGCAGGCCGTCCAGGCCGCGCACCTTCAACTCGGGGTCCACAACTGCGAGTTCGTCGTCGGCGGCACCCATGCGGCAGGTGCCCGCCGGGTGGTACACGGTGTGCGCGACCCTGCGGGCGTACTCGCTCAGCTCCTCGTCGCCCGTGATGTCCGGGCCCGGCGCCACCTCGCGTTCGAGCCAGCCGGCCAGCGGCTCTGTCTTCGCTATCTCGCGGGCGATCCTGATCCCGTCGACGAGGGTGCGGGCGTCGTGGTCGTCCTCGTCGGTGAAGTAGCGGAAGTCGAGGGCGGGCTTCACGGAGGGGTCCGCGCTCTCCAGGTAGAGCCGCCCGCGTGACTTCGGCTTGGGGATGTTGGGGGTCATCGAGACGCCGTACGGCGGGCGTTCGTACCCCAGGCGCTCCGGGTTGTCCGTGAAGGGCACCTGGTAGAAGTGGAACATCAGGTCGGGTCCCGGGTGTCCGGGGTCGCGGCGCACGAAGAGGCCGGCGTCGGAGTCCATCGCGGAGTTCTCCGGAAGCGGGCCGCGGGTCTCCCAGACGATCACCGACTCGGGGTGGTCGAGGAGGTTCTCGCCGACGCCCGGAAGGTCGTGGACGACGGGTATGCCGAGCGCGTCCAGGTCGGCCTTCGGACCGATGCCGGAGTGCAGGAGGAGGCGGGGCGAGTCGACGGCCCCCGCGCACAGCACGACCTCGCGGCGGGCCCTGACGAGGATCTCCTCGCCGTCCTTGGTGCGGACGTGCACCCCTTGCGCGCGCGTGCCGTCCAGTTCCAGCCGGTGCGCCCAGGTCTCCAGCAGGATCGTCAGGTTGGGCCGTTCGTCCATCACCGGGTGCAGGTAGGCGACCGACGCGCTCGACCGCTTGTTGGTCTCCGGGTGGTAGGCGAGGTCGAAGAAGCCGGCACCGTCGTCGAAGGGCTTCTGGTTGAAGCCGTCGATGCGGGGCACTCCGGTCGCCTTCTGGGCGGCGTCGACGAAGTCGCGGGCGATGGGGTTCCGGTCCTTCTCGTCGACCGGGACGATGTTGTTCAGCAGGCGCGTGTAGTACGTCTCCATGGAGCCGGCGCCCCAGCCCAGGGCGCCGGCCGCCTCCCACTCGTCGAAGTCGGAGGGCAGCGGCTTGAAGGCGATGAGCGTGTTGTGGGAGGAGCATCCACCGAGGACGCGGGCGCGGCTGTGCCGGATGTGGGAGTTGCCGCGCGGCTGCTCGGTGGTCGGGTAGTCGTAGTCGAGTTCACCGCCGAGCAGGCCCATCCAGCGGCGCAGGGTCAGGACGTCTTCGCGGCCGACGTCGCTGGGGCCGCCCTCGATGACGGCGACGGTCGTGTCGGGGTTCTCGGTGAGCCGGGAGGCGATGACGGAACCGGCGGTTCCGCCTCCGATGACTACATAGTCGTAGAGGTGAGTGCTCTCTGGCATGGGGGGTACTCCAGGGGCGTGCGAAGTCTTGGGGGCCGGTCGGGTCTTGGTGGACGGTCGGGCCTTGCGGGACAGTCGGGCCTAGGGAGACAGCGGGGACAAAGCGGGAGGGGCGCAGGCCGACACGGACGGACGAGCCGCAAGGGACGGGCGGGCCGTGGGGGGCCGGCCGGTCCCGGGAACGGCGGGGTGTCAGCCGGCGAACCAGCGCACGGGGCGTGGCGCGAGGTTCTGGTAGACGTGCTTGGACTCGCGGTACTCGGCGAGTCCGGCGGGACCGAGTTCGCGGCCCACGCCGCTCTTGCCGAAGCCGCCCCACTCCGCCTGCGGGAGATAGGGGTGGAAGTCGTTGATCCAGACGGTGCCGTGGCGCAGCCGGCCCGCGACGCGTCGGGCCCGGCCCGCGTCGGCGGTCCAGACGGCGCCCGCGAGGCCGTACTCGGTGTCGTTGGCGAGGGCCACGGCCTCGTCCTCGGTCCGGAAGGTCTCGACGGTGAGGACCGGACCGAACACCTCCTCCCGCACGACCCGCATCTCGCGGTGGCAGCGGTCGAGGACGGTGGGCTCGTAGAAGTAGCCGGACTCCGGCCGGTGCGGGGCGGGCTGCGGACGCCGGCCGCCGCTGCGCAGTTCCGCGCCCTCGGCGAGCGCGGAGGCGACGTACGCCTCGGTCTTGGCGCGCTGCTGCTCGGAGACGAGCGGACCGCACTCGACGCCGTCCTCCGTGCCCCGTCCGAGCCGGATCCTCTCGGCCCTGCGGGCGAGTTCGGCGACGAAGCGCTCCCGGACCGACTCCTCGACGATGAGCCGGGAGCCCGCCGAGCAGACCTGGCCGCTGTGAATGAAAGCGGCGTTGAGGGCCTGGTCGACGGCGGTGTCGAAGGCCTCTTCGGTGGCGCAGGCGTCGGCGAAGACCACGTTGGGGTTCTTGCCGCCGAGTTCGAGGGCGACCTTCTTGACGGTCGGGGCGGCGGCCTGCGCGACCTTCGTGCCGCTGACCAGACCGCCGGTGAAGGACACGAGGTCGACGTCGGGGTGCTCGGCGAGCCGGGCGCCGACCGTGTGCCCGGGTCCGGTGACGATGCCGGCGACCCCGGCGGGCAACCCGGCCTCCAGCAGCAGGTCGATGAGCGCGATCGTCGTCAGCGGGGTGATCTCGCTCGGCTTGACGACGAAGGTGTTGCCCGCGGCGAGAGCCGGGGCGATCTTCCAACTCGCCTGGAGCAGAGGGTAGTTCCAAGGCGTGATCAGTGCGCACACGCCGACGGGCTCATGGACGACGACGCTGTGGATGTCGGGCGAGCCCGCGTCCACGACCCGGCCGGGAGCCTCGCTGGCGACGAGTCCGGCGAAGTAGCGGAAGGCGTCGGCGACGCAGTCGATGTCGACACGGCCCTCTTCGAGCGTCTTGCCCGCGTCCCGGCTCTCCAGCAGACCCAGCCGTTCGCGGTCGCGTACGAGGAGGTCGGCGACACGCTGGAGCACGGCGGCGCGTTCGACGACGGGGGTGTGCGGCCAGTCGCCCTCGTCGAAGGCGGCTCGGGCGGCCGCGACCGCCAGGTCGGTGTCCTTCTCGTCACCCTCCGCGACGACGGCGAAGGGGCGGCCGTCCGCAGGGTCGAGGATCTCGCGGGTCTCGCCGGAGACGGCTTCCAGCCACTCTCCGCCCGCGTGGATCGTCCGATGGTCTAGCTGTTCCGGCTGTTCCGTCCTGTCGGCCATGATCGGTATTGCCTTCCGTTCCTGTTCAGTCCCCCTGCGTCACCCGTGGATCGGTCTCGGCGACCGCGACCACCTGCCCCGGACCTTGCATTGCATGCGCAATCCATGGCCGAAAGTGCGCCGCATCACTGAAGTTGTGGACATAAACCGACAAAAAGTACGCGTGGTCATGAGCGAACGGGATGGACGCGGTCAGAACCTTTGACTAAAGTCAAAGAACTATGGAGCCAGTGCAGCCGACACAGCCCGCACGCCCGACATCCGCACCCTCGACATCCGCACGGTCGTCATCGACACGGCCGACATCCGCACGGGCACAGCAGTCCACGCGCCCGACGCATCCGGTGGCTTCGGAGCAGGTGGCCGCCTTCCGCCGGTTCAACCGCTACTTCACACGCCGCATCGGCGCCCTGGACGACCACTTCCTCGGCCAGGACCGCCCACTGGGCGAGGCCCGGCTGCTGTTCGAGATCGGTGACGGGGTGTCCCTGCGCGAGCTGCGCGGCCGGCTCGGTCTGGACGCCGGGTACCTGAGCCGGATGGCGAAGGCCCTGGAGGCACAGGGCATGGTCCGGATCAGGGTGCACCCCGACGACAACCGGCTGCGCGTGATGGAACTGACCCCGGCCGGACGGGTCGAGCTCGAGGAACAGAACCGCCGCGCCGACGTACTCACGGCGGACCTGCTGACGGGGCTCGACCAGGGACAGCGCGCGGAACTGACCGCGGCGATGGCCACGGCGCGCCGGCTGCTGCGGCTGGCGGGCATCACCGTCGAGCACGTCGACGGCGCCGCGCCGGACGCCCGCGCCTGCCTCGACGCCTACGCCGCCGACCTCGGCGCCCGCTTCGGCGGATTCAGCGCGTCCGACCTGGTCCGCCCGGAGGAGGTGTCCGGCGCGAAGGGCGCGTTCTTCGTGGCGTACGAGGAGGGGCGCGCGGTGGGCTGCGGGGGACTGCGCACCCTGGAACCGGGCGTCGGCGAGCTCAAGCACGTCTGGGTGCACCCGGACGCCCGCCGTCTCGGCCTCGCCCGACGGCTCCTCGACCACCTGGAGCGGGCGGCGGCGGCGCGCGGCCTGCACCTGCTGCGCCTGGACACGAACGCCACCCTCACCGAGGCACGGGCGATGTACCGGGCGTGCGGATACCGGGAGATCCCCGCGTACGTCGACCACGTCTACGCCGACCACTGGTTCGAGAAGCGGCTGTCACCGGCCGTCCGCTAGTGCCGTGACCCGAAGGGTCTGCCGGGCGTCGCTGGCCGGTGACCCCTTCCGGTCACGGCACCGGACCACCGGCCGGAGCAGCGGCCGTCATCACGGAGCGGGACGCACTGATCCCCGGGCGGCCGAAGCCGTCCGGGGATCAGTGGGGTTTGCGGGAACTCAGATGAGGCCGAGCGCGCGGACCGCCTCGCGCTCCTCGGCCAGCTCCTGCACCGAGGCGTCGATACGGGCGCGGGAGAACTCGTTGACGTCCAGGCCCTGGACGATCTCGTACGAGCCGTCCTTGGTGGTGACCGGGAAGGAGGAGATCAGGCCCTCCGGGACACCGTAGGAGCCGTCCGACGGGATGCCCATCGAGGCCCAGTCGCCGTCCGCCGTGCCGTTGACCCAGGTGTACACGTGGTCGATGGCCGCGTTGGCGGCGGAGGCGGCGGAGGACGCGCCACGCGCCTCGATGATGGCCGCGCCGCGCTTGGCGACGGTCGGGATGAAGTCCTCGGCGAGCCACTTCTCGTCGCCCACGACCTCGGCCGCGTTCTTGCCGGCGACCGTGGCGTGGAAGATGTCCGGGTACTGGGTGGCGGAGTGGTTGCCCCAGATGGTCAGGCGCTTGATGTCGGCGACCGTCGAACCCGTCTTCTTCGCGAGCTGGGTCAGCGCGCGGTTGTGGTCGAGGCGGGTCATCGCGGTGAAGCGCTCGGCCGGTACGTCCGGGGCGGCGGCCTGGGCGATCAGCGCGTTGGTGTTGGCCGGGTTGCCGACGACGAGGACCTTGATGTCGTCCGCGGCATGGTCGTTGATGGCCTTGCCCTGCGGCTTGAAGATGCCGCCGTTGGCCTCGAGGAGGTCACCGCGCTCCATGCCCTTGGTGCGCGGCCGGGCGCCGACGAGGAGGGCGACGTTGGCGCCGTCGAAGGCGACGTTCGGGTCGTCGCTGATGTCGATGCCCTGGAGCAGCGGGAACGCGCAGTCGTCCAGCTCCATCGCGGTGCCTTCGGCGGCCTTCAGCGCGGGGGTGATCTCCAGCAGGCGCAGCTTGACCGGCACGTCCGCGCCGAGCAGCTGGCCGGAGGCGATGCGGAAGAGCAGGGCGTAACCGATCTGGCCGGCCGCGCCGGTGACGGTGACGTTCACGGGAGTGCGGGTCATGGCGTTCTCCGTATGACAGCTGTCGGTGGGGCGTCCCTGCCCCGGGTGGGACGTACAGATGATCGATCTCTTGGTATCAAGAGATTCGACCAGCGGTCAGGCTATCGCGCCTGCGGGATCACGGACGGCCGGGGTTGTGTAACCCGCCCCACAGAGCGACCCGGTTCCGCACGGCCGGGGCGCAGAACGCGGCGACCGCCGGTCCGGGAGAGGTGGAACCGAGCGGCCGCCGTGGTGGGGGTGCCGGGTCGCGCCGGACTCCCGTGGGGGTACGGTTCGCCTTCCCGGCTCGGAGGCGGGTATTCCTGTGCGCGCCGCCCTTTTTCACCGCGGATACCGCCGACCCGCCTCACCTGGCCGGTTCCCCCGTACCCCCACCCGTCCTGTCGGACGTGCGCCACCTGTCACCCGGCCGCGTCGATACGCCGGCCGTCTCAGGGCGTGCACCCCTGCTGTCCCGACGCCAGCACCGCGCACGCCGTCGCGGCCGCCGCGTCCGCCGCGCTCCTCACGGCCACCATCGGCGTGTACGCGATCGTGTCACCGGCCACCGTGATGGCGCCGGTCTGCCGCGCCGAGCCCGCCGTCAGGCGCACCTCGTCGCCCTGTCCGGCCCGGGTGATCCGGCCCCAGACCGCCCCGCACGTACGGCTGTAGCGGACCTCGACCAGGGTCGTCCCGACGGTCGCGCTCCTCGCCGTCGTCGCGAGGTCGCCGCTGCACCCCATCTCCTCCGCGTCCCGGCCCGTGCAGCCGGCGCCACCGCACAGCACCCCGGACGGCAGGACGGTGCTCGGACCGGCCGAGGCGGACGACGACGGCGCGGTGGCGCCCGCGGTCCGCTCCGGGTCCCCTCCGTCGCTCAGCAGGAACGCGCCCACGGCGACGACCACCACCCCGACGGCCCCGGCGAGGAACAACGTCGTCCGGCGCGGTCCGGCGCCCCGGGCACCACCGCCCGCCGGGCCGGTGCCGTCCGGGGTCCCCGCGTCGCGGTCCGCGCCGTCCGCGCGCACCTCGGGCGGCGGCCCGAACTCACCCAGCGCGGCCCGCGCCTGCGCGATGCGGACGGCCTCCATGGTCCGGTCCTGCCGCATCTCCGAGCGGCTCCAGGCGCGTTCGGCCAGCTCCCACATCGTGGTGAGGTGGACGGGCGGCGTGCCGGTGACCTCGGCCAGCGCGACGACCGCACCCTTGGGGGCGAGCAGCCGGCCGTCGAGGTACCGCTCCCAGGACGTCCTGCTGTAGCCCGTACGGTCGGCCACCGCCGCGACGCTCAGTCCCGAGCGGTCCACGACCCGCCGCAACTGCTCGGCGAACTCCCGTACCTGCGGGTCGAGTTCGTCGGGAAAAGTCCTCCACCGAGGCATCGAACCCCCCTCCCTCCGCCAAGTCCCCATCGGCCACGTTAGACCCGATGCCGAGACGATCCGGGACACATGCCCGAACTGTCGACGTACCGGCACGAGGCGCGCACATCCGGACGCCGGGCGCACCTCAGCCGAAGACGACCGCTCCCCCGACGGCGGTGCACAACAGGGCCAGCAGGAGCAGGGCCGCGTAGAGCAGAAGACGTCCGGCGGACCGCGCCGGAGCCTGGGGGACGGGCTCCTCCGGCCGGTCCCACCAGGGAACCGTCGGGTCTTCCCGGTACTCCTCGCCCCGGTGGTCCTCGGCCGGGCTCAGCGGCGCCGGCCGCGGCCATGCCTCCACGGCCAGCTCCCAGCGCACGACATGGCGTTCCGCCTCCGCGCCGAACAGCCCCGCCACCCTGCACAGCGCGGCGACGGCCTGCCGGGGCGGCGGCTGGACACCGTTGAGATAGCGCTGCCAGGAGGACTTGCTGTACGCGGTGCGCGCGCCGAGAGCGGCCAGGCTGAGGCCCGTACCGTCCTTGAGCTGCCGCAACTGCTCCACGAAGTGCCGTACCTCCGACGGCAGCCCGTCCGGCAGCGGCTGCCAGGCGCCCATCCCGCCCACCTTTCCTTCGATCCGTTGGAGGGACGACGCGGAGCGGGCGGGCGGTTCCCGCGGCGGGCGCGGCTGTGGCACGGCGCGCACACCGTGGCGGAACGGTCACCTCCGTGCCACAGCGGCCGGCCGGCTGTTGAACCGGCCGGTTGCGAAGGGGAACGTGGAACGCGTCGGCGGCCCGTCCTCCTCGGGGGATGAGGACGGGCCGCCGTACCGCCGCATGCCCGTACGCGCCGGCGGGTCCAGCCGCGCGTCGCCGGGTTCAGCTGCTGACCGTGAAGTGCAGGGTGTCCTTGAGGAAGGGGATCTGGAGCCACGGGTCGGGCTGTGCCATCAGCGCCAGCAGGACGATCGCCGCGCCCAGCACGGTGTAGGTGACGATGTCGGTGAAGCGGGAGCGCACGGCCAGCATGCCGACGCCGGGCAGCAGCCAGCGCAGCACCGCGCCGAGCAGCAGCCCGACACCGATCAGGATCGAGCCGATCCGGAACACGTCGAGCGCGGTCACCAGCAGCCCGAGCGCGACGATGCCCAGGACGACGATGATCGGCCACTGCCGGGCGGCCAGCGCGTCACCGGGGGCGGCCCTGCCGCCGCCCTCGGGGCGCGCGGTGTCCCGGGTGAACAGCGGGAAACGGCGCGTGGCGCGGCGCGGCACCCCGTCGACGTCGGGCGCGCTGACCGGGTCCCGCACCTCGATGCCGTCGATGCCATCGGTGCTGTCGGTGCCGTCGGTGCCGTCGGTGCTGTCGGTGCCGTCGGTGCTGCCGACGCGGGCGGTGGCACGAGGGGTGTCGGCGGCACGAGGGGTGTCGTCGGCGCGGGCGGCCCCCGTGCGAGCGGTGCCGTCGACGCCGTCGACGCCGTCGTCGAGGCGTCCGGTCCTGCCGGAGGTGCTGTCAGCCGACACTGCGCTCAGCCGCCTCCACCACGTTGACGAGCAGCTGGGCGCGGGTCATCGGACCCACTCCGCCGGGGTTCGGGGAGATCCAGCCGGCCACCTCGTGGACGTCCGGGTGCACGTCGCCCACGATCTTCCCCTCGGCGTTGCGGGAGACGCCGACATCCAGGACGGCCGCGCCCGGCTTGACGTCCTCGGCCCGGATCAGGTGGGCGGAACCGGCGGCGGCGACGATGACGTCGGCCCGCTTCAGGTGCGCCGAGAGATCCCGGGTGCCGGTGTGGCACTGGGTCACCGTCGCGTTCTCGCTGCGCCGGGTCAGCAGCAGCGGCATCGAGCGGCCGATGGTGACCCCGCGGCCGACGACCACGACCTCGGCGCCCCTGATCTCGACGCCGTGGCGACGCAGCAGCGTGAGCACGCCGTTGGGGGTGCAGGGCAGCGGGGCGGGCTCGTTGAGGACCAGCCGGCCGAGGTTCATCGGGTGCAGACCGTCGGCGTCCTTGGCCGGGTCCATCAGCTCCAGGATCCGGTTCTCGTCGATGCCCTTGGGCAGCGGGAGCTGGACGATGTAGCCCGTGCAGGCCGGGTCGTCGTTCAGCTCGCGGACGACCGCCTCGATCTCCTCCTGCGTGGCCGTGGCGGGCAGCTCGCGCTGGATGGAGGCGATACCCACCTCGGCGCAGTCGCGGTGCTTGCCGGCGACGTACTTCTGGCTGCCGGGGTCGGTGCCGACGAGGATCGTGCCGAGTCCGGGTGTCACGCCCCTCTCCCTCAGCGCCGCCACCCGGGCGGTCAGATCGGACTTGATCGCGGCTGCGGTGGCCTTGCCATCGAGAATCTGGGCGGTCATGGACCCATCCTCCCGGATGACGGCCCCCCGGTTCCAATCCGGATGAAGCCGGGCAGCGGTGGAGGCGGCTCCCGCGCCCCGCCCCGACACTTCCGGCCGGTGCTGTTCAGGCCATGATCGGCAAGGTTGCACTTGCACAAAGCCTGCGGAAAGCGGCTGGACAGGAGCACACCTGGCCAAGAACATAGTCATCCGCAGTACGCGGTCGGTGTTGGGGGGCAAACCGCTTATTTACAGACGTTCCTCCGCGCGCTCCGCTCGTCCCCGCTTGTGCAACGGAGGAGATCCACCATGAGTTTCGGCCCGCCCAACGACCCCTACGGCCAGCCGCAGCACCCCCAGCAGGGCCAGCCCGGTTACGGCTACCCGCAGCAGGGTCAGCCCGGTTACGGTCAGCAGGCTCCGCAGGGCGTCCCCCCGCAGGGGTACGGCCAGCCGCAGCACCCGGGGTACCCGCAGCAGCCCGGCTATCCCCAGCAGGGTTACGGCTACCCGCAGCAGCCCGGCTACGGCGGGCAGCCGCCTTACGCGAACTGGGGCCAGCGGTTCCTGGGCACCCTGGTCGACATGCTGGTGTTCGCGGTCCCCTACGCCCTCGTCATCATCGGCAAGGACACCCCGGTGCTGATGCTGGTGGGCGCCCTCGTCCTGATCGGCCTCGCCATCTGGCAGCTCATCCAGGAGGGCCGCACCGGCCAGACGGTCGGCAAGAAGGCGCTGGGCATCCGCCTGGTGCGGGAGAGCGACGGGCAGCCGCTCGGCGTCGGCATGGCGTTCGTCCGCCGCCTCGCCCACTTCCTGGACAGCCTGGCGTGCTACCTGGGCTGGCTGTGGCCGGCGTGGGACGCCAAGAAGCAGACGTTCGCCGACAAGGTGTGCAGCTCGATCGTGATCCGCACGAACTGAACGGCGTGACCCGCACGCTGCGCGGCGTGCCCCGCGCGCGACGAGCGGCGGGCGAACGGACGACGGCCCCGGCCCCCTGCTTCAGGGGACCGGGGCCGCTTCACCGTCCGTCCGGCCGGGCGGTCAGTGGAAGAAGTGGCGCGTACCCGTGAAGTACATCGTCACGCCCGCCTTCTTCGCGGCCTCGACGACCAGCTCGTCACGGACCGAACCACCGGGCTGCACCACGGCCTTGACGCCCGCCTCGACCAGGACCTCCAGCCCGTCCGGGAAGGGGAAGAAGGCGTCGGAGGCGGCGTAGGAGCCGCGCGCCCGCTCCTCACCGGCCCGCTCGACGGCCAGCTTCGCCGAGTCGACCCGGTTGACCTGCCCCATGCCCACGCCGACCGACGCACCGCCCTTCGCGAGCAGGATGGCGTTGGACTTGACGGCCCGGCAGGCCCGCCAGGCGAAGGCCAGCTCGGCCAGTTCGGCCGCGTCGAGCGCCTCGCCGGTCGCCAGGGTCCAGTTGGCCGGGTCGTCGCCGTCGGCCTGAAGCCGGTCGGTGACCTGGAGCAGCGCGCCGCCGCCGACGGGCTTGAGCTCGACGGCACCCGAGGGACCCTGCGGAGCCTTCAGCACCCGGATGTTCTTCTTCTTGGTGAGGGCCTCGAGGGCCCCCTCCTCGTAGCCGGGCGCGACGATGACCTCGGTGAAGATCTCGGCGACCTGCTCCGCCATCTCCCTGCTGACCGGCCGGTTCACGGCGATCACACCGCCGAACGCCGACAGCGGGTCACAGGCGTGCGCCCTGCGGTGCGCCTCGGCGACGTCCGCGCCGACGGCGATCCCGCACGGGTTGGCGTGCTTGATGATCGCGACAGCCGGCTCGGCGTGGTCGTACGCGGCACGGTGCGCGGCGTCCGTGTCCGTGTAGTTGTTGTACGACATCTCCTTGCCGTGCAGCTGCTCGGCCTCGGCGAGACCGCCACCGCTGCCGTCGACGTACAGCGCGGCGGGCTGGTGCGGGTTCTCGCCGTAGCGCAGGGTGCTCTTGCGCTCCCAGGTGCCGCCGAGGAAGTCGGGGAACCGCGACTCGTCCACGGGCGCGTAGGAGGAGGCGAACCAGGAGGCCACGGCCACGTCGTAGGCGGCGGTGTGCTGGAAGGCCTCGGCGGCGAGCCGCTTGCGGGCGGCGAGGTCGAAGCCGCCGGACTGCACGGCCGAGAGGACGTCGCCGTAGCGCGCCGGGCTGGTGACCACGGCGACCGACGGGTGGTTCTTGGCGGCGGCGCGCACCATGGACGGCCCGCCGATGTCGATCTGCTCGACGCACTCGTCCTCGGAGGCGCCCGAGGCGACGGTCTCCCGGAAGGGGTAGAGGTTGACGACGACGAGGTCGAACGGCGCGACGCCCAGCTCGTCCAGCTGCTGCCGGTGGCTCTCGAGCCGCAGGTCGGCGAGGATGCCGGCGTGCACCTTGGGGTGCAGGGTCTTCACCCGGCCGTCCAGGCACTCCGGGAAGCCCGTGAGCTCCTCCACCTTGGTGACGGGGACGCCGGCGGCGGCGATACGGGAGGCGGTGGACCCGGTGGAGACGAGCTCGACGCCGCTCTCGTGCAGCCCGCGCGCGAGCTCCTCCAGACCGGTCTTGTCGTAGACGCTGACGAGCGCGCGACGGATGCCCCGCTTGCCGCTCTCTGCCGTGACAGTGCTGTCGGCGGTCACTGGATAACTACCTTTCGTCCCTCAATGCGATAGCCGTTGCGGGCGAGCCGCCCCACGACCTCGACGAGCAGCCTTCGCTCGACTTCCTTGATGCGCTCGTGCAGAGCGCTCTCGTCGTCCTCGTCCCGGACCTCGACCACGCCCTGGGCGATGATCGGTCCGGTGTCGACGCCGTCGTCGACGAAGTGGACGGTGCAGCCGGTGACCCGGGCGCCGTACGCGAGCGCGTCCCGCACACCGTGGGCCCCGGGAAAGCTGGGCAGCAGGGCCGGGTGCGTGTTGACGAACCGCCCCCCGAACCGTGCCAGGAATTCCTTCCCCACGATCTTCATGAACCCGGCGGAGACGACGAGGTCCGGCTCGTGCGCGGCCACCGCCTCGGCGAGCGCGGCGTCCCACTCCTTGCGGCTTCCGAAGTCCTTGACCTTCGCCACGAAGGTGGGGATCCCGGCACGCTCGGCACGGGCGAGCCCCTCGACACCCTCACGGTCGGCTCCGACGGCCACGATCTCGGCGCCGTAGGTGTCGACGCCGGTGGTCGCGATGGCGTCGAGGAGAGCCTGGAGGTTCGTACCGGATCCGGAGACCAGCACGACGAGGCGCTTGGCCACGGGCTTGGCGGCCACGGTGGGGCCCTTTCTCGGGGGGAGCGTCTGTCCGGCCGGTTTATACATTCGTACGAATGCTTCGCGCCCCGGGATACGGGGAAGTCTACGAAGCGGCCGACCGTCAGCAACGATACCGGCACACCGGGCGGCCCCCGTGGGACGGGGGCGTGGCCGGAAGGTAGCGTCAGGGGCGAGCGGGCTCGGGAACGCGGTGGTGGTGCGGTGCGTTCTGCAAGTGACGGCCCGGCGAGGCAGTACCAGCTCCGTACCGGCCGGCACCGGCCGAAGCCGTGATCACCGCCAGGATCACAGCCTCGGTCAGCACGTCGGCCACCACCTCGATCACCGTCGTAGCACCGTCCTGACCACCGCCTGATCACTAGGGGAAGACGCTCACTTGATGCCGGACCGCAGTCTGCGACTCCTCACGCTCCCCCCGCAGTCACCGCAGGGAGGGGAGCGCGGCGCCGTGCTGCTGCGAGAGCGCCCGCCCTCTCCGCCCGACGCTCCCTCGGGCGACAGCACGCCCCCCGAGGACGACAATCCCTTCGCTCCTCCGCCCGAGGGCTCCCCGGACCGCCCGTGGCAGCCCCGCCGCCCGGCGGACGGCGACCCCGAGGGCGGGCGCACCCCGTGGGGCGGTCAGTGGAGCGACCAGCAGCCCGGCCGCTCCCCCGGCGGTTTCGGCGAGCGTCCCGGCGGCAACCCCGAGGGCGGCGGCGGCCCCGGCACGGACCCCGCCAAGCGCTGGGACCCCACGGACCCCGCCCAGCGCCGCGCGCGCTACGCCCTGCTCTGCGGCATGTGGGCCTTCTTCTTCGCCCTCTTCGGCTGGCCTTACGTGGCGCTGCTGCTCGGCGCGCTGGCCCTGAACTGGGGAATCGGCGCCCTGCGCGCCAAGCCCCGCACTCCCGACCCGGACGCGCCGCCCGCCCCGCCCACGCAGGAGACCACCGGCCGCCCCCAGCGGACCGCCGCCGTCACCGGTCTGGTCACCGCGTCCCTCGCGCTGGCCCTGGTCGCCGCGAGCTTCACCGCGCAGCTGGTCTACCGCGACTACTACACCTGCACGAACGACGCCCTCACCAACGAGGCGAAGCAGTCCTGCGGCGACCTGCTGCCGAAGGAACTCAAGAGCATCCTGGGCGCAAACGCCTGAGAGTCCCGGATCGGGGACGAGGCCCTTCGGGCGGAGCGAGGGCCGGAGGCGGCAGCCTCCGGGGACGGGACGGCCTGGGGGGGCGGGCAGCATCTGGCCGGCCGTCACCGTCCCTCGTCGGCCCCCTTGCCCTCCTGCGGTCCCTTGCTCTCCCGCGATCCCTCGTCCTCCTGCGGCCCCTTGCTCTCCCGCGGCTCCTCGTCCTCCCCCGCTTCCCGCAACGCCGCCCAGCGGACCTCCCGAGCCGCACCCCGGTGCCACACCGGCTCGACGTGATCCGCCGGATCCATGGGGTCGACCAGCTCGGACGAGTCCAGCGCGTCGAGAGGTTCCGGCGGGTCCAGCCACGCGACCGGCTCGGCCGGCCCGGCGAACCCTGCCGGGGCCGGGGGCAGAGCAGGACCGCGGTCCACCAGCGCGTCGGTCCCGGCGTAGCCGCCGGCCCCGCGGAACCCGGCCGTCCCGGCGTGCCCCACGGCCTCGGCAGGCTCGACGTGCCGCGCCGGACCGCCGTGCCCGACGGACGAGAAGTCGTACAGCTCCGACTCCGTCAGGGGCACACCCGACTCCTCGCGCACCCCACGCCGCCCCCTCCAGGTCCTCCGGGTCCCTCCCTGTGACCCGGTGCTCCGCTTCCTGCACCGCCACCCCCGCACCGCCACTGCCACCGGCATCCCCACCCCCACGGTCCACGGGACCACCGCGCCCCCCACCTGCCACCACACCGGTCCGAACCGAGCCAGTGCGGAAACCCCCAACGGCCCACCGCTCAACCCCGCGAGCGTCCCCATCAGCACCCCGCACCCGACCCCCGCCAGCAGCACAACCCCCACGGTCCTCCCCCGGGACCAAGCGCCCCGGGCCCCGGCCGCCCCCACCGCGCCAGCCCCGCCCACCGTGCTGTTCCGGCTTCCCGGGCCACCCGCCGCCCGCGCCACGAACACGCCCAGCGTGACTCCGGCGGCCACCGGCACGACCCCCGCCGCCCAGTTCCACAGTGTTCCGCTCCCCGCCTCGGGCACCGCCGCCAGCAGCGGGAACTGTGGCAGCAGGGGCGCCGGGTCGGAGGACAACGGCGCCACCACATGCCCGGCGCCGAGGACGAACCCCGGCCCGAGGGCGTACGCCGCCCCCCACACGGCCGCGTTCGGCACCAGCGCCACACACAGCAACAGCACCGCGAACCGCCCCGACCACCCCTCCGTCAGTTGCAGAAACGCCTCCCGGGCCGCACCCAGGTGCCACACCGAGGACACCGCCACCAACAACACCCCGCCCCCGAAGAGCACCGCCGCACCGGCTCCCGCCGCCCGCCCGGCGACCCCGAGCCGCTCCCGCCCGTCCACCCCGGGGAACAGCCGCCGCACCCCGCCGGGCAGCAGGAGCAGCGCGCTGTCCACGGACCCGCGGGGACGGCCCTGTGCCGACCACGCCCCCGCCCCGGCGGCCAACGCCGCGACCACCGGCACGCACACCGCCGTCCACGCCCACGAGGGCCGCAGCGCACCGCCGGCGGCGTAACAGGCGGTTCCCGATCCGACCGCGAGGTAGCCGAGCACCACACCCGCCCACGCCGCGGGGGCACTGCCGGACACCGTGCCCTCGTCGTCGTACCCCCCTTCCACCGCGTCTCGCGCCGCGCGCCACACCAGCCACACCGGCAGCCCCAGCAGCAACAGCGGTGTGACGCCGACCGGTGCCGGAACCCCGGACAGCGTGTCCACACGCACCACCTCGGCGCCGTGGGCCAACAGCCAGAGCGCGGCGGCGACATGCAGCGCGCCGCCCGGCCCGCTGTCGGGATACGGCGAGCTGATCCACAGCACCATCACGAGCACGGCGAACGAACCGAACCCGAGCCCGGCCGCGAGCGCTCCCCCCAGGAGGCCGGCGGCCAGCCCGGATGATCGGTCACGCATCCGGCTGAGCAGGGGCGACAACGACGGTCGGCGAGCGGTCATCTGGATCACGCCCGTCATGCTCCCAACGACACGCGCTTTCCCGTCGTAACAGGCGAAGCCCCGTTGTGTCGCTCAATATATGTTTATGTACTTTTTCGCCCGAAGGGTTCGCCGGTGACCCAGAGCCCTGCCACCCCGCTCCCCTCCCCCGACCAGTGCCGACACCTGCGCGTGGCGGCCTCGTTGACGCAGGCTCAGGTCGCCGCGCGGGTGGGGGTCACCCAGGGGACGGTGCGCGCGTGGGAGTCCGGCCGCACGACACCGCGCGGCCACAGGCGGGAGGCGTACGCAAAGCTGCTGGCATCACTGACCGGGACGGCCGAAGCGACGGACACCCTGAAGACGAACACCCGGAAGGCGGCACCTCCCACCCGGATGACGGTGCGCCGGGGCAAGGACTCAGGATCCCCCCGAGCGGCATCGGCCCCCGCGACCACCCCGGTCACCCGCGCTCCCGTCGCCACTCCGCCCGGCACGTCCCCGACCCCCGCTCAGGCCTTCGACGCGCTCTACGCCTTCTGCGCCCCCGCGCTCGTACGGCAGACCTACCTGCTCTCCGGGCGGCGCGAACTGGCGCGGGAGTCGGTCGAGCGGGCGTTCCAACTGGCCTGGCAGCGCTGGCCCGAGGTGGCCGTGGACCGCGACCCGCCGGGCTGGGTACGGGCGACGGCGTACGAGTACGCACTGTCCCCCTGGCACCGGTTCCGGCCCCGTTACCGCAACCCGGAGCCGCCCCCGGCCGACGCGTCCGACCGTGCGCTGCTGGACGCCCTGCTGGCCCTCCCCGCGCCGTACCGCCGCACGCTCCTCCTCTACGACGGTCTCGGCCTCGATCTCCCGGAGACCGCGGCGGAGACGGAGGCGAGCACGCCCGCGGCCGCGAACCGGCTGCTGCACGCCCGCGCGGCCGTCGCCGAGCGGCTGCCCGAGCTGGCGAACCCCGCCCGGCTGCACCGGCGGCTGGCGGAGGTGGCGTCCGCCGAACGGCTGCGCGCCGCCAAGCCGCCCACGGTGCGGACCGGCGGCGAGCAGCGGGCACGCTTCTGGACCAGGACGGCGATCGCGTTCACGGTCGCGATCGTCGGCGCGACCGCGCTGACCCTGCGTACCGCGCCCACCCGCTACGAGCCCCCGGTTCCCCCCGGCGAGACCGTCCAGGGCGTCCCCCCGCGGGCGGCCCCGGGCACGCTCTCGAACAAGGAACTGAAACTGCGGTCCAAGCTGAGATCCGAGACCCAGCACGGTCCCCAGCGGCTCATCCCCCTGCCCGGCTGATCCCTCCCCACCGCGCCGCCCCGCCGCCCCCTCCGCCGCCCCGATGTTCCGCCGCTGTGCCCCTGCCCCTGCTCCTGTCCCTGCCGAGTTCACGGTCGGCCGAGCCCACCGCCGGCGAGCGGCGCCGCCTGCCGGCACGGTGCCAGGAAATGCCGGTGGGCCCGCCCCCGCAAGGGGAACGGGCCCACCGGCACGTGGCTGAGGATCAGCCGGCCGCGAGGATCTCGCGGGCCAGCTTCGCCGTCTCGGTCGGCGTCTTGCCGACCTTGACGCCGGCGGCCTCGAGGGCCTCCTTCTTCGCCTGGGCGGTGCCGGAGGAACCGGAGACGATGGCGCCGGCGTGGCCCATGGTCTTGCCCTCGGGCGCGGTGAAGCCCGCGACGTAGCCGACGACCGGCTTCTTCACGTTGTCCTTGATGAAGGCCGCGGCCCGCTCCTCGGCGTCGCCGCCGATCTCACCGATCATGACGATCAGGTCGGTGTCGGGGTCGGCCTCGAACGCGGCGAGCGCGTCGATGTGCGTCGTGCCGATGATCGGGTCGCCACCGATGCCGACGGCGGACGAGAAGCCGATGTCACGCAGCTCGTACATCATCTGGTAGGTCAGCGTGCCGGACTTCGAGACCAGACCGATGCGGCCCGGCTTCGTGATGTCGCCCGGGATGATGCCGGCGTTCGACTGGCCCGGCGTGATGAGACCGGGGCAGTTCGGGCCGATGATCCGGGTCTTGTCGCCCTTGGACCCGGCGTACGCGTAGAACGCGGCCGAGTCGTGGACGGCGATGCCCTCGGTGATGACGACCGCGAGGGGGATCTCGGCGTCGATCGCCTCGACGACGGCGGCCTTCGCGAAGGCCGGCGGCACGAAGAGGACGGACACGTTGGCGCCCGTCTTCTCGATCGCCTCGGCGACGGTGCCGAAGACCGGGATCTCGGTGCCGTCGATGTCGACGGAGGTGCCCGCCTTGCGGGGGTTCACGCCACCGACGATGTTGGAGCCGTCCGCCAGCATGAGCTTGGTGTGCTTCATGCCCGTGGCACCGGTCATGCCCTGGACGATGATCTTGCTGTCCTTGTTCAGGAAGATAGCCATGGCTGTTCTGTCCCTCTTCCCTTACTTCGCAGCCGCGAGCTCGGCGGCCTTGTCGGCCGCGCCGTCCATGGTGTCCACACGCTGGACCAGCGGGTGGTTGGCGTCGGAGAGGATCTTGCGACCCAGCTCGGCGTTGTTGCCGTCGAGACGGACGACCAGCGGCTTGGTGACTTCCTCACCCTTGTCCGCGAGCAGCTGGAGCGCCTGGACGATGCCGTTGGCGACCTCGTCACAGGCGGTGATGCCACCGAAGACGTTGACGAAGACGGACTTGACGTCCGGGTCGCCGAGGATGATCTCCAGGCCGTTCGCCATGACGGCGGCGGAGGCGCCACCGCCGATGTCGAGGAAGTTGGCGGGCTTGACGCCACCGTGCGCCTCACCGGCGTACGCGACGACGTCCAGGGTGCTCATGACGAGACCCGCGCCGTTGCCGATGATGCCGACCTCGCCGTCGAGCTTGACGTAGTTGAGGTTCTTCGCCTTGGCGGCGGCCTCGAGCGGGTTGGCCGACGCGTGGTCGACGAACTCCTCGTGGCCCGGCTGACGGAACTCGGCGTTCTCGTCCAGCGACACCTTGCCGTCGAGGGCGATGACGTCGCCGGAGGCGACCTTCGCCAGCGGGTTGACCTCGACGAGGAGGGCGTCCTCCTCGATGAAGGTCTTCCACAGCGTCACGAGGACGTTGGCGACCTTGTCGGCGACCTCGGCCGGGAACCTCGCGGCCTCGACGATCTCGCGGGCCTTCTCGGGGGTCACACCCTCGTTGGCGTCGATCGGCGTCTTGGCGACGGCCTCCGGACGGGTGGCCGCCACCTCCTCGATCTCCATGCCGCCCTCGACGGACGCGATGGAGAGGAAGGTGCGGTTGGCACGGTCGAGGAGGAAGGAGACGTAGTACTCCTCCAGGATCTCCGGGGCCGTCTCGGCGATCATCACCTTGTGGACCGTGTGGCCCTTGATGTCCATGCCGAGGATGTCCGTCGCACGGGCGACGGCCTCGTCCGGGGTGGCGGCCAGCTTCACGCCGCCGGCCTTGCCGCGGCCGCCGACCTTCACCTGGGCCTTGACGACGGACTTGCCACCGAGACGCTCGGTGGCTGCGCGGGCCGCCTCAGGCGTGTCGATGACTTCACCGGCCAGCACCGGTACATCGTGCTTGGCGAAGAGGTCCCTCGCCTGGTACTCGAACAGGTCCACGCGCTTCCGTCCCTATCAGTGATCTCGCGGTTCGTTGTCTGCGTGGGCGTGCCGCGAGGGCAACGTGACGTCCGCTTCGTCTGTCAGTCACAAGGGAGGCGCACACGGTGTCCGAGCGCGCGGCATGTCCGTCTCGCAGGTTATCGCTGCTTGCAGGAGGCCCCTAAATCGAGGGTCACACCTGAGCGGTGATACCTGTCACATGATGCCGGGATCACTGGCACCCCGTGCCGGATGTGAGGCGGACGCGAGTCCGCTGGGCGGGCTCTCGGCGGGATGCCAGCGGGGCCTCACCGGGTTGGGATTGGCCCGGTGAGGCCCCTGGAACAGCCCCTCAGGGGCTCAGGGCGCGCGATCCCCACCCCAATGGGGACCACTCGACCCCGTCCATGAGGTCTCGGCCCGACAGACCGATGGCTTTCGGCCGTCCGGGGGCTGACGCCTCACGGAGTCAACCGGTCAGTCGCGGTTCGCGCTGCCGGAGTGTGTGGTGTGCGGGCCGCCCGGACTGCGCGGCCCACGCCCTTCACCTCACCTGCGTCGCCTGCGTCCCATACGTCACCTGCCCGGCCTGTACCGCCTGGCTTGCCTGCCTGGCCTGGCTTGCCTGTACCGCCTGGCCTGCCTGGCTTACCTGTACCGCCTGGCTTACCTGTACCGCCTGGCTTACCTGTACCGCCCGGCTTGCCTGTACCGCCCGGCTTGCCTGCCTGCCTGGCTTACCTGCCTGGCTTCCGTGGCGTGCCACCCGGTGTGACCCTTCCGGTCCGTCCGGCTCCGACGGCTCCGGACGACCGGCCGGGCGACGCCGTCGACGTGACACCGGCATCGGGGACCGGCGGCATGCCCGCACCGGAGCGGGCGACGTCCGTGCAGGGAGCGGGTGGACGACCGGGGTGGGCCGCTCCGGCCTGCGCCGAAGAATCACCCGGGAGGGGAAGCGGGGTCGCCCGTCCTACACGGGGAAGACCTGGATGCCCCGGTGTGCCTGACCCGCGTCCCGGCCGCGTCGGAGCGCACGACACCGCCGGAGACCAGCCGTAGCGGCACCGGATGACACGACGCGACGGCAGGCTCGTCGTGTCGCCTCGGAGCACCTCCGCCGAGCACCGGCCCACCGCTCAGGACACCGTCGTACCCACCGGCGGGCCCGGGGGGCTCGGAGGACTCGGGGAGGTCCGGTGCGACCGCGGTCCGCCCGGTCACCGCGGCCGGTGTGGGCCGGCCCTCCGCCGCATGCGCGTGTTCGCCGCGGAGGAACGCGAGCGCGACCGACGGACCCGGCAGCAGGGCGAGTTGCAGCACGCGCCGCCTCACCGCGCCGCGCGGCACGCGCGGGGCGGCAACAGTCGAAGCGGTGGGCCAGGTCAAGAGGGGACGTTCCTCCCGTGCGGCGGCAACGTGGCCCCAGATCCTTGCACGGGCGCCCCTCGGTTGCGCAAGCCCCTGTTACCGATGGGTAAGCATGTCGGCCGTGCCCCTTCCGCCGGCGTTCCCTCTCCTCTCAGGCGGTGTCCGGCACCGGCAGCGGACGCTTCTCGATCGCCGCCGCCAAGACCTCCGGGAAGAGATCGGGCGTGCAGGCGAACGCCGGCGCCCCCAGCACCGCGAGGGCGGCCGCGTGCTCACGGTCGTAGGCGGGCGCCCCCTCGTCCGACAGCGCGAGCAACGCGACGAACTGCACGCCCGACGCCTTCATCGCCGCGACCCGCTTGAGCATCTCGTCCCGTATACCGCCCTCGTACAGGTCGCTGATGAGCACCACCACCGTCTCGGCGGGCCGGGTGATCTGCGACCCGCAGTACGCGAGCGCCCGGTTGATGTCCGTACCGCCGCCGAGCCGGGTGCCGAACAGGACGTCCACGGGGTCGTCGAGCCGGTCGGTGAGGTCGACGACCGACGTGTCGAAGACGACGAGCCGGGTGCTGATCGCCCGCATCGACGCCAGCACCGCCCCGAAGACCGAGGCGTACACCACCGACGACGCCATCGACCCCGACTGGTCGATGCAGAGGATCACCTCCTTGCGCACGGACCGCGACGCCCGTCCGTACCCTACGAGCCGCTCCGGCACGACCGTCCCGTACTCGGGCAGGTAGTGCTTGAGATTGGCGGCGATCGTGCGGTTCCAGTCGATGTCGTGATGACGTGGACGGCGGACCCGCGTGCCACGGTCGAGGGCACCGGTGAGGGCGGCACGGGTGCGGGTGGCGAGCCGCTTCTCCAGATCCTCGACGACCTTGCGGACCACGGCCCGTGCCGTCTCCTTCGTCGTCTCGGGCATCGCCTTGTTCAGCGAGAGCAGCGTGCCGACGAGATGCACGTCGGCCTCCACCGCCTCCAGCATCTCCGGCTCCAGCAGGAGCGCGGACAGCCCGAGCCGGTCCATGGCGTCGCGCTGCATGATCTGTACGACGGAGGAGGGGAAGTACGTCCGGATGTCCCCGAGCCAGCGGGCCACCGACGGCGCCGACGCCCCGAGCCCGGCCGAGCGGTCCCGCCCCCCGCGCGCCGCGCCGTCCTTCCCGTAGAGCGCGGTGAGCGCCCCGTCCATCGCCGCGTCCCGCCCGGAGAGCCCGTGGCCGGTCCCGTCCGCCGTCTCGCCCCCGAGCACCAGCCGCCAGCGCCGCAACCGCTCCTGTCCGGCTTCCGTCGTCCCCGCGTCGATCGTCGTCATGTGCCCGCCTCCGCAAGCTCGTCGTCGACCCTGCCGGGGTCCAGCCCGAGCAGCAGCCGCACCACCGGCAGGACGGCGTCCGCGCGTCCCGCGTCGAGCCCGGCCGCGAACCCGGGTGTCCCGGAGCCCGCGCCCGTCCCTCCGCCGCTTCTGTGGCCAGGGCCGCGCCGGACCAGTTCACCGAGCGTTCTGCGCACTCCCGCCTCGTACGACGAGAACGTCCGCCGCAGCAACGGCAGGACATCGGTGAACGCCTCCGCCGGCACCGCCGTGAGCCACCGGTCGACCAGCCCGAGCAGCCGTTCGTCGTGCACGAGGAGCATCCCGCCCCCCGCTCCGCCCCCGACGAATCCCTCGATCCAGCCAGCCGCGTCCGACGGCGGTGTCCCCGGTGACAGGGCGAGCCCCATGAGTCGCGCCGCTTCGTCCTGGTCCACCTCCCCCTCGTCCAGAAGCAGCCGCACGGCCCGCCCTCGGATCACCCCTGGCACGCTGTCCCGTCGGGAGAGCACCCCCAGCACCCCCCGCCAGCGCGCCCGCAGGCCCCCGCGCCCCTCTCCTGGTTCGCCGCTCCGGTCCCGTCCCTCACCGAGACCCCGGCCTCCCACCTCGAAAGCACCGGGCAGCCCTCCGCCACCGCCGGTCACCCGGGCCCCGGGGGAACCTCCCAGTGCGCCGCCGGGCGCGCCGCCAAGTTTCTGCTCGCCGACGTCGCCGACCTCGGCGGCACCCGGCAGCCCCCTGCCACCCCCCGTCTCCCCGTCCCCGTGCGGAGCTCCCCCCGCTCCGGCGGGCGCGCCGCCGAACACCCGGTCGCCCCGCTGGACGGCGCCCGGCAGTCCTTCCCCGACGCCGGCCTCCACGGCCTCGGACCGGCCCTCCTGTGCTTCAGTTCCAGCGGGCGTGTCGGCCCGGTCCGCTCGGCCGCCCGCCCGGTCCATCCGGCCTGCTCGGCCCGGCTGTCCTGGCCGGTCGGCTCCGTCGGTCCCGTCGGTCCCGTCGGCCCCGTCGGCCCGCCCCGGAGGCGCCGCCGTCTCCTCCAGCAGTCCCACCGCCCCGTGCACCGCGTCCACGTGGCGCCGCATCTCGTCCGCCGCGTCCGCGTCCAGCGAAGCGCAGGCCGGGGGGAGGCCGACGAAGATCCGTTCGGCGAGGCCCGCGGCCACCTCCGCCAGCGCACCGGTGTCGGTGCCGCGTACGTCGCCGTAGCGCAGCGAGCGGACGAGCGCGGGCAGCGCCTGGGCGAGATGGCCGACGTCCGTGTCGAGGGCGGCCCGGTCCGCGAGGACCCGCATCACCGTGGGAAGCGCGTCCGGCAGCCCGGCCAGCAGACAGCGCTCGGCGAGCCCTGTCACCTCGCCGAGGCCCCGCGCACCGACGGCTTCCGCCTCCGCCCTGGCGGTGGCCGCGGCGAGCACGGTCGTCCCCCACACCCCCGCCTCGGCGGTCCGCACCGACAGCTCCGGCTCCCACCGCAGCCGCCACGTCTCCCGGAACGTCCCCGTGCTGCCGGGCGAGGCGGCCGGCACGCCCCAGCCGACGCGCAGCAGCCGCAGCCGGTGCAGGAGCCTGCTGCGCTCGGCGTCGTTCTCCTTGCGCAGATCGAGCGCCAGCTCGCGTTCGTCCGCCTCCGGTCTGAGCCGCAGCCGGCGCTGAAGCCGGTCGAGGTCGCGCTGCAACGGCACCGCGGGCGCGCCGGCCGGCACCTCACCCAGCACGTCCCCGACCACCAGCCGGTCGCGCACCAGCGCCAGCGGAACGTCCGACCCCTCGCACAGCACCGCGCGCGCCGCGTCGGTCGTCTCGCTCAGTCCGGGCAGCGGACGACCGCGCACCGCGGCAAGCGTCTCGGCCAGCCGGACCGCCTCGATGACGTGCGCCGAGGACACGATCCGGTCCTCCTCACGCAGCAGGACCGCCACCTTCGTCAGCCAGCGCTCGACCGGCCGGTCCCGCGCACCGAACAGATGGGCGTACCAGCCCGGCGAGTCGATACCCGCGCCGTACCCTCCGGCCCGGGCCAGCCTGCGGTGTGTCCACGGCACCCAGGTCAGGTCGGCCTTGACCTTGGGCAGCCCCTTGAGCAGCGCACGGTCGGCCGCGACGGCGGCCTTCAGGCGCAGCGCGGGCACATGCCAGGCGCCGCACACCACCGCCACCGCGTCCTCGCCGAACTCCCTCTGCGCCGCCCGCACCTGGAGACGCATGTACGCCTCCCGCACGAGGTCCCGGTCGTCACCCTCGCGCCCCGCGTCGGTGTCGTAGGCCTCCCTGAGCGCGCCCATGGCCTCCTCGATCACGGCGAACGGCGCGAACGGGTCCTTCGCCCCCGTGGACCGATGCTCGACGACGTCCTCCCACCAGCGCTCCGCGTCGTCGTACCCGGCGACCGCGGCGAGCCCCCCGAGCGGATCGCCCCGCACCTCTTCCCCGACGCCCTCCTTCTCGTTCCCCTGCTCGCTCTCGCCGCCCTTGACGCCCTCCTCCCTCTTCCACGCCAGGGTGTGCGTGGCGGGGAGGTCGATGAAGCGGGCGGGGACACCGTGGTCCAGCGCCCAGCGCAGGGCGATCCACTCGGGGGAGAACGCGGCCATCGGCCAGAAGGCGGAGCGGCCGGGCTCGTCGACGGCGTGGGCGAGCAGCGCGACCGGCGGGTGCATGTCCTCGTCGGCGGCGAGCGGGATCAGCGCGTCGGCCTCGGGCGGCCCCTCGATCAGTACGGTCCGGGGCCGGGCGGCGTCGAGCGCCGCCCGTACCGCCCGCGCCGACCCCGGCCCGTGGTGACGCACCCCGAGCAGCAGCGGCCATGGCGCCCCCGCGTCCGGGCCGCCGCCCTCGTCGGCTCCTGTCATCCCGCCGCCCCACGCCTGCGGGGCCACCTCGTGTCGTCGTCCACTGTCACCCTCCACGCTCCCCGGGCCCACGCCCGGATCCCGGTGCTCCCCTTGTCGTCCCTGTCCCTGTCCCCGTGGCCGCCGTGGCCGCGGTAGGTCCCGTTCACGCGCTCACCTCCCGGCAGGCTCGGTAGAAGTCGGTCCAGCCGGCACGTTCCCGGACGACCGCTTCCAGGTACTCCTGCCAGACGACACGGTCGGCCGCCGGGTCACGGACGACGGCCCCGAGGATGCCCGCGGCCACGTCCCCCGCCCGCAGCACGCCGTCCCCGAAGTGCGCGGCCAGCGCGAGACCGCTGGTGACGACGGAGATGGCCTCCGCGGTGGACAGCGTTCCGCTCGGTGACTTCACCTTGGTGCGGCCGTCGGCGGTGACGCCCGCGCGCAGTTCCCGGAAGACCGTCACCACCCGGCGGATCTCGTCGACGCCGTCGGGGGCGGCCGGCAGGTCCAGGGAACGCCCGATCTGGTCGACGCGCCGGGCGACGATGTCGACCTCGGCCTCGACGGTCTCCGGCAACGGCAGCACCACCGTGTTGAAGCGGCGGCGCAGTGCGCTGGACAGCTCGTTGACCCCGCGGTCGCGGTCGTTGGCGGTGGCGATCAGGCTGAACCCGCGGACCGCCTGCACCTCCTGCCCCAACTCCGGTATCGGCAGCGTCTTCTCCGACAGGATGGTGATGAGGGTGTCCTGCACGTCGGCCGGGATACGGGTCAGTTCCTCCACCCGTACCGTCGTCCCCTCCGCCATGGCCCGCATGACGGGGCTGGGCACCAGCGCGGCCCTGCTCGGCCCGTTCGTGAGCAGCTGCGCGTAGTTCCAGCCGTAGCGGATCGCCTCCTCGGGTGTCCCCGCGGTGCCCTGCACCAGCAGCGTCGAGTCACCGCTGACCGCCGCCGCCAGGTGCTCGGAGACCCAGGTCTTGGCGGTTCCCGGGACACCGAGCAGGAGCAGGGCGCGGTCGGTGGCGAGGGTCGACACGGCGACCTCGACGATGCGGCGCGGGCCCACGTACTTCGGCGAGATCGTGGTGCCGTCCGGCAGGACGCCACCGAGAAGGTAGGTGGCTACGGCCCACGGCGACAGCTTCCAGCGGGCCGGACGCGGGCGCTCGTCCTGCGCGGCCAGCGCGGCGAGTTCGTCGGCGAAGGCGTCCTCGGCGTGCGGGCGCAGTGCCTGAACCGACGCGGTCCCACTCGGCTCCACGGACGTTGGATCTACGGACACAGACATGGCTGAGGCCCCCTCCAGCTCGGCCGGTTGCGATCTGGTGTCCACCGTGCACCACACCACTGACAATGCGACCTGACCTGCACAAACGCACTCGCGCCCGGGTTCGCGGGACCGATTGTCAGTGGGAGGATCTACCTTCGGGGACATGACTCAGCAGGGGGTGCGCTGGACCGCGGACCAGGTGCTGGCACTGGCGCCTGACTCCACGTCACGCAAGGCGGGGAGCGGACTCGGCACGGCCGGTCCGTGGTCCGGGACGGGCAGTTCGCGGGAGGGCGCGGTGTGGGGGCTGTGCGAGGGCGGTGGCGGCCTGCCCTACCGGACGGTCGTCGACACCGCGGACGCGGCCGGTCCGGCGTACAGGTGCAGCTGCCCGAGCCGTAAGTTCCCCTGCAAACACGCGCTCGGGCTGCTGCTGCTCTGGTCGGGCGGCGAGGGATCGATGCCGGCGGGGCAGGCACCGGACTGGGCTGAAGAGTGGATCGCGGGGCGCAGGCGTGCGCAGGAGAAACGGGAGGCGGGCCCCACGGGTTCCGCGACCGGCCCCGCCGATCCGGAGGGGGCGCGCCGCCGGGCGGAACGGCGCGCCGAGCGGATCACCTCGGGGGCGACAGAGCTGGAGGAGCGGCTGGCCGATCTTCTGCGCTCCGGCCTGGCCTCGGCCGAGCAGTCGGGGTACGGGCTGTGGGAGGAGACGGCGGCCCGCATGGTCGACGCGCAGGCGCCCGGACTGGCCGCCCGGGTGCGGGAGTTGGGTTCGATACCGGCATCCGGGCCGGGCTGGCCGGTGCGGCTGCTGGAGGAGTGTGCGCTGCTCCATCTCCTCGACCAGGGCTGGCTGCACCGTGAGCGGCTGCCGGACGCCCTGGCGGCGACGGTCCGCGCCCGTGTGGGCCTGCCCTCCTCGGCGGTGGGCCCGCCGGTCCGGGACCAGTGGCTGGTGCTCGCCCAGTACGACACGCCGGACCCGAAACTGACGACCCGTCGCATCTGGCTCCACGGCACCACCTCGGGCCGCACGGCACTTCTCCTCTCCTACGGCGCCGCGGGGCGCGCACCGGAGCTCTCGCTGCCCGTCGGTCTCGCCCTGGACGCCGAACTGTCCGCGCACGCGGGCACCGGGCAGCAACGGATGTCGCTGGGCGAGCAGTTCGCCCCGCCCGTCCCCACCGGAATCCGGCCCCCGGGCGTGACGCCGACCGAGGCGACCGCCCGGTACGGCGACACCCTGCGCCGCGACCCCTGGCAGGTCTCCGTCCCGGTGACGCTCGACGCCGTCGTCCCGACGCCGGCCGACGGCTCCTGGCAACTGGCGGACGCCGAAGGCGACACGGCCCTGCCGCTCACCCGCCTGGCGGCCTCCCGACCCGGCCTGTGGCGCCTGGTGGCCCTCTCGGGCGGTGCCCCCCTCAGGGTCTTCGGCGAGTGCGGCCACCGTGGCTTCACCCCGTTGACGGCCTGGCCGACCGGCGCTGGAGAGGCGGTACGGCTGTGCTGAACCGAGCCCCGCGACTGCCCCGACGGCCCCGAACAGAACACCACCCACCGCTACGGCCGCACCGATGCCCAGGGGCGCCACGGCGGCCACCCCGACCACGACGATGACGACGGCAAGAGAAGGGAGCCCGATGAACGCGCACCCGTCCCGCCTTCCGACGCCCGCCTGGGAGGACCTGGTCACCGCGGCCCTGCTCGGCACGGACCGCCGTACACCCCCGGGGGCGGCCCCCGGCCGGTCCGCGCCGGCCGCCCTGCTGGACGCGGCGGCCGCGGAGACCGTACGCCGACGGGCCGGCCTGCGTCCGGGTCCGGCGGCCCCCCTCCTGGAGCCCGCTCCCGAGGACCCGCGCCCGAAGCTGCCCGTCGCGGCGGCCCGTCGGCTCGCATTCCTCCTGGCCGACCGCCCCGGCACCGGCACCGGCGGCCGCCGAGGTACGGCACCGGATCTCATGGAGCTGCTGCCCCAGTGGCTGACGGCGGTGAACACCCGGGGGTTCGCCGCGCCCGCCGAGTCCCTCCCCGCACTCCTCGACGCGGCACGCGGACGTACGGATCTGCGCGCGGCGGCGCTGGAGTTCGCCGGGCCGCGGGCCCTGTGGCTGGCCCGGCTGAACCCCGACTGGCGGTTCGCACTGCGCGCGACCCCGGGCGGCGGCGCCTCACTGCCCGGCCCCGACGAGCGCCGGCGCGTCGAGACGCTCTGGCAGGAGGGCCTGTTCGCCGAGCGCGTCGCCCTCCTGGCGGCGATCCGCTTCCGCGCCCCCGACGCGGCCCGTGAGCTGCTGGCCGCCACCTGGTCGACGGAACGGGCCGAGGACCGGCTGATGTTCCTGGACTCGCTGCGCACCGGCCTGAGCGCACGGGACGAACCGTTCCTGGAACAGGCGCTGGCGGACCGGAGCCGCAACGTGCGGGCCACGGCAGCGGAGTTGCTCTCGGCGCTCCCCGGTTCGGCGCTCGCCGCGCGGATGGCGGTCCGGGCAGGCACCTGCGTGGCCGTCGACCACACCGCCGACACGCCGACGCTTGTCGTCGAGGCACCGCACGAGTGCGACGCGGCCATGGAACGCGACGGCGTGTCGGCCAAGGCGCCCCCCGGCCGGGGTGAACGGTCCTGGTGGTTCGGCCAGCTGGTGGAAGCGGCCCCGCTCGCCGCCTGGCAGGCGCGTCTGGGCGGCCGTACGCCGCAGGAGATCGTGGCGCTGCCGGTGGCCGACGACTGGCTGAGCGAACTGCACGCGGCCTGGTGCCGGGCGGCCGTACGGCAGCGCGACGCCGACTGGTCCCGGGCACTGCTCGGGGCGCCGTCCTCGCCCGGCGCGGGCGGCCCGGGCGCGGTCTCCCTCGCCGAACGGGCCAAGCTGCTGGGCACGCTTCCGGTGGCCGAACGGGCCGACTGGGTTGCCGGTTTCATCGCGGCGCACGGCCTGTCGGAGGCGTTCCAACTGCTCGGGGTCTGCGCCGTGCCGTGGGCCGGGCCGCTCGGCCGTTCCGTCGTGGACGCCCTCAACATCGCGCGGGACGCGGGGAGTTACCCGTGGAGCTTCAGCGGCGTGATGGGTCTGGCTGAACGCTGTCTGGACCCCGCGGAGGCGACCCGCCTCGACGCCCTCCTGGCCGTTCCGGACGAACCGGAGGACGCCTCGCCGGGCGCGGGTGGCTACTGGGCGGAGGCGTTCCAGCGGCTGGGAAGGACGCTGCGGCTGCGGGCGGTGATGGCACAGGAGCTGGAGGTGCCGTGAGGGGCGGGAGCCGAGGGGGAGTCCGGGGGCGGCACCCCCGGTGGGCGGCCGCCCGAGCGCCCCGCGCGACCGCCGCTCAGGCGCCGGCGGGCTGCCGCACGTTCGCCCGGACCCAGTCCACGATCGAAGCGGTGGTCGCCCCCGGCGTGAAGATCTCCGCGACGCCCTTCTCCTTCAGCGGCGCGATGTCCGCCTCCGGGATGATGCCCCCGCCGAAGACCAGGATGTCCGCCGCGTCCCGTTCCTTCAGCAGCTCGATCACCGCGGTGAAGAGCGTGTTGTGGGCCCCGGACAGGATGGACAGACCGATCGCGTCGGCGTCCTCCTGGATCGCGGTGCCGACGATCTGCTCGGGCGTCTGGTGGAGCCCGGTGTAGATGACCTCCATGCCGGCGTCGCGCAGCGCCCGCGCGATCACCTTGGCCCCGCGATCGTGGCCGTCGAGTCCCGGCTTGGCCACCACCACGCGGATCGGACCGGCTGCCACACCCATCACTGCCTCCATGAAGCGACTACGTCCATCCTCAATGGCACGGACCCCCCGTGCCAGACCCGCCCGGGGAAGTGAACGAACGTTATCGCCAGCATCCCGCAACCGGCAGTTTCACGGTGTCGACCGAGGGGGAAATCACACGAAGGGACACGTTCACCGCGCACCGCTCCCCCACGTCACGGGGAACAGGCGCACCGGGAGCCGCAACGAGGTCGCCGTACCGTCCGCCAGAGGCCGCTGGCGTGGCGGTGCGGCGCATCGGAGGGCACGATGGGCACGTAGGACAGGTAAGGCACGACAGCGAGGAGCCTCGTCGCCACGCCGGCAGGGATCCCCGTACGTCACCGGTGCAACGGGTGTCACACAAGCCGTACACACCCCGCACTCCGGCCGAACCGGCCCCACGCCCTGTTGTGCCCGATCGACCTCCTCCAGCGCGACTTCCACGAGGGCACACGGGGGACAGAGACGTCCTCGGCGTGCCGACAGGAGGTCGGCCATGAAGGTCACCCGGGCACTACAGCCCTTTATTCCGTTGTGTCAGCGTCTGTTGCCGGACCTGCGGACCCTGCCGGGCATCCTGAACCTCTCGAGCCTGCCGAACCTCCCAGGTCTCCCCGGCCTTCCGAGCAGACTGGCCGGACTGTCCCTGACCCTGCTCAAGGCGACCGCCCTCGACCTCGCGATACTCGCGGGACACCTGCTCCTCTACCCCTCCGGCATCGCCCAGGAGCGCCGCGCCGCGGTCCGCCCGGCGCTGTCCGGGACGCCGTCCGCCGGGGACCCGCCGCAGTTGCCGACCCAGGCCCCGCCCCCCGTCGTCCTGCTGCACGGGTTCATCGACAACCGTTCGGTGTTCGTCCTGCTGCGCCGCAGCCTGGCGCAGCACGGCAGGCACCGGATGGAGTCGCTCAACTACTCGCCCCTGACCTGCGACATCCGGACCGCGGCCGAGCTGCTCGGCCGGCACATAGAGGAGATCTGCGAGCGCACCGGCAGCCCGCAGGTCGACGTGGTCGGACACAGCCTGGGCGGCCTCATCGCCCGCTACTACGTGCAGCGCCTGGGCGGTGACGGCCGCGTCCGGATCCTGGTCACGCTGGGTACCCCGCACTCCGGCACCCGGGTGGCGCCGCTGGCGAACGCGCACCCGATCGTGCGCCAGATGCGCCCCGGGTCCGCGGTGATCGAGGAGCTCTCCCGGCCGGCGCCGGGCTGCCGTACGCACTTCGTCAGCTTCTGGAGCGACCTCGACCACCTCATGGACCCGCTGGAGAGCGCCTGCGTCGATCACCCCGACCTGCTGGCGCAGAACGTGCGGGTGACCGGGATCGGGCATCTCGCCCTGCCCGTGCACCCGGCCGTGGCCACCGGCATCCGGCAGGCCCTCGACACGGCGCAGACGGAAGGGTCCCCCGGCGCACGGACGGGCACCCGCAGCGGCCTCTCCCGCGCCGGCTCGCAGACCGACGGCCTCACCGTGGCGTGACGGCCCTCCGCCGAGGCCCTGACGAGGGCCCGGCGGCGCGTCACGACAGCGCTTGCACGGCCGCCCGACAGCGGGCGCAATTAGAACGCTATTCGAACGTAGAGCCAAACCCGCGTCCGCCGTTCCCCGAAACACGGCCGAATGCCCCTTTCCCGCGGGCACGAAACCTGCGGAAGATTGTCGTGCCCGCGTACTGCCGGGTACAGTCGCCGCACTGCTCTGGCAGCCCCTGTTGTCGGCGAAAGAGAAGTTGGTGAACGACCGTCACCCGTCGGGGAGCATGACCACCCCGACCCCGGCTTCCGACGCCGCTTCGGCGACCTACGCGTCGTACGGCGCCCAGGAAGCCCAGCACGACGACTTCACCGCGTTCCATGGCTACGAGACCGGCGCGTTCGACGCCGGCACCCACGCCACCGGCCACTTCATGGCGGCCGACCCCCTCTTCGGTGAGTTCCCGGGCGGCGACACGACGGCCGTCACCGGCACCTACGACGCCACCCAGTGGGGTACCGGCGGCCATCAGCCCCTGGACACGGGCAGCCACCAGAGCCTCACCTACGACGGGTACGCGGCCCAGCACCACGCCACGTACGACACGGGCGCGTACGACGCCGGCGCGTGGTCCACCGATCACCACCAGCACCTGTCCGCCATCCCCCAGCAGGGGACGGCACCGGATGCCAGTGGCCACGGGGACGCGAGCGCCTGGCTCCAGCCCGACCACTCCGCGAGCCCCGCCGACCGGACCCAGCAGTGGGAATGGGGCACGCAGAACTTCGACACCGGCGCGTACGACGCCACGCAGTGGAACTCCGCCGGCGGCGAGACCGCCCAGCAGGCCGCAGACGAGTACGAGCAGCAGGCCGAGGTCCCCTTCGACCAGCAGGCCACCGCCACCTTCGAGCAGGTCGGGTACGACGAACACGGCCCGGCCGAGGGTGAGTCGTCCGACGACGCTCCGCTCCTCCTGGACGACCAGGAGGAGGCCGCGCCGGCAACGTCCTTCGCCCCGGGCGGGCGGGCGGCCGGGCGCGGCGCCGGCCGATCCCGGCGCCGGATGCCCGCGAAGCGCTCCGCGCTGCTGACCGTGGCCGTGCCGTCGGCCTGTGTCATGGGGGTCGCCGGCATCGCCGCGGCCTCGGTCGGCACACTGACCGGTGGCGACGACAAGGACACGACGGCGTCCGCCTCGGACGCGCAGGCGGTGAAACCGTCCGCCGCCAACACCAAGCTGGACGCCCAGCTCGAGACGCTCAGCGCCGGCGCCGACGACTTCGCCGACCGGGCCAGCCGCACGCAGGAACGCATCGACCTCAAGGCGCAGCAGGAGGCCGAGAAGAAGAAGGCGGCGGCCGAGGCGGCCCGCAAGGAGCGGCTGCGCCCCAAGTACGCCCTCCCGGTCGCGCAGCACGGCCTCAGCGCCTACTTCGGTCAGGCGGGCATCAACTGGATGTCCCAGCACACCGGGATCGACTTCCCGGTCTCCTACGGCACCACCGTGATGTCGGCCACCGACGGCACCGTCCGGACGCAGTGGAACAGCGCCTACGGCAACATGCTGATCATCACCGCGAAGGACGGCACGGAGACCTGGTACTGCCACCTCTCCAGCTACCGGGTGCCCTCCGGCACGACGGTCAAAGCCGGTGAACCGGTCGCGTACTCCGGCAACTCCGGCAACTCCACCGGACCGCACCTGCACTTCGAGGTCCGGCCCGCGGGAGGATCCGCGATCGACCCGCTGCCGTGGCTGCGCAGCCACGGGCTCAACCCGACGTAAGTGCGCTCCGCGCTCCGGCCCCCGCTGTCGCAGCGGGGGCCCGCTCGTGCTCTACGCCGTGTCCGGCCTAGAGCTTCTCCACCGGCGCGTACCGCAGGAGCAGCCGCTTCGGTTTGACGTCGCCGAAGTCGACCGTCGCCTCCGCGTTCGCGCCCGTGCCGTTCACGCCGACGACCGTGCCGAGACCGAACTGGTCGTGGGTGACGCGGTCCCCGACGGCCAGCGCCACCACCGGCTTCTCGGCGCTCCGGCGCGTCGCGAAGCCGGAGGCGCCTGCGGCCGAGGAGCGTGAGCGGGACGAGGACAGCGAGGCCGCCACACCGGAGACGGGACCGGAGGCCACGGGCCCGGCCGCCCCCGTCCGCTTCCAGTCCACGTGCGCAGGCGGAATCTCCTCCAGGAACCGGGAGGGCGGGTTGTAGGACGGCTGCCCCCAGGCGCTGCGCAGCGCGGACCGCGTCAGGTAGAGCCGCTCTCGCGCGCGCGTGATGCCGACGTAGGCCAGCCGGCGTTCCTCCTCGAGCTCCTTGGTCTGACCGAGGGCGCGCATGTGGGGGAAGACGCCGTCCTCCATGCCGGTCAGGAAGACGACCGGGAACTCGAGGCCCTTGGCGGTGTGCAGGGTCATCAGGGTGATGACTCCCGAGCCGTCCTCCTCGTCGGGGATCTGGTCGGAGTCCGCCACCAGGGCGACCCGCTCGAGGAACGCGGAGAGTCCGGCCGGGGCCGTGGCCTCGCCCTCCGCCTCGCTTGCCTCCTGCTCGAACTCCAGGGCCACAGCGGCGAGTTCCTGGAGGTTCTCGATCCTGGTCTCGTCCTGCGGGTCGGTGGAGGCCTGCAACTCGGCGAGGTAGCCGGTGCGTTCGAGGACCGCCTCCAGGACCGTCGCCGGTCCGGCGCCCGACTCCACGATCGTGCGGAGCTCCTCCATCAGCACGTTGAACCGCTTCACTGCGTTCGTCGAGCGCGAGGCCATGCCGTACGCCTCGTCGACACGCCTCAGGGCCTGCGGGAAGCTGATCTTCTCCCGCTGCGAGAGGGCGTCGATCATCGCCTCGGCCCGGTCGCCGATGCCCCGCTTGGGCACGTTGAGGATCCGGCGCAGCGGCACCGAGTCCTCCGGGTTGGCCAGCACGCGCAGGTAGGCCAGGACGTCCCGGACCTCCTTGCGCTCGTAGAAGCGGACCCCGCCGACGACCTTGTAGGGCAGACCGACGCGGATGAAGATCTCTTCGAAGACACGCGACTGGGCGTTGGTGCGGTAGAAGACGGCGACATCGCCCGCCTTCGCGTCGCCCGCGTCCGTCAGCCGGTCTATCTCGTCGGCGACGAACTGCGCCTCGTCGTGCTCGGTGTCGGCGACGTAGCCGGTGATGCGCGCGCCCGCGCCCGCGTTGGTCCACAGGTTCTTGGGGCGGCGGGACTCGTTGCGTTCGATGACGGCGTTGGCGGCGGACAGGATCGTCTGCGTGGAGCGGTAGTTCTGCTCCAGCAGGATCGTCGTCGCGTCCGGGTAGTCCTCCTCGAACCGGAGGATGTTGCGGATCGTCGCGCCGCGGAAGGCGTAGATCGACTGGTCGGCGTCACCGACGACGCAGAGCTCGGCCGGCGGCAGGTCGTACTCGCCCGGGGGGACGTCGACGGGGTGCTCGGAGGTGCCGACCAGCTCGCGCACCAGGGCGTACTGGGCGTGGTTGGTGTCCTGGTACTCGTCGACCAGGACGTGCCGGAACCGGCGGCGGTAGTGGTCGGCGACGTCCGGGAAGGCGCGCAGCAGATTGACCGTCGTCATGATCAGGTCGTCGAAGTCGAGGGCGTTCGCCTCGCGCAGCCGCGACTGGTACATCGCGTAGGCCTGGGCGAGGGTCTTCTCGAACCCGTCCGCGGCCTGCGCGGCGAAGTCCTCCTCGTCGATCAGCTCGTTCTTCAGGTTGCTGATCTTGGCGCTGAACGATTTGGGCGGGTAGCGCTTGGGGTCGAGGTCCAGGTCACGGCAGACCAGGGCCATGAGGCGTTTGGAGTCGGCCGCGTCGTAGATCGAGAACGACGACGTGAAACCGAGCCTCTTGCTCTCGCGGCGCAGGATGCGCACGCACGCGCTGTGGAAGGTCATCACCCACATCGCGTTCGCGCGCGGGCCGACGAGCGCCTCGACGCGCTCCTTCATCTCGCCCGCGGCCTTGTTGGTGAAGGTGATCGCGAGGATCTGCCCCGGGTGCACATGCCGCTCGGCGAGGAGGTGGGCGATGCGGTGGGTGAGCACGCGCGTCTTGCCGGAGCCCGCGCCGGCCACGATGAGCAGCGGGGTGCCCGCGTGGGCGACGGCGGCGCGCTGGTTGTCGTTCAGCCCCTCCAGGAGCGCGGCGGCGTCCAGCACGGGGCGCGGGGCGCCGTCGCGGTAGTGGGTGTCCCGGTCCGGAGGCACGTCGAACTTCCCGCCGAACAGATCGTCCGGAACCGACTCCGGTCCGTGATCGTCCTCGGGCGGTGGCGGGGGTTCCTCCTCGTGGGCACGGGGGCCCTGGAGGTTCGCCAGGAAGCTGTCGTCAAAGAGGCTGCTCATCGCTCTACGAGTCTAGGGGGCGCCACCGACAACCGGCCGCCGTCCCGGAACTTCCCCCCCTGCCACCCTCCGGGAGACCCCGGTCACCATCCGCGACCGGGGCGGCACGGGCGGCTGAACATGGCCTCAGGTCACGAAAATGTATCGGGCATATCGCCCAGCAACCTTCACACGGACCACACGAGTTGGCTACCGTGCCGAGCAGGCCGTACGACCCCCGACCGGCGACCCCCGCCGGACCGTACGACCTCCGCCGAGTCCGCCGCGTCCGCTCACGCCGGCCGGAACCGGGAACGACCGCAACCCGGGGTGAACCGGTCCGCCGCCCCCTGGGAGGCGGGCCGCAGGGCAACCCTTCCGACGTACCTGCCCGCACCCTCCCCGGTGCCCGAACGGGCCCGGGAGGGACCCCACCGCCGACCCGGCAGGCGGAGCACTGGAAGGAGTCGCCCCCCTTGGCGTCGCAGCACCGCAAGCCGCGTACCGCGGGCATGCGCGTGGCGGGTGTCCGCACCCCCGCCCTCGCCACCGCCGCCCTCACGTCCGTGGCCCTGCTCTCCCAGACGGCGGACGCCGCCCCGTCGGAGGACGGCCGGCCGAGCCTGGAAGAGGTCGAGAAGAAAGTCGACGACCTCTACCGCCAGGCTGAGTCGGCGACGGAGAAGTACAACGCCGCCAAGGAGAAGACGACCAAGCAGCGCAAGCGGGTCGACGGTCTCCTGGACGAGGTCGCACAGCGCGCCCAGAAGCTCAACGAGGCGCGGGAGAAGCTGGGTTCCCGTGCCGCGGCCCAGTACCGCGCCGGCGCCGCCGCGCCCGAGACCGCGGCCCTCCTGCTCGCGGACACCCCGCAGGACTACTTCGACCAGAACCAGCTGATGAGCCGTCTGACGGAGCGCCAGAAGGGCCTGGCCGACGAGTACGTCACGGAGCGGTCCGCGACGACGCAGCAGCGCCGGGAGGCCACGGAGAGCCTCGCGACGCTCACCGACGCGCAGCACGACCTGAAGACCGCCAAGGCCACCGTCCAGAAGAAGCTCGGCGACGCACGCGAGCTGCTGTCCCGGCTGACGGCTCAGGAGAAGGCCCGCCTCGCGGCGGTCGAGAAGCAGCGTCAGGAAGCGGCCGCGCGCGAGGCGGCGGAGCTGGCCCGGCAGCAGGCGGCGGCACAGGCCGCGGCCCGGCAGGAGAGCGGCGGCGGCACGTCGGGCGCGGGATCGGGCACAGGGCCGAGCGCGGGGTCGAGTACGGCGCCGGCCCCGGTCCCGGCCGGTGCCTCCCCCGTGGACTCCTCGTACGCCACGAAGGCCGAGAAGGCGCTCGCCTTCGCCCGCGCGCAGATCGGCAAGCCCTACGTGTGGGGTGCGACGGGCCCCGACTCCTACGACTGCTCCGGCCTCACCCAGGCCACCTGGAAGGCCGCCGGCGTCGTCCTCCCGCGCACCACCTACGACCAGGTGAACGCGGGCGCCGCAATTCCCCTCGCCGACGCCCGGCCCGGCGACCTGGTCTTCTTCTACGGCGACGTCAGTCACGTCGGCGTCTACACCGGCAACGGCATGATGATCCACGCCCCGAAACCGGGCGCGTACGTGCGTGAGGAGTCGGTCTTCTACGACGGCCAGTCGGGCATCCACAGCGTGGTACGCCCGGCCTGAGAGACCACACGGCCGCCAAGGGCTCGAGGGGCGCCCGGACTCACCCCGGTGAAGGATCCCGGGCCCCGTGTCCACGCCCTGCACGCGCGCGTATTTCCGTGCCCACGCGCGCGTGCCCCGCTCGCGCGGCGCGCCGTGCTCCTTAGCATCGGCCGCATGTCAGGCTCTCCGGCTTCCCCGTCCCCGGCGCCCCCTCTCGGCTCCGCGCTCCGCGACTGGTGGGCGGGGAGGCCGCCGACGGCGGGGGCCGCGGTCATGGCGACCGGCGTCGTGTCGATCGGACTGCACCTCACGGGGTACGACGTGCTGTCCCGCGTCACCCTGGCGATGACGGCCGCCGCCTGGGTGGCACTGGCGGCGGACTTCGCCGTACGGCTGGTGCGCGGGCGCGAGCGATGGCTGACGGAGGCGGGCACTCCGGGGGCGCCGACCGCCGTGGCGGCGACGACCGTACTGGGCACGCGCGTGTGCGCGCTCGGCCGGGTGACCCTCGCCGAGGCGCTGCTGGCGCTGGCGGTGGTGCTGTGGCCCGTGCTGCTGGTGACCGTCGTACGGCAGTGGAGGCGGGGCATGCCGGGGGCGGTGTTCCTGTGCTGCGTGGCCACCCAGGGACTCGCCGTGCAGGGAGCGGTCCTCGCGAAGGCGGAGGCGGCTGCCTGGCTCGCTCACACGGCGCTCGTGCTGTTCTGGCTCGGGCTCGTGCTCTACGCCGTCGCCCTCGCCCTCTTCGACCTGCGCCAGGTGGCCGAGGGCGCCGGCGACCAGTGGGTGGCGGGCGGCGCGCTCGCCGTCTCGGCACTGGCGGGAGCGGAACTCCTCGCGGCCGACGACGGGGGCCTGTACCTGTGGAACGACGACGACACCGGCGTCCTGCGCACGGTGACCGTCGCGCTACTGGTGCTCGCCCTGACCTGGTACGCCGTCCTGCTCGTCGCCGAGGTGCGATGGCCGCGGCCGCGCTACGACATGTGCCGCTGGGCGACGGTGTTCCCGATGGGGATGACGGCGGCGGCGGCCCTGTCCGTGGCCGCCGCCGTCGACGTTCCGTCGCTGAGGGGCCTCGGGGAGGTGCTGCTGTGGGCCGCCGTGGCGGCGTGGCTGGCCGTCGCCGCGGCCGCCCTGGCAGCGGCCCTGGCGTCCGTCAGGTCCAGAGCACCGCGATGAAGACGTTCGCCACGGTCAGCAGGCCGACCAGGCCGAACAGGGGCTTCTCCACCGTCTCGTCGTCGCGCTTCACATAGACGAGCCCGAGGATCACGATCAGCAGGGCCAGCTTCACGCCGATCTTGATGTTGTTGACCGGCTGGTCGTCGGCCTGGTTGAGGCCGACCAGGATGACGCCGGTGACCAGCATCGTCGCCGCGCCGTGGAGCATCGAGGGGACGAAGCGGGCCGCGCCGCGGCCCATCGCCTTCAGCTGGGTGAGGAAGCCGCCCAGCAGCGCCGCGATGCCGATGATGTGCAGGCCGACGAAGAGATGGATGAGTACGTCCATGAGGCCGGATGCTAATCAGCCCCGCGGGTGCGGTCCGACACCGGCCCCCCTTGCGGCCGCTCATGCATATATGCGCGCCATAGCATCCTGGCGCTCCGCCCTGCCCCGAAATCACCGTTTCGGTCAGGGCACCGCGTGAAGCCGACGGCCCCGGTCCGGAGGACCGGACATATGCGATCACCCCGCGGTCCGCTCGCGTCACTTCCGTACTTCGCGTTACCCAACCGTCACAGCCGGGCCTAGCGTCCTCCCCCAGGTGACCGGCTCCCCACCGCCGCCCGGGCCAGGGGCGGCAGTCGGCCACCACCGCCGAGAAGGTCCGGCGGCGTTCCGCTCCCCCGTGCGGGCCGTCGCCGGACGCGTCAGCCGCCACCCGGGACCGTCCGTCCGCTCCCCCGACGGTCGTCCGGAAGCTGTACGGACGGACGAGGCGGTCGACGAAAGGACGTGCAGTCCCCAGTGGCAGCGCACCGCAAGCCCCGTCGGAGTCCGGTCGGCGGCCGAACGGCCCGCACGGCGTTCACTCTCGCTCTCGCGGGCGCCGCGACGGCGACGGCCTTCGACGGAACCGGACAGGCCGAGCCGAACCTGACTCCGGCCCAGGTCAGGGCGAAGGTGGCCAAGCTCTACCAGGAGGCGGAGGAAGCCACCGAGAAGTACAACGGAGCGAGGGAGAAGGCGACGGCGGCCGAACAGCGGCTGGAGAGCCTGCGGGACGAGGCGGCACGCAAGGAGGAGAAACTCAACGCGGCCCGGGAGACGCTGGGTTCGATGGCCGCCGCGCAGTACCGCAGCAGCGGACTCGACCCCGCCGTGCAACTGGCCCTCTCCGACGACCCCGACCGGTACCTCGACGGCGCCGCCTTCGCCGAACGGGCCGGCGACCGCCAGTCGGCCGCCGTCACCCGGGTACGCGGACAGCTGCGGGAGATCGAGCAGTTGCGCGGCGCCGCACGCGTCGAACTGACCTCGCTCAGAACCCGCCAGGCCGAGCTGAGAACGCACAAAAAAACAATCACCGGCAAGCTGGAGGCCGCGCGCCGTCTGCTGTCCGGGCTGACGGCGGCGGAGCGGTCCCGGATCGGCGGGGGAACCGGCAGCGGCGGCACGGGCGGCCGGGCCTCACGGGACGCGACGGACGGACGCGACGCCCTCCAGACACCCGGCACGTCCACCGCCGCGGCCCCCAACTCCCGGGCCGCGGAGGCCGTCTCCTACGCCTACTCCAAGCTCGGCAGCCCCTATGTGTGGGGCGCGACCGGGCCGAACGCCTTCGACTGCTCGGGCCTCGTGCTCGCCTCGTACCGCTCCGCCGGCGTCTCCCTGCCCCGCACCACCTACGCCCAGATCGGCGCCGGACAGCGGGTCTCCCGCTCCGAACTCCTCCCCGGCGACCTGGTGTTCTTCTACTCGGGCATCACCCACGTCGGCCTCTACATCGGCAACGGCCAGATGATCCACGCCCCGAACCCGTCGGCCCCGGTCCGCGTGGCCCCGATCGACCAGATGCCGTTCGCGGGGGCCACGCGGGTGGTGTGAGGGGCTGACGGGACCGAGCCGTCCCTACTGGAACTCGTCCCAGACGTCGTCGGCCACAACCGCCTTCAGTTGCTCCACCGTGAGCGGTGGGACGGAACGGGTCGGTGCATCCGACCCGGGGCCAGCGTTGTAGCACGTGGCGATCACCCGAAGACCTCCTGGCCGTACCGCGGTCACGGACCGGCGCAACGTGCCCGCGTGACTCCACGGGTCCAGGCCATCCAGCTTCGTGAGCCGCACCTGGTCGCTGTCGTTCTTCCCACGATGGTCGAAGGTGATCTCAACCAGACCCCAACCCCTGCCGTCGTCGACTTTGAGACTGAGGAAGTTCGTGGGGCTGGTGCCGCCCACGAGGAATTGGTGATGCTTCAGACCCGCTGGGAGCAGCGGTGTGACCATGTCCTGCATATCGTCCGCGCTCGGCGCGTCCGGGTCCGGCTCTGCGGCGCCTCGCCGAGGGAAGGAGTCGAGAGTGTCCTGCCACTCCTTCGCCGTGACCACGTCGGTCAACTGCTGCTGTGTCAACGGGGGCGTTTCACGCACGGGCGCGCCGCCCTTCTGCCTGGGGGCGTTCCACTCCATGACGGTGAGCATCGATCCGTCCGGCGTGATGAGGCGAGCACTCCACACCTTCGGATCCTGATCACGGTAGGGCTGCTCATATGCCTGAGTGAGCAGCAGGTCGGAGCCGTCTGCCAGTTTTTTCTCCGTGCAGGTTCCCCTGGGACCCATGCTGCCGACGCCGCCGCCGCCGACCGAGCAACCCGCCTGGCTCGCAGGGTTCGAAGGCGAGTCCAACCTGTCCAACACGATCGAGATCGCGGCCGCGCCCTTGCCGTCGTCGAAGACGAGCGAACCGCCCAGGTACGGCCAGAAAGAACTGCTGTGCTTCTGGTTCCGTTCCTCAGTCACCTTCCCCTTGGGAAGCAGACCCTTGAGGATGGAAGCCGGCCGTGCCGTTTCACTCTTCTCCGCCGCGAGGTCGCCTCCCTCGCCCCTGCCCGTGTCGAACACTCCCGCGTACACGCCGCCCGCCCCCACGACGCCGATCAGTGTGAGGCTCGCGGTGACCATGGCCGTACGCCTGCGCCGCAGGGTGCGGCGGCCCCGGGCCACCAGGACGGCCGACTGCGAGAGCGCATCGGCCGAGCAGTCCGCCTCCGCCAGCTCGTGCAGCCCCCGCCTGAGCAGTTCCTCTTCCGCATGGGCCGTCTCGCTCATCGCGTTCCCCTTCCCGCGTAACCGGCCAGCGCGCCCGCGGCACGCAGCCGTTCCAGGGCCCTGTTGGTACGGCTCTTGACCGTCCCGGGCGAACAGCCGAGCAGGTCGGCCGTCTCTTCCACCGACAGGTCCTCGTAGAAACGGAGCACCACGACCACGCGTTGCGCACGGGGCAGGGTGGCGAGGGCACGGTCCAGCTCGAGCCGTGTCTCCGCGTTGTGCGCCATGTCCCCGGCGTCGGGGGTGTGGTCCGCCTCGGGACGCACGACCTCCGTGTGCCAGCGTCGCCTGCGCCAGGTCGCGTAGAGATTGACGACGACCTTGCGGGCGTAGGCGTGGGGCGAGCCCCAGTCCGCCGAGCGGGACCAGCGCAGGTACACGCGCACCAGCGCCGCCTGGAGCAGGTCCTCGGCGCTGTGCCGATCGCCGGTCAGCAGACGGGCCGTCCGCAACAGTGACGTGTGCGCCCCCGTCACGAATTCCGCGAATTCTTCGTCGCGCACCGAACTTCGGTCACGCACGGATGCTCCCCCCAGGAGTACGAGGTCCGAGGACCCTGTCACCCACTCGACAACGTGGGCTCTCCGGGGGGGTTCCATCCAATTCCGGTTCACACCAGCCGTCGTGCCGTGGCCCAGCGGGTCAGCTCGTGCCGGTTGGAGAGCTGGAGCTTGCGCAGCACCGCCGAGACGTGCGACTCGACCGTCTTGACGGAGATGAACAGCTGCTTGGCGATCTCCTTGTAGGCATAGCCGCGGGCGATGAGGCGCAGCACCTCGCGCTCGCGCTGGGTGAGACGGTCGAGGTCCTCGTCGACCGGCGGCGCGTCGGTGGAGGCGAAGGCGTCGAGGACGAACCCGGCGAGGCGGGGCGAGAACACGGCGTCGCCCTCCTGCACGCGGAAGACGGAGTTCACCAGGTCCTTGCCCGTGATCGTCTTGGTGACGTAGCCCCGGGCTCCGCCGCGGATCACCCCGATCACGTCCTCCGCCGCGTCCGACACGGACAGGGCGAGGAAGCGCACCGGCTGCTCGGCGTCGGCCATCAACGGGGCGCAGCGGCGCAGTACTTCGACCCCGCCGCCGCCCGGCAGGTGGACGTCGAGGAGGACCACCTCGGGCCGGGTCGCGGTGATGACGGTGACCGCCTGGTCGACGTCCGCCGCCTCGCCGACGACCTCGACGCCGGTCTGCTCGGTCTGGCCGATCTCGGCCTGCACTCCGGTACGGAACATGCGGTGGTCGTCGACCAGGACCACGCGCACATGGCGCCCGGCGCCCGTGCCGTCGCCCGGGGACTTCGTCGGCTCGGCCGCCTCCGCCGCTCCCGCAGTGCCGTTCGTTTCCGTCGGGTCGCTCATGACGTCTTCTCCGCCCTCTCCATCTCCAGCTCGACCTCCGTGCCGCCGTCCGGGACGGCCCGCAGCCGCGCCGTGCCGCCGTGGCGCTCCATGCGGCCGATGATCGATTCTCTGACGCCCATGCGATCGCCGGGTATCGAGTCGAGGTCGAAGCCGGGGCCGCGGTCCCGGACGGACACGAAGACCGTCCTGCCCTCGACTTCGGCGTAGACCTGCACGGCGCCGCCGTCGCCACCGTACTTGGCCGCGTTCACCATCGCCTCACGCGCGGCCTGCATCTGTGCGCCGACCCGTTCGTCGAGCGGGCAGTCGCCGACGACCACCACCTCGAGGGGGACGCCGTGCTTGTCCTCGACCTCGGCGGCGTTGCGCCGCACCGCCTCGGCGACCGTGGCGGGCTCGTCGGCCTCCTCCTTGCCCGTGCCCTCGGGTCTGTAGAGCCAGGTGCGCAGGTCGCGCTCCTGGGCGCGGGCCAGGCGGCGCACCTCCCCGGCGTTCTCCGCGTTGCGCTGGATCAGGGTCAGGGTGTGCAGCACCGAGTCGTGGACATGGGCGGCGACCTCCGCGCGCTCCTGTGCCCGGATGCGCATCAGGCGCTCCTCGGAGAGGTCCTGGGTCATACGGACCAGGTAGGGGCCGGCGAGGAGCGTGATGCCGACGAGGACGGCGAGAGCCGCCTGGAGCACGGAGCCGAGGTGGGCGGCGGAGCCCTGGAGGACGAAGATGCCGGAGACCCCGGCCGTGACCAGCAGGACTCCGGCGCCCGCCCGCAGCAGTGTGAGCGTCCGGCGTCGGCGGCCGACCTCGACCCAGCGGGCCCGGCGCGCGTTGTCCGCCTGGCGCCAGACGAGGGCGACGCCCGCGCCGACGAGGACGGCGGGCAGCAGATACGCCTTGGCGCCGTTGCCCAGGTTCACGTTGCCCACGAAGACCATGGCGACGACGACCATGAGGAGCAGCGCGACGATCTGCCCCTTGTCCGGTTTTCGGGCGACGAGCCGGCGACGGCCGTCGGGAGCGGTCTCGGTGCCGACGAGCGCGGGCGGCTTCTGGCCGCCGACGCCTCCGACCCCGAGCGGCACGAAGAACCAGAAGGCCGCGTAGAGCAGCGCGCCGAGACCGTCCGCCATGAACAGACCGGCGAAGACGAGCCGCACCCACACCACGGGCAGCCCGAGGTGCCCGGCGAGCCCCCGCGCCACGCCACCCAGCCAGCGTCCGTCGCTGCTGCGGTAGAGCTTGCGCGGCGGCCGCGGTTCGGCGAGGGGCATGGCTGCGGCTTCCGGCATGCCAACGATGGTCACACGGGTGCCGGTCCAGGGCATCAGGGTTCGCCCCCTAGACGCCCCTGATCTGCGGGGCCCGCGTGCCTCGAACGCCTTCCCCGCGCCGGATCAGGGCCGATATCAGGGTCCGACCAGGGTCGTTCCGACTGCCGTGCGGGCGGCTCGCCCGCCACCATGGACTCATGACAGATCACCAGCACGCCGCGGATGCCGTGCCCGACGGGGGCGCCGCGCCCGACGCGGCCGCCCCGTCCCCCGGCGCCCCGGGCGCCGCAGGTGAGCAACCGCGCGCACACGGGCGGGCGGGCGCGCACGCGAAGGAGAAGGAGGGGGAGCGGCCAGAACCCGGCCGGTCCACCCACGCGGCCGCCGACACCGACACCGACGCCGACACCAACGCCGACACCGACGTCAGGACCCCGCTCGAGGCGGCTGCCGAGGCCGCGACGGCGGCGGCGGCGAGCGGGGCCCGGCCGAGCAGTGGCGGCGGACCGGAACCCGGCGGCGGCCCCGGCAGCGGCGGCTCGGCGGAACGGGCTCCAGGGCCGGAGGGAGGCGGAAGGCCAGGGAGCCCTCAGCCACGACCGCGCGGCACCGAGGCAACCGAAGCGACCGGAGCAGCCGGGCCGTCGCCGAGGTTCCGGCGGGACCGCGAGCACAAAGTGCTCGCCGGGGTGTGCGCGGGCCTCGGACGGCAGTGCGACATGGACCCGGTGATCTTCCGGATCACGCTCGCCGTGCTCTCCGCGACCGGCGGCATCGGGCTCATTTTCTACGGCTTCGCCTGGCTGTTCGCCCCCTACGCCGACGACGAGCAGAACGAGGTGCGCAAGCTCCTGACCGGCCGGGTCGACGGCCAGGCCCTGGCGGCCGTGCTGTTCGCCCTGGTCGGCTGCGGAGTCTTCCTCTCGATGCTGAACAACGGCAGCGTGCTGGCCTTCGCCGTCGTCGTCTCCTTCCTCCTCGCGGGCGCCGGCTACTGGTCACGGCACCGGGACTCCTCGGACCCGGATCCGCTGGCCGCCCAGGCCGTGGCCGACGCCCCGCCGGAGGCCCAGGCGCCGCCCGTCCCCTCCGCCTACCCCTCCTGGTGGCGCGACCCCATCGTCAAGGACGGCACCCACGACGGTGGCACGGGCTACCTGTGGGGCCCCTGGGACGCCCGGCACCGGGACATCACCACGACCGTGGAAGTCGACCTCATCGGTCACCACCGCCGCCCCGAGGACACACGCCCCGCGCACCAGCCGTACACCGGCCCACGCGGCCCGCGCTGGATCGGCGGCTGGCTCTTTCTGCTCGCGGTGCTCGCGGGCGGCCTCGTCACCCGGCTCACCTGGGACGACCACCCGCTCGGCACCAGTCTTCAGGCCGGGCTTGCGGCCGCGCTCATCGTGCTCGGCGCGGGCATCGCGGTCAGTTCGTTCCTCGGGCGGACAGGCGCGGGATCGGTGTTCCTGGCGATCGTCACGGCGGGTCTGCTGGCCGCTACGGCCGTGCTGCCCAAGGACATCGGCACCCGCTGGACCGACACGCTGTGGCAGCCCGCGTCGGTGACGGCCGTACGGACGGGCTACGACCTGGGCACCGGGGACGGCACCCTGGACCTGTCCCGGCTCCGACTCGCGAAGGGAGAGACCATGAGCACCCATGCCGAGGTGGGGGCGGGCCGGCTACGGGTGATCGTGCCGCCGGACGTGACCGTGAAGGTGAGGATCGACGTGGGGCTGGGGGACATCCAGCTGCCGGGCGACGACAAGAAGGACGTGGACGTGCAGCCGGGCAGACACAAGGAGGTGACGCTGTCGCCGGTCTCGGGCGGGAAGGACGCCGGGACCATCGACCTCGATCTCCAGGTCGGCGTGGGACAGGCGGAGGTGGCCCGTGCTGCGTCATGAGTTCCGGCCCGGCAGGCTCGTCGCCGGCGCCTTCTTCGTCCTCGCGGGCGTGATCTACGCGGGTGATGCCGGCGGCCTCTGGGAGACACCGTGGTTCGTGGTGATCCCGGTCGTCGTGGCCGGTCTGTGCCTGGCGGGCGCGACGGGTGTCGTGGCCAGGAGCGTGCGCAGACGACGGGGCCCGTCCCCACTGACCGGCCCGGCGCGGACGACCGGCCCGGACACGGGCCGCTGATCCGACCCGGGTGGCCTCGGCACGCCACCCGGTCGGAGTCGGGCCGTGCCCGAGCTGAAGCGGCTGCGTGCCGGTCATGCCCCGGCGGTCCTGGCCTTCGAGCCGGCGGACCGCGCCTGCTTGGCCGCCTCGGTCTCCGACCGGGGCGACGACTTCTTCGAGTGATCTGGTGGTCCATCCGTAGACCGCGGTCTTGGCTGCGGGCTCGACGCAGAGCCGGCAGAAAGGCGGGCCGCGGCCACCGCCGGTCCTCGGTGCGCGAGGAGCGGACCCGGCTACCGCCAGGCCCCGGCCTGGTCCCGTCCCTGCCGTCGGCCCCTGATCAGGGCGTCCAGTGACCAGTAAGGCGCTCCGGCCAGGACGAAAGGCACCCAGAGGAACATGTACGGGAGATCGTTGCCGTAGTAGTACGGGTCCGAGGCCCAGCTCACCGTCAGCCAGAGGCTGAGCGAGATCAGGGCGCCGCCGAGCGCCGCGAGCCGGGTGAGGAGACCCACCAGGATGCCGATGCCGACGGCGAGTTCGCCGAACGCCATCGCGTAGCCGAAGCCGACGGGGTTCTTCAGGGCCATGTCGACCATCGCGGGGATGGCCGAGGAGTCACGGACGGCGCGCATCGTGTCGCCGATCGAGCCGGCGCCGCTGTCCTTGAGGAACGCGCTGTCGGTGAGTTTGTCGAGCCCGGCGTAGATGAAGGTGACGCCCAGGAAGATCCGGAGGGGAAGGAGGGCGTAGCGGGTGGCGGTGCCCCGCCAGTCGCGGCCGCCGCCGTCGAAATAGGGGGGGTGGGTATCCGTCCGCATGCCGTGAGTCATCGCCCGTAGCCGCCTCTCGCCCCGAGTGGTGGGATCCCTCAACAGACCATACGTACGAAATGGGGGGTGTGCTCAACTGTTTGCACGAGCTCTGCGCATCGCCGGTTCACTTCGCCCGGTGGATTCACTCCGCCCCACCGGTCCCCGGTGCCCCGAGGGTTCCTCCGCCCCACCGGTCCCCCCTCCCAAGGCTGGTCGGGGCGGTCGGTTCCGTCGGCTCCTCGGGCCCGGCCGGTTCAGTCCGTGACGTCGATCGCGTATCTGTTCGTCTCGGCTCCCGCCGCCGTGACGACCTGTACGTCCAGGCGGCCCGGTTCCACGTCCGCCGGGACGGGCACGGTGAGGACGGCGTCGGTGGGGTTGCTGAAGCCTCCCGTGACCGGCACGAGGGGGACGTGGACATGGACCGGGCCGATGCGGACGACCATGCGGGACAGCCGGTCGGCGGTCTGCGCGCCGGGCGGGACGAAGCCGGCGCCGCGGATCTCGATGTCGTCGCCGGTGCGGATCGGGGCGTCGAGGTCACCGGCCTCACGGGAGCGGACGACGGAGAGGATGACGGGCCGGCCGCCCTCCGCGTACTTGCCGGCGACGTAGGTGGCGGCCGACACCAGGACCACGACCGCCAGGCCCCAGGGGAGGTCGGGCAGTTGGTCGGGGCGGCGGGCCAGCCGGACGGCGGCGAAGACCAGGGCGACGGCGCCGATCACGACGTACTGGATGTCGGCGAAGGTACCGCGGCCGGCGTCGTCGGTCAGCAGGTCGGCCGCCCGCGGGCGATGGGCCCGGATCTTCTGGAGCCGCTGGGAGAGGACGCGCAGGCCGACCACCCGGCGCACCAGCACGGCGATCCCGCAGACCACGGCGAGGACGGTCACCACGCCCGCGCCCCGGGCGAGGTCGAGCCCGGCGAGCAGCGCGTCGCGTTCGGCGTGGCCGGAGGCGGCGGCGAGCCGGCCCACCAGGACGAGTACCGCGTAGGCCACGAGCAGGACCCAGGCGGCGGCGACCGCGCGGGAGGTGGAGAGGCGGTTGTCCTCGCCGATCACGGGGGCCAGTGCCCCGCCGCGAGCCCGGTGGAACCAGGAGGCGGTGGTCAGCGCACCGGCGACGACGAGCGCGGCGAGGAGCCCGGCGGTGCGGGCGTCGGTCCAGCCCGCGCCGATGGCGGTCAGGGACTGCACCAGCAACAGGACGACGACCGACGCCCACACGGTGACCGCCGTACGGAGCCACAGGCGGGCGAGCCATGCCTCGCCCTCGGCGCGGCCGCGTTCGGCGACGACGTCCGCGGACTGGGCGAGTTCCTCGGAGACCCACTGGCGGGAGGCCGGGACGGAGTGGGCGACGGCGGCCGGCAGGCCGCGCCCGGCGGCGAACCCGTCCCGTTGCAGCAGGAACTCGGCGACCGCCCGCCGGTGTCCGGCGCGGGCCCCGTGCGGGCAGTCTCCGCAGGTACAGCCGCCCTCGTGCGCGCCGGGTCCTCTGCCCGGCTCCGCGCCCTGTCTCGCCTCCTGGACCGCCATGTCCGACGCCCGCCTTCCCCACGACCCGATCGGATGGCGGCCCTCCGGGGACCCGGTAAGGGCCCCGCCTGCCGCCTGTGAACAACTCCCCCGCAATGACAGCGAATTGTGCCCTACCGAACGCCCCCCGTTCCCGGCAGGTCTGGTCAGCGCGGGTGACGTGGGCGGGGCCGTGTTGACCCGACTGCGAGAATTCCCGTATGGCCGAGATCATCCAGCGTGACGGGACCTGGGCCTTCGACGGCACATCGGTCAGGATCACACCGGGGCTGCACCGCTCCGTACCGCTGTTCCGCCAGACGTACGGGGAGATCACCGTGCCCCTGGAGGCGGTCGCGGGGGTCGTCTACGAGCCCGACCGCAAGCGGGGCCGGCTGCGGATGCGGCTGCGCGAGGGGGCCGATCCGCTGTTGCAGGCGACCGGCGGTCGGCTGCCCGACCGGGCCGACCCCTACCGGCTCGTCGTGGACGCGGACCGTTCCGGGGTCGCCGAATACCTCGCCGAGGAGGTCCGGCACGCGCTGCTTCTCGACGAGATCCCGGGCGAGCCGACGGTGGGCTATCTCCTGCCGGGTCCGCCGGTTCCGGTCTCGGTGCGTTCGTCCGACGGCACCGTCTCCTTCGACGGCACCCAGGTGCGGGTGGACTGGGCGGACACCTCGGACCGGGTGAAGCGGGCGACGGGCCCGCGTGTGATCGACGTCGGTGATGTGGTGCGCGTCGAGTGGCTGCCCAACTCCGGTTACGAGGACGGCTTCCTGCGGTTCGTGACCCGCGAGACGGTGTCCTCGGAACTGACGCCCGAGAAGGATCCGTACGCCCTGGATCTGTGGGGCAACGTGAGCCGCGACCTGCTGACGGCGCTGGTGGCGACCGCGGTCACCGCCCGGCTCCCCCACCCCACCGCCCGCGCGGGAGCCGGACAGGCGTCCGGGCAGGAGCACGAGGACGGGGGACCGGCGCGCAGGCGCGGGCTCACGGCGGCCGTCCCGCCGCCGTCCGACCACCACGACGTGCTGCTGCGCCGCCTGCGCGAGTTGGGCGAGCTGCACCGGGACGGGGTGCTCACGGACGAGGAGTTCGCGCGGACGAAGGCGGTCGTCCTGCGCGGCTTCTAGGAGAGGAGTCCCACGGTTCCGGCGGGTTCCCTGACACGGCTCACCGGTCCCGTTCCACCGCACACGCCTCACCGCGCACGCCTCACCGGTCGCGGCCGTCGGGACGGGGCTCAGCTGAGCAGATCCGGCTCGCTGCGGCTGATGTCCTGCCAGAGGGGCTGGTAGTTGATCCAGGCCACCAGGTCGCCGCCGAGCTGTTCCCGGGTCGCCACCGCCGCCCGGTGGTCGATCAGGACGGGCCGGCCCGCCGCTTTCGCGGTCAGCTGGACCTGGCTGGAGCGTTCCATCGACAGGAACCACCAGGCGGCCGCGTCGACCGAGTCGCCGACCGTCAGCAGCCCGTGGTTGCGCAGCACGAGCGCCTTGCGGGAGCCGAGCGCGGCCGCGATGCGCTTCCCCTCCGCCGCGTCGACGGCGACGCCGGTGTAGGCGTCGTACAGGGCGTGGTCCTCGTAGAACGCGCAGCTCTCCTGGGTGATGGGGTCGAGCAGCTCGCCGAGTGCGGCGAGGGCACGGCCGTGCACCGAGTGGCAGTGGGCGACGGCGACCACGTCGGGGCGGGCGGCGTGCACCTGGGCGTGCACGGTGAAGGCGGCCTGGTTGACGTGGTAGCGGCCCTCGACGACCTGTCCGTCGGCGTTGGCGAGTACGAGGTCGCCGACGGTGACGTGCTTGAAGGGCATCCCGAAGGGGTTCACCCAGAAGCAGTCGTCGAACTCCGGGTCGCGAGCCGTGATGTGCCCGGAGACGCCGTCCTCGAAGCCGAGCCGCCCGAAGATCCGTACCGCGCCCGCCAGCCGTTCCTTGCGGTGTCGGCGCTCGTCCTCCACCGAGTCGTGCATCGGCGGCATCGCGAACTGAAGCCGGTCGGTGGGCAGCGGGGCAGGCGGCGTGGGCCCGTGCATCGATCCTCCAGCACTGGGTTGCTTGACGAAGCGGAAGTTACCGTCGGTCAGCGCAAAAGGGCAGAGCCGTTATGCAAAGATGACGATTTCCGTCACCTCCGGAGCACACCTTGAGCATGGCCGACCGCCACATCACCGCCCTCATGCGCCAGATCGCGACGCGCGACGCCATCGAGCTCGTCCACCCGTTCGCGGAGCTGGAGACGTTCGCCGCTCTGGTCTACATCGCCGAGTGCTACGGCTTCCGGTACGAGAGCGTGCGCCTCGTCGGCAAACACCGCATCATGCACATCCAGCTGGTGCGGGACCCCGGCCCCTGGGCCCGCCGGCGCGCCGAGGCGAACACGGCGGCGTTCCCCGACCCGGGCCCCGGCCGCCCGGTGCCGGGTATGTACCTGGGCTCGCTGACCCCGGTCCCCGAGGCGCAGGCCGACGTGGACGTGCTCACGGCGCTCATCCGTCACGACGCGCTGGGCGCGGCCGCCAACCGCAAGCAGATGCTGGCCATCGGCTGGGGTGCCGCGGTGCTGTTCCTGCTGATGGCCCCGCTGACCGGCGCGTATGCCGTCCTGCTCCCGCTCGCCGTGCTGATGCCGCTGTTCATGCTGGGCGCCCTGCGGGTGAACACGAGCCGGCGCGCGAAGCTGGCGCGGCGGCTCACGGCGGCCGGCTGTACTCCTGTGCGGGACGCGGCGGGGCTGGAGCGGTACGTACGACCGGTCCCCCAGGGCTTCTGACCCGCGGTTGCGGTCTCCGGCTCCGGCGCCCGACGCCGATACCGGACAGTGGATGTCGGGTATCGGGGTCACACTCGCGGTATGACAGCGAACTGGGCGGCCTTCGCCGCAGCCGAACCCGCACTCGCGAAGATCACCGAGGACCGCTTCGGGGCCTTCACGCACCACGTCCTGGCGACCTTGCGCAAGGACGGCTCCCCGCGCACCACCGGCATCGAGGTCCGTTTCCTCGGCGGAGAGCTGTGGCTCGGCATGATGCCGGGCTCCCTCAAGGCCCTCGACCTGCGCCGTGACCCCCGCTTCTGCCTCCAGGCCAACCCCGGCGAGGGGACCGGGATGGGCGGGGGCGACGTACGGATCGCGGGGCGCGCGGCCGAGGCGGCGGACGGGCCGGCGAAGTCGGCGTACGTGAAAGAGGTGGAACCGCCGCAGCCGTTCCACCTCTTCCGCACCGAGCTGACGGAGGTCGTACGGACCTACGTCGAGGACGACACGTATCTGGTCGCCCAGGTCTGGAAGCCCGGAGAGGCGGTGCGCACTCTCAAGCGGACCTGACCCCTGCTGTCAGGGGATCCTGGGAAGGCCTACTCCCACTCGATCGTGCCCGGCGGCTTCGAGGTCACGTCGACGACGACGCGGTTGACGTCGCGGACCTCGTTGGTGATCCGGGTGGAGATCTTCGCAAGGACGTCGTAGGGCAGCCGCGACCAGTCGGCCGTCATGGCGTCCTCGGAGGAGACCGGACGCAGGACGATCGGGTGGCCGTAGGTGCGGCCGTCGCCCTGGACGCCGACACTGCGGACGTCCGCGAGCAGGACCACCGGGCACTGCCAGATCTCACGGTCGAGACCGGCGGCCGTCAGCTCCTCGCGGGCGATCGCGTCGGCGTCGCGGAGCAGGTCGAGACGGTCCTTGGTGACCTCGCCCACAATCCGGATACCGAGGCCGGGGCCGGGGAACGGCTGGCGCTGGACGATCTCCTCGGGCAGGCCGAGTTCCTGGCCGACCATGCGGACCTCGTCCTTGAACAGCTGGCGCAGCGGCTCGATCAGCTGGAACTCGAGGTCCTCCGGCAGCCCGCCCACGTTGTGGTGGGACTTGATGTTCGCGGTGCCGGTACCGCCGCCCGACTCGACGACGTCCGGGTACAGCGTGCCCTGGACGAGGAACTCCACGGCCGGGCCCTCGTCCGCGATGATCTCCGCCTGGGCCTGCTCGAAGACCCGGATGAACTCGCGGCCGATGATCTTCCGCTTCTCCTCGGGGTCCGAGACGCCCTTGAGGGCGGTGAGGAAGCGCTCCTCCGCGTCCACGACCTTCAGCTGGACGCCGGTCGCGGCCACGAAGTCCTTCTCGACCTGCTCGGTCTCGCCCTTGCGCATCAGACCGTGGTCGACGTACACGCAGGTCAGCTGGGAGCCGATGGCCTTCTGCACGAGGGCCGCGGCGACCGCCGAGTCCACACCGCCGGAGAGGCCGCAGATGGCGCGCTTGTCACCGACCTGCTCGCGGATGGCGGCGACCTGCTCGTCGATGACGTTGCCGGTGGTCCAGTCCGGGCTCAGACCCGCGCCCCGGTACAGGAAGTGCTCCAGCACCTGCTGCCCGTGCGTGGAGTGCATGACCTCGGGGTGGTACTGGACGCCGTAGAGCTTCTTCTCGTCGTTCTCGAAGGCGGCGACCGGGACGACGTCCGTGGAGGCGCTGACGCTGAAGCCCTCGGGGGCCGCGGAGCAGGCGTCTCCGTGCGACATCCACACGGCCTGCTCGGCCGGGGTGCCCTCGAAGAGGGTGGAGGAGGCGCGGGAGACGCGCAGCTCGGTGCGGCCGTACTCACGGGCGCCGGTGTTGTCGACGGTGCCGCCGAGGGTCTGCGCCATCAGCTGGAAGCCGTAGCACATGCCGAACACGGGGACGCCGGCCTCGAAGATCTCGCGGTCGAGACGGGGGGCGCCCTCCTCGTACACGGACGACGGGCCGCCGGAGAGGATGATCGCCGCCGGGTTCCTGGCGAGCATCTCCTGGACCGGCATGGTGCTCGGCACGATCTCGCTGTAGACCCGCGCCTCGCGGACTCGGCGGGCGATGAGCTGGGCGTACTGCGCACCGAAGTCGACGACCAGGACGGTGTCGGGGGCGGCGGCAGTAGGAGTCGCTGATGACACGGGGGCCTTCCGGCGGTGGGGCGGGGTCTCTGTGTGACCCGATTCTACCGAGGCGGGCGCGGGACCGGACCCGGCGCCGGAGGCACCACCGCGTCTCAGGATGCGAACCGCCTCGCGAACCGCCTTGGACCTCACCCCGCGACCCTGCATACTGACCGCATGCTTTCGCACACGACCTTCGTCTTTACCTATGGCAACCGGCCCACCGGCTGCCATGGTCGTGCTGCTTGAGCAACTGACGAGCGACTTCCCAGGCGCCCCGGGCCGACAAGGCCCGGGGCGTCTGTCGTTCTTCCCGGGTCCTGCCGCTCCGGGGCCTCCCGTACCCACCACAGGAGCCCCCATGACCGCCATCGACGTGACCGGCGCCCGCACCTCCGAGGCCGCCGACGTGATCACCGGCGCCCGTGAGCGCATCGACGCGCTCGACGACCGGATCATCGGTCTGATCCAGGAACGGATGGCCGTCTCGGCCGTCATCCAGGAGGCGCGGATCACCTCCGGCGGCCGGCGCGTGAACCTCTCCCGTGAGATGGAGGTCCTCGGCCACTACAGGGACGCCCTCGGCAAGCCCGGCACCCCGCTGGCGATGACGCTGCTCGAACTGTGCCGGGGGCGTGTCTGAGGTCGGGCGTCAGTTCGGCCCTCTTCTCACCCGTACGGCGCGTGACCGCCGCCCGGACGGCCTCGTTGGTCCCGGTGTCCGCTCCAGCCAGGGGCGGGCCCGGAACAACCACGCGTGGCTCGCCGGAGCGATGAGGCGTACGGATCGTGCAGTGCGCCGTGGGACCTCGCTCCGTACAGGTGACCGGACGGCAGGGGACAGCAGTCCGGTCACCCAAGAGAACGGCCGGTCCCGGGGACGCCCGGGACCGAGCCGACCGGCGAAAAATGCAAAAATGCACAAGGCTGGGTCAAACGGTTGCGGGGGCCGCGCTCATCCAGCACGATGCGTAGAAAGCCCCGAACACCCCCAAGTCCCCCTACAGGCAACCGTCTTACGCGTTGCCCGTACTGCCAGAGGTCCAGGCCAGCGGCGCGACCCCCCGGCGCCGCTCCCCGGCACCGGCGCTGCCCTGACGCCGGTGCTGACGATAAAGAAGGGCCTCGCGGATCCGTCCCGCGGGGCCCTTCGTCATGCCCGGGGCGAGCCCGCCTCGGCGTCGGCGGGTGTGGCTCGCACGGGCGGGCGGGCGGTGTGACGGACGTCGGCCGGAGCGGCGGGTGCGGTGACGGTGACTGGCGCGACCCATGCGGTCGCCGTGCCCGGTGCGGCGGGGTGCGGCTGTAGTGACCGGTGCGGCGGGGTGCGACTCTCGTGACCGGTGCGGCGGAGTGCGGCTCTCGTGACCGGTGCGGCGGGGTGCGGCTCTCGTGACCGGTGCCGCGGAATGTGGATATCGCGACCGGTGCGGCGGGTGTGACACGAGCCACATAAAGATTATGTGAGCTGCGTACAACGGTTCTCGGCCATCACGGGTCACACCCAGTGAACCAAGGCCCACTCCCACACCCCCATGCGGAAGGCCTCCTCCCCACTGGATCCACCGAGGTCTTCATGAAGCTCCGCCGCTCACTCGTCACCGCCGCCGCCACCGCCGCCCTGGTGCCGCTCGCCCTGCTGTCGGCGCCCGCCGCCTTCGCGCAGGAGAGCGGCTCACCGTCCGCGGGCTCGTCCGCGTCGGACGACACCACCACCGCCTCGCCGTCCGGATCGAGCGACTCGTCCCCGTCCGGCTCCGCCTCGGAGTCCGACGCCTCGTCTCCGTCGGCCTCCGGATCGCAGAGCGGAAGTGCCTCCGGCTCCCCGTCCGGTACCTCCTCGCCGTCCGCTTCCGGCTCGGGGAAGTCGACCGCCGACCCGTCGGCCGACGAGGGCGGGTTCGACCCGTACACGGACTGCAAGACCTTCGACCTGGACGAGAACATCACGGCCGAGATCAAGGGCCTGCCCAGCAAGATCGTCGCCGGTTCCGGCTGGCACGACTTCACGTACGAGGTCGAGAACAACTCCGACGTCGACGTCAAGAACGTGTACATGGCCACGTACCTGGAGTACGCCGACGACACGGACGCCTGGCTGTCCGAGGGCCTCGCGGTCATCCAGGTCAAGGAGGACGGTAAGTGGACCGACGCCTACCAGGACTCCTACGAGGACGAGGACGGCAAGAGCGTCAACGTCACCGGTTCCTTCGTCGCCCTGCTCGACGGGCTGGAGAAGGACTCCTCCGAAACCCTTGACCTCCGGGTGAAGGTCAAGGCGTCGGCCCCGGCGGGTTCCTCGTTCGCGATGAGCGAGGCCCTGTACGTGGGCGACAAGGGCGACTGCCACATCAACGGTGACGAGTACGACGTCGAGATCCTCGCCGCCGGCGGCGACGCGGACGGCGTGGACGACGCCGAGCCGAACGGCGACAAGCCCACCGACGGCGCCAAGGCCCAGGGCGGCGCCAAGCCGATCAGCGGCAGCCTCGCCGCGACCGGCTCGAACTCCGCTCTGCCGGTGATCGGCCTTGTCGGCGGCGTCGCCCTGGTGGCCGGCGCCGGTGCGGTGTTCGCGGCGCGCCGCCGCAAGGTCGGCACGCACGCGTAACGCGTCACGAGACCAGCGAAGGGACCTGCGCTCGGAGGGGGGCGCAGGTCCCTTCGCCTGTGCCTCGGGCGGGCAGCCGCCTGGCACGGCGGCCGGACGGCGGCCCGGGCGAACGGCCGGACTACTGCTTGGGCGGTACGGTCGGCATCCCCAGGAACGGCAGGCGCAGTGCGCCGAACGCCTCCGCCGGCACCGCCGGGCCGACCGGCTCCACCGGCTTCAGCCGCTCGTACGCCGCGCCCTGTGCCGGGCGCGGGTCCGTCTCGCCCTTGTTCGGCCAGTACGACATCGCGCGCTCGGCCTGGGCGGTGATGGTGAGCGACGGGTTCACACCCAGGTTCGCCGAGACGGCGGCGCCGTCGACGACCGAGATGCCCGGGTGGCCGTAGAGGCGGTGGTACGGGTCGATGACGCCCGTCTCGCGCGAGTCGCCGATCGGACAGCCGCCGAGGAAGTGCGCGGTGAGCGGGGTGCCCATCAGCTCGCCCACGTTGGAACCGGCGAAGCCGTTGATGTCGGCGGCGATCGCGGAGGCCGCCTCGGAAGCGGCCCTGATCTGCTTGGGGTTGGGGGCGCCGTGCCCCTGCCGGGCCGTCAGCAGGCCCCGGCCCACACCCGCCGGCTTGAGGTACGTCGTCAGCGAGTTGTCCAGGGACTGCATCACCAGCCCGATGATGGTCCGCTCCGACCAGCGCCGGTTGGAGAGCGAGCGCAGGACGAGGAGCGGGTGACGGGCCGCGTTCGTCAGCCAGCCGGCGACCCTCGACGAGCCCTCCGCGTAGGGCACCTGAAGGATCGACAGGCTGCCCATCGAGTTGGAGCCCTTGCCGTAGCGGACCGGCTCGATATGGGTGCTGTCGTCCGGGTGGACGGAGGAGGTGATGGCGACTCCGCGGGTGAAGTCCACCTTCGCCGCGCCCGTCGCCTTGCGATAGCGGCGGTCGTCGGTCTGGGCGCCGACGAGCGCCTCCGAGTTGGTGCGGGTCAGCTCACCCAACCGGCTGGAAACGTAAGGAAGTTGACCGTTCGCCTTCATCCGGTGCAGCAGCGTCTGGGTGCCGTAGGTACCCGCGGCCAGCACCACCCGGCGGGCCTTGAAAACCCGGCCCTTCGCCTTGCGGCGGCCGTCGGTGGGGAGGGTGGCGACCGCGAAGCCGCCCTGTGAGTCGTCCGTGACCGACACGACCGTCGTCAGCGGGTGCACGACCGCGCCCGCCTTCTCGGCCAGGTGGAGGTAGTTCTCGTTCAGGGTGTTCTTGGCGCCGTGCCGGCAGCCGGTCATGCACTCGCCGCACTCGGTGCAGGCCCTGCGGGCCGGGCCCGCGCCCCCGAAGTAGGGGTCGGCGACCTGCTCCCCGGGCTTCGCCTTCGCCGTCCCGTCGGCGTCCTCTCCGTCGCCGAAGAACACCCCGACCGGCGCCATGTGGAAGGTGTCGCCGACGCCCATCCGCTCAGCGGCCGCCTTCAGGTGCACGTCGGAGGGAGTGGTCGTCGGGTTGAGCCGTACGCCGAGCATGCGCCGGGCCTGGTCGTAGTACGGCTGCAACTCCTCCTGCCAGTCCGTGATGTCCCGCCACTGCGGGTCGTCGAAGAAGGGCTTGGGCGGTACGTAGAGGGTGTTGGCGTAGTTGAGCGAGCCGCCGCCCACGCCCGCGCCGGCCAGCACCATGACGTTGCCCAGCAGATGGATGCGCTGGATGCCGTACAGGCCGAGCCTGGGGGCCCAGAGGTAGTTCTTCAGGTCCCAGGAGTTCCTGGGCAGCGACTCCCGGGTGAACCGGCGGCCCGCCTCCAGGACGCCGACGCGGTAGCCCTTCTCCGTCAGGCGCAGGGCGGTCACCGAACCGCCGAAGCCCGATCCGACGACAAGGACGTCGTAGTCGTAAGCGTCCTGGGACACATGCTCTCCTCGTTGAGAACGGGTGTGGTGGGGTGCGCCCGGGCGCGGCCGCCTTCCGTGCGAGTCGCCCGGGCGCGGGCCCTCTAGCGGAAGCGGAACGCCTTCATCAGCTTCAGGCTCCGGCTCATGAACTCCGCGTACTTCTCGTCGTTCATGCCCAGCGCCGGGGCCATCGGCAGCAGGCGCTGCTGGGCCACCGTCTGGGCCTCGGTGTACTTGAGGATCCCCTCGGAGCCGTGGCGGCGGCCGAGCCCGGAGTCCTTCATGCCGCCCATCGGGGACTGGACGCTGCCGTAGGCCGAGGCGTAGCCCTCGTTGACGTTCACGGTGCCGGCCCGCACCCGGGCGGCGACCTCGCGGCCACGGCGGCCGTCCTTCGTCCAGACCGACGAGTTCAGGCCGTACGGGGTGGAGTTGGCGAGCTCGACGGCCTCGTCGTCGGTCTTGAAACGATAGATCGAGACGACCGGGCCGAAGGTCTCCTCGGTGCAGACCGACATGGGTTCCGTCACCCCGTCGAGGATCGTCGGCTCGAAGAAGTACGGGCCGACGTCCGGGCGGGCGACCCCACCGGCGACGACCTTGGCGCCCTTGGCGACGGCCTCCTCGACGTGCCGGGTCACCGTCTCCAGCTGGCGCTCGCCGACCAGGGAGCCCATGTCGGCGCCGTAGGCCAGGGAGGTGCCCAGGCGCATGGCCCTGGTACGGGCGGCGAAGCGCTCGACGAAGGCGTCCGCGATCGACTCGTGGACGTACAGCCGCTCGATGGAGATGCAGAGCTGGCCCGCGGAGGAGAAGCAGGCGCGTACGGCGCCGGCCGCGGCCTTCTCTATGTCCGCGTCCTCGAGCACCAGCATGGCGTTCTTGCCGCCGAGTTCGAGGGAGACCCCCACGAGACGGGCGGCGGCGCCCTGCGCGACCTCACGGCCGGTGCGGGTGGAGCCGGTGAAGGAGACGTAGTCGGCGTGCCGCACCACCTCGGGGCCGACGACGGGACCCTCGCCGAGGACGACCTGGAAGACCTCGGCGGGCAGACCGGCCTCGACGAGCAGGTCACGGGCCCACAGAGCGGTCAGGCAGGTCTCCGTGTCCGGCTTCATCACGACCGCGTTGCCCGCGACGAACGCCGGGAGCGCGTCTCCGACCGACAGTTCCAGCGGGTAGTTCCAGGGGGCGATCTGGCCCACGACACCGCGCGGGTGGCGCAGCTCGGTGACCTTGGTCAGCGTCGGCATGGCGCCCGCGTGCCGCTTGGGACGGAGGTAGGAGGGGGCCTTGCGGCCGTAGTGCCGGGCGGCCACGGCCACCGCCTGCACCTCCTCGTGGGCGTGCAGCCTGGCCTTGCCGGTCTCCAGCTGGATCAGGTCGAGCACCTCGGCCTGACGCTCCAGCACCAGGTCGTGGAAGCGGAGCAGGACCGCGGCGCGCTCCCGCACGGGCGTGCGCTCCCAGACCGGCTGCGCCTCGCGGGCCGCCTCGAAGGCCTTCAGCACGTCGTCGGGTGTGGACTCGGGCAGGTCGGCCAGCTTCCCACCGGTGAACGGCGTGTGGTTGGCCGTACGGCCGGAGCCCGTCACGCCCTTGGTGAGCTGGGCGATCAGCTCCGGGGTGACCACGTCCGCGGCGGTACGGACGCCGGTGGGCGAGGGGGCGAGGGGGTTGGTACCGGTCGTGGTCTTCCCACTGATCTCGGTGCCGGTCTTTTCCGGGGCCTGCGAGTCCGTCATGAGGCGCAGGGTATGACGTGGGGAGGACTTTGGGTACCCGCCGGTAATACCGGTTTCACCGACCGGATGCACGGCGCCAGCGTTCACTGGCAATAAACCCGCTGATCAGGACGTTGAGCCCGGTCGTTCGCCGCGTTCCCGGCGGTCGTCCGCCTCCCCGGCTAAAGCTTGTCGATCTTCAGGTTGGCGATCGCCGTGCGGGCCACCTCGCGGCCGCGCGCGGTGAAGTCACCCTTGCCCGGGTAGCCGATCATCAGCTTGTACATGTCGCCGCCGGTGGACTTGTAATACAGGATCCTGAGCTCGCGCGGGGCCGGTTCCTGGCTGTCGTCGGTGGTGTAGACGACCGTGTTCCCGGCGGCCTTGCGGCCATGGAAGGTCATGTCGCCGTCGGTCCGGGTCCGCGGCCCCTTCGGCATATCGAGTTCGTAGCTGCCGGACTCCCTGAAGTCACCGTCGTCGGCGTACATCTCGGCGGCCGCGGACGCCTTGATCTCGTGGCCGGTGTCCTGCGCCCTGCGGTTCACCAGCAGGACGACCGAGATCGCGCCGCTCGGGTCGGTGTAGCTGACCCAGTGATCGTCGGCGGCGGCGTTCTTCCCGGGCTCGCCGCGCACGTAGGAGCCGGGCACCGCCAGCGTCGCGGTGACGTCCTTCTCGGGCTTCGTCTTCCAGTCGTCCGGCAGCGGCCCCGCGAACGGGTCGGCGACCACCAGGTACACCGCCACCGCGGCGGCGACGACCGCGGCCCCGAGTCCGGTCCACGCCGCCCGGGCGAACCTGCGCCGGACACGGGGGGCCTGCGCCTGTCGCACGGCCTGCGTGGGCGGGGGCACGGGCGGGGTGGCGGCGGCCTCCAGCAGGGCCCGCACCCGGGCGGCGGGCAGGCGGTGCGCAGGGTCCTTCTCCAGCAGGCCGCCGATGGCCTCGGCGAGCGGGCCCTGCGCGGCGGCGGGCGGCGCGGGGACCGCGTTGAGGACGGACTGGAGCGTGGCCGGGGTGTTGCTGCGGTGGAACGGCGAGACGCCCTCGCTCGCCGCGTACAGCACCACACCGAGGGACCACAGGTCGGCGGCGGGGCCGGGGCGCCGGCCGAGCACCCGCTCGGGGGCGATGTACTCGGGCGAGCCGACGATGCCGCCGGTGTCGGTCAGGTTCGTCTCGCCCTCGATCTGGGCGATGCCGAAGTCCGTGAGCACGATGCGGTCGTGGCGGCCGAGGAGGATGTTGTCCGGCTTCACGTCCCGGTGCAGGATGCCCGCCGCGTGCGCCGCCTCCAGGGCGCCCAGTACCTCCAGGCCGATCCTGGCCGCCTCGCGTGCACTGAGCGTGCCCTCCTGGAGGGCGTCGCCGAGCGAGCGTCCGTGGACCAGCTCCATCACGATCCAGGGCCGGCCGTCGACGACCGCCACGTCGTGCACGTTCACGACCGCCGGGTGGTCCAGCCGGGCCGCGGCCCGTGCCTCGCGGCGCATCCGCTCGAACACATTGGCCTGTTCGCGTTCGGGAAGGTGACCCGGTACCCGGGGCTCCTTGACGGCGACCTCGCGATCCATCGTCTCGTCCTTGGCCCGCCACACCGTGCCCATGCCGCCGTGTCCGAGCTTGCCGAGCAGCCGGTAGCGCCCCGCGACAAGCCGCCCGACGCCGGGCTCCCGCGGCGGGGCGACCTGCACGGGTACGGCGGTCTGCGGCGGCGGCTCCGGCCACACCTGCGCCTGTGCCCGCGGCTGCCCCTGAGCCTGCGGTTCCGGCGGCGCCGACCCGGGTCTGGGTGGTTGCAGAACAAAACTCGTCGTGTCGTCGGCCTCGTGGCCGGCGCCCCCGTCGTGACTCATGCGTCCATCCCTATCGCGCCGCGCAGGCCGGATTCCACCGTCGTCGCGTACCGGTCACAGACCCGTGACGCGCGGTGTCGCTTATCTCCCGTTCAGGTGGATACGGTGAACGTGTCGACGGCGACGTCGAAGTACTCCCGCGCCTCCCGCACCTTCCCGACCGGCGCCGACACCCAGACGTCGTACAGCAGCCCGTTCTCCTCCCAGCACAGGTCGTACGTGTGCCGGGGGCCCTCCGCCGCGCTGAAGCCGTTCCAGGTGAACTCCCAGAGGGCGGCGGGCCGACCGCCGTGGCTGGTCCTGGTGACCCGGCCGTCGTGGTAGCCGGGGTTGGTGTCCGCCCCCTTGGCGGCCGCGCGCTCCATCACGCCGAGCGGGCCGCCGGCTTCCGGTACGGCGATCTTGACGCCGAGCCGGAAGACCTGCCCCGGGGACATGTAGAAGACCCGCTCGCCCTGCGGCACCCGGGTGAAGTCCTCCGGCACGGCGAGCGCGAACCCGGCGGGGTCCTGCGCCGTCCGATAGCCGGAGGGGGCCGTGGGCGTGCCGGGACGGTCGTCGGAGGCGGGGGAGGCCGAGGAGGAGCCGGCGGGCCGGGAGGAGGTGAGGGAGCCCGACGGGGAACGGGTCGCCGAGGAGGAGCCGGCCGAGGTCGGCGCGTGGCTCGCCGAACCGCTCGCGGAGGCCCCCGGCGCCGAACTCGTCGGCGTGCGCCCCCCGTCGCCGTCACCCTTCATCAGCAGCGCCGCCGCCGACACGCCCGCCCCCGCCATGGCGGCGACCAGCAACGCGGCCACCAGCACACCCCGCGTGGAGCGCTCGCGGGGCAGAGGCTCCGGCTGCGGCCGGGGCAGGTCCGCCTGGGTCGGCGTGTAGCCCGAGGACACCGGCGCCGGCGTCCGTCCGGTGTCCAGGTAGGCGCGCAGCAGCCGCTCCGCCTCCGCGGCGCCCAGCCGCCGGTCGGGATCGCGCTCCAGCAGCCCCCGCACGACGGGCAGCAGCGGCGCCGCCTGCGCGGGCGTCCGGATCTCGGCGAAGACGACGGCGTGCAGGATGCCGCCCAACGAGTCGCGGCGGAAGGGGGATTCGCCGCTCAGCGCCGTGCAGAGCAGCGCGCCCAGCGACCACAGGTCGGACTCCGCGCCGGTCCGTGCCCCGGACATCCGCTCCGGCGCGGTGTACTCGGGCGAGCCGACGAACGACCCGGTCTCGGTGAGGGTGGTGGCCCCCGCGACCTGCGCGATACCGAAGTCGGTGAGGACGACACGGTCGCTGTCGCGTTCGAGCAGGACGTTCGCGGGCTTGATGTCCCGGTGCAGGACCCCCGCCGCGTGCGCCGCGCGCAGGGCACCGAGCAGGGCGATACCGATCCGGGCCGCCTCGTCCGGCTGGATCGGCCCCTGCGCGGCGATCCGGTCGGCTAGCGAGCCGCCGTCGATCAACTCCATGACGATGTAAGGGCGTTCGCCGTCCTCGACGACGTCGTGCACCACGATGATGTGCGGATGGCTCAGCTGCGCCACCGCGCGGGCCTCGCGCAGTGTCCGGTCGCGGCGGCCGCGTGCCTCCTCGGCGGAGAGCGTGTCGTCCTGGGTCAGTTCCTTGACCGCGACGCGCCGTCCCAGCAGCTGGTCGGTGGCGCCCCACACGACGCCCATGCCGCCGCGGCCGAGCCTCGCGTCCAGCCGGTATCGGCCCGCGATGACCCGTGCGCCGTCCCGGCCCCCCTCGGTCCCCATGGGCCCATCATGCCCCACCGGACGCCGCGCCTCCGGGGCGCCGTCCGGCCAACTACCGTGACCCGCCCGCCGGGAGCCGGCCATCCGCCGCCGGTGGCCGGAACCCTACGCGGCCGGCTCGCGCCAGCTCTGCAGTACGGACGTGAACTGCTTGGCCGTCGTGGCCCAGTCCGCGGCGGGCGAGGACATGTAGATCACGTACTCGCTGCCGTCCCGGGCCATGTACGTCTCCTCGATGGCGCGGCGCGGCCCGGGGAAGTCCGTGTCCTTCGCCAACGCGGTCCAGGTGTACTCCCATTCGGAGCCGGCCCGGTCCCGGTAGACGTTCTTCTCCAGGGTGACCCGGTCGTAGTCGACCAGCCGCTCGAGCTGCTGTTCCAGGTCGACCTGATGCGCGTAGGGGTCGCTGAAGTCGGGGGACGAGTCCAGGGCGATGCGGACGAAGTGCTCGCCGCCGTCGGGCGTGTAGTCGATCTGCTTGAGGTCGCCGTCGTCCTGGTACACGACGCGCTCCCAGCCCTCGGGGAGGGCGAGCCCGAAGCCCAGCGGGTCGTCGATCTGGTGCCATGAGCCGGGCGCGGCGCCCTCCCCGCCGGGCTCGTTCGTCCCGGCCGGGGTGCTCGGGCTGGGCGAGTCGGACGTCGACGCGGACCCGCCGTTGCGCTGCCGCCCCTCGTCCCACTTCTGCCAGGCCACCGCCGTACCCCCGCCGACCAGCGCGGCGAGGACGACCACGAGCGCGAGCACACGCCGGCGGCGCCGGGGCGGCCGCTCGGACGGCGCGGGCCGGCCCGGGCCCATGGCCGTCGGTCCCACGGCTGTGGGCCCGGTGACGGGGTGGCTCGGTACGGGCGTCGACGCCTCCGGTCCGAGCGGGACGTACGAAGCGCCTGACGCGGGGCCGGTCTGCGGGTGGGGCAGGGAGTGGGCGTGCGGGTGGGGCGGGGAGTGGTCACCCGTGGCCCGGTCGGGCCCCCCGAACTGGGTCGGCACATACGCCTGCGCCCCGCTGGGGCGTCGTCCGTCGGCCGCCTCGGCGAGGAGCCGCTCGGCCTCGGCGGTGTCCGGGCGGGCGGCCGGGTCCTTGCGCAGCAGAGCCGTGATGACGGGGGCGAGCGGTCCGGCGTACCGGGGGTCCGCGGCCTCCTCCTCCACGACGGCCTGAAGGGTGGTCAGCGGTGAGGTGCGCCGGAACGGCGACCGTCCCTCGACCGCCGTGTACAGCGTCGCGCCCAGGGCCCACAGGTCCGAGGACGGGCCGGGATCGTGGCCGCGCACGCGCTCGGGCGCCAGGTAGTCGACCGAGCCGACGACCTCCCCGGTACGGGTGATGGTGCTGTCGCCCTCGATCTGGGCGATACCGAAGTCGGTGAGGAGGACCCGCCCGTCGTCGGAGAGGAGCACGTTGCCGGGCTTGACGTCACGGTGCAGGACCCCGGCGGAGTGCGCGGCGCGCAGGGCACGCAGCACCCACAGCCCGATCCGGGCCGCCTCGGCGGGCTCCACCCGCCCGTCCTCCTTGACGGCGTCGGCCAGCGAGCGGCCCTCGACCAGCTCCATCACGATCCACGGGCGGCCGTCGTGCTCGAGCACGTCGTGCACGGTGACCACGGCGGAGTGGTTGATCCGCGCGGCCGCGCGGGCCTCCGCCCTGGTCCGCGCGAGCAGGACGGCCTGGTCGCTCTCCGCCACGTAGAGCGCGGCCGTCAACTCCTTGATGGCCACGGCCCGGTGGAGCAGCTCGTCGTGCGCACGCCACACCCGGCCCATACCGCCGCTCCCGATGGCGTCGGCGAGCCGGTAGCGACCCGCCAGGAGCAGGCCCTGCATCTGATTCACGTTGCCCCGCAATGCTCTTGACAGGCTCAGCGTAAAGACCGGGCCGCTTCCGGGGAACCAGCGGGGTCCCACGAAGACACCACTGTGACGGTTGTCGCTTCTGCGTCCACACCGGAACCGGCCTGGGTCGGTGACGACGGGGAGGGTTCCAGGCGGGAGGCCCGGGGGCCCGGGGAGAACCGGGGCCGGTCCCGGGCGGGAGACCGGGCGGGTCCCGGCGGGAGACGGGGACCGGTCCCTGGCCGGAGACCGAGGCCGGGGCCAGGTGGGAGACCGAGGCCGGTGCCGGGCGGGAGATCATGCGGGTCGGCAGGCGCTCAGCCGGTGTACCGGTAGGTCGACGATGCCTCCTCGAACAGCCGGGTGACCTCGTCCCGCTCGGCCTCCGGCCCCCTGACCTGCACAATGTGATACCGCCCGGCGATGAGGATCGCGACGTTGCGGACGTACAGCTCCCGTCCACCGCCATCGGTCCAGGTGAACTGTCCCTCGGCCATGGTCCGCGCACCCACCGTCGTCGTGCGCAGCCCGGAGGCCGTCGCCCAGCTGGAGTCGCGGTACGGCTGGAGTTCGCTCTCCTTCTCCCGCTGATAGACCATCGGGTCACTGCCGTTCGACGACGCGCTGTCGCGTCCGGGTACGACGATCAGCTCGAAGTCACCGTGCGCGTAGACGACCTGACCGCGGGCGTTCTTCGGCGTGCGGTCCCATCCGTTGGCCACGGCGACCTTGAAACCGGCCTGGTCGGAACGGATCGTGAACCCGGCGGCGGCATCCGTCCCGGCCCCGCCGCCGTTCTGCGTCTGGGTGGCCTCCGCCGCCGAGGACGCGGAGGAAGGGGAGGAACCGGTGCCCGGCGATGTCCGGTCGGGCCGTGGCGCACCGCTGGCCTGGGGCTTCTGGCCGCCTGGCGCCCCGGTGGCCCCGGTCCGCCCGGAGCCGTCCGTACCGGCCGCGTCCTTCTCACCCGACTTCGGCATGAACATCAGGGCGTACGCGATCGCCGCGGCCAGCAGGAGCAGGATCAGCACCAGCAGGGTGCGGCCCAGGCTGCGGGGCGAACGGTTCGTCTCCGGCCGGCCCCGCTTGTGCCGCCCGTGGGTCGCGGGCAGCCCGGCGCGCCGTCTGCGCACCAGTTCGCCCCTGCGGCGGACGATCGGAAGACGGCGCGGATCGGTGGGCGGCGCGGCGATGACATACGTACCCGCCTCCGGCTCCGGCGCGGACCGCACCAGCGAACGCAGCCAGCCCCGCAGCTCCTCGAAGCCGAGGCGCTCGGTGGGGTCCTGGCGCAGCAGCGACTCCACGACCGGCCTGAGCGGTCCGCACTCCTCGGCGAAGGCCGGCGGCTCGGCGCACACCATCTGCACCAGCTCGGCCGTCGACTCCTCCGGATAGGGCGCGTGCCCCTGTACGGCCCTGAACAGCAGCGCGCCCAGCGCCCAGAGGTCGGTCGCGGGACCGATCGGCGCGGCCAGCTGCCAGTTCTCGTGCACCGGTCCGGCCTGTTCCGGCGCCCACCGTTCGGTGACCGGCCCGACGACGGCCATCCGCGCCTGACGCGCCCGCTCGGCGGCCAACGCGGTGGCCGGCCCCCGCCGGACGGCGCTCCCGGGCGCCCCGGCCGCCGGCTCGTCCCAGTGGGCCCCGCCCCGCGTCTCACCCGAGGGCGCCTGCCCCTGGACGGGGATCTGGGCACCGGGCACGGGCGTGAGCGACGCGTGCGATCCCGGGGCGGGGGCATGCGGTGAGCCACCGGGAGCAGGGCCTGCGGTGTGGACGTGGGCGGGCGGCGTCCGGCCGTACCCGGGCAGGGGTGGACCGGGCACGGGTGCGCCCGAGACTCCGTAGGGGTCGGCGATCTGCCCGGGAGGATCGCCCTGCGTGGTCCCGTGGCCGCCGTCGGCCGCGGTGCGGGCGCCGGGCAGGGCCGCGCGTTCGTTCTGCTGGGCCTCCTGGGCCTCCTGCACGCGGGCGGCCGCCCGCGCTCCCGCGCGGTACGCGGCGATCGCCCCGGCGCGCGCGGCGCGGATGTCTCCGCCGGTCTCCGTGGGCGCCCTGCGGGCCACCGCCCCGCCACCGGACGGCTCACCCGTCGGCGCCGGCAACGCACCCGCCCCCCGCGCCTCGATGGCGGCCCGCCGGGCCGCCTCCGGATCGACCGCCCCGCCACCGGGCCCGACCCCGGCAGAACCCCCGAACCCACCGGACCCTGCCGACCCGCCAGGACCAGGACCGCCTGCCCCTCCAGAACCACCGGGCCCACCAGGACCACCGGAGCCGACGGGCCCGGCGACACCTCCCGACGGACCGACACCAGCCGGCCCGCCGGCATCTCCCGGCGCGGGACCACCGACGCGACCTGGACCACCGGGCCCCACCGGACCGCGGAAGCCGCCCACGTCTGCGGGGCCACCCGGACCGCCGACAGCACGTGGGCCTCCGAAAGCCCCCGCGCCACCCTGCTCCAGGGGAGCGGCGAAGCCCCGGGGCCCGGCATTCCCGCCGATGTCCGCGACCCCGCTCTCCCGGCCCCCCGCGCCCCGCGCGCTCACCTGGCCCTGCGCGCCCGCGGCGCCGGGCGCGCTCCGCGTCCCGGCCGCCGCGTCCTCCGTCGGCACCGGGTCGTACCCGCACAGTGCTTCCTCGGCCGCGCCGACCGCCAGACCGGTCAGCATGACCCGTCCGTCGTCGCAGACAAGGACCGTGCGCGCGGTGATGTTCCGGTGGACCCAGCCGTGCGCGTGCAGCACCCGCAGCGCCATGAGCACGTCGGAGGCGACCTCGGCCGCCCGGTACGGCGTCAGGGGCTTCTCGGCGAGCAGCGCCGACAACGGCCGCGCGGCCACCAGTTCACTCACTATCCACAGCGAACCGCCCTCGGCGAACACGTCGAAGACCTGGTCGAGCCGCGGATGGTCGGGGATGCTCGCGGTGGCCTGCGCCGCCTCCATCGCCCGCCGTACGACGGGGTCGGCGGGCCGTCGTGTGCCCTCACCCGCGCCGGCGCCCTGTGTCCGCGGGCGCCGCGCGCCGCGGTCCCGGGCCTGGAACCCCTCGGGCAACCCCTCCGCGTCGAGCACCTCCGCCTCGACGACCTCCGGCAACGGCACCTGGCGGACCAGGACTTCCTGTCCGCTGTAGGTGTCGAAGGCCCGTGTCTCGGTGAGTTCGAACTCGTCGGAGGGCGGCAACGGCAGGCGGTAGCGGTCGACGAGTACCCGACCCGCATAGTCGTCCACGTTGCCTCCCCCGGCCGCCCGGTCCGTCAATTCCGTTCGCCTTGCGTGCCGTTGGAGCCGAATCCGGCCGTCTTGCTGGATGCGTACGGTCCGCAGCCACTCACGATACGTGCCGGAGGCAACCTGCAAAGAGGGGTTGCCGGATCTCACGTCGAACCCGGCTCCCCGGCAGCTTCCCGACGACTCGTCCGCGGCTTCCCGCCAGCCGCTCCACGGGTTCCCGACGACCGGTCGGCGATGTCCGACGACCGGTCGGGATGCCCGACGGTTGTTGCTACTTCTTCGGCGTGAAGCTGTCCGCCAGCGCCTTCCAGGTGCTCTCCCGCAGGTCGGTACCCCATGCGGCGGACTTCGCCGTGTACATCAGGGCGTAGCCGAGACTGTCGTTCACCACGAACCCGCGGTCGATGGTGCGGTACGCGGTCCCGCCGTCCGTGTAGGTGAACTCCCAGTCGGCCGTGTTCCAGCCGCGGTAGCCCACCTGCTCTATTCGGATCTTCTTGTACTGCGAGCGCACCATGTAGCGCTCCTGGTTCTTCCAGTCGGCGACGGGGTCGCCCTTGGGCGTGGTCGTCCAGGCGACGAGCAACTTCTGTCCGTCGGGCCCGGTGAAGCGGTCCCCCGCGCTGCCCGAGGTCTGGTACTTCCACCCCGCGGGCAGGCCGATCGAGTACCCCTGTCCGCCCTTGTACGGAGTGGTCGCCACGCCGGTGCCCCCGGACCCGGTGACGCCGGATCCGGCGCCTCCGGTCGTGGACGTGTTCGCCCCGGCTCCGGAGGACGCGGTGGACTGCGCGGACGCCCCGTCCGTACGGGTCCCGCTGTCCTCGTCCTCCTTGGTGTCGGCGCTCGCACTCCCGCCGGCCACCGGCCGCGAGCCGCCGCCGTCCTTCGAGCCGGCGGTGTCGCCGCCCCCGCCGAGGGTGAGGGCCAGCACCGTGCCGAGCACGGCCAGCACCACGACCACGGCGATGATCACCAACGTGCGCTTCGGCACCACGTCCGTCAACGGCGCCCTGGGCACGGGCCGCGGCGGCAGATCCGGCGGCGTCATCACCGGCCACCCGGAACTCCGCCCGGCGCCCCCGTCCTCGGCCCCGGTCCCCGTACCCGAACCGGAACGGGCCGCAGGAACGGACGGCGACGACGACGCCGTGCCGGACACCGGGCTGGACGCCGACCTCGCAGCCGACGCCGACGGCGCAGTGGTACCTCGGGAGTCCGGGGCCACGGGCGCGCCGACGGACGGGGCGGCGGCGGAAGCGGCGGCCCCGGTACCCCGGGCCGCCCCACTCTCCCGCGCCCCGCTCGGCCGCGCCTCGGCCGCGCTCACGGAACCGGAGCCACTCGTCCCGTTCGCCGGCTTGGTCCGGCCCGCGACCGCCGAGGTGGCGGCGCCGGCGGCGACGGCGGCCTTGCGCACCGACCGGAACGCGCCGCGCAGCTTCTCGCCCGCCTCCGCGCCGGCCGAGCTCCCCTTGCCGTTCGCGGCGTCCGGCAGCACGGGCAGCGGCACGACCTTCGTCGCGTCCGCCGGCTCGGCGTGCCGCGGCTCGGGGGCGTGGAGCACCGCGTTCAGCATCGCCCGCGCACCGGCGTCGTCGAGCCGCCGCGCGGGGTCCTTGGTGAGCAGGCCGTAGATGACGTCCTTCAGCGGCCCCGCGTTCTTCGGCTCCTCCAGCTGCTCGGTCATCACCGCGGTGAGCGTGGCGATCGCCGAGCCCTTGTCGTACGGAGGTGAGCCCTCGACCGACGCGTACAGCAGCCCGCCGAGCGACCACAGGTCGGCCGCGGGTCCCGGCTTGTGACCGCGGGCCCGCTCCGGGGAGATGTACGACGGCGCGCCGACGAGCATGCCGGTGGACGTGATCGACGGGTCGCCCTCGACCTGCGCGATACCGAAGTCGGTGAGCACGACCCGGCCGTCCTCGGCGATCAGCACGTTCGACGGCTTCACGTCACGGTGCAGGATGCCCTCGCGGTGCGCCGAACGCAGCACGTCGAGGATCGCGAGCCCGACCTCCGCGGCCCGCTTCGGCTCCAGCACGCCGTCCTCACGGATGACCTCGGCGAGCGACTTGCCCTCGACGAGTTCCATCACGATCCACGGCCGGTCGTCCTCCTCGACCACGTCGAAGACCGTCACCGCGCTGTTGTTGCGGATCCGCGCGATGGCCTTGGCCTCGCGCAGCGTCCGCGTGATCAGCCGCCGCTTCTCGTCCTCGTCGATGTTTCCCGGGAACCGCAGCTCCTTGACGGCGACCGTGCGTCCGAGGGTCTCGTCCTCGGCGCGCCACACCGTCCCCATGCCGCCGCGGCCGAGTACATCTCCCAGCCGGTACCGCCCGGCGAGGAGACGTGCGCTCTTGTCCTGACGGGATGCTCCCGCCCGCTCCGCCTCCGACATGCGTCCCCTCATGCAACCCGCCCTGACAGAGCCTTCATTGTCCCTCACCCGACAAGTGCCCGACGCCCAGGGTGCCCCTCGTCCCCTCCCGACCGTACCCAGGAGTGGAGCATTCCGGCCAGAAGGTGCAGCACGGTGGGGCCAAGGAGCCCCAACAGCCCCGTTCATGACGCGGATGCAGGGTGAAGTGCGGCGGGACCGGCCCTGCATGATGAGCACGCACCCGGGGAGCGAGGTCAGGAGGTGGCGTGATCGCGCCACTTCGGAGCACGGTGGCCGCGTCCGCGGCCGCCGTGCTCCTCCGCCTGGTCACGACCGGCTCACAGGCGGCCACCGTGGCCCCCACCGATCTCCTTCTGCCGCTGTTCCCCACCCGGGGCAGGGCGCCCGCAGCCGCCCTGCTCGCCGGTGAGGGGACCGGCGCCCGCTATCGGGAGGCGGGGCCGGGCATCTTCCGGTCCGGCCGCTTCCGGGCCGGCAGCATCACCATGACCTTCCTCGCGACGGTCGTGCTCCGACTTGCCGCCGGGCACCGGCTGTCGCTGTCCGACACGGTGGCCGGGGTCAGGTCAGCGGGGCGATGTCGGGTGCCCCCAGCCGGGCCGCGTCCGCCGTCAGGTCGTCGGGCTGGCGCTGCGACTCCCGCTCGGCCTCCACCCGCTTCTCGTAGTGCTGGACCTCGCGATCGATGTGGTTCTTGTCCCAGCCGAGGACCGGCGCCATCAGCTCGGCGGCCTCGCGGGCGCTGCGCGTGCCGCGGTCGAAGGTCTCGATGGAGATGCGGGTGCGGCGCGTCAGGACGTCGTCCAGATGCCGTGCTCCCTCGTGCGAGGCGGCGTAGACGATCTCGGCGCGGAGGTAGTCGTCGGCTGCCTGGAGCGGCTCGCCCAGCGACGGGTCGGCGACGATGAGGTCCAGCACCTCCTCCGCCATCGCCCCGAAGCGGTTCAGCAGATGCTCCACCCGCACCACGTGCAGTCCGGTCTGCGCGGCGATCCGGGCCCGCGCGTTCCACAGCGCCCGGTAGCCCTCCGCGCCCATCAGCGGCACGTCCTCCGTGACGCACTCGGCGACCCGCTGGTCGAGGCCGCGCACCGCCTCGTCGACGGCGTCCTTCGCCATCACCCGGTACGTCGTGTACTTGCCACCCGCCACGACCACCAGCCCCGGCACCGGATGCGCCACGGTGTGTTCGCGCGAGAGCTTGCTGGTGGCGTCGGACTCGCCGGCCAGCAGCGGCCGCAGCCCGGCGTACACGCCCTCGACGTCGTCGCGGGTCAGCGGCACCCTCAGCACCGAGTTCACATGCTCCAGCACATAGTCGATGTCCGCGCTGGAGGCGGCCGGGTGGGCCTTGTCCAGGTCCCAGTCGGTGTCGGTGGTGCCGACGATCCAGTGCCGGCCCCAGGGGATGACGAACAGCACGGACTTCTCGGTGCGCAGGATCAGTCCCGTGGTGGAGCTGATGCGGTCCCTCGGGACGACGAGGTGGACGCCCTTGGACGCGCGTACGTGGAACTGCCCGCGCTCCCCCACCATCGCCTGGGTGTCGTCGGTCCACACGCCCGTGGCGTTGACGACCTGCCGGGCGTGGATCTCGTACTCCCCGCCCCCCTCGACGTCCTGCACCCGCGCGCCCACGACGCGTTCTCCCTCACGCAGGAAGCCGGTCACCCGCGCGCGGTTGGCCGCCTTCGCCCCGTAGGCCGCGGCCGTGCGCACGAGGTTGGCGACGAAGCGGGCGTCGTCCATCTGGGCGTCGTAGTACTGCAACGCGCCGACCAGCGCGTCCTTCCTCAAGGCGGGAGCCACGCGCAGGGCGTGACCCCGGGTCAGGTGACGGTGCATCGGCAGGCCCCGGCCGTGTCCGCGGGCCATGGACATCGCGTCGTAGAGCGCGACGCCCGCACCGGCGTACAGCCGCTCCCAGCCCTTGTGCTGGAGCGGATACAGGAAGGGCACCGGTTTGACGAGGTGCGGGGCGAGCCGCTCCAGCAGCAGCCCCCGCTCCTTCAGCGCCTCCCGCACGAGTGCGAAGTCGAGCATCTCCAGGTAGCGCAGTCCGCCGTGGATCAGCTTGCTCGACCTGCTCGATGTGCCGGACGCCCAGTCGCGCGCCTCGACCAGTCCCGTGGACAGGCCGCGCGTCACGGCGTCCAGGGCGGTGCCCGCGCCGACCACGCCGGCCCCCACCACCAGCACGTCCAGTTCGCGCTCGGCCATGGCCGCCAGTGACTCGGCTCGCTGCGCCGGCCCCAGTGTCGCTGTCCTCACCGCTGCCTCCCGCTGTCCGTAGCGCCGGCCACACCCTCAGGGCGAGATCCGGTTCGTATCCCTCATGCCCAAATTCTGACCGCGTTGTCCGACTTCAGCCACCACTCGCCCCCGGCCTGTGGACAACTCTCCCGGAACCTCGGCCGGCGTTCCGGAGAACACAGCCGGTCACGGCCGCTCGGCGGGCCCTCCGTGCCGGACGTTCGACACAGCCGGGCCAACACAGTCGATCAATCACGCATAACGGTCATATTTACTCCTAGTCTGACATTGCGCTCGCCCACTCTGTCCACAGGGCTTGCGCACCTGTCCCACCTCGGTTATTGGGAAGGACGCCATACGCCATGCCCGCAGATCTCGCCGTCATCGGACTCGGCCCGCTCGGCCTGCCCCTGGCCCAGGCCGCGGTGGCCGCCGGCATCTCGACCATCGGCTACCGCACCGGCCCCGAGGCCGGCTCCCTCAGCCCCGCCGAACTGCGCAGGATGCTCTCGGGAGGCTTCCGGCCCGCCACCAACCCCGCCGAACTGGGCCGGGTGCGCACCGCCGTCATCTGCGCCCCTACCCCGCGCGACGCGGACGGCGGACTCGATCTGAGCCAGGTGGAGACGGCCGCCCGCACCCTCGCCGGACACCTGCGCCCGCACACCACCGTGATCCTCGAGTCCGCCGTGTACCCCGGGGCCACGGAGGAATTCCTGCGGCCGCTCCTGGAGGAGACGTCCGGCCTCCGCGCGGGCCGCGACTTCCACCTCGCCTACTCCCCCAGCCGGGTCGACCCCGGCAGCCGCGCCTTCACTCCCGCCAACACCCCGAAGGTCATCGGCGGCCTCACCCCTGCCTGCACCGAGTCCGCCGCCGCCTTCTACAGCCGGCTCACCGACAAGGTGGTACGCGCGCGTGGCCTGCGGGAAGCCGAGACCGTGCAGCTCCTGGAGACCAACTTCCGCCACGTGAACATCGCCCTCGTCAACGAGATGGCGGTGCTCTGCCACGACCTCGGCATCGACCTGTGGGACGTCGTCCGCTGTGCGGAGACCAAGCCCTTCGGCTTCGAGTCCTTCCGCCCCGGGCCCGGCGTCGGCGGCCACTCGGTCCCGCTGGACCGCACCGGCCGGCCCGGCGGCTCGCTGCGCCTGGTCGAACTGGCCCAGCAGGTCAACAACCACATGCCCCGCTACGTCGTCCAGCGGGCCGCCGCACTCCTCAACGAGCACGGCAAGTCGGCACGGGGCGCTCGGGTGCTGCTGCTCGGCGTCACCTACAAGCCCGACCTCGCCGACGAGCAGGGCGCCCCCGCGCGCGAGATCGCCACCCGCCTGATGGAGCTCGGCGCCGCCGTCAGCTACAACGACCCGCACGTCCCGTCCTGGAGCGTCCTGGACCGCCCGGTGCCTCGCGCCGACTCCCTCTACGAGGCCGCCGCCGACGCCGACCTGACGATCCTCCTCCAGCAGCACCGGACGTACGACCTCCAGGGCCTTTCGGTGAAGGCACAACTGCTGCTGGACACCAGGGGAGCCACCCCTACGGGGGCGGCGCACCGGTTGTGAAGCGGGGCGCACACGGCCGCCGCGGGCTCCGGGGGCTGGTGGCGTACGGCACGGCCCGCCGGTAACGTACGGAACAGGTGGAGCCCACCGCAGCGGTCACTGCGGCAGGCCCCAGGATGGATGACGGAGTGTCCGCCCCTAGTTGTGGTTGGGGCGGCCGCTCACCATCCGAAAAGACGCAAGATCCACCTCCTCCGGCACTGCACCGTCCGAAGACGGAGTCGGTCCCAGCGGGTGGTCTTGCGGTGACGTCCCATGGGCGCCCCCTTCCACGACGCCGCCCGGTGAACGGCACGTTCAGGAACTCGGGCCGGGCCCCGAGGGCCGGGGTCCGGAACCATGTCCTTGGAAGGGGGCACCCCACACGACGGGGGCGCCGACCCGGACGCTACCGTCCCCGACCCCCCTGACCAGCCCACTTCCGCCTCGAACGCAACCGCGCGCCCCCTCCCGCACCACCCGCCCCGGTGCGCGCGGAGCGGGGTGACGGGCACACGAAAGGGGCCGGCCGCCTCACTCTGGTGAGGCGGCCGGCCCCTGCCGGCTTCCGACGTTCTGCGGTCCTACCGCCGGTGCACCGAGTCCGCCACCGTCACCTCGACGCGCTGGAACTCCTTCAGCTCGCTGTAGCCGGTGGTGGCCATGGCGCGGCGCAGGGCGCCGAAGAGGTTCATCGAGCCGTCGGGCGTGTGCGACGGACCCGTGAGGACCTCCTCGAGGGTGCCGACCGTGCCGAGGTCGACCTTCTGGCCGCGCGGCAGCTCCTCGTTGACTGCCTCCATGCCCCAGTGGTGGCCACGGCCCGGTGCGTCGGTCGCGCGCGCGAGCGGCGAGCCCATCATCACCGAGTCGGCGCCGCAGGCGATCGCCTTGGCCAGGTCGCCGGACCAGCCGACACCGCCGTCCGCGATCACGTGCACGTACCGGCCGCCGGACTCGTCCATGTAGTCACGGCGGGCCGCCGCCACGTCGGCGACCGCCGTCGCCATCGGGACCTGGATGCCCAGCACGTTGCGCGTGGTGTGCGCCGCGCCGCCGCCGAAGCCGACCAGGACGCCCGCCGCGCCCGTGCGCATCAGGTGCAGGGCCGCCGTGTAGGTGGCGCAGCCGCCGACGATCACCGGGACGTCGAGCTCGTAGATGAACTGCTTCAGGTTCAGCGGCTCGTGCGAACCGGAGACGTGCTCCGCGGAGACGGTCGTGCCGCGGATGACGAAGATGTCCACGCCGGCGTCGACGACCGCCTTGGAGAACTGGGCCGTGCGCTGCGGGGAGAGCGCGGCGGCGGTGACCACGCCCGAGTCGCGCACCTCCTTGATGCGCTGCCCGATCAGCTCCTCCTTGATGGGAGCCGCGTAGATCTCCTGGAGACGGCGGGTCGCGGTCTCCGCGTCCAGCTCGACGATCTCGTCGAGCAACGGCTGCGGGTCCTCGTGCCGGGTCCACAGGCCCTCGAGATTGAGGACGCCGAGACCGCCCAGCTCGCCGATGCGGATGGCGGTGGCCGGGGAGACGACCGAGTCCATGGGGGCGGCCAGGAACGGCAGCTCGAACCGGTAGGCGTCGATCTGCCAGGCGATCGAGACCTCCTTCGGGTCCCGCGTACGGCGGCTGGGGACGACGGCGATGTCGTCGAAGGCGTACGCCCGGCGGCCGCGCTTGCCGCGCCCGATCTCGATCTCAGTCACGTGTGTGGCCTTTCCCTGATGCGTTGCAGCGTCTTCCAGTATCGCCGACGGGTACGGCGAAGGCGGCCCCGGAGTCTCCGGGACCGCCCTCGGTACACCTCGCGCACGCCTTACGCGCGCGTGCGGGTCACTTGTTGCTGTAGTTCGGCGCTTCGACCGTCATCTGGATGTCGTGCGGGTGGCTCTCCTTGAGGCCCGCGGAGGTGATCCTGACGAAGCGGCCCTTGGACTCCATCTCCCCGATGGTCGCGGCGCCGACGTAGCCCATCGTCTGGCGCAGACCGCCGACGAGCTGGTGCAGTACGTTGCCCAGCGGGCCGCGGTAGGGCACCTGGCCCTCGATGCCCTCGGGCACGAGCTTGTCGTCGGCTGCCACCTCGGCCTGGAAGTAGCGGTCCTTGGAGTACGACTTGGCCTGGCCCCGGGACTGCATGGCGCCCAGCGAGCCCATGCCGCGGTAGGACTTGAACTGCTTGCCGTTGATGAACTGCAGCTCGCCCGGCGACTCCTCGCAGCCCGCGAGGAGGCTGCCCAGCATCACCGTGTCGGCGCCGGCGGCGAGCGCCTTGCCGATGTCTCCGGAGTATTGCAGGCCGCCGTCGCCGATCAGTGGAATGCCCGCGGGGCGGGCGGCGAGGGAGGCCTCGTAGATGGCGGTGACCTGCGGGACGCCGATGCCGGCGACCACGCGGGTGGTGCAGATCGAGCCGGGTCCGACACCGACCTTGATGCCGTCGACACCCGCGTCGATCAGTGCCTGGGCGCCGTCGCGGGTGGCGACGTTGCCGCCGATCACGTCGACGCGCACGCTCGACTTGATCTTCGACATCCAGCTGAGGGCGTTGCTGTTGTGGCCGTGCGAGGTGTCGACGACCAGGAAGTCCACACCGGCCTCGGCGAGCGCCTGGGCGCGCTCGAGGGCCTCGGGGCTGGCGCCGACGGCGGCGCCGACGAGCAGCCGGCCCTCGGTGTCCTTGGCGGCCCGGGGGTACTGCTCGGCCTTGACGAAGTCCTTGACGGTGATGAGTCCCTTGAGGACGCCCGCCTCGTCGACCAGCGGCAGCTTCTCGATCTTGTGGCGGCGCAGCAGCTCCATGGCGTCCGTGCCGGAGATGCCGACGTGCCCGGTGACCAGCGGCATCGGGGTCATGACCTCGCGCACCTGACGGGTGCGGTCGGACTCGAAGGCCATGTCACGGTTGGTGACGATGCCGAGCAGCTTCTTGGTGCCGTCGGTGACCGGCACGCCGCTGATGCGGAACTTCGCACAGAGGGCGTCGGCCTCGGCCAGCGTCGCGTCCGGGTGCACCGTGATCGGGTCGGTGACCATGCCGGACTCGGAGCGCTTCACGAGGTCGACCTGGTTGACCTGGTCCTCGATGGAGAGGTTGCGGTGCAGCACGCCGACGCCGCCCTGGCGGGCCATCGCGATCGCCATGCGGGACTCGGTGACCTTGTCCATCGCCGCCGAGAGCAGCGGGATGTTGACACGGACGTTGCGAGAGATGCGGGACGAGGTGTCGACCGCGTTGGGGAGCACCTCGGATGCGCCCGGCAGCAGCAGCACGTCGTCGTAGGTGAGCCCGAGGGTCGCGAATTTTCCGGGCACTCCGTCGACGTTGGCAGTCATGACACCTTCCCCAAATGGCCTTGATCGGTGCGGATGTCCATGCTAACGGGAAGCGCACCTCCCGAATTCCACGGTCGAGCGTGACTCCGGGCTTCGTATGTTCGTACGGAAACCAGGGGCGCCCTGTTCACCGGCGCCTCTCCCGCAGGGACGGCTACTGCTCGGCGAGAGCCCGCAGTCTGCTCAGCGCCCGGTGCTGGGCGACCCGGACGGCACCGGGTGACATTCCCAACATCTGGCCGGTCTCCTCGGCGGTGAGGCCCACCGCGATGCGCAGCAGGAGCAGTTCCCGCTGGTTCTCGGGCAGGTTGGCCATGAGTTTCTTCGCCCACTCGGCATCGCTGCTGAGGAGGGCGCGCTCCTCGGGACCGAGCGAGTCGTCCGGCCGTTCGGGCATCTCGTCGGAGGGGACCGCCGTGGAGCCCGGGTGCCGCATCGCGGCGCGCTGGAGGTCGGCGACCTTGTGCGCGGCGATGGCGAAGACGAAGGCCTCGAAGGGCCTGCCGGTGTCCCGGTAGCGGGGCAGGGCGAGGAGGACCGCGACGCAGACCTCCTGGGCGAGGTCCTCGACGAAGTGGCGCGCGTCGCCGGGCAGCCGGGACAGCCGGGTGCGGCAGTAGCGCAGCGCGAGGGGGTGGACATGGGCCAGCAGGTCGTGCGTGGCCTGCTCGTCCCCGTCCACGGCGCGATGGACGAGTGCTCCGATCGTCCCCACGGCAGTGACCGCCTCGTCATCGCGCATCGGTCCATGGTGCACTGCGGCCGGACCGGCCGCGGCACCGTGCCCGTCGTTGTGCACCGAAGCGTTATGAGCAGGTGCGCCGGAACTCATCCCCTGCGCCCTCCCCTCCCGCTCGACCGACTCGTCCCCGAGGAACTCCACACCTCAAGGATGCGGCATCCGCGGCGAAACCAGCAGCGGGTGCCGTGCGAGGGCCTGTGCCGCCGCCGCCCGCCGTGCGGCGGGAGGAGGCTTCGCCGGACCTCCGGACCACGTCTGAGCTGGGAGGTTCGCTCAAGGCTTCGCTCCCCTCAGTGAATGACGCATGTCACCCGAGTCCGGTCGGGTCCGCCCGGACGGCCCAGGACCCGGCCCCCGTCGCACCGGTCCGCAACAGCAGGGACCGGCAGGCGGGGACGGGCGGCCGGTCACGGCACTAGGGCGTGTCTGACAATTCGCGTCGGATCAGCGCGCGGCGTCCGGTGCGGTGCATCGCAAGGCGGAGCATCGCCCGCGTACTGGATGTACTCGGGTGATGCGACAACGCGGCGTGGGGGCACCCCCGGCCGAAGGCTGGGGGAGTGCCGTGCCGGACACCGCGCGCCCGGCGGGAATTGTCAGACACGCCCTAGCGGACCAGTCCCCACCGGAAGCCGAGTGCCACGGCGTGCGCGCGGTCCGAGGCGCCGAGCTTCTTGAACAGCCGGCGGGCGTGCGTCTTGACGGTGTCCTCGGAGAGGAACAGCTCCCGACCGATCTCCGCGTTGGAGCGGCCGTGGCTCATACCCTCCAGGACCTGGATCTCACGCGCGGTGAGGGTGGGCGCCGCGCCCATCTCGGCCGAGCGCAGCCGGCGCGGGGCGAGCCGCCAGGTCGGGTCGGCCAGGGCCTGTGTGACGGTCGCGCGCAACTCCGCGCGCGAGGCGTCCTTGTGCAGATAGCCCCGGGCGCCGGCGGCCACCGCGAGGGCGACGCCGTCGAGGTCCTCGGCGACGGTCAGCATGATGATGCGGGCCCCGGGGTCGGCGGACAGCAGCCGCCGTACGGTCTCGACGCCGCCCAGTCCGGGCATGCGTACGTCCATCAGAATCAGGTCCGAGCGGTCGGCTCCCCAGCGGCGGAGGACTTCCTCGCCGTTGGCCGCCGTCGTCACGCGCTCGACGCCGGGCACGGTCGCGACCGCGCGGCGGAGCGCCTCTCGGGCAAGCGGGGAGTCGTCGCAGACGAGGACGGAAGTCATGGCCGCCCTCCGCAGCTGATGCGCGTCACCTTGTGCCTCCAGGCTGTTACGAATCGTCACCTGTGCGGTCGACCGTCTCGGACGCCTGCCCGAGCGTTTGTGTTTTCAACCGCCACCGCACTACCAACGACGGTCACTCGAAAGAGTTACGGGGCCGCATGCATTCTTCGGCACTCTACGTGAGGGGGCGGATACAGAGGAGTCAGCCACACGGACCCTCAGCCTTTCACCACAACCGATGCCCCATATGGCGCTATTTCTTCCCTTTTACTGGTGTCTGAGGCTAGATTCGCAATGAGTCATATTTTCATCTCCTTAGATCGTAGTTGTACGGTCGTGGGCACCGTATCCGCTCTGAACGGCTACAAGGGGTCACGCAATGGCAGATTTCTCCCGCCTTCCCGGACCGAACGCGGACCTGTGGGACTGGCAGCTCCTGGCTGCCTGCCGCGGAGTGGACAGTTCGCTCTTCTTCCATCCGGAGGGTGAGCGCGGGGCGGCTCGGAGCGCTCGAGAGAACTCGGCCAAGGAGGTCTGCATGAGGTGCCCGGTCCGCGCGCAGTGCGCGGCGCACGCGTTGGCGGTACGTGAGCCGTACGGCGTGTGGGGCGGGTTGACCGAGGACGAGCGCGAGGAGCTCATGGGCCGGGCGCGCAACCGCCTGGTATCGGCGTCGTCGAGTGCGGGAGACGCCTCGTCGAACGCATGAAGGAACGTTTCTCCGGATTCCGTGAGCAGGAACCCCCCAAGCGGCGGGCACACGCGTGTACCCGCCGCTTTCGCTTGCCCGGCCCCGTGGGCCGCTCCCGCCGGCCCCGTCCGCGCCGGCTGATCGCATCCAGTCGGCCCGTCCGCACCGGCTGATCGCATCCAGTCGGCCCGTCCGCACCGGCTGATCGTCTTCGGACGGCTCGGGGGTTCGGCTGCTCGTCCTCGGTGGCTGTGTCAGCCGGCGCGCGCCGCCGCCCGTTCCAGCTGATCCAGCGTGGCCGACACCGCCGGCACCTGGGCGAGGTCGGGCAGGGTGAGCGCGACGATCTCCCGCCGCACCGCCGGCTCCAGCGTCACCGCGCGGGCTCCGCGGGGCCGGACGGACTCGATGGCGAGCTGGGGCAGGACGGCGACGCCGAGACCGGCGCCCACCAGACCGACCACCGCCGGGTAGTCGTCGGTCGCGAAGTCGATGCGGGGCGTGAAGCCGGCGCTCTCGCACACCTGGACCAGCTGGCCGCGACAGCGCGGGCAGCCGGCGATCCACGGCTCGGCGGCGAGGTCGCCGATGGCGACCGACCCCGAGGCTCCGGTGCGCGCGAGGCGGTGCCGTTCGGGGACGAGGGCGACGAGACGGTCCGTCAGCAGCGGCCGTACGACCAGGTCGTCCCATTCGCCTTCGCCGGCCTGCTCGGCGTCTGCGGCGTCCGTCGCGCGTTCGTAGCGGAAGGCGAGGGCGATGTCGCAGTCGCCTTCGCGGAGCAGCTCGACGGACCGCGGCGGCTCGGCCTCCTCCAGGGAGACCCGGGTGCCGGGGTGGGCCGCGCGCAGAGCGGCGAGGGCGGTGGGGACGAGAGTGGAGCTGCCGCTGGGGAAGGACACCAGACGGACCCGGCCGGCACGCAGCCCCGCGATGGCGGCGACCTCCTCCTCGGCGGCGGTCAGCCCGGACAGGATTCCGGCCGCGTGGCGGACGAGGGCCTCGCCCGCCTGGGTCAGGCGCATCTCGCGTCCGCTGCGGATGAGCAGCGGGGTGCCGACGGACGCCTCGAGGGCCTTCATCTGCTGACTGACGGCCGGCTGGGTGCAGCCCAGTTCGCGCCCGGCCGCGGAGAAGGAGCCGGTGGCGGCCACGGCGCGCAGGACACGGAGATGACGGGCCTCGATCATCTTCCGATCATAAGCGAGCCTTGGGTGAGTGTGCGAATAATGCGTCGACACTTTGACCCCGGAGCTCGTACGGTGCCGCCATGAGGCTTCTGTCTGTCAATCTGGGCCGCGCCACGGCCGTGCCGTACACCGACCAGCCGCAGGGACTGACCGGGATCGACAAGCGGCCGGTCGAGGGGCCCGTGCGGATCGCGGCGCCCGGCCCCAAGGGGGTCGGGGCGAGCGGGCTGGCCGGGGACACGGTGTGCGACCTGCGCCACCACGGCGGCAACGACCAGGCCGTGTACGCCGTCGCGCGCGAGGACCTCGACGACTGGGAGCGCGAGCTGGGGCGCACGCTGGCCGACGGCGCGTTCGGCGAGAACCTGACCACCACGGGTCTGGACGTCTCCGGCGCACGGATCGGCGAGCGCTGGCGGATCGGTCCCGACGTGGTGCTGGAGGTGACCTCGGGGCGGATACCGTGCCTGACCTTCCAGGGCCACGTGGGAGAGAAGCGGTGGGTGCGGCGGTTCACCGAGAAGGCCGCCACGGGCGCTTATCTGCGGGTGATCGTGCCGGGTGAGATCCGCGCGGGCGATCCCGTGGAGATCGTCCACCTGCCGGAGCACGAGGTGACGGCCCGGATGGAGTTCAGGGCCACCACCACGAACCGGGAACTGCTGCCCCGGTTGCTCGCGGCGGGCGACGCGCTGCACCCGGAGGCCCTGGCGGCGGCCCACGCATATGTGGAGAAGTACGGGCACGCGTAAGGGGTGGGACAGGGGTGCGGAGCGGGGGGTGGCAAGGGGACCGAGGCGACCTCGCCGGAGGGGGCGCGCGGGACGGAGCGCGGGGCATGCGCACGAGGTCTTCACCTTCGGGAGGCCGGGTGCAGAGATCGGACCCAGGTACTCCGGGTCACTAACCTTGCGCCATGACAACGGCTCTGATTACTGGTTCGACCGCGGGCATCGGTGCCGCGTTCGCGCGCAGACTGGCGGCGGACGGGCATGATCTCGTCCTCGTGGCACGGGACACCAAGCGACTGCGCGAGCAGGCGACCGAGTTGCACGACCGGCACGGCATCGAGGCGGAGGTACTGACCGCCGACCTCGCCACCGACGAGGGCATCGAGGCGGTGGCAGCCCGGCTCGGGGACCGCAAGAACCCCGTCGACCTGCTGATCAACAACGCCGGCTTCGGCAACAAGGGCCGCTATCTCGACGTGTCCATGGCCGACGAGCTGAAGATGCTCAAGGTGCACTGCGAGGCGGTGCTGCGGCTGACGTCCGCGGCGACGACGGTGATGCGCGAACGCGGACGCGGGGGCGTCGTCAACGTGGCCTCGGTCGCGGCCTTCGTGCCGCGGGGGACGTACGGGGCGTCGAAGGCGTGGGTCGTGCAGTTCACGCAGGGCGCGGCGAAGGACCTGGCGGGCAGCGGGGTGCGGCTGATGGCGCTGTGCCCGGGGTTCGTGCGCACGGAGTTCCACGCGCGGGCCGGCATGGGCACGGACAACATCCCGGGCTGGATGTGGCTGGACGCGGACAAGCTGGTCGCGGCGGCGCTGCACGACCTGGCGCGCGGGAAGTCGCTGTCGATCCCCGACCCGCGCTACAAGGCGCTGATGGGTCTGGTGAAGGTGACGCCCCGCTCGTTGCTCGGCGGGATCAGCTCGAGGACGGGCCGGAAGTACGGGCCCCGGTAGCGGGAGTCCGCGGTGGACGGGTGACGTCGGCGCTCCGGTGAGAAAATGGGCGTGACGGGGACCGGATCCAGGGGGGCCGGAGGCGGCGTCATGACGTTCGTACAGCTCATCGACTGCAGGACCAGCCGGTTCGACGAGATGGACCGGCTGATGGACACATGGGTCGAGCAGACCAGGGGCAAGCGGACCGCGACGCACGCGGTGGTCGGCAAGGACCGCTCCGACGCGTCGCACTTCATCGAGATCGTGGAGTTCCCGTCGTACGAGGAGGCGATGCGGAACTCGAACCTTCCGGAGACCGACAAGGTCTTCCGGGAGCTGGTGGCCCTGTGCGACGAGATGCCGACCTTCACGGATCTCGACGTCGTACGGGACGAGCAGCTGTACGCCGAGACGGCGCGGCGGTTCTTCGAGACGGTCGGGACCCGGGGCGCGCTGCCGCCGCTGGACGGCCTGCTGGCCGAGGAGTACCACGACCACGACCCGTCCAACGAGCAGGACACCATGGGGATGGACGCGATGCGCCGGGAGATCGAGATGTGGCGGGGCGGCTTCGACTTCGCCTTCTCCCTCGAGGACCAGATCGAGCAGGGCGACCGCGTGTGCAACCGGTGGACCTGGAGCGGCACCCACAAGGGCGACTTCATGGGGATCCCGGCCACCGGTAAGCAGGTGTCCATGACCGGAACGACCATCTTCCGGTGCAGGGAGGACGGAAAGATCGTCGAAGCCTGGTGGCAGTACGACCGGCTGGGACTGATGGAACAACTCGGGGCGCTGGACGAGCTGGCGCAGTAGCCGCCGTCCGGAACGCCGAGGCCCGGCACCCCTTGTCCGCAGGGGTGCCGGGCCTCGTTGCTGCCGTGCGTGCCGGCCCGGGCCGGTGTTCAGAGCCCGGGACGGCGGCGGTGAGGTGTTGCGTCAGTGGGAGTGGCCGTGGCCGTGGCCCGCTGCGGCCGGCTCTTCCTCTTCCTTCTTCTCGACGACGAGGGTCTCGGTCGTCAGGAGGAGGGAGGCGATGGAGGCGGCGTTCTCCAGGGCGGAGCGGGTGACCTTGACCGGGTCGATGACGCCGGCCTTGACCAGGTCGCCGTACTCGCCGGTCGCGGCGTTGAAGCCCTGGCCCTTGTCGAGCTCGGCGACCTTGGAGGTGATGACGTAGCCCTCGAGGCCCGCGTTCTCGGCGATCCAGCGCAGCGGCTCGACGACGGCGCGGCGGACCACGGCGACACCGGTGGCCTCGTCGCCGGTCTTGCCCAGGCCGCCCTCGAGCACCTTGGCGGCGTGGACCAGAGCGGAGCCACCACCGGAGACGATGCCCTCCTCGACCGCGGCGCGGGTCGCGGAGATGGCGTCCTCCAGACGGTGCTTCTTCTCCTTCAGCTCCACCTCGGTGGCGGCGCCGACCTTGATCACGCACACGCCGCCGGCCAGCTTCGCGAGGCGCTCCTGGAGCTTCTCGCGGTCCCAGTCGGAGTCGGTGTTCTCGATCTCGGCCTTGATCTGGCTGATGCGGCCCTGAACCTCGGAGGAGTCGCCGGCGCCGTCGACGACCGTGGTGTCGTCCTTGGTGACGGTGACGCGGCGGGCGGAGCCGAGCACGTCGACGCCGACCTGGTCGAGCTTGAGGCCGACCTCCTCGGAGATGACGGTGGCGCCGGTGAGGACCGCGAGGTCCTGGAGCATCGCCTTGCGGCGGTCACCGAAGCCCGGGGCCTTGACGGCGACCGCGTTGAAGGTGCCGCGGATCTTGTTCACGACCAGGGTCGACAGGGCCTCGCCCTCGACGTCCTCGGCGATGATCAGCAGCGGCCGGGAGGAGTTGGTCTGGATGACCTTCTCCAGCAGCGGCAGCAGGTCGGCGATGGAGGAGATCTTGCCCTGGTTGATGAGGATGTAGGGGTCCTCGAGGACGGCCTCCATGCGCTCCTGGTCCGTCACGAAGTACGGCGACAGGTAGCCCTTGTCGAAGGCCATGCCCTCGGTGAAGTCCAGCTCCAGACCGAAGGTGTTGGACTCCTCGACGGTGATGACACCGTCCTTGCCGACCTTGTCCATCGCCTCGGCGATGAGCTCGCCGACCTGGCTGTCCTGGGCGGACAGACCGGCGACGGCCGCGATGTCGGACTTCTCGTCGATCGGGCGGGCGGTGGCGAGGAGCTCCTCGGAGACCGCCTTGACCGCGGCGTCGATGCCCTTCTTCAGGGCGGCCGGGGAGGCACCCGCGGCGACGTTCTTCAGGCCCTCGCGGACCAGGGCCTGGGCGAGCACGGTGGCGGTGGTCGTACCGTCACCCGCGATGTCGTTGGTCTTGGTCGCCACCTCCTTCACCAGCTGCGCGCCGAGGTTCTCGTACGGGTCGTCGAGCTCGACCTCACGGGCGATCGTGACACCGTCGTTGGTGATGGTGGGGGCGCCGAACTTCTTGTCGATGACGACGTTGCGGCCCTTGGGGCCGATCGTCACCTTGACCGTGTCGGCAAGCTTGTTGACGCCGCGCTCGAGGGCGCGACGGGCGTCCTCGTCGAACTTCAGGATCTTCGCCATGGGAGCGGTTCAGCCCTCTCGGAAAGCGTGGGAGAAACGAACTGCGCCCCCAGCACCCGGCTTCACAAAGACGCGGGGCCAGGAGCGCAGTTCACTGCAAAACTGGGTGAATTACTTCTCGATGATCGCGAGCACGTCGCGGGCCGAGAGGACGAGGTACTCCTCGCCGTTGTACTTCACCTCGGTGCCGCCGTACTTGCTGTACAGGACGACGTCGCCGACCTTGACGTCGAGCGGCAGGCGCTCGCCGTTCTCGAAGCGACCCGGGCCCACCGCGAGGACTGCGCCCTCCTGGGGCTTCTCCTTCGCGGTGTCCGGGATGACCAGGCCAGAGGCGGTGGTCTGCTCGGCGTCGAGCGGCTGGACCACAATGCGGTCCTCGAGCGGCTTGATGGCAACCTTGGAGCTGGTGGTCGTCACGATCCGACCTCCCCCTTCGGAGATCTCACGGGGCTGATTGTCTGAGGTGGCGACCAGGTGGATCCGTCGTCGCGGGTGCCGGACCTGCCCGTCGCTGTTGGCACTCTCCAGTGGGGAGTGCCAGGAGCGAGACTATGACTGCGATTAGCACTCGGTCAAGCGGAGTGCCAATGCGCGCGGCGCGTCGGCCGGATTTCAGCTTGGGTGAGTGGCCCATTCGCCGTTGTGGGCCCGCGCGAGTCCGCACCGGCGGCTGCCGTCCTTCGGCCCCCGCTTCGGCCCTGAACGGGCCTCGTCCTCGGACTCACCCGGGGGGAGCCCCCCGACGGGCTGAAAAGACAGACCCCCGGCTCTCAGACGTAGTCCTCCAGCCTGGCCACCGTCAGGCCCTGCTCCTGTACCCGTCGCAGCAGGCGCGTCGTGCGTTCCCGCAGGCCCGAGCCCGTCGTCTCGTCCGGGGCCACGGCGATGATGTCGCCGGGGTGGAGACGACGCGGCCCGTGGGCGTAGGTGAGGCCGGCGGGGCCCATCGAGGCGCGCCACAGGACGACGGCCGCGAGGCCGCAGTCGGCGGCGGCGCGTCGGGTGGTCGTGTCATAGGCGCCGTAGGGCGGGCGGAAGAGGCGGGGGCGCACCCCGAAGCGGGACCGGAGTTTGTCCTGCTGACCGCAGATCTCGGCGCGCTGGCCGGCGTACGGCAGGCCGCGCAGGGCCGGGTGGTCCAGGGTGTGGTTCTGGATGCTCGCGCCGACGGACCGGAGGCGGGCGAAGTGGGCGTAACCCGGGCCCACCACGCTGTCCGTGAGGAACATGCTCACCGGAAGGCGCAGTTCGCGGACCATGTCGACGAAGCGGGGGTCGCGTTCGGCGCCGTCGTCGTAGGTGAGGAAGACGACGCGGTCGGCGGTCGGGACGTGGTCGACGACCGGGGGGAAGGCCGCTCCCGGACTGCCCGCCAGGGAGCGGGCCGGATGGCGCGGCGCGGGAGCCAGGGGGCCCGCAAGGCCCCAGCGGCGGTACGCCTCCTGCCCGGTCGGGCGGTGCGGCCCGACTCCGGCGGCGGCCTTCTTTCCCAGCCGTTCGATGGGGTCGACGGACTGGGCACAGCCCGTCGCCAGAGTGGCCAGGGCCGCGAATGCCGTGACGGCGGCCAGGATCAGGGAGGCCGGCGGCCGCCTCGGCCTCTTCGATGCCACCGGTGCCGTGCGCGTCATCGGCGCCGCCGGCTTCACCCGCGCCGTCCGTGCCGTCCGCATGTCCCTCACAGGTAGTCCTCCAGTCGGGCCACCGCGTAGCCCTTGGCCGTGACCTTGTTCAGAAAACGGCGGACCATCCCGGGCATCGTGCCCTTCCAGTCGCCGCGGCCGCGGAAATGAGTCAGGACGATGTCCCCCGGGTGGAGGCTCCGATCCCCCTCGCGGTACTCCCAGTGGTCGACGAAGACCTCCTCGTCCCAGAGCGGGGCGTAGCGCACACCGCAGGTCTTCGCTGCCCGCAGGGTGTCCCGGTCATAGTTGCCGAAAGGCGGCCGGAAGAGGGTCGGGCGCGTGCCGTAGCGCTTCTCGATCACGCGCTGCATGCCGCAGATCTCGTACTTCTGGCGCGCATAGGAGAGGGCGGGCAGGTAGGGGTGGTGGAGGGTGTGGTTGTTCAGGGACACGCCCGTGTCCTGCATCTTCTTGAAGTAGCCGTAGTCATCCTTGATCAGATAGTCGCTGAGGAAGGCGGTGTACGGGATCTCCAGCTCGCTCATCATGCGCAGGAACGCCGGGTCCTTCTCGGCGCCGTCGTCGACGGTGAGGAAAACGACCCGGTCCTCGGTCGGGACGGTGGTGAAGACCGGCGGGAGGCCGAGTTCCTCGTGACCGTCGACCTCGAAGCCCTTGCGCGTGGTGATCTCCGGCTTGTGCACGGGCGGCGCCGGGGGTGTCAGCGGGACCGCCCTCAGGCCCCAGCGCTTCGCCGCGGCGACCCTGGCCCGGTGCGCGGCGCGGAGCCTCGTGGCGTACGAGTGCAGGGCGCGGGCGGGCGGCGCCTCGGGGGGTGCCGCCTTCCTGGGCTGCTGACCCGCCGCGGGGCGGGCCGAGCGGCCGCCCTCTCCGCCTCCCGCGCAGCCCGAGGCGATGCCGGCCAGCGCGAGGACGACGAGCACACTCCGGAATGCCGTACGCCCGGGCCTTTCATCATTTAGTACGACAGATCTCATGGCGCCGGATCATCGCAGCCACCGCCCCGGAACCCGACCCGACACCGCCGCCGGACAGCCACCGTCCACCGACTGGCCCACAGGTACGACCGGCGGCTCCCGCCCGGCCGACAGGACCCCCTGGCCGGGCGGGGCGGGCGGCGGGCCGACAATGAAGGGGTGAACGTCCTCGCTCCGCTGCTCACCCCCCAGGGCCGTGCCCTCCTCGACGCGGTGCGTGGCACCGCGCCCGCCGACGAACTCGCCGTCGCCACCCGGCTGCGCCGCGAGCACCCCGCCGACCTGGTGTCCGCGGCCCTCGGCCAGGCCAGACTGCGGCAGCGGGCGGTGGTGAAGTTCGGGGCCGAGGACGCGGAGCGGATGTTCTTCACGCCGAACGGGGTGGAGCAGTCGACGCGGGCGAGTGTCGCCGGGTACCGGGCCGAGCGGATGAAGGCGCTCGGCGTGACCTCGGTGGCCGACCTGTGCTGCGGGATCGGCGGCGACGCGATCGCGCTCGCCCGGGCCGGGATCAGGGTGCTGGCCGTGGACCGGGACCCGGCCACGGCGGAGGCGGCGCGCGCGAACGCCGACGCACTGGGGCTGAGCGGACTGATCGAGGTGCGGGAGGCGGACGTCACCGAGGTGGACACCGGCGGCTACGACGCCGTCTTCGTCGATCCGGCGCGCAGAGGAGGCCGGGGACGCATCTTCGACCCCGAGGCGTACTCGCCTCCGCTGTCCTGGGCGGTCGGCGCCGCCCTCGCCGCCCCGCGCGCCGCCCTGAAGATCGCGCCCGGCGTGCCGCACGAGGCGATCCCCGCCGAGGCCGAGGCCGAGTGGATCTCGGACGGCGGGGACGTGAAGGAGGCGGTGCTGTGGTTCGGGACCGAGCCGGGGGCCGTCCGGGCCACCCTGCTGCCGGGGCCCCGGACCCTGCTCGGCGGCGGGCTGCCCGACCCGGACGTCCGGCCGGTCGGGCGGTATCTGTACGAGCCCGACGGCGCCGTCATCCGGGCCCATCTGGTCGCCGACGTGGCCCGGGAGCTGGAGGGCGGGCTGATCGACGCGACCATCGCCTACGTCACCGCCGACGCCCTGCGCCCCACCCCGCACGCCACCGCCTACGAGATCACCGACCGGCTCCCCTTCAACGTGAAGAAGCTGAAGGCGCTGCTGCGCGAGCGGGGGGTGGGGATCCTGACCGTGAAGAAACGGGGGTCGGCCGTGGAGCCGGAGGAACTGCGCAAGAAGGTGCTGCCCAAGCCGCAGGGCTCCGAGGCGGCGACGGTGTTCCTCACCCGAGTGGCGGGCGCCCCGACCATGCTGATCGGGAAGCCCGCCACCGCCTGACGCCGTTCAGGCCGTCAGCCGTCCTCCTGCGAGGCGACCGCCTGGCTGCCGCCGATCAGTAGCGGTCAGCCGACTCCGCTGACTCCGCCGCCCTGCGCAACAGCAGGTGCCGTTCGGGTGTGCTGGCCGTCAGCGCCGCCGCGCGTTCGAACTCCGCGCGGGCCTCCGCGGCACGGCCCAGGCGGGACAGGAGATCGGCGCGGACGCTCGGGAGCAGGTGGTAGTCCCGCAGGGCGGGTACGGCGGTCAGGGCGTCGACGAGGGCCAGGGCGGCGGCCGGGCCCTCGGTCATCGACACGGCGACCGCCCGGTTCAACTCGACCACCGGAGAGGGGAAGCGGGCCGCCAGCAGCCCGTACAGGGTGGCGATGCTCGCCCAGTCCGTGTCGGCGTAGCGGTACGCGTGCGCGTGGCAGGCGGCGATGGCGGCCTGGAGCGCGTACCGGCCCGGGAGGCCACCGGCAGCAGCCCGACGGGCCAGGCCGAGGGCGGCGATACCGCGGGCGATGAGCATCCGGTTCCAGCGGCGCCGGTCCTGGTCCTCGAGGAGGACGGGCGTCCCGTCGGGCGCCGTGCGGGCGGGCGTGCGGGACGCCTGGAACTCCAGCAGGGAGACCAGGCCGTGGACCTCCGGCTCCTTCGGCATCAGGCACGCCAGCTGCCGGGCCAGCCGCAGCGCGTCCTCGCACAGCGCCGGGCGCAGCCAGTCGTCGCCCGCGGTGGCCGCGTACCCCTCGTTGAAGATGAGGTAGATGACGTCGAGGACCGAGCCGAGACGGGCCTCGCGGTCGGGGCCGTAGGGCACCTCGAAGGCGATGTTCCTGGTGGCCAGGGTCTTCTTGGCGCGGACGATGCGCTGGGCCACGGTCGCTTCGGGCACCAGGAAGGCGCGGGCGATCTCGGTCGTGCTCAGGCCGCCCAGCAGGCGCAGGGTGAGGGCGGTGCGGGCCTCGGCGGACAGCACCGGGTGGCAGGCGGTGAAGACGAGCCTGAGCAGGTCGTCGTCGATGTCGTCGGGGTCGGCGGGCTCCTCCGGCGGTTCGGCGGTGTCCAGGCCGCGGCCGATCTCCTGGAGCTTGCGGGCGTAGTTCTCCCGGCGGCGGACCAGGTCGACGGCGCGGTGCCGGGCGGTGCCGGTGAGCCAGGCGCCGGGGTTGTCGGGCACACCGTCACGCGGCCACTGCTCCAACGCGGCGACCAGGGCGTCCTGCGCCAGTTCCTCGGCGATGCCGACGTCACGCACGACACGGGCGACGACCGCGATGACCCGGGGCGACTCCAGTCGGAAGACGGTCTCGATGGCGGTCCGGGGATCCGGGACGGGAGGGGCGTCCGGGGCGGGCCGGGGGTCCGGGGCGGGCCGGGGGTCCGGGGCGGGCTGTTGTTCCACAACCCACCATCGAACACCCCGGCACGCGTTCGGACCAAGGAACGCACCGCGAACCTACCGACGACCCCGCCCACGACCGCGCCGACGACCGCATCGGGCAACGCGTCCGGGTGCGTACCCGGGGAACGCTCAGCCCTCCGCGATCTCCCGCACCTCGCAGGTCACCGTCCAGTGCTCCTCGTGCACCTTCAGGAACCGCTTCGTCCACTCGAGGGCCTCGGCCATGTCCTTGCACTGCATGAGGGCATAGCCGCCGACGACCTCCTTGGACTCGGTGAAGGGGCCGTCGGTGACCGAGAGCTTTCCGCCCTCCCAGTGCACGCGGGCGCCCTGGGCGGACGGGGTGAGCCCGGCGGTGTCGAGCATGACGCCGGCCTTGGTGATCTCCTCGATCAGCTCGCCCATCCGCTGCATCAGCTCGGGGCTCGGTCCCTCCGCGGGGGCGGTGGCCTCGTCGATCTGCACGAGCGACAGGTAGCGCGGCATGGTGACTCCTCGGGTCGGGTGAGCCGGGTCCTTTCCGGCCTCTCACACCTTCGTCGAACGGGCCCGGACCGGATCGACACCTCACCGGGACTTATTTCAGCGACTTCCACAGCGCGCTCGCGGCAGGCTCCCGCGCCACCACCCGGTTGGGGTCGGAGGGGGCCGCCGCCACCGGCATGGTCACCGTTTTCACGCCGGCGGCCGGCAGCCCCTTCAGACTCCGGCCGAGCTCCGTCAGTTCGGCGAGGGAGTCCAGGCCGGTGTCCGTGGTGAGGCCGGCGGTGACCGCGTAGGCGACCTTGTACAGCTTGGCGGGGCTGGTCAGCAGGTCGGTCGAGGCGATCTGCTCCAGCAGGGCCTTCACCAGTCTTTGCTGGAGGCCTATGCGGCCGAGGTCGCTGCCGTCGCCTATGCCGTGCCGGGTGCGGGCCAGGGCGAGCGCACGGGTGCCGTTCAGATGGTGGGTGCCTGCCGCGAGACGGAGGTGGCTGTCGTCGTCGTCGATGTCCTCGTCGGTGGTGACGGTGACCCCGCCGAGGGCGTCCACGAGCTTCGCGAAACCGGAGAAGTCGACCTCGATGTAGTGGTCCATACGCACGTCGGTGATCGACTCGACCGTCTTGACGGCGCAGACCGGACCGCCGAGGGAGTAGGCCGTGTTGAACATCGCGCCGTGGGCCACCGCCGTCGTGCCGCCGTCGGACAGCGGGCAGGAGGGGCGGGTGACGAGGGTGTCGCGCGGGATGCTGACGACGGTGGCCTTCGTACGGCCCGCGTCGATGTGCACGACCATCGCCGTGTCGGAGCGGGCCCCCGAGCTGTCGCCGCCGCCGAGCTCCTGGTTCTCCTTGCCGCTGCGCGAGTCCGAGCCGAGCACCAGGATGTTCACCGCCTCGGTGGGCAGCGGGGAGGCGGACGGTGCCGGGGTGGTGACCGCCCTCACGGGCCGGTTGTCGCCCAGCGCGTTGTCGATGTCGACGCCCTTGATGTTGTCCTCGAGGCGCCAGTAGGCCCAGCCCGCAGTCCCGGCGCCCACCACCAGCGCGGCGGCCAGACCGAGACCGGCGGCCTTCAGCACTCCCGGCCGCCGGCCGGCCCGTCTGCCCGCGTCGTCCTGCTCCTCGTGTCGCGTCACGGACAGGAACGTAAGTCCGAATTATGAGCGGACTGTTAGGACGGCGGGCCGACAGCGGAATTCTCGGGAAGATCTCACGATCCCCGGCCCGCCGCCCCCGTCAGCCCAGTGCCACCGTGGGCGCCGGATTGCTGCCGCTCCAGTTCGCGTTGAACCCGAAGCTGACCGAACCCCCGTCCGGGACCGACCCGTTGTAGGAGGCGTTCACGCACGTCACGGCCGCCCCCGACTGGGTGCAGTTCGCGTTCCAGGCCTGGGTGATCTGCTGGCCCGCGCCGTACGTCCAGGTCACCGTCCAGGACGACAGGGAAGCGCCCGAGCAGGAGACCGTCACGTTCCCGGTGAACCCGGTGTTCCACTGGCTGCCCACCTCGTAGGCCGCCGTGCAGGCGCCGGCCGGCGGTGGGGTCGTCGTGCCGCCCAGCGCCTCGGCGATGCCGTAGTACGCCGGTTTCGGCGCGTAGTTCGCGTCGTACGGCGTCGCCGCCCCCTGCCCCGGGAAGGTGCTCTCCACCCAGGAGTCGGAGTCGGTGAAGCCCCACACGGTGAGGTTCACACAGCGCGTCACCGCCACGCAGGCCGCGGTGACCGCCGTGTAGTCGGCCTTCTGCTGGGCCAGCTTGCCGCTGTCGGACGGGAGTGCCATCCGGATGTCCAGCTCGGTGATGGCCACGTCGACGCCGAGGTCGGCGAACCGCTGGATGTTCTGCTGGAGGGTGGAAGGGACCTGACCGAGGACGAGGTGGGCCTGGAGGCCGACCCCGTCGATCGGAACTCCCCGCTCCTTCAGCGACTTGACCAGGTTGTAGAGAGCGGTGCTCTTCGCGTTGACCCCCTCGACGTTGTAGTCGTTGATGTAGAGCTTCGCGGCCGGGTCGGCGGCCCTGGCCCAGGTGAGGGCGTTCGCGATGTAGTCCGCGCCGAGGCCGTTGTACCAGAGGGTCGAGCGGTAGGTGCCGTCCTCGTTGAATGCCTCGTTGACGACGTCCCACGCGGCGATCTTTCCCTTGTAGCGCCCGGCCTCCGTGCTGATGTGGTTCTGAAGGAGGGCCCCGAGCTGGGCGGACGTCCAGGTGCCGTTGGTGAGCCAGCCGGGGTTCTGGCTGTGCCAGACCAGGGTGTGGCCGCGCACCTGCTGGCCGTGGGCCTGCGCGAAGGCCACGATCTGGTCCGCCTCCGCCCAGTTGAAGGAGTTCTGGGTCGGCTCGACCGATCCCCACTTCATGGCGTTGCCGGGGGTCAGCGAGCCGAACTGCGTCCCGGCGAGGTCGCCGTAGGTCCCGGTGAGTCTCGAGCCGGTGACCGCCGTGCCGATGACCTTGCCCTTGGCGGCGCCGAGGTCGCGCAGCGGGGTGTCGGCGGCGTGCGCCACTCCGGTGAGGAGGGCTCCGACGGTGGCCGCCCCGGCGAGCAGGGCGGCGAGACGTGCACGTATCGAGGAACTGGAGGAGCTCATTGCGGGTGCCTCCGAAAGTTTCGGTCGTGCAACCGATTGACTTCGGAGGAGTGTGGGGGCGTCCGCCACACCCGTCAATACGTCAACTTCCGGCCAGACCGCCCCGTTGTCACCCGGCGGGCGGCGCCGCGGTACTCGACCGCACCACCAGGCTCGTCGCCAGCTCCACCCGGGTCGCCGTCGTCGTCTCCCGGGACGTCGAGCGGCCCAGTTCCAGCACCAGCCGGGCCGCCGCCTCAGCCATCTCCGTCAGCGGCTGGCGGACGGTCGTCAGCGGCGGGCCCACCCAGGGGGCCACCGGGAGATCGTCGAAGCCGACCACGCTCACGTCCTGCGGGATGCGCAGCCCCAGCTCGCGGGCGGCCTCGTAGAAACCGAGCGCCTGGAGGTCGTTGCCCGCGAACACGGCGGTGGGACGGTCCGGACGGTCGAGGAGCTCACGGCCGAGCCGGTAGCCGGTCTCGTGGTGGAAGTCCCCGGTCCTGATCAGCCGCCGGTCGACCGGCAGCCCGGCCGTCTCCAGCGCCGCGCGGTAGCCGTCGATCCGGGCCCGGCTGCACATCATCTGCGGCGGCCCGCTGATCGCGCCGATCCGCCGGTGCCCCAGCTCCACCAGGTGCCGGGTCGCGGCGAGGCCGCCCTGCCAGTTGGTGGCCCCGATGGACGGCACGTCCGCGCCCGGGTCGCCGGCCGGGTCCATCACCACGAACGGGATGGACCGGCTGGTCAGCAGGGCCCGCTGGGACTCGTCGAGCCCGGACAGGACCAGCACGACACCGTGCGGGCGGCGGGCGGCGACCTGGTCGGCCCAGGTCCGCCCGGGGGTCAGCCGTCCGGCGCTCTCACTGAGCACGACACTCAGTCCGGCGTCCCGCGCCACGTTCTCCACACCCCGGATGACCTCCATCGCCCAGGCGCTCTCCAGCTCGTGGAAGACCAGGTCGATGAGCGGTGAGCGGGTCGCCTCGGCGCGGCGCCGCCGGTAGCCGTGGGCGCGCAGCAGCTCCTCGACGCGGGTGCGGGTGGAGGGGGCGACATCGGCGCGGCCGTTGAGGACCTTCGAAACAGTCGGTGCCGACACGCCCGCCTCGCGGGCGATCTCCGCGAGCGTCGCGGTCTGGGCCGGCCGCGTTTCCGTCCGTGCTTCCGTACGGGTTTCCGCGGGCTCCGAGGGTGTCATGGCGGCGATCGTATCGCCACGCGGCCTCTTGACGAACCTAGTACGACGCCATAGGTTCCCGGAACATTCGAAGTACAGCTCGAAACATTCGTACGGCCCGCCCCACACACCGCCCGCACCGACTGTCCACCTGGTGGCTCACCGACCTCTGACAGGAGTTTCATGACCACCGCCCCCTGGCGTGATCCCGCCCTGCCCGCCGCCGCCCGCGTCGACGATCTCCTCTCCCGGATGACCCTGGAGGAGAAGACCGCCCAGCTGTACGGCGTGTGGGTCGGCGCCGCGGCGGACGGCGACGGCGTGGCCCCGCACCAGCACGACATGACCGCCGAGAGCGCCGACCCCGCCGCCGACTACGACGAGCTGATCACCCGTGGGCTCGGTCAGCTGACCCGGTCCTTCGGCACCGCGCCCGTGGACCCCGCGCTCGGCGTCCGGGCGCTGGCCCTCGCCCAGCGCCGGATCGCCGCGGCCGGCCGCTTCGGCATCCCCGCGGTGGCCCACGAGGAGTGCCTGGCCGGCTTCACCGCCTGGCGGGCCACCGCCTATCCGGTCCCGCTGGCCTGGGGCGCCGCCTTCGACCCGCCGCTGGTGGAGGAGATGGGCCGGGCGATCGGCCGCGATCTGCGCGCGGTCGGCGTCCACCAGGGCCTCGCCCCCGTCCTGGACGTCGTGCGGGACCCGCGCTGGGGCCGGGTCGAGGAGACCATCGGCGAGGACCCGTACCTGGTCGGGACGGTCGGTACGGCCTACGTGCGCGGGCTGGAGTCCGCCGGGGTCGTCGCCACGCTCAAGCACTTCGCCGGGTACGCCTCCTCCGTGGGCGCCCGCAACCTGGCCCCGGTGCGGGCGGGGACACGCGAGTTCGCCGACGTCACCCTGCCCCCCTTCGAGATGGCGCTGCGCGAGGGCGGCGCCCGCTCGGTGATGGCCGCCTACACGGAACGCGACGGCGTCCCGGCCTCCGCCGACCCCGAGCTGCTGACCCGCCTCCTGCGCGACGAGTGGGGTTTCACCGGCACGGTCGTCGCCGACTACTTCGGCATCGCCTTCCTCCAGACCCTGCACCGCGTCGCCGGCACCCCCGCGGAGGCGGCCCACCTCGCCCTGGCGGCCGGCATCGATGTCGAGCTGCCCACCGTGAAGTACTACGGCGAGGCGCTGGTCGCGGCGGTGCGCGCCGGCGAACTCCCCGAGGAGCTGGTCGACCGGGCCGCCCACCGCGTCCTGCTCCAGAAGTGCGAACTCGGCCTGCTGGACGAGGACTGGCGGCCGGAACCGGAGACCGCGGGCCCGGTCGACCTCGACCCCCCGGCGAACCGTGCCCTGGCCCGCCGGCTGGCCGAGGAGTCGGTGGTCCTGCTGGACAACCCCGACGCCCTGCTCCCCCTCGCCCCCGACACCCGCATCGCCGTGGTGGGCCCGCGGGCGGCGGACGCGCTGGCGATGCTGGGCTGCTACTCCTTCCCCTCTCATGTCCTCACCCACCACCCCGAGGTGGACCCGGGCATCGAGATCCCCACCGTGCTGGAGTCCCTGCGGGCCGAACTCCACGACGCGAAGGTCACCTTCACCGAGGGCTGCGGGGTCTCGGACCCGGATCCGTCCGGCTTCACCGAGGCCATCGCCCGCGCCGCGGAGGCGGACGTCTGCGTGGCCGTCCTCGGCGACCGGGCGGGCCTGTTCGGCCGGGGCACCTCGGGCGAGGGCTGCGACGTGGCCGACCTCAGCCTGCCCGGCGTCCAGGGCGAACTGCTGGACGCGCTGGTCGCGACGGGCGTCCCCGTCGTCCTCGTGCTGCTCACCGGACGCCCCTACGCGCTCGGCCGCTGGCACGGGCGGCTGGGGGCGGTCGTCCAGGCGTTCTTCCCGGGCGAGGAGGGCGGCCCGGCGGTGGCGGGCGTGCTGTCCGGCCGGGTGAACCCCTCGGGACGCCTCCCGGTGAGCGTGCCGCACCTGCCGGGCGGCCAGCCCTGGACCTACCTCCAGCCGCCGCTGGGGCTGGCGGGCGAGGTCAGCAGCCTGGACCCGACCCCGCTGTACCCGTTCGGCCACGGGCGCTCCTACACGGAGTTCGCCTGGGAGGACTTCTCCGGCCCGGACGCCGAAATCGACACGGACGGCTCGTACGACCTCTCCGTGACGGTCCGCAACAGCGGTGGGCGGGCCGGCGCGGAGGTCGTGCAGCTGTATCTGCACGACCCGGTGGCGAGTGTGACGCGCCCCGACGTACGGCTGATCGGTTACCGGCGGCTGGAACTGGCTGCGGGCGAGTCGGCCCGGGTGACCTTCCGCTTCCACGCCGACCTGTCGGCGTTCACCGACCGGGCGGGGCGCCGGGTGGTCGAACCCGGGGACCTGCAACTGCGGTTGGGGACGTCCAGCGGGCAGACGCGGGAGACGGCCCGGGTGCGGCTCACCGGGCCGGTGCGTGAGGTGGGGGCCGAGCGGCGACTGCACTGCGAGGTGGAGGTCCTGCGGGCGTGACGGCCCCGACCGGTCAGGACCGTAGATCCTGTACGACGGCCCTGACGGGACGATTCCCCGGCCGGGGCGTCCGGGCCCCCGTGCCCGACGAGACGTCCCACAGGACCACGGCAGCAGGCGGGCCGTCCCCCGCGGCCTCACGGACGTGGCCGTCGCCGACCGCCTCCAGCTCCCCGAGCCCGTCCTCTCCCACCTCACCGGCGCCCTCCCGCTCCACCGCCCCGCCCTCGGCGCCGGCCACCGGAGCCACCGGCAGCGCGTCCCCCCGGCCCGGCCCCAGCAACTCCGCGCCCCCGGTCCTGCGCTTCGGGGACACCGGCCCCGAGGTCACCGAACTCCAGTTGCGCCTGCGCCAGATCGGCTACTACGGCGGACCGGCCGGCGGGGACTACGACCGCCAGGTGGAGAGCGCGGTGCGTTCGTACCAGCTGACCCGGGCCGTCCTCCAGGACGATTCGGGTGTCTACGGCACCGCGACCCGCGCCTCGCTCGAAGCGGAGACGGACGAGCCCTGACCGCCCGACCGCTCAGCCGTCCCCGTCCGGCCCCGTCACGGACTCGAAGCGCCACCGGTGCACGGCCCGGCTCACCAACTCCTGGTCGGGCTCGGGAAGTTCGGGGAGAACCGCGTCGTAGTCGGCGTCCCACCAGGTGATGACCAGCACCCGGTCCTGCGGGGCGCGCAGGATCTCCCGGCGCACGGGCGGGGCCGCGAGCTCCTGCGCCCTTGCCCAGGCCAGCAGTTCCCCGCCCCGCCCGGCGACCGCCCGGGCCTCCCACATCAGCGCGACGGTCATGACGTGATCCTCATGAGTAGAGGTTGTCCTTGGCCGCCTCGTGCACGTGCTCGTGCGGCTGAGCCGGCACGTGCGGCTCCGTCACCGGCAGTGAGGAATCCGCCGACAGGTCCCAGCCGGACGCGGCGCGCCCCCGGGCGACCATCTCCGCGCCCAGGGCCGCCACCATCGCGCCGTTGTCCGTGCACAGCTTGGGGCGCGGGACGCGCAGCCGGATGCCGGCGGCCTCGCAGCGTTCCTGGGCCAGGGCCCGCAGCCGGGTGTTCGCGGCCACGCCGCCGCCGATCATCAGGTGGTCGACGCCCTCGTCCTTGCAGGCCCGGACGGCCTTGCGGGTCAGGACGTCCACGACCGCCTCCTGGAAGGAGGCCGCCACGTCACGGACCGGGACCTCCTCGCCCGCCGCCCGCTTCGCCTCGATCCAGCGGGCGACCGCCGTCTTCAGCCCGGAGAAGGAGAAGTCGTAGACCGGGTCGCGCGGGCCGGTGAGGCCGCGCGGGAACGCGATGGCCGTGGGGTCGCCCTCGCGGGCGTAGCGGTCGATGACCGGGCCACCGGGGAAGCCCAGGTTCAGCACGCGGGCGATCTTGTCGAATGCCTCGCCCGCCGCGTCGTCGATGGTCGCGCCCATCGGGCGGACGTCGGAGGTGATGTCGGTGGACAGCAGCAGGGACGAGTGGCCGCCCGACACCAGCAGCGCCATCGTCGGCTCGGGCAGCGCGCCGTGCTCCAGCTGGTCCACGCAGATGTGCGAGGCGAGGTGGTTCACGCCGTAGAGCGGCTTGCCGAGGGCGTACGCGTACGTCTTCGCCGCCGAGACGCCGACCAGCAGGGCGCCGGCGAGGCCGGGACCGGCCGTGACCGCGATGCCGTCGAGGTCCTTGGCGTTCACCCCCGCTTCCTTCAGGGCCCGGTCGATGGTCGGGACCATCGCCTCCAGGTGGGCCCGGGACGCGACCTCCGGCACGACCCCGCCGAAGCGGGCGTGCTCGTCGACGCTGGAGGCGATCGCGTCCGCCAGCAGGGTCGTGCCCCGCACGACGCCCACACCGGTCTCGTCGCAGGAGGTCTCGATCCCCAGAACCAGGGGTTCGTCAGCCATTGTTCTCGGTTTCCTGTGTCCCTTGTACCGGAGTCGGTACGGATGTCGATGGATCGGTCAGCCGCATCACCAGGGCGTCCACGTTCCCCGGCTGGTAGTAGCCGCGCCGGAAGCCGATGGCTTCGAAGCCGAAGCGTTCGTAGAGCTTCTGGGCACGGACGTTGTCGATCCGGCACTCCAGCATGACCTCGGCGCACTCGAAGGCGGTGGCCGCGCGCAGCAGCTCCGTCAGCAGGCGCCCGCCGAGACCTGTGCCCTGGTGGTCGCGGGCGACGGCGATGGTCTGGACGTCGGCCAGGTCACCGGCGGCGGCCAGGCCCGCGTAGCCGACGATCCGCTCGACGCCGGCCGTGGTGTCGACCGCGACGAGATACCGCCGGGTGGCCTCCGGGCCGCGGGCGTGGGCCAGATCGGACCAGAACATGCCCCGTGACCAGGCGTCCTCGGGGAAGAGGTCCTTCTCCAGCTCCAGCACGGGTTCGATGTCCCACCAGCGCATCTCCCGCAGCACGGGCCGACCGGGTGGGTTGGCGGCTTCGGTCACTTGGGGGTGACCACCTTGTAGTTCTTCGGCACCTGGGCGTCCGGCCTGCGCAGGTACAGCGGCCGCGGCTCCGGCAGCTCCTCACCGGCGGCCAGCTTCTCCGCGGCCAGGGCCGCGAGCGCCGCGGCCGAGACGTGCCCGGGCTCGCGCGCCTCGGGGAAGGCGTCCGGGTACAGCAGGGCGCCCGCGCCGACGGCCGGCAGCCCTGCCACCTCGTCGGCGATGTCGGCGGGCCGGTCCACCGCGGGGCCCGAGACCCGGGTCCGGGAGTCGGTGTAACGCGCCCAGTAGACCTCCTTGCGGCGGGCGTCGGTCGCCACGACGAAGGGGCCTTCGAGGTCGCAGGCGTAGGCGAGGCCGTCGAGCGTGCACAGTCCGTGCACGGGGACGCCGAGCGCGAGCCCGAAGGTGTCGGCGGTCATCAGGCCGACTCTCAGCCCCGTGTACGGGCCGGGGCCGACGCCGACGACGACGCCGGTGACGGCGTCGAGCCTGAGCCCGGCTCCTTCGAGCAGCCGGTCGACGGCCGGCAGCAGCAGCTCGCCGTGCCGGCGCGCGTCCACCTGGCTCGAGGAGGCGATGACGTCCGTGCCGTCGTGCAGCGCGACGGTGACGGCGGGGGTGGCGGTATCCAGAGCGAGCAAGAGCACGCAAACAGCCTACGGCTCCCGTGCCCCGGACACGGCCGTACCGGTCGGAGCCATGATGACTGCTAACGTCGCCGCAAAAGGGACGTACGGGACAGACGGGGTGGTCGTCGATGCCAGGCAGCAGCTCGACATTCGTGGCCGGACTCACCTCGGCGGCCCTGGCCGCGGTCGCGTTCCTCACCTTCCAGGCGTCGGCGAACGTCCCCGCCGGCCTCGCCGCTGCGCGACGCGGCGGCGTACCCGTGAAGGCGGCGAAGGCGTCCGGGGACAGGAAGCACCCCACCGCACTGCCGGCCCGTTCCGGGCTGGGCGAGCGGGTCGTGTACGCACTGGACGGCGACCGGGTGTGGCTGGTCGCGTCGGACGGCACGGTCGAGCGCACGTTCGGGGTCGCCCCCGGCAGCGTGGACCCTCTCCCGGGCAGCTACTCGGTCACCTCCCGGGCGGGCGCCGTCACCGGCACCGACGGCACGCCCATCGAGCACGTCGTGCGCTTCACCACCGTGGACGACGTGACGATCGGCTTCAGCGCGGCGCTGGACGGCGAGCTGCCCGAGCCCGACCCGGAGGTGAGGACGGGCGGCATCCGCGAGAGCGTCGCGGACGGCGAGGCGATGTGGGCGTTCGCGACGATCGGCCGGGCCGTCGTCGTGGTCCCGTAGTCCGCCGTCCGGTACACCCGTGCCGTGGTCCGGGGGGGCCGTCGGCCTCGTGCGCCTCGTGAACGTTCCGACAAGACGTCGGCAAAATGTTGCGTTCCCTGTCACGGGCGTGGTCACATGGTACCAACTTCGTAGTTAGGTCTACCTAACTACGTCCGCCCCCGAACCTCAGGAGGCGTCCATGCCGGTCACCGAGCCCAAGGCGCAGGAGCCGCGGCCGTTCCCGCCCGCCGGGGTGTCCATGCGCGATCTGCTGGCCTCGTGCGCGGCCGCGGAAGCCGTGTCGACGCCTCCGAGACTGCCCGACCCCGCGCTCACGGACCGGTCGGCCAGGCGTCCCAAGGCGGCGTGAGGGCCCATCGCCGAGCGGCGACGGGCGACCGGCCGAGGAACGTCGTCGTCCTCCGTCCTCGGACCGGCCCGCAACCCTCAGGCCGACAGCGTGCCGAGGTCCGCCGTCGCCCACCGTGCCCCGAGCCCCGTCACCGTCACCTGCCGGACCTCGTCGGTCGTGTCGCCGACGGCCCGGTGGATACGGACCTGGAGCCGGTCGTCGGTCAGCTCCTCCACTTTGCCCTCGCCCCACTCCACGACGACCACCGACGCGGGCAGGGACACGTCGAGGTCGAGGTCCTCCATCTCGTCCAGTCCGCCGTTGAGGCGGTAGGCGTCCACATGGACGAGCGGCGGGCCGTCCCCCAGGGAGGGGTGCACCCGGGCGATCACGAACGTCGGGGAGGTGACGGCGCCCCGGACCCCGAGGCCCGCGCCGAGCCCGCGGGTGAGCGTCGTCTTGCCCGCGCCGAGCTCCCCGCTCAGCATCACAAGATCGCCGGCCCGCAACAGCTCGGCCATACGACGGCCCAACTCGCCCATCTGCTCGGGGGAGTTGACGACGATCTCCACGCGGTTGCCCACCGGGTCGGACTCAGCCGGGCTGTGCTGTGCTGCTGGTGCTTCCATAGCCAGTCACGGTAGCTCCTGCGGGCACGGCGCCCGCACGGGTGAGCAGGTCGGCGAGGCGGTCGGTGACCACTTCCGGGTGTTCCAGCATCACCAGGTGCCCGGCGTCCGGCACGAGCACCAGCTCGGCGTCGGGCAGCAGGTCGGCGATCGCCTCGCTGTGGTCGCTCGGCGTGACCAGATCGCCGATCCCGGCGAGCACCAGTACCGGTATGCCGGTGAAACAGGCGAGCGCCTCGGTCTTGTCGTGATCCGTGAACGCCGGGTAGAACTCGGCGACCACGTCGATCGGCGTGCCCTCGATCATCCGCTCGGCGAACCGCGCCACCGCCGGATCGACGTCCCGCGACGCGAAGGAGTACCGCTTGATGATCCCGGCGAAGAGGTCGGCGGTGGCCCGTCGCCCCTTCTCCACCAGCGCCGCCTGCTGCCCCAGCGCCTTCAGCACCCCCGGCAGCACCCGCCGCACCGCGTTCACACCCGCGACCGGCAGTCCGAAGTTGACCTCGCCGAGTCGTCCGGACGACGTGCCGACGAGGGCGGTGGCGACGACCCGGTCCCGGATCAGCTCGGGGTACAGGGCGGCCAGGGCCATCACCGTCATCCCGCCCATGGAGTGCCCGACGAGCACGATCGGCCCCTCGGGCACGGCCGCGTCGAGGACGGCCTTCAGATCGCGCCCCAGCTGGTCGATGGTGACGGGCGCCCCGTCCTGTATCTGGGCGCTGCCGCGACCGGACCGGCCGTGGCTGCGCTGGTCCCAGTGGACGGTCCGTACGACACCGCGCAGGGCCGCCCGCTGGAAGTGCCAGGAGTCCTGGTTGAGGCAGTAGCCGTGGCTGAAGACGACGGTGACGGGGAGCGGGGCCTTGCGCCCGAAAAGCCTGCGCCGCCGGTTCGCGGCTCCGCCCTGCGGCTCGACGTCGTCGATCTCGTAGTACAGCTCGGTGCCGTCGTCGGCCCGTGCCTTGCCCGGGGTGCCGCGCAGCCCGCCGTACGGCCCCGTCGAGTCGAGGGCGAGCCGGGCCTTCGCCCGCATGCCCCGCCCCACGGTCATCCGCTCCAGGGCGACACCCGCCGCGGCGCCCGCGGCGATCACGCCTATCGCGGTGCCGGCGATACCGGTCGCCCGGCGCCAGCCTCCCGTTGCCCCCGTCGCGGAGGCGGCAACGACCGCCGAGGCGGCGCTCGCCGCCATCTCCGCGCCGGTCGCCACCACCTCCGCACTGCTCTCGCTCACGTACCGCTCCTCTTTGCCCGATGTCCGTGCTCCGGCTGCGGAGTACCCGTCTGGTTACTCATTCACCTGAACGGGTCTCGATGACACTGGTCTCATCGACATAGACGCGAGGAACGCGCGGTCCGATGCGTGTGACGATCTCGTATCCGATGGTTCCGGCCGCCTGGGCCCAGTCCTCGGCCGTGGGCTCACCGCGGTCGCCGGGGCCGAAGAGGACCGCCTGCGCTCCGGGACCGGGCTCGTCGCCGCCGAGGTCGACGACGAACTGGTCCATCGCGATGCGTCCGGCGGCCGTCCGCCACTTGCCGCCGACCAGCACAGGTCCGCTCCCGGAGGCGTGCCGGGGAACACCGTCCGCGTATCCGAGCGGGACGAGGCCGAGGGTGGTCTCGCCCGGGGTGACGTAATGGTGGCCGTAGCTCACGCCGTGCCCGCCCGGGACCTGCTTGACCAGGGCCAGCGAGGCCACGAGGGTCATCACCGGGCGAAGCCCGAGGTCGGCGGCGGAGCCCAGCTCGGGGCTGGGCGAGAGGCCGTACATCGCGATGCCCGGGCGGACCAGGTCGAAATGGGTCTCCGGGAGCGTGAGGGTGGCGGGGGAGTTGGCGATGTGCCGCACCTCGGGCCGCACGCCCTGCCGCTCGGCGTACTCCACCATCTCGTGGAAGCGGCCGAGCTGGAACGCGACGGAGGGATGCCCGGGCTCGTCGGCACAGGCGAAGTGGGACCACAGCCCGGTGACCCGGAGCAGCCCCTGCTCCTCGGCGCGCAGGGCCTCGCCCACCAGTTCGGGCCAGTCGGCGGGCTGGCAGCCGTTGCGCCCGAGCCCGGTGTCGGCCTTGAGCTGTACGCGGGCGGGCCGCCCGGCGGCCCGTGCCCCCTCAGCGGCCTCGCGCAGGGCCCACAGCCCGCTGACGGAGACGTCGAGGCCGGCCTCGACCGCCTCGCGCCAGGGACCGCCCGGCGTCCACAGCCAGCACATGATCCTGACGTCCGCGGGCAGCCCGCCCGTGGCGCGCAGCGCCAGCGCCTCCTCGGGGGTGGCGGTGCCCACCCAGCCGGCACCGGCCTCGACCGCCGCGCGGGCGCAGGGGACGGCCCCGTGTCCGTATCCGTCGGCCTTCACCACGGCCATGAACGCCGCGCCGGGCGCCTTGGCGCGCAGCGTGCGCACGTTGGCCCGCAGCGCGGCCAGGTCGATCTCGGCGCGGGCGCGGGGCGGGGTGGCGGGCGGCTCGGCAGTCTCACTCATCGCGCCCAGTGTCTCAGAGGCCCCGGACCGCCCCTAGGTACCGGGCCGGTGCCCCCACACGTAGACCCGGTCGCCCTTCTTCAGCACACCCCACAGCCTGCGCGCGTCACCGAGCGTGAGATTGACGCATCCCATCGAGCCGATGGTGGTGTGGATGCTGCCGTAGACGGCGTGGAAGGCCTGTCCGCCGTCGAAGAACTGCGCATAGGGCATGGGGGTGTTGTAGAGCGTGGACACATGGTTCTTGTGCCGCCAGTAGATGGTGTGCCATCCCGTACGGGTCGGATGGACGACGCGGCCGCTGCGCATCGGCACGGGCCCGAAGACGACCTTCGTGCCCTTCTGCACCCACGTCAGCTGCCGGTCGAGATCGACGCAGGCGATCCGGCCGGTCCGCACCGGGCACTTCTTGTGGGCGTTGGGGTTCTTCCTCGCGGCGAGGAGCTGCATCCGCGCCCAGGTGACGGGCCCGGCGAAGCCGATGGCGGGCTTGATCCCCTGCTTCTGCTGGAACGCCCGGATCGCCATGCAGTCCGCCGCGGACTGCTTCCCGTCCACCTTCAGCTTCAGCCACCGCTCGACCCCGCGCTGGTACGGCCCGGTCCGTGCGCTGCACAGCACCCGGGTCACGGCGTCGCCCAACGGCACGTACTCGACGAGCGCGTACGTCCCCGGCATCGCGTCCCGCGGTTCGACGGCGTCCTCGGCGGCGGTGGGCTCGTACACCTTCGGCGCGAGCACCTGGTCGGGCGTATCGATCTGCCAGGGCTGGGACGGACCCGGCGGCACCCCGGGCACCAACTGGCTCTCGGGCCCAGGGGGAGGCGGCACGGCTCGGGCGGGCGTCCCGAGGGGAAGCAGGGCGACGGAGGCGAGAACAAGGGCCACTGTTCGTACGCTGAACATCCGATCAGACAAACGCGGTAGTCCTGGAGACCAGGGTTGCCACGCGGCGGCTTCACCCGTTCAGAGGGGGTACGACTTCCCGGGGACGCCCGGGGTCGGGGGTACCCGCCCCGTATCCCGGGCGGATACGGGCGGCACGGCGACCGGCCCGGGCTCGGCCGCCCCGGACGGATTCACACCGCCACCGGCAGGTTCAAGCCGCCGCCCCGGGCTCGACCCAGGCCAAGGGAAGCGCCCCGTATCCCGGGCGGATACGGGCAGCACGGCGACCGGCCCGAGCTCGGCCGCCCCGCACGGGTTCACACCGCCTCCGGCAGGTTCAGGCCGCCGGCCCGGGCTCGACCCAGGCCGGGGGTGCCCGCCCCGTATCCCGGGCGGATACGGGCGGCACGGCGACCGGCCCGAGCTCGGCCGCCCCGGACGGATTCACACCGCCACCGGCAGGTTCAAGCCGCCGCCCCGGGCTCGACCCAGGCCAAGGGAAGCGCCCCGTATCCCGGGCGGATACGGGCGGCACGGCGACTGGCCCGAGCTCGGCCGCCCCGCACGGGTTCACACCGCCTCCGGCAGGTTCAAGCCGCCGGCCCGGGCTCGGCCCGGCGGCCCGAACCGGCACGGTCCGCACGGCCGGAGGACTCCCCGGAGGCCCGGCAGAGCCCGGCCCGCTACTCCCGCACGGACCTCCACGCCTCGCGGACCGCCACGGCCACCTCGTGCGCTCCCACCGGCGCCCCTCCCGCCGCGAACCGCCCCGCGAGCCCGTGGAGATACGCCCCCGTGCTCCCCGCGTCCAACGCGCCGAGCCCCGCCGCCAGCAGCGACCCCGCGAGCCCCGACAGGACGTCCCCGCTCCCGGCGGTGGCCAGCCACGCGGTGCCGGTCGCGTTCACCCGCACCACGCCCTCGCCCCCCGCGTCCGCGATCAACGTCGTCGACCCCTTCAGCAGCACGGTCGCCCGGTACCGCGCCGCCAGTTCCCGCACGAAACGCAGCCGGGCCCCCTCCACCTCCTCCCGCGCCACCCCCAACAGCGCGGCCGCCTCCCCCGCGTGAGGCGTCATCAACGTCGGCGCGGTACGCCCCCGCACCGCGTCCGGGTCCGCGAGCCGCAGCCCGTCGGCATCGATCAGCACCGGCACCTCGGCGGCCAGCACCTCCGCCACCGTCTTCGCGTCCTCCCCGGCACCGGGCCCGACGACCCACGCCTGCACCCGCCCGGCCCGCCGGGGCCCCTGGTCGGACACGAGCGTCTCGGGGAACCGCGCGATGACCGCGTCCCCCGCCGGCCCGACGTACCGCACGGCCCCCGCCCCGCCCCGCAGCGCCCCCGCGACGGCCAGCACCGCGGCCCCCGGATACCGGGCGGACCCGGCGGCGATCCCGACGACGCCTCGCCGGTACTTGTCACTGTCGCCCCCCGGCACGGGCAGCAGGGCGGCCACGTCCGCGTGCTGGAGCGCCGCCAGCTCGGGCTCTGCGGGCAGCACGTCCCCGAGTCCGATGTCGACGAGGCGCACCGACCCGGCGTACTCCCGCGCCGGATCGACGAGCAGCCCCGGCTTGTGCGTGCCGAAGGTGACGGTGACGTCGGCGCGGATCGCGCTCCCGTGCACCTCACCGGTGTCGGCGTCGACGCCGCTGGGCAGATCGACGGCGACGACGACGGCCCGCGCCCCGGCGGCGGTCGCGGCCAGCGCGGCCGCGTCGGGCCGCAGCCCGCCCTTCCCGCCGATGCCGACGATGCCGTCGAGCACGAGGTCGGCGCGCCGGACGGCGTCCTGCGCACCCTCGGGCGCGACCGTGCGCCCCCCGGCCCGCCGCAGGGCCGCGAGCCCCCCGCCGTGCGCGCGCCCGGGTGTGAGCAGCACAGCGGTCACCCCCGCCCCGCGCCGGGCCAGCCGGGCGCCGGCGTACAGGGCGTCACCCCCGTTGTCTCCGCTCCCGACCAGCAGCACCACCCGCCGCCCGTACACTCGCCCCAGCAGATCGGCGCAGGCGGCGGCGAGCCCGGCGGCGGCCCGCTGCATCAGGGCCCCTTCGGGAAGCCCGGCCATCAACTCCCGCTCGGCACGGCGGACGGTCTCGACGCGATAGGCAGTACGCATACGGACGAGTCTCCCCCGGACGCCCCCACCCCCGCACGCGGTCCCGCCCCTTCCCCGGCCTCCCCCACGGCGCGAGCGGGAGGACTCAGCCTTCGGCCACCACGACCGCCGACGCGACCCCCGCGTCATGACTCAACGACACATGCCAGCTGCGGACGCCCAGTTCGGCGGCCCGCGCGGCGACACTCCCCTTCACCCGCAACCGGGGCTGTCCGCTCTCCTCGACGTACACCTCGGCGTCCGTCCACAGCAGCCCGGACGGCGCCCCCAGCGCCTTGGCCAGAGCCTCCTTCGCGGCGAAACGCGCCGCCAGCGAGGCGGTCCCCCGCCGCTCCCCGCTCGGCAGCAGCAGCTCGCTCTCCAGGAACAGCCGCCGGGCCAGCCCCGGTGTCCGTTCCAGCGACGCCGCGAACCGGTCGATCTCCGCCACGTCGATACCGACCCCGATGATGCTCATGCCGAGCACCCTACGGGCGCGCTGTCACAGCCTGCTGCTAGCCTGCGGCGACTTGATCAAGCCGCATCACTCCGGATCACTCCGGACCACACCGGGGACCACATCCGGTCATATCGGGGAAGAACCCGCCGCGCGCCCTGGGGGGCCAGCCCGCGCGCCGCGGACAGCGACGCCAGGGGGCGGAGGCATGACCAGCACCACCGACGGCGGACCCACGAGCACCTGGGGACCGACCTTCGACCCGTACGACAACACACCCGAGCTGATACCGCTGCGCAGCGCCGCGCAGGCCGGGGACTGGCCGGCCGTGCAGGCGTACTTCGCGGGGCTCGGCTCGGTCGACGAACTCGCCACGGCCTCCAGCCTCCTCGCCGACATCCACGGCGTCGAGAACTTCCTGGAGCGGGCGGTCGCCCAGTCGCCCGGCGACCCGCTGCCGCGCACGCTGCTCGCCGGGCGGTACGTCTGCATCGGCTGGGACATCCGCAGCGGCGCCCGCGCCCAGCATGTCTCCCAGCACCAGTTCGCCGAGTTCCACGACTGGCTGCGCAGGGCCGAGCAGTTGCTGATCGAGATCTGCGCCGAGCATCCCTCGTACGCTCCCGCCTGGACCACCCGGCTGACGACCGCGCGCGGTCTCCAGCTCGGCCAGGCCGAGGCGCGCCGCCGCTACGACCGCCTCTGCGCCCACCACCCCCACCACTACCGTGCGCAGACCCAGCTGCTCCAGCAGCTGTGCCCCAAGTGGGGCGGCTCCTGGGAGGCGGCGCACGGCTTCGCCCGGGAGTGCGCCATCGCGGCCCCCGACGGCTCGAACTCCGGCGCCCTGGTCGCCCTCGCCCACATCGAGCGCTGGCTGGACCTGAAGATCGGCGAGGACGCGGCCTACATGCGGGGCGCGGCGGTCCGCGACGACCTGCGCAACGCCGCCCAGGTCTCCGTGCTGCACCCGGCCCACCGGACCGACTGGAACTCGATCGGCGCGCACAACGCGTTCGCGTTCGCCTTCTCGCTCGGCAACCACTGGGCGGACGCGGCCCCGCACTTCGCCTTCCTCGGCGACCGCGCGTCCGAGTTCCCGTGGCAGTACGTGCCCGACATGAAGTCGTCGTTCGTGAAGTCGCGCAAGGCGGCGCTGGAAGCCCGAGGAGGCGGCATCCGATGACCACCGACCTGCACGAGCACGTCGACAGCGGCGACGGCGGCAGCGGCGGCGACACCGCCGCACTCGACGCTCTCGCCGGCCTCGTCTCCCACACCACCACGGACCACGTCCCCACCCTCTACGCCCCCTCCTCCGGCAACGAGATCACCGCCGGTCTCTTCTTCCGGGTGGGCCGCGCCGACGAGACCCTGGCCACCGCCGGCATCACCCATCTCGTCGAGCACCTCGCCCTGCACCGCCTCGGCCTGTCCGACCTGCACTACAACGGCGCGACGGCGAACGCCTACACCCTCTTCCACGTCACCGGCAGCGAGGAGGAGGTGGTCGAGTACCTCAACAGCGTGTGCGCCGGGCTGCGGGACCTGCCGATGCAGCGGCTGGAGACGGAGAAGGAGATCCTGCGCACCGAGGCGGCCGGCCGTGGCGGCGGCCCCCAGCACCGGATGCCGCTCTGGCGGTACGGCGCCCGCGGCTACGGGCTGTCCAGCTACAACGAGCTCGGCACCTGGAGCCTGACTCCCGATCAGGTGCGCCACTGGGCCGAGACCCGCTTCACCAGGGACAACGCGGTGCTGTGGATCACCGGCGACCACGTGCCCGACGGCCTGGACCTCAGTCTTCCCGGCGGCACCCGCCTCCCCGCCCCGGCCGCGACCAGCGCGCTGCCCACCACCCCCGCGTACATCGGCGGCGACGACGGCCATGTCGTCCTCACCTCGGTGATCCGCCGCTCCACCGCGGGCAGTGTCTTCGCGGACGTGCTGGGCCGCGCCCTCTTCCAGGACCTGCGCCAGGAGGGCGGCTACTCGTACTCCGCGGAGGCCGACTACTCCCCGCGCGACGCCGACTTCGCCACCCTCACCGCGTACGCGGACTCCCTGCCGCACAAGCAGGACGCGGTCGTCGGCGGCTTCGTCGACACCCTCGCCCGGCTGCGCGCCGGCCGCATCGAGCAGTCCGAACTGGACTCCGCCCGCGCCAAGCTCCTCAAGGTGTACGACTCACCCGACCTCGCGGCCTCCGCGCTCCCCTCGTACGCGCTGAGTCTGCTGCTCGGGCACCCGATCCTCACTCCCGAGCAGCACCGGGCCGAGCTGAACGCGGTGACGACGGACGATCTGCGCGAGGTCGCCCGCGAGGCATGGGCCGACGCGCTGGTCCAGGTACCGGGCCGGGGCCTGGACTGGGCGGGGCTCACCCTCGCCCCGCAGTACTCGCCGACCGCCCTCACCGGCACCCGCCACCAGTCCCTGGAGGACGACGAGGTCACCCTCGTCATCGGCGCCGAGGGCGTGAGCCTGCTGACGCCCAGGGGTCCGGTCACCGTCCGCTACGACGCCTGCTCGGCGATGACCACCCGCCCCGACGGCGCCCGCACCCTGACCGGCCACGACGGCTTCTCCGTCACCGTGGAGCCCACCCTGTACCGGGGGGTGAAGCCGGAACGGATCGCGGCGCTGGACGCGGCCGTACCCCCGCAGGTGGTGGTCCCGATGCCGGCCCGCGAGCCCGACCACATCCCGCAGCCGCGCAAACGGGACTCGGCCGCGCGGCCCTCGGGCGCCAAAGGCTCCCTCTGGGCCTGGACGAGCGCGCTGTGGCTGGTCGGCCTGCTCGCCGCGGTGTGGGGCCTGCTGTGCGCGGTCATCACGGCCGACGAGGCCTCGGTGGCCGCTCCGGAGTGGGACGTGGTGACAGGCGTCTGGATCTTGGAACTCCCCCTGCTCTTCGCGACCTGGAAGGTCTACGCGGCCCGCAGGCAACGCAGGCGAGCCTGACAACCCTCTGAGGGAGGGGCGCGGGGAACTGCGCCCCTCCCTCAGGCGCCCCCCCCTCAGGCGCCCCCCCAGGCGCCCGCCTCAGGCGCCCGCCGCGGGCCCCTCACTCCACCGTCACCGACTTCGCCAGGTTCCGCGGCTGGTCGACCTCGTTGCCCCGCGCCGTGGCCAGCTCGCACGCGAACACCTGGAGGGGGACCGTCGCGACGAGCGGCGACAGCAGCACCGGCGTGACCGGGATCCGCACGAGATGGTCGGCGTACGGCACCACCGCCTCGTCCCCCTCCTCCGCGATGACGATCGTCCGCGCCCCCCGGGCCCGGATCTCCTGGATGTTGGACACGATCTTGTCGTGCAGGACGGACCGCCCGCGCGGCGAGGGGACGACGACCACCACCGGCAGATCCTCCTCGATGAGCGCGATCGGCCCGTGCTTCAGCTCACCGGCGGCGAAGCCCTCCGCGTGCATGTAGGCGAGCTCCTTCAGCTTCAGCGCGCCCTCCAGCGCGACGGGGTATCCCACGTGCCGTCCCAGGAACAGCACGGTGTCCTTGTGGGCGAGGGACCGCGCCAGCTCCCGCACCGGCCCCATGGTCCCCAGCACCCGCTCGACCGCGCCGGGGATCTGCGCGAGATCCAGGATGGCGGCCCGGATCTCGTCGCCCCACTTGGTGCCGCGCACCTGGCCGAGGTACAGCGCGACGAGATAGCAGGCCACCAGCTGCGTCAGGAACGCCTTGGTCGACGCGACGGCCACCTCCGGCCCCGCGTGCGTGTACAGCACCGCGTCCGACTCCCGGGGGATCGTCGACCCGTTGGTGTTGCAGATCGCCAGCACCCTGGACCCCTGCTCCCGGGCGTGCCGCAGCGCCATGAGCGTGTCCATCGTCTCCCCGGACTGCGAGATGGCGATGACCAGGGAGCGCGCGTCGAGGATCGGATCCCGGTAGCGGAACTCACTGGCGAGCTCCACCTCGCACGGGATCCGCGTCCAGTGCTCGATGGCGTACTTGGCGATGAGACCCGCGTGGAAAGCCGTACCGCACGCGACGATGACGACCTTGTCGACCTCCCGCAGCTCGGAGGCCGGGATCCGCACCTCGTCGAGCGTCAGCGCCCCGGAGACGTCGATGCGGCCGAGCAGGGTGTCGGCGACCGCCTTGGGCTGCTCGGCGATCTCCTTGAGCATGAAGTAGTCGTAGCCCCCCTTCTCCGCGGCCGACGCGTCCCAGTCGACGTGATAGGAACGCACGTCGGCCGGAGAGCCGTCGAAGCCGGTCACCGTCACACCGTCCCGCCGCAGCTCGACGACCTGGTCCTGACCCAGCTCGATCGCCGACCGCGTATGGGCGATGAACGCGGCGACGTCCGAGGCGAGAAAGGCCTCGCCCTCGCCGACGCCCACCACGAGCGGCGAGTTGCGCCGCGCCCCGACCACCACATCCGGTTCGTCCGCGTGCGCCGCGACCAGCGTGAACGCCCCCTCCAGCCGCCGGCACACCAGCCGCATGGCCTCGGCGAGGTCGGCCGTCACCGAGAACTCCTCGGCGAGCAGATGGGCGACCACCTCGGTGTCGGTCTCGGAGAGCAGCTCGTGCCCCCGCTCGGCCAGTTCGGCCCGCAGCCCGGCGAAGTTCTCGATGATCCCGTTGTGCACCACGGCGACGCGTCCGGCGTTGTCGAGGTGCGGATGCGCGTTGGCATCCGTCGGCCCGCCATGGGTGGCCCACCGGGTGTGCCCGATGGCCGTGGTCCCGGTCGGCAGCGGCCGCGCCCCGAGTTCCTTCTCCAGGTTGACGAGCTTGCCCGCCTTCCTCGCGGCGGCGAGTCCCCCGTCCGCCAGCACGGCGACACCCGCCGAGTCGTAGCCCCGGTACTCCAGCCGTCTCAGCCCGGCCATGACGACCTCTAGCGCCGACTGAGACCCCACGTATCCCACGATTCCGCACATGCGCGGCAGCCTACGGGCCGGACCTCGCCCCGAAAGAGTCCTCGCGTGCCCGATTTCGGAAATTCCCACGGCTGTACGCGGCCCCGGCCGGGCGTGACGGACCCCACCCGCCATCCCGTTCAAACTCCGTTAACAATGGACTGTGATCTCTCCGGTCCCCCCGATGCCCCGGAGCGCCCACCGGCACAGGCCGGAGGCGACTCCCTACGTCGACCTCACCCGCTCCGAGTGGAGCGCGCTGCGCGAGAAGACCCCGCTGCCGCTGACCGCCGAGGAGGTCGAGAAGCTGCGTGGCCTCGGTGACGTCATCGACCTCGACGAGGTACGCGACATCTACCTGCCGCTGTCCCGTCTCCTGAACCTCTACGTCGGCGCCACCGACGGCCTGCGCGGAGCTCTGAACACCTTCCTCGGCGAACAGGGCTCACAGTCGGGCACCCCGTTCGTGATAGGCGTCGCGGGCTCCGTGGCGGTCGGCAAGTCGACGGTCGCCCGGCTCCTCCAGGCCCTGCTGTCCCGCTGGCCGGAACACCCCCGCGTGGAGCTGGTCACGACGGACGGTTTCCTGCTCCCCACCGCGGAACTCGAATCCCGCGGCCTGATGTCCCGCAAGGGCTTCCCCGAGTCCTACGACCGCCGCGCGCTGACCCGCTTCGTGGCCGACATCAAGGCGGGCAAGGGCGAGGTCACCGCCCCCGTCTACTCCCACCTGATCTACGACATCGTCCCGGACCGCAAACTCACCGTCCGGCGCCCCGACATCCTGATCGTCGAGGGTCTGAACGTCCTTCAGCCCGCCCTCCCCGGCCAGGACGGCCGCACCCGCGTCGGGCTCGCCGACTACTTCGACTTCAGCGTGTACGTCGACGCGAGCGCCGAGGACATCGAGCGCTGGTACCTCAACCGGTTCCGGAAACTGCGCCACACGGCCTTCCAGAACCCGGACTCGTACTTCAGGAAGTACACCCAGGTCTCCGAGGAGGAGGCCGTCGACTACGCCCGCACCCTCTGGCGCACCATCAACAAGCCCAACCTGGTGGAGAACATCGCTCCCACCCGGGGCCGGGCCACCCTCGTCGTCCGCAAGGGCCAGGACCACAAGGTCCGCCGCCTGAGTCTGCGCAAACTCTGACGGCTACCCTGCCTGCATGCTGCACCTGCGCCTGATCACCCCGTCGGACCGGACCGACGACGTGGTCCGTCTGATCGAGAGGACCGTCGGCGCCACCCACCTCGTGGTGGTGCCGGGGGCGGCCCGCAACCCGGCCGGCGATGTCGTGATGTGCGACGTCGCGCGCGAGGCGGGCGACGAACTCCTCAGCGAACTCCAGGAGTTGGGAATCGACCGGACCGGCTCGATCGCCGTGGAGAACATCGATCTCTCGCTCTCGCGGCGGGCCGACAAGGCGGAGGCGGAGGCGCCGGGCGAGGGCGCCGACGCGGTCCTGTGGGAGCACCTCACGGATGCCACCCACGAGGAGTCGACGCTCTCCGTCACGTACCTCGCGTTCATCACCCTCGCCACGATGATCGCGGCCTGCGGTGTGGTGCTCGACAACGCGGTCCTGATCGTGGGCGCGATGGCGGTGGGCCCGGAGTTCGGCCCGCTGGCCGGTGTCTCCACGTCGATCGTGCAACGCGCTCCCCGCCTGGCCCTGCGCTCCCTGATCGCCCTGCTGGTCGGTTTCGCCGTCGCGATGTCGGTGACGGTGGGCTTCAGCCTCTTCATGGACGCGATCGACCTGTTCAGCAAGGCGCAACTGGAGGCCGACCGCCCCCAGACCGGCTTCGTCTACGCCCCCGACGCCTTCTCCTTCATCGTGGCCGTCCTGGCGGGCGCCGCCGGCACCCTCTCCCTGACCTCGGCGAAGTCCGGCGCCCTGGTGGGCGTGGCCATCTCGGTGACGACGGTCCCGGCAGCCGCCAACGCGGCCGTGGCCCTCAGCTACGGCGACACCGAACAGACCTGGGGCTCGACGGAACAACTCCTGCTGAACCTGCTGGGCATCATCCTGGCGGGAACACTGACCCTGCTGGCCCAGAAGTACTTCTGGGCCAGACAACGCCGCCCACGCCACCCCGCCTAGCCCACTCCCCCCCACCCAGGGGCGCGGGGAACTGCGCGACCAGCCACGACGAACCCGCAGCCCGCGACGCACAGAACCCCGAACCCGAACCCGGCCCGCCCCGGCCGGACTTCGGCTAACCCAGCGCCGACTTCACCACATCCGCCAGCCGCCCGGCGACAGAGCGCGCCTGATCGATATCGGCAGCCTCGACCATGACCCGCACGAGCGACTCGGTCCCCGAGGGCCGAAGCAACACCCGCCCGGTAGCCCCGAGTTCCCGCTCCGCCTCGCCCACGGCAGCCGCCAGCTCCGCCGAGTCCGCGACCCGCGACCTGTCGACGTCCGGCACATTGATCAGCACCTGAGGCAACCGCTCCATCACGGAGGCCAGTTCCCGCAGCGAACGTCCGCTCTCGGCGACCCGCGCCGCCAGCATCAGCCCCGTCAGCGTCCCGTCACCGGTCGTCGCGTGGTCGAGGATGATCACATGGCCGGACTGCTCGCCGCCGAGCGCGTAGCCGTGCTGCTTCATCTCCTCCAGCACGTACCGGTCGCCGACGGCGGCCTGCACGAGCTGAATACCTTCGCGCTCCATGGCCAGCTTGAAGCCGAGGTTGGACATGACGGTCGCGACCACGGTGTCGGACCGCAGCACGCCCCGCTCCCGCATGGACAGCGCGAGCACCGCGAGGATCTGGTCCCCGTCGATCTCGTCACCCGTGTGGTCCACGGCCAGGCACCGGTCGGCGTCGCCGTCGTGCGCGATGCCGAAGGCGGCCCCGTGCTCGATGACCGCGGCCTTCAGCTTGTCCAGGTGAGTGGACCCGCACCCGTCGTTGATGTTGAGCCCGTCGGGCTCGGCCCCGATGGTGACGACCTCCGCGCCGGCCCGCGTGAACGCCTCCGGGGACACCCGGGCGGCGGCGCCGTGCGCCTCGTCGAGGACGATCCGCAGCCCGTCCAGCCGGTTGGGAAGCACGGCGATGAGGTGCGCGACGTAGCGGTCGAACCCTTCGTCGTACGACCGCACGCGTCCCACACCGCTGCCGGTCGGCCGGCTCCAGGGCGCGCCGGTGCGGTGCTCCTCGAAGACGGACTCGATCGCGTCCTCGAGTTCGTCGGCGAGCTTGTGGCCACCGCGGGCGAAGAACTTGATGCCGTTGTCGGGCATGGCGTTGTGGCTGGCGGAGAGCATCACGCCGAGGTCGGCGCCGAGCACGCCGGTGAGGTACGCGACGGCGGGCGTCGGCAGCACGCCGACCTTCAGCACGTCCACGCCCGCGCTCGCGAGGCCGGCGACCACAGCGGCTTCCAGGAACTCTCCGGAGGCGCGCGGGTCCCGTCCGACGACGGCCACCGGCCGGTGGCCCTCGAAGGTGCCCGCCTCGGCCAGCACGTGCGCCGCCGCGACGGACAGGCCGAGGGCCATCTCCGCCGTCAGATCCGCGTTGGCGACACCGCGCACGCCGTCCGTGCCGAAGAGTCGTCCCACTTGTCCTCCTGAGGAAGGGTCAGTTTTCGAAAGGCGTGCGGGTGCGTCGGACGATCGACCGGTCAGCCGGTCGGCGGCGGCTCCGCATCCAGGCATTGGATGCCCTGAACATCCGATCACACAAGCCTTTGAGCACCTTGTGCCGTTATACGCCCACGGCTGCGAGAAAACGAACGCCCCGGCGACACTGTGGCGTGCCGCCGGGGCGTTCGGAGTACGTGCGGGCGAACCGAACCGGTCCGACCCGGAATACGTACGAGCAGGCAGCGAAGCTTAGCGCTTGCTGTACTGCGGGGCCTTGCGGGCCTTCTTGAGACCGGCCTTCTTGCGCTCGACCGCGCGGTCGTCACGCGTGAGGAAGCCGGCCTTCTTGAGGGCGCCACGGTTGTTGTCGACGTCGGCCTCGTTCAGCGCGCGGGCGACACCGAGACGGAGCGCACCGGCCTGACCGGAGACACCGCCACCCGCGATGCGGGCGATGACGTCGTAGCGGCCGTCGAGCTCGAGCACCTTGAAGGGCTCGTTGACTTCCTGCTGGTGCACCTTGTTCGGGAAGTAGTCCTCGAGGGTGCGACCGTTGATCTTCCACTTGCCGGTGCCCGGAACGATCCGGACGCGGGCGATGGCGTTCTTACGACGGCCCAGGCCGGCGGCCGGCTGGGCCTCGCCGAAGCGGGACGCGAGGGACTCCGAGGTGTACTCACCCTCGACGGGGACCTCGGACTCGGTGGTGTAGCTCTCGATGTCGACGAGCTCGGTCTCTTCGAGCGGCTGCTCGGCAGTGGTCTCGGCCACGGTTCTCCTCAGTTCTTTTCAGCTAGGGGGTGTGGCCGGAATTACTGCGCGACCTGGGTGATCTCGAACGGCACGGGCTGCTGCGCCGCGTGCGGGTGCACGTCACCCTTGTAGACCTTCAGCTTCGACAGCATCTGACGGCCCAGCGTGTTCTTGGGGAGCATGCCCTTGACGGCCTTCTCGACGGCCTTCTCGGGGTTGTTCGCCAGGAGGTCGTCGTAGCGCACGGAGCGCAGACCGCCCGGGTAGCCGGAGTGGCGGTACGCCATCTTCTGGGTCCGCTTGTTGCCGGACAGGTGCACCTTGTCGGCGTTGATGATGATGACGAAGTCACCGGTGTCGACGTGGGGCGCGTAGATCGGCTTGTGCTTGCCCCGGAGGAGGGACGCGGCAGTGGTGGCGAGACGGCCCAGGACGATGTCCTGAGCGTCGATGACGTGCCACTGGCGCGTCACATCGCCGGGCTTGGGGCTGTACGTACGCACGGTTCGTAGCCTTCGCTTCTTCAGTGAATTGGTCCTGACAAGGTCACCGAAGACGATCACGACAGCCGAGACCGCACTGCGGTGACGCAAACCGCGTGCTGGTCGCTGGTCATCGGCCCGGTGGACCGGTGTAAGGGCCCGTCCCGTGAGAAGAGCAAGCCAATACACAACGAAGATGCAGGATACCCGTGTCTCGGGGGCGGGGTCAAAACGGGGCCTGTCACCCGATGACGCGTGAGCATGTCAGGCTCTCCGGAAGCGCCCGCCGGGAAACCCGGCCGCCGAGTGGCCTGCACCACACACTCGCACCCGGCCTGCGAGAACGCTGTACCAACCACCCACAGATGTCACCTTTGCCCGCACTCGCGCCCCGAACGCCGGGGGCTCCGGCGCAGGTGGAGGCGGAACAGCATCCCCCACTGCCCGTCTAAGATGCGGCCCATGAGCTATGGGCAGGGGGGACCTCAGTCCCAGTGGGATCCGTGGAAACCGAACTCCCAGCAGCCGTGGACCAGCGGGGATGACGGCCCGACCCCGGACTGGGCCGCGCTCGCGGAGGCGTCCGAGACGCGCAACAGGCGCCGTCGGCTGTTCCTCATAGGCGGCGGCGTGCTCGCCACGCTGGCCATCGGCACCGCCGTGACCATGGCCGTGGTCTCGGCGAACGGCAACGACGGGGCGAACAGGCCGACCTCCTCGCTGCCCGCCTCCGCCGGCCTGCCGAGCGCGTCCGGCACCCCCTCCTTCGCGCCGACCAGCGCCCCGCCCCCGCTGGACCCGAAGGAGTTCATCGCCAGCAAGGCCAAGGACACCGCCCCCAACGGGCCGGACCTGCTCTTCCCCGGGACGCAGCTGACCATGGGCTCGGCCGTGTACAAGAAGGGCCCCAAGGCCGACAGCACCACCTGCACCACGGGCGTCCAGGGCACGCTGCCCCAGGTCCTCACCGCCAACGGCTGCACGCGCCTCATGCGCATCACGTACACCAAGGACGACATCGCGGTGACGGTCGGTGTCGCGGTCTTCGACACCGAGGCACAGGCCCTCAAGGTCAAGAGCCAGTCCGACAACAAGAGCATCGTCAAGGCCCTCACCGGCGGCGGCGTCAAGGCCTTCTGCGACGGCGCGATCTGCCGCTCCACGACCAACTCGTACGGCCGGTACGCCTACTTCACCATCACCGGCTTCACGAACGGCAAGAACGTGACGACGAAGGACACGGCCGTCTTCGCCGCCGGCGACGACCTCGCGGAGTTCACCTTCCAGCGGATCCGCCAGCGCGGCGAGGCCGCGGCGTCGGCGGCCGCGAACAACTGACCGCGGCCGCCGATCCGCGACCGCGAGGTCGGCGTCCCCCCGGCGAGGTCAGCAGCACCCGGCCCCGGGCAGCGTCCGCTTGTTGCGCGCCTCCTTGTTGCGTGCGGCGAGCAGCTCGTCGGCCGGGTAGCCGACCTCCTCCAGCGTCAGCCCGTGCGGCCGTACGACATGCACGGCAGAGTCCCGCACACCCGCGGCCAGCACCTTCCCCGGCCACTCCGCGGACCGGTGCCCGTCGCCCACGAACAGCAGGGCCCCGATCAGGGAACGCACCATGTTGTGGCAGAACGCGTCGGCCCGGACGGTCGCGGTGATCACACCGTCCTCGCCCCGCAGCAGGCTCAGCTCCTGGAGGGTGCGAATGGTCGTCGCCCCCTCCCGCCGCTTGCAGTAGGCCGCGAAGTCGTGCTCGCCGAGCAGCCGCCGGGCGGCCTCGTTCATGGCGTCGACGTCCAGTGGCCAGTCGTGCCAGAGGACGTGGCTGCGCAGCAGCGGGTCGACGCCCCCCGGATCGTCCGTGACCCGGTACGCGTACCGCCGCCAGATCGCCGAGAAGCGTGCGTTGAATCCGGCCGGCGCCTCTTCGAGGGACCAGATCCGTACGTCCTTGTCGAGCCGTCCGGCAAGCCGCTTCAGCAGCTTCTCGCGGTGCTCGGCCCAGAGCTCCTCCGGCAGGTCGACGTGTGCCACCTGCCCGCGCGCGTGCACACCGGCGTCCGTCCGCCCGGCCACCGTCAGCTCGTACGTGGTGTCCTTGGACCGCGTCACGGTCCGCAGGGCGTCCTCGATCTCCCCCTGCACGGTCCGCCGCCCGCCGGCCTGCTTGGCCCACCCGGAGAATCCGCTCCCGTCGTACGAGAGATCCATCCGGACCCGTACGGACCCGGGCTGTACCTCGTCACTCACCCCTAGCTCCTCTCAAGCCTGCGACCTGCGGAGAACACCCTCGGAAACGCCCGCGAAAACGCGGAACGGGCCCGCCCCGAAGGGCGGACCCGTCCACTGCGAGGCGGAGCCTCAGGCGTCCTTGGACTCCTCGGCCGGAGCCTCGTCGGCCGCGGCCTCGTCGGCGGGCTTGGCGTCCTCGACGACCTCGTCCTTCTTGACGGCGTCTTCCTTGACCGCACGCTTGGTGGCGGCCTCGGCCTCACCGGTGGCCTGCTGCGCGACGGTCAGCGCCTCGACCAGCTCGATGACAGCCATGGGCGCGTTGTCGCCACGACGGTTACCGATCTTGGTGATGCGGGTGTAACCACCCGGACGGTTCTCGTAGCGCGGGCCGATCTCGGTGAAGAGCGTGTGCACGACGCTCTTGTCCGTGATCACCTGGAGCACCTGACGGCGGTTGTGAAGGTCGCCCTTCTTCGCCTTGGTGACCAGACGCTCGGCGTACGGACGCAGCTTGCGCGCCTTCGCCTCGGTGGTGGTGATGCGGCCGTGCTCGAAGAGCGACTTCGCGAGGTTCGCGAGGAGCAGCTTCTCGTGCGCGGCGCTGCCGCCCAGACGGGCACCCTTGGTGGGCTTCGGCATGGCGTTTCTCCTAGGTGTCTGCCCCGGCCGTATCAGGTACCGGGGTCAGTATCCGAGCAGACGGTTGTCTGTCGAAGATCCGGGCGCGTTTCAGGCGCACCCGGAGTGTCCGCGCCCCCAGAGGGGCGCGGGGAACTGCGCGACCAGCCACGACGGGTCCGCAGTCACGAACCGGCCGGTTCGCGGAGCGCTCAGTACTGCTCGGTCTCCACGAACCCGGCGTCCGCGTCGTCGTCGGCGCCGAAGGCGTCCGCGGCGGCGGTCGGGTCGAATCCGGGCGGGCTGTCCTTGAGCGCCAGGCCCATTCCGGCCAGCTTCGCCTTGACCTCGTCGATGGACTTCGCACCGAAGTTGCGGATGTCCAGGAGGTCGGCCTCGGAGCGGGCCACGAGCTCACCCACGGAGTGGATGCCCTCACGCTTGAGGCAGTTGTACGACCGAACGGTGAGCTCGAGCTCCTCGATCGGCAGGGCGAGATCAGCGGCGAGGGCGGCGTCCGTGGGGGACGGGCCCATGTCGATGCCCTCGGCGTCGATGTTCAGCTCGCGGGCGAGACCGAACAGCTCGACCAGCGTCTTACCGGCGGAGGCCATGGCGTCACGGGGACGCATCGCCTGCTTGGTCTCGACGTCGACGATCAGCTTGTCGAAGTCGGTGCGCTGCTCGACACGCGTGGCCTCGACCTTGTACGTGACCTTGAGAACCGGCGAGTAGATCGAGTCGACCGGGACGCGCCCGATCTCCTGACCGAGCTGCTTGTTCTGCACGGCGGAGACGTAACCGCGACCGCGCTCGACGGTCAGCTCCATCTCCAGCTTGCCCTTGCCGTTGAGCGTGGCGAGGACGAGGTCGGGGTTGTGGACCTCGACACCGGCCGGGGGCGCGATGTCGGCGGCGGTGACCAGACCCGGGCCCTGCTTGCGCAGGTACATCACGACCGGCTCGTCGTGCTCCGAGGAGACGACCAGCTGCTTGATGTTGAGGATCAGGTCGGTGACGTCCTCCTTGACGCCCGGCACGGTGGTGAACTCGTGCAGCACGCCGTCGATACGGATGGACGTGACCGCCGCACCCGGGATCGAGGAGAGGAGGGTCCGGCGAAGGGAGTTGCCGAGGGTGTAACCGAAGCCCGGCTCCAGCGGCTCGATCACGAACCGGGAGCGGAATTCGTCGACGACCTCTTCGGTCAACGAGGGACGCTGAGCGATCAGCATGTGGCGATCAGATCCTTCTTTCGTGGACGCCCGCTATTTGACGCCCGACGGAACCGTGCGTACTCACCGCACGGGTACTGCAAGGGTACGGGCGATACGGCCCTTTTACGGAGCCGTACCGCCCGAAAGCCTCAGACCGACACGCGGCCGTTCCCGGCCTGCGTGAGCCGCTGCGTCAGACGCGACGGCGCTTCGGCGGACGGCAGCCGTTGTGCGGGGTCGGGGTGACGTCCTGGATGGAGCCGACCTCGAGGCCCGTCGCCTGGAGGGAACGGATGGCGGTCTCACGACCGGCGCCCGGGCCCTTGACGAAGACGTCGACCTTGCGCATGCCGTGCTCCTGCGCGCGACGGGCAGCCGACTCGGCGGCCATCTGCGCGGCGAACGGCGTGGACTTGCGCGAGCCCTTGAAACCGACGTGGCCGGCGGAGGCCCACGAGATCACGTTTCCGGCCGGGTCCGTGATGGACACGATCGTGTTGTTGAACGTGCTCTTGATGTGCGCCTGGCCGTGCGCGACGTTCTTCTTTTCCTTGCGGCGCACCTTCTTGGCAGCGCCCTGACGACCCTTGGGGGGCATCTACAAACTCCTACGGGGAGGTGGTCGGTCCTACAGCGAAGACCGCTGATGAAGCGTTGTCCGCTGAGGACTACTTCTTGCCCGGCTTCTTCTTGCCGGCGATGGCGCGACGCGGGCCCTTGCGGGTACGAGCGTTCGTGCTGGTGCGCTGACCGCGGACAGGCAGACCACGACGGTGACGGAGACCCTGGTAGCTGCCGATCTCGACCTTGCGGCGGATGTCGGCCTGGATCTCGCGACGGAGGTCACCCTCGGTCTTGATGTTGGCGTCCACGTACTCGCGGATCGCGACGAGCTGCTCCTCGGAGAGGTCGCGAACGCGGGTGTTCGGGTCGACGCCGGTCGCTGCCAGCGTCTCCTGGGAGAGGGTCCGGCCGATGCCGAACACGTAGGTGAGGGCGACCTCCACACGCTTTTCGCGCGGGATGTCGACACCGGAAACGCGTGCCATTCAATGGCTCCAGTTGATCTTCGGAGGTCTTCCACAGATCCGGATCCCATCCGCCGGCCTCCTCGTACCGTGCGCGAGGCACAGTCGAGGATTAGGTACGAACTGGGTCCCCGGCCTCCGAGCCGGGGGTGTCAGGCGGGAGACCCGCCTGGGACCTGCGTATGAACAATTTGCTCGCGTCGCGCGAAGTCTCTGCGATATCGATGCAGAGGGTGTGATCTCTGAGCGATCAGCCCTGGCGCTGCTTGTGGCGCGGGTTCTCGCAAATGACCATGACCCGACCGTGACGGCGGATCACCCTGCACTTGTCGCAGATCTTCTTGACGCTCGGCTTGACCTTCATGGGATGTGAGGTTCTCCGGGTCAGTTGCCGGCAACCCCGCACGCGGGAGAGCGCACGGAGCCGGGGCAAGATCTACTTGTAGCGGTAGACGATCCGGCCACGCGTGAGGTCGTACGGAGACAGCTCCACCACGACCCGGTCGTCAGGGAGGATACGGATGTAGTGCATACGCATCTTGCCGCTGATGTGTGCCAGGACCTGGTGGCCGTTCTGGAGCTCGACCTTGAACATGGCGTTCGGAAGAGACTCGACGACAGTGCCCTCGATCTCGATGGCACCTTGCTTCTTGGCCACGCTTCGCCCTTCGAATCGACTACCTTGATCGACTCCCCTGCGTTCCCCTCAAGGGGTGCATGCAGACATGCGGGTGCACGAGAGCCGACGAGTCAGTCTACGTCAGGCACCGCGGAAAGACGAATCGAGAAGTCTGCCCCGGGGGCGAGATCCTTAAGCGGACCCCGGCCTCCCGGGCCCGTCCGGCTTCGGGGACGAGGGGGCCCGTTCAGGGCCGACAGGGGTCCGGGTCCGGGGGCACAGCCCCAGGGACGGGACCGCGGGGGGGGCGGAGGCGGGGGCGGGGAACCCGCGGGGCTCACCTCCCGGGGGAGGGGAGCCTCAGGCGAGCGGGTCCGGCGCCGCGACGACCCCGTGCTCCGCCAGCTTCGCCTTGCCCCCGTCGGGAGACGTGAGCACCAGCGGACCCTCCTCCGTCAGCGCGACCGAGTGCTCCCAGTGCGAGGACCAGGTGCCATCGGTCGTGATGACGGTCCAGTCGTCCTCCAGGACCTCCGTGCGCGGGGTGCCCAGCGAGACCATCGGCTCGATGGCCAGGCAGAAGCCGGGAACCAGCTTCGGGCCCTTGCCCCGCTTGCGGTCCACGTAGTTCAGCAGATGGGGGTCCATGTGCATCTCGGTGCCGATGCCGTGGCCGCCGTAGTCCTCGATGATCCCGTAGCGGCCGCCGCCGGGCTTGGGCTGACGGCGGATGTACGTCTCGATCGCACGGGAGACGTCGACCAGGCGGTTGCCCAGCTTCATGGCGGCGATGCCGGCCCACATCGACTCCTCGGTCACCCGCGAGAGCTCGATCAGTTCCGGAGCGTGGCCCGAGCCGACGAACGCCGTGTACGCCGCGTCGCCGTGCCAGCCGTCGACGATCGCACCGCAGTCGATGGAGATGATGTCGCCGTCCTTGAGGACCACCTCGTCGGACGGGATGCCGTGCACCACCACGTCGTTGACCGAGGTGCAGATCGTCGCGGGGAAGCCGCCGTAGCCCAGGAAGTTCGACTTGGCGCCGTTCTCCGCCAGGACCTTGCGGGCCACGTCGTCCAGGTCCTTCGTCGTCGCCCCCGGCACCGCCGCTTCGCGCGTGGCCGCGTGGATGGCGGCGACGACCAGCCCCGCCGCCCGCATCTTGGCGATCTGCTCGGGGCTCTTGATCTGCACCATGGGGGGCCTGCGCTCTCCGTCACTCAGGTCGGTCGGCTTACGTATGTACACAACAGTACGGCCGTGGTGTCCGGAAGGACTCCACGGCCGTACGGGGACGACGACTACTGGTCGTCGCCCTCACGCTTCAGTGCGGCCAGCGCACGGGCGGTGACCTCTTCCACCGGGCCCATGGCCTCGATGGTCACGACCAGGCCCTGCGCCTTGTAGTAGTCGATGATCGGCTCGGTCTGCGTGTGGTAGACCTCGAGCCGCGTGCGGACCGTCTCCTCGGAGTCGTCGTCCCGCTGGTACAGCTCGCCGCCGCAGACGTCGCAGACGCCTTCCCGGGCGGCCTTCTTGTACGTCACGTGAAAGACGTGAGCGGAGTCGTTGCGGCAGATGCGCCGGCCGGCGATCCGCTTGACGACCTCCTCCTCCGGGGCCTCCAGGTCCAGTACCGCGTCCAGCTTGATGCCCTCGATGGTGAGGAGCTCGTCGAGCGCCTCGGCCTGCGAGACGTTGCGCGGGAAACCGTCCAGCAGGAAGCCGCGCTCGGCGTCCGGCTGCTCCATGCGGTCCTTGGCCATGGCGATGGTGACCTCGTCGGGGACGAGGTTGCCGGCGTCCATGTAGGACTTCGCGAGTTTCCCGAGCTCCGTCTGCTGGCTGATGTTGGCGCGGAACAGGTCGCCCGTGGAGATGTGCGGAACGCGGAGCTTCTCGGCCAGACGTGTGGCCTGCGTTCCCTTTCCGGCGCCCGGCGGCCCGACGAGGACGATACGCATCAGCGGAGGAACCCTTCGTAATTGCGCTGCTGGAGCTGGCTCTCGATTTGCTTCACCGTCTCGAGACCGACACCCACGATGATCAGGATGCTGGTACCACCGAACGGGAAGTTCTGGCTTGCCCCGAAGCCAACCAACGCCATCGTCGGTACAAGAGCGATCAGACCCAGATACAGCGAACCCGGCCAGGTGATCCGGTTGAGCACGTACGAGAGGTACTCAGCGGTCGGTCGGCCAGCCCGGATGCCCGGGATGAAGCCACCATACTTCTTCATGTTGTCGGCTACTTCCTCGGGGTTGAAGGAGATAGCCACATAGAAGAACGCGAAGAAAACGATCAGCAGGAAGTACATGCTGATGTAGATCGGGTGGTCGCCCTTGGTCAGATTGGTCTCGATCCAGGTCTTCCAGCCGGAGGTTCCGCTGGAGAACTGGGCGACCAGGGCGGGGATGTAGAGCAGCGACGAGGCGAAGATGACCGGGATCACACCGGCCTGGTTCACCTTGAGCGGGATGTACGTCGAGGTACCGCCGTAGGACCGGCGGCCGATCATGCGCTTCGCGTACTGCACGGGGATACGGCGCTGGGCCTGCTCGACGAAGACCACCAGACCGACCATGACCAGGCCGACCAGGATGACGGTGCCGAACTCGATCCAACCGCCCGCCAGCGTGCCCTGCTTCTTGATGGCCCACAGGGCGGAGGGGAAGGTCGCGGCGATCGAGATGAACATCAGGATCGACATGCCGTTGCCGATGCCGCGGTCGGTGATGAGCTCACCGAGCCACATGACCATGGCGGTACCGGCGGTCATGCAGATGACCATGGTGATGGTGGTGAAGATCGCCTGGTCCGGGACGATGCTCGAGGCGACCGAGCAACCGGAGAACAGGGCGCCGCTGCGGGCGGTGGCCACCAGGCCGGTGCCCTGCAGGATGGCGAGTGCCACCGTGAGGTAGCGGGTGTACTGCGTGATCTTCGCGGTGCCGGCCTGGCCCTCCTTCTTGAGGGCTTCGAGACGCGGGATGACCACGGTCAGCAGCTGAAGGATGATGCTCGCCGTGATGTACGGCATGATGCCCAGCGCGAAGATGGTGATCTGCAGCAGCGCGCCGCCGCTGAACATGTTCACCAGACCGAAGAGGCCCTGGTTGCCGGACGCCTCGTCCACACACCGCTGAACGGATGTGTAGTCGACACCGGGGATCGGAATGTGCGTTCCGAGCCGGTAGATCACGATGATGGCGAGCGTGAAGAGCAGCTTCTTGCGCAGGTCGGGCGTCCTGAACGCCCGGGCGAACGCGGTGAGCACGGTGCCTCCTGCGACCCCCGCGCATCTGCGTCAAGGGTGACGGTCTTGAGGGTCCAATAAGAACAACGACAACGACATGTGTAACGGTCGACTGCCGCTCAAGGTGCCCCATGGGAAGCATCTTGTGAAAGTAGGCAGTGGAGGTCACCTTACCGGCGAAGGTACCGCCCTAGGAACGACCAACCGGGGATACCCCATATGTGGGGTATCCCCGGTCGGGATCGCTCAGGTCATCGAGACGCCTGTGGTGTTCAGACGAGCTCGGTGACGGTACCGCCGGCGGCGGTGATCTTCTCCTTGGCGGAGCCGGAGACGGCGTCGACCGTCACCTGCAGCGCCACGGAGAGCTCGCCCTGGCCGAGGACCTTGACGAGGCTGTTCTTGCGAACGGCACCCTTGGCGACGAGACCCTCGACGGTGACCTCGCCACCCTCCGGGTACAGCGCCGCCAGCTTGTCGAGGTTCACGACCTGGAACTCGGTCTTGAACGGGTTCTTGAAGCCCTTGAGCTTCGGGAGACGCATGTGGAGGGGCATCTGCCCACCCTCGAAGCGCTCCGGAACCTGGTAACGGGCCTTCGTGCCCTTGGTACCACGACCGGCCGTCTTACCCTTCGACGCCTCACCACGACCGACACGGGTCTTCGCGGTCTTGGCGCCCGGGGCGGGACGGAGGTTGTGGATCTTGAGCGGGTTGTTCTCCGCCATGATCAGTCGACCTCCTCAACCGTCACGAGGTGGCGGACGGTGTGCACCATTCCGCGGAACTCGGGGCGGTCCTCCTTGACGACCACGTCGTTCAGGCGCTTGAGCCCGAGCGAACGCAGGGTGTCACGGTGGTTCTGCTTGCTGCCGATGTACGACTTCGTCTGCGTGATCTTGAGGCGGGCCATTACGCACCAGCCCCGGCACGCGCACGAAGCAGAGCCGCGGGAGCGACGTCCTCGAGGGGCAGACCGCGGCGGGCCGCGATCTCCTCGGGACGCTGGAGGCCCTTCAGGGCCTCCACGGTCGCGTGCACGATGTTGATCGCGTTCGACGAACCGAGCGACTTCGACAGGATGTCGTGGACGCCGGCGCACTCGAGCACGGCACGCACCGGGCCACCGGCGATGACGCCGGTACCGGGGGAAGCAGGCTTGAGCAGGACGACGCCCGCGGCCTTCTCGCCCGTGATCGGGTGCGGGATGGTGCCCTGGATACGCGGGACCTTGAAGAAGTGCTTCTTGGCCTCTTCAACGCCCTTGGCGATGGCGGCCGGCACCTCCTTGGCCTTGCCGTAACCGACACCCACGGTGCCGTCACCGTCGCCCACCACGACCAGCGCGGTGAAGCTGAAGCGACGACCACCCTTCACAACCTTGGCGACACGGTTGATCGCGACGACGCGCTCAACGTACGCGGTCTTCTCGGCGGCAGCAGCGCCGCCGTCACGGCCCTTCCGGTCCCGCCGCTCGCCGCCACCGGCACCGCTTCCGCGGCGCTGGGGTCCAGCCATTGGATTACCTCTCTCTTTTTCCGCTAGCTACGCAGCGACCTAGGTCGCTAGCGCGACGGGCGACTCAGAACTTGAGTCCGGCTTCGCGGGCGGCGTCCGCAAGGGCGGCGATGCGCCCCGCGTACTGGTTGCCGCCACGGTCGAATACGACAGCCTCGACACCGGCGGCCTTGGCGCGCTCGGCGACCAGGGCGCCGACCGACTTGGCCTGCGCGGACTTGTCGCCCTCGCCGCCGCGGATCGTCGTGTCCAGGGTCGACGCCGACGCCAGGGTGTGACCCTTGATGTCGTCGATGACCTGAGCCACGATGTGGCGGTTCGAGCGCGTCACGACCAGGCGCGGACGCTCAGCCGTACCCGAGATGTGCTTACGGATCCGGATGTGGCGACGCTTGATCGCGGCACGCTTGTAAGCGTCGCCCTTGAGGATCTTCTGTCCGTATGCCATGGCTTACTTACCCGCCTTTCCGACCTTGCGGCGGATGACTTCGCCCTCGTACTTGACACCCTTGGCCTTGTACGGGTCGGGCTTGCGCAGCTTGCGGATGTTGGCCGCAACCTCGCCGACCTTCTGCTTGTCGATGCCCTCGACCGAGAACCGGGTGGGGTTCTCGACCTTGAAGGAGATTCCCTCGGGGGCCTCGACGGTGATCGGGTGGCTGTAACCGAGCGCGAACTCGAGGTTCGAGCCCTTCGCGGTCACGCGGTAACCGACACCACTGATCTCGAGCTTCTTCACGTAACCCTCGGTCACGCCGGTGATCATGTTCGCCACCAGCGTGCGGGACAGGCCGTGCAGGGCCTTGCTCTGACGCTCGTCGTTGGGGCGGGTGACGTTCAGAACGCCGTCCTCACCCTTGGCGATCTCGATCGGCGCGACGACGGTGTGGGACAGCGAGCCCTTGGGACCCTTGACCGAAACCGTCTGGCCGTCGATGGTGACGTCCACACCGGCGGGAACCGTGATAGGGAGCTTGCCAATACGCGACATAGCTTTTTCCGTTCCCTTCCGCTACCAGACGTAGGCGAGAACTTCTCCGCCTACGCCCTTCTTGCCGGCCTGCTTGTCGGTGAGGAGACCGTGCGACGTGGAGATGATCGCCACGCCGAGGCCACCGAGCACCTTGGGCAGGGAGGTGGACTTCGCGTAAACCCGGAGACCGGGCTTGGAGATCCGCTTGATGCCCGCGATGGAGCGCTCACGGTTCGGGCCGAACTTGAGCTCGAGGGTGAGGTTCTTGCCGACTTCGGCGTCCTCGACCTTCCAGCCGGTGATGAAGCCCTCCTGCTGGAGGATCTCCGCGATGTGAGACTTGATCTTGGACGCCGGCATCGTCACGGAATCGTGGTACGCCGAGTTCGCGTTCCGCAGACGCGTCAGCATGTCTGCGATCGGATCAGTCATGGTCATGAGTTGGCCTGTGGCCTCTCTCGCCGGGGTTTCCTGGTGCGCCATCCCTCTCCCCGATCCGAGACGGGACGGGTGCGGCGCGGTGGACCTACGGCGTAGTAAGTCGTACGGGCTACCGTCAGGCGCCCAACCCTCCAAGCCTAAGCCATGAAGAGGTGGGCGCCTGACACGCCCATTGCTTACCGAGAGCCTCTGGAACCCCTAAAAGGGGGTTTACCAGGAGCTCTTGGTCACGCCCGGCAGCTCGCCACGGTGAGCCATCTCACGAAGGCACACACGGCAGAGGCCGAACTTGCGGTACACGGAGTGGGGACGGCCGCAACGCTGGCAGCGGTTGTACGCGCGCACAGCGAACTTGGGCTTGCGAGCAGCCTTCGCGATCAGAGCCTTCTTCGCCATCTCGCTCACGCCTCCTTGAAGGGGAAGCCGAGGTGACGAAGGAGCGCACGGCCCTCAGCGTCGTTGGTCGCCGTGGTGACCACGGTGATGTCCATACCCCGGACACGGTCGATCTTGTCCTGGTCGATCTCGTGGAACATGACCTGCTCCGTGAGACCGAAGGTGTAGTTGCCACGGCCGTCGAACTGCTTGGGGGACAGACCACGGAAGTCGCGGATGCGCGGGAGCGCGAGCGACAGGGTGCGGTCCAGGAACTCCCACATGCGGTCGCCACGAAGCGTGACGTGGGCACCGATCGGCTGACCCTCGCGCAGCTTGAACTGCGCGATGGACTTGCGGGCCTTGGTGACGGCCGGCTTCTGACCGGTGATCGTGGTGAGGTCGCGGATGGCGCCCTCGATCAGCTTGGAGTCGCGGGCGGCGTCGCCCACACCCATGTTGACCACGATCTTGACGAGGCCGGGGATCTGCATGACGTTCTCGTAGGAGAACTCCTCACGCAGCTTGCCCGCGATCTCCTCGCGGTACTTCGTCTTCAGACGCGGAGTCGTGGTGGTAGCCATCAGATGTCCTCACCCGTCCGCTTGGCAACGCGGATCTTGTTGCCCTCGTCGTCGAAGCGGTAACCGACGCGCGTGACGACCTTGTTGCCGTCCTTCTCCACGACCAGCTGAACGTTGGACACGTGGATCGGGGCCTCGGTGGTCACGATGCCGCCGGCCTGCGAGCCGCTGGCGGTCGGACCGGCCTTCGTGTGCTTCTTGACCCGGTTGACACCCTCGACCAGGACGCGGTCCTCGCGGGGGAAGGCCGCGATGACCTTGCCCTGCTTGCCCTTGTCCTTGCCCGTGATGACCTGAACCAGGTCGCCCTTCTTGATCTTCATGCTTACAGCACCTCCGGAGCCAGCGAGATGATCTTCATGAACTTCTTCTCGCGCAGCTCCCGGCCGACCGGGCCGAAGATGCGGGTGCCACGAGGGTCGCCGTCGTTCTTCAGAATGACAGCGGCGTTCTCGTCGAAGCGGATGTACGAGCCGTCCGGACGGCGGCGCTCCTTGACGGTGCGAACGATGACCGCCTTGATGACGTCACCCTTCTTCACGTTGCCGCCGGGGATCGCGTCCTTGACGGTGGCGACGATGACGTCACCGATGCCCGCGTAGCGGCGACCGGAGCCACCGAGCACACGGATGCAAAGGATTTCCTTCGCACCAGTGTTGTCGGCGACGCGAAGTCGCGACTCCTGCTGGATCACGTCTATCTCCTGTGTGTCTGCCGGTTCCCCGCAGGGGCCTCATACGAGGACCCCTGCGGAGCCTGGCGGAACTGTCCTGCGAGGGATGCCCCGCAGGAGGATTACTTGGCCTTCTCGAGGATCTCGACGACGCGCCAGCGCTTCGTGGCGGACAGCGGCCGGGTCTCCGCGAGGAGGACACGGTCGCCGACGCCCGCGGCATTCTGCTCGTCGTGAGCCTTGAGCTTGTTCGTACGGCGGATGACCTTGCCGTACAGCGCGTGCTTCACACGGTCCTCGACGGCGACGACGACGGTCTTGTCCATCTTGTCGCTGACGACGAGACCCTCACGGGTCTTGCGGAAACCGCGCGCCTCGGGGGTGTTCTCAGTCACGTTGCTCTCGCTCATCAGGCGCTCTCCACCGTCTCGATGCCCAGCTCGCGCTCACGCATCAGGGTGTAGATCCGCGCGATGTCCTTACGGACGGCCTTGAGCCGGCCGTGGTTCTCGAGCTGACCCGTCGCCGCCTGGAAGCGGAGGTTGAACAGCTCTTCCTTGGCTTCGCGGAGCTTGTTGAGAAGCTCCTCGTCACCCAGTTCGCGCAGCTCGGACGCCTTGGTACCGGCCGACATCACGCTTCACCTGCCTCGCGCTTGACGATCCGGCACTTCATCGGCAGCTTGTGGGCTGCGCGAGTGAGGGCCTCACGGGCGATCTTCTCGTTGGGGTAGGACAGCTCGAACATGACCCGGCCCGGGTGCACGTTCGCGATCCACCACTCCGGAGAACCCTTACCGGAACCCATGCGGGTCTCGGCAGGCTTCTTCGTGAGCGGGCGGTCCGGGTAGATGTTGATCCAGACCTTGCCGCCACGCTTGATGTGGCGGGTCATCGCGATACGGGCCGCCTCGATCTGGCGGTTGGTCACGTACGCCGGCGTGAGGGCCTGAATGCCGTACTCGCCGAACGAGACCGTCGTACCGCCCTTGGCCTGACCACGGCGCTTCGGGTGGTGCTGCTTGCGGTGCTTGACCCTACGGGGGATCAGCATGTCGGTCAGGCCTCCGTTCCGGTGCTCTCAGCCGGAGCGGCAGCCGCCGGAGCCTCGGCCTTGGGGGCCTCGGCAGCGGGAGCCTGCTGCGGCTTACGACCGCGACCGCCGCGCTCGCCACCACGGCCACCACGGGCCGGGCGGTCGGCGCCGCCGCCACCACGGGCCGGGCGGTTGCCGGCGCGGGCAGCAGCGTTCTCGGCGCGGACCTCGGCGATGTTCTTGACATCGCCCTTGTAGATCCAGACCTTCACACCGATGCGGCCGAAGGTCGTCTTGGCCTCGAAGAAGCCGTAGTCCACGTTCGCGCGGAGCGTGTGCAGGGGCACACGGCCCTCGCGGTAGAACTCCGAGCGGGACATCTCGGCGCCACCGAGGCGGCCACCGCACTGGATCTTGATGCCCTTGGCGCCCGCCTTCATCGCCGACTGCATGCTCTTACGCATGGCGCGACGGAAGGAGACGCGGGAGGAGAGCTGCTCGGCGACGGCCTGGGCCACCAGCTGAGCGTCGACCTCGGGGTTCTTCACCTCGAGGATGTTCAGCTGGACCTGCTTCTTGGTCAGCTTCTCCAGGTCGCCGCGGATGCGGTCGGCCTCGGCGCCGCGGCGGCCGATGACGATGCCCGGACGCGCGGTGTGGATGTCGACGCGGACGCGGTCACGGGTGCGCTCGATCTCCACCTTCGAGATGCCGGCGCGCTCCATGCCGGACGTCATCATCCGACGGATGGCGACGTCTTCCCCGACGTACTCCTTGTACGACTTGTCGGCGTACCAACGGGACTTGAAGTCCGTGGTGATGCCGAGCCGGAACCCATGCGGGTTAACCTTCTGGCCCATTACCGGGTCCCTTCCTTGCTGCTGACGACCACGGTGATGTGGCTGGTCCGCTTGCGGATCCGGTAGGCGCGGCCCTGGGCGCGCGGACGGAACCGCTTCAGGGTCGGGCCCTCGTCGACGTACGCCTCGGAGATGAAGAGGCTGTCGGCGTCAGTGTGGTCGTAGTTGTGCGCGGCGTTGGCGATGGCGCTGTCAAGCACCTTGCCGACCGGCACGCTCGCGGCCTGCGGGGCGAAACGCAGGACCGCCTGAGCCTCCGTGGCGTCCATGCCACGGATAAGGTCCACCACCCGGCGGGCCTTCATGGGCGTGACGCGGATGTACCGCGCCTGGGCCCTGGCTTCCATGGTTGTCCTTCCAGTGTCTGTCATGGTCATTCCACCCCGCGTTAGCGGCGCTTCGACTTCCGGTCGTCCTTGACGTGACCCCGGAAGGTGCGCGTCGGCGAGAACTCGCCGAGCTTGTGGCCGACCATCGACTCGGTGACAAACACCGGAATGTGGGTCTTGCCGTTGTGCACCGCGATCGTGTGACCCAGCATGGCCGGGGTGATCATCGAGCGACGGGACCAGGTCTTGATGACGTTCTTGGAACCGGCTTCGTTCTGGGCGTCCACCTTCTTTACGAGGTGTCCGTCGACGAAGGGCCCCTTCTTGAGACTGCGCGGCATCTAAACCCGCTCCTAGCGCTTCTTGTTCGTCTTGCGGCGGCGGACGATGTACTTGTTCGAAGCCTTCTTCGGCGAACGAGTACGACCCTCCTTCTGACCCCAGGGGCTGACCGGGTGGCGACCACCGGAGGTCTTGCCCTCACCACCACCGTGGGGGTGGTCAACCGGGTTCATCGCCACACCGCGAACGGTCGGGCGGACGCCCAGCCAGCGCTTGCGGCCGGCCTTGCCCCAGTTGATGTTGCTCTGCTCGGCGTTGCCGACCTCGCCGACCGTGGCGCGGCAGCGCTGGTCGACCAGGCGGATCTCACCGGACGGCATGCGGAGGTGGGCCATGGTGCCCTCCTTCGCGAGCAGCTGCACGGAGGCACCGGCCGAGCGGGCGAACTTGGCGCCGCCACCGGGACGGATCTCGATCGCGTGGATCGTGGTACCGACCGGGATGTTGCGGAGCGCCAGGTTGTTGCCCGGCTTGATGTCGGCCCCGGGACCGTTCTCGACGCGGTCGCCCTGCGACAGGTTGCGCGGGGCGAGGATGTAGCGCTTCTCGCCGTCGGCGTAGTGCAGCAGCGCGATGCGCGCGGTGCGGTTGGGGTCGTACTCGATGTGCGCGACCTTCGCCGGCACGCCGTCCTTGTCGTGACGACGGAAGTCGATCACTCGGAAGGCGCGCTTGTGTCCGCCACCCTGGTGGCGAACGGTCACACGACCGGCGTTGTTACGGCCGCCCTTGCTGTGCAGCGGGCGGACCAGCGACTTCTCCGGCGTGGACCGCGTGACCTCGACGAAGTCGGCGACGCTGGAGCCACGACGGCCCGGCGTAGTCGGCTTGTACTTGCGGATTCCCATTTTTCAGTCCTCGTCCGATATCGGACGATCCGGACCGCCCTCAGGCGGTCGGACCGCCGAAGATGTCGATACGGTCGCCCTCAGCAAGGGTCACGATCGCGCGCTTCGTGCCGGCACGCTGACCGAAACCGGTCTTCGTGCGCTTGCGCTTGCCGATGCGGTTGATCGTGTTGACCCCGGTGACCTTGACCGAGAAGACCGCCTGGACGGCCTGCTTGATCTGGGTCTTGTTGGCGCCGGGCGCAACGATGAAGGTGTACTTGCCTTCGTCGAGGAGCGCGTAGCTCTTCTCCGACACGACCGGCTTCAGCAGCACGTCACGGTGGTCCGTGAACGACTTGCTGGGCGCGGTGACGACGGTGTTCTTGCCTTCGGTGGCGTGACGCTTCGCCTTGGCGACGCGCGCGGCCTTGGCGACCTTGGCCGCCTTGGAGGCGATGCTCGGGTGACGCGTAGCCATCAGGCGTCACTCCCTTCGGAGTCGTTGGCCTTCGGGCCGGCGACGAAGGACTCGAGAGCGGCCTGGGTGAAGACCACGTCGTCCGAGACGATCACGTCGTACGTGTTCAGCTGGCCCGGCTCCAGGATGTGCACCTGGGGCAGGTTGCGGGCGGACAGCCACGCGGCCTCGTCGGCGCGGTCGACGACCAGGAGCAGGTTCTTGCGCTCCGAGATCTTGCCGAACAGCGTCCGAGCGGCCTTCGTGGAAGGAGCCTCGCCCTCGATCACGCCGGTGACGACGTGAATGCGGTTGTGGCGGGCCCGGTCGGTGAGGGCGTGACGCAGAGCGGCAGCCTTCATCTTCTTCGGGGTCCGCTGCGAGTAGTCACGCGGCTGCGGGCCGTGGACGACGCCACCGCCGGCGAACTGCGGCGCGCGGGTCGAGCCCTGGCGCGCACGGCCGGTGCCCTTCTGACGGTAAGGCTTCTTACCGCCACCGCGAACCTCGCCGCGGGTCTTGGTCTTGTGCGTGCCCTGACGGGCAGCCGCGTTCTGCGCGACGACGACCTGGTGGATCAGCGGGATGCTGACCTTCTCCACGCCGAAGATCTCCGCGGGGAGCTCGACGCTACCGGTCTTCTCGCCTGCAGGCGAAAGGATGTCAACAGTGCTCATCGGTACCTCAGGCCCCCTTGGCCGCAGTGCGGACCAGGACGAGGCCGCCGTTCGGACCGGGGACAGCGCCCTTGATGAGCAGCAGACCCTTCTCCGCGTCAACGGCGTGGACGGTCAGGTTCTGGGTGGTGACACGCTCGTTGCCCATGCGACCCGCCATGCGGAGGCCCTTGAACACGCGGCCCGGGGTGGCGCAGCCACCGATGGAACCGGGCGAGCGGTGCTTGCGCTGGGTGCCGTGTCCGGCGCCGAGGCCCTTGAAGTTGTGACGCTTCATGACACCGGCGAAGCCCTTGCCCTTGCTCTTGCCGGTCACGTCGACCTTCACGCCGGCCTCGAACACCTCAGCGGTGATCTCCTGGCCCAGCGTGTACTCGGAGGCGTCCGCGGTGCGGATCTCGACGAGGTGGCGACGGGGGGTGACATCGGCCTTGGCGAAGTGGCCCTTGAGGGGCTTGTTCACCTTGCGCGGGTCGATCTCGCCGAAGGCGATCTGGACGGACTCGTAGCCGTCGCTGTCGTTCGAACGGACCTGGGTCACGACGTTCGGGCCGGCCTTGACGACGGTGACGGGAACAACACGGTTGTTCTCGTCCCACACCTGCGTCATGCCGAGCTTCTCGCCCAGGATGCCCTTGATCTGCTTAGCCATTCTCAGATCACCGGCCCCTAGAGCTTGATCTCGATGTCGACACCGGCCGGGAGGTCGAGTCGCATCAGAGAGTCAACGGTCTTGGGCGTCGGGTCGAGGATGTCGATCAGGCGCTTGTGCGTGCGCATCTCGAAGTGCTCGCGCGAGTCCTTGTACTTGTGCGGCGACTTGATGACGCAGTACACGTTCTTCTCAGTGGGCAGCGGCACCGGGCCCGCGACCGACGCACCAGTGCGGGTCACCGTCTCGACGATCTTCTTCGCCGAGGAGTCGATGACCTCGTGGTCGTAGGCCTTGAGCCGGATGCGGATCTTCTGTCCCGCCATGGCTACTCAGTAGTCCTGTCTCTTCTAACGCTCTGGAACCAGATGGTCCGTTCACTTCGTTCTCCGACCCACGCGGTCGGGTGTGTCGCGCTGTCGCCGACATAGATGTCCCTTGTTCGAACATCCCTGCCGGGAAAGCACGGCCCTTCCGGAACCGCAAGCCGGGGACGAAAGGTCCACCGGGTGCCTGGCCGGTGCTGCACTGACACTTCCCGAAAGATTCCCGTACGTCCGCCCCAGCGCTGCCATCAGGCAGTTAGGGCGACGAGTACTGTGGGACTCGCTTCCGGTCCTCCCGGCGGGAGGCGCGCAGCATCAACACTCAACCGAGCAACTCGGACAGTCTGCCATATGGGGCAGTCCATCCGCCAATCGAGCCGGAGACAATACCCCGGACGTGACGCAGGTCAAACGCGGAGCACGGCGAGCCGCTCCTCCCCCTTGAACAGCCGGCCCTCGGACGGGGCGTCGGGCAGGGCCCTGGTCCTCGTGGACACGCTCAGCGGCCGCTGGGGCCCCGCCAAGCCCCACCTCTCCCGCAGGCGGCGGCAACTCATTCCCCCGAGTGAATCCGCCGACCCGGGTGGACCGGGGCCCGGGTTGTCTGCTCCACGCGCGGCGCGGCCGATCGGCGCCGCCCGTGCGAAAGGGCCCGTACGACCGGAGTCGTACGGGCCCTCTCAGGTGCTCAGCTCACGCTGGAGCTACCAGGTCGATCAGCAAGAACTACTTGGTGATCTTGGTGACCTGGCCGGCGCCCACCGTGCGACCACCCTCACGGATGGCGAACTTCAGGCCCTCTTCCATGGCGATGGGCTGGATGAGCTCCACCTTCATCTCGGTGTTGTCACCCGGCATCACCATCTCGGTGCCCTCGGGGAGGGTCACCACGCCGGTCACGTCCGTCGTGCGGAAGTAGAACTGCGGACGGTAGTTGTTGAAGAACGGCGTGTGACGGCCACCCTCGTCCTTGGACAGGATGTAGGCCTGGGCCTCGAAGTCGGTGTGCGGCGTGACCGAACCCGGCTTGATGATGACCTGGCCGCGCTCGACGTCCTCGCGCTTGATGCCGCGGAGCAGCAGACCGACGTTCTCACCGGCCTGGCCCTCGTCGAGCAGCTTGCGGAACATCTCGATGCCGGTGACCGTGGTGGTGGTCTTCTCCTGCTTGATGCCGATGATGTCAACGGTCTCGTTGACCTTCAGGACACCACGCTCGATACGGCCGGTGACGACCGTACCGCGACCGGTGATCGTGAAGACGTCCTCGACGGGCATGAGGAACGGCTTGTCGACGTCACGCTCGGGGGTCGGGATGGCGTCGTCGACGGCCTGCATGAGGTCGAGAACCGACTGACCCCACTCGGCGTCGCCCTCGAGCGCCTTGAGCGCCGAGACCTTGACGACCGGCAGGTCGTCGCCCGGGAACTCGTACTCGGAGAGGAGCTCACGGACCTCGAGCTCGACGAGCTCCAGGATCTCCTCGTCGTCCACCATGTCGGCCTTGTTCAGGGCGACGACGATGTACGGAACGCCGACCTGGCGGGCCAGGAGCACGTGCTCCTTGGTCTGCGGCATCGGGCCGTCGGTGGCGGCGACCACGAGGATCGCGCCGTCCATCTGCGCGGCACCGGTGATCATGTTCTTGATGTAGTCCGCGTGACCCGGGCAGTCGACGTGGGCGTAGTGGCGGCCCTCCGTCTGGTACTCGACGTGCGCGATGGAGATGGTGATACCGCGCTGACGCTCTTCGGGAGCCTTGTCGATCTGGTCGAAGGCCGAGGCCTCGTTCAGGTCCGGGTACTTGTCGTGCAGCACCTTGGTAATGGCGGCCGTGAGGGTCGTCTTACCGTGGTCGATGTGACCGATGGTGCCGATGTTGACGTGCGGCTTAGTCCGCTCGAACTTCGCCTTCGCCACGGGGGTCCTCCTGGGAGTGGTTCTGGAACGCCTTGCTTCATCGGCGCCAGGTGATCTTTGCTGGAAAGCCCGGGTCCAGGGGGCAAACATCCGGGGATACGGCTGTTTGCCCCTTGAGGCTCCGGAGTCAAGCCTACGGCGTGTAAACCGAGTGTGTTACTCGCCCTTGGCCTTCGCGATGATCTCCTCGGCGACGTTCCGCGGAACCTCGGCGTAGGAGTCGAACTGCATCGAGTAGCTTGCGCGACCCGACGTCTTGCTGCGGAGGTCGCCGACGTAGCCGAACATCTCCGAGAGGGGCACGAGGCCCTTCACGACACGAGCACCGGCACGCTCCTCCATGGCCTGGATCTGACCACGGCGGGAGTTGATGTCGCCGATGACCTCGCCCATGTAGTCCTCGGGCGTGGTGACCTCGACGGCCATCATCGGCTCGAGCAGCACGGGGCTGGCCTTGCGCGCGGCCTCCTTGAAGGCCTGCGAGCCGGCGATCTTGAACGCGAGCTCGGAGGAGTCCACCTCGTGGTAGCCACCGTCGAGCAGGGTGACGCGCACGCCGGTCATCTCGTAACCGGCGAGGATGCCGAACTGCATGGCCTCCTGCGCACCGGCGTCGACCGAAGGGATGTACTCCTTCGGGATGCGACCACCGGTCACCTTGTTCACGAACTCGTACGAGGCGTCGCCGCCCTCGATCGGCTCGATCGCGATCTGCACCTTCGCGAACTGGCCGGTACCACCAGTCTGCTTCTTGTGCGTGTAGTCGACCCGGTCGACCGCCTTGCGGATGGTCTCGCGGTACGCGACCTGCGGCTTGCCGACGTTGGCCTCGACCTTGAACTCACGGCGCATACGGTCGACCAGCACCTCGAGGTGCAGCTCGCCCATGCCACCGATGATGGTCTGGCCGGTCTCCTCGTCCGAGTGGACCTGGAACGACGGGTCCTCCTCGGCCAGGCGCTGGATCGCGATGCCCAGCTTCTCCTGGTCGCCCTTCGACTTGGGCTCGATGGCGACCTGGATGACCGGAGCCGGGAAGTCCATGGACTCCAGGATCACGGGCTGCTTGTCGTCGCACAGCGTCTCGCCGGTCGTGGTCTGCTTCAGACCCATGACGGCGACGATGTCGCCGGCGCCGACCGCCTCGATCTCCTCACGCTTGTTCGCGTGCATGCGGTAGATCTTGCCGATGCGCTCCTTCTTGCCCTTGACGGAGTTCAGCACGGCAGTGCCGGACACCAGGCGGCCCGAGTAGACCCGGACGAAGGTGAGCTTGCCCAGGTGCGGGTCGCTCATGATCTTGAAGGCGAGGGCCGACAGCGGCTCGTCGTCGGACGGCTTGCGCTTGACGACCAGCTCCGCGTCCTTCACGTCGTGGCCCTCGATGGCCTCGACGTCCAGGGGGGAGGGGAGGTAGCGCACGACCGCGTCGAGCAGGGGCTGGACGCCCTTGTTCTTGAACGCGGTGCCACAGAACACCGGGGTGACCGTGACGCCGTCGGACTTGCCGGACGCGATGGTGATGCGACGGATCGCGGCGTACAGCTGCTCCACAGAGGGCTCCTGGCCCTCCAGGTACAGCTCCATGATCTCGTCGTCGTTCTCGGCGACGGTCTCGACGAGCTTGCCGCGGTACTCCTCGGCAGCCTCGGTGTGGGTGGCCGGGATGTCGACGACGTCGTACATCTCGCCCTTCTCCGCCTCGGCGGACCACACGAAGGCCTTCATCGTGACCAGGTCGACGACGCCCTTGAAGTCGGCTTCGGCACCGATCGGGAGCTGCATGACGATCGGAGTCGCACCCAGGCGGCTGCTGATCATGTCGACGCAGCGGTGGAACTCGGCACCGGTCCGGTCGAGCTTGTTGACGAAGCAGATACGCGGGACGCCGTAGCGGTCCGCCTGACGCCACACGGTCTCGGACTGGGGCTCGACACCCGCGACGCCGTCGAACACCGTCACGGCACCGTCGAGCACGCGGAGCGAACGCTCCACCTCGACGGTGAAGTCGACGTGGCCCGGGGTGTCGATGATGTTGATGGTGTGGTCGACATCGGCCAGCGGCCAGTGACAGGTGGTGGCAGCAGAGGTGATCGTGATGCCACGCTCCTGCTCCTGCTCCATCCAGTCCATGGTCGCGGCGCCGTCGTGGACCTCACCGATCTTGTAGGAGACGCCGGTGTAGAACAGGATCCGCTCGGTGGTGGTCGTCTTGCCCGCGTCGATGTGGGCCATGATCCCGATGTTGCGGACCTTGGCCAGGTCAAGTGAAGTGGTAGCCATGAGGCTTTCGTCTTCTCTCGGTCTCGATGTGGGTAGCGACTACCAGCGGTAGTGCGCGAAGGCCTTGTTGGACTCGGCCATCTTGTGGGTGTCCTCGCGCTTCTTCACAGCGGCGCCGAGGCCGTTGGACGCGTCGAGAAGCTCGTTGAGGAGGCGCTCGGTCATGGTCTTCTCGCGACGGGCGCGGGAGTAACCGACGAGCCAGCGCAGCGCCAGGGTGCTCGCGCGACCCGGCTTGACCTCGATCGGGACCTGGTAGGTCGCGCCACCGACACGGCGGGACTTGACCTCGATGGTCGGCTTGATGTTCTCGAGAGCGCGCTTGAGCGTGATGACCGGGTCGTTGCCGGTCTTCTCGCGCAGGCCCTCCATGGCGCCGTAGACGATGCGCTCGGCGGTGGAGCGCTTGCCGTTCAGCAGCACCTTGTTGATGAGCGACGTGACAAGAGGAGAACCGTAGACCGGGTCGATGATGACCGGGCGCTTCGGGGCAGGGCCCTTACGAGGCATTGTTTACTTCTCCTTCTTGGCGCCGTAGCGGCTGCGGGCCTGCTTGCGGTTCTTGACACCCTGGGTGTCGAGGGAACCGCGGATGATCTTGTAGCGAACACCGGGCAGGTCCTTCACACGGCCACCACGCACGAGCACGATGGAGTGCTCCTGGAGGTTGTGTCCCTCACCCGGAATGTAAGCAGTGACCTCGATACCGCTGGTCAGACGCACACGCGCGACCTTACGCAGGGCCGAGTTCGGCTTCTTCGGGGTGGTCGTGAACACACGCGTGCAGACGCCGCGACGCTGGGGCGAACCCTCGAGTGCGGGCGTCTTGTTCTTCTCGACCTTGTCCTGCCGGCCCTTCCGGACCAGCTGCTGGATCGTAGGCACTACTTCTCCGGTTTCTGTGTGCCGAATGGTGAAGCTAACCTGGAACTTCGCCGACCCACGCGGTCGGGTGTGTCGGATCCTGCGGACTTCCGCCGCTAAGCAGGAAGAGGCACAGATCACGGTGGCCGCTAGCTGGGCCCCGTGTGCGGTTGAAGACACGCACGAGGGCCAGGGCACACCCCAGGCACAAGGTCTGAGCGTACCTAGCGCATTCACTCCGGTCAAAACAGAAGCCCCGCCGCCGACACGCCGGAGGTTTACGAGCGCCGTCCCGGCCCCTGTGGTACCGGGGCCTGGGCGTTCGCCGAGCCCGTCGGCGGCGGACCCGGGGAACCCGCCGGGGACGGCACGGCGGCCGTGCGCGCCGCCCCGCCCGACGCGGTGCCGGCCGCCGTGTCCGCCGCCGTGTCGTGGCCGATGAAGTACGTCGGACGGTTCTGCACGGCCGTGTAGATGCGGCCGACGTACTCGCCGAGCAGACCCACGCAGACCAACTGGACCGCGCCGATGAACAGCACGCCGATGAAGAGGGACGTCCAGCCGGGGACGGTGTGCTGGAAGGCGTGGGCGCTCAGGGTGTAGACCATCAGCCCCAGGCAGACCAGGAACGCGAAACCGCCCAGCCAGGTGGCGATGCGCAGCGGCGCCGCGGAGAAGCCCGTGACGCTGTCGACGGCCAGCCGGATCATCCGGCCGAGCGGGTACTTGCTCTGGCCGGCCGGCCGCGGGGCGCGCTCGTAGGTGACCTCGCCGCTGGGAAAACCCAGCCAGGGCACGAGGAGCCGGTAGACGCGCTGCTGGTCCGGCAGCGCCTTCAGAGCCTCCACGGCGGCCCGGCTCAGCAGCCGGAAGTCACCGGCCTGGGCCGGCACGGAAGGCCCCGCGAGACGGCGGACGAGCCGGTAGTACAGGCCCGCCGTCCACCGCTTGAAGCCGGTGTCGCTGGCCCGGTCGGCACGGATGCCGTAGACGATGTCGAGGCTCTCGGCGCGGGCCAGCCCGAGCATCTCGGGGATCTTCTCGGGCGGGTCCTGGAGGTCGGCGTCGATGCTGACCACGTACGCGCCGTGCGCGCGGTCCAGACCCGCGGTCAGGGCGGCCTGGTGGCCGGAGTTGCGGCGCAGGCCGATGACCCGCAGTTCCGGCCAGCCGAGCCGGAAGGCGGCGAGCAGCTCGGCGGTGCGGTCGGTGCTGCCGTCGTCCACCGCGACGACCTCGTAGCCGACCCCGAGGTCCGCCAGGACCGGGCGCAACCGGCTGACCAGGGCGGGCAGGACCTCTTCCTCGTTGTACATGGGTATGACGACCGACAAGACGGTCGCCGCCGCCGTGGTGCTCGGCGCTTCGGTCACCCGTCCTCCCCCAACCTGTGGCGCACATGTGCGACTCTGTTGCGATCTTATGACCGCACTCTTATGACCAAACGTCACGATCATCCGGACAACGGTGCCGCCCCTGGATGTCCGGCGATCGGCCGAGGGGGACCCCAGCCATGAGCACGGCTTCCAGCGATACGGCGACGGACCCCGCCGTGCCCGACGGGCCGAAGGAGCGCTCCCCCGGACCGCTCCGCCTGACCCTGCCGGACGGTGTACGACCGTACCTCGCTCCGCTGCTCCTGTACGGCGTGACGAAGCTGGTGGGCCTGGGTGTGTTCGCCTGGCTCCTGGAGTGGGCCGACGAGTACCAGAAGAAGAACCCCCGCTTCGGCGGCGGCGCCCACTGGTGGGACGTCCTGGCCACCTGGGACGGCTGGTGGTACCTCCAGGTCGCCGAGAAGGGCTACGACCCCCGGCCCCTGGAGCCGCTCGCCCCGGGCGGACTGTTCACCGTCAAGCAGAACTCGGTCGCCTTCTTCCCGCTGTACCCGGGACTGATCCGGGGCGTCTCCGAGATCACCGGGCTGGGTCTGTACGGCTCCGGGATCCTGGTCTCGGTCGTCGCCTCCTTCGTCGCGGCCGCCGGCATCTACGCCGTGGTCGCGATGCTCGCCGGGGTACGGGCGGGCACGATCGCGGCCGGCCTGTGGGCGGTGGTGCCCGGCGCGGGCGTGGAGTGGGCGCTCTACTCGGAGTCGGTCTTCGTCGCCATCGCCTCCTGGTGCTGCTACTGCGTGATGAAGCGGCGGTGGGTGGCGGCGGGCCTGCTCGCCTTCGTGGCCGGGCTCAACCGGCCGACGTCCGCCGCGCTCATCGGCGCGGTCGGACTGGCCGCGATCGTCACCCTGGCCCGGCGGGAGAGCCGGCGCGAGCACGGGGTCTCGGGGCCCCTGTACGCCATGTTCGCCGCACCGCTCGGCCTGCTCACCTACGTCACCTGGGTCGGACTCGGCATGGGCGACCTCACCGCGTACTTCACGCTCCAGCGCGAAGGGTGGGCGCACTACTTCGACTTCGGCTCCTACACCCTCGACGTGCTGGCCAACACGGCGGTCGGTCGCCACGACTACCTGTTCGCGTTCTCCGTCCCCGACCTCCTCGGCGTCCAGCTGGTGCTGGCGCTGCCTTTCCTCATCGCGCTGATGCTGCGCAGGAAACCGCCGCTGGTGCTGGTGGCGTACACGCTGGCCAGCGTGATCACCGTGCTGGGCACCCAGCAGATGTTCGGCAACACGGGGCGGTACCTGCTGCCGGTCTTCCCGTTGCTGCTGGCCCCGGCGGCCGCGATGAGCCGGCTGAAGTGGCCGAGCCTGACGGTGTTCTTCGGGACGGCGGCCATCGCTTCGGGGTGGTACGCGCACTACGTCATCTTCGAGCTGGGGATCCCGTGACCCACCGCGGGCCACCGCGACCGCGAGCGGCGTCCGGGCGCCCCCGAGGCTCTCACCTGAGTGCCGGGCGCCCATGACCGCCATGCAGCCCCGTAGGCCCTGAGAGCGCCGCCAGGGGCCTCCCCCCGCCGGACACGCCGAAGGGCGGCCACCCCGTACGCAACGGGGTGACCGCCCTTCAGTACTTCAGACGTACGCCTTACTGGTTGTACGGACCGTAGTCGTAGTCCTCCAGCGGAACGGCCTGGCCGGAGCCGGTGCCGAACGGCGAGTAGTCGATGTCGTCGTAGCCGACGGCCGAGTACATCGCGGCCTTGGCCTCCTCGGTCGGCTCGACCCGGATGTTGCGGTAGCGGGACAGACCCGTACCGGCCGGGATGAGCTTACCGATGATGACGTTCTCCTTGAGGCCGATCAGGGAGTCGGACTTGGCGTTGATCGCCGCGTCCGTCAGCACCCTGGTCGTCTCCTGGAAGGACGCCGCCGACAGCCAGGACTCCGTGGCCAGCGAGGCCTTGGTGATACCCATGAGCTGCGGACGACCGGAGGCCGGGTGACCGCCCTCCTGCACCACACGACGGTTCTCGACCTCGAACTTCGAGCGCTCGACGAGTTCGCCGGGCAGCAGCTCGGCGTCGCCGGACTCGATGATCGTCACCCGGCGCAGCATCTGCCGGATGATGATCTCGATGTGCTTGTCGTGGATCGACACACCCTGCGAGTTGTAGACCTTCTGGACCTCGCCGACCAGGTGGACCTGGACGGCACGCTGACCCAGGATGCGCAGCACGTCGTGCGGGTTGGTGGCACCCACGGTGAGCTTCTGGCCCACCTCGACGTGCTCGCCCTCGCTGACCAGGAGACGGGCGCGCTTCGAGATCGGGAACGCCGTCTCGTCGCTGCCGTCGTCCGGCGTGATGACGATCTTCTTGGTCTTCTCGGTCTCCTCGATCCGCACGCGGCCCTGGGCCTCGGAGATCGGGGCGACACCCTTCGGGGTACGGGCCTCGAAGAGCTCGACGACACGCGGCAGACCCTGGGTGATGTCGTCACCGGCCACACCACCGGTGTGGAAGGTACGCATCGTCAGCTGGGTACCGGGCTCACCGATGGACTGGGCGGCGATGATGCCGACCGCCTCACCGATGTCGACCAGCTTGCCGGTGGCCAGCGAACGGCCGTAGCACATGGCGCAGGTGCCGACCTGGGACTCACAGGTCAGGATCGAACGGGTCTTGACCTCCTCGACACCGTGACGCACCAGCTGGTCGATGAGCACGTCGCCCAGGTCCACGTTGGCCGGCGCGATCACCTTGCCGTCGATGACGACGTCCTCGGCGAGCATGCGGGCGTAGACGCTGGTCTCGACGTCCTCGGCCTTGCGCAGCACGCCGGCCTCGTCGTGCGAGGCGATCCGCAGCTTCAGACCGCGCTCGGTGCCACAGTCCTCCTCGCGGATGATGACGTCCTGCGAGACGTCCACCAGACGACGGGTCAGGTAACCCGAGTCGGCGGTACGCAGGGCGGTGTCGGCCAGACCCTTACGGGCACCGTGCGTCGAGATGAAGTACTCGAGGACGGACAGGCCCTCACGGAACGAGGCCTTGATCGGACGCGGGATGGTCTCGTTCTTCGCGTTCGACACCAGACCACGCATACCGGCGATCTGCCGCATCTGCATCATGTTTCCTCGGGCACCCGAGTCAACCATCATGAAGATGGGGTTCGTCTTGGGGAAGTTCGCGTTCATCGCCTCGGCGACCTCGTTGGTCGCCTTGGTCCAGATCGCGATGAGCTCCTGCGTGCGCTCTTCCTTGGTGATCAGACCGCGCTCGTACTGCTTCTGGACCTTCTCGTCCTGGGCCTCGTAGCCCGCGACGATGGCCTTCTTCGCCTCGGGGACGACGACGTCGGAGATGGCCACGGTGACACCGGAGCGGGTGCCCCAGTAGAAGCCGGCCGCCTTCAGGTTGTCGAGCGTCGCCGCCACGATGACCTTGGGGTAGCGCTCCGCCAGGTCGTTGACGATCTCGCCGAGCTGCTTCTTGCCCACCGAGTAGTCGACGAACGGGTAGTCCTCGGGCAGCAGCTCGTTGAAGAGCGCGCGGCCCAGGGTCGTCCGCAGGCGGAAGGTGTCACCCTGCTGCCACTCCGGCTCGCCCTCTTCGCGGGCCGGCGGGGTCCAGCCGCGCGGCGGGATGGTGCCCACCGGGAAGCGGATGTCGATCGCCGACTGCAACGCGAGCTCACCGGCGTCGAACGCCATGATCGCCTCGGCCGTGGAGCCGAACGCGCGGCCCTCGCCCTTGGTGTCACGCAGTTCACCGTCGGTGGTGAGGAAGAAGAGACCGAGGACCATGTCCTGGGTCGGCATCGTCACCGGACGGCCGTCGGCGGGCTTGAGGATGTTGTTCGAGGACAGCATCAGGATGCGGGCCTCGGCCTGCGCCTCCGCGGAGAGCGGCAGGTGGACGGCCATCTGGTCACCGTCGAAGTCCGCGTTGAACGCGGTGCAGACGAGCGGGTGGATCTGGATGGCCTTGCCCTCGACCAGCTGCGGCTCGAAGGCCTGGATGCCGAGGCGGTGCAGGGTGGGCGCACGGTTCAGCAGAACCGGGTGCTCGGCGATGACCTCTTCGAGGACGTCGTACACGACCGTGCGGCCGCGCTCCACCATGCGCTTGGCGCTCTTGATGTTCTGCGCGTGGTTCAGGTCCACCAGGCGCTTCATCACGAACGGCTTGAAGAGTTCCAGCGCCATCGCCTTCGGCAGACCGCACTGGTGCAGCTTCAGCTGCGGACCGACGACGATCACGGAACGCGCGGAGTAGTCCACACGCTTGCCGAGCAGGTTCTGACGGAATCGACCCTGCTTGCCCTTCAGCATGTCGCTGAGGGACTTCAGCGGGCGGTTACCGGGACCGGTGACCGGACGGCCACGACGACCGTTGTCGAACAGCGCGTCGACGGCCTCCTGGAGCATGCGCTTCTCGTTGTTCACGATGATCTCGGGCGCACCGAGGTCGAGAAGGCGCTTCAGGCGGTTGTTGCGGTTGATCACACGGCGGTACAGGTCGTTCAGGTCGGAGGTCGCGAAGCGGCCACCGTCCAGCTGCACCATCGGGCGGAGGTCCGGCGGGATGACCGGCACGCAGTCCAGCACCATGCCCTTGGGGCTGTTGCTGGTCTGGAGGAACGCGGAGACGACCTTGAGGCGCTTGAGCGCACGGGTCTTCTTCTGGCCCTTGCCGGTCCGGATGATCTCGCGGAGACGCTCTGCCTCCTCCTCGAGGTCGAAGGACTCCAGGCGCTTCTGCAACGCCGCGGCACCCATCGAACCGTCGAAGTACGTGCCGAAGCGGTCACGCAGCTCGCGGTAGAGCAGCTCGTCGCCCTCGAGGTCCTGGACCTTGAGGTTCTTGAAGCGGGCCCACACCTCGTCGAGACGGTCGATCTCGCGCTGGGCGCGGTCGCGCAGCTGCTTCATCTCGCGCTCGGCACCTTCGCGCACCTTGCGGCGCACGTCGGCCTTGGCGCCCTCGGCCTCGAGCTCGGCCAGGTCGGTCTCGAGCTTCTTGGCGCGGGCCTCGAGGTCGGCGTCGCGACGGTTCTCGATCTGCTGACGCTCGACGGAGACGTGCGCCTCCAGCGAGGGCAGGTCACGGGTCCGGCGCTCGTCGTCGACGTACGTGATCATGTACGCCGCGAAGTAGATGACCTTCTCGAGGTCCTTGGGAGCCAGGTCGAGCAGGTAGCCCAGACGGCTCGGGACACCCTTGAAGTACCAGATGTGCGTCACGGGAGCGGCGAGCTCGATGTGGCCCATCCGCTCACGACGCACCTTGGCGCGGGTCACCTCGACGCCGCAGCGCTCACAGATGATGCCCTTGAAGCGGACACGCTTGTACTTGCCGCAGTAGCACTCCCAGTCCCGGGTCGGACCGAAGATCTTCTCGCAGAAGAGTCCGTCCTTTTCGGGCTTGAGCGTGCGGTAGTTGATGGTCTCGGGCTTCTTGACCTCGCCGTGGCTCCACTGACGGATGTCGTCAGCGGTAGCCAGACCGATCCGGAGCTCGTCGAAGAAGTTGACGTCGAGCACTATGCGTCAATCCCTCTCAGGGTTGTAAGTCTTGGGGTCTGATACGGGGGTCCTGGGGCCGGCGGGGCTCAACGTCGTGAGCCCCGCCGAACTCCCGTCAGACCTCTTCGACGCTGCTCGGCTCACGCCGGGACAGGTCGATGCCGAGCTCCTCCGCAGCGCGGAAGACATCCTCGTCGGTGTCACGCATCTCGATGGACATACCGTCACTGGACAGCACCTCCACGTTCAGGCAGAGAGACTGCATCTCCTTGATGAGCACCTTGAAGGACTCGGGGATGCCGGGCTCGGGGATGTTCTCGCCCTTGACGATGGCCTCGTAGACCTTCACGCGGCCGGTGACGTCGTCGGACTTGATCGTCAGCAGCTCCTGGAGGGCGTACGCGGCGCCATAAGCCTCCAGCGCCCACACCTCCATCTCGCCGAACCGCTGACCGCCGAACTGCGCCTTACCACCCAGCGGCTGCTGGGTGATCATCGAGTACGGACCGGTCGAACGGGCGTGGAGCTTGTCGTCGACCAGGTGGTGCAGCTTCAGGATGTACATGTAGCCGACCGAGATCGGGTCCGGGAACGGCTCACCGCTACGGCCGTCGAACATCCGCGCCTTACCGGTCGGGAGCACCATGCGCTCGCCGTCGCGGTTCGGGATGGTGTGGTTCAGCAGGCCCGCGAGCTCGTCCTCACGTGCACCGTCGAAGACCGGGGTGGCCACGTTGGTACCCGGGGCGACCTGGTCGGCGCCGATGACCTGGAGACGCTGAGCCCAGTCCTCGCCGAGACCGGAGACGTCCCAGCCGCGGCTGGCGAGCCAGCCGAGGTGGATCTCCAGCACCTGTCCCGGGTTCATTCGGGACGGCACACCCAGCGGGTTGAGGATGATGTCGACCGGGGTCCCGTCCTCGAGGAACGGCATGTCCTCGATGGGCAGGATCTTGGAGATGACACCCTTGTTGCCGTGACGGCCGGCGAGCTTGTCACCGTCCGTGATCTTGCGCTTCTGCGCCACGTAGACCCGAACCAGCTGGTTCACGCCCGGCGGCAGCTCGTCGCCCTCTTCACGGTCGAAGACGCGGACGCCGATGACCTTGCCGATCTCGCCGTGCGGCACCTTCAGCGAGGTGTCACGGACCTCACGGGCCTTCTCGCCGAAGATCGCGCGCAGCAGGCGCTCCTCCGGGGTCAGCTCGGTCTCGCCCTTGGGCGTGACCTTGCCGACGAGGATGTCACCGGCGACGACCTCGGCACCGATACGGATGATGCCGCGCTCGTCGAGGTCGGCGAGGACCTCCTCGGAGACGTTCGGGATGTCCCGGGTGATCTCCTCGGGGCCGAGCTTGGTGTCACGGGCGTCGACCTCGTGCTCCTCGATGTGGATCGAGGAGAGGACGTCGTCCTGCACGAGGCGCTGCGACAGGATGATCGCGTCCTCGTAGTTGTGACCCTCCCACGGCATGAACGCCACGAGCAGGTTCTTGCCCAGGGCCATCTCGCCGTTCTCGGTGGCCGGGCCGTCGGCGAGGACCTGGCCGGTGATGATCCGGTCGCCCTCGTTGACGATGACCTTCTGGTTGACCGAGGTGCCCTGGTTGGACCGGGAGAACTTGGCCAGGCGGTACGTGATGTACGTGCCGTCGTCGTTGGTCGTGGTGATGTAGTCCGCGGAGACCTCCTGGACCACACCGTCCTTCTCGGCCCTGACCACGTCGCCGGCGTCGACGGCGGAGCGGTACTCCATGCCGGTGCCGACGAGCGGGGCCTCGCTCTTGATGAGCGGCACGGCCTGACGCATCATGTTCGCGCCCATGAGGGCACGGTTGGCGTCGTCGTGCTCGAGGAACGGGATCATGGCGGTCGCGACCGACACCATCTGGCGCGGCGAGACGTCCATGTAGTCCACGTCGTCACCGGGGACGTAGTCGACCTCGCCGCCACGGCGGCGGACCAGGACGCGGTTCTCGGTGAAGCGCAGGTCGTCGTCGAGCGTGGCGTTGGCCTGCGCGATGACGAACCGGTCCTCTTCGTCGGCCGTCAGGTAGTCGACCTCGTCGGTGACGACGCCGTCGGTGACCCGGCGGTACGGCGTCTCCACGAAGCCGAACGCGTTGACGCGGCCGTAGGAGGCGAGCGAGCCGATCAGACCGATGTTCGGGCCTTCGGGCGTCTCGATCGGGCACATGCGTCCGTAGTGGGACGGGTGCACGTCACGGACCTCGAAGCCGGCCCGCTCACGGGACAGACCACCCGGGCCGAGCGCGTTGAGACGACGCTTGTGCGTCAGACCCGACAGCGGGTTGTTCTGGTCCATGAACTGCGACAGCTGGCTGGTGCCGAAGAACTCCTTGATGGAGGCGACGACCGGCCGGATGTTGATCAGGGTCTGCGGCGTGATCGCCTCGACGTCCTGGGTCGTCATGCGCTCGCGCACGACGCGCTCCATACGCGCCAGACCCGTACGGACCTGGTTCTGGATGAGCTCGCCGACGCTGCGGATACGACGGTTGCCGAAGTGGTCGATGTCATCGGTCTCGACCATGATCGAGCGGCCGGACTCGCCGACCGTCTCGGTCTCCCCGGCGTGCAGCTTCACCAGGTACTTGATGGTCGCGATGACGTCCTCGACGGTCAGCACGCCCGCGTTGAGCGGGGCCTCGCCGCCGAGCTTCTTGTTGACCTTGTAGCGGCCGACCTTGGCCAGGTCGTAGCGCTTCGGGTTGAAGTAGAGGTTCTCGAGCAGCGTCTGCGCGGCCTCACGGGTCGGCGGCTCGCCCGGACGCAGCTTGCGGTAGATGTCCAGCAGCGCGTCGTCCTGGCCCTGGGTGTGGTCCTTCTCCAGGGTGGCGCGCATGGACTCGTACTCGCCGAACTCCTCGAGGATCTGCTCGGTGGTCCAGCCGAGAGCCTTCAGAAGGACGGTGACGGACTGCTTGCGCTTGCGGTCGATGCGCACACCGACCATGTCGCGCTTGTCGATCTCCAGCTCCAGCCAGGCACCCCGGGAGGGGATGACCTTGGCGGAGAAGATGTCCTTGTCGGACGTCTTGTCGATGGAGGAGTCGAAGTAGACACCCGGCGAACGGACCAGCTGCGACACCACGACACGCTCGGTGCCGTTGATGACGAAGGTGCCCTTGTTGGTCATGAGCGGGAAGTCGCCCATGAAGACCGTCTGGGACTTGATCTCGCCGGTCTCGTTGTTGGTGAACTCGGCCGTCACGAAGAGCGGGGCCGCGTACGTGAAGTCGCGGTCCTTGCACTCGTCGATGCTGTTCTTCGGCGGCTCGAAACGGTGGTCGCGGAACGTCAGCGACATCGACCCGGAGAAGTCCTCGATCGGGGAGATCTCCTCGAAGATCTCCTCCAGACCGGACTTGGTGGGGACGTCCTGACCGGAGTCCAGAGCGGCCTCGACGCGACCCTTCCAGGCTTCGTTGCCGAGCAGCCAGTCAAAGCTCTCGGTTTGCAGCGCGAGAAGGTTCGGAACCTCGAGGGGCTCCCGGATCTTTGCAAAGGAGATGCGCAGCGGGGCGGTGCTGGCGGCGTTGTTCGTATTCGCGATCGAGGCGTTGCGCGAGGCGGCCAAGAGGGGGTCCTTCCGAGGGCTCGGACTCACTACGCGCGTACCGGCCCCTCTCCTGCGCACAGAGACAGAAATCCCAGGTTGGGGATTGTCTGGTCGTCCGGCTCAAGTGAGGGCATGCCCCTGGTGACGGGCAGGGAACAGCTAACAGGCAGCGCAAAGGGACAGTGTAGCCACTTGGCACACCGATGTCCAATGCGTGTTACTCGAGACCCTCGTAGTTCTCAACGCCCTCGTCTGCTAGCCGTCAACGCACCCTGATACTGCCCTCTTCGCCGTCGATCCATGCCTCGGATACGGATCGTTGTGACGACGCGTCCTGAGAATTGCGCGCTGCGTGCGGTTCGTCAAGGCCCCCCTGCGCGGCGAACGGCGCTCGAGGACACGATGAAGATCACCATACCCCCCGGTCAAGGGGGTACAAGGCAACCGTGGCCGCGCTCCCAGGAACGCCGAAGAGCGACCACCCAGATGGATGATCGCTCCTCGGTGCGTGAGCGTTACAGCCCCGGAGGGACTGATTCAGCCTGCGCGTCCGGTCGTCGCCGACCGGAGGGTGTTACTTGACCTCGACGGAGGCGCCGGCGGCCTTGAGGGACTCGGCAGCCTTCTCCGCGGCCTCCTTGGCGACCTTCTCGAGGACGGGCTTCGGGGCGCCGTCGACGAGGTCCTTGGCCTCCTTCAGACCCAGGGAGGTCAGCTCGCGCACGACCTTGATGACCTGGATCTTCTTCTCGCCCGCGCCGGTGAGGACGACGTCGAACTCGTCCTGCTCCTCGACGGCGTCGGCCGGGGCGCCCGGGACGGCGGGGCCGGCAACGGCGACCGCGGCGGCGGCGGTGACGTCGAACTTCTCCTCGAACGCCTTCACGAACTCGGAGAGCTCGATGAGGGTGAGGTTCTCGAACTGCGCGAGCAGCTCTTCCTGGGACAGCTTCGTCGCCATGGTGGGCGATCCTTCCATTCAATTCGGCAGGTGCCGGATGTACATGTCGGCGGGCGTACGTTCGGCCCGCGTCGACCGAGGCCTCAGGCCGCGGTCAAAGTGCGAGCCGAGTTACTCGGCACCGCCCTGCTCGTCCTGCTTGGCGCGAAGAGCGTCCACGGTGCGGACGAGCTTCGAGGGAAGCGCCTGGAAGAGCTGCGCAGCCTGGGACTGCTTGCCCTTGAAGGCACCCGCCAGCTTGGAGAGCAGAACCTCGCGGGACTCGAGGTCCGCAAGCTTCTTGATCTCGTCGGCGGACAGCGCCTTGCCGTCAAGGACACCGCCCTTGATGACGAGGTTCGGGTTGTCCTTGGCGAAGTCACGAAGACCCTTCGCCGACTCCACCGGGTCACCGGTGATGAAGGCGACCGCCGTCGGACCGTTGAACAGGTCGTCGAGCGTCGTGATCCCGGCCTCGTTGGCCGCAATCTTGGTCAGCGTGTTCTTCACCACGGCGTACTGGGCGTTCTCACCGAGCGAACGACGCAGCGTCTTGAGCTGCGCCACGGTGAGACCCCGGTACTCGGTCAGCACGGCAGCGTTCGAGCTGCGGAACGCGTCCGTCAGCTCGGCCACCGCGGCAGCCTTGTCGGGCCTTGCCATAGAGCGTCGGCCTCCTTCCGGGTGATGAGGACCGCTCAGAAGGGGCTGGGACAACGAAACGCCCCGGCGCAGGCGCACGGGGCGTAGCTCGACCGAACGAAATCCGTGGGAGGAGTCCAGTCCGGGAGCGTATCCACTGACACCTGCGCGGGTCGTCCGCATTGCAGCGGATCCTTCGGCCACCGCCCCCTCGAACGAGAGCACGGCAACGACCAGCGGTCTTTGGCTTCTGTAGGAGCGTACGGGAACGGGTCACCGTCAAGCAAATCCGCCCGTACGGGGATGCCCGTGAGCCCGCGCGGGGCTCGCGGCCGCGGGCTTCAGCCCCGGTCCTTCTTCCGCTCCTCGGCCAGGTCCAGGGTGTCCGAGGCGGGTGGCGCCTTCACGGTCACGGGCTTGCCGAAGTCGAGGAACGTGATGGTGAGGTCGAGCTCGCCGTGCCGTCCGAGGCCCTGGGTGCGCAGCCGCCGCGTACGGTCCTCGGCGTCGGTCCACAGGTCGATGGTGAGTTCGTCGACCCCCATCTTCTCGTACTGGGCGAGACTCTTCTCGGTCCGCTGCCGGACGCTCTTGTCGTCGCCCTTGTAGGAGGCGCGGACGCCGTCGAGGGTGACGGTGCCCGTGTAGTGGGTGGTGCGGACGCCGTCGACGGTCTCGGAGCCCACCTTCCTCAGGTCCTCGGCCGCGCCGAGGTAGCCGCTCTCGTGGGACGGGTTGTCGCGGACCTTGTCGGCCGCCAAGCCGGTGTCGACCTTGAGGCCGCCGGGACGGGCCCCCGGCGCCCCGAACGTGACCCAGTGCTTGCCGTCCTGCCCCGCCTCGTCGCTGCCCAGGTAGAGCACCCCGCCGACCAGCCGGTACTCGCCCGTGCCCCGGCCGGGCCCGCTGAGCACGGTGGACTTCAGGCTCATGGCCGGCGGCTCGGTGCCGATGGCGGCCTCGGCCTCGACACGGCCCTCCTCCGGGGTGCGGCCGGTCATGCGGTAGCGCAGGGACACGGTCTGCTCAGCCTTCTCCGCGGCCCGGGCGACGGCCGCCGCGGCGGCAGCGTCACCGCCGCGCTCCACGCCTCCCCCGGCCGCACAACCGGCGACGAGCAGCCCGGACAGCCCGAGCACACCCACGTAATACCTCATCCGACTTCCCCCAGAACCCCGCACAGAGAACGCACGGTCGATGCACAGCAAGACCGTGAAGCTACCCCGGAGGACGGGGAGAGGTCCCGTGATTTACGAGCCGGCACTCGCCCCCTGCTGCTTCACCAGCTGCGAGAAGTCCGCGGTGTCGCTCGCCGGCGGCACCTCGGCGGAGACCTCGGTGCCGTAGTCGGTGTAGTACGCGGTCTGGGTGTAGGCGCCCGCCGTGGTCTGGCCCTTCTCGACCTTCTTGACCAGCAGATCGCGGTCGTCGACCCAGATGTCGACGGTCTCGGTGGTGACGCCCGCCTGCTCCAGCGTCTTCTTCAGATCGTCGAGCTGGCTCCGGTCGAGGCCGGAGTTCTTCTGCGCGAGGTCGGCCACGTCCACCGTCCCCGAGTAGTGCGTGGCCCGCTGTCCCCGCACCTTCTCCTCACCCACCTCGCGCACGTCCCCGGAGGCCAGCAGCAGCTTCACCGACTGGTTCGGGGTGGTGTTCTGCATCTGGTCCTTCAGATACGCGCCGGAGCTGCCTCCGAGACTCTCCAGGTCGTCGTACGCGTACCTGATCCAGTGCCTGCCGCCGGCCTGCCGCGCGAACGTGTCGCCCATCCTGGCGTAGTAGGCGTCGGGCAGGTAGCGGGCCTCCATCGACGGGGTGCCCATCTGACGCATCGTGTCGGCCATGGTGCCGCCGGTGTACGTGATGGTGAGGGTGCCGGTGAGGCCGTCCCCCCAGCCGAGAGCGCCGTCGGCGGTCATCGACATCACCGAACCCATGGTCGTGGCGGACTCCACCTTCGCGGAGTCGGCGCCGTCGGTGGACTTCTCGGCGGTACGCAGGGCGGCGACGGGGCTGAGCCGCGCGCTCCCGTCGTCCCCGCCCCTGCCGAAGCCGCCGGAACCGTCGGAACCCTCCGAACCGCCGGAACCGCCGCAGGCCGTCAGCCCTGTCAGTAAGGTCACCGCGGCGACCGAGAGGCCCGCCCGGCGCAGGGTCGTGCGCTTCATTCGTCCCACCCCCATGGATTCCTGTCACTGAACGCTAACGCACGGCACTGACAGTCGTACGAGGAAAAAGGCGTACGGCAAAAGGGACGAGCCCCGCACCTCGAAAGGTTGCGGGGCTCGTCACCGACTGAGGGTGAGCTGTGGGGCTCAGACCGCGGCCGGGTCCTCCTCGACGAGGAGGTTGCGGGTGCGGTTCGAGTCGACCGGAATGCCGGGGCCGATCGTGGTGCTGATCGCGGCCTTCTTGATGTACCGACCCTTGGCGGCGGACGGCTTCAGACGGAGGATCTCCTCCAGGGCCGCGCCGTAGTTCTCCACCAGCTTGGTGTCGTCGAAGGACACCTTGCCGATGATGAAGTGCAGGTTCGAGTGCTTGTCGACGCGGAACTCGATCTTGCCGCCCTTGATCTCCGTGACGGCCTTGGCCACGTCGGGGGTGACGGTGCCGGTCTTCGGGTTCGGCATCAGACCACGCGGACCGAGCACGCGGCCGAGGCGGCCGACCTTGCCCATGAGGTCCGGGGTGGCGACGACGGCGTCGAAGTCCAGACGGCCCTTCGCGACCTCGTCGATCAGTTCGTCGGAGCCGACGATGTCGGCGCCCGCGGCCTCCGCGGCCGCAGCACGGTCACCGGTCGCGAAGACCAGGACCCGGGCGGTCTTGCCGGTGCCGTGCGGCAGGTTCACGGTGCCACGGACCATCTGGTCGGCCTTGCGCGGGTCGACACCCAGGCGGAAGGCGACCTCGACGGTGCCGTCGTACTTGCTGGTGGAGGTTTCCTTGGCGAGACGGACGGCCTCGAGCGGGGCGTAGAGCTTCTCCCGGTCGACCTTGGCGTCCGCAGCGCGGAGGGACTTGCTGCGCTTGCTCACTACTGCTCCTGATGTGTTCTGAGGAGTCGTGGTACGGGCCGAGCAGGCCCTGCCACGGTGCTACGAAGGTGCTACGGGGCTGGGGATCAGCCCTCGACCGTGATGCCCATGGAGCGGGCGGTGCCAGCGATGATCTTCGACGCGGCGTCGAGGTCGTTGGCGTTCAGGTCGGGGAGCTTGGTCGTGGCGATCTCACGGACCTGCGCCTCGGTGATCTTGGCGACCTTGGTCTTGTGCGGCTCGCCCGAGCCCTTCTCGACACCAGCGGCCTTGAGGATCATCTTCGCGGCCGGCGGCGTCTTGGTGATGAAGGTGAAGGAGCGGTCCTCGTAGACCGTGATCTCCACCGGGATCACCCAGCCACGCTGCGACTCGGTCGCGGCGTTGTAGGCCTTGCAGAACTCCATGATGTTGACGCCGTGCTGGCCGAGCGCGGGGCCGACCGGCGGCGCGGGGTTGGCCGCACCGGCGTTGATCTGGAGCTTGATGAGCCCCGTGACCTTCTTCTTCTTGGGAGGCATTGCTCTCTCCGGGTCCTAGTGAGAGTTTTGAGCCGTCCGGTCCGGATGATCCGGATGGAGGCATACCGCACAACGATAACGGGTATCCTTGCGCGGCCAAAAACCGAGCAGGTCAGACAGCCTGTGGAAGCCTGTCTGACCTGATCGGAGGCTTGTGCTCCAGAGGAAGCCGAAGCTAGTTCTTCTGGATCTGGTCGAAGCTCAGCTCGACCGGGGTCTCGCGGCCGAAGATCTCGACGAGGCCCTTGACCTTCTTCGAGTCGGCGTTGATCTCGTTGATCGTGGCCTGGAGCGTGGCGAACGGGCCGTCGGTGACGGTGACCGAGTCGCCCACTTCGAAGTCCAGCACCTGGACCTCGACCTTGCGGGCCGGAGCCGGCTTGCCCTCGGCCTCGGCGGCCTCACGCGCGGCCTTCTCCTCGGCCTCCGGAGCGAGCATCTTGACGATCTCGTCCAGCGTCAGCGGGTACGGGTCGTACGCGTTGCCCACGAAGCCGGTGACACCGGGGGTGTTGCGGACGACGCCCCAGGACTCGTTCGTCAGGTCCATGCGCACCAGCACGTAGCCGGGGAGCTTGTTCTGACGGATGGTCTTGCGGTCGCCGTTCTTGATCTGGACGACCTCTTCCTGCGGCACCTCGGCCTGGAAGATGTAGTCCTCGACGTTCAGCGAGACGGCGCGCTGCTCCAGGTTGGTCTTCACGCGGTTCTCGTAGCCGGCGTAGGTGTGGATGACGTACCACTCGCCGGGGAGGGTGCGCAGCTCCTCGCGCAGGGCGACAACGGGGTCGACGGGCTCGGCCGGCTCTTCCTCGGCCTCGTCGACGACGTCCTCGGACTCGACGTCCTCGTCGGCTTCCTCGTCCTCGTCGGCGTTGACGTCCTCGTCCTCGACGTGGAGTGCGGCTTCCTCCGCGGGTTCACCCGCTTCGGCCTCGGCAGCCTCGAACTCGTCCACCTCGTCAGCGCCCTCGACGATGTCGAGCTCGTCGTCCACGGACTCGTCCGGCTCGATGGCGTCGTTCAGGTTCTGGTCAGACACGGTGGCTGCTTCTTCCTGGATACATAGGGGTGGAACATGCGAAAGGGGCGCCGGATACCTCGGCGCCCTTCGCTCTAGGCTCAGCCAAAGACGTACTTGGCGGCGTGGCTGAGTCCATAGTCAATCACGGTCACCAGGCCGATCATGATGACGACGAAGACAATCACCACGGTCGTGTACGTCGTCAGCTGACTCCGCGTGGGCCATACGACCTTGCGGAGCTCCGCGACGATCTGGCGATAGAAGAGCGCGAGACGCTTCAGCGGGCCCTTCTTGGCGCGCTTGCCGCCCTTGCGGGTCTTCTTCTGCGCCTCAGGCACCTCGTCCTGGGCATCAGGCGTGTCGATGGAGCCCACGGCATCCGCCATTCGTCCTCACCTGTTCCCGGGTCGTGGCCGTGCCGCGCCCGGTCTGAGCCGCACGGCGATGCATTGCTGGACGTACATGCGCTGCGCACACATCCTGGTGACGGAGTGTGTAGCAGGGCCGGAGGGACTTGAACCCCCAACCGCTGGTTTTGGAGACCAGTGCTCTACCAATTGAGCTACGACCCTTTGTGTGTTCCCCAACGTACCGCATCCGACCGAGTGCTCGGTGTGCACCCGATGTGGCACGGCTGTTGGAGGCCAACGACGTGTGAGTGTACGTGGTCTGGAGCGCCTCGTCGAACGGAAAGCGTCCTTGATCGGAATCACTCTGATGTTCAGTCGGCTGACCAGTCCGTGAAACCCGTGTGCCGGGCGGGTTTCCGGTCTGAAACCATGGGCCCATGAGCGCTGCAACCCCTCCCACCGAGCGCCGGGTCTCCGCCCGCGTCGGCGCGATCTCCGAGTCCGCGACCCTTGCCGTGGACGCCAAGGCAAAGGCCCTGAAGGCCGCCGGGCGTCCGGTGATCGGCTTCGGCGCCGGCGAGCCCGACTTCCCGACCCCGGACTACGTCGTCGAGGCGGCCGTCGAGGCCTGCAAGAACCCGAAGTACCACCGCTACACACCGGCCGGTGGTCTCCCCGAGCTGAAGGCCGCGATCGCCGAGAAGACGCTGCGTGATTCGGGTTACGAGGTGGACCCCTCGCAGATCCTGGTCACCAACGGCGGCAAGCAGGCCATCTACAACGCCTTCGCCGCGATCCTCGACCCGGGCGACGAGGTCATCGTCCCGGCGCCCTACTGGACGACGTACCCGGAGTCGATCCGGCTGGCCGGCGGTGTCCCGGTGGAGGTCGTGGCCGACGAGACGACGGGTTACCGGGTCTCGGTCGAGCAGCTGGAGGCGGCCCGCACGGAGAACACGAAGGTCGTGCTCTTCGTCTCCCCGTCCAACCCGACGGGCGCGGTCTACAGCGCCGAGGACGCCGAGGCGATCGGCCGCTGGGCCGTCGAGCACGGCCTGTGGGTGATGACGGACGAGATCTACGAGCACCTCGTCTACGGCGGCGCGGAGTTCACCTCGCTGCCGGGGATCCTGCCCGAGCTGCGCGACAAGTGCGTGGTCGTCAACGGCGTCGCCAAGACGTACGCGATGACCGGCTGGCGGGTGGGCTGGATCATCGGCCCCAAGGACGTCGTCAAGGCCGCGACGAACCTCCAGTCGCACGCCACTTCCAACGTCTCCAACGTGGCGCAGGTCGCCGCGCTGGCCGCCGTCTCCGGTGACCTGTCGGCCGTCGAGAAGATGCGTGAGGCGTTCGACCGCCGCCGCAGGACCATGGTGCGGATGCTCAACGAGATCGACGGCGTGTTCTGCCCGGAGCCCGAGGGCGCGTTCTACGCGTACCCCTCGGTGAAGGGGCTGCTCGGCAAGGAGATCCGCGGCAGGCGTCCGCAGGACTCGGTCGAGCTGGCCGCGCTCATCCTGGAGGAGTCCGAGGTCGCGGTCGTCCCGGGCGAGGCCTTCGGCACCCCGGGCTACCTGCGTCTGTCGTACGCGCTGGGTGACGAGGACCTCGTCGAGGGCGTGAGCCGCATCCAGAAGCTGCTGGCGGAGGCCAGGGACTGACCCCTCGCACGAGTGGTCGGCGGGCCGTCTCCTTCGGGAGGCGGCCCGTTGCTTTGTGCGAGCAAGACCACGATCGGGGAAAGCGGTACCGGGACGACCGCAAGGTACGGCAGGATCCTTGGATGGAGCGTGTACGTGATGTCTCTGAGCTGCCGAAGGCCCATCTGCACCTGCACTTCACCGGGTCGATGCGGGCCACCACCGTGCTGGAGCTGGCCGACAAGTACGGCGTGCACCTGCCGGAGGCGCTGACCGAGGCGCTGACCAGCGGGGAGCCGCCGAGACTGCGGGCCACGGACGAACGGGGCTGGTTCCGCTTCCAGCGCCTGTACGACGCGGCCCGGTCGTGTGTGCGGGAGCCGGAGGACATCCAGCGGCTGGTGCGCGAGGCCGCCGAGGAGGACCTGAGGGACGGTTCGGGCTGGCTGGAGATCCAGGTGGACCCGACGTCGTACGCACCCCGGCTGGGCGGGCTCATCCCGGCGCTGGAGATCATCCTCGACGCGGTGGAGACGGCGTCGCGCGACACCGGGCTCGGCATGCGGGTAGTGGTCGCGGCGAACCGGATGAAGCACCCGCTGGACGCCCGCACCCTGGCCCGGCTGGCCGTGCGGTACGCGGACCGCGGAGTGGTCGGTTTCGGGCTGTCGAACGACGAACGCCGGGGCATGGCGAGGGACTTCGACCGGGCGTTCGCGATCGCCCGGGAGGGCGGGCTGCTGTCCGCCCCGCACGGCGGTGAGCTGACCGGCCCGTCGTCCGTCCGCGACTGCCTGGACGACCTGGCCGCGACCCGGCTGGGCCACGGCGTACGCGCGGCCGAGGACCCCCGGCTGCTGAAGAGGCTCGCCGACCGGGGCGTGACCTGCGAGGTGTGCCCCGCGTCGAACGTGGCGCTGGGGGTGTACGAGAAGCCGGAGGACGTTCCGCTGCGGACGCTCTTCGAGGCGGGGGTGCCGATGGCGCTGGGCGCCGACGACCCGCTGCTGTTCGGCTCGCGACTGGCGGCCCAGTACGACATCGCCCGCCGGCACCATGCCTTCACCGACCAGGAGTTGGCGGAACTGGCCCGGCAGTCGGTACGGGGCTCGGCAGCACCGGAGGGGGTCAGGGCGAAGCTGCTGGCGGGCGTGGACGACTGGCTGGCTTCCTGACCGCTCAGCCGGCTATGCCCGCCCGGAGGGCGCGCGCCAGGCGTGCGCGGACCCCACTCGGTGCCGCCGACGGTGGTCGACGCGGGGACGGTCGAGCAGGGGGCAGGGGTGGCCCACCGAGGCCGCCCGCCGGCCGTCGGGAACCGAGGATGCCGGGGGCGTTCGTCGTCGACGGTGCGCCGTGCGGCCCCCGGGACCGCTCAGGGCTCACAGCCCGACGCCCACCATCACCGGCTCGTTGACCAGCGTGACCCCGAAGGCCTCGCGCACCCCGGCCACGACCTCGCGGGCCAGCGCCAGCAGGTCCTCCGTGGTGGCCGCGCCGCGGTTGGTGAGGGCGAGGGTGTGCTTGGTGGAGATCCGGGCGGGCCCGCCGCCGTACCCCTTGGTGAAGCCCGCCCTGTCGATCAGCCAGGCCGCGGAGGTCTTGGTGCGACCCGCTCCCGCCGGGTAGGCGGGCGGCTCCACGCCGTCGCCCAGGCGCTCCTTCACGCGTGCGTGGAACAGGGCGAAGTCGGCGTCGGTGAGGATCGGGTTGGTGAAGAAGGAACCGGCCGACCAGGTGTCGTGGTCCGCGGGGTCCAGGACCATGCCCTTACCGGCGCGCAGCTTCAGCACGGTCTCGCGGGCCGCTTCGAGCGGCACCCGGTCCCCGGGCTCGACGCCCAGCGCGCGTGCCGTCTCGGCGTACTTCAGGGGCGTCGACAGCCCGTCGGCGTCCTCGAGGTCGAACCGGACGCGCAGGACGACATACCGCTCGGGGTCGGCCTTGAAGCGGCTGTGACGGTAGGAGAAGGCGCACTCCTCATTGGTGAGCGTGACGGTCTCACCCGCCCGGCGGTCGTAGGCGATCACCTCGGTGATCGTCGTGGCGACCTCCTGACCGTACGCCCCGACGTTCTGGATCGGAGTCGCGCCCGCCGAGCCGGGGATGCCGGCCAGACACTCGACGCCGGCCAGCCCGGCCGCCACGGTGCGGGCGACGGCGTCGCTCCAGACCTCGCCCGCGGCCAGCTCCAGCTTCGTCCCGAGGAGTTCGCAGCCGCGCGTGGCGATGCGCAGGGCGGTGCCCTCGAAGCCCTTGTCGCCGATGACAAGGTTCGAGCCACCGCCCACGATCAGCAGCGGCGTGCCGTCGGCGTCGGCCTCGCGCACGGCGGCGATCACCTCGGCGTCGGTCGTCGCGGTCACCAGCCTGGTGGCGGGACCGCCCAGCCGGAAGGTGGTCAGCGGGGCGAGCGGGGCGTCCTGGAGTTCCTGCACGCGCCCCAGCCTACGAGACACCACCGACAGCGCCGCTCTCCCCCGGCCCCGACAACCGACTGTCACGCTGTCCTTCCCGGCCCCGAGAGCCGGACCGCCGTCCCGGCCTCCCCGGCCCCGCCGGCCGGACCGCCGTCGGCCCGCTCGCCGCGCGACCGCCGAGCGTCCACGCACGCGCGCGTACGGCCCCGCCGAGGTGGACGGGGCCGTACGCGCGCGTGCGTGGTGTCTTCGGTGCCGTGGTCTCAGCGGGAGATGCTCTCCAGGGCGCCCGCCGCCCGCGACCCCTCTGCGCTCCGGGACTCTTCTTCGCGCAGGGACTCCTCTTCGCTCTCCCCCTCTGCCCCGGCCTGGACCGCTCGCCGTCCGGCCGGTATCAGCAGGGCGGCGAACCCGGCGAGGGCCACCACGGCCGAGCCGGTGATCAGCGCCGGCCGCAATCCGTCGACGAACGCCTGCCCGGACTCGTACCCGCCCTGCGCCGAGAAGATCGACGCCATGACCGCGATACCGAGGGCGCCACCGACCTCCCGCAGCGCGTTGTTCGCGCCGGAGGCGATCCCCTGCTCGTGGGCCCGGACGCTGGACATCACCAGGCTGGAGGCCGGGGCGAAGAACAGCGCCATGCCGATGCCGCTGACGATCAGCCCGGGCAGCTGGACGGCGTAGGAGGCGTCGACGGTCGCGACGGCGGCCATCCACCCCAGTCCGACGGCCTGGAGAAAGAGACCCGTGGCGACGACCGGCCGGCCGCCGATGCGGTCGGAGACGATGCCGGCGATCGGCGCGACGAGCATCGGCATACCGGTCCAGGGCAGCATCCGGAGGCCGGCCTCGGTGGGCGAGTAGCCGAGAACGCCCTGCATGTACTGGCTCAGCAGGAAGATCGAGCCGAACATCCCGAGGAACATCAGCAGACTGGCCGCGTTGATCCCGGCGAAGGCGCGGGAACGGAAGAGGCGCATCGGGAGCATCGGGTTCTTGGCCCGCAGCCCGTGCAGGACGAACCCGACGAGCAGCGCGCCGCCCGCGACCAGACCGGTCAGCACGAGCGGGCTGGTCCAGCCGTCGGCCGGTCCGCGCACCAGGCCGTAGACGAGCCCGAAGAGGCCGCCGCTGGCGAGCAGGGTGCCGGGGATGTCGAGCGGGGCGCCGGCGCCGTACGACTCGGCGAGGCGCAGCCGGGCGAGCGGCAGCAGGGCGAGGCCCAGCGGAACGTTCAGCCAGAAGATCCAGTGCCAGGACACGTGTTCGGTGAGGCTGCCGCCGATGAGCGGCCCAGAGGCGACCGCGAGTCCGTTGACCGCGCCCCAGATGCCGTAGGCCATCCCACGTTTCGCGGCCGGCACGGCGGCGGTGAGCAGGGTGAGCGTCAGCGGCATCATGACGGCCGCGCCGACGCCCTGGACCGCGCGGGCGGCGATCAGGGAGTCGATGCCGGGCGCCATGGCCGCTGCTGCGGAGGCGGCGGTGAAGACGGTGAGCCCGGCGAGGAACAGCCGCCGACGGCCGAACCGGTCACCGAGCGCGGCGCCGAACATGAGCAGCACGGCGAAGGTGAGCGTATAGGCGCTCACGGTCCACTCGAGGTCGCCCAGCCCACCGCCGAGATCCTTGCGGATGGACGGCAGGGCGGTGGTGACGACGAGGTTGTCGAGTGCCGCCATGAACCCGGCGACGCTGGTGATGACGAGGGCCCAGACGGCTCCCCCGCGACGTGCGGTCTGTTCTGACATCGCTTCCCCCAGCGGGTGATCGAACTCCGATTAGTAATCGATGACTAACTTTCACGCCCAGAAAGCGGCGCTCCTGCGCTCACCGGATGCGGCGGGGCTCGCACCCCGCCCTCACTACTTCTCCAGCCGGCCCTTGGTCCGGGCCGACGGATACAGCCCTTCCCAGACCCGGTGTCCGGGTGGAAACCCCATGGACACCAGACAGTTGACGAGCATCCCGTACGCCATGAAGGTCGTCGTGTCGTCCACGTCGGCGCCGAGGGGCAGATGGACGACGTCCCAGAGCCGCATCCACCCGGCCCGCACGGACTCGCCGAACCCCTCGTCACCCTCCGCCTCCGCGGCGGCCACCGCGACGTACGTCTGCATCTGCATCATCAGCAGCTCGGGCTGCTCCGCGATGACCTTGGTGTAAGCGTTGGCCATGGCATGCAGGGCCTCTTCACCCTCCAGCCCCACGGACGCCTCCGCGAACGTACGCGTGGTGTCGTTCATGCAGCGCTCGGAAGCCGCGAGGAAGATCGCCTTCTTACTGGGAAAGAGCCGGAAGAGGTACGGCTGCGAGACACCCACGCGCCTGGCGATCACCTCGGTGGACGTGCCGTGGTAGCCACCCCGGGCGAACTCGCTCATCGCCGCGCGGACGACGCTCTCGCGCCGCTCGTCTGCGCTCATCCTGACCATGCGGGTAAGTTAGTACTCAATCACTAACCAAGTCAAGGGTCCGCTCATATGTAAGGGGCGCCTCCTCCTGGAGGGCGCCCCTTACGTCTGCCGCTATCGCCATGACCGGCCGTCGGTGCTCAGGCCAGCCGTACGACCGCCCGGGACATCCCGAGCACCTTCAGGCCGCCGCTGGTCACGGTCAGGTCGACCCGCACGGTGTTGTCGTCGAGCTTGGCGCCCACCTTGCCGGTGACCTCGATCACGGCACCCTGCTCGTCGTTCGGGACGACGACGGGCTTGGTGAAGCGGACCCCGTAGTCGACCACCGCGCCCGGGTCGCCGGTCCAGTCGGTGACGACGCGGACCGCCTCGGCCATGGTGAACATGCCGTGCGCGATGACGTCCGGCAGGCCCACCTCCTTGGCGAACTTCTCGTTCCAGTGGATGGGGTTGAAGTCCCCGGATGCGCCCGCGTACTGCACGAGTGTGGCGCGGTTCACGGGAAAGGACCGGGCCGGCAGTTCGGTGCCGACCTCGACGTCGTCGTAAGCGATCTTCGCCGTCATCGGTTCCTCACGCCTTCCCGTCCGTGGCGACCACGGATTCCGTCGGCTCGGCCGCGCGGGCGACGAGCTTGGTCCAGGCGGTCACGACATGCTCGCCGCTCTCGTCGTGGACCTCACCCCGGATGTCCAGGATGTCGTTGCCGGCCATGGACTTGACCGCCTCGATGGTCGAGGTGACCGTGAGCCGGTCACCGGCGCGCACCGGGCGCCGGTAGGCGAACTTCTGGTCACCGTGCACCACACGGCTGTAGTCGAGGCCCAGCTGAGGGTCCTGGACGACCTGCCCCGCCGCCTTGAAGGTGATGGAGAACACGAAGGTCGGCGGCGCGATCACATCGGCATAGCCGAGCGCCTTGGCCGCCTCCTGGTCGGTGTACGCCGGGTTGGCGTCGCCCACGGCCTCGGCGAACTCGCGGATCTTCTCCCGACCGACCTCATAGGGGTCGGTGGGCGGATAGGTCCGCCCGACGAAGGACTGGTCGAGCGCCATGGCCTCGGCACCTCCTGGTTGCTCTGCTGCTCTGTTGCTCTGCTGCGTACCGGTCAGCGTCGCTCTACCGACCGGTACGGGTCGCTCAACGACACGAGGCCGCCCCCGATCACTCGGGGACGGCCTCGCATACGAGCCTGATCTATCGCGTTTCGCGGTGCGCGGTGTGCGCGTTGCAACGCGGGCAGTGCTTCTTCATCTCCAGTCGGTCCGGGTTGTTACGCCGGTTCTTCTTGGTGATGTAGTTCCGCTCCTTGCACTCCACGCAGGCCAGCGTGATCTTCGGGCGGACGTCGGTGGCAGCCACAGGAGTGCTCCTTGACGAACGGATGGGACGATTAACGCATAGAAGAGTAGCCGATCGAAGGACCGACCCCACAATCGGCTACCGTCAGTAGCGGTGACCGGACTTGAACCGGTGACACAGCGATTATGAGCCGCTTGCTCTACCGACTGAGCTACACCGCTTTGATGGGATCAGGTCCCGCCTCACGACGGGAACCTCACCCACCAGAGCCCCAATACGGAATCGAACCGTAGACCTTCTCCTTACCATGGAGACGCTCTACCGACTGAGCTATTGGGGCGAGCGATGAAGACATTACACGGTCCGCAGCCGTTCACCCAAATCCGTTTCGCGAGGCCCCGCGGGACCGCCCGGAGGGCCGTTTCCCCAGGGTTCCAGCGGTCTCCCGGGCCCCCGCGCACGCCCGACCACACCGGTACGACTATTGCGCTCCTCCCCGCTCCCGCCGGGACCCCGTCCTAGGCTCGATCCACTCTGCGTGATCTTGCGTCCCCCACGACCCCGCGCAACCCGCGCAGCCGTACTCCCAGCCCGCACAGCCCGGCCCCGCAGCCCATGCAGCCCGGACCCCCAGCCCGCGTGACCAGCGTCACCCCGCCCCCCTCCCCGCCGTCCCCACCACTCCCCCCGCCTTCCCGCGCAGTCCCGAGCCGACCCCTGGAGTGCGATGCCCGACAGCCAGCCGCAGCCGCCCTCTCCGTCGTCCTTGCCGGGCTCGTCGGGAGGTCCCCCGGACCCGGCCGCCCTGCTGCTGTGCGGGGCGCGCCTGACGGACGGCCGGACCGTGGACGTACGGCTGGGCCGCGGGCGCATCGAGGCCGTCGGCACGGCCGGCAGTCTGACGGCCGGCCCCGTCCGAGGCGGCACGCGCGTGGACCTCGGCGGCTACCTCCTGCTGCCCGCCCCCGCCGAGCCGCACGCGCATCCCGACACCGCGCTCACGGCCGACGCCGACGGCCCCGTCCCGTACGCCCCCGAGGACGTCCAGCGCCGGGCCACGGAGGCCGCGCTGCTCCACCTGGGTCACGGCGCGACGGCGATGCGCGCGCACGTACGCGTGGGCGACGTCCAGGGCCTCGGCCCGCTGACCGCCGTGCTGCGGGCCGGGCGTTCGCTGCGCGGACTGGCCGAGCTGACGACGGTGGCGATGCCCCGGGTCCTGACGGGGGCGGCCGGGGCGGACGGGCTCGCGATGCTGCGGGACGCGGTGAAGATGGGCGCCTCGGTGGTGGGCGGCTGCCCGGACCTGGACCCCGATCCGACGGGGTACGTGGAGACCGTCCTGGAAGTCGCTTCCGAGCACGGCTGCCCCGTCGACCTGCACACGGACGCCACCGACCCGGGCCGACTCGCCCGCCTCGCCGCGATGGCCGGCGGGCTGCGCCCCGGCGTCACCCTCAGCCCCTGCGGCGGCCTCGACCAGCTCCCCACCGAGACGGCCGCCCGCACCGCCGACCAACTCGCCGCCGCCGGCGTCACGGTGGTCTGCCTCCCCCAGGGCGGCTGCGGAGCCGCCGAGCACCGGGGCGCGGCGCCCGTACGGCTGTTGCGTGCGGCCGGCGTGCGCGTGGTCGCGGGCAGCGGTGCCTTGCGCGACATCTCCAACCCGGTGGGCCGGGGCGACCCCCTGGAGGCCGCCTACCTGCTCGCCTCCCACCACGGCCTGCGCGCCGAGGACGCCTATGACGCCGTGAGCACGTCCGCACGGGCCGCGCTGGGCCTCCCGGAGGTCCGCGTGGAGGCGGGCTTCCCGGCCGACCTGCTGGCGGTCCGCGGCGACCGGCTGGCGAGCGTCCTGTCATTGGCGTACAGCCGGATCGTCATCCACCAGGGCCGCGTGGTGGCCCGCACGAGCGCGGTCCGCGAGTACCGCGGCTCGGCGACCGCCCCGGACCGGGGCCTGCCGCGGCAGGGGCGCGGCGAACTGTCGTAGCGCAGCAGGCCGAACGACGATCCCGGCCACCACCCTCGGACCGTGAATCCCCGATCGAACGAGGACGCCCGTTACCCCGAGGCGAGTTGCCGAGCGGCGTCAGGTGGCGTACGACTTGCGCAGGAGTGGTGGCGGGCTAGTCGGGTGCCCGTGGAGCCGTGCGGCGGATGCGGCAGTCCGGGCGTACGGTCGAAGGCATGCGCATTGTCATCGCTGGTGGTCATGGTCAGATCGCGTTGCGGCTTGAGCGGCTGCTCGCCGCGCGCGGGGACGAGGTCGCGGGGATCATCCGCACGGCCGAACAGGGCGACGACCTGAGGGCGGCCGGGGCCGAACCGGTCGTCCTGGACCTGGAGTCGGCGTCCGTCGAGGAGGTCGCGGAGCAGCTTCGAGGCGCGGACGCGGCCGTGTTCGCGGCGGGCGCGGGCCCGGGCAGCGCGGCGGCCCGTAAGGACACCGTGGACCGGGGCGCGGCAGTGCTGTTCGCGGACGCTGCGGTCCGGGCGGGCGTGCGGCGCTTCGTGGTCGTGTCCTCCATGGGCGCGGACCCTGACCATCAGGGCGATGAGATCTTCGACATCTACCAGCGCGCCAAGGGCGAGGCGGACGCGTACGTGCGGGGCCTGGACTCCCTCGACTGGACGATCCTGCGCCCCGGCGCGCTGACGGACGACGCCGGAACCGGGCTGGTCCGCCTGGAGGCCCGTACGGGCCGCGGTCCCGTCCCGCGCGACGACGTGGCGGCCGTACTGGCCGAGTTGCTGGACAGCCCGGCGACGTCCGGGCTCACCCTGGAGCTCATCAGCGGCTCGGCGCCGGTACCGGTGGCGGTCAAGGCTGTGGCGGGGAACTGAGGCGGGGGGGCCGCACCGGAAGAGAGGCCCCGTCAGAAGAGGGGCAGCTGCCCTGGGAACTCCGGGACCGCGTACCCGTCCAACGAGGGTTGTACCGCGCCCAGTTGTGCGGCGCTGCGTGAGCCGGGACAGGAGACGAGGCCCCCGGTCTCCCGCGCTCCCGGCGGGTCGTGCCGGGCGAACCGCCCGGCGACGACAGCGATGTCGCGACGGCATACGGGGCAGGTTCTACGGCGGCTGGACGCGCTGGACATACGGCCAGTCTGCCCCAGTGGGCCACGTGGGTACCCCCTGGCATGACGCGCCTCGCTCGCCGCGCGGAACCGCGGCCACCTGCTTAGCATCCCTACACGTGGCACATACCTTCGAGGAACTCGTGGAGAAGCAACGCGCGGCCGACGAGGCACACGCGAGGGTCGAAGCGCTGCGGGACGCGTACGGCGCACCCACGGCCACCCCCTGGTCGGACATCCAGACCGACACCTACGAAACCGCCTGGCGTGCCTGGCGCGACCTCGCCCGCGATGTGCAGGCAACGGTGACCGAGTACGCCAAGGACGAGAACAGACCGCGTAACGACGTCGAGGCGGAGGTGAAAACGGCGGCGAAGACATCCGCCACGGAAACCCAGGAGCCCCCGGAAGGCTCCCGCGACGGCGGGTGAGCGCGTCGCCGCTCCCCCACGCCAAAGGCCCCCTACACACGAAGAAACCCCTCCGCCCTGCGTTTTCCGCAGTTCGGAGGGGTTCCTTCTCTCAGCGTGGCGGCGCCAGGATTCGAACCTGGGAAGGCGAAGCCGGCAGATTTACAGCGGGACGGGTTCGGGGGCCTTGACCTGGGACTTCCCCTACATATGCCTGCTACTGGGGGACACCTGGGGGAAGCCGCCCTTCGACGACCTACTGCCCCCACCTACTCAGACTCTCGCTCGGTTGCTTCAAGCCTGCTCCCCTTCCTCGGCGTAGGCCAGAGCTTGCCGCACAGTGAATCTTGAGAAAGTGCAGATCATCAGGCAGGTTGCGAAACGTGTGGATCGATGGCCACCCCGGCGGCATAATTGCCATGCATGCCCATCCCTAAGGCCTAAGCAAGAAGGTGCTACCGAGTGCGAACCTTGACTTTGGACGCGTACCTAAATGGCCCCGATGTAACCAATTTGCGATTCAGAGACGCTGTCACAATTTTCGAATATGACATGGTCATTTGGGACCCCGCCAACACTCTTGAGACGTACCATTCATCGAGTTACCACAAAGGCCACCCTCGCATTGCAGATTACGACACAAGCGCCATCGCGCAGGACATCGGGAGGCGTCACAAAGAGTTCAAGGAGTTCCTTGATATGGGAAGAACCTTGGCGATCTTCGTAGCGCCTGAACAGCAATTCTGGTACGCCACTGGAAAACGGCAGGGGGCGGGAGGAAAAAATCAACCGGTAAAAAATATTATCGACCGTGCAGACTTGGTTGAATTGGTTACACCAGCCCCCTTCAAAGTAACAACAGGCGAAGGCACCCGGATTTCCGCCCGCCATCAAGGCTACCGATCCCTACTGAGCGCGAATACCGAGCGATGGTGGTTTCGCGCCATTCTTGACGAATTTCCCGGTGACCCCCTCGCCGTAGTTGCCGGAACGAATAAGTGCGTTGGCGCAATTCATCGGAACGAAAAGGGTGGCATCCTGCTTCTCTTGCCAGACTTTAAAGGACCTGACTATCCAGAAATCCAGCAAGACGTCGAAGAAAACGACAATCTCCAACTGATCAACTCTAAAGAGGAACTTGTGTTGGCGATGGAATCGGCAGAGCAGCGCTTTGACCAAGCGTCCGTGGAACTCATGACTTGGATAGAGTCTCTTCGTATCACGGGCACCGAGCCCCCGCCGCCTTGGCTTCACCGCTACCGCTTCGCCGAAGATGCAACAACAGCCCAGAAAATTACGGAACTAGAAAAGGAGAAGGATAGGATCTGTGCGGAAATCGAAGAATTCCAGAAGCATAATGACGTCTCCGATAAATGGAAACGATTGCTGTACGCCTCCGGAGATGAGCTGGAAGAACAGGTGATGGCGGCATTCAGTCTGCTCGGTTTCCATGTCGAGCGAGGGCCAGAGGGGCGAGCTGACATAATCCTGCAAACGGACACGCAACGTGCGGTCGTTGAGGTTAAAGGACTAAATGGCAGCGCAGCAGAGAAGAACGCGGCACAGCTTGAAAAATGGATCTCAGAGGAGATGTTGAACGGTTCCGGAAAAGCAAAGGGTATCCTTGTGGTGAACAGCCATCGACAACTGCCGGTGGACGCAAGAACCGCCCCTTCTTTTCCTCATCAAATGGTCACGTTCAGTACGGCACGGGAACACTGCCTTGTCACCTCAGTTCAACTTCTCGCGATGGTTCGCGCGGTGATGGAAGACGGAACCTGTGCCCCCTCGATCACTGAGAGCCTGATGCGGACAAACGGCACCATGTCAGGCTGGGAGGACGTGGCTGGACTTTTCGTCAGCGAGCGGTGATCCCGACAAGGTGACAGCTAGGTGACCCACAAATAGCTGGACATGTTGTTTCAGCGACACAAAGAAGGAGGATAGACAGCGCTGCCCGGCCTGTAATTCCTGTCATCCCCGTCGCGTGCACCGCTGTGGATGGTTTCGGACGGGGGCGAACGAGACGGAAAGTGATACGGAGACCCGTCCGGCTGACTGCTAGGCGTCAGAGGCTAGAGGCTTCCAGAGTTGCGATTAGAGCAGCCGGGTCGCCGTCGTACAACAGGTGCGGTTCATCGACCTTCGGGGGAATGAACCGCGTGCGGTACCGCTGTAGGTCGCTCTCGGAGAAGTAGATCGAGTTGGGATCATTCGCGTGGAACTCGTTGCGCTTGCTGATCCTCGCCCAAAGCTCCTCGTGGCTTGCTTCGAGATACACGAGCACGGGGATAGCGCCGACATCGGTGGCGATTCCTCGCCACTTAGCGCGATCCTCGGGCGTCCAGAAGCCGTGGTCCACCACGACATCGCGCCCGGCCTTGAGATGCTCCCTGAGTTCATCCGCCACGTCTTCGAGGACCGGTCGCTCAAGAGTGGGGAAGGTGCCTCGAGGGAAGTCCACTCCATACACCCCGTGTCGGCGGTACATCTCTTCGTCCGGGCACAGTCGCACAAACCCGCGGTCTGTGAGGGCGCGGGACAGCGTGGTCTTGCCCGAGCCGGGGAGCCCGGCCATCAAGACGCAAAAGGGTGGGCGTGGTGACATCGACCTTGCCATGCTCTGGGATATGACGGCCATCTCCGCTTGGGCTTCGAGCGTGATTGCGCCGGCCCTGCGGGCCGCAAGAAGTGACCCTAGGCGCTCTTGAGTCAGGTTCGCGAGCGTGTCATCCACGACGGTCACGGAGAGACCTCCGATTCCGTGCGCCAGGTACGGCCAGGGCCTCCGAGGTCCACGCCGTATTCAACGATGTTGCCCTCGCTGTCGACGAACTTTGCCGTCATCACGACCACCGGTTCGGCCGGCGGGTTTTCGGGATCCAACTCCAAGAGCCGCGCGTACTCGGGGGTGATCAAGCGGGCAGAGGCACTGTCGATGCGGTGACTGATCGGGTGGCCAGTCACCTGGGCAATGAGCTGAAGCGACGTTCCCCCTGCCAGGCGCTCACTCGCCGCCAGTTGGGGAATCAACTTCCCGTAACGGGCGGGAATCCATGACGTGCTGTGGGCGACGATGCCGTGCCGGTCCCGGTAGACCCTGCTTCGGCGGATCACATCGGAGCCTGGCCTAATGTCCAGCGCCTGGGCTACTTCGGCGGGCGCGGGCACTACGCCGGCCTGATGTGAGTCGGACCGTTCACCCGCCCCCCAACTGGACCCGGTGCGGCGCCCCCGGTCCTGACGCTGGGCGCCCGAAGACATCGGAGCCGGCTGGTCTAGAACCTCCGTCCCGATACCGTGGATCCCTCGGACAAGACCCTCGTTGCGCAACTTGCGCAGGGCCTTCTCAGCCGTCGCGGTGCTCACTTTCCACTCTTCCGCGAGGTTCTTGATGCTCGGCAAGAGTGATCCCGGCTGTAGCTGACCGGACGAAATCAGCTCGGTGTAGTGGGCGGCAATCTTCGCGTACGGCGCCCGATTGTCAGCCTGGCCTGCCATTTTTCCTGCTCCCTGTCGTCACTTCCCTGAGGTTCCCTAGCCTACCGCTTGACACCGCAGGGAACCCTAGGGAACCTTAGGGATGTGCCCGGAGGGGAGCCCCCGCAAGGGGGTGAGTACGAAGTGAGCACGCATTGATTGAGAACTCAACAGAGTGCCGATCCAGCCGCCTGTACACGGGCGGTCGATGGGTCGCGAAGTAAGCCCGAGTACTCACGGTCCTTGACGCCTCACTACGGGGCGTCATGGGCCGTGGCTGCTCGGCCGAGCAGACCAACAACAACGGCGAGCGGCTCCCGGGGGGCAACCCGGGAGCCGCGTTCGGGCCGTTCCACCTACCAGGGAGAACACGACCCAATGGAACACATCGTCACTGTTCAGGTGGTTGTTACCGCCGACGAGTACGACCGCGAGCCGACGTTCGCGGAGCTGGACGCGATCGAGCTGGAGTCCCCGCTGATCCTGGCGGAGGTCGACCTGCTCGACGCGCAGATCAAGGCCTTGGACCACCCCGAGAACGAGGTCGACACCCGCCGCATCCGCCGGGCCCGTAACCGGGTCCTGTCCGCCCGCCGGGACCTGACCAACCGCACCGCCACCGCGACCGCGCCGGGTGGTGCGGCGTGAGTGCCCCAACGCAGAACCTGACCGCCGCGCACGCTGAGGTGAAGGCGGAGATCGCCCGGACGGACGCGAAGACGGCGCTGCTGCTGGCATTCGTCGGCGCTGTCCTCGCCGGGGCCTGGACGATCGCCCGTGACCTGCCCCTGAGTGTTCCCGCCCACGTGGTGGGCGGGGCGGGGATGGTGCTGCTGGTCGCGGCGGCCGCTCTGCTGCTGCTGTCGGTGCGTCCGAACCTGCGCGGCCGGCACGGCTTCCCGCTGTGGGCCACGCTCACCCCCGACGAGATCACCGCCACCGTCAACGGCGGCGACGTCGCTGCCGACGTCGCCGGACTGTCCCGGCTGGCTGTCTCCAAGTTCACCTGCCTGCGCCGCGCGGTCGACCTCACCTGCGCCGGCGGGGGGCTGCTCGTCCTCGCCGTCCTGCTCGCGGTCGGGGGTGCGGCATGAAGCCCAAGGCCCTGTGGTCCGCTGTGGGGCGGGCCAAGACCGTGCTGCCCGCCGTGGCTATGACGGCCGTGTCCATGGTCCTCACCCTCGCCGTGGTCGTGATGTGGCTCGGTGCTGTGATGCCGTGGCCGGTCGCGCTGGTCGTCGGTCTCGGTATCGACGGGGGATGGCTGGCCACCCTCGCCTACGAACGTCGGCTGGCCGCGCAGGGCGACCACAGCAACGGCGTGACCGCCGTCGGCTGGTTCTTCGGCCTGGTCGCTACCGGCGTGCTGGTCGCTCACGCGCTGCTGGTGGAGGAGTCTCCCGGTGGGTGGCTCGCCGTGGCGTGGCTGCCCGTCGCGGCCAAGGCCCTGTGGCTGGTGCATGGCCTGTGGGAGCGCACCGCGCTCACCCCGTCCGCCCTGGGGGCGATCCGGGGCATTCAGCAGGAAGCGCGGGATGAGGCGGCCGTGGCTCGTGCCCGGCTGCGGGCGGAAGCGGGCACGGAGGAAACCAGGTTGACGGCCGTGACGCAGGCCGGGGCGCGCGTCGCACGCGTGCAGGCCAAGACCGCCGCCACCCTCGCCGAAGCCTGGTCGACGCTGGAGAAAGCCCGGCAGGGGGAGGGCACGGGCAGGGCGCTGACCAGCGTGACGGGCCGCGTCACACCCGACGTCACACCCGCGTGGGACCTGCCCGTGTGGGGCCCCACCGAGCCCGTTCCCGCGCTGGAAGCAGGCCCCGCGCTCACCGACGCGCAGCTTGACGCGCTGGTCGACACGATCCGGCACAGCGAGACGCCGGCGCTGTCGTATCGCGAGATGGCCGTGCGGTTCCGGGCGGCCGGACACTCCGCATCTGAAGTCCGGTTGCGGCAGGCGTGGAAGCGCGTCGCCTGATGGCGACGCTGCCGGTCTACCGGTGGCGCCTGGCTCCGGACGGCTACCCCACCCGCCGCCAACTCCGCGCCGATGGCCTGCGCCCTGGTGGTCAGGGGGTGGCCGCGCAACTCGAACGCCCGCGCCGGCGTCGCGGCCCGCTGGTCGCCTACCTCTACCGCGTCGACCTCGCCAAGCCCGTGCGCCCGATGACGCCGGCCCGGTGGGCGGCTCTGGCCAAGGCCAACGCCGCCCGCCGCACCTGCCCTTCCTGCCGTCGCGACGCCGGATACGTCATCCCGTCGTCCCTCGGCATGTGCGTGCCCTGCGCCTACCCCGAACCCACCGAAGCTTTGAGGAGTGCCTGACATGGGCAAGCCCGACACCCGCCGCCTGGACAAGGCGATTCAGCAGACCACCCGCAAGCTCGAAGCGGTCCGTAACCGTGAGATGTGGCCGCTGGACGGCCGCGAGCGGCGGGCCGTCCTGGCGGGTCTCGCCGGCGGCTCGTACCGCGTGCTGCGGGGTGAGACCCCGTCCCGCGCGGAACGCAAGCTGGAGACCGCCTGGAGTTCTGCGGAGACCCGGCTGGTCGCGGAGATCGCCGCGCTCACGACCGAACGGCAGCGCGTCGTGAACGAGCACGCCAAGGCCAAGGCCGCCAAGAAGTCGTCCGGGTGGTGGTGAGGATGCCGCTACCGGTCCTGACATCGCACTTTCACTGCCCGGACTGCGGGCCGCTCGTGTTCGGCGTGACCCGGGCCATCTGTGGCCAGGTGATCCCCGCTCCGGTCGTCGGCAACGGGCCCGAACGCAAGTGCCCACCCTGCAAGGCGGCACTGCGCGCCCACAAGACCAGCCACCGCCGCTGAACCCTCGGGCGCCGGCCCCCGCGCGGCCGGCGCCCGCCCTTCCTCTTCTTGCCTCGTTCACCGCAGTCAGGAGCCTTCCCGCCATGGGTGACAACGTCATTCGCCTGCACAAGAGCACCGACATCCCGGTCGTGACCACGCTGACCGTGGTCCCCGAACCGGCACCGACCCCGCTGTGGGTGCGGTCCGGCCGCGCCGTCAAGCACGCCGTCACGCACGAGAACACCAAGACCGCCGCCCGCGCCGTCGCCCGCCACAGCCTGTACGTGGTGGGCGGGGCGCGGATCGTGGGCCGCCGCACGTGGGACGGCCGGACGGCCGCCCGATACGAGCGCTACATGCGCACGGCGGAAGCCGCGGGGAACATGGAACTCGCCGCCGAATGGGAGGAGCGCGGGCAGCGCTTCCGCGACGCCCGGCACCGCCGCCGCATGGAGCTGCTGCACTCACCCATCGACGCCGCCAAGGGCGCCCTGGTCGGGGCGGGTATGGGCATAGGTGGTCTGGTCGCCCTCGGGGTCGTCCTGGCCATCGCGAACAGGGACATCACCGACGTCGTCACCCCGGTCATGGCCGTGATCGAGTTCATCCGCCTCATGGTGACGATCGTTCAGATCGTGTGGGGCCCGGCCGTCACCCTGGGACCGTTCCTCGCCCTGCTCGCGCTGTGGGCGGTCGGCAGCAAGCAGCACGCCGCACCCCAGTGGGCCCTTCCCGCGAACGTCCGCAACGGGGTGGGCGAGCCGATCACCCCGTCGATCGTGGTGCAGGCGCTGCGCCACCTCGGTCTGCCCGCGCTGCGTAACGCGATCAAGGAGATGGGCGACGCCGGCGCGTCCATGCTCTCCCCGATCGTGATCGCCGGGTGTGGCGTGGAGGTCGACGTCACCCTCCCTCTGGAGGTGTCGACGGTGGAGGTGCAGCAGCGGCGGCGCAAGCTCGCCGAGAACCTGAACCGGCACGAGCACGAGGTGTTCGTCACGCTCCCTCCCGCCGCGCGCACGGTGCGGCTGTGGATCGCCGACTCGGGTGCGCTGGACGAGCCGATCGGCCCGTCCCCGCTGGTCACCGACGAGAGCATGACCGCGAACTACAAGACCGGCCGCGCCCCGTGGGGCCAGGACCTGCGCGGGGACGCTGCCGCGCTGAGCCTCTACCAGCGGCACCTGCTCATCACCGGCCTGTCCAACCAGGGCAAGACCGCCGCGCTCCGCTCGCTCGCGCTGTGGCTGGCGCTCGACAAGTCGGTGATGTTCTGGATCGGTGACCTCAAGGGCATCGGCGACTGGAAGATGTTCAACGGCATCGCCGACGTCCTGATCGAGGGGCCGACCGACGATCACGTCATCCAGGTCACGGAGATGGTCGAGAACGCCGTGGAGGAGATGAACCGCCGTCTCCTGGCACCGTCCGGATCGGTGTTCCCGCCGCTGATCGTGATCGTGGACGAGGCGCAGGTGGCGTTCATGTGCCCGGTCAAGGACGAGGAGAAGCGCCCGTACGGCGGCTCCTCCTCCACCTCCCGCTACTTCATGGCCGTCCGTAAAATCCACAACCAGGGTCGCGCGGTCGACGTGCTGCTGTGGGAAGGCACCCAGGACCCGACCGACCAGAACCTTCCCAAGCTGGTCCGCGAGGGCGCCCACACCCGCGCCTCCCTCGTGCTGGGCACCGAGTCACAGGCGCGGATGGCGCTGGGGGACAAGGCCATCAACGGCGGTGCCGCCCCGCACCTGCTGCGCCAGGGCCTGGACAAGGGAACCCTCGTGGTCGCCTCCGACGGCATCGAGATCCCCAAGGGCCAGACGTCGATCACCGTGCGCACCCACTTCATCGACGACGACCCGGCCGCCGAGGTCGCCGCACGGGCCAAGGCACTGCGCGACGGGGTCACCACCCTGCACGCCATCGAGCGGGGCGAGGAGCGTGACCCGCTCGCCGACATCGCTTCCGTGGTCGGCAACGCGGCCCGGGTGCGCACCCAGGACGTCATCAAGCGGCTCGCGCTGCTGTCCGAGGACGCCTACGGCGGGTGGTCGTTCACCGACCTCACCCGCGTCCTGGACGGCACCGGAGCCGAGCCCTACAAGTCCGACGGGGTCATGGTCATCGGCCGCGACCGCCTCGCCCGCGCCCTCGCCAACCGCGACAGCGACGGTTCCGCTTCCGCCTCCGAGTAGAGGGAGGAACACCCTCCCCGGGCCAGGGAGGCAGGGAGAACTCCCTGAACCCCTCCCTGACCTACCTCCCTGGGCCTGACCTGCACTGGTGATCCATCAGGGAGGCAGGGAGGCGTGCAGGTCAGCACCCCTGAAACCCCTCCACAGCCCACCCGGCAGGGGGTGTATCAGCCTCCCTGAACCGCCGACAGCACGGATTCCGCATCGCCCGGCACCTACTCGCCGCACGCCCTCAAAGGAGGAGTCGTGACCCGCTCAGACCCGCCTGGCCACCTCGCCCCGCACATCCCCGCCGACGCCTACCGCCGCGCCCAGGCCACCGGCCAGCCCGTCGTGATCGTCGTCCACACCACCGACCACACCGGCCGCCCGCTCAGCCACTACCTCTACCCGCTCGCCGTCGCCACTGCCGGCGCCGTCGGAGTCTTCGCCACCGTCGCCGCCCTGCTCGCCCTGCTCGACTTCGCCGTCCACACCGCCGTGCAGATCGCCGCCGCCACCGGCCCGATCAGCGTCGGCGGCATCAGCCTCAAGCTCTCCGGCTCCAAACGCTGACAGGAGACCACCACCCATGAACCAGCCCCACACCGCTCACGCGCCGTTCCCGACGCCCGAGCAGGCGTACGCGGACGCCCCCAGCATCTTCGACGAGATCGGCTGGACGGTCCGCACCCTCGCCGCCCGGGAGTGCTTCACCAAGCTGGACCGGGAGTTCTACCTGCGCAAGGCGGCCCTGCTCGACCGGATCGCCCTGCTCGACGAGCCCGGCAACCCCCGTGGGACCACTGAAACCGCCGTCGCGGCAGCCCTCTACCTGCTCGACCTGGACCAGCCCGGCGCCATCTGCGACCCGCGCGCCTACGTCCGCCAGCAGTACGCCCGCAGCCTCACCGATCACCAGTAGCTACGCCAAGGGCGGCCCCCGTTCTCGCCAAAGTCCGGGGCCGCCCTTGCCAACCAGCACCCTTTACAGGACTGGAGACCTCCAGCATGACCCATCTGCCCGACATGCGGCGAGCCCCCGGCTCGCCACCGACGATCGTGGCGCTGTGCGCCGGCTACGGCGGACTGGAAGCCGCGATCCGCGCCACCATCGGCGGCCAGGTCGCCGCGTTCGCCGAGAACGACCCGCACGCCGCGACCGTCTTCGCCGCCCGCCACCCGAACGTGCCCAACATCGGCGACATCACCACCGCCGACTGGGACCGGGTCCGGGACGTGTTCCGGCCGGACGTCGTCGGCGCCGGCTTCCCCTGCCGCAACACCTCCAACGCAGGACGAAGGGACGGGATCAATGGCCAGTGGTCGCGCGTCTGGAAAAACGTCGCTGAGGCTGTGGGCGTCCTTCGACCGCGCCTCGTCTTCCTGGAAAACGTGGCGGCGCTCCGCTCGCGGGGGCTGGACGTCGTCGCCGCAGACCTGGCCGCGCTCGGGTATGACGCGCGCTGGACATGCCTACGCGCTGGTGACCCCGAAACAGGGGCCCCGCACGAACGCGACCGCTGGTTCGCAGTTGCCCATCCCGCTGATGCCGACCCCCACCAGCTCGGACGGCACTGGCGGCCCCGGAACCTCGCCGAAACGCAAGGGCGGACTCAACCTGCGCACCGCCGTAACGAGGTTGCCAGCGCCACCGACGGAGCCGTGAGCCTGCTGCCCACCCCGGCCTCACGGGACTGGAAGTCGGGCGCCTCCAACCTCCTCGGACGCAACGCACGCCCCCTCAACGAGGTCGCCGTCAACCTCCTCGCTGGCGCCGGCTCGCAGCCGGCGGGCCCGGTCCGGCTCGACACACGATGGGTAGCGAGCGACGGCACCGACTACGGACCCGCCGTACGCCGTTGGGAACACATCACCGGCCGGCCCGCACCCTGCCCGACCGAACCGGGCACACGCGGAAACCGACGCCTGTCCCCCCTCTTCACCGAATGGATGATGGGCCTGCCCCAAGGGTGGGTCACCGCCGTCCCCGACATCCCCCGCAAGGAACAGCTCCGCATCCTCGGCAACGGCGCCGTCCCCCGACAGGCCCACCACGCCTACCGCCTGCTCCTCGGCCTCCCCCTCGCCGCAGGCCTGGACGGGAGGGCCGCCGCATGAACGAGCACCTCACGAACGCCGCCTTGACCGCCGCCGAACGCGGCTGGCACGTCTTCCCCCTGCGCCCCGGCACCAAGCGGCCCGCCCTGCACGGCGAGTGGGCGTGCGCCGGCACCGGCCCCTGCGCCGGCGGGCACCGCAAGTGGGAGCAGCGCGCCACCACCGCCCCGGACCGCATCCGCGCGGCCTGGTCGCAGGCGCCGTTCAACGTCGGCATCGCCACCGGCCCCTCCGGCCTGGTCGTCGTCGACCTCGACGTGCCCAAGACCAACAGCAGTTCGGACACGCCTGCCGGCGCGAAATCCTTTGAGGCGCTCTGCGAGCGCGCCGGCCACCCCGTCCCCACCACCTACCGGACCCGGACCGCGAGCGGCGGAACCCACCTGTACTTCACCGCCCCCGATGGGGCCCGCATGACCAACACCGCTGGCACCGTTGGCGAGTTGGTCGACACCCGGGCATGGGGCGGATACGTCGTCGCCGCCGGATCCCACACCCCCGCCGGACCGTACGAAGCCCTGTGCGCCCCTGAGGCGGCCCCACTGCCCGGATGGCTCCAAAGCATCCTGCAACCGGCCCCCAGGACCTCTCAGACCCCTTCGGTGGCCCTTACGGTGCAATCCAGTCGATATGCGGGTGTAGCACTCACCACCGAGACGCGGAACGTCGCCACGGCCCAACCCGGGGCCCGAGAAACGACGTTGTTCCGCGCGGCGCGAGCACTCGGCCGGTTCGTCGCGTGGGGCGACCTCCCCCGGCACACGGTCGAGCAGGCTCTTCAGGAGGCAGGGGAGGCGGCCGGACTCACCGTCGCCGAGTGCCGCTCGACCCTGCGCAGCGCCCTCAACTGGTCCATCACCCACAACCAGCAGCGCAGGGGGAACGCGGCATGAGCCCCCATCCCCGTCCCCCTCTGAAGAGCATCACCACCCCGGACGGCCCGGACGCCGCACGATGGACCGCACCTCGGACGGCCGTGGGCGGGCCAAAGGGCTCCGCCCGCAAGGGCGTCGTCACTGCTCTTTGCCCGGACCGGTCCCCGGTCGTCGACGCGGACCCCGCCCCTGATCCGGACCCCACACCGCACCGGCCCGGCATCCGCATCTACGCACCGCCCGTCTACCGCGACCACGAAGACGGCGCCCGCTGGTCCAAGCGCTACGGCGACTTCCCCAACGCCGCCTACGCCTGCGCCTGCGGTAAGAGCCGCACGGCCACCGGCCCGCGACGGGTCGCCGCCCTGATCGACGAATACACCGCCCACAAGACCGCCTGTGCGGGAGTTCCCGCCACGCTGCCCAAAGGGAGGGCCGCCGCATGAGCACCGCCATCGACGGGGCCGCACTGCTGGACGAGGTCGAAGCGTTCCACCGCCGCTTCAACGTCTTCCCCACCGACGCCGCGTTCGTCGCCGTCACGCTGTGGGACGCGCACGCCCACCTGCTCGACTGCTTCGACTCCACCCCTCGCATCGCCTTCCTGAGCCCCGAACCGGGATCGGGCAAGACCCGGGCACTGGAGATCGTGGAAACCCTCGTGCCACAGCCCATGACGGCCGTCAACGCGTCCGCCGCCGCCCTGTTCCGGTCCGTCTCCGGACCCAACGGCAAACCCACCATCCTGTTCGACGAGATCGACACCGTCTTCGGCCCCAAGGCAGGGGACAACGAGGAACTGCGCGGATTCCTCAACGCCGGCCACCGCCGCACCGGGGTCACCTACCGGTGCATCGGCGACGGCGGCAACCAGACCGTTCAGGCGTTCCCCTCGTACTGCGCGGTCGCGGTCGCCGGTCTCGGCTCGCTGCCCGACACGATCCTCACCCGCTCCGTCATCGTCCGCATGCGCCGCCGGGCACGCAACGAGAAGGTGGAGCCCTTCCGGGCCCGCGTCCACGAAGCCGAGGGGCACAAGCTCCGCGACCGGCTCGCCGAATGGGCAGAGCACGCCCGCGGATTCGTCATGGGGGCATGGCCGGAGATGCCGGACGGAGTAGCCGACCGGCCGGCGGACGTTTGGGAACCGCTCCTGGCCATCGCCGACGCGGCCGGCGGCGCCTGGCCCGAACGGGCCCGCGAAGCCTGCCTGACCCTGGTCAAAGCCTCCCGCGCCAACGACAAAGGCAGCATCGGCGTCCGACTCCTGACCGACCTGCGCGACCACGTCATGGTCGGCATCGACCGCCTGCCCACCGTCGCCATCCTGGACCGGCTCAACGCCCTGGACGACGCCCCATGGGCCGACCTAGGCGGCAAGCCGCTCGACAACCGGCGCCTGTCCAAGATGCTCGCCGAGTACATGACGGCCGACAACGAGCCCATCGCCTCCCGCAACATCAAGGCCGCCGGCAGCGTCCTCAAGGGCTACTACGCCACCGATCTATGGGACGCGTGGGCCCGCTACTGCCCCCCACCCCCGGAAAGTCCGCTACCTCCGCTACCCGGCACCGAAAACCTGGCCTGACCAGCAGTGATGCGGTAGCGGCAAGCACCGGAACCTGCCGCTACCCATCCGCTACCGCTGCCCCTTCCCGCTACCTCCAACAGGCCCCTGACCTGCGAGGTAGCGGCGGTAGCGGAAGTAGCGGCCCTCAGAGGCCCCCCTCCCGCAGAACCTGAGAAGGAGTCGTCGCCTTGGCCCGCCCCAAGATGCTCAAGCTCCCCGAAGTCCTCGAAGAGATCGAGATGAGCCGCGCCGCCTTCTACCGCATGCGCGCCCGGGGCAAGGCCCCGAAGCTCATCAAGCTCCCCAACGGTCAGCTTCGCTGCCGCCGCACCGACCTCGACGCGTGGTGGTCGTCCATGGAAGACGCTGCCGCCTGACCACCTCCCGCACACACGAGACACGAGGGGCCCGCTTCCGGCGGGCCCCTCTGGAGTTCATATGGCACTGACCTACGACGTTCGCCTCTACTCCATCGAAGTTCGCAAGGATCGCCCGAAGCCCTACCGCCTGCGCTGGCTGGTCGGGGAGCGCAAGCACTCCAAGAGCTACACGCTCAAGGTTCAGGCCGAGGGGCGCCGCTCAGAACTCATGTCCGCCGTGCGGCGCGGCGACCAGTTCGACGAGGAGACGGGCCTGCCCGTATCCGAGCTGCGCGCCAAGCAAGGCTCCATCACGTGGTACGAGCACAGTCGCGCGTACGTCGACCGCAAGTGGGCACTGGCGCCAGCCAAGTCGCGGAAGAACTACGCCGATGCGCTGGCAACCATCACGCCCGCTCTCGTGAAGAGCAAGGTGGGAATGCCGGACACCGCGCTGATGCGGCGCGCGCTGTACGGGTGGGCGTACAACCGGAACCGCTGGAACGAGCCGCCGCCGGACGATGTGGCCCGCGCCCTCGCCTGGATCTCCAAGCACTCCATGCCAGTCTCCGCGTTGGAGGACCCGGCGACCGTACGTCTGGCCCTGGACGCCCTGTCCGTTCGACTGGATGGGAAGGAAGCTGCGCCGCGCACCGCGAAGCGCAAGCGGGCCTGCCTGAGTGATGTTCTCGGACTCGCCGTGGAAGAGCAGTACTTCACCATGCCGGTCAACCCGATCACGGCCGTGAAGTGGACTGCTCCGAAGTCGGTGGAGGCGGTGGACCCCGAGAGTGTCGCCAACCCCCGCCAGGTCCGCGCGCTGCTCGCAGGCGTGCGTGACCAGGGCCCGCGTGGGCGGCATCTGGAAGCGTTCTTCGCGTGCCTGTACTACGCGGCCATGCGTCCCGCTGAGGCCGCCGGACTGCTCGTGAGTCAGTGCCACCTCCCGGAAACGGGGTGGGGCATGCTCACCCTTCGGCAAGGAGTGGTCCGGGCCGGACGGAGCTGGACCAACGATGGAACGGCTCATGAGACACGCCACCTCAAGGCTCGCGCCAAGAAAGACTCCCGTCCGGTACCGATCCCGCCGCACTTCGTCCGTCTGCTGCGGCAGCACATCGCCACGCACGGCGCAGCGCCCGACGGCCGACTCTTCCGGACGAACCGTGACGGCCTACTGCAAGAAACCGGCTATGGGGAGGTATGGGCAAAGGCCCGGAAAGACGTGCTCAGCGAGGCGGAAACGGCTTCGCTCCTGGCCCGCCGCCCCTACGACCTGCGGCACGCCGGCGTCTCGTTCTGGCTCAGCTCCGGGGTGGACGCGATGGAGTGCGCCCGCCGCGCTGGACACAGCATCGCGGTACTGCACAAGGTGTACGCCAAGGTGCTCGACCAGACACGGGAGCATGCGAACAGCCGAATCGATGCGGCCCTTCGGGAGTGGAACGAATCGGAGTGATCAAGCTCTCCCCCGGGGGACACCTGGGGGACACAGGCTGATCGAGAGTGAGAAACGGGCGACACGAGGTGAGACACGTCCACTCGTCGTCCACGGTCAATCGAACGGCACCCAGAACGAAGAAACCCCCTCCGACCTGCCGTTAAGGCTGGTTGGAGGGGGCTTCCCTCAGCGTGGCGGCGCCAGGATTCGAACCTGGGAAGGCTGAGCCGGCAGATTTACAGACCGCGCCCACGAGGGTCCCTGACCAGATGCTTTCCGTGTTGCACGGCATAGCGCCCCACGCGCACCCCACAAAGCGCTATCAGTACCGCGTTGACGGCGCCTCGGGGTCCGGCGTCTGATCCTCGAAACCGTGATCCGCCGGCCCAGTGAGTCGCTGAGCTAGCCATCCAGAGACGCGCGGACCACCGTTCACTGCGCCACCCTCACGGACCGTACGCACGTACTCGAATCCCTGCGTGAGGTAGTAGCGCTGGAGAGCCTCGTTCGTGGTCCATGCGTCCAGCCGTAGCCATTTAGCCCCGGCGCGATAGGCGCGCTCCCCCGCCCAATCGAGCAGCCGACCCCCGATGTTCTGTCCAGCGTGTGTGCGCGCCACAGTCAGCTTGTTGACGAACATGGACGGCTCTTGCAGCTCATCCTCCGTCCAGAGCCCTTGTTCCGCGTCGGGAGTGAGGGTGATGGTCGCGGCTGTGGCGTTACCGTCCATGACCATGAAAACGGCGCCTGCCTCAATGGTGGCGAGCAGGCGGTCAGCGGGATACGGGCGTTGCCACTGGTCGCTTCCGAGTCGCGTGAGCCAAGCCGCTGCCTCCTCGCGGAAAGCCAGCAGCTTGGACACGTCATCGGCTTGAGCGGGGAGGATTCTCACTGAGGTTCGTTCTCACTTCGGGCGGACAGGTCGCCGATCTCGTAGTTCATCCGGTTCAGGTCACCCCGGAAGGTCGTCGTGGTGCAGCGGATCGGACGGTCCTCCGAGTAGCCCGTACGAGTCCAGAGCATGACCGGCACACCCGCCCCGATCTCCAGCAATCGCGCTTCTTCTGGCGTGGGCATCCGAGTTGAGATCTCGTCGAAGTAGCCGATCTGCTTGATACCGAGGCTCGCGAGATAGCGCGTAGTCCCCTCTGCGATATCGCCCGGCTCCGTGAGGCGCGGCCCCTGCTCGACAAGCCACTCGGGGTAGTGCGTGGCCTGCGTCGACCACGGCACGTCGTCAACGAACCGATGACAGAACCGCAGCACCGTCGTGGCCCCCGGCTCGACCTTCAGACGTTCGGCGACGAAATCGGGAGCAGGCGTCAGCTCCACCCTGAACGTCTGCGACGGCCGACGGCCGGCGTTCGTGACGTCCGTGCTGTAGGCGTCACCGTTCTGCGGAAACTCAAGGTTCTCGAAGCGCGAGGCGTTCAGCCTGAACACCTCGTGCTTGGCAACGTCATACCCGAGTCCCTGGCTTGACGTGATGAGCCCCTGCGAGACCAGCAGGGCAAGACCGGACCGGACTGTGTTCCGCGACGCATCGAAGCGCGCGGAAAGCTCGCTCTCGGACGGGAGCCGAGAGCCCGGCGCATAGGTGCCGTTGTCGATCTCCCGTCGCAGGACGTCGGCCAACTGCCGGTACTTCGGCTGCTTACTCATGGCCCCATCATGACGCACTCGCGCAACTTGTTGGTACATGCGGCTCCAAAAGGCTTGACGACTCACCGTCCGTGGGTGCAGCATCACTGCATCAGCTTGTACCAACAAGTTGAGCAAGCGGTGCAACACCATTGAGTGTGCCCGACTGCACTGACAGCGCCCGGCGGGTCCCGTGAAGACGGGAGCCCCTCTGACCAGGGGTTACCGCGTCCGTCGGCAGCGATCGTGATTTGAAAACTGCATACATGGGTCCCGCCTCCCCGAGTCGAAAAGGCGGACCGCGCGACTGGATCGCGCATCAACTTTCGCGGCTCCCGCCGCGCCGGTTGCCTCCGCTGCTCGTCGCGTACGAGCAGCGCTGAGGGGAGCCGGACATTCCGATTCCAACGGCAAGCGCCCCCGGTGCTGGAACACCGAGGGCGCGGTTCGGGCCGTTGCCACCTTGCAGGGAGAACACGACCCATGAAGCACATCGTCACTGTTCAGGAAGCTGTTACCGCGTTCGCCGACTGGATCGAACCGACGAACGCCGAGCTGGACGCGATCGAGCTGGAGTCCCCGCTGACCCTGGCGGAGGTCGACCTGCTCGACGCGCAGATCAAGGCCATGGACCACCCCGAGAACGAGGTCGACACCCGCCGGATCCGCCGGGCCCGTAACCGGGTGCTCGCCGCGCGGCGGGACGTGGCCAACCGCACGGCCGGCGCGAGCACGGCGGGCGGCGCGGCATGAACCTCCGCCGCAAGGGCCGCACCGCTCTGGTGCTGGCGCTGGTCGGTGTGGTCGGCATGGCGTTCCGCGTCTCGTGGAACGCGCTGCGCGACATCGCCGGCGCCGTCGGCGCGGACGACACCGCCGCCACGCTCTACCCGTTCGTGGTCGACGGACTGATGGCGCTGGCGCTGGTCGCCACGCTGGTCCTGGTCGATGACGACCGCAAGTTCGCGCTGCGGGTGCTGGGCACCTACACGATCGCCTCCCTGGTCCTGAACTACGTACACGGACTCGTGCCCGAGCTGCACGGCCGTGACGTGGACTGGGGCCGGTTGGCGCAGTGGGATCCGGCGAACTGGGCGCTGGTGCTGCTGGCGACGTCCCTTCCGGTCGGGTCGATCTACTTCGGATCCGACCTGGTCGCGATGGTGCTGCACCACCGCCCCGCCCCGATTCCCCCCGCAGACACGAATGCGGAGGAATCCACCGAGACCGAGAGGAAACGGTCTACGGCTGACCTGCTCGAATCGACCCCGGTCCCCACGGTCACGCTCACCCGCCTGAGGGTGCCGGATCCGGTCGCGGTCGACGTGGGCAAGTCGACTCTCCCGCTCAAGCCTGTCCGGGCGATCGTGGCCCCGGTCTCGGTCGTCCAGGCTGTTCCGGCGGGATCGACCCGGCCGCGCGGGGTGACGGGCAAGGTTCCGCCGGCCGCCCGATCGCCCCGGCCGAAGCGCACCCCGGGTCAGTTGCTCGCCGAAGCGCGGAGGGCTACGGCCGGTTGGACGGATGCGCAGATCACGGCGGAGGGGATCCGGCGCGAGGTGCACACCTCGCCCGTGAACGCGCGGATGCTGCGTGACACCCTGCTCGCCGAACGCGGGCAGCAGACGGCCCCGGCGGCACCCTGATGTCCGCCGCGTGGGGCAAGTGCTTCGACCCGACCGGCGCCCGCTACGGCGTGCCCACCTACCCCTGGCGCCTCGCCCCGGACGGGTTGGCCACGCGCCGGCAACTGCGGGCGCAGGGCTTACGCCCGGGTGGTCAGCCGATAGCGGCGCAGGCCATGCGGGAGCTCCGCCGTACCGGCGGGATGCGGGTGGCCTACCTGTACCGCGTCGAGCTGGCCAAGCCGGTTCGGCCGATGACTTCGCGCAAGTGGGGAGCGCTCGCGCTGGCGATGCTCGCCCGCCGCACGTGCCCGAAGTGCCGCGTGATCTACGACTACTGCATGCCGCGCTCTCTCGGCATGTGCCCGCTGTGCGCCTTCCCCGAGCCCGCCGATTCTTTGAGGAGTGCCTGAGATGGGCAAGCCCGACACCCGTCGCCTGGACAAGGCGATTCAGCAGACCACTCGCAAGCTCGAAGCGGTCCGTAACCGCGAGATGTGGCCGCTGGACGGCCGCGAGCGTCGTGCCGTGCTGGGCGGTCTCGCCGGCGGCTCCTACCGCGTGTTGCGGGGTGAGGCCCCGTCCCGCGCGGAGCGCAAGCTGGAGACCGCGTGGAGTTCTGCGGAGACCCGGTTGGTCGCGGAGATCGCCGCGCTCACGACCGAGCGGCAGCGCGTCGTGAACGAGCACGCCGCCGCCAAGGCCGCGAAGAAGTCGTCGGGGTGGTGGTGAGCATGCCGCGCCCGGTCCTGACCTCGCACTTTCACTGCCCGGACTGCGGACCGCTGGTGTTCGGCGTGACCCGGGCCATCTGCGGCCAGGTGATCCCCGCTCCGGTCGTCGGTGACGGCCCTGAACGCAAGTGCCCGGCCTGCAAGGCAGCACTGCGCGCCCACAAGACCAGCCACCGCCGCTAACCCTCCTCCCCGGGCGCCGGCCCCCGCCGGCCGGCGCCCGCCCTTCCTCTTCTCGCCGTTCACCGCAGTCAGGAGCCTTCCCGCCATGGGTGACAACGTCATTCACCTGCACAAGAACACCGACCCACCGGCCGTGACCACGCTGACCGTGGTCCCCGAACCGGCACCGACCCCGCTGTGGGTACGGTCCGGCCGCGCCGTCAAGCACGCGGTCACGCACGAGAACACCAAGACCGCCGCCCGCGCGTTCGCCCGCCACAGCCTGTACGTGGTGGGCGGGGCGCGGATCGTGGGCCGCCGCGCGTGGGACGGCCGCACCGCCGCCCGATACGAGCGCTACATGCGCACGGCGGAAGCCGCGGGGAACATGGAGCTGGCCGCCGAGTGGGAGGAGCGCGGGCAGCGCTACCGCGACGCCCGTCACCGCCGCCGCATGGACCTGCTTCACTCGCCCCTGGACGCCGGTAAGAGCGCGCTGGTCGGCACGGGGATGGGCATAGGCGGTCTGGTCGCCCTCGGCATCGTCATGGCCATCGCCACCAAGGACGTCACGGACGTGGTCACGCCGCTGATGGCGGCCGTGGAGTTCATCAACCTGCTGATCACCATCGTGCAGGTGGTGTGGGGTCCGGCGCTCACCCTGGGCCCGTTCCTCGCCCTGCTCGCGCTGTGGGCCGTCGGCAGCAAGCAGCAGGCCGCCCCCGCATGGGCGCTTCCCGCGAACGTCCGCAGCAGCGAGGGCGAGCCGATCACCCCGTCCATTGTGGTCAAGGCCCTGCGCGACCTCGGAGTGCCCGCGCTGCGCAACGCCATCAAGGAGATGGGCGACGCCGGCGCGTCGATGCTCGGTCCGATCCGAATCGCCGGATGCGGCGTCGAAGTCGACGTCACCCTCCCGTCGGGGGTGGCTACGAATGAGGTGCAGGTCAAGCGGCGCAAGCTCGCTGAGAACCTCACCCGGCATGAGCACGAGGTGTTCATCATGATCCCGGAAGCCGCCCGTACGGTGCGGCTGTGGATTGCCGACTCGGGCGCGCTGGACGAGCCGATCGGCCCGTCCCCGCTGGTCACCGACGAGACGATGACCGCGAACTACAAGACCGGTAAGGCGCCGTGGGGTCAGGATCTGCGCGGGGACGCGGCAGCGCTGAGTCTGTATCAGCGGCACCTGCTCATCACCGGTCTGTCCAACCAGGGCAAGACCGCCGCACTGCGGTCGCTCGCGCTGTGGCTCGCGCTCGACAAGACGGTGCAGTTCTGGATTGGTGACCTCAAGGGCATCGGCGACTGGAAGATGTTCAACGGCATCGCCGACGTCCTCATCGAAGGACCGACCGACGATCACGTCATCCAGGTCACGGAGATGGTCGAGAACGCCGTTGAGGAGATGAACCGCCGTCTCCTGGCACCGTCCGGAACGGTGTTCCCGCCGCTGATCGTGATCGTGGACGAGGCGCAGGTGGCGTTCATGTGCCCGGTCAAGGACGACGAGAAGCGCCCCTACGGCGGCTCCTCCTCCACCTCCCGCTACTTCATGGCCGTCCGCAAGATCCACAACCAGGGGCGCGCGGTCGACGTGCTGCTGTGGGAGGGAACCCAGGACCCGACCGACCAGAACCTTCCCAAGCTGGTCCGCGAGGGTGCCCACACTCGCGCCTCCCTCGTGCTGGGCACGGAGTCACAGGCGCGGATGGCGCTGGGGGACAAGGCCATCAACGGCGGCGCCGCACCGCACCTGCTGCGCCAGGGCCTGGACAAGGGAACCCTCGTGGTCGCCTCCGACGGCATCGAGATTCCCAAGGGCCAGACGTCCATCACCGTGCGCACGCACTTCATCGACGACGACCCGGCCGCCGAGGTCGCCGCACGGGCCAAGGCACTGCGCGATGGGGTCACCACCCTGCACGCCATCGAGCGGGGCGAGGAGCGTGACCCGCTTGCCGACATCGCTTCCGTGGTCGGCAACGCGACGCGGGTGCGCACACAGGACGTCATCAAGCGGCTCGCGCTGCTGTCCGAGGACGCCTACGGCAAGTGGTCGTTCACCGACCTCGCCCGCGTCCTGGACGGCACCGGAGCCGAGCCGTACAAGTCCGACGGGGTCAAGGTCATCGGCCGCGACCGCATCGCCCGCGCCCTCGCCAACCGCGACAGCAACGGTTCCGCTTCCGCCTCCGAGTAGAGGGAGTCGGCCCCTCCCCGGGCCAGGGAGGCAGGGAGAACTCCCTGAACCCCTCCCTGGCCCGCCTCCCTGGTCCTGACCTGCACTGATGATCCATCAGGGAGGCAGGGAGGCGCGCAGGTCAGCACCCCTGAAACCCCCTCCACAGCCCACCCGGCAGGGGGTGTCTCAGCCTCCCTGAACCATCGACAGCACGAATTCCGCATCGCCCGGCACCTACTCGCCGCACGCCCTCAAAGGAGGAGTCGTGACCCGCTCAGACCCGCCCGGCCACCTCGCCCCGCACATCCCCGCCGACGCCTACCGCCGCGCCCAGGCCACCGGCCAGCCCGTCGTGATCGTCGTCCACACCACCGACCACACCGGCCGCCCCCTCAGCGACTACCTCTACCCGCTCGCCGTCGCCACCGCCGGCGCCGTCGGAATCTTCGCCACCGTCGCCGCCCTGCTCGCCCTCCTCGACTTCGCCGTCCACACCGCCGTGCAGATCGCCGCCGCGACCGGCCCGGTGAGCGTGGGCGGGATCAGCCTCAAGCTCTTCGGCTCCAAGCGCTGACAGGAGACCACCACCCATGAATCACCACCTCACCACTCAGGCGCCGTGCCCGACGCCCGAGCAGACGTACGCGGACGCCCCCAGCATCCTCGACGAGATCGGATGGACGGCCCGCACCCTCGCCGCCCTGGAGTGCTTCACCGCACTGGACCGGGAGTTCTACCTGCGCAAGGCCGCCCTGCTTGACCGCATCGCGCTGCTCGACGAACCCGACACCCCCCGTGAGACCACCGAGACCGCCGTCGCGGCGGCCCTGTACCTGATCGACCTGGACCAGTCCGGCGTGACCTGCGACCCGCGCACCTACGTCCGCCAGCAGTACGCCCGGTCCCTGACCGACGACCAGTAGCTACGCCAAGGGCGGCCCCCGCCTCTCGCCAAAGAATCCGGGGCCGCCCTTGTCCACCTGCCACCAACTGACCTGTGGAGGTCATCCAGCATGACGCAACCCACCCTCTTCCGGCGAGTGAGCGACCGACGGCCGCGCTTACTGGATCTGTTCTCGTGCGCCGGCGGGGCCGCCATGGGCTACCACCGCGCAGGGTTCGCCGTGGACGGCTGCGACGTCGCCGACCGCCCGAACTACCCCTTCCCCTGCCACCACGGCGATGCCCTCGCCTACCTCGCCGCCCTGATCACGTCCGGCGAGATCGAGCGGTACGCGTTCGCTCACGCCTCCCCGCCGTGCCAGCACGGATGCGCGCTCACCGTCGGCACCAACGCCTCCCAAGGCTGGGGCCGCACCCACGTCGACCTGGTCGCCCCAACACGTGAGCTGTTGGACCGGACGGGCCTGCCGTACGTAATCGAGCAGCCCAACGGCCGCGCGAAGATCCGCAAAGACCTCAGCCTGTGCGGCGAGATGTTCGGACTCGGAGTCATCCGCCACCGCAACTTCGAGTTGGGCGGCTGGACGATCGAACGGCTGGCGCACGTCCCGCACCGGGGCCGGGTGCGCGGATGGCGCCACGGCGAGTACTTCGACGGCCCCTACGTCGCCGCCTACGGCGACGGCGGCGGCAAACCGTCCGTCCCCGAACTCCAGACCGCCATGGGCATCACGTGGACCGACGTGCGCGAGGAACTCACCGAGGCCATCCCGCCCGCCTACACCGAGCACATCGGCCGCGCCGCCCTCGCCGCCCTCGCCCCCACGTGGGAGGTCGCGGCATGAACGAGCACCTCACGAACGCGGCCCTGGCCGCCGCCGAACGCGGCTGGCACGTCTTCCCCCTGCGCCCCGGTACCAAGCGGCCCGCCCTGCACGGCGAGCAGTCGTGCCCCGGCACCGGCCCGTGCGCCGGCGGGCATCGCAAGTGGGAGGAGCGCGCCACGACCGATCCGGACCGCATTCGCGCCACCTGGTCCCACGGAGCGTTCAACGTCGGCATCGCCACCGGCCCCTCACGGCTCCTGGTCGTCGACCTCGACGTGCCCAAGGACAAGGGCAGTTCGGACGCGCCTGACGGCGCGGCAATCTTCGGAGCGCTCTGCGAGCGCGCCGGCCACACCGTCCCCGACACCTACCGCACCCGGACCGCGAGCGGCGGAACCCACCTGTACTTCACCGCCCCGACCGGGGTCCGGCTGACCAACACGGCTGGCACCGTGGGCGAGTTGGTCGACACGCGGGCATGGGGCGGATACGTCGTCGCCGCCGGATCAATCACCCCCGCCGGACCGTACGAAGCCCTGTGCGCCCCTGAGGCGGCCCCACTGCCCGGATGGCTCCAAAGCATCCTGCAACCGGCCCCCAGGACCTCTCAGGCCCCTTCGGTGGCCTTAACGGGGCAATCAGGTCGATATGCGGATGTAGCGCTCACCACCGAGACGCGGAACGTCGCCACGGCCCAACCCGGGGCCCGAGAAACGACGTTGTTCCGCGCGGCGCGCGCACTCGGGCGGTTCGTCGCGTGGGGCGACCTCCCCCGCCACACGGTCGAGCAGGCTCTTCAGGAGGCGGGAGAGGCGGCCGGCCTCACCGTCGCCGAGTGCCGCTCGACCCTGCGCAGCGCCCTCAACTGGTCCATCACCCACAACCAGGGGCGGAGGACGGCATGAGCACCCTCCCCCGCCCCTCCCTGAAGAGCATCACCAGCACACCGGACGGCCCGGACGCCGCACGCTGGACCGCACCCAAACCGGCCGTGGGCGAGCCGGAAGGCGCCGCCCGTAAGGGCGTCGTCACTGCTCTTCGTCCGGACCGCTCCCCGGCACCCGAAGCGGACCCCGGACCCAGCGCCGACCCCACACCGGGCCGGCCCGGCATCCGCATCTACGCCCCGCCCGTCTACCGCGACCACAACGACGGCGCCCGCTGGTCCAAGCGCTACGGCGACTTCCCCAACGCCGCCTATGCCTGCGCCTGTGGCAAGACCGGCACGGCCGCCGGACCGCGACGAGTGGTCGCCCTGATCGACGAGTACACCGCCCACAAGACCGACTGTGCGGGAGCTCCCGCCGGACTGCCCGAAGGGAGGGCCGCCGCATGACCATCCCCATCGACGGCGCCGCACTGCTGAACGAGGTGGAAGCCTTCCACCGCCGCTTCAACGTCTTCCCCACCGACGCCGCGTTCGTCGCGGTCACACTTTGGGACGCGCACGCCCACCTGCTGGACTGCTTCGACTCCACACCCCGGCTCGCGTTCCTCTCGCCCGAACCGGGCTCGGGGAAGTCCCGCGCGCTGGACGTGGTCGAAACCCTCGTGCCGCGCTCCATGGCGGCCGCGGACGCATCCGCCGCCGCACTGTTCCGGTCTGTGTCCGGCATCGACGGCGGCCGGCCCACGATCCTCTTCGACGAGATCGACACGATCTTCGGTCCCAAAGCCGGGGACAACGAACAGCTCCGAGGGTTCATCAACGCAGGCCACGCACGCGGGCGCCCCATGTACCGGTGTGTCGGGGACGGCTCCAACCAGCAAGTACAGGGCTTCCCCTCGTATTGCGCCGTCGCGGTCGCCGGACTCGGCTCCCTGCCCGACACGATCCTCACCCGCTCCGTCATCATCCGCATGCGCCGCCGGGCCCGAAACGAGCACGTGGAAGCCTTCCGCACCCGCATCCACGTGCCGGAAGGCAACCAACTCCGAGACCGGCTCGCCACGTGGGCCGCGACCGTACAGGAGCGCATCACAGGCGCCTTCCCGCAGATGCCCGACGGAGTCACCGACCGGCCGGCGGACGTATGGGAACCCCTACTCGCCGTCGCGGACGCCGCCGGCGGCGACTGGCCCCGCCGGGCCCGCGAAGCCTGCCTGACCCTGGTCAAAGCCTCCCGCGCAAACGACAAAGGCAGCATCGGCATCCGCCTCCTGACCGACCTGCGCGACCACGTCCTCATCGGCATCGACCGCCTGCCCACCGTCGCCATCCTCGACCGCCTCAACGCCCTCGACGACGCCCCATGGGCCGACCTCAACGGCAAGCCGCTCGACAACCGCCGACTCTCCCGGATGCTCAGCGACTACGTCACCGCCGACGGCGACCCCGTCGTCTCCCGCAACATCCGCACCACCGGCGGAATCCTCAAAGGCTTCTTCGTCAAAGACCTCGAAGACGCATGGTCCCGCTACTGCCCACCCCCCAAGGCCGCTACATCCGCTACACCGCTACATCCCAGCTCAGAGCCCCTGAATCTGTAGCGGCAACCCCAGATGTAGCGGCTACGGCCGCACACCCCGAAACGGCCGTAGCCGCTACATCGCCCCCCTCCGCTACACAAAACACGCCGCTGACCTGCGATGTAGCGGCGTAGCGGATGTAGCGGACTTCCCAGAAGGCCCCCGGGACGCCTCGCCCGAGAAGGAGTCACGACCTTGCCCAGCACCGAGAAGCTCGAACTCCGTGAAGTCCTCGAAGAGATCAAGATGAGCCGCGCCGCCTTCTACCGCATGCGCGCTCGCGGCAAGGCTCCCAAGCTCATCAAGCTCCCCAACGGGCATCTCCGCTGCCGACGCAGCGACCTTGACGCTTGGTGGGCACGGCACGAGATGAGCGCCTGAACCAGTCCACCCCGGAGGACCCCCGCTGACCAGCGGGGGTCCTCCGCCTTTGAAGGAGATCAATGCACAGCTACGACGTTCGGATCTGGTCCGTCCGGCAACGGAAAGATCGTGGGCAGACCTCGGCAGAGCTGCGCTGGAAGACAGGCGAGACTCCTCACTCGCAGACGTTCCGCACCAAGACCTTGGCCGACGGCCGCCGAGCGGAGCTGCTGCGCGCGGTACACGCGGGGGAGCCGTTCGACGAGGCGACCGGCTTCCCGCTCTCGGAGTTGCGGCAGCGAGACGACGTCAGTTGGTACCAGCATGCCCGCGACTACATCGAGATGAAGTGGAAGCACTCCCCCGGCTCCACGCGCCGAACTCTCGCAGAAGCCATGGCCACGGTGACGCCAGCTCTCGTCAAAGACACCAAGGGCATGGCCGACGTGGAAACGGTGCGGACCGCCCTCTATAGCTGGGCGTTCAACGTGAGCCGTCGCGACCAGGAACCGCCGGACGACGTCGCCAAGGTGCTTACCTGGTTCGAGCGCAAGTCTCTGCCCACCTCAGCGCTGGCTGACCGCATGCAGGTACGCGCCGCGCTCGACGCACTGACCAAGAAGCTGGACGGCGGCACGGCAGCCGCGTCGACCATCCGTCGGAAGCGCGCGATCTTCCACAACGCCCTGGGCTATGCCGTGGACGCCGGCCGTTTGTCGGACAACCCCCTTCCTCAAGTCCAGTGGAAAGCGCCTGAACAAGTGGAAGAGGAGTTGGACCCCGCCTCTGTGCCCGATCCTCGCCAGGCTCTCGCGCTGCTCGATGGCGTGCGCACGCAGAGCGCCCGGGGGCGCCGCTTGGTGGCGTTCTTCGGATGCATGTACTACGCGGCGGCACGGCCGGCCGAGGTCATCGGACTCCGCATGCAGGACTGCGAGCTACCCCGGCGCGGTTGGGGCACCCTCCATCTACGGGAGACCCGCCCCCGGTCGGGATCCGCGTGGACCGATAGCGGAGAGGCTCACGACAAACGCGGGCTCAAGCATCGCCCCCGCAAGGCGGTCCGGACCGTTCCGATCCCGCCCGACCTGGTTGCTTTGCTGCGCTGGCACACCATGGCATACGGCGTGGCGCCGGACGGCCGGCTGTTCCGCACTCAGCGCGGGGGACTGATCCAAGACACCGGGTACGGCGAAGTGTGGGCGGAGGCACGAACCCGGGCGCTCTCCCCTGCTCAGCGCGCCTCCCTGCTGGCCAAGCGCCCTTATGATCTTCGTCACGCCGCCGTCTCCACGTGGCTCAGCTCTGGAGTCGAACCGCAGGTCGTCGCCGCGCGCGCTGGCCACAGCGTGGCTGTTCTCTTCCGTGTCTACGCCAAATGTCTCGACGGCGCCGCCGCCAACGCCAACGCACGAATTGAGGCGACCCTCAGGAAGGGCAGGTGACAGGCGCGACGGCTGCCCCACGCCTGCCCCACACAGGCTGGTCAGCACGTGAATCAGGATGAGACACAGTGGGGCAAAGCTGCCATATCGGCGGTCTGCGCGCCAGGAACGACGAAAGGGTCTGTGAACAGCATTGCTGCTGTTCACAGACCCTTTCGGTCGTGTGGCGGCGCCAGGATTCGAACCTGGGAAGGCGAAGCCGGCAGATTTACAGTCTGCTCCCTTTGGCCGCTCGGGCACACCGCCGGGTTTGCTGCCCGTTCGAACCGCCTTTCGGCGGTGCTCCCTGGCAACGACGTAAACGATACCCGATGCCCAGGGGTGCTTCGCCACCTGATTCCCCGCCGCCCGGAGGGGGCGGGGTGACTAGGCTTGTGCGGATGCGGCCCGGGACCACGCCGGGCTCGGCGGTCGCCCCACTTACGCCGATACGCACCAGACACGCACCCCGATACAAGGAGCCACAGGACATGGCCGACTCCAGTTTCGACATCGTCTCGAAGGTCGAGCGGCAGGAGGTCGACAACGCCCTCAACCAGGCCGCCAAGGAGATCTCGCAGCGCTACGACTTCAAGGGCGTCGGCGCCTCGATCTCGTGGTCCGGCGAGAAGATCCTGATGGAGGCGAACTCCGAGGACCGGGTGAACGCCGTCCTCGACGTCTTCCAGTCCAAGCTGATCAAGCGCGGGATCTCCCTGAAGGCGCTGGAGGCGGGCGAGCCGCAGCTGTCCGGCAAGGAGTACAAGCTCTTCGCGGAGATCAAGGAAGGCATCTCCCAGGAGAACGCCAAGAAGGTCGCGAAGCTCATCCGCGACGAGGGCCCCAAGGGTGTGAAGGCCCAGGTCCAGGGCGAGGAACTGCGCGTCAGCTCCAAGAGCCGCGACGACCTCCAGGCCATCATCACCCTGCTCAAGGGCCAGGACTTCGACTTCGCCCTGCAGTTCGTGAACTACCGGTAGTCGACCGGACGGCCTAGTGACGCGGCGACACCGCGATGGCGTCACCTGATCGGCTCCTCGGACGTTGCGAGCGGAGGTGGGCGGTTCCTGAAGCGCCCACCTCCGCGTCCGGACCGTCCGGCCGCCGTCAGGATCAGACGGCCGGCATGCGTGCCGTGCGGGGGTGCTCAGTCACGCGAGTTGCCGAACAGCAGGCGGTAGAGGATCAGCAGCACGAGAGAACCGCCGATCGCCGCCGCCCAGGTCGCGCCGTCGTAGAAGTCCTTGGTGATGGGGTGGTCCAGCCAGCGGGCCGATATCCAGCCGCCGATGAACGCGCCCGCGACGCCGATGAGGGTCGTGCCGATGAAGCCGCCCGGGTCCCGGCCCGGCAGCAGGATCTTGGCAATGACTCCGGCCAACAACCCCAGGATGATCCAGCTGATGATGCTCATGCCCTGAACCTGCCCTTCCGTGCTGTGCCCGCGCTGTCCGGGCACTGTGATGTCGCTCGCTCCGGACGGGCTGTGCTCGTTACCGTCGCGCCCCGCGTTCTGCGTCGCACGCGGGTTCGGCTCGTGTTGATGAAGACGACGTCACGACGACACCGGGTGGTTCCGTCGATCAGTAGGGTGCGGCCCATGACTCGGTCCGGATCCCACGCCGAACTGCGGCGGACGCTGGGCGTCGGCGACGCCGTGGTCATCGGGCTCGGCTCGATGATCGGCGCCGGCGTCTTCGCCGCGCTCGCTCCCGCGGCGCGGGCCGCGGGCTCCGCGCTGCTGCTCGCACTCACGCTCGCCGCGCTGGTCGCCTACTGCAACGCCATGTCGTCGGCACGCCTCGCCGCCCTGTATCCGGCCTCGGGCGGCACGTACGTGTACGGGCGCGAGCGGCTCGGCGCGTTCTGGGGGTATCTGGCGGGCTGGTCCTTCGTGGTCGGGAAGACGGCCTCCTGTGCGGCGATGGCCCTGACGGTCGGAGCGTACGTCTGGCCAGGGCAGGCGCACGCGGTGGCGGTCGCGGCCGTGGTGGCGCTGACGGCGGTGAACTACGGCGGTGTCCAGAAGTCGGCCTGGCTGACGCGGGCGATCGTGGCGGTGGTCCTGGCGGTCCTCGCTTCCGTGGTGGTCGTGTGCCTGGGGTCCGGCGCGTCCGACGCGGGGCGGCTGGACGTCGGCGCCTCACGGGGCGTCGGTGGGGTGCTGACGGCTGCCGGCCTGCTGTTCTTCGCCTTCGCCGGGTACGCCCGCATCGCGACCCTGGGTGAGGAGGTACGGGACCCGGCGCGGACCATTCCCCGCGCGATCCCCCTGGCTCTCGGCATGACTCTCGTCGTGTACGCGTGCGTGGCGGTCGCTGTCCTTTCCGTACTGGGGCCGGACGGTCTCGGGCAGGCGGAGGCCCCGCTGGCCGACGCCGTGCGGACGGCCGGAGTGCCCGCACTGGTGCCGGTGGTGAGGGTCGGGGCCGCCGTGGCCTCGCTGGGCTCGCTCCTCGCCCTCATCCTGGGCGTCTCGCGTACGACCCTGGCCATGGCACGGGACCGGCATCTGCCGGGCGCCCTGTCGGCCGTGCATCCTCGCTTCCAGGTACCTCATCGGGCCGAGCTCGCCGTGGGTGCGGTGGTCGCGGTGCTGGCCGCCACGGTGGATGTCCGGGGCGCGATCGGGTTCTCCTCCTTCGGTGTGCTGACGTACTACGCGGTGGCCAACGCGTCGGCCTGGACGCTTGATTCGGCCCCTGCGAAGCGGCTGCTGCCCGCGGTGGGGCTCGTGGGCTGTGTGGTGCTCGCGCTCGCGCTGCCGGGGACCTCGGTGGCCGTGGGGGCAGGGGTGATGGCCGTCGGTGTGCTCGCATACGGGCTGCGGCGGCGGTGGCCGGGCGCGCGTTGACCGCGCCGCACACCCGATTGCCGGGCGCCCGATTGCCGGGCGCCTGCCCATCTCGACGTCCCCGTACGACGGGTGCCCTGCGCCCGGCTCTCCGGCGGCTCCCCGGGCCGCCTGCCCTGCCTGCAACTGCTCGTTCTCGGTCATGCGTTCATGATGCAAGCCGCCACCGACGGCCGCGCCGGCCTGTGGACAACCCGCCGCCTGTGGACAACCGACGAGCGGAGGCCGGCCGACCGGGGACGAGCAGCGGGCCGTGCTGCTCCGGTCAGCGTGACGCGAACGGCTGGTCCGTCGGCACGATTTCACGGCCGAGCGGGAACAGCGACACCGGAATGAGTTTGAAGTTCGCGATGCCGAACGGGATGCCGATGATGGTCAGGCAGAGCAGGAGGCCCGTGACGATGTGCCCGATGGCCAGCCACCAGCCCGCGAGGATCAGCCAGAGCACATTGCCGAGACAGGAGGGCGCGCCCGCGTCACGACGTTCGATCGTCGTGTAGCCGAAGGGCCACAGGGCGAAGACTCCGATACGAAACGCGGCAACGCCGAAAGGAATGCCGATGATCGTGATGCACAGCAGTGCTCCTGCGGCCAGGTAGGCGAGGAACAGCCAGAAGCCGCTCAGGATCAGCCAGATGACGTTCAGGATGGTCTTCACTGGAAGCGACCTGCCATTTTCTCGAGCCGGGCGATACGGTCCGCCATCGGCGGGTGGGTCGAGAACATCTTGGAGAGCCCCTGGCCCGGACGGAAGGGATTCGCGATCATCATGTGGCTCGCGGTCTCGATGCGGGGCTCAGGGGGCAGCGGAAGCTGTTGGGTGCCTGTCTCCAGTTTGCGCAACGCGCTCGCGAGGGCCAGCGGATCACCGGTGAGCTGCACGCCGGACGCGTCCGCCTCGTACTCCCGGGAGCGGCTGATGGCGAGCTGGATGAGCCCGGCGGCGATCGGGCCGAGGATCATGATCAGGAGCATGCCGAGAATGCCGGGGCCGTCGTCGTCGTCCGAGCGGCCGATCGGGATCAGCCAGGCGAAGTTGACCAGGAAAAGGATCACCGAAGCGAGTGCCCCGGCGACCGAGGAGATCAGGATGTCCCGGTTGTAGACATGGCTGAGCTCGTGTCCGATGACGCCGCGCAGTTCGCGCTCGTCGAGGAGGCGCAGGATGCCGTCGGTGCAGCACACGGCGGCGTTGCGTGGGTTGCGGCCGGTGGCGAACGCGTTCGGCGCCTCGGTCGGGGAGATGTACAGGCGGGGCATCGGCTGACGGGCCTGGGTGGACAGCTCACGGACCATCCGGTACAGGGCGGGAGCCTCGAACTCGCTCACCGGGCGGGCGCGCATCGCGCGTAGCGCCAGTTTGTCGCTGTTCCAGTACGCGTACGCGTTGGTGCCGAGTGCGACCAGGACCGCGATGACCAGCCCCGTCCGGCCGAAGAAGCTGCCGAAGACGATGATGAGTGCGGACAGTCCCCCGAGGAGTACTGCGGTCCTGAGCCCGTTGTGCCGGCGGTGCACGGTACGCCCTCCAAGTCGTGCAGCAGGGGAACCCTTTGTTTGCGAGTCCTGACGTTCTCCGGTGGCACTGTGCCGTGGTGTCACATCCAGTGCACCTTCCCGTACTGGTCAACGCCAGGCGGGAGGCACTAGTTCCCTTGTGCCTGCGGGCATGGGCGTGCGCCGTCCGGGTGAGGACGCGGGCACGCGCGCGTGTGGGGACTCAGAAGAGGCCGGTGTCGGCGAAGCGCAGGATCAGCTGGGGGGCTCCGGAGAGGGCGACGCCGAGCGCCGCGGTGAGGACCATGGCGATCGTGAGCGGGGCCGGAACACGGTGCTTCTCGTGTTCGCCCTCGGGGTCGCGGAACAGCAGGGCCGTCCACTGGAGGTAGTAGTACAGGGCGATCACCACGTTGACGGCCATGACGACCGCGAGCCAGCCGAGCCCGGCGTCGACCGCTGCCGAGAAGACGGTGACCTTCGCGAAGAGGCCGATGATGCCCGGCGGCAGTCCGGCGAGGCACAGCAGGAAGAAGGCCAGGAGGAGGGCTGCCGACGGGTTCTTCGCGTAAAGGCCCCGGTAGTCCGAGATCCGGTTCGTCGTGCGGGTGCGGCCCACCAGCGCGGCCACCGCGAAGGCGCCCAGGTTCACGGCCGCGTACATCAGGGCGTAGGCGACGGTGGAGCCGATGGCGTGCTCGGCGTCGTCGGAGTACGCGGCGGCGGCGATCGGCACGAGGAGGTAGCCGGCCTGGCCCACGGAGGACCAGGCGAGCAGGCGTACGGCGCTGTACGCGCGTGTGGCCTGCTGGCGGAGGGCGCCGACGTTGCCGACGGTCATGGTGAGGGCGGCCAGCGCGGCCAGGGCAGGGCCCCAGACGTCGGCGTACGAGGGGAAGCCGATGACCGTCACGAGGATGAGGCCGGAGAAGCCGACCGCCTTGCCGACGACCGACAGATAGGCGGCGATGGGCAGCGGGGCGCCTACGTAGGTGTCGGGGACCCAGAAGTGGAAGGGGACGGCGGCCGTCTTGAAGGCGAAGCCGATCAGGGTGAGGACGACCCCGGTCTGGGCCAGGGTGTGCAGCTGGCCGTCGACGTGCTGGATGCGGTCGGCGACCTGGGTGAGGTAGAGGGTTCCGGTCGTCGCGTACACGAAGCTGATGCCGAGGAGGGTGACGGTGGTCGCGGTGACGGACGACAGGAAGAATTTCAGGGCCGCCTCGGAGGACCTGCGGTCGCCGTGCCGGATGCCGACGAGGGCGAAGGCGGGCAGGGAGGCGACCTCCAGGGCGACGACGAGGGTGGCGAGGTCGCGGGAGGCGGGCAGCAGGGCGGCACCGGCGGCTGAGGACAGCAGCAGGAACCAGAACTCGCCTTCGGGAAGCCGTCCGCGCGCGTCCTTCAGGGCGGTGACCGACAGCAGGGCCGCCAGTAGCGCTCCCCCGAGCACCAGGAACTGGATGACGAGGGTGAAGCGGTCCGCCGTGTAGCTGCACACGCGTGTGTCGCCGGTCAGGCAGAAGGTGGAGCGCTCGCCGTCCAGGAGGGGCAGCAGGAGGACTGTGGAGGCCGCGAGGCCCGCGACCGAGAGCCAGCCGAGGAGCGGCTTGCGGGCGTCGCCCACGAAGAGGTCGGCGACGAGGACGACGAGCGCGACGATCGCGACGAGGGTGGGCGGTCCGATGGCCAGCCAGTCGACGGACTGGACCACCGAAGCGGCCAGGGGGTGAAGCACGGGCTGGGCCAGGGAGCTCATCGGGTGCCTCCTGCGAGGAGCTGCTGCACGGCCGGATCGGTCAGGCCGAGGAGGACCTTCGGCCACAGGCCGGCGACGACGGTGAGGGCGACGAGTGGGGCCCAGGCCGCGAACTCGTAGGTCTGCACGTCGTCGAGGCGCGGGGCGTCCTGCGGGACGGCACCCATGCAGACGCGGCGGACCACGGTGAGCAGATACGCGGCGGTCAGCAGGGTGCCGAACGCGGCGACCGCCGTGAAGGTCAGGAAGGCGGGACGGCTGAGGGCGTGGGCGGGGTCGAAGGCGCCGAACAGGGCCAGCATCTCGCCCCAGAAGCCGGCCAGTCCCGGCAGGCCGAGTGAGGCGACTGCCGCGAAGGCGAGGAGGCCGCCGAGGCGGGGGGTCCTGCCGTACAGCGCGGCGCCGGTCTGCTCGGCGAGGGTGTCCAGGTCGGTCGTGCCGGTGCGGTCCTTCAGGGCTCCGACCAGGAAGAAGAGGAGGCCGGTGATGAGGCCGTGGGCGATGTTGGCGAACAGGGCGCCGTTCACGCCGGTCGGGGTCATGGTCGCGATGCCGAGCAGGACGAAGCCCATGTGGCCGACGGAGGAGTAGGCGATGAGGCGCTTGAGGTCGCCCTTCGCCCCTTGTTTGGCGAGGGCCAGGCAGGCCAGGGAGCCGTAGATGATGCCCACGACGGCGAAGGCGGCGAGGTAGGGCGCGAAGGTGCGGAAGCCGTCCGGCGCGACGGGCAGCAGGATCCGGACGAACCCGTAGGTGCCCATCTTCAGCAGCACTCCGGCCAGCAGGACCGAACCGACGGTCGGGGCGGCGGTGTGGGCGTCGGGCAGCCAGCTGTGCAGCGGCCACATCGGGGTCTTCACGGCGAGGCCGATCCCGATCGCGAGAACGGCGATGACCTGCACGGATGTGGTCAGGGACCGGCCGTTGTCAGTGGCGAGTGCCACCATGTCGAATGTGCCCGCCTTGATTCCGATCAGGAGCAGGCCGAGCAGCATGACCACGGACCCGAGCAGGGTGAAGAGGATGAACTTCCAGGCGGCCCGGGTCCGGCCCGCGCCGCCCCAGCGGGCGATGAGGAAGTACATCGGGACGAGGACCATCTCGAAGGCGAGGAAGAACAGCAGCAGGTCGAGGACGGCGAAAGCGGCGAGGGTGCCGGACTCGAGGACGAGCACCAGCGCGACGAAGGCTTTCGGCGACGGGTCCGCGGCCTGTGGTGTCAGCCGCTGATGCTGCTGACGGAAGTAGGAGTACACCGCGCAGAGGAAGCTCAGGAGCGCGGTCAGGACCAGCAGGGGGAGGGAGATGCCGTCGATGCCGAGGTGGATGCGCACGTCGAGTGCCGGGATCCAGCTGATGTCCGTGCTGGCCTGCATCTTCGAGGGGTGGTCGTGGTCGAAGCCGAGCGCGAGGACGATCGCGGCGATGAGGATCGCGCCGGTCACGGTCACGCCGTGGCGCAGCACGGCCTGCTCGGGTGACTTCCCTTTCAGTCCGGGCGGGGCCGGGAGAAGTGCGGCGACGGCGCCGAGTAGCGGGCCGACCACGATGAATGCCAGAAGGAACTGCATCACGGACTCGTTGATATCGATCACGCCCGCTCACGCTCCCGAAGCGACGAGAAGGGCGGCGACCGCCAGGACGACGGTGCCGGCGAGCAGCGCGCTCACATAGGTCTGGAGATTTCCGGTCTGGGCGCGCCGTACGGCGGTCCCCAGCCAGCGGGGCAGGGCGCCCGCGCCGCGTACGTAGGTGTCGACGACCTCGCGGTCGAGGAACCGGACGAGGCTCGCGCCGGCCAGGACCGGGCGGACGCACAGGGTCTGGTACACGGCGTCGAGGTGGAAGCCGACGGCGGCGTGGCGGTGCAGCGGGCCGAGCAGGAGCCGTCCTGGGTCCGCCGGGTCCGGAGCGGATGCCACGTCTCCGTAGGCCGGCGCGTGCGTCGCGATGGCTTCGGCCTCGACGAGTCCCGCGTCGCCCTCGGGGTGGGCGGCGACCGCCCCCAGGGGGACGCGGGCCGTGAGTCCGGCGAGGTGACGCCAGGCGGCGTAGGTGACGAGTGCGCCGGCCAGTGTCATGCCGGTGCCCAGCACGGACGTGGTGAGGGTCGGGGCGAGGTCGTTGCCGTCGAACCAGTCGGGGAGGGTGCGGTAGGCGAACCCGCCGAGGGCGAGGGACGGGACGGCCAGGACCCACAGCACCACGGTCATGGTCAGGGGCTGTCGACCGTGGTCGGGGGCCTCCGCGCCGCGGCCGTAGAAGGTCAGCAGCCACAGGCGGGTGGCGTAGGCGGCGGTGAGAAGGGCGGTGAGCAGACCGGCGACGAGGACGATCCAGCCCGCGGCACCGGGCGCGTGTCCGGTGTGCCCCTCGGTGACGTGCTCGGCGGCGCCGAGGACCGACTCCTTGGAGAAGAAGCCGCTGAACGGCGGGATCGCGGCGAGCGCGAGAAGCGCCACGGTCATCGTCCAGTAGGCGTCGGGGATGCGGTCGCGCAGGTGACTCATGCGGGACATCGCGGCGAGCGAGTTGGTGCCGGCGGCGTGGATGATCACGCCGGCGGCGAGGAACAGCAGCGCCTTGAAGGCGCCGTGCGAGAGGAGGTGGAAGACGGCCGCACCGCGATCGCCGACGGCGAGGGCGCCGGTCATGTAGCCCAGCTGACCCATGGTCGAGTAGGCGAGGACGCGCTTGATGTCGTCCTGGGCGAGTGCGGCCAGGCCCGAGCCGACCATGGTGACGGCGGCCATCACGGCGAGCACGATCATCGCGGCCGAGGACGCCTCGAAGACCGGGAGGAGACGGGCGACGAAGTAGACGCCGGCGGCGACCATCGTCGCGGCGTGGATCAGCGCGGATACGGGTGTGGGGCCGGCCATCGCGTCCGGGAGCCAGGTGTGCAGCGGGAACTGCGCTGACTTGCCGGCCACGCCCGCGAGCAGCAGCAGGGCGACGAGGGTCGGATGGTCGAGTCCGCCGTGGGCGACGGTGCCGAGGACCTTCGTGATCTGGAAGGACCCGGCGTCGGTGGCGAGGGCGAACAGGCCGATGAGGAAGGGGACGTCACCCAGCTTGGTGACGAGGAATGCCTTGATGGAGGCGGCGCGGGCCTCGGGGGTCTCCCAGTAGTGGCCGACCAGGAAGTAGGAGCAGATGCCCATGACTTCCCAGCCGACCAGCAGCACGATCAGATCGCCGGAGTAGACGACCAGGAGCATCGCGGAGGTGAAGAGGGAGACGAGCGCGGCGTACGAGGGGTAGCGCGGATCCTCGCGCAGGTAGCCGGTCGAGTAGATCTGTACGCAGGTGGCGACGAGCCCGACCAGGACGGCGACGAGTGCCGCGAAGCCGTCGATGTGCAGTGACAGTTCGATGGGGACCGAGCCGGTGGGGGTCAGTTCGGTGGCCGCGTCGAGGGAGGCGTTCCCGCCCTGGCGTACGGCGACGATCGCGGCCAGTACGAGCGCGGCGAGGGTCGGCAGGACGGCGAGCGGGCGCACGAAACCCGGGGCGGTACGGCCCAGGAGCAGGCCGGCGGCGGCGCCCAGGAACGGCAGGAGGGGGACGAGGGCGGCGAGGGTGGTCGTGGTCACGCGGTGGCCTCAGCCTTCTCGGCGGCCGTTCCGGTCGCGTGGGTGTCACCGTCGGGGCCGTCGGTCGCGGGGCTCTCGTGGCCTTCGGCGGTGTCGCGGAGCCGGTCGATGTCCGCGGTGCCCCGGTTGCGGTGGACGGCGAGGACGATCGCCAGGCCGATGCCGATCTCGGCGGCGGCGATGGCGATGGTGAACAGGGTCAGGGCCTGGCCGGAGTGCAGGGTCTCCTCGGCTGTCCTGCTCAGCCAGACGTCGAAGGCGACCAGGTCGAGGTTGACGGCGTTGAGCATCAGCTCGACGGACATCAGGACGAGGATCGCGTTGCGGCGGGCGAGGACGCCGTACAGGCCGGTGCAGAAGAGGAGGGCGGACAGGACGGCTGGATAGACGAGATGCATCAGCGGGTGCCTTCCTGCCCGGCCCGGTTTTCCCGGGCGCCCGGAACAGCAGAGGAACTCTCTGTGACGGGACGGGAACTCTTGGTGGCGGCTCGGGAGTTCATAGGGGGAGAGTCCGACTCCGCCTTCGCCTTGCGGGACAGCACGATGGCGCCGACCAGCGCCGCGAGGAGCAGGACGGAGAGGGCCTCGAAGGGGAGGACCCAGTTCTGGAAGAGGCTGGCTCCGGTCGCCTCGGTGGAGCCGGCGGCCGGCCCGCTCAGGTCGATCCAGGTGGCACGGAAGGCGTCGACGACCACCCAGACGAGGGCGGCGGCCGCCGCGACGGCGACCGTGAGGGCGGCCCAGCGGTTGCCGGAGTCGGCGTCGGGTGAGCGGCCGATGGGGGCCTTGGTGAGCATCAGACCGAAGAGGAGGAGCACGACGACGGAACCGACGTAGATGAGTACCTGCACCCAGGCGATGAACTCTGCGGTGAGCAGGAGATATTCGACGGCCAGGCCGCCGAGGGTGACGACGAGCCACAGGGCGGCGTGCACCAGTTGCCTGGTGGTCACCGTGACGAGGGCGGCGCCGAAGGTGACCAGGCCGACGAGGAGGAAGGCGATCTCGACGCCGGTCGGGGAGAGGAAGCCGTGGTGTGCCTGAGCGAGGGTCACGAGTCTCCTTCCTGCGGGGCGTTCGGCTCGGCCTGGGCTGCCGCCCACTTCTCGGCCGTCTTGCGGGCGGCCGCGATCTCCTTCGGTTCCTCGGCCGCGGGGTCGAGGGCGGGTGGGGCCGGCACGGTCCACATCCACTCGCGGAGCTTGTCGCGTTCATGGGTGAGTTCGTGGATGTCGGTCTCGGCGTACTCGAACTCCGGGGACCAGAACAGGGCGTCGAAAGGACAGACCTCGATGCAGATACCGCAGTACATGCACAGGGAGAAGTCGATGGCGAAGCGGTCGAGGACGTTACGGCTGCGCTCGCGGCCGCCTGGGGCGGCGGGCGGGACCGTCTCCTTGTGGGAGTCGATGTAGATGCACCAGTCGGGGCACTCACGGGCGCAGAGCATGCAGACCGTGCAGTTCTCCTCGAACAGGCCGATGACGCCACGGGTGCGGGGCGGCAGTTCGGGCTGGACGTCCGGGTACTGCTCGGTGACGGTCTTCCGCGTCATCGTGCGCAGGGTGACGGCCAGGCCCTTGGCGAGGCCACTGCCGGGGATCGACCGGCGGGGGCGCTCGGAGGGTGCCGCTGCGGGATGGTCGGGTGATGTGTGGGACATGGCTACTGGATCACCACCTTGACGACGCCGGTAAGGGCGATCTGGGCCAGGGAGAGGGGGACGAGGAGGGTCCAGGAGAGTTTCTGGAGCTGGTCCTCGCGCATGCGGGGGTAGGTGACGCGGAGCCAGATCACGACGAAGGCGAGGACGGCCGTCTTGAGCAGGGTCCAGACCCAGCCGAGGCCGTCGGCACCTCCGGGACCGTGCCAGCCGCCCAGGAAGAGGACCGTGGTCAGGCCGCACAGGACGACGATTCCGGCGTACTCGGCGAGGAGGAAGAGAGCGAAGCGCAGGCCGGTGTACTCGGTGTACGCACCGAAAATGATCTCCGAGTCGGCGACGGGCATGTCGAAGGGCGGCCGCTGAAGTTCGGCGAGACCGGCGACGAAGAACACGATCGCGCCGGTGATCTGCCAGGGCAGCCACCACCACTCGAAGGCGTCGACGATGCCGGGCAGGGAGACCGTGCCGGCCGCCATCGCCACCGAGGCGGCGGTGAGCAGCATCGGGAGTTCGTAGGCGAGGAGCTGGGCGGCGGTGCGCAGGCCGCCGAGAAGGGAGAACTTGTTGGCACTGGCCCAGCCGGCCATGAGAGAGCCGAGCACGCCGACGCCCATCACCGCGAGCACGAAGAAGATGCCCGCGTCCACGGTCTGGCCGACGGCTCCCTCACCCGGACCGATGGGGATGGCGAGAAGGACCAGAAGGTACGGGAGGAGTGCCACGGCCGGCGCGAGCTGGAAGATACGGCGGTCCGCGCCCGCGGGGACGATGTCCTCCTTCTGTGCGAACTTGACTCCGTCCGCCACGAGTTGGGCCCAGCCGTGGAAGCCGCCCGCGTACATCGGCCCCAGGCGACCCTGCATGTGGGCCATCACCTTGTGCTCCGTCTGACCGACGATCAGCGGGAAGGTGAGGAAGACGACGAAGACGACCAGGAGTCGCAGCGCGACGTCGAGAGCGTCGTTCACTGCCGACCTCCTGTGCTGTCCTCGGGGGCATCGGGTGCATCGGGTGCATCGGGTTCCGCGCCCTCGGCGGGAGCCGACCCGCCGTGAGCGGGGGTCGACTTCTCAGCCGGGTCCGGCTGCTGGGGCGCGGGCCGGCCGGGGGCGGTCTGGTGCTCGGCGGTCTGACCCGAGCTGACCGGCTTCGGTTGCGGTTTGCCTTCCGGCTGCGGCTCCGGCATCGGTTCCGCAGCCGGTTGCGATGCGCCGTCCGGCTCCGGCTCCGGCATCGTTCCCGGTTTCCCGTCCGGCCGCGGCTCCGACTCGCGCATCTCGCCCGGTTCCGGCTTCTGCTCGGGTTCGTCGAAGGCGGGGCGGGCGTGGTGCCAGGGGGCGTCGGAGCTGCGAGGGGCCGTCGAGGGGCGGGTGGGGGTGCCGGCGGGCGTCGTCGGGGGCTGGGTGTGCTGGGAGGCCGAACCTCGGGAGGCGGTGCGCGCTCGCCGCGGTCCTGCCGGGGGGCCGGGGGTCGGCTCGGGAGCTGTCGGTCCCGTCTGTGCAGCGGGCCCGGCTCCTGGGGCATCCGCGGCGTCCGCCCGCTGCGACGCCGAGCCCGCGCTCGCACTTCGGGCGCGGCGGGGTCCGGCCGGGGCCTCCGGAGCGGACGAGGCCGCTGGGGCGGACGGGACCGCGGGAGCCGGAGAGTCCGGAGACGGGAACGAGGCGGGCGGAGAAGCCGAAGCGGTTTCTGCGTCCGATGCTGCCCTGCCGGGTGCTCCTGGCTCTGACGATGCCGTCGGCGTGCCCGGCGTCGTGGGCGGGCCCGGCGTGGCCGGCGCCGTAGGCGTGGCAGGGGTCGCAGACGCCGTAGGCGTGGCAGGCGTGCCCGGCGTTGCAGGTGTCGTAGGCGTGCTCGGGGGTGTCGTCTGGCTCGCCGAGCCTTGTGATGCTGTGCGGGCGCGGCGGACCGGGCGGTCGCCTGCCGTCCGGCCCGCTGCCGCGCCCGCTGCTGCCGCGCCTGTCGCTGCCGTGCGGGCCGCTCCTCGGGCCGGGCGGGTCGGCGCGGGTGGGAGTTGGCCCTTCAGGGGGCCCCATTCGTTGGGGTCGGGGACGCCTGGGGGGAGCATCTGGCGGCGCTTGGGGCCGCCGTGCTCGGACTCCCCCGGCTCCTTCGCGCCGGGCCATGCCTTGGCGACGCGGGCGGCCAGGACGAAGTCCTTGCGCAGGGGGTGCCCTTCGAAGGTCTCCGGGAGGAGGAGGTGGTTCAGGGCGGGGTGGCCGTCGAAGGTGACGCCGAACATCTCGTGCGTCTCGCGTTCGTGCCAGGTCGCGCCGGCGTAGACGTCGACGGCGGAGGCGAGGGTCGGCGCCTCGTGCGGGATCGTCGTGCGCAGCAGCAGTCGGCGCACCGGGGACAGTGCCACCACGTGTGCGGACACGCGGAAGCCGGTGCCGGGTTCGTCGACCGCGCTCAGCCAGTCGAAGTAGGTGCAGGACAGGCGGTCGCGGGCCACGCGCAGGGCGTCGGTCCAGGATGAAGGAGGGACGTCGACCGTGAGGACGTCGTACGACTCCTCGGCCGTGGCCTGCGGGCCGAAGAGGTCCTCGGCCGGGGCGGGGAGCCAGCCGATCGTGGTCATCGGTCCTCTCCCGACGGTTCCGAAGGGGACGGGGCGGCCGGGGGCCGTACCAGGCCGCTCTGGAGAGCGGCCGCCGAGGGGCGGGCCGAAGCGCCGGAGCCGGTCGGGCCGGCCGGGGTAGGGGCGCTCGGGGCCGGGCCGGCCGGGGTCGGGCCGTAGCGTTCGTCCAGCGACTCCCGGGCGATCTTCTCCTGGAGCTTGAGGATGCCCTGGAGAAGCGCCTCCGGGCGCGGCGGGCAGCCCGGCACGTAGACGTCCACCGGGATGATCTGGTCGACGCCCTTGGTCACCGAGTACGAGTCCCAGTAGGGGCCGCCGCAGTTGCTGCACGCGCCGAAGGAGATGACGTACTTCGGTTCGGGCATCTGCTCGTAGAGGCGCTTCACGGCGGGGGCCATCTTGTCCGTGACCGTGCCCGAGACGATCATCAGGTCGGCCTGGCGCGGGCCTGGCGCGAACGGGATGACGCCGAGGCGGATGAAGTCGTGGCGGGCCATCGACGCGGCGATGAACTCGATGGCGCAGCAGGCGAGGCCGAAGTTGAAGACCCAGAGCGAGTAGCGGCGGCCCCAGTTCAGGATCACTTTCATCGGCTCGGGGGCCAGGCGGGCCAGGGTGCCCAGGCGCCTGGGCACGGGCAGCGGAACCGGTTCCGAACGCGTCTCCGGCTGACCCGGCGCATTCACTTTCGGCGTCACGTCCATGTCAGGACGCCCTTCTTGTAGGCGTACAGCAGGCCCACGGCCAGGAAGCCGAGGAAGATGAACATCTCCACGAGCGTGGCGGCGCCGTAGCCGGGGGCCGCGAACACCGTCGCCCAGGGGAAGAGGAAGATCGAGTCGACGGCGAAGATCACGTAGAGGAAGGCGTAGACGTAGTAGCGGACCTGGGTGTGGGCCCAGCCCTCGCCCACGGGGTCGACGCCGCACTCGTACGTCAGAAGCTTCTCCGGGGTGGGGACCACCGGACGCAGCAGGCGTCCCGCGCCGAAGGCGACGCCGACGAACAGCACGCCGACGACGGCGAGCAGTCCGACGACGGAGTAGGACTGGAAGTAGTCTGCCGCGACTTCCGCCGCGACCTCGACGGTCCGTTCCCGCACGTCCGTCCCTCGCTCCCTGACCTCAGTCTCTTCGACGACAGGCCCGTTCGACGATCTGTACGCACGGGAGTCTAGGCCCTGATAAAGGGACGGTAAGCAGCCCGTCATGCCTCGGTCCGCGGGGCGGGGGTTTTCCCCCGGCCGAGGAAGGCAGCAGACCTCATGGCGCGGCGCCGTACGGCGCGGCAGGCTAGCCCATATGACCGCTTCCGCCAGCCGATCCGCCACCGATGCCAGTACCCCTGCGAGCAGCTTCCATCCGAGAGCCGGCCGGTCCACGGCCTCTCTTCCGGGTGGGGCGGAGCAGGACGACGAACGTCTGCCGCCGGCCCGCTTCGCCTACGACCCACAGACCTGGAAGGAGATCACGCACCTTCTGACGAACCTGCCGATGGCGTTGATCGGGTTCACCTATGTGATGACGGTGATCGTCAGCGGTGCCGCCATGACCGTCACCGTGGTCGGGTTCCCGCTGCTCGCGCTCGGACTGGGCGGGGCGCGGCTGATGGGCCGCTTCGAGCGGGCGCGGGCACGCCTTCTCCTGGGATTGCGTATCGACGAGCCGAGCCCGTTGCCGCTGCGCAGGGCGGGCGGTCTCTTCGCGCGGATGTGGCTGGCGCTGAAGGACCCGGTGGCCTGGCGCACGGTGCTGTACGACGTCATCCGGATGCCCTGGGGGATCCTCACGTTCAGCGTGGTCCTGCCGTCGCTGTTCGTGCTGTGGCCGGTGCTGCCGTTCCTGGCGCGCGGGCTGACCAACGCGGACCGGGCGATGGTGCGGGGCCTGCTGTCCCCGTCCGACGAGCTGGAGCGGCGGATCGCGGAGCTGGAGTCGGACCGGGGGGTCGTGGTCGACACGGCGGCCGCCGATCTGCGGCGCATCGAGCGCGACCTGCACGACGGGGCGCAGGCCCGGCTGGTCAACCTGGCCATGGGGCTCGGTCTGGCGAAGGAGAAGCTGCTGGAGGGGCAGGCCGACGACGCCGTGGCGGCGATGGTGGAGGAGGCGCACGGCGAGGTGAAGCTCGCGCTCCAGGAGCTGCGGGACCTGGCGCGCGGGATCCATCCGGCCGTCCTCACCGACCGGGGGCTGGACGCGGCGCTGTCCTCGGTGGCCTCGCGGTGCACGGTGCCGGTGAAGGTGACGGCCGACCTGCCGTCCAGGCCGGCCCAGGCCATCGAGGGCATCGCCTACTTCACTGTCTCCGAGCTGCTCCAGAACATCAGCAAGCACAGTGCCGCCCGGTCCGCCTCGGTCGACGTGTGGCGGACCGACGACCGGCTGCTCATCCAGGTGTGGGACGACGGCCGGGGCGGGGCGCGGCTCGACGGCGGGTCGGGGATGCGGGGGCTGGCGGAGCGGCTGGACGCCGTCGACGGGCTGTTCGTCGTGGAGTCGCCGGTGGGGGGTCCCACGACGGTGACCGCGGAGCTGCCGTGGCGCAGTCGTGGCGAGAAGGACCGGCAGGGATAGGAACGGGCGGGAGGAGTCGGCAGGGACGGACGGGAAGGACCGGTCGGGACAGGGGACGAAAGGCGCGTGGGCGCGTGGGCGCCGGCGGCCTCGGGTGCGGCCTTGGGAGGTGGGGATAACCCCCCGTTCCAGACGCCGACGGACTCCATGGTCCGGGCGCCCGCCGCCGAGGAGGGTTGAGGTACGGATCGACAGGTGCGCGACGAGCAGGACGAGGAACGGACGACGCCGATGGCCACGCAGTACGGGCAGTACAGGGAGCACGACCGGTTCGGGGACGACCCGTTCCAGGACGGCCGGTCCGAGGACGGCCGTTTCGAGGACGGGCCCGGACTGTTCGGGCGCCAGGACCGGTACGGGCCGGAGTACGGGCGCCGGGACGGCGGACGCCGACGTCTCCTGCCGACGGGACTGCGTGAGCCGCTCACGGCGCGTCACTGGCGCGAACTCGTCTACATCCTGCTCGGGCTGCCGATCGGCATCATGCTGTTCACCTTCACGATCACGATGCTGTCGCTCGGCGCGGGCCTGCTGGTGACCTTCCTCGGGATTCCGGTGCTGGCGGCGGGCCTGGCCGCGGGCCGGGGCTTCGGCGCCATGGAGCGGGCCCGGGCGCGCGGGCTGCTCGGGCTGGAGGTGGCCGACCCGGAGCCGCTGCGGCCCCGCGGCCGGGGGGCGATGGCGTGGATGGCCGCCGTCCTGAAGAGCGGCACGTCGTGGCGGCAGGCGCTCTACGCGGTGGTGCAGTTCCCGTGGGCGGTGTTCTCCTTCTGTGTCGCCGTGACCGTGTGGTCGTGCGGCTGGACGATGCTGACGTATCCGCTGTGGTTCTGGGTCTTCCCGATGTACGGCGGTCAGGGCGGCCTTCAGCTGTACGGGGACGAGCAGCACAGCGTCTATCTCGACAACCCGTTCGAGATCACGGTGACGGCCCTGGTGGGCCTGCTGATCACGCTGGCCACGCCGTGGATCGTGCGGGCGCTGACGACGGTGGACCGGCTGCTGGTGCACGGGCTGCTCGGGCCGTCGTCGCTGGGGGCGCGGGTGGTGGAGCTGGAGTCGGACCGCGGGGTCGTGGTGGACACGGCGTCCGCGGATCTGCGGCGCATCGAGCGCGACCTGCACGACGGGGCGCAGGCCCGGCTGGTGGCGCTGGCGATGGATCTGGGACTGGCGAAGGAGAAACTGCGCGAGGATCCGCGGGCGGCGGCACGGATGGTGGGCGAGGCGCACGGCGAGGTGAAGACGGCGTTGCAGGAGCTGCGGGACCTGGCGCGCGGGATCCATCCGGCGGTGCTGACGGACCGGGGGCTGGACGCGGCGCTGTCGGCGGTGGCGTCACGGTGCACGGTGCCGGTACGGGTGGAGGTCGATCTGGTGGAGCGTCCGGCGCCGGCCATCGAGGGGATCGCGTACTTCACCGTCTCCGAGCTGCTCCAGAACATCAGCAAGCACAGTGGGGCACGGTCCGCCTCGGTCGACGTGTGGCGGGTGGAGAACCGGCTGATGTTGCAGGTGGTGGACGACGGGGTGGGGGGAGCGGACGCCTCCGGCGGGGGGTCGGGGCTCGCCGGGCTCGCCGGACGTCTGGACGCGGTGGACGGGATCCTGGTGGTGGACTCGCCGGTGGGTGGCCCCACCCGGGTGACGGCGGAGCTGCCCTGGCGGGCGGAAGCCGTCTGAGGGCCCGGACCCCTTCCCGCACGGCCGCCCCCGCCGCCGTGCGGGAAGGGGTCCGCCCCCACTCCACCCGATCCCCGCTCCCTGTCCCTTTGCCCCTCCCCGCCTTCCCCGGAGGTCGAAGCCTTCCCTCGGAGGCCGGACAGCGGGTCGGGGCGTGATCCCGCCGTCCTTGCCGTGGTCGAGCCTTTTTCCAGGTGCAGACGAGCCCAGGCTGGAATGCTTGACTGGTTCCACCGACGGGTGGACGGCTGGGGGGCCGAGGATCGTGGAGGACAGGGTGCGGGTGGTCATCGCCGAGGATTCGGTGCTGTTGCGGGAGGGGCTGACCCGGTTGCTGACCGACCGGGGGCATGAGGTGGTGGCGGGGGTCGGGGATGCCGACGCGCTGGTCAAGACCATCACGGAGCTCGACGACGAGGGCGCGCTGCCCGATGTCGTCGTCGCGGACGTGCGGATGCCGCCCACGCACACGGACGAAGGGGTGCGGGCCGCCGTACAGCTGCGCAAGGCGCATCCCGGGCTCGGGGTGCTGGTGCTGTCGCAGTACGTGGAGGAGAGGTACGCCACCGAACTGTTGGCCGGTTCCAGTCGCGGGGTCGGGTATCTGCTCAAGGATCGCGTGGCAGAGGTCCGGGAGTTCGTGGATGCCGTGGTGCGGGTCGCCCAGGGCGGAACCGCGCTCGATCCGGAGGTCGTCGCGCAGCTGCTCGGGCGGAGCAGGAAGCAGCACGTGCTGACCGGGCTCACCCCGCGCGAGCGGGAGGTCCTCGGGCTGATGGCGGAGGGGCGGACGAACTCGGCGATCGCCCGGCAGCTGGTCGTCAGCGACGGGGCCGTGGAGAAGCATGTCAGCAACATCTTCCTGAAGCTCGGCCTGTCGCCGAGTGACGGGGATCACCGCCGTGTACTCGCGGTCCTCACCTATCTCAATTCATGACCAGATGACACTGTGCCTTCGTCGAGTGGGGGAACCCGTAGAAGTGGCGGGGGCCGCGAGCAGACAGTGGGTGAGAACCGCGCTGTCGGTCCGGAGCGTCTACCGGAACGGCGCGCGGGTGCGGGAAATCATGAAAAGCGGGGGTGCCGGGCCGTCTCGGGACAACGACCGTCATACGAATGGCCGAGGTAAGGCGACCCTTACAGACATAGGGTTGATCCCTGGACGGCCCGAAAGGGCCTTCCGGGACAGCCACCTCGAGGGAGGTCCAGTTCAGTGACCAGCCAGGTCAGCAGTCCAGCGGGACAGGCCGACGGAACCGACGGAACCGAGGGGACCGACGGGACCGTCGTGGGAGAGCAGCGCAGACCGGGCGGGACGAAGGACGTACGTCGTCTCGACCGGGTGATCATCAGGTTCGCGGGTGACTCGGGTGACGGTATGCAGCTCACCGGCGACCGTTTCACCTCGGAGACCGCATCGTTCGGCAACGACCTGTCCACCCTGCCGAACTTCCCCGCGGAGATCCGCGCGCCCGCCGGCACCCTCCCCGGCGTCTCCTCGTTCCAGCTGCACTTCGCCGACCACGACATCCTCACCCCGGGTGACGCGCCGAACGTGCTGGTCGCCATGAATCCGGCGGCGCTGGCGGCCAACATCGCGGATGTGCCGCGCGGCGCGGAGATCATCGTCAACACGGACGAATTCACGAAGCGGGCGATGCAGAAGGTGGGGTACGCGGCCTCGCCGCTGGAGGACGGGTCCCTCGACGGTTATCAGCTCCACCCGGTCCCGTTGACCACCCTGACCGTCGAGGCACTCAAGGAATTCGACCTCACCCGTAAAGAGGCCGAGCGCAGCAAGAACATGTTCGCGCTCGGCCTTTTGTCATGGATGTACCACCGGCCCACCGAGGGCACCGAGAAGTTCCTGAAGTCGAAGTTCGCGAAGAAACCCCACATCGCGGCCGCCAACATCGCCGCATTCCGCGCCGGATGGAACTTCGGTGAGACGACCGAGGACTTCGCCGTCAGTTACGAGGTCGCTCCGGCCGCGAAAGCGTTCCCGGTCGGCACCTACCGGAACATCTCCGGGAATCTCGCTCTGGCATACGGGCTGATCGCCGCGTCCCGGCAGGCCGATCTGCCGCTGTTCCTCGGCTCGTATCCGATCACTCCGGCCTCCGACATCCTGCACGAGCTGAGCAGACACAAGAACTTCGGTGTGCGGACGTTCCAGGCGGAGGACGAGATCGCCGGGATCGGCGCGGCGCTGGGGGCGGCCTTCGGGGGGTCCCTCGCCGTCACGACCACCTCCGGGCCCGGCGTGGCGCTGAAGAGCGAGACGATCGGGCTTGCCGTCTCGATGGAGCTGCCGCTGCTGATCGTGGACATCCAGCGGGGCGGGCCCTCGACCGGTCTGCCCACCAAGACCGAGCAGGCGGACCTGCTACAGGCCATGTACGGGCGCAACGGCGAGGCCCCGGTGCCGATCGTGGCGCCCCGCACGCCCGCCGACTGCTTCGACGCGGCACTGGAGGCGGCCAGGATCGCGCTCACCTACCGCACGCCGGTGATGCTGCTGTCGGACGGCTACCTCGCCAACGGCTCCGAGCCCTGGCGGATCCCCGAGCTGGACGAGCTCCCGGACCTGACCGTGCAGTTCGCGCAGGGGCCCAACCACACGCTGTCCGACGGCAGCGAGGTCTTCTGGCCGTACAAGCGCGACCCGCAGACCCTGGCCCGGCCGTGGGCGGTCCCGGGCACCCCGGGACTCGAGCACCGCATCGGCGGGATCGAGAAGGAGGACGGGACCGGGAACATCTCCTACTCCCCGGCCAACCATGACTTCATGGTCCGCACCCGCCAGGCCAAGATCGACGGCATCGACGTCCCCGACCTCGAGGTCGACGACCCGCACGAGGCGAACACCCTGGTGCTGGGCTGGGGCTCCACCTACGGGCCGATCACCGCCGCGGTACGGCGGCTGCGCACCGCGGGGGAGGCCGTCGCGCAGGCGCACCTGCGGCATCTGAACCCGTTCCCGCGCAACCTGGGCGCGGTGCTCAAGCGTTACGACAAGGTCGTCATCCCCGAGATGAACCTCGGCCAGCTCGCCACCCTCGTACGGGCGAAGTACCTGGTCGACGCCCACTCGTACAACCAGGTCAACGGTATGCCGTTCAAGGCGGAGCAGCTCGCCGCGGCGCTCAAGGAGGCCATCGATGAGTGAGACGTCAACGCACGGCGCGGGCACGTTCGAGGCGCTCTCGCTCGTCCCCAAGGCCGAGGCGCGGCAGTCCATGAAGGACTTCAAGTCCGATCAGGAGGTGCGCTGGTGCCCGGGCTGCGGTGACTACGCGATCCTGGCGGCCGTCCAGGGCTTCATGCCGGAGCTGGGGCTGGCCAAGGAGAACATCGTCTTCGTGTCGGGCATCGGCTGCTCGTCGCGTTTCCCGTACTACATGAACACGTACGGCATGCACTCCATCCACGGGCGGGCGCCGGCCATCGCGACGGGGCTGGCCGCCTCCCGCCGGGACCTGAGCGTGTGGGTGGTCACGGGCGACGGCGACGCGCTGTCCATCGGCGGCAACCATCTGATCCACGCGCTGCGGCGGAACGTCAACCTGAAGATCCTGCTGTTCAACAACCGGATCTACGGGCTCACCAAGGGGCAGTACTCGCCCACCTCCGAGGTCGGCAAGATCACCAAGTCGACGCCGATGGGCTCGCTGGACGCGCCCTTCAACCCGGTGTCGCTCGCCATCGGCGCGGAGGCGTCGTTCGTGGCCCGGACCGTCGACTCCGACCGCAAACACCTGACGGAGGTGCTGCGCCAGGCCGCCGCCCACCCGGGCACCGCGCTGGTCGAGATCTACCAGAACTGCAACATCTACAACGACGGCGCCTTCGAGGTGCTGAAGGATCGGCAGCAGGCCGAGGAGGCGGTGATCCGGCTGGAGCACGGGCAGCCGATCCGGTTCGGCGCCGACCGCGCGCGAGGCGTGGTGCGCGACCCGGCCACCGGTGATCTGCGGGTCGTCACGGTGACCCCGGAGAACGAGGCGGACATCCTGGTCCACGACGCGCACGCCGCGTCCCCGACCACCGCGTTCGCCCTGTCCCGGCTGGCCGACCCGGACACCCTGCACCACACGCCGATCGGCGTGCTGCGCTCGGTCGAGCGGCAGGTCTACGACACGCAGCTCGCGGACCAGCTGGACACGGCGATCGAGCAGCACGGCAAGGGTGACCTGGCGGCGCTGCTGGCGGGCGGCGACACCTGGACGGTCGTCGGCTGACCCACGCGGACGTCCGGACCGTCGTCGGCTGACCCACGCGGACGGCCGTCCGGCCGTCGGCCGGGACGCGGTGCGGTGCCACGAGGCCCGGGAGCGGGGTTCCCGGGCCTCTCAGTGTGTCCGGCGGGCCTCGTCGTAGGCGTGGCGGGCCTTCTCGACGTCCGGCATACGCGTGTGCGTCCACCGGGCCAGCGCGCGGACCTGCTCGGCCGCCTCGCGGCCGAGGCCGGTCAGGGAGTAGTCGACGCGGGGCGGGATGACCGGCTTGGCGTCGCGGTGCACCAGGCCGTCGCGTTCGAGGTTCTGGAGGGTCTGGGTGAGCATCTTCTCGCTGACCGGCCGGCCGGTCCCGCTGGTCCCACCGACCGCCCGGCGCAGTTCGCTGAACCGGTACGAGCGGTCGAGCAGCTCGATCAGCACCAGGACACCCCACCGGCTGGTGACGTGCTCGAGGACGAGCCGATGGGGGCACATGCCTTGCGGCCCGGCCTCGGAGACGGCTCGGGCCTCCGCCTCGACCTGGATCCCGGCGGCGGAGACAGACTCGGGCCGATCCTCAGGCTCGGGTCCGGATCTGGCTGGGGCTGGGGCTGGGGAAGAGCCTGGACTGCTCTCCCGTCGGCCTGAGTCGCCCCTCGCCTGGACACTTACTTTCATGTCGGTACCTTACTTCAAGGTGGGTACTTTCGTGAAGTTAGCGCTTCCTCTAAGGTCGGTGACAGACCCGCAACCCCCCAAGGAGTTTCTGAGCCATGAGCATCGTCGTCACCGGAGCCACCGGACACCTCGGCCGCCACGTCGTGGAGCAGTTGCTGGAGAAGGTTCCGGCGGAGCAGATCACGGCCGTCGTACGCGACGAGGCCAAGGGCGCGGACTTCGCGGCCCGCGGAGTGAAGCTCGCCGTCGCCGACTACAACGTCCCCGAGACCTTCGGCAGCCTCTTCGCCTCGGGCGACAAGGTGCTGCTGATCTCGGGCAACGAGTTCGACAAGGGCCGCCCGGCCCAGCACCAGGTCGTGATCGACGCCGCGAAGGCGGCCGGGGTCGCGCTCCTCGCGTACACCAGCGCGCCGGGCACCCTGAGTGCGGCGCTGGCGGACGACCACCGCGCCACCGAGACGGCGCTGCTCGCCTCCGGCGTGCCTTACGCACTCCTGCGCAACGGCTGGTACCACGAGAACTACACCGAGAACCTCGCACCGGTGCTGGAGCACAACGCCGTCGTGGCGGCCGCCGGTGAGGGCCGGGTCTCCTCCGCCTCCCGCGCCGACTACGCGGCCGCCGCCGTCGCCGTACTGACCGGCGAGGGACACGAGAACCAGACGTACGAGCTGGGCGGCGACGAGGCGTGGAGCTTCGCCGAGTACGCGGCCGAGCTGAGCGCGCAGACCGGCAAGGAGATCGCCTACAACGCCGTTCCCGGCGAGGTGCTCGTCGGCATCCTGACCGGAGCCGGGCTCCCCGAGGCGTTCGCCACGATCCTGGCCGGCGTGGACGCGTCGATCGAGAAGGGCGAACTGGTCGTCACCGGCGGCGACCTGTCCCGGCTCGCGGGCCGCCCGACCACTCCGCTCGCCGACGCGATCAAGGCCGCGCTCAAGGGCTGAGGCTCTCCGCCAACCCGGCGTCACGCGCCTGGCGGGCCCCGCCGTCAACCCCCACCCCTGCCTGTCATGACCGTATAGCGATACGGACATGACAGGCAGGGGTGTCCGGCGTTACCTTCGTCCACGCATGGCTGACGTGAGAAGGAGGTGCCCGTGGCCGGGACGTCGAGGAGTGAGGGCCGGACAGGCCTGCTGAACGGCCTCGCGGCGTACGGAATGTGGGGGCTCGTGCCCCTCTTCTGGCCCCTGCTCAAGCCGGCCGGGGCGACCGAGATCCTCGCCCACCGCATGGTGTGGTCCCTGGCCTTCGTCGCCGCCGCGCTGCTCGTCGTGCGGCGCTGGGCGTGGGCCGGCGAGCTGCTGCGGCAGCCTCGCCGGCTGGGGCTCGTCGTGATCGCCGCGGCCGTCATCACCGTGAACTGGGGCGTCTACATCTGGGCCGTGAACAGCGGCCACGTCGTCGAGGCGTCCCTCGGGTACTTCATCAACCCACTGGTCACCATCGCCATGGGCGTGCTGATCCTCAAGGAACGGCTGCGGCCCGTGCAGTGGGCGGCGGTCGGCGTCGGCTTCACCGCGGTGCTGGTCCTGACCATCGGCTACGGCCGCCCGCCGTGGATCTCCCTCACCCTCGCCTTCTCCTTCGCCACCTACGGGCTGGTGAAGAAGAAGGTCAACCTCGGCGGGGTCGAGTCGCTGGCCGCCGAGACCGCCGTCCAGTTCCTGCCCGCACTGGCCTACCTGCTGTGGCTCTCCGCGCACGGCGACCTCACCTTCGCGACCGAGGGCACCGGACACGCGGCCCTGCTCGCCTCCACCGGCATCGTCACCGCCCTCCCCCTCGTCTGCTTCGGCGCGGCGGCGATCCGCGTTCCCCTGTCCACGCTGGGCCTCCTCCAGTACCTGGCGCCGGTCTTCCAGTTCCTCCTCGGCGTCCTCTACTTCGGTGAGGACATGCCTCCCGCCCGCTGGGCCGGGTTCGCGCTGGTGTGGCTGGCGCTGGTGCTGCTCACCGGGGACGCGCTGCGCACCTCGCGCCGGACGGCCCGGGCGCTCGGCCCCGGGAGCGCCCGGACGGCCGGGCTCAGTGGGACGGCAGGGGTCACCGCGGTGACCGGCGCCTCCGCCGCCGTCGCCGTCTCCGCCACCACCGGCGCCTCCACCGTCTCCACCCCGTCCACGCCCTCCGCTCCGGAGGCGGGGGCCGCTCCCCTCGCCAAGCCGTAGGCCCCGCTCACGACGGACGAGGGCATGCGGGAGGCCGAGGCGGTGCGAGGCTGCTAGAAGTGACGGCATGACCGAGACATCTGGAGTACCCGAGGCACGGCCCGCGCCCGTGCACTGGAAGCTCGTAGTCGACTCTGCCGACCCGCACGCACAGGCCGATTTCTGGGCCGGCGCGCTGCACTACGAGGTCGAGGACAACAGTGCGCTCATCGAGCGGCTGCTGGGGCTCGGCGCACTGCCGGGGGCCGCGACGGTCGAGTTCCACGGCCGCCCGGCCTTCCGCGACCTGATCGCCGTCCGCCACCCCGACGACCCCTACGACCCCGACAGCGGGACCGGTCTCGGGCGGCGGCTGCTGTTCCAGCGGGTACCGGAGGCCAAGACGGTGAAGAACCGGCTCCATCTCGATCTGCACCCCGGGGCGGAGCTGCGCGCCACGGAGGTGGAGCGTTTGACGGCCCTGGGGGCGAGCGTGCTGCGGGAGGTCAAGGAGCCGTCCGGGCAGTGGGTGGTCATGGCGGACCCGGAGAGCAACGAGTTCTGCGTGCACTGAGAGAGGGGGCCTCGTGAGCCTTCATGAAGCCTCACGAGGCCCCTAGGTCTTTCAGACGCCCATCACCCCAGATGCGCTTACGTAGGGCTTAGTGGGGCTCAATACAGGTACATGACGCTTGATGCGACTCCATGCGGCTCAATGCCAGTCAATGTGACTCAATGGCGCTACGTGCGGCTTGATGGGGGTTCGGTATGTGAACCTGCTGTCCGGATAGCGCTCTTGACGGCGTGTTGACCCCGGCTTCACCATCCAGGCACCCCATTCACTGTGGACTACCTGTAGGCGTCCAAGGTGCTCGACGGTCGCCCACGGGTGTCCCGCTGGAATTCGGAGCCCCCACCATGAAGCTCCCCCTTTCCGGGCGCGCGACGGCAACCGCCGTGGTCGCGGCCATCACCCTGCTCGCCACCGGGTCCATAGCCGGGGCGGCGCCCGCCCCCGGGTCCGGGACGCTCGCCGCCGCTCCCGACGTCCCCGTGGCCAACGTCAAGGCCCACCTGGCCCAACTCCAGTCCATCGCCACCGCCAACGGCGGCAACCGGGCACACGGCCGTACCGGCTACAAGGCCTCGCTCGACTACGTGAAGGCCAAGCTGGACGCCGCCGGGTACACCACCACCATCCAGCAGTTCACCTCCTCCGGCCGCACCGGCTACAACCTCGTCGCCGACTGGCCCGGCGGCGACACCAACCAGGTCCTGATGTCCGGGTCCCATCTGGACTCCGTGACGGCCGGGGCCGGGATCAACGACAACGGCTCCGGCTCGGCGGCCGTCCTGGAGACGGCACTGGCCGTGGCCAGAGCCGGCTACCACCCGACCAAGCACCTGCGGTTCGGCTGGTGGGGCGCGGAGGAGCTGGGCATGGTCGGGTCCCGGTACTACGTCAACAACCTCTCCTCGGCGAACCGGGCCCGCATCAGCGGCTACCTGAACTTCGACATGATCGGCTCGCCGAACCCCGGCTACTTCGTCTACGACGACGACCCGGCCATCGAGAAGACCTTCAAGGACTACTTCGCCGGCATCGGCGTCCCCACGGAGATCGAGACCGAGGGCGACGGCCGCTCCGACCACGCCCCCTTCAAGAACGCGGGCGTTCCGGTGGGCGGCCTGTTCAGCGGCGCCGACTACATCAAGACGGCGGCGCAGGCGGCGAAGTGGGGCGGTACGGCCGGACGGGCCTTCGACCGCTGCTACCACTCCTCCTGCGACACCACGGCCAACATCGACGACACGGCCCTGGACCGCAACGCGGACGCGCTCGCGTACGCGGTCTGGGCACTGTCCTCCTGAGCTGCCCTCCTGAGCAGCCCTGCTGAGCTGTCCTCCCGAGCGGATCGGCCGGGCCGTTACGCGCCTGCCTTACGGGCGCGTTCGGCCAGCCGGAGCATGCGCGCGCGGGCGGACTCCAACTCCTCGACGTCGTCGGCTGCCGGACCGTCCTCGGTGGTGAGCTCGGTCCACAGTCCGAGGAGTTCGGTCCCGAGGTTCAGTCCCTGGAACGGGTCGCGTACGGCACGCCAGGCCGCCGCCGCGCTCTGGATGTCGCCGTACGCGGCCTCCGCGTCCCGGGTCCGGCGGTGGATGCGGGCCAGGTCGAGGGAGACGTGGAAGGAACGCAGCGGATCCCCTGCCAAGTAGGCGATGTACGCGGTGAGTTCACGTAGCCGGAGCACCTCCGGGTGCTCCGGTCCCAGCGTCCCGGACGCCTCCAGTACGGTCCGCTCCGCGAGCTCGGCCGCGGCGTCCGTCCGGCCCGCCCGCACGGCCTCGTTGACCCGCGCGATCGGCTCCGCGAGGAGAGCGCGGGCGCCGCCCTCGCCGTGCAGGGTGCGGGGGTCGTCCCCGAGCACCGCCTCGGCTACGGCGTCGAAGCCACGGGCGGGGGTGGGCTTGAAGCCGGGGTCCGGGTCGAAGGCCGAGTCGGAGATGAGGCCTTCGGGGAGGAGGGGAGTGAGCGCGGGACCCGTCACGGGAACGGGACCCTGGCTGGGTGCGGAGGCAGGGGCCGGAAGCGGGAGTGGAAGAGGGATGGGAACCGAGGCGGAGATCGGAGCCGGGGTGTCCACCGGTCCAGGGGCGGAGGTCGGACTCGGAACGGGCGGGTCCACCGCGACAGAGGTCGGGATCGGGGTCGGGGTCGGGGTGTACGTCGGGGCTGAGGCCGGGGCCGGGGCGTGGGTTGTGTCCGTGTTCGGCTGCTCGTCCATCGTCGGTGGCGGGCCGAACACGCCCGTCGGTGCGGTGACCGTGCCCGGGGCCGGGGTGCCTCCCGCGCGGACGGGCGCCCGACCCGGTTCCCGCTCCGTTTCCTGCTCCCTTTCCGGCTGGGACACCGCGCGCAACGTGAAGGTCGGGGCGGACTCCCCCACCGGCTCGGGCACCTGTCGCAGGAGATGCGTGGCCTTGTCGCGTCCCTCCTGCGCGGTCTGTCCGTCGACGAAGGGCGCACGCGGGCCGGTTGCCGTGCCCCGGTCGACCGGTACGGGCGCGCCGGCGGGCGCCGGCCTGTCGGTCGGCACGGCGGCGGACACGGGTTCGGCGGACGGCACGGGCGTCCGCAAGGGGTCCGCCGTGAAGTGGCTGGAACCGTCCGGGTCGACGCGCAGGGCGACGACGTAGCCGATGCGTTCGTCGTGGATCACGGCGCGAACGGGGTGACCGGTGGCGAGGGCGATGCGGTGCAGGTGGCTCAGGACGGCGCGCTGGATCTCCTCGCCGTCGTGCGCCACGACCGGCACACCGCCTATCGTCGCCGTCCCACCCTCGCGGACGTGGACATCGAGCGGTGCCGTCACGGCGGCCGTGCGGCCGGCGTGCTTCTGTTCCCGCTTCTTCTCGCGGCTGAGTCGAGACATCGGTTCCTCACTCGGATGCGCCGTCACGATCCGGTCGTCCAGATACGCGTACGTGTACACGTACTGTTGAGTCTCTCCGAGCGCTCCCGGTCCGCACGTCACCGCGACGTCACAGCCTCGTTCCAGGAACTCACGCCCCGCTTCCGGGGCGGCTCCCGGACCACCAGGATCAGGGGCGTCCCGGAGGGACGGCGACGACGGGGAGGAACGCGGGTCATGCGGACGACGGACGGGCAGCGGGGGCCGGAGATCTGGATCCGCGGGCCGGTGGCCGCACCCGATCCGGTGCCGGTGCCGCACGCCTCCACCGCCGCGCCCCGGCACTTCTCCTGGGTCGCCACGCACGGCGGGGCCGGCGGCTCCACCCTCGCCGCGGTCTACGGCGGTCACGACTGCGGGCGCGGGTGGCCCGGCGCCGGCGATCCGCCGTCCGTACTGCTGGTGGCCCGTACGCATGCGGCGGGGCTGGAGTCCGTCCTGCGGGCCCTCGACGTCTTCCGGCGCGGGGAAGCCCCGCACGGGCTCGACCTGGACGCCGTGGTCCTCGTCGCGGACGCTCCGGGGCGGCTGCCACGGCCGCTCGTCCAGCGGGTCCGGGTGATCGAATCGGTCATCGACGTGTACCGCGTCCCGTGGGTGACGGACTGGCGCCTGGGCGACCTGGGAGGGAAGCCGCCCCGCGGGACGGAGCCCCTTGCCCGGCTCACCGGAGTCCGCTGCTGAGAAGGTCCGGGGCGACGGGAGTGGAGGGCGGTGCGGGATGACGGCCGGAACCACACCGGTGCCGGGGGCGGGGCGCGGGTTCCCTGTATGGCCCTCGGCTGTGGAGATCGCGGCGGCCGTGCGGGCGGGGCGGTTGTCGGCCGTCGACCTGACCGGCGAGGCGCTCGGCCGGATCGCGCGGGTCGACCGTTTCCTGTGCGCCTTCGCCGAGGTGTGGGAGGAACGGGCACGAGCGTGGGCGCGTGAGGTCGATGCGCGGGTCGCCGCGGGCGAGTGGCTGCCACTGGCCGGGGTGCCGATCGGCGTGAAGGGGCGTCACGGGCTCCGTGCGGCGGGTCCGCTGGTCGCCGCCGGATGCGTGCCGGTGGGCGCGACCGCCGTACCCGGACCCGGCACTCCTTGGCAGACCTGGGGCCTCGGCGCCCACGGCCGGACCGTCAACCCCTGGCGCGCCGACCGCACGCCTGGCGGTTCCTCGGCCGGTTCCGCGGCCGCAGTGGCCGCCGGGCTGGTCCCCCTGGCGACCGGCAGCGACGGAGCGGGCTCGATACGGATTCCGGCCGCGTGGTGCGGTGTGATCGGCCTGAAGACAACCCACCGGCGGCCCCCGCCCGGCAAGGGAGGGGAGCCGGTCTCCCGGGACCGTACGGGGCTGGCGGCCCCCGGCGTCCTGGTCCGCCACGCGGCGGACGCCGAGGCCTGCACGCGCGTGGCGGACGCCAGGGTGTACGCGCGCGTGGCAGGTCCCGGGGCGGCAGTCGACGGGGTGGGCACTGTTCCGCCGCTCGCCGCCTTCTCCGCCGACCTCGGCTTCGCCGATCCCGACCCCGGGCCACTCGCCCTGGCCCGTGCCGCGGCCGGGCGCCTCGCCGAGTCCGGCGCCGTACGACTGCTGCCGTCAGGCGCGTCCCCGCGGCTTGCCGACCCCGCCCCCGCCTGGCTCGCGCTGCGCACCCCCGGATCGGACCTCCGCGCGGCGGAACGGCTCCGGGAAGCCAACAACCGCCTGCTGGCCGACTTCTTCGCCCGCGCCGACCTGCTGCTGACCCCGACGACCCCGAACGCCGCACACGGTCACGAAGGGCCGGGCGACCGGTACTCGACCGCGCTCACCTGGGCGTTCAACCTGAGCGGACATCCGGCGATCAGTGTCCCGGCGGGGATCGGCGCCGACGGCTGCCCGGTGGGCTTGCAGATCGTCGCGGCCCACGGCCGTGAGCCGGCGCTGCTCGCGACCGCCGAAGCCGTTCAAGCCGCGCGGGACGCACAAGACGGTCGAGCCACAGACGGTCAAGCCACCCTTTGATACTTGTGCACGCATATAATGCAGGTGCAGACTATCGTCGTACGCACACTACCTGGGGGAGCGGATCATGAGTCGTCGCAGTTTTCTGTTCGTGCTCGGCAGCAGCCGTTCGGACGGCAACACCGAATCGCTGGCCCGCGCGGCCGCCGAGCAGTTGCCCTCCGACGTCGAGCAGACCTGGATCAGCCTGGCCCGGCACCCGCTGCCCGACTTCGAGGACCAGCGGCACGACACCGACCACGTCCGCCCCACCGAGGGCAGCGCGGCGCTGCTGCTCGACGCCACGCTCGCCGCGACCGACATCGTGATCGCGTCCCCGCTGTACTGGTATTCGGTGTCCGCACAGACCAAGCGCTACCTGGACCACTGGTCGGGCTGGCTGCGCACGCCCGGTCTGGACTTCGGGGCGACGCTCGCCGGGCGCACCCTCTGGGGCGTCACCGTGCTCGCGGACGACCAGCCGGTGGTCGCCGACCCGCTGGTCGGCACGCTCAACAACTCGGCCGCCTACTTGGGCATGTCGTTCGGCGGCGTGCTGCTCGGCAACGGAAGCAAGCCCGGTGACGTCCTCAGGGACACGGAGGCGCTGACCCGCGCCAAGACCTTCTTCACGCGGGAGGCACCGGCCGCCCGCTTCCTGTACCAGACGCCCTGACAGCCCCGCGCGGAGCCGACCGACAACTGCACGGGATGCGGTGGAGCCGCGCGGGGCCGACCCCGACCGCTGCACGGGTCCACCCAGCCCTACGCGACCCGACCGGGCCTACGCCGTGACGTCCTTGGTCGTGAAGCGCGCCCAGGCCGCCGAACCGAAGACGGCCGCGTACAGGGTCTGGAGGCCGAGGTTCTTCTCCAGGTCGTCCCAGTAGACGGGCTCACGCATCAGGTCGGCGAAGGACAACCAGTGGTGCGAGAAGAAGTACGGCTGCAACGCGTGCAGTTGGGGAATCTGGTCGAGGATCTGCACCGTGATCAGCAGGCCCACCGTCGTGGCCATCGCCGCGATGCCACTGCTGGTGAGCGTGGAGACGAACAGTCCGAGCGCGGCAACACCGATCAGGGAGGCGGCGACGACCAGGGCCATCAGGAGCGCCCTCACCAGCCCCTCGCCGAAGCCGATCCGGGTGCCGGAGATCGTCGTCAGGTCGCCCAGCGGAAAGAGCAGCGCCCCGACCGTCAGCGCCGAGAGCGCGACCACGAGCGTGGCCACCAGGCAGAAGGTCATGACGGTCGCGTACTTGGCCAGCAGCAGACGGGTGCGGCCCGCGGGAGCGACCAGGAGGTACCGGAGCGTGCCCGCGTTGGCCTCGCCGGCGATCGAGTCGCCCGCGATGACACCGATCGCCATCGGCAGGAAGAACGGCAGGGTCACGGCCAGCGCGGTGAAGACCAGGAACAGGCCGTTGTTGGTGACCTGTGAGATGAACGCCGGCCCGTCGCCGCCCCCTCCCCCACCGCCGCGTCCGCCGGACGGGCCGTCACCCGTCTCGATCTTCACGGCGATCCCCACCAGTACGGGCACGGCCGCGAGCACGCCCAGCAGCGCGAGGGTGCGCCACCGCCGGAAGGTGGTCAGCAGTTCACTGCGCAGCAGCCCGAACGTCCAGGTCCAGTTCCGCTTGGACGGCGGTGCAGCCCGCGTCCCGGTCGGCGCCGGCGCCGGCACCTGTTCGTGTGAGATGCCGGGGCCCGGGACCCCGTTGCGGTCACCCACCGTGTCAGCCCGCGACATCGAATCCCTCCCCCGTGAGAGCCACGAACGCGTCCTCCAGAGAGGCCCGCTCGACGGCGAAGCCGCGGACGCGCACGCCCGCAGTCACCAGAGCGGCGTTCAGGTCGGCGGGATCGCGGTCCGGTGGCGGCGCCTCGGCACTCACACGGTCCTCGCCGAGGACGACGTCGTCCGCTCCCTGCTCCTTCAGCACCCGGGCCGCGTCCACCGGGTCCGGGGTGGTCACGACCAGCCGTCCGCGGGTCCCCGCCGCGAGGTCGGCCACCGGTCCCTGGACGAGCAGCCGGCCCTGCGCCATCACCGCCGCGTGCGTGCACACCTGCTCGATCTCGTCGAGCAGGTGCGAGGAGAGGAAGACGGTCGTGCCCTCCGCGGCCAGCTCCCGGATCAGCGAGCGGATCTCCCGCATGCCCTGTGGATCCAGACCGTTGGTCGGCTCGTCGAGGACGAGCAGGCGGCGGGGCTGGAGGAGGGCGGCGGCGAGGCCCAGCCGCTGCTTCATCCCGAGGGAGTACGCCTTCGCCTTCTTGCCGGCGGCGGCGGTCAGTCCCACCCGCTCCAGCGTCGCCGTGACCCTCGCGCGCCGGGTGCGCGGATCGGCCGTCGGGTCGGCGGCGTCGTAGCGGAGCAGGTTGTCGCGACCGGAGAGGAACCCGTAGAGGGCGGGGCCCTCGATCAGGGTCCCGACGTGCGGCAGCACGGCGCGCGCGGCCCGCGGCATGGGCTGCCCCAGCACGCGGGCCGAGCCGGCCGTGGGCTCGATGAGCCCCATCAGCATGCGGATGGTGGTGGTCTTGCCGGACCCGTTGGGGCCGAGGAAGCCGAAGACGCTGCCCGCCGGGACGGTCAGGTCGAGACCGTCGACGGCGAGCTGACCACCGCGGTAGCGCTTGGTGAGAGCGCGGGTGTGGATGACGGCCCCGTCCTCCACGGGCTCCCGCACTGACTCCCCCATCGGCTTCCCCATTCGGATTTCCCGTCTCCGGTGCCCGTAGGACCCTGTCGTGCCGGTACCCGTAGGACGGTTCCCGCGGCCTCCGCCTCCCGCGCCGTACCGCCTACTTCGCCGCGTTCGCCGCCTTCACCAGGGCGTCCTTGGTGACGGCGCCGACGTACACCTTGCCGTCGTCCGTCATCAGGGCGTTGATCAGACGGGTGGAGAACACGGTGCCGGAGCCGAACTTCCCGGACACCTTGTCGCCCAGGGTGCCGAGGAAGCCGCCGAGGTCGCCGCCGGCCTCGGAGCCCGAGGGCATGCCCTCACCGCCGGTGCCGAAGACCGCGACGGACGTCCAGCCCTCGCCGAGGACGTCGGGGCCCTCGGAGCCGTCCTGGCCCTCGAGGTCCTTCGCCAGGCCGCCGGGCAGGCCGGGCAGGGCGGAGTGCCCCGGTGCGGTCTCCCCGGCTTTGCCCTCGTCGGCCTTGCCGGGCTCGTCGCCCTCGGTGACCTTCGCGCCCTTGGGAGCGGTGAAGTCGAACGTGGACGCGGCGGGCTTGGCGAAGGTGACCTGGGTGAAGCCCGCGTCCACGACGGCGGCGCCGCCGCTCGCCGGAGTCAGCGTGAACTTCAGCGGCAGACCCGTCTTCGCGTCCACGGCCACACTGATCGCGCCGACCGTGGAACCGGACTGCTTCGGCTTGACCAGCAGCTTGTAGGCGTCCCGGCCGGCGACCTGGACGGTGCCGTCCACCGTCACGGAGGTCGTGTCGTCGACCGCCTTCAGGGCGTCCTCGGTGAGGTCCTTGGGCGTGGCGGGGACGGGCGCCTCCGCCTTCCCGGAGCTCTCGTCGACGGTGGAGTGATAGACCTCGTTGGAGGCGCTGTCGTACCCCCACACGTTCTTGCCGTTGTGGATGACGCTGTATTCGGCGGCGTTCTCCAGCAGTGAGAGCTTCTGCCGGTCCGGGCCGTCGGCGGCGACGCGCAGGGTGTGCGTGCCGGCGGCGAGTTCGGTGAGCTTGGCGGACGGGTCGGCGGACGAACCGTCACCGCCCTGCTGAGCGACCCCGGAGAGGAGTCCGCTCTCCAGCCCGCCGAGGTCGGGCAGCCCGAGATCGGTGGTGATCTTCACCGTTCCGGACAGCTGCTGTACGTCCGATGCCGCGATCTTGTCCAGGAGCTGCTGTGCGGTGATCTTCGGCAGGTCGGGGTCGCCGGAGTCGGCGAGCGCCGGAACCAGGCCGATCGTCGCCGCCGCGACACCGATCACGGTGACCGGGACGATGTACCGGGCCGCCTTGCGCCGTCCGAGGCGCAGGTCGTCGGCCTCCCCGCCGGTCGGCTCCGCGCCGGTCGTGGTGTCGTCGGATGCCTTCGGTGCCATGTGTGCCTTACCTCCGTCGTCGGCGGCGGCTGGTCATCTCACGCTGTGAACGTCCCCACCCCAAGCCGCCATTCTCACCCGAATCGGTGAGGAGTGGTGTTTTCCGTGGTTCCCATCTGACCAAATGAGCCACGACGAAGCGTCAACCCGAGGACTCAACTCCACATACGCCTGCGGTATGACACGAAGGCGACGAGGTGGCATCCGACCCGTAGGGGTACCGGGGGTCACCCGGCCCGGACGGGTGTCAGGGGCCGCCGGCCCGGAAGGGCGTCAGGGGGCGGCCGGCCCGGAGGGGCGGGTCGTCAGGGGTCACCCGGCACCGACGGGTGTCAGCGGCCGCCGGCCCGGAGGGGCGGGTCGTCAGGGGTCACCCGGCACGGACGGGTGTCAGCGGCCGCCGGCCCGGAGGGGGGGGCAAGGGCCGCCCCGCACCGACGGATGTCAGAGGGGGCCGGCCCGGAGGGGCAGGGCTCGCCCGGCACCGACGGGTGCCGGGGCGTCAGGCCGGGACGGCGGGGGTCACCCCGCCCGGTGGACCACCGCGTCGCAGAGTTCCATCAGCGCCGCCTTGGCGTCGCACTCCCGCAGCGGCGCCAACGCGGAGCGGGCTTCCTTCGCGTACCGCACGGTGTCCCGGCGGGCCTGCTCGAGCGCCGGGTGGGCCCGCAGCGCCTCCAGCGCCTCGGTGTGCCGGGCGTCGTCGCTCAGGTCGGAGTCCAGCAGCTCGCACAAGGCGATGTCCTCGGGCAGGGACAGGCGTGCCGCCCGCTCCCGCAGCCGCAGCACGGGCAGCGTGGGAACGCCCTCGCGCAGGTCCGTCCCCGGCGTCTTGCCCGACTCGTGGGAGTCGGACGCGATGTCCAGGACGTCGTCCGCCAGCTGGAAGGCGACGCCGAGCCGCTCTCCGTACTGCGTCAGCACGTCGACGACCGTCTCGTCGGCGCCCGACATCATCGCCCCGAAGCGGCAGGCCACCGCCACCAGCGAGCCCGTCTTGCCGCCGAGCACGTCGAGGTAGTGATCGACCGGGTCCCGCCCGTCCGTGGGACCCGCGGTCTCCAGGATCTGGCCGGTGACCAGCCGCTCGAACGCCTCCGCCTGCACCCGCACCGCCTCCGGCCCGAGGTCGGCCAGGATGTGGGAGGCACGCGCGAAGAGGAAATCGCCGGTCAGGACGGCGACGGAGTTCCCCCAGCGGCTGTTCGCGCTGGACACCCCGCGCCGCACGGCGGCCTCGTCCATCACGTCGTCGTGGTACAGCGTGGCCAGGTGGGTCAGCTCCACCACGACGGCCGAGGGCACGACACCCGGCGCGTAGGGGTCCCCGAACTGCGACGCGAGCACCACGAGCAGCGGCCGGAACCGCTTCCCGCCCGCTCGTACGAGGTGCTGGGCGGCCTCCGTGATGAACGGGACCGCACTCTTGGTGGCCTCGAGCAAGCCTTCCTCGACAGCCGTCAATCCGGCCTGGACATCGGCTTCCAGAGCCTGGTCCCGCACGCTCAGCCCGAACGGCCCGACGACGGTCACGAGGGGTCTCCTGTCTGCTGGTGTCTACTGGCGATTACGCGGTTTGTCGATAGGTCTCTGCCATCACTCAAGTCAGCGTATCCGGTCACGTTTCGATCACCGATAGCCCCCACGTCCGCCGGGCTCGAATGGCCCGCCCCGGAGGTGCCACGCAGGCCAGGCGGTATCGGATCACACCCGATATGTTTTTGATCAGCTCAGATGAGCGGACATCAATAGAATTGCCGGGATGTGTTGATTCATGTCCCGCGCCGAGGGTGCCACCACTCCGGCGGGGCGGCCCTCCCCTTCCGCGTGACGATGATCACGGCCTCCCCTTCGGGACCCTTCGGGACCCCAGGGGACTCTCCGGGACCCTTGGGGATCTTTCGGGACACCCTCCCCGAGGCCCCCTGCGTACCGGCCCTGCACCCCGCTTCCCACCTGGCACCCACCGCCGGTGCTTTAACGATGAGTTGGACCTAATGCCCGATTAGCCAGTCTTGTGAACGCTGGTGAGTTGGCTCACTCCGCACAGTGGCCCACCGGAAGATCACCCTTCACCGATTCTCCGCACTCCCCAAGCGAGTTGAAGCTTTGCACCAACAAAGGATCAAGCACCCCATAGGTCACAGACCAAGGTCAATAGGGGTCATCTGTGAATCCGGTACTTGTTCCGGACATGTGCTCTCGCATACGTTCCCGGCCTGTCGGGCGGAACGCCGAATCCTGCCGCCGCCCGAACCACCCATCCAGAACGCTCGGCAGGAGCGGGGGAACCAGGTAAGCCGCCGAACCGGAAGTCGGGACGTCTCGGATAATTCAGACGTTTCGCACAGCCGGTACGGCTCGGGGTGAAGTCGCGTCCGTCAGGAGGCGACCGGGCAGCTCCCGCCCGAACCCGACAGCTCACCTCGCAGGCGCCGGAGAGGAAATTCGTCATGCCCGCTGCCGCTCAGCCGCGCCGCAACCGTCTCGTCCGCACGCTCACCGTCGCCGTCACCGGCGCGGCCGTGCTCGCCCTCCCGCTCATCGGCGCGACCAGCGCCTCCGCGGCGACGCCGACCGTCACCACCGCCTCCAGCCTCGGCTACGCCAACAACCTCGACGGCTGGATCCGCGCCTCCCTCCAGGTCATGGGGCAGCACGGCATCCCGGGGACGTACAACGGCATCTACCGCAACGTCATCCGCGAGTCCTCGGGCAACCCCCAGGCCATCAACCTCTGGGACTCCAACGCGGCCGCGGGCATCCCGTCCAAGGGGCTGCTCCAGGTCATCGACCCGACCTTCCGCGCCTACCACGTCGAGGGCACGTCCTGGGACTCGTACGACCCGGTCGCGAACATCACCGCCGCGTGCAACTACGCGGCCGCGCGGTACGGCTCGATCGACAACGTGTTCGGCGCGTACTGACCTTCCCGTCGGTACGGCCCGTCGGCACGGACGGTTCCACAGGGACTGACCGCTTCAGCCGGTACGGACCGCCCCGTTCACGGAAACAGTCGTTCGAGGACGACGGCCACGCCGTCGTCCTCGTTCGACGTCGTCACCTCGTCGGCCACCGCCTTCAGCTCGGGATGGGCGTTGGCCATGGCGACTCCGCGGGCCGCCCAGTCGAACATCGGGATGTCATTGGGCATGTCCCCGAAGGCGAGGGTGTCCTCGGGCCGCAGCCCCAGGACCTCGGCCGCCAGGGCCAGACCCGTCGCCTTGGTGATCCCGCAGGGCTGGAGTTCGACCGTGCCCGGCCCTGACATGGTGACGGTGGCCAGCGAACCGACCACCGAACGGGCCGTGGCCGCCAACTCGTCGTCCGACAGGCTCGGGTGGCGCAGCAGCACCTTGCTGATCGGCTCGCACCACAGGTCGTCGCGCCGCCCGACGCGCAGGGCGGGCAGCGTCGGGTGCGGCATGCGGTAGCCCGGCTCGATGAGCGTCAGCCCGTCGACACCGTCCTGGTCGACGGCCGCGTAGAGCTGCCCGACCTCGGCCTCGATCTTGCCGAGCGCGGTCTCGGCCAGCTCCCGGTCCAGGGTGACCGACCACAGCAGACGGTCCGCGCCGACGTCGTACAACTGCGCGCCCTGCCCGCACACCGCGAGCCCCCTGCTGTGCAGCCGGTCGAGCAGTGGGCGCACCCGGGGCGCGGGCCGTCCTGTCACCACCAGGTGGCGTGCGCCGGAGTGCACCACCCGCGCGAGCGCGTCGAGCGACCGGTCCGAGAAGGTGTCGTCGCCGCGGAGCAGCGTTCCGTCCAGGTCGGTGGCGATGAGGGAGTACGCGGTGCGCGCGGCATATGCGGTGGGTGCGGCCATGATCAGAGAATACGGATCCCACACCCCTCGGGTTCGACGCGAACCGGACGACGGTCATGTCCTGTCCGGTTCTGCCAACTCCCCTTGCAGGACTGGCTTTGTACGACTGCCGGACGACTGGCTGAAGACTGACTGCGGCTGCGGCTGCGGCTGCGGCTGCGGCTGCGGCCACCGGTTGCCGGTTGCCGGTTGCCGGTTGCCGGTTGCGGAAGACGGTGGGACCGGCCGGGAGCCGATGGCCGGACCGGCCGGGGACCGGCGGGGCGATCGCGGGTCGGTGGCGGGCCGACTGGGGACGACGGCGGGTTTATCACGGCCCGCTGACGGCGAACCGGCGGTTGCCCGACCCGGGGGAACGGCTTGCCGCCACATCGCCGGGTAGCGGATGGTTGACGGCCTCTGCACCGGTTGGCAACAACTTGGGATGCTACCTACCGCGATGACAGGTGGAGCGGTACCGTCCAGGTGTCCAGGGGGGACTTGATCGGGGGGTCAGGTTGAGCAGTGGGCGCATTCGTGTGCTGAGGCCGCAGGACCTCGGCGAGGGGGAGAGGGAGCGGTGGCGCGCGCTGCGTGCCGCGTCGGCGCTTCCGCGAAACCCCTTCATGGAACCGGAGTTCACCGACGCCGCGGGCCCGGTACGGCCGCACGCGCGCGTGGCGGTGGTGTACGAGGGGCGTGAGCCGGTCGGCTTCCTGCCCCACGAGCGGGGCCGGCTCGGTCAGGGCCGGGCACTCGCGTACGGCGTCGCCGACGCTCAGGGCGCGGTGCTGGCCCCGGGTCTCGGACTGAACGCCGGCGAACTGATGCGGGCGTGCGCCCTGTCGAGCTTCGCCTTCGACAACCTGGAGGCGGAACAGGGCCTGTTCACGCCGTACGCGGCCGAGGAGTACGCCTCCTATGTCATCGACGTCGAAAAGGGTTACGAGACCTACGAGTCCGTACTGCGTGCCCAGTCGCCCAAGTTCCTGAAGACGACGTTGGCCAAGGAGCGCAGGCTCGGCCGTCAGGTCGGGGAGTTGCGGTTCGTGTTCGACGAACGCGATCCGGCCGCGCTGCGCACGCTCATGGCATGGAAGTCGGCGCAGTACCGCAGGACAGGCCGTCGCGACCGTTTCGCGCAGGAGTGGATCACCCGGCTCGTGTACGCGCTCGCCGAGACGCGCGCACCGGAGTGCCGCGGCACGCTCTCCGTCCTCTACGCCGGCGGCCGGCCGATCGCCGCGCACTTCGGCCTGCGTTCGTCGACCGTCCTGGCCTGCTGGTTCCCTTCCTACGAACCGGAGTTCGCGAAGTTCTCGCCCGGCCTGGTGCTGCATCTGCGGATGGCCGAGTCGGCCGCCGCCGAGGGCATCGGCCTGCTCGACCTGGGGCGGGGCGCGGCCGAGTACAAGGACTCGCTGAAGACCGGGGAGATCCCCGTCTACGAGGGTGCGTGGTCGCGACCGGGGGTGGGCGCGGCGCTCCACTGGCTCAGCCGTGAGCCGTCCCGCCGGGCACACCACTTCGTGCGCAACCGGCCCGGGCTCGCCGCGGCGGCCGCACGGACCCTGAAGAGTGCGGGCCGACTGCGCCGGTCGTGACGGTCACCCCCGCCACGACGCCCGGGCCCCGGCCCGGCGGGAACGGTGTGTCCGGTGAGCGCTTTCGGATCACGACGGTCAGCACGCTCAGGACGGTCATGAGACAAGGGGGGTTCATGTCCCGCGCAAGAGGGGTGCAGCAGGAGATGCAGAGGTTCCTCGGCATCCGGCCCGTACAGGTCGCCGAGCTGGAGCTGGACGGCAGCGGTGTGCTGAGACCCGGTCCGGGCAGCCCTCCCGTCACGCCCGGTGAGGTGTTCGTGCTGGTCAGACGCGCGGGCCGACCGATAGGGACGCTGCTCGCGCAGGTTCCGGAGGGCACGGATCCGAAGTCGGTCCTCCTTGACCTGGCCGCTCGGAGGCACGGAGACGCAGGACCTGCGGGTGGTCCGGCGCCTGCTCCGGCACGCGGTCCGGCCCGCGTGCCGTTCACCACGGTCGTCGTCGCCACCCGTGAGCGCGCCGAGAAGCTCGCGCATGCCCTCGACTCGCTGCTCGCGCAGGACCACCCGGACTTCGAGATCGTCGTCGTCGACAACGCGCGCGTGACGCACGCGACCCGGGACCTGGTGCGGCGCAAGTACGCCGAGCGTGTGCGGTACGTGACCGAACCGATGCCGGGGCTCGCCGTCGCGCACAACAAGGGCGTCGGGGCCGCCCGGGGCGAGGTGATCGCCTTCACCGACGACGACGTCGTGGCGGACCCGCGCTGGCTCACGGAACTCACCGCGCCCTTCACCGCCGACCCGGGTCTCGGCTGCGCCACCGGCCTCATCCTGCCGGCCCGGCTCGGCACCCCTGCCCAGGTCCTCCTGGAGAGCCACGGCGGCTTCGCCAAGGGCTTCACGGCCCGCACCTACGACCCGAAGGAGCCGCCCGCCGACGAACCGCTGTTCCCGTTCACCGCCGGCCGCTTCGGCTCCGGCGCCAACATGGCCTTCCGTGCCGAGGTGCTGCGGGCGGTCGGCTGCTTCGACCCGGCGACCGGCGCGGGCACGCTCGCGCGAGGCGGCGACGACCTCTACGGGTTCGTCCGCGTCCTGGCCGACGGTCACCGGCTGCACTACACCCCACGGGCCCTGGTCTGGCACCACCACCGTGAGACCTGGCGGGACCTGGAGACGCAGGCGTACGGCTACGGCGCCGGCCTCACCGCCTACCTCACGGCGATCCTCGTCAACCGTCCCGGCCTGCTTCCCGCGTTCCTGGCCCGCCTGCCCCGGGGGATCGCCCACGCGCGGACGCTGACGGCCGGCAGGGAGGCGGGGGCCACGGCGGGCGGCTCGCCCGGCGGACACGACGACCGCAGCCACGCCTGGCCAGGCCGGCTGTCCCGGCTCCAGCGGCGCGGCATGCTCTACGGGCCGGTGGGCTACCTGCGGGCCAGGCGCGCGTGGCGAGGTGCAGCGCGATGACGTCGTCCGCGCACAGAGCCGACGCGAACCACATCGACGGCAGCGGCAGCGGCAGCGGCAGCGGCAGTATCGGTGCCCGCGGGGTGGGCTGCATTCCGGTGTTCCTGTACCACGCGGTCATGGACGATCCGCCCGGCTGGATCGCCGAGTTCACCATCAGCCCGAAACAGTTCGGCGAGCACCTGGACGCCGTCGTGGACAGCGGCCGTACGCCCGTCACCATCAGCTCGCTCGCCGACCACCTCGCCGGGCGGGCGCCGCTGCCGTCCCGCCCGGTGCTGCTCACCTTCGACGACGGTTTCGCCGACCTGCCCGGCGCGACCGCCGAGGCCCTGGCCGGGCGCGGGCTGTCAGCGACCGCCTACCTCACCACCGGAGCGATCACGCGAGGCGGGCGCAGCCTGCTGCCGTCCGCTCCGATGATGACGCTGGAACAGGCGGCGGAACTCGAGCAACACGGAGTGGAGATCGGCAGCCACACCGTCACCCATGCGCAGCTGGACACCCTCGGGCCCAAGGCACTCGCGCACGAACTGCGTTCTTCGCGTTCGGTGTTGGAGGACGCCCTCGGGCATGACGTCCGCCATCTCGCCTACCCGCACGGCTACAACAGCGCTCGGGTACGGCGTATGGCGGCGGCCGTGGGCTACGAGACGGCCACCGCGGTGCGGCACGCGCTCAGTTCGGACCGCGACGAGCACTACCGCATCGCCCGGCTGATCGTGCGCCGCAGCCACACCGTCGCCGATGTCCAGGGCTGGCTGGCGGGCTCGGGCGCCCGGGTGGCCCCGTACCGCGACAGCCCCAGAACCGTCGGCTGGCGGTGGTACCGCCGCGCCCGCGCCGTCGTGCGGGGACCCGTGTTCGCCGGCTGAGCGGAGGCCGAGCGAGCCGGTGAGGGGGCTGAGGCGGGCAGTCGAGTTCGACGATTTTGGTGTGAAAAGAAGAGAAAATTCCTATAGTTGGCATGGGGGAGGGGAGCCTCGACGTGCAACAGAACGTACCTGTGCCGAGCACGCCCGCGCCGAGCACAGATTCAGGGAGCACGCCTTTACCGAGCACCGAGAGCAGTGAGCTGCCCACCCCCGACCGCTCCGCCGGACCGGGTCCTCCGAGCCGGACCACGGGCGGTGGCCGCAGACCCTGGCGGATCCCACGCCGTCCACCGGACGCCGCCCTGCTGACCCTGCTGCTCGCCGCCGGGCTGTGGGTGTACGCGCTGCCCCGCATCGGCTTCCGCGAGATGGGCGACTACGGCCTGCTGGACCGGCTGCCGGTCGCCTACTACCTCTCCCTGCTGGTCCTCACCGCGGGCTTCGTCCTCAGCCTGCGTCGCGCGGGCACCGCACCCTGGTGGCCGGCCGCGCACTGTGCCGCGCTGCTCCTCGCACTGAAGGCGCCACCGGCGGTGCTGTACGACGCGGTGCGCTACCCGTGGGCCTCCAAGCACGACGCCATCGTCAACACGCTGCTCGCCAACGGGGAACTGCGTCCTGGCGCGGCACTGTCGGGCAACATGTCGGCCTACGACCAGTGGCCGGGGTTCTTCACCCTCGACGCCGCTCTGGTGCGCGCCTTCGGCGTCGAGAGCGCCGCCGCCTACGCCAACTGGGCGCCGATCGTCGTCGGCCTGCTCATGATGCCGGTGCTGGTCCTGATCTACCGCACGTTCTGCGAGGACTGGCGGCTGGTGTGGACCGCCGTCTGGATCTTCCAGCTCGCCAACTGGGTGGGCCAGGACTACTTCGCCCCACAGGCGCTCGCGTACCTGCTGCATCTGACGATCCTCGCGGTGGTCCTGCGGCACTTCGTGCGCCCCGGATCCGCCGGCCGGCTGCGCGACCGCACCTTCCTCGACCCCGTGGCCGCCCCCGTCCCACCGCCGACGGGCAGCAGGCAGCGCGCGGTGTGCGTGGTGATCCTTGCCCCGCTGATCGCCGCCGTCAACGCCACGCACCAGCTCACCCCGGTGATGCTCACCATCTGCCTGGTCGCGCTGAGCTTCACCCGCCGCTACCGCAACTACGGGCTGCTGGTCGTCGCCGTGGTGCTCATGCTCACCTGGGACCTCACCATGGGGCGCCCGCTGTTCGTCGAGACGCTCTCCACCATCAGGCAGTCGATCGGCGAGCTGACCGAGAACTCCCGCGCGGGCTACACGGGCCGGCTCACCGGGCCGGGGCCCGAACTGGCGGGCACCGCCAACGTGGTGATGGTGCTCGCGATCGCCGTCCTCGCCGGGACCGCCGTCGTGCTGCGACGCAGGCTGACCCGCAGCGCGCTGCCGCTGCTGCTGGTGTCCGTCGCCCCGGTCCCCCTGTTCGCCGTCAACGACTACGGCGGCGAAATGCTGTTCCGCGTCTACCTGTTCGCCCTGCCGGGGGCGGCCTTCTTCGCCGCCGCCGCGCTCGTGCCGGCCGTCGCGGGGACCCGTCGCGGCAAGGCGAAGGCACTACGGCGCAGGGTCACGGCCGTCGCCCTGCCGGCCGTCCTGCTGATGCTGCTGGCCGGGTTCCTGCCGTCGTACTACGGCAAGGAGAAGATGTTCTACACGCCGCCGCAGGAGACGGCCCTGGTCACGAGAGCCCTCGACAACGCCCCCGACGGTTCACTCATCCTCGCCACCAGCGGTTCCTTCCCGCAGGCGCTCCATCATTACGACCGCCTCGAGCACTGGTTCTTCGCCGAACAGGCACTGCCCGAGAACGAGAAGATGCTGAAGGACCCGGCCCGCTACCTCGCTGCCGGAATCCCACCCGGCGCGAAGGCGTACGTCGTTCTCACCCGCACCCAGGACATCTACGCCGCCGGAGAGGGACTCCTGCCGCCCGACGGCTTCGAGACCCTGCGCTCGAAGCTCGCCGCCTCGCCCCTCTTCCGAACCGTCGAAAGCCATCCGTACGGCATTGTCCTCGAGTACCGCCCAGCCACTCCCTGACGTCACGACGGCCGTGGCGGCCTCGACGATCACGACAGCCACCGCGACCACCGCGACCACCGCGACCACCGCGACCACGACAAATGACCACAAGGTGATCGAATTGACGACCGCAGACCCCGCGGGCATCGGCAAGAAGGACATCGACAACCAGGTCATCCACCACCAGGTCGGCACGGGCGGCAGGGCCGGTGAGGGCCGCGCGGTGCGCGAGGGCGGAGACATGGACGAGGGCGGGAAGCGAGGCCGGAGCGGGGACAGTGGCGAGCGCGGGGACAGTGGCGTCGGGGCCGAGAGAGGCGACAGGGGCGACAGAGGCGATCGCGACGAGAGGGACGCGGCCACGAGTCACGAACTCGTGATCGACACCGGAACCGCCCGGGGCATGAGAGTCTCCGCCACTCACCTGAGGGTCCTCGTCGCGGCCTCCGGCTGGCTGGCGCTGGCCGCCACCGCCGTACCCGGTCCCTCTCCGCTGCGCTGGGTCCCGGTGCTGCTGTTCGCCCTGTTCGGTCCGGGTTGCGCAGCCCTCTATCCGCAGCCGGGCGGCCTGGCCTCCGGTGCCAGGCTGGAGGCCGTCGCACTCGCGGCGCCCCTCAGCCTGTCGCTCGGGGTACTGACCGCGACCTCGTTGTTCCTGGTCAAGAGCTTCTCGATGACCGCGTTCCTCGTCTCGCTCGCCTGCTTCACCACGGTCACCGCGGCCCTGCCGGGGCTGCCGCTGCCCGCCGCGCGGCGCGGCGCGGTCGAACGCGCCAAGGTCAGGCGCAGGCCCTCCGGAGGCAGTGACACATGACGGGCGGCATCGGCGGCGCGCACCACGCAGCCCGACCGAACCGCGTGGGACGAGGAGCACGGAGGACCACATGGGGGACGACTTGGCGGCCGAGTTCGAGGACGGGTTGAAGGAGGACCGGGCGGGCGCCCCGGAGCACCGCTCGGAGGCAGGCCCGCGGGACGGCCCGGGGCGACGTCGCCCGGAAGGTGAGGCGGGGGGCGACCCAGGAGGGGCGAGGCGGGCCTACAAGGCCGTCGTGCTGGTGGCGGTGGCCGCGCTGCTGGCCGGGCTCGGCATCTGGGCCGGCCGCTCCGAGGACCCGGATTCGACCACGGACGCCCTCCCCGACAACGCGGCCTCGGGTGAGCTGCCCGCCGGTGCCTGCGCCCCCACCGGCACGCTGGTACCGCCCTGCGGCGCATGGTGGGGCGCCGCCGTGCCGTACGCCGCGGACGGCTCGCTCAAGGACGCCGTGCACGGCTTCGAGAAGCGGATCGGCCGCAAGCTGGACCTCGTCTACAACTACCACGACATGTCGGGCACCGAGCTCGATGGGGAACTCCTCACCCCGGACGAACAGGAACTCGGCCGGGACCGACTGCTCATGCTGGCCTGGGAGTCCACCGTCTGGACCGAGCCGCACCACGAGAACTGGACGGAGACCCAGCTCGGCTGGAGGAACATCGCCTCCGGCGAGCTCGACAAGAAGATCCTCGATCCGCAGATCCGCCGGATCAGGGCCTACGGCAAACGCGTCTTCCTCTCCTTCGACCAGGAGACCGACGCCCGCATCAAGGAAGGGGCGGGCACCCCGCGGGAGTTCGTCGCCGCGTACCGCCATGTCCGCGACCGTTTCCGGAAACTGGGCGCGGACAACGTCGTATGGGTGTGGACCGTCTCCGGCTATCTCGGCAGCGCGGCCGACATGAAGGCGCTCTACCCCGGGGACGAGTACGTCGACTGGATCGCCATGGACCAGTACAACTACTACCAGTGCCACGGCACCGACGACTGGAAGGACTTCCTGCGCAGTCAGCGGCCCAGCTACGAGTGGCTGCGCGAGAACATCAGCGCCGACAAGCCGGTGATGCTCGCGGAGTTCGCCACCGCGCCGGACGCCGACGCCCCGCAGCGGCAACGCGACTGGTACACCCGGATCCCCGCAGCCGTGAAGAAGCTCCCTGAGGTGAAGGCGCTGGTGCACTGGAACCGGCCGACCTCCGAGGAGCCCGAGTGTGATCTGACCGTCAACGAGGGCCCGGGTCTGGACGGTTACCGGGAGGCGGGGAAGAACGGCTACTTCCACCAGCCCGTGCCGTCCCGCTGACCGCGCCCCGTGGGCGTCCCGCCCGCGCGCCGCGGCGGGCGAGCGACACGATCGCGGCGACGAGGGTGAGCCCGGCCAGCAGGGGCAGTGCCGTCGGCGAGAGCTCCAGCCGCCACACCCAGCCGCCCAGCGCGACGAGGTACAGGACCCCCCAGCGCCCCGGCCAGGTCAGCCACCGGTCCGCGCCCGCGAGCAGCAGCCACAGCGGTATGAGACACAGCAACTGCGCGACGAGTGGTGTCCAGCGCAGCAGCGACCCCGGCCCGTCGAGCCCCAGGCCCTCCGCGAGGAATCCGGCCGCCTTCGCGTACCACGCCCCACCGACGGGAGACGGCTCCCGGCCGAAGGCGACGGGTACGCCGTACAGGGCGAGCAGCACTGAACCGAGGGCCGCCCCCGGCAGCAGGGCGCTCCGCGCGGCGCGCAGCGTCACCGCGCCCACGAACACCAGGAGCAGCAGGCCCCCGGCGACCGTTGCCGTGGGCGGCAGCGCCGCCAGCTGCTGACGTCCGGTCTGCACGTCTCCGGTCGGGCCGTCGAGCCACGGCAGCTCACGCAGCGCCGCCCAGAAGACCCCGGTGGCTACAGCGAGCGTTCCCCACAGCCCACCCGCGACCCGCTTCTCCCGGCTGCCGGCCGCACTCCCCCGCTCCCGGCTGGAGGCGGCCCGGTCGGCCGCGACCGCCCGGGCCGCATCGTCGCGCCGCGCCTCCACAGCCAAAGGCCCCTGCGCAGCGCGCTGTGCACCCTCGCACCCCTTGTCGCTCTCGTCCTTCCCGTTCGCGTCGGCGGACTCGTGCGGCCGCACTATCAGCGCCAGCGTGTCCGCTTGCAGCGCCTCGCGTTCGTAGCCGGGACGCCCGATGAACAGAGTCACCGTGTCCTCGTCGACGCCCTCGCGTTCGTGAGCCGCCCGGCGCGCCCAGTTCGTGCCGTACCCGGCGGTGGCGTTCAGCCGTGCCCAGTGGGTGCCGTAGGCCGGACCGGCGGAGGACCGGCCTACGGGCAGCCGAGCGTTGCGGCGCAGCGCGGAGCGCAGACCGACGGCGGAGACGGTGGCGATCAGGGTCATGCTGAGCAGGACCGCCCAGCCGGCGCCCGCGATCCCGGCCGGCGCGAACAGTACGGCCGCGCTGCCCAGCACCAGCGCGCACATGGCGCCCTGGAGTGCGGCGAGCACGCCGGTGCGGCCCTGCACCCGCAGCACCCCGATGTACAGCTCGACCACGACCCGGGGCAGCGCCCCGGCGGCGAGCAGCCGCAGCACTGTGGTGCCGTGGTCGGCGTAGTCCTCGTTGAAAGGCAGCAGGATCTGCGGGGCGAACACCACCAGGACCAACACCACCGGCACCAGCAGCAGCGTCATACGGCGCAGCGCCCCGCGCACGCCCTCGGCGAGCTGCCGCGGGTCGTGCGAAGCGTGTGCGGTGAGGGAGGAGGCCATGTTGATGGCCATGAACTCCATGGTGCCGCCGACGGTGTACGCCACGTAGAAGTAGCCGTTCTCCGCCGCGCTGAAGCGCACCGCGACCATCACCGGCAGCAGGTTGATCATCGCCAGGCTGAACAGCGCGCCGAGCGAGTCCCCGGCCAGGAAGCGGCCCATCTCGCGCAGTGGGGGCGGCTCCAGGTCGCGGTCGGCGGCAGCCTGGCGCGGGATCAGCCGGCGGAAGATCAACCAGCCGAGGGGCAGCGTCGAGAGCGCGATCGCCATGGCCCAGGACACGAAGATGCCGAGCACCGGGAGCGCGGTCGCGAACACGGCCAGCAGGATCAGCTTGCCGATGGAGAACACCGCGTTGCCGAGGGGCACCCACCCCGACCTGCGCAGGCCGGTGAGCACCCCGTCCTGGAGCGTGAGCAGGGCCCACGCCACGCACGCGACGACGAAGGCCGCCCCCGCGGCGGCCGTGCCGAGCGGTGCGTAGGTCGCGCCCCACAGGTCGAGGGTGAGCAGGAAGGCGAACGCGGCGACGGCGACCACCACCGAACTGGCCGCGTACGCCCGCCACACCAGCGAGCCCGTGGCCCGCCCGGCACGCGGCACGAAGCGGACGACGGCCCCGATCATCGTCGTCGCCGTGATGCTGGCGAGCAGCCGCATCGCCGCGATCGCGGCCGAGCCCTGTCCGACGGCCTCCTCCGAGTAGTAGCGCGCCGCCACCAGCCAGAAGCCCAGGCCGAGCACGGCGGAGACGCCGGTGCTGAGCATCAGGAAGTAGGCGTTCTTGAACAGGGATCCGGGGCTCTGGGTACCGTCGGCCGGTGTCGTGGCCGCCGTCTCCTTTCCGACGGGCGGCGCCGAGGGCACGGATACCTGGATCTCGGCCTGTGTCTCAGCCACGGGTCGGCTCCAGCCCTCCCGGCGCCTCGGCCGGCCGGACGCCGGACTCCCGGAGCACCTCGACGACCTGCCGAGCCCGCAGCGGATCCACGGGCAGCGCATGCCGGGCGAACCAGCGGGCCCCCGCGGGATCGGGCGACAGGTCGGTGAAGGCGGCACCCGCGTAGTCGTCCAGGGGCGGGTCATAGAGGTACCCGACGATGATGCCCCGCCGCGCGAGCGCCGCCCTCGCGGCGTCCCGGTCGGCGACGAACAGCGGCACACGGAAGAGGGGTTGGGCCCGATCGGCGCGGGATGCCCCGGGCCGCGCCCACGGGGTGGACAGGAGCAGCTCGGTGCCCGCCCGGCAGGTCGTCAGCACCTCGTCCAGGTGGTCGAGTCTGCGGCCGATACGGCCCGCTCTCAGCGGCCCCGGACGCATCCGGTAGTCGTGCATGTCGACGCGGACCCAGGAGTCGTGGGCGGTGAGGTCCGGCGCGGTCTCGACGGCGCGGGCCAACTCGGCGGGCCGCAGCGGCATCCGGATCTCCTCCCGCTCCATCAGCCCGAGCAGCCGCATCGTGGCCCAGGCGGCCCGCCGCAACCGCAGCCCCCGTACGGCCGCCTCCGCGTACGGCCGGACGGTGTAGGCGAGTTCCGCCGTGAGCCGTGCCGGCAGCAGCAGGTCCTCGCAGGTCTTCTCCAGGGCTTCGCGCAGTCCCGGGTCGGCGCAGGCCAGGAACCCGCCGGCCTTGGCGCCGACGTGCTTGGAAAGGCTGAAGACGGAGGCGTCCCCCCAGGCCCCGACCGGCCTGCCCCCCACTTCGCTGCCGATGGCGTGCGCCCCGTCCTCGAACAACGGGATGCCCAGTGCGTCGCACTTCTCCCGCAGCCTCGGCGTGTCGTCGGGGTTGCCGTACAGATTCGTCGTGAGGACGCCGGACAGCGAGCCCCACATCTCGTCGGGCACGGCAGCGACGTCGATCGACGCGTCCAGCGGGTTCAACGGCGCCTGAACGGGCCGCAGTCCAGCCGCCAGCACGACGAAGAAGATCACGTCGTCGTTGACCGGCGACATCAGTACGCGTCCGCCGGGCGGGCACCAGTGGCGTAACGCCACGTACAGCCCGAATCTGCATGACGGTACATACACGCATTCCCGGCCGAGTCTGTCGCGCATGGTCGCTTCCAGCCGCTTCGGCCGTGAGCCACGCCGCGCCGACCCGAGGCCGGCCTCCCCTTTGGCCATCCGCCCCCCAGGCGTGCCGGGCGAAGGCCCCCTCCCCGAGGCCTTCCAGCACCCGCACAGAGTGTCCCCTTTCGCACCGCTCCGTCAAGAATGCGGACCGGCCCGTGGACCACGTGGGGTGAGCATCCGGAAGCGGAGAGCCGCCGGCCGGGGAACCCCACCGGCCGGGCCGCCATGTCACTTCGGCGGCGTCGGCCGTAACGTGTGGCGCGGCTCGGCGCACCCCTGCGACACCCGCGCGGAGTCCGGCGAGCACGACATGGCGAGCGTCAAAGAGCGCACGAAAGAGAGGCAGTACCCGATGCCCCCCTTCGACCTTCCCGAGGGTGACCCCTTCGGCCCGCACAACCTCCCCTACGGCGTCTTCTCCCTGCCGGGTTCCGCGGAGCGGACCGTCGGCGTCCGGCTCGGCGACCACGTCCTCGACGCGGGCGCGGCGGCCCGTGCGCTCGGCTCGCCGCACGCCGGCCTGCTCGCCTCGCCGACCCTCGACCCGCTGCTGGCGGCGGGACGAGCGACGTGGTCGAAGGTGCGCCGCGCCCTCACGGAATGGGTGACCGACCCCTCCCACCGCTCCACCGTCGAACCGCTGTTCCATCCCCTTTCCGGCGTGACGCTGCACCTCCCCTTCCAGGTCGCCGACTACGTCGACTTCTACTCCTCCGAGCATCACGCCCGGAACGCGGGAGCGATCTTCCGTCCGGACGCCGGGGACACTCTCCTGCCCAACTGGAAGCACCTGCCGATCGGCTACCACGGCCGGGCCGGCACGGTCGTGGTCTCCGGCACGGACGTCGTCCGCCCTTCGGGTCAGCGCAAGGCGCCCACCGATCCGGCCCCCGTCTTCGGCCCGTCCGTGCGGCTCGACATCGAGGCCGAGGTCGGTTTCGTGGTCGGCGTGCCCTCGCGGCAGGGCAGCCCGGTCGCCCTGGCCGACTTCCGCGAGCACGTGTTCGGTCTGTGCCTGCTCAACGACTGGTCGGCCCGCGATCTCCAGGCCTGGGAGTACGTGCCCCTCGGCCCGTTCCTCGCCAAGTCGTTCGCCACGTCGGTCTCGGCGTGGATCACCCCGCTGGAAGCCCTGGAGACCGCGCGGGTGACACCCCCGGAGCGGACCCACCCCCTCCTCCCCTATCTGGACGACTCGGCCGCCGAACCCGCCGGTTACGACCTGCGTATCTCCGTGGCGCTCAATGGGCACGTGGTCTCCGATCCGCCCTTCTCCTCCATGTACTGGACAGCCGCCCAGCAGCTCGCCCACCTCACGGTCAACGGCGCCTCCCTGCGCACCGGCGACCTGTACGGCTCGGGCACGGTGAGCGGCCCCGCCCCGCACGAGCGCGGATCCCTGCTGGAACTGACCTGGAACGGCCGTGACCCGCTGGAACTCCCGGACGGAAAGCGCACCTTCCTGGAGGACGACGACGTGGTGACCCTGTCGGCGTGGGCTCCCGGCCCCGACGGCACGCGCGTGGGACTGGGAGAGGTGAGCGGCCGGGTGGTCGCCGGATGAAGAGAGCCGTGCAGCGACCGCCGACCCAGCCGTCGCCCCAGCCGGTGACGGACCAGGAGACAGCGGGGGAGACGGCGACCGAACCAGGGGCCGAGTACTGGACCAGGTGAACGGAGGCACCGGGACCGGGGCTGACGGCGTCTGCGCGGAGGCGACCGACGGCCGTCGGACCGGGGCGGCTGACGGCGCCCCGGCCGGGGCGGGGTGGCCTGCGCCGAATCGGGGCGTCGTCGTGGGCTGACTCACGGAGTAACCCCCGTCATACTGGCGGCGGGCACGGTCTCCGTGCCGAGCCCGCCGCCCGTGGCAGGCCGCCCGCACGCGGGTACGCGGTACGCACCCCGCGCGCACGCGGCGCACGCCCCCGTCCCGACCAGGATCCGGAGCCCATGGCATGACCCTCTGCCTGCTCCTGCTGAGCGTCGTCGCTCTGTCGGCCGCCTTGCCGGTTCCGCGTGTGCTGACCCGGTCCGCATGGCCGGAGCGGGAGCCGGTCCTCGGGCTGTGGGTGTGGCAGTGCCTGGTCGCCACGGTCCTGCTGTGCTGCCTGACCGCGCTGACGCTGGGTGCAGCCGCCGTGTTCCACACCGTCCGCGCCCGGGTCTTCGCCCCCGCGCCGCCCGGCGTCTCCCAGGCGTACGACCTCTCCGTCGCCCCGCCGTGGGCGGCGGCCCTGACCCTGCTGCTGGCCTGCGGGGCCGCCTGGACGACGGCGATGCTGGCCCGCGAACTCGTCGACGCGCGCCGGCGCCGCGGCCGGGCCAGGGCGCACCTGCGGGAACGTGCCCCCGACCTGCCCGCCGGCCTGCCGTCCGCCCGGGGTCCGCTGCTGGTGCTGGAGGACGAGTACCCCGACGCCTGGTGGATGCCGGGCAACCCACCGCAGCTGATCGTGACGACCGGGGCCCTGCACCGCCTCACCTCCCACCAGTTGGACGCCGTCCTCACCCATGAGCGCGGCCATGCCCGCGCCCACCACGACTGGCTGCTCCACCTGTCGACCGCCCTTGCCACCGGCTTCCCCCGCATTCCGCTTTTCTCCCACTTCTGCGACCAGACCCACCGCCTGGTCGAACTCGCGGCCGACGACACGGCGTCGCGCCGCTGCGGTCACCTGACCACGGCGCTGGCCCTGATCGAGCTGAACCAGCACCGGGGTGTCCTGTCCTGCGCCTCCAGCCACCGTCTCCTCGGTGAGCGCGTGGATCGCCTGCTCCAGCCGCCCCCGCGCCTCCTGCGCCGGCACCGGGCGCTGACCACGACGGTGGCCACCCTGGTGCCGCTGCTGCCCCTGCTGATCACCTTCGCCCCAGGGCTGACGGCGTTGTCCTGACCTGGCAGATCTTGTGCAGGCCGGTGCCGTTTCCCCAGGTCAGGGCTTTACCTGACGTTCCTGTAGGTGGCGCAACACTCCAGCAACACGAGTTTTCCTACTGACTCGCTATGGTTCGAAACATGCCACCCACCGACCGCATCCGAGACCACGCCGGTCAGGGCGCGACCACCGTCGCCGCCCACCGGGCGCGTCGTCGGCTGCGTGCGGACCAGGCCCGTCAGCTCGCCGACCTGCTACGCCGTCAACTGCTCACCGACGGCTTCCCGGACGGCACGCTCCCGCACGAGTCGACCCTCGCCACGGACTACCGGGCCTCCCGCAACACCGTCCGCCAAGCCCTGGATCTGCTCCGTGCGGAGGGTCTGGTGGAGCGCCTGCCGGGCGTCGGCACAGTCGTCGTGGCACAGAAGTACCCTCACGGCCTGGACCGCCTGATGGGCCTCGCGGAGACCCTCCATGAGCACGGCCACGTCACCAACGAGGTCCGCACGATGGGCCCGGTCGCCGCGCCCGCCCCGGTGGCCGACCGCCTCCACGTCCCGCCCGGCGCGGACGTGCTCTACATCGAGCGCCTGCGCCGGCTGGGTGGCATCCCCCTCTCCCTGGACCTCACCTACATCCCGCTCGACGTCGGCGCCGACCTGCTCGGCGCCGACCTGGAGAACACCGACGTCTTCCGCCTCCTGGAGGCCGTCACAGGGCAACGCCTCGGCCACGCCGAGATCACTCTGGAGGCGGTCACCGCGGACGCCCACTCCGCCGCCGTACTGGAGGCGCCGCGCGGCGCGGCCGTCCTCATGCTCGAACGCCTCAGCCACCTCGCGGACGGCCGCCCGGTGGACCTGGAGTTCATCCGCTTCCGCGGGGACCGCATCTCGATGAGCGGCCTGCTGCACCGCTCCCTCTGACGTCTCCCCCGCTCGTCCTTCCGCCCCCCTTCCCCGCCCTTGCACTCCTGTTCCCCGCCCCCGCTCTGCCCCCTTTCCGTTCCCCCGTCCTCTTCCGCGCCCTCACCCCTTCATCGTTCGGCACGGCCTCATCGGTTCACTGCCGCTCGGGATTTCTCAGAATTTCTCGGGACTTTTCTGGAGACCGCCATGACCCTGGCACCCCAGCGGGCCGACGTGCCCGTGACCATCGACGAGTCGAAGTGCATCGACGGCTGCACGCTCTGTGTGGACATGTGCCCGCTGGACTCCCTCGCCATCGACGAGAGCAACGGCAAGGCCTACATGCACGTGGACGAGTGCTGGTACTGCGGCCCGTGCGCGGCCCGCTGTCCCACCGGAGCCGTCACGGTCAACATGCCCTACCTGCTCCGGTGAAAGGCCCGAACCCCCATGCGTCCGAAAGCGATGAAGCCCCAGGCGGTCGCCGCGTCCGCCGCACTCCTGCTGCTCCCTCTCACCGGGTGCGGCAGCGCCGAGGCCGGTAGCGGCTCCACGGTCACCGTGACCGTCGGCTACCAGTCCAAGACCATCAACACCGTCACCGCGGGCACCCTGCTGCGCTCACTGGGCTACTTCGAGAAGGAGCTGAACGCCCTCGGCGACGGCAGGACCTACAAGGTGGACTGGCAGGACTACGCGACCGGCGCCCCCATCACCGCGCAGATGACCGCCGGGAAGATCGACATCGGCTCGATGGGCGACTTCCCGCTCCTCATCAACGCGGCCCGCGGCAAACAGCTCGGCAAGCCCACCCACCTGGTCTCGGTCACCGGCTACAACCTCCGGGGCGGTCTCAACACCATCGTCACGGCTCCCGACTCCAAGCTCGCCTCCATCGAGGACCTCAAGGGCAAGAAGGTCTCCACCAGCATCGGTTCCGCCGCCGACGGCACACTCGTACGGGCCTTGCAGCGCGCCGGCATCGACCCGGGCAAGGGCATCGAGAAGCTCAACCAGCAGCCCGCCGTGGGCGCGTCGGCCCTCTCCGCGGGCAGCGCCGACGCGCTCTCGCAGTTCGTGGCCTGGCCCGGCCTGCTCGCCTACCAGGGCAAGGCGAAGGCCCTGTACGACGGCGCCCAGCTGGACCTGCCCACCTTCCACGGCGTCACCGCCCGCGAGGACTTCGCGAAGGAGCGCCCGACCGTGCTGGAGGCGTTCCTGAAGGCTCAGTCGGAGGCCACGGACTACCTCAACACGCACCCGGTGGCCGCTGCCGAGAAGGTCGCCGAGGCCACCGGCCTGCCCGCCGAGGTCGTCTACCTCTACAACGGCGCCCATGGCATCTCCACCTTCGACCCAGCCGTCAAGCCGCAGCTCGTCACCGCGCTCAAGGAGGACGTCTCGATCCTCAAGGCGGCCAAGCTGACGGGCGACGTCGACGTGGACTCCTTCGTCGACGACCAGTACGTCAAGAAGGCGCTCGGCTCGTCGTACGCCAAGCAGCTCGCCACCGCGCCCGCGCCGGCCACGAGCGAGGTATGGCCGAAGGACGCCGCACAGACCCGTACCTTCAAGACGCCCGCCGAACTGCTGGCCTACGTCGCGCAGCACAGGGACGGCGTCCGCGCCGCCTACGTTCCCGACGCCACCACCGGCACCCTGTGGTTCGCCGACAAGGCCGTCTGGGTGGCCGACGGCGAGACCCTCGTACCGTTCGTCGCCCCGGCGACCGCCCAGGCCTACGTCGACGCCCATGGCGGCGCCCGGGTCGTCACGTACGCCGACGCGCTGGGGCGTGCCTCGTGACCCGGTACGCGCTGCGGGTGGCTTCGGTCGCGGCCGCGCTCGGTCTGTGGCAGCTGCTGACCAGCCTGAACGTCGACCTGTGGCTGCGCTTCTCGCAGTTCCCCACGGTCGCCGACGTGGCCCGCGCCTTCGCCGACCGCCTGGCCGGCGACGACTACTGGACCGACCTCACCGACAGCCTCACCCGCATCATCACCGGCTTCCTCCTGGCCGCCGTCCTGGGCGTGGCCACGGGCGTGCTCGTGGCGCGCTCGCGCCTCGCCGAGGACCTGCTCGGGCCGGTCCTCGAGGTCGTCCGGCCGATTCCCGCGATCGCCCTGGTACCCGTCGCGATCCTGCTCTTCCCGTCGAACGAACAGGGCATCGTCTTCATCACCTTCACCGCCGCCTTCTTCCCGGTGCTCGTCTCCACCCGGCACGCGGTCCGCGCGCTGGCCCCCGGATGGGAGGAGGCGGTGCGCACGATGGGCGGCGGCCGGTGGCGGATCCTCGGCGCGGTCGTCCTGCCCGGGGCGCTGCCGGGCATCTTCGGCGGCCTGTCGGTCGGGATCGGTGTCTCGTGGATCTGTGTGATCTCCGCCGAGATGATCTCCGGTCAGTACGGCGTCGGCTACCGCACCTGGCAGGACTACACGGTCGTCGACTACCCGGGGGTCTTCGTCGGCATGGTCACGATCGGCGTGCTCGGTTGGGCCACGTCCACGGCCGTGGAACTCCTCGGACGCCGTCTCACCCGCTGGCTGCCGCGCACGTCGTACGTCCCCACCGGCCGGCTCCGGCCGGGGAGCGCCCGGCCACCCTCTCCGGCGCCGGCGGCCGCCCCCGCCGTCCCCGCCGGCCCCGGACCCGACCCCGAGGAGGCGCGCGATGAGCACCTCGTCTGACACCCGCGAGACCACCCGTACGGCCACCGTCGCCACTGCCACCGGCAAGGACGCCGGCGCGGCCGTACGCGGCACCCGGCTCACCCTCCGCGCGGCCACCCTCGGCCGGCCCGACGCCACCGCCCTGGCCGACGTCGACCTGGACGTCACGCCGGGTGAGATCCTGACCGTCGTCGGGCCCTCGGGCTGCGGCAAGTCGACGCTGCTGCGCACCCTGGCCGGGCTGCTGCCCGCGCTGACCGGTGCCGTGGAGCAGGACGGCCGGCCGATCGGCGGGCCGGCGGCGGACCGCGCGCTGGTGTTCCAGGAGGACGCCCTCCTCCCGTGGCGCACCCTGTTGTCCAACGTCGAACTCCCCCTCGCCATCCAGGGCTCACCGCGCGCGGAGCGCAGGAAGCAGGCCGGGGCCTGGCTCGAACGGGTCGGACTGGCCGACCGCGCACGGCAGCTGCCGCACCGTGTCTCCGGAGGCCAGCGCCAGCGGGCACAACTGGCCCGCGCCCTTGCCGCGGGCCCACGCGCCGTCCTCATGGACGAGCCCTTCGGCGCCCTCGACGCCCAGACCCGAGCCGGCATGCAGGACCTGCTGGTGGAGGTGCTGCACGGCACGGGCGCGACCGTCGTCTTCGTCACCCACGACGTGGACGAGGCCCTGTTCCTGGGTGACCGCGTCGCGCTCCTCGGTGCGGGCCGCCTCGTCGCCGTGCGGGGGGTGCCGCGCCCGCGCGACCGCGCCGCCCACGACGACCCGGCACGTGTGGCTCTGCGCCGCGACGTCCTGACTTCACTGAGCATCTGAAAGGCACCCCGGTGGACACCCTTCCCCAGATCCCCGCGCTCGACGACGCCGAGGAGCTGTCCTGCGACGTCCTCGTCATCGGCGGCGGCACCGCCGGCACCATGGCGGCGCTGACCGCCGCCGAGCGCGGTGCGGACGTCCTGCTCCTGGAGAAGGCCCACGTCCGCCACTCCGGGGCACTCGCCATGGGCATGGACGGCGTCAACAACGCGGTCATCCCCGGCCGCGCCGAGCCCGACGACTACGTCGCCGAGATCACCCGCGCCAACGACGGCATCGTCGACCAGTCGACCGTCCGCCAGACCGCTACCCGCGGCTTCGCCATGGTGCAGCGCCTGGAGTCGTACGGTGTGAAGTTCGAGAAGGACGAGCACGGCGACTACGCGGTCCGCCAGGTCCACCGGTCCGGCTCCTACGTGCTGCCCATGCCGGAGGGCAAGGACGTCAAGAAGGTCCTGTACCGGCAGCTGCGCCGGCGCGAGATGCGGGAGCGGATCCGCATCGAGAACCGGGTGATGCCGGTGCGCGTGTTGACCTCCCCCGAGGACGGGCGGGCCATCGGGGCGGTCGGCTTCAACACCCGCACAGGCCGGTTCGTCACCGTCCGCGCGGGCGGGGTCGTCCTTGCGACCGGTGCCTGCGGCCGCCTCGGCCTGCCCGCCTCCGGCTACCTGTACGGCACGTACGAGAACCCCACGAACGCGGGCGACGGCTACTCCATGGCCTACCACGCGGGCGCCGAGCTGACCGGCATCGAATGCTTCCAGATCAACCCGCTGATCAAGGACTACAACGGTCCCGCCTGCGCCTACGTCGCCAACCCCTTCGGTGGCTACCAGGTCAACCGGCACGGCGAACGCTTCGTCGACTCCGACTACTGGTCGGGCCAGATGATGGCCGAGTTCGCGGCCGAGGTCGCCAGTGACCGGGGCCCTGTGTACCTGAAGCTGAGCCACCTCCCCGAGGAATCCATCGCGGCCCTGGAGTCGATCCTGCACTCCACCGAACGTCCGACCCGGGGCACCTTCCACTCCGGCCGCGGACACGACTACCGCACGCACGACATCGAGATGCACATCTCCGAGATCGGCCTGTGCGGCGGCCACTCGGCCTCGGGCGTACGGGTCGACGACCACGCCCGTACGACCGTCCCCCGCCTCTACGCCGCCGGTGACCTGGCCTGCGTCCCGCACAACTACATGATCGGCGCGTTCGTCTTCGGCGACCTCGCCGGCTCGGACGCGGCCCGGTACAAGGCGTACGACGGTGAGCTGCCCGCTGACCAGCTGCGAGAGGCGCACGAGCTGATCTACCGCCCGTTGCGCCACCCCGAGGGCCCGCCGCAGCCCCAGGTCGAGTACAAGCTGCGCCGGTTCGTGAACGACTACGTGACCCCGCCTAAGTCGGGTGCGCGGCTGTCGTTGGCCCTGGATGCCTTCGAGCGGATGCGCGACGACATCGCCCGGATGGGCGCCCGTACCCCGCACGAGCTGATGCGGTGCGCCGAGGTCGGCTTCATCCGCGACTGCGCGGAGATGGCCGCGCGCGCCTCCCTGGCCCGTACCGAGTCCCGATGGGGCCTCTACCACGAGCGCCTCGACCATCCTCGCCGCGACGACGATTCCTGGTTCCACCACCTCGACCTGCACAAGTCCCCCTCTGGTGCCATGGAGTTCACGGCCCGGCCGGTGGCTCCGTATCTGGTTCCGGTCGCCGAGTTCACCCCCGTCGGCGGTCCCTCGCGGCATCTCGGCGAGGTCCATGCCGAGGAGGTGGCCACGGCCGGTTCTCGGGACGTGGCGCCGCTCGCCACCGGGGCCGGAGCAGCCGCTCCGACCTCGGGCGACACGCCGGTGATTGCAGCGCCCGAGTCCGGTTCCGCCCCCGAACCGTCCTCCTCGCTCCGGTCCTCCTCCCGTCTGCTCGAACTCGTCGCCCTCGCCGAGGAGGAGCCCGAACTCGATTCCCTTCTCCCCTACTTGACCGACCCTGCGCCCGCCGTCCGACGCGAGGCCGTCGCCGTCCTCACCGAGACCGTGCCGTCGGGCACCGGCCCCGCCCTCGCCGAGGCACTGCGTGACCCTTCCGCGGAGGTACGCGCCGCGGCCGCGGCCTCGCTGCGCGAGCTCGTCGAGACCCTGCCGCCGCAAGCCGCCCTGCGCGACGGCCTCGCCGCCGCCCTGGCCGAGCCCGACCCCGTGGTCCGCGCGGCGGCCCTGGACGTGCTGCGCGCACTGCGCCTCGGGGACGCCACCCTGTTCGCGGTCTCCCTCACCGACGTCGACATCGCCGTCCGTATCGAGGCCGTCCGCGCCCTGGTGTCCGTCGACGCCGCCGACGAACTCGCCCGCGCGGCGACCGCCGACCCGTCCCGCGAGGTGCGCGTCACGATCGCCAAGTCCCTGGCCACGGTGGCGGCCGGCCGCCTGAGCGACACCCAACTGCCGGGCCCCGGCACCACCCCAGCCCTGGGCCCCGGCCCAGGCGCACTTCACGCCTCCGCCCCGGCCTCCGGCTCCGGCACCGTCATCACTCCGGAGCGCGATGCCGTCCACGCGGCCCTGCTCGGGCTCATCGACGACCCCGACGCCCTGGTGCGCGCCGCCGCTTACGGGGCGCTGGGCACGACCGGCTGCCCGGTGCTGCTCGCCGCCCGGGCCGTGGCCGCCCTGGGCGACCCCGCCTGGCAGGTCCGCGCCGGTGCCGCAACCGCGCTGTCCGTGGCCGGCCCCGACACCGCCGTCCCCGTCCTCGCCAAGGCTCTGGCCGACCCGAACGCCGACGTCCGCAAGGCCGCCGTCCTGGCTCTGACCCGCCACCGGGTCACGGAGGCGGCCCGCGCGGCCCTCGCCACCGCGACGACCGACACCGACGCCGACGTCAGGGCGTATGCGACGCGCGCTCTCTGAGGCTCATGTCTGAGGCTCACGTCCCGACCGCCGACCGCAGGTCAGCACGCCGAGAGCAACCGGGCACGAGCGCCGACACCGACGCCGGCTCCGGCCCGGGTCCGGGCCCGGGTCCGGCCCGGGTCCGGCCCGGGTCCGGCCCGGGTCCGGCCCGGGTCCGGCCCGGGTCCGGCCCGGGTCCGGCCCGGGTCCGGCTACAGGAAGCCGGCTCCCTATATCCAGTCCTCGGGCTCCGGTTCCTCGTCCGTGTCGGGCCAGAGGTCCGGGGTTCCCGCGCCTGTGTCGGCGGTCGCAGCGGCGGTGGCTGCCGCGGCCCCGGCGGTATCCGAGGGAGCGCTGTCCGGGGAGCCGCCCAATGAGGCCAGCACCCCGATCACGCCCTCGCCGTACGTCACCAGTTTCTTCTCGCCGACCCCGCTGATCCCGCCGAGCTGTTGCACCGACGTCGGCCACGCCGTGGCGATCTCCCTGAGCGTGGCGTCGTGGAAGATGACGTACGCGGGGACGCCCTGCTCCCGGGCCTGTTCGGCACGCCAGGCGCGCAGGGCCTCGAAGGCCGGAATCAGTTCCTCGGGAAGCTCGGCCGCGGCGGCCTTGGCCTTGCTCCTGCCGGAGGGGGATCCCGCCGCCTTCGACGTCGCCGGCTTCTTCGGCTCCTTGCGCAGCGGCACGTCCCGCTCACGGCGCAGCACCGCCCCGCTGTCCTCCGTGAGCACGAGCGTGCCGTACTCCCCCTCGACCGCCAGCAGGCCCTGCGCAAGCAACTGCCTGACGACACCGCGCCATTCGCCCTCGGAGAGCTCCTCGCCGATGCCGAACACCGACAGCTGGTCGTGGTCGAACTGGATCACCTTGGCCGTGCGCTTGCCCATCAGGATGTCGACGATCTGCACGGCGCCGAACTTCTGTCCGCGCTCTCGCTGAAGCCGCACGATCGTCGACAGCACCTTCTGGGCAGCGACGGTGCCGTCCCAGGTCTCCGGGGGCGTGAGGCAGGTGTCGCAGTTGCCGCAGCCCTTCGGCTCCGGTTCCTGACCGAAGTAGGCGAGGAGCTGTCCGCGGCGGCAGCGGGCGGTCTCGCACAGGGCCAGCATCGAGTCCAGGTGGGCGGCGGCCCGCCTGCGGAAGGCCTCGTCGCCCTCGCCGGACTGGATCAGCTTGCGCTGTTGTATGACGTCGTTGAGCCCGTAGGCCATCCAGGCCGTGGAGGGCAGTCCGTCCCGGCCGCCACGCCCCGTCTCCTGGTAGTAGCCCTCGATGGACTTGGGCAGGTCGAGGTGGGCGACGAACCGTACGTCCGGCTTGTCGATGCCCATGCCGAAGGCGATGGTCGCGCACACGACCAGCCCGTCCTCCCGCAGGAACCGGGACTGGTGCGCGGCGCGCGTGCCCGCGTCCAGGCCCGCGTGGTAGGGCACCGCCTCGACGCCGTTGCGGGAGAGGAACTCGGCGGTCTTCTCGACGGAGTTGCGCGAGAGGCAGTACACGATGCCCGCATCGCCCGCGTGCTCCTCCCGCAGGAAGCTCAGCAGCTGCTTCTTGGGGTCGGCCTTGGGCACGATCCGGTACTGGATGTTGGGCCGGTCGAAACTCGCGACGAAGTGGCGGGCCGACGGCATGTGAAGCCGCTGGGTGATCTCCTGGTGCGTCGCATGGGTGGCCGTCGCCGTGAGCGCGATCCGCGGGACGTCCGGCCAGCGCTCGCCGAGCAGGGAGAGGGACAGATAGTCGGGGCGGAAGTCGTGGCCCCACTGGGAGACGCAGTGTGCCTCGTCGATCGCGAAGACCGCGATCTTGCCGCGCGAGAGGAGATCCCGTGTGGACTCCAGGCGCAGCCGCTCCGGTGCCAGGTACAGCATGTCCAGCTCGCCGGCGAGGAACTCGGCCTCGACCACGCGCCGCTCGTCGAAGTCCTGCGTGGAGTTGACGAAGCCGGCGCGCACCCCGAGCGCCCGCAGCGCGTCGACCTGGTCCTGCATCAGTGCGATCAGCGGGGAGACGACGATGCCCGTGCCGGGTCTGACCAGGGCGGGGATCTGGTAGCACAGCGACTTGCCGCCGCCGGTCGGCATGAGGACGACCGCGTCCCCGCCGGCCACCACATGCTCGATGACCGCTTCCTGCTCGCCGCGGAACGCGTCGTATCCGAAGACCCGGTGCAGCGTGGCCAGTGCCTCGCTCTCGGTCCGCTCCGGTGTCCCGGTGATACCTGTCATCTCGCTGATCCCGCCCGTCCCGCCCATCGACTGGTCCCCCGTACGTCGTCCCTCGACCACTGCCTCCACGATAGGGGTCCGGACTGACAGCGCCGGAGTTATCCACAGGCTCGTTCCGGTGACTCTGCGTGCCGGAGGCGACGAGCCGACCACCGGGCCGCGTAGGCCGCGTAGGCCGGGTACGCCGGGTACGCCGGGTACGCCGGGTACGCCGGGTACGCCGGGTACGCCGGTGGGCCCGGCCCCTCTCGGGAACCGGGCCCACGGCACGCCCCGCCACGGATCGGCAGCGGGGCGATCAGCGCACGAACACTCCCGCCTGGTTCGCCAGGTCCAGGAAGTACTGCGGAGCCACGCCGAGCACCAGCGTGACCGCCACGCCCACCGCGATCGCCGTCACCGTCAGCATCGACGGAACGGCGACGGTCGGGCCGTCGGGCCGCGGCTCGCTGAAGAACATCAGCACGATCACGCGGATGTAGAAGAACGCCGCGATCGCCGACGAGATCACACCGACCACGACCAGCGGGGCCGCGCCGCCCTCCGCAGCCGCCTTGAACACGGCGAACTTCCCGGCGAACCCGGACGTCAGCGGGATGCCGGCGAAGGCCAGCAGGAACACCGCGAACACGGCCGCCACCAGGGGTGACCTGCGCCCGAGCCCGGCCCACTTCGACAGGTGGGTCGCCTCCCCGCCGGCGTCGCGCACGAGGGTGACCACCGCGAAGGCGCCGATCGTCACGAAGGAGTACGCGGCCAGGTAGAAGAGGACCGACGAGACACCGTCCGGGGTGGTCGCGATGACACCCGCGAGGATGAATCCGGCGTGTGCGATCGACGAGTACGCCAGCAGCCGCTTGATGTCGGTCTGCGTGATCGCGACGATCGCACCGCCCAGCATGGTGACGACCGCGACGCCCCACATGACCGGCCGCCAGTCCCAGCGCAGCCCGGGCAGGACCACGTAGAGCAGGCGCAGCAGCGCGCCGAAGGCGGCCACCTTGGTCGCTGCGGCCATGAAGCCGGTGACCGGGGTCGGCGCGCCCTGGTACACGTCGGGCGTCCACATGTGGAACGGCACCGCGCCCACCTTGAACAGCAGCCCCATGACGATCATCGCGGAGCCGATCAGGAGCAGCGCGTCGTTGCCCATGGTGTCGGCGAGCGCCGGGTTGACGTTCTGGACGGTGCCGTCGACGACCTGCGCGATCGTGCCGTACGACACCGAGCCCGCGTACCCGTACAGCAGGGCGATGCCGAAGAGGGTGAACGCGGAGGCGAACGCGCCGAGGAGGAAGTACTTGACTGCGGCCTCCTGCGACATGAGCCGCTTGCGGCGGGCCAGTGCGCACAGGAGGTAGAGGGGCAGCGAGAAGACTTCCAGGGCGATGAACAGGGTCAGCAGGTCATTGGCCGACGGGAAGACGAGCATGCCGGCGACCGCGAACAGCAGCAGCGGGAAGACCTCGGTCGTCGTGAAGCCGGCCTTGACCGCGGCCTGTTCGCTGTCGCTGCCGGGCACGGAGGCGGCCTGGGCGGCGAAGGAGTCGACCCGGGCGCCGTGCGCCTCCGGGTCCAGGCGCCGTTCGGCGAACGTGAACAGGCCGACCAGGGCAGCCAGCGCGATCGTGCCCTGGAGGAAGAGCGCAGGTCCGTCGACCGCGATCGCGCCCATGGCCGCGATACGCGCCTTGGTGGTGCCATAGCCGTTCGTCGCCAGTACGACCACGGCGATGAAGGCGCCGACCAACGCCAGTGCAGACAGCGCCAGTTGGACGTGGTAGCGGTACCTGCGCGGCACGAACGCCTCGACCAGCACCCCCACGATCGCCGCTCCCACGACGATCAGGGTGGGCGACAGCTGCCCGTATTCGATCTTCGGCGTGTCGATCTTGGCGATCGGGTCGGCCGCCGTTGTCCACAGGCTGTGGACGGCTGATGCGCTCACTTGGCCGCCTCCACCTCGGGCTGGGGGTCCTTCTTGTTCACGTCGGACAAGGTCTGCTTGACCGCCGGGTTCACGATGTCCGTGACGGGCTTCGGGTAGACGCCCAGGAAGATCAGCAGCACGATCAGCGGGGCGACAACCACGAGCTCACGCGCGCGTAGGTCGGGCATCGCCGCGACCTCGGGTTTCACCGGGCCTGTCATCGTCCGCTGGTAGAGCACGAGGGTGTAGAGCGCGGCGAGGACGATGCCGAGGGTGGCGACGATGCCGATCGCCGGGTAGCGCGCGAAGGTGCCGACCAGGACCAGGAATTCACTCACGAAGGGCGCGAGTCCCGGCAGGGACAGTGTCGCCAGGCCGCCGATCAGGAAGGTGCCGGCGAGCACCGGGGCGACCTTCTGCACACCGCCGTAGTCGGCGATGAGCCGCGAGCCGCGCCGGGAGATCAGGAAGCCGGCGACCAGCATCAGCGCCGCCGTCGAGATGCCGTGGTTCACCATGTAGAGCGTCGCGCCGGACTGGCCCTGGCTGGTCATCGCGAAGATGCCCAGGATGATGAAGCCGAAGTGCGAGATCGACGCGTACGCGACCAGCCGCTTGATGTCCCGCTGGCCCACGGCGAGCAGTGCCCCGTAGATGATGCTGATCACCGCGAGGACGAGAATGACGGGTGTCGCCCACTTGCTCGCCTCCGGGAACAGCTGGAGACAGAAGCGGAGCATCGCGAAGGTGCCCACCTTGTCGACGACCGCCGTGATGAGCACGGCGACCGGGGTGGTCGCCTCACCCATGGCGTTGGGCAGCCAGGTGTGCAGCGGCCACAGGGGCGCCTTCACCGCGAAGGCGAAGAAGAAGCCCAGGAACAGCCAGCGTTCGGTGTTCGTCGCCATGTCGAGCGTGCCGTTGGCGCGGGCCTCCGCGATCTCGGTGAGCGAGAAGTTCCCGGCGACCACGTAGAGGCCGATCACCGCGGCCAGCATGATCAGGCCGCCGACCAGGTTGTACAGCAGGAATTTCACGGCCGCGTACGACCGTTGCGTGGACGCCGCCTCCTCACCGTGCTCATGGGCACGGTCCCCGAAACCGCCGATGAGGAAGTACATCGGGATCAGCATGGCTTCGAAGAAGATGTAGAAGAGGAAGACGTCGGTCGCCTCGAAGGAGAGGATCACCATCGCCTCGACGGCCAGGATCAGGGCGAAGAAGCCCTGCGTCGGCCGCCAGCGCTTGTTGCCCGTCTCGAGCGGGTCGGCGTCGTGCCACCCCGCGAGGATGATGAACGGGATCAGCAGCGCGGTCAGCGCGACGAGCGCGACCCCGATGCCGTCCACGCCCAGCTCGTACCTGACCCCGAAGTCCTTGATCCAGGAGTGGGATTCGGTGAGCTGGTAGCGGCCGCCGTCCGGGTCGAAGCGGATCAGGACGACGATGGCCAGGGCGAGTGTCGCGAGGGAGAACACCAGGGCCAGCGATTTGGCGGCGTTGCGCCGGGCGGCCGGTACGGCGGCCGTGAAGACCGCCCCGATCGCCGGGAGCGCCGCCGTCGCTGTCAGCAAGGGAAAGGACATCGGTATCAGACCGCCCTCATCAGCAGGGTCGCGGCGACGAGGACCGCCGCACCGCCGAACATCGAGACCGCGTACGACCGCACGAAGCCGTTCTGGAGCCGGCGCAGTCGCCCGGAGAGGCCGCCGACCGAGGCCGCCGTCCCGTTGACGACTCCGTCGACCAGGGTGTGGTCGACGTAGACCAGCGAGCGCGTGAGGTGCTCGCCGCCGCGGACCAGGACGACGTGGTTGAAGTCGTCCTGGAGGAGGTCGCGCCGTGCGGCGCGGGTGAGCAGCGACCCGCGCGGGGCGACGACCGGGACCGGGCGACGGCCGTACTGGGCGTAGGCGATCGCCACGCCGATCACCAGCACCACCATCGTGGCGAGGGTGACGGTGAGGGCGCTGACCGGCGAGTCGCCGTGGGAGTGGCCGGTGACAGGCTCCAGCCAGTGCAGGAAGCGGTCTCCGATGCTGAAGAACCCGCCGGCGAAGACCGACCCGAAGGCCAGCACGATCATGGGGATCGTCATGACCTTGGGCGACTCGTGCGGGTGCGGTTCCGCGTGTTCGCCCCGGTCCGCGGCCGCGGGCTCGGCGCTGGGCGCCTCGGGAGAGCGGGTGGGCCGGTTCTTCCAACGCTCCTCGCCGAAGAACGTCATCAGCATCACGCGCGTCATGTAGTACGCGGTGATGGCCGCGCCGAGCAGGGCGCATCCGCCGAGGATCCAGCCCTCGGTGCCGCCCTTGGCGAACGCCGCCTCGATGATCTTGTCCTTGGAGAAGAAGCCGGACAGGCCGGGGAATCCGATGATGGCGAGGTAGCCGAGACCGAAGGTGACGAAGGTGACCGGCATGTACTTGCGCAGGCCGCCGTACTTGCGCATGTCGACCTCGTCGTTCATGCCGTGCATGACCGAACCCGCACCGAGGAACAGCCCGGCCTTGAAGAAGCCGTGCGTCACCAGATGCATGATCGCGAAGACGTAGCCGATGGGACCGAGGCCCGCGGCCAGCACCATGTAGCCGATCTGCGACATCGTCGAGCCGGCCAGCGCCTTCTTGATGTCGTCCTTCGCACAACCGACGATCGCACCGAACAGCAGCGTGACGGCGCCGACGACGGTGACGACGAGCTGTGCGTCGGGCGCTCCGTTGAAGACGGCGGCGGACCGGACGATCAGGTAGACGCCGGCGGTCACCATGGTGGCGGCGTGGATGAGGGCCGAGACGGGGGTCGGGCCCTCCATCGCGTCCCCGAGCCAGGACTGCAGCGGTACCTGGGCGGACTTGCCGCAGGCGGCGAGCAGCAGCATCAGGGCGATGGCGGTGAGCTTGCCCTCCGTCGCGTCACCGGCGATGCCGGGCTCCCCCTCCGCCCCGAGCAGCGGGCCGAAGGCGAAGGTCCCGAAGGTGGTGAACATCAGCATGATGGCGATCGACAGACCCACGTCACCGACGCGGTTGACCAGGAAGGCCTTCTTCGCGGCGGTGGCGGCGCTGGGCTTGTGCTGCCAGAAGCCGATGAGCAGGTAGGACGCGAGACCGACGCCCTCCCAGCCGACGTACAGCAGCAGGTAGTTGTCGGCGAGGACGAGCAGCAGCATCGCCGCCAGGAACAGGTTCAGATAGCCGAAGAAGCGGCGGCGCCGCTCGTCGTGCTCCATGTACCCGATCGAGTACAGGTGGATCAGCGAGCCGACACCCGTGATCAGCAGCACGAAGGTCATCGACAGCTGGTCGAGGCGGAAGGCGACGTCCGCCTGGAAGCCCTCGACCGGGATCCAGGTGTACAGGTGCTGCGTCAGCGTCCGGTGTTCGGCGTCCTTGCTCAGCAGGTCGCTGAAGAGGACCACACCGAACACGAAGGAGACGGACGACAGGAGGGTGCCGACCCAGTGGCCGACAGCGTCGAGCCGACGACCGCCGACCAGAAGGACGGCCGCTCCGAGCAGGGGCGCCGCGATCAGCAGCGCAATCAGGTTCTCCACGATTCTTCCGACCCCTTACAGCTTCATCAGGCTGGCGTCGTCGACCGAGGCCGAGTGGCGGGAACGGAACAGCGACACGATGATCGCGAGTCCGACCACGACCTCCGCGGCGGCGACGACCATCGTGAAGAAGGCGATGATCTGGCCGTCGAGATTGCCGTGCATCCGGGAGAAGGTGACGAACGCGAGGTTGCAGGCGTTGAGCATGAGCTCGATGCACATGAAGACGACGATCGCGTTGCGCCTGATCAGCACGCCCGTCGCACCGATCGTGAACAGCAGGGCAGCGAGATAGAGGTAGTTGACGGGGTTCACTTCGACGCCTCCTCGGTCCGCTTCAGGTGCGGCGGCTCGACCGCGGCCCGTTCCAGGCGCTCCTCGGCGCGCTGTTCCAGGGCCTTGAGGTCGTTCAGCGCCTCGGCGGACACGTCCCGGACCTGACCGCGCTCGCGCAGTGTCCTGCTGACCGTGAGCTCCGACGGGGTGCCGTCGGGCAGCAGGCCCTGGACGTCCACGGCGTTGTGCCGGGCGTAGACACCCGGCGCGGGCAGCGGCGGTACGTGCTTGCCCTCGCGGACGCGCTGTTCGGCCAGTTCCCGCTGAGTCCTGGGACGCTCGGTGCGCTCGCGGTGGGTGAGCACCATGGCGCCGACGGCGGCCGTGATCAGCAGGGCGCCGGTGATCTCGAAGGCGAAGACGTACTTGGTGAAGATGAGGGCCGCGAGGCCCTCCACGTTGCCGTTCGCGTTCGCCTCGGCGAGACCGGTGAACTCCGTCAGTGAGGCGTTACCGATGCCGGCGATCAGCAGGATGCCGAAGCCGAGGCCGCTGATGAGGGCCAGCCAGCGCTGGCCCTTGATGGTCTCCTTCAGGGAGTCCGCCGCGGTGACGCCGACCAGCATCACCACGAACAGGAACAGCATCATGATCGCGCCGGTGTAGACGACGATCTGCACGATGCCGAGGAAGTAGGCGCCGTTGGCGAGGTAGAACACCGCGAGGATGATCATGGTGCCGGCGAGACAGAGCGCACTGTGCACGGCCTTCTTCATGAAGACGGTGCACAGGGCGCCGATCACGGCGACGGTGCCGAGCACCCAGAACTGGAAGGCCTCACCGGTCGAGGTGGAGTAGGCGGCGAGCTGCGCGCTCATCGGCCGACCACCTCCTCCGACGCCGGCTCGCCCTCGCCGAACGTGGTGGCGGCCTCCTGCGGAACCTCGCCCTTGGAGACGGCCGGCTGCCGTTCCGTGCCCGGCGCGGCCTCGGTGACCAGGCCGCGGTAGTAGTCCTGCTCGTCCGTCCCCGGGTAGATCGCGTGGGGCGAGTCGACCATGCCCTCCTCGAGACCGGCGAGCAGTTGCTCCTTGGTGAAGATCAGGTTGGCGCGGCTGGTGTCGGCGAGCTCGAACTCGTTGGTCATCGTCAACGCGCGCGTGGGGCATGCCTCGATGCACAGGCCGCACAGGATGCAGCGGGCGTAGTTGATCTGGTACACGCGCCCGTACCGCTCGCCCGGCGAGTAGCGCTCCTCGTCGGTGTTGTCGGCGCCCTCGACGTAGATGGCGTCTGCGGGGCAGGCCCAGGCGCACAGTTCGCAGCCGACGCACTTCTCCAGGCCGTCCGGATGGCGGTTGAGCTGGTGCCGTCCGTGGAACCGGGGAGCTGTGGTCTTCTCCTGCTCCGGGTACTGCTCGGTCAGCCGCTTCTTGAACATGGCCTTGAAGGTCACGCCGAAGCCGGCCACGGGGTTCTGGAAACCGGGTTTGGTCTCCTTGGGCTCCTCAACCATCGGACGCCTCCTTTCCATCCTGCGATCCGTCACTCACAGTGTCCACTCCGCCACTGACAATGAGCTCCCGCTCCCGGCTCGGGCGGCGCCGGGGCACCGGCGGCAGCTCCTGCCCGGGCAGTGGCGGCACGGGGAATCCGCCCGCCATCGGGTCGAAGCCGGCCGGCTCGGCGGGGGCCTTCGCCTCTTTGCGCGCACTGCGGAACATGTCCGCGACGAAGGAGAGCAACAGCAGGACCAGGACACCGCCGCACACGTAGAGGGCGATGTCGGCGAAGTCGTAGTTCTCGTTGCGCAGGGTCCGTACGGTCGCGACGAGCATCAGCCACGTCACCGAGACCGGGATCAGGACCTTCCAGCCGAGCTTCATCAGCTGGTCGTAACGGACGCGGGGAAGCGTGCCGCGCAGCCAGATGAAGAAGAACAGCAGCAGCTGCACCTTGACGACGAACCAGAGCATCGGCCACCAGCCGTGGTTCGCGCCCTCCCAGAAGGTGCTGATCGGCCAGGGGGCGCGCCAGCCACCGAGGAAGAGCGTGGTCGACACGGCGGAGACCGTCACCATGTTCACGTACTCGGCGAGCATGAACAGCGCGAACTTGATCGAGGAGTACTCGGTGTTGAAGCCGCCGACCAGGTCGCCCTCGGACTCGGGCATGTCGAAGGGGGCGCGGTTGGTCTCGCCGACCATCGTGATGACGTAGAGGATGAAGGAGACCGGCAGCAGCAGGATGTACCAGCGGTCGTGCTGCTGCTCGACGATGGTCGACGTCGACATCGACCCCGAGTAGAGGAACACCGAGGCGAACGCGGCACCCATGGCGATCTCGTAGGAGATCATCTGCGCGCAGGACCGCAGACCGCCCAGCAGCGGGTAGGTGGAACCGGAGCTCCAGCCTGCCAGCACGATGCCGTAGATGCCGACCGAGGCCACCGCCAGGATGTAGAGCATGGCGATCGGCAGGTCGGTCAGCTGCATCGTCGTGCGCTGGCCGAAGATCGAGATCTCGTTCCCGGCCGGGCCGAAGGGGATCACCGCGATCGCCATGAAGGCCGGGATGGCCGCGACGATCGGTGCGAGGACGTACACCACCTTGTCCGCGCGTTTGACGATGAGGTCTTCCTTCAGCATCAGCTTCACGCCGTCGGCGAGCGACTGGAGCATGCCCCAGGGGCCGTGCCGGTTGGGGCCGACGCGCAGTTGCATCCAGGCGACGACCTTGCGCTCCCAGACGATGGAGAACAGCACCGTCACCATCAGGAAGGCGAAGCAGAAGACGGCCTTGACGACGACCAGCCACCAGGGGTCGTGGCCGAACATCGAGAGGTCTTCAGCGGCGAGGTACGAGCTCATGCCTCCACCTCCTTGGGGGCGTCGGCGGCGAGCGTCGCCGGGCCGATACGGACGAGGGTGCCGGGCGTGGCCCCGGAGTCGGATGCGACGCCCCCACCGGTCGAGTTCAGCGGGAGCCAGACCACCCGGTCGGGCATCTCGGTGATCGACAGGGGGAGTTCGACCACCCCGGCGGGTCCGGTCACGGCGAGCACGTCGCCGTCCTTGACGCCCGCCTCGGCGGCCGTGGCGGCCGACACACGCGCGTGTGCGGCGTGCCGGGTCCCGGCGAGCGCCTCGTCACCCTGCTGGAGGACACCCTGGTCGAGCAGCAACCGGTGCCCGGCGAGGACGGCCTCGCCGGCCGCGGGCCGCGGCAACTGAGCGCCCGCGGTCAGCGGTTCGGGGGCCCGGGAGCCGTCCCAGGCGCCGAGTCGGTCGAGCTCCGCGCGTGCGGTGCGCAGGTCCGGCAGACCGAGGTGGACGTCCATGGCGTCGGCGAGCATCTGGAGCACGCGCGCGTCGGCGGGAGCCGGGCGGCGTGTCATCTGATCGGGTTTGAGTGCCGCCTCGAAGAAGCGAACCCGGCCCTCCCAGTTCAGGAAGGCGCCCGCCTTCTCGGCGACCGCGGCCACCGGGAGGACGACGTCGGCGTGCTCGGTGACCTCGCCGGGGCGCATCTCCAGCGACACCACGAAGCCGGCCTCGGCGAGCGCCGCACGCGCGCGTGCCGGGTCGGGCAGGTCCGCGACCTCGACGCCCGCGACGAGCAGCGCCTGAAGCTCGCCGGACACGGCGGCCTCGACGATCTGCCCGGTGTCGCGGCCGTAGCGGTGCGGCAGTTCGGCCAGGCCCCAGGCGGCGGCGACCTCCTCACGCGCGCGTGGGTCGGTGGCCGGACGACCGCCCGGCAGCAGTGACGGCAGCGCGCCCGCCTCGATCGCGCCGCGCTCCCCCGCCCGGCGGGGGATCCACACCAGTCGGGCCCCGGTCGCCGAGGCGGCCCGCACGGCGGAGGTGAGACCACCGGCCACACCGGCCAGCCGCTCGCCGACGAGGATCACCGCGCCCTCGGCCCGCAGGGCCTCGGCGGCCTCGGCGCCCGCGTCCTCCAGGCCGGCGCCGCTCGCGAGCGCGTCCAGCCAGTCCGGCTCGGTGCCCGGGGCGGCCGAGAGCAGCGTGCCGCCTGCCTTCTCCAGACCTCGGGTGACGTGCGTGGCCAGCGAGAACACCCGCTGCCCGTGCTTGCGCCAGGCCTTGCGCAGCCGCAGGAAGACGCCGGGCGCCTCCTCCTCCGACTCGAACCCGACCAGCAGGACGGCGGGCGCCTTCTCCAGGGAGGTGTAGGTGACGCCCGTACCTCCCCCGGGCTCGGTCCGGGAGGTGTTCCCGACGTCACGGCCGCGCCCGGCGACGTGGGCGGCCAGGAAGTCGGCCTCCTCACTGCTGTGCACGCGCGCGCGGAAGTCGATGTCGTTCGAGTCGAGCGCCACGCGCGCGAACTTGCTGTACGCGTAGGCGTCCTCGATGGTGAGGCGGCCGCCGGTCAGGACGCCGGTCCTGCCACGGGATGCCAGCAGGCCCTGAGCCGCGATCTGCAGCGCGTCCGGCCAGGAAGCCGGTACGAGGTCCCCCTCGGCGTCACGCACCAGAGGCGTTTCGAGCCGGTCCCGCTGCTGCGCGTACCGGAACGCGAAGCGCCCCTTGTCGCAGATCCACTCCTCGTTGACCTCGGGGTCGTTCGCGGCCAGTCGCCGCATGACCTTGCCGCGCCGGTGGTCGGTGCGCGTGGCGCAGCCGCCGGAACAGTGCTCGCACACCGACGGCGAGGAGACCAGGTCGAAGGGCCGGGAGCGGAATCGGTACGCCGCCGAGGTGAGCGCGCCGACCGGGCAGATCTGGATGGTGTTGCCGGAGAAGTACGACTCGAAGGGGTCGCCCTCCCCGGTACCGACCTGCTGGAGCGCTCCCCGCTCGATCAGTTCGATCATCGGGTCGCCCGCCACCTGGTTGGAGAACCGGGTGCACCGGGCGCACAGCACACACCGCTCGCGGTCGAGCAGCACCTGCGTGGAGATCGGCAGGGGCTTCTCGTACGTCCGCTTCCTGCCTTCGAAGCGGGACTCGGCCTGGCCGTGCGACATGGCCTGGTTCTGGAGGGGGCACTCGCCGCCCTTGTCACAGACCGGGCAGTCCAGCGGGTGGTTGATGAGGAGCAGCTCCATCACACCGTGCTGTGCCTTCTCGGCGACCGGTGAGCTGAGGTGGGTCTTCACCACCATGCCGTCCGTGCACGTGATCGTGCAGGACGCCATGGGCTTGCGCTGGCCCTCGACCTCGACGATGCACTGACGGCACGCGCCGACCGGGTCGAGGAGGGGGTGGTCGCAGAAGCGTGGGATCTCGACGCCGAGTTGCTCGGCGGCCCGGATGACCAGGGTGCCCTTGGGCACGCTGATCTCGGCGCCGTCGATCGTCAGCGTGACGAGATCTTCCGGCGGGACCGCCGCCTCGCCGCCTCCGGAGGGAGCGCTGGTGGTCACCGTCATGCGTTCACCTCCGTGTGCTTGTCCGCCCAGACCGTCGACTTGGCCGGGTCGAAGGGGCAGCCGCGGCCCGTGATGTGCTGCTCGTACTCCTCGCGGAAGTACTTGAGCGAGGAGAAGATCGGCGAGGCGGCGCCGTCGCCGAGGGCGCAGAAGGACTTGCCGTTGATGTTGTCGGCGATGTCGTTGAGCTTCTCGAGGTCGGAGAGGGCTCCCTTGCCGGCCTCGATGTCCCGCAGCAACTGCACGAGCCAGTAGGTGCCTTCGCGGCACGGGGTGCACTTGCCGCAGGACTCGTGGGCGTAGAACTCGGTCCAGCGGGTGACGGCTCGCACGACGCAGGTCGTCTCGTCGAAGCACTGGAGAGCTTTTGTGCCCAGCATGGAACCCGCGGCGCCCACTCCTTCGTAGTCAAGAGGGACGTCGAGGTGCTCCTCGGTGAACATCGGCGTCGAGGAACCGCCCGGCGTCCAGAACTTGAGCCGGTGCCCGGGTCGCATGCCGCCGCTCATCTCGAGGAGCTGGCGGAGGGTGATGCCGAGCGGGGCCTCGTACTGGCCGGGGGCGGCGACATGGCCACTGAGCGAGTAGAGCGTGAAGCCCGGGGACTTCTCGCTTCCCATCGACCTGAACCATTCTTTGCCGTTTTGCAGAATCGCGGGAACTGACGCGATCGACTCGACGTTATTCACCACAGTCGGGCATGCGTAGAGGCCCGCGACAGCAGGGAAAGGAGGACGCAGCCGCGGTTGACCACGGCGGCCTTCGAGCGAGTCGAGCAGCGCGGTCTCCTCACCGCAGATGTACGCGCCGGCGCCGGCGTGCACGGTGAGTTCGAGGTCGAGTCCGCTGCCCAGGATGTTCTCGCCGAGGTAGCCCGCCGCGTAGGCCTCGCGCACGGCCTCGTGCAACCGCCGCAACACAGGGACGACTTCACCACGCAGATAGATGAAGGCATGAGACGACCTGATGGCATAACACGCGATCACAATGCCCTCGATGAGGCTGTGCGGGTTCGCGAAGAGGAGCGGGATGTCCTTACAGGTCCCGGGTTCCGATTCGTCGGCGTTGACAACTAGATAGTGCGGCTTTCCATCCCCCTGGGGAATGAACTGCCATTTCATTCCCGTCGGGAATCCCGCGCCGCCCCGTCCTCGCAGACCGGAGTCCTTGACGTACGCGATCAGGTCGTCCGGCGACATGGCGAGCGCCTTGCGAAGGCCCTCGTATCCTTCGTGCCTTCGGTAGACGTCGAGGCTCCAGGACCGGTCCTCGTCCCAGAAGGCCGACAGCACGGGCGCGAGCAGCTTCTCCGGGCTGCTGCCCTTCAACTCGGGTGCCAAGGTCATCACTCCCCCTCCTCGGCGGTAGGCCCTGCCGGGTGAGCCGGGTCGGAGGCCGACGTGTCCTGCGGCGCGTCGTGCGAACTCAGGTGCTCCGTGGGCGACGGCGCGTGCACCGCCCGGTCCTGCGGCTCCTCGTGCGGCCCGCCGTCCCGCGGGTGGACCACGCGCGCGGGTGCGGTCTCTCCCCTTGCCAGGCGAAGACCCACCAACGACGCCGGTCCCGCACTGCCGCTCGCCTCGACGGCTCCGTCCCGCTCGTCGGGGAAGCCCGCCAGGATCCGGGCGGTCTCCTTGAAGGTGCACAGCGGCGCACCGCGCGTCGGCGAGACGGTGTGTCCGATCCGCAGGTCGTCCACCAGGCGCTTCGCGCTCTGCACGGTCTGGTTGTCGAAGAACTCCCAGTTGACCATCACGACCGGCGCGAAGTCACAGGCCGCGTTGCACTCGATGTGCTCCAGGGTGATCTTGCCGTCGTCGGTGGTCTCGCCGTTGCCGACGCCCAGGTACTCCTGGAGCTCCTCGAAGATCGCGTCGCCGCCCATCACCGCACACAGCGTGTTGGTGCAGACGCCCACCTGGTAGTCACCGCTGGGGCGGCGCCGGTACATGGAGTAGAAGGTGGCGACCGCGGTGACCTCGGCCGTGGTCAGTTCGAGCACGTCCGCGCAGAACCGCATCCCGGTGCGGGTGACGTGTCCCTCCTCCGACTGCACGAGATGCAGCAACGGCAGGAGCGCGGACCGGGAGTCGGGATAGCGGGCGATGATCTCGCGCGCGTCCGTTTCCAACCGGGCCCGGACGTCGTCTGGGTAGGCGGGCGCGGGCAGCTCGGGCATGCCCAGGCTGACGCCCCGCTCGGAAGAAGAGGTGGTCACCGGTCGACGCCTCCCATCACGGGGTCGATGGATGCGACGGCGACGATGACGTCGGCGACCTGGCCGCCCTCGCACATCGCCGCCATGGCCTGCAGATTGGTGAAGGACGGGTCCCGGAAGTGGACCCGGTAGGGACGGGTGCCTCCGTCGGAGACGGCGTGCACCCCGAGTTCTCCCTTGGGTGACTCGACGGCCGCGTACGCCTGTCCCGGCGGCACGCGGAAGCCCTCGGTGACCAGCTTGAAGTGGTGGATCAGGGCCTCCATGGAGGTGCCCATGATCTTCTTGATGTGGTCGAGGGAGTTACCGAGGCCGTCGGGGCCCAGGGCGAGCTGGGCGGGCCAGGCGATCTTCCGGTCGGCGACCATGACGGGACCGGGCTGGAGCCGGTCCAGGCACTGCTCGACGATGCGCAGCGACTGGCGCATCTCCTCCACGCGGATGAGGAAGCGGCCGTAGGAGTCGCAGGAGTCGGCGGTCGGGACGTCGAAGTCGTAGGTCTCGTAGTCGCAGTACGGCTGCGACTTGCGCAGGTCGTGCGGGAGACCGGTGGACCGCAGGATCGGGCCGGTTGCGCCGAGGGCCATGCAGCCGGCCAGGTCGAGATAGCCCACGTCCTGCATACGGGCCTTGAAGATGGGGTTCCCGGTGGCGAGCTTGTCGTACTCGGGGAGGTTCTTCCTCATCTTCTTCACGAACTCGCGGATGTGGTCCACCGCGCCGGGCGGCAGGTCCTGGGCGAGTCCGCCGGGGCGGATGTACGCGTGGTTCATCCGCAGGCCCGTGATGAGCTCGTAGATGTCGAGAATCATTTCACGATCACGGAATCCGTAGATCATGATCGTGGTGGCGCCGAGTTCCATGCCGCCGGTGGCGATGCACACCAGGTGCGAGGACATCCGGTTCAGCTCCATCAGGAGCACCCGGATGATCTTGGCTCGCTCGGTGATCTGGTCCTCGACGCCGAGGAGCTTCTCGACGGCGAGACAGTAGGCGGTCTCGTTGAAGAAGGACGTCAGGTAGTCCATGCGCGTCACGAACGTGGAGCCCTGGGTCCACGTTCGGTACTCGAGGTTCTTCTCGATGCCGGTGTGGAGGTAGCCGATGCCGCAGCGGGCCTCGGTGACGGTCTCGCCCTCGATCTCCAGGATCAGGCGGAGCACCCCGTGGGTGGAGGGGTGCTGGGGGCCCATGTTCACGACGATGCGCTCGTCGTCGGCGCGGGCCGCGGACTGCACGACCTCGTCCCAGTCGCCACCGGTGACCGTATATACAGTGCCCTCGGTGGTCTCACGGGCGGATGCTGACTGCGTGCTCATGAGTACGACCTCCGCTGGTCCGGAGCCGGGATCTGGGCGCCCTTGTACTCGACGGGGATGCCGCCGAGGGGGTAGTCCTTGCGCTGCGGATGGCCCTGCCAGTCGTCCGGCATCATGATCCGCGTCAGGGCCGGGTGGCCGTCGAAGACGATCCCGAAGAAGTCGTAGGTCTCGCGTTCGTGCCAGTCGTTCGTGGGATACACGGGGACCAGGGACGGGATGTGCGGGTCGGCGTCCGGGGCGCTGACCTCCAGGCGGATCAGCCGGTTGTGGGTGATCGAGCGCAGATGGTAGACGGCGTGCAGCTCGCGGCCCTTGTCGTTCGGGTAGTGCACGGCACTGACGCCGGTGCACAGCTCGAACCGCAGCGCCGGGTCGTCGCGCAGAGTTCGGGCGACCCTGAGCAGGTGCTCGCGCTCGATGTGGAACGTGAGCTCCTCGCGGTCGACGACCGTCTTCTCGATCGCGTTCGCGGGGAGCAGACCCTGCTCCTCGAGCGCGCCCTCGAGTTCGTCCGCGACCTCGTCGAACCAGCCGCCGTAGGGCCGGTTCGCCGCTCCGGGGAGCCGGACCGAGCGGACGAGGCCGCCGTACCCGGAGGTGTCGCCGCCGTTGCTGGCGCCGAACATGCCGCGCTGGACGCGGACCTCCTCACCGCCCTGGCCGCGCTGGCCCGGCAGGTTGGAGGCGGAGAGGTCCTTCTCGGGGTTCACCCCGTTCGAGGATCCGTTCGCGCCGTGGGCGCCGTTCGCGTCACTCACCGCAGCAGCCCCTTCATCTCGATCATGGGCAGGGCCTTGAGCGCCGCTTCCTCCGCCTCGCGGGCCGCCTCCTCGGCGTTCACGCCCAGCTTGGCGTTCTGGATCTTGTGGTGGAGCTTGAGGATCGCGTCCATCAGCATCTCGGGCCGAGGCGGGCAACCCGGGAGGTAGATGTCCACGGGCACGATGTGGTCGACGCCCTGGACGATCGCGTAGTTGTTGAACATGCCGCCGGAGGAGGCGCACACGCCCATGGAGATGACCCACTTGGGGTTGGGCATCTGGTCGTAGACCTGCCGGAGCACCGGCGCCATCTTCTGGCTCACCCGGCCGGCGACGATCATCAGGTCCGCCTGACGGGGGGATCCCCGGAAGACCTCCATCCCGAAGCGCGCCAGGTCGTAGCGGCCGGCGCCGGTGGTCATCATCTCGATGGCACAGCAGGCGAGGCCGAACGTGGCGGGGAAGACGGACGCCTTGCGCACCCAGCCCGCGGCCTGCTCGACGGTGGTCAGCAGGAAACCGCTCGGCAGTTTTTCTTCGAGTCCCATGGCTAAAGGCCCCTCAGTCCCATTCCAGGCCGCCGCGCCGCCACACGTACGCGTACGCCACGAAGACGGTGAGCACGAAGAGCAACATCTCCACGAGCCCGAAGACACCCAGGGCGTCGAAGGTGACGGCCCAGGGGTAGAGGAAGACGATCTCGATGTCGAAGACGATGAAGAGCATCGCCGTCAGGTAGTACTTGATGGGGAAGCGCCCGCCGCCGGCCGGCGTGGGGGTCGGCTCGATACCGCACTCGTAGGCCTCGAGCTTGGCGCGGTTGTACCGCTTCGGCCCGATCAACGTGGCCATGACCACGGAGAAGATCGCAAAGCCTGCCCCGAGGGCTCCCAGTACGAGGATGGGCGCATACGCGTTCACCGCTCCTCGCTCCTCTCAGTCGGCACTGACTGCTGGCGATGACGTCGGGCTCCGTCCACCTCCCAGGTATCGCGGACCCCGCCCGTCCCGGCGAAGATCGCGAACATGTGAAGCAGGTCACAAGCCCAACTGCCTCGCATCCTATGCCCGCCGCTCTGTGATCTGCGACACGGGGTATTACACAAGCTTTGTGATCTCCACCACCTGACGAAGGATCATGAAGTCATACCGACAGTGATCTTCATACGTGAAGCGTCGGAGTGATCACAAGAAGTGACATTTACGCTCGTCACCGCCTGAAACGCGGGTCGTCTCCATATCAAGAGGCTTCCCTTGCATGCAAATTCGCGGTGGACATGAGGCCCTGATAGAGGCGCGCATTCACACATCAGGGGGAGGTGTGACCGGGGTGTGGACGCGTGCACGCGTTCACGAGGAGAAGCGGTCGCGAACGACGCGCGGGACGCGGTGGTTCCGGTGACCGTTCCGTGACCTGCGCCACACCCGTGCGGGGCGGCCAAGAAGAGGGCTTGGCCAATGGTCGCGACCGATGGTAGGCGCCGGGCAATCCGGGCGTAAAGACGAAAGTGCATGATCACAGGCCTGATCGCCTGAGTCCGCAATGTCCGTTACGGCGTCAATAAAGAACCCGGGGAAGGGAATTTGGGGCATCGGTTGAACAACTGTGGCGCAGCACACGTTTCTTGAAGGTATGGAGGAGCCCCTGATACCGGTTGTACCCATGTCCCACACCGCTCACATACGCAGCCACCGGAAACCCCGCCGCAGCGCGTCGACGATCGCGATGCGGGCCGGAGTCGCCAGTGGTGTCCTCGGCACGCTGGCCGTCGCCACAGCAGCCGGCTCGGCCAACGCCGCCGAGCCGGTGACGCAGACGCTCGAACTGCCCGTGCTCACGGGCGACCTGGCCGCCCAGGTCGCGCAGTCCGCTCAGGCCACGCAGCAGGCCGCGGCGAACTACCAGCTCGACGCCGAGCGTGACGCGGCCGCAGCAGCAGCCGCCAAGGAGGCCAAGAAGGACCTCGCCGACGCCAAGGCCGAGGCGAAGAAGAAGGACGAGGCCGCCCGCAAGGCCGCCGCCGAGCGTGCCACGCGCAACGCCGAGCGGACCACGCTCTCCACGACGGCGAGCAGCGGCAGCTCCACGAGCACGAGCGGTTCCACGGCGACCGGTTCGGCCGCGGCCGTCATCGCCTTCGTGAAGGCCCAGATCGGCGACGCCTACGTCTCCGGCGGCACCGGCCCCAACTCCTGGGACTGCTCGGGTCTCATGCAGACCGCTTTCAAGCAGGTCGGTGTCGACCTGCCGCGCGTCTCGCAGGACCAGTCGACCTTCGGCACCCAGGTGTCCCTGGACAACCTGCAGCCGGGCGACATCCTGTACTGGGGCAGCGCGGGCAGCGCGTACCACGTGGCGGTGTACGTCGGTGACGGCATGTTCGTCGGCGCGCAGAACCCGTCCACCGGTGTGGCCGAGAAGCCGCTGTCGTACGACCCGCCGACCGGCGCGGTACGGGTGCTCTGACGCACCCGGGTGCCCTGAGGCATCTCAAGCACGCAAGGGCCGCAGCCGCTCGGGGGCAGCGGCCCTTCGGGCTCCGCGGACGCGCCGGGCCGCCATGCGCGCTCGCGCAAACCGCTCTTGCGGCTCACCGCGGGCCCACAGCCGCCCCCAGGGCCGTGCGGGCCGCACGGGCGCCCCGAAGCGCGTGGGCGCCCCGCGAACGGCCCAGAGGGCGCCCTGCGACCCTGTGGCGCGCCTCCGGCCTTCCCCTGGCGCCTCGCAACTCGCCCTCGGGCCCCTCTAGCTAGACCCCCGGCTCGCATACAGGCCCATCCAGCGCCCTTCTGGTGCACTTGGGGCGTATGCAGGGGTCGATGCCTCGCGCCGTCCCGGCCTTTCCGGCACACCGGACATGTCCGGTCGGCCGGACAACTCCGGCGGGCCGGTCGGACACCTCCGACGCGCAGGGGCGCCCCGCGAAGCCGGATACCCCTGACGCATCGGGACACCCTTCACCGGCTGGATGCCCCTGCCGCACCGAACCCTCTTTGACGGGCCGGGACATTCCTGCCGTACCGGGACACCTTTGACGGGCCGGTACGTTCCGCGGCGCCGGAACGCCTCTCACGGGCGGACATCCCGGACGCACCGAGACCGGCCGGATGTTTCTGACGCGCCGCCGAACTCTCTTTGGCGGGACGGAACATTTCTCTCGTACCGGGACACCTTGACGGGCCCGGGACATTCCGCGACGCCGGACGCCTCTCACAGGCCGGACGCCCCAGGCGCGCCGAGACCTGACGGAACGGGACATTTCTGACGCGCTGGGGCCTGAGGGAACGGGGCATCCTCTGACGTACCGACACCTGACGGAACGGGATATTCCCGATGCGCCGGATACCCGATATGCCTCAGACGCCCCTTTACCGCCACGGTGGGTGGCGGGCCGGGGCGAAGGGGGTTTCGCGGGCCGGGCCGCCGAGGACACCGTGGCGGTAAGGGGGCGGACGGGCGGACGCGGTCAGGCCTTCGGGGCCACCTTGCTCAGGCCGTTGATGATGCGGTCCATCGCGTCGCCGCCCGTGGGGTCCGTCAGGTTGGCGAGCATCTTCAGGGTGAACTTCATCAGCAAGGGGTGGCTCAGACCGCGCTGGGTCGCGATCTTCATGACCTTCGGGTTGCCGATGAGCTTCACGAAGGCACGGCCCAGCGTGTAGTAGCCGCCGTAGGTGTCCGCGAGGACCTGCGGATAGCGCTGGAGGGCCAGTTCGCGCTGGCCCGGGGTGGCGCGGGCATGGGCCTGGACGATGACGTCGGCGACCAGCTGGCCGGACTCCATGGCATAGGCGATGCCCTCGCCGTTGAACGGGTTCACCAGACCGCCGGCGTCGCCGACGAGCAGCAGGCCCTTGGTGTAGTGGGGCTTGCGGTTGAAGGCCATGGGGAGGGCCGCCCCCCGGATCGGGCCGGTCATGTTTTCGGGGGTGTAACCCCAGTCCTGCGGCATGGACGCGCACCAGGCCTTGAGGACCTCGCGCCAGTCGAGCTCCTTGAAGGAGTCGGAGGTGTTCAGCACGCCCAGGCCGACGTTCGACGTCCCGTCGCCCATACCGAAGATCCAGCCGTAGCCGGGCAGCAGCCGGTCCTCGCCCGGACCCCGGCGGTCCCACAATTCCAGCCACGACTCCAGGTAGTCGTCCTCGTGGCGCGGGGAGGTGAAGTAGGTGCGGACCGCGACGCCCATCGGGCGGTCCTCGCGGCGGTGCAGGCCCATCGCCAGCGAGAGCCGGCTGGAGTTGCCGTCGGCGGCCACCACGAGCGGGGCGCGGAAGGTCACTTCGCGCTTCTCCTCACCCAGCTTGGCGTGCACGCCGATGATGCGGCCGGTGCGGTCGTCGACGATCGGCGCACCGACGTTGCAGCGCTCGTACAGGCGGGCGCCGGCCTTCTGGGCCTGGCGGGCGAGCTGCTCGTCGAAGTCGTCGCGCTTGCGGACGAGTCCGTAGTCCGGGAAAGAGGCGAGATCCGGCCAGTCGAGCTGGAGGCGGACGCCGCCTCCGATGATGCGCAGGCCCTTGTTGCGCAGCCAGCCGGCCTCCTCGGAGATGTCGATGCCCATGGCCACGAGCTGCTTGGTGGCGCGTGGGGTGAGGCCGTCGCCGCAGACCTTCTCGCGGGGGAACTCGGTCTTCTCCAGGAGGAGTACGTCGAGTCCGGCCTTGGCGAGGTAGTACGCGGTCGTGGAGCCGCTCGGCCCCGCGCCGACGACGATCACGTCGGCCGTGTTTTCGGAGAGGGGCTCGTTCACGACGGTCACGGCGGGATCTCCCCAAGTTCGGAATCTTCGTGCCGACCGGCACTGGACATGGGCAGTCTATTCAGCAGAATTGATCACCCGGCTGAAGGGCTGCCCAGTGAACCGAGCTCTCCCCGTAGTTCGACTGCGTGTCCCCACGGACGAGGACGCCGTCGCCTGGCACCGGGTCTTCGACGACCCGGGTGTGATGGAGTTCCACGGCGGACGATCCGCGGAGCTGTCCGCCTACGAAGAGCTCACCGCCCGCCAGCGCCGGCACGACGCGGAGCTCGGATTCTGTCTGTGGACGATGCTGGACCGGGACGACCGGGTGATCGGTTTCACCGGTGCTCAGCCGTGGCCCCGTGAGCACGGCCCCAGGGGCGAGATCGAGATCGGGTGGCGGCTCGGTCGGGAGCACTGGGGGCAGGGCTACGCGACGGCGGCCGCGCGGATGACCCTGGAGCGGGTCGCAGCGGCCGGGGTCCGTGAAGTGGTGGCCGTGGTCGACGCACGCAACGCGCGGTCCATCGCCGTCGCGGAACGGCTGGGCATGCGGCTCGGGGAGGTCTTCACGCCACCGGAGTCGCAGCGCGAAAGGCACTGCTACCGCCTCGCGTGGTGACCGTCGGCCCACACCCCGCCGGGTGACCGTGGCTCCCGCGCCCCCCGCGTGACCGCCGCTCCCGTGCCTCGCCACGCCTGGTGACCGTCGCCGCCGTTCCATCGGTCACCTGGCGTAGTCGTCGGCTACAGATAGGCACCCGACGCTTCCGGGTGGCACCCCCGGGCGGTTACCCTTCCAGTACCGCTGGGGGTGACATCTGTGTTCATAACACCCAAAACACCCGAGGTGCGTGTACCGAGGCTCGTCGGACTGATGGCCGTGGACGCGCGCGAGGCGGCTACGGCACAGGGCGTGCTGCTGGCCGCACCGGATCGGCCCGAGTTCCACCGCGCGGTCGTGGACTACGTCGTACGTCAGTACCCGCCGCCCGGTGCCGAGGTGCCGCGCGGGACCGTCGTGACGGTGTGGTTCGACTTCGGCGAGGGGGAGGGCGGCGGAGGCTCGGGCGTGCGCGAGCCCCGGGTGCCCAGGCCGGGGGGCGGCGGGTTGCAGCGCGAGCTCGACCGGCCGGGGCTCCCCTTCGAGGCGATCACCCGGTGACCGTGACGTGGCGATGACCGTGCCGTAGAGATGACCGTGACGTGGGCGATGCCCGGGATCCTGGCGGTCACGGAGACGGTCGCGGTCACGGAGACGGCGGCTGAGGCCCTGGCGGGAGCGTGACGCCGTGGGAACCGGGCCGCACCGCGGGTCAGACCTCCTTGAAGCCCCGGTGCAGGGTCACCACGCCGCCGGTCAGGTTGCGCCAGGCGACCTTCGACCAGCCGGCCTTGCGCAGGTGCTCGGCGAGGGCGGGCTGGTCGGGCCAGGCACGGATGGACTCGGCGAGGTAGACGTAGGCGTCCGGGTTCGAGGACATCGCGCGCGCGACCGGCGGAAGGGCGCGCATCAGGTACTCGGTGTAGACGGTCCGGAAGGGCGCCCAGGTGGGGTGCGAGAACTCGCAGATGACGACACGCCCGCCGGGCCGGGTCACCCGGTACATCTCGCGCAGGGCCGCGTCGAAGTCCTGCACGTTGCGCAGGCCGAAGGAGATGGTGACGGCGTCGAAGACGTCGTCCTTGAACGGCAGCCTCGTGGCGTCCCCGGCCGTGAACGGCAGCCAGCCGTGGTTCTTCTTCCCGACCTGGAGCATGCCGAGGGAGAAGTCGCACGGGACGACATAGGCGCCGGTCTGCGCGAAGGGGAGGGAGGACGTCGCCGTGCCCGCGGCGAGGTCCAGCACCTTCTGTGCGGGGCGGGCGTCGACCGCCCTGGCGACCTCCTTGCGCCACCTCCGGTCCTGCCCGAGCGACAGGACGTCGTTGGTCAGGTCGTACCGTTCCGCCACGCGGTCGAACATCGAGGCGACTTCGTGGGGCTGCTTGTTCAGGGAAGCACGGGTCACCCGCCCATTGTGGCAGCCCCGGACTCACCGCCTCACGGCAGGAGCCTCGGCTTCTTCCGCGCCGCGACGTCCTCGACCCACCCGCAGACCAGCACGAAGAGGGCGATCAGCAGCCAGCCCACGCCGAACATGAACCACTGGCTCTCCAGCGGCAGGTACGTCTCGAACGCGGGGACGTCCCAGAACCTGTCGATGAGCGGGACGGCCAGGATGAGGGCGATCTCGTGCCAGAGGTAGATCGTGACCGCGCGCGCGTTGAAGACGGTGACGATCCGGTTCGTGCGCCGGAAGCGGGTGAGCCGGGCGAAGCCGATCCCGAAGTACGCCTTGGCCCACATCAGCAGCATGACGAAGCCCGCCGACCAGAAAGCCTGCGCGAGGGGGTTCTCGTCCAGGTCGTAGGTGCCGAACTCGGCCTGGTGCGTGAAGGCGTACCAACCGCCGAAGCCGATCGCGGCGAGCGACACCGCCACCACCAGGCCCGGCTTCATCCGCTCCAGGACGCCGTCGCGGTGCGCGAAACCGAGCATCCAGCAGAAGAGGTACGTCGACAGGTCCCACGTCGCGGACCCGAAGCGGTTGTCCGGGCCCGCCCACACGCAGGTCAGCACCAGGATCGGTGCCAGGGAGAGCGCCAGCGCGGGAACCGGGGCGAGCCGGAAGAACCGGAGCAGGAGCGGGGAGAACAGGACGAACCAGAGATAGGTCCGCAGGTACCAGAGGATCTCCCAGGCCTGCTCGCCCCAGGCGTTGCCCGGCGGATCGCCCAGCGGCACGACCCAGTAGACGATCTCCCAGCCCGGCATCCAGCCGTGGACCAGCATCGCCATCACGACGAAGACGCCCCAGAACCAGAAGGGGGGAAGGAGCCGGCGGAAGCGGCTCCTCACCACCTGAAGCGCCGGACGCTCCAGGGACTTCGCCATCAGGGTCCCTGCCAGGCCGAACATGATCCCCATGGAGGGGAAGACCATGCCCGCCCAGGCCCACCCGAAGGTGTGGTAGGCCACGACGCGGACGAGGGCGAGTGCCCGGAGCGTGTCGAAGTAGCGGTCCCGCCGGGGGGCCACGGCGTCGGGCCCGGAAGGGGACCGGGGTGCCTCCTGCGTGTCCTCGACGACGGACACCGGAGCCGCGAGGTCTCCGACGGCTTCCCGGTCAGGGGTGGGCTCCGCGTCCACCGCCGGCAGCGTCGCCGTCTCCTCCACGATGACGCTCTGCCCGTACTCGGCGTTGCGCGCGTGCTCGGCGTTGCGCGCGTGCTCGGCGTTGCGCGCGTGCTCGGCGTTGCGCGCGTGCTCGGCGTTGCGCGCGTGCTCGGCGCTGCGCCCGTACTCCGGGTGGTGCTGCGCGTGCGGGTGCTGACCGTGCTCCGTCGGATACGGCTGCTGACCGTGCTCCGTCGGATACGGCTGCTGACCGTACTCCTGCTGGTGCGGCTGCTGACCGTACTCCTGCTGGTGCGGCGGCCGGCCGTGCCCGTCGTACCCGTACGGATACGCCGACGGCTGCCCGAGCTCGTAGCCGTACCCCTGCCCCTGCCCCTGCCCCTGCCCCTGCCCCTGCGCATACCCGTACCCGTACCCGTACCCCTGGTCCTGGCCAGGGTCGGGGCCGGGGCCAGGGCCGAAGCCCTGCTGTTCCCAGCTCATCAGCTCGCCCCTGCGGGGGTGCCGACCTCGCCGGTGCGCTTCAGTTTCTGCCAGCGCAGTCGGCCGCCGGTGAGGGCGGTGATGCAGGAGTGGATGAGAACGAGGTACATCATCTGGCGGTAGGCCAGCTGCTGGAGCGGCATCATCAGCAGGTAGCGGTACTTCTCGCGGTCCAGGCGGAAGGCGTAGGCGGCGCAGCCCAGCTGGACGCCGAGCACGGCCAGCCAGGCCAGCAGGGCCGCCTGGAAGTCGACGAAGATCATCGAGTAGACGGTGAACACGTCGATGAGCGGGGCGAAGACCGGCGTGACGATCTGGAAGAGGACCACCAGCGGCATCCCGACGCGGCCGAAGCGGCCCGAGGGCCCCTTGTCCGTCAGGGACTTGCGGTGCTTCCACAGCGCCTGCATGGTGCCGTAGGACCAGCGGTAGCGCTGCGACCACAGCTGCTTGAGGGAGCCCGGCGCCTCGGTCCACGCCTTGGCGTGCTCCTGGTAGACGACCTGCCATCCCGCGCGGTGCATCGCGATGGTGATGTCGGTGTCCTCGGCGAGGGTGTCCTCGCTCATGCCGCCGACCTCCAGCACGGCGTCGCGGCGGAACGCGCCGATCGCACCGGGGATGGTGGGCATGCAGCGCAGCAGGTCGTACATGCGGCGGTCGAGGTTGAAGCCCATCACGTACTCGATGTGCTGCCAGGCGCCGATGACCGTGTCGCGGTTGCCGACCTTGGCGTTGCCGGCGACCGCGCCGACGTTCGGGTCGGCGAAGGGCTGCACCAGCTGGTGCACGGCGTCCGGCTCGAAGACCGTGTCCCCGTCCATCATCACGACGAGGTCGTAACCGGCGCTGCGGACGCCGTTGTTCAGGGCGGCGGGCTTGCCCGCGTTCTCCTGGCGGACGACCCGGACGTTGGTCATGCCGAGAGCCGCCGCCGCCTCGCGCGAGATCTCGGACGTGTGGTCCGTCGACCCGTCGTCCACGACGATGATCTCGATCGGGTGGGTGCTCTGCGCCAGCGACTTCAGGGTGTTGGCGATGCACTCCTTCTCGTTGTACGCCGGGACGATCACGCTGACCGGCCGGGTGACGGTCGGCCCCCAGCTGAAGCGGCGCCTGTTGCGTTTCCTGTGGTGCCGGCGGGCCAGGACCAGCATCATGCCGAACCGGCCCATGACGGCCACGCCGACGATCATCAGTCCCACCGACAGCGTCGGCACGGTCCACTCGGCGAGGGTGACCGCCGCGATGAGCGCCTTGCCCTCGTAGAGGGTCACGCCGGTGGCCTCGCGGTGGGCGGCCTGAAGACGGTTGATCGTTCCGCCGGTTCCGCCGGGCACGGCGCCGCCCTGCGCGCCGGTCGCCCCCTGGATCCCCGCCGCCCCCTCCGTTCCCGCGGTCCCGGTGGCCGCGGTCCCCGTTCCCGTTCCCGCGGTCCCGGTACCCGTACTGGTCCCCGTGCCGGCCGCCGCATCCGCGGCCTGCTGCCGGCCTGTGCCGGAGGACTGCCGGGCCGCGGCGTTCTGCTCCTGCATCACGCCGCTGATGGTGGTGAAGGTGTAGCCCGCGGCCTTCATCTTCTTGATGTACGCCGGCAGGGCCTTGATCGTCTGGGAGCGCTCGCCGCCCGCGTCGTGGAAGAGCACCGACGCACCCTTGCCGTCCTCCGGCGTGGCCCACTTGATGATCTTCGAGACGCCCGGCTTCTTCCAGTCGTCGCTGTCGGTGTCGACGAAGACGCTGGTGTAACCGTCCTCACCGAGCTTCTCGTAGACGGGCCAGCTGTAGTTGTCGATGGCGTCCGTCTCGGAGGAGTACGGGGCGCGGAAGAGCGTCGTCGTGATGCCGGCGGCGCCCGCGAGCGCCAGCTGGGTCTGCTGCATCTCCCGGGCGACGCGGGCGTCCGACTGGTAGGACAGGTCGACGTGGGTGAAGGTGTGGATGCCCACCTCGTTGCCCGCCTCGACCATGTCCTTCACGATGCCCGGGTAGCGCGACACCATCGAGCCCACCAGGAAGAACGTGCCGGGCACGTCGTATTCCTCGAGGATGCCCAGCACCTGGGGCGTCCAGGTCGGGTTCGGGCCGTCGTCGAAGGTCAGCGCGATCGTCTTGTCCGGAACCGAGACGGTGGTGGCCCGGCCGCCCTGGAAGGTCAGGATCGGGCCGCCGTCGAGGACCGTGTCGGGCACCTTGTCGGCGCCGGCCCCGGTGCGCACCCGCTGGTCCCCGCCGACCTCGGCGCGCAGATAGCCGTCGAGGAGCATGACGCTGGTCAGCGCGAGGAGAAGCAGCAGGGCGAGGATGACACGCGGTTTCTGGAGCGCCGCGGCCCTGCCCGCGGCCCGGGACATGCGGGTCGGGGCGCGGCGGCGGCCGCGGGAGGTGGTGGTCGTCATGGAAGTGGCTGCGCTCCGGTCAGTTGGCGGCCGCGGTCGCGGAGGCGGTGGCGGTCGGGGCGGAGCTCGGCGGCTCGCCGGTGGCGACGCCCGTGGGCGGGGTGCCGGTGGGCCTCGAGGGCGGGGTGCCGACACCGCCCTGCGGCTGGAAGCCGCCGGGGCCGTTGTTCTGGGAACCGCGCGGGCCTCCGTTGCCGAACGGCAGCAGCGAGGACGGGGTCAGGGAGGTGCCCCAGCCCATGAAGGCGGCGCCGAGGACGACGGCGTAGACCAGGCAGCCGACTCCCATGAGGAGACCGATCCGGCGCAGCAGTTTGGATCTGCGTCCGGAGTTGTCAACGAACACGGGCCCCTCGGCGGAGGCGTCGTCACGTTTGCGGCTGCGACGGCTGCCGCGAGCGGCGGCACGGCTTTCGATGGCAGGCTCGGATTGCATTCCACGGATATTAGGCAGCGTTTGTGTGGCATAAACTCTGCGCCGCTTGTGAGAGGCCCATGAGAAACGCGCGAACCTGTCCACTCCCTGAGAGAAATCCGAATCCCCTGCGCGAATCCTGCCCACCATGGGAGGGTTGATTATCCCTTTCGGGCGGGTGGTTATCACCTTTTGCGCACTTACCTCCATGAAGTGTCTGTGTGTCCACTGTTCCCGCGCGATCCGCCCGCATGTGAGACATTTCCATTTCGGAAACGCGCATTGTTTCCGCGCTGAGACAGAAATCACGAGAGCGGGTGCATACGCAATGAGGAGTTTCCTGATGCCGACGGCCGGGGTCACCTGCCTGTTCGCCCTGGCCGTGGCGGGATGCTCCGCGGGCTCCGACGACACGCCGGACGGGGCGCCGCCATCCGCGAGCGAACGGGCGAGCGGCAGTCCCTCACCGTCGGCGAGCGCCGGCTCGTCCGGTGCCGGCACCTCCTACGCGCCGTACGTGAGCGCGGTGGAGGCCGACGGCAACGACTCGGCGGGCTCGCCGACGACGTACAACCTGGCGTTCGTCATCGCCGGCGACAGCGGCTGCACACCGACGTGGAACGGTGCGGACGCCATCGGCGACTCCGCGGTGAAGTCCCGCGTCTCGGCGCTGACCGCGTCGGGCGCCACCGCGCGTGTCTCCTTCGGCGGGGCGTCCGGCAAGGAACTGGCGGCCGCCTGTGCCGGCGCGTCGGAGCTGACGCGGGCGTACGGCGACGCACTCGACGCGGTGGGCTCCACACAGGCCGACTTCGACATCGAGGGCGACGAACTGTCCGACTCCGCCTCGGTCGCCCTGCGTTCCCGGGCGATCGCGGCGCTCCAGGCCGAACGTCCCGGCCTGGAGGTCTCCTTCACCCTCCCGGTGATGCCCTCCGGGCTGGACTCCGACAGCCTGGCGCTGCTGGCCTCCGCGAACAAGTACGACGTCCAGGTCTCCACCGTCAACCTGATGACGATGAACTACGGCGAGTCGTACGCCGGTGACATGGGCGGATACGCGATCACCTCGGCGACGGCCGCGCAGGCCCAGCTCAAGAAGGTCTTCGGGACGACGGACGCCGGCGCGTGGAAGGGGATGGCGCTCACTTCGATGATCGGCACCAACGACGTCGACAACGAGACGTTCTCGCTCTCGGACGCGGCGCAGGTACGGACGTTCGCCGAGGAGAAGGGCATCTCCTGGGTGTCCATGTGGTCGACGTTCCGCGACCGGCAGTGCGAGGACGGCTCCGCCACGAACGACGCGCTGACCGATTGCAGCGGGGTCGAGCAGGAGAACGGGGCGTTCGCGGAGGCGTTCTCGGGACAGGGCTCGGAGTAGGGCGGGGAGGCTTCTGTCGGGTGTCGGAATTCAGGTGCCGGCTGGCGGCTGCCGACTGCTGACTGCCGGTCCGTCGTGGCTGGTCGCGCCCGCCCACGCGGCGGAGCCGCCCGGCCTCACGGCCCGCGCCCCTGGAGGGGCGGTCTCAGCGCCGCCGGTACAGGAGGCGGCCCTCGATCACCGTGGCCACGCAGGTTCCCGCGCCCCGGGTCGGCAGGGCCGCCTCGTCGGGCACGTCGAAGACGGCGAAGCGGGCGGCGGAGCCCCGTTCCCTGGGCGGGGCGAACTCCACCGGCAGGCCGCAGGAGTAGGGGTCCAGTGAGGGCACCCCACCGGGGTGCGGCCCGGTCCGGCCCACCACGGCCAGGCCGGAGCGGGCCACCGCGTCCCGCACCGCGCGCCGGCGCAGCTCCTCGCAGGCCACCGCGACCGTGCCGTGGGCCAGCATGCGCTGCACCCCGCGCCGGGCGCTCGCCCCCCACCGGGCGTCGTCCGGGGCGAGTGCGGTGAGCGCGTCCCCGGTCAGCGGCTCGGCGCCCAGCTCGTCGGCCTCGCGCGGGTCGGGGTGGTACGCCCCCTCCAGCAACTCGGTGCCGTGCGGGTTGACGAGACCGGGCGTCAGGATGCCGGGCCACCGGCGCACCCGCGCCGACGGATACGCGGCGACGAGCTCCTCCAGCGACCCCGCGTCGGCGATCGAGGCGCCCTTGACGGCGAGCGCCCGGTCCCTGGAGTCCGCGTGGATCGTCAGCATGCGAAGGCCGGTCCGAGAAGCTAGTTGGAAGCGAGGAGCTTCAGTTCGGGGTGGGCCGTGCCGCCGGCGATCGCGGTCGACGAGATGTGGGACATGACCCGCTCGTCCACGGGGTCGTTGGCCGGGTCGTCGTGCACGAGGAGGTGCTCGTACGTGGTCGCGCGCTGCGCCGGGACGCGGCCTGCCTTGCGGATCAGGTCGATGATCTCGAGCCGGTTGGACCGGTGCTTGGCGCCGGCCGAGGAGACGACGTTCTCCTCCAGCATGATCGAGCCGAGGTCGTCCGCACCGTAGTGCAGGGAGAGTTGGCCGACCTCCTTGCCCGTCGTGAGCCAGGAGCCCTGGATGTGGCGGACGTTGTCGAGGAACAGGCGGGCGATGGCGATCATCCGCAGGTACTCGAAGAGGGTGGCCTGGGTGCGGCCCTTCAGGTGGTTGTTCTCGGGCTGGTAGGTGTAGGGGATGAAGGCCCGGAAGCCGCCCGTCCGGTCCTGCACGTCACGGATCATCCGCAGGTGCTCGATGCGCTCGGCGTTGGTCTCGCCGGTGCCCATCAGCATGGTGGACGTCGACTCGACGCCCAGCCCGTGCGCGATCTCCATGATCTCCAGCCAGCGCTCGCCGGACTCCTTGAGCGGGGCGATGGCCTTGCGGGGCCGGGCGGGGAGCAACTCGGCGCCCGCGCCCGCGAAGGAGTCGAGGCCGGCGGCGTGGATACGGGTGATGGCCTCGTCGACCGTCACCTTCGAGATCCGCGCCATGTGCTCGACCTCGGACGCGCCGAGCGAGTGGATCACCAGCTGCGGGAACGCCTCCTTGATGGCGGCGAAGTGCTTCTCGTAGTACTCGACGCCGTAGTCCGGGTGGTGGCCGCCCTGGAACATGATCTGGGTGCCGCCGAGTTCGACGGTCTCCGCGCAGCGGCGCAGGATGTCGTCCAGGTCGCGGGTCCAGCCCTTGGCCGTGTCCTTGGGGGCCGCGTAGAAGGCGCAGAACTTGCACGCCGTGACACACACGTTCGTGTAGTTGATGTTGCGCTCGATGATGTACGTGGCGATGTGCTCGGTCCCCGCGTACAGGCGGCGGCGTACGGCGTCGGCGGCGGCGCCCAGCGCGTGCAGCGGGGCGTCGCGGTAGAGGACGAGGGCCTCTTCGGGAGTGATCCGCCCGCCGTCCGCGGCACGGTCGAGCACAGACTGGAGGTCGGCCTTCTCGGGCACCGGAGGTCCCTTTCGTCAAGGGTTGTGGACGGACCGAACCAGCCTACGCCAGCCGTTGCGGCCCCCGGACGTCAGGCCGCGTACGCGCCGATCAGCAGCCCGACGAAGGTCCCGAGGAGCATGAACGGACCGAAGGCGATCACCGTCTTGCGTCCGGCGCGTCCCAGGACGGCCAGCGCGCCGCCGTACAGCGCCCCGAGCAGGAACGCGGCGAACGTGCCCAGCATGACCGTCGCCCAGCCGTACCAGCCGAGGACGGCGCCCGTCGAGAGCGCGAGTTTCACATCGCCGTAGGCCATGCCGCCGGGGTTGACGAGGTGGAGCACGAGATAGCCGCCGCCGAGGGCGAGCGCGCCCAGCAGGGCCGTCGTCCAGTCCCCGGCGTGCTCGGGCAGCAGCGCGGCCGCGGCCAGCAGGAGGAGTGCGGCGGCCGCGAACGGGAGGGTGAGCGGATCGGGCAGTCTGCGCACCCGCAGGTCGACTGCGGTCAGCAGCACCCCGGCCGGCGCGAGCAGCAGCCAGACGACGAGTTCGGGCCGCAGACCGGTGGCGGCGGCGAGCGCGGCGCACACGAGGGCGGTGAGGGCGGCGAGACGCGGGCCGCCCGGGCCGTAGGAGGGGGCGCCCCGCTCGGCGCACCGTGCGCACCTCGCCCGCCCGAGCCACCCGCGGATCGGGTGCCCGTCCGGGCAGTGCGTCCGCCAACCGCGGTCCCTCTCCTCCCACGGGACGGAGAAACGGTGCACCGCCCGTGGCAGCAGGGCCCCCGCCAGGGCGCCCCACAGTGCGGCGACGGCGATCAGCGCCAGGTCACCGGGAGGCGTCGTCATCGACCTTCGACATCCGGGCCACCGGGTTGCCCTCCGCCGCGCTGTCCGAGGTGTACGTCAGGTCGTCGCCGGTCGGGGTGAGCCGGATCGTGTGGGGCTGCGGGTTGCAGCCGGCGTGGTTGCTCTTGGCCCCCGCCGAGGTGGCGACGACGTCCTTCTCCGTCACCTGCTTCAGCGTCAGGACGTCGACGCAGATGCCGCCGAGCACATCGGTCTGCCGCAGCTCCCCCAGCTTGTCGCCCACGTCGGCCTGTCGGACCGTCACCCGGAAGGTGCCCATCGGAAGCGTGCCGTCCAGGCCGGTGCCCTCGCCCTCCCAGGTCCCGGCATAGCGGGCCGGGAGCGCGGTGGGCGCCGGGGAGGTGGGGCCGGGGGTGGAACCGCTCGCGGGCGCCGAGGCGGCCGGGCCGGAGCTCGAACCGTCCGCCGGAGCGGAGGAGCGGGCGTCGCTGCCGGAGGCGTCGTTGTGTTCGTCGTCGCCCGGCAGCATGTGGAACAGGAACACCGAGCCGACCGTGACCGCCGCCATCGCCCCCGCGACCGCCAGCGCGACGGTGCAGCTCAGCCGCCTCCCGCGGTCGCCCTCCCCGGGAGTCGCGGTGGCCGCCACGGTGACGGAGACCCTGCCGGGCCGTTCGGACCCGCGGGCCCCAGGCTCGGCGTCCCTCGGCGCGGGAACGGGACCCGGCCCGTCGGCCGGAGTGGCCGCGTCCCCGTCGAACCCGGCGAATCCTGCACCCGTGCCGCCCCCGGTACCTCCCGCGCCCCCGCCCATCACGGGCGGTGGCCCGAACTCCCCCGGTCTCGCCGCCGGTTCCCCCGCCGTCACCGCCGGGCTGCTGAATCCCACCGGCCCGGACACGACCGGCTCCGCGCCGGCCCCCGCGCCCTCCAGGTTCAGCAGCTGTACGGCGCTGCGCCCCAGCTGCTCCACCAGCGCACCCGGCAGCCATCCGCCCGCGACCAGCCGGGCCGCGCCCTCGGGAGCGAGCCGTCGGGCCACCTCGGCGGGGGCCGGCCGGGCGGCCGGGTCCTTGGAGAGACAGGCCTCGACCACCGCACGCAGTTCACCCCGCAGGGCGCCCTCCGGCTCACCGAGTTCGGGCTGCTCGTGGACGACCTTGTAGAGGAGGGCGGCCGAGGAGTCGCCGGGAAACGGCGGCCCCCCGGTCGCCGCGTACGCGAGCACCGCGCCGAGGGAGAAGACGTCGGCCGCGCCGGACGCGACCCGGCCGAGGATCTGCTCGGGGGCCATGTAGCCGGGCGAGCCGACCGAGACGCCGGTGGAGGTGAGCGAGGCCGTGCCGTCGGTCGCCCGGGCGATGCCGAAGTCGATCAGCAGCGGACCGTCCACCGTCAGCAGGACGTTGGACGGCTTCACGTCCCGGTGCACCAGGCCCAGCTCGTGCACGGCTGCCAGCGCCTCCGCCAGACCCGCGCCGAGCACCCGTACGGAGTGCTCGGGCAGCGGCCCGCCGCCCGAGCCGACCGCCGCCGCCAGGGACGGCCCGGCCGCGTACCCCGTGGCGACCCAGGGCACCGTCGCCTCCGGGTCCGCGTCCAGGACCGGCGCGGTCCACGCACCGCCGACCCGCCTCGCGGCCTCGACCTCGCGCCGGAAGCGGGCCCGGAACTCCTCGTCGAGCGCGAGGTGCGGGTGCACGATCTTCACGGCGACCGTGCGGCCGCCGGCGCTGCGTCCCAGATAGACGCGGCCCATCCCGCCCGAGCCGAGCCGGCCGAGCAGCCGGTAGGGGCCCACGGTCCTCGGTTCGTCGACTCCGAGCGGCTGCATGGACGTCCACCCTCCCCCGAAAGGCGCCCGACGGGCGCCGTTGGACTCGGCAGCAGCGTAGTGCCGTGGCTACGGCCGGAGCAGCTCCACCTTGACGTCCGCCGGGAAGCCCGTGCTCGGACCGACGCGGCGGGCGAACTCGGTGACCGCCGCCAGCTGCGGCCCGCCGAAGCGGAAGTCGAGGGTGGTGAAGTACTGCTCGAGCACCTGCTCGTCGAACTCCTCCCAGCGGGCCGCCTGCTCGGCGACCTTGCCGACCTCGTCGAGCGAGAGGTTGCGTGACTCGATGAACGCCTCGTGGACCTTGCGGGTGATGACCGGCTCGCGCTCCAGGTACTCCCGGCGGGCCGCCCACACCGCGAAGACGAACGGCAGGCCGGTCCACTCCTTCCAGAGCGCTCCGAGGTCGTGCACCTGGAGACCGAACTTCGGTCCGTCCAGCAGGTTGGCCCGCAGCGCCGCGTCACCGATGAGCACGGCCGCCTCGGCCTCCTGCATCATCAGGCTGAGGTCGGGCGGGCAGGTGTAGTAGTCGGGCCGGACGCCGAAGCGGTCGGCCAGCAGCAGTTGGGCCAGACGCACGGAGGTGCGGGAGGTCGAGCCGAGGGCGACCCGGGCGCCGTCCAGCTCCTCCAGCGGGACCTGGGAGACGATCACGCAGGACATCACCGGGCCGTCGCAGCCGACGGCGATGTCGGGGAAGGCGACCAGGTCGTCGGCGTTCTTGAGGAACTCGACGAGGGTGATGGGCCCGATGTCGAGGTCGCCCCGGACCAGTCGCTCGCTGAGCTTCTCCGGGGTGTCCTTCGTCAGCTCGAAGTCGAGGAGGGTGCCGGTTCTCGCGAGCCCCCAGTAGAGGGGCAGGCAGTTGAGGAACTGGATGTGGCCGACGCGCGGCCGGGTGCGAGAATTGTCCACATCGCGAGGCTAGACCCCATCGGATACCGTGGGCACTCCACCCCCTCGGTCAACCCCTTCTGCGGATCTTCAAACATCCGGGTGACGTGATCTTGACCTCTATTGCTTTCGGCTGCCTGCATGCTAGGCTCGCCGCAAGTTGCAGTTTGGTTTCCCTTGCAGTACAGAGCCTGCGGAGCATGTAACCGCGGGCTCTCGTCGTTTTCAGACGTATGCAGTTGTGCGGCACTCGCTTTCACGCTTGCAGGGTTCTGGAGCAGGGCAACCCTTTGGGCCCAAGGAGGGCTTATGGCTACCGGAACCGTGAAGTGGTTCAACGCCGAAAAGGGCTTTGGCTTCATCGCCCAAGAAGGCGGCGGCCCCGACGTCTTCGTCCACTACTCCGCGATCAACGCGCAGGGTTTCCGCTCGCTCGAGGAGAACCAGCAGGTCTCCTTCGACGTGACGCAGGGCCCCAAGGGTCCCCAGGCGGAGAACGTCACCCCCGTCTGATCTTCACCACCCTGAGATCGCAAGTCTGAGAGCAGCACCCAAGGAGCCCTGTGCCGTACGGCACGGGGCTCCTGCCTTTGCCGACACGGGCTCGCACTCCCCCGTTCCTCCCGGCGTCCCCTCCGATTGTCAGTGGGCGCGGCTAGGGTCCGCGCCCATGACCGACACCACGGACGCCACCCCCACCCCCGCTTCTCCCGCCTCCGCCGCTCGTTCCGCCTCCCCCGCCCCCGGCTTCGTCACCGCCACCCGCACGTTCTACGACGCCATCGCCGAGGACTACGCCGAGCGCTTCCGCGACGAGCTGCCCGCGAAGTCGCTGGAGCGGGCCCTTCTCACCTCGTACGCCGAACTCGTCGGCGTCGGCGGCCGGGTCGCCGACCTGGGGTGCGGCCCCGGCCGGGTCACGGGATTCCTCGCCGCGCTGGGGCTCGAGATGTCCGGCCTCGACCTGTCGGAGTCGATGCTCGCGATCGCGCGGCGCGAGAACCCGGGGATCCGGTTCGAGCGGGGCTCGATGCTCGACCTGGATCTGCCCGACGGGAGCCTGGCGGGGGTCGTCTCCTTCTACTCGTCCATCCACACCCCTGTGGACGAGCTGCCCGGACTCTTCGCCGGGTTCCACCGTGTGCTCGCGCCCGGCGGACACCTGTTCCTCGGCTTCCAGGTGGGTGACGAACCGCGCCACCACGACCGCCCCTGGGGCCACCCGGTCGCCCTGGACTTCCTGCGCCGCCGCCCGGAGCCGATGGCCGAGCTGCTGACCGCGGCCGGGTTCTCGATGCTGTCGCGCAGCGTGCGCGAAGCGGACACCGACCGCGGCGAGTCCACCCCGCAGGCCTTCCTGATCGCCCGCAGGCCGGCGGGGACGACCGCATAGACCTACCCGTCCGTGTCCGGTCCCGCCCCGCCGGAGGGCCGGACCGGACACGGACGGACGGGAGACAGACGGACCGGAGCCGGGCGCAGCGGAGCCGGGCGGAGCGGGCGATCCGCCGCCGCGCGGGCGCGCCGGCCGCGGTTTGCGAGGATGGGGGGCATGGACATCGATCGCAGGAACAACGTCACCGTCACCGGCAATCCTCAGGGACGCACGGTCGTGCTGGCGCACGGGTTCGGCTGTGATCAGAACATGTGGCGGCTCACCGTGCCCGCCCTGGCCGCCGACCACCGGGTGGTGCTGTTCGACTACGTGGGGTCCGGCGGCTCGGACCCGGCCGCGTTCTCGGAGGACCGCTACACCTCCCTCGACGGCTACGCCAGGGACGTGGTCGAGGTGTGCGAAGCACTGGACCTGCGTGACGCCGTGTTCGTGGGGCACTCGGTCAGCGCGATGATCGGGGTGCTGGCCGTCGGCATGGCTCCGGAGCGCATCGGGGCGCTGGTGATGGTCGCCCCCTCACCGCGCTACATCGACGACGAGGGTTACCGGGGTGGATTCAGTGCGGAGGACATCGACGAGCTGCTCGGCTCGCTGGAGTCGAACTATCTCGGCTGGTCGGCGGCGATGGCACCGGTGATCATGGGGAACGCGGAGCGGCCCGAGCTCGGCGACGAGCTGACGAACAGTTTCTGCGCCACCGACCCGGAGATGGCGCGCGTCTTCGCCCGGGCCACGTTCCTGTCGGACTCCAGGGACGACCTGAAGCGCGTGAACGTGCCGACGCTGGTGCTGGAATGCACCCAGGACGTCATCGCGCCCCGCGAGGTCGGCGCCTTCGTCCACCGGGCGATCCCCGGCTCGACGCTGATCACCCTCGATGCCACCGGGCACTGCCCGCACCTGTCCGCGCCGGAGGCCACCAACGAAGCGATCACCGGCTTCCTGGCAGGTCTACGGTGATGTGCCGCACCGGACAGCAGACCGGCTCCGGTGACGCCGGCGACGGGAAGACGTCGGACGCCGTCTTCGCCGCCCTGCTGGAGGACAGTGCCGAGGAGTTGTACGAGAGCGCGCCGTGCGGATATCTGTCCACGCTGATGGACGGGACCATAGCGAAGATCAACAACACGCTGCTGTCCTGGCTGGGCCTGGAGCGGGACGCGGTGGTGGGACGGATGCGGTTCACCGACCTGCTGACCGTGGGCGGCAAGCTCTACCACGAGACGCACTTCGCGCCACTGCTGCGGATGCAGGGCCGGATCGGCGGCATCGCGCTGGAGATGAAGCAGGCCGACGGCGCCCGGACACCCGTGCTGGTCTCCTCGGTGGTCAAGCACGGCGCCATCGGCGAGCCGCTGCTGATCCGCACCACCGTCTTCGACGCCCGGGACCGCCGCGCCTACGAGGAGGAACTCCTGCGCGGCCGGAAGGCCGCCGAGGAAGCGCGCAGACAGGCGGAGGCGGACCGCGCCCGGCTCCAGGAGGCCCTCGCGGTACTCCAGCAGTCGCTGCTGCCCGCGACCCTGTCGCAGGTGCCCGGCGTGGAGACGGCCGCCCACTACCACACGGCCTCCCCCGACCGGCTCGGCGGCGACTTCTACGACGTCTTCCCCGTCGACGGCAAACGCTTCGCGTTCTTCCTCGGCGATGTGTGCGGCAAGGGCCCCCAGGCCGCCGCCGTCACCTCGCTGACCCGCTACACCCTGCGCGCCGCCGCGCTGCACGACTCCGACCCCGTCTCCGCGCTGACGACGCTCAACAAGGTCCTCCACGAGCGCTACTCCGCCGACGGCGACCCGCGCTACTGCACCGCCGTGTTCGGCGTCCTCGAGCCGGACACCGAGACCGGGCAGGTCGCCGTCCGAATCGCCTCGGGCGGCCATCCGCCGGTGCTCGTCCTGCGCGCCGACGGCACGGCGGACTTCCTGCCGACCCCCGGCGGTCTCCTCGTCGGCGTCCTGGCCGACGCGCGATTCGTCACCGCGACCACCGTCCTCGCCGCCGGCGACACCCTCCTGCTCTACACCGACGGTCTCACCGAGGCACGCACCGGCGAGGACCGCGGCAGTCTGTACGGGGACGACGCGCTGCGCGCCTTCGCCACCGAGCACGCCGGCCGGTCGCCGCACGCCGTCGTCCAGGCTCTGATCGGCCTGCTGGACGACTTCGGCGACGGCCTCGACGACGACACCGCCCTGCTGGCCCTCGGCGTCCCCGCCACCGACCCGGCCACCGGCCCGGCCACGAAGAGCACACGATGAGCCCCCTGAAGATCACCAGCAGGGACGTCGTGACCGGCCCCGTCCTCGAGATCCTCGGCGACCTCGACTTCGGCCACGCCGCCCAGTTGCGTGAGCTGCTCCCCACGCTCACCCTGCGGCCGGGCCAGCGCCTCATCCTGGACCTGGCCGGCATGGAGTTCTGCGACTCCACCGGCATCACCGCGCTGCTCGCCGCCCACCATCACGCCCTCGCCGCGCAGGCCGACATCGCGCTCGCAGGCGTCCCCGCCAACACCCTGCGCATCCTGCGCATCGTCGGCCTCGACCAGATCTTCCCCCTCCACCCCGACACGGCCACCGCCGCCCGGGCCCCCCGACCGACCCTCTGACACCGACCGGCCCGGCCCAACCGGCCCCGGCGGAAGGGCCGCCCCGCGCCTGCTCGACGGGCCGGACCTCGGCTTCGGGGACGCCTGGCGTGACGGGCCCGGGGACACGGAACCTCACCGACGACTCCGCCGGCGAGCGGGTCCACCCCTCTCCTTCCACGACGATCCCGATCCCGGTGACACGTCCCTGATGACACGCGCCGTCGCGGCCCGAACCGTCATCCGAGCCCGCCGGAGAGGTCGAGGGCCGCGAGGTAGCCGAAGGTCATCGCGGGGCCGATCGTCGAGCCCGCGCCCGCGTAGCTGTGCCCCATGACGGCGGCGCTGGCGTTCCCGGCGGCGTACAGGCCGGGGATCGCCGAGCCGTCGGCGCGCAGCACCCGGGCCCGGGCGTCCGTGCGCAGACCGCCCTTGGTGCCGAGGTCGCCGGGGACGATGCGGAAGGCGTAGTAGGGAGGCAGCCACAGGGGGGCCAGGCAGGAGTTGGGGAGGACGTAGGGGTCCGTGTAGTAGTGGTCGTAGGCGCTGTCGCCGCGCCGGAAGTCGGTGTCCTTGCCCCTGAGGGCCTGGGAGTTGAAGCGGTCGACGGTGGAGCGGAGCGCGGCGGCCGGGACGCCGATCGAGGCGGCGAGGGCGTCGAGGGTCCAGGCCTTGCGCGCGGCTCCCGAGGTGTACCAGTCGTCGGGGAGCACGAAGGTCGGCGCGATGTCCTTGAAGAGGTACCGGTTGCGGTAGTTCTGGTCGACGACCAGCCACGCCGGGATGTCCGGTGCGGTCGGATCGAGGTCGTACATCGTGTGGACCACGTCGCTGTAAGGGCCGGCCTCGTTGACGAAGCGGGCGCCGGCCCGGTTCACCAACAGGCCGCCGGGCAGGGTGCGTTCGGCGAGACAGAAGTACGGCTCGCCGGGGAGCGGGATCGCGGGTCCCCACCAGGCGTCGTCCATCAGCGCCAGCGCCCCGCCCGCGCGCTGACCGGCACGTATCCCGTCCCCCGTGTTCTCCTTCGCCCCGACCGTCCACTCGGTCCCGATCGGCTGCCGCTGGTACTGCGCCCGCATCGCCGCGTTGTGCTCGAACCCCCCGGAGCCGACGACGACACCCCGCCGGGCCCGTACGAGCCCCGGCACGCCGTCGCGCGTGACGACGGCCCCCGTCACCACTCCCCCCTCGACGCGCAGGTCGGCGAGCGGGGTGTTCAGCCACACCGGCACCTGGGCGGCGAGCAGACCGGCGCGCAGTCCCGCGGCCAGCGACTGTCCCATGGTGAGCGGCTTCTGCCCGAGCAGGGCGGCCTTGGTCCCGCGCGCCAGGCACTCGGTGGCGACGGCGGCGCCTTTGACGCTCACGGCGGCCAGCGCGAGCCACTTGTAGTCGGCGCTGAACACGACCATGCCCGCGGGGACGCCCATGTACGGCGGGTTGAGGCGGGCGAGTTCGGCCCCGAGGAGGTTGCCGTCCAGTTGGTCGGGCTCGACGGAGCGGCCGCCGGGCAACCCGCCGGGCAGCTCCGGGTAGTAGTCGCTGTACCCCTCCATCCAGCGGAAACGCAGCGGGCTGTTGGCCATGACGAAGGAGAGCATGGCGGGCCCGTGCGCGAGGAAGGCCGCCTGACGGTCGGCCGGGACGTCCGCTCCGACGACGGCCGCCAGGTAGGCGGCCGCCTTCGCGGGCGTGTCCGGGACCCCGGCGGACAGGATCACCGAGTTGTTCGGGATCCAGATCCCGGCCCCCGAGCGGGCGGCGGACCCGCCGAACGTCGGCGCCTTCTCGACCACGACACAGCTGAGCCCGCGCCTCGCGGCCGTCAGCGCGGCGGTCATCCCGGCGGCGCCGGAGCCGATGACGACGACGTCGTAGGTACCGAGGACGGGCAGGTCGGCGGCGGCCGCCTGTCGCCCGGGGGCAGCCAGCGCCAGCCCGGCGCCGGCCCCGGCGGAGGCGCCGAGCACGGCCCTCCGGGAGGGAAGGCCGTGGTGTCTCACAGGATCCGCGCTCGTGGTCATGGCCACTCCAGCCGACGGGGAACGAATGGATGGATTCGGGTGCGGAGACCGGAATGTCGCGCGAGGGTCTTGTGAAGTCAAGGGCCGTGCGATGGCCGGAACTTCTCGCTCGGTCCGGCCCGGACCCACCTCCGGTCGCGGAAGGGCAGTTCCGCCGGACCGTCTTGCCGATGTCCCGCTCCACGACACCCCGCGTGCGGGCCGGCGCCCGGACGAGGATCCGCCCCCGACCGCCCTCCTCCACCGGGTTCGTGACGATCCGCAGTCGCCGGTCCGCGCGGGCGTCGCTCACCTCGACACGCAGCGTGCCCTCCGGGAGCAGCCGCAGCTCGAAGTCCCGGCCCGGGACCCGTCCGTGCGTGACGGCGTTGGCGGCGAGCTCCGCGACCACCCTGTTGCGCGGTGTGGTTGACGTCGCTGCCGTGCGGATGCCCCCGGGCGGTGAGCTGGTGCCCCCGTGAGGCGACGGGCCGGCCGGGACGGCCCCCACCTCTCCCTCGCCGCCGGTGCCTGGGCCCAGTCCCTCGCCCCCCACCGTGAAGTAGTCGCCTCAGCGCAGCACGGCCGCCAGCAGGTCTGCGCCCAGGGCCGTCAGGGCGGCCAGGTCGAGGGTGTAGCGGACGTAGCGGCCGTCCCGCCGGGCCGTGAGCAGGCCCGCGCGGCGCAGTGCGGCGAGGTGACGGGAGACCTCCGGAGGGGTGAGTTCCCAGGCGTGGGCCAGTTCCCGGTTGGTGTGCGGGCCGCGGGCCAGGGTGCGCAGCAGCCGTAGCCGTACCGGATGGGACAGGGCTTCCAGCCGCAGGGTGACCATCTCCAGCGACACCGGCTCCACCGCGCTCGGCTCGGCCACCGGGTACTGCACCACCGGCTGCCAGCCGGGCGCGTGGACGGCCACCAGGTGCGGGCGGCCGAAGACGCTGGGGATGAAGGTGACCCCGGTGCCGTGGGCGGCGGTCGCCTTGTCCTGGAGCTTGTCCACGACGATGCAGTCGCCGTCGGGTGCCAGGGTGACCGCGTCGGAGACGGAGGCGAGGGCCGCCCCGATGCCCTGGCGATTCAGCAGGTCGTTCTTCACGCGCAGGTCGGTGGCGAGGCGCACGGCGACGCCCGCCCAGGCGGCGTCGAAGAAGGCCCCGGCGCACTGTTCGAGGGTGTCGCGCACCCGCGCCCGTACGGCGGCCGGGTCGGCGAGGAGCCGTTCCGCGAAGGCCTCCTGGAGCGCGCCCCGGGACTGGGCCAGGTCCAGGGCCCGCTCACGGGCGGTGGCGTCGGTGAGCGGCGACCGCGTGCCGAAGTGGACCCGGTTGCTGCCGCAGGTGGTGACGAGCGCGGCGGTCACATACCGCTCGTCGTCGATCCGGTCGACGTCGTCCAGCTCCTCCGCGAGGGTGGGCCGGGGCCGGGCGGGGATCAGGAAGTCCGCCTGTGAGGAACGCCAGAGGAACTCCGCCTCCCGCAGCCGCTCGGCCAGCTCCGGCCGCAGCCCGGTCCAGACGTCCCCGGCCCAGCCGGCGAGCTGCGGATGGTGCCCGGGTTCGGCGAGCACGTGCAGCATCGCGGTCAGCTCGGCCAGCGGGGAGGCGGCGAACCGCAGTCGCTCGGCCGGCAGTCCGCCGATGTCGATCCTCAACGTCATCCCTCATCATCACCGACCGGCCGGCCGGCGACGACGTCGGTTGACGGTGTCCGTCAACCGACGTGCCCTGCCCGGCGGTCGAACCCACCGTTGCCGCCATGGCAACCACCAGCACCGCGAAGATCCGGCCCCGCGCCCTCGTCCGGGCCTCCGGCGGCCCCCGTTATGCCGTCGCCCTGGCTGTGGACGCGCTCGGCACCGGCCTGCTGCGTCCCTTCCTGCTGCTCTACGGGGTGACGGTGCTGAGGCTGTCCGCGCCGCTCACCGGCATCGCCATGACGGCCGGCATCGTGGTGGGCCTGGGATGCCTGCCCGTGGTGGGCCGATGGCTGGACGGGGGCGCGCGCAGCACCGTCGTGGCGGCGTCGATGCTGGTGCGGGTGCTGGGGGTGGTGCTGCTGCTGGCCACGCCGACGGGGCACGCCTGGCCGTTCGCGTCGGCGGCGCTCTTTTTCGGCATCGGCAACCAGGCCTGGCCGGCGGCCCACGCCGCCCTCGTGGCCACGGTCGCGCACGGCCGGGAACGCGACACCGCGCTCGCGGCGGGCCGCGCCCTGCGCAACGCGGGCCTGGGCGCGGGCGCGCTGATCGCCACCGCGTGTCTGACGGGCGGCACCACCGCGTTGCGGGCGCTGGCAGCCGTCACCGGGCTCGCCTATCTCGCCGCGGCGGCCCTGGCTTGGTCGGTCCACCTGCGCGCGCACCCGGTCGCGTCCGCGGACAGGGGAAGATCCGACGCGCCCACCACCGTCCCCGCTCCTCCCTCCCCTGCCCCCGCTCCCGTCCCCCGGATGCGGGCACTGCTGGCCGCCAATGTCGTCTACGTCTTCTGCCTCAACGTCCCCGAGATCGCGCTTCCCCTGGTCCTGGTGACCCAGTTGCACGCGTCACCGGTGTGGTCGGCGGCCATCTTCGTGGCCAACACGGTGCTGGTGGTCACCCTCCAGGTTCCGGTCACCGTCCTGATGTCCCGCTTCCCCCGGCGGATCGTGCTGGCGCTCGCCGGTGTGTTGCTCACCGTCTCCTACCTGGGCTTCCTCGTGGCCACCTCACTGGGACACGGCTGGGGTGCCCCGGCCGTCGCCGCGGTGTCCGTGATCTGCACCCTCGGCGAGATCGTCTACACCGGCAGCGCCACCGCGCTCGTCACCCTCCTGGCCCCGGCCCACGCCCTGGGCCGCACGCTCGCCCGCTTCGAGCTGTCCACGGGCTTCGGCCTCGCCGTCTCCCCTGCGGTCATCACGGCTCTCGCGCCCCACGGCCCGGCCGCGCTCTGGGGCAGCCTGGCCGGCGCGACGCTGCTGTCCGCCGCCGCTGTCGCCTCCGAGAAGGATCAGGGAACACAGCCCAAGGACTCCGGAGCCGGGCCCAGCGGGTCCTCCGTCAGCACCGCCGGAGCGCTCAGCGCCTCCTCGTAGGCCTGCCGCTCGAAGAGGAACGGGCCCAGGGGCAGTTCGCCCCACTCCTCGCGCTCCGGACAGCGGAAACCGGACCAGGTGACCGTCGTGGGGGTCATGGCGACGTGGGCCATGAGGGGCCGGCACTGCCAGATGCCGCAGGGGCAGCCGAGGAGGGGGGTCCGGTCGGCCGTACGCAGGAAGGGGTTCCCGGTGAAGTCGAGGACGCCCAGCCCGCCGTGCTGCCGCCAGATCAGCTCCGCCGACTCCCGTTCCTGGTCCTCGAACTGGTCCTCCAGCTCCGGCCGCCACAGCTCCCGCGTCGCCCAGGCGGTGTGCGCGCGCAGATCGAGGCCGTCGACCCGGATTCCCCAGACCAGGATGGTGGGGTGGTCGTCCATGGGACAGTGGAAGAACTCGATGCTGTTCACCGGCCGGATACTCCCCGGCCGGAGCCCGGCCCGCGAATCCTTTACCGCGCTTCCTGCGCGTACAGCCCCTCCACCTGTTCAGCGAAGTCGCGCAGGACCGCCTCGCGGCGGAGTTTCATCGAGGGGGTGAGGTGGCCGGCGTGTTCCGAGAAGTCGGTGGGGAGGATGGCGAACCGGCGGATCGACTCGGGGCGGGACACCAGCTTGTTGGCCTCCTCGATCGCGCGCTGGAGTATGGCCTTCAACTCGGGGTCGTCCATCAGCAGTTCCACCGGGACCGGGTGCTTGCCGTTCATCTGGCGCCAGTGGGTGAGGCCGTCGGGGTCGAGGGTGAGGAGGGCGGAGACGTAGGGGCGGCCGTCGCCGAGGACCATGGCCTGGGAGATCAGCGGGTGGGAGCGCAGCCAGTTCTCCAGGGGCGCGGGGGCGACGCTCTTGCCGCCCGCCGTGATGATCATCTCCTTCTTGCGGCCGGTGATCGTCAGATAGCCCTCGTCGTCCAGTTCGCCGAGGTCACCGGTCGGCAGCCAGCCGTCGGGGGCGGCGGGGACGACTCCTCCGGCCGCCGGGTCCCAGTAGCCCCGCAGGACGTGTTCGCCGGCGATGAGGATCTCGCCGTCCGCCGCTATGCGGATCTTCGTGCCGGGCAGGGGCCAGCCCACGGTGCCCAGGCGGGGTCTCAGCGGTGGCGTCACGGTCGAGGCGCCCGTCGTCTCCGTCAGGCCGTAGCCCTCGTAGATCTCGATGCCGGCGCCGAGGTAGAAGGCGGAGAGGCGTCGGCCCAGGGGGGAGCCGCCGCAGATGGCGTGGCGGACGCGGCCGCCCATGGCGCTGCGGAGGCGGCGGTACACGAGCGGGTCGTAGAGGGTGCGGGCGGCGCGGAGGGTGGCGGCCGGACCGGATCCGGTGCCGGTCTTCTGTGCCTCGACCGCCTCGCCGTAGCGGCGGGCCACGTTGACGGCCCGGTCGAAGGAGGACAGCTTGCCGCCGGCCTCGGCCTTCGCGCGCGCGGTGTTGAAGATCTTTTCCAGCATGTACGGGATGGCCAGCAGACAGGTGGGTCTGAAGGCCGCCAGGTCCGGGAGGAGTTCGTCGGCCTTGAGGCTCGGGGCATGGCCGAGCCGGACGCGGGCGCGGACGCAAGCGATGGCGACCATGCGGCCGAAGACGTGGGACATGGGGAGGAAGAGGAGGACGGAGAGGTCCTCGCCGCCCGATTTGAAGACCGGGTAGAGGAGTTCGATCGCGTTGTCGACCTCGGCGAAGAAGTTGCCGTGGGTGAGTGCGCAGCCTTTGGGGCGGCCCGTGGTGCCGGAGGTGTAGATGAGGGTGGCGAGCGTGTCCGGGACCAGCATTCCCCGGCGGATCTCGACCTCCGCGTCCGGTACGTGCTCGCCCGCGTCGATCAGCCGGTCCACATGCCCCTTCTCCATGACCCACAGATGGCGGAGGTCGGGGAGCCGGTCGAGTTCGGGGCCGAGGGTCGCGGCCTGTCCGGGCGTCTCGGTGACCAGGGCGACCGCGCCCGAGTCGTGGAGGATCCAGCGGGTCTGGAAGACGGAGGAGGTCGGGTAGATGGGCACCGTGACCAGGCCGGCCGCCCAGGCCGCGAAGTCGAGCAGCGTCCATTCGTAGGTCGTGCGGGCCATGATGGCGAGCCGGTCGCCGGGCACGAGGCCCTCCGCGATCAGTCCCTTGGCGACCGCGTGGACCTGGGCGGCGAAGCGTTCGGCCGTGATGTCCGTCCACTCGCCGTCCTGGCCCCTGCGGCTGAGGACCACCGCCTCGGGGGCGGCGCCCGCGTTGTCGTAGGGCAGGTCGGCGAGCGAGCCGTACGTCACCGGGCGCGCGAACGCCGGTACGGACGCCTCCCGCACCACGCCGTCCAGCCGTCGTGTCTCGGGTTCCACCAGGGCGGGGGGAGCGTCGGGATCGGCGTAGGCCGAACCGGCGGCTGGATACGGCGTGGACACGGGCGGCTCCCTGGGCGTGCAGCGACGAAACTGCTTGCTGCATGACGTACGTGCCTCGCGCACCGAGGCGTTCAACCGGGATGCCCCCTAAGACAGGGGTTACCGCCGGTTAGGTACGGGATCGTACGGCGCTCACGTGTGGGGCTTGTGCGTGTTCGGGAATGTTCCGGCGCTGGGGATGTGCAATCCCGGGGGTTATATGAGGAATCTTCACGTTCGTTCCAGGATCGCCGTGACTCCCTGCCCGCCGGCCGCGCAGATCGAGATCAATCCCCGTGCGGGGCCCTCCCGTTCGGCGAGCAGCTTGGCCAGGGTCGCCACGATGCGCGCGCCGGTCGCCGCGAAGGGGTGGCCGGTGGCGAGAGAGGACCCGGCGACGTTGAGGCGGTCGCGGTCCACCGGTGCAAGGCCCTGCTTCTCCCAGGCCGCGAGCGTCGCCAGCACCTGGGAGGCGAAGGCTTCGTGGATCTCGAACAGGTCGAAGTCCTCGATGCCCAGACCGGCCCGTTCCAGCATGCGCGGGACGGCGTACGCGGGTGCCATCAGCAGCCCGTCCTCGCCGTTCGCGACATCTCCGCGTACGAAGTCGACGGCCGCCGTCTCGTACGCCGTCAGGTAGGCGAGCGGTTCGAGGCCGCGTGCCTCGGTCCATTCCTCGGAGGCGAGGAGCACCACCGCCGCGCCGTCCGTGAGCGGAGTCGAGTTGCCCGCCGTCATGGTCGGCTCGGGGCCCTCCGTCCCGAACACCGGCTTCAGCCCGGCGAGTTTCTCGGCCGTGGAGTCCGGGCGCAGGTTCTGATCGCGGGCCAGGTCGCGGAACGGGACGACCAGGTCGCCGAAGAAGCCGCGCTCGTAGGCGGCCGCGAGCCGCTGGTGGCTGGTGGCCGCCAGTTCGTCCTGGGCCTCGCGTCCGACGCCCCAGGCGCGGGCGGTGACCGCCGCGTGTTCACCCATGGACAGCCCGGTGCGCGGTTCGGCGTTGCGCGGGATGTCGGGGACAAGATGGGCGGGGCGGATCTGCGCGAGGGCCTTGAGGCGGGCGCCGGTCGACTTCGCCCGGCGGGCTTCGAGAAGGATGCGGCGCAGCCGGTCGTTGACGCCGAGGGGGGCGTCGCTGGCGGTGTCGGCGCCGCCCGCGATCGCGGACTCGGTCTGGCCGAGGGCGATTTTGTTGGCGGCGGCGATCACGGCCTGGAGGCCGGTGCCGCAGGCCTGCTGGAGGTCGTAGGCGGGGGTGCGGGCGTCCAGCTTCGAACCGAGGACCGTCTCGCGGGCGAGGTTGAAGTCACGGCTGTGCTTGAGGACGGCCCCGGCGACCAACTCGCCCACGACGCCGGGCACATCGAGTGCGTACCGGTTCACGAGCCCGTTCACGGCCGCCGTCAGCATCTCCTGGTTGGAGGCGGTGGCGTAGGGGCCGTCGGAACGGGCGAAGGGGATGCGGGTGCCTCCGACGATCGCCACGCGGCGGACGCGCGGGAGTTCCGGAGGGGGCTGCGGCGCACTGCTCCCCGCGACTTTCAGGTGACTCACCCGCTGGCTCGCCCGTGACGGCTCCGAGGTACTCATCTCGACCTGCTCCTCATCCGTGACCTAGACTTACCCACGGTAACCTTACTCCAGAGTAAGCACCCGGTACGAGGTGTGCACCGAGCCCGTGGGAGATCATCATGGCCGACCGCTATCTGAGCTTCACCGCCACCGCGCCCGGTCGCCTCCTCACCCGGCGGCTCGGGCTCCCGCAACCGGCGCCGCTCAGGCGATGGACGGCCCAACGGCCCGGCCTGGACGGCCCCTTGCTGCACCTCACGGCCGGCGGCCCGCCCGTGCCCGGCCTCGCGCCGGTCCTGGCCCGCACCGGCCTGCCCACCGGAACCACCGGCCCCGCCGCCGTCGTCCTCGACGCGACCGGCGTCCGTGACCTCGACACGCTCGCCGAGGTGCACGCGGCCCTCCACCCGGTCGTGCGGTCGGTCGCGGCGAGCGGCCGGATCGTCGTCCTGGGCGCGCCCCTGGACGCCCGCGATCACCACCAGGCGGCCGCGCAGCAGGCCCTGGAGGGGTTCGTGCGGTCGCTGGGCAAGGAGATCGGGCGGGGCAGAACGGTCAACCTGGTCCGGCTGACCGACGCGGCCGCCGCCGAGTCCACCCTGCACTTCCTGCTCTCCCCCAGGTCGGCGTACGTCAGCGGCCAGGTGATCGCCGTGGGGACGGCCGGGTTCGAGGAATCGGACGGCCCCGCGAGCCGGACACTCCCCCTCGCCGGCCGGACCGCGCTCGTCACCGGCGCCGCCCGCGGGATCGGCGAGGCCGTCGCCGAGACGCTGGCCCGGGACGGCGCCCATGTCGTCGTACTGGACGTACCGCAGGCCGAGGAGGACGCGCGCCGGGTCGCCGCACGGCTCGGCGGGACCGCCCTCACCCTCGACATCACGGCCGCCGACGCGGGTGAGCGGATCGCCGCCGAACTCCCCGACGGGCTGGACGTGCTGATCCACAACGCCGGGATCACGCGGGACCGGCGGCTGGTCAACATGCCCGCCGACCGATGGAGTCCGGTGCTCGACGTCAACCTGGGGAGCGTGCTGCGCACCACGGACGCCCTGCTGGCCAAGGGCGCCCTGCGGACGGGCGGGCGGATCGTGGCCACCGCCTCCATCGCCGGCCTCGCGGGCAACGCGGGGCAGACGAACTACGGCGCGAGCAAGGCGGGCGTGGCCGGACTCGTCCGGTCCCTCGCCCCACGCGCGCTGGCCGAGCACGGGGTCACGGTGAACGCGGTGGCGCCGGGCTTCATCGAGACGCGGATGACGGCCGCGGTTCCGTTGCTCATCCGCGAGGCGGGCCGCCGGATGAACTCCCTCGCCCAGGGGGGTCTGCCCGTCGACGTCGCCGAGACCACCGCCTGGCTCGCCCATCCGGCGTCCGGCGCGGTGAACGGGCAGGTCGTGCGGGTGTGCGGCCAGAGTCTGCTGGGGGCCTAATGACCGGCGTAGTGATCATGCTGTCCGGTCCCCCGTCCCTGGGTCCGCTGCTCGCCCTCGGCGCGCTGCGTTCGCCCTTCAAGCGGCCCCGGCCCGGTGTCGGGTACTCCGGCACGGGTGACCGTCTCGTCCTGCCCGACCTGCGGGTGGACCTCGGCCGGCTGGCCGCCTACGAGCGGGTGTGCGGCTTCCCGACCGGCGAGGACTCGCTGCCGCTCACCTATCCCCATGTCCTGGGCTTCCCGCTGGCCATGCGGATCATGAGCGGCCGCGGCTTCCCGCTGCCGCTGCTCGGCCTGGTCCACACGTCGATCGAGATCACCCGCCGCACCGGCCTCGCGGCCATGGGCGCCTACGAACTCACCGTGTACGTGGACCGGTTGGCCGCGCACCGGCGGGGGACCGAGGCGGTCGTCGTGACGGAGCTGCGGGAGCGCGGCGCCCTCGTGTGGGAGTCGACCAGCACGTATCTGGCCCGGCACCGCACCGAGCCGGTTCCCGCCCTCGAGCCTGCGGCCACCCGGGAGCCCGTCCCGGTGCTCGACGAGTGGCGGCTCGCCGCCGACGTGGGGCGGCGCTACGGCGCCGCGTCGGGCGACCGCAATCCGATCCATCTGCACGCGCTCACCGCCCGCCTGTTCGGCTTCCCGCGGGCCATCGCGCACGGCATGTGGACCGTGGCCCGCTGTCTCGCCGCACACGGCAGCCCACCGGCGGTGCGCGTACGGGCGGAGTTCCGGGCGCCCGTCCTGCTGCCGGGGACGGTGGCCTTCGCGTCGGACGGCGAACGGTTCGAGCTGCGCGGGACGGGCGAGGCGGGACGGGTGCATGTGAGCGGCCGGGTGGATCCGCTCACCTGGTGACCGGCCCGGCCCGCGCCGGGTCGGGCGGGCGGCTCAGGCCTCGGGCGGGGACCAGGGACGGTTGTTCATGAGGTTGCCGAGGCCCGCCCAGGCGAAGTTCATCAGGGTCGCCGCCGCCTGGCGGGCCGTGGTGCCGTCGGCGGTGTTGGCCCAGGCGGCGAGGGACTCGGCGGCGCCGACCAGCGCCTCGGCGAGTCCGGCGACCTCCCGTTCGGGGAGATCGGGGTCGCGGTGGGCCTCCCTGGCCGCGACCACGATCAGCTGGGTGACGAAGGCGACGATCTCCTCGCGCATCGCCGCCACCTCCGCGGCGAACGGCTCACCGTGCGTGCGGGCCTGTAGATGCAGGACGGACCAGGCGTGCGGGTGCTCCGCGGTGTGCGCGAAGAACGCCAGCAGTCCGTCCCAGAGCTGGCGGTCGGCGGGCAGGTCGGTGCGGACGCCGGTGCGCACCGCGGCGACGAGCGTCTTCGCCTCGCGCCGGATGCAGGCGGTGAAGAGGTCTTCCTTGGAGTTCAGGTACAGGTACACCAACGGCTTGGACACGCCCGCGAGTTCGGCGATCTCATCCATCGACGCGGCCATGTACCCGCGGCGGCCGAAGGTTTCCACTGCGGCGTCCAGCATCTGCTGCTCACGGACCGCACGCGGCATCCGCTTGGTCTTCACGGCACCCATGGGCACAGCGTAGTTGGGCCCGCCGGGGCCGGACCCGCTCCGACCCGGTCCGCCCCGCTCCGCCGGCCGGATCCCGACCCCGGTCCCGGCCGGGTCGAGGCCGCTGGGGCGTGTCTGACCATTCGCGTCGGATCAGCGCGCGGCGTCCGGTGATGGGGGCACCTCCCACGCCGTTCAGGCGGTGGGGGAGCATCGCAAGGCGGAGGATCGCCCGTGTACCGGATGTACTCGGGTGATCCGGCAACGCGGCGTGGGGGCACCCCCGGCCGAAGGCTGGGGGAGTGCCGTGCCAGGCGTCGCGCGCGCAGCGGGAATCGTCAGACACGACCTACGAGGTCTGCGCCCGGCCCTGGGGGTGCGCGCTCTCGTCGGCCACGTCGTCCTCCTGGGACCGGTTGGCGTCCAGGTTGGCCTTCATCCGGTCCACCCGCTGCACGACGTGCACCGAGGCGCGGTCGCGCTCCTTGCGCAGCACCACGAAGCTGATCGGCGCGGAGATCACCAGCGAGAGGAGGAGGATCCACATGAGGTTGGAGTCGCCGAGGCCGCGCGGGACGACACCCGAGTAGACGAGGCCCCAGACGACCACGAGGCAGCCGGCGAAGACACCGAGACGCATCAGTGTGTAGCGGAGCATGTCAATCCACTCTTCCGATTCCAAAAGGGGCCGTCGTCCAGTGAAGCACGCCGGGGACCCGATCTTGCAGCGGGGTACGAGCGGCCGGGAGCCCTCGCATCGGGTCGAGCAGGGGTGCTTCGGCTCGCGTCGGGGCGCCCCGGCTCACGTCAGGGGCAGCAGCATGATGATGTCGTCGCGGTCGTCGTGCGGCGCGACGCGGATGGCGCCGGGCACCCGGCCGACCTCCTTGTAGCCGCAGGAGCCGTAGAAGTGCTCCAGGCCGAGTCCGCCGCGGCAGGTCAGCCGGATCGCGTCGATGCCGTCGAAGGCGCGGGCCTCCTCGGCGGCGGCCGCCAGCAGGTCGCGGCCGTATCCCCTGCCCTGGTGGCGGGGGTGCACCATCACCGTGTACAGCATCACCCAGTGGGTCTGGAGGCGGTGCGTGTTGAAGCTGAGGAACGCCGTCGCGGCGACCTCGCCGGCCGGGTCGTGTCCGACGAGCAGCCGGGTGCGGCCCTCGGCCATCTGGACGAGGTGGCGGACCAGTTCCGGCCGGACCGTCTCGCGTTCCACCGGCGGCACGAAGCCGACGGCCCCACCCGCGTTGGAGACATCCGTCCACAGGTCGAGGATGCCGTCGCGCAGGGCGGGGGTGACAGCGGGATCCAGGGTGAAGGTAAGCGACACGCAGGGATCGTAGTCCTTACTTCGACTCTTTCGACAGCATGGGCGCCGCCGTTCCCGGATCCTGGACCAGCCCCTGCCAGGCGCCCTCGCGGTCGTCCGCGCGCAGGACCGAGGAGCGGCGGACCGCGGGCACCGGCCCGCCGCGGCCGGCCGCGGCTCTCCTCCCGGCCTCAGGGGCGCGGGGCACCACGACCGGTCCCCCACGCACCCGCGGCCGGCGTACGGCTCGACGCGCCCGTCACACCCGCATCGGCTGCGGCGACTCGCGGCGGGCCGGGTCGGGGGCGTCGTACTCGCGGATGATCTCGTAGCGGGTGTTGCGCTCCACCGGGCGGAAACCGGCGTCCCGGATGAGGTCCAGCAGGTCGTCGCGGGTCAGCTTGTTCGGGGTGCCGTAGTTGTCCGCGTCATGCGTGATCTTGTACTCGACGACCGAGCCGTCCATGTCGTCGGCGCCGTGCTGGAGCGCGAGCTGCGCGGTCTGCACGCCGTGCATGACCCAGAAGACCTTCACGTGCGGGACGTTGTCGAACAGCAGCCGCGACACCGCGAAGGTCTTCAGGGCCTCCGCGCCGGTCGCCATCTGGGTGCGGGCCTGGAGCCGGTTACGGACCTTGCCGTCCTTCATGTCCACGAAGTCGTGCTGGTAGCGCAGCGGGATGAAGACCTGGAAGCCGTTCGTCTCGTCCTGGAGCTCACGCAGCCTCAGGACGTGGTCGACGCGGTGCCGCGGCTCCTCGATGTGGCCGTACAGCATGGTGCACGGGGTCTTGAGACCCTTCTCGTGCGCCAGCCGGTGGATGCGCGACCAGTCCTCCCAGTGGGTGCGGTGGTCGACGATGTGCTGCCGGACCTCCCAGTCGAAGATCTCGGCGCCGCCACCCGTCAGCGACTCCAGACCGGCGTCGATCAGCTCGTCGAGGATCTCGGAGGCGGACAGGCCGGAGATCGTCTCGAAGTGGTGGATCTCCGTCGCCGTGAACGCCTTCAGCGAGACGTCCGGGAGCGCGGCCTTGAGTTCCCGCAGCGAGCGCGGGTAGTAGCGCCACGGCAGGTTCGGGTGCAGGCCGTTGACGATGTGCAGCTCGGTGAGGCTCTCGCCCTCCATCGCCTTGGCGAGCTTCACCGCCTCCTCGATGCGCATCGTGTACGCGTCCTTCTCGCCCGGCTTGCGCTGGAAGGAGCAGTAGGCGCAGGACGCCGTGCACACGTTCGTCATGTTGAGGTGCCGGTTGACGTTGAAGTGCACGACGTCGCCGTTCTTACGGGTCCGCACCTCGTGCGCGAGGCCGCCCAGCCATGCCAGGTCGTCCGACTCGTACAGCGCGATGCCGTCCTCACGGGTCAGCCGCTCACCGGCCCTGACCTTCTCCTCCAGCTCGCGCTTGAGTCCGACGTCCATGCCCGCACCTCTCTACGACTTACTACGACGACGTCCGACGAGGTCGTCGACGACCAACCGTACGCCCCCGCCCTTCGGGCGGGAGGTGGCCCCGACCGGCCCTGGAACGGGCCTACACCTCTTCGGGAAGCTCCCCGACCCGGTTCTCCCACTTGGTGGAGAGCACGATGGTGGTACGGGTGCGGGAGACGCCCTTGGTCCCGCTGAGCCGCCGGATGATCCGCTCGAGACCGTCGACGTCGTTGGCCCGCACCTTCAGCATGAACGAGTCGTCGCCGGCGATGAACCAGCAGTCCTCGATCTCGCTGAGGTCCTTCATCCGGTTGGCCACGTCCTCGTGGTCGGCGGCGTCGGAGAGGGAGATGCCGATGAGGGCGGTGACGCCGAGACCGAGCTGGGCGGCGTTCACCGTGGCGCGGTAGCCGGTGATGACACCGGCCGCCTCCAGCCGGTTGATGCGGTCGGTGACGCTGGGTCCCGACAGACCGACGAGGCGCCCCAGCTCCGCGTAGGAGGCCCGGCCGTTCTCCCGCAGTGCCTGGATGAGCTGCCTGTCCACCGCGTCCATGCGATCGAAGCCTTCCGGTCAAGAGTTCCTGAAAAGATGAGAGGTACTGCGACTTGCTCAGATGGCGCTCATGTGGCCCGGGTTCCGTTCGCGCCGCCCAGTTCGCCGTCCCACCGGCGGTAGAGCGTGTGCGCGACCCCCGCCGCGTCGAGTACGCGCCCGGCGACGAAGTCGACCAGATCCTGGATGTGCGTGGCGCCCGCGTAGAAGGCGGGTGAGGCGGGCACGACGCTCGCACCGGCGTCGTCCAGCGCGACCAGATGGCGCAGGGTCTGCCCGCCCAGCGGTGTCTCGCGCACCGTCACGACGAGAGGCCGCCGCTCCTTGAGCGTGACGCTCGCGGCCCGCTGGAGAAGGTCCTTCGACAACCCGAGGGCGACCCCGGCGACACAGGCCGTCGAGGCGGGCACGATCAGCATCCCCTTGACCGGATACGACCCCGAGGACGGCCCCGCCGCCAGGTCCCCCGCAGCCCAGTACCGGACGTCTTCGACGTTCGTCCGGAAAGTGTCCGGCTTGCCGTCGGCCCCGCGCGCGAGCCATTCCCGCAGGTCGTCGCGCCAGTGCGCGTCCCGGAAGGAGATCCCCGTCTCGTCGAGCAGGGTGAGCCGCGAGGCCCGGCTGACCACCAGGTCGACGCTCTCGCCCCCGGCGAGCAGCGCACGCAGCACGGCGGCGGCATAGGGCGTACCGGACGCCCCGGACACCCCCACGATCCAAGGCACGCGCTGCGTTTCTCCTGCGTTCACACCTTGAGCGTACCGGTGAGCGAAGTGGTCCTCAGGACCGGTCGGGCCCGAAGCCCGCACGCTCCCTTCGCTTTCCCCGCCCGCCTGTTCACCCGGACGGAGTACAGGGCCCGGCCCCGGGCCGCACCGGGACCGGGCCTCGGTCCGGGCAAGGACCGGACCAGGGCTAGACCGTGAGCCCCCGCACCAGCAGGTCGATCAGCGCGCAGCCGAACAAGCTGATGCCGATGAACCCGTTCGTCTGGAAGAACGCCCTGTTCAGGCGGGTCAGGTCGTGCGGCCGAACGATCGTGTGCTCGTAGACGAAGGCGCCCGCGACGATCACCAGGCCCAGCCAGAAGAACGCGCCCGCGCCCGTGGCCAGGGCGTACCAGACGAAGAGGGCCGTCGTGATCGCGTGGCAGACGCGCGCTCCCCGGACGGCCGCCGGGATGCCGAAGCGGGCCGGGACCGACATGACGCCGATCTCGCGGTCCGTCTCGACGTCCTGGCAGGCGTAGATGAGGTCGAAGCCGCCGATCCAGACGCCGACCGCCAGGCCCAGGATCACCGCGTCCCACGACCACTCGCCGGTGATCGCCAGCCAGCCGCCGATCGGACCCATCGCCTGCGCCAGACCCAGGATGGCCTGCGGGAAGTTCGTGAACCGCTTGCCGTACGGGTACACCACCATCGGGATCACCGCGATGGGGGCAAGGGCCAGACAGAGCGGGTTCAGCAGCGCGGCCGCGCCCAGGAAGACCACCAGGGCGATCAGGGCGCCGGTCCAGGCGTGCCGCACCGACATGGCCCCCGTGACCAGCTCGCGCTGCGCCGTGCGGGGGTTACGGGCGTCGATCTCGCGGTCGATGATCCGGTTGACCGCCATGGCGAAGGTGCGCAGGCCCACCATGCAGACGGTGACCAGCAGCAGCCTGCCCCAGTGGATGTTGGCGTCCGTCTCGTACATCGCCGTCAGCGCGGCGATGTAGGCGAAGGGCAGCGCGAACACGGAGTGTTCGATCATCACCAGGCGCAGGAACGCCTTGGTGCGTCCCGGCTGCTGCGGAAGCGCTGCGGATGCGGAACTCACAGCCCGTACTCCTTCCAGCGGCGGTCGACCTTCGCCGCAGTCTCCGGATCGGGCAGCACCATCTCCGGCCAGCCGCCGTCGCGCGTGTACCCCTCCTCGGGCCACTTACGGGTCGCGTCGATGCCCGCCTTGCCGCCCCAGAACTGCTGGTAGGAGGCGTGGTCGAGATGGTCGACCGGGCCCTCGACGAGGGACAGGTCGCGGGCGTAGTCGGTGTTGCCGAGCGCCCGCCAGGCAACCTCGTGCAGGTCGTGGACGTCGCAGTCCGAGTCGACCACGACGATCAGCTTGGTCAGCGACATCATGTGGGCGCCCCAGACCGCGTGCATCACCTTCTGCGCGTGCTTGGGGTACTTCTTGTCGATCGAGACGATCGCGCAGTTGTGGAAGCCGCCGGCCTCGGGCAGGTGGTAGTCCACGATGTCCGGGACGATGACCTTCAGCAGCGGCAGGAAGAAACGTTCCGTGGCACGGCCGAGCGGGCCGTCCTCCGTCGGCGGCCTGCCGACCACGATCGACTGGAGCAGGGGACGCCTGCGCATCGTCACGCAGTCGATCTTCAGCGCGGGGAACGGCTCCTGCGGGGTGTAGAACCCGGTGTGGTCGCCGAACGGACCCTCCGGCAGCATCTCCCCCGGCTCCAGCCAGCCCTCGATGACGACCTCCGCCTGCGCCGGCACCTGGAGCGGCACCGTCTTGCAGTCGACCATCTCGATCCGCTTGCCCGCGATGAACCCGGCGAACAGGTACTCGTCGATGTCGCCGGGCAGCGGGGCGGTGGAGGCGTACGTCACGGCGGGCGGACAGCCGAAGGCGATCGCGACGGGGAGCTTCTCACCCTTGCGGGCCGCTACCTGGTAGTGGTTGCGGCTGTCCTTGTGGATCTGCCAGTGCATGCCGATCGTGCGCTTGTCGTGGCGCTGGAGGCGGTACAGCCCGAGGTTGCGGATCCCGGTCTCCGGGTCCTTGGTGTGCGTCAGGCCCAGGTTGAAGAAGGAACCGCCGTCCTGCGGCCAGGTGAAGAGGGCGGGCAGGGCGTCGAGGTCGACGTCGTCGCCGTGCAGGACGACCTCCTGGACGGGGGCGTCCTGGGGCTTCACCTTCTTCGGCGGCACGTGCGTCATCGCGCCGAGCTTCCCGAAAGCCTCCCGGACGCCGACGAACCCGTGCGGCAGCTCGGGCCGCAGCAGCCCGCCGATCTTGTCGGAGATCTCGCCGTACGACTTCAGCCCGAGGGCCTTCAGCAGCCGCCGGTCGGTGCCGAACACGTTCATCGCGAGGGGCATGCTCGACCCCTTCACGTTCTCGAAGAGGAGCGCGGGGCCACCGGACTTCTGGACCCGGTCGACGATCTCCCCGACCTCCAGATACGGATCGACCTCGGCCTTGACGCGCTTGAGGTCGCCTTCGCGTTCCAGTGCCCTGAGCAGGGAACGAAGATCGTCGTAAGCCATGTGTCCCAGTATCGGCCACCCGCTACCCTGACCCCGTCACCGGGGCTGCCCCACGCTCCGTCGCCGTCTTCTGGGAGAACCCGCCACCATGCTCAGGTATCTGCCGTTCCTGCTGGTCCTGGCACTGTGGATCTACGCCTTCATCGACTGTCTGAACACCCCCGAGGAGGAGGTGCGGGGCCTGCCGAAGGTGGTCTGGGTCATCATCATCCTGCTCTTCGGCGAGGTGCTCGTCGGGCCGGTCGCCTGGCTGGTGGCGGGCAAGGCCCGCCGCACGCCCGCGGGCGGCGCCACCGCGGCTCAGTCGCCCCGCGCCCGGCGCGCCGAGTGGGTGGCGCCGGACGACAACCCCGAGTTCCTCAAGTCCCTGAAGGACGAGACGGCGAAGAACGACGAGAAGCTCCTCAAGGACTGGGAGGCCGACCTGCGCCGCCGCGAGGACGAACTGAAGCGCCGCGAGTCGGGCGAGGACCCTAAGGAAGGCTGACGGCGCCCACGAACGCGGCCCAGGCGCTCCGCGCGACGACGATCACCGGGCCGTCCGGGGCCTTGCTGTCACGGACGGGGACGACGGCGGGGAAACCGGGGGCCACCTCGATGCAGTTGCCGCCGTTGTCGCCGCTGTAGCTGCTCTTGATCCAGGTCGTCGCGGTGAGCTCGTGCCTGTTCATAGTGCTCGTACCCTTCCAACGCGTCGCTGATCAGAGCGGCGGACTCGGCGGCTGACGGCGCGTCGGCCCTGAGCACATGATAGGTCCGGTTATGGCGGGCGAAGGCGGCCGGATCATCGTTGAAATGGCCCTGATCCAGGGATTCCGAGTACACCCACTCGTGGCCGTCAGGCAGCTTGATGAGCGACATGGATGTGTTGGGGCGGATGAGCCCCGGCCCGCTCGAAGGGGCCACCTGGACACGGACGTTGGGGAGCTGCCCTACCTTGAGGAGGTGCGCGCACTGGCCCCGCATGACCTCCGCCCCGCCGATGACGGTACGCAGGCAACTCTCGTCCAGAACAGCGATGTAGAGCGGACCGCCGTCGGCCAGGAAGCGCTGCTGCCTACTGAGTCGGGCACGGACGCGCTCCTCTGCCTCGGCGGGACTCAGCACACGGGAGAACAGTGCCCGCGCGTAGTCCTCGGTCTGGAGCAGACCCGGCATCACGCGCTCTTGGTACTCCCAGAGGGACACCGCCTCCGCGTCCATCTCCGCCCGGCGCCTGAACCAGTCCGGGTGCTCCACCTGGGGATACCAGTCCACCCGGCCCCACAGCCGGGCCAACGCCCCACCCGTTCCCAGTACTTCGTCGCACATCTTGGCGAACGGCTCCTGGGGTACCCGGGTCCCAGCCTCCACCCGGGCTACCAACGACCGGTCGCAGGGGATCGCCTTCGCCAGCGCGTCCTGCGTCAGCAGGGCCCCCTCACGGAAGTGGCGCAACAGCTCACCGAACAGAGCCGCGTTGGTGGTCACCGTCGTCCCCCTCCGTGACAGGCGCCCACTGGCACGCGTCGGGCATTGATACGCACCGTGCCCTCGCGCGACGCTCGACACACCCAGAGTCACGAAGTCGGTACGGAGAGGGCACGGACGGGGCATGACCGAAAACACCGAGGACATCGCGAGTCAGTTCGAAACAGGAACGGTCGTCTACGACCCCGTGTCGGACAGCGTCGGCGAGTACCGGGGCAACGCGGGCCCGTACGCGCTGCTGCGCCCGCTCGGGGGCGGCCGGGAGTGGGAGGCCCGCCCGGAGTCCCTCCGCCCGGCCACCCCCGGCGAACGTCTCAGCGCGGGCGTCCGCGCCGCGAACTCCCGCTCGTTCCAGGGCCCGCAGGAACCATCGGCCCCCGGCTCCGGCCCCGCCCCCGTCCGCGACTGCGCGGCCTGCGCCGATCTGGCCGCCCTCCGCGAGGACGCCCGGACCCGTCATGACGGCAGCGCCGAGACCGACGCGGACGTCCTGCTCCGACGCCATCAACTCCGTTACCACGCAGCCCTGCTGGGACTGCGGGACTACGCCCTCGTACCGGACGCCTCCGCCGCGGCGGAGTACGAGGGTGCCTGCACCGAGTGCGCCGCCGGGTCCGGCGCCCGGCGGCGCCCCGCCGACGTGGAGGAGTGGCAGCGCGGGCACACCCGGGAGACCGGACACACCCGCTACCGCCGCACCGTCGCGGATTACGCGGTGCTCAGTTCACGGTGATGGAGTCCAGTTTCTCCCGCAGGTACACATGCGAGTCGACCGGTTCGTACGCCACCCGGCCGACCGGGGCGGGCAGGGACTCCACGAGCGTTCCCGGTGTGCACTCGCCGAAGTAGACGAGGGACATCAGCTCCTCGGCGGGTTCGTCGGCCGGGGGCGGCAGGACCCGGTGGCGGCCGGAACGCCAGCGGTCGCCGGTCCAACGGGCCAGCAGGTCACCGATGTTGACGGTGAAGGCCGCCGGGTCGAAGGGCGCGTCCTCCCAGCCGCCGTCGTCCGTCCAGACCTGGAGTCCGCCCTTTCCGGCCTGCCGGTCGAGAATCGTGACCGTGCCGAAGTCGGTGTGCGGGCCGATGCGGAACTGGCCGGGCTGCGGCTCGCCGAGGACCTCCGTCCCCGGGTACCAGTTGATGTTGAAGCCGTAGGTCGGGTGGTCCATGTGACGGGAGAAGAAGTCCGCCTCGACGCCCAGGGCGACCCCGAGCAGGGAGAGCAGCTCCTTCTCCAGCCCGGCCATCAGCTCCAGGTACTCCTCGCACAGCGCCCGGAGCCGCGGGGCCTGCGCCGGCCAGACGTTCGGCGCATACCACTCCGCGTCGACGACCGGGTCGTCGAAGGGCTCATGGGTGGCGAAGGTCAGGGACTCCTTCAGGTCGGGGGGTGTCTCGGTCCCCTCCGAGTAGCCGTTGGCCTCCGCTCCGGGCCCGAGCCACCCGCGCCCGCCGACCTTCGCCGCGTACGGCTGCTTGGCCTCGGCGGGGAGGGTGAAGAACGCCCGGGCGGCCTCCCTGATGCGCCGGCGCAGGACGGGGTCGACGCCGTGACCGGTGACCAGCAGGAACCCGGCGCTCTGAAGGGCCTCGTCGACGGTACCGGCGATCGCGGCCCGAGCCTCGGGGTCGCCGTCCAGCCAGGGCCGGAGGTCGATGGTGGGGATGCGGGGGCTGCGCCGTGCGGCGGCCGGGTCATTCACCGATGTCCTCGTTCCACAGGGCCGGGTTCTCGTCGATGAACTCGCGCATCATCGCGACGCACTCGGCGTCGTCGAGGAGCATGATCTGCACGCCGTACTCCGCCAGCCAGTGGTGGCCGCCGTGGAAGGTGGCCGCCTCTCCGACGACCACCCGGGAGATGCCGAACTGGCGCACCAGCCCGGAGCAGTACCAGCACGGCGAGAGGGTCGTGACCATCGTCGTGCCGCGGTACGACCGCTGCCGGCCCGCCGCGCGGAACGCGGCCGTCTCCGCGTGCATGGAGGGGTCGTCGTCCTGGACTCGCCGGTTGTGGCCGCGGCCCAGGAGCGTGCCGTCCGCGCCGTAGAGGGCCGCGCCGATCGGGATGCCGCCCTCGGCGAGGCCGGTCCGCGCCTCGGCGACGGCGGTGGCCAGCCAGGCCCGTGCCGTCGCCCGGTCAAGAAGATCCATGCCCTCATGCTGCGACGGCGGGCCGCTCGGGGCAATGCGGACCACTCGACAGAGGGGCCCGCCCGCGCAACAGCCCCGCCGCCGCGCCCACTTGAGCGATCTGTAACCTGGCCCGATCATCAGGGGCTCGTGGGAGGAACGTTCATGGTTGCTGCTCCGGTACTGGAGGAGCTGCGGGAGGTCTGCCAGCCGCAGGCCAAGCTGGCGAGCCGCAACGGCGAACACTGGGCGGGCCGGCTGTACATGCGGCGGGTCTCCCTGCGGTTCACCCGCCAACTCGTGCGCACCCGGGTCACGCCGGACCAGCTGACCTGGACGATGGTGGTGTGCGGGGTGCTGTCCGGGGCCGCGCTGCTGATCCCGGGCCTGACCGGGGCCGTGCTCGCCGCCCTCCTGATGCAGTTGTTCCTGCTCTTCGACTGCGTGGACGGCGAGGTCGCCCGCTGGAAGGGCCAGAACAGCGCGACCGGCATCTACGTCGACCGGCTGGGCGCCTACCTGGCCGACGCGGCGCTGATGATCGGCTTCGGCTTCCGCGCCGCGGAGTCCGGGCTCGGCGGCTGGGCGGGATTCAACGGCTGGGTGTCCCTCGGGCTCGCGACCGCGCTCGGCGTCGTGCTGCTGAAGGCGTCGACCGACCTGGTGGACGTGGCCCGGGCCCGGCGCGGGCTTGCCGTCGCCGACGACGAGGCCACCGCGCCGCGCTCGCAAGGCGTCGCCTCGGTGCGCCGGCTGGCCGCCGCGTTCAAGATCCACCGGGTGACCAACGGCATCGAGGCCTCCCTGGTCCTCGTCGTCGTGGCGTTCGCCGACGCGGCCACCGACTCGGTCGACCCGACCCGCTGGGCACTGGCCGCCATCGCCCTCATCACCTGGCTGATGGTCCCGGCCCACCTGCTGTCGATTCTGTCGTCGTCCCGCCTGCGCTGACGACGTCCAGGCAGGCGTGCAGACGGCCCGCTCTCGCGAGCATGGCGCGGGTGCGGGCCGCTCAGGGTCTCCGCGCGCGCCGCCAGCGCGGACCGCAGCTCCGCCTCGCTGCCACCCTCCCGGCGCAACTCGGCGAGCACCGGCCGACCGGGACGTCCCCCTCGTGCACGGTCCGCATGATCCGCGCCGCCGTCACCGGCCCGTACTGCCGTACCGGCTCCCGGTACGCCACCAGCGCGTACCCGGACTCCGGACGCCCCGCCGCCAGCGCGTACCCGGACTCCGTACGCCCCGCCGCGGGCAGCACACCCGCCTCGAACGGGCCATGGCTCGCACGGACGTCCACGGCGGGATCAGATTTTGATGACGGTGGCGCGCCCACCGCACAGCGCCGTGAGGCCCTCCGGATCTGAGGTCAGGATTGTCACGGGGCCGGGGGCGGTGAGGGCGGTGGCCCCGAGCATGGCGTCGATGGCGTACTTGTGGCCGTGCAGGCCGGCGTCGGCAAGGAGTGCGGCGGCGTGGCGGGCGATGGGCTCGGTGACCGGTTCGATGACCAGGCGGGAAAGGGTCCAGTCCAGGGCAGGGCGGTTGATCCGAGGGTGGACCACCTCGACGAGGGTGGCTGCGGAGGTGATGACGCGCAGGTCGTCGGCGCGGGCGAGGGCGAGCCAGCCGGTGACCGTGCGGTCGCGCAGGACGGCCTTGGCCAGCCCCTCGCTGTCCAGGACCAGCGTGCCGCCAGGCGCGGCGGGGGATCGGGTCACGCGGCGCTCGCGCCGCCCGTCTGTTGGCGGCGGCCATGGTGGAGCTGGTCGCGCAGCGCCTGGATCTCCTCGTCCGTCACGGGCCCGTGCTCGGCCTCGGCGACCTGGATGATCTCGTTGAGGTTGTCCCGCTCGATCTGGCGGGCCACGGCGGCAGCCACGTAAGCAGACAGGCCGGAAGGGCCGCTGCGGGCCTTGGCGGCCTCGGCGATGTCCCGAGGCATGGTGATCGAGTACTTGCCGGTAGGCTCACTCATGCTACCCATCCTACCGCCGATCCTCCCTCGCGGACGCCTTGGCGGCCGCCCTCCTCCCGAAGCGGATGCGGCCGCCGCCCGCGACGGTGTGCTCGCCCTGTCCGCACCCCGAAGGCCGGTCCCTGTGACGTGGGTCACGGGAACCGGCCTTCGGGGTGCGGGAGCTACACGCCAGCGTACGAGTGCTTGCCGGTGACGAAGATGTTGACGCCGTAGTAGTTGAACAGCCAGCAGCCGAAGGCGATCAGGGCCAGGTAGGCGGCCTTGCGGCCCTTCCAGCCGGCCGTGGCGCGGGCGTGCAGGTAGCAGGCGTACGCGACCCAGGTGATGAACGACCAGGTCTCCTTGGGGTCCCAGCCCCAGTAGCGGCCCCAGGCGTCGCCCGCCCAGATCGCGCCCGCGATGATCGTGAACGTCCACAGCGGGAAGACGGCCGCGTTGACGCGGTAGGCGAACTTGTCGAGGGAGGCCGAGGCGGGCAGCCGGTCGAGCACCGAGTTCGCGAAGCGACCCGGCTTGCCGCCGGTCGCGAGCTTGTTCTCGTAGGCGTCCTTGAAGAGGTACAGGATCGTGGCGACCGCGCCGACGTAGAACACCGCGCCGCAGAAGATCGCGGTGGAGACGTGGATGTACAGCCAGTACGAGTGCAGGGCGGGGACGAGCTGGTCGCTCGCCGTGTAGAGGACCGTCACCGCGAGCCCCAGGTCCAGCAGGACCGTGGTGATCAGGAACAGGCCGAGCCAGCGCACGTTCTTCCTCAGCGCCAGCAGCGCGAGGTACACGCCGACGGCCACCGTGGAGAAGGTGATGTTGAACTCGTACATGTTGCCCCACGGCGCCCGCTCCACCGAGGCCGCGCGGGCGATCACACCCGCCAGTTCCACCAGGAACGCGAGCAGGGTGAGGGAGATGGCGATCCGGCCGTACATGTCGCCCTGCTCGTCACCGCCGTGCGCGCCGGGCCCGTCGGGTACGTCCCGCGCGCCGGCCGCGGAGCGCACGACGACCTGCGGCCGCTCCATGACGGCCGTGCCGCCGTTCTTCTTGACGGTGACGGCCGGGCCCTTGGCCGCGCCCGCCGCGGTGAGCGCGGCGGCGGTACGGCCGACCTTGCTGCGGCTGCCGAGGAGCCACTCCGCGATGTACGCGAAGAAAGCCAGGGTGTAGACGGCCATCGAAGAGTAGATCAGCGTGTTGCTGATGCTCGCGAGGCTTTCGTTGGTGGCGGCGGCGAGAGTCATTTCTCAGCCCCTTCGGCAGGTACGGCTCGGGGTTCGGAGGATTCGGAGGGATTCGGGGAAGCGGAGGTGTCGGGGGAGGCGGTGCCGCGCTCCGGTGCCGCGGGCGCCCCGTCGTACAGGATCCCGGCGAGGTCGCCGAGTTCCTCGGGCACCTTGGCGGACTCGCTGCGGCCGAGTCCGGCCATCTCGACGACCGTCACCCCGTCGTCGCCCCGCACCGCACGCACCCACACCCGGCGGCGCTGGATGAACAGGGAGCCGGCGAGGCCGAAGATCGCGGCGAGGGCGCCGCCGAGTGCCCAGCCGCTGGCGGGCTGCTGGGTGATCTGGAAGTTGGCCCACTCCCTGGTGCCCTCGTAGGTCACCGAGCCGGCGCCGTTCGGCAGGGTCATGGTCTCGCCGGGCTTCAGGTTGTCCCGCAGCTGGGCGCCCTTGGAGTCCTTGAACGCCTTCATGTGCGCCTTGTCGAGCTGGTACACGCTCTGCGGGATGCCCGAGTCGACGCCGAGGTCCCCGTGGTACGGCGTCAGGTTCAGCACCGGGTTGCGCAGCGCCGGGAACGTCGAGGCGGTCTCGTTGCCCTGGGTGTACGTCGGCAGGAAGAAGGCCGAGACGCCCAGTTGCTCCTCGGCGCCCTTGGCGTCCCGGTAGCCGTCCAGGACCTTGATCACACCGCTGGAGGTGATGTTGGAGTCGAGCGGCAGCAGCGGCACCGCGTCGCGGTAGACGACCTTGCCCTTGCCGTCGCGGACGGTGATGAGGGGCGCGTAGCCGTGGGCGGTGAGGTAGATCTTCGAGTCGTCGATCTCCAGCGGGTGGTTGACCTTGACGAGAGCCTTCTCGTCCTTGCCGTAGGCGCCCACGCTGTAGGTGATGGCGGCCTGGAAGGTGCGGGCGGTGCCCGTGTTCGGACCCGAGGTCTCGTACGTGCCGGTGAACTTGTCCAGGGTGAAGCTGAACGGGTTCAGGTCGTCGGTGCTGAAGAGGTTGCCGGACTTGAAGTCGTTGTACTGGGTGAGGGTGTTGGAGAAGCCGTCGCCCTCGACGACCAGCTTGTTCCCCTCGGACTTGTACAGCTGACCGCAGGCGAAGGCGACGAGCATCACGATCAGCGCGATGTGGAAGGCGAGGTTGCCGACCTCACGGAGGTAGCCCTTCTCGGCGGTGACGGCGTCCCCGGCGACGTGGGCCCGGAAGCGGCGCCTCTTCAGCAGGGCGAGCGCGGCCTCGTGGACCTGGTCCGGCTCGGCGTCGGTGCGCCACGTGGTGTACGCGGGCAGCCGGGTCAGCCGCCTCGGCGCGCCCGGCGGACGGCTGCGCAACTGGCCGACGAACTGCCAGGTGCGGGGCACGATGCAGCCGATGAGGGAGACGAACAGCAGGATGTAGACCGCGGAGAACCACACCGAGCTGTAGACGTGGAAGAGGCCGAGCCTGTCGTAGATCGGCGCGAGCGTCCCGTGGGCCTGACGGAAGTCGGCGACCTTCGTCTCGTCGGTGCCGGACTGCGGGATCAGCGAGCCGGGGATCGCGCCGAGGGCCAGCATCAGGAGCAGCAGCAGCGCGACCCGCATCGAGGTGAGCTGCCGCCAGAACCAGCGGGCCCAGCCGACGATCCCGAGGGTGGGTCCGGTGGCCAGCGTGTCCACGGGCGCGGTGGACAACTGGGAGCCGGCGGCGCCGAGGTCCCGCTCCTCGGAGGCGGCCGGGGTCTCGCCGGCGGTGGCGCCGACGGTGCTCTTGCTCATGGATCAGATCCCCACAGTGAAGCCGGCGGACCAGGACTGGATGTCCTGCACGATGCGGTCCCACGCGCCGGTCAGCAGCAGCAGACCGGTCACGATCATCATCGTGCCGCCGATCCGCATCACCCAGGCGTAGTGACGCTTGACCCAGCCGAAGGCGCCGAGCGCCTTGCGGAAGGCGACCGCGGCGAGCACGAAGGGCACGCCCAGGCCGAGGCAGTAGGCGACGGTCAGTATGGCACCGCGGCCGGCGCTTCCCTGCTGGGAGGAGAGGGCGATCACGGAGGCGAGGGTCGGGCCGATGCAGGGGGTCCAGCCGATGCCGAACAGCGCGCCGAGCAGCGGGGCTCCGGCCAGTCCGGCGACGGGCCGCTTGTGGAAGCGGAACTCGCGCTGGGTCATCCAGGGCATGAGACCCATGAAGAAGACGCCCATGACGATCATGAGCACGCCCAGCACCTTGGACAGGACGTCCTGGTTCGCCTGGAGGTTCTCCCCGAAGTAGCCGAACAGGGCTCCGCTGGAGACGAACACCACGGTGAAACCGAGGACGAAGAGCGAGGCGCCGGCCACCATCCGCCCGCGGCGGGCCTCGGCCAGGTCGGTACCGGCGACGCCGGTGACGTACGACAGATAGCCGGGGACGAGCGGCAGGACGCAGGGCGAGAAGAAGGAGACGAGGCCGCCGAGCAGCGCGATCGGCAGCGCGGTCAGCAACGCGCCGTTGAGCACGGTGTCGTTGTAACCCGTCGTGGCGAGTGTGCTGACCGCGCTCACGTCACTTCTCCGCGAGGACGGGCGCGATCATGCTGCGCAGCCTCTCCTCGCCGAGTGCGGCCAGCGAACGGGCGGCGATCTTGCCTTCCCGGTCTATGACCAGCGTGGAGGGGATGGCCTGGAGGCTGAGCGTGCCCTTCTTGAAGCGCAGCAGCAGCTTGCCCTTGGGGTCGGACAGGCTGGGGTAGGTGATGCCCTGCTGCTTCTCGAAGGCGAGGGCGTTGTCGTTGCTGGTGTCGAGGGTGTTGATCCCGACGAACTGCACGCCCTGGCCCTTGAGGTCCGTGTAGACCTTCTCGAAGTTGGGCGCCTCGGCACGGCAGGGAGCACACCAGGAGCCCCACACGTTGAGGACGACGACCTTGCCTTTGTACTGCGTGAGGTCGAGCTGTCCACCGGCGACGGTCTTGCCGGACAGGTCGGGCGCGGCGGCGCGCTCGCCCTTCTTCGCGATGGAGATGCCGTCCTTGCCCATCACGAAGTTGGTGTCACTGCCACCTCCGGCGGTGCCCCCGGAGGTGCACGCGGTGAGCAGCAGTGCGGCGGCGGCTGCACCGGCGGCCGTGGTCAGGGCAGCGCGGCGCGAGCGGATCCGGCTGGTCGAGCTCGGGGAAATGTGGCTGGCGGCACTCATGTGAAAAGTTTCGCATGCCCGTTCCAGGGATCTTTCCCGCCCCCCTTGCGGGGAGAAAACCCCTTTTCAGGACGGCGCCGAGGCCGACGCGGACGAGGACGCGGAGGTGGATGCCGAGGGGGTGCGTGCGCCGAGGAAGGTCTTCCAGCCGCCGGCCGGCTGCTGCCCCACCTCGAGGGTGCGCAGCTTCTCGAGGACCTCGGGCTTCTGGACGTCGATCCAGTCCACGAACTGGCGGAAGGAGACCAGCCGTACGTCCGCGCCCTTCTCCTTCTCCCGCGCGATGTGCTTGAAGGCCTCCTCGACGGCGTCCATGTAGATGCCGCCGTTCCACTGCTCGAAGTGGTTGCCGATGAAGAGGGGTGCGCGGTTCGTCTCGAATGCCCGCTTGAATCCCTGTATGTACGCCTGTGAGGACTGCTGCCGCCAGCCGGGGTAGTTGTGGGCGGGCGCCTTGGTCGAGTTGATCGACTGGTTGGCGAGCATGTTGTAGTCCATCGAGAGGACCTCGAAGGAGTGGCCGGGGAAGGGGATCTGCTGCAACGGCAGGTCCCAGATCCCGTCCTTCTTCTTCGGCCACACCTGACGCCCGCCCGGCGAGGAGGCGTCGTAGCGCCAGCCGAGGGCGCGGGCGGTGGGGAGGAGGTTGTCCTGGCCGAGCAGACAGGGCGTCCTGCCGCCGACGAGTTCCTTGTCGTAGTCGAAGGGCAGCGCGGGCAGTTCGCTCCAGCCGGTGTTGGTCCGCCACTCCTTCACGAACTTCTTCGCCTGGTCTATCTCGCTGCGCCACTGCGCCGGCGTCCACTTGCCGACCGAGCCGTGGCCCTCGCCGCAGAAGTGGCCGTTGAAGTGGGTGCCTATCTCGTGCCCCTCTAGCCAGGCGCGGCGGACGCCCGCGAGCGTCAGCTTGACGTGGTCGTCGGTGAGGTAGCCGATGTCGGAGGCGCCGCGCGGGTTGTTGGGCGGGTCGTAGAGCCGCTTCTTCGACTCCGGCAGCAGATACAGCCCGGAGAGGAAGAAGGTCATGCTCGCGCCGTGCGCCTTGGCGAGGTCGAGGAAGCGGTCGAAGAGTCCGTTGCCCACCTCGCCGGCCCCGTCCCACGAGAAGACGACGAACTGCGGCGGCTCCTGGCTGGGCTGGAGCGGCGCCGGCGGGGCAGGCTGGTGGGGCTGCTTGCCGGTGAAGGAGGTGGACCCGTCCCCGATGGGCCGGGCGCTGGCCTTCGGGCTCGGGCTGCCGGACGGCTTCCCCGAGCCGCCGGCACCGCCGTGGGCGCGGGGGCCGTCGGAGTCGGTGAGGCTGCCGCAGCCCACGAGTCCGGCAGCGGCGGCGGCCCCGGCACCGAGTCCGAGTGCTCCCCTGCGGGTGATGGCGCGCATGTGGCAACCCCGTTCGTCACGTTCTCTGGTGGTCACATAATCAGAGGACGTGACGAACAACGAGGTTCCGCCGGGACTTCCGGATTCCGTAACAGAGCGGCCGGTTCCAGCCATCCGTTACGGCATGTGTTCCGGCCAGGGCGCGGTTACGCCCCGAAGGCCTTGCCCTTCCCCGCCACCGGCCTGGCTCCGGCACGGAGATGGGCGGGCACCAGGTCGATGGCCGGCTCGCTGTAGCCGACGGACACGATCCGGTCGCCCTGGTACGTGAAGGTCGTCAGCGAGGCGAGCGTGCACTGCCGCTTGCGCGGGTCGTGCCACAGCCGCCGCCGTTCGACGTAGGACCGCACGATCCAGATCGGCAGCTGATGGCTGACGAGCACCGCCTCGTGCCCGCGGGCCGCGTCCTTCGCCGCGTTCAGCGCCCCCGTCATCCGGACGACCTGGTCGACGTACGGCTCGCCCCAGGACGGCTTGAACGGGTTGACGAGGTGCTTCCAGTTCTCGGGCCGGCGCAGCGCCCCGTCGCCGACGCCGAACGTCTTGCCCTGGAAGACGTTCTCGGCCTCCAGCAGCCGCGCGTCGGTGGCCAGGTCGAGCCCGTGCGCCTTGGCGATCGGCGTCGCCGTCTCCTGCGCCCGCTCCAGCGGCGAGGCGACGACGTGCGTGATGTCACGCGGGGCGAGGTGCTCGGCCACCCGCTCGGCCATCTGCCGGCCCAGCTCGGAAAGGTGGTAGCCGTCGAGCCGGCCGTAGAGGACGCCGTCGGGGTTGTCGACCTCGCCGTGCCGCATCAGGTGGACGACGGTGATGTCCTGGTCCGAGCCGTACCCGAAGGCCCTCTCGAATGCCTTCTGGGACGCCTTCTCTGCTGCGTTCTGGGGTGCGTTCTCCGGGGTGGTCATGCCGCTGTGGCCTCCGCAGCCGCTCGGGCCGCCGCCGGGAGGGCGTCGGCGATTCTCTGGACGGCCCGGTCGTCGTGGGCCGTGGACACGAACCATGACTCGAAGGACGACGGCGGCAGGTACACGCCGTTCGCCAGCAGCGAGTGGAAGAAGGCGGTGAAGCGGAAGGACTCCTGCGCCTTGGCGTCCTCGTAGTCCCGCACGGGACGGTCCGTGAAGAACACCGAGAACATGTTGGAGGCGCTCTGGAGCGTGTGCGCGACACCCTCCTTGGTCAGCGCCTCCGACACCAGGGCCCGGATCCGGACGGAGACGTCGTCGATCGTGGCGTAGGCGGCGTCGTCGAGGAGCCGGAGCTGGGCCAGTCCGGCGGCGGTCGCCACCGGGTTCCCGGAGAGTGTGCCCGCCTGGTAGACGGGTCCGGCGGGGGCGAGGTGCGCCATGACGTCCGCCCGCCCGCCGAAGGCCGCGGCGGGGAAGCCGCCGCCCATGACCTTGCCGAAGGTCATCAGGTCGGGCCGTACGCCGTCGATCCCGTACCAGCCCGCCCGGCTGGTCCGGAAGCCGGTCATGACCTCGTCGGAGATGAACAGCGCGCCGTTGTTCTGGCAGGCGTCCTTGAGTCCCTGGTTGAAGCCCGGCAGCGGCGGCACGACACCCATGTTCCCCGGCGAGGCCTCGGTGATCACACAGGCGATCTCGCCCGGGTGCCGGTGGAACGCCTCCTGCACGGCCTCGAGGTCGTTGTACGGCAGGACGATGGTGTCGCCGGCCTGGGCGCCGGTGACACCGGGCGTGTCCGGGAGCGCGAAGGTCGCCACCCCGGAGCCGGCCGCCGCGAGGAGCGAGTCGACGTGCCCGTGGTAGCACCCGGCGAACTTGATCACCTTGGAGCGCCGGGTGAAGCCGCGGGCGAGCCGGATGGCGGACATGGTGGCCTCGGTGCCGCTGGAGACGAGCCGCACCTCCTCCAGGGGCGCGATGCGCTCGACCATCTCCTCGGCGAGCGCCACCTCACCCTCACCGGGCGTACCGAAGGAGGTGCCGCGCGAGACCGCGTCCTGGACGGCGGCGATCACCTCGGGGTGCGCGTGCCCGAGGATCATGGGCCCCCAGGAACAGACCAGGTCGACGTACTCCCGCCCGTCGGCGTCCGTCAGGTACGGGCCGGTGCCGGACACCATGAACCGGGGCGTTCCGCCCACCGCGCGGAACGCGCGCACCGGCGAGTTCACACCGCCCGGCGTGACGGCGGACGCACGGTCGAACAGCGCCTGTGAGACAGGCGCATCGTATGAATAGGGCAGTTCGCTCATGACCTGCGACTTCTCCGACCTTTTCCGACTTGCTGGACTCCGGTTGCCAGTGACCTCCCAGAGTAGGCCAGCGAGAGCCGGGGGCCCGTGGGGCCGTCATCGGCTTCACCATCTGCGAAACTGAGTCGGAACAGGCCTGCTGGACGTAGCACACACCGACCGTGTGTCCAGTGGCTGTGAAGATCCTGCGGACAGGTGTTTCAACGCACGTTTCGGCGGGCGGCCGTGGGGGAGGTCACTGACACGATGATCGGGTTGCGCGGCGGGGGCCACGCGTCCTAGAAAAGCAGTCGGGTGGAGATATGCATCGCGGTGGCGGACTGGGCGAGGGGACTGACGACCTGGGTCCTCGACGTGCCCAACGGGGAAAGCACCGGCGCGACGCGGAGGAAGCGAACGAAGCACGTCAGACGCAGGCACAAGGTGTACCGAGTGAGCCCGACCGGATCGACCGCATCGATCAGATCGACCGACTCGACCGGATCGAGGGGTTCGACCGGATCGACCGGCGCGTCGACCAGCGGATCGACCCCCTTCGGGCGGGGAGCAGAAATGGTGGTCGGGTGGGGGTGACGTACAAGTACTTCGGCGCGCCCGACGGCGCTACCGCGGCCCGCGTCCCGATCTCGATGCGCCCCGAGGAGCTCGGCGGCGACGAGCTCGGCATGAACGGCATGTTCACCAAGATCAAGCCCGAGACCATGGCCGCGATGGTGCTGACCGGCATCGAAGGCGTCCCCCTCCACAAGGTGCCCCCGCTGGAACTGGTCGTCCTGCATCCCGACTACGCCGTGGTGAAGCTCCCCATGACGGTCGTGGACCCCCTGCGGGACATAGGCGAGGAAGCGGTGGGCGCGGCGGCGTTCATCTGGTCCACGGTGCCGGACCGGGGCGGCCCCCGGGACGCGTTCAACGTCTACCAGCTGCTCCACGAGTGGCAGGACTTCAGCCACCGCCTGCACGAGGCGGGGCACCAGCCGTACTGCCTGGTCTGGCCCTGACCTGGGGTTTCGCTGGTCTCGGGTGAGGTCTTCGGGCCTCGGCGGCGCGGTTGCCCGCCTCGGCCTTCGTGTGAAAGTTCTCCATTCGCCCGTGGCCGTCCAGGTCGGTCTCTGTGGGCTCAGGGTGAGACTCGCGCCGGCGAACACGCCCTCGGGCCGCATTGCGCGGTCGCTCGACGCCGCGCCCGCTCTCGCCGGGACGGAGGCGGAAGCCACGGCTCGGGCCGAAACCGAGAGCCGCAGGGCTTCCTGGTCGCATCACCCCGCGTCACCCCGCAGCCCCACGTCACACCGGAATGATGTCCGGCCACCACGGGGGGACGTTGCCCTCGCAGATCGGTGAGGGGTAGGAATCCAGGACGCCGATCCACGCGATCATTCCCCAGGCCATGCCCACGCTCGCGCAGATCGCGACGACGTATGCCCATTTCATTCCCCTGGGGCCGAGGAATTTGAGGACAAGGCCCCAGAGCGAGGAAATCAGGGCCCATATGAGAAGAAAGCAGAAAAGCAGGACCGCCCCGTTGGCCGAGCCGTTGCCGACGTCGCACGATCGCCACATGCCTGCGACCACCCAGACTGTCGCGCCTGCCACCGTCCCGCCGGCGCCCAAAGGCAGCAGGCACCCGACGCGGTGCGTGGCAGCCTCCATGATGTCTCCTCAATGCACGGTTCGAATAAAAAAAAGCCTGGGTGCCGCCAACGTTAGCGGCACCCAGGCTGGACGGTCTACGAGTGCCTCACCTGCGCAGCACCCTTGTCATACAGTTCCTTGACCGTGTCGACTATCGCCGAGTGGAACTGCTCTCGCGTCAGGTCGACTCCGTACTCCTCGTACAGTTCGACCCCCGCTCTCATCGTGATCTGGTCGCCGATGTCGTTCTCGCCGACCAGGAGCGGGTCCGCGACGGAGGCGCCGTCGATGAGGGTCTTCTCGTCGATCCCGGCCGCGGCTCCCACGTAGCCGTAGTGGACGTTCGACCAGATGTCGTAGTAGGCCTCCAGGTCGGTGCCGGGAACGCTGGTGTAGAAGTCCGACTTGGCCAGGTCGAATTTCGCGGCGAGCTTCGGCTTGTGGTCCCATTCGCAGATCTTCGGGCATACCTTGGCGGTCCACATGGCGAGTGCCGCCTGCGTATCCGCGCCCATGTTCCGGCCGAATGCGTCGTACCATTTCCAGGGCCGCAAAAGTCCCTTGATGCCCTTGACGTCGTCCGACACCACGTTCGTCTTGAGTTCCGAGAACATATAGCTCTCGATCTCGTTGTAGAGCTTCTCGTTGCCGGACTTCTTCTTGGGAAGCGGCTCGGGGCCCTTCTGGTATGTGATGGAGGCGACGGTCTTGCCCGTCTTGTTCACCGTCACCGTCATCGTTCCCACGATGGGGACGTAGACGGTGTAGGTCTTCGTGGAGTGGTAGACCCAGGTCCCGTTCGGGCCCATCGTCATGTAGTCCCGGTAGCTGCCGCCCTTGCCGTCGCTGCATCCGCGCTCGCAGTCCGTGATCGGCCGCAGGCCGGTCGGGTCGGACTTGGTGACGGGGGTGTTGTTGGCGTAGGCGTAGCCGTTGAGGGACTCGTGGTCGTCGGGGGCGAGAACGGGGTCGACGGAGAGGAAACGGCCGAGGGCCGGGTCGTACTCGCGGGCACCGACGTGGGTCAGGCCGGTGCCGGCGTCGGCGGGTTTGCCGAGGAAGCCCTTGTCGTCGGGCCAGGCCGAGGGTGTCGTGCCGCGGGCCTCGCCGAAGGGCTTGGTGTAGCGGCGGGTGACGGCCTGGGTGGTGGCGTCGATCGTCATCGAGGCGGTGCCGTGGTGGTCGTCTACCACCCAGGACAGGCCGGTCTCGGTGCGGACGGCGGTGGCGTCGCCCGACGGGTAGTAGCGCTGGGCGGTGAACTTCTTGGCGGCCGTGTCGTAGTGGAGTTCCTGGCCGGCCAGGTAGAGGACGGTCTTGACGGAGCCGCGGCGGATCAGGAGTTCGCCGTTGGCGTCATAGAGGTAGTCGGTGGTCTCCGTGCCCTGCGTGAGCTGGGCGAGTTCTCCTTCGATGTCCCAGACCAGGCTCTGCGCGGCTCCGGTGGGGCTGTAGCGCTTGGTGGTGTTGCCCTGGTCGTCGTAGGTGTACGACTTCGCGGCCGCGCCGCCCACGGTGACGGAGGTCAGCGTGTGGGGCTGGCCGCCGCCGACGGCGTTGACGGCCGGGTAGCCGTAGGCGGTCGTGGTGTCACCGCCGGCCTTGTGCTCGACCTGGGTGTCGCGCAGGCCGCCCGGCTTGTAGGTCCAGGTGTTCCAGTACGGGGCCGGGCCGCCGAGGGCGCTCGACGAGCGGGCGGTGGCGCAGTCGTTGGAGGAGGGGGTCCAGGCCTCGGCCAGCCGGCGGTAGCCGTCGTAGGCGAAGCACTGGGTGTCCTTGCCATTGGCCTTGTCGGTGATCGACCTGACGTTGCCGGCGGCGTCGTAGGCGTAGTCGACGTCGCTGGTGTAGCCGGTGTTGGTCTGGTCGACGGTGTGGGAGTTCGACAGACGGCGGGTGCCGTCCTCGTAGCGGTTGAGGATCTGGAGCTGCTTGGCGCCGGTGGAGGTGCCCAGCCGGGTCTCCTCGATCTCGCCGTACGGGGAGTAGCCGATGTTCTGGACGTAGTCGGTCATGCCCTCGGTGCCGGTGAGCAGGCCGAGGTCGTTGTAGCTGTTGGCCACGGTCTCGGCGGGCAGACCGGCCGCCGCGGGCATCGAGCTGGACTGGACCGTGCCGTCTCTGTTGTAGACGGTGGAGGTTGTGAAGGTCTGCGGCGCGCCCGCGACGACCAGGGCGTCGGTGGCGGCGATGACCGTCTTGGTGCCCTTGGTGCGGCCGAGCGCGTCGTAGCCGGTGAAGACCTGGGAGTAGATCTTGCCGGTGGTGCCGCCGACGTACCGGATCGCGGCCGTCGGGAGCCCCTTGGCCAGGCTGTCGAAGGTGAACTTGGTCAGGCGGTGGGCGTCGTCCTTGACGCCGTCCCAGGTGCCGACCTTGCGGCCCAGCTCGTCGTAGTCCGTGATCAGGGTGCGGGAGACGCCGTTCACCTGTGACGTGGTGCTGATCGGCTGGTCGGTGTCGTTGTAGGCGGTGGTGACCGTGCCCTTGTCGGGGTCGACGGAGGTGGTCTTGCGACCGCGCAGGTCGTAGTCGTACGACCAGACGGAGCCGTCCGGGCCGGTCATCGTGTCGACCTTGCCGTCGGGCGTGTACGCGTAGAGCGTGCGGGTGTAGTCGGTGCCGGTAGGGGCGGGGCCGCCGTACTCACGGCGCTCGACGGTCCGGCCGCGGGCGTCGGTGACGACCAGCGTGCCGGTGCCACCCGTGGCCGCGGTGACGGCGGTGCGGTCGCCCTGGTAGACGGTCTTGGTGCGCCACTTCTCCTGGTCGTAGACCCGGAAGATCGTCTCCGTGGCCCGGCCGGCGGCGTCGTAGACGGTCTCGGTGGAGGCGGGGACGGAGCCGGGGAAGGTGTTGGCGAGCGTGCCCGAGGGCGCGTTGTTGTCGTGGACCTGCTCGTTGGTGATGTAGGCGAGACCGCGGTCGTCGTAGAGGGTCTCGGAGATCACCCGACCGCCGTTCGGCGCGGGCGCCTGCTTCTGACGGGAGCGCAGCAGGCCGTCGAAGATCTCGTAGGAGCTGTTGTAGGTCTTGCCGTCGGCCTTGAGGGCGTCCGTGCGGACCCAGGTCTCCTTGTCGTTGTTGATGCTGTAGGCGTAGACGATGCTGGCGGCGTCGCCGAGCCCGCGCGAGCGGTCCGGCTTCCAGACCGACCGCAGTCGGCCGAGCGCGTCCAGGGACCACTCGGTGACGTTGCCGTTGGCGTCGGTGGTCTTGGTGGCGGTGCCCCAGGCCGGGTCCACCTCGGTGGTGGAGGAGTAGAGCTTCGCGTCGATGGTCGTCTTGGACGTCAGCGGGCCGTAGCCGGTGTCGTCGGGGACGTAGGTGTTCCTGACCGTCTGGTCGAGGGCGTTGGTCGCGGTGACCGGACGGCCCAGCTTGTCGTAGGTGGAGCCGGAGACCAGCTGGTAGACCGGCTTCTTGTCGGTCGCGCCATAGCTCGCGACCCGGTACGAGGCGCTGACCTCGCCCTTGGTGGGCGCCACGCCCACCGCCTGACCGTCGTAGGCCTTGGTGATGTCGGAGACGACGTGGTCGGGGATCGTCGGCGTGGTCGCGCAGGCGACCGAGTAGGTCTCGGTGCGCGAGACCGCGTTCACCAGCCAGGCCGAGGTGTTGCGGGCGTAGGTGGTGCGCACGCAGGTCTCGTCGCCGGTCTTGGCGGCGTCGCCGCCGTCGTCCACGGTGAGCGGCATGCCGTAGGTAGGGTCGTACGTCGTCTTCTGCTTGACCGTACGGGTACCGGTCGAGGTCTTGGTGCGGTTCGCGGTCTCACCCGGCTTGACGATCCAGGAGTCGGTGGTGCCCCAGCTGTAGGCGTGGCTGCCGGTCTTGGACGACCAGGGGGTGTTGATGGTGCCGCTGACCTCTTCGGCGCCGTTGTACACGATGGTCTCGCGGACGAAGCCGGCGTACTGGCGGGAGTCGTCGAGGGCGGTGCCGGCGGAGTCGGTGACCTTCTCCACCCGGGAGGTGCCGTCGAGTTCCTTCTCGCCGTTCAGGCCGCGCATGAAGAGCGTGGACTTCTTGGAGCGCGGGCCCTCGTCGGTGTCGCCGGAGGTCTCGACGACCTTGCCGTAGCCGCGCCACTGCGACCAGGTGCGGTTGGACGCCTTGGTCAGGCCCTCGTCGTCGGCGTAGGCCCAGCCCGCGCCGCCCTGGTAGTCGTAGTACGTCTCGCCGGTGTCGCCGTGGCCGTAGGGGTCGTCCTGGAAGACGGACGTGACGACGTACTTGTGGAACCAGTCCAGCACCGGAGTCGCCCCGGACTGCGACCACTTGACGGGGAAGCAGCGGCGGGTGTTCTTGTCGACGTCCGCCGGCATGCTGGAGCCCCAGATGCAGTCGGGGCCGGAGTAGTTGGCGGTCAGCGTCGAGCCGGTCTCGGACTTGACGGTCCGCACCCGCCACTTGATGTAGCGCAGGGTGTCCGGGCCGCTGCCCTCCACGTGGTTGGACAGCTGGACGCCGCCGAATACCACCGGCGGCATCGCGGCCGCGGTGCTGTTGCCCTTGCCGGTGTTCTGGATGGACTTCAGCCACAGGCTCGCCGAGGAGGCGTCGCCGGTGTCGGGGAAGCTCTGGTCCAGGTGCCACGTGTCCACGTCGCGCTGGGTGGTGCCGGCTCCGGTCCACACCGAGGTCGTTACGTCGGTGAGGCGCTTGCGGGTGAAGAACGCCGGGCCGATCTGGGTGGTGCACTTGGTGCTCGCCGCGCAGATCATGTCGAAGGGCACGTCGGGCCAGTTGGCCTTGGTGTCCTTGGTCAGGTCGGTGCAGCCGCCCGAAACGACGCAGCGTTCGGCGTAGGCGAAGCGGACCTGCTGGGCGGCGGGCTTGCTGTAGATCAGGTCGCTGCGCAGGCCGTAGTCAATGCGGTTGAGGTAGCCGCCGCGAGTGTAAGGGGTGCCGTTGACGCCGGTGTCGGCGTTCTTGGAGTAGTGGTTCGTCTCCTGGGTGTACCAGTACGCGGAGGCGTTGTTGTGGGTGTCGACGACGTAGTCCAGGTTCCAGCGCCAGGCCTGGTTGCAGGAGGAGTCACCGAAGCCGGTGGACTTGTAGCAGGGCTCGCCCGAGTCGTCGCCGAAGACCGGGACGGTGAACACCGAGTTGGTGACCGGGTCGTCGGCGGCGGTGCCGTTGTCGCTCCAGCCGGGCAGGCGCTGCTTGCCGAAGAAGTACTGGGTGCCGGACACGTCCGTCACCTTCCAGTACTCGGTGTTGTTGTCGCCGTTGCCGGTGGCGCCGGTCAGGTGCTCGACGCGGGTGCCGTCCTCGTTCTTCAGCTTCCACGAGCCGCCCGACGCCTCGGACAGGGCCGCGCTGTCACAGGCCGCCTTGTCGGCACAGGCGTTGACCAGCTCGACGGCCTTGCCGTTGAGGACCAGCGTGGAGTTGGCGTACTTCCAGCAGAGGTCGCCCTTGCCGGACTGGCCGTCCTCCTTGCAGGAGCCGTACTTGCGCTCGATGTAGGACTCGGTGATCGAGAAGCCCTCGCCGACCACCGAGGTCTGGCTGTTCTCCCCGGCCGTGCGGCCGTCCACCGAGGCGGAGTCGTAGGAGATCGACAGATTCGGGGACGGGCCGGCCGTCGCCGGGGGGACCCGCAGCGGGTAGCTCCAGGTGAAGTCGCCCGTGCTGCCGCCGGCCTCCCAGGTCGCGGTCGGGGACAGCGGGGTCGCGCTGTAGTCGCCCCCGCCGCCCGAACCGTCCGCCGCCGCGGCCGCCGCGAGCAGCATCGGGGTACGGGCGGAGACCGTGCCCGTCACGGTCTGGGACGCGGCGTCGTTGCCCGCGCCCGGCACCGGGGTCTGGGTGCGACAGGCCTTCTTCTCCGGGGTGGTCAGCGCACACGCGGGGAGCGTCACCAGCTTCAGCCGGGGGCCGAAGTTGCCGCCGTAGACGTCCTTGAAGGAGGCGTAGCTCAACGAGACCCGGAGCTTGTCGCCGTCGCCCTTGCCGGACACTGCCGCCGCCGGCGCGACGGTGAGCAGGACGCCGTTGACTCCCGCCTTCTGCGCCGCCGCCGAGGACTGCACGCCGAGTGCCACCCGCTCGGCGGGGCCGGAGGCCACCGCGCGCGTCCTCGCGGCCTTGGCCACCGGGGCGGCCGGCACCTGCGCCAGCCTGACACCGAGCCCGCCCACGCTGACCGCGGCCTCACCGCTCGCCGCGACCTCGGCTGTGGCCTTGCCCGGCGCGGGCCAGGCGGCCTTCCGCACCCGCTCCCGGGTCTGGTCGGAGGCGGCGGCGGCCCTGTCCTTCGGCGCCCTGGAAGCGCCGGCCCTGAGCACACCGACCTTGTCGATCTTCGCGTCGGCCGGATCCTCCAACTTCCTTCCGGCTGCGGGGGTCTGAGCCTGGGCGGCGAAGTCGTAGCCCGACGGAGTCACGAGCTGCGGGAGGAGAGACAGGGAGAGGACGAGCCCGCCACGGCCGAGCCAGCGGCGGACGACCGCCCCTGGCGGGCGTGTACGGAAGGGTCTTGCAGACACGGTGATTTCCCCCGGTGTTTCGGAAACGGGATGGTCAGACAGAAGGGGCGGAGCAGGGCGGGCGCAGGAGGTCGCCCCGCCCCGCCCGCCCGGCTCTCGGCTACTGCTGTTCGGTGTTGCGGCGGTCGGCGATGGCGCCGGTGGAGGTGGCTCCGGCCCAGACGCGGACGCTGTCGATCGTCCCGGGGAAGTAGCGCGCGGCGGCGCCGTTGACCTTCGCCCGGCCGATCTCGAACGCCCCGCCGCCCTGCCACGGGGCCGAGTACGGCACCCCGTCCTCATCGCCCATCTGCGCGCTGTCGACGTAGAGCTTGAGCGCGCCGAGCCTGGAGGTGTCGTCGGGATCGCCCGCTGCCTGGGCGTCGTGGACGACCGTCAGCATGACCGGCACGCCCAGCTGGGCCGTGGTCAGCGCGCCGGACTCGCTCTTCGTCCAGGCCGCACCGGTACCGTCCTTGTCGGGACGGCCGAACGTCCACCGGCCCTGGGTACTGCCGGCCGGCTGCTCGTACCAGACGCCCCAGGAGGACTGGCTCGTCCCGGACTGGCCGAACACCTGCACCGCGTACGACTTGCTGGTGTCGGCGAACTTGGCCGGGTCCAGCGTCACCCAGGCCGTCGCGGTGAACGAACCGGAGTCGTCGACGACCGGACCGGTGGCGGTGGCGTACCCGCTGGTGCCGTTCAGAGTCATCCGCTGCGTGGTCGTGACTTCTTCGCCGATGTCCGGGTCGCCGGTGGTGAACTGGGCGAGCGCGGCCCCGTTGAGGGTGAGGTTGCGGCCGAAGCCGCTGGTGTCCTTGACCGTGGTGCCGGTCGCGGCTGCGATGTCCGTGGCGTCCCACTTGGCGACGAGCGCCGGGACCGGGTCTCCCGAAGTGCCGTCGCTGACGTCCTCGTCCTCCAGCCAGGCCTCGTGGGCGACCTCGGTGTCCGCGAGCGCGCGGGACCAGACCTTCACCTCGTCGATGGTTCCGGCGAAGTTCTCCTTGCCGGCCGCGGCATGCCACAGCCGTCCGACCTGGAGATTCCCGGACGCCTTCCACGGGGTGACCGTGAACGGCGTCGGATTGCCCTGCGGAACGCCGTTGACGTAGAGCTGGATGGTCTGCGCGGCCGCGTCGTAGACGCCGGTCAGGTGCGTCCAGGCGTTCAGGACCGGCGGCTTGGCGCCGACCGAGCGGGTGATCGCGGGTTCGACGACGTCCGTCTGGTGCCGGTTGAAGATCCAGGCGTTGTAGGAGGTGGAGTAGTACAGCTGGAACCCGGAGGCGTTCGTGCCTGCCTGGGACAGGACGGTGTAGTTGACGTCCTTCTTTGTCAGCCGTGCCCAGGCCGAGACGGTGAAGGACTTGCTGGTGTCCAGGACCGCGCCGGAGGTGGCGAGGTAGGCGCTCGTGCCGTTCAGCTTCGCCGCGCCGGAACCGCTGCGGGCGAGCGGGTCCCAGGTGGCCCCCGAGGAGGTCAGCGGATGCTGGGTGGCGGTGGTGGCGTCGGTCAGGGCGTTGTCCAGGTGCCAGATCCCCGAGGGCTGCTCGGCGCCCTTCACCAGGAAGCTGTAGTAACCGGTCAGCGAGCTGTGGCCGGCCGCGTCGTAGCCCCAGACCTGGACGGTGTTCTCACCGGCCTGATTCGGCGTGATCGTCTGGGTGTGCGCCGCGCCCTTGGCGACGGTGATCGGCGAGGACACCGAGCCGCTGTTGAGCTTCCACCTGTAGCTGACGACGTCCGACTGGATGCCGGCCGTGCCGGGGTTGGTGTCCGCGGGGGTGAAGGTGAACTTGCCCGGGGTGCCCACCCCGCCCGCGGCCGGATCGGTCTCGGCCGGCTTGTAGACGCCGTCCGCGCTGGTCACCACCGGGGGCGGCGGAGAATCGGTGTCGACCCGGAAGTAGCACCAGGAGGACCAGGCCGAGTCCAGGACGCCGGTCACGCCCCGGTCCGTCTTGTAGTAGGCCTGCGTCTTGACCCGCATCCGGTAGTCCGTCTGCGCGGTGAGCGCGCTGGAGGTCGCGTTGCGGGGGGCGTTGTCCGCCACCCACGCGCCGTCCGGCGAGGCCGCGTACCAGGCGCGGCTGGAGCCGTCGGCCTTCCACACCTCGAACAGGGCGCGCAGCTGGGAGTTGGCGGCATCGGCCGACTGCACCGTGGCGAGCATCTTCGGCGTGGTGTCGCTGGTGGCGAAGGGCAGCGTGGCGGCGTTGCAGGCCCGGCCGGTGGTGCCCTGCTGGACGCCGTACGCGGTCGGCTTGCCCGGGTAGGAGACGTAGGTGACCGACAGCTTGGCGTCCTTGCGGAACCGCGCCCAGGCACCCGCGTCGGACTCGTCGTGGGCGGTCAGCGAGAAGGTGATCTGCGGCTCTTTGTTCGCGGCGTAGGACGCGAGGGTGGTCGTCAGGTTCTCGTTGGTCTCCTCGGCCACGTTGTCGCTGAAGCGCACCCAGTTCGCCGGCTGCGCGGGGCTGCACAGGCCGCCCCGCCCGTAGGCCACGTTCCGGTCGCCCATCAGGTCCACCCCGGTGGGGCGGGACGACCAGGTGGTGCTGGAGGCGATGCCCTTGTTCACGCGGGTGAGGTCATACCAGTGCGGATCACAGGTGAAGGTCCACTCCTGGTACACCTCCATCGTCGCGTCCAGGATCTTCTTGCCGTGGATCGAGGAGAGCGGGTACTCGAAGTACATGCGCTGGGTGTACGGGCTGTTGGAGCAGAGGTAGCCGGCGTAGTTGGAGCAGCGTCCGACGCCTTTGTCCCCGTCGAACTTCCAGTACTTGGTGCCGTTGGAGGCCAGTGCCGTCCAGTCGCCCAACGCGATGCCCTTGGTGGGCGGGTCGATGTAGAGCGGGAAGACGGTGTCCTCGCCGTGCAGCAGGGCCGGGTCGGGCGTGATCTCCAGGGCTGTGTCGGTGACCTTGAGCGGGAGGTCTGCCGCTGCGTCGCCGCTGCTCGGGGCCTCCGCAGGGGCCGGCTCACCCTCGGCGGCGGCCAGCGGGGTCGCTTCCTCCGTAACCGCCGGCGCCTCCGCCTGCGCCGAGGCGGCGGTGCGGACGAGTTGCGTGCTCACGCCGGCCGCCCGGGCGCCGTCGGTCGTAGCGGCACCGTCGGCCGACGCATCACCGGCCGAGTCCCACATCTGTCCCGCCGGGCTCTGGAAGACGGGGGTGCCGTCGCCATCGCGGGCGACGAAGCCGCCGTCGGCCGTCGGGGCGATGTCCAGGCCGTCGGCGGCGAGGGTCATCCTGATGTTCGCGAGCGCCGGGTTGTTCGCCGCCGCCGCGGTCTTGACCACGAGCACGGACGTGTAGCCGGAGCTCAGCGCGGTCAGTTGCAGGTCGACGTCCGGAAGGACCGAGGCGTAGGTGGCGGTGGCGCCGTCGAGCCGGGGCTCGGGGAGCGCGGCCGGCCAGCCGAACTTCAGTTCGTGCCCGTCGGCCTCGAGGGCGACCAGTCCGTGCCCGCTGCCGCCGCCCGAGAAGGTGACGTCGGCCGTCGTGTTCTTCGCCCGCACCGAGCCGTCGGCCTCGCGGACGAGGGTGGTGTCGATGGCGGCCCAACTGCCGTCGTCCCGCCGGGCCCGGACCGGGGCCGCGTTCATCTCCTGGGTGAAGGTGCCGTCCGGGTTGGCGAAGACCCGGGACGACTCGTCGGTCGCCGCGTCCACGACCACCCGCTCACCGGTCTTCGCCGCGCGTGCGCTCGCCTCCGACTCCGGAGTCCGGTCGGCCGCCACCGCGGCCGTCGTGTCGGCGGCGGCTGCGGGAGTCACCCCGGCCGCCGGAACCACACCCCCCAGAAGAGCGACGGCTATCGCCCAACTCCGGGTTCTTCGACGCCAATCGTGCAGCCGTGTCTGAGCGAACACGGACCCCCCCGTCTTCTTAAATTTTCATTAATGGCAAAACCGCGAAGATCATGTATTGGCCAAAACGCGACCGTCAATAGTGTCATGCATCACATTGACCGCTCGGGTCGCATCTGTCATGCCCCTAACAACCTGCTCGACCGCCACAACCGTTCGTTCGAACAACGCCCCACGATGAACGATGATCTGATGGTCACTCACGACAGTTCCCTCCAGCGGTGGGACGCGAGTCCAGGACGGAGTCAGGGATCATGAGCTCTTCCCGCGACGACGGCAGCAGCGCCTCTTTCGAGATCGACACCACGAAGCCCCATCCGGCCCGGATGTACGACTACTTCCTGGGCGGGAAGGACAACTACGAAGTCGATCAGGAGGCCGCCGAGAAGTTCATCAAAGCGGCTCCCGAGGTGCGGGTCGGCGTGCGGGCCAACCGGAGCTTCATGCACCGCGCCGTCCGGCACGTCGTCGCCGAAGGCGGTGTCCGCCAGATCCTCGACATCGGCACCGGTCTGCCGACCGAGCCCAACGTGCACCAGATCGCGCGGGCCATCGCCCCCGGGACCCGGATCGCGTACGTCGACAACGACCCGATCGTCAGCACCCACTCGATGGCCCTCATCGGCGACGACGACACGGACACCTCCGTCGTCCTGGCCGACCTGCGCGACCCACGGGCGATCCTCGACCACCCCGACGTCCGCAGGATCATCGACTTCGACCAGCCTGTGGCCCTGCTGCTGGTGGCCGTCCTGCACTTCGTCACCGAGCCGGAGGACCCGGCCGGGATGGTCGCCACCCTCCGCGACGCGCTGCCCACCGGCTCCTACCTGATCCTCTCCCACGCGACGGGCGACATCCACGAGGACGGACGCAAGGACGCGGCCGCCGTCTACAAGAGCGCCACCGCCAGCATGAACCCCCGCCGCCACGCCGAAGTCCTTGAATTCTTCGGCGACTTCACCCTCCTCGACCCGGGGCTGGTCCTGGTCCCGGACTGGCGTCCCGACGAGCCCGCACGGCCCGGCACCCCGCCGATCGGCATCTACGGCGGGGTGGCCCGCAAGGACGGCTGACCGGCGCAACGACCGACCGGGGGGAGGGCCCGCAGGAGGGCCGGAGGAACGGCCGACCGGTGCAGCGGAGCAGGACGGAACCGGTGAGGGCCCCCGGGCGCCGGGGCCCTCAGATCCGGCCCGCGGCGGTCACCTCAGGGGTGCCGTCTCCAGGACCTCGTGGGCCAGGCGGCCGGCGGGTTCGGCGGTCTGTTCCGCCACGCGGCGGAAGGTGTCCTGGGCCGGGCCGGCCGGCCAGTCCGGGGGGAGGTGGCGGGCGGGGAGCCGGGGATCCGCGCGGATCGTCCAGAGCCATTCGGTGACCAGGCGCAGGCGGGTGCCGATCGGGTCCTCCCCCGGGCCGGCGTTCAGGTGGGCGGTCCAGCGCTTGTCGAAGGAGACATAGCGGGCGGCGACGCCCTCCAGGTCCCACGTGTCGCGGATCATGAGGCCGATGTCGGTGGCCTCGTCGGCCGAGGCGTGGAAGATCTTGACGTGGGCCGTCAGCCCGAGTTCGGCGACGACCGGGGCGACGTCGACCTTGCCCGGCGCGATCCACAGTCCGCTGTAGAGCGCGCCGAACCCGGACCAGGCGAGCCGTGAGCGCAGGTCGTGGCGCTCACGCTGGCGGGACTCGGGGAGCGAGAAGCCGAGGAGCGTCCAGTCGCCGTCCCAGTCGTCGTTGACCGCGCCCTCGCGCCAGATGCGGGTACGGCCGTCCCGCAGGACGCGGGTCGCCTGCCCGGTCAGGCCGAAGTACATCCTGCGTCCCTCCCGCTGCCGCCGCAGCAGGCCCCGGCTGACCATGCGGGTCAGCGTGGAGCGCACGGCCTGTTCGCCGACGCCGACCCGGCCGAGCACGTCGATGATGCTGCCCGAGTAGACGCACAGCTCGCCCTCTTCGAGGACGTGGTTGCCGAAGAAGGCGAGCATGAGCGACTGCGGACGCAGCTGCGGGGCGCCGCCGTCCGGGGTGTCCTGCGGCAGGTCGTCCTGCGGGTCGTACGGCACGGTGTCCGGGATGTCGTCGTCCTCCACGGAGGAAAGGGTACGACCGCCCGTCGGCGGGTGCGGCGGGCGGTCGCAGGGGGTCATCGGGGCGAGTGGCCGCAGCGGCGGACGGGGTCGTACGGGTGCCGACCGGGAGCGGGCCGGTACGGGACGTGACGGGTCGGCGGGCCGGGCCTCATGCGGAGATCTCCTGCGTACGGGGGGAGCCGGACTCTTCGGCGGTGCCCGCGCCGCCGGCCAGGGACGCCCGACTGGTCTCGCGCACGAAGCAGACGGTCACGGCGGTGATCACGGCGCCGCCGCAGAGCAGCAGGGACACGGGCGTACTGCTGTCGCTGCCCGCCACCAGGCTGCCGGCGATCATCGGGGAGAAGCCGGCGCCGATGAGGGTGGCGCCCTGGTAGCCGAGGGAGGCGCCGGTGTAGCGGACCCGGGTGCCGAACATCTCGGTGAGCAGGGCGCCCAGCGGGCCGTACATCATGGACTGGGCGACGCCGTGGCCGAGGACGACGGCGAGGATCAGCAGTCCCGGCGACTTCGAGTCGACCAGCGCCATGACGGGGAAGGCGAGGGCGGCCGAGGCGAGGGCTCCGGTGAGGACGACCGGGCGGCGGCCGACCCGGTCGGAGAGCGCGGAGGCGCAGGGCAGTACGACCAGCGCGACGGAGGCGGACACCGTGAGCGCGGTGAGTACCTGTGGGCGGGCGTAGCCGATGCCGGTGGCGTACGCGATCAGATAGCTGGTGAGCAGCGACTGGGCGGTGAAGGCTCCGATGCCGACGCAGCAGGCCAGCAGCACCGGACGCGGGCGCCGCAGCACCTCGACGATGGGCAGCCGGGACTCGGCGCGGTCTTTCTTCACCTCGGCGGCGAAGAGCGGGCTCTCGACGACCTTGAGGCGGACGAACAGTCCGACGCCGAGCAGCACCGCGCTCAGCAGGAACGGCACCCGCCAGCCCCAGGCCGCGAACTCGCCCTCGGGGAGTGCGACGACGAGTGTGACGACGGCGGTGGAGAGCAGGGAGCCGAGCGGGGCTCCCATCTGCGTGAAGCTGGACCACAGTCCGCGCCGCCGCTCGCCGGCGTGCTCGACGACCATCAGCGTGGCGCCGCCCCACTCACCGCCGATGGCGATGCCCTGGAGGACGCGCAGGGTGATCAGCAGCACCGGCGCCCACACGCCGATCGTGTCGTACGTGGGCAGCAGTCCGACGAGGAAGCTCGCGCCGCCCATCAGGCCCATGGTGAGCAACAGCATCGACTTGCGGCCGAGCCGGTCGCCGAAGTGCCCGAAGAGGATGCCGCCGAGGGGACGGGCGACATAACCGGCGGCGAAGGTGCCGAACGCGGCGATGGTGCCGACGGCGGGGTCCGCGCCGGGGAAGAACAGCTCGCCGAAGACGAGGGCGGCGACGGTTCCGTAGACGAGGAAGTCGTAGAACTCCACGGCGGTGCCGAGCAGTCCGGAGGCGGCGACCACGCGCAGCTGCCGGGCCCGTTCGGCGGTCGTGGACGGTGACGGTGACGCGGGGGATGCGGGTGATGCGAGGGGGGACGGGGGCATCGCGGTCTCCCTTGAGCGGGGGAAGGGAAGGACACCGCGAAGTTAGGCCCTTGAATGACTGCCGTCAATAAACTGCACAACATTGAGGTACGGCCCCGCTCAGGGCCAGGAACCGTCCGCCGGCCCCTCGATCTCCTGCTCCGCCCAGATCGTCTTGCCCTTGGCGCCCGGGCGGGTGCCCCAGCTGCGGGTCAGCTGGGCGACCAGGAGGAGACCGCGGCCGCCCTCGTCGTAGGTGCGGGCCCGGCGCATGTGGGGGGCCGTACCCCCGGCGTCGGAGACCTCGCAGATCAGGGTCCGGTCGTGGATGAGGCGCAGCTGGACGGGCGGTTCGCCGTGCCGGATGGCATTGGTGACCAGCTCACTGACGATCAGCTCGGTGACGAAGGCAGCGTCGGTCAGGCCCCAGGCCTCCAGTCGGCCTACCGCCTTCTTGCGGGCCTCGGCGACCGCGGCGGGATCCGCTTCGACCTCCCAGGTAGCCACACGCGAGGCGTCGAGCGCCCGGGTACGGGCGACGAGGAGGGCGACGTCGTCGGCGGGCAGCCGGGGAAGCATCCGGGCGAGGACCGAGTCGCACACGGCGTCCAGGGAGGCCGGGGGCCCGGCCAGGGCGCGGCACAGGCGGGCGACGCCGTCGTCGATGTCGCTGTCCCGGGACGGCGAGCGGATCAGACCGTCGGTGTACAGGGCGAGCAGACTGCCTTCGGGCAGCTCCATCTCGAGCGACTCGAAGGGAAGGCCGCCCAGGCCCAAGGGAGGTCCCGCGGGCAGGTCGAGCAGTTCGACGGCGCCCTGCGGACTCACCACGGCCGGCTGCGGGTGCCCCGCCCTGGCCAGCGTGCAGCGCCGGGAGACCGGGTCGTACACGGCGTACAGGCAGGTCGCGCCGACGTCTCCGGCGGGCTCCCCCTCGCCGAGCGCGTCCGCCTCGGTGGCCAGCCGGCCCACCAGATCGTCGAGGTGGGTGAGCAGCTCGTCGGGGGGCAGGTCGATGTCGGCGAGGGTGCGCACGGCCGTCCGCAGCCGCCCCATGGCCGCCGAGGCGTGGATGCCGTGGCCCACGACGTCGCCGACGACCAGCGCGACCCTGGCCCCGGACAGCGGGATCACGTCGAACCAGTCGCCGCCCACCCCGGCACGCGCGTCGGCCGGGAGATAGCGGGTCGCGACCTCCACGGCGGACTGCTCGGGCAGACCCCGCGGCAGCAGGCTGCGCTGGAGCGTGACCGCCGTCGCCCGCTCGTGGGTGTAGCGCCAGGCGTTGTCGATACAGACCGCCGCCCTGGCCACCAGCTCCTCGGCCAGCACCAGATCGTCCGGCCCGAACGGCTCGGGATGCCGGTGCCGGACGAAGATGACGACGCCCAGGGTGCTGCCGCGCGCCGACAGCGGCACGGCCAGCACGGAATGGAAGCCGAAGTCCCGGACACGGGACATGCGCACCGGATCCCGGACGATCCATTCGGCGATGGCGGCCCCCGTCATCCGGCGGTTCACCGCCCGTCCCGAACGGAGGCTCTCGGCCGCCGCGGAGCTCTGCGGGTACTCGTCCACGTCACCGAGGGCGAGGACCGCCTCCGGGACGCCCGGCAGCACGGACTGGTGGGCGACGCGCCGCAGCAGCAGGGACCGGCCGGCCCCCGACCCCTGCGGCTCCGGCTCCTCTCCCTCCTCGAACGACGTCAGCAGGTCGACGCAGAGGAAGTCGGCGAGGTCGGGAACGGCGACGTCCGCCAGCTCCTGCGCGGTCCGCGTCACGTCGAGCGTGCTGCCGATGCGGGTGCTGGCCTCGGCGATCAGCTGGAGACGCTTGCGGGCCCAGTACTGCTCGGTCATGTCGTGCCCGGTCGCGGCGACGCCCAGGACCCGGCCGTCCGGATCCTCCACCCGGTAGAGGTGGAGCGACCAGGCGTGGTCCCGGGTCTCGCCGGGGGCCCGCGCGTGGTTCTCCACGTACTGCGGCTCACCGGTCTCCAGGGCCAGCCGCATCCGCCGCTCGACCTCCCCCGACACCGACGTGGGCAGCACGTCCGTCATCCGCAGCCCGCGCAGCTCGTCCTCGCTCAGGCCCAGTGCGCGCTCCGCGGACCCGCTGGAGCGGCGGTAGCGCAGATCCGTGTCGTACACCGAGGTCGCACAGGACGGGGACCGGAGCAGGCCCCACCGCACGAGTTCGTCGTCGTCGGGCTCCGGCAGCCCCCAGGCCACGGCGCTGACCAGGAGCCAGCCACGGGAGCCGTCGTCCGCCGTCCGGGGATGCGCGAGGACCCTGGCCTCCAGACGGTGGCCGTCCCGGTGCCGGAGGGCGAGCGTGCCGTGCCATCGGGGCAGCGCGGCGAGCGACGCGAGATCCGGTGAGGCCGGCTCCTCGGCGAGCAGCACCCTCGCCGGACGGCCGAAGATCTCCTGCGGGGCGTACCCGAGCAGGCGCTCCGCGCCCTCGTTCCAGCCGGTCACGGCGCCTCGTCCGTCGACGGCGACCCGCGCGGTCAGCGCCTCACCGACCTCGTCCGTTCCACCGCCCATCCAGCTCTCCCTTACTCCCGCATAAGGCATATTTCATACTAGAGAAGCCTTCAAACACGGCGCCCGCGACCCCGTCCCAGCCGCCCACCTCCGCGCGGGGCTCCCGCCGACGACCACACCCCGGCCCCGCCCGCCACCGCGCGACTCCTCCCACCACCCGGCCCCTCCCACCACCGCGCGCGCGCCGGGCGGTACGCGCGGGGCCCGGTGGCTCGTGCGGGCTCGATGGCTCGCGCTGAGCCCGGTGACCCACGCTGGGCCCGGCGGCTCACGCTGGGCTCGACGGCTCGCCCCCGGCGCGGAGACCCGTGCGGGCCCGATAGCTCGTGCGGGCCCGGGCGGCTCACGCTGGGCCCGGTGCCTCATGCGGGCCCGATAGCTCACGCTGGGCCCGGCGGCTGACGCTGGGCCCGATGGCTCGCCCGGCACGGGGACCCGTGCGGGTTCGGCGGCTCACGCTGGGCCCGGCCGCTCGCCCCGGCACGGGGACTGCGGACGCGGGGACCCGCCCCGGCGCGGTGGCTCGCTTCGGCCCGGGCGCCGGGGGACGCGCCGCGCGCTCGTCAGCCGCGGTGGTCGAGGGTCTGTTCCTGCGGCCGGGCGCCCTCGGGGAGCTCGCCGCCCACCGTGAAGCCGAGCACCGAGCCGCCGCCCGCGCGGCGGAAGGCGAAGGGCGCCCCGCCGTGGGCCAGCGCCACCTCGCGCACGATCGACAGACCCAGGCCGGACCCCGGCAGGGAGCGCGCGTCGGCGGCCCGGTAGAAGCGGTCGAAGACCCGCGTCAGGTCGGTCTCGGCGATACCCGGCCCGCGGTCGAGAACCTCGACGCGGACGACGCCGGGCCGGGAGGGCCCCGTGACCGCGATCTCCACCGGCGCCCTTCCCTCGCGGTCGAACTTGGTCGCGTTCTCGACGAGGTTCGACACCGCCCGCTGGAGCATCCCCGGCCGCCCGTACAGGGTGGTCGTACCGCTCGCCCGGATCAGGACCTGCCGCCCGGTGCGACGCCTGGCCAGGCCCGCGACCTCCTCCGCGATGTCGGCGAGGTCCAGCTTGCGGGGCGGCTCGGCGTCGGACTGACCGGCTGCCAGGTCGACGAGTTCGTTGACCAGGTCGGTGAGTTCCCGCGCCTCCTGGGTCAGATCCGCCACCAGCTCGTCACGCATGTCGGGGGGCAGCTCGTCGATGCGGCGCAGCAGCGAGATGTTCGTACGCAGCGACGTCAGCGGCGTGCGCAGTTCGTGCCCCGCGTCCTGGACGAGCCGCCGCTGGTCCTCCTCCGACTGGGCGAGCCGGCCGAGCATGCGGTCGAAGGCGCGGCCCAGCCGGCCCACCTCGTCGTGACCGGTGACCGGTACCTGGACGCCGAGCCGCCGTGTGCGGGCGACGTCCTCGGCGGCGGTGGTCAGGATCACCAGCCGGTGGGTGATGCGCCGGGCCAGCCACCAGCCGAACAGCCCCGCGGCCGTCACCACCGCGATCATCAGGATCAGCGTGCGCTGCTGGAGCGCCCGCAGCAGGTCCTCGGTGTCGCTGAACTCCTGCGCCACCTGTACCGCGCCCCGGCGGCCGCCCAGTGAGACGGTCGCGATGCGGTACACGTCGCTGCCGACGTCGACGTCCTTGTGCTCGGCGATCCTTCCGGCCGCCGTGGCCCCCGCGATCGTGCGGTCGGCGGGCACCACGGGCAGGCCGGGGCTGCCGCTGTCGACGACCGCGCCGTCCGGACCGAGCACCTGTACGTCCGTACGGGCCGGCCGCACGATGTCGTGTCCGGGCGCGGACGAGGAGAAGTCCTCCGCCGCCATCCGGTGGTCGCGCACCTCGTCCCGCAGGTCCTGCACGACCTCGTCGAACACGGATTCCTGGTCGACCCGGACCAGCCGGGCCGCCGCCGAGTAGGACAGGACGCCGACGAGCACGGTGACCGCGGCGGTCACGGCCGCGAACGACACCGCGAAAGTGGTCCGCAGCGACACCAGCTTCGGCCGCGGCCGGGACAGCAGCCGGCCCAGCGGACGCGGACGACTCACCGGTTCTCGCCCCTCAGTCTTCCCGCAGCACGTAACCCACCCCGCGCACGGTGTGGATCAGCTGCGGGGCGCCGGGCTGGTCGAGCTTGCGGCGGAGGTAGCCGACGTAGACGGCGAGGTTCTTGGAGCCGGGACCGAAGTCGTAGCCCCAGATGCGGTCGTAGATCGTGGAGTGGTCCAGGACGATCCCGGCGTTGCGCGCCAGCAGTTCCAGCAGTTCGAACTCGGTCCGGGTCAGCTCCAGTTCCCGCCCGCCCCGCCACGCCCGCCGCGCCTGCGGGTCCATCCGCAGCCCGGCCGCCTCCACATGCCGCTCGGACGCCCGCTTCGGGACGTCGGGCAGCGGCGAGGCGGCCTCGGGGGCGGCGTCGGGGCTGGTCCGGCGCAGCAGGGCCCGCAGCCGGGCGAAGACCTCCTCGACGTCGAACGGCTTCACGACGTAGTCGTCCGCGCCCGCGTCCAGACCGGCGATCCGGTCGGCGGTCTCCACCAGGGCGGTCAGCATCAGGATGGGCGTGCGGTCGCCCTCGGCGCGCAGCACCCGGCAGACCTGGAGTCCGTCGATCCCGGGCATCATCACGTCGAGGAGGAGCACGTCGGGCGGGTTCTTGTGGGCGTGCGCCAGCGCCTCGACCCCGTCGGCCACCGCGGTGACGCGGTAGCCCTCCAGGGCCAGGGCGCGTTCCAGGGCGTTGCGGATGGCACGGTCGTCTTCGGCGAGCAGCACGGTGGGAGGCACCAGGCCAGTCTGCCAAGGCCTCCGGCGGTTGGGCCGGGGGGACGGTCGTACAGTCACCCTTCTTACTGGGCTCTCACCGTCCGGGTGGGCGTGTCCGGGGGCTGCCGCCCCCGGACCCCCGCTTCGGCCCGCCTCGTCCTGCATCGCCTGACGGGCCGGATTCCCGGCGCTCGGAGGATCGGTCCGTCACCGGGCGGCCAGGGCCGCCAGCTGTTCGGCGAAGGGCACCACCGTGAACTCGTCCTTGTCGTCCTTGTCGTCCTTCGCCGGGCCGGTCGGGGACGACGGCGCGGACAGGCCCGTCATCAGCGACGCCAGCTCTGCCGCCGCCCGCTCGATCCGTTCGGGCAGGCCCTCCGCGCCCCAGTCCTCGGAGGCGGCGTAGACCGCGGTCGGGACGACGACCGCGCGGAGATAGGAGAACAGCGGCCGCAGGGCGTGTTCCAGCACCAGCGAGTGCCGTGCGGAGCCCCCCGTGGCGGCGATCAGCACCGGCTTGCCGGCCAGCGCGTCCGGGTCGAGCACGTCGAAGAACGACTTGAACAAGCCGCTGTACGACGCGGAGAACACCGGCGTGACGACGATCAGCCCGTCCGCCTCCGTCACCGCTTCCAGCGCGGCCGCCAGCTTCCGCCCGGGGAACCCGTTGGTGAAGTTGTGGGCGATCTCGACGGCGAGGTCCCGCAGCTCCACGACCTGCGCCTGCGCCGAGGTCCGCCCGGCGGTCGCGGCCGCCAGCCGGTCGGCCAGCAGCCGGGTCGACGACGGGACGCTCAGCCCCGCCGAGACGACGACGAGCTTCATGCGACGTCCACCCCTTCCTGGGAATCCTGGGCGTTCTGTGCGGTCCGTGCCGTCCGGGCGGCCTCGAGCAGCGACTCGTGCGTGGGCGCGTCCGGCACGTCGGCCGGCCGGCCGACGGCGAACTCCTTGCGCAGCACCGGCACGACCTCCTCGCCGAGCAGGTCGAGCTGCTCGAGCACGGTCTTCAGCGGCAGCCCCGCGTGGTCCAGCAGGAACAGCTGGCGCTGGTAGTCGCCGGCGTACTCGCGGAACTTGAGCGTCTTCTCGATGACCTGCTCCGGCGTGCCGACGGTCAGCGGGGTCTGGTCGGTGAAGTCCTCCAGGGAGGGCCCGTGACCGTAGACCGGCGCGTTGTCGAAGTACGGGCGGAACTCGCGCACCGCGTCCTGCGAGTTCTTCCGCATGAAGACCTGGCCGCCGAGCCCCACGATGGCCTGCTCAGGCGTGCCGTGCCCGTAGTGGGCGTACCGGGCGCGGTACAGCTCGACCATCCGCTTGGTGTGGTCGGCCGGCCAGAAGATGTTGTTGTGGAAGAAGCCGTCGCCGTAGAACGCGGCCTGCTCGGCGATCTCGGGCGAGCGGATGGAGCCGTGCCAGACGAACGGCGGCACGTCGTCCAGCGGGCGGGGCGTGGAGGTGAAGCCCTGGAGGGCGCTGCGGAACTTGCCCTCCCAGTCGACGACGTCCTCGCGCCACAGCCGGCGCAGCAGGGCGTAGTTCTCGATGGCGAGGTTGATGCCCTGCCGGATGTCCTGGCCGAACCAGGGGTAGACCGGCCCGGTGTTCCCGCGGCCCATCATCACGTCGACCCGGCCGTCGGCCAGGTGCTGGAGCATCGCGAAGTCCTCGGCGATCTTCACCGGGTCGTTGGTGGTGATGAGGGTGGTGGAGGTGGAGAGGACCAGCTTCTCCGTCCGTGCGGCTATGTACCCGAGCATCGTCGTCGGGGACGAGGGCACGAACGGCGGGTTGTGGTGCTCACCGGTGGCGAAGACGTCGAGGCCGACCTCCTCGGCCTTCAGCGCGATGGCGACCATGGCCTTGATCCGCTCGCGCTCGGTCGGCGTACGGCCCGTGGTGGGGTCCGGCGTGACATCGCCGACGCTGAAGATCCCGAACTGCATGGTCGCTCAACCTCCAAAGTTGTTGACCGTTAAACTATACCGCCCTAACGGCATCCCCCCTCCCTCTATTCCGCCGACCGCCGCGACTGTCGGTGCCCCGTTCTACGATCCGGAGATGTCCACCCCACGCCGGGACACCCGAGGCATCGTCGACGCCGCGGACTTCCTCGCGCGCGTGCGCTTCCGCCGCCCCGAACCGGCCTCGCCCCTGCGCCCCTACATCGAGCACTACTGGCTCATCGACTGGGACCTCACCGAGCCCTACGTCTCCCACGTGGTCCCGCACCCCGCGGTCCACCTCGTCTTCCAGCGGTTCGAGGGCCGGGAACCCTTCGTCGAGATCGCCGGCGTCCAGCAGGGCCTCTTCGCCCAGAAGCTGGAGGGCGTGGGACGGGTGTGCGGCGTCAAGTTCCGCCCGGGCGGCTTCCGCCCCTTCGCCCCCGACCGGCCGGTCTCCGACTGGACGGGCCGCCGGGTCCACCTCACCGGCACCGATCCGTCCCCGGTCCTCGACCCCGCCGACGAGAGCGCCCGGGTGGCCGCCCTGGACGCCCACCTGCTGGCCCTCGCCCCACGCCCGGACCCGCAGGCGGACCTCGCGATGGTCCTCGCCGACCGCGTCCGCACCGACCGCACGATCCGCAGGGTGGCCGACCTGGCGGGCGGCGAGGGCCTGTCGGTACGCCTGCTCCAGCGCCTGTTCGCCGCGTACGTGGGGGTCGGCCCGAAGTGGGTCATCCTTCGCTACCGCATCCACGAGGCGCTGGAACGGGCCGAGGCGGACAGGGCGGTGGACTGGGCGGCGCTGGCCGCCGACCTGGGCTACGCGGACCAGGCCCACCTCGTGCGCGACTTCACCGCGACGGTAGGGGTCCCCCCTGCGGCCTACGCGAGGCACCGCGCCGCCTAGAGCACGCGCCGCCGCGACACACCGGCCCCACCGCAGCGGCGACCCGGGACCCCCGGAGGCCAGAAATTGCGCGCCCAGGAACGCCCGGAACCCAGGACCCTGCGCGCCCTGGAACGCCACGGCATCCTGACCCGCACGGTCACCCCGTCCGTCCCCGTCCCCGTCCCCGTCGACCACGAGCCGACGCCGCCCGGCAGCGGCCTCGCCCTGCCGCTGACGGCCGTGAAGAAGCGGGCGGGGGCCCCTTTCGACGAGGCCACGTCGCCGGCAGCGCTACGACACGGACAGCACGGGGCCCGGCCCCGCACCGACGTCGGAGCGCGTGGGACGTCGGAGCGCCGCGCGGACGTCGGAGCGCGTGGGACGTCGGAGCGCCGCGCGGACGTCGGAGCGCCCCGCGGACGTCGGAGCGCCGCGCGGACGTCGGAGCGCTGTCCCTTTGAGGGACGTCGGAGCGCCGTCCCTCAAGGGCCTGAACGGCACGGCGGTCCACGGGGAGGGGCGGCGGTCGCGGGTCAGCGGGTGCCGAGCGGCAAGGCGTCCATGTAGCTGTTGGTCGGCTTCCCGACCTTCTTCACGCTCCGGGCCTCCACCTCGACCGCCGCCGACGACGTGCCCAGCGTTCCGCTGCCGTGCCAGGTCCCGGTGACGTTCACCCAGGTGTCGGCCTTCGGCGCCGCCACCCCCTGGACCAGCACCTTCACGGACGACGCGTCCGCCGCACAGCAGCTGACGATGATCCGGGTCAGATACCAGCCGTCCTGCTCGCGCGCTGCCGGGCTGACGAACCCGGTCATCACGACCGCGCGGCCCCGGACGGCCAGCGACCGGTCCTGCTGCACCCGCTGGGTGAAGTCGGTGAGCGTGATCGGCAGCGGAGAGGTCGCGGGCAGCGGGTCGAAGGCGTCCTCCTGCACGGCGACGGCCTTCGCGGGCTCCCGCGAGGCCGTGTAGGAGCCGAGCGCGGGCGGCGCGTAGAACAGCAGGCTCAGTACCGGAAGGAACAGCAGCCAGGCGACTCGCGGGACCCCGGAGTGATCGTGCCCGTGCCCCTCGTGCCCGTGCCCCTCATGCTCCCGCCCCCCGCGCCGGTGCTCCTCCTGGCCGTCTCCGTCGGGCCTCCGCCTTCCCCGTGCGGACCACGCCTCCGCCACCCCGAGCACCACCAGCAGCACCCCGGAGGCGACCAGCAGCGGCCGCATCCCCTCCTTGACGTACCGCAGGTACTCGTCGGTGAACAGCGAGGTGTGCAACAACCCGAGGCCGGCCAGCACCAGCAGCCCCACCTGCACGAACCGTCTCACAGCAACACCCCTCCGACCACCGCGCTGCACACCACGGCGACCACCGCCGTGGCCGACGAGAAGCGCACCGCGAAGGCCCGCCCGAACGTGCCCGCCTGGAGCGCGATCAGCTTCAGGTCGACCATCGGTCCCACCACCATGAACGCCAGCCGCGCGACCGGCGAGAACCCGCTCAGGGAGGCCGCCACGAACGCGTCCGCCTCGCTGCACACCGCCAGCACGATCGCCAGCGCCGCCAGGAACAGCACGGACAGCCACGGCGAACCCGCGAAGGTGTCGAGCAGCGACCGCGGCACGGTCACGTTGAACGTCGCCGCCGCCATCGCCCCCACCACCAGGAAACCTCCCGCATGCAGGAAGTCGTGCTGGAAACCGCGGCGGAACTCGGTGAAACGGCTGTCCCCCGGGACATGGCCGGTATGGCGCACGACGGTGGGCCGCAGCCACTCCTCCCGGCCCAGCCAGAGCCACAGCCAGCCCATCGCGGCGGCGGTGACCAGCGAGGCGAGCAGCCGGGCCAGCACCATCTCGGGGTTGCCCGGGAAGGCGACGGCCGTGGCCGTCAGCACCACCGGGTTCACGGCGGGCGCCGACAACAGGAAGGCGAACGCCGCGGCCGGTGTGACGCCCCGTCCGATCAGGCTGTTCGCCACCGGCACCGACGCGCATTCGCACCCCGGCAGCACCACCCCGGCCACCCCGGCCACCGGTACGGCCAGCGCGGCCCGCTTCGGCAGCAGCCGGCTGAAGACCCGCGCCGGCACGAACGCGTTGATCGCCCCCGAGAGGGCCGTGCCCAGCAGCAGGAACGGCAGCGCCTGCACGGTCACGGCCAGGCACACCGTCCGCCACGCCTGCACCGCCGGCTCGTCCAGCGACCGCCCGGCCAGCACCAGCAGCACACCGGGTACCACCGCCGCGCCCAGCAGCAGCAACGGCCAGTGCCGGGGCAGTGCACGCACCGGCGGCGGCCCCGCTTCCCCCGCTCCCCCGTCCGCCGCGGCGGACGGCCGTATCTCTGTCTCCTGCATCCCGCCCTAGACCCGGCCTTCCCGCAATCGCACGACCTGCTCCGCGCCGGACTCCACCGTGCGCCGCATGTGCCGCACGGTCACCGCCTGTTCATCGTCCGGGAGATCGTCGAGGAGCGGCATCCATGCGCCGCCCGGTCGCTCCCGCATCCGCCCGGACTCACCCCAGCGTCAGCGCCGTCCGCAGATGGTACGACGCTCCGGTCAAGGGAGAGTCAGAAGAAGTAAGAGTCCCCCGAGTCCAGGACCAGCACCTGCTGCCGGTCGTTGGACCGGTTGCGGTCCACCGCCCCACCGCCCCACAAGGTGTCGATGTCCATCGTCACCTCCGTCGGCCGCCCGCGCAGCCACACCCGCAGCGCGATCGCGTCCCCCAGGCCGTCCGCGGCGAGCGCCCCCGTGCGGCAGACGACCTCCTGGCGGCCCGTCCGCGCGCAGCCGGCCGGGAGCCGCTGGGCCCCGGCCGCCAGCGGCAGCGACCAGCGCAGCCGCACGGTCGAGTCGGAGACGTTCCCGGGACCGTGGTTGCGCGGAGTCAGCCGGACGTCGATCCGGCCGCCCTCCATGACGGCGGACCCGTGGTACGACAGATCGGCCTCGGTGGCCCCGCCCCTCGCCCCACCCCTCGCGTCCCCGGCCGCCGCCCCCGCCGGAGAGACCCCCGTCCACACCGCCGCCAGCACCACGCCCCACACCGCGAGTCCCCGCATCCTGCGCATGCCACCACTCCCAGCTGAGAACGATCAGAACCGCCCGGGTCGTACGCGAGTACGCGTCGTACGCCTCGCAGGCGTCGTACGAAGGGGATGTATCCCACGCCCCACGCCCGGCAGACGCCCTCGAACAGGTGACGGCGCACCCCTGCCCGTCGGGACGGGGCCCTGGCCGGGCGGCCCCCGTCGTGCGGGCCCGGGGAACGGCTGCCGCCCCGATACCCTGGGCGGCAGCCGGTCGTATGAACGAGCACCCCGTGCATGAGGAGCAGCCCATGGCCACCGCCGCACCGTCCGCCGCGTCCCGCATCGCCGTCGTCACCGGTGCGAGCAGCGGAATCGGCGCCGCCACCGCCCGGCAGCTCGCCGCGGCCGGCTACCGGGTGGTCCTGACCGCCCGCCGCAAGGACCGCATCGAGGCGCTCGCCGAGGAGATCACCCGGGCGGGCGGCTCGGCGACCGCGTACCCGCTGGACGTCACGGACCGGACGGCGGTCGACGAGTTCGCCGGCGCCTTCAAGACGATCGGCGTCCTCGTCAACAACGCGGGCGGCGCACTGGGCGCCGACCCGGTCGCCACCGGCGACCCGGCCGACTGGCGCACGATGTACGAGACGAACGTCCTCGGCACCCTCAACGTCACCCAGGCGCTGCTCCCCAAGCTGGTGGCGAGCGGCGACGGGACGGTCGTGGTGGTCTCCTCGACCGCGGGCCACGGGACCTACGAGGGCGGCGCCGGCTACGTCGCCGCCAAGCACGGGGCCCACGTCCTCGCCGAGACCCTGCGTCTGGAGATCGTCGGCCTGCCGGTGCGCGTCATCGAGATCGCCCCGGGCATGGTCAGGACCGACGAGTTCGCCCTCACCCGCTTCGGCGGCGACGAGGCCAGGGCCGCCAAGGTGTACGAGGGCGTCGCCGAGCCCCTCACCGCGTCCGACGTGGCCGAGACGATCGCCTGGGCGGTCACCCGCCCCAGCCACGTCAACGTCGACCTCCTCGTCCTGCGGCCCCGCGCCCAGGCGTCCAACACGAAGGTCCACCGGGAGCTGTGACGGCCGAGGAGGAGAGGACCGGCAAGGATCCGGACTCGTTCGAACAGCGCCGCCTCGCCCAGGAGACGAAGAACGAGCGCCATATGTGGGTCTTCCTGGCCTACTTCCTCTTCGGCATCCACATCGTGGCATTCGTGATGATCTACGCGGTCCGCCACGCGAAGTGACGACCGCCGCGCCAAGGGGTTTCCCACGTGGACAGACACATACCGTTCGAGACACTGCACAACTTCCGTGACCTGGGCGGATACCCGGCCGCCGACGGCCAGCGGGTCCGCGCGGGCCGGCTGTTCCGCGCGGACTCGCTCGGCAAGCTGAGACCGGACTCCCCGGACTGGGACCGCTTCCTCGCCCTGGGCGTCCGCACGGTGATCGACCTGCGCCACCCCTGGGAGGCGGACGCGAGGGGCCGGATCCCGGAGCACGACTCCTTCACCTACCGCAACCTCAGCATCGAACACCGCCCCTACAACCAGGCGGCGTTGACCCCGGACGTCGACCCCGGCCCCTATCTCAGCGCCCGCTTCATGGAGGTGGCCGAGGACGGCGCCGAGGAGATCGCCGCGGCCCTGGAGCTGGTGGCGGACGCGAAGGAGGGGCTGGTCTTCCACTGCGCCTCGGGCAAGGACCGCACCGGGCAGCTGGCCGCCCTGGTCCTCGGCCTGCTGGGCGTCCCGGACGAGGTGATCATCGAGGACTTCACCCTGACGGAACTGGCGACCGGGGCCCTGCTCGCCGACTGGCGCGCGCGCAACGGCGGCCGCTCCCCGGTGTGGCCGTCCTTCGCCCGGGCCCCCGAGTCGGTGATGCGCCTGTTCCTGAAGGCGCTGAGGGACCGCTACGGCTCACTGGAGGCGTATGTGACGGGGACTCTCGGCATGGACGCGCAGGCCCTGTCGGCGACCCTGCGGGCCACCCTGCTGGAACCGGCCCCCGCCACCCGGCCCGAGCTGACCCACCGCAGGGCGGAGCCCCGGGACGCCCCCGTCCTGGTCCGCCTGCGTGACACGGCGGCCCTGTGGCAACTGGCCCGGGGCATCGAGCAGTGGCAGCCGGGCGAGAAGACCGAGGCCCACTTCGTCGACCGGATGCGCGAGGGCGAGGTCTGGCTGGCGTACGCGGACGGCGCGGTCGCGGGCGCCTGGGAGCTCTGGTGGGACGACCCGGCCGCCTGGGGTCCCCGCCCCGCCGACGCGGGCTACGTCCACCGCCTGATGACGACCCCCCACACGGCCCCGCCGGGCACGGGCCGCAGGATGCTGGCCCGGGCCGAGTCCCGCATCGCCGCGGCCGGCCGCCCCTACGCCCGTCTCGACTGCCTCTCCGCCAACCCCCGCCTGCGCGCCTACTACGAGTCCGCGGGCTACACGGTCGTCGGCGAGCAGCGCGCCAAGGAGGGCGGATCGGGAAGCCCGTACGCGGTGACCCTGCTGGAGAAACGGCTGGGGTGAGCGAGGGGAGGGGCCGAGCCCGGCCGGCTCGGCCCCTCCCCGGTGGCCTCATCCGCGAAGGCGCGCCGTCAGCCCTTCACGCACACGACCTGCTTCAGCTTCGCCACGACCTCCACCAGGTCCCGCTGCTGGTCGATGACCTGCTCGATCGGCTTGTAGGCGCCCGGGATCTCGTCCACGACACCGGAGTCCTTGCGGCACTCCACGCCCCGTGTCTGGTCCTCCAGGTCCTTGGTCGAGAAGCGGCGCTTGGCCGCGGTGCGGCTCATCCGCCGACCGGCGCCGTGCGAGGCCGAGTTGAAGGACTTCTCGTTCCCGAGGCCCTTCACGATGTACGAACCGGTGCCCATCGAGCCGGGGATGATGCCGTACTCGCCGGAACCGGCCCGGATCGCGCCCTTGCGCGTCACCAGCAGGTCCATCCCCTCGTAGCGCTCCTCGGCGACGTAGTTGTGGTGCGCGCTGATCTCCTGCTCGAAGGCCGGCTTCGCCTTCCTGAACTCCTTGCGGACCACGTCCTTCAGAAGGGCCATCATGAGCGTGCGGTTGTACTTCGCGTACTCCTGCGCCCAGAACAGGTCGTTCCGGTACGCCGCCATCTGCGGGGTCTGCGCGACGAACACGGCGAGATCCCGGTCGACCAGGCCCTGGTTGTGCGGAAGCTTCTGCGCCACGCCGATGTGGAACTCGGCGAGCTCCTTGCCGATGTTCCGGGAACCGGAGTGCAGCATCAGCCAGACGCACCCGTCCAAATCCGTACAAACTTCGACGAAGTGATTGCCGCCCCCGAGAGTCCCCATCTGCCTCATGGCGCGCTCCTCGCGGAACTTCACCGCGTCGGCGACCCCGTCGAACCGGCGCCAGAAGTCGTCCCACCCCGTGGCGCTCAGCCCGTGGAGCCGTCCCGGGTCGACGGCGGCGTCATGCATCCCCCGGCCGACCGGAATGGCCTCCTCGATCTTCGAGCGCAGCCGGGACAGGTCCCCCGGCAGGTCGTTCGCCGTCAGCGACGTCTTCACCGCCGACATCCCGCACCCGATGTCGACCCCCACCGCCGCGGGACACACGGCGTCCCGCATCGCGATGACCGAGCCGACCGTGGCCCCCTTGCCGTAGTGGACGTCCGGCATGACCGCCAGGCCCTTGATCCAGGGCAGGGTCGCCACGTTGCGCAGCTGCTGGAGTGCGCCCTCATCGACCGACGCCGGATCGGTCCACATGCGGATGGGTACCTTCGCGCCCGGCATTTCCACGTACGACATAACGCCCTCATTCCCCCGGAATCACTACAGAAGTCTCACGTCGCAAAACTGGTGCCGAAGTCAACGAATAGGACAGCGGACCGGCATCCACAGCTCCACGTGCGATACACATTGTCTTCAGGGACCGCCCCCGCCCGGCAAGCGAATAACCAGCGGGGACACCGGACCGCCACCCATCTCCCGACCGTGCAACCCGACGGTCGACCATGACCGTCGAGAGGAGCCGACCGTGCAGCGGAAGGCATACGTACCCGGCGTCGTCGCGCTTCTCGCGGCGCTGCTGGCCGGCTGCACCGGCGGATCGGACGAAGGCGGCGAGACGGACAACTCCAACCCGGGCGAGGCCGGAACGGCCAGCGCCGTCGCACAGCCCGGCAAGTACGCCACGCTCCCCGAGGCCTGCGGCGTGGTGAGCCGGTCCACGCTGGACTCGCTGCTCCCCGGCGTCAAGCAGCTCGCCGACCAGACGCAGCGCGACACGGCCTACGCGGGCGAGGCGACGCTGACGTACGACACGGACCGCAAGGTGGGCTGCCGTTGGAAGGTGGAGTCTTCGGACGCCACCGACCATCTCCTCGTCGACTTCGAGCGGGTCGTCTCGTACGACAACGGGGTGAGCGACGACAACCAGGCCGAGGCCCTCTTCGCGAAGAAGGTGACCGCGGCCGACCTCCCGGCCCCCGCCGTCTCCTCGACCGGCGTCCCTTCCGCGGCCGGGAGCCCCTCCCCCTCGGCCACGGGCTCCGCCTCCCCCTCCTCCGCCGTCTCCTCGTCCGCCTCGGCCTCGCCCTCCTCCACCGTTCCCCCCGCCGCCCTCCAGTCCCGCCTGCTGGAGGACCTCGGCGACGAGGCGTTCATCGACGACACACTCGCGAGCTCCGGTTCGACGGCCAAGCAGCGCACGGTGATTGTGGCGTTCCGCACGTCGAACGTCCTGGTGACCATCGAGTACGAGGAACAGCCGGCGATCGTCGGCGCGGTGCCCGACAGCGAGGAAATGCAGGACAAGGCCCGGAAACTGGCCGCGCAGCTGGACGACTCGCTGGCGGGCTGAGGGCACTTCGCCCCGGTTCGTGCCTCACCCGCGAAGGCTGCGAAGCGGAACCGCACAGCTTCTTCACCGACTACCGTGGCCCCTCGGACCCGATCCGACCGCAGGAAACACGAGCGTCATGAGTGAAGGAACCATGCAGCGACGAGCCCAGCGAGACGGCCAGTTTGACCGACGCGAGCAGCGTGCCGAGCGAGTGGACCGGGCGGGCGGGCTGAACCGCCTGCTGGCCGCGGCGGTCGCCGTCCCGGTGATGCTGCTCGCCGCGGGCTGCTCCTCGGACTCCGGCTCGGGCGACGACTCCCAGGACGCCGCCGCCTCCACCGGTGCCGGTTCCGGTACCGGTCCGGCGGCGGGCACCACGCCCACCGTGCAGGCGGCGGCCTTCAAGAAGCTGCCCGAGGCGTGCGCGGTGGTGTCGAAGAAGACGCTGACGGAACTGGTGCCGAAGGGGGTGGCCGGCAAGGAGGGCACGTCCAGCGACACCGCGGCCCGGGCCAGCTGTTCCTGGTCCAGTCTGGCCAACAACGGCGTGAAGGGCTCGCAGTTCCGCTGGCTGAACGTTTCTCTGCTGCGCTTCGAGTCGGACGCCACGACCGGTGACGGCGAGTCGCAGGCGAAGACGTACTACGCGAAGCAGGTCAAGGACGCCCAGGCGGTGGCGGGTGCGAAGAACACGAAGTCGCAGCCGGCCGCCGCGACGGGGGACGAGGCCGTGGTCGTGCGCTACGACCTGAAGAAGTCGGAAGGCGATTTCAAGCAGCAGACGGTCGTGGTCCGGGTCGAGAACGTCGTGCTCACGCTCGACTACAACGGTGCCGGTCTGGCGGGCGACAAGGCCCCGAGCGCGGACGCGCTGGCGAAGTCGGCGGAGAAGGCGGCCAAGGAGGCGGTGGCCGCCGTGCAGTCGGCCAACGGCGTGGGTGGCAACGGCGGTTCGGGTACCTCGACCAAGAGCCCGGCGAGCCCGGCGCCCTCCGGATCCGCCTCTTCGGCCCCGTCGGCGAAGCCCTCCGCGAAGCCTTCCGGGGCGGCGTCGGCGACCCCCGGGGCGACGGCGTCCAAGGCGGCGGCAGCGGCTCCTGAGGCTTCCGCTTCCGCGAAGAGCTGACGGACCGGCAACACGTGCGCCGCACACATGTGCCACCCTATTGCGCGCAAGAGCACGCAAGGGGAGGGGAGTACGGGTGTCCGAGCGAATACAGCTGACCCGGACGCACCGCGTTCTCATCGGCGTGGTCGTGACCGGCGCTGTGATCATCGCCGGCATCGGCTTCGCCGGTTCGTACGCGGCCGTCCGTGAGCTGGCCCTGGAGAAGGGCTTCGGGAACTTCTCGTATGTGTTCCCGATCGGCATCGACGCGGGCATCTGCGTCCTGCTGGCCCTGGATCTGCTGCTGACGTGGATCCGCATCCCGTTCCCGCTGCTGCGGCAGACGGCGTGGCTGCTGACCGCGGCGACGATCGCGTTCAACGGTGCGGCTGCCTGGCCGGACCCGCTCGGCACGGGCATGCACGCGGTGATCCCGATCCTGTTCGTGGTGTCCGTGGAGGCCGCCCGGCACGCCATCGGCCGGATCGCGGACATCACGGCGGACAAGCACATGGAGGGCGTGCGCATCACGCGCTGGCTGCTCTCCCCGCTCCCGACCTTCCTCCTGTGGCGCCGGATGAAGCTGTGGGAGCTGCGCTCCTACGACCAGGTGATCAAGCTGGAGCAGGAACGTCTCGTCTACCAGGCGCGGCTGCGTTCGCGCTTCGGCCGCGCCTGGCGCCGCAAGGCCCCGGTGGAGTCGCTGATGCCGCTGCGCCTGGCGCGTTACGGCGTCCCGCTGGCGGAGACGGCCCCGGCGGGTCTGGCGGCTGCGGGCATCGAGCCGGCGCTGCTGCCGCCGGTGCCGGTACCGGCACAGCTCCAGGCGCCGACGCCGGGGCCGCAGCAGGAACTGGCGGCGGCCCCGGTACGGCAGCAGCAACCGCAGCCCCGGCCCGTCGAGCCGCAGCCCGCACCCCCCGAGGACGACCAGAGCCCGTGGTTCCAGGCGCCGCACGAGGTGGCGTACCAGGGGGGCTACGACCCCACGTACGACCCCTCCGAGCAGTACGCCCACTGGTACGAGGAGCAGCAGCACGCCGAGCAGTACCAGGACCAGTACCAGGAGGAGCCGCCGGCCCAGGAACCCTCTCCGGAGGAGACCGGCTCGTTCCCGATCCCGGTGGTCCCGGGCCGCAGCCGCGAACTCGGTGAGGGCGGCGGCCCGCCGGAACTGACCGAGGAGGACTACTACCTGGTCTTCAAGAAGTCGATAGACGGCAGCTACCCCACCTCGGGCCAGCTCAGGGACGACGTGGAGGCGACGTACGGCGTCACGCTCCCGCAGCGCGAAGCCGTCCGCATGGTCAACCGCTTCACCAACCGCCACACGGCGGAGCTTCAGGAGAACCACATCGCGTGACCGCCTGACCCGCGGACCGCGTGGACCCGCGGATCGCGCGGGTGACGGATCAGCGGGTGACGGATCACGCGTACGAGGAGGGGGCGCCCGGTGCTGCACCGGGCGCCCCCTCCTCGTACGACGCGGCCTACTCCCCGAGCAGGGCCCGCACCCGCTCCTGGCCCACGGCGAGCAGCAGAGTGGGCAGCCGCGGACCGGTGTCACGCCCCACCAGCAGGTGGTAGAGCAGGGCGAAGAAGGTCCGCTGGGCGGTCTTGATCTCGGGCGGGAGCTCCTTGGGGCCGGCGTCGGCGGAGAAGCCGGCCTGGACCTTGGGAACGCCGTAGACGAGGTGGGAGAGACCGTCCAGGGACCAGTGGGCGGCGAGTCCGTCGAGCAGGAGCCGCAGGGACTGCTGGGAGGCCTCGTCGAGGGACTTCAGCAGTTCGGCGTCGGGTTCGGCGCGCACGATGGTCCGCTGGTCGGCGGGGACGTGGGTGTTGATCCACGCCTCGGCCCTGTCGTACCGGGGCCGGGCCTCGTCGAGGGAGGCGAGCGGGTTCTCCGGGTCGAGCTCGGAGAGGATCCGCAGGGCCTGGTCCTGGTGTCCGGCCGTGATGTCGGCGACCGAGGCCAGGGTGCGGTACGGCAGCGGGCGGGCGGTGCGCGGCAGCTCACCGGCGGCCGTGCCCACCGCGCGGGCGTGCGCGGCGGCGTCGGCCGGGAGAGCCGTGCCCTCGGCGACCTTGGCGTCGAGCTTGTCCCACTCGTCGTAGAGCCGCTGGATCTCCTGGTCGAAGGCGATCTTGAAGGACTGGTTGGGGCGGCGACGGGCGTAGAGCCAGCGCAGGAGCTGAGGCTCCATGATCTTCAGCGCGTCGGCGGCGGTGGGGACGCCGCCCTTGGACGACGACATCTTGGCCATGCCGCTGATGCCGACGAAGGCGTACATCGGCCCGATGGGCTGCTTCCCGCCGAAGATCCCGACGATCTGTCCGCCGACCTGGAAGCTGGACCCCGGGGACGAGTGGTCGACGCCGCTCGGCTCGAACACGACGCCCTCGTACGCCCAGCGCATCGGCCAGTCGACCTTCCAGACCAGCTTGCCGCGGTTGAACTCGTTCAGCCGGACGGTCTCGGCGAATCCGCAGGCGGTGCAGGTGTAGGACAGCTCGGTGGTGTCGTCGACGTACGAGGTGACCGTGGTGAGGTCCTTCTCGCAGTTGCCGCAGTAGGGCTTGTACGGGAAGTAGCCGGCGGAGCCGGACGAGCCGTCGTCCTCGGCCGCCGCGCCGGACCCCTCGGCCGCCTCGAGCTCCGCCTCGTCGAGCGGCTTCTGCTGCTGCTTCTTCGCCGGGGCCTTCTTGGTGCGGTACTGGTCGAGGATCGCGTCGATGTCGGCACGGTGCCTGATCGCGTGCAGGATCTGCTCGCGGTAGACGCCCGAGGTGTACTGCGCGGTCTGGCTGATCCCGTCGAACTCCACGCCCAGCTCGGCCAGCGACCCGACCATCGCGGCCTTGAAGTGCTCGGCCCAGTTCGGGTGCGCCGAGCCGTGCGGCGCCGGGACGGAGGTCAGCGGCTTGCCGATGTGCTCGGCCCACGAGCCGTCGACCCCGTCGATGCCCTGCGGCACCTTGCGGAAGCGGTCGTAGTCGTCCCAGGAGATCAGGTGGCGGACCTGACGGCCGCGGCGGCGGATCTCGTCGGCGACCAGGTGCGGGGTCATGACCTCGCGGAGGTTGCCCAGGTGGATGGGACCGGACGGGGAGAGCCCGGACGCGACGACGACCGGTTTCCCCGGGGCCCGGCGCTCCGACTCCTCGATGACCTCATCCGCGAAACGGGAGACCCAGTCGGCGGTCTCGGTGCTCAGAGCCACGATCGGCACGTCCTCTTGTTCTGAAGGCTTCCGGGTTTGAAGTGCGTTCCATTGTCCCAGACGGCCCCGCGCCCGGGAAAACCGCTTTACCCCCCGTGGGATACTGGCCAGGTCTATCCATCCCCACGAGGAGAACGGCACCCACTCCTATGGCCCCGGTCACGTCCCTCAGTCACTCCGTCGAACAGCACCTCACGTCCGCCCTCTCGGCCACCCTGCCGGAGGCCGCCGGCGCGGACCCGCTGCTGCGACGAAGCGACCGGGCCGACTTCCAGGCCAACGGCATCCTGGCGCTGGCCAAGAAGGCGAAGGCGAACCCGCGGGAGCTGGCGACGCAGGTGGTGTCGCAGGTGGTCACGGGCGGCGTGATCAAGGAGATCGAGGTCTCGGGCCCCGGCTTCCTGAACGTCACGCTCACCGACCGGGCGATCACCGAGAACCTGGCGGCGCGGTACGCGGACGCCGACCGCCTGGGCGTGCCGCACGCCGGCCGGCCGGGCACCACGGTCATCGACTACGCCCAGCCCAACGTGGCGAAGGAGATGCACGTCGGTCACCTGCGGTCGGCGGTCATCGGCGACGCGACGGTGCAGATCCTGGAGTTCACCGGCGAGAGCGTGGTCCGCCGGCACCACATCGGCGACTGGGGCACCCAGTTCGGCATGCTCATCCAGTATCTGGACGAGCACCCGCACGAGCTGGACCACAAGGAGTCGCGGGTGAGCGGCGAGGAGGCGATGTCGAACCTCGACCGCCTCTACAAGTCGGCGCGCAAGCTGTTCGACGCGGACGAGGAGTTCAAGACCCGGGCCCGGCGCCGGGTGGTGGACCTCCAGGCGGGCGAACCGCACACGCTCGCCGTCTGGCAGAAGTTCGTCGACGAGTCGAAGATCTACTTCTTCTCGGTCTTCGAGAAGCTGGACATGGAGGTCCGCGACGAGGACATCGTCGGCGAGTCGGGTTACAACGACATGCTGGCGGAGACCTGCCGGCTCCTGGAGGAGTCCGGGGTCGCGGTCCGCTCCGAGGGTGCCCTGTGCGTCTTCTTCGAGGACGTCAAGGGTCCGGACGGCAACCCCGTCCCGCTGATCGTGCAGAAGTCCGACGGTGGCTACGGCTACGCGGCGACCGACCTGTCGGCGATCCGTGACCGTGTCTTCACCATCAAGGCGAACACGCTGCTGTACGTCGTGGACGCGCGTCAGTCGCTGCATTTCAAAATGGTCTTCGAGACGGCGCGCAGGGCGGGCTGGCTGAACGAGGACGTCAAGGCCCACCAGTTGGCGTTCGGCACGGTCCTCGGCAAGGACGGCAAGCCGTTCAAGACCCGTGAGGGCGAGACGGTCAAGCTGGTCGACCTCCTCGACGAGGCGGTGGACCGCGCGACGGCCGTCGTCGGCGAGAAGCGCGACAAGGTGGGTCTGACGGACGAGGAGGTCGTGGAGAACGGCCGGTACGTGGGCATCGGAGCGGTGAAGTACGCCGACCTGTCGACGTCGGCCGTCCGGGACTACAAGTTCGACCTGGACCAGATGGTCTCGCTGAACGGCGACACGTCCGTCTACCTCCAGTACGCGTACGCCCGGATCCAGTCGATCCTGCGCAAGGCCGGCGAGGCCCGCCCCACCGCTCACCCGGAGCTGGAACTGGCCCCGGCGGAGCGGGCGCTGGGCCTGCACCTGGACCAGTTCGCCGAGACGGTGCACGAGGTGGCGGCGGCCTACGAGCCGCACAAGCTGGCGGCGTACCTGTACCAGCTGGCCTCGCACCTGACGACGTTCTACGACCAGTGTCACGTGCTGTCCGCCGACAACGCGCCGGAGGTCGTCGAGAACCGACTGTTCCTGGTCGACCTGACGGGCCGCACCCTCCACCTGGGCATGGCCCTGCTGGGCATCCGGACGCCCGGGAAGCTCTGAGCCGCTCCACGGGACGACGTACCGCGGCCCGTTCTCCCTTCGCGGGGAGGGCGGGCCGCGGGCTTTCGCTCACGGGACGGTGAGCGGACTCAGCAGGGGTAGGTGGACGCGAAGTCGTTCGCGAACCGCTTGAACGCCGCCTTGGTGTTCGCTCCCGCGATGCCGTCGATGCTGTCGGTGTAGTTCCAGCCGAACTTCAGCATGCGCTGAAGCGCCTTGATCGTGTTCGGGCCGGGGTCGCCGTCGATGCTGTCGTTGTAGTCCCAGTACGCCCGGAGGTGGCGCTGCATGGCCTTCCAGCTGTTGGTGCCCAGCTGTCCGTCGATGCCGCCGGTGTAGCTCGCCGGCGCGTCGCGGAGGAAGCACTGGACGTACTTGGCCTGCGTGGTGCTCAGGCCGAGGTTGTTCGTCGCGAGGATGGAGGCCTGCGCGCTCGCCGCCGTCCTGGCGGTCGGCGCGGGGGCCGCGTAGCTGGTGCCCGCGGCCGCCAGGGTCCCGGCGGCGATGCCGGCGACCGCGGTAAGGCTGACGATGGTCCTGGCCAAGACATTGGTTCGCATGCGTTCCTCTTTCGGATCGTGGTCCCGTCACCTGCTGTCGGCGACCAGGTGACGGCACGAGAGTGCGGGGCACCCGGCGGTGACCGCCACAACGGCGCCAGAAGTGACGGCTTCCTGGGACGTCCCACCCGTTGACCTGCGCGAATGCCGCCGGGTGGGACGGCTCGGAGGGACGGCTGTGCAGACTTCGTGAAGCTCGTGCAGAATGCGTCACAGCGGGAGGGCCACTGACCATGGTCATGACCACACCTGGGGGGAACATGGCACTCCGGAAAGCACTGCCCGCCGAACTCGACCCCCGCGCGAGGCAGTTGCTCACAGAGTTACGCAGACTGAAGGATCACGGCGAGCTGAGCATGCGTCAGCTGGCGACCCGGACGGGGTACAGCCAGAAGTCCTGGGAGCGGTATCTGGGCGGCAGAACGCTGCCGCCCCGGGAAGCCGTGGAAGCACTGGCCCGGATCAGCGGCGTCGACCCGGTCCGACTGCTCGCCTGGCACGAGGTCGCCACCGACACCTGGAAACCGAACGTCCCGGCGGGGACAGCGGCTCCGGCGGGGACCGAAAGCCCGGCGGGGACAGCGGGTCCGGCGGGGACCGAAAGCCCGGCGGGGACAGCGGGTCCGGCGGGGACAAGGGATCAGGCGGAACCGGAAAGCCCGGCGGGAACAGGAAGCCCGGCGCAGGCCGAGGTTCTGGCGGGGTCGGTCACCCACGGGGCAGAAGCCGGACACACGCGCCTGCCCGGAGGCTGGCTGCGCGTCGCGCTCGTCGCGGGGGCGGTGGCCCTGGTGCTGGCCGTCTCCTCGGCGGTCCTCCTGGTCGTACGGCTCGACGGAGGCCACAGCGAACCGGCGGCCGCTCTCCCGGCCCCGTCCGTCGCGCCGGCGTCCTCGCCGGCTCCGGTCTACACCTGCCGGAACCAGCGGACCGGCGGCCTCTGGTACGCGGGCATCAGCCGCACCCAGGACGCCGGCCTCTCCTTCGGCGCCGCCGGTCCCGATGTGGCCGAGGCGCAGTGCCTGCTGCGTCGGGCGGGCATCTCGCCGGGCGGCATCGACGGAATGTTCGGTCCGCTGACGCAACGCGCGGTCCTGGCCCTGCAAAAACGGTCCGGTCTGGACGTGGACGGCATGATCGGACCGCACACCTGGAAGGCCCTGCGCGGATGACGCGCCCGGCACCGGCTCCGGGGAGCGCCCGACTGGCCGCCGCCCTGCGGGAGTTGAAGGACCGCACCGGGCTGAGCCTGGCGGGGCTCGCGGCGAAGACCACGTTCAGCAAGTCGTCCTGGGAGCGCTACCTCAACGGCAAGGCCCTGCCGCCGCGCCCGGCGGTCCAGAAGCTGTGCCGACTCGCCGGGGAACCGGAGGGGCGGTGTCTGGCGCTGTGGGAGATCGCGAAGTCGGAAGGGAGCGGGCAGCCGGACGAAGCGACGCAGCCACCGCCCGCGACCCCGGCTCCCCCTCTCGCTCCGGCTCCGGCTCCGGCTCCATCTTCAACTCCGGCTCCGGCTCCCGCTCCGGAACCGGCAGCGGCAGCGGCATCCGGGGGATCCGCGCCGGTCGGGCATCGGGGCGCGGTGGCGGCGGCAGTCCTCGCGTCGGTGTGCGCTGTGGTGTTCGGGGCCGTGGTCCTGACCCTCGTCCTCCTCCCGCACCCGAGCCACCCGCCCCGGCCATCGGCGACCCTGTCCGCCACCGGCCCGCGCTGCCAGGGAGCCGGCTGCGAGGGCAAGGATCCGGCGCGGACGAACTGCGCCGGCTCGCCGGGCACGCTCGCCGAGCACGTCACCGCCACCGGAGCCTCGATCCAGCTGCGGTACAGCAAGGTGTGCGGTGCCAGTTGGGTACGGATGTGGGGCACACGGATCGGCGACGGGGCCGAGCTGCGCGGCCGCCTCGCCCGGGTGAGGAACCGCGCCGACGCGGACACCTACGTTCACACCCCCATGACCGCGACCCGCCCGGGAGCCCTCGTCCGGGCCTGTTTCCTGCCCGCTGCGGGCGGCCGCAAGGAGTGCTTCGAAGCCCGGGTGACCCAGAGCTCGGAACCGACACCTCGCCCGCCCACGTCCCACTCCTCGACGAGGTGAGAACACGGCGGTGAGGGGCGACAGTTGGGCGGCACGGACGATCCGACGACCGGCGAAGCGCTCCTGAACTTCCTGATGATCGGAAGCGTGGGCGTGATCATCCCGGCCGCCGTCGTCCTCCCGCTCGTCGGCCTCGGCATCTGGCTGACGCACCTGCGGCGGCGTCGGCGGGAGGGGCACTCCGCCTGACGGCCACTGTACGCGGGGGCCGCCTTCACGCTCCCGCCCCGGTGACTGTCAGACCCCGCCCCTACAGTCACCGGCATGGCGACTCTTCCCAATCCGCTTCCCAAGCTGGCCTCCGATCCCAGCGGCCGCTCCCTCGGCCTCCAGCTCCCGCCGGGCCGTCTGATCGACATGACGGACGAGGGGGTGTGGCACGAGCCGTTGCTGTGGCACTCGGAGCAGTCCGCGTCCTCCGGCAACTGGACGGCGCTCGGCGGGCCGGCGGCTCGGGCGGGACTGCTTCCGGTCCTGGTGGACCTCGGCGGACCGCAGGGCGGCCCACAGCAGTGGGAGTTGATGCCTGCCGACGTGTCGTATCCCGGTGACCACGACGCGGAGGAGGTCCTCACGGAGTACTGGGAGGAGTGCGCGGCCGGGGATGAGGAGTGGCCGGGCCTCGCCGCCGCCCCGGCACTGACGGCGGATCCCGACGCACGCGCCGCACAGATCGCCGACACCCTCGCCGAAGAGGGGCCCTCCTGGTTCAGGTCGCCGCACCTCGCCCTGGTCCCCGCCCGTCGCAGCGCGGACATCCCGGCGGCCGTCGGCTGGTCCGGCCCCGCCGGTCACGAGAACGACACCGCGCGTCTCTGCGCCGTCCTGCGTTCCTGGGAGGACCGCTTCGGCATACGGGTCGTCGGCCTCGGCTTCGACGTCCTCGCCGTGTCCGTCGCGGCCCCGCCCACCACCCTCGCGGAAGCGGAGCGGACCGCCGCCGAACACTTCGCCTTCTGCCCGGACAACATCCTCCAGGGCCCGGGCAGCCTGGCGGCCTACGCCCAGCAGCTCGTCGGCGAGCGCACCTGGACCTTCTGGTGGGACTGACCCCGCGCTAGGCGGTGAGCTTCAGCCCCCGTCCCAGCCGCCGCAGTCCTTCCGTGATCTCCTGCGGGGTCTGCGTCACGAAGCACAGGCGCAGGGTCGAGCGGTCGGGCTCACCGGCGTAGAAGGGGGCGCCGGGGACGTAGGCCACGTCCTGGGCGACGACCCTCGGGAGGAGGGCGGTGGTGTCGTAGGCGCCGGGAAGGCGGGCCCAGAGGAACATGCCGCCCTCGGGGCGGGTCCACGCCGACCCCTCGGGCAGGGTCCGGGCACCCTGCCCGAAATTCAGGTGGACGGCCGGGAACGCTCACCCCCTGCGCCGAGCGGGCCGGGGCAGAGGTCCGGAAAGCGGCCCACCTCGTCGTCGGCGCTCTCCGGGGCAGTCGGGCCGACAACCGGGCGTCCCGCTTCCCGTCCCATCGGAATGCCGTCTGCGCAGGTCAGACGCCATGGGACCGGATGGGCGTCCCGACTTGCGCTGCGGAGGTGGCAGGCCGGAGGCCGCACGACCCAGGCTGACCCCATGCCGACACGCCCCCTTCCCCCCGCTCGCCCCGGCCCCGGCTCTCGCCCCCGCCTCCGGCTGCTCGCCACCGCGCTGACCGTCGCCGCGGCGCTCGCCCTCACCGGGTGCCGCGACGGCGAGGGCCTGCGCGACGAGGGCCCGTCGGGCTCCAGCACCCTGAAGGGGTCCGGCCTCCTGCCGGGGACGGGGGCCTACGGCGTCGAGGTGGCTCCCGCCCGGTTCCAGGCGAAGCCGCCGAGCGGGAACTCGTAGTCCGGCCGCCCGTTGTTCCCGCTCGTGCGGAACGGCTTCCCCTCGTCGTCGATCGTCAGCGTGCCGTGCCGTGAACCGCTGGACCAGGCCAGCTCCAGATACCAGCGCACGTCGTACGCGGAGGCGTCGGCCGTGACGTAGTAGACCTCCGGGTCGGACTCGCTCACCTTGAACGGGAAGTCCCTGTGTCCCGCCTCGGGCACCAGCGCCGGCCGCGCCGCGTCGAGGGCGACGGAGAAGGCACGCGTCGGCATACCGCCGCCGCAGCCGACTCCCGGGTACCCCATCGCGTAGTCGTTCCAGGCGAGAGGCGCGGCCTTGGCGACGGTCCGGACCGTCAGGCTCTCCACGACGACGGTCTCCTCACCGGTTCCCTGCACGGTTATCTGCACGAACTGCTCGCTCGCCGACACGGCCCCGTGCCGGGCCACCCACGCGGGCGCGTCCTGTTCCACGGGCGGCGGCGCGACCTGCCCCGGCCCCCGCTCGATCAGGTAGTGCTGGCTACAGGGGCTGATCCAGGCGTAGGGGTGGGTGCTGACCGTCAGCGGTACGGGCGCGTCGGCCCGCGCGCCCGCACCCGGCGCCGCCGAGGAAGCGGCCGCGGACGCCGAGGGGGAAGCCGAGGCCGACCCCGAGGCGGAGGCCGACGGCGTCACGGACGCGGACGCGGAGGCGGAGGACGAGGCCGAGGACGTGCCCTGTGCTCCCCGCCCCTGCACCGACGTCCCGGTTCCTGCCGCCCGGCCCCCCTCCCCCTCGCCGGACCCCTCGCCGGGCAGCGTCAGGGCGAGCGCCAGAGCGACGGAACCGAGGGCGACCGCGGCCGCCACACCGGCGAGGACCAGGGAACGCCGCGCCCGACGGCCGTCCCCGCCTCTCCTCTCGGGTCCCTCACCATCGGCCCCCGCAGTGATCGTCTCCGTGAGACCCTCCCCGGCAACGGCCCCGACGGCGGTATCACCGGCACCGGCTCCTGCACGCGCACCTGCCTCCACAGCGGAGATCCCTGCCGCACCGGCCCCCGGCGCATCCACCACGGCCCCGGCCGCGTCGGCCCCGGCCGTGCCGGTCGCCTCGGCCGCACCGGCCACGGCCGTACCCATCGCGCCCGGCTTCCTCCGCACCGCGTCCGCCAGCACCCACCGCCGGTGCAGCTCGACGAGCTCCTGAGGCGATGCCTTGCAGAGCCGGGCCAGCCGCTCCACGGGCGCGTAGTCGGTGGGGACGGCGTCGCCGTTGCAGTAGCGGTGGAGCGTCGACGTACTCATGTGGAGCCGTTTCGAGAGCGTCCCGTAGCTGAGCCCGGACCGCTCCTTCAGCTCCCGCAGCAGCTCCGCGAACTCGGTCGCAGACACCGTTCCTCCACTCCCCGTGTCCCGTCCCCACGTTCCAGGGACGGTTTGTTTTCGCAGGTCGGACCCTGTGCCGTCATTCCAGCGTCCCGGATCGTCCACTGGTCGTGGCGGCCGGGACGGATCCCCCCACAAGCTTTGGCCATCCAAGCACGCCGCTTCAACCCGGCATTCCGGAGAGGGACTTCACCATGCGTATCCGCCGCACCCGCCACCTGCTCGCCGTCACCGCCCTGGCCGCCCTCGCGCTCACGGCGTGCAACAACGGGACGGGCGTTCAGGACGAGGGCGCGTCGCAGCCGGCGTCGTCCTCCTCGACGGACTCCGCCCAGCAGACGAAGCCCGGCACGGCGTCCGGTTCCTCCTCCGGCTCGACGTCGGGAGCGGACACGAAGCCGGCCGGCACCTCCTCGAACCCGGCGAAGGACACAGCCGGCTCGACCGGCACGGGCAGCGGCACCGGCACCGGCAAGAGCACGGGGAAGGGCTCCGGCACGAGCACCGGAAGCACCGGATCCCGCGTCCTCTGCAACGGCTCGAACACCAAGGTCACCGCCCAGCCGGTGGCCCGACCGCTCAACCACATGCTGATCACGGTGACCAACACCGGCGGCAAGCTGTGCGACCTGACCTACTGGCCGGTGGTGCGCTTCGACCAGATGCAGTGGGTGCCGCAGGCCACCGAGGAGACGCAGCCGCAGGCGGTGACGAGTCTCGCCCCCGGAGAGTCCGGCTACGCGGGCGTCCTGCTCTCGGCCGCCGACGGCAGCGGCGCCGGGGGTGCGACGGCGAAGAAGCTGACCGTCGCCTTCCAGGGCTACACCCCGAACAGCGACGGCGGCGCCTCCGCGACGCCGTCCCTGCCCGCAAAGGGCGTCTACTACGACAGCTCGCTGGCGGTGACGTACTGGCAGCAGGACAGGGACGACGCGCTCAGCTGGTGAGCACCGGCCGGGAACTACCGCAGCTTCTGGGCCACTTCGGTGGCCCAGTAGGTGAGGATGTTCCGCGCGCCGGCCCGCTTGATGCCGGTCAGCGTCTCGAGGATCGCCCGGTCGCGGTCGATCCAGCCCTTCTCCGCGGCCGCCTCGATCATCGAGTACTCGCCCGAGATCTGGTACGCGGCGACGGGCACGTCCACGGCGTCGGCCACTCGGGCCAGGATGTCCAGGTAGGGGCCGGCCGGCTTCACCATGACCATGTCGGCGCCCTCCTCCAGGTCCAGCGCCAGCTCGCGCAGCGACTCACGGAGGTTCGCCGGGTCCTGCTGGTAGGTCTTGCGGTCGCCCTTGAGGGACGACCCGACCGCTTCCCGGAAGGGCCCGTAGAACGCGGAGGAGTACTTGGCGGTGTAGGCGAGGATCGAGACGTCCTCGCGGCCGATCTGGTCGAGCGCGTCGCGGATGACCCCGATCTGGCCGTCCATCATCCCGCTGGGCCCCACGACATGGGCGCCCGCGTCGGCCTGGACCTGCGCCATCTCGGCGTACCGCTCCAGGGTGGCGTCGTTGTCGACCCGCCCCTGCTCGTCCAGCACGCCGCAGTGCCCGTGGTCGGTCGTCTCGTCCAGGCACAGGTCCGACATGACGAGCAGGTCGTCCCCGACCTCGGCCCGCACATCCCGGACGGCGACCTGGAGAATCCCGTCCGGGTCGGTGCCCGGCGTCCCGAGCGCGTCCTTCTTGGACTCCTCCGGCACACCGAAGAGCATGATCCCGGAGATCCCCGCCTGCACGGCCTCCAGCGCGGCCTTCTTGAGGCTGTCCCGGGTGTGCTGCACGACGCCGGGCATCGCCTGGATCGGCACCGGCTCGCTCACGCCCTCCCGCACGAACGCGGGGAGGATGAAGTCGGCCGGATGCAGCCGGGTCTCCGCGACCATGCGCCGCATGACGGGGGTGGTGCGCAGCCGCCGGGGACGCGTACCGGGGAAGGATCCGTACTTCGTCATGCGCCCTACGCTACGCCCGCCCCGGCAGCGCCTTTACCGACGCTCCGTCGGCCCCCACGCCCCGCCGAACCCAGCACTCCACACAACCGGGATCGGGCCAGGGGTGATGTTTTCCGGCCGGACAGTGCTTGCCTCAGACGGTGCGAACCGGCGACTTCGGAGACGCTGCCGCTCTGCGCGCATGGCAGTCCCGACAGCACTTGACGGGCGCAGACTCCCGGAAAACGCGCGTGCAGCCGCCTTCGCAGTCCGTCCATGGATCCGACCAGGGATTCGGCGGGATCGACACGGCGGCGGTTGGCGGGTCAGCGGGAAGATCGGCGTACGGCGGAAGCGCCGGCAGGGGCGGCGGGAGTCCTTCCCGGAGCCGGTGGGCGAGGAATCCGGCGGGAGACTTCAGAAGGGCGGGAACGTCGGCGGTCATGGCGTGGATCACGGCGGCCCGGGAGGCGCCGTTGTCGAACCAGCCGACGACGGCGGGGGTAAGGCTCTCCACGTCTTTCCGAGAGAGCGTGAAGCGGTCGTCGGTGCGGCGCAGGCCCGCGAGCAGGGCGAAGGCCTTCTGGCGGTGCTCGCCGCTGGAGGGTCCTCGCTCGCAGAGTTCGGAGAATTCGGACGGCAGCGACGAAGCCTCTTCGGGTACGAGGTCGCCTGCCGCCTCGCCCTCCACGGCTTCCACGGCCTCGACCGGCACGGCAGGGACCACGGACACGACCGGGGTGATGGAGGCGACGGCTGCGACGGGAACGACCGTCTCGTCCCGTGCCTCGGGCGTCTCCGCCCGCCTCCGGGTGAGCGCCGGAGCGTTGTGCGCGTACGTCCGCGTGACGAACCGGCCCCCGTCCGTGCGCTCGCGCACCCGCTCCAGATAGCCGTGCGCCTCCAGCTCCCGCAGCCCGAACGCGATGCGGTCCCGCCCTTCGGGGAAGCGGTCGGCGAGGCTGCGGATGTCGACGGGGGCACCCTGCGGCAGCGACAGGATGTGGACGGCCAGTCCGATCGCGACCAGGGACAGCGCCCGGTGCTGGGCGAGGTGGTTGCCGATGATCGTGTAGCGGCTCGACTGGTACGCACGTACGTGGGTGACACCGGAGTGGGTGGCACTCCGCCGAACGCCCGGTGTGGGACGCGGGGCAGCGATAGGGTTTGTCACAGCCATGGGGAAGGTGCTTCTTCCTCGTTGGTCAGGCCCTCGCACTGGGATTGCAGTCCCGGCGGGGGCCGATGCATGTGTGGGGTCGTGCGTGCCGAGCGTGCACGGTGGGACGACGCACACGCCAGCCACAACAGCCCGTTTCACCCACCCGAGTGACAAACACGGGGTTTGGTTTGGTTGGAAGGCTTTTCTCCCCGGCTTCTTGAGTCTTTTACGGCCCGCAGCACCGGCCTTCACCCCGCCGGGTCCCGCGTTTCCGGGCTCCGGTGCGGAGTTCACCGGCGTGGGTCGAAATCCAGTTCCGCCCACACGGTCTTGCACGGCACCGGCCCGCACCGCACACCCCACCGGTCGGCCAACTCCTCGACGAGCAGCAGACCGTAGCCGGACTCCGCGAGGGAGTCGCCGCCCGCTCGCGCCGGGTCGGGCAGACGGTCTCCCCCTGGTGTCCGCGACCTCGACCCGCAAGGTCCCGGCCCTGACGACGGAGAGCGTAAGGCGGAAGCTCCGGCCGGGGACACGGCCGTGCAGAGCCGCGTTCGCGGCGAGTTCCGCCACGACGACCCGGGCCGGGTCCAACGGCAGACCCCAGGAGCCGAGTTGCTCGGCCGCGAGGAGGCGGGCGAGACGAGCGCCACGCCGGGTGGCGGAGAGTGGCACGGAGAACTGGTGGAGCGGAGCGCGCACAGTTTGCTGATTCACGTCACTCAGCGTGTCCAGGCGTACGTAACCTGTGAAGAAAGGCGGCCCGTGCGGACGGTGTCTGTCCGCGTGGCGTCCGGTTCCGTCCGGGCCGTAAGGGGTGACGGGGCGCAGGCAGCGGGAGTTGGACCGAAATGGGCGCGGCGGGAGGCGGCGGACGTGAGCGAGCGGGACGCGGGGCCGGAGGTCGACGAGGAGGCCGGGGCGGTGATGAGGACCGTCCAGCGCTAGCTGAAGCTGTGGCGGGAGTCGGCCGGACTCACCCAGGCCGAGTTCGGCGTGGCCATCGGGTACGGCGAGGAACAGGTCTCCTCCGTGGAGCGCGGACGGCGCATCCCCCGGCCTGAGTACCTGGACCGCGCGGACGAGGTCCTGTCGGCGGGCGGCCGGATCGCGGCGCTGAAGGAGGACCTGGCGGAGGTCCGGTACCCGAAGAAGGTGCGGGACCTGAAGAGGCTGGAGGCGGACGCGGTCGAGTTGTGCGCGTACAACAACTCGGTGATTCACGGGTTGTTGCAGACCGTGGAGTACGCGACCTCGGTCTTCGGTGCGCGCCGACCGCCCTTCAGCGCGGACGACTTGGAACAGCGGCTGGCAGCCCGCGTGTCACGCCAGAAGATCGTCGACGTCACGACGGCACGGCCCTTCTTCAGTTTCGTGCAGTGCGAGTCGACCCTTCGGAGACCTATCGGGGGCAGGATGGTCATGCGGCGTCAGCTCGAACGCCTACTGGAGGTCGCCGAGTTCCGGAACATCGATCTCCAGGTGCTCCCGCTGGGTCGTGAGGTCAACTCCGGCCTGGCCGGTTCTTTCAGACTGCTCAGACTCCAGGACGGCGGCACCGTCGGGCATGTCGAGGTACAGCACATCAGCCGTGTGATCACTGACCCGAAAGAGGTTCAGTTGCTCGACATGCGCTATGGGACCATCCGGGCACAGGCTCTCGACCCGCGAGAGTCGACAGCCCTCATCGAGAAGGTGCTTGGAGAGACATGCCTCTGAAGCCGTACAGCGAAGCCGGCCTCGGCCAGGAGTGGATAAAGAGCAGCTACAGCACGGACGAGGGCCCCGACTGCGTAGAAGTGGCAGCGGCCCCCGCCCGCATCCTGGTCCGCGACTCCAAGCGCCCCCAGGGCCCTCGGCTCACCCTGGCCCCCACCGCTTGGGCGGCCTTCTTGCCGTACGCGTCCGATCACTGACGTCACCAACATGAACCGCTGGCGGCGGGTGGCTTTCCCCAGCTCCGGCGGGGGCTCGGGGGCGATCAGGAACTCGTGCGGCATCTGAAAACTCCCACTCCAGTCCAGACTTCGCTCAAAAAGAACGCCCCGTCGTCTCCCACGGAGACGACGGGACGCGCAATGTGCCCCCGAGGTGAGCGCCCTCGGGAAGGGCAGCAGGCGGCGACTACGTCGCCCGCCTGCGCCGCGCCCCCGGACGCCGCTCGCTCGGACGGCTGACCGGGTCCCCGGCCTCCTGTGCCGCCGCTCTCCGGCGCAGCCCGAAGTCGGCCAGCGCCTCGGCCAGCTTGAGCACGGACGGCTCGGGCGCCATGACGTCCACCCGCAGCCCGTGCTCCTCGGCCGTCTTGGCCGTGGCCGGACCGATGCACGCGATGACGGTCACGTTGTGCGGCTTGCCCGCGATGCCCACCAGGTTCCGCACGGTGGACGACGACGTGAACAGCACGGCGTCGAAGCCGCCGCCCTTGATCGCCTCCCGGGTCTCCGCCGGCGGCGGGGACGCCCGCACGGTCCGGTAGGCCGTGACGTCGTCGACCTCCCAGCCCAGCTCGATGAGCCCGGCGACCAGGGTCTCGGTGGCGATGTCGGCGCGCGGCAGGAACACCCGGTCGATCGGGTCGAAGACCGGGTCGTAGGGCGGCCAGTCCTCCAACAGCCCGGCGGCCGACTGCTCGCCGCTCGGCACGAGGTCCGGCTTCACACCGAAGGCGATGAGCGCCTTCGCCGTCTGCTCGCCCACCGCGGCGACCTTGATGCCCGCGAAGGCACGCGCGTCGAGCCCGTACTCCTCGAACTTCTCGCGTACCGCCTTGACGGCGTTCACCGAGGTGAAGGCGATCCACTCGTAGCGGCCCGTCACCAGGCCCTTGACCGCCCGCTCCATCTGCTGCGGCGTGCGCGGCGGCTCGACGGCGATCGTCGGCACCTCGTGCGGCACGGCGCCGTACGACCGCAGCTGGTCGGAGAGCGACACCGCCTGTTCCTTCGTGCGCGGCACGAGCACCTTCCAGCCGAACAACGGCTTGGACTCGAACCACGACAGCTGGTCGCGCTGGGCGGGGGCGGAACGCTCGCCGACCACGACTATCACCGGCCGGCCGCCCTCCGGGGAGGGCAGCACCTTGGCCTGCTTCAGCGTCTGCGCGATGGTGCCGAGGGTCGCCGTCCACGTCCGCTGCCGGGTCGTCGTACCGGCCACCGTGACCGTCATCGGCGTGTCGGGCTTGCGCCCCGCCGACACCAGCTCGCCCGCGGCCGAGGCCACGGAGTCGAGGGTCGTGGAGACGACGACCGTACCGTCGGACGCCCCGACCTCGGTCCAGCAGCGGTCCGAGGCGGTGCGGGCGTCCACGAACCGGACGTCCGCGCCCTGCGCGTCCCGCAGCGGCACCCCGGCGTAGGCGGGCACGCCGACGGCGGCCGCTACACCGGGTACGACCTCGAAGGGAACGCCGGCCGCCGCGCACGCGAGCATTTCCGCCGCCGCGTACGTATCGAGTCCCGGGTCCCCGGTCACCGCACGGACGACCCGCCTGCCGCCCCGCGCGGCCTCCATGACAAGATGTGCGGCATCGCGCACAGCGGGTACCTCAGCGGTTGTTGACGTGCCGTCAACGAGCGTCGGGACGGACGCGCCCGTGCCCGGAAGAGGGTCCGACGAAGGACCCGCTTCCGCGTTCACGACGGCGACGCCCGGCCTCGCGTGCGACCGTACGACGTCGAGCACCTCGTGCTCGGCGACGAGGACGTCCGCGTGCGCCAGCGCCTCCACGGCGCGCAGAGTCAGTAGTCCCGGATCCCCGGGTCCGGCACCCAGGAAGGTGACGTGCCCGTGTTCAGGACCAGCGGCTGGAAGGGTGGTGGGGCTCACAGTGCTCGCTCCCCCATCAGACCGGCCGCGCCCTGGGCAAGCATCTCGGCGGCGAGTTCGCGACCGAGCGCCATTGCCCCGTCATGCGTCTCGGGCACGGGACCGGTGGTGGACAGCTGCACCATGCGCGTGCCGTCGGTGGTGCCGACGACGCCACGCAGGCGCATTTCGTTGACAGTCTGCCCGTCGGCCAGGAGGTCGGCCAGCGCGCCCACAGGAGCGGAGCAGCCGGCCTCCAGGGCGGCGAGCAGGGACCTTTCGGCGGTCACGGCGATCCGTGTGAACGGGTCGTCGAGCTCACCGAGCGCGGCGATCAGTGACGCGTCGTCCGCGGCACACTCGATCGCCAGTGCTCCCTGGCCGGGAGCGGGCAGAACCGTGTCTATCGACAGGAAGTCGGTGACCTCGTCGATGCGGCCGATCCGGCTGAGGCCGGCCGCCGCCAGCACCACCGCGTCCAGCTCGCCGTCGTGCACGTACCCGATCCGCGTGTCGACGTTCCCGCGGATCGGCACCGTGTGTATGTCCAGCCCGTGGCTGCGCGCGTACGCGTTCAGCTGCGCCATGCGGCGCGGCGAACCCGTACCGATGCGCGCCCCGCGCGGCAGGTCGGTGAACTTCAGCGCGTCCCGGGCGACGATCACGTCGCGGGGGTCCTCGCGCACCGGTACGGCGGCCAGGACCAGGTCCTCGGGCTGCGTGGTGGGGAGGTCCTTCAGCGAGTGAACCGCGAAGTCGACCTCTCCCTTGGCCAGCGCGTCCCGCAGCGCGGTCACGAAGACTCCCGTGCCGCCGATCTGCGCCAGATGCTCGCGGGAGACGTCGCCGTAGGTGGTGATCTCGACGAGTTCCACGGGCCGTCCGGTCACCCGGCTCACGGCGTCCGCGACCTGCCCGGACTGGGCCATGGCGAGCCTGCTTCGCCTCGTCCCCAGTCTCAGTGCCTTCGTACTCATGCCGCTCATGCCGGCCCTCGGTTCTCTGCGTTCTTCTCGGTGCTTTCCTCGGCCCGGGACACGGCGACCACCGTCTCCGGGTCGAGGTCGAACAGGGTCCGCAGCGCGTCCGCGTACCCGGCGCCGCCGGGCTCGGTCGCGAGCTGCTTGACCCGCACGGTCGGCGCGTGCAGCAGCTTGTCGACGACCCGCTTCACGGTCTGGGTGATCTCGGCGCGGTGCTTGTCGTCCAGGCCGGGCAGCCGCCCGTCGAGCCGGGCGATCTCCGTGGCCACGACGTCGGCGGCCATGGTGCGCAGGGCGACCACGGTGGGCGTGATGTGCGCGGCGCGCTGCGCGGCGCCGAACGCGGCGACCTCGTCGGCGACGATCCGCCGCACCTGGTCGACGTCGGCGGCCATCGGCGCGTCGGCCGATGCCTCGGCCAGCGACTCGATGTCCACCAGCCGCACCCCGGCGAGCCGGTGCGCGGCCGCGTCGACGTCCCGCGGCATCGCCAGGTCGAGCAGGAAGAGCACCGGCTGCGGCCGGACGAGCGTGGCGACCGGCTCGGGCCGCCGGCGCTCGGGGATGCGGCCGACAGTGGCGGCGAGCGCGGCGAGCGCGGTGATCAGCTCGGCGTCGGCCTCGGGGCTGCGGCGAGCGCCCGGCCTGCGGTCCACGCCGGCGTTGTCGACCCAGGCGGCGTGCTGCTCCAGGGTGGCCGCGTCCATGCCGGCGACGGCGGCCTCTCCCAGCACGGAGAACCCGGACCGCTGCGCCGCGGACTGCTGGACGGCGGCCAGGTCGAGGGGGCAGTTGTCGTCTGCGCCGACGGACGTGGGCGGCAGCGGCCGTATGTCCGCGGGCGCGGCCTCCTCGTCGAAGACGACGGGTGCCCCGGTGCGGTCCTCGACCGCCGTGGCGACCGCTTCCGCCGTCAGGACCAGGCCCGTCGCCCCGGTACAGGAGACGGCGACGTCGGCACGTGTCAGCTCGGCCGGCACCGATTCCATCGGTACCGCGCGGGCCGACACGTCCCCGCTGACGGCCTCGGTCAGTATCTGGGCGAGCCGTTCGGCCCGGTCGAGGGTCCGGTTGGCGACGACGACCTCGGCGACCCCGGCGCGCGCGAGGGTGGCGGCGGCCAGCGAGGACATCGAACCGGCGCCGATGACCAGCGCCTTCTTGCCCCGGGCCCAGGCGGTCACGTCCGCGCCCGCGGCCAGTTGCTCCAGGCCGAAGGTGACCAGGGACTGCCCGGCTCGGTCGATGCCGGTCTCGGAGTGGGCGCGCTTGCCGACCCGCAGGGCCTGCTGGAACAGGTCGTTCAGCAACCGCCCGGCGGTGTGCAGCTCCTGCGCCCGGGCCAGGGCGTCCTTGATCTGCCCGAGGACCTGTCCCTCGCCGACGACCATGGAGTCGAGACCGCAGGCCACCGAGAAGAAGTGGTGGACGGCGCGGTCCTCGTAGTGCACGTACAGATAGGGGGTGAGCTCGTCGAGCCCGACCCCGCTGTGCTGGGCGAGCAGCGTGGACAGCTCGGCGACGCCCGCGTGGAACTTGTCCACGTCGGCGTAGAGCTCGATCCGGTTGCAGGTGGCGAGGACGGCGGCCTCGGCGGCCGGTTCGGCGGCGACCGTGTCCTGGAGCAGCTTGGACTGGGCGTCCGTGGACAGCGAGGCCCGTTCCAGCACGCTGACGGGGGCGCTGCGGTGGCTCAGTCCGACGACGAGGAGACTCATGCCGGCATCACGGCGGGTACGTCCCCGTCGGGTCCCTGGTCGGCGCGGCCGGCGGGGGCCGGCACGGCGTTCTCGTTCGCCGCGGCCTCCTCGCCGGCCTTGCGCTGCTCGTGGAATGCGAGGATCTGGAGCTCGATGGAGAGGTCCACCTTGCGCACGTCGACACCGTCCGGGACGGTCAGCACGGTCGGCGCGAAGTTCAGGATCGAGGTGACTCCGGCGGCCACCAGCCGGTCGCAGACCTGCTGGGCGACACCCGGCGGGGTGGTGATGACACCGATGGAGACGCCGTTGTCGGAGATGATCTTCTCCAGGCCGTCGCTGTGCTGGACGGCGATCCCGGCGACCTGCTTCCCGGCCATCGTGGGGTCGGCGTCGATGAGCGCCGCCACCCGGAAGCCGCGTGAGGCGAAGCCTCCGTAGTTGGCCAGGGCCGCGCCGAGGTTACCGATGCCGACGATCACGACGGGCCAGTCCTGGGTGAGCCCGAGCTCGCGGGAGATCTGGTAGACGAGGTACTCGACGTCGTAGCCGACTCCTCGCGTTCCGTAAGAACCCAGGTAGGAGAAGTCCTTGCGCAGCTTCGCGGAGTTGACCCCCGCGGCGGCCGCGAGCTCCTCGGAGGAGACCGTGGGTACCGAGCGCTCGGACAGGCCGGTCAGCGCGCGGAGGTACAGCGGAAGGCGGGCGACGGTGGCCTCGGGAATCCCTCGGCTACGGGTCGCCGGTCGGTGAGTTCGGCCAGTTGCCACGGTGCTCCTGCGGGTAGAGCGGGGCTGTAGGCGGTCACACGTACCCAGACCGCCCCGTCGACAGCAGGCTATGTCTTTGTGAACGCGTGCACAAAGATGGTGTCCGATTTGCCCGGCCAACGTGACCGGGGTCACGCACATCATTCCAGGGGGCAAAACCGCCACTCTCCTCGTGAATCCCGCCCCCGAGACAAAACCGCCATCGATCCTAAGCGACGTTCCGTACAACCTTGTACTTCTCGGTCCGTCCCGCCCGGACCTAGTGCCGCGGCGGGCAACGTTCGCCCGTCAAGGAGCGGCGTCCGGTGCGTGCTCTCGGCGTGCCGGCCGGAAGTCCTCGTACTGGACGTACCTGGGCTTTCGGCCGGTGCGGCGAGAGTGCGTGCCGGGCGTCGCGACGGGGCGAACGTTGCCTGTCGCGGCACTAGCCGGCCAGTTCTTTGCGCAGGCGACCCTCGTCCACCCGCCAGAAGGTGTGCTGCCTGCCGTCGACCAGCACGACCGGGATCTGCTCCCAGTACCGGTCGTACAGCTCCTGGTCGTCGGCGATGTCCTTCTGCTCCCAGGACACGCCGAGCTCCCCGCAGACCTGCTCGATCACACGCTCGGCGTCGTCGCACAGATGACAACCGGACTTGCGGATGAGAGTGACCGACCGCTCGCCCGGGGCGGCCCTACGTCCAAAGAGGGGAGTCATACCGCCATTCTCGCCCTTCTTTTACGGCCCCGTCCCGGAGAGTTCACACCCTCCGAACCTCTCGGCTCCGGAACCACCGAACGCAATGGCTATGCTCACGCCATGGCCGCTCTAGGATGGCTCACCCCCCGTAGGCGCTCCGCCACGGCGCGGAGCGTGTTGGCAGGCGAGGCCTCGGCGGAGGCAGCCCGCAAGTCCACCCAGGAAACCCTGGGCTCCGAGGACACCCTGGCGACCCTGGACGTCGCCGCCCGGGAACCGCAGTTCCCGGTGCACGGCGACGCGATGGCCGCCGCCTTCTTCGACCTCGACAACACCGTGATGCAGGGCGCCGCCCTCTTCCACTTCGGCCGCGGCCTGTACAAACGCAAGTTCTTCGAGACCCGCGACCTGGTCCGGTTCGCCTGGCAGCAGGCGTGGTTCCGGCTGGCCGGCGTCGAGGACCCCGAGCACATGCAGGAGGCCCGCGACTCGGCCCTCTCCATCGTGCAGGGCCACCGCGTCTCCGAGCTGATGTCGATCGGCGAGGAGATCTACGACGAGTACATGGCCGAGCGCATCTGGCCTGGCACCCGCGCCCTCGCCCAGGCCCACCTGGACGCGGGCCAGAAGGTGTGGCTGGTCACCGCGGCCCCGGTGGAGATCGCCCAGGTGATCGCCCGCCGCCTCGGCCTCACCGGCGCGCTGGGCACGGTCGCGGAGTCGGTCGACGGCGTCTACACGGGCAAGCTGGTGGGCGAGCCCCTGCACGGCCCCGCCAAGGCGGAGGCGGTACGCGCGCTCGCGGCGGCGGAGAACCTGGACCTCTCGCGCTGCGCCGCCTACAGCGACTCCCACAACGACATCCCGATGCTGTCCCTCGTCGGCCACCCCTACGCCATCAACCCGGACGCCAAGCTGCGCAAGCACGCGCACAACCTCGACTGGCGGCTGCGCGACTACCGCACCGGCCGCAAGGCGGCGAAGGTCGGCATCCCGGCCGCGGCGGGCGTCGGCGCGGTGGCAGGCGGCACGGCCGCGGCGATCGCGCTCCACCGACGACGGCGCTGACGACGACGCGGACGACACGACGGAGCGGCCGGGGCGCAACAGCCCGGCCGCTCCGTCGTTCTTCCGGACAACACCCCACACCGGCGGCCGGACCCGGCCAATCCGACGGTCTTACCCCCGTAACCCCTCCTCCAGTCGCGTTGTCCGCGCACCGCCACAACACGCCCTGGACCGACCCGAAACTCGAACCGTTTCGATCAGCAAGCGTTCACCCCGTGCAACTTGATCGAGCGTCAATAGGCCACAGAAACGACGTAATCGATGATTTGAGCAACTCGGTGTAGCAGGGCCTGCACGAAGCGTTATTCTCCTCAGACGCAATCCGGTACCCCTTCCGTCGCTACGACGGGTGAATGGTTCCGTACTGCACGTGATGCAAGCTCTGCCTCTGGGAGTCCCGTGTACCCACACGTCGGGGTTGACACCTCGGGCCTGGCTACGCTGCGCGCAACGGTCGCTACGGTCCATGACCTCTTGCGCGGCGTCGTCCCCACCGCGTACGCCGTCCCCGCCTTCGCCACCACCGCTCCGCTCGGCCCGTGCTACGCGCTGGCAGAAGGCAGCGCCGCGGTGGGCAGACGAGGCCGCTCGGCCGGCGCGGCCACCGCCCGTCGGCCGGCCGCCGACAGTGACAGCGCCCGGATGATGGACCTCGTCGAGCGCGCCCAAGCCGGTGAGGCCGACGCTTTCGGGCGCCTGTACGACCAGTACAGCGACACGGTCTACCGCTACATCTACTACCGGGTGGGCAGCAAGGCGACCGCCGAGGACCTCACCAGCGAGACGTTCCTGCGTGCCCTGCGCCGCATCGGGACGTTCACCTGGCAGGGCCGCGACTTCGGCGCCTGGCTGGTCACCATCGCCCGCAACCTCGTCGCCGACCACTTCAAGTCCAGCCGTTTCCGGCTCGAGGTGACGACCGGCGAGATGCTCGACGCCAACGAGGTCGAGCGCTCACCCGAGGACTCCGTCCTGGAGTCCCTCTCCAACGCCGCGCTGCTGGACGCCGTGCGCCGGCTCAATCCCCAGCAGCAGGAGTGCGTGACACTCCGGTTCCTCCAGGGGCTCTCCGTCGCCGAGACGGCGCGCGTGATGGGCAAGAACGAGGGTGCCATCAAGACCCTTCAGTACCGGGCCGTCCGCACCCTCGCCCGCCTCCTGCCGGAAGACGCCCGCTGAACCCGTCCCCCGCCCATGACCGACGCCACACACCCTGTGACGCCAACTCACCTTCAGTGAAAGTCCGTTGTCTTCCCGATCCGATCATCCGCAGTCCGTAACCCAAGTGCCGCGCCAGTCGTTGTGCCGGATACAGGCTCCCTGTGGTCACGTCCTGGCCGCCCCCGATCACTCGATCGTGTGGAACCGGTCCAGGGCGTGCAACCGTCAGGACCCCAGGGGAGTCGACCGTCATGACGAGAGGAGGTGCCGCCAGTGATCGCGAACGTATCGGCGCACCGGCGGGCGAGCGCCTTCGCCCAGGCCCTGGAGGAGCAGTCCGACTGTTCCGCCCAGGGCACGGCGGCCGAGCAGACCGAAGGATCACCGCCGGCGCCGGCCGCTGCGGACCAGACCGGGCAGGGCCAGCTGCTGGCCCTCGCCACGAGTCTCGCCGAGCTGCCCAAACCGGAACTCGATCCAGAGGTCAAGGTCGTCCAGCGGGCCCAGTTGGTCGCCGCTATGGAGGCCATGCTGGCGGGCACCGCGGGAGGCGAGGCAGCGGACTCATCGGTGCCGGAGCAACGCTCCCACCGAGCCAGGGGCACTCACCGGGCCAGTCCCCTGGGCAAGTTCCGACCGCGTTCCCGCCTGGCCAAGGGCCTCACCGCGGGCGGCCTCAGCGTCGGCGTCGCGGCGGGCGCCTTCGGCGGGGTCGCCGCCGCGAGTTCCGACGCCCTCCCGGGTGACGGGCTCTACGGGCTGAAGCGCGGAATCGAGGACTTCAAGCTCAACTACCTGTCCGACGGCGACGACGAACGCGGCCGGACCTATCTCGACCAGGCCTCCACCCGGCTCAGCGAGGCCCGCCGGCTCATGGAACGGGGCCGCAGCGGCGAACTCGACCACGAGTCCCTCGGCGAGATCCGACGCGCCCTCAGCGGGATGCAGCACGACGCGTCGGAAGGCCATCGCCTCCTCCACGAGGCGTACGAACGCGACCCGAACTCCCTGGGCCCCATCCAGGCCCTCGACGCGTTCTCCCGCTCGCACCGCGAGGTCTGGGGCGCCCTGCGCGACCGCCTGCCGGTCCAGCTCGGTGACGTCAGTCAGCAGGTCTCGTCGGTCTTCGAAGCCATAGACGAAGAGGTCGCCCCGCTACAGTCCCTGCTTCCGCGGCCCCCCGCCCAGGACGGCAGCGGCACCGGTCCGGGCTCGGGTTCGGCGTCCACCGGCTCCACGGACACCGGCCACCCGACCACCCCCGGAACCGGCAAGGGCACCGGGCACGCCCCGAGCGACGGCACCGGCAGCAACACCGGCGGCAGCCCGAGCAGGTCGTCCACCTCCGGTACCGGCGACGACGGCCTGCTCGGCGGCAGCACCGGCGGCCTCCTCGACCCCCCGAAGGAGACCGGCAACACCGCCCCGCTCCCCATCGTCCCCAGCACCCAGCCGGACGTCACCCTCCCGCCCCTCCTGCCCGGCCTGCTCCCGGGCCTGGGCATCGACGGCGAGGACGCGGAGTAGACCCGACGCGCACGACTGTGGGGGCGCCCCTCTCAAGAGGAGCGCCCCCACAGTCGTACCCGAAGCAGAACGGCTGCACCGCCGGGCTCACCACCCGCACGGTCAGAAAAACACCGACCGCCGCTGCACCAACAACTTGTACAGCGTGTGCTGGATCTGCTCCCGCACCTGATCCGTCAGGTTGAACATCAGCATCGGTACCCATCCGCACCGCCGGCCTCGCACCGCTGCGCGGGCTTCGCCCGGCCGCGCCGGACTCCGTCCGCCGGGCTCACCACCCGCACGGTCAGAAGAACACCGACCGCCGCTGCACCAACAACTTGTACAGCGTGTGCTGAATCTGCTCCCGCACCTGATCCGTCAGGTTGAACATCAGCATCGGGTCCTCGGCGGCTTCCGGGGGGTAGCCGTCGGTCGGGATCGGCTCTCCGAACTGGATGGTCCACTTCGTCGGCAGCGGGATCCCGCCCAGCGGTCCCAGCCACGGGAAGGTCGGCGTCAGCGGGAAGTACGGGAAGCCGAGCAGCCGCGCCACCGTCTTCGCGTTGCCGATCATCGGGTAGATCTCCTCGGCCCCGACGATCGAGCAGGGGATGATCGGGGCGCCCTGGCGCAGCGCCGTGGAGACGAAGCCGCCCCGGCCGAACCGCTGAAGCTTGTAGCGCTCGCTGAAGGGCTTCCCGATGCCCTTGAAGCCCTCCGGCATCACCCCGACCAGCTCGCCCTGGGCGAGGAGCCGTTCGGCGTCCTCCGCGCAGGCGAGGGTGTGCCCCAGCTTCCGGGCGAGCTCGTTGACGACCGGGAGCACGAAGACGAGGTCGGCCGCCAGGAGCCGCAGGTGCCGGCCCGCCGGGTGGTGGTCGTGGACGGCGACCTGCATCATCAGGCCGTCCAGCGGCAGCGTCCCCGAGTGGTTGGCCACGATCAGCGCGCCGCCCTCGGCCGGGATGTTCTCGACACCCTTCACCTCGACCCGGAAGTACTTCTCGTACACGGGCCGCAGCAACGACATCAGGACCTGGTCGGTCAGCTCCTCGTCGAAGCCGAAGTCGTCGACCTCGTAGTCGCCCGTGAGGCGTCGGCGCAGGAAGGACAGCCCGCCCGCGATCCGCCGCTCCAGGCCGCCGGCATCCTCGCCCAACCGTTCCTCACGCGTCACAGGAACATCATCCAGCCTCGCCGCCCTGGTGGGCAGGGGCTGGACCTCGCCGGACTCACCGACCTCGCCGATCTCCCGGACCGGCGCGGGCTCGCCGTTGCGGCGCCGGCTCACCGCGCCCCGGCGCCGCGGCGGCCGCGCCACGGCGCTCCCCCGGGACCGGTCGTCGTCGAACGGAATGACCTTGGCATCCGCCATCGTTGATGCGCTCCTCAGTTGGCGCTCTGCGTCGGGGGGTGGACCGGGGGCCGGCCGCCACCCGGCAGGGGCAGCGCGGCGATCCGGTCGACCGCCCCCGCGACGGTCTCGGGCGGCAGGAGTCCGGGTCCGTGACTGCGCGCGAAGTCCGCGAAGGTCTCGGCCGTCGTGTACCGCGGCGTGAACCCCAGCGTCTCGCGCATCTGGACCGTGGAGACGACCCGGCCATGGGTGAGCAGCCGGATCTGCTCGGGCGAGAAGTCCGTCATACCCAGCGTACGCACCAGGGACCCCGCCCAGGTGACGGCAGGCAGGAGCAGCGGCACCGTGGGCCGCCCGAGCCGCCGCGAACACTGGGACAGCAACAGCACCCCGTCACCGGTGATGTTGAAGGTGCCGCTGTTGAGCGTGCCCCGCCGGGGTTCGTGCGAGGCGATCCGCAGCACCTCGATCACGTCGTCCTCGTGCACGAACTGGAGCCTGGGGTCGTACCCCAGCACGGTGGGCAGCACGGGCAGCGAGAAGTACGCGGCGAGCGGCGTCTCGGCGGTGGGCCCCAGGATGTTGGCGAACCGCAGCACGCACACGGCGACATCGGGCCGCCGCCGGGCGAACCCGCGCACATACCCCTCGACCTCGACGGCGTCCTTGGCGAAGCCGCCGCTGGGCAGCGACTTGGCCGGGGTCGTCTCGGTGAAAACGGCGGGATCACGCGGCGCGGAACCGTAGACGTTGGTGGAGGACTTGACCACCAGCCGCTTCACGTTCGGCGATTTCTGGCAGGCTCCGAGCAACTGCATCGTCCCGATGACGTTGGTCTCCTTGACCACCGTCCGGCTGCCACGCCCCAGCGCGGTCGCCGTCACGTCCAGGTGGACGACGGTGTCGGCGCCGGTCTCCGCGAGCACCCGCGCGATCGTCGGCTGGCGGATGTCGGCCTCGATGAAGTCGGCGCCCCCGAGATGGTGCTCGGGCCGCACCGCGTCCACGGCGACCACCCGGTCGACCTGCGGATCACGCTGGATCCGTCGTACGAACCGGCCCCCCAACTGACGGGCCACTCCGGTAACGAGCACGACCTTTCCCAAGATCAGCGCCTTCCTTCCGTACTGGAACCGCCGGCTGCCCTGCCGGGTTCCCGTCTGCGGGCCAACTTAGCGGGTCGGTGTTGCGCTGTGATGACCGCCCGATGCTCGAAGTGACGAGAACCCTTCGGTCATACGACCAGTTCAGCCATGGTGCACGTCCAGCCGTACGCACGGCGTTCAGCGGACCGTACGTCACCCGGATATGCGTGTGGCCCCCCACCGATAACACGGTGAGGGGCCACACCACGCCTACGCGGCTCGCGTCGCGCGAAGTAAGCGCCTGTGCCTACTGAGGCGCTTACTTCTTGTTGCGACGCTGAACGCGCGTGCGCTTGAGCAGCTTGCGGTGCTTCTTCTTGGCCATCCGCTTGCGCCGCTTCTTGATAACAGAGCCCACGACTACCCTCGCTCACTTCTCATCACTCGGTGCTGGGCGCCATGGGCCCATACGACCTACGAGGGGCTAGCCTACCCGCCCCGGGGCTGAGGTCGTAATCGGGGGGCGGGAGGGGCCCGGGACGGCCGTGCGGCCGGGCCCCCGCCCCGGGCCTGCCCTGCCGGACAGGCCCCGGCCGTCAGGCGGTTTCCACCCCCACATAGCTCTCGCGGAGGTACTCGTGAACCGCTTGCTCGGGGACGCGGAAGGACCGCCCCACCCGGATCGCGGGCAGATGACCGCTGTGCACCAGTCGGTACACGGTCATCTTCGACACTCGCATCACCGAGGCGACTTCCGCCACGGTAAGGAACTGAACCTCGTTCAGAGGCCTCTCGCCAGCTGCAGCCATGACACACCTGAACCTTCCGCACTCGACTCGACGGCCACCGGCTTCCCCTTCCGGTGACTCTTCGTCGCTGCGTGCTCACTCCCCAATGTAGGGGCGGGTGATGCGAGTGGGGAAGAGGTGCACCCATCAGCGGCCTACTGTGACAGACACGCTCGATTGAGTACGTAGCGGGTCAGCGGCCTGTAGTAAGCGGACCGCACGGCGTCATCAAGTGGAACGGCCACGGAGACCACTCCCTCCGCCTCCCCCACGAACAGCGCGGGGTCGTCGGTGTCCGCCAGCCCGATGGCCTCGAACCCCAGCTGACCTGCCCCGCAGACCCATCCGTGATCCCCGACGACCAGCTCGGGCAACGGCCCTCCACCCTCGGCCGCCGCCGCCAGCGCGGTCCGAACCGGGAGCGGTGAATGACTGTGTGCACCGGTCGCACAACCGGCGCGTTCGACACCGGCCTCCCGGACGACCGCGACTCCCCGTACGTAGTCCAGGTGGTGCGTGCGTAGACCGAACCGGGTCGCTATGTCGACAGAGCTACCCTGCGCCGGGGTGAGAACATCACATCCCGCCGTCGACAAAGCGTCCGCAAGGGCGGCGTAGAACCCCAGCAGCCGATGGGGGTGCCCGGTGCCCAGCAGCACGGGAGCGCCACGCTCGGCGACCGCTGCGAGCCGCTCCGCGAACGCGTCCAGTGCCGCCAACGTCCGCTCAGGATCGATCACATCATGCCCGGAGACACAGCCGGGATCGGCCGAAACTCCACACTTGTCGGCCATCAGTGCGATCAGGTCCTGCTGCCCCCAGCTCCTCTCGGGGTCGAGCCCGATCAGCACCCGGGGATCACGAGCGGCGAAGAGCCGATAGCTCCGCAGGCTCTCCTCCCGGGAGGTGGCCACCACCCCGGCCAACCGCGCAGCAAGCAGATGCGCCCGAAGCCCCCCGGAAGTCAACACGCAGACGATGCTGGCGGAAAAGGCACGAGGCCGACCCGGAAACAGCGGCAACACCCCACGGTCGGCCTAAGCCGACGGAACACCGCGCTCCTCCCGCCCACCGCTCGTCTCAGCCCGTCCGGCGTTCGAGGACAAAGCCGCCCGGGCCGACAGGGGGATCCAGCGCGCAGACTCCTGGGCGGGGTCTCAGGGGCAGAGCCCCTGTCGGGGAGGGGAACGGGTGGAGGCGGCGGGAGCCAAGAACCCTGGCGTCACCCCTAGGCCAACAGCCCCCGCAACGGAAACACCGCCCGCCGAGTGGCCAGCACCGCCTGATCGAGCCGGTCGGCGGGGTCGTACCCGGCATCCCACCCGACCCACTCCACGGGCCACCGCCCGTCGGTCATCCGCGCCGGCCCCAACTGTCGAGTACGCGCGAAGACCTCCTGCCGCCACCCCTCGGGAATCACCGTCTCCGGCGCCACGGGAACCCCCGCCGCCACCCCCACCAGATGCGTCCACGACCGCGGCACCACCTCCACCACCGCGTAACCACCCCCGCCCAGCGCGACCCACCTGCCCCCGGCGAACTCGTGCGCCAAGTCATGGCAGGCCACCTGCACCGCCCGCTGCGCATCGAGAGAGACCGCGAGATGCGCCAACGGATCCTCGAAGTGCGTGTCGGCACCGTGCTGGGTCACCAGCACATCCGGCCGGAAGTCGGCGATCAGCTCCGGCACCACCGCGTGGAACGCCCGCAACCACCCGGCGTCCCCGGTGCCCGCCGGCAGAGCGACGTTCACCGCCGCCCCTTCCGCCCCCTGCCCACCGGTCTCCTCGGGCCACCCGGTCTGCGGGAACAAGGTGCGGGGGTGCTCGTGCAGGGAGATCGTCAGCACCCTCGGGTCCTCCCAGAACGCCGCCTGGACTCCGTCCCCGTGATGCACGTCCACATCCACGTACGCGACCCGCTCGGCCCCCAGTTCCAGCAACCGGGCGATCGCCAACGACGCGTCGTTGTAGATGCAGAACCCCGACGCGCCCCCCGGCATCGCATGGTGCAGACCGCCCGCGAAGTTCACCGCGTGCAGGGCCTCCCCCCGCCACACCGACTCCGCGGCTCCCACGGACAGCCCCGCGATGAGAGCGGACACCTCGTGCATCCCCGTGAAGGCCGGATCGTCCATCGTCCCCAGCCCGTACGACTGGTCGGCCGCCCCCGGCTCCGCCGAAGCCGCCTTGACGGCCTCGACGTAGTCCGCGCGGTGCACGAGCCGCAACGTCGACTCCCCGGCAGGCTTCGCCCCGACGACGTCCACCGCCCGGTCCAGCCCCAGGGCGCCGACCAGCCTCCGGGTCAGGTCGAGCCGGACCGGATCCATCGGATGCTCGGGCCCGAAGTCATAGCCCGTTACTGCCTCGTCCCACATCAGCTGTGCGCGGCCGCTCATGCCCGCCACCGTATCGGTCCGGTTGAGCGGCGAACGACCGGGCGTACACCAACGTCACCAGCACCAACACCATCGGCACCACCATCGCCCCCCGATAGCTCCAGGCGTCCCCGAGCGCCCCCACCAACGGCGAACCGATCAGGAACCCGACGTAATTGAAAATGTTGAGACGAGCGATCGCCGCGTCCGAAGCCCCGGGGAAGAGACGCCCCGCCGCCGCGAACGTCTGCGGCACCAGCACACACAGCCCGAGTCCCACCCACGTGAACCCCAGCATCCCGACCCACGCCCCGGGCGCGAAGGCCACCACCGCGAACCCCGCCGCCGCCACCAATGCCCCCAGCCGCACCACGGCCGCCGCCCCGAACCGCCGCACCCCGAAGTCCCCGATGGCCCGCCCGAGCAGCGTGGTCACCATGTAGACGTTGTACGGAACGGTGGCCAGCTGCTCGCTGCTGCCCAGCACGTCCTGAAGATACTTCGCGCTCCAGTTGGAGACCGTCGAGTCCCCGATGTAGGCGAACGTCATCACCAGGCACAGGGGCAGCAGCAGCTTGAAGACGACGCCCGAACCACTCCCCGACGTGCCGTCCTGCGCCGCTCCCTCCTCCGGGACACCGGCCCCCGCAGTCCCGGCCTCCCCGTCGACATACCAGCGGCTCCCGACCAGCACGGCCGGCAACAGCACCGCCACCACCGGCAGATACGACACCCACAGCGCGAGATGCCAGTGCGCCCCCACCCACGCCAGCGAGGCGCCCACGATCCCGCCCAGGCTGTACACGGCGTGGAAACTCAGCATGATGCTGCGCCCGTACGTCCGCTGCAGACTCACCCCGAGCATGTTCATCGAGGCGTCCAACGCCCCCACGGCGAGGCCGAAGACGGCCAGGGCGACACCCAGTTCGGCCATCCCCCGTCCCGCCCCGACCCCGAGCAGCGCGAGGAGCACCACCGGCTGGGACCAGCGCAGCAGCCGGCTGGGCGGTATCCGCTTCACCAGCTGCTCGGTCGACACGCTCCCGACCCCCGCGAGGACGGGCACGGCCGCGAGGAAGACGGGCAGCAGCGCGTCCGAGACCCCGTACCTGTTCTGGATGGCCGGGATCCGCGTCACGAGCAGAGCGAAGGCCGCTCCCTGCGCGAAAAAGCTGAACGCCAAAGAGGCCCTACCGCGCCGCAGCACTTCTGTCATGGCGGCGAGCGTAGAGCCCCTGCGTACCCGTGGGTAGATCCAGCCAAAGATGAATTGCCCTCAGCTTTGCCGGATCCACCCGTGCCTGCCGGTGCTACCGGGCGAGGACGACCTCAGGCATAGCGGCCTCGGCCCCGTTCTCGGCGTCCGTCTCGGCAGCTTCCCCGGCCTTCACCTCGGAGGCGACCATCGCCACCATCGGCCCGGCGCCGAGCGCTCCACCGACCACGAAGCCCATCCCCATCGCCACGACCATGATCAGGGACCCGAGCCACACCATGGTGTCCACCGGTACCGTGTACGCCCCGACGACCCGTACGACGCACTCGGCGAGCAGCACCACACCCCACACGATCGAGAAGGCTCGTTCCCGCCTGCGGAAGGCCGCCGACGCGGCCGCCGTCCCGTTCTCCAGCCGCGCCCAGGCAGCCTCCCTGACGGCGTCTCCCTTCACCAGGAACGGCTTGAGCGCGGCGGTCATCATCGGCCTGCCCAGCGCCACGGAGACCAGGATGCCGATCCCCACGGTGCTGCTGACGCCGCTGTCCTTGGCCAGCATGAGCCGCGGATCACCGGACACGAAGCTGAGCACCAGCCCGACGACGTTGACGACGAGGATGAGCCCGGCGAGCCCGTTGACCGTCCGCTTGCTGACGGCGCTCCACGCGGTCCGCACGGCGGGCAGCACGCTGCTCCAGGCGAGAGCGGCGAAGGTGCTCATCCCGAAGGCGCCCTTGAACAGGTAGTACGACCCGAGCGGCATCGCGACGTCCACGAGGAGCGGGGCGAAGGCGTTCTGCTTCTTGTGCTGGTTCGTCGTCATGCCCCCAGCTTCGCCGTGGGCCGGGGTCCGCCGGTAGAAACGATCGTCCGGTGCTACGCATGACAAATGTCAGCCGGAGAGCGCGTCGACCGTCAGACCAGCAGGTCGGGCAACTCTCCGAGATCCGAGAAGAGTTGAGTGGCGCCGGCGAGCTTCGCAGCCGGTGTCATCGCGGTGAACCCGTACACGTCCATCCGGGCCGCCACAGCCGCCCGTACCCCCAGCGGGCTGTCCTCGACGACCACACACCGCTCCGGCGGCACCCCCATCCGCCGGGCCGCGTGCAGGAAGAGATCCGGCGCCGGCTTCCCCTTCCCGACGTCCTGCGAGCTGAAGATCCGGGTGTCCTCGAACCACCGGTCCAGCCCGGTCTTCCGATGCCCCACCCGGATCCGCTCGTGGCTCCCGGAGGACGCCACGCAGTACGCGATCCCGTCCGCGGCCAGTTTCGCGAGAACGTCCACGGCGCCGGTCATGGGCTCCAGTTCCTGTTCGAAGGCCGCGAAGACCCGCCGGTGGAACGTGTCGTCGAACTCCGCCGGCAGCCGCTGCCCCGTGCGCTCCTGGATCAGATCGTGGATGCGGTGCATCGCCGACCCCATGTAGTCACGGATGGAGTCCTCGTAGGAGGTGGGGTGCCCGACCTCGGTCAGATAGGCCGCCAGCAGCCGATTGGAGATCGGCTCACTGTCCACCAGGACGCCATCGTTGTCGAAGATCACCAGGTCGTAGCGCATGACTAGACCCTAAATGAACCCCGAACGCAGAAAACCCCCGCACGGTGAGGTGCGGGGGTTTCCCGTAATATTTGTTCGGCGGTGTCCTACTCTCCCACAGGGTCCCCCCTGCAGTACCATCGGCGCTGTAAGGCTTAGCTTCCGGGTTCGGAATGTAACCGGGCGTTTCCCTCACGCTATGACCACCGAAACACTATGAAACTGTCCAGCCGCACCACACCGTGACCATGGCATGGGGCTGTTCGTGGTTTCAGAACCAACACAGTGGACGCGAGCAACTGAGGACAAGCCCTCGGCCTATTAGTACCGGTCAGCTTCACCCATTACTGGGCTTCCACATCCGGCCTATCAACCCAGTCGTCTACTGGGAGCCTTAACCCCTCAAAGGGGGTGGGAATACTCATCTCGAAGCAGGCTTCCCGCTTAGATGCTTTCAGCGGTTATCCCTCCCGAACGTAGCCAACCAGCCATGCCCTTGGCAGAACAACTGGCACACCAGAGGTTCGTCCGTCCCGGTCCTCTCGTACTAGGGACAGCCCTTCTCAATATTCCTGCGCGCGCAGCGGATAGGGACCGAACTGTCTCACGACGTTCTAAACCCAGCTCGCGTACCGCTTTAATGGGCGAACAGCCCAACCCTTGGGACCGACTCCAGCCCCAGGATGCGACGAGCCGACATCGAGGTGCCAAACCATCCCGTCGATATGGACTCTTGGGGAAGATCAGCCTGTTATCCCCGGGGTACCTTTTATCCGTTGAGCGACGGCGCTTCCACAAGCCACCGCCGGATCACTAGTCCCGACTTTCGTCCCTGCTCGACCCGTCGGTCTCACAGTCAAGCTCCCTTGTGCACTTACACTCAACACCTGATTGCCAACCAGGCTGAGGGAACCTTTGGGCGCCTCCGTTACTCTTTAGGAGGCAACCGCCCCAGTTAAACTACCCATCAGACACTGTCCCTGATCCGGATCACGGACCCAGGTTAGACATCCAGCACGACCAGAGTGGTATTTCAACGACGACTCCACAACCACTGGCGTGGCCGCTTCAAAGTCTCCCACCTATCCTACACAAGCCGAACCGAACACCAATATCAAACTGTAGTAAAGGTCCCGGGGTCTTTCCGTCCTGCTGCGCGAAACGAGCATCTTTACTCGTAGTGCAATTTCACCGGGCCTATGGTTGAGACAGTCGAGAAGTCGTTACGCCATTCGTGCAGGTCGGAACTTACCCGACAAGGAATTTCGCTACCTTAGGATGGTTATAGTTACCACCGCCGTTTACTGGCGCTTAAGTTCTCAGCTTCGCCACCCCGAAGAGTGACTAACCGGTCCCCTTAACGTTCCAGCACCGGGCAGGCGTCAGTCCGTATACATCGCCTTACGGCTTCGCACGGACCTGTGTTTTTAGTAAACAGTCGCTTCTCGCTGGTCTCTGCGGCCACACCCAGCTCGAGGAGCAAGTCCTCTCACCAGACATGGCCCCCCTTCTCCCGAAGTTACGGGGGCATTTTGCCGAGTTCCTTAACCATAGTTCACCCGAACGCCTCGGTATTCTCTACCTGACCACCTGAGTCGGTTTAGGGTACGGGCCGCCATGAAACTCGCTAGAGGCTTTTCTCGACAGCATAGGATCATCCACTTCGCCACAATCGGCTCGGCATCAGGTCTCAGACTATATGGCGTGCGGATTTGCCTACACACCGTCCTACACCCTTACCCCGGGACAACCACCGCCCGGGATGGACTACCTTCCTGCGTCACCCCATCACTCACCTACTAACCGCTTGGGCCGGCGGCTCCACCACTTTCCTTTCCCCGAAGGGTCCGGAACGGCTTCACGGCCTTAGCATCACGATGCTCGATGTTTGACGCTTCACAGCGGGTACCGGAATATCAACCGGTTATCCATCGACTACGCCTGTCGGCCTCGCCTTAGGTCCCGACTTACCCTGGGCAGATCAGCTTGACCCAGGAACCCTTAGTCAATCGGCGCACACGTTTCTCACGTGTGTATCGCTACTCATGCCTGCATTCTCACTCGTGAACCGTCCACAACTACCTTCCGGTGCTGCTTCACCCGGCACACGACGCTCCCCTACCCATCACAGCCGCCGTTGGGCGTATTGCTGCAATGACACGACTTCGGCGGTACGCTTGAGCCCCGCTACATTGTCGGCGCGGAATCACTAGACCAGTGAGCTATTACGCACTCTTTCAAGGGTGGCTGCTTCTAAGCCAACCTCCTGGTTGTCTGTGCGACTCCACATCCTTTCCCACTTAGCGTACGCTTAGGGGCCTTAGTCGATGCTCTGGGCTGTTTCCCTCTCGACCATGGAGCTTATCCCCCACAGTCTCACTGCCGCGCTCTCACTTACCGGCATTCGGAGTTTGGCTAAGGTCAGTAACCCGGTAGGGCCCATCGCCTATCCAGTGCTCTACCTCCGGCAAGAAACACACGACGCTGCACCTAAATGCATTTCGGGGAGAACCAGCTATCACGGAGTTTGATTGGCCTTTCACCCCTAACCACAGGTCATCCCCCAGGTTTTCAACCCTGGTGGGTTCGGTCCTCCACGAAGTCTTACCTCCGCTTCAACCTGCCCATGGCTAGATCACTCCGCTTCGGGTCTTGAGCGTGCTACTGAAACGCCCTGTTCGGACTCGCTTTCGCTACGGCTACCCCACTCGGGTTAACCTCGCAACACACCGCAAACTCGCAGGCTCATTCTTCAAAAGGCACGCAGTCACGACGCACCAAGCAAGCTTGATGCGCGACGCTCCCACGGCTTGTAGGCACACGGTTTCAGGTACTATTTCACTCCGCTCCCGCGGTACTTTTCACCATTCCCTCACGGTACTATCCGCTATCGGTCACCAGGGAATATTTAGGCTTAGCGGGTGGTCCCGCCAGATTCACACGGGATTTCTCGGGCCCCGTGCTACTTGGGTGTCTCTCAAACGAGCCGCTGATGTTTCGACTACGGGGGTCTTACCCTCTACGCCGGACCTTTCGCATGTCCTTCGCCTACATCAACGGTTTCTGACTCGTCTCACAGCCGGCAGACTGTAAAAGAGAGATCCCACAACCCCGCACACGCAACCCCTGCCGGGTCTCACACGTATACGGTTTGGCCTCATCCGGTTTCGCTCGCCACTACTCCCGGAATCACGGTTGTTTTCTCTTCCTGCGGGTACTGAGATGTTTCACTTCCCCGCGTTCCCTCCACATACCCTATGTGTTCAGGTATGGGTGACAGCCCATGACGACTGCCGGGTTTCCCCATTCGGAAACCCCCGGATCAAAGCCTGGTTGACGACTCCCCGGGGACTATCGTGGCCTCCCACGTCCTTCATCGGTTCCTGGTGCCAAGGCATCCACCGTGCGCCCTTAAAAACTTGGCCACAGATGCTCGCGTCCACTGTGCAGTTCTCAAACAACGACCAGCCACCCATCACCCCCAACCTGAGCTGGAGTGCACTGGGGCCGGCACTGAAGGCAGCCATACGGCCATACCCTCAGATACCCAACAGCGTGCCCGACCCGGTTCCCGTCCGGAGATCATGCTTTCCACGCCCCGAAGAGCAGTACTCGCAGCCTCCGGCCCGTGATCCGGACCGAATAATCAACGTTCCACCCATGAGCAACCAGCATCGGACGTACGCCGATGTACTGGCCTCTGACCTCACCCCGTGGGGATCGGTAAGAAGTGCTCCTTAGAAAGGAGGTGATCCAGCCGCACCTTCCGGTACGGCTACCTTGTTACGACTTCGTCCCAATCGCCAGTCCCACCTTCGACAGCTCCCTCCCACAAGGGGTTGGGCCACCGGCTTCGGGTGTTACCGACTTTCGTGACGTGACGGGCGGTGTGTACAAGGCCCGGGAACGTATTCACCGCAGCAATGCTGATCTGCGATTACTAGCAACTCCGACTTCATGGGGTCGAGTTGCAGACCCCAATCCGAACTGAGACCGGCTTTTTGAGATTCGCTCCACCTCACGGTTTCGCAGCTCTTTGTACCGGCCATTGTAGCACGTGTGCAGCCCAAGACATAAGGGGCATGATGACTTGACGTCGTCCCCACCTTCCTCCGAGTTGACCCCGGCAGTCTCCTGTGAGTCCCCATCACCCCGAAGGGCATGCTGGCAACACAGAACAAGGGTTGCGCTCGTTGCGGGACTTAACCCAACATCTCACGACACGAGCTGACGACAGCCATGCACCACCTGTACACCGACCACAAGGGGGCGACCATCTCTGGCCGTTTCCGGTGTATGTCAAGCCTTGGTAAGGTTCTTCGCGTTGCGTCGAATTAAGCCACATGCTCCGCTGCTTGTGCGGGCCCCCGTCAATTCCTTTGAGTTTTAGCCTTGCGGCCGTACTCCCCAGGCGGGGAACTTAATGCGTTAGCTGCGGCACCGACGACGTGGAATGTCGCCAACACCTAGTTCCCACCGTTTACGGCGTGGACTACCAGGGTATCTAATCCTGTTCGCTCCCCACGCTTTCGCTCCTCAGCGTCAGTAATGGCCCAGAGATCCGCCTTCGCCACCGGTGTTCCTCCTGATATCTGCGCATTTCACCGCTACACCAGGAATTCCGATCTCCCCTACCACACTCTAGTCTGCCCGTATCGAATGCAGACCCGGGGTTAAGCCCCGGGCTTTCACATCCGACGCGACAGACCGCCTACGAGCTCTTTACGCCCAATAATTCCGGACAACGCTTGCGCCCTACGTATTACCGCGGCTGCTGGCACGTAGTTAGCCGGCGCTTCTTCTGCAGGTACCGTCACTTTCGCTTCTTCCCTGCTGAAAGAGGTTTACAACCCGAAGGCCGTCATCCCTCACGCGGCGTCGCTGCATCAGGCTTTCGCCCATTGTGCAATATTCCCCACTGCTGCCTCCCGTAGGAGTCTGGGCCGTGTCTCAGTCCCAGTGTGGCCGGTCGCCCTCTCAGGCCGGCTACCCGTCGTCGCCTTGGTGAGCCATTACCTCACCAACAAGCTGATAGGCCGCGGGCTCATCCTTCACCGCCGGAGCTTTTAACCTCCACCCATGCGAGTGGAAGTATTATCCGGTATTAGACCCCGTTTCCAGGGCTTGTCCCAGAGTGAAGGGCAGATTGCCCACGTGTTACTCACCCGTTCGCCACTAATCCCCACCGAAGTGGTTCATCGTTCGACTTGCATGTGTTAAGCACGCCGCCAGCGTTCGTCCTGAGCCAGGATCAAACTCTCCGTGAATGTTTTCCCGTAATCGGGACGACACCACGAGAGCGGAACAGCCAGGCGGAATAAGCCCGGCCGTTCACAGCGTCCTCGCTGTGTTTTGTTTCAAAGGAACCTCATCCTCGGCTATCACTGCCGGGGACGGGGTATCAACATATCTGGCGTTGATTTTTGGCACGCTGTTGAGTTCTCAAGGAACGGACGCTTCCTTTGTACTCACCCGATACTCTCGGGCTTTCCTCCGGGCGCTTCCCTTCGGTCTTGCGTTTCCGACTCTATCAGATCTTTTCTCGACCCGATTTCCTCGGTGCTTTCCAGGTTCTCGCTTTCGCGTTTCCCTTTCCGGCGGTTCCGACTCTATCAGATCCTTTCGGCGCTGATTCCCAGTCGGAGTGGGCTTGTCTTCCCGGCTGTTGGGCCGTTCCGACGAGTGAGACTTTAGCGGATTCCCGACCCTCGAAGCCAATCGGGGCCCTGCGTCCTTTCGAACGCGGATTCCTCATTTCGCGAATACATGCCAATGACAAGACGGCAGACGTATCGACTGCGCGTCGAGAAGTGGCTGGTACCTGCGGAATGGCTGTCCGGGGACCGACCGGGGTCGGCGCTCACGTCGGACAACTCGGAGAACACTACGTATCCGGATGGGGTGTGTCAACTCATGTCCCCGCGGCGCCCCTGAGGCGTAGCCTGACGGGCATGACTACGCGTACGTGCACCCAGCTGTGGTGGGCCACCTGACGGCGGCCGTACTCACGTATGTACTCAACGGCCGCCGCTTCGGCGGCCGTTCTCGTTTCTCCCTCCAGGGTTCCAGAGGGTCGGCCGGCCGGAGCGGCGGTCTCGACCAGGAGGTGGAGAGATGAAGCGGGTCTTCAGCGGGGTCAAGCCGACCGGGCATCTGACTCTGGGGAACTACCTGGGCGCTCTGCGGCAGTGGGCCGAGGTCGACCAGCACCGGGCGGACGCGGTGTTCTGCGTCGTCGATCTGCACGCGCTGACCGTGGAGCATGATCCGGCGCGAGTGCGTCGGCTCAGTCGGCAGGCGGCGACGCTGCTGTTGGCGGCGGGGCTCGATCCCCGGCTGTGCACCGTGTTCGTACAGAGTCATGTGGACGAGCACGCCCGGTTGTCGTACCTGCTGGAGTGCGTGGCCACGGACGGGGAGATGCGGCGGATGATCCAGTACCGGGAGAAATCCGCGCGGGAGCGTGAGCGCGGGGGCAGCGTGCGGCTGTCGTTGCTGACCTATCCCGTGTTGATGGCGGCGGACATCCTCGCCTACGGGGCCGACGAGGTGCCCGTGGGTGACGACCAGGCGCAGCACGTCGAGCTGACGCGTGATCTCGCCGTGCGGTTCAACCAGCGGTACGGACACACCTTCGTCGTGCCGAAGGCCACGCATCCGGCGGTCGCGGCGCGGGTGATGAACCTCCAGGCGCCGACGTCGAAGATGGGCAAGAGCGACGACTTCGGGCCGGGCATCGTCTACCTGCTCGACGAGCCCGACGTGGTGCGCCGGAAGATCATGCGGGCCGTGACCGACAGCGGGCGGGAGGTCGTGTACGACCGGGAGGAACGGCCGGGGCTCGCCAATCTCCTGGAGATCCTCGCCGCGTGCACGGGCGGGGACCCCGAGGCACTGGCCGGCGGGTACGGGTCGTACGGGGCCCTGAAGAAGGACACGGCCGAAGCGGTGGTCGAGGTGCTGCGGCCCGTGCAGGCACGGCACCGGGACCTGTGTGCGGATCCCGTCCTGGGGGAGGAGGCGTTGCGGGACGGGGCGGAGAAGGCCCGGGCGATGGCGCGGCCGGTCGTGGACAGCGCCTATCGCGCGATCGGGTTGCTTCCTCCGGCGACGGAGTCCGTCACGGACCGGGTGGTGAACGCGGCGCGGTAGGCGCGTGGGCTGGTGGCGAGGCGCGATGCGAAGTGCTGGCGCATCGTGACCTCGCTGCCGAAGCCGGATCGCCGGGCCACCTCGGGCATGGGGAGGTCGGTGCGCTCCAGGAGTTTCTGCGCCGCGGCGACGCGCCGGTCGAGGAGCCAGCGCAGCGGGGTGGCGCCGGTCTCGGCCGCGAAGTGGCGCGCGAAGCTGCGCGGTGACATGCCGGCTCGCGCCGCCAGGTCGGCGACGGTGAGTGGTTCGTGCAGGTGGCGCAGGGCGTGCTCCCGCACGGCGGCGAGGGCGTCGGCGTCCCGGTCCGCGCGCGGGGTGGGGTGTTCGATGAACTGGGCCTGGGTGCCGGTGCGGAACGGGGCGGTGACCATCGAGCGGGCGATGGTGGCGGCCGCTTCGGCGCCGTGGGAGCGGCGGACCAGGTGGAGGCAGAGGTCGATGCCGGCTGCCGTGCCGGCCGCGGTCCAGATGTTGTCGTCCTCGATGAAGAGGGCGTCGGGGACGACGGTGGTCCCGGGGTGGTTCGCGCGGAGGAGGTCGATCAGGTTCCAGTGGGTGATCGCCCTGCGGCCGTCGAGCAGACCGGCTTGCGCGAGGGTGAAGGCTCCGCCGCAGAGGGCCGCGAGCGTGGTGCCCCGGGCGTGTGCCTGGCGGAGGGCGTCCAGGACGGGGGCCGGTGCGGGGGTGAGGTGGTCGTCCAGGCCGGGGACCAGGATCAGGTCGGCTCCCGGGAGCCAGTCGAGGGTGCGGTCGGGAAGGAGGGCCATTCCGCCGCGCATCGGCACGGACGCGCTGTCGGTGGCGACTCGGCGCAGCTCGAACGCGGGGGCGCCGCGGTCGGTGCGGTCGGTGCCCCAGACCTCGGTGATGACGGAGACGTCGAAGGCGCGGATGCCTGGGAAGGCGACGAGGGCGACCCGGTACGCGGACTCCATGGCTGGCAGTAAACCATCGATCGCTGACTTTTGGCCCACTGGGGTGGGAGTGGTCCCGGCGGGAGGATCGAAGGCATGGAGATCGAGGAGAACGCAGCGCTGGTGGTCGTCGATGTGCAGAAGGGCTTCGAGGAGCTGGACTTCTGGGGGGCTCGGAACAATCCCGGGGCCGATGACAACATCGCCGCGCTGATCGACGTGTGGCAGGGGTCGGGGCGGCCGGTCGTGTTCGTGCGGCACGACTCGCGGAAGCCGGAATCGCCGTTGCGGCCGGGGTACGAGGGGAACGGCTTCAAGGAGTACGTGGAGGAGAGGCGGGGGAAGGGCGCCGGGGCGGAGCTGTTCCTCACGAAGACGGTGAACTCGGCTTTTCTCGGGACACCGGATCTGGGGGCCTGGCTGACCGCGCAGGGGGTCTCGCAGATCGTGGTGGCCGGGATCCAGACCAACATGTGCGCCGAGACGACCGCCCGGATGGGCGGCAATCTCGGGTACGACGTGCTGTTCGCGTACGACGCGACGTACACGTTCGACCTGGAGGGGCCGTTCGGCTGGCGGCGGAGTGCGGAGGAGATCGCGCAGGCGTCGGCGGTCTCCCTGCACGGCGGTGGGTTCGCGCGGGTGGTGACGACGAAGGAGATCGTGGGGGCGGCCGGCCGGTGACCGCCCCCGGCGCGGGTCAGTCCTTCTTGCCCGAGGCCAGTTCGCGGCTGCGGTCGCGGGCGGCCTCCAGGGCGGCGATGAGGGCGGCTCGTACGCCGTGGTTCTCGAGTTCGCGGATGGCGTTGATGGTGGTGCCGGCCGGGGAGGTGACGTTCTCGCGGAGCTTCACCGGATGCTCGCCGCTGTCGCGGAGCATCGTCGCGGCGCCGATCGCGGACTGGACGATGAGGTCGTGGGCCTTGTCACGGGGCAGACCGAGCAGGATGCCGGCGTCCGTCATGGCCTCGACCAGATAGAAGAAGTACGCCGGGCCGGAGCCGGAGAGGGCGGTGCAGGCGTCCTGCTGGGACTCGGGGACGCGCAGGGTCTTGCCGACGGCGCCGAAGATCTCCTCGGTGTGCGCGAGGTGCGCGGCGGTGGCGTGGGTGCCGGCGGAGATGACGGACATGGCCTCGTCGACGAGGGCGGGGGTGTTCGTCATGACGCGGACGACGGGGGTGCCGGTGGCGAGGCGCTCCTCGATGGAGGCGGTGGTGATGCCGGCCGCTCCGCTGATGACCAGGCGGTCGGCGGGGACGTGCGGGGCGAGCTCGTCGAGGAGAGTGCCCATGTCCTGCGGTTTGACCGTGAGGATCAGGGTGTCCGCGGTCTTGGCGGCCTCGGCGTTGCCGACCGGGGTGACTCCGTGGCGGGCGCGGAGTTCTTCGGCTCGTTCGGGGCGGCGGGCGGTGACGAGGAGGTCGGCGGGGGGCCAGCCGCCTCGGATCATGCCGCTGAGGAGGGCTTCGCCGATCTTGCCGGTGCCGAGGACTGCGACTTTCTGGGGCATGGTGCGGGGTCCTCCGGAGGTGTGGTGCGTCGTCCGTCGTCCGGGGTCATCCTCGCACCGGGGGTGGGCGGCCGGGCTGGGTGTCCGGTGGGCGGACCGGTGTTTTCCCGCCCCCGCCGCCCTTTCCCGTCCCGTTCCCGGGGGTGATGCTCGCAGACCCCCCCTTTCGGCCTGGACGGCCTCGTCCTCGAACGCCGGACGGGCCGGTGAGTGCGGGTGGGCCGGAAGGTCACGCCGTGCGGCGCCGGAGGGTCGCCGCGCCCAGGCACAGGACCAGGAGGGCGCAGCCGCCGACGATGAGGATGTCCCGTACGAAGGTGGCCGTCACGTCGGTGTGGGTGAGGACCTCGTTCATGCCGTCGACCGCGTACGACATGGGCAGGACGTCGGAGAGTGTCTCCAGGGCGGGGTGCATGGTGTCGCGGGGGGCGAAGAGGCCGCACAGGAGGAGCTGGGGGAAGATCACCGCCGGCATGAACTGGACCGCCTGGAACTCCGAGGCCGCGAAGGCCGAGACGAAGAGGCCGAGGGCGGTGCCGAGCAGGGCGTCGAGGAGGGCGACCAGGAGGAGCAGCCAGGGGCTGCCGGTGACGTCCAGGTCGAGGAACCAGACCGCCAGGCCGGTGGCCAGGGCCGACTGGATGATCGCGAGGATGCCGAAGGCGAGGGCGTAGCCGGCGATCAGGTCGCCTTTGCCGAGGGGCATGGCGAGCAGGCGTTCGAGGGTGCCCGAGGTCCGTTCGCGCAGGGTGGCGATAGAGGTGACCAGGAACATCGTGATCAGCGGGAAGATGCCCAGGAGGGACGCGCCGATGTTGTCGAAGGTGCGCGGGCTGCCGTCGAAGACGTAGCGGAGCAGGAACAGCATCACGCAGGGGATGAGGACCAGCAGCGCGATGGTGCGGGGGTCGTGGCGCAGTTGGCGCAGCACCCTGGCCGCGGTGGCGGTGGTGCGGGCGACGCTCAGGGCGCTGGTGGGACGGGGCGTGACGGCGGGGGCCGGGACCGGAGTGGGCGCGGGGGTCCGCGCGGGGGGCGTCTTCGTGCTCATCGGCTTGTCTCCTTCGTGCGGGTCTCCTCGGCGCGGGTTTCCTCGGTGCCGGTCGTCTCGGCGCCGGCTGCCGTCGTGCGGGCCGCTGCCGTCGCCTCGTCCACCAGGTGCAGGAAGGCCGACTCGACGGTGTCGGCGCCGGTGCGGTCGCGCAGTTCCCCGGGGGTGGCGTCGGCGAGGATCTCGCCCTCGCGCATGAGGATCAGACGGTCGCAGCGCTCGGCCTCGTCCATGACGTGGGACGAGACGAGGATGGTCGCGCCCCGGGTGACGGCGATGTCGTGGAAGAGGTTCCACAGGTCGCGGCGCAGGACCGGGTCCAGGCCGACGGTCGGTTCGTCGAGGACGAGGAGTTCCGGGGCGCCCAGGAGGGCCACGGCGAGCGAGACGCGGTTGCGCTGGCCGCCGGAGAGGTTGCCGGCCAGGGCGTCGGCGTGGGTGGTGAGGTCGACGTCGGCGATGGCCCGGGTGACGTTCTCGTGGCGGCGGTCCGCTGCCGCGCGGCCGGGGTCGAGGATCGCGGCGAAGTAGTCGAGGTTCTGGCGGATCGTGAGGTCGTCGTAGACGGACGGGGCCTGGGTGACGTAGCCGACGCGGGTGCGCAGGGCGGGGTGGCCGGCGGGTTGGCCCAGGACGTCGAGGGTGCCGGTGACCTTGGCCTGGGTGCCGACGATCGACCGCATCAAGGTCGACTTGCCACAGCCGGACGGGCCCAGCAGGCCGGTGATCTGGCCCCGGGGGACGGTGAAGTCGAGGGTGCGCAGGACCGTGCGGGGGCCTCGGACGACGGTCATGTTCTCGGCGCGTACAGCGGGGGTGGCGGGTGGGACGACGGATGGGGACCCGCCCGTGTCTTCGCCGGGCGGGCGAGCGTCGGCGTTAAAATTCATCATGTGATGAATAATGCTCAGGGTGTGGCGGGTCGTCAAGTGGCGCGGGGGCGGGGGCAGGCTCGCGGAGCGCGGCCGCGCGGCAGACAGGGCGGGCGCAGGACGGCAAGGGGTCGCGGGACAGTCGTGCGCCCAGGCACGGAGCCACCTGCGGTGCGGCCGCGGGACGGCGACGGGCGGCCGCGGTACGGCGCGGTACGGCGCGGTACGGCTGTCGGACACAGCAAAGCGCGGTCGCCGGGCAGCGGAGCACGTTGGAGTGGGGCGGGGTGCGCGTGCGTTCGGCATTCGGTGTGCGGGGCCCTGGGCGCGGGGCCTGGGGCGCGGAGGGGGTGAGGCGGCGCGGTATGCGCGGTGGGTGGCGGTGCACGGTGCACGGTGCACGGCGGGCGGCGGGCGGCGGTGGGTGGTGGGTGGCGGGCAGCAGTGGGTGGCGGGCAGCGGGTGCGCGTGTCGGGCCCGCGGTCGGCGGGGCGGCTTTGCCGTGCTCGTAGGGGCGCCGAGGCGCCGGCCGCGGGCGAGGTTTCGAGCATGCCGCGGGCCAGGCGTCGGGCTGCTGGTCTCACGGGGTTGCGGCGGCCCCGGCAGGGTGAGGGCGCCGCGCAGGAGTGAAAGGAACCGCTGGTCAGGGGTGGAAGGCACGGTAGGTCAGGGGCGGAAGGCACGGCGGGCCAGGGGTGGAGGGCGCGGGGGGTCAGGGGCGGCAGGGGGTGGAGGGCGCGGCGGGTCGGGGGCGGAACGAGCCGCGGGTCAGGGGCGGGTGGCGAGCAGGAGCTGGACGTCGTAGGTCTCCTCCACGGTGCCGTCCGGGAAGACCTGGAGGAGGTGCTCGCGCTCCTCGGCGAGGAAGGCGCTGCTCGCTTCCTCGCCCTGCACCAGGAAGCCCGAGTGGCTGCCGATGTTGGCCAGGTGGGTGTCGAGGGAGACGTGGCGGCTCCAGCGGATCCGGCGCCGGGCGAAGTCGAGGCGGCCGGTGGAGTCGCGGCCGGCCCGGTCCACGCTGCTGTTCTTCTCGGCCGCCGGGTGGATGCCGAAGTGCCGGCGGATGCGGTCCGACTGCGCGGTGATCCACGGGACGTCGGGAGCGTCGGTGTTCCACCAGAGCACCAGCGCGCCGCCCGGGCGCAGGACGCGCAGCGCCTCCGGGACCGAGCGGGCGGGGTCGGTCCAGTGCCAGGACTGGGCGTAGGTGAGGAAGTCGAGGGAGGCGGTGGCCAGGGGGAGGTGGTCGCCGTCGCCCCGGACGATCGGCAGGTCGGGAAGATCGCGGCGGAACTGTGCGGCCATGCCTTCGCCGGGCTCGACGGCGATGACGTCGGCGCCGCGGGCGTGCAGGAGGGCGGTCGCCATGCCGGTGCCGGCGCCTGTGTCCGCGACCCGTGCGCCGGCGAGGGGGCGGCCTGCGAGCTCCTCGATCGCGTCGAGGAGGGCGGTCGGGTACGAGGGACGGTTGGCCGCGTACTGGGCCGCGGCCACGTTGAAGGAGTGGGCTCGGGCGGTGTGGGCTGGGGCGCCGGAAGAGGCTGTCATGGGGCCATAGTGGCTGGGGCCGGGTGGGGAGGGAACTGATCCGGAGCTGCCGGCCGGTTCTGGAGAGGCGGTCGCCGGGAGGCCTTGCGAGGAGGGCGTCAGCCGCGGCGGCGCTTCTTCGACGGGTTGCCCGTGCGGCGGTTCGAGCGGCGTTCGTGCTGGTGGCGGGCCTCGTCGTGCTCCGCGCGGTGGAGTTTCTCGCCGGGTGCTTCGATGAGGGTGCGGAAGAAGTAGGCGAGCAGCGAGCCGACGAAGCCGACGGCCAGCAAGCCGCGCAGTGAGGCCTGGCGGTCGGGGTCGGGACGCTTGGCGAAGCCCTCCCAGGTGTGACGGAAGGCGAGGGCGGTGCAGACCGCGAACATCACGACGACCAGGAGGGTCACGAAGCTGCCGAGACCGGCGATCGCGATGCCCTGGTAGGCGAAGCGCAGCACGAGGCAGGAGCCGGCGACGGCGGCGAGGGAGCCGATGGCCGCGGCGACGCGGCGGACGGCGTAGCCACGGAGGCCGGGGTCGTGGTTCACCCAGGTGGTGCCGAAGAGGCGGAGAGGTTCGGGACGGGGCCCGGCGCTGCCGGGGTCTTCCGCTGCCCGGCCCGAGGAGGTGTCCGAGGTGCCGCTTTCGTCGCTCACGGGACGATTATGGCTCCGGGTGGAGGCGGACCCACGGGTGGGTCGCCCGGCCGAGGCCGAACCCGGTTCGGGACCATGGACCTGGTCTCGTGCCGCCCGGTCGACCCGGACACGGCCCGAGCCGCAGCCGAACCCGAGCGGCCCGCGCCCGGCCCACCGGATCCGAACCGGGGTGGGCCCCGGCGGCGCGGGCCGAACCCGAATCGGCCCCCGCCGAACTCGGATCCGGGCCCGGCCGGGGCTCTCCCCGGGACCCTGGCCGCACCCCGGCTCCTGGCCGGGGTGCGGCCGGGAGCCGGGCCCCGGCCGCACCCCGCAGTTCCGGCGGCTCAGGCGCAGTGGGCGGCGACGTAGCCGTCGCTGCCTGTCCGTACGTAGGCGTCCGAGACGAACTGGCCGCCGGCAATGTTGTCCCAGATGTTCGTGGTGCCGTACGGGCCGGACACCGAGGTGCCCGGGGTCTGGCAGAAGATCGGGACCTTCACGCCCTCGGCCAGGACCTTGACGACCGGATAGCCCGTACCGGGGCCGCTGCGGACGTTCAGCCGGACCCCCGGGGCGACCGGGTAGTAGGTGAGGGCCGCCACGGCCGTCGTGACGGCCTCCGCCGCTCCCCCGCTCGCGACCTCTTCCACACGGTCAACAGACATGAAAAACCTCCCCCGTCGAACCCCATGCATGCCATGGGGCCACGTTGATTCCCCGAAATCACACGATGAAACACATGTTCTTGATTCGCACAGGGAGGCTGGCAAGCCGCCTCGGTCCGGGCCGAGTCATCGACTAGGCTCCGTGCGTCGCGCGCGCGGTTGAACAGCACGGGGGTGGTCCATGGCGCCACAGCGCAACACCGGAGCGGGCGCGGAAGCGGAACTTCCCGAGTACGCCGGTCATTACCGCCTGGACGAGCGTCTGGGCTCCGGTGGCATGGGCGTGGTGCACCTGGCCCGGAGTACGTCCGGGATGAAGGTGGCGGTGAAGGTCGTACACGCCCAGTTCGCCAGGGACGCCGAGTTCAGGGGCCGTTTCCGGCAGGAGGTGGCTGCCGCCCGGCGGGTCAGCGGGGCGTTCACCGCTCCGGTCGTCGACGCCGATCCGGAGGCCGAACGGCCGTGGATGGCAACCCTGTTCATTCCCGGTCCGACGCTCGCCGAGCAGGTGAAGCGGAACGGGCCCATGCGCTCGGGCGAGTTGCGGCGGCTGATGGCCGGGCTCGCGGAGGCGTTGCGGGACATCCACCGGGTCGGGGTGGTGCACCGGGATCTGAAGCCGAGCAACGTGCTGCTCGCCGAGGACGGGCCGAAGGTCATCGACTTCGGTATCTCCCGGCCGAAGGACAGCGAACTGCGCACCGAGACAGGCAAGTTGATCGGCACGCCGCCGTTCATGGCGCCGGAGCAGTTCCGGCGGCCGCGTGAGGTGGGGCCGGCCGCCGACATCTTCGCGCTCGGGTCGGTCATGGTGCACGCGGCGACGGGACGCGGGCCGTTCGACTCCGACAGCCCGTACGTCGTCGCGTATCAGGTCGTGCACGACGAGCCGGATCTGACCGGCGTGCCGGGTAACCTCGCGCCGCTGGTGGTGCGTTGTCTCGCCAAGGAGCCGGAGGACCGTCCCACGCCGGACGAGTTGATGCGGGAGCTGCGGTCGGTGGCGGCCTCGTACGACACGCAGGCGTTCATACCGTCGCAGCGGGTGCTGGAGGAGACCGAGGAGGCAGCGGCAGAGGAGGCAGGGGCCGCGCCTGCCGGGTCCGGGCCCGTGCCGGAACCGGTGGGGGCGACGTCCGGGGGCAGGCGTCGACGGACGGCTCTCGCGGCTGCCGCGCTGGTCGTCGCCCTCTCGGGCGGCGCGGTTCTCGCCACGCAGATGCCCGGTGAGGACGGCACGGGCAAGGACGCGCGGGGTACGGCGGGCGGCTCGCACTCCGCGTCGTTCGCCTTCTCCCCCTGGAGCACGCGACCGGCGACGAGCGCCACCGGCGCCACCGCGGGCACGGGCACGGGCGGGATGCCGCAGTGTGTCTACGACGCGCGTCGGCTGATCTGCGTCCAGTCCGGGCTCGTCTCGGCGCTGGACGCGTCGGACGGGCGGGTGCTGTGGCGGCACGTCCTCGCCGACGACGACGGACCGAGCCAGGCGCCGGTGCTCTCGGGCGGGCTGGCCCAGGTGATCACGCACTCGGGCAAGCGGCTGGAGGCGCTCGACCCGGCGTCGGGCGCCACCCGTTGGCAGCAGGACCTGTCGCACTACCCGGGGGTCCGCAGCGTCGGCGGCACCGTGCTGCTCACCGCGGCCGACGGCACGGTGACCGGTGTGGACGCCGCGACGGGCGCGCCGGTGTGGAAACGGCGCATTCCCGGGCTGAGCGAGCCGTACTTCATGGCGTTCCCCGACGACCCGCTGGCGTACGTCGCGAGCACGTCGGACAACGGGCGCACCCGGATCACCGCCGTGGATCCCGCGACCGGGAAGGTGCGGTGGGACGAACGGCTCAGCGGCACGCTGACGCTCGTGGGCACCACGGACGGCAGCCTCGTCCTGCTGTCGTCCCGGGGCGGCGAGTACGGCACGGTCGACGCCGTGGTCCGGTATTACCCGCGGGACAAGGTGTCGTTGCGGGTGAGGCTGGGCGTCGCGCTCCAGGAGGCGCGGGCCACCGTGCAGGGCGACCGGGTCTATCTGCTGGCCTTCGACGGATCACTCGTGGCCGTCGACACGGTCATGGGCAAGCAGGTGTGGTCCCTCCAGACGGCGGTGAGCCGCGGTTCGAGACCGGCCGCGGACGGCGAGCACGTCTACTTCAGCGCCGCCGACGGCCGTCTCCTCGCCGTGGACGCCGACAAGGGCAGGCTCGTCGGGCAGACGGCGCTGCGGCTCGGGGCCCGTTCGGACGAGGTGGTGGCCTCGCTGCCCGCGCCCGAGGCGGTCGACGGCCGTGTCTACGCCGGCGCTCCCGACGGAACCGTCTTCGCGGTGGACGGGCACGACCCCGCGGACTGGTGAGCGCGGGCCACCGGACCCGGACCGGGGGGACGCGGGCCGGGGCGGGGAGCGGGCCGGGGCGGGGAGCGCCGAGGGCCGCCTCCGGACGGAGACGGCCCTCACCACAGCGCTTGCCCGACTTGCCCGGTGGGGTCAGCCCAGCTTCGACACGTCCCGCACCGCGCCCTTGTCGGCGCTCGTCGCCATCGCGGCGTAGGCGCGCAGCGCGGCGGACACCTTGCGCTCGCGGTTCTTCGGGGCGTACACGCCCGCGAGGGCCGCCTCGCGCCGGGCCAGTTCGGCGTCGTCGACGAGGAGTTCGATCGTGCGGTTCGGGATGTCGATGCGGATGCGGTCGCCGTCCTCGACGAGGGCGATGGTGCCGCCGGAGGCCGCCTCGGGGGAGGCATGGCCGATCGACAGGCCCGAGGTGCCGCCGGAGAAGCGGCCGTCGGTGATCAGGGCGCAGGTCTTGCCGAGACCGCGGCCCTTGAGGAAGGACGTCGGGTAGAGCATCTCCTGCATGCCCGGGCCGCCCTTGGGGCCCTCGTAGCGGATGACGACGACGTCGCCGTGCGTCACCTGCTTGTTGAGGATCTTCTCGACGGCCTCTTCCTGCGACTCGCAGACGACGGCCGGGCCCTCGAAGGTCCAGATCGACTCGTCGACGCCGGCCGTCTTGACCACGCAGCCGTCGACGGCGAGGTTGCCGCGCAGCACGGCGAGGCCGCCGTCCTTGCTGTACGCGTGCTCGGCGGAGCGGATGCAGCCGCCCTCGGCGTCCTCGTCCAGCGCCTCCCAGCGCTCGGACTGGGAGAACGCCTCGGCGGAGCGGACGCAGCCGGGGGCCGCGTGCCACAGTTCCAGGGCCTCGGGGGACGGCGAGCCGGCACGGACGTCCCACGTCTTCAGCCAGTCCGCCAGGGACGGGCTGTGGACCGAGTGCACGTCCTCGTTGAGCAGGCCCGCGCGGTGCAGCTCGCCCAGCAGGGCGGGGATGCCGCCGGCGCGGTGCACGTCCTCCATGTAGTACGTGCGGTCCTTCGCCACGTTCGGCGCGACCTTCGCCAGGCACGGAACGCGGCGGGAGACCGCGTTGATCTCCTCCAGGCCGAACGGGACGCCCGCCTCCTGGGCGGCGGCGAGGAGGTGCAGGATCGTGTTGGTCGAGCCGCCCATCGCGATGTCGAGGGCCATCGCGTTCTCGAAGGCCGCGATGGTGGCGATGTTGCGGGGCAGGACCGTCTCGTCGTCCTGCTCGTAGTAGCGGCGGGTGATCTCCATCACCGTGCGGCCCGCGTCCTCGTACAGCGCCCTGCGGGCCGTGTGGGTGGCCAGGACCGAGCCGTTGCCGGGGAGGGAGAGGCCGATGGCCTCGGTCAGGCAGTTCATCGAGTTGGCGGTGAACATGCCGGAACAGCTGCCGCAGGTCGGACAGGCGTTCTCCTCGATACGGAGGATGTCCTCGTCCGAGATCTTGTCGTTGACGGCGTCGGAGATCGCGTCGACCAGGTCGAGCGTGCGGACGGTGCCGTCGACGAGCGTGGCGCGGCCGGACTCCATCGGGCCGCCGGAGACGAAGACCGTGGGGATGTTCAGGCGCAGGGCCGCGTTCAGCATGCCCGGGGTGATCTTGTCGCAGTTGGAGATGCAGATCAGGGCGTCGGCACAGTGCGCCTCCACCATGTACTCCACGCTGTCGGCGATCAGGTCGCGGGAGGGCAGGCTGTAGAGCATGCCGCCGTGGCCCATCGCGATGCCGTCGTCGACGGCGATCGTGTTGAACTCGCGCGGGATTCCGCCGGCCGCGGTGATCGCCTCGCTGACGATCCGGCCGACCGGCTGGAGGTGGGTGTGTCCGGGCACGAACTCGGTGAAGCTGTTCGCCACCGCGATGATCGGCTTCCGGCCGATGTCCGCACCCGGTACACCGGAGGCGCGCATAAGGGCGCGGGCGCCCGCCATATTGCGACCGTGGGTGACTGTGCGGGACCTCAGCTCGGGCATCGTCGCTCGCTCCTTCAGACAGGTAGGGCTGCTATTGAGCGTACGCCGGTCATCCAGGGGGCGGGACGAGGTGTCCGGAATGCGGGACGGATGTCTCGGCGGACCCGCCCGGTCACGGCCGGGACGGATGCCTTACGGCCGGGTCAGGTGTCCCTGGACGACCGGCGCCACGCGCGCGATGATCAGCTCCAGGTCCGCCGAGGCCAGCGGCTCCACCTTGATCACGTACCGCAGCATCGCGCACCCCACCAGCTGCGCCGCCGCCAGCTCGGCGCGCAGCTCGGCGTCGGGCAGGTCGAGCCGCACGGCGATGCGCCGCAGCAGCTGCGAGGCGACCAGGCGGCGGAAGACGGCGGCCGCGGTGTCGTTGTTCACCGCGGAGCGCACGATCGCCAGCAGCGGCTTGCGGGTGGTGGGGTTCTCCCAGACGCCGAGGACGAAGCGGGCGAGCCGCTCGCCGACCTGGTCCAGCGGCCCGTCCGCGACCGCCTCCGGCGCGTTGAGCGCGGGGGCGAAGGCGACCTCGATGGCCGCCTCGAAGACCTGCTCCTTGGTCCCGAAGTAGTGGTGCACCAGCGCCGCGTCCACGCCGGCCGCCTTCGCGATGCCGCGTACGGACGTCTTCTCGTAGCCCCGCTCGGAGAACTCCTCGCGGGCGGCCGCCAGGATGCGGTCGCGGGTGTCCGCCGACTCCGTACGAGGGGGACGGCCGCGCTTGCGGGCGGTGACGCCGGTCATCGGCGCGGCACCTTCGCCGCGGAGGACGGGGGCGGCGACGCCGACGGTGACGAGGCGGAGGCCAGGTGCAGACGCGTGAAGGCCAGGGCCTCGGCCAGGTCGGCCTCGCGTTCGGCGCCGGACATCGCGCGCCGCGTGTTGACCTCGATGACGACATGCCCGTCGAAGCCGGTCAGCGCGAGCCGTTCCAGCAGCTCGGCGCAGGGCTGGGCGCCGCGGCCGGGGACCAGGTGCTCGTCCTTCGCCGAACCGTTTCCGTCGGCGAGGTGGACGTGGCCCAGGCGGTCGCCCATGCGGTCGATCATCTGCATGGCGTCCGCCCGGGCCGTCGAGGCATGGCTGAGGTCGATCGTGAAGTGCCGGTAGTCGTCCTTGGTGACGTCCCAGTCCGGCGCGTACGCGAGCATCTCGCGGTCGCGGTAGCGCCACGGGTACATGTTCTCGACGGCGAACCGTACGTCCGTCTCGTCCGCCATCCGCCAGATCCCCGTGACGAAGTCCCGCGCGTACTGGCGCTGCCAGCGGAACGGCGGGTGCACGACGACCGCGCTCGCGCCGAGCTTCTCCGCCGCCGCGCGGGCCCGCTGGAGCTTGGTCCACGGGTCGGTCGACCACACCCGCTGGGTGATGAGCAGGCAGGGGGCGTGGACGGCGAGGATCGGGATGCGGTGGTAGTCGCTGAGTCTGCGCAGCGCGTCTATGTCCTGGCTGACGGGGTCGTTCCAGACCATGACCTCGACGCCGTCGTACCCGAGGCGCGCGGCGATCTCGAAGGCCGTCGCCGTCGACTCCGGGTAGACCGAGGCAGTCGACAGGGCGACCTTCGCATCCGGGATCCGCACGACTGGCTCTGCCATGGGGGACAGGTTACGGGGTGCGGTCGGTCGGATGCGGGGCTCCCGGGCGCCGTTGTGGTGTTCGCCACGGACCGGCGCGTCCGGCGGGGCCGCTCGCGCCCTCGACGGCGGAGCGGCCCCGGTCACGGCGCGTGCCCCGCGGGCTCGTCACGCCGACGCCATGTGATCGAGTTTGCGCAGGATGACGCCCTCCCTGAGCGCCCAGGGGCAGACCTCGAGGCTCTCCACGCCGAAGAGGTCCATCGCTCCCTCGGCCACCAGCGCGCCCGCGAGGAGCTGGTTGGCCCGGCCCTCGGAGACTCCCGGAAGGGCCGCCCGCTGGGCGGTCGTCATGCCCGCCAGGCGGGGCACCCAGGCTTCCAGGGACTCGCGCTTGAGCTGCCGCGGGGCGTACGGGCCCTCGACGGAACGGACGGCGCCGGCGATACGGGCGAGCTGCTTGAACGTCTTCGACGTGGCGACGACGTGGTCGGGGGCGCCGAAGCGCTTGAACTCCCCGACCGTGCGGGCGATCTGCGCGCGGGCGTGGCGGCGCAGGGCCCGTATGTCCTCGGGGTCGGGCGGGTCGCCGGGCAGCCAGCCCGCGGTGAGCCGGCCGGCGCCGAGCGGCAGCGAGACGGCCGCGTCGGGCTCCTCGTCGATGCCGTAGGCGATCTCCAGGGAGCCGCCGCCGATGTCCAGGACCAGCAGCTTTCCTGCGGACCAGCCGAACCAGCGGCGCGCGGCGAGAAACGTGAGCCGGGCCTCCTCGGCGCCGGTGAGGACCTGGAGTTCCACGCCGGTCTCGGCCTGCACGCGCGCGAGGACGTCGTCGGCGTTGCTGGCCTCGCGTACGGCGGAGGTCGCGAACGGCAGCAGGTCCTCGACGCCCTTGTCCTCGGCGGCCTGGAGCGCCTCCTTGACCACGGTGATCAGTTTGTCGACGCCCTCGGGGCCGATCGCCCCGTCCTCGTCTAGGAGTTGGGCAAGGCGCAGCTCCACCTTGTGCGAGTGCGCGGGAAGGGGGCACGCGCCCGGGTGTGCGTCCACCACCAGCAGATGCACCGTGTTCGATCCCACGTCGAGGACACCGAGTCTCATGCAGGGAACGCTACTGCCCGCGGGGCGATCCAGGTTGTGCGGGGCGAAGCCCCACGTCGAGCGGTGGTCGTCGGGCGGTGGTCGTCGGGCGGTGCGTCTCGGCCCGTGGTCGTCGGGCGGGCGGCGGGACGTCCCGAAGAGGCTCCTGGCCACTTACCCTGGACGAGTGCCAAAGACGAACAAGGCGAAGACCGACAAATCCACCGGCGGTCCTTCGCGGGCGAAGCCGGTGACGCCACCGAAGAAGTCGAACAAAGCCCGGGCGGCGGATGTGAAGGCCCTGGCGGCGAAAGCTCTGGCCGCGGACGAGAAGGGCCTGGACTTCGCGCGCGCGTGGGTGGAGTTCCCCGATCCCGCGGACGACGAGCAGGTCTTCCGGTGCGATCTGACCTGGCTGACCTCCCGCTGGAACTGCATCTTCGGCAGTGGCTGCCAGGGCATCCAGCCGGGCCGCGCGGCCGACGGCTGCTGCACGCTGGGCGCCCACTTCTCCGACGAGGACGACGAGAAGCGCGTCGCCGGGCATGTGGCGCGGCTCACGCCGGACATCTGGCAGCACCACGCCGAGGGCACCCGCAACGGCTGGGTCTCCGAGGACGACGAGGGCTCCCGCCAGACGCGCCCGTTCAACGGCTCGTGCATCTTCCAGAACCGCCCCGGCTTCGAGGGCGGTGCGGGCTGCTCGCTGCACATCCTGGCCCTCAAGGAGGGCCGTGAGCCGCTGGAGACCAAGCCGGACGTCTGCTGGCAGCTGCCGGTGCGGCGGACCTATGACTGGATCGACCGGCCCGACGACACGCGCGTGCTCCAGGTGTCCATCGGTGAGTACGACCGCCGCGGCTGGGGCCCTGGCGGCCATGACCTGCACTGGTGGTGCACGTCCGCGACCTCGGCACACGGCGCGGGTGACCCGGTGTACGTCTCCTACCGCCCGGAGCTGACCGAGCTGATGGGCAAGGCCGGCTACGACCGGCTGGTCGAGCTGTGCGAACAGCGCCTCGCCTCACAGCTTCCGCTGGTGGCACCGCACCCGGCGGATCCGGCGGGCTGACGCCCCTGCCCGGCCCGGGTCCCCGGCCCCCGGCCCCCGGCCCCCGGGCCGCCTACGTCGTCGACCGGCTCGGGGGATCGTCGTCGTCGGGTGGCGGGGGCGGGTCCTCCGAGGTGGCCGGGGGCGGGTCCTCGGGGGTGGGTTCCGGGTCGGAGGAGGTCGGCGGGTCGGTCGGGGTGGGAGCCGGGGAGGACGGCGCCGTGGGCGTCGGTTCCGGGCCGGACGGCGGGGTCGGATCGCCGGGGCGCGGGCCATGGCCGTTGCCGGGGTTCGAGGGACCGGGTGCGGTGCCGTGGCCCTCGATGGAGACGACGGCGCCCGCCGGGGCGATCGCCACGCGTGCGTGCCAGTGCCCCGAGGGCTCGCGCAGATGATCGACGTACACCCTGATCGTCACCGACTCGCCGGGCTTCAGGCTGCCCGTGGAACGGCTCAGATACAGCCAGGAGGCGGCCGTGGTGGCCGACCAGCCGACCGGGCCCTCGCCTTCGGCGCCCGCGGTGAGGGTGACGAGGGTGGTGTCACCGCTGTTGGCGGCCGTCACGGAGAGGTGGCCGGTGGCGTTCCTGCCGAGCCCACTCACGCTGACGACCTCCACCGAGACGTCCGGTCCGTCGTTCCTGGTGGAGCCGGTGCCGGGGCGGGTGCTGGCGTTTCCCGCGTTCTCGTAGCCGCCTACCGTCCCGCCGTCGAGGCTGTCGGAGCCGTGCGCCTCGCCGGCGCTGGCGGTGCGGCCCTCCGCCCCCTCCCCCGTCGGTGTGCCGCGGTAGGCCGCCCACAGGGCGAGGACGGGAGCGGCGACAACGGTGGCGACGACGGTCGTCGTGACGGCACGCGCGCGTAGCCGCTCGCGGCGGGCGGCACGGTCCTTGGGGTCCATCGGGAAGCCCCGCCGGTCGTAGCGCGGTGCGGCCGCGCCCCGCACACGGCCGAGGCGGGTCATGGCCACGTGCAGCTCCGCGCGGGGCGCTTGCAGGACGGGCAGCTCGGCGGGGGTGACCCCGGCGCCGGGCCAGCGGCCGGGCACCGCGCGCTCGGCCGCCCGACGGCAGCGCGGGCAGTCGTCGACGTGCCGGACGAGTTCGCGGCGCAGGGCGGTGCTGAGCACGATCCGGTTCTCGCCGGTGAGGCGGGCCACCCCGGGACAACCGCCGGTCTCGACGACCGCGAGCGCCGCGCGCGTGCGCTCGACCTCGCAGGCGGCGGACGCGAGCAGCTCGCGGGCCGCGGCCAGGTCCTTGCCGAGGACCGCGCCGACCTCGTGGACGGCGAGGTGGTGGCGTACGGCGAGCTCGAGCGCCTCGCGCTGCTCCGGGGTGGTGCCTGCGGCCTCCGGCCAGGCGAGCAGGGTGAGTTCCCGCCGTCGCTGCTCCCCGGCCCGGTCTGAGGCGGCCGGGGCTGCCGAGGCGGCGGCGGCACCGGCCGTCGCGGGCTCGGCGCCCGACGTCCGGCGGGCTCCGTTGCGCGCCGCCGCGTGCGTGCCCTGACGTTTCTGCCTGGCCTCGGTGAGCCTGCGCAGACAGGCCCAGCGGGCCAGCGCGTACAGCCAGGCCCGGCGGTCAGCCGCGTCGGGGACGCGCTGGCCACGCCGTTCGGCGAACGCGAGGACGTCGACGAGGGCGGCGGTGGCCGCGTCGTGGTCGCACAGGACGGACAGGCAGTAGGTGAACAGACCGTCCAGGTACGGCTCGTAGAGCGCGGGGGGCCGCTGCGCGAGCGTGCGCGCCGCAGCGCCGTCGCGCGCCTCCCGGTGCGCCCGGTGTGCGCCGGTCGTGCGGGTCGAGGTTTCCGGGCTGCTGGTCATCACCTGTGCGACCGTAGGCGGCACGGAACCAGGTCTTCTTGTCCCTTGAGTCCTTTTAATCCGTATGGGTGAAACGATCCCTCAAAAGGGCAGGACCGAGGGGGGTTGCCTAGCCCGTCCGTGCCGGGACGCGGTTGATCCGCCGGTGCGGCCGGTCCTCTGCCCGGGCGGCGCGGGTCCGCGCGGAACGACGCCGGAGCGCTCGGGACGGGCACCGGCGAGGCCGTTCGTCCACAGGCACGTCCGGCTGTCAGTGGTGGCGGTTACGGTTTCCCCATGGCTGCCCGTACGAAGACCACCAAGGACCGTCCGTCCTACCGCTGCACGGAATGCGGCTGGCAGACGGCCAAGTGGCTCGGCCGCTGCCCCGAGTGCCAGGCATGGGGGACGGTCGAGGAGTACGGCGCGCCCGCGGTCCGTACGACGACGCCGGGGCGCGTCACCACCTCGGCCCTGCCCATCGGCCAGGTCGACGGGCGGCAGGCCACCGCCCGCCCCACCGGTGTGGCCGAGCTGGACCGGGTCCTCGGCGGGGGACTCGTACCCGGGGCGGTCGTGCTCCTGGCGGGCGAGCCGGGCGTGGGCAAGTCGACCCTGCTCCTGGACGTGGCGGCCAAGTCGGCGAGTGACGAACACCGCACGCTCTATGTGACCGGGGAGGAGTCGGCCTCCCAGGTCCGCCTGCGCGCCGACCGCATCGGCGCCATCGACGACCACCTCTACCTGGCCGCCGAGACCGATCTGGCGGCCGTCCTCGGCCACTTGGACGCGGTGAAGCCGTCCCTGCTGATCGTGGACTCCGTACAGACCGTCGCCTCCCCCGAGATCGACGGAGCGCCCGGCGGCATGGCCCAGGTCCGCGAGGTCGCCGGCGCCCTGATCCGCGCCTCCAAGGAACGCGGCATGTCCACGCTTCTGGTGGGCCATGTCACCAAGGACGGCGCGATCGCCGGCCCCCGCCTCCTCGAACACCTCGTGGACGTCGTCCTCAGCTTCGAGGGGGACCGTCACGCGCGGCTGCGCCTGGTGCGGGGCGTCAAGAATCGCTACGGCGCCACCGACGAGGTCGGCTGCTTCGAACTGCACGACGAGGGCATTACGGGCCTTACGGACCCGAGCGGACTTTTCCTGACCCGTCGTGACGAACCGGTCCCGGGCACGTGTCTGACGGTCACCTTGGAGGGCCGCCGCCCGCTGGTCGCCGAAGTGCAGGCCCTCACCGTCGACTCGCAGATCCCCTCGCCCCGCCGTACGACGTCCGGCCTGGAGACCTCCCGCGTCTCGATGATGCTGGCCGTACTGGAGCAGCGCGGACGGATCAGCGCGCTGGGCAAGCGGGACATCTACTCGGCGACAGTGGGCGGGGTGAAGCTCTCGGAGCCCGCCGCGGACCTGGCGATCGCCCTCGCGCTGGCCTCCGCGGCGAGCGACACCCCCCTGCCCAAGAACCTCGTCGCGATCGGCGAGGTGGGCCTCGCGGGCGAGGTCAGACGGGTCACGGGCGTGCAGCGCCGCCTCTCGGAGGCACACCGTCTGGGCTTCACCCACGCGCTCGTGCCGGGCGATCCGGGCAGGGTCCCCGCGGGCATGAAGGTCCTGGAAGTGGCGGACATAGGGGACGCTCTGCGGGTCCTGCCGCGCTCCCGTCGACGAGAGGCCCCCCGGGAGGCGGAGGAGCGCCGGTAGACTTTGCCCTGGTCTCGCCCGTCCGTGCGAAACGAGTGCGCGAAACGGGAACGTCCCAGACCTGTGACCGGAGGAGTGCAGTGGCAGCCAACGACCGGGCGGCAGCTCCCGGAAAGTCCGGTGGGAGTTCCGGTGCCGAGGGCCTGATGCGCGCCGCGCTGAGCGCGGTGGCTCCCGGCACGGCCCTGCGTGACGGACTGGAACGGATCCTCCGCGGCAACACCGGCGGGCTCATCGTGCTGGGCTCCGACAAGACGGTCGAGGCGATGTGTACGGGCGGGTTCGTCCTGAACGTGGAGTTCGCGGCCACGCGCCTGCGCGAGCTGTGCAAGCTCGACGGCGGCATCGTGGTCTCCTCGGACCTGTCGAAGATCCTGCGGGCCGGCGTCCAGCTGGTACCGGACCCCATGATCCCCACGGAGGAGACGGGCACCCGGCACCGCACCGCGGACCGGGTCAGCAAGCAGGTCGGCTTCCCCGTGGTCTCGGTCTCCCAGTCCATGCGGCTGATCGCCCTCTACGTCGACGGGCAGCGCCGCGTCCTGGAGGATTCCGCGGCGATCCTGTCCCGTGCGAACCAGGCACTGGCGACCCTCGAGCGGTACAAGCTCCGCCTGGACGAGGTCGCGGGAACGTTGTCAGCGCTGGAGATCGAGGACCTGGTCACGGTCCGGGACGTCTCCGCGGTGGCCCAGCGCCTGGAGATGGTGCGCCGCATCGCCACCGAAATCGCCGAATACGTGGTCGAACTGGGCACGGACGGCCGTCTGCTCGCCCTTCAGCTCGACGAGTTGATCGCGGGCGTGGAGCCGGAGCGCGAGCTGGTGGTCCGGGACTACGTGCCGGAACCCACGGCGAAGCGGTCCCGCACGGTCGACGAGGCGCTGTACGAGCTGGACGCGCTCAGCCACGCCGAACTGCTCGAACTCTCCACGGTGGCCCGCGCGTTGGGTTACACCGGCTCCCCCGAGGCACTGGACTCGGCGGTCTCGCCCCGCGGCTTCCGGCTGCTGGCGAAGGTGCCGCGCCTGCCGGGTGCCATCATCGACCGGCTCGTCGAGCACTTCGGCGGACTCCAGAAGCTCCTCGCCGCGAGTGTCGACGACCTCCAGACGGTGGACGGCGTGGGCGAGGCAAGGGCCCGCAGCGTCCGCGAGGGCCTGTCAAGGCTGGCCGAGTCGTCGATCCTGGAGCGGTACGTCTAGGACGGTCCAGCCGTCCGCTCCGAACGTGTCGTCCGGGCTGGTCCAGCCGTCCGAGCTGGTCCAGCCGTCCGGTCGGCGTCGTCGTCCGATCCCGTCCCGTCGTCAGACCCCGACCCGTCGTCCGGCCCGGTTCAGTCGCCCGGCTCCGTCCCGTCGTCGTCCGGTCCGGTCTAGTCGTTCTTCAGCACGAACGACGTCTGTGCCTTGGCGAACCCGGGAGCCTTCGCCTGCACCAGGTACGTACCCGCTCCGGCCACCCCCGCCGGGGGCGTCGCGCACTGCGGGGCGCTCGGCTTGCGGTCCCACTTCACGGTGTAGGTGATGCTGTTCCCGGCCGCCACCCGGTACAGCAGACTCCCGGACGTCTTCGGGCAGTCGGCGGACGACCAGTACTCGTCGGCGCCGCCGGTCTGGGTGATCGTCAACACCGCCGACTTCGGCCCGAGATCGACTTTGCAGTCGCTTCCCGAACTGTTCTTCACGGTCAGCCGGAAGGTGGTCGTCTGGTCGGGCGAGTAGGAGTTCTGGACGCTGCGCAGGGTCAACGTGACCGCGCCCGCCGTGCAGTCGGGCAGTGTCGTCCCGGCCGGCAACGTGGTCCCCGTGGCGCCGCCACCGCTGATGACGCCGCTGCCGTCACCGGCGCCGCTGCCACCGGCGTCGCCCCCACCGGCTCCGTCACCGTCTCCGCTGCCGTTGGCACCGTCGTCGTTGCCGCCCGCGCCCGCCGAGTCGCCGTCCGAGCCACCCGTGCCGGCGCCGCCGCCCGAACCCGAGCCGGAACCGCCGCTCGACTCGTCACGTCCGCCGGGGTGTTGACTGATCGCGGGCCCCGATCCGGACGGCCCCGGAGTGATGGAGGACGCGGGATTCTTGCCGCTGCCGCCGTTTGCGCCGTTGTTCCTGCCACCTCCGCCCGAGGTCACCACCCACAGGATCAGCAGGGCCAACAGGGCGAACACGGACAGCAGTACGACCCTCCGACGCCAGTAGATGGAGGAGGGAAGCGGCCCGACCGGATTGCGCAGAGATCCCACGGCGCAAACTGTACGAGAGATCGACGGGTTCGCTGGCCCCACCCGCCGCCGAGAGGACAACTTTTCCGGATCATCATTCCGGAAACCGTGTTCCCTGCACCGGCTTCGGCCCCGCCCGTCCGTCTCTGCTTGCCGATCGCATCGATTGCACCTTTGGCCACGGCCCGGTTCACGCCCGCGTGACGTGCGTCCGCGCCCCCCACTCGGTCGAGTGGCGGTACGCGCGCGTGCCCCGGTGCTCATGGCAGGATCGGAAGGGCTATGACTGCGCCCACGAAGCCCCCGCACCGCGTCCCCGGCCGCTCCGACGCCGACGTCCCCGCAGCGGACCTGCACTCCCTGGTGATCGACTGGTTCGACGAGAACGCCCGCGACCTGCCCTGGCGGCGCCCCGAGGCCGGCGCGTGGGGCGTGATGGTCAGCGAGTTCATGCTCCAGCAGACGCCGGTCAGCCGTGTCCTGCCGGTCTACGAGCAGTGGCTCGCCCGCTGGCCGCGCCCCGCCGACCTGGCCGCGGAGGCCCCGGGCGAGGCGGTACGCGCATGGGGGCGGCTCGGCTACCCGCGCCGCGCCCTGCGGCTGCACGGCGCCGCGGTGGCGATAACGGAACGGCACGGCGGTGACGTGCCCGCGGACCACGCGCAGCTCCTCGTCCTGCCCGGCATCGGCGAGTACACGGCCGCGGCCGTCGCCTCGTTCGCGTACGGACACCGGCACGCCGTCCTGGACACCAACGTCCGCCGCGTCTTCGCGCGCGCCGTCACCGGCGTGCAGTACCCGCCGAACGCCACCACGGCCGCCGAACGCAAACTGGCCCGCTCCCTGCTGCCCGACGACGAGCCGACGGCCGCCCGCTGGGCCGCTGCGTCCATGGAGCTCGGCGCGCTGGTCTGCACGGCGAAGAACGAGACGTGCGTGCGCTGCCCCATCGCGGCGCAGTGCGCCTGGCGGCTCGCGGGCAAGCCGGAGCACGACGGGCCGCCCCGCCGCGGTCAGACGTACGCCGGCACCGACCGGCAGGTCAGGGGCAAGCTGCTCGCCGTCCTGCGGGACGCGCACGCGCCCGTGCCGCAGGCCGCCCTCGACGGGGTGTGGCACGAACCGGTGCAGCGCGCGCGTGCGCTGGACGGCCTCGTCGCGGACGGACTCGTGGAGCCGCTGCCGAGCGGGCTGTACCGCCTGCCGCTGACCTGACGCACGGTCATTTCACAGACATACGGCTCCGTCACAGCCGTCGCCGGGCGTTTGTCACGCTCCAGGGCCGGACAAATCGCCCCATAGGCTATGCGTTGAGCATGCTTCTCTACCCCAAACCTATTTCCGTTACACAACCGACGGACAGCTGAGCGCTAGCCGCAGGCTGCTCCGGACAGCGCCGTGACAACACCTCCGTAGCTTCATTGACGTACCCGCCAGCAACACGACGGATACAGACCACAAGCAGTGAACCGGCGGCGGCAGTCCGCCGGTACGGGGAAGCGGAGGCGGTTGACCATGGCACAGGGCGAGGTGCTCGAGTTCGAGGAATACGTCCGTACGCGGCAGGACGCGCTCCTGCGCAGCGCCCGGCGCCTGGTCCCGGACCCGGTCGACGCGCAGGACCTCCTCCAGACCGCGCTGGCACGGACGTACGGCCGCTGGGACGGCATCGCGGACAAGCGGTTGGCCGACGCCTACCTGCGCCGGGTCATGATCAACACGCGTACCGAGTGGTGGCGGGCCCGCAAACTCGAGGAAGTCCCGACCGAGCAGCTCCCGGACGCCTGCGTGGACGACTCCACCGAGCAGCACGCGGACCGTGCCCTGCTGATGGACGCGATGAAGGTTCTCGCTCCCAAGCAGCGCAGCGTCGTGGTGCTGCGACACTGGGAGCAGATGTCCACGGAGGAGACGGCCGCCGCCCTCGGCATGTCGGCCGGTACGGTGAAGAGCACGCTGCACCGGGCGCTCGCCCGGCTCCGCGAGGAGCTGGAGGCCCGCGATCTGGACGCACGCGCGCTGGAGCGTGAGGAGCGGGAGCGTTGCGTGGCGGCCTGACCGAGGCCGGGCCCTCACCGGCCCGAAGCACCATCCAGGCGGCGATCACGGCGATGTCCGTGCTCGCCGCCCTCGCCCTTTTCGTCTCCGCGTGCGGCACCGGCGGCACCGGCGCCCGTGACGAGGGGCCGGCCCACACCGACACGGTGGCGGGCGCCACGGCCTCCCCCTCGTCCGCCTCCACCGATCCGCCCGACCGGACGGACGCGATCCGGCTGATCAAGGACGACCCCGAGGTCTCCGCCGAGGTCAAGCGCGAGTTGCAGCCCTGTGTGGGGGACGAGTACCCGGTCGACGTCTCGTACGGCGACCTCACCGGCGGCTCCGGCAACGACATCATCGTCAATGTGCTCACCTGCGGTGACTCCGTCGGTATGGGCTCCTACGTGTACCGCAAGGACGACGGCGGCTACGCGAACGTGTTCAAGGCCGAGGAACCGCCCGTCTATGCGGAGATGGACCGGGGCGACCTGGTGGTGACCAAGCAGGTGTACGAGAAGGGCGACGCGGTGTCCGACCCGTCCGGTGAGAACGTGATCACGTACCGCTGGGCCTCGGGCCGCTTCGTGAAGGAGTACAGCTGGCACAACGACTACAGCAGCGTGGTCGGTACGGAACCGACGGTGCCGCCGCAGACCGGCTGACCTGCCCGGAAGCGGCGGGCCGAAAAAACTTTCCGGCGGGGTGAACCGATCGGGCCTCTCGTTCCGATCATTGGATGGACGGGCAGGGACGGAGCGCACAGGGAGCACACAGAGAACGCGTGGGAAGTGAACGCTCCGCGCGCTCCGCGCGTCCAAGCAAGGGGCATCGTGGACAGCTCACCGACAGGACGCGGTCACGAGCCCGACGGCCCGACGTCCCACACACCCACGGGACGCCCACATGAACGCAAACGAGAACTGAGAGCACCGGGATGGCAGACCAGACCCACGTCCTGTTCGTCGAGGACGACGACGTCATCCGCGAGGCCACCCAGCTCGCCCTCGAGCGGGACGGCTTCGTGGTGACCGCGATGCCCGACGGCCTGTCCGGGCTGGAGGCGTTCCGTGCGGACCGCCCCGACATCGCGCTCCTGGACGTCATGGTGCCCGGCCTGGACGGCGTCAGTCTGTGCCGTCGCATCCGGGACGAGTCCACCGTGCCGGTGATCATGCTGTCGGCGCGCGCCGACTCCATCGACGTCGTCCTCGGCCTCGAGGCCGGCGCCGACGACTATGTGACCAAGCCCTTCGACGGCGCCGTGCTGGTGGCCCGGATCCGCGCCGTGCTGCGCCGCTTCGGTCACGCGGGCGGCGGCGACCGCACCGAGCCCGTCGCCTCCACCGCGGGCGGTGTGCTCTCGTTCGGTGACCTGGAGATCGACACCGAGGGCATGGAGGTGCGCCGCTCCGGGCAGCCGGTGGCGCTGACCCCGACCGAGATGCGCCTGCTGCTGGAGTTCTCCTCCGCTCCGGGCACGGTTCTCTCGCGCGACAAACTCCTGGAGCGGGTGTGGGACTACGGCTGGGGCGGCGACACCCGGGTCGTCGACGTCCATGTGCAGCGGCTGCGGACCAAAATCGGCCAGGACCGCATCGAGACGGTCCGCGGCTTCGGCTACAAGTTGAAGGCCTGAGCGGGTCGGGGACAGGGGCAGGAGGATGCGGGGGATGATCCGGCAGCTGGTTCCGGCCCGCACGGAGGGCGTGGGCATCCGTACGGGGCTGCGGTGGAAGCTGAGCGCGGCGATCGCGCTGGTCGGCGCGCTGGTGGCGATCGCGCTCAGTCTGGTCGTGCACAACGCCGCACGCGTGTCCATGCTGGACAACGCACGCGACCTCGCCGACGAGCGCGTCCAGATCGCCCAGCGCAACTACGAGTGGTCGGGACGGCTGAACTTCCCCAACATCAAGATCGACGACTCCAGCCTGCCGCCGTCGTTGCGGCAGAAGGTCGAGGAGGGCCGCCGGGCCACGTTCGTCTCCGACCGCACCGGCGGGGCGCCGGACATCTGGGCCGCCGTGCCGTTGAAGGACGGACATGTGCTGTCCCTGCACACCGGATTCACCGACCGCAGCACCGACATCCTCAATGACCTCGACCAGGCCCTGGTGATCGGCTCCATCGCGGTCGTCCTCGGCGGCAGCGCGCTCGGCGTGCTCATCGGCGGGCAGCTCTCACGCCGGCTGCGCAAGGCCGCGTCCGCGGCGAACCAGGTCGCCAGGGGCGAGTCGAACGTACGGGTACGGGACGCCATCGGCGGAGTCGTGCGGGACGAGACCGACGACCTGGCGAGCGCGGTGGACGCCATGGCGGACACGCTCCAGGAGCGACTGGAGGCCGAACGCCGGGTCACCGCCGACATCGCGCACGAACTGCGTACCCCGGTGACCGGACTGCTGACGGCGGCCGAACTGCTGCCGCCCGGCCGGCCGACGGAGCTGGTCCTGGACCGGGCGAAGGCCATGCGCACCCTGGTCGAGGACGTGCTGGAGGTGGCCCGCCTCGACGGCGCCTCGGAGCGCGCCGAACTCCAGGACATCGTGCTGGGCGAGTTCGTGGCCCGGCGGGTCGCGGCCAAGGACCCGGGCGTCGAGGTGCGGGTGGTGCACGAGTCGATGGTCACGACCGACCCCCGGCGCCTGGAGCGGGTGCTGTTCAATCTGCTGGCCAACGCCGCCCGGCACGGCAAGCCGCCGATCCAGGTCACCGTCGAGGGGCGGGTCATCCGGGTCCGCGACCACGGCCCGGGTTTCCCCGAGGACCTGCTCGCGGAAGGGCCCAGCCGTTTCCGCACCGGCAGCGTCGACCGGGCCGGGCACGGACACGGGCTCGGGCTCACCATCGCCGCAGGCCAGGCCCGGGTGCTCGGCGCCCGGCTGACCTTCCGCAATGTACGGCCGGCGGGGGCCCCGGAGCACATACCCGCCGAGGGTGCCGTCGCCGTTCTGTGGCTGCCCGAGCACGCGCCGACGAACACGGGAAACTACCCGTTGATGCCCTGAGCGGCGACAGCGTGCCAAGGCCCCCCGGGGCGGACAGCGCCGGGGGGCCTTGGCTCATTGCAACGAGGTCGGAGGCCTCCAGCCGGAGCGTGCCGCCTCGAACCGCGACTCGGACCGCTTCGACGCGGACCGTGTCGACTCAGACGGCGTCGACCAGGGGCGGCTGCGCCGCAGCCGTACCGTCGGTCGGCTCCTCGCCGTCCTTCTGCGGCCCCGCGCCCTTGAGCGGAACCTCCTTGACGAACACCGCCGCCACCAGCGCGACCACCGCGACCACGGCGCCCAGCAGGAAGGCGGAGTGGGTACCGGCCGACACCGCGTGCTGGTAGGCCTCCCGGGCCGCCACGGGCAGCTTGGCCAGGCTGGCCGCGTCGAGCTGCGCGGACTGCTCGGTGATCTTCGAGCCGAGTGCGCCGGCCCGCTCGGACATGACGTCCTGGACCCGGTTGTTGAACAGGGCGCCCATGATCGCGACGCCGAAGGAGGAGCCGAGCGTACGGAAGAGGGTGGTGGACGAGGAAGCGACGCCCATGTCCTTCATCTCGACACTGTTCTGCGCGACCAGCATCGTGATCTGCATCAGGCAGCCCATGCCGAGACCGACGACGGCCATGAAGACACCGGAGGTCAACCGGCTGGTCCCGGCGTCCATCGTGGACAGCAGGTACAGGCCGATGACCATCGCGACGCTGCCGACGACCGGGAAGATCTTGTACTTGCCGCTGTTGGTGGTCACCCGGCCCGCCACCATCGAGGTGACCAGCATGGCGCCCAGCATCGGCAGGAGCAGCAGACCCGAGTTGGTCGCGGAGGCGCCCTGCACGGACTGCTGGTACAGCGGCAGGAAGAGCGTGGCGCCGAACATCACGAAGCCGGTGATGAAGCCGATGAGCGACATGAGTGTGAAGTTGCGGCTGCGGAAGATGTGCAGCGGCACGATCGGCTCGGACGCCCTGGTCTGCCAGAACACGAACCCGATGAGCGAGGCGACGCCGATCCCGATGAGTTCCATGATCCGTGCGGACGACCAGGCGTACTCCGAGCCGCCCCAGGTGGTGACCAGGACGATGGAGGTGATGCCGACGGTCAGCAGACCGGCGCCCAGGTAGTCGATCCGCGACTGCGAACGCTTCCTCGGCAGGTGCAGGACGGCGCTGATGAGGGCCAGCGAGACCACGCCGAGCGGCAGGTTGATGTAGAAGGACCAGCGCCAGCCCCAGTTGTCGGTGATGGTGCCGCCGACCAGCGGACCGCCGATCATCGCGAGCGCCATGACCCCGGCCATCATGCCCTGGTACTTGCCGCGTTCCCGGGGCGGGATCAGGTCACCGATGATCGCCATGACGCCGACCATCAGGCCGCCGGCGCCGAGTCCCTGGATCGCACGGAAGCCGATCAGTTCGCCCATGTTCTGCGCCATACCGCTCAGCGCGGACCCGGCCAGGAAGATCACGATCGACGTCATGAAGGCGCCCTTGCGCCCGTACATGTCGCCGAGCTTGCCCCAGAGCGGGGTGGAGGCCGCGGTCGCGAGGGTGTAGGCCGTCACGACCCACGAGAGGTGTTCGAGCCCGCCGAGTTCGCCGACGATCGTCGGCATCGCCGTGCCCACGATCATGTTGTCGAGCATCGCGAGCATCATCGTGATCATCAGCGCGAGCAGGACGACCCGCACGCTCCTGGGCTGTTTCTCCGGCTCGGTCTCGACTGTCTTCGTGTCCGCCATGTTCCACTCCCCTGGCCTTCCCCCCGGTCGGCCCACTTACTTGCCGCCCGGCTAGTTCACTACACTGGGAAGGTAGACCTGCCACTAGCCGGGCGTCAAGTAAGTTCCCGCAAGTAACTAGCCGGACGGCAAGTAAGTTCAGCGGGAGCGCGAGGAGCACGAGAATGGACGTCACCATGGACGGCACGAAGCAGCAGCGGCGCGGCAACACCCGCCAGCGCATCCAGGACGTTGCGCTCGAACTCTTCGCCGAGCAGGGCTACGAGAAGACCTCCCTCCGCGAGATCGCGGAGCGCCTGGAGGTCACCAAGGCGGCCCTGTACTACCACTTCAAGACCAAGGAAGAGATCATCGTCGGCATCTTCACGGATCTGACGAAGCCGATCGAGGACCTGATCGACTGGGGCAAGAGCCAGCCGCACACCCTGGAGACCAAACAGGAGCTCGTACGGCGCTACAGCCAGGCCCTCTCCGAGGCGACCCCGCTGTTCCGCTTCATGCAGGAGAACCAGGCGACGGTGCGGGAACTCCAGATCGGCGACTCGTTCAAGGACCGCATGCGGAGCCTGCGCGACATCATCATCGACCCGGACGCCCCCCTCGCCGACCAGGTCCGCTGCGTGAGCGCCATCTTCACGCTGCACGCCGGCATGTTCTTCCTCCAGGACCTCGAAGGCGACCCCGAGGACAAGCGTGCAGCCGTCCTCGAGGTCGCCGTCGATCTGGTGACACAGGCACACCAGGGCACCTGATCACAGCAGCATCAGCGCTTCACGCCCCTGCCGCGCAGGGATCAGACCTTGACGCCCTTGCTGTGCAGGAAGGTGACCGGGTTGATCGCCGAACCGTAGTTGGCGGTCGTACGGATCTCGAAGTGCAGGTGGGGACCGCTGGAGTTGCCGGTGTTGCCGGACAGGGCGATCTTCTGGCCCGTCTTGACGATCTGGCCGACCTTCACGTCGATGCGCGAGAGGTGGGCGTACTGCGAGTAGACGCCGTTGGCGTGCTTGATCACGATGGCGTTGCCGTAGGCGGGGCCGTCGCCGGCTCCGTTGCCGCCGGCCTTGACCACGGTGCCGCCGTGGGCGGCCATGACCTTGGTGCCGCTCGGCACGGCGAAGTCCTGCCCGCTGTGGGTGGACTGCCACATCTTGCCGGCCTGGGCGAACCCTGCCGACAGCGTGTACTTCTTCACCGGGTCTATCCAGGAGGCGGCCGAGACGGCCGTCTTGGCGGAGGCGGGCGCCGCGGCAGGCGCGGCGGCGGACGCCACTCCGGTCCCCAGCACGACCGAGGCGCCCAGGGCGGCGGCGCCGACGGCCACGCGAGTGCGGAGCGAGGACGTACGGGAAGAACGGAACGTGACGCGCTGGAACATGGAAGACCTCATGGAGACGGGGACAGAGGAAACCACCCGGCGTGAACCTCCGCCGGAGTGGCCATCCCTTGGTAACCCCGAAGCCCACAAGCCCTCAAACGTGTGATCTACGACGGAACCTAGTACTTCACCCCAAAACTTCCCACTTCTTGACAGAACCACCTTTCCGGACACTTACGACACCAGCCCACCTGGGAGGCCGGAACGTTAACCGGACCCCGGGAGGCTTATGTCCTTTTTGCTCCTAATTGAGCTACGACTAGTCGACCTAGTAGCACCCAAACCGCCTGTGCCGCATGTCACCGGCCTCCCCCGGCAAGGGACTTCGGAATGTGACGGCGGCTACTCCCTTGCCCCGTAGGCCACTTGTGACCCCGCTCACGTCGCGTGCACGGGTCTGTGATCAGGCTCTCATCGGCCTCTACCGTCCAGTAACCCGCTGGTTCCCCTCAGGCCACTCCCAGCGATCAGCATGCTCACGACACCCGGCAGCGCAAGGACGCGAGAGGACCCCACACATGACCAGAGGCACCTGGACGCGCCGCACAGCCCTGACCGCCGCCGCGACGGCAGCCGTCACGGCGATGGCCATCCCGGTCGGCGCCCAGGCCGCGACGGCCACCGGCACCTCCTCCGTCACCACCACGACCGCTACCGCGACCGCTGCGGAGGACGTCGACTACGCCACCTGGCAACAGGACTGCAAGACGGTGATGACCCAGGCCCTGCCGACGCTGAAGCAGCGCATCGCCGCCACCAAGCCGGGTGAGAAGCAGGCGATCGTCTTCGACATCGACAACACCACCCTGGAGACCGACTTCGGCTTCAGCTACCCGCAGCCGGCCAACAAGCCGGTCCTCGACGTGGCCAAGTACGCCCAGGAGCACGGCGTCTCCCTGTTCTTCGTCACCGCCCGTCCGGGCATCATCTCCGGGGTGACCGACTACAACCTCAAGAACGTCGGCTACAAGGTCTCCGGCCTGTACGTGCGCGGCTTCCTCGACCTCTTCAAGGACGTCGCCGCCTACAAGACCGCCCAGCGCGTCGACATCGAGTCCAAGGGCTACACGATCATCGCGAACATCGGCAACAGCGCCACCGACCTGTCGGGCGGCCACGCCGAGACGACGTACAAACTCCCGGACTACGACGGCCAGCTGTCATAAGCCCCTGGGGGCCTCGGGCCCTTGCAGGGCCCGAGGGGAAGCCGGCGGCCCGTGCGCGTGCGGCGCAGCGCTTGTGGGGCCTTGCGTGAGCCCGCCCGGCGAAGCTCGCCGGGCGGCGTGTGGGCAGGCCGTAGGGCCGGTACGGCGGAGCCGGCCCAGCTCACGCCGCGCACACCACAGGCCCTGCGGCCCTGTCGACCCGCGCGGCCCGTGCTGGGGAGCCCTCTGGGGCCGGCCCTGCGTGAGCCCTGCGACAGGGCCTGCCGGGCCGCCGCTCGGTGCGAGGGCAGGCCGTACGGCCCCTGAAGCCAGTCCGGCGGGGCCCGCCGGGCGGCGCATCGTGCGGCACAAAGCCCGCCGGGGCGCACGGTGCGCGGGCAGGCCGTGCGGCCCCTGCGGCCCATGAGGCCGGTGCCCCGGAGCCCGCCGGGCGGCGCACCATACGGCAAAGCCCGCCGGGGCGCGCGACGCCTGGGCAGGCCGTACGGCCCCTGAAGCCAGTCCGGCGGAGCCCGCCGTGCGGCACAAAGCCCCGCCGGGACGCGCGGTGCCTGGGCAGGCCGTGCGGCGCCTGCGGCCAGTGCGGCGGAGCCCGCCGGGCGGCACACCGTCGGCACAAAGCCCGCCGGGGCGCGCGGCGCTTAGGCAGGCCTTGCGGCCCCTGAAGCCAGCCCGGCGGAGCCCGCCGGGCGGCACACCGTCGGCACAAAGCCCGCCGGGGCGCGCGGCGCTTAGGCAGGCCTTGCGGCCCCTGAAGCCAGCCCGGCGGAGCCCGCCGGGCGGCGCACAGTGCGGCAAAAAAGCCCCCGCGGCGCGCGGCGCCTAGGCAGGCCATACGGCCCGTGGGCCCATGAGGTTGGCGCCGCGGAGCCCGCCGGGCGGCGCGTGCGCAGGTCCTGCGGCCCGGGCGGCAGGGCCGCTCGGCAGGCGGCGCGTGCGCAGGTCCTGCGGACCGTGCGCGGGCGGCGAAGCCTTCGGTCCGTGCGGGGCCGGGTCGGGCAGAGCGAGGGCAGCGCCAGGCCGTGAGGAGGCCGTGCGGGCCCGTGCAGGCCGTGCGCAGCGCGGGAACGCATACGAAAGGGGCCGGTGCTGAGAAGCACCGGCCCCTTTCTCCGCTCAGCCCCCGGAGGGTCAGGCGTCCTTGCTCAGGTTCGGTCCGGCGCCGCCGGCCGCCTGCTCGATCGGCGGGACGTCCGGCAGAGCCGACTTCTCCTCGCCGCGGAAGGTGAAGGTCTTGGTCTCACCCTCGCCCTCCGTGTCCACGACCACGATGTGACCGGGGCGCAGCTCACCGAAGAGGATCTTCTCCGAGAGCGTGTCCTCGATCTCGCGCTGGATGGTGCGACGCAGCGGACGCGCACCCAGCACCGGGTCGTAGCCCTTCTTCGACAGCAGCTCCTTCGCGGCCTGGGAGAGCTCGATGCCCATGTCCCGGTCCTTGAGGCGCTCGTCGACCTTGCCGATCATCAGGTCGACGATCTGCAGGATGTCCTCCTGCGTCAGCTGCGGGAAGACGACCACGTCGTCGACACGGTTGAGGAACTCGGGGCGGAAGTGCTGCTTGAGCTCGTCCGAGACCTTGTTCTTCATGCGCTCGTAGTTGGACTTCTTGTCGCCCGAGGCCGCGAAGCCCAGGTTGAAGCCCTTGGAGATGTCCCGGGTGCCGAGGTTGGTCGTCATGATGATGACCGTGTTCTTGAAGTCCACGACCCGGCCCTGGGAGTCGGTCAGACGACCGTCCTCCAGGATCTGGAGCAGCGAGTTGAAAATGTCCGGGTGGGCCTTCTCGACCTCGTCGAAGAGGACGACGGAGAACGGCTTGCGACGGACCTTCTCGGTCAGCTGGCCGCCCTCTTCGTAGCCCACGTATCCGGGGGGCGAACCGAAGAGACGCGACACCGTGTGCTTCTCGCTGAACTCCGACATGTCGAGGGAGATCAGCGCGTCCTCGTCACCGAAGAGGAACTCGGCGAGCGCCTTGGACAGCTCGGTCTTACCGACACCGGAGGGGCCGGCGAAGATGAACGAACCACCCGGACGCTTCGGGTCCTTGAGGCCCGCACGCGTACGCCGGATCGCCTTCGACAGCGCCTTGACGGCGTCGACCTGGCCGATGACCCGCTTGTGGAGCTCGTCCTCCATGCGCAGCAGACGCGAGGACTCCTCCTCGGTCAGCTTGAAGACCGGGATGCCGGTGGCCGTGGCGAGGACCTCGGCGATGAGCTCGCCGTCGACCTCGGCGACGACGTCCATGTCGCCGGCCTTCCACTCCTTCTCCCGCTTGGCCTTGGCGGCCAGGAGCTGCTTCTCCTTGTCGCGGAGGGAGGCGGCCTTCTCGAAGTCCTGCGAGTCGATCGCGGACTCCTTGTCGCGGCGGACGCCGGCGATCTTCTCGTCGAACTCGCGCAGGTCCGGCGGCGCGGTCATCCGGCGGATGCGCATCCGGGAACCGGCCTCGTCGATCAGGTCGATCGCCTTGTCCGGCAGGAAGCGGTCCGAGATGTACCGGTCGGCCAGGGTGGCGGCCTGGACCAGCGCCTCGTCGGTGATCGAGACACGGTGGTGCGCCTCGTACCGGTCACGCAGACCCTTGAGGATCTCGATCGTGTGCGGCAGGGACGGCTCCGCGACCTGGATGGGCTGGAAGCGGCGCTCGAGGGCCGCGTCCTTCTCCAGGTGCTTGCGGTACTCGTCCAGCGTGGTCGCACCGATGGTCTGGAGCTCACCACGGGCCAGCATCGGCTTCAGGATCGAAGCGGCGTCGATGGCGCCCTCGGCGGCACCCGCACCGACCAGCGTGTGCAGCTCGTCGATGAACAGGATGATGTCGCCGCGGGTGCGGATCTCCTTGAGGACCTTCTTCAGGCGCTCCTCGAAGTCACCGCGGTAGCGGGAGCCGGCGACCAGGGCGCCGAGGTCCAGGGTGTAGAGGTGCTTGTCCTTGAGGGTCTCGGGCACCTCGCCCTTGACGATGGCCTGGGCGAGGCCTTCGACGACGGCGGTCTTGCCGACGCCGGGCTCACCGATCAGGACCGGGTTGTTCTTGGTACGGCGGGACAGCACCTGCATGACCCGCTCGATCTCCTTCTCGCGCCCGATGACCGGGTCGAGCTTGGACTCACGAGCGGCCTGGGTGAGGTTCCGGCCGAACTGGTCGAGGACCAGAGACGTCGAGGGCGTGCCCTCGGCAGGGCCGCCGGCGGTGGCGGTCTCCTTGCCCTGGTAGCCGGAGAGCAGCTGGATGACCTGCTGCCGCACCCGGTTCAGATCTGCGCCCAGCTTGACGAGGACCTGGGCGGCGACGCCCTCGCCCTCGCGGATCAGGCCGAGCAGGATGTGCTCCGTGCCGATGTAGTTGTGACCCAGCTGAAGGGCCTCGCGGAGCGACAGCTCCAGGACCTTCTTGGCACGGGGGGTGAAGGGGATGTGGCCGGACGGGGCCTGCTGGCCCTGACCGATGATCTCCTCCACCTGCTGGCGGACCGCCTCGAGCGAAATCCCGAGGCTCTCAAGGGCCTTGGCGGCGACACCCTCACCCTCGTGGATCAGGCCCAGGAGGATGTGCTCGGTGCCGATGTAGTTGTGGTTGAGCATCCGGGCTTCTTCCTGAGCCAGGACGACAACCCGCCGCGCGCGGTCGGTGAACCTCTCGAACATCGTTAATCGCTCCTCAGAGCGGTCAGGCAGTGGGGGGAACTTCCCCTCCCTGTCCTTCCGCAGCTTAGTCCCGCAAGCGGGGACCGCTCATTCCAACTGCCGACACCGTCGATGGCCTCCTGACCCCGAACGCCGACATCTGCTCCAACCCGATGGTGCGAGACGATGTTCCCGCAGGCCAGGCAGTTACCCCAGTCGCCAGTACGCCGATGGCGAACGTGAGACGGCCTTTCCTGCGTGTCGCCCCCTCCCACTAGGGATGTCTTACCCGCTGCGACCGACAGTCCATGCCGTGAGCGCCGGTTCCCTCCGCTACGGGCGAACAACCTTGCGTCTCCCGACACCCCGGCACGCCCCATTTGTCGACACGCCATGCATCCGCCCGAACACCCAGCGTAACTCCCGGGCCTTTTCGGCGGTTGCACTTGGCATGGTTGGCTCAGTCCCGTCGGCTGTCCGCTCGGCCGCCGCTGCGATGTCCACGGTTCCCCTTCCCCGAAGTCCGCTCGGTCCGGATGGTCCGGCCGACCGGCTCCGCGGCTGGTACGAGAACGAACTGGGCTGGGCGACGGTGCCCGGGGAGCCGGTACGACTTTTGGTGGGCGAGTGCTTCGACGTGCTCGAAGTGCCGGCCGAGGCGGGCCTCCCGGCGCTGCGGCGGCTCGCGCCGGGCACACCGGTGGCCGTCCTGGGCGACCGGATGCGGCTGCTGGTGGCGGCGGGCGGCGCGGAGGAGGTGCCGGGGATCCTGCGGTGGCTGGAGTGGGGCGCGCTGCCGGTGGATCTGAGGGCGATCGGCGCGGGCGGGCTCATCGAGGCGCCTCCGCGGCCCACGGACCGGGGCACGGAGCAGGACCACGTTCAGGAACGAAGGCCGGGCCTGAACGGTCCGGGGCCGGTGCAGGGGGCCGCCGTCTGGATGCGACCCCCCGTGGCAGGGCGCGAGGCGCAGGCCTCGCTGCCGACGATGTCGGCGCTGGGGGGCGTTGGGGGCGCCCCCGATCTCGTTCGGCTGGTGGGCACGCTGGCGACCCACTGTCACCGTGCCCGGCTGCGGCGCGCGAGCGCTCAGCCGTTGGCCTTCTCGTAGGCCTCGCGAATGGACGCCGGAACGCGGCCGCGGTCATTGACCTCGTAACCGTTCTCCTTGGCCCACGCACGGATCTGAGCGGTGTCCTGGCTGCCGCCGGAAGCGACACGCGCCTTTCCACGCCCACCCGCGGCACGGCCTCCGGTACGCCGCCCACCCTTCACGTAGGGCTCGAGAAGTCCACGGAGCTTGTCCGCATTGGTAGTGGTGAGATCGATCTCGTAGGTCTTGCCGTCCAACGCGAACGTCACGGTCTCGTCCGCCTCGCCGCCGTCGAGGTCGTCGACAAGAAGGACCTGAACCTTCTGTGCCACCGGATTTCCTTTCATCGAAAACGTGAGGGTCGGGGGTCCGCGGCGTCCGCCGTTTAGCCGCGCCCTGTTATATGCAGTACTGCAGTACGTCGGAAAGCAAACCGCTTTTGCTGAGAAAACACAAACCCCCGGCAGAGACCGGCAGCCCGCTCCTCGCCCGGAAACGTGCGCGTTTCGGACATAGGGAACCCGACAGTGCGGGTCGTTGTGAATGGGCGTCGACGATCACAGATGCAGAAGCATCCGGCTGTTGCCCAAGGTGTTCGGTTTCACTCGTTCGAGTCCGAGGAACTCCGCTACGCCCTCGTCATAGGAACGCAGCAGCTCCGCGTAGACATCGGTGTCGACCGGCGTCTCGCCGATCTCCACGAAGCCGTGCTTGCCGAAGAAGTCCACTTCGAAGGTCAGGCAGAAAACCCGGCGAACGCCGAGCCAGCGCGCGGTGTGGAGCAACTTCTCCAACAACTGGTGCCCGACGCCGGCACCCTTCAGCCCGGGCTTCACCGCGAGAGTGCGGACTTCCGCCAGGTCTTCCCACATCACGTGCAGGGCTCCGCAGCCGACCACCTCGGCGTTGTCGTCGCGTTCGGCGACCCAGAACTCCTGGATGTCCTCGTAAAGGGTCACCGTCGCTTTGTCGAGCAGGATGCCGCCGCGGACGTAGGCGTCAAGGAGACGGCGCACGGCGAAGACATCGCCGGTCCTGGCCCGGCGGACGGTGATGGCTTTAGCGGTGACTTCGCGGTTCTCGGCCGAGGGACTCTCTGCTGACATGTGCGGACGCTATCGCCCGTCGGCCTCCGTCGCCGAGCCGGGGTTCTCACCGGTACTCCCCGTACTCCCGGGACTCCCCGCAGTCGCGGGTTCGGCGGTTTCGGGACCCTGGACGATGCGCACGGCGTCGCGCAGCGCGTACCGCTGTTCCTCGCTCATCATCCCGAAGAAGGCGACGAGAGCGGCGCCGGGGTTGTCGCTCTGCGCCCAGGCCTCGTTCATGAGGGCGGCCGCGTAGGCGGCGCGGGTCGAGACCGCCTCATATCGATAGGCCCGGCCTTCCGCTTCACGGCGCACCCAGCCCTTCTGATGGAGATTGTCCAAAACGGTCATCACCGTGGTGTAGGCGATGGACCGTTCCTGCTGAAGGTCTTCCAGGACTTCTCGAACGGTCACCGGGCGGTTCCACTTCCACACCCGCGTCATGACCGCGTCTTCGAGTTCTCCCAATGGGCGAGGCACAGTTCAGAACAATAGTGGGAGATCTCGCCAATCGCGTGCCGGACGGGCACTTTCTTCGGCAAACGGAACAAAGAGGGCGCACGGCTCCGAAAGGAGCCGCACGCCCGAGGGGGTGCGGAAGCGTCGTGGGCCGGTCAGGCCTCGGGGCCCGCGGAGGCCTGCCGGGCGCCGTCCGCGCGCGTGAGGACGGCGTCGACGGCGGCGTCCTCCTTGGCCTTGTTGGCGCCTCCCTGGGTCTTCACGATCACCCTGATCACACCGACGAAGAACACGGCCATGACGACGGGAGGCACGAGCGCGGAGACGTAGTCCATGGGTCCAGAGTAGCCAGAAGGGGACGGCACACCGGGGCGGGGTCGCCCGCGTCAGCCGGCCGCCAGCCGTCGCTGCTCGGGATCGGCGGGCGGCGGAGCCGGTTTGCGGCGCGGGAAGACCTCGCCCGGCGTCGGAACGGGCCGGCGGGCGGGCTCGGGGGCCGAGGGCTCGACGGGGACCGGACCGGGAGCGGGGGCCGGTTGCCCGGCGGGCTTCTTGCGCGGTTCCTCGACCGGGCGTCCGCCCTGATCCCCGGCGGCTACGGGCGTCCGCGCCCAGCCCTGCCCGGAGAGCCCCCCGGGAAGGGCCTGAAGGCGCGTACGGGACGCCGGGACGGTGGCGGTGGCCACGGGGGACCGCTGAGCCGTGCGACGGGCCAGACGGGCGCGCACGTCCCGTTCGGCGAGCACCTGGCAGCGGGCCAGGAGGACGGCTGCGGCGGGGTTGCCGCGCAGGGCGCGCAGGGCTGCGAGGTCGTCGGCATCAGGCTGGTAGCCGGCGGCCAGGACCTCCTTGAGGAGCGTGAGGTACCCGGCGGCCGTGCCCGGGAGGGCGGCGCGGTACCGGGCGAGGTCGGCCACCAGGAAGGCCCGCAGTCGGGCGGCCTCGCTCATCGCCTCGTCGAGGGACTCGGCGAGGCGATGGCAGTCCTGGATGTCCTCGGCGGAGACGGGGCCGGGGTGGAGGGCGAGGGCGAGGGCGCGTCGGAGCACACGCAGCTCCTCCGAGCCGAAGGCCATACCGCCGCGGGATCCGTAGGGCGTGGGCATGCCCGCGACGATACGCGCTAATCAGACAAATTCGACATAAGGTGCGGGTGTGGCGCGCCAGCGATCCGTCCCCGTGCCTCCGGTGGCCTTCGTGCCCTGGCGACCGCAGTGGTCGATCGGGTCGGACCGGCTCGGGTGGGGTCGGACAGGCGCCGCCCGCCCCGACCCTGCCCGGACGCCGGCCCCGGCCCCGACTCCCCCCGGGGGAGACGTTCCGCTCACATGCGCGACACGTTCCGCTCGTACACCAGGCGCAGCCCGATCAGCGTCAGCCACGGCTCGTGTTCGTCGATCACGGTGGCCTCACCGAGCACCGTCGGCGCGAGTCCGCCCGTCGCGATCACCGTGACCTCGTCCGGGTCGTCCGCCAGCTCGCGGGCCATCCGGGTCACCACGCCGTCGACCTGGCCGGCGAACCCGTACACGATCCCGGACTGCATCGCCTCGACCGTGTTCTTGCCGATCACGCTCCGGGGCCGGGCCAGCTCGATCTTGCGCAGCTGCGCCGCCTTGACGCCGAGGGCGTCGACGGAGATCTCGATGCCGGGGGCGATCACCCCGCCGACGTACTCCCCGCGCGCGGAGACCGCGTCGAACGTCGTCGCCGTGCCGAAGTCGACGACGATCGCCGGGCCGCCGTAGAGCTCGTTCGCCGCGACCGCGTTGATGATGCGGTCGGCGCCGACCTCCTTGGGATTGTCGAACAGGATCGGCACGCCCGTCTTCACGCCGGGTTCGACTAGGACGGCCGGCACATCGCCGTAGTAGCGCCGGGTCACCTCGCGCAGCTCGTGCAGCACCGAAGGCACGGTGGCGCAGATCGCGATCCCGTCGATGCCGTCGCCCAGTTCGTCCCCGAGCAGCGGGTGCATGCCCATCAGACCCTGAAGGAGCACGGCCAGTTCGTCCGCGGTGCGGCGGGCGTCGGTGGAGATCCGCCAGTGCTCGACGATGTCCTCACCGTCGAACAGGCCGAGCACGGTGTGCGTGTTGCCCACGTCGATCGTCAGCAGCATGGCCGGTCCCCGTTCCCTACTCCGCCGCTCGCAGATCCAGACCGATGTCCAGGATCGGCGAGGAGTGCGTCAGGGCTCCGACGGCGAGGAAGTCGACGCCGGTGTCGGCGTACGTCTTGGCGTCGGCCAGGGTCAGCCGGCCCGACGCCTCGAGCAGGGCACGTCCGCCCGCGATGCCGACGGCCTCGGAGCACTCGTCGGGCGTGAAGTTGTCCAGGAGGATCAGGTCGGCGCCCGCGTCGACGACCTCCCGCAGCTGGTGCAGGGTGTCGACCTCGACCTCGATGGGCACGTCCGGGAAGGTGGCCCGCACGGCCTCGAAGGCCTGCGCGACACCGCCGGCCGCGACCACGTGGTTGTCCTTGACCAGCGCCGCGTCGGACAGCGACATCCGGTGGTTGACGCCTCCGCCACAGCGGACCGCGAACTTCTCCAGGGAGCGCAGCCCCGGGGTCGTCTTGCGGGTGTCACGCACGCGTGCCTCGGTGCCCGCAAGGGCGTCCGCCCACGCGCGCGTGGCGGTGGCGATGCCCGACAGCCGGCACAGCAGGTTGAGCGCGCTGCGCTCGGCGGTGAGGAGGTCACGGGTGCGGGTGGTGACGGACAGCAGCTTCTGTCCGGCCTCCACCAGGTCGCCGTCCTCGACGTGCCGCTCGACCTCGAACTCGTCCGTGCAGACGACCGAGACGACCGCCTCGGCGATCCTGAGGCCCGCGACCACGCCCGCTTCGCGCGCGGTGAAGTCGGCGGTGGCGACCGCCTCTTCGGGGATGGTCGCGACGGTCGTCACGTCGACGCCGTGGGCCAGGTCCTCCTGGATGGCGACGTTGGCGATGTCCTCGACCTCCACGGGGTCGAGTCCGGCGTCGGACAGCAGCTGGGCGAGCGCGGGGTCGAGCCCGCACTCCGCGTATGCGGCGTATCCCTCGCCGGCGAAGTCCGTGTCTGCGTCCGTGCCGCAGGCACATCCGTCGCCGCAACCGCCGCTGGGGGCGAGGGGAAGGTCGGGGGTGCTCACTTCTGTCACTGCTCCTGGTGGTGCTGCCGGGTCGGGGGGAAGTCTGCGGTATCGGTGGTGTGTACGGCGAGCGTGCGGTCCGGATTCAGCCGCACGACGATGTGCCGGCGCCAGTTCGTGTCGTCGCGGTCGGCGTGGTCCTCGCGCCAGTGGCAGCCGCGGGTCTCCTCCCGCCGGCCGGCGGCGGCGACCAGGACACGCGCCACGCACAGGAGGTTGGTGGCCTCCCAGGTGTCGACGCCCGGCTCGGCCGTCTTGCCGTTCTCGTCGAGGGCGTCCCGGGCGTCGGAGTGCAGCCGCACCAGCTGGCCTGCCGCCTTCTCCAGGGAGCCGGCGGAGCGCAGGACGCCCGCGCCCTCGGTCATGATGCGCTGGATGGCGAAGCGGGCCTCGGGCGCGAGGAGCGGGTGTGCCGGCTTCTCGGGGTGCTCGACCGGCGCCGGCACCCGCGCGTGCAGCCCGTGGTCGGCCCGGCTCGCCGCGATGTCGGCGACGATGCGCTCGGCGTAGACGAGGCCCTCGAGCAGCGAGTTGGAGGCGAGCCGGTTCGCGCCGTGCACGCCGGTGCAGGCGACCTCGCCGCAGGCGTACAGGCCCGGCACGGTCGTCCGGCCGCGGGAGTCGGTGCGCACGCCCCCGGAGGCGTAGTGGGCGGCGGGGGCGACCGGGACGGGCTCGGTGACCGGGTCGATGCCGTGGACCCGGCAGGCGGCGAGGATCGTCGGGAAGCGGTGCTCCCACATGTCGGCGCCGAAGTGGCGGGCGTCGAGGAACATGTGCTCGGCGTCCTGCTCCTGCATGCGGCGCATGATGCCCTTGGCGACGATGTCGCGGGGCGCCAGTTCGGCCAACTCGTGCTGGCCCACCATGAAGCGCACGCCGTCCGCGTCGACCAGGTGGGCGCCCTCGCCGCGGACGGCCTCGGAGACGAGGGGCTGCTGGCCCTCGGCGTCCGCGCCGAGGAACAGCACGGTCGGGTGGAACTGGACGAACTCCAGGTCGGAGACCTCCGCGCCGGCGCGCAGGGCGAGGGCCACGCCGTCGCCGGTCGACACCGACGGGTTGGTGGTGGCGGAGAACACCTGGCCCATGCCGCCGGTCGCGAGGACGACCGCGGGGGCGTGCACGGCGCCCACGCCGTCGTGCTGGCCCTCGCCCATGACGTGCAGGGTGACACCGGCGGTGCGGCCGTCGGCGTCGGTGAGCAGGTCCAGCACGAGCGCGTTCTCGATCGTGCGCAGTCCACGCGCGCGTACCGCCTCGACGAGCGCGCGGGAGATCTCCGCGCCGGTCGCGTCGCCGCCGGCGTGCGCGATCCGGCGCCGGTGGTGGCCGCCCTCGCGGGTGAGCTCCAGGCCGCCTTCCTCGGACTCGTCGAAGTGGGCGCCGGTCTCGATCAGCCGGCGCACGGCGTCGGGACCCTCGGTGACGAGGATCCGTACGGCGTCCTCGTCGCACAGGCCGGCTCCGGCCACCAGCGTGTCGTCCAGGTGCTGTTCGGGCGTGTCGCCCTCGCCCAGGGCCGCGGCGATGCCGCCCTGGGCCCAGCGGGTGGAGCCGTCGTCGAGCCGCGCCTTGGTGACGACGACCGTCGTCAGTCCGGCGGCCTCGCAGCGCAGGGCCGCGGTGAGGCCGGCAACGCCGGAGCCCACGACCACCACGTCCGCGGCGATGTTCCACCCGGGCGCGGGCGCGTGCAGTCGTATGCCTGTGCTGGTCACGAGGCGGCTCCGAAGGTGAGGGGGAGGTTGTCGATCAGCCGGGTCGTACCGACCCGGGCGGCGACGGCGAGGACTGCCTCGCCGATGAAGTCGTCCTCGAGCTCGGTGAAGTCGGACGGGTCGACCAGCGCGAGGTAGTCCAGTTCGAGCGGTGGATCCAGCCGGGCGGCGTCGTCGAGGACCGCGCGGGCCGCCGCGCGGACGGCCGCCGGGTTGCCGGGGGGCGCCTTGGCGACCGCGTGCGCGTCGGCCGCCGCCCGGGACTCGCCGATGGCGCTGAGCGCCTCGGCACGCGCGCGCGTGGCGGGCACCTCACGCGCGCGTGCCCGCAGCGCCTCCTGGGCCGCGTGCCGGTCGCGGCCCGCGAACAGGGCCTGGGAGAGCGCCAGCGCGGTGTGCCGGTCCTTGGCGGACAGGTAGCGGTTGCGGCTGGACAGGGCCAGCCCGTCCTCCTCGCGCACGGTCGGCACGGCAACGATCTCGACGCCGAAGTTCAGGTCGCGTGTCATGCGGCGGATCAGGGCGAGCTGCTGGGCGTCCTTCTGCCCGAAGAGGGCGGCGTCGGGCCGGGTGAGGTGCAGCAGCTTCGCGACGACGGTCAGCATGCCGTCGAAGTGCCCGGGGCGGGACCTGCCCTCGAGGCGCTCTCCCATGGGGCCCGCGGTGATGCGGACCTGGGGCTCGCCGCCCGGGTAGACCTCGTCCACGGACGGGGCGAAGACGACGTCCGCGCCGGCCTGCTCGGCGAGCTCGAGGTCGGCGTCCAGGGTGCGCGGGTAGCGGTCGAGGTCCTCGCCCTGGCCGAACTGGAGCGGGTTGACGAAGACCGTGACGACGACCTCGCCGTGCGGCCCGGCGAGCTCGCGGGCGGTACGGACGAGGGTGGCGTGGCCCTCGTGCAGGGCGCCCATCGTCATCACGACGGCCCGGCGGCCGGTACGCGTGCGTGCGTGCAGTTCGTCGGCGGTGCGCAGCAGGGTGGCGGTCATCCGGCGTCTCCCTCGGTGCCGTGCGTGCCGGGGGTGCCCGGGGTGGCGTGGGCGTCGGCCAGCACCCCGAGGAGGTCCTCGGCGAGTTCGGGCTTGAGCAGCCCGTGGGCGAGCGCGCGGTCGGCGGTCGCCCGGGCCATCGCCAGATAGCCGGCCACGGTCTGCGGGGCGTGTTCACGCAACTCGGCGACGTGCGCGGCGACCGTGCCCGCGTCCCCGCGCGCGACGGGGCCGGTGAGCGCCCCGTCGCCGGAGCGCAGCGCGTTGTCGAGGGCGGCGCCGAGCAGCGGGCCGAGCATCCGGTCGGGAGCCTCGACGCCGGCCGCCCGCAGCAGTTCCATGGACTGGGCGACCAGCGTGACCAGATGGTTCGCGCCCAGGGCGAGTGCCGCGTGGTAAAGCGGCCGGCTCTCCTCGGCGATCCATTCCGGCTCGCCGCCCATCTCGATCACCAGGGCCTCGGCGGCCAGCCGCAACTCGTCGGGCGCGGTGACGCCGAACGAGCAGCCCGCCAGGCGCTGGACGTCGACGGGGCTGCCCGTGAACGTCATCGCCGGATGCAGGGCCAGCGGCAGGCCGCCCGCGCGCAGGGCCGGGTCGAGGACCTTCGAGCCGTACCGTCCCGAGGTGTGTACGAGCAGCTGGCCGGGCCGTACGGCGCCGGTTTCGGCGAGGCCCTCCACCAGCCCGGGCAGGGTGTCGTCGGGCACGGTGAGCAGCACCAGGTCGGAGCGCTGGAGGACCTCGGCGGGCGGGACGAGAGGCACGTCGGGCAGCATCAGCGCGGCTCGCCGCCTGGAGGCGTCGGAGACGCCGGAGACGGCGACCGGGCGGTGTCCTGCGAGCTGGAGGGACGCGGCCAGGACGGGGCCCACCCGGCCGGCGCCGACGACGCCGACGGCGAGCCGTGCGGGACGGTCCCTGGGGTCTGGCTGTTGGGCTGTACTCACGCGACGACGGCCTTCCGTTCCAGTCCGCTCCGGGTACCGGACGATTTCTCGTCATGTTAACGCTATCCGTCCGAGGGGCGTCCGGTTGTCCACAGGCTGTGGGTTATCCCACCCGTTCGCGGGCGGCGGGCGACGGCCCTGAGGGAACGGGAGAACGGCGGCCGCCGCGGGACGGGGAGGCTCGGAAACGCCCGTGACCCGACGAGCCGCCGCACGGCATCATCCGGGGCATGACACACACGGCGGGACACGGCGAGGAGAAGTCGGCGCAACAGCGCCTGCGGGAGCGACGGGCGGCCGCCTACCGGAAGGCCGAACGGGTCCTGTCCCGGGACGGAGCCCGCAGCACCCTGCGAGACCGGCTGGCACTGCTGCACGAGGCCGCGCCGCACGTCCACGACCTGGACGAGCCCGCGGACCTCTACGGCGACGGGATCGTGGCGGCCCTGGAGGAGCGGGTCGCCGGGCTGCTGGGCCTGGAGGCCGCCGCGTTCTTCCCGACCGGCACCATGGCCCAGCAGGTCGCACTGCGCTGCTGGGCGGGACGCACCGGCAATCCCACGGTCGCACTGCACGCGCTGAGCCACCCCGAGGTGTGGGAGCGGGACGCGTTCACCACCGTCAGCGCCCTGCGCACGGTCCGGGTGACCCGCGAGCCCCGGCTGCCCACGGCCGACGAGGTGCGCGCCTTCGAGGAGCCGTTCGGGGCGCTGATGCTGGAGCTGCCCCTCCGGGACGCCGGTTATGTGCTGCCCTCGTGGGAGGAGCTGACCGAGGTCGTGGAGGCGGCACGCGAGCGCGACGCGGTGGTGCACTTCGACGGGGCACGCCTGTGGGAGACGACCCACCACTTCGGCCGCTCGCTGCCGGAGATCGCGGACCTGGCCGACAGCGTCTACGTGTCGTTCTACAAGTCCCTCGACGGCTTCGGCGGCGCCGCGCTCGCGGGCCCGAAGACGCTGGTGGAAGAGGCGAGGGCCTGGCGGCACCGCTACGGCGGGACGGTCTTCCAGCAGTTCCCCACCGCGCTGTCGGCGCTCGTCGGCCTGGAACGCGAGCTGCCCCGGCTGCCCGAGTACGTGGCTCACGCGCGCGTGGTGGCCGCCGCACTGCGTGAGGGGTTCGCCGAGGCGGGCGGGGTGTGGGCGCGCGTACACCCCGAGGCGCCGCACACGCACGAGTTCCAGGTCTGGCTGCCCTACGAGGCCGACGTCCTCGCCGAGGCGGCGGCGCTCCAGGCCGAGCGGACGAAGGCGATGCTCTTCGCCGGGGCCTGGAGCCGCGGCGGGCCGGGTCTGTCCTTCACCGAGGTCGCCGTCCGTGCCGCCGGACTCATGTGGACGGCGGACGACGTCAGGGCGGCGGCCGTGGACTTCGTGGACCGGGTGGCCGAGGTGCTCAGCCGGTAGGGCGCGGACGCGCGGGCCAGGACCTGCCGCGGCCGAACGCGGGCGGGGCCGCCGGCGAGGACCCCGCGGAACCGCCGTCGGTCGCACGGCTCGTGCATCACCCGCCGGTCATGGGCGCCGGGCGCGGGCACGGGGGGCTCTCCGTGTTGAACGGGCGCGGTAGGCCTGGCGGACGCGGGCACGGAGGGGCTCGCCGTGTTGAACGGGCGCGGTAGGCCTGGCGGACGCGGGCACGGAGGGGCTCGCCGTGTTGAACGGGCGCGGTAGGCCTGGCGTGCGTACTGCCGGGTGATGCTCATGACCGGCTCCTCTCGTGACGGACGTGGCTCCGTAGGCCTTCAGGCAGCGCCCCGGCCGGTGCCCCGCGTCGCGTCGATTGACGGCGGCCGTCAATCGGTGACCGCGTTGTCAGTGGCGCGGTGCACCATGAGGGCATGAGTCTGAGCATCGACATCGCGGGGCTGCGCCCGGAGCGGGTGGCAGTCGTGCCCTCGCCCCTGGCCGAGCTCGGCATGGCGCTGCACGCGCTGTCCGAGCCGGGGCACCATCCCGGCCTCCAGGGCTGGGTCACCGGCGTGACCGCGCGACTCGACTCGCACCTGGCCGACCGGATGTGCGAGGCCGACTTCCTGTGGCGGACGACGTTCTCGGACATCTTCCTGCCGTACGCGGGCATCCCGGGCGGCAGCACGCTCCCCGGGGCCACACTCGCCGAGGAGCTCGACCTCCTGGACAAACTGACGGACGAACAGTTCGTCGACTCCGCGCTGGAGTTCACGTGCGCGCCCGGGTACGACGTGCCGAGCCCCAGCGTGCTCGCCGACCCGGTGCTGCGCCGGCGCGCCCTGGATCTGGCGGCCACGCGCGGACCGAGACAGGTGCGCTTCACCCAGCGGCTGATCGACGACCCGCCACGCGTGCGTGCCTGGCTGCGCCAGTTCCTGGAGGACTGCGACGAGGCGTTCTTCGCCGACGTCTGGGCCCGGGTACGCCTCCCGCTCGCCACGGACGCCCGCTACAAGACCGATCTCCTGCGCCGCAAGGGCCTGGCGGAGGCCCTCGCCTCCGTGTCCTCGGCCGTGACGCTCGACGAGGAAGCCGCGCGGATCACCGTCGACAAGCTCGTCCAGGGCCGCAGCGCCACCGGGGACGGCGGCCTCCTGCTGGTGCCGACAAGTCTCGGCTGGCCGCATCTGATGGTGCTGCACCGGTACGGCTGGCAGCCGGTGCTCCACTACCCGGTCGGCTCGCCCGAGCTGGCCTCGCCGCCCTCGGTCGAGCAGCTGGCACTGCGGATGACCGCCCTGTCCCACCCCGTACGGATGCGGATCTGCCGCCTGCTGGCGCGCAGCGCCTACACCACGACCGAACTGGCCCAGGTGCACGGCGTCACGGCGCCCGAGGTATCCCGGCATCTCGCCGTCCTGAAGAAGGCGGGCCTGATCACCACCCGCCGGCGCGGCCGCTACGTGCTGCACCAGCTCGACGTGACAGTGGTCGCGCGGCTGGGCAGCGACTACCTGGAAGGCATGCTCCGCTAGCCCGCGGCCAACGGGCGCGCCCTCAGGGGCCGGCCGCCCGCTCACCCCGGGAGTTCAACCGGCCGCGCACCCCCAGGATCCAACGGCCGCTCACCCTCAGGGGTGTCCGTGCGGGTCAGCCGTGGCCGCCGGCTCGGACGATGCCCGTCTCGTACGCGAGGACCACCACCTGGACCCGGTCGCGCAGCCCGAGCTTGGTCAGGATGCGGCCCACATGGGTCTTCACGGTCGCCTCGGACAGCACCAGCCGGGCCGCGATCTCGCCGTTGGAGAGGCCCTGGGAAACCAGCACCATGACCTCGCGCTCCCGCTCCGTGAGCCGCTCGATCTCCTTGTGCCGCGGCTCCTTGCCGGTGGTGGGCAGCATCGGCGCGAACCGGTCGAGGAGACGACGGGTGGTGGACGGAGCGACCACCGCGTCACCGCTGTGCACGGAGCGGATGGCTGCCAGCAGTTCGGCCGGCGGCACGTCCTTCAGCATGAAGCCGGAGGCACCCGCCTTCAGCCCGGAGAACGCGTACTCGTCCAGGTCGAAGGTGGTCAGGATCAGCACCTTCGGCGGTTCGGGCTCGGCGCAGATGCGGCGGGTGGCCTCCACACCGTCCAGCTTGGGCATGCGCACATCCATCAGCACGACGTCGACCTCCGTGCCGCACACCACCTGCAATGCCTCGACGCCGTCGCCCGCCTCCGCCACGACCTCCATGTCCGGCTGGGCGGCGAGCACCATCCGGAACCCGGTGCGCAGCAGCACCTGGTCGTCGACGAGCATCACGCGGATCGTCATCGAGTCCTCTTCCGTTACTTCTGTTTCCGTCGGTCGGGTGGCGCGGTGGTGCCTGTTGGTACGGGTGGCGCAAGTGTGTGCGGTGGCGGGCCGTGGGGGGCGTGACAGGTGTCACCAGAGGGCGTGCGTCGACGTCAATGCGCCGGTTTGAGCGGGAGCAGAGCACTGATGCGGAATCCTCCGCCGGGACGCGGGCCCGCGTCCAGGGTCCCGCCCACCATGCCGATCCGCTCGCGCATGCCGATCAGCCCGTGGCCCGCGCCGTCGACGCCGCCCTCCTCGTACAGCTCGTGCGGAGCGCCCTTGCCGTCGTCCTCGACGAGCAGGCCGAGACCGTCGTCGAAATAGACCAGGCGCACGCTGGCGCCCGCGTTGGGCCCGCCGTGCTTGCGCGTGTTGGTCAGCGCCTCCTGGACGATGCGGTACGCCGTCAGCTCGACGCCACTGGGCAGCGGCCGCGGCGTGCCCTCGACCTTGAAGTCCACCGGCAGGCCGGAGCCGCGGCACTGCTCCACGAGGTCCTCGATCTGCTCGACGTCCGGCTGCGGCACGTACTCGCCGCCCTCCTGGTGCTCGCCGGTGCGCAGCACGCCCAGCAGGCGGCGCATCTCGGCGAGGGCCTGGCGGCCGGTGGAGGAGATCGTCTCCAGGGCCTTCTTCGCCTGGTCAGGGGCGGCGTCGAGGACATAGGCGGCGCCGTCGGCCTGCACCACCATCACCGACACGTTGTGCGCGACGACGTCGTGCAGCTCGCGCGCGATGCGGGCGCGTTCGGCGGCGACCGCGACCTTCGCCTGCGCCTCGCGCTCCTTCTCCAGACGGGCCGCGCGCTCCTCCAGCTGCGCGAAGTACGCGCGACGGGTACGGATGGAGTCGCCGAGCACCCAGGCGAGGGCGAAGGGCACCGTCTGGAAGACGATGACCGCGACCTCGCCCGGCACACTCGCGTTCTCGTGCGGCCAGCGCAGCTGCGCCAGGGTGGCAGCGCTCAGCGCCATGACCAGCGCGAGCCGGGAGGCCCAGCGGGCACCGGTCGCCGCGACCGTGTAGACGATCACCAGCAGCGCGAAGTCGGCCGCCGTGACCCCGACGTCCAGCACCAGCTGAGCCAGCCCGAGCGAGGCGGCCAGCACGAGCATGTACTCGGGCATACGGCGGCGCAATGCGATGACCAGGCACAACAGGAACACGACCGGCACCAGCAGCGCCATGGAGTCGGTGCCGCCGCGGTCCTGGCCCGCGGTCCCGGCGGCCGCGGAGATCCCGAACAGGACGAGGGCCCAGAAGCCGTCCACCCCGGTCGGGTATCTGCGGAGGAAGTCATAGAGGCGCTGCACGTGACCCAGCGTAGGGAAGGCCGATGCGTGCAGGGGTCAACCGGAGGGCCGATCCGGTCCGGGCGCGCGTACTCCCCAAGGTGGATGTCGTGATCACCTGTACGCCTAGTCTGGCCGGGTGGTGGACGAGGTGACGGGTGCGGACGAGTGGCGCGGCTGGCGGGCGGCGACGCAGGCCGCGCTGTACGGCGTGGACGGGACGGGCGGCTTCTACCGGCGGTCCGAAGGCCCGGCCGGGCACTTCCGCACGTCCGTGCACGCGTCGCCGCTGTTCGCCGAGGCCGTGGCCCGGCTGCTGTGCCGGGTCGACGAGGCCCTGGGCCGGCCCGCGCCGCTCGACTTCGTCGACATGGCAGCCGGACGGGGTGAGCTGGTCACCGGTGTCATGGCCGCTCTCCCCGACGATGTGGCGGCCCGGACACGCGCGTACGCCGTCGAAGTCGCCGACCGCCCCGCGGGCCTCGCTCACGGGATCGGGTGGCTGTCCGAGCCGCCCGGGAAGATCAACGGGCTGCTGTTCGCCAACGAGTGGCTGGACAACGTGCCCGTGGAGGTCGCGGAGGTCGACTCCGTGGGGGTGACCCGGCTGGTGCTCGTCCGGCGCAGCGGGGCCGAGCGGCTCGGGGAGCCGGTGTCCGGGCCGGAGGCGCAGTGGCTCGCGCGGTGGTGGCCGCCGACCGGCGAGGAGGGTCTGCGGGCGGAGATCGGACTGTCCCGGGACACGGCGTGGGCGTCCGCCGTGTCGTGCGTCGAGAGAGGACTCGCGGTGGCGGTGGACTACGCGCACACGGCGGACGCACGCCCCCCGTACGGGACGCTCACCGGCTTCCGGGACGGGCGCGAGACGCCACCCGTACCGGACGGCTCCTGTGACATCACGGCCCACGTCGCGCTGGACGCGTGCGCGGAGGCGGGAGCGCGGGCGGTGACGGGTGCGCCGCGGACCCGCCTCGGCGCGCGCCTGCTCACACAGCGCGCCGCACTGCGCGCCCTGGGCATTACGGGCGCACGCCCCCCGCTCGCGCTGGCCTCCACGAACCCTGCCGCCTACGTGCGCGCCCTCGCGAGCGCCGGGGAAGCCGCCGAGCTTCTCGCGCCGGGCGGACTCGGCGACTTCGGATGGCTGCTCCAGCCGGTCGGGATCCCCGACGCACCGGACCCCCTGAAGCCCTGAACCTCTGGGCCGGCCGCGCCCGGGTCCGGCCCCTGAGCCTCCGGCCCCACTGCACCCTGGACCCGAACCGGCTGAGCGCCCGGGACCCGGCCGTTCCGCCGCCCGCCGCGTCCGGCTCCCTCCGCCGGCCTACTTGTCCTACTTGTCGATGTCTCCCACCACGAAGAACATCGACCCGAGGATGGCCACCATGTCCGCGACCAGGGTGCCCGGCAGCAGTTCGGTGAGCGCCTGGATGTTGTTGTACGAGGCCGAACGGAGCTTCAGCCGGTACGGGGTCTTCTCGCCCTTGCTGACGAGGTAGTAGCCGTTGATGCCGAGGGGGTTCTCGGTCCACGCGTACGTGTGCCCCTCGGGCGCCTTGAGGACCTTCGGGAGCCGCTGGTTGATCGGACCGGGCGGCAGCTCCGCGAGACGATCCAGACAGGCGTCCGCGAGGTCGAGGGCGTTGTGCGTCTGCTCCAGGAGGCACTCGAAGCGCGCGAGACAGTCGCCCTCGGTCCGGGTCACCACCTTCAGGGTGTCCTGAAGCTCCCCGTACGCGAGATAGGGCTCGTCCCGCCGCAGATCGAAGTCGACGCCGGAGGCGCGGGCGATCGGCCCGCTCACCCCGTACGCGTGCACGTGCTCCGGCGCGAGCGTTCCCACGTCCCGCGTGCGTCCCCGGAAGATCTCGTTGCCGAGCACGAGGTCGTCGAAGACGTCCATGCGCGAACGCACGGCGGCGACGGCGCCACGCGCGCGTGCGGCCCATCCGGCGGGCAGGTCCTCCTTGAGGCCGCCGACGCGGTTGAACATGTAGTGCATGCGCCCGCCGGAGACCTCCTCCATCACGTTCTGGAGCACTTCGCGCTCCCGGAAGGCGTAGAAGACCGGGGTGATGCCGCCCAGCTCCAGGGGGTACGACCCCAGGAACATCAGGTGGTTCAGCACCCGGTTCAGTTCGGCGAGCAGCGTGCGCGTCCACACCGCGCGCCCGGGGACCTCCATGCCGAGCATCCGCTCCACCGCGAGGACGACGCCCAGTTCGTTCGAGAACGCCGACAGCCAGTCGTGGCGGTTGGCCAGCATGATGATCTGGCGGTAGTCGCGTGCCTCGAACAGCTTCTCCGCGCCGCGGTGCATGTAACCGATCACCGGCTCCGCGTGCCGGATGCGCTCGCCGTCCAGGACGAGCCGCAGCCGCAGCACGCCGTGCGTGGAGGGATGCTGGGGGCCGATGTTGAGCACCATGTCGGTGCTCTCCGCGGCACCGCCGATCCCGACCGTGGTCTCCGTCGTGGGAGTCATGGGCACAGTCTCCCTCACGTGCTCACCTACGTACGCTGGCGGTATGGAAACGGGGCGCCCGGGTGGCGTGGGGACGACGGCGGCGGCCGGACCGGTGTGGATCGGACTGCCTCCGGGGCTGTTGCGGATGCGGCGGCTGTTGCTGGTGGTGTGGCTGGGATCGGCAGCGGTCGGCATCGGTCTGCTGCTCGGTCTGCTCGTCGCCCCGGCGTGGGCCTCGTTCGCGCTGCTGCCCCTGGCCGGCATCGGCTGGGGCTGGGTGCTGCTCGGCCGTAACTGGCGCTCCTGGCGCTACGCCGAGCGGGCCGACGACCTGCTGATCAGCCGGGGGGTGCTGTGGCGCGAGGAGACCGTCGTGCCGTACGGGCGCATGCAGCTCGTCGAGGTCACCTCCGGGCCCGTCGAACGGCACTTCGGGCTGGCCAGCGTCCAGTTGCACACCGCGGCAGCCGCCACCGACGCGACCATCCCGGGCCTGGACCCGGCAGAGGCGGAACGGCTGCGCGACCGGCTGACCCAGCTCGGCGAGGCCCGATCGGCGGGACTGTGACGACCCCGGGCGTCGAGGACGGCGTACCCGACACCCCCCACCCCACAGACACCTCGGACGCGACAGGCACCGAAGCAGACCCGGCAGGCACGCCGGCCCCGGAAGTCACGGCCGGTCCCGACGGCACGCCGGCCCCGGGAGTCACGGCCGGTCCAGCAGACCCGGCAGGCGCCGCGGGCCCGGCAGACACGGGCGCCACCCGCCCCCGGTTGCCCGTCACCGAGCGTCGGCTGCATCCCGTCACACCGTTCCGGCGGGCGTGGGCGCCGGTCGCGGTGATCGTCGGATGGGCCGTGCACGACCCCAACCAGGCGCAGGAGCAGCTGACCCGGCTGACCACCACGACCCTGCTGATCGCACTCGCCGTCCTCGTCCCCGCAGCCTCCCTCTACGGTTTCTTGACCTGGTGGTTCACCCACTTCTCGGTGACGGACAGCGAACTGCGGATCCGGACCGGCCTGCTGTTCCGACGCGCCGCGCACATCCGTCTGGAACGCATCCAGGCGATCGACGTCAGCCGGCCGCTGCTGGCGCGGATCGCCGGCGTCGCCAAGCTCCGGCTCGACGTGGTCGGCGCCGAGAAGAAGGACGAACTGGCCTTCCTGGGCGAGGAAGAGGCCCGTGTGCTGCGGGCGGAGCTGCTCGCGCGGGCGGCGGGCTTCGCGCCGGAGACGGCGCACGAGGTCGGCGAGGCGCCCGCGCGTGAGCTGTTGCGCGTGCCGGCGCGCGAGCTCGCGATCGCGCTGGTGCTGACCGGCGCGACCTGGGCTGCGCTGGTCGCCGCGCTCGTCGTGCCGCCGGTGCTGTGGCTGGCCACCCACAGCGTGTGGACGGTGCTCGCGACCGGTGTGCCGCTGCTCGGCGCGGCGGGCGCGAGCAGCGTGGGACGGTTCGTCGGCGAGTACGACTGGACGGTCGGCGACTCGCCGGACGGGCTGCGGATCGACCACGGGCTGCTGGACCGCACCCATGAGACCGTGCCGCCGGGGCGCGTGCAGACCGTGCGGATCGTCCAGCCGCTCCTGTGGCGCCGGCGCGGCTGGGTGCGGGTCGAGCTGGACGTGGCCGGCTCGGCCAACTCCGTGCTCGTCCCGGTCGCCCCCCGCGCGGTCGCCGAGGCCGTCGTCGCGCGCGTGCTGCCCGGCGTGAGCGTCCCGTCCGAGGCGTCGCTGTCGCGCCCGCCACGGCGGGCCGGGCGGTGCGTGCCGCTGTGGTGGCGGGGCTACGGGATCGCCGTCACGGACACGGTGTTCGCCGCCCGGCACGGACTGCTGCGCCGGAGGGTGGCGCTGGTCCCGCACGCCAAGGTGCAGAGTGTGCGGCTGACGCAAGGGCCCTGGCAGCGCCTGTGGCGGCTCGCGGACGTCCATGTGGACACGGGGGCCGGTAAGACCGTCACGGCCCGGCTGCGGGACGCACAGGAAGCCGCGGAGCTGCTCTCGGCGCAGGCCGAACGGTCTCGGACCGGGCGCCTGGACGCCCGGCCCGACCGGTGGATGGCCTGAGGACACCGCCCGCTCCCGCCGACCGGGTGGGAGGGGGGCGCCGGCACCACGTCAGGAGACGGCGCTGCGCAGTCCCTGGAGGTCGATCTGCTCCGTCTCGTCGTGGGCGGTCAGGTCGATCACCTGGCCTACGCCGCGCGCCGCCTCGTCCACCGGCTTGAACTCCGCCTCGGACTCGGCCTTGTGCAGGGCGAGCGCCTCCTGACCGACGACGTCGGCGAGGTCCTCGTTCTGCACGGCCTCCAGGGCGTGGGGCATCGACTCGCCCTTGGTGCCGAAGAAGTCGAACCCTCCCTCGGCCGTCGGACGGCGTACCGGCTGCGCGGCGGGTACGACGGCCACGGCGGTCGGCACGGCGAAGTGACCGGCGGAGCGGCGCTGCACGACGGCGGCGGGACGGGGAACGAGCGCACCGGCCCCGGAGGCATCCGGGTCGAGGGTGGAGACGGGGGCCGGGGCGAGGATGGAGGCGGGGGCGGTCACGGACGTGCCGGCGGGCACGAAGCCGTCCGCGGGCGCGGAGTGGTGCACGGGCGCGGAGTGGTGCGCGAGTGCGGAGTCGTCGGCGAGCCCGGGGGCTGCGACGGGCGCCGTGAAGTCCGGGGCCGGGGTGGGCCGGACAGTCTCCACGTCACCCCCGTGGTCGCTCATCGCGGACGCGTCGTTCACGTCCTCGACCGTGTGAGCGTCCTCGCTCGTGTGAGCGTCGCCGTCCGTGTGAGCGTCCGCCTCCGCGCGCGCGTCCACGTCGTCCGTCTCCGTGGCGGCCGGGGTCTCGTCCCGCTGGATCCGGCCCTCCGGGAGAGCGTCCGCCTGGGCGGCCTTGTGGGGGGCGGTCGCGCGCGTGTGCTCGTCGACCGCCTCGGGCTTCCCCTGCGCCTCGTCCTCCTGCGCGGCCTCCGACTCGCCGCCGACGACGGGGGCGCCGACGTCCGCGGATGCGGCCCGCGCGGACTCCTCCTCGGCATGACCCTCGGTCCTCGTGACCTCGACGGCGTCGGAGTCGAGCCGGTCCAGGGCCTCCTGGGCCCGCAGGAACAGCTTGGACCCCTCGGGGGAGAAGACCGTGGAAGCCTTCGCACCCTCCTCGTCGGCCTCAGCGGACTCGTCGACCGGCTCGGCCGCCTCAGCGGAGTCGCCGGACGCACGCGCCCCGCCCTCCTGCCCTTCGCCCTCGACGTCGCCCTCGGCCTCGACGGCGTCCGTACCCTCGACGCCCTCGGCGTCCCGCGCGTCGGCCGCGTCCGCGTCCTGCGCGTCGACCGCATCCTGCGGATCGACCTCGGCGACCGCGACGGTCGCCTCCGCGTCCTGCGCCGTGCGTGCGGCGGGCAGCTCGGGCGCGGGAGCCGCCTCTATCTCGAGCAGACGGCGGCCCTCGAGGGCGCTGGCGCGCTCGGTCTCCGCCGTGGCGTAGCGGCGCAGCAGCGCGGCATGTTCGTTGCGCAGGCCCGCGAGTTCGGCGCGCTTGGAGCGCAGGCGCTGCTCCAGCTTGACCCGCAGCTCACGCGATTCGTCGAGGTCGCTCTCCAGCTCGGCGACCCGTTCCTCGTAGCGCCACTCGTCACTGGCACGCGAGCGTGCCAGGTCGGCGACCTGTTTGCCGGCCTGCGAGTCCCAGCGGCGCATCACGACCGCGCCGATGATCGCCGTCGCCGCGGCGGCCGCGGCCAGAACCCGGAGCGTCGTCCGCTCCGTGAACACCCAGGGGCCGAGGGCGCAGACAAGGGAGACGCCTGCGATTGCCGACGGAGGCAGCAGCCTGTGCAAAGGCGGGGAATGGCGGTGACGTCCACGTGGCATGGCCAGAAACTTACCGCGCGTAGGCGAATGTTGGCGCCCCGCCCCGCAAAAACACGGCCATACCGAAGTCTTCACAGGGCATCGGGAAACAACGCGGTCACGGAATTCCACGAGAAGCAAGATCATTTCCCGTCGGGGGCGCCCTGCCGGGCCCCTCACCGCCCTTCACAGACCCCCGCGGACCCGCGTCACCCTGCACCGCCCCGGCCGCCGGCGACCGCCCCCGGAAACCACCTGCCCGCCCCTTCCATGCCCACCGCCGCCCTGGACTCCCACCCGCGCCGCCTTCGGCGCCCCTGCCTCACCCCGCCCCCCGGCCCTCACCCGTCGCCCCGCTCGCACTCCCCGCCCTCGCCCCGACACCCCGATGCCCGACCGGGCTCGCTCAGCCTTCGCTCAACCGCCCACTGATCCACTGGAGTGCCGGCGGGATCTCCCGCCGCCAGGTGTTGAAGTTGTGCCCGCCGCTTTCCAGGATGATCGACGAGATCCTGGTCGTTCCCGTGGCCTTCGCCAGCTCTATGAACTTCTGTGTGGCCTTGTAGTTGGATTCACCGGCCTTGCTGGTGGTGACCAGCAGCGAGGTGTCGGGAGCGGAACGATTCTTCAGAAACCAGAGCAGATCCGACTCGTTGCGCAGGGCCGCGTTCCCGTGGAAGAGGTCGCCGGTGGTCGGATCGGTCGGCGCCTTGTAGTACGCCGACAGGCCCACCGCCGCCCCGTAGGCCTCCGGGTGGTGCATCGCCAGCTTCAGCGCGCAGTAGCCGCCCGTGGAGTCCCCGATGATGCCCCAGCTGCCGGGCTTCTTGCCCACCCTGTAGTGGGCCGACACGGCGGCCGGCAGGTCCTTGGCGAAGAACGACTCGGTCTGCGGGCCGCCCGGGATGTCCACGCACTCCGTGTCCCGCGGCGGCGCCACCGTCGGCCGCATCATCACGAGGATCATCGGCTGCATGCTCCCGTCCTTGGCGAGCTGCCGCGCGGTACGCGGATAGTGCAGTTTGTCCACCAGCGCCTCCGCCGTACCGGGGTAGCCCGTGAGGACGACGGTCGCGGGGAACGTACGCGTGCGGTACCGCGGATCGAAGTACTCGGGCGGCAGGTACACGTACGCCGGCGTGGCTATGTGCGTCGTACGTCCGTTGATGGCGACCTTCTGGATCTGTCCGCCGAACTGCGGGCGCCCGCTGCCGCCGCCGTCCACGCGCCGGGTGTCCATCACCCGCAGCGGCCCCGCCGGGGCGCCGCCCGCCGCGTGGTCGACGACCACGCCCTGGTCGGTCTCCCGGCCGAAGAGGTCCGCCCAACTGGCGTAGAAGCCGAACGCCTGGTTGGCGGTGAGCCCCACCGACACGAACAGCGCCAACTGGGTGGCCAGCAGCAGGAGGATCCGCCCGCCGACGGCCCGCCAGCCGTTGCGGGCGAGGCGCGGCCACAGCCACACCGTGCCGGCGAACAGCAGTAAGGCGAACAGCACGGACAGCAGCAGTATTTTGTCGCTCGTGAGACCCATGCGGTGGTTTCCTGCCTTCTCTCCGTCCGGGAGCACGCCCGCTCCCCCGACTCCTTCGCGAGGGCTTGTCCCGAACTTTCCTTGGCCTTTTCACTGGCTTTGAGGAGACGAGTGAACCTCTCACCTCAAGACACCGTCCTAGAGGGCGCAATGTCGCCGGATGCCCGGATCGGGCCCGGGTCCAAGGTCTCTCGCGGAACTACGGGATGCGATGTCTGTCACTCAAGATGGGGAAATGTCGGGCGGGGTTCCGCACCGATCAAGCCGGGTGCGGCAGATAGTGCGAGGTCCGCGCCCCGAGGCCGTTCCCGCCCTGGTCGCCCGGGCCTGTGCCCTCGTGGGCCTGCTCGACGTCGCCGGCGGCGTCTTCCCGCGCTTCAGGCACAGCCGTATGCACACCTTCGCCGAGGTGCTGCCCGGCTCGTTCGGGCCGTTCGCGGCGGCGCTGTCCCTCAGCGCCGGCGTCCTGTTGCTGCTGCTCGCCCACGGCCTCAAGCGCGGCAAGCGGCGCGCGTGGCGTGCGGCGGTGGTACTGCTCCCGGCGGGCGCGGTGGCCCAGTTCGTGTACCGGCACTCGATCGTGGGCGCGCTGATCTCGGTCGCGCTCCTGGTTCCGCTGCTGTTGCACCGTGACCAGTTCGCGGCACTGCCCGACCCGCGCAGCCGCTGGCGCGCGCTCGCCAACTTCGTCCTCATGGGCGCCGGTTCCCTCGGTCTCGGTCTGATCATCGTCAGCGTCCACCCGGGGCGCCTGATCGGCGACCCGAGCCTGGCCGATCGCATTACGCACGTCCTGTACGGCCTCTTCGGCTTCGAGGGGCCGGTCGACTACCAGGGCAACACGTCCTGGACCGTCGCCTTCTCCCTCGGCGCCCTCGGCTGGATCACCGCGGTCACCACGATCTACCTCGCCTTCCGTCCCGAGCACCCGGCCGCGCGTCTCACCGAGGACGACGAGGTGCGCCTGCGTGCCCTCCTCGAGAAGCACGGCCGCCGTGACTCCCTGGGCCACTTCGCGCTGCGCCGCGACAAGGCGGTGGTCTTCTCCCCCAGCGGCAAGGCGGCGGTGACCTACCGCGTCGTCTCCGGTGTGATGCTCGCCAGCGGTGACCCCATCGGCGACGTCGAGGCCTGGCCCGGCGCCATCGAACGCTTCATGGACGAGGCCAAGGCCCACTCCTGGACCCCCGCCGTCATGGGCTGCTCGGAGACGGGCGGCGAGGTCTGGACCCGGGAGACCGGCCTGGACGCTCTCGAACTGGGTGACGAGGCGGTGGTGGACGTCGCGGATTTCTCCCTGGCCGGCCGCGCGATGCGCAACGTGCGCCAAATGGTCAAGCGCATCGAACGCGCCGGTTACGAGACCCGGGTCCGGCGCGTGGGTGACCTCGGCGAGGCCGAACTGGAGCGCATCCGGCGGGCTTCGGAGGACTGGCGCGGCACCGACACCGAGCGCGGCTTCTCCATGGCGCTCGGCCGCATAGGCGACCCCGGCGACGGCGACTGCCTCATCGCCACCGCCCACAAGGCGGACGAGGTCCCCGGCGAGTACGGCGACCTGAAGGCGATCCTGCACTTCGTGCCCTGGGGCCCCGACGGCGCCTCCCTCGACCTGATGCGCCGCGACCGCTCGGCCGACCCGGGCATGAACGAACTCCTGATCGTGGCCGCTCTCCAGGCCGCCCCGAAGTTCGGCATCGCGCGCGTGTCGCTGAACTTCGCCATGTTCCGCTCGGCGCTGGCCCGCGGCGAGAAGATCGGCGCCGGCCCGGTGCTGCGCGCCTGGCGCGGACTGCTGGTCTTCCTCTCCCGCTGGTTCCAGATCGAGTCGCTGTACAAGTTCAACGCCAAGTTCCAGCCGCGCTGGGAGCCCCGCTTCGTCGTCTACCGGGCCTCCGGCGACCTCCCCCGCATCGGCTTCGCCGCCATGCAGGCCGAGGGCTTCGTCAATCTCGCCCTCCCCCTGCCGCGCTTCCTGCGCCGCCGCAAGACAGCGGCACGCGTGTGCGCGCACGCGGTGACGGAGCGGGACGTACGAGCGGCATAGCCGCGGCGATGCCGGTCCGGCGGGAAGCGGACGCACGCCGAGCGGACCCGTCCGGTCGGCGGCCCCGCCTCCTCCCGGCCGCCGGGTCTGCGCCCGGGGCGCCATGGCGCGCCTCCCTCCGGGGCCTACGCTGAACGCATGAGCAAGCAGAGCGGACGCGGGCGCGTCGTCGGTCTTCCGGAATGGGACCGCTGCGCGGTCATGGGAGTCGTCAACGTGACCCCCGACTCCTTCTCCGACGGCGGCCGCTTCTTCGACACGACGGCCGCCGTCAAGCACGGCCTCCAGTTGGTCGCCGAGGGCGCGGACCTCGTGGATGTCGGCGGCGAGTCCACCCGCCCCGGCGCCAGCCGGGTCGACGAGGCCGAGGAACTGCGCAGGGTCGTCCCCGTGGTCCGCGGTCTCGCCTCCGAGGGCGTCGTCGTCTCCGTGGACACGATGCGCGCCTCCGTCGCCGCCCGGGCCCTCGCGGCCGGCGCCGCCCTCGTCAACGACGTCAGCGGCGGCCTCGCCGACCCGGCGATGATCCCGGCCGTCGCGGACGCGGGCGCCCCCTTCGTCGTCATGCACTGGCGCGGCTTCCTGGAGGGCGGCAACGTCAGAGGCGTCTACGCCGACGTCGTCGCCGAGGTCCTCGAAGAACTGCACGCGCGCGTGGAAGCCGTCCTGGCGGGCGGCATCTCCCCCGACCGTGTCGTCGTCGACCCGGGGCTCGGCTTCTCCAAGGAGGGCGATCACGACCTCTCCCTGCTGGCCCACCTCGACCGGCTCCACGCCCTCGGTCACCCCCTGCTCGTCGCGGCGTCCCGCAAGCGGTTCCTGGGCCGTGTCCTGGCCGGCCCGCAGGGCGCGCCACCTCCCGCGCGTGAGCGCGACGCCGCCACCGCCGCCGTCTCCGCCCTCGCGGCGGAGGCCGGCGCCTGGGCGGTCCGCGTGCACGAGGTACGCGCCACTGCGGACGCGGTACGGGTCGCACGCGCCGTAGAGGGGGCGCGCGAGGAGAGCGAAGCGCCGCCCGGCGTGCGCGGCCCGAGCGGCACAGAGGGAACCCGGTGAGCGCCCCCCACACGGACGTCGAACAGGTCGAGGCCGCCAACACCGCCTTCTACGAGGCGCTGGAGCAGGGTGACTTCGACGGGGTGTCCTCGCTCTGGCTCACCCCGGCCGACCTGGGCGTCGACGAGACGTATCACGACCCGGCGGACGTCGGCGTGGTCTCCTGCGTGCACCCCGGGTGGCCCGTGCTCACCGGTCGCGGCGAGGTACTGCGGTCGTACGCGCTGATCATGGCGAACACCGACTACATCCAGTTCTTCCTCACCGACGTGCATGTCTCCGTCACCGGCGACACGGCGCTGGTGAACTGCACCGAGAACATCCTGAGCGGCGGCCCCGCGCCGGAGGACGGCGAGGAGCTCGGACCGCTCGTCGGCCAGCTGGTGGTCGCAACGAACGTGTTCCGTCGCACCTCCGACGGCTGGAAACTGTGGTCCCACCACGCCTCCCCGGTGCTGACGGAGAACGACGAGGCGGAGAGCGCGGACAATCCCGACGACTCCGAGAGCGACGACAACCCCTCCTGAGCGGGTAGGCGGACCGCAGGAAGGGAGAGAAAGCCCGGGATGACCCACAGGGACCAATAAGTGGTTGGAATCACGAACCCGTGGGTAGGGGCGGCTACCAGCCCGCGAGGCGCCGGGTTCCGCAAGGGAAACGCCCGGTGAAAAGTCATGGCTCCGAGCCGGGCCACCGCGTCCGGAGCCCGGCTCTGTCCGTGCTCGCGGGTAGATTCGTTCGAGGCCGGGGTGCCCCCGCATCCGGTACGCACCGGCCGAAACCGACGATTGCAGGAGTGATTCGCGTGGATCGTGTCGCGCTGCGCGGCCTGAAGGCCCGCGGGTACCACGGCGTGTTCCCCAAGGAACGCGAGGAGGGCCAGACCTTCATCGTGGACCTCGTCCTGGGCCTGGACACCCGGCCGGCCGCGGCCGACGACGACCTGGCGAAGACCGTGCACTACGGCATCGTGGCGGAGGAGGTCGTGGCCGTCGTCCAGGGCGACCCCGTCGACCTCATCGAGACGCTCGCCGAGCGCATCTCCCAGGCCTGTCTGAAGCACGAAGGGGTCCAGGAGGTCGAGGTCTGCGTCCACAAACCGGACGCGCCGATCACGGTCCCCTTCGACGACGTGACCGTCACCATCACCCGGAGCCGAGTATGACCGCGTTCTTCACCGGAGGTCAGAGCGACCCCACCGTTCAGCCGGTACCCGCCTCCGTCGTCGAGAAGGTCGACGCCGCCGACACCACGCTGCACAACCCCCAACGGGCCGTCATCTCCCTCGGCTCCAACCTCGGCAACCGCCTGGAGACCCTCCAGGGCGCCATCGACGCCCTGGAGGACACCCCGGGCGTCCGTATCAAGGCCGTCTCGCCGGTGTACGAGACGGAGCCGTGGGGCGTCGAGCCCGGCAGCCAGCCGTCGTACTTCAACGCGGTGGTCCTGCTGAAGACGACCCTTCCGCCGTCCTCCCTCCTGGAGCGGGCACACGCGGTCGAGGAGGCCTTCCACCGGGTACGGGACGAGCGCTGGGGCGCGCGCACACTCGACGTCGACATCGTCGCGTACGCCGATGTCGTCGACGACGACCCGCGGCTCACGCTCCCCCACCCCCGCGCCCACGAACGCGCCTTCGTCCTGGCTCCCTGGCACGACGTGGAGCCCGAGGCACAGCTGCCCGGCCGCGGTACGGTGGCCGGTCTGCTCGACATCCTCACCCGCGAGGGCGTCGCGGCCCGCAAGGACCTGGAACTCCACCTGCCCGAGTAGTCGTTAAGGTCGACGAGACCACTGCCCGGGGATGTCCATGCCCGCGGGCTCGGGGGAGTTGAAGGGACACCGTGAGAGAGCTGCGCATCAGGGTGCTGGCCGGCGTGTTCGGCGTGGCCGCGATCCTGTCCTGGGCAGGCGCCCGTCTGTGGAACGCGGTCGGGACCCTCCCGAGCGTCCCGCTGGCCGCGCCCATCGTCCTCGCTCTGATCGCCGTGGTCCTGACGGCCACCGCGCTCTCGCTGCGCGCCCGTCTCAAGGCCCAGCGCGAGCGCCGCCCCGAGGCGAAGGGCGTCGACCCCCTGATGGCGGCCCGGGCTGTCGTGTTCGGTCAGTCCAGCGCTCTGGTGGCCGCCCTGGTCTCCGGTATGTACGGCGGCACGGGCGTCTTCCTCCTGGAGTCCCTCGACATCCCCGCCCGCCGTGACCAGGCCATCTACGCCGGCTTCGCCGTCCTGGCGGGTATCGCGGTGATAGCGGCTGCCATCTTCCTGGAACGCGTGTGCAAGCTGCCCGAGGACGACGATCAGGACAAGGGAGCCGCGTCACCGGCGTGACGCCTCCCACCCGACGGGCGTCTCCCGCCCGACCGCGGACTCGCGTTGCGGCCGGCCCGCCTCAGCGAGCCATGATCAGGCTCATCGCCTCGTTGCGCGTCGCCGCGTCCCGCAGCTGTCCCCGCACCGCCGAGGTGATGGTCTTGGCACCGGGCTTGCGAATGCCCCGCATGGACATGCACATGTGCTCGCACTCGATGACGACGATCACCCCGCGCGGCTCCAGGATCTCCATCAGGGAGTCGGCGATCTGCGTGGTGAGACGTTCCTGCACCTGCGGGCGGCGTGCGTAGACGTCCACGAGGCGGGCCAGCTTGGACAGACCGGTGATCTTCCCGGACGTGGACGGGATGTAGCCGACGTGGGCGACCCCCCGGAACGGCACGAGATGGTGTTCACAGGTGCTGAACACCTCGATGTCCTTCACGAGCACCATCTCGTCGTGCCCGAGGTCGAAGGTCGTGGTCAGCACGTCCTCGGGCTGCTGCCACAGCCCGGCGAAGATCTCCCTGTACGCCCGCGCCACCCGCGCCGGAGTCTCCCTCAGGCCCTCGCGGTCCGGGTCCTCGCCGACCGCGATCAGCAACTCGCGTACGGCGTTCTCGGCGCGCTTCTCGTCGAACTCGCCGATGGAGCCCTCGCTGTCCAGCGTCACGGGGTCGGTCATCTGGTGCCTCGTTCCTGTGCGGGTCGCGCGTATGGGTCACGCGCCTCAGCTGCGGGCATGGACATGGGTCCAACGGAAAATGCCGCGCCCCCCAGGCTAGAACCTGGGGGGCGCGGCATCCATTCCGGGCCTGGTGAGGGCTCCGGGAACCGGTCAGCTCTCGGGGCGGTCCTCCGGGGCCGGCTCGGTCACCGGGGTGGGGTCCACCACGGTGGACTTCGCCGTCGAGATCGCCGGAGTCGCGCCGTTGGCGCCGTTCGTCAGTGCGAGCTCCCGGGGGGAGAGCACCGGCGGACGGGTGGACGGCGTGCGCCGCGAGGAGCCGGTCCAGGCGGGCCGGGGCGGGCGCTTGACGATCGGAGCGAAGACCTCGGCGATCTGCTCCTTGTTCAGCGTCTCCTTCTCGAGCAGCTGAAGCACCAGCTGGTCGAGGACGTCGCGGTTCTCGACCAGGATCTCCCAGGCCTCGTTGTGCGCCGTCTCGATGAGCTTCTTGACCTCTTCGTCGACCAGCGCGGCGACCTCTTCCGAGTAGTCGCGCGGGTGCGACATCTCCCGGCCCAGGAACGGCTCGGTGTTGTCGCCGCCGAACTTGATGGCGCCGAGACGCTCGGTCATGCCGTACTGCGTGACCATCGCACGGGCCGTCGCGGTGGCCTTCTCGATGTCGTTCGCAGCACCTGTCGTCGGGTCGTGGAAGACCAGTTCCTCGGCCGCGCGGCCACCCAGCATGTAGGCCAGCTGGTCGAGCATCTCGTTGCGCGTGGTCGAGTACTTGTCCTCGTCCGGCAGGACCATCGTGTAACCGAGGGCCCTTCCGCGCGACAGGATCGTGATCTTGTGGACCGGGTCGGAGTTCGGCGAGGCCGCCGCGACCAGGGCGTGGCCGCCCTCGTGGTACGCGGTGATCTTCTTTTCCTTGTCCGACATGATCCGGGTCCGCTTCTGCGGGCCCGCCACGACGCGGTCGATGGCCTCGTCCAGCGAGTGGTTGTCGATGAGCTTCTTGTCGCTGCGCGCCGTGAGGAGCGCCGCTTCGTTCAGCACGTTCGACAGGTCCGCGCCGGTGAAGCCGGGGGTGCGGCGGGCGACGGCCGACAGGTCGACGTCCGGGGCGACCGGCTTGCCCTTCTGGTGGACCTTGAGGATCTCCAGACGGCCCTGCATGTCCGGGCGGTCGACCGCGATCTGGCGGTCGAAGCGGCCGGGGCGCAGCAGCGCGGGGTCGAGGATGTCGGGGCGGTTCGTGGCGGCGATGAGGATCACGCCGCCCTTCACGTCGAAGCCGTCCATCTCGACGAGCAGCTGGTTCAGCGTCTGCTCGCGCTCGTCGTGACCACCGCCGAGGCCGGCGCCGCGGTGGCGGCCGACCGCGTCGATCTCGTCGACGAAGACGATCGCCGGGGCGTTCGCCTTGGCCTGCTCGAAGAGGTCACGGACCCGGGAGGCACCGACACCGACGAACATCTCGACGAAGTCGGAACCGGAGATCGAGTAGAAGGGGACGCCCGCCTCGCCGGCGACGGCGCGCGCGAGGAGCGTCTTGCCGGTGCCGGGCGGGCCGTACAGGAGTACGCCCTTGGGAATCTTGGCGCCCACGGCCTGGAACTTCGCCGGTTCCTGGAGGAACTCCTTGATCTCGTGGAGTTCCTCGACGGCCTCGTCCGAGCCCGCGACGTCGGCGAATGTCGTCTTCGGGGTGTCCTTGGTGATGAGCTTGGCCTTGGACTTCCCGAAGTTCATGACTCGGGAGCCGCCGCCCTGCATCTGGTTCATCAGGAACAGGAAGACGACCACGATGAGGACGAAGGGGAGCAGGGACAGCAGGATCCCGACGAAGGCGTTCTGCTTCGTCGGCGAAACTGTGTATCCGTCCGGGATCTGCTTGTCCTGGTACTTGGTCTGCAGCGTGTTGGCAATGGTCACGCCCTGGTCGCCGATATAGCTCGCCTGGATCTTCGAGCTGTCCTTGACCTTCTCGCCGTCCTTGAGCGTGACCTTGATGGTCTGCTCGTCACCGGTGGTGAGTTTGGCCGACTCGACCTTGTTGTCGTTGATCGCTGCAATGACCTGGCCGGTGTCCACCGTCTTGTAGCCGCCGGACGAGCCGACGACCTGCATCAACACGACCACGGCAAGGACGGCCAGCACGATCCACATGACCGGCCCACGGAAGTATCGCTTCACGTCCATCCATACGGAGCGGTGTCGCCCCGTCCCTCCTGCCATAGTGAGTTTGATAAGACAGTTCTTCTGACGGTACCCCAGCTTTGTCACGCAAAGCCGCACGGGACGACTGGCGCACCCGTCTGCATGCCTTAACGGCGTGAGGCCCGTCGGGGTTCCCGATCTTCGTACGGGGCTTGGGCCCTTCGGGTTCAGCCGCCGTAGACGTGGGGCGCGAGCGTACCGACGAACGGGAGGTTCCGGTACTTCTCGGCGTAGTCGAGGCCGTAGCCGACGACGAACTCGTTGGGGATGTCGAAGCCGACCCATTCGACGTCGATGGCGACCTTGGCGGCCTCGGGCTTGCGCAGCAGCGTGCACACCTTGAGGGTGGCGGGCTCGCGCGAGCCGAGGTTGGAGATCAGCCAGGACAGCGTCAGACCGGAGTCGATGATGTCCTCGACGATCAGGACGTGGCGGCCCTTGATGTCGGTGTCCAGGTCCTTGAGGATCCGCACGACACCGGAGGACTGGGTGCCCGCGCCGTAGGACGACACGGCCATCCAGTCCATGGTGACGGGGGTGGACAGGGATCGGGCGAGGTCGGCCATGACCATCACCGCGCCCTTGAGGACACCGACGATGAGCAGGTCCTTGCCCGCGTATTCCGCGTCGATCTTCGCGGCCAGCTCGGCCAGCTTCGCGTCGATCTCTTCCTTGGTGATGAGCACCTCTTTGAGGTCGGTGCCCATGTCTTTCGCGTCCACCCGCATCACTTTCGGTTGTCCCAGCGGCCACCGGGACCGCCCACGACCACGTAAGCGGTCCTGCCGGAGGGCCCGGATTCAGCCTTGCCGAATCACCAGTCTGCCACCCTGGCGCTGGGCGACGACTTTGCCGGGGAGATTGATGGCCCCCTGGCCGCGCCAGCCGGTGATCAGCCGGTCGACCTCCTCGATGTGCCGGGCGAAGAGAGAACCGGCCGGAGCGCCCGCCTCGATGGCGGCGCGGCGCAGGATCCGGCGGCGTACGGCGGGCGGCAGGGCATAGAGCTTGGCGCACTCCAGGAGACCGGCGGCGTCCCGTACGGAGGATTCGGCCTGCCCCGCCCAGGCGTCGAGCGCGTCGGCATCGTCACGGGAGAGCTGGGCCGTACGGGCGAGTGCCTCGACGACACCCTTGCCCAGCGCCTTCTCCAGGGCGGGCAGGCCCTCGTGGCGCAGCCGGGAGCGGGTGTACGCCGGGTCGGCGTTGTGCGGGTCGTCCCAGACGGGCAGGGACTGGACCATGCACGCCTTGCGGGCGGTCTGCCGGTCGAGCTGGAGGAAGGGGCGGCGGTAGCGGCGGGCGGCTCCCGGCCCTCCGGAGACGGCCGCCATGCCGGACAGGGAGCGGATGCCGGAGCCGCGGGCCAAGCCCAGCAGGACGGTTTCGGCCTGGTCGTCGCGGGTGTGGCCGAGCAGGACGGCGGCGGCGCCGTGGCGGACGGCGGCGGAGTCGAGGGCGGCGTAGCGGGCGTCACGGGCGGCGGCCTCGGGGCCGCCTTCGCGGCCGACGGTCACGGCGGTGGCCTCCACGGGGTCGAGGCCGAGTTCGCGCAGCCGCTGGACCACTTCCCCGGCGCGCTGGTCGGAGCCGGGTTGGAGCCCGTGGTCGACGGTGACGCCGCCGGCCCGGATGCCGAGCCGGGGCGCCTCGAAGGCGAGGGCGGAGGCGAGGGCCATGGAGTCGGCGCCGCCGGAGCACGCCACGAGCACGAGCGGCGAGGCCGGTCGCTCGTGCGGGTCTGCTTCGGGGGTGGGGTGGTCGTTGAGGATGTCGTGAAGTACGCGGCGGACCGCCAGGCGTATCGCCGCGACCGCAGGATGGGGACCCACTGTCCGGTTCCCTTCATGAAGTTGTCGGGGGTGATCCCGAGGTTCGGTCACTCAGAGTGTGTAGATGGTGACAGAACCGGGGCGTTCCCCGAGCATTGCACGCCTGCCCGGGGCTCACGGTCCCTCGGACGGGTGATTGAAGGGGCGTTCGCCTGCCGAAGGCCGGATCCGTTCACCGCCCTTCCGGCGGGTTCACGACTCGGCCTTGCGGTGCACCCGTGCGACCCAGTCCGCCGGCTTGGCGATCTCGGCCTTGGTCGGAAGTGTGTTCGGGGAGGTCCACACGCGGTTGAAGCCGTCCATGCCGACCTGGTCGACGACGCCCCGTACGAACCGCTCGCCGTCCCGGTACTGCTTGAGCTTGGCGTCCAGGCCCAGCAGCTTGCGCAGGGCGATGTCCAGACGGGAGGCGCCCTTGGCGCGGCGCTGCTGGAACTTCTCACGGATCTCGGCGACGGACGCCACGACTTCGGGGCCGACGCCGTCCATCACGAAGTCGGCGTGTCCCTCCAGGAGGGACATCACGGCGGTGAGGCGGGCGAGGATCTCCCGCTGGGCGGGCGTCTGCACGAGTTCGACCAGGGAACGGCCGCCGTCGTCCTCCTCGCCCTCGGGCCGGCCGCCGGACAGCGACTGGGCGGCTTCCCTGACCCGTTCCAGGAAGGTCATGGGGTCGACGTCGGTCTCGCCCAGGAACGACTGGATCTCGCCCTCCAGATGGTCCCGCAGCCAGGGCACGGCCGAGAACTGGGTGCGGTGGGTCTCCTCGTGCAGGCACACCCACAGCCGGAAGTCGTGGGGCTGGACGTCGAGTTCGCGTTCCACGTGGACGATGTTCGGCGCGACGAGCAGCAGCCGGCCGCCGCCGTCGGCCCCGGCGGGGAGCTCACGGGTGGCGGGGGCGAACGTCTCGTACTGGCCGAGAACCCGGGAGGACAGGAAGGACAGCAGCATGCCCAGCTCGACGCCGGTGACCTTGCCGCCGACGGCGCCGAGGACCGCGCCGCCCGGGGTGTTGCCGCGCCGTTCCCCCATTTTGGCGAGGAGGGGCTTGAGGATCTCCCGGAAGCCCGCCACGTTCGCCCGCACCCAGCCCGGGCGGTCGACGACGAGGATCGGGGTGTCGTGGGCGCCCTCGGTGCCCATACGAGTGAAGCCCCGGACGTGTCCCTCCGAGGCCTTGGCATGTCGGCGCAGTTCCGCGACGACGGCCCGGGCCTCGTCACGACTGACCTCGGGTCCCGGCCGTACGAGCCGCGTCGCGGTCGCCACCGCGAGATTCCAGTCGACCATCCCCGAAGAAGCAGCGCCACCGTTGCTCGTCATGCGTCAACCGTACGTGAGCGCCGCCGTCGAGGGCAGGCCGCGCGAGTCCGGTCAGGGAGATGTCAGGGTCGGGGCCGAGGGTGGGTCGGGGCCAGGAGTCGTCCCGGCGCCGGGGGCCCGGGGTGCCGGGGCCGTGCCCCTCAGCGGCAGCCGCACCCCGCCAGCGCCGTCGCCGCCCGGTCCAGCGCCGCCTGGGCCGCCGCCGGATCGGTCGTGCCGGAGGCCAGGAGGGCGAACGCGAGAAGACGGCCGTCCTGGTCGACGACCGTGCCGGCGAGGGTGTTCACGCCGCTGAGGGTGCCGGTCTTGGCGCGGACGACACCGGCCGCACCCTCGGTGTAGCGGCTGGTGAGGGTGCCGGTGAAGCCGGCGACGGGGAGGCCGGTGAGGACGGGGCGCAGGTCGGGTCGGGCGGCGTCACCGGCCTTGACCAGAAGGGCGGTCAGGAGGTCGGCGGTGAGCCGGTCCTGACGGTCGAGGCCGCTGCCGTCCTTGATGCGGACACCGGTCAGCGGCAGCCCGAGCTTCTTCAACTGCGCCTGGACGGCCTTGCCGCCGCCGGCGAAGTCCGCGCGGACACCGGTCGCGACGGCGGTCTGACGGGCGAGGGCCTCGGCGATGTCGTTGTCGCTGTTGGTCAGCATCCGTTCGACCAGGACGGACAGCGGGGGCGAGGAGACCGTGGCGAGGCTCTCCGCGCGCTTGGTGGCCTTGGAGGGGCCGGGGGACGAGGTCTTGACGCCCGCGTCCGCGAGGAACTCCGCGAACGTGCGGGTCGCGTCGGCCGCCGGGTCGCTCACGCGGGCCGTCGGACCGCTGACCGAGTCGTCGGTGCGGCCCTCGTCTGTGGACAGGGCGGTGACGGGCGCGAGGTTGGGGTTGGCCCCGATGGGGTGAACCCGGGTGCCGGCGTACAGCGTCGTGTCGTACGAGAGGGTCACCCGGGTGAGGCCGCGCTTCTTCAGCGCGGTGGCGGTCCGGCCGGCGAGGGTGCGCAGGTCGGCCCATCCCCCGGTCTCCGCGCGGGCGGTGAGGGTGGGGTCGCCGCCGCCGACGAGGACGACCTCCTTGGTGCCGGGTTCCAGCGCGGTCCGGGTGATGAGGCGGTGTTCGCCGCCCATCGCGGAGAGCGCGGCGACCGCGGTGGCGATCTTCGTGGTGGACGCCGGGGTGAGCGCCTCGTCGGCGCCGGCGCCGTACAGGCGCTTGCCGGTGGCCACGTCGACGACCACGGCGGTCCGCCGGGCGCCGAGGGCCGGATCGCCCAGGAGCGGGCCCAGGACGCCCGCGAGGCCCGTGCCGGTCGGGAGGGCGGCCGGGGCGGACTTCACGGTGTTGGCGGCGCCTCCCAGGCCCGTGAGGACGGATGCGGCGCTCGGCGCCGGGTGCGGCGCTCCGGCCGCGGCGCCAGACGTATCCGGCATATCTGTCGCACCGGACGAATCGTCCACACGGCCGTGATCTGTGCCACCCGCCCGTTCCAGTGCGGCGGCCCGGTCCCGCTCCGCCGTACGCTGACCGGAGGAGTCCCACGGGCCGGCGGCGGTCACCACCCCGGCGGCCAGTGCCAGCCCGGCGGTCGCCGCTCCCGCGGTGTACTGCCAGGACCTGGCGTTCGGACCGGCTTTCGTGATCCGCTCGAGCTGCGGCTTCGCCGCCTGTGTGAGCCGTGCGACCTGCGGCTTCGCGGCCGCCGTCACCCGTGCGAGACGAGGCCGTACGATCACTGCGGCCCGTGCCAGACGCGGTCGGACGGCGTCCGTGACCCGCACCACGTGCGGTCTCGCGGCCCGCCAAGGCCTCAGCTCTGGCACGATCACCAGCCCCTTTCGCGATCACACAGCGGCGTGAGGGACACTTAACCACCAGAACTATGTGCTGATCATGGAGGAGCCACCGGTGGAGTTCGACGTCACGATCGAGATCCCGAAGGGTTCGCGGAACAAGTACGAGGTGGACCACGAGACCGGTCGGATCCGCCTGGACCGTCGACTCTTCACCTCGACCGCCTACCCGACCGACTACGGCTTCGTCGAGAACACTCTCGGCGAGGACGGTGACCCGCTGGACGCGCTGGTCATCCTGGACGAGCCGACCTTCCCGGGCTGCCTCATCCGCTGCCGCGCGATCGGCATGTTCCGGATGACGGACGAGGCCGGCGGCGACGACAAGCTGCTGTGCGTCCCGTCGACCGACCCGCGCGTGGAGCACCTGCGGGACATCCACCACGTGTCGGAGTTCGACCGTCTGGAGATCCAGCACTTCTTCGAGGTCTACAAGGACCTGGAGCCCGGCAAGTCCGTCGAGGGCGCCGACTGGGTCGGCCGCACCGACGCCGAGGCCGAGATCGAGCGGTCCTACAAGCGCTTCAAGGACCAGGGCGGCCACTGAGGGCCGGCGCGGCGCCTGATGCCGTCGGAAGGGCCGCACGCATGCCCGTGCGGCCCTTCCGCGCGTGTGTGCGCATACTGAGGCCCACGGAAGGTGTCGTTCAGGGAGCGTTGCTGAGTGTCGGAGGCGGAGGACCGCAAGCCGCAGTCGGACGAGGCGAGGAGTGGCTTCGACCCCGAGATCACGTCCGAGTTCGCGATCCCGGCGGGGCTGGCCGTCCCCAGACACGGCGGTGAGCCGGAGACCACGTCGGAGTTCGCCGTCCCGGACGGGCTCGACGTGGGACCGCCGTCCACCGGCGAGGGCGAGGGGTCGGCGTTCAGCCTGCCGAGCACGTACAGCGCCCGGCAGGGCCCGGTCGCGTTCACGCCGGCCGAGGGCGTGCCGGTGGTGAGTCTCATCAAGGACCTCCCCTGGCAGGACCGGATGCGCACGATGCTGCGGATGCCGGTGGCCGAACGGCCCGCGCCGGAGCCGGGCCCGAAGGCGGAGGAGGACGGGCCGGCCGTTCCGCGCGTGCTCGACCTGACGCTGCGCATCGGCGAGTTGCTGCTCGCGGGCGGGGAGGGCGCCGAGGACGTGGAGGCCGCGATGTTCGCGGTGTGCCGCTCCTACGGGCTGGACCGCTGCGAACCGAACGTCACCTTCACGCTGCTGTCGATCTCGTACCAGCCGTCCCTCGTGGAGGACCCGGTGACGGCGTCCCGGACGGTACGCCGCCGGGGTACCGACTACACGCGTCTGGCGGCCGTCTTCCGGCTCGTGGACGACCTGAGCGACCCGGAGAGCCATCTCTCGCTGGAAGAGGCCTACCGTCGGCTCGCCGAGATGCGACGCAACCGGCATCCGTACCCGACCTGGGTGCTGACCTCGGCGAGCGGGCTGCTCGCGGGCGCGGCCTCGATCCTGGTGGGCGGTGACCTGGTCGTGTTCGTGGCGGCCGCGCTCGGTGCGATGCTCGGGGACCGGCTGGCGTGGCTCTGTGCGGGGCGCGGGCTGCCGGAGTTCTACCAGTTCCTGGTCGCCGCGATGCCGCCGGCCGCGATCGGCATCACGCTGACGCTGGCCGACGTCGACGTGAAGGCGTCCGCGGTCATCACCGGTGGACTGTTCGCCCTGTTGCCCGGCCGGGCCCTGGTGGCGGGCGTACAGGACGGTCTGACCGGGTTCTACATCACCGCGGCCGCGCGCCTGCTGGAGGTCATGTACTTCTTCGTGGGCATCGTGGCGGGGGTGCTGGTGATGCTCTACGTCGGTGTGCAGCTCGGCGCGCATCTCAATCCCGACGCGGCCCTGGGCATCACCAAGCGGCCGTTGTGGCAGATCGGCGCGTCGATGCTGCTGTCCCTGACGTTCGCCGTGCTGTTGCAGCAGGAACGGTCCACCGTGCTCGCCGTGACTCTCAACGGCGGTGTCGCCTGGTCGGTGTACGGCGCCATGCACTACGCCGGCGAGATCTCACCCGTCGCGTCCACGGCCGTCGCGGCGGGGGTGGTCGGGCTGTTCGGGCAGTTGCTGGCCCGGTACCGGTTCGCTTCCGCCCTGCCCTACACGACCGCCGCGATCGGGCCCCTGCTGCCGGGGTCGGCGACCTACTTCGGGCTGCTGGCCATCGCCCAGAACAAGGTGGACGCGGGACTGGTGTCGATCACCAAGGCCGCGGCGCTGGCGATGGCCATCGCCATCGGGGTGAACCTGGGGTCCGAGGTGTCCCGGCTGTTCCTGCGCATCGGTTCCCCGGAGAAGCGGCGGGCCGCCAAGCGGACACGGGGCTTCTGAGCGGCCTCTTCCGAGGGCCCCCGGGCTCGTTCCCGGCGGCCCCGGTCAGTAGCCCCTGTTGTCGTAGGGGTCGGGGTACTGGCCGTTCTGCTGAGCGCCGTAAGGCTGCTGCTGGGACTCCTGCTGGGACTGCTGAGGCTGTTGCTGCCAGTCCTGCGGGTACTGCTGCTGCGGGTACTGCTGCGGCTGCTGCTGGTACTGCTGCCCGTCGTAGTACCCCTCCTGGTGGTCCTGCTGCCCGCCGTGGTTCTGGTGGTGCGGCGGCCGGCCCTGGGCCTGCCCCTGGTGGTGGCCCTGGGCCTGCCCCTGGTCGCCGTACCGGTACTGCTGGTCGTACGGGTCGTGCTGGTCGATCCGGCGGAGCTGGGTCGTCGCGTCGTCCATGACCGGGGGCTGCTGGTGCGGCTGCTGCTGGTGCGGCTGCTGCTGCGCGGGGGCGGGCGACACGCTCTTCTGGGACTTCGAGCGGGCCCGCAGGAACTCGATGGCGATCGGGACCACGGAGATCAGGACGATCAGGATGAGGATCGCTTCGATGTTCTTCTTGACGAAGTCGATGTTGCCCAGCCAGGAGCCCAGCAGGGTGACGCCCGCACCCCACAGGACGCCGCCGATGACGTTGAAGACCAGGAACGAGCGGTAGCGCATGCCGCTGACGCCGGCGATGATCGGCGTGAAGGTGCGCACGATGGGCACGAAGCGGGCCAGGACCAGGGACTTCGGCCCGTACTTCTCGAAGAACTCGTGCGCCTTGGTGACGTTCTCCTGCTTGAAGAGGCGGGAGTCCGGTCGGTTGAACAGCGACGGCCCGACCTTGTTGCCGAACATGTAGCCCGCCTGGTCGCCCAGGATCGCCGCCAGGCAGATCAGCGCGACCGCGCCCCACAGCGGGAAGTCCAGCTGGTTCGACGTGATCAGCAGGCCGGCGGTGAACAGCAGCGAGTCACCGGGCAGGAAGAACCCGATCAGCAGGCCGGACTCCGCGAAGACGATGAGCAACAGGCCCCAGAGACCGAAGGTGTCGAGCAGGTAGTTGGGGTCCAGCCAGCTCGGCCCGAGGGCGATCGTCGTCACGGTTGCGGGCTCCTGATGGGTGGGGGAAAGGTACGGCGTCCATGGTGCAGCCGCACAAAGCTATCAACGCAATGTGTCCGCCCCAGGTTCCACGGACGTCTCCGGGATGCACTGTGCGCCCACTGGGGCGAAGCTGTGAGCCATGGGCATCGAAGACTACGGCGGCGGGCAGGGCCCCGAGCCGGACGTACTGGTCGTCACCACGAACGACGTACCCGGGTTCCGCGTGGAGCGGGTCATCGGCGAGGTCTTCGGGCTGACCGTGCGCTCACGCCACCTGGGCAGCCAGATCGGCGCGGGCCTCAAGTCGATGATCGGCGGTGAGCTCAAGGGGCTGACGAAGACCCTCGTCGAGACCCGCAACCAGGCCATGGAACGGCTCGTCGAGCAGGCACGCGTGCGTGGGGCCAACGGCGTGCTCATGTTCCGCTTCGACGTGACGGAGGCGGCCGACCTCGGCACCGAGGTGTGCGCCTACGGAACCGCGGTGGTCCTGGCCCGGGAGTAGCCCTGCGGACCTCTGACGGGTCCTGCCCCGGACCAGGGCCCCACGGAGCGCAGCTGTCGTCCTGTCACGCCGCGTGCCGGACCGCGTTCGCCTCGATCGCCCCTCTGAGGTGCTCGGCGAGGCCCGGGCCCATCGCGTCGTAGAAGGCCTTGAAGCGCTCGTCGGAGACGTACATCTCCCCCAGACAGCGGTGCGTCTCGTACGCGCAGTCGTAGAACCACCTGCTGATGTGCTGCCGGTGTTCCTCGGCCATGTCCATGGCCGCTTCGCCTTCCGGCGGCTCGCCTGCGGCCATGAGGCGCCCGTAGCGCGTCGCCCAGTCGGCGACCTCGTCCTGAACGCGCCTCCAGTCGTCCTTGGTGTAGCGGGCGGCGCGGCGCTGCGACTCCGCGTAGGCCTCGGTGCCGCCCCAGCGCCGTTCCGCCTCCTCGGCGTACTGCTCCGGGTCCTTGTCGCCGAAGACCTCGAACCGTTCCTCGGGCGTGAGGTTGATGCCCATCTCCCTTGCCTCCATGGCGTGTTCCACGGCCGCGGCCATCTTCTCCAGCTGCGCGATCCGGGCGGTCAGCAGTTCGTGCTGCCGGCGCAGGTGCGCGCGCGGGTCCGCCGCCGGATCGTCGAGCAGAGCCGCGACGTCCTCGAGCGGGAAGCCGAGCTCGCGGTAGAACAGGATCCGCTGGAGCCGGTCGAGGTCGGCGTCGTCGTAGCGCCGGTGACCCGCGTGGCTGCGCCCGCCGGGGACGAGCAGGCCGATGTCGTCGTAGTGGTGCAGCGTGCGCACCGTGACCCCGGCGAATCCGGCGACCTGTCCCACCGAGTAGCTCAAGTCGTCCGCTCCTTTCTCTGTACGCGCTCCACCGTGCGTCCTCACGTGACGTGAGGTGCAAGGCCGATGCGCCGCGTGCGTTCCCGTCCGGATGTCATGTCTGTTTTGCCCGCTTATCGTGAGCCCGTGGCCGAGGACACCGGACAACAAGCACCCACCGCTCCGGGAACCCCGGCACGCGCCCTGCTGCCGGCGATCCTGCCCGCCCTCCTCGTCGGCGTGCTGGCGAGCCTGCTGCTCCTGGCGGTGGAGGAGGCGGCCGGGCAGTTGGAGGACGTGCTGTGGCAGGACCTGCCGGACGCACTGGACGTGGGCCGTTACTCGGTGCTGTGGATGCTCGTCGTGCTCACCACGACCGGGGTGCTGGTGGGACTCGTGGTGTGGAAGGTACCGGGTCACGCCGGTCCCGATCCGGCGACGCTGGGGCTGGACGCGCGTGTGCTGCCGCTGGGCGTCCTGCCCGGGCTGCTGCTGGCGACCGCGCTGATGCTGGCGGGCGGGCCGAGCCTGGGCCCGGAGAACCCGATCATCGCCGTGAACGTGGGCCTCGCCGTCTGGCTGGGCCGCAAGGTCGCACCGCGGGCGCCGGGCGCCGTGTGGGTGGTCCTCGCGGAGGCGGCGACGATCGGCGCGCTCTTCGGCACACCGGTGGCGGCGGCGCTGCTGATCTCCGAGGCGCTGGCGCAACGGCACACCGAGGGTCCGCTGTGGGACAACGTCTTCGCGCCGCTGGTGGCCGCGTCGGCCGGTTCGATGACCATCACCCTGGTGGCACATCCGGCCTTCGACCTGGACCTGCCCGTGCTCGGGACCCCCGGGTGGGGGGATCTGCTGGCGGCGCTCGTGGTCGCGTCGGCGGGCGCGCTGCTCGCCCTGTGCGCCGTGCGCGCCTTCCCGTACGTCCACGGCGCGTTCGCGCGGCTGCGGCACCCGATGCTGGCCCTGCCGCTCGGCGGAGTCGTCCTGGGCCTGCTGGGGGCCCTGGGCGGCCATCTGACGCTGTTCAAGGGGCTGGACGAGGTCGCGGAGCTCGCGGCCGACCCGGACGGCTGGTCGGCCGGGCAGTTCGCCACGATGACGGTGGTGAAGCTGGCCGCGATGCTCGTCGCCGCGTCCTGCGGCTTCCGGGGCGGCCGGATCTTCCCGGCCGTGTTCGTGGGCTCCGCCCTCGGTCTCACCGCTCACGCGCTCGTGCCGGGCGTCCATCCGTCGGTGGGCGTGGCGGCCGGGGTGCTGGGCGTCCTTCTGGCGATCACCCGGCAGGGCTGGCTGAGTCTCTTCGTCGCCGCCGTCCTCGTCACCTCGGCCTCGGTCATCGCCCTGCTCTGCATCGCCTCGCTGCCGGCCTGGCTGCTGGTGACGGGGCGGCCGCAGATGCAGTTGCGCGCGGACGGAACTTCCGTCCGCTGACACCCGTTCGGACCTTTCAGGAGGCACACCCATGGCGCTGCACAGAGGTCCCGGGAAGTCCGACGAGCGTCCCCTGTCCGTGAACCCCTTCTTCGGAGAGGCCGATCCGGTCGGCGGCATGATCGAGGCGCCGCCCAAGCACCGGCTGCCGGACGGCCCCACTCCGCCGTCGACGGCGTACCAGCTGGTGCACGACGAGCTGATGCTGGACGGCAACTCGCGACTCAACCTGGCCACCTTCGTCACCACGTGGATGGAGCCGCAGGCCGGGGTCCTGATGGCGGAGTGCCGGGACAAGAACATGATCGACAAGGACGAGTACCCGCGCACCGCCGAGCTGGAGCGGCGCTGTGTGGCGATGCTCGCCGACCTGTGGAACGCGCCGGATCCGTCGGCCGCCGTGGGGTGTTCGACGACCGGGTCGAGCGAGGCGTGCATGCTCGCCGGGATGGCGATGAAGCGGCGGTGGGCGCGGCGCAACGCCGACCGCTACCCCGGCGCCCGGCCGAACCTGGTCATGGGCGTCAACGTCCAGGTCTGCTGGGAGAAGTTCTGCAACTTCTGGGAGGTGGAGGCCCGTCTGCTCCCCATGGAGGGGGACCGCTTCCACCTCGACCCCCGGGCCGCGGCCGAGCTGTGCGACGAGAACACCATCGGGGTCGTCGGCATCCTCGGCTCCACCTTCGACGGCTCCTACGAGCCGATCGCCGACCTGTGCGCGGCTCTCGACGCCCTCCAGGAGCGGACCGGCCTCGACATCCCGGTGCACGTCGACGGCGCGTCCGGCGCGATGGTCGCCCCCTTCCTCGACGAGGACCTGGTGTGGGACTTCCGCCTCGCGCGCGTGGCGTCGATCAACACCTCGGGGCACAAGTACGGGCTGGTGTACCCGGGTGTCGGCTGGGCTCTGTGGCGCGACACGGAGGCCCTGCCCGAGGAGCTCGTCTTCCGGGTGAACTACCTGGGCGGCGACATGCCGACCTTCGCCCTCAACTTCTCCCGGCCGGGGGCCCAGGTCGTCGCGCAGTACTACACGTTGCTGAGGCTGGGGCGCGCGGGCTACCGGGCGGTGCAGCAGACCACCCGGGACGTGGCCCGGAGCGTCGCCGCCCGGGTGGAGGCGTTCGGCGACTTCCGCCTCCTCACCCGGGGCGACGACCTGCCGGTGGTCGCCTTCACGACGGCGCCGGGCGTGGACTCGTACGACGTTTTCGACGTGTCCAGGCGGCTGCGCGAGAGCGGCTGGCTGGTGCCCGCGTACACCTTCCCGCCGAACCGGGAGGACCTGTCCGTCCTGCGCGTCGTGTGCAGGAACGGCTTCTCGGAGGACCTGGCGGACCTCTTCGTGGAGGACCTGGGCCGGCTCCTGCCCGAACTGCGCAGGCAGTCGGGTCCGCTGATCCGCGACAAGAGCGCGGCGACCGGCTTCCACCACTAGGGCCTGTCCGCAGAGTGCCCCCGGCTCGCGCGGGCCTTCGGCGGGGGCCGGCCGTGAAGGCGTCACCGGCTCATGCCGGCGAACTTCCGCACGGCCAGGGGGAAGAAGACCGCCAGCAGGGCCAGGGGCCAGGCGACGGCCGGCCACAGGTGGGCCGGGTCCGCGCCCCCGCCGAACAGGTCGCGCACCGCCGTCGCCGTGCGGGACATCGGGTTCCACTCGACGGCCGTCCCCAGCCAGCCGGGCATGGAGGCGGGGGCGGCCAGGGCGTTGGAGAGGAAGCCGACCGGCCAGACCAGGATCTGCACGGCCTGCACCATCTCCGGTTTCCCGGCCACCAGCGCCAGCTGGATGCCCACCCACAGCATCGCGAAGCGGAAGAGGAGCAGGAGCCCCACCGCCCCCAGGAAGGCCCCCGGACCGCCCTGGGGACGCCAGCCGAGCGCGAGGCCGACCACGATCAGCACGGCCAGGCCGACGGCCGACTGGAACATGTCCGCCGCCGAACGGCCCACCAGGACCGCGCCGTCGGCCATCGGCATGGCACGGAACCGGTCGATTGATTAGTGAGAGTCCCCCGGATGCCGTTCCCCTGTCGCGTAGGGGTTCTCCTCGCCTTCCGCCAGCACGCCGACGAACGGCTCACCCTCGCCCGCGAAGGTGTACGCGCCGCCCTCGATCCGCGCGATGAGACCCCGCGTCCACGCGGCCTCGGCGTCGGCGGTGTGGATCCAGAGGTTCATGATCTCCCCGATGTGGCCGAGCTGCTCCGGTCCCTCCTCGGGGACGTAGTGCCCGGTGACGGCGGAGCGCCACTCGTCGATGCCGCGGATGCGCTCCCGCAGAAGGGACACGGCCTCCGCGCGCGGGAGGTCCACCACGAACCCGATGGCGGCCGACTTCACGTCCGTCTGCTGGTCGTAGGAGGTCAGGGCCTCCCGCAGCAGTCTGAAGTACTCCTCGGCGCCGGCCTCGGTGATCTCGTACTCGGTGCGCGGCGGGCCACCCGCGGTGGACGGGGCCGTCTCGTGCTCACGCAGCAGCCCCTGCTTGGCCATCTGCTTCAGGGCGTGGTAGATCGAGCCCGGCTTGGCGTTGGACCACTCGTGGGCGCCCCAGTACTCCAGGTCGCCGCGCACCTGGTAGCCGTGGGCCCGCCCGTGCTGGCGCACGGCGCCCAGCACGAGAAGACGGATCGCTGACATGCGCCCAGGTTATGGCGTGGCGGACACGCGTCCGCCAGGCGCCCGGGCGCATGTCCGCCGTGCTGCCGGGGTGGCACCCCGCGGGGCGTCGGGCGGCTCAGAAGGGGAAGCGGCTGCGGCCGTGCTGGACCGAGATCCACTTCGTGGTGGTGAAGGCCTCCAGGGTCGTTTCGCCGTTGAGACGGCCCACTCCGGAGTTCTTCTCACCGCCGAAGGGGATGATCGGCTCGTCGTGGACGGTGGCGTCGTTGACGTGAAACATGCCGGTGACGATCTGCTTGGCGAAGGCGACACCCCGCTCGATGTCGGCCGTGTGGACCGCGCCGCTCAGGCCGTACGGCGTGTCGTTGACCAGACGCACGGCCTCCTCCTCGCCGTCGAAGGTGTTGAGGAAGACGACCGGTCCGAAGACCTCCTGCCGGAGCAGGGCGGAGTCGGCGCGCAGGTCGGCCAGGACGGACGGCTCTACGAGGTTGTCGGTGGTCGTGCCGCGCAGGAGGGCGTTCGCCCCCTCGGCGACGGCCTGCTCGACGATGCTCGAAACGGCCTCGGCCTGAGAGGAGTTGATCAGCGGGCCGATGGCGGTCTGCGGGTCGCGCGGGTCGCCGGCCTTGAGGGTCCGCACCTTCGCGACGAACTTCTCGGTGAACTCGTCCGCGAGCGAACGGTCGACCAGGATCCGGTTGGCGGCCATGCAGACCTGACCCTGGTGGACGAAGCGGCTGAAGACGGCCGCGTCGACCGCGTAGTCGACGTCGGCGTCGTCGAGGACGACGAACGCGCTGTTGCCGCCCAGTTCGATGATGGACCGCTTGAAGTGCGAGGCGGCGACGGTGGCCACATGGCGGCCGACCTTGTCGGAGCCGGTGAAGGAGATGACCCGCGGGACGGGGTGCTCCAGGAAGGCGTCACCGATCTCGGCGATGTCGGTCACGACGACGTTCAGCAGGCCCGGGGGCAGACCGGCGTCCTCGAAGAGCTTGGCGATCACGGTGCCGCCGGCGATCGGGGTGTTCTGGTGCGGCTTGAGCACCACCCCGTTGCCGAGGGCCAGGGCGGGGGCAACGGACTTCAGCGACAGCAGGAAGGGCACGTTGAAGGGGCTGATCACGCCCACGACGCCGACCGGCTCCCGGTAGACGCGGTTCTCCTTGCCGTCGACCGGCGAGGGCAGGATGCGGCCCTCGGGGCGCAGCGCCAGGTGGATCGACTCGCGCAGGAACTCCTTGGCGAGGTGCAGCTCGAATGCGGCCTTGCCGAAGGTGCCGCCGGCCTCGGCGACGAGGATCTCGCTGATCTCCGCCTCGCGCTCCTCGACCAGCCGCAGCACGTTCTCGAAGACCGAACGGCGGGCGTAGGCATTGGTCGCGGCCCACTGCTTCTGGGCGCGGGCTGCGGCGCGGTAGGCGTCGTCGACCTCTTCGACGGTGGCTATGGTGATCGAGGCCAGCTTCTCGCCGTCGTACGGGTTGAAGTCGATGATGTCCCAGGAACCCGTCCCAGGACGCCACTTACCGTCGATGTACTGCTGGGCCAGGTCCGTGAAGTAGGACGACATGCGATCCCTCAATCCCCTGCTGCGATCGGCTGTGATCGATCGGCATCACGATCTGATCACACGTCATCGTACGGGTGTTTCAGGGGAGTTGGGGTGGGATCCCGGGCGGTCGTAGGGGAATCCCTACCGACCCGGGAGCCGGTCGCCGGCCGCCGCGCGGCGGGGCTAGGAGAGCTGGATCAGTCCGCGCAGGAGGTCCCGGCTCTCGTCCGGTCCGGGGCTGTCCTGCTGGAGCTCCTTCAGCGCCTGCTCGTACTGGGTGACGTCCTCACGCTTGTCGAGGTAGAGGGCGCTGGTGAGCTGTTCCAGGTAGACGACGTCCTGGAGATCGGACTCCGGGAAGCTCAGGATGGTGAAGGCGCCGGACTCACCGGAGTGCCCGCCGAAGCTGAACGGCATCACCTGGAGCCGCACGTTGGGGCGCTCGGAGATCTCGATCAGATGCTGGAGCTGCCCGCGCATCACCTCGCGGTCGCCGTACGGCCGGCGCAGCGCCGCCTCGTCGAGGACGATGTGGAAGTCGGGGGCGTTCTCCGCGACGAGGTACTTCTGCCGCTCCAGACGCAGCGCGACCCGCCGGTCGATGTCGGCCGCGCTCGCACCCCTCATGCCCCGGCTGACGACCGCGTGGGCGTACGCCTCGGTCTGGAGCAAGCCGTGCACGAACTGGACCTCGTACGCCCGGATCAGCGCGGCCGCGCCTTCCAGGCCGACGTAGGTGGGGAACCAGTTGGGCAGGACGTCCGAGTAGCTGTGCCACCAGCCCGCCACGTTGGCCTCGCGGGCGAGGCCGACGAGCGACTGGCGCTCCGTGTCGTCCGTGATGCCGTACAGGGTCAGCAGGTCCTCCACGTCCCGGGTCTTGAAGCTCACCCGGCCCAGCTCCATCCGGCTGATCTTCGACTCCGACGCCCTGATCGAGTACCCGGCCGCCTCGCGGGTGATGCCGCGTGCCTCACGCAGTCGCCGTAGTTGCGAGCCGAGCAGCATCCGCCGCACCACCGATCCGGGCTCTCCCGCGCTCACGTTCGCCAGCCTCCCCAGCCGTCTTAGGGGCCGCAGTCTGCCACTAAAACACTTCGAGCAGTACTCGTCCGATTACAGAGATGGAAAGAAGTCAAAGGATACGTACAGCGCGACGCGCGGGGACAGTGAGGGGAATGCAAGAGAAGTGCCATTGATGGGCGGGAAGTTGGCGGAAAAAATGGCCAAGAAGCGGTACGGGCGGGTCCATTTCGGTCACGTGCACGTGCATCTGCCCTTGCATCCGCAGTGCGCATCGGAAACCATGGTCTCGCGCCACCGCTGCATCGCAACGACCGCGAATCCCGGGAGTGCCTCGCATGGGGACGAATGGATCGACCATGCTCGAGCCGTTACGGCAGGGCCTTCCGCCGCTTGATCCCGCGGCCGTGTCCAACGCCGCCTCCTGCGCTCTGCCGGCCCGCTTCGAAGCAGTGCGGGAAGCGCGGCAGTTCACCAAGAGGACCCTCGGGCAGTGGGACGTAGGCGACCGTTTCGACGACGTCTGTCTGGTCGTGTCGGAACTGGTGACGAACGCGCTCAGACACGGACTCTCCTCCGACGACGTCCCGCACGTTCCCGACCAGCAGCATCCGCCTGTGCGACTGCATCTGATGCGCTGGACCGAGCGGCTCGTGTGCGCGGTGCGCGACCCCAGTCGCGAGAGTCCGCTGCCGCGCGAGAGCGACGACTTCTCGGCGGAGTCGGGCCGCGGCCTGTTCCTCGTCGACTCCTTCGCCGACAGCTGGGGCTGGCATCCGCTCTCCGGCAGCCTGGGCGGCAAGGTCGTCTGGGCCCTTTTCCGGCTGCGCACGCCTGGCGAATGACGAACCGCGGCGCGCTCTGACGCCGCGGTTCTACGCGCGTCGCGCACTGTTTTCCCCCGCGCCGGTTCCGATATCCGCGGCGGTGCGGGCACGCCGGGACGAGCTGGGCCGGAGCGGGTGTCCTCAGGGACGCCGGCGTCAGCTCGCGATCAGGTGGTCGAACTCGCCGTCCTTGATGCCGAGCAGCATCGCCTCGATCTCCGCACGGGTGTAGACGAGGGCCGGACCGTCCGGGAAGCGCGAGTTGCGCACCGCCACGTCACCGCCCGGCAGCCGCGCGAACTCCACGCAGGAACCTTGCGAGTTGCTGTGCCGGCTCTTCTGCCAGGCAACCCCGTTCAGCTGTGTGGCCGTCATGCCGTTGTGCACGTCGTGCCCCCCGTCAACGTGGTGGTCCACAGGTCGCTCCCTGGTGGTGCACTGGCTCGTGTGGCCATTGGTGCCGTGGTCAACTGTCCCGGATCATAGCCCCCGTTCACGTGCAGACGCATGAGCAGATGCACGTGCACGCGGGGTGCCTGCCTGGTTACAGCTTTGACGCCCGCTTTACCCGCAGCCTTGCCTCATGCCTCCGGCCGGCCGGCCGTCGTCAGGTGCTCGGGAAAAGTGGTCCGGATCGAACGACTCGTGCTGTAGGAACAGACGCGCGGCACGGCCTTCGTGTTCCGTCGACTTCCCTGTCGGATCGGCCACGCGCAGGTCGCGTACGAGGGCGGGGCCGTCTCGAAAGGGGTGGTTCCGGCGGATTCCCGTCGTCCGCTCGGTCGGCAGGAGTGCTTCCGCATGCGGCGCCACGCGGTGCGCGCCGGTGGTGAGGGGAAGCGTGCGGCCGGGTGACGGGCTCTCTCCCTGTGTCCCGCCCGCAGTCGGAAACCACCGACACCGTCCGTCCGACCACGGGGCGAGCCGGGCCCGGACGTCGGCACGGACCCGCCTCCTGCGCGGCGACGGCGACCGGCCGCGACAAGCCGCCGCCCCCGCGCAGGACGGTGAGGCCGGTCATGGGGGCGGGCGGGGGCGGCTCGGCGTACGACGGACGGGTCGGCTCGTTGTCGGGTCCGTGGCGGGTTCCGATGGCCAGAGGTAGTAGACGGCGAAGGTGAATCTGCTCGTGCAGTTGAAGGAGATTGCCTACGGAGCTTGCGGGGGTGGTGGTACGGCGGGCGTGGCTCCTGGGCGGGGCACGAGTGGACGGGGAGGGCGTGTACAGGACAGATGCGGCCGACCAGGCAGGCATCTGCGCGCCCGGGCCGGCGGACCCCGTCCTGATGGCCCCCAGCGGGTGGGAGGAGGGCCCTTCCCCGGGCGTTCTCGATCGCTCGGGACGACATCACCCGAGGAGAGGTACGCCACTCATGGCCGCGCACTGCGTGCTGACCGCCGTGACCGGCACCCAGCCCGGCTTCGGCAACCGCATCTCCCCCTCGCACCGGCGCACCTCGCGCCGCTTCGACCCCACCATCCAGTCCAGGCGCTACTGGCTGCCGACCGAGATCCGGCACGTACGGCTACGGCTGAGCACGAAGGGGAGGTGGACCGTCGACACGCTCGGCGTCGAAGCCGCCTGGCGCACATCCGTGCGCGGGGGGGGGTGCGGATCTGATGGCGAAGAAGATCAAGGTCGCCAAGAACGGCAGACGGCAGACGGCAGACGGCAGACGGCAGACGGCAGACGGCAGACGGCGGGAGATCGTCGCGCGACACACGGCACGCGACACGCGGCGCGCCGGTCCGAACTGAAGGAGATCGTCCGGCGGCCGACGTCGACGGAGAGCGAACGGGAGTCCGCGCGGCGGGCGGTGTACTCCCAGCCGCGGGACGCGAGCGCCACGCGCGCGTGCGCAACCGGGACCAGGTGGACGGGCGCCCGCGCGGGTGCTTCCGCACGTTCGGGCTGTCCCGCGTGAGTCTGCGCGAACGGGCCCACGCGGGCCGTCTCCCCGGGGTGCGGAGATCTTCACCGGTAGACCGACAGGCCTTTCCCGGCGGGCACAGGCCGTCCCCATAGAGCGCGGGCCTTGCCCGGTGGTCACAGGCCGTCCCCAGGGTTCTGCCGGGGCTTGCTGGTAGCTTGCTGCGGTCCTTACGGTGCTCACGGCCCTCACGTTCCGTCCAGTCGAGCGGCCGGCCGGCTACAGCTTGGGAGCTTGCAGTGACTTCGGCGAACTTCTCGCGGGGCGCGTTCCGTCGGCCGGTGCGGGCCACGGCCACCGCCGTGGCCGCCGCGTTGGCGGGTGTGCTCATGCTGACCGCGTGCAGCGACGACGGCGGGTCCGACGACGGCTCCTCCGCGACACCGACGGCGACCGCGGACACCGCGGGTGCGAGCGGCGCGACGGACTCCGCCTCCACCGCCTCCGGTGAGCTGGAGGGCAGTTGGCTCGCCACGACGGACGGCAAGGCCGTCGCCCTGATCATCACCGGGAAGCAGGCCGCCCTCTTCGTGACCGGCGGGGCCGTGTGCAGCGGGACCGCCGGTGAGGAGGCGGGCATGCAGATGATCCACCTCAAGTGCACCAGCGGGAAGGGAGACCGGACGACCGGCATGGTCGGCTCCGTCGACAAGAAGTCCCTCGAGGTCACCTGGTCCGGCGCGGTGGGCAAGGAGGCGTTCACCAAGGCGCAGGGCGGCCAGTGGCCGTCGGGGCTGCCGACTCCGGGCCTCGGGTAGCGAAGCGGTCACGAGAGCGGGGGGCGCGCGACGGTTGCCCGCACGCGTGCGTGATGATCCTTCGAGCACCGTCACAAGACCCGAGGGACCACTCATGCGCGCCGTTCCCATCACCGTCACCGCTCTCGCCGCGGCCCTGCTCCTCACCGCCTGCGGCGGCGGGGACGACAGCGGCTCCGGCGGCGACGAGAGCAAGGGCGCCGCATCCGCCGGCGCCACCGGCTCGACCGGCTCCACCGGCACCACCTGCGCCGCCGGCGACCTCGGCCAGGAGGTCGGCCCCGTCGACGCCGCGCCCGCCGCCGGTGACAGCGGCAACGTCACCGTCACGCTCACCAACAAGGGCGCCGACTGCACCCTGGACGGCTTCCCCACCGTCGAGCTGACCGCCGACGGGGCCACCGCGACCGTGGCGAAGGACGAGGCCGCCAAGGCACAGGCGCTCGCCCTTCCGGCGCAGGGAACCGTCTCCTTCACGATCACCTATGTGCGTGGCGAACAGGGCGGCGACAAGAGCCTCGCCGTCAAGACGGTGAAGTACGGTCTGCCGGGCGCCTCGGCCGACCAGAGTTTCCCCTGGTCGTACGGCGACGTCAGCCTCAAGAGCGACAAGGTGGCGGACGCGACGGTGAGCGGTTTCCAGCAGGCGGGCGACTGATCGTCCGAGGACCGGCCCCTCCGGGATCCACAGCGCACTTCCGGCCGGATCTGTCGGATCCGGTCGACGTCAGGACCGACGAGCGCCGGTCCGTGGCGGAGGCGCCGCGGCGGCCGCAGGGCTCACGGCAGCCGGGGCCGGGGCCGCATCCGGGCCCGGTCCGCGGCTTCGGCGCCCTCGGTCCAGCCCGCCTCGTCGGTGACCCCGCGCAGACGGGTCGAGACCGTCTGCGGGAACATCGCGTCCGTCGCCGCGGTGACCGCGACCTCGCGGGAGGCGAGGACCGGCAGCAGGTCGTCGGCCACCTGGGTCCCGGCGGCGGCCGTCACCTCGCCGAGCCGGGTACCGATGCGGTGCGCGTAGGCGGCGAGGAAGGACTGCCGGAAGGTCTTGGTCCGTCTGCGGCCGCCGGCCCGCTGGGCCGCCTCCGCCTTCGCCATCGCGGACTGCGCCTGCACCAGCAGTGAGGTGTAGAGCAGTTCCACCGCCTCGAGGTCTGCCTCGAAGCCGACGACGGTGGAGAAGGCGAAGGGCTCGTTCCACACCGCCCGGCAGTGGTTGGCTCCGGCGACCGCGTCCAGCAGCACCGCCTTGGCCTGCTCGTACGGCGCCTCGACGCCGATCCGGCAGGCGCCCGGCGCGTCCGGGGACGGGGCCTGGGCGTCCAGCAGGGCCTCGTCCACACTGTGCCGGGCCATCAGCTCCTGCGCCTTCGCCGTGAGCGCCTCCGCCTCCTGCGGGAACCCGGTCGCCTCGGCCTTGGCGAGCAGGGCGCGGATGCGGGTGAGCATGCGGGAGTGCGAGCCTGGGCGGGACTGCCGGTGCGGCTCCTGCTCCTGGAGGGGTTCGAGGGCGGGCAGCCGCAGCAGCAGGCGGTAGAGCTCCAGGACCGTGGTGGCCTGCGAGAAGCGGTCGGTGGCGGACTGAGCGGGCATGTCGGCGGTCAGGTCCGCGAGCTGGGCCGCCCAGCGCCGGCCGCGCTGCCGGTCGTCGCCCGCCTGCGCGTGGATCAGCGCCGTCACCAGGGTGACGTGGACGTCGTCCAGCTCGCGCCTCACGAGCCGCACGAGGTCGGCGGGCTGCCAGCCGCGCCGCCAGGCGGCCGCCACGAACTCCGTGCCGCGCCGGGCCAGTTCGGCGTCCGTCGAGGGGTCGGCGGCGAGGAGCGACGCGCCGGTGTCGAGGGCGGTGTCGGCGGTGTCGTAGAGGGCGGTCCGGAAGGCGCGTTCAACGGCGCCGGAGGGGTCGCCGGCCGGGCTGCCGTCGTCGTCGCCGGGGGTGCTGCGGTCGGTGCTGCTCACCGGTCGATCGTGTCACGGGGCGCGGCGGCGGAACCGGGCGGTGCCCGGGAGCCGCCGAGAGCCCATGGGAACGCCCGCGGCGGCCGGACGCACCCACGCAAGTGACAACCCTGGGTTGACACCCTCCTACTGTCAACCTACGGTTGACACATGACGACCTCACGATCCGGGGCCACCGCGCCCGTCCGCCTCGACGACCTCATCGACGCCATCAAGAAGGTCCACGACGAGCCGCTCGACCAGCTTCAGGACGCCGTCATCGCCGCAGACCACCTGGGCGACGTGGCGGACCACCTCATCGGTCACTTCGTCGACCAGGCCCGCCGCTCGGGGGCCTCCTGGACCGACATCGGCCGGAGCATGGGCGTCACCCGGCAGGCCGCCCAGAAGCGGTTCGTGCCGAAGGAATCGGCCGACCTCGACGCGAGCCAGGGGTTCAGCCGCTACACCCCCCGCGCGCGGAGCGTGGTGATGGCCGCCCACAGCGCGTCCAGGACCGCAGGCAACGCCGAAGGGCTGCCCGCCCACCTCGTCCTCGGCCTGCTCACCGAGCCGGAGGCCCTCGCGGCGAAGGCGATCGCCGAGCAGGGCGTCTCCCTGGAGGCGGTCCGCGAGGCCGCTGCCGCGGCGCTCCCGCCGGCCGTCGAGGACGCGCCCGAGCTGGTCCCCTACGGTCCGGAGGCCAAGAAGGTCCTGGAACTCACCTTCCGCGAGGCGCTCCGCCTCGGCCACAACTACATCGGCACCGAACACATCCTGCTGGCACTGCTGGAGTTCGAGAACGGCGAGGGCGTCCTCAGCGGCCTCGGCATCGACAAGACCGGCACCGAGCGGTACGTGGCCAAGGCCCTGGCCGCGATCTCGACGCAGCTGAAGCAGGAACAGCAAGAGGAACAGGGCCAGGGCCAGGAACAGGAACAGGGCCAGGAGGGGCAGCCGGAGGGCTAGCGGCCGCGGGAGCGGGGAGGCGGGGAGCGGCCGCGAGCGATGCCGCGCGAGGCGGGGAGCGGCCGCGTGCATCCGCACTGTCAGACCCTGCTGCCACACTCGCAGCATGGCCGACCGGTGGGCACTCGCTCCGGCCGAGGACGGTGGCGTGGAACTCGCCCCCCTCGGTCCCGGCGGGCTGCGCGCGGGTCCGGTGCTGCGGGAGGCGGACCCGGCGCTGGCGGTGCGTGAGCGGCCCGACGTCACCCGATGGGTCTGGCGTTCCACGGCCGAGGTGTATCCGCGGCTGCTCGCCACGGGGGTGCGAGTGCAACGGTGCTATGACGTCGAGGACGCCGAGACCCTCCTCCTGGGCCATGAGGGGCGCTCCGGCGAGCCCCGCTCGGCGGCCGCCGCGCTGGCCAGGCTGCGCGGTGGCCCCGTACCGCCGGACCCCCCGCAGCGCTCCGCCGCGCCCGGCGCGCAGTCCTCGCTGTTCGAGGCGCAGGACACCGCCGTCCGGCTGCCGCTCGACGAGCTCCTCGCCGTCTACGCCGAGCAGCAGCGGCGGCACGAGCGGGCCGAACACCCGGAGCGGATGCGGCTGCTGACGGCGGCCGAGTCGGCCGGGATGCTGGTGGCCGCAGAGATGAACCGGGCGGGGCTGCCGTGGAGCGCGGACGTGCACCGCGCGGTCCTGCACGACCTGCTCGGCGAGCGGTACGCGGGAGGGGGCGAGCCCCGGCGGCTCGCGGAGCTGGCCGACGAGGTGTCGACCGCGTTCGGGCGCCGGGTCCGCCCCGACCTGCCCGCCGACGTGGTCAAGGCCTTCGCGCAGGCCGGCATCCGGATCAGGTCCACCCGGCGCTGGGAGATCGAGTCCCTCGACCATCCGGCCGTGAAGCCGCTGATCGAGTACAAGAAGCTATACCGCATCTGGGTGGCCCACGGCTGGTCCTGGTTGCAGGACTGGGTGCGGGACGGCCGGTTCCGGCCGGAGTTCCTCGCGCACGGCACGGTCACCGGGCGCTGGGTGACCAACGGCGGGGGCGCCCTCCAGATCCCCAAGGTCATCCGGCGGGCGGTGGTCGCCGACCCGGGCTGGCGGCTCGTCGTCGCCGACGCCGACCAGATGGAGCCGCGCGTGCTGGCGGCGATCTCCCGCGACCCCGGTCTGATGGAGGTCGCGGGCCGGGAGACGGACCTCTACCAGTCGGTCTCCGACCGCGCCTTCTCCGGTGACCGCGCCCAGGCGAAGCTCGCCGTCCTCGGCGCGGTCTACGGCCAGACCTCCGGTGACGGGCTGAAGAACCTCGCCGCGCTGCGCCGCCGCTTCCCGCGCGCGGTGGCGTACGTCGACGAGGCGGCCCGGGCCGGCGAGGAGGGCCGGCTCGTGCGGACCTGGCTCGGCCGCACCTGCCCACCGGCGGCCGGCACGGGCGACGAGGGGACGGAGGAGGCCGGCATCCCCGTCGACCCGGGCGGGCCCGGCGGCCAGGGCGGTCCCCATGATCTTGGTGGCTCAGGTGGCTCAGGCGGAGACGACGAGAACGCGGACGGCCGGCACTGGGTACCGGGTCACGCCTCGAGCAACGCACGCGCGCGTGGCCGCTTCGCCCGCAACTTCGTCGTGCAGGGCAGCGCCGCCGACTGGGCGCTGCTGCTGCTCGCCGCGCTACGGCGCGCATGTGCCGGGATGGCGGCCGAGCTGGTCTTCTTCCAGCACGACGAGGTGATCGTGCACTGTCCCGAGGAGGAGGCCGAGACGGTCGTCGCCGCGATCCGGGAGGCGTCCGAGCTGGCCGGGCGGCTGACGTTCGGGGAGACGCCGGTGCGGTTCCCGTTCACGACGGCGGTGGTGGAGTGCTACGCCGACGCCAAATAGGCGGGGCGCGGCGAAACGGGAGGGAGCGACGGGGGCGGGGCGGAGCGGCCGAGGGTGGGGGGAACGAAGAGGGATGGGCGAGTGGGCGGAGGGGTGAACGCTGTCGCGGCGTGTCGCGCGAGGGTGGGCCGATCAGATGACCGGCGGCCGGCCCAGCCGGGTCAGCCGCCACACCGTCCGCCACTTCATGGGCCGCCGCTGTCCGGCCGGCTTGCGCACGCCCTCGGCGAACCCGGCGAACCAGGCTTTGAGACCGCCGAGCGAGCGGGTGCGCAGCAGGGTGACGGCGATCCAGACGCCCAGGTGGACGGGGACGAGGGGCAGCGGAAGATTGCGCCGGACCAGCCAGACCCGGTTCCGGGCCGTGACGCGGTGGTAAATCGCGTGCCGGGCGGGCGAGGTCTTGGGGTGCTGGAGCAGCAGCTCGGGCGCGTAGAGGATCTTCCAGCCGGCGTCGGTCGCCCGCCAGGCCAGGTCGGTCTCCTCGTGCGCGAAGAAGAACTCGGCGGGCCAGTCGCCGGTCTCGGCGAGCATGGCCATGCTCAGGGCGTGGCCGCCGCCGAGGAACCCGGTCACGTATCCGCCCTGCATCGGGTCCGAGGCGCCGACCCTCGGCACATGGCGACGCTGCGTCTCGCCGTGCTCGTCGGCGATGCGGAAGCCGACGATGCCGAGGCGCGGGTCGGCGGCGTACAGGTCACGGACTCGGCGCAGCACATCGGCGTCGACGAGCAGGCCGTCGTCGTCGAGTTCGACCACGACGTCCACGTCGCCGTGGTCACGGAGGCGGGCGAGGGCGACATTACGGCCGCCGGGGCAGCCGAGGTTCTCGTCCACGTCGATCGTGGTGACCTCGCCGGGCAGGGAGAGCCGGCGGGCGAATTCGGGGAGCTCGCAGCCGTTTCCGACGATCACGATGCGGGCGGGCGCCAGGTCCTGCTTGGCCACCGACTCCAGCAGCGCGTCGACCTCGGCGGGCCGGTTCCCCATGGTCACCACGGCAACGGCGATCCTCGGCTCCACCACAGCCCCCACGTCCACCACGTCCCTCACTTCGTCCGGCCCTCGACGCGACCGCGTCCGTCCACGAACGGGCCCGTCGTTCACCTAGATGTTGCCTCAGGTGCGGACGTTGCTCCGACACCGCCTCATTCTGCTTCGATTTCCCACCGGTTCGGCCCGGGCCGCGACCGTCAGCGACCGTCCGCCGTGCGCCGGTTCTCCCTGCGGCGGACGAACTTGAGCCCTGACCAGTCCTCCCCCAGCATCGCCACCTTCACGTCCACGACGCCGAGCGGGAGGAAGAGGTCGCGCAGCGCGTTCTCGGTGAGGTCGCTGACATGTCCTGCGGCCTTGCGGGGCCAGGCGATCCACAGCATGGCGTCGTCGGCGAGTTCGCGGACCAGGGACGCGGTCTCGGCGGCGAGGTCGGCACGGCTGCGGTAGAAGGCCACCGTGATGTCGGCGTCTCGGGGGCCGCCGGGGGCGAGGTGGACGCCGTCCGGGAGTCCGGGAACGTCCCAGCCGGGCGCGGCGTGCCGCAGTCGAACGCGATGGCCGGGCTTGACGCCGAGCTTCCTGGCGAGGGGGGTGCCGGAGTAGCCGCCGCCGGCCGGGGTGTCGCTCACCGTCCCACCGTAGCCGCGGACCGTAGGCGTCAGGCTGTTCGGCTGCTCCGTGGCGAGCGCAGAGGTGACCGGCGGTACCGGCGCGCGAGGCGCCGTCCCGCCCGGTGCTCAGGACTTTTTGCTGACGCCATGACAATTCAGTGTCTGCTTTTGGCTTTTACTGTGTACGTTCTGTGCCGGGGGAGCGAACATCACCGTCGCATGCCTGCCGCCGACGCCCTGACCGCCGTCCGGCCGCGGGCCGCTTCGGGCGCGGATGGTCGCAGATCTCGTATCTGCTCTGTCCGGCGTGCGAAGGAGTTGTTCCGTGGCGTCGCCGTCCGCCCGCGAAGTGGCGCCGCTTCCCGTGGCAGGTCTGCCGCCGGCCGCGCTCACCGTCCCCGCAGACCCGACAGGCACGACAGACGCCGCGGCCACGCGTGCCGGTCGATGCTCCGCGCCCCTTCGGCACCCGCGCTCCTCGCCCTCCCCGTGAACACGGCCCGTCCGTCCCGCTGAACCGATCCCGATGCCCTCTCCTCATCCTGGAGTCCGTGTGGCCCGCCGTATCCCCGCCCGTGCCGTCGTCGCCGCCCTCGCGGTCCTCGCCGCGACCACCGGCCCCCTCCCGGGCGCCACCCCGGCCGCCGCCGACGGCAACACCGGCGCCCCCCTCACTGCGGAGAAGGTCTTCCAGTCGGACCGCTACGTCCCGCGCCGGGACCTCACGCAATCCGCCGGCCCGAGCGGCTATCTGCACGCCAGGGAAGGCCGTACCGGCTTGCTGTGGACGTCGTACGACACCGGTACGACGACCGAGCTGGGCGCCCTGTCCCAGGCGGCGATCCCCGGGTATCTCGGATCGTTCTCCGACATCGTGACCGACGTCGTCTCGCGCACCGAGAAGGTCGTCCTCAAAGACATGGCCGCCGGCACCAGCACGGACGTCGCGATCACCCACGGCACGTACTGGGCCACCCACGGCGCCCATGTGCTGACCCAGGCGCGGGACGCCGACGGCAACCGGGTGCTCTGGCTGTACGGCGGCGGCGCACCGGCCGACGGCACCCTCGTCCACGGCTGGCCGACCGGCATCACCGCCAACTTCACCGTCCTGGGCGGCGACAGCGGCACGGCCGTCGTCAGCTACGCCCTCGGCAGCGCGCGTCACCTGGCGCTGGTCGACCTGGCCGCCGCCGAGGTCACCGCCGACGTGACGGTGGCCGCCGCGCCGACCACCGTCGCCCTGAGCGCCGACCGGCTGGTCTGGTACGCGTACGGCGCCACGGCGCACGTCCTGGACCGGGCCGACCTGTCCGCCCCCGGGACGACGGTCACGCTGCCCGGCACCGAGGGCACCCCGCAGCTGGGCATCGCCGGCCGCTGGCTGGTGGTGGCCCGTTCCGTGCCGCCGCAGCCCGGCAACCTCGTGGACAAGTCCGGTGAGCCGCTCACCGCCGTGCCCCTCGCGGGCGGCGACGCGGTCACCCTCCTGCGGCACGCGGGCACCTCGCTCACACCGGCCCCGGACGGCGGGCTGCTCGCCGTGGGCGGCGCGGATTCCGGGCACTGGGCGGTGCGCAGGGTCACCGACACGGGCGCGGACACGCCGGCCCTGACCGAGGTGACCGCCGTACCGCCGGTCGCCGCCAGGATCGACCACCTCTCCGTGCAGAACGGCACCCTGGCCACCGACGAGGCCGACAGCGGCTTCATGGGCGCCTACTACAGCCGCCCGGTCTCCGCCGACGGAACACCGGGCGCGCCGGCCTGGCGGTCCTGGAAGTACCAGCAGGCCGGCCCGTACGCCACCGGTGACGGCCGCGCGGTGGAATTCGTCGCCGACGGCGACCCCAACACCGGATCCCACGTCGGTTCCATCGACCGCTCCGACACCGCCGGCTACTTCTACTTCCCCTCGGCCTCCGGCAGCGTTCTGGACATCACCGGCCGTTACGCCATCGTCAACGGCACCTCCCCCGCCCGGCAGTACGTGGGCGACCTCGGCGTGTACACCGACCTCCAGCCCGTCGTGACGCGTCCCGTCACGGCCGCCTCCGTGTGGGGGACCGAGCTGTGGACGCCGGGTACCACGGCCGGCACGGTCACCGCGAAGGACCTGAAGACCGGCAGGGCGACCGCCACCGTGAGCACCGGCGCCCCCTGCGTCCCCCAGGAGCTCCAGGTCGTGGGCCGCTGGATCTACTGGTCGTGCGGCGCCACCGCCGCGGCGGGCGTCTTCGACCGCACGGCGAAGAAGAACATCACCGTCCCGTCCGGCGAGGCCCTCCTCGGCGACGGCTACCTCGTACGCCACGACACCGCGGCCGGTGCCCTCCTGCTCACCGCCTTCGCCGACGGCACGGCGGCCACCCGGAAGATCGGCGACCTCGCGGCCGGCGACGCGGACCAGCGCGGGGTCACCTGGACGGTGGACAAGTTCGGCGGGCCCGCGGCCTACGTGGACGCCGACCGTCGCATCCATCTGGTGCCCGGCGGGACCGCCTCCCAGCCGCTCGGCGTCATCGAGTCCGACGCGACGGACAACACCGCGCAGGACAGCGTGAGCACCACCCCCTGGTGGCAGTGGCGCGGGCTGCTCTCCAAGCCCGCCGCCTCCTGGACGGCCACACTCACCAGCAAGGCGACGGGCAGGACGGTCCGTACGTTCACCGGCGGCGAGGTGGACGGCACACTCACCGCGCGATGGGACATACGCGACCCGGCGGGCGCGCTCGTACCCAACGGCACCTACACCTTCAGGCTCACCGCCCCGCCCGCCGACGGCTCGGGCCCGCCGCTGACCGTCGCGCGCACCGTGCTCGTGTCCACCGGGGCCGCCGTGCGCCACGACTTCACCAGCAGCGGCTCCCTGGCTCCCGACGGCATCGGCGACGCCCTGACCCTTTCCTCGTCCGGGGTGATCGGCTACCGGCCGGGCAACGGGGCGGGCGGCTTCAACACGGCGGTCTCAGGACCGGGTTGGCCGTCCACGGTGACACTCGTCCCCTTCGGCGACCTGAACGGCGACCGCCGCGGCGACATCCTCGTCCGGTTCGCCACCGGTGAGCTGCGCGTCTACCGGACCATGCGAGGGCTGGCGTTCACTCCCAGCACCCCGCGCCTCTCCCTCGGCACCGGCTGGAACCAGTACGACGTGCTCACCTCGCCCGGCGACGTCACGGGCGACGGCCTCGCGGACCTGTTCGCCCGCAAGGCGTCCACAGGCGAGGTGTTCCTCTACCGGGGCACGAGCACGGGGAAGCTGGCGGCACGGGTCCGCGTCGGAACGAACTGGTCGCTGTACAAGAGGATCCTGGGCGCCGGCGACCTCGACGGCGACGGACGCGGCGATCTCCTCGCCCTGGACAGGGCCAACACCCTGTGGCGCTACTCCGGCAACGGCGCCGGCGGCTTCAGGTCCCGGGTCCAGGTGGCCGCCGGCTGGGGGGCGTCGTACAACGCCGTGGCCGGCGTCGGCGACCTCACGGGCGACGGCAGGGCCGACATCATCGCCCGCGACACCTCGGGCGGGGTGTGGCGCTACTCCGGCAACGGGAAGGGCTCGTTCGGCGCCGGCGTGCGGATCGCCACGGGGTGGGGGACCTACAAGGGCGTCTTCTGACGGCACCGCCGCACGACCTGGCAGCACGCACCGCACCACGACGAAGCTCCGGCGGACGCCGGGTGACCTGGCCGGTCACCGCCGTCGGCCGGAGCTTCCAGGTGCGATCAGGGGCGGCCGAGCGCGCGGTACTCCCAGCCGGCGGCACGCCACTGGACAGGGTCGAGTGCGTGGCGCCCGTCGACGATCCGGCGCTGCGCCACGACCGCGCCCATGGCGTGCGGGTCGATCTCCCGGAACTCGGTCCACTCGGTGAGCAGCACCACGACATCCGCCCCGGCGGCGGCGCCGAGCACGTCCGTGCCGTAGGTGAGGTCCGGGTAGGCGCGCCGGGCGTTCTCGGTGGCCGCCGGGTCGATGACGGTCACCTGGGCGCCGGCCTGGTGCAGGGTCCGGGCCACGTCCAGCGCCGGAGCGTCCCGGATGTCGTCGGAGTTGGGCTTGAACGCCGCGCCCAGCGCGGTCACCCGGGCGCCGGCCAGGTCTCCGCCGGCCAGTTCGCGCACCAGGTCCACGGTGCGGGCCCGGCGCCGCTGGTTGATGGCGTCGACCTCGCGCAGGAAGGAGACGGCCTGGCCGACACCCAGTTCCTCGGCGCGGTGGCTGAAGGCCCTGATGTCCTTGGGCAGGCAGCCGCCGCCGAACCCGAGGCCGGGCTTGAGGAAACGGCCGCCGATCCGGTCGTCGTAGGCCAGTGCCTCCGCGAGACCTGTGACGTCGGCGCCGGTCGCCTCGCAGACCTCCGCCATGGCGTTGATGTAGGAGATCTTGGTGGCGAGGAAGGAGTTGGCGGCGACCTTGACCAGTTCGGCGGTGGGCAGGTCGGTGACGACCACCGGGGTGCCCTGGGCGATCACCGGGGCGAAGGCGGCGCGCAACCGCTCCTCGGCCCACTCCGACGCCGTGCCGAAGACCAGCCGGTCGGGCCGCATGGTGTCGTCCACCGCGTAGCCCTCGCGCAGGAACTCCGGGTTCCAGGCGAGTTCGACGCCCGTCCCGGCCGGCGCCGTCCGCTGGACGAGGTCCGTCAGCCGGGCGGCGGTGCCCACCGGGACGGTGGACTTGCCCACCACGAGGGTGCGCCGGCGCAGGTGCTGCGCGAGTTCGCCGACCGCGCTGTCGACGTAGCGCATGTCCGCCGCATGCGAGCCCGGCTGCTGGGGGGTGCCCACGCAGATGAAGTGGACGTCGCCGAACTCGCCGGCCTCGGCGAAGCTCGTGGTGAACCGCAGCCGTCCGGTGTCGAGGGCCTTGGCGAGCAGTTCCGGGAGGCCGGGTTCGAAGAAGGGCACCTCCCCCGAGTTGAGGCGCTCGACCTTGGCCGGGTCGACGTCCACACCGAGGACGTCGAAGCCCAGGACGGCCATGCAGATGGCGTGGGTGGCGCCGAGGTAGCCGGTGCCTATGACGGTGAGACGGGGAGCGTCTGCGGCGATGCCGTCGCCGTGTGCGTCTGCTCTGTGTGCGGCGTCCGAAGAGGTCACGGTGGTCTCCAGGGGGTGTGTCCGGGCGTGTTCGCCCGCCGCACGAGCCGGGGGCGGCCTGCGGGAGCGGAGAAACAGGGATGCGGTCGAGCGGGATGCGGTCGAGCGGGAAGCGAGGAAGCGGGGGAAGCGGGTGTGGTCAGGAGGTGCAGGTGACGTTGGCCAGGCCGTCGGCCGCGTCGTTCGCCTTGTTGTCGCAGGTGACTTTGTTGCCGTCGGACGTGAGGTGGAAGCCGTAGCCGGGCCCGTCCACGTTCGCGGTGTTGCCGCGGAAGGTGTTGCCGGTGCCCCATCCGTTGACGATCTGGTGGGTCTGGAAGCCGTCCTGCGGGGAGTGGCTCCCGGTGTTGCCCTGCAACAGCCAGCCGTTGCCCTTCACGTCGACCCAGGAGTCGTTGTTGTGGGAGGTGCTCAGCTTCGATCCGTCGAAGGTGTTGCCGATGACCTTGCCGTCGCTGGTGCCCTCCTTGATGTCGATGGACTCGGCGGTGGTGTCGCTGATGTGGTTGCCGAGCACGACGTTGCGGTCGCTGGTGTCCGTCTTGCAGTTGGTCACGGTGCACCAGTTCGACTTGGCGGTGCCGATGTAGATGCCCTCGCCGTACTTCTCGCGACGCAGCCCGGTGGTGCGGACCGTGTTGCCCCGGATCATGTTGTCCGAGCTGAAGTCGCGCAGGTGGATGGCCTCGTCGCCGATCTGTTCGACGGTGAGGCCCTGGATGACGGTGCCCACCACACCGTCCGCCATCACGCCCTTCTGCGCGTCGCGGACGGTGAAGCCCACCAGCCGCCAGTAGGCGACGTGGTTCAGGTGGAAGGCGTAGCCGTCGTCGGTGCCGCCGCCGTCGATGACCGCTCCCGAGCCGCCGCACAGGAAGATCGGCTTCGCTTCGGTACCGGACGCCTCGGCGGTGAAGTTGCCCGCGTAGGTGCCGTTGGCCAGGGAGATGCTGTCCCCGGGCTGCGCCTGGGCGAGGGCCTGTTCGAGCGTGGCGGTGGTGCTCACCTTGACGTTGGACGAAGGACAGGTGACCGCGGAGTCGGGTACCGAGCCGCTGGTGGCCTGCGAGGTCGGGGCCTTGGCGGTGCCCGACCGGGTCGGCAGGGCCGACGGGCCGGTTTCGTCCGGCGGGACCTCGGTGGCCGAGGCCCTCGGTCCCGCGGTGCTCGCCCCGGCCTTCACCTCCGGTTCCCCTCCGCCGCCCCCTGCCAGGGCCACGACCAGCGCGGCCAGGGCGAGCAGGAACGCACCCCCGGCCAGCCAGACGGCCGGCTGCCGGAAACGACCGCCCTCAGGAGCGGGCGGCGGGGCGGGCGGTGGTGTCGACGGCATGGGCGGCGTGGATGACATGGGCGGCAACTCCGGTCCGTCCGGTGGTCGGGCAGTCGGCAGAGGGGTCGGGGGCCGGCCGAGGGGCCGGCGGGGCGTGACGGCCGGAGGTCAGCGGGGCGGGCCGCCGGCCTGGGTGGACTGGGGTGTCAGGGCCCGCAGGGTGGTGGTCTCCCCGTCCTCCCTGGAGAACCAGTCGAGCTGCGGTGTCTGACGGACGGGGACCTCCTTGACGGCCCCGGCCAGCGGCCTCTTGTCCGCGTACGGGTGGATGCCCAGGACTCCGCGGCCGCCGTGACGGCGTCCACGGTGGCTCTGGCGCCGGCCCAGCATCGCCGAGACCAGGATGAGCAGCAGCATGCCCGCCCAGAGCAGCGTCATGGGACTGGCGTAGTGCCGGAACCTGATCCAGAAGGAACTGGTGTCGTGCCAGGCGAAGGTCTGGTTCTGCTTGACGGTGATGCCGCCGTGGGAGCGCGTGGTGTCCACGGCGCTCGGGCCGACACCCGAGATCACGTTGTACGAGACGAGGGACTTCTCGACCGTCCCGACGAGGCTGATGCCGTGGTTGGTGCCGTCCTGGATGGTGTTGCCGCGTATCTCGCCGACCGAGTCCCGTACGTAGATGCCGGTGTCGGTGCTTTCGACGATGTTGCCGGTGATCGTCGCGGCGGTCACACCGTCGCGCACCGAGATGCCCTGCCTCGACTGGCCGACGAGGTGGTTCCCGGTGATGGCGACCTTGGTGGCGTTCTTACGGGCCACGATGCCCATGTCGCCGCCCTCGACGCGGTTGTTCTGCACGCCCACGTCCGTGCCGCCGAAGATCTCGATGCCGTAGTGGCCGTTGTCCGTGGCGGTGCTGTCGGACACGGAGTTGGAGCCGTAGCTGCTGATGGACTCGCCGGAGGCCGAGGGACCGCTGGCCAGCGGCCGGCCGCTGAGCGTGAAGCCGTTGCCGCCGTTGCCCGAGGCGGTGGAGCCGCTGATCCTGACCTGTTCGGTGGCCCGGGCCAGCACGAACCCGTCACCGCCGTTGTCCTTGGAGGCCGTCCGCTCGACCACCGCGTTGGTGACGAACCGGTGGAGCACCACCCCGTGTTCCAGACTCTTCTCCACCGTGCTGTCGCTGATGCTGACGCCGTTGGCACCGGAGATGAACATGCCGTAGGCGTTGCCGGTGAGGGTGGAGTGCGCGATCTCGGCCGAGACGTAGGAGAGGCTGGGCACCGAGAACCGGGTGTCCGGCGTGGCCAGCGATCCGGAGGGCTGGGCCACCACGTCGCCGCTGCTCGCGTCGGAGTCCGAGGACGCCTTCGAGTCCTTGATGTTGCCGGTGTCGGGGCGGTCGGTTCCGGTGAGGCTCAGACCGCCGGTGCGACCGCTCCAGAAGCCGAGGTCGCTGATCTTGGCGTAGGTCATGGAGAACTGGCCGCCGATGGCGCGGATGTAGGCCCGGCCGTCCCGTACGTCCGTGTCCGGCTTCTTCTTCTTGACGTCCCAGGCGGTGATCCGCATGGGCGCCTGCGGGGTGCCCTCCAGGGTGAGCCGCCCGCCGAAGGACACGATGCTGACGAAGCCCTTGTTGCTGCTGGCCATCCGCAGGGTCAGCCCGCCGGGGTTGGACAGCTTCAGCTTGGCCCCGGCGTTGAGGTAGAGGTTCTCGGTCAGGAGATAGGAGCCGTCCGGCTCGCGGACGAAGGTCTGCGGGGCCAGTTCGAGCAGGTCCGAGACGGTGTAGGCGTTGCTGCGCTGGGTCAGGACCAGGGTGTAGCCGCTGCCGGTGTCCAGCCGGTAGGGCGCCTTCCACTGACCGCCCTTGAGGGGGGCGACGGCGGCGACCGCGCGGACCTGGTCCAGGCGGTGGTCCTCCGCGGCCACGAGCGCGGTCTCGTTCTCCGCGTCCGTGGCGTTGACCTGCGGTCTGTCGTCGTCGGCGGCGGGGGCGCCGGCGGCGGAGGCGAGGAGCGCACCGGCGGCGAGGGTCAGCACGACCGCTGCGCGCGCACCGGTCATGAGGTGATGACGTGTCATGACTGCTGTACCTCCGGCCACGAGCCCGTGGCGGTCCGGGGCGCGCCGCCGAGGGACGCCGAGTCCTGTCCCTCGCCACCGACGCTGTCGCTGGTGCGGGTCAGCCAGCCCTGCTTGTTCATGGTGACGAAGGCGAACAGCTTGATGGGCAGCGAGATCATGATGACGACGAGGGCCAGCACCGGCAGCAGCAACACCTCTTGTGGGTGTCTGCGCAGGTGGGAGTACCCGCGGATACCGCGTCCCACGAGCAGCCAGATCAGCACGAGGACGACGCCCCGGCCGGTCATCTCCAGGCGGCTGAAGAGCAGGTACCCGAGCGCCATGCCCATCGTCACCGGCGTCAGCAGGATCTGTAGCACGGTGATCTTGGTGACCAGGGGGACCCGCCAGAGCCAGCCCTTGTACACGGCGGTCAGGTAGCAGCGGTAGGAGTTCCGGCTCCAGCGCACCCGCTGCTTGACGAAGGCACGGAACGACGAGGGGAACATCGATATCGCCCGCGCGGAGGACTGGTGCACGGTCTTGTAGCCCGAAGCCAGCACCAGCCAGGTCAGCCGTCCGTCGTCGCCGGCGACGCAGCGCCGGCCCAGGAAGAACTCGTTCTCCAGGTTCTCCAGGACGGGCTCGATCGCGCTCCGCCGGTAGGCGGCCGTACGACCGGACAGACAGGCCACGGCGCCCGCGCGGCCCATGGCCGGCACGTAGTCGTAGTAGCGGAGGTTGACCAGCCAGTCGGCGACACGCCGCCAGATGCTGGTGGTGCGCTGGTAGACGTTCTGCTGGGTGCCGACTCCGCCGACCGCGGGATCGACGAACGGCATCTGCACGGCGGCCAGCAGCCCCGGCTCCCAGCGGGTGTCCGAGTCGACCAGCACCACGAGCTCACTCGTCGCGGCGCGGATGCCCACGCCCAGCGCCGACCGCTTGCCGCGGTGCTCGAACGCCAGCACGCGGACCCGGGGATCCTGCACCTGCGCCAGCCGGCGCAGCACCTCGGTGTCGTCCACGTCCGGGACGATGATGATCTCGGTGGGATCCTGGGCGAGCCAGGTGTCCAGGCAGTCCACCAGGATCTCGGCGTCCTCGCGGTACGCCGGGACGACCACGGAGACCGTGGTCCGGTAGTTGTTCACCACGGGCTTGGCGAACCGGGAGAGCACCGCCCGATAGAGCCACAGCCCCCAGACGAAGACGCCGGCGATGCCCAGCGGCATCACCTCGCGCCATGATGTCTCGGCGGTCGCCGTGACTATCCATGACCAGAAATCGTCGAAGAAGCTCGACACGAACTCGGACCCCCCAGCCGGAGCGGTGCCCAAACAGGTGGGCAAATGTGCAATGTTCGCGGTCTACACGGGGAAATCTAGGGCCGAAACGATCCCTCTCGACACACGAGCAACACAAAGTTCACCTGTCGCATCCACAAAACGTTCACAGGAGAAAGGCCCCTTCAGCGAACGGCAGACCGCCGCGCCCCGCGCGCGGAGCCGGTGAGCAGCAAACTGACTAGCCGTCACATCGGTTTCCGAGCACCGCATTTGCACTCTACACAGGGGGTCGTCGACGCTCTCCGCCACCCCTCGCGACCGATCCACCCGCAACCTTCACTGAAGCAAACCCATTGTGATGTACATCACATAATGTGAGCCCGGATCGAGGTCGCACCGGCGAACACATGAAACACCTGGCTCACCGAACCGCCATCCAACGCACAACTCCTGGCAAGACCGAAAGCCGAGACCATGATCATTCCACGGTGCGGATCTTCGTCACCGCGGCTGAAAGCGCCGGGCCCGGCTTCCGGCCCACGCCTGACCCGGCGCCTCGACGTACCGATACGTCAGCACGCCCAGCGGAAACGGCACGGCACGACGCAGAAGGCCACTTCGAGTACGGGACTGTCCTGCCACCGCCGACCGACCGTGCCGCCGGCCACCATCAGCGGCACCGGATGCACCGCCGGGTGAAACGGGACCCGTCACCGTCGTCGAAGGTCGCGCGCGTTCCTGCCGGCCCAACGGGACCGGTGCAGCGCGGTCATGGACTTCCAGGACCTGTTTCCCTTGAAGGGAATCTCGAAGATCCGGGCGAAAAGCCATGCCCCGAGCACCGAGATCGGCAGGCCCACGATCAGCGTGAACCCGAACGTGGGCAGTCCGGGCGATACGAAATGCGGGGCCACCCGGCGGATCACGATCATGACGATCGGCAGATGGATCAGGTAGAGGCTGTAGGAAAAGCTACCGAGACTCCTGAAGGGTCGCGCGGTCAGGAGCCGCACGAGGACGGCGGGCCTGCCGGTGGCGACGGCGGCGATCAGCATGGTCATGGCGGGAGCGACGGCGAGATCCACCCAGAAGGAGTGGTTCACCGTCCAGACAGCCCCCCTGACGACACCGAGAACCAGGACAGGCACGGCGGCCAGGACCGCGAACCACCCCCAGGGCAGTCGCCGGACCCGGTCCGACGCAACCACGATTCCCGCGCCCACCATTCCCGCGGCGAACACAGGGGCGAGATGCGGAGCGAGCCGGTTGGCGCCCTCCAGGGGAGACGCGTCGACCGCCATCAGGCCACGAGTGATCACCGGAAGAGTCACGCACGCGACCAGGGCCGCCGCGCCCCACCGCCGCCGGACGAACAGAAGCAGCGGAAAGAGGAGATAGAGCTCGGCCTCGACCCCGATCGACCAGAACGCACCATTCGGTGTCGGTGCGGTGATCACGTCCTGAGCGAGAAGGCCGTACACCAGAATCGACAAGCCCGTAGGCGGCCCCGAGTGCGAAGCGGGCACCACGAAGCAGGAAATGATCAGACTCATGACGAGCGCTGCCCCATACGGAGGCAGGATGCGCCAGGCGCGCCGGCGCAGGAACCGGGCGACGCCACCCGACCCCCACCCGTGACGCGCCGGGGAGATCGCCAGGGAGAACCCGGACAACACCAGAAAGAAGACGACGGCCAGACGCCCGAACATCAGGCCGTCCAGCCACGGAGGCGCCGAACTCCGGGGATACCCCGGGAACGTATACAACCAGCAGTGGAACAGGACCACATACAGGGCAGCCAGACCGCGAAGACCATCCAGACCCACGACCTGCCGACGGACGTACGCCCCGCTGCCCCTTTTCTCCTGCCCCGGCGGGGTGGCCGGTGCGGGAGCGCTGACGACCGGAACGCTCGTATTCGATAAAATCGTTCAGCCCTTCTCCTGGGCACCGCGTTCGCACGGCGCCGACACCTCGGCGGCCGCCTCTCGGTGCAACCGTCGACAGGCGTCTGCCCGCCGACTCGTGTTCCTGGTAATACGCCGGGCGCCGCGATGCCACCCAGCGTGACTGATACGTCGCGTTCGGCCAAGCAGTTCAATCGACGGGCCGAGACCTCGGGTGGTCGGCCTCCGCCGGATCCACCGACCCAGGTGGGCACCGCACACCACATGCGCGAGAGTAAATCTCTCATTGTCCAGATTGCATTTGAAGCATGCGGCGGCTGCTCTTACTGTCAAGACGTCCGGGTGTATCCCGTTGACGAAGGAAGCGCTCTCTACGTATCGGTATTCACGGCGAACCGGCGACTGCCCTGCCGCCATGAGCCTTCAGACGCTCCGTCCGTATCGGCGGCGACTCCGGCATCCCCTGTCCGTCACGCGAAGGAGCACAGAAGCTGTCCAGGAAATCCACGGTGGTCGTCGGCGGCGGCCTGGTAGGACTCACAGCCACGGCCTCCCTCAAACTCATCGGCCACGACGTCATCGTGCTGGAACAGGCACCGCGGATTCGAGCCGTCGGCGCCGGAATCGGCCTGTGGGCCAACGCGTTGCGAGAATTCGACCACCTCGGCATCGGCCCGGCGGTCCGCGACCTGGGCAGCGAACAGAACACCTGGTTCTTCACCCCCGCCGGCGACCGGTCCGCGCACCTGGTTACACCGACAGCGATCACCGGTTCCTCCTCGTGCCACGCCCCGAGTTGAACAACCTCCTGGCAGACACCGTCGGTCGCGACCGCATCCGTCTCGGCGCACAGGTGACCGGATACACCGAGACCGGGGCGGACGTCGTCGTGCACCTCGCCAACGGCGAGACACTCCGCACGGATCTGCTCATCGGCTCGGACGGCGTCTACTCACGCGTGCGCAAGCAGCTGGTGCCGGGGAGCGATGCCACTGGATGCTCACCACGGCACCCGCCACCTGACACCCGCGGCCGCCCGCCGACCGCCGACCGCCGAAAGCGACCTGCCCGCCCATCAGCATGTCCGTAGTCAGCAGGCGGTGATCTCCTCGAACGACGCCCGGACCTGCTCGCGGAGCCAGGCGTGGGCGGGGTCGGAATCGTACCGCTGGTGCCAGTGGCAGTTGATCGTCGCCGCCGGGAACTCGATCGGCAGCGGCCGGGTGAGAAGCCCGAACGCCTGGATGAGCGGGCGGCCGAAGATCGCCGTGCAGGTGACCAGCGTGTCGCCACGGGCGGCGATCTGCAGGGCGCTGGCCAAGGTCGCCACTGCCGCGACCACCCGGCGCCGCAGACCTTCGGCAGCCAGCACCTCGTCGATCGGCGCGGTGAGACGGCCACGCCGGGAGATCACCACATGCGGCTGCGCCGCGTAGGAAGCCAGGTCGAGATCGTCGGCACACGGGTGGTCCGCGCGCATCGCCACGACTAGCCGATCATCGCCGAGCGGCTCGGACCGGAACTCTGACAGACCAGGCCTACCGCCACCGAGTTCCAGATCGACGCGGCCGTGTCGCAGGTCGTCGGTGTCGACGGTGTTCTCCGCCAGCACCCGCAACTGCACCCCGGAAGCCTGCTGCTGGATCCTCCCGACCAGCACCGGTACCAGCGACGCGGCCACCGCGTCGTGACACTGGATCGTGAAGGTGCGATCCATCTCGGACGGGTCCAGCTCACGGATCGGTGAGAGCACTTCACGCGCTTGCCTCACCAGCCGGTGCACGTCTTCCCGCACCGACACCGCGTACGGGGTGGGAGTCATCGAGTGGCCGGTGCGCACCAGGATGTCGTCCCCGGTGACGGCTCGAAGTCGGCCGAGGGTGCGGCTGACCGCGGGCGAGGACAGGTGCAGCCGCTCGGCCGCGCCCATCACACTGCCCTCTTCGAGGAGGGCGTCCAGCACGGTCAGCAGATTCAAGTCCAATTGCATACAGGTAAATCCTCGCAAGCCACGGATCCACTTCCATCAAACCGCATGTTCACCAGCTTCTCCAGGTTGGTCTGGGGATCCGCGGCGGCCGCCTCCGCCGACAGGGGCGACAAAGCGGGGACCACGGGCAGCGCTGTCGCGGCCACAGCGGCGCCCGCGGCGCCCAGCAGGGTACGACGGGACAGTCTTCTCTCCGACGACATGGGTGTACTCCCGGTCGGAGGCTCTGAGGTTCGCGGGTGAGGCGGTGAGGGCGGCGGGCAGGCCCGAGAGCCCGCCCGCCGCGGCCGTTGGTCAGGGCGGAGCCGGAGTCACAGGGCGGTGAAGGTCCATTGCAGGTTGGTACTGCTGCCGTAGGTCCACTGCTTGGTGGCGGAGCCCGAAGCGACGTTGCCGCCGCCGTCGAGGACGAGGCCGGTGGTGCGGTTGGCGATCGTGTAGCTGTTGCCGCCCCGGGGGGTGATCTTCCACTGCTGGTTGGGGCCGCCGTTCCACGGCGCCTGCTGGGCCGGGGAGCCGTCAGCGGTGCTGCCCCAGCCGTCGGCGACCATGCCGTTGGTGCGGTTGACCAGTTTGTAGTAGCCGCCGCCCACGTCGACCGCCTGCCACTGGAGGTTGTTGCTGGAGTCCCAGCTCCACTGCTTGAGGTTGGATCCGGAGGCGACGTTGCCGCCGCTGTCCAGGGCGAGGCCGTCGGTGACGTTGGTGATCCGGAAGTACCTCGACGGGTTGAACTGGACCCTGAGTGAGGTGATCTGGTCGTTGTTGCCGGTGACCCTGAGGTCGGGGTTGTCGGCGGTGAAGGTCCAGGCGGTGCCGGTGAAGTTGTCGCCGGAGTAGCCGATCACCTGGTAGCCGGGGGCGGGGCGCAGGCTGGAGATGGTGCGGGTGCCCAGTCCGGCCGCGCTCAGGTCGGCCGCGGTGTAGTCGCCGACGGGCAACGGGGCGGAGCCGCCGGTGTAGTTGACGTCCGTGAAGGCGGCGGCGCCGGCGAGCGGCAGCATGGTCGGGATGGTGCCGGAGAAGGTCAGCTTCAGGACGTAGGCACCCGCGCTGTACGGCGCCGAGGACGGCAGGGTCACGGTGAGGCCGGAAGAAGTCTGCGTGGGTGTGGGCAGGTCGATGTAGGTGCCGGCGGTGGAGCCGAGCAGCTTCACCGAGGTCAGCGAGGCGAGGTTGATGCGGTCCGAGCTGAGCGTCTTGATCGTCAGTGAGCTGCCGGGCCAGCCGAGGACGGTGGCGTACAGGACGTTGCCCGCCTTGTTGCGGGTGAAGCGGATGTCCTGCGCGGTGCCTGCCGTCGGCGTGGTGAAGGCGCCGCCGCCCATCTTCGTAGGGCCTTCGCCGTACACGGTCCAGGCGCGGGTCGAGTAGACCGACTCACCGAAGCGCTTCAGGTAGTCGCCCATGCCGAGAAGGATGTCCTTCTGCGCCTGGGGGATGGTGCCGTCGGCCATCGGCGCGATGTTCAGCAGCACGTTGCCGTTCTTGCTGACCCGGTCGATGAACGAGTGCAGCATCTGCTGGCTGCTGTAGTAGCCGATGCCTTGCGTGTAGCACCAGCTGGAGCTGGAGATGCTGTCGTCGGTCAGCCAGTACGGGCTGGTGAGGTCGCCAGGCCCGCCGCGCTCGTAGTCGAAGACCTCGCCCTTGCCGTTCATGCCGTCCTTGTAGGTGGCGACGACCTCACGGCCCCAGGCGTTTGCCTGGTTGTAGTAGTAGGACAGGAAGTTCAGGCGTTGCGTCTCGTCGACCGCGTCCAGTTTGAAGTCCTGCCAGAGGATGTCCGGTTGCGCGAGGTCGACGACTTCCTTGAGCTTGTCGTACCAGAGCTGGTTCTCCGCGGCCGCACCGAGCTGGCCGTAGAGCTTCTTGAGGCTGGGGTCGGTCTGGGCGGGGGCGAACTCGTAGAAGCCGTTGTAGTGGTACGCGTGGTGCATGGCGACCAGCAGCTTGAGGCCCTTGGCCCGGATCGCCGTGGTGAACAGCTGGAGCAGGTTGAGCTTCGGGCCCTTGGCGACCGAGTTCCACTCGTTGACCTGGCTGTTCCACATGGAGAAGCCGTCGTGGTGCTCGGCGACCGGGCCGGCATACTTCGCGCCCGCGTCGACGAACAGCTGCGCCCACTCGTTGGGGTCGAAGTTCCCGCCGGCCGATTTCAGCTTCGGCGCGAACTGCACGAAGTTGCCCGCCAGGTCCTTCGCCCCGTTGATGAAGTTGTGGTACGGCCATGCCGAGGGCTGGCCGTAGGTCGCGATGTGGTGCTGGTTCACGCTGTCGCCGGCGTGATACATGGACCGCGGATACCACTCGTTGCCGAAGGCGGGAACGCTGAAGACGCCCCAGTGGAAGTAGATCCCGAACTTCGCGTCCTGGAACCACCCCGGAGCCGGCGGGTGCTGGTCGACCGAGTTCCAGTCGGGCGTGTACGTGCTCGGTGCCGCCTGGGCGACACCGGCGCCCAGGCCACCGCCCGCTATGGCTGCCGCCGCCACACAGATGGCGGCGGACAGGATCTGGCGTCTGTTGAGCGAACGCGACATGGGGACATCCCTGAGGTAGGGGCAAGGGGGACGGGGGGAGACGCGGGACGCCGACGGTTCTGGGGCGTCGGAGGTTACGCATGAAGTTCGACCATGTGACGCACTGATGTCAACGGGCGTGCAGGGATGAAAACCCGTATCGGCATTAGCTTTTGCCCATATATAAGCGCTATCAGTGCATTGTTATGGCAGCAAACATGGAATGTCTAGGGGCCCCGCGAAGGGTGCGCCACCACATGGGCAGCCCACAGGCAAGCCGTCAGTCCATCACGAGTACGCATCATTGATGGGATGGATCTAGGGCCCAGGGAGCGTCATGGCGACCCCGGCTAGATCATCCAGCGGCTGTCGCCAGCACTTTTGCCGCACCCACTAGACAACCTCGTTCCTCCCGCTCTATAAACATCCCATCTCTCGCCGGTGACACACAACCGTCGCATCGGCGTAACAACCCCGCTCCGGAACCAGCGCGAGGAAGTACCCATGAGACTCAGAACCGCACTCGGCTCCACCGCCTCCGTCGTCTGCGCACTGACGCTGCTCAGCGCCTGCAACAGCGGCTCCGGCAGCACCGCCTCGTCGAGCGGCAAGCCGCTCGTGGGCGTCGACTACCCGCGGTCCGACACCGACTTCTGGAACTCGTACATCAAGTACACGCCCCGGTCGGCCAAGGAGCTGGGGCTGGACCTGAAGACCACGAACTCCCAGAACGACATCGCCAAGCTCACCGCCAACGCGCAGACGTTCATCAGCCAGGGCGTCAAGGGCATCGCGATGGCCCCGCAGGACACCGCCGCCATCGCGCCGACGCTGGCGCAGCTGGAGGCGAAGAAGATCCCGGTCGTCACCGTCGACACCCGGCCCGACAGCGGCAAGGTGTTCATGGTGGTGCGGGCCGACAACCGCGCCTACGGCGAGAATGCCTGCCAGTACCTCGGCACCAAGCTCGGCGGCAAGGGCAAGGTCGTGATGCTGGAGGGCGGCCTCGACTCCATCAACGGCCGTGACCGCACCGAGGCGTTCAACGACTGCATGAAGAAGAACTACCCCGGCATCAAGGTGTTCGGCGAGGCCACCAACTGGGACGGCGCGGTCGCCGCACAGAAGCTCCAGACCGACCTGACCGCCAACCCGGACATCAAGGGCGTCTACATGCAGTCCAGCTTCGCCCTGGCCGGCACGCTCCAAGTCCTGAAGCAGAAGGGCCTGCTGGTCGACCCGAAGGACCAGAAGCACGTCTTCGTCGTGTCCAACGACGGCATCCCCGAGGAGCTCAAGGACATCGCCGCCGGCCACATCGACGCCACCGTCTCCCAGCCCGCGGACCTGTACGCCAAGTACGCCCTGTACTACCTCAAGGCCGCGATCGACGGAAAGACGTTCAAGCCCGGAAAGACCGACCACGACAGCACCATCATCCAGGTCCGCGACGGACTGCTCGAGGACCAGCTCTCCGCTCCCCTGGTCACCGTCGACGGCGGCACCTACGGCGGCGTGCCCAGCGTCAAGAGCGACGACACCTCCCTGTGGGGCAACAACCTCGGCTGACCTGCCCACTCCGGCATCCAACGGCTCACCACTACAAGGCGGTTGAAATGAGCGACGGGGAGCGAGCAGTCACCCCCGCGCCCGCCCCGGCGGACGACGGACGGGCCCCCGCGACCCCGCCCGTCGTCGAGGCGACGGGCATAGTCAAACGATTCGGTCCGACGGTGGCCCTGAACGGTGCCCGGATCACCATCCGGCCCGGCGAGACCCACGCACTCGTCGGCCGCAACGGAGCCGGCAAATCGACGCTGGTATCCGTCCTGACCGGCCTGCACGCCCCCGACGAGGGAACGGTCACCTTCGGCGGCGGCCCCAGCCCCCGGCCCGCCGACCGGGACGCCTGGCGACAGCGCGTGGCCTGCGTCTACCAGAAGTCGACGATCATCCCCACGCTGACCGTCGCCGAGAACCTCTTCCTGAACCGTCACCACCACGGCCCCAACCGCCTGATCAGCTGGACCGGTGTACGCCGCCGGGCCCAGGAGCTGCTGTCGACCTGGTCGGTGGACGTCGACCCGCAGTCCTCGGCCGGCGAACTCAGCGTCGAGCAACGGCAGTTCGTCGAGATCGCCCGGGCACTGTCCTTCGGGGCCCGGTTCATCATCCTCGACGAGCCCACCGCACAGCTCGACGCGGCGGCGATCAACCGCCTCTTCGACCGCATCCGCGACCTGCAACGCCAGGGCGTGACCTTCCTGTTCATCAGTCACCACCTCCAGGAGGTCTACGAGATCTGCGACATGGTGACGGTGTTCCGCGACGCCCGGCACATCGTCACCGCCCCTGTCGCGGACCTCCCCCGCACCGAGCTGGTCGCCGCCATGACCGGCGAGGCGGCCGCCGACCGGCAGCAGGCGCGCTCGAGCACCCTCGACCCCGCCGCCGCCCCCGCGCTGTCCGTGCGGGACCTGGGCAGTGCCGGCACGTACGAAGACGTCACCTTCCAGGTGGGCGCCGGCGAGATCGTCGGCCTCGCCGGTGCCGCCGCCAGCGGACGCACCGAGGTCGCCGAGACCGTCGTAGGGCTGTGGGCGGCCACCAGCGGCGAGGTGGAGATCGCCGGGCGGCGGCCCCGGCCGGGCAGCGTGCCCGCCGCGCTCGCCGCCGGCGCCGGGTTCGTCCCGCAGGACCGGCACCACCAGGGCTTCGTGCCCGACATGTCGATCGCCGACAACGCAACCCTCTCCGTGCCCCACCGGCTCGGCAGGAACGGCCTCCTCAGCCATCACCGACGCGACCGGCTCGCCGACAACATGATCGAGAAGCTGGCGATCAAGACGCCGGGCCCCGATCTGCCCGTCTCCTCCCTCTCCGGAGGCAACCAGCAGAAGGTCGTCATGGCCCGCGCCCTGGCCGACGACCCGCGGCTGCTGGTCCTGATCAACCCGACCGCGGGCGTGGACGTGCGCTCCAAGGAATTCCTCCTCGGCAAGGTCGAGGAGACCGCCAGGACCGGCACCGGCGTGCTCATCGCCTCCGACGAACTCGACGACCTGCGCATGTGCGACCGGATCCTGGTGATGTTCCAGGGCCGGGTCACGACAGAGACAGCCCGCGGCTGGCACGACCACGACCTCGTGGCCGCGATGGAAGGAGTGGACCTCAATGCCTGAAACCGTTCTCGCGGACACAGCCGCCAAGGCCGCGGAACCGAGGCAGAGGCGCACCGCGCTGCTCGGCGGCCGGATCCCCCTGGCCCGGCTGCGCGACCTCGCCCTCGTCCCCGCGATCGTCGTCATCGCGATCGTCGGCCAGATCGTCAACCCGGTCTTCCTGCAAACGGACAACCTCATCAACGTCCTGCAAACCATGTCCGAGATGGCCCTGCTGGTCCTCGCCCAGACGATGATCCTGATCGTCAAGAAGATGGACCTGTCGCTGGAGTCCACCATGGGCCTCGCGCCCGGTGTCGCCGCCTGGCTGGTCGTCCCGGCCGGCGCCGGACACGGACTCGGCCTGCTCTCCGGCGCCTGGGCCATCCCCGTCACCCTGGCCGTGGGCGCGTTGGTCGGCGTGATCAACTCGCTGCTGATCATCCGATTCGGCCTCAACGGCTTCATCGTCACCCTCGGCATGCTGATCGTGCTGCGCGGCATCCTCACCGGCATCTCCGGCGGCCAGACGTTCTTCCAGCTGCCGCAGTCGATGCTCTACCCCGGCACCGCGCAGTGGTTCGGGATGCCCGCCTCCATCTGGATCTGCCTGGCCCTGTTCGCCGTCGCGATCGTGGTGCTCGGCTGGACCAGCTTCGGCCGCTCGCTGTACGCCATCGGCGGCAACGTCGACGCGGCGAAGGCGGCCGGCATCCGCACCGACCGGGTGCTGTGGATCGTCATCGTCACCGGCAGCGTGCTCGCCGCACTCGCCGGACTGCTGCTCTCCGGACGCCTGGCCTCGGTCGCCTCCGCGCAGGGCAACGGCTACATCTTCACCGTGTTCGCGGCCGCCGTCATCGGCGGGATCAGCCTCAACGGCGGCAAGGGCACCATGTTCGGCGCGTTCTGCGGCATCCTGCTGCTCTTCATGATCCAGAACGTGCTCACGCTCGGCGGCGTTCCCGCCCAGTGGATCGGCGCCCTCAACGGCCTGATCATCCTGGTCGCCCTCGCCATCTCCCGGATCACCGGCGGCAAGGTCCAGGACTGACGCGGGCGGCCGTCGCCGGCCGCCCGTCCCGCGCCGCGTTCACCGCTCGTCGCAAGGGGCCCGATTCCCCCTTGCTCTCACAGGAGTTGCCGCCATGTCCTCCACTCTGCCCGCATCCGCCCGCATCACCGCCCTGGACGTCCTGGACGTGCGGTTCCCCACCTCCGAACACCTCGACGGCTCGGACGCCATGAACCCGGAGCCCGACTACTCCGCCGCCTACGTCGTCCTGCGCACCGACGCCGGCGACGGACTGGAGGGTCACGCCCTCGCCTTCACCACCGGCCGCGGCAACGATGTCCAGGCCGCCGCCATCGCGGCCCTCGCCCCGCACGTGGTGGGCCTGTCCGTCGAGGAGGTGTGCGCCGACCTCGGGGCGTTCTCCCGCTCCCTCGTGCACGACCCCCAACTGCGCTGGCTGGGTCCGGAGAAGGGCGCCATCCACATGGCCACCGGCGCGGTCGTCAACGCCGCCTGGGACCTGGCCGCCAAGCGCGCGGGCAAGCCCGTGTGGCGCTTCCTCGGCGAGATGTCGCCCGAGGACCTGGTCGCGCAGGTCGACTTCCGCTGGCTCAGCGACGCCCTCACCCCCCAGGAGGCGCTGGAGATCCTGCGCTGTGCCGAGCCCGGCCGCCAGGAGCGCGTCGCCCGTCTGCTGGAGCGCGGCTACCCCGCCTACACCACCACCCCCGGCTGGCTCGGCTACTCCGACGAGAAGCTGGCCCGGCTGGCCCGCGAGGCCGTCGCCGACGGCTTCACCCAGATCAAGCTGAAGGTCGGCGCGGACCTGGAGGACGACGTACGGCGCATGCGCACCGCCCGGGAGACGGTCGGCCCGGACATCCGCATCGCCGTCGACGCCAACCAGAGATGGGACGTCCAGCCCGCCATCGACTGGATGCGCGCCCTCGCTCCCTACGACCCGTACTGGATCGAGGAGCCCACCTCCCCCGACGACATCCTCGGCCACGCCGCCGTCCGCAAGGCCGTCAGCCCGATCAAGGTCGCCACCGGTGAGCACATCGCCAACAGGGTCGTCTTCAAGCAGCTCTTGCAGGCCGGCGCGGTGGACATCGTGCAGATCGACTCCGCCCGGGTCGGCGGCGTCAACGAGAACATCGCGATCCTGCTGCTCGCCGCGAAGTTCGGCGTGCCGGTCTGCCCGCACGCCGGAGGGGTTGGCCTGTGCGAGATGGTGCAGCACCTGTCGATGTTCGACTACGTCGCCGTCTCCGGCACCACCGAGGACCGCGTCATCGAGTACGTCGACCACCTGCACGAGCACTTCGTCGACCCGGTCCGCATCACCGACGGCCACTACCTCGCGCCGGCCCTGCCTGGGCTGAGCGCGCAGATGCACCCCGAGTCCCTCAAGGAGTACACCTACCCCGACGGCCCCGTGTGGACGGCCCGTGTCTGACGCCCAGGTCCTCGTCGACGCCCACCACCACGTGTGGGACCTGGACATCCGGCCGCAGTCCTGGCTCGGCGAGCCCGGACACGAGGCCCTGCGCCGCAGCTTCGGCACCGACGACCTGCGTACGGCCGCGACCAGGCCGATCGCGGGCCGACGGCCGGAGTGCACGGTGCTCGTCCAGTGCGTGGCGTCGGTCGACGAGACGCGCGAGTTCCTCGCCCTCGCCGACGACGACCCGCTCGTCGGCGCGGTCGTCGGCTGGGCGGACCTCACCTCCCCGGCGATCGGCGACGTACTCGACGCACTGCGCGCCGGGCCCGGCGGTACCTGTTTGCGGGCCGTACGTCACCTCGTCCAGGGCGAGTCCGATGCGGCCTGGCTGCAACAGCCCTCGGTGGAACGGGGACTGCGGGCGGTGGCCGAACGGGGTCTCGGGTACGACCTGCTGATCCGCGACCACCAGTTCCCCCAGGCGATCCGCCTGGCCGAACGCCTCCCCGGCCTTCCCCTGGTCCTCGACCACGCCGGCAAACCGCCCATCGCCCGACGCGACCTGGGCGACTGGGAGCGGGGCGTGCGGCGGCTGGCCGCGCACCCCCACGTGCGGTGCAAGGTGTCGGGCCTGGTCACCGAGGCAGACCACGAGAAGTGGACCGTCGACGACATCCGGCCGGTGTGGGAGGTCCTGCTGGCGGCTTTCGGCCCGGATCGGCTGATGTTCGGCTCGGACTGGCCGGTCTGCGTCCTCGCCGGCGGCTGGAACCGCTGGGCCGCCACCGTCGAGGAACTCCTGGCCGGCTGCTCCGCCGCCGAGACCGGGGCGGTCCTCGCCGGAACCGCCACCACGTTCTACGGCCTCGACCCCGCTCGAAGCAAGGAGCGCACCGCATGCTGATGACCGAACTCCTGCACCCGGGCATCCTCGAAGCCCTGGCGGGCGCAGGACACGGCGCCCGGGTCCTGCTCGCCGACGGCCACTATCCGGCGAGCACCGCCACCGGCCCGCGCGCCAGAACCGTCCACCTCAACCTGGCACCGGGACTGCTGGACGCCACCACCGTGCTCGACGTCCTGCTGCGGGCTCTGCCCGTCGAGTCGGCGCACGTGATGGTGCCGCCCGAGGGCGAGCCGGAGCCGCCCGCCATCGCCGAGTACCGCTCGATGCTGGCGCCCGTCCCCGTCGAGACGCTCGGCCGCTTCGCGTTCTACGACGCCGCCCGCTCGCCCGACCTGGCCCTCGTCGTCGTCACCGCCGACATCCGCACCTACGCCAACCTGCTCCTCACGATCGGCGTCCGCGCTGAAGGGACCCTGAGAACACGATGACACTCGCCGTCCGCTACCTCGCCGCCCGCACCCTGGACACCGCGCCCGCCGAGAACCCGCCCCCCGGCCCCGGCCAGGTCGAGATCGCCCCCGCCTACGTCGGTATCTGCGGTACCGATCTGCACATCTTCCACGGCGACATGGACGCCCGGGTCGCCGCGCCCGCCGTCCTCGGCCACGAGATGTCGGGCCGGATCGTGCGGGTGGGTGCGGGCGTGGAGGACTGGTCGCCCGGTGACGCGGTCACCGTGATGCCGCTGCGCTGGGACGACACCTGCCCGGCCTGCCGGGCGGGACACCAGCACATCTGCCAGCACCTCGACTTCATCGGCATCGACTCCCCCGGCGCGATGCAGCAGCGCTGGACCGTGCCCGCTTCGACTCTCGTACGGCTGCCCGGCTCCCTCCCCCTTGACCACGCGGCCCTCGTGGAGCCCACCGCGGTCGCGGTGCACGACGTGGGCCGGGCCCAGGTCCGCGCGGGCGAGAAGGCCGTCGTGGTCGGCGGCGGTCCGGTCGGCATCCTCATCGCCCTGGTCGCCCGCGCCGCAGGAGCCGAGGTCAGGGTCGTCGAGCTGAGCTCTCACCGGCGGCGGCTCGCCGAGAAGTTGGGGCTGACGACCTGGGATCCGGCCGCCGACGACCTGCCCGAGCTGGTCCGGCAGTGGACCGGCGACGCCGGTGCGGACGTGGCCTTCGAAGTCTCCGGCGCGCAAGGCGGAGTGGACACGGCGGTCGACGTGCTGGGTGTGCGCGGGCGGCTGTGCCTCGTGGCCATCCACCCCCGGCCCCGCGAGGTGAACCTGCACCGCTTCTTCTGGCGCGAACTCACCCTCGTGGGCGCCCGGTTGTACGACCGCACCGACTTCGAGCGGGCGGTGACCCTGGTGGCCGACGGCACCGTTCCGGCCGAGCAGCTGATCAGCAAGGTCGTCCCCATGGCACAGGCGCCCGACGCGTTCGAGGCCCTGGAGGGCGGCGGCGACGTGATGAAGATCCTCGTGGACTGCACCGACGACTCCCAGGGAGCCGAACAGTGAACGCCTTCGACCTGACCGGCAGGCTCGCCGTCGTCACCGGGGCCCGGCGCGGCATCGGCCGTGCCATCGCCCGCGCCCTCGCCGAGGCCGGCGCCGACGTCATCGGCGTCAGCGCCCAGCTGGAGGAGACCGGCAGCGACGTGGAGAAGGACGTCCTGGCCGCGGGCCGCACCTTCGAGGCGATCCGCACCGACTTCGCCGACCCCGAAGCGGTCCGCGCCCTGGGCACCGACCTGGCCGGACGGGAACGCCCGGTGGACATCCTGGTCAACAACGCGGGCACCATCCGCCGCGCCCCGGCCGCCGAACACACGGACGAGGACTGGGAGTTGGTGCTCCAGGTCAACCTCAACGCCCAGTTCGCCCTGTCCCGCGCGGTGGGCGCGTCGATGGTGGCCCGCGGCCACGGAAAGATCGTCTTCACGGCATCGCTGCTCAGCTTCCAGGGCGGCATCACCGTCCCCGGCTACACCGCCGCCAAGCACGGCATCGCCGGACTGACCAAGGCCCTGGCCAACGAGTGGGCACCGCACGGCGTCAACGTCAACGCCATCGCCCCCGGCTACATCGCCACCGACAACACCCAGGCCCTCCAGGACGACCCCGTACGCAGCAAGGCCATCCTGGACCGCATCCCGGCCGCCCGCTGGGGCAGCGCCGACGACCTCGCGGGCGCCACCGTCTTCCTCGCCTCGGACGCCGCCGCCTACGTCCACGGCGTCGTCCTGCCCGTCGACGGCGGATGGCTCGGCCGATGAGTGCCACCGACCTGGCCGCCGTGCTGGACGGCGCCCGTTTGATGCCGGTGCTGACCGTGCCCTCCGCCGCGACCGCCGGCCCGCTGGCCGACGCGCTCGCGGCGGGCGGCGCCCGGTGCGCCGAGGTCACCTTCCGCACCCCCGACGCCGAGCAGGTGCTCAAGACCATGGCCGCCCACGGAGGGCTGACCGTCGGCGCCGGTACGGTCCTCACGCCCGAGCAGGTGGAGCGTGCCGTGGCGGCCGGGGCCCGTTTCGTCGTCTCGCCCGGCTTCGACGAGGAGGTCGTCGTCAGGTGCCGTGAACTGGGGGTGCCCGTGGTGCCCGGCGTCGCCTCCGCGACCGAGCTGATGCGTGCCCTGCGGGCCGGCCTCGACACCGTCAAGCTCTTCCCCGCCGAACCGCTCGGCGGCATCCCGATGCTGCGCGCCCTCGCGGCCCCCTTCCCCCAGGCACGCTTCGTGCCGACGGGCGGCATCGACGCTCCGCGCCTGCCCGCCTACCTCGCCGTCCCGGCGGTCCTCGCCGTCGGCGGCAGCTGGATGGCCACCCCCGCCCATCTGGAGCGGGGAGCGTACGCGGAGATCCGCCGGCTGACCGCCGAGGCCGTGCACGGGAGCGCGACGTGAGCGACGTGGTGGCCCTCGGCGAGGTGATGCTCCGCTTCGACCCGGGCGAGGGCAGGATCCGCACCGCCCGCACCTTCCAGGTCTGGGAAGGCGGCGGTGAGTACAACGTCGTCCGCGGACTGCGGCGCTGCTTCGGCCTGCGTACGGCCGTCGTGACCGCCCTGGCCGACAACCAGGTGGGGCGGCTGGTCGAGGACCTGATCCTCCAGGGCGGCGTCGACACCTCCCTCATCCGCTGGGTGCCCGACGACGGCATCGGCCGCACCGCCCGCAACGGCCTCAACTTCGTCGAGCGCGGCTACGGCATCCGGGGCGCGGTGGGCGTCAGCGACCGTGCGAACACCGCCGTCTCGCAGCTGCGCAAGGGGGACGTCGACTGGGACGCGGTCTTCGCCCCAGGCTCGACGGGGCCGCGCTGGTTCCACACCGGCGGCGTCTTCGCCGGTCTGTCGGACACCACCGTGGACGTCGCGGACGAGGCCATGGCGGCCGCTCGACGGCACGGTGCGAGGGTCTCCTACGACCCCAACTACCGCCCCAGTCTCTGGGCCGGCAGGGGCGGTGCCGACGCTGCCCGCGAGGTCGACCTGCGGCTCGCGCGCCACGCCGACGTCGTGGTGGGCGCCCTGGGGCTGGCAGGGCCGTACCCAGGGGCGGTACGCATCGAGGCGGACGAGGTGCAGGACGCCCTCGCCGAAGTGGCCGGCCTCCTGCCCCAGGCCGAGGTGCTCGCGACGACCCTGCGGGACGTGCCCTCCGCCGGGATCAACGACTGGTCCTCCGCCGCCTGGTCAGCCCGTACCGGGTTCGTCCGCGGCCCGGAGCTGTCCGGCTTGCACGTCCTGGACCGCATCGGCTCGGGTGACGGCTTCGCGGCCGGCCTGATCTACGGGCTCCTCGCCGCCTGCGGCGAAGAGGACGGACCGGAGGGCGGTGCCAGGCCCGTGGCGAACCTCGGCGCCGCCGGGCTGAGCCGTGCCCTGGCCTACGGGACCGTCCACGGCGCCCTCACCATGACCACCCCTGGCGACGTGTCCATGGCCTCGCTCGCCGAGGTCGAGTCGCTCATGGCAGGCGGCTCGGCCGCCGTCAGACGGTGACAGGCCCACGGGCGGTCACACCGTCCCCGCTTCTCGAGGAGACCAGTTGACACATCGGAACATGGGGCGCCGGAACATCGGGAGCACCCCCGTCGAGGTCACCGAGCTCGGCTTCGGCGCCTCCGTCATCGGCAACCTCTACAGAGTCACCCCGGCAGACGATGCGCAGGCCGCAATCGAGGCTGCCTGGGAGGCGGGCATCCGGTACTTCGACACGGCACCGCACTACGGCCTCGGCCTCTCCGAACGGCGCCTGGGCGCCGCCCTGCGAAGCCGGCCGCGCGACGCGTACGTCATCTCCTCCAAGGTGGGCAGACTGCTCGTGCCCAACGAGGAACCGCGCGGCGTCGACACCGAGGGCTTCGCCGTACGCGACGACCTGCGCCGCCAGTGGGACTTCAGCCGCGACGGCGTGCTCCGCTCCATCGAGGACACGCTGAAACGCACAGGACTGGACCGCCTCGACATCGTCTACCTGCACGATCCCGACGAGCACTGGCGGCAGGCGGCCGGGGAGGCCATGCCCGCCCTGGCGGAGCTGCGCGACCAGAAAGTGATCGGCGCGATCGGCGCCGGCATGAACCAGTCCGCCATGCTCGCCCGCTTCCTGCGCGAGACCGCCGCGGACGTGGTCATGCTCGCCGGCCGCTACACCCTCCTCGACCAGTCCGCACTGGACGACGTCCTGCCCACCGCCGAGGAACTCGGCAAGAGCGTGGTGGCCGTCGGCGTGTTCAACTCTGGCCTGCTCTCCCGCGACCGGCCCGCCGAGGGCATGAAGTACGATTATCATGACGCCCCGCAGGCTCTCGTCGCCCGCGCCCGGGCCATCGCCAAGGTCTGCGCGGCGCACGGAACGACGTTGCCCGCCGCCGCCATCGCGTTCCCGCACACCCACCCCAGCACCGTCAACGTCACCCTCGGTATGCGCACTGCGGAACACGTCGCAAGGAACGCGGAACTCAACCGTCAGCGCATCCCCGAAGGTCTCTGGGATGATCTCCGCGTGCAAGGACTCATCAGGTCGGACGTGCCCGCAGCGAACGGGCCCGGAAGGAGTGCGCGGTGTCCCTGACGGACAAGGCCATAGCGCAGATCCGGGAGCTGATCCGCAGCGGAGCGCTACCGCCGGGCTCGAAGCTCCCGCCGGAGCCGGAGCTGGCCGCCCAGCTCGGCCTCTCCCGCAACCTCGCCCGGGAGGCCGTGAAGTCGTTGGCCGTCGCCCGGGTCCTGGAGGTCCGGCGCGGCGACGGCACCTACGTGACCAGCCTCCAGCCGAGCCTGCTCCTGGAGGGGCTCGGCGGCGCGGTGGAACTCCTCCAGGGCGACTCGACCGCTCTACAGGATCTCATGGAGGTACGGCGGCTCCTGGAACCGGTCGCCACCGCGCTGGCCGCCACCCGGATCTCCGACGAGCAGCTGGCCGAGGTCGAGCGGCACCTGCAAGCCATGCGTGAAGCTCGTGACGACGTCAAGCGGCTCAACGCTCACGACGCCGCGTTCCACCACGCCGTCATCTCGGCCACGGGCAACGAGTCTCTGCTCACGCTCCTGGAGAGCATCTCCGGCCGTACTCTGCGCGCCCGCATCTGGCGCGGCCTGGTCGACACCCAGGCTTCGGGCCGCACCCTCGCCGAGCACGAGGCGATCTTCCGGGCCCTGTCCGTCCGCGACGCCTCCCTCAGTCAGGCCGCCGCGCTGGTGCACGTCAGCAACACCGAGCTGTGGCTGCGAGAGCACCTGCGTTCGGGAGAAACCCTCCCGTGGGGCATGACTGCCGAGGAGTGACGGGCGACGGCCGCCGGGCGGCCCGCGCTCAGCGTCGTCGCCGCATCCGGGCAAAGCTACGCATTACGAGGACTGCCGCGATCGGGGTGGGTGGTGCCGACTCGTGCCGCGCGGTGCTGTTTCCACAGATCAGCGCCGCGCGGCACGTTGCCGCATCCGGCCCGGGATGGCTTGTGCCGCGCCATCCGCTCACGCATCGCTCACGCAGACTGACCCGCGCACCACAGCCGTTCGGTTGCTGCACCGTGGAAGCCGCTGCTTCATCCGCTTTCCTGGGCAAATGCGCGAAGTTCGCCTACTCCCGCTGCATCCGTGTCCTTGATGGATCCGGAGAGGCGGTGAACGACCACCCAGCGGCCGTCGGGCAACGCTCCAGCGAAGACCCTGGATTTTCGGGTGGCACCGTTGTGGTAGGTCAGCGGCAAATCCCCGACCCGGCGCCAGGTGAGCGCTGGCTCACCGAGGGTCTTGTCGACGAGCAGTCCGGTGAGCAGGCGGGCGGCTGTACGCGTGCTGGCCCACATGCCACCCGCGGGCAGGATGGCTCCGGTCAAGTCCCATGGCTTCACGGGGCGGCCGAACCAGCTCGACGCCAGCAGACGCTGGTCCGTGGGTGGTCTGGCGGTCACCGCCCCCGCGGGCAAGCCGAGAGGCACGAGCACGTGATCGCCGACCAGTTCCTCGTAGTCCTGGCCGGCAGCCGACATGAGTACAGCGCCAAGCACGGCGTACCCGAAGTTGGAATACTCCTCGCGCTCGCCCGGGCTTGCGGTGACCAAGCTGTCGAGACGACCCACGAACTGTTCGAGCTGAGTCTGCGTGAAGTCCCTGTACGGGTTGAACAGGCCCGTGTCAGGAGGCAGCCGCGGAAGGCCGGAGGTGTGGTCGGCGAGGTGTCGAAGGGTGACACCGGTACCTGCTGGCGCGCTCAGCCACCGTTCGACCGGGTCATCGAGGGAAACAACGCGCTTCTCGGCAAGCACGGCAAGCACGGTTCCGGTCAGGACCTTGGTGAACGAGCCCAGCTCGACGTACGCGTCGGGATCATGCCCGCCGGTCACACGAGGAGCATCGAGGTGACTGCCGATGACGCAGGTGGGAGGGCGTCGCACGGAGAGCCTTTCAGTCGGCGGAAGCGGCCGCTACCGGTTCGCGGTTATGTGCCGCACTGCTTCCAGTCCCGTCCGCCGCTGCTTTCTTCTTGCGGCGTGCGCTCAGCTTTCGCGCTGCGTGCAGTGCGCGGGACAGTTCCGGCGACAGGAAGACGAGGTCACACGCGATCATCGTCAATGCGAATCCGGTGAGCCCCATGAAGAAGCCGATGGAGATGTGGAAACCGATGGATGCGGCGGCCGCCCATGGGCGCAGGGCCCGCACCAGGACTCCCACGGGAAAGTAGACGAGAAAGATGACAGTTGCGTAGGTGCCGAGGTACACCAACAGGTCGTTGTTGTACACGAACTCCGAAATGCCGGGGAGTTCGAATTCTGGTACCCGCATGATGTAGAAGAGCGCGGTTCCGTCCTGCCACGCTTGCCCCTGCACTTTGTAAAGCCCGCTGACCATGTAGACCAGGCACATCTGCACCGCGATCGCGGTGACGCCCAGGTTGTGCAGTGGGACACCGGCAGCTCGAAGGGCCTTGGGTATTCGCTGTATCACCCGTTGCCCCAGAGGAGAGCGCAAGGAGAAATGATCATAGCAGCGCGTGAGAAGCAGCATCGGGACGACGAGCTGCATGAGGTTGTCGCCGCCGTCCATCAGCGCCGACTGCCGCTGGTAGAGCGACCACAGAAATATGGCGTGCACCGCCAGGACGGGACGGCCCCCGATACCCAGCGTGACAGCCAAAGCAGCGATCAGTCCAAGGTGGAACAACACTTCGAACGCGACCGGCGAGTTGCTCCACGCGTAGACACTAAAACTTCCCGAGTCCTTCAACTCGTCGAGGAAGAGGTGGTAGGGCAGCAGTGTGTCGTTTCCGGGGCCGAAGAGGTAGCGCCGGTCCCCGTACTGGCTGACATAGAACATGAGGCCGACGAACCCCAGTAATGCACGGGTTCCCGACACACCCAGGACCGCGACAGGACGGCTGGCCCAGGTGTCGATCTTGTCTAATAGTTTCACTGCAGATCAGCAGCTTTCTTCCATGGAAAGTCGTAGGCGTCGACCTTGTCGCGTGCGTGGGGGTTGTCCCTCTGTGACCAAGGCGGGAGAGACCGGACGTACATCCGGACCTGCACCGCTTGGAGACTACGACCGTCCGTGCACGCCTGAGCCATCTGAGTCATCGCATACCTTGAGAGGTAGTTCACCGCTTGATTGCGTGTGCGCTTCTCGTACGGCAGCAGCGGAATGGGATTCTTTCCCGAATTCTTCGCCTTCCCCTTTTCTTTCTGCTCGCGGAGGCGTCTCAGGAGATCGTCGGTCGAGTTGTACTGTTGGATGCCGTTGCTGACCACCCGGGACATTCGCGAGGGAAAGAACCTGTCGTTCTGGACCCTCTGGATGGATGGGCCCGTCACGTCGTAGTACTTCGTGACCTCACCGTCGCTGCAGCGGCCCCGCGCGATGATCCCCTGGTCGACCATCACCGGATCCGGGGCGAAAAGCATCCAGTTCTGCGAGAAGTACGGCTGGAGATAGGCGTTCAGGAGTGGCGCCAATTGCACCTTGGCAGGACTCAGCGGCGTCTGGGAGAAGGCCGCAATGGAGAAGTGGGCACCCAGGAGGGCGGCACCGGCAAGCAGTACCGCCCTCTGGACGCGACGAGTCGCCGTCACCTATCGAACGCGGTCGCGCCGGAGACCTCGCCGGAGATGTTGGCCGGCGCGCTGAACACACCGCCGAGGCTCAGGTTGTCCGTCAGCGCTCCCACGGCGTGGGCCACGGAAGGCGCGGCGGCCCTGGCGTGCACGGCCGCCCGGGCGGCCGCCCGGCCGACCGCGCTTGCGGCAGCCTTGGGCGCAACGGCCTCACCCTTGCTGACGGCCGCCTTATCGGCCACCGGCGCCACAGGCGTGGCCTGGGCCGAGCCCTGCATGGTCAGTGCAAGGCACGTACCCGCGACAGCGGCACCGACGACGGCACCGACAGTTCGCTTCTGCATTGTTCCCCATTTCGTTATCGGTCATTGCCCACAGCCCCCACGGTTCCCGGATCCCGTCGGCGCCTCTGGATGAGAGCGCCACTTATCACCGGGGATGTCCCCCGCGTCCAGGGCTGGAGTCAGCTGCATAGCAACCGTTCGGAGCAAACAAAGCCCAACATCTAGAAAGTCAGAGCCTTTGGTCGCGTTCGCTCCTGACAGCCAACTTAGCGTGCCCATGATCGCGAAACAAGTGATATTTATGAGGTCTCTGTGATTCACCAACCGACAGTTTCCGGGCGACCAAGACAAAACGAACGAAGGTGTTCGACACCGCATCTTGCTGAGCTGTGGCGTTTCATGTTTGCTTATGTCGCCTATTGGGCGAGCCGTCGGGGCCCCGCGTCGGTCGACCCTGGAGGCGGCACTTGCCAACGAAAGGGAACAGCCGGTGATGAAGGCGGACGTCGCGATCGTGGGGACGGGTCCGAACGGGCTGGCGGCTGCAGTCGTCATGGCCCGCGCCGGATTGCAAGTGGAACTCTTCGAAGGCCACCACGAGATCGGCGGGGGTCTGCGCAGCACGTCACTGTTCGACGCTGACATCACGCACGACGTATGCGCGGCCGTTCACCCCATGGCAGCCGCGTCGCGGTTCTTCCGGGAGTTCGATCTGGCCTCGCGTGGAGTGCGCTTATGTCTGCCCGAGATCAGCTACGCCCACCCACTACCCGACGGCGCGGCTGCCCTGGCTTACCGCGACCTGGAGACAACCTGTGCTCAGCTGGGGGCAGACGGCGAACCCTGGCGGCGCTTGATGACTCCACTGTTGGAGCGCAGCCGCGACGTGGTCGACCTCGCCCTTTCCCCCCACCGCGCCATTCCGCAGGACCTGCTCGTGGCAGTCAGGTTCGCTACGCGGACTCTCACGCTCGGCACTCAGTTGGGAAGGCGCACTCTGACAACCGAAGCCGGCAAGGCCCTGCTGACCGGTGTCGCCGCCCACGCCGTGGGACGACTGCCAAGTCTTGCCTCGGGCGCGATCGCACTCCTGCTGGGGCACCTTGCCCACGGTAGCGGCTGGCCCCTTCCAGAAGGCGGCAGCACCCGCATCGCCGAGGTCTTGGCCGCAGATATCGCGGCGCACGGCGGCACGTTCCACACCGGATGCAAGATCGATGATCTGAGGCAACTACAGGGAACGAAGGTGGTGCTGTTCGACACCGCCCCGAAAGGTCTTCTGCAAGCCGCCGGCGAGTTGCTCCCTGCCCGTTACGCTCGCCACCTCTCCCGCTTCCGCCACGGCCCGGGAGCCGCCAAGGTGGACTTCCTCGTCAACGCTCCCATCCCTTGGAAGGATCCTGACGTAGGTCTGGCAGGCACCGTACACCTCGGTGGGACGCAGGCGCAGATACGTCACCAAGAACGCCTCACCGCCGCAGGTGCCGCCGTACCAGAGCCCTTCGTCCTGGTCGTCGACCCTGCCGTGGCCGACCCCACTCGGGCTCGAGCCGGAAAGCGGCCGGTGTGGGCCTACGCCCACGTACCGAACGGGAGCTCCCAGGACCCCGTGCCCATGGTGCAGGCACGTATCGAGCACTACGCGCCCGGCTTCGGAGACACCGTCATTGCCAGCCGCGGTATCAGCGCCCGCGACTACGAGACCTACAACCCCAACTACATCGGCGGGGACATCAACGGCGGTGCTGTGACCCTGAAGCAGAGCGTGCTCGGCCCAGCCCTCCGTGTGGATCCGTACCGCACGCCGCTCCGCGGCGTGTACCTGTGCTCCGCATCCACACCGCCAGGACCTGGCGTGCACGGAATGTCCGGTTACCTGGCCGCCCGTTCCGCGCTGAGGCACGAATTCGGCATTCACACAACACCAAGCCTCGCCCCTAACCAGATCGCCCGCACCGGTCCATGAGGTGGCGGGCACGACAGGCCGCCGAGGTCCCTCGTGCACAGCCTGCGCGTCCTGGGTACGTCGCCTACTCGCCCTGGCCCGCGCCCCAAACGACCGCGGACCGGAAACTTGTTAATGTGCGAGCCATGACAGCTGATGAACATGAAAAACCTGGCACGGAGCACGAGTTAGCGGCGTCTCCTGGGAGCTGGGCGGGCCCGGTCGGCGGCTTCCTCTTGATGCTCTCTGGACTCGGTCTGCTCCTGTGGGGGTTCCTGGGCCGGTCCAGCTCTAGCCCTTCACTGATCTACCAGGCCGCGAAGGTCGTGGCGATCGGCCTGGTGGTCACCGGTACCACTCTGGTGGCGCGCCGACGCGACTCGTCACGGCGCCCCGACGCAGAGGCAGAGCCTGCTCCACGGTCGTGACACGTACCGGCCCGAGCCGGAGATCTGGCTCGCGCCGGTAGCCGGAGGCTGTTCCTGGTGGAGACGTACGTGGTTCTGCTACCAGTCGCTGTTCCGGCACTTGGCAGGCTCAGCCCTTTTCTCGTCACCTTCCATGGTCCGCGTCTCTGCGCGGGGAGACGCTGTCGCGGAGGTGTAGCACATATTGCCAGGAAGAACCGGTCATCGGGCCACGAGGACGACTTCGTGCGCGGGAAGCGCCGAACACGGTCGTACAGCGCTTACTGACTTCGGCGTTTTAGGGTCAGTTCGGTCTGTCGAGAGTGAGGCCCGTCCCGGCGAGAAATCCGCCGAGGTTGCTGTGCCGGTACTGCAGAGCCTTGAGCCGCCTGCGGAGACGAGTCTCCAGCTCGCTGAGGGCGCGGGCGGCCAGGTTGGCCGGGCTCCGCTTGATATGCGCCCACAGGCCCTCGACCGGGTTGAGCTCGGGCACATACCCGGGCAGCAGGACCACCGTCAGCCAGTCCCGGCCGGCCATGGCCACGAGCGTCTTCATCGTCTTGGTGGATGTAGTAGTCGCTCTCGCCGAGCGAGCGGCGCTCGCCCTTGCGGCCGGTATGCCGACGTAGCCGGTAGCACAGGCGGGCGGGAAGTCCGGGCCGGTAGCACAGCAGCCCGGCCACCGACAGGCGCCCACGGCCACGGCCACGGCCTGAAACGCGGACCGGCGGGGTGATGCCGCGTCGGCCCCAGGTGCGGCCCTTGGGCGGCCGGCCGGTCACGCCCGCTTCGTCCTCGAAGCAGACGAACGCGCCGGTCGCCGCCCTAAGGGTTTTACCTCCTGCCAGGTCACCTCCCGCCATGCGGTGACCGCGTCCTCGTCCCGTTCGGCGGCGGGCCGGGCGGGCATCTGCACGCTGAAGCCCATCCGGTGCAGCAGCCGGGTCACCCCGGAGACGCTCTAGGAGAGGTGGAACTTCCGCCCGATCAGCGTGCACACCCTTGCGGCGGTCCACACCTGGCCGTCCCTCCAGCCGTGCGCGGCCGGCCCCTCGTCCAGCCAGACGGCAAGCTTGGCCTGCAGGTCGGGGCCGAGTCGGCAGTCGTAGCCCCGGGGGCCCATGGGAACGCAGGGCTTTCCGCCCACCCGAGGCCCAGGCACGGCGCCACTGGTAGAGCGACTTCTCACTCACCCGTAACTCCCGGGCGACGAACGGTACTTTCGCCGAGCACACCATCACCGCGACCAAGGTCTACAGCGAGGACGGAGGAACCGAGGCTCCGGAGGACAACTGTGCTGACTTCCCGCTGGAACGGGCGGGGGACGAAGTTGTCCGCCCACTGCATCTGCTGCCCCTTCTTCAGGTTGCAGACCTCGCACAGGGCCTGCCCGTTCTCGGTGGTGGTCGGGCCGCCCTCGGCCCAGGGAAGCGGGTCGCCCGGTGGCAGCAGACCGGCGAGAAGCTCTCCCCCGTCATGGTCTGGACGCCGGAACAGACCGGCGCCTTCCTCGACTTCGTTGCCGAGGATCGGCTGTACGCCATGTGGCATCTGATCGCCTTCCGGGGGCCTGCGTCGCGGTGAGGCATGCGGCCAGCCGTGGTCGGAGAACCAACCTCGACCGGCACTCCCTCACGGTCACCGGACAACTCGTCCAGGACGGCTGGGAGGTCGAGGCGTCGGAGCCGAAGACCGACAGCGGCTTCCGAGTCGTCGCCCTCGACGACGACACCGTCGACGTACTGGAGCGGCACCGGAAGCAGCAGGAGGCGGACCGCGCGGAGTGGGGCTCTGCCTGGATCGAGACCGGCCTCGTCTTCACCCAGGAAGACGGCTCCTGGCTACACCCCGGCAAGGTCACCGACCTCTTCGAGCGGCTCGTCGCAGCGTCCGAGCTCCCGCCGATCCGGCTGCACGACCTCCGGCACGGCGCGGCCACGCTCATGCTCGCCGCTGACATCGACATCAAGATCGTGTCGGACACTCTCGGGCACAGCGACACCCGCATTACGCGGGACATCTACCAGAGTGTCCTCCCCCACGTCGGCAAGAACGCCGCCGAGGCGACCGCCAAGCTGGTCCCACTTCAACGCAGGACCGAGGCGGAACAGGCCGCTCGCAGGGCCGCGGCCGCCAAGAAGGCGAAGGTCAAGGCGAAAGGCCGGGCCAAGAGCAAGAAGAAGGGTGAACGCCGGAAGCCCGACCAGTAGGCCGCGGCACCGTTCCGCTCACGCATCGCTCACGCAAGCCCCTTCACGACGTCCCAGCCGTACACCTCGCCACGCCCTAACCGGCCCCGAAAAAAGCAAAAGCCCCAGGTCACGGCGAGTGAGTCCTGAGGCTTCGGCAGAGCCGCCTTCGGGATTCGAACCCGAGACCTACGCATTACGAGTGCGTTGCTCTGGCCATCTGAGCTAAGGCGGCGCGCTGTCCACACCATGGTGCGATCAGCAACGTCGGTAAGTCTACACAGTTTCCGGGGGTGCTCCGAACAGGCCCCGGAAGCAGTGATTCCGGGGCCTGGACCGGCGGCTACCGGCAGCTCTTGCCCTTCGTCGGCGGGGTTCCGTGGAGCAGGTAGGTGTCGATCGCGGAGTCGATGCAGGCGCTTCCGCGGCCGTAGGCGGTGTGGCCGTCGCCGTCGTAGGTGAGGAGTCGCGCCGAGGAGAGCTGCCGGGCGAGGGACCGGGCCCAGCGGTACGGGGTCGCCGGGTCGCGGGTGGTGCCGACGACGACGATCGGGGCGGCGCCCTTCGCCTCGATGCGGTGCGGCTGACCCGTGGGCATCACCGGCCAGTACGCGCAGTTCAAGGAGGCCCAGGCCAGGCCCTCGCCGAAGACCGGGGAGGCCTTCTCGAAGGACGGGACGGCCTTTTCCACCTGGTCGGGCGTGGAGAAGGCCGTGGGCAGGTCGAGGCAGTTCACCGCCGCGTTGGCCGCCATCAGGTTGGCGTAGCGGCCGTCGGCGTCCCGCTCGTAGTAGCTGTCGGACAGGGCGAGCAGGCCCGCGCCGTCCTTGCCCTTGATCGCCGAGGTCAGCGCCTCGCGCAACTGGTCCCAGGTGCTCTCGTCGTACATCGCCGCGATCACGCCGGTGGTGGCGAGGGACTCACCGAGCCTGCGGCCGTCCGGGTCCCCGGTGGGAATCGGCCGCGCGTCGAGTCGGCGGAAGAATGCCTTGAGGTTCTCGCCGACCTTGGCGGGAGCCGTGCCCTTCCTGCCGAGCGGGCAGTCGGACCGCTGGGCGCAGTCCTTCGCGAACGACTGGAACGCCGTCTCGAACCCGGCCGTCTGGTCCAGGTTCAGTCGGCGGGCGGGCAGCGACGGGTCCATCGCGCCGTCCAGGACGAGCCGGCCCACCCGGTCGGGGAACAGTCCCGCGTAGGTCGCCCCGAGGAACGTCCCGTACGACGCCCCTACGTACGTCAGTTTCCGGTCGCCCAGAACCGCGCGCAGGATGTCCATGTCGCGGGCCGCCTCCACGGTGGAGACGTGCCGCAGCAACTTCGGCGAGTGCGCGCCACAGCCCTCCGCGAACCCCTTGTAGGCGGTGACGAGTTGGTCCTTCTCCCGCTGGTCGTCGGGGGTGGTGTCCGTCTGCGTGTACCTGTCCATCTGGCGCCCGTCGAGGCACTCCACGGGCTCGCTGCGGGCCACGCCTCGCGGGTCGACGGCGACCATGTCGTAGTGGGCGCGCACCTCGGCGGGGTAACCGATGCCCGCGTACTGCTGGACGTAACCGACCGCCGAGCCGCCCGGTCCGCCCGGGTTCACCAGCAGCGAGCCGAGCCGCTTGCCCGGGCCCGTGGCCTTCTTCCGGACGACCGCGAGCCGGACGTCGCCCGCCCCCGGCTCGGCGTAGTCGAGCGGCGCCTTCAGGGTGGCGCACTGGAAGCCGGGCACACCGCAGCCGCGCCAGCTCAGCTTCTGCCCGTAGTACGGCGCGAGCGCCGACGGCGTGGCCTGCGGGAGCGCGACGAGCGCCGCCACTGCCGTGGAACCTGGGGAGCTCGTCGTCTTCGCGGCGGAACAGCCCGAGACGAGCAGCGCCGCCAGCGAGAGAACGGTGACGCCGGTGCGGGACCTGCGGAGAGAGCGCCTGATGTGCATCCAGCGAGCGTAACTCTGAGCGACGGTCCGCATGCCTTACGTACGCGAAGGGACACGGACGAGTGACACCGACGAGAGTGACACCGACGACGCAGGATCGGCCTCGCACCGCCCGCTGGGCGGGGCGGCGGCCTGCTTGACGGAGCGGCCGACAGCCGAGGGCCGGGTCAGCCCGCTCTCAGCGCCATCGTCATCGCCTCCACCGCCAGCAGCGGAGCCACGTTGCGGTCGAGGGCCTCTCTGCACCCGGCGATGGCGTCGATACGGCGGAGGGTGGACTCCGGGCTGCTGCCGCGGGCGAGCCGCTCCAGCGCGTCCTCGGCGTCCGCGTTGGCGATCGCGATGCGGGAGCCGAGCTGGAGGGCGAGCACGTCCCGGTAGAAGGCGGTCAGGTCGGTGAGCGCGAGGTCGAGGCTGTCCCGCTGCGTACGCGTCCTGCGGCGCTTCTGCTTGTCCTCCAGGTCCTTCATCACGCCGGCCGTGCCGCGCGGCATCCGGCCGCCCTGCGCCGCGCCCAGCGCCGCCTTCAGCTCGTCGGTCTCCTTGCCGTCCATCTCCTCCGCGAGCTGCTTGGCGTCCTCGCTGGCCGCGTCGACCAGTTCCTGGGCCGCTCTGAGACAACCGCCGACGTCGTCGACGCGCAGGGGCAGCTTCAGTACGGACGCACGGCGTTCGCGGGCTGCGGGGTCGGTGGCCAGTCGGCGGGCCCGGTCGACGTGCCCCTGCGTGGCCCGGGCCGCGGCCACGGCCACGGCCGGCTCGATGCCTTCGCGCCGGACGAGCATGTCGGCGACCGCGTCGACGGAGGGAGTACGCAGATTCAGGTGCCGGCACCGCGACCGGATGGTGGGCAACACATCCTCCAGGGAGGGCGCGCAGAGCATCCAGACCGTCCGCGGAGCGGGCTCCTCGACGGCCTTCAGGACGGCGTTCGCGGACTTCTCGTTCAGCCGCTCCGCGTCCTCGACGAGGATGACCTGCCAGCGGCCCGTGGCGGGCGACGTGTACGACTTGCGGACCGTGTCACGCATGTCCTCGGCGAGGATCTGCGAACCGACGGCGGCGACGGTGGTGACATCGGCGTGCGTGCCGATGAGCGCCGTATGACAGCCGTCGCAGAAGCCGCAGCCCGGGACGCCGCCCAGCGCCCGGTCCGGACTCACGCACTGGAGCGCGGCGGCGAAGGCCCTCGCCACCTGGCTGCGACCGGCGCCGGGCGGGCCGGTGAACAGCCAGGCGTGCGTCATCTTCGACGCCTCGGGCGGCGGCGCGGCGGAGGTGGCCGCGGTGACGAGCGCGTCGGCGTCCCGAGCGGCAGCGGCCAGCTGCCCACTCACCTTCTCCTGCCCGACGAGGTCGTCCCACACGGTCATGCGTCACGCCGCCCTTTCGTCACGTTTCGCGTTGCGGCTTCCATTGTGCGGGGAGCCACTGACAATCGAGTCACGGTGAGGCCGGCTCCGCCGAGGACCCGGCGGACGTTCCTCGGCGGGGCGGGGCCGCTCGGTGGCGGGGCGCGTGCCGACGCTCAGCGGCGACGGCCCCGTCCCCGGCCCTCGTCGTTGCCGTCCTCGTCCCGGCGCGGTCCCAGCAGTTCGTCCGCCAGCGTCGGCAGACCGTCCAGCGGGGTCTCCTCGGCCCAGTCCGGCCGGGGCCGCTGCCGGGGAGCGCCCTCCTCGTCGACCTGCGGCAGTTCCCGCGTGCGGTCGTCGGCGCCGTCCGGCCCGGCTCCGTCCCGCTCGCCGCGCTCGTCGCGGAAGTAACCCGGCGGCACCCGGTCCGAGGGGCTCTGCCCCCGCACCGGAGGCAGCACGGCCGTCTCGTCCTCGGGGCTGCCTGCGCGGACCGGAGGCAGTACCGCCGTCTCGTCCGTGGCGCCCGGCGGAATCGAGGGCTGCGGCAGCTCGGCCGTCACCTCGGCGTCGGCTCCGCCCGCGGCGCTCGAAGGCCTCCCGGGTCCGGACGCCTCGGCGGACGGCCGCGCGGGCCGCGTCGGCTCCTTGTCCGTCGGGACCGGCGGCAGCACCGCCGTCTCGTCCACCGGTCCGCCCGACGCGTTCGTCGGAGTCACCACCGGCGTCGGCACGGTCACCGCTTCCGGCGGGGCCGCAGGAGCAGTGGGGCGCGTCGGCTTCGGTCCGACCTGTGCCGCCGCCGCGGCCTGCTCCGCCGCGCGCCGGGCCTCCTCGGCCCGCAGCAGCGCCTCCTCGGCCTTGCGCTGCTTCTCCAGGCGCCGGCTCTCGGCCTCGGCGCGCAGCCGCGCCTCCTCCTCGGCCTGCTTGCGGCGCCGCTCCTCATCCGCCTTGCGGCGGGCCTCCTCCTCCGCGCGGGCCTTCTCCTCCGCGAGAAGACGGACCCGCTCCTCCTCGGCACGCCTGCGTCCCTCCTCGGCGCGCAGCCGGGCCTCCTCGGCCTGCCGTTCGGCCTCGCGTCGCTGCGCCTCCTCGAGCTCGCGCCGCTTGCGCTCCTCCTCCTCGGCGCGCAGCTTGGCGAGCTGCTCCTGGCGCTCGCGTTCCAGGCGCTCCTCCTCGGCCTTGCGGGCGGCCTCCTCCTCGGCCTTGCGGCGGGCCTCCTCCTCGGCCTTCCTGCGTGCCTCCTCCTGGGCCTTGATCTCGGCCTCGGACAGGGGCAGCAGCTGGTCCAGCCGGTGCCGGACGACGGTCGTGACGGCCTCCGGCTCCTGGGCCGCGTCGACCACCAGATAACGGCCCGGGTCGGCCGCGGCCAGCGTCAGGAAACCGGACCGCACCCGCGCGTGGAACTCGGCCGGCTCCGACTCCAGCCGGTCCGGCGCCTCCGTGAAGCGCTCGCGGGCGGCCTCCGGTGACACGTCCAGCAGGACCGTCAGATGCGGGACCAGGCCGTTCGTCGCCCAGCGCGAGATCCGTGCGATCTCGGTCGGGGACAGGTCACGGCCCGCGCCCTGGTAGGCGACGGACGAGTCGATGTAGCGGTCGGTGATCACCACCGCGCCGCGTTCCAGGGCGGGCCGGACGACCGTGTCGACGTGCTCCGCGCGGTCCGCCGCGTACAGCAGCGCCTCCGCCCGGTGCGAGAGCCCGGCGCTGGAGACGTCCAGCAGGATCGAACGCAGCCGCTTGCCGACGGGTGTGGCCCCCGGCTCACGTGTGAGGACGACCTCGTGGCCCTTGGCCCTTATCCACTCCGCGAGGGCTTCGGCCTGCGTGGACTTGCCGGCGCCGTCGCCGCCCTCGAGGGCGATGAAGAAGCCGTTCCCGGCGGGTGCGGGCGCCGGGTCGTCGCCTCCGAGCAGCGCGTCCCGCAGGTCCTGCCGCAGGGGTACGCCGGAGCGGTCGTCGACCTTGGCCAGCACCAGTGCGGCCACCGGCAGCAGCAGCGCACCGACCAGCATCAGCGTGAACGCGGCACCGCCGTGCGCGAACACGAACTTGCCGTTCTCCAGCCGGTGCGGCCCGATGAGCGCCGCCACCAGCGGGGCGATCACCGCGCCCAGCGCCACCACGACCCGTACGACGGCGTGCAGGTGCTCCGTGGTCCGCGCCCGGCGGTGCTCCTCGGTCTCCTGGTCGAGCAGGGCGTGCCCGGTGTTGGCGGCGACGCCCGCGCCGACGCCGGCCAGAGCCAGGATCAGCAGCACACTGGTGACGTCCGGGACCAGGCCCGCGGCCAGCAGCGCCACGCCGGTGAAGGCGATGGCCAGCGCGAGCAGGCGGCGCCGGGACAGCGACACGAGCACCTTCGGCGCCGTACGGATGCCGACGACGACCCCGCCGGTCAGCGCGAGCACGAGCAGCCCGTACAGGACCGGACCGCCGCCCAGGTCCTTGGTGTGCAGCACGGACACGGCGACGGCGGCGGAGACCGCCCCCGCGACGGTGGCGCAGGCGAGGACCAGCAGCGGGATCACGCCGGTGCGGCCCGCGTCGACGCCGGTGGCGGTCCTGGGCCGGCGCAGCCCCTCGAGCGGCGACCGCGCGCGCGGGGTGCGCACGCCGGGCAGCTCCAGGAAGGTCACGATGGACAGGGATCCGGCGAAGAGTCCCCCGGCGACGTAGGAGGCGAGGGCCGCCTGGTGCTGCCCGAACCAGTCGATCCCGGCGCCCAGAAGATTGTTGACCAACGCCGCGACGACCAAGGTGGCCGCGCCGAGGGGGATCGTCGCGAAGCCCGTCCGCAGGGAGAGCCGGCGCAGGGCGTCCATGTGGTCCGGCAACGGCCGTACCGTCGCGCCCTCCAGGGGAGGCGTGGGCAGCAGGGCCGGGGACGCGCTCTCGCGGGCGACCGTCCAGAACCGTTCGGCCACCCCGGTCACGAACACCGTGACGAGCAGCAGGGCCGGCGCGTCGTCCGGCGTCCAGTCGATCCACAGCGGCGCGACGATCAGCAGCGCGGCGCGCACCCCGTCCGCGCCGGCCATGGTCCAGCGGCGGTCGAGCGGGCCGTCGGGCGAGGTCAGCGACGTCAGCGGGCCCAGCAGGACGGCGCCGAACAGCAGGGTGGCCAGAATCCGCACGGCGAAGACGGTCGCCACTGCGAACGCCACGCCACGGTAGCCGCCCCCGAAGGAGCCCTCCACGATGGCCGCTTGGAGGACGAGGAGGACGCACACCAGCAGGGCGAGGGTGTCTCCCACACCGCTCACCAGCTGTGCGCTCCAGAGCCGTTTGAGCTGCGGCTCACGCAACAGGGCGCGCACAGCGCGCTCGCGGGAGTCCGCCACCAGGGCGTCGTCCGGTGCCGGGTGGTGGGCCGTTGGCTGCTCGGCTCGCGTCATGCTTTCAGCCTATCGGCCGCGACCGACACGCTGGGGACCCCGTCCACACGTACGACCGCCCCGACACCAAAGTGATGCCGGGGCGTTGGTTTCGCGAACCGTCGCGGGGGAACGGCGTCGCGGTCAGTCGTTCGATCAGCCCTCGGACGTGGGCGACGGGGAAGCAGCCGTCTTCTTCGTGACGGTCTTCTTCGCCGTGGTCGTCTTCTTCGCGGTGGCGGCGGTCTTCTTGGCGGCTGTCTTCTTCGCCGGTGCCGCCTTCTTCGCCGTCGCCTTCTTCGCGGGCGCCTTCTTGGCCGTCTTCTTCGCCGGCGCCTTGGCGCGCTTCTCGGCGAGCAGCTCGAAGCCGCGTTCCGGGGTGATCTCCTCGACGCTGTCGCCGGAGCGCAGGGTCGCGTTGGTCTCCCCGTCGGTGACGTACGGCCCGAAGCGACCGTCCTTGACGACGACCGGCTTTCCGCTGACGGGGTCCGCGCCCAGCTCCTTCAGCGGCGGCTTGGCGGCGGCCCGGCCACGCTGCTTGGGCTGGGAGTAGATCTCCAGCGCCTCTTCGAGGGTGATCGTGAAGAGCTGGTCCTCGGTCTGGAGCGACCGCGAGTCCGTGCCCTTCTTCAGGTACGGACCGTAGCGGCCGTTCTGCGCGGTGATCTCCACGCCCTCGGCGTCGGCGCCGACGACCCGCGGCAGGGACATCAGCTTGAGGGCGTCCGCCAGCGTCACCGTGTCCAGCGACATCGACTTGAACAGTGAGGCCGTACGCGGCTTCACGGCGTTCTTGCCGGTCTTCGGGGTGCCCTCGGGGAGTACCTCGGTCACGTAGGGGCCGTAGCGGCCGTCCCTGGCGATGATCTGATGGCCCGTCCCCGGGTCGGCGCCGAGCTCGAAGTCGCCGCTCGGCTTGGCGAGCAGTTCCTCCGCGAGCTCGATGCTCAGCTCGTCGGGGGCCAGGTCCTCGGGCACGTCGGCGCGCTGGTGGCCCTCGGAGTCCTTCTCGCCGCGCTCGATGTAGGGGCCGTAGCGGCCGACCCTGAGCACGATGTCGTTGCCGACCGGGAACGACGACACCTCGCGCGCGTCGATCGCGCCCAGGTCGGTCACCAGCTCCTTGAGGCCGCCGAGGTGGTCCCCGTCGCCGTTGCCCGCGTCCGCGGCGACACCCGCGGCCGTGCCCTCGCCGAAGTAGAACCGCTTCAGCCACGGCACGGCCTGCGCCTCACCGCGGGCGATGCGGTCGAGGTCGTCCTCCATCCTGGCGGTGAAGTCGTAGTCGACCAGCCGGCCGAAGTGCTTCTCCAGGAGGTTGACCACGGCGAAGGACAGGAAGGACGGCACGAGTGCCGTGCCCTTCTTGAAGACGTAGCCGCGGTCCAGGATCGTGCCGATGATCGACGCGTACGTCGACGGGCGGCCGATCTCGCGCTCCTCGAGCTCCTTGACCAGGCTGGCCTCGGTGTAGCGGGCCGGGGGCTTGGTGGCGTGCCCGTCGACCGTGATCTCCTCGGCGCTCAGGGCGTCGCCCTCGCCGACCTGGGGCAGCCGGCGCTCGCGGTCGTCCAGCTCGGCGTTCGGGTCGTCGGCGCCCTCGACGTACGCCTTCAGGAAGCCGTGGAAGGTGATCGTCTTGCCGGAGGCGCTGAACTCGACGTCCCGGCCGTCGGAGGCAGTGCCACCGATCTTCACCGTGACGCTGTTGCCGGTGGCGTCCTTCATCTGGGAGGCGACGGTCCGCTTCCAGATCAGCTCGTAGAGCCTGAACTGGTCGCCGGTCAGACCCGTCTCGGCAGGGGTGCGGAAACGATCACCCGACGGGCGGATCGCCTCGTGCGCCTCCTGCGCGTTCTTGACCTTGCCGGCGTACGTGCGGGGCTGGGGGGGCAGGTAGTCGGCGCCGTACAGCTGTGTGACCTGGGCGCGGGCGGCGGTGATCGCCGTTTCGCTCAGCGTCGTGGAGTCCGTACGCATGTACGTGATGTAGCCGTTCTCGTACAGCTTCTGCGCCACCTGCATGGTGGCCTTGGCGCCGAAGCCGAGCTTGCGGCTGGCCTCCTGCTGAAGCGTCGTCGTACGGAACGGGGCGTACGGCGAGCGGCGGTAGGGCTTCGACTCGACGGAGCGGACGGCGAACCGCGTGTCGTCCAGGGCCGCGGCCAGGGCGCGGGCGTTCGCCTCGTCGAGGTGGAGGATGTTCGCGCTCTTGAGTTGTCCCAGCGAGTCGAAGTCACGGCCCTGCGCGACCCGCTTGCCGTCGACGGCCTGGAGGCGCGCGACCAGCGACGACGGGTCCGAGGAGTCACCGGCTCGGCCGGTAGAGAAGGTGCCCGTCAGGTCCCAGTACTCAGCAGAACGAAACGCGATGCGCTCGCGTTCCCGCTCCACCACGAGCCGGGTGGCGACGGACTGGACGCGGCCGGCCGACAGACGCGGCATGACCTTCTTCCACAGGACCGGCGAGACCTCGTAGCCGTAGAGGCGGTCGAGGATGCGGCGGGTCTCCTGGGCGTCGACGAGCTTCTGGTTGAGCTGGCGCGGGTTGGCGACGGCGGCCCGGATCGCGTCCTTGGTGATCTCGTGGAAGACCATCCGCTTGACGGGGATCTTGGGCTTGAGGACCTCCTGGAGGTGCCAGGCGATCGCCTCGCCCTCCCGGTCCTCATCGGTGGCGAGGAAGAGCTCGTCGGACTCCTTCAGCAGGTCCTTGAGCTTCTTGACCTGCGCCCGCTTGTCGGCGTTGACGACATAGATCGGCTGGAAGTCGTGTTCGACGTCCACGCCGAGGCGGCGCACCTCGCCCGTGTACTGCTCCGGCACCTCCGCGGCACCGTTGGGAAGGTCACGGATGTGCCCGACGCTGGCCTCGACGATGTAGCCGGGGCCGAGGTAACCCTTGATCGTCTTCGCCTTGGCAGGCGACTCGACGATCACGAGTCGGCGGCCGCCCTTCGCGGTCTCGCTGGTCGGGGACAACTTCGCTCTTCTCTCCGGATCGACGCTGGGGCCTCCCCAGGCCTTGCTCCCGGGGTCGGGTCAGGGGTGACGCTGCGGAGTGTGACGGTACATCCCGCCCCCGTGTCAAACGGGAAAAGCCCGCAACGGCCACTCGAACGGTAACCCGACTACCGCCATTCCTGCCGCCCGGAGTACCGACGGGCCCTTTTCCGTACGACCGGAACGCGCCTTCCCCTTTACCGCGCGGTCACGTCCACCCGCTTCGAACGCCGGTCCGGGCGCCGGCCCGGCCGGATTCGCGAAGGGCGCCTCGGCGGCGTCTCCGTGACCGGTCCGGGAAGGGGTGCCGCGGGCGGCTTCAGAGGCGGCCGAAGCTCCATGCGCCGACGGCCAGCGCGGCGACCGCGGCCAGGGTCGCGAGGGTCGCCGATGCGACGGGGCTCACATCGTGGGCCACGGGTTCACGGTTCCGTACCCGGACCGCGGTCCACACCAGCAGCGCGCCCCCGAACAGGGCGAACACCATTCCCGCGAAGATCGCCGGTCCACTTTCCATGAACGTCCCCGCCCTCTTGCTCCCACCCGTGTACGCCCCGGCCACGGAGGCTGCCACGCGCGGGCGGCGCCCCGGCGAACCCGAGGTGAACGCCGGGGCTACGGGTGGGGACGGAGGGCTCGGCGGCCGGCGGCCGGCGGCGCGGTTCCCGTCCCGTCGGAAGCCGTGCCCGACCGCCGCGCCCGTCCCGAGGGGCGCCCTGGAGCGCGCCGGAGAGGACCGGGCCGGGACGGGTGCGGGATTTCCGGCCGTCCTCCCCATCACCGGCACTGTCGATCGGCTCACACTGCATACGATCTCGGCGGACCTGGGGCGCAGAGCGGAGTACAGCGGAGAACAGAGGACGCGGAAAGGGAGCGGAGGAGCCCGGGCGTCACTCCGCCGGTTCGAGGAAACCCTGCTCCACCAGAAGCCGGATCTGGGCCGGAGTGCGGTCCCGCAGTGCCACCGGGTCCTCTCCGACCAGTTGGGCGATGGCGTCGAGAATGCGGCCGGCGCTCAGCGACCCGTCGCACACGCCCGCGAAGCCCGCGCCGACCGTGTCCACCTGGGTGGCCCGGCGCATGCCGCGGTGCTGGCGCAGCACGACGTGCTCCGGGTCCTCGGCGCCGGGCAGCCCGACCTGCTCCTGGACGACCTCCGTGACCAGCCGGAAATGTCCGGCGAGCAGGGCCGCGTCGTCGTGTGCGCGCAGGTAGTCCAGCCGTCCGAAGTGCGCCAGGATCGTGTCGCCCAGCGGCTGTTCGACCGGATGCGGCCACTCCTCCACCGTGATCGAGGGGTCCGCGGCGGCCGTCCTGCGCAGCGTGATCCAGCCGAAACCGACGGCCTTCACCTTGCGCGCCTCGAACTCGTCCAGCCATGCGTCGTAATGCGCCTGGTACTCCGCCTGGTCGCCCCGGTGGTCGCCGGAGTCCCTCAGCCAGAGCTCGGCGTACTGCGTGACGTCCTGCACCTCGCGCTGCACGATCCACGCGTCACACCCGCGCGGCACCCATGACCTGAGCCTGTCCTGCCAGTTCTCCCCTTCCACGTGCTGCCAGTTGGCGAGGAACTGCGCGAACCCGCCGTCGTTCAGCCGTTCCCCCGCTCCTTGAACGAGCGAGCGGCACAGATCGTCCCCTCCCATCCGGCCGTCCCGGTACGTCAGCCGGGCGTCCGGCGAGATGACGAACGGCGGGTTCGACACGATCAGGTCGTACGTCTCGTCGTCCCGGACCGGCTCGAACAGCGAGCCCTCGCGCAGGTCCGCCGCGGGAGCCCCGGACAGCGCGAGCGTGAGCCGGGTGATGTGCAGCGCGCGCGGGTTGAGGTCGGTCGCCGTCACGCGCGTGGCGTGCTGGGCTGCGTGCAGCGCCTGGATGCCCGAGCCGGTGCCGAGGTCGAGGGCGGCGGAGACGGGTACGCGCACGGTGATGCCGGCCAGGGTCGTCGACGCGCCCCCGACACCGAGGACGACGCCTTCGTCCTTGCTGCCGATGCCGCCGGCACCGCCGACCGCGCACCCGAGGTCCGACACGATGAACCAGTCCTCGCCGCCCGGCCCGCCGTACGGCCGTACGTCCACGGTCGCGGCCACCTCGTCCGCGCCCGTGGAGACCAGCCAGCCGCTCTCCACGCACGCGTGAACGGGCAGGAACTCCTCCACGCGCGCGTAGGGCACGGGCTGCTGGAGCAGGAAGAGGCGGACGAGCGTCTCCAGCGGCGTGTCCCCGCGCGTCGCACGCAGCGCGGGAACGGTCTCGCTGCGCGCCAGGGCCGCGTAGGCGGGCGCACCGAGCAGCTCGAGGAGACCGTCCGCGGTGAAGGAGGCCGCGAGCAGCGCCTCGCGCAGCCGGGCGGCGACGTCGGGGCGGTCTGCGGAGGGCAGGGGGGAGAGGGTGGCGTTACTCACGCCCCCATTGTCTCCCGTCACCCCTCGGGCTGCGCTCCCCCGGACGCTCCCAGGTCGCGTCCCCCGGACACTTCCGGTCGCGCGACGTCAGCTGGTGGCCGCGCGGGCCGAGGCGGAGGCGGCCACCTTCTTGCAGCTGTCCTGGCTGGCCATGGCGTCCTTGACGTCGCCCTGCTCGAGGTTCTTCAGCGCGGTGTTGCCGCTCTTGCTGAGCTTGCCGAGGTCGGTGGCGATGCCCTGGAGGCCGTCGGCGAACTTCGCCTGGTCCTTGGTGTCCAGTGCGTCGACCTGCTTCTTCAGACCGGCATAGGAGGTCGAGAGGGTGGTGAGCGCTGCGACGGCGTCCTTCTGCTTCTTCTCGCCGTCGTCGACTCCGGGCGGCGTCCCGGCCTTCTGGACGGCCTGGGCGAGCGCGCCGTAGGCGTCGGACATGTCCTGGAAGGCCTGCGAGTCGGTCTTCTGGACGTTCGCCGGAGCGTTGTTGTCGGTGGCGGCCTGCTTGATCGCGCTGTTCGCCGCGTCGACCTTCGCGTCCTGGGCGGGCAGCGCGTCGCAGACCTGCTTGGCCCAGGCGTCGAGTTCCTTGTTGCCGTCGTCACTGCTGCATCCGGACAGCGCCAGTACCAGTACCGCACCGCCGGACATCACGGCCGCGAGCTTCTTGTTCACCGGATCGGTCCCTTCCATGGCTCTCGGCCCCGGAACATACACGGCAACCGGGCAAGAACCCCAGAACGAATGTCCGCTATGTAGTTCTTAGAGCCATTCGCACCAGGAGAGAGAAGGCTCACGGCACCCTCACACTCCCGACACAGCGGGCGGGCGACGCGACAACACGCGTCACCCGCCCGTCCCTTGAGCTGGGCCTCCGGTGGACCGACCTACGAAATCACCGCCGGATCGGCTGACTTGGACGAAGCGCCGGCGTTGTTTTCGTCACCGACGGCGATCCCGCGCCGCTTGGAGACGTACACCGCGACCACGACGACGGCGAGCGCCAGGACCGCGATCAGGATCCGCGCGCCGATGCTCTTGTCCTCGCCGTAGCTGAACTTGATCACGGCGGGTGCGATGAGCAGCGCCACGAGGTTCATGACCTTCAGCAACGGGTTGATCGCCGGACCGGCCGTGTCCTTGAACGGGTCGCCGACCGTGTCACCGATCACCGTGGCCGCATGCGCCTCGCTGCCCTTGCCGCCGTGATGGCCGTCCTCGACGAGCTTCTTGGCGTTGTCCCAGGCGCCACCGGAGTTGGCGAGGAAGACAGCCATCAGCGTGCCGGAGCCGATCGCGCCCGCCAGAAAGGCGCCGAGCGCCCCGACCCCGAGGGTGAACCCGATGAAGATGGGCGCCAGCACGGCGAGCAGCCCGGGCGTGGCCAGCTCGCGCAGGGCGTCCCGGGTGCAGATGTCGACGACCTTGCCGTACTCCGGCTCCTCGCTGTAGTCCATGATCCCGGGGTGCTCGCGGAACTGCCGCCGCACCTCGAACACCACGGAACCCGCCGACCGCGACACCGCGTTGATCGCCAGCCCCGAGAACAGGAAGACGACCGCGGCGCCCGCGATGAGTCCGACGAGGTTGTTGGGCTGCGAGATGTCCATCATCAGGCTCATCGGGGCGCCCGAGCCGGAGAGTTTCTCCCCGACGTCCTGCGCCCCGGTCGTGATCGCGTCCCGGTACGACCCGAAGAGCGCCGACGCCGCCAGCACAGCTGTGGCGATGGCGATGCCCTTGGTGATGGCCTTGGTGGTGTTGCCGACGGCGTCGAGGTTGGTGAGCACCTGCGCGCCCGCGCCCTGGACGTCGCCGGACATCTCGGCGATGCCCTGCGCGTTGTCGGAGACCGGCCCGAAGGTGTCCATGGCGACGATCACGCCGACCGTGGTGAGCAGGCCGGTGCCGGCCAGCGCCACCGCGAACAGCGCCAGCATGATCGACGTGCCGCCGAGCAGGAATGCCCCGTACACGCCCAGACCGATCAACAGGGCGGTGTAGACGGCCGATTCGAGGCCGACGGAGATCCCGGCGAGCACCACGGTGGCGGGACCCGTCAGCGACGACTTGGCGATGTCGCGCACCGGCCGGCGGCTGGTCTCGGTGAAGTAGCCCGTCAGCTGCTGGATGACCGCGGCCAGAAGGATGCCGATCGCCACCGCGACGAGGGCCAGGACGCGCGGATCGCCGTTCTTGCCCTGGATCGCCGCGTCGGTGACGCCGTCGAGGTCGGCGTACTTGCCGGGGAGGTAGAGGAAGACGGCGACGGCGACCAGCACGAGCGAGATCGTCGCCGAGATGAAGAAGCCCCGGTTGATCGCCGACATGCCGCTGCGGTCGGTGCGTCGCGGGGCGACCGCGAAGATCCCGACCATGGCCGTCAGCACGCCGATCGCGGGAACGAGGAGCGGGAAGGCGAGACCGGCGTCGCCGAAGGCCGCCTTGCCGAGGATCAGCGCGGCGACCAGGGTGACGGCGTACGACTCGAACAGGTCGGCCGCCATGCCCGCGCAGTCGCCGACGTTGTCGCCCACGTTGTCCGCGATGGTCGCGGCGTTGCGCGGGTCGTCCTCCGGGATGCCCTGCTCGACCTTGCCGACGAGGTCGGCGCCGACATCGGCGGCCTTGGTGAAGATGCCGCCGCCGACCCTCATGAACATGGCGATGAGGGCCGCACCGAGTCCGAAGCCCTCCAGCACCTTCGGCGCGTCGGCCGCGTACACCAGCACCACGCAGGCGGCCCCGAGCAGACCGAGCCCCACCGTGAACATGCCGACCACGCCGCCCGTACGGAATGCGATCTTCATTGCTTTGTGTGAGACGGCGGTGAGATCCTTTTCCGGTTCGCCTACCGCCGGAGTCGCTTCGCGGGCCGCGGCGGCGACACGTACATTACTGCGCACGGCCAGCCACATGCCGATATAGCCGGTGGCCGCGGAGAACGCGGCGCCGATCAAGAAGAAGGCCGATCGTCCGATGCGTTGATTCCAGTCGTCCGCCGGCAGCAACAGGAGCAGGAAGAACACGACGACGGCGAATACGCCGAGCGTGCGCAGCTGCCGGGCCAGATAGGCGTTGGCGCCTTCCTGGACCGCCGCCGCGATCTTCTTCATGCTGTCGGTGCCCTCGCCGGCCGCGAGCACCTGGCGCACCAGTACGCATGCGACCACGAGCGCGGCCAGTGCGACGACCGCGATGACCACCACGAGCAGGCGGTTGCCGTCGGTCAGCACTGCGGCTGCGAAGGTTGAGGAGTGGTCCAACCGATGAGGGGTAGAAAGCCCCGCCATTCGTCCTCCTTGACGCTTGGGCTGAGCTCAAGATGTGGACGGATTCTAGGTACCGGAACCTGATCAAAACAGTGTGCGGCAAACGGAATTCGCCGTCGCACGCAAAACCGGCACAATCTCGCCCGGTAATGCCTTCAAGGCATTGACGTTCGTGAATTGATTCACGATATCTCGGGCAAGATTCACTTCATCAAGATTCACTTCACCGAGATTCCAAGATTCACTTTCCGAGACCACTGTAAACGCGGTCACCGAGGTCCGCACATGCCGAAGGGCCCTACGAGGTAGGGCCCTTCGGATGGGTCAATCGGGTGGGTCGATCTGGGAGTGGATCTGGTGGGTCTACATGACGACCGACCTACTGGCCGACTGATCGACCTGGTGATCGACCACATGGGTTGATCCAGCCGGTGGCTCGCGAGGGTCAGGTCAGGTCAGGTCAGGTCAGGTCAGCGTCGCGGTGACCGGCGTGGCGGGCCAGGTCATGCGGATCAGCCCGCCGTGCTCCCCGGCGGTGACCTCCACGTCGTCCACGAGGCCGCTGATGACCGCGAGGCCCATCTCGTCCTCCTCGGCCTCGACGTCAGCGCCCGAACCGGGCGCCCGGTCGCCGGGTGCCGAACGCGGAGCCTCGTCGCCGACCTCGATGGAGAACTGTTTCTCGTCCTCGATCAGCGCCACCCTCACCGGCTCGGTGATACCGCCGATCTGATGCAGTCCGACGGCACGGGTGCAGGCCTCGCCGACGGCGAGCCTGACCTCGTCGAGGACGGCCTCGTCCACCCCGGCCCTGCGCGCCACCGCCGCCGCCACCAGTCGGGCGGTCCTGACATGCTCGGGCAGCGCGCTGAAGCGGAGTTCAACGGTGGCCATACGTCCCCCTCGGAACTACGGGCGTGCTGTCGGGGGGCCGGGCGGTGAGGCCCGGACCCCTTCTTTGTTCGACCAGCCGTGCCGGGCCGCTCGGGCCCGGAACGGCTGGTCAGTCGGTGGCAGCGACCGCTTCGTCGACCGAGGTGTGGATCGGGAACACCTTGGTCAGACCTGTAATGCGGAAGATCTTCAAAATGCGCTCCTGGTTGCAGACCAGACGGAGCGAGCCCTCATGGGCACGCACCCGCTTCAGTCCGCCGACCAGCACGCCGAGCCCGGTGGAGTCGAGGAAGTCCACGCCCTCCATATCGACGACGAGGTGGAAATTCCCGTCGTTCACCAGCTCGACCAGCTGCTCGCGCAACTTGGGCGCGGTATATACGTCGATTTCGCCACCGACCTCGACGACCGTACGATCGCCGACGGTACGGGTCGACAGAGACAGGTCCACGGATCCTCCAGCACCTTGCTATCGAGCGGTCGTCCCTCGGAACACCTGGGCAGGAGCCCCCGGGACGGTACGCCAGCCGCGATGGCATTCAATCACTTACCGGCAGGCGTGCACGACGCCTTGGCCCCATTGTCCGTCACGCCAGTGACACACTCGGTGCCGATGGCCAAGAATCACCGATCCGATCGACCCTTGCCCGAGGCCGCGCCCCGCCTGTCGCCGGGGGCGGTCCTGGACCGGCTCGCCCCGGGACCGAGCCGGGCATCGCGCATCACTCATACGGAGCACTTGCCCCCACGTGAGGGCCGCCATGCCGTCTGGCCGGACCGGATTCGCCCCGAGGTCATCGCGGCCGTGCAGGCCTGCGGTATCGAACACCCCTGGGCGCACCAGGCGCGGGTGGCCGAGCACGCCCTGGACGGCGATTCCGTGGTCGTCGCCACGGGCACCGCGTCCGGCAAGTCCCTGGCATACCTCGTGCCGGTCCTCACCGCCCTCCTGGACGGCTCCGAGGCTCCGAACGGCCGGGGAGCCACCACCCTCTATCTGGCGCCCACCAAGGCCCTGGCAGCGGACCAGTGCCGCTCGGTGAAGGAACTTTCACAACCTCTCGGCACCGCCGTTCGGCCGGCCGTGTACGACGGCGACACTCCGTTCGAGGAACGGGAGTGGATCCGCCAGTACGCGAACTACGTCCTCACCAACCCGGACATGCTGCACCGGGGGATCCTGCCGACCCACCCCCGCTGGTCCTCCTTCCTGAAGTCCCTGAAGTACGTCGTCATCGACGAGTGCCACACCTACCGCGGTGTGTTCGGTTCCCACGTGGCCCAGGTGCTGCGCCGCCTGCGCCGTCTGTGTGCCCGCTACGGCGCCTCCCCGGTCTTCCTGCTGGCCTCCGCGACCTCCGCCGAGCCCGCGGTGGCCGCCGGGCGCCTCACCGGACTCCCGGTGGTCGAGGTGGCCGACGACGCCTCACCCCGTGGTGAACTGGTGTTCGCCCTGTGGGAGCCCCCGCTCACCGAGATGGTGGGCGAGAAGGGTGCACCCGTCCGGCGTACCGCCACCGCCGAGACCGCCGACCTGCTGACCGATCTCGCCGTGCAGGGCGTGCGCACCGTCGCCTTCGTCCGTTCCCGGCGTGGCGCCGAGCTGATCGCCCTGATCGCCCAGGAACGCCTCGCCGAGGTCGACCGCTCGCTGGCCCGGCGTGTCGCGGCCTACCGCGGCGGATATCTCCCCGAGGAACGACGGGCCCTGGAGCAGGCCCTGCACTCGGGCGAGCTGCTCGGCCTCGCCGCGACCACCGCCCTGGAGCTGGGCATCGACGTCTCCGGACTCGACGCGGTCCTGATCGCCGGTTACCCGGGCACGCGCGCGTCCCTGTGGCAGCAGGCAGGGCGGGCGGGCCGGTCCGGGCAGGGCGCGCTGGCGGTGCTCGTCGCCCGAGACGACCCGCTGGACACTTTCCTGGTGCATCACCCGGAGGCGCTGTTCGACCGTCCCGTGGAGTCGACCGTCCTCGACCCCGACAATCCCTACGTCCTCGCCCCCCACCTCTGCGCGGCGGCCGCGGAGCTCCCGCTGACCGAAGAGGACCTGCCTCTTTTCGGCCCCGAGACCGAAAGCCTGCTGCCGCAGCTGGAGGCCGCGAAGCTGCTGCGCCGCCGGACCACGGCCTGGCACTGGACCCGCCGGGAACGGGCCGCCGACCTCGCGGACATCCGCGGCGGGGGCGGCCGACCGGTCCAGGTCGTCGAGTCCGGTACGGGCCGGCTGCTCGGCACGGTCGACGCGGGCGCCTCCCACACCACCGTCCACGAGGGCGCGGTCCACCTTCACCAGGGCCGCACGTATCTCGTGCGTTCCCTCGACCTGGAGGACTCCGTCGCCCTGGTCGAGCAGGCCGACCCGCCGTACTCCACGGTCGCCCGGGACACGACGTCGATCTCCGTCCTGGAGACGGACGTCCAGATCCCCTGGGGTCGGGGCCGTTTGTGCTACGGCTCCGTCGAGGTCACCAATCAGGTCGTCTCCTTCCTGCGTCGACGTGTCATCACCGGTGAGGTCCTGGGCGAGACGAAACTCGACCTCCCTCCTCGTACGCTGCGCACGCGCGCCGTGTGGTGGACGGTGACCGAGGACCAACTGGACGACGCCCGGATCAACCCCGAGATCCTCGGCGGGGCCCTGCACGCCGCGGAACACGCCTCGATCGGGATGCTGCCCCTCTTCGCGACCTGCGACCGCTGGGACATCGGCGGCGTCTCGGTCCCCCTCCACCCCGACACGCTGCTGCCGACGGTCTTCGTCTACGACGGCCATCCCGGCGGGGCGGGCTTCGCGGAGCGGGCCTTCCACACGGCCCACTCCTGGCTGACGGCCACCCGGCAGGCCATCGCCTCCTGCGAGTGCGACGCCGGCTGCCCGTCCTGTATCCAGTCCCCCAAGTGCGGCAGCGGCAACGACCCGCTGCACAAGAGGGGAGCCGTACGCCTTCTCGCCGAGCTCCTGCGGGAGGCTCCCGAGGAGAAGCCGGAAGATCCGGCGTAGACCCACCCGGCGGAACGGACCGAGGGGGACCAGGGGAACGAAGGCAACGGGAAGCGGGGGACCGAACAGTGGTTCCGGTGAAGGAGCCGGGCGCAATCAAGCCGACAGCACCTCCTGAGATCGGGCCGGGTGCAACGAAGCCGACAACGGCACCGGAGAGGGCGGCGGAGCGGGCTGCGGGGACGGTGCCGCGTCCGCAGGCCCCGCCCGCGCTCTGACCTCGGCCGCGAACAGCCCTCGTCCCGACGCCACCGTCACATCCGAGATCTCGCCGACGACCGCGCACCGCACCAGTCGCGCGCCCTGCGCCCGGGCCACCCGGTCCGCCCGGGCACAGGCCTGCTCGGCGCCGTCCGTCCAGTGGTCGGCCGCGGCGAGCGCGGCGAGATCGGCGCCGCCCGCGGCCCGGTGCCGGACCGCCACCGCCTGGCCGAGGGCGAGCACCGCCCCGAACACCACACAGAGCACGGCGATCGCACCCACACTCCAGACAGTGGCGGAGCCACGATCTGCCTTCGCACCCCCGAGGCGCCCTCGGAGAGACCTGATCCGGGCCCGCATCCCCCAGCCGCGAAGCCCCGCGCCGCTCACGGGACGTCTCCCGTCACCCGCTGGGCGCCCCCTACGACGCCCTCTGCGGGGCCCACGGTCTCCCCCGGCCCCACCGCCTGGCCCGCCGGGCCGGCAGCCTCCGCTGCCGCCACGGCCTCCTCGCGCACCTCGAAGGGCAGCCCGCGCAGTGCCGGTGGCTTGGCCACGACCACGACGCGGAGCTGATCGCCCTCCCGGCTGATCGTCACCTCCGCCCCGCGCGGAGCCGTCGCGCGGGTCACCTCGAGGATCGCGTCGGCCGGATCCTGCCGAGCCGCCGCTCGGGCGCCGGTCCTGGCCGCGTCCACGCATTGGATCTGGGCGGCCATGACCAGCAGCCCCCACACCAGCGCCGTAGCGAACACCACCAGCACCGGCAGCACCACGGCCGACTCCGCAGTCACGAATCCGCGGTCCCCGCCGCACACCGCGCGGCTCGCGCGACAGGGCTTCCGTCCACGCTCACGCCCCCGCACTGAGCGCCCGTTTCACGATGGCTTGCAACTGAGCGGCGACCACTTCGCTCGTCACGACCTGGTAGAGAAGCACCGCGAAGCCCACGGCAGCCACGATCCCCATCGCGTACTCCGACGTCACCATCCCTGCGTCTCCTCGCGCCGCACGGACCCTGCACATCAGGGCACACAGTCGCGCCCGTACCGCCTTGTTCATCTCAACTCCCATGCACTTCTGTCGGGTTGATCTCTGCTATTTCGACGGCGCGTTCGACCACTCACTGCTGGGCCACTCACTGCTGGCCCACTCGCGGATCGACCCCTTCTTGCTCGACCGCCCGCTGGTGAGCGATTCGCCGCCCGGCCTGCTGTGTCTGAGCGACACTCGGCTCAGCCGGCCGTTCGACCACCGGTCACCCGCGTTGCAGCTCCCGGGCGTTCACGTCGCTCAAGTCGCTCAAGTCGTTCATGTCGTACGTCGTTCACGTTCCTGGCGCTCTCATGAGCCACCCCCTCCCAGCACCCCGCCCGCGAGTCCGATGACGATGGGCAGCACGCCGACCGCGATGAAGGCGGGCAGGAAACACAGCCCCACCGGCACCGTGACCATGACGGCCGCCCGCCGCGCCCTGGCCGTCGCGGTGCGTGACCATTCGGCACGGGTGTCGGCGGCGAGCCGGGCGACCGGTCCGGCGGTCGGCAGCCCCGAGATGTCGGCCCGCTCCAGCAAGCGGGCGAGGGCCGCAGCACCCGGCGCAGAGGCCAACCTCCGCCATGCGGTGGCCGGTTCGCCGCCCAGCCGTACCTCGGCGGCGCCACGCGCCAGCGCCTCTCCCACCGGACCGCCCAGAGCTTCCCCCACGGCCTGCGCCGCGATCACCGGGCCCGCTCCGGCCGCGATGCACGCGGCCAGCAGGTCTGCGGCCAGGGGGAGTTGGCGAGCGGCGAGCAAAGCATCGGTGTCGCTCACCACACCTGACGCCTGTTGATGACGCCGCCACCGCCCCAGCCCCACCGCGCCGATCACCCCCAGCGCGAGACCGGCGAACCCTCCGACCACCACCCATGCGGCCCCGAGCACCACCACCTCGGGCAACCACCGCCGGACCGTCTCCCGCACACCGGCTCCTCCGGCGGCCGCCATGGTCCCCGGGGGGAGCAGTGCAGCCAGGCGACGTCGTGCGCTGTGTTCGCGTCGGACGGTCTCCAGCCACCGCGCCAGCCACCAGAGGACCATGACGATCCCCAGGGCCACCCCCAGCCTGTGGACAACTTCCACGTTCACGCCTCCTCCGTCCACGTCGCCGGCTTCTCGTCACTCACTTCCGGTACTCCCTCTCGTCACGGCCTTCCGGCACTCGCCTGCGGTGCTCACTTCGCCTCCGCGTTGCGGACGATCCGCAGGGCCCACCACATCCCCACGCCTTCCAGCACACCGCCGACGAGCAGACAGCCCAGTCCGGCTCCCGTGTGCAGCAGGACATGGAGCGGGTCTGCTCCGAGCGCGGCCCCCAGCAGGAGGCCCAGGACCGGCAGTCCGGCGAGCATCACCACCGTGGCGCGCGGGCCCGCCAACTGGGCGCGCAGATCGGCACGTTGTTCGCGCTCCGCCCGCAACGCCTCCTCCAGGCGGTCCAGTCCGGCAGCGAGACCGGCCCCCTGGTCAACGGCCACGCGCCAGCACGCGGCGAGTCCGAGCAGTCCGTCGGCCCCCGGTTGCCGTGCGGCGACCGCGAGGGCCTTGGGCACGTCCCCGCCGAACCGTGCGGCAGCCAGCACCGCCGGCTGTGCCCCGCCCAGTCCTCCGGAGTCCCGTGCGGCGCGCTGCAACGCCTCCCCAGGCTGCCGGCCGGCCAGCACCTCCCCGGCCAGCGCCGCGCAGAGCGCGATCACCGCGTCCGCTCGACGCTCCCCAGCGCGCCTGATGTCGGCGGCACACCGCGCCCGGCGCAGCAAGGGGACCCCGGCCACCCCCGCGATGACCGGGAGCACCGAACCGCCCAGTACCGCCAGGACCAGTCCGGCGGCCGGCGCCCACCATTCGGGCCGCCACCGCCCCCGGAGCCTGCGCAGCTCACCGACGAGCTGCCGCCACGGCGGGGGCCCGGTGCCGACGACACCGCCTCCGGCGAGCAGCAACTGCGCTCGTCCGGCCCCCGAGTACGGTCCGCCCATCAGCCAGGCCGCAGCCCCCGCACAGGCCACGGCCGCAGCCATCGGAACCTCACTCATCCCGCCCGCCCTCCCCGTCGTTGCCGTCGTCGCCATCGTTCTCTTCGGTCCGCAGCAGTTCCCGTAGCCGCTCCCACCCCCGCTCATGGGTGAAGGAGTCCGCCCGCCACCGCAGTGCCGGCACGGTCCGCACCAGCCCGGACGGGTCCCGCTCGAGGACGTGCACCTCGGCGATCCGCCGCCGCCCGGCCGAATCGCGTACGAGGTGCAGGACCACGGACAGGGCTGCCGCCAACTGGCTGTGGAGCGCGGCGCGGTCCAGCCCCGCCGCCGTGCCGAGCGCCTCGAGCCGGGCGGGGACGTCAGCGGCGGCGTTGGCATGGACGGTCCCGCAGCCGCCGTGGCCCGTGTTGAGCGCGGCCAGCAGATGGACGACCTCCGGACCGCGCACCTCGCCCACGACGAGCCGGTCGGGCCTCATCCGCAGGGCCTGCCGGACCAGGTCCTCGAGCGTGACGAGCCCCGCCCCCTCCTGGTTGGCCGGTCTGGTCTCCAGGCGGACGACGTGCGGGTGATCCGGTCGCAGCTCCGCCGAGTCCTCCGCGAGCACGATCCGCTCCCCCGGCCCTGCCAAGCCCAGCAGGGCGCTCAGCAGGGTCGTCTTGCCACTGCCGGTGCCACCGCTGACCAGGAAGGACAAGCGCGACCGCACCAGCGCCCGCAGCACCCTGTCCCCGCCCGGCGGAACCGTGCCCGCGGCCACCAGCTCGCCGAGGGTGAACGCCCGGGGGCGCACGACGCGCAGGGACAGGCAGGTGCAGCCGACGGCGACCGGGGGCAGCACCGCGTGCAGTCGCGTCCCGTCGGGCAGCCGGGCGTCGGCCCAGGGCCGGGCGTCGTCCAGGCGCCGTCCGGCCACGGCGGCCAGACGCTGGGCGAGGCGCCGTACGGCCGCGGCGTCGGGGAAGGAGACATCGGTCAGCTCGAGACCGCCGCCCCGGTCGACCCAGACCCGGTCGGGGGCGGACACCAGCACGTCGGTCACTCCGGGATCGGTGAGCAGCGGCTCCAGCGGCCCGCTGCCGATCAGCTCGGACCGCAACTGCTCGGCCGCGCCGAGGACCTCCGCGTCCCCGAGGACCCGCCCTTGTTCGCGCAGTGCCTGCGCCACGCGCGCGGGTGTCGGTTCGGCTCCGCTTTCGGCCAGCCACTGCCGGACGCCGTCGAGCAGCGTCCCGGCCCCTCTCACCCGTTCGGTCCTGGACGGCGTACTCATGAGCCACCCGCCTCGGTCAGCGCGCGCTCCCAGAACTCCTTGCAGAAGCGGGCGAGAGGTCCGCGCGCGGTAGCACCCGGTGGTGCCTTGCCGCCGTCCGGGCGCAGCAGCCCGGACTCGACGGGCACCTCGCCGGCCAGCGGCAGACCGAGCAGGCGGGCCACTGCGCTGTCGTCGAGTCCGGGCGCGTACGGGCCGCGCACCGCCACTCGCAGGTCACGCAGCACCATGCCGACGGCAGAGGCCACGCGCTTGCCCGCCGCGACGGCGCGCAGTTCCGCGGGGACCACGAGGAGACCGACGTCGAGCTGGGCGAGGACTTCGGCGACTCCGTCGTCGATGCGGCGCGGGAGGTCGACGACGACCGTGCCGCCCCGGCGCCGGGCCGCCGCCAGTACCGCACGCACGGCCTGGGGCGCGATGGCGACGCAGTCGCCCCGGTCCCAGCTGAGCACCCGCAGGGAGTGCAGTCTGGGCAGCGACTCCTCCAGGGCGCCACCGCCGACCCGGCCGCGCGAGGCGGCGAACGCGGGCCAGCGCAGGCCTTCCGCGCTCTCGCCGCCGAGGAGTACGTCGAGTCCGCCACCCAGGGGATCGGCGTCGACCAGGAGGGTGCGCAGTCCTTCCCGCGCGGAGGTGACGGCGAGGGCGCACGCGAGCGTGGATGCTCCGGCACCGCCGCGTCCGCCGATGACGCCGACGGTCAGGGCGGGTCGGCCCACGCCCTCGGCGACGTCGGCGATGCGGTCGACGAGCCACTGTTCACCGTCGGGCAGCATCAGGACGTGGTCCGCGCCGATCTCCACCGCGCGCTGCCACACCCCCGAGTCGTCCTGATCGCGGCCGACGAGGACCACTCCGCGTCTGCGGGCGGCCCCACGGACACGGCGGGCCGCGTCGTCGCCGACCAGGACGAGGGGCGCGGACTCCCAGCTGCCCCGGCGCTCCGGCACCGAGTGGTGGACCTCGGGTGTGGCGCCTGCCGCGGCGCACAGGCGCAGCAGATCGTCGAGGAGCGCCGCGTCCTCCGTGACGATCAGTGGCTTGCCCGGTCCGCCTCCGGTGGTGGGCGGCGGGTCGTGTGTGACGGCTCCGGTCACGGTTTCCATCCCCCTTCGCTGCGGGTCGCCGAGTCCCTGCGGTCCCGCGATTCCCCTACGTGTGAAGAACCGGCAGCCGGTCTCCATATGAACGGCCGACAGAAACCGGCCGAACGCCTCCGGCAAACGGAACCGGCCATGTGAAGTCGGCACGAGCGGACGCGTTGGAATCACGGTGGGGCGAACCCGGAAATCGTGTGGATCTTGGTGGAAAACTGTGGACGCGTAGGCAGTTGTGAATATCGCCGTCACCCTTACCGGTGACGCCCGCACCATCTGCTGTGCGACTCCCGCAGAGGAGTCCGACGACTACGCTCCGTGACAGCGGGTAGGCATGAAAAAGAGGCGGCCGCAGCCGCCTCGGTGCGGCACCACGGCCGCGCAGGGAAGGGGAAAATGCATCCGGACATGCGACGACCCCCGCCGGGGGGGAGAGCGGGGGTCGCCTTCACGGCCGACTCGGGGGGGGAGGAGCCGGACCGCGTTAGCACGGTCGCGAACGATCCGTGACTTCCATGGTGTACCCGAGAGCCTTCTCAGGCAAACCCACGCGCCCACCTTACGCCGAATGGGCTGCCCCTATGCTCTTGGTTGTGGAAAACCACTCCTTGCCCCGCACAGCGGCCTTCTTTGACCTGGACAAGACGGTCATTGCGAAGTCGAGCACGCTCACCTTCAGCAAGTCCTTCTACCAAGGCGGTCTGATCAACCGCAGGGCGGCCCTGCGCACCGCATACGCCCAGTTCGTCTTCCTCGTGGGCGGTATGGACCACGATCAGATGGAACGGACCCGCGAGTACCTGTCGGCCCTCGTGCGCGGCTGGAACGTCCAACAGGTGAAGGAGATCGTGGCCGAGACCCTGCACGACCTGATCGACCCGCTGATCTACGACGAGGCGGCCTCCCTGATCGAGGAGCACCACACGGCCGGCCGTGACGTCGTGATCGTGTCGACCTCGGGCGCCGAGGTCGTCGAGCCGATCGGCGAGCTGCTCGGCGCGGACCGCGTGGTCGCCACCCGCATGGTCGTGGGCGAGGACGGCTGCTTCACCGGCGAGGTGGAGTACTACGCCTACGGCCCGACCAAGGCGGAGGCGATCAAGGAGCTGGCCGGGTCCGAGGGGTACGACCTCGCGCGCTGCTACGCCTACAGCGACTCGGCGACCGACCTGCCGATGCTGAAGGCGGTGGGGCACCCGCACGCCGTGAACCCGGACCGGGCCCTGAGGCGCGAGGCCGTCGCGCGCGGGTGGCCGATTCTCGACTTCCACCGGCCGGTGCGGCTCAAGCAGCGGATCCCGACGTTCTCGGTACCGCCCCGCCCCGCGCTCGTCGCCGCCGCGGCCATAGGAGCGGCGGCTGCCACCGCGGGTCTCGTCTGGTACGCGAACCGACGCCGGGCAGCGACCGTCTGACGGGCACCGCGCGGGACGCCTGCCCTGGCTGACGCCACGACCGAGCGGCGGTGCCCGTTTGAATCCCGTTTGGACGCAAAAGCAAAGAACTGGCGCCAGCACTTCCGCTTGTCCGGGACTCGGAGTAGAAAGGACTTAACGGCCCGCGAGACCAAGGACATCCGAGAGGATCACCTTAATAACGCATTTGGCCCCACGGACCGCGCATGATCACTGGGCACCCACGCGACGTCGACCCGTCGATTACGGGCCAGCCGCACCAGGTGACGGGCAAAGCTCCCGGCCTGATGGGCAATATATCGAGGACGCTTGGTAACCGGGTGAGCATGCCAGCGGCGGTACGAGAACTCGTACCGCCGCAACCCTTTGCAGCGAGGCCCCCGCGAGGGGGCCTTTCCCGTTGCCGCGCCCCTCGCGCGCGGGGTTTACGCCGCCCCGCGCTGGAGCGCTTCGCACACTGCCGTCGACTCGCGTGCGCCCAGCTCGACCGCCCTGCCGCAGTGCGCGATCCAGGCCGCCATGCCGTCCGGAGTGCCCGAGACATAGCCGTCGAGAGCCGCCAGGTAGGCCGCCCGTCCCAGCTCGGCATGTCCGACCTCGGCCGGGCAGACCGACTTGGGGTCGAGGCCGCCACCGATCAGGACGATCCGCTCGGCGGCCCGTGCGACCAGTCCGTTGCAGGAGGTGAAGGGCCGCAGGGCCAGCAGTTCGCCGTGCACCACGGAAGCCGTCACCAGTGCGGGCGCGGAGCCTCCCGCGATGATCAGCTCGGACAGCCCCTCGAGGCGGCCGGCCACCTCGGCGGCGTCCGGCAGCGGCAGCTCGATCAGCGGCTCGTCGACCGGCTCACCGGCCTGACGCGGACGTCCGACCTCGTCACCGTCGCTCGCGGCGGCCACCAGGTGCAGTCGCGCCAGCACCCTCAGCGGCGACTGCCGCCAGATGGACAGCAACTGGCCCGCCTCGGCGGACAGCCGCAGAGCCGCACCCATGACACGCGCCTCGCCGTCGACCCCGAAGTCGGTGCGCCGACGCACCTCCTCCAGCGCCCAGTCCGCCCCGGACAGGGCCGCCGAGCCGCGAGCGCCGCGCAGCGCGGCCTCCGAGGTGATCTCGTTGCTGCGGCGGCGCATGACGCGATGCCCGTAGACCCGGTCCACGGCCTTGCGCATGGACTCCACGGATTCGGCCACACCGGGCAAGGAGCCCAGGGCCGCGAGCGGATCGGCGGACGCGCCTGTCGTACTCATGAGTACGAGATTACGCAACGGAGGCCCGCGCCCCACGAAGGAGTGGTCTTCTTCACGCAGGCACGACACACACAGCTATCACGGCACTACGCTTCGTGAACATGAAAATTGCTTTCGTCGGGAAGGGCGGCAGCGGCAAGACCACCCTGTCATCCCTGTTCATCCGCCACCTGGCCGCCGACGGCCGACCTGTGATCGCGGTCGACGCGGACATCAACCAGCATCTGGGGCCCGCCCTGGGCCTCGACGAGGCGGAAGCCGCGGAACTGCCCGCGATGGGCGACCGGCTGCCGCTGATCAAGGACTATCTGCGGGGTGCCAACAGGCGTGTCACCTCCGCCGACGTGATGATCAAGACGACACCGCCCGGCGAGGGCTCCCGGTTGCTGCGGGTGTGCGAGAACAACCCGGTGTACGACGCCTGTGCGCGGCCCGTGGAACTCGACGGCGGCGCCGTCCGTTTGATGGTCACGGGCCCTTTCACGGACGCCGACCTGGGGGTCTCCTGCTACCACTCCAAGACGGGAGCGGTGGAGCTGTGCCTGAACCACCTGGTGGACGGCCGTGACGAGTACGTCGTGGTCGACATGACCGCGGGCTCGGACTCCTTCGCCTCCGGCATGTTCACCCGCTTCGACATCACGTTCCTCGTCGCCGAGCCGACCCGGAAGGGGGTCTCCGTCTATCGCCAGTACAAGGAGTACGCACGCGACTTCGGTGTCGAACTGAAGGTCGTCGGCAACAAGGTGCAGGGCCCGGACGACGTCGACTTCCTGCGCGCCGAGGTCGGGGACGACCTGCTCGTGACGGTGGGTCACTCGGACTGGGTGCGCGCCATGGAGAAGGGCCGGCCGCCCCGGTTCGCTCTCCTGGAGGACACCAACCGCCAGGCGCTGCACCTGCTGCGGACGACGGTCGATTCGGCGTACGACCGGCGTGACTGGGAGCGTTACACGCGGCAGATGGTGCACTTCCACCTGAAGAACGCCGAGTCCTGGGGCAACGAACGCACCGGGGTCGACCTGGCGGCGCAGATCGACCCCGGATTCGTCCTCGGCCGGAGCCTCACGGCCTCCGCCTGACGGTCCCTGCCGATGAGGTCCTGGCGGTGGGGTTCAGCGTGAACACGCGTGTGGCGGCGTCTGCCGGCCCGAGCGTCTAACGCCTGGCCGCCGGGGCCCCGGGGACACCCTTCGGAGCCGGGGCGGGGCTGCCGTGCAGGAAGGAAGCCCAGCCGTCCTTCGGGGCCTCGCCGACTTCCAGGGTGCGCAGCTTGGCCAGGATGTTCGGGTCCTGGGCGTCCAGCCAGTCGGCGAGCTGCCGGAAGGACACGCAGCGCACGTCCGGCTTGTTGCAGACGTGCTCGACGACCTGTTCGACGGCGCGCATGTACGTGCCGCCGTTCCAGGACTCGAAGTGGTTGCCGATGATCAGTGGTGCGCGGTTGCCGTCATAGGCCCGGTCGAAGCCCGTGAGCAGGCCGTCACGCATCTGGTCGCCCCAGAACTTCCGCTTGCCGGGGTCGCCCTGGGTGTGGGTGCCGGACTGGTTGACCATGAAGTTGTAGTCCATGGTGAGCTGTTCGTAGGTGTGGCCGGGGAAGGGCACGAGCTGCATCGACAGGTCCCACAGCCCCTCTTTCTTGCCGGGCCACACCTGGTTGTTGACGCCGCTGGTGTCGTAGCGGAAGCCCAGTTCCCGGCCGGCCTTCATGAAGTTCTTCTGGCCCTCCAGGCAAGGGGTGCGGGCGCCGATGAGCTCCTTGTCGTAGTCGAAGGGCAGCGGCGCCGCGTCCTTCATGCCGGTGTTGGTCTTCCAGGTCCTCACGAACTGCTTGGCCTGGGCGATCTCCTCCTTCCACTCCTCGACCGACCACTCGCCGACGCCGCCGTTCTTCCCGCAGAAGTGGCCGTTGAAGTGGGTGCCGATCTCGTTGCCCTCCAACCACGCCAGGCGCAGCTGCTTCACGGTGTCCGCGATGCCGCGCTCGTCGTTGAAGCCGATGTCGGAGCGGCCGGGCGAGTGCTGCGGCGGCTTGTACAGGTCTGCTTTCTCCTCCGGCAGCATGTACACACCGCTGAGGAAGTACGTCATCGTCGCGTTGTTGGCCTTGGACACCTTGCGGAAGTGCGAGAACAACTGCTGACTGTCCTCGCCTGCGCCGTCCCAGGAGAAGACCACGAACTGGGGCGGCTTCTGGCCCGGCTTCAGGCGCTCGGGGCGGGGCAGGTGGGGCTGTGCGCCGGTGTACGAGGTGGAGCCGTCGCCGATCAGGCGGACCACACTCCTGGGGACGGCCGGGGCCGGTTTGACCTTCTGCGGCCCCGGGACTCCCTCCCCGGAACCGTCGGAACCCCCGGTTCCTGTTGCACATCCTGCGAGCGATGCGGTGAGAGCCGCGGCGACCACTGCGCCCGCGGCGATCCTCTGGGTGGCGGCCATCTTCCGCCCACCTTCTTCCTTCTCTCGGCCAACGCCGACGAGGGCGTTCTCTGGTGACGCGCCGGGACGAGCCGACGGCGCCGTCAAGGTCGCACGGAGCCGAGAAGGAATTAATACGACAAGCCGATAAAAAGCCCACTTCACTCGCGCGGGTGATTACCTGCCCCATTTGCCCCAACAATCCAGGCTTGACCTTTACTCTGCATTACGATCTGTTTACCGAGCGTTGATTTCATCCCGCCGCTGCACGCCGTGACCCACGGCCGCGACCGCCCCCGACCTGACCGGGGGACCACATGTTCCGCGACCGCGCTGCCCCGGAGGAGACGGGAATTATGTCCGCCTGCGCCCCCACCCGCACTGCCCACTCGACGCCCACCGAGCGCGTCCACCAGCCCCACAGTCCCCCACCCGCCCCGCACCGACGCTTCCGCGTCGCGGGCGCCGACGTGTCCGCCTCGATCGCGGTCTTCCTGATCGCCCTGCCGCTGTCCCTCGGCATCGCCCTCGCCACCGGCGCGCCCCTTCAGGCCGGCCTCGTCGCCGCAGCCGCGGGCGGGATCGTCGCCGGGTGGATCGGCGGCGCACCGCTCCAGGTCAGCGGCCCCGCGGCCGGACTGACCGTGGTCACCGCCGACCTCATCCAGCGGTACGGCTGGCGGACGACATGCGCCATCACCGTCCTCGCCGGACTCGCCCAGCTGGCTCTCGGCTGCCTGCGCGTGGCGCGCACCGCCCTTGCCGTCAGCCCCGCCATCGTGCACGGCATGCTCGCCGGCATCGGCGTCACCATCGCCGTCGCCCAGCTGCACGTGGTCCTCGGCGGCACCCCCCAGAGTTCGGTACTCGACAACCTCCGTGCTCTGCCCGCCCAACTGGCCGCGCTGCGCCCCGCCGCCGTGGCGGTGAGCGCGTTGACCCTGACCCTGCTGCTGCTCTGGCCGCGTATCCCCGGCCGTGCGGGCCGGCTGCTGCACAAGGTGCCCGCCGCACTCGTCGCGGTCACCGGCGCCACCGCGATCGCCGCGCTGACGGGCCTCACCCTGCCCAAGGTGGATCTGCCGTCCTGGAGCAGTCACGCGCTGGCCGGGCTGCCCGAGGGACCGGCGCTCGGGCTCGTCGCCGCCGTCCTCACCACCACACTGGTATGCAGCGTGCAGTCGCTGCTCGGCGCGGTCGCCGTGGACAAGCTGATCGCCTCACGCCCCGGACTGCTGGGATCCCGCTCCACCCGTGTCGGCCGCGCCGACCTGAACCGCGAACTGCTGGGCCAGGGAGCGGCCAACATCGTCTCCGGCGCACTCGGTGGACTGCCCGTGGCGGGCGTCGCCGTGCGCAGTTCGGCGAATGTCCAAGCCGGTGCCGTGAGCCGGAACTCCACGATGCTGCACGGCGTTCTCGTAGTAGTCGCCGCGCTGCTGATGGTCCCGGTCCTGGATCTCATCCCGCTCGCCTCACTGGCCGCCCTGGTGATGGCCGTCGGCATCCAGATGGTGTCCCTGCACCACATTCGCACGGTGACCCGCCACCGAGAGGTGCTGGTGTACATCGTCACCACCCTCGGCGTGGTGTTCCTGGGAGTCCTGGAGGGCGTGACGTTCGGCGTCGCCGTCGCCGTGGCCGTCGCCCTGCACCGCCTCACCCGCACCCGTATCACGCACCACGAGAAGGAAGGAGTCCATCACGTACACGTCAGAGGCCAGTTGACCTTCCTCGCCGTCCCACGGCTCAGCCGCATCCTGCACCTCGTACCTCACGGCACCCATGTCGTCGTCGAGTTGGACGGCTCCTTCATGGACCACGCGGCGTACGAGTCCCTGCAGGACTGGCAGAAGTCGCACACCGCCCAGGGCGGCTCCGTGGAGCTGACCGGCCGCCGCTCCGGTACGGGGCTCGGCACGGGAGGCGACGTGGAGGCGGAACTTGACGCAGGATCCGGCCTCCCCGACCTCCCCGGTGCCGGCACCCGAGAAGGGGCATTGACGGCTCCCCGGCCTCTCGGCCCCGATCGTGTCGGTGAGGTACCGATCGCCGACTGCCGCTGCCGTCCCTGGACACCGTGGCGCAATCACCAGTGTGAAGTCCCGCAGAAGACGGCACACGCACCGCACACAGCACAACCGGCTGGCACGCCTGACGCAGCCCGTCCGGGGGAACCGGCGGAAGCGACACCTACAGCGGCAGCATCCCCCGGAACAGCCCGGAGAAGGGAGACGGCAGAGCCCCGGGAGCCTGAGCCGATGGGACCAGGAGAGTTGGGCAGGACAGAGCGAAGGGAACGGCCGGAACAGGCACAGCAGACGGAGCAGGCGGAAGAGACGGAGCGGCAGCCCGTCGAGCCGAGTGGACATCAGCTGGTGCGTGGGATCAGCGCGTTCCAGCGCAACACCGCGCCGCTGGTGCGAGGTGAACTGGCGCGGCTGGCCCGGGAGGGTCAACGGCCCACCCAGCTCTTCCTCACGTGCGCCGACTCACGGCTGGTGACCTCCATGATCACCTCCAGTGGTCCGGGCGACCTTTTCGTGGTGCGCAATGTCGGCAACCTCGTGCCGCCGCCCGGTGGGGAGAGTGGGGACGACTCGGTGGCGGCCGCGATCGAGTACGCGGTGGACGTGCTGAAGGTGCGGTCCATCACGGTGTGCGGGCACTCCGGATGCGGGGCCATGCAGGCACTGCTCGACTCCGAACCGGGAGGCGTGCGCACCCCGTTGAGGCGGTGGCTGCAACACGGTGTGCCGAGTCTGGAACGGATGGCCGACACAGACCGCCCCGGCGCCCGGCTCGCCGGGCGGGCGCCGGCGGACGCGGTCGAGCAGCTCTGTCTGACCAACGTGGTCCAGCAGTTGGAACACCTGCGGGCCCACGAGTCGGTGACCCGGGCGCTGCGGAGCGGGGCGCTGGAACTGCACGGGCTGTACTTCCACGTGGGTGAGGCTCAGGCATACCTGCTCACCGGGACGACAGAGGGCGGCGGCGAACTGTTCGGCCACGTGGGGCAGGCGGACGTACCGGCCTGATCCGGCGCGACGCGCTCCCCCCACTGTCCGAAGTCCCCAGCCGCTGGACGGCTCATGGCCAACGGGCGCGCCACATCACCGCAAGGTGCCTCCAGGCCCGACCGCCGGCGCGTCGGTCGACCGCACGCCTCCCCGCCGGCCGCACGCTTCCCGGTCGCCGGACACCCCCCGGTCGACCGGGCGGGCAGCCGGCCACGGCGCACCGACTCGCCGTGGCCGTCGGTGTCCACGCCGTCGGTGTCCACGCCGTCGGTGTCCGCCATCGGTGCCGTACCGCCGTACCGCCTCCGTAGAGGCATGGCCGTGTCGCGGGAATCCGCTGAAGGACCGTGCGCGTCCGGGGTGGTGGTGTGAAAGGCGTTACACCGGCTGAACTCCGGCTGCTGTGCATCCGTGGGTACGGATGTCCCCGGGAGCTGCCGGGATGGTCCTGGGGACGGAACCCCTGGCCGACGGAACGGAAGCAGGGCGTGCCGACCCCGAGCCGATAGGTCTAAACCAATTGCAGGTCGGCCCTTGTCACCGGCCCCCCGGGTCTGATGAGCTGTGGCCTGGGACACAACGGACACGGACACCCTTCGAGAGGGAGATGTCGTGAGCAACGAATCCTTGGCCAACCTGCTCAAGGAAGAGCGCAGGTTCGCGCCGCCCGCCGATCTGGCGGCCGACGCCAACGTCACGGCGGAGGCGTACGAACAGGCCAAGGCTGACAGGCTCGGCTTCTGGGCCGAGCAGGCCCGTCGGCTGACCTGGGCCAAGGAGCCGACCGAGACCCTGGACTGGTCGAATCCGCCGTTCGCCAAGTGGTTCAAGGACGGCGAGCTCAACGTCGCCTACAACTGCGTCGACCGGCATGTGGAGGCCGGGAACGGGGACCGGGTCGCCATCCACTTCGAGGGCGAGCCAGGCGACAGCCGTGCCGTCACCTACGCCGAGCTCAAGGACGAGGTGTCGAAGGCCGCCAACGCCCTGCTGGAGCTGGGGGTCCGGAAGGGCGACCGGGTAGCCGTATACATGCCGATGATCCCGGAGACGGCGGTCGCGATGCTGGCCTGCGCCCGGATCGGTGCCGCGCACTCCGTCGTTTTCGGCGGCTTCTCGGCGGACGCGCTGGCCACGCGCATCCAGGACGCGGACGCCAAGGTCGTCATCACGTCCGACGGCGGGTACCGGCGCGGCAAGCCGTCCGCGCTGAAGCCGGCCGTCGACGACGCGGCCGACCGCGCCGGCAACGTGGAGCACGTGCTCGTCGTCCGGCGCACGGGTCAGGACGTCGCCTGGAACGACGGGCGCGACGTCTGGTGGCACGAGATCGTCGAGCGGCAGTCGGCCGAGCACACTCCGGAGGCGTTCGAGGCCGAGCACCCGCTGTTCATCCTTTACACCTCCGGCACCACGGGTAAGCCGAAGGGCATCCTGCACACCTCCGGCGGCTACCTCACCCAGACCGCGTACACCCACCACGCCGTTTTCGACCTCAAGCCCGAGACCGACGTCTACTGGTGCACGGCCGACGTCGGCTGGGTCACCGGGCACTCGTACATCGTCTACGGGCCGCTGGCGAACGGCGCGACGCAGGTGATGTACGAGGGCACGCCCGACACCCCGCACCAGGGCCGTTTCTGGGAGATCGTGCAGAAGTACGGGGTGACGATCCTGTACACGGCGCCGACCGCCATCCGCACGTTCATGAAGTGGGGCGACGACATCCCCGCGAAGTTCGATCTCGGCAGCCTGCGGGTGCTCGGCTCGGTCGGTGAGCCGATCAACCCCGAGGCATGGGTCTGGTACCGCAAGCACATCGGCGGCGACCGGACGCCCGTCGTCGACACCTGGTGGCAGACCGAGACCGGCGCGATGATGATCTCGCCGCTGCCGGGCGTCACCGCGACCAAGCCCGGTTCCGCGCAGACGCCGCTGCCCGGCATCTCCGCGACGGTCGTCGACGACGAGGCCAACGAGGTGCCGGACGGCGGTGGCGGCTATCTGGTCCTGACCGAACCGTGGCCGTCGATGCTGCGCACGATCTGGGGCGACGACCAGCGGTTCCTCGACACGTACTGGTCACGCTTCGAGGGCAGGTACTTCGCAGGCGACGGCGCGAAGAAGGACGACGACGGCGACATCTGGCTCCTCGGGCGCGTCGACGACGTCATGCTCGTGTCGGGCCACAACATCTCGACCACGGAGGTCGAGTCGGCGCTCGTGTCCCACCCGTCCGTCGCCGAGGCGGCCGTCGTCGGCGCGGCGGACGAGACCACCGGGCAGGCCATCGTCGCCTTCGTCATCCTGCGCGGCACCGCGAACGCGGAGGACGAACAGCTCGTCGCCGACCTGCGCAACCACGTCGGCGTCACGCTGGGCCCGATCGCCAAGCCCAAGCAGATCCACCCGGTCACTGAGCTCCCCAAGACCCGCTCGGGCAAGATCATGCGCCGCCTGCTGCGGGACATCGCCGAGAAGCGCGAACTCGGGGACGTCACCACGCTGACCGACTCCACGGTCATGGACCTCATCCAGGCCAAGCTCCCGGCCGCGCCCAGCGAGGACTAGAAGGACGACGACGAGGGCACCGGGCGACGAGCGCGCCGGGTGCCCTCGTCGCATCTATCGTGGGTTCTGAGTGGCATCAGCGGGTTTCCGTCACCGCCGCGCCCCTCACCGTCGCACCTTAGGTAAACTAAACAAAAGACACGCAACTCAGGTGCGCCGGGAAGTCTGGTCGGCAAGTGCTCCGTCCTGCCCACCGACCGGAGGTCTCCCCCGTGACCGCGCCCCGCGATACCACCCCCCGCAAGGCCTTCGGCCGGCTGTCGCTCCCCGAGCGGAACTTCGTCACGGAGTCCCTGCGCACGGAGACCGTCGGCGGTGTGCTGCTGCTGGTCGCCGCCGTCGCCGCGCTGGTCTGGGCGAACGCGCCCCTCCTTCACGACAGCTATGAGAGCGTCAGCGACTTCCACTTCGGCCCCGAGGCGCTCGGACTGCACCTCTCCGTCGCCCACTGGGCGGCCGACGGCCTGCTCGCGATCTTCTTCTTCGTCGCCGGGATCGAACTCAAGCGAGAACTCGTCGCCGGTGATCTCAAGGACCCCAGGGCCGCCGCGCTCCCCGTCGCGGCAGCGCTGTGCGGGATGGCCGTACCGGCGCTCGTCTACACGCTCACCAACCTCGCCGGCGGCGGCTCTCTCGGCGGCTGGGCGGTGCCCACGGCCACCGACATCGCCTTCGCGCTCGCCGTGCTCGCCGTCATCGGCACCTCTCTGCCCAGCTCGCTGCGCGCCTTCCTGCTCACCCTCGCCGTCGTCGACGACCTGTTCGCGATTCTGATCATCGCGGTCTTCTTCACGAGCACCATCGACTTCGTGGCGCTGGGCGGCGCGGCGGTCGGCCTCCTCGCGTTCTGGCTGCTCCTGCGCCGGGGCGTGCACGGCTGGTACGTCTACGTCCCCCTCGCGCTCGTCGTCTGGGCGCTGATGTACAACAGCGGCGTGCACGCCACCATCGCCGGAGTCGCGATGGGCCTGATGCTGCGCTGCACCACGCGCGAGGGCGAGAAGCAGTCTCCCGGCGAGCGGGTCGAGCACCTTGTCCGGCCCCTCTCCGCCGGGCTCGCGGTCCCGCTGTTCGCCCTGTTCAGCGCCGGTGTGGCGATCTCGGGCGACGCGCTCGCAGACGTGTTCGGCAAGCCGGAGACCCTGGGCGTCCTCCTCGGTCTGATCGTCGGCAAGACCATCGGCATCTTCGGCGGAACCTGGCTGACCGCCCGCTTCACCCGCGCTTCGCTGAGCGAGGACCTCGCCTGGGCGGACGTGTTCGCGGTCGCGTCCCTGGCCGGCATCGGATTCACCGTCTCGCTGCTGATCGGGGAGCTCGCCTTCGAGGGCGACGCGATCCTGACCGACGAGGTCAAGGCATCCGTCCTGGTGGGCTCGCTGATCGCGGCGACCTTCGCGACGGTCCTGCTGAAGCTTCGCAACGCGCGGTACCGCCGGATGTGGGAGGCCGAGGAGCGCGACGACGACCTCGACGGCGTCCCGGACGTCTACGAGGAGGACGACCCGGCGTATCACCTGCGCATGGCGGAGATCCACGACCGCAAGGCCGCGGAACACCGCCGGACGGCCGATGAGATCACCCGGCGGATCGCCCGGGAGGACACCGCGGCACGCCACGGGCTTGCCGAAGTGCCGGGCGGGGCAGGCGAGGACGACGACCGTCCGGCATGATCTGACGGGACGGTACAAAAGAAGTCGGAAACACAGAGCAGCGGAAGAGGGAGAACGCGATGAGCGCACCCGACGGCAGCCCGGTCGGCGCCGAACGCAGCATCGGCCAGCTGTTCGCCTCGGCGACGACCGAATTGTCGGCGCTGGTGCACGACGAGATCGCGCTGGCGAAGGCACAGCTGAAACAGGACGTCAAGCGCGGGGCGGTGAGCGGCGGGGCGTTCTCGGTGGCGGGTGCCGTCCTGGTCTTCTCCCTTCCGATGCTGAACTTCGCGCTGGCGTACGGCATCCGGACCTGGAGCGACTGGAACCTGGCGGTCTGCTTCCTGCTGTCCTTCGCGGCGAACGTGCTCGTCGCGCTCGTCCTCGCGCTGATCGGCGTGGTCTTCGCGAAGAAGGCGCAGAAGAGCAAGGGCCCGCAGAAGGTCGCCGCCTCCGTGAAGGAGTCGGCGGGCGTCCTGCAGAACGCCAAGCCGCATCCGCGGCCCGAGCTCCCGCAGGACCGGGTCCCGGAGGCCATCGAGGCTGTGACACGCTCGTCGTCATGACGGACCCCGCCATCCCACCGGCCCACCCCGCATCGGTCGTACGCCCGGACGCCGTCTGCGGTGTACGGGTCACCCATCGCGAGGTCGCCGCGAACGGCGCGCGCTTCCACATCGCCGAGCTGGGTGACGGCCCGCTGGTCATGCTCGTCCACGGCTTCCCGCAGTTCTGGTGGACGTGGCGGCACCAGCTGGTCGCCCTGGCCGACGCGGGCTTCCGGGCCGTCGCGATGGACCTGCGGGGCGTGGGCGGCAGCGACCGCACCCCGCGCGGCTACGACCCGGCCAACCTCGCCCTCGACATCACCGGCGTGATCCGCTCCCTGGGCGAGCCGGATGCCGCGCTGGTCGGCCACGACCTGGGCGGCTATCTGGCGTGGACGGCGGCCGTGATGCGGCCCAAGCTCGTCCGCAGGCTGGCCGTCGCGTCGATGCCGCACCCCCGGCGCTGGCGCTCGGCGATGCTCGCCGACGTCCGCCAGACGACCGCGAGTTCCCACATCTGGGGGTTCCAGCGGCCGTGGATCCCCGAGCGGCAGCTCACCGCCGACGACGGTGAACTGGTGGGCCGGCTGATGCGGGAGTGGTCCGGGCCCCGACCGCCGGAGGACGAGGCGGTGGAGACGTACCGGCGCGCCATGTGCATCCCTTCCACCGCGCACTGCGCCGTGGAGCCGTACCGGTGGCTCGTGCGGTCGCTGGGCCGTCCGGACGGCATCCAGTTCTACCGGCGCATGAAACGGCCGGTGCGCGTACCGACGCTGCATCTGCACGGGTCCCTCGATCCGGTGATGCGCACCCGCAGCGCGGCCGGCTCCGGCGAGTACGTCGAAGCGCCGTACCGCTGGCGGCTGTTCGACGGGCTCGGCCACTTCCCGCACGAGGAGGACCCGGTCGCCTTCTCCACGGAACTCGTCAACTGGCTGAAGGATCCCGAACCCGATCGGTGACCGGGTCGTCGCGCCCGGTACCCGGTGCTGAACGTCTGTACTACGAACAGCCAAATGCCCGGCGCATAGGCCAATTGGCCGCTCCGAGGGCGGTTATCGACCTTGGGGCAGGGGCAGACGTCGGGGTATGGGCTGGACGCACGACTACAGTGACGCAGCACGCAACCGCCGCTCGGCCAGTGGCCTGAGCCCCCACCGACGAGGTGGCGACCCGCAACTGCCGGGCTCCGACCTCCGGGTGGGCATTCCGCGCATCCTGCGCCGCCGGGCCCGATGGGTCTCGGTCCGCCTGCGTCATCCGCGAGGCTGACCAGCCGGCAAAAGGCGTCCACAGGAACGCCGGTGGGGCCGGATCGGGTCTTCGGCAGGGCCTCAGGACCTTCGTACGTCCCTCAGAGGGCGCAGCTGTCGCTGTCCACCTGCTGGCCCGCGGTACGCCCCTCGGTGATGTCCTGCCGGATCTCGTCCGCCGTGAGGGCGTAGCCCGTCTCGGCGTCGTCGAGGGACTTCGCGAAGACCACGCCGTACACCTTGCCGTCGGGGGTGAGCAGCGGTCCACCGGAGTTTCCCTGACGGACGGTCGTGAACAGCGAGTACACATCGCGGCGCACGGTGGTGCGGTGGTAGATGTCCGGGCCGTTGGCCGTGATGCGGCCCCGCACACGCGCGGCACGGACGTCGTACGAACCGTTCTCCGGGAACCCCGCGACGATCGCGTCGTCACCGGTCACCGCGTCCTTGGCGGTGAACTGAAGCACGGGCGCGTCGAGATCCGGCACGTCCAGGACGGCGATGTCGCGCTTCCAGTCGTACAGGACGACCGTGGCGTCGTACTTGCGGCCCACACCGCCTATCTGGACGGTGGGTTCGTCGACACCGCCCACGACGTGCGCGTTGGTCATCACACGGCGCTCGCCGAAGACGAACCCGGTGCCTTCCAGGACCTTGCCGCAACTCTCCGCGGTGCCCATCACCTTGACGATGGAGCGCTGCGCCCGCTTGGCCACCGGGCTGTCGGCGAGCGCCGGGTCGGGCGCCCGGACGTCGGTGATCGGCTCGTTGGAGAACGGACTGAAGACCTGCGGGAAGCCGTTCTGCGCGAGGACGGAGGAGAAGTCGGCGAACCAGGTGTCGGCCTGGGCGGGCAGCGCCTCGGACACCCCGTGCAGCACCTTGGAACTGCGGACCTCCTTGCCCAGGGTGGGCAGGGTGGTGCCGGCGAGTGCGGACCCGATCAGCCATGCCACGAGCAGCATCGCCACGACATTGACCAGCGCGCCGCCCGTCGCGTCCAGCGCACGGGCCGGGGACCAGGTGATGTACCGGCGCAGCTTGTTGCCGAGATGGGTGGTGAGGGCCTGGCCGATCGAGGCGCAGACGATCACGACGATGACCGCGACGACGGCGGCCGTGGTGCTCACCTCGGAGTTCTCGGTGAGCGCGTCCCAGATGACGGGCAGCAGGTAGACGGCGACGAGGCCGCCGCCCAGGAACCCGATCACCGACAGGATGCCCACGACGAAGCCCTGGCGGTAGCCGACGACCGCGAACCAGACGGCCGCTACCAACAACAGGATGTCCAGCACGTTCACCGCTTCGCGCCTCGCCTCGTCATCTCACACTCACCACAGGTCGGCCGGAGGTCTGGCCGACCGCGAAGCGGCGATGGGACAGGACGTCCCCGAGGCAGACACAGTACGGTGGACACCCTGTCATGACCGCCAGTCCAGCGGGACCTGCTTCTCACGGTCCCAGGGGCGCTCCCAGCCCGCGAAGTGCAGCAGACGGTCGATCACACCGGCCGTGAAACCCCACACAAGGGCCGATTCGACCAGGAATGCCGGGCCGCGGTGACCGCTGGGGTGCACGGCCACGGCCCGGTTGCCGGGGTCCGTGAGATCCGCCACGGGAACCGTGAAGACGCGGGCGGTCTCACCGGGATCGACGACGCCCACCGGGCTCGGCTCGCGCCACCAGCCCAGGACCGGGGTGACGACGAAGCCGCTGACCGGGATGTACAGCTTGGGCAGCACACCGAAGAGCTGGACCCCCGCCGGATCGAGCCCCGTCTCCTCCTCGGCCTCGCGCAGGGCGGCCCGCAGCGGCCCGTCACCGTGCGGGTCGCCGTCCTCCGGGTCGAGGGCACCGCCCGGGAAGGACGGCTGGCCGGGGTGCGAGCGCAGGGAACTGGCCCGCTCCATGATCAGCAGCTCGGGGCCGCGCTCGCCCTCGCCGAACAGGATCAGGACGGCCGACTGGCGCCCCGTGCCGTTCTCCGGGGGCAGAAAGCGGCTGAGCTGGAGCGGCTGGACCGTCTCCACGGCGTGCACCACCGGGTCCAGCCAGGCGGGCAGGCCCTCCTTGCTGAGCGTCACCGCACCGCCCTGCGTACGACTCGCGCGTGTCATCGCCACACCACCCCCCGTTCTGCCTCGTCCAACGCCCGGGCCCCGGCAGATCGTTCCGCGGGCCGTCCCTCGATCGTGTGTCTCGTACGGGCCGTACGTGCCACGTCCCCAGGCTGCGTCGTACGCGCCGGGTCCGTCGCACGCGCCTGGTCCCTTGGCCGGGTCGTACGCGCCGGATCCCTCGTACGTGCCGGGTCCCTCGTGCGTGCCGCACCTGTGCGCACGGCGATCCGCCCGGCGCCATCCACTCGCCCCGCGCCACCCACCCGCCCAGCACTGCTCATGCGCTCCGCGACCCCCGGACGCCCTGCGCCGGTCCATGCACCCCGTTCCGCCCGCGCACGCCGTTCAGCGCGTGCCCCCCGTCCGGTCCGGGGCGCCGTCGGCCCCTCCGTCATCCGGCCTCCAGCGGCGGGGCCGGCCTGCCGCCCGCGTCCAGGTAGGCCTGGGGCGGGTTCAGGCGCTGGCCGGGGAAGCCGCCCTTCTCGTACTTCAGGAGCTTCTTCGCCTTCTCCGGATCCGTCTCGCCCTCGCCGTACGCCGGGCACACCGGGGCGATGGGGCAGGCGCCGCAGGCCGGTTTACGGGCATGGCAGATACGGCGGCCGTGGAAGATCACGTGGTGCGAGAGCATCGTCCAGTCGCTCTTGGGGAAGAGCGCGCCGACGGCCGCCTCGATCTTGTCCGGCTCGGTCGCCTCGGTCCACCGCCAGCGCCGTACGAGCCGCTGGAAGTGCGTGTCCACGGTGATCCCGGGCCGCCCGAACGCGTTCCCCAGCACCACGAAGGCGGTCTTGCGGCCGACGCCGGGCAGTTTGACCAGGTCCTCGAGCCGGCCGGGGACCACCCCGCCGAACTCCTCCACGAGGGCTTTGGACAGGCCCATCACCGACTTGGTCTTGGCCCGGAAGAAGCCGGTGGGGCGCAGGATCTCCTCGACCTGCTCCGGGTTCGCGGCGGCCAGGTCCTCAGGAGTGGGGTACTTGGCGAAGAGGGCCGGGGTCGTCTGGTTCACCCGGAGGTCGGTCGTCTGGGCGGACAGGACCGTGGCGACCACCAGCTGGAAGGGGTTCTCGAAGTCCAGTTCGGGGTGGGCGTAGGGGTAGATCTCGGCGAGTTCGCGATTGATGCGGCGGGCGCGGCGGACCAGAGCGGTGCGGGACTCGGGCTTCCTGCCGGCGCCCTCGACCACGGCGCCCTTGCTCGCCGCTCTCGCGCCCGCGGCGCCCTTTGTTCCGGCGTCCCTGCTTCCGGCGTCCTTTGTTGCGGCCTTCTTGGCTGCGACCTTCTCGACGGCCGCTTTCTTACCGTCGGCCGCTTTCATCGCAGACATCTCGTTTGTCACCTTTGCCGTTTTCCTACCGCCGCCGGAGTCCTGTTCGCCGACAGCGGAAACGCGACGTACAACCACCCGCCCAGCCCCCTTGGCCTGTGCTCTCACCGGCGAATTGGACACTCGGCCAGCCTAAAGCCCGCCGCCGACATCCGCCCCGGGCCCTGAAGATCAGCCCCCAATTGGACCCCTGCCGCTTACCCCGGGACATGTGTGCGGCATCCTTGTGACAGATCACACTGTTTGGACCTTCCAGCAAAATGGGGAACACGGTCCCCTGGTAAGCGGGGAGCAAGATCCCCTGAGCAGGTCGACAAGGAGAGAACTCGTGGACGACGTTCTGCGGCGCAACCCGCTCTTCGCGGCTCTCGACGACGAGCAGGCCGCGGAACTGCGCGCCTCCATGAGCGAGGTGACCCTGGCCCGTGGCGACTCCCTCTTCCACGAGGGCGATCCGGGCGACCGGCTCTACGTCGTCACCGAAGGCAAGGTCAAGCTCCACCGCACCTCCCCGGACGGCCGGGAGAACATGCTGGCCGTGGTGGGCCCCAGCGAGCTCATCGGAGAGCTGTCGCTCTTCGACCCGGGTCCGCGCACGGCGACCGCCACCGCCCTCACCGAGGTCAAGCTCCTCGGTCTCGGCCACGGCGACCTCCAGCCCTGGCTGAACGCCCGCCCCGAGGTGGCCACCGCGCTGCTGCGCGCCGTCGCCCGGCGCCTGCGCAAGACCAACGACGCCATGTCGGACCTGGTCTTCTCGGACGTCCCCGGTCGCGTGGCCCGCGCCCTGCTGGACCTCTCGCGCCGCTTCGGCGTGCAGTCCGAGGAGGGCATCCACGTCGTGCACGACCTGACGCAGGAGGAGCTGGCCCAGCTCGTCGGCGCGTCGCGCGAGACCGTGAACAAGGCGCTGGCGGACTTCGCCCAGCGCGGGTGGCTGCGCCTGGAGGCGCGGGCGGTCATCCTGCTGGACGTGGAGCGACTGGCCAAGCGGTCGCGCTAGGCGCCGACGACGGTCGAGCGGTGAGGCCGGTCGGTGTGACCGTCCCTGGGGGCCACCGCCCCCAGGCCCCTGCCCTGAGCCCCGGCCTCGGGACTCGGGAGCCTCGCCCCCGGCCGCCGGGCGGCCCGTCGCCCCGTCAGCGGCCGAAAACGGTCCGCCGGACCGCTTACGGGCAGCAGAGTGGCCCCATGGCAGAAACGCTTCTCTCTCGCGGTCTCGATGCTCAGGGCCACATCGCCCGTGAAGGCTCCCTCGCGCGCGTGGGGCACGATTTCCGGCCGGTCGTCGCAGCGGCCCGCAACCGGATCCCGGACCTCTTCGGGTCGCGGATGCACAGCGCGTACCTCTACGGGTCGATCCCGCGCGGCACCGCGCGCGTGGGACGCAGTGATCTGGACCTCCTGGTGGTGCTGCGCGAGGAACCGACCGACGCGGACCGGGCCGCCTGCCGCACGCTCGACGAGGCCCTCGACGAGGACTTCCCGCAGATCGACGGCGGCGGGACTCTGCTGGTCGGCCACGCGCGCGTGCTGAGCGACCTGGAGAGGCACGACCTGGGGTGGTTCCTGGCCTGCCTGTGCACGCCCCTGCTCGGCGAGGATCTCGCCGGGCAGCTCCCCCGCTACCGTCCGGACTCCCTGCTCGCCCGCGAGACCAACGGGGACCTCGCACTGCTCCTGCCGCGCTGGCGCGAGCGCGTCACCTCGGCCGGCGACTCGCAGGAGGCCCTGCGGCCCCTCGTCCGGTTCATGTCCCGCCGCCTCGTGCGCACCGCCTTCACGCTCGTCATGCCCCGCTGGAACGGCTGGACGAGCGACCTGCACGGGATGGCGGAGGCCTTCGGCGCCTACTACCCGCGGCGCGCGGAGCAGCTGCGGGCCGCGGCCGTCCTCGGGTACGAGCCGCGGGGCGACCGCGCCGTCCTCTCGTCCTACGTCGACGACCTCGGCCCCTGGCTCGCCGAGGAGTACGCGCGCGTGCACGGCGTGAAGGCCCCCAGGCCGGAGGGCACCTAGACGCGCCCGGACGGGACTCCTAGATGAGCCCGTGCTCCTTGAGGTACTCCAGCTGCGCCCGCACGGACAGCTCCGCCGCCGGCCACAGGGAGCGGTCGACGTCTGCGTACACACGGGCGACGACCTCGGCCGGGGTGCGGTAGCCGTCCTCGACGGCCGTCTCGACCTGGGCGAGGCGGTGGGCGCGGTGGGCGAGGTAGAACTCCACGGCGCCCTGGGCGTCCTCCAGAACCGGTCCGTGGCCCGGCAGGACGGTGTGGACCCCGTCGTCGACCGTCAGGGACCTGAGCCGCCGCAGGGTGTCCAGGTAGTCGCCCAGGCGGCCGTCCGGGTGGGCGACGACGGTCGTGCCGCGGCCCAGGATCGTGTCGCCGGTCAGCACGGCCCGGTCCGCCGGGAGGTGGAAGCAGAGGGAGTCGGCGGTGTGGCCGGGCGTCGGGACGACCCGCAGCTCCAGGCCCCCCACCGTGATCACGTTCCCGGCGGCCAGGCCCTCCTCGCCCAGCCGCAGTGCCGGATCCAGCGCCCGCACCTTCGTGCCGGTCAGCTCGGCGAAGCGGGCCGCGCCCTCGGCGTGGTCGGGGTGGCCGTGCGTCAGCAGGGTGAGGGCGACGCGCCGGCCGGCCCGCTCCGCGGTGTCGACGACCGCGCGCAGATGCCCGCCGTCCAGCGGGCCCGGGTCGATCACGACGGCCAGGTCGGAGTCGGGCTCCGAGACGATCCAGGTGTTCGTGCCGTCCAGGGTCATCGCGGACGCGTTCGGCGCGAGGACGTTGACCGCGCGCGGGGTGGCCGGGCCGGAGAGGACTCCGCCGCGCGGCTGACCCGGGAGAGCGGCTGCGTCGGTCATGCGAGGGGGCCTTCCGTCGGGCCGACGGCCTCGGCCCCACCGGTCGCGTCGGTCGCCCCGGACGCCCCCGTTCTCCCGATCGGGATGTGTTTGGTGAACTCGTCGTGCCCCGGCCACGACAGCACGACCGCGCCGTCCTCGAGCCGGGCCTCGGCCAGGACGGGGGTCAGGTCGCGGCCGGGGGCCGCCGCGAGCGCCTCGGCGGCCGTGGCGTAGGGAGCGAGCCGGCGCAGCGTCGCGATGGTGGGCGGCATCATCAGCAGCTCGCCCTTGTCGTACGAGGCCGCCGCGTCGGCCGGGCGGATCCACACCGTGCGGTCGGCCTCCGTGGAGGCGTTGCGGGTGCGCTGTCCCTCGGGGAGGGCCGCCACGAAGAACCATGTGTCGTAACGGCGGGACTCGAACTCGGGGGTGATCCAACGCGTCCAGGCGCCGAGGAGGTCGGAGCGCAGGACCAGGCCGCGACGGTCGAGGAACTCGGCGAAGGACAGTTCACGGGCGGCCACCGCGGCCCGGTCTGCCTCCCAGTCGGCGCCCGTGGTGTCACTGACGACCGAGTCGGGCGTCGTCCCCGCGAGCAGGACGCCGGCCTCCTCGTACGTCTCGCGCACGGCCGCGCAGACGATCGCCTGGGCCGCCGTCTCGTCGACGCCTAGCCGATCGGCCCACCACGCGCGCGTGGGGCCCGCCCAGCGGACGTGACGGTCGTCGTCGCGCGGGTCGACGCCGCCACCGGGATAGGCGTACGCGCCTCCGGCAAAGGCCATGGAGGCGCGTCTGCGCAGCATGTGGACGACCGGGCCGCCCTCGGTGTCCTTCAGGAGCATGACGGTGGCCGCCCGCCTGGGGAAGACCGGGACCAGGGTGCCGTCCGCGAGCGCGCGGATGCGTTCCGGCCAGTCCTGGGGGAACCACTGCCCATTCGCCATGGGCGCGAGGCTATCCCGTGGCGCGCGAATGTTCGAGAGGTCGCCGAGGTCAGAGCGCATTCACGGGACACCCGCGGGGCCGCCTCGAAGGGTCCGGGACGGCCGCGGGGTTCGTCTGCGCGGCCTTCCGAAGGCGCGTCCGGGAGGGGCTCCTACGGGACGAGCTCCACCTGGATCTCGACCTCCACGGGCGCGTCCAGCGGCAGCACCGCGACACCCACCGCGCTCCGCGCGTGCACGCCCTTGTCGCCGAGGACCTCGCCCAGCAGTTCGCTCGCGCCGTTGAGGACGGCGGGCTGGCCCGTGAAGTCCGCGGCCGAGGCCACGAAGCCGACTACCTTCACCACGCGCGCGATGCGGTCCAGGTCACCGGCGACCGACTTGACGGCGGCCAGGGCGTTCAGCGCGCAGGTGCGGGCCAGCTCCTTGGCCTCCTCGGGCGTGACCTCGGCGCCGACCTTGCCGGTGATCGGCAGCTTGCCGTCCACCATCGGCAGCTGGCCGGCCGTGTACACGTACGGGCCGGACTGCACGGCCGGCTGGTAGGCCGCGAGGGGCGGCACGACCGCAGGCAGGGTCAGACCCAGCTCCGCGAGCCTCTCCTCGACCGCGCTCACGCCTTCGCCCGCTTCAGGTAGGCGACGAGCTGCTCCGGGTTGTTCGGCCCGGGCACGACCTGGACGAGCTCCCAGCCGTCCTCGCCCCAGGTGTCCAGAATCTGCTTCGTGGCATGGACGAGCAGCGGCACGGTTGCGTATTCCCACTTGGTCATGGGGGCGACTGTATCCGCTGTTGCCGCAGGGCCTCTTCCACAGGCCATGTGGCCGATACCGCCCCCCGTTGTCCACAGTCTCCCGATTGCCTCGGGCGCCGAATGGTTACGCTCGAAGACGTGAGCAGGCTCCAGGTCGTCAGCGGCAAGGGCGGGACCGGTAAGACGACGGTCGCCGCGGCACTAGCGCTCGCCCTCGCCACGGCGGGGAAGCGGACGCTTCTCGTCGAGGTGGAGGGCCGGCAGGGCATCGCCCAGCTCTTCGAGAGGGAGGTGTTGCCCTATGAGGAACGCAAGATCGCCGTCGCCTCGGGGGGCGGTGAGGTGTACGCACTGGCCATCGATCCCGAACTGGCCCTTCTGGACTACCTCCAGATGTTCTACAAGCTGGGAAGCGCCGGACGGGCCCTGAAGAAGCTCGGCGCCATCGACTTCGCCACCACCGTCGCGCCCGGCCTGAGGGACGTACTCCTCACCGGCAAGGCGTGTGAGGCGGTACGACGCAAGGACAAGAACGGGCGGTTCGTCTACGACTACGTCGTGATGGACGCCCCGCCCACCGGACGTATCACCCGCTTCCTGAACGTCAACGACGAGGTCGCCGGGCTGGCCAGGATCGGCCCGATACACAACCAGGCGCAGGCCGTCATGAGGGTGCTGAAGTCCCCGGAGACGGCCGTGCACCTGGTGACGCTGCTCGAGGAGATGCCCGTCCAGGAGACCGCCGACGGTATCGCCGAGTTGCGGGCCGCGAAGCTGCCGGTGGGGCGGGTCATCGTCAACATGGTGCGCCCCGAGGTGTTGGACGAGGACCGGCTGGAACTCGTACGGACCGTGACCCGTTCCTCAGTTGCCCGGTCGTTGTCCGCCGCCGGGCTCGGCGGGGCGCGGCGCGGCGGGCACGCCGAGCGGCTGGTGGAACCGCTCCTCCAGCAGGCCGAGGAGTACGCCGAGCGGCATGCGCTGGAGCACGAGCAGCGCGCGGTCCTCGGACAGCTCGATCTGCCGCTGCACGAACTGCCGTTGCTCGCCGAGGGCATGGACCTCGCGGGTTTGTACCAGCTCGCCACCGAACTGCGGAAGCAAGGGATCGCATGAGTCCGGACCAGGCTCACGACAAGGGAAGCACCCGGCGCCGTCTCTCCCCCGCGCCCGTGCTGGACCTCGATCCGCTGATCGACGACCCGGCGACCCGCATCGTGGTGTGCTGCGGCTCGGGCGGCGTCGGCAAGACGACCACGGCGGCGGCGCTGGGGCTCAGGGCGGCCGAGCGGGGCCGCAAGGTGGTGGTCCTCACCATCGACCCGGCGCGTCGGCTCGCCCAGTCCATGGGCATCGACTCGCTGGACAACACCCCACGCCGCGTCAAGGGCGTCGAGGGGGACGGCGAACTGCACGCCATGATGCTCGACATGAAGCGCACCTTCGACGAGATCGTCGAGGCGCACGCGGACGCCGAGCGGGCTACCGCGATCCTGGGCAACCCGTTCTACCAGTCGCTCTCGGCGGGCTTCGCGGGCACGCAGGAGTACATGGCGATGGAGAAGCTGGGGCAGCTGCGCGCGCGTGACGAGTGGGACCTGATCGTCGTCGACACGCCGCCGTCCCGCTCGGCGCTGGACTTCCTGGACGCGCCGAAGCGGCTCGGGTCGTTCCTGGACGGCAAGCTGATCCGCCTCCTGCTCGCGCCCGCCAAGGTCGGCGGACGCGCGGGGATGAAGTTCCTGAACGTCGGAATGTCGATGATGACCGGCGTGCTGGGCAAGCTGCTCGGCGGGCAGCTGCTGAAGGACGTGCAGACGTTCGTCGCGGCGATGGACTCGATGTTCGGCGGCTTCCGCACCCGCGCGGACGCCACGTACAAGCTGCTCCAGGCGCCCGGCACGGCGTTCCTGGTGGTGGCGGCTCCCGAGCGGGACGCGCTGCGGGAGGCCGCGTACTTCGTGGAGCGGCTGGCCGCCGAGGACATGCCGCTGGCCGGCCTGGTGCTCAACCGCGTGCACGGCAGCGGCGCCGCCCAGCTGTCCGCCGAGCGGGCGCTCGCCGCCGCGGAGAACCTCGACCTCGTCGATGCCGACACCGCAGAAAATCTTGAAGAGACCCGCATTGTGGATCAGGACGGCGGGAAAGCTGGACTTCGTAACTCTCCCGACACGTACGGCAGTTCAGAATCTCCCGCAACCGATCCGGAGCGCGGCGCCCCCACCGACGCGGGCCGGATCACGGCCACCGGCACGGACCGGACAGCGCACGCCGACACGCACACAGGCGCGGACTCCGGCGTGGACGCGGACCGGACCGTGGACGATCTCACCGCAGGCCTGCTGAGGCTGCATGCGGAACGCATGCACCTGCTCTCCCGCGAGCAGCGCACGCGTGACCGCTTCACGGCGCTCCACCCCGAGGTGGCGGTGTCCGAAGTGGCCGCGCTGCCCGGTGACGTGCATGACCTCACTGGACTGCGGGACATCGGGAACCGGCTCGCGGCCAACCGGCCGGAGCTGCCCGAGGCTGCCGACGCCTGAGCCGAGGGTTCCCCTCAGCCCACCGCCGCGTAGTTCTCGTACATCTGGTCGTCGTCGAGCGGCAGGATGCCCGCCCCACGCTCGTACTCCGAACGCGCCGTCTCCAGCAGCCGGCGCCAGGAGGTCACGGTCGGCCGCCTGCGCAGCAGTGCGCGGCGCTCGCGCTCGGTCATGCCTCCCCACACGCCGAACTCGACGCGGTTGTCGAGCGCGTCGGCCAGGCATTCGGTGCGTACCGGGCATCCGGTGCACACCGCCTTGGCCCTGTTCTGCGCTGCTCCCTGAACGAACAGTTCATCCGGATCGGTAGTGCGGCAGGCAGCCTGCGCACTCCAGTCGGTTACCCAGCCCATACCGGCGCCGTCCTCTCCCGAATCGAGGCTCCCCCACGGCGGCAGCGGCATATTCACCGCCGCCAGTTGAGGACGTTACGGAAGGTGGGCACAGCGCAACACCCCCTTCGGGCCCAATCTTGAATGGCCCGAACGGACTATGCGTAAGCGGCAGATCACCCGGGGGAGTGAGCCCGCGACATATGCGACTTTCCCGGTGAACGGGACAGTTCAGTTGAGTCACAACGGACGCCGGGTGACACACGCGGCGGATTCGGACACGTCCCCACCAAAAAAGTCGGGGAACCTCCGGAACGATTCGGGGTCGCCGGACGTATTGATACGTAGTCCTGCTGCTGTGACAGTTGAGAGCAGCTTAGGCCAAGGCATTGACGCGTGTCCGGCGAATGAGAACGTAGGCTGCCCTCATGCCAAAGAAGCGCTCGGGCGGTGGTCTGTCGCCAACGCAGCAGGCCGCAAAGTTCCTCGGTGTCAGTGTGCTCGCGGGAGCCGTGCTGGCAGGTATCGCCCTGCCCGCGGTCGGTGCGCTGGGCCTCGCCGCCAAGGGGTCGGTGGAGTCGTTCGATGAACTCCCGGCCAACCTGAAGACACCGCCGCTGAGCCAGCGCACCACGATCCTCGACGCCGAAGGCGGCCAGATCGCCACGGTCTACTCACGGGACCGCACCGTGGTCGACCTCAAGAACGTCTCGCCGTACATGCAGAAGGCGATCGTCGCGATCGAGGACTCGCGCTTCTACGAGCACGGCGCGGTCGACCTCAAGGGGGTCCTGCGCGCGCTCAACAAGAACGTGCAGAGCAGCGGGGTCTCCCAGGGCGCCTCGACGCTCACCCAGCAGTACGTGAAGAACGTCTTCGTCGAGGAGGCCGGTGACGACCCGACGAAGGTCGCGCAGGCCACCCAGCAGACCATCGGCCGCAAGATCAAGGAGCTGAAGTACGCGATCCAGGTGGAGGAGGAGCTCGGCAAGAAGAAGATCCTCGAGAACTACCTGAACATCACGTTCTTCGGTGAGCAGGCCTACGGCGTCGAGGCCGCCGCCCAGCGCTACTTCTCCACCCACGCCAAGGACCTCACCCTCCCGCAGGCGGCGCTGCTGGCCGGCATCGTCCAGTCACCCAGTCGCTACGACCCGGTCAACGACGAGGCCGAGGCCACCAAGCGCCGCAACACGGTACTGAAGCGCATGGCCGAGGTCGGGGACATCTCCGAGGCCGAGGCCGCGAAGGCACAGCAGGCCCCGCTGGGTCTGAAGGTCAAGCAGCCGAAGAACGGCTGCATCACCGCCGCCAAGGGCGCCAGCTTCTTCTGCAAATACGTGGAGCGCGTCTTCCTCAGCGACCCGGTCTTCGGCAAGACCAAGGAGGAGCGGGCGAAGGTCTGGAACCAGGGCGGCCTGACCATCCGGACGACCCTCCAGCCGCAGGCCCAGAAGTCCGTCCAGGACTCGCTCAAGGATCACGTCTACAAGTCGGACAAGGTCGCCGCGGCCGCCACGCTCGTCGAGCCCGGCACCGGCAAGATCCTCGGCATGGGACAGTCGAAGCCGTACGGCTACGGCAAGAACGAGACCGAGTACAACTACTCCGTCAACTCCTCCATGGGCGGCTCGAACTACGGCTTCCCGACCGGCTCGACCTTCAAGCCCTTCGTGGCCGCGGCCGCGCTGGAGGAGGGGCGCCCGCCGAACCAGAGCTACCCGGCGCCGTACGAGATGCCGTACCCGGCCACCGTCCAGACGTGCAGCAGCAAGCCGTGGACCAATCAGGGCAACGACAAGCTGGAGAACGAGAGCGAGTCCGAGAAGGGGCCGTACCAGCTGAGGAAGGCCATGGAGCTGTCCGTCAACACCTACTTCGTGCAGATGCTCGCCGACATCGGCATGTGCCCCGTGGTGAAGATGACGGACAAGCTCGGCGTGGTCCAGGGCAACGGCGACAAGGTCCCCGAGGTGCCCTCGTCGATGACCCTCGGCTCCACCGGCCTCTCCCCCCTGACGATGGCGAGCGCGTACGCGGCCTTCGCCAGCCGGGGCATGTACTGCACCCCGGTCGCGATCGAGTCGATCACCCAGACCGTGGGCGGCGCGAAGAAGTCGCTGGAGGTCCCGAAGTCGACCTGCTCGCGCGCGATGAGCGAGAAGACCGCGGACACCGTCAACACGCTGCTGAGCGGCGTGGTCGACTCCGGCACCGGCCAGCAGGCCGGTCTGTCCGGCCGCGCCAACGCCGGTAAGACGGGTACGACGGACTCCCGCAAGAACGCCTGGTTCGTCGGCTACACCCCGAACCTCGCCGGCGCCGTGTGGGTCGGCAGTGCCACCCAGAAGGTGGAGATGACCAACATCACCATCGGTGGCGTCTACCACTCCCAGGTCTACGGCGGCGACACCCCCGGCCCGATCTGGCGCGACGCGATGACCGGCGCGCTGGAGGGCAAGGAAGCCCCGCCCTTCAACCTCGTCGACATCCCGAACCCGCCGCCGCCCGCCAAGGACCCCGGCGACAAGAACGACGACGACAACGGAGACGGCAACGGGAACAACGGCGGCAACGACGGCGGCTTCCTCAGCGGCCTGCTGACCAACGGCGGGACGAACGGCGGCAACGCGACCAACGGCGACGGAGGCACCTTCTTCCAGGGCCAGACCAACGGGAACGGCAACGGAAACGGCGGGGGCCGAGGCTGAGGCCGCCAGGCCGGCGAGCGCGCCGGTCCGGCGAGCCCTGGGGGTCCGCGAGCCTGTGGGTCCGCGAACTGTCGGCCGGCGCGCGAAGTGGCTCGGCCAGCCTGCCGGTCCAGCGAGCCCGTCGGCCGGTGCGTCAGTCAGCCCGTGCCCATGACCGGTTCGGCACGGCGGCTGAGCGTCCGGGCCGAGGCTGAGCCGAGAACGAGGACACGACGAACGGCCCCTGCTTCTCCGTACGGGAGTTCATCTCGTACGGAGAAGCAGGGGCCGTTCGTCACAGTGGGGGCCGTTCGTCATACGCGTGCCGCTTGCCTTGCGGGGCGGGCTCGTGCCCGGCCTCGCAAGGCAAGCTCGGGCCTGCGTCGTACGGGGCTGGGCTCGTACCTGGCCTGCGGGGCTGCCGTGCTTGTCCGATACGGGGCCGGAGCTCGTGGGAGCAGTGGCCGAGGGTCGGCGGGCCGGGAGAAAGAGGGTGGCCGGGGTCGCCGCAGCGACACGCGTGCGACCGGTGTCAGCCCGCGAGCAGCTTCTTCACGACAGCGGCAACGCGGCCGCCCTCGGCCAGGCCGGCCACCTTCGGGTTCACGATCTTCATGACGGCACCCATCGCCCGCGGCCCTTCGGCACCGGCGGCCTTCGCCTCCGCGACGGCCTGGGCGACGATCTCGGTCAGCTCCTCTTCGCCGAGCTGCTTGGGCAGGTAGGTGGCGAGCAGCTCGCCCTCCGCCTTCTCCCGCTCGGCCGACTCGGCCCGACCACCCTGCGCGAAGGCGTCCGCGGCCTCGCGGCGCTTCTTCGCCTCCTTGGTGATCACCTTGAGGACCTCGTCGTCGGAGAGCTGGCGCTTCTCCTTGCCCGCGACCTCCTCCTTGGTGATCGCGGTCAGTGTGAGCCGGAGCGTCGAGGAGCGGAGCTCGTCGCGCTCCTTGATGGCGGCGTTGAGGTCTTCCTGCAGCTTCGACTTGAGCGTGGTCATGGGTTTGATTGTCGCAGGTGTCGGCGGCCGTACGCCCGCTGATTTAAGGGGCGGCGAAGCAAAGGGGGTTGGCGGCGTCTGAGACGATGGACGTATGCGCGCGCGATACGGAGTACCTCTTTCCATTGCGGCGGCCGGCACCGCCGGCCTGGTGTACGCGGCGGGTTTCGAAGCCCGCTCCTTCCGCCTGCGACGGGTGACCGTCCCCGTCCTCCCCGCCGGTATGGGCCCCCTGCGCGTGTTGCAGGTCTCCGACATCCACATGGTCGGCGGCCAGCGCAAGAAGCAGCGCTGGCTGCGCTCGCTGGCCGGGCTGCGTCCCGACTTCGTGATCAACACGGGCGACAACCTGTCCGACCCGGAGGGCGTGCCCGAGGTCCTGGACGCCCTCGGCCCGCTGATGGAGTTCCCCGGCGCGTACGTCTTCGGCTCGAACGACTACTACGGCCCGAAGCCGCGCAACCCCGCTCGCTACCTCCTCGAGAAGGTCCAGGGACGCCACGGCCTGAACGGCAACCCGCCCGTGGTCGGCGTGATCCACAACCCGTGGGAGGACCTCCGCGAGGGTTTCGACGCGGCGGGCTGGCTGAACCTGACGAACACCCGGGGCATGCTCAAGATCGAGGGCGTGTCGGTCGAGCTGACCGGCCTGGACGACCCGCACATCAAGCGCGACCGCTACGCCCGGGTGGCGGGCGGCCCCTCGGCGTCGTCCGACTTCTCGATGGGCGTCGTGCACGCGCCCTACCTGCGGGTCCTGGACGCGTACACGGCGGACGGCTACCCCCTCGTCCTGGCCGGCCACACCCACGGAGGTCAGCTCTGCATCCCCTTCTACGGCGCCCTGGTCACCAACTGCGACCTGGACGCGGACCGCGTGAAGGGCCTGTCGACGCACACGGCGGAGGGCCACACGTCCTACCTGCACGTCTCCGCGGGATGCGGAACGAATCGCTACACCCCGGTGAGGTTCGCGTGCCCGCCCGAGGTGACGTTGCTGACGCTGGTGGAGAAGGAGCAAGGGAGGTAGGGGAAGTAGGAGAAGCAGGAGGCCGGGTCGGCCCCCGCGCATGACCCCGGCCGCCCTTGGGGTCACTGCCAGGCCGTCACCCGAACGGCTCACCCATATCGCCCGCTTCATCCCCTTTGCCTAGCGTGAGGGCATGACCGCGCCGATACCCAGGGACATCCCGGACCTGCCCGCGATACCGCGGACCCACGCGCTCCTGCTCTCCTCCGTCCCCGCCTCGGCGGTGGTGGCCCCCGTACGCCGTCCCCTGGCCGCCGTCCTGCGTCTGCTTCTGGCCGGAACCGCCGCCGCGGGCGTGACGCTCGCCCTACTGCTCGGCAGCCCCGTGAGGGTGCTGAGCCACTTCGCGATCCAGAGCAACATCCTGCTGGCCCTGGTCACACTGCTCTCCGCCCGCCGCGCGTGGACGGCCCGCCGCCCGCTCCCCGCGGCCCTGACGGGCGCCGCGCTCCTCTACGTCACGATCACCGGGCTGGTCTACCACCTGCTCCTCGCGGACGCGGCCGTCCCCTTCTCGGTCACCGGCACGACGACCGCCCCCACGGGGTGGCTCCTCGTCGCCGGGTACCTCATCCACACGGTGACACCGGCAGCCGCAGCCCTGGACTGGCTGCTGCTGACACCCCCGGGCCGACTGCGCCTACGCCGGGCCGCCACCTGGATGCTCTACCCCGTGGCCTACCTGGCGTTTTCGCTCGCCCGCGCCCAGCTGATCACTCCGGGAACCCGGGGCCGCTACCTCTACCCCTTCCTCGACGCCGAGGCCCACGGCTACAAGCACGCCCTCGCCAACGCCCTGCTCCTCGGCCTCTCCATCTACGCCCTCGCGGTCCTCCTCGTGGCCCTCGACCACGCCCGCCCCAACCCGATCAGACACCGTGCCAAAACCGGATTTCGTCTCGGGCCACCGGTGGGCTAAAGTAAACGACGTCGCCGCGACAAGCAGGACAAGCAGCGACATCGGGGTGTAGCGCAGCTTGGCAGCGCGCTTCGTTCGGGACGAAGAGGTCGTGGGTTCAAATCCCGCCACCCCGACACAGGTCAGAGGCCCATTCACGTGATCGTGAATGGGCCTCTGCCGTGCGTACAGCAGCGGAGTACAGCAACCGCTATGACTCTTGCTGGCCGTCCCTGGCCGCCTGCTCCTCTGCCCGCTTTTGCTGCTTGCGCTTGCCCTTCTTTTCCTTCCTCTCCTTCTTCTGCTTGCTGCCGCCGCCTAGTGCCTTTCCGAGCTTGCGGAGCGCCCGGCGCGTGTCGGCGGAAGGCACGTGGGTGTAGACCTCCATCGTCACTGCGATCTCGGAGTGGCGAAGGATCTGCATCGCGATCCGCGGGTGGACGTCGAGCGCGGCCAGGAGCGAGGCGCAGGTGTGTCGGGTGTCGTGCACGCGGATGCAGCGGACGCCGGCGCGCTCGCAGCGGCGGTCGAACTCACGGGTGAAGTTCCTCGGCTCGACCGGGGTGCCGTACCGGGTGGTGAAGACCATGTCCGATTCGGTCCAGAGATCATCCGCCCGCTCCCTCGCCGCCTGCTGTTCCTTCTGGCGAAGCCGGAGGGCGGTCAGGCAGATGTCCGGCAGGGGGAGCACCGCCTCCGACGCCTCCGTCTTGGCCGTGTCGGTGTGCAGGAGACGCATCGGCACCGGTGCACCCTGCTACAGCACCCCGACCGGCTGCCCCTACGACAGCCTGAACGTCGGAGCGCAGACCTTCCCCGGCGCGCCGTACCAGGGCATCGACGTCGACCCGGACGCCGTGTTCCTCAACTCCACGGACCCGGCGGCCTACTGCGACGGCGGTGCCGGCGGCACCGGCGTCCTCAGGTTCGACTCCCCCTGCTGGACCGCCAACAAGCCGCTCGCCAAGATCACAGCGGTCTGAGAACGAACCGACTCTGCTGACCCGGTGCAGGGCAATACCTGCGCCGCAGCCCCGCCGGATGACTCGCACTGGCTGGTGACCACCACACGGTGGTCACCGGCCGACTGTTTTCTGTAGTGCGTATGTCAGTCGTGAGCCGTGCTGTACGCCATGGGGCAGATGCGGCGACACTCATCAAGGTGATGGAGTCCACTCTTCGCGGTCTACCGTTCAGACCGGCCTACGTCGTGCTGCGGTAGGGGAGCCGCATCACGGAGCCCCGAGTGGATCCGTGATGCGGTACAGCAACGAAGTACAGCAACCCCAGCAACCGGCAGCGACCACCACCGGCCGCCCAGACCTTCCCCGCAGCCTGCATGACCTCCAATGACCGATCTCTACAGAGCTACGGATCAGAACGTGCCGCCCACTGTGCCTGAGTGGCGAGATCACGCCCTCTACAGGGAACGGAGTGCGGCTGTACCGTGCGCTTCGCACACATAGGAGCACCTCAGGGCACTGGAGCCAGACCTGTGATAGCTATGCGACTTGCCTCTGAGGCCATGAACACAGCCTTCATCGCCGCCATTGCCGGCGTGGCTGGCGCCCTGGTGGGAGGGGTGGCCACCGTTACCGCCGCTCGTTCCGCCAGCCGGGGATCCGTGGGTGCTGCCGCCAAATCAGGAGCTGATGCCTACGGCATGTCCGTTCGCCAGACGCGGATGGACTCGTACCAGGAGTTCGCCAAGGCTGCTCGCCTGTCGGTAAGTCAGATACAAGACGCCGCCAACTCAGTCGGGGCGTACAGCCAAAGCATCGGAGAAGACGAGCGTCGCGGCGCCGTCCCCTCCCTACAGGACCTTTTGGCTCAACTCGATCCGATGGGCGACGCCGCGATCCGCGTACGGCTCGCCGGCCCAAAGGTCGTCGCTGAAGAGGCGTATGCAGTGCTTGAGAAGTGTGGGAACGCGCTGGGTGACCTGGACAGCTATGTCGGACTGGTCCAAAGCAGCCCCTTCATGTCAGTAGACAGCGACGATCTCGTGATCATGACGGAAGGCCCCCTGATCCGGTACCGCGAGGTAGCAGCCTCCGTCGGAGCTGCTTCGAATGCGATCGCGAGATTCCTTGACGTAGCGCGTGACCACCTGGACGACTGGAATGGAAGACCCGCCTAGCGGCGTACCGAGAGCCAGGCTTGGTCGAACACGAACCCGCGTCCGGTGAGTGTCTGGATGCGTGACAACGCCGACGAACACCGGCGGACGAGCGCGGACGTCTGCGGACCATCAGTGCGGGTGAGGAGTGCACCAAATCCCGCCACCCCAACACAGGTCGGAGGCCCATTCGCTTGATCGCGAATGGGCCTCTGACGTGCGTACAGCAGCGGAGCACAGCAACCGCTACAGCGGAAAAATACGTGCAGGTATCAGCGGGCCGGGCGCCGGGTGGAGCGCCAGATGGAGCGAGCCGCCAGGTAGAGCAGATCGGCGACGAGGAGTAGTACGCCGACGGACATCAGGTAGAGCATGCCGTCGACGGCTGCGCCGATGGCGATCAGAGCGGTTCCGGCGATGAGCAGGGTCAGGAAGAGGACCACGACGGGATGCCTCCCGGGAAGGAACTGCGCGGGACCTCATGCGGTGCGTCGGGCGCGGTGGCGGGCCTCCCTGAGTCGAACCTTCGACGGGAGGCGGTCCAGGCCGGCCGAGTCTCGTGCGTGTACAAGTGTTTCGCAGCTCAGCTGTCCCAGAGTTCGCGCCGGCTCCGCGTAAGGCTCCAGCAACAGCCGCACGCGTGCGGTGGGGGCAGTACGTCGGCCCGACAGCCGGACCTGAGCCTGCGAAACCCCGTTCAGGGCTCGCGCCTCTTCCTCGATGGCGTCCTCCAGCGTGCGGCCGTCGAGCCGGGCAGCCGCGCCGTCCTCGCTCTGGACGAGGACCCGGTCCAGGCGATGTCCGCGCTGCGCGAGGAGCCACCACAACAGCAGGACCAGCAGGACGGCGAGCACCGCGATCACGGTCGGCCACCACCAACCCTCGTCCCGCCACCGGGTACGTCCCTCGGCACCCAACAGCACATCGTCCGGCCCGACGAAGGGCCACCAGCCCGGCATGCCGAAACCCCAGCGGCGCTGGAGATCCAGCCCTCCCACCAGCGCGCCGCCACCCAGGGCGAACAGTCCGAGGCCGAGAAGCCCCAGCAGCACCCGGTTCGCTGTCCTGAGCATCAGGATCACCTCAGCCCTTCTTCGGGCGCCGGACGCGCACGGCCAGTGTGGGTTGCCGGGCGAGACCCAAGGCCTTCACGGCTTCCCCGAGCGTGGCGGCCAGATCCTCGTGGACCTCCTCGAGCCCGCGAAAATGGGCCTGTGCCAGGACTTTGACCTTCCGGCGGCCGACAGCGATCTGGGCCGACCGGACACCGGGCACCCGCACCGCCCAGTCACGCAGCACCAGAGCGGCCGCGCGGCGGTCGAGCCCGGCTCGGACATCCTCGGTACCGGGGACGACGGTGGGCTGCCGCATGGGCAGCAGCCTGCGCAGACCCGGCGTCACCGCCAGCAGGAAGAGCCACAGGCCGAGGGCCATCGCCACCGCGGCCCCGACGATCACCCAGATGTCGTCCAGTGGCCGTGTGGCCAGTTCCTCGGCGAGCTGCCGCCGCCAGCTCATCGCGGACCGGCCTGCCCGCACCGAGACCACGTCGTACAGGAGCAGTCCGACGGCCGCGGCGGACAGCAGGGCCACCACGGTCGCGGGAATCCGCCGCGCCGACCAGAAGCGGCGCGCCGACCGGCCTGATGCGTCGGTCGTCGCCGTCTCGCCCGTGCCCGGGGTGTCATCGGCGGACGAAGCCGCCTGTCCGGGATCGGCGGGAAGGTTACTGTCGCTGTCACCGGTCGACTGCCGCCAGGTGTGCGCGCTCATCTCACCCTCTCCTGGTCCGTGTGACGTCCATGCACCGAGTGCAACCTCTCGACCGACACCACGAGGTCGGACACGTCCATGCCGACCCATGTCCTGAGCCGTTCGGTGACTTCCCGGCGCACCGCGGCGCACTGCGCCCCGATGTCGGACGGATAGCCGAGCTCGACGACGATGCGCAGCCGCGCCTCCCCGAGCACTGCCTGCCGTTGCGCGGCGGACTCGGCGTCTCGTCCTGCGGTATTCCGTCCCGGGGCTCGCCGCACAGATGTGTTCACACGTGGCGGGCGGCGGCCCCGCGGTACGCGGCCGGCTGACTCGGTGAACCCGCTCAGTGCCTCGCGCGTCACATGGGCGGCGATCTTCGCAACGACCCGGTCGGCGACGGTGATCGCACCGCGCTCCTCGCGGTGAACGGCCGGACGCCGATCTGCTTCGCCGGTCACTGCCGCCAGTCCCCCCGGGTCCGTCGCCGGTCGTCGCGGATCCGCTCCTGCCGGTCCCGGCGGCGGACGAAGTCGCCCGGTTCGAGATCGCCTTCCGTGAACCGCCCGACCACAAGACCGACGACACCCAGCCCCAGCACCAGCAGGAAAGCCCAGAAGTTACCGAAATACGCCGCGAAACCCAGCGCCATTCCGGCCATCAAGCCCACCACGGCCCTGCTCATCACGCGCCCCTTCACTCAAGCCGGCTGCTCCGCGCGCGCCCCGGCTACTGAATCCGCTGCCGCTCTTCCCCTTCGTCCTCCTCGTCGGCCGGCAGCTTCACGTCGCTGACCGTGATGTTGACTTCCACCACTTCCCGACCCGCCATCCGCTCCACCGCGGAGATCACGTTCTCCCGCACCTCGGCGGCCACTTCCGTGATCGAGACGCCGTAGTCGACGACGATCTCCAGGTCGATGGCCGCCTGTAGCTCTCCGACCTCGACACTGACCCCGCGCGTGACGGATTTGCCACTGCCGGCGCCGGGCACTCGCTCCCGCATGGCTCCCATCGAGCGGGCGCGTCCACTGCCCAGGGCATAGACGCCGAGCACGTCCCGTGCCGCCATTCCGGCGATCTTCTCCACCACCACATCGGCGACGGTCGTCCGGCCGCGAGAGCCGGGCGCAGTAGCGACTTTTACGCCGGTGTTCTCAGTCATCGGGACATTCCTCCCTTGAGGGGCTCATATGCCACTCATTGTTGATAGTGTAGTCGTTTTAATATGTTTTGGCCTAATATGTGACGTGGGGTGGAGCGGTCCCATGAGTGGCCCGAACGTCCTGCCTGAGGCCCTCGCGCCACACTCCGAGCGCAGTGTGGGCAGGAAGAGAACCGCAGCCATGGGAGCAAGAGGGTGCGAGGGTGGTGAAAACCGAGGCGTGGACGCAGGCAGTACGGCACCAGCTCGAACTCGGTCGGCTGCTCCCGCTCGGCGGGCCGGGCGACGGGACATGGATCACCGAGCAAGCGGCCGCCCGGGTCCTCGGGCGTGCGGCCGCCGCGATTCCCGGTGTTCGGCTTGAGTCCCTGCGCATCGGGTCTGCACCGCTCGAGCCCGTGTCCGAACCGGCCGTGCGTCCGCCAGCCAGCGCGCTACCACCCGGCCCGCTCACGATCGAAGCCGCCTTCGCGGCATCCCTCGGCCGACCACTGCCCGAAACCGCCGCCCAGTTGAGGAGTGCGCTGCTCAACACGGCCACTGAACGGCTCGGCCTGGCCACCGTTACAGCCGACCTGCGCGTCACGGATCTCCAGGTGGGCCCGGAGACGGTCGTCAGGTCAGGAACCTCAACGAGGGCCATGGAGCCCGCGCCGGAAGCGGCATCCGCAGCCCCAGCCGCGCGAAGCTCGCTCCCTGAGACCGGAACAGGACCCATGCGGGGGCCCGTCAGTGAGCTGGCGGGCGTCGCGTCGGCTGTTCCGGGCGTCGCCCGCCTCACCGCCGTGTTGGGAAGCCGCCCGGTCAAGGTGCAGGACCATGACGATCCACCCGGCCGCCACATCGAGGTCCACCTCGCGGTCGCCCCAGGACACCATCCACTGGGAGTCGCGCGCGCCGTCCGGGCCGCCGTAGCCGACGCAGCCACCACTGACGCCCCAGGCCCTATCACCGTCGCCGTCCTCATCGCAGAAACCGCGGCCTAGCCCGGGCCTAGCCCGTCAATCGCACCTCAGCGCATCCGGCCTGATCCGGTCCCATGTCTTCGGCCTCACCCTCGGCGCAGGCCACACCGCGGCGAGCACCGCCGAGGCTATCGCTGTGACCTGGGCAGACAGCGAACGAGCCAAGGGTAGGTTGCGGCCAGTCAGCCAACGGTCGGCCCCGTGGACTATCTGCGGACTGGCAGGGCCTGCCCGAGCTTTACAGGGCTGCGACCAGCGGCGTTGCCTGCAAACCAACGAGTTTCCGGAGCCGTTGCTGTACAGCAACGGAGTACAGCAACCACCGCAACCTCCGCTGACCGTCAACGTCCTTCAGTGGCCGACTGACCAGCCCACCAGGCTCAACGACCTCCCAGCCGAGAGTTCGGGACGAAGAGGTCCTCAGCCAAGGTCCCACCGCCACGCTTCTACCGACGCAGCTTGCTCTGGTCGACGGCATGGCAGCGTGGCTGAGGCCGGCGGGGGCGCGGGGAGGCACACGCGTGCGTGGCCGGTCAGCGCACCCGCCGTCGTGGTTGACTGTCGTCGGCTGAGGCTCAGACACTCCAGGGCTCCCAGCTCTGCCAAGGGACCTTCGAGGTGAAGGGACCGAGCCATGGCGTGCCAGATCCTGCGGGGAACTACGGGGCACAGCGGGAAGCGCCCCGGGTGCGACCAGGGCTCCAACACGACTCCACCGCAAATCAGCACATCAACCGCTGCCAAAGGACCCAAGCTTCCCAAGCTGAGATCATCAGCGCTTGGGACCGCTTCCTTCTTCACAGCGCGCAACAACGTGTGCTCAATACAGTCGTATGGACTGGACTGCACCTCTGAGTGCCATAGCCGGCGCACTCGCTGGCATCGTCGCGACGTTCGTTGTGGACCGAGACCGCTGGAAGCGTGCCCAACGAGCAGACGCGCAGACCGTTCTGCGAGAAGCCTTCGTGACCTACCTCTCTCACCTGGCCCGCGCGACAGAGAGCATGCGCTTCGCCTCAGAAGCTGCCTACGACACACCTGAAGATCGCAGGCGTGCAGTCCGTGCCGCCTTCTCAGAGTCCGGCCTGTTCGAGCAACGGTTCAGTCTGACGATGCTTGCCCCGCCTCGCGTGGTCGAGCTGGGCGTCGAAGGGTTCCGCACCGTCCGAACTCTGCGCGATCTACTCGCGGACGGCGCACACGTCACGGATGGCACCTTCCAGACCGCACAGCACACCTACTACAAGGCCGCCGTTCAGGCCACCGCATCCGCCATGCGCCAAGAACTCGGCATCCCCGAATTGCCCTTCGATCCTTCGGCGCCCAGCCACGACACCCGCACTCAGCGGCACCCCTGAGCACCACTCCAGGGCGCGCCCCTGTGAGTGGAACCCGGCCTTCGGGGCAGCTCGGCGCGGCCGGGCCCCCGTCTCAGTTTCCGTCTCATTCAGCGCCGTTCACGGCCGTTCATCAAGGACCGCGCGCAGAGTTCGCCTCACAGGCCAGCCGCCCGTGAACGCAGGTGAACGCCCTCGAACCGAGCCCAGCACCCCACCAACACAGTTGGAAAGCGTGTGGGGAGCAACGTACGAGCGCCCCACCCGCTTGACATGGTTGAACCGTCGTGAGGTGATCCACCCACCGTGATCCTCTGGGGGGAGAAGCCTTGTGTCGTACATGGCCGTGACGCTTGCTGGCGCCGATTCACCGAGTGAACACCTCCAGCTGGCCGCCTTCACGGCGATGGCAGCGGTCGTCTTCATATGGCTGGGGCGGAGGCAACGCCGCACCGGGCGCAGCCTGGTCGCTCCGAACGAGACGATGAGAGCAGGCGATCGGCTGATCCAACCGCCGCCGCCAAGCCGCGGCCACCGAACCGCCGGGTGCGTATGGATCGGCGTCGGGGGCATCTTCGTCTTGCCGGCGGTGTTCAACGTCGTGGCGGCGATCCACGAACTCATCGGCTAAGCATCCGGGCGGACGAGTTGGAGGATCTCGACGCCGAACACGAACGGCGACGCGCCTCCGGACAGCACAACGCCGGAGAGGCTGCGTGAAGAAGCGAGCCGGTGAGCACGGGCAGAGCCCGCTCCGTGTCTTCGTCCTGGACTGTGAAGCCCTCTCCCTGGCAGTGCGCGGTGATCGGAAGATGATCGCCTGGCTCGACCTTGCGGCGCGAGGGGAGGCCGAAGTGCTGACGTCGCCGATGACCCTGGTCGAGGCGTACGACGGCAGAACGACCGAACAGCGCTGGGACTGGGTGCTGTCCCGGCTCCAGGTCGCCGACATCGGGAACGACGAGGCCCGCCAGGCACGCCGGCTCCTGGCCGACGCCAAGTTGCACGGCCACAAGTACGCGATCGACGCCGTGCTCGCCGTAATCGCACGACAGCAGAAGGGACAGGTCACCGTCTTCACCTCGGACGTCGACGACCTGGAGAAGCTGGTCCCGGACACGATCGTCGTCAAGAAGGTGTGACCCGACCCGCGCCCCTCAAGGGCCCGCAGCTGGGATGGCACCAACCCGGGAGCGGGACATCCCGCACGGCTGCAAGCCTCGGACCCTGGCCAGGACAGACGCGCCAATCGCCCTACCTGACCGGGCTCTCATCACGCCGGGCCGCGACAGCCTTCGCAACCTCGGACTCGCTCCCGTGCGTCCTGCGCACAGTCTGCTGCCCTTCTGCTCACGGCCAGGAAACCCACGCCTCCCCGTCGTTCTGCTCACTGTGGAAAAAGAGTTGGGCTCTGCCGAACTGCGCGCTCAACTCCCGGCACAGGTAATCCGCGCCCGGTCGCATCGGCCGGCGCTCGCCGCCGAAGTGGTGTCGGTGCAGCGGGAGCGGGGCTGTCGGAACTGATTTCCCTGGTGATCCGTCTTGGGCAGCAAGGTCAAGCAGATGGGAAGCCATGGTGCAGGGGAAGGCAGCAGTGGCCCGGTGGACGCGGCGCCGATCCGGGCCTTGCGCTGCGGAAGGGAGCCTGCAACGGGGCCCACGGTGCCGGCCGACCTGGCGAAGGGGGCGGGTGCCCGCCGTGCTCGCGGTGCTGACGGCCGGGCTGATGGCCTTCCACCGGGCGGTGCCCAACTCCGTGGGCCGCCTGGGCAGTCTGCTGGAATCGTTCCTTGCGTGGCTCGGCCTGGCGGTCGCGGTGCTGCTCGTCCTGGCCTTGCTGCGCCGTTCGGCAACCGCGCTGATGGCGCTGCTGCTGCCGGTGGCGGCCTGGACGCATCTCTTCGGCGGGCTGCTCCTGCCCGGGGCGGAGCCTGGACCACACGACCTGGTCGTCGTGCAGCACAACGTCAGCGACGAGAACACCGACCCGGCGGGCACGGCCCGCGCCCTGGCTGACGCCGAGCCCGACCTCATCGCGTTGGAGGAACTGGTGCCCCCGGCGCTGGCGGTGTACGAGAAGACCTTCGCCCCGAACTACCCGTACCACGCCGTCCGGGGCACTGTCGGACTCTGGTCGAGGCATCCGCTGACCGGTGACCGGCTGGTGGACATCAAACCCCGAGGAATTGCAGAGACCTGGAGTCGCGGGCTGCGCACCGTGGTCCACACGCCGCACGGCGATATCGCGGCGTACGTCGCGCACCTGCCCTCGGTCCGCATCCGGGCGAGCGGCCTTGCCTCCTCCCGGCGCGACGAGAGCGCCGGCCTGCTGGGCAGGGCCATCGCCGCCGAGAAGCTGAAAACGGCCCTCCTGCTCGGCGATCTCAACGGCACCGTCGACGACCGTGGGCTGGCCCCGCTGACCTCACGGATGAACACAGCGGAGCAGGGCTTCGCGTTCAGCTTCCCCGCCGCCTTCCCCATGGCCCGCATCGACCAGGTCATGGCCCGCTCGGCGACCGTCGGCCACATCCGCACCCTGCCCGCGACCCGCAGCGACCACCTGCCGGTCATCGCCCGGATCACCCTGGGCTGAAACGCGCGCGGGCAGGTATCGGTGGGCATGAACAGCACCAGTACCGGCGCCACCGCCAGATGACGCCGCGCCGTAGCTCGTGCGCCGCGGCAGCCTGACCGGGACCCAGCCGAACCGTTCGGCGCTGAGCTGCACCGAGCGGTGCTCACGCTCCCCCTGTCCGTCGCGCTTCCGCCGGTACCGCTCGTAGCCCCGGGTCGACGCTCTTTCGACCGCACCGCCAGGGGCATTTCCGTAGGCGTTCACGCCGAGTACCGGCAGTGACCGCAGAGTTGTTCGGCCGTGGTCGTGTTCCGGACGGCCGGTCCAGTTATGACTCTTGTGCGATCGGGTCGACGACGGTGCCCTTTTCCTCGTCCCGCGCCATGGCTTGCCCACCTGGTTACGGGGTCTGTGTCAAGTCGTTCCGGCTGGAGAAAACCCGCGGGCATGAGGGTGTGCGTCACTGGCGGTGTCGGGGTGCCTGGCGTGGCGGCAGCGTCAAAGTGATTTGTCGGACCAGTTGCTGGAAGCAGGCCAGGGACGCGAGGGCGGGTAGGGCCGCTCCGGCCATACCGGTCAAGGTCCGGTCGGCCTGGGCTACGCACAGCATGATGGCGACGAAGGAAAACAGGAGAACGATGAACCAGGAATGCAAGGCTCGGCGGCGATGCAGAGCAGTTCGCAAAATGGAGAGCGACGCCACCATCCAGGGGCCATACACGAGAAGAGGCCATTGAGGGATCATCCCGGTCTTCGTGCCGGACGAGATGTTCTGGAGAGGCCCGTAGGCCACCATGCCGCCGAAGACGCTGACCATTGCCACGATGACGGCGACGAAGGCGACGATGACGAAGCTGCCGGTCTGTAGCCAGGCCAGTCGGAGTTTGCCGGCCCGCATTTTCCGATGTCCGGCGGAAGTTCGCCGGAGGGGAGGAAGCTGAGCGGTGATCTGCGCCAGGTTCTCCATGGGGTCGGTGAAGTTGCCGGACGACGGCTCGCTGCGAGGCGGCGGCACCACGGGCGCCTGTTCTGCCGGGACAGCCTCCTGCAAGAGGTAGGCCAGTTCCTCGACCGGGTCCCAGCCCGAGTCGGGAGGAACGAGTGGCACCCCTGAGTGAGGGGAATCGACAGGACCGCTGTGCCAGTCGGCACCCGGCCCGTATGCGTATGCGTATGCGTCGGATTGCCATTCACGGCGCGTGAAGGAAGGATCCGCATAGTCGCGATTCATGGAAACCCGCCCCGTCACACGCGGCCTGCGTGACAACCTGACTCTTGCTGATCGTTCCACCGTTGATCAAGCTCCTCCTTGGCCGCCTCCAGCAGCACGAGGAACTCGCGGAGCATGGACTGTACGCTTGGGAGTTCGACCAGCACATCCCCTCCGTGCAGGGGGCTGCGCGACCCAAGGGCAGAGTGCGCAAGTCCGGGCACGTAGGTGTATTTCCTCACTGTCGCATCACGGAGCGCAGGCATTTTATCCTTCCCCGTGCTGCGGTGAGGCAAGCCATGAGACCTTGCTTTCGTCATATCCCGCTAACGTCGCTCCGCCTCCTCCAGATGCGCGGCAAATGAGTGACGCAGACCCAGGGGAATCGTTAGGGAGAGCGTTTCTTAATTTATGGCACCCATACCTCCGCGGGTTATGAGTCGAGCTGGTTGTCTTCTCAAATCTCCTTGAGCAGGAAATAGGATTCGCTGCCGGCAAGGTCGTGGGGAGAGGTTCCCGAGCTCTGGGTGCGGACGGTGCTGACGCAGACCGTGTCCTGCGGTACGGTCGCGGGCCATGGCTGAGGGCGACGGTGTGCCGGAGAAGGTGGCGTGGGTCCTGGTTCGGGACGAGCGGGTGTTGGTGACACGTAGTCACGGCAGGGAGCGCTTCTACTTCCCTGGCGGTCATCGTGAGCCGGGCGAGTCCGACCGCGAGACCCTGGTGCGGGAGATCGACGAGGAACTGCGGGCGGCGATCGACCCCGGTTCCATGGTGCACTTCGGCACGTTCGAGATCGGCGAGGGGCATCCGGAACACGGCCCCTTCCGGATGATCTGTTACACCGCCGATCACCGTGGTGAGCTCATCCCGTCGCGGGAGATCGCCGAGAAGGCCTGGTTCCGCTACGCCGATCGGTACCGTGTCTCGGCCGTCGACGAGAGGGTCTTCGACGCCCTTCACGAGGCCGGGCGGCTCCCCTGATACCGTCACCGCGGCCGCGGCGCGGTGACGTCCTTTCGTGCTCGGGAGTCATTCCCCGGGGCCGTCCGGGTACATCTGGCCCGCGTCGGGCTCTGTCCGCATCTCCTGCATCAGGTGAGGGTCGGCCGCTCTGAACGCCTTGTCACCGAAGAGGGCGACGGCCAGACCCACCTCGTCCGGTGCGTACGGAGGGCGTTGGATGACGCCGCCGGGATGCAGCCGTTCCCATGTCGGCTCCAGACGCTCATGCCGCTCCCGTGCCTGACGGATCACCACTTCGCCCTTGCCGGTGGTGGCCGGCAAGGTGACCGCGGTCCCGAACCCGGAGGCGAACCACGTCATAAGGCGTCGGCGTCCCTCTGCCGTCGGCTGACCGGGCCTCCTGACCTCGATGATCTCCCGGTCGAGAGGCCGGCGTGAGGTGGTCGTGGGTGCGGATCGGGGCAGTCAGGTACAGGTCGAAGGGCCGGTCGCTCGGTTGCGATCGGCCCTTCGCCGTGTTCGCGGGCGGTCAGCGGCGCCAGGCGGCGGGGCCTCGGTAGGACGGGTGGGGCCAGTTCGGGCGGGGTGAGGGCCGGGTGGTGGTGGGTGGGTGGGGCAGGCGGGCCCGGGTGAGCAGGACCGCGGTGAGTGCGGCCAGTTCGGTGGCGTCGGGGGTGCCGCGTTCCACGGTGAACAGGGGGTTCGGGTCGGTGGTCAAGTCGTCTCCTATACAGGTGGGTTGCCGTGCTTCCGTTCCGGTATCGGGGCGTGTTTCGTGCGCAGCATGGCGAGGGAGCGGATGAGCAGCGCACGGGTCTGCGCGGGGTCGATGACGTCGTCGACGAGGCCGCGTTCCGCCGCGTAGTAGGGGTGCATCAGCTCGGTGCGGTACTCCTCGATCAGCCGGGCGCGGGTGGCCTCCGGGTCGGGGGAGGCGGCGATCTCGCGGCGGAAGACGACGCCCGCCGCGCCTTCCGCGCCCATCACGGCGATCTCGTTCGACGGCCAGGCGAAGGAGAGGTCGGAGCCGATCGAGCGGGAGTCCATGACGATGTAGGCGCCGCCGTACGCCTTGCGCAGGATCAGCTGGATCCGGGGCACGGTCGCGTTGCAGTACGCGTACAGGAGCTTCGCGCCGTGCCGGATGATGCCGCCGTGCTCCTGTTCGCGGCCGGGGAGGAAGCCGGGCACGTCGAGCAGGGTGAGCAGCGGGATGGAGAAGGCGTCGCAGGTCTGCACGAAGCGGGCGGCCTTCTCGCTCGCGGCGATGTCCAGGACCCCGGCGAACGACGACGGCTGGTTGGCGACGATGCCGACGACGTGTCCGTCGAGCCGGGTCAGGGCGCACACCACGTTGGCCGCCCAGCGGGCGTGCACCTCCGTGTAGTCGCCGTCGTCGACTATCTCCGCGATGACGTCGCGGATGTCGTAGGCGCGCGACGGGTCGGCCGGGACCAGGTCGAGGAGGGCGTCGTTACGGCGGTCGGCCGGATCGTCGGACGGTTCGTGGGGCGGGAGTTCGCGGTTGTTGGAGGGCAGCAGCGACAGCAGGTGCCGTACCTCTTCCAGGCAGGACTCCTCGTCGTCATGGACGAAAGCTGCCACGCCCGTCGTGGTGGCGTGGACGTCGGAGCCGCCGAGGCCGTTGTGGTCGATCCGTTCGCCGGTCACGGCCTGGACCACGTCGGGGCCGGTGATGAACATCTGTGAGGTGCCGCGCACCATGAAGACGAAGTCCGTCAGCGCGGGAGAATAGGCGGCGCCTCCCGCGCACGGGCCCAGCATCACGCTGATCTGGGGGATCACTCCGGAGCAGCGGGCGTTGCGGCGGAAGATGCCGCCGTAGCCGGCGAGTGCGGTGACCCCTTCCTGAATGCGGGCGCCCGCCCCGTCGCACAGGGCGACCAGCGGGGCGCCGGCCGTCTCCGCCAGGTCCATCACCTTGTGGATCTTCTCGGCGTGGGCCTCGCCGAGCGCGCCGCCGAAGATGCGGAAGTCATGGGCGTACACGAAGACGGTGCGGCCGTGGACCGTGCCCCAGCCGGTGACGACCCCGTCGGTGTAGGGGCGTTTGTGCTCCAGGCCGAAGCCGACCGCCCGGTGCCGGCGCAGGGGCTCGACCTCGGTGAACGTTCCCGCGTCGAAGAGCAGGGCGATCCGCTCGTGGGCGGTGAGCTTGCCGCGTGCGTGCTGACGGGCCGTCGCCTGCTCGTCCGGGCCGCGCCGGGCCTCCTCGTGGCAGCTGCGCGACTCGGCGGTGCGCGTGGCAAGATCCGGCCTTCCGGCGAGCTGGGGCAGCGGTGGGCCGGTGGCCGGTTCGGCGGCGAGGGTCATCTGAGTACTCCTCGGAAGAGTTCAGGGGTGCACGTCGGAACCAGCTGTAGGCCCTTCACCTTTACTTCTTCTACATGGGGAAAAACCGGAATGCTTCCGGCCGCCGAATCGGAGGAGAGTGATCCGCTGTCAAGCTACTGCCAACGCAGCACCCTGACATGCGATTGCCCTGGTGACAGAGGTGGGCGAGGGACAAGAATCTTATTCATCGGGGGGCGCTCACCGGGAAGAACGGAGAGCGTTCACGGCAATTCCGATGGGATATGCCACCCGTTCAAAGTCTTCTTTTCCGGGGTTCCGGAAAATCTATCCAGGGGGAAATCATGAAGGTTGGCGTTCTGCGCACAGGTCTTGTCGCCATAGCCGCCGTCACCGTGGTGCTCGGCGCGCCGGCCGCGGGGGCGGCCGCCCGGACGGCGGGGGGCCCGGCGGCGCAGGCGGCGGTGACGCTGGAAGACCCCAGCTGGGACAGCGTCCAGGAGGACCCCAGCTGGGACAGCGCGCCCGAGGACCCGAGCTGGGACAGCGTCCAGGGGGACCCCAGCTGGGACAGCGCGCCGAAGGACCCGAGCTGGGACAGCGTCCAGGGGGACCCGAGCTGGGACGGCACGTTGCCGCTGCCGTCGGAGGACCCCAGCTGGGACTGACCCGGCCGCGTGGGTAACCATTGTGTCGACGAGGCCCGCCCCGAATTTCCGGGTGGCGGGCCTTTCGTCTTGACCGGTGAACGTTGAACTTCTTTTCGCCGCGCGGGAGTGGCCGCTCGGTCGCCGGCCGGCGTTGCGCAAGGAATTTTCCATTCCGGCCCTTCGAATGCGGACAGCGCCCTCCATGGCGTTGTCCCATCGCGTCGTCTCCCATGGTGATTTCGGCACACCGCGATTCCGGCGCGAAGCGATCTCGAAAAGTTTCCGAGATCGCCGGACGCGTCGTCCCGCGGGCGGACACTTCGGCCGGAGGGGTCGGTGAGACGCCCTCCGGCCGGGTGGGCGGGTCCTAGCCGAGCTTGTCGACGGCCTGGTAGTAGGTCCAGGCAGAGGCGTCGCAGGAGGTGCGCTTGATGCCCGAGTAGGCGGTGCACACTCGCTTGAGGTCCGCGTAGAGGGCGTCGTCCAGGCGGGCCTTGTTGGCGTCGAAGGATCCCGCGGCCTTGTAGTTGCGGTAGCCGAAGTCGTGGCGCGCGCACGACGTCTGGAAGGGGAAGCCGAAGGGGTTGTCGGGCGACGTGGTGCAGTAGTCGGTCGACCAGTCGAAGCCGTAGGCGCTGTAGGCAGCCTGGTTGTTTCGCGCCGCCACCCAGGAGTTGTAGCTGCTCGCGCTGGTCTGGGTCCAGCCGCTCAGCACCTGCGGCTTGTCGGCGGGGGCTGCCTGGGCGGGGGCCGCCGCCAGACCGAGGGCGAGCGGCACGGCGAGAACGGCGGCGGCGAGGGGCGTGGCGAGACGGCTTCGCATCGGAAGTCCTCCGGCGGGCTGTGGGTGGCCCCGGCGCTGATGCGCGGGGCGGTGCACAGCCTGGCCACGGGGACTATGGCGCAGCCATATACGGATCAGGCGCGCAGGAAGGCGAGGACCGCGAGGACCCTGCGGTGGGTCTCGTCGGCCTGCGGGAGGTCCAGCTTCGCGAGGATGTTGCCGATGTGCTTGCCCACCGCCGCCTCGGAGACGACGAGTTCGCGGGCGATCGCCGTGTTCGACCTGCCCTCCGCCACCAGGGCCAGGACCTCGCGCTCGCGGGCCGTGAGACGCTCCAGCGGGTCACGCCGGCGGCGCAGCAGCTGACGGACGACCTCCGGGTCGACGACCGTCCCGCCCCCGGCGACCTCCAGCAGAGCCGACTGGAACTCCTCGACCTGGCCGACCCGGTCCTTGAGCAGATAGCCGACGCCGGAGCCGTCCCCGGAGTCGAGGAGCTCGGAGGCGTAACTGCGCTGTACGTACTGGCTCAGCACCAGGACCGGGAGCGAGGGCCGGGCCTCCCGCAGCCGCACGGCCGCGTGCAGCCCTTCGTCCTTGAAGTCCGGCGGCATCCGCACATCGGTGACCACGATGTCGGGGGTGTGCTCGGCGACGGCCGTCAGCAGCGCCTGCGCGTCGCCCACCGCCGCGACCACCTCGTGGCCGAAGCGGCCGAGCAGGCCGATCAGTCCTTCACGAAGCAGCACGCTGTCCTCCGCCAGGACTACACGGAGCGCTCTGTCGGCTCGCAAGGAATCTCCACACGCAGTAGGGTCGGGCCGCCGGCCGGGCTGGACAGGGTCAGTCTGCCATCCAGCACGGACACCCGGTCCGCAAGTCCCGTGAGTCCGCTGCCCCGTTCGACGTCCGCTCCGCCGCGGCCGTCGTCCCGTACCTCGAAGACGAGACACCCGTCCGCGTGCCGGCCGGCCACCTCGGCACGTCGCGCCCCGCTGTGCTTGGCGACGTTCGCGAGCGCCTCGCAGACCACGAAGTAGGCGGCGGCCTCGACCGCCTCGGGCAGCCGCCGCGGCAGATCCACCGAGACGTCCACCGGGACCACCGACCGGTCGGCGGCGTCGGCGACGGCCGCGCCCACCCCGAAGTCCGCGAGGACCTTGGGATGGATGCCCTGGATCAGCTCCCGCAGCTCCGCCAGCGCCTTGCCGGCCTCGTCGTGGGCCTTGGCGAGCTGGTCGGCCAGCGGGCCGGGCGGCGCGTCGAGACGGGCCAGGCCGAGCGTCATCGTCAGGGCGACGATGCGCTGCTGGGCGCCGTCGTGCAGATCGCGCTCGATCCGGCGGCGCTCGGCCTCGAACGCGTCGACCAACCGGACGCGGGAGCGCACGAGTTCGGTGACCTTCTCTCCCAGGTCGCTCTCCAGGGGCGCGACGAGGAACCGGGTGAGTTCGGCGCGGGCCACCGCCACGGCGCCGATCACATATCCGCTGAGCCCGAAGAACAGCAGGCCCGCGACGGCGACGGCGAACGCCTCGGGCCAGCTGGTCGCCGTCCACATCTTCAGCACGGGCGCCTGCTCGCCGTCCCCGACCGTCGCCATCAGGACCGGGGTCGCCACCAGCCCCAGGGGCACGACGAGCGCCATGCAGAACACCAGCAGATCGAGCGGCCACAGCACGGTCGCGAAGGCCAGCGTGTAGCCGAGCTCCCGCCAGGTCGCCTGCTCCCGGAACCGGGTGCGCCCCCAGGCCAGCAGCCCCGGCTCGTCCGGCACCCGGTGCGGCGTGGGGGCCGGCCGGCGGTCGACGAGCCGCAGCCGCCGCCGCTCCACGGCCGCCACCGGCAGCCCGGCCAGGGCGAGCAGCGCGAGCAGGGGTAAGCCGATCAGCACGACGGCCAGCGCACTGCCGATCGCCGCCCCCAGCACGATCGCCAGCAGCACCACGATGCCTACGGGCGCACTGCTGAGGAGATAGCCGGCGGCCCGCCAGGGCCAGCCGGAGAGCAGGTAACCGGAGCGGGTCAGGGCCTGCCACACGTTGAGTGAGCGCATGGCTTCACGGTAGAAGGCCCTTCTCTGCCGGAGCCATCCCTCCAGACCGAGGGTCGGGGGTAGGGCCTGCCCTACCCCAGGACTCAGCCCAGTGGTCGTGATCCGCGCGGGCCCGCGCGGTTGTCTGGGAAGCGACGAAAGGGGACCGGAGATGATGGCCTGGCTGACCGACCACACCCTGGTGTTCGGGACCTGGGGGGTCCTGGCCGCGGTACTGCTGCTGCCCGCCCTGGAGGCGGCGCTGCCACTGATCGGCGTGCTGCTCCCGGGGCAGACCGCGGTGGTGATGGGCGGCGTGCTCGCCCACCACGGCCGGGTCCCGCTCTGCTGGATCCTGGTCGCCGCGCTGCTCGGCGCGGTGCTCGGCAACGGCCTCGGCTACGCGGCCGGAAGGCGCTGGAACACCGGGCTCCTGGACCGCGTCCCGCGCAGGCTGCTGCGGCCCCGCTCCACCGCCCGCGCCCTGTCCGCGATCCAGCGGCACGGCGGCCGTGCGGTGTTCGTGGGGCGGTTCACCGCGGGGCTGCGCACCCTCGTACCGACGTTGTGCGGGGTCTCCGGGATGTCTGTCCGGTCCTATCTGACCTGGTCCGTCGTGAGCAGCGCGGTGTGGGCGCCGACCTTCGTCCTCGTCGGTTACGGCATGGGCTTCAGCCCGGGGCTGTGACCGCGGGGTGAGCGTGCAGTGTCCTGCCACCGCAGCCTCTTGCCATCGGGAGCTGATGACTTCCCAGGTCACGGCCTCGAAGAATGGTTCGGCAGGAGGCTACGGCAATCCAGCCGGCCCTTCCGACAGCAAACGTCAGTGAGTGGGGGACTCATGGATTTCCAACTTCTAGGTCCGGTGGAAGCCAGACAGGGCGAACGGCGCGTGTCCATGTCGGGGGCGAAGGTGCACACGGTGCTCGCCGCCCTGCTGCTCGCCCGCGGCAAGATCGTCACCGACGACCGGCTGAGTGCGCTGCTGTGGGGCTGGGACCCGCCCGCCACCATGGGCGCCCAGATCTACACGTACATCTCCCGGCTGCGCAAACTCCTGGGCCCGGACGTGGAGTTGGTGCGGCGCCCGCCCGGTTACCTCATCCTCACCAACGACGCGCGGCTCGACACCTCGGAGTTCGAGCGGCTGGGCAGGCTCGGCCGGGCGGCGCTCGCCGAGCGGCGCCACGAGGACGCCCACGAACTGCTGAGCGCCGCCCTGGACCTGTGGCGCGGTCCCGCTCTCGCCAACGTCACGACGTTCCTCGCGGAGGCGGAACTGCCGCAGCTGGAGGAAGCCCGCACGGCGATGCTGGAACACCGCATCGAAGCGGATCTCGCGCTTTCCCGGCACCAGCAGCTGGTCCCCGAACTGACGGGTCTCGTCACGGAGTTCCCGTTGCGGGAGCGGCTGCGGGCCCAGCTGATGACCGCGCTGTACCGGTGCGGCCGGCAGGCCGACGCACTGTCCGTCTACCAGCAGGGCCGGCGGACGCTCGCCGACGAACTGGGCGTCGACCCCGGCGCCGACCTCAACGCCACCCACCAGGCGGTGCTCGACAGCAGCCTCGACCTGCCCCGGCCGCCGGCCTCGGTGCCGGCGTCCGCGCCGCACGCGAACACCCCGCAGATCCCCGGCGGGCGGCCGTTCACGTTCGCGCCGCAGGCCGCGCCGCCCGCGATGCTGCCCGCCGACATAGCCGACTTCACCGGCCGTGAATCCGAACTCGCCGTGCTGCTGCGACAGTTGGCGCCACCGAGGGCCGGCCGGCAGCCCGTCTTCCGGCCGCAGCGCATGCTGATCACCGGCATGGCCGGGGTGGGCAAGACGGCGCTCGCCGTGCACGCCGCGCACGCCAGCGTCCAGCACTTCCCCGACGGACAGCTGTACGCGAACCTGTGCCACGCGGACGGCACCCCCAAGGACCCGGCCGAGATCCTGGTGCGGCTGCTGCGCGCCCTCGGTGAGCCCGTCGCGGCGCTCGACGGGCCGCCCGCCGACCTGGACGAGCTGGTGCGGCTCTACCGCACCCGCACGGCCGGCAAGCGGCTGCTGATCCTCCTCGACAACGCGGCCGGCGACCTCCAGCTCGACCCCCTGCTGCCGGGCAGCGCCTCCGCGGCGGTGCTCGTCACCGGACGGGCGCGGCTCTGCGCCGTCTCCGGCTCGCACACCACGGCGTGCGCGCCGATGGACCGGGGCGAGTCCCTCGCCCTGCTCGCGGCGGTCGCCGGCGTACGGCGGATCGCTGTCGAACCCGAGGCGTCCGCCGCCATCGCGGCCTCCTGCGGCGGGCTGCCGCTCGCCCTGCGGGTCGCGGGCGCCCGGCTCGCGTCCCGGCCGCACTGGTCGGCGACGCGGCTCGCGGACCGGCTCGCGAACGAGGACACGCGCCTTCACGAGCTGCGCTTCGGGGACCTCGACGTACGGCAGTCGGTGCTGTCCTCGATGCGCGGCTTCAGCGCGCGGGAGCACGGGCTCCTCGCCGAGCTGACGGCCCTCGGCCGCGGCCTGTTCCCCGCGGTCACGGCGGGGCTGCTCTTCGGGATCCCCGAGCACGCGGCGGAGGACTTCCTGGAGCGGCTGACCGACGTGTCCCTGCTGGAGATGGCGGGCGTGGACGCGTCGGGACTGCCGCAGTACCGCTTCCACGAGGTGGTCCTGATGTTCGCCCGCTCGCTGGCGGCGGCGCACTGCTGAAGCCCGGCCGCGGGCCTCGCAGCGTCCTGCCGGGGCAGGGTGCTGCCAGGGGACACGCCGGGCACGCCGCCGCGCCGCCCCGTTGTATGGATCAACGTGAGCGGCGCGGAAGGAGGTTGGCGGGATGAGGCCCCGTGCCCGGTCAGGTCAGCAGCATCCGCGCCCAGCCGGCCCGGGCGCCGGCCACCACGGTCAGCGCGTAGGCCGCCACCGGCAGCAGCAGCACCCCGAGTGCGGCGAGCGCCCAGGCCTGCGGGTAGGAGGTGACCGCCCACTGCTTCAGCGCCATGGTGGACTCGCCGCCGCCGTACGCGGCCAGCATGTACGGGGTGGCCATCAGACCCACGGGAACAGTGAGCGCGAAGACCACGGCCAGCAGGTCCAGCGGCCACAGCACCGTCACGAACAGCAGCGTGTACGCCAGTTCGCGCCAGCTGGCCCCCTCGGAGAACCGCTTCCTGCACCAGGGGCCGAGCCCCGGCTCCTCCGGGTCCTCGTGCGGGTCGCGCAGGGCGCGGTGGCCGACCATCCGCAGCCGGCGCCGCTCGACCACGCCCATCGGGACGCCGGACAACAGGGCCGCCAGCAGGACGGGAACCCCCACGAGCACGACGGTGAGCGCGCCGCCCACCGCGAAGGCGGTGAGTATCGCGATCAGCCCGGTCAGGCCCACCGGAGTGCTGCTCAGCAGATAGGCGGTCGCCCGCCACGGCCAGGACGAGAACAGGAACCCGGGGCGGCGGACCGCCACCCACACCGATTTCGTTTCCACGATTGCCATGACTCCACCGTAGAAATCGGGCACCCCCCGCGCCCAGCAGCCCAGTTCTACTTCCGGGGTATGCCTGGCCCTACCCCGAAGACTCTGTTCCGCCGCAATGTGCCGGACCCCCGACTCACGGTTTTGTTGAGTCAGCAGTCGGAGCGCCGCAGCAGCGGGGCCAAGTCACTTGGGAGTCCACATGTCGACGGTCGCGAACACCCAGAGCTATGTCGAGACGTGCCCGCAGCGTTCGCTGGTGGCCGGGCGTCTGCCCGCCGGCGGCGCCGCGCCGACCGTGGTGTTCACAGGCCCGCTCCCCGGCACCGGGACCACGCGTTCCGTCGTCCGGGCCCAGGTCGTCGGCGACGTGTGGGTCGCCCAGACCCCGGGCTCCTTCTCCCACGCCTCCTACCGCGACGGCGGCCGGTGCGTGAACCGCCGCCCGGTCTCCTAGGACCCGCCGGCCCCACCACTGCGCAGACCTGAAGACCTCACGACCCGCAAGACCCGCAGAACCGCAGAACCAAGACCTGAAGTCATCCGCAGCACCGTAGAAGAAGAGGCCATCATGAAGCTCCGCGCCCGCCACCTGTCCGTCGCCGTCCTCGCGCTCGCCGCCGGCGTCCTCGCCACCGGCTGCGAGGCCGGCCAGGAGGGATCCAAGAGCAAGAGCACCTCGTACGACGTCACCGGGAAGGTGTCGGCGCTGGACGTGCGGACCCCGGGCGGCGACATCAAGGTCGTCGCCGGTGACGGCAGCACGGTCCGGGTCACCGAGAAGGTGACGTACAGCGGTGACAAGCCGCAGACGGAGCACACCACGCGGGGCGGCACCCTGCTGCTGACGCCCGGGGACGGCTGCACCGAGGACGGCGGAGCCTCCAAGTGCACCGTGGACTACACCGTGGAGGTGCCGAAGTCCCTCGCGGCGGTCCTGGACAGCAAGGGCGGGAGCATCTCGGTGTCCGGGCTGGCCGGCGCACTCGAGGTGAAGTCCGGCGGGGGCAAGGTGACCGCGGACCGGATCACCGCCAAGCGGTTCACCGTGGACGGCAACGGTGGCGCGATCGACGCCCGGTTCACCACGGCGCCGGACACCGTGGACATCGACACCCGGGCCGGCGACGTGTCGGTGCAGGTGCCGGGGGCCGAGGCGTACGCGGTGAAGGCCACCAGCAACGGCGGCTCGTCGAAGGTCGACGTGAAGACCGACCCCGCGTCCACCCGCAAAATCACGCTGCACACGGACGGCGGCGACGTGAAGCTGAGCGCCGCGGGCTGAGCCCGCGCGGCACCGCACCACGGCGACGGGCCGGACGCTCCCCGCGAAGGAGCGCCCGGCCCGCCGCCGTCACGGGCCAGAACGCCGCCGCGAGGACCGACTGCACCGCGGGCGGCACCCGCAGCGTCCCCCGGGTGTGCGGGGCCATCATGGAGACGACGCGGTGACCGAGGTCGCGGGCGGCGCCGATCCCGGCCAGGTAGCCGTGGACCGCGCCCGCCATGCCCCACACGGTGACGCCGCCCGTGGACAGCGTCATGCTGTCCAGCCCGGCCCCGCAGAAGGCCGGCCCGCCCTTGGCGTACGGGACGTCCGGCACCCGGAACATCTGCGCGAGGGCCTGTGGCCGAGGAGTTCGCCGCCGAGCAGCGCGGTCGGGAAGCGGACGGGGTCGGGCACGGTGGAGACCATCTCGCCCGCGGCGCCGTGGATGGTGGGCTGTGCTCGGTGATGTCCAGGCCGTTCTCGTACCCGCGCAGGTGCGGGGCCGGCAGGACGGGGCCGGCGCCGGGCAGCGTGGTGGCGTCCAGCCCGACAGGGGGACGCCGCCGGGCCGGCCGGGCAGGACCGACGCCCGCCCGCGTGCCTCGTTCTGTGCCAGGGCGGCGGGCAGTTGCGCGGCCGCCACGACGTTGCGCACGGCGCCGCGCTCGGCGAGCCGGTGGACGATGGCGAGGCTCGTCCCGGTGCACGCCACGGCGGCCGGCTGGACCGCCGAGAAGTGCCCGGCGGCCGGCGTGAGCGCCACGCTCCCCAGCGCCAGGAACCGGCCGGCCTCGCACGTCGCCATCAGCCGACGCCGGTCCCGGCGGTCCACGAGCACGCCGGCGGGCAGCTGCACCAGCAGCAGGGGCAGCAGGGGCGCGAAACGACACCGCCGACATCACCAGGGGCGAGTCGGTGTGCCGGAGGACGATCAGCGGATACGGGACTCCGGTGACCCTGGTGCCGAGGACAGGGCGGCCCCGCACCACAGGAGCAGGAAGGCCCGGTTCCTGCGCAGCGGTGGCGCGCCGGCTGCCTTCTCGTGTGCCTCTGCGGTCAGCCCTCCCACGGTTCTGCCATGGCGACGGCTATCTTGCGCGGGCCGGTGAAGGGCTCCCGGCCGTGGGCGGCGAGCATGTTGTCGACGATGAGGACGTCGTCGCGCTCCCAGTCGAAGCGGGTGGACGCCGCGCGGTAGGCCGCGCGCAGGTGGTCCATCACCTCGTCGGGGATGCGGCCGCCGTCCCCGTAGTACGTGTTGGTGGGCAGGTCCTCCTCGGCGAAGATCTCCCGCAGCCCTTCCCGGACCTCGGGGGCCAGGGAGGTGACGTGGAAGAACGTCGCGTGGTTGAACCAGACGGGGGCGCCGCTCTCCGGGTGGGTGTGCACGGCGCGGCGCACGGCGGTGGTGCGCAGGCCGCCGTCCGGTCGCCAGTGCGGGTCCAGGCCCTTGCCGCGGCAGTACTCCTCGACCGCGTCCCGGTCCGTGGTGCCGAAGGCCTCCTGCCACTGCACGCCGAACTCGGCGTGGAAGTTGCGTACGACGCGCCAGCCTCGGCGCGCGAACTCCTCGCGGACGTCGGGGTCGATGTGCCGGTAGACCTCACGGATGTCGGCGAGCGGGGTGGCGCCCCGGGTGAGGGCCGGCTCGATGCAGAAGAAGTACAGGGTGCGCGGCCAGGCTGCCTGGTAGGAGTTCTCGTTGTGCAGGAAGATCTCCTCGCCCTGGGGGTAGTCGGTCGAGGTGTAGACCTGCCCCTTGATGGTGGAGCGGGGAGAGGAGCGCTCGGCGTAGGTGAGCGGTGCCGAACGGGAGAACTCACGGACCACGCCGTCGAATCCGTCCACTCCGCCCACCTCGAAGCCGCGCAGCAGGATCGCTCCGTGCTCGGCGAGGACGCGGCGCAGCTTGTCGTGGTTCTCGTGGAGGTATCCGTGTACTGAGGTGCCGGGGGCGTCCGGCGGCGCGAGGAACTCGACGGCGGTCATGCGGCGTGGGCTCCGTTCTTCTCGGTGTCGTGGGGCGCGGAGGCGTGGGGTGCGGTGTTCTGGGGCGCGGAGGCGTGCGGGCCGGTGGCGTGCGCGTCGCTGTGGTGCCGAGCGAGGGCGGCGGCACCGCGGTCGTGCCGGTCGTCGGCGTGCGGCGGGTTCTGGATCTCCCGCAGGTAGTCCCGCAGCACTACGGGGCCTGTGCTGCCGGCCTCCCTGGCGAGCGCGGCGAACAGTCCGGGGCCCGTCGGCAGGTTCTGCACCGTCCAGGTGTCCGGGCCGTTCGGCTCGACGTGGGTGACGCGGACCGGGCCGTCGTCGGCGGGGCGTACCTCGATGGTGCGCAGGTCGGCGACGATGCCCACGCCGGAGGCCTTCACCACGGCCTCCTTGCGCGTCCAGCAGCGGAAGAAGGCCGCCAGGCGGAGTTCCCCGGTGGGCTGGGCCCGCATGTGGGCGAGTTCGTCGTCCGTGAGCACGATCGTGGACGAGCCCTCCACGTCGACGGTCCTGCCGTCCTCGACGTCGGCGCCCACCTGGCGGTCGGCGACGACGGCGAGCAGCCAGTGCCCGCCGGAGCGCGACAGGTTGAAGTCGAGGCCGCTGGGGGGCCAGTCGATGCGCGGGCGCCCGTGTTCGGGGTGCTCGCAGCGGGGGCAGGGCTGCCGCCCGAGCCTGATCTGCTCGGCCGGCACGCCCAGGTAGCGGGCCAGTATCCGGCGCAGGGCCGCGTGTGTTCCCGCGTACCGGACGGCGGCCTGCTGCGACCTGCGTCGTACGACCTCGAGTTCGGCGGCGGAGAGCAGGGCGGCGTCCTCGGGGAGCAGCGCGTCCGGTGCGCGGCCCCGCCAGATGTGGACGGCGTCCTGCGCGCGCAGCCGCTCGAGTTCGGCGGTCTCGGCAGTCATGGCGTCATCAGTCCGACATCGCCACCAGCACACGGCGGGCGCCGGTGAAGGGCCGGCGGCCGTGGGCGAGCAGCACGTTGTCGATGAGGAGCACGTCCCCGGTGCGCCAGTTGACGTCGATGGCGTTGGCCAGGCCCCGGTCGCGGATCTGCGCCACGTACTCGGCGGGGATCGGGCTGCCGTCGGCGAAGGTGACGTTCTGGGGGAGCTCGTCCTCCGGGAGGATCTGGGCGAGGGCCGCGGCGGTGTCGTCGCCGAGGCCGGCCGGGTGCCACTGGTCGGCTTGGTTGAACCAGCCCTCGACGCCGGTCACCGGGTGCCTGGTGGTGGCCGGGCGGACCGACTCGACGTGGATGCCGCCGTCGGCCTTCCACTCCCAGCCGGCTCCGGTGCCGTCGAGGAACGCCTCGACGTCCTCGCGGCTGTCGGTCTCGAAGGTGTCCTGCCAGCTCTTGCCGAGGCCGTAGCCGTCGTGCAGGTTCTGGATGTAGCGGACGCCGCCGGCGAAGGCCTGCCTGACCTCGTCGTCGAGGGAATCGAGCCACACCTCGGAGTCGAGCACCGGGGTCGCGCCGCCGCTGCCGGGCTGGATCTGGCAGTAGAAGGCGAGCCGGGCCGGCCAGGCGTGGGCGTAACTCATCTCGTTGTGCATCGAGATGGTGAATTCCTGCGGGTACTCGGTCGAGGTGTAGACGTTGCTGCCGACCTTGGTGCGCGGCGAGTTGCCGTGCACATAGGCGAGGCGGTTCGGCAGCAGCAGGTCCAGGACGTCGTCCAGGGCGCCGGGGGTCACCCCGAAGCCACGGAAGACCAGGGCCTTCTCCTGCACGAGGAGTTCTCCCAGTTCGTCGCCCATCGCCTTGAGGCGGTCGACGAGTTCCTCCGTGCCGCCGGCGAGCTCGGTCTCGATCTCGAGTGGCGACCAGATCTGCTGTTCAGTCATGGGCCGATCCCTTCACTATTTTCCAATTATCTAGGGAAAAGCTATAATTTTTCTATTTCGCCCCACTTCATCCAGATGCTGTGCGATGTCGGCCGTCAACTCCGCCTCGCACGGGTCGAGATAGAAGTGGTCGCCGGGGAAGGACCGCAGGGTGAAGCCGTCCGCGGTGGTCAGTTCCGCCCAGGCCTCCACCGACGCGCGCTCCTGGCCGGAGCCGGGGTCGCTGTCGCCGATGTACGCGCTGACAGGGGCACGTACCGGAGCGGGGCTCGCGGGGTGGTACGTCTCGATGAGCCGGTAGTCGGCGCGCAGCGCGGGCAGCAGCAGCTCCCGCAGCTCGGGGATGTCGAAGACCTCGGAGCCCAGGCTGCCGAGGCTGCGGACGCCCGCGATCAGCGCGTCGTCGTCGTCCTCGTGCAGCCCGCTGGGCCGGGCCCGGTGCGGGGCGGCCCGGCCGGACACCATCAGGCGGGCGGCCGTGGTGCCGTGCCGGGCCTCCAGGCGCAGCGCCACCTCGTAGGCGACGGCGGAGCCCATGCTGTGGCCGAACAGGGCCACCGGCCGGTCCAGGTACGGGACGAGCGCCCCGGTGATCCGGTCGGCGAGGGTCGCCATGTCCTCGACGCACGGTTCGGACAGCCGGTCCTGCCGGCCGGGATAGCGCACGGCCAGCACCTCGATGTCCCTGGGCAGCCTCGACGGCCAGCCGTGGTACAGCTGGGCGGTGCCGCCGGCGTGCGGGAAGCACACCAGGCGCAGCCGTGGCTCCACGGACCGCCGGTGCACCCGGAACCAGGCGGCGGCGCTGTCGGGTCCGGTCATGTTCGTCTCCCTTTCTCCCCTGGGCCTTCGGTGCCGGCCGGCGCGTCCTCGGTGCGCAGGGCGGGGCTGAGCAGGGCGCCCAGGGACAGCAGCGCCATCACGGCGCCGGTCAGCAGGATCGAGTCGGCGGCGCCCCACAGTTCGAGGGCGAGGCCGGCGAGGAGCGCGCCCAGCGAGTTCGTGCCGGAGGAGACGAGGTTCGCCGTGGCGGCGACGCGGCCCTGGAACTCGTCCGGTGTGGTGCGCACCTGGTAGACGGCGGCGGCGACGTTGAAGACGGCGCCGACCAGACTCGTGCCGGCGAACAGCGCCCCGAGCAGCAGCGGTTCGGCGTGGGTGAAGGAGATCGCCGTCATCAGACAGGCCCACACGGCGAGCCCGCCGACGAGGATGGTGCGTTGACCGCACCGGCGCATCCACCAGCCGCCGGTGAGCGCGCCGAGCATGCCGCCGATGCCGCCGCCCGTGACGACGACGGCGAGGACGGCCTCCGAACGGCCCTCGTCCTTGATCATCAGGATCACGGCGAGGCTGAGCACCTGGAACAGTGCGTTGGTGCCGGCGACGAAGCCGAGCGCCGTGCGCAGGAAACGCCGGCGCCACAACCACGCCATGCCCTCGGCGACTTCGCGGTGCAGCGCCTTGCGGGCGGCGGTCCGCTCCCCCTGGAACTCCTTCCTGATGAACAGCAGGGTCACCAGCGAGACGAGGTAGGCGACCGCGCCGAACAGGAACGGAACCCAGCGCACCGCGGTGTAGAAGAGGATGCCGGCGGGCTGGCCGAGCAGGCCCGCCGCCCGGCCGCGCGCCTCGTTCTGCGCCAGCGCCTGCGGCAGTTGCTCCTCGTGCACCACGTTGCGCACGGCCCCGCGTTCGGCCAGCCGGTAGAAGACGGTGAGGCAGGACTCGGCGAACGCCACGGCGGCGATGTGCGCCACCGAGACCCGGCCGGTGAGCACCGCGGCCGCGACCGTGGCGAGCGCCACCGTCCGGCCCGCCTCGCACAGCACCATCACGCGCCGCCGGTCCCACCGGTCCACGAGCGCCCCGGCCGGCAGCTGCACCAGCAGGGCGGGCAGCAGGGCCGCGAAGGTCACCAGGGACATGGAGACCGGCGAGCGGGTGTGCCAGAGCACGAGCAGCGGATAGGCGACCGCGGTGACCCGGGTGCCGAGGAACGACATGCCCGCTCCGGACCAGAGCAGGACGAAGTCGCGGTTCCTGCGCAGCGGCGGCGGCTCGGGGCGGGCCTCGGCCGGCGCCTGGGGGGCGATGGTCACCGGGACCGCCCCGCGCCGTCCGCCGGGCCGGTGGGCCCGCGGCGGCACCATTCCAGGACGGCCATGGCGCTGTGCATCTTGTTCTCGGCCTGCTGGAAGGCGAGGCTCGCGGGGCCGTCGAGGACGTCGGCGGTGACCTCCTCGCCCCGGTGCGCGGGCAGGTCGTGCAGGAAGACGGCCTTGGGGCTGTCCTCCCACAGCGCCTCGCCGACCTGGAACGGTGCGAAGAGGTCCCGCCAGTGGGGGTCCGGCTTGTTCGTGCCGGTGGTCTGCCAGCGCGTCGTGTAGACGGCGTCCTGGTCGGGGGGCAGCGCGGCCATGTCGTGGCGCTCGGCGAACCGGCCGCCGTGCCGGGCCGCCTGCTCCGCCGCCCGGGCCAGGAACCGGTCGGCGAGGCCGTAGCCGGGCGGGGTGCGCAGCTCCAGCTCGACGCCGGGGAAGCGGGTGAGGGCCAGTGCGAGGGCGGAGGCGGTGTTGTTGCCCTCCCCCACGTACAGGACGCGCAGCCCCTCCAGCCGGCCGAACCGGCCGAGGAGCGTGGTCAGATCGGTGAGCGCCTGGGTGGGGTGCTCGTCGGCGCTCATCGCGTTGATGACGGACATCCGGCGCTGGGCGGCCCAGGCGCGCATCTCGGCGGGGTCGTCCGCGGTGCGGGCGACGAGCACGTCGAGCATCCGGGACATGACCCGGCCGGTGTCCTCGCTGGTCTCACCGGTGTTGAGCTGGAGGTCGCCGTCACCGTACGAGACGATCTGCGCGCCGAGCCGCAGGGCGCCGGCCGAGAAGGCCGTGCGGGTGCGGGTGGAGGTCCGCCGGAAGTAGATGCCGGCGATGTCGCCCTCCAGGGGGCGGGCCCCCGCGGGGCCCCCCTCGGCGCTGAACAGGGCGCCGCGGGCGACGACGGCCCGCAGGTCCTCGTCGGTGAGGTCGTCGATGGATATCAGATGCCGCACGGCGGGCGTCCTTCCGTAAGGGGGGTGGAGGCGGGTCCGGGAGCCGGACGTGCGGGGGTCACCGGGCCCACTGCCCGGCGCGTTCGCCGCCGCCGATCCCGGACTGCTCGCGCAGGCCCGCCGAGACGGCCTTGACGGCGGCGCGGCCCGATACGGCGTTGGTGAGGACCACGAAGCCGGTGCCGTCGGAGATCCGGACGATCATCATGTTGCGGTAGCCGTACGGCTCACCGCCGTGCCCGGCCTCCAGGGCGGGGGCCTCCCCGTCGACCACCGTGCCCAGGCCGTAGAAGGTGCCCTCGCCGACGGGCGTGAGCAGTTCCTCGGCGAGCGGCTTCGACAGGAACGCGAAGGGTTCGCCCAGGTAGGCCCTGCGCAGTTCGACGGCGGCCTTGGCGAGGTCGGCGGCGGTGGACCAGAGACCGGAGGAGGCGAGGTGCGGGCCGACGCGCCAGCCGCCCTCGACCGGGTCGCCGAGCGGCCCGTGCCCGACGGCCGTCGCCCTACCCGAGGTCTTCGGGTGGTCCTGGTCGAAGCTGCTGTGCGCCATGCGCAGCGGCTCGAGGACCGTACGGCGCATCAGCTCGGCGAACGGCAGTCCGGTGACGTCCTCCAGCAGCTGCTGGATCACCCAGTAGTTGGTGTTGGACACCAGGAACCTGGTGCCGGGCGCCACCTCGCTGTGCACCTGGGCGAGCAGCTCGGACAGCGGCGGCACGGCGGCGCCGGGGGCGACCCCGGCGTACGGGACGGAGACCAGGCCCGACCAGTGCGAGAGCAGCTGACGCAGGGTGACGGCCACCGGTGCGCCGGCCGGGTCGGTGATCTGCCGGCCGCCGGTGAGCCGGAGGTTGACGTCCGTGTCGAGGTCGAGGGTGCCCTCGTCGACCAGGCGGAGCACGGCGAGTGCGGTGATGTGCTTGCTGATCGAACCGGCCTGGAACAGGGTGGTCGGGGTGACGGGCCGGGTGGAGCCCGCCTCCAGGACGCCGTAGCCGTGCAGCGAGGCGACCTCGCCGTCGCGCAGGACCGCGACCGCGACCCCCGGTATGTGGTGCTCGTCCATGACGGGCAGCCGGTCGGCGACGGGCGCCGCCGGGGTGTTGCCGGTGGTCGTCGGGGCAGCGGTGCCGGGGCCGGCCGCCGCGTCCAGGGCGGCGGCCAGTTCGGCCAGGGTGTGCGTCTGGTAGAGCATCTGGAGCGTGATGGGCAGCTTCAGCTTCCGGGCGGCCGCCATCACCTTGATGATGAGCATCGAGTGGCCGCCGAGCTCGAAGAAGTTGTCACCGCTGCCGACCCGGTCGAGGCCGAGGGTCTGCTCCCACAGGCCCGCCATGATCTTCTCGGTTCCGGTGACGGGGGCCGTGTACGGGCGCTGTGCGGCGTCCTCGCCGGTGTGGCCGGGGGCGGGCAGGGCGCGGCGGTCGACCTTGCCGTTGGCGTTGAGCGGCAGGGCGGTCAGGACGGTGAAGGTGGCCGGGATCATGTAGTCGGGCAGGTGGAGGGCGCAGTACGCGGCCAGGTCGTCGACGGGCTGGCCGTCGTCGGTCACGTAGTAGGCGGCGAGCTGCCTGTCGCCGGTGCCGCTCTCGTGGACGGTGACGAAGGCCTCGCGGACGGCGGGGTGTTCGGCCAGGACGGCCTGGACCTCGCCGAGTTCGATGCGGTATCCGCGGATCTTGACCTGGTCGTCGAGCCGTCCCAGGAACTCCACGTTCCCGTCGGCACGCCGGCGCACCAGGTCACCGGTGCGGTAGAACCGCCCGCCCGCGGGCCCGAACGGGTCCGGCAGGAACCGCTCGGCCGTCAGATCCGCACGACCCGCGTAACCCCGCGCCACACCGGTGCCGCCGACGTACAACTCCCCTGCCACACCCACCGGGACCGGCTGGAGCAGCGCGTCCAGCACGTACATCGTCATGTTGGGGGTGGGCCGGCCGATCGGCACGACCTCCGAGGGCTGTTGCTCCGTCACCGGGTAGACGCAGGTGCCGACGGACGCCTCGGTCGGACCGTACTCGTTGATCATCCCGCCGGGGCCGAGCAGGTCGAGCCACCGGTTGGCGACTTCGCCGGGGAAGGCCTCCCCGCCGGCCACGACCGTCCCGGTCAGCGTCGCGAGGGTCTCCTTGTCCAGCTGGTGGGCGAGCACCTCCAGGTGCCCCGGGGTCAGCTTGAGGAAGCTGTACGGAGCGCCCGCGGCCAGGTGTTCGCCCAGCCGGTCCAGGCCGATCCGCTGGGAGAGGGTGTGCACGGCCTGGCCGGCGACGAGCGGCGCCCAGATGTTCGGCACGACGAGGTCGAAGGCGACGGACGAGAAGAGGGCGGTGCCCGCGGTCCCCCGGGACAGCCACTCCCGTGCGACCCACGCGACGTGGTTGACGAGGCCCCGGTGCGGGAGCTCGACGCCCTTCGGCGTGCCCGTCGAACCCGACGTGAAGATGACGTACGCCAGCCGGTCGAGATCGTCGACCCGCTCCGGGGCCGTCACCGGCAGCTCCGCCACCGACGGCCGCGAGGCGTCCAGGACCACCTCGGCGCCCGAGGTCCGCACGATCGCCGCGATCCGCTCGGCGGGGGAGGCCGGGTCGACCGGCACATAGGCCGCGCCCGCCTTCCACACGCCCAGCAGCGACGCGATCAGCTCCGGACCACGGTCCAGGACCACCGCCACCCGCGACTCATGGCCGACCCCCCGCTCCCGCAGGAAGTGCGCGATCTGATTCGCCCGCGCGTCCAACTCCTCGTAGGACAGAAGGAGTTCGTCCGAGCGGACGGCGGTCGCCTCCGGAGTCCGCAGCGCCTGCGCCTCGAACAGCTCCAGCACCGAAGCCGTCTCCGCCTCGTGACCCGTCTCGTTCCACTCCACCACCTGCCGCCGGTACTCCCGCGCCGGCAGATGCGCCTCCCGCGCCGAACCCTCCGGGTCCGCCGCCATCGCCTCCAGAACCGAGCGGAACATGGCCGCGACACCGTCGAGGTGCCGTTGGCCGACGACGTGGTTGTTGGCGTGCAGGTTGATCGATCCGCCGAGTGCCGAGACCCGCAGTCCGAACTCGAGGGCTCCCTCGCCGACCGTCGCCTCGGTGTCGATCAGGTCGTGGTCGATCTGCCGGAAGTCCTGGTAGGTGAAGGGCGCTTCGATGATCCGGTCACCGGCGGCCAGTTCGTGCTGGATCACCGGCATCGGGAAGGCGCGGTGCGCCCAGAGTTCCGTCTCCCTGCCGTAGACCTGCGCGACCAGTTCGCGCCAGGTGCGGGCCGAGCGGTCGTGGGCGAAGGGCAGGGTGTTGAGGTGCATGCCGTACACGGCGTCGGCGCCGAGGATCTCCGGCCTTGCGTTGCAGACGAGTCCGGTGAAGAACCTCTCCTGGTCGGTGAGCATGCTCATCGTCTTCAGGTGCGCCGCGTGCAGCACGCTCTTGAGTGACGCGCCCGCCTTCGTCGCCAGTGCCCGCAGCGGCTCCTCCAGGTCCGCGTACGGGATCCTGCTGCGGCAGGCGACCGGTGCCGTGTCCGCGCGCTCGGCCCAGCCGGCCGGCAGGGCGAAGCGGTCGTGGCCCTCGACGATTCCCCGCCAGTAGGCGCGGTCCTCGGCGGAGGCGAGCGCCTCGCGTTCGGCGGCGATGAAGTCGGCGAACCTGACATCGGCCGTGGGGTCCTCGCCGGGTGCCTCGCCGTTCCTGGCGCGCCGGTACTCGCCGAGCACCTCCATCAGGAGGTTGCTGTGGCTCCAGCCGTCCAGGATGACGTGGCACTGGGTCACCGACAGCCACCAGGCGCCGTCGCTCTCGACGTGTGCGCCGAGCCGCAGCAGCGGGGCGGCCGCCAGGTCGAAGAGTTCGGCGCGCTCGTCGGTGGTGAACCGCCGCATGGAGTCGGCGAGTTGGGACCGGCTCAGGCCACGCACGTCCCGGAGGGCGACGACGGGTTCGGCGTCCGTGTGCACCAGCTGCATCGGTACGGAGTACGAGGTGAGGTCGAGGGACGTGCGCAGCACCTCGTGCCGGCCGGTGAGCACCGCCGCCGCCGTGCGCAGCGCCTGAGCGGAGAAGGACTGCTCGTCACGGATCCGGACGGAGACCACGTTGTGGTACTTGTGCCGGCTGTCGCCGCTCTGCATCTCGACGACCATGCCGAGCTGGACCTGCGACAGCGGGTAGGCGTCCGCGAGTCCTTCCGGGAGCCGGTCCCGGTCCTCGTCCGCCACCAGGGCGAAGGGCGCCGTCAGCGCGGTGGCGTCGGCGGCCGGGGCGGGCCGGCCGGTGGCCAGTTCGGCGAGCGCGGCCACCGTGCGGGCGGCGAGCACATCGCGTACCGCCAGGTCATGGCCCGCGGCGCGCAGCGCGCCGACCACGACGAGGGCCCGGATGGAGTCACCGCCGAGGTCGAAGAAGCCGTCCTCGACACCGACCCGCTCCACCCCGAGGGCGTCACGCCAGATACCGGCGATCTGCTCCTCGACGGCGGTGCGCGGGGCGACATAGGCACGGTCACTGCCCAGCGCGGCACCCTCCGGGGCAGGCAGCGCCCGCTTGTCCAGCTTGCCGTTCGTCGTCAGCGGCAGCCCGTCCAGCGGCACGAAGGCGGCCGGCACCATGTACTCCGGCAGCGACGCCGACAGATGCGCCCGCAGCTCGCCCAGGCCCGGCACCTCCCCCGCCCGCGCCGCCACCACATAGCCCACCAGCCGCTTGTCACCCGGCGCGTCCTCACGCACCACCACGACCGCCTCCCGCAGCCCCGGATGGGCCCCCAGCACAGCCTCGATCTCGCCGAGTTCGATCCTGAATCCGCGGATCTTCACCTGGTCGTCGGCGCGCCCGACGAACTCCAGACTCCCGTCCGCCAGCCGCCGCGCCAGATCCCCGCTCCGGTACAACCGCGAACCCGCCGGACCGAACGGATCGGGCACGAACCGCTCCGCTGTCAGCTCCGGCCGGTTCAGATAGCCGCGCGCCACACCCGGACCCGCGACATGGATCTCACCCGGCACCCCGATCGGCACCAGATCCCCGTTGCCGTCCAGGAGGTGGACGCGCAGGTCGCTGAGCGGGCGGCCGATCGGGTTGCCGGCCTGCGGGTCGAGGTCACGCCTGGTGAGCCGGTGGTAGGTGGTGTGCACGGTGGTCTCGGTGATCCCGTACATGTTCACCAGGGCGGTACGGGCGAGGCCGAGCCGGTCGGTCCACGGCTTGAGGTCGGCGACCTCCAGCTTCTCCCCGGCGAAGACGACGGCGCGTACCGACAGCTGCTTGACCCGGCGGTCCCCGTCACCGGCCGCGGCGACCAGGCCGCGGAAGGCGGACGGCGTCTGGCTGAGGACGGTCACCTCTTCCTCGACGAGGAGGTCGAGGAACTCGTCCGGGGAGCGGGTGACCGTGAAGGGGACGACGACGAGGCGGCCGCCGTGCAGCAGCGCACCCCACATCTCGAACACGGACACGTCGAAGGCGTAACTGTGGAACAGCGACCACACGTCCGTCTCGTCGAACGCGTAGTGCTCCTGCGCCGTCGACATCAACCGCACCACATTGGCGTGCGTGAGCGCGACGCCCTTGGGACGCCCCGTCGAGCCCGAGGTGTAGATCGTGTAGATCAGGTTCTCCGGACTGCCCGCGACCCCCGGATCCGCCGCCTCCTGCCCGGCGATCAGCTCCGCGTCACCGTCCAGCAGCAGCAGTTCACCCCCGAACCGGCCCTCCAGCACCCCGGCCAGCGCCGACGTCGTCACCACCACCGGCGCCGCCGTGTCCCCCACGATGTACGCCAGCCGCTCCACCGGGTTCGCCGGATCCAACGGCACGTACGCCGCACCCGACTTCAACACCCCCAACAGCGCCGGCAACAGCTCCACGCCACGCTCCAGGCAGATCCCCACCAGCGTCTCCGGACCCACCCCCCGACCCCGCAGCACCCGCGCGATCCGGTTCGCCCGCGCATTCAGCTCCGCGTACGACAGCGTCACGTCCCCACAGGTGACCGCATCCGCGTCCGGCGTCCGCGCCACCTGCTCCTCGAACAGTTCGTGCACCCGACGGGTGACGGGCTCCGCGGACTCGGTGCTCCGCTCTCCGAGCAGTCGCTCGCGCTCGCCCGCGGGCAGGTACGTCGCGCGGGCGTCACCGTCGGCGCCGGCGGCCATCGATTCCAGGACCGCCCGGTACATGCCGGCCAGCCGTTCGGCGTGGGCCCGGCCGAGCACCTGGGTGGAGGTGGACAGGACGATGTTGTCGGCGGTGGCATGGGCGGAGAGCCCGAACTCGGTGGGCGTCTCGCTGATGCGGACGTCGGAGTCGACCAGTTCGTCGTCCACCTGGTGGAAGTCGACGAAGTTGAACAGGACGTCGATCAGCCGGCCCGCGCGCGCCTCGCGCTGGATGGCGGGCATCGGGTAGCGGCGGTGGTCCCAGACCTCCAGCTCCCGGTGGAAGACCTGCTCCACCAGTTCCCGCCAGGTGCGGGCGCGCCGGTCGTGGGCGAACGGCAGCGAGTTGAGGTGCATGCCGTAGACCCGCTCGGCGCCCGCGACCTCGGGCCGGCCGTGGCAGACCAGACCGGTGAAGAAGGCGGCGTCGCCGGTGAGCTGGCTCATCACCTTCAGGTGGGCGGCGTGCAGCACGCTCTTGAAGGAGGCGCCGGTGGTGGTGGCCAGGGCGCGCAGGTCGTCGGCCAGGTCCCCGAAGGTGATCTTGACCCGGTGGGAGCCCGCGGGCTTGTCCCCGGCCTCGGCCCAGCCGGCCGGGAGTTCGAATCTGGCGTGCTCGGTGACGATGCCGGACCAGTAGGCGCGGTCGTCCTCGTCGGCCAGCGCCGCGAGTTCGCCGGCGATGAAGTCCGCGTACCGGACCGGGAGTTCCACGTGCTCCACGGGGCGGCCGTCGCGCACCGCCCGGTAGGTCTCGAGGATCTCCATGACCAGCGAGGCGTGACTCCAGCCCTCCAGGATCACGTGCGACTCGGTGAGGGTGAGCCACCAGGCGCCGTCGCCCTCGATGTGGGCGGCGGCCCGCAGCAGGGGCGCCTCGGACAGGTCGAACAGGTCCTCGCGCTGCGCGCTGACGTAGCCGCGCAGGGTGCTCTCCAGCTCCGCCCGGCCGAGCCCGCTCACGTCGTGCGCCGGGACGGTGACGGGGACGTCCGCGTGGACGACCTGCATCGGCACGGAGTAGCCGGTGGCGTGCACCGAGGTGCGCAGCACGTCGTGGCGGGCGATCACCAGCCGGACGGCCTCGGTCAGGGCGTCCGGCGAGAACGGCGTCTCGTCCTTGATCCGGAACGACGTCACGTTGTGGTAGTTGCTGCGCCCGTCGTCGGCGAGCAGTTCGACGACCATGCCGGCCTGGATCTGGGAGAGCGGGTAGGCGTCGAAGACGCCCGCGGGCAGCTTCGCCCGGTCCTCGTCCGTGATGAGTGCGAACGGCAGCACCGCTGCCTCCTCCTGAGTCGTGTCCTGCCAGGTGGCGAGTTCGGCGAGGCGAGCGACCGTGCGGTGCTCGAAGACCTCGCGCACGCCGATGTCGAAGCCGGCCGCGCGCAGCGCGCCGACCAGCGGCACGGCCCGGATGGAGTCGCCACCCAGGTCGAAGAAGCTGTCGTGGACGCCGATCCGGTCGACGCCCAGCACCTCCTGCCAGACGGCGGCGATGTGCCGTTCGGCGTCGGTGCGCGGGGCCAGGTAGGAGGTGTCCGAGGCGAGCGCGGTCTGCGCCGGGGCGGGCAGCGCACGTCGGTCGAGCTTGCCGTTGGCGTTCAGCGGGATGCCGTCGAGGGGCACGTAGGCCGCGGGGACCATGTAGTCGGGCAGGGTCCGCGCGAGGTGGCCGCGCAGTCCGGCCGGGCCGGGGTCCTGGCCGTCGGCCGGGACGAAGTAGCCGACCAGACGCTTCTCGCCGGGGGTGTCCTCGCGGACGACGACGACCGCGTCGCGGACCTGCGGGTGCGTGCCGAGCGCGGCGGAGATCTCGCCGAGTTCGATGCGGAAACCGCGGATCTTCACCTGGTCGTCGATCCGGCCGAGGAAGTCCAGGCTGCCGTCGGGGAGCCTGCGGGCCAGGTCGCCGGCCCGGTAGAGGCGGGCGCCGGGCTCGTCCCCGTACGGGTCGGGCACGAAGCGTTCGGCGGTGAGTCCGGGCCGGTTCAGATAGCCGCGGGCGACGCCCGGGCCGCCTACGTGGATCTCGCCGGGCACGCCGAGCGGGACCAGGTGGCCCGCGCGGTCGAGGAGGACGGTACGCAGGTCGCCGAGGGGGCCGCCGACCGGGCTGGTGAGCGGCGCCGCCAGGTCCTCCGGGGTCAGCCGGTGGTGGGTGACGTGGACGGTGGTCTCGGTGATCCCGTACATGTTGACGAGCTGCGGGGTGTCGAGGCCCAGCCGCTCGGCCCACGGGACGAGCTCGCCGACCTCCAGCTTCTCGCCGCCGAAGACCACGAAGCGCAGGGCGAGCCGGCCGACGCGCGGGTCGCCGTCGCGGGCGGCGCCGACCAGGGAGCGGAACGCGGACGGCGTCTGGTTGAGCACGGTGACCCGCTCGTCGGCGAGCAGGCCGAGGAAGTCCTCCGGTGAGCGGGACACGCTCTGCGGGACGACGACGAGCCGGCCGCCGTACAGCAGCGCTCCCCACAGTTCCCAGACGGAGAAGTCGAAGGCGTAGGAGTGGAACAGCGTCCACACGTCCGCCGGGCCGAAGCGGAACTGTTCCTCGGTGACGGTGAACAGCCGCAGCACGTTGGCGTGGCTGAGGCAGACGCCCTTGGGCTTTCCGGTGGAGCCCGAGGTGTAGATGACGTAGATCAGGTCGTCCGCGGTGCCGAGCGGGGCCGGGTCGTCCGCGGGCTGCGCGGCGAGCGCCGCCGGGTCCTCGTCGAGGACGATCAACTCTCCGTCGTAGCGGCCCTCCAGGGCGGCGGCAGCGGCCCGCTCGGTGAGGACGACGGGGGTCTGCGCGTCGGCCGCGATGTACGCCAGCCGGTCGGCGGGGTAGGCCGGGTCGAGCGGCAGGTAGGCGCCGCCCGCCTTGAGGACGCCGAGGAGGGCGGGCACCAGGGCGGCGGAGCGCTCCAGGCAGACGCCGACCAGGGTCTGCGGTCCGACCCCGCGGGCGCGCAGCAGGTGGGCGATCCGGTTGGCCTGCGCGTTGAGTTCGGCGTAGGTGAGCCGCGTGTCCTCGAAGGTGACGGCGACCGCGTCCGGGGTGCGGGCGGCCTGCTCCTCGAAGACGCCGTGGACGGTACGGGGATCCGCGGGCGCCGTGGGCCGGGTGGTCCAGTCGGCGAGCAGCACCTCCCGTTCGCCTGGGGGCAGGCAGGCGGCCCGGGCGTCGCCGTGCGGGTCGGCGGCCATGGACTCCAGGACCGCCCGGTACATGCCCGCGAGACGGTCGGTGTCCGTGCGGGAGAGGCTGGCGGTGCTGGTCTTGAGGTTCAGGTGGCCGGCCAGGGTGGTGACGGCGAGCCCGAATTCGATGCCGCCGGAGCCCACCCCCGACTCGACGTCCACGAGGTCGGTGTCGACCATCCGGAAGTCCTGGTAGTTGAAGACCACGTCGACGAGCCGGCGGTCGGTCCCGGACCCCCAGTTCCGCTGCATCTCGGGCATCGGGTACTGGCGGTGCGGCCAGAGCGCTACCTCCTGGTCGAAGACCTGGCGCACCAGTTCCCGCCAGGTGCGGGCGGTGCGGTCGACGGCGAAGGGCACGGTGTTGACGTACATGCCGTAGACGCGGTCGGCGCCCGCCGCCTCGGGGCGGGTGTCGGTGACGAGCCCGGTGAAGAAGGACTCCTCGGCGGTGAGCTGGCTCATCACCTTCAGGTGGGCGGCGTGCAGGACCGCTTTCAGGGAGACCTGGGCCGTCGACGCGAAGGTGCGCAGCCGCGGCTCCAGGTCGTGCAGCGGGACCCGGACCCGGTAGCTCTCCCCCGGGCCGGATCCGGCGGTCGGCGCGGGGAGTTCGAACTTCTCGTACGTGTCGGTGATCCGCTGCCAGTGCGCGCGGTCCCCGTCGGACTCCAGCGAGGCCAGCTCGGCCGCGATGAAGTCGGCGAAGCGCACACCCGGCGCGGCGGGCGCGGTGACCTCGTCCGGCGTGGTCCCGGACCTCAACTGTTCGTAGGTGTCGAGGAGTTCCATCATCAGGGCGTGGTAGCTCCAGCCCTCGGTGATGGCGTGCGACTCGGTGAGGGCGAGGTGCCAGGCCCGGTCGCTCTCGACGAGCGCCGCCACCCGCAGCAGCGGGGCGGCCGACAGGTCGAAGACGTCGGCCTTCTCCGCGGTGACGAACGCGCCGAGCACCGCGTTCTGCGCGGCGGGGTCCTGCCCGCGCAGGTCGTGGACGGCGACGGGGGTGGCGGCCTCGGTGTGCACCAGCTGCATCGGCACGGAGAAGCCGTCGAGCCGGAACGACGTGCGGAGCACGTCGTGGCGTGCCGTCACCAGCCGGACCGCGCCGAGGAGGGCCTCGGCGTCGAAGGGCACCCCGTCACGGATCCGGTTGACGCTGACGTTGTGGTACTTGGCGGCCGCCGGGTCGGTGAGCATTTCGACGGCCATGCCGATCTGCACCTGGGACAGCGGGTAGGCGTCGTCGAGACCGGCCGGCAGCAGGCCGCGGTCGGCGTCGGTGACCAGGGCGAAGGGGGCGATCCCCGGCTCGGGCTCGGCCGGGGCGGGCCGTCCGGTGGCGAGTTCGGCGGCGGCCGCGACGGTGCGGCCCTCGAAGATCTCGCGCACCCCGAGGTCGAAGCCCGCCTCGCGCAGGGCGCCGATCAGCGAGACCGCGCGGATGGAGTCGCCGCCGAGGTCGAAGAAGCTGTCGTGGACGCCGATCCGGTCGACGCCGAGAACGTCCTGCCAGACCTCGGTGATGCGCTCCTCGGCGCGGGTGCGGGGTGCGACATAGGCCGCGTCGGCGGCGAGCGCAGAGCGGTCGGGGGCGGGCAGCGCCCGCTTGTCGACCTTGCCGTTGGCGGTGAGCGGGAGGGTGTCGAGGACGACGTAGGCGGCGGGCAGCATGTAGTCGGGCAGGGCGCCGGCGAGTGCGTCGCGCAGGGCGGCGGGGGCGAGGGTGCGGCCGTCCGCCGCGCTGACGTAGGCGGCGAGCTGCTTGTCGCCGGGGGTGTCCTCGCGCACGACGACCACGGCGTCCCTGACCTCGTCGAGGCGGGCCAGGGCCGTCTCGATCTCGCCGAGCTCGATACGGAAGCCGCGCAGCTTGACCTGGTTGTCGATGCGGCCGATGAAGTCGAGCTGGCCGTCGTCGAGCAGCCGCACCGAGTCGCCGGTGCGGTACAGGCGGGCGCCGGGCTCGTCCCCGTACGGGTCGGGCACGAAGCGCTCGGCGGTCAGGTCGGGGCGGCCGCGGTAGCCGCGGGCGAGGCCCGTTCCGGCGATGTACAGCTCGCCGGGTACGCCCGCGGGCACCGGGCGCATCACGGCGTCGAGCACCCGCAGCGTGAAGCCGGGCATGGGGCGGCCGATGGGCGGGGTCGCTGCCCCGGCCAGCGGTGCGCTGACGGAGGCGCAGACGGTCGTCTCGGTGGGCCCGTACGCGTTGAGCATGCGCCGCCCGGGCGACCAGGCGGCCACCAGGTCGGGGGTGCAGGCCTCGCCCGCGACCACCAGGGTCGCGGCGGCCGGCAGCCCGCCGTCCGGGGAGAGCACGGTGAGCGCGGTGGGCGGCAGGGTGAGATGGGTGACCGCGTGCTCGGTGGTGAGCGCGGTCAGCGCGGGGCCGGGCATCAGCCGGTCGGCGGGGGCGAGGACCAGCGTCGCGCCGGACAGGATCGTCTGGGCGAGGTCGGCGAACGCCGCGTCGAAGCTGATCGAGGCGAACTGAAGGACGCGGTCGCCGGGCGCGATCCCGAAGGCGCCGGCCTGCGCGTCGGCGAGGTTGCGGGTGCCGCGGTGGGTGACGACGACGCCCTTGGGGCGCCCCGTGGAGCCCGAGGTGTAGATGACGTAGGCGGCTTGGTCGACGTCCGGTGCGGCGTCGGGGGCGGTGGCGGGCCGGGCGGCGATCTCCTCGGCGTGTGCGTCGAGGAGGACGACGGCCGCGTCGTGCGCGGGCAGTTTCGCGAGAAGGTGTTCCTGGGTGACCAGGACGGGCAGCGCGGAGTCCGCCAGCATGTACGCGAGCCGGTCGGCGGGGTAGGCAGGGTCGAGCGGCACGTAGGCGCCGCCGGCCTTCAGGATGCCGAGCAGTCCGACGACCAGGTCGGGACCGCGTTCGGCGCTGATGCCGACGAGGGTCTCGGGGCCGACGCCGAGGCCGGTCAGGTGGTGGGCGAGCCGGTTGGCGCGGGCGTCGAGTTCGGCGTACGTGAGGGTGGTGCCCTCGTACACGAGCGCGGCGGCGTCCGGGGTGCGGGCGACGTGCGCGGCGAACTGCGCGGGGACGGTCAGGGGCCCGCCTGCGGAGGCGGGGCCGGTCAGCGCGGTGAGCAGCTCGCGCTCGCCCTGCGGCAGCCGGTCGGCGCGGGCGTCACCGTCCGGGTCGGCGGCCATCGCCTCCAGGACCTCCCGGTACAGGGCGGCCAGGCGCACGACACCGCGGGTGCTGAGGGCGTGGGTGTGACTGCTGAGCCCGAGGTGTCCGCCGAGCACGGAGACGTGCAGGGCGAACTCGGTGGCGGCGTCGTGCACCGCGCCCGCCATGTCCACCTGGCCGGTGTCGACCTGGTGGAAGTCGAGGTAGTTGAAGACCACGTCGATCAGCCGGTGGCCGCCGGCCAGCCGCTGGATCGCGGGCAGCGGGTAGCGGCGGTGCGGCCAGGTGCCGGCCTCGCGGGCGAAGACCTGCTGGGCCAGCTCGCGCCAGGTGGCGGCGGAGTCCCGCTCGAAGGGGTGCGGCAGCGTGTTGAGGTGCATGCCGTAGACCCGTTCGGCGCCGAGGGCCTCGGGACGGCCGTGCGAGACGATGCCGGTGAAGAACGCCGGCTCGTCCGTCAGCATGCTCATCACCTTGAGGTGGGCGGCATGCAGGACGCTCTTGTACGAGACGCGGGCCGCGGCCGCGAACGCCCGCAGCGGCCGCTCCAGCGTGCGCAGGTCGACGCGGGCCCGGGACGGGCGGCGCGGGCCGTCCGCCGCGGCCCAGGAGGCGGGAAGCTCGAACGGCGCGTACGTGTCGAGGGTGTGCTGCCAGTAGGCGCGGTCGTCGGCGGAGTCCAGGGACTCCAGCTCGCCGGCGATGAAGTCGGCGTACCGGACGGCGATCGGCTCGTGCGCGTCCGCGACGCCGTTGTCCCTCAGCTGCCGGTAGCAGTCGAGGATCTCCATCAGCAGGGAGTGGTGGCTCCAGCCCTCGGTGACGACGTGCGGCTGGGTCAGGCCCAGGTACCAGGAGTCGTCGGCGTCGACGAGCGCGGCGATCCGCAGCAGCGGGGCGGCCGTCAGGTCGAACAGCCGGGCGCCCTCGTCCCGCCGGAAGCGGTTGAGTGCCTCGGCGCGCTCCTCGTCGGTCGCCCGTCCCCGCAGGTCGTGGACGGAGACCGGCACTTCGGCGTGGTCGTGCACGAGCTGCACGGGAACCGAGTAGGCGGCCAGCTCGATCGAGGTGCGCAGGATGTCGTGGCGGCCGGTGACCGTGCGGGCGGCCGCGCGCAGCGCCACCACGTCGAAGGGGGCGCCGGCGGGGTCCTGGATCCGGAAGAGGCTGACGTTGTGGTACTTGTTGCCGCCCTCCTCGGCCAGCATCTCGACGACCATGCCGGTCTGCACCAGGGAGAGCGGGTACGCGTCCTGGACCCCGGCGGGCAGCGCGTCCCGGTCCGCCTCGGGGAGGAGCGCGAAGGGCTCCACACCGGTCAGCGCGGCCTTCTCGGGCGCGGGCCGGCCGGTGAGGAGTTCACCGAGCCGGGCGACGGTGCGGTACTCGAAGACGTCACGCACCCCGATGTCGAAGCCCGCGGCGCGCAGCGCGCCGACCAGGGCGACGGCGCGGATGGAGTGGCCGCCGACGTCGAAGAAGTCGTCGTGCACCGAGACCCGTTCACGCTCCAGGACCCGGCGCCAGACGGCGGCGATCTGCTCCTCGACGGGGGTGCGCGGGGCGACGTGGTCGTCCTGCCCGGTCTGCTCGCCGTCCGCGTCGGGGGCGGGCAGGGCGCGGCGGTCGACCTTGCCGTTGGCGTTGAGCGGCAGGGCGGTCAGGACGGTGAAGGTGGCCGGGATCATGTAGTCGGGCAGGTGGAGGGCGCAGAACGCGGCCACGTCGTCGACGGGCTGCCCGTCGCCGGTCACGTAGTAGGCGGCGAGCTGCCTGTCGCCGGTGTCACTCTCGTGGACGGTGACGAAGGCCTCGCGGACGGCGGGGTGTTCGGCCAGGACGGCCTGGACCTCGCCGAGTTCGATGCGGTAACCGCGGATCTTGACCTGGTCGTCGAGCCGTCCCAGGAACTCCACGTTCCCGTCGGCACGCCGGCGCACCAGGTCACCGGTGCGGTAGAACCGCCCGCCCGCGGGCCCGAACGGGTCCGGCAGGAACCGCTCGGCCGTCAGATCCGCACGACCCGCGTAACCCCGCGCCACACCGGTGCCGCCGACGTACAACTCCCCTGCCACACCCACCGGGACCGGCTGGAGCAGCGCGTCCAGCACGTACATCGTCATGTTGGGGGTGGGCCGGCCGATCGGCACGACCTCCGAGGGCTGTTGCTCCGTCACCGGGTAGACGCAGGTGCCGACGGACGCCTCGGTCGGACCGTACTCGTTGATCATCCCGCCGGGGCCGAGCAGGTCGAGCCACCGGTTGGCGACTTCGCCGGGGAAGGCCTCCCCGCCGGCCACGACCGTCCCGGTCAGCGTCGCGAGGGTCTCCTTGTCCAGCTGGTGGGCGAGCACCTCCAGGTGCCCCGGGGTCAGCTTGAGGAAGCTGTACGGAGCGCCCGCGGCCAGGTGTTCGCCCAGCCGGTCCAGGCCGATCCGCTGGGAGAGGGTGTGCACGGCCTGGCCGGCGACGAGCGGCGCCCAGATGTTCGGCACGACGAGGTCGAAGGCGACGGACGAGAAGAGGGCGGTGCCCGCGGTCCCCCGGGACAGCCACTCCCGTGCGACCCACGCGACGTGGTTGACGAGGCCCCGGTGCGGGAGCTCGACGCCCTTCGGCGTGCCCGTCGAACCCGACGTGAAGATGACGTACGCCAGCCGGTCGAGATCGTCGACCCGCTCCGGGGCCGTCACCGGCAGCTCCGCCACCGACGGCCGCAAGGCGTCCAGGACCACCTCGGCGCCCGAGGTCCGCACGATCGCCGCGATCCGCTCGGCGGGGGAGGCCGGGTCGACCGGCACATAGGCCGCGCCCGCCTTCCACACGCCCAGCAGCGACGCGATCAGCTCCGGACCACGGTCCAGGACCACCGCCACCCGCGACTCATGGCCGACCCCCCGCTCCCGCAGGAAGTGCGCGATCTGATTCGCCCGCGCGTCCAACTCCTCGTAGGACAGAAGGAGTTCGTCCGAGCGGACGGCGGTCGCCTCCGGAGTCCGCAGCGCCTGCGCCTCGAACAGCTCCAGCACCGAAGCCGTCTCCGCCTCGTGACCCGTCTCGTTCCACTCCACCACCTGCCGCCGGTACTCCCGCGCCGGCAGATGCGCCTCCCGCGCCGAACCCTCCGGGTCCGCCGCCATCGCCTCCAGAACCGAGCGGAGCATCCCGGCGAGGCGGTCGGTTCCCTCCCTGCTCAGGGCACGGGGCGAGGCCGTGAGGACCAGGTGGCCGACGCGGGCGGAGACACCGAGCGGGAACTCGGTCGGGCTGTCGTCGATGCTCGCCAGGTAGTCGACGCGGTCGCGGTCGACCTGGTCGAAGTCGTGGTAGCTGAAGCGCATGTCGATCAGGCGCTCGCCGTCCGCGAGTTCACGCTGGATGACGGGCATGGGGAAGGCCCGGTGGGGCCAGAGTTCGATCTCGCGGGCGAAGACCTGGCCGACGAGCTCGCGCCAGGTGCGGGCCGAGCGGTCGTAGGCGAAGGGCAGGGTGTTGAGGTGCATGCCGTACACCCGGTCCGCGCCGAGGACCTCGGGCCTCGCGTTGCAGACCAGGCCGGTGAAGAAGCGCTCCTCCTCGGTGATCAGGCTCATCGTCTTCAGGTGCGCCGCGTGCAGCACGCTCTTGAGTGACGCGCCCGCCTTCGTCGCCAGTGCCCGCAGCCGGTCCTCCAGGTCATGGAAGGGGACGGGGACGCGGTAGGGCCGGCCATCGTCCTGCTCGTCGCCGGTCCAGGGGGCCGGGACGGACAGGCGGGCATGACCGGTGACGATGTCCTGCCAGTAGCGACGCGCGTCCTGGGAGGCGAGCGCCGACAGTTCGGCGGCGACGAAGTCCGCGAAGCGGGCCGTGGGCCCTTCCGGCGCGGCGGGAGTGTCGTCGGAGGCGCCGTCGCGGAACCGCCGGTACTCCTCCAGGACCTCCATCAGGAAGGAGTGGTGGCTCCAGCCGTCGAGGATCGCGTGGCACTCGGTGTTGGTGAGCCACCAGCTGCCGTCTCCCGCGAGGTGCGCGTGCAGCCGCAGCAGGGGCGCGGTGGCCAGATCGAACAGGTCGGCGCGCTCGGCGGCCGTGAACTCCCGCAGCGACTGCTGGAGTTCCTCCTCGCCCAGGGCGCTCAGGTCGCGCACCCCGAGGGTCATCTCGGCGTGTGTGTGCACGAGTTGCAGCGGCACGGAGTGGGCGGCGAGATCCACGGAGGTGCGCAGCACGTCGTGCCGGGCGACGACGACGGCCGCCGCCTCACGCAACGCCGTCTCGGAAAAGGGCTGTTCATCGCGTATCCGGAACGAGGTGACGTTGTGGTACGGGTGCTTGCCGTCGTCGGTCAGCATCTCGACGACCATGCCGAGCTGGACCTGCGACAGCGGGTAGGCGTCCGCGAGTCCTTCCGGGAGCCGGTCCCGGTCCTCGTCCGCCACCAGGGAGAACGGGGCGACGGTGGCGGGCCGCGCGGCCGGCGCCGGGCGGCCTGTGACGAGTTCGGCGACGCGGGCGACGGTGCGGTACTCGAAGACGTCGCGTACGGCCAGGTCGTACCCGGCGGCGCGCAGCCGTCCGACGAGGGTGACCGCCCGGATGGAGTGGCCGCCGAGCTCGAAGAAGCCGTCCTCGACGCTCACGCGGTCGAGGCCGAGCACGTCCTGCCAGACCTCGGCGATCCGCTCCTCCACGACGGTGCGCGGGGCGACGTACGCCGTCGCGCCGACGGCGTCCTGGCCGGGGGCGGGCAGGGCACGCTTGTCGAGCTTGCCGTTGGTGGTCAGCGGCAGCCGGTCGAGGACGACGAAGGCCGCCGGGACCATGTACTCGGGCAGTGCGGCGGCGAGCAGCGTGCGCAGCTGGGCCGGGGCGGGGGCGGCGGCGTCGTCCGCGGTGACGTAGGCGACGAGCCGGACGTCACCGGGGGTGTCCTCGCGGACCAGGACGACCGCGTCACGGACCGCGTCGTGGGCGGCGAGGGCGTTCTCGATCTCGCCGAGTTCGATGCGGAAGCCGCGGATCTTCACCTGGTCGTCGGCGCGGCCGAGGAACTCCAGCTGGCCGTCGGGGAGCCGGCGGGCCAGGTCGCCGCTGCGGTAGAGGCGGGCGCCGGCCGGTCCGTACGGGTCGGGGACGAAGCGCTCGGCGGTCAGCTCGGGACGGCCCAGGTAACCGCGGGCGACGCCCGGGCCGCCGACGTGGATCTCGCCGGGGACGCCGATCGGCGCCAGCTCGCCGTTGCCGTCGAGGAGGTGGACGGTCAGGTCGGCCAGGGGCCGGCCGATGGGGTTGCCCGCCTGCGGGTCGAGGTCCGCGTCGGTCAGCCGCCGGTAGGTGGTGTGCACGGTGGTCTCGGTGATCCCGTACATGTTCACCAGGGCGGTGCGGTCCAGGCCGATGCGCTCCGCCCACGGGCCGAGCTCGGAGACCTCCAGTTTCTCGCCGGCGAAGACCACGGCGCGCAGGGCGAGCCGGTCGATGCGCGGGTCGCCGTCGCGGGCGGCGCCGGTGAGGGCGCGGAACGCGGAGGGCGTCTGGTTGAGGACCGTGACGCCCTGGTCGACGAGGAGGTCGAGGAACTCCTCGGGCGAACGGGTGACGGCGAAGGGGACGACGACGAGGCGTCCGCCGTGCAGCAGCGCGCCCCACATCTCCCAGACGGAGACGTCGAAGGCGTAGCTGTGGAACAGGGGCCACACGTCGGTCGCCGCGAAGGCGTAGTGCTCCTGGCCGCGCGCGAGGAGGCGCACCACGTTCTCGTGGGTGAGGGCGACGCCCTTGGGGCGGCCCGTGGAGCCGGAGGTGTAGATGGTGTAGATCAGGTTCTGGGGGCTGCCGGCCACAGCGGGGGCGGTACCGGGCTGGGCGGCGAGGACGGCGGCCTCGGTGTCGAGTTCGACGACGTCGCCCTCGTACCGCCCGTCGAGGACGCCGGCCCGGTCGGCGGTGGTCAGCACCACCGGGGCGTTCGCGTCCTTGACGATGTACGCGAGACGGTCGGCGGGGTTGGCCGGGTCGAGGGGCAGGTAGGCGGCGCCCGACTTGAGCACGCCGAGGAGTGCGGGCATCAGTTCGATGCCGCGTTCCAGGCAGATGCCGACGAGGTCCTCGGGGCCGACGCCCTTGGCGCGCAGCAGGTGCGCGATCCGGTTGGCGCGGGTGTCGAGCTCCGCGTACGACAGTTCCTGGTCCTCGAAGACGACGGCCACGGCGTCCGGGGTGCGGGCCGCCTGCGCCTCGAAGACCTCGTGGACGCGGCGGGTGACCGGCTCCACGCGCTCGGGGGCGCCGGCGAGCAGGGCCCGCTCGCCGGCGCCGAGGATGTCGGCGGCGGACAGACGGGCGGCCGGGTCGGCGGTGCCGGCCTCCAGGAGCCGCAGCAGGTGGTCCGCCATGCGCTCGACCGTCGTGCGGTCGAACAGGGCGGTGGCGTACTCGAAGCGGCCGGTGAGCGAGCCGTCGGCGCCCTCGGTCAGCTGGAGGTCGAGGTCCGTCTTCGCGACGCTGCCGGTGCCGAGGTAGGGCTCCGCCGCGAGGCCGGCCAGCTCGAAGGCGGCCGTCCGCTCGCCGTGCATGGTGAACGCCACCTGGTACAGCGGCGTACGGGACATGTCGCGCTCCGGCTGGAGCCGGTCCACGAGCTGCGCGAAGGGCACGGCCTGGTGGTCGAAGGCGTCGAGCACGGTGGAGCGGGTGGCGTCGAGCAGGTCGCCGAAGGACGCGTCGGCGCTCCACCGGCCCCGCAGGACGAGGCTGTTGATGCCGTATCCGATCAGGCCCTGGAGTTCGGGCAGCGTGCGTCCCGAGCCGACGGTGCCGACGGCGACGTCCGTGCGGCCGGTGTAGCGGCCGAGCAGGCCCTGGAAGGCGGCGAGCACCACCATGAAGGGGGTGGCCTCGTGGCGCCGGCCCGTCTCGCGGATACGGGCGGCGAGCGGGGCGGGCAGGGTGAAGGCGACGCTGTCGCCCGCCGCGTCGCGCACGGCCGGACGCGGCCGGTCGGTCGGCAGTTCCAGCGCCTCGAGGCCCGCCAGCCGCTCGGTCCAGTAGTCGAGCTGACGGGTCAGGGCTCCGCCGTTCAGCTCGGCGCGCTGCCAGGCCGCGTAGTCCGCGTACTGCACCGGCAGGGGCGCCAGGGGGTTGTCGGCGCCGCTGGTGAAGGCGCCGTACAGGGCGGAGAGTTCCTGGCCGAGGACGCCGGTGGACCAGGCGTCGCAGGCGATGTGGTGGAACACGACCGACAGCACGTGGTCGTCGGCGGCGCGCCGCAGCAGCCGGGCGCGCACCGGCCATTCGCCGCCCAGGTCGAAGGGCCGGCCCATGTCGTCCTCGACGGCCCGCAGCAGGCTCTGCTCGTCCGCCACCGCGGTGACGTCCAGCGGGGCGGGGCGCGGCGGGTCGACGACCTGGACCGGTTCGTCGCCGGCGAGGGCGTAGCGGGTGCGCAGGATCTCGTGGCGCTCCAGGAGCGTCTGCCAGGCGCGGCCGAGGGCCCCGGTGTCCAGCGTGCCGCGCAGCCGCAGCACGAGCGGCACCAGGTACTCGGTGCTGTTCGGCTCCAGCCGGTTGAGGAACCACATCTGCTGCTGGCCGTACGACAGCGGCAGCGGGGCCGTGCGGTCGGCGCGCGGCACCGTCGTGCGCCGGCCGGCGCCGCGCCGGCCCGCCATCCGGCGGCGCAGCAGCTCGTCGCGCAGTGCCGCGGCGTCCCGGACCGTCTGAGCCTTGTCCCCGGTCATGCGTCGTACCCCTTCACCAGCAGTTCGTCATTCACGAGTTCCGAGTCGGTGAGCGCGGCGATCTCCGCCCTGATGCGCTCCTCGACGGTGGCCGCGAGGCGCGCGACCGTGGGTCCCTCGAACACCGTTCGCACCGCGAGATCGATCTCGAACTCCTCCTGGATGCGGGAGATCAGCCGGATCGCGAGGATCGAATTGCCGCCCACGTGGAAGAAGTTGTCGTGCGCTCCGGCCCGGGTGCCGAGCAGCTCGGTCCAGATCTCGGCGATGCGTTCCTCGACGGGACCGCTCGGCGGCACATGTCCCCCGGTCGCGGTGTCCGCGCCGGGGACGGGCAGGGCGCGCCGGTCGACCTTGCCGTTGGCGTTGAGGGGCAGCGCGTCGAGCCGGGTCCAGACGGTGGGGACCATGTAGTCCGGCAGCCGCTGGGCGCAGTGCGCGACGAGGGTGTCGGCCAAGTCGCCGCCGCTCTCGGCGACGTAGTGGGCGACCAGCTGCTTCTCACCGTTGTCGTGTGCGTGGACGGTGAGGAACGCCTCGCGTACGGCCGGGTGTGCGGCCAGGACGGCCTGGACCTCGCCGAGTTCCACGCGGTAGCCGCGGATCTTGACCTGGTCGTCGAACCGGCCGAGGAACTCGACGTTGCCGTCGGCCCGCCGGCGGACCCGGTCGCCGGTCCGGTAGACGCGGGCGCCGGGCGTGCCGAACGGGTCGGGCAGGAAGCGCTCGGCGGTCAGGTCGGGGCGGTTCGCGTAGCCGCGGGCCACTCCGGTGCCGCCGACGTACAGCTCTCCCGCGACCCCGGCGGGCACCGGCTGGAACCGGTCGTCCAGGACGTACATCGTCATGTTCGGCAGCGGCCGGCCGATCGGCAGGATCTCCGTGCCGGCCCCTGCGGTCCCGTCGGGCACCTCGAAGACGCAGGTGCCCACGGAGGCCTCGGTGGGCCCGTACTCGTTGACCAGGCGAGTGTCGGGGGCCAGGGCCCGCCACCGCTCCAGGGTGGCCCTGGAGAAGGCCTCCCCCGCCACGACCAGGACCGGGGCCAGGGCGCCGGCCTGGGCCGGGGTCAGCTGGAGGGCGAGCACGTCGAGGTGGCCGGGGGTGAGCTTCACGAAGCTGAACGGCTCGGCCTCGGCGAGGTGCTTGCCGAGCTCCGAGAGGTCGGTGTCCTGCGGCAGCAGGAACAGCCGCTGCCCGGTGACCAGCGGCGCCCACAGGTTGGGGACGACGAGGTCGAAGGCGACGGAGGAGAACAGCGGGGCCCCGCCGTAGTCGCGCGGCGCCAGCTCGCGTGCCGCCCAGGCGACGTGGTTGACGAGCCCGCGATGGGTGACCTCGACCCCCTTGGGCGTCCCGGTGGAGCCCGACGTGAAGATCACGTAGGCGAGCCGGTCGAGGTCGTCGGTGCGGGCGGGCCGGGTGGCCGGCGCGGCCGCGATCCGGGCCGCGTCGGTGTCGACGAGGACCGCGCCGTCCCCGGCGGTCTCCCTGTACGCGCTCGAGGTGATCACCGTGAGTGCGCGCGCGCTGCGGCGCATCGCGGTGAGCCGCTCGGCGGGGCAGGAGGGGTCGACGGGCAGATAGGCGCCGCCCGCCTTCCACACCGCGAGCAGGGCCGTGATCAGCTCGGGGCCCCGGTCCAGGAGCACCGCGACCCGCGACTCGGCGCCGACCCCGTGCTCCCGCAGCACATGCGCGAGACGGTTGGCGCGGGCGTCCAGCTCGCCGTAGGTGACGCTCCGCGAGCCGTACGAGAGGGCGGTGACGTCCGGGTCGGCGGTGGCCCAGGCCTCGACGAGTGCGAGAACCGTCTCGGACTCGGCGCTGACCTCGGTGTCGTTGAATCCGACGAGGAGCCGGCCGCGCTCCTCGGCCGACAGGAAGTCGACCTTGCCGAGCGGCAGGTCGGGCTGCTCGGCGACGCACCGGAGCAGGCTGGTGAAGTGTCCGGCGAGGCGCTCGGCGGTGGCGCGCTCGAAGAGGGTGGCGGCGTACTCGAGCACGCCGTCCAGGGCGCCGTCCGCCGTCCTGCGCATGAACAGGGAGAGGTCGGTCTTGGCGACCTGCCAGGCGGCGGTGAAGGCCGCCATGTCCTCGTCCTCGGTGGCGACGCTGGTGACGCCCTCGCTGTGCAGGTCGAAAGCGACCTGGTAGAGCGGGGTGCGGGAGAGGTCGCGCTCGGGCTGGAGCTCGTCGACGAGCCGTTCGAAGGGAAGTTCCTGGTGGGCGAAGGCGGCGCGCGCGGCCTGGCTGACCCGGTCGAGGGCGTCGGCGAAGGTGACGTCGGCGTCCAGCGCGCACCGGACGACGAGCGAGTTGAGGAAGAAGCCGACCATGCCCTCGGTCTCGGGGCGGCCGCGGCCGGCGACGGGGGTGCCCACCGGGATGTCCCAGCTGCCGCTGTAGCGGGCGATCAGGGTGGCGTAGGCGGTGAGCAGCGTCATGAACGGCGTCGCGCGGTGCGCCTTGCCCAACTCGTCGAGACGGTCGGCCAGTTCGGGCTCGACACGGAAGGGGACGACAGCGCCGCGGGGGTCGCGTTCCGCCGGGCGGGGATGGTCCAGGGGCAGGTCGAGGGGCTCGATACCGGCCAGCGCGGTGCGCCAGTGGGCGAGCTCACCCGCGATGAACTCCTCGGTGTGCCGGGCATGCTGCCAGGCCCCGTAGTCGGCGTACTGCACGGCGAGCGCGGGCAGCCGCGGTGTGCGGGCCGCCTCGAACGCGGCGCACAGCTCCCGCAGTTCACGCTCGAGGACGACCGTGGACCAGCCGTCCACGGTGATGTGGTGCAGCGTGAGGAGCAGCACGTGGTCGCCGCCGGTGCGGGCGAGCAGCGCCCGCCACAGCGGTCCCGCGGCCAGGTCGAAGCCGCGGGCGAACTGCTCGCGGAACAGCTGCTCCAGTGCGTCGCGGGTGGTGTCCTCGACGCGGAGTTCGACTAGTTGCGCACCGGCCTCGCCGATCACCTGGTACGGCTCGCCGCCCCGGTCCGGGTAGCGGGTGCGCAGCGCCTCGTGGCGGGCGGCCAGCGCGTCCAGGGCGCGCCGCACGGTGTCGGCGCCGGTGTCCGCGGGCAGCCGCAGGAAGAGGGGGGCCACCCACTCGGGGCTGCCCGGGTGCATCCGGTCCAGGAACCACAGGCGGCGCTGTCCGGACGACAGCGGCAGATCGCCGTCGCGCGGGACCGGCACGATCGGGGCCTCGTCGGCGGCGGGGGCCTCGATGAGCCCGGCCTGCCTCTCGACGGTGGTGGCGCGCAGCAGTCCGCGCAACGAGATCTGCGCACCGGACGCGGCGCGCAGCCTGGCGGCGAGACGGGTCAGCTGGAGGGAGGAGCCGCCCAGGGCGAAGAAGTCGTCGTGTGCCCCGACCCGGTCCAGTTCCAGCAGGTCGGCCCAGGCGTCCGCGACGAGCTGTTCGGCGGCGGTGCGCGGGGCGACGAACGACGGCTGGTCGGCGGCGGCGATCTCGCCCGGGGTGGGCAGCATGGCCCGGTTGACCTTGCCGTTGGCGGTGAGCGGGAAGGCCTCGACGGTGTGGAAGAACGACGGGATGTGGCTCTCGGGGAGCCGCTCGCGCAGGAAGGCGCGCAGCGCGTCGGCCGACGGGCCGGCGGCCTGGGGACCGCCCGCGGTGAGGTGCGCGGCGAGCCGCTTGCTGCCGCCCTCCGCCTCGTAGGGCAGGACGACCGCGCCGGTGACGCCGGGGTGGGCGGCGAGCGCCGCCTCGATCTCGCCCGGCTCGATACGGACGCCGTTGACCTTCACCTGGTGGTCGAGGCGGCCCAGGTAGTCGAGGGTGCGGTCGGTGCGCCAGCGCACCAGGTCCCCGGTGCGGTAGAGGCGGGAGCCGGGCTCACTCGCGTAGGGGTCGGGCACGAAGCGTTCGGCGGTCAGGTCGGGGCGGCCAAGGTAGCCGCGGGCCACACCGGTACCGCCCGCGTACAGCTCGCCCGGCGTGCCGACGGGGACCGGGTCGCCGTTCGGGTCGAGGACCAGGACGCGCATCCCGGGGAGGGGGCGGCCGATGGGGATCGCGCCGCTGGTCTGCGCCGGGTCGACGGCCTGGGCGGTGATGTCGATGGAGCACTCGGTGGGCCCGTAGGTGTTCCACACCTCGAGTGCCGGGCCGGCCTTCTCACGCAGCCGGGCGACGAGCTCGCCGTGCAGCGCCTCACCGGCGGAGAACAGCAGCCGCAGCGACTCACAGCCGGTCCAGTCGCCCTCCTCGACGAGGATGCGCAGGACGGAGGGGACCACCTGGAGGACGGTGACGCGGTAGTCGGCCACCGCGCGCAACAGCGCCGCCGGGTCCCGCTCGGCGCCGTGCGGGGCGAGGACCACACTGCCGCCGATGACCAGCGGGGCGAAGATCTCCCAGCCTGCCGCGTCGAAGCCGATGGACGTCTTCTGAAGGATGCGATCGGCGGGCCCGAGCGCGTGCTTGCGCACGGTCCAGCCGACCCGGTTCGCGATGCCCGCGTGGGTGATGACGACGCACTTGGGCGCGCCGGTGGAGCCGGAGGTGAAGACGGTGTACGCCGCGCCGTCCGGGTCCGCGCCGCTCGCGGGAGCGGTGTCCGGCAGGCCGGCGGGCACCTCTTCGGGGCCCACCCGGCGAGCGCCGGCGTCACGGACGGCGCCTTCGAGCGCCGGGCCGGCCAGGACGACCTGGGCGCCCGACGCGCGGACCAGGCCGGTCAGCCGGGCCGGCGGCTGACCCGGGTCCAGCGGCAGGTAGGCGGCGCCCGCCTTCCAGACGCCGAGCAGCGCGACGACCAGGTCGGCGCCGCGTTCCAGGCTGACCCCGACGACGGAGTCCGGCCCGGCCCCCAGCCCCCGCAGGAAGTGCCCCATGCGGTTGGCCGCGCGGTCGAGCTCCTCGTACGTCACGGTGTGCGCGCCGTCGACGACGGCGACCACGTGCGGCGTGCGCAGGGCCTGCGCGGCGAACCTCTCGTGCAGAAGGGGGGTGCCTCCGGCCGCCGACGGCCGGGGACGGATGTCGGGGACGTCACCCGACCGCTGTTCGGCGTTCACGAGATCTCCTGTTCCGGATTGCGAAAGAGAGAAGGTGCGAAGGGGCGTGGGGGGCGTGGGGGGGGAGAGGGGCCGCTGGTCAGGCCGCGTCGGCCTCCATGCGCTCGCGCAGGCTGCGCGGGCGCATGTCCGTCCAGACCTCGGCGATCCGGGAGAGGCACTGCTCGCGGGTGCCCTCGGTGCCCTCGGCGGTCCAGCCGGCGGGCAGATCGCGCTCGGCCCACCAGATCGAGTACTGGTCCTCGTCGTTGCGGACGACGCGGTAGGTGCGGTCGTCGTTCAGCTCGGTCGCCATGTCTGCTCCTTGGAAGGGTGATCGGGCGGACGCCCGGTGGCGGGGTGGTGCTGGTGGTGCGAGTGGTGCGGTGAGGCGAGTGGTGCAGTGGTGCGGGTGGCACGGTGGGGCGAGTGGGGCGGTGGGGCGCCTGTGCGGTGGTCCGGCTGGGGCGGTGGTCCGGCGTGGTGCGGCCGGGGGCCGTGGGGCAGTGGGGCGAGTGGCGCGGTGGGGCGAGTGGTGCGCCTGTGCGGTGGTCCGGCTGGGGCGGTGGTGCGGCCGGGGGCTGTGGGGCAGCTGGGGGCTGTGGGGCAGCTGGGGCCGTGGGGCGAGCGCGCGCGTGGTGGGGGTGCGGGCTCAGGCGGTCGGCGGGGGCAGGAAGCCGTCGACCCGTACTCCCAGGCCCTTGGCTGCCGCCACGTCGTGCACGAAGGCGGCGAGGGCCATGTCGAGCACCCCGAGCCCGAAGGGCGAGAAGACCGTCGTGCGGCCCGGGACGCGGACGAACTCCCTCTCACCGGTGAGCAGTTCACCGATCGAGGCGTCGATGAAGTCGCGGTTGCCGGTGAGCTGCTCCGCCAGGTGCGGCGAGGTGCGCTCGCGGCACACGTGGTCGGCGTCGTCGACGATGTTGTGGGCGCCGAGCAGCGCCTCGGGGCGCAGGTCGCGCAGCGAGACGTGCAGCACCAGCGAGCCGGGCCGCACCGCGTCGAGGCCGGTGTGCGGCACGCCCGCCGTGGTCGCGAAGGAGATCAGCGGGTGCGCGCCGAGGGCCTCGTCGAGCGAGTCGGCGTACGCGATCCGCAGCCCGGGCGCCTCGGCTGCGACCCGCCCGGCGAACTCCTCGGCGCGGGGCCGTGCCCGGTCGTACAGCGTGACCTCGGTCAGCTCCGGCAGCACCGCCCGCAGATGGCGCAGGATCTCGTGGTTGATGACACCGCAGCCGATCAGCGCGACCCCGGTCGGACGCGCCTCGCGGGTCAGCAGCTCGGCGGCGAGCGCGGCACCGGCCGCGGTGCGCCTGGCGGAGATCACCGAACCCTCGACCAACGCCTCGGGATGGCCCGTGGCCAGTGAGTTGAGCAGGATCGCGGCGCTGGCGCGCTGGAGTCCCGACTCGATGTTCGCCGGGAAGGACGAGATCCACTTCATGCCCGCCACGGGGCGATCGCCGCCGCGGTAGGCCGGCAGGCCGATGATGCGGTCCCGGTCGTGTCCCGGGAAGCGCAGGAAGACGGAGTGCGGGACCGCGGTCTGCCCGGCGGCGTGCAGCCGGTAGGCCTCGGCGACGGTGCGGACATTGTCCGCCTCGCGGCCGTCGAGGATGCTCTCCACATCGGCGTGCCGGATGACGATCATGGGGAATTCAGTCCTTCCAGAGATGGGAGACCTCGCCGAAATTCCGGCGCACCCAGTCGTCGGAATAGATGGTGTCGAGATAGCGGTCGCCGCCGTCGGGGAAAATGAGCACGCAGTTCGAACCGTCCGGAATGCGCTCCGCGTATTTCCGCAGGGCCGCGACCGTCGCCCCGGACGAACCGCCGGCCAGGATCGCCTCGCGGGCGACGAGCCTGCGGCAGGCCGCGACGCATTCGAGGTCGGAGATGTGGACCACGTCGTCGGCGGCCTGGGGGTCCATCAGCGGCGGCACCACGGAGGCGCCGTGCCCGGGGATGAGCCGTGCCGTCGATTCGAGCCCGAAGATCGCGCTGCCCAGGGCGTCGACGGCGACGACCGTGGTGCCGAGACCCTCGTCCTGGATGTGGTCGGCGCAGCCCTTGAGAGTGCCGAAGGTCGAGACCGAGGCGAAGAGATAGTCGACCCGGCCGTCCAGGGACCGGGCTATCTCCCGCATGGTGACCTCGTGGGCGCGCGGGTTGAGGGGGTTGGCGTACTGGTTGGGCCAGAACGCGTTGGCGGTGCCCGCGACCAGCTCGCGCACCCTGCGCAGACGGGCCGGCAGATACTCGCCGGTGGCCGTGTCCCGCTCGGTGATGACCTCGACCTCGGCGCCGAAGGCGTTGAGGATGGCGAGGTTCTGACCGGTGGTCTTGCCGTCGACCACGCAGATGAAGCGCAGTCCGAAGTAGCGGCAGACCTGCGCGAGTCCGACGGCGAGATTGCCGGAACTGGACTCGACTACGACGGACTCGCCCGGCCGCAGTTCACCGCTGCTTACCGCGTCGACGAGCATTCTCAGCGCCGACCGGTCCTTGATGCTGCCGCCCGGGTTGAATCGCTCGACCTTGGCGTAGACCTTGGACCCGAAGCCGGGCAGCAGGTTTTCCATGTGGACCAGGGGGGTGTTCCCGATGGTCGACAGAATTCCTGAGTACGGTTTCTCGGGCACGGTTGTCCCTTCGTGGCAGGCACTGTCGGAAACCTTCGACCTGACACTCGAATTCTGTGCGGGACCGCTATACCCCCCCTATAAGGGGCGGACCGGCCCGCGGGCCGGTCCACAGGAAGGAGCCGGGGTACGCCCGTCGCGGCGTACCCCGGCTCCTTGTTCTCGCCGTCAGCGGGTGCGGGACCCGGGTCCGGCGGGCACCTGCTCGGCGACCGTCGGCTGCGGCGCGCGGACCGCGTCCGGGGCCGCCGGCGCGGGAGCGGGCTCGTCGCTGCCCTCCAGGCTGACGCCCGGCAGGAGGCGCAGGGCCCGCGGCATCTTCCAGGTGGCGTCGCCGAACATGGTCAGCGCGGCCGGCAGCAGCACTCCGCGCACGATCGTGGCGTCGATGAGCACGGCCGTCGCGAGCCCGACGCCCACCATCTTGAAGTCGATGGCGGAGAGTGTGGCGAAGACCGAGAACACCGCGATCATCACGGCGGCGGCGCTGGTGACGACGCCCGCGCTCTTGGTGATGCCCTCCACCACGGCCTGCTTGGTGGACAGGCCCCGGCCTCGGTACTCACGCACCCGGCTGAGGATGAACACGTGGTAGTCCATGCTCAGCCCGAACAGGGTGACGAACATGAACAGCGGCAGCCAGCTGACCACCGCGCCGTAGGAGCGGAAGTCCAGGAGCGAGGACAGGTGCCCGTCCTGGAAGACCAGGGTCAGGACGCCGTAGGCCGCGCCGATCGACAGCAGGTTGAGGACGATCGACACGATGGGGATCACCAGCGACCGGAAGGCGGCCGCGAGCAGCACGAACGCGAGGACGATCACGAAGCCGAAGACCCAGGGGGCGCTGCCGTCGAGCGCCGAGTTGAAGTCCTCCTGCTTGGCGGTGTCGCCGGCGACCGCGAACTCCAGGCCGTCGACCTTGCCGAAGGAGGCGGGCAGTGCCGTGTCGCGCAGTTCCTTCAGGGCGGCCACCGACTCGGCGTTCTTGCCGTCACCGGCGAGCGGCACCCGGACCACCATGAGCTTGCCGCCGGGGATGAGGCTGGCCTCTACGGGCTCCATCAGCTTGCCGCCGCTGTCGGCGACCTGCTCCTTGAGGGCGCCGATCGCGGACTTGACCGCGGCCCCGTCCAGATCCGTGCCGCGCACGACGACCTCGGCCGGCTGGGTGTCGACCGGGAACGCCTTCTCGACCCGCTCGAGGGCCTGCAACGCCGGTACGTCGGTGGGCAGCCGGTGCTTGAGGTCGGGGTCGGAGAGCTTCATACCGAGCGCGGGCACGGCGAGCAGGGCCAGGGCCAGGGCGCCGACCGCGGCCCAGACGACGGGGGCCTTGACGACCTGGCGCACGACCGCGCCCCACACCCGGGAGTCCTTGACCACGGTGCGGCGGGCGCCGAGCCACGGCACCTTCCAGCGGTCGACGCGCTCGCCGAGCGAGGACAGCATGGCGGGCAGCGCGGTGATGGCGCCGAGCATGGCGATGCCGACGACGGCGATGGTGCCGACGGTCATACCGGTGAAGGTCTCGATGCCGGTGAAGAAGAGTCCGGCGAGCGCGACCATGACGGTGAGCCCGGAGACCACGACCGCCTTGCCGGAGGTACGGCCCGCGATGATCAGCGCGGTGTCGTTGTCGTGTCCGGCGGCCCGCTCCTCGCGGGCCCGGCGCAGGTAGAACAGCGAGTAGTCGACGCCCACGGCCATGCCGATCAGGAGCACCACCGAGGGGGTGGAGTCCCCGATCGCGATCCACTTGCCGAAGAACGTCAGGAAGCCCATGGCCGCCACGACGGAGACCAGCGAGATCAGGACCGGCAGGCCGGCCGAGACGAGCGAGCCGAAGACGACGGCGAGGATCACCACGGTGAGCGGGATGGACAGCAGCTCGGCGCGGAGGAAGTCGTCGTCCTGGATCTTGTCGATCGCCTGGCTGACGCTGACCTTGCCGGTCTGGGTGATGGCGACACCCGGGTGCGTCCTGGCCTGTTCGGCGACGGCCTTCTCCATCGGCTCCATCGAGTAGCCGGTCACGGAGAACCGGACGAGCAGCGAACGCCCGTCCTCGGACACGAGCTTTCGGGCCGCTTCGGCGCCGTCGGTCGGCGTGACGACGTCGGAGGCCCAGTCGGCGCCGGTCTCGTCCTTGCCGAGTCCGCGCAGCGCCTGCGCGACGTCCTTGGCGGCCTGCTGCATCCCGGGGTTGGAGGCGTAGGCGGGGTCGCCCGCCTTGGCCTCGATCAGCACGTTCTCCTGCGGCGGCGAGAACACGGCCGCGTCGTCCAGCATCTTCTGTGCGCGGCCCGTCTCACCGGGCGCGTGCTCGTCGAGGCTGGTGGAGCCCAGGCCCGCGCCGATCGCGATGATGAGGACAACCAGACCCAGCCAGCCGAAGGCTGCCCGTTTCCGATTTCGGACACTCCAGTGGGTGATCCGTTCGACCAATGGCCGTCGACCGGCCCCGGCTGCCTGATTCATGATGGTGACCTCGTCGCTAGGGGTGGTGGCTTCACGCTGGCAGCGCCTTCTCATAAACGGCCTATATTCCGAGGCCGCAGGGGTGGAGGGGGCCGCGCTCACCAGTCGTCGTACTGGCCGTCGCCCAGGCTCAGCAGTTCCGCGAGCTCGTCGCCCGTGGTCAGCGGGAGGCACGAGACGACGGCCGAGGGCTGGTCCACCGCCGCCTCGATCATGCGGGTGCACACCGCGGCGAACCGCTCGACGGTCTCCCGGTCGAACAGCTCGTCGGCGTAGCGCAGGACGATCGTCAACTCGTCGGCAGAGCTGCGCAGTTCGACGTTGAAGTCGAACTGGCCCTCCATGTGCGGAAGGTCGAGGAGCGACAGCCGAAGTCCCCCGTACGTGGCTGGTCGTGCCGCGCCGACCAGGCCGGGGACCGGCAGCCGGTCGATGGCGAGCAGCGTCACGGCCATGGCGAACCTGGGTACGGGCACGGGGTGGCGCAGCCGTCCGAGGCCGGCGAGCAGTCCCAGGTGCGCCTCGCTCACCGTGTCGCCGATGGTGCTGCCGGGGGCGAAACGGGCGCGCAGGGCGAGGGAGTTGACGAGATAGCCGACCATGTCGGCGGTGCCCTTGCCGATCCGGCTGGACGCGGGGCAGCCGATGAGGAAGTCGTCGAGTCCGGTGGAGCGGTGCACGGCGGCCTGGAACGCGCCGAGCAGCAGCGCGAAGGGCGTCACCCCGGCCTCCGCGGCCGCACCGGGCAGCCGGGCGGCGAGGGCAGGGGCGAGCGGGTGGACGCAGGTCGCGCCGCGCAGCGCCGCGGGACCTGTGGCGGGCCGGTCGGGGGGCAGGGTCGCGGCGGTGGTGCCCTGGCCGAGCCCGGCCCAGTACTGCTCGGCGCGGGCGCGGGCGGGGCTGCCGGCGAGCGCCCGTTCCTGTTCGACGTGCAGGCTGTACGGGACGCCGACGGCGGGCAGCGGCACCCCGCCGAGGGCGTACGCGTCGAGGAGGTCGCGCAGCATCAGCCACTGGCTGGTGGCGTCGCTGGCGATGTGGTGGGCGGCGACCACCAGCGCCGCGTCGGCGGGCCCGCGGCGCAGCAGCACGACCCGGAAGGGCCAGGCGTCGGTGAGCGCGAACGGCCGGGCGCCGGCCTCGCGGGCGAGCGCGGTCAGCTCCTCGTCCGTGCTGCCGTGCGCCTCGCGCACCTCGAACGGCACGGTCAGGTCCGGCGCGGGCCGGCGCACCGGCTGCCCGTCCTCCTCCTCGTACACGGAGCTGAGCAGTTCGTGGCGGCCGGCGAGGGCGGCCACCGAGCGGCGCAGGTTCTCCTCGTCGAGCGGGCTGTGCACCCGCACCCCGAGCACCACGTTGTACGCGGCGCTGCCGGGGGCGAGCCGGTGCAGGAACCACATGGCTTCCTGGCCCTCGGAGAGCGGGAGCGCGGCGGTACTCGCCCGGCCGGCGGGGCGCGGGGGCGCGGCGGTCACTGCCTGGCCAGCTCTTGCGTGAGGTGTGCGGTGATCGCGTCGACCGTCGGGTGGTCCCAGGCCATGGTCGGTTCGACGGCGAGCCCGAAGCGGTCCTCGACGTCGCCGCACAGGGTGAGCGCGTAGACCGAGTCGAGGCCGATGTCGACCAGCGGCGCGCCCTCGTCGATCTCCTCGCGGGAGCACTCCAGGTAGAAGGCGATCCGTTCGACGAGCCAGCCGCGGATGTCGGCGGCGGAGACGGTGCCGGACGCGGTGGGGCCGGTGGACGCAAGGGACATGGCAGAACTCCCGTGGGAACGGCGGACCGCTCAGGCGAGCGGCGCGCGGATGAGGTCGAAGGTGCGGTGTTCTTCGTGACGGTGGAGCAGCTCCGCGTGGAGCTCCTCGGCCGCGTCCCGGGGCGGCGGCCCCGGCTTCAGGCCGAGACGGTCGGCGAGCCGGTGCAGGGCGCAGATCACCCAGGCCGGATCGCGGTGCGGGCCGGCGCCGTGCTGCCACACGCCGAGACAGGCCGCGGCGGCGAGCACGTGCGCGTACCGGTCGGCGAGCAGGAACCCCCGGCGCGAGGCGAGCACCGTGCGGTCCCGGGGCGGCAGTTCGGCGGCGCGGCGCGCGATGCCCCGCAGTTCGCCGGCGAACAGCCGGGCCAGGGCGTCCACCCGGGGGTCGTCGTACTCGGTGTCGGTGACGGCCCGGCTGAGGGTGTCCTGGCCGCGCGCGTTGAGTTCCAGCCTGCCGAGGTCCAGGGGCGGCAGCGGGTCGCCGGGGCGGAACAGGGCGGCGGGGGGCGCGGCGCCGGGCCGGAACCAGCCACGAGCCGCGAGCCGCGGCAGCTGCGGCACGATCGTGGCCTGGCAGACGGCGCTGCCGGCATGCGCGAGCGCCACCACGGGCAGGTCGCGGGCGGCCTTCTGGAAGACGGTGTACGGGCCGGTGCGGACATAGCTGCGGGCGCCGAGCAGCACCGAGAGCCGGTAGGAGGACTCCTGGAGCAGCTTGGGCACCAGGTACTTCACGGCGGCGGACTGCACGCTGGTCTCGCCCGGCAGCAGATGCAGCGAGCGGGCGCCGACCGTGGCCAGCGCGTCGCTCACCAGGAGGTCGGCGAAGGCGCCCACCAACGTGGCGCGCGCGTAGGGGAGTTCGGCGACGGGACGGCCGTAGAGCCGGCGTCCGAGCCCGAAGCCGAGCACGGCCCGCAACTGGGTGTCGCCGACGCCGACGACCATGCCGGGCAGCACACTGCGGGTCACCTGGAAGGCGCGCAGCACGGTCTCCATGGCGTCGCCGGGCGCGCCGAGAACGGAGTCGGCGGGCACCGGGCAGTCGTCGAACTCGATACCGCCGAGGAGGCAGCCGCGGACGCCCGACGTCGGGTAGCGGACGTCGCGGCGCACCGCGCCGGCGGGCAGCCGGTCGAGGTCGACGAGGAGGTGGGAGTGGCTGCGGCTGCCCGGCTCGGCGCCGGTGCGGGCGAACACCACGGCGGCCTCGGCCCGCGCGACGTTGTTCACGAGCTGCTTGCCGCCCCGCAGCCGCAGGCCCTCGGGCGCGGGGGTGGCGGTGAGGCCGACGCGGGAGAAGTCGCTGCCGTGGGCGAGTTCGGTGTACGCGGCGACGATGCGGCCGCCAGAGAGCAGGATGTCGGCGGCCCGTCGCTGCTGGGCGGCGGAGCCCGACGCCCAGACGGGCAGTCCGGCGATGAAGCTGGTGACGCCGTAGCCGATGCCGAGGGAGCAGTCGCGCCGGAAGACGGTGCGCATCAGGTGGGCGAGCCCGTCGGCCTGCGTGAAGCGGCCGCCCAGGGCGCGCGGCACGAACTCGGCGTTCAGGCCGTATCCGGCGAGCAGCCGCTCGCCCTCTGCGGAGAGTTCGCCGCGTTCGTCCGCGGCGAGCACGGCGGCGGCGCCCAGCGGGTTCCCGGGGTCACCGGCGGGCCCGACGAGGCGTTCAAGGGCGGCGGCGCGCACCCGGTGGTCCGGGTCGGCCGCGGTCGCCCCGGGCGCCTGCCCGGGCGCGTACGTGATCGTCTCGCTCATGACCCCTCCTGGGCCGTACGGCCTGCGGCCTCGGCCAGTTCGCAGTGCAACAGCGAGAACAGCAGCCCTTCACGGTGCTGCCGGCGCAGCGTCGGCAGCAGCCGGTCCAGGGCCGGCCCGTCCACGTCGTCGAGATCGGGTTCGCCGCTCAGCTGCCGCAGCAGCCGGGTGAGCACGGCTTCCAGCCAGCCGCTGTCGCACCAGCGCCCGACCGGGTTCTCCAGCCACAGGTGCAGGGCGGCCGAGGCCGCGTAGAGCTGCGTGTAGGCGCGGGCTAGCGCGAAGGCGCGTTCGGGCACGTCGCGGGCGGAGGGCCGGTGGGCGGCGAGTTCGTCGTGCAGTTCCCCGGCCAGGACGAGCAGCCGTCCGGCCTGTGCGGCGACGGCGCTGTCCGGTTCCTGGGCGCGGATCCGGTCCACGGCGGCCGGCAGCGCCTGTACGACGCTGCAACCGGACCGCGCGTACAGGGTCAGGGCGTCCGGGTCGAGCGCGGGGGGCGGTGCGTCGAGCCGGGCCGAGGCGGCGACGCCCACCGGGTCGGTGTGCCCGCCGCGCCAGCCGCGGACGAGGACCGGGAACTGGTTGATGAGGTAGTTGAGGTTGACGACGGTGCTGCCGTCGAAGATGCCGACGATGCGGTGGTCGCGCTCGATCTTCTGGAACGTGCCCTCGGCGTGGTCGGCGACGAGCATGGCGCGCGCCCCCAGGACCTGCCGCAGGCCGCCGATCAGCTCGTCGCCGACGGTCGGGACCAGGTACTTCACGACGGCCGACACGGCGCTCTGTTCACCGGTGAGGGTGTGGATGCCGCGAGTGGCGACCAGGCTGACGGCCTCGACGGCCAGCAGGTCGGCGTAGGCCTCGGCCAGGGTGCGGCCGGCCTGCGGGAGGTCGGCGAGCCGTCGCCCGTACAGCTCGTGCTGCTCGGCGAAGGCGACCGCCACGCCCAGGGCCTGTCCTGCCATGCCGAGCGTCATCGCGGAGCAGAGCGTGCGGGTGATCTGGAAGCCCTTGAGGATGATCTCGAGCCCCGCGCCCTCGGCGCCGATCAGTGCCGACGCGGGGATCTCGGCGGCCGTGAAGGCGATGCCGCTGATGTCCGCACCGCGCACCCCGTGGGTGGGCAGTGCCGGGACCGGATGCCAACTGCCCGGTGCGAGCTGTGACTTGTCGACGAGGAAGAGGCTGAATCCACGGGCGCCGCCGGCCGGGTCGGTACGGGCGAGGATGGTCACCAGGTCGGCCCGGGTGGCGTTGTTGATCAGCCACTTCTCGCCGTCGAGCCGGTAACCGCCCGGGGTGCGTCCGGCGGTCAGTTCACCGGCCAGCAGGTCGCTGCCGTGCGACTGCTCCGTCAGGGCGAGCGAGACCACCGCGCCGTCCATGACCCGCGCCGCCAGCCGTGCCGCCTGCTCGGGGGTGCCGCCCACCCAGACCGAGACCGCGCCGAGATACGTCTTGGTGTGCGCGAGCGCGACGGTGAAGTCGCGGCGGCCCAGCGTGCGGATGATCTGTAGCAGTTCCTCGCTGGAGCGCAGTTCACCGCCGAGGCGGGCGGGCACGAACCACTTCGGCAGGCCGAGCGCGTCGAGCTGACGGCACACCTCGGCGGGGAAGGCCTCCGCCCGGTCCAGCGCGCCGAGCCGGGCGAAGGAGAACGCCAGCGCCGGATCGTGCGGATCACCGAATTTGCCCTCCAGGTCCTCGGTGAGCCCGTAGGGGGACCACTCCCGGGCCGTCGTCGCTGTCGTGGCCGCCGTGGTCACCGGCTGTCCGCCTTCCGCGTCCGGGGCGCACCGGCGTGCGCCAGCGCGTCCTTGAGGTACAGCTCCCGCATGAGGGTGCGGCGGATCTTGCCGCTGGTGGTGCGCCGCACCTCGCCGACCCGCACCAGGGCGACGGCGCCGACCCTGACCCCGAGGCGCCGGCCCAGCCGGGCCCGCGCGCTGGTCGCCAGGTGCCGCAGCTCGTCCTCGCCGCGGCGGCCCGCCCGTACCTCCTGGGTGACGACGATCTCCTCGTGCGACCCCTGCGGGACCGCGAAGGCGGCGGCCGGAAGGTTCCCGAACTCCTCCTCCAGGGCGCCGATCTCCCGCTCGATGTCGTGCGGGTAGAGGTTCCGCCCGTGCACGATGATCATTTCCTTGATGCGTCCGGTGACGTACAGCTCGCCGCCGAAGAGGGCGCCGAGGTCGCCGGTGCGCAGGAAACCGCCGCCGAGACCGGCGGCGGTGGCGCCGAAGGTGCGCCGGGTCTCCTCCTCGCGCGCCCAGTAGCCCAGCGCGAGGCTCTCGCCGCGGATCCAGATCTCGCCGATCTCCCCGTCGGGGAGCACCCGGGCCGTCGCCGGATCGACGATCCGCACCTCAAGTCCGCGCACGATGCCGCTGCTCACCAGCTCCTGTCCGGCCGCGCCCGGGCCGGCCTCGGTGAGGCGTCCGGCGGCGAGTTCGGCCGCGTCCACGGCGGTGACCACCGGGGGCGTCTCCACCCGGGTGCCGGTCACGAACAGCGTCGACTCGGCCAGCCCGTAGCCGGGCAGCAGCGCCTCGGGCCGCAGCCCGGCCGGCGCGAACCGGTCCGCGAAGCGGGTCAGGGTCGCGGCGTCGACCGGTTCGGCGCCGTTGCAGGCGTGCGTCCAGCGCGACAGGTCGAGTCCGGCGACCTGTTCGTCGGTGAGCCGCCGCGCGCACAGGTCGTAGGCGAAGTTGGGGGCGCAGCTGATGGCGGCGCCGGTCCGGTCGATCAGCCGCAGCCAGGAGACGGGCCGCTTCAGGAAGTCGGTGGGCGGCATCAGGACGGCGGTGCCGCCGAGGTAGAGCGGCGTGAGCATCATCGCGATGAGGCCCATGTCGTGGTACGCGGGAAGCCAGCTGCACCAGGTCTGCCCGCCGTGCCAGCCGTGACTGCTGCGCATCAGCTCGATGTTGTGGACCAGGGCGGCGTGGGAGACCACCACCCCCTTGGGCTCACTGGTCGAGCCGGAGGTGTACTGGAGGAACGCCGGCAGCTGCGGCAGCACGGCAGGCAGCGTCCAGCCGAGCACATCGGTGGCCACGGCCTGTTCGAGCGTCGCGTCGTCGAGGACCAGGCTCGCGCCGCTGTCGGCCGCGATGCCGTGGATGCGCGCCTGCTGCGTGCTGTGTCCGCCCTGCGCCGGTACCGGTACCGGGATCACTCCCGCGTACAGACACCCGAGGAAGGCCCGGATGAATCCGGTACCGGGATGGAAGGCGAGCAGCACCCGTTGGCCGGGGGCGGTGCGGGTGGCGAGCCACTGGGCCACCGACCGGGCGGCGCCGTCCAGCCGGGCGTAACTGAGCAGCTCGTCCGTGGTCGTGTCCGCGGAGGCGAAACGGACGGCGATCCGGTCCGGATGCTCCGCGACCCGGCGCCGGAATCCGCTCACGTACCCGTCGAAGCAGATCACGTGCCACTCCCCCTGCGTTCGAAGCCGACTGGTGGGCCCACCCTCGTCGGCACGGCTATCCCGGGCCTATAAATGCGGGTCCGGCCGCGGTCCGGTACCGCAGCCGCAGATCGGCCACCCGTCCCCGGTTGGTGGCCACCCTGCCCTTGACCCGCAGGCCTTCCGGTGTCTCGGTGATCTCGACGTCGACGAACACCCGGTCGCCCGGGTGGACGGGGTGGCGGAAGCGGCACCGGTCCATGGCGGCCAGCGCCACCTCGCGGGCGGGTCCCGCCCACTCCTGGACGGCGCGGTCGACGGCCTCCACGAGATAGAGGCCGGGCAGCACCGGAAAACCCGGGTAGTGCCCTGCGACGGTGGGATCCGCGGCGGCCTCGGCGACGGTGAAGGCGACGGCGGCGGAGTGCGCGCCTCGGCGCATGACGTCGAGGTCGGCGGTGTTGGCGACGGCCTGTGTACCGGTAGCGGTCATGACGTTCCGTCCTGTGGGAGTCCACGTGAATGCCCACGTGGGAGTACGGCGGGCGGGCCCTTTGACAGCCCGCCGGCGCGCGGCGGCGAGATCTCCGGGAGACCGCCTGCGAGGGGCGTCGAGGTCTCCCGGGGACCGCCGGCGCGCGGCGGCGAGATCTCCGGGAGACCACCGGCGAGGGGCGCGAGGTCTCCGGGGGACCGCCGGCGAGCGGCGGCGAGGTTTCGGGAGACCGCCTGCGAGGGGCGCGAGGTCTCCCGGGGACCGCCGGCGAGCGGCGGCCATGATGTGGGGAGCCGCCGTACCGGGGGGACCGGACGGCAGCCTGACGCTGCGGAATGCCGCCGCCCCCCGGGCCGGCAAGGGGGGCCGGCCGTGCGAGGGGCCCACGAGCCGTGCGAGGGGCCGTGCCGCCCGGTGGCCCCGCCGCCCGGCGGCAGCCGCAACCACCCGCGTGGCCGCCCGAGAACGACGAACCGTACGGGAACCCCACGGATACGCGGCAGCGGTCCACGTCCCCGCCCGTCAGCCGCAGCCGCCCGCGTGGCCCTCGTCGAACGACGAACCGTACGGGAACCCCACGGATACGCGGCAGCGGTCCACGTCCCCGCCCGTCAGGCGCAGCCGCCCGCGTGGCCCTCGTCGAACGACGAACCGTACGGGAACCCCACGGATACGCGGCAGCGGTCCACGTCCCCGCCCGTCAGCCGCAGCCGCCCGCGTGGCCCTCGTCGAACGACGAACCGTACGGGAACCCCACGGATGCACGGCAGTGGTCCACGTCCCCGCCCGTCAGCCGCAGCCGCCCGCGTGGCCGTCGTCGAACGACGGGCCGTGCGGGAGCTCCTCGGATGCGCGGGAGCGGTCGGCTTCCAGAACCTCGCGGGCGGCGGCCGCCGTCACGAAGTCCCGGAGCCGGTCGACGCCCCAGAACTTGTCGTAGTGGACGGTGAAGAAGGGCACCCCGAACACCCCGTCGCGGTGCACCGCGAGCAGCGCCGCGAGGCCCTCCTCACGCAGCTGCGGATCGTCGGACGCGCCCGCCAACTCGGCACTGTCGATGCCGAGTTCCGGACCGAAGGAGCCGATGGTCGCCGGGTCGCAGATGTCCCGGCCCTCCTCCCAGCGGGCCCGCGCGGCGAGCGCGACGAACTCCGCGCCCCTGCCGTGCCGCCGGGCGGCGAGGTACCCGAGGTGCGGCACCTCCCACACGGGGTCCCGGTCGACGGGCCACCGGAAGCTCAGCCCGCGCGCCGCGGCGAGCCGCCGTACGTCCTGGAGGATGTAGCGGTGCTTCGCCGCCGACATCGCCGCGTAGGGGAACTCCCCGCCCGCCGCGTCCAGCATCTTGCGGCTCAGCTCGTCCGGCTCGCAGAACGGGATCCACTCGATCCGTGCGGCCAGTTCGGGGTGCTCGTCGACGAGTTCGCGGTAGGCGAGCCAGGAGTACGGGCTGCGCAGCGAGAAGTAGAACCGCGGCGTCACCCGCTTGCGCTTCCCGCTGCTCACAGCGCGATGCCGCCGTCCACCTGGAACACCTGTCCGGTGACGTAGGCGGCCTGGTCGGAGACGAGGAAGGAGACGAGCGCGGCGACGTCGGCGGCCGTTCCGAAGCGGCCCAGCGGGATCCGCCCGAGCATCTCCTTGGTGACCTTCTCCGCCAGGACCGACGTCATGTCGGTGTCGATGAAGCCCGGGGCGACCGTGTTGGCGCGGATGTTGTACCGGCCGCCCTCCTTGGCGAGGGAGCGGGTGAATCCGATGATGCCGGCCTTGGACGCCGCGTAGTTGGTCTGTGCGGCGTTGCCCGCGACACCGGCGACGGACGACAGGGTCACGACCGCGCCGCCGCGCCGTTTGATCATCGGGAAGATCACCGAACGGCAGACGTGGTACGTGCCGTCCAGGTTGGTTCCTATCACCGCGTCCCAGTCGTCGTCGGGCATCAGGACGAGCGGGTTGTCCCGGGTGATCCCGGCCGAGGTGACCGCGGCGGCGACGGGCCCGAACTCGTCCTCGACGCTCGTGACGAACGCCTTGACCTGCTCGCGCTCCGCGACGTCCACCTTGCGGGCGAACGCCCTGCGGCCCAGGGCGGTGACCTCCTTCGCCACCAGGTCGGCGGCGGCCTCGTCGGAGCGGTAGCAGAACGCGATGTCGTAGCCGTCGCTCGCGAGCCGGTTCACGACGGCGCGGCCGATACCGCGCGAGCCGCCGGTGACCAGAGCGACCTTCGCCCCGGTGGTCCCGTCCGGCCGAGCGGCACGAGCGGCCGGGGAAGTCTCAGCAGTCATGGTGATGTCCTCCTTTCACACAGGCAGGCCCGCGGGCGCGGGCAGCAGTTCGGTGACGTCCTTGAGGGCGACGACGAAGGCGCCGACGCTCAGGAGCCGGCGGCCGCCGACATGGGTCTCCCCGGCGAGGATGGCGGTGTCCCCGGCCTGCTTGAGCAGACGTACGGAGTGTTCGAGGACCTCCCCCGGGTACGCCTGGCCGTCGAAGACCACGTCGTTGATGGCGCCGGCCAGTTCGACCTTGCCGGCGAGCACGTCCGGGTTCGGCTGCTCCCAGGTGGACAGGAGCACGGCGGACTGCGCCCACGACTCGACGACGAAGGCGATCGGATACGCGTAGTCGGCGGGCGCCGCGTGCTGCCCGAGCTGCGCGTAGCAGGGCTCGTTGCCGGAGATCGCCTTGTACGCCGTCATGCGCGCGCCGGGGACGACCTCGCCGATCCGGTCGACGAGCAGGATGGGGAAGCGGTGCGGGATGGTGTTCTTGATCCGGTGGATCCCGTGGAATCCGCCGGTCCCGGCGGTCGCGTGAGGTGCCTCCTCGGGTGCGGACACGTTCACTTGGCCTCTCCTTCGGACGTCGGTGTCGTCGCCGCGCCGGTGCGGCGGTAGCGCAGTCTGATGTCGGCGACGGCTCCGGCCACGGTGAGCGCGGACGCCCTGGCGGTCAGCAGCCCGCCGTCCTCACCGACGTCGACCGTCACCTCGGTGGAGACCCGGTCGCCGGGGAAGACCGGACGGCGGAAGCGGCAGCGGTCCATGGCGACCAGTTCGAGGCCCGCGCCGAGACCGGCGCCGTCCGCCCAGAGCCGGGCGGTGCGGTCGGCGGCCTCGAGCAGGAACACGCCCGGCTGTACCGGGAAGCCCGGGTAGTGGCCGATGAGCACCGGGTCGCCGGGCTCGGCGACGAAGGCGGTGGTGGCGCCGGACGGCTCGTTGCGCAGCAGCTCCAGGCCGTGCGCGCCGAGCGCGCTCGCGGGGCTCACGCGGCCCCCTCCTTCTCCTTCAGCTTGCTCTGGAGCAGCTCGTAGGTGCCCCGCAGGGAGGTGATGGCGACGAGTTCGGCCTCGGCCATCTTCACCGCGTACTCCCGCTCCAGGCGCACGGTTATCTCCAGGGCCATCAGCGAGTCCACGTCGAGGTCGTCGACGAAGTGGGCCTCGTCGGTCACCTCCGTGGCGTCGAGGTCGAGGATCTCCGCGACGAGGACGCGCAGTTCCTCCTTGTCGAGGGCGCGGGTGCCGGTGGCGTCGCTGCTGACTGTGGTCTCGGTCATGGTCGTCTTCCGTTCGAGGATGCGTCGGACTGGGGCGGCGGGCGCGGCGTACAGGGCCCGGACGAGCAGGCGGCGGGTGCGGTAGGCGCGGCGGCGGGCGGTCGGCAGCACGGGTTCAGACCCGCAGCAGCGTGCAGCCCGCCTGGCCGTCGGGGTCGACGGAGGTGACCAGGGCCACCCCGCCGGGTTCGGTGACGCAGAGCGCGGCGGCCAGCTGGAAGGCGGCGGACGCGGCGGAGGCGTCGCCGATGAGCCGGCGCAGGCGCAGGCGGCGGGGCCGGTGCGGGCCGAACACCTCGTTGAGGGCGGCCTCCTCGCGTCCGCCGAGGGCGCCGCCGGTGTCGCTCGGCACGATCAGCGACACGTCCTCGGGCTCCGCGCCTGCCTCCTTGAGCGCCTCGGTGACGGCCCGTACGACGGCCTGCTGGGCGCCCTCCGGCTCCGGGAACCCGAGGAAGCGGCTGCCGAGCAGCGTGGCCAGCGGGCTGCGCCCGTACGCCTCTGCACGGCTGCGCGGTTCGAGGAGGAACAGCGCACAGCCCTCGCCGAGCGGTCCCGCGGAGCGTCGGGGGGTGTCCTGTCTGCCCCGGTACTCCAGCCAGGCGCGGTCGGCCGAGTACTCCTCGACGGCCCCGCACAGCACGGCCTCGCAGTGGCCCTGCCGCAGCAGCCGCGACGCGTAGTTCAGGGCCAGCAGTCCGGTCAGTGCGCCGCCGGCCACGGTGGCGTTGGGGCCGCGCAGGGTGTGCCAGATGGCGCTCTGTCCGGCCGCCCGGTTCATCACCGTGTTGGGGAAGCGGGCCGGGTCGACGTGGAAGGGCTTCTCCCCGGTGAGGGAGTCACGGGTGAAGTCCATGATGCTCTGCACGCTGCCGTGGCCGGTACCGAGCACCATGCCGATGCCGTCGGGCCGGTCTCCGGCGAGGCCGCCGCCGGCGGTCTCCAGGAGCATGCCGGTGGTGGTGACGGCGATGGCGGTGGCCCGGTCCATGGACCGGGTGCCCTTGCGGCCGAGGATCGCGCGCGCGTCGAACTCCGGTATCTCACCGGCCCGCCGGTACGGTCCCTGACCGGACGCGGTCGTGGCGTCCCGGCCCGCGCGCACCCCGTCGGCGAACGCCTCGGCGCCGAGCCCGTACGGCGATCCCGTGGACCATCCGGACACGACAAGACTGTCTGCGGTCATCGTCCCTCGCCCTTCGGCGCGTTGTCGGTGGTGCCGGTTCCGGCGGGGCCCCAGGCCCCGGCGGCGGCATGCAGTTCGGCGCCGTCCACGCCGATGGTGTTGCCGCTGATCCAGGACGAGTCGGTGCGCGAGAGCACCGCGATCGCCTCGGCGACGTCGTCGGGCCTGGTCAGCCGGGAGTGCGGGTTGTTCACCGCGGCGCGCGCGACATAGCCGGCGTGCTCGGGGATGGCCTGGAGCGCGGGCGTCAGCGTGACACCGGCCCGCAGTGCGTTGACGGCGATGCCCTGCGGCGCCAACTCGCAGGCGAGCTGCCGGACATGGGCTTCCAGGGCGCTCTTGGCGGCGGAGACCGCGCCGTAGCTGGGCAGCGCCTGCACGACGCCCGCGCTGGTCATCGCGTAGATCTTGGAACCGCTGCGCAGCAGTCCGGCCCGGTGCAGGTCCTGCGTCCAGTAGACGAGGCTGTGCGCCATGACGTCGAGGGTCATCTCCAGCTGACGGGGGGCGATGGGCCGCTCCCAGCCCTCGCGGGGCAGGAACGGCACGAGCGTGCCGAAGGCGAGGGAGTGCACCAGGATGCGGATGCCGCCGGTGGAGCCGGTCAGTTCGGCGATCTCGGGCACCAGCCGGTCGCGGGTGGCGCGGCTCGCGGCGTTCGCGTTGTGGAAGGACACCTCGACGCCGTGCCCGCGGATCTCCTCGACGAGTGCCGCGACCTCCTCGTCACGGGCCGCGGTGTCGAAGTGCACCCCGACGACGTTGACCCCCTCGCGGGCCAGGCCGAGGCTGATGGCCCGGCCGATTCCGCTGGAGGCGCCGAGTACCAGGCACCAGCTGCCTTCAAGGGATTTCAGCATCAGTGGGTCCCCCGCTTCTGGGAAGTGTGCGACGTCTCGGGATTCCGGTACGGGTCCGGTCCGGTACGGACCAGTGCCAGCGCGGCGTGCCCCTCGCGCGTGGCGGTGGTCAGCAGCCGGGTGCCGGGCGGACCGGTGAACAGCCCGGCCAGCGCCTGGGCGGCGGCCAGACAGCCCGCCCCCGCCGGGGTCACCCGCCCGGTGGCGCCGGCGGCCCGGTCCACGGCGGCGGCCACCGCCGAGCCGAACGGCGAGCCGTCCGAGACGTGGTGGACCTCCACCTCGGTGTCCAGGTCCGACAGCAGCCTGCGCACCGCCCCGGGGATCAGCCCGGCGGGCAGTTCACGGCCGGGCGGGACGAACAGCGACCGGGCGGCGACGGTGCCCCGGACGCGGGCGCCGCGCGCCTCGGCGGCGGCCCGCGGCTCCAGGGTCAGGGCGACGGCGCCCTGTTCTCCGTCCCCGGCCGGACTCTTGGGGAGCCGGTGCTCGGCCGCGCCTGCCAGGAGCGTGTCGCAGCGGCCGGCCGCGAGGGCGCGGCCCCCTGCCTCGACCGCCTCCAGGGCCGCGACCCTCGGGCTCGCCGACGTCAACGCAAAGGCTTTCAGGCCGAGTTCGGAGGTGAGGCGGGAGCCGAGCAGGCTCACCGCGAAGTAGGGCGCCGTCGCGGGTGACAGTCCGGCCGCGCCGCCCTCCAGCGCGATCCGGCGGTCCATGGTGTCGAAGAGTTCGGCGAAACCGCCGTTGAGCGCGAACGCGGCGCCTCTGCGGTCCGCGGGCACCGCGTCGGTGCGGCCGCCGTCGGCGAGCGCCTCGCGGGCCGCGGCGAGGAGGTACTGGGCGGCGGCGGGCAGGTACTTGTAGCCGCGCGGCCCGAGCCGGACCCGGTGGTCGAACCAGTCGCCGTCCTCGGCGCCGGTCTCGGGGGCGACCGAGCCGACCCCCGTCACGGCCCACATGGTCCCGCTCATGCCGCCGCTCCTTCCAGGACCAGTGAGGAATTGCTGCCGCCGAACCCGTACGCGTTCACCAGGACCCGCCGCCGGCCGCGCGGCAGCGGCACCGGAGCGCGCTGCGGCAGCCACACCGCGCACGCGGGGTCCTGCTCGCGCAGCGGCACGTTGCGCGGGACGTGCCCGTCGCGCAGGATCAGCGCGCCCGCGACCGCGCCGAGCGCGGCCGACGCTCCGCCCGCATGGCCGAGCAGCGCCTTGAGGCTGTAGAGGGGCACCTCGGGCGTCCGCTCGCCGAAGACCCGGTGCAGCGCCTGGCTCTCCACCTCGTCGCCGAGCCGCGTCCCGGTGCCGTGCGGGATCACACACCCGATGGACGCGGCACCGCCCGCCGGGCCGACGGCCTCGCGCATGGCCCGGACGATCTGCTCGCCGTCCGCGTGCGGCGCCGTCACATGGCCCGCGTCGCAGCTCCAGCCGGAGCCGGCCAGGGTCAGCGGGGCGGTGGCGCCGCGGGCCTCGGCGTGGGCCGCGGACTCGACGACGAGGATGCCCGCGCCCTCGGCGAAGACCGTGCCGGCCCGGTCGGTCTCGAAGGGCCGGCACCGGTCCGGGTCGACCGCGCCGAGCCGGTTGAAGCAGCCGAGCGCGACCCGCGAGTAGGCGTCGGACCCGCCGGCGAGCACCACGTCGGTCTCGCCCGCGCGCACCATGTCGTACGCCATGCCCAGTGCGTAGCCGCCGGCCGAGCAGGCGTTGCCGATGTCGTGGGCGACGCCCGCCAGGCCGAGTCGCGTGGCGGTCGCGGAGGCCAGCCGGAACGGCGCGGTCCATTCCTCGCCGCCCCGCTCGCGCTCGTTGGGACCGGGCTCGCCCATGCAGCTGCCGAGGACGACCGCCGCCTCGGACAGCCCGGTCAGACCCGCGTCGGCGAGCGCCTCACGGGCCGCCGCGACGGCGAACCGGGTGGCGCGCGCCGCCCGCAGGTCGGGGTCGGGCACCAGGTTGATCCGCGGCAGGTCCATCACCGCGAGCGGGTCCGCCGGCTCGTCCGGCCGGCGGATCCCGGCCGCCGTCATGGCACGCCACAGTGTGTCCGTGCCCCCGCCGTGGCAGGTGACGGCACCGATCCCGGTGACCACGACCTCGCCGGTCATGCCGACTTGCCCTCCAGCGCCGCGTTCATGCGGTCGTCGAAGGAGACCAGGCTCCAGTCGCGGCGGTTCTCGATCACCGCGTAGCCGTGGGTGATCCTGCCGGTCGCGGTGTGCACCAGCGCACCGTCACGGACGACGTAGGTGTCCATCCGGGAGGTGTAGGTGAAGCCCTTGAAGACCTCCTCGACGGTGAGGACGACGTACAGGTCCTCCTCCATGCGCGCCTCGTCGAGGACGGTGATGCGCGAGTGCGGGACGACGGGGATCCAGTTCTGCTCGTCGAGGAGGGTCTTGATGGACACGCCCCGGGCGGCGACGAGCTGGTCCTTGGCCTCCTCCATCAGCCGCAGGTAGCCCGACATCTGGATGCGCTCGGTGAAGTGGCAGTACCAGTAGGGGATCCGGAACTTCCAGGCGAAGGAGTTGGTGCCCGCCGTCAGCTCCTTGACCAGGTCCGCGGAGTCCGGGTTCACCTCGGGGGCGGTGACGTCCCAGGCGGGGGCGGCGGCCAGCCGCTCGACGGCGTACGGGGCGAGGGACTCGGGCACCGGCTCGTTGCCCCCGCCGCGCGGGTCGAGGCGCAGCTGGACGCGGACGGTGGAGGTCACGGCCTTCAGGAGGGTGTCGCGCTGGACGTGCAGCACCACGGAGAGGAGCAGTTCGCCGTCCTTGGCCCTGCGGTGCGGTTTGACCTCGGCGTGCGCCACGTCGTCGATGTGGAAGGCGTGCAGGATGCGGGTGTCGATGTCGACGATGTCGGTGCACAGGCCGTACGTCTCGTACACCGTGCCCGGCAGGAGGCCGCCCTGTCGCAGATGGTTCAGCACGGCTTCCTCGACGAGGTAGTTGACGTGCTTGAAGCCGATCCAGGTGCAGATGTTGGAGCCCTCGTAGCGGGGCCGTATGTCCAGGGAGCTCGGCTCCTGGAGGGTGAGGGCGGTGCTGTTCGCGGTCACGTCAACTCCGGTGCGTAGGCGGGCGGTCAGGAGGAAAGGGAGGAGGCGGGCGTCAGGGACGACAGGAAGCCGTGCACGGCCCCCGCGAACAGTTCGGGCTGCTCGGCCATCGGGAAGTGCCCGGACCGTTCGAAGATCCGCAGTCGGGCGTCCGGCAGCGCCGCGGCGAGGGCACGGGCGTCCGCGGGCCTGGCGGCGAAGTCGTGCTCGCCGGCCACGACGAGGGTGGGCAGCCCGACGGCCGAGGTGTCGAGGAAGGGACTGCGCAGGTACGCGTCGAAGAACCGCATCCAGCCGTAGGGGCCGATCCGGTCACGCACCCGCAGGGCCATGGCCTCGCGCAGCTCGGCGGGGATCCGGCCGTCGGAGCCGACCCGCAGCCCTTCGTCGAGGATGCGCTGGAAGCCGTGCAGGTAGTAGACGGCGGTGTCCCACTCGAACTCCTCGGGCGTACCGCGGTGGAACGGTGACACGAGGACGGCGGCGCCCGGCCGGCCGGCGGGACGCGACACCAGGAGTTCGAGTACGGCGTTGGCGGCGAAGGAGTGCGCGATCAGCAGATCGACCCGCCCGGGTACGGCGTCCAGCGCCCTGGCCACCCAGGGCACCGGGTCCGGGTCGTGGCTCCAGCGGGTGTCGCCGTGGGCGGCCCAGGGAAGTTCGGCCTCCCACAGCTCCAGTTCGCCTCCGGACAGCTCCGTGAACCGCCGCCACACGGCGGTCGATCCGGCGAGGCCGTGCAGGAGCAGCACCCGCACGGGCCGCCGGGCGCCGTCGTGCGCCGCCCTGCGCAGCCGTACCCGCATACTGCCTTCGCCGGCTCCGTGGGACGTCATCACGCGCTCCCCGCCGGGGTGAGGATGAGGGCCGCCGCCGCATCGTCGCGGCCGGTGTCGCCGATGCCCGCGCTGGCGAGCACCACCGCGTCGGCCTCGTCCGGCGCGGCGCCCGCCAGCCAGGCCGTGCCGGTCACGCACTGGAGCACACCGAGCGCTCCCGAGCTGGGTCCGAGCAGCGCGGACAGGTCGTGCACGGCACTGCCCGGCACCGCCCCGAGGGAGGCGCCGGGGGCCCGGATGCCCTCGGGGTGCTCGGGAACGCACCACAGGCCGACGGCGCGAGGTTCACCCGCGCGTACGTCCGCGACGGCCCTGGTGTGCTCCGCCCGGCGCGCGTAGGGACCGAGCCCGGCCAGCGGCCGCACCCCGCGCGCGGCCGCCGAAGCGGCGGACTCGAGCACCAGGGCGGCCGCGCCGTCGAAGAACTCGTCCTGTTCCGGGGCGAGATGGCGGACGGCCGGGTTGTCCGGCTCCACCCCCACCACGAGCGCCCGCTCGACCCGTCCCGAACCGATCAGCAGCCGGCCCCAGTTGACCGCGTCGAGGCCCGAGGTACGGCCGTTGCACAGGGTCAGGTTGGCGCCGCGCAGACCGTGCGTGATGGCCAGCCAGGAGGCGACCACGTTGCTGGAGGTCGCCGGCAGCAGCATGGGACTGGTGGCGAGGTAGGTGTCGCGGGCGATGGTGGCGACCGTCTCGCACATGGTGTCGACGTTGCCGAAGTTGGTGCTGACGACGGTGCCGACGGACTCGCCGGGCACGGTCGGCGCGCCGTCCGCCCCGATCAGTGCGGCGGCGGCGAGCGCCTCGCGGCCCGCGACCATGGCGAGCTTGGTGGCCCGGTCCTTGTAGCGCAGGCCACGGCCGGTCAGCCGGTCCACCGGGTCGGCGGACGCCCCGTCGGACCGCCGGCCGCCGAGCAGTTCTTCGGGGCTGTCGAGACCGCGGACCGCCGTACCGAGTCCGGTGACCACGACGCGTATCGGGCTCACTGCCTCTCCTCCCGCACCGCGGTGGCGCCGTTCGCGCCGGCCGCCTCGTGTTCCGCGTACCGCTCGACGATCGCGACCGCGTTGAGCCCGCCGAAGCCGAAGGAGTCGATCTGGGCGAGCCGCAGCTCCTCGTCGGGGCGCACCGCCCGCCCGCGCACCAGCTGGAATCCAGCCACCGACTCCACGGGGTCGTCGAGCCCGACGATCGGGGGCACGCTCCCGCGCCGCATCACGTCGATCGCCGCGACCAGGCTGTGCAGCCCGGACGCCCCGGCGGTGTGCCCGGTCATCGACTTGATCGCGGTCATGTACGGGGACGGCTCGACACCGGCGAAGACCGAGCCGAGGGCCGCCGACTCCGCCTCGTCGTTGAGGGGGGTGCCCGTGCCGTGCAGCATCACCAGGTCGATGTCGGCGGAGCCGACCCCCGCCCGGCGGTGGGCCTCCCGCACGGCAGCGGCGATGCTCTTGGCCTCGGGTGCCGACGGGTGGTGGGCGTCGCAGTTGACCGCGACACCGCGCACCCGTGCGTGCACGGTGGCCCCGGGGCCGGGCCCGTCGGCCTCCCTGCGCAGCACCACGGCGACCGCGCCCTCGCCCTGGAGCATGCCGCGCCGGTCCCGGTCGAACGGCCGCACCCGGTCCGGGGCCTCGGGGTAGCAGCGGTCGAGCAGCCCGTACGTGCTCTCCGCGATGGTGTCCACGCCGGCCACCACCACCGTGTCGGCCTGTCCGAGGTCGAGCAGGTCGGTGGCGAGGGCCAGGGTGTAGAGCGACGCGGAGCAGGCGTTCGCGACGGTGTGGGTGTCGGCGGCACCGAAGCGCCTGCGCAGCATGGTGCCGAAGTGCAGGTCCTCCACCTCCACCTGCGTCCCGTCCCGCCAGGACAGTTCGACGGAGCGCAGCTCGCGCAGGGTGGTCCCGACCAGGACCGGCACCGACGACAGGTCGTCACCGAGTCCGGCCTCGCGCGCGGCCGCAGCGACGGCCTGCTCCAGCCAGCGGGTGGCCCGCAGAGGTTCGTCGACGCCGGGGGCCGGCCGGTCGTCGATCTCGTAGGCGACCTGGGCGCGGAACCTGCTGCGGTCGTAGCCGCGCAGTCCGGCGAGGCCGCTGCGGCCCGCCACCAGCGACCCGTAGATCTCGTCGGTGGTGGAACCGATGCTGGCGACGGCTCCCGTCCCGGTCACGATCCAGCTCATGCCGCGCTCCGGTACTTGCCGAGGATGACCACCGCGTTGTTGCCGCCGAAGGCGAGCGCGTTGTTCTGGACGATGTTCAGCTCGGCCTCGCGGGCCTCGTTGGGCACGCAGTCGACACCGCACTCGGGGTCGGTCTCGTGGTGGTTGACGGTCGGCGGGATGAAGCCCTGGGTGAGGGCGACGGCGCAGGCCGCGGCGGCGACCGCGCTGGCCGCCCCCATGCTGTGGCCGATCATCGACTTGATGGAGACGGTCCGCGGCATGGCGTCGGCGCCGAAGATCTGCCGGATCGCGCCGGCCTCGGTGATGTCGTTGGCCTTGGTGCCGGTGCCGTGCGCGGAGACGAAGTCGATCTGGTCGGGCGTCACCCCCGCGTTGCGGTGGGCGATCTCGATCGTGCGGGCGATGCTGTCCCGGTCGGGCGCGACCGGGTGCAGGGCGTCACAGGCGAGCCCGTAGCCGAGCACCTCCGCATAGATCCGGGCGCCCCGGGCGAGCGCGGAGTCCAGGCTCTCCAGCAGGAGGATCCCGGCCCCCTCACCCGTGAGGATGCCCTTGCGGTCCTTGTCGAAGGGCTGGCAGACCTCGGGGGCGATGGTGCCGAGCCGGTAGAAGCCGGTGAAGGTCTTGCGGCACAGCGCGTCCGCCCCGCCCACCAGGGCGATGTCCACGTCGCCGCTGCGCAGCGCGTCGTAGCCGTAGCCGACGGCGTAGTTCCCCGCCGCGCAGGCGGTCGGGATCGTGACGGCCTCGACGTCCTCCAGGGCGAATTCGCGGACGATGCCCGAGGAGAGCCGGCCGGCCGGCACCCGGCGGGCGACCACCGGGTCGTACGACTCGGGGCCGGTGGCGAGGCCGGTCTCGACGAGCTGGTCGAGGTCGCGGGACTCGCCGTCCGTGGTGCCCACGGACACCAGGGAGCGGCGGCCCCTCACCTCGTCCACGGTCAGCCCCGCGTCCTCGATGGCCATCCGGGTGGCGGCGACGGAGAACTGGCTGGCCCGCCCGAGCTCGTCGGGATCGACCCGGTGGATCCACTGCGCCGGGTCGAAGTCCGCGATCTCGCACCCGTTGGCGTAGTCGAACCCGGTGGTGTCGAATGTCGTGATCGGCTTGACTCCGCCACGTCCTTCGCGGAGTCCGGTGGTGAACGCGTCGATACCGATGCCGATACTGGTGACAACGCCGAGCCCGGTGACGACCACCCTGCGCGGGGTGGGGTCCGTGCCTCGCATACCTGTGTTCATCGAAGCTCACCCTCTGGCTGACTCAGCCGACTCGTCGGGGCAGGGCCGGAGCACTGCCGGTCAGCTGCGGGCGGAGGCCTCTTCGATGACGGTGTACACGCCGACGAGATTGACCATGCGGCTGAGCTCGGCCTGGTCGATCGTCACGTGCTGGGTGCGCTCGAGGGCGGCGAGGATCTCGATGGCGCGCAGCGAGTCCGCGTCGTGGTCCTCCTTGAAGAGGCTGACCTCGGTGACCTCGTCCTCGTCGATCTCAAGGATGTCGCAGACGACCTCCTTGATGTCCTGCTTGCGCGCGGCGTCCAGGCCGGTGGTCACGTTGGTCATGTCGACTCCCTGGGAGATCGGTGAGGATCCGGAGTCGTGCGACTCCGCCCATCCGTTCGGTGAGTCGATCGTGGGGCGGGGCGCTATGCCGCCTCTATACGGATGATCCCCGCAGCTCTGAGGCGTCGCGCGGGATCTCCTCCAGGGACTCGGCGGGCTCGTCCGCGGTCCCGTCCAGGGACTCGTCCCGGTCGTCGTCACCGCCGAGCCAGCCGGACTCCACGGCGCGCATCCCGGCCTGGAAGCGGCTCTTGGCGCCGAGCCGGCCCATCAGGTCCGCGGTGATCCGGCGGCCGGTACGCACCGAGACACCCAGCCGGCGGGCGACCACCTCGTCGGTGAGTCCTTCCCCGAGCAGGCGCAGAACGGTCCGTTCCTGACTGGTGAGTTCGTTCTCCTCGGCGGGCTGCCGCGGCCGTTTCCCGCCGCTGAGCGGTACGGCCCTGTCCCACACCTGGTCGAAGAGCTCGCAGAGGTTGGCGAGGATCCCGGCGCTGCGGAACACCAGGGCTCCGGCCCCGGAATCGTCCGGGTCGATGGGCACGACCGCCTGCGTCCGGTCGAAGATGAGCATGCGGGACGGCAGCGAGGCAGTGGTGCGCACGTGGTTCCCCGAACGGGTCAGCCAGCGCGCGTAGTCGACCGACTCGGGGTCGTTGTAGATGCTGTCGAGATAGATGGTGTGCATCACGACGCCACGGCCCTGGAGGATCTTGCTCAGCGGCCGGCCCGCGGCGCGGCTGGAAGCGGACTGTCCGCCGCCGGGGTGGAAAGCCAGCAGCGAGTCCTGGCAGGAATGGCTGATTTCCTCGATCCGTGACCGGATCTCGTCTATTCCCTCAATGCGTTCGGTCTCGATGTGATGCGACTCCCGCTGCGTCTCGGCATATTCATGGACGAGCCGTGACACCTCGACACGCACGTCCGTCAACTGCCGCTGCTGATCCAGGATCTCGGCTTCGTGCCTGGCGAGCAGAGCCTGTAGCCCGACGTCCGGCGGGACCGGCCGCAGGGTGCCCGGCGTCTCCCAGGAGGGCCTGATCAGCGACAACCGCACGCACTCGTTGAGCGCGGCACGCACCCGCTCGGCCGGCCACCTCAGGTTGTCCACCAGGTCTTCGAACGAAAGCCCCGGATGCGCCAGCACCGCCCGGTACAACTCTGCCGGGTTCTTTCCCAATCCCAGCAGTTCCAGCATGCGTCACCCCCGTGTCATGAAGGCCGCCGCCCCTGCGACCTCCCCCCGGCATCCAGAGTGTAAGCCTGGTGTTTAAGTTGTTTGTTTGTTTTTCCAACGATCTCCCACCCGCCCGTTATGCATATCTTTCCGGCCGGAGCCCGGTATCCACGAAGCCCCCGGCGGCATCGGCTTCCCGCGGGACGACCTGAGGACGGGAGAGCCCTTCAGGCCGCTTCCGCGGGCAGGCGGCCCGCTCGGACGGCGGTGACCAGGGCCTCGTGGTCGCGCTCGTTCTGGTCGGCGTAGTGCTCGGCGAAGGTCATCAGGGCACGGTCGAAGCTGTCGCCGCCGCCCAGGTAGGCGGCGATGGCGATGCGGTCGCCGGATCGCGCGTGGGCCCGGGCCAGCGTCGCGCCGCACAGCGCGCCGAAGGTGCGCATGCCGCGGGGCACCATGTCCTCGGCGACGGCGACCCACTTCCAGTCCCGCAGCTGGCGCACGTAGAAGTCCCGGCGCCGGCCGTCGATGCCGTCGACGCGCTCCCAGCCCAGGAAGATGTCGCTGGTGGCCTGCATCAGCCGCTGTCCGGCGACCACCCGCTCGCCCTGTGTCCGGTACGCGCTCGCCCCCGCGTGGGGGGCCAGCACCGACTCGTCGGCCTCCTTGGCCTGGAGGAACAGTGGATCCTCGTCGTCCTTGCCCAGCAGGAGCACGATCCAGCAGCGGGTGCCCACGCTGCCGACCCCGACGACCTTGCGGGCCATGTCGGCCACCCGGTACTGCTCGAGGAGGAACCGCCGGTCCGACGAGAGGCTCTGGCCGTAGCGCTCGATCAGCCGGCGGATCTCCTTTTCCAGATCGCCGCGCCGGTTTTCCGGCAGCAGGTCCTCGAGCGGCGTGACGAGCGGTGGATCGGGGGTGATGCGGCGCCTGCCGTTGTCGACGTGGGTGAGCTTGTCGAAGACCTGAAGGGTGTCGCGCGAACGCGCCTTGGTCACGGCCTGCGCCCACCGCTCGCGGCCCCGCGCGGACAGATCCGGCCCGAAGCGGTCCCGGACCGAGGCGACGTCGAACTGGGCGTACCAGACGGCCAGATTGCCGAGTCCGGCGAACGACCGCATGCTCTCGCGGTAGGACCGCACGGTGGCCCGCACGATCGACGCCCGCTGCTTGGTGCTGAAGCCGTTGGCCCGGCCCGCGATGACCAGGCTGGCGGCCAGCCGCTTGACGTCCCACTCCCAGGGACCCGGCAGCGTCTCGTCGAAGTCGTTGATGTCGAACATCAGGCGGCGTTCGGGCGAGGCCAGCAGCCGGAAATTAAGCATGTGCGCGTCCCCGCACAGCTGGGCGCGCAGTCCGGACGCCGGGGTGTCCGCGAGATCCGACGCCATGATGGCGGCGGCACCCCGGTAGAACCGGAACGGCGACTCGGACATCCTGCCGTAGCGGATCGGTACGAGGTCGCTCAGCCGTGCCGCCGACTGCCTCTCGATGATCTCCAACGGGTCCGGCCGCCCCGGTCCGGGCGAGAACTCGGCGTGGCTGGAGCGGGGCACGGCGGCCCGCGCGGCCTTGCCGAGCGCGGCCCGCTCCTGCGGGGCGCGGTGCCGCACGTCGTGCCCGTCCAATGAGTTGTGGGTCATGGCCATGGCTTCGGATCCCTTCGGTCGGTCATGCCGTCCGGCTCACCCGCGCCCCGCCGGTGCGTCCGCTTCCACAGCAGCAGCGTTCCGCCCCGCGAACTTCACCCTCCTCGGGTGATCTCCCCGGCCCCGCCGGCCCACAGGCTCGGAGAGGAGTGCTGCACGTCGCGTATTCACCGACGAAGTGAGGAATCCGCCATGACCACGAGTTCGATGCACCACCGGTCGGCCACGTCCGAGGCAACCGCCGGCGGACTGGTGACTTTCGCCGGCGTCATGCTGTTCATCGCCGGTGTCCTCGACCTGTTCCGGGGCATCATGGCCATCGCCGACGACGACATCTACGTGACCACCCCGAACTACGTCTTCAAGTTCGACCTGACCAGCTGGGGCTGGATCCAACTGGTCCTCGGAGTGATCGCCATCGGCGTCAGCGCCGGCCTCTTCACACGTGCCACCTGGGCGCGGGTCGTGGCGGTCGGCATCGCAGGCCTGCTGATCATCGCCAACTTCCTGTCGATCCCGTACTACCCCGTCTGGTCGCTCACCCTGATCGCGCTGTACGCCTTCGTGATCTGGGCCCTGTGCATCGTCCCGCGGGACCGCTGACGGCAGGCTGACGGCGGGACTCTCCACCCGGCCGGAACGGCGCGCGGGACGCCGAGCCGGCCACCCCGCCGTCCGCCCGCCCGCCACCCGGCCACCCGGCCACCCGGCTGATCTTCGTGGCGGGTCGCGGGTCCGTTCCGCGCGGCTGCCGGAGCCCTGGCGACAATGCGACGATGCCCCCCACAGCGAACACGCACGGGAATCCGGCGACGACGCGGATCGTCCTGCTGACGCTCGCCGCGGGCCAGTTCCTGATGGCGCTCGACAGCTCCGTCATGAACGTGTCCATCGCCACGGTGGCCGAGGACGTGGACTCGACGGTGACCGGGATCCAGGGCGCCATCACGGCGTACACCCTCGTGATGGCGATGCTCATGATCCCGGGCGGCAAGGTCGGCGCGCTGATCGGCCGCAAGCGGGCTTTCATGATCGGCAGCGTCGTCTACGGCTGCGGGTCGCTGACCACGGCGCTCGCCCCGAACCTGCCGGTGCTGCTGATCGGCTGGTCGCTCCTGGAAGGGATCGGGGCGGCGCTGATCCTCCCGGCGATCGTGGCGCTCGTCGCCGGCAACTTCGCCGTGGAGCGCCGCCCCGCCGCCTACGGACTCGTCGCCGCCGCCGGGGCCGTGGCCATCGCCCTGGGACCGCTCATCGGCGGCGTGGCCACGACGTACTTCTCCTGGCGCTGGGTGTTCGCCGGCGAGGTGGTCCTCGTGCTCGGCATCCTGGTGCTCGCCCGACGGGTCGCCGACGCGACGCCGGACACCCGTCCGCGCATCGATTTCCTCGGGGCCGTCCTCAGCGCCCTGGGGCTCGGGATCTTCGTGTTCGGCGTCCTGCGCTCCTCCCAGTGGGGCTGGTTCCGGCCCAAGCCCGACGCGCCCTCCTGGCTGGGAGTCTCGCCGGTCGTGTGGCTGGTGCTCGCCGGACTGTTCCTGATCTGGGTCTTCCTGCGCTGGGAGGCCCGGCTCGTCGGACGGGGCGGGGAACCGCTCGTGGATCCGGCCCTGCTGGAGAACAAGCAGCTCACCGGCGGCCTGACGATGTTCTTCTTCCAGTACCTCGTGCAGATGGGCGTGTTCTTCCTCGTACCGCTGTACCTGTCGATCGCGCTCGGTCTGTCGGCGCTCGGGACCGGTGCGCGCATCCTGCCGCTCTCGCTGACCCTGCTGGCCGCGGCGATCCTGATCCCGCGTCTCCTGCCCGACGTCTCACCGCGGCGGGTCGTGCGGCTCGGGATCCTCGCGATGTTCGCGGGGGCCGTGGTCCTGATGGCGGCACTCGACGCGGACTCGGGCCCGGAGGTCGTGACCGTCCCGCTGCTGCTGATCGGGCTGGGCATGGGCATGCTGGCCTCCCAGCTCGGATCGGTCACCGTGTCCGCGGTGCCGGACGAGCAGAGTGCGGAGGTCGGCGGCATCCAGAACTCCGTCACCAACCTCGGGGCCTCGATCGGAACGGCGCTCGCCGGATCGCTTCTGATCGGCGCGCTCACCACCTCGTTCCTGACCGGCATCGAACAGAACCCGGCGGTCCCCGAGGAGGTCAGGACCCAGGCGAACGCCCAGCTCCAGAGCGGTGTGCCCTTCCTGTCCGACGCCCAGCTGAGGAAGGCCCTCGACGACGCCGACGCGAGCGCGGAGGTGACCGACGCCGCTCTCGACGCGAACACCGAGGCGCGCATCGACGGACTGCGCGCCGCCCTCGCCGTCCTCGCGCTCAGCGCTCTGCTCGCCCTGTTCTTCACCCACCGCATCCCGACGGTGCAGCCCGGCTCGGCCGGACGGTAGCGGCCCCGCCGCCCACGGTTTTGCGCTGACCCGCCCACCGCGCCGGTTGCCGGGGAGCACTCGTCGTCCGCGTCATGCCCGTGCCCGCGTCGGTTCCGCGTCGGTCCCCCGTCCCGTCCGGCGGTGTTCGCGGAGCGTCGTACGCCGCGCCGTTCGGCACCGGTCCCTCCCCTCGTGCGGACCGCTGCCGAACGGTGCGGGTGAATTCGGCCACGCCGTCACGGCGCGGCTCGCGCGCCGGGCGCGCGGTCGTCCGCATCCCGCCCGGTTGATGCGCTTCTATCCGATCCTCCCAGCTGAGCCCCGAACCGAGGAGGATCCGATGTCCGGCCGACCCCTTATCCGCAGGTCAGGCATATAAAGTGGATTTTCCGGTCCGGATGGCAGGTGCGGGTGAAGTGAGGGGGGAAGCCTTGAGTTCCGACTCGGGCGCACGCACAGCCTTCGCGGAACGGCTCGCGCTGTTGTACAAGGAGGCCGGCAACCCTCCCCTCAAGCGCGTCTCCGAGACGGTCGCCCGGCTCCAGCGGGTCGACGAACGGGGACGACCCGTCCGGGTCTCCGCCCAGCGGATCAGCGACTGGCGACGGGCCAGGAACGTGCCCGCCCAGTTCGCCGCCCTCGCCGCGGTGCTGCACGTCCTGATACCCGAGGCGCGGCGCACCCGGCCGGCGCCGGTGTCCACCGGTCTGTACGACCTCGCCCGGTGGCAGCGGCTGTGGGAGCGGGCCGTGGCCGACCCGGTCGTCGGTGATGTCCCCGTCGCCTCCGTCGAGGAGCGGCAGGCCGAGCGGCCGGCGACCGAGACGCACGGCGTCCCCGGCGGTGTGTGCCCCTACCGTGGGCTCGCCTCGTACCGCGAGCAGGACGCGCGGTGGTTCTTCGGCCGGGAGCGCAGTACGGACGCCCTCGTCGCCCAGCTGCGCGCGGCGGAACGAACGGGTGGCCTGGTCATGCTGGTCGGCGCCTCGGGAGCGGGCAAGTCCTCCCTGCTCAGCGCGGGTCTCGTGCCCGCCCTCCAGAACGGTGGGCCGGCCGACCGGAACAGCGGCGGCCGGGCGGCGAGGACCGGCACCGACGGCGCCACGAGCCCCACGAAGGTCCTCCAGATCGTGCCGGGCGCCGATCCCCTGGCCGAGCTGACCAGCCGCATCCCCGAGCTCGCCCCCTTCACGGCGCGGGCGCCGGAGTCCGCCGCCGGGTCCCACGCCCACGCCTCCGCCACGGCCGGGGCGCCCGGCACCCCTCGTTTCGCGCGTGCCGTCCGGGAGGCCGTGACCGCCTGGGCCCGGCGGGAGGCGGACCCCTCGCCCACCGGGCCCTCACCCACGGGCCCCTCACCCACCGTCCCCTCACTCGCGGGGCCCTCACCTGCGGGGCCCTCACCTGCGGGGCCCTCACCTGCGGGGCCCTCACCTGCGGGGCCCTCACCTGCGGGGCCCTCACCTGCGGGGCCCTCACCCGCCAGCGTCCCCTCCGCCCCTCCCGTCCGACCCCATGCCGCTCGCCCGGTCATCATCGTCGACCAGTTCGAGGAGGCGTTCACCCTCTGCGCCGACGAGGCGAACCGGCGTCTCTTCATCCAGCTCCTGCACGCGGCCTGCACCCCGGCGGGCCCCGGCGGAGACCCTGCTCGTGTCCCCGGCGGCCCCACCACCCCCGGCCCCACCGGCACCGGAGCCACGGGACCCGGGACCGGCGCACCACCACCGGCCCCGCCCCCCGTCCTCGTCGTCCTGGGTGTCCGTGCCGACTTCTACGAGGAGTGCCTCGGTCACCCCGAGCTCTCCGACGCCCTCCAGCACCGGCACATGGTGCTGGGGCCGCTGACCACCCCTGAGCTGCGCGACGCGGTGACCGGGCCGGCCAGGGCGGTGGGGCTCGAGCTCGAACCGGGGCTGGCGGAGCTGATCATCCGCGAGGTGAGCGCCGACGGTCCGCAGGGAGCGCACGCGGGCGCGCTGCCCCTGCTCTCACACGCCCTGCTCGCCACCTGGCAGCGCCGGAAGGCGGGGCGGCTGACGCTGGCCGGCTACCACGCGGCGGGCGGTATCCAGGGCGCGGTGGCGGCGACCGCCGAGCAGGCCTGGTCCGGGCTGGACCCGGCGGCGCGCACGGCGGCCCGGCTGCTCCTGCTGCGGCTGGTCAGGCTCGGCGAGGACACCCAGGCCACCAGGCGGCGGGGCACCCGGCGCCAGCTCGCGCAGGAGTCGGCCGACCCCGGCAGGACCGAGGAGTCGCTCGAGGCGCTGGTACGCGCCCGGCTCGTGACCCTGGACGCGGATACCGTCGAGATCACCCACGAGGCGCTGCTGCACGCCTGGCCCCGGCTGCGCGGCTGGATCGACGAGGACCGCAGCGACCATCTGCTGCGTCAGCGGCTGGAGGAGGACGGCCGGGCCTGGGAGGGCTCGAAGCGCGACGCGGCACTGCTCTACCGGGGCTCCCGGCTGGAGCAGGCCCACAGTTGGGCGAAGTCGGCCGGTGACACCTTCCTGACCCGCAGCGCGGTGGAGTTCCTGGCCGCGTCGGTCAGGCTGCGCAGGCGCATCGTGTGGATCGGCCGGGGCGCGGTGTCGGCGCTGGTGGTGCTGGCGATCCTCGCCGTCGGGGCGGCCGTGGTCGCCTGGCAGCAGCGCAACGACGCCGTGTTCGAGCAGGTGGTCGCGGAGGCCGACCGCGTGCAGTACACGGATCCGTCGCTGTCCGCGCAGCTCGACCTGGTGGCGCACGACCTGCGGCCGGACGACGCGGGCACCGACAACCGCCTGATCTCGATCGTGAACGCACCGCTGGCCACGCCCCTGCTCGGCCACACCGGCGCCGTCTACCTCACCTCCTTCAGCCCGGACGGCAAGGTCCTGGCCACCGCCAGCTACGACCGGACCGTCCGGCTGTGGGACGTCAGCGACCGGTCCCGGCCCGAGCCCCTGGGCAAGCCGCTCACCGGCCACACGAGCTGGGTGAGCAGCGCGGTGTTCAGCCCGGACGGCCGCACCCTCGCCAGCGCGGGCGACGACGGCACCGTCCGGCTGTGGGACGTCCGGGATCCCGCCCGCCCGCGCCCGCTCGGAACGCCCCTCCCCGGCCGCGCCGGCACGATCTACCTGCTCGCCTTCAGCCCCGACGGGCGGACGCTGGCCTCCGCGGGCGAGGACGGCACCGTGCGCCTGTGGGACATGGGTGCCGCTTCCGCGGGAGCCGAGCCGGGCGCGGGGGAGGAGCCGGGCCGGCCGACGCCGCTCGCCGTGCTGTCCGGCCACACCGCCGCCGTGCGCTCGGTGGCGTTCAGCCCGGACGGCCGGACCCTCGCGGCGGGCGGCGACGACAACACGATCCGGCTGTGGGACACGGCCGACCCGCGCCGGCCGAAGCGGCTCGACACGGTCCTGACGGGCCACACCGACACCGTGCACACGCTGGCCTTCAGTCCCGACGGCGACACCCTCGCCAGCGGCAGCGCGGACGACACGATCCGGCTGTGGAACATGACCGGCCCCGGCCGGGCGGCCCAGCTCGGCGCCCCGCTCAACGGGCACACGGGGCCCGTGTGGTCGGTGGCCTTCAACCCCTCCGGAACCATGCTCGCCGCCGGCAGCGCGGACAGTACGGCCACCCTGTGGAACGTCAGCGACCCGGCGTACCCCTCGCAGGTCGGCGAGCCGCTCGCGGGGGGCAGCGGGGAGATGTACGCCCTCGGCTTCAGCCCCGACGGCCGTACCCTCGCCACCGGCAACGGCGACAGCAAGGTCCGTCTCTGGTCGGTCCCGACGTCGGACATGATCGGCCGCAGCGGCTCCTTCCGGCCGGACGGGCGGGTGCTCGCCACGGCCGCCCGCGACGGCAGGGTCCGGCTGTGGAACGTGGCGGATCCCGGCCGGCCGGTGACGCTGGGCGCGCCCTTCATGCCCGACGACGGCAGCGAGCGCACCCTCGCGTTCTCACCCGACGGCCGTACGCTCGCCGTGCTGACGGCCAACCGGGCGGTGTACCTGTGGGACGTCACCGACCCGGCGCGGCCCGTCTCCGCGGGACCGCCCGTCGCCCTGCACACCCGGTTCCTGGGTCCCGACGCGCTGGCCTTCGCCCCGGACGGACGCACGCTGGCGACCGCCTACGACGACCGCACGATCCAGCTGTGGGACGTGAGCGATCCCGCCCGCGTGACCGCGCTCGGCGCCCCGCTCACCGGCCACAGGGGCTTCGTCAACGCCCTGGTGTTCAGCCCCGACGGACGCACTCTCGCCAGCGGCGGCGCGGACCACACCGTGCGGCTCTGGGACGTGAGCGACCCCCTGCACTCCACCGCGCTCGGCACCCCGCTCACCGGGCACACCGGCCCCGTCAACGCGCTCGGCTACAGCCCGGACGGCCGCACACTGGCCAGCGGCAGCGACGACGACGCCGTACGGCTCTGGAACGTGACCGACCCGGCGAAGGCCTCCCCGCGGGGCGCGCCCCTCACCGGCCACACCGAGGCGGTCGTGTCGCTGACCTTCAGCCAGGACGGCGACACCCTCGCCAGCGGCGGCAACGACAACACGATCCGGCTGTGGAACGTGACCGACCCGGCCGGGGCCTCCCCCATCGGGCAGTCGATGAGCCCCAACGCCAAGACCGGAAACTTCCTCTCCTTCAGCCGCAACAGCCACATGCTCGGCGTCTCCAGCGGCGCCGACACCGTACGGCTGTGGAATCTGGACGTCGACGAGGCGATCACCCGGATCTGCGCGACCACCCGGGGCGTGCTGACGGCCGACAAGTGGCACGAGTACCTGCCCCGGCTCCCCTACGAACCTCCGTGCGAAGAATGAACGCGACCCGGGCGCGAGAGTGATCCCGATCACAACCGCAAGGCAGCTGAGAAGTCGACGCCCGCCGACCCGACAGCCTTGTTAGCCTTGGCCATAGCCCGGTCGCTGGTGCATCCCCCGTCGCCAGCGACCGGGCCTTTTCCTGCCCGGTCACGTCTCGGGTGAGTCCTGCGCGGCGGCGCGGCCGCTCCGCACCACCCGTCCGCCGGGCCTCGACCCGGCACCGGGTGATCCAGGAGGACGGCACGCAGGAGCCGTCCGCCCCGACACACACAAACCGACCGCCGCCCGGGCGCGACCGCCCTCGGGCGCGGTCACTCCACCGGCCCGCCGGCCAGGGTCATCCAGTGGGCGACCCTGCGCAGGGTGGCCTCGTCCACCTGGTCGACCAGGGTCCGCACGGCCGTCACGTCGTCCGGCGCGAGGTCGTACAGGCCGGCCTTGCCCAGGCCCGCCATCAGGACCTGGTGCCGGCGGTCCTGCATGCGCTCCGCGTGCCTGGCGTGGCCGGGCCGCGTGACGCTGTCGGCCGACGCCCCGGGCGCGGCCACCGACGTGGACCCGCCCGGAGATGCGCCCGGGGACCCGCCCACGGATGCGCCCCACGTGGTCGCCTGGGACGGGTCGAAGCGCTGCCATCCGCCGCCCCCCGGCCCCCACAGGGCGACCGTCGCCTCGTCCCCCCGGGCACGCCGGACCTGCGTCATCTCACCGATCGCGTACAACACGGGTGTGCGGTCGGGGGATTCGGCGGCCGCGCGCCAGGACGCCGAGGCGCGGTCGTAGAACATCGCCACCCAGCGCGGGTCCCCCGGCGGCTGCGGACTCTCCGCGGGACGGGTCGGACGGTCCGGATCGGTCTCCATGGCAGCTCGCCCCTTCCGTATCGGCACGGCAGGGGCGACCATAGCTGACGGACCGTCAGCTATCCAGACGGGCGGCGGGGACGGTAGGCCCCGGCGCGTCACCCTCCCCCGCGGCGGCCGGAGTTCAGATTCCGCCGGCGCTCTCGCGGGTGAGTGCCGCCTCCCGGTGCTCGTTGCAGCGCGGGAAGGCGGTGGCGTGCGCGCCCGGGTGTCGCTGGTGGGCCTGGAGGGCGGCGCTCACCAGGGTCATCAGCAGGTCGATGTCCGTCTCGCACTCCAGACGGACGGTCACCCAGGCCGAGCCGGGCAGCAGCCGGATGGCGGTGGAGTGTCTGAGGTCCCTCTCGAACCGGCGGATCGCCGCGGCGGTGAGGTGCAGATCGACACTGCGGTCGGAGTGGAAGTGCACGATCTCGACCCCGCCCGAGCGCACCGCCCGGCCGGTGCCGCAGCTGGGCCGGACCTCCGTGAGGTCCGGCCAGGTCGCCAGTCGTGTCAGGGCACGCGAGGCCGCCGTCATGGTCCCCATCATGAGGCGCTCACCGCCCGGCCACCAGGGGTTGAGGAAGCCGTAACCGGGCCTTGACAGGGAAAGTCCGGGCGCGGGAAGGGTTTCCGGGACCGAACGTCAGCGGAGGGGAACCCTCAGTTGTTCCACGACTCGTCGTAGGGGTCCCGGGGTACCGGGGTCGGCTCGGCGGCGGTGACCTCGATGAAGGGGATCGGGCCGCCGTTGACCGGGTCGTGGACGGTGCGGGGGATGTAGGTGCCGGTGACGGACAGCCAGGCGTCCGGCTGGAGAACCGGGGGGATGTGCCCGGTCAGACCGACCTTGACCGGCTGGGCGTCGGCGGCGCAGCAGTTGAGGGCCATCCGGACCAGGTAGGGCGTGCCGTCCTGGTCCAGGGCCACGAAGCCGGTCAGGCGGATCTCGCGGCCGGTGAGGGTGCGGCCGTGGTCGTAGACCGCGCGGCCCGCGTAGTCGACGACGCTCAGGGCGAGCGGGTCCGCGGCCGGGAGGGCAGGGTAGGCGAGGGGCTCCTGGAGGGCCGTTCCCGTGCGGGTCGCGCTGTACGAGCCGAGGGCCGGCGGGGCGACCAGGATCAGCGCCAGCAGCGGGAGGATCAGGAGCCAGGAGACCCGGGGTTCGGGGTGCACGTGGCCCTGCTCACGGCCCCGGCCGTCCTGCCGGTCCTGATCGTGCTCGTGCTCCTCTTCCCGCCGCCCCCGGGCCCTTCGGCGCTCGTACCACGCCGTCGCCAGGGCCGTGACGATCAGGATCGCGCCGGACGCCAGCAGCAGGGGGCGCAGGCCCGCCTTGACGTAGCGGAGGTAGAGGTCGGTGGTGCCGGCGTGCAGGAGGGCGGCGCCGAGGAGGAAGAGGACGGCCGCCTGGGACTGTCGGTTCACAGGAGCACCCACCCCGTCAGGACCGCCGACGCGATCGCCAGCACGAACGTCGCCGGGGCGAAGCGCAGGGCGAAGCCCCGGCCGAAGGTGCCCGCCTGCATCGCGAACAGCTTGAGGTCGATCATCGGGCCGACCACCAGGAAGGCGAGCCGGGCCGTGAGGGAGAACTGGGTCAGGGAAGCGGCGACGAACGCGTCCGCCTCCGAGCAGATGGAGAGGATCACCGCGAGGACGGCCAGCGTCAGGACGGCGACCGCCGGGTTCTCCGCCGCCGTGCGCAGCCAGCTCGCCGGGGCGACGGACTTCAGGGTCGCCGCCGCCATCGCGCCCAGGACCAGGAAGCCGCCCGCGTGCATCACGTCGTGCCGGACCGAGTCCCAGAAGGCCGCCCCCCTGGTCTCCCCCTCGTGCGGGGCGTGGGCCGGCAGGCGCAGCCAGTCCGTGCGGCCCAGCCGCTGCCACAGCCAGCCCATCACGCAGGCGACGAGCAGACTGGCGACGAAACGGGCCAGCACCATCTCGGGGTTGCGGGGGAAGGCAACGGCGGTCGCCGTCAGCACGATCGGGTTGATCGCCGGTGCGGAGAGCAGGAAGGCGAGGGCCGCGGCCGGGGTCACGCCCCGCCGGACCAGGGCGCCGGCCACGGGGACCGACGCGCACTCGCAGCCGGGCAGCAGCGCACCCGCGACCCCGGCGACCGGGACGGCGAGTCCGGGACGGGACGGCAGGGCGCGGGCGAAGAAGGAGGGCGGTACGTAGACCGCGATCGCCGCCGACAGCAGCACCCCCAGCACCAGGAACGGCAGGGCCTGCACCACCACCGCCACGAACACCGTCGTCCAGCTCTGCATCACCGGGGCGGACAGCGCGCGGCGGATCGGGCTCTGCAACAGCACCAGCAGGAGCAGCAGCATGGTCAGGACGAGCGGGGAGGTGAGCCGCCCGGACCCGTCGGACGGCTCGGGCGGCGCGGGCGGCGTCCGCGGACGGTCCGGGCGCGCGCCCTCCTCCCGCGGGGCCGCTCTGGTGATGGCCACGGGTCGCGCACCTCCGGCTTCCGTGTCGTCCCTGATGCCTGTTTCTCGCATTCCCTCCCCTTTCATACGGGGGTTCCCCACCGGGTGTTCACCCTTGTTCATCTCGTCCGTGGAACCTCCCGCCCCGGTGAGGCAGTCTTCTCCCTCGTGGGCAGCGTTCCGAATCAGGGTCAGCAGCCGGGCACCGCCGGCGCGCACATGGTGGTGTGCGGCGACGACGGACTGGCGCACCGGCTCGCCGCCGAGCTGCGGGGGGTGTACGAGGAGCAGGTGACGCTCGTCGTGCCGCCCGCCGAGCGCACGGTGCGGCCGCCGGTCGTGGGGCGGGCGCGCGCGGTGTCGGCGGCGCTGCTCGACCGGGTGGTGAGCGCGGCCGTCAACCGGGCGGCGGGCAACGGCGTGCCCACCGTCACGAGCGAACCCGTGAGCGGTCAGCGGACCCTGGAGGCGCTGGAGGCCACCGAGGCCGTACTCGCCGAGGCCGGTGTGGAGCGGGCCGCCGCGCTGGCGCTCGTGTACGACGACGACGAGACCAACATCCGTGCCGCCCTCACCGCCCGCCGGCTCAACCCCCGGCTGCGGCTCGTCCTGCGGCTCTACAACCGGCGGTTGGGCCAGCACATCGAGGAACTCCTCGACCAGGCGGCCGCGTTGGCCGCCGAGAGCGCGAGGGCGTCGGGGGACGCCTACGACACCAATGCCGGGGACGCCTCGACGACCGTCCTGTCCGACGCCGACACCGCCGCTCCCGCGCTCGCCGCGACGGCCGTCGTCGGCACCAGCAAGGTCGTCCAGACGGACGGACTGCTGCTGCGCGCGGTGGAGCGGCCTCCTACCGGCCCCGGCGAGTCCGACCCACCGGGCCTGCCCACGCTCGCGCTGCTGTCGGCGAACGGCAGTGACCCGGCCTTCGCGGACGGCTCCGAGACCAGCGGTGAGCAGGGGCCGCTGCTGCTGCCCGACGCGGCGGCCGTGCGGGAGGCGGCCGCGTCCGGCAGGCGCGGGTCCGTCGTCCTGGAGCAGGTCGCGTACTCCGCGGGGCCCGCGCTGCCGGCGGGGCGGGGAGTCGGGGTGATGGCGCCGTTCGCCTCGCTGTTCTCGCGCCGGCTGCGGTGGTCACTGGCCGGTCTCCTCGGGTGTGTCTTCGCGCTGGCGGTGGCGCTGTGGCTGGTGACCGGCATCCATCCGCTGGGGGCGCTGTACCTGACGCTGCTCGACCTGTTCGCCATCAACGACCCGGCCGTCGGTGCCACCACCGAGCGCCAGGTCCTTCAGCTCCTCTCCGGGCTCATGGGTCTGCTGCTGCTGCCGGTGCTGCTCGCGGCCGTGCTGGAGGCGCTCGGCACCTTCCGCGGGGCGGGGGCGCTGCGCCGGCCGCCCCGGGGCCTGGGCGGCCATGTCGTACTCCTGGGGCTGGGGAAGATCGGCACCCGGGTGCTGATCCGGCTGCGGGAGCTGAACATCCCCGTGGTGTGCGTCGAGGCCGGGCCCGAGGCGCGCGGGCTCGCGGTGGCGCGGCGCTTACGGGTACCGGTGGTGCTCGGGGACGTCACCCAGGAAGGGGTGCTGGAGGCCGCGAAGATCCATCGCGCGCATGCGCTGCTCGCGGTGACCAGCTCCGACACGACGAACCTGGAGGCCGCGTTGTACGCGCGGTCGCTGCGGCCCGACCTGCGGGTGGTGCTGCGGCTGTACGACGACGACTTCGCGACCGCCGTCTACCGCACCCTGCGGGCCGCGCATCCGCAGGCGCTGACCCGCAGCCGGAGCGTGACGCACCTCGCGGCGCCGTCGTTCGCCGGGGCGATGATGGGGCGGCAGATCCTGGGGGCGATCCCGGTGGAACGGCGGGTGCTGCTCTTCGCCGCGCTGCGGGTCGGGGGACACGCCCAGCTGGAGGGCAGGACGGTCGGGGAGGCGTTCCGGGCCGGGTACTGGCGGGTGCTGGCGCTGGACACGGGGCGGGAGCGGCAAGGGGGTCCGGGGCTGGTCTGGGATCTTCCGGACACGTACGTCCTGCGGGCGTCCGACCGGGTGGTGCTGGCCGCGACCCGGCGGGGCCTGGCGGAGCTGCTGCGCCGCAGACGGCGAGGGGAGCCGGCGGCGTAGGGGCGGGCCGGAGGGGCGAGCGGGATGCGGTGGGGGCGAGGTTCTCCCCCGCCCCCACCCCCGCCGCCACCACCACCACGGCCTACCGGAGGTGCCGTTCCGCGAACTCCAGTTCCAGCCTCACCTGCTTGATGCGTTCGTCCACCACCAGGGAGCCGTGTCCCGCGTCGTAGCGGTACACCTCGTGGACCGCTTCCCCGGACTCCAGACGCCTGACGTAGTTGTCGATCTGACGGATGGGGCAGCGGGGGTCGTTCACACCGGCCGAGATGTAGACGGGGGCCCGCACCTTGTCGACGTACGTCAGCGGCGACGAGGCCTCGAAGCGCTCGGGTACCTCCTCGGGGGTGCCGCCGAGCAGCGTGCGGTCCATCGCCTTCAGCGCCTCCATCTCGTCGTGGTAGGCGGTGACGTAGTCGGCGACGGGGACGGCCGCGATGCCCACGGCCCACGCGTCGGGCTGGACGCCGAGGCCGAGGAGGGTGAGGTAGCCGCCCCAGGAGCCGCCGGTGAGGATCAGCCGGTCGGGGTCGGCGAGACCCGAGCTCACCGCCCATTCCCGCACCGCCGCGATGTCCTCCAGCTCGATCAGGCCGACCCGGTGCTTGAGGGCGTCCGTCCAGGCGCGGCCGTAGCCCGTGGAGCCGCGGTAGTTGATGCGCACCACCGCGTAGCCGTGGTCCACCCACGCGGCCGGGGCGGCCGCGAAGGAGTCGCTGTCGTGCCAGGTCGGGCCGCCGTGGATGTCGAAGACCGTGGGCAGCGGGCCGGTGGTGTCCGCGGGCTTCTGGACCAGCGCGTGGATGCGGCCGCCCGGCCCCTCCACCCACACGTCCTGCACCGGGACCGAACCCGGGGACTTCATGCCGGGAGGGTCAAGGACCACTTCGCCGGTCGTCGAGCGGACCGCCGGCGGCCGGGCCGCGGAGGACCACAGGTACTCGACGCTGCCGTCGGGACGGGCCGTGGCGGAGGAGACCGTGCCCGGCGGGGTGGCGATCCGCTCCAGAGCGGCGCTCGCCAGGTCGTAGCGGAACAGTTCGCTGCGCGCCTCGAAGCTGTGCACGATGAGCAGACCCGAGCCGTCCGGATACCACTCGGCGCTGACGTCGCCCGGCAGGTCGAGGGCCAGATCGGTCTCCACGCCCGTGACCACGTCCCAGACCAGGGGCTCCCAGCGGCCGCGGCGCTGGTGGCCGATCAGCAGCCGGGGGTCGCCGTCGACCGGGGCGAAGCCGAGCACCTCGAGGCCCAGTTCCTCGGCGCCGCCCTTGGTGTCGTCGAGTTCGGCGACCTTCGAGCCGTCGGGGCGGAGCACCCGCAGCGCGGAGTGCATCGCGTCGCCGTGCTCGGTGTGCTCGAGGGCGATGAGGGAGCCGTCGTGGGAGAGGTCGCCCACGCCCGCCGACTCGCGGTGGCGGTACAGCTCGAAGGGGGGCTCGCCGGTCCGTGCCACATGGATGGTGGTGCCCTCCTCGTCCGTGGAGCGGCCGACCACCGCCGTCCGGCCGTCGCGGCCGAGCGCCAGGCCCGCCGGGTAGGAGGCGGAAAGGCCGGGGGTGGCCGGCTCGTCGGCCCCGCCGTCGAAGGGCTGGCGCCGCCAGACGCCGAACTCGTCGCCGTCCTTGTCGTCGAACCACCAGATCCACGCGCCGTCCGGGGAGAGCACGCCGTCCGTCGTGCCGTTGGCCCGGTCGGTCACCTGGCGCTGCCGGCCCGTGGCCCGGTCCCAGGCGTACAGCTCGTACGTCCCTGTCGCATTGGAAACGAACAGGGCGCGGTCCGGGGCGTCCTGCGCCCAGTCGGGCAGCGACACCCGGGGCGCCCTGAAGCGCTTCTCCCAGTCCGGCATCTCCTCGTACTGCTCGGGCGCGGCGGACCCGTTGCTCTCAGTCATGACCCCATACTGCCCGCCCGCGAGGACGTGGAGACGCCCAGGTCCCCAGGCTGTGGACAACTTCGCACCGACTTCCCACCTCCCTCCCACCGATGAGTGCCGCCCGGGCCTCACCCCGCGGGCCGGCAGCCCGCGTCGGCCCCGTACCGTGGAGGGCGTGTACCGGTTCCTGCTGACGCCCCGCTGGTGGGGGATCAACGTCTTCGTGCTGCTGGCCATCCCCTTCTGCGTGTTCATGGGGTCCTGGCAGCTGAGCCGGTTCGAGGCGCGGGTGGACGAACACCGCAGCGCCGAGGCACACGCCGAGTCAGCCCGCACCGAGGCCGCGCGGCCGCTGGCAGAACTGCTGCCCGTGGACAAGGCGACCTCCGGGAGGCAGACCACCGCCACCGGGCGCTACGGCAAACAGCTGCTGGTGCCCGGCCGGCAGCTGGACGGCAGGGACGGGTACTACGTGCTGACCCTGCTGCGCACGGACGCCGGCAAGGCGCTGCCCGTGGTGCGCGGCTGGCTGCCCGGCAGCGCCGACTCCGCGCGCGCCCCGGCGCCGCCGTCCGGCCGGGTCACCGTCACCGGCGCGCTCCAGGCGTCGGAGACCCCCGGCGACAACGGCGTGAGCGCGCAGGGCGGCCTGCCGGCCGGGCAGACCGCGGCGATCAGCGCCGCCTCACTGGTCAACGTGGTGCCGTACGACCTCTACGACGCCTGGATCACGCTCGACACCGCCGACCCGGGGATGACGGCGGTACCCGCGGCCGCGGCGGCCGACACGGGGCTCGATCTGAAGGCGTTCCAGAACCTGGGCTACACCGGCGAGTGGTTCGTCTTCGCCGGGTTCGTGGTGTTCATGTGGTTCCGGCTGCTGCGCCGCGAGGTGGAGTTCGCGCGGGACGCGGAACTCGGCATCCTCCCGGAGGAACCCGCCACCGTCCTGCCCGAGCGGAACGCCGGCGGCCGGGGCGAGCCGGACGGGAACGTTCAGGAGGACGCCAGCACGCCCGTCCGGTAGATCGTCCCGGCGCACGCGTCCGGCACCGTGGCCACGCTCGTCGGGGAGCCGCCCTCGGCCGTGTAGGACACGCTCACGCTGCCGTCGGCCGTGCCGTCCTCGGTGAACAGCTGTGCCGCGGTGCCGGAGGTGGTCTCGCCGGTCGTGCTCGACTGGTCGGTCGAGGTCGGGGAGGGGGACGCCGAGCCGCCGCTGTCGCCGCCGCTGCCGCCGCCCGTGGTGGGGCAGGTCTCGGAGGGCACCCAGGCGAACTTCACCTCGTAGGCGGAGCCGGGGGCGAGTGCCAGCTGGGAGACGTAGAGCGAGGGGTCGGGCAGACGGGCCGCCACGTCGCCGGAGGCGTGTTCCGCGACGGTGATCTTCGTGGCGTCGGCGGCGCCCTGGACGCCGATCGTCACGCTGACGGCGCCACCGACGGTGCAGGCGGCGGTGGAGGTGTTCTGGACGCGGAAGGTGCCGTAGACGGTGCCGGCCGAGTCGGGGACCTCGACGGTGGGCGCTCCCGCGTCGAGCTGCTCCCCCGTGCACGGGGCGGCGCTCGCCGCGGACTCCACGGTGTGGCCGGCGCCGCTGGAGGCGGTGCCGCCCGCGGTCTCCTTGTCCTGGCCGGGGTCGGTGGCGCTGCCCTTGCCCTGCTCGCCGGTCCTGCCGGAGGAGCCGCCGACCTTGCCGGTGGAGCCGCCGTCAGGGTCCTTGCCCTGGTCCGTGCCTCCTTGCGCCTGTGAGGCCTGGCCGGCGAGCGAAGGGTTGGCGTCGGACCCACCGGCGTTCGACACGTGCAGCACGGCCGGGACGGCGGTGCCGAGGAAGAGGGCCGCGGCGGCCACGCCGACGGCGGCCTGCCGCTTACGGGCCCGCCGGACGGGCACGGCCCGCCGCAGGTGGTCCAGCGTGCCGTCGCGCGGCTCCATCTCCTGGACGGCGTCGTGCAGCATCCGGCGCAGTGCCAGCTCGTCCGAGTCGAGCCCGTCGGGGCTCTGGTCGTCGAGGTGGTGGTTCACGGTTGAGTTCCCAGCGTGCGATTGCTTCGGATCCGGTCTGCGCGGCGGCGACGTCGGCCCGTGCCACGCGAGGGGCTCGTGGCGCTCGGCGCTGCCGGCAGTGTCTTGGCTGTCCCGACTCTCATGGCTGTCACGGCTGTCGTCGGGGCCCCGTCCTTCGGCTTCCCCGCTCACGCCGATGCCTCCATGGCTATGCGCAGGGCGGCGATGCCGCGCGAACCGTAGGCCTTGACCGAGCCGAGGGAGACCCCGAGGGCCTCGGCGACCTGGGCCTCGGTCATGTCCGCGAAGTAGCGCAGCACGAGGACCTCGCGCTGACGGCGCTGGAGGCCCTTCATCGCCTTGATCAGCGAGTCGCGCTCCAGCTGGTCGTAGGCGCCCTCCTCCGCGCTGGCCATGTCCGGCATCGGCTTGGAGAGCAGCTTCAGACCGAGGATGCGGCGGCGCAGGGCGGAGCGGGAGAGGTTGACGACCGTCTGGCGCAGGTAGGCGAGGGTCTTCTCCGGGTCGCGGACGCGCTTGCGCGCGGAGTGGACGCGGATGAAGGCCTCCTGGACGACGTCCTCGCAGGAGGCGGTGTCGTCGAGGAGAAGGGCGGCGAGACCGAGCAGCGAGCGGTAGTGGGCCCGGTAGGTCTCGGTGAGGTGGTCGACGGTGGTGCCCGCCGCCACGGCGTCGTCGGCGGAGACGGTCGGTCCGGCGGTGTCGGCGGTATCGGCGCCGTCACGCTGACTGGGTATGCGGGCGGGCCGCGCTGCGGGCATGGGCGCGATCACCGGCATGCCGCCGGACGCGCCGGGCACACGGGGTCGGAGGACGGCTCGCGGCGGCCGCAGGGCCGCGCCACGGGGCGCCACTGGGAGTTCGAGTACCTCTGCCACGCCAGTTGGACACACTTCCCCCCGTGGGGGTTGTACGCGTCCGGTGTCACTTTTGCGTCGGCCAAGGCCCCGCGCACCCGTCTCATGTGTCCCGATCTTCCCCTGTATCCCATTTGTAGGGCGTCCCCACGCCCGGATCACCGCGTCCCCGAACGCTGTGATCGTTCACACGCCTGCGCCACCCCGAGGGGTGACCGCAAAGACGCTCCCCGCCCTGCGCACGGTTGCGGAGAGCGGGGAGGAAAATCTTCGGATGCCAAAGGTGTCCGATACAAGTGGTTCGGACCGTCGACCGGCTCACATTGCCCTGTGATCCTACAAAGCCGTCAAGCCGTCAAGCCGTGGCCAGCGCTTTTCCTTCCCGGAAGCGCTTCACCGTACGTCGCCGGACGGCCTTTTCCGGACGGGCCCGCGGCCTCCCGACAGCTCGGCCGCCACCAGCTCCGCGATCTGCGCGGTGTTCAGCGCGGCCCCCTTGCGCAGGTTGTCCCCGCAGACGAACAGTTCGAGCGCCGTCGGGTCGTCGAGGGCCCGCCGTACCCGGCCCACCCAGGTGGGATCCGTGCCGACCACGTCGGCGGGCGTGGGGAACTCCCCCGCCGCCGGGTTGTCGAAGAGGACGACACCGGGCGCCGTCGCGATGATCTCGCGGGCGCCGTCCACGGTGACCTCGTCCTGGAAGCGGGCGTGCACGGTGAGGGAGTGCGTGGTGACCACGGGGACGCGCACACAGGTCACGGCCACCGGCAGCTTCGGCAGCCCGAGGATCTTGCGGGACTCGTCCCGCACCTTCATCTCCTCCGACGACCAGCCGTCCGCGCGCAGCGACCCGGCCCAGGGCACGACGTTCAGCGCCACCGGCTCCGGGAAAGGACCGGTGTCGTCGCCGACGGCCCGCCGCAGATCGCCCGGGCCGGTCCCCAGCTCGGTGCCGGCGACCAGCGAGATCTGCCGCCGCAGCGTCTCCACCCCGGCCCGCCCGGCCCCGCTCACCGCCTGGTACGACGACACCACCAGCTCACGCAGCCCGTACTCGGCGTGCAGCGCGCCCAGGGCGACGATCATGGACAGCGTCGTGCAGTTGGGGTTGGCGACGATCCCGCGTGGCCGGTTGCGCACCGTGTGCCCGTTGACCTCGGGGACCACCAGTGGCACCTCGGGGTCCATCCGGAAGGCGCCGGAGTTGTCCACCACGACGACGCCCTTGGCGGCGGCGACCGGCGCCCAGTGCGCGGCGACGTCGTCGGGCACGTCGAACATGGCGACGTCGACCCCGTCGAAGGCCTCCTCCGACAGGGCCACCACCTCGACCTCCTCGCCGCGCACGGCCAGCTTGCGGCCGGCCGAGCGTGGGGAGGCGACGAGGCGGATCTCGCCCCAGATGTCGGCCCGCTGGGACAGGATCTTGAGCATGACCGTGCCGACGGCCCCGGTCGCTCCCACGACCGCGAGGGTCGGCCGCACCGTGTCGGCCATCAGCGGCCGGTGCCCCCGTAGACGACGGCCTCGTCGCTGTCCGAGTCCAGTCCGAAGGCGGTGTGCACGGCGCGCACGGCCTCGTTGACGTCGTCGGCGCGCGTCACGACCGAGATGCGGATCTCGGAGGTCGAGATGAGCTCGATGTTGACGCCCGCGTCGGCCAGGGCCTTGAAGAAGTCGGCCGTGACGCCAGGGTTGGTCTTCATCCCCGCGCCGACCAGGGAAATCTTGCCGATCTGGTCGTCGTAGCGCAGCGAGTCGAAGCCGATGCCGGCCCGGTTCTTCTCCAGGGCGTCGATGGCCTTGCGGCCCTCGGCCTTGGGGAGCGTGAAGGAGATGTCCGTCAGACCGGTGGCGGCCGCGGACACGTTCTGCACGATCATGTCGATGTTGATCTCGGCGTCCGAGATCGTACGGAAGATCGCGGCCGCCTCGCCCGGCTTGTCCGGCACACCGACGACCGTGACCTTGGCCTCGGAGGTGTCGTGCGCGACACCGGAGATGATGGCCTGCTCCACCGGCTTGTCCCCTTGCTGCTGTGTCCTGTGAACGAGTGGCTCGCTGCTGACCCACGTGCCCTGGAGTCCGCTGAAGGACGAGCGGACGTGGATCGGGATGTTGTAGCGGCGGGCGTACTCCACACAGCGGTGGAGCAGCACCTTGGAGCCGGAGGCCGCGAGCTCCAGCATGTCCTCGAAGGCGATCCAGTCGATCTTCTGCGCCTTCTTCACCACGCGCGGGTCGGCGGTGAACACGCCGTCCACGTCCGTGTAGATCTCGCAGACCTCGGCGTCGAGCGCGGCGGCGAGGGCGACGGCCGTGGTGTCGGACCCGCCACGTCCCAGCGTGGTGATGTCCTTCTTGTCCTGGCTGACGCCCTGGAACCCGGCGACGATAGCGATGTTGCCCTCGTCCAGCGCGGTCCGGATGCGGCCCGGCGTGACATCGATGATCCGGGCTTTGTTGTGGACCGAGTCGGTGATGACGCCTGCCTGGCTGCCGGTGAACGACTGGGCGCTGTGGCCCAGGTTCTTGATCGCCATCGCCAGCAGGGCCATGGAGATCCGCTCTCCGGCGGTCAGCAGCATGTCGAATTCCCGGCCGCTGGGCATCGGGGATACCTGCTCGGCGAGATCGATCAGCTCGTCCGTCGTGTCGCCCATCGCGGAAACGACGACGACCACCTGGTGGCCGTTCTTCTTCGCTTCCACGATCCGCTTGGCGACGCGCTTGATGCCCTCGGCATCGGCTACGGAGGAGCCTCCGTACTTCTGCACGACAAGGCCCACGTGCGCTCCTCGCTCAGTTTGTCTGTTTCCGCACATACGCCCTTGTACTGCGGGTCGGCTCAGTCTAACGAGCGCCCGAATCCCGCCTCCCGAGTACCGCATGGTGAGACTCGGCGGGGTTCGGCGAGACTCACGGAAGAGACCGGAAAGGGATACGGACGCCCGTCGTCGGGTCTTCCCTTCCCAAAGTCTCCGAAGTGATAGCTGTGAATTAAGTTTCAAGCACTATCGTGCCGCTGTGCACGTACTCCTGGTGGAAGACGACGAACCGGTGGCCGAGTCTCTGCGCCGCGGACTGAGGCGCTACGGCTTCGAGGTCGACTGGGTCACCACGGGCGCCGCCGCTCTCGCGCACACCGGCCCCTACGACGTCGTCCTGCTGGACCTGGGCCTGCCCGACACCGACGGCCTCGACGTCTGCAAGGCGCTGCGCGAGCGAGGCGACATCCCGATCATCGTGATCAGCGCCCGCAGCGACGAGACGGACCGGGTGGTCGGCCTGGAGCTGGGCGCCGACGACTACGTGTCCAAGCCCTTCGGGGTCCGGGAGGTCATCGCGCGGATACGGGCGGTGATGCGGCGGGTGCAGCGTACGGCGCACGAGAGCGGGACCGGCGGGGCGGACCGGTACGGGTCCCGGCTGACCGTCGACCGCAAGGCGGCCCGCGTCCATGTGGACGGCGAGGAGGTCGCGCTCGCGCCGAAGGAGTACGACCTGCTGTCCTTCCTCACCGAGGAGCCGGGCGCGCTGATGTCCCGCGAACAGATCATGGAAGCGGTCTGGGACGCGAACTGGTTCGGGCCGACGAAGACGCTGGACGTGCACGTGGCGGCACTGCGCCGGAAGTTCGCCGGGGTCGTCGCCATCGAGGCGGTGCGGGGCGTCGGCTTCCGGCTGGAGATCGTCGGCGGGAGCGCTCCCGGTCCTGGTCCCGGACCTGGCCCCGGTGGTCCGGCGTCATGATCAAGCAGCTCATCCGCAGCTATGTGCTGCTGGTGGCCGTCGCCATCCTCCTGTTCACCGTGCCGGTGGCCTTCACCCTCACCGCCCAGTTGCGCGGTGACACCGAGGTGTCCGTCGAGCGCGAGGCGACCACCATGGCGCTGCTGCTGGGCAGCGGCGACACCGCCTCCTGCCAGGCGCTGGAGAGGATGGCCGCGGCCTACGCCAGGGAGACCGGCGACCAGGTGCAGGCCACCACCGGTGCCCGGTGCACGGCGGCCCTGCCCCGCCCCGAACGGGACGCGGCGCTGACGAGGGCCCTGGCGCAGGGCCGGCCGACCACCGACTGGGGGTCGGACTTCATCTGGGGCCGCGAGCTGGTGATCACCGTCCCCGCGAAGGACGACGGCCAGGTGGCCGGCGCCGTACGGATCGTCTACGCGACCTCGGGACTCACCCACAGGCTGTGGACGATCTGGGGATTCCGGGCGGGCCTCGCCGTTGCGGTGCTCGGCGTGGCCGCCCTGATCGGCACGGTCGTCGCCCGCCGCATCACCCTGCCGCTGCGCCAGCTCAACGACATGGCGAGCAAGTTCAGCGACGGCGACCTGACGGCGCGCTCACCCGTGACCGGCCCCCAGGAGACCCGGACCCTGGCCCGCACGCTCAACCAGGCCGGGGAGCGCCTCGACACGCTGATCGTCTCGCAGCGCAACTTCGTGGCGGACGCCTCGCACCAGCTGCGGACCCCGCTGACGGCGCTGCGCCTTTCCCTGGACAACATCGCGGACGGTGTCGACGACGAGTTCGTACGGGAGGACGTGGAGCAGGCCACCGCCGAGGTGGTGCGGATGAGCCGGCTGGTCAACGGGCTGCTGGTGCTGGCCAGGGCCGAGGCCAAGGTGACGGCGGCGGAACCGCTGTCCCTCTCCGACATCGTGACCGAACGCCTGTCGGTGTGGAGGCCGGCCGCCGACGAGCGCGGAGTCACCATCGCGCTCAGGGGGAGTGGTGTCGACGACCGGCCGTCTGTGCTGGCCAGCCCCGGTCATCTGGACCAGGTGCTGGACAACGTGTTCTCGAACGCCCTGGAGGTCTCGCCCGACGGCGGGCGGATCACCGTCCGGGCGGAGTCGGAGGGCGACAGGGTGGTCCTGTCGGTCCTCGACGAGGGTCCGGGCATGTCGGACGCGGAGAAGTCCCGCGCTTTCGACCGCTTCTGGCGCGGCCAGGGCCTCACCGGGCGCTCCGGCTCCGGTCTCGGCCTCGCCGTCGTCCGGCAGCTGGTGACGGACGACGGCGGGACGGTGACCCTGACGGACGCTCCCGGGGGCGGCCTGTGCGTGCGGGTCACGCTCCGGGCCGGCCGGCGGACGGGCTGATCAGCCCTCGGGCATCGCGGACGAGTGGTGGTTGACGATCTTCCACTGGCCGCCGCGCTTCTCGTACTCGTAGGTGTAGCGGGCCTCGACGACGCGCTTCCGGCCGGTGCCGGGGTCGGTGAGGGTGAACTCGTAGACACCGGTGTCGATGGCGGAGTCGCTGTCCAGGACGTTGATGATCGTCCGGACCTTCTTGCCGACCGGCTTGTTCTGGAGGAAGTGCTCGAAGTAGTCGACGATGCCGGCGCGGTCGGTGCGGACCTTGTTGGAGACGGTGGGCAGCAGGACCGCGTCCTTGGCGTAGCGGTCGGCCACCGTGTCCGCGTCGCCGGTGTGCAGCGCGGCGTTCCAGCCGTCGAAGAGGGCGGCGATCTGCTTCACGGAGGGCTTCGAGGGCTTCGAGGGCTTCGCGGAGCCCGCCGCACTGACTCCGACCGACACCGTGGCGGCGGTGACGACGGCGGTGGCGGTGACGAGGGCGGCGCGTATGCGGGTCTTGCGGGTCATCGCAACTCCTGTGCGGCTTGCTGCTGTCGGGATGACCCAAGACTCGCGTCCGGCCGGTTAACGCCCGTGCAGCCGACGTGCAGCGGACGTACAGGAAATCGCCAATTCCCGGGCGCCGCACCGGCTCAGGAGGTGGCGGCCTTCGCGCCCCGGTCACGGACCAGGCCGACACCGGCTCCGAGCGACACGACACCCATCCCGACGGCCGTCATCACACCCTGCGTCCCGTCCACCACGAAGGGTGCGGCGGCGGCGACCACGAGGTTGAAGAGGAAGAGGAACCAGAGAACGGGGCGGGAGGAGAGCAGGGCCTTCATGACGGGACTTCCTTCGGGGAGCGGGGACCGCCGCCTGCGCGGTGCCACCTGCGCGGTTTCGCTTGCGAGAACAACGGTCCCGCCCCGGACCTGCGCAAACGAGGGAGCGAACTCCCGAAGGCATGGTGTAGACAGGTACACCATGACGATGGACGTTCTGCGTTACGTGGCCTTCGGCACGGACCCGGCCGGGGGAAACCCCGCGGGTGTGGTGCTCGACGCCACCGGTGCCGACGACGCGACCATGCTGGCGGCTGCGGCCGAAGTGGGCTACTCGGAAACCGCGTTCGTGACACCCTCCGACGACGGCACGCTGGCCGTCCGGTACTTCAGCCCGCTGGCCGAGGTGCCGTTCTGCGGCCACGCGACGATCGCCACGGCCGTCGCCCACGCCGACCGGCACGGCACCGGGCCACTGATCCTGCACACCAGCGCGGGCGTCGTCCCCGTCACCACCACCGTGGCAGACGACGGGACGACCGTGGCGACCCTCGTGAGCGTCACGCCGCGCACGGAGCCCCTCACGGAATCCGACCTGGCCGAACTGCTGGCCGCCCTGCGCTGGTCGGCGGACGACCTGGACCCGGCGCTACCACCCCGCGTGGCCTACGGGGGCGCCTGGCACCCGGTCATCGCCGCCGCCGACCGCGGCCGGCTGGCGGACCTCGACTACGACATGCCCGCGCTCACCGCGCTGATGGCCCGCCGGGACTGGACCACGATCGACCTGGTGTGGCGGGAGTCGCCCACCGTCTTCCACGCCCGCAACCCCTTCCCGCCCGGCGGGGTGGTCGAGGACCCGGCCACCGGCGCGGCGGCCGCCGCGTTCGGCGGCTATCTGCGCGAGCTCGAACTCGTCCCCGTCCCCGCGACCTTGACGATCCGTCAGGGTGAGGACATGGGCCGCCCGAGCTTCCTCACGGTCTTCGTCCCCGAGGGACGGGACACCGGCATCGCCGTCACGGGCGCCGCCGTGCCGATCTGACCCGGGAGGCCGGCGCCCGGCCGGGCAGGACGCCCCGTCCGGGCCGTTCACCGGGCCGGATACGCGACGCCCGGCCGGGCACGACCTCCGAGACGGGGCCTAGCCGGCCGGGCGGACGCCCAGGCGTTCGCCGATCTCCTCCGCCATGACCCGGCCCGCCTCGAACTCGAGGGTCTCGTCGCCGAGGGGGCTCTGGTCGGTGTCGAGACCGTCCAGTTCCTCCAGGGGCTGGTCCAGCCGGACGTGGGCGAGCACCGAGTGCAGGGCGCGCAGGGTCGCCGAGGCGGTGGAGCCCCAGTTGGAGAAGTAGGAGAACTGCCACCACCACAGGGCCTCGGTGACACGGCCCGCGCGGTAGTGGACCATGCCGTGGCGCAGATCGGCGATGACGTCGGCGAGATCGTCGGAGATCCGGGCGGGCACGGGCGCCTTGCGGGGCTCGTACGGGTCGAAGACCTCCGAGTAGACGTCGACCGGCTCGAGGAGCCGGGCGAGGTTCTCGCGGAGCTCGTCGGCGTCCGGCTCGAAGCCCGGGTCCGGCTCGTAGCGCTCGTCGGGGAGGATGTCCTCGTGGGCGCCGAGACGGCCGCCGGCCAGGAGCAGCTGGGAGACCTCCAGGAGGAGGAAGGGGACCGCCGAGCCGGGTTCGTCGCCCTTCGCCACTTCGGTGACGGCCACCAGGAAGCTTTCGACCTGGTCCGCGATCTGGACCGCGAAGTCGTCCGGGTTCGGTTCGGTCGCGTGCAGCGTGGCGTCAGACATCTAGGAGTCGTCTCCCCTCGAAGGCGCGGCCGAGGGTGACCTCGTCCGCGTATTCCAGGTCGCCGCCCACCGGGAGGCCGCTGGCCAGGCGGGTGACCTTCAGGCCCATGGGTTTGATCATGCGGGCGAGGTACGTGGCCGTCGCCTCGCCCTCCAGGTTCGGGTCCGTGGCGAGGATCAGCTCCGTGACCGTGCCGTCGGCCAGCCGCGCGAGCAGTTCCCGGATCCGCAGGTCGTCGGGGCCGACACCCTCGATGGGACTGATCGCGCCCCCCAGGACGTGGTACCTGCCGCGGAACTCGCGTGTGCGTTCGACCGCGACGACGTCCTTCGGCTCCTCGACGACACAGATCACCGCCGGATCGCGGCGCGGGTCGCGGCAGATGCCGCACAGCTCCTCCTGCGCCACGTTGCCGCAGGTCGCGCAGAAGCGGACCTTCGCCTTGACCTCCATGAGGGCCTGCGCGAGCCGGCGCACGTCCGTCGGTTCCGCCTGGAGGATGTGGAAGGCGATCCGCTGCGCGCTCTTGGGACCGACGCCGGGCAGTCGCCCCAGCTCGTCGATGAGGTCCTGGACCACGCCTTCGTACAACGGACTGCCGTCCTTCCTGGGTTCCTTGCAGTACGTACGGTAGTTGGCCGAGGCCGGTCTGCGTAAGGCGGACCGGTCCTAGAAAGGCAGTCCCGGGATGCCGCTGCCGCCGCCCAGGCCCTCGGCCAGCGGGCCGAGCTTCTGCTGCTGGAGCGTCTGCGCGTTCTCGTTGGCCGCGTGGACGGCCGCGACGATCAGGTCGGCGAGGGTCTCGGTGTCCTGCGGGTCCACCGCCTTCGGGTCGATCCGCAGGGCGCGCAGCTCGCCGGAGCCGGTCACCGTCGCCTGCACCAGGCCGCCGCCCGCCTGCCCGTCGACCTCCGTGTTCGCCAGCTCCTCCTGGGCACGGGCCAGGTCCTGCTGCATCTTCTGGGCCTGCTGGAGCAGCTGCTGCATGTTGGGCTGGCCACCACCGGGAATCACGATCAGCTCCTGTGTCTCACGACTGTCGGGCGTGCCTTCGAGCGGGGTTCCGTCCCGCTCGCCACGAGCCTACGTGGTCTGTGCGGGTGTCGCCCCAGCACTCTTTCGAGTGAGTTATGTGTGAGGCCTATACCTGATCAAGGCCCACTTCCAGGCGTAAAAGAGGTGAAACCTTCCTCTTCGCCACCCATTGGGAGGTAGGAAAGGTCCGGCGCGTCAGCATCAGGCGTCACGGGTGTCACGCAACGCGAGCGGTCGGGATCGGTCGGATTCGGCGGTCGGGATCAGTCGGCCGGGATCAGTAGGGAGTGCCGGGTGGGTCAGCAGCCGGAGAGGCAGCCCGAGGGTCCGCCCCAGGACGGGCGGGGTGAGGGCGCGGCCGGGCTGCGGCCGGGCGATCTGGCCGGGCGGACGTTTCCGCTCGGGGACTGGGGCGAGCCGGCCGAGCGGCTCGACGAGCTCTACCGGTGGGTGGAGCGCGGGGCGCTGGAGACCGCCGCCTGGTACCTCACGGACCGGGTGTGGAAGCGCCGGGCCGCCCGGGGACTGCGCACCGGGGCGGCGATGGGCGCGGTGTGCGCGGCGGCGCTGCCGCTGCTGGACCTCACCCGGGTGATGGGCGATGTCGCCGCCTGGGGATACCTGGCGCTGCTCCTCGCGGTGGCGTGCGTGGCGGTGGACCGGTTCTTCGGGGTGACGTCCGGCTGGATAAGGGACGTGGCCACCGCGCAGGCGGTGCAGCGCCGGCTCCAGGTGCTCCAGTTCGACTGGGCCTCGGAGAGCGTCCGGGAGGTGCTGGGCCCGGCGGAGGGCACGGCGAGCGAGGCCGCCGAGCGGTGCCTGGCGGTGCTGCGCCGGTTCTCGGAGGACGTCACGGAGCTGGTGCGCACGGAGACGGCGGACTGGATGGTCGAGTTCCGGACCGGTCCGGCCCCGATGGGGATGCAGGCGGCGGGTGTCCCCGGCGTGCGGGCGGACGCCGGCGGCGGCTACGGGCGGCTGCCCATGCCGCCGGGGGCGAACGCCCGGCCGAACATGCCCCGCCAGCGGCCGCCGGAGCCGCGGTGAGGGAGCGCGGCTCCACGCCCCCGCCGCCCTTGTCCTCCCGTCCCGGAGGTCGTGCCCCCGGTCGCCTCCCGTACTGGACAGCCCCGCCCGCGGACTCTCCGGAGGGAGCGCCCCCGGACGGGCCCGCAGGACGGACGTTCACTGCCGGGTGTACGTCAGTTTCTCCCCGGTGCCGGTGTTCACGCGGCGCAGTCTGCCGTCGGCGAGGAGGGTGACCTCGGACGCGGCGCCGGGGCTGCACGCGGAGAGGGGCTCGCCGGTGGTGACCTTGGAGGGGCCGATCTCCAGCGGGCCCTCACCGCCCGGGCGCCGGGAGAGTGCGGCGCTGAACTCGCAGTGGTAGCCCTTCCCGTCGGCGACGAGGGCGAGCACAGCGTCGCCCACCTGGCCCTGGGCGAGGGTCAGCCGGCGCGTGTCGCTGCCGCTCGCGCTGTCGATCCTGGTGGTCCAGGTGCCGAGGTAGGCCGCAGGGACCACCCCGCCCGTGGGGGACGCGGAGGGCGACCCGGAGGCGGAGGAGGACGCGGTCGAGTCCGGGGAAGGCGGCCCCGAGACCTTCGCGGCGGAGGACGTGCCGGGCGTCGGATGAGCGGTGGTGTCGCCGTCGTCGCCGTTCATGAACGCGTACACCGAGCCGCCCGCGGCGACCGCGACCACCAGGGCGACCGCGACGAGCAGGGCGGTCGTCCGGCCGCTGCGCCGCGCCGGCTCCTGCGGGCCGCCCGGTTCGGCGGTGCCGGCGGGCCCGTACGGGCCGTACCCCGGGGCGCTGCCGGGGCCCGCCGTGCCGTCCGCGTACGGGTTGTACGGCGTCCCCGCGCCGGGCGCCGCGGACCAGCCGGCCGACGGCTGGTGCGGGACGCCATGGGTGGGGGCCTGGGCCGGGGGCGCGGCCGGATGCTGCTGGGGGTGGCCGTACGCCGGGTGGGCCGGGGCGGTCCACGTACCGGGCTGAGGAGCCTGCGGCGGGACGCCGCCCGCGACCAGCGTGGAGCGGTGGTCCGCGGAGGGCGCGTCGCCGCGCGGGCCGGAGTGTTCCGGGAACGCCTCGGAGGCGGCGGCCGGGTACGGGTCCGCGCCGGGGCGCGACCGGGAGCCGGCGTAGGACGGGTCCGCGCCCTCCGCACCCTCGGGGTCCTCCACCTCCAGCAGCCGCACGGCGTGGCGGCCGAGCTGGGCCACCAGGGCGCCGGGCAGCCAGGGGTCGCGGGAGCGGCCGTCGGAGACGGTGTCGTCGACGCCGGTGAGTTCCAGGACGCGGTCGAGGGAGGGACGGGCGCCGGGGTCCTTGCGCAGACAGCCGCGGACCAGGTCGGCGATGCCCTCGGGGACGCCCGAGAGGTCGGGGTCGTTCTGGGCGATGCGGAACATCAGGGCGTGCGCCCCGCTGTCGGCGGAGCCGAAGGGCAGGGCGCCGGTGGCGGCGTAGGTGATGACCGAGCCGAGGCAGAAGACGTCGCTCGCGGGCGTGACCGGGGCGCCGCGCAGCTGCTCGGGGGCCATGAAGCCGGGCGAGCCGATCACCGCGCCGGTCTGGGTCAGCCGGCTGTCGCCCGTCACGCTTTCCAGCGCCCGTGCGACGCCGAAGTCGATGACGCGGGGTCCCTCGATGGTCACCATCACGTTGGACGGCTTGAGGTCCCGGTGGACGATGCCGGCCGCGTGGATGTTGGTCAGCGCGTGCGCGAGCCCGGCGGCGAGGATGCGCACGGACCGCTCGGGCAGCGGACCGTGGTCGTGGCCCACGACCTGCTGGAGGCTCGGCCCGGCCACATAGCCGGTCGCCACCCAGGGCACGGCTGCCTCGGTGTCGGCGTCCAGGACCGGCGCGGTCCAGAACCCGCCGACCCGCTGGGCGTTGCGCACCTCCTGCCGGAACCGCGCCCGGAACTCCTCGCGCGCCGCCAGCTCACGCCGGACCAGCTTCACGGCGACCGTCCGCCCGCGGTCCGAGCGGGCGAGGTAGACCTGCCCCATGCCGCCTGCTCCCAGCCGCGCGAGCAGCCGGTAGCCGCCGATGCGCTGCGGGTCCTCCGGGCCCAGCTTCTCCATCGCAGCGCCGCCTTTCCCGCACATGTGTGATCGAGACATGTGCATTCCAGCCGAGAATAATCCGGCCGTTGTGGGAGTAGTGCGGTGAGGTGTCTACGGTTGCGTAACAGCGGGCGCCCCGCGTCCAGCACCGTGGACGGCCGTTCCGGTACGTGTACGGCTGCCCGCCGAACCTGTTCGTGCGCGGGCGGGGCCGTGCCCGCCGGGGCGGGCGGAACCCGCCTCCACGCCCGACAACCTGTCGCGGAATCGCCCCGTCCAGGGAACAGGACGCCGATACCGCTTCCGCATCGCGGACATTTACGCTCACTGGCATGACCCCTCAGACCGACCCCCAGGCCGGCGCCGCCGTGAAGGCCGCGGACCGCGCGCATGTCTTCCACTCCTGGTCCGCCCAGGAGCTCATCGACCCGCTTGCCGTGGCCGGCGCGCAGGGGTCGTACTTCTGGGACTACGACGGCAAGCGCTACCTCGACCTCACCAGCGGGCTCGTCTACGCGAACATCGGCTACCAGCACCCGAAGGTCGTCGCCGCGATCCAGGAGCAGGCCGCACACCTGACCACCTTCGCGCCCGCCTTCGCCGTCGAGGCCCGCTCCGAGGCCGCCCGGCTGATCGCCGAGCGGACCCCCGGCGACCTGGACAAGATCTTCTTCACCAACGGCGGCGCGGACGCGGTCGAGCACGCCGTGCGCATGGCCCGGCTGCACACCGGGCGGGCCAAGGTGCTCTCCGCCTACCGCTCGTACCACGGCGGCACCCAGCAGGCCGTGAACCTCACCGGCGACCCGCGCCGCTGGGCCTCCGACAGCGCGAGCGCCGGAGTCGTGCACTTCTGGGCGCCCTACCTGTACCGCTCCCGCTTCTACGCGGAGACGGAGGAGCAGGAGACCGCGCGGGCGCTCGAGCACCTGGAGACCACGATCGCCTTCGAGGGGCCGGGGACGATCGCCGCGATCATCCTGGAGACCGTCCCGGGCACCGCGGGGATCATGGTCCCGCCGCCCGGCTACCTCGCCGGGGTGCGGCAGCTCTGCGACCAGTACGGGATCGTCTTCGTGCTGGACGAGGTCATGGCCGGGTTCGGACGCACCGGTGAGTGGTTCGCGGCCGACCTGTTCGGGGTGACTCCCGACCTGATGACCTTCGCCAAGGGCGTGAACAGCGGATATGTGCCGCTCGGCGGGGTCGCGATCTCCGGCGCGATCGCGGAGACCTTCGCCAGGCGGCCCTACCCGGGCGGCCTGACGTACTCCGGGCACCCGCTGGCCTGCGCGGCCGCCGTCGCGACGATCGGCGTCATGGCGCAGGAGGGCATCGTCGACAACGCGAAGAACCTGGGCGCCTCGGTCGTCGGGCCGGGGCTGCGGGAGCTGGCCGAGCGGCACGCGTGCGTCGGCGAGGTCCGCGGGGTCGGCATGTTCTGGGCCCTGGAACTGGTGAAGAACCGGGAGACCCGTGAGCCGCTCGTGCCGTACAACGCGGCGGGCGAGGCCAACGCGGCCATGGCCGCCTTCGGCGCGGCCGCGAAGAAGGCCGGGGTCTGGCCGTTCGTGAACATGAACCGCACCCACTTCGTGCCGCCGCTCAACGTCTCGGAGTCCGAGGTCAAGGAGGGCCTCGCGGCCCTGGACGCGGCGCTCTCGGTGGCCGACGAGTACACGGACTAGGGAGGGACCGGGCACCGGTCGGGGCCGCTCGGGAACCCCTCGGGAACGGGTCCGGGGCCGCTGCACGCAACGGACCGGGATTTCGTCGAACGCGTAAGGTGGCGTGCTCGTACATGTCTACGAGCACGCCTTTCTTTCCGCACCCGACGATGGAGACGCCCGACGATGCCCGGCAGCACCGGCAACGGAGCCGTGACGCGCAGCACCCTGCGACAGCAGATCGCCGACGCGCTTCGTGACGAAGTGCTGGGGGGACGGCTCAAGCCGGGCCAGGAGTTCACGGTCAAGGAGATCGCCGAGCAGTACGGCGTCTCCGCGACCCCCGTCCGCGAGGCGCTCGTCGACCTCTCCGCGCAGGGCCTGCTGGAAGCCGACCAGCACCGGGGCTTCAGGGTCCACGAGTACTCCGTCGAGGACTTCCGCGGCATGATCGAGGCGCGCAGCCTGATCATCGAGGGGATGTTCCTCGCCCTCGACGAGGGCCGTCAGCGCCACCTGAACTACGACGACCCGCGGACCGCGGCCGCCATAGCCGGCGTGCGCCGCCGCGGCGACGAGGCGCAGCGGGCCGCGGCCGCCGGCGACCTCACCGTCCTCATCGGCTACGACCTGCGCTTCTGGCGCGAGCTGAGCGCCCTGTTCGGCAACCCGTACCTCGCCGACTTCCTGCACCGCCTGCGGTTGCAGTCCTGGGTGTGCACGGTCCAGCACGTGCGGGTCCTGACCGATCTGCGCGGCCTCCTGTGGTCCGGCCACGCCGAACTGGTCGACGCCCTGTACCGCCGCGACACCGTCACCGCCCGGGCGATGCTCGCGGCGTACAACGACGACTCCATCGCCCTGGTCGAGCGGCTGGCGGCGGGATGAGCAGGGCTGACGCCCCCAGCACGCCCGGCACCGCGCACCGCACCCCGACCGTCGAGCTGTCCGTCGTCATCCCCGCCTACAACGAGGAGCGCCGGCTCGGCCCCACCCTGGACGCCGTCACCCGCCACCTCGACGCCGGCGGGAACCACGGGCGCACCTGGGAGATCCTGGTCGCCGACGACGGGTCCACCGACGCCACCCGCGAGCTGGTCACCGTCCGCCGCGACCCCCGGGTGAGGCTCGTCGTCGGATCCGGCACCGGCAACCGGGGCAAGGGCCACGCCCTGCGGCACGGCGTCGCCGCCAGCCGGGGCCGCCGGGTACTGGTCATGGACGCCGATCTCGCCACCCCCGTCGAGGAGTTGGAGCGCCTGGAGAAGGCGCTCGCCGACGGACACGCGGCGGCGATCGGCTCGCGCGCCGTCCCCGGCGCGACCCTCGGCGACCGCCAGCACCGGATACGTGAACTCCTGGGCGCCGCGGGCAACCTCCTCATACGCCGGACGACCCTGCGCGGAACGCGGGACACCCAGTGCGGGTTCAAGCTGTTCGACGGCGAGAGGGCCCGCACCGCCTTCGCCGCCTCCCGCCTCAACGGCTGGGCCATCGACGTGGAGGTGCTGCGGCACTTCCAGCGCGTCGGCTGGCCGGTCGCCGAGGTGCCCGTGCAGTGGTCGCACCGGCCCGGCTCCAAGGTCCGGCCCGCGGACTACCTCCGGTTCCTGCGCGACCTGGTCCGGCTGCGGATGCCGCAGCCGGGACCCGCGGACGTCGTGGCCGTCCTGCTGTTCCTCGCGATGGCGGCTGCCCTCTACTCCGGCCGCCTCCTCGACCCGGCGCACCGCTATCTCACCGACTCCCTCCAGGACCAGAACCAGTGGGAGTGGTTCTTCGCGGTGACCGCCGACAACGTCGCTCACCTGCGCAACCCCCTGTTCACCGACCTCCAGGGCTTCCCCGGCGGCGTGAACCTGATGGCCAACACCACGATGACGGGCCTGTCCGTCCCGCTCACCCCCGTCACCCTGCTGCTCGGTCCGGCCCTCACCCTCAGCCTGGTGATGACGCTGGGCCTGGCCGCCACGGCCGCCGCCTGGTACCGGCTGATCGTGAAACGGCTGGTCGGGCAGCGCGCGGCCGCCTTCGCCGGAGCCGCGCTCGCCGCGTTCGCCCCGCCCATGGTCAGTCACGCCAACGCCCATCCGAACTTCGTCGTGCTGTTCATGATCCCGGCGATCGTCGACCGGGCGCTGCGGCTCGCGACCGGTGCGCGGGTCACCCGGGACGCGGTCGTCCTCGGCCTGATGGCGGCGTACCAGTTCTTCCTCGGCGAGGAGCCCCTGCTGCTCGCCGCGCTGGGCATGCTGGTGTTCGCCGTCGCCTACGGCGCCGTCCGCCCCGAGGTGGCGCGGCAGGCGGCCCGCCCCCTGCTGACCGGTCTGGCGGTCGCCGCCGCCGTCTGTCTCCCGCTCGTCCTCTACCCGCTGGCCTGGCAGTTCTCCGGCCCGCAGAGCTACACCGGTATCGACCACGGCACCGCGCCCGGGGTCGCCAACTCCGTCCGGGCACTGCTCTCGTTCGCCGAGCGCTCCCTCATCGCGGGCGACGCCCGTCGCGCCGACGCCCTCTCCCTCAACCCGACCGAGCAGAACGCCTTCTACGGCTGGCCGCTGGTCCTGCTCGCCTTCGCGATCGCGGTGGGGCTGTGGCGCCGGCCGGTGGTCAGGGCGCTGGCCTGTACGGCGGTGGCCGCGGCGGTGCTGTCCCTCGGCGCGCGCATCCCCCTCCCGCTCACCGGCACCACGGTTCCGGGCCCCTGGGCCCTGCTCGCCGGCCTGCCCCTGTTCGAGTCGGTCATCGAGAGCCGGGTCGCGCTGGTCTGCGCCCCGCCGCTGGGCATGCTGCTCGCCCTGGCGGTCGACCGCCTGGCGCGGGCCCGCCGGCTGGGCACCCAGTACGCCGGGCTGCTCGCCGTCTGCGTCGCCCTGCTCCCCCTGATCCCCGCCCCGCTGAAGTCCGAGCCCCGCGCCGAGGTGCCCGCCTTCTTCACCGACGGCACGTGGAAGACGTACGTCCAGGGCGGCGAGACCCTGGTCCCGGTGCCGCTCGCCGAACCGGAGGACGCCGAGGCGCTGCACTGGCAGACGGCGGCCGGCCTCGGCTTCCGGATGCCCGGCGGCTACTTCAACGGGCCCTACGGCGACGGCGACCGCACCGGCGTCTACGGCGTCCCGCTGCGCTTCACGGCGAGCCTGCTGCGGGACGTGCGGTACACGGGCGTGGTCCCGGTGATCGACGCCCGCGCCCGCGCCGCGGCCCGCGAGGACCTCACGTACTGGCGGGCGGGCGCGCTGGTGCTGGCCCCGCAGCCGCACGCCGACCGGCTGCGTGAGACGGTGGACAAGCTCCTGGGCCGGCCGGGTGGGCGGGTGGCCGGAGTGTGGGTATGGGACCTGCACGAGGGGAGCTGATGCGTGCCGCACGGACTAGTCTTCCCTGACCGGTCAACGTACTGAGTGAGGAGCTCTCTTTGGCCTGTGACCTGTGGCTGGTGCCGCTCGTCGACGTGTTGTGCCACACCCCCGACAATCCCTTCGCCGACGAACTCGCCCAGTACAACAAGGTGCTGGCCGAGGCCGGGCTCCCGCCCGTGCCGGTGTACCAGTACATGCCCGGGCTGTCCGGCGAGGTCGCCCCGGTGGCCGGCTTCGACTACGACGCCCTGCACTTCCTGCGCCGCGTCTACCTCCTCCAGGTGTGCGGGCTGCCGGTGACGCCGGTGGACGAACTGGGCGGCGACTATGAACAGCTCCTCGAGATGTTCGAGGCGACGGCCAAGCAGTCGCACCTGGTCTGGCACTACGACCACGCGGGCGCGTACGTCCCCGTCGACTTCTCGCAGCCGCTGTCCAACGACGAACTCCTCGCGGGTGGCGGCCCGCTGGGTTCCGCGCAGTCCCTGCTGCGGGAACTGGAGTACGTGGGCCCCTCCATCGGCATCGATCCGGCCAATCCGCCGTCGGCTCCGCAACCGCCCGCCGGCCCCACGGAGTTGGAGGAGCCCGCCGTTCCGGCGCCGTACGATCCGAGCCCCTTCGCGCGCGAGCGGCACGTCTGGCTCGGGCTGCACGCGGCGGCGACGCGGAGCCTGGCGCAGGGCTCGATGATCGTGTTCAGCTGACCCGACCGTCTCCCGCCGGGCTGACCGCCTCAGCTCAGCGGGCGGTCGACGGCCCGGTCAACGGCCGAGCTGGGACAGGCCCCTCTGGACGTCCTCCATGTTCATCACCGGCGTGTAGGAGATCTCCGATCCGAGGTTGAGGAAGAACGGCTCGCTGAGCACGGGCATCTGCGCGCTGTCCTGCATGTCGAAGAATATGTAGGCGGTGCGCTTGCCGTGGTCGGTGGTGAAGTAGGCCGCTTCGGGCTTGATCTGCTCCATCGATTCCTGGATCAGTTTCCCCAGGGTGCCGCTGCGGATGGCCTCGTTCGCCTTCTCCGTGTCCATGGACGCCTTGAGCAGGACGCGCATCGCACTCACCTTCTTCTGGCCGAGGCACGCCGATGTCCCCACCAGGATATGCCCGTATACGGCATTTATCCCTCGGGGAGGCGCCCGCCCACCGACACCGGACGGGCGCCTGCGCGAGCGTCGGCCGCGCGCGGCAACGCCTCGGCCGCGGCCGTCAGAAGACCGGTGTCCCGGCCTGCGTCAGCTTCCGAGGCCTCGGCGATACCGGAACCGACCGCTCCCGCGACGGCGAGGGCCGCTCCGGTGACGGCCGACTTCTGGACGAACTCATGGCGGTTCAGGGGGGCGACGGGCATTCGGGGCTCCTGGAACTGGTGGGGAAGGAGGGCAACTACCCGCGTAGCTGCTTGCTTCCGCCAGTTACGGGCGTAACCGCGAACGGGCCATGGGCCGGTCAGGGATGTCCAAGACCGGCCCAAGCCGACAGGTCCGTCCGGTGATGCCGTCGGACGGCCTACAGGAACGAGTTGATCTCGATCGTCTCGTCGCGTCCGGGGCCCACGCCGATCGCGGAGATCGGGGCGCCGGACATCTCCTCCAGCGCCTTGACGTACGACTGGGCGTTCTTCGGCAGGTCGGAGAACGACTTCGCCTTGGTGATGTCCTCGGACCAGCCGGGCAGCGACTCGTAGATCGGCTTCGCGTGGTGGAAGTCGCTCTGCGAGTACGGCAGTTCCTCGACCCGCTTGCCGTCGATCTCGTACGCCACGCAGACCGGGATCTGCTCCCAGCCGGTCAGGACGTCCAGCTTGGTCAGGAAGAAGTCCGTCAGGCCGTTCACGCGGGTCGCGTAGCGGGCGATGACCGCGTCGAACCAGCCGCAGCGGCGGTCACGGCCGGTCGTCACGCCCCGCTCGCCGCCGATGCGCCGCAACGCCTCGCCGTCCTCGTCGAGGAGCTCGGTCGGGAAGGGGCCCGAGCCGACACGGGTCGTGTACGCCTTCAGGATGCCGATGACCCGGCCGATCTTCGTCGGACCCACGCCCGCACCCGTGCAGGCGCCGCCCGCGGTCGGGTTGGACGAGGTGACGAAGGGGTACGTGCCGTGGTCGATGTCGAGGAGCGTGCCCTGACCGCCCTCGAAGAGGACGACCTTGTCCTCGTCCAGGGCCTGGTTGAGGACCAGGACCGTGTCGGTGACGTACGGAGCGAGCTTCTCCGCGTAGCCGAGCAGTTCCTCGACGACCTGGTCGACGGCGATCGCGCGGCGGTTGTACAGCTTGGTGAGCAGCTGGTTCTTGGCGTCGAGCGCCGCCTCGACCTTCTGCGTGAGGATCGACTCGTCGTACAGGTCCTGGACCCGGATGCCGACGCGGTTGATCTTGTCGGCGTATGTCGGACCGATACCGCGGCCGGTGGTGCCGATCTTGCGCTTTCCGAGGAAGCGTTCCGTCACCTTGTCGACAGTGACGTTGTACGGGGTGATGATGTGCGCGTTGCCGCTGATCAGCAGCTTCGACGTATCGACGCCGCGCTCGTTCAGACCGCTCAGCTCGGAGAGCAGGACCGACGGGTCGACAACGACACCGTTACCGATGACCGGCGTACAGCCGGGTGACAGGATTCCGGAAGGGAGCAGGTGGAGTGCGTACTTCTGGTCGCCCACGACGACCGTGTGGCCGGCGTTGTTGCCGCCCTGGTAGCGCACTACGTAATCCACCGAGCCACCGAGAAGGTCGGTGGCCTTTCCCTTGCCTTCGTCACCCCACTGAGCACCGAGCAGCACAAGTGCGGGCACGCGCGTACACCCCTTCCGGGTGGGGCATGTCCAAGGCCAGGGGCGTACGCGGTGGCTCATTCCACCGCGTGCACCACGTGCACGGCGACCGCCGTCGGTCGCCGCTTGCCGGACCCGGATGCCCCGGAATAGACCAAGCCCCTGGCGCAATAGCGCAAGGGGCTCTTGCACAAAGATGCTACCCGAGGAAGCGAGGCAGGACCGAGGTGGCGACTTCTCCGACGCCCGATCAGCTGCTGGTGATCATCGATCCGGCCGCCCGGCGCACGGACGGGGAGTCCGTACGAATCGCGAAAGACGTGCTCAGCGCGGGTGCGGCGAGTACGAAGGTGTGCCTCCCCGAGGGCCCCGAGGAGTTCGCCCGGGTACTGGCGCGGCGGGGGTCGAGGCGGCCGGTGGTCATCGGCGACGACCGTGCGCTGATGCGGGCGGTGGGCCTGCTGCACCGGCAGCGGACCATGGCCGAATGTGTGCTGTCGGTGGTGCCGGTGGGCGCGTCCCTGGGCGTCGCGCACGCCCTCGGGGTGCCCACGGGGGCCGTGGCGGCTGCCCGGGCCGTCCTGGACGGCGCCGAGCGGCGTCTGGACGTACTGGTGGACGACAGCGACGGTGTGGTGCTGGGCGCGCTGCGGATCCCGCCGGTGCCGCTCGCTCCGCAGCCGGAGCCGGCCGTGGCCGAGGCCGGGCTCACCGACGGCGGCCGTCCCTGGCTGCGGACGTACCACTCCCTGTTCCGGACGTGGGTGCCGCCACGGCCGTCCCGGCTCTCTCCCGCCGACGTCCCGCCCGGCCCGGCCCGGCTGCGGATCGAGGTGGACGGGGTGACGCTGGTCGACCTCGACCAGCCGGTGGAGGCCGTCTCGGTGACCCCGGGGCCCTCCGGCACGGCGGTCGTGGAGGTCCGGCCGCTGTCCCTGGGAGCGGTCGCGGCGCCCCTGGAGGCCAGGGGACGCACCGTGACCGTCTCGGGCGCGGACTTCCGCTACCGGGCGGACGCGATGGTCGCGGGGCCGGTACGACGGCGCACCTGGACGGTCCGGGAGGGGGCGCTGGGACTGATGCTGCCGGGGCGGTGAGACGGGCCCGCCGTGGTCCTTCGGGGCCCCGGCACCGGTGGAGGCAGTACCTCCTCGACCACGGCGACAGGACGAAGTCCCCCTTGCTGATCTCGGCCTCGCAGCCGTCCGGCACGATCACCGCGCCGAGGACGTCCGGCGGTTCTCGAAGCCGTGGGGGCCGGTGCCGTTCATCGTCGGCCGCCCCGTCCTCGACGGCGTGATGCGCCGTCCCCTCCCACGGAACAGCCGCCGCTCACGGCAGTCGCCCGACCACGGCCTCGTCATCGGAATCGTCCTTCAGGGCCACCCCCGTACGCCCCAGCTCCCGCGCCCGCGCCAGCAGCGCCGCCAGCTTCCCCGCCGCCGTCTCGTAGTCCAGGCCCAGTGGCGGCCGGATGTTGGACAGGCAGTTGCGGTCGGCGTCCGTGGTGACGCCCGGCACGGGCCGGTGGGTCAGGTACGCGCCCAGGGAGTCCGCCGCCGACATGCCGGGGCGTTCACCGACGAGGAGCACCACGGCCGTGGCGCCCATGGCGTGCGCGATGTCGTCCCCGAGGGCCACCCGGGCCTGTTCGGCGAGGACGACGGGCGCCACCCGGGTGCCGGACGGCAACCGCTCGGTCGTCGCCCGGACCATCGCCGCGGCGTGTTCGTGCACCGCCCGGCTGGAGAGCCCGTCGGCGACCACGAAGACGACGTCCCACTCGCCTGCGGGCAGATGAGCCCGGTCGACGGGGTTCAGCCGGCGGCCCAGGTCGGGGCGCTGGAGGTAGGTGAGACGGTCCGGGGCGGCACTGCGGACCCGGACCACCGAGGTGCCGGTCAGCCGCGCCGCCACCGCGTCCGGGTCGAACGGCGAGTGCACCGCGTCCCGGGCGGCGGCGTGCGCGGCCTGGAGCTCCAGGCGGTGCCGGGTGGGCAGCGCCGAACCGGCCCGGCCCAGGCCGATACGCGCCTGGGTGCGCAGACGCAGGGCCGCCCACAACTCGCCCTGATGGTCGGTGCCCTGACTTTCGACCACCTGGTTGCCGGCGACCCGCTTGTCGGTGACCTGGTTGTCGGTGGCCGGGCTGTCGGTGGCCCGACTGTCGGTGGCCTGGCTGATGGTCATGCGGCGAGCTCCCGTCCGTCCGCGCGTCCCGTGCGCCCTGCGCGCCCGGTGGTGGCGATCTCCGTCAGCGGATGGGCCGTGCCGGACAGCTCGCGGATGCCGCCACGCGGGTCCAGCAGCCCGATCGAATCCAGCCACGCCTCGAACTCCGGCGCCGGGCGCAGCCCCAGCACCTCCCGCAGGTACAACGCGTCGTGGTAGGAGGCCGACTGGTAGTTGAGCATGATGTCGTCGCCGCCCGGCGTGCAGATCACGAACGAGGCCCCGGCCACGCCGAGCATCGTCAGCATCGTGGCGATGTCGTCGTCATCGGCGTCGGCGTGGTTCGTGTAGCAGATGTCCAGGCCCATGGGCAGGCCGAGCAGCTTGCCGCAGAAGTGGTCCTCGAGGGCCGCGCGCAGGATCTGCCGGCCGTCGTAGAGGTACTCCGGGCCGATGAAGCCGACGACCGTGTTCACCAGCAACGGGTCGTACCGCCGGGCGACCGCGTACGCCCGCGCCTCGACCGTCTGCTGGTCGACCCCGTGGTGCGCGCCGGCCGAGAGGGCGCTGCCCTGCCCGGTCTCGAAGTACATGACGTTCCGGCCGACCGTCCCCCGCTCCAGCGCCAGCGCCGCCTCGTACGCTTCGTCCAGCAGGCCGAGGGTGACCCCGAAGGAGGCGTTCGCGGTCTGGGTGCCGGCGATGGACTGGAAGACGAGGTCGACGGGGGCGCCCCGCTCCATCAGGTCCACGCTGGTGGTGACGTGGCACAGCACGCAGGACTGGGTGGGGATCGCGTACCGCCCGATCACCCCGTCGAGCAGTTCCAGCAGGTCCCGTACGGCCTTCGGGCTGTCGGTGGCCGGGTTGACGCCGATCACCGCGTCGCCCGAGCCCAGCAGGAGGCCGTCGAGGAGGGCGGCGGCGACACCGGCCGGGTCATCGGTCGGGTGGTTGGGCTGGAGCCGGGTGGCCAGCCGTCCCGGCAGCCCGATGGTCGAGCGGAACGCGGTCACCACCCGCACCTTCCGCGCCACGGCCACCAGATCCGCGTTCCCCATGAGCTTGCAGACCGCGGCCGCCATCTCCGGGGTGAGACCCGGGGCGAGAGCGGCCAGTGTCACCGCGTCCGCCGCCTCCGACAGGAGCCACTCCCGCAGCTCCCCGACCGTCATCGACGCCACCGGCGCGAAGGCGGCCGGGTCGTGGGTGTCGAGGATGAGCCGGGTGACGTCGTCGTCCTCGTAGGGGACCAGGGGCCGGGTCAGGAAGTCGGTCAGCGGCGTCTCCGCCAGCGCCCAGCGCGCCGCGACCCGCTGCCGGGCGTCCCGGGCCGCGAGACCGGCCAGGCGGTCGCCGGAGCGTTCGGGGCTCGCGGCGGCGAGCAGCCGGGCGAGCGAGTCGAAGCGGTACCGCTCGCCGCCGAGGGTGGAGGTGTAGGCGCTCATGGCGGCGACCGTACGAGGTGCGTGTTGCCGCCAGATTTCTAAAGGTCTGGTTGACAAGTATTTAACGTCCCGATGCCCTTGACCGACTCATTCGGGCTGAAGAGTTCCGGTCCAGCACACCCGTGCAGGACCAGGAGAGGGGCCACCCGATGGCAGTGGACGAGGGCGTCGCCCCGGCGGCGGACACAGCGGCGAAACCGGGCGGAGAAGGTGCCGTTCACCGGCTCAAACCGAACGCCATCGGCCTGCTCGGGGTGGTCTTCATGGCCGTCGCGACGGCCGCGCCGATCACCGCGATGACCGGCAACGTGCCCTTCATGGTGTCGTCGGGCAACGGCATCGGCGCCCCGGCGAGCTACCTCGTCGCAATGGTCGTCCTGGCGATCTTTTCCGTCGGCTTCACCTCGATGGCGAAGCACATCACTTCGACGGGCGCCTTCTACGGCTTCATCTCCTACGGCCTCGGCCGCTCGGTCGGACTCGCCTCGGGACTGCTCGCGACCTTCGCGTACGTGGTGTTCGAGCCGGCGCTGATCGGCATCTTCTCGACCTTCGCCACCACCACCCTGCACGACCAGACGGGCCTCGACATCCCCTGGTGGGCGTTCGCGGTGCTGATGCTCGCGGTCAACGCGACGGGCACCTGGTTCGGCGTCTCCGTCGCCGAGAAGCTGCTCGTCGTCCTGCTCGCCACCGAGGTGACGATCCTCGCGGCCATGGCGGTCTCGGTCGCCTTCCACGGCGGCGGCCCGGACGGCTTCAGCGTCGACCCGGTCAACCCGGTCAACGCCTTCAAGGGGACCAGCGCGGGCCTCGGACTCTTCTTCGCCTTCTGGTCCTGGGTCGGCTTCGAGTCGACGGCGATGTACGGCGAGGAGTCACGCAACCCGAAGAAGATCATCCCCAAGGCCACGATGATCTCGGTGCTGGGCGTCGGCGTCTTCTACGTCTTCGTCTCCTGGATGGCCATCACGGGCACCGGACAGTCGTCGGCCGTGAAGGTCGCCACCGACGATCCGCTCGGCCTGTTCTTCGGCCCCACCGAGCGGTACGTCGGGCACTGGGCCGTCGACGTCATGCAGTGGCTGATGATCACCGGTTCGCTGGCCTGCGGCATGGCCTTCCACAACTGTGCCGCCCGCTACATGTACGCGCTGGGCCGCGAGGGCGTACTGCCCTCCCTGAAGAACACCGTCGGCCGCACCCATGACCGGCACGGCTCCCCGCACATCGCGGGCCTGGTGCAGACCGTCGTATCGGCCGTTCTGATCGGCGCGTTCTGGGCGGCGGGCAAGGACCCGTACACCGGTACGTACGTGCTGCTCGCGATCCTCGGCACGATGGCGATCCTGGTGGTGCAGGCGGTGTGCTCCTTCGCCGTGCTGGTCTACTTCCGCTCCCACCACCCCGAGAGCCGGCACTGGTTCAGGACGTTCACCGCCCCGCTCGTCGGCGGCGTCGCCATGCTCGCCGTGGTCACGCTGCTGGTGTCCAACATGGGGGTCGCGGCGGGGCCGGAATCGGGTTCCCTGGTGCTGAAGGCGACGCCGTGGCTGGTCGCGCTGATCGCGGTGGCCGGCGTGGGCTACGCCCAGTACCTGAAGCGGCGGGACCCGTCCCGCTACCTGCTGCTGGGACGGACGGTGCTGGAGGAGACGAAGGAGCGCTGACCCCGGTCGTTCGCCTCGGCACACACGACGCCGGGGCGGAGTGGCCGGGGCGGGAACCCGGGGCGGCCCGCGCGCGTCCGTCCCGGGCATGGGACAACGCACGCAGGCCGCCGTCGGCTGCCTCGCCATGGCTCTGGGCTGGGGCGCGGGGCTGGCGGTGTGGGCCAGAGGCGTCCGCGGCCGCTTCTGGCGTTTCGAGCAGAGCCCCGACTGGAGCGTCCTCTACGCGGAACTTCCGCTGGCCCTGCTGGGCGGAACGGCCGGAGGCCTGGCCCTGTGGGCCGTGTTCGGCCGCCTCAGAGGGTCACGCTGAGCCCCTCCAGCCCCCGGATCACGAAGTTCGGCTTGCGCCGGGGCTCCGCCGCCAGGGCCAGGGTGGGAGCCCGTTCCAACAGTGCCGTCATGGAGGCGGCCAGCTCGATACGGGCCAGCGGGGCGCCGATGCAGTAGTGGATGCCCGCGCTGAAGGAGATGTGCGGGTTCTCGGCGCGGGTGAGGTCGAGCCGGTCCGGGTCGGCGAAGACGGCCGGATCGTGGTTCGCCGCCCCGAACAGCATCGCGATCTCGGCACCCCGGGGGATCACGGTCCCGTCGATCTCGATCTCGTCGAGCACCCACCGCTCGAAAAGCTGGAGCGGGGTGTCGTAGCGCATCAGCTCCTCGACGGCGGAAGGGACGAGCGAGTGGTCGGCGCGCAGGGCGGCCAGCTGCTCCGGGTTCCGGAACAGCGCCCACCAACCGTTGACGGTGGCGTTCACGGTCGCCTCGTGCCCCGCGTTGAGCAGCAGCACGGCGGTCGAGATCATCTCCTGCTCGGTGAGCCGGTCACCCTCGTCGTGCGCCGCGATGAGACCGGAGATGAGATCGTCGCCGGGCTCCTCGCGCCGGGCGGCGATGAGCTCCTTCAGATACTCGGAGAACTCGACGGAGGCCCGCACGGCGCGCGTCGCCGTCTCCTTCGACGGGCTGAGCTCGTACATCCCGCAGATGTCCGCCGACCAGGGCCGCAGCGGCCCCCGGTCCGGCTCCGGGATGCCGAGCATCTCCGCGATCACGGCGACGGGCAGCGGTTCGGCGACATCGCTCAGCAGATCGCCGCCGCCCGACTCCACCAGCCGGTCCACCAGCTCCCCGGCCAGCTGCCGCACATACGGCTTGAGCCGCTCCACCGTGCGCGGGGTGAACGCCTTCGACACCAGCCGCCGGATCCGGGTGTGGTCGGGCGGCTCCAGGTCGAGCATCCCGTGATCGTTGAGCGTGTGGAAGGGCTCCTGCTCGGCCGGAGGCGCCGTCCGCCCGAAGTCCTCGTGCGTGAACCGGTGCTGATACGTCCGCCCGAGCCGCCGCTCCCGCAGCAGCGCCGAGACATCCGCGTGCCGCGGCACCAGCCACTGGTCGGTCGGCTCGTAGTAGATCACCCGCCCCCGCTCCCGCAGCTCGGCGTACGCCGGGTAAGGGTCCGACACGAACGCGGGATCCCAGGGATCGAAGGAGAGAACGTCAACTGCTGCCATGACCGGACGCTAGCCGGTGAACGGACGCCTGACCAGGGGGGTCTTTACAGGGCACGGGTCCGGAAGGTGGGGAGCGCCCGGCACAAGGGGAGGGTCCGGCACGTGGGCAGGGTCCGGCACGTGGGCAGGGTCCGGCACGTGGGCAGGGTCCGGCACGTGGGCAGGGTCCGGCACGTGGGCAGGGTCCGGCACGTGGGGAGCGCCCGGCGCGGCGGGGGGGGGCGGGGCCGTGGCGGCGGTCACCGTGTTCCGCACCGCCCCGCACCACTCTGCCCCGCACCGCCCTGCCCCGCACCGCCCGCCGGGTAGGGGTACGGCCCGCCCTAAGGGCTGTCCCCTAATCCCTGGCGGGCGCGCGACGACAGCTACGGCACCTCGCCGCGTTGTCGGAACGCCCGAATACATCCGGTATGCGGACGTGCCTCCGCCTTGCGATGCACCGCATCTGACGCCGCGCACTGATCCACCAGGGATTACGGGACAGCCCTTAGCCCGGTGTCACCAATCTCGCCTCGTAGGCGAACACCGCCGCCTGGGTGCGGTCCCGCAGGCCCAGCTTGACCAGGATCCGGCTCACGTGGGTCTTGATGGTCGACTCGGCCACCACCAGCCGGCCGGCTATCTCCAGGTTCGACAGGCCCTGCGCGATCAGGACGAGTACCTCCGTCTCCCGCTCGGTCAGGTCGCCGTAGGCCGCCTGCGCCGTCAGGGACAGCCGCGGGGTGTCGGACAGCTTCGAGAACTCCGTGATCAGGCGCTTGGTGACGGACGGGGCCAGCAGGGCCTCGCCCGCCGCCACCACCCGGACCCCGTCGGCCAGCTGGCGTGCCGACGCGTCCTTCAGCAGGAAGCCCGAGGCGCCCGCGCGCAGTGCCTGGTAGACGTACTCGTCCAGGTCGAACGTCGTCAGCACCAGGACCTTCGCCGCGCCGTCCGCCGCCACGATCTCCCGCGTCGCCTCGATGCCGTTCAGTTCGGGCATGCGGATGTCCATGAGCACCACGTCCGGCGTCAGTTCACGGACCCGGTCGACCGCCTCCCGGCCGTTGACCGCCTCGCCCACGACCTCGATGTCCGGCATCGCGTTCAGCAGGACCGAGAATCCCTCGCGCACCATCATCTGGTCGTCGGCGATCAGCACTCGAATCGTCATCTTCCACTCTCACTCGCGGCGCGGCCGGCGGGCACCGGCAGGAACACGGTCACCTCGTAGCCGCCCGCAGGCGTCGGCTCCGCCGTCATCTCGCCGTTCAGCATGCTCACCCTCTCCCGCATCCCCGTGATGCCGTGGCCGGCGCCGGGAGAGGGCTTGATCAGGGACGGGTTCGGCGGTGCGCCGTTGACTATCCGTAGCCCGAGGCCGCCCAGCACATAGCCGATCTCCACGTCGGCGCTCGCGCCGGGAGCGTGCCGCAGTGTGTTGCTCAGGGCCTCCTGGACTATCCGGTACGCCGACAGCTCCACGCCCTGCGGCAGCTCGCGCACCGCGCCGGTGACCGTCTTCTCCACGTCCAGGCCCGTGGCCCGCACGTTGGCGAGCAGCCCGTCCAGTTCGGCGAGCGTGGGCTGCGGGGCGTCGGGGACCTCGTAGTCCTCGGCGCGGACCACGCCCAGGACCCGGCGCAGCTCCGTGAGGGCCGCCACCGCGTTCTCCCGGATGGTGGCGAAGGCGTTCTCCAGCTCCGGCGGAGGGTTCTGCACCCGGTAGGGGGCGGCCTCCGCCTGGATGGCGACCACCGACATGTGGTGGGCGACGACGTCGTGCAGTTCGCGGGCGATCGTGGTGCGCTCCTCCAGCAGAGTGCGGCGGGAGCGCTCGTGCGCGGTCACCGTCTGCTGGGCCGTCACCTTCTCCTCGGCCTGCCGGCGGATGTGCCAGACGGTGACGGCGAGCAGGAGGATCGCGGAGAACACCAGCATGGGGGCGGTGTTCGTGTAGTAGTGGTCCCAGCTGAAGACGGTCTCGGCGATGAAGCCGTAGGCCGCTGTCAGCATCCACATCCACGCCGCCGTGCGCGGCCGGGTGCGTATCGCCACGACCGTCAGGACGACCAGGTGGGCGGTGAAGCTGCCCGGCAGCCAGGGCCACTCGCCGTAGGTCGTGCCGACGACGGCGACGACCGTGGTCGCCGCGAGCGACAGCCAGAACGCGCCGACCGGCCGTACCAGCGTCAGCAGCACCGGGACCAGCGCGAGCAGGCCCGTCAGCAGACCCAGACCGCCGCCCTGGTCGTCCACCCAGGCGATCAGCATCGCCAGGCCGCCGGCCGCCCCGACCAGCGCGTGCCGGGACCAGGTCGCGTACTCCCGCCTTCGGCCCTTCAGGCCGCGCAGGAGGCGCCCGCTGGGCTCCCTGCGGGGCAGCGGGCGGTAGGCGAAGGCATCGTGGAAGAGGTCCTCCCGCAAGCCGCGCAGGGCGTCCACGGCCGCCCGGAACTCCGGGCTGCGCGGCCGGTAGGCCTCGTAGGAGTCGTCCGGGTCGTCCGGGCGCGTGGGGTGCGTCTGCGTCGTGTCGGTCACGTTCAGAACGGTAGGCGGAGGAAGGGGCCCCGGTCGTCACCAGTGAGAGGGGTTCCGGTGGCTCCCTCTCAAGTACTACGGGTCGGCCGGGGCGCGACGGGGCCGCCGCCGGGGAGCCGCCGCTCAGTACCCCGCGGGTCTCACCAGCCCCGACTCGTAGGCGAACACCGCCGCCTGGGTGCGGTCCCGCAGGCCCAGTTTCACCAGGATGCGGCCCACGTGTGTCTTCACGGTCTGCTCGGCGACGAAGAGATGGTCGGCGATCTCCGCGTTGGACAACCCCTGCGCGATCAGGGTGAGCACCTCCGTCTCGCGCTCGGTGAGGTCCCCGACGCGCTCCTTCAGCGGGGCTCTGGGCCTGCCGTCGAGGCGGGAGAACTCGGCGATCAGCTTGCGGGTGATGACGGGGGCGAGCAGGGCGTCGCCGGCCGCCACCACGCGGACCGCCTCGGCGAGCTGGTCCGCGGACGCGTCCTTGAGCAGGAACCCCGACGCCCCGGCCCGCAGCGCGTCGTACACGTACTCGTCGAGATCGAAGGTGGTGAGCACCAGCACCTTGATATGGGGGTGTGTGAGGGTGATCCGGTGCGTGGCGTCGATGCCGCCGAGCTCGGGCATGCGGATGTCCATCAGGACGACGTCCGGATCGAGTTCGGCGACCTTCGCGACGGCGTCCAGACCGTGCACCGCCTGGCCGATCACCTCGATGCCGGGATGGGCGTTGAGCAGCACGGTGAAGCCCTGCCTGACCATCTGCTGGTCGTCGGCGATCAGTACGCGGATGGTGTCGGCGGTCGTCATCGGTTTCCCTCTGCTGTCGGGGGCCGGGGGCGCCGGCCGGGCATGTGGTCCGGATCGTCCGGGAAGACGAGTTCGAGGCCGTCGAGGGTGCCCGGATCGGCGCCGTGGTCCCGGTCGCCGGAGGTGTCCGAGCCGTCGCGGGGGATCGCCGCGCCGTCCCTCGGAAGGAACGCCGACACCGCGAAACCGCCGTGCAGGGTCGGGTACGCGCTGACATGGCCGCCCAGCATCACCGCCCGCTCACGCATCCCGAGCAACCCGTGCCCCGCACCGGGGGACGACGGCACGGGCCTGCGCGGGCGGGAGTTGGTGACCTCCAGGTGCAGACCCCGCTCGTGGTGGGCGACCTCCACCCGCACCTGGGAACCCGGAGCGTGCCGCAGGGCGTTGCTGAGGGCCTCCTGCACTATCCGGTACGCCGACAGCTGCACGCCCGGCGGATACGCCGGCGCCTCGCCCTCGACCTCGGCCACCACGTCCAGTCCCGCGGCGCGGGTGTTCTCCAGGAGGGCGTCGAGCCGGTCCAGCGTGGGCTGCGGCGTGTCCGGGGCGGCTCCGGCGCCGGCCGCGCCGAGGCCGTAGGGGTCCTCGGGGTTCTCCGAGCGCAGCACCCCGAGCACCCGGCGCAGTTCGGCGAGCGCCTCCACGGCGTTCTGCCGGATCCCGGCGAGGTTCTCCTTCAGCTCCTCGGACGGGTTCTCCACCAGGTACGGGGCGACCTGGGCCTGGATGGAGATCACCGACATGTGATGGGCCACGACGTCGTGCAGTTCGCGCGCGATCCGGTTGCGCTCCTCGAGGACGGTGCGGCGGGCACGCTCCTCCGCGGTGAGCGTCTCCTGCTCGACGAGCCGGGTGCGGGCCTCCCGGCGGCCGCGCAGGGCGCTGCCGAGGAGCACCACGACCGCGAACACGATCACCGCCGCCGGACCGGACGGCGCGTAGTGGGCAGCGCCGATGAGCCCTTCCACGACGTAGGTGATCAGCGCGGTCATGCCCAGAGCCGCGACGGACGCGCGGGTGGGCAGGCGCAGCGACAACAGGAGCAGCACCATGGCGTGGGCGATCAGACCGGGCACGCCCCACGGCCAGGAGGCGTCGGGCTCGGCCTGGCCCGCCAGCAGTGGGGAACGGGCGCCGAGGGCCACGACCACCGTGACCGTCATCGAAAGCCACCACGCGGGGACCGGCCGCCACAGGGCCAGCACCACGGCCGCGCCCTGCGCGGTGGCGCAGAACAGACCGTAGTTCGCGCCCTGCCGGTACTCGTCGGTGATCTGCGCCGCGCCCGCCAGGGCGACACCGACGCCGACCAGGATCACATGCCAGTGCGGCAGGCGGCGCAGCAGCACGAACGGCGGCAACGGCGCCAACCGGGTCGTCCACAGATCGTCCCGCAGCGCCCGCAGACCCCTGGCCAGCCACTCCCCCATGCCGTTCATCCGCACCACCCTAGACACGCCGCGTCCCCCGCGACCCCGGTGTTTTCCGGAGGTGTCCGACGCGCACCACGCGGGACCCGCCCCGCTCCCTCGGCGCACGCCGCCCTCCCCCGCTCTCGTAGCCGTGGAACGCCGCCCGGCAGACGCCCAGCACGAGGGCGAAGACCGGCAGCCACAGCAGCCGGGCCGCCGCCCAGCCCAGCCCGTCGGGGACGGTGTGCAGGCCGGGCAGACGGCCCGCGAACAGGCCCGTCGCGGTGGTCGCCATCATGGCCGTCTGGTGCCAGAGGAACACCGTCATGGCCGACAGGTTGACCAGCGCCACCCCCGCCCAGACGAGGGGCCCGCGCATCACCCGGCGCAGCCGGTCCCGCAGCAGCAGTGCCGCTCCGCACTGGGCGAGCCCGAAGGTGACGGCGGCCAGCGTCGGCGGGTTGAGGTTGGAGACCGCCGCGCCCGGCACGCCCACCATCGAAGCCGGGTAGCCGGCCCAGCCGACGAGCAGCGCGGTCGCCGCCACCCCGCCGACCAGGAGGAGCCGGCCCGCGCGGGGCCGCTCCAGCTCGCCCCTGGTCCAGGCCGCGCCCAGGGTGTACGGCACCAGCCAGCCCGCCATCACGTTCACCCAGCCCAGCCAGGACGGGCCGCCCAGGCCGAAGCGCACCAGGTCCACATGGAGGACGACGGCCAGCGGCCACAGCGGGTTGAGCCGCGCCAGCAGCGGGGTCGCGGTCGTCAGCACGGCGAAGACCAGCAGGAACCACAGGGGGGACAACGCCAGTTTGACCACGGTGTGCACGGTGACGAAGGACGCGCCGCCGAGCAGGAGACCGGCCGCGGCCACCGTCCACACCCCCAGCAGGGCGGCCACCGGGACGAACAGCCGTGTCAGCCTGGTGCTCAGCCAGGCGCCGTAGGTCCCGCCCCGTGCGCGGGCCGAGGCCAGGCTGCGGGTGGCCACATGACCGCCCACCATGAAGAACACCGCGAGGGTCTGGAACATCCAGGACACCGGCGCCAGCCAGGGCATGGGCCCCAGCGGGCTGGCGGCCCGCAGTGTGGCGCCGTCGGCGACGAGCGCCGTCACCAGCCAGTGGCCGAGGACGACACCGAGGATCGCCAGGGCGCGCAGGGCGTCCACGGCCCGGTCGCGCCGTGGGGGCGTGGCGGCGTCGATCCGGGTGGCGGCCCGCCGGATGCCGAACAGCATCCGCCGCAGCGCTCCGCGCTCCGCCGCCCCACGCGCGGGTGATTCGTGCACTGGTGATCCGTGCACTGGTGCTTCGTGTGCGGGTGACCCGCACGCCCGTGACTCGTGCGCCGCTGACCCGTGCGCCCGTGTCCCATGTCCGCGAGCCCGTTCCTGTTCCCGCCCCTCGGGCGCCCCCGCCCGAGGCACTCCCGCGTCACGGACCTGCGGCTCACGCGCCTCCGTCTCACGCTCTCGTGTCTCACGCTCCCGTGTCTCACGCACCGGTGACCTCCGAGGTCCGGCCGAGGACGATCCGGGCGATGTTGGCCAGGGAGACCGAGCCCGGCTTGAAGTAGTCGCTGTGGCCGCCGGCGCCGGCCGCGAAGACATGGGCGCCGAACGACGGGGACAGGGGATCGGTGCCGAAGCCGACCGTCGTGCCGAACAGGTCGGCGCTGACGTGCGGGACGTCCGCCACCCAGTCGTCGGCGCCCCGGGCCGCCCAGACCAGCGCGCGGGTGCGCAGGTCCGCCGCCGACTCCGCGCCCGTGCCCGGGCTGCCGAGGAGGACGAGATCCGTCACCTCCAGGTGCGGGGCGGCGCGGCCGCACACGACGGAGCCGTACGAGTGGCAGAGCAGGGTGACACGGGACCCCGGCCCGGTGACGGCGCTCAGCTCGCGCAGGAACTCCCGCAGGTCCGGGGCCGCTTCGTCGGCGCGGTCCGGGGTGATCGCGGTGGTGCTGATCGTGCCGGGGGTGGTGTAGCCGAGCCAGGCCACCACCGCCGTACGCGGCGCCGTGGCCTCCCGGGTGAGCCGCCCGTGCAGTGCGGCCGCTCCCGCGCGGAAGCGTTCGTAGGTGTCCAGGGAGGTGTCGGAGCCCGGCACGAGAACGGCGACACGGTCGGCGTGGGCGAGGTCTCCGAACACCTCGACCGCCCGGCCGGCACCCCGGCCGTCGAAGGAGAGCAGTCTCCGCGACGGGGCGGCCAGCGCCCGGTCCGCGGCGGCGCGGTGGCGGTCCCCGTGGGCGGCGGCCATCCGGGACGCCAGCGCGGCGTTGGCCCGGTTGGCGGCGTACGCCTCCTCCAGCGTCGCCGCCGTCAGCGGGGCGAGGGTGGCGGGGGCCGGGGCCGGGATGGGTGGCCGGGCCGCCGCCGTGAGGGGGACGACCACGGCGGCGGTGACGAGGACGGCCAGCACGGCGCGGACCCCGCGCCGCCCCCGGGACGTTCCCCTTTCACGGCGCTGTTCCCGCGCCGTTTCCCCTTCCCCGCGCCGCTCCTGGAGTGCCGCACCCGCGTCGCGCCGCCCCTGCCGCGTCTCCTCCGTACGACGCCGTCGCCCGCGAGTACGAACCTCCGTCATCCCGCCCCTCCCCCGCCAGTACGCCCGGCCATCGGGCCTTGCTGGCTTGGAAGTTACGGATCGGCGCGCGTCGTTCGCGTCCCGCTGAGGGAGTCATCTCCGACGTAGCTCTCAGGTACTACGGGTACGACAACCAAGGGTTGCTCCGGGGAGGCAACGGAAGAAGAAACAGGGGCGCCAGGGATCAGTCACTGTCCCGACCGTCAAGCCTGTCACCCCTCTCCGGGCTGTCACCACGCCAGTTGTGCGATCTCCTCCGCGACCACCGCGCACGCGTCCGCCGCCGGGTCGATCAAAGGGAAGTGGCCGACGTCCTCCAGGAGGGTCAGGCCCACCACCTCTCCCGCCTTCGCCGCCGCGTCCGCGTACGCCTCGGCGACCGCCTGCGGGACGACCAGGTCGGTGCGGCCCTGGACCAGGGTCGTCGCGACGCCGGTGGGCAACAGCAGGGCGGGGTCGGCGTACGGTCGTCGCTCCTCGAACTGCTCTCTGCCGCCCAGGAGTTGCTCGGCCGCTCCGCCGCACACATCCAGCTTCCCGGCGACCTCGAAGTCGGCGATCGGAGCCAGCGCCACGACGCCCCGCAGTGAGGCCGAGTCCCTGGTGCGCCAAGGCGTGCCGGCGGGCAGCACATGCCGGGCCGCCGCCCACAGGGCGAGGTGGCCGCCGGCCGAGTGACCGGCGAGCACCGTGCGGCGCGCGTCGGCCTGCGGTACGGCTTCCCGGGCCAGGGCGGGCAGCGCGTCGAGGGCCGCGGCGATGTCGTCGAAGGTCTCCGGCCACCGCCCGGCGACCGGGGACGCCCCTTCCGGGGCCGGGCTCCCGGCCCCCCGCCGGTACTCCACGTTGGCCACGGCGAACCCGCGCTGGGCCAGGAAGTCCGCGAAGGGTGTGATGTGCCTCCGGTCGTACGGCGCCCGCCAGGCCCCGCCGTGCAGCACGACGACGAGCGGGACGGATCCTCCCGGACCCACCTGCGCTCGCGGGACGTAGAAGTCGATCACCTGGTCGGGGTGATCTCCGTACGCCGTGATGACGTCGGGCTCGACGGGCGGATGCGCGAAGGCCGACGCCTCCTCGGCGGCGGCCCGGGCTGCGACAACGTCGTCGGGCATGCTCCAACCTCTCAGCGGCGATGGGGGTACCTCCCAGGCTTTCGGCACTGGGGGAGGATGTGGCGGACCAGGAGGAACTTCGGCCGTTGGCCGGGACGGTATCAGGACCGTGACGTGCGCGGACACGCGGATGTCACGCTCGGTGAGAGGCCACCGGTCCAGATGAACGGTTCTGCTGTTCCGCCGCCCCGGCAGGCCCGCCCGCCGGAGATCCCCCTGGGCGTACCCCTAGGTACGACCAGGAGACCCGCCCGGTTCACCGACCGGGTCGGTCCGCCGGATCAGCGCAGTTCCTCCGCCAGCACCCGCGCCGCCCGCTCGACGTCCGCGAACCCGACGTACAGCGGGGTGAAGCCGAAGCGGAGGACGTCCGGGCGGCGGAAGTCACCCACGATGCCGCGCCCGATCAGCCGTGCCATGACCTCGCCGGCGTCCTCGCAGCGCAGCGCCACCTGGCTGCCGCGCTCCTCGTGACGCGGCGGAGTGAGCGACTCGACCCGTCCCTCGGGGACGTACGCGGCGACGCATTCCAGGAAGAAGTCAGTCAGCGCCAGCGACTTCGCCCGAACCGCCTCGACCGGGACCCCGTCCCAGACCTCGAGTGCCGCCTCCAGGGCGAGCATGGACAGGATGTCCGGGGTGCCGACCCGGCCCCGCCGCGCACCGCTCGCCGGTTCGTACGTCTCGCGCATGCCGAAGGGTTCGGCGTGCGAGTTCCAGCCGGGCAGCGGCGAGTCGAACCGGTCCTGGAGGCCGCGGCGGACGTACAGGTACGCCGGTGAACCCGGGCCGCCGTTCAGGTACTTGTAGGTGCAGCCGACCGCGAGGTCCACGCCGTGCTCGTCGAGACCGACGGGCAGGGCCCCGGCACTGTGGCACAGGTCCCAGACGGCGATCGCGCCCGCCGCGTGCACGGCGGCGGTGAGCGACGGCAGGTCGTGCAGTCGCCCGGTGCGGTAGTCGACGTGGTTGAGCAGGACGGCGGCCGTACGCTCCGACAGCGCCGCCGGCACCTCTCCCGGTGTCACCGGGCGCAGGGTGTGGCCGGTGAGGCGGGCCGCGGACTCGGCGATGTAACCGTCCGTGGGGAACGTCGTCGCGTCGACGAGGATCTCGTCCCGGCCGCCGTCCACCAGGCGTACCGCGCCCACCAGCGCCTTGAAGACGTTGACGCTGGTCGAGTCGCCGACCACGATCTGCCCGGCCGCCGCACCCACCAGCGGGGCGATCAGGTCGCCGATCCGCTCGGGCGCGGTCCACCAGCCGCTCTCGTCCCAGGAACGGATCCGCAGCGCGCCCCACTGGCGCCGTACGACGTCCTCGACGTGACCGGGGACGGACCGGGGCAGCGCGCCCAGCGAGTTCCCGTCGAGGTAGACACCGTCGTCGAGGAGGAACTGGGCACGCTTGCAGGCCAGTTCGTCGCCGCCGTCCAACTCCTTCGCCTTGACGGCGAGTTGCTCGAACCCGAGACGCTCAGACATGGGACCTGGCCGTCCACAGCTCCGGGAACACGTTCTTCTGCGCGCGCTTCTCCAGCCAGGCCACGCCGGCCGAGCCGCCCGTGCCGGCCTTCGCGCCCATCGCGCGGCGGGTGGCGACGAGATGATCGTTGCGCCAGCGCCAGACCAGCTCGGCGACGTCCGTCAACGCCTCGCCGAGGCGCGCGATCTCGTCACCCTCGTCGCCCGAGTACACGTCCGTCCAGACCGCCTCGACCTCCGCCGAGGGCTCGTAGCGCCGCGAGACGTCACGCTCCAGGACGGACGCCGGGATCGCGTGACCGCGCCGGGCCAGCAGCCGCAGCACCTCGTCGTAGAGGCTCGGCTCGTGCAGCGCCTTCTCCAGCTCCGCGTGCACGCGGGGCGCGCCCCGGTGCGGGACCAGCATGGACGCCGACTTGTCGCCGAGCAGGAACTCCATGCGGCGGTACATCGCCGACTGGAAGCCCGAGCCCTCGCCGAGCGCGGAGCGGTACGAGTTGAACTGGGCCGGGGTCAGCTGCCCGAGCGGCCTCCAGGACGCGTTGAGGGCGTCCAGCTCACGGACGGAACGCTTCAGCGCGTCGACCGCCACCGGAATCCGGTCCTGGCGGAGCGCCTGCGCGGCGGTCTCCCACTCGTGCACGATGACCGTGAACCACAGCTCCATCACCTGGGTCGTGACCAGGAAGACCATCTCTCCGGGATCGTCGGAGAGGGTGTGCTGGAGGTGGGTGAGCACGTCCGCCTTGACGTAGTCCTCGTACGGCGTGGTGCCGGCGAAGTCGAGATGCGGGGTCTCGGGCTCCGAAGCCTCTTGGGGCTGAGCCTGCTGGGACATCGCTGTCTCCTGTTGTACTCCGGGTAGCGGTCCGCCCCTGCCGTTACCGACACGGGGGCCCCGGTCCCCACCGGCACATAGTGCGCAATGCCGACCCGTAAACGCAAGGCCCGCCTGGGTCACACCGGACGGGCCTCGGAAGAACACACAGGTGAACGGCTGTCCCACGGTCTGGGCGGCCGTGGGCGAGGAGTCCTTCAGGGACGGGGAGCAGCGCTCCCACGCCTCCTGCTCGCCGATCGCCCGCGCGGCCGAGGAGGCCGGGTCCCCAGCCGCACCGGGACCCGGCTCCGTTCGTCAGCTGAGCACCGGCTCGATGTCCGCCGGATCGAAGATCGGCCCGTCGGACGCGGGCTTGATGATGACCGTGCGGAAGACACCGTGCGGAAGACCTCGAGGACGGCGGCGTGCTGCTGCTCGATCACCGGCTTCTCCCACCGCTCTCGACGTCCCGGACGCCCGTCCCCGAGTGGCAGACTGCTTGCATGACGACGCACAAGAACCTGCTCGGCGGCCCGGACCCGACCTACCTGCCGGAGAACGAAGAGGCGTACCGCCTGCTGGGCGAGGAGTCCCAGGCGCCGGCCGAGGTCGCGGCTAAGCACCCCACGTTCTCGCTCGCCTGGGCGATGCTCGCCGACGACGCCTTCGAGGGAGGGCGAGTCGTCGAGTCGTACGCCTACGCCCGCACCGGCTACCACCGCGGCCTGGACTCCCTGCGCCGTGCCGGATGGAAAGGGCATGGCCCCATCCCCTGGGACCACCGCCCCAATCGCGGGTTCCTGCGCTGCCTCGCCGCCCTCGCTCGTGCCGCGGGTGCAATCGACGAGAAGGACGAGACGGAGCGTTGCTGGCAGTTCCTCAAGGACAGCAGCGCCGAGGCGTACACCGAACTGAAGCGGTAGTCACCGAAGTCGACACGGCCGTGCCGCCGTCACCCCGACAGCGACGGCGGCACGTGGTGCAGAAGTGGAACCCTCCCATGTAGCGCCCTTCTCCCGGGGCACCGGGCCGTGGCCCTTCGCGCCGCCCCGGCGCAGGCCGCCCAGGCCGCGGTGGTACCCCGTACGGGCGTACGCGTACGACTCCACGACGCTGCCCCGCTCGAACACGTCGTCAGCGAGCCGGGCCCAGGCCGGCGAGGACGTCGGGTACGCGCGTCGCCCGGTCCGCCGCCTCAGCTCAGGCGGCCCTTCGTCCGCTGCCCCTCCAGCGGGGGCGCCAGGACACTGCCGTGCGTCCTGCACTCCGGCCGGCGGCAGTCCGGGGCCGGGCGGCGCACCGTCGTGAAGGCGACGACCGCGCCCAGCGCGAGCACCCCCGCGCACAGCACCATCGCCCGCCGGAAGGCGTCGTCGAAGGCCGTGGCCGAGCGGTACGCCTCCTCACTCATGCCGGTCAGCAGCGGCAGCGCGGCCACGGCCACGAGTCCCGCCACGCGGGCCGCCGCGTTGTTGACGCCGCTGGCCACGCCGGCCCGGGCGACGTCCACGGAGGCCAGGACCGTCGCGGTGAGCGGCGCGACCAGCGCGACCATCCCGCAGCCCAGGACCAGGACGGCGGGCAGCACGTCGGCGGCGTAGGACGCGCCGGGACCGACCCGCAGCATCAGGAGCATCCCCGCGGCGCACAGCAGCGGGCCGACGGTGAGCGGGATCCGCGGTCCGATGCGCTCGGCCAGTGCGCCGGAGCGGGCGGACAGCAGCAGCATCAGCACGGTCGTCGGCAGCAGCGCCGTACCGGCGCCGAGCGCGGACCAGCCGACCACGACCTGGAGCTGGACCGCGGACAGGAAGAAGAACCCGCCGAAGGCGGCGTACACGCACAGAGTGACCAGGTTGACGGCCGTGAACTGGCGGGAGGCGAAGATGTCGAGCGGCAGCATCGGGTCCGGGTGGCGGCGCTCCACCGCCACGAAGGCCACCCCGGCCGCCACTCCCGCGACGGCCGCTCCCGTGACGACCCCTACGGGTCCGCTCGGGGCCTCGATCAGCGCGTAGGTGACGAGGGCGAGCGCCAGCGCGCCGAGGAAGGCGCCCAGCACGTCGAAGCGGCCCCCCGGACGTCCGTGCGGATCGCCTTTCGCGCTCCGGGCGGCATGGGCGGCCGCGGCGACCTCGGTCGTGCTCGATGCCGCCTCGTCGGTCTCGCCGATCGCGGCGGAGGGGGCGGGGCGTCCGTCCGACTCCGGTACGTGCCGCAGGGCCACCGGCACGCACACCACCGCCAGCGGCAGGTTCAGCAGGAACACCCACCGCCATCCCGGGCCGTCCACCAGCCAGCCGCCCAGGAACGGCCCGACGGCCGCCCCTATGCCACCGAACCCCGACCACAGGCCCACCGCGCGCCCCCGGTCGTCGCGGTGGAAGGAGGCCTGGATGAGCGCGAGCGAGCCCGGTGTGAGGAGCGCGCCGCCGACGCCCTGCAACGCGCGCGCGGCGATCAGCACCCCGGCGTTCGGAGCGAGTCCGCACAGCAGCGAGGCGGCGGCGAACCACACCACCCCGACCACGAACACCTTGCGCCGCCCGTAGTGGTCCCCCAGGGAGCCGCCGAGCAGGATCAGCCCGGCCAGCGTCAGCAGATACGCGTTGACGGTCCACTGGAGGACGGCCAGGTCGGCGTCCAGGTCGCGGCCGATACGCGGGAGGGCGACGTTGACGACGGTCGAGTCCAGCAGGGCCATGCTGGAACCGAGAACGGTGGTGAGCAGGATCCACCTGCCCTGCGGCGAGGCCAACCGGACGTCAGGCATGCCCCCAGGTATACAGCGAGCCCGGCGCCGTAGACAGACGCCGGGCTCACCCGTACCCGTAGTACCTCCGAGGCGTCCCGGAGGAGCCCTCAGGGGTTACTTGATCTTCTGGCCCGCCGAACGCAGGTGCTGCGCCGCCTCGAGGACCCGCGCGGCCATGCCGGCCTCGGCCAGCTTGCCCCAGGTCCGCGGGTCGTAGGTCTTCTTGGAGCCGACCTCGCCGTCGACCTTCAGGACGCCGTCGTAGTTGCGGAACATGTGGTCGGCGACGGGACGCGTGAAGGCGTACTGCGTGTCCGTGTCGATGTTCATCTTGACGACGCCGTTCTCCAGCGCGGTCGCGATCTCCTCCGGGGTGGAGCCGGAGCCGCCGTGGAAGACGAAGTCGAACGGCTTGGAGCCGGCCGGCTTGCCGTACTTCGCGGCGATGCCCTCGTTCAGCTCCTTGAGCAGGTCGGGGCGGAGCACGACGTTGCCCGGCTTGTACACGCCGTGGACGTTGCCGAAGGACGCGGCCAGCAGGTAGCGGCCCTTCTCGCCCAGGCCCAGCGCCTCGACGGTGCGCACCGCGTCATCGACCGTGGTGTACAGCGAGTCGTTGATCTCGTGCGAGACGCCGTCCTCCTCGCCGCCCGTCGGGGTGATCTCCACCTCGAGGATGATCTTCGCGGCGGCGGCGCGGGCGAGCAGCTCCTGCGCCACGGCGAGGTTGTCGGCGAGGGTCTCGGCCGAGCCGTCCCACATGTGGGACTGGAAGAGCGGGTTGCGACCGGCCTTCACGCGCTCCTCGGAGATCGCGAGCAGCGGGCGGACGAACCCGTCGAGCTTGTCCTTCGGGCAGTGGTCCGTGTGCAGCGCGATGGTGACCGGGTACTTCTCGGCGACGATGTGCGCGAACTCGGCGAGGGCCAGCGCGCCCGTCACCATGTCCTTGCTGTACTGGCCGCCGGCGAACTCGGCGCCACCCGTCGTGATCTGGACGATGCCGTCGCTCTCCGCCTCCGCGAAGCCGCGCAGTGCCGCGTGCAGGGTCTGGCTCGAGGTCACGTTGATGGCCGGGTAGGCGAACTTGCCTGCCTTCGCCCGGTCGAGCATCTCGTTGTAGACCTCGGGGGTTGCGATGGGCATCTGTCCGCTCCTTGGTATCTGCGGGTTGGCGATCTGTCGATCTGCGTACTACGGCCCTGACCTAGACCTGGGGTGCGACGTCATCGTCGGCCCCATCTTTCCAGACCTGGGCGAATGGTCCATGCCTGGTCCACACCCCGGTCAAGTGCAGGTCAAGACGGCCCTTCAGTCCAGACCCAGTTCATCCTTCGAGAAGGCGAACAGGTACGGCACACCCGCGCCCTCGCGGATCTTCTCGTCGGCGCCGGTCGCCCGGTCCACGATCGTCGCCACGGCCACGACCTCGGCGCCCGCCTCGCGCACGGCCTCCACGGCGGCCAGCGGCGAACCGCCGGTGGTGGAGGTGTCCTCGACGACCAGCACGCGCCGGCCCTTGATCTCCGGGCCCTCGACCCGCCGCTGGAGCCCGTGCGCCTTCGCCGCCTTGCGGACAACGAAGGCGTCCAGCTTCTTCCCGCGCGCGGCGGCCGCGTGCAGCATGGCGCCGGCCACCGGGTCGGCGCCCATGGTCAGACCGCCCACCGCGTCGAAGTCGAGCCCGGCGGTCAGGTCGAGCAGCACCTGCCCGACCAGCGGAGCGGCCTCTCCGTCGAGGGTGATGCGGCGGAGGTCGATGTAGTAGTCCGCCTCCAGGCCCGACGACAGGGTCACCTTGCCGTGCACCACGGCCTTGTCCTTGATCTGCCGCAGCAGCGCGCCGCGTACGTCCACGTCCGTCATGTCCCTCAGCTTAGAGGCGTGCCCGGCAGGTCACAGGCGTGGCCCGGCGCCGGCAGTCAGAGCCGGGTCCAGCGCCAGGTGGTGGTGGCCTCCAGCGGCTCCAGCGGCGTGACCAGGCGCGGGTGCGTGTTCAGGCCGTCGGGCGGGCCGGTCTGGGGCTCCACGCACACGGCCGCCTCCTGCTCGTCGTAGACGACGACCCACTCCTCGGGGCTGGTCACCTTCAGCTCCAGCCGGCCGGGCCAGGTGAGGCCCACGTCGACGCCGCCGGGCATGCCGAAGCAGTCGTCCCAGGGTCCGGCCTGCGGCGCGATGCGGTTGCCGGTCGGCAGGTGGTCGTCGCCGCGCTCCTCCTGCCATCCGGGCTGGAAGGAGACCCGCACGTCCTGGTCCTTCGGGCCGTCCGGGCCGCCCAGGTTGCGGTTGAACCAGGGGTGCCAGCCGATCTGCGCCGGGAAGGACGAGTCGTAGGTCTCGACGGCCATGGCGAGGGTCAGCGCGTCCTCCGCCAGGGTGAACACCTGGGTGACCAGTCCGGCGAAGGGCCAGGGCGCCACGAGTCGGTACGTCAGCACGACCTCCTCGGCCGTCCGCCGCGCCACCTTCCAGGCGCCGTCGCGAGCGGTGCCGTGAATGGCGTTCGGCGCGGCGTTGAGCGGCATCTGGTGGACGGTTCCGCCGTCCCGGAAGCGGCCGTCGCGGATCCTGCCGCACCAGGGGACCATCGGGAAACAGCCGAAGCGTTCCCCCTGGCGCAGCAGTTCGAGGCCGCCGACCCGCAGCCCTCCGACCCGGCCGCCGTTGCCCGGCTGCACGGTCACCTCCGCGTCGCCCGCGGTCAGCGTGATGTCTTCGTCACTCACGGGACGACCCTACTGGGACGATCAGACAGCCGCGGTGGCGGTCCGGCCGCGACGCCGGGCGAACAACCGGGCCGCGCCTTCGCCTCGAACGGGGGGGCTGTGATCCCGGGGTTCGACCGCCGCCGGCGTCACCCCACCCTCACCACCCGTCCCCCGCTCGCCCCACCCGCCCCCGGCCGGACGCCCAGGGTCCGGCGTCCAGCGGTCCAGGCGCCCAGCGCTCCACGGGCCGGGCCGGGACATCCCGAACGCCCAGGACCAGGCACCCAGCCGACCCGACTCAGGCTCAGCGCTCCACGGGGCGCCCGGCGCACACCCGTCCTCGGCGTCCTCGGGCGGGCACCTGTTCCCGTTCCCGCCGCTCCGGACCTCGCCCGACCGCGGTCTCAGCCGCGTCGGCGCAGTGCCCGGCCCACCACGATCGCCGACGCCACGACCAGCGCGGCCGCCGGAGCGGCCCACCGCAGGGTGCTGTTCGGTACGACGGTCTGCGGGGCGGGGACCGGCGCGTACCGTCCGCGCGGCGGGGCGTGGTCCACTTCCTCGGCGCTGCGCCCGATCATCGTCCGGCGGGCGTGCGCGGCCTCCGCGGGCGGTTCCCCGGGCCCGGTGACGTCCTCGAGCCCGTCGGGGGACGCCTCCGCCTCGAAGAGGGACGCGGAGGCCGCCGACCCGTCGAGGTCGTCCCCGTCGTCCGCTTCATCGACGTCGTCCACGTCCACGTCGTCGGCGTCGGCGTCGGCGTCGGCGTGCTGGACGTCGTCCGCGTCGGCCGCGTGACCGATGTCGTCCGCATCCTCGGCGGCTTCCGCAGCGGGGACCGGGTTCTCCTCGGCGTCGGATCCCGCGGCTTCCTCCCGCTCCTGCGGGACCGTCGCCCCCAGGTTCTCCGCGAAGCGGCTGAGCAGTCGGACGACCGCCGCGTCCACCGCCTCCGTCGGCAGCTCCGCGATCCGGCCGTCCGCCGACGCGGCCCCCTCGAAGCGGAGCGTGGCGCCCTCGTCGGATTCGCGCAGTCGTAGCGTGAGGGCCAGTTTCACCACACCGCTGCCGCGCGCCTCGGTCGCGTCGCCCTCCACGGCGAACGCGCCGTCCTCGCGCGGGGAGACCCGTACGGCGCCCCGGTAGGTGATGGTGTGGCCGCCGATCCGCACCTTCAGCCGCCCCGCGACGGGCTCGGTGCCTGCGTCCTGCTGGAGGCCGGGGACCGCCCGGGCCACCTGCGCGGGATCCGCGAGGGCCGCCCTCAACCGCTCGGCCGGAACCGGAACGAACACCTCTTGCTCCATGACAGCGGAGCCTACCCAGCGGCCGGCGGAAAGCACCCGGCGAAACCGGGAATCGGGCCCGGCGGGCCACGACCGGTGGTACGCCCCCTCAGTACCGCGGATGCACCAGCGTCGAAGCCCGCAGGCCCGTGATGCGGGTCTTCTCGGCCGCCCGCGCGTCAGCGGTCAGCTCCGCCTGGGTCAGGGTGCGTGGTGCAGGCTCCTGCCGGTCGAGGCGCAGCGGCGGACGGGTGTCGGCGGTGGCCAGGAGGAACCCCCAGTCGCGTGGCGCCCGTGAGGTGCCGGCGGTGCGGTCGGGTCCCGCGGTGAGGCCGGTGGCGCGGCCGTCCACGCGGTAGGGGGCGGTGTACAGGCCCGCCGCGCGCATCGTCGCCTCGACCGTCCAGAAGACGCGCGGCCGGGAGGCGACCGGGCCGGCGTGCACGACGAGTCGGCCGCCGGGCGCGAGGGCGCGGCGTGCCAGGCCGTAGAACTCCTGCGAGTAGAGCTTCGTGCTCGCCGTGATGCCGGGGTCGGGCAGATCCGCGACGACCACGTCGTACGTCGCCGGAGGGGCCCCGCGCAGCCACTGGAATGCCTCCTCCGTGGTGAGGTGGACGCGCGGGTCGCCGTAGGCGTGTTCGTTGGCGCGGGACAGGGCCGGGTCGCTGCGGGCCAGCCGGACGAGGCCGGGGTCGAGCGCGACGACGTCGACGCGGCGCACGCCGGGATGGCCGAGGGCCTCGCGGGCGGCCAGGCCGTCGCCGCCGCCGAGGAGCAGCACGCGTGCGTGCGGGCCGCTCATCGCGGGGTGGACCAGGGCCTCGTGGTACCGCCGCTCGTCGTGGCCCGCGAAACGCAGGCGGCCGTCCAGATAGAGGTCGAGGGGACGGCCCCCGGTGCCGCCGGTGAGGACGATCCCCTGGAGGCCGGTCCGCACCGCCACGCGCACGTCGTCGCCGTACACCGCCTGCCGTGCCGCCCGTTCGAAGTCGTCGACGAGGACGGCCGCGGAGGCGAGGACGCCGAGGACGGTGATGTTGGCGACGAGCAGGAGGCAGCGGGCCCGGCAGGTGAGGTCACGGCGGAAGAGGCCCAGCACGAGCGCCGCACCGGCCAGCACGTTGACGCCGCCGGTCAGCAGGGAGCTGGTCAGCTGGCCCAGGAACGGCAGCAGCAGGAACGGGAAGGCGAGGCCGCCCACCAGCGCGCCCACGTAGTCCGCGGCGAACAGGTCGGCCACCGCGCCGCCCGCGTCCTGGCGGCGGACCCGCTGGATGAGCTCCATGAGCAGGGGGACCTCGGCGCCGATGAGCAGACCGATGGCGAGGGAGAACGCGACGAGAAGGACGCGGGGGGCGTCCGCCCACAGGCCGCCCCAGTCACCCGTCCAGGCGAACACCGCGTACAGCGCCATGGCGCTGCATCCGCCGACCAGCGCGAGGGTCGCCTCCAGGGCGCCGAAGCCGGCCGCGGCGAACCGGCGCAGCCGTTTGGCGGCGAGGGAGCCGATGCCCATCGCGAAGACCATCACGGACAGCACGACGGAGGCCTGGGTGACGGAGTCGCCCATCAGGTACGAGGCGAAGGCGACGAGTTCCAGTTCGTAGACGAGACCGCAGGCCGCGCAGACGAAGACGCACGCGAGCACCAGGAACCGCCCCGTGTCCGGCCGGACGGGGAGCCGCGCGGGACCGGGCCGGGGCGGCCCTCCGGGCGGCCGGACACCGGGCGGGGCCGACGTGTGCGTTTCGATCACGACTGCGACGTTACGTGACCGCACGGGTGCCCTTCGTCACCCACACGTGTGGAATCCGAGGGCAGGTGCATCCGGATGTTTGAGCCGCCGTCGCTTCAGACTCCGCCTGCGAAAGCACGCGCGGACGGGTCGGCGTCACCCGACCGCGCACGCATCCCGACCCTGGTCCTGGTCGCCACCAACTGCCCGTCCTGCGGGTAGGCGTGCCAGGTGCGCCAGTGCACCTGACCCTCACCGCGGTGGGCGAGCAGGGCGGTGAAGGCGTGCGGGCTGCCGGGGAAGACGCCGGCGAGGCCGTGCGGATGCTCGGAGACGAGGGCCAGGAGTTCCTGGGCACGGCCCGCGAACTGGCCGGGCGAGAGCACCTCGACGCGGGCCGCGAACTCGTACTCCCAGGCGCCGACGCGTTTGGCGACGCCCAGCGGGAGCGGGGTGCTGCTGCCGGGGATGCAGGCCACCGTCTCCGAGCAACAGCCCTGTTCCTCCTCGAGCAGCACTTGGTGCGATGCGCCGAGCAGCCTCAACTGCATTTTGGCGTCCGACAGTTCGAGGTCGAGGGTGGCGAGGGCGGGCAGCGGCTCACGCCCCAGGGCCCAGGCCAGGTCGGCCGCGCGCGTGTCGGTGTAGGAGGTGTTGAGGGTCGTGAGCATGGATCGGCTCCGCGGAGACGCAAAGAGAAGAGGAGTAGGTCCGGCACACCCCGGTCGAAGCCGGGACAACGGCCCCGGTCAGCCCGGCCTGGAAAGGTCGTCCGCTCGAGACGTCCGAAAGGGTGGGAGGGGCTGCGTTGGTGGTTTAGAGGGAATCATGAACTGCGGTGGATCCACAGCGTTTTTACCCAACTTCGTGCGGTTTCCATCCCCCGGGGGGTCAACAGCTCAACTGTTCAGCCATGAGGTGCCCCGAGCGGCCCGGACGTGCATCCGCGCGCCCCCCATGAAAGGCGCGAGGACGGGTAACCGATGCGGCCGCGGTGACGGGCGGCCGGTCCGGGCCGCCCGGAGTGCATGAGCGGTACGACGTGGTACGACCGCGGAGCCCGTGGTCAGGGTCGGGCCCCGCGGTCCGGATGCGGCTCCCCCCGCGGGGAGCTCAGCCGCCCCGTGTCAGCTGCCTCCGCCGCATCCGCCGCCTCCGCCGCCGCAGGACGAGCCGCCTCCGCAGGAGGACCCTCCGCCGCAGGAGTGGCCCCCGTGGCCGCCGTGCCCGCCGCCGTCGGAGCCGCTGTCGCCCCCGCCTGCCCACCAGCTGCCGCCGGCCGCCGCGCTTCCGCCGCCGCCGTACCCGCGCGACCGGCCGCTGCGGTGCGGCCGTGCGGCGCCGCCCCTGCGGGCGTTGACCGCCAGGGCCGCCACGAGCACGATCGCGATCACCGTCAGGATGATGCCGAAGACCATGGCGCCACCCTCCTTCCATGTCCCCCGAAGCGGCCCCCCGTGGGCGCCTCGCGCGGCGACCGAGCGCCGCGTGAACGGGGGATGCCCGTACGTCCCGGCCACCAAAGCAGAGTTGAGGAACTCCAGAGCTTCGGCGCAGGATGACGGGCATGACCTCCACCGCACGACCCTTCCTCAACCGTCGTCTCGCCGAGTTCGGGACGACGATCTTCGCCGAGATGTCCGCCCTGGCCGCGGCGACCGGATCGATCAACCTGGGTCAGGGGTTCCCCGACACCGACGGCCCCGAGGAGATCCGCGAGGCGGCCGTGCGGGCGCTGCGGGACGGACGCGGCAACCAGTACCCGCCGGGCCCCGGGGTCCCGGAGCTGCGTACGGCGATCGCCGACCACCAGCGCCGCCGTTACGGCCTCTCCTTCGACCCGGACACGGAGGTCCTGGTCACCGCGGGCGCCACGGAGGCCATCGCCGCCACCCTCCTCGCGCTGCTGGAACCCGGGGACGAGGTCGTCGCCCTGGAGCCGTACTACGACTCCTACGCGGCCTGCATCGCGATGGCGGGCGCCGCCCGGGTGCCCGTCACCCTGCGCCCGGACCCGGAGCAGGCGCGTTTCCGCCTCGACCTGGACGAGCTGCGCGACGCGGTCACCGAGCGCACCCGGCTGCTGCTGATCAACACCCCGCACAACCCGACCGGCACGGTCCTCACCCGTGAGGAGCTGACGGCGGTCGCCGAGCTGGCGGTGGAGCGGGACCTGCTGGTCGTGACGGACGAGGTGTACGAGCACCTGGTGTTCGACGAGGCCGAGCACGTGCCGCCGGCGACGCTGCCCGGGATGCGGGAGCGGACGGTCACCATCGGCAGCGCGGGCAAGACGTTCTCGTTCACGGGCTGGAAGGTCGGCTGGGTCACGGCGGCGCCGGGGCTGGTGACGGCGGTGCGGGCGGCGAAGCAGTTCCTGACGTACGTCGCGTCGGGGCCCTTCCAGTACGCGGCGGCCGAAGCGCTGACACTCCCGGACGCCTACTTCGAGGCGTTCCGCGAGGACATGCGGGCCAAGCGGGACCTGCTGTCGGCGGGCCTGAGGGAGGCGGGCTTCGAGGTCTACAACCCCTCGGGCACGTACTTCATCACCACCGACATCCGCCCCCTCGGCGACACGGACGGCATCGCCTTCTGCCGCGCCCTGCCCGAACGCGCGGGCGTCGTCGCCATCCCGAATGCGGTCTTCTACGACCACAAGGACGAGGGGGCGCCCTTCGTACGGTTCGCGTTCTGCAAACGCACGGATGTCCTGACGGACGCGACGGAACGGCTCCGCAAGGCATTCGCGCACTGACCGCCGCGCTGCGGGACCGGTCGACGCGTCCCCCGCCGCATGCCACGCCTCACCTGCCCGGCACTTTCGCACCGGAGGCCGGCACCTCGGCCCTTGCCGCACCGACAGGGACGGACGTACAATTTCCTGTACGTGGAAGGGGTCAATTGTGAAGACCATGACGTATTCCGAGTCGCGCGCACGGTACGCCGAGGTGCTCAACTCCGTCACCGACGATCGCGAAGAGGTCGTCATCACCCGGGCCGGACACGAGCCGGTCGTCATCGTTTCCCTTGAGGACTACGAGTCCCTGAAGGAGACGGCGTACCTGCTGCGCAGTCCGGCCAACGCCCGGCGCCTGCTCGCGTCCATCGACGAGCTGGAAAGCGGCGGCGGCACCGTGCGTGAGCTGGCGACCGGCGAGTAAGGGCCGCGAGTTGAAGATCACCTTCTCTTCCCGTGCCTGGGAGGACTACCTGTGGTGGCAGCTTCAGGACCGGAAGATCCTCAAGCGCATCAACACGCTCATCGCGGACATCACCCGGAACGGCAACGAGGGCATCGGCAAACCGGAACCGCTCAAGCACGGATTCCAGGGCTACTGGTCACGCCGCATCAACGACGAGCACCGGCTGATCTACAAGGCCACCGAGGACGGCGTCCTGATCGCTCAGTGCCGCTATCACTACGAAAGCTGACGGAACCCGGGGGTCGGGCACAGCACCCTTCTCACAACTGACCCGCGTCGCAGACAAATAGGCGTGCGAACACGGAGTGGGCTGGGTTACCGGCGCCCCCGATCTCGTCGCCGCCGTCCGCTCGGCCAAGCAGTTCCTGACGTATGTCGCCTCCGGGCCCTTCCAATACGCCGTGGCCGAGGCCCTGCGCCTGCCCGACTCGTACTTCGCGGACTTCCGCGCGGACATGCTGGCCAAACGGAACCTGCTCGCGGGCGGCCTGGAGCGGGCGGGCTTCAAGGTCTTCCGCCCGGCCGGCACGTACTTCATCACCACCGACATCCGGCCCCTTGGCGAGAGCGACGGTTTCACCTTCTGCCGTGCGCTGCCGGAGCGCTGCGGGGTGGTAGCGATCCCCAACGCGGTCTTCTACGACCACCGCGAGCAGGGTGCACCCTTTGTTCGCTTCGCGTTCTGCAAGCGGACAGGCGTGCTGGCGGACGCGGCCACCCGACTCAAGACGCTGGCCGCCTGACAGCCACAGACGTACCAGCACATGTACCGGCCACACGGCCTGATTGCTCCGAGCCGCCGCGCACCCGCACTCGACTGCCGCCTGGGCGACCGGGACACCGGTGACGACCAGGAACAACCACGTCCGGCGACGGCGGTGCCGACGGCACGGGCCTGGCCGGCGGGGAGTCCCTCGTCAGCAGGTGTCCCCCTCGGGTTCCGGACGTGGGAGTTCGTCGAGGTCGAGGGTGAAGGTGCGGCCGTCGGCCAGGGGGATGGGGAGCTTGCCCGTGCCGTACGCGTGGGTGTGTGCCGCGATGTAACCGGTGGCGGTCGGCTGGGTGTGAAGGACGACTTCCTGGGCGTAGGGGTCCACGACCAGGTAGATCGGGATTCCGTAGCGGCCGTACTTCGCGGTGCAGTCGTCGTAGTCCTTGCGTGCGGAAGAGGTCGAGACGACCTCGGAGATCAGCAGGACGTCCTCGAAGCTGTAGCGCTTGCCTTCCTTGCGTGCGTCCTCGCGCAGGATCGCCAGATCGGGGGCGGAGTTCTCGTCGGCGGGGAAGTCGATGTAGACGTCGGAGGTGACCTTCGCGTGACGGCCGAGGGCGAGAGCGGAGTCGATCTGCATCGACCTGATGGTGCTGGAGTGCTCTTCGCTCTGCGGGGTCATGATCACCTTTCCGTCGGCCCCGAACAGGACCGTGTACCCCTTGGGGAACTCGGTGTGCACGATCGCGTCGACGCTCATGGACGGCTCCTTCCCGTGTGTGGTCAGGATACGACGGACAGTGCCGCGTCACCGAGCCCGTCGGTACGGTCGGCAGACCGGTCAGGGCAGGTTGCGCGGCCCGCTCACCGCCGGTGCCGGGGATCCGCAGCGGGGCCTGCCGCACGACATAGGAATAGGTAGGCGACGAGGCGTCGCCTGGGTCACGGCGGCGCCCGCGCTCGTCACGGCGGTGCGCTCGGCGAAGCAGTACCTGACCTACGTGGCGTCAGGACCGTTCCAGTACGCGGTCGCCGAGGCACTCGCCCTGCCGGACACCTATATCGACGCCTTCCGCGCGGACATGCTCACCAAGCGCGACCTGCTGGCGGCGGAGCTCGCGGACGCGGGCTTCTCGGTCTTCCGCCCGGCCGGCACCTACTTCGTCACCACCGGCATCCGCCCCCTCGGCGAGAGCGACGGCATCGCCTTCTGCCGCGCCCTGCCTGAGCGGGCGGGTGTCGTCGCGATCCCCAACGCCGTCTTCAACGACCACAAAGAGGCCGGCGCACCATACGTCCGGTTCGCGTTCTGCAAACGCACTGAGGTGCTGACGGATGCGGCGGAACGGCTCCGCAAAGCGTTCGCGCACTGACCCATGTCAGGAGTGCTCAGGTGTCGTAGACGGTGGAGCGATGCCTGACGTGCACGACCCACACCACCAGCTCGCCGTTGTCGATTGTGTAGATCACGCGGTAGTAGTCGCCTACCCGTAGGCGCCGCCGGTCGGGCTGGGAGACGAGGGCCGTGGTGTTGAACCCCATCGGGTCGTTCTCCAGCTCAGCCAGCTTGGCCAAAATGCGGAGGGCCATGTCTCGCGGCACCTTGCGGAGTTCGGCCTGAGCCTCGGCTCGGAAGACGGTGCGGTACTCACTCACTGCGCGCCAGCGTCTCCCTCATGATGTCCTCGATAGGGATGCCGGGTGCCCGGTTGGTCATGCGCTCGTCGATGATCCGGTTGATCTCGCGCTCTTCCCACTCCTGGTATCTGCGCAGCACTTCGATGGACACCACGGCGGCGACCTGCTTGCCGCGCCGCGTGATGACGGTAGGTACGTCGTCCCGGTCGGCCCGCTCCACGACCTCGGCCAGGTGTGCCCGGACATCGCGGATCGACTCTATGGGCATGGGCTGCGTCATGTACCCAAGGGTACCGAGTGTCTCATGTGTACACAACAGCCCACTGTCTCTCGAGCGTGTAGTCCCGTGGGCCCTCACGCGAATACGTGCGCGAACGAGGCGTCGCCTGGGCTACCGGCAGCCGGGAACTAACTCGTGACCGCCGTCCGGACCGCCAAGCAGTACCTGACCTACGTCAGCTCGGGTCCGTTCCAGTACGCGATCGCCGAAGCACTGCGGCTACCGGTCTCGTACTTCGATGGCTTCCGCGCCGGTCTCCAGCGCAAGGGCGGCCTGCTCGGCGACGGACTGCGCGCGGCCGGGTTCAAGGTCTACCAGAGCTGGAACGGAGCAGAATCCTCGCCTCGCCGCACGTCACACACATGCGATTCCGCGTCACACATGCCCGGACCACGCCCTCCAGCGGAGTGCCGGCCCCGCCTAGGCAGCCGACCAGCCCTTCTCGACAGCCCGACGCAAGCGGCCGAGCGCGGCACGCGTCGAGCCGAGCGAAGCAGACCGAGAAGCAGACCGAACGGAAGCGGGCGCCCGTCCACAGGCTGTGGACGGGCGCCCGCTCGACGTACAGGCAGGTCGGGGACCTACTCGTCGTCCTCGGTCTTCTCGGCGTTCTCGGCGTTCTCGACGCCGTCGCCGGGCTTCTCGTCGGCGTCACCGGCCGCCGGCTCCAGGCCCAGCTGCTCCACGAGCCACTTGTCGAACTCGATCGCCGCCCGCACCCAGCTCACCGTCGAGGAGACGAAGAGCTCGATGTTGACGCCGGCGCCGATCAGCAGCTGCGCCTCGCCGATGAGGCGGACGGTGCCGTCGTCGTGGGTGTGGGTGTAGACCTTGGGCCACAGGGTGCGGCGGTTCCAGTCGTCGATCGACTCGAGCAGCTGCGCCTTGTCGTCGATCCCGTGGGGCCGGTCGTAGAACGTCCGCACCGAGTAGACCGCCTGGTCGCCCTCGCCGCGGAACATGAAGTACGTGCGGAACTCCTCCCACGGCGCCGCGAGGTCACCCTCGTCGTCGACGACGTACTTCAGCTCCATCTGGTCGAGAAGCTGCTTCACGAGGTCCTGATCCGGGACGACGGGGCCCGCCGGTCCACCCTGGGGCTGCGGCTCTGGCTGACCCCCGAAGTTCGGAATCGAGGACGGGTCGATGCTCACCGTGATTTTCCCTTCGTACGGATCCCGCCATCCTCCCCCATGCGGGGAGGGGGGTGGCAAGCCCGGCAGGGGCCTGTCAGCCCTCAGCTGACATGATCCGGCCTGTCGTACCAAGGGACGGTTACGGGTGGAGGGGGATCGCATGGCGAACGGGCGAAGCGATACGGGCGGGCGGCTCGGGACACCTGTGCCGCCGGAGCCGGGCGGCCGGACCAGGTGGGGCCTGGTGGCGGCCATCCTGGCGCTGCCGGTGCTGCTGGTCGTCGGCCTGCTGGTGCTGACCGCCGTCTGGGTGCTGAGCGACGACGAGGAAACGGACGGGACCCGGCTCCAGGAGGTGCCCTGCGCCGAGGCGCTGGCGTTCGGCGGAGCCGAGCTGCCGGTGGGCGCGCGGGACGCGAAGTGCACGGTGCAGTCCTGGCTGGACACGAACTACCAGGCCGACTTCCGCATGCCGCGCGCGGACGTGAGCGCCTGGCTCGCGGACGCCTATCCCGAGGCGCCCGGCCCGGGCGGTCCGGGCACCGAGGCCTGCGGGTCCGGCTCGGACTACTGCTTCCAGCTCGACGTCACCGAACGCCCCGGAGCCGAGGCGTACTACGTCCATGTGAACGTGGCGTACGAGAACGCCGAGACCGCGCGGGTGCGGTACTCGGCGTTCACGACGTGACGTGAGCGCGGGCCGAAGCAGGAACCGGAGGAGCGGGAGCGCTACAGCGTCTTGCCCGTCCGGCCCGTCGTCGGGCCCACGATCAGGCCCTCGGCGTCGCCGAAGGTGTCCACACGGACCGTGTCGCCGTCCTTGACCTCGCCCGCCAGGATCTCCTTGGCGAGTCGGTCGCCGATGGCCGTCTGGACCAGGCGGCGCAGCGGCCGGGCGCCGTAGGCCGGGTCGTTGCCCTCGTCGGCGAGCCAGGCCAGGGCGGCGTCGGTGACCTCCAGGGTGAGGCGGCGTTCGGCGAGCCGCTTGGCCAGGCGGTCGATCTGGAGGCGGGCGATCCGTCCCAGCTCGGTCTTGTTGAGGGCCGAGAAGACGACGAGGTCGTCGAGCCGGTTGAGGAACTCCGGCTTGAAGGAGGCCCTCACCACCTCGAGGACCTGCTCCTTCTTCTCCGCCTCGGTGGACAGCGGGTCCACGAGGTACTGGCTGCCCAGGTTCGACGTCAGCACCAGGATGGTGTTGCGGAAGTCGACGGTGCGGCCCTGGCCGTCGGTGAGCCGGCCGTCGTCCAGGACCTGGAGCAGGACGTCGAAGACCTCCGGGTGCGCCTTCTCCACCTCGTCGAGCAGGACCACGCTGTACGGGCGCCTGCGCACCGCTTCCGTGAGCTGGCCGCCCTCCTCGTAGCCGATGTAACCGGGGGGCGCGCCGACCAGGCGGGCGACGCTGTGCTTCTCGCCGTACTCCGACATGTCGATGCGGATCATCGCCCGCTCGTCGTCGAAGAGGAAGTCGGCGAGGGCCTTGGCCAGTTCGGTCTTGCCGACGCCGGTCGGGCCGAGGAACAGGAAGGAGCCGGTGGGGCGGTCGGGGTCGGCGATGCCCGCGCGGGAGCGCCGTACGGCGTCGGAGACCGCCTGGACCGCCTCCGCCTGGCCGATGAGGCGCCGGCCCAGCTCCTCCTCCATGCGCAGCAGCTTCTGCGTCTCGCCCTCCATGAGGCGGCCGGCGGGGATACCGGTCCAGGAGGCGACGACGTCGGCGATGTCGTCGGAGCCGACCTCCTCCTTGACCATGGTGTCCTGTGCGGCCTCCTCCTCGGCCTCGGACGCGGCTTCGAGGTCGCGTTCCAGGGTCGGGATCTCGCCGTAGAGCAGCTTGCTGGCGGTGTCGAAGTCTCCGTCGCGCTGGGCGCGCTCGGCCTGTCCGCGCAGTTCGTCGAGCTTCTCCTTGAGCTCGCCGACCCGGTTGAGGGACTGCTTCTCCTTCTCCCAGCGGGCGGTGAGCTGGCGCAGCTCCTCCTCCTTGTCGGCGAGGTCGCGGCGCAGCTTGTCCAGTCGCTCGCGGGAGGCGGCGTCCGTCTCCTTGCTGAGCGCCAGCTCCTCCATCTTCAGCCGGTCCACGGACCGCTGGAGCTCGTCGATCTCGACCGGCGAGGAGTCGATCTCCATGCGGAGGCGGGAGGCGGCCTCGTCGACGAGGTCGATGGCCTTGTCGGGGAGGAAGCGGGAGGTGATGTACCGGTCGGAGAGGGTCGCGGCGGCGACCAGGGCCGCGTCCGCGATCTGCACCTTGTGGTGGGCCTCGTAGCGGCCCTTGAGGCCGCGCAGGATGGCGATGGTGTCCTCGACCGTCGGTTCGGCCACCAGCACCTGCTGGAAGCGGCGCTCCAGGGCCGGGTCCTTCTCGATGCGCTCCCGGTACTCGTCGAGCGTCGTGGCGCCGACCATGCGCAGTTCACCGCGCGCGAGCATCGGCTTGAGCATGTTGCCTGCGTCCATGGCGGAGTCGCCGCCGGCGCCCGCGCCGACGACCGTGTGCAGCTCGTCGATGAAGGTGATGATCTGGCCTTCGGAGCCCTTGATCTCGGCCAGGACGGTCTTGAGCCGTTCCTCGAACTCACCGCGGTACTTGGCGCCCGCGACCATCGCGCCGAGGTCGAGCGCGACGAGCCGCTTGTTCTTGAGGGACTCGGGCACGTCGCCCTTGACGATGCGCTGTGCCAGGCCCTCGACGACGGCGGTCTTGCCGACGCCGGGTTCGCCGATGAGCACGGGGTTGTTCTTGGTGCGCCGGGAGAGGACCTGGACGACGCGCCGGATCTCCTGGTCCCGTCCGATGACGGGGTCGAGCTTGCCCTCGCGGGCGGCGGCGGTGAAGTCGGTGCCGAACTTCTCGAGGGCCTTGTACTGGCCTTCGGGGTCGGCGCTGGTCACCCGGCGGCCGCCGCGGGCCTTCTGGAAGGCCTCCTGGAGCTTCTTCGGGGTGGCCCCCTGCCGGCTGAGCACGTCTGCGGCCTGTCCGCCCTTGGCGGCGATGCCGATCAGCAGGTGCTCGGTCGACAGGTACTCGTCGCCGAGGTCACGGGCCCGGCTCTGCGCGTCGGCGATGACGGCGAGCAGCTCGCGGTTGGGCTGCGGGGGCGCGACGGTGGATCCGGTCACGCTGGGCAGCGCGCCGATCACCCTCTCGGCCCCGGCCCGTACGGCCGCCTGGTCGGCGTCCACGGCGGCCAGAAGGTCGACGATGTTGTCGTTCTCCTGCCCCTGGAGCAGCGCCAGCAGCAGGTGGGCGGGGATGAGGTCGGCGTGTCCCTGGGACACGGCGGTGTTGCTGGCCGCGTTGATCGCGTCCCGGCTCCGGTTGGTCAGCTCGGCGTCCACGTTCGCTGTCTCCTCCTTGCGTCAGCGCTCTCCCGTACTGACTGTGTCAGCGTACACAAAGTTGAGTCTATTCCGCTCAAGGTGTGCACCGGGAGTCCGGGACGCGTTAGGTTCCCGGACCATGGCCGCATACCCGCAGGACCCCGGCGCCCCGGACACGCCGTTCCTCGCCTTCTGGCACGAACGGCATCTGTGCACCCTGACCACACCACGCCTGGACGGCAGCCCGCACGTGGTTCCGGTCGGAGTGACGTACGACGCCGAGGCCCGGCTCGCCCGGGTCATCGCCCACGGGGGCAGCACGAAGGTGGGCAACGTCCTCGCGGCGGGCCCGGACGGCGCCCGGGTCGCGGTGTGCCAGGTCGACGGCGGGCGCTGGGCGACCCTGGAGGGCCGGGCACGGGTACACAGGGACCGGGAGCGGGTCGCGGAGGCGGAGCGCCGGTACGCGCAGCGCTACGGACGCACGCCGAGCCCGAACCCCGAGCGGGTGGTGATCGAGATCGAGCTGACCCGGGCGATGGGCCGTGGATGACCAGATCCGTCCCCGTCGTTTTTCGGCCAAGGATCAAGCAGGCGCTTGTACGGAAATGTCCCCGCAAACTGCAGCGGCGTCACCGTGTTCAGGTCACGGTGACGCCGCTGCGGGGGGAAGCACCTGAGCGATCTGTTACGACGGGGGAATCGCGTCAGGCACTGCGGGGGGTGGCTGAGATGGTCTTCAGGGGCGGAGCCTCGGGCTCCACCAGCCGGTGGTCGCGCTGGTCCAGGTTCACAAAGATCATTCCGTACCGGATGGCGCACCGCACGGGCTGCGGCGCACCCCGGGGCTTACGCAGGCACCGGTAGGCCCGTACGTCCTCGTCCTCGTCGCGCGTCACCACCACCGGCTCGCCGAACACGGTCACCATCAACGAGTCACCACTGTGGGGGATGGCGGTGACCAGGTCGATGAAGTGCCAGCCGGAGCGGTAGGCGGTGGCCATTTCACGGCGGAAGGAGCGGTCGTCGGGTGGAGTGGTCATGACTCGGCGACCCACGTACTGTCGCTGGGGGCGACCCATGTGCTGTCACCCGGCACGTCTGCCGCCGTGACCACCCATGTGCTGTCGCGGGGTGCTACCCACGTACTGTCCCCGGGCGGCGCGGCCACGGTCCCGGTACCCGTGCTCCAGGTACTGTCGCGCGCCGTGTCACCCGTCGTTCCCGCAAGGCCACTCAGCGCGCCGAAGGCCAAGGCGGCGGAGAAGGCGGCGGCAAGCGCCGAGCGAAGCATTCTCTTATGCATAGTCGGCTTCGTCCTCATTTGAAGGTCACCTCTCCCCCGTCCACTACGACGATGGCCCATTCGGGCACGTCATGGCCACACAATCGATGCATCATGTTCCTGCACGTTCAGGACCCTGGGGGGTGGAGATTTGACGAAAAATCAGACAAAGCAGACACATCCTCATGCGTCGACTGAGCTGTGCGAGGAAGGTCGCCGTCTCTATGGGAACGCTCTCCGGACGGGCCGCATAGCCCGTGCCGACGTGGAGCCCGCTCCGTGTCTGATGGAGTTCGCCCTGCTCCACGCGGACCCCGACGACGCGAACTGGCTACGCCCGGTGCCTCCGTCGATCGCTCTGTCCCAGCTGCTCAACCCGATCGAACGCGAGATCACCCAGCGCAGACGGCTGTCGGTCGAACTTGCCGACGCTTTCGAGCCGTTCATGACCCTCAGCGCCCAGCCGACGCCGACCACACACTCGATCACGGTGCTGGAGGGCATCGACCGGATCAACGCGGCACTCGATCTGGCCACGTCCCAGTGCCAGACGGAGATGCTCACCGTCCAGCCGAGCCGCCGGCGCCTCGAGCACACCCTCGTCCAGGGACTCGAACGCGACAGACCGCTGATCGACCGCGGCTGCCGCATCCGCACCCTGTACCAGCACACCGCCCGGTACAGCCCCGAGACGCTCGGCTACGTCTCCCAGTTCACCGACGGCAAGGTGGAGTACCGCACCATCGACGAACTCGTCGAGCGGCTGATCATCTGCGACGAGACCGTCGCCTTCATCCCGACCCGCGACGACGGCCAGGTCGCCCTGGAACTCCGTCATCCGGGGCTCGTCCGCTACCTGATCAAGGTCTTCGAGTTCATGTGGGGCCGCGCGGTGCCGCTGGCCACGGGCGCCCCCTACGAGACCGCGCCCGACGGCATCACGGACATCCAGCACTCCATCGCCAAGCTCCTCGTCGAGGGGCACGTCGACGAGGCCATAGCCCGCCGTCTCGGCATGAACGTACGGACCTGCCGGGCCCACATAGCCAAACTCGCCACCGCGCTGGGCAGTGGCAGCCGCGCCCAGCTCGGGTTCCTCATAGCCCAGTCAGGGATCCTCAGACAGGAACCCTGACTCCGTCCCGGCCCCCGCCCCCCACGGTCCGGAATCCTCGAACAGGAGACAGAATCGCAGTGAAGGCGCCGCCGCACCCCCACCACGGCGTGGAAAACCTGTGCGCCGCAGGCACGAAGCTCTACGAGCAGGCCCTGCGCGACGGACGCGTCAAGACGGACGAGGCCGAGGCGGCGGCCCCCTGTCTGCTGGCCCTGGGGCTGCTGCACCCGGTCGTGGACGACCTGGACCAGCTCGAACCCGTCTCCCCGGCCCGCGCCCTGCACCGGCTGCTGCGCGCCTCGGCCACCCGCATCGCCGACGAACGGCGCCGCGAGGAACGGCTGACGAGCCTCTTCGAACCCCTCATGCGGATCACCGGCAGCCGCACCGCCACCACGGACCACGCCTCCCTGCTCCTGCTGAGCGGCACGGAACGCATCAACGCCGCCATCACCGAGGCGACGGCCGAGGCGAGCGACGAGCTGCTATGCGTCCAGCCCAACGTCCACTACAGCGGACCGCGCGGCGAGACGGCCCAGGCCGTCGCCATGTCCCGCGACCAGGCCCTGCTCGACCGGGGCTGCCGCATCCGCACCCTCTACCAGCACACCCAGCGCCACCAGCCCCTCGTGGCGGCCCGCTACGAGCAGCTCCGGGGCGATGTGGAGGCCCGCACCCTCGACGAGGTCACCGACCGCCTCATCGTCATCGACGGCGCGGTCGCCTTCATCCCCGCGGGCGAGGACGGCCGGCTGGCCCTGGAGGTCCGCCACCCGGCCCTCCTCACCTACTTCACCGTCACCTTCGACCGTCTCTGGCGGCTGGCCACCCCCATGTACCCGCAAGCGGTCCACCGCCCCTCGCTGAACGGCGTCACCCCCCGGCAGCAGGCGATCGCCGCCCTCCTCGTCGAAGGGCACACCGACGCCGTCATCGCCGACCGCCTCGGCATGAACATCCGCACCGCGCGCGTCCACATCGCCAAACTCGCCACCACCCTCGGCAGCGAGAGCCGCGCCCAACTGGGCTACCTCATCGGGCAGTCGGGGATCCTCGACCGGGGACAGAGCCGGAACCGGGTGCCGGAGCAGGGGCCGGGCCGGGACCAGGAGCCGGCGCCGGCGCCGGAAGGCTGACCGGCGGCGGGTCCGCCGCCCCGGACGGCCGGTCGAGGCCCACCTGCGCGATCCGCACCCCCAGCTGGGTCCTGCTGGCCGCGCCCAAGGTCTCCGAGAGCCGGGCGATATGGGCCCGGCAGGTGCGCACACTGATGCCCAGGCGCTCGGCGATCACCGCGTCCTGGTGGCCCTCCGCCAGCAGGGCGGCGATGGACTGCTCGCGGTGGGAGATGCCTTCGATGCGGGTGTCGGGCAGCGGCGCGGTGAGCGGGATCGCCAGCCGCCAGAGCCGCTCGAAGACCGTCACCAGGTAGGAGATCAGCGCCGGGTGACGCAGTTCCAGGGCCATCGTGCGGTCGGTGTTCGCCGGGATGAAGGCGACCGTGCGGTCGAACAGGATCAGCCGGTCGATGACCTCGTCCAGCGTGCGGGCCTCCACCGCGTCGCCCATCAGCTCCAGATAGGTCAGCAGCCCCTGACCGTGCCGGGCCACGTGGTTGTAGATGTCCCGCATGCGCACGCCCCGGCCGCGCAGCTCCAGTGCCCGGTGCAGGCCCTCCGACAGCTCGTGCTCCCGCCGGATGCCGCCGGGCTGCACGGTGAGCACCTCGGCCGTGCACGCCTCGGTCGCCGCGTCCAGGGCGGCCTGGATGCGGGAGGCGCCGTCCAGGACCCGGATCGCCGCGCCCTCACCGGCCGTCGCGCCCCCGGCCGGTCCGCCCAGGCCCGCGTACCACTCGAAGGCGGCGACCGCCGAGCCCATCCGGCGCCGGCTGGCGCTCACCTCGTCGTACAGACCGCGCAGCAGCCGGGTCATGACCTCCTGCGGGGAGGTCGGCACCAGCCAGTCCATGTCGTCGGGGTCCGGGTGCAGGAGGGCGAGCTCCAGGAGGCACGGGACCGGCTCGGCGTCGGTCCGCGCCACCCGGCCGCGCCGTACGGCCCGGGAGTACACGCGGTCCCCGGCGTCGCACAGTCGGTCGGCACCGTGTGGATGCTGCTCCGCCCCGTGCCCGGCCATCGCCCATCCCACCCCCGCCGTACGCCTCTTCCGGAGCGCAACTATGCGCGGCCCCGTCCGGGTCCGCAACACGGCTCCGCCGGCCGACGTCTGGGAAAAGCGCCCCTCTGTACCTGTTTCTCCCGGCCTCCTCCCCTCGCACTGCAACAAGCTGACGGTGGTGCAGGACGTACCCGACGGTGCATCGTTGATCGTGCTTCCCCCCGGGTGCTCCCCACTCGGGGGAGAGTGCGGCCAACCCGGCCGGACCACGGGGGAGTCCGGCCGGGCCGCAGGCCACCACACCGCGGGCCACCACGCCTTCTGCGGGCTCGGCGCCTCCACGATGAGCCGCGGCGACAGCCGGCGCCTCGCCGTCCTGGGACGGAGCCTGGAGCGGGTGGACATGACCGTCGGGCTGCCGTCCGTGCGTTTCCCGGACGCCGCCCGCGCACGCCGGCCGACCCTGCTGAGCGGGTCCGGCGCCGACGAGCCGTACGCGCGCGTACGGCGGCTCCGGCGCACTCCGGGAGTGGCCGGATTCCTGCTCCCCGACCGGGAGTTCCCGCACTCGGAGCTGCATGCGCCGACCACCGCCCGGGAATGCCTGGGCACGCTCGGCCGCCCCCGCCCGGCCCCGGCACGCCGCCCGTCGGGGGCCCGAGCGGCCGCCCGACGGCGTCCGCCGTCAGAGCAGCTTGAGGGCCTGGCAGGCCGTCTTGAACTTGGCGGTGCAGATCTCGGAGACCGTGTAGATGCCGTCGGCGACGATGGTCGACTTGATGTTGTCCTTGGTCAGCGCGACCACGGGCACCAGCTTGGCCGGAATGTTCTTGGTGGTCGGGCTGTCGACCTTGTCACGGGTGAGGGCGTCGAACTGGAGGTCGCGGCCCTGGACCTTGGCGACGGCCGCCTCGGCGGCGGCCTCGGCCTCGCTGGGGTACGGCTTGTAGACGCTCATGAACTGCTCGCCGCTGATGATGCGCTGCACCGCCGGGAGCTCCGCGTCCTGGCCGGTGATCGGGGGCAGGTCGGCGCCGGTGACGCCCGCGGCCTTCAGGGCCTTGATGATGCCGCCGGCCATGGCGTCGTTGGCGGAGTAGACGCCGGCGATGTTGGACGCGCCCAGCGCCTCTATCGCCTTCGACATCTCGGCCTGGGCGACGTCCGGGCTCCACTTGTCGGTGTCGTACGACTTCGCCACCGTGACCCGGCCGTTGAGCTCGCTGAGCGCGCCCGCCTTGAACTGCCCGGCGTTCGGGTCGGTGGGCGAGCCGTTCACCATGACGATCTTGTCGCTGGGCTCGACGTTGGTGATGGCCTCCACGAGGGTGCGGCCCTGCACCTCGCCGACGAGCTCGTTGTCGAAGGAGACGTAACCGTCGATCGGACCCTCGGCCAGGCGGTCGTAGGCGATGACGGGGATGTTCGCGTCCTTGGCCTTCTGCACCATCGGCGCGATCACCTTCGCGTCGACGGCGTCCAGCAGGATGACGTCGACCTTGTCGTCGATCATCTTCTGCATCTGGGTGGTCTGCGTCTTGGATTCCCCGGCGGCGTTCGCGTACTCGGTCCGGCCCTTGTCCTGGGTGAGCTCGGTGACCTTCTTCTTGATGATGGGGTAGTCGAAGTCCGCGTACCGGGTGTTGGTCTCCTCCGGCATCAGCACGCCCACCGTGATGTCGTTGCTCCGGGTCGGTGTCGCACTGCTGGTGTTCTCCGAAGCCCCCAGCATCCCGCACCCGGCGAGCGAGAGGGACATCGCGGAGGCGACCACAGCTATGGCGATACGACGCATTCGGGGCTCACTTCAGGTGCGTTTTCGGTGCGATCCGGACATGGGTGCGACATGTTGGACCCAGGTGTCTGAAAAAGACAACGCGGCGGCGCCCACCGGCGTCAAGCCGAACTGCTTAACGAAGTAGCAACGTCACCCTCCGCTCAGTGGGTGAAGACGCATGGAGACGATGCGGAGGGCTTGCGAAGGGCCGGACAGGGACCAGGGTTCGGTGCCGGGCGTCCCGGTCTGCCGTGCGCGCCCGCTCCCCCACCACGACGACAGCTCCCGCGGGGCAGCCCGAGCAGGAGGGTGGAGCCGCGCCCCGCAGGAGGGCCCCACAGGGGGGGCGCGCATGGGCCCCGCAGGGGGGACGAGCGGAGCGTGACCCCCCGGTTATACGCCTGTGACCTGCGGAATCACCGCTTCCGACGCTGTTGCGAAGTGGTGACGGAGCGACGATTGATCAAGCGTGAAAACCGGGTGAAGATGAGTGCACCGCGAGCCGCCGGGGGGAACGCAGGACCGGCCGGGCGAACGGAGGCTCTCTTCTCACAGCTCTCGGTTCACAGCTCTCAGCTCTCGCGCGGCCGTTCTCTCTCAGCTGTTCCGTGTCTTTCCGGTCACTTCTTCGCCGTGTGCCGGTTCTTCTCCGTTGATTCCTTGGGGGGATTCATCATGTCCGCTCGTCCCGTCACCGCCCGTCGCATCCGTACCCTGGCCGCGACCGCCGTCGTCACCGCGGTGGCCGGTGCCGCCTTCGTCCCGGCCACCGCGGTCGCCGCCGACAAGGCGGGCGAGCACGCGCTGAAGATGACCCTCGGCGCACCGACCCCCGGCGCACCGCTCAAGCGCGGCGGGGCGACGGAGTCGATGATCCTGTCGGTCACCAACTCCTCCGACAAGGCCCAGGAGTTCTCCGCCTGGCTGCCGGGGGAGCCCGACGGACCGAGCCCGGTGATGAAGGACTCCATCGTCTTCGACGTGACCGCGGTGAACGCGCCCGCGACCAAGTCCGGCATCGGCCACCAGGACGGCTACTTCCAGGGCCTGTTCTTCCCCGCCGCCGGGAAGGACCACTCCTCCTTCTCCGTCCCGGCGAAGACCGAGTTCACCTGGAAGGTCACCTTCGGCCTCAGCGCCACATATCCGACCAACGACGGCGACTTCACGCTCCACGCCGGCCGGCTCGTCGGTGACATCGACGACGACAAGTCCCGCAACACCGTCGTCTTCAAGACCGACCCGCAGATCAAGCCCGGCAAGCTCGACCAGACCTGGGTGCACAACACCGACGTCGTCGCCCGCCCGGGCCAGCGCGCCTCCCTGACCCTCAACACCAAGGCCGACGGCCCCGGTGAATTCCCCGCCGAGCTGCACCGCACCATCTCCGCGCAGGACTTCCGCGAGGGCGCCGGTCACCCCGACTTCGTCCTGGAGGCGGAGATCGGCGGCAAGATCGTGAAGCTGAAGGAGAGCAACGACAGCGAGTGGGACCTCCCCGTGCTCCCCAAGGGCTTCGGCGCGGCCTCCGGCACCTCGAGCATCAACCTCTACCTCTCCCTGGGTGAGCACAGCGACATCAAGAAGGACTCGGTCGTACCGCTCCGTTCGTCGGTGTTCATGACCGACTCCGGTTACTTCAACGTGGCGAAGACCAAGGTGACGGCCGGTCCCGCCCTGGCCACGGGCTCGCCGTCGGCGACTCCGTCCGCGCCCGCCTCGCAGTCGCCGTCCCCGTCCGCCCCGGTGACCCCGTCGGCGTCCGCGTCCGGTTCCGCGGACACCCTCACCGGTGGCACGACCGGCGGCACCACGAACACCACGGGCACGACCGGTGCCCTCGCCAACACCGGTTCCGGCGGCGGCCTCTACGGCGCCCTGGCCGCCGCGCTGCTGGCCGTCGGCGGTGCGGCGGCGTGGTTCGGCACGCGCCGCCGCCGGGCCGCGCGCGTCTGATCCACCGCGTGACGAACGCCGAGGGGCCCGGAGGCATCCACCTCCGGGCCCCTCTGCGCTGTCCCGGTACGGGCGTCGCGGTACGCGCGTCAGCGCGCCCCGGGGTCGTACTTCTTCAGCGACGCCTGGACCTCGGCGGCGTAGGCGCCCTCCCACCACGGGACCGTCTCGACCAGCACCGGCTTGGTGCCGGAGGCGAGGACGAGGGCCCTGCCGGGCGGCATCGCACCGAGGTCGGAGACGTGCAGGACGCGTTCACGGCGCGTGGACTCGCTGATCGAGCGGTTGCCGGACCAGCCGCCGAACTCCGACTCACGACTCGTCTGGTACTCGCGCAGCTCGAACTCGCCGGCCAGCTCGCTGAGGTCGCCCAGGAAACGGGTGTCGGAGACACCACCGCCGTAGACGCGGACGTTCGCGGCGGACCACAGCTTCTCCATGCCGCGCTCCCCCCACACCTCGATGCCCTGCGCCCAGGACTGGAGGATCGTCATCAGGATGATGCCGCGCGAGCCGTAGTGCGAGTACAGGTCGGGCAGGGTGCGCCAACGGCACACGTTGGCCGCCTCGTCGAGGACCCCGACGAGGGGCAGCGGAAGACGGCCGCCGCGCTGCGTGGTGGCGTACTCCTCGGCGGCTTCGACGACGGCCACGGTGAGCGCGGTCACGAGCGGCCCGGCGGAGTCGCGGCCCTCCCGGCTCAACGAGTACAGGGTGCCGCCGCCGCGGACGAAGGCGTGCGGGTCGAACTCCCCCGCGTACTCGTCCGACGGCGGGGTCACCCACCGGTTGACCTCCGGGTTGACCAGGCACGACGCCATCTGCTGGGCGACGCCGTAAATGCCGCTGCGCTGCTTGTCGGGGGCGTTGATCACGCCGGCGAGGCCGTCCGCGGACATGGCGTGCCCGGCGCCGCGCAGGATCCGCTCCGGGGCGTCGTCCCTGGGGTTGGACAGCCAGGTGTAGATCTGGGTGATCGGCGCCTTGGCGCAGGCGGCGGCGAGCAGCAGGTTGGCGAGCAGGTCCTGTCCCGCCGGGTCGAAGAAGGCGTCGGTGGAGGCGTTGGCGTCACGCGAGCCGCTGGCGAAGTGGTCGGCCATCTTGCGGGCCCTGGCGACATCGGTGACGTACGACAGCGGGTTCCACCACCAGCTGGGCTCCTCCTGCGCGACCTGCTGCGGGTCGAACACCCACACCGGTCCGCGCGCGGTCCGCGGACCCCGGGTCGCGTCGACGATGTCGCGCTTGTTGGAGGTGACGAGGACCGCGCCGGGACCGTCGAGGATGGCGGGGATGGCCCGCCGGGTCGTCTTGCCGGTCCGGGGACCCCAGATGTCGACGTGCATGTCCTCGTACGACCCGTACAGCGGCTGACGTCCCTTGACGGACCGTCCGATGAACACGCCCGGCGTGCCCGACCGCACCCCGAGGCGCTCGGCGGTGGCGGCCGCGCCCTTCATGGTCAGTTTGCCGAGCTCCTCGCCCTTCGCGAGGTGCCGTGCGGCGCCGTCCACCCGGGGCTTGTTCCTGAACCGCTCCCGCACCCGGTAGGCGGCCAGGCCGAGGATCCCGACCACCACCGCCTCCCCGGCGGCGACGGCACTGGCCGCGGAACCCGGCCAGCTGTAGTCGCCCTTGACCACCTCGACCAGGAACGTCAGCGGGTTGCCGGCCGGCGCGGGCGCGTCGGCGTACCCGGCCCCGACCTTCGCCGCCAGCCAGGCACCGGCGCCGACGAGGAGCACGACGGCGACCGCGATGACGATCTCGAAGGTCCAGTCGTCCTCGGCACGGGGCTTCTTCTGCTGTTCTGCGGTCACCCGCGGGTCCGTCCTTTCTGGACTGTGGACTTGCTGAGTTGTCTGGGAGGGCTGCGCCGGGAGGTGCCGGTCGGGAGGGCCGGCGTCAGGCCTTCTCCGGAGCGAAGACGAAGACGCCCTCGCTCGTCGCCAGCAGGGTGTGACCGTCGGACGTGCGCTCCAGGACCTCGACGTCGTCGTTCAGCGAGGAGTCGGGTTCCAGGCCGGAGGCCAGCACCTTCTTGGTACGCATGTCGAGCGCCGCCAGCCCCAGGTCGCTGACGGACGCGTACAGGACGTCGCCGGTCGGCAGTGCCACCGGCTCGATGTCCTGCTCGTCCGCCTTCTGACGCCAGAGCTCGTCGCCCGTCTGCGCGTCCCAGGCGACAGCGCCTCCGCCGAACTGGGTGACGACGCTCTTTCCGTCCGCGGAGAGGACGACGACCGGCTCGTGCGCGTCGTTGGGGTCGAGGGCGGTCTTGGGGCCTTCCACGAGGGTGCGCCCCGTCCTGAGGTCGACCACCGTCAGGAGCGCGTCGTACGTGTCGTCCTTCAGGCCCCAGGCGAGCAGGCCCTTGTCCCCGGAGAGCGGGAAGAGGGAGGCGGCCGCCCGGTCGCCGTCCCGGGTCTGCGCCGCCACGGCGGCGGGCAGGGTGACGCCCTCCGTGTCCCACAGTTCCTTACCGGTGAGCCGGTCGGAGACCTGGAGCCGGTCACCGCTGACGTAGAACTCGGCGAGGGACGTCGCGACCCGGTAGCCGAAGCCCTGGCCGATGGGCGCCTGGTCCTCCCACCGGTCCTGGACCTCGACGGTGGCTCCGCCTCCGAGCGGCGCGTAGGAGCCGCTGTCGTTTCCCTCCTTCAGCCGTACATGGCCGGCCTCGACGGTGTGGTCGGTGCCCTCCTCGCCGTCGTAGGCCGAGCTGCCCAGCTTCTCGCCGGAGGGGGCGTACATGGTGTACGTCGTCCGGACCGACTCCTTCTTCAGGCCGCTCGCCGGGGTCACATCGCCGTCGACGGCCAGGAGGGCGGGTGTGCCGTCCTTCCACTGGCCGAGGGTGAAGAACTCGGCCGGCGTCGGATCCCGGTCGCTCGACCAGCCGTCGGTGGGGATCGTGACCTCGACCGACTTGCGTTCCCGACCGGTGGCCGCGTCGAGGAGGCGGGCCCGGAAGAGGTACTCCTCCGGGGTGCCGCCGGTGTTGTCGGGGTACGTCGTCGCGTCCTCGGTGAGGACGACGGCGTCACCGAGCACACAGGTCTGCGAGTGATCCCCGACGACCCTGCTCGTGGCTCGCTCGACCGGGTCGCCGGGGCATCCCGAGACGCCGTCCGCGGTCAGGCTCCACACGGGCTTCCGGGCCAGGCCGGGAAGGGCGGCGCCCTCGTACGCGGGGCCCTGGGCGACGGACGCGGACGCCTTGGGCGTCGCCTTCCCGGCCGTCGCGCCACCCTTCCCCGTGTCGTCGCCTCCACCGCAGCCCGCGACCAGCCCCAGTGACACCAGGGCCCCGGCGAGAGGAAGAAGGTGACGCCTCATCTGTTGGTTCATGCTCCTGTTCCGCTGTCTGTGCCGTCGCCCTCGACCGCGTTCGTGCCCTGGGGGATCGGCACGCGGTAGACGCCGGTGATCGTGTCCTGGTAGTCCCAGTTGCTGAACTCGACGGACTTGCCCGGCCGCGGGGCGTGGATGATTTTGTGACCCTTGGGGTCCCAGACCAGGCCCACATGGCCCGAGTGGCCCGCCTCCGGCCGGAAGAAGATGACGTCGCCGGGCTGCGCCTCGGACAGCGACACCTCGTACTTCTTGAGGTAGGGCTCCTGCGTGTAGGTCGTCGTACCGATGTTGATCTTGCCACCGCTGGCCATGTAGTACGCCCACTGCGTGAAGCTGGAGCAGTCGAAACTGGTGGGGTTCTCGCCCTGGAGCCGCGGGGCGCCGAACACGTACGGGACCCCGATGCCGCGCTGCGCCCAGCCGAGGACCGCGCGGATCACCGGGTCGTCGGCGTCGGGCAGGACACCGGAGGCGCCCGCGCCGTCCGGGGCCACCGCGGCACCGCCGTTGTCCTCGGCGCAGTCGGCGTACTGCGCGTCCCTGCTGCTCTCGTCGGATCCCGGGACGGTCCCGTAGTCGGGGTTGGCGGTGACCTTGCCCTTCATCCACTCGTCCGGGTCGACCATGCCCGGGCCCTTGTCCTGGCCGCCCACGAACGGGTTGTCGACACCAGGGACGAGGACCTCCCAGTGCAGATGGGGTCCGGTGACGTTGCCGGTCGCGCCGACCGTGCCGATCTGCTGGCCGCGCTTGACGGTCTGCCCGACGGACACCTTGATCGAGGTCTGGTGGCCGTAGAGCGTGATGACACCGCCCGCGTGCTCGATCTTCGTCATGTTGCCGTACGAGCCGCCGGGACCGGCGTGGACGACCTTGCCGTCGGCCGGGGCGTAGATCGGGGTGCCGCTGGAGGCCACCAGGTCGAGGCCGGTGTGGTAACCGAGGCTCCACATACGGCCGTTCTGGTGGTACGGGGTACCGACCGTGTACGTGCCCTGCTTCATGGGCCACTGCCAGTCCTTGCCGGTGGTGGGCTCCTTGGCAAGGGGGAAGGACACGGTCGTCGCGTAGCCGGCGCCGATGCTGCTGCTGTTGCTGTTGCCGCTGATGTCGCTGCTGTACGCGGCCAGGGACATCGCGGTCGTGCTGCCGTCACCGCTGTCGCCGTCCAGCGCCGGCGTCGACCAGGAGCGGGCCGGGGTCGTGGCGATGCTGAGCGCGGAACCGGGCTGGGCGTTGTTGCCGACCGGTTCGGGAATGTCCGACTGCTTCCCGAGGGTGGGGAAGCCGGGGTTCTTCTCGATGGTCTCCTTCAGATGCGCGTACCAGCGCTGGATGAGGTCCCGGTCGCCGGTGAGCACCCCGCGGTAGCGCGCGGCCTGGGTGAGGACGACCCGCGGGTAGATCGTGTTGGCGGCCGTGGAGCCGGAGTAGATCTGGAGCGCCTTGAAGGGAGCGGTCTCGGCCTTCTGGGCGTGCAGGAAGTTGGCGGCGGCCCAGGCCGCGTCGTCGATGTTGTACAGGTCCTTCGTGCCGTCGGCGTTGCCGTCGGCGCCGTAGTCCGTCCAGGCGGGCTTGCCGAACTGGAGGATCCCCATGTAGCCGAGGGAGTTCTTGCCGCCGGGCGCGGCCGAGGGGTCCTGGCCGTACTTGGTCTCCTGGTACATCTGCCCGGCGATGAGCGTCCAGTCGAGGCCGTCGTAGCGGGCTGCGGCGCGCATCGCGGCGAGGATCATCTTCGGCGGTATCTCGTTGCGCGCCGTCTCACTCGGCATGTACATCTTGCCGGCCGGCATGACCGGGTTGGTGGCCGCGGCGTCACCGGTGTTGCCGGCGTTGGCGTTGTCGGCGTAGTCGCCGCAGGAGGCGGCCGCAGCACCGGCGCCCACCCCGCCGATCATGCTTCCCAACAGGACCAGGACGAGGGTGCCTGCCCCGGCGATGGGCAGGCAGCCGACACCGCCGGCTATCCACATCCACTTGTTGCCGTTCTTGTCGCCGCCGCCACCCTGACCGCCACCGCGCTGGGTCGCCGCCTTGGCCGCCTTCGCGGCCTTGGCGACCTTCGCCGCCTTGCTGGCGGCGGCCAGTACCGCTGGTGCAACCATGCCGGGTCACACCCCCGAGTCGTCGGACGCGCCCACGTCACCCAGGCCGAAGACGTCGAATCCGGAGACGAGCCAGTCGCCGCTGTCCTCCTTGACCGTCACCAGCCACTGGTTGGACTCGGTCGTGGTCTGCCCGCCCGCGGTGTGCGTGGCGGTCACCGTGACCAGGGTGGACATCGAGCGGCCGCTGTCACGCACCAGGTCGTCCGAGACCAGGGCATCGCGCACCACGACGGCCTTCCCCTTGGAGGAGCACTGCTCGGCCTGGCAGGTCGCCCACTCCTTGCCGGTCGGCAGCGAGGTCGCGGCCTTCATCCGGTCGTCGTTCGTGGTGAGCCGGACCAGCGGCACACTCCAGGTCGCGGCATTGCTTGAGTGGTCGTACGTGGTGAGCCCGGCCATGTACTGGACCATGGCGGCGTGCGCCTTCACGGCTTCGGAGGCCGAGACGATCGGGGCGACCGCGGTGCTCTGCGATCCGTCGCCGTCGGCTCCCTCCCTGTCCCCGCCGGCAGCGCTGCCGCCCGAGGTGGCCGTGGGCACCGCGGAGCCACCCTTGGTGTCACCGCCGTCGCCCTCGTCGTCTCCGTCGAAGACGTTGAACACGGTGAGCACGGCGATCAGGAGAAACCCGAGCACCCCCAGGGCCAAGAGCCCCGTGCGCTTGTTCTCCGCAGGCAAGTCCACGTTCCCGCGCCTCCCTTGTGCTGAGCCGGTACGGCGGGTGACCGGGACACGGTAGGGGGAGGCGGAAGCGGGGAGTCGGGGGAATTCCCGGCGAGGAAAGGACGGCCGGCTTCGGGAAAGAGTGCGGGGGAAGCGGGAGTGGGTGTTCCCTACGGTCCGGTGCTCACGAAGGCCGCGGATCCACCGGCAGCGGATCGAACGGGTACGCCGTGTGACCGTCCTTGGGTGAACAGGCCGCGAACGGGCCCGAGTCGGCGTCCATCAGGACCCGCAGATGCGGGTCGGCGTGGTGCAGCCACCACGTGGACATGCCGAGCGCCGGGTCCTGGCGCAGGTGTTCCCAGGCCAGCCAGAGCGCGGAGAGGCGGGCGCCGGCCTCGGGGTGCTCCCACCATTGCGGGCACCAGGTGGCCGAAGTGCCGTTGACCCGGCGGCGGATCATCTGCGCGAGATAGTCGGAGACGAAGACGAAGACGTCCGCGAAGTAGAACTCCGGCTCCTCGGCTGCGGGTTCGGTACCGGTCATCGCTCGACTCCTGCGGGCTGCTGTTGGGGAACCGGCGGCAGGGTGAGGGCCGCAGCCGGGTTGAGGACCCCGTGGCCCGCGCCGGCCCGCGCGGGGCGACGGGGCGTACGTCGACGCCGGGGAGGAACGCGTTGACGGCGGCGGGCTGCGAGGTCTTCGCCCGTGCGTTCAACTCGTCGTAGGTCTCGGCCATCCCGAGACGCCACACCGCCGCCTGCTGGCTCTCCTTCAGTCGCTCCGGCACGTCCATGGCACCCAGCTTCCGGGCGAACTGCCTCCTGCGGCGTCCGGCCCGTTCGCTCCGTCGGCATGGGTCCCCTTCGGTGTCTCTCGGTCAGGCGATCACTCGATCTGTCACGCTCTCAGGCCAGGACGATACCGAGCAGCAACAGCACCACCACGACGGCGCCCATCGCGATGCGCGCCGTCGGGTCCTCGCGTTCCCACAGGTCGTGGACGACGGCCCAGCCCGTCAGACGCGCGGCCCGACCGCTGTGGAGGTCGGAGCCGGACGCCTGCTGCTCCTCCTCCACGACCTCCTCGTCCGGTGACGACAGCTCGGGGTCCTCGTCGAAACCGACCGGCATCCCCTGCTGCTCCTGTGCCACCAGGACCATCTGCTCGAGGAGTTCGGGAATCGTGTTCGGCGTGAGGGGATAGGCGAAGGTCCCGTACGGCGTCTGCACACACAGGCTGGCCTGCCAGGGGTTGCCGGGCTCATAGCCGTCGACCCAGGCGTGCTCGGCCTGGAAGACCTGCGGGGCCCGAGCCGGCTCGGAGGCCGGTTCGGCGACGGGGGCGGAGGCAAAAGCGGGAACCGGGGCAGGGGCCGGGGCTGGAGACGGAGCAGCAGCAGAGGCCGGGGCAGGGACCTGCTGGACCGGCGGAGCCTGCTGGGGGGCCTCCCGGCTGCGCGGGTCGGGCTGCTCCGGGGGGTGCGGCTGCTGCGGGTACTGCGGCTGCTGCGGGTGCCCGTTGTGGTCGGTCAACTCTCGTCCTTCGCCGGGTCCGTCGGGTCCAGGGGTGGGGCCGGGTGGCGGCACCCAGCACTTCGGGCACACACGCCCAGCGCATTCTGGGCCCAGGACGCGCCGGTACGGCACGGCGCCTTCCCGTCGTGTCCCTGACACTTTTCCCGACCGGTTTCCTCATGGGCACGACCCCGGGAATTCCCGCAGTCCCGGCGAGGAAAGCGACACCGGTCCGGTGACAGGTCTTTGTCACACTGCCAAGCGCACCTGGCCGGGCCAGGGCCCGTCGTGCGGTGCGGTCGTGAACCCGCCCAGGCGGACGGGGAACCGACTCGCTGGAGTAACCGACTCGATGACAGACCACAACAGCCCTGCTGGCGCGGTCGGCGGAGGCCAGCCTTCCGGGCAGCCCGGGTCCTTCGGTCCTTCCCAGCAACCGCCGCAGCAGGCGTGGCAGGGGCAGGGGCAGCAGGCCCCCGCCCCGCAACAGGCCCCCGGCCCGCAACAGACGCAGCCGCTGCCCTCCGACGCGGCCCGCGCCCAGGTCGCCGCCGCCTGGGTGCGCAGCACGCCCCGGGCCGGCCAGGCCGCCGTCCCGTCGCTGCCGCCCCGTGAGACGCGGTCCCAGGGCGAGTCGAAGAAGGAGAAGCGCGAGCGGGAGCGCGCCGCGCGCAAGGCGGCGTACGAGCAGAAGAAGGCGGAGAAGGAGCAGCGCAAGCGGGGCGGCACGGCAACGGCCTCCACCGCCGCACCGGCCCCCGCGCCCACCACGGCCGCCCCGCACCCGCCCCAGCACGGCCACCAGGCCCCCGCCCAGAGCCTTTCCACGATGTCGCCGAGGGCCGCGACCGCCCCGGCCGCGGGCGGGACCGCCCCGGCGGCGGGCGCCGCCACCCCCGGCGCCCTCACCCAGGGTCCCGCCGCCCCCGGCCAGGCCGCCCCGAGGCCCGCCCCCGCGGGTGACTTCGACGTGCCCAAGCCCGGCGGCCGCATCCCCGGCGGCGGGCGCCGTACGCATGTGGCGCTCCGCGCCACCCTGCTGATCACGACCTGCGTGTTCGCGCTGGGCTCGTGCGGCGTGATGGGACTGGTGATCGGCAAGTCCTCCGGCACCACCACCGCCGGGCTGGACGCGTCGGACGCCACCCGGTACCGCCTCACCGAGTTCCCCACCGAGCAGGCGGCGGCCTTCGCGGAGCAGTACGCGCAGCTCTGCATGACGTTCTCCCCGGACACCTCGACCGCCCGCCGCACCGACCTCGCCCGCTACGCCTCCTCCGGTGTCGACCCCGACTGCGGCTGGAGCGGTGAGGGCACCAGCAAGGCCGTATCCGTCACCTGGGACGGCACCGCCGAGAAGCTTCCGGAGTTCGGCGACCACGGCCGTTACATCGGGGTCCAGGTCCGCACCGACGACGGCACGCTCACCACGCTGACCGTCCCCGTGTACGTACAGAACCTCGCGACGGGCGAGGGCATGCGCGTCTCCGGCGACGTGGGCCAGATGCCGCTGCCGGCCGCCGCGGACGTGCCCGAGGTCGACCAGGGCGACGAGGTCGTGGACGACACCCTGTCCACGCAGCTCCAGAAGGAGGTGCTGCCGGGCTACTTCGAGGCCTGGGGCGCCTCGAACGCCACGGCCATGGCCCGCTTCCTCACTCCGGACGCGACCCTGACGGCCACCACCGGCCTCGCCGGCCGCCTGACGGGCCCGCAGATCGGCACCGTCGTCGCGCTCGTCCCGGCGAGCGCCCAGGACAGCAAGCCGTACACCTACGACGCCGGTCAGGCCGTCCAGGTGCGGGTGGCCGTCGACTGGACCGACTCCAAGGGCGTCGCCGTCCGCCGGGCCTACCGGATGACGATCGTCAACACGGCGCAGGGCTGGTTCGTCAAAGACGTCCGGGGCGGCGTGCTCGACGCCGAGGGCGGCCGGGCCGACGACACGGACAGTGACGGCGGCGCGGCCACGGGATCGGCCACGCCCTCGGCCGGTGTCTCCGGAGCCCCCTCGCCGTCGGCCCCCGCCTCCGCGGCCGTCCCGCCGTCCACGGCCAAGCCCGGCAAGTCCTGACCGGGCCGCACCGCCCACACCCCCCATACCACTCACCGCAGCTCCACCACCCGAGAGGAACCACCATGTACATGGCCGAGACGACCCTGAACGACATGTTCGGGCAGATCGAGGACATCCTGCGTAACGCGGGCACCATGGTCGCCGTCATCGCCCTGCTCATCCTCGGCATCCGCATGCTCCTGTCGATGAAGCGCGGCGACGGCATGCGCGAGGCCTTCCAGGGCTTCGGCATGATCGCGCTGGCCGCCCTGATCATCGGTGGCGCCAGCGGCCTCGCCGGTGTGCTGATCGGGCTCGGCAGTCAGATCGGCGGCGGCAACTGACGGATCGTCCGGGCCCTGCCCGCCACGCCGTCAGTAGCCGTCCCTACCAGGGGAGTTCGCAGACATGAGCCAGGAGGCACCGGAGCCGCTGGTCGCGTACGACCACACCGATCTGGTCAACCGCCCCAAGCGGATCTGGAACTGGGGCAACATCCCGCTGCCGGGCCTGCTGCTGCCCGCGCTGGGCGCGGCCTTCGGCTTCGGGCTGGTCTGGCTCATCACCCTGTTCACCGTGTCGGCGTTCCTGCCGTTCCTGGGCATGTCGATGTGGACGTCGATCCTCTACTTCGGGCCGCCGTTCGGCATCTACTTCATCTGGGGTCGCCCGCTGCCCTCGGCGCTCACGCTGAGCCAGCAGATCGTGGTGTGGACCGACTGGTGGTTCCAGCCCAAGCGTCTCCAGGGCCTCGCCGCGGACCAGGAGCCGGAGCAGTTGCACTGGCAGGTCATCCTCTTCACCCCCGGCTCGCCGCGCTGGCAGGCCCGCTACGAGGCCGCGCGCCGGGCCGCCGCCGAGCGCGGCAGCGCGTTCGCCGCCGCCGGGCGCTGACCCCGCGCTCACCCCACCCCTTCCCGATGTCGACTACCGCAGGATGAGTCCTCCATGTTCATGTTGATCCTTTTGGGCGGGGCGGCCGCCTTCTTCGTGGTCGCCATGATCATGGCCGCCTCGTCGAGCAAGAAGAACGGCCAGGGCGGCTCGAAGCAGTCGCCCTCCGGGCGTTCCAAGCCGTCCGGCTCGTCGGCCGCCGCCCGCCGCGAGGACCTCCGCCTCCCCTACCGCTACGCCGACGACATGATCTTCGTCCACGGCGACTCGGTGTGGACGGGCCTGGTCCTGCCCAACGCCATCGACGAGTACCTGAACGCCGGCGAGCTCCAGGCGATGGCCGAGGGCCCGGCCCGCGGTCTGCTCAACCTCGCCCGAGGCGACCGCAACGTCGAGTGCCACTACCGCAAGGTCTACCAGCCGATCACGGCCATGACCTGGGCGGAGGAGCTCAACGCGATCGCCTGGGAGCCGACCGAGAACTACAAGGCGTACAACCTGCGCAAGGCCGAGTACCAGGAGCGCATCGGCGCCAAGCGGGAGCGCAACATCCTGCTGGTGAAGCTGGGTTCGCTGAAGCGCACCAACGGCGGCAGCGGAGTCGTTGCCCAGGACGACGAGCCGTACGACGAGCCCGGCCTCCTTCAGGGTGTCCGCGGAGCCGCCGACCAGGCCGCCGCCACCGCGACCGGCGTCACCGACGAGTACCTCTCCCCGCACGTCCTCGCCGAGTGGACCCAGACGGCCGTCGAGGTCCACGAGAGCCTGGAGGGCCTGAAGGGCACCCCGCTCAGCCGCGAGGAGCTCGTCTGGCTGATCCGCAAGCCGCTCCACGGCGACCTGCCGGTCCCGCCGGAGCCGGTGCTCGGCTCGCGTGCCTGGGGACCCAACCAGTTCGACCTGGTCGTCGACTTCTCCGGCGAGAACCGCAAGACACACATCGTCCTGAACCAGTACGACGAGGTGACGGGCGAGCAGCAGACCAGCTACACCACCACCCTCGTGGCCGCCAACTGGCCCGCGGAGACCCGCTTCCGCCAGTCGACCGCGTGGGCGCGGTACGCCTCCCAGCACGTGGACTTCCCCGTCGAGATCGACATGCGGTTCACGCTCATCCCGTACCTGAAGTTCAAGGACCGCGCCGACAAGATCCGCGGCAACCTGGTCGACGAGATGAACGACATGGCCAACTCCGGCCGCAGCCCCGACACCAAGCTGGCCACCCAGGTCACCCGCGCCCAGGACCTCGTCGACGACATCGACGAGCACAAGATGCCGGGCATGGAGGCGCAGATCCGCTTCACGATCTCCGCGCACGACGTGAAGGAGCTCGAGCGCCGGCGCCGGGTCCTGGAGATGCAGTTCAAGCAGGACCTCAAGGTCACCCTGCTGCGCCCGACCCGCCAGCAGTGGCGACTGCTTCAGGCCCAACTCCCCGGAGACGCGCCCAAGTTGCCGATCGCGCCCTACCTCCGCCTCCAGGAGGTCGAACAGCTCGGCGCCGGACTGCCCACCGCGGGCACGGAGCTGGGCGACAACCCCGAGCACCGTTCCGGCAAGCGTCTGGGCTGGGTCGGCAACCTGGTCGGCTGGGCGGGCAAGATGCCGGTCCACTACTCCCTGCACGTCGGCCCCGCCCGCAACGACGGCGGTGGCCTGGCCATCGTCGGTGCCTCCGGCGGTGGCAAGTCCTCGCTGGCCCTCCAGAAGTTCTACGAGGAGTCGGAGTCGGGCGTCCGCTGCCTGGTCATCGACCCGAAGACCGACTTCGCGCAGCTCTGCTACTACCTGGCCTTCGGCTCCCAGGTGAACGACCCGGACTTCGCGAGCGACGCGGAGACCGGCCTGCTCGGCACCCCGGCCAGCAAGTTCCAGCCGGTGAACCCCGAGTTCTGGGCGGAGACGGAGGTCGTCGACCTTCTGAAGGGCCAGGCCGGCGTCCTGGACCCGTGGGTCATCGCCCGCGACGTCCCCGCGGGCCGCCTGCTCGCCGAGTCGATGCTCCGCGGCTTCCTCGGCGACGAGGACTACCAGCGCGTACGCCTCCCCGTCATCGAGGGCATGGCGTCCGTCATCGGCCGCTACAACTCCGCGATCCGCCAGGCGGTCGAGCAGGGCCACACGGCCCGCGAAGCCGAACTGGCCGTCCCCCGCCCGACGTTGTGGCAGGTCGTGGACGAGGTCGTCGCGGCGTACGACCACGCGGTGGCGTCCGGCGACCGCGAGGCCATCAAGGACCTGAAGCTCGCGCAGATGCTCCTCACCGAGCTGCGCACGCTCCCCTACGCCCGGCTCTCCTTCGCGGAGCGCCCGCAGCCCCTGTCCAGCATGCGCAAGCGCCGCACGGTCATCACCCTGCGCGGCTTCCAGTCGCCCGCGGCCTCCGACCCGCGGAGCTGGAACCCGGCGGAACGTCTCGCGGCGACGGCCCTGATGGCGGTCGTGGAACTGGGCAGCCAGATGCTCGACGTCGGCTACGAGAAGAACCCGGTGACCGGCGAGATCGGCCTGCGCCCGAAGGCGCTCTTCGTCGACGAGGCGTACGTCGTCACGGCGACCGAGTCGGGCCGCGACCTGATGCGCCGCGCGCTGAAGCAGGGCCGTTCCTACCTGGCGGTCACCGTCCTGATCACCCAGCAGGCCATCGACCTGGTCCAGATCGAGGACTCCGAGGCCCGCAGCGGTGGCGCCAACCAGATCCACACGGTCTTCGCCTTCAAGCAGAAGTCGGCGCAGGAGGCGTCCATGGTGGCCCCCCTCCTGGGGCGCCCGGAGAACGACCCGAAGGTCATCGCCGCCCTCCAGGAGCTCCGTACGGGTGTCTGCCTCCAGCGCGACGCGGACAAGCGCGTCGGCACGGTCGCCGTCGACCTGGTCTTCAAGGAGATCCTCGCCGCCACGGACACCAACGGCACCACCCGCCCGGCCCGCCAGGGCATCAACCCGCCGCTGAGCGTCTGGGACTGGACCTTCTTGCAGGAGGTCGAGGAGGACCCGGCGCGGTCGGCGACACCGGCGGCGGAGACAGCGACGGCAACGGCATGACGTGCCGCACCGGCATCCCCCGACCGCACACCCACCGAGAGGCCTTGCCACCATGCGCCCGTCCAGAAGTCTCGCCGCCGGGGCCGCGTCCCTCGCCCTGCTCGCGATGCTGAGCGGGTGCGGGTCGGACTCGGAGTCCGGCTCGGGGACCAAGACCGGCGCGGACTCCGTCTTCGGCTCGGGCGGCGGCTCGGAGACCGGTGCGGACGGAGCCGGTACGGGTGGCGACACCGGGCAGTCCACGGCCGACGGCCTGCCCCAGGCGGCGGACACGGCGTCCGTCGCCGACTACCTGAACCAGTACACCCCCTGCCAGGACGTGGCGACGGGCGACGAGTACGACGACGGCCACGACGGCGACGCCTGGGGCACGGACGAGTCCGAGGACCCGGCATGGAGCATCGAGGAGCGCGCCGTGTGCACGGACGGGTCGGGCCGGCCCATCGCACTGCTCGTCGTCCCCGACATGAAGAAGTTCCAGACCGCCGCCAGGTCGAGCGGCGACGAGTTCCTGGTCGGCGAGAACTTCGCCGTCGTCCCGGTCGGCGACGAGGCGATCCGCAGCCTCCAGCAGTCCGGCCTGAGATTCCTGACCTGCGACGCGGACCTCGCGGTGCCGAGCGGCTTCGAGAAGGAGCCGGCCCTCGTGGACGGCTGTGTCCTGACCAACTACGTCCCCGAGTAAGGCGAGTAACACCATGCGACTCAGGCGAGCGATCACCGTCGGCGCCCTTCTCCTCATGTCGGCGTCGATGACGGCGTGCGGCGGCGATGACGACAAGGCCGGCGGCAACAGTGACGGCGACGGCAAGACCGGCGCGACCGCGAGCAGCGGGAAGGGCGGCAGCGGCGAGACGGCGAACACGGAGCTGCCCGAAGCCTCGGACATGGCGTCCGTGGCGTATTTCCTCAACGAGCACGCGTCGTGCCTCGATCTCAAATCGGGCGCCGAATACGACGACTCCAACTACACGGACACGGATCCCGCGTGGGGTGAGGAGCAGATGACCCAGGATCCCGCCTGGGGAATCAAGGAACGCGCCGTCTGCATGGACAAGTACAACGACGCCAACACGCTGCTCCTGGTGTCGGACATGAAGAAGTTCCAGACCTCCATCAAGGAGGGGAACTACTCGTCGATCCTGGTCGGCAAGGACTTCGCGGTGGATCCGGGCGACGCCCAGACCGTCCAGGAACTGAAGACCTCAGGTCTCAAGACCCTGCACTGCTCCGCGGAAGCCCCGATCCCCAGCGGTTACAAGCAGGAGCCCGCACAGGTCGCCGGATGCGTTCTCACCGACTACTACGCCGACTGACCTCCGACCCGTCCCCGAAGGGCTTTTCATGCTGACCCGCTTCCGGCCGCGCTCCGGCCGTCCGGCACGGCCCCGGACGAGGCGCTCCCTGCGCGAGAAACTCATCAGCACCGGCGTCGCCGCGCGGGCCGTGCTGTTCCTGGTGCTCGGGGTGATCGCGCTCTCGTTCTCCGCTCCACAGCAGGCGCAGGCCCTCTTCGACACCTGTGACTGGGCGCAGCAGAGCATCAACCAGAAGGCCGACATGCCAGGCCCCGCCGCGGAGAACATCTTCCCCTCGGTGAAGCAATGGGACGGGAAGCGCGAACTCGTCGCCGGGGCAACGAAGATGGACGGCCCCGCGTCGAAGTACACGCTCTACGAACTCAGCGCCATGCGTGGTCTCAACTGGGCCTCGACCCAGCAGAGCCAGCACGATGCGAAGCAGGGCGACCGCGGGCAGGCCGCCAACGACGACGAGTGCAGCATCCAGAACGAGATCTACAACAGCATCGCCCAGGCCGTTTTCGACATGAGCAAGATCATGAGCCGTGCCGCGATCAGCATCAAGGAGATCTCGTCCAACCCCAGCCCGCTGGCCGCCCTCTACGACGGCACGGTCTCGGGTGACGACAGCGTCGTCGACCGCCTGAACAACGGCGTCTTCAAGCTCGCCGTGCCCACCATGATCCTGCTCACCGGCCTCTGGGTGTTCGGCAAGTGGCGCAAGGGCGACATGCGTGAGGTCTGGTCGGGCGTCGGCTGGGCCGCGTTCGTCGTGATCGCCGTATCGGCGTTCCTCGTCAACGGGAACTACGTGGCCGTGGTCGAAACGGCCGACTCCGGAATAGCGCAAGGCAATGCCGCGCTGACCGAGGCCGTGCTGGACGGAGCGATCGACGGGGTGAACCCGCCCTGTGACCTCCCCGACAACGCACCGCAGCGCGGCATGCGCATCTCCAGCTGTGCCATGTACGACACCCTCGCGTTCCGCCCGTGGGCCATCGGCCAGTTCGGTGACCCCGGCAAGGCTCGCATGGAGTACAAGAGCGACCAGAAGTGCGACTTCGGTACGGAAAAGCGCTGCACCGACCTACGGGTCAAGCAGGTCATCGTCCAGTCGGTGACGAACATCGAGTACTACCAGCACCCCTCACCGGTCGAGATAGAGGAGAACGAAAAAGGCGACATCATCAAGGCGAAGGAGAACCAGTACGGCGAGCTGCGCCACTGGATCGCCGAGCACGAGGATGCCCGCGTCTATGAGCAGTGGTCCGGCGACAAGCCCGCCAACCGCATCAGCATCGGCGTCTACGCGCTGGTCGCCTCGCTGATCGTCGGCCTGATGGTGATCGTGCTCAGCGCCCTGACTCTGCTGTGGCACGCGGTCACGCTCATCATGGTGATCCTGCTGCCGCTGGTCGCGATCATCTCGATCCACCCGACCCAGCAGAAGCTGCTGCGGGGCTGGTGGCAGACCTTCGTACACAGCTTCGTCCTGCGCGCCGGGTTCGGCGTGATCCTCACGATCCTGCTGCTCTTCTACCAGCTGATCCTGCCGCTCCAGATCCCGCTGGGCATGCAGCTGCTGATGCTGCTCCTCGTCACGATCGCCGTGATCATGCTGCTCAAGAACCTGCTGTCCGGGAAGTTCAGCCCGCAGGTCCAGGGCGCGGACGACGCTCTCGGTGTCGGGGACATGGCCGGCAAGGTGACCGCGATGGCGCCGGGGCTCGCCGCGTCCACCGCCGGTGCGACCGCCCGCACCACGGGTCGCGTCGCGAGCACCACCGCCAAGGGCACCGCACGTGCGACGGGCAGTACGGCACGCGGGACCGCCTGGGCGGTGGACAAGCTCGCCTTCAAGGGCAAGGGCCGGGCCAAGATGCAGGAGAAGGGCTGGCTCGGTCAGTCCAAGCGCGAGCAGCGGCAGACGGCCTACCAGAGTTCGCAGGTGGCTCAGAAGAACTACGACCGGGAATTCGGCGAACAGGGCGGCCAGGAGTCACCGGCTCCGGAGCAGCCCCGCACCCGGGGCCGCCGCGTCAGCGGCTCCAGCAATGCGCCTGCTCCGCAGTCCACGACGCCGACCGAGTCCCGTCCGGCACCTTCACCCGCGCCCGCACCGCAGGTGCCGGCCCCCCGGCCCCGGCCCACCGATCCCCCGGTGGCGCCCGCCCCGGCACCCACTCCGCCCCCGAGGGACCCGCGCGGCCCCAGCGGCCGCGTCTAGCCCCGACTCTCCGCCCCACCCCCACCAAGGAGCCATCCGATGCCCGCCCTGACCGCCGACCGCACCCCCGGCCAACTGGTCGCGGAACTGGAGCGGCTCATCGGCGTGGACTGGCCCACGGTGTGGGCGGGGGTCCCGGAGGACGCAGAGAAGCGGGCGAGGTGGTGCGCGGGCTTCGACTGGCGTCCGCTGTGGGCCGAGGCGGGACTGCGTGTCCGTACGGCCCTCGGCGGCCGCCTGTACCTCGCCTCCGCCACCCCCGGCGGCCCGGTGACCCGGATCGACCACACGGTGTGGTCGGCCCGGGCCCGGGACACGGCCGAGAACGCCCTCGTCACCACTTCGGCGGAGGCACGCTGGACCGCCGGTTTGGCCGCCCTGCGCGGCCTGCTGGGCAACCCGGCCTGGACCGGAACCTGGGACATGCCCGACTTCCCGGAACTGCCCGGTCGGGGCTCCTGGTACAGCCCGCAGTGGCGCTTGGAGCACCACGATCCGTACCGGACCGCCGTATGGCGGTACCGCACTCCGGGCGCTCCCGTGATCGAGCTGAAGTCGATGCTCGGGACCGGCTCGAACCTGTCGGCACCGGCCGATGCGAGGATCGAGCTGAGCTGTCATGGTCCCTCGGCAACTCGATGGCCATGAACCGGCCCGAAGGCACTGACGTACGAAGAGACGAGGCGGGAGCACACATGCCGACGTTCGAGATCGAAGAATCTCCGCAGCACCTGGCCCGGGAGCTGGGCGGCCTCAAGCACGTGGACTGGCCCGCGATCTGGGCCGGCCCGCCGATTCCCGGTCAGGCGCTGGACGACTGGTGCGCACTGTTCGGCTGGAAGCCACTGCCCAAGGACCGCGTACTCGGTGTGCGCACCAGGACGGGCAGCCGGCTGACGCTCACCCCCGTCATCGAGGGCGGTTGGAGCCCCGTCCAATCGCTCGGTTGGACGACGTGGCATCTCAGGGCCGATTCGCCCGCCGAGAACGACCGCGTGCTCGACGAGACCGCCGACGCATGGCCCCGCTACGAGCAGGCTGCCCGGGAGGTGCTCGGCGCACCGGAGTTCTCGGGTGCGTGGGACGCCCCCGACTTCCCGGAAGGCCCGGGCCGCTGGCTGCCCTCCCGGGAAAGGCGCCTGCGTAATCGCAACCCCTACCGACTGGCCCTCTGGAGGGGGACGGGACCTGAAGAGCCGGTCATCGTCCTCGAAGCGTTCAGCGGCGGGGTGACCCCGTCGGGGGTGGGCCTTCGTAGTGTCACGCTCAACGTGGGCTGCTACCCGCAGGAGATCGAGTGAGTGAGGCCACCGTCGTCCAGACTCCCGTCCAGCGAGCCCTTGCCCGCCAGATGAAGGCAAGCGCCGCGCTCCCCGAGGGAGAGGGCGAACGCATCGCCTTCGAGATCATCGAGGCCGCTGCCCAGGCAGGGAAGACCAACGAGCAGTACATCATCGACTACGCCAAGGGGCTCGATGTCGCGGCGCCTCGCGAGGGCATGAAGTCGGCCTTCTGGTCCTTCGGTATCCCTCACCCGGATTTGCCGTCGGACAAAGTACTCAGCAGTCAGTTCCTCGCCTCTGTCTGGACGGACATGGAGAACGAGGGAAACGAAGGCAGCGCACGCTACTTGGAGGGCACACCGGGCGGGGAGGATCTGGGCCGACTCCACCTGTGGAATCCCGAGGTGTACAAGGTCCTGGGTCTCAACGAGTCGCAGGGCGACGACCTGGCCCGCGACGCCTGGTCCGCCCTGTCCGAGAACTACGCCAAGGCGACCGACGGCGAGGCGATCGTCTTCGCCGGAGAAATCGTGCCGTGGAGCGTCGCCTACGAGACGGAGATGCCTCAACTGCGCCGGGTGGCGGGCCCGGAGAACATCCATTTCATGTACGACCTCCCCGAGGACGTGCTCAAGGGGCTTCCACCCGAGAGCCGTGAGCTGCTGTCCGAGGGCTGGGTCCGCTCCCATGTTCATTTCCGCGCGCCGGACACGGACAACCCGCCGTCACAGAAGTACTGGGCCGCCGGCCACGTCGACCTGGAGCAGCTCAGATCACTGCCCACTCCGGAACTCCAGCGTGCTGCCGTCCTGGAAGCCTGCGCCCGGGTGGCTTACTTGGACGGCACCGGTCGTGAGACAGACGTCGAACGGCTCGTCGAAGAGATCAAGACTCTGCGACCCGATCACGAGGTCGTCCTGCCCACCGCCGGGGAGCGCGCGGTCACCGATCAGCAGCAGGCGCAGGGACATACACCCCCGAGCACTCCCGCAGTCCGGACCCATGCCCCGTACATGCCCGGCGTCACCGTGAACGCCAGGACCGGCCCGGCCCCGCTCGAGTCGCTCACCCTCCCGACACCGCAGACGGCCGCCGCGAGCGCCCACGACTTCCTGCCCGGCGTCACCCGGCAGGCAAAGCCGATCGCCGCCCCGGCCGTGGGCGACGCCCCCGCAACCCCCTCGCAGGCGCCTCCGGCCCCCGAGCAGTCGCGTGACACAGGGATGGGAGTGTGACCCCGCGCATGGACAGCCCCAAACGCACCCGCCCCCCGCGGTCCCGCACCCCCCGCCCGGACGCGTCCAAGCCCGCCGCCCCTCCGCTCCCGCTCCTCCGCCGATTCCTCCACCAGGAGAAGAGCGACGCCTGGGCCGTCCGCCTCCTTCCCCGCATCGTCTTCGGCGTGGCCGCGCTCTACACGGTGATCACCCTCGCCTCCCAGAGCGGCTCCAGCTTCTTCGCGGTCGTCGCCGCGCTGCTCCTCGGCCTCGCGCTCTGGCTCCTGCGCCACCGCACCCAGCTGCTCCTGGCGATCGGGGTGAGCATCCTCGCCATCGCCTTCACCGGCTACTTCTCCGCGGTCGGCGACGCCGCCCGCACGAGCGAGGACGCCGGCGCCACCGTCACCGGCACAGCCGCCTTCGGCTACTGGGCGCTCGCCGGAATGGCCCTCCTCGGCGCCTGGATGGTGAAGGAGCACCCGGGCCGGCGGGGCGTCACCGTCGTCCTCGCGGATGTGATCCTCGTCATCGCTTCCGTGGTCGGAATGTTCCTTCCGGAAGCGGGAGTACCGCTCGGATTCCTCGGTGTGATCGCCGTACTGGCGATACGCGGCAGCAGCGCGAAAGCGGTTGCGGGCCGGGCCCGCCAGGCACTTGGCCGCCTGCGGAAGCGCAAAGCCATTGACCCGGCGGACAGTTGAGGCCCGTGTGAACGTTTCGTCTCGTCACTGTGCCAAGTCGGCGCACGCTTTGCAGATGCGTTGCACGGGGTTGACGGAACGTCTTAGGCTCCCCCCCGATCACGTATCACCACGGGGGACGACACACATGCCTATGGCCAGCCATACGGCGCTGCCCACGCGCCCCGCGCGTGGGCCGGTACGGGGAACGGGAGCGGGAGCGGGGGTCCACACTCCCGACGCCGCTCTGCCCTGCCAGCGCCGACCGGACGTCTTCCAGCACCCGCTGCTGGAGGCGCCCGCGGACATTCCGTACACCTCGCCCGAACAGCGCCACCAGCACCTCGTCCTGCTCCGCACCGCCCGTGACCTGTGCGCTTCCTGCCCGTTGTGGGCGGAATGCCTCCAGGACGCCGTCGCCCACGCCGAGCCGTACGGCTACGCGGCCGCGACCACTCTCGACGACCGTCGCTGGATCCGCCGCGCCCTCGGCATCGGCGACACGGACGGCGATCTGCCCACCCACACGGCGGACGGCCCCGGCGCGGGCCCCGGCCACCACTCCGGCGAGACGTCCCGCCGTCTGCTGCGCCTGCGCTCCCGCACCACCGACGCGGCCGACCGGCACACCGCCGAGCGCGGCCTGCCCGCGCTGGAGCGGATCCTCGACGCGTTCGACGCACGTCAGGACCAACTGGCCCGGACACAGCACGAGTTGCCCGCCATACCGAGGCAGTTGCACGAGCACACCGGCACACAGCGGACCCACAGCGACAGCCGCCAGAGCGACAGCCACCGCCGCCCCGGCACCTCCAGAGACCCCCACCCTCAAGCACACCCGGAAAGCAGGAACGAGGACATGGCAGCGGCCGAGTCCGGGCAGCGGATCGCCTTCTCGTACGAGGATCCCGCCCAGGCCGTACGACAGGCTCTGCTGGCTCCCCTGATCCGGTCCGCCCTGCCCACGCTCACCGGCCTGGAGCAGCTGGTCACGATGCTGGCGAGTGTGCCCGGCGGCGAGATCGCGCCCGAGCTGCCGGACACCATCCGCGGTGCGCGCAAGGCCGTCGAGGCACTGGCCGCGGAGGTCGGCCGGGACTCCTGCGACTCCGCCGAGGCGACGCCGGACACCGCAGGACCGCTCCGCGCCCTCACCGGCTCGGTCTCGGTCGAACTCGCCACCACCGACCCGGTGGCGGCCCTGCGCCGCGACTTCCTGGAACCGTTGCTGCGCGAACTGGCCGCCTCCCTCGCGAACATCGAGAAGGTGGCGACGATGCTGGCCGCGACCGGGGCCTCGGACGGCGACGAGATCCATCCGGAGCAGATCCGTACCGCGCTGCAAGGCATCCGCGCCTGCCTTCCGCATCCGGCCCCGGCCGGCAAGACGTCCGCCGGCACGGGCCGGGCCGCCGCCCTCACCCCCTCGGGCGTCCCCAGCATCCGAGCGGCGGTGGAGACGGCCGTGTCGGCCTTCCCCGGCCCCTTCTCGGCCCGTGACGTCCTGCGCGCCCTCCCTCCGGGCGTCTACGGAGACCCCTCGAAGACGATCAGCAACGTCCTGTCCGCCCTCGTCAAGTCGGGCCGCCTCCGACGCCTCGCGCGAGGCACGTACGCTCGCCCCGTCGACGTCACCGCGGACGCCGACATGGACATCACCGCGGACGTCCCCGCGCAGGACGAGGCGAAAAGCGCCTGAGCCGGAACTGATCCGGAACCGAGCCGGAAGGAACCCAGACCCCCGATGACCGAACCGACGCCACCCCCCGCCACGGCGGACGCCCAGGTGCACGTCTTCTCCCCCAACGCCGGCCTGATCGACGGCGTCCCGGTCACCGCCCCGCCCTACGGCGACATCCAGGACGTGGTCCTGTCGATCCTCCAGCAACGCGCCCAGCAACTCGGCGCCCCCACCCCGGCCACCATCACCGACAACCGCTACGGCGGCGCCATCCGCCTCCTGATCCACCCGGACGGCACGACGGAACAACTGGGCTGAGCCTGCGCCCCCGGGCAGCCCTCAGGCCCGGGGGCCGGGCTCCCCGGCCGGCGGGCTGACCGTGTCGATGTCGGCGAGGATCTTGCGACTGAGGTCGATGTCCATCTCGAGGATGTCGCGGTCGAACTTCGCCGGTTCCCTCTCGTAGTACGCCCTGCCCACGTCGGAGGTGAAGGCGGACGCGGGGACGGCGTTCAGCCCCTGGGGAATGAACTTCGGGATCTCCTCGAAGGCAGCCAGTGCGTATGCCATCGCGCCCCGGTACGCGCGGTGCTCGGACTCGGGCGAGTTGAGCATGTTGAGTCCGGCCTGACGGGAGATGCGGTGTGCGACCTCCGCGAACTCGCCGGGATCGATGATCTCGGACGGTGCCGGGCCTCCGAAGGCGGGCGGGGGCGGGGGAATCTCGTCCGCCATCAAGAAGGCGAAATTCCGGTTGCGTCCGCATTCCCGGCAGGCACCCTCGTAGACGGCGACGATGTCCTCACCGCGCTGTTCGAGCCGGTGTCGGCGGTCGAAGTCCGTGCTCCCGCACTCGCACGGGTGCAGGTCCATGTACAGGTGGGCTTCCAACGAGGAGCGGGCTCTCAACATGACATGATCCTAGGGCTGTTGTGCGATTCGAACAGGGAGCGGGCCGGGGGAGGGGCAGCACATGGACAGTTGGGCCGATCCCCGGACGGCGACGGGCACACTGCCGCAGTACCCACACGCGCACCAGGACGAACTCGTGTCGGCCGCGGGGCGCGGCATGGCCTCGGTGGCCACCGCCGTCCTCGGTGACCGGCTGGACTCCCTCGACGCGGACCGGACCAAGGACGGACGCCAGTTCTTCGTACTGACGGACAGCCGGGGAGAGTCCGCGACGATCTGGGTGGACGCCGTTCCCCTGGTGAGGGGGACGCTCGCCGACACGGCGACGAACACCACGTCGCAGAACTACGTGGTCCGCGTCTCCGACCGGCTCCCGACGGAGATGCTGGACCGGGTGCTCGCGCACGAACTCGGTGAGTTCATGGCGGTGCGAGAGCGCGCCGCCGCGGGTCTGGCTCCCGTGCGGCAGGACCTCCTGCGCGAAGGAGCCCAACTCTCCGCGGACCAGGAACTGTCGGCCACGGACAGAGGCCGCATAGGAGAGCTCAACTGGCTCGCGGCGCGGACCACGGCACCTGATCTCTCCGCCGAGCAGCAGCTCGCGGCCCGTGCCGAGTTCTCCGCTCTGCTCGATCCGTACGGCATCCGGCCGACCGCCGAGATAGGCGACGAGGAGGCGTTCGGGCCCCAGGACAGGGCGGCCCGCATACGGCAGCGGGTGTCGACCGCATTCCTCTCCGTCGGATCGCGACGGCTGCTCACCACCCTCGCCCAGCCCATCGAAACCCTCCCTCCCCCAGACGCCACCGCCCTCCAGGCATCCCGTGACGCCGCTCTGCGCGCGGAACGCCAGGTCGAGGCGTTCATCGGGCGGCGTGAGATCACCATGCCCATGCCCGGCTACGACCAGAACGGCCTTCCCCTCCCCCGGGACCAGCTGGAACCGGCCGCCGAGCGGTGGGCGCAGTACCGGGCGCAGGTCAGCGAGCGCACCGTGCGGACGTTGGAGGGCCGACTCGCCGAAGGGCAACTCCCGCTGCGCAAGGTCGTGATCGGCGGTGGCGCGAGTCTCACCGGGCGGGACCCCGAGGCGCTGCTGGTGGACGGGGCGGGCCGCTGGCACCTGGACCCCGGGGACGGGATCGTGCAGTCGGCGGACCAGGACCGCGACCTCTCGCAGTGGATGGGCGTCGACCCGTACGCGGCGGTGGAGGACCCCCGGCACCGGGTGTCCATCCACGCGGTGCGGGTCTGGGAGGACCAGCTCGCCACCCAGGGCGACGTGGTGAACGGCCGGGCCCGTCTGCGCCTGGGCCGCGACGGCGAACTGCTCGCCGAGGTACGGGTGTCGGGGGAGAACGGCGCGGAGAGCGAGACCCCGCTGTGGGTGGCGTGCGAGGGGACGCCGAGCATCGCGACCGGCCTCACACCGGACGTCGTGCCGGGCATGCCGCGCGGTCGGGCCGGGGTGGAGAGCCGCAGTGAGGCGGTACGGCTGATCAGTGAGCGACTGCGGGAGCTGGAGAGCCAGGGCACGGCCCGCGCGGGCGAGGTGCGCGCCTGGCTCACCCAGGCCGAACGGGGCGGCGCGGACACCCGTACCGTGCTGGAGGCCCTGGACTCCTCGATGCTGAAGGAGGCTCTGTGCGCGGGCCTGGCGGGCGGCGCCGCCGCCCGCATGGAGAACTGCTTCACCGCTCTCGACTCGACGCGGAAGTGGGAGGCGGCGCGCGAGGCCGCCGAGGGCCGGGCGCTGCTGGGCGACGAGGTCGCCGAGAACCGTTTCGACCCGCACGCCGCGCAGCACTGGATCATCGCGGGGTCCGGCGGCACCGGGGTCGCCAACGCCGAGATCATCCTGCGGGAGAACCCCGACGCGTACGTCACCATCATCGGCAACAGTCCGCCTGCCGCGCTCCGGCACCAGGTCCAGTACCCGGAGATGCTGGAGCGCTACGCCACGGGCGAGAACCCGCGGCTCACGATCGGCCGGACGGAGGTGGGCGCGGTCGAGACGTACCGGCACGAGAACGGCGAGACGTGGTTCCAGGCGGACTACGTGATCGAGGCCACCGGGGAGCGGAGAACGGCCAGGGCCGGCGGGTACGTCTGCAGTCTCGGCCGCACCAACCCTCTTCCGCCCGCCCTCCAGGTCCTCGCCGACGAGGTGCGCGACCGGGGCGGCGAGATCTCCGGGGACCTGCTGTTCGACAGGGACGACCAGTACATCGGCTACGGGCTCACGTTCGCCGTCGACGGCAGGGAACACCGCGTCGACGTGGACGGCGCGGCCTCGTGGCAGCTGCCGCGCGAGATATTCGCCCCGGAGACGGGGGTCCAGGCGGCGCTGAACGGGATGGGCCTGCGCGGTCTGCCGTCCGAGACGGGCAACGCGGCCCCCGGCTTCTCCCCGATCGCCCGCCAGAGCGCCCTGCGCGCACGGGCCGTGGCGGAGGCGGCCGCGGGCGACCCGGACGCCGTACGCCGGCTGCCCACCGTCCCGGAACGCTGGCAACGCCCCGACCTCACCCTCCCGTCCACGGCCGCGGTGCTCACGGAGGTCCCCGAAGCCACGCAGGCGAAGGAAGTCGCAGAGACCGCGGCGGTCACAGCGGTGATCGCGACGGCGGGAACGGAGACAGCAGCGGCACCAGGGGCGGAGACAGCAGCACAGTCCGAAGCACAGGACGAAGCAGCGACAGAGGCGCCTGCGGCGCCGAGCGTGCCGGCCCCGGCCGCTGCGGAGCCGACGAGGACCGAAGCCCCGGCCAAGGAGGAACCGACCAAGCCGGCGACCCCTCCCGAGCCGGCTGCCCGGACCACGCCGGAACCCACGGCCGAGGCGACAGCCCCCACCACGCCGGAACCCACGCCGGAGGCGACAGCCCCCACCACGCCGGAACCCACGCCGGAGGCGACAGCGCAGACCACGACCGAGGCGACCGCGCCGGAAGCGACAGCGCAGACCACGACCGAGGCGACCGCGCCGGAAGCGACGTCCGGTCGGGTCACCACGGCCCGTGGACCCGCCGCGGGCCGTGGTGACCCCGCCCCGGGCATCTCCGGTTCGCATCTGTGGCAGATGGGCGTCGTGCCCAGGGGTGGTGGCGGCCGTCCGTCCGCCTCGGACCGGCAGGAGCAGCAGCCGCAGCCCGGCCACGAGCGGCCCGAGCCGGGCGTCGGCCTGGAGGACTGACTGTCGGGCACGACACGCGGAAACGGGCAAGGGGCCCGCTGGAGACCGCCAGTGCCTCCGGGCCCCTTCCCGCATGCGTCGCACGTCCGGTGTCGAACCGCGCATGTCTTGCGTACGGCGTGTGGCGTACCGGCTGTCAGTCCGTCGGCTGCTGCCGCTTCGGCCGCCAGACCACCAACGCGCTGGTCTGCTGCACCTCCTGGTACGGCACCAGATCCCGCCGGTAGGAGGCGTGAACGGCCGCCTCGCGCTGCTGCATGGCCGCCGCCGCGCCGTCCAGCGCGGCCTCCAGCTCCGCCGCTCTCGCCTGGAGCGCGGCCACCTGGTTCTCCAGCTCGATGATCCGCTTGATACCCGCCAGGTTGATGCCCTCGTCCTGGGACAGGGCCTGCACGGTGCGCAGCAGCTCGATGTCGCGGGCCGAGTAGCGGCGGCCCCGGCCGGCGGTCCGGTCGGGGGAGACCAGGCCCAGACGGTCGTACTGACGCAGTGTCTGCGGGTGCAGACCGGAGAGCTGGGCCGCCACCGAGATGACGTAGACCGGCGTCTCCTGAGTCAGTTCATACGGGTTACGCCGACGGCCGTCCATCACTGTCAAGCTCCCTTCGCGGCCTCGAACAGCTCCGCCCGCGGGTCCTCACCCGCGGTCGCCTCGCGATACGCCTCCAGTGCGTCACGAGCCTTCCCCGACAGGTCCTTCGGGACACTCACCTCGACGGTGACCAACAGGTCGCCGCGGGTGCCGTCCTTACGGACCGCGCCCTTGCCCCGCGCCCGCATGGTGCGGCCGTTGGGCGTGCCGGGCGGAAGCTTCAACGTCAGGGACGGCCCGCCGAGCGTCGGCACTTTGACCTCGCCGCCGAGTGCCGCCTCGGTGAACGTCACCGGCACGGTCACCGTCAGGTTGTCGTCCTTGCGGCCGAACACCGGATGGGCGCCGACGTGGACGACGACGTACAGGTCGCCCGAGGGGCCGCCGCGCTCGCCGGGGGCGCCCTTGCCGCGCAGCCGGATGCGCTGGCTGTCCGTCACCCCCGCGGGGATGCGGACCTGCATGGTCCTCGACGACTTCGCGCGGCCGCTGCCCTTGCAGTCCAGACAGGGGTGTTCGGCGATCAGGCCACGGCCCTTGCAGTCGGGGCAGGGGTCGGTCAGCGAGAAACCGCCGCCCGAGCCTCTCGCCACCTGGCCGGTGCCCACACAGGTCGGGCACACCCGGGGGGTGCCGTTCTTGTCGCCCGTGCCCGAACACGCCTTGCAGGGAGCTTGCGAGGACATCCGCAGCGGGACCGTCGCACCCTCGATCGCCTCGGTGAAGCTGAGGGTGACCTCGGTGTCGATGTCCTGGCCGCGCCGGGGCTGGGTGCGGGTCGTGCCGGCGCCGCCACGGTTGAACAGGCCGCCGAAGACGTCGCCGATGCCGCCGCCGAAGCCGCCCTGGGGACCGCCGCCCTGGGCGCCGCCTCCGAAGAGGTCGCCCAGGTCGAAGTTGAACGAGCCGCCCGCGCCGGGGCCCGGTCGGAACCCGCCGTTGCCGAAGAGGGCGCGAGCCTCGTCGTACTCCTTGCGCTTCTTGGGGTCGCCGAGGACGTCGTTCGCCTCGGAGATCTCCTTGAAGCGCTCCTCCGCCTTGGCGTTGCCCTTGTTGGCGTCCGGATGGAACTCGCGGGCGAGCTTGCGGTACGCCTTCTTGATCTCGGCCTCGGTGGCGTCCTTGGGGACGCCGAGGACCTTGTAGAAGTCCTTCTCGACGAAGTCCTTGGTGCTCATCCTCGACGTCCCTCCTTCCGTCCGCTCATCCGCTCGAGCTCAGCCCTCGTCCGGGCCACCGCTCTCCTTGTCGTCACCCGCCGCCTCGGCCTCGTCGGCCTTCACCGCCTGCGCACCGGGCTGCGGTTCGGCCACGGCCACCCGCGCGGGGCGGATGGTGCGCTCGCCGATCCGATACCCGGGCTGGAGGATCGCCACGCACGTCGTCTCGGTGACGTCGGGTGCGTAGCTGTGCATCAGGGCTTCGTGGATCGTCGGGTCGAAGGGCTCGCCCTCCTTGCCGAACTGCTGGAGGCCCATCTTCGCCGCGACGGTCTCCAGCGATTCGCCGACCGACTTGAAGCCGCCGACGAACTCGCCGTGTTCCCGCGCGCGGCCGATGTCGTCGAGGACGGGCAGGAGCTCGGTCAGGAGGTTCGCGATGGCGATCTCCTTGACCGCGATCCGGTCGCGCTCGACCCGGCGGCGGTAGTTCTGGTATTCGGCCTGGAGGCGCTGGAGGTCGGCGGTGCGCTCACCGAGGGCGGTGCGCACCTGGTCCAGCTGGGCCACCAGACCGGCTGTCTGGTTCGCGTCCCCGGCCGGGGCCTCCCCCGCCGCCGAAGCGGAGGACGGGGTGGCCTTCGGCTCGGCGTCTTCAGGGGTGGCGCCGGAGGGGACGTCGGGCTTCTCCTCGAAGCCCGGGGTCTCCTCCGTCACGCGGCACCGTCCTTGCGCTCGTCGTCAACGATCTCGGCGTCCACGACGTCGTCGTCGGCCTTGGGGGCCTCGGCGCCGCCCGCGGCGCCCGCCGCGTCCTGACCGCCCTGGGCGTCGGCGTACATGGCCTGGCCGACCTTCTGCGAGACCGCGGCGACCTTCTCGGTGGCCGTGCGGATCTCAGCGGTGTCCTCGCCCTTGAGCGCGGCCTTCAGCTCCTCGACGGCAGCCTCGACCTCGGTCTTGACCTCGGCCGGGACCTTGTCCTCGTTGTCCTTGAGGAACTTCTCCGTCTGGTAGACGAGCTGCTCGCCCTGGTTGCGGGCCTCGGCGGCCTCGCGACGGCGGTGGTCCTCGTCCGCGTACTGCTCGGCCTCCTGGCGCATGCGGTCGACCTCGTCCTTCGGCAGCGAGGAGCCGCCGGTGACGGTCATCTTCTGCTCCTTGCCCGTGCCGAGGTCCTTGGCCGTGACGTGCATGATGCCGTTGGCGTCGATGTCGAAGGCGACCTCGATCTGCGGGACGCCACGCGGCGCCGGCGGCAGACCGGTCAGCTCGAACATGCCGAGCTTCTTGTTGTAGGCCGCGATCTCGCGCTCGCCCTGGTAGACCTGGATCTGCACCGACGGCTGGTTGTCCTCGGCCGTCGTGAAGATCTCCGAACGCTTCGTCGGGATCGTCGTGTTGCGCTCGATCAGCTTGGTCATGATGCCGCCCTTGGTCTCGATGCCGAGGGACAGCGGGGTCACGTCGAGGAGCAGGACGTCCTTGACCTCACCCTTGAGGACACCGGCCTGGAGCGCGGCGCCGATGGCGACGACCTCGTCCGGGTTGACGCCCTTGTTGGCGTCCTGACCACCGGTCAGCTCCCTGACCAGCTCGGCGACGGCGGGCATCCGGGTCGAACCACCGACGAGAACGACGTGGTCGATCTCGGAGAGGTTGATGCCGGCGTCCTTGATGACGTTGTGGAACGGCGTCTTGCACCGCTCCAGCAGGTCGGCCGTCAGCTGCTGGAACTGGGCGCGCGTGAGCTTCTCGTCCAGGTGCAGCGGGCCCTCGGCGGACGCCGTGATGTAGGGCAGGTTGATCGAGGTCTCGGTGGACGAGGACAGCTCGATCTTCGCCTTCTCGGCGGCCTCGCGCAGACGCTGGAGCGCCATCTTGTCCTTGGCGAGGTCCACACCGTGGCCGGCCTTGAACTGCTGCACCAGGTAGTCGACGACACGCTGGTCCCAGTCGTCACCGCCGAGGTGGTTGTCGCCGTTGGTCGCCTTCACCTCGACGACGCCGTCACCGATCTCCAGGAGGGACACGTCGAAGGTGCCGCCACCGAGGTCGAAGACGAGGATCGTCTGGTCGTCCTTGTCGAGGCCGTACGCCAGCGCGGCCGCGGTGGGCTCGTTGACGATGCGAAGGACGTTCAGACCGGCGATCTCGCCGGCCTCCTTCGTCGCCTGGCGCTCGGAGTCGTTGAAGTAGGCCGGGACGGTGATGACCGCGTCGGCCACCTTCTCGCCCAGGTAGGCCTCCGCGTCGCGCTTGAGCTTCTGCAGGATGAACGCGCTCATCTGCTGCGGGTTGAAGTTCTTCCCGTCGAGCTCGATCGACCAGTCCGTGCCCATGTGACGCTTCACCGAGCGGATGGTCCGGTCCACGTTCGTGACTGCCTGGCGCTTCGCCACCTCGCCGACGAGCACTTCACCGTTCTTGGCGAAGGCGACGACGGACGGCGTGGTCCTGGCACCCTCGGCGTTGGTGATGACGGTGGGCTCGCCGCCCTCCAGAACGCTTACGACGGAGTTGGTTGTGCCCAGGTCGATGCCGACCGCACGTGCCATGGTGATCTTCCTCCAGCTGACTTGAGTGGAACGGACTCAAGTGTGCACGACACCCGCCGCCGGGTCAACAGACCTGAGTCGAGCCCACTCAACTCTTATCCGTTCCTTACGCGCAAGGAGGCGTTGACCTGCGGCGATGCGGATCGCCCAGCCTTGCGCACCTGAGATTCCGGGGGAGCCAACTGGTCAGCCGGTTGACGCCGGGGCGCGTACACCGACGCGGCGCCCGGTGCCGGACGCGGCCCGGGGCGGACCTCCTGAGACCCCCTGCCGGCGCCACCGGCCGCCCGGCCGGCACCCGCGGGGCGGGCACCACGTGTGCGTGGCCGTCCGGCCCGCCCGGGGCGACGGCCACGCGCGCGCGGCGGCCCGTACACCGCGACCCGCAGCAGCCCGAACACGACGACGAGTGCCCCGCCCCCCACCCACAACACCGTCCGCGCGTCCGTCCATCCCGCGTGCACCAGCGCCCCGACGAGCACCGTGACGAAGGCCGCCGCCCCCACCAGGACGGTCACCCCCTGGGCGGTGAGCCCCAGCCGCCGCAGCCGGTGCGCGAGATGGTCGGCGCCGCCGCGCAGCAGGGGCCGGCGAGCCAGCCGCCGCGACAGCACGACCAGGACGACGTCGGCCCCGGCGACGGCGTTCAGCGCCAGCAGCACGCCCACGCCGGCGACCGGATCGTGTCCCGCGCGGGCGATCACGGCGGCCGCCGCGAGCAGGAAGCCCGCGAACAGCGACCCGCACGCCCCGAGGGCGACACGCGCGGGAGGCCAGTTGTGCATCAGGAACCCGGTCAGCGCGGCGGCGAACACGCTCAGCAGCACCGCGAGCCCGTCCATGACCTCGACGGCGGCGCAGGCGGCCACCCCGAAGGCGGTGACGACCCCGACGGTCCCGGCCACCCCGTCGGCGTGGTCGAGCGAGCGGAAGGCGAGGGCGACGAAGGTGATCCAGCCGGCTCCCGCCACTCCCGCCCACAGCCCGGTCTCCCCGTACGGCACCACGAAGGCGGCCGCGACGGCGGTACCGACCACCAGGAAGCGCGCGTTGAGCCGCCACACGTCCGCGGCGAGCCCGAGCGCGGCGACGGCGCCTCCCGCGGCCAGCAGCACCTCGATGCCGTCGCCGAGCGGAGCGATGCCCGTCCAGTCACCCGCGACGGCGACGAGACAGGTGGCGAGCACCACGGCGGCACCTCCGAACAGAGGCACCCGCCGCTGCCGCTGCCGCCGGTCGAGCAACCCCAGACGCAGGGCGGGCACGCGCAGCAACGCGGCGAGGACGGCGGCGAGGAACAGGGCGGTGATGGCGGCGACGATCCCGTAGAGCACGGATATAAATTAGTCATAAATGTACCAATTTGGTACGAATAACACGGCCGAGTTTGCCACCGCACGACGGCCGCTTCCCGTCAGGATCCCGACCGGATCCCGTCCGGATCCTGAGGCAACCCTCAGCGACTGAGATCACTCCGCATCCCGCTACAGTGCGACGGAGAATACGGGGTAGTCTCAGACGGACTGCATAAGTTACCGCTTAGTAATTTCCCTCGCAGGCCCGAGGAGCCCCCGCATGCAACTCGCCGCGATCATCGTGTCGCTACTTCTGACCGCGGTCGGCGTCGCGCTGATCGCGCGTGCCATCGGCCAGTTCGTCCGGTATTTCAAGCTGGGCCAGCCGCTGCCCGCAGGAGTCCGGACCGACAACCCCTACGCGCGCAGCGTGACACTGGTACGGGAGTTTCTCGGCCACACGCGGATGAACCGCTGGGGCATCGTGGGCTTCGCCCACTGGTTCGTGGCGATCGGATTCCTGACCCTTCCGCCGACCCTCGCCCAGGCCTTCGGCCAGCTGTTCAAGGCCGACTGGGTGCTGCCGGTCATCGGCGACTTCCTGCCGTTCGAGCTCTACATCGAGTTCATCGGCGTCATGACCATCCTGGGCATCGTCGTCCTCATGGCGATCCGCCTGCTGAACCTGCCCTCCCGGGCCGGCCGCAAGTCCCGCTTCGCCGGCTCCAAGGCCGGTCAGGCCTACTTCGTCGAGTACGTCATCCTCACCATCGGCCTCGCGATCTACGTGCTGCGGGGCCTGGAGGGCGCACTGCACCACGTGGAGCACTACGAGGCCGGCTACTTCGCCTCGTACCCGCTCGTCCTGGCCTTCAAGGGGCTGAGCGTCACCACGCTCCAGAACCTGGTCTACCTCGTCGCGATGATCAAGATCGGGACGTCGTTCATCTGGATGATCGTGGTCTCGCTCAACACGAACATGGGCGTCGCCTGGCACCGCTTCCTGGCGTTCCCGAACATCTGGTTCAAGCGCAACGCCGACGGCGCGACGGCGCTGGGCGCCCTTCAGCCCATGACGTCCGGCGGCAAGCCGATCGACTTCACCGACCCCGGTGACGACGACGTCTTCGGCGTCTCCCAGGTCGAGCAGTTCTCCTGGAAGGGCCTGCTCGACTTCTCCACCTGCACCGAGTGCGGCCGCTGTCAGTCGCAGTGTCCCGCGTGGAACACCGGTAAGCCGCTCTCCCCCAAGCTGCTGATCATGTCGCTGCGCGACCACGCGCACGCCAAGGCGCCCTACCTGCTGGCCGGCGGCGGCAAGACCATGGAGGGCGAGGAGAAGGCCTCCGAGGAGCAGCTCAAGGACGTGCCCGCGGCCGCGCTGGCCGAGGCCGAGCGCCCGCTGATCGGCACCGCCGAGGAGAACGGCGTCATCGACCCGGACGTCCTGTGGTCCTGCACCACCTGCGGCGCCTGCGTCGAGCAGTGCCCCGTCGACATCGAGCACGTCGACCACATCGTCGACATGCGCCGCTACCAGGTGATGATCGAGTCCGCGTTCCCGTCCGAGGCGGGCACGATGCTCAAGAACCTGGAGAAGAAGGGCAACCCCTGGGGCCTCGCCAAGAAGCAGCGCCTGGAGTGGACCAAGGAAGTCGACTTCGAGATCCCGGTCGTCGGCCGTGACATCGAGGACCTGACCGAGGTCGAGTACCTGTACTGGGTCGGCTGCGCCGGCGCCCTCGAGGACCGCGCGAAGAAGACCACCAAGGCCTTCGCGGAGCTGCTGCACATCGCGGGCGTCAAGTTCGCGATCATGGGCGGCGACGAGAAGTGCACGGGTGACTCCGCCCGCCGCCTCGGCAACGAACCCCTCTTCCAGGAACTCGGCATGGAGAACGTCGCCGCGCTGAACATGGCATTCGGCGAGGAGACGGACGACGACGGCAACGTCACGCCCGAGTCGAAGAAGCCGAAGTCCGCGAAGAAGATCGTCGCGACCTGCCCGCACTGCCTCAACACGATCGGCAACGAGTACCCGCAGCTCGGCGGCGACTACGAGGTCATCCACCACACCCAGCTGCTCCAGCACCTCATCGACGAGGGCAAGCTGATCCCGGTCACTCCGGTCGAGGGCCTCATCACCTACCACGACCCCTGCTACCTGGGCCGGCACAACAAGATCTACACGCCCCCGCGCGAGATCATCGCCAACGTCCCGGGTCTGCGGAACGAGGAGATGCACCGCCACAAGGAGCGCGGCTTCTGCTGCGGCGCCGGCGGCGCGCGGATGTGGATGGAGGAGCGGATCGGCAAGCGCATCAACAACGAGCGCGTCGACGAGGCACTCTCCCTCAACCCCGACATCGTCTCGACGGCCTGCCCCTTCTGCCTCGTCATGCTGACCGACTCGGTCAACGGCAAGAAGAACGAGGGCAAGGCCAAGGAGTCCATCCAGGTCGTCGACGTCTCCCAGCTGCTGCTGGAGTCGGTCAAGACCCCGGCCGACGACGAGCCCCCGGCGGGCACGGCGGAGGCCGAGAGCGAGCCGGAGCCGCAGCCGGTGAAGTGACCGGTGAAGCGCCGGCCGACCGGCCGCTGGAGCAGCCGGCCGAGGTGGCCGGGTAGCCCGAACGGCCGTACCCACGCTGTACAAGCGCCCCCGTGTCCGACCCAGGACACGGGGGCGCCGCCTTTCCCCGTCCCTCACTTCCCCACACCCCCGGCAACCCCTGCTTCCCCCTGAGACGCCCCTCCGGCCGACCACCGACTCCCGCCCCGTTACTCCCCTTAGGGGATGTCACAGCTCGGCAGCAAAGCCGTCCCCGGACGGCGGGCTCCGGTACGTCACTCTGCGGGACCAGGTACGTTCGAAGGCGTGGCTGGATTCAGGATCGGACGCGGCGGCCGGGACAACCGTGCCCCGCAAGCGCGACCGCAACAACCTCCGTACGGGCGGCAGGCGCCCCAGGGACCATCGAGGTCCTCGGGGCCGTCGGGACCCTCGGGGCCGTCGTACGGCTACCCGTCGGCCCAGCAGCCGTACCCGCAGCAGCGTCCGCAGTACGGCGGCGCGGGCGCGGGCGGCGGCCAGTGGCCCCAGGCGAACGGCGGCGGCTACGGAGGCCAGAACGGCGACGAGCCGGAGTACTTCGGCGGCGACGCCCCGTACGGCGCTCCGGGCGGTCCCGGTGGCCCGGGAGGCGCCCCGCACGACCCGTACGCCGCGAACAACCCGGGGCACACCCAGGCCTTCTCGGTCGACGACCACAACCAGTACGACCAGTACAACCAGGGTGGTACGTATCACGCCGGGTCCGCCCCGGCCGGCCCGATCGGTCCGCGCCTGCACTGGAAGGAACTGCTGAAGGGCATCGTCCTCGACCCCCAGCAGACCTTCCTGCGGATGCGGGACTACGCGATGTGGGGCCCCGCCCTCGTCGTCACCTTCCTCTACGGCCTGCTCGCGGTCTTCGGCTTCGACGGCGCGCGCTCGGACGCGATAAACGCGACGCTCTCCAACGCGATCCCGATCGTGCTGACGACGGCCGTCGCGATGGTGCTGAGCTCCTTCGTCCTGGGCGTGGTCACCCACACCCTGGCCCGCCAGCTGGGCGGCGACGGCGCATGGCAGCCCACGGTCGGCCTCTCCATGCTGATCATGTCCCTCACGGACGCCCCGCGCTTGGTCGTCGCGATGTTCTTCGGCGGCGACGCGTCGTTCGTGCAGCTGCTGGGCTGGGCGACCTGGGTGGCGGCCGGCGCCCTCCTGACCCTGATGGTCAGCCGCTCCCACGACCTCCCGTGGCCGAAGGCGCTGGGCGCTGCGTCGATCCAGCTGATCGCCATCCTGTCGATCGTGAAACTGGGCACGTTCTAGGACGTTCCAGCACGTGCGGACGCGCAGAGGGCCCCCGGCCGACGGCCGGGGGCCCTTGGCATCTCATCACTCAACGTGAGATCGCACGAGCAGATATCCACCCAAAACCTTCACACAGTCACATGTCGCTCCCATATGACTACACACAGTAATATAAAGTGACTGCTTCCTGACCACCTCCTACAAGGAGTGCGCGTGAAAGCTCGCTTTGGCGTGAGACGGGGAACAGTCCTCCTGACGGCCCTGCTGGTCGCCGTGACGGCCGCCGGCGTCCAGGGATCGGCATCCGCCGACACGAAAGACAACCCGGCCCACCGCCCGGACCACTGGGGCGTGATCGCCCGCAACACGATCGGCTCGCCCGTCGCCGAAGTCCGCAAGGGGCCCTACGGCCCGTTCGGCATCACGGGTACGGCCGCCAGGCCGCCGTACGGGCAAGGCAGCCTCGGCATCGAGGTGGCGAACAACTCCACGACGCTGACCCCGGCGAGCGAGAAGGTCGACTTCGGCAATGAGGTCGACTTCTTCGGGAGGCCGGTGCTGGAGCTGCGGCGCGTCGGTTTCCACGTGTTCCAGACGGGCGAGAACGTCTCCTACGGGGGCCCGGCGAACATGCCGAACATCAGGTTCGAGATCGACCCGGACGTGACGTCCACCGACGACTACTCCACGCTGGTGTGGGTGCCGAACGCCTCCCCGGTCACGAACGGCTGGAGCCCGTTCATCGACGCCACCAAGACCGGCTACTGGTACCTCACGGGCGGCGAGACGAGCTGCAACCAGGCCGCCCAGTGCACCTTCACCCAGCTGAAGGCCTCCTTCGCCTCCGTCAACGCCAGGCCGACCATCTACACCGTCGCCGTGGGCAAGGGACGGGACTTCATGTGGATCGGCGCGGTCGACGGCCTCCGCCTCAACGACTACGTCTACGACTTCGAGCCGGAAGGCGTCAGAAGGCTCCGGCTGCGATGACGCGCTGACCGGAAGAACGTCGGTGTCGGGCCGGACCGGGCCGAGTCACGAGCCCGGCCGGACCCCACCTCGCGGCATCACACGACGAACGGTGAGCCGCATCGAACCGCCACGGCCGCGCGCCCTGAACCCGCCGAGGCCAAGAGCGCTCAAGCGCTCAGAGCGCTTCCCTGGACGGCGTGACCGGATCGCCCGACCTGCGCACGACAGGCAGAACACTCCACGGAAAGTTGATCCAGTCGTCGGTCCGCTTCCACACGTACTCGCACTTCACCAACGACTGCGACTTCTCGTAGACGACGGCGCTGCGCACCTCCGCGACGGCGTCCAGGCAGAACTCGCGGACGAGCTTGAGCGTCTTGCCGGTGTCGGCGACGTCGTCCGTGATGAGGACCTTCTTGTCCGAGAAGTCGATGACGTCGGGAACGGGCGCGAGCATGACGGGCATGTCGAGCGTGGTCCCCACCCCGGTATAGAACTCGACGTTGACCAGGTGGATGTTCTTGCAGTCGAGGGCGTAGGCGAGCCCACCGGCGACGAAGACACCGCCACGGGCGATGCTCAGCACCACATCGGGTACGTACCCGTCGTCGGCGATGGTCTGCGCGAGCTCGCGTACGGCGGTCCCGAACTGCTCGTAGGTCAGGTTCTCCCGGGCCACGTCCGCGTCGCCGCCGCTCACACCTGGGTCCGGTGGAAGTTGAGGAAGGACCGGGAGGCCGTCGGCCCGCGCTGGCCCTGGTACCTGGACCCGTAGCGCTCGCTGCCGTACGGGGACTCGGCGGGCGAGGTGAGCCGGAACATGCACAGCTGGCCGATCTTCATGCCGGGCCAGAGCTTGATCGGCAGGGTGGCGAGGTTGGACAGCTCGAGCGTCACGTGCCCGGAGAAGCCGGGGTCGATGAATCCGGCGGTGGAGTGGGTGACGAGCCCGAGCCGGCCCAGGGAACTCTTCCCCTCGAGCCGCGAGGCGAGATCGTCGGGGAGCGTGATGACCTCATAGGTACTCGCGAGCACGAACTCCCCCGGGTGAAGGATGAACGGCTCGTCGCCCTCGGGCTCCACGAGCCGGGTCAGGTCGGCCTGCTCGACGGAGGGATCGATGTGCGGGTACTTGTGGTTCTCGAACACCCGGAAGTACCGGTCGAGCCGTACATCGATGCTCGACGGCTGCACCATGGATTCGTCGTAGGGGGCGATCCGCACTCGTCCGGCGTCGATCTCGGCCCGGATGTCCTTGTCTGAGAGAAGCACGCCCCGAGGATACGCAAGGCGCGCGAAGCCATCACCATCGGACGACTCCGCGCGCCAGGCCGCCGGGGCCCGGAGCACCTGGACCGCTCCCCGGCCGCCGCTGCTACCGCTACCTCTACCGCTTCTCCAGGGTCACCGGTACGACGCTCCGCAACCGGGTGCACCGAGGGCACCGGACGAGCCGTCCGGGGCCGAGCCGCTCGGCCTGCTGCATCGGGAACGAAGCGGTGCTGAACACGTGCCCGTCGGCACAACGGACGACGGTGCGCTCCATCAAGTCCATGAGTCCCTTCCCCAAGAGCCCTGTCCGGCTGCTGACCACCGGACCACGAAAGCCACATTACGGGACGATCAGGACGACTCTCCAGGCGGCACTCCGACCCCGCCCAGCCCCACTTCCACCCCTCCACCGTACGCCCCAACTCCGGCCGCCCGCAGCCGGATCCCTCCCGGAAAACGCACGCGGACCCCAGGGCTTCATCGCCCGGGGCCCGGTATGAGGTAGAGTGACGGAGCGTTCCGACACCGGCTCTGACCGGCGTCTTTGCGGGTGTAGTTTAATGGTAGAACATCAGCTTCCCAAGCTGAGAGCGCGAGTTCGATTCTCGTCACCCGCTCCATATGAAACCCCCAGGTCGATGACCCGGGGGTTCTTTGTTGTCTAGACCGGCAGACGGGGCGCGCACCACATCCGCACCATAAGGGCGTGACTAGCTGCCCGTGGGCTTCTCGTTGTGGTGCGCGGGGTCGTGGTTCTTGCCCTTGGGGTGCTTCGCACGCTCGGCGCGAACCAGGTCGTCAAGGCCGGCCGCTAGGTCGCGCTGACGCTCCTCGTCGGAGTGCTGATAGATCAGCGCGGCCTTCTCCGAGGACTGACCGGCCCGGACCATCGTGTCCTTGAGGGTGGCACCCGAGCGGGTCGAGAGCGTGTGTCCGGTGTGGCGGAGGTCGTAGAAGCGGAAGCCGTCCGGGAGCCCGGCGGCGACGCGAGCCCGCCGCCACTTCCGGCCGAACGAGGTGCGCCGGAAGGGGGCGCCCTTCTCACCCACGAAGACCAACCCTTCGGGCCCCTTCTCGGCGAACCATGCCAGGTGCTGCCGTACCTCCTTGTGGAGGAAACCCGGAAGGAGGACGGCCCGGACACCCGCGTCGGACTTGGTCTCGCCGGGGGCGCGCTTGCCGTTCGTCCGCTCCGGTTCGGCGACGCGGACACGGATCACCATGTGGTCGAGGTCGACATCCCGCCGACGGAGGCCGGCCAGCTCCTCCGGACGCATCGGACCGTACGCGCCGAGGTAGACCATGAGCCGCCAGCGGATACCGATCGCGTCGGCGAGGGCGTCCACCTGTGCGACGGTGGCGATGCGCCTCTCTGCTGCGGACTCCTTGCCCGCCCCCTTGATCCGACATGGGTTGCGGCTGATCAGGTCATCGTCGACAGCGGTCTCAAGGACGCCCTTGAGGAGGCGATACGCCTTGGCGACGGTGGTCTTGGCCTTGGTGGTCCGGAGCCGCTCGGCCCGCCACTCGCGGACGCAGGGAGCGGTGATCTCGTCCAGGTCGAGCGTGCCGAAGCTGGGGAGGATGTGCAGCCGCAGGAGGTGTCGGTACAGGTCCTCGGTCCGAACGGCCAGCTCCCGTTCCTCGACCCACTTCTCCGCGTACACACGGAAGTTGACTGACCCAGCATCGGGGGCGCGCCAGTCACCGCGGCTGAGGTCTGCCTCTACCTGGGACAGCCAGATCTCCGCGTCCTTCTTCGTGACGAAGGTCTCGTCCGCGCGGATGCGCTCACCGTCGGGCCCGAGATACGACGCCGTCCACTTGCCGGACCGGTACTGACGCACCGCGCCAAAGCGACGACGCCTCCCCTTCCTGTTGGCCATCAGGCAGCCCTCCGAAGGATGGTGCGGCCAAGCCGGATCGGCTCGACGGTGCGGGACTGAATGAACTCCTCGACCGCGCTCTCGGGGATACGGACGTGCCGGCCGACCTTCACGTAGCGGATGCGCCGTTCCTCGATCAGTCGCCGGGGGAAGCGAGCGGTCGTCCCGAGCAGCTCGGCGACCTGGTCGACGGACAGGTAGCGGTCGGTCATTCGGTGGGTTCCCCTTCCAAGTCGGGTGCGTCGGGTCGGCGCGAGGCGGCGAGCCAGGATTCAGCGGCGGTAAGGCCGGTGCCGGCGAAGCGCCAGTGCGAGAGGACGAGGACGGTGTCCGGGTCCGGCATGGGGTGGCCGGCCAGGGCGGCGTGTTCGCGGGTGAGTGCTTCGTTGTGGTCGGCGCGTTCCTGGCGGAGGGCGCCGAGGGTGACGGAGTACGCGCGGGACTTGGTGGAGAAGTGGCCGCGGAAGCCGAGCATGTGGGCCCACTTGCGCAGGCGGAGTTCTTCGAGTTCGGGCAGTCCGCCCAGGTGCCAGCAGGTGAGGATCATCTGCCGGGCGTGGTCGGTGACGTCCGTGCCGATCAGGTCAGTGATGGGGTTGCGGATCGGCCGGTCAAGGGTGCCGGTCGCGCTCTCGGCGCCCTTGGTGGCGTACTTGGCGATGTAGGCGGCGACGGCCCGGCTGGTCAGGTCGGTGGTGCCGGTGAAGTCGGCGGAGCGGATGGGGCGGATGTCGAGCTGTTCGCCGAAGCGGAAGGTGTGAGCGCGGCCGTCGAGGGTCGGTCCGGGGGTCTCGGCGAGCTGGACGGCCGAGCGGATCGCGTCGGTGAGGAGCTCTGTCGTGGCCCAGGTGGGCGGGGAGTCCTCGGCACCCTCCGGGCCGTCGAGGCGGATCACGGCATGGAAGTGCACGGCTCCGCGTCGCTGGTACTCGGCGACCTTGGCGTAGGAGAGCTTGAGGCAGTGACGCAATTCGGAGCGGGTGAGGTTCGCGCGGGAGGCGATCTGTTGGCGGAGGTAGGTGGCGAATCGGGCCCACAGGGCGCCGGCGTGCGCGTTCCACAGGACGGCGTTGCGGTAGTCGTAGCGCTCCGGGTTGAGCGGGGTGCCGAGGGCAGGGTCGTCGTCCGGGTGGAGGCGTCCGCAGCGGCAGCGGCCGCCGCTGGGCCGGTTGTGGACGGGGCCGAAGGACGGCGCGGTGAAGGTGGCGAAGACGCGGGGGTGTTGGGCGACGGCCGGGCCGATCCCTTTGCCGCCGCTCAGGCCGGCCGTGACGAGGTGGTACGTGTCCTTGCGGTAGACCTCGGCGCAGGCGGCGCATCGGGTGGCTCGGCGGTTGTTGCAGCGGATGAGGAGCTGTCCGGCGGGAAGGTCGTGGTCGAAGATCTCGCGGACGACTTCGCCGGTTGCCGCGTGGACGTCGAGGCGATGGCCCTCCATCCGTACGGGCCGCTCGCAGCCTCCAAGCCGCTGGACCTGGTGTGCGTAGGCGCTGAGGTCACCGTGCTGGGCGAGGGCTGCCAGCTGGCGAATGGCTCCGGTGGGAGCCTCGGGGCACATGTGCGGATGCCTCCTTGGGGTGGAAGTTCGGGACGCGCACCCCGGCCTGCGTAGGGGGCTAGACAGTGTGGGCAGGCCGGGATGCTGCGCAAATGAGGTCAGCGGCGGTCGCTCTTGAGGATCGAGCGGATGACGACGGCGCAGACGGCCACGGAAGCGGCAGTGACGGCGACGGCGAGGAGCATGGAGACCAGGACCGCGCCGACGACCAGGACCAGGGCTCCCCCACCGGCGGCGAGGGTGAGCACGCTGCCTGCGGTGAATTGGACCGCCGGCCGGTTGGAAGCGGGGGCCGCCAGAACCGGGGCCGAGGTGCAGGCGGCGGGGTTGTAGACCGACGGGTTGTAGGTCGCCGGGGGTGTGCTGGCGGGCGTCGGGGCGGTGTCCGGGCGGGGGTACTTGGGGGTGAACACGGGGCGGTCCCTTCTGCGAGTCAGTCGAGGAGCGTGGCGACGGCGGGGGCGAGGACGCTGTTGGCGACGAGGTAGCCGCCGAGGAGGAGCAGGGCGACCAGCCACCACGGCGGGCGGGCGAGCTGGATGCCGAGGACGGCGACGACGAGCACGGCGAACCAGAGCGGGACAGTCATGGCAGCGGCCTCCTGTCAGGCCTTGCAGCGGTGGGTGCGGGCGGCGAGTTCGGCGGCGGCGCGGCTGTCGTACTCGGTGGAGAAGTCGCAGCGGGGTGCGGTGCAGGCCGCCAGGTGGCGGTTACGGCCGCGGGCGATGTACGAGGCGACCTGTACCGGGCCGATGCGGCGGACGTTGCGGAAGCGCGGGTTCACGGTGTTCGTCCCTTCTCAGAGGTGAGCGGCGACAGAGGCCGTCATGGACGGGGGCAGGCCGAGCCGGGCGCGGACGTCGTCGGGGTCGGCGACGAGACCGGTCGTGGCGCGGTGTTGCTCGGCCAGGGCTTGGGCGCGGTCGATGAGGGCGGGTGGCAGGGTGACGGCCGGGGCTGCGGGAGCCGCGACCGGCGCGGACGTTGTGGGCGACTCCGTGTCGGGGTCCGGCTCGGCGGCCGGTGCCGGAAGCGCGTCACGGTCGGGGGCGTCGACCATGGACGGAACGGGGTCCGGTTCACCGTCCGTCTCGGGGATCGCGGCGACCGGTAGCGAGTCGGCGATGCGTGGTGTGTGGGCGAGGAGGGTTCCGCCGAAGAACGCGACGGCGGGCCAGCCGGCCACCACGACGCGGAGCGATGCGGGGACGTCGTCCAGGTCGAGGAGCCCTGCGGTTGCGATGTTGGCCCCGAGGGATGCGGCCAGGGCGATCAGGAACCACAGCCGCGGTCCCCCGGCCGGTTGGTCTCCGCGCTGCTGCTCGCGCATCCGTCGCCAGGCGGCAACAAGCAGCAGGTCGACGGAGACGGGATAGGCCCATGCCTTCCAGCCGCCCTGTCCGGCCGCGTCGGCAAGGTCGTGAAGGTGCGAGAAGGACAGGGCGCCCGCGATCACGGCTTGGACGATCACGGCGTCCACACGGGCCAACTGGGCGCGCATCGGCTCAGGTTCCTTCCGGTTCGAGGCATGGGAGGGGTAGAGAGTTGGCGCGAGGCGGTCACGCCGACCGTGGGGAAGGTGGTGCGGCTACTCGGTCACCGGGCGGGCGGTAGGCACGCCGGCCGGGGCGAACGCCTTGGAGGACTCGACGGCGGCGACGGGCCGGAAGGCGTCGAGGCGGGGCAGTTCCGGCACCAGGGCGGCCGTGTCGCGGCAGATGGCTGCCGCCTCGTCGAGGGTCAGGTGCGGTGAGCGGGCGCGGGACCAGCCGCCGGAGGAGTCGCCGACGATGGCGACGCCGGGCCGTTCGGCCGGGATGGAGGTGGCGGCGATGGCCGCTTCCGGGGAGATGTCGGCGAGCGCCATGTTCGCCGAGGACTCGTCGTTGACGCGGTGGCAGATGCGGCCGGTGAGTTGGGCGCGGAGCATGGTCGCGCCCTTGCCGAGTTCGGAGCCGAAGCGCTGCCCGCACACTTCGAGATAGATGCTGGCCGCACGGCCGAGCTGGGCGATACGGATCAGCTTGGTGACCATGGCGTCGCGTCGCTTCTCGTCGTCGCGGCTCGCGGCGAGGAAGAGTTCGGCGACCTCGTCGACGACGACCACGACCGGCACCGGCCGCACTGAGTCCGGCAGCCCCCACACGTCCGAGGTGAGCACGGCGTCCGGGCCCGCAGCGGACGAGAGACCGATGAGACGGAACCGTGCCTCCATCTCTTTCAGCAGGACGTCGAGGAGTTCGTTCGCCCGGTCCGGGGTGTCGGCGAGCGCGGACAACCGGGGTGCGAAGGGGGCGAGTTCGACGCCCCATTTGCAGTCGACTCCGACGAGGACGACCCGTTGACGGGCCAGGCCGCACACCAGGTTCCGCAGGTACACGGACTTGCCGGACTGCGTTGCGCCGAGGATGAGTTCATGCGGCACGGCGCGGAAGTCCCGTACGTGCCACCGTCCGTCATCCCGAAGCGCCAGCGGAAGGGTGAGCGGCCCGCGCTGCTTCCACCGCCGTGCTGGCTGCACGTCGGAGAGCACGTCCCAGCCGATCAGGCGCAATTCGAGCCAGCCCGGCTTGGTCGGACGGATGTGCACGGCGTGCGCGGCCCAGGCGTGGCGCAGCCGGTCAGCCGAGGCCAAGAAGTCCTCGGGTGCCTGCCCGGTCGCCATGCGCAGCCGCATCACGAGCCCGGACCCGGTCGGCCACGGCAGCGACCGCCGAGGCGGGACGGGGGCAGCTTCCCGCCCAATCATCCGGGCCGTGGCCCGACGGACGGCCGAGGCCGGGACTGTCAGGCCACACGCGTCCATCGTGGCCCGGTAGGTGGTGAGCACGCGCAGCGCCGCGAACGGATAGCCGACCAGCCACCAGAACGCGACCGGTGCACGGCGACGCAGGACCAGCAGGGCGACGAGTGCCAGCAGGCACAGGGTCAGCGTCCAGACGGTGTCGGTCATGGCGTTCAGCCCTGCGCCGGAGCCGGCGCGTTGACCATGACCGCGTCCGCGCGGTAGGCGATGCCGTGACGCATCCGCCCGCCGAACTCGCTCTCCCACGGCCGGGCGATGAGGCCGGGCAGGATGACGGGAGCTCCCATCACCAGGCCTTCACCGATGCCCTTCTCGGGAACGGTGACCTTGATCATGTCCGAACCGCCCGCTGCGATGAACACCAGCTCCAGCACCATGAGCCGGTCGTTGGTCACCGGGTCGATGGCGATCTCACCGGTCTGACGGTCCTTCACCTTGACTTCGGGCAGCTTGGTGACGAGGAGCGTCGCGGACGAGACGTCTACGGGGATGACACGCATTTCGTGAACCTCACCTGGTTGGCGACGCCTTGTCAGCGTCGCATCGAATTGAGTACCCCCCTAGACAGTGCAGGGAGTGGCCCACCTCAGCCGTCTAGAGGGGTTGACGGAGACGATAGCCCGACGGAGTGTCAACTGTCTAGGGGGGTATACGTGCGAGTCTCGATACCCGAGGACCCCTCGGGACGGCGTTTCGGTCGCGCGCCACCCCAGGAGAGCCAGGTCCGCTATTGGGACCAACCGCCCGCGCCGATGCGCCGAAATGCTCTCGGCTTTCCCCAGGATGAACCTATGCAGCCGCCAGGTGGTGACCAGGAATCTTCCCCGCTCGACGACGTCCAGGCCAGAGTCGGCAAGCGCCTCGACGATGTCGCCAAGATCCTTGCTGGCGCCCTGGTCACCGTGGCCGGCGTCATGACTGCACTGGGGTTGACGAGCGATGTCGTGTTCGTCGCGCTCAACAACGAGTGGTGGCCCATCTACGTGGCCGCTCTCAGTGCCATTGTCGCCATCGTCTGCAGCATCGTCGTTCAACTCTCCTGACAGCGAGAGGCAGACAGGGGCCGGGCTTGAGACGTCGTTTCCTTTCGCCTCCTCAACTCCCGTTCAGTAACTGGTGGTCGAACGCTGCCGCGCCCTGCCCGACAACCGCTGGTTCGCGGCAGCCGCCCTCGCACTCATCCTCCCCAAAAGCCCCCCGTCACCTCCCATCCCCTTCCGGTAACCTGCTGATCCGCGCCGGGGTTCCGTACATCCACCGATGAGACAGCCGCCCGGTGGCGCGGACGGCGGCCGTCAGAGGTATGTAGTGCGTAGCACAACGGGGAAGATTCTCACGCTGGCCACCATGGCGGCACTGGCGCTCGGCGTCAGCGTCTCGCCGGCCTCCGCGGCGACGACGGACAAGACGATCCGCAAGGTCAACGGCGTCTACGGGACGAGCGGCGAGTACTGGTACACCAACGGCAAGTCCTGGCGTGCCCTGAACTCGGTCGGCGCCCACAAGTCCGACATCACGGGCACGAGGAAGCCGACGCTGTACGCCCGCTTCCTCTACAAGAAGCCCGGCGGCACGTACAAGGCCGCCAGTGGCTGGAAGAAGGCCAACGTCTACAAGATCCGCGGCAAATGGGAGGCCCACGCCGGCTGGGGCAAGAACGGCTCCCACACGGGCGCGAAGTACCCCAAGAACACGCTGATCTGCACCCAGTTCAAGGGCAGCACCGTGAAGACCTGCGCCCCCCTGAAGTAACGACTCACCAGTGACCGGCCGGAGGCGGCACACCGCACCGCCTCCGGCACGGCCTCTCCGTAGGCGGAACACCTCTCGCTGGGAGCCGCTCTGAAGTCGGCTCCCAGGTGGCTCCCAAAGCCCGGCACGGAGATGTCGACGTCCCTGCTCCGTGTGACAGGTCGTCCACCAGGAGGTCGAGCGTCACCTCTTCATGGAGCGCGACGCCGAGGGCGGTCATGGCGTGGGCGCTCGCAGCCAGACTGAGGGCATCCCTCAACTGGCGCTCGACGGCCTGCTGGTCAACGCGCGGGGCGACTGAACAAGTCAGCTCACCGTGTGCTCTCAGACCTTAATAAGACGCCAAGGGCGGTTACGGCAGCACCCAATGCAGAGCGGTCGCGTCGTCGTGCGACTTGCCCCTTGGCCAACGCCGCCCCTCAGGGTCGCCGGCCTCGAGCTCTCGAACGCGGCGGAGCAGCTCGCTCGGGCCGGACGAGGTGAGTACATCCAACGTCTCTTGCCACGTGTCGACTCCGAAGCAGTCGACGGGCCGCGTTGCGCCGTCGCTCATCAGCGTCACGGACGTCAGCGGCTCCAGTGGCACGGACCCGGTGAGGGCGTGTTCAGCAGCTTGTGGGTCGGGGCCGGCGATCCAGAAGCCGCCCGGCCGGTTACGCAGCTTCGTCAGGGCGTCGCGGTAATCGGCCAGGGCGGAAGCGTGCTCGGGTGTGCCGGTGGGAAGTGCGTCGAGCGGGCCGCGAAGTCGCTTGCCGACGTCGTCCAGGCGCCGATCGGTGAGGGCAGCCGTCTTGCTGTCCCGGTCAGCGAGGAGAAGGGTCGAGTCACCCAGTACGAGGTATTCCAATGCCCCCGCGTCAGCCCGGATGGCGACGACCGTACTGGTAGGGCTGGCCGGATACGACAGGTCGCAACTGTCCTCGTGCAGTGACCGGACAACGCGGAGCGAATCGGCCAGGCACTCGGCGAGCGGTCGGGCGGGGTGCGCGGTGACCGCGCTCAGCAGCAGCCCGCCCAACGTCGAGGAGAACCAGGCGATTCCGTGCGTGCATCCGGTCTCGGCCCCGGCGACGCCGGCCCCGTCCAGGAGAACGGCCGCCCTGACAGCGGCGGCCGCGAAGTCCTCGTTCGCCTGGCCGGGTTCGGCAGGCAGTGAGGCGAGGGCGACATTCACGCCGTCGACTCCTCGTCGTGCCGGTAGAGCGGGGTGAGTAGTTCTACGGACTGCGGTTCGTCCGTCTCAGGGTCGTACTCGACGCTCACGAGCGTGGAGAAGTGGTGCTCTCCCACCTGGCCCCAGAGCGTGTTCAGATCGGAGGCGAGCAGCTGGACGACGCCGAGGGAGCCCGCGGTATGGATACCAGCGATCGCGAGTACGGAGCCGTTTCCGTCCGGGCGGGGCAGCCGGCCGAGGTATCCGACGTCATGCGGACGGTGCGGGTCGGTGTCCGCTCCCGCGCGGTAGGCCGTTCCGGTACGTCGGTCCAGCAGCGCCCACGGCTCGTCTTCGGGGTGTTCCCAGCTGAGTACGGGATCCTGCGCGTAGAGGTCGCTCATGGTCTGGGACATCCCCGGCCCGCAGACGACGACCAGGCCGTCACGGTTGAGGTCAACCTCGCCGCTCACCAGCACATGGCCGGAGCTGACGTCGAGCCCGTACGACTTGGCCAGCTCTTCCAGCCGCCTGCCGGAGTTCACGTCCGCCATGGCCACGACCGGGCGCTTCTTCTCGTCGTCCCACCGCAGCGGCGTCACGACCGTGACGGCGCCCGCACCGAGGAACGCACCCTCGGGAGCCGGGCCCGTGTGACGGATCTGGTGAATACGCCCGCGGCTCAGGCCGGCCTTCTCGGCGATCTGCGCGTAGGACAACCCCTGCGAGTGGAGGTCCTGAACGACACGACGGCGGAGCCGGGCGAGTTCGGTCACCTCCTGCTGCGCGTCGGCCAACCGCGTCGTGACCTCACGCAGGAGCAGGTACGGATCATCCATCGCCATGATCCGCTGCAACTCGTCCGACATGACCACACCTCCTAGAAGTAACCAGGAGTCTAGGGCCCTAGACGGAATGGGCGGGAGTCGCCTGCCCGAATGAGCTCCGATCACGTAGAAGCCGGCCCGACGCCCAGGCACTCCCCGAGGGCTCACCCCCCACTGCCCGGAAGGCCACCGCACATCACCGCCGGAAAGCCGCCCATCACGAGCCGGTCCGCACCAGCTCGGCCCAGACGCAGCGCGCACCCGAGGGCCGGTCCTTCACACCCCAGTTCTTGGCGCAGGCCGCAATCAGCATCAGCCCGCGTCCGTCCTCTTCCACGTGCCTGGTCACGCTGCGAACCATGGGTTCCTCGTCGCCGCCCTGGTCGACGACCTCGATGCGGACCAGGTCATCCGTGAAGTGGACGAGCACGAGGAACCATCCTCGGTACCAGCCGCTCCGTGTGTGCTTGACGGCGTTGGCCGCCAGCTCGCCGACGACCAGGACGGCGTCGTCGACCAGCAGTGCGGTCTCGTCCTCCAGCAACGCGGCGACGAAGTGACGGGCCTGGGCAACCTGCCAGGTCAGGCCGGGGAACATCCGGCACCAGCTTTTGGGCATGAGAAACACTCCTCCTCGTCTAGGGGGCTAGACGACACGGTGAGCAGAGTATTCCCATGCATGACCAGCAGGCCAGGCATCCTGAGGAATTATTCCTCTATCGGGTGGTGGAGTCCTCCAACTCCTGAAACTCCCGCATCACACGAACCAGGAGCTCGCGCGCCTCGCGGCCGAAGATCGCCGCCTCTTCGAAGCGCCGGAAGGTCTCCTCGTACGCGGCAACTTCGTCGGAGTCGTCGACGACCCTCTCACCGCGGAAGGCTTCCACCACGACCGCCCTCTGGTCGCACAAGGTGAACCCGTGTCTGGGCATGACGGGCACCGCACGACGCCACGGGATCAACCCAAGGCGCACAGTGCTCAGACTCTCGACAGCCAGCAGCCGGTCGAACTGGGCGAGCATGAGCGAGGGATCCCCCGGCCAGGTACGCAACACCGCTTCGGTCAGCACGAACACCGATTCCCGGCCCGGCTCGTACAAGAGGCTCTGCCGCTCGACACGAGCAGCGACAGCGCGACCGACGGCTTCCGGCGTCGAGTTCGGCGCACTCGCGAAGACATGCCTGGCGTACTCGGCGCTCTGGAGCATGGCCGGCAGAACGACGCACTGGAACGAACGGACCAGCCGGGCAGACCGCACCGCGTCGTCGAGGACAGTCCCAGCGGGAACCTCCTCGTTGGTCTCGACCGTGCCAGGCGCAGCTTCCACGGCTACCAAGAGCTCGCGCACTTCGCGAGTCGCCGACTCATCGAGATCGAGAGCGAGCAACAACCGCCCCAGGACGTCGAGGCTGGGGACCATGCGTCCGTTCTCCACCTTGGACACGGTCGGTTGCCCCACGCCCGCACGCTGCGCCAGAACAGCACCCGTCAGACCGGCCTCTGTGCGAAGCCCTCGAAGACGTGCCCCAAGCGCCTTCATCAGCTCCCGTCGCTCACTCCCCATACCGAGGGTTCTACACCACGGGACGACGAGAGCCGGATCCGCAAGCGATGACGGTCACGACCAAGCGCCCGGGTCATGATTCAAAGTTTCTCTACTGGTTCAAGGGCCCGCGCAAGCGCGGGCCGCGCGCCGCCTCTGCGGCGCGGCCTGCCTCCTGTCTGCGCCCCGGCTGGCCGCGCCCGGCGGCGCGCTGCGTGCATGCGGGCAAGAGTGGGAGATCATCCGCGGGCACAAGATGGTGCCTCCGGCGGGGGATCGGCCGGCACCGGGATGGAGGGAGCGCCGTCGCGGACTGCGGGCCTGTAGTGGCGTGCGTGGGGCTCCCATCCCGTCCGCCGTCGACCCAGCCAGAGCCGAGCAGACGCGGCCCATGGCGTCCAGGTCGTTCGTGCAGTGGCGCGCTCCACCTGGACGCCATGAACCACGCCTGCTCCACGGTGTGTGGGTCGACGGCGGACGGGATGGGAGCTGGGGAGGGCTGAGGTAGTCAGAAGCCACCAAACTTCCGGATTTCCGAGCTTACCCACCACTACAATCACCGCTATGCAGCTACTGACAAGAATGCGCGTGACTACCGCTCGCCTTTCAAAGCCCTTCAAAGCTAGGCGAACGCGAGACGCAGGGCGACACGCACCGAAAATGCCGAGCTTCCCGCTAACCCTTTTCTTGACTTTCGCCGCTGCCACAATAACCGCCTGGTTCATATTTGTGGGGCTAGCAGAGCTAACGGGTTCGCACATTGGAGTCATTCCCAACTCAAACTCCAAACTTCCGAAGGAAAGGCTTTTCGACCTCACAAGGAGTACCGTTACGGCAGCTGGTCTGCTGGCAGGAGTTTTTGCGATTGTTTACGCTTACAGGAAACAGCGAATAGAAGAAGCAGCCAGTGTTCGCGCAGATTCAGAGACCCTAGGCGGTCGGTATCAGACGGCTGCCGAGCAACTGGGCCACGAGAGAGCGGCAGTTAGACTGGCCGGAGTTTACGCCCTCTCAAGGTTGGCGGATGACGATAGCTCCCAGCGAGAGACCATCTGTCGTCTACTCTGCGCCTACTTGCGAATCCCGTACGATCCCAGCAAGCCACAGCCTGGAGAGCGAGAAGTAAGACTGACCGTCGTGAAGGTGATATCTGAGCACCTTCAAGATCCATCGCATGTGGAGACCTGGTGCGGCTTCGATCTTGACTTCAGTGGCGCAAAGTTCGATGGTGGATCTTTTGCGGGCGCTCACTTCACGTCCGGTGTCGTGAACTTCTCCGCCTGTGAATTCGCCAGCGGAACCTTCTCTTTCGACGGTGCAAAATTTTCAGGAGCCGACGTTAACTTCGGGAGCGGAGAGGATGTTCCAGCGATTTTCACAGGAGCACAGGTACTCTTCACCGGCGCCCATTTTCAGGGCGGCATCATTTCATTCATTTTCTCTGAATTTAGGGCCGGTGAAATCGCTTTCGGGGCGGCCTTCTTCGGTGGAAGTAGAGTCTCCTTCGGTAGCTGCGTTCTTGGGGACGCGGACCTCTCCTTCGGTGGGCCCATATGGCTTGGATCAAAGTTCGCCGGAGGTAGCGTGACCTTCTCTGGGGCCGAGCTCCAAGCTGGAATATTGAGCTTCATGGGGGCGGACTTCTGTGGTTCCGAAATCAGATTTGATGTGACATTGACGGGTTCCCTCGTACTGTTCGACGAGGCAGATTTCATTTCCGGCTCAATTCTCATGGATGAGGCGGAGATAAAAGGCGGATCATTCTCTTTCGAGGGAAGTCACTCTCCGGAAAAGTTGATTAACCCTTGGCCTATTCCAAAGGCGACGAAAACCCCAAAGACGAAGAAGGTGGTTAGGAAGAAAACGTCGTCTCGAAGGGCGAATGTCAAGAAGAAGGCAACAGAGTCGGGCAAGGTACCCGCTAGTGGCGACGCTGGTGAATAGCCCCCGGCTGTCAACCGGGGCACCTCCCGCCGAACCCAGCTGCTCTGTCGTCTGACATCCATAGTCAACATCAACGGGAACGAACGATAGTGGCGTCGGCCGGCCTCGGGCGCCCGTACAGCCGTCGAAGCGGCTTGGCACTTAACGTCATAGATCGAACTCTCAAGCGGTGCTCACACACGAGCCTCCTCCCGGGCCGTCCCTGGTCGGGTTCACCGCCGCCGGCACACCGAGCTGCTGCCGCTTCCGAGCCTGTCCCGAGCCCTGCGGCACGAGCACCACATCGTCCGCCTGGCCGTCGTCCACGGCCGTCCGCTCCACCGGCAACAACCGGGCCGGGACCACGGGCAGAGGAGCAGCAGGGGCGAAAGCGGCCGGACCGGAACCGAGCAAGCGACGTGCAGTCATGAGGCAGAGTCTCCCGCCATCTGAACACCCCTCCGCACGCCCTGCGGTTGGGGTACGGCGATGTCGGCTGTTGTTCGGAAAACCGAGGCGGTCCACCAGCCCGCGCTGCCATGATCAGCGCATGCTCATATCACCCCGTCCGGGCGCAGATCGGCTCAACATTCGCAAGGTCCTCGGCGGCGTGCACGCCACGGCGCAGAACCTCCAAGGGCACTACGACAACGCCTTCGAGGGGCTGATGGCGTACCTGGAGTGGGCCACCGATTCAGCCCGGCTGCTGCGCTCCCAGGTCAGTGACAGGGACCTCGAACAGCTCGTGTTCACCCCCCGGTACAAGGTGCTGCTGGCCAGCTGCGGCACGCTCGCCGGCCCCGCCCAGACCCGTCTGGTGAACGGACTGGTGCAACTTGAAGTGGTCGAACGCATCGAAGCCTTCGCGGCGGCTGTGGACGCGCTGGACATGCAGATCAGCCGGTGGAACATGCGGGAGGCCTTCGTCGTTGCCGACTCCAGCTTCTACATCCAGAACGACGTGAAGCTGGCCGACGTCGACCTGCACGCGATCCTCGACGTACAGCCCTGGGAGTTCGTCCGCCTGCTGTTCCCGATCGTGGTGGTCGACGAACTGGACGACCTCAAGGACACCAGCAAGCAGCGGGGCCGCTGGCGTGCAGCCCACACGCTCGGTCGCCTCGACGAGGTCCTCGACGGCCACACGCACGGGTTCCTGCACGAGGGCGTGTACACCCCCAAGGACGGCGAGACCCGCGGCAGGGTCAACGTAGAGATCGTCCTCGATCCCCCCGGCCACGTGCGCCTAGACCGTAACGATGACGAGATCATCGACCGAACCGTGGCCATTCAAGGCCTGGCCGGCCGCGACGTCCGCTTCCTGACGTGCGACACGAGCCAGCACACCCGGGCCCGAACCGCCGGACTGAAGGTCATCAAGGTGGCGACGAAGGACCCCGGGCCCGAACCGGACTGGTCGGCCCAGGACAAGCCCGGCACCGGCACGCGCGCGCAGCGGCGCGCCCGACAGGCCGAAGGCGAGCCTCCAACGACCGGCTGAGGCCTGGACAGGCGAGGGGCCCAGCAACGCCTCACGGCGGGCCGGGCCCCACATGTTCTCGCCGACAGCGACCCGGTGCGCTGGATCGGCGACGGCCGGCTGCGGATCGACCGGGCTGACATCAACGCTGACGGACGGGGGCAGACAGTGACCGTCCCCTGCGGCTAGGGTCGCAGGCCGGTGACCCTGCTCACCTGCGTGTCCTTCACCGTTATGAGAATGGGCCGATGTCATCGAATCGGCCCCTGAGACGTAGCACTGACATCCCCAACTCTGGCGGGCCCGCAGCGGTGCCGCCGCACCACAAGCGCACCAGATCGAGCGGGGAACAGCGGGGAACCTCGGTGAAAGCAGCCCAGCCGAACAAGGCCACGGTCCACCCGTTTACCCAGGTCAGCGCCTGCACGAGCCGTGAATGATCGCAGCTTCCCAAGCTGAGAGCGCGAGTTCGATTCTCGTCACCCGCTCCATGATGAAACCCCAGGTCAGTGACCTGGGGTTTGTTTGTTGTCTAGTCCAATGTGGGGGTTGTGTGCCCTCTGCGTGCCCCAAGTCGGGGTCGAGCGGCCATCCCCAGGGCCTCCGGGCATCACTGTGCGCCACTCGGCCCTCGCTCGTCTCAAATGGCGAGACGCATTTCATGTGACCCGCGCCGCAAGGAGAGCTGGGGGACGGTGAGCAGGAGACGCTATGTGGCCAGAGGGGTGCCGGGCGGCTACCGCATCTGGGACAACCGAGGCCGTCGATGGTGGGGCGATCTCTACGAGTTGTGCCCCGACGACCTCTTGGCCGAGCTCAATGGTCAGGCGGACCCAGCTCGGATCACCGCGCTGATGAAGCGCTACCGGGCACAGAAGCGATAGGCACCACCTGCGAAGTCGCTTACGCAAAGCAGCAGTTCATGATGGACTGACGAACAGGTAGCGGCTGTCAAGCACGGGGCTGCACGCCGAGGTCGCCGAGCAGGCCGCGGATGCGGTGCTCGATCTCGTCGCGGATGGGGCGTACGGCGTCGACACCCTGCCCTGCGGGGTCGTCCAACTTCCAGTCCAGGTACGTCTTGCCGGGGAAGACGGGACACGTGTCGCCGCAGCCCATGGTGATCACGACGTCCGACGCCTGCACCGCCTCGACGGTCAGGATCTTCGGAGTCTCGGCGGAGATGTCGATGCCGGCCTCGCTCATCGCCTCGACGACAGCCGGGTTGACCGTGTCGGCAGGGGCCGAGCCGGCCGAGCGGACCTCCACCGCGTCGCCGGCGAGGTGCGTGAGGAAAGCCGCGGCCATCTGGGAGCGGCCGGCGTTGTGGACGCAGACGAAGAGAACCGAGGGCCGGTCGGCGGCGGGAGTGCTGTTCATGGTGGCGTCTTCCTGGGCGGCGGGTCAGGGAAGGGTGGGGGCGGCGAGTTCGGGCTCGGCGTGCATGGCGGGGGTATCGGCCTGTGCGGGAGCCGGACGCCCGAAGACCACCGTCACGAGCGCCAGTCCGAGTACGGCACCGATCACCTGGGCCGCCACGAAGGGGGCGACCGATCCAGGTGCGATGCCGGCGAATGTGTCCGTGAAGGCACGGCCGATCGTCACCGCCGGGTTCGCGAACGACGTTGAGGACGTGAACCAGTACGCCGCCCCGATGTACGACGCCACGGCGACCGGGGCGAAATGGGCACGGCCGACGCGGGCCAGCCCGAAGATCAGGAGGACGAGGCCGGCAGTGGCCACGATCTCGCCCAGCAGGAGGTGGCCGGCCGAGCGGTCGTGCGCCGACCACCGCACCAGCGGCTTGCCGAACATCGCGTCGGCCAGGACCGCACCCACTGTCGCTCCCGTGATCTGAGCCGGGACGTACGCGGCCACGTCCCGGGCCGTGAGCCCTTCACCATCGCGGCGGCCGGTGAACCAGGCCGCAAGGGTGACGACAGGGTTGAAGTGAGCCCCGGAGACAGGCCCGAGCAGCACGATGAGCACGCCCAGGCCGAACACGGTGGCCAGCGAGTTGGCGAGCAATTGGACGCCGACGTCCCGGGACAGTTCGGTGGCCTGGATACCGGAGCCGACCACCACCGCGACCAGTGCTGCCGAGCCCACGGACTCGGCCAGGGCACGGCGTCCCAGCGAGGCGCTCACGCGAGCGCCTCGGCCGCGGTCGGGGCCTTCAGGAACACGGCGAGCCGGTCGAGAGCCGCCGGCAGCACCCAGTAGTACACCCACGTGCCACGGCGCTCGCAGTCGATGAGACCGGCCTGGCGCAGGAGCTTGAGGTGGTGGGAGATCGTCGGCTGGGACAGGTCGAAGGCGGGGGTCAGCTCGCAGACGCAGACCTCGCCGCCCTCGCCGCGTGAGGCGATCATCGACAACAGGCGCAGCCGGACCGGGTCACCCAGAGCCTTGAACGCCTTCGCCAGCTCGGCCGCCTGGTCCTCGTCCAGCGGCGCGGATGCCAGCCCCGGGCAGCAGGCGGCGTCCTGGCCGATCACCTCAAGCACTTGTTTCGACATGCCTCTATGTTGACGTTTTTCGATCCAAGGCGCAAGGTTGCATCAATAAACTTCAATACAGGCCGTTCCGGGCACCGCCATGCCCAGTCACCCAGGAGTGAAGTGATGAACGAGCAGTCCACCGACCTGCGCGAAACCGTCCGCCAGCGCTACGCCGCCGCGGCCGTGAAGGTCAGTGAGGGCAACGCCGCCTGTTGCGGGCCCGAGCCGGTCGAGGTCGACGAGAACTTCGGCTCAACCCTGTACGCCGCCGACGAGCGCAACGTCCTGCCTGCCGAAGCGGTCGCCGCCTCCCTCGGCTGCGGCAACCCGACCGCCGTAGCAGAACTGCGCGAGGGCGAGCGCGTCCTCGACCTCGGCTCCGGTGGCGGCATCGACGTCCTGCTCTCCGCCCGCCGCGTCGGCCCGACCGGCAAGGCATACGGGCTCGACATGACCGACGAGATGCTCGCCCTGGCCCTGGCCAACACCGAGAAGGCGGGAGCCACCAATGTCGAGTTCCTCAAGGGCACCATCGAGGCCATCCCCCTCCCCGTCGACACGATCGACGTCGTCATCTCCAACTGCGTGATCAACCTGTCCGTCGACAAGCCCGCCGTCTTCGCCGAGACCTTCCGCGTCCTCAAGCCCGGCGGCCGTATCGGCGTCTCCGACGTCGTATCCGACGACACCCTCACCCCGGAACAGCGGGCCGAGCGCGGGGACCACGTCGGCTGCATCGCCGGTGCCCTGTCATTCGCGGAGTACCGCACCGGCCTGGAAGCCGCCGGATTCACCGGCATCGAGATCACCCCGACGCACGCGGTCGCGGACGGCATGCACTCCGCCGTCGTCCGCGCGGTCAAGCCTGCGAGCGCCCATGAGCCGGGGAACTCCGCTGCCACGGCCGACGCCTGCTGCGGAGTCACCGCTTGCTCCAGCCCGCAGGAACATGCAGCCAACCCGTCGACCACCGTGGCGGAGGCCAAGGCCGCTTCGGGGTGCGGCTGCCAGAGCTGATCCGCATGGCTCCCGGGCGCCCTCGGATCAGGCTGGGGTGGCCGGCCGCCGTCCTCGATCGATGGGTGGTGGCGGCCTGCCGACCGGCCCGATCATGAAGGGTCCACCGACGTCATACCTATGGCAGCCCCATCGGCTACGGCTGGGCAGCGAACTCCCTTCGGACCAGCACAAGAGCAACCCAACCCACCAGCATCGCGAGGGTGCCCACCGCGGACCGCTGGCCACCGATCAGAACGCCGAATGCTGCCAAGGAAACACCGAGCATGGCTATGGCAGCAGCGGCCGACTCTGCTCGGAGACGGCGAGTTGAACGCTTGCTCGTCGAGGGCCTGACGAGGAGACGGCCTAGGAGGATCTGGAGAGCGTTGATTGCGGCCAGGAGGGCCGCGCGAACACCGAGGATGCCGAGAACGGTGGGCATGGCGTGAAGTTACACATGCAGAAGTCGACGGAGGGTGTCGGGGCAATCCCTCACGGGTTCGCATCTCGCCCAGGCACGATGTCGAAGGGCCCACCGCAAGCCATGGGCCCTTCGACATCGTGCAGCTCGGTAGCCGACTCACCTGCTCTTGGGGGGCACCTGCGGGGACGCGGGCTCGGTGGCGAGCGTGGTGTCTGTCCGCCCTGCGGGGAGTACGGCTCGATGCTTCGAGCCGAGCACGCCGGGCCTGCCTTGCGCAGGTACCGTTCCGGCTCCTACCGCTTGTCCAGGTGCCGCATGCCGTCCATCCGTCCGCCGCATCGCGCGTCGGCAGAGGTGGGGCAGGTAGGCGTAAAAGCGGTCGGGCAGGAACGCGGCGTCCGCGACGATCATCGCGCCGGAGAACAGAGGCAGCCCCATGAGTGCGGCGATGCCGATGTGCATGCCCAGCAGCATCGCGAGAACGGGGTACTTGAGCCTGCCGAAGAGGACGAACGGGAAGGCCACTTGCAAGAGCACGGTCATGTAGCCGGCGATGGCGACCATGAGCGTGTGCTCGTCCACGAAGTGGGAGAGCGCGGGCCATGGCCGGAAGAGTTCGAGGTTGAGGACGTAGTGGAGTGCGGTGCCGCTGCTCCAGGAAGGTCCCTGAACCTTGTACAGACCGGCTGATCCGTAGAGGAAGCAGACCTGTGCCGCGATGAGGAACAGACCGCAGTTGTGCACCACTGTGATCAAGGTGGTTCGGGTGTCGCGGAGTTGCCGCGCGAAGGGACTTCTCGCCGATTCCGTCGCGGTCCCCGCGCGAACCGTCTTCAGTCGGTTTCTGCGCGCGTCCAGGGACCAGCGCCGGCCGCAGGCCGTGAGGACGAGGTAGAGGGCCATCAGCAGAATCAGGTTGTCGCCCCCGTCCGTCATGAAGATCGCCCGCGCATGGAACGAGGTCACCATGACGGCGAAGAGGACGGACAGGACGCGGGTCCGCCAGCCCAGCATGAACAGCGCGGATGTGACGAGGGCCAGCACATAGCAGAGCTCGAAGTAGGTACGGCTGTCGGACAGGGTCAGGATGCTGAACCAGCCCGTCTGCTCGAAAAGCTGGCGTGCCAAGGCGGGCGTCCATGCGGAACCGGGACCCCAGATCTCGGCACGGTGCGGGAACTCGCGCAGCAGAAAGAGCAGGTAGAGCAGTCCGTAGCCCATGCGCAGCACCGATGCGGCGTACAGGGAGACCGGGCGGCCGGTCAGGAGGTCCCATGCGGCTTTGATCCGGGCGGCGAGCCACCCGTCGGCGCCGGCGGGCGTGGTCCTCTGCGCCTCATTTTCCATGGCGGGTCACCTTCCACCAGGGCAGGAGCCGGTTGTCGACCGGCGTCGGCGGGCGCTTGCCGGCGGCGGGGCCGGGCGCGTCGATGGACAGTGTGACAACGCGGAGCTGAATGAAGTCGAAGGCGCCGCTGTTGTGTGCGGCGACGCGGTCCGCGGCGATGTTGGTCAGGTACTTCTGCATCATCAGGGCGCGTTCCGTGCGCGCCTTGTCGTCTCCTCCGTGCGTGTCCACGTAGCCGGTCCAGGCACGGCGCAGCATGTTCTGCGCTGTGTGGCTGGGGAACGGCTGGTGTTCAACTGCGGAACTGTCCACGGCCGTCAGGTCGAACCAAGGGCCTACCTGAACCGATCCGTCGGAGCCGGTGTGTGCGGTTCTCGCCAGAATCTGCCGGTTGATGGATTCGGGATCCGGCGCGAAGAGCCGCCAGTTCTGTTCGAAAAAGGGATACACCCATGCATTGATCAGCGGACTGTAACGCTTGGAGACGGTGTTCTCCGGTGCTACTTGAAGGAACACGAAAATCACGTGGACGACACTCGCCGCCAAGCACAGGACCACGGTGGCGCGCAGTCCGGATTTCAGCGCCCGGGCACCCCTCGGCGACTTGTACGGCGCGTCCAGGGCGTCAGTACATTCCTGCGCGGCCGGATTGGAGTCGGACTGCTGGATTTCCTCCACGTCCGCTGAGTCAATTCCGCTCGACACCGCCTACCTGTCTTTCTCTATCAGCTGCTCGCGGGGCTTATTCACTGACTGCCACCGACGGCGCGCGGCGGATTCGGTGAGAATCCGCCGCGCGCCGTCATCCGGTGAGCGGACTGACCGCAGTATGCGGTCTAGCCCTCGTAGCTCTTGGAGTGGTCGTCGTCCTCGTGACCCTTGGGCATCTCGTCGTAACCGTAGTTCTCGTCTGGCGCGCCGTACTCGTACTTGCCGTGGTCGGGCTTGCCGTGCTGCGGGAAGTCGTTGCCGCCGTGGTCGGGCTTGCCGTGCTGCGGGAAGTCGTTGCCGCCGTGGTCGGGCTTTCCGTGCTGGCCGCCGTGGTCGGGCTTTCCGTGCTGGCCGCCGTGGTCGGGCTTTCCGTGCTGGCCGTGGTTCGGTCGGCCCGGCCCGTGATCGTGCCCGCCGCCATTACCGCCAGAGGTGTTCCCGGCCGTGTTGCCCATGGTGCTCCCGGAAGTGGTGTTCCCGGCGGTGTTGCCCGCGCTGTTCCCGGAGGTGTTACCAGCGGTGTTCCCCGAGGTCGCGCCGGGCGAGAGGATGGGGCCGCCCAGGAGGCCGCCGCTGACGAGGCCGCCGCTGACGAGGCCGCCGCCGAGGAGTCCCCCAGTGGTGGTGCCGGTCGTGGTGCCGGTCGTCGTCCCACTGGTCGTCCCAGTGGTGGTGCCGGTGGTGGTGCCGGTCGTGGTGGTGCCGGTCCCGCAAGTCGGCCGGGTGATCGTGTTGGTAATCATCGACACGATTCCGGACTCGGCCACAGCGCCAGCCAGCACCCGGCCCTCGACCACCGCCCTGTTCTCCATGGTGATCGAGGTGTGGGCCATGAAGGTGCCCACGGAGAAGGAGTCGCTGCCGAAACTGGCGGAGCTCCCGATCTGCCAGAAGACATTGCATGCCGTAGCGCCGCCGGTGAATTCCATTCGGCTGCCGGATGCCAGCGTCAGTCCGGAGGGGACCTGGAACACCCAGACGGCGTCGGGGCCGCCGTTCAGCGTGAGAACACCCGAGTTCGTGACCACACCAGGCACGAAGTTGTACAAGCCCGGACCCAGCCCCGTCGGGCCGCCTGCGCCACTGAGCTCCGAGTTGAGGGTGCCATCAACGGGACCCCGGGCTGCGGCGACCAGGTACGCATTCTGCAGTGCGGCATGCGCAGAGTTGGCCGGCCCGTCCGTCACGTGGACGGTCCCGTTGATCACATTGGCACATGGCGGAGATGCGGGGATCCCCGGCGGCGGCGGGTTACAGAATCCAGTGATCGAAGTTCCTGGTGACACCCCGACGTCTCCGCTGATCAGGGAAGAACCGGTGTTGGTGACCGCCTCGCCGCCCAGCACCGCGAAGCTGCTGGCAGCACCAAGGGGAACGGGCGTTGTAATGGCACTTGCCTGCGTCGGCACCATTACCACTGCGGTAGCAGCGATCAACGCCGTGATGACCGACGCGATCCAGGCGGGCATTGCGCGCCGTTGATACGCACCAGAGATGTTCTGCGTCATCGAGGGGACTGCTCCTCTAGAGGAATGTGGTGAATGTTCTTTGCTGCCCTTGTCGAGTTGCCGCGAGCCGTGACCTCTTGTCGCCGACAAGCGCCACGGGATTTCAATGGCCTGCTCGGCGATGCCTGGGAACGAGGTTTGATTCAGATTAACTGGCGAGGAACCGCAGAGAGCGTTAATACGCGATGCATTTGGGTGACTTCATCGGACGGTCAGACTCGAATCGGAATATCACATAAGGCTATGGGTATAGCGCGGCCCATCCACACAGCTAGAGGTCGCAGGTCGTGAACGCGTGGGAGGGCGAGCGCCCTGCGGACGGCAAAGCGGCGTTGCTGCCCGTCATGATCAGTGGTCTCGTGCCAGATTCGTGGCAGGTACTTGATCGTCGGGCTCGGTAGTCCCCTCTTCCGGCATGGCCGCAGCTTCCTGGCGTGCCTTGTGGGTGGCTGGGGTCCGAAGCCTGTGCCTCTCGCGTGCCCGATCGATGGCGGGGTGGTGGCCACGCGGGCGGCGCTTTCCGCGTCCAAGCAGAAAAAAGTTCTGTGGATCTTCGCGGCAACCTTTTCGGCCTCTCTGGCCACTCAGTGGGTGTCCGGCCAAGTGGTGCGGTCACATGCAACAGTTGAAAGAGAGCACAGGCATGTCCCTGGAACGAGAGCGCAGACATGTCCCCGGTCCACCCACGCCATCGGTGGCGTCCCGCGTCGACGGGCACCGCGCCGGCGACGGCGTGCGCGGTGGTCGTCCGAAGCATCGTGGTCGTCGGTTGCTCGCGCGTCGGGGTCTGTGGGCGGGTCTCGCCATGGTGGTCGTGGCCGGCTCGGCTGTCGTGGTCAGCCAGGCTTCGGCGGAGCAGAAGACCCTGGATCTGAAGAAGTGGTACGTGCTGGTCAACCGCAACAGCGGCAAGGTGCTGGACGACCGCGGCTCCGCCAAGAACGACGGCGCGGCGGTGGTGCAGTGGGCGCGCCACGGTGGGGCCAACCAGCAGTGGCAGTTCATCGACGCGGGTGACGGGTACTACCGGCTGAAGAACCGGACCTCGGGCAAGGTGCTGGACGACCTCGGCTGGTCGAAGACCGCCGGCTCCGCCGTCGTGCAGTGGAAAGACGTGAACGGCACCAACCAGCAGTTCAAACTGGCCAAGTCGTCCAACGGCTACGTGCGTCTGGTCAATCGCTTCAGTGGCATGGCTGTCGGTGTCCGCAGCGCCGCCAAGGCCGACGGGGGCGGCGTCGTCCAGAACCGCGACCGGGGCGGCGCCGATCAGCAGTGGCAACTCGTCCCGGCCGGGAGTGTCGGCGGCGGCGCCGGTACGCCCACTGCGCCGGCCGGCGGCGTTCCCGCAAGCCCGACTCCGAGCGACACGCGACCGTCGCCTTCGTCTTCGTCTTCGTCGCCCGCGGCTGGTGGCAGCAGCTCGGCGAAGCGGTTCATGGGCAGTGACACGGTGCTCATCGGCGGCTCGATGTCCGACGCCTCGGCGGCCGCCGCGCCGTTCGACGGGCGCTACGCCTATGTGCACAGCCAGCCCGCGCCCTCGTCGGACTACTACACGGCAGCGAAATGCCAGGACGGGTGGTCGGGCTGGTGGGGCTGCTGGAACGGCAGCACCACGGCGCCCGGCACTTACGTGACCTGGCGGGACGACGTGGCGGCCCACGCGACGTACAAGGGCAGCTCGCGTCCGCAGAAGATGCTCTGGACCTGGTACTCGTTGCGTGACCTCGGGGATGCGGCAGGCCAGGGCGACGGTCCGGGCGAGGTCAAGGCCATCAACCGGCTCGACCTGCTCACCCGGTACCTGAACGACTACCGTTTCTTCCTCCAGAAGATCGGCACGTCGCACGACGCGATCGATCTCGAGCCCGACTTCTGGGGCTACGTCCGGTCGCTCGGCGATCCGCACCAGGTTCCCGCACAGGTCTCGGGCGCGAATCCGAAGGATTGCGGTTCGCAGGAGAACAGCGCCACCGGACTCGCCCAGTGCCTGATCTCGATGGCGCACAAGTACGCGCCGAACACCGCCGTGGGGATGCACCTTTCCTGCTTCGACTGGGAGACCGACACACAGGCTTGCGTCAAGGACTACGCGAGCCTCGGGGCGAAGAACGCCGACTTCCTGGCCACCGATGTGTCGGACCGCGACGCAGGCTGGTACGCGCAGCCGGCCCACGGCGGCAGTGACCACTTCTGGACCGGCCAGAAGGCTTCCGCCACGCTGAAGTTCTACAAGACGATGGCCGAGTCCGTGGGCAAGCCGGTGGTCCTGTGGCAGATCCCCGTGGGCAACATGGCGCAGAACAACACCCTCAACCATTACAAGGACGACAAGGTGGACTGGTTCTTCGCCCACATGGACCAGGTCGCGAACGCCCACGTCGCCGGCCTGTTCTTCGGTCCGGGGCAGCAGGAACAGACCACGGTCGAGTCCGACGGCGGAAACCTGATCAACAAGACGATCGCCTATCACAACTCGGGCGGCACAGCGCTCAAGTAGCGGTGCAGCACTCCAGTAGGTGAAAGATGACGAAAGGCGCCCCCATCTCTCCGGTGGGGGCGCCTTTCGTCATCTTCGTCGGGCTGGGGGCTTCTCCAGGAGGCGGGTCAGCGCTTCACGGTGAGGATGCCGGGGCGGTACGGCAGGTTGTCGTAGGAGGTGTTCGGCAGGGCGTTGGGGGACTTGCCCTGGTAGAGCAACTGTAGGTTGCAGGGGTCGATGGTCATGGTCTGGTCGGGGTTGTTGCGGACCAGGTCGCCGTGGCTGATGTCGTTGGTCCAGGTGGCACCGCTGTTGGCCTTGCCCGCGAAGGGGTTGGACTCGGTGGCGGCCTGCGGGGTCCACGAACCGTTCAGGCTGGTGGCGGTGAAGGAGCGGAAGTAGCGCTGCTCGCTCGCACCGCGAGCCTCGACGATCATCAGGTACTGGTTCTGGCCCTGGACCTTGTAGACCTGCGCGCCATCGAGCCGTAGGCCGATCCCGAGTAGTTCGACCCGTAGACCAGGTGCTTGCCGGCGTTCACCGGGTCGGGACGAACCCTCCCCGGACCGACGCGGAGCCGCCCGGACCCTGTGCGTCGACGCGGTAGCCGTCGCCCGCAGCACTGCGCACGCCGGCGCCGTTGTTGAACTGCACGGCGAACTCATGGTTCCCGGTCGGCACGGTCAGGCCCGGCTTGAGGACCCAGCGGTAGACCAGCGCGCCGCCGGCCTCCTGGACGGTGACGGTGAAGTCACCACTCGGCAGGGTCTGCCAGGTGCCGGTGTTCTTCGCCCCGCCGGTCTGCACGATCCGGATCTCGACCGTGAGCGAGGTGAGCGGCTGGGTCGTCCTGAGGACGAGGTTGCTCTGCGTCCAGTAGACGGTGCTCTTCGGATCCAGCGAGCCGGCCGACCACAGCGGCCCGTCCTGGTTCTCGTCGGCGGTCGGCGAAGGACTGGTGGCAGACGGAGTCGGGCGCGAGCTGCCCGGGGTGGTGACCGGGGCCGGCGCGACAGGGGTGGGGCGGGCCGGTGTCGGGTGCGGGGAGCTGACGGTCGGGGACGGGGTGGCCGGCGTGGTCACGGTGGGCGGCGGCGACGGGGTCGCGACGATGGCGGCGACGGCGAGGCCGCCGGTCGTCAGGATGCCGCCGGCGGCGAGCCCGGCGAGGGCGACCCTGGTCCCGGACCTCGCGAACGGCCGCGCGCGGTGACGGACGGCGGGGCCGGCCATGCCGCGTTCCACCCGGGCCAGCATGCGCGCGCGGTCGGGCCGGTGGGCCTCGGCGGCCTCGCGCAGCCGACGGTCGATTTGCTCGTTCACCGGTTCCTCCTCCCTGGCACCAGGTCCCCGGCCGCTCGTGCGCCCAGTATCCTTTCCAGCTCGGCCATTCCCTTCGAGGTCTGGCTTTTCACTGTTCCGACCGATATGCCCAGCGCTGCCGCCGTGTCCTTCTCCGACAGGTCGAGGCCGTGTCGCAGCACCACGCAGGCACGCTTGCGGAACGGCAGCCGGGCGAGCGCCGCGCGGACGTCCAGCACGGCCGCCATGTCCGGCCCCTCCACCTTCTCGGGGCTGCGGGACCAGAACAGCGTGATCCGACGTCGTTCCCGCACCGTGCTGCGGATCCGCCCCCGCGCCATGTTGGTCACCACACCGCGGGCGTAGGCGAGGGGGTGGTCGGCCTGCCGCAACCGGTCCCAGCGCTGCCACAGGGCGACCAGGGCATCCGCCGCGAGGTCGTCCGCCGCATCGGTCTCGCCGGTCAGGAGGTGTGCCAGACGGGCGAGCTCGGCATAGTGGCGTTCGAAGAATTCGTGGAACTCCGCGGACGCGTCATCGAGGACCATCCCCCGGTCGCCCTCTCCTTGCCATGATGCGCGATTTGGTTGCGCGTTTAACAACAACGGGGGGCGCAGCCTAACAGCGCTTGGCCCGGGATTCGAACGGCTGTCGTGCATGGTTGCGGGGCGGTAAAGGCTGACCGGCGGGCGGGTCAATGCCGGGCGAACCGGACGCCGGTCGGCTGCGCGACGTCCGGCTGCACGGCGGCGCCGTGACCGGTCCGCGCCTGCGCCACGGTTGCGGCGCGGCGTGCTTCGTTGCCCTCATGCCCGTCCATCCGGCTGGTTCGACTCGGCCTTCCGGCTCCCAGTTGCCGCGGAGGACGAGAAGGTTGCCGCCCCGGCGCTGTTGTCTCGGCGACCGGTGCACGGTACGAAAGGCTGCTTGTTCACGTGCCAGCCCGGCTCGCAGAGCGGCACGCCGGTCCTTGGCTTCACGGCGCTGAGTCCAGGCCGTCGACCAGGGTGTGACCGGTGGGACGAAGGTCGTAGAAGCGGAAGCTCTCCGGCAACCCCACCGCTTGGCGAGCCGACGGTGACGGCGACAATCCCGGCGTCGTCGAGGTGAAAGAGTTCCCGGCTCGCGGCAACCCTTTGCGGGGCCTGTGACCACAAGGGATCGGATCCGGCCAGTTTCGGTGCCTGGATCCGGGCCTCGGTGAACGGCATGCAAGGAGAACGTCTTCCCCATGAACAACCCCACGAACGGCGGGCGCCGCGGGCGTCACCGCCGTCGCTGGACCGCCACTGCTCTGCTGCTCGGCGTACCCCTCGCCGTCGTGCCGTATCTCCTGTTCGCCCAGGAGGATTCGCAGGCCGCGACGGTCGACGGTGATGCCTACTACAGACTGGTCTCCGTGCGCAGCGGCAAGGTGATGGACGTCAACGGCTTCTCCACCGCCGACGGCACCCGTATCCAGCAGTGGACCGACCAGAACACCGCCAACCAGCAGTGGAAGCTGAAGCCCGCCGGGGACGGCTACTACGAACTGGTGAACCGCAACAGCGGCAAGGTGCTCGGCATAGCGGGCGGTTCGACCGCCCGGGCGGCCGCCGCCGAGCAGCAGACCGACAGCTCCTCCACCTCCCAGGAGTGGCGGATCGACGATGTGAGCGGTTCCGACGCCGTCACCTTCACCTCCCGCAGGAGCGGCCAGGTCCTGGACGTCTCCGGAGGCTCCACGGCCCAGGGCGCGCCGATCATCCAATATCCCGGCAGAGGCAGCACCAACCAGCAGTGGAAGCTGGTGAAGACGGCCGAGACCCAGGCGACCGGGACCGGCGGTGCGCAGACCACGGCCGCGGCCGGACCGTATGTGTGGAAGAACGCCCAGGTGGTGGGCGGCGGTTACGTCACCGGGCTGGTGTTCAACCAGAAGGAGAAGGGCCTGCTGTACGCGCGCACCGACATGGGCGGCGCCTACCGCTGGGACACCGCGGCCGAGCAGTGGATCCCGCTGACCGACTGGCTCGGTGAGAAGGACTGGAACCTGCTGGGCATCGACGCGCTGGCCACCGACCCCGTCGCCCCCGACCGGCTCTACCTCGCGACGGGCACCTACACCAACGAGTGGGCCGGCAACGGGGCGATCCTGCGCTCCACCGACCGGGGCCGCACCTTCCAGCGCACCGATCTGCCGTTCAAGCTGGGCGGCAACGAACCCGGCCGCGGGGCGGGCGAACGGCTCGTGATCGACCCCTCGGACCACGGCACCCTGCTGCTGGGCACCCGCAAGAACGGCCTGTGGCGCAGCACCGACTCCGGCGCGACATGGACGCAGGTCTCCTCGTTCCCCGTCAAGGACGGGGCGAGCAGCGGCGCGGGCATCTCCTTCGTGACGTACGGCCCGGCCGGCAGCAACACGGTCTACGTCGGCGTCAACGACAAGGACACCTCCCTGTACCGCTCCACCGACGGCGGCAGCAGCTGGCAGGCCGTTTCCGGGCGGCCCACCGGCCAGATGCCGCAGCACGGTGTCGTCTCCGGTGACGGTTCGCTGTACCTGACGTACAGCAACGACATCGGCCCCAACGACGCGACGGCGGGCTCGGTGTGGAAGTACACGCCGTCCGGCGGCACGTGGAAGAACATCTCCCCGTCCCAGGGCAGTTACGGGTTCTCCGGTCTGGCCGTCGACCCGCAGAAGCCGTCCACGGTGATGGTCACCACCCTCGACCGCTGGTGGCCCGAGGACGAGGTCTACCGGACCACCGACGGCGGCGCGACCTGGAAGGCACTGGCCGACAAGTCGCAGCGCGACGCCTCCGCCGCTCCATACATCGGTACCGGCATCGGGCACTGGATGACCGCGCTGGCCATCGATCCCTTCGACTCCGGGCACGTGCTGTACGGCACCGGCAACGGCATCTGGCGCAGCAAGGACGCGGGCGCCTCCGACAGCGGCGGTACCAGCCACTGGACCGCCGGGGCCCGGGGGCTGGAGGAGACCTCGCTGGCGGACGCGATCGCCCCTCCCGGCGGCGCCACCGTCATCACCTCCATGGGCGACCAGGGCGGCTTCCGCCACGACTCCCTGACCGAGGTGCCCGCCGGACGGCTGAAGAACCCGCTGATGAGCAGCAGCACCGACATCGATTTCGCCCAGTCGGCCCCCGCGGTGATGGTCCGCGTCGGCACCGGCGGCGCGCAGGACGGCGCCTACTCCACCGACGGCGGCAGCAGCTGGAACGGCTTCACGGCAGAGCCGGTGGGCAGCGCGAACAGCGGCCATGTCGCGCTCGCGGCGGACGGCTCCACCATCGTGTGGACCGAGGACGGCCAGGCCCCGTACCGCTCGACCGACAAGGGAGCGAGCTGGTCGAAGGTCGGCGGCCTGGGCACCGACGCCGTGGTCGTCGCCGACCGCTCCTCGGCCAACACCTTCTACTCACTCACGGGCGGCACGCTCCACGCCAGCACCGACGGCGGCGCGACCTTCACCCCCCGCGCCACCAGCCTGCCCTCCGGCAGGCTCACCGCCGTCCCCGGCATCAACGGGGACCTGTGGATCGCCGGCGGCGGCAACGGGCTGCTGCACTCCACCGACGGCGGCCGCACCTTCACCACCCTCACCACGGTGAAGTCCGCCTCCGCCCTCGGCTTCGGCAAGGCCGCACCCGGCACCAACTACCAGGCCCTGTACCTGATCGGCACCGTCAACGACGTCACCGGAGTCTTCCGCTCCACCGACAAGGGCGCCACCTGGCTCCGCGTCAACGACAGCGCCCACCAGTGGGGCGCCATCGGCAGCCTCGGCATCATCACCGGCGACCCCGACACCTACGGCCGCGTCTACATCGGCACCAACGGACGCGGCCTCCAGTACGGCGACCCGTCCTGACCCAGGCGCCCGAGCGGGGCCGCAGCCACAACGGCCTGCGGCCCCGCGGTGGCTGAAGGAGCCCGCTTTGTCCTGTACGAGCTCCTGACGCCGGGCTGTCCGGACGGCCCCCGCACAGCACGGCGTCCGACTCGCGGCCGACATGGTCCCAGCGAGTGGGACGCCCGGTCCGCCTTCTTCTGTGATAGCTATGCGACTTGCCTCTGAGGCCATGAACACAGCCTTCATCGCCGCCATTGCCGGCGTGGCTGGCGCCCTGGTGGGAGGGGTGGCCACCGTTACCGCCGCTCGTTCCGCCAGCCGGGAATCCGTGGGTGCTGCCGCCAAATCAGGAGCTGATGCCTACGGCATGTCCGTTCGCCAGACGCGGATGGACTCGTACCAGGAGTTCACCAAGGCTGCTCGCCTGTCGGGCGATGTCCTGGAGCCGGTCGCCGGCCGCGCTCACCGGGCCGCCCGTGTGCCGGTGCCGTAGGTGTGCGGGTCGACGGGCCGCTCGGCCCTGGGCAGGTGGGCGACGACCAGCAGATAGGAGTCCGTGACGAGCTCCTCGACCAGCTTTACGCCGACGCCTTCCCCGCCCTCCAGCGTGATCCAGTGCTTCTTGTTCATGTGATAGCCCGGGGTGATGTGGCTGTACTGCTCCCGCAGGGCGTGGGCCTCGCCGGGGTCCGCCTTGAGGATCACGACGGGACGCCCCGGAACCTCGGTCATCAGCATGAACACCTTGCCGCGCACCTTGAAGACCTCCCAGTCGGGGCCGAAGGGATGCTCCAGCCGGGCTCCGGGGAGCTCCTCCGCGCAGTCGGCGGCGGTCTTGTGCAGGGCCGATCCGTTCATGGGTGATGAGCCTTCCCAGGTGGTGACGGACTGTGGCGTCGAAGGACGCGGAGGGCGCGCCGCGCGGACGCGGTGGCACGTCCCATCCTTTCGTCGAAGCCGACCGGAAGACCGGTAGGCTGCGGACATGTGATGGTCGACAAGCGACACTCCGGGCCGAGCAGGAGCAGGCAGGCCGGACCGGCCGCGGTTCCGCTGTACGGTTTCCAGCCCCCGGTCGGCACTCCCTATGGCCTCGAGGTGAGTACCGTCGAGGACTTCTTCGCCCAGCACGACAGCTGGCCGTGGAACCCGCCCCGTCCGGGCCGTGCCACCTTCCACTACCTCATCGCGGTCACCGAGGGTGAGCTGCGGCACGACGTCGACCACGTCACGCGGACCGTCGCCTCCGGCCAGTGGCTGTGGGTGCGTCCCGGGCACGCGCAGTGCTGGCATCCGCCCGGCGCGGCCCGCGGCCCGTTCATCCTGTTCGAGCCGGACGTGCTGCGGCCCGACCTCGCCCGTCTCCTCGCCCCGCTCACCGCGCACGAGGCCCCTGCGGTGCTGAGCCCGCACCCCGACGACGCCGACTGGCTCCAGCAGACGGCACTCCAGCTCCTGGACGAACACCGCGCACTGGGGCGCCGCCCCCTCGACGTCCACCACGCCCTGCGGCGCAGCCTGCTCGAATCGCTGCTGCTGCGCCTGGCCAACTCCCCCGGCATCCACCCCGTCGGCACGGCAACGGCCGCGGCCGGCACCGACCGTGGCCGTGCCGACAGGTACGGACGCTTCCTGGACGCCCTGGAGCTGCACTTTCGGGAACTGCACCAAGCCGCGGACTACGCCGAGCTGCTCGGCTGCTCGGTCCGCACCCTCAGCCGCGCCGCCCGGGACGCCACGGGCAAGGGGGTGCGTGAACTCATCGACGAGCGGCGCCTCCTCGAAGCCCGGCGCCTTCTGGGAGGGGCCCGGTGGGACGCCCGTGCTGTGGCCGTCCACCTCGGCTTCACCGACCCCGCGAACTTCGGCCGCTTCTTCCGCGACCGCACCGGTCTCACCCCGGCCGCCTTCGCGGCCCGCGAAGCAAGGACCGGCGCTTGACGGAAACGCGGCGGAGACCCTTTGCCCGTCGGGAGGGCCGCGGTTGTCGCCGACGCTCCACCGCTCGTTGAAGGACTTCTCCCACTCCAGGAGAGTCCTGCTGATCTCCGCGGCGCGCACCGGGGGTGGTCGGTCGTCGTTTCCCGGTCGCCCGGGTCTCGGCCGTCCGGGTCTCAGTCGTCCCGGGTCTCTGCCGTCCCGGGTCTCTGCCGCCCGGGTCTCGGCCGTCCGGGTCTCAGTCGTCCAGGACGACAACGTGCTTGCCCGGCGTGGTGCCGGACTCGACGTCGGCCTGGGCGTCTCGGACCTGTTCCAGGCCGTGATGGACCTTCGCGACCGGGACGCTGAGGCGTCCTGCGGCGATGGCCCGGAGCTGGTGGGCGAAGACGTCGGCCGGCAGGTCGGCGGCCTGACCGCCGTAGGAGGTCAGCCGCACCCCGTTGGGGATGGTGAACGGGCTGAAGTCGGGGATCGTCCACTGGCCCGCCAGGGCTCCGGTGAAGCAGACCGTGCCGTGCCGGCGGACGGTGCGGAGGGTGTCGGCGAGAACCGAGCAGCCCACCAGTTCCAGTACCGCGTCGACGCCCTCCGGCATCAGCTCGCGCACCTGGCCGGTGATCGTGCCGCTGTCGACGAGGGGATGGTCGACGCCTGAGGCCCGCAGTCCCCCGGCCCTCTCCGGGCTGCGGGTGGTGGACAGCACGGTGGCTCCGAGGTCCTTCGCGATGGTGGCCGCGCTCAGCCCGACCGTGGAGGTGCCGCCGCGGATCAGCAGTGTCTGCCCGGCCCTGAGGTCCAGGCCGGTGGCCAGCGATCCGTAGGCGGTCTGGAACATCTCCGGAAGCGCGCCGAGGACCTCCCACGGCAGGCCGGTCTCGAACGGGATGACCTGCGCCGCGGGGACGGTCACGTACTCGGCGTACGCGCCGTCGTACGAGCGGCCCATGCCGCCCATCATCGTGGCCACCCGCTGTCCCGGTCGCAGCGAACTGTTCTCGTCGGCGTCATCGACCACGCCGACGCCCTCGATGCCGGGCACACGCGGGTAGGTGACCACCGCGTCCGACTCGCCCTTGCGGGTGGTGACCTCGGACTCGTTGACGCCGAACGCCTTGACCTTGATCCGCACCCAGCCGGGCTTGCGTACGGGCACCGGCACATCCTTGATCTCCAGTGCGTCGAGGCCGCCGGGCCGGGTGACGACGACGGCCCGCATCGTCGCCGGTGCGGCGTCGCCGGCTGCTGTCCATCGGCTCATGTCGAGTTCCTCACTCTGTTCGCCCCCTGGTGCGCTGTTCCGTACCGCCCGACGGCTCAGGGGCGGGCGATGTTCTCGAACAGGTCGAGGACCGTCCGGTAGTGGGCGCTGGGTTCGTTGGGAGGGTTGCCGACGCTTCCCGAGGCGGGCCGGTCCGTGACGGCGGGCCACAGGCGGGTCTGCTCGCCGGTGACGAAGTCGAGGACGATGTCGCGGATACGCGTGTCACGGTCGGCCTGTTCAGCGCTGCGGCCTGGCTGTTCCTGGCCGACCAGGGCGTACATCTCGGTGCCGTGCACGGCGGGCGCACCCTCGGCGGGCCCGATCATGAGGAGATGGGCGTTGCCGCCGACGGCGGCGTGGGCCAGGGCACCGCGAGCGGCGGGGAGCGTGAAAATGTAGTCCGTCAGGGATGCGGCGCGGACCTCGGCAGGGGTGCGGCCGCCCTGGTCGTAGGTACTGACGATCTTCTTGGCGCGGGAGCGGGGAATGCGCCATCCCGCGAATTCGTCGGTGACGCGGTCGACGGCGTGCGGGTCGAACCGGTCGAGGTCGTTCGCCACCCACCAGCCCATCTCGTCACTGGCCGTGCTCAGGAGGACGTCGATGTCCCGGTGCGAGCCCGAGGCCAGGACGTCCAGGGGGTGGGCGTGCAGCACCGATCCGGGCTGTTCGGCGTCCAGGACGACGCCGAGGCTCTGGTTGTCCATCCCGCCACGGACTCCGAGGTCCGTCGGACCGACCTTGCGCAGGGCGGCCACCAGGGAGGCCGCGTCGAGATCGATCAGCTTGTCGGGGTTGCCCGCGACTCCGAGTTCGGTGACGAACCGCTCCGCGAGCTCCTCGGCCCACCAGGCCGGGATGAGACGCGAGGGCGCGCCGGAGAACCCGGCCAGCCGCCGGTACAGGCCGTCCGCGGAGGAGGCCCCGAGCAGCCCGAGGGTGGAGTAGGCGCCGGCGCTGTGGCCGAAGACGGTGACGTCGTCGGGGTCGCCGCCGAAGCGGGCGATGTTCTGCCTGACCCAGGTGAGGGCGGCGATGACGTCTTGCAGGCCCAGGTTGCTGGCCTCGGCGAGCCGCCCGCCGTACTGCGAGAGCGAGAGCGCGCCCAGGGCGCCGAGCCGGTAGTTGATCGACACGCCCACCACGCGCCCTGTCGCCGCGAGACCGGAGGCGTTCGAGGTGATCTGCGTGTTCGCGCCGTACTCGAATCCGCCGCCGTGGATGTACACGGCCACCGGCAGCGCCTTGTCGGCCTGCTGCTCGGGGGCCCACACATTCAGGTTCAGGCAGTCCTCGCCCATCCCGCTGTCCGCTTCGAGCCAGTCGCCGGTGTCGGGCTGGACGGAGACGACGCCCTTGCGGTCGTAGGGGCGGTCCGGATCGAAGTCCGCGACCACGGGGCGGCGGTACCGCTCGGCGGTGGCGTACGGGATTCCCCACCAGGACCGCACCCCTGGTGCGGTCGGGGCCTTGGGTGCGGTGGCGGTCATGCCGTGTCCTTCCGGCGCGGTCGGGGTATTTCGCGCGGTGTGTCGGTTACCGGTTGCCGGTTGCCCGGGTGACGCTCACCGATCATTTCCTGTGACCCCGCACCTCGCCCGGCAGACAGCGGTCACCTGGTGGTCACCAGGTGACACTTGTCTGCTCCTTCTCCTCTTCTTCTCGTGGCCCGTCGCGGCCGGCAGGCGGGAGCGATGTGAGGCCCTGCCGTCAGCGGGTCCCCTGACGACCGACGGATCCCTGCTCACCTGCGACGAGCCGATCGTCACGTGCGATGACGAGACCCAGCGGTCCCCCGTACGCCCCGGTCGACGCCCGTCTCGGCCAGGACCGGCCCTCGGTCCCCCGCCGGTCGGATGCGGAGCAGGCCCGAGCGTGAGGCTCTCCAGTTGCTGACAGCGGGCGGGACGGTCTCTAGGCGATGTGGTCGAACTTGGCGCCCTCGCCCGCGTAGAGGTCGGTCGTCAGCCGGCTGAACGGGGCCGCCGTCGAGCCGGTGGAGCGGTAGACGTACGTGCCGTTCGGGCCGTAGGCGATCAGGTCGGGGCTGCCGTCGGCGGTGACGTCGCCCGCTCCGACGAGGTGGGAGAAGGCGTTCCAGCCGGCGCCGATCCTGACACGGGCGGTGAAGTTGCCCGTGCCGTTGCCCTGGTACAGCCACAGGACGCCCGAGGTGTCGCGCGCGACGAGGTCGCCGGCCGCGGTGCCCGCGATGTCGCCGCCGGCGGTGATCTCGTTGTAGATCTGCCAGCCGCCGCCGAGCCGGACGCGGGCGGCGAAGGGGGCGGACGAGCTGCCGGTGCCCTGGTAGAGCCACAGGACCCCTGCGGCGTCGGTGGCGAGGAGGTCGGATCGCCCGTCTCCGGTGAGATCGCTTCCGGCGGTCGTCTTCTTGTAGATCTGCCAGCCGGTGCCGACCTTGACGCGGGGCGCGAAGGTGCCGTCGCCCCTGCCCTGGTACATCCACAGGGCGCCCGAGGTGTCGCGGGCGACGAGGTCGCCCGTCGGGGTGCCGGCGAGGTTCCCCGCGGCCTCGATCTGGTTGTAGACCTGCCAACCGGTGCCGATCCTCGTGCGCCCGGCCGTGGTCACCTGGTTGCCCGACGGCCAGTCGAAGAGGTCGTCCCGCCACAGCACACCCGAGGCGTCCCGCGCGAGGACGTCCGTCGAGCCGTTGCCGGTGAAGTCGTGCGGGTTGGCCTGGCGCGAGACCTGGAAGCTCCCCCGGGTGGTCACCGGGCCGCCGACGCCGTCGGTCGGGGCGGCGGTGATCTGCCAGGTGTAGGCGCCGTCCGGGGCGCTGGCGCCGTCCAGGACGCCGTCCCAGACGAAGGCGAAGCGGCTGTCGGCGACCGGCTGGGACAGGCGCTCGGTGAGCGTCCTGCCGGTGGCCGTGTGCGTGAGCGTGAGGTCGACGGTGGCGTTCGAGCGGGACAGGGTCCACTCCATCGGGACCGTGGCGCCCGGCTTCTCCAGGCTCACCGCGGTGGGGATCTTCGACTCGGTCACCCTGAGGGCCGTGACCCGGCCCGTGCCCGCCACCAGCGTGGCGCTCGGGAGGCCGTCGTTCCCCTCCCGGATCCGGAACAGCCCGTCGGTGCCGGCCCTGGTGCCGCGGACCAGCAGGCCGCCGTCCGGCGCGTGGGCCGCGCTGGAGAAGTGCTCCAGGAGGGTGTACGGCGCGGCGGTGGCATCGGTGACGCTGCGGGCGTACAGCGGGCTCGGCGTCTCTCCTGCCACGTCGCCCGGCACCCCGTAGAGCAGCGTGTCCCTGGTGACGCCGACGATGACGGCGCCGCTCATGGAGCTGTCCATGGCGAACCGCCGGTGGACGGACGTCCCGTCCACGACGAGTTCGGTGACCCCGGACCGGTACTCGACCCACGCCTCGTAGTCGGCGGTGAAGGCGCCCGTGGAGGTCTGGGTCCACGGGGCGATGTTCTCCCTGCTGCCCGACTCGATGACCGCGTCGCCGTCGACGGTCGTGCGCGTCTTCCAGTACTCGGTCCGGAAGGTCGACGAGCTCGGGAAGACCCGGTTGCTGCTCAGGACGATGAGGACGTCGCTGGTGGAGGCGACGACCTTGAAGTCCAGGCTGAAGGAGTTGGAGGAGCGCTTCGTCTTCTTGACGACCCCGTCGGCCCCGGCGAGCTGCCACAGCTCCTGGTAGCCCCCGCTGCTCGGGACCTTCACGAAGAGGTTGTCGCCGACCACGCCGACGAGCTTCGCGCCGGGCTTGAACTCGGCCGCGAGATCGTAGGACGCGGACCGGTCGGCGCCTTCCCTCATGTCCCGCAGGAAGACCGTGCTGCCGCCGTCGCCGGTCACCACGATGTCGGAGTCGCTGTCGTAGCCCACGGTGCCCGTGCTGATCGGCAGTACCGAGCCGTCGGCGTACTTGTGCCACTCCAGGACCTTGTTGCCGGAGTCGTCCGTCCGGGACGTGAGGTATCCGGTGTCGCCGGTGCTGACGATGTCGGCACCGACGGGCAGAGCCGCCTGGCCGCTGGTGACCGTGGTGGCCCCGGCCGTGGCGGCGGGAGCTGCCACGGCCCCCGGCGAAGTCAGGACACCGGCACCGACCGTCACGACGAGAACGGTGGCGACGGCGGCGCCGAGACGGCGTCGGGTGGTGCGTATGGACGACAAGGAAGCCCTTCCTCATGAGCCGAGCGGCACGCACGTGCATGCCGCTCGATCAGACCCGTGAAGAGGGAGGGTGGTTGTACGAGCTGCTGTCGTTTCTCCGCGACGGCGAGCGGACCGGAAGCGGGCGGGGCGTGCCCGACCTGCGCGGTTCTCGGATCAGCGGGAGGTGGACGGCGCCGGGTGGTCGCGGCCGACAGCGAGCCGGGGCGGGTTGTAGGGGACGTATGCCGCCCCGTCGAGGCCGAGCGCCGTGGCGGACCGCTGGAGGGCGGCCGGGGTGGCCACGTCGTCCCAGCGGCCGGTGCTGACGCGGTGTTCGAGGGCGTGCAGGGCCGCCACGGTCTCGGCGGTGGTGAACGTGCAGTGACCCTGGCGCTCTGTGTACGCCTGCCGCAGCAGCGCGCCGTCGCCGGAGGCTCGCACACGGGCGGCGAAGCGGTTCTCCTGCTCCACCGGGACCAGGTTGTCGGCGGTGGTGTGGATGTCGAGCAGGGGCACCTCGAGTCCCTGGCCCGCGGAGGACGTCCGTCGCGCGGTGCGGACGGCTGCCGGGTCGGCGGTGATCGTGGCGCCCTCGGTCAGCGTGCGCAGGTCGGCGCGCAGGTCGAGCCCCGCTGCCCGGTACAGGGCGCGGACCTGCGGCGCGTGTGCGGAACCGGCGAGCAGGTCGGCGTAGTCGACGCCCTGGTTCCAGGAGTTGTTGCCGCCCGCGGACTGCTCGACGGCGTACCGGCCGCCCTCGACGAACGACAGGATGCCCTGCGCGAACCACGCGTACTGCTGTTCCTGCTGACCCGTCCAGTCGGTCGCGGCGGGCCGGTCCTTCCCCGGCGCCCAGGCGGGCAGGTTGAGATACGCGGCGGCCAGCGCGATCCGGGCGCGGCCCTGCGCGGTGCCCTGGGCGGCGACGACGGCTTTGGTGAGCAGGTCGGCGGTGGCGGACGCCTCGGCCGAAGTCCCGAACCGCACGAGTTTCACGTCCTGCCCGGGCAGGAGCAGACGGGCGATGGTGTACTCGGCGCCCAGCTGGTAGTTGTCCAGGTCGGTGCCGCCCGCGACCAGGCCGCACTGGCCGAGCGCTCCGTCGATGCGCCCGCCGCCGTCGCGGGCCAGCTGGGCGTTGACGAGCCCGCCCATCGAATTGCCGATGGCCAGCGTGCGCCGTGGGGTGCCGATCTGCGCGGTGACGGCGTCGATCGTGGCGAACTGGTCGCGTTCGGCGCTGTTCAGGGCCCACATCGAGCCGTGAGGGTCGTACGACGACCCGGCCATCGCATAGCCCTCGGCCAGCAACTCGGTGCGTACGGCGTCGGTGGGGGCGTTCCTGGCGGCCAGGGCGCCGAAGCCGTGGCTGAACAGCAGCAGGGTGCCGTTCCAGTCGTCGGGGACGTCGGCGATCCAGGTGGCGCCGTCGGAGAGGGTGCCGGTGAGGTGGCCGCTGACCGGCGGGGCGGCCTGGGCGGCAGGTGAGGGGAGGGTGGTGAGCGTCGCGGACGCCAGCGTGACGAGGGCGACCAGGGCGATCCGCAGACGGGTGCGGGGAGCGCGGGGGGTACGGGGGGACATGAGGTCACGGGACTCGCCGGGATCGCGGGGATCGTCGGCGTTACGGGGATCGCGGGCTCCGGTGTTCGCAGACATGACGGCGGCTCCTTGTGGGGGGAGTTGGGGAAGTGGGGGGAGCGGGTGGGGGAAGGGGCGGCTGGGAGCGGATTCTCAGTGCGCTGAACGAAGGCGTCCCGGAATGTAGGGCGATTTTCTTACGACCGTCAAGCGAGTGCACAACATCGATGGCCGGAATGATGCGGAGCCGCCCGCCGCGGGGGCATCCGGTCGGCCGACGCTCAAGCAGCCCCAGGCGCAGCCCGGTTCAGGGGGATGTCCGCTGTGTCCGTACCGTCGGCTTTCCGGCCGGACCGAGGGCCGTCGCCCGAAAGCCGGCTGACGTACCGGTGGCCGGGGAGCCCGGCCGTCACTCGCTCCGTTCGCACCACCACCGGTCTGGAAACCGACGACGATGACGTCGACGACGTCGATGATGTCGAGGTCGTCGTGGCCGCGGCCACCGGCATGGGCCCGCCGCCGCGCCGCGTCGGCACGCCACCGCACGGTCGGGGTGGGCCCCGGCGCCTGCCGCCGGGCCCGGCGCTCACACCCCCGCGTCGGCCTCGGCTGCCGACAGGGGGACGCGCAGGTCGCGGTGGAGCCGGGCGGACGTCTCGATGTCGAGGCCGAGACCCGCATGGCGCAGCGATCCGCCGTGCCGGGCGATGAGGGCGAGATCCCGGAGCTGACGGTGCAACTCGGCGGCCAGAACCTCGTCCGGGGCGCCGGAGTGACCGTCGTCCCCGGTCGAGCGCTCGTCCACGGCCTCGACGGCGCGGCCGCTGACCACGGTGGCCGGCTCGCCCGCTCCGAACAGATAGGCGGCCGCCGTGCAGAGCACCGCGGCGGCCGCCGGCTCGTCCGCTTCGGCGGGACCGTCCTGGCCGTCGTTGTGGCAGTAGTCGCTCAGGAGGTACTCGCCCATCCCGTGCTTGATCTCCCCGAACGCCGACGGATTGCCCAGCGCGGCTTCCCAGAGCGCGTTCAGCATCGGCCGCAGGCCAAGGGTGAACTCCGCCTGCTCGTCCTCCGGCAGCGCCTCGTGGGCCCGCATCAGACGCTCCGCCACCCCCACGGCGAACACCACACGCTCGTCCGGGGACGCCTCGGCCAGGCGGCCCGCCAGCTCGGCTTCCGACTCCCGCCAGGTCGCCACCCGTACCCACCCCCGGTCAAGACGCTGATCACCTGGCGACGACCTTAGCCGCACCGCCGCCTTCGGCCGCAACGCGAAGTCGCACCGGGGCAGTTCACATGGGGGACGTGCGCAGTGCCCGGCGGGTGGGGAGTTCGATGGTGAGGAACGCCGTGACGATGACCGTGAGCGCCAGGCCGGGCAGGAGCCACACGGGGCCCGCCGGCCAGGGCCGGCCCAGGAAGCCCAGGCCCAGGAGGGCGAGAGGCGGCGCGGAGAGCAGCAGGGCGGTGACGAGCGCGGTGGCGGCGGTCACCGCTGCCTCGCGGCGCATCATCGCCCGGATCTGCCGGGGTGTGGTGCCGTTGAGGCGGAGGGCCCCCAACTCGACCCGGCGCTGGGCGGTGGCCGCGACGAGCTTGTTGGCGATGCTGAGCAGGAGGTAGACGAGCAGGACCACGATGGTGGCCAGGTTGATCCACACCTCGGGCGGGGCGTCCTTCAGACCGCCGACGGACGACGGGGCCGCGGTCTCCAGTGCCAGGCCCGGGTGGGCGGCCGCGAGAGCCGTGAGGTTCCGCAGGGCCGTCGGGGTGCCGTCCGTGCGGATCAGCAGGGACTGGTCGAGTGCCGTCGTGGTGTGCCCTGCGGCCAGGTCGTGCGACAGCACCACCGAGCCGAAGCCGAGGCCGCGTCGGTACACGGCGACGACCGTCGCCTCGGCCGGGGTGCCGTCGCCGAGGACCAGGCGGATCCGGTGGCCCGGCGTCGCGGAACGGGTGCGGGCGATCTCGCTGCTGACGGCCACGGTGCCCCCGCTGAGCCGGGCCAGGTCGCCCTCGCGGACGTCGAGGTCGAGGACGTCCGAGGCGTCCGGGGTGAGGATCGTCGCCGCCTCCGAATCGGTGACCGTGTCGCCGAGTTCCTGGTACTGCCAGACCACGGTCGTCGTGCCGACCGGGGCCGCGGCTCGTACACCGGCCGTGTTGCGTACGGCGGCGAGGGTGCCGGTGGGCAGGCCGCCCAGACCGGGCGCGCTCAGACGCTGCTGGGCGAGGGTGCCGGCACGGGTGTCCTGGGCCGTGGCGGCCAGCACGGTGGTCTGGGTGAACGTGTACGTCAGCACGAACACGACCGCCATGGCGAGAGTGCTGACGATCCCCGCGTTGCGCAGGGCGTAGGCGCGGAAGTTGGCCATCGCCAGCCAGGTCGGGGCGGAGGAGCCCCGCGTCGCACGGGCCGCCCCGGCCCCGATGCCCCGGACCAGCGCCGGTCCGGCCAGCGCCAGGCCGATCGCCCCGAAGATGCCCGCGATGGACGTGGCCGCCGCCCCGATGACGGTGCGGGAGAAAAGCGGCAGGGCCGACATGGCGGTCGCGGCGACGATCACGAGCAGGCCGGCGCGGGTCCGGGCCCGTGACGGGTCGCGCGGCTCACTGCGCGACTCCGCGACGGCCTCGGTGGCCGGCAACCGCGAGGTGCGCCAGGCCGAGCACCGGGCCGACACCTGGACGGCCAGGGCCAGCAGAAGGACCGCCGCGAGCGCAGGCAACGGACTCACGGTGAGCGGGAGTTCGGGCGGCACGACCCCGCGGTCCGCGAGCAGCCGCCGGAACTGCCCGGCGAGCAGATAACCGAGCGCCACGCCCGGCGGCACGGCCAGGGCGGCGACGGCGGACGACTGGGCGGCGGCCAGCCGGCGGATCTGCTTCGGCGTCGCGCCGACGGCCCGCATCAGGGCCAGGTCATGGCGCTGCCCGGCGATCGACACGGCCAGCGCGCTCGCCATCACGAACCCGGTGATCAGCAGGATGATCCCGGAGAGCGAACCGGCGAGGAGGACCAGCAGCGAACGGGAGGCGCCGGCGCCGGGTGCGGCGGTGTCGCCCCGTCCGGGTCCGGTGACGGCCAGCAGCCCGGTGCCCCGCAGCTTCGTACGGACCTCCGCGGCGACGCGCTCCTCGGCGCCGGGCTCGGTGCGCAGACCCACCAGGTCCACGGTCCCGGCGCGCGTCCCGCCGACCGTGCCCTCGGCCTTGCCACCCGCGCCCCCGCTGCCGTCGCTGTCGCGGCCCGACAGCCGTAGGGCCGTCGGGTCGGCGAAGTAGACGCCGGCGATTTTGGCGGCCTCCGTGCCCGGCGTGCCGACCACCGCCGAGACGCGGTAGTCGGCGGCCGGGCGGCCGTTGACGACGACCCGGACCGTGTCCCCCGTCCCGACCCCCGCCGCGGCGGCGGTGGCGCCGTCCACGGCGACCTCGCCGGGACGGGCCGGCGCGCTGCCGTCGACCTTCGTGCCCGCCGACGGCTTCGCCAGCCCGGTCGAGGACCAGCCGTGCCCCGCCACCCGCGGGTCCGCGGTCGGTACGACCCGGCCGTGCGCGTCGACGAGCGCGGCGGGGAAGCTGATGTCGCCGACCGCCGCTGTGACGCCCGGCAGTTCGGCCAGCTCGCCGACCAGCCGGGACGGGACGGGACGACGTTCCGGGAGGGCCAGCGACGGTTCGCCGCCCGGTCGGAACTCCTGGTCGGCCGCGACCACGACAGCCGCGCCGTCGAGCCGGCCGGCCGGCAGATGGGAGCGCAGGCCGGACTCGGCCAGAACACCGGTGGCGGTGATCAGCGCGGCACCGCCGAGGACCGCGCAGGCCACGGCGATCAGCGCGGTGATGCGGTGCCCGGCCATCCGTATCGCGAGACGGAACATGACTCAGACCTCTCCCAACGCAACGAGACGGCTTGCCAGTTCGGGGGCTGTCGGCGCCTTGAGCGCCTCGACCACCCGGCCGTCGGCCATCACCAGCACCTGGTGCGCGCGGGCCGCGGCCGCCGGGTCGTGGGTGACCATGACCACCGTCTGGTGCAGGTCGGCGACGAGGTCGCGCAGCAGGTCGAGGACCTCGTGGGCGCTGCGCAGATCGAGCGCGCCGGTCGGCTCGTCGGCGAACACCACGGCGGGCCTGGTGATCAACGCCCGTACGACGGCCGCCCGTTGCTGCTGGCCGCCGGACAGCTCGGCCGGGCGGCGGGCCAGCCGTCCGGTCAGCCCGACCCGCTCCACCAGCGTCCGCAGCCAGTCGCGGTCCGCGGTGCGTCCCGCCAGCCGCAGCGGCAGCGTGATGTTGTCCTCGATGCTGAGCGAGGGGATCAGGTTGTACGCCTGGAACACGAAGCCGACGCGTTCCCGGCGCAGTTCGGTGCGCCGGGTCTCGTTCAGCCCGGCGATCTCGTGGCCGTCGATACGGACGCTGCCCGACGTCGGCGAGTCCAGCCCGGCGGCACAGTGCATCAGCGTGCTCTTGCCGGAGCCCGACGGCCCCATCACGGCGAGGAACGTGCCGCGTTCCACGGTCAACGACACGTCGTCGAGGGCCTGTACGCCCCCCGGATACGCCTTGCTGACGCCGGTCAGGGCGATGGCGGCGTTCATCGACGGCCCCGCAGGTTGCGCACGACGAGGGTGCCCGCGCACAGCACGGTGACCACGCCGCAGACCAGGTGCACCCAGGTGTCGGCACCGCCGTAGGAGGCCGCCATGTTGGCGACCGCGCTGAACACCACCACGGCCCAGAGCAGTGTGCGGGCGATCTCCCCGCGGGTCAGGTGGTCCGGGTCGGCGGTCGTCGTCTTCGTCATGGGGTTGCTCCGGTGGTCTCGTGCCCGTGGGCCTGTGCCGTTCGCGCTGTCGTCACCGACGCTAGGGATCGGCACCCCTCCCGGCCGATCCCGCAGACCGCCGTATGCGAGGTACAGCAGGCTGTACTCCTGCGGCCCGTGCCTGACGTGCAACAGGAGTCCGGCATAGGGTCGTTGGCGTGCGGCGGCCAGACAGGCGGCCGAGCCGGCCGACGGCAGAGGCAGAGGCAGGGGCAGAGGCAGGCGGATGGGAGGCGGAATGAAGATCCGGGAGGACGCGGCGGCCGGAACGGCGGTCACCACGTCAGTCACCACGGCGGTCGGCACGGCGGCGGCCGTCACCGCGGGCGACGGCCGGCGCGAGAGCCTCATGGACGTCGTCGTACGGACCCTGGGAGCCGCCCGCACCGCGATCGTTCAGCTCACCTCCGGGCTCCGTACCGCCTTCCTCGCCCTGCTCGTGCTGCTGTGGCTGGCCGTCACCGCCGTGACGAGCGTGGTCGGGGTGGGGCTGCTCCTGGCGCCGGTGTCGCTGCGCGTCCTGCATGCCCTGAGCGGCCGCGAACGGGACCGGCTCGCCCGCTGGGGCCCCGAGATCGTCGCCCCGCAGCCACCGCCCACACGGTTGCGGCCGGCCCTGGTCGACCCCACCGTCCGCCGCGAGCTGCGCTGGCTGGTCCGGCACGCCACCCTGGGGTTCGGGCTCGGCCTGCTCGGCGTCCTCCTGCCGGTCTTCGCCGTGCGCGACAGCACGTTCCCGCTGTACTGGACGTTCCTGCCCGAGGACGCGACCGCCACCTCCCTCGCCGCCGGCAGCGCGCACTCCTGGCCGGACGCCCTCGCCGTGACACTGCTCGGGGTGGGCTGGATCGCCATCATCCTGGGGCTGACTCCGGGCATGGCCCGCGCGCAGGCCCGTCCCGGACGTGTCCTTCTGGCGGCAGGGCCGGAGACGGATCTGTCTCTGCGGATCGCCGAACTCACCGCCACCCGTGCAGCCGCCCTCGACGCCCACGCCACCGAACTGCGCCGCATCGAGCGCTCCCTGCACGACGGCACCCAGAACCGGCTCGTCTCCGTCACCGTGCTGGTGGGGGCGGCCCGCCGCATGGTGGCCCGGGACCCGGCGGGCGCCGGCGAACTCCTCGAACGCGCCCAGTCCGCCGCCGAACAGGCGCTGGCCGAGCTGCGTACGGTCGCGCGCGGCATCCTGCCACCGGTGCTGGCCGACCGGGGGCTCGCGGGCGCGCTCTCGGGCCTCGCCGCGAACTGCGCGGTGCCCTGCCGGATCGACGTGGACGTGCCCGAACGCTGTGCCGCCTCCGTCGAGGCGACCGCCTACTTCGTCCTCGCCGAAGCCCTGACCAACATCGCCAAGCACAGCGGCGCCGGACGCGCCACCGTGACCGCGCGGGCCGCCGGCGGCCGCCTCCTGCTGTCCGTCGAGGACGACGGCCGGGGCGGTGCCGGAGAGGACGGCGGCACCGGGCTGACCGGCATGCGCCGCCGGGTCGCCGCGCACGACGGCAGCCTCTCCCTGACCAGCCCTCCCGGCGGCCCGACCGTCCTGGAAGTGGAACTCCCCTGTGGATCGTGAGCTGGAGCGTGACATGCGGATCGTGATCGCCGAGGACGACCTTCTGCTGCGCGAGGGGCTCGCCCTGCTGCTGCGGGCCGAGGGCCTCGACGTGGTGGCCACCGCGAGCAACCCCGACGAGGCCCTGGACGCCGTCGACGCCCACAAGCCGGACGTCGCCATCTTCGACGTGCGGATGCCGCCGACCCATACGGACGAGGGGATCGTCGCCGCGGTCGAGGCCCGGCGCCGACGGCCCGACCTGGCCGTGCTCGTGCTGTCCGCGTACGTCGAGCAGAGTTTCGCGACCGAACTCCTCGGCGGCGGTGTCAGCGGTCTCGGCTATCTGCTCAAGGAGCGGGTGGGCCGGGTGGAGGAGTTCCTCGACGCGCTGCGGCGGGTGGCGGCGGGAGGTACGGCGATCGACCCGGAGGTCGTCGCGCAGTTGTTCACCCGCTCGCGCCAGGACACCCCGCTGGAACGGCTCAGCCCTCGTGAACGGGACGTGCTCGCGCTGATGGCCGAGGGGCTGGGCAACTCCGCCATCGCCGAACGGCTCGTCGTCACCGACGGCGCCGTGCACAAGCACATCCGCAGCATCTTCGCCAAGCTCGACCTGTCGCCGACGGACCGGGTGGACCGGCGGGTGGCGGCCGTCCTGCGGTACCTGGAGGACCTGCGGCGCCTCACCTGAGGCCGCGTGGACGCGCCGGTCCGCCGGACGGCCCCCACGCGGGCGCGCCCGGACCTCCGAGAGGGCCGGGCGCGCAGCGTGGAGCGGGTGGGTCAGTGACGGTCGCCGTGGCGGTCGTCGTCGTGACGGTTGCCGTGACGGTTGTCGTCGTAGCGGCCGCCGTCGTGACGGTTGCCGTGACGGTTGTCGTCGTAGCGGTTGCCGTGACGGTTGTCGTCGTAGCGGTTGCCGCCGTGGTGACGGTTGCGGTTCCAGGACTCGTCGTCGACGAAACGACCGCGGTCGTTGCGCAGGGTGGCGGTGTCGGAGCGGTTGTCCCAGACCTCCCTGTTGCGGTCCTGGTACACGTCGGTGCGGGTGTCGCGGCCCTCACCGGTGTGGACGCGGACCGTGGCGCGGGCCTCGAGGCGGTAGTGGTGGAAGGTGTAGGTGCGGCCTTCCGTGTTACGCAGGGTCCAGCCGTCGAGGTTGACGTCGTGGCGCGTGGTGTTGGTGAGCTCCACCCACTCCTTGTTCAGCGAGTGCCGGGAGCGGTCGTCACGTCCCGGAGCGTCGTACTGGACGGCGCTGATCTTCACCTCGGGGCGGTAGTGCGGACGGTGGTCGGTCGCGGACGCCGGCAGCGCAACCGCCCCGACCAGGGCGCCTGCCGCGATGACGGCGGCGGACACGCGGCGAGCGGTGACAGAAGCAGAAGTGGACAAAGAATTCCCCTGGCATGTACGGGCACCCTCCCCCGGCGGCCTTCATGGACGCCGGCGGCGTTGGTGCGATGTGCGGTGCGGTCGACTGGCCGCACACACACTCTGTCCACGGGGTGCGGAAGATGCGTGGGAAACGTGGCGTGTGTTACCTGTTGTCCATATCTCTGTGACTCTCGGCTGTAACGTCCATTCAAGTCGGCTGTGTCCGAAGTTGACGCCTTAACAGACAGCAACTCCTCGTGAGCGTTGGGTGTTGGCTTCCTGACGCCATGCCGCATCCCCCCGCCGCGAATCGACCCGTCACCCGAAAGTGGGTAACGAAGGACCGGCTCACGCAGATGCCGGGACCGGCCGTGCGGGCCCGCGGGACGGCTACAGATAGTCCTCGAGGCGGGCGATCGTGAAGCCCTGCTCCTGCACATGGCGCAGCAGATTCGCCGTCATCTCGGTCATCGTCGTGCCCTTGAGCTCCGACGGCCCGCGGAAGTGCGCCAGGATGATGTCGCCCGGGTGGAGCTTCTTGTCGCCGCGCTGGTACTGCATGTTCTTGATCTGCATGGACTCGCGCCACAGGACGATCGCCTCGACACCGCAGGAAGCCGCGGCGGCCCGGGTGTCCTCGTTCCAGTTGCCGTACGGCGGACGGAACAGCCGGGGGGCGGCGCCGTAGTGGTCCTTCAGCTTGGTCTGTTGGGCGCAGATCTCCTGCTTCTGGGCGGCCGCGCCCAGGGTGCGCAGGTTCGGGTGGGTCAGCGTGTGGTTCTGGACGCCGTCGCCGAAGGCCTGGAGTTTCTTGAAGTAGCCGTAGTCGGAGCTGATGGCGGCGTCCGTCAGGAACATCGTGAACGGGATCTTCAACTCCCGCATCATCGTCACGAACTGCGGGTCCTTCTCGGCCCCGTCGTCGAACGTGAGGAAGACGATCTTCTGCTGGGTGGGTATCTCGCTGATGACCGGTATCCGGCCGCCGGCGGCGGCGAGCCGGACCGGCTTGGCGGCGGGCGCGGCGGGCGCGGCGGCGAGCGGCTCGATGCCCCACTTGCGGTAGGCGGCCGCGAGAGCCTCCTGCGCACCCGCCTGTCCGGCAGCCGCGTCGCGGGGCTGTTTCGTCGGCGATCCCGAGCGGGAGGGCGTGGAGGAGGTACGGGACTCCGCCGAGGAGGACGTGCAGCCCGTCACCAGACCCGTCGCAAGCAGGACACAGGCCAGCGCCGCCCCCCTGATCCGCCTGTCCATCGCGTCCCCACCCCATGTCGTCCGTACGCCCGCCCTGTCACCTGGTTGATGTCGAACGGGCGTCCGAGGTTCCGCTCCGGATTGGACCATGTGTGCGTATCCGGCCGGTGGCCGGGGCGCGATGATGGCGGTATGCGCATCCGCATCGACGCAGTCGACCTGCCCGGCCTCACCCGACCGGCCTCCGCCGACGGCAAGGTCCCCGCGTACGGCAACCTGCACGTCGCCGTGCAACGCCGGGACCGCCCGGCCGAACTCCTGGAGCCGCAGCCCGGCGACGCGCCGTCCGCGACCTGGACGCTGGAGTGCACCACGAGCGCCTCGCCGGACGGCACCCACGTCACGGGGCCCTACGTCCAGGACCGGCTGGGGCGGCGGTTCGTCTACCTGTCGTGGGGCACGGTCGACGGGGCGGGCGTCTTCACGATGTTCCGCCGCGCCAAGCTGATGCTCGACGTCGTCCCCGAAGAGGTGCTCGCCGCCGCCGCACGCGACGGTCTGCTGGTCGGACGCCTCGGCCTGACCGACGCGCACGGCGGACCCCTCTGCGCACGGGTCGAACCCCCGCACATCACCTGGACCGCCGAACGCGCCGGCTAGTGCCGTGGCCGGAAGGGTCTGCCGGGAAGCTCCGGCGTCCGGTGCGGTGCATCGCATGGCGGACCAGCACAAGGCGGAGCATCGCCCGCGCACCGGATGTACTCGGGTGAGGCGACAACGCGGCGTGGGGGCACCCCCGGCCGAAGGCTGGGGGAGTGCCGTGCCGGGTGTCGCGAGCCGGTGAACCCGTCCGGTCACGGCACCGGGTCGGGGCGCGAGGCCCGGGCCGGACGGGATGGCCGCCGCTTGGCTACGCTTGGCGTCAAGTGCCCATTCCGGGGCAATGGCGGACAAAAGTCCAAGTGTCCTAAGGAACCGAAGATGGGTCTCGGTACCGGCCCTCCGGCCGTGAAGCGCAGGTCCCTCACCCGTGCGTCCCTGGCGGTCGCGGTCGCCGCCGGCCTGGCCCTGACCGCGGCCTGCGGCGGCGGCGACGGAGGGGACGGCGACGGCAGTCTCACCGTCGGCGTGCTGCTCCCGGGCGGCGGGGCCTCGCGGTTCGGGCAGTTCGACAAGCCGCTGATCGAGAAGCAGCTCGAGCGGCTGTGCCCGGACTGCCCGGCGCCGACCTTCGCCGCCACGCCCGACCCGGCCGTCCAGCGCCAGCAGCTCGAAGCCATGATCACCAGACAGGTGGACGTCCTCGTCCTCGCCGCCGTCGACCCCCAGCTGCTGCGCCCGTCGGTCGAGGCCGCGCACCGGGCCGGCATCCCGGTCGTCGCCTACGACCGGCTCGCGCAGGGCCCGATCTCCGGTTACGTCACCTTCGACGGCGCGACGGTCGGCAGGCTCCAGGGCGAGGCGCTGCTGAAGGCGATGGGTTCGAAGGGGGGCGGCGACCAGATCGTCATGATGAACGGCGCGACGACCGACCCCAACGCAGGCTGGTTCAAGCGCGGAGCGCTCTCCGTCCTCGGCGGGAAGGTGAAGATCGGCAAGTCGTACGACACCGTCGGATGGCGGCCGGAGAACGCCTTCGTCAACATGACCGGCGCCATCGCCGCCCTGGGTGCGGGCCGCATCGACGGGGTCCTCGCCGCCAACGACAGCCTCGCCGGCGCCGTGGTCGCGGCCCTCAACGCCGCCGAGGTCAGGCCGCTGCCTCCGATCACCGGCCAGGACGCCGACCTCGCGGGCGTACGGCGCATCGTCCGGGGCGACCAGCACATGACCGTCTACAAGCCCTTCGAGCCCGCGGCCACCGCCGCCGCCGAGATGGCCGTCGCCCTCGGGCGTGGCAAGGCGGTCGGGTCCATCGCCACCGGCACCGTCGACAACACCACCACCAAGGACATTCCGGCGGTTCTGCTCCCGTCGGTCCCGGTCACCGTCGGCAACATCAAGGACACTCTGGTGAAGGACGGTATGTACACCGTCGACCAGATCTGTACCCCTGCGCTCAGGTCTGCCTGCGACGAGGCCGGACTCACCCGATGAGCTTCTCCCGAACGCGGAAGGAGGTGGGCCTGTGCCGGCTCAGCCCCTGCTGGCGCTGCGCGGCGTGTCCAAGCGGTTCGCCGCCGTGCAGGCGCTGGCGGACATCGACCTGGAGATCAGGGCCGGGGAGGTGGTCGCCCTGATGGGCGACAACGCCGCCGGCAAGTCCACCCTCGTCAAGGTGATCTCGGGGGTCGGCCCCGCGGACAAGGGCGTCATCGAGTGGCAGGGCAGCCCCGTCCAGATCAGGCGTCCCCAGGACGCCCAGGCGCTGGGCATCTCGACCGTCTACCAGGACCTGGCCATGTGCGGCAATCTCGATGTCGTCGGCAATCTCTTCCTCGGCCGCGAGATCCACCGGTTCGGTTTCCTCGACGAGGTGGAGATGGAGCGCCGCACCCGCGAGCTGCTGAAGACCCTGTCCATCCGCATCCCCGACGTGCGGGTGCCGCTCGCCACGCTGTCCGGCGGGCAGCGGCAGGTCGTCGCGATCACCCGCTCGTTCCTCGGCGCGCCCCGGCTCGTCCTGCTCGACGAACCCACCGCCTCCCTGGGCATCGAGCAGACCAGTCAGCTCCTCGACCTCGTCGAGGAACTGCGTGACCAGGGCCTCGGGGTGCTGCTCATCAGCCACAACATGGGGGACATCAAGGCCGTCGCCGACCGGATCGCCGTCCTTCGCCTCGGCCGCAACAACGGCGTCTTCGACGTCACCACCACCTCCCAGGAACAGATCATCTCCTCCATCACCGGCGCGGCGGACAACGCCGTGGCGCAGCGCACGACCCGCCCGGAGGAAGCATGGCCCTGAGGGGGAGGAGGCGCCGGGCCCGCACCCCCGGCGCCGCGCAAGCCGACGATCCCGCACCCGCCGACGATCCCGCGGCCGCTGCCGGTTCCGGTCCCGCTGCCGGAACCGGGCCCGGCAGCGGTTCCGCACCGGCCGTCGAGGGGGACGGTGACGGGCACCGCCGGCACGCCGGACGGCTCAAGGCGGCTGCCGGGCGGCTCGCAGGCCCCGGCGGGCGGCTCGGGGTGTACGCCGCCGCGACGCGCCGCAGACTGCACGAGGGCGGGCTCGGTCCCGCCCCGGTCCTGCTCGCCCTCGCCGTGACCTGGACGATCTTCCAGGCCCTCAACGAGAACTTCCTCTCGCCGCGGAACCTGTCCGTCCTCAGCGTGGACATCGTCGGCACCGGCATGATCGCCGTCGGCATCGTCTTCGTCCTGCTGATCGGCGAGATCGACCTGTCGGTGGGCTCGCTCGCCGGCCTGGCGGGCGCCGTGTTCGCGGCGCTGAACGTGAACCTCGGCATGCCGGAATGGCTCGCCGCGATCATCGCGGTGCTGGGCGGGGCGGCCGTCGGGGCCGTCCAGGGGTTCTCCTTCGCCCGGATCGGCGTGCCCGCGTTCGTCGTCACCCTCGCGGGTCTGCTGGTGTGGAACGGTGTGATGCTCTACCTGCTGGGAGCGGACAGTTCCCTCAACTTCAGTGAGGACGGGCTGGTCGCCACGCTGACCAGCCGCTACTTCGGGTCCGCGGTGGCCGTCTACGGTCTGGTGGCGCTCTGCGCGGCCGCCTACCTCCTCCTCTCCCAGCACGACCGCAGGCGCCGCGCCGCCGCGGGGATGCCGTGCCGGTCGAGCGGCGAGATCTGGGCGCGTACCGCTCTGCTCGCGGTGGTCGCGTTCGCGGCCGGCCATGTGCTGAGCCGGTTCGAGGGGCTGCCGCTGGCGCTGCTGATCTTCCTCGCCGTCGTCGTGGTCTCGGACCTCGTCCTGCGCCGCACGCCCTACGGACGGCGGGTCTTCGCGCTGGGCGGCGGCGCGGAGGCGGCCCGGAGGTCCGGCGTCGACGTGGTGCGCGTGCGGATCTCCGTGTTCATCGTCTCCGGCACCCTGGCCTCGGTCGGCGGTCTGTTCATCGCCTCGCGGCTCACCTCGGCGAGCCAGGTCTCGGGCACCGGGGTGCTGCTCATCAACGCCATCGCCGCGGCCGTCGTCGGCGGCACCAGTCTGTTCGGCGGACGCGGCTCGGCCTGGTCCGCGCTGCTGGGGGTGCTGATCATCCAGTCGATCGGCTCGGGCATGGCGCTGCTGGGGGTCGAGCCCCCGGCCCAGTTCATGATCACCGGCGGGGTGCTGTTCGCCGCGGTGGTCCTCGACTCCCTCGCGCGGCGCTCCGCGGAGTCGCACGGCCGGATCTGAGCATCGCGCCCCGGCCGGCCCATGAGTATCTGTTGTCGCGGAGTGAGAATTAGGCGGGACGTCCGATGAGTATTTCTCGGTCGACAGACGGAGCGTAATTATCGGTCACGCACAGTCGATCTCGGCATGCTACTGTCTTTCTCAGTTGCAGTTGTGGTTGCCAGAAGGTTCTTTCCGACGGGGTGATCATCACGGCGACCGGACTTCGCGCAGTGCGGATTCCGAACACCGTTCCCGAAGGAGATTCACATGGCTGCCGGTACCGTGAAGTGGTTCAACTCGGAAAAGGGCTTCGGCTTCATCGAGCAGGACGGCGGCGGCCCCGACGTCTTCGCCCACTACTCGAACATCGCCGCCCAGGGCTTCCGCGAGCTCCAGGAAGGCCAGAAGGTGTCGTTCGACATCGCGCAGGGCCAGAAGGGCCCGACGGCCGAGAACATCGTTCCCGCCTGACACCCGAGCAGACGCGGACACAATAATTTCGCAGCTGGGGCCCGCACCTTGGGGTGCGGGCCCCAGCTCGCTGCTTTCCCCCGGATAAATCCCGTGGCGCATTCAGTCGTCGACCCGATTCGACGCCGTCGCCTTTGGCCCGTTCTCGCTATTCTCTGCGCCGCACACCTGCCGCGGGAATTCCTTGATACGCGCCGACGCATCAAGGAAGGTTCGGTATGAACCACGCACGCACGCATACCCGCAGGAACGACCGCTTCGCCGACCACCGCTCCCGAGCCGACCGTTCCGGCGCTCCCCGCCGCGGCAACGACGGCCCCCGCCGGCGGATCGCCCCGCAGGGCGAGTTCGCGCTGCCGAAGACGATCACGCCCGCATTGCCCGCCGTGGAGTCGTTCGCCGACCTGGAGATGCCGGCGCGGCTGCTGGCCGCGCTGGGTCACGAGGGCGTGACCGTACCGTTCCCGATCCAGGCGGCGACCCTGCCGAACTCGCTCGCGGGTCGCGACGTACTCGGCCGCGGCCGCACCGGTTCGGGCAAGACCCTCGCCTTCGGCCTCCCGGTGCTGGCCAGGACGGCCGGCCGGCGCGCCGAGCCGCGACAGCCGCTCGCGCTGGTCCTCGTCCCCACCCGTGAACTCGCCCAGCAGGTCACCGACGCGCTCACTCCCTACGCCCGTGGGGTGGGACTGCGGCTGGCGACCGTGGTCGGCGGCATGTCGATCGGCAGGCAGGCTGGCGCGCTACGCAACGGGGCGGAGGTCGTCGTGGCCACGCCGGGGCGGCTCAAGGACCTGATCGACCGGGGCGCCTGCCGGCTGGACGCCGTCGACATCACGGTCCTCGACGAGGCCGACCAGATGGCCGACATGGGGTTCATGCCCCAGGTGACCGCCCTGCTCGACCAGGTGCGGACCGACGGCCAGCGGATGCTCTTCTCGGCCACCCTGGACCGCAACGTGGACCTGCTGGTCCGCCGCTACCTGTCCGACCCGGTGGTGCACTCCGTCGACCCGGTCGCGGGCGCGGTCACCACGATGGAACACCACGTGCTCCATGTGCACGGCGCCGACAAGCAGCGGGCGACCACCGAGATCGCGGCACGGGACGGCCGGGTGATCATGTTCCTGGACACCAAGCACGCCGTCGACCAGCTGACCAGGCACCTGTTGCACAACGGCGTCCGCGCCGCCGCCCTGCACGGTGGCAGGTCCCAGCCGCAGCGCACCCGGACCCTGGCCCAGTTCAAGGACGGCCATGTGACGGTGCTGGTGGCGACCAACGTCGCGGCTCGCGGCATCCACGTCGACAACCTCGACCTGGTGGTCAACGTGGACCCGCCGAGCGACCCCAAGGACTACCTGCACCGCGGCGGCCGTACCGCCCGGGCCGGCGAGTCCGGCAGCGTCGTGACCCTGGTCACCCCCGAGCAGCGGCGCGGCATGAGCCGGCTGATGACCTCGGCCGGCATCACCCCGCAGGTCACCCAGGTGCGGTCGGGCGAGGCGGAGCTGAGCCGTGTCACAGGCGCGCGGACGCCCTCCGGCGTCCCGGTCGTCATCACCGTGCCGGTCACGGCCGCCCCGCGCCGCCGTGGACCGTCGTCGTCCTCCTCCTCCTCCGCGGCCCCGTCGTCCCGCTCCCGCGGCCGCCGCGGGCGTCCGGACCGGGCTCGGCCCGCCTCCGGTCCGGCGGCGGCCTGAACCGGCACGGTCCGCACGGACGGAAGGCTCCCCCCCGCAGGAGGCACAAGTGACATCGGTCCAGCCGCACAGAGTCCGCCCCCGGCAGCCGCATCACGACGATTCCGGGCCGCGGGTCCGTGACGACATGACCGTCGAGGTGGCCCTGTCCGTCATGGCCGGCGCCGACGTGGAGTTCCTGCTCCTGTGCGACGCCGACGACCAGTGCACGGGCTGGGTCACCCGGCCCCAGCTCTCCGCCTCCCGCGCCGGCGCCGCCTACACTGACCGGCTCCGGCTGCGGGACGTCCTCGCCGTACCGCTCCGGCCCTCGTCAGACCCCTGCCCGTTCTCTTTGTGAGGCATCATGCGCTGTGTCATCGCCCGGTACCCGTTCGACCTCACCAAGGACGGCGTCATGGGCTCGATGAAGGGCATCACGCCCGAGCAGATCACCGGTGAGGCCGTGACCATCGGCCGGCGCCGCTACCCCGTCAAGCAGGTGGGCGAGATCGTCACCCGGCAGGACCGCCGCGACTTCACCAGCGGCGAGATCGTCCGGGCCATGACCCGGCTCGGCTTCACCTGTCACGAGCACCCCGACGCCACACCCGTGCCGGTCCTGACACCGCTCGAGAACGCCTCGGCGCTGCTCGGCGCCCCCGGAGCCCTGGAGGCCTGACGTCCGGCCGGGCGCGGCGGGCCCGGCGGCCTTCCCCCAGCGGGACCAGCGCGGCCGGAACGACGCAGCCAGCAAGGCACAGCAGCACCGTGAGGGCCCTGTCGATACACATCGGCAGGGCCCTCACGCATGGCCGGGCGAGTACCTGGACCCCGAAGGGCTGAAATCTATGCTCGCCACGGTAGACATTGGCTCGCAGCCTGGATAGTGTTTCTCGCGTACGCACGACCAGCAAAGTGGTCGGTTCAGAGGAAGGACGGAAACCGAGACGCCATCAGGATCGCCCGGCCCGAGGAGTTTCCGGGTCCGGGTACCGCAAGGCCATGGATTGGAAGGTGGTCCCCGGTCACGCAGCCGCGATCCACGCGCCCCCGCCCGCTCGCCGGGTCCGGGTAGCGAAACAGAAGGTCGGCGCCGCAACAGGACCGACCGATGGTGTTGAATTTCCCTTCGGGGCCCTGGTGCCGTTCGGCACCGGGGCCCCTCGACGCGTTGCACAACGAGGTGAGATGACAGCAGATACCCCGCTCGGCGGTCGTCTGGACGACGACGACTATCCCGCGTACACGATGGGCCGCGCCGCAGAAATGCTCGGCGCCACTCCGGGCTTCCTCCGTGCCATCGGCGAGGCCAAGCTGATCACGCCGCTCCGCTCGGAGGGCGGGCACCGCCGGTACTCGCGCTACCAGCTCCGGATCGCCGCCCGTGCCCGCGAGCTCGTCGACAAGGGCACCCCGATCGAGGCCGCCTGCCGGATCGTCATCCTCGAGGACCAGCTCGAGGAGGCCCAGCGCATCAACGCCGAGTTCCGCCGCGCGGCCGACGGCCCCGGCACGGACTCCTCCGGCTCCGGCGGTTCGGGCGCCGACTCCAGCTCCGGCTGAGCTTCCGGGGCGGAACGACGTCACCGCGCCCGGAAAGTTTTCTCCTCACGTGTAAGAAACCGCGGCTCTCGACCATTGCCAGGTGAGAGAGCCGAGATGAGGAGAGGGTGCGTGACAGACGTCCAACGCTTCCGTGACTTGTACGAGGAGTACCGGCCGCGGGTGCTCGCCTATGCCTCGAGCCTGGTGGGCCGACAGGTCGGTGAGGACATCACCAGCGAGACCTTCATGGTCGCCTGGCGGAGGATCCGGGACGTTCCCGCCCCGCCGCTGCCCTGGCTGCTGCGGGTGGCCCGCAATCTGACCCACGAGCTGCGTCGCCGCGACGGCAGACAGTACGCGCTGGCCGTCGACGAGGCACAGCGCATCATCACCTCGGGTGCCCAGGTCGACGACGTGGCCTCGGACGTGGCCGAGCGCGCGGCAGCGCTCCAGGCGCTGGCCGGGCTGTCCGCCGCCGATCGGGAGCTGCTGACCCTGGTGGCCTGGAACGGGCTCGGCCCGAAGCAGGCCGCACATGTCCTCGGCTGTTCCACCGCCACCTTCTCGGTCCGGCTGCACCGGGCCAGACGGCGGCTGGAGCGTGCCGTCGACGGGGCGGCGGCCGGGCTCTCTCGCGAACCTCACCCGACAGTGACTGTGAAGGAGCACTGACATGGCACGCAAGCGGCCCGATGTCATGAAGACCCTGGCCGAGGCGCGGCCCGTGGAGCTGGACCCGGCCCGACTGGGTTCCGAACGCGCCCGGAACGACCTGATCACCATCATGGCCGGACCTCGGGAGGCCCGCGAGGTGCAGGCTCCGGCGCGGCCGTTCAGCCTGCGCTGGGCGCTGCCCGTCGCGGCGACGGCGGTGGCGGCGGCGGCTGTCGTCGGCACGCTGGCCAACGGCACCGCGGGATCCGAAGGGACCCGGACGAGCGCAGGCGCCCCCTCGGCGGACGGCTCCGGACAGGCCCCGGCGAACGGGCGCCTCGCCCTGCTGAACGTCGCCGCCCGGCTGGACCGGCCGGCGAGCGAGGGAACCTACTGGCAGGTGACGACGCGTTCGGCCTCGGTCGGCGTGATCGCCGAGCCGGTGGCGGGCCTCTCGGTCGTCTCCTCCGAGACACAGCGGTGGTCCTACGGAGTGAAGCCCGGCACGCGGAGCGTGTGGGTGTCCGGCATCGACGAGTCCACCCAGCCCCGCACCGCACGTGACCAGCAGCGCTGGCAGGCCGCCGGGTCCCCGCGGGACCTGACGCTCGCCGGGGGCGGCGAGTCGGGCGGCACGCTCGGTCTGCGCATCGAGTCCACGGACGAGAACCGGCCGACGACGACCACGATCAACAGCGGCGACCGGATCGCCGCCCTCGGTGCGCGCAATGTGACCTACGCGGACCTGCGGAAACTCCCGGGTGACACGGCGAAGCTGAAGCAGGTCCTGGCGGATCTGTACCGGGAGGACCGCGGAGCCGAGGTCTCCGACCGCACCGAGTGGACCTGGCAGCAGGCCGCGGGCCTGATCAACCTGCCGGTCAGGGACGAGGTCCGGGCCGCCGCCTACCGCGTCATCGCGGACCTCCCGGGCATCGTCTCGCTCGGCAGGGTCACCGACCCGACGGGCCACGAGGGCGTCGGCTTCGCCCTGCCCGCCACGGACACGCCCGAGTACGGCGCCGTACGGTCGGAGCTGATCGTCGACCCCGGCACCGGCGCGCTGCTGGCCGAGCGGCGCACGGTGACGAAGCCGTCCGCGCGGGCCGCGGCCGCGGGCATCACGGCCGGCACGCTGGTGGACTACACCGTCACCGTCGAGGCGGAGTGGACCGACCGGCAGCCGACCGGCCGGAAGTAGCCGGTCGGCGCGGCCCCGGGGACCCGGCCCAGGTGGGGAGCCGGAGCCCTGGCGCCGGGCCCAGGGCGTCACCGGCTCACCGGGGTGGCGGACCGGAACTCGACCGGCCGCCCGGGCCGCCACTCGGACCGGCCGCCCAGGCCGCCGGCGCTCGGACCGGCCGGGCGGGTCAGCCCGCCTGTGACGGTGTCTGCTTGATGCCGTCGACGATCGCCCGGTTCAGGATGGCGTTGGTGAAGGTGACCGTGCCGGGCTTGATCAGGGCGTCCGTCCCGGTGAGCTGCTTCACCTGGACCGAGCGCTCACCGAGGAAGACATGGGTCTTCTTGTCGAAGATCCACTCTTCGCGCTGGCCGCTGGTCTCGTCCAGCCGGGCCACCGCCACCCCGTGCCGGCCGATCGCGTCCACCGCGTCGTTCACGACCACCACACCGGGGATCTTCGCGGCGGCCTTGAACAGCGCCGAGTAGAGCTGCGCCGGCGGGTAGCTCTCGGTGAGCAGATCGCCGATGGTGGTGAAGGCCTGCTGGTCCGGGGTGTTCCCCTGGCCCACGGTCTCCTTGTAGATCTTGGCGAGCAGCTGGTCGGGGTCGGTGGTCAGCTTGGCCAGGTAGTCGTACGACGGGGCGCCCAGGTGCGCCTTCGGGGTGTTGCCCTGCTCGTCGGGAAGGCTCAGCGTCTCGCCCTCCGGGCCGTCGTTGACGGCGGGGTCGATCAGCCAGCCCCGGGTGCCGTCCGGGGAGTCCCACAGCTGACGGGTGTGCAGCTCGTGACTGGCCAGGGTGGTCTTGTCGCCGACGGTCTTCAGGAAACTGTCGGCCGACTTGGACTCGATGTAGATGTACTGGCCGGGCTTGACGGCCGGGTGGGTCACCTCACCCGCCGCGAGGGAGATCTGGTCGAGCAGCTGAGGCACGCCGGTGGTGGTGGCGACGCCGACAGTGGTGGTCAGGGCCGGTCCGGTGGCGACGCCGCCGTCCCTGACCCCCCCACCCCCGGACGACGCCACTCCGACGACGACCACCCCGGCGAGCGCGGCGGCCAGCGCGGGCAGGGTGATCCCCGGGCGGGGCAGCCGCAGCCGCTTGCTCTTGACGGGGGCGGCCGTCGCCGTGCGCTCGTCCTGTCGGGCTTCGTGGATCTGGGCCATCAGACGCTCCTTGTGGAACTGGTGACGGCCCGTCGGCAGGTCGCGCGCCGTCCGGGCGAAGAGCTCGTCGCTCTCCTCCCGCTCGGCCTGACTCTGCCGGGGCGTGTTCGCGTTCATCGGTTTCCTCCCTGCGCGGGCCGGACCACGTTTGCGTGATCGCCTCTTACCTGTCGGCCGGTGCGGCCGCCTTCCCGGTTTCCGCGGACTTTCTTTTCGCGGACTTCCTCGGGCGTCCGGTCGGCGGTCGGCCGGCGGGCCGGTTCGTCCGCGGCGAGCGCGCGCAGTTTCCTGCGGGCCCGGGAGAGGCGGGAGGCGACGGTGCCGACCGGGATCCCGAGAGCTTCGGCGGCGGCCTCGTACTCCAGTCCCTCCCCCAGGCAGAGCGCCACGACCTCTCTCTCGGGTCTGCGCAGTGCGGCGAGGGCGGTGAGGGCGGTCGCGAGGCGCCGCCGGTCGTCGATCCGGTCGGCGACCTCGTCGGCGTGGTCGGGCACGGACAGCTCGGCCGCCGCGGCAGCGCCCGCCGCCGCCCGGTACCGGCGGTTGCTGCGGTGCTGGTTGCGGGCGGTGTTGGTGGCGATGCCCAGCAGCCAGGGCCGCAGCGAGCCGCCCTCGGGGTCGACCCGGTCGCGCAGCCGCCACGCCTCCATGAAGGTCGTGGCCATCACGTCCTCGGCCGTGGACCAGTCGGCCGTCAGCCGGAAGGCGTGGTTGTAGACGGCGCGGGCGTAGTCGTCGAACAGCTCAGCGAACGCGCTCGATTCCCCGGCCCGTACCCGGGTACGCATATGTGTGCTCACGTCCATGAGCTGTCCGGCACCCGGCACCGACTTCCCGTGACCTGCGCCACACTCTCCCCCGCCGACGTCTCCCGCGATCCGGTGATCGGGCGTTCAGGCGTAGAGGGTCGCACGTGGGTGCCGCTCGCCTTCGGCCGTCACGCGGCCGGGGCGGACGCGAGCCGGCGGCCAGCCGGGTAGGTCGCGCGCGCCGACCTGTCCGGGCGGGTACCACCCGGGCTGCCCGGGCGGCGGCCCGGCCTGCCCCGGCCGGGGCGGGCGAGGTCGGTCACGGGTGGAGGACGACCTTGCCCGCGACCGTTCCGGACTCGGCGAGGCGGACGGCTTCGGCTATCTCCGTCAGCGGGAGCCGGGCCGCGATCCGGGGTGTCACCTCACCGCGCTGAAGGGCTGCGAAGACCTGGGCGAGGTCGGCCCGCAGACGGGACCGGAAGCGGTTCCTGGCCAGCGCACGGCCCGCCCAGACGTTGAAGAAGTAGGCGCGGCGGCGGTTGGGCAGCGCGTTCCACAGCCACAGCCGCCCCAGCAGCTTCAGTACGGGCCACTGCTTGGACCCCTCGTCGTCCCGCGTGGAGGCGCTGCCGTAGGAGACGAGGGTGCCGCCGGGGGCGAGGAGACGCCAGGAGTCGACGATGCCCCGTCCGCCGACGTGGTCGAAGACGGCGTCCACGCCGCCGGGGGCGAGCTCGCGGATCCGCGCGGCCAGGTCGCCGGTGCGGTAGTCGACCGGGGTGACCCCCTGTTGCCGCAGGGCGTCGTGGTGGCGGGCGGAGGCCGTGCCGATCACCCGCATGCCGTGCGCCCGCGCCAACTGGACCAGGACCGTTCCGACGCCTCCGTTGGCGCCGTGCACCACGATCGTCCCGCCCGCACGGATCCGGGCCTTGCGGTGCAGCATCTGCCAGGCGGTGATGCCGTTGACCACCAGCGTCTCCGCCTCCGCCGCCTCGACACCGGCGGGCACCGGTACGACGTCGGCGGCGTCGACGAGCACATGGGTGGCCCAGCCGCCGACCTTGACCAGGGCGGCCACCCGGACGCCGGTCAGGTCGGACGGGACGCCCGCGCCGGTCGTGAGCACGGTGCCGACCAGGTCGTAGCCGGGCACGAAGGGGAACGGCGGCTGGTCGTAGTACCGGCCGCGGCGCATCTGCTGCTCGGCGAAGGACACCCCGGTCGCCTCCATCCGGATCAGCACCTGCCCGGGGCCCGGGGCGGGGACGGCTCCGTGCCGGATCCGCAGCCCGTCGGGCTCGACCTTGCCCGGCAGCACGACCTCCACGAGTCCTGCGTCGGTGCTCGCCATGATGACCTCCAGTAAGAGTGACCCCTGCTTGCGTTCGTTAGAAGTTGTAACGCAGATCGAAAGGGAGTGTCAATAGCGTTGGTGATAGCCTCTAACTGAATCGTGAGGCCGTAGGCACGAGCACGGAGAGGCGGCGGCAGCCCATGGCGGACCCGGGGACGACGACCCCGCGCGAGCGCTATCGCACCCAGGTGCGCGCGGAGATCAAGGAACGCGCCTGGGAGCAGCTCGCCACGGCGGGGGCGTCCGCACTGTCACTGAACGCGATCGCCAAACAGATGGGGATGAGCGGGCCCGCGCTGTACCGGTACTTCTCCGGCCGCGACGAGCTGATCACCGAGCTCGTCCGGGACGCGTACCGAAGCGTCGCCGACGCCTTCCGCACGGCCTCGGCCGCCGGCGCCGGTCTGACCGGGCTGGCGCATGCGCTGCGCGGCTGGGCCCTGGACGATCCCCAGCGGTACTTCCTCGTCTACGGCACGCCCGTACCCGGTTACCACGCGCCCGACGACGTCACCGTGATCGCCTCCGAGATCATGACGGTGCTGTTGGACGCCTGCGCCGATCTGCCCTCCGACGGTCCGGCGACCCCGCTGGCCGCGCACCTCGAAGGTCTCGGCGACCAGTGGACGGACGGCCGGTTCGCGCCCCCCGCCGCGCTCCACCGGGCCCTGACCTTCTGGACCCGGCTGCACGGCGTCCTGTCCCTGGAACTCGCCGGCCACTTCACCGGAATGGGCTTCGATCCCGCCCAGCTCTACGCCGCGGAACTGGACCACCTGACCGGCCCGTCGGCGAACTGAGCGGCCCGCCCGGCGGCGACTCGCCGACGCGGCGGGTCCGCGTGTGCGGCGCTGCGTGAAATACCCGTCGGCCAGGTGGAGTTGACCGAGTCATGACTCAAGGTCCAGCGCCTCGCACACTGTCCGACGAAGCCCTGTCCGATCTGCTCGGCCGAGCGCGGTTCGGCACTCTCGCGACCGTCAGACGCACCGGCCACCCGCACCTGACCACCATGGTCTACAGCTGGGACGCGCAGGCCCGTGTCGTGCGGTTCTCGACGACGGCCGACCGCATCAAGGTCCAGCACCTGCGACGCCACCCGCAGGCCGCCCTGCACGTACCGGGCGACGACGTGTGGTCGTTCGCGGTCGCCGAGGGCGAGGCCGAGATCTCCGAGGTCACGACGGTCCCTGGCGACGCGGTCGGACGGGAGCTGCTCGGGATGATCCCGGCGGACGCGCGGCCGCAGGACGAGGAGGAGTTCCTGGCCCAGCTGGTCGCGGAGCGCCGGGTGGTCGTCCGGCTGAAGGTGGACCGGCTGTACGGAACCGCGCTCGACATCGACGGCTAGGAACGCCGCCGCACCCCGCCCCGCGACCCGCGCAGGGGTGCGGGTGCGGGGGAAGGACAGATCCCCGCACCCGCACCCGTACAGGCTGCTGCTACAGCGTCACCCGGCTGCCGCCCAGCGTCACCACCAGTTGCCCGTTCGCGGCGAAGGACCAGGCGAGTGCGCCGCCGTAGGAGGACGCGCAGCGGGAACCGTTGGCGCCCGTCCAGAACTGGTTGGTGCTGTCGGCGTCCCCGACGGTCTTGTCGTTGGAGCCGCTGACGTTGTACCGGCAGGACGTGTTGGTGCGGAACACCGAGGTCCCCGCGTCCCACGAGTAGTTGCGCTGGGCGTTGTCGATGCTCAGGTTGTTCGACACGGCCATGGAGCCCGGGTTGCTGTTGTACGTGAACCCGTGCTTGCCGTTGTGGTAGGCGATGCTGCGCCGTACGACGTGGTTGACGGCGATGTCGTCCCCGCCCAGCTTGTAGCCGTTGCGGTCGCCGTTGGAGTTCACGGTGCCGTCGGACAGGGTGCCGTTGTTGTAGGAGAGGGAGTCCTCGATGGTCACCGGGCCGATGGCGCCGGTGTCCGTCTTGGTGTAGAGGTCCCAGCCGTCGTCGATGTTGTTGTGCGAGACGGCGTACCGGAAGACGTTGCCGGTTCCCGTGGTGAGCTTCGCGGCGAAGCCGTCGGCGTCCTCGCCGTCGGAGTCGGCGTTGTCGTGCGACTCCGCGCTCAGGATCAGGTTGCGGGCCGGCCACTGGGCGGCGGGGGTGGTGGAGGCGATCCGGCCGAGCTGGAGCCCGGTGTCGTGGTTGAAGCGGGTGACGGTGCGCTCGATGACGTTGTCGCTGCCGCCGACGTAGATGCCGTTGTCACCGGCGTGTTCCACGACGAGGCCGTAGACGTGCCAGTACGAGCCGAACAGCTGGAGTCCGCGGTTCGAGGAACTCTCGCTCTGCGCCGAGAAGTTGAGCACCGGTGTCTCACCCGGGTAGGCGGACAGGGTGGTGCGGGCGCTCGCCGTGCCGTTGCTGGTCGCCGGGACGGTGACCGTCGACGAGGGGCTGTACGTCCCGCCGCGCAGATAGATCGTGCCGCCCGCGGCGACGCGGCTGATCGCGGAGGTGAGGGTGGTGGGCGCGGACTGGGTACCGGCGGCGCCGTCCGTGCCGCTCGGCGACACGTAGATCGCGCCGCCGGCCGGGGGTGTGGTGCCGTCGGCCGTCGTCGCCTCCAGGTAGTCGATGTTGGGCAGTCCCGCCGCGGCGGTGGGGCTGAGCCGGACGGTGTTGCTGCCGGCCGCGAGCGACACGGTGAGCGTCTTGGTGACCCAGGTCGACCAGGCGCCCGTGCCCTCGAAGGACGGCGTCTGCACCGTCGTGCCGTTGACGACGAGCGAGGCCGCTCGGGCGGCGGCGGTGCCGTTGGCGAAGCGCACGTTCAGCGTCGCCGTGCCGGCGGTGGCCGCGTTCACGGTGAACTGGACGGAGCCGCTGGTCGCGTTGGTGCCGTTGCAGAATCCGCTGCCGGAGAAGCCGGTCCAGTCGGAGTCGATGGTGCCGGAGCAGACCGCCGGAGAGGTCTCGGCCTCGTAGCGGACGGTGGTGGCGGCCTGGGCCGTGGTGCCGGACAGCGCGACGAGCGTGCCTGCCACCAGGCTGACGCAGGCCATGACGGATCTCAGCTGCATGCTTCATCTCCAGGAACGGAACGGGACGAGTGCGGGTCGGCCGAACCAGGAAGCGCGACCGGACGGAACCAGAAAGCGCTTTCCCTCGGAAGCTAGGGGTGTGGCCTGAGCACGTCAAGAGACGCGTACCTGTTTTACGTTCACATAGATGGACGGGAACGGGGTGTTCTCGGCGTGTGTGCCCATCCCCTCAAGGGATTCGTGCAGGAGCGTCACACAGACTGCACACAGTCTTTCGAACGAGTCGTTAGCGTTGCCGGCCATCGGACCCCCGCGTAGGAAGACCGCAGATGGACTACTGCTCCACGTGTCGTCGGCATCTCAACGGCGCCCTGGTGTGCCCTGGATGCGGCGCCTACGCTCCGGACATCGCACCCGTCACGGTCGACCGCGGCATCGCCCCGGCCCGGGTCGCCCGGTCGACCACGGCATCCGTGCCGACGACGGCGATCGCACCGGCCCAGGCCCCGCCGCTGTCACCGACCCCGCCGCCGGCGCCGTACGCCGACACCGCGCCACGGACCGCGCCGTCGGACGAAACCGAAAGCGGGCTGACCTCGCCCTCCGTCCCGTACGCGCCGCCGGGGCGGGCGGCGCGGCGTCGGCAGCTGGCCCGCTGGAAGAAGAACCAGCGCCGGGCGGTGGTCGCGACGGCCGTCGCCCTCGTCGGAGGCGGACTGACCTTCGCCGCGCTGGACCGGCAGACCGGCGACCAGGCGCAGGCGGCCACGACGCCGGACGTCCCGACCACGGCCGACGGGAAGGAACCCACGTCGGAGCGCACCCGCCCGACGGTGACCCGGTCCGACGCCCACCGGCCCACGCCCTCCCGCACGCTCGCGGCGCAGTCCCCGGCGGACACCCGCCCGGACTCGCTGGCGTCCTCTCCCGCGTCGGCGCCGTCGGTCCCCCGGCAGCGCACCGGGAGTTCGTCCCACGGCGCGACGGTCACCGCCCCCGGCGACCGGTCCGGCACGGCGGGCGCCACCGGCTCCTCGGGAACGACCGGCGCGACCGGCACGAGGGGGCAGCAGTCTTCCGGTTCGGCCGCGGGCGACGGCACGGGGTCGTCGGCCTCTGACGCGAACTCGCCCTCGAACGCGTCGGATTCGTCGAACTCCTCGTCGTCCTCGTCCTCGTCGTCCTCGTCTTCGTCGTCCTCCTCGACGAGCACCGCGCCCGCGGGGACGTCCCCGTCGGACGTCTGTCTGCTGGGCCTGATCTGCCTCAGCTGACCGGGGAACGGGGGAACTTCTCGGGGCGGCCGTCAGTTTCCACACTGCTGCGGACGCAGCTGTGGATCCGACGACGAGCAGCTGTCGACGCAGCCGTGGTTGTTGTTCCAGACACTGATCCCGCCCCGACCTTCTGGAGTTCTCATGGCCCTGTGGGACCGCGTCAAGGAGTCCGCGTCGACGATGCAGACGCAGCTCCTGTCGAAGAAGAACGACCTCAAGAGCGGCGCCTTCCGCGACGCGAGCATGGCGATGTGCGCCCTGGTCGCGGCGGCGGACGGCACCGTCGACCCCGCCGAGCGGCGTCGGGTGGCACAGCTGATCGCCACCAACGAGGTGCTTCAGAACTTCGACGCCACGGACCTCCAGCGGCGCTTCGACGCCAATCTCGACAAGCTGACCGCCGACTTCGACTTCGGCAAGGTCGGTGTCCTTCAGGAGATCGCCAAGGCGAAGAAGAAGCCGGCCGAGGCGCGGGCCGTCATCCAGATCGGCATCGTCATCGGCGGCGCCGACGGCGACTTCGACAAGACCGAGCAGGGAGTCGTACGGGAGGCGTGCTTCACCCTCGACCTGCCGCCGCACGAGTTCGACCTCTGAACACGGGGAGAACCGGAGGGACTTGACGGGGAGACGAGCGGAAGGGTCAGCCGGCGTCCGTCAGGCCCGTCGCCAGGCCCCTCTCGTCCCAGCGGACCTCCAGGACGCGGATCACGGCATCCCGGTCGATCGGCCCGAACACATGCGGGAACAGGGCGTCCGCGCGGACGCCGGGCGGCGGGGCGGGCGCGGCCGCCTCCCACTCGCACCTCGCGGTGAGCCGCTCCTCGTCCAGGACGAGCGCCAGCAGCGGCCGGGGACCGGTCCGGTAGAACGCGTTGACGACGGCGAGCGTCGTCCCCTCGTCGGGCGAGCAGTGCACGTACCCGTCCGCGGCGAGGGAGGCGGGTGCGTAGGGCCGGTCCGGGACGGCGTTCCAGTCGTCGAGCGGCACAACGTGATAAATCATGATCCGGTTATACAACAGGCGTTTGACCGCCGCCGGGCATCCCGAAGCCGCCGTTCCCGGCATGTGACACGCACTGGCTCGCTCCCGGGCCCGCACCCGGACCTGTGCTACCGTGATAAAAGTGGCAGTTTCGGTTACCAGAGGCTTTTGAGTGCTCTTCGACCTTCCGTCGACGGGCACTCTTTTTGTTTTTGGGGCTTTCCCGATCCTGCCGCTACGCCGGGTCCGTAAGGTGCGGGCCCGGGGCATTGCCGCATAGGAGATACAACATGGCATCTGGCACCGTGAAGTGGTTCAACTCGGAAAAGGGCTTCGGCTTCATCGAGCAGGACGGTGGCGGCGCTGACGTGTTCGCCCACTACTCGAACATCGCCACGTCCGGCTTCCGTGAGCTTCAGGAAGGCCAGAAGGTTACCTTCGACGTCACTCAGGGCCAGAAGGGCCCGCAGGCGGAGAACATCCAGCCCGCCTGAACCGCCTGACGCCGCCTGACGCTGACGCTGACGCATCGGCTGCGCATCACGCGGACTAAGTGGCCGGGGCCCGCACTCCTGAGTGCGGGCCCCGGCCCATGGCATTTTCCCCTTTCGAGGAAGGTATCGGATGAACCGCAACAGCTCCGTCCGCTCCCGTACGGACAGGCGCCAAGGCGCCCCCTCCCGTTCGGCCAAGCCGGGGCGGAGCGGACGCGGGAGTCGTCCCGCCGCGTCCGGCGGTGAATTCGCGGTGCCCGTCACTCTCACCCCGGGACTGCCCGCGGTGGAGTCGTTCACCGAACTCGACATGCCCGAGCGGCTGTTGACCGCCCTCGACGCCGAGGGCGTGACCACCCCGTTCCCGATCCAGGCCGCGACGCTGCCGAACTCGCTGGCCGGCCGGGACGTCCTCGGACGTGGCCGCACGGGCTCCGGCAAGACCCTCGCCTTCGGCCTCGCCCTGCTGGCCCGCACCGCCGGGCAGCGTGCCGAGCCCCGGCAGCCGCTGGCCCTGGTGCTCGTCCCGACCCGGGAACTCGCGCAGCAGGTCACCGACGCCCTCACCCCCTACGCCCGTGCGCTGCGGCTGCGGCTCGCCACGGTCGTCGGCGGTCTGTCGATCGGCCGGCAGGCGAGTGCGCTGCGCGGCGGCGCCGAGGTCGTCGTGGCCACGCCGGGCCGGCTCAAGGACCTCATCGACCGGGCCGACTGCCGTCTGGACCAGGTTGCCATCACCGTCCTCGACGAGGCCGACCAGATGGCCGACATGGGCTTCATGCCGCAGGTCACCGCCCTGCTCGACCAGGTGCGTCCCGACGGCCAGCGCATGCTGTTCTCGGCGACCCTGGACCGTAACGTCGACCGCCTGGTGCGCAACTACCTGCACGACCCCGTCGTCCACTCGGTCGACCCGTCGGCGGGCGCCGTCACCACGATGGAGCACCACCTGCTGCACGTGGAGGACGAGGACAAGCACGCCACGACGACGGAGATCGCCGCCCGCGAGGGCCGCGTGATCATGTTCCTGGACACCAAGCACGCGGCGGACCGGCTGGCCAAGAAGCTGCTGGCGGTCGGGGTGCGCGCCGCGTCCCTGCACGGCGGCAAGTCCCAGAACCAGCGGACCCGGACACTGGCGCAGTTCAAGGACGGCCACGTCACGGTGCTGGTGGCGACCAACGTCGCGGCCCGCGGCATCCACGTCGACAACCTCGACCTCGTCGTCAACGTCGACCCGCCCGCCGACCACAAGGACTACCTGCACCGCGGCGGCCGCACCGCACGCGCCGGCGAGTCCGGCACCGTCGTCACGCTGGTGCTGCCCAGTCAGCGCCGGGAGATGACCCGTCTGATGGCGGACGCCGGTATCACCCCGCAGACCACCCGGGTCCGCTCGGGAGGCACCGAGCTGAGCCGGATCACCGGTGCACAGGCGCCCTCCGGCGTGCCCGTCGTGCTCGCTCCGCCGGCCGCCACGGAGAACCGTCCGGCGCGCACGGCTTCCGCCCCGCGCTCCCGCCGTGGCCGTCCCGCGGCACAGGGCGGCGGACGCCCCGCAGCACAGGGCAGCGGACGACCCGCAGCACAGGGCAGCGGACGCCCCGCGGCACAGGGCAGCGGACGACCCGCAGCACAGGGCGGCGGACGACCCGCGGCACAGGGCAGCGGACGCCCCGCCTCGCAGGGCCGCCGCCGCTCCTCGGCCAACGGCAACGGCGGCAACGCCTCGAACGGTCGCTGACGCCGGGCCCGGCCCGGCGACCGGCCGGGGCTCACTCGCCGGGGCTCTCCGCCAGCGTGTGGGCGACCAGCGCGTTGGCGTGGCCGTGCCCCAGGCCGTGCTCGGTCTTCAGCCAGGAGACGAGCTCCATGTGCCGGGTGAGCGGTGAGGCGCGGATCAGGGTCTTCCACTCGGCGATCGGGCGTCCGTACTTCTTCTCGATCGACGGGAAGTAACTCGCGGGGCCCTTCACAGGTTCGGTCATGTCGGTAGGACCGGCGCCGACGGGCGAAGTGAGCGGCGTCGCAGGAGTGATCCGCGTCACTGTTCTCGTCCGCCGTGCGGCGCGGCACGCGGCTCACCCGCCGGGCGCGGCGCAGGTCACGTACACGGCGTAGGGCAGCAGGATCGCGGGCAGGGTCACCAGCCGGGGCGTGAGCGAGCGGCCGGTCCTCAGAGGGCGCACACCGTCGAACAGCACGAGCAGCAGGCCGGTGAACGCGGCGGACAGGGCCAGGGCGATCAGCACGAAGCCGCTGTTCTCGATCTGGTCGTAGGTGCAGTTGTCCAGGTCGCGCAGGCGGAGGTCGCCGTCGGTGCAGTGGCCGTGGGCGAGATACCAGCGCGCGCACAGCACGACGACGGCCGTCGGGAGACCGATCAGCAGGTGCGCCAGCAGCGGCGGCAGCCAGCCGCGCAGGGCGGAGAGTGCGGTACGCATCCGGTCACCCCACCAGGGCGGGGCCGGGCGGGCTGTGACGGAGGCCACTCCTGTGGTCACAGGGCTGTCACGGCGGCTCAGCGCGCCGGGAACCGCGCCCGGAACCGGGCCGGGGCCCGGCGTCGGCGACCGGCCGGGGCGGCCGGGGGCGGTGGGCGGCCGGTGCTGTCGGCGGTCAGAGCGGGGAGCCGCCGAAGCCGATCTCGTTGCCGTCCGGGTCGTGGTAGGTGACCTTGCGTACGCCGTTGGAGTAGGTCTCGCGGCGGGTGGGGACCAGTCCCCGGCCGGTGATGGCGGCTACCCGGGCGCCGAGGTCGTCGACGAAGACGGTGTGCATGGCGTGGCCCGCGCGGCCGGGCCGGTGCTCGATGTACAGGTAGCGATGTTCGGCGAGTTCCCAGACGGCCTCCGCGTCGTTCGGCAGGAACGCCGACCCGGCGCCGAGCAGCCGCTCGTACCAGGCGAGGGCCGGTGCGAAGTCGTTGACGGGGATGCCTGCGAAGAGGTCGACGGCCATGACCTCGTCGTAGGTCGGGCGGCTCGTGGCGGCCGGGTACCGCACAGCCGTCTCACTCCTCCAGGGCGCCCCGCAACTCGCCCCGCCTGCGGATCCCCAACTTCCGGTAGGTGCTGGTGAGGTGGGTTTCCACGGTACGGCGGGCGACGTGCAGGAGTTCCGCTATCTCGGTGTTGGTACGTCCCTCCGCCGCCAGTTCCGCGATACGGCGTTCGCTGGCGGTGAGGGCCCCGGAGCCGGTGTGGGCGGGGGTGGTGCGACGGCCGCCCGCGGTACGGAGGGCTTGCTCGGCATAGGTCAGGAGACGGACGCTGCCCAGTCGTTCGGCGCGTTCGGCACCCTCACGCAGGTGGTCACGGCCCCGTCCGCGCTCGCCGGCGGCGGTCAGCTGCCGGCCGTGCGCGAGGAGGGAGGCCACGAGCTCCGCCTCGGCCGGGGAGTCCCGCAGGACGGCCACCGCCTCCTCACCCAGTTCCAGGCCCCGCCTGCCGCGGGTCGCCCGGCCCAGGACGCGCAACGCCCGTCCCGTCGTGCGCGGGGTGTTCCACACACGGGCCAGCCGCAGTTCCTCGGTCGCGAGGGCCAGCGCCTCCTGGGAGTTGCCCAGCGCCAGCCGGCACTCCGCGGCCGCCGTCCGCCACGGTGTGACGACCGGGCTGAGGACGGCACGGGCGGACTGGCGGCGGCCGCACTCCAGGAAGTCGTGCAGGGCGCCCGCGACATCGCCCTCGGTGAAGCGCAGCACGCCCCGCGCGTACAGGAAGCGGTTCAGCTCCCAGGAGTCGGGGACGTCACGCAGGTCGAAGGCGTCGGCCAGACGGCGGGCCTCGGCCGTGCGGCCCGTCTCGACCAGCGCGAGCAGGATGTGCGCGTCCGCGCCCACGGGGCCGCCGCCGGTACGCCGGACGTGGGCCGCCTCGGAGTACCCCGCGAGCACGGTGTCGTAGGCGCCCCGCGCCGCCGCTATGTCCCACCCGGTGTCCAGGAGGGCCTGCTCCATCGGGTGCAGCAGCGACGGATGCTGGCCGGCCAGGCCGCGCTCCACCAGGCGTTCCGCCTCGTCGAGCTCGTCGGCCCACTGGGCGACCGCCGCGGCCGTGCCCAGCAGGAACGGCTCGGCGAGGGAGTCGGCGGGTTCCGTCAGCAGGGTGCGCAGCCGTCGCATCGCCTCCCGCGCCGGGAGTTCGCCCGCGGTCGCCGCGTACCGCACGAGCAGGGCCTGACCCGAGGGACCGACGAGTTCCGGGGAGCGTTCGGCGGTGTCGGTGAGCCAGCGGTAGGCCTCCCTGCGGACCATCCGGTCCTGGTCGGCGAGGAGCGCGGACGCCGTCTGGAGGGCGCGCGCCAGATCGGGGTGGGCGCTCAGCCGGGTCTCCAGGCGGCGCAGCACCTCCACCGCCGTGCGGACCTCGCCCCGGCCCACCAGCGCGGTGCCCAGCGCGATGGCCGTACGGACCTGGTCACGGGGTTCGGCGGGCAGGTCGAGCGCCTCGGCCAGCCGCGGGATGCCCGCCGGGGTGTCGGCGGAGGCGTACTCCAGGGAGCCGAGTTCGGTGAGCAGGCGCTGGCGCAGGTCGTCGGGCAGCGGTTCCTGGAGGGCCCGGCGCAGATAGCGGACGGCGTCGTGGGGGCGGTCCTCGCGCGCGGCCACGGTGCCGGCGTCGCGCAGCACGCGCTGTGCCCAGGGCAGGCCCTCGGGGGCGCTGCCCAGCAACTGCCGTGCCACGGAGTCGAGTGGGTCGCCCCGGCGCAGCATGGCCTGCGCCACCGCCCGGTGCGCGTCCTGGCGGCGGGCGGTGGACCAGCCTCCGAGAACGGCGTCCCGCAGGAGGGGGTGCGCGTAGCGGGGGCGGCCGGACCGATCCGGCCGCAGCACGCCGAGGCGCGTCATCGCGGTGAACCAGCCGGAGACACGGGCCGGATCGGCGCCGGAGGCGTCGGCGACGAGGGCGGCGAGGGTGTCCGTGGCCGCTTCGGACACGGCCGCGGGTGCGGTGCCCCGGGCGGGGTCGGCGGCCGGGCCGGTGGGGGTGGCGGTGGTTGCGACGGTCGCGGCCGGTCCGGTGGTGGTGGCCGGTCCGGAGCGGGTGGCGGTCCCGGGAGCCGTTTCGTCGGCGGTCCCGGGGATCCCTGGGAAGACCGCCCCGGAGGCCGTTGCGGAAGCCGCTCCAGAAGCGCTCCGGGGCTGGTGAGGTGTCGCGGAAGCGGTCCGGGCCCGGTGAGGGGTTCCCGGGCCGGTCCGGGCCTGGTGGGGGATCACGGGCGCGGAGTCGGTGTTCCGGACACCGGCGCCCCCGGCGCCCCCGTCTCGCTCGGCTCGCTGAACAGCCCCTTCCCGCTCGGCGCCCGCGGTGCGCTGCGCCTGTTCCGTCCGCCGGGACTGCTGCGTACGCTCCGTCTGGTCCGCCTGTTCCAGGGCCGCGAGGGTGCGGGCCACCTCCGCCGTCGCCGGGCCCGCGTTGTCCAGCCACCAGGAGACGGCCGCAGGGTAGGAACCCGGGTACAGCGCGGCGCACGTCCTCGGGACGGCCAGGGGCGGCGGGGCGCCGTCGAGGTCGTCGAGGAGGGCGTGCAGCAGCAGCGGGTTGCCCGCCCCGGCCCGTACGCAGTCCGCCGTCCACCGGTCGGAAGCCGTCGGGAAGGCGGCCCGGACCAGGTCGGCCGAGGCGTCCTCGGTGAGCGGGGCGAGGGTGTGGGTGCGGAACACGGACGGGGACAGGGTGTGGGTGAGGCCGGTGGGCCGCGGGCCGATGTCGTACTGACTGCGCTCGGTGGCCACCAGGACCACCGGTAATCGGTCGATACGGCGGGCCGCCTCCACGAACCAGCGGCGCGAGGCCTCGTCGGCGAGGTGGACGTCGTCCACGGCCACCATGAGCGGCGCCTCGTCGGCGTACGCACGCAGGACCCGCCAGAGCCGGGCCGCGCTCTCCCGGTCGTCGCCGCCCGGTCCGACGTCCGCGAACTCCGGTACGGAGCCGAGGAGGTGCAGGACCGAGGAGAACGGCAGCGCGGTGTCCTCGGGGGAGCAGCGGGCATGCAGGACTCGCAGCCCGAGACCGGCCGCGTGCGCGGCGGCGGCTTCGAGGACGGCGGACCGGCCGGTGCCGGTGGCCCCGCGCAGCAGGACGAGCCGGCCTTCTCCGGCGCGGGCGCGCTCGGCCTCGGCCGCGAGCAGCGCCTGCGCGTCCTCGCGTTCCCGCAACGGTCCGGTCATCCCTGCCTCCTGCTGTCGGGCACATCGGACTTGTCCATGTACACGTAGAGGTCGTGCGGTTCGGTACGGGTCCGCGCGGCCGTTGTGGCGAGGCTCACGGTGACCCGGCACGCGACGGCCATGCCAGCTCTGACCTGCGACGATGCAGACGATTCGGGGTGGTCGGCGGCTTGCTCTCGTGGTCCGCCTCGTGGTGCTCCACGATTGCGCGCGCCCCGGCGGTCGCAGAAGGCTGGACCGGACCCACCCGTCACCGGTCCCCGCCGGACGGCGGGCTCGTGAACATGGGGGATTCGGTTGCTCAGCTCACCACGGACATCAGACACCGGCGTCGCGGCCGCCGCGGCCCTGGGCGCCGCCGCCGCAGGCACCACCATCGGCACCACGGTCGGCAGTGGCCTCGGCGGCGGACTCGGCTCCCGGCGGCGGGTCCCCGTGGCCGTCCAGGCACCGGACCCGATCTCCCGGGAGGGCGCCGTCAGCCAGTTGCGCGGGCGTCCCGAGGTCGAGGTCCGCGAGGAGGTCTCGGCCGCCGCGGGCACCGTGGCGCTGCTGATCGAGGACACCCTCGACGAAGCGGCGCTGGCCCGGCTGCGGCGGATCGTGCGCAGCGAGGGGGCACGGGCGGTGCTCGTCGTGGGCACGATCCGCGAGACCGAACTGCTGGACGTCATCGAGTGCGGGGTCGGGGCCATCGTCTGGCGCCGGGAGGCCACCGCGCACCGGCTGGTGCAGGCCGTGCTGGCCGCCCACCGCGGCGACGGCGACCTGCCCGCCGACCTGCTCGGCAGGCTCATCAGCCAGGTGGGCACGCTGCACCGTGGTGCGGCGGGCCGGCCCGGCGCACCCTCGCTGGGACTCGCGCCGCGGGAGGTGGACGTCCTTCGGCTGGTCGCCGAGGGCCTGGACACCGGAGAGATCGCCAGCAAGCTGTCCTACTCCGAACGAACCGTCAAGAACGTCATGCACGGACTCACGACGCGGTTGCACCTGCGCAACCGGGCGCACGCGGTGGCATATGCCCTCCGGGAAGGCTACATCTGACCGAACGGGCAATCGAAGGCGGACACGCGGGCACGATGCCCTGCCCGGCCGCCGACCCCGAGGCGCCTGCGGATCGGGGGCCGCCCGGGGCACGATCGTCGGACAGTGGGTGCAGCACGGCAAGTTGAGGAGCACGACGGTGATCCACGAGGTGGACGAGGTCCTCAAAGAGCTGCTCGGGGGTGGCGCGCTGGCGGGCTCCGGCATCGATGTCTCCTTCGAGGCGCCGACCCGCGACTGGGCGGCCCGGCGCAACGCCCCTGTGATCAACACCTACTTGTACGACATTCGCGAGGACGTGACCCGTCGGCAGCGCGGCCAGATGGCGGTGCGTGACGAACGCGACATCGTCGTGAAGCGCCGTCAGCCACCGCGCTGGTTCCGGCTCTCCTATCTCGTGACGGCCTGGACGCGGACCCCACAGGACGAACACCGCCTGCTGTCGGCCGTGTTGGCGACGCTGCTGCCGCGCGAGATGCTGACGGCCGACGAACTGCCCGGCTCACTGCGGGCCCTGGGGCTGGCGATGCCGGTGACGGTGGCCGGTATCCAGACCGAGTCACGTTCCCTCGCCGAGATCTGGTCCGCCCTGGGCGGCGAGCTCAAGCCGTCCCTCGACCTGGTGGTGACGGCGCCCTTCCCGGCATACCCGGAGTACGACGCCGGGCCGCCTGTCACGGAGGGCGCGGCGGTCCGCCTGCGCGGCATGGACGGCGACCCACCCGAGTCCGGCGAACGCACCCACCGCCCTCACCAGGTGGCAGCGGCCCGCGCCGCCCGCGAGGCCGGCCCCCGCCGCCCGGACCCACAGTGAACGGCGCCCACACCGGAGCGTCCAGGGCCGACACCGACCCGGCCGGGGTCGACACCGACCCCGGTACCGGCACGTTCCCGGCCGACACCGGCCCCGCCGTGGCCGACCGTGCGGGGCGTTCGCCGCATCGGGACTCGGGGGCAGCCGGGGCACCCGGAACGGACACCGAAGCGGTCGCGCCCGGTCCTGCGGCGCTCGGTTCGGACACCGACCCGGCCAGGGCCGACACCGGCCCCGGTACCGGCACGTTCCCGGCAGACACCGACCCCGCCGTGGCCGACCGTGCGGGGCGTTCGCCGCATCGGGACTCGGGGGCAGCCGGGGCAGCGGCAGCGAGCACCGACGCGGGCGGGGCCGGGATCACCCCGGCCGCAGCCGACCGTCCGGGGCGCGAACCTCGTCGGGGCTCGGGGGCACCCGGAACGGACTCCGAAGCGGTCGCGGCCGGTCCTGCGGCGCACGGCTCGCGCGGCGGGTCCGGTTCTCGGGGTGAGGCCGCCTCGCTGCTCGGCCGGCTCGGTGTGCTGCGGGATCGGGTCGGTGCTCTGGTCGACCGGCGCGCGGCCGTCGACCCGACCGCCGCCGACCCGCTGCGCGGCCTGTACCTCTCCGAGGAGGCGGTACGCCATCTGCTCGACGCCGGGACCGCCGCCCCCGTCGACGCTGCCCTCGCCCCCGAGGGCACCGCCCCCGACTCCCTCACCGCGCTGGCCGCGCGGCTGCGGCTCACCGCGCTCGACACCGCGATCCTCCTCGTCGCTCTCGCACCCGATCTGGACCGCGGCTTCGAGCCGCTCTACGGGTATCTCAACGACGATGTGAGCCGACGGCGGGCCACCACGGGGCTCGCCCTCGAACTGTGCGGGACGCCCCCGCACCGGGCCGCGGCCCGGGCCCGTTTCCACTCCTCGGCGCCGCTGCGCGCGTACGGCCTGCTGGACGTCGAGGAGCCCGAACGGCCTTTCCTCACACGGACGTTGCGGGTACCGGACCGGCTGCTCGCCCACCTCCTCGGCGACGACACCCCGGACGCCGCCCTGCGCGGACACCTGCACCCGCTGCCCCCGCCGCTGCCCGCCGACGACGAGGACTTCACCCGGCGGCTGGCGCACCGGCTGCGCGACGGCGGCCCGCTCATCGCCTACCTGCGCGAACACCGCGAGGGCGACGGCCTCGCGGCGATCACCTCGGCCCTGAGCGCCGCCGGAACCGACGCCCTTCGCTTCACCGGCCCCGACGACCGCGTCCCGTGCCTGCTGCGCGAGGCACGTCTCGGCGGCCGGGCCGTGGTCCTGTCCGGGCTGCCCGACCGGCCGGGACCGCTGCTCGCTGCGCTGGCCGAGGCGACGGACGTCACCGTCCTCCTCACGGACCCGCGCCCCTACGACCCGCACTGGGCCACCCACGACCCGCTCGTGCTGGACGCCCCGCGCCGCCGGGCGGGCGGGACGGCCTCCTGGGCGGCGGCGCTGGACTCCGCCGGCGCCCCCGACACCGCCCCAGGCTTCGACCTCGCCGCCGTCGTCGCCCCCTACCGCCTGGGCGGCGAGCGGGTCGCGCGGGCGGCGCGAGCCGCCTCCGTGCTGGCGGCCTTCGAGGGCGGACCGCTCACCGCCGACCATGTGCGGCTGGCCGCGCGGCAGCAGTCGGCGTCCGGGCTCGAGCGGCACGCGCGGCGGATCCGGCCGGACGTCGGATGGCAGGATCTCGTGCTGCCCGAGCGGCCGTTGACCCAGCTGCACGAGCTCGCCCTGCGCGCCCGGCACCGTGACCGCGTCCTGGGCGACTGGCGGCTCAGCGCCGGCGGCGGACGCGGCCGGGGGGTGCTCGGGCTGTTCGCGGGCGAGTCCGGCACCGGCAAGACGCTCTCCGCCGAGGTCGTCGCCGCCGAACTCGGCCTCGACCTGTACGTCGTCCAGCTGTCCTCGGTCGTCGACAAGTACGTGGGCGAGACCGAGAAGAACCTGGAGCGCATCTTCTCCGAGGCCGACCGCACCGACGCCGTGCTCCTCTTCGACGAGGCCGACGCCGTCTTCGGCAAGCGGTCGGAGGTCAAGGACGCGCACGACAAGTACGCCAACATGGAGAGCGCCTACCTGCTCCAGCGGCTGGAGTCCTTCGACGGCATCGCGCTGCTCACCACCAACCTGCGCGCCAACATCGACGAGGCGTTCACCCGCCGCCTGGACCTGGTGGTCGACTTCCCGTTCCCGGACGCCGGGCAACGGCTCGCGCTGTGGCGGCACGGACTGTCCCACGTCCCGTGCGCGCCCGACGTCGACCTCGGGCCCCTGGCCAAGGACTTCGAGCTGGCCGGGGGGTCGATCCGCAGCGCGGTCGTGACCGCCGCCTACCTCGCCGCCGGACGCGACGAGCCGGTGGGCGACGGCGACCTGCTGGAGGGGGCCCGCCGCGAGTACCGCAAGGCGGGCCGCCTGGTGCCGGGCGAAGCCACCTGGTGAGCCCCGGTCCGGGGCCCGCCCGCCGGGCCTGCTGAGCCTGCCCCTGCTGCGCCGGCCCTACTGCGCGCGCCACTTCTGGTTGGGCGTCCCCGAGCAGGTCCACAGCTGGAGCCTGGTGCCGTTGCCGGTGCCGCTGTCCTTGGCGTCGATGCACTTGTCGGCCTGCGGGTTGACCAGGTCGCCGTACTGGCTCAGCACCCACTGCTGGGCGGGGTTGCCGGAGCAGTTGGCCACCTGGATGACCGCGCCGTCGTCCTTGGAGCCCCAGGCGACGTCCATGCACAGGCCGAGCGCGCGGACGGTGCCGTCGCTCTTGAACACCCACTTCTGATTGGCCGAGCCGGCGCAGTCCCACAGCTGGAGCGGGGTGCCGTCCTTGCCCTTGCCGTTCTGGGCGTTGGTGATGTCGACGCACCGGTTGGAGCCCTGGCCGATGATCAACGCGCCGGGTACCGGGGCCGCCGGCTTCGAGCCGCCCGAACCACCGGACCCGCTCCCGCTCCCGCTGCCGCCACCCGACGTGGAGGAGCCGCCGGACGCGGAACCGCCGCTGCCGTCCTCCTGCTTCGCCGGGGCGGAGGGCGCCGGCTGCTCGGGCAGCGGTGCGGCGGAGGCGTCCGCTTTGGGCGCGGACGGCGCGGAGACGGACGGGCTCGGCAGCGCGGTGCTCCCGACTTCCGCGACCTTCTCGCTCGCGGCCGAGATCACCCGCGGCTTGTAGGCCAGCCAGATCATCACGAACGCGATGGCCAGGGCCAGCGTCAGACTGAGCGCCGTCGCCAGCCAGCGCGGCAGGAACCCGCGCTGCACGAACGTGCCGTCCACCGCCAGCGGCACCGCGCCCGACCGCTGCACGCTCAGCGCGTACGGCCGCTGCTCCTTCGAGCCGAACCAGATGACCTGGCGCGGGCGCAGCGTCGTCTCCACGAACACCGCCCGGCCCGGTTCGATCTGCACATTGCCCGGCCGGAACTCGTATCCGAGGTGGTCGCCCATGTCGGTGCCCGCGACGGACGCCGTCACGCGCGTGTTCCCGAGGTTGTCGATGGCGAGGCGTGGCCGGCCGCGGAACCGCCCCTTCACCGTCGGCGGCACCAGCTCGGCGCGCACCTCGGTGAACGGCGTGACCGTCAGGTTCCCCTCGGGAACGGTCACCGCCTCCGGATGCTCGGTGGGCGTGATGCGCACCGCGTACGGGTTGGGCCCGGCCGTGGCGTCCGGGGTCCGCGGCGGCGAGAAGGTCAGCTCGACCGTGCCCGTCGTCCCCGGATACAACCGCAGCGTCGGCGGCTCCACCACCGTCCACGGCGCCACCGCACCCACCGGCTCGAACCGGTACTCGTCGACCACGTCACCGGTGTTGCGCACCCGCAACCGCACGGTCGTGGTGCCGCCGGGATCCACGGTCGCCGCGACCGGTTCCAGAGAAGTCCACAGAGTCACCTGTCGACGCTATGACGCGGGGCGGGGGCCCGTCAGGAAGCCGCGGGGCACCACCGCTGCCCGAAAGGGACGAGCGGCGGTGCCCCCGCGCGCCGTGCGAGCGTGCGTCAGACCGTGAAACGGACTGCCTCGAGCTGGAGCTTCTGCTCCATGGGGCTGCCGCCGTAGATCCAGTCGCCCGGCTTGGTGCAGCCGTTGCCCAGCCAGCCGCGGTCCTTGATGTGCGGGTTCTGGCAGACGGAGCCTTCCATGGTCTTGATGGTGAACCCCTGCATCACCGAGACCGCCGGCTTGCTGGAGCCCATGTACATGTTGGCGCCGTCGCTCGCCTTCGACCACTTGTCGCCGGTCAGCCAGCCCCCGTCCACATGGGCGGCGTTGCCCATGACACCGCCGGTGCGCGCGGTGGCGATGTTGAGGGCCTTGATGGCCAGGGCCTTGCCGGTCGTGCCGGCGATCGCGCCGTCGCAGACCGGGTCCTGCCAGCCCTTGTCCTCCACGTAGGCGCGGTAGCAGATGTGCCGCCCGTCGCTGCGCGCCGCGAGCTTGTTCACGGCGTCGGCCGCCGTCTCCTGCTTGGGCTTCGCGGGAGCCTTCGACTCGCCGCCGCCACCCCCGCCACCCCCGCCCCCGCCGCCGCCGCTGCCGCCGCCGGCCGGGGCCTGGCTGGTGACGGGCGCCTCGACCACGGCGGCTGCCGTCGGCGTGGGCACCAGGGGCGGGGCGCTGGGCGTGGCCGAGGGGCTGGGCGCCAGGGTGCTGACGCCGGCCCCCGCCAGCTTCTCGTTGGCGCTGGTGATGACCCGCGGCTTGTAGGCCAGCCAGATCATCACGAACGCGATGGCCAGGGCCAGCGTCAGACTGAGCGCCGTCGCCAGCCAGCGCGGCAGGAACCCGCGCTGCACGAACGTGCCCTCCACCTCCAAGGGGTGGGCGCCCGACCGGCGTACCGCCAGGCTGTAGCGCTGTTCCTCCTTCGAGCCGAACCAGATGACCTGGCGCGGGCGCAGCGTCGTGTTCACGAACACCGCCCGCCCCGGTTCGACCTGGACGTTGGCCGGCTGGAGTTCGTACGACAGCCGGTCGCCGGTGTCGCTGCCGCTCAGCGAGGCGGTGACCTTGGTGTTGCCGAGGTTGTCGATGGCGAGGCGTGGCCGGCCGCGGAACCGCCCCTTCACCGTCGGCGGCACCAGCTCGGCGCGCACCTCGGTGAACGGCGTGACCGTCAGGTTCCCCTCGGGAACGGTCACCGCCTCCGGATGCTCGGTGGGCGTGATGCGCACCGCGTACGGGTTGGGCCCGGCCGTGGCGTCCGGGGTCCGCGGCGGCGAGAAGGTCAGCTCGACCGTGCCCGTCGTCCCCGGATACAACCGCAGCGTCGGCGGCTCCACCACCGTCCACGGCGCCACCGCACCCACCGGCTCGAACCGGTACTCGTCGACCACGTCACCGGTGTTGCGCACCCGCAACCGCACGGTCGCCCGGCTGCCGGGGTCGACGGTGACGGACGCCGGTTCAAGAGAAGTCCACAGGCTCACGCGCCGACGCTACGGCGAGGGCGGCGGGCGGGGTCAGAGGCATGGGGGCAGGGTGCGTGCCCGCCGGGCCGTGACGGGTTGCCCGAGGGGACCTGGAGCGTGTCTGACGCCGCGCGCCCGGCGGGAATTGTCAGACACGACCCAGCGGCCGGGCTGCGCCCCCGGGTCCGGGCAGGCGCCCCCGCCGGGAAGGCCCGCGCACCGGTGCCGACGAGCGCCTCGCGGGCCGGACGAGGGCGTCGCGGGCCGGACCCGGCGGCCCGCGCTGCCCCCGAGGGCAACAGCGGTGCCCCGGACCCTGCACCGGAAGCCGTTTCGACGGACGCGCTTCGCGCGTGACGGTGAAAGACGTCCTGACGCGTACCCCGAGGAGAGCACAGCATGCCGTCCTACCTGTCGCCCGGCGTATACGTCGAGGAGGTGGCCAGCGGCTCCCGCCCGATCGAGGGGGTGGGCACCTCGGTGGCGGCCTTCGTCGGGCTCGCCCCGTCCGGCCCCCTCAACGAACCGACCCTGGTGACCAACTGGACCCAGTACGTGGCGGCGTTCGGTGACTTCACCGACGGCTACTACCTGGCGCACTCCGTCTACGGGTTCTTCAACAACGGCGGCTCGGCGGCCTACGTCGTCCGCGTCGGCGGATCCTCGGCGGGTGCCGCCGGAGACGCCAAGTCGCCTGCCGCGGTCGCCGGTTCCGGCCCCGCGCCGGCCGCCCTGCCGGCCGGTGAGCCGAAGCAGCTCGGCACGTTCACCGTGACGGCCGTGGCGCCGGGCGAGAGCGGCGGCCCGCTGAGCGTGGAGGTCGCGGACGCGGAGGGCGAGGGCCCCGCCGAGCGCTTCAAGCTGATCGTCAAGGACGGCGACAAGCCCGTCGAGACGTTCGACGTGTCGGCGAAGAAGGGCAACCGCTCCTACGTCGTCACCCAGGTCAAGGAACGCTCCAAGCTCATCACCGTGGCGGAGGCCGCGCCCGCCGCGCAGCTGGCCCGCCCCGACAACCAGACGGTCGCGCTGGCCGCGCCGCCCGCCGGCGCGCCCGCCGCCGCCGGTGGCGCTGTCGAGGCCGCGCAGCCCGTAGGCCCCGCGCAGTACCTGGGCGACAGCTCCGACCGCACCGGCTTCGGCGGCCTGGAGGCCGTCGACGAGGTGTCCATGGTCGCGGTGCCCGACCTGATGGCCGCCTACCAGCGCGGCGCGATCGACCTGGAGTCGGTCAAGGCCGTCCAGCTGGGCCTGATCGCGCACTGTGAGCTGATGGGCGACCGCGTCGCCATCATCGACCCGCCGCCCGGCCTCAACGCCCGCCAGATCCGCGTCTGGCGCCAGGAGACGGCCGGCTACGACTCCAAGTACGCGGCGCTGTACTACCCGTGGATCAAGTCCTTCGACCCGGCCGCGGGCAAGGCCCGGCTGATCCCGCCGAGCGGCCACGTGGCCGGGGTGTGGGCCCGCAACGACTCCGAGCGCGGCGTGCACAAGGCCCCCGCGAACGAGGTCGTGCGCGGTGCGGTGGACCTGGAGATCCAGATCACGCGCGGTGAGCAGGACCTGCTCAACCCGATCGGCGTGAACTGCATCCGGGCGTTCCCCGGCCGGGGCATCCGCATCTGGGGAGCCCGCACCCTCTCCTCCGACCCTGCCTGGCGCTACCTGAACGTCCGCCGGTACTTCAACTACCTGGAGGAGTCGATCCTGATCGGCACCCAGTGGGTGGTGTTCGAGCCGAACGACCACGCTCTGTGGGCCCGGATCCGGCGCAACGTCTCCGCGTTCCTCGTGAACGAGTGGCGCGCGGGCGCGCTGTTCGGCGCCCGTCCCGAGGAGGCGTTCTACGTCAAGTGTGACGAGGAGTCCAACCCGCCGGAGTCGGTCGACCTCGGCCGTGTGGTGTGCGAGATCGGCATCGCGCCGGTCAAGCCCGCCGAGTTCGTGATCTTCCGGCTGGCCCAGTTCTCCAGCGGCAACGGCGAGCTGGAGGAGTAGGCCCGCGGCAGGCCCTCCGCCGCGCCCCCGTACCGCCCTCCGCAACACACCTAGAAGGAAAGCCAGATGAGTCTCCAGCCGGGTGACGCCCTTACTTCACACAATTTCGGTCTCCAGATCGACGGCGTGATGGTCGAGTACCTCGCCGAGGTCAGCGGCCTCAGCCTCGAACAGGACGTCATCGAGTACCAGCAGGTCTCCGCGCAGGGCAAGCCCGTCACCAAGAAGCTGCCCGGCGTGAAGAAGGCCGGTACCTGCACGGTCGTCCGCGGTATGACCCAGTCCGCGGCGTTCAACCAGTGGATCACCGAGTCGATCAACGGCGTGATGGGCACCGCCCGCAAGAACGCCACGATCATGGTGATGGACTACCAGAACAACCCGGTCAAGCGGTACAACATGCGCAACGCCTGGTGCAGCAAGATCGACACCAGTTCGGTGAAGGCCGGCGAGGCCTCCGCGCTGACCGAGACCGTGACCATCACGTTCGAAGAACTGGTCATCGAGTAATGCGGCGCACGGCTGTCCGGGCGGCGGCGGGCGGGGAGCCGCAGGAGGCGCTCCCGGCCGCCGCCGTGCCCGAATCCGCGTCGGGGACCGGACCCGCCTCCGGGTCCGCCTCCACGTTCGCCGCGCCGGGTGCGGCTGCCGCCCCGGCTCCGGCGCCGTACCGGCTCCAGACGGAGTTCCCCTTCGAGCTGCCGCGCGGTTACGTCGACGACGCGGGCACGGTCCACCGCGACGGCGTGATGCGGCTGGCCACGGCACGGGACGAGCTGGTCCCCCTCCGGGACATCCGCGTCCAGGAGAACCCGGCGTATCTGTCGGTGGTGCTGCTGGGCCGGGTCATCACCAGGCTCGGCAGCCTCCCGCTGGTCCACGACGGCGTCGTGGAGAACATGTTCGCCTCCGACCTGGCGTTCCTCCAGGACTTCTACCGCCAGGTCAACGCCGAGGGGCACACCCGCGCCTCGGTGCAGTGCCCGCACTGCTCGGAGCCCTTCGAGGTGGAACTCGGCGGGAGCCGCCTGGGGGAATCGTGACGTACGCGACCGACCGGCTGCACGAGGAGATCGCGTACGTCGCCTACCACTTCCACTGGGGCCAGGACGAGATCCTCGACCTGGAACACCACGACCGGCGCCGTTACGCCGACCAGATCGCTTCCCTGGTGACCCGGGGCGGGGCGGAGGGCTGAGGCATGGGGTTCCTGGAACGGCTGCGGGGCCGGCGCGGGGACGAAGGCGGGCGCGGAAGCGGCCCGGATGCGTCGCCGCCCGGGTCGCCGTCGGCGGCGGGTCCGGCTTCGGCATCTGCCACTGGTCCGGCTTCGGCACCGGCTGCTGGTCCGGCTTCGACTGCGCCTTCGGCCGCAGCTCCGGCCGCACCTTCCGCTTCGGCTCCGGTGAGTGGCTCCGGTTCCGTGCCGCGTGTCGTCGCGGCCGCCTGGCCGACGCTTCCGCCCATCCAGCGGGCGGCGGCCGGGGGGACCTCGGGCGTCGCCGACGCCGGGTTCGGGGGGCGGCTGGCCACCTGGCAGAACCCCTCCTTCACCGGCACCGGTTTCCACGCGGTGCTGGACGCGGCGCCGGGCGGCGCGATGAGCAGCCTGCGGGCGGCTCCGCCGGCCGCGGAACCCGAGCGGGTGTCCGCGCCGCCCCGGCCGACACCCCTCCAGCGTGCGGTGCCCGCGTCACCCATGACGTCGCCGGTGTCCGGGCCCCGCCCGGCCGCCCCGACCGCGCCGGGTCCGGTCGCTGCGGGTGCGGTGCCGCAGTCGGCCGGGCCCGCCGCTCCCGCCCACTCGACGGCGTCCGCGCCACCGGCGTCCTCGTTCGTCCCGTCGGCTCCGGCCACTCCGGCCGTGCCTGTGACGGCCACCCGACCGACGGCTCCGTCCGCTCCCGCCGCCTTCCCCGCACGGGGCATCCGGGTGTCCCCGGCGAGCCCGCCCACCGGGTCGGGTCCGGCCCCGCTGACAAGGTCCATGTCGGCGCCGGTACAGCGCCGCAGCCTGCCTGCCCGGCCGCCGTCCCCGGCCGGCACTCCGGCTCCGGTCGCGCCGGCGTCACCGGGGACCGGCTCCGCCCGGGCGTCCGGACGGGGTACCGAGACCGACGGCGCAGGCGCGGCGGCCGGCAAGGAACCCGCTCCCGGCCCGCGACCGGCTCCGGGCGGCACCTCCGCTACGGGAGAACCACGCACGCCGTCTCCCGCCCCCGTCGCACTCCAGCGAGCGGCCTCCCCTCACCATGGCTCCCCGACCGGCGGCGAGCCGGTTCGAGCGCGGCGGGCGATACCGGGCGCGGGTGACGCCGGTACGGCTCCCGGTCCTCCGGCGGCGGACGGAGCCACGCCCGCCGTGCAGGCAGGCGCAGCCGTCCCCTCGCCCGCGAACTCGCCCACGGTGTCCGACGGTTCGGCGTTCCGAGCCGTGCCGCGGGCGGCGAAGGGTGCGTCGGCCCACTCCGCCGGTCCCGACGTACGGGACGCCGGGCGGAGCGTGCAGCGTGCCGTGTCGGCGCGCACGGCGCCGTCCTCCTCCCCCGGTGAGACGCCCGGGGGCACCGGCACACGCTCCCCGGGCAGCGGCCCCGCCGCACCCCGGTCGGACGCGGGGCAAGGACGGACCGGCGCAGCGGAACGCACCCCGGCGCCAGCGCCAGCACCAGCACCAGCACCAGCAGCGAACCAGGGTCGGCGCGCCGTGAGCGCCCAGCGTCCCGGCGCGGTGGCGCCGGTTCAGGTGAGCAGACGCCTGGCCCCCGACACGACCTCCGCTCCTGCCGCCGGCACCCTCAACGGGCCGTCGGCCAGTCGCGGTTCGGGCTCCGATTCCGGTCGGGTCCCTGGCGCCCCCTCCGGTTCCCGTCCCGGCTCCGCACCGGGTACCGGTATCGGGTCGGGCGCGGGCCTCGGTCCCGCCGTCGGGTCCGGCCCTGCCCCCGTGCCCGCCGACGGCCCCGCGCGGGGCGCCGCCCCGAGCACCGGATCCGGTGCGCCCGTTCGTCCCCGCCCGGCCACCGTCGACGGCGGTACGTCGTCCCCCAGCGTGCAACGGGCGGCGAGGACACCGGAATCGGCACCGGGTACCACGCCGGGATCCACTCCGGGTTCGCCCTCGGGTTCGACTGCGCGCCCCGGCTCCCGCCCGGTTCCGGCCTCGCACCCCGGTCCCGGACCCGTATCAGGCGCCGCCTCCGCCGCGGGTGCCGCCCCGGTGCCCGGCTCCGCCTCGGGCCCCGGCGACGGCGGCCGCGCGTCGGCCCGGCCCGTACACCGCACGGCGACGGCCTCGGCATCCGGCCCCACCTCGTCCCCGGGCGACGGTGCCCCTGTCCCGGCCCTCCCCGTGCAGCGCGCGGCGACGGCCCCCGCATCGGCCACTTCCCCCGGCTCCACCCCCGGCTCCACCCCGGGATCGACACCGGCGTCGGCACAGACTTCGGCACAGACTTCGGCGCCGGCCCCGCGCGCGGTCCCGGCCACCGGCGCTCATACGCCCTCCACGGACGTGCGGCGCACGGCAGCCGCCCCTGTCCCGGTGATCCCGCCCACGCACCCCGGCCCGAGCGGCCCCGTCCGGCCGGTGGGCGGCGCGAGGGGGCCGGGGTCGATACCCGCCGGCCCGGCGCGGCCTTCGCGCGCTGCGGCCGACTCACCGCCGCCCGCCCGGGGGGCCGCGTCCACCCCCGCACCCGCGCCCCCGTTCACGTCTTCGACCTCGACCTCGACCTCGACCTCGACGAGCGTCCAGCGGGTCGCCTCCGGGACGACCGCTCCCCCGCGTCGCGTGGGTCTCGGTGCCCCCACCAGCCTGCCCGCGGGCCGACCGAATCCGGCGACACCGCCGAACGCGCCCTCGGCGCACGGGCCTTCCGCCCCTTTGGCGTCTCCGACGGTTCCCGCACCGGCTACGCCCCCGGCGCTTCCGGGGGCCTCGATCCCGGCCGGTACGCTCCCGGTCGCCGCGCCCGTCTCCGGCACCCCGGGTCCGGGGACCGGACCGCTGCCCGCGCCTCAGCGCTCCACGCCCCTCGGCGCTCCCGTCCAGCGGGCCGCCCTGCCGGTCGCCGCCACCGCGCGGCCCTCGCGCCCCGCGGCCGGGCGTCCCGCGCTGGGCGCCCCGCTGTCCGCCCGCCCCGCCGACGCCGCCCCGCTCGATGCGCCGAGCGGCATTCCCCTCGCGCCGCACCGCCACGCACCGCGTCCGCCGTCCGGACCGGGAGCGACCGCCCCGGCGCGGCCGCCGCTCCCGTCTCCCGTCGTGCAGCGCAGCACCGGGACCTCCGGATCCTCGGAACTCCCCTTGTCCGCAACGGCGTCCGGCCCCGGCACGCCCGCGCACCGGCCGGGGCCGTCGCCGCAGAGCTTCACCCCCGCCACCACCGCCACCGCCACCGCCACCACAGGCACGCTCCCGAGCGCGGTCCGTCCCACGGCGACGGACGGGCAGGGGCGTGTTCCGCACCCCGTCTCCTTCTCCGGCAGGCCCCCGGTGTCCCCCTCATCACCCGCGTCACCGTCATCGCTCCCGTCACCGTCACCGTCATCGCTCCCGTCACCGTCCTCCCGGAGCATGCCGTCGGCCGTGCAGCGCAGTGCGGTCAAAGCCCCCGTGGCGTTGCGCCGCACCGCGCCCGGAGCGGCTGCGGGCCAACCCGTGGCCCGGCCGTACCCGACACCCGCCTTCGCCTCCGGCCTGTCGCACGAGCCCGCGGCCCCGTCGGCCCCGGGCGGGTCCGGCGTCCCGCACCAGCCGGCCCAGTTCTCGCCCCTCGCCGTCCAGCGCCGGCCGTCGGGCGCCCCGATGGCACCGGCGACCGGCCCCGTGCGTCCCGTCGCACCGGCCCAGGGGTCGCCCGCGCCGATGCCGGTCCAAACGGCGGCCGCGCCGCCGCCCGCACCGCCTGTGCCCCGCACCCCCGTCGTCCAGCGCGTCGCCGGCCCGCCCCCCGCGCCGCCGCAGGCACCCCGCTCGGCCGCCGGTACGCCGTCCGGGCCCCCGCCCGACGTGGACCGGGGCGCGGCGGGCGCGGGTCGCGAACAGCCGCATCCCGGCTTCGACCCCCGTGCGCTCACCGACTTCCAGCTCGACGAGCTGACGCACCGTCTGACCGGCCGCATCACCCGGCTCCTGCGCACCGAACTCCGGCTCGACCGTGAACGGGTGGGACGACTCCGCGACCCCCGCCACTGACCCGGCCACCGGCCCGGACCCCCGGACCCCGACGCCCGCCCGACACACCCCGCCCCGCGCCCCCGCCGCCCCTCCCAGAAAGGCCAGGCTCCCGATGCCGTCCGATCTCGACCCGGGCTCCACCATCTTCTTCACCCTGACCATCGACGGAGAGAGCCTCGGCTACTTCAACGGGTGCGAGGGGCTCTCGTCCCAGGTGGAGATCGAGCACCGCCAGGAGGGCGGCAACAACGGCTTCGTCTGGCAGTTGCCCTCCCGGGTCACGTTCTCCACGATCCGGCTGACCCGCCCCCTCACCCCGGACACCACCAAGGTCGCCAAGTGGATCTCCTCGGTCACCACCGGGGTGACCCGGCCGACCGCGCAGATCGCGGCGCTGCGCGCGGACGGTTCGGAGGTCGCCCGCTGGGGCCTCATCGACGTGCTGCCGGTCAGTTGGCAGGGGCCGTCTCTCAGCCCGGACAGCCCGGGTGTGGCCACGGAGGTCCTGGAGATCACCCACCACGGCTTCACGGACTGAGCGAACCGCATCCCGTCAGCGGGACCGGAGCAGCGGGACCCGAGCAGCAGGACCAGGACCAGGACGAGCCAGGACTAGGCAGGGAGTCATAAGCCATGGCCAAGGGAAGCAAAGGCGGCGCCGGCAAGAGCCTGGTCCGTGCCACCCTCGCGATCCACGAACCGCCGGTGGGCACGAGCACGACCCCCGGCGGGCTGATCAAATCCTTCGGGTTCGACTTCAACCCGTCGCAGCTCCAGCTCGGCCGCCGGGCCCAGTGGAAGGTCACCCCCACGGCGGCCGTCCGGGACGGCTCCGTACCGGAGTTCATGGGCCCGGAGCCCCGCGAGATGACCGTGGAGATCTTCCTCGACACCTCGGACCAGCCCGGCAGCAACACCGTGCTGAAGAAGGTGGAGTCACTGCTGGAGTGCTGCGAGGTCACCACCAAGAGCATCGCCGCCAAGCAGCCCTCGCCGCCGTGGGTGGTGTTCCAGTGGGGCTCGTTCTCCACCGCCCGCTTCACCGCCTACGTCAGCAGCATCGACGTCACGTACTCCCTCTTCGGCACCACCGGCGTCCCGATCCGTGCCACCTGCCAGGTGCGCCTGCACGAGATCCCCAGCAAGACCAAGGGCCAGAACCCGACCTCCGGCGCCCTCACCGCGCAGCGCGTGCACCGGGTCGTCGCCGGCGACTCCCTCCAGTCGCTGGCGTGGCGGGAGTACGGGGACGCCTCCGCCTGGCGGTCCATCGCCGAGATGAACGGCATCGACGACCCCTCCCGCCTGCCGACCGGCATCGAGCTCGTCCTGCCGGCCGCCGAGGAGGTGCGCCACTAGTGGTCCAGTCCGCGTTCTCCAGCGTCATCCAGGTCACCCTCGGTGGCGGCCCCCTCCCCGTCGACATCGCGCCCCTCCTCGTCGACGGCTGGGTCGACCAGGGGCTCGGAGTGCCGGCCGCGTTCCGGCTCACCTTCCGCGATCCCGGCCGGCTGGTCCTGGGCAAGCTGGGCGTCAAGTTCGGCACCCCCGTGGTCCTCGCCCCGATCGCCGACGGCAAGGGCGCCTCCGACCCGCTCCTCACCGGTGAGGTCTGCGGCCTGGAGGCCGACTACGACGGCACCGGCAGCTTCACCGTCATCCGCGGCTACGACTTCGGCCACCGTCTGATGCGCCAGCGCCGCGTCGCCGCCTACCGCAACCAGAGCGCCTCGGACATCGCCCGCAAACTGGCCGCGCAGGACGGCGTCCCGGTCGGCAGGATCGAGTCCACCAAGACCGTCTACGAGTTCATCAGCCAGGCCAACGTCACCGACTGGGACTTCCTCGCCCGGCTGGCCGACGAGAACGAGATGGTCATGTCGGTGGACGCCAAGGGCAAGTTCCAGTTCGTCAGACCCGACCCGGCGTCCGGCGCGCCGGCCACCTCGACGCCCGGCGACAAGAGTCCCTTCGTCCTCGAGGCCGGCACCGACATCCTGCGGCTGCGCGCCGCCGTCACCGCCGCCGAGCAGGTCGCGACCGTCGAGGCGCGCGGCTGGGACGTGACGACCAAGAAGAAGCTCACCGCGACGGCGCCCGCGAAGACCAACCCGGGCATCAGCATCGGCACGACCCCCGGTGAGGCCGCCGCCAAGTTCAAGCCCGCCAAGCTGGTCGACGCGCAGACTCCGTACGACCGGCAGTCCGAGGTGAAGTTCGCCGCCGAGGCCCTCGCCGACGACGTCACCGGCTCCTTCGCCGAGCTGGAGGTCATCGCGCGCGGCACCCCGAAGCTGCGCCCCGGCCTGCCCGTCACCCTCGCCGACGTCGGCGCCCCCTTCGAGGGCAAGTACACCGCGACCTCCGTACGGCACGTCTTCGGCGACGGCAAGCACTACGAGGCATGGGTCACGGTGAGCGGGCGACAGTGGCGGTCCCTGTACGGGCTGGCCTCCGGCGGCGGCGGCGCCACCAACGGCCTCAACCTGCCCGGCACCGCGAACGCCCTGGTCACCGACGTGCAGGACCCTCTCAAGCAGGGCCGGGTGAAGCTCCAGTTCCCCTGGCTCGACGACGCCTACATCAGTGACTGGACGCGGGTCGTGCAGTGGGGCGGCAAGGCGGGCGGGTCCATGTTCCCGCTGGACGTCGGCGACGAGGTGCTGGTCGCCTTCGACCGGGGCGCCCTCGACCACCCGTACGTCATCGGCGGCCTCTACAACGGCAGGGACAAGCCGACCCCGGTCAAGGACGTGCCCCTGCACGACGGGGCGCGCCGCCGTGCCGTCCGCCACACCCTGTCCGACCGGGACGGCAACCGTGTCGACCTGCTCAGCCAGACGACCGGGGGGCGTAAGCAGGGGGTTCGGGTGACGTCCGGTGACGACAGGCTCGTCATCAACCTGGACCGGACGAAGACCGAGATCACCATCGACAGCAAGGGCACGGTCAGCATCAAGGGCAGCAGGGCGGTGTCGGTCGAGGCCGGCACCGACCTCACGCTCAGCGCACGCCGCAACCTCACCATCAAGAGCGGAGCCCTTCTCTCCATCCGGGGCAGCTCGGTCAACGTCAAGTCGCTGACGGGGGTGCTGTCGGTGGACTCGGCCGGTCTGCTCAGTCTCAAGTCGCTCGGCGCCGCGATCGTCACCTCGGGCGCCACCGTCCAGGTCAACGCCACCGCCAACGTGGGCATCAGGGCCGCAACCCTCATGCTCCAGGGCGTGGTGATGGTCAACAGCAAGCCGTACCCGCTGCCGTGACAGCCCGGCAGTCTTTCCAGAGCTTCAGGAATAGGCAGGTGGCCCACTGATGGCCGAGCAATTCGTCGGATCGGGCTGGGCGTTCCCGCTCCGCATCGGCCCCACCGGGGGTATCGCCCTGGTCAGCGGGGAGCGCGAGGTCGAGGAGGCCATCCGGCTGATCCTCGCCACCGCGCCGGGCGAACGCCCCATGCGCCCGGAGTACGGCTGCGCCATCCACGACCTGGTCTTCGCGCCGGTCAACGAGGCGACGGCCGGCCGTATCCAGCACGAGGTGTACACCAGCCTGGACCGCTGGGAGCCGCGCATCGAGGTCACCGACGTCGAGGTCACCGCCGGCGCCGAACAGGGCGTGCTCTTCATCGACGTCCGCTACGCGATCCGCGGCACCAACAATCCGCGCAGTCTCGTCTTCCCCTTCTACGTCATTCCGTCCCACGACGAGCCGGATCTTCCCGGCCCGTCCGGTACGGCCTCCGAAAGCGACCGCTGATGGCCCTGCCCTCCCCCAACCTGGACGACCGCCGCTTCCAGCAGTTCGTCGACGACGCCAAGCGCTACATCCAGCAGCGCGCACCGGAGTGGACGGACCACAACGTCTCCGACCCGGGCGTGACGCTCGTCGAGACGGTCGCCCACATGGCCGACCAGATCGTCTACCGCCTCAACCGCGTCCCCGACAAGAACCACCTCGCCTTCCTGGACCTGGTCGGCATCCGCCTGTTCCCGCCGTCCGCGGCCCGCACGGAGGTCACCTTCTGGCTGTCCGCGCCGCAGGACGAAGCGGTCCTCCTGCCGGTGGGCACCGAGGTGGCGACGGTCCGCACGGAGAGCGAGGAAGCGGTCGTCTTCGCGACGGAACGCGAACTCAACGTCGTACCGAGCCGGTTGAGCCACCTCGTCGTGCAGCACCGGGGCGAGCCGGTCTCCGACCGGACCAGCGACCTCACCGAGGGCAAGGACGTGCTGTGCTTCGCCGAGGCGCCGCAGCCCGGCGACTGCATGCTGTTCGGCCTGAGCGCGGCCGTCCCCCACTGCGCGGTGGTCCTGGAACTGGACAGCCGCGTCGACGGAGTCGGCGTCGACCCGCGTCAGCCCCCGCTCGTGTGGGAGGCCTGGACCGAGGACGGCTGGCACGAGTGCGAGATCGACCGCGACGGCACCGGCGGACTCAACCGCCCCGGCGAGGTCGTCCTGCACATCACCGGCGCTCACGTCCTGTCCCGCTCCGGCGGCCAGGAGGCGGGCTGGCTGCGCTGCCGCGTCACGGAGCCCCTCCCCGGCCAGCCCTTCTACACCACCTCCCCGACCGTGCGCTCCGCCGAGGTCTTCACGGTCGGCGGCACGGCCCCCGCAGTGCACGCCGAGACCGTGTACGACGAGGCCCTCGGCGAGTCCACGGGCCTGCCCGGCCAGCATGTCGCCCTCGCGCACGCGCCCGTGGTCGGCGACGACCCGCCACTGCTGCTCCAGACCGCCGAGCACGAGGGCTGGACCGACTGGCAGGTGGTCCCGCACTTCGCCGCCTCCGGCCCCGACGACCGCCATGTCACCCTCGACGCGGCCACCGGCGAGATCGCCTTCGGCCCGTCCGTCCGTGAGCCCGACGGCAGGCTCCGCCAGTACGGGGCCGTCGCCGCCAAGGGGTCGGTCATCCGCGCCCGCCGCTACCGCACGGGCGGCGGCCGGGCCGGCAACGTGGCCCGGGGCGCGGTCCAGGTGCTGCGCACCTCCGTCCCGTACGTCTCGGAGGTCGTCAACCGGGAGGCGGCGCGCGGCGGGGTCGACGGCGAGACGGTGCAGGAGGCGAAACTCCGCGCGCCGATCACCCTGCGCGCCCAGGAGCGGGCTGTGACCCTGCGCGACTACGAGGAGCTGGCCCGCCGCGCGGCCCCCGAGACCGCCCGGATCACCTGCCTGGAGGGCGAGCCGGACGAGCACGGTTCCTACGCCGTACGGGTGCTGGTGGTCCCGCAGGCCGTGCCGGACCCCGGCGGACGGCTCCGCTTCGAGCAACTGGTGCCCGGTGACTCCCTGCTGGACCGCATCACCCGCCACCTCGACGAACGCCGCCTGATCGGCACCAGGCTGGCCGTCGGCCCGCCGTACTACCAGGGCGTGACGGTGGTGGCGACGGTGCACGCCTTCCGGGGCGTCGACACGGACCGGGTCCGCCGCCAGGCCCACGACGCCCTCTACCGCCACCTCGACCCGCTGATCGGCGGCGCGGACGGCAAGGGGTGGCCGTTCGGCCGTCCGGTGCAGTCGGGCGAGGTCTTCGCCGTCCTCCAGCGGGTCCCGGGGGTGGAGCTGGTCGACCAGGTCACGCTGCACCCGGCCGACCCCCTGACGGGCAAGCGGGGCGAGGCGACCGACCGCATCGACCTGGCCGCCCCGGCCCTGGTGTTCTCCTACGACCACCGGGTGCGAGTGATCGGGGACGGTTCATGAGCCGTCCGGACGCACGGAAGGGGACGGGGCGTTGAGGGGCTCGGTGGACGGACTCGGCTCCTCCGTCCCGATCGGTTCGATGCTGCCGGCCGTCTTCGCCGACGACGACCTGGCACAGCGTTTCGTCGCGGGTCTGGACGAGGTGATGGCCCCCGTCCTCAACGTCCTCGACTGTCTGCCCGCCTACTTCGACCCGGCGCTCGCCCCGGTCGACTTCACCCGCTGGCTGGCGACCTGGGTCGGCGCGGAGACCGACGGCACCGAACCCGAGCCGAGGCTGCGGGCCGCGGTCGCGGCGGCCGCGTACCTGCACCGCGTGCGCGGCACCCGGCGCGGTCTGTCGGAGACGGTCCGGCTGGCCTTCGGCGTGGAGCCGGACATCTCCGAGAGCGGCGGAGCCGCCTGGAGTGCCCGCCCGCTGGGCCCGGTCCCCGGCGAACCCCGGCCGCACCTGCACGTCACCGTCCGCCTGCCCGACCCCGGCCCGGCGGACGAACACCGCCTGGACACCCTCGTGGCCGCCGCCCGCCCCGCCCACATGCCGTACTCGGTCAAGGTGACCGCCGCCGAAAGGACCCCGGAGAGATGACCACCCAGAACTGCGCGGAGTGCGGCACGCGGGCCGAGCCCGGCCAGTCGTTCTGCGACGCCTGCGGCGCCGTACTGAGCTGGACGGACCGCCCCGCGGCCCGCACGGGCGGCGCGGGCACCGGGCCGGCCGCCGGCTCGGCAGGCGAGCCGGTCACCGGGTCGGGCACGGGGCCGGCCGCCGGGTCGGGCTCGGGGCCGGGTACCGGGTCCGGGTCGGATTCCCGTCCCGGAACGGGCTTCGGCGCCGCGGCAGATGCCGGGTCGGGTTCCGGTGCGGCATCCGCGACGGGTGTCGGGTCCGGGCCGGGCTCGGCCCACGGGTCCGCGTCGACGGCCGCACACGGGTCCGGCTCCGCTCACGCGTCCGGATCGGGGTCGGGCTCCGGTGCCACGTACGGGTCCGCGCCCGGACCCGGCTCGGTCGCCGCACCCGGCCCGGGCCCGGCGCACGGGTCCGTGGCAGCGGCTGGTGCCGGTTCCGGGGTCGTCGGTGGCGGCTCCGGGCCCGGCCACCGCTCCGCGGAGGGCGCGCAGGTGCCGTCGGGCGCCCCGGGCCCGGAGGCCGGTGTGGTTTCCGGTACGGCCTCCGTCACCGCCGCCCCCGCCGCCGTCTCCGGTACGGCGGTGGCGGACACCTCGGCTCCCGGCTCGCCCCGTGCCACCCCCCACTCCGCTCCCCAGGCCGCCGCCCCGGCCGCCGACGACGACTACGACCCGGACGACGAGGACACCACGGAAACTCCCCTGCCGGTCATCCCGCCGGAGGACGGCGCAGCCGCTCCCTCGGGCACCGCACCGGCCCCCGCGCACACTCCCGCCCCCGACGCGACCGCCCCCACCACCCCCGTACCGGCGGCAGCCGCCCCCGCGCCCGCCCTCGGCGACACGATGGCCGCGCGGGCCCGTTCCCTCCTGGTCCCCGTCACCGACGCGGAACCCCGCCCCGCCGCGCCCCCGTCCGTCGCCCCGGTCCTGCCGGGCAGGCCGGTCGCGGACCGGCCGCAGGTGCGCGCGCCGGGCCCCGTCCAGGGCGAGCCGTACGGCGTCGCGTGCCCCTGGTGCGCCACCCCCAACAATCCCGACCGGCACTTCTGCGTCCGCTGTGCGATGCCCATGACCCTGGAGGATCGTTCCTCGGTCCGCCTTCCCTGGTGGCGTCGCCTGTTCCACCGCAACGGCGAGTCCCACTGGGCGGGCGACCGCCCGCGCCTGCGCCGTACGTTCGACCGCATCCTCAGCTGGGTGGTCGCGGCGATCGTCCTCACCCTCCTGATCATCGCGGGGGTGAACACACCGGCCGCCGTCCAGGCCACCCGTGACCACTTCGCCAAGCGGGCTCCGGTCACCCCGGACTCGTTCGCGGCCTCGCGTTCCTACCCGGGCCACAAGCCGGAACTGGCCTTCGACAAGATCAACAACTCCTGGTGGGGCCCCGGCGTCTCACAGGCGGGTGAGGGCGAGTGGATCGAGGCCCGTTTCGACGAGCCGACCCGTCTGCTGGACCTGCTCATCACCTCGGGCACGTCGGTCCGCCCCGACCAGCTCACGCAGTCGGCGCTCCCGCACCGCATCAAGGCGACGATCACCTTGAAGGACGGCACGACGACGACCCGGCAGATCGTCCTCGACCAGAGCGCGGGGGCCCAGTCGCGCTCCTTCCGGGTGGGCGAGGTGACCAAGGTCCGCTTCACCATCGAGTCCTCGTACATGGCATCCGGGAGCAAGCAGGTGTCGATAGCCGAGATCGAGTTCTTCGGCCCGTCCAGCGCGAACAGGACCTGACGGACCCGACCGTCTGACGGTCAGACCGACCGGCCGTCAGACCGACCGGCCGGCTGACCGGCCTACTGACTGACAGGGCCATGTGGCATCAGGGAGATCGGATCCTCCCCGCCGGCACATGGCCCTCAGTCGTGGGCGGCCCGCGGACCGCCGTTACCGCGTGCGGAAACGAACGAGTCCCACCCCGCCTGACACGGGATGGGACTCGTTCTTCTTGGAGCGCCGGGCAGGCCTTGCACCTGCATTTCCCCGCAGGAAGCGGGGCGTCTTTCCTTGGACCACCAACGCAGAGGTCGTTCACCGTTGTGCTTTCCGGTGACCGGCTCAAGATCAAGCTTACCCCATCTCGGGGGTGCACTTGACCATGTACATCGTCAGGCCGGCCACGCCCTCGGGACGGATACGCCGACGGGTCGGATACGCCGACGGGCCGGGCAAGTCGCCGGCCCGGGCGGGCCGAGGGGCCGGGCAGGCCGTCAGGCGACGTCGCCGACCTTCAGCTCGGGTCCGACCACCAGGGTGACGACGCCGGAAGCGGCGGAGGTGTCGGCCGTGGGCCGCAGACCGGGCAGCCGGGAGGCGAGGACGGCGGCCTGGCGGTCGAGGCCCGTCGGGTAGGTGACGGTCGTCCTGGTCACCGTCGCGGGGGCGTTTCCGGTGCTGGTCACGGTGTAGCCGGCGGCCTTCAGCCTCTCGGCGACGGCGGCGGCCCGCCCGGAGACCCCGGTGCCGTTGAGGACCTGGACACGCACGCTGGAGGCGTACACCAGGTTCTTCTTGGCCGCCTCCAACTGCGGCTTGGTGACCTCCTTGTCCTTGGCCAGGGAGGTGAACAGGTCGGCGGCCTGCGGGTACTGCCAGACGATGTTGGCCTTGTCGGTGGGCTGGTCGGCCTCACGCCCGTAGTTGGGCACGGTCAGGAAGCTCAGACGGTCGCTCGGTATCCCCTTGAGCTCGTTGGCCAGCCCGTACAGCGGCTGGATACCGGCCATGTCGGGGTCGGTGGTGAGGGACTTGGTGATCGACTGGAGGAAGCCGTACATGGCGTCGGGGCTCGTGAGCTTGGACTTGGCCTTCTTGGCCAGCGCGTCCATGAACTCCTGCTGGCGTCCGATGCGTCCGATGTCGGAGCCGTCGCCCACGCTGTAGCGGGTGCGGACGTAGCCGAGCGCCTTCTCGCCCTTGACGGTCTGGCAGCCCGCCTCCAGGTCCAGGTGGGCCTTCTCGTCGTGGATGGCCTGCTTCGGGCAGACCTCGATGCCCTCCAGCGCGTCGACCATGCCCTTGAAGCCGGAGAAGTCGACCGACATGAAGTGGTCGATGCGCAGCCCGGTGTTGGCCTCGACGGTCTTGATGCTGCACGCGGCGGCCTCGGCGACCTTGCCGTTGCTGCCGCCGAGCGCGAACGCCTCGTTGATCTTGAAGTGGTGGGGGGAGGACGAGCTGCCGTCCCCCTTCTCACAACTGGGTATCTCCACCCACGAGTCGCGGGGGAAGGAGACGACCGAGGCCCATTCACGGTCCGCCGGTATGTGCAGCACCATCAGCGTGTCGGACTGCATGGTGGTCAGGTCCTTGCCGTACTTGGCGTTGGCGCCGTCACGGCTGTCGGACCCGACGATCATGATGTTCTTGGAGCCCGGGCTGAGGTTCTCGGGCCGGTCGCCGCCCAGCTTGTCGTCCACCTCGGCGGAGTTGATGTTGTTGTTGAGGTCGTTGTAGACCCAGGCTCCGACCCCGCCGATCCCCAGGACGACCAGGGACGTCACGCCCGCGCCCCACGCCAGGATCCGCCCGCGTCGGGTGAGCCGCGTCCTGCCGGGACCGCCCGGCCTGCCGCCGGGACCGCCCGGCCCGTTCCTGCTGCCTCGGCCGGCCGCCTCCTGCGGAGTACGCCCGCGCCTCCTCGTTCCGCTCACCGGCGCTCGCTCCTCCGCTTCGGCTGTCTTCACCCCGTACACCGTGCTCGGATCGCCGGCGTTGGTCACCGCCGAACGTCGGAACCCTACACGCGTGCAGGAATACGTCCGAAAAGCACAGACGACTCAGGAGACTCCCGGAGCCGCCCGGGGGTTGCCCCCGCCGGACCGGGGCGGTGACCGCCGCGGGGGTGCCCTGCGTCCCCGCGGACATGCCACCGCGGGGACGCCGGGATCGGATGGACGGGTGGACGGATCAGCGCGCGATCAGGGCGCGATCAGGGCGCGTTGACCAGGTCGACCGGCGGGACCGACACCGTGCGGGCACCCACGGTGCCGCCCAGGACGACCTTGCGCAGGGAGACGTTGTTCTTGGTGTTCGTCTCCTGGAGACGGTTCGCCGGGTTGGCGATGACCTGGATGTAGTAGGTGCCGTTCGGCAGGTCGGTGATGTCGAAGGACTGGCCGGGACGGTACTGGGTGTACGTGTCGCCGGAGCCGACGTCGAGGACCTCGCGCACGGAGATGGAGTTCTGCTGACCGCAGGCCGTCGACAGATCGGTGTTGTTCGGGTGCCAGTTGGCGTTCTTCACCGTGTAGTCGATGGCGTCGGTGTTGGCGAGGCAGAACGCCTCCTTGCCGCTCTTCACGATCTCGTGCTGGTCGGCGGCGAGGAGCCGGTAACTGGCGAAGTCGGTGAAGTGCCAGTGCTCGTGGCCGACGCGCGGGTCCCATTCCATGGTGCCCGCGGGGGCGTAGCCGACCTGCTTGCCCTTGGCGTCGTAGAAGTACTGGTACGAGTCCATGAGGTCCGCGCCCGGCTTGCGGAAGCCGTCCACGACGAGCGGCGCGGGGCCGGCGTTCCAGACGTTGGCGCTGAAGGCGAGGTAGTCCTTGCCGGCCGCGTCGCCGTCCTCGCCGTCGGTGACCGCGATGTCCCAGGCCGGCAGCGAACGCAGGTCGGGCTTGGGCACGTTGGCGGGGGCGCCCGCGCGCCCCGCGGGCCGCTTGGCGGCGGCCTTCAGCGCGGGCGCGACACGCGAGCCGTCGGTGTGTCCGGCGGCGTCGCCCAGGTGATGGGCGAGACCGCGGGCCTCCAGGGCGTGCGAGAGCGCGGAGGGCGTGGGGGCGTCGGCGCCGCGGGGCCCGTAGTGATGCCCACCCGCCATCCCTGCCATGCCGTCCATGCCGTCCATGCCGTCCATGCCCGCCATGCCGGCCATGTCGTGGGACGCGCCATGACTGCCCCCGGTGTGCGCGCCGTGCGCACCACGGGCGGTGAGCCCGGCTCCGCCACCCCCGCCTTCGCCGCCGTCACTGATCTCCCGGACGGTCAGCTTGATGGTCGGCCGGTCGTCGGGGATGCCGAACAGGTCCCGGTACTTCTTGGCCACCGCCACCTTGACGGTGTACTCGCCCGCGGCCAGATCGACGGGCTTGTCGTAGCCGAAGGCGGAGGTGTTGGCCGCCCAGCCCTTCTCGACGCCCCATACCGAGCCGAGCGTGAAGGGGTTGGTGGAGCAGCTCTCGGGATAGTGCGAGGTGGCCGGGGCGTCCGGGCGCAGCCGCCCGGAGGCGTTGTTCGGGCAGAAGCCGCTCTTGATCTTCTGCACCTCCGCCCCGGCCGCGTTCTTGATGGAGACCTCCAGGAAGTCCGTGAGCCCCCCGAAGTCCTTCACGAGCCCGGCGGGCAGGGCCTTCGTCTTCACCTTCGACCCGTCGCGCAGGATCTGCTGGGCGACGATCGGGTCCTTGTACGACTTGCGGGTCACCTTGAGCTCCAGCGGAGCGTTGTCGGCGGTGACATACGTACCGAGGTCGAGATAGACCCCGGCTTCCCCCGAGTACCGGTCGGCGATCACGGTCTTCGACGCGGCGACGAGCTTGAGCTTCGGCGTCCCGGGCGTGCTCGCCGGCGCCGCGCCGGCGCCGGGTGCGGACCCGGCGACGGCGGCCACGACGGTGAGCGCGGCCCCGGCGGCGAACGCCGTGCGCCTGAGGCCCTTGCGGTTCTGCGGTCTGGTCATCGGTTCCTCGTCTGCGAGTGCCATGGTCAGTGGCATCGGACTGGACAGCCCACCGCCCGGCCGGGTCTGACATCCCCTCGCACCCCGGCCTGCGCTGTGAGCACCCTGTGAGACAGGCAAAGGGTGTGCCGGGGTTGCCTGCCGGGCGAGAAACCGGTCGGAGGAATTTCAGAGGCCCTAGCGGTTTTTGAGGTGGCACCAGAAGTCCCGGAGCATCCGCTTGTCGAAGTCGGTGATCCGGGTCGCGCTGCCCCCTTTCCTCAGGAAGCAGCACTGGCCGGCCGGGGTCCAGTCGTAGAAGTCGCCGAGGCCGAAGGTGTGGATGCTGTGGACCCCGTGGTCGTGTTCATGGTGCGCGGGCCCCGTCCCTGATCCCATGCCCTCCTGCCCTGTCCCCGATACGGATGGTTCCGTGGCGATTTCGGTGTGCAGGCGAGGATGGAAGGTCATCATGTGCCGATGCTTCTGCCGGTGTTTCGTCCTTTTCGTGCCGTGTCCGGGTCTCCGGGTGTCCGGCGCGGTCTTCGGCCGCCCCGTTCGGCCCTGGCCCCTCTCCTCGCCGCTCTCGTTCTCCTTGCCGGGCCGGCGAGTGTGACCGTCGGGGAACAGACGCGGGCCGGGGTCTCCGGTGTCTCCGAAGACAAGGGGGCCGGTCCGGCGCCGCCCGGGCCCTTCGGGGCCTATGTCGGATACGGCCCCGTCGGCATCCAGCGGATCGCGGAGATCGACAGGTGGCTGGGACCGGCCACGCCGCGGGTCGGTCACGCCTATCTGGCCGGGACCCGGTGGGGATACATCGAGGGAGCGGCCGGCGACCTCGAGCACTGGGCGAAGTGGCGGAGGGCCCGCGCCGACCGTCTGTTCGTGCTCAACGTGCCGATGCTGGACCGTGCGGAGGCGCATCTGCCCGATTCCGATGTGCGGAGCGAACTGCGCAAGGGTGCGGACGGCGCGTACGACGAGCACTTCCGGAAGCTGGCCCGGCGGCTGGTCTCGCTGAGGGTGCCGGACACGGTGCTCGTGGTCGGCTGGGAGATGAACGGGATCACCTACACCCATCGGTGCGGGCCCGATCCGGCTGCCTGGAAGGCGTACTGGGTGCGGATCGTGAAGGTCATGCGGTCCGTGGGCGGGCAGCGGTTCCGGTTCGAGTTCGCACCGAACCGGGGGCGTGACGCCATCCCGTGGACCGAGTGCTATCCCGGCGACCGGTACGTGGACGTCGTCGGCATGGACGCCTACGACCAGCCCCACGGCATGTCCTTCGAGGAGCAGGTCGGCGAGCCGTACGGTCTCGCCGCGCATGTGCGGTTCGCGCGGGCGCACGGCAAGCCGTTCTCGTATCCCGAGTGGGGGCTGTTCCGCAACGGCGACAACCCGAAGTACGTGCGCTCCATGCTGACCTGGTTCGCCCAGCACCGGCCGCTGTACCAGACCATCAGCGACTACTGTCCGCACGGCGTGTGGCGGTGCCCGGACAATCCACGGTCGTCGGCCGTCTACCGGTCGCTGGTCGGGGGGCCGTTCGGCTGAACCCGGCCGCCACGCGGGCCGGGTGCCGCACCTGGCCACCTCGCCGGTCCGATGATCCCAAGATGGGACGAGAACACCAGGCCCGTCTCGCACGAACGCGAGCGCGGGCGCGAAGGCGAACACTGCCGCGGGCCCGGGCGCGGGCCCGCTTGCGTACCGTGACCGGGTCCGCGACCGGCGCCGCCCTGATCGCCCTTCTGCTGCTCGCGCTCACCGCCGTGCCCGCGGGCGCCGGGAGCGACGGGTTCCGCAGGGAGGCCGCAAGGGCCGTCCACGCGCACGAGAGGGCTCGCGCGCGGGTCGACCGGCTACGCGAGGCGGACGCCCCCGCCACGATGGTGAGGGCCGCAGAACGCCGCCGTAAGGCCGTGCGCGCCGAGCTGTGGGACCTGTTGTGGGCGATCGGGAGGAACGCCGGCGATCCGGTCGCCGTGGACCCCTACGGACGGGACGGCCACTGTCCGTTCGGCGACCGGAGCCACTCGCCCGAGCGGCGCGCCCGCCACTGGACCGTCCCGACCCGCCACTACTGGCTGTCCGCGGGCTACGCCGCCAAGGGCTCCCGCTGGGCCCACCGGCACACCGGCCAGGACTTCGCCGTGGGCTCCGGCTCCCCCGTGTACGCCGTCGGCGCCGGCACCGTCCGCGCCACGACCTGCGGCGACGGCTTCGGCAACCAGATCGTGATCCGCCACCGTGACGGCTACTTCACGCAGTACGCCCATCTGTCACGCATCGACGTGCGCAAGGGCGGCCGGGTGAAGGCCGGCCAGCGCATCGGCCTCTCCGGCGCGACCGGCAACGTCACCGGCCCGCATCTGCACTTCGAGGTACGGATCACGCCCTACCTCGGGTCCGCCGTGCCACCGCTGACCTGGCTGCGCCGGAAGGACGTCCGGGTCGACGAAGCATCCGCGCCGACGCAATGACCGCAAGTCCCGGACGCCCCCAGCGGGCGCCTATGCCTGCCGGGGGCGGTAGGCGGACAGCGCCCAGATCACGAACACGTCGATGGCGATCTGTACGACCGCCCAGACCGGTGCGTACGGCAGGAACAGGAACTGGAGGATCAGGCTCAGGGAGGCCAGCGTGATACCGCTGATCCGGGCCCATCCGGCCCACTCGCCCCCGCTGAGCAGCCCGTAGCCGGTCACCGCCGCCACGATGCCCACGATCAGCAGGACCCAGCCCCAGCCGGTGAGGTTCAGCTCGTAGACGTAGTCCCCGACTCGCGCGTAGACGTCGTCCTCGGCGATGGCGGAGATGCCCTGGAAGACGGCGAGGACACCGCTGACGAACATGAGCACACCCGCGAAGACGACCCCGCCGGCGGCCATTCCGCCTCCCGCCGGCGGGGGTGTGGTCCGGCCGGGCGTACCGGTTCCCTGGTGGGACGGGTCCCACACGCGGGGCCCGGGTGAGGGTCGGGAGTGCGGCTGGTCGCTCATGGCGCCACCCCGTCTCTGTGTCGGCGAGTGTCCTTCTCCGTGCTCCACCGACCCTCCGTCCGGCCGGGGGCCGCCACCACGGGGGTGCGCCGTTCGGGTGACCCGGCATGCGGACGGCCGGGACCGCCCCTTCACTGGAGGAAGGCCCGCGGACCCTCAGAAGGAGACATCAGATGCGACGCACCAAGGGCGTGCTGCTGACGGCGGCGGCGATCTGCTGCGCCACCGCTCTCACCGGCTGCTCGGACGACAACACCCCTTCGTCCGTCTCGTCCGCGGCCAGCAAGGCCGCCTCGGCGGCGGAGTCCCTGGGCAGGGAGGCCACCGCGGCCGCGTCCTCGATCGCCTCGGGTCTGGCCTCCGATCTCGCCTCCGACGCGTCCTCGGCGCTGGCGTCGGCGACGGCGGAGGCGAGCCGCGAGCTGGGCGAGATCAAGGACGGCGCGGATGTGAAGTCCGACGTGAAGCTCGGCAAACCGGGCACGGACCAGGACGGACGTACCACCGTCGAGGTCACCGTCTCCAACACCGCCGACGGGACGAAGTCCTTCGCCGTCCAGGTCGACTTCAAGGGCTCAGACGGCAACCGGCTCGACACGGTGGTCGTCACCGTGTCGGACGTGGCGGCGGGGAAGACGGGCACGCAGACGGCCCGCAGCCACCGCACCCTGTCCGGCGAGGTGAAGGCGGAGGTGGCCCGGGCGGTGCGCTACTGACGCCAGCCCCTTGGCGGTCGTCCTCACCGGCATGCGACGGGCTCACGCCGTCGAGCGGTCAGGCCATCCAGAAGAAGACGGCCGTCATCCGCTTCTCCTCCAGCGTCGTCCCGGTGTAACCGGTCGCGCTGTGCACGAGGTTGGCGTGGTAGAGCAGCAGCCGGTTGTGCCTGTGGGGCACCCGCACGTCCTCCTCGAAGGCGTCCGGCGCGACGAACCGGGTGCCGAGGGCCTCGACGAGGTTGTTGTGCGGGGCCTGGACGACGTTGCCGCCGAGCCGCCCGCCGGGCAGTGACTGCCGGTAGAAGCTGGTACCGCAGTCCTTGGGGACCGACGGGTTGAGGTACAGGACGGCCGCGTACCGGCACAGCGCGCGCGAGTCGGAGTGCGGCCGTGGGGTGCTCTCGCCCTCCCCCACCACCTGGATGCAGTTGTGGTTGAGGGTCCCGCCGCCGGGCGTCTGCTGCACCCACAGCTTCCGCGCGCCCGTCGCCCTGCTCACCAGCCGTTCCACGCGCCCGAGTTCAGCAGGCAGGAGCCCCGGCATGGTGCGCAGTCCGGGCCAGCTCTCCGAGGTGTACGGGTAGCCCTCGACCCAGTCGTCCTTGGCGAGGCAGCGTTCGCGGATCGCGGCGATGTCGGCGTCGGGGAAGACGTCGTCGATCACCCAGTAGTCGCGTCCCCGAGTGGGCTTGCGGTAGGGGAGCACGGGGAGCGTGGCGGCAGCCCTCGGGGGCCGGTGGGGCCGCTGTGGCATGGACATGCGGTGAATGTAGGCCGGAGGCGCCTCATGACTCGCCCTCCCGTTCGTCCGCACTCCTGCGCGAAGTGGTCAACGTTTCGCCGGGGCGGTCAACGGTTCACCAACAGAGGGGACCGGCCCCATCGGTTCGGATCGGCGAAGAGGTCGCCGGCGGTGGCGGCAGCTTCCTACGCCGCGTTCAGTTCGCACCACACCAACTTGCCCCGGTGACCCATGCGCGACAGGGGCTGCCAGTGCCAGAGGTCGGCGCAGGCCCGGACCAGGGCCATCCCGCGCCCGCTCTCGGCGTCGGCCGGCTCCCCCGGCCCGCTCGGAAGCCCGGGCGGTTCGGGGTCCGCATCCCAGGCACCGATCTGGAGGACGCCGTCCCGGAAACGGAGGCGCAGACAGGCGGGACCCTTGGTGTGGAGCACGGCGTTGGAGACCAGCTCCGAGGCGAGCAGCTCCGCGGTGTCGAGCAGGTGGGTCAGCCCGTGCAGCGTGAGGATCAGACGCAGGGTGCGGCGGCAGACGGTGACGGCACGGGGGTCACCGGGGATGTAGAGGGAGTACTCCCACGAGTCGGGCGCGGGGGCGGCTTCGGGCACGGGTCGGCTCCAGGGAAGTGAACGGGGTGAATGCGCGCGGTGGCATGCCTCAGCCGTCCCGGCAGGACGGAGCGGTGCACTTCCGCAGCGTGTGCGTTGCGTCACCGACGGTAGATCTAAATTTAGAGACGCGGCAAGTCGATCGCGTAATCTGACGTCGAACGAGTCGCGCCCGCAGGCGCGTTCAACCTAGGAGCGACCGAGCCTTGAGGCGTGAACCGACGGCACGTCAGATGCGCGTGGCAACCGAACTTCGCAGACTTCGAGAGGCTGCGGACCTCACGGCCCGCCAAGCGGCGGCGCTGCTCGGCGTGAGCCCGGCCCAGATCACTCATATCGAGTCCGGACTCGCGGGCGTGAGCGAGAAACGGCTTCGCCGTCTCGCGTCCCACTACGCCTGCACGGACGACGATTTCATCGACGCCCTGGTGGCCATGGCCACAGAGCGGACACGCGGCTGGTGGGAGGAGTACAGAGGCCTGCTGCCCACCCCGTTCCTGGATCTGTCGGAGCTGGACCACCACGCTTCGTTCAGGCGCGAGGTGGCCATCCTCTTCGTACCCGGCCTGCTCCAGACGGAGAGCTACGCTCGGGCCGTTTTCTCCTCGCGGGTGCCTGAACTCATGGCCGAGGAGATTGAGTTGCGGGTACGCCATCGACTGGATCGCCAGAGAATGACCACCCCTTACGAGGTGGTGGTCCACGAGGCGGCGCTGCGCATCAGAGTCGGCAGCCGCGCCGACTCACGGGCTCAACTCGCGCACCTCGTCGAGCTCTCCGAAAAAGATCACATCACCCTGCGCGTGGTCCCCTTCGACCTGGACGGGTTCTCGAGGGCTTCGAGCACCATGACGTACGTGAGCGGCCCTCTGCCCAAACTCGACACGGTGGTACGGGACTCACCCCACGGGTCCGTGTTCATCGACTCCGAAGCTCACCTCAAGGCCTACCGAACGCGCTTCCGTAAGGTGGAGGCCGTATCGCTCGGACCCGAACGGTCGCGTGACTTCATCGGCAAGCTCGCGAAGGAGCTCTGAGGCGCCTCATGAACACCCCCCGCATCTGGCAGAAGTCGTCGCACTCCGGCGAGGGCGACGGCAACGACTGCGTCGAGCTGGCCGCCACCACCCCCGCCTCGCTCCACCTGCGTGAGTCCGACGCCCCCGGCGCCGTCCTCACCACCGCGCCGGTCCCGCTCGCCCATTTTCTTCACGCGATACACACAGGGACCCCCGGAATTGTGGCCTCCATCACAGCACGCAGGGGCGGCGCCTGCTGAAGTGACGGGATGATCGGTCTCCTCGTACGCGCCCTCCCGTTCTGGGTGCGCGAGCCCCTGCTCGCCGTCTTCGGCGTCGTCTTCAGCGGCTTCCTCTTCTATGCGGCCATCCGGGACAGCGAGTGGGCGATGGCCGGCCTCGGCGCCGCCGTCGTCGTGTTCACCGTGATCCGCATTTACACCATCAACCGCGCCCTCGAAGCCCGCCGCCTGCTGAAGCGCAGAGAGGGCATGAAGCGCATCGAGGGCATCTAGGCAGCCCCTGCGGCTAGGGCGTGTCTGACAATTCCCGCCGGGCGCGCGGCGTCCGGCACGGCACTCCCCCAGCCTTCGGCCGGGGGTGCCCCCACGCCGCGTTGTCGCATCACCCGAGTACATCCAGTACGCGGGCGATGCTCCGCCTTGCGATGCACCGCACCGGACGCCGCGCGGCACCGCCCACTACCCCAACGTGGAGAAGCCGAAGGAGTTCAACGCCGTCCTCACGGACTTCCTGCACTCCCTCTGATCCCGGGCCGGGCCGGGTCGGGCCGGACGATCACCGGTCCGGCGACGCCCGTTCCGCCGTACGCGCGCTGTCGCGGAAGGTCCCGGCCGAAGCCGACCCCGGACCCGCGCCCGACCCCGCATCCTGCCCCGGGCCCAGCACCACCTCGTCGCCCACCGACACCTTCCCCGCCCGCAGCACCTCGAAGTACGCGCCGAAGGCGACTCCGCCGCCGTCGGCCCGGCGGTAGTCCGCGAGGGTGCGCAGGGGTTCGGGGCCCGAGCGGCGGCCGGTGCGCTGGTCGACCATCGTGATGGCGCAGCGGATCGTGTCCTCGGTGAAGGCCAGTTCCGCGCCGGCGATGGCGAGACGGGCCGCGCCGTCCTCCGTGTGCGGGACGTCCCAGCCGTCCACCACCAGGTTGGGGCGGAAGCGGTTCATGGGGAGAGGATCGGCCCCGCGCTCGGCGATCCGGTGGTTCAGGGCGTCGAGACTGGCCCGGGAGACCAGGTGCAGCCGGCCGCCGTTGCCGTCCGGGGACCGCACCAGGGTACTCGGGGCGCCCAGGACGTCCGTGATCCAGGCGTGCACGTCGTCGCTGTCCGCCCGCACCGGGTCCCTGCCCGGAGCCCTCAACGTCAGTACTCCGTCGCTCAGTTCCGGATGGATCAGTGCCAGCCGGGGGTCGCCCCCCTGCCAGCGCAGGTCGCCCTTGTCGTCGGCGATCGCGTACGTGCGGTCGTGCGGCAGTCCGGTGCTCGTCAGCGTCACCTCCCGGAGCGCCGTCCCCGCGCATCCCTTCACCGGGTAGTACGTGATCCCTGTCAGTCTCGCGACCGTCATCCCGACGCCCCCTCGGCAGTCCGTCGTCCGGCATCGCACTCGGCGAGTTCCTTATGGGAACTTATCGATGCCGGTGACGGCCGTCCATCAACTTTTCACGGATACCGGTGAGTCGGATCCGCTCCGCGTCCGTACTCCTGTCTGTCCGCCCCCCAGCGGGCGGAGTACATCGACATCATCGGCGGAGTCCCCGACCGGGCAGGAGGCACGGTGCCACTTTCGCGAAACATGATGGGAACCCTGTTCGTCGGCGGTGCGCTGACCTTGACACTCGGCGCGCTCGCCTACCCATCGATGCTCGGACTTGACACCGTGTCGACCTCGACCGACCGGGTGATCGCCAACACCCAGTGGGGCCCGCTGACCGAGGGCGACCGGGACTTCGTGGTGAAGGTGCGGGCCGCCGGGCTGTGGGAGTACCCGCTGGGTCAGCTCGGACTCCAGAAGAGCCAGACTCCGGCTGTCCGCACCGCCAGCAACCACCTGATCGACGGTCATGGCGCGCTGGACACCAGCTGCCGCAAGATCGCGCCGATGCTGAACATCACGCTGCCCAACGTGGCCAGCCCTCAGCAGGAGGGATTCGTCACCCAGCTGAAGGCGGAGAGCGGCAAGCAGTTCGACAGCGACTTCGCCAACATCCTGCGCATGACGCACGGCTCGATCTTCAACACGATCGCCAAGATCCGGTCCACCACGAAGAACACCCTGGTCCGGGCCCTCGCCGACCAGGCCAATGACACCGTTCTGGACCACATCACGGTGATGGAGAAGACCGGTCTGGTCGACTTCGACACGACGCTGTTCAACCAGACCACGCCGCCGAAGCTGCCCAAGTCGGACCTGACCCCTCCGGTCCCGCCCGCCGGCCAGCCCATGATCGTCCTCAACCCGCCGCCGACCGCCACCTCCACTCCGCTGGACCTCAACGCGGCCATATCGGGCAACGCCGGCTAGCCGTCGGCCTCGTCGCCCGGTCCGGCCCCGGACAGGCTCCGGAGTCAGTACGTCCCGGCCCCGGCGAGCCAGACTGTCGTGTCCGGGCCCAGCCGTCCACTGTCGCCGAGGGAAACGCTGCTCAGCAGCACCTCCCCCGGCGGCAGCGGAACCGGCTCCCGCGACAGGTTGGTCACGCACCGCCAGCCGTCGTGGCGGGCGAAGGCCAGCACGCCCGGCGGGGTGTCCCGCAGCCAGTCGAGCTCCTCGCCGTCGAGCAGCTTGCGGCGCAGGCGCAGGGCCGTGCGGTAGAGCTCCAGGGTGGAGCCCTGCACACCGTCCTGGGCCTCGACGGCGTACCGCGCGAAGTACGGCGGCTGCGGCAGCCAGGCGCCGGCCGCGCCGAATCCGTACGACGCTCCCGTCGTCGTCCACGGAAGCGGCACCCGGCAGCCGTCGCGGCCCTTGCGGACGCGGCCCGTCTGCTCCCACAGGGGGTCCTGCAAGACCTCCACGGGCAGGTCGGCGACCTCGGGCAGACCCAGCTCCTCGCCCTGGTAGACGTACGACGATCCCGGCAGCGCCAGCATCAGCAGCGTCGCCGCACGGGCCCGGCGCAGGCCGGCGCTCTCGTCGACGCGCGGGGCGTGGCCGCCCGAGAGGAGCCAGGCGTTGGCGTCCGTGCCGGGCGGCAGCATGAGCCGGGAGGCATGGCGCACGACGTCGTGGTTGGACAGGACCCAGGTGGCCGACGCCCCGACGGCGCGGGCGGTGGCGAGCGAGTCGGTGATGACCGTTCGGATCGTCTCGGCGTCCCAGTCCGCCTGGAGATACTCGAAGTTGAACGCCTGGTTCAGTTCGTCCGGGCGGGCGTAGAGGGCGCGCCGGATGCCGGGGACCCAGGCTTCGGCGACGGCCGTGCGGGGCGGGGTGTAGGAGTCGAGGACGCGGCGCCAGTCACGGTAGATCTCGTGGACCTCGTCGCGGTCGTAGAAGGGGTGGGTGCCCGGGGGCAGGCGGTCGAGGGCCTCCTCGCCCACGAGGTCCGGTGTGTCCAGGTCGCGCAGGGGGTCCGTGAGGTCCTTGGCGAGGGCGTGGGCCACGTCCACCCGGAAGCCGTCGACACCCCGGTCGGACCAGAACCGCAGCGTGGTGCGGAAGTCCTCGCGGACCTCCTCGAGGTCCCAGTTCAGGTCCGGCTGCTCGCGGGCGAAGAGGTGCAGGTACCACTGGCCGTCGGGGACACGCTGCCAGGCGCTGCCCCCGAAGACCGACTGCCAGTCGGTGGGCGGGAGTTCGCCGCCGAACCCGCGCCCGGGGCGGAACACGTAGCGCTCGCGGGCCCGGGAGCCCGGTCCTGCGGCCAGCGCCTCCTGGAACCAGACGTGCCGGTGGGAGGTGTGGTTGGGGACGAGGTCGACGATCACCTTGAGGCCGAGACGGTGGGCCTCGGCGGTCAGCGCGTCGAAGTCGGCCAGGGTGCCCAGGCGCGGGTCCACGTCCCGGTGGTCGGCGACGTCGTAGCCGCCGTCGGCCAGCTCGGACGGATAGAACGGGGAGAGCCACAGGGCGTCGACGCCGAGGCCCGCCAGATGGGGCAGCCGGCCGGTGACGCCTCGCAGATCCCCCAGCCCGTCGCCGTCGGCGTCGGCGAAGCTGCGCGGATAGACCTGGTAGACGACGGCCTGTCGCCACCAGTCGGGGCGGTGGGAGGAGAAGTCGGTCATGGACGGAAGTCTGTCCATCTTGCCGGGAATGTGAACGTGCGAGCCATTCGGAGCAGATCATTCCGTACGTGAGGAAGAGGTGACGGAATTCTGAACTCCCCGAGGTTTGAACCAGGTTGACAGCGGTCTGCGATGCGCACGACGATGGGCCCACACTGTGGCCCCTGTGACCGGAGGGCCTGGTGTTTCTTCTTCTGAACGAACCTCCCTGATCCGACCTTTTCTGATCTGACCAATCAGCCCCGGCCGTTCCGCCCGGCCGATGAGTCCTGGCATTCGCCAAGAACGGGATTCGCATGTCCATAGCCCGCCGTGTCACCGTGCGCCGCCTGCTGGGGGCGGGCGCCGCCTCGCTCACCCTGTGCGCCGCCTCCGTCGCCGCCGCCTCCACCGCCTCCGCCGGAACCGGGACGCCCGGTGGCGACGGCTGGAATTCCGGCGGCCAGTACCAGCCGGGCACGGGCGCGGGCACCGAGACGGAGACCGACCGCTGCGAGTTCTCCCTCGACGGCACGCGCTTCTTCAGCTCCGTCCGGGTCGACGACCAGAACCTCAGGCCGACCGGGGACGGCAAGATCCACGTCACGGTCCGCGCGGCCGGTGACGCGACGACCTGCACCGCCTCCCTCGCCTCCTACCTCGCCCACGGCGCCAGTTTCCGCACCTCCGGCGAGCAGGTCTTCGTCGACTTCGACACCGTGACGGTCAAGCCCGGCAAGACCGACACCCTCGACATCTCCGTGCCCGACGCCGGCTGCTTCGCTCAGATCGACCTCTACCGGGGCGCGGTCAAGTTCGACGGCAAGCTCGACGCGAAGGACGGGTTCGCCCACGGGGACCTGCCCAAGGGCCCGGACCGTCCCGTCATCAAGGACAAGCTGATCGCGGCCTGGAACGGCGGCACGAAGGACTGCACGGTCACCGAGCAGCCGCCGACGAAGCCGCCGGCCGGAGGCGGCGGGCCGTCGCCGTCCGCCTCGACGCCCACCGAGCCGTCGCAGCCGAAGCCGTCGCCGTCGGCGTCCGGGAGCACGTCTCCCTCGCCGTCCCCGTCGGAGTCGGAGTCGGGCACGCCGACACCGGCCCCGTCCGTCTCCGAGTCGACCACCGCGCCCGCGCCCACGCCGAACGGCGGCGGCGGCGACCTCGCCGAGACCGGTGCGGACGGCAACACCCCGCTGATCGCGGGCGGCGCGGCCGCGCTGCTGGCGGGCGGCGCGGCGATCGTCGTCGCGACCCGCCGCCGCAAGGCCCTGCGCGGCTGACGGGGACGACGTGACGTGACGGGGGGTCCGGGGCGCTGCTCCGGGCCCCCCGTCCGGCTCCTGGGCAGCCGGGGCCCCTCCTAGCCCTCCACGGCCGTCAGCCACAGCTTCACGTAACGCTCCACATCCACGTCCAACGCCACGTCCACGAGCCTCTGTTCGCGGGCGCCCCCGTGGATCTCGGACTCACCGGGGCGCGGACGGCGGTCGACGACCGTCTGACCGCGGGCCGGTCCGGGGGCGAGCGAGACCTCGACCGGGAGCAGCTCGGTGGTCAGGCCCGCCGGGTCGGCCACCGCGCAGACCGCTCCCGCGTCGCCGAGACCGCCGGTCGGGGTGGGGTCGCCGGAGGTGGCCGGGTCGCGGTGGGCGAGGAGTTCGCCCGCCAGCCGGAGCCGGGGCTCCGCACTCGCCCGCAGCCGCGCCACGTCCGCCGCCGGGACCAGGACCCGCTTGAACACGTCCAGGCCGTACATGGTGATCGGCACGCCCGCGGTGAGCAGGATCGCGGCCGCCTCCGGGTCGTGCCACACGTTGAACTCCGCGACCGGCGTGGCGTTCCCGGTCGTCACCGCGCCGCCCATGAAGACGATCCGCTCGATGTTGCGGGTCACCTCCGGATGGGTGCGCAGCAGGAGGGCGATGTTCGTCAGCGGGGCGGTGGGGACCAGGGTGACCGGACGCGGGGAGGCGAGGATCTCCCGGCGCAGCAGCGTGACCGCGTCGACGTCGACCGGCCTGCGGGTCGGGGCGGGCAGACCCAGGTCGCCCATGCCGTCCTGTCCGTGCACGTGCGACGCCGTGCGAACCGGCTCGATCAGCGGCCGCTCGGCACCCCGGGCGACGGGGACGTCACCGGCGCCCGCGTACTCCAGCACGGTGAGCGTGTTGCGGACCACGCCGTCCACGTCCGTGTTCCCGGCCACGCACGTCACCGCCCGCACGTCCAGGCCGGGATGGCGGACGGCGAACAGCAGGGCGAGGGCGTCGTCGACACCCGTGTCACAGTCGATGATCACGGGAATGGGCTGCTCGGTCACCTTCGGGACTCCTTCCGCACCACGGTCGCCGTCGCCACCGACCCTATGCGGACGGGTCCGTCACCACCCGTCCCGCTGCGGCGCGGGCCGGTCACCCCCACAGGCCGGTTCCGCGCGCCGCCGCCCGCTCCCCGATCCGGCGGACCAGCTCGTCGGCGGACAGTGCCCCCGGCCGGCGGCCGTCGCGCAGCCGGACGGCGGCCAGACCGCCCCGCGCCTCCCGCTCCCCGATCACCGCCCGGTACGGAACCAGCCGCGCCGCCCGCACCCGGGCCCCGAGGCTGCCCCGCTCCGGGCCGGCGAGCTCCGCCCGCAGTCCGGCCGCCTCCGCCCGCCGCACCAGCTCCGCCGCCCGTTCCCCCTGCGCCTGCGACACCGGCAGCACGACCAGCTGGACGGGCGCCAGCCACACCGGGAACGCGCCGCCGTGTTCCTCGAGGAGATGCGCCACGGCCCGTTCCACACTGCCGATGATGCTGCGGTGCACCATCACCGGGCGGTGTTTCGCACCGTCGGCGCCGATGTAGTGCAGGCCGAAGCGTTCCGGCTGGTGGAAGTCGACCTGGACGGTGGAGAGGGTCGCCTCGCGGCCGGCCCGGTCGGTGATCTGCACGTCGATCTTCGGACCGTAGAAGGCGGCCTCGCCCTCGACTGCCTCGTAGGCGACGCCCGCCTCCCGCAGGACCTGCCGGAGCAGATCGCCGGCCCGGCGCCACAGCTGCGGATCGGCGATGTACTTGCCGCCCGCACCCGGCAGGGAGAGCCGGTACCCGGCCGGGCGGATCCCCAGGTCCGCATAGGCGCGGCCGATCAGCTCCAGGGCGCCCCGGGCCTCGTCGACAACCTGCTCCAGGGTGCAGAAGATATGGGCGTCGTTCAGCTGGATCGCCCGCACTCTGGTCAGCCCGCCGAGCACACCGGACGGCTCGGAGCGGTACATGCCGCCCAACTCCGCGATACGAAGAGGCAGTTCGCGGTAGCTGCGGGAGCGGGAGCGGTAGATGAGCGCATGGTGGGGGCAGAGGCTGGGCCGCAGCACGACCTGCTCGGCACCCAGCTCCATCGGCGGGAACATGTCCTCGCTGTAGTGCTCCCAGTGGCCCGAGATCTCGTACAGCTCGCGTTTGCCGAGGACCGGCGAGTACACGTGCCGGTATCCGGCGGCGCGCTCGGCCTGGCGTACGTACTCCTCCAGGGCGTGCCGTACGACCGCGCCGTCGGGCAGCCAGTACGGCAGCCCCGCGCCCATCAGGGGGTCGGTGCCGAAGAGACCCAACTCCCGGCCCAGGCGCCGGTGGTCATGGGCGGGAGCATGAGCGGGGTCGCCGTCGCGGTCCCGGTCCTGGGCGGGGTCACGGTCGCGGTCCTGGGCGGGGTCACGGTCGCGGTCCTCGGGGCGGTCGCCGTCCCGGTCCCGGTCCTCCAGGCGTTCGCCGTCATGGTCCCGGTCCTGGCCGTGGTCCCGCTCCTGGACGGGGCGGCGGTCGAGGTCCTCGGCGCGGTCGCTGATGTGGTCGTGGGGGTTCATGGTGGGGCTCCCTCGCTCGGGGTGGGGCGAGAGCCGGGAACGACGAAGCCCCGGGGCACTCGCCCCGGGGCTTCGGACATCCAGTCGTGGATCAGCGCGCCGGGACGGAGTCCGGCGTCGTCGTGAGGAACGGCTGGGCACGCTTCATACCGCCGACCGTAGCAACGGGATCAGGCGGCGCGCGATCCGATTTCCCGCACCGGCCCGCCCCGGCCCACTCCGGTCCACTCCGGTCCACTCCGGTCCGCGCCCCTGCCCACGTCCTGCCCGCGACCCGGCCCGCAGCTCCGCCCACGCCCCCGCCCTCCGCCCCGCCACCCGCTCGCACCAACGCCGGTAACCCGTACGGCCCGCCGCGCTGGTCGGCCCGCGGCACCGGTGCTGCCGTGGGAGGAGGCACTCCGGCGCCACCCCGCACAGCCCGGCACTCCCGGCACACCTCTCGGCACCGCGCGCACCTCTGGAGGCACCCCCCGATGGCCCGTACGCCCCTCCTGGCCTCCATTCTTCTCCTCGCCCCGGTCGCCACCGGCACGACCGGCTGCGCCACCCTGGGTCTCGAGCACCCGCCGACCGCCGCCCCGGCCACTCCCACCGTCGAGCGGTCGTCGGCCCGGCCCACCGCACCGACGACCTCCCCCGTCCTCACCGAGGCGCAGGCGCGCGCCGCCCTCATCACCGAGACCGACCTCGGCCCGCCCTGGACCAAGACACAGGGCGCCGCCACCTGGCGGGACGGGATGCTCAAGGCGACCACCTCCACCCCCGACTGCCAGAAACTGCTCGACGCCCTCTACGCCGACGAGGTGCTCGGCGGCCCCGCCCGCGCGGTCGTCGGGCTCGACGACCCGGACGCCGGCGCGCAGCTCCGCTACCAGCTCAGCGGCGGCCGCCCGGCGGACGTCGACCGCGGGCTGGCCTGGTTGAGGACGATGCCGCAGAAGTGCGCCCGGTTCATGGCGCAGGCGACCGGCGACACCGTGCTGGACGTGCAGGTCTCCGAGCTGCCACTGCCCGAGGTGGGCGACGTCCGCCAGGGCCTGCGCGTGACGCTGACCATCTGGGCCTCCGCCGAGGACAACCCCGGCGGCGACCCGACCGCCCTCACCCTCGACGTCGCCGCCGTCCGGGCCGGAGAGGACGCGTTCGCCCTCACCAACGGCGGCCTGAACGACGCGCCGAACGCGGCGACCCAGGCGGCGGTACAGCTGGGCGTCCGGCGCCTGGCGGACGTCAGACAGCAAGGGAAGGTGCAGGTCTAGAGAAGGTGCAGGTCCAGGGAAGGTGCAGGTCGGAGGCCCGGGCGGGAGCGGGCTCAGACAATCGGATGGCCGTCGAAGCGCGTCCGCTGGGCGACCACCTCGTGGGCCAGCTCCAGCACGGTGCGGTCCTTCGCGAAGGCGTGGCCCCGCAGCAGCGACAGCGCCTCGTCCGCCGGGACGCCGAGCTGGGCCATCACCATCCCGACGGCCTGGTACACCTCGTCGTGTTCGGCGGCCAGCGGGCTGAGCCCGTGGCCGAGGTTCTCCGCGTCCTGCGGCGCGACCCGCGACAGCGCCAGCAGCGCCGCAGTCAGGACCTCGGCGACCACCCGGGCCGTACGGACCTCGTCGGCGGTGAGCTCGCCCGGTACGTCCCGGTAGAGGTCGAGGGTGCCGACGCACAGTGCGCGGTCGCCCAGCGGCAGCGCGTACACCGACCGCACCCCGGCGGCCGACGCCTGCTGGGCGAACACCGGCCAGCGGAAGGCGTCCCGGTTCGACAGCAGGTCCGGCGCGCAGACCATGGAACCGGATCCGGCCGCCTCCAGACAGGGGCCGTCCCCCAGCGTGACCTCTATCTCCATGACCCGGGCGGCCCGCTCACCGCTCGCGCCCAGCGGCACCGGCATCCCGTCGCCGCGCAGCGACAGACCTGCCCCGCTGACCGGCAGCAGCTGCATCACCGCGTCGCACAGCCGCTGCGGCACCTCGGGCGGACCGGCGCCACACATCTCCTCGGCGATGACTTCGGCGACCCGGTCACGTTCCAGGTGGCCCACGGTCATCACCTCCGTCCACGGACCGGCTCCCCCCTGCGGTCCGCCGGGTACCCAGCGCCCATCCGGGAAATCGGCGGCGGCCACGACTTCTCGTACGGGTCCGCGGGCCGTTCCGGGGGCGGGACGAGGAGAAGGGCGCGGGCGGGCAGGGCGGGCAGCCGGACGGCGGCCGCGGGACGACTACAGCGGCGGCTGCGCGGGCGCGGGTCCCAGCGTCGTGGTGCCGGGCGCCGTACGGTGACCGAGGCCCGTACGGTACGCGTCCAGAGCCGCCTCGACGCGCCCCGTACGGCGCAGCAGATCCCCCAGCATGCGGCAGAGATCGGCGAGATCCCCGGCCGCGCCCGCCCGCTCCAGCAGACTCAGCGCCCGCACATAGTGCTCCTCCGCCGCCTCCGTGTCCCGCGCGTCCTCGGCGATGATCCCGAGCAGCCGGTGCGCCCCTGCCGAGTGCACGGCGCCGCGCTCGGGCGACAGGTCGCCGAGCACGGTGTGCAGCAGCGCGGCGGCCTCCTCCGACCTGCCCCGCCGGTGCAGGACGTCGGCCAGCTCGACGGCGACCTGGCTGCTGTAGAGCGCGGCACGCTGGGCCGACAGCATCGCCTGCGCCTGCTTCAACTCGTCCTCGGCACGCCCCAGTTCGCCGTTCTGGGCGTAGACGTAGCCGCGCATCCAGTGGCAGTTGGCGAGTTCGGTACGAAGCTGGAGCTGCCGGTAGAGCTCGGAGGCCTTGGCCAGCGAGGCGTCGGCCTCCGCGAGGCGGCCCTCCGCGAGGAGCGTGCGGGCGACGGACCGGTGCATGCGGGCGACCAGCGCGGGGTCGCCGACCTGGGGCGCGAGGGCGAGGGCGAACTCGGCGGCCTGTGCGGCGCGGGCCTGGGCGCCCATGTCCATGTACGGGCCGATGACGGAGGCGTAGAGCAGCAGCAGCGCGTCGGGGTCGTGCAGCCCGCCCCGGTTGAGCTCGTCGAGGGTCGACTCCAGCAGGTAGACGGCGTAACGGAGTTCACCGGCGAGGTAGTGGGCGACGGCCCGGCCGCGCAGGGCGGGGACGCGGGCGGGCAGCGGCGCGTGCGCGAGAGCGGCCTCGGCGCGCTCGAAGCAGCGCAGCGCCGCGTCCAGGTCGCCCGTGTCGATCCCGCACTCCCCGAGGCCGAGCAGCGCGGTGGCCTGCTCCTCGTCGAGCCCGTTCTCCTGCGCCTCGGTGAGCAGCGCGGTGTACTGGAGGGCCGCTTCCTCGGCCTCTCCGGTGGCCAGCGCCCGCTGGGCCTCGATGAGACGGAGCCGCAGATCGGTGACGAGACGGGCGGGCCGTCCGGTCGCCAGCTCCTCGAAGTCGACGCCGAGCCGCTCGGCGATGTGTTTGAGCGCCTCGTCGGAGGGCCGCACCCGGCCGGCCTCCAGCGTGGAGACATAGGCAGGGGTGTAGGTCGGCTCGGCCAGCTGCCGCTGCGTGAGCCCTCGTTCGACACGCAACCGCTGCACCCGGCGCCCCACGACGTCCGGTTCGTCCCGCTCTCCCACGGCCGTCTCCCCCAACTACCCCTGTGCCTCTTGCCGTTGGACTATCGCAGCCCATAGGTTAAACGGCGAGTTAAGCACGCTTAACAGCTGGCTGACGTGAGTATCGCAGTAGCCGACGTTGCGAGGTAGCCGTGTCCGGACGCACATCCGCACGCCCTTCCACGCCCATCGCCAGGGCCGTCGCCGCGGCGGTGCTGGCCGTCGCGGCCCTGATCACCGCGGCCAACGCGGGCCCGGCCGGAGCCGCGGACACCACACCGGCCTCCCGCCCCGCCCACCACGACACGGCGGACCGCCGCTAGACCGGGTCCGCGAAGCAGCGCCGACGGCCCGAAGGGCAGGGCTCGCGGCGTCCGGTGCGTGCGATCGCCGGGCGGAGGGCCGCCCTCGTACCGGGTGTACGTGGGTGATCCCGGCAACGCGGCCGGGGCCCCCTCCGGGGGAGTGCGTGCCGGGCGCCGCGGGCCGGCGGGACTTTGCGGACACGGCCAGGGCCCCGCCCCGGTCAGCCGCGGCTCACCCCTGCGTCTGCAACTGGCGAAGCTGCTGCTGGACGTGGTCCAGCGCGCCCTCGTGCCGGCCCGGTACCCGGGCGCGCAACTCCGCGATCGCCTGGCCCAGCGCACGGGCCCGCGGGGCGTCGGTGATCCGGCCCCACTGGTGGTGCGCCCGGTCGACCGCCGCCTCCACGGCGGGCGCGTCGACCGGCTGGCCGACCTCCAGCCGCGCGACGGCGACCGCCATCCAGGTACGGCAACTGCGCTCGGCGTCCCCCGCGAACATCGCCAGGTCCGCCCGCACCTCGGCCCAGTGCAGCGCCTCCTCGGACCCGGGCCCCAGCTCCGCGACGGCGTCCTGCTCCAGGCGAGCCGCAAGCACATCGGCCTCACCGTGCCGCCCGGCCCGGACGGCGGTGGAAAGGGCGGCATGCGGATCGGAGGCGCCGGGGACGCTGGGGACACCGGAGGGGACGGAGACGCCGGCGGGGACGGCGGGTACGACGGAGAGAGCAGGTGCGCCGGGGATGGCGGGTGCGCCGGGGGCCGGGGGCAGAGCGGCGGGCGGGGATACGTAGACGACGGGTATGGCCGAAGCGGCGGGCACACCGGAGGCACCGGACACGGCCCGGGCGGCGGGCACGGCCGACACGACGGGCGCGGGCGAGGTTGCGGGCAGGGGCACGGGCGAGGTTGCGGATGCGGGCACGGGCACGGGCACGGGCACGGGCACGGCCGACGCGACAGGCCCGGGCGAGGTTGCGGGTGCGGACGGGATGACCGGTGCGAATGCAGTGATCGGTGCCGGCGGGGCCATGGGTGGGGACGCAGACATCGGTGCCGACGCCGTCATCGGTGCGGTCGAGGGGGAGAAGACCAGGTCGCCCACCTCTCCCTCGCCCGCGATCCGGGCCAGCGCCGCCTGGTGCAGCCGTTCGACCGCCGGACGGCCGCCGCTGCGCAGTATCGTCGCGACCGCCTTCATGTACGACGGTGCGGCGACGGCCCGCCGTCCCGGTGGCGGGGCGATCCGCCCGTACACGGCCACCGCGGTCCCGCAGTCCAGGACGTTCCCCCGCAGCCAGCCCCAGGTCTCCGGGTCCGCGCGCAGATCGAGCACGACCGTCGTGGACCCGGGCGCCCGCAGCCGCAGCTCCTCCCGGAACCAGTGCCAGGGGAACGCCGTGTACCGCACGGTCGCGGCCGTTGTACGGGCGAGCGCCAGGTGCGGCAACCGCTGCCGCCGGTCCAGTTGCAGCTGCCCCGCGACGAACAGGGTAAGCGGCCCGGGGGTCACCGCGGCGGCCCGCAGCCGGGTCAGCACGGCCTGCGGTTCCAGCGGATCGGCGAGCTCGACGACGTTCGCGGTGTCGGTGCCGGCCAGTACGGGAGGCGGCACGGCGGCCAGCACGGGAAGTACGGAGGCCGCGTCCACCAGGCACCCCTTGCCCATGGGCGAGGCCGCGAGCAGCAGCACGGTTCCGGGCATGGTCCCCTCCCGCATGGTCCCCTCCCCTGTCGATCACGTACCTCAGCACCGTAACCGCTGCTGCTGCAAAGGGGAGCCTCAGGACTGCAAACGTCCCCGTACGGGGCCTTCGTCGGGCGGCGGCGACGGTCGCGGCTTCGGCGCTCCCGGCGCCCCGGGCGCCCCGGGCGGTGCGGCCCCGGTCAGGGTGGGGATGCGGGTGCGGGTGCGGGTGCGGGTGCGGGGCGAACGGCGGATGCCGCACCTCATGAGGTCAGCGAAGCACGAGGGCGGACCGCCCGCATCCGGGGACGGTCTCGGGCGGGGGCGCGTGGCCGCGGCAGCCCGAGCCCGGCGGCAGCGGGCGGAGCGCCTGGTCCGGACGGAGCCCGGGTCCCGCGCACCGGCGCTGTCCGCGACCCGCCGCACGCCGCTGGGCGAGATCCCGCGGACAAACCCGGTGCAGCCGACTTGCCACCGTCTCCGCACAGGTGTGCCCTGGAAGGCGGGGGCGAGAGAGAGGAGTGCTCTCATGGCTCACGCGGCACCCACACCGGGCATGCGGCCCACGCCCGCACGCACCCGTACACCCGACGTCTTCAGCGCACGGACCCACCGGATCGCGCAGGCGACGACAGCCGTGGTCCTGGGACTCGTCTACGGCTACTGGTGCGCGGCCAACAACCGTGACGGTGGCCCGATCACCAGCTGGAACCTCCTGCTGGGCTTCGTCAGCGCGATCGTGTTCGCGGCGCTCTACCTGGGCATCCACGCCCTGGCCCCGCACCTGCGGCGCGAACTGCACGCCCTGCTGTGGTCCGTGTTCGCCGGCTGCGCCTTCGGTTTCCTGTACAGCCAGGCCGACGAAGCCGTCCTGCGCTCCGCGGGCATGGGCCTGGTGATCGCGGGCGCCGTCTTCGCGACGCTGTTCTTCCGCTACTACACGCGCGAGGACGCGGCCGGACACCGCATCCGCTGACCCGACCACCGACCGCGTCCGCGTCAGGACGTACACGGGCCCCGGCGTTGTACGCCGGGGCCCGTGCCTTCCCTCATCCCTCCACTCACCGGCCGACCGGGACCCACTCCCAGTCACCCGACGAGGTACCTGACGTTCCGCCGACGCTGAAGCTCCAGGAGCCCGAGAAGCTGAACGAGCCGGAGGCCGAGACGCGGAACGAGCTGTCGGTGAACGGGTCGTCCCAGTTCGTCCAGTCGCCGTTCTTCCACCGCGGGCACGGGTCGGCGCAGTCGGGCACCCGTACGCCGCCGGTGTCGATCAGGGCCGCGCCGGCCCAGCCCTGGGCGTCGTAGAGCCAGTACCAGTCCGGGTTGCCGTTGACGCTCTGGCCCTTCACCCTGCACTGCACACGGTCGTGGCTGCCGGGCGCGAGCGCGGCGACGACGGGCGCGTGGGTGGTGGGTTCCTGTCGCACGTTCAGCTCGGTGCGGGAGACGACGGTGCCCCGGATCGGGCTGTTTCCGTCGCCGCCGCCGGTCTGTGGGGCCGCCGACGCCGTGGTGCCCAGCGTCGCGCCGGCGAGGGTGCCACCGGCGAACAGGGCTGCGGCCAGAGTCCGCAGGGCCAAAGTGGTGCGCATGATCGACCTCCTTCTCCCCAGATCCAGGAAACACCCGTTCGGATGAACCCTCCACCGGAAGGCGTGGCCGGCACGCCACCCGGACGGCCGTCATGGGCTCGCGCTCCGGGCCCGGGGCCCGTTGCCTGGAGAGGTGTCCCCAAGCCTGCGGACCGCCCTGTCGGCCGTCCTCGTCGCGCTGTCCTGCCTGCTCGTGCCGTTCGGCGCGCTCGCGGCCTGGGCGGCGTACGGCCTGACCGACACCCGCGGTTACGTCACCACGATGGCGCCGCTCGCCTCCGACCCGGCCGTACGGGACGCCGTCGCCGACACGGTGGGTGACGGGGTGGCACGTGAGGCCGGGATGAACCCGGTCTTCCTGCGCGACGCGGTCCGTTCCTTCACCGCGACCCGCGCCTACCGCAGGGCCTGGGACGCGGGCAACGAGGCGGCCCACACGGCCGTGATGAGGGCACTGAACGACGAGAGCGCCGACCGCGACTCCTACCCGGTCACCATGGACCTCGCGTCCGTGACCTCACCGCTGAAACGCCAACTGGCCGCCGACCGCATGCCGTTCGCCGACCGCGTGCCGGTGCGCCACACCCGCGTCGCACTTCTCCCGCCAGGTGAACTGGCCGTACTCCGGAAGGGCTACCACGTGCTCGACGTAGCCGGTTTCTGGCTGCCCCTGGCGGCCGTCCTGTTCGCGGTGGCCGGTATCGCCGTGGCGGCCTGCCGCCGCCGGGCGGTGACGGCGACGGCCCTAGGCACCGCCCTGGGCGGGGCGTTGCTGGGTCTCGCCGTCGCGATCGCCCGCCGCCTGACCCTGTCCGACCTCCCCGACGCGGCCCACCGCCCGGCGGCGGGCGCGGTGTACGACGCGCTCACCGCGACCCTGCGCACGGCCTCCTGGCTGCTGCTCGCCCTGGGCCTGACGGTGGCGGCGGCCACCTGGCTCACCCGCCCCCGCTCCCCGGCGGTCCGGCTGCTGCGACGCCGGCGAGCGTGCGCAGCGCCCGTGCCAGCTCCGCCTCCGGAGCCGACGCGAGTCCGAGCCTGACCGCGTCCGGGGTGCGGTGCGGGTCGACGGCGAAGGCGGTCCCCGGGGTCACCGCGATGCCGTGCGCCGCCGCGGCGGCGGTGAAGGTGTCGGCCCGCCAGGGCGCGGGCAGTTCCCACCAGGCGAAGCAGGCGTGCGGATCGGTCCGTACGGACCCGCCGCCGAGGCGCCCGCTCACCCAGTCGTGGGGCTGGACGAGATGCTCGGTGAGGATCGCCTGCCGCCGGGCGGCGTCCGCCCGTTTCGCCTCGACGAGCCGCCGCACCACCCCGTCCCCCGTCCACCGCACGGCCGCCTCCATCGCGAACCGGGCCGCACTCCACCCGCCGGACCGCACCGCGGCCGCGACGGCCTCCACCCGCTCGTGCGGCACGACGAGGAAGCCGACGGTCAGGCCCGGCGCGACCCGTTTGGACAGACCGTCGACGACGTGGGTGAGCCCGGGGGCGTGGGCGGCGAACGCGGCGGCGTCCGGGCGGAGGAAGGACCAGATGCGGTCCTCGACGACCGGCAGCCCCGACTCCACCACGAGACGGCCGAGTTCGCGCCGCCTTCGCTCGCTCATGGTGGAGGACGTCGGATTGTGGAGCGTCGGCTGAAGGTAGAGGGCGGAGAGCGGGGCGGCACGATGGACGGCGGCGAGGACGTCCGGCCGTACTCCTTCCGCGTCGCCGGCGAGCGGTACGAGGGCCACTCCCAGCCGCCCGGCGATCTCCTTGACCAGCGGGTACGTCAGCTCCTCCACCCCGACCCGGCCGCCCGGCCGGACCAGGGAGGCGAGGGCGGCGGCGATGGCCTGCCGGGCGTTGCCGGTGAACAGGATCTGTGCGGGGTCCGGCCGCCACCGCGGCTGGGCGAGGAGCCGGGCGGCGCTCTCACGTGCTGCCGCTGTCCCGTCGGCGGCGGCCGGACGCAGGGCGTCGGTCAGCACGTCGGTCCGCAGCAGCGGTGCGAGGGAGGCCGCGAGAAGCTCCGCCTGCCCCTCTGCGGTCGGGTAGTTGAGCTCCAGGTTGACGGGTGCGGAGGTGGCCGGCTCGACGAGCGCCCTCCCCTGCCCCACGGCCGGGGCGGCCCGCACGAACGTCCCCCGGCCCACCTCGCCCACCACCAGCCCCCGCCGCACGAGTTCGCCGTACACGCGCCCGGCCGTCGAGGGCGCGATCCGGTGCCGGCGCGCGAACCACCTTTGCGGGGGCAGGCGTTGGCCGGGGCGCAGCCGTCCGGCGGTGATGTCGTCCGCGATGCGGTCGGCGATGAGCCGGAAGTCGGCCATGAGCCCTCCAGAAACCTTCCTTCGAGCTTCGACCAGGATTGCACCGAGGGCAAAGATCTTATTGCACCGAGAAACCGGCCCGCCCTACTGTCGCTCCCATGGCACCCTTCCTCGCATACGAGGACAAAGGCGCGGATACGCCCCCGGCGGTCCCCCTGGTCCTCGTCCACGGCCACCCCTTCGACCGCACCATGTGGGCCCCCCAGATCGAGGCGTTCTCCACCTCCCGCCGGGTGATCGCCCCCGACCTGCGCGGCTACGGCGCCTCCCCGGTGGTCCCCGGCATCACGCTGCTCTCCGACTTCGCCCAGGACATCGCCGCGCTCCTGGACGAACTGAAGGTGGCGGACTTCGTGCTGGCCGGGCTGTCGATGGGCGGTCAGATCGCGATGGACCTCTACCGGCAGTTCCCCGACCGCGTCCGGGGCCTGGTCCTCGCCGACACCTTCCCGGCCCCGGAGACCCCGGGCGGCCGACTGGCACGCAACGCGATGGCCGACCGGCTGCTGGCGGAGGGCATGCGGGGCTACGCCGACGAGGTCCTGGAGAAGATGGTCGCCCCGTACGCGGCCCCCGAGGTCAAGGCCCACGTCCACCGCATGATGACGGCGACGTCTCCCGAGGGCGCGGCGGCCGCCCTGCGCGGCCGGGCCGAACGCCCCGACTACCGGCCCCTGCTGACCCGCGTCACCGCCCCAGCCCTGGTCGTCGTCGGCGAGGACGACGAGTACACCCCCGTCCCGGACGCGGAAGCGATGCACGCGGCACTCCCGCACTCGGCGCTGCGGATCGTCGAGGGCGCGGCCCACCTGCCGAACCTGGAGCGTCCGGACGAGTTCAACAGGGTGTTGGCCGAATTCCTGGCGAACACGGGGACCCGGCCCCCGGGAACGGGGACGCGGCCCACATGAAAGGGGCCGGACCCGAGAACCGCTCGGCGAGCGACGCCCGCTTCCTCCGCCTCGACGGCACCGCCCGCCGCGCACCGCGCACCGCGCACCGCGCACCGGTCGTGAACATCACTCTCCACCAACCCGGACAACCCGGACCTCGGACCCGTTCGGCCGAATCCCGCCGCTCATAATGAGCGCATGTCCCGCGAGTTCCCCATCGGCCTCACCCCTCCCGACTGGCTGGTCCGGAACCTCCGCTCTGCACCGTCCGCCGTCAACCGGCCCGCCGTCGCCCGCGCCGCGCTCGCCATGTCGCTGCCGCTGCTGATCGGCCTCGCCGCAGGACAGCCCGCTTACGGCGCGCTCGCCTCCATGGGCGCCCTGTCCGGCGTCATCGGCGACACCGCCGACGCCTACCGCATGCGGATCATGAACATCGCGATCCCGCAGCTGTTCGGGGCGGTGGGCGTCACCCTGGGATCCGCCGTGTACGGACACGGGTGGCTCGCGGTCACCGTCGTCACCGGCGTGGCCCTGGTCTCCGGGATGATCTCGACGATCGGGGCCGTGGCCTCCGTCTCCGGGCTGCTGCTCCTGCTCAACTCCGTGGTGGGGGCCGGGCTGTCGATGCCGGGCGAGTGGTGGCTGGCGCCGGCCCTGATGACCGGCGGCGGACTCCTCGTCCTGCTCCTCGCCCTGCTGGCCTGGCCGCTGCGCTCCGGAGTGCCGGAACGCACGGCCGTCGCCGCCGCCTACCGCACGGTCGCCGACCTGCTGGCCGCCTGCGGCAGCCAGGTCCCCGGCGAGTACGAGGACGCCCGCCACACCGTCACCCAGTCCCTGAACCAGTCCTACGACCTCGTCCTCGCCCGCCGCACGGGACACCACGGCCGCAGTCCCGAACTGACACGACTGGTGGCCGAGCTGAACGCCATCACCCCGGTGGTGGAGGCGGCCCCCGCGGCCCATCTGAACGGCCGCCCGCTCCCGGCGGAGGTCCCCACGGCCGTGCGCCACCTCGCGCGGGCGGTGGAGACCGGCTTCACCGGACCGATAGGACTCCGGCTGCCCGAGCCCGGCTCCGAGACCGCCCGCGCCGTCGATCACGCCCTGCGGCACGCGGCCGAGGTGGTCGCCGCCCCCGACCTCGACCCCGGGGGCGTCGACGACCGGCTCGGCCGGCCGGCGGGCCTGCGGGTCCGCGCCGCCCGCGCCACCCGCGACGTCGCCCTCTCCGCCGCGTCCTGGCGCTACGGCCTGCGGCTGGCGCTGTGCATCGGCCTCGCCCAGGTGCTGGTCTCGAGCGTCCCGGTGCCGCGCTCCTACTGGGTGGCCCTGACCATCACCTTCGTGATGAAGCCCGACTTCGGCTCGGTGTTCTCCCGGGCGCTGCTGCGGGCGCTGGGCACGGTGGCCGGGCTGGTGGTCGCGGCGGCGGTGCTGTCCCAGGTGCCGCGCGGGTGGTGGGATGTCCCGGCGATGCTGCTGCTGGCCCCGCTGATCCCGGCCCTGACACCCCGCGGGTACGGCTACCAGACCGCCGCGATCACCCCGGTCATCCTGCTGCTGTCGGACATCCTGAACCACCAGGGCACGGCGCTCCTGCTGCCCCGCCTGGTGGACTCGCTGATCGGCTGCGGCATCGCGCTCGTGGCGGGCTACCTGCTCTGGCCGGAGAGCTGGCACACCAGGGTCGGCGACCGGCTGGCGGACGCCGTCGCCGACACCGCCCGCTACGTCGACTCGGCCTTCGGCCCCGACGTCGACCCCGCCGAGCGCGCCCGGATGCGCCGCCGCCTCTATCGCGACCTGTCCGTCATCCGTACGGAGTTCCAGCGCGCCCTGACCGAGCCCCCGCCCACCGGACGCCGGGCCGCGGCCTGGTGGCCGCTGGTCGTCGCGGTGGAACGCATCGTGGACGCGACGACAGCGGCCCGGGTCCGGGTGAAACACGGAGCCGAACCGCCGTCGGTGCGGGAGGTCGGTCATGTCACGCTCCAACTGCGCGAACTGGCCGACGGCCTGCGCGACACGGACATGCTGTACCCCGTCCGCACGGACCTGACGGGCCCGCCGGGCAGCGTCCTGGAGCCCCTGCGCCAGGAGGTCGCGGCGGCGAGGGTGATCACCTCGCCCCACCCGCAAGGGTGACCGCGCGGCGTTCCGACCAGCGGCAGAAGCCAGTGCGCCTTTGACATCCCTTTACATATCCTTGATGCGCCCGTGACATCAGGAGCCCGTGTGTGCGCGGGCGCTGCCGCGGGATGAGCGGAGAGTGAAGCCCCGGCTGTCACAAGGGTGTTGGGCCGGCCCGGAGGGGGCGCCGAGGCGGTATTGACACACCCGGATTCCTTACACTCACCCCTGCCCAAGATCACCGCCCGGGGCCGCTAACCTTACGTGTCCGTCCTGGCCAGGGATTGACGGCTTCAACTCACGCGAAGGGTTGCGCACATGGGCATTCTCACTCTCCTGCGGAACGCGTTCGGACGGTCACGCAAAGAGCGGGCCGCCGATGCAGAGGGTGCGGAACAGGTTCCTTCGCAGGAACAGACCGCTTCCGAGGAGCGGGACCAGCAGTCGAACGGGACCGGCTCCGCATCGGCAGCCTCGCCGACGCCGGCGCCGGAACCGACGGTCCCGTCCCCCTCCCCCGAACCGACCCCGAGGCCCACCCCGACGGCCCAGGTCCCGGAACCCCGCCCGGCCTCCGAGGACGAGCACGACCTCGTCTCCGCCGCCTTCGACAACGTCACGGTCCCGAAGCAGACCCAGTCGACGGAGGCCCTCCGCACACCCACGCCGGAGCCGACCGAGCAGGCCGCGCAGGCAGAGCCGACCGAGCAGGCCGCCAAGGCAGCGAAGGCCCAGGAGGCCGAGGCCGCCGAGGCGATCGCGGAGGTCGAGCCGACAACGGAAGCCGCGGAGGCGGCAGAGGCCGCGGAGGCCGAGGAGACCGCGGCTGAAGCGGAACCCGCGGCTGAGGTGGCGCCGCAGGCCGAGGCGGAAGCCGAGCCGAAGCCCGAGCCGGAGCCGGAGCCCGCAGCGGAAACGGCGCACGAGCCCGAGGCCACGCCGGAGGCGGAGACGGCCGCCGTCACCGCCGAGCCCGCCCCCAAGGCCACCCCCGAGCCCGAGCCGACCGCCGTCACCGCCGAGCCCGAGGTCACCGAGCCCGCTGCGGCAACGGCCGACAAGCCCGCGGACGCCGACACCAAGGCCGAGGCCGAGCCCGAGCCCGAGGCCACCCCCGAGCCCGAGCCGACCGCCGTCTCCGACGAGCCCGAGGTCACGCCGGAGCCTGTGGCAGAGACGTCCGAGGCCGCTGCGCCTGCGACGGAGTCCGCCGAGCCCGAGGTCACCCCCGAGCCTGAGCCGACCGCCGTCACCGACGAGCCCGAGGTCACCGAGCCCGCTGCGGCAACGGCCGACAAGCCCGCGGATGCCGACACCAAGGCCGAGGCCGAGCCCGAGGTCACAACCGAGGCCGAGCCGACCGCCGTCACCGACGAGCCCGAGGTCACCCCCGAGCCCGAGCCGGCCGCCGTCACCGACGAGCCCAAGGTCACCGAGCCCGCTGCGGCCCAGGCCGGGACTCTCACCACCCCGGCCCTCCCCGCCGGCCTCGCCACCGCCTACGCCGCCGCGGCCACCGCCCTGGAGTCGGCGAACCTCACCGGCACCCGAGCGAAGCTCTACCTCGTACTGGACCGGTCCGCGAGCATGCGCTCGTACTACAAGGACGGTTCCGCCCAGGCCCTCGCCGAGCAGACCCTCGCCCTCGCGGCCCACCTGGACCCCGAGGCCAAGGTCCACGTCGTCTTCTTCTCCACGGAGCTGGACGGCACCGGCGAGCTGACCCTCACCGAACACGAGAACAAGATCGACGAGCTGCACGCCGGCCTCGGCCGCATGGGCCGTACCAGCTACCACGCGGCCGTGGAGGCGGTCGTGGGCCACCACGAGAAGGAAGCCGAGCCGGGCACCCCCGCCCTGGTGGTCTTCCAGACGGACGGCGCCCCGGACGCGAAGACCCCGGCGACCCAGTCCCTCACGGACGCGGCGAAGAACCACCCCGCCGTCTTCTTCTCCTTCGTCGCTTTCGGCGAGCACGACAACAAGGCCTTCGACTACCTCCGCAAGCTGAAGACCCCGAACACGTCCTTCTTCCACGCGGGCCCGTCCCCGCGCGAGCTCACCGACACGGAGCTCTACGAGGGCGTACTGGCCACCTGGCGCCCGTAGGCCTCAGCGGCGTCCACCGGGGGGTGGACGGAGCGGACCGTCCGTCCGCCCCGTCCACCCCCCGAACTCATGTGAGTGGATCTTCGTGGGCCCAGTAGGATTTCGGGCATGGCGGCCACTGGAACCGAGAAGCAGGGTGGCAAGGCGTTCTACGTCTCCACCCCCATTTACTACGTCAACGACGCTCCTCACCTGGGCCACGCCTATACGACCGTCGCAGGCGACGTGCTCACCCGCTGGCACCGCCAGCGCGGCGAGAAGGTGTGGTACCTCACCGGCACGGACGAGCACGGTCAGAAGATCATGCGCACCGCGGAGGCGAACGGCGTCAGCCCGCAGGAGTGGGCCGACAAGCTCGTCGACGAGGCCTGGCGCCCCCTCTGGGAGCACCTGGAGATCGCGAACGACGACTTCATCCGCACCACGCAGCAGCGGCACACCGACCGCGTCCAGGAGTTCGTGCAGGACCTGTACGACAAGGGCGAGATCTACAAGGGCGGCTACGAGGGCCCGTACTGCGTCGGCTGCGAGGAGTACAAGCTCCCGGGCGAGCTGCTCGACGGCGAGGGCGACTTCGCGGGTCAGAAGCTGTGCCCGATCCACAAGAAGCCCGTGGAGATCCTCAGCGAGGAGAACTACTTCTTCAAGCTGAGCGAGTACGGCGACAAGCTCCTCGCCCTCTACGAGGCGAACCCCGGCTTCATCCAGCCCGAGTCCGCGCGCAACGAGGTCGTGAACTTCGTCCGGCAGGGCCTTCAGGACCTCTCCATCTCGCGTTCCACCTTCGACTGGGGCATCCCGATCCCGTGGGACCAGAAGCACGTGATCTACGTGTGGGTCGACGCGCTGCTGAACTACGCCACGGCGGTCGGTTACAACGAGAACCAGGAGAAGTTCGAAGCCACCTTCCCGGCCGACGTCCACCTGGTCGGCAAGGACATCCTCCGCTTCCACGCGGTGATCTGGCCCGCGATGCTGATGGCGCAGGGCCTCCCGCTGCCCGGGAAGATCGCCGCGAACGGCTGGCTGATGGTCGGCGGCGAGAAGATGTCGAAGTCGAACCTGACCGGCATCAAGCCGCAGGACCTGACCTCGCACTTCGGCGTGGACGCGTACCGCTGGTACTTCCTGCGCGCCATCGCCTTCGGCCAGGACGGCTCGTTCTCGTGGGAGGACTTCTCCGCCCGCTACACGAGCGAGCTGGCGAACGACTACGGCAATCTCGCCTCCCGCGTGGCCGCGATGGTCGGCAAGTACTTCGACGGCGTCCTGCCCGGGGCCACCGCCGACAGCGAGGCCGAGAAGGCGCTGCACGACGGTCTGGCGAACGCCGTGGCGGTGGCCGACCGGAAGATCGGCGAGGAGCTGGACTTCCAGGGCGGCATCCTGGCCGTGTTCGACTTCGTCAAGCAGGTCAACGGTTACATCACGGAGCAGGAGCCGTGGAAGGTCGCGAAGGACGACTCGGCCGAGGGCCGGGCCCGCCTCGCGACCATTCTCTACACCGCCGCGGAGTCCCTGCGTGCTGTGGCCGTACTGCTGAACCCCGTCATGCCCGAGACCTCCCAGAAGCTGTGGGACTCGCTGGGTGCCGAGGCGGTCCTGGGTGCTCTCGCGGACCAGCGGGTCCAGGAAGCCGGCACCTGGGGCATCCTCCCGGCCGGTACCACGGTCACCAAGGGAGCGGTCCTCTTCCCGCGCCTGGAGGAGAAGCCGACCGCGTAGCGTGCGGGCCGGACTCCGCTGCGCGGTGACTGACGAGGGGGTCCGGGAACGAACCGTTTCCCGGACCCCGGTCAGAAATCCGGACCCCGGCCGGAAGACGCGGATGTGGCCCTGTAGAGGTCTCCCCGCCTCCGGTGTGTTCCCGCCAAGCCGTATGGTTTCCGCCATGGCAGTCCCCAACGTCATCCCGATCGCCTACGAGCCGAGGCACCGCACCGAGTCCATCGGGCGGTACGCGGACGGCCAGTTCCTCGCGTCGGTCACGTACGCCTTCCCGGAAGGGTTCCGTCTCGACGACGGCTGGGAAGAGCACAAACGCCTCTACACGGTGCTGCACACCTTCGACGAGGACGGCAACTACCGTGACTCGGACATCTGGTGCGCCGGTACCTGGGCCGAGCAGCAGCGGGACCCGCACGGCGACGACTCGGTCCTCACCCGGGCCCGTGTCCGCCTCGCCACCCTCCTGCGGAGCCTGCCCCGCCGCTCCTACACGGACATAGCCGTCCGCCCCTTCCGGCTCACCTACGAGGGCGTGCTGTTCGGCCTGGTGATCCGTGAGGACAAGGACGAGGACGGCGCCCCCGACACCTGGGCGGAGCTCTACCCGGACCGCCTCGCCTTCGCCGAACCCTGGGACGGCACGTACGACACGTGACGGGCCCCGCCCGGCACCCGGAGCTGTCCGGACTCGCGATCGGGCTCGGTGACGGGGGCCGCGGCACGCGGGTGTCCGCGCCGCGCACGCCTCGTCCGCGCGCGCTTCCCCGTTCGGGACGCGAGGGCCGGGGGCTCGTGGTCTCCCGGCCCTCGCGCGTCTGGTGTGTTACTTCAGGACGCCCGCGCCCGTGGTCGTCGCCAGCGAGGTCGGCAGGTTCTTCGCCGAGGTCTCCAGCCCCGCCGTCAGGGTCGGGGTCCAGTTGACCGTCGTCTTCAGGTCCTTCGACGAGGCCGCGTTGTACGCGGCGACGAGGTCGGTGGCCGTGCCGTTGACGAGGTTGCCGGTGCCCTTGACCGCGCCCGTTCCGTCGCCGCTGAGGAGCTTGGCGACCTTGCCGCCGGTCGGCACCTTCCAGTAGTTGTTCTCCGCGACGACCTGGGCCTTGGCGCGGGAGTTGATGCTGTACTGCGTCGCGTAGCCGTTGAGGGTCGTGACGTCGTAGTAGTTGTTGTAGATGTGCACCTGGCCGACCCGGGCCAGCGGGGCGCGCTGGACGATGCCCTTCCAGATGTTGTGGTGGATGGAGACGCGCAGCTTGCCGGCGGGCTCGCTGTCGCTGCTGCCGATCAGCATCGTCTTGTCGTGGTTGGTGAACTGGTTGCGCGAGACGGTCACCAGGTCCGAGCTCTTGGTGATGTCCAGGGCGCCGTCGTGGATCTGGTACTCGCGGCCGTAGTACTTGGGGTTGACGCTGTCGAGGTGGGGCGCGTCGGTGAACGTGTCGTGGTCGGCCCAGACATGGGTCGCGCCGCGCAGGGTGACGGAGTCGTAGTTGGAGTTCCAGTTGCCGTCGGCGCCGTCGGTCGGGTCCCACTGGGGGAAGCAGTCCTCGGTGGCGGCGAAGTTCAGGTTGCGGACGATGACGTTGTCCACGTTCTGGATCTGGAGCATGCCCCCGGATATCCCGGCCGCCGTGCCCGGCACACCGACCACGGTCGTGTTGGCCGGCACCTTGAAAACGATGTTCTTCGCCTGCTTGGTCTGCGCGGCGGCACGCGCCTTCTCCTGGGTGCCGGAAGGCAGTTTCGACCGGCCGTAGGAGGAGGGGTCGTACGCCTTCAGATAGGCGGAGAGCGAGTAGCCCGTGCCCGACGCGTAGTCGGCGCAGGTCAGCTTCTTGCCCGCGTCGTTCGTGTTGGCGTCGATCGTGCCCTTGACCTTGATGATCCGCGGGGCCGTGTCGGAGGCCGACCCGAGGGCCTTCACCAGCTCGGCGCGGGTGGAGACCGTGAAGGTGTGCGCGGCGTCGGCCTTGGTCCCACCGATGGTGCCCGTGCCGGAGGAGGCCCAGCCGTCCTTGGCGGCGAGCGTCTGGTGGTAAAGATCGACGGTCCCGGCGTTCGCGTTCATCACGACGACACCGGCGCCGACACCCGCGGCCACTGCGGCGGCCGTGACGAGGAGGGCGCGGCGCGAGCGGAGGGACCGGCGGTGGGAGGGAGCTGCCACGGGGGATCCTTACAGGGAGGAGCGGGGGTTACGTCCTGTCAGTGGTCGCCGCCGCGTGAAGAGTTGCCGCCCGATGAGGATTTTTTCGGAGACCCGCGCACAAAGGGCCGGCACAGGCCGCGGCACACTGGGGGCACGCACAGGGGCCGACGCCGGCGCGACTGCCACGCCCACCCGGTCACACCTGGTACGACTACTCGGTGGACCTTCTCCGACCCCACCTCCGTCTCCTCGCCGAGGCGTTCGACGCCGCCACCGCCGGCGCTCCCTGGGCGCTGGCCGGCGGCTATGCGCTCCAGGCACACGAACTGATCCAACGCCCGCACGCGAACGTGGACTTGGCGACGGAGAGCGCGGAGCCGATGCCCCGGCTCGCCGAGGCGCTGGCCGCGGCGCTCACCTCCGGGGGCCGTCACGAGGCGGCGCTACAGGACTCGGATCCGCTGTCCGCGCACCTGGCCGTGCTGGACCGCACCACGGACACGGTCCTCCGGTTGGCCCTGCACAAGGAGACCTTCTGGAGCCCGCCCGTAGCGACCTCCTACGGTCCGGTGCTCTCGCTCCCGGACGCGGTGGGCACGAAGGTCCGGGCGCTGTACGACCGTGGCCTGGCCGTCGACCTGATCGACGCGCGGGCGGCGTCCGCCCGTTTCACCCACCCCGACCTGGAGGAACTGGCCCGCCGCCACGCACGGGACGACTTCGACCTGCCCACCCTCCAGGCCCGCCTGACGGGCACGGACCACTACCCGGACTCGGCGTTCACGGCCTACGGCCTGGCCGAGGACCAGCTCACGGACCTGCGTGCGTGGGCCCAGAGCTGGTCGACGGACATCGCGGAGCGCCTGCTGGAGGAGGGCGCGTCACCGGACGAGTGAACGGGACGCCCCGGCCGCCGGATCAGCCGACGGGTCGGTCGACGCCCCGGCCAGGGGACCGGCCGGGATCAGCCGGCGGAGGCGGACGCCTCGGCCGAGGCCGTCTCGGACGCGCCCGGCTGGACGGCGTCGTCGGTGCCCTCGTGGGTGGCGTCGGGTTCGACGCCCATGGTGAGGGAACCCACGACACCCCTGGCAATGTTCTTCTTGTCGTACTTCAGCTTGAGCAGACCACCCTGGACGCCGCTCTGGTCGTAGATCGTGTCCTCGGTGAGGGTGGTGCGCTCGGTGGTGCTGGTGGAGTACGGCGCCACCTCGGCCGAGGCGAGCACGGACTCCTCGTCGAAGAAGAACTGCCCGGTGTGGCAGGTGTTTCCGCCCTCGTAACCGGCGTCGGTCCACTCACCGCCCACGTGCACCTTGGTGTGGATGTGGACGGTGCGGCCGCGGTACCAGCCGGGGAAGACCGTCTTGAAGGTGACGCGTCCCTGCCGGTCGGTCTTCCACGTCCCGCGCAGATAGCGCTCGTCGTCGGTGGGCTCCTCGTGCGTACCGCCACCCCCGCCGCCCCCGGACGGCGGCTCACCGGTCGGGGCGCCCGAAGGAACGTCGGTCGGCGTACCGGTCGGGGTGCCGGAGGGCGCGCCACCTCCTCCGCCACCGGTGGAGAGGCTCTCGTATCCCGAGTAGATGCCGAGGGCGTCGCAGTGCCAGACGTCCACGGCTGCGTTCACGACGGGCTTGCAGGTCTCGGAGTCGATCACCTTCAGTGCGAGGGTGAGCGGGATGCCCTCCTTGTCCTCGGTGATGTCCTGACGGAGCTTGTCCGCGTCGATGTAGTACGGGCCTTCGGTGGTCTCGGAGGTGAGCTTGTAGCAGGCCTCACCGGCGCCGGCGGAGGCGGCGGCCCCGGGCTTGCTCCGGCCCTTCTCCCCGGCGAAGGCACCGGCGGCGAGGGCCCCGCCCGCCCCGACGGCGACGGCCGCGCCCGCACCGGCGACGACCACCTTCCGGCGGGTCAGATCACGCTTGTGCCGGGGCCTCTGCCGGTCGTTCCCGGTACCGGCCGTGTTCGCTGCCTTCGCCTCGGTCTCTGTGTTCGCTGTGTTCGCTGTGTTCTCTGCGTTCTCTGCGTTCTCTGCGTTTCCCGTCATGGCCGCGAAGCTAGGACGCGGCCCTGTCAGGGGTGTGGGACTGACCTGTGAAATTCCAAGGGCAGGTAAAGGAGCGCTTCGGCGGGCGGACCGGGACGGCGGGACACGGCGTTCGTCCACCGCCCCAACGGGTCCTGACCGCGCACATCCCCACCGCTCCCGCCTCCGAGTCCTCCCCCGAGACAGGGGCCGCGACATGGGCCGACCCCGAGCCGATGTCCAGCGCCGCACGCGCCACCCGGAGATGTTCCAGCCCTTCCTTCGCCACCCGCGTGACCTCCCCGTACTCGCCCGCCGTACGGGCTCCCTCCAACAGCGCGCGCGCCGCGCGATGACACTCCGCCGCGCTGGTCAGCGCCCGCTCCGCCGAGTCGTCCGCGCCCGCCCAGGCCCGCGCGCCGGGTGGGACCAGACCGCCGCCCAGCCGTATCAGCCAGTGGTTCGCCTCCACCTCCGCGTCGAGGTCGGACGGTCCGGACGACCCGGACGATCCGAAGGGTCCGAACGGTCCGGGTGCCTTGGACGAGCCCGAAGATCGGGGCAGACCTGCCGGACCTGCCGTATCGGACGAACCTGCCGGGCCTGCCAGGCCGGACGGGCGCCGGGCGCGCGTCGTGCGGCGCCGGGCCACGCGCCCGGCCATCGCACCGGCGATCAACAGCACCGAGAGCGTGATCATGTACGCCGTGGATCCCATGGCTGTGGCTTCCTCCCCTCACCCCGCCGACCGGTGCCGGCGTACCACCAGGAGACGACGCGCCGCTGTGCTTCCCCCGCGGGCTTCCTGTGCGCCTCCGGTGAGGTTGCGGGGACGGGATCGGGGCGGAGCGGACCGGAGTGATCCGTGAAGCGGGCCACGCCCCCGGCGCGCGTCGGAGCGCAGGTCGGGGGCGTGGCCGGAAGGAATCCGTCAGGTTCCGGAAGCCGGGGGTGAGGCCGGGGCGGAGGCGAAGTCCGACGCCGAGGTGCTCGGTCGGGGCGGCGAGCCCTGGCCGTCCTCCGTCGCGTCCGGGTCGACGCCGACCGTGATCGACCCGTGGACGCCCCTCGCGATGTGCCGCTTGTCGTAGCGCAGCTTCAGCAGCCCGCCCCGGGTGCCGCTCTGGTCGTAGATCGTGTCCTCGGTGAGGGTCGTCCGCTCGGCGGTGTTGCTCGCGTACGGCTCCACCGCCGCCGAGGCGAGCACGGACTCCTCGTCGAAGAAGAACTGGCCGGTGTGGCAGGTGTGCCCGCCCTCGTATCCGGCCTCGGTCCACTCGCCGTCGACGTGCACCTTGACGTGGATGTGGACACACCGGCCCCGGTACCAGCCCGGGAAGACCGTCCGGAAGGTCACCTGACCGTGCCGGTCCGTCCGCCACGTGCCGCGCAGGTAGCGGCTGTCGTCCGTGGGCTCCTGGTGGCCGCCTCCCGGGGGCGCCCCGGTGGGGGCGCCGGTCGGAGGTTCGCCGGTCGGGGGCTCCCCCGTCGGAGCGGGGCCGCCGCCTCCACCGCCCCCGTTACCCTGGTCTTCGTATCCCGAGTACACCCCCGCGGCATCGCAGTGCCAGATGTCGACGGCCGCGTCACGGATCGGTTTGCAGCTCTCCGAGTCGATCACCTTCAGGCCGAGGAGCAGGCCAATGCCCTCCCGGTCCTCCGTGACGTCCCGGCGGATCTTGTCGGCGTCGATGTAGTAGGGGCCCTCGACCGTCTCCGAGGTCAGCCGGTAGCAGTCCTCCCCGTCGGTGCCGGCCCCGGTGCGGTTCGGTCTGCGGTGGTCGTCGGCGGCGCTCGCCGCGAAGGCGGTGCCGCCCAGGCCCGCCGTGGCGATGCCGCCCGCGGCGACGGCCACGACCTTGCGGCGCGATAAGTCCCGTTCGCTGTGTGGTTCCTGGGATCTCGTCATGAGGCCGGGACGTTAGGGACCCAACCTGTCAGGAGCATGGGGAAGGGCTGTCAGCTCCCGGGGAAAACGAGAGTGGCGCGGAACCGACGTCGGTTCCGCGCCACTCTCATTCGTTCACACCACGGGTCTCGTTCGTTCGCACCACGGGCTTCCGCCGTCACGACCGGCCTCCGCCGCTCGTGGCTGCTTCCGCCGGGTACCGCTACTTCGGCTGCGGCTTGCGCACCGAGAGGTGCAGCTCCCTCAACCGGGCCTCCTCCAGCTCCGTCGGCGCGCCCATCATCAGGTCCTGGGCGTTGCCGTTGAGCGGGAAGGAGATGGTCTCGCGGATGTTCGGCTCGTCGGCCAGCAGCATGACGATGCGGTCGACGCCCGGCGCGATCCCACCGTGCGGAGGGGCGCCGAAGCGGAACGCGCGCAGCATGCCGGCGAACTTGTCCTCGACCGTCTCCCGGTCGTAGCCCGCGATCTCGAACGCCTTGAGCATGATCTCCGGCTCGTGGTTCCGGATCGCGCCGGAGGACAGCTCCACGCCGTTGCAGACGATGTCGTACTGCCAGCCGAGGATGTCCAGCGGGTCCTGGGTCTCCAGGGCCTCAAGACCGCCCTGCGGCATGGAGAACGGGTTGTGCGAGAAGTCGATCTTGCCGGTCTCCTCGTCCTTCTCGTACATCGGGAAGTCGACGATCCAGCAGAAGCGGAAGACGTTCTCCTCGAAGTGCCCGGCACGCTTGGCGGCCTCGACCCGCACCGCGCCCATGATCTTCGAAACCTCGTCGTACTCGCCCGCACCGAAGAACACCGCGTGACCGGCGGCCAGCGACAGGCGCTTGGTCAGCTCGGCGACGTTCTCCTCGGTCAGGAACTTCGCGATCGGGCCGGTCAGCGAGCCGTCCTCGGCCACCCGGACCCAGGCCAGGCCCTTCGCGCCGAGCGTCACCGCGAAGTCGCCGAGCTGGTCGAAGAACTTGCGGGGCTGCGCGGAGACGTCCGGCACCGGCAGCGCGCGGACGTGCTTGCCCGCGAAGGCCTTGAACTCCGAGCCCTCGAAGATGTCGGTGATGTCGACGAGTTCCAGCTGAGCCCGCAGGTCCGGCTTGTCGGAGCCGTACTTCAGCATCGACTCGCGGAACGGGATGCGCGGGAACGGGGAGGTGACATGGCGGCCGCCGCCGAACTCCTCGAACAGCTCCGTCATGAGCTTCTCGATCGGCTGGAAGACGTCCTCCTGCTCGACGAAACTCATCTCGACGTCGAGCTGGTAGAACTCGCCGGGCGAACGGTCCGCGCGCGCGTCCTCGTCACGGAAACAGGGCGCGATCTGGAAGTAGCGGTCGAAGCCCGAGATCATCAGCAGCTGCTTGAACTGCTGCGGGGCCTGCGGCAGGGCGTAGAACCGGCCCGCGTGCAGGCGGGACGGGACGACGAAGTCACGGGCGCCCTCGGGAGAGGTCGCGGACAGGATCGGCGTCGCCATCTCGTTGAAGCCCAGCGCCGTCATCTTGTGCCGCATCGCCGAGATGACCGACGTACGCAGCATGATGTTGCGGTGCATGCGCTCACGGCGCAGGTCCAGGAAGCGGTACTCGAGGCGCCGCTCCTCGTTGACCCCGTCCTCGGCGTTGATCGTGAAGGGGAGCGGCTGGGCCGCGCCGAGCAGCTCCACCTCGCCGACCTCGACCTCGATCTCGCCGGTCGGCAGATCCGCGTTGACGTTCTCAGCGCCGCGCGAGACGACCTTGCCGTCGATGCGGACCGTCGACTCCTTGGTCAGCTTGTCGAGGGCCTCGTACGCGGGCGTGCCCGGACGCGCGACGAGCTGCGTGATGCCGTAGTGGTCGCGCAGATCGATGAAGAGGATGCCGCCCAGGTCGCGCCGATTGTGCAGCCAGCCGCTCAGCCGGACGTCGGTGCCGACGTCAGAGGCGCGGAGCTCGCCGCAGGTGTGGGACCTGTACCGATGCATCGTCGTTCATCCAGTCTTCGCGGATCAGGGGGCGCGTTTCACATGAAACAAGGCCCTGTTTCACGTGAAACAACCTCCAGCGTACCGGCCAGCCACTGATCACCTCCCCTCAATACCGGTCCGGCGATCAGTGGCACTTCTGGAGTCCATCTTCTTAAAGTGGGGCAATGCGCACTGGCGAGCCGTTGCCCGCCGTGGGGGAGGTCCTCGCTTCCCTCGCGACCGGCCTGTGGCACTGGGACACCGCCACCGGGCTGGTCACGGTCGATGCCGAGGCCGCCCGGCTGCTCGGGCTGCCCCCGGAGCAGGCCGTCCTCACCGAGGCCCAGACCCGGGCCCGTCTGCACCCGGTCGACTGGAACGAGATCACCGGGGTGATCCAGCTCGCCGTCGCCGAGGGCACGCTCGCCGAGGTACGCATCCGGATCATGGACGACCGCGGACGGATCGTCCGGGTCGTGCGCAGCCGCTCCAAGCCGTCCTTCGACCCGGACAAGAAGGCGTACGAACTGATCGGCACTCTCCAGGAGGTGACCGAGCCGACGCCCGGCACCCCCGCCGGACGGACCGCCGTCACCGGCGACTGGCGACGCTCGCGTGAGGCGTTCCTGCTGGACGCGGGCCGGGCGCTGGCGGAGGCGCGGTCCACCGAGGAGGTCCTGCGGGTCGCGGCGGCCCTGTCCATGCCGGGCTTCTCACCGGACGGGCTCGCCGTCTTCGGCGTGGAGGGCGACCGGCTGACGATCGTCGGCCACCACGGACACCAGTCGGGCGACGAGGAGCCCTTCACCCAGATGTCCATCCATACGGACTATCCCGCCGCCGAGGTGGTGCGCACCGGACGGGCCGTGTACCTGTCCTCCCCCGAGCAGTACAAGGAGCGCTACCCGCTGACCTGGCCGCTGGCCGCCGGCTTCGGCCGTCACTCGTGGGCGTTCCTGCCGCTGACGGTGGCCGGCCGCACGATGGGCGCCTGGATGGCCGCCTTCGCCTATCCGGTGGCGTTCACCCCGGACGAGCGGTCCGTGCTCACGACGGTCGCCCGCATGCTCGCCCAAGCCCTCACCCGGGCCGGCGCGGCGGAGACCCAGCGGGAGCTGACCGACGGCCTGCAACGCTCCATGCTCCCCACCCTCGGCCCCGAGATACCGGGGATGACCCTCGCCGCCCGCTACATACCGACCGGCGGCGGCCTCCAGGTCGGCGGCGACTGGTACGACATGATCCCGCTGCCCAGGGGACGGTTCGCCCTGGTCATCGGTGACGTCCAGGGCCATGACGTCCGCGCCGCGGGCCTCATGGGCCAGCTGCGCATAGCCGTACGGGCGTACGCCGCCGAGGGCCACCGCCCCGACGCCGTGCTCTCCCGCGCCTCCGGCTTCTTCCACGGCCTCACCGCCACGGACGGCGGAACCGGGACCGACGCGCGGTTCGCCACCTGCCTGTACATAGAGGTCGACCCGGTGACCGGTGTCCTGACGGCCGCCCGGGCCGGGCACCTGGACCCGGCGATCCGGATGGCCGACGGCACCGTGCTGGTGCGCGCCACCTCCGGCGGCCTGCCCCTGGGCATCGACCCGGACGCCGACTACCCCACCACCCGGCTCGCCCTGGAACCCGGCGAGGCGCTGATGCTGTGCACCGACGGCCTGCTGGAGACCGGCGGCCATGACCTCGACACCGGCTGGCGGCGCGTCCGCAAGACCCTCGAGACACACCAGGGCGACTTGGAGGAGCTGGCCGACGCCCTGGTCCAGGCGGTCCACGGCCCTTCCTCCCACCACACCACGGGGCCTCTCGCCGACCGCCGCGAGGACGACATCGCCGTGCTGCTCCTGTGCCGCCAGGGCGAAGGCGGCTGCGGCCCGGCTGCCGCCCTGGTACCGATGCGGCAGCCGGTGCGCCGCTCGATGCTGACGGTCGCGCAGGCCGAGCCCGAGCGGATCGCGGCGGCCCGGCAGCAACTGCGCGAGCTGCTGCACGACTGGACCTGCGAGGAGCAGGTCGACTCGGCGGTCCTCCTCGTCTCCGAGACCCTGACGAACGTCCTCGTCCACACCGACGTCGACGCGCTGCTCGTCGCCGAGGTCACCGGCGCCCCCGGCGAACGCCGGCTCCGCATCGAGGTCACAGACACCGGCGACGACCTCCCGCACATGCGCCGCCCCGGCGAACTGGCCTCCTCGGGGCGCGGCCTGGTCCTCATCGAACTGCTCGCGGACACCTGGGGGGTGGCACCACGAGGCAAGGGCAAGAGCATCTGGTTCGAGCTCGTCGAGCCCCAGGAGACCCACACACCCTCTGGATCCCACAAGCCCCACGAGCCCCGGCATCACGAGCCTTACGCGTCCTCCGCCGAGGGTGGCTCCGACGCGTACCCGCCGGAGACATCCTCGTCGGAGACGGGTTCGCCGGAGACCTCGTAGCGCCCCCGCAGCTCGTGCACGACCCCGAAAGCGGCGGCCGTCACGGGGACGGCCAACAACATGCCCAGGATGCCGGCCACGGAGGCCCCGGCCGTGATGGCGACCATCACCACCGCCGGATGCATCTGCACGGTCCGGCTCTGGATCATCGGCTGAAGCACATGCCCCTCCAGCACCTGCACGGCGAGCACCACCCCGAGCGCCCACAGCGCGATCACGAAGCCGCGGTCCGCGAGCGCGACCAGCACGGCGACGGCCCCGGAGAGGAAGGCGCCGAGATAGGGGATGTAGGCACCGACGAAGACCAGGGCGCCCAGCCCGACCGCGCCCGGCACATCGAGGACGAGCAGCCCGATCGTGATGCAGACGGCGTCGATGAAGGCGATGAAGGTCGTACCGCGCATGAACCCCTCCACCGCGCGGAAGGCCCGCCGGGCCATGGCCTCCAGGGTGTCGCCGGTCCCGCGCGGAGCGACCGACCGCAGCGTGCCGACGGCCCGGTGCGAGTCCCGCAGGAAGAAGAAGACGAGCAGCAGCGCCAGCACGGCCATCGCGATGCTCTCGCCGACGACGCTGACCCCGCTGATGACGTTGGAGGCGGCCGTCCCCCCGAACTTGGTGAGCAGTTCCTTCGCGTTGGACGCGAGGTCGTCGAGCGAGGTCCCGGCGGCACCGAAGTGCTCGGCCACACCCCGCGACGCCGACCTGAGCGCGGCGACGATCTGATCCCCGCTGTCGATCAGCGCGGCGACGACGATGTACACGGCACCGCCGACCACGGCGACGACGGCGACACACGTCAGCCCCGCCGACAGCGACCGGGGCACCCCGGCCCTCACCAGCCTCCGGTACAGCGGCCTGAGCAGCGCGGTCCCCAGCAACGCGAGCAGGACGGGCGTGACGGCCGTACGAAGCTCGGCGCACAGCCGGATCCCCACGTACCCGACACCCGACGCCAGAAGGATCACGGCGCACCAGGCGGCGAACCGGCGAGCGGGGACGGGGAGCAGGTGCACGGGTCCAGCGGATCACGGAAGCACCGGGTTGTCCTGACCTGACGGCCGCCCGGGTGAGGGGACATGACTCGGCCTCAGAATCGAACACCCGCTCCTGAAGGGTGAACATCCTTGCCTACGCGGCCCGTTGTCGTGGCATATGCCTACCGTCCGAGACGGAGGTGATGCTCGATGTACGAGCAGAACAACACACCGCCGCCGGACCGGTCGGCGGCACGGCAGGACGCGATCGATGTCAACGACTTCGTGTTCGCGGCGACGGGGGCGCGGCTGCGGAGGCTGACGCTGCCGCATGGGGAGCACTGGTTCGTGGCGGCGGACGTGGCTACGCAACTCGGGTACGCAAACACGCGCCAAGCGCTCCTTGCTCATGTTCCAGCAAACTGTCACACAGCACTGAGCGATCTTGCTCGAAGTGTCTATGGAGCAGACGCTTCACGCAAGATTGCAGTTCACGGGCTCAAGAAGTCGATGAGGATGGTGAACCTAAAAGGGCTCATCAGCCTCGTCAACGGTTGCAGCAAACCCGAGTGCGCACCATTCAAAGCCTGGGTCGACGAAGTCATCCAGACCGTCCAACAGCAGGGCTCCTACTCCCTGGAACCGGCCCCCGGACGACCCGCCCCCGTCGGCGGTACCGCGTACGTCATGCCCGAGCAGGTCGTCGAAGCCATCGTGCGGCTCGAGGAGCGCAACCTGTATGCGGACGAGATGCTGGCGGCCGCCACAGGGGAGCGCAACGACCTGCTGCGGCAGATCACCGACAGCCAGAACAGGATGGCCGACGCGCTGAGGGACATCGCCGAAGCCCTCAGGCGGCCCGGCCACAGCGCCCCCACGCCTGGACTGACTGCCCAGCAGCTTCTCGACACGTGGAAGAAGAGGCACCTCCTCGTCACGGATGACGTGCACACAGTCGCCGCCGTCCTCGCCCCGGCACTGGCGCGTGGTGAGGCCCGCTACCGCGTCGAGGAGATCGCCGCCCGGACCGGTATGTCGCAGGATCGCGTCCACGACTGCCTGCGCATGCTGCTCAAGCGCGGCTGTATGCGGCAGACCGGCTGCTCCACTGACGGAGCGCCCGTCTACGTACTGCCGTAGCGGCGTCACCGCGAGATGGGACAGGCCCGAAGTCGCAAACCAACGTTGCGGCTTCGGGCCTTGTCACACCGTAGCGGTTGCGGCGGGGCCGGGGGGCTAGATGCCCTCCGCCGTCATCCCGTGCACCGCCGGAATCGTGCCCAGGCGGCCCTTCTGGAAGTCCTCGAAGGCCTGCTGGAGCTCGTCCCTGGTGTTCATCACGAACGGGCCGTAGTGGGCCATCGGCTCACGGATCGGCTGACCACCGAGGAGCACGACCTCCAGGTCGGGCGTGTGGGAGTCCTGCTTCTCGTCCGCGCGGACCGTCAGCGAGGAGCCCGCGCCGAAGACCGCCGTCTGCCCCATGTGGATCGGGCGGCGCTCGGCGCCGACCGCACCGCGACCCGCCAGGACGTACGCGAGGCCGTTGAAGTCCTCGCGCCACGGAAGAGTGAGTTCCGCACCCGGCGCGAGGGTCGCGTGGACCATCGTGATCGGGGTGTGGGTGATGCCGGGACCGGCGTGACCGTCGAGCTCGCCCGCGATGACGCGCAGGAGCGCACCGCCGTCGGGGGAGGCGAGCAGCTGGACGCTGCCGCCGCGGATGTCCTGGTAGCGCGGGGCCATCATCTTGTCCTTGGCCGGCAGGTTCACCCACAGCTGGAGGCCGTGGAAGAGACCGCCGGACATGACCAGCGACTCCGGCGGCGCCTCGATGTGGAGGAGGCCCGAGCCGGCCGTCATCCACTGGGTGTCGCCGTTGGTGATGGTGCCGCCGCCGCCCTGGCTGTCCTGGTGGTCGAAGATCCCGTCGATGATGTAGGTGACGGTCTCGAAGCCGCGGTGCGGGTGCCAGGGGGTGCCCTTCGGCTCGCCCGGCGCGTACTCCACCTCGCCCATCTGGTCCATCATGATGAACGGGTCGAGGTGGCGGTAGTTGATCCCGGCGAACGCGCGGCGCACCGGGAAGCCCTCGCCCTCGAAGCCGCTGGGCGCGGTCGTGACGGTCAGCACGGGACGGGCGACAGCGTCGGCCGCCGCCGTGACGCGCGGCAGGGTCAGCGGGTTCTCGACGGTCACTGCAGGCATGTCCGTACCTCCTTGGGCGATGTGCGTCCCAGTTTAGTTGAGCATTGAACTTTCTGCCACCCGTAACGACGGGAACCCGGAGGACATTCCCATGAGGAGACGACCGCGAGAGACCGATGCGCGGGGCGCACGGGGGCACAGGGCGTACAGGGCGTACAGGAGGGCGCTGGGATGCGACCCCCGGGGAACCCTATGACATGACTTTGACAATCAGGGGCTGCTCCTGGCCCGCGGGAAGCCATCCCGGCAGCGCACGGTGAGAAACCCGGGCAGCGCACGGTGAGAAACCCGGGCAGCGCACGGTGAGAACCGGAGCCGCGGCGAAACGGGGCCGCGGAGAACCGGAACCGGCGAGAAGCAGAGGAGACAGGGAGAGGAGGACGGGCGGCTGCTCAGCCGTACATCCGCCGCATCGCGAACTCGACCATCTGCTCGACCGCCTTCGCGTCGAACACCATCCGGTGCTCGCCCTCCATGTCCAGGACGAAGCCGTAGCCGGTGGGCAGCAGGTCGATCATCTCGGAGCCGGTGATCACGAAGTACTTGGACTCCTTGCCCGCGTACCGGCGCAGCTCCTTGAGCGAGGTGAACATCGGGATCACCGGCTGCTGGGTGTTGTGCAGGGCGAGGAAGCCGGGATTGTCGCCGCGCGGGCAGTAGACCTTGGACGTCGCGAAGACCTGCTGGAAGTCCTCCGCGGCCAGCTGCCCGGTGGTGAAGGCCCGCACCGCGTCCGCGAGGGACGGCGGGGACGGCTCGGGGTAGAGCGGCGGCTGCTGACCGTACCCGCCGTGGCCGCCGGCCATCGGCTGCTGCGGCGGGGCGTACTGCTGCTGTGCAGCACCGCCGTCCATGGGCTGGCCGTATCCGTACATGGGCGCAAGCGTACCGAGCGCGCCCGGCGGACGGGGCGGTACGGGGGCCCGTCCCGGGCCGGCGTGACGCGTTACGCGTCACAGATGGCCGGATCGGGGTTGCGACTTATTACCGACGGGTAGCATCATCGGTAGCTACTTGTTGGTATCTGAACTAGCGCGAGGATCCCAGTCCCTCGCCGATCTCTCTTTACGGAGCCGTCGCCATGGGGCACTACAAGTCGAATCTCCGCGACATCGAGTTCAACCTCTTCGAGGTGCTCGGGCGCGACAAGCTGTACGGCACCGGCCCGTTCGGGGAGATGGACACCGAGACCGCGAAGAGCGTCCTCGAGGAGCTGACCCGCCTCGCGGAGAACGAGCTGGCGGAGTCCTTCACTGACGCCGACCGCAACCCGCCGGTCTTCGACCCCGAGACCAACTCCGCGCCGGTGCCCGCGTCGTTCAAGAAGAGCTACCAGGCCTTCATGGACTCCGAGTACTGGCGGCTGGGCCTGCCGGAGGAGATCGGTGGCACGACCGCCCCGCCGTCCCTGATCTGGGCGTACGCGGAGCTCATCCTCGGTGCGAACCCGGCCGTGTGGATGTACTCCTCCGGCCCGGCCTTCGCCGGCATCCTCTTCGACGAGGGCAACGACGTCCAGAAGAAGATCGCGCAGATCGCCGTCGACCGGCAGTGGGGTTCCACGATGGTCCTCACCGAGCCGGACGCCGGCTCGGACGTCGGCGCGGGCCGCACCAAGGCGGTCCAGCAGGAGGACGGCACCTGGCACATCGAGGGCGTCAAGCGCTTCATCACGTCCGGTGAGCACGACATGTCGGAGAACATCCTCCACTACGTCCTCGCCCGCCCCGAGGGCGCCGGCCCCGGCACCAAGGGCCTGTCCCTCTTCCTCGTCCCGAAGTACGAGTTCGACTTCGAGACCGGCGAGCTGGGCGAGCGCAACGGCGTGTACGCCACGAACGTCGAGCACAAGATGGGCCTCAAGGCCTCCAACACCTGCGAGATGACGTTCGGCGACCGGCACCCCGCCAAGGGCTGGCTGATCGGTGACAAGCACGACGGCATCCGCCAGATGTTCCGCATCATCGAGTTCGCCCGCATGATGGTCGGCACGAAGGCCATCTCCACCCTGTCGACCGGCTACCTCAACGCGCTGGAGTACGCCAAGGAGCGCGTCCAGGGCTCGGACCTCGCGCAGTTCGGCGACAAGGCCGCGCCGAAGGTCACCATCACGCACCACCCCGACGTGCGCCGCTCGCTGATCACGCAGAAGGCGTACGCGGAGGGCATGCGCGCCCTCGTCCTCTACACGGCCTCGATCCAGGACGCGATCGCCGTCAAGGAGACGAACGGCGAGGACGCGAAGACCGAGCACGCGCTCAACGACCTGCTCCTGCCGATCGTCAAGGGCTACGGCTCCGAGAAGGGCTACGAGCAGCTCGCCCAGTCGCTCCAGACGTTCGGCGGCTCCGGGTTCCTCCAGGAGTACCCGATCGAGCAGTACATCCGTGACGCCAAGATCGACACCCTGTACGAGGGCACCACGGCGATCCAGGGCCAGGACTTCTTCTTCCGGAAGATCGTCCGCAACCAGGGCGCCGCCCTGAACTCGCTCGCCGAGGACATCAAGAAGTTCCTGGCACTCGGCACCGGCGGCGAGCAGCTGGCCGGCGCCCGTGAGCACCTGGCCAAGGCCGCCGTCGAGCTGGAGGCCATCGTCGGCCTGATGCTGACCGACCTCGCGGCCACCGAGCAGGACGTCAAGAACATCTACAAGGTGGGCCTGAACACCACCCGCCTGCTGCTCGCCTCCGGCGACGTCATCGTCGGCTACCTGCTCCTCAAGGGCGCGGCCATCGCCGCCGAGAAGCTGGAGTCGGCCTCCACGAAGGCCCTGTCCGCCAAGGACGTGGCCTTCTACACCGGCAAGATCGCGGCGGCGAAGTTCTTCGCGGCCGACGTCCTGCCGGGCGTCACCCTGGCCCGCAAGGTCGCCGCGGGCGTCGAGCTCGACCTGATGGAGCTGGACGAGGCCGCCTTCTAGCACCCAGAGGCCGCGTTTAAGGACGCATCCGCACAACCGCGCAGCACTCCACATTGTCCTCACGAGGGCCCGCTCCCCATCACAGGGAGCGGGCTCTCGTACGTCGTTAAGGTGAACCCATGAGCGCACCCTCCCGCTTCGACCGCGGCCACACCGACGACCTCATGACGTTCCTGACGGCGAGCCCGTCGCCGTACCACGCCGTGGCGAACGCGGCCGAACGCCTGGAGAAGGCCGGGTTCCGGCAGGTCTCGGAGACGGACGCCTGGGACGCCGAGGCATCGGCGGCCTCCGCCGCGGGGACCGGTGGCCGATACGTGCTGCGCGGGGGAGCGATCGTGGCCTGGTATGTCCCGGAGGGCGCCGCGCCGCACACACCGTTCCGGATCATCGGTGCGCACACCGACTCCCCGAACCTGCGCGTCAAGCCGCAGCCCGACTCCGGGGCGCACGGCTGGCGCCAGGTGGCCGTGGAGATCTACGGCGGTCCGCTGCTCAACTCCTGGCTCGACCGCGACCTGGGCCTGGCGGGCCGGCTGACCCTGCGGGACGGCTCCACGCGCCTGGTCGACGTCGGCCGCCCGCTGCTGCGCGTCCCCCAGCTCGCCATCCATCTGGACCGGGCGGTCAACACCGACGGACTCAAGCTCGACAAGCAGCGCCATCTCCAGCCGGTCTGGGGTCTGGGGGGCGATGTGCGCGACGGCGACCTCATCGCCTTCCTGGAGCAGGAGGCCGGGCTGACCGCGGGCCAGGTCACCGGCTGGGATCTGATGGCGCACTCCGTGGAACCGCCCGCCTATCTGGGCCGTGACGAGGAGCTGGTGGCCGGCCCCCGGATGGACAACCTGCTGTCCGTGCACGCCGGCACGGCGGCGCTGACGGCCGTGGCGACCGGCGGCGAGAGCCTGCCGTACATCCCGGTGCTGGCAGCGTTCGACCACGAGGAGAACGGCTCGCAGTCGGACACCGGCGCGGACGGCCCGCTGCTGGGCAACGTGCTGGAGCGTTCGGTGTTCGCGCGCGGTGGGTCGTACGAGGACCGGGCGAGAGCCTTCGCGGGGACCGTCTGTCTGTCCTCCGACACCGGTCACGCCGTCCACCCCAACTACGCGGAGCGGCACGACCCCACGCACCATCCAAGGGTCAACGGCGGCCCGATCCTCAAGGTCAACGTCAACAACCGCTACGCGACGGACGGTTCAGGCCGGGCGATCTTCGCCGCCGCCTGCGAGAAGGCGGGCGTGCCGTTCCAGAACTTCGTCTCCAACAACTCCATGCCGTGCGGCACGACCATCGGCCCGATCACCGCGGCCCGGCACGGCATCCGCACGGTCGACATCGGCGTGGCCATCCTGTCGATGCACAGTGCCCGGGAGTTGTGCGGTGACGCCGACCCGTACCTGCTGGCCAACGCGCTGGTGGCGTTCCTGGAGGGCTAGCAAGTCGGCGGCCGCGCATGGTAGTCGGACCTCTGGGTACCCGGATCGTGGTGAGCCGGAACGGCCGGTACACCGGACAGGAGGCGACATCATGGGCCTCGGCGGGTGCATCATCCTCATCGCCGTGGGAGCCATCCTCACGTTCGCGACCGACTGGGACATGCAGGGCGTCAACCTCGACCTGGTCGGCGTCATCCTGATGATCGTCGGTCTGATCGGCGTGACGACGTTCAGCAGCATCGCCCGGCGCCGCCGGGTGATGGTGCCTCCGGCCTCGACCACGGTCGTCGAGACGGAGCGGCACCGACGCGGCGACGGCTACAACGACGGCTACGGCGCCTGACCGCGGCCCTGACCCCGATTCGTGGTCAGGCGCCCGGTCCGGCAAGCACCGAGTACATCCGGTCGGCCCCACCCCCCCCTTGGGGCCGACCGGACCTTCCCGGCCTTCGACCGGGCCCGTTCGGGCCTGCCCGCCTGCTGATCGAGCGGGGTGAGCGGCGGCCGGACGTGGTGGCCGCGAGCCGTGGTCCGGGCTCCGCGACGAGTCCGCGCACATGGGTGGGACACCTGGCCGGACTCGGCCCATCGGCCTACCGGCGGCGTTTCGGACCGGCCGCCGGGGAAGCCGTAACGGCATGAGATTCCTCGTGCGCGACCGACTCCTCGGCATCGGTGACGACTACTGGATCGAGGACGACCACGGCAACAAGGTGTACCTCGTCGACGGCAAGGCGATGCGACTGCGGGACACCTTCGAGCTGAAGGACACCCGGGGGCGGGTCCTGATCGACATTCACCAGAAGATGTTCGCCCTGCGGGACACGATGGTGATCGAGCGGGACGGCGAGCCGCTGGCCACGATCCGGCGCAAGCGCCTGTCGCTGCTGCGCAACCACTACCGGGTGGCCCTGTCGGACGGCCGCACCGAACTCGACGTCAGCGGCAAGATCCTCGACCGGGAGTTCGCGGTCGAGTACGACGGCGAACTGCTGGCCGTCGTCTCCCGGCGGTGGCTGCACCTGCGCGAGACCTACGGAGTCGACGTCGTACGGGAGGACGCGGACCCGGCGCTGCTCATCGCGGTGGCGGTCTGCGTGATCCACCTCGCCGACAAGGAGCGGGAGGACTAGGTCCGGCGTCCGGGGGCGGGCAACCCGAGCACCCGGTCCTTCAGGGCCGGGAACTGCTCCCGGGTCGCGGCGACCCTGGACGGATCGAAGTCGACCGTCAGGACCTCCTCGCCGGGACCCGCCTCCGCCAGCACCTCGCCCCAGGGATCGACCACGATCGAGTGACCCGCCTGCGGAACTCCGGCGTGCGTCCCGGCCGTTCCACAGGCGAGCACGAACGCCTGGTTCTCGACCGCCCGCGCTCGGGCCAGCAGCGTCCAGTGCGCCCGGCGGCGCTCCGGCCAGCCCGCGGGGATCACCAGGGTCTCGGCGCCGGCGTCGACAAGACCGCGGAAGAGTTCGGGGAAACGGAGGTCGTAGCAGGTGGCGAGGCCCACGGTCGTCTCCGGGAGGCGGACCGTCACCAGTTCGTCGCCCGCGCCCATCAGTACGGCCTCGCCCTTGTCGAAGCCGAAGCGGTGGATCTTGCGGTAGGCGGCCGCCGGCTCACCGGAGGGGGAGAAGACGAGAGACGTGTTGTAGAGGGGGCCGAGAGGACCCTCACCCGTGGCGGAGCCGCTGGGGGAAGGCGCCCGCTCCGGGATCGAACCCGCGTGCAGCCAGACGCCCGCGTCGCTCGCGGCCTTGGCCATCGCCTCGTACGTCGGCCCTTCCAGGGGCTCTGCCCCGCTGCCGAAGTCCTCATAGGCGAACGCGCCGGTCGTCCACAGTTCCGGCAGCACCACGAGGTCGGCGGCACCCGCCTGTTCTCTTACCAACCCGGCGACCCGCAGCCGCCGCGCTTCGACCGATTCGCCCTCTTCTACAGCGATCTGGATGAGGGAGGCGCGCACACTACCACCGTCCTGGCATTCGAGTCGTCCACACGGGCCTACGATCGTCACACGAAAGCACTGCCGGGGTGCCTCCCAGCAGCGTAACTTGGGGATCCCCCCGACCTCGAGCGCAGCCGGGAGCCGGGGGACCACCCGAGACACCCGCCGACACCCTGCCACCTCCCGCTGGCATCGCCGCCACAACCCACCCGAGTACCGACCGCCGAGGGGTCCCGTTTCCGTGAGTCTGCATCCCACCCTCCAGCCCTACGCCGACGCCTGGACCCACTCCATCGAAGCGATATCCGAGCTGGTGCAGCCGCTGGTGGAGGCGGACTGGAACCGCCGGACGCCGTGCCCGGGCTGGTCGGTCCGCGACATCGTGTCGCACGTCATCGGGCTGGACTGCGAGATGTACGGGGATCCGCGTCCCATCCACACCCTCCCGCGCGACCTGTTCCACGTCACCAACGACATCCAGCGCTACATGGAGATGCAGGTCGACGTCCGCCGCCACCACACGGCCCCGGAGATGACGTCCGAGCTGGAGTACACGGTCATCCGCCGCAACCGTCAGCTGCGCAACGAGTCGCGCCAGCCTGGCACGGTGGTGCGCGGCCCGCTCGGTACCGAGCTCACGCTCGAGGAGTCCATGCACAGGCACGCGTTCAACGTGTGGGTGCACGAGCAGGACCTGCGTACCGCGCTCGGCCGCCCCGGCAACCTCGACTCCCCCGGCGCGCACATCGCCCGCGACGCGCTGCTCGCCGAGCTCCCGGCGGTCGTCGCCGAGAAGGCCGACGCCCCGCGCAGTTCGGCGGTCGTGTTCGACGTGCACGGGCCGATCGAGTTCCTGCGCACCATCCGCGTCGACATCCAGGGCCGCGGCACCCTGGAGACGGCGCCCGCGCTCGGCCCGGCCGCCGCCTTCACCCTCGACTGGGAGACCTTCGTCCGGCTGGCCTGCGGCCGGGTCACGGCGGAGGCGGTCTCCGACCGGGTGAAGGCGGAGGGAGAGCCGGAGCTGACGGCGGCGATCCTGCGGAACTTCGCGGTCACGAAGTAGGAACGGTCACGAAGCGACGGCTCCTACGAAGCAGGGGCGGTCGAGCGAGGGCTGTCCCGAAGCGGGGGCGATCAGCGGGGGCTGTCCCGAAGCAGGGGCGGTCGAGCGAGGGCTGTCCCGGAGCGGAGGGAGCTCCGGCCGGGTCTCACCGGCGGGGCGCTCATTCCGCAGAAACGGTCGCTCCGGGCGGAGACGGTCGTCCGGACGGGCGCGCCTCTGGACCGGGCGCTCCACACGACGGAGCGGGCCCGCCGTGACGATCACGACGGGCCCGCTCCATGGACCTGGCGGTCGAGCGGGTGTCAGCCCAGCCGGGCGAAGCCGTAGTTCAGCAGCTTCGTCGCGTCGGCGGCGCGCACCGTCGCGTTGGTGGAGGCCAGCACCGTGCCCACGACGGTCTTGCCGTTACGGGTGGCGGCGAAGACGAGGCAGTACTTCGCCTCAGGGCCGGAGCCCGTCTTCACGCCGATCGCGCCGCTGTAGCTGCTCAGCAGCGTGTTGGTGTTGATCCAGGCTCCCATGGTGCGGGTGGAGCCGGTCTTGGTGATCGTCTTGGCCGTGTAGGACTTGGTCTTGACGATCGCACGGAAGTTCGCGCTCTTCAGCGAGTTGCTGGCGAGCTTCGTCAGGTCCTTGGCGGTCGAGTAGTTCGACCCGTTGCCGATGCCGTCGAACGAGTCGAAGTGCGTCCGCGTCATGCCGAGCGTCTTCGCCTTGCTGTTCATCTTGGCGATGAAACTCTTCACGCGCGCGGCCCGCGTCGTGCCCGTGCCGAACTTGTCGGCCAGGGCGTACGCGGCATCGCAACCGGACGGCAGCATCAGCCCGTAGAGCAGCTGACGCACGGTCACCTTGTCGCCGACGATGAGCCGGGCGGACGAGGCGCTGTTCGCGACGATGTAGTCGCTGTACGCCTTCTGAATGGTGACCTTGGTGTCCAGGTTCAGGTTCGTCTGCGACAGCACGACGTTCGCCGTCATGATCTTGGTGGTGGAGCCGGTGGACAGCTTGGTGTCCATGCCCTTGTTGTAGAGCGCCGCACCGTTCGCGTTGTTCATCACGTAGCCGGTCTTGGCGGCGATCGTGGGCGTCGTGACTGCCTGCGCGGGTGCCGCGGTGAGGGCTCCGGTCGCGAGCACTGCGCCGGCGGTGACGGCAACGGCGGTGGCCCTGCGGACTCGAATGCCCTTGATGGCGGTTATCAACTGAAATACCCCGATTACGTCGAATGCCCCTGCGATGCGGCCAAGTTGAAGGGGGGAAAAATGGGCCGCACATGTGTGACACGTAAGTAGCACACAAAGTTGTGCGTCTGCCGGGCAGAATTTCCGATTACTTGGCCTGACTCATACCCGGACCGCCGAACCGGCCCCGCCCGGCCCCGTCACATCAGGTCCGCATACTGGAACGGCCCCCCGATGCGTACGTGTTGTATCTATCCTGTGGGCATGCCGTCCTCCGCCCCGCCCGCTCCCGTTCCCGTGAGACAGCCGCCCGCCGCCGACCGCGTGTACGCCCACGTCAAGCAGGGCGTACTGGACCGCCGTTACGAGGGCGGCACCCTCCTCACCGAGGGCGAGCTCGCCGACGCCGTGGGCGTCTCGCGCACACCGGTGCGGGAAGCCCTGCTGCGCCTGGAGGTGGAGGGGCTGATCAAGCTCTACCCGAAGAAGGGCGCGCTGGTCCTGCCGGTCTCCGCACAGGAGATAGCGGACGTGGTGGAGACCCGCCTCCTGGTGGAGGAACACGCGGCGCGCAAGGCGGTGCCCGCCCCGGCCGGACTGATCGAGCGCCTGGAGGAACTGCTCGCGAAGCAGAAGGAACAGGCGGCCGCGGGCGACCTGGCAGCGGCCGCCGTGACAGACCGCTGCTTCCACGCGGAGATCGTCCGCAGCGGCGGCAACGCGATCCTGTCGAGGCTCTACGACCAGCTCCGTGACCGCCAGTTGCGGATGGGCGTCGCCGTGATGCACTCCCACCCCGACCGGATCGCCAAGACGCTGGGCGAGCACGAGGAGATCCTCCAGGCACTGCGCTCCGGCGACGCCGAGGCCGCCGTCGAGATCGTGCACCGGCACGTCGGCTGGTTCTCGCACCTGGCCCGCGGGGAGGTCCGATGAGCACCGCGTCCCGCCGCGTGAACTCCACCCTTCCGGGTGATCCGCCGGGCGGACGGCGCGCGATGGCCGTCTGGGGGATCGGAGTCTCGGTCTACTTCGTCGCGGTCATCTTCCGCACCTCCCTCGGAGTGGCCGGCCTGGACGCCGCCGACCGCTTCCAGGTGAACGCCTCGGCCCTGTCCACCTTCTCCATCCTCCAGCTCCTGGTCTACGCGGGCATGCAGATACCGGTGGGCCTGCTGGTCGACCGGCTCGGCACGAAGAAGGTGCTGACCATCGGCGTCGTGCTGTTCACGGCAGGACAGCTCGGCTTCGCCTTCTCCCCCTCCTACGGCACGGCCCTCGCCTCCCGCGCGCTGCTCGGCTGCGGGGACGCGATGACGTTCATCAGCGTGCTGCGGCTGGGGACCAGGTGGTTCCCGGCGCGCCGCGGACCGATGGTCGCCCAACTGGCCGGCCTGGCGGGGATGGCGGGCAACCTGGTCTCGACCCTTGTCCTGGCCCGCCTCCTGCACGGCGTCGGCTGGACCGCGGCCTTCGCAGGCAGCGCGCTGGCGGGAGTGGTCGTGCTGGTCCTGCTGCTGCTCTTCCTGAAGGACCACCCCGAGGGGCACGAACCCGAGCCGTTCCCGCACCGGGGCGCGGCCTACGTCCGCCGCCAGATCGCCGCGTCCTGGCGCGAGCCCGGCACCCGTCTCGGTCTGTGGGTGCACTTCACCACCCAGTTCCCGGCGATGGTGTTCCTGCTCCTGTGGGGCCTGCCGTTCCTCGTGGAGGCACAGGGCCTGTCACGGGCGACGGCCGGCGAACTGCTGACCCTGGTGGTGCTGTCCAACATGGTCGTAGGCCTGGTCTACGGCCAGGTCGTCGCCCGCCACCACGCGGCGCGGCTGCCGCTGGCCCTGGCCACGGTCGGCGCGACGGCCCTGATGTGGGCGGCCACGCTGCTCTACCCCGGTGACCGGGCGCCGATGTGGCTGCTCGTGGCGCTCTGCGCGGTTCTGGGGGCGTGCGGCCCCGCCTCCATGCTCGGCTTCGACTTCGCCCGCCCGGCCAACCCGCCCGAGCGTCAGGGCACGGCCTCCGGCATCACCAACATGGGCGGTTTCGTGGCGTCGATGACGACGCTCTTCGCGATCGGCGTGCTGCTGGACGCGACGGGCGACGACTACACGATCGCCTTCTCCTGCGTCTTCGTCCTCCAGGCCCTCGGCGTCAGCCAGATCCTGCGGCTGCGCCGACGGGCGGCCCGGCGTGAGCGGGAGCGACTGGTGGCCAGCCGAGTGGAAACGGTCCACGTACCGGCGTAGTCCGGGGCCGGCGTAGTCCGGGGCCGGCGTAGTCCGGGGCCCGGCGTAGGCCGGGGCCCGGCGTAGGCCGGGGCCCGGCGTAGGCCGGGGCCCGGCGTCCGGCGTTCCGGCGTCACGGCGTCACGGCGTCACGGCGTCACGGCGTCACGCCAACCGTGTCCGGGGCCCGACGTTCATGGCTCCGGCATACGGCGTTCCGGCATCACACCAACCGCGCCCGGGGCCCGGCGTCATAGCTCCGGCATACGGCGTTCCGGCATCACGCCAACCGTGCCCGGAGCCAGGCGTTCCGGCATCACGCCAGCCGTGGCGGGGGCCAGGCGTCCGGCATCACGGTTCCGGCCTCACGCCAACCGTGGCGGGTGCCACCCGCCACCAGACCCGGCGTCATGCCAAGGCACCCGGGGCGACCTCCCGCCGCCTGGCCCGGCTCACGCACCGGCGTCCGGCGTCACGCGCCCTTGGATAGGGCCGTGCGTCCGGCAGCCGGCTGGAGCGGGGCCGCGCCTTTCGGGGCGCGGCCCTTCCTTCGGCTAGCCCCAGGTGATCAGCTTCTTCGGCTGCTCCAGGATCGCCGCCACATCAGCCAGCACCTTGGAACCCAGCTCCCCGTCCACGAGCCGGTGGTCGAAGCTCAGTGCCAGTGTGGTCACCTGACGTGGCTTCACCTTGCCCTTGTGGACCCACGGCTGGAGCTTGATCGCGCCGATCGCGAGGATCGCGGACTCGCCGGGGTTGAGGATCGGCGTGCCGGTGTCGACACCGAAGACGCCGACATTGGTGATGGTCACCGTGCCGCCCTGCATGGCGGCCGGGGACGTCCGGCCCTCCCGTGCCGTCGAGACCAGCTCGCCCAGGGACTCCGCCAGCTGCGGCAGCGTCTTGGCGTGGGCGTCCTTGATGTTGGGGACCAGCAGTCCCCGGGGAGTCGCGGCCGCGATGCCCAGGTTGACGTAGTGCTTGACCACGATCTCCTGTGCCGCCTCGTCCCAGGAGGCGTTGATCTCCGGGTGGCGCTTGACGGCGATCAGCAGGGCCTTGGCGATCAGCAGGAGCGGATTGACCCGCAGGCCCTGCATGTCCTTGTCCTGCTTGAGCTCCTCGACCAGCTTCAGCGTGCGCGTCACGTCGATCGTCACGAACTCCGTGACGTGCGGCGCGGTGAACGCCGAGCCGACCATCGCCGCCGCGGTCGCCTTGCGGACACCCTTGACCGGGACACGGGTCTCCCGGGTCGTGTCGTACGACGGCACGAAGCCGGGCGCGGGGGCCGTGACCGGGACCGGCGCCATGGGCGCCGCCGGCTGGACGGCGGGTGCGGCCGGAGCCGCCGGGCTCACCGCCGCGTGGACGTCCTCGCGGGTGATGATGCCGTCCGGACCGGACGGGACCACCGTGGCGAGATCGACCCCGAGGTCTTTGGCCAGCTTGCGCACGGGCGGCTTGGCCAGCGGCCGTTCCTTCACGGCGGGCGCGCCGCCGTGTCCGTTCAGCTCCGCCTGGACCGTGTCCGGAACCTGGGGGACCGCGATCTGCGGGCCCTTGCGCGGACGGCGCTTGGTGGAGGAGGCGGCCACGCCGTACCCCACGAGGACCGGCTGCCGGCCCGAGCCCACGGACTTCGCCGCCTCGGCCTTCGGTTCTTCGGCGACCGGTGCAGCGGCGGTGGACGCTGCGGCCGTGGATGCTGCCGCGACCGGCTCCGGCCTCGGCTCCTGGGCGGCCGGCGCCTGCGCGCCCGCCTGCGCCGGCACCTCGGCCACCGGGGCGCCCCCGGCTCCGCCCGCCACATCCACCGCGATGATCGACATCCCCACGTCGACCGTGGTGCCCTCGGGGAAGTGCAGCGCGCGGACCACCCCGTCGTAGGGGATGGGCAGTTCGACGGCGGCCTTGGCCGTCTCGACCTCGCACACCACCTGGCCGTCCGTCACGGTGTCACCGGGCTGGACGTACCACTTGAGGATCTCGGCCTCGGTGAGCCCCTCGCCCACGTCGGGCATCTTGAACTCGCGTACGGACGCTTCCGTCATCGTCGTCACGACCCTCTCCTCAGTACGCCAGGGCACGGTCGACGGCGTCGAGCACCCGGTCCAGGCCAGGCAGGTACTCCTCCTCCAGGCGCGCCGGCGGGTACGGGGCGTGGTAGCCGCCGACCCTGAGCACCGGGGCCTCCAGGTGGTAGAAGCAGCGTTCGGTGATCCGGGCGGCGATCTCCGCGCCCGAGCCGAAGAACACCGGCGCCTCGTGGACGACGACCAGGCGGCGGGTCTTCTCCACCGACGCCTGGATCGAGTCGAAGTCCAGCGGCGACACCGACCGCAGATCCAGGACCTCCAGGTTCTTGCCCTCCTCGGCGGCCGCGGCGGCGACCTCCTGGCAGAGCTTCACCATCGGGCCGTAGGCGACGAGAGTCAGGTCCGTGCCCTCGCGGACCACCTGGGCCCGGTGCAGGGGGCCGGGGATCGCCTCGGTGTTGACCTCGCCCTTGTCCCAGTAGCGCCGCTTCGGCTCGAAGAAGATCACCGGGTCGTCGCTCTGGATGGCCTGCTGCATCATCCAGTACGCGTCGGACGCGTTGGACGGGGAGACGATCTTCAGGCCCGACACGTGCGCGAAGAGGGCTTCCGGCGACTCGGAGTGGTGCTCGACCGCGCCGATGCCGCCGCCGTAGGGAATGCGGACGACGACCGGCAGTTTGACCTTGCCGAGCGAGCGCGCGTGCATCTTCGCGAGCTGGGTGACGATCTGGTCGTAGGCCGGGAACACGAAGCCGTCGAACTGGATCTCCACCACCGGACGGTAGCCGCGCAGGGCCAGTCCGATGGCGGTGCCCACGATGCCGGACTCGGCGAGCGGGGTGTCGATGACGCGGCTCTCGCCGAAGTCCTTCTGCAGGCCGTCCGTCACCCGGAAGACGCCGCCGAGCTTGCCGACGTCCTCACCCATGATCAGGACCTTGGGGTCCGCTTCCAGGGCGCGGCGCAGCGACTCGTTGATCGCCTTGGCCAGGGCCAGGTTCTTGGACGTCACACTCTCCGCCATGTCAGTTTCCCCCCGAACCCGCGGCGAAGCCGCTGTCAGATTCCGTCGCGAACGATGCCTGGTAGGCGGCGAACTGGGCCCGCTCCTCATCGACGAGGGCGTGTCCGTCCGCGTACACGTTCTCGAAGATGGCGAATCGGTCCGGGTCCGGCATGGCGCGGACCGCTTCGCGCACTCGCCTGCCCAACGCCTCGCTCTCGGCCTCGAGTTCCGCGAAGAATCCCTCGTCCGTGTGGTTTGAGGCCTCGAGGTAGCGGCGAAGGCGCAGGATCGGGTCCTTGGCCTCCCATGCCTCGCGCTCCTCGTCGGCCCGGTACTTCGTCGGGTCGTCGGAGGTGGTGTGGGCGCCCATGCGGTACGTGTACGCCTCGACGAGCGTGGGTCCGGCGCCGTCGCGGGCCCGGTCCAGCGCCCACCGGGTGACCGCGAGGCAGGCCAGGACGTCGTTGCCGTCGACGCGGACGCCCGGGAAGCCGTAGCCCTGTGCCCGCTGGTAGAGGGGCACCCGGGTCTGCTTCTCGGTGGGCTCGGAGATCGCCCACTGGTTGTTCTGGCAGAAGAACACCACCGGCGCGTTGTAGACCGCCGAGAAGGTGAAGGACTCCGCCACATCGCCCTGGCTGCTGGCGCCGTCGCCGAAGTAGGCGATCACCGCGCTGTCCGCGCCGTCCTTGGCGACTCCCATCGCGTAGCCCGTGGCGTGCAGCGTCTGGGAGCCGATGACGATCGTGTAGAGGTGGAAGTTGTTGCCGTTGGGGTCCCAGCCTCCGTTGTTCACGCCCCGGAACATGCCGAGCAGGTTGGTCGGGTCGACCCCGCGGCACCAGGCGACGCCGTGCTCCCGGTAGGTCGGGAAGACGTAGTCGTCGTCGCGCAGCGCCCGGCCGGAGCCGATCTGGGCGGCCTCCTGGCCGAGCAGCGAGGCCCACAGACCCAGCTCGCCCTGACGTTGCAGGGCGGTGGCCTCGGCGTCGAAGCGGCGGGTGAGCACCATGTCGCGGTAGAGGCCGCGGAGCTCCTCGGGGGTGACACCGGCGACGTACTTGGCGTACTCGGCGTTCTTCGCGTTCTTGACCCGCTTGCCCTCCGGCGTCAGCAGCTGCACGAGTTCGGGCTCGGCGGCCTTCCTGGCGGTGGTGCGGGTGGTGCGCTCGGCGCCGGTGGTGCCGGCCTTGCTTCCGGCGCTGCGTCGCGGCTTGCGCGCGGCAGTGCTCTCCACGGTCACGTGTGCTCCTCCGTCGGTCCGGCCCCCGGGGTTGCCGGGATACCAGTGCGGCTCACCATTTCCGACACTCGTGCACGGGGTGGGTGCCACTCGGTCGGAACAGGTGTGACAGGTGCCCCGGCGAGCGCCCTGCGGTCATCACGTTACCCAGTGCTTCACATTTCTGTGAAACCCCTCCTGACCTGCGTTTTTGCTTGGATTTCCAAGTAAATCGGCAAAGTCGGGAGAGAGCCTGGTCACAGCCTTGCAGGAGGCCGGAGCAACGGCACGTTATCCCGGCCACCCAGTCCACGGGAAGACTCCGTTTGTGAGACCGGGTACACACCCGAAGGTGGAAAAGTCATTGTTTTTCCACTCGCCGACCACCAGAAGGTGCGGCGCGGAATCAGTGCGACGCCGTCGGTCGAGGGCGATTTCGAGACGGTCGACGGAGCCGCCCGCCCCCGGGGTCGGTGACCGTACATACACCGGGCGCGACCTGAAGCGACCGCGTGTGACACCTGTTGATCTTTGGTGACTGTCTGTGACAATGCCCAGCTCACAGCCTAGGCTCGTGCCCTAACATCGGGGCGTGCCGCGCTCCTGTGTACCCCCCTCCATGCTCCACGCGCCCCCTCTGGGCGCCCTGCTCCGCCGGTACGCCGCCGGCACCGCGCTCGCCTGCGAGCCCGTCGACGAAGGGCTGCTGAACCGCGGCTACCGGCTGCGCACCACTCGCGGCCGCTACTTCCTCAAACATCATTTCGACCCGGAAACGGCCGACCCCGTCTCCATCGCCCGCCAGCACCGGGCCACCGAGCGTCTGGCCGCGCTCGGCGTCCCGGTCGCCCCGCCGCTGTCCTGCCACGACGGACGCACGGTCGCTGTCGTCGGCGGGCACGCCTACGCCCTGCACCCCTGGATCGACGGCCGCCACCGCCACGGCGCCCAGCTCACCCCCGGCCAGTGCGGCCGCCTCGGAGCCTTGCTGGGGGTGGTGCACGCCAGCCTGGAACAGGTGATGCGGGCGCAGGGCGAGCGGCCGCCTCCCGGGCGCACGGACCGGCCGTCCCCCGCGCGCGGGGAGCGCGTTCCCCAGGAGCGCGCCCACGACGCGGGGCGCAGGGACAGCCGAGGGCGCGGCGACATCCCAGGCCGTGAGGGCATCGGCCCGAGCCGTGGGGGCGGCGCAGGGCGCGGGGACGGTGCGCCACCGGCTCGCGAACCGGAGCGCCGCAACACCGCGTCCGAGCGGTCCGAGCGCCTCGCCCGCCCTGCAACCACGGGTCTCCCCGAACAGCGCGCCCGTGGTCAGGCCCTCAAGGGGCCTGCGCCCTCTGCCGAGCACGCCACGTCCGGCGAGCGCGCCACCGGTGCCGGGTGCGTCCCGCCCGGCGGGACCGCTGCCCCCGGCGTGACGGCCGCGCCCGTCACGAGCCCCGACCCCGCCGACACCTTCGTCCTCATCGACGACCTGCTCGCGCGCGTGCGCCGAGACCGCCCCGCCGACTCCTTCGACGAGCTCGCCCGCCACCGCCTCCTGGAGCGGCGCACCCTGCTGGAACGGCACGCGGACCGGCGTCCCCCGCACAGCGGCCCGGCCGGCTGGGTGCACGGGGACTTCCACCCCTTCAACCTGCTCTACCGCGGGGACGCCCCGGCCGCCATCGTCGACTGGGACCGGCTGGGCGTGCAGCCCCGCGCCGAGGAGGCCGTGCGCGCCGCCGCGATCTTCTTCGTCCGTCCCGACGGCACCCTCGACCTGCCGAAGGCGAGGAAGTACGCACGCGCGTACCGGCGCGCGGCCGGGGCCACGCCCTCCGAACTCGCGGCGGCCGTGCACCGCGTCTGGTGGGAGCGCCTGAACGACTTCTGGATGCTGCGCTGGCACTACGAACGGGGCGACACCCGCGCGGACTCACAGTTCCCGGCGGCCTCGGCCCTCGCGGTCTGGTGGACCCGGGAGTACGACGCGGTGTGCGACGCGTTCGCGGAGTGACCCCGACCGCCCCGGAACGCACAAGCGCGCGTGGAGCCCGGCGAGGGGCCCACGCGCGCGTGAGGCGGATCGAGACGTGCGGTCAGCCGAGGCTGCCGAGCGTGGTACCGCCCTGGTCCGCACCGCTCGTGGTGCCGCCCGTCTCGCCGGTTCCGCCGTCCGTCCCCGGGTCGGACGACTCCGGGGCGCTCGGCTCGTTCGACGGCTGGGGATCCGTCTCCTCCTCGCTCGGCTCACTGCTGGCCGACGGGGAGGAGGAGTACGACGGCTTGGACGAGGGCGTGTACGAGGGCGACCAGTTCGAATCCGTGTTCGAACCGGAGCTGTCGTCCGAGTTGTTGTCCGAGGCCGTGTCGGACGGCTCGTCGCTCGGCGTCGCGCTCGCCGCGCCGTCCGAAGCGGACTGCGAGGTGGACGGCGACGGCGAGGTGTCCGCGTCTCCGCTGCCCTTGCCCTTGCCGTTCAGCGCCAGTGCGACGCCCGCGGCGATGGCGATCACCGCGAAGACGGCGAGGATCCACAGCTTGCCGCGACCGCTGCCCCTGTTGCCGTGCCCCTCGAAGCCGCCGTCGTCACCGCCGCCGTAACCGGTGGGAAGGATCGGCTGCGGGATCTGCGAGGTGCTGGAGCCGCCGTCGGCGCCGTGCGGCAGCACGGTCGTACTCGCGAAACCGCCCGCGGACGTGCCGCGGCCGTCGGTCGCACCGACCGGGCCGGTGTTCCAGGTGCCGGTGTGGCCGCCCTGGTCGTACAGCATCTGGAGTCCGTACTGGACGAGCCCGCGCATCTCCTCGGCCGTCTGGAACCGGTCGTCGGGGTCCTTGGCCAGGGACCGCATGACGAGACCGTCGAGTTCCGGAGGGCACTCCCCCTCGGAGGTCTGCGACGGCGGCACCGGAATGTCCTGCACGTGCTGGTAGACAACGGACAGCGGCGTCTCACCGGTGAAGGGGGGCCGCAGGGCGAGGAGTTCGTACAGCAGACAGCCCGTCGCGTACAGGTCGGAGCGGTGGTCGACGGCCTTGCCGAGCGCCTGCTCCGGGGAGAGGTACTGCGGGGTGCCCATGACCATGCCGGTCTGCGTCATCGTCGTGGACGCGCCGTGCAGGGCGCGCGCGATGCCGAAGTCCATCACCTTGACGGCGCCGTTGTGTGTGATGATCACGTTCGCCGGCTTGATGTCGCGGTGCACGATGCCGTGCTGGTGCGAGTAGGCGAGCGCCTCCAGCACACCCGAGGTGATGATCAGGGCCTGCTCGGGGCCCGGCGCCTCGGCGTTGAGGAGCAGGTCGCGGATCGTGCGCCCCTCGACGATCTCCATCACGATGTACGGCACGCTCTGGCCGCCCACGAAGTCCTCGCCGGAGTCGTACACGGCGACGATGGCATGGTGGTTGAGGCCGGCCACAGACTGTGCCTCGCGCGTGAAGCGGGCCTTGGACACCGGGTCCTCGGCCAGGTCGGCGCGCAGCAGCTTGACCGCGACGGTGCGTCCGAGGCGTACGTCCTCGGCGGCGAACACCTCGGCCATGCCACCTCGGCCGAGTCTGCGGGTCAGCCGGTATCGGCCGTCCCCGACCAGTCCGCCGTTGCCCCAGTTCTCCGGCGCATCTGACATACCGCCGCCAGTCGCCTCGGGGTCGGACGGGCCCTGAGCGCGCTGCTGTGCCATCAGTCCTCGCCGTCGTTTCTGCCCGCGGTGCGCGCGGTGTTGTCACGGTCTCCGTCGGCCACGCTACAGCCTCCGCGCAAGCCTCCGGCCCGGGACGATCCCCGGAACACCGCCCGGGACGGGCCCGGGTGCCGGTCCTGGACCGGCCGGTCATCAAACCTGCACTCCGTACCGACGTGCAAATTCCGTGTACCGGCCGTACGGCACCTGTAACGCTTGCGCGACGCTTCTTTCTCGTAGGGTCACGGAACGGGCACCGAGCTTGACGTGTCGGTGCCCTGCGGCAGACTTGGCCCGAATAGCACTATCGATCAACGACAGTCAACGGCGCCTGAGGGCCTACGGGGGACGCAGAAGATGAGCCAGGACGGCGCGCAGGGCCGGTACGCGGGGCGGGCGCTCGCCGGCCGCTATCAGCTGCGCGACTTGCTCGGCGAGGGCGGTATGGCCTCGGTGCACCTCGCCTACGACGCCGTGCTCGACCGTCAGGTCGCGGTGAAGACACTGCACACCGAACTCGGCCGCGAGCAGGCCTTCCGCGAGCGCTTCCGCCGCGAGGCCCAGGCCGTGGCCAAGCTCACGCACACCAACATCGTCTCCGTCTTCGACACCGGCGAGGACGACGTCGGGGGATTGACGACCCCGTACATCGTCATGGAGTACATCGAGGGACGCCCCCTCGGCTCCGTGCTCGACGAGGACGTGCGCCGGCAGGGCGCCATGCCCGCCGACAAGGCGCTGAAGATCACCGCGGACGTGCTGGCCGCGCTGGAGATCAGTCACGAGATGGGGCTCGTCCACCGCGACATCAAGCCCGGCAACGTGATGATGACCAAGCGTGGCGTGGTCAAGGTGATGGACTTCGGCATCGCGCGCGCGATGCAATCCGGTGTCACCTCGATGACGCAGACCGGCATGGTCGTCGGCACCCCGCAGTACCTCTCGCCCGAACAGGCCCTGGGGCGTGCGGTGGACGCCCGGTCCGACCTGTACTCGGTCGGCATCATGCTGTTCCAACTGGTCACCGGACGGTTGCCGTTCGAGGCGGATTCACCGCTTGCGATCGCGTACGCGCACGTGCAGGAGGAGCCGGTGGCTCCTTCCTCGATCAACCGGGCGCTGCCGCCGGCCGTCGACGCGCTGGTCGCCCGCGCGCTGAAGAAGAACCCGAACGAGCGGTTCCCGACCGCCGTCGCCATGCGGGACGAGTGCCTGCGCGTCGCCGCCTCCTTCCAGCCGGCCCCGCCGAGCATCGTCCCGGGAGCGCAGACGTCGAGCGGCGCGGGCGTCGGTTCCGCGGTGTTCCCGCCGGTCGGCCAGGGCACCCCGGCACCTCAGCCCGGCGTCCAGACGCCGTACCAGCCCGCCCCGACCCCGAACCCCTACGGCACCCCGACGCCGTCCCCCTCCTACGGCTACCCGAGCCAGGGCGGCTACCAGACGCCCGCTCCGGCCTACGGCCACCAGCAGGCCCCGCACACGCCGCCCGCGTACAACCTCAGCCCTCAGCCGTCCACCTCGGTGTCCTCGGGCGGCGGGGGCCGCAGGAACAGCAAGGCGGTGCTCATCGGCTCGGCCGTGGTCGCCGTGACGGTGGTCGGCGGCCTCATCGCCAGCCTCTCCCTGAACGACGGCAACGGCGACGACGCCAAGGGCGGTACCACCAGCTCCTCGCCGTCGGCGTCGAAAGCGGCGGACTACCGCGGGCCCGACACCGCCAAGACGATCGAGTCGACGGAGTGCTCCGAGCCGCAGGAGTCGTACAACGACCCCGACAAGATCCGGGTGCCGAACTTCAAGTTCAAGTACATCGACTCGGTCAAGGAGTGCTTCCAGGCCGCCGGCTGGCAGTACAAGATCACGAAGATGGACGAGAACACCTACGGCGACGGGGCGGTCATGGACCAGTTCCCCTCCGCCGGAACGGACGTCGACCCGAAGGACATGCCCGAGATCGAGATCAAGGTCTCCACGGGCAACCCGGCGTCATGACCCCGTGACGCGAGACGAAAGGGCCCGGCGTCGGACGCCGGGCCCTTCTCTTACGGCTACGGGCAGGGAAGTGAGTACGGGTACGGGCCTGCGGCCCTAGAGGTACGGCCCGCCGGAGCGGCCCCCCGCGCGCGGTTCATCGGCGCCGTCGAGGCTCGCCCCCGGCGGCAGCGCCCGCCTCATCTGCTCCAACTGGGCGCGCGCCGCCATCTGCTGGGCGAAGAGGGTGGTCTGGATGCCATGGAAGAGGCCCTCCAGCCAGCCGACCAGCTGGGCCTGGGCGATGCGCAGCTCCGCGTCGCTCGGGGTCGAGTCCTCGTTGAACGGCAGGGAGAGCCGCTCCAGCTCCTCGACCAGCTCAGGCGCCAGGCCGTCCTCCAGCTCCTTGACCGAGCTCGAGTGGATCTCTTTCAGCCGGACCCGGCTCGCCTCGTCCAGAGGAGCCGCGCGCACCTCCTCGAGCAGCTGCTTGATCATGCTGCCGATCCGCATGACCTTCGCCGGCTGCTCGACCTGCTCGGTCACCGGGATCTCACGGGAGTCCTCGTCAGCGTCGATGTCACCGAGCGCCATGCCGTCCTGGCCTACGACCAGGATCTTCTGGGCGTTCTCCGGCGACCTTTCGTTCCTCGGCATCTCCATGCCGCCATTCTCTCGCACACCCCCACCTCATCACCGGGGCGCCCCCCGGGAAAGGTGATCCACTGTTTCCGTTCGGCGGAGTCCGGAATGCGGCGGTGAATCACGGATGTGAGGCTTGTTGCGTCTTTTCTTGGCGACCGGGCACCGGGAGGGGGTCACGGACGTGACTCCATGGCAGCAGGCGTGGCGCGTGAAGCGGGCCGGCGTGGGAGTCGGGGCGGGCGTGCTGGGTGTACTGGTGCTGTCCTACGGGGGAGTCCCGTCGTACGCGGCCGTCGCGCCGTACGCCGCCGTCTCCGCGTCCCCCACCCCCGCGCCCTCCTCCTCCGCCGAACCGGACCGGGCCGGGAGCCGGGCGGGCGAAGGACGGCAACGGCCCGGGCGGGCGGGCGACCGCGCCGACGAGGAGTCGGGTGAGGACGCGCAGGACACGGAAGGCGAGGACAGCGGGGACGAGGACGCCTCGGACGAGGACGCGGGCGGGACCGGGGACGGCGACGGCGACGGCGACGGCCCCGACGACAGCGCCGCGCCCGCATCGCCGGGGGCCACGGCTCCCGTGCCCTCGGCGGCGCCACGGCAGGCCGTCGGACAGAGGGAGCGGTCCGACGGTCCCGTGCTCCAGATCCTGCCGCTGGGCAGCGGTCTCGTCCTCATCGGCCTCGGCATCGCCCTGGCCCTCGCCGCCCTGCGGCTGCGCCGCGCCTAGGCGCCGGTTGCCCGCACCCGGGGCGGCGCGGCCGACGGACGAGACGGGCGGGACCGGGGACGGCAACGTCCCCGACCACACCGCCGCACCGGGTCACCTGTCTGCCGTACCCGGCGCCGTACCGTCGCCCCGGCGCCGTCGAGAAACACCGCCCGCCGCTCCGCATGCCCCGGGTGCCGCTGCTGCGGCTAAGGGCTGTCCCGCAATCCCTGGCGGGCGCGCGACGACAGCTACGGCACCTCGCCGCGTTGTCGGAACGCCCGAATACATCCGGTATGCGGACGTGCCTCCGCCTTGCGATGCACCGCATCTGACGCCGCGCACTGATCCACCAGGGATTACGGGACAGCCCTTAGGCCTTGCTCGCGGGCGTGACCAGCAGGACCTTGCCGACGTGGCCACTGGCCTCGACGTGCCGGTGGGCGGCCACGGCCTCGCTCATCGGGAACTCGCGGTCTACGACGGGGCGTACAAGGCCGGCGGCCAGCAACGGCCAGACGTGTTCACGGACAGCCGCCACGATGGCCGTTTTCTCCTCCAGAGGGCGGGCCCGCAGCGAGGTCGCGCTGATCATTGCCCGCTTGGCGAGGAGCGCGCCGATGTTGAGTTCGGCCTTGGCCCCGCCCTGCATGCCGATGATCGCGAGGCGGCCGTTGACGGCGAGTGCCTGCACGTTGCGGTCCAGATACTTCGCACCCATGTTGTCGAGGATGACATCGGCCCCGGCGCCGTCCGTGGCCTGCTTCAGCTCGGCGACGAAGTCCTGCTCGCGGTAGTTGATCAGGATGTCCGCGCCCAGCGCGGCGCACTGCTCCAGCTTCTCCTTGGTGCCCGCGGTCACGGCGACCCTGGCGCCGACGGCCTTGGCCAGCTGGATCGCCATGGTGCCGATACCGCTGGAGCCCCCGTGCACGAGGAACGTCTCGCCGGGGCGGAGATGGGCGATCATGAAGACGTTCGACCAGACGGTGCTGGTCACCTCGGGGAGCGCGGCAGCTCGCCGGAGATCCACGCTCTCCGGCACGGGCAGCAGCTGACCGGCCGGTACGGCGACCTTCTCGGCGTATCCGCCCCCCGCGAGCAGCGCGCACACCTCGTCGCCGACGGCCCAGCCGGAGACACCCGGACCGACCGCGGCGATCCGGCCGGAGCACTCGAGGCCGGGGTAGGGGGAGGCGCCGGGCGGCGGGTCGTAGAAGCCCTGCCGCTGAAGGATGTCGGCACGGTTGACGGCGCTGGCCACCACCTCGACCAGGACCTCGCCCGCCCCGGCTACCGGATCGGGGACCTCGTCCCACACCAGCGCCTCGGGACCACCAGGTTCGGGAATCGTGATCGCATGCATGCCGCCGACGCTACTCCTCCCGCGTCCTCGCCCCGGTCTCCGCCCGCGCGAGCGCGGGTGACGGCGCTCCTCAGGCCGGCGGGAGGGGTGGGACGCCGGGCATGCCGGGTGTCCCGAGGGCGCCCCGGCTGCGGTCCGGGCCCACCCGCACGATCGTGACGACCCGGTCCGTCGGTTCCAGCCTGCCGATCGCCGGGTCGTCGTAGGCGAGGACCCGGTGCCCCCGGACCACGCTCACCACGAGGTCGTCCGTCTCACGCGGTCCACGGCCCACCTCGGCCTTGGTGACGGTCCGTTCGACAAGGTCGAGACCGTCACCCTGCTGGATGAGGTCCTCCATGACCTTGCCCGCGGCCGGGCTGAGCACGGACAGGCCGAGGAGCCGGCCGGCCGCACCGGCGCTGGTGATGACCTCGTCGGCGCCCGACTGCCTGAGCAGCGGCGCGTTCTCCTCCTCGCGGACCGCCGCCACGATCTTCGCCGCGGGGTTGAGCTGGCGGGCCGTCAGCGCCACCAGGACGGCCGTGTCGTCGCGCTGGGTCGCGATGACGATCCGCCCCGCCCGCTGCACCTCGGCCCGCCGCAGCACGTCACTGCGGGTGGCGTCGCCGACCACGCCCTCGTAGCCCTCGGCCCTCGCCGCGTCGATCGCCTTCGCACTGGGGTCGATCACCACGACCTGCTCCTTGCGCAGGCCCGCCGCACAGGCCGTCCGGATCGCGGACCGCCCCTTCGTACCGAAGCCGACGACGACAGTGTGGTCGCGCAAGGGGACCTCCGGGATCATGGACGTCTGTGGACTCATGGACATCCGTGGACTCATGGACACGTGTTGCTTCACGACGGGCGCGAACCCGCCGGGAACCATGGTGCCCACCGATCGGATCACCACCACAGGGGGCACACGATGAAGGATGACGAACGACAGCCGGGCCGCCCGGCGAGGCTCTCCCTCTTCAGGTCCCTCTGGTACCGCTCACGCACCGAGGCCCGGGACGACGCCGAGGCGGGCCGCGCCATCACGATGCCCATGCGCATCGGTGCACCCCCGCTCCAGCAGGTGCTGCGCCGCCTCGCCATGGGCCTGCTGGTGCTGGCGCTCACCACGCTGATCGTCTATGCCGACCATGACGGCTACAACGACAACTCGGACGGCTCCGTCGGCCTCCTCGACGCCGCCTACTACGCCACCGTCACGCTCTCGACCACTGGCTACGGCGACATCACCCCGGTCAGCGACTCGGCCCGACTCATCAACATCCTCGTCATCACACCACTGCGTGTGATCTTCCTGATCATCCTGGTCGGCACCACCCTGGAGGTGCTCACCGAGCGCACCCGCCAGCAGGTCCGCGTGCACCGCTGGCGGGCCCGCACCAGCAACCACGTCGTGGTGGTCGGATACGGCACGAAGGGCCGCCACGCGGTGGAGACACTCGTCGGGCAGGGCATCGCCAAGGACCGGATCGTCATCGTGGATGCCCAGCGCAAGGCCGCGCTCGCCGCCGGCGACGACGGACTGGTGTCCGTGACCGGGGACGCCACCCGCTCGGAGACACTCCTCAAGGCCGAGGTCCAGCACGCCTCCCGGGTGATCGTCTCCCCGCAACTCGACGAGACGGCCGCCCTGGTCACGCTCACCGCCCGGCAGATGAACCGGCGCGCGACGATCGTCGTGGCAGCCCGGGAGGACGAGAACGTCCCACTGCTCAAGCAGAGCGGTGCGGACACCGTGATCACCAGCTCCAGCTCCGCCGGGCGCCTGCTCGGCGTCTCGATGGTCAGCCCGACCGTGGCCAGGACCCTGGAGAGCCTGATGACCCTGGGCAGCGGCCTGGACCTCATCGAGCGTCCGGTCAGCCAGGCGGAGGTCGGAAAGGCGCCGCGCAGCTGCGCGGACCTGGTCGTGGCCGTCGTCCGGGGCAAGGAACTGCTGGACTACACCGACCCCCGGCTCACCCGTCTCCATCTGGGGGACCGTGTGATCACGGTCAGCCGCGCCGTTCCGGCCGCCGAGCAGACATGACGCGCCGAGGTTTCCGGCTCACGCGCCACCGCTGAGACATGGCGATGTTTCACGTGAAACAGGGACGAGCAGGGACCGTTTCACGTGAAACACGGATGGATGGGCACGGACAGGCCGGACGGGCACTGTTTCACGTGAAACAGGCGTCGATCCCGACCGTCGCCCACGGCAGGTCGATGAGTTCCGTGGTCTGACCCGCCCGCGCGCCACCTGGCGGTACGACGGCGAGGGCGTCGGCCGCCGCGATGCCCCGCAGCATGGCCGGGCCGTTGTAGTGCAGCGGCACGGCATGATCACCCCGCAGGACGACCGGGATCAGCCGGGTGTCGTACGGATGCCCGTGGACCGCCTGACTCAACGGCAGAGCGTACGACTCGGGAGCCGGGCGGGCGGCGAGCGTGCGCAGCAGCGGCTCGGCGAGCGTGAGCAGACCGGAGACGGCCGCCAGGGGATTGCCGGGCAGGCCGACGAGATGCTGGTCGTCCCCGAGGCGGGCCAGCAGCATGGGGTGACCGGGCCGCACCTCGACACCGTCGACGAGGAGTTCGGCGTCGAGGCGGCGCAGGGTGGGATGGACGTGGTCGACGGGTCCCGAGGCGGTGCCCCCGGTGGTGACGACGAGATCGGCGACGGAGGCGGTGACGGCCCTGTAGAGGGCCTTGGCGTCGTCGCCGAGCCTGCGTACGGCGGCGACCTCGGCGCCCAGAGCGCGCAGCCACGGCGGCAGCATCGGGCCGAGCGCGTCGCGGATCAGGCCGTCGTGCGGGCGGCCCTCGGTGAGCAGTTCGTCCCCGAGAACGAGTACCTCGACCCGGGGCCGGGGAACGACGGTCAGGATGTCGTACCCGGCGGCCGAGGCGAGGCCGAGGACGGCCGGGGTCACCAACGCTCCGGCACGCAGCAACTGATCCCCGCTGCGGCACTCCTGACCGCGCGGGCGAATGTCCTGGCCGTGCTGCATCTCGCGGGTCGGGTGCAGTCGGCCGTTGTCGTCGGTCCGGCCGTGCTCGCTGCGCAGTACGGCGGTGGTGTCCGGGGGGATCCGGGCGCCGGTGGCGATCCGTACGGCCTCGCCGTCGGCCAGGGGTACGGGTGCCGCGCTCCCGGCCAGCAGGCCCTCCTCCCGTACGTGCCAGGGACCGGGGCCGGCGACCGCCCACCCGTCCATCGCGGAGGTGTCGAAGGAGGGCAGGTCGGTGAGGGCGGTCAGCGGGGCGGCCAGGGCGAGGCCGAGGGCGTTGCCGAGGGGCACGGACACGGACGCGCGGCGGGCGGCGGCGGACCGGGCGGCGCGGGCGGCGACCGTACGGGCCTCGGGCCAGGGAGCCGCGCGGTGACGGTGCTCCGCGCCGCCTTTGCGGTGACCGGCCTCCGGGGAGGAGGCAGCGTGGGGGGACGGGGCGCCGCGGCTGCTGCCGTGGCTCGTGCCGTCGCCCTCGCACTGCCCGGGGCCGCGCTCGGCGGCTGGGCGGCCGGTGCCGTTGCCGTCCTTCACGAGGGCGAGCGCCTCCTCGACGTCGAGGTCCTCCGCGTCGAGGCCCTGCCCGGTGCCGCGGGCGGTCATCCGGCGTCCGGTCCCGAGCCGGCGGGCCCGGCGCTCGTCCCCGGCCCGGCATTTCCCTGCCCGGCCGTCTCCTCGGGGGCCTTCTCCTGCGCGGCTTCCTCCGCCCAGCGCAGCGCCAGCGCGGCGGCCTTGCGGGCGGCGTCGGCGACGGCTTCGGGCCCGCCCTGGGCCTGCGCGGCCGCGTAGCCGACCAGGAAGGTGGTCAGCGGGGCCGCGGGTCTGGCCACGCCGTGGGCGGCGTCACGGGCGAGATCGAGGAGAACGCCGGTGTCGACGTCGAGGTCGATGCCCAGTTCGTCCTTGACTGCGGAAATCCATTCATCCAACACGTGGCCATGCTCCCTGATACGTGCCCTGGCGGTGGCGATGTCGTCCCAGGTGTCGCAGTCGAACGAGGCGACCGGGTCGGGGACGCGGGTGAGGTCGAGTCCGGCGGTCAGCCGACGCAGCGGCTGGCCCGTGAGCCCGCCCCGGCCGGCGGTGAGCGCCGCCAGTTCGCGGCGCAGGGCGGCCGTGCGGTACGCGGCGACGAGCGGCTGGTCGCGGCCGTCGGCGTCGGTGAGCAGCACGCCCTCGGCTCCGCCGGCGCGCAGCGTGCCCAGCAGCCGCCGCACGGTGTCCGCCGAGAGAAAAGGCAGGTCGGCGGAGAGGACGAGCACGTCGTCCGCCGCGGCCTGGCGCAGTCCCGCGTCGAGTGCGGCGACGGGTCCCGCCCCTGGCGGGTCCTCTCGTGCCCACCGCACGGGGCGGGCGGTGGGGCGGGGCTCGGCGACGACGACGGTGGTGCGTGCGTCGGCGCAGGCGGCGAGCACCCGGTCGAGCAGCGCGCGCCCGCCCACCCGCACGCCCGGCTTGTCGGCGCCGCCCAGCCGGCGGGCGCCGCCACCGGCCAGCACCACGGCGTCATGGGCGGCGGGCTCGTTCGAGGTCACCCCCCGAGTATGCGGGCCGCCCCGGGGATGCGTGCCCGCCCGATCCCTGGAAACCCGGGGGACGCCGGGGCGGGGCCCGCGATCACAGTGTGCGCAGCAGCACCGCCGGCTGCTCCACGCAGTCCGCCACGTAGCGCAGGAAACCGCCCGCCGTTCCGCCGTCGCAGACCCGGTGGTCGAAGGTGAGCGACAGCTGGACGACCTGGCGCACCGCGAGCTCCCCCTCGTGCACCCAGGGCTTGGGGATGATGCGGCCGACACCGAGCATGGCCGCCTCGGGGTGGTTGATGATCGGCGTGGAGCCGTCGACGCCGAACACCCCATAGTTGTTCAGGGTGAAGGTGCCGCCGGTCAGGTCGGCCGGGGTGAGGCGCCCCTCGCGGCCCGCCTCGGTGAGCCGGGCGAATTCCTCGGTCAGTGCCTCGGCGTTGCGGGCGTGGGCGTCGCGGACGACGGGCACGACGAGTCCCCGCTCGGTCTGCGCGGCGAAGCCGAGGTGGACATGGTCGAACTGCACGACCTCCCGGGCCGCCGTGTCGACGGTGGAGTTGAGCTCCGGGAAGCGGACCAGCGCCGCGGTGCAGATACGGGCGAGCAGCGCGAGGAGGGAGATCTTCGGCATGCCGGACGCGTTCATCGCCGCCCGCGCCCGCATCAGTTCGGTCGCGTCGGCGTCCACCCAGCAGGTCGCGTCGGGAATCTCGCGCCGGCTGCGGGAGAGCTTGTCGGCGACGGCTCCACGAACGCCCTTGAGGGGGATGCGGCGGCTTCCCGCGGGAGCGGGGGTCACAGGCGACTGCTGTGCCGCCTGCTCCCGGGGGACGGCCTCCCGCAGCGCGTTCTCCACGTCCGCCCGCAGGATCAGGCCCTCGGGACCGGAGCCCGTGAGCTCCCGCAGGTCCAGGCCGTTCTCCCGGGCGAGCCTGCGCACCAGCGGGGAGATCACGGGAACGGGTCCGCCGGACCCCCCGTCCGGCGCGGCCGGGAGGGCCGGGACCGGCAGGACTGCCGGAGCGACGGCGTCGACGGTCACGGAAGCGGCGGGCTCGGGCCGCGCCGACCGGATCCGGCGCCTGCGTGCGGGCGCCTGCGAGGTGCCGTAGCCGACGAGCACGTTGCCCGAGCCCTCGGTGTGCGCGGGCGGACCGCCGGAGGCCGGCGCACCGACGGCCACCGTGATCAGCGGGGCGCCGACGGGCAGTTCGGCGCCCTCCTCGCCGAAGCGGGCGGTGACCACACCGCCGTAGGGGCAGGGCACCTCCACCATCGCCTTGGCCGTCTCGACCTCGACGACCGGCTGGTCGACGGCGACGACATCACCGACCTGGACCAGCCAGCGGACGATCTCCGCCTCGGTGAGCCCCTCCCCGAGGTCGGGCAGCTTGAACTCCAGCACCTGTGCCATCAGTTCCCGGCCTCCCACTGCAAGCGGGCCACGGCGTCCAGGATGCGGTCGACGCCGGGCAGGTGGTGACGCTCCAGCATGGGCGGCGGGTACGGGAGGTCGAATCCGGCGACGCGCAGCACCGGCGCCTCCAGGTGGTGGAAGCAGCGCTCCGTGACGCGGGCCGCGATCTCCCCGCCCGGGCCGCCGAAGGAGCCCGACTCGTGGACGACGACCGCGCGGCCGGTCCGCCGTACCGAGGCGCAGACCGTCTCGTCGTCGAACGGCACCAGGGAACGCAGATCGACGACTTCGAGGTCCCAGCCCTCGGCCTGCGCCGCCTCGGCGGCTTCGAGGCAGACCGGCACCGAAGGACCGTAGGTGATGAGCGTGCCGCTCCGGCCCGGGCGCCTCACCACCGCGCGGCCGATCGGTTCCACGCTCTGCGGTTCCTCCGGGTTCCAGGAGTCCTTGGACCAGTACAGGCGCTTGGGCTCAAGGACGACGACCGGGTCGTCGGAGGCGATGGCGGCCCGCAGCAGACCGTAGGCGTCGGCGACCGTGGCGGGGGTGACGACATGGAGGCCCGGGGTCGCCATGTAGTACGCCTCGGAGGAGTCGCTGTGGTGTTCCACGCCGCCGATGCCGCCGCCGTAGGGCACCCGGATCGTGATCGGCAGGGGCATACGGCCGCGGGTGCGGTTGCGCATCCGGGCCACATGGCTGATGAGCTGCTCGAACGCCGGGTAGGCGAAGGCGTCGAACTGCATCTCCACGACCGGCCGCAGTCCGTACATGGCCATGCCGACGGCGGTGCCGAGGATGCCTGCCTCGGCGAGCGGGGTGTCGGTGCAACGGTCCTCGCCGAACTCCTTGGCGAGCCCGTCGGTGACCCGGAAGACGCCGCCGAGGGTGCCCACGTCCTCGCCCAGGACGTGGACGGACGGGTCGGCGGCCATCGCGTCCCGCAGCGCGCGGGTGAGGGCCTGCGCCATGGTGGCGGGCTTGAGCGCGACGGTCGTCATCAGTGCGCGCCTTCCTGCTCGGCCTCGAGCTCGGCCCGCAGCAGGTCGCGCTGTTCGCGCAGTTGCGGGGTCGGTTCGGCGTACACGTGGGCAAAGAGGTCCATGGGGTCGAGCACCGCGTCCTGGTTCATGCGGGCGCGCAGGTCGGCGGCCATCGCCTCGGCGGCGTCCCGCGCGGACTGCTGCGCGTCCTCGTCGAGCAGCCCGCGCGCGGTGAGTTCGCGCTCCAGCAGCTGGATCGGGTCGTGTTCGCGCCAGGTCTCGACCTCGGCGTCGCCGCGGTAGCGGGTGGCGTCGTCGGCGTTCGTATGGGCCTCGATGCGGTAGGTCACCGCCTCCACGAGGGTGGGGCCGCCGCCCTCGCGCGCGTGCCGCACGGCGTCGGCCAGCACCTCGTGCACGGCGACCGCGTCGTTGCCGTCGACCAGGCGGCCCGGCATGCCGTACCCGACGGCCTTGTGGGCCAGCGAGGGGGCGGCGGTCTGCTTGGCGAGCGGCACGGAGATCGCGAAGCCGTTGTTCTGCACGAGGAAGACGACCGGCGCCTGCCACACGGCGGCGAAGTTCAGCGCCTCGTGGAAGTCGCCCTCGCTGGTGCCGCCGTCGCCGACCATGGCCAGCGCGACCACGTCGTCGCCCTTGAGGCGGGCGGCGTGCGCGAGGCCCACGGCGTGCGGGAGCTGGGTGGCGAGCGGCGTGGACAGGGGCGCGACCCGGTGTTCGTAGGGGTCGTAGCCGGTGTGCCAGTCGCCGCGCAGCAGGGTGAGTGCCTCGACGGGGTCCACCCCGCGTGCGACGACGGCGAGGGTGTCGCGGTAGCTGGGGAACAGCCAGTCCCGCTCCTGGAGGACGAGCGCGGCGGCGACCTCGCAGGCCTCCTGGCCGGTGCTGGAGGGGTAGACGGCGAGTCTGCCCTGCTTGGTCAGGGCGGTGGCCTGGACGTTGTAGCGGCGGCCGCGCACCAGCTGGGCATACAGCCGGCGCAGCAGTTCCGGGTCGGCCTGCGCGGCCGCGTCGGTGCCGAGGACGCGGTACGGCTCGGCGTCGGGCAGCAACGGCGCGGGGTCTGTGCGGGGCTGCCAGGCCGGCGGCGGGGTCGGCCGGTACGCGCCCCGCTGCTCCATGACCGTCATGACGGCACCTCCTCGTGGGAGCGGCTACGGGAGACGTGTCGGTTGTGACCCGCCTCACCTACCGATTGTTCGGTCGTCGGCACATTTTGGCTACAGGGCCCCTCAGGCTGTGGACAAACGGTTCTCCACAGCCTGAGATGGGTGCAGTACGTCCATGGCAGGGAGGCAGGGGGACATGGCACCTGAACAAATGGCCGAGGGGCCGGAGAACGGCACGGCGCCGCCTCCGGGTAATCCTCCGCCGTCGGCCGGTGCCGCGCTGCCGAGCAGCCTCCCTACGCCGAGCGGCGCCCCGCTGCCGCCGCCGCGCCCGCTCGACGCCATCGATCAGGACATCCTCCAGATGCTCCAGGCGGACGGCCGCGCCTCGATACGGTCGGTCGCCGAGCGGGTCCACGTCTCGCGCGCCAACGCCTACGCGCGGATCAACCGGCTCCTCGAGGACGGCGTCATACGCGGCTTCGGCGCCCGAGTCGACCATGAGCGCGCCGGGCAGGGCACCAGCGCCTACATCACGCTGAAGATCGTGCAGAACTCCTGGCGGACGGTGCGCGAGCAGCTCAGACAGCTGCCCGGCGCCTCCCACATCGCCCTCGTCGGGGGCGATTTCGATGTCCTGCTGCTGGTGCACACGCCCGACAACCGGGCGCTGCGCGAGGTGGTGCTCACCCGGCTCCAGGCGATCCCCGAGGTGCTCAGCACGCGCACGCTGCTGGTGTTCGAGGAGGAGGACCTCGAACCACAGGGCTGAGCCCGGGGGAGCGGGCGCCGGACCGCACGGGCGGTGAGCCCTAGGGGGCCGTGCGCAGCCCCTCGAAGACCAGCCGCACCACCGCGTCGGCGACCTCGCTCTCGACCATTCCCCGGCCGCCCGGCCGGTACCACTCGACGATCGAGTTGATCATCCCGAAGACCAGCCGCGTCGCGAGCCGCACCTCCATGTCGCCGCGTACGTCCCCGTCGGCGGCGGCCGCCCTCAGCAGCTCGGCGACCCGGTGGTCGAAGTCGCGGCGCCGCTCCAGAGCCCACCGCTCGGTGCCGGTGTTGCCGCGCACCCGCAGCAGCAGCGTCACGTAAGGCAGTTCGCCGATGAGCACCTCGACCATGCGCCGCACGACGTACTCCAGACGCGCCGAGGCGTCCCCCACGCGTGCGTGCTCCTCGTCGAGGATCGCGAAGAGGTTGTCCAGGGCGCGGCTGACCGCCCGCCGCAGCAGTTCCTCCTTGCCGGCGACGTGGTGGTAGATCGACGACTTGGAGATGCCGGCCGCCTTGGAGAGGTGCTCCATGGAGGTGCCGTCGTAGCCGCGCTCGATGAAGACCTGGACCGCGACGGTCAGCAGGGTCTCCGGGGTGTACGTGTCGCGCTTGGCGGTGGTCACGAGGCGCCCTCCCGCTTCTCGGTGGCGTAGGAGTGCCGGTACAGCGCGAGGGAGGGCGCGTAGCGGCCGGAGGGGTCGCGCTCATGGAGGTCGTCCAGGAGGGAGCAGGCCCAGGTGCGGCCCAGCCTGCGGCTCCACTCGAAGGGGCCGAGGGGGTAGTTCACACCCAAACGCATCGCGGTGTCGATGTCCTCCTCGGTGGCGACGCCCTTGGCCACGGCGTCGTGCGCGAGGTCGACGATCCGCGCGACCGTACGGGCGACGATCATGCCGGGGACGTCGCCGATGACGCTGACGTCCTTGCCGAGTGCCTGGAACAGGCCGATCGCCTCGGACATCGTCTGCGTGGAGGTGTCCTGGGACGCGGACAGGGCGATGCGGGTGGCCTTGCGGTAGTCGAGGGCGAGGTCGAAGTAGACGACGTCGCGGAACTCCACGGAGGTCTGGCCGTCGGCCAGGGCGAGCTGGCCGTCGCCGGGCAGCACCAGGCGGGTGCCGTGATCCTCCTCCTCCTCGCGGACCTGGATGCCCGCCTCCCGGATCAGCGCGAGCAGTTCGGAGGCGGGGCCCAGGTTGCCCTCGGCGACGACGTAGGCGGGCGGCTGGGCCTTCTCCGCGGTGTGCGGTTCGCCCTGCTCGGCGTTGCCTTCGGAGTAGTCGTACCAGCCCCGGCCGGTCTTGCGGCCGAGGCGGCCCGACTCGACCAGACGGCGCTGGGCGAGCGAGGGCGTGAAGCGCACGTCCTGGAAGAAGGACCGCCACACGGAGTGCGTGACCGACTCGTTGACGTCCTGTCCGATCAGGTCGGTCAGCTCGAAGGCGCCCATCTTGAAGCCGCCCGACTCGCGCAGGACCGCGTCGATCGTGGCGGGGTCGGCGCCCTGCGCCTCGTAGACGGCGAACGCCTCGGCGTAGAAGGGCCGCGCGATGCGGTTGACGATGAACCCGGGGGTGTCGGCGCAGGCGACCGGCGTCTTGCCCCAGGAGCGGGCGGTCTCGTACGCGCGCGTGGCCGAGGTGACGTCGGTGGCGTACCCGGAGACGACCTCGACGAGCGGCAGCAGCGGCGCCGGGTTGAAGAAGTGCAGGCCCACCAGGCGGCCCGGGTTGCGCAGGGCGCCGCCGACGGCGGTCACCGACAGGGACGAGGTGTTGGTCGCGAGCAGACAGTCCTCGCCGACGACGTCCTCCAGCTGCCGGAACAGCTCCTGCTTGGCCTCCAGGCGCTCCACGACGGCCTCGACGACCAGGGAGCAGTCCGCGAGCTCGGTGAGGTCCTCCGCGGGCCTCAGCCGGGCACGGGCCTCGTCCCGGTCGGTGCCGGCCAGGCGGTTCTTCTCGACGAGCCGGTCCAGACGGGCGCCGATCGCGGCGGCCGCCTCGAGAGCTCGGCCGGGCACGGCGTCGTACAGCCGCACGGTGTGGCCCGCCACCAGCGCGACCTGGGCGATGCCCTGGCCCATGGTGCCGGTGCCGACCACGGCCACGGGGCTGCTGAGGTCGAGTGCTGTCATGTGCGCGATCCTCCCGCACGGGGATTTCCACAGATGCGGCAGGCCCCCTTGTCCCGACCGATCGTTCGGTTACTCTAGCTCTGACTGGCTGTTCCTGCCCAGGTTTCCGCCAGGTCATGAGCTCGACGGAGAGTTCTCAAGACGAGGAGTTGGTCCCGCATGGCCGCCGCCGAACCGACCGCGCACGCTCTGATCGCCCAGCACCGGCCCACCCTCGACCAGGCCCTGGAAGCGATCCGCACCCGCGCGTACTGGTCCCCGCACCCGGAACACCCCAAGGCCTACGGGGAGAACGGCAGTCTGGACGCCGCGGCCGGCAGGGCCGCCTTCGACGCCGTCCTGAACACCCGCCTCGACCTCGGCCAGCCAGGCACCGACGACTGGGTCGGCGGCGAGGTCTCGCCGTACGGCGTCGAACTGGGCGTGACCTACCCGCACGCGGACGTGGACACGCTGCTGCCCGCCATGCGCGCCGGTCAGCGGGCCTGGCGGGACGCGGGCCCGGAGCTGCGCGCGGTGGTCTGCCTGGAGATCCTCAAGCGGATCAGCGACCGGACGCACGAGTTCGCGCACGCGGTCATGCACACCTCCGGCCAGGCCTTCATGATGGCCTTCCAGGCGGGCGGCCCGCACGCCCAGGACCGCGGCCTCGAGGCGATCGCCTACGCGTACGCGGAGCAGGTCCGCACGCCCGGCACAGCCGAGTGGAGCAAGCCCCAGGGCAAGCGCGACCCCCTCGCGATGACCAAGAGCTTCACACCGGTCCCGCGCGGGATCGCCCTGCTCATCGGCTGCAACACCTTCCCGACGTGGAACGGCTACCCGGGCCTGTTCGCCTCCCTGGCCACCGGTAACGCGGTCCTGGTCAAGCCGCACCCGCGCGCGGTGCTGCCGCTCGCGCTGACCGTGGGCGTCGCCCGCGAGGTGCTCGCCGAGGCGGGCTTCGACCCGAACCTGGTCGCGCTGGCCGCCGAGCGGCCCGGCGAGGGCATCGCCAAGACCCTGGCCACCCGGCCCGAGATCAGGATCGTCGACTACACCGGCTCGACCGCCTTCGGCGACTGGCTGGAGACCAACGCCCGCCAGGCGCAGGTCTACACCGAGAAGGCCGGCGTCAACACGGTGATCGTGGAGTCCACCGACAACTACAAGGGCATGCTCGCCAACCTGGCGTTCTCACTGTCCCTGTACAGCGGCCAGATGTGCACGACCCCGCAGAACGTCCTGATCCCCCGCGACGGCATCCGCACCGACCAGGGCGCGAAGACCTTCGACGAGGTCGTCGCCGACCTCGCCCGCTCGGTCGACGGCCTCCTCGGCGACGACGCACGGGCCAACGCGCTGCTCGGCGCGATCGTCAACCCGGACGTCAAGGCACGTCTGGAGGCTGCCGCGGGCCTCGGCGAGGTCGCCCTCGCCTCCCGCGAGGTGAGCAACCCGGAGTTCCCCGACGCGGTCGTGCGCACCCCGGTGCTCGTCAAGCTCGACGGGGCGCGGAAGTACTGGGAGGGGGCCGACGACGAGGCCGCCTACATGGATGAGTGCTTCGGCCCCGTCTCCTTCGCCGTCGCCGTCGACTCCGCGGGCGACGCGGTCGACCTGCTGCGGCGCACGGTGCGCGAGAAGGGTGCGATGACGGTCGGCGCGTACACCACCGACGAGCAGGTCGAGGAGGCGATCGAGGAGGTCTGCCTGGAGGAGGCCGCCCAGCTGTCGCTCAACCTCACCGGCGGGGTCTACGTCAACCAGACGGCCGCGTTCTCCGACTTCCACGGCTCCGGCGGCAACCCGGCGGCCAACGCGGCCCTCACCGACGGCGCGTTCGTCGCGAACCGCTTCCGGATCGTGGAGGTCCGCAGGGACGCCTAGACGGCCGCCCCTGCACAGGCCGGGCGGGTCGGACAGCCTGCACGGTCTGGACGGTCTCCTAGGCGTCGACGGCGTGCGGTGCGCCCCCGGTGACGCTCCAGTGGTACAGCGTCATGGCCACACTGGTCGCGAGGTTGTAGCTGGAGACCTGGGGGCGCATCGGCAGCGCGAGCAGATGGTCGGCACGCGCGCGCAGCTCGGCGGAGAGCCCGCTGCGCTCCGAGCCGAAGGCAAGCAGGGCGTCGTCCGGCAGGGTGACGCCCCGCAGGTCGTCACCCTCCGGGTCGAGGGCGAACACCGGGCCGGACGGCAGCTCGCCGACGGTCAGCCGCTCCACGGCGGTCGCGAAGTGCAGCCCCGCCCCACCGCGCACGACAGTCGGATGCCAGGGGTCGAGCGTGCCGGTGGTGACCACCCCGGTCGCCCCGAAACCGGCGGCCAGCCGGATCACCGCGCCCGCGTTGCCGAGGTTGCGCGGGTTGTCCAGAACCACCACGGGAGCACTGCGGGGCTCGTGCCCGAGCCGCTCCAGATGCGCCGCGCGGGACGGCCGTACGGCCAGCGCGGCGACGGCGGTGGGATGCGGGCGCGTCACCAGGGAGGTGTACGCCGCCTCCGGGACCTCCGTCACCAGCGCGTCCAGGGCGTCGCGCACATCGGGGGCGAGTTCGTCGGCGAGGGCGAGCGTCGCCCGCCGGTCGGTGGTGACCGCCACCGGGACCTCGGCGCCGAAGCGCACAGCGTGCTTGAGGGCGTGGAAGCCGTCGAGCAGGACGCAGGCGTCGGCGAGCCGGCGCCACCGGCCGAGCGGGTCGGAGCCGGCGGCCACGGGGTCGGTCATGCCGTGAACCCTACGGGGGTGTGCTCGGCATTCCCGCCGCCCTGCGGCTCCGGTTCCTCCGTACCGCCCTCGCCGGGGAACAGGCGGCCACGCGTGCGTGCCACCCATGCGCCCAACCGGCGCAGGAACGGCGTCGGCAGGAAGACGGCGTCCGTCGCGATCATCGCCAGCGAGAAGAACGGCAGCCCGAGCAGCACGGCGATCACCGTGTGCTCCACCATCATCAGCGCCAGCAGGACGTTCTTCAGCCGCCGGTTGGCGAGCGTGAACGGGAAGGCGACCTGCACGATGACGGTCCCGTAGGTCACGATCATCACCATCGTGCCGCTGGCGGCGAGCAGGTCGGCGAGCGCGGGCCAGGGCGAGAAGTAGTCCAGGTGCAGTGGGTAGTACGCGGCCGTGCCGTCCTGCCAGCGCGAGCCCTGGATCTTGTACCAGCCGGCCGTCGCGTAGATCAGACAGGCCTCGGCCATGATCACGACCAGGGCGCCGTTGTGCAGGATGTTGCCGATCACGTCGAGCAGGACGCGGGGCTCCGCCGACTTCGCGCGGCGGCCGACGGCCCACCACAGGCCCTGCACGGCCCACACCGCCCACAGGAGCGCCGGGACGGTCCAGTCGCTGTGGAAACGGCCCGCCACGGTCACCGCGACCAGGACGAACCCGCACGCGGACCACAGGACGGGACCCACCCGGTCGACGGCCCGCTCCCCACGCGCGCGTGCCTCGTCCACCCGGCCGGCCCGCCGCGCGTCCAGTGACCACACCGGGCCGCACCGCATGAACACGAGGTAGATCGACATCAGGTGCAGGACGTTGTCCCCGCCGTCACCCATGAAGACGCTGCGGTTCTGGAGCGAGAGCACACCGACCATGAACAGCACCGACATCGCACGGGTGCGCCAGCCGAGGAGCAGCAGCGCGCTGGAGAGCAGCGCGAGCAGATACACCGCCTCGAACCAGACCTGCCCGTCCGACCACATCAGCGCCGTGAACGCGCCGTTGGTGTCGATCAGCTGCCGGGCCAGCTCCCAGTCCCAGGGGCCGTCGGGGCCGTAGAGCTCCTGGCGGTGGGGGAACTCGCGCAGCAGGAACAGCAGCCAGGTGGCGCTGAAGCCGATCCGGACCACCGCGCTCTGGTACGGCCCGAGCGCCGACCCGGTGACGCGGGCGATGGCGGCGGACACCGACAGGGAGATCCGGTTCACCTCGTGCCTCCCTCGGTCTCGTCGTCCGGCACCGACCACCAGGGCAGCTCGCGGTACACCGGGTTCATCGACACCTTCTCGGTGCTCCACTTGGGCGGGGTCACGTTGGTCGTCCGCGAACGGACCTGGATCCGCTCGACGACACCGCCGGCACCGGCCGCGCCGCCACGTTCCAGACGCAGCACCACGATGTGCCGCAGATAGGTCTCGGAGAGGGCGCCGCGCAGGCCCACGGGCCGGTTGTCGTTGTTGTGCGTGGCGGTGAAGAAGTCCCAGGCGCGGCGCAGCTCGTTCTGCTGGGTGTGGCTCGGCAGCGGATTTCCGTCGATCGCCCGGCCGTCCTGCGCGGACAGGTCGTACCAGCCGGTGGTCCGCGAGTCGCCGTCCACGGTACGGACCTGGGCACGGACCTGGACCGCGATGTTCTGCTGGAGGGGGTTCGGCGCGAAGAGTTTCCAGTTCTGCTCGAACTCCGGGTATATCCACTCGTCGATCGCCTTGCCGTGCGCCTTGGTCACGGTGTTCGACGGAGCGACGTGCAGGAACACCATCCCGACGTGCACACAGACGACCACCGCGACGACGGCCAGTGCCAACGCGGCGCCGACCTGATAGCGCGGGGAGAGAGCGGCCACACCGGTACGCGGCCCGGCCCGGCCCGCCTCATCCGCGGGACCGGCTTCGGGCGCCGCCGGGACGGTCCCGGCCGAAGAACCGGGTCCAGAGCCCGCGTCCTCGGGCCGGGAGGACGGCTCGGGGTCCGGGAGTTCGGCTCGGGGGCGGGGAACGGCGTCCTGGGCGGGCGGTTTCTCCGCCACCGCCTCCCCCGACGTGTGCGGCCCCTTGGGAGAGCCAGAGCCTCCGTCGTGCACGTCCATTCCGCCCCGTTCCCCGATACCGGTCGTCTTCGCGCTGCGCCGCGCAATCGCGAACGGTACTCAGCCTCACCCGTTCGGCGCAGCCCCCTCCCCGCGACGCCCGGGCCGGGAAAGGCCCGGGGCAGGTGATCCACAGGGGATGCCCGCAGGTTATCCACAGCGGTTGACACCTTACGACGGCCGTTCCACGATGGAATCGCGGAGACCGAACGATCGGTCGGGAGGAGTGGGACAGAACCCCGAGCACGGCGCCGAGCCGAGCCGGGGGCTCGAGGTCAGGGGGGACCGCCGCGAGGGCGACGGAGCCGGCGCGCCGCGAGGAGGCGAGTGGCGCGAGGCGAGCGGGCAAGCAGGCGGCAGACAGCAGGCAGCAGGCGACCGACCGTTCCCTTCTTCTAGAACCTGTTCTATCTTGACGCACCGTCAGATCAGCTGACCCGTCGGGAGGACAGGCCGTGGACTTCACCTTCACCGAGGAGCAGCGGGCAGCGGCCGAGGCGGCACGGGGAGTGCTCGCCGGAGTCGCCCCCGACGTCGTGCCGAGCCCCGCGATCACCAGGGGCGCCGTGGCCGACGACTTCGACCGCTCACTGTGGGCCGGACTCGCCTCGGCGGACCTGTTGAGCCTGCTGCTGGACGAGGAGTTCGGCGGCTCCGGCCTCGACGCGATCGCGCTCTGTCTGGTGGTGCGCGAGTCGGCGAAGGTGCTGGCACGGGTACCGCTGCTGGAGAGCAGCGCGGCCATGGCAGCCCTACAGGCTTACGGCGGGCCGGAGTTGAGGTCGTCGCTGCTCGCCCGGGCCGGCCGGGGCGAGATCGTCCTCACCGTCGCCGCGAACGGCCGCACCGGCCACGACCCGGCCGAACTCGCCGTGACCGCACGACGCAACATCCCGACGGGCGGGACCGGCACCGCTGGAGGCGAAGGGCACGGCGCGGACGGCACGCACGGCCCGGGCGAGGACGAGTGGGTGCTGGACGGGGTGCAGACGATGGTGCCCTGGGCGTACGACGCCGACCATGTCGTCGTACCGGCGCGCACCGGCGAGGACCGGAGCGTCCTCGCCGTCCTGCCACGCGGACACGAAGGTGTCGTGCTCGCCGAGCAGATCTCCACCACCGGTGAACGGCTCGCCGAACTGCGCCTCGACTCGGCGAGGATCCCCGCCGGGAACGTCATCACCGCCGACGGCGCCTGGGAGTGGCTACGCGCCCTGCTCACCACGGGGGCATGTGCTCAGGCGCTCGGTCTGGGCGAGCGCGTGCTGGAGATGACCAGCGAGTACGCCGGCAAGCGGGAGCAGTTCGGACACCCGATCGCCACGTTCCAGGCCGTCGCCGTGCAGGCCGCCGACCGCTACATCGACCTGCGCGCGATGGAGGTCACCCTGTGGCAGGCCGCCTGGCGGATCGCCTCCGGGGCACCGGGACCGCTCCCGGCCTCCGGAGACGTCGCCGTGGCGAAGATCTGGGCGTCGGAAGGCGTACGGCGAGTCGTGCAGACCGCACAGCATCTGCACGGAGGCTTCGGCGCCGACGTCGACTACCCCCTGCACCGGTACCACGCGTGGGCCAAGTACCTGGAACTGTCACTCGGCCCGGCCGCGGCCCACGAGGAAGCTCTCGGCGACCTCCTGGCCGCCCACCCCCTCGGCTGACGCCCACCGGCCGGCAGGTGACCGGCCGAGCCGGCCTGAGCGGCCCGGCGCGAGGCCCGGCCGGCCCGACGGACGGACCGCCGGACCGCCGACGAGCTACAGGACGGAGCCGGACCGGCCCTCGTCCGTGACGACCGGACGGCCCGCAGCGGCCCAGATCTGCATGCCGCCGTCGACGTTCACGGCGTCGATGCCCTGCTGGACGAGGTACATCGTCACCTGGGCCGAACGACCGCCGGAGCGGCAGATCACATGGACCCGCCCGTCCTGCGGAGCGGCCTCGGTCAGCTCGCCGTAGCGGGCGACGAACTCGCTGATCGGGATGTGCAGGGCCCCTTCGGCGTGACCCGCCTGCCACTCGTCGTCCTCACGGACGTCCAGCAGGAAGTCGTCGTCCTTGAGGTCGCCGACCGCGACCGTGGGCACACCAGCTCCGAAACTCATGCCTCCGACGCTACCCGACGGGCACACGGCACGACCGGCCGCTAGCCCACCAGCTCGGCCAGCTCCGCCTCCCGGGCGGCCACGTCGGCGAGGAGCTTGTCCGCGATCTCCTCCAGGAGCCGGTCGGGGTCGTCCGGGGCCATCCGGAGCATCGAGCCGATCGCACTGTCCTCCAGTTCCCGGGCGACCAGCGACAGCAGCTCCTTGCGCTGAGCCAGCCACTCCAGGCGGGCGTACAGCTCCTCGCTGGGGCTGGGCGTGCGCTCCGCGGGCGCCGGACCGGCCGCCCACTCCTCGGCCAGCTCACGCAGCAGGGCTTCGTCGCCGCGTGCGTACGCGGCGTTGACGCGGGTGATGAACTCCTCGCGCCGGGCCCGCTCGCCGTCCTCCTGCGCCAGGTCCGGGTGCGCCTTGCGGGCCAGCTCGCGGTACAGCTTGCGGGCCTCCTCGCTGGGCCGTACCCGCTGCGGGGGCCGGACCGGCTGGTCCGTGAGCATCGCCTCGGCCTCCGGAAACAGCCCTTCACCGTCCATCCAGCCATGGAACAGCTCCTCGACCCCGGGCATCGGCATCACCCGTGCCCGCGCCTCGGCGGCCTTGCGCACGTCCTCGGGGTCACCGGTGCGGGCTGCCTTGGCCTCGGCGATCTGGGCGTCCAGTTCGTCGAGCCGGGCATACATCGGACCGAGTTTCTGGTGGTGGAGCCGCGAGAAGTTCTCGGTCTCGACGCGGAAGGTCTCCACCGCGATCTCGAACTCGATCAACGCCTGCTCGGCGGCCCGCACGGCCTGCTCCAGCCGCGCCTCGGGCCGTGGCTGCTCAGCTTCGGGGGTCGTCACTCGACCAGCCTAGGCCAACGCTCCCCCCGAACCCGCCCGACCGACCGACAGGTACTGCCCCGCCCCGCCCCGCCCCACCCCGCCTCGGCTCCGCCGCATGCGCGGAGCCGCGCGTCGTCGCCCCTGCGTGCCTCACACGCCCGCGTGCCTCACACGCCGGTCTCCGCCGGGATCCGACCCGCCCGTACCGCCGCCAGCAGGTCCGAGTGGTCCGCCTCGGTGCGATCGGCGTAGGCGACGGCGAACGTGGCGATCGCCTCGTCGAGCTCCTCGTTCTTGCCGCAGTAGCCGGCGATGAGCCGAGGGTCGGCGCTGTGGGAGTGGGCCCGGGCGAGCAGCGCACCGGTCATCCGGCCGTAGTCGTCGACCTCGTCGGCGGCGAGCGCGGCCGGGTCGACACTGCCCTTGCGGTTACGGAACTGCCGTACCTGGAAGGGGAGCCCGTCGACCGTCGTCCAGCCCAGCAGTATGTCGCTGACGACCTGCATGCGCTTCTGCCCGATCACCACCCGGCGCCCCTCGTGCTCCGCCTCCGGCGCCTCGAAGCCGGCGGTCCGCAGATGCGGGAGCAGGGCCGACGCCCGGGCCTCCTTCACCTGGAGGATCAGCGGTTCGCCCCGGTGGTCCAGCAGCAGCACCACATAGGACCTCGTCCCCACGCTGCCCGTGCCGACGATGCGGAAGGCGACGTCGTGGATCGAGTGACGGGCCAGCAGGGGATGGCGATCCTCGGACAGGGTGGTCAGGTAGTGCTCCAGGGACGCGGCCACAGCATGGGCCTCCGCGTCCGGCACGCGGCGCAGCACCGGCGCCGCGTCGACGAAGCGGCGGCCGCCGTCCTCCGTAGGCTCGGTCGACTTGGCGGCGAACCGCCCACTGGTGTTGGCTCGCGCCTTCTCCGAGACCCGCTCCAGGGTGCCCAGCAGGTCGTGTGCGTCGGTATGGGAGACCAGTTCCTCGTCGGCGATGGCGTTCCACGCGTCCAGCACCGGAAGCTTGGCCAGGAGCCGCATGGTGCGGCGGTAGGAACCGGCCGCTCCGTGCGCCGCCCCGCGGCAGGTGTCCTCGTCCGCGCCGGCTTCCCGGCCCGCCAGCACCAGGGAGGCGGCAAGGCGCTTGAGGTCCCATTCCCAGGGACCTTCGACCGTCTCGTCGAAGTCGTTCAGATCGATGACCAGGCCGCCCCGGGGGTCGCCGTACAGACCGAAGTTCCCGGCGTGGGCGTCACCGCAGATCTGGGCGCGGATCCCGGTCATGGCGGTGCGGGCCAGGTCGTACGCCATGAGCCCGGCGGAGCCGCGCAGGAACGCGAACGGTGTCGCCGCCATCCGGCCGACCCGGATCGGCGCCAGCTCGGGGATGCGCCCACGGCTGGACTCCTCGACGGCCGTCACCGCGTCCGGCCGGGAGGCGTCCAGGTCGAATGCGGCATGGGCCGAGCGCGGCACGCGGTCACGCAGCGTCTTGCCCTTGTCCTTCGGCGACTTCGGGGCAGTCCCCGCATCGGGTCCCTCGGTCGGCCACTCGACGGGCCACTCGGCGAAACCACGCACCCGGGGAATCCTGCTCGCCCCACCCATCTCCGCTCCCGCTCCACCGGCCTCGGTCATCACGACCGCCTCCCCCGCACCCGTACGTCCGTCAGCTCGGCGAGCCGAACATCAACTCGTGCAGACCGTACAGCCCGGCGACCGAACGGCGGCAGCTCTTGTGGACAACCTCCCGCCAGTGGAAAATCCCTCTCCGGCCTTCGCCGGCACACGGTCCGCCCACCGCCCCTGCCCCTCCGGCATGCACCCACGGCCGTCCGCGGCGTCAGGACGGCCGTCATGTTTCACGTGAAACACGACGCGGGCCGAGCGGGCCCTCGGACCTCGATCCGTACCGGCACCCGTTTCGGCGCCTTCTTTCACCAGACACAGGGCAGCTCCACAGCGATCGGGGCCGGTCCGCCGACGGGACTGGCCCAGCTCGTCTCGCCGTCCAGCACGGTCGGCGGGCAGCCGCAGGCCGGCGATCTCGATGGCGGCCGCGCTCAGCCCGTGCATCCGACCCGCCGCCGGATCCCCGGCACGCCGGACCCCCCACCCTCGTCCGCACCGGCTACGTCCAGCGTACTGATGGCGGCGATGAGCAGCACGGCGACGAAGAGACGGCGCCCGAACGCCATTCCCGCGGGACGAGCAGCAGGCCCGTGGCTCGTCCGTCGCTCCTGACGGCCCGGCGACCCTGAGATGTTCCTCACACACGGTGAGCAACCATGGCCTGGACCAGTCGGTCCCGGAATCCATGTCCGGAACAAGCGAAAGCCCCGCAGGTCCGAGACCTGCGGGGCTTTCAGCTGGTGCGCGAGGGGGGAGTTGAACCCCCACGCCCTTTCGGGCACTGGAACCTGAATCCAGCGCGTCTGCCTATTCCGCCACCCGCGCATTGGGTGTGTCTTCCGGTGTGTTGGCCTTTCGGCCTGGCGCCTTCCGACATGCAGAACATTAGCACGCGGGTCAGGGTGCGTTCACATCCCTTCTGGGCGGGCAGGGAGCAGGTGGGAGCCCGTCCTCGGCCCCGTACGTCTCGGCGATGACTGGTTCACGTATCAACCTCGTACCTATGGCGGCCGTCTCCCCAGGAGCCGGACGAGGACCACAGCCGGGTGCGGGACACTGGTCCTCAGCCACCTCTACGATCCTGGGCAGCAGCAGGTGCGCAAGAGGGCGTCGACACCCGTCGACGGGTGCCGACAGGGGGAACCAGCCGATTCACCGGCGCGTGGATACGATCAGTAAGCAGTACCAGGCAAGCAGCACGGCACGGGACAGCAGCCACTACGGAGGAGGTGCCCCATGGGAGTCCTGAAGAAGTTCGAGCAGCGTCTCGAGGGTCTGGTCAACGGCACCTTCGCCAAGGTCTTCAAGTCCGAGGTCCAGCCCGTCGAGATCGCAGGAGCGCTCCAGCGCGAGTGCGACAACAACGCGACCATCTGGAACCGGGACCGGACTGTCGTCCCCAACGACTTCATCGTCGAACTGAGCACCCCGGACTACGAGCGCCTCAGCCCGTACTCCGGACAGCTCGGCGACGAGCTCGCCGGCATGGTCCGCGACTACGCCAAGCAGCAGCGCTACACCTTCATGGGACCGATCAAGGTCAACCTGGAGAAGGCGGACGACCTCGACACCGGTCTGTACCGGGTGCGCAGCCGTACGCTCGCCTCTTCCAGCAGCCAGGCCCCGGAGCAGGCGCCCGCGGGCGGCAGACAGCGCCCCGGCGGATCAGGCGGGCCGGGTTACCCCGGGGCCGGAGCCGGCGCGGCCGCTCCGCCCATGCCCTCCGCTCCGCCGCCCGGCGCCCGTCCCGGCGGCTACGGCTACCCGCCCGCCGCGGGCGCCCAGCGCCCGGGCGCGGCAGGCGGAGGCCTGGCCGGGGCCCCACAGCCCGGGTCGCACACCCGCCACTGGGTCGAGATCAACGGCACCCGCCACCAGATCTCGCGCGGCACGCTCGTGATGGGCCGCAGCACCGAGGCCGACGTGCGGATCGACGATCCCGGCGTCTCCCGCCGGCACTGCGAGATCCGGACCGGCTCGCCCTCGACGATCCAGGATCTCGGCTCCACCAACGGCATCGTGGTGGACGGGCAGCACACCACCCGCGCTACGCTCCGCGACGGCTCGCGGATCGTCGTGGGCAGCACCACCATCATTTACCGGCAAGCCGAAGGGTGAAGCGGGGGCAATGTCAGAGCTGACCCTCACGGTCATGCGGCTGGGTTTTCTGGCCGTACTGTGGCTGTTCGTCATCGTGGCCGTGCAGGTCATCCGCAGCGACCTCTTCGGTACGCGCGTCACTCAGCGCGGTTCGCGCCGGGAGGCCGGGCGGGCGCAGCAGGCACAGCGCCAGCAGGCGCCTCCCCAGCAGCGCCAGCAGCCCGCCGCCGCGGGCCGCACCCGGCGCAACGCACCCACCAAGCTGGTCGTGTCCGAGGGCACCCTCACCGGCACGACCGTCGCGCTCCAGGGCCAGACCATCACTCTGGGCCGGGCGCACGACAGCACGATCGTGCTGGACGACGACTACGCCTCCAGCCGCCATGCCAGGATCTACCCGGACCGCGACGGCCAGTGGATCGTCGAGGACCTGGGCTCCACCAACGGCACGTATCTCGACCGATCGCGGCTGACGACTCCCACACCGATCCCGCTGGGCGCGCCGATCCGTATCGGCAAGACCGTCATCGAGCTTCGGAAGTAGTGCTACATCATGAGTGAGCGCGAGCGGAGCGAGCACGCGGCGGCGGCCGGCACCCATGGCCCCGGTGTGCTCCCGACCGGAGGGTGGGCAGTGTGGCTCGACACGACCGGCTGTACCCGGGGCCGACGGGCGAGGTGCGCATGAGTCTGTCACTGCGTTTCGCCGCCGGATCGCACAAGGGCATGATCCGGGAGGGCAACGAGGACTCCGGTTACGCCGGTCCGCGCCTGCTCGCCATCGCCGACGGCATGGGCGGTGCCGCCGCCGGTGAGGTCGCGTCCTCCGAGGCCATCTCGACCATCGTCGCCCTCGACGACGACGTTCCCGGCTCCGACGTCCTCACCTCGCTCGGCACCGCAGTCCAGCGCGCCAACGACCAGCTGCGCTCGCTGGTCGAGGAGGACCCCCAGCTCGAAGGCATGGGGACCACCCTGACTGCCCTGCTGTGGACCGGGCAGCGCCTCGGCCTCGTCCACGTCGGCGACTCGCGCGCGTACCTGCTGCGGGACGGCGTACTGACCCAGATCACCCAGGACCACACCTGGGTGCAGCGCCTCGTCGACGAAGGCCGCATCACCGAGGAAGAGGCCACCACCCACCCGCAGCGGTCCCTGTTGATGCGGGCGCTGGGCAGCGGCGAGCACGTGGAGCCCGACCTGTCGATCCGGGAGGTCCGGGCCGGCGACCGCTACCTGATCTGCTCCGACGGCCTGTCCGGCGTGGTCTCCCACCAGACGCTCGAGGACACCCTCGCCAGCTACCAGGGCCCCCAGGAGACCGTGCAGGAGCTGATCCAGCTCGCCCTGCGCGGCGGTGGCCCCGACAACATCACCGTGATCGTCGCCGACGTTCTCGACCTGGACACCGGCGACACCCTCGCCGGGCAGCTGTCCGACACCCCGGTCGTGGTCGGCGCGGTCGCCGAGAACCAGCTCCAGCTCCACGACAACGGCATCATGCAGACCCCGGCGGGACGCGCCTCGGGCCTCGGCCGCAGGCAGCAAGGGCGCGGCGGAGGCGGCGAGTTCGGCCCGCCCGGCTCCGGCGGCGACATCACCGGTTTCATCCCGACCGACGGCTTCGGCGACTACACCGACGACGACTTCGTCAAGCCCCGCAAGGGCCGGAAGTGGCTCAAGAGATCCTTCTACAGCGTGCTCGCGCTCGCCGTCATCGGCGGCGGCCTGTACGGCGGCTACCGCTGGACGCAGACGCAGTACTACGTCGGCACCAAGGGCGAACACGTCGCGCTGTACCGGGGCATCAGCCAGGACCTGGCCTGGGTGTCGCTGTCGAAGATCGAGAAGGACCATCCCGAGATCGAACTCAAGTACCTCCCGGACTACCAGCAGAAGCTGGTCGAGTCGACGATCGCCGAGGGCAACCTGTCCACCGCCCAGAAGAAGATCGCCGAACTGGCCGTCCAGGCCTCCGCCTGCAAGAAGCACGCCGATACCCCCACGGCGAGCAAGACCGGTTCGAAGACCGGCGAGGGCAAGGCCGGCGGCACCACGGGAACCACCCCCGTCTCCGTCACGTCCAAGGCATCGCCGAGCCCCTCGGCAACCGCGTCCCCGTCCGCACCCGCGACCACTACTCCCACCCCCGGCCCCAGCCTTTCGGAGGAAGAGCAGAAGGTCGTCTCGCGGTGCGGTGAGCAGTAGGCAAGCCGTGAGAGGCCCCGTCACACGATGAGCAGTACTACCAACTCGCCGACGCACCACACGTCCACGATCGGCTCGATCGGCACCCCGAGCCGGCGCAACACCGAGCTCGCGCTCCTGGTGTTCGCCGTCGTGATCCCGGTCTTCGCCTACGCCAACGTGGGCCTCGCGATCAACGAGAAGGTGCCGTCCGGCCTCCTGAGCTACGGCCTCGGCCTCGGCCTGCTGGCCGGCGTCGCGCACCTCGTCGTGCGCAAGTTCGCGCCGTACGCGGATCCGCTGCTGCTGCCGGTGGCCACGCTGCTGAACGGGCTCGGACTCGTCGCCATCTGGCGGCTGGACCAGTCGAAGTACCTCCAGCGGGCCGAGCAGGCCGGCACGGCCGCGCCACGGCAGCTGCTGTACACGGCGATGGGCATCGCCCTTTTCATCGTGGTGCTGGTCTTCCTCAAGGACCACCGCGTCCTGCAGCGCTACACCTACATCTCGATGGTCGGCGCGATCTTCCTGCTGCTGCTCCCGCTGGTGCCGGGCCTCGGCCAGAACATCTACGGCGCCAAGATCTGGATCTCGGTCGCCGGTTTCTCCATCCAGCCAGGTGAGTTCGCCAAGATCGTGCTGGCGATCTTCTTCGCCGGCTATCTGATGGTGAAGCGCGACGCGCTCGCCCTGGCCAGCCGCCGTGTCCTCGGCCTGTACCTGCCGCGCGGCCGCGACCTCGGCCCCATCATCGTCGTCTGGATCATCTCGATCCTGATCCTGGTCTTCGAGACGGACCTCGGCACCTCGCTGCTGTTCTTCGGAATGTTCGTCATCATGCTGTACGTCGCCACCGAGCGGACCAGCTGGATCGTCTTCGGCATGCTGATGTCCGCGGCCGGCGCGGTCGGCGTGGCCCAGTTCGAGAGCCACGTCCAGCAGCGTGTCCAGGCCTGGCTCGACCCGATGAAGGAGTACACGCTCTCCCAGCAAGGCGTCGTCGGTCACTCCGAGCAGGCCATGCAGGCCCTGTGGGCGTTCGGCTCGGGCGGCACCCTCGGCACCGGCTGGGGCCAGGGCCACTCGGAGCTGATCAAGTTCGCCGCCAACTCCGACTTCATCCTCGCCACCTTCGGCGAGGAGCTGGGCCTCGCCGGGATCATGGCGCTCCTGCTGCTGTACGGGCTGATCGTGGAGCGCGGTGTGCGCACCGCCCTCGCCGCCCGCGACCCCTTCGGCAAGCTGCTGGCCATCGGCCTCTCCGGCGCCTTCGCCCTCCAGGTGTTCGTCGTCGCCGGCGGTGTGATGGGCCTCATCCCGCTCACCGGTATGACGATGCCCTTCCTCGCGTACGGCGGTTCCTCCGTCATCGCCAACTGGGCTCTGATCGGCATCCTGATCCGGATCAGCGACACCGCCCGGCGCCCGGCGCCCGCGCCCGCCACCAACCCCGACGCCGAGATGACCCAGGTGGTCCGCCCGTCATGAACAAGCCCCTGCGCCGGATCGCGATCTTCTGCGGCCTCCTGGTCCTCACGCTGCTGCTGCGCGACAACTACCTCCAGTACGTCAAGGCGGACAGCCTCGCCGGCGACAGCAAGAACCGCCGCGTCAACATCACGCGCTACGCCACCCCGCGCGGCAACATCATCGTCGACGGCAAGGCCATCACCGGTTCGGTGGAGACCAGCGGCGACTACAAGTTCAAGCGCACCTGGTCCAACGGGGCGATGTGGGCACCGGTCACCGGCTACTCCTCGCAGGCGTTCGGCGCCAACCAGCTGGAGCGGCTGGAGGACGGCATCCTCAGCGGCAACGACGACCGGCTCTTCTTCCGCAACACCCTGGACATGATCACGGGCAAGGAGAAGGCGGGCGGCAGCGTCATCACCACCCTCAACCCCGCCGCGCAGAAGGCCGCCTTCCAGGGCCTCGGCGACAAGAAGGGCGCGGTCGCCGCGATCGAACCGTCCACCGGCAAGATCCTCGCCCTGGTCTCCACCCCGTCGTACGACCCCTCGAAGTTCGCCGGTTCCTCCGACACGGACGCCAAGGCGTGGAACGCCGTCCAGAAGAAGAACGACCCCGACGACCCGATGCTCAACCGCGCACTGCGCGAGACCTACCCGCCGGGCTCCACGTTCAAGGTGGTCACGGCCGCCGCCGCGCTGGAGAACGGCGAGGTCTCCGGCATCGACGTGAAGACCGACACCCCGGACCCGTTCAAGCTGCCGCAGTCCACGAACAAGCTCACCAACGAGCACGGCGCCTGTGAGAACGCCACGCTGCGCTACGCGCTCATGGTGTCCTGCAACACCGTCTTCGCGAAGATGGCCGACAACGTCGGCAACGAGAAGATGATCGAGCAGGCGGAGAAGTTCGGCTTCAACGAATCCGAGCTGGACACCCCGGTGCGCGCCGCCAAGTCCGTCTACCCCAAGGACAACCCGCCGCAGAACGCCCTGGACGGCATCGGCCAGGGCTCCAACGCGGCCACCCCGCTCCAGATGGCCATGGTCGCCTCGGCGGTCGCCAACGACGGCAAGCTGATGAAGCCGTACATGGTCGACGAGCTGAGGGCCCCGAACCTGGACACCCTGGAGACGACCGAGCCCCAGCAGCTGTCCCAGGCCGTCTCCTCCAAGACCGCGCAGGCCCTCCAGGAGATGATGCGGACGGTCGTCGAGGACCCGCAGGGCACCGGCGGCAAGGCCAAGATCAGCAACGTCATCGTGGGCGGCAAGACCGGAACCGCCCAGCACGGCCTCAACAACAGCGAGAAGCCGTACGCCTGGTTCATCTCGTACGCGCAACTGTCCGACGGCAGCGCACCGGTGGCCGTCGCCGTCGTCGTCGAGGACGGTTCCGCCAACCGCGGCGACATCACCGGCGGCGGTCTGGCCGGTCCGATCGCAAGGGACGTGATGAAGGCAGTCATCGACAGCAAGAAGTGACCCCCATCACGTCGCCGACACATCGGTGCACGTTGCGATACCGGTCCGGTATCGGGTGACGGGCTTGGCCAGGTCACACAGCGCCGTCCGGGTACGGTATGCCCGGACGGCAGCCTCCGGCCGCACATGTGTGCCGGTCGGGACCGACGGAGAGGGCTGGTAGGTAGCTATGGAAGAGCCGCGTCGCCTCGGCGGCCGGTACGAGCTGGGCCACGTGCTCGGCCGTGGTGGCATGGCCGAGGTCTACCTCGCGCATGACACCCGCCTCGGCCGCACCGTGGCGGTGAAGACGCTGCGCGCGGACCTCGCGCGCGACCCTTCCTTCCAGGCCCGGTTCCGCCGGGAGGCCCAGTCTGCCGCCTCGCTCAACCACCCCGCGATCGTCGCGGTCTACGACACGGGCGAGGACTACATCGACGGGGTCTCGATCCCGTACATCGTCATGGAGTACGTCGACGGCTCCACGCTCCGTGAGCTGCTCCACTCCGGCCGCAAACTGCTGCCCGAGCGGACGCTGGAGATGACCATCGGCATCCTCCAGGCCCTGGAGTACTCGCACCGGGCCGGCATCGTCCACCGCGACATCAAGCCGGCGAACGTCATGCTGACGCGCAACGGCCAGGTCAAGGTCATGGACTTCGGCATCGCCCGCGCCATGGGCGACTCCGGCATGACGATGACGCAGACGTCCGCGGTCATCGGCACCGCCCAGTACCTCTCGCCGGAGCAGGCCAAGGGCGAGCAGGTCGACGCCCGCTCCGACCTGTACTCCTCGGGCTGCCTGCTCTACGAACTGCTGACGGTGCGTCCCCCGTTCGTCGGGGACTCCCCGGTGGCCGTGGCCTACCAGCACGTCCGGGAGGAGCCGCAGCCCCCGAGCGTCTTCGACCCCGAGATCACCCCCGAGATGGACGCCATCGTCCTGAAGGCGCTGGTCAAGGACCCGGACTACCGCTACCAGTCCGCCGACGAGATGCGTCTCGACATCGAGGCCTGTCTCGACGGCCAGCCGGTCGGCGCGACGGCGGCGATGGGCTCCGTCGGGTACGGCGGCTACGGCGACGACCAGGCCACCACGGCCCTGCGCTCCACGGACGCCGGGGCCACGTCGATGCTGCCGCCCATGAACCCGGACGACGGCGGCTACGGCTACGACGACCGTCCCGACCGGCGCCGCCAGAAGAAGTCCAACGCCTCGACGATCCTGCTGGTCGTCGCCGCCGTGCTGGTGCTCGTCGGTGCGGTCCTGATCGGCAAGTGGGTGTTCAGCGGCGGCGTGAACAACGAGTCGGTCGCCGTCCCGAACCTGCTCGGCCAGAACCAGACCGACGCCCAGAGCCAGCTGACGAACAGCGACCTCAAGCTGGGGACGGTCACCCAGAAGCCCTGTGAGGATCAGCCCAAGGGCAAGATCTGCGACCAGGATCCCGACGCCGGCATAAAGGTCGACAAGGACACCGCCGTCAACCTCGTGATCTCCACCGGAGCGCCCAAGGTGGTCGTGGAGAGCGTCCTGGGCAAGAGCCTGGACGAGGCCAAGGCGATCCTGGAGGGCGACAAGTACCAGTTCGTCGTGAAGACGAAGGAGGAGGTGTCCACCGAGGAGGAGGGCACCGTCCTGAAGCAGGACCCGAAGCTCGGCGCGGAGGTGGAGAAGGGCACCACCATCACCCTCACCATCGCCAAGGCCGAGCAGAAGGCGACTGTCCCCGACGTCTCCAACAAGAGCTGTGACGACGCCAAGGCCCAGATGGAGCAGAACGAGCTCAAGGGCAACTGCGTCCAGGTCGACACCCAGGATCCGAACCAGGTCGACAAGGTCATCCAGACCGTCCCCTCGATCGGCTCCCAGGCCGACAAGGGCTCCACGGTCCAGATCCAGATCGGCCGGAGCAACCAGACCCAGGTGCCGAACAATCTCCAGGGCCTGAGCGTGAAGGACGCCAAGAAGGCGCTCCAGGACGCGGGGCTGAACGTCGGCAACATCAGCGGCAACTCGGACGACGACGCCCAGGTCATCAGCTCGGACCCGGCCCCCGGCAGCACGGTCAACAAGGGCCAGACGGTCAACCTGATCGCCTTCAAGAACGGCAACAACAACGGCGGCAACAACGACGGCGGTGTCAACTTCTTCGGTGGCGCCGGCGGCTAGTGGCCGCGCAGGGCAGGACCGTGGGCCCCGCCGGATGCGTCCGGTGGGGCCCACGCCTTTGTGCGAGCCCGGTCCGACGGCCGCTCGACCGCAGGTCCGCCACGTCGCGATGCTCCTCCGTGACAGTGAAATCGCCTGTCAGGTGCGCGCGCATGTCTTCTCGACGTGGGGCAGCGGACGCGGACGACTCCGAGGTGGCCCTGTTCGTGGCGACCACATCGCCGCCGGGACCGGCAGCACCGCCGTCCAGCGCGCTCTCTCGCAGGAGTGGAGCGCTGGGGCGGCCCTGGCGGTTCTCGAGTGACCAGGAGCCAGGCAGAAGGCCTGGAGCCGCACGGCAGGTTGCGGCTCCGGGCCCTCGTCGTGCCGGGTGACGGACTCCTTGGAGGAGGGCTGCGGCCTCAGCCCAGTTCCTTCGGCGGGGTGCGGTTCGCGTCCACCTTGTCCACCCGCACCAGCTCCCCCCACACCACGTAGCGGTACCGGCTCGTGTACACCGGTGTGCAGGTCGTCAGGGTGATGTAGTGGCCGGCCTTCTTCTTGCCGGACTCCGCGGGGATCCGGCCGAGCACCTCGACGTTGTACTTCGAGGTCTCGGGCAGCACCGCGTACACCTTGTAGACGTACCAGTCGTCCTTCGTCTCGAAGACGATCGGGTCGCCCTTCGACAGCTTGTCGATGTTGTGGAACTTCGCGCCGTGGCCGTCGCGGTGCGCGGCGAGCGTGAAGTTGCCCTCCTTGCCGCTCGTCGGCAGAGCGGCCTTCAGCGGGTCGGTGTAGTAGCCCGCGACGCCCTCGTTGAGGATCTTGGACGAGGTGCCCTTCGCCACCAGCACCTCCCCGTTCCGCATCGCGGGGACGTGCAGGAAACCGATGCCGTCCTTGGTGTCCAACGCCCCGGGACCGGTGTCCTCATGCGCCCAGTTGTCGCGCACCTTGTCGCCCTGCCGGTCCGCGTGCCGGTCGGCCACGACGTTGGTCCACCACAGGGAGTAGACGACGAACAGGCCGAGCACCAGGCCCGCCGTGATGAGGAGCTCCCCGAAGACGCTGACGGCCAGGGCGATCCGGCCGCCCCCGCGGCGCCTCGGCGCCGGTTCGGACGCGTCCACACGCGCGTGCTCTTCGTGCTCGGTGTCGCCGGCGGTCGCTGCCACGTTCCTCTGCCCTCGCTCGACTGCGTTCCTACTCGACGAGCGCATCCGGCTTGCCCTTGCTGCGCGGCCGTTCCTCGACCATCTTGCCCCAGACGATCAAGCGGTACTTGCTGGTGAACTCCGGCGTGCAGGTCGTCAGGGTGATGTACCGGCCCGGCCCGGTGAATCCGGAGCCCGGCGGCACCGGGTCGAGGACGCTCGTGTTGCTCGGCGCGGTCACCGGCAGCGAGGACGCCATCTTGTAGACGAAGTACTCGTCCTGCGTCTCCACGACGATGTCGTCGCCCGCCTGGAGCCTGTTGATGTACCGGAACGGCTCGCCGTGCGTGTTGCGGTGACCGGCGAGCCCGAAGTTGCCGGTCTTGGCGTCGGGCATCGCCGTCGTCAGCGGGCCCTCCCCGTAGTGGCCGACCATGCCCTTGTCGAGCACCTTCTTGTTGCTGACGCCCTCGGCGATCGGCACCACCACGTCCAGCTTCGGGATGTGCAGGATGGCGAAGCCCTGCCCCGGCGAGAACACCCCGGGGGCGCCCTTGCCGTTCGCCCAGTCGTCCTGGAGGCTGCTCGCCTCCTTGTCCGCCTGCGCGTGCGCCCGCACGTTGGTCCACCACAGCTGGTAGGTGACGAACAGCAGCATCAGCACACCCGTGGTGATGAACACCTCGCCGACCGCCCGGCTGACGACCACCCCGGCGCTCGGCTTGCGGGCCCGCTGCCGTCGGCGCGCCTCGACGCGCGACAGGGGCCGCTCGTCCTGTGCCGGCGCGTCGGACCCGTTGTACGACTCCGCGGCGTCACCCGGACCCCCATGACGGCCATGGCGGCCCTTGGCGGCCTTTCTGCGGGCCGCTCGCCCACCTGCCGGTGTTCCAGGGGCCGGAGAGGCCCCTGAGGCGTGAGAAGCGGATCTGGAGCGGCCACCGGGCCGGGGCGCGGGCGGTATCCGCAGCGCCACCGTCTCGTCGTCGACCGGCGGCTGATACGGCTCACCGGCGTGGGCAGCCGATCCGTAGGCGTCACCGCCGAAGGACTCGTACGACGCGGTGCCGTACGAGTCCTCGCGCTCGGGGCGCAGCGCGGTCACGCCGTGGCCCTGCCCACCACCGGGGCGAGCCCCGCCGACCTCGCCACAGCGCCCTGGTCGCCGCACTCCACCAGCCAGTTGGCCAGCATCCGGTGCCCGTGCTCGGTCAGCACCGACTCCGGGTGGAACTGCACGCCCTCGACGGGCAGTTCACGGTGACGCAGACCCATGATGATGCCGTCGTGGGTGCGGGCCGTGACCTCGATTTCCGCCGGGACCGTCGCCGGCTCGGCGGCCAGCGAGTGGTAGCGGGTCGCCGTGAAGGGGGTCGGCAGGCCCGCGAAGACGCCTGCGCCCGTGTGCTCCACCAGCGAGGTCTTGCCGTGCAGCAGCTCCGGCGCCCGGTCCACGACACCGCCGTACGCCACCTGCATCGACTGCATGCCCAGGCAGACGCCGAAGACGGGCACACCGGTCGCCGCGCAGTGCCGGACCATCTCGATACAGACACCGGCCTCCTCGGGCGTACCGGGCCCGGGGGACAGCAGGACGCCGTCGAAGCCTCCCCCGTTCCCGGCTTCGCCCGAGCGGGAGGCGACCCCATGGACCTGGGCCGTGGAGACCTCGTCGTTGCGCAGGACCTCGCACTCGGCGCCCAGCTGGTACAGGTACTGGACCAGGTTGAAGACGAAGCTGTCGTAGTTGTCGACGACAAGGATGCGCGCGCTCACTGGTTGTCCACCGTCACATCGTTGAAGGGAAGCAGCGGTTCGGCCCACGGGAAGACGTACTGGAACAGCGCGTACACGACGGCCACGACCAGCATGATCGAGATCAGCGCCTTGGCCCACGCGTTTCCCGGCAGATGCCGCCAGATCCAGCCGTACATGCCGTCCCTTCCGTCGCATCACGGCACCTGACTCACGCCGTACGCCACCAGACTAACGGCGCAGGGCCCTCGGTTCTCCTGCCTCCACGGGCTGGGTGGAGTCCAGGTGCGCCCAGACGATCAGCCGGTGACTGTGCCCCCATTCCGGATCGCACGTCGTCAACGTCAGGTACCGGCCCGGACGCGTATACCCCGACTTACGTGGCACAGCGTCGATCACCTCGACGTCCGAGGGCACTGTTTTGTACGGCCCTTTGTCGATCCGATAGGTGAACCACGTCGTCCCGTCCGTCAGCACCACCGCGTCCCCGCGTCTGAGCTCCGGGAAGTCCTTGAACGGGTCGCCGTAGGTACGGCGGTGACCGGCGACGGAGAAGTTCCCGGTCTGCCCGAGCCGCGCGCTGCCGACGTAGTGCCCCAGCCCCTTCTTCAGGGTGCCGGTGGCCGTTCCCTCGAGCACCGGCTTGTTCCACGTGAAACCGAGACGGGGGATGTACATCACCGCGAAGGGCTTGCCGCTGCGGTACGGCGTCCTCGCCTCGGTGCCGCTCGCGCCCGGTCCGGGGCTCACGCTCTGCCGGTCCCACCGGTCGTGGAGGTCGTCGATCTGGTCGCCCATGACCCGGTCGGCCTGCACACCGGTCCAGAACAGCACGTAGACGACGAAGAGGACGATGACGGTACCGGCGGTCACGCACAGCTCGCTGAACGTCCTGACGATCACCCGCACCGACACAGGCGCCCCCCCGGCTGCCGCTGCTCCACTACCCCGGCTGCACTACCCCACAGGCTTGGCGTAGTGCAGATCCACTGTGCCCGAGTACCCCGGCAGAGTCACCGCCCCGTCCTCGGTGACTTTCCAGCCGAGGCCGTAGACGTTCACGTAGACCATGTAGTTCTGGATCGCGGGGGCGTCCGCGAGCGCCTGCTGGAGCTTCTCCGGGTCGCCGACCGCCTGGATCTTGTAGGGCGGCGAGTAGACGCGGCCCTGGAGGATCAGGGTGTTGCCGACACAGCGCACGGCACTGGTGGAGATCAGCCGCTGGTCCATGACCTTGATGCCCCGGGCACCGCCCCGCCAGAGCGCGTTCACCACGGCCTGGAGGTCCTGCTGGTGGATGACCAGGTAGTCGGGCTGCGGTTCCGGATAGCCCGGGAGCTTGGCGGTGGCGTTCGGCGGGGCGTCGTTGAGGGTGACGGTGATGGCCTCGCCCTTGACCTTCTGGGTCCCGGCGTTCTTCTCCAGCCCGGCGAGCCTGTCGTCCTGGGCCCGGGTGCTGCCGTCGTCGGCCTCGGCCAGGGACTCCACGTCGTCGCGCAGGGCCCCGTTCGTCTCGTCCAGCTCGCCGTTCTTCTGGCTGCGTTCCTGGATGAGATCCGACAGCCTCAGCAAGGAGGCGTCCGTACGGATGTTGGTGCCCTTGGCCGTGTTGAAGCTGGTGAAGAAGAGGAGGCCGGCCAGGGCGAAGACACCCACGGTGAGTACCCGTACGGGCCGGAAACCGCCTCGGCGGTCGTGCGCAGAGGACGGGGACGCGGCGGGGGCGGCGGCCGCGGCGGCGGCCGCGGCGGGCTCCTCGGAGGAAACGGGGGCGGGATCGGGGGCGGAACCCGTTGTACCCGTCCGGGGGGAGTCGGCAGAATTGCTCAACGTACCCTTATCTCCTTCGGCGCCGTAGAAGCACTACGCTAACGGACGCCCGGGGGAGCCCCTCAGTCCCCTGGCACGCAGCCCCCGAGCCCGATCCAGCACCTGCGCGGCCACGCAGCGCATCGACAGGAGAGACCCTCGTGCCGAAGTCACGTATCCGCAAGAAGGCCGACTACACGCCGCCTCCGGCGAAGCAGGCGACCGCCATCAAGCTGACCAACAGTGCCTGGGTCGCCCCCGTGATGCTGGCCATGTTCCTCATCGGGCTGGCCTGGATCGTGGTCTTCTACGTGACCGACGGCTCGCTGCCCATCGACAAGCTGGACAACTGGAACATCGTCGTGGGCTTCGGGTTCATCGCGGCCGGGTTCGGCGTCTCCACACAGTGGAAGTAGCGGCGCAAGCAGCGGGGACGATGCGGGGCGAGTAGCTCTGCCCAGGGTTATCCCCTGAGTTATCCACAGCAGTTTTCCACATGGGGAAAAGAAAGACGATCTGTGGATAACTCATCGAAGGTTGACGCCGGTGTGACCTAACTACCGGCCGTTCCCTTCACTCGAAAGCCTGTTCGCCCCCTGCCTGACCTGCATAAACACGGGTCGGTGCCAGGGGGCGCAGCTGTTCCCGCACGTTGTGCACAAGATTCGCCACAGACTGTGGACAACGCGCTCAGGTGAGCTGGACGGTCCTCAGGAGCGTCACCACCACGACGACGGCCAGCATCACCGCGCAGGTCCCGAACTGCACGAGAGCGCGACGCTCACGGGGGGCGTGGACCATGCCGATCCCGATGACGACCCCGGCGACCAGGCCGCCGATGTGAGCCTGCCAGGAGATACCGCTCCAGCCGAACGTGATCACGAGGTTGATCACCAGCAGGGCGATGACCGGCCGCATGTCGTAGCGCTGCCGGCGCACCAGCACGGCAAGGGCGCCGAACAGACCGAAGATGGCCCCGGAGGCGCCCAGGGAGGCCTGGTTGGGTTCGGCGAGCAGGTAACTCAGGGCGCTGCCGGCCAGGCCGGACACCAGGTACAGCGCGAGGAAGCGGGACCGGCCGAGGGCCTTTTCGAGAGGGCCGCCGATCCACCACAGGCTGAGCATGTTGGACAGGATGTGGATGTAGCTGCCGTGCAGGAACATCGAGGTCACCATGCGGTACCACTGTCCCTCGGCGACGCCCTGCACCTCGCCGAACCCGAGGGCCGGCATGATCGCGCGGCCGATCAGGTCGAACCGGTCGGTGAAACTGTCGCCGACGGCCTGCTGCACCACGAAGAACGCCACGTTGAGGCCGATGAGGACCTTGGTGACCAGGTGGGGATCGGCGGCGACCGCGCCCCCCGCCAGCGTGCGGGGCTGCGAGGCCGCGGGCGGGTGCCCCGTGCCGGAGCCCTCGCGGACGCAGTTCGGACACTGGAAGCCGACGGAGGCGCTGACCATGCACTCGGGGCAGATCGGGCGTTCGCAGCGGGTGCAGCGGATGCCGGTCTCCCGGTCGGGGTGCCGGTAACAGACGGGCAGGCCGCTCTGCGCGTCGTCCTGCCGGCTGCCAGGCGCCTGGTCCATGGGCTCCCCCAAGTAGCTCGTCCGAGTCGTCGCGGTCGGAAGTAACAGCAGTGGTCGGCGTGATCGGGGTGGTCGGCGTAGCCGGCATGGTCGAAAGGAACCGCCCTGCTCATCCTTACGGACGAGCAGGGCGTTTGGTTCCCGGGGGTCCGTCCGCTCCCGTGGTGCGCAGCGGGTGTCGCCTCAGCCCTTGCGGCTCTCGACGACGACCGACTCGATGACGACGTCCTTCAGCGGACGGTCGGTGCGCGGATTGGTCTGGGCGGCCGCGATGCCGTCCACCACCTTCTGGCTGACCTTGTCGGCGACCTCGCCGAAGATGGTGTGCTTGCGGGTCAGCCAGGCCGTCGGGGAGACGGTGATGAAGAACTGCGAGCCGTTGGTGCCCGGGCCGGCGTTCGCCATGGCCAGCAGGTAGGGCCTGTCGAAGCGCAGGTCCGGGTGGAACTCGTCCTCGAACTGGTAGCCGGGGCCGCCGGTCCCGTTCCCCAGCGGGTCGCCGCCCTGGATCATGAACCCGCTGATCACCCGGTGGAAGACGGTGCCGTCGTACAGCTTGTCCGAGGACCGCACGCCGGTTTCCGGGTTGACCCACTCACGCCCGCCGGTGGCGAGTTCGACGAAGTTCCTGACCGTCTTCGGGGCGTGGTCCGGGAAGAGCCGGATCTCGATGTCGCCGTGGTTGGTCTTCAGGGTGGCGTAAAGCTGCTCGGCCACGGTCTGCCTTCCGTTGTCTCTCTGTGACTCCCAGATCCTCGCACGGCCCGCAGCGGACGACGCCCGACAGGCTTTGCGGTGAAGGAACCCAGGTTTCGAGTAGGAAAAACATGCGACTCGTCCGGGACGGGAGCGGGCGGAGCCGATCCGTGGCATCGTCGGCTTTGTCGCCCTGTCGACCCTCTCTATTCCATTGCCCCGATCCGTCCCCTATCGCATGTGATCAGCACCCGTATGCCTGTCCGCGCATGCCGCGACAGCCATTGACAGGCATGATCCGTAAAAGGGTGGAAAGTCGAATTACCGTACGCCACCGAGGAGGAGGAACCCGTGACCCGCATCGACAGCGTGCGCGCCGCGACCGGCTCGGCGAAGGACAGCGTGCTGCACGCCGCGGAAGTGGTGGCGCCCTACGCCGACACGGCCAAGGAACGGGCCGCGCTCTACGCGCACGAAGCCCGTGTACGGCTCGCGCCCAAGGTGTCGCTGGCCGCCGAACAGGCCCGCGTGCAGTACGACGCCCACGTCGCCCCGCGTCTGGAACAGGCGAAGACGCATGTCCCGCCCAAGGTCGACCTGGCCGCGCAGGAAGCGGCCGCCCGCACCCGGCTGGCCGCCCGCCAGGCCGCCGACTACTCCCGGCCCAGGATCGAGCAGGCGGTGGCCGCGGCCGGGCCCGTGAAGGCCGAGGCCGCCGCACGCGGCGTCGCCGCGCTGGCCGCCCTGCGCGGTCAGGTGACGCCGAAGGAGATCGAGAAGCTGGTGCGCAAGCACCGGCGGCGGGCCAGGGCGGGCAAGCTCGCCAAGGCACTGGCCGTGCTCGGTGTCGTCGCCGGCGGTACCTACGCGGCCTGGAAGTGGTGGGACAAGCAGGCCAACCCCGACTGGCTGGTCGAGCCGCCGGCGGCCACGGAGGTACCCGCCCCGGGACTCACCTCGGTGGACGGCAGCGAAGATCCGTCGGTCCTCGACCCCGAGGTGCAGGCCAAGGAGGCCGAGGAGGACGCCGCGAACCGCGACGACCGCGGCTGATCTGCCTGCGCCCGCGGCCGAGCCGCTCCCTCGAGAGACCGAAAAAAAGACCCCTCTCACCTGCTTATCCGCAGGTGAGAGGGGTCTTGCGCGTGGAGCCTAGGGGAGTCGAACCCCTGACATCTGCCATGCAAAGACAGCGCTCTACCAACTGAGCTAAGGCCCCTCGAGAGACGTCCGGCCGGAAGAACCCCGTACCGTCGGCGTCGCAGACCAGAGTACCGGGTCACCCGGGGTATCTCGCAAAAAGATTGGGGGTCCCCGCAGATGACCACTCTCCGTAAGATGCTCGGACCGGGTTCGCTACAGCGAACCGCGGTTTCTGGGGAAGCGATGGGGAGACGCAATGGACGCCGCACAGCAGGAAGCGACCGCGAGAGCGCGGGATCTGCAGCGGAACTGGTACGGGGAGCCGCTGGGGGCGCTCTTCCGTAAGCTCATCGACGATCTTGGTCTCAACCAGGCTCGTCTCGCGGGGGTACTGGGACTGTCGGCGCCGATGCTGTCGCAGCTGATGAGCGGTCAGCGGGCGAAGATCGGCAACCCGGCGGTGGTGCAGCGGGTGCAGCTGCTCCAGGAGTTGGCTGCGCAGGTCGCGGACGGCAGCGTCAGCGCCGCCGAGGCCACCGAACGCATGGAGGAGATCAAGCGGTCACAGGGGGGCTCGGTGCTCAACAACACCACACAGACGACCAGCAGTTCGGGGGCGCCCACGGTCAAGCGGGTGGTCCGCGAGATCCAGTCCCTGCTGCGCTCGGTGGCCGCCGCCGGCGACATCATCGACGCCGCCGACACTCTCGCCCCGACCCACCCGGAACTGGCAGAGTTCCTCCGGGTGTACGGCGCCGGCCGTACCTCCGACGCGGTCACGCACTACCAGTCCCACCAGAGCTGAGCCCGCGGCCCGGTCGCCGAAGGGGGTTCGGCAGCCGGGCAGTCGGCAGCCCGGGGGAGACATCAGGACGCATCAGGACTCATCAGGCGGCAGCGGCGCACACGGGAGGTCGAGGGGGTCGTAACGCTCGTCGCGGGGGGTGGCAGAGGGGAAGACCCGAGCGGGACACGGGGAGGAGCGAGGCGCAGCCATGGGTGAGGTCTTCGCCGGACGGTACGAACTGGCCGACCCGATCGGTCGCGGAGGGGTCGGCGCGGTCTGGCGCGCCTGGGACCACCGCCGGCGCCGCTACGTGGCCGCCAAGGTGCTCCAGCAGCGCGACGCGCACTCGCTGCTGCGTTTCGTCCGCGAGCAGGCGCTGCGGATCGACCACCCCCATGTGCTCGCGCCCGCCAGCTGGGCCGCCGACGACGACAAGGTCCTGTTCACCATGGATCTGGTGGCCGGTGGTTCGCTGGTCCATCTCGTCGGCGACTACGGCCCGCTGCCCCCGGTCTTCGTGTGCACGCTGCTCGACCAGTTGCTCTCCGGGCTGACCGCGGTCCACGCGGAGGGCGTCGTGCACCGCGACATCAAACCCGCCAACATCCTGCTGGAGGCCACCGGAATGGCCCGGCCGCGCCTCAGGCTCTCCGACTTCGGCATCGCGATGCGGCTCGGCGAGCCCCGCCTGACCGAGACCAACCTCGTGGTCGGAACGCCCGGTTACCTCGCGCCCGAGCAGATGATGGGCGCCGAACCGGACTTCCCCGCCGACCTGTTCGCCGTCGGACTGGTCGCCCTCTACCTGCTCGAGGGCGCCAAGCCGGATGCCAAGGCGCTCGTCCAGTACTTCGCGGAGCACGGGCCACCGAGCGCTCCCAAGAGCGTCCCGGAGCCGCTGTGGCAGGTGGTGGCCACGCTGCTCCAGCCGGACCCGCAGGCACGTTTCCGCACCGCCACGGGGGCACGCAAGGCACTGGCGGCGGCGACCGAGCTGCTGCCCGAGCCCGGCCCGGACGACGAACTGATCGAGATCTTCGACCAACTCGGGCCCCTTCCCCCGGGCTTCGGCCCCGACGGCCCGCCCGAGCGGCCGAAGGCGACCGCCTCACGGCCGACCCGAGGGGACACCCGAGGGGACCGCACGACCGGGCCGCCCGGCCCGGGCACCGGCTCGCTGCCCGCCCGTCCCGAGGCGGACCCCGATGGTGCCTCTCCGGGCGCCGGTTCCTCCTCGCCCGCTCCGGCGGCGCCCGCCGCGCCTTCACCCCAGGGGAGGAGCGGTCCGCCCGCCCGGCCGGACACGGCGCCCGGGCCGGGCCACCCGATCACCGACAGCGGCAGCCACGCAGGCGGTGAGAACAGCACGGGCAGCGAGAGCGGGTCGGTGTGGCCGGGCGGGGGCTCCGTGCGTCCCGGCACCGGGCTCGGCCCGCATCCCGTGCACTCGGCCACCGGGTCCGGCCCGGACCCCGAGCGGCCTGCCACCGGACATACCCAGGACCCCGTACGCCCCGCCACCGGTCATGCACCGGGCTCCTGGGCGGACGGCCCGCGAGGGGACGGGGACTCGGCGCCCACCGATCCACGTCGCTCCACGCATCCGACGCGTCCCACGTATCCGACACATCCCCCGCAGGAGCCGGCCTCCTCGCCCACCGCGTCCGGGCACGAGCCCGCGCCCCTCCCCTCCATGTCGGACACCGGAAGCTTCCACCTGCCGCCTCCGCAGCAGCCGTCCGGTTCCTTCTTCTCCGACCCTCTGCCCCCGGAGCCCCCCACTCCGCATCCCCCCGCCTACGCACCGGCGCCCGCCCCTGCCACCGCGCCCCCGTACGAGCCCACATTCGTGTTACCCACCCGCGGCCGCAACGGTGAGGTGTCCACCGCCTCGTACACCGCCCAGGACCCTCACGCCCCACAAGCCCGTCGCGCCCCACAAGCCGTTCAGGGATCTCAAGCCCTTCGGGCGTCGCAGGTGTCCCGAGCCCCGCATGGGTCACCGTCCGCGCCCGCGGCTGTTTCGTCGCACGGCGGTCGCCGAGGGCGTCGCGCCGTCCGCCGCGGGCGTCCCGGTCCGCCCGCCAGGGTGGCGCTGCCCCTGCTGTTCCTCGCGCTGGCCTGCTACGCCGTCGGGTTCTGGGCCTTGACGCGGATCTGAGCCGCCGCCCGCCGCCGAGCGGCCAGCGTCCAAATCCCGAGCACGATCAGCAGCACGCTTCCGGTGCCGATGCCGCCCACGGCGACCGCCCTCATGGCGGGGTCGCCGCTCGACGCACCGTCGGCCGAAGCCCGGCCGCCCGCCGTCCCGCCGCCCGCCGAGGGCTCGGGGTCCGGCGCGCCCACGTCGAAGAACCCGCGGGGCGCCGACTGCCGCGCATAGCCCGGACCCGCCTGGGTGCTGCCGCCGACGCGGACGCGCAGGGTCAGCGCGTAGGGCCCCTCCCCGAAACGGTCCGCCACCTGCTCGGCGAGGTGCACCACGAGGTAGTACGACCCGGCGAAGCGCAGGGAACTCGTCGGGTCGGTGGGGGCGTACCGGTTCGCGTAGCTCACGGGCGGGACCGGTGGCAGAGCGACCGACTTCTGGCTGCCGCCGTACCCGATGCTCGCGTCCTTGACGTCGGCTCGCACCGGGTTGTAGAGCGTCAGGTCCAGGGCGTCCACCACATACCCGGAGTTCTTGTCCGCGCTGCCGAGGTCGACGCCGGCGGACAGCTGCCGCCCCCAGTCGACGGGCACCTTGTAGAAGAGGGTCTGCCCGGGCAGGATCTCGTCGCTCCGGACGCCCTCCGTCACGGCGGCCGCCTCGGTGAAGCCGGCCCCGCCCCGAACAGGGACCGGCTCGGCGACGGGCGGCGTCGGCGTCGCGGAGTCCCATGTCTCGGGCACGCTCGTGGCGGCCGCCCTCTCCAGGGGGGCTTCCGAGACGGGCGCGAGCTCGAGGTCCCAGGACCGGTCGGTGGAGAGGCCCGTCCCGCCTTCGCCGGTTCCGGCGCCGGAACCGGTTCCGATGCGCTCGACGACGACGTAGTACGTACCGGCCTTCCGGCACAGCTTCTTGCTCGGCAGCAGTTCGCGCGCCCCCCAGGCGGTGAGCGGCTGCGCGCTCCTGGAGGCGCCCACGGTCACGGAGTCGGAGGAGCACCTGACACTGTCGGCGTCCTGCACGGAGACGCTGATCCCGTCGCCGGCGGAAAGGGCCGCTCCCGGGCGCGGGATCGCCGTGACCGAGACGTACACGTTCGACACACCGTCCAGCTCGAGCCGGTAATACGCCTTCGCCCCGGCCTTGTCCTCGTCCTGGCCCTGGCCTTGTTCCGGACTCGGGCTCCGGCTCTGGTCCGGATCCTTCAGGGAGCTCCGGTATGTCGCGCCGGGCTCGAGGCGTACGGCGCCGCCCGTGCCCGTCGCCGCAGGGGCGCTGCGGACGTCGGCGGCGAAGGCGTACGAGGGGACGTCCGGGGCTGCTACGGCGGCCCGCCCGGGCAGCACCGCCGACGACACACAGAGCACCGCTCCTACGACCGTGCTCCGCACGACGGCTCGCCACACGGCCGTTCCACGCCCCGTACGCCGGGCCATCGACCCCGCCCCCTCGCCTTCGACCGAACGTGGGCCATCCTGCCCCGCACGCGCGCGTGGCACCCCCGCATTCCGTACGAGCGTCCGAAAAGCCCGCTTCTAACCGCGGGCCGGGAGAACCGCAACACAAAACCCCGACCGCGAGCGGCGGCCGGGGTCTGCTCAGTCTTCGGTATCGGCACTCACGAACCCGTGGGCACGGAGTCGGTCGCCTCCGTCCACAGATCCTGCTCGGCGCGATCCGCCTGGATCTGGCGGTACACAAGGAGCCCGCCGATGGCGGCCAGTGCGACCAGGAGAAGCTTCTTCACCGCGCGACCTCGTCTTTCTTTGACGTAGGGGACCTCTGGCGCCCGACTATACACACCGACCGAGACCGATCGGTGACCTGCGTCCGCCCCTCAACTCCCGCCGTCGGCAGCGCAGTAGGACCGGACCGCACCGCTCCGATCGGAGGGTGATCACACCTTGACGGACGGTGATGTTTGTCCGTCCTCATCCCACCTGATCCATTCTTCTCCGCTTTTAGAGCACCTTGCGGCCATCCGGGTGGTGTTCATCAGAACAACGTCACACCGCGAGGGTCGGTCCACCACTTCGGATCGCCCATACACATCATGAGGAAAGTACGCAAATCGCCCGACCCGAAAGCGAGGGGCCATGACCAGGAACCGCGCCACGAAGCTGTGGACCGCCATCGTCACAGCCGTGCTCGCGCTGTGCACGGCGCTCGGACTGATCACGACGACCGCCGGCTCGGCGGCCGCCCGGACCGCTCCGGCCCGCGACAGCGAGAGCGCCGCCACCGCGGACACCATGGCGTGGCCGACGGCCTCGGCCCCCTGGGCCACGACCCGGTCCCTGCCCCCCACGATGAAGCAGCGCATCCGCGCCGAGGCGCACGGCAAGTCCCCCAGCTGCCGCCACCGCGGCCTTGCGGACGCGGAGCCGGCCGAGCACACCGCGGCCTCCTGCGACCCCGCGGACCCGGCCGAGCCGACCACCCCTCTCCAGCGCTGAGCCCGGGGCACACCACGTGCCGCCTCCCCCCACGTAACGGCGAACTTGCGTACAGCCCGCACGAGCAGGCCCGGTAGCTCCCCAGGAGCCACCGGGCCTTCGCCGTGCCCGCCCTCCTTGACCGCGTCGTGCCGGATGGCGCAGTAAATCGAACACATGATTGAATTTCGTCATGCGACGGTTCCCCGACGATCTCGTCCAAGCGCAGCAGGAGTGGAGTGCCACCTACCGGCAGCTCGCTGCCCGGCCCGGTCGCACCGAGTTGCGACGGCGTCTGCACCGGCTGTCCACTCGCGTGTTCTTCCACCCCTCTTGGCAGCAACGCCGTCCCAGCCCCTCGGCGTGGTGGGAACTGCGCCACCCGGAGGGCCCGGCAGCGGATGTGCGCGGGCGGCTGACCGGATGACGCGCTGGAATGCGGGGTCGCATCCCTCGGACGATCCTGGAGACATGCCCGGGCCGAGCCGCGTGACCGTGCTCCCACCCTCCCCCAGGGGCGGCCGGCGCGTGCGCGTGGACGGCGAGATCCTGGGGCTGGCTCACCACGTCGCCGACGTCGCGGAGTTCCTGCGGCGCGCCGGACTGGAGATCGACCCGGCAGACATAGCGGGTGCACCCTGGATCGACTGGCGCGGCGCCGGACCTGAGTCATGGGGCCCCGAGCCGAGCAGCTGACCTGTATCAGGGCGCGCACCGGACGGCCGCACGCCCTCCCAGGCCCCCGGCGATCGGACCCACCGCTGTCCGACGCCGACGCGTGGTCGCGGTCAGGCCGTCGCGAACGACGAACGACGAACGCGGAAGGCGACAGGCGACAGGCGAAGGCGACAGGCGAAGGCGACAGGCGACAGGCGACAGGCGACAGGCGACGGGCGACGGGCGACGGGCGACGGGCGACAGCCAGAACGTCCGACTGCGCGCCACGGCCGACAGCCGGACGTGCCGCCGCGCGCGACTCGGTCACGAGCCGCAGCAGCCGCCGGCCTGGTTCTGCGCGTCCGACTCGACAGGCGGAGCGACACCGATCTCGACGAGAGCGAAAGCGGGAGCGAAAGCGGGAGCAGGAGCGGAAGTGGGAGTCGGCGCGCAGCAGCCTCCGGCCTCCTGGTCGGCCTCGGGGGCGTCGACAAGGCCGGCGCCACCGCATACGCCGGTCTCGGGCAGGGTGAGTTCGACGCGGTCGGCGGATTCCAGGTCGCCCGCGATCGCGGCGGCGACGGACCGGACCTGCTCGTAGCCGGTCATCGCCAGGAAGGTCGGGGCGCGGCCGTAGGACTTCATCCCGACCAGGTGGATGCCCTGTTCAGGGTGGGACAACTCGCGGTGGCCGTGCGGGCGGACGGTGCCGCACGAGTGCTGGTTGGGGTCGATCAGCGGTGCCAGCTCGACCGGGGCTTGAAGGCGCTCGTCCAGGTGCAGACGGACCTCGGAGAGGAAGGACAGGTCGGGGCGGAACCCGGTCAGCACGATCACCTCGTCCACCGGCTCCAGCCGTCGGCCGTCCTCGGCGACCAGGACCAGCCGACCGCTGCCGTCGCGCTCGATGGCCTCGGTGCCGAAGCCCGTGACCGCGTCGGCGTAACCGTCGTCCACCGCGGCCTTCGCCGCCAGGCCCAGAGCGCCTCGGGCGGGTAGCTGGTCGCCCGTGCCGCCGCCGAAGGTGGAACCGGAGATGCCGCGGCGCAGGACCCACACCGCCTTCGTGCCCGTGCCGTCCTCGGACTCGGCGAGGTCGGCCAGACAAGCGAGTGCGGTGAAGGCGGACGCTCCGGAGCCGACGACCGCTGTGCGCTTGCCTGCGTGGCGGGCCCGGACGACGGGGTCCTTCAGGTCGGGCACCTGGTAGGTGACGCGGTCGGCCGCCGCCTTCTCACCGAGCGCGGGCAGCCCGTCGGCACCGGCCGGGGAGGGCGTGGCCCAGGTGCCGGACGCGTCGATGACCGCGCGGGCGAAGATCCGTTCCTCGCGGCCATCGGCGTGGGCGAGGTGCACGACGAAGGGCTGGGCGTCGCGGTCGGCGTCGACGACGCGATCGCGGCCGGTCCGCGAAACGCCGGTCACGGTCACGCCGAAGCGGACACGCTCGCCGAGGACTTCGGCGAGGGGCGCCAGGTACCGAACCGCCCAGTCGCCGCCCGACGGGTACGCCGCGGGGTCGGGCCTGGTCCACCCGGTCGTGGCAAGCAGCTTCTCGGCGGTCGGGTCGACCACCTCCCCCCAGGTGGAGAACAGCTTCACGTGCGCCCACTCCCGCACCGCCGCCCCTGCGACCGGACCGGTCTCCAGCACCAGGGGCTCGAGGTTCTGGTCGAGGAGGTGGGCGGCGGCGGCAAGACCGACGGGACCCGCTCCGACGACGATGACGGGCAGCTCGGTCAGGGCGGGCGCGTTCACGGCGACTCCTTGCTTGTTTCGACATCCGTCGATGGCTTGCGCAGCCCAGCATGGCGCCTGCATTGACAATCGTCAACATAGACATTCATCGAAACTGCGAGGTCTTCCCGCCGGGTACGGTTCCTCGCCCGGCGGCGGCCACCACCCGGCCGCCGACCCTAATGTCGCCGAGCGCCCTCACCCACCTGCTTCGACATGTGTATACATAGACGTATGTCGAACATCGAGGCGTTGCCGCTGGTGCCGGCCCCGGAGGCCACCGAGGGTGTGGTGCCGTGCTGCCCGCCGCTCACCGAGCGCCCGCTGACGGCCGAGGAGGCCGAACGGACCGCCGCGATGTTCAAGGCGCTCGGAGACCCGGTGCGGCTTCGGCTGTTCTCACTGGTCGCCTCGCACGAGGGCGGAGAGGCGTGCGTGTGCGACATCTCCGACGTCGGCGTCTCCCAGCCGACCGTCTCCCACCACCTGAAGAAGCTCAAGACCGCCGGTCTGCTCACCTCCGAGCGCCGTGGCACATGGGTGTACTACCGGGTGGAGCCGTCGGTGGTGACCGCCATGGGGCAGATGCTCGGTTCCCTGGAATAAGCCGCTGGAACGGACCGCGAGAACGGCGCAGACAGAAAGTGAACTGCAAGCAGGCGGTGGTGATCGGCGGTCAGCTACCGGGCGGGAGGCTGTGAAGATGCTCGCGGAGCCGCCGGAGAGCCCGATCGCCGGCCGGCCGCAGGCCGTCCACCGCCGTGGGTGTGAACCGGTGATGTCAAAAGACCCCCGGACCGATGGTCCGGGGGTCTTCTGGCTGGTGGGGCTAACAGGATTTGAACCTGTGGCCTCATCCTTATCAGGGATGCGCTCTAACCAACTGAGCTATAGCCCCGCCGCGCTCTGCGGTGTGTGTCCCGCGCGCTGACTCCTGAAGATTAGCGCACGACGTGGGCAGTCCCAAAATCGATAGTCGCGGGACGCACAGCAGGGTTTGGAACCGCTACGACGGCACAGGTCACTCGTCCTCGGCGAGCGTCAGCTCGACACCGCCGACGAAGCCCGCGGAGAGGTTGTAGATGAACGCGCCAAGGGTCGCGAGGGCGGTCGCGAGGACGACGTCGATGACCGCGATGATCGACGTGAACATCAGGACGTGGGGGAGCGACAGGAACGACTGGAGGTCGAAGCCGTTCGACTCGTTGGAGCCGGTCGCCTCCGAGATCGTCCCGCCGACCGTCGAGAAGACGCCCATCGCGTCCATGACCATCCACAGCACGGCGGCTGCGATGATCGTGCAGATGCCCAACGCGATGGAGAGCAGGAAGCTGACCTTCATCACCGACCAGGGGTCGGCCTTCGACACCCGCAGGCGCGCCTTGCGCACGCGGGGCGTGGTGCGGGCCCCGGTGCGCGGCCGTCGTACGGTGCCGGCCGCGGCCTGCGCCGGAGGCGCCTGCGTCGGGTAGGCCTGCGGCGGGTGGTAGGGCCCGGCGGGCTGCTGCGGCGGCTGCCGCTCACCGGGAAGCGGCGACGCCTCCTGCTTGGCCTGCGTGCCTCGGGTTTCCGTCACGGTTCCCCCCTGGGATCCCTTCGAGCCCTGTGTGTCGGCCGGGGACGAGGGCGAGTCGGCCGCTGCCGGCCTGATGGCCTTCAGCTGGGTCGTGTGCGTGTCCGCCGCACGCCCGTCGGCATCCCCTGCGCCCCGCGCGTCGGTCGTACGCGCGTCCCCCGCCGACGCGGCGGAGCCACGGCCGCCGCCGTTCTTACCCGTACCGGCAGACGTACCGGCGCCCGTGGCTCCGCTCACGTTGACTCACTCCTCGCTACTCGGACGCGGGCGACTCACCCTCGTCCGTGCCGGTGGTCGTGGCTGCCTCGGCGGTCTCGTCCACGGCGTCCTCGCCGTCGACCTCCTCCGCCTCGCGCCCCGCCTCGGCGTTACGTGCGATACCGACGACGGCATCGCGCTTGCCCAGGTTGATCAGTTGGACGCCCATGGTGTCACGGCCCGTCTCCCTGACCTCGTTGACTCGCGTACGAATCACACCGCCGGACAGCGTGATGGCGAGGATCTCGTCGGTCTCCTCGACCACCAGCGCGCCGACGAGAGAACCGCGGTCCTCGACGATCTTGGCGGCCTTGATACCGAGGCCGCCGCGACCCTGGACGCGGTACTCGTCGACGGCGGTGCGCTTCGCGTACCCGCCGTCTGTGGCAGTGAACACGAACGTACCGGGTCGAACAACATTCATCGAGAGCAGCTGGTCTCCCTCACGGAAGCTCATGCCCTTGACACCCGAGGTGGCACGGCCCATGGGCCGCAGGGATTCGTCCGTGGCGGTGAACCTGATCGACTGTGCCTTCTTGCTGATCAGAAGCAGATCGTCGTCGGCCGAGACAAGTTCGGCTCCGATCAGTTCGTCGTCGGAACCGTCCTCCGTCTCACGGAGGTTGATCGCGATGACACCACCGGCACGCGGCGAATCGTAATCCTTCAGAGGCGTCTTCTTGACCAGGCCGCCCTTGGTGGCCAGGACCAGGTACGGCGCCGCCTCGTAGTCGCGGATCGCGAGGATCTCGGCGATCGCCTCGTCCGGCTGGAAGGCCAGCAGGTTCGCCACGTGCTGTCCACGCGCGTCACGGCCGGCGTCGGGCAGCTCGTACGCCTTCGCCCGGTACACGCGGCCCTTGTTGGTGAAGAACAGCAGCCAGTGGTGCGTGGTGGAGACGAAGAAGTGGTCGACGATGTCGTCCTCCTTCAGCTTCGCCCCGCGCACCCCCTTGCCGCCGCGCTTCTGGGAGCGGTAGTCGTCCGTCTTCGTGCGCTTCACGTAGCCACCGCGCGAGATGGTGACGACGATGTCCTCCTCGGCGATCAGGTCCTCGATGGACATGTCACCGTCGTAGGGCACCAGCATCGTCTTGCGGTCGTCGCCGTACTTCTCGACGATCGCGGCCAGTTCCTCGCTCACGATGCCGCGCTGGCGGACCGGCGAGGACAGGATCTCGTTGTACTCGGTGATCTTCGCCTGGAGTTCGTCGTGCTCCTGGACGATCTTCTGGCGCTCCAGGGCGGCCAGTCGGCGCAGCTGCATCTCGAGGATGGCGTTGGCCTGGATCTCGTCGATCTCCAGGAGCTGCATCAGGCCCGTGCGCGCGATGTCGACGGTGTCGCTGCGCCGGATCAGCGCGATGACCTCGTCGATGGCGTCCAGGGCCTTCAGCAGGCCGCGCAGGATGTGCGCCCGCTCCTCGGCCTTGCGCAGCCTGAAGCGCGTCCGGCGGACGATGACCTCGATCTGGTGCGTCACCCAGTGGCGGATGAACGCGTCCAGCGACAGGGTGCGCGGCACACCGTCGACCAGGGCCAGCATGTTGGCGCCGAAGTTCGACTGGAGGTCGGTGTGCTTGTAGAGGTTGTTGAGGACGACCTTGGCGACCGCGTCCCGCTTGAGGACGATGACCAGGCGCTGGCCCGTACGCGACGACGTCTCGTCACGGACGTCCGCGATGCCGCCGATCTTGCCGTCCTTCACCAGGTCGGCGATCTTCTGCGCGAGGTTGTCCGGGTTCACCTGGAACGGCAGCTCCGTGACCACCAGGCACTGGCGGTTCTGGATCTCCTCGACCTCGACGACCGCGCGCATCGTGATGGAGCCGCGGCCCGTGCGGTACGCCTCCTCGATGCCCTTGCGGCCGACGACGAGAGCGCCGGTCGGGAAGTCGGGGCCCTTGATGCGCTCGAGGAGGGCGTCCAGCAGCTCCTCGTGCGAGGCGTCCGGGTTCTCCAGGTACCACTGGGCGCCCGACGCGACCTCACGCAGGTTGTGCGACGGGATGTTGGTCGCCATACCGACCGCGATACCGGCCGAACCGTTGATCAGCAGGTTCGGGAAACGGGCCGGCAGGACAGTCGGCTCCTGGGAGCGGCCGTCGTAGTTGTCGGTGAAGTCGACGGTCTCCTCGTCGATGTCACGGACCATCTCCATGGACAGCGGCATCATCTTGCACTCGGTGTACCGCATCGCGGCCGCCGGGTCGTTGCCGGGAGAGCCGAAGTTGCCGTTCGAGTCCACCAGCGGCATCCGCATCGACCACGGCTGCGCGAGGCGGACCAGCGCGTCGTAGATCGAGGAGTCGCCGTGCGGGTGGTAGTTGCCCATGACGTCGCCGACGACGCGGGCACACTTGTAGAAGCCCTTCTCGGGCCGGTAGCCACCGTCGTACATGGCGTACAGGACGCGGCGGTGGACGGGCTTGAGGCCGTCCCGGACGTCCGGCAACGCGCGGGAGACGATGACGGACATCGCGTAGTCGAGGTACGAGCGCTGCATCTCCGTCTCGAGCCCGACGGGCTCGATGCGCATCACGACGTCGCCGCCCTCTTCAGGGGTGACGGGAGTGTTCTCGTCGGTCATTGCTGGTGAGAATCCTTTCTGGTGCGGTCAGCTGAGACCGACTCAGATGTCGAGGAACCGGACGTCCTTGGCGTTGCGCTGGATGAACGCGCGACGCGCTTCGACGTCCTCGCCCATCAGGACCGAGAACAGGTCGTCGGCCTGGGCGGCGTCGTCGAGGGTGACCTGGCCGAGGACGCGGTGCTCCTGGTCCATGGTCGTGATGCGCAGCTCCTCGGCGTTCATCTCACCGAGGCCCTTGAAGCGCTGGATCGAGTCCTCGCGCACGCGCTTGCCGCGCTGGCGGCCCATCTCGAGCAGCGCGTCGCGCTCACGGTCGGAGTACGCGTACTCGATGTCCTCCCGGCCCCACTTGATCTTGTAGAGCGGAGGGCGGGACAGGAACACGTGCCCGGCCTCGACCAGCGGCCGCATGAAACGGAACAGGAAGGTCAGCAGCAGGGTATTGATGTGCTGGCCGTCGACATCGGCGTCCGCCATCAGAATGATCTTGTGATAGCGGAGCTTGGAGATATCGAAGTCCTCGTGCACACCGGTGCCGAAGGCGGAGATCAGCGCCTGGATCTCCTGGTTCTGAAGGATCTTGTCGATCCGCGCCTTCTCGACGTTGAGGATCTTGCCGCGGATCGGGAGGATCGCCTGGTACTGCGGGTTGCGGCCCGACTTGGCCGAGCCGCCGGCGGAGTCACCCTCGACGATGAAGATCTCGCACTTGATGGGGTCGTTCGACTGGCAGTCGGACAGCTTGCCCGGCAGGGACGCCGACTCCAGCAGACCCTTGCGGCGGGTCAGGTCGCGGGCCTTGCGGGCCGCCACGCGCGCGGTGGCCGCCTGGATGCCCTTGCGGACGATGTCCGCCGCCTCCACCGGGTTGCGGTCCAGCCAGTCGTTGAGGTGCTCGTAGACCGCCTTCTGGACGAAGGTCTTCGCCTCCGTGTTGCCCAGCTTGGTCTTCGTCTGACCCTCGAACTGCGGCTCGCTCAGCTTCACGGAGATGATCGCGGTCAGACCCTCGCGGATGTCGTCACCCGTGAGGTTGTCGTCCTTCTCCCGCAGCAGCTTCTTGTCGCGCGCGTACTTGTTGACCAGGTTCGTCAACGCCGCGCGGAAGCCCTCCTCGTGCGTGCCGCCCTCGTGCGTGTGGATGATGTTGGCGAAGGAGTACACGCCCTCGGTGTAACCGCTGTTCCACTGCATGGCGACCTCGAGGGAGAGACTCTTCTCCTTGTCCTCCGCCTCCAGATCGATCACCGTCGGGTGCACCGCTTCCCCCTTGCGGGAGTTGAGGTACTTCACGAAGTCGACGATGCCGCCCTCGTAGTGGTACGTGACAATCTTGACCTCGGCCTTCTCGTCCGCACCCGCCTCGTCCGCCCCGGCGGTGGCCTTGGCCGACTCGCGCTCGTCGGTGAGCTTGATCGTCAGGCCCTTGTTGAGGAACGCCATCTCCTGGAAACGCCGCGAGAGCGTCTCGAAGGAGTACTCCGTGGTCTCGAAGATGTCGGCGTCGGCCCAGAAGGTGACCGACGTGCCCGTCTCGTCCGTGGCCTCGTGCTTGACGAGCGGGGCCGTGGGGACGCCCATCTTGTAGTCCTGCGTCCAGCGGTGGCCGTCGGTCCTGACCTCGACCGCGACCTTGCTCGACAGGGCGTTCACGACCGAGACGCCGACGCCGTGCAGACCGCCGGAGACCGCGTAACCGCCGCCGCCGAACTTGCCTCCCGCGTGCAGCACGGTCAGCACGACCTCGAGGGCCGGCTTGCCCTCGGACGCCACGATGCCCACCGGGATACCGCGGCCGTTGTCGATGACACGGACGCCGCCGTCGGCCAGGATCGTCACGTCGATGGTGTCCGCGTGCCCGGCCAGCGCCTCGTCGACCGAGTTGTCGACGACCTCGTACACGAGGTGGTGCAGGCCGCGCTCACCGGTGGAGCCGATGTACATACCGGGTCGCTTGCGGACCGCGTCCAGACCCTCGAGGACGGTAATGGCGCTGGCGTCGTACGAGGCGGTGACCTCGCTGCTCGAGGCACTTGCCTCGCCGTTCGCGCCGGCGTCGGTGGACGGGATGTTCTCGTTGGGGTTGCCGGAATCGGCCACGAAGCGCCCTTTCTGGCACAGCACCAGCCAGGCTCGTCGGCAGGTTGCCGGAGCGGCTGCGGCATGTTGCGTTGGTAAGCCTTGATCAGCGTTGCTCGACTTCTCCCGGGCGGTCCCCACGTTCGGGGCGGGATTGGCTTCCAGTCTACCGGTAGCACTGACACTGATGGGGGTTTGCCGGTACCTGAGTCCGCATGTGCCGCCCTCAACCGGTCTCTTCCGGGTCCCGATATGCGGAAGGGGGCTTCAGGAGGCTCACGGAGGCACTCAGCGCTTCGGGGTGTCAACCCTTGGCTACTTGGGAGTCAGGTCCGGATTCGCACCCGCACGCGGGCACACGACACGAAGGCCGGGCGGTCTCCAGAGATCCGTCCCGGCCTTTCTACGCGTGACACACGTCACCCGTAGGTATCACCGGGACCGGTGCTCCCAGGGGCCCTGAGGGGGCCGTAACGGCGCGCGGGACCGCTGGGGCCGAGCACCTTGATCTGCCGCACGGCACCGTGCCCCAGATCCTCGTTGAGACGCGCGACCAGGGTCGGGGCGAGCAGCCGCAGGTTCGTCGCCCAGGCCGTCGAGTCGCAGCGCACGATCAGCACCCGCTCGTCCTCGTCGTACTTCTCCGGCACACAGTGCTTGGCCACGTCCTCGCCGACGATCTCGGGCCAGCGGCCCATCACACCGCCCACCGCGGCCGGCGCCTCCCACCCGCGCTCGGTGAGCAGCCGGTTTATCGCCGCGCCCAGCGCCATGGGGTCGCGGCCGTCGGCACGCGCACCCGAGCGCAGGCCGCCACCACGCCGCGCCTGCTTCTTCTGCTGAGCCGCGTCCCCACGCGCGCGTGCCTGCTCCCGGGCGGCCCTCAACGCCACCCGTGCGAGATCGACGCCGGAGGGCTCGGGGACGCGCTTCGCGGCAGGCTCCTCGGCGGTCATACGCGCTCCACCGTCCCCTCGGCCACGGCGTACCGGGCACCCGCGAGCACATGCGGCACGTCGTCGTCGACCGCCGCCGTCACCAGGACCTGCTCGCCGGGTGCCACCAGCTCGGCCAGCCGCTCCCGCCGACGCACGTCCAGCTCGGCGAAGACGTCGTCCAGTACCAGCACCGGCTCGTTGCCCTCGGCCCGCAGCAGGTCGTACGAGGCCAGCCGCAGCGCCAGCGCGTACGACCACGACTCGCCGTGGGAGGCGTACCCCTTGGCGGGCAGCTGACCGAGCTTGAGGACCACGTCGTCCCGGTGCGGGCCCACCAGCGTGACGCCCCGCTCGATCTCCTGCTTGCGGACGTCCGCGAGAGCGGCCATCAGCTGCCCGTACAGGTCCTCACGCGTGTGTGCCTCACCGGGCGCGGACGGCTTGTACTCCAGGGCCACGGGACCGCCACCGGGCGCCAGTTGCTCGTACGCCTTGTCGGCCAGCGGCTGGATCGCGGCGACCAGGTCGAGACGCTGGGCGAGCAGCTCGGCGCCCACGCGCGCAAGGTGCTGGTCCCACACGTCCAGGGTCGACAGGTCCATGGACCGCCCGCCGTGCCGCCGGGCGAGCGCGGCCGTCTTGAGCAGCGTGTTGCGCTGCTTGAGCACCCGCTCGTAGTCCGAGCGCACACCCGCCATCCGCGGGGAGCGCGCGGTGATCAGCTCGTCGAGGAAACGGCGCCGCTCACCGGGATCGCCCTTGATCAGCGCGAGATCCTCCGGCGCGAACAGCACGGTCCGCACGATGCCCAGCACATCACGCGGCCTGACCTGCGAAGACCTGTTGATGCGCGCGCGGTTGGCCTTGCCCGGGTTCAGCTCCAGCTCGACCAGTTGCTGCCGCTCGCCCTGTCTGATCTGCGCCCGGACGATGGCCCGGTCGGCGCCCATGCGGACCAGGGGCGCATCCGAGGAGACCCGGTGGCTGCCGAGGGTGGCGAGGTACCCGACGGCCTCGACGAGGTTCGTCTTGCCCTGCCCGTTGGGGCCCACGAACGAGGTGACGCCCGGGTCCAGTGGAACCTCGACCCGGGCGTACGAGCGGAAGTCGGCCAGCGACAGATGCGTGACGTGCATGGTCGTTCGCCGACCTCCCCCAGCGTTGTGGATCGCGGTGGCGACCCTGTGGACTACTTCTTCTCGACCGCGTGGCCGCCGAACTGGTTGCGCAGCGCCGCGATCATCTTCATCTGCGGCGAGTCGTCCTGACGGGACGCGAACCGCGCGAACAGCGAGGCCGTGATCGCGGGCAGCGGCACGGCGTTGTCGATGGCGGCCTCGACCGTCCAGCGGCCCTCGCCGGAGTCCTGCGCGAAGCCGCGCAGCTTGTCGAGGTGCTCGTCCTCGTCGAGGGCGTTGACCGCCAGGTCGAGCAGCCAGGAGCGGATGACCGTGCCCTCCTGCCAGGAGCGGAAGACCTCACGCACGTCCGTGACGGAGTCGACCTTCTCCAGCAGCTCCCAGCCCTCGGCGTAGGCCTGCATCATGGCGTACTCGATGCCGTTGTGGACCATCTTCGCGAAGTGGCCGGCGCCGACCTTCCCGGCGTGCACCGCGCCGAAGTCGCCCTCGGGCTTGAGCGCGTCGAAGACCGGCTGCACCTTCGCCACGTGTGCGGCGTCGCCGCCGTACATCAGCGCGTAGCCGTTCTCCAGGCCCCAGACGCCGCCGGAGACGCCGCAGTCGACGAAGCCGATGCCCTTGGCGGCCAGCTCCTCGGCGTGCTTCTCGTCGTCCGTCCAGCGGGAGTTGCCGCCGTCCACGACGACATCGCCGGGCTCCAGCAGTTCGGCGAGCTCGTCGACGGTCGACTGGGTGGCCGCACCCGCCGGGACCATCACCCAGATCACGCGCGGACCCTTGAGCTTGCCCACGAGTTCCTCGAGGCTGTGGACATCGGCGAGGTCCGGGTTGCGGTCGTATCCGACGACGGTGTGGCCCGCGCGGCGGATCCGCTCGCGCATGTTGCCGCCCATCTTGCCGAGGCCGATGAGACCGAGCTCCATCAGTTGTTCCTTAGGTCGCTGTGTGGCGTGTGGGGCACCTTCGTACCCATGTCCGAGCCTAAACCCGGACCGTCACGCACACCTGTGGGCATACGCGCTCAGACGTACGACCCCACCTGGGGATTCACCGGTGACTTCTCCCCAGGGACCGCCCCGGTCGTCCACCGTCTGTGGACAACCGTCCGGACTCACGGCACCCGCGTCAGCCGCTCAGACGCACCGGCATGATCAGGTACTTGTAGGCGTCGTCCGCCTCCGCGTCCAGAGCCGGCTTGCCGCTGAGCAGCGCGGGCTTCGTGGACGTCGTGAAGGACAGCTGGGCGACGGGTGAGTCGATGGCGCTCAAGCCGTCCAGCAGGAAGGTCGGGTTGAAGGCGATCGAGATGTCGTCGCCCTCGAGCTGTGCGTCGACCCGCTCCACAGCCTGTGCGTCGTCGCTGGAGCCGGCCTCCAGGATGAGCACGCCCTGCTCGAAGCTGAGGCGCACCGGGGTGTTGCGCTCGGCGACCAGGGCCACGCGCTTGACGGCCTCCACGAAGGGGGCGGTCTCGATCACGGCGACGGAGTTGAACTCCGTCGGGAACAGGGTGCGGTACTTCGGGAGGTCGCCCTCCAGAAGCCGGGTGGTCGTACGCCGACCCGCGCCCTCGAAGCCGATCAGGCCCTCGCCCGAGCCGGACCCGGAGAGCGCCAGGATGACGCTGTCGCCGCTCGTGAGCGCCTTGGCGGTGTCCAGGAGCGTCTTGGCGGGCACCAGGGCGACCGCGGAGGCCTCGGGGTTCTCCGGCTTCCACAGGAACTCGCGGACGGCGAAGCGGTAGCGGTCGGTGGACGCCAGCGTGACCGTGTCGCCCTCGATCTCGATGCGCACACCGGTGAGGACGGGCAGCGTGTCGTCACGGCCGGCGGCGATGGCCACCTGAGCGGCGGCGGAGGCGAAGACCTCGCCGGGGACCGTGCCCGTCGCGTTCGGCATCTGCGGCAGGGACGGGTACTCCTCCACAGGCAGTGTGTGCAGGGTGAAGCGCGAGGAGCCGCAGACCACCGTCGCCCGTACACCGTCCGTGGAGATCTCCACGGGCCGGTTGGGCAGGGCGCGGCAGATGTCCGCCAGCAGGCGGCCGGAGACGAGGACCGTGCCCTCCTCCTCGACCTCGGTCTCGACGGAGACCCGCGCCGAGACCTCGTAGTCGAAGCTGGACAGACTCAGCTGGCCGTCCTCGGCCTTCAGCAGCAGGCCGGCGAGGACAGGCGCCGGCGGACGGGCCGGGAGGCTGCGTGCCGCCCAGGCCACGGCCTCCGCGAGTACGTCGCGTTCCACCCGGATCTTCACTCTTGCCGCCTCCTGCTGTTGCCGGCGCTTCTCGCCCTGCCTGGCCTTCGTCGTCTGTCTCGGTGTGGTCGGCCCCGGTGAGGGGCAGGACCACCGGGGAACAGTCTGACGCACCGCACTGACAGTCGGTGCCCCTCGGGGTCAAGTCGTGACGAGGGGCAGCCGGGCACCGGAGAGCGAGTTGTGCACAGGACCCCCTTCTAAACGGATTTCTCGCTCTCTCTAGTCGGGAGTAGTAGTAGGGGCTGTGGAAACGGTGGATAACTGTGTTTCCGCAGCTCAGAGGCGATATTTTGTCCACTGGCCCTGTGGGCGGCGGCGGTGGATAACCGGGGCCTTCTGTGGAGAACAGAAAGTTCTGCACACTCCGTGCACAGGCTGAGGCGAGTTGTCCCCAGCGGCGTCCCCAGGTTTACCCGTCTTTCCCACAGGCCAACCCGGCACCTTCGTGTGACGCCTTTCACTCGACCCGGTGAGGAGGCGCGCCGCGTTGCCGAACAGTGGACAGCGATGTGGAGAAGCCCCGGATCGCTGGGGACAACCGGCCCCAACCTGTGGGTTGTCGGTGGACAACTCCATGCACAGCCTGTGGATCATTTCTTTGTCCACAGGCTGTGGAAATCCTTCGTCCACGAATCCACAGGCAGGTGACCTGCTCTGATCGTCCCGCACCGCGAACACCTGTGGACACAGTCTGGACAACTTCCCGGTCCCCAGGGTGTGGACGGGAAAAAGTCACCGAATCTGTGGAGAGTGGCCGTAACCCGGCTCTTAATCGAACACCGGGTGAGCGGCGGGCGACCGCCACCCACCGCGGTCCGGCCGGGTTCGGCCCGGATTCCGGCCCTCGCGGGTGCTGATTCGGGTGCTGATTCGGGTGCGGATGCGGCTTCGGTTCGGCGTGACGCGGCGCGGGACCGGCCGTGGTCCGGCGTGGGCCCGCGCCGATCCCCACTGAGCGAACGCGTCGTCGTCGGGCGTCCTGTGGGCTGTGGGACGACCCTCGCGCCCCGCGGGCTGTGCGGCGACGCGCGGCGGGACGAGGGCCGGTCAGGGGCCGGGCGGCGACGGCTGCCTCCGCCGGTCCACGCGCCTGCTCCGGGACGACGAAGGGCGCCCACGGATCTCCCTCCGGGGGCGCCCTCGGCGACGTCTGAGGCGCGTTCCTCCGCGCGGTCAGCCGTTCTTGATGCGGTTCGTCAGCTCGGTCACCTGGTTGTAGATGGAGCGCCGCTCCGCCATGAGATTGCGGATCTTGCGGTCCGCGTGCATGACGGTCGTGTGGTCGCGGCCGCCGAACAGCGCGCCGATCTTCGGCAGCGACAGGTCCGTCAGCTCGCGGCACAGATACATGGCGATCTGGCGGGCCGTCACCAGCGCGCGCCCGCGGGAGGTGCCGCACAGATCCTCGACGGTCAGCCCGAAGTAGTCGGCGGTCGCGCCCATGATGGCCGTCGAGGTGATCTCGGGGGCCGAGTCCTCACCGCCGGGGATCAGGTCCTTCAGGACGATCTCCGTCAGCCCCAGGTCCACCGGCTGCCGGTTGAGCGACGCGAACGCCGTCACCCGGATCAGCGCGCCCTCCAGCTCGCGGATGTTGCGCGAGATCCGGGACGCGATGAACTCCAGCACCTCCGGCGGGGCGTTCAGCTGCTCCTGCACCGCCTTCTTGCGGAGGATCGCGATACGCGTCTCCAGCTCCGGCGGCTGGACGTCGGTGGTCAGGCCCCACTCGAAGCGGTTGCGCAGCCGGTCCTCCAGGGTCACCAGCTGCCGGGGCGGCCGGTCGCTGGAGAGCACGATCTGCTTGTTGGCGTTGTGGAGGGTGTTGAAGGTGTGGAAGAACTCCTCCTGCGTCGACTCCTTGTCCGCGAGGAACTGGATGTCGTCGACGAGCAGGATGTCCATCTCGCGGTACCGCTTGCGGAAGCTGTCGCCCTTGCCGTCGCGGATGGAGTTGATGAACTCGTTGGTGAACTCCTCGGAACTCACGTACCGCACCCGCGTGCCCGGGTAGAGGCTTCGCGCGTAGTGTCCGATGGCGTGCAGCAGGTGCGTCTTGCCGAGACCCGACTCCCCGTAGATGAAAAGGGGGTTGTAGGCCTTCGCGGGCGCCTCGGCGACGGCGACGGCGGCCGCGTGCGCGAACCGGTTGGAGGCACCGATGACGAACGTGTCGAAGAGGTACTTCGGGTTCAGGCGCGCGGTCGGCTCACCGGGGCCGGGCGTCGGCGAGGACTGCTTGGCCGACTGTCCGGGGCCGAGAGGCTGGCCCGGGCCGCCGCGGTGCGGATGACCGGGCCCGGACGACTGATCGGACAGATCACGCCGACCGCTGTCGCGCTGGTCGTAGTCGGAGCGCGACGGCTCGTACTCCGAGCGCTTCTGCTCGTACGGCGAGGGGTCGTACGGCGGCCGCTCCATCGACTGGGGGCGGTAGTCCTGCGACGGCGGACCGTAGGAGTCCTGCTGTGACGGGGCGCCGTACGGGGCCTGGGAGGCCGGCCCGCCGTAGGTGTCCTGCGACGAGGGCGACGCGTAGGGGTCACGCTCGGGGAAGCCGAGCCGCTGCTGCTGCCAGCTGTACTCGTCCTGCTGCGGCCGCGGCCAGGCGCCGGGCTCCGGGCGCTGGTACTCGGACGGGTACGCGGGCCTCGCCGTGGGCAGTTGATCCGGGCGCTGGTCCGGGCGCTGGTCCGGGCGCTGGTCCGGGCGCTGGTCGGGGCGCTGGTCCGGGCGCGAGCCGGGAAGCTGGTCGCCGGGCGTCGGGGGCAGCTGTTCGGCGCGGTGCCTGCCGTAGCCCTCGTACTGGCTTTCGTACGGCTTGTCGTACCCGGTGTCGTAGCGGCCGTCCTGGCCGTCGTAGGGGCCTGCGGGGAGTTCGGGCTCTTCATAGCGGGACGGCTGCTGCACGGGAGGCGCCGGCGGGGCCGGGGCTTCGCCTACGGAGTCGTCGACGGTGATCGCGATACGGATCGGCCGCCCGCACTCGCGGCTCAGCGTCTCGCTGACGACCGGGGCCAGGCGTCCTTCGAGGACGTTCTTCGCGAACTCGTTGGGCACGGCGAGCAGAGCGGTGTCCGCGACCAGGGCCAGGGGCTGGCAGCGCCGGATCCAGTGCTCGTCCTTCACCTCGACACCCTGGCCGCGGCCCTCCCCGAGGAGCTGCTCCATTACGCGTGGCCACACTGCGGCAAGATCGGCAGGCACGTCAGCCACAGGGCACGCTCTCTCGTGGGTCCCACGTACGTGTGGTTGTGGGACGGTCGGGATTCATATCGGGTGGGGCAGGGACAAAGGAACGAATCGGAGTTCAGCCACGGTAGTCAGGGCGACGGGACGGTTCAAGTTGTTGTCCCCAGCCTGTGGACAGTGTCGCCCGTGACCGCCGGTTTGACCGAATGGCGCAGCCGCGCGTACCGTAACCAGGTCGAGTTGTCGATGGCTGCTGCCGCCTGCCTCCGATGGGCACAGATCACGTCGGTGATCGGGAAGCGGTGCACTCGGGCGTTTAACCGCGAGCTACCTCGTGGGCGCACGGTGACAGCCAGGACGGCACCCCGCCACCACCGATTGATTTCTGGAGCCCCCGAGTGAGCAAGCGCACCTTCCAGCCGAACAACCGTCGTCGCGCCAAGACCCACGGCTTCCGCCTGCGGATGCGCACCCGTGCCGGTCGCGCGATTCTCGCGAACCGCCGCAGCAAGGGTCGCGCCAACCTGTCCGCCTGAGCCTGATCAGGTCATGACGTCGTGCTGCCTACCGAGCATCGGCTGAGGCGGCGCGAGGACTTCGCGACCGCGGTACGACGGGGTCGTCGGGCCGGCCGCCCGACCCTCGTGGTCCACCTTCGAAGCGGTGCAACGGACCCGCACGCGCCTGGGGAGAGCGCTCCCCCGACGCGTGCGGGTTTCGTCGTGAGCAAGGCCGTGGGCGGCGCGGTCGTGCGCAACAAGGTGAAACGCAGACTGCGTCATCTGATGCGCGACCGAGTCACCCTGTTCCCCCCCGGTAGCCTGGTAGTCGTACGGGCGCTGCCCGGGGCGGGCGACGCCGACCACGCACAGCTGGCCCAAGACCTGGATGCCGCCCTTCAACGGCTACTGGGAGGGGGCGCGCGATGAAGTACCCGCTGCTGGCTCTGATCAAGCTCTACCAGTGGACGATCAGTCCGCTGCTGGGGCCGGTGTGCAAGTACTACCCGTCGTGCTCCCACTACGGCTACACGGCCATCGATCGGCACGGTGCGATCAAGGGAACGGCACTTACCGCCTGGCGGATCCTGCGGTGCAATCCGTGGTCGCTGGGCGGCGTGGACCATGTTCCGCCGCGCAAGCGCCCGCGGTGGCACGAAATGTTGCGTGACGCCTGGCGTGCACGCAGGGGCGGGACCTCCGCCGCCGAAACGGCCACCGAAGAGAACTTGACTTCTCCTTCGAGCCCGGCCGCAGAGACACCGTCCCATGCCCAAGGAGCATGATTAGTGGACACGATTGCCAGCCTCTTCAGCTTCATCACGACACCTGTCTCCTGGGTCATCGTCCAGTTCCACAAGGTGTACGGGGCCATCTTCGGCCCCGACACCGGGTGGGCCTGGGGCCTGTCCATCGTGTCCCTGGTGATTCTGATCCGTATCTGTCTGATCCCGCTCTTCGTGAAGCAGATCAAGGCGACGCGGGCGATGCAGACGCTGCAGCCCGAGATGAAGAAGATCCAGGAGCGCTACAAGAACGACAAGCAGCGCCAGTCCGAAGAGATGATGAAGCTGTACAAGGAGACGGGTACCAACCCGCTCTCCTCGTGCCTTCCCATCCTGGCGCAGTCCCCGTTCTTCTTCGCGCTGTACCACGTGCTCAACGGCATCGCCAACGGTGAAACCATTGGCGTGATCAACGAGAGCCTTCTCGCGAGCGCGCAGAAGGCGCACATCTTCGGCGCCCCGCTGGCCGCGAAGTTCACGGACAGCGCCTCGGACCTGGTGCCGTTCGACGCCTCGCTGACCAACGTCCGCATCGTCACCGCGATCATGATCATCATGATGTCGGCGTCGCAGTTCTTCACGCAGCGCCAGCTGATGACGAAGAACGTCGACACCTCGGTGAAGACGCCGTTCATGCAGCAGCAGAAGATGCTGATGTACGTCTTCCCCGTCATGTTCGCCGTCTTCGGCATCAACTTCCCCGTCGGTGTCCTCGTCTACTGGCTGACCACCAACGTGTGGACCATGGGTCAGCAGATGTACGTGATCCGCAACAACCCGACGCCGGGTTCCAAGGCTCAGGCCGCGTACCTGGAGCGCCTGTACAAGCACGTCACGCACCACGGCAAGATCCGCAGCCGGGGCGAGAAGGCCATCGTCAAGGCCATCGTCGCCAAGGGCCGCGAGCGCAACGACGCCGAGCGCAAGTTCATCAACGGTCTGACCAAGGTGGGCTTCGCCGCCCAGGCCGACGGCACCGTGATCAGGGGCGAGTCCCAGACCGCGGTCCAGACCGAGGACGGCACGCCGACGACGAGCACGGCCGCCGCCAAGCGGCAGCAGCCCAAGCGCCAGTCGAAGTCCCAGCGCCAGTCCGCGGCCCCGGCGAAGGCTGCCGGCGAGAGCGTCTCGCTCACCAAATCCGACGAGCCGGAGGACGCCAAGCCTTCCGGGAGCGCCGGTACGGCCAAGCCGGCCGGTTCCAAGCCCGGCAGCGGAGGCCGCAGCAAGGCCCAGTCCGGGCAGCGCAAGGGCGGCCCGCAGCGCCCCAAGTCCCCGTCCAAGAAGTAAGAAGGAGCCCATCCCGTGACGGAAGGCACCACCTCCGCCGCCGCCGAGGGTGCAGACACCCTGACCCGCCTGGAGCAGGAGGGCGAGATCGCTGCGGACTACCTCGAGGGTCTGCTGGACATCGCCGATCTCGACGGCGACATCGACATGGACGTCGAAGCCGACCGCGCCTCTGTGTCGATCATCAGCGACGCGGGCACCCGTGGCCTGTCGAAGCTGGTCGGCCGGGACGGCGAGGTGCTGGAGGCGCTCCAGGAACTCACGCGCCTGGCCGTGCACCGGGAGACCGGCGACCGCAGCCGGCTGATGCTGGACATCGCGGGCTACCGCGCCCAGAAGCGTGCCGAGCTCTCCGAGCTGGGCGCCAAGGCCGCGGCCGACGCGAAGAACAGCGGCGAGCCGGTGAGGCTGGAGCCGATGACTCCCTTCGAGCGCAAGGTCGTCCACGACGCGGTGAAAGCCGCCGGTCTGCGCAGCGAGTCCGAGGGCGAAGAGCCGCAGCGCTTCGTCGTCGTCCTCCCCAACTGATCCGGTACGCACGCACTCCGGCCCCGTCTGTTGCGCAGACGGGGCCGATCTTTGTCAGCCTGGTAGTTCTGGTGGTCGGCGCTCGAAGCGCTGATGCGGTACGGAAGGACGGTCCCCGTGACGGAGGCAGCGGAGCTCCCCCCTGCGCCTGAGGTGGCACGAGAGGTATTCGGCGATCGCTTCGGTGATGCGGTCCGATACGCCGAGCTCCTGGCCGAGGCAGGGGTACAGCGCGGGCTCATCGGCCCACGGGAGGTGCCCCGCCTGTGGGAGAGGCACCTGTTGAACTGCGCGGTGCTCTCCGAGGTCGTACCGGAGGGTGTGACCGTCTGCGACGTCGGCTCGGGTGCCGGGCTGCCCGGTATCCCCCTGGCGCTCGTGCGGGAAGACCTGAAGATCACCCTGCTGGAGCCGCTGCTGCGACGCACCAACTTCCTCACCGAAGTGGTTGAGCTCCTGGGCCTGGACCATGTGACGGTGGCTCGTGGTCGCGCCGAAGAAGTCATGGGCACGATGCCGCCGGTGCATGTGGTGACCGCCCGTGCCGTGGCGCCTCTGGACCGCCTGGCCACCTGGGGCATTCCGTTGCTGCGCCCCTACGGCGAGATGCTGGCCCTCAAGGGCGACACCGCCGAGGAGGAGCTGAAGAGTGCCGCCACGGCGTTGAGCAAGCTCGGCGCCGTGGGCACTTCGGTCCTGCATGTCGGCGAGGGCGTAGTGGATCCGTTGTCCACGGTGGTGCGGGTTGAGGTGGGGGAGAGCCCGGGTGGTGTGAGATTCGCCGCCAAGCGGGCCAAAGCGGCCCGCACCAGCCGAACGCGTCGTCGCCGCTGAGACGTACTCCACACAAGCTGCCAAACCCGCGCATCACGGAGTGTCGCGAGGGGTCCGGCTGCCGGCGCTGTGCATCGTGTTTCACGTGAAACGTCGCTCCTTGCTCCACGGCATCATCAGCCGCGGCCGCGCCGCAGCCGAACCCCGCGACCGTAAGCCTCTCGGTTCACTCCATGCGGGACGGGAGTTGTCCACAGAGGTGGATTTCTCCACAGAACAACAGGCCTCACTGGTTCATGACCCCGAAGACATGGGAGGCTCTGTTCATTGCGAGCCTGAAGTCGAGGAGAGTGAATCCTTGCGGTCCGACGCCAACATCGCGGGACCGATGACCGATCCGGTCCCCGGTCCCCGTACCGAGTCGTTTGGGGAGGATGTTTCACGTGAAACACCGCCCCCGATGGACGACACTCCGATCGGTCGTGCTGCCCAACTCGCGGTGGAGGCTCTGGGCCGCGCCGGCGAGGGTCTGCCACGTCCTGAGCAGACCCGTGTGATCGTGGTCGCCAATCAAAAGGGCGGAGTCGGCAAGACGACGACGACCGTCAATCTTGCCGCGTCGCTGGCCCTGCACGGCGGCCGAGTCCTGGTGGTGGACCTCGACCCCCAGGGCAACGCGTCCACGGCCCTGGGAATCGACCACCACGCCGAGGTCCCATCCATCTATGACGTACTGGTCGACAGTCGCCCGCTCGCGGAAGTCGTCCAGCCCGTTCCTGATGTCGAGGGCCTCTTCTGTGCTCCCGCCACAATCGACCTCGCCGGCGCGGAGATCGAGCTGGTCTCCCTGGTGGCACGTGAGAGCCGCCTTCAACGAGCGATCCAGGCCTACGAGCAGCCACTCGACTACATTCTCATCGACTGTCCGCCTTCACTCGGCCTGCTGACGGTCAACGCGCTGGTGGCCGGTGCCGAGGTCCTCATCCCGATCCAGTGCGAGTACTACGCGCTGGAAGGCCTGGGGCAGCTGCTGCGCAACGTCGACCTGGTCCGGGGCCACCTCAACCCCACGCTGCATGTGTCGACCATTCTGCTCACCATGTACGACGGCCGGACGCGTCTCGCGTCGCAGGTCGCGGAGGAGGTGCGCACCCACTTCGGTGAAGAGGTGCTGCGGACGAGCATTCCTCGCTCGGTCCGTATCTCCGAGGCGCCGAGCTATGGACAGACGGTGCTGACCTACGATCCAGGATCGAGTGGCGCCCTCTCCTACCTTGAGGCAGCACGAGAGCTTGCGCTGAGGGGTGTCGGTGTCAGCTATGACCCGACCCACGCCCATATCGGCGCCCAGAACAACCCGAACATGGTGGAGGGCATTCAGTGAGTGAGCGACGGAGGGGGCTGGGCCGCGGTCTTGGTGCGCTGATCCCTGCTGCCCCGACGGAGAAGACACCGGCGCAGGCCGCGGTCGGCGGCGGAGGATCCACGTCCCCCGCAGCCGTACCGGTGCTGACGACCGACCGGGGGGTGGCCGCCGCGAAGGTGGCCACGCTCCCGTCTGTTTCACGTGAAACAGAGGAGCTGGTGCTGAACGGCTCGGTGGAGGCGCCCGCGCCGGTCGGCGCATACTTCGCCGAGATCCCCCTGGACCACATCGCGCCGAACCCGCGCCAGCCGCGTGAGGTCTTCGACGAGGACGCGCTGCACGAGCTCATCACCTCCATCAAGGAGGTCGGCCTCCTCCAGCCGGTCGTCGTACGCCAGCTCGGCCCGGCGCGCTACGAGCTCATCATGGGTGAGCGGCGTTGGCGGGCCTGCCGTGAGGCCGGCCTGGAGGCGATCCCGGCGATCGTGCGGGCCACGGACGACGAGAAGCTTCTCCTGGACGCGCTTCTGGAGAACCTCCACCGTGCTCAGCTGAACCCGCTGGAGGAGGCAGCCGCGTACGACCAGCTGCTCAAGGACTTCAACTGCACGCACGACCAGCTGGCGGACCGCATCGGCCGGTCCCGCCCGCAGGTGTCCAACACGCTGCGGCTGCTCAAGCTCTCGCCGGCGGTGCAGCGCCGGGTCGCGGCCGGAGTGCTCTCCGCCGGTCACGCCCGCGCACTGCTCTCCGTGGACGACTCGGAGGAGCAGGACCGGCTGGCCCACCGCATCGTGGCTGAGGGACTGTCGGTGCGGGCCGTCGAGGAGATCGTGACCTTGATGGGCTCGCGTCCGCAGACGGCTCAGCGGGCGAAGGGGCCACGGGCCGGCGGTCGGGTCTCCCCGGCGCTGACCGACCTCGCCACCAGGCTCTCGGATCGCTTCGAAACCCGGGTGAAGGTCGACCTGGGGCAGAAGAAGGGCAAGATCACCGTGGAGTTCGCGTCCATGGAGGACCTGGAGCGCATTCTCGACTCGCTCGCTCCTGGCGAGGGCCCTGTCCTGCAAAAGGGTCTTGTGGAGGGCGACGTCGAGGAATCGGAAGGCTGAGCCGTAGCGGGGCCGAGAGGGCGTCGGCCGTGGGACCGGTGAGCGAGCCGTGTCCGGTGTGTACCGGAACACGGCTCGCTCTTTGCTTTCAGGCAGTTTCGATGGAATCGCATCGTGGATACGATGCGATGGGGTTGTGGCGCATCCACCTGGCAGTACCTCGAAGCGGGAGGCGGGGGCCATGCGAACGATGAGCCGGACCGGACTGGTGAGCGCCGGGCTGGGCCTGGGCGCGGTCGGCGGATTCGTCGGCAGCCTGCTCAGGGAACGGAGCGCTCTGACAGCCGCTCGCGACGCAGCGAGCGAAGGAAGCGAGGAACAGCCTTCATGGGGCGTCGGCTCGTACCGCTCACGCTGGACAACCTTCAAGACCTTCCCAAGCGCTGTCGGGCGTGTGTCTTCTGGGAGCTGGACCCCGTCAGCGGTCCGGCCGCGGTAAAGGCGGGCACTCCCGCCCTGGAGAAGGAGTCCTGGATCTCCGCCGTCCTGCTGGACTGGGGATCGTGCGGGCGGGTCGTCTATGTGGACGACGTCCCCGTGGGCTTCGTGCTCTACGCGCCGCCTGCCTATGTGCCCCGCTCGACGGCGTTTCCCACGAGCCCTGTGTCGCCGGACGCCGTGCAGTTGATGACTGCCTTCATCATGCCGGGCTACCAGGGGCAAGGACTCGGTCGAGTGATGGTCCAGACGGTCGCCAAGGATCTGCTGCGGAGGGGCTTCAAGGCGATCGAGGCGTTCGGTGACGCCAGATGGAAGGAACCGGCCTGTATGCTCCCGGCCGATCATCTGCTGGCGGTGGGCTTCAAGACGGTCCGTTTCCACCCCACTCACCCTCGGCTGAGGCTGGAGCTGCGTACCACGCTCTCCTGGAAGGAAGACGTGGAGATGGCACTCGACCGGTTGCTGGGGGCAGTCCAGAAGGAGCCGGCACTGAGGCCGCTCTAGGTGCGTGTGGTCATGCGTGTGGGCCGGCCCTCTCGGGCCGGCCCACACGTTTCACGTGAAACATCAGCCGTCGGCGGGACGGCTCAGCGCATCACTCGGAGATGAAGGTCTCCAGATCGCGGACGAGCGCGGCCTTCGGCTTGGCGCCGACGATGGTCTTGGCGACCTCGCCACCCTGGTACACGTTCAGCGTGGGGATCGACATGACGCCGTACTTGGCGGCCGTACCCGGGTTCTCGTCGATGTTGAGCTTGACGATCTCGATTTTGTCGCCGTGCTCGGCTGCGATGGCCTCGAGCGACGGGGCGATCTGGCGGCACGGGCCGCACCACTCGGCCCAGAAGTCCACCAGGACGGGCTTGTCGCTCTTGAGGACGACCTCTTCGAAGTCGTCGTCGGTCACATTCTTCAGGGTGCCGGCCACAGGGGGCTCCTTAATTCTCTGTGCGGTGGGGCGGGAGAGGGTCAGACGGTGGTCTTCTCGGGCTCGGCCTGCTCCTCGTCCGCGAGGGCAGCGAGGTAGCGCTCGGCGTCGAGAGCGGAGGAGCAGCCGGTGCCGGCCGCGGTGATCGCCTGACGGTAGGTGTGGTCGACCACGTCGCCGGCAGCGAAGACACCGGTCACGTTCGTCCGGGTGGAGGGCGCGGCGACCTTCAGGTAGCCCTCTTCGTCGAGTTCGAGCTGACCCTTGAACAGCTCGGTGCGCGGGTCGTGGCCGATCGCGATGAACAGGCCCGTCACCGGGAGGTCCGAGAGCTCGCCCGTCTTGAGGTTGCGCAGCTTCAGGCCGGCCAGCTTCGGGTCACCATGGATCTCGGCGACCTCACTGTCCCAGACGAACTTGATCTTCGGGTCGGCGAACGCGCGCTCCTGCATCGCCTTGGAGGCGCGCAGGGTGTCCCGGCGGTGGACGATCGTCACGGACCGGGCGAAGCGCGAGAGGAAGGTGGCCTCCTCCATCGCGGTGTCGCCACCACCGATCACGGCGATGTCCTGGTCCTTGAAGAAGAAGCCGTCACAGGTGGCGCACCAGGAGACACCGCGGCCGGAGAGGGCGTCCTCGTTCGGCAGGCCGAGCTTGCGGTGCTGGGACCCGGTGGTCACGATGACGGCCTTGGCCCGGTGGATCGTGCCGGCGGTGTCCGTGACGGTCTTGATCTCACCCGTGAGGTCGACGGAGACGATGTCGTCGGGGATCAGCTCCGCACCGAAACGCTCGGCCTGGGCACGCATGTTGTCCATGAGCTCGGGACCCATGATGCCGTCCTGGAAGCCGGGGAAGTTCTCCACCTCGGTGGTGTTCATCAGTGCGCCGCCCGCGGTGACGGCGCCTTCGAACACGAGCGGCTTCAGCGAAGCGCGCGCGGTGTAGAGCGCCGCGGTGTAGCCGGCGGGCCCGGAGCCGATGATGATCACGTTACGGACGTCGCTCACGGCTTGATTCCTCGTCTCTGGGGACTGCATCGGTCGAGCGGTGGGAGCTACTTGGACTCTCACCCCACCCAACGGATCCTAAGGGGCGCGCATTCCCGGTGTGTCCGGGCACACCAAGGGACGACACGGCAAGGGATGCAGGGGGGATATGACACGGGACGAGGACGGGGCCGTCGGGTGTCAGCGACGCGTGTAGGAGCTCGTCAGCAGAACCTTGGCCGGAGTTGACGCCGGGTGTTCCACGCAGGTGGTGTCCACGATGTAGGCGTTGATCCGGGTGCTGTCCGACGTGTCCGGCAACACGACGAGCAGGGCGTTCGTTCCCTGGTAGGTGCCTGTCTCGGTGGCGAGGGCCGTGTCGCTGCGGCCGATGCCCGCTTGTACGCAGGGAGGGACCGTGGGTTGGAGCAGAGTCTTGGGCGAGGCGGAACCGGGCGCTGCGGGGTCTGACTCTCCCTGGATGCCCAACCTCTGTGGGGAGCGGGAGCCGCCGGCCTTGGCGAGGAGATCGGTGACCTGCCTCTCGAGTCCGTTCGCTGAGAAGGTGTCCGGCGCAGTGGACTGATGGGCGGTGCTGCCCGGCTCCTCGTTGCCCGTGAGAGAGGACACCAGGACGGAGCCGAGTCCCAGTACCGCGGCTGTGAGGACAGCGCCCAGGACGGCAAACCGGCGGCGGCCACCGCGCGTGCGGTCCTTGCGACCCGGGCCGGTGGTCGTGGGGCGGGCGCGTCCGGCGGGCCGGTCTGTGGCTGTCGTTGTTTCACGTGAAACGCGGCGCGCTTCGGCGTCGGTGGTGGGCAGGCCGGCCGGCTGAGATGCGTGCGTGTCCTCGGGAGACGCGGAATTCAGCAGCGCCTCGGCAGCGAGTGCGGCGTCGATGCGGTGGGCGACATCGTCCGGCATACGCGGAGGGCCGGGGAGAGTGCCCAGAAGGCCACGGATCTCCTCGAGCGACGCACGGACGTCCGCGCAGAGCTCACAGCTGTCGAGATGGCGGCGCACGTCGGCACTCCGGGAGGGAGTCAGCAGGCCCTCGGTGAGGTCGGAGATCTCCGCGACGTCCGGGTGTGCGGTCCTGTCCGTCGTCGAGGTCACGCTCGCCCACCTCCGCCCTTCACAGCAGCTGAATCGCCTGTCCCGGCGTTGCCCGGCCCCTCGTCACGAGTTTCCGCTGCCGGTGGGACGGATGTCCCCTGCGCCCGGTTCCGTCCTGAGCCGTTTTCTCTGTCGCCGCCGGTGCCGGCCGGCCGTAGATGCGTGAGAAGTGGCAGGAGTCTGGCTCTGCCCCGGGCGCAGCGACTCTTCACCGTCCCGGTCGGCACGTCGAGCACGCGGGCGGCCTCGGCGACCGGGTAGCCCTGCATGTCCACGAGGACGAGGGCGGCTCGCTGGTCGGGCGGGAGGGTGCCGAGCGCTTCGAGGAGCTGGCGGTGCAGATCGTTGCGTTCGGCGGGGGCGGACGCCGACTCGTGCGGCTCGAGCAGCTGCTCCAGACGCTCGGTGTCGTCGACCGGCGAGGTCTTGCGGGAAGCGGCCTTGCGGGCGCGGTCCAGGCAGGCATTCACCGTGATGCGGTGCAGCCAGGTCGTGACGGCGGACTGGCCGCGGAAGGTGTGGGCGGCCCGGTAGGCGGACACGAGAGCGTCCTGGACGGCGTCAGCGGCCTCCTCGCGGTCCCCCAGCGTGCGCAGGGCCACCGCCCAGAGGCGGTCACGATGGCGCCGTACAAGCTCGCCGAAGGCCTCCGGGTCGCCTTCTACGTGGCGGGTGAGGAGGTCCTGGTCGCTCGCTCCGTCAAATCCGGCGCCTTCCGCCATCGGGACCCCCTCCCCTCCGGTGAGACGTCAGCCCGTGAACTTCACGTCGGTGATGGCCTGCTTGTAGCCGGCGCGACTGTACTCGTCCGTGTCCGAGCGAGGCGCGGCGGTGATCCATACGAGAACGTACCGCGTCTTCACCGGCTTCTCGGCGGAGATTCTCAGTTCCTGCCCGGACGTCCGGGCGTCGGCGATCTTCGTCATGGACGTGAGAGACGCCGACGACGAGAGCGAATCGGCCGCGTACAGGCTGGCTGCGGTGTAGCTGCCGCCGTAGTGAAGCCCTATCGAGGCTGCGGAGACGCTCTGCTCGGAACCGAGGTCGTAGACGATGCCCACCCCCTTCTTGAAGGGCGCGAGAACCGGCCCGTCGTCGAAGGAGCGCGACCGCCAGTACGTGGAGCTGTCACCGTCGTAGGTGAGCTTCGCGTCATCCGCGTGCTGGGGGGTGCCGTCCGGGTAGTACTCGGCGGCGTCGTAGATCTTGAGCGCCTTGACCGGCTTCGGAGCGGTGCTGTTCTTGTCGCCCTCGTCCGTCGTCTGGGTCTGGTTGCTGTCGTCGGACTTGCTCTGGTCCATCAGCGCGTCCGCGAGCTGCCAGCTGCCCAGACCGAGGGCGGCGATGAGGAGGGCGGAGACCGCCCACTTCAGGGCCTTGCCGGTGCGGCTCTGGAGCGGGGGCGGCGGGGGCGACATCTGCTGGGTGGCGCCCGGGTGCGGAGCGGGACGACCGTAGGTGCCCTGCTGGTACGTCGTGCGCTGGTACTCGGGCGGAGCGGTGAACGCGGGCTCGGGCGGGCGGATGCGGGGCATCTCACCGATCGCCTTCACCAGCTCCTCCGGCGTCGTGCAGGCCGCCTCGTGCCGGGAGGCGGTCGCGCCGTCGTTGACGAGGGCTCGCATGGAGAGCTCCGACAGGCCCCGGTGGACACCGGCGCGCACCTGGTCGGGAGCGATCAGCCCGACGTCCTTGGGCAGCCCCGACAGGCCGTGGGCGTCGTTCTCGTACGGCCAGCGCTGGGTGAGCGCCGCGTACAGCAGGGCGCCGATCGCCTCGGTGTCGGTGCGTTGCGGAGTGTCGGTGGTGATGCCGCGCAGGGCGGCGTTCACCGCGAGGCCTCGGATGCGCCACTGGCCCGAGGAGGTACGCAGGACGGCGCTGGGGTTCAGGCGCAGATGCGCCAGGCCTTCGCGGTGCGCGGCGGCCATGGCGGAGGCGATCTGACTCACCATCTGGTAGGCGTCGTGCGGCTCCAGCGGGCCGGCCGCGAGCAACGTCGTCAGCTCGGTGGCGTCCGGCAGCCATTCATGGACGACGTAGACGAGGTCGTTCTCCTCGACGGCGTCCAGTACTTGGACGAATCGGGGATCCCCGAGCAGGGCCGAGGACCGGGCCGCTGCCAGCACCGAACGTGCCCGTGTGTGGTCCGCGGGCAGGATGTGGACGCCCACGGCCCGGCGGAGTTTCTCGTCGACCGCGCGCCAACTGCTGAAACCGTCCAGACGGGTGACGCACTCTTCGAGGCGGTAGCGTCTGGCGAGCTTGTGACCGCTGTGCAGTTCCGGCGGTGAGGCCTTCCCGGGACGCTCCGCCCCGCCACTCCCCTGTGCCTCGTCGCTGTCCGTGTCCTGCTCCCGGTTCTTGGCCACCCCGTCGGCCGTGGACTGGTCCGCTTGTGCGGTCAGCGGCTTGTCACCGCTGTTGTCTGCCACGTCGACGGCAGCTGTGCTCCGTTCCGCCACCGTCGTTCCTGCCTCCCCATTCGATGCGCGCCGTCCGACCTCGTGCGCGCCGTCCGACGCCGAACCCAATTGTGCCCACAGTCCGGCGCTATGCACGACACGCGGGGGTGGGCGATGGTTGTGCGCCTACCCCTTGTATCAGCGACCCAGGCGTCCGCGGACCATGCCGACGAGCGAGTTGAGCTCCTCGATGCGCATGCGGCGGGCGGCGACGAAGAAGACGCCGAACAACAGCACCCCGCCGACCAGCAGCGCTGCGAAGGAACCGAGGACGCCTTGGCCCAGGCTGTGGCCGATGCCGTAGCAGGCCGCGCCGCTGATGAGAGCGGCCGGTACGGAGGCGATGCACAGCCGGGCGTAGGTCCGCAGGACATGGGAGCCGTCGAGGTCGCCGCCGAGCCGCTTGCGCAGTCTGTTCCAGGCGACACCGACGCCGATCGCGTACGCCAGGCCGTAGGAGGCCGCCATGCCGACCACGGCCCAGCGGGCGGGGAGGACGAAGTAACAGACCGCCGACGCGGTCGCGTTGACCGCGGCCACGATGACGGTGTTGTAGAAGGGGGTCCGGGTGTCCTCGTAGGCGTAGAAGGCGCGCAGGACGACGTACTGCACGGAGTAGGGAATCAGGCCCAGACCGAAGGCCATCAGCATGAAGCCCATGTTCGTGGCCTCGCTGGTGCCGGAGGAGCCGAAGATCAGCGTGCACATCGGGATGCCGAGCGCGAGGAAGCCGAAGGCGATCGGGACGATCGCGACGGCGGTGGTGCGCAGGCCCTGGGAGATGTCGTCGCGGACGGCGCCCCCGTCGCCCTCGGCCGCCGAGCGGGAGATGCGGGGCAGAAGCGCGGCCATCAGGGAGACGGTGATGATGGCCTGCGGCAGGCCCCAGATCAGCTGGGCGTTCGCGTAGGCGGCGAAACCGGTGCCGTCGACCGGCGAGTCCTTGCCCGCCGAGGTGGACAGCTGGGTGACGACGAGCGCGCCGGCCTGGTTGGCCAGCACGAAGAGGACGGTCCACTTGGCGAGGGTGGCGGCCTTGCCGAGGCCGTGGCCCTTCCAGTCGAAGCGCAGCCGCGGCCGGAACCCGGTCTCGCGCAGATACGGGATCATGGCGAGGGCCTGCACGACGAGGCCGAGCAGGACCCCGATGCCGAGAAGCCGCTCGCCCTCCGGCGGGATCGTGGTGACCTTCATGCCGGAGTCGGCGGAGGTGCCGTAGACCCAGATGAACATGCCCAGCGTCACGATGATGACGATGTTGTTGAGGACCGGCGTCCACATCATCGCGCCGAACTTCCCGCGCGCGTTGAGGATCTGCCCCATCACCACGTGGACGCCCATGAAGAAGATCGAGGGCAGGAAGTAGCGGACGAAGGTGATGCCGACCTCGTTGGCCGCCGGGTCGCTGGCGACCGAGTCGGACAGGAGGCGGATCAGGACGGGCGCTGCGGCGATGGCGCCGACGGTGAGCAGGCCGAGCGCCACCATGACCAGCGTGAGCAGGCGGTTGGCGTAGGCCTCGCCGCCGTCCTCGTCCTCCTTCATGGCCCGCACGAGCTGCGGGACGAAGACGGAGTTGAGCCCGCCGCCGACGGTCAGGATGTAGATCATGGTGGGCAGCTGGTAGGCGACCTGGAAGGTGTCGCCGAGCAGGCCGACGCCCAGCGCCGAGACGATCAGCGCCGAGCGGACGAAGCCGGTGAGGCGGGACACCATGGTGCCCGCGGCCATCACGGCGCTGGACTTCAGCAGGCCCGCGGCCCGTCCGCCCTTCTTCGCCGCAGCGGCGGCGGGAACGTCGGCCGCGGCAGGGTCCGGCGTGGCGGTGAGGTTCATGGTCTGGTCCGCCGCGAGCGACGGCGGTACCGGCGCCTGGTACGGCGGTACCGCTCCCTGTCCGCCCGGGGCGGACGCGGGGCCCGGTACCGACGGGGGCTCGGCGGCCCGGGAGCCGCCCTGCTGCTGGTCCCGGAAGAGGTGGGCGAAGGCGTCGGGCTGGTGCTGTTCCTCGCCGGAGTGCGTCACCAGGTCGTCCACCCCCACGAACTGGGTGGTGCGGGGATCGTCTCCGTACGGCAGGTACTGGCTGGGGCCCTCCGGCTCGGGCGCCGGGGTCTGGGCCCACACATGCGGGTCGGGGGCGTACGGGGACTGCGGGGGCCGGCCGTACAGAGGCTGCTGCGGCTGCTGCATGCCCGGGGGCGGTGGGGGGTGTGCGGCACGGTCGTAGAGCGCCTCGGCGACAGGATCCTGCGCGGTGAGGTCCTGGGACCGGTAGGGGTCCTGGTCGTAGGCGTCCTGGAGGTACATGTCCGCCGGGTGCTGCGGCGGCACCTGGCCGTGCTCGGGCGGCGGGCCCTCGGGGTTGCCCGAGCGGCCCGCGGCCTGGCCGCGGTCACCGTCGTACGGCGCGTTCATGGTTACCCCACCTCATCGTCCCGGGCCCACCGGCCACGGCATCCTCAACGGTCCACTCTCTCACCCGTGCCGGACGGGTCGACGCTTTCCACTGCGGTGTCCGGTGTCCCGTCACTCGGCTGCTCCGGGTCGGCTGCGCCAGCTCCGGAGCCGGATTTCTCGTCGGGACGGGTCTGGCGGCGCTCGGGATCCTCCGGGCCGTCGGCGGGTCCGTCCGCCTCGTCGGCGCCGTCCTCGCCCTCCTCGCCGTCCTGTGGTGTCTCTGCTGTCTCTCGGGCCGCGGCGCGCTTGCGCTGGGTGTACATGCGGAAGCCTGCCAGCACGAGCAGCAGGACACCGCCGCCGATGACCAGCATCACGGTGGCCGTGATCTCGGTGACCCGCACGTCGAAGGCCACCTCGGCGCCGTACTTCTGGCCGTCCTCGGTGTACAGCTGGGCGATCACCCTCGTCTGGCCGTTGACGTTGGCGGACGTGGTGAACTTCACCGTCGTGCTGTGCCCGCCGGAGACCGTGACCCGCTGCTCGACGTAGGGCTCGTCGGAGAACTCGAGACGGGTCGGGTTCGTCGAGGTGAGCCGCAGGATCAGGTGGTCGACGCCCTGCACCAGGTTGTTCTGCACGGTCACCGGGATCGTGGCGCTGCGCCCGGAGAGTTTGGTCTCCGACTTGTCGATCAGCTTGACCTGGCCGGTGAGGGTGTCCAGATAGTCCTGCACGCTCTGCCGGAACGAGCTCGCGGCGCTGCGACGGCCGCGCCACGACGTGGACATCTCACGGTTTATCGCACGCCCGAAGGGGGTCACCACCCGGGCCTCGTTGGCGAGGATCACCTTGAAGTTGTCGAGCCTGTCCTGCGTGTACGCGATCTGCTCGAACGCCGACCGGGGCAGCTCCTGCTTGCGCAGCGACGACGGGTACGCCGACCTCGACGGCACCTTCGTGGTGGCGCCCGGGTCGGGTTTGGCCTTGGCGGCAGCGGTGAGCTGCTGGGCCTGCGACCAGGTACCGCCCTGGAGCATCGTGACGGCCGCCGCCAGCGCCCGGGCCTGGCCCGCCGTAGGCACGCGCTGCGGGGCGACGACGACGCTGCGCTGCTTGGCGGTCTGCAGGTTCAGGGCCAGGCTCTGCGCGAGGAACTCCTGCACGGCGAGCGTCGACGTGGAGGCCTTCGTCAGATCGCCCTGGAACCCCGTCGACAACCTGGCGTCCGAGACGACCGCCGTGGTGCCGCCGCCGATCGGCCGGGCGGCGGAGGGGGTGTAGGTGAGATCGCCGGTTTCCGCGAGGCTGTCGCCGCGGGCGATCACCTTGTCGGCGCCGGCCGAGGTGGCGACCTTGACGATCGACGGGTCGACGGCGCCGTCCACCGGCCAGGCGAAGTCGGTGGACGGTGTCACGTGGAGCACGGTCTCGACCGTGGTGGCAGCGACGTCGGTGGCCGCCTTGAGCTGGCTCAGCGAGCCGGCGACGCCGGTGCCGTTGTGGGCCAGCGAGGCCAGGTCGGGGTCCGCGAAGGGCAGCGCGACGACCTCCTTGCCGAGCACCGCCTCCTGGAGCTCCGCGAGCCACTGCTTGGCGAGTGCCTGGTGGGTGCCTGCCGTGGTGGTGTCGCCGTCGCCCCGGATCCGGTAGCTGCCGGTCATGGCGTCGACGGACGCCAGCAGGTCCGGATCGATCACCCAGGTGACGTCGAGTTCCTTGCCGAGGCTCAGAAGCTGGTCCAGACGGCCGCCGGGCGCGAGTTCCTCGGCCAGGTCGTCGTTGAGGAAGACCGGCGTCTGCTGCGCGTTCGAACCGGTCTCCGCCGTCATGTGGACGGAGGACACCAGCGGCCACAGCACCGTCGTCCTGGTCGGGGTGTCCGCCTCCTCGGGCTGCCACGGCAGGAAGGTCCGCTGGATGCCCAGCACCTGTTCCCAGGGCCGTGCGGACGTCTGCCCGGAGAGGGCGACACCGAGCGGGTAGACGCCGTCCTCGCCGAGGTCGAGTTTGTCGACCGGGACGGCGATGCTGAAGTGCTCCGCCACGCCCGGTGTGAGCTTGGCGAACTTGGCGACGTACTTGCCGCCCACCTCCGAGCCGTCGTCGCCGGACAGCGACTCCGCGTTCTTGGCGGCGGTGTCGATCGCCGACCGGGTGCTGAACGCGGAACCCACCCACAGACCCACGTGGGCGCCGGTGACCGCCTGCCTGCCGTTGTTGACGACCGTGCCGGAGACGGTGAGCGTGTCGCCCTCGGTGGGTGCGCCAGGACTCAGTGAGTCGACGGCGACAGCCACCGTGCCCGCGCCCGAGGCGTCCTTGACGGAGGTCTGGCCGGCGGCCTGCGCGGAGGCGGCGGGCAGCTGGAGGAGACCGGCCAGCAGGGGCACCCCGGCCAGCAGTGCGCCGGTGCGCCGCAGCCACCGGCGGGCAGGTGAGGGAGTCATCCCCGGAGAGTCTGCCGCCTCGGCCACGCGTTCGCCCGTCCCTCGTCGTCGTCAGTGGTCGTCGGAATGTGCGTCCACGCATCGTAACGATGCGCGCTGAGGGTAAGTGCCGCGGACTGCTCCACAAGATCGCGGAAGGCGGCCGGATCCTCCGCTATGCGAAGGAAATGCGAAGAGTGCTGGTTTTGTAGATGAAAAATAAGCTCTGTACGTCTATCGGGGTAGATGTGATTACGCTCCATATCAGGGCGCCCCCGGTCGGCCGGGCCACGTACCCTCTTCTGTTGTGCCGAACGCCAATGAAGACAATCTCAGCGTCCTGAGCCAGGTGCAGCACCGCGCGGTCAGCGAACTGCTGCGGGTCGCCCCTGTCGCCGACGACCTCGCCCGCCGTTTCCACGAGGCCGGGTTCTCCCTCGCCCTGGTCGGCGGCTCGGTCCGGGACGCGCTGCTCGGCCGGCTCGGCAACGACCTGGACTTCACGACGGACGCCCGCCCCGAGGACGTTCTGAAGATCGTCCGGCCATGGGCGGACGCGGTCTGGGAAGTAGGGATCGCCTTCGGTACCGTCGGCGTACAGAAGGACGCCCGCGTCGAAGGAGTCGACCGGTCCTTCCAGATCGAGGTCACCACATACCGGTCGGAGGCCTACGACCGGACCTCGCGCAAGCCCGAGGTGTCCTACGGCGACTCCATCGAGCAGGACCTCGTCCGGCGCGACTTCACCGTGAACGCCATGGCTGTGGCGCTTCCCGAGAAGGAGTTCATCGACCCGCACGGCGGCCTCGAGGACCTCTCGGCTCGTGTGCTGCGCACCCCGGGTACGCCGGAGGAGTCCTTCTCGGACGACCCGCTGCGCATGATGCGCGCCGCCCGCTTCGCCGCCCAGCTCGACTTCGAGGTCGACCCCGAGGTCGTCAGGGCGATGCGGGAGATGGCCGGCCGGATCGACATCGTCTCGGCCGAGCGGGTACGGGACGAGCTGAACAAGCTGATCCTGTCCGCGCACCCCCGCAAGGGGCTGTCCCTGCTGGTCGACACCGGCATCGCCGACCACGTGCTGCCCGAGCTGCCCGCCCTGCGGCTGGAGAGCGACGAGCACCACCGCCACAAGGACGTCTACGAGCACACGCTGATCGTCCTCGAGCAGGCGATCGCCCTGGAGGGGAACGGCCCCGACCTCACCCTGCGAGTCGCCGCGCTGCTGCATGACATCGGCAAGCCTCGTACCCGTCGCTTCGAAAACGACGGCCGCGTCTCGTTCCACCACCACGAGGTGGTCGGAGCGAAGATGACGAAGAAGCGGATGACGGCTCTGAAGTACTCCAACGAGCTGGTGAAGGACGTCTCCCGGCTGGTCGAGCTCCACCTGCGCTTCCACGGGTACGGCACGGGTGACTGGACCGACTCCGCGGTGCGGCGCTATGTACGCGACGCGGGACCGCTCCTCGACCGCCTTCACGCACTGACCCGGTCGGACTGCACGACGCGCAACAAGCGCAGGGCGGCGGCGCTCTCACGGGCATACGACGGGCTGGAGGAGCGCATCGCGCAGCTGAAGGAGCGGGAGGAGCTGGACGCCATCCGCCCGGACCTCGACGGCAACCAGATCATGGAGATTCTGGGAGTCGGCCCGGGACCGGCCATCGGGCAGGCGTACAAGCACCTGTTGGAACTGCGCCTGGAGAACGGGCCGATGGAGTACGACGCGGCGGTGGCGGCGCTCAAGGAGTGGTGGGCCGAGCAGGGCTGAGTCCGTGAATCGGGGTCATGTTTCACGTGAAACATGACCCTGACGGCGCGACAGGCGCGCAGACGAAGGGGGCGGTGTTTCACGTGAAACACCGCCCCCTTCGTCTGCAACTGCCTTACTTCTTGTAGTCCTTCAGGCAGAGCAGGAAGTTACTGCCGTCACCGCTCTCGGTGTACGAGTACTGGAAGTCCTTGGCCTTCTCCTCGCACTTGCTGTCGGCCGAGAGCTGCGTGTACGTGCCCTTGATCTTCGCCAGCACGACGAACTGCGCCTGCGAGGAGTCGCACTTCACGACCTCGAGGTCGGGGTCGTTGTCGTTGGTGCTGCCGCGGTGCATGCAGTCGCCGACCGCCGCGGTGTCGGCGTCGTCCTGGCTGGATATGAAGGCGGCGATACCCACACCGACGACGGCGAGAACGATGACGATGTTCTTGATCAGCTTGAAGCTGACCTTGCGACGGGGCTGCTCCGGGGGGACCGCGCCGTAGGGGGCCGTGGGGTAGCCCGGCTGCCCCGGCTGCCCGGGCTGCTGGGGGTAGCCGCCCTGGGGCGGGTACGGGGCCTGGCCCTGGGGCTGGCCGTAGGGCTGCTGGCCCTGCTGCGCGAACGGGTTCTGGCCCTGAGGCGGCGGAGTCGACACGTGGGGTCCCCCTAGAAAACTTTGGACGTGTGGCGCGAAATCACTCGCGAAGTAAGACGCACGTAAGTTACCGGCCCCCACTGACAACCTTGTAGCCGAGGTGGAGTCTGTGTCATTGATGTGACACTTACCGACGTTCAAACCGGGCCATAGCGCCAGCAACCGTTCCGTAGATAACGGCGACCGTGACCACCAGAGCAACGGAACGCCCGTCAGGCGGCAGCATCAGGGCGGCGACCGCGGCGGCGCTTACGAAGGCGACGTTGAACAGGACGTCGTAGAGGGAGAAGATCCGGCCGCGGAAGCCGTCCTGGACGGACGACTGGACGACGGTGTCGGTGGCGATCTTGGCGCCCTGGGTGACGAGGCCCAGCACGAACGCCGCGGCGAACGTGGTCGCCCGCGTGAACGGCAGCATGAGGGCGAGCACCAGGACCGCGGCGGCCGCGGAGCAGACCACGATCCAGCGGACCGGCCCCAGCCATCCCACAGCTGACGGGGTGATGACCGCGGCGACGAAGAAGCCCACGCCGGAAACGCCCACCGCGAGGCCCAGCAGCGCCAGCCCGTCGTCCGGGTCGGACGACCAGGCGTACCGGCACAACATCAGCACCATGACCGTCAGGGCGCCGTAGGAGAACCGCATCAGCGAGATCGAGCCGAGCGCCCAGGCGGCCTTCCTGCGCTTCGGCTCGGCAAGGTGACGCAGACCGGCGGACAGCCCGCGGGCGGTGCCCCTGAGCGCGCTCGCCAGGCCGGGCCGGCCCGCGTACCGGTCGGGTCCGAGCAGGTCCGCGGCCATCGTGAGGGAGCCGAGCGCGGCACACAGGTACAGGGCGCATCCCAGCAGTACCACCGCCGCGTCGGAGTCGGCCACCACCAGCCGTACGACGAAGGCGAGACCGCCGCCCGCGACCGCGGCCAGCGTTCCGGCGGTGGGGGAGAGCGAGTTGGCCATCACCAGACGCTCGCCGTCGACGACGCGTGGCAGCGCTGCGGAAAGACCGGCCAGGACGAACCGGTTGACGGCCGTGACGCACAACGCGGAGGCGTAGAACAGCCAGTCGGGAACGTGACTGATCATCAGGACTGCGGTCACGGATGCCAGTAGGGCGCGCAGCAGGTTGCCGTGGAGGAAGACCTGGCGGCGGCGCCAGCGGTCCAGCAGGACGCCGGCGAAGGGGCCGACCAGGGAGTAGGGCAGCAGCAGGACCGCCATGGCGGAGGCGATCGCGCCGGCCGAGGTCTGTTTCTCCGGAGAGAACACCACGTAGGTGGCGAGCGCGACCTGGTAGACACCGTCCGCGCACTGGGACAGCAGCCGCACCGCGAGCAGGCGCCGGAAGTTCCCGAAGCGCAGCAGAACGCGCAGATCACGGACGACGGCCATGGGGCACAGCCTCACATACGGGGAAGGTCCCCGGGTCGGTGACCCGGGGACCTTCTCAGCCCTGGCAGGAGCGAATTTCCCGCGTGGGGTCGAGTCAGCGCTCGACCTCGCCGCGGATGAACTTCTCGACGTTGGCGAAGGCCTCGTCGTCGAAGTACTGGACCGGCGGGGACTTCATGAAGTACGAGGACGCCGACAGGATCGGACCACCGATGCCGCGGTCCTTGGCGATCTTCGCGGCGCGCAGGGCGTCGATGATGACGCCCGCGGAGTTCGGGGAGTCCCAGACCTCGAGCTTGTACTCCAGGTTCAGCGGGACGTCGCCGAAGGCACGGCCCTCGAGGCGGACGTACGCCCACTTGCGGTCGTCCAGCCAGGCCACGTAGTCCGACGGACCGATGTGGACGTTCTTCTCGCCCAGGTCGCGGTCGGGGATCTGCGAGGTGACGGCCTGCGTCTTCGAGATCTTCTTGGACTCGAGGCGGTCGCGCTCCAGCATGTTCTTGAAGTCCATGTTGCCGCCGACGTTGAGCTGCATGGTGCGCTCGAGCCGGACCCCGCGGTCCTCGAACAGCTTGGCCATCACACGGTGCGTGATGGTGGCGCCGACCTGCGACTTGATGTCGTCACCGACGATCGGGACGCCCGCCTCGGTGAACTTGTCCGCCCACTCCTTGGTGCCGGCGATGAAGACCGGGAGGGCGTTGACGAACGCGACCTTGGCGTCGATGGCGGCCTGGGCGTAGAACTTCGCCGCGCTCTCGGATCCGACGGGCAGGTAGCAGATCAGGACGTCGACCTGCTTGTCCTTGAGGACCTGGACCACGTCGACGGGGGCCTCGGCGGACTCCTCGATGGTCTCGCGGTAGTACTTGCCGAGACCGTCCAGGGTGTGGCCGCGCTGGACCGTGACGCCCTTGTTGGGGACGTCGCAGATCTTGATGGTGTTGTTCTCGCTGGCACCGATGGCGTCCGAGAGGTCGAGGCCGACCTTCTTCGCGTCGACGTCGAAGGCGGCGACGAACTCGACGTCACCGACGTGGTAGTCGCCGAACTGCACGTGCATCAGACCCGGGACCTTGGACGCCGGGTCGGCGTCCTTGTAGTACTCGACGCCCTGTACCAGCGAGGCGGCGCAGTTGCCCACGCCGACGATGGCTACGCGAACCGAACCCATTCCGGTTGCTCCCTGTGTGTACGAGTGAGTCCCTGAACGGGCGCTCACGTGGCGGTTTCGTCGGGCAGATCCGTCCTGGGGGTGTCCCCGGGACGGGGCAGGCCGCCCGTCGATCCAGATGTGGTGTTCTGTTGAGCGGAGTCACCGGAGGCGGAACCCGTGAGGTCCCGTCCGGCCCGCTCGCTCTCGATCAGCTCGTTCAGCCAGCGCACTTCGCGCTCCACGGACTCCATACCGTGGCGCTGAAGCTCGAGCGTGTAGTCGTCGAGGCGCTCCCGGGTGCGCGCCAGGGAGGCGCGCATCTTCTCGAGGCGCTCCTCCAGCCGGCTGCGGCGGCCCTCCAGTACGCGCATGCGTACATCGCGTGACGTCTGCCCGAAGAAGGCGAAACGAGCGGCGAAGTGTTCGTCCTCGTACGCGTCGGGACCTGTCTGCGAGAGCAGTTCCTCGAAGTGTTCCTTACCCTCCGCCGTCAACCGGTAGACGATCTTGGCGCGACGCCCCGCCAGTGGAGCGGCGAGGGCGTCTTCATGGGTGTTTCCCGGCTCCTCGATCAACCAGCCGTTGATGACCAGCGTCTTGAGGCAGGGATAGAGCGTGCCGTAGCTGAACGCACGGAACACCCCCAGTGACGTATTGAGTCGTTTGCGCAGCTCATAGCCGTGCATCGGGGACTCGCGGAGAAGGCCCAGGACGGCGAACTCGAGGATCCCGGCACGCCGGCTCATCGTCGCCTCCTCTCGGCTATGTCGCGCTGATGTATCGACTCGATACATCAGCACGATAGAACGGCCTTCCGGATGGGACAAGGGGAGAAAGGGTGAACGGGATCACATCGCCGATTCGTTGGAGGTGAGTTGCCTGGTTTGGGGTGAACTTCGGGGCTAGGCGGGTTTTGGCGGTGCGTAGTCTGTGCGCCATGCAGACCACCGGGACCCATGAGACGCCGGGGGGCGTCGAGGTCCTCGGTGCCGTACGGGTGAATGCGCGACCGACCGCATCCGTACTTCGGGGGGACAGGAAACCAGCCGCCTTTTCCAGGCGCGCACGGATGCGCCTGCCCGAGGAGTAATCGTTCGATGAGCGAGCACCGTCGCAAACCGCCGCAGTCGCAGGAAGGCGGACGTGCCGCGGCCCGACGCGGCCAGTCCGGTCCGTCCTCCGGCCGCCGCGCGGCACCGCGAGGCGCCACCGGATCTCCTTCCGACTACGGGTTGGGTTATGGGGTCGGAGGCGAGGAGCAGTCACAAGGCAGCCGCGCCGAGTCCCGGCGCGCGTCCCAGAGAGACTCGGGCGGGCGGCGCAGAGCGGCCGAGCCCGCAGGGGGCCGTCGTGGCGCCCCGGCCGGTCCTGGACGGGGCAGAGGGCGCCCTGCGCCCGACAGCAAGCGTCTGATCGACTACCCGCGGTCCGGCAAATACGGCTGGCGGCGCTGGACGCCGTCCTGGAAGCTCGTCACGGGTCTGTTCGTCGGCTTCGTGGGCAGCCTGGTGGCCGTGGCGGGCATCGGATACGCCATGGTGGGCATCCCGGACGTCGCCAAGACGGCGACGGCGCAGAACAACGTCTACTACTGGAAGGACGGCAGCCAGATGGTTGCCACCGGTGGTGAGACGAACCGGCAGAACATCGGCCTCTCGCAGATCCCGGAGGAGATGCGCTGGGCGGTGATCTCGCAGGAGAACAAGACCTTCTACGACGACAGCGGCATCGACCCCAAGGGCATCGCCCGTGCCGTGTTCAACATGGCCCGGGGCGGACAGACGCAGGGTGGATCCACCATCACCCAGCAGTACGTCAAGAACGCCATGCTGAACGACCAGTCGCAGACGATCTCCCGGAAGTTCAAGGAGATCTTCGTGTCCATCAAGGTGGGCGCGGAGGTCGACAAGGACCAGATCATGGCCGGCTACCTGAACTCCGCGTACTACGGGCGCAACGCCTACGGAATCCAGGCCGCGGCCCGTGCCTACTTCAACAAGGACGCGATCAAGCTCAGCCCGGGCGAGTGCGCCTTCCTGGCCGCCATGCTGAAGGGCGCCACGTACTACGACCCCGCCGGCGCGACCTCCGTCGACTCGGTCGGCGCCACGGCCGAGGCCAACAGCAGGCGGGCGCTGCGCCAGATGCAGGACACCCTGGACAAGATGGTCGAGTACGGCCATCTGGACGCCTCGGTGCGGGCCAAGTACACCGCTCTTCCCAAGTGGCAGAACCCCCGGTCGAACACCGACCTCAAGGGCCAGATCGGCTACCTGGTCGACCTCGCCAACGGCTACCTGGTCACCAACAGCAAGAAGACCGGGATCACCCCGGACCTGCTTCAGCAGGGCGGCTACTCGATCTACACGACCTTCGACAAGAACAAGGTCAAGGAGCTCGAGGAATCGGTCACGAAGGTCCAGAAGGCCAACATCAAGCCGAAGGAACGGCCGGAGACCGATACGCACGTCCAGTTCGGCGGCGCGTCCGTGGAACCGGACACCGGTGCCATCCGGGCCGTCTACGGCGGTGAGGACGCCACCAAGCACTTCACCGACAACGCCGACCAGACCGGTGCCCAGGTCGGTTCGACGTTCAAGCCGTTCGTGCTGGCCGCCGCGATGACGTGGGGCGTGCGGGATCCGGATCTGGGGTCGTCGCAGGCGCAGGACGAACGCACCATCGTGTCACCCAAGAGCCTGTTCAGCGGCAAGAACAAGCTCAAGATCGAGAACTACGACGGTTCGGTCTGGAAGAACGAGAAGGGTGAGGAGTGGCTTCAGACCAATGACGGCAACGTCTCCCTCGGCTCTCCGCCCAAGTTCAAGATCGATCTGCGTGAGGCGATGCGTGAGTCGGTGAACTCCGCCTTCGTGCAGCTCGGCATGGACGTCGGTCTGGACAAGGTGAAGGACTCCGCGGTCAGCGCGGGTCTGAAGCCGTCCAGCCTGACCAACAGCGGATTCCCGTCGTTCTCGATCGGCATCTCCGACCCGAGCGCGATCCGGATGGCGGGCGCGTACGCCACCTTCGCCGCCAGCGGCAAGCAGCGTGATCCTTACTCCGTGGAGAAGGTCACGAGCGAGAAGGGCCAGATCTTCACGCACGAGAACGAGACGAAGCAGGCGTTCACCTCGAAGGTCGCCGACAACGTCACCGACGTCCTGAAGACCGTGGTGGAGAAGGGCACCGGTACCAACGCCCAGCTGCCCGGCCGTGAGGTGGCCGGAAAGACCGGTACCACCGACGGCAACAAGTCGGCCTGGTTCGTGGGCTACACCCCGCAGCTGTCGACCGCCGTCACCATGTTCCGCTACGACGACGACGAGTCGAACAAGAACCGTACGTTCTTGAAGATGTTCGGAACAGGTGGCCAGAAGAAGATCCACGGCGCCTCGTTCCCGGCGCAGATCTGGCACGACTACATGGCCGAGGCGCTGAAGGGCACCGACCCGAAGGACTTCCCCGAGCCCGAGCCCATCGGTGAGGTCGTCAACGCGGAGCCGTCCCCCACTCCGACGCCCTCGGTGACCGAGACCGAGGAGGAGTCTTCTTCTCCGTCTCCGACTCCCAGTGAGCCGGAGGTCGAGCCTTCGCCCTCGGCGACCGAGACCTGCTCCAATTTCTTCGACTGCGGCGATGTCGGCGGTGGGACGAACAACGGGAACGACAACGGCGGAACTGGGGAATCCAGTCCCTCGCCGTCCGTCACGGAGTCGAGCGGCAACTCGAGAGGCAACGGAAACGGCGGCTTCTTCGGAGGACCGGCCGGCTGACCGCGCTGTCCCCCGTCTTGGGTGTTTCACGTGAAACATCCGGATGTTTCACGTGAAACGAGGGCCGCTCCATCGAACGAGGTGGGGCGGCCCTCGGTGTTTTCCTAGGTCCGTACGGCAGGATGTGGCTCATGCCCAGTGCAGAATCGACGCCGACGCGCGTGCACGAGCCGGATCCGGTAAGGCCGACCAGGGAGGACCCCGTGGCCGCGGCCGGCAGTGAGCTGTTCGGTGGCCCCCTCGGCCGACGGGCCCTGACCGGGACGTCCTGGTGGACTCCCGTGCGGATCATCGCGCTCGTGGCGATCGGGATGTTCGCCCTGGGGCTGATCCAGAAGGCGCCCTGCTACAACGGCGGCTGGTTCTTCGGCGCCACCTCCCAGTACACACATGCGTGCTACTCGGACATCCCGCACCTTTACCAGGGGCGCGGTTTCGCCGACGGACTCGTGCCGTACTTCGACAAGCTCCCCGGCGACATGGACTACCTCGAGTACCCGGTGCTGACCGGCGTGTTCATGGAGGTGGCGAACTGGCTGACGCCGGGCGGCGGCAGCATCCAGGACCAGGAGCAGTGGTACTGGATGGTCAACGCCGGGATGCTGATGGCGTGCGCAGCCGTCATCGCCGTCTGCGTGACCCGGACGCACGCCCGGCGTCCCTGGGACGGCCTGCTGGTCGCCCTGGCGCCCGCTTTCGCGCTGACCGCGACCATCAACTGGGACCTGCTGGCGGTCGCTCTGACGGCCGCGGCGATGCTCATGTGGTCACGGGGCCGGTCCCTCGCCTTCGGTGTCCTGCTGGGACTCGCCACGGCCGCCAAGCTCTACCCCGTCTTCCTCCTCGGTCCCCTGTTCGTGCTGTGCTGGCGTGCGGGCAAATGGCGGGACTTCGGCAAGGCCCTGGGCGGTGCGGCCGTCGCCTGGCTGGTGGTGAACCTGCCCGTCATGCTGTTCGCCTTCGAGGGGTGGTCGAAGTTCTACCGGTTCAGTCAGGAGCGGGGCGTCGACTTCGGCTCCTTCTGGCTGATCATGGCGCAGAACTCCAAGGACCCCCTCACCACCGACAGCGTCAACACCCTCGCCACGCTTCTCGTCGTGCTGTGCGCTGTGGGGATCGCCGCGCTGGCGCTGACCGCGCCCCGCCGTCCCCGCTTCGCCCAGCTGGCCTTCCTGATCGTGGCCGCCTTCATCCTCACCAACAAGGTCTACTCACCGCAGTACGTCCTGTGGCTGGTGCCGCTTGCGGTGCTGGCCCGGCCGAAGTGGCGGGACTTCCTGATCTGGCAGGCGTGCGAGGTCGCCTACTTCCTGGGCATCTGGATGTACCTCGCCTACACGTCGAGCGGGGACGCCCACAAGGGCCTGCCGACCGACGGCTACCACTGGGCCATCGGCGTCCACCTGCTGGGGACGCTCTACCTGTGCGGCGTCGTCGTACGCGACATCCTGATGCCGGAGCGGGACGTGGTGCGGCAGGCGGGGGACGACGACCCCTCGGGCGGGGTGCTCGACGGTGCGGAGGACGCCTTCGTCCTCGGAGCCGCGGCGCATCCGCCCCGGCACGCCTCCCACTTCGACGGGCCGCAGGTGGACTGGGGAAAGCCCGAGGCCATCGACAGTTCGCCCTGAGCGAACAGGGCCGTCACTGAGGCTTCCTGGCCCAGGCAGCGGGTCATGGGAAAGGCCGTACACGGACTCCGTGTACGGCCTTTGCCGTGGCCGCCTTGGTTCAGCGCTCGCCCTTCAGCGGTCCGCTCCCGCGCTTCAGCGGTCCACGATCCGGTCGAACTGGGTGGTGGTGTGCCGCAGATGGGCTACCAGCTCGTCGCCGACGTGCGGCTCGGGCGCGTCCGAGGGCACGAACAGGATGGACACCTGCATGTGCGGCGGCTCGGCGAACCACCGCTGCTTCCCGCCCCAGACGAAGGGCGAGAGGTTCCGGTTCACCGTGGCGAGGCCGGCCCGGGCGACGCCCTTGGCGCGCGGCATGACGCCGTGCAGGGCCTTGGGGGCCTCCAGACCCACCCCGTGCGACGTGCCGCCCGCCACGACCACCAGGAAGCCGTCGGAGGCCGCCTTCTGCTGCCGGTAGCCGAAGCGGTCACCCTTGGCGACCCGTGTGACGTCGAGGACCGCCCCGCGGTACTCGGTGGCCTCGTGGTCCCCCAGCCACAGCCGCGTGCCGATCCGGGCGCGGAAGCGGGTCTGCGGGAACTGCTGCCGCAGCCGGGCGAGTTCGTCGGCCTTCAGGTGGCTGACGAACATCGTGTGCAGCGGCAGACGGGCCGCGCGCAGCCGGTCCATCCAGCCGATGACCTCCTCGACGGCGTCGGAGCCGTCCGTGCGGTCCAACGGCAGGTGGATGGCGAACCCTTCCAGCCTGACGTTCTCGATGGCGGCGTGCAGCTGCGGCAGGTCCTGCTCGCTGATGCCGTGCCGCTTCATCGACGACATCACCTCGATGACCACACGAGCGCCCACGAGGCCGTACACGCCGTCGACCGACGACACCGAGCGCACCACCCGGTCGGGCAGCGGAACGGGCTCCTCACCGCGCCGGTACGGCGTCAGCACCAGAAGGTCACCGCCGAAGAAGTCCTTGATGCGCGCGGCCTCGTACGTCGTGCCGACGGCGAGGACGTCCGAGCCCAGCCGGGTGGCCTCCTCCGCCAGCCGGTCGTGCCCGAAGCCGTAGCCGTTGCCCTTGCAGACCGGGACGAGTCCCGGGAACTGGTCCTGCACATGCTTGTGGTGCGCCCGCCAGCGCGCGGTGTCGACGTAGAGGGTGAGCGCCATGGCCGGACCTGGGACCTTTCTCGTGGCTGCGGTGGGGGAAACGCCTCGGAGGTGGCGGAGGCGTCAGAGGTATGGAATCACCGAACGTGACGTCAGCGGCGCGACATGTAGATGTCGAGAGCCTTGTGGAGCAGCTTGTTCAGCGGGAAGTCCCACTCGCCGAGGTACTCCGCGGCCTGTCCGCCCGTGCCGACCTTGAACTGGATGAGGCCGAAGAGGTGGTCGGTCTCGTCCAGCGAGTCGGAGATGCCACGCAGGTCGTAGACGGTCCCGCCGAGCGCGTAGGCGTCGCGCAGCATCCGCCACTGCATCGCGTTCGAGGGGCGGAACTCGCGGCCGATGTTGTCGGACGCGCCGTACGAGTACCAGACGTGCCCGCCGACGATCAGCATCGTCGCCGCCGCGAGGTTCACGCCGTTGTGGCGGGCGAAGTACAGCCGCATACGGTTGGGGTCCTCGGTGTTGAGGGCCGACCACATGCGCTGGAAGTAGGACAGCGGGCGCGGCCGGAAGTGGTCCCGCACGGCCGTGATCTCGTACAGCCGCTGCCACTCCTCGAGGTCGTGGTAACCGCCCTGGACGACCTCGACGCCGGCCTTCTCCGCCTTCTTGATGTTGCGGCGCCACAGCTGGTTGAAGTTCCTGTGGACCTCTTCGAGGGAACGGTTCGCCAGCGGCACCTGGTACACGTAACGCGGCTGGACGTCGCCGAAGCCGGCGCCGCCGTCCTCGCCCTGCTGCCAGCCCATGCGGCGCAGCTTGTCGGCCACCTCGAAGGCGCGCGGCTCGATGAAGTCGGCCTCGATGTCGCGCAGTCGCTTCACGTCCGGGTTCTGGATGCCCGCCTTGATGGAGGTGGCCTCCCAGCGCCGGATGATCACCGGCGGGCCCATCTTCACCGAGAAGGCGCCCTGTTGCTTGAGGTGCGCCAGCATCGGTTCCAGCCAGTCGGTCAGATTCGGCGCGTACCAGTTGATGACCGGACCCTCGGGAAGGTAGGCCAGGTAGCGCTTGATCTTGGGCAGTTGGCGGTAGAGGACCAGGCCCACGCCGACCAGTTCACCGGTCCGCTCGTCGAACCAGCCGAGGTTCTCCGAACGCCACTCGGCCTTGACATCGGCCCAGGCCGGAACCTGCATGTGGCTCGCCGACGGCAGGCTCTGGATGTATGCCAGATGCTGCTCGCGGCTGATCGTCCTCAGGGTCAGGCTCATTCGGGGCGCTCCTCGGGCTGGTGTGTCCCCATGGGTACAGGGGCTCCGGCTCTCGCGCCGAAGCCTACTGCGCCTGGCGAGCGGCCTGACTGGGCGTACGGAACCTGCGCCCCGGCCCGTGCGCGGCCGGGGCGTTCCGTCCGGATTCGTAGGTGTCCTGTGTGACGTGCGGCGCGGTCGGGGCCCGTGGCGCGGGCGCCGGCGCCGCTCTAGGTCACCAGATTCCGCCGAAGAGGCCACCGTGGGCCATACCGATGAAGAAGCCGACGCCTGCGGTACCGAGACCCACGATCAGACCGAAGCGCTCACGGGTGGTCTCGGAGATCCACTGTCCGTACGCACCGGTGAGGATTCCCACCAGGCCGGCCCAGGAGCTGAGCAGATGGAGGCTGTGGAAGAACGACGTGATGAACGCCGTCACCCCGAGCACCAGGGTCACCGCGAGCAGGGTGTCCTGGAGCGGATGGGCTTTGCCGTCGGTGGCGAAGAGAGATCCGGCGGTGTTGGGTCGCAATGCCTGTGCCATGTGGCACCTCCTGCGGAAGCGGCGCATCGTAGCGCCATACACACCCGACGTGTACAGACTGACGGTCATCCACGCCGGATTTCAACCGGAAGCACGTGTGCAGGTAGTCTGTACCCTCTGCACCGGTGTCTGCCCAGGCCTAGCCAGGGAATCCGTCCAGCTGAGAACGGGGAAGTCGCAGGCCGACCCCCGATTGTCAGTGGCGGCCGATACCGTTGCGTACGCATCACAACCCTCCTGCCACGGATCGACCGTGGCCGCTGAGTCCGAAGGAGGTGGGTTCCACATGCGTCACTACGAAGTGATGGTCATCCTCGACCCCGATCTCGAAGAGCGCGCTGTCTCCCCGCTGATCGAGAACTTCCTCTCCGTTGTCCGTGAGGGCAACGGCAAGGTGGAGAAGGTCGACACCTGGGGCCGTCGTCGTCTCTCGTACGAGATCAAGAAGAAGCCCGAGGGCATCTACTCGGTCATCGACCTGCAGGCCGAGCCTGCGGTCGTCAAGGAGCTCGACCGCCAGATGAACCTGAACGAGTCGGTCCTCCGGACCAAGGTCCTCCGTCCCGAGACCCACTGAGCTCTCCAGCTCAGCTGATCTCGGGATTCTGAGTAGCAGCACAAGCAGCCAGCAGCAAACCCGCCGAGAGGTTCCCCCATGGCAGGCGAGACCGTCATCACGGTCGTCGGCAATCTTGTCGACGACCCCGAGCTGCGCTTCACCCCCTCCGGTGCGGCGGTCGCGAAGTTCCGTGTCGCGTCCACTCCCCGCACCTTCGACCGCCAGACGAACGAGTGGAAGGACGGCGAGAGCCTGTTCCTGACCTGCTCGGTCTGGCGTCAGGCGGCGGAGAACGTCGCGGAGTCGCTCCAGCGAGGCATGCGCGTCATCGTGCAGGGCCGGCTGAAGCAGCGGTCCTACGAGGACCGTGAGGGTGTCAAGCGCACGGTCTACGAACTGGACGTCGAGGAAGTCGGCGCCAGTCTGCGCAGTGCCACGGCCAAGGTCACCAAGGCTTCCGGCCGCGGTGGCCAGGGCGGCCAGGGTGGTTACGGCGGCGGCTCCGGTGGCGGCGGCCAGGCCGGCGGCGGCTGGGGTGGAAACTCCGGCGGCGGCCAGCAGGGTGGCGGCGCTCCGGCAGACGACCCGTGGGCGACCGGCGCTCCCGCCGGTGGCAACCAGGGCGGCGGGCAGTCCGGTGGCGGCTGGGGTGGAAACTCCGGCGGCAGCGGCGGCTCCGGTGGCGGCTACTCGGACGAACCCCCCTTCTAGGCCGTTCAGGCCCGGAGGTCCGGGCCTGAACGGGTCGAAGGCGGGTTGGAATCCCTACTTCTTGATCACACAGGAGAAACACCATGGCGAAGCCGCCTGTGCGCAAGCCTAAGAAAAAGGTCTGCGCTTTCTGCAAGGACAAGGTCACGTACGTGGACTACAAGGACACGAACATGCTGCGGAAGTTCATTTCCGACCGCGGCAAGATCCGTGCCCGCCGCGTGACCGGCAACTGCACGCAGCACCAGCGTGACGTCGCCACGGCCGTCAAGAACAGCCGTGAGATGGCGCTGCTGCCGTACACCGCCCAGGCGCGATAAGGGAAGGGTGACCGACAAATGAAGATCATCCTCACCCACGAGGTCTCCGGCCTCGGTGCCGCCGGCGAAGTCGTCGACGTCAAGGACGGCTACGCTCGCAACTACCTGATCCCGCGGAACTTCGCGATCCGCTGGACCAAGGGCGGCGAGAAGGACGTCGAGCAGATCCGTCGTGCTCGCAAGATCCACGAGATCCAGACCATCGAGCAGGCCAACGCTGTGAAGGCCCGGCTCGAGGGCGTGAAGGTCCGTCTGGCTGTGCGCTCCGGCGACGCCGGTCGTCTCTTCGGTTCCGTCACCCCGGCCGACATCGCTTCCGCGATCAAGGCTGCCGGTGGTCCCGAGGTCGACAAGCGCCGCATCGAGCTCGGCTCGGCGATCAAGACCCTGGGCGCCCACGAGACGTCCGTGCGTCTGCACCCCGAGGTTGCCGCCAAGGTCAACATCGAGGTCGTCGCGGCCTGATCGCTGCGCTCGGCTTGAAGTACTGAGAGGGGCCGCACCCGGTGGGTGCGGCCCCTTCTGTCTGCGTGTGTTTCACGTGAAACGCCGTTCAGGCACCGGCCGCTTGCACCGATGTACCGTCATACGCCGTCGGTTTCACGTGAAACGGTCACCGAGTAGCACCGGTGATGACCCAGCGGCCGGAGCGGGCACGCAGCCAGAGGGTCAGCATGCGAACCACCATCATCAAAGTCATCGCTCCCCATACGGCGGTGAGACCGCCGCCGAGGACCGGTATCAGCAGGGCCACCGGGGTGAAGACAGCCAGGGTGAGCACCATGGCCCAGGCGAGATAGGGACCGTCGCCCGCGCCCATCAGTACGCCGTCCAGCACGAAGACGATGCCGCAGATGGGCTGGGAGAGCCCTACCACGAGCAGAGCGGGCAACGCTGCCTCCTTCACCGCCTGGTCACCGGTGAAGAGCGGCAGGAACAGCGGTCGGGCGATCACGACCAGCAGCCCGAGCAGAACGCCTACTGCCATCCCCCATTCGACCATGCGTCGGCAGACGGCACGGGCGCCCTGGGCGTCGTCCGCACCGAGATATCGTCCGATGATGGCCTGCCCGGCGATGGCGATGGCGTCCAGAGCGAAGGCCAGCAGACTCCACAGGCTCAGAGCGATCTGGTGCGCCGCGATGTCGTTGTCTCCCAGACGGGCGGCCACGGCGGTGGCGATCATCAGAATCGCCCTGAGTGAAAGTGTGCGCACCAGCAGCGGGACCCCGGCCTGCGCGGAAGCCCTGATGCCGACGGCGTCGGGTCGCAGCGACGCGCCATGGCGACGTGCTCCCCGGACGACCACCGCGAGATAGACCACGGCCATGCCCCACTGCGCGATCACGGTGCCCCAGGCGGAACCGGCGATACCGAGGTCCGCACCGTAGACGAGGCCGGCGTTCAGGGCGGCGTTGGCGACGAAGCCGCCGACGGCGACGTAGAGCGGCGTCCTTGTGTCCTGGAGCCCGCGCAGAACACCGGTCGCGGCCAGAACGACGAGCATGGCAGGGATGCCGAGTGCTGAGATGCGCAGATACGTCGACGCGTACGGGGCGGCGGTGTCCGAGGCGCCGAAGACTTCCACAAGCGCCGGGGCGGTGGGCAGGACGGCCACGATCACAGCGGCGCCGAGCAGCAGGGCCAGCCAGATGCCGTCCATACCCTGGCGGATGGCTGCCGGAAGGTCACCGGCGCCCATACGGCGCGCGACGGCGGCAGTGGTCGCGTAGGCGAGGAAGACGAACACACTGACGGCTGTGGTGAGAAGCGCGGACGCGACGCCGAGCCCGGCCAGTTGAGCGGTGCCCAGATGGCCGACGATCGCGCTGTCGGCCAGGACGAAGAGCGGCTCGGCGACGAGCGCGCCGAAGGCCGGGACGGCCAGTGCCACGATCTCCCGATCGTGCTGTCGCCGGGCGCGCCTGGGGGGCGCGGGAGCCTGTGTCATGACCACCAATCTAATCGTCCACAGGTAAGAGATGCAATCAGCCAGTGACCCTTACTACGCTTCGTGCGGTGCCCGCGCTCGTGCGCCGTTCGAAGAGATCTTGGCCCGACCGGGAAACTTTTTCTTCTGCACAGCCGGTGGATGGAGAAGGTGCAGGTCAGAGGCTCTCCATAAGAAAAGTCGAGGGCTTGTTCACAGCGCTGTCCACCGGGTCGTACACAGGTTTCGTGGAGTTCTCCACAGCATCGGGGCCGTCGTCCACATGGCCTGTGGATAACCAGATTGGCTGACGGTGCCCGCGGGCCTAACGTGGTCCGGCGTGTGCTCCGTCCGTCGGCCGACGAAACCCTCATAAACCCGACGCGTCACAACCGGAGTTGACGCTCTCAATTGTCAGTGCCCTGCCGTAGAAAGAAGACAGGGCGAGGTCCGCTCGGCGGACGGGAGGAGGTGGCTCGGTGAGCATTTCCGAGCCCTTGGACGACCCGTGGGCCGACAGCGGGCCCAGTGATCGTCTGCCTCCGGCCCGTCGCCGCGGCGACGGAGGACGGGGCCGGGACGAGCAGCACGATCGCGGCCGGGACAGCGGCGAGTGGGAAGGCGGTGGCACCGCCTTCGAGCGGGTACCGCCGCAGGACCTCGACGCCGAGCAGTCCGTCCTCGGCGGCATGCTCCTGTCCAAGGACGCCATCGCCGACGTGGTGGAGGTCCTCAAAGGCCACGACTTCTACAAGCCCGCGCACGAGACGATCTATCAAGCGGTCCTCGACGTCTACGCGAAGGGCGAACCGGCCGACCCCATCACGATCGCCGCCGAACTCACCAAGCGCGGCGAGATCAACAAGGTCGGCGGCGCGTCCTATCTGCACACTCTCGTCCAGACGGTGCCCACGGCCGCCAACGCCGAGTACTACGCGGAGATCGTCCACGAACGTGCCGTGCTGCGCCGCCTGGTCGAGGCCGGCACCCGCATCACGCAGATGGGATACGCGGGCGACGACGACGTCGACGAGATCGTCAACCGGGCCCAGGCCGAGATCTACGCGGTTACCGAGCAGCGCACCAGCGAGGACTACCTCCCGCTCGGCGACATCATGGAGGGCGCTCTCGACGAGATCGAGGCGATCGGCTCGCGCAGCGGCGAGATGACGGGCGTGCCGACCGGCTTCACGGACCTCGACTCGCTCACCAACGGCCTCCACCCGGGCCAGATGATCGTCATCGCGGCCCGCCCCGCCATGGGAAAGTCGACGCTCGCGCTGGACTTCGCGCGTGCGGCGTCGATCAAGCACAACCTGCCGAGCGTCATCTTCTCCCTCGAAATGGGGCGCAACGAGATCGCGATGCGCCTGCTGTCCGCCGAAGCCCGTGTCGCCCTGCACCACATGCGTTCCGGCACCATGACGGACGAGGACTGGACCCGTCTGGCCCGCCGGATGCCCGAGGTCTCCTCCGCGCCGCTCTACATCGACGACTCCCCGAACCTGTCGATGATGGAGATCCGTGCGAAATGCCGCCGGCTGAAGCAGCGCAACGACATCAAGCTCGTGATCATCGACTATCTCCAGCTGATGCAGGCCGGTGGTTCCAAGCGGTCCGAGAGCCGTCAGCAGGAGGTCTCGGACATGTCCCGTAACCTCAAGCTGCTGGCCAAGGAGCTGGAGGTCCCGGTGATCGCGCTCTCACAGCTCAACCGTGGTCCCGAGCAGCGCACGGACAAGAAGCCGATGGTGTCCGACCTGCGTGAGTCCGGCTCCATCGAGCAGGACGCGGACATGGTGATCCTGCTGCACCGCGAGGACGCCTACGAGAAGGAGTCCCCGCGCGCCGGTGAGGCCGACATCATCGTGGGCAAGCACCGTAACGGTCCGACGGCCACCATCACCGTCGCCTTCCAGGGCCACTACTCGCGCTTCGTGGACATGGCGCAGACCTGACCCGCGCCCCGGGCGAAATGAGCTCGACGCCGGTCGCGCGGGCGGGTGGACTGAGCCCATGACGACACCTCAGCAAGAGTTGCTGCCGGGCACCTCGCGGGCGCTGCTGCACCGGATCGCCGTGGCCCAGGCCGAGGGGCGGGCCCCGTCGCTCGTCGCCGCGGTCGTGCGCGACGGGCGGGCCGTGTGGCACGGGGCGCGGACCTCGGTCGACGGGCACGCGCCGGACGAGAACGTGCAGTACCGGATCGGCTCGATCACCAAGACCTTCACCGCCGTGCTCGTGCTGCGGCTACGCGACGAGGGGGTGCTCGACCTCGAGGACCCGCTGGAGAAGCACCTGCCCGGCACCGGTGCGGGGGGAGCCACGGTGGCCCAACTGCTGGCCCACACCGGTGGGTTGGCGGCCGAGACGCCCGGCCCGTGGTGGGAGCGGACTCCAGGCTCGCTGCGGCCCGAACTCGCCGACGTCCTGGGCGATCGGGCCGCGCCGCACCCCGCGGGTCGCCGTCACCACTACTCGAACCCGGGCTACTCGCTCCTGGGCTCCCTCGTGGAGCAACTCCGTGGGGCGCCCTGGGAAGAGGTATTGCGGCGTGAAGTGCTCGAACCTCTGGGTCTCGACCGGACGGGTGTTCGATCAGAGGTCCCGGCCGCAGGAGGCTGGGCGGTGCATCCCTGGGCCGATGTGCTGCTCCCCGAGCCCGCCGAGGACTTCGGACGGATGGCTCCGGCGGGCCAACTCTGGTCCACGACCGGAGACCTCGCGCGATTCGCCGCGTTCCTTGCGCGGGGCGACGACCGGGTACTGGGCGCGGAGACCCTGCGCGAGATGGCCACACCCGCGGCGCCGGCGGGGCTGACGGACGTGGTGGACGGTGCCGCCTACGGACTGGGTCTGCAGATCCAGCACCGAGACGGCCGGTTGCTGGTGGGTCACTCCGGGTCCGTGCCGGGCTTTCTGGCCACCCTGACCATCGGTGTGGCGGACGACGTCGGCGCGGTGGTGCTCGCCAACTGCACGTCCGGGGTGCAGACCTCCCAGGTGGCCTCCGACCTCGTACGCATCGTCGCCGAGGCGGAGCCGCGGATTCCCGAGCCGTGGCGTCCGCTCCGTGCGGTTGATCCGGCAGTCCTGGAGTTGGCGGGCCAGTGGCACTGGGGGACCAGTCCGCTCGCCCTGCGGGTGACGGCCGACGGACTGCTGTCCCTGGGGCCGCTGTCCGGCGATGGTCGCCGATCCCGGTTCAGGGCGAACGGGGACGGCACCTGGACCGGGCTGGAGGGCTATTACGCTGGGGAGCTCCTGCGGGCCGTACGGCGGCCGGACGGGAGCGTGGATCACCTGGACCTCGGGTCCTTCGTGCTGACGCGTCAGCCGTACGACGAGGGCGCTGCCGTGCCCGGTGGCGTCGATCCGGAGGGATGGCGCGGCATCGGCTAGCCGTCGGCAGAGGGAACCTGTTTCACGTGAAACAGGGCGCTTCCCTCTGCCGCGAGCCTTTGTACGGGGTGAGGGACCGCCCGGTACCGGGTCCTCAGAGTTGCAGTTTGAAGCCCACGTGCGAGGCGACGAAGCCGAGGCGCTCGTAGAAGCGGTGGGCGTCGGTACGCGCGGTGTCGGAGGTCAGCTGTACCAGCCGGCAGTTCTCGCGCCGCGATTCCTCGATCGCCCACTCGATGAACCGGGTGCCCAGCCCGCTGCCACGCTCGTCGGCGTGCACCCGCACGCCCTCGATGATCGACCTGGTCGCGCCCCGGCGGGAGAGTCCCGGGACGATCGTCAGCTGGAGGGTGCCGACGACGCGTCCCTCGCGGACGGCGACGACGAGACGCTGGTTCGGATCCGCGCTGAGCCGTTCCAGTGCCGCCAGATAGGGGCTGAGATCGTCCGGCGACTCGCGCTTCGCGCCCAGGGGGTCGTCCGCGAGCATGGCGACGATCGCGGGAAGGTCGTCGGCGACGGCGGCCCGTATTTCAAGATCTCCCATGCCCGCAACCCTATGCGTCCAAGGCCGCGACGGGCGCCTTCAATGACTCCACGACCCGTACCAGCGGGGTCAGTTCCGCGTTCGTGGCAGCTTCGTCGAGTGCTTCACGCAGGGCGGCGTCGTTGGTCGGGCGGGCTTCGGTGAGCAGCTTCAGGCCGGCTTCGGTGACATCGGTGTAGATGCCACGGCGGTCGGTGGGGCACAGGTAGCGCTCGAGCAGCCCGCGGTCCTCGAGCCGGGTCACCAGCCGGGTGGTCGCACTCTGGCTGAGGACGACCGCGTCGGCCACCTGCTTCATCTGCAGATGCCCGCCGACGCCGTCGTGCTGTCGGCTGAGGACGTCGAGCAGCGAGTACTCGCGCACGCTCAGTTCGTGGCCGGCCTGGAGCGCGCGCTCGATGTGGGCCTCGATCCTCCCGTGCAGGAGAGAGAGGGCACACCAGCCCTGGGCGAGAGCGGTGAGTGCGGGGTCCGTCGCAGTCATGGGGGTTCTCCTCCGTCCCGGAGCGGCTGTCACCAGGATAGAGCAATCGCGCAATAGACCGCGTTTGCCTTTAGCCCGCGTCTGCAACTATTGTGTACGCACCTTAACCGCACCTGCAATCGTCTGGAAGGTATTCTCCCCATGCCTCTCGCGCTTCTGGCTCTCGCGATCGGGGCCTTCGGAATCGGCACCACCGAGTTCGTGATCATGGGTTTGCTGCCCGAGGTCGCGGACGACTTCGGGGTCTCCATCCCCACGGCCGGCTTCCTCGTGACCGGCTACGCGCTCGGTGTCATGTTCGGCGCCCCGCTGATGACGGTCCTCGGTACCAAGGCCTCCCGCAAACGGATGCTGATGCTGCTGATAGGCCTGTTCATCGTCGGCAACCTGCTCTCCGCCGTCGCCCCTTCCTTCGCCGTGATGCTCCTCGGCCGTGTGGTGGCCTCCCTCGCCCACGGCGCCTTCTTCGGCATCGGCTCGGTCGTCGCCGCGGACCTGGTCGCCCCGGAGAAGAAGGCCGGGGCCATCGCGATGATGTTCACCGGCCTCACCGTCGCCAACGTCGTAGGAGTACCGCTGGGCACTCTCGTCGGACAGAACCTCGGCTGGCGCGTCACCTTCGCCGTCGTCGCCGTGCTCGGCGTCGCGGGGCTGGTCGGCATCGCCAAGCTCGTGCCGGACATGCCGCGGGCCGAAGGGGTGCGCCTGCGGCACGAGCTGGCCGCCTTCAAGAACGTCCAGGTGCTGCTCGCCATGGCGATGACCGTTCTCGGCTTCGGCGGCGTCTTCGCGGCCATCACCTACATCGCGCCGATGATGACCCACGTGGCCGGCTTCGCCGACGGATCCGTCACCTGGCTGCTGGTCCTCTTCGGGCTCGGCATGGTCGGCGGCAACCTCGTCGGCGGCAAGTACGCCGACCGCGCGCTGATGCCGATGCTGTACGTCTCCCTGGGTGCCTTGGCGATCGTCCTGGCGCTCTTCACGCTGACCGCGCACAACAAGGTGCTCGCGGCCCTCACGGTCGCCTTGATCGGCGCTCTGGGGTTCGCCACCGTCCCGCCGTTGCAGAAGCGTGTCCTGGACCAGGCCCACGGCGCGCCGACGCTGGCCTCGGCGGTCAACATCGGGGCCTTCAACCTCGGCAACGCGCTGTCCGCCTGGCTCGGCGGCCTCGTCATCGCCGCCGGACTGGGCTACACCGCCCCGAACTGGGTCGGCGCCGCGCTCGCCGCGGGCGCCCTGCTTCTCGCCCTGGTCTCGGCCGCGCTGGAGCGCCGCGCCGGCACCCCTGGTACCGCGGGTGCGGCAGGTGCCGTCGTCGCCGGCGGGGCGATCGCCGAGCGGCAGGCGGCCGTCCGGCGGTAGAGATCGCCGGTCACCCCGCCGCAGGAGCCGTCCCGGCACACCGGCGCCCGGCCGTCATCCGCAGCTGATCTCGACCACGCCGTCCCGCAACGCCACCTCTGCCCGACCGGCGACGCCGAACCGACCGGCGAGCCGCGCCCTCGTCGACCCCGCAAGGAGAAACCCCCTCATGAGCACCACCACCGTCGCGCCCCTGACCATCCAGGACGCCGAAGCCCTCGTCACGGCCGCCCGCCGCGCCGCCGGGGCCGAAAGGGTCACGGTCAGCGTCACCGTGCTGGACGCCGGCGGACATCTGCTGGCCTTCCGGCGCGACGACCGCGCTGTACTGATCTCAGGAGAGACGAGCACACGGAAGGCGTACACCGCGCTTCAGCTGAACGCCCCCACCTCCGACCTCGTCGACGCCGTACAGCCCGGCGGCTCCTTCCACACCCTGCCCACCGCGTTGGACCGACCGCTGCTGTTCATCGCAGGCGGGGTGCCGGTGCACCGCGACGGCCGTCTGATCGGAGCGATCGGGGTCGGAGGCGGCGCCCCGGAGCAGGACCACGACTTCGCCACGGCCGCCGTCAAGACGCTCACCTGACCTGACCTGACCTGACCCGTGTACGACAACGCCGGTCCCCAGCCATCGACGGGGACCGGCGTTGTCCGTGCCCCGGCTTCAGCCGGCTGCCACGGTGAGCGGCGCGAACCGGCGGCGCCAGTCGCCCGGCAACTCCGCGATCCCGTGGGTCATCACGGCATTGAAGGCCACGGACCGTAGACCCCGGCCTTTCACCCACGCCAGCAGTTCCTCGTGCCGCACGTCGATGTCAGTGCGCAGCGGCCGGTCGGTGTGGGCGGCGAGGGAGGTCAGCAGCGCCTTCGCGGTCTCCGTGTCCCTGGCGATCAGTGGGCCGACGACCTGAGTGTCCATGTTCGGCCAAGCGGCGGCGTAGCCGACGATCCGGCCTTCGTCCTCGGCGACGCGCAACTGGTCGGCGAAGGCAGGCAGACGGGTGATCACATGCGTGCGGTCGGTTCCGAAGACCTCCTCGTCGAGCCGGAGGATCGTGATGAGGTCCTCGGCCGTGGCGGCACGGGTGACGACGTGTGAGGCCGGCTGGTCCGGCGTGAAACGCCCACGCACCATTTCCGCCCGCCCCGTGGTCTTGAAACCCAGCTCCTCGTAGAGCGGACGGCCGTTCGGCGTGGCGTGCAGGGTCAGCGGGGTGGTGCCCATCACGGAGATGACGTGGCGCATCAGGCGTCGGCCGACGCCCTGCCTGGCGTGCCGCTCGGCGACCAGCATCATGCCGATGGCGCCGAGGGCGGGGCGGCCGTGCGGGCCGTACTCGGTGACGACACAGGCGCTGACGAGCCCGCCGTCGGGGTCGTCGATGCCGTAGCCCGTTCCGGCCGAAAGGAGGAAGCCCCATTTGTGCTCCTCGCGCGGCCACCCCCGGTCCTCGGACAAGTCAGCGCAGGCGGTGAGATCGCGGAGCGTCAGACGACGGACGGGCAGAGCGGTGAGGGAAGGAGTCGGCACGCGGGTCAGGCTGTCCGATGGGTACGCGCGGCGTCCACCTGTTTCCCTGAGACCTGCGTGCTTTTGGCCACCTCGTATCCCACCCTCACGCCACGTCGGCACCGAGAGAGTGTTTCACGTGAAACAGCGGTGACGGGCAGCGCGAAACAAGCCTCCTCAGGAACGTGACACGCTTCCCGCTAGCCTCGGGTCATGGCGAGACTTCACCTCTTCGACCTCGACGGCACGCTGCTGCACGGGACTTCCGCGCCGCTGGAGATCTCCCGTCAGCTCGGCCTGGAAGCCGAGACCATGGTGCTCGAGCAGTCGATTTCCGCGGGAATGATCGGTCCGCCGGAGTACGCGACACAGGTGCGTGACCTCTGGACCCACCTCACCGACGAGCATGTGACGGCGGCGTTCGAAGGCGCACCGTGGCTGTCACGTATCCGCGATGTCTGGGCGGAGATCAGGCGCAGGGGAGAGTACTGCGCCGTCGTGTCGCTCTCGCCCTCCTTTTTTGTGGAGAGGCTCACTGGCTGGGGCGCGCACGCGACCTGTGGATCCCGGTTTCCGATGCTCCCTTTCACCGAGCCCGTGGACCCGGCGGGAGTACTGAGCGCGGCGGCCAAGGTGCTGATCGCCGACCGGCTGTGCGTCGAGTTCGGGGTGTCCCGGGACGACTGTGTGGCGTACGGCGATTCACTTTCCGACAAGGATCTGTTCGCGACCGTTCCCGTCTCGGTGGCGGTCAACTCGGACCGTCATCTGGCGGGCCTCGCAACGCACTCCTATGTGGGACGCGATCTGTGGGACGCCTATGAACTGGTGTGCCAGGAGGACTGATGGCCAGAACGGCCAGCTCCTGAACGCAGCTGGGCGTCCGGCGCGTGTCAGGTGTGCTCCCGGCGCCGGCCGAGCGCTCCGGGCTCCGGAGCTCCCCGACGCTCCCGATTTCAGCCCAGGTCAGGCGCGTGCATGGCGCGCACGCCCTCGATGTTGCCGTCGAGATAGTGCCGTAGCGACAGCGGTACGAGGTGGACGGAGGCGATCCCGACCCGGGTGAACGGAATACGGACGATCTCGTACTCGCCGGCGGGTTCCTCGATCTCAGGGCCGTGGCGCAGGGCCGGGTCCATGGACTCCAGGCGGCAGACGAAAAAGTGCTGCACCTTCACTCCGGTCGCGCCCCCGTCCGCACCGATGTGCTCGACGGTGTCGACGAAGCAGGGCACGACGTCAGCGATCTTGGCCCCGAGTTCCTCGTGGACCTCGCGGTGAAGGGCGTCCACCACGGTCTCGTCGTCCGGTTCGACTCCGCCACCGGGCGTGACCCAGTAGGGATCCACGCCGGGCTTGGTGCGCTTGATCAGGATCAGGTTGTCGCCGTCCAGCAGAACGGCTCGTGCGGTGCGCTTGACCACGGGTCGGACGGTCATGGGAGAAATGTGGCCCCGCTGGTTCCACGTGAAACATCGTGAGGTCTCCCGGGCGAGATCATTCGGTGGAACCGGTCGAACACACCGGTCAGTACCAAGCGGCGGCCGCCCCCAGCAGCCACTCGTGGGCCTGTGCGACATGCGGCATCGCCAGTGTTCCCGTGCGGACCACCAGCACGTAGGTCCGTAACGGCGGCACCGCCGGTTCGTGCAGCGCGACGACGTCCCCGCGCTCGAGAGCGGCAGCGCACAGATAGCGGGGCAGAACCGCCAGACCGGCGCCGGCGACAGCGCAGGCGAGGACCGCGCGCAGGTCGGGAACGATGACGGTGCCCGAGGCCGCGGGGCGGGAGCCGAAGACGGTGGCCCAGTAGCGGGAGACCAGGGGCAGCGACTCGTGGACCTCGATGACCGGGACGTCGTCCAGCGCGGCCGCGCCCTTGCGGCGCAGTTTCCCGGCGCCGATGCGCTCGTCCCACCTGGGGGCGGCGACCAGGACGTGCTCCTCGTCGCACAGCGGAGTGGCCGTGAACAGCGCCCCGCGCGGGCGGGCCGTACTGATGGCCAGGTCGTGGTGGCCGGCGGCCAGGCTCTCCAGGACCTCCTCGGCGTTGCCGAAGGAGGCACGCAGGGCCAACCCCTGTCCGTCACTGCCGGCCAGTTCGGTGAGGGCGGGGAGGGCCCGCTCGGCGGTGAACTCGGGAGGGCCGGCGAGATGCAGTGTCCGCCCGGTGGATTCGTCGTCGAGGCCGGCCTCGGTGATCTCCATCAGGGCGTCGAGATGAGGCGCGGTCTTGTGCGCGAGCTCGTCACCGATGCTCGTCGGCGTCACACCGCGAGCCTGCCGCAGGAACAGGGGACGGCCCAGCTGCCGCTCCAGTGTGCGGATCTGCGAGGTGACAGCCGGCTGGGACAGTCCCAGCAGAGCGGCGGCGCGAGTGAAGGAGCCGGCCCGGTGCACGGTCACGAAGGTACGCAGCAAGGCCAGATCCACGCAGCGTCCTCCTCTTCCCTGCCCTTCTCTTCCGGCTCCGAGGCAGGACCCAACTATAAATAAGTCGATAGGTCTCTGTCGCTACAGTGATTGGACACTGACACAGAGTCAACTAGCCTTGTGCGCGCGGTTCTTCACGCGTGGAACCGAGGGCGGTCCGAGCCACGAGGGGGGAGGCTCGGACCGCCCGCCATATGCAGGGGGACCCCGTCGAGGCTTCCTAAGACGCTCACCGCGCCGACTCCTCCAGCGCCCGCAGCACATCCGCCACCAGGTCCTCCGGGTCCTCGGCGCCCACGGACAGCCGGATGAAGCCCTCCGGCACCGCGTCCCCGCCCCAGCGTCCCCGCCGCTCCGCGGTGGACCGCACTCCGCCGAAACTCGTCGCGTCCTCCACGAACCGCAGCTCCTCGAGGAAACGCTCGGCACGCGCGCGGGTGGGCAGCGTGAAGGAGATCACGCATCCGTAGCGACGCATCTGCTGCGAGGCGACCTTGTGGGAGGGATCGTCCGGCAGCCCCGGGTACCGCAGCCCGCTCACCTCGGGCCGCCCCAGCAACGCCTCGGCCAGGGTCATGGCAGTGGCGTTCTGTCGGTCGACGCGCAACTGGAGTGTGGCGATCGACCGGTGAGCGAGCCAGGCTTCCATGGGCCCGGGGATCGCCCCGACGATCTTGCGCCAGCGCCGTACGGACGTCATCGGCTCACCGGCCCGCCCGGTGACATAGCCGAGGAGGACGTCGCCGTGGCCCGTGAGCTGCTTGGTGCCGCTCGCCACCGAGAAGTCGGCGCCGAGTTCCAGCGGGCGCTGCCCGAGCGGGGTGGCGAGCGTGTTGTCGACTGCCACCAGGGCGCCACGCGCGTGTGCCGCTTCCACGAGCCGCCGGATGTCGCACACCTCGAGCCCGGGATTGGACGGGGACTCGATCCACAGCAGCTTCGCGCCGTCCAGGACGTCCAGTTGGGCGTCGCCGCCGGTCGGCGCGGTGCGCACCTCGATGCCGTACGCCTCCAACTGCGCGCGCACCATGGGCAGCACCTGGTATCCGTCGTCGGGCAGAACGACGGTGTCGCCGGCCCGCAGCTGCGAGAACAGCACCGACGAGATCGCGGCCATGCCCGAGGCGAAGACGAGCGTCTCGACGCCGTCCCGGCCCGGCGCCTCGAGCTCGCCGATGGCACGCTCCAGATGGGTCCAGGTCGGGTTCTCGTCACGGCCGTAGGTGTACGGGCCCGTGGGCTCGCCCGGCAGGTGGAAGTGCGCTGCGAACACCGGCCCGGGAAGGGTCGGCTCGTGCTTCACCGGCTCGGGCAGCCCGGCCCGCACCGCACGCGTGCCCTCGCCGGGGCCTTCGGGGCGCTCTCCCTGGGGGGATTCGTTCATGCCGCTCGTCCTTCCATGTCGTGCCGTACGGCGGCGAGCAGACCGGTGCTCGCCGCCTCCACCATCTCAAGGCACTCCTCGAAGCCGTTCCGGCCCCCGTAGAAGGGGTCGGGCACGTCGAGGCCCTCGCCGGCCGCACCGGAGGTGGTGGGCGCGGCACTCGGCGAGGAACGGCCCCGCGACGGGCGGGTGTACGAACGCAGCAGCCGGATCTTCGCAGCGTCCTCCTCGGTGGGTGCGAGGAGGCGCAGGGCTTCGAGATGACCGGTATCGAGGGCTATGACCAGATCGAGGCGGGCGAACCAGGAGGGCTCGAATCGCCGGGCCGCGTGGTCGAGGGTGTAGCCGTGCTCCCCCAGGACGGACAGCGCGCGCGGATCGGCGTTCTCGCCCACGTGCCAGTCGCCAGTGCCGGCGCTGTCCACCTCTATCAGCCCGTCGAGGCCGGCGGCCTCCACGCGCGCGCGGAAGACCGACTCGGCCATCGGCGAGCGGCAGATGTTGCCGGTGCAGACGAAGCAGACGCGGAAGGTCATCGCAGACTCAGTCCCCGTCGGGCAGGGCCACGTTGAGCGCCCAGGAGACGACGGAGATGATCAGACCGCCCAACACGGCGGTCCAGAAGCCCTCCACGTGGAAGCTCAGGGCGAACTTGTCGGCCAGCCACGAGGTGAGCAGCAGCATCAGGGCGTTGACCACCAGGGTTATCAGCCCGAGCGTGAGAATGAAAAGAGGGAAGGTCAGCACCTTCAGGATCGGCTTGACCAGGAAGTTCACCAGGCCGAAAAGCAGTGCGACGACAATGAGCGTGCCGATCTTCTTGCCCGTGCTGTCACCGGTCAGAGTGATCTTGTCGAGCAGCCAGACGGCGACCGCCAGGGCGCCTGCGTTGGCGATCGTCTTGACTACGAAATTCTTCATGTGTCTGATCGTGGCAGAGAGATCGCGAACGAGCACCGGACGAGGGCGGACAAGGTCGATGAAGGTATTCCGGTTGGACGAACTGGAGACGGAACGAGCCGCCAACGATGGCGCCTACCTGCAGTTCCTGCGCGAGCGGAACATGTCGGTCGGGCTGTACGCGCTGGACGCGGGCGCCCATGATCCGCAGAATCCGCACAACCAGGACGAGGTGTACTTCGTCGTGAGCGGGCGCGCCTCGGTCACCGTCGGTCTGGAGACCACGCAGGTGGCGCGCGGCAGCGTGGTGTACGTCCCGGCCGGTGTCGCCCACAAGTTCCATCACATCAGCGAGGACCTGCGCGTCCTGGTCGTGTTCTCGCCGGCCGAAGGCTGAGCCGTCTTCTCACCGGCCGAGGGCTGAACCTCTTCCTCAGGAGCGTCTCCGCCTGCCGGTCGACCAGCGGTCTCGGGGTTCCCTAGGGGTTCGGTCAGGGGAGGACAAGGGGTGCGGAGCCCCCGTCGGCACCCTCTTCGGACCTAGCATCGACGGCAGGACATCGAAACGCTCCGGCCCGGCAGGGGTGCCGGACATCGACCGAAGAGGATGAGGACAAGGGCGATGCGAGAGATCTTCGCGGGACTGCCGTGGTGGGTGAAGTGGGTCGCGGTGCCGGTCATCGCCCTGGTCGTGTTCGGCGGCCTGATAGCCAGCGTCGTCGGGTTCGTGATCGGCCTGCTGTTCAAGCTGCTGGTCTTCGTGGCGCTGGTCGGCGGACTCGTCTATCTCGTGAGGAAGTTCACGTCGAGTTCCTCGTCGCGCAGCGACTGGTGAGCGGTGCGGGAGGCCGGTGATCGGTAACAGCAATCACCGGTTCCCTCGGCCGGGGGAAGTTTCCCTGACAGCGCGTCTGCAAGCGGTGGCAGACGGTTAAAGTCCGGAACTCGTCGCGGGGACGACCCCGCGAGTGGCGTACGCCCCCTCCCGTGTTCCCCCGCACGGACCGCCCCCTCGCGCTTCGGGAGTGACCCTTGGCCATGGTTGACACCGCATCCGCAGAACCGTACGCACCCCCCACCCGGCCACGCTCCTCCGCACCCCCGCTGCAACGCCCGCCGAACACGACCGCCCCCGAGCATCCGCATCCCGCGGTCACCTTGATCGGCTCCGTCCAGCGCGCCATGCGCCTGCTGGAGTCCGTCGCGGAGCACGAGTACGGGGCTCCTGCCAAACAGCTTGCGCGCGAGACAGGCCTCGCACTGCCCACGGCCTACCACCTGCTGCGCACCCTCGTGCACGAGGGTTATCTGCGCCGGGACAAAGGGCTGTTCTTCCTCGGCGAGGCGGCTGAGCGGCTCGGCACCAGTGGAGCGGCGCAGAAACGTCGCACCACGGTCGCCGACACCCTTGCCCAGTGGCGCGATTCGATCGGTGTACCCGTCTACTACGCCCGATATCGCGACGGCGAGATCGAGATCATGTGCGTCTCCGACACCCCGGGCAATCCGGCGGTCGAGGAGTGGGCGGACTTCCGCGAGACCGGACACGCGCACGCCATCGGGCAGTGCCTGCTCTCCCAGCTGGACGAGGAGACCCGGCGCGACCATCTGGCCCGTTATCCGGTGCAGTCGATCACCCCGTACACCGTGCGTGACGGCCACACGCTGCTGAGGCGCCTGGAACGGATGCGGCGTATGGAACCGGTGGTCGAGCGGCAGGAGTACGCGGTGGGCACGGTGTGTGCCGCGCTCCCGATCACCGTGGGCACCACGGCGGCCACCATGGCGATCTCCCTGCCCGCCCATCATGCCGACCGGTTGCTGCCTGCGGCTCGCCGACTGCAGAGCGAGGTCGGACGGCTGCTGGGATCACTGGCGATCTCTATCAGTATCTGAAAACTCACTCCTTGTGATCTGTTGTGTACGTTCAGCAAGATGCGTGCAGTGCCAGAAGGTCCATTCCCGGCCAGTCGGCGGCAAATGACGGGGTAAGGCGATGCGCGAGTCCGTACAGGCAGTACAGGCAGAGGTCATGATGAGCTTCCTCGTCTCCGAGGAGCTCTGTTTCCGCATCCCCGTGGAGTTGGGTTACGAGTCGAGCGATCCCTACGCCGTACGACTCACGTTCCACCTGCCTGGTGATGCCCCGGTGACCTGGGCCTTCGGGCGCGAGCTGCTCATCGACGGGGTGGGCAGGCCGTGCGGCGAAGGGGACGTCCGCGTCTCGCCGGTCGATTTCGACGTGCTGGGGGAGGTCCTGATCCGGCTTCAGGTCGGCGGGGACCAGGCGCTGTTCCGCTCCTCGGCGGCCCCGCTCGTGGCATTCCTCGACCGCACGGACAAGCTGGTCCCGCTCGGTCAGGAGGGTGCTTTCGCGGATTTCGACGCGCACTTGGACGAAGCGCTGGATCGGATTCTGGCGGAGGAGCAGAGCGCGGGCTGACGTGAGGGCGGTGCGTGGTGGCGAGGGAGTGACGGAACGCTTCGCCGTGGTTGGTGCGGTGCAGGAACGCTTCTTCTCTGTCGGTAGGGGCACGCAAGGTCTGCTTGAGGCTCCCGGAACGTCTCAAACGCCTGTGTGGGTTCCGGCGTCGGCCTCGGTGCTTGCGTGGGCTTCCGCGTCGGCGCCGAAACCGGCGTCTGTGTCGGTGCTTGTGTGGGTTTCAGCGCTTACGTCGTCTGCCGCGACCGCCCCGGGCCTGGGCGGTACTTGCGGTCGTCGTTGCCCCTGGAGCGGCAGGAGCGGTACTGGCAGCGGCAGCCGCTTCCGGGATCGCCGGGAGTGATGCCTTCCCGGTGGCAGGCCGGTCGGCGGAGACCACCAGAGCCGCCAGGACCGTGGTGACGGGAACGGAAGCGACCAGGCCGATGGAGCCCACCAGCGTGCGCACGATCTCCTCGGCGACCAGTTCGCTGTTGGCGACGCCGCCCACGCTGCTCTGCGCGATCGAGAAGAGCAGAAGCAGCGGGAGTGCGGCACCGGCGTAGGCGAGGACGAGCGTGTTGACCACGGACGCGATGTGGTCGCGGCCGATACGGATGCCGGCCCGGTACAGGCCGCGCCAGCCCATCGAGGGGTTGGCCTCGTGCAGCTCCCAGACCGCCGAGGTCTGAGTGACCGTCACGTCGTCGAGGACACCGAGCGAGCCGATGATGATGCCGGCGAGCAGCAGCCCGCTCATGTCGATCGACGGATACAGGCCATGGATCAGGCCGGTGTTGTCGTCCGTGTTGCCGGTCAGCGCGGCCCAGTCGATGAACAGCGAACCGAGGATGCCGATCAGGAACAGTGAGATGAGGGTGCCGAGCACTGCGACGGAGGTGCGCGCCGAGAGGCCGTGACAGAGATACAGGGCGATCAGCATGATGGCGCTCGAGCCCACCACGGCCACGACCAGCGGGTTCGACCCTTGGAGGATCGCGGGCAGGACGAAGAAGTTGAGCACCATGAAGCTGATGGCCAGCGCGACCAGCGCCATGACGCCCCGAAGTCGCCCGACGACCACGACGGCTGCCGCGAAGATCAGGGCCAGGACCGTCATGGGGATCCGACGGTTGACGTCGGCGACCGAGTACTGGAGGTCCTTCGGCGCGGAGGGCTCGTAGGCGACCACCACCTTCTCGCCCTGCTCCAACTGCCGTGACTGGTCCGGCTGAACGATCTCGGTGAACGTACGGCCCTTGTCGCTGCCGGTGTCCACGCGGATCGTGGCCCGCTTGCAGGTGCCCCTCGCCTGCTGCTGTGCGGAGGAACCCTCTGCGGTGGAGGTGTCGCCGGTGGGAGCGTCGCCCGAGGCGTTCACCGACGCACAGCTCACGTTCACGACCTTGGTGACCGTGGCCTGCTGGGTCTGCCGGTCGAAGCCGACTCCGGTGCGCTCGTGCGCTGGAGCACCGCCGGGCCACAGCACCACCAGTCCCACCAGCACCGCGGCACCGAACGGGATGAGGATGGCCGCGATGACCTTGCGCAGGTGCTGGGAGACGGGGGCGGCCGGGCCGTGACTGTGACTGTGCCCGTGCGAATGTCCGTGCCCGCCTCCTGACCCGGAGCCGTGTTCGTCCCCCGGGCCGTCCTCGTGACCGCCCCCGCCGTGCGCGTGTCCGCCGCTGTCTCCCTGGCCGGGACCGTTCCCGGAACCGCCACCGTGACCGCCGCGGTGGCCCTGTCCATGACCGCGGTCAGGATCAAAGCCATGGGTGTCGCCGGGGCCGGCACCGTAGCCGGGGCCTGGTCCAGCGCCGGGGCCCGGCCCAGCACCTGTGCCCGGAACGGCACCCGAGCCGGGCTCCGCTCCCCGTCCCGGTCCAGGACGAGGGCTCCCGTACCCCTGCCCACCCGCAGGAACGCTGCCTGAAGCCTGTCCGCCCGCAGGTCCGGTTCGGTACCCATGCCCACCCGCAGGAACGCTGCCTGAACCCTGTCCGCCCGCAGGTCCGGTTCGGTACCCATGCCCACCCGCAGGAACGCTGCCTGAACCCTGTCCGCCCGCAGGTCCGGTTCGGTACCCCTGCCCACCCGCAGACCCGGTCCCGTACCCCTGACCAGGCGTAGGCCCGGCCGCGTACCCCTGGCCGCCCCCGTATCCCCGGTCGCCCCCGGGGGCTTGCCCTGGTCCGTAGCCCTGGGAGTTCCCCCGTACGTGCCGGGTCCCGTAGCCCTGGTCGTTCCCGGACCCGTGCCCGTCCACGTAACTCGGGTCGCCCGTCCGCCCTGATCCCGTGCCCAGCCTTGGTGCCGACCCCGGGCTCGATCCGGGGCCTTCACCGGTTCGCGGTGCCTGACCGCGGGGGGTTCCGACGCGCCTCAGGCCGCCCAGTCCTCCCGCGTAGCCCGGACCTTGGCCGGAGCCGCGAGGGTGATCGTGACCGTCACCGAAGTCGCGGTCGTCCCTCGGCCCGCTCTCGGAGCCGTTGCTGTTGCTGTCGCCGTTGCCGGGGCCGCTGCCGGCGCCCGGTCGGCGGGGTGGCTCCGGTGGTGGGTACGGAGACTGGTCTGCGGTGGTCACCGACCGATCATCGCAAGAACGACAGGGGCCCTCTGTTCACCGCGCCAGAATTGACGCTAGCGTGGAGGCAACCTTTGCACACGCGGGAGCTCGGAGCACCGGGCTGAGAGGGCGCTGACCTCCGTCTTTGCGATGTTTCACGTGGAACGTCTCTCCTGTCGAGTGATGTTTCACATGAAACGTCGGCAGACGGTAGCCGCTGCGTCGACCGCCGAACCTGTTACCGGGTAATGCCGGCGTAGGGAGTAGGTCTCATGACCAACAAGGACGCACGCACGCCTGCCTTCACGCATCACGTCACCGGCGAAAGCGCGGTCGACGTGAACGGATCAGAGGGCGGGAAGTCCATCGGCTGGCACAAGGGATATGTCGAGGGCGCTCGCCCCGATGTGCGGGTGCCGGTCCGTCAGGTGCATCTCACCAACGGGGAGTCGGTCACTCTGTACGACACCTCCGGCCCGTACACCGATCCGCTCGCCGATACCGACGTCCGCAGGGGCCTGTCGCCGCTGCGCGAGAACTGGATCATCGCCCGCGGCGACACCGAGGAGTACGCGGGTCGTCCCGTCCGCCCGGAGGACGACGGGGTCAAGCACACCTCACCGCGCGGCGGTCTGCGCAACCTCGATGCGGTCTTCCCGGGGCGACCGCGTCTGCCGCGCCGCAGCCGGGACGGTGCGGCCGTCACCCAGCTCGCCTATGCGCGCCGGGGGGAGATCACACCCGAGATGGAGTTCGTGGCCATCCGGGAGAACGTTGCTCCCGAGGTGGTTCGCGACGAGATCGCGGCGGGCCGCGCCGTGTTGCCGGCCAACGTCAACCACCCGGAGATCGAGCCGATGATCATCGGCAAGCGGTTCCTGGTGAAGGTCAACGCCAACATCGGCAACTCGGCGGTGACGTCGTCCATCGAGGAGGAGGTCGAGAAGATGACCTGGGCGACCCGTTGGGGCGCCGACACGGTCATGGACCTGTCGACCGGACGCAATATCCACACCACCAGGGAGTGGGTGCTGCGCAACTCCCCCGTTCCCATCGGCACGGTGCCGCTGTACCAGGCGCTGGAGAAGGTCGACGGCCGCGCCGAGGAACTGACCTGGGACATCTACAGGGACACCGTCATCGAGCAGGCCGAACAGGGCGTGGACTACATGACGGTCCACGCCGGTGTCCGCCTCTCCTATGTCCCCCTCACGGCCAACCGCAAGACCGGGATCGTGTCGCGAGGCGGCTCGATCATGGCGGCCTGGTGCCTCGCGCACCACAAGGAGTCGTTCCTCTACGAGAACTTCGAGGAACTCTGCGAAATTCTCGCCGCCTACGACGTCACCTACTCGCTGGGCGACGGCCTGCGTCCGGGGTCCATCGCGGACGCCAACGACGCCGCGCAGTTCGCGGAGTTGAGGACGCTCGGGGAACTCAACCGCATCGCGAAGCGTTTCCACGTACAGACGATGATCGAGGGCCCGGGACATGTCCCGATGCACAAGATCAAGGAGAACATCGACCTTCAGCAGGAGATCTGTGATGAAGCTCCGTTCTATACGCTCGGCCCGCTGACGACGGACGTCGCGCCGGCGTACGACCACATCACCTCCGGGATCGGCGCCGCGATGATCGCCTGGTGGGGCACGGCGATGCTCTGCTACGTCACGCCCAAGGAGCATCTGGGCCTGCCCAACCGTGACGACGTCAAGACCGGTGTCATCACCTACAAGATCGCCGCCCACGCAGCCGATCTCGCCAAGGGGCACCCCGGGGCGCAGGAATGGGACGACGCGCTGTCCGACGCCCGCTTCGAGTTCCGCTGGGAGGACCAGTTCAACCTCGCCCTCGATCCGGACACGGCACGGGAGTTCCACGACGAGACACTCCCGGCGGAGCCGGCGAAGACGGCACACTTCTGCTCGATGTGCGGGCCCAAGTTCTGCTCGATGAAGATCAGCCAGAGCATCAACGAGCGGTTCGGCGGTGGGGCGGACGCCGGGGCCTCGGCAGAGGAGATCGCCGAGGGCATGATGGAGAAGTCGAAGGAGTTCGCGGCGAGCGGTAACCGCGTGTACCTGCCGCTGGCCGACTGACACCCGGATCGGGCGCTGTCCCCGCAGATCAGACGGGGGAGGACAGCGCCCTGAGCGGCCGTCACCGGTGGGGGCGACGTCGATGCCGAAGCCGGGTGGGTGAAGGACCTTGCGGAGGGCGAGGGCGAAGGAGAGGGCGCCGGTCCGGTTCCATCCGGTCCGGTGAGGAGGGCATCGCGCTCGTTCGGTTGCCTTCGGCTGCCGGCTCGGCAGACTTGCCTTCATGACAGCGCGATTCATGAGCAAGGGTGCAAATCTGCCGGTCGACGTACCGGACGTACAGGTCGAACTCAGCTGGGCCGAGGGGGTGGGCGTACCGGACATCGATGCCTCGGCGCTGCTGTTGGCACAGGACGGGCGGGTTCGGGACGACGGGGACTTCGTCTTCTACAACCAGCCGCTCCACGCGTCCGGCGCCGTGCGGCACATCGGCAAGCGGAGCGATGCCGGTGTCATGACCGACACGGTCCAGGTGGATCTCCGCTCACTGGAGAGAGCCATCACGCGGGTGGTGCTGTGTGCGTCGGCCGACGGCGGGAACTTCGGTCAGGTGACCGGCCTGACGCTGAGACTGCTCGGCACGGGTGGGCGCTCCGAAGTGGCGCGCTTCGAGATGCAGGCCGCCAGGGAGACAGCGTTCATCGCCGGTGAGCTGTACCTGCGGGAGGGCCGCTGGAAGTTCCGGGCGGTGGGCCAGGGTTACGACTCCGGGCTGGCGGGGGTGGCCAGGGATTTCGGGATCACCGTCGACGCGGAGCCGGAGGTGGCGGCCACATCACCGAGCGCGCCTGTGCTCACCCCACCCGCTCCCGCCCCACCGACACTCCCCCCGCCTGTGTCATCCACGCCCACCCCGCCGGTGTCGCCTCCGGCCACCCCTGCGGCCGTCGTCCCGCCTCCGGCCGGCCGGTCGTCCGGTCCCCGTACGACCAAGGGGGAGGAGCGGCTGCCGGTCGACATGCGCAAACGGCTGTCCCTGCGCAAGGAGCAGGTCGCCGTCAGCCTGAGCAAGCGCGGAGCGCTGGGGCTCAGCGCGCGGGTCGTGCTCGTCCTGGACGCCTCCGGGTCCATGGCGTTCCTGTACTCGCGGGGAGTGGTGGCGGACGTCGTGGAGCGCATGGCCGCGGTGGCGGCACAACTCGACGACGACGGTGAGATGCAGGCCTGGACGTTCGCCAGCGAGGCCGCCCGCCTTCCCGACCTGCGGTTGGGCGAGCTGCCGGAGTGGCTGCGGCTGCATGTGCGGGTGGGGGAGATCAGTCTGTTCAGGCGTGGCAAGAAGCCCCGCAAGGGGATGGAGCCGGGGCAGGTCGACATGCGCTCGGTCGGCATCCAGAACGAGGAGCAGAAGGCGATCGCCCAGGTCAGATCGTATGTGCGGGAGAATCCGGCGCCCGTGCCGACGCTGGTGCTGTTCTTCTCCGACGGCGGGGTCCACCGCGACGCGGCAATCGAACGGGAGCTTCGGGCGGCCGTCGAGGAGCCGATCTTCTGGCAGTTCGTGGGGCTCGGTCAGTCCGACTACGGAGTGCTGGAGCGGTTCGACACGCTGCCCGGACGCCGTGTCGACAATGTCGGGTTCTTCGCCGTGGACGACGTCAGTACCGTACCGGACCAGGAACTCTACGACCGGCTGCTGTCCGAGTTCCCCAGCTGGATCACGGCAGCGGGCCGCGCGGGCATCCTCTGACCGGCGTACGACCACGGCCGCCTCCTCGTGCTGTGCCCCCTGCCGCCCCCGGGACCTGGACAGCACACCGCACGCGACAGACCTCCCGCGGCACACCGGACGCGGCAGACCGTACGGCGCACATGGCAGTGCAGCGCTGCGTCGGTGAGCATCACGGAGCAGCGCTGATACGCGGGGCGGGCCTGTCACCGAGGCCGCCGGTGTGGGTGTGCGGCGTACGGCTTGCGCTCCCCTCGGTGGGACGGCGGAGGCGCAAGCCGAGTGACTATTCCGGCTGGTGCTCCGGGCCCCCGAAGTCCGGGCTCGTGTAGTCCGGGCTGCTGAAGCTCGGGCGGGGCCCGGTCGAGCGGCCGTCGTCCGGGCTGCTGAAGCCCGGGCGGTCGTAGCCGATCTTCGGGAGGCGGCCGGTGGGAGCCGGTGGGGACAGGTCGTTGTGCAGGGCGGCCGCCGTGCCGGGATTGGCGAGAGCCTCCTGGAGGAACGGCAGGATGCCGCGTTCCAGCAGGGCTTCTCGCCAGGCTTCTCTGGCCTGGTCGACCTCCTCGCTCAGTTCGCTGTACGGTCCGGCCTCCAGGGACGGCCGGTTGCGCAGAGCGGTGAGCAGCAACGCCACGGTGGCGACGAGGATCGCGGCGACGGCCACGGCCCCGAACGTCCAGCCGGCGGCGAGCATGGTCCGGGCGAACGCCTGCCCGGGGTCGAGGACCCTGAGTATGTAACCGACGAGCAGGAAGATCACCGCGGCGGTCCCGGCGAGCACGGGGGTGAGGACGGCGGCGACGGCACCCGCTCCCGCGGCTTCGGCGGCCTGGGCCGCCTCCCCCACGGTGGTGGCGAGCCCCATCGCGGCCGCGCCCGGCTCCGCGGAGGTCTCGGACGTGGACGACGGGGTGGACGGCGCGGGGTGGCGCAGCTCCTCGCGGACCTTCACGTAGTGCTGGTACTCGGCCGCCGCGGCCACCGTGATGAGTGCGGAGGCGTTGAGCGCCATGGTGCGCAGTTGTTCGGGGTTGAGCCGCTGTCCGACAGCGGCCAGTTCCGGGTGGTGTGGGGCGGAGCGCAGCGCCTCGTCGAGGATCCGCTCGTACTCCTGGCGGTCCTCGCTGTTCAGGTGCTGCGGAACGCTGTTCATCTGCATCCCCCGATGCTCCGTAGGGCTTGGGGCTCGCATGCCAACGAGCCGTCGGGCAGAAACGGAGGGGAGCCTGCTACGGATAACCCGATGGTAGAGCGGCGACGGCATGGGGTGACAGGGGGTTTGCCGAAATTGGCCCCTGGCCTGCGGTGTCGCCGAGGGGCCCGAAGTGGGTGACTTCTGCCCCCTGGAGCGCTCAGACCTCGAGGGGCAATTGCTGGACCAGCAGTTTTCCGGCCATCGTCACACCGCCGTCCATCGCGATGGCCAGCCCGTCCGCGTAGACGTGCGGGCCCTCCACGTGCGGGCCGCCGTTGTCCTCGTCCTCCTCGGAGCCCACTTCGCCCAGCAGGTAGGGAATCGGGCTGTGGCCGTGAACGATGCGGGTGCCCCCGTACGTATCGAGCAGGGAGCGGACGGCGTCGGCGCCGCCCTCGTCGCGGAAGGAGAAGCGCTTGGTGAACTTGCGGAACAGGTCCCACACTTCGTCCGCGTCATTGCGCGTGATCGTCTCGCGGACGGTGTCGTTGACCGCCTCGATCGAGTCGCCGTAGTCGAGGTAGGCGGTGGTGTCGGAGTGGACGAGCAGGTGACCGTCGACCTCCTCGACGGCGTCGAGGCGGGCCATCCACTGGAGGTGGTGGTCCTGGAGCCGGTCCATGTCGTACTTCTGGCCGCCGTTGAGCAGCCAGGCCGCCTGGAAGGTGGCGGTGCCCGCGCCGGAGTTGACGGGGGTGTCGCCGAAGCGCTTGGCGCCGAGCAGCAGCAGTTCGTGATTGCCCATGAGGGCCTTGCAGTACCCGCCGGCCGCGGCGGCCTCGGCGGACAGCCGCATGACGAGGTCGATGACGCCGATGCCGTCCGGGCCGCGGTCGGTGAAGTCGCCGAGGAACCACAGCCGGGCGGTGCCCGCGCACCAGTTGCCGGCGGAGTCGACGAGGCCCTTCTCCTGAAGTGCGGCCACCAGTTCGTCGAGGTAGCCGTGTACGTCACCGACGACGAACAGCGGTCCCGGGCCGGTCGCGGGCACCGGGGCCTGGACGGCCACGGGGTCCACGGCCACCTGGAGGGTGTCGCCGCGCCGGGTGATGACGGGCAGGTCGCGCTGGGTGGGCGTGTAGCCGTCCGGATGCTCCAGCGGCTCCTCGAGGGGCGGCGCGGCAGCTCCGGGGTCGGTGCCGTGGTCGTACGGACCGGTCTCGTTGACGTACGCGGGCACCCGGAAGTCGCGCAACGTCGCCGTCCGCTCCACCTCGGGTCCCTGACCGGCCCCCTGAGTCATCAGACCCCTCCACCATCGCGCCGCATCTGCACCCTTCGGGCTGCCTGGTCGCAGCGGCCCGCGGTGCCGTGCGTCCATCATAGGAATGCGCATCGTGCCGTGTGATGACCCAGGGGTGGTGAATCGGAGCAAGGCTCCAGTTCATCGTGGCTTTCGCCCCGATTGGGCAGGGCTTCGGCAGTCGGTGCTCACGCCGCCCGGACCCTGCCCGAACCCGCACCCCGCCCTGGCCCGGTACTTCGCCGGACCGGCCGGGCCGCTACATCGGTCGGTCAGAGGGTGGTTCAGGTGGTCCCGGTGAGGGTGTTGCGGCGGCTGGGACCAAGGTGACGACCGGTGTCTCCGACGCCGTCCGAAACCGCCCGTACGTGCCCATGCCCTCCCGTGCCCGGCGTTGACGCGGACCGCTCGTTCCTGCCGAGCCGGCCGCCGTAACCGAACCCGTCTGCCCTTCTCCCGCCGCCCCTCGACGCTTCCCCAAGCCCCAAGCCCCAAGCCCCAAGCCGCCGCTCCCGGTGATCCGCGCCATCGTGTGGGCGTGGGTCGCGGTGAGCGGCGGCTCGGATCAGCTCTGTTCCGGCGCGCGGGGCGGGCTGACCGTGGTCCGAGGGGGGCGCCGTTGGGAAGAGGTCCGCACGAACAGCTCGGTCGGTATCACCTGCTCGACCGGTCGGTCCGTTTGCTCGCCCTCGATCGCGTCGATGAGGAGTTGGATCACCGCCGTGCCGATGCGGCGCGGCTTCAGCGAGAGGGTCGTGACGGGCGGCTCGGTGTTGGCGTACACCGCGGACTCGCTGCAGCACACGACGAGCAGGTCCTCGGGGACGCGCAACCCGTAGCGGCGGGCCGCGGCGAGCAGGTCGGTGCCGTTGGGGTCGAACAGGCCGTAGACGGCGTCGGGGCGGTCGGGGCGGGCCAGCAGCCGGTCGGCCGCGACCGCGCCCGCACACGGGTCGTGCGCGGGGTAGGCCTCGTAGACCGGGTCCTGCCCCACCCGCTCGCACCACCGCAGATACGCGCTGGTCGACAGGTGTGTGTAGGTGTCGGTGGTGGTGCCCGTGAGCAGGCCGATGCGGCGGGCGCCGGCGTCGGCCAGGTGGTCGAGGATGTCAAGGACGGCGGCTTCGTGGTCGTTGTCCACCCACGCGGTGACCGGGAGCGCGCCGGCCGGGCGGCCGTCGGAGACGACCGGTAATCCCTGCCGGACCAGCTCGCTGACCACCGGGTCCTGGTCGGAGGGGTCGATGACGACCGTGCCGTCCAGGGCGACGTTCGACCAGACGTCGTGGCGCGAGGTCGCGGGGAGGATGACGAGCGCGTAGCCGCGGGCGAGCGCGGCCGAGGTGGCGGCGCGCGCCATTTCCGCGAAGTACGCGAATTCGGTGAAGGTGAAAGGTTCATCCCCGTAGGTCGTCACGGTCAGGCCGATGAGGCCGGACTTGCCGGTACGGAGGGTTCGGGCCGCCGCCGAGGGGCGGTAGCCGAGTCGGTCGGCGACCTCACGGACATGGCGGCGGGTGGCGTCCGGAAGCCTGCCCTTGCCGTTGAGGGCGTCGGAGACGGTCGTGATGGACACTCCGGCGGCGGCGGCCACGTCCCTGATGCCCGCCCGGCCCGGCCGGCTGCCTCGGCGTGAGGTTTCCGCGCGGCTCACCTGGTGCTTCCCTGCTGCTGTCATGGCGAGCCGATAGTAGGGCTCATTCGGTGGGGTAGGGCGGACGCATATGCACGCATTGACAGGCACGTTTCTGCAAGGCTGAATAGGGTCAAATGCCTTGGAAATAAAGGTAGTTGACGGTTCTCATGCCAGGACGTGGCGTGTCGGCACGGATGAGCCTGCCGACGCGCCGATGTTTCGAAGAGGTCTCAACTCACCTGCACGAGGGATGCGCGCCACGGAGTGCACTACGGGCGCGTAGATATATGTGCAGCGCGCCCCCTGACGTGTACGCCTTCGTGCGGCTTCGTCCTCAGAAGTCGCGGAAGGTCCCTCCGCTTCGGCGCGACGGTCCCTGCTCACCTGTACGCACCCGCGCCGAATCCTCATAAGGTGAGCAGTATTGAAGCCGGTGGTGGTCACGAGGAGGACTGCGGTGAGCGAGACGAGCCCCAAGCTGCGCGCCGAGCTGGAGGGGATCCCCACCTACAAGCCGGGCAGGCCTGCCGCGGCCGGTGGTCCCTCGGCCTACAAGCTGTCCTCCAACGAGAACCCCTACCCGCCGCTGCCGGGCGTGATGGAGACGGTGACGGCCGCCGCCGCGTCCTTCAACCGGTACCCGGACCTGGCCTGCACGGCGCTGGTGAACGAGCTGTCCGAGCGCTTCGGCGTCCCGGCCTCCCACCTGGCCACGGGCACCGGCTCGGTCGGTGTCGCCCAGCAGCTCGTCCAGGCCACCGCGGGTCCCGGCGACGAGGTGATCTACGCCTGGCGGTCCTTCGAGGCCTATCCGATCATCACGCAGATCAGCGGCGCCAAGGCTGTGCAGGTGCCGCTGACGCCGGGGGACGTGCACGACCTGGACGCCATGGCCGATGCGATCACCGAGCGGACCCGGCTGATCTTCGTCTGCAATCCCAACAACCCCACGGGCACCGTGGTGAAGCGGGCCGAGCTGGAACGGTTCCTCGACCGCGTGCCGGGTGACGTGCTGGTCGTGCTGGACGAGGCGTACCGGGAGTTCATCCGCGACCCCGAGGTGCCGGACGGTGTGGAGCTGTACCGCAAGCGGCCCAACGTCTGTGTGCTGCGGACCTTCTCCAAGGCCTACGGCCTCGCCGGGCTGCGCATCGGATTCGCCATCGCCCATGAGCCGGTGGCGGAGGCCCTGCGCAAGACCGCGGTGCCCTTCGGTGTCAGTCAGCTCGCGCAGGAGGCCGCGATCGCCTCGCTGCGCGCCGAGGACGCGCTGCTCGGCCGGGTCGGTTCCCTGGTCTGCGAGCGTCTCCGCGTGGTCGAGGGGCTCCGCGCACAGGGCTGGACGGTGCCCGAGACCCAGGCCAACTTCGTGTGGCTGCGACTGGGCGAGCACACGGTCGCCTTCGCCGCCGCGTGCGAACAGGCGGGCGTCGTGGTGCGGCCGTTCCCGGGCGAGGGCGTGCGGGTGACGATCGGGGAGAACGAGGCGAACGACATTTTCCTGAAGGTCGCGGAGGGTTACCACAAGGAGCTGTAAGGAGCGGCCGCACCGGTTTGTGCTGGTCGGCGGCGGCCACAGGGGGGTTCCCGCGGGTAGCGGGGACCCCCCTTCGCCTGTCGAAAATCCGTGCGGCATACTTGCTTGTGAATGTGAACGCTTTCACAAGCGTGATCCACGAGCGTGAGTAAGGAGTGACGACGTGGACCTGGCTCTGGCGCCGGAGACCCTGGCGCGCTGGCAGTTCGGCATCACCACCGTCTACCACTTCCTCTTCGTCCCCCTGACGATCTCCCTCGCGGCCCTCACCGCCGGTCTGCAGACCGCCTGGGTGCGCACGGAGAACGAGAAGTACCTCAGGGCGACGAAGTTCTGGGGCAAGCTGTTCCTGATCAACATCGCGATGGGTGTCGTCACCGGCATCGTGCAGGAGTTCCAGTTCGGGATGAACTGGTCCGACTACTCACGCTTCGTCGGTGACGTCTTCGGCGCCCCGCTGGCCTTCGAGGCTCTGATCGCCTTCTTCTTCGAGTCCACCTTCATCGGCCTGTGGATCTTCGGCTGGGACAAGCTCCCGAAGAAGATCCACCTGGCCTGCATCTGGATGGTCTCGATCGGCACGATCCTCTCGGCGTACTTCATCCTCGCGGCCAACTCGTGGATGCAGCACCCCGTCGGGTACCGGATCAACAAGGAGAAGGGCCGAGCCGAGCTCACCGACTTCTGGGCCGTGCTGACCCAGAACACCGCGCTCAGTCAGGTCTTCCACACGATGTCCGCGGCCTTCCTGACCGGCGGCGCCTTCATGGTCGGCATTGCCGCCTTCCATCTGTACCGCAAGAGGCACATCCCGGTGATGAAGACCTCACTGCGGCTGGGCCTGGTCACCGTGGTCATCGCCGGCCTGCTCACCGCCATCAGTGGTGACACCCTCGGCAAGGTCATGTTCAAGCAGCAGCCGATGAAGATGGCCGCCGCCGAGGCGCTGTGGGACGGCGAGGCGCCCGCGCCGTTCTCGGTCTTCGCCTACGGAGACGTCGAGAAGGGACACAACAAGGTCGCCATCGAGATCCCGGGCCTGCTGTCCTTCCTCGCGAACGACGACTTCAGCTCGCATGTCCCCGGCATCAACGACGTGAACAAGGCCGAACAGGAGAAGTACGGCCCCGGCGACTACCGGCCCAACATCCCCGTGGCCTACTGGGGCTTCCGCTGGATGATCGGCTTCGGCATGTCGTCCTTCGCGATCGGCCTGGCCGGCCTGTGGCTCACCCGCAAGAAGTTCCTGCTGCCACAGCACCTGAGGGTCGGCGAGGACGAGGTGCCGCACGTGGTGCTGTTCAGGAACAAGGCGCTCGGCCCCAAGCTCACCAGGCTCTACTGGCTGGCGGCGATCTGGACCCTGGGCTTCCCGCTGATCGCCAACTCCTGGGGCTGGATCTTCACCGAGATGGGCCGTCAGCCCTGGGTCGTCTACGGCGTCCTCCAGACCCGTGACGCGGTCTCCCCCGGGGTCTCGCAGGGCGAGGTCCTCACGTCGATGATCGTCTTCACGGCGCTCTACGCGATCCTCGCCGTCATCGAGGTCAAGCTGCTGGCGAAGTATGTGAAGGCGGGCCCGCCCGAGCTCACCGAGGCCGACCTCAACCCGCCCACGAAGATCGGCGGCGACTCCCGGGACGCCGACAAGCCGATGGCCTTCTCCTACTAGGCCGAGGGAGCTGCACAGACATGGAACTGCACGACGTCTGGTTCGTCCTGATCGCCGTCCTGTGGACCGGCTACTTCTTCCTGGAGGGCTTCGACTTCGGGGTCGGCATCCTCACCAGGCTGCTCGCCCGGGACCGGCCCGAGCGGCGGGTGCTCATCAACACCATCGGGCCCGTCTGGGACGGCAACGAGGTGTGGCTGCTCACGGCGGGCGGTGCCACTTTCGCCGCCTTTCCCGAGTGGTACGCCACGCTCTTCTCGGGCTTCTACCTGCCGCTGCTGCTCATCCTCGTCTGCCTGATCGTCCGGGGTGTCGCCTTCGAGTACCGGGCGAAGCGTCCCGAGGAGAACTGGCAGCGCAACTGGGAGACCGCGATCTTCTGGACCTCGCTCCTTCCCGCCTTCCTGTGGGGCGTCGCCTTCGGCAACATCGTGGGGGGCGTCAAGATCGACCAGAACTTCGAGTACGTGGGCGACGTCTGGGACCTGCTCAACCCGTACGCGCTGCTCGGCGGTCTCGTGACCCTGACGCTGTTCACCTTCCACGGTGCGGTGTTCACGGCCCTCAAGACCGTCGGCGACATCCGGGAGCGGGCACGCAGGCTGGCGCTGAAGGTGGGGCTCGTGACCGCCGCGCTCGCCCTGGTCTTCCTGCTGTGGACGCAGATCGACGGCGGTGACGCCAAGAGCCTCGTCGCGCTGGTCGTGGCGGTCGGTGCCCTGGTGGCGGCGCTCGTCGCGAACCAGGCGGGACGCGAAGGCTGGTCGTTCGCGCTCTCCGGCATCACCATCGTGGCCGCCGTGGCGATGCTCTTCCTGACGCTCTTTCCGAACGTCATGCCGTCCTCGCTCAACGAGAGCTGGAGCCTCACGGTGACCAACGCCTCGTCCAGCCCGTACACCCTGAAGATCATGACCTGGTGCGCGGGCATCGCCACGCCGCTCGTGCTGCTCTACCAGAGTTGGACCTACTGGGTGTTCCGCAAGCGGATCGGTACGCAGCACATCGCCGAGGCCACGCACTGAGTCCGGAATGGGGTGTGTTTCACGTGAAACACACCCCATGGGGAGAGAGCGCGTTTCGCGTGAAACACGCTCTTTGAGAAGAGGGTGTTTCACGTGAAACCGATCGACCCGCGTCTCCTCCGGTATGCCCGCGCCACCCGCCTCTTCCTGGTGGCGGTCGTCGGCCTGGGCGCCGTCGGGGCGGCTCTGGTCATCACTCAGGCGATGCTCATCGCCGAGGTCGTGGTGGGCGCCTTCCAGCATGGCCTGTCCCTCAGCGAACTGCGCACTCCCCTATTGCTGTTGATGACGGTGGCGGTCGGCCGTGCGGTGGTCGCCTGGCTCACCGAACTGGCCGCGCACCGCGCGAGTGCCGCCGTAAAGTCGGAGCTGCGCAGGCGGCTGCTGGACCGGGCCACCGCGTTGGGACCGAACTGGCTCAGCGACCGGCGCACCGGTTCGCTGGTGGCACTCGCCACGCGGGGCGTGGACGCCCTGGACGACTACTTCTCCCGCTATCTGCCGCAGTTGGGGCTGGCGGTGGTCGTACCGGTCGCGGTACTCGCGCGGATCGTGACCGAGGACTGGGTGTCCGCCGCGATCATCGTCGGCACCCTGCCGCTCATCCCGGTCTTCATGATGCTGATCGGGTGGGCCACGCAGTCGCGGATGGACCGGCAGTGGCGACTGCTGTCCCGGCTGTCCGGACACTTCCTGGACGTCGTCGCCGGGCTGCCCACGCTCAAGGTGTTCGGGCGGGCCAAGGCGCAGGCCGAGTCGATCCGGCGCATCACCGGTGAGTACCGGCAGGCAACCATGCGGACACTTCGCATCGCCTTCATCTCGTCGTTCGCGCTGGAGTTGCTGTCGACGCTCTCGGTGGCCCTGGTGGCCGTGACGATCGGCATGCGACTCGTGCACGGCGAGATGGATCTGTACATCGGCCTGGTGATCCTGGTGCTCGCACCGGAGGCGTATCTCCCACTGCGCCAGGTCGGGGCGCAGTATCACGCGGCTGCCGAGGGGCTGGCCGCCGCCGAGGAGATCTTCGAGGTGCTGGAGACGCCGACCCCGCAGTCGGGCACGGCCGTGGTGTCCGCCGGGGGGATGACCTTCGAGAACGTCACCGTGCGCTACCCCGGACGCTCCGCCGACGCCGTCACGGACGTGTCGTTCACCGTCGAAGCCGGTGAGACGGTCGCGCTGGTCGGACCGAGCGGCGTGGGCAAGTCGACCCTGCTGAACACAGCGCTGGGCTTCGTGCGACCGGTCGAGGGCCGGGTGCTGGCCGGGGGAGTCGACCTCGCGTCGGCCGACCTGGAGCAGTGGCGGTCCCGGATCGCCTGGGTGCCGCAGCGTCCGCACCTCTACGCCGGGACGATCGACGAGAACGTCCGGCTGGCGCGTCCCGACGCCGACGACACGGCGGTACGCCAGGCGCTCGCGGACGCGGGGGCGCTGGAGTTCGTCGCAGCACTGCCCGCCGGAACCGACACCGTGCTCGGCGAGGACGGTGTCGGGCTGTCCGCCGGCCAGCGCCAGCGGCTGGCGCTGGCCAGGGCCTTCCTCGCGGACCGGCCCGTGCTGCTGCTGGACGAGCCGACGGCGGCGCTCGACGGGGAGACCGAGGCGGAGGTGGTGGCGGCCGTGCGGCGCCTCGCCGCCGGCCGGACGGTCCTGCTGATCGTGCACCGCCCGGCCCTACTGACGGTCGCGGACCGGGTGGTGCGGCTGGCCGGGGCCGGGACACCCGCGCCCGTGGAGCCCGCGCCCAAGAGGGCCCCCGCCCCGCCGGAAGAGGCCGCGCTTCTGACCGGAACCGGTGAGCCCGCGACGGAGCTTGCCGTGACCGGCGGCAATGTGCTCGCCCGGGTCCGGGCGACGGCCGGCGCCCGACGCGGCCGGCTCGTCCTCGCGCTGCTGCTCGGCAGCCTCGCCCTCGGCAGTGCCGTGGGTCTCATGGCCACCTCCGGATGGCTCATCTCGCGGGCCTCTCAGCAGCCGCCCGTGCTGTATTTGATGGTGGCTGTGACGGCGACCCGCACCTTCGGTCTCGGACGGGCGGTGTTCCGGTACGCGGAGCGGCTCGTGTCGCACGACGCCGTGCTGCGGATGCTGGCCGACACCCGTGTCGCCGTCTACCGGCGGCTGGAGCGGCTGGCACCCGCCGGGTTGAGCTCGGCGCGGCGGGGCGACCTGCTGACACGGCTGGTCGCCGACGTGGACGCCCTCCAGGACTACTGGCTGCGCTGGCTGCTGCCCGCCGGTTCCGCCGTCGTCGTCTCGGCCGGGTCCGTCGCCTTCACCGCATGGCTGCTGCCCGAGGCCGGTGCGGTGCTCGCCGCCGGCCTGCTGACGGCAGGGGTGGGGGTTCCCCTGATCACCGGCGCCGTGGCCCGCAGGGCCGAACGCCGCCTCGCCCCCGCCCGGGGAGTGCTGGCCACCCGCACGGCCGACCTGCTCACCGGTACCGCCGAACTGACCGTCGCGGGTGCGCTGCCCGTCCGTACCGCAGGGGTGCGCGCGGCCGACTCCGTGCTCACGCGGATCGCCTCCCGAGCCGCGACGGCCACCGCTCTCGGGGACGGCCTGACCGCACTGGTCTGCGGACTGACTGTCACGGCCGCCGCCCTCGTGGGCGCCGAGGCAGTCGCCGGCGGACGGCTGAGCGGGGTGACGATGGCCGTGGTCGTCCTCACCCCGCTGGCCGCCTTCGAAGCCGTCCTGGGGCTGCCCCTGGCCGTGCAGTACCGCCAGCGGGTACGCAGGAGCGCGGAGCGGGTGTACGAGGTCCTGGACTCCCCCGAGCCCGTCCGTGAGCCGGAGCGGCCCCTTCAGGCGCCCACGTCGCCTTTCCCGCTGGTCCTCGGAGGGCTGGCCGCCCGGCACTCCGGGCAGGGCCGGGACGCGCTGGCCGGAGTCGATCTCACCCTGACGCAGGGCCGCCGGATCGCCGTCGTCGGGCCCTCCGGCTCCGGCAAGACCACGCTCGCGCAGGTGCTGCTGCGGTTCCTGGACGCCGGCGCGGGCTCGTACACACTCGGCGGGGTGGACGCCTACGCCCTGGACGGTGACGACGTACGCAGGCTCGTCGGGCTGTGCGCGCAGGACGCGCATCTCTTCGACAGCTCGGTCCGCGAGAACCTGCTGCTCGCGAAGAAGGCGGCGAGCGAGGAGGAACTGCGGGACGCGCTGGCCAGGGCCCGGCTGCTGGAGTGGGCCGACGGCCTGCCCGTCGGGCTCGACACGCTCGTCGGCGAGCACGGTGCCCGCTTGTCCGGTGGGCAGCGGCAGCGGCTCGCGCTGGCCCGGGCGCTGCTCGCCGACTTCCCCGTCCTGGTGCTCGACGAGCCCGCCGAGCACCTGGACCTGCCGACCGCCGACGCGCTCACGCAGGACCTGCTGACCGCCACCGAGGGCCGGACGACCCTGCTCATCACTCATCGGCTCGCCGGTCTCGAGGCGGTCGACGAGGTGATCGTGCTGGACGGGGGACGGGTGGTCCAACGGGGCTCCTACGCGGCGCTGGTGGCCGTGGACGGGCCGCTGCGCAGGATGGCCGAGCGGGAGGAGGCCACGGAACTGCTGGTGGGGGCAGGATGATCGACGCACGCAGTCCGGCCCGGGCAGCAACCTCGCGGGCGGGCCTTCGGCGTCCTCGGGACGGGCGCCCTCCGTACCGGGCCATCGGGTGCGGCCATCCCCCAGGCGTACGACGTGAGCGGGACCAGAGGCCGTAGCGGGCTCGGGCTGCGCGGTGTGAGGCGGGGCGGTGTAGGCAGCGGGGCGGTGCCTCGCGAGGGCCCGGAGGCGAATGTCTCACCCCTGAACGTCGGGAGACACCCCGCCACGAGAGCCGAAGCCGACCGCCCGGACCCCGTGCCGGCGGCGACGGCGGTGGGGGTTGCCTGGCGCCCGACTTCATCGGGCACAGGATGTCGGGTCGGCCGGAGGGTTGCCGCCTAGCGTGGTGATCGCAACGGCGGAAGGAGACCGGGAGTGCTGGAGCGGCTCAACCAGGCCATGGACGACATCGAGGGCCACCTCGACGAGTCGATCGACGTGGGGGCGCTGGCGCGCGCCGCGGCCACCTCGGAGTACCACCTGCGCCGGATGTTCTCCGCGCTCGCGGGGATGCCCTTGTCGGAGTACATCCGGCGTCGGCGGCTCACCGTCGCGGGCGCCGAGGTGCTCTCCGGGGACGACTCGCTGCTGGAGATCGCGGTCCGCTACGGCTACGGCTCCGGCGAGGCGTTCGCGCGGGCCTTCCGGGCCGTCCACGGTGTCGGACCCGGTGAGGCCCGCCGCACCGGCGCCGCGCTGGTCTCACAGCCCCGGTTGACCTTCCGCCTCACCGTCGAAGGGAGCAGCAGCATGCGCTATCGCGTAGTGGACCGGCCGGACTTCACCGTCGCCGGCCTCAAGGCCCGGGTGCCCTTGGTGCACTTGGGACCGAACCAGGCGATCATCGACTTCGTCCGGGGGATCGACCCGCGGACCCTGGAGCGCCTGGAGAAGCTGTCGGACCAGGAGCCGCAGGGCATCGTGGCGGTCTGCGACGACCTGGATCCGAGCCGGGCCGAGGGCACGGAACTCGACTACTACCAAGGGGTGATCACGTCCGCGGCCGCCCCCGAGGGCACGGTCTCCCTGGCCGTCCCGGCGGGTACCTGGGCCGTCTTCACCACTTCGGGGCCGGCGCCCCGAGCCATCCAGGAGCTGTGGCGGGACGTCTACACGCAGTGGTTCCCGTCGAATCCGTACCGCGGCCGCCCCGGTCCGGAGATCCTGCGCACCCGCCTGGCGGCGGACGGGACCGAGGCCGAGGCCGAACTGTGGCTGCCGGTGGAGCGGGAGCAGGGTTGACGCCCCGGCGGAGAGGGCTATCGGCGCTCGGCGATCAGCCGCTCGATGACGACGGCGACCCCGTCCTCGTTGTTGGCGACGGTGTGTCCGGAGGCCGCCGCGAGCACTTCGGGGTGCGCGTTGCCCATCGCGTACGACCGGCCGGCCCAGGTGAGCATCTCGACGTCGTTGGGCATGTCCCCGAACGCGACGACCTCCTCGTGGGAGATGCCGCGTTCCGCGCAGCACAGGGCGAGCGTGCTGGCCTTGGAGACGTCCGGGCCGCTGATCTCCAGCAGGGCGCTGGGGCTGGAGCGGGTCACGTTGGCGCGCTCCCCGATGGCCAGCCGGGCGAGCGTGAGGAAGGCGTCGGGGTCGATCGTCGGGTGGAACGCGAGGATCTTCAGCACCGGCTCACCGGCCCCGGGCGCGTCCGGCGCCAGCAGCCGCTCGGCCGAGGCGAGCGAGTCGGGGATCTCCATGTGCATCTTCGGATACTCCGGCTCCTGGTAGAAGCCGTACGTCTGCTCGATCGCGTACACGGTCCCGGGCGCCGCCTCCCGCAGCAGCCGTACGGCGTCCAGCGCGTTCTCCCGTGCCAGCTCGCGCACCTTCACGAACTTGTGGGCGCCGGGGCCGCCGTGCAGGTCGACCACGGCCGCACCGTTGCCGCAGATCGCCAGACCGTGACCGTGGACGTGGTCACTGACGACGTCCATCCAGCGGGCCGGGCGGCCGGTGACGAAGAAGACCTCGATGCCCGCCTCCTCGGCGGCGGCGAGGGCGGCGACCGTGCGCGGCGAGACCGACTTGTCGTCGCGCAGCAGGGTGCCGTCGAGATCGGTGGCGATCAGCCGCGGCGGGAGGGCGGCGGCCGGGGTCTCGGGCTGTCGAGTCGCTGAGGTCACCGAGCCATTCTCCCGCATATGCCCGAACGCTCGTGGGCCAGCCCGCACACAGGAGACCCCGGCCCGGCGCGAATGACCTGATGCCGAGGTCAGCGCAGTTGCGCCGGGGCCTCCATGGCGATCTGCTCGAAGACCTTCTCGTCCGCGGCGAAGACGGAGTCGGCGATGGGCCAGTGGACCACGATCTCCGTGAAGCCGAGTTCCCGGTGCCTGCCCGCGAAGTCGACGAAGGCGTCCAGGGACTCCAGCGGACGTCCGCGGTCCGGGGTGAACCCCGTGAGCAGGATCTTGTCCAGCTCCTGCACGTCCCGCCCGCTCGCGGCACAGGCGTCGGTGAGCTTCTCGACCTGGCCGCGAATGGCCTGAACCGACTGCTCGGGCGTGCCGTCCTCGTACAGCTTGGGATCGCCCGTGGTCACCCAGGCCTGTCCGTACCGAGCCGCGAGCCGCAGCCCGCGGGGCCCGGTCGCGGCGACCGCGAAGGGCAGGCGGGGACGCTGGACGCAGCCCGGGATGTTCCGCGCCTCGTGCGCCGAGTAGTAGTCACCCTCGTACGACACCGAGTCCGCGGTGAGCAGCCGGTCCAGCAGCGGTACGAACTCGGCGAGACGGTCGGCCCGCTCGCGCGGGGTCCACGGTTCCTGGCCGAGGGCGGTGGCGTCGAAGCCGGTGCCGCCCGCGCCGATCCCCAGGGTCACCCGGCCGCCACTCACGTCGTCCAGGGAGATCAGTTCCTTGGCGAGGGTCACCGGATGCCGGAAGTTGGGCGAGGTGACCAGCGTTCCCAGGCGCAGACGGTCGGTGACGGCCGCGGCGGCGGTCAGCGTGGGGACCGCACCGAACCACGGGCCGTCGCGGAAGGTGCGCCAGGACAGGTGGTCGTAGGTGTACGCGCTGTGGAAGCCGAGCTGCTCGGCCCGCGTCCAGAGGGCACGGCCCCCCTCGTTCCAGCGCAGGTACGGGAGGATCACGGTGCTCAGACGCAGACTCATGGCATCGAGCCTATGCGGATGAGCGTGTTTCACGTGAAACAGTCACCGTACGCGGCCGCTCAGCCACGGGCTGAGGCCGACCAGGATGAATTCCTTGTGCACGCGATCACGCGGCAGCGGCACCACCAGGAAGTAGCCGGGCGGGAAGCGCCGGGACTTCACCCAGGCGTGGCCCTCGTAGAGGGAGCGGAGAAAGGCGGGGACGTCGTCCCGCTCGATGTCGGGGCACTCCACGCCGTCGACCGAGATCAGGGCGTCGTCGTCGGGGTAGAGCCGCACACTCACGCTGGGCCGGCCGCCGAGCTCGACGTAGGCCTCGTGCGGCAGTGAGCCGTCCGGGTCGGTGGTGACGCCCACGCCGGCCGAGGTGCGGCGGGAGGTCTGGTCGGCGCCGATGTCGTGGGTGACCTCGATCTCGAGGGCGTACTCGGCGGCGATCACACGGAGGGCGGCGACGGCAGCCTCGGTGGAGGGGAGGTGGTCCATACCTGTGATCATGCCGAAGTGAGACGGGGGCGGGGGCCGGAAAGCGCGTCTCAGTGCCGCTCGGGGAAGCGCAGGTATGCCGCGGGTACGGCCTTCGTCAGCCATACCCCGTTCGCGCTGACCTGGAAGACGTGGCCGTCACGGTGCATGGCCGCCGCGTCGACGGCGAGGACCACCGGGCGGCCACGGCGCGCTCCGACCCGCGTCGCGGTCTCCCGGTCGGGCGAGAGGTGCACGTCATGGCGGTTCATGGGCCGCAGCCCCTCGGCGCGGATCGCGTCCAGATGGCGGGCCACCGTCCCGTGGTACAGGTACGACGGCGGGGTCGCCGCGGGCAGCCCGAGGTCGACCTCGACGCTGTGGCCCTGGCTGGCGCGGATCCGCGTTCCCTCGACGGCGAAGCGCTTCTTGTCGTTGGCCGCGACGACATGGTCCAGTTCGTCACGGGTGAAGGGGAAGCCGTGCGCGGAGCTCGCCGCGATCAGATCGTCGATCTCCACCCAGCCGGCCTCGTCCAGGGTGAGCCCCACGCGCTCGGGCTGGTGCCGCAGGTGCTTCGAGAGGTACTTCGACACCTTCACGGTGCGTCTTTCGTTCATGTCCTTCTCGTTCATCCGCTCAGCATGACGCGAGAGACGCAGATCACGCATTCGGTTGTGAAGTCAAGGTTTGATCCACAAGCAACCAGGGTTATCCACAGACCAGTTGGCGCTTCTGTGGACAACGGGCGGTCACATCACCCGACTTCGCCGGAACGCCCTGACTCAGCCGGACTTGGGGCAGTGCGGCCCAACGACCCCTGTCCAGACCCCACCTGGGGAACATCCCGACGGGCCAGACCCGTTCGACCACCACCGCGATTCACACGGACGGACCCAGCCGCGCCAGTGCCCTCAACGCCCCTGGCAGGAAGCGTGACAGCGCATAGGCGCCCCGCGCCTCGACGGTGACCGGAACCACCGCCTCGTTGAGCGTGACCGCCCGCAGGATGGCGCTCGCGACCTTCTCGGGCGGGTAGTTGCGGATCCCGTACGCGCGCGTGGAGCGCTTCTGGCGGCGCCGTTCCTCCTCCGCGTCCACCCCCACGAAGGCTGCGGTGGCAGTGATGTTGGTCCTCACCAGACCGGGACATATGGCCGTGACGCCGATGTCCTGGCCGGCCAGTTCCGCGCGCAGACACTCGCTGAGCATCAGGACGGCCGCCTTGGAGGTGCTGTAGGCGGGCAGCGTCCGGGACGGCAAGTAGGCGGCCGCCGAAGCGGTGTTGACGATGTGGCCACCCTGGCCGCGCTCCGCCATCTGCCGGCCGAAGAGACGGCAACCGTGGATGACGCCCCACAGGTTGACGTCCAGGATCTTGCGCCAGTCCTCGGACGTCGTGTCGAAGAAGGAACCCGACATCCCGATACCCGCGTTGTTCACCAGCACGTCCACCACGCCGTGTTGTGCGAGGACCCGCTCTGCGAGCTTCTCCATCGCCCGCTCGTCGGAGACGTCCACCGCCTCCGCCCAGGCCCCGGCCGCGCCGATCAGGCGGCATCTCTCGGCCGTGTCGGCCGCGCCCTGCGCGTCCCGGTCGACGGCTATGACGCGGGCGCCCGCCTCGGCGAACGCGAACGCCGTGGCCCGGCCGATGCCGCTCGCCGCCCCGGTGAGCAGCACCAACTGACCGCCGAAACGCTCGGCATGCCCGTTGTCGGCGACCCTGCCCACCGACCGCCGCGTGCTGCTCCGGCGGCTCACTCCCGCCGTCTCGACCGCACCGTGCCCTTGCCGTTCTCCCTCGACCGACGTTACGAAGTCGTTGATCCAGGAGGCCAGTTGATCGGGCCTGGTACGCGGGACCCAGTGCCCGGTCGACAGGGTGCGCCGGGTCAACCGGGGCACCCATTCCTCCAGTTCGTCGTACAGCCGCTCCGACAGGAACCGGTCCCCCGTGGGCGTGATGAGCTGCACGGGCACGTGCGCGTGCGCGTCGGGGCGCGGCCGACGCAGCCGGGTCCGTACGTTGTCCCGGTACAACCAGGCCCCGTTGGCCGCGTCCGACGGCAGCGAGGGCGTCGGGTAGTCACCGGCGGGTACCTTCTCGATGCGCCGCAGGATGCCCGGCCAGCGCCTGCCGAGCGGACCGCGCCAGGCCAGTTCGGGCAGAGCGGGCGTGTGCAGCAGGTACACGTACCAGGATTTGGCGCCCTGGCCGAGCAGTTGGCCGATCCTGCGCGGGGTCGGCCTGGCCAGACGCTTGTCGATCCAGTGCCCGAAGTGGTCGAGCGACGGCCCGGACATCGAGGTGAAGGACGCGATGCGGCCCCTGGTGCGCTCGACCGTGACGAACTCCCAGGACTGCACCGAGCCCCAGTCGTGCCCCACGAGATGCACCGGCCGGTCCGGGCTGACCGCGTCCGCCACCGCCAGGAAGTCGTCCGTGAGCTTCTCCAGGGTGAACCCGCCCCGCAGCGGCTTCGGCACGCCGGAACGGCCGTGACCCCGGACGTCGTACAGCACCACATGCAGCCCGTGGCGGTCCGCCAGCCGGGACGCCGCCTCGGCCCACACCTCCTTGCTGTCCGGGTAGCCGTGCACCAGGACGACCGTCGGCCGTCCGGGATCCCCCAGCTCGGCGACGCACAGCTCGATCCCGCCCGTCCGCACCCGCCGCTCACGCACGCCCTCCGGCAACGTCACTTCCCCCCTGCCTTCCCTTCCGCTTCCGGCCGGCGCCGGGAAACGGAGAGTCCGTGTGCCCCTGCCGTTGGCGCCGCTGTCATGCCACTCGGGTACCCCCGTCCGCGCCGACCGCGCTACGTGTCCGTCATGTGGCATCGCCGAATGTGGCAGTTGTTAGAGACCGCGTCAACAGGAGGATCCGGAGCTTGTGGAAAACCCGACGACAGCGCCCCGTAGCTCTCAGGCATGGCATCCCCTACGTGCCCGTACATCTGAGGTCTGAGGTGAAGACGGCTCTGAAGTCTGACGATTTTCGTGGTGTGCGTCACTAATTTCGATGACGTGACTGTGATCGCGACCGAAAGCCTGAGCAAGCGGTTCCCCCGGGTGACCGCTCTTGACCGGCTCTCCCTGGACGTCGGGCCCGGTGTGACCGGCCTCGTCGGAGCCAACGGGGCCGGCAAGTCCACACTTATCAAGATCCTTCTGGGTCTGTCGCCCGCCACGGAGGGCCGCGCCGAGGTGCTCGGCCTCGACGTCGCGAGCAGGGGCGCCGACATCCGCGAGCGGGTCGGCTACATGCCGGAACACGACTGCCTGCCGCCCGACGTCTCGGCCACCGAGTTCGTCGTGCACATGGCCCGCATGTCCGGCCTGCCGCCCACCGCGGCGCGTGAGCGCACCGCCGACACGCTGCGCCATGTCGGTCTGTACGAGGAGCGCTACCGCCCCATCGGCGGCTACTCCACCGGCATGAAGCAGCGCGTGAAGCTCGCCCAGGCCCTCGTCCACGACCCGCAGCTGGTGTTCCTGGACGAACCGACCAACGGCCTCGACCCGGTCGGCCGGGACGAGATGCTCGGGCTCATCCGCCGTATCCACACCGACTTCGGCATCTCGGTCCTGGTCACCTCACATCTGCTGGGCGAACTGGAGCGCACCTGCGACCACGTCGTCGTCGTCGACGGCGGCAAGCTCCTGCGCTCCAGCTCCACCACCGACTTCACCCAGACCACGACCACCCTCGCCATCGAGGTCACCGACACCGACGCCCAGCCGGACGGCACCCGCGCGGTCCGCGAGGCGCTGCACGCGCGCGGGGTGGAGGTTCTGGACGCCAACAGCGGCCTGCCGGGCGCCGGCCATGTCCTGCTGCTGACCGCTCAGAGCGAGGACACGTACGACGTCGTCCGGGACGTGGTCGCCGACCTCGGCCTCGGCCTGGTGCGCATGGAACAGCGCAGGCACCACATCTCCGAGGTTTTCACGGACGCCGACACCAGCAACGACCAGCAGCGGAAGGAGACCGTCGGCCATGGCAGTTGAGCACCCGGTCACCGCCCCCTCGGGTGACCAGACCCGCATCCACAACATCGGCTACCGCAGCTACGACGGGCCCCGCCTGGGCCGCGCCTACGCGCGCCGCTCCCTCTACTCGCAGTCCCTGCGCGGCGCCTACGGCCTCGGCCGCTCGGTGAAGTCCAAGGTGCTGCCCATGCTGCTGTTCGTGGTGATGTGCGTCCCCGCGGCCATCATGGTCGCGGTCGCCGTCGCCACGAAGGCCAAGGAACTGCCCGTCGACTACACGCGCTACGCGATCATCATGCAGGCCGTCATCAGCCTGTACGTCGCCTCGCAGGCCCCCCAGTCCGTCTCGCGGGACCTGCGCTTCAAGACCGTGCCGCTGTACTTCTCCCGGCCCATCGAGACCGCCGACTACGTGCGCGCCAAGTTCGCGGCGCTGGCCTCGGCGCTCTTCGTGCTCACCGCCGCCCCACTGCTGGTTCTGTACATCGGCGCGCTGCTGGCCAAGCTGGACTTCGCCGACCAGACCAAGGGATTCGCTCAAGGACTCGTCTCCGTGGCCCTGCTCTCGCTGCTCTTCGCCGGCCTCGGCCTGGTCATCGCCTCGGTGACCCCGCGGCGCGGGTTCGGTATCGCCGCCGTCATCGCCGTCCTGACCATCTCCTACGGCGCCGTCTCCACGCTCCAGGCCATCGCCGAGGCGCAGGACAGCACCGGTTCCATTCCCTGGATCGGCCTGTTCTCACCGGTCACCCTCATCGACGGCGTGCAGTCGGCGTTCCTGGGCGCCTCCTCGGCCTTCCCGGGCGCTGTCGGCCCGACCAACGGGGAGGGCGCCGTCTACGTCCTCGTCCTCCTCGGTCTCATCGCCGCGAGCTACGGCCTCCTGATGCGCCGCTACCGAAGGGTCGGACTGTGACCACGCTCAGCATCGATCACGTCTCCCGCTGGTTCGGCAACGTGGTCGCCGTCAACGACATCACCATGACCATCGGCCCCGGCGTCACCGGCCTGCTCGGTCCCAACGGCGCCGGGAAGTCCACCCTCATCAACATGATGGGCGGCTTCCTGGCCCCCTCCACGGGCACGGTCACCCTCGACGGACAGCCGGTCTGGCGCAACGAGGCCATCTACAAGCACATCGGCATCGTCCCCGAGCGCGAGGCGATGTACGACTTCCTCACCGGCCGCGAGTTCGTCGTCGCCAACGCCGAGTTGCACGGCCTGGGCGCCAAGGCCGCCCAGAAGGCGCTGGCCACGGTCGAGATGGAGTACGCGCAGGACCGCAAGATCTCCACGTACTCCAAGGGCATGCGGCAGCGCGTGAAGATGGCCAGCGCCCTCGTGCACGAACCGTCGCTGCTGCTGCTCGACGAGCCGTTCAACGGCATGGACCCGCGCCAGCGCATGCAGCTCATGGACCTGCTGCGGCGCATGGGCGACGAGGGCCGCACCGTGCTGTTCTCCTCGCACATCCTCGAAGAGGTCGAGCAACTCGCCTGGCACATCGAGGTCGTCGTCGCGGGCCGGCACGCCGCCAGCGGTGACTTCCGCAGGATCCGCCGTCTGATGACCGACCGGCCGCACCGCTATCTGGTGCGTTCCAGCGACGACCGCGCCCTCGCGGCAGCGCTGATCGCCGACCCGTCGACGTCCGGCATCGAAGTCGACCTCGCCGAAGGTGCCTTGCGCATCCAGGCCGTCGACTTCGGCCGATTCACCGCCCTGTTGCCGAGGGTCGCCAAAGACCACGGCATCCGGCTGCTGACGGTCTCGCCGTCCGACGAGTCCCTCGAGTCCGTCTTCTCGTATCTCGTCGCGGCGTAGGAGGCCGAAAGATGTACGACCCCACAGTCGCCCGGCTCACCTATCGAGCCCTGCTCGGCCGCCGCCGGGCCCTCATCCTGGGCGCCCTGCCCCTTCTGCTGATCGCCATCTCCGTGGTGGTGCGCGGCCTCGCGGGCGCCGACGACCAGACGGCGTCCGACCTGCTCGGCGGCCTGGCCCTCGCCACCATGGTGCCGATCATCGGCGTCATCGCGGGCACGGGCGCGATCGGCCCGGAGATCGACGACGGCTCCGTGGTGTACCTGCTCTCCAAGCCGCTGAAGCGGCCGACGATCATCTTCACCAAGCTGATCGTGGCCGTCGCGGTGACGATGGTGTTCTCCGCGCTGCCCACGCTCATCGCCGGTTTCATCCTCAACGGCAACGGCCAGCAGATCGCCGTCGCCTACACGGTGGCCGCGCTGGTCTCCTCCATCGCCTACGCGGCGGTCTTCCTGCTGCTGGGCACGGTGTCCCGGCACGCGGTGGTCTTCGGCCTCGTCTACGCCCTTGTCTGGGAGGCCCTGTTCGGGTCGCTGGTGCCGGGCGCGCGCACGCTCAGCGTCCAGCAGTGGTCGCTGGCCGTCGCCCACAAGGTGGCCGGCGGGGACCTCGTCACCTCCGACGTCGGTCTGACCACGGCGACGGTCCTGCTGGTCGTGGTGACCGTCCTGGCCACCTGGTTCGCGGGGCAGAAGCTGCGGGCGCTGAAGCTCGCCGGAGAGGAGTGAGCGGCCCCGGCGGGCGGCGACCGCTGGTTCTTGACGGCGGCTTCACCTGTGCCCCGACACACTGGGCGAAGCGGACAGGGCTGGGAGGACGGGGATGGCGGACGACGAACCGGTGAGCGGCGGTCGCGAGCGGTCCGGGGACGAGGTCCGGAACGGCCTCGTCCTGGACGAGGACTTCATACGGGCCGCCGAGACGTCCGAACCGTCCGCCCGGGCCCGGATGCTGGCCGCACGCTGGCGCGCGGAGGCACCCGAGCCGCAGCCCTGGCGGGCCGACGAGCCGCCCGCGGGCTGGTTCTTCAGCAAGGCCCGACGACGCAGGTGGCGCCGCCGGTGACTCCGCCCGGCATCGCCGTTCGTACGGCTGTTTTATTCGGTGGCGCCCAACTTGTCCTGCGGGCACAGTGGTTGTACGCGCAGCGCCGGAAGGGATCCGGTGCCACAGACCGGGAGAGGAGCGCGACGATGCCCATGCACGGCAGTCCGTCGAGTTCCCTTCAGGGCAGCCGGCGGCGGGTCGCGGAGTAGTTACGCCTCCGTCGGACCCGCACCGCAGGGGAGCTGCCCGGGGCGGCCGCTTCGAGCACGCGATGTCGCTCTCGCGTGGGCCGCCCACCCGGAGGATTGGCCGAGAGGCAAGGCACCGGCTTGCTAAGCCGTGGTCGGGGGTTTCCCCCGCGCACGTTCGATCCGTGCATCCTCCGCGAGGCGTTGTCACTGGGACTTGGCGGGTTTTGTGCCGAGGGTGAGTTTTCGGGCTCGCGTCAGCCGGCGCGAGCACTGGTGTGACCGGGTGACCGGGTGATCGGTACCGGTGGCTGTACGGGTGCGGGTGCGTCGTGGCTGGTCGCGCAGTTCCCCGCGCCCCTGATCGCCTGCGGCGATCGGTGGCCGCGGGGTGCTGTGTTCCTGATTGCCTGGCGCGAGGCGTATGCCTCACCCTGCACAGCCCGCAAGCCCGCAAGCCCGCAAGCCCGCAAGCCCGCAAGCCCGCAAGCCCGCAAGCCCGCAAGCCCGCAAGCCCGCAAGCCCGCAAGCCCGCAGCGTCGAGACGTCGTCGGCTGAGGTCGCTCAGGTGGGCAGGAGGGGTTCCAGAACGGTGGCGATGCCGTCCTCGTCGTTGGAGGCGGTCACCTCGTCCGCCACGGCCTTGAGTTCCTCGTGGGCGTTGGCCATGGCTACGCCCCGGGACGCCCAGGCGAACATGGGGATGTCGTTGGGCATGTCACCGAAGGCGATGGTGTCGGCGGCTTTCAGGCCCAGGCGGCGGGCCGCCAGGGAGAGCCCCGTCGCCTTGGAGAGGCCCAGAGGGAGCAGTTCCACGATGCCCGCGCCGGCCATCGCGACCGTGACGAAGCCGCCCGCGGCCCGCCGGGCCGCCTCGGCCAGCGCGTCGTCCGAAAGCTTCGGATGCTGTATGTAGATCTTGCTCAGCGGAGCCGACCAGAGATCGGACGCATCGGTGAACGGAGTCGTCGGCAGGGTTCCCGCGAGCGCGTAGCCGGGGCCGACCAGCACATCCCCGTCCAGGCCGTCACGGCTCGCCGCCAGGTACAGCGGGCCGACCTCCGCCTCGATCTTGGCCAGCGCCACCCCGGCCAGCTGCCTGTCCAGGGTCACCGAGGTCAGCAGGCGGTGCGAGCCGGCGTCGTAGACCTGGGCACCCTGGCCGCAGACCGCGAGGCCGTCGTAGCCGAGGTCGTCGAGGATGTGCCGGGTCCACGGCACCCCGCGGCCCGTCACCACGATGTGCGCGGCGCCCGCCGCGGTGGCCGCGGCGAGGGCGTCACGGGTGCGCCCGGAGATCGAGTCGTCGGAGCGCAGAAGTGTTCCGTCGAGGTCGGTGGCGATGAGCCGGTAGGGGAAAGCGGCGGTCACTTGGCCACCGGCTCCAGAACCTCACGGCCGCCGAGGTAGGGGCGCAGCACCTCGGGCACGTACACGGAACCGTCGGCCTGCTGGTGGTTCTCGAGGATCGCGACGATCGTGCGCGGAACGGCGCACAGCGTGCCGTTGAGCGTGGCCAGCGGGCGTACCTGCTTGCCCTCCCGGACGCGGATCGACAGCCGGCGGGACTGGAACTCGGTGCAGTCCGAGGTCGAGGTCAGCTCGCGGTACTTGCCCTGGGTCGGGATCCACGCCTCGCAGTCGAACTTGCGGGCGGCCGAGGAGCCGAGGTCACCGGAGGCGACGTCGATGACCCGGAACGGCAGCTCCAGCGCGGAGAGCCACTGCTTCTCCCACGCCAGCAGGCGCTGGTGCTCGGCCTGCGAGTCCTCGGGCGTGACGTACGAGAACATCTCGACCTTGTCGAACTGGTGGACGCGGAAGATGCCCTTGGTGTCCTTGCCGTGCGAGCCGGCCTCGCGGCGGAAGCACGGCGAGAAGCCCGCGTAGCGCAACGGCAGCCGGTCCGCGTCGATGATCTCGTCCATGTGGTACGCGGCCAGGGGGACCTCGGAGGTGCCGACCAGGTAGAGGTCGTCCTTGTCGAGGTGGTAGACGTCCTGGGCCGCCTGGCCGAGGAAGCCGGTGCCCGCCATGGACTGGGGGCGGACCAGCGCCGGGGTCAGCATCGGCGTGAAGCCGGCGGCGGTGGCCTGGGCGATCGCCGCGTTGACCAGGGCCAGCTCCAGCAGGGCGCCGACGCCGGTGAGGAAGTAGAAGCGGGAGCCGGAGACCTTCGCGCCGCGCTCGACGTCGATCGCGCCGAGGATCTGGCCGAGCTCCAGGTGGTCCTTGGGCTCGAAGCCCTCGGCGCCGAAGTCGCGGATCGTGCCGTGCGTCTCGAGGGTGACGAAGTCCTCCTCGCCGCCCACGGGCACGTCGGGGTGCACGAGGTTGCCGAGCCGCTGGAGCAGCTCCTGGGTCTCGGTGTCGGCGGCGTCGCGCTCGGCGTCGGCGGCCTTGACGTCGGCGGCGAGCTGGCTCGCCTTCTTCAGCAGCTCGGCCTTCTCATCCGCGGAGGCCTTGGGGATGAGCTTGCCGAGCGCCTTCTGCTCGGCGCGCAGCTCGTCGAAGCGGACGCCGGACGACCTGCGCCGCTCGTCGGCGGAGAGGAGGGAGTCGACGAGCGCGACGTCCTCTCCACGGGCACGCTGGGAAGCGCGCGCACGGTCGGGGTCCTCACGGAGCAGGCGAAGGTCAATCACGCGGCCAAGGCTACCCGTGCGGGGTTCCGGCTTACGACACCATTACCCACCGGGCGCGGACGGTCACGAATCTTGGCTTACGTTGCGTTATGTGTGAATTGCCCAACGTGTCAATAAAAAGCGTCTCACTCCCCGGGACGGGGCATGTGGCGGGCGTCTCATTGACTCGATTCCCTTGCGCCGGAGGGGACTTGGAGCAGTTGTTGTCCACAGGTGCCTGCACTCCGATAACAGTTATCCACAGGGTGTGCGAAAGATCTGTGGATATTGGAATTGATCATTCCGATACCGCCGTATGAGGTGGTCATTTCCTTGGTCAAACCCGCCTCGGTCCCCCTTTCGAGTGGAAATGGGCCTCCCGGGGGATGGATCGAGGGGAACAGCTGGACGAGGGGTGGGTCCGGGGGTGGGGGTCGCGATGGGGCGCCATAGGGCGATTTGTCGACTGGATGGCACTTCGTTGTCGACTTGTCCCCAGGTCGAGAAGCGAGCCTGTGGATAACTTCTGTGGATAACGAAGATGTGCAGCTAGCACCGGCCGCGCGGACCGACCGCAACGGCTCCGCCCGAGGGCCGGCGCGGTCTCCGGGGTCGTCCGGAGTCGCGCCTAGAACCGGCCGTCCTGGCAGCGCGCCACCCAGTCCGACGCCGCCACGAACTCCCCGTCCGAGGTGCCGGGCAGCGGTGCGTCCACGTCCGTCGCGCTCACGTCCGCACGTGGGTACGAGCCCAGGAAGCGGACCTCGCGGCAGATCCGCTTCAGCCCCATGAGCGCCTCGGCCATCCGGCGGTCGGAGATGTGTCCCTCGGCGTCGACGCAGAAGCAGTAGTTGCCGATACCTGCGCCCGTCGGACGTGACTGGAGCAGCATGAGGTTGACGCCCCGGGTGGCGAACTCGCCCAGCAGGTCGCGCAGGCCACCGGGATGGTCGTCACGCTGCCACAGCACGACGGACGTCTTGTCCGCGCCGGTCGGCGCCGCGGGCCGGGCAGGCCTGCCCACCAGCACGAACCGGGTCTGGGCGTTCTCGGCGTCGTGGATCTCGGTCTCCAGGGCGGTCAGCCCGTACCGGGTGGCCGCGAACTCGCCCGCGAAGGCGGCGTCGTAACGGCCCTCCTGGACCAGCCGGGCGGCGTCCGCGTTCGAGGCGGCCGACTCCCAGACGGCTTCCGGCAGGTTCGCCTTCAGCCAGTTGCGCACCTGCGGCTGCGCGGCCGGATGCGCGGAGACCGTCTTGATGTCCGTGAGCTTCGTGCCGGGACGGACCAGCAGCGCGAAGGTGATCGACAGCAGCACCTCGCGGTAGATCATCAGCGGGGTGCCCGCGACCAGCTCGTCCAGGGTCGTGGTGATGCCGCCCTCGACGGAGTTCTCGATGGGCACGAACGCGGCCTCGGCCTCGCCGGTGCGCACCGCGTCGAGCGCGGACTGCACCGACACGTACGGGATCAGCTGCCGGGTGGCCGCCTCCGGAAGCGTGCGCAGGGCGACCTCCGTGAAGGTGCCCTCGGGGCCGAGATACGCGTAGCTCGCTGGCATGACCTCACCCTAATGGCCCTTGCCGAAGCAGGCGTACGTGTCTCATGACAGCCCCTCGCAGGAATGAATCCGCACGACTGGGCGTGACCTCACGCCTCCAGCAGCCGCTGCCCCACGTACTCCCCCTCGGCCGCCCCGCCCGGCACCGCGAAGAGGCCGCTCGACTCGTGGCGGATGTACGTCGACAGGGCGTCGCCGCGGTCCAGTTTGCGTTGCACGGTGACGAAGCCGCGCAGCGGGTCCGCCTGCCAGCAGACGAACAACAGTCCCGCGTCCGGGGTGCCGTCCGGATCGATGCCGTCGTGGTAGGAGAAGGGCCGCCGCAGCATGGCCGCTCCGCCGTTCTGGTCGGGGCGGGTGATGCGGGCGTGCGCGTTGATCGGGACAACCAGATCGCCGTTGGCGTCGGTCTTCTCCAGGTCCATCTCGGTCGTCTCGCCGCCTCCGGACAGTGCCGCGCCGTCGGACTTGCGGCGTCCGATGACCTGCTCCTGCGCCTTGACCGGCAGTTTCTCCCAGTCGTCGAGAAGCATGCGGATGCGGCGTACGACGGCGTAGGAGCCGTCGGCCATCCACGCCGGGTCCTTCGGGCTGTCCGCCGGGACGAAGATGCGCTGGTCGAAGTCGGAATCGGACGGCTTGGGATTGCGGGTGCCGTCCATCTGGCCCATCAGATTGCGGGCCGTCATGGGATGGGCGGTGGCGCCCGGTGTCCGGTTGAAGCCGTTCATCTGCCAGCGGATCTTCGCCGCGCTGCCCGCGTCCTTCTGGATCGCGCGCAGGGCGTGAAAGGCCACCAGGGCGTCGTTCGCGCCGATCTGCACCCACAGGTCGCCGTTGCTGCGTGTCCTGTCGAGGTGGTCGGAGGAGAAGTCGGGGAGCGGGTCCAGGGCGACCGGACGTTGTTTCTCCAGGCCGGTGCGGGCGAAGAAGGTGTTGCCGAAACCGAAGGTCACCGTCAGCGAGCAAGGACCGGCGTCCCTGGCCACATCAGAGTCACCGGTCGCGACGGCTTCGCCTGCCATCAGCCGCCGGGCCGTCTCCGACCAGCGGCGCAGCAGCGCGGCGGCCTCCTTGCGCCCCGCACCTGCCGCGAGATCGAAGGCGACGAGATGACCGCGGGCCTGGAGGCCCTGGGTGATCCCGGGCTGATGTTTCACGTGGAACATCGCCTCGTCGGAACCGATCGAGGAGAGCGGCGTCGTCGGCGAGGGAGCGGCCGTGTAGCCGACGGCACCGCCGACCGCGCCGAGTGCGAGCCCGGTGGCGCCTGCGGTGCCGAGCAGCCTGCGTCGTGTCAGACCCTCGGAAGAGGGGGTTTCCGAGGGGACACCTGCTTCTGCTTCCCCGGAGGTACGGGCCTCGGGAAGGGCCTGCGGAGTGGACTGGTCGGGCATGGTGCGGTTCAGCCGATCTGCGCGTTCTTGGAGACGGTCACCTGGTCGATGTCGGAGGTCCGGACGGTGACGGCGATGGTCCACTCGCCGGCCAGGGGGATCTGCACGCCGTTCGCCGACCAGTGGCCGGTGGTGATGTGGTCGGGGACGACGGGCAGCGGCCCGATCTTCTTGGCCTCGAGGGTGAAGGCGACCTTCACCTCGGGTACGTCGAAGGCGCGGCCGTTGGGCCGGGTCACGTACACGTGCATCTCGTTCGCCCCGGCACGCGCCGGGTCGAAGTCGACGCTGACCACGCCCTTGCCGTCCGTGCCGCCGGTGTCGAACGACATGTCCAGTGTGAGGGCGCCCGACGTGGAGTCCGCCGCGGAGGACGAGGAAGAGGGACGGTTGGCCCTGGCGGCGTCCTGCTCGGTCCGCCCGGGTTCGGTCGACGTCAGGACGGTGGTCACGGCGAGCACCACGACGGCGACGCCGGCCTCGGCGAGCACCGACCGGCGCAGTCCGAAGCGGTGGGTGTCGGAGTCCCGCAGCCGCTTCTCCCGGGTGGCGTCGACAGCGGCCTGCTGCCGGGCGAGCTGTGCGGCCCGCTCGGCGCTTCCCGGGCCCTTCCCGCTTCCCGACACGGACTTGGCGCTTCCCGACCCGGTTCCGTCGCTCGTGGAGCCGGTCACGGTGTCGCCGGACGCCTGCTCGGCGGTGCCGCCGGTCCCGGCCGATGCCGTGACGCGTTCCTTCTCCTGCGCCGACTCCTGTACCGCCTCCCCGGCCGGTGTGTCCGCCAGCCGTGCCGTCCACCGGCGCGAGATCCACGCGATGCCGACGAGCAGCGCCACGAGCCCGATCTTGACGAGCAGCAGCTGGCCGTAGCCGGTGTCGGTGAAGGCGGACCAGGAGCCGAGCTGGCGCCAGGACTGGTAGGTGCCGGTGGCGACCACGACGAGGACACTGCCGAAGGCCAGCCGGGAGAAGCGGCGGGCCGCCGTGCTGTCGACGGGCCGGTCCGCGGGCGCCCGGTAGAGCGCGACGAGGAGCGCGGCGAGCCCGCCGAGCCAGGTTGCGACGGCGAGCAGGTGCAGCACGTCGACCGGCATCGCGATGCCCGGCTGAAGTCCGGTCGAGGCGTGCTCGGCCATGGCCCAGCTGGCCGCGAGCCCGGCGGCGACGACGGTCCCGCCGATGGCGAGTCCGAAGGTGAGGTCACGCTTGTCGTCGCCCTCGCCCGCATCGGACGGTGGGGGCGCTGCGTCGTCGTTCACGGTGGCGGTGGCAGAGGGGCGGGCGTACGCGCCGAAGAGCACGGCGATGAACAGCGCGGCCGCGGCGAGCAGCAGCAGCCGGGACACCAGGGCCGCGCCCGTCTTGGTCTGTAGGACCTCCCCGAGGAGGCCGAGGTCGAAGATGTCGCCGACCTTGCCGGAGGTCGTGTAGGAGCCTCGCAGGAGCAGCAGGAACAGGGTGGCCCCGGTCATCGCGAGCCAGCCGGAGACTACGAGCCGCTGGAGCGCGCGCACCCCGCTGCCGCGCTGCCAGCAGGCCAGCACGAAGGCGGCCCCGCCCACCAGCACGATGAATCCGGCGTACGACAGGTATCGGCCGAAGCCGTAGAGCCCGCCGACGACACCACCGCCGGCTGCCTGGTCGGACACCGAGACGCTGGTCGCGGAGGGGGAGCCGATGGAGAAGGTGTAGGCGCCGGCGACGGGGTGGCTGTCGGCGGACACCACCTGGTAGGTCACGGTGTAGGTGCCGTCGGGCAGCCCCGAGTGCAGTTGCACGGCGTAGGTCGTGCCGCTGAGCTCGGACGGCTTGCCGGTGTCGACCCGGGTGCCCTTGGGGTCCAGGACGCGCAGCGAGTCGTCGTTCATCGAGACGGTCTCGGAGAAGGTCAGCGAGACCTGCGTGGGTGCCTTGTCGACCACCACCCCCTGCGCGGGGTCGCTGCCGGTCAGCGCGGCGTGCGCGGATGCGGGCCCGGCGCCGGCCAGGAGTGCGCCGGTGACTGCCAGGAACAGCAGTACGAGCATCCGGACGCGGGGGGCGATGGTCTGCGTCAAGGTGGTCCCTCCCTCAGTGGCCGGTCTGCGGGTTGTACGTGGCGGACTCCACCGGGATCTCGACCTCGACGGGGTCGGACGCGGCGAAGTGCAGTCGGACGGTCACTTTCTCGCCCAGCACCGGCTTGCTCTTCAGCTTCTCGAACATCAGGTGGTTTCCGCCGCTCTTGAACACGAGTTGACCGTGTGCGGGCACGTCCAGGGACGCGACCTCCTCCATCGACGAGCCGACGGTCTCGTGGAGGGTGACGCTGCCCGCCGCGGTACTGGTGACGGAGGTCAGCTCGTCCTTCGCGCCGCCCTCGTTGACGATGGTCAGGAAACCGGCGGCCATGGTGTCGGAGACGGGCTGCGGGATGTAGGCGGCCCGGACGGACAGTTCGGCCCGCCCGTCGGAGCCGGACCCGCATCCCGCGAGCAGCAGCGCGCCGGTGATCACCGCGAGGGGCACGCTGCGCAGTCGCGGGGGCCGTACCGGAATCACGGGTGGTATGCGCCTCACGGGTTCTCGCCCTTGACGATCTTGGGGAGGTCCTTGGTGTAGTCGTCGACGGTGGCCTCTTCGTCGAACAGGAGGTACCCCGCGTCCGTCTTCGGCGAGAAGGCGATGACCTGGGTGCCGTGGGTGGAGACGATCTTGCCGTTCTTGTCCTTGTGGGGTGCCTCGACGGAGATGCCGAGGGCGTAGGCGGCGGCCTGGATGGTGGCGAACTTCCCGCTCAGGCCGACGACCTGCGGATCGATGCCCTTGAGCCACTTGCCGAGGGCGGCCGGGGTGTCGCGGTCCGGGTCGGTGGTGACGAACACGACGCGCAGGTCGTCCTGCTCGGCCTTGGGCAGCTGCTTCTTGGCGACGGCGATGTTGTTCATCGTCAGCGGGCAGACGTCGGGGCAGTTGGTGTAGCCGAAGTAGATCAGCGTCGGGTGGCCCGCGGTCTCCTTGCGCAGGTCGTAACTCTTGCCCTGGGTGTCGGTGAGGACCAGGCCGGGCTTGGTGAAGGGCTGGTCGAGCACGGTCACGACCCGCTGCTTGCCGTCCTCGGAGACCGCGGCGACGGGGCTGCTGCCGCTGTCGTCGCCGCCGCACGCGGAGAGGGTGAGGGTGGCGGCGGCGAACAGCGCGGCCACGGCGAACGTCTTCTTGCGCATAGAAAAATGTCCCAGATGTGTGAACTCGGGTGCGCACCGGGGGTCCGGGGCGGGGTGTCCGTAAGGGCGTACGGCCCCGGTGCGCACCGTCGAGGAGCATGCGCCGGGCGGCGGTCGGCCGCCCGGCGCGGGAAGTGGGCTCAGGCGTCGGCCGTGGTGCGACGGCGGCCGGCGAGCACTCCGTACGCCACACCGGCGGCGCCGACGACGATGCCGACCACGCCGAGGACCCGGGCGGTCGTGTCGGTGCCGCCGGAGTCGGAGGCGGCCTCGGTGGTGGCGGCGGCCGCTTCGGCGTCGTCGGACTTGTCGGAGGCGTCCTCGGCGCTCGCGCCGTGGTGCCCGTCCTCGGAGGCGGCGCCCAGGGCGAGCACGGGGGCCGGGTTCTCGGGCTCCTCCGCGCCGTCCTTCTGGACCTCGATCCAGCGCACGACCTCCTTGTTGGAGTACGTCTGGATCGCCTTGAAGACGAGTTCGTCGGCGTCCTCGGGGAGCGCGCCGACGGAGACCGGGAACTTCTGGAAGTAGCCGGCCTCGATGCCCTTGCCGGTGGCGGTCCAGGTGATCTTGGAGACGGCCTCGGAGATCTGCTTGCCGTGCAGCTCGATGGGCTTGGCGAGCTTCGACTTGGTCACGTCGATCTTCCAGCCGTTGATCGGCTCTGGCATCGCGGAGGCCAGCGGGTGGTCGGCCGGGAAGGCGACCTCGAGCTTGGTGGTCGAGGCGTTGTCGCGCTCGTTGGGGACCTTGAAGTCGACGACCGCGTAACCGCCCTTGGCTGCGGTGCCCTCGGCGGCGACGCTGACGTGCGCGAAGGCGGGCGAGGACAGGACGAGAACGGCGGAACCGGCGACGGCAGCGGCGGCGGCGACGCGGGAGGCGATACGAGAGGCCTTCATGAAAGCGAGCACTCCACTCTGAGTGAATCTGCGGGTGGGAGAGGCGTGGGCACGAAAGGTGCGCACGCGCGCGTGCCGCACGACGGCGGCCGCCCCCCGGTGGTGGAGTGCTGGTCGTGTCGCGTCAGGCAGCGAGGTCGAGAACGGCCGTGGCCGGCGGTCCGCGTCTGATCACCGAGTGCTGGAGTGCGGCGGTGCGGGGGGCGGGCGTCGCCGGCAGGGTGGTGCGCGGGACGCGCGGTTGCGCCCCGGGGGCGGTGGGCAGCCCGGAGAGCAGGGCACGCACCAGCGCGAGCGCCCCGCGCAGGGAGCGTACGAGCGCCCCCTCGGCGACGCCGTGTGCCGACAGGGCGAGCAGCCGCAGCAGGGCGGTGTCGCCGCGCCGCAGGAGCCACCCGGCGGCGACGGCCGCGAGGACGTGCCCGAGCAGCATGGGCAGGGACGGCAGCAGCGACATCGACGAGCCGGCGGGCGCCAGCGCGTCCGCGGCATGGTGCGACGTGGAACCCATCCCGCTCATGCCGCTCATGTCCGTACCGGCGCCGGCGGTGTCGCCGCCGCTCGGGTAGAGCCGCGCGTCGACGAGGATCTTCTGGGCCTGGGCGGGGCTGATCGCCGCCGCCGTTGCCCCGCACACCAGCCGGGTCGCCCGTTCGACGAGCGTGGCGTCGGACAGGGCCGACGACGCGGTGGACACGGAGGCGGAAACCGAACGGGCGGCCGAGGCGGAGACGGAAGCGCTGTGCTGGCCGAGTCCGAACAGCGTGTGCAGCAGGGACTGCCCCACCGCGAGCAGTCCCGCGATACCCGGCAGCGACCGCTCGCGTCCGGCGAGTGGCGCCACGACCGCGAGGACGCCAAGGAAGCCCGCGCCCACCGTCCACAGCGGAACCGTGGCGCAGGAGGCCATGGTGTGCCCGGCGGCGGCCAGCACGACGCAGACCGCGGCGAACACCGCGGCCCGCAGCAGCCGTAGATCGCGACTCGCGCGTTCGCTGTGGGGGGCAGACATGGCGGGCTCATCATCGCACTGGCTTCACCACGGTCATACGGCAGGTCCACAAGGTTTGCGTACGATGCGGAAGATCACCTTCTGTGATGACTGGTGCGAATGATGACCCCTGATTCCTACATACACCGTTTTCAGGGCTGCGTGCATCCCCCATATGGGCGGCATCACGTGGAATTCACGCTTACAGAGGGCTTCCAGGGGCAATACGTATCGGTATGTCGAGCCGCAGCCAGGAGGCTGGAGCATGAGCATCTGGTGGTCACTCCATCTGCGGCGCGAAGCCGCGAGCGTTCCGCTCGCCCGCCGCCTGCTGCTCGGCACCATGGAGACGGCGGGCGTCGATCCCGACGTCAGTTACGACCTCTCCGTCGCGCTGAGCGAGGCCTGCGCCAACGCCGTCGAGCACGGCGGCGACACCGCGCACGGCGGCTGTTCGGAGGCCTACCGCGTCACCGCCTACCTCGACGGTGAGACATGCCGCATCGAAGTGGCCGACTCCGGGCCGGGGTTCACCGGCGGGCGCACGCCGCGCGTCGACCGCTCCGCCCGCAGCGACACCTATGCCGAGCAGGGCCGGGGCCTCTACCTCATCCAGGAACTCGCCGACCACGTCCACATCGGCAACAAGCCGGGACGCAGCGGCGCGGTGGTGAGCTTCGACAAGATCCTCAAGTGGCGCAAGGACGCTCCCCTCATGGCGGTCTGACCGGTCGTCGACTCCGGTCGGCCCGGGTGTCCCCGACGGGCCGGGACTCCGGCCTATCAGGGTGCGCACCAGCCGTCAGGCAAGCGGGAGTTCGGCTTCCGCAGCACTCACAGGTCCCTCTCAGCGTTCCCCCATGCCGCTGACGGGTGGCGTTCCTACGTTCATGTCCATGACGGGAAACCACCAGGACACCCCCCTCATTCGGCGTCGCGCCCTCGCGGTGGCCGGCGGCACGGCCGCGGCCGGCGGACTCGTCTTCGCCGGGTACCAGTCGGCCTTCGCCGGCACGGTCGCGGACGACGGGACGAGCGCCTCGTCGTCCGTCACCTCCACCTCGACGAGCAGCAGCCGTATGACTTTGATGACGAGCGTCACCGAAGGGCTACCGCCTCGACGGCGCCTTGGTGCGCAAGGGCATCACCGAGGAGACGCCCCCACAGGCGCTCCGCCGAGCGACGCCCCGTCGGGCCTCCGCCTCCTCATAGGGTCGGTACATGACAAGTCGTGAGGACGAGGCGCTCGCGCAGGCCGCGGTGGCCGCGCTGACCGGGCAACTGGCCCTGGCCCCCAAGCCGGGCCTGCCCGACCCACGCGACCTGGCCGCCCGCGTCACCCGCAGGGACCACCGGGGGCTGCGCTGGTCGGCCAAGGCGCTCGCACCCGGCCTCGCGGCGATGGCCGCGGCCGCCCGCCGCACCGGTGAGCCCACGCCGCGGCTCCGCGCGGAGCTGGGCGCGATCGGGAGGTGCACCGAGCACTCGGTGGGCCTAGCGGGCGGCGGGCACCGGGGTGCGCTGTGGACGCTCGGTCTGCTCGTGGCGGCGGCCGCCCTCGACACCCGCGCGCGGGGCGTCGAGGTCGCCGCGACCGCCAAGCGCATCGCGGCCCACCCCGACCGGGCCGCTCCACGGCGGCCCTCGCGGGGCGCGACGGTCTCGGCGAAGTACGGCGCGGCCGGCGCCCGCGGCGAGGCACGCGCCGGATTCCCGCACGTACGACGGGCCCTGGACGCGCTCGCTGCGGCCCGCTCGGCCGGTGCGGACGAGCCCGAGGCCCGTCTCGACGCCCTGCTCACCGTCATGTCCACCCTCCAGGACACCGAACTCCTGCACACCGCGGGCCCGCTGGGACTGCGCCATGTCCAGTCCGGCGCCCGCGGCATCCTGGAGGCGGGCGGCACGGCGACCCCCGCGGGCCGCGCGGCCCTCGACGACCTGGACACCGACCTCCACGCGCGCGCGTGGAGCCCACGCGGCAGCGCCGGCCTCCTGGCTGGCGCACTCTTCGTCGACTCCCTGCCGGTCCTCGCGCTCACCCGGGCGGCTTGACGGGACGTCGGCGGCAGGGAGAGCGGGAGAGCGGGAGAGCGCGAGGGCGGAAGACCGGGGCGATCGGGGAGCCGAGCGGTCCGCACGGCCCTCGGTCGGTCACCGGTGGTGCGCGGTCGAACACCTGGCCCGGGCACTCGGCCGGTGCCGCTCCGCTGCGGCGCCGTCAGCCGACCGGGATCAACCCCGCCGCCGGCTCCGTCCGCTTGGCGGCGGCCCGCCGGGCCGCCGGGCCCATCGCGTACGACGCCGCGACCATCGCCGCGCCCAGCAGCAGCCAGCCGGGCGTCCCCCACTCGACCAGCAGCCAGGTCAGGACCAGCGGGCCGAGGGTGCGGGCCACCGTGACCCCGGTGCCGAACAGCCCCTGGTACTCGCCGACGCGGTCGGCCGGAGCCAGGTCGAAGGAGAGCTGCCAGGAGCCCGCGGACTGCCCCATCTCCGCCGCCACCTGAAGCACCGAACCCAGCACCAGCACGCCCGCCGCCACCCACGGTGAGGCACCCGCCGACAGGGCGAACACCGCGCACGCGGCGCACATCACCCAACCCGCACGGCGCACCGCGCGCGTGGCGCTCGCCAGCCCGGTCACACCACGCGCCGCCCGCACCTGGAACACCGTCACCGCGGCGGTGTTGAGCACGAACAGCGCGGACACCAGCCAGGCGGGCGCCCCCGTCCGCTCGGTGATCCACAGCGGCAGCACGAGACTGAGCAGCGGCATCCGCAGCAGCAGCACGGTGTTCAACAGCGCCACGAGGGAGTACGGCCGGTCCCGCAGCACCCCCAGGCCGCTCCCGCGCGGACGGACACCCCCGGGAGTCACCCGGGGCAGCCCGGCGAGCAGCAGCGCGCACCCCAGGAAACTCACCGCGTCGACCACGAACACCCCGAGGTAGGCCGCCCGGGTCCCGGAGTGCAGCGCGAGCCCGCCGAGTCCGGCGCCCACCGCCAGACCCGCGTTCAGCGTCGCCTGGAGCCGTGCGAGCAGGCCCGTCCGCTCCCCGGCGGGCACCAGGGCGGCCAGCAGCGCCTGCCTGGCCGCCGCGAGCCCCGACTGCGCGGCGGCGTACCCGCACGCCACGAGGACGAACGGGACGAACCCGCGCACGAGGGTGAAGGACGCCACCGCGAGCCCGGTGGCGAGCGCCAGCAGCACCGCCGTCCCGCGCGCCCCACGCCGGTCGGCCAGCCGCCCCAACGGCACCCCGGCCAGCGAACCGACGGCCCACCCGAGGGTGAGCCCGAGCCCTACGCGCGCGGGCGCGAGACCGATCACCTGGGTGAAGTACAGGGCGGACGTCGTGTAGTACGCGCCGTCACCGACCGAGTTGCTCAACTGGGCCAGAGCGAGCAGACCCTGCGGCGAGGTCCGCCGCGAGGGACTCTGCTGCGGGGGAGTCTTGCTCGGGGGAGTCTTCGTCGTCATAGGGACGACGCTAGGGACCCGGTGGGCCTCCGGGCAGCACCACTCGGACCACCTTTCCTTGGCCCAATTCAGGCCGCCCGGCCGCCCCGACCTGACGGCCCGGACCGGGTGGCCCGGACCGGGTGGCCCGACTTGACGGCCCCGACCGCCGCCCCGACCTGACGGCCCGGACCGGGTGGCCCGACCTGACGGCTCCGACCGCCGGCCCGACCTGACGGCCCGGACCGGCCGCTGTCCGAGGCCGCCGCTGACCGCCGCCGCCACAGCATCCCCCGCCACAGCAGCGTCCCCGCCGCCGCACCGGCCGTCGCCGGGGCACCGGCCGCCGCGGCCGTCGGCCAGGGCACCGGCCGTCCACGTGCCGCCGACCAGGCCCCTTCAGCCGCCGTCCAGCACCTTCACCAGCGCCTCCAGTGCCTCCGGGTACATCCGTTCCCGGGGTGTGCCGTAGCCCACCACCAGCCCCTGCGCTCGGGTGTCCGGGCCCTCGGCGGGGTCGTGCCAGTGCTCGCCGAGGCGGCCCACCGCGAGCCCTTCGGCCTCCGCGCGCGCGTGCACCTCGGCCTCGTCGTCGACCTCCACCAGCGCGTGCAGCCCGGCCGCGATCCCGCGCACGCCCCTGCGTGTCCCGAGCCGGTCCAGGAGCAGGTCCCTGCGGCGGCGGTAGCGCAGCCGACACGCGCGTACATGACGGTCGTAGGCGTGGCTGCCGATCAGCTCCGCGAGCGCGAGCTGCCCGATGGACTCGGTGTGGTGGTCGCTGTGCAGCTTGGCGTCCGCGACGACGTCCACCAGCCGCGGCGGCAGGACCATCCAGCCGAGCCGCAGCGCGGGCCCGAGCGTCTTGGAGGCGGTGCCCAGATAGACGACCTGCCCCGGGGCCATTCCCTGGAGCGCGCCGACGGGCTGCCGGTCGTAGCGGAACTCCCCGTCGTAGTCGTCCTCGACGATCAGCGCGTCACGCGCGCGTGCCCATTCCGTCAGCGCCCGTCGCCGGCCCGGGTGCAGTGTCACGCCGGTCGGGTACTGGTGCGCGGGCGTGACGACCACGGCTCCGGCGTCGCCCAGTTCACCGACGCGCACCCCGCGCTCGTCGACCCGCACCGGCGCCACGGTCCCGCCGTTGCGCCGTACGACCTCCCGGTGGAAGGGCAGCCCCGGGTCCTCCATCGCGATACCGGCGCCGCCCAGCACGCGCGTGAGGAGAGCGAGGCCCTGCACGTACCCGGAGGTGATCACGATCCGTTCCGGCGGCGCGATGACGCCCCGCGCCCGCCCCAGGTACCCCGACAGCGCGGAGCGCAGTTCGATGCGGCCGCGCGGGTCGCCGTAGTCGTACGCCAGTGAGGGCGCCGTCGCGATGGCCCGGCGCAGCGCCCGCAGCCAGGCCGAGGCCGGGAACGCCCCGACGTCCGGGCTGCCGGGCCGCAGATCGAAACGTGGCTCACGCGTGCGTGCGGCGGCGCCCGGCGGTTCGGCGGCGAGGGACGGCAGGGCCGCCACCCGGGTGCCCGAACCCTGCTGCGCCGCGAGATAGCCCTCGGCGACGAGTTGGTCGTAGGCGGCCTTCACCGTGTTGCGCGAGATGCCGGTCTCGGCCGCGAGCCGCCGGGTGGCCGGCAGCCGGCTCCCGGGCGCCAGCCGCCCCTCCCGTACGGCGTCCCGCAGAGCCCGCTCCAGCCCGGCCCGCCGCCCCTCGGCGGCATCCGGCTCCAGATGCAGGTCGACGCCGACACCGGACCAGAAGTCGTTCACGCAGTCCCCCTAGGCAGAAGTCCCCCGGACGGCCGTCACACCGGGCCCGAGCGCACAGGCCCCTCGGACAGGTCGATGGCCGGGTACCACCGGTACCCGGCCATCGATCGGCGATGTCAGCCCTTGAGCGAGGTCATCCAGGCCTCGACCTCGTCGGAGCGGCGCGGCAGCCCGTCCGACAGGTTCCGGTTGCCGTCCTGGGTGACGAGGATGTCGTCCTCGATCCTGACGCCGATCCCCCGGTACTCCTCGGGCACCGTCAGGTCGTCGGCCTGGAAGTACAGCCCGGGCTCGACCGTGAGCACCATGCCCGGCTCCAGCGTCCCGTCGACGTAGGACTCCACGCGCGCGGCGGCGCAGTCGTGGACGTCCATGCCGAGCATGTGACCGGTGCCGTGCAGCGTCCAGCGGCGCTGGAGGCCGAGCTCCAGGACCCGCTCGACCGGGCCCTCGACCAGACCCCACTCGACGAGCCGCGCGGCCAGCACGCGCTGTGCGGCGTCGTGGAAGTCGCGGTACTTGGCGCCCGGCCTGACGGCCTCGATACCGGCCTCCTGGGCCTCGTACACGGCGTCGTAGATCTTCTTCTGGATCTCGCTGAAGCGGCCGTCGACGGGCAGGGTTCGGGTGACGTCGGCGGTGTAGTACGTGTGCGTCTCCACGCCCGCGTCCAGCAGCAGCAGGTCGCCGGAGCGGACCGGGCCGTCGTTGCGGACCCAGTGCAGTGTGCAGGCGTGCGGCCCGGCGGCGGCGATGGTGCCGTAGCCGACGTCGTTGCCTTCCACCCGCGCGCGGAGGAAGAACGTGCCCTCGATGTAGCGCTCGCTGGTCGCCTCGGCCCGGTCGAGGACCTTCACGACGTCCTCGAAGCCGCGGACCGTGGAGTCGACGGCCTTCTGGAGCTCGCCGATCTCGAAGTCGTCCTTGATCAGCCGGGCCTCGGAGAGGAAGACGCGCAGTTCGGCGTCGCGTTCCGCGGTGACCTTGTCGGTCAGGGCCGCCTCGATACCGGCGTCATGGCCGCGCACGACCCGTACCGGGCCGCTCGCCTCGCGCAGCCTGTCCGCCAGCTCGCGCACGTCGGAGGCGGGGATGCCGTACAGCTGCTGCGCCTCGGTGAGCGAGTGCCGGCGGCCGACCCACAGCTCGCCCTGACCCGACAGCCAGAACTCGCCGTTCTCGCGGTCGGAGCGCGGCAGCAGGTAGATCGTCGCCTTGTGGCCGTCGGCCTCGGGCTCCAGGACGAGGACGCCGTCCTCCGTCTGGTTGCCGGTGAGGTACGCGTACTCGACGGAGGCGCGGAAGGCGTACTCGGTGTCGTTCGAGCGGGTCTTCAGGTTGCCCGCGGGGATCACCAGGCGCTCGCCCGGGAAGCGCGCGGAGAGCGCGGCGCGGCGGGCGGCGGTCTCCGCGGCCTGGGCGATCGGCTCCAGGTCACGCAGCTCCGTGTCCGCCCAGCCGGACTTCATGCTCTCGGCCAGCTCGTCGGACACGCCCGGGTACAGGCCGTTCTTCCGCTGCTTGAGGGGCTCCTCGGACTCTGTCTCCGGGCCCGCTGCGGTGGCAGCGTCATCCGGCACAGCCGGGGTGAGCTCGTCGGCCACGGTCATCCTCCTAGATATGGCACTGGACCCCCTCCATCGTACGGTCGTACGTAAGGGGGTCCGGAGCCGAAGGACCTGTCACGGCTTGTTATGGCCGCTCACTCGAAGCGGGCCGCCAGCAGCACCACGTCCTCGTCGCTGTCCCGTTCGTCCGCTCCGTCCGGCAGGAGCGTGCGCAGCACGTGGTCGGCGATCGCCCCGGGGTCGTGCCGCAGGGGTCTGGGGACCCCGGCCGCGGCCGCGTGCAGCCGGGCGAAGGCGCGGTCGGCGGGGTCGCCGGTGCGGTGCAGCAGGCCGTCGGTGTAGAGCAGAACCGTCTCGCCGGGCTCGGCTTCCACCTCGACGCTCGGCGCCTCCCAGCACGCCAGCATGCCCAGCGGGGCGGAGACGGTGGTCTCGACGAACTCCGTGCGCCGCTCACCGACCAGCAGCGGCGGGCAGTGCCCGGCGCCGGCCAGGGTGATCTTGCGCAGGGCGGGCTCGCAGTACGCGAACAGGGCGGTGGCGGACCGCGCGGGCTCGGTGAGCCGCAGCAGCAGTTCCAGGTCGGACAGGACCGCGACGGGGTCCTCGCCCTCCATCACGGCGTACGCCCGCAAGGAGGCGCGCAGCCGGCCCATCGCGGCGACCGCGCTCGGCCCGGACCCGGTGACGGACCCGACGGCGAGCCCCAGGGCTGCGTCCGGCAGTGGCAGCGCGTCGTACCAGTCGCCGCCTCCGCGCGGCCCGGTCCGGTGCCGGGCGGTGAGCTGGACGCCGGGCACGCGCGGCAGGCGGGAGGGGAGCAGCTCCTCGGTCATCGTCTTCATGCACGCGCGTGTGCGTTCGATCTCCAGCAGCCGGGCCAGGTGCTCGGCTGCGTACCGGACGTACAGGCCGACCAGGTGGCGCCGGCGCTCACCCGGTTCGGCGGGTTCGTCGTAGAGCCACACGGCCGCGCCCAGGCGGCCCGGAGCGCCGTCCGCCTTCAGGGGCAGCGCGTAGCTGGCGGCGTAGCCCAGACGGGCGGCCACCTCCCGGTGGCGGGGGTCCAGGCCGTCCTCCGCGAACAGGTCGGGCTCGGCGATCTCCCCCTCGCCGCCGGGCAGCCCTTCGAGGATGCGGCCGTACGAGAGGGCGCTGCGCGGCACGGTCTCGATGTGCCCGAGGTCGGCGCGGCCGAGGCCCAGGCCGATCATGGTGTCCGGTCCGAGCCGGTCGGAGGGTTCGAGGACGACGAGACCGCGCCGGGCCCCCACGAGGGCGGACCCGGCGCGCAGCAGCTCCTGGAGGGCGTCCGGCAGTGTGTCCGTGCGGGTCAGGCGTTCGGTGAGTTCGTGCAGGGTGGTGAGGTCGGAGACCCAGCCGGCGAGCCGGTCGGTCAGCAGGGCTCCGGGGCCGGAGGAGGCCGCAGGAACCGCCGGGGCGCCCGGGGATACGGGCGCGGGCGCGACAGTGTGTGCGGGCGAGGGAACCGTTGAATCGATTCCAGCCACTTTCGGAGGGTGAGGGGCGTTCATGGCGTCCGGCTCTCGGACCGGAGCGTATTGCTCAAAAGCATCGCAAACCCCCATGTCATTCTGCGCCGCTAGCGGTGTCTCCACATGTACACGCACTCGTGAGGGGATGTCCAGCATTGTCCTGTTGGGATTGCTGGTGTCCGTGGGGTCTTTGGGAGAATCGGGCATGGTTCTTCCGGCTCCCTTGCGGAATTGTAAACTTGGCTTAAAACTGCCTCGGGTAACGGGTGATTGCGGTCGACTGGGCTTGCTCCACGGAGCGTCACAACGGTCGTGATGGGTACGTACTCGGTAAGGGCCAGGGGTCGTCGGGAGCTCGTAGGGAGCCTCCCGGAACCTGGTGACCGGCCCGGGCGTCATAGTCATCGACGACCGTGCCCCATCCTCCCGTGGCGGAGGCGAAGAGAAATACGTGCGACGTTAAACGCCAGACTTCGCCACCCCACGCCACGCCCAGGCATTAGATGGACGCAAGTCGGACGGAGCGGCCGCGGAAGCGACCACCGCTCGACCCTGACGGGTTCCCCTTGTCTCGTACAGGGGTGTGCTGCGCCATCAGGTACGCACAGTGAAGTGATCTACACATGATGTGATGTGGCCCACGGTGTTGCCAGCGGTGCAACGGAAAGGAACGAGCGCTCATGCGCGAGATCCTCGGAAAGCGACGCAGGCTCCTGTCCCAGTCCAGCGACAGAGGACCTGAGTTGATCGACTCGGCCCTGACCTTCGCGACGGAATGGCAGTGGCCCGTCCTCCCGGGCGTGACGGCGGACCCGCAGGGGCGTTCCCGCTGCGGCTGTCCCGACCCGGAGTGCACGGTCCCCGGTGCTCACCCCTTCGACCCCGGCCTTCTCGCGGCCACCACCGAGGCGCGCATGGTGCGCTGGTGGTGGACCAACCGGCCGGCCGCACCGATCATCCTGGCCACCGGGGGAACGGCCCCCTGCGCGGTCAGCCTCCCCGCCCTTGCGGCCTCGCGGGCACTCGTGGCGCTCGACCGGCAGGGCATCCGCCTCGGCCCGGTCGTCGCCTCGCCCACGCGCTGGTCGTTCCTCGTCCGGCCGTACACGATGGAGCAGCTGGGTGAGCTGCTCTACGCCAAGGATTTCGTGCCCGGCTCCCTGCGCTTCCACGGCGAGGGCGGCTACATCGCCCTGCCCCCGTCGGAGACGGGCGGCGGCGACATCCGGTGGGAGCGCGCGCCACTGCCCGGTTCGGCCTCCCCCTGGGTGCCCGACGTCGAGGCCGTGGTGGACGCCGTCGTGGACGCCCTCACTCGTACGGGTGTGAGCGCGCCCGAGTTGTAGGGGTGTCGGGCGCGCGCCGGACGGGACACCGGCGTTCGCCCTCTATCTTCCGCTACATGAACCTTCGTCTCCTCGCCCTCGGGGGCGCCGTGGCCGGCGCGATCGCGCTGCCTCTGGCCATGGCGTCCGCGGGGCCGGTCGGCGACGAAGGGCGGGTTGCCGGCGAGGCCGTCGCGCGCGCGGCCGTCGAGGCGGCCGGTACGCGGGCCGCCGCCGACGGCGCGGATCCCAAGGCGCCGCCGGCCGAAGCCTCCCGGTCCCCGCTGCTGCTCGGCCTGGGGCTGGCCACCGCCGCCCGGTGCGGTCCCGAACTCTCCTCCCCGGACGGCGTGGAGGCACAGACCTGCGTGCTGTCCCAGGGCGAGGACACCTGGGCGCGCACTTACTACCGCAACGCCACCGGGCGCGCCCTGGAGGCCTTCCTGAGCCTCATGGGGCCCGAGGGGCGCACCGTGCGGACGCGCTGCGCCGTGAGCGCCGAGGACGAGCCGGAATCCTGTGAGACACCCCGTGAACGGACCCGTGGGGACCGGGCGGCCTACACCGCCGTCACGGAATTCGCCCGAGAGGCCGGCGACGGCCCCCTGCTGTTGCGTTCCGGAAGCAACTCCCGTACGGACACGGGCAGTTGAAACGCGACCGCAAAGTGTGAACGCGGCTGGACACGTAAATACCCGGTTGCTGGCGACGGGGGATGCACCAGCAACCGGGCTACTCGAACGGTAACAAGAGATCTGCCTCAAGCAAATTCGATCTCTTGTTTTCATCGGTATTCCGGACACCGGCGGAACAGCGCCTCTGGCGCCGACTCACCTTGCGCGGACGGCAGTTGTGAGGGGTGTCACGTCCTCCGTCAGGTCCGGCGTTACTGACCAGCCGGTCAGTAACGCCGGTTTCCGGCCCGGTGCGTCAGCTGAGTGTGACCTGTCGGTTGGTCAGTCCGCCCCGCGCACGACGCTCGTCGGCGGTCAGCGGCGCGTCCGAGGCCAGGGCGGTGGCGAGCCGCTCGGCGAACTCGGTGGCCGGCTTCTCGATGTCGTCCGCGGTGATCGCGCTCGGCAGGTCCCAGACCGGCACCGTCAGGCCGTGCGCCCGGAAGGAGCCCACCAGGCGCGTGCCCTCCCCGAGGCTGGAACGGCCGGCGGCGTGCAGCCGCGCGAGGGCGTCCAGAAGCTGTTCCTCCGGGTGCGGCATGACCCAGCGCAGGTGGTTCTTGTCCGGCGTCTCGCACCAGTACGCGGCATCCACGCCGGTCAGCTTCACGGTCGGGATCGCCGCGGCGTTCGCCCGCTCGAGAGAGGCGGCCACCTCCGGCGCGGCGTTCTCCGGATCCGGCACCCAGAACTCGAAGCCGCTGTGCACAACTGGCTCGAACGCGCCTTCGGCATCGAGCAGATCCTGCATCCGCGGACCGTCGGCCGGGGCACGGCGCGCCTGCACCGGAGTACCGGGGTCCGCCTCCAGGGCCCGCCGCAGGGTGTCGGCCAGGTCGCGGCTGATGTCGCCCGACGGCGTGTCGTTCTGCAGGCCGAGCAGTACCGAGCCGTCGTCGCGGCGCAGGGCGGGCCAGGCCATCGGCAACACCGTGGCGAGGGTGACCGAGGGGACGCCCTCGGGCAGACCGTCCTTCAGCGTCAGCTCGACCGTGGCGGCCGGCACCAGCTCGCGCAGCGCCACCCAGTCGCCTTCACCCGGCAGGCCCTCGAACGGCCGCTGCACCAGCTCGGTCACGGCATGCGCGGCGGCCCGGCCATGACAGGCCTTGTAGCGGCGGCCGCTGCCGCACGGGCAGGGCTCACGCGCGCCGACGACCGGGATCTCCGCGTCGGTGAGCTGCGGCCGCTTGGCCTTCGTCTGGGGTCGCTTCTTGGCCACTGGGTGTCTCCCGGGTACGGCTCGTCTGGTACGGCGCGAGCCTAGCCGTTCCCACGCTCCGTGACCGGAACCTGTGGACAACGCGGGAGTGGTGGACGGCGGGAACGGCGACGGCCGGGAAGGGTGAGCGAGACGTCTCCTGCTGCCCTTGTCCCTTCCGGCCCCCGGCTGTCCTCGTCGCTCCGGTCCGCCCAGGGCCTGTCGTTCGGATGGCACCGTGAGCCAGGCCGACCTGATCCAGACGACAGGCTCTAGTCCACGTCGTCGAACGCGCCCGCGAAATTGAGGCCGGGCATCGACGCCACCGGGGGAGCCGCGACCCGGGACGCGAAGTCGTCGCGTCGACAGCCGGCGTCGGGGTCGTAGACGTCGGTGTGGACGACGACCCACACCGTGACCTCGCCGCGGGCGTCGTTGCGGACGCCCCAGTCGTCGGCCAGCGCCGTGATGATGTTGAGCCCGCGGCCGCCGTGCGCGGTGACCGAGGGGGTCGCGGGGGCCGGGCGGGTCGGGCCGCCGCCGTCGGTCACCTCGACCATCAGCCGGCCGCCCGGTTCGACACGCCACGCGGCCCGGACGTCACCGTCCCCGGCCAGGGCTTCGCCCAGGGGTCTGCCGTGCTTGCAGGCATTGCTCAAGAGTTCGGAAAGGATCAGTACGGCGTCGTCGATGACCGATTCCGAGACTCCGCCACTGCGCAGTTGATCGCGCATGCGGTGTCTCGCGTTCCCCACGCCCGCAGGACCATGGGGTACGGCCATGCTCGACGACGCGGGCACCTCCTGTGCCACCACCAACGCCACCCCCGAGACCTCCTTCGCCCCACGCCACGGTGTGGATGCCCCATTGGCCTGTACCGGAAACCGGCCAATGCGGCCCCGGCGACGCATTCGTCATGTCGAACACGTACCGAACGCGCCGGAGCACTCCCTGTGAGGGGCCTGTCAGTGAGTGGCTGAATTCGAACGTTATGGCTGAGAACGGAGGATGCTGTAGGCGGGCTGTGTGGTCAAGAGGTGTGGATGGGTCTTCTGGGACTTCTGTGACTTCCTCCAGTCGCCGGCTCAGCGGCCCAGCCGTCGCAGCACCTCGCGCGGACGGTTGGTGATGATGGCGTCGACGCCCAGCTCGACGCAGAGATCGACATCCCCGGGTTCGTTCACGGTCCACACGTGCACGCGGTGGCCGGCCGCCTTCAGGCGCTCGATGTACGCCGGGTGGTTGCGCACGATCCTGATGGAGGGACCGGCGATCCCCACCCCCGCGGGCAGCCGCCCGTCGCGCAGCCGGGGCGAGACGAACTGCATCAGATAGACCGTCGGCACGGTGGGGGCCGCGGCCCGCACGCGATGCAGGGAGCGGGCCGAGAAACTCATGATCCGCACGGGGGACCCGGCCGCCGAGGCCGGCGCGTCCAGGCCGAACCTCTTCAGCAGCACCAGGAGCCGCTCCTCCACCTGTCCGGCCCAGCGTGTCGGATGCTTGGTCTCGATGGCCAGCTCCACCCGTCGTCCCGCGTCGGAGACGAGCTCCAGCAGGCGCTCCAGGGTCAGGACGGAGGTCTCCGCGCGGTCCTCCGGCCTGACCTCCCAGTCGGGGTCCTCCTCGCGCGCGTGCCAGGCCTCGCGGGCCTCCCGCGTCTTCCAGGAACCGAAGTCCAGCGCCGCGAGGTCGGCCAGCTCCAGGGCGGAGACCGCGCCGCGGCCGTTGGACGTACGGTTGACGCGACGGTCGTGGACACAGACGAGATGGCCGTCCGCCGTCAGTCGTACATCGCACTCGAGGGCGTCCGCGCCGTCCTCGATGGCCTTCTTGTACGCGGCCAGAGTGTGCTCGGGGGCATCCTCGGAAGCCCCGCGATGGGCGACGACTTGAATGTGGTCCTGCCGTACGTGGGTCACCGCGTCATGGTGCCACCGGGGCCCGGTCGTCTGAGAACCCTCTGAGATGTTTCGACGATGCGTACTTAATGTTCCTGATGACCCATATAAGGAATGGCCATGGACCCACAGCCACCGCTTATGGTGCTCTGACGGCCCGTGGGAAAAGCTGAGACGTACAAAAGCACACGCACAGCTTCAGCGCGCCGGGTCGACGACAAAGCGTGCGGGAAAGCGCGCGAGCGCGGACGAGCGTGACCCAGTGTGACCGACGACAACAGCCGTGGATCGAGGAGTAGAGCTGTGAGCACCGAGAACGAGGGCAAGAGCGAGGGCACCCAGGTACCCCCGGCCCCGTCCGCACCCCCCGTGCCGGTGGAATCTCCCTCGGCCTCCCCGCAGGCGGCAGCACCCGACGCCGCGCCCACGACTCCGCTGCCCGCGGCGCCCGCGCAGGCACCGGAAGCCGGTCGTGACGCCGGTGCGGGTGCGCCCGAGGGCCACTGGCCGCCGCCCACCGCCCCGCCGGGAGCCCCGGCCCCGGTCGACGGCGACTGGCCGCCGCCGACCGCTCCGCACGGATCCCCGGTCCCGCAGGCGGCCCCGGCCGCTGACGACTGGCCCACCCAGGTCCCCGCCACACCGCTGTACGCGGACCCCGGTGCGGGCACGCACGCGTACGGCGCCGGCGCACCGGCCGGAGGCACCGGTGGCTTCGGCGGCCCGGGCGGCCCCGAGGGAACCGCGTGGGGCGCCTCCTACCAGCAGCCCGCGCCCAAGTCGGGTCGCGGGCGCGGCGGGCTCGTCGCCGCGATCCTCGTCGCCGCGCTGGTCGCGGGCGGCCTGGGCGGGGGTCTCGGCTACACCTTGGCCAAGAACGACGACGACACCGGCTCGACCACCGTCGCCGCGTCCACCAACGGGGGCGACGTCAAGCGCGACCCGGGCACGGTCGCCGGGGTCGCCGCCAGGGCGCTGCCCAGCACCGTCACCATCGAGGCCGAGTCCAGCAGCGGCGAGGGCGGCACCGGCACCGGCTTCGTCTTCGACACCCAGGGCCACATCGTCACCAACAACCACGTCGTCGCGGACGCGGTCGATGGCGGCAAGGTGACGGCCACCTTCCCCAACGGCAAGAAGTACGACGCCGAGGTCGTCGGGCACGCCCAGGGCTACGACGTCGCCGTCATCAAACTCAAGAACGCCCCATCGGACCTGAAGCCGCTCGCCCTCGGCGACTCCGACAAGGTGGCGGTCGGCGACTCGACGATCGCGATCGGTGCCCCCTTCGGCCTGTCCAACACGGTCACGACGGGCATCATCAGCGCCAAGAACCGCCCGGTGGCCTCCAGCGACGGCAGCAGCAGCGCCGCCTCCTACATGAGCGCCCTCCAGACGGACGCCTCGATCAACCCGGGCAACTCCGGCGGCCCCCTGCTGGACGCCTCGGGCAACGTCATCGGCATCAACTCCGCGATCCAGTCCACCGGCAGCGGCGGCCTGGGCGGCACCACCCAGTCCGGCTCGATCGGCCTCGGCTTCGCCATCCCGATCAACCAGGCCAAGTACGTCGCCCAGCAGCTGATCAAGACCGGCGAGCCGGTGTACGCCAAGATCGGCGCGTCCGTCTCCCTGGCGGACTCCACGAACGGCGCGAAGATCACCGACACGGCCGACGGTGGCGCCTCCGCCGTCGAGTCGGGCGGCCCGGCGGCCCAGGCCGGCCTGAAGCCCGGCGACGTCATCACCAAGCTCGACGACATGGTGATCGACAGCGGCCCCACCCTCATCGGCGAGATCTGGACCCACCAGCCCGGCGACAAGGTCACGATCACCTACGAGCGCGACGGCAAGACCCACACCGTCGACCTCACCCTGGGCTCCCGCAAGGGCGACAGCTGACGCCCACGACGACCCCGGCCCCCGCCCCTCCGACCCACGCGCGCGTACCTCCCCGGTCCAGCTCCCGCTGACCCCACGCGCGCGTGCACTCGTCACCCTGTCCCGCACCGCCGGCCACCGGCGGCCACCGGCGGAGGGCCGCACGAAGGCGAGTCGGCGGCCTCTACGGCACGTGAGGTCGCGGGCGCCGAGGCATGGAAACGAGTGAGGCGGTCTGCCGGAAGCCACAGCTTCGGCAGACCGCCTCACTCATCGCGAGCCCGGATCAGAGCAGCGCACCGTCGGTGATCTGCGTGGCTGTGCCGTTCTTGATCGCGACCTCGGCCTCCACGCCCTTCTTGGCCGCCTTCTCCAGGTCGGCCTCCTCGCACGGCGCGTCCACCTTCGAGCCGGCGGTGCCGCAGATCTGGCCCCCGCCCAGGATCACGGTGTCCTCGGCGAGGAAGAAGGCCTGCTGCTCGCCGCCGGAGCCCTTGGCCGCAGGACCGTCGACCAGGTACTTGCCGGGCGCCACGTACCGCACGATGCCGTACCAGGTGCCGCTGACGCCCTGGCCCTTGCCGAGGCCCTCCACGACGGTCTCGCTGGAGTCGGACGTGCCCCCGGACGCTGACGTGCCGGTGCCGCCGGAGCCGGACGTGCTGCTGCCGCCGGACGTGCCGCCGGAGCCGGACGTGCTGCTGCCGCCTGACGCGCCGCCACTGCCGGACGTCGTCCCGGAACCGGAGGGGGATGCGGAGGTGTCGCTCCCGCCCGGGGTGTTGGACTTGCTCGCCGCCGCGGACGCGTCGACCTTGCCGGAGGAGCTGTCGGCGGCGTCGTCGCCCTGGCTGCACGCCGTCATCAGCAGGGTGCCGCCCAGGAGCGCGGCGGAGACAAGGAAGGCCTTGCGACGGTTGCGGATCATGGGTCAATTCCCCTGCGTGATCGATTGGTTGGAGCTGAGATGAGAGCGGTTCCTCAGCGCCGGGCTTGATCATTATGAGGGCGCTGGACCCGAGCGGATACCTCGGTCCTCGATCCAGGACGACCCCGTCACAGTGCCGTGACACGAACAACTCGACCTCACGGGACTGAGGTTGCTGCTCCTCGCCACGCTGCGGTGGCACCGAGGGCTGCCGATCACCTCTGCGGTGTGCCGACGGAGTGCGTACCGGACGCTGGGCGTACTGATCACAAGCGTTGTCGACACTGGTGGGTCCCGAACACGGCGAAGACCTCCGATGTCAGGACAGCGCCAGTGGGCCCCGTGTGGACCACGCCCCCCGAGCAGCGCCCGCGCCGGGTACTCTGTACCCGCTCCGCCCCAGGTGGGCCGGGGCGCGGGTGGGTTGCCCGAGCGGCCTAAGGGAACGGTCTTGAAAACCGTCGTGGCAGCGATGTCACCGTGGGTTCAAATCCCACACCCACCGCAGATGAACGGCCCCTGACCAGGTGAATCGGTCGGGGGCCGATCTCATGTGGGCTGCCCGTCAACGCCCGTGGTTCCCCGCCGGTTACCGGGCGATCGGGCACGGCAGGGGCACGGCCCTTCGGCTACTCGTAGACGACGGCCGCACTGAGGGCCCGCGCAAAATACATCCAGTCGCCGTCCGGCGGCATCTCTTCGCCGAGGTACCGGTACGAGCCGGGAGAGTCCGTGATCCACGCGACGAGCGCACCGAGGTAGTCCTCCACTGTGCGGTTCTCCCAACTTTCCCGCTGCCCCCGAACGTCGGACGGCAGGCGCACCCTGGCGCACGGTGTGGTCACCGGGATGGCGGGCCATCACACCGGAGAGGGCGCCGAAACCGGAGGACTACGCGATGGCTACTTCTGGCTCCCGCCGTGAGACGACGTCACCGAGCGGATGGGACTCCCGCCTTTACTGGCAGTGGATCGCGTACAACACGATCGCCTTCGTGTGCTATTGAGGTGCACGGCCGCAGCTCCTACCGTGTTCCTGATCGCTCGGTGACGACCGAAGCTCCGGCAGGCCCAGAACCCGAACTGATCCATGGTGAGCGGACTCTGTACGACAACCCTTGGGTCAAGCTGAGCCTCGTAGACGTTGAGCCACCACTGGCCGAACTTTCCCGTGGGGTGATCAGAAGACTGCCGCAAAGTGCAATGTCCGAGAGGCTGGGGTGGAACGCACCACATCTGTCTCTCGGTACCACAGTGGCGTTTAGACATATGGGGTCTACGACATGGTGGGCAACTTATGGGAATGGCTTGTTACCTCGACCGCGCCAGGGCGGTATGAGCTTCGAGGCAGTGCCTTTACAAGTCCTCTGTTTCGGGGAGTCCCCGCCATTCCCAACGACGCCAACGACACGATGCATGACGACGACACAGGGTTCCGCTGTGTAGCTGGGCCCGAGCAGATACATCTTGGCAAGGGCTGATCGAAAGGGCGGGTAGTGCAACACGACTGCCCGGGCACTGTGTCCCTCCCACCCGGCCGTCGCCGATCGTCGGCGGCGGCCAGGACGCCCGTACGGGCCAGTCCGGCGCGCCGGAGCCGCCCGCGTCGGCGAGGCTGAGCGACGGGGCGTGTCCGACCCGGGAAGACGGTGGACACCGCCCGAGGGCCACGCACGAGAGGTGAGAGGCGGAGAGGTCCCATGAGCGGTTGCGGCGAGGCGACGGCCACGACGACGGCAGAGCCGGAAAAGGGTCGCCCGGGTCGCGCCCCGCGAGATTCCGGTCGCCGCAGGTGAGCACAGCACTCATGCGGATCGCGGTCATCGGGGACTGTCCCGTCTTCCGGCACGGCGTCTCCGAACTAATCGACAGCGCACCGGACCTCCACCTGGTCGCGGCCGCGCAGTCGGTGGAGACCGCGGACGGCACCCTGGGCGGCGCGGAAGTGGTGCTGATCGACCTCCAGCAGTCCGCGCCGACGCTCACCGAGGCCGTGGTGAAGCTGCGGACGCGGGGACATGCCATCCTCGTCGTGTCCTCCTCTCCGCAGATCGACGCCGTCCAGGTGATCCGGGCGGGCGCGAGCGGCTATCTGAGCCGGCAGGCGGAGGCTCACGAGGTCCTGACGGCGATTCGCACAGTGGGCTCGGGCCGCAGTTATGTGGCCGCGCCGGCCAGCCATTTGGTGGGAAGGTCCCTCCATTTCACGGTACGGGAGCAGGAAATCCTGCGCCTTCTCGCAAATGGTTCAACGGACCACGAAATCGCCGCCAAACTGGGAATCAGCAAACACACCGTCCAGTCGCACCTCGACCGAATCGGCGAGAAAACCGGCTCCCGCCGCCGACCGGACCTGACTCGGATCGCCGTGGAACACGGGCTCACCGACCCCGAGTAAGGTCCCCTAGGGGTAGTTCTGCCCCGCTGGCCGTGGGCAATTGTCGCTCTTGACCAACGCAGGCGAAAGCAAGACCTTTGTTGAGGACCACTGATGGGACACGGAAATCAGCTGGGAGAAGTCATGCGCAATCGGCTCGCAGTTCTCATCATTGCTACACTGCTTCCTTTGGCGGGAGGGACCTCGCTCGCGGCAGCCAGTCAGGCAGGGGACCCCCCTCCGCTCGGAAAAGTCACGGTCTTCGGGACAGTCAAGGACTGCCCGGGCGACTCTTCCCCCGACACGGTGAAGATAACGGCCGGCAACGAAACAATGGTCGACAATTCACTCGCGGGAAACGGCAACTCTTACTCTGTCACCTTCAAGAAGATCCCCACAACAGGCTCGACGGGCAGGCCCACCGTGACCTGCGAAAACGATAAGACATACGAGCCGGATCCATTCACGATCAACGGGGCGCCGACCTCTGCCCCCGTGAAGCAGAAGCAGAACCTCAAGCCCTAACCTCGATCGTTCATGAGTCCTCGTCGGTTCGCTGACGGGGACTCTGCGTTTGTGTGGTGCGTCTTTTCGGGGGTTGGGGCAGGGCGAGTGCCTCGCGAGGTCAGGCCGGATCCGAAAACTAGACGGTCGCCCCACCCTCGCCAGGCACCCAACTCGGGATTCCATGGGCCATGTGTGGGCCAGCGCCGTGGAAGGGTGCACGGCTCAGCGTAGATGCGCAGGTCAGAGACGGGCTGGGCCGTGCCGTCGCGACGCTCTTGTAAACCGTCGTGGCAGCGATGTCACCGTGGGTTCAAATCCCACACCCACCGCAGGTGAACGGCCCCTGACCAGGTGAACGGCCCCTGACCAGGTGAGCAGAGCTGATCCCGAGAGAGGCCGGCCGACAGATCCACCTTGGGGTAGGTGCCGATACCTGCCGTCGGGGCCAGAGCGCCTGCCGAGGGGCGCCCGGCCTCCGTCATTGCCAAGAGTGAGATGCGGTTCGTGGAGCGGCGTGAGCCGCTGAGCCGCTCGGGCCCGCCGTGCGGGCGTGGGCCCGGACGCTGGTTGCTCTACGCGTCCGGGGCCGTGGCGTCGTGGGGGGTCATGGGCGGCGGGGGCTGGTGGGCGGTCATGCGGGCCGCCGACGCGATGGTTCCCCGCGCCTCCCGCGCCGTCAGGCCGGTTCGTACGGCGGCCTCGACCAGGTCGTCGGTCAACTCAGGGCCGATGCCGTCTTCGTGGGCCCGGCAGGCCGCCCAGAACAGTCGCGTGTTGCGTTGTCCCTCATGGGCGGCCAGCACGAACTGGACCAGGCCCCGGCCGTGTGCGCCGCCCGCTGTCGGGGCGGGGCCGGGGCGGGAGGCGCGCGGGGGCGGCAGCAGCAGGCGCAGGAGGGAACGCGGGCAGGGTGCGGGGGTGAGGTGGTCGGTGCCCGGGGCGATGGCGTAGACGCCGTGGGCGGTGCGGGAGCCCGGGCCCACGAGGTAGCCGCCCGCGCCCCGGATGTCGATGCCGGGGGCGAGGCGGCCGGCCGAGTTGGGGACGACGACGTCCGGCGGGCCGGTGAGCCAGAGGTGCCGGCCGCCGGACGGGGTACGGACGACGACCGTGGGCGGAATCGTGAACAGATGGCGCAGGGCCAGTTCGCGCAGGGCGGCCGTGGAGTCCGTGTCCGACTTGGTGTCCAGGTCGACGCCGATGAGGTGGTGCGGCGGGAGGCCGCAGGCGATGCCGTAGCCGGTGGCCCAGGGCGCGGCGGCGAACAGTTCGCGGACGCGGACCGGGTCGGTCGAGGCGTCGTACACGCCGTGGCCGAAGCGGCCGCACTCACCGTGGCAGGGCGGACCTGCCGGTTCGGGGGCGTTCCGGTGGGGGGAGCGCAGGGCCGGGAGTTTGGTCCGGGACAGGGGGATGACGGCCAGGCCGTGTTCGGCGGCCGACAGGGCGTGGGCGAGGGCCAGTGTGGTGGCCTGCCGGGGGTACCGGTTGGTGGTGGCCATGGATCCATGGTCGTACATGTGTTCGAGAAAGGGAAGGGGGTTTGCGGTGGGGCCCGCGCGGGGGCGGCCGTCGGTGCGGATGTGCCGGAACGCCGCTCTGGCCCCGGTCGGCCGCAGCGAACGCGGGTCCGTGACCTTGACAGGGACCCATATCTGACGGACAGTCAGAAACGGCTTCGGCCGGCTGCTTGGGCCCACCGCATTCGTCCCGGTCCCTGTCCGTCCGGCCCCCGCCCCTGTTCCTGCCACCCGTCCAGGTGCCGCCCCGCTTCACCCGCCCCGTTCCACCCGTCCCGCCGCCCCGCCCCCTCTCCCGTACCGGTCCTGGAAGGAGTACGGCCGTGGCAGACGAGCTCCACATGCGGCTCAAGGCGTACGAGGGCAGTCCCGCGGCGGTCGCCGGCACCGGCCGGGACCCCGTCAACGCGCCCATGATCCGGCACTGGTGCGAGGCCATGGGCGACCGGAATCCCGCGTACACGGGCCCCGGCGCGATCGCCCCGCCGACCATGCTCCAGGCGTGGATCATGGGCGGCCTGAGCGGTCATGAGGGGCGCGCGCAGGCCTACGACGAGCTGCTCTCCCTCCTCGACGAGGCGGGCTGCACCTCGGTCGTCGCCACCGACTGCGAACAGGAGTACCTGCGCCCGCTGCGGCCGGGCGACGAGGTCGCCTTCGACACGGTGATCGAGTCGGTCTCGCAGCGGAAGACCACCAAGCTGGGCACCGGGTACTTCGTGACGACCAGGACGGACATACGCGTGGGCCTGGCACTCGTCGGCACCCACCGCTTCCGCATCCTCAAGTACGCGCCGGCAGGCCGGGGACGGGAACAGCGGCCACGGTCATCGTCCTGGGGGACGAGGGAAGCGACGGAAGCGAGGGAGGCGAAGGCAAGGCGGGCGACGGGGGGCGAAGGAGCGAGGGCGTCGGAGCGGCGACCTCGGCCCGTCGTCAACCGCGACAACGCCGGCTTCTGGGAAGGAGTGCGGCTCCGTCGTCTCCTCATCCAGCGCTGCGCCGCCTGCGACACCCTCCGCTTCCCCTGGCTCCCCGGCTGCAACGCCTGCGGATCGGCGGAGTGGGACACCGTCGAGGCAGCCGGCGAGGGGACGGTCTTCTCGTACGTCGTGATGCACCACCCGCCCTTCCCGGCCTTCTCCCCGCCCTACGCGGTGGGGCTGATCGAGCTGTCCGAGGGCGTCCGCATGATCAGCAATGTCGTCGACGTGCCCTACGACAAGGTGCGGATCGGCATGCCGGTGGAGTTGGAGTTCCGGACCTACGACGACGGCGGCCACGGCAGCGAGAAGCCCGAGGGCGACGACGCGTTGGTGCTGCCCGTCTTCCGCCCGCGCGCGACGGAGGCGGCCGCGTGAAGGCCGGGGACGAGCTGCCGCCGCTGGAGATCGAGGTCACCCGCACCCTGATCGTCGCCGGCGCCCTCGCCTCGCGGGACTACCAGGACGTCCACCACGATCCTGAACTGGCCCGGCACAGAGGGTCCCCCGACATCTTCATGAACATCCTCACGACCAACGGCCTGGTCGGCCGCTACCTCACCGACCACTTCGGTCCGAAGACGGTGATCCACAAGGTCGCCGTCCGGCTCGGCGCGCCCAACTACCCCGGTGACACCATGGTGTTGCGGGGCCGGATCGAGGAGGTCGACGGAGCGACGGCCGTGGTGCGGGTCACCGGGGACAACGGGACAGGCAGGCACGTCACCGGGACGGCGACGCTCACCGTCCCGCCGGGAGGCGTGGGATGAGCGTACGGACGCGGGACTCCCTGGGCGGCCGGGCCGCGATCGTCGGCATCGGGGCGACGGAGTTCTCCAAGGACTCCGGGCGCAGCGAACTGCGGCTGGCGGCGGAGTCGGTGCGGGCGGCCCTCGCCGACGCGGGACTCACGCCCGCCGACGTGGACGGGATGGTGACGTTCACGATGGACACGAGCCCGGAGATCACCGTGGCGCAGGCGTGCGGTATGGGCGAGCTGTCGTTCTTCTCCCGGGTCCACTACGGCGGCGGGGCGGCCTGCGCGACCGTGCAGCAGGCGGCGCTCGCCATCGCGGCCGGTGTCGCCGAGGTCGTCGTCTGCTACCGCGCCTTCAACGAGCGGTCGGGGCGGCGTTTCGGCTCGGGTGTACGGCACCGCGAGCCGTCGGCGGAGGGCACGGCACTGGGCTGGACACTGCCGTTCGGGCTGCTCACCCCGGCCTCCTGGGTGGCGATGGCGGCCCAGCGGTACCTGTACGCGTACGGGCTGACCCCGGAGGACGCGTTCGGGCCGGTCGCCGTCACGGCCCGCCGGCACGCGGCGGGGAACCCGGCCGCCTACTTCCACGACCGGCCGATCACCCGCGCCGACCACGCGGCCTCCCGCTGGATCGCCGAGCCGCTGAGGCTGCTGGACTGCTGCCAGGAGACCGACGGCGGCCAGGCGCTCGTCGTCACCTCGGTCGAGCGGGCCCGTGACCTGCCGCATCCGCCCGCCGTGGTCGCCGCGGCCGCCCAGGGCGCGGGCCGGGCCCAGGAGCAGATGACCAGCTTCTACCGCGACGACCTGACGGGCCTGCCGGAGATGTCCGTGGTCGCCCGCCAGCTGTGGCGCGGCTCCGGACTGGCTCCGGCCGACATCGACGTGGGGATCCTGTACGACCACTTCACGCCGTTCGTGCTGATGCAGCTGGAGGAGTTCGGCTTCTGCGCCCCCGGCGAGGCCGCGTCCTTCGTCGCGGAGAACCGGCTGCCGCTGAACACCCACGGCGGTCAGCTCGGGGAGGCCTACCTCCACGGGATGAACGGTGTCGCCGAAGCCGTACGGCAGCTGCGCGGCACGTCCGTGAACCAGATTCCGGGGGCCTCCCGCACCCTGGTGACGGCGGGAACGGGGGTTCCGACATCGGGTCTGGTCCTGACCTCGGACGGGTGAGACCGGTTCTGACCTCGGACGGACGAGCACCCGCGCTGCCCGCAGGCCGGTCCTCGGGGCGGGCCCTCAGGACGGGCGGCGAGGAGGCCGGACCAGGGGGCATCCCGTAGTAGTCGGCGTCGTCTCGTCCACCTTCAGGAGGTGGAGCGGGCACCACCCCTACAACCTGAGAGGGACTTCTCTTCGGGACCTGCGGCCGATCCGCCCGAGCGGGGCCCGAACCTAGCGTGGAGCCATGACCACACCCGTCTGCGCCAGCGCTTCGTACGGAATGACGCGGCCTGCTCCGTACCCGTCCTTCGCTTCGTACGTCAGGGCCCGTCAGCCGGTGCTGCTGCGCACCGCACGGTCGCTGACCGCGAACCCGAGCGATGCGGAGGACCTGCTGCAGACCGCGCTCGCCAAGACCTACGTCGCGTGGGAGCGGATCGAGGACCACCGGGCGCTCGACGGCTATGTCCGCCGGGCCCTGCTGAACACCCGCACGTCGCAGTGGCGCAAGCGCAAGGTCGACGAGTTCGTGTGCGACGAGCTGCCGGAGCCGGAGCCGGTCGGGTCCGCGGACGATCCGGCGGAGCGGCAGGCGCTGCACGACGCCATGTGGCGGGCGATCATGAAGCTGCCCGCGCGGCAGCGTGCCATGGTCGTCCTCAGGTATTACGAGGACCTCAGCGAGGTCCAGACGGCAGAGGTGCTCGGCGTCTCGGTGGGCACGGTGAAGTCGGCGGTGTCACGGGCGCTCGGCAAGCTGCGCGAGGATCCTGAGCTGGTGCTTGTCCGATAGTGCGCCGACGTGGTGTTCTGACCTGGGCTTGGACGTGATCTGATCGATCATCGGTACCTAGTGACATACCGCGCGGTATGTGCGCAGAATCAGCACAACCGTTACCACCGCGTAGGCAATGTCGCCGCCCTGGGAGGACGCCGTGCTGAGCACCATGCAGGACGTACCGCTGACCGTCACCCGCATCCTCGAGCACGGCATGCTGGTGCACGGGCGGTCGCGGATCACCACCTGGACCGGCGGCGAGCCGCAGCGGCGCAGCTTCGCCGAGGCCGGCACCCGTGCGGTGCAGCTGGCGAACGCCCTGCGCGACGACCTCGGCGTCCGCGGAGACGACCGGGTGGCCACGCTGATGTGGAACAACGCCGAGCACGTCGAGGCGTACTTCGCGATCCCCTCCATGGGCGCGGTCCTGCACACCCTCAACCTGCGCCTGCCGGCCGAGCAGCTGGTGTGGATCGTCAACCACGCCGCCGACAAGGTCGTCATAGTCAACGGATCGCTGCTCCCGCTGCTCGCGCCCCTGCTGGCGAAGCTGCCCACGGTCGAGCACGTCGTCGTCTCGGGTCCGGGGGACCGCTCGCTCCTCGAGGGCGCCCACGCGCGCGTGCACGAGTACGAGGAGCTGATCGCGGACAAGCCGAAGACGTTCGACTGGCCCGAGCTGGACGAACGCCAGGCCGCCGCCATGTGTTACACCTCCGGTACCACCGGCGATCCCAAGGGCGTGGTCTACAGCCACCGTTCGATCTACCTGCACTCGATGCAGGTCAACATGGCCGAGTCGATGGGCCTGACCGACCGGGACACCTCGCTCGTCGTCGTGCCGCAGTTCCACGTCAACGCCTGGGGCCTGCCGCACGCCACGTTCATGACGGGCATCAACATGCTGATGCCCGACCGCTTCCTTCAGCCCGCGCCCCTCGCCGAGATGATCGAGAGCGAGAGGCCGACCCACGCGGCCGCCGTCCCCACCATCTGGCAGGGCCTGCTGGCCGAGCTGACCGCCAAGCCGCGCGACGTCTCCTCCCTCACCCAGGTCACCATCGGCGGCTCCGCCTGTCCGCCCTCCCTGATGACCGCGTTCGACGAGCTGGGCATGCGGGTCTGCCACGCCTGGGGCATGACGGAGACCTCGCCGCTCGGGACCATCGCCCGGCCCCCGGCCCACGCGATCGGCACCGACGAGGAACTCGGCTACCGCCTCACCCAGGGCCGCTTCCCGGCCGGCGTCGAGGGCCGGCTCACCGGTCCCGGCGGCGAACGCCTCCCCTGGGACGGCGAGTCCGCGGGCGAGCTGGAGGTGCGCGGCGGCTGGATCGCCGGCGCCTACTACAACGGCCCGGACGCCGAACCCCTGCGCCCCGCCGACAAGTTCAGTGAGGACGGCTGGCTGAAGACGGGTGACGTCGGCACCATCTCCCCCGACGGCTTCCTCACCCTCACCGACCGCGCCAAGGACGTCATCAAGTCCGGCGGCGAGTGGATCTCGTCGGTGGACCTGGAGAACGCGCTGATGTCCCACCCCGATGTCGCCGAGGCCGCCGTCGTCGCCGTCCCGGACGACAAGTGGGGGGAACGGCCACTGGCCACGGTCGTCCTCAAGGAGGGGGCCAACTCCGACTTCGAGTCCCTGCGCGCCTTCCTCGCCGCGGAAGGCAAGATCGCCAAGTGGCAGCTTCCGGAGCGCTGGACGATCATCGAGTCGGTCCCGAAGACGAGCGTGGGCAAGTTCGACAAGAAGGTGCTCCGCAGGCAGTACGCGCAGGGTGAGCTGGACGTCACCCAGCTCTGAGTTCTGTCGCCGGCCGTACGGTGTCGCCGGCCGTACGGCGTCTCGGCGTCGTCGGCCGTCGTCCTCGTACTCGGCCGGCCTCTGCCCTCGTGACAGTCCCCTGCGCCGTCGCGCGCCATCCCATGCCTCCGTCCGCCGCCCTTCGTCCCCGGTCCGCCGTCCTTCGTCCTTCGTCCTCCGTCCCCCGTCACCGTCGTACGGCCGTGGTCGTCCACCCGAGGAACAGCCACGTGCCCGCCACCGTGACGACACCGGCCCAGCCGAAGTGGCTGAAGGCGAGGCCGGCGAGGGCCGAGGCGGTGGCGCCGCCTGCGAACCCGGCGACGACATAGGCGCTGTTGGCGGTGGCCGGGGCGGAGGTGGTGGTCAGCGCGAGGGTCTGGTTGGCGACGTGCGAGGCGACCAGGGCCGCGTGGATCACGATCGCGGCCACGAAGAGCGCGACGAGCACCTGCCCGCCCAGCCAGAACAGCGGGACCGAGAGGGCGGCCAGCACATACGCGTCGCGTCCGACCTTCGCGGCGCCGAAGCGGTCGACCAGACCGCCCGCCAGGGGTGCGACCACGCTGGCGGCGAGCCCGAAGAGGCCGAAGAGGCCGGCGGCCGCGGTCGAGAGACCGTAGGTCCCGCCCGTGAGCAGCAGCGCGAGGGAGGTCCACAGGGCGCTCCAGGCGCCGTACATCCCGGCCTGCCGTACGCAGGCCCGCCACAGGTCAGGCGAGCGCCGCACCAGGCCCGGCATCGCGGTGAGACCTGCGAAGAGGTGATCCTCACGGGGGCGTCGGCGTTCGGAGGGCAGGGCGGCTGCCGTCAGCAGACCGAGAAGCGTCGTCAGGACGGCCGCACCCACGAACACCGCCCGCCAGCCGAAGGCCTGCCCGGCCAGTCCGCCCAGGACGCGGGCGGCGACGACGCCGGTGAACAGTCCGGCGACGACGGCGGCCACATGCCGGGCGCGCCGGTCGGCGGGGGCGCGTTCGGCGACCAGCGGCACGAGGAGCTGTGGGACGACGGTCGCGGCCGAGCCGACGAGCACGGCGGCCGCGAGGAAGACGGTCCCGGTGGCCAGGGCCCCCGCGACCAGGGCCGCCGAGGTGACCAGGGAGAGGCCGGCGACCAGCCTGCGCCGGTTGACGCGGTCGCCCAGCGGGGCGAAGAAGAGCAGGCCGACCGCGTAGCCGAACTGCGCGACCGAGGCGATCCAGGCCACCGCCGAGGGCGCCGAGCCGAAGTCACGGGCGATCAGGGGGAGCAGCGGGGCCGCGAGGTAGACATTGGCGGCCGTGACGGCGGTGCAGAGGGCGATGAGGACGAGGAGGAGGTTCTTGCGGCGGGCCTCGGAGACCGCCGAGCGCACCTCCACCACCGCGGCTCGACCTGCTCGACCGATTCCTCCGGCACGACCTGTTCCGCCGGTCCGTCCGGCTCGATCGGTCCGTCCGGCTGGATCGGTTCGGCCGGTTCGGCCGGTTCCGCCGGTCCGTCCGGCCTCTGTGGCTTCTCGATGTTCCCGGGCTCCCCCGGCTTCCTGTGCTGCCTGGTTCTCCGTGGTGCGGGACGGCATGGCGGAGGCGCTCCTTCGGCCGACTGTGGAACTGGCAGATCCGGATGGATCCGATAACCAACCAGTTGGTTGGAACGAACGGGCAACAGTCTGGGCGGAGCGCGAATTCCCTGTCAACCAACTAGTTGGTTGTGGCTCTCGCTAGGCTGTACCCATGGCAACCACCAGGGATCCCGAGGCCACCCGCGCCCGGATCTTCGAAGCCGCCGTCACGGAGTTCGCCCGGCACGGCATCGCGGGTGCCCGCATCGACCGCATCGCCGCCGAGGCCAAGGCGAACAAGCAGCTCATCTACGCCTACTTCGGCAACAAGGCCGAGCTGTTCTCACAGGTCCTCGGCCGTCGCATGGTGGAGCTCGCCGCCGCCGTCCCCGTCGATCCGGACGACATCGAGGGCTGGCTCGACCGGGTGATGGAGTACCACGCGGCCCACCCCGAGCTGCTGCGCCTCCTGCACTGGGAGGGCATCGAGTACGGCCGTACCGAGTTGCCCGACGAGGCGGAACGGCAGGAGCACTACGCGCGCAAGGTCGCCGCCGTGCAGGACGGCCAGGACCGCGGCGTGATCTCCGACGCGATCCCGGCCGGCGATCTCTTCTTCCTGCTGATCGCTATGGCCAACTGGTCCGCTTCCGTACCGCAGTTGAGCCGCATCCTCACGGACCCCGAGGGCACCGACAGCAATCGTCTGCGCGCCTCCGTCAAGGAGGCGGCACGGCGGCTGATCGCGCCATAGCCATGCCGGAGGGTAAGCCGCGGTCGTAGCCACAGCCACAGCCACAGCCGCAGCCGCGGTCGTAGCCACAGCCAGTGTCACCGCCGAAGGGTCTTTGCCGCGGCCGGGGGCAAGGACGCGGCCGAAGCCGGAGCCGCGCCCGACCTCGCTGCCGGGGCCGAAGCGCAGCCGCGGCAGCGACGGGACCGAACCCTGGCCCGGGCTAGTTGGTGCCGATCCGGGCCAGCAGGTCCACGATCCTGCTCTGCACCTCCGGGCTCGTCGACCGCTCGGCCAGGAAGAGGACCGTCTCCCCCGACGCCAGCCGCGGCAGGTCCGCCTGGTCGACGGCGGCCGTGTAGACGACCAGGGGAGTGCGGTTGAGCTGGCCGTTCGCGCGTAGCCAGTCCAGGATCCCGGACTGGTGGCGGTGCACCTGCATCAGGTCCATGACGACCAGGTTCGGCCGCAGCTGCCCCGCGAGCGTGACGGCATCCGCGTCGCTCGCCGCGCGCGCCACCTGCATCCCGCGCCGCTCCAGCGTCGAGGTCAGTGCGAGGGCGATCTCGGCGTGCTCCTCGATGAGCAGCACCCGCGGTGGATGCTGCTCGCTGTCGCGCGGCGCCAGCGCCTTCAGCAGGACGGCGGGGTCGGCGCCGTAGGCCGCCTCGCGCGTCGCCTGCCCGAGCCCGGCCGTGACCAGCACCGGAACCTCGGCGGCCACCGCTGCCGTACGCAGCGACTGCAACGCGGTACGGGTGATCGGCCCGGTCAGCGGGTCCACGAACAGCGCGGCCGGGAAAGCGGCGATCTGCGCGTCGACCTCCTCGCGCGACTGCACGATCACCGGCCGGTAGCCGCGGTCGCTGAGCGCCTGCTGTGTATGGACGTCCGGCGCGGGCCAGACCAGCAGCCGACGCGGGTTGTCCAGCGGCTCGGGCGGCAGCTCGTCGTCCAGTGGCTGCGGGCGCGGGGGATCCGCCACCTCGACGGCCCCGCCGGGCCCGTCCAGCGGCTCGGGTCCCTCGGCGGCGTTCTCGTCCGGGGCCCCTATGGCGTACGACCGTCCGGCGCCCTCGGTGCCCGGCCCACCGGGGGCGAGGCGCGTCTGCCCCGCGAGGGAGGGATGCGGGACGGGCGTCGACCCGGGTCCGGGTGCGGGTTCCGCTCCGTGCGGCGCGACGGGGGCCGGGACGGGCTGTGCCGCCGTCGGGGCCTGCGCGGCGGCGGGCTGCTCGGCCGACGGGTGCGGACGGGCCGTCTGCTCGGGGCGCGTCGCCGGGTCGGGCGGAGTGCCCAGCTTGCGGCGCCGCCCGGACCCACCCGGGGCGTGCGGGGCCGGTGTTGCCGAGGACTGCGCCGACGGCAGCCCCGGCTGCGACTGACGCATCGCCTGAGCCTGCTGCGCCTGCGCCTGCTGAAGCTGGAGTGCCTGCTGAACCTGTTGGGCCTGCTGTACCTGCACGGCCTGCCGGGTGAAGGGCACGCCCTGTCCCAGGGTGCGCACGCTGATCGCCCGCCCCTGCGTCGAGTTGGGGTCCATGGGCCGGCCCGCCCCGGACTCGGCGGGCAACGGCTGCGCCGCCCGCGGCTGCCCGACGGCGGCCTCGGGCGGAAGCGGGGTGCCTCCGCTCGGCGTCGCCGCCACCGGCGCGGGCTGCGGGGCCGAGGGAACCCGGCCCGCTTCGGCCGGGAGCGGCTGACCCTGCCCGGCCGGATTCGGTACGGCGGCAGTGCCCGGCCGGGCCCCGGCCGCCGCGACCTGCCCCGGCTGCCCGGGGATCGGCAGGCCGGGGGCCGCCGGTGCGGGAACGGGCCGACCCGCGGCCGACTGCCCAGGGCCGGGCACAGGGGCGGCAGGCGGCTGAGCGGCGGCAGCGGCAGACCGCTGGGCGCCCCCCTGCGCCGGAACAACCTGGTGGCCACCGGCCTGCGGCTGCTGCGGTCGGGACTGCGCCTGGGCCGGGACGGCGGCTTCCGCCGGTTGGGCGACCGCCCGTCGACGGCGGCCCGTGGGCGCGCTCGTGGGGTGCGGCTGGGGCGGGGTGTGGTCGTCGGCCTGGTCGTGCGGGACGGCGTCGTGCCGCCCGTGATCGATCGCGGAGTCCGCGGCGGCGGCGCCCTGCACGGGGAACTGACCCTGTGCCTGCACGGGTTCCAGAGCCTGGGCAGGCATCGGGGCCTGACCGGGAATCAGTGCCTGACCAGGAATCGGGACCTGGCCGGGTACCTGGCCTTGCGAGGGCGCCTGCACCCTTCCCGCAGCCGGTGCCGGTGCCGGTGCCGGGACGGAGCCCGGAACGGGACCGGGAGCCGAACCCGGAACGGCGTCGGGCATCGAACCCGGTGCCGGGACCGGTCCCCGGGCCTGGCCGGCCGGCGCTGCGCCGACGGGACCGTCCGTCACCCGGTCCGCCTCCGCGGGCGGCAGGGCGAACACCGCACGGGGGCCCGCCTCCTGCGCGGCGGCGCGCTCGTTCGCGGCGGCCAGGGCACGCCGTCGGCGCCCCGTCGGCTGCCCGTCCTCAGCCTCCACCTCCGCCCCGGCATCCGTACCCGTGCCGGTGCCCGCTCCCGCTCCCGTGCCGTTTCCCGGCCCGGAGGCCTCGGCCGGTGGGCCTGCGAGCGCAGGCAGCGCGGACGGCAACGCGTTCTGAGGTTGCAGGCCCGCCGGGGCATGCCGGGCCCGCCGGCCGTCCGGCGCCGGTACACCCTGCGGCGGAACCGTGCCGCCAAGTCCCGTACCGGAGGCCGCGGTCCCCGCCGCGTGCTCGGCGGCGGTGACGACCGCGCCCTCGCTCACCCCCGCGTCGACCCCGGGAGCCGCCCCCGCCTCCGCCCCGACGACGGCGACCTCGGCCGACCGACCACGCCGCCGCCCGGTACCGCCGTCACCGCCGGAGCCCTCCACAGCGTCCGCCTCGTCGGTGGCGGGCGACACGTCACCCGGCAGCTCGTCCGCCGCGGCGGACGCGGCCCGCCTGCGCCGCCGTCCGGTGGGAACGACTGCGTCCGCGTCGGCGCCGCCGTCGGCGCCCGGGACGTCACCGTCCAGGAAGGCGTCCACGGAGGACCGCCGGGCCCGGCGGCGCCCACCGGCGCCGTACTCGCCGGGAACCTCCTCCATCGCAGCCGCCGAGCCTGCTGGGACCGCCGCGGCCGGCGGAGCTGCCGGAACCGCGTCCGGGCCGGCCGCGAGAGCGGGCAGGGCCGAGGAGACGGCAGGAGCCGCCATGGCGCCCGCGCCACCGCCCAGCGGCACCTCGAGCACGTAGGCGCTGCCGCTCATGCCCGGCACCTCGTGCGTCTGGAGCACGCCGCCGTGCGCCCGCACGATCCCCCGCACGATCGGTTCGTGCACGGGGTCGCCGCCGGCGTACGGCCCGCGCACCTCGATGCGGACGACCTCGCCGCGCTGGGCGGCCGCGACCACGACCGTGTTGTCCATGTAACCGCCCGCCGAGACGGGCGCGTTGCCCGTGGCGTCGACGCCCGCGACGTCGGCGACGAGATGCGCGAGCGCGGTCGCGAGGAGCCGCGCGTCGACCTCGGCCTCGATGGGCGGCGCGTGCACGGCGAACTGCACCCGACCCGGCCCGATGAGATCCACGGCGCCGTCGACACCGGCGGCGACGACGGCGTCGAGCATCACCTTCGTCCGGGCGATGACCTCCGACCCGGTGTCGAGACGCTGGTAACCGAGGACGTTGTCGATGAGCGTGGTGATCCGCGAGTAGCCGGCCGACAGGTGATGGAGCACCTGGTTGGCCTCGGGCCAGAGCTGACCGGCGTCGTCCGCGGCGAGCGCGGCCAGCTCGCGGCGCAGCTCGTCCAGCGGACCGCGCAGGGAGCCCCCGAGCAGGGTGAGCAGCTGCTCGTGCCGCCCGGCGAGCGCCTCGTACCGGTCCTTCTCCCGCTCCGCGAGCGCGGCATAGCGTTCCTCGCCGGCCGCGACCTCCTCCTCGTGCTGCTCGCGCAGCTCCTCGAGCTCGGTGACGTGCTGCTGGCGCAGCGCGGTGAGGTCGGAGGCGTGCTCCTCGGAGAGCTTCTCCATCTCCTCCGCGTGCCGCTTCTCGACGCCGTCCTTCTCCTCGGCGAGGGCGTCGAAGGGCCGCCGGTCGGTGAAGGTCATGACGGCGCCGACGAGCTGGTCGCCGTCCCGCACGGGTGCGGTCGTCAGATCGACGGCGACCCTGTCCCCGCTCTTGGACCACAGCACCTGCCCGCGCACCCGGTGCTTGCGCCCGGAGCGCAGGGTGTCGGCGAGCGGCGACTCGTCGTACGGGAACGGCGAGCCGTCGGCGCGCGAGTGCAGCACGAGGGTGTGCAGCTCCTTGGCGCCGAGATCGCTCGCCCGGTATCCCAGTATCTGGGCGGCGGCCGGATTGACGAGGACGATCCGTCCGTCGGTGTCGGTCCCGACGACGCCCTCGGACGCGGCCCGCAGGATCATCTCCGTCTGCCGCTGCGAGCGCGCCAGCTCGGCCTCGGTGTCGACGGTGCCCGACAGGTCGCGTACAACCAGCATCAGCAGTTCGTCGGAGGCGGAGGAGTAGCCGTAGCCGTCGTAGGCCTGCTGGCCGTTCTCGAGGTTGGCGCTGGTCACCTCGACCGGGAAGTCGGTGCCGTCGGTGCGGCGCGCCACCATCCGCGTCGGCTTGGTCCGGCCGCGCGGGTCCATGTGATCGGGCCGCCGCATGGACCCCGGGATGAGTTTGGAGTCGAACTGCGGCAGCAGATCCAGCAGCCCCCGCCCCACCAGAGCCGTACCCGGCGTCTCGAAGGCCTCGAGCGCGATGGTGTTCGCGTTGACGACCGTCCCGTTGGCGTTGACCAGCAACAACGCATCGGGAAGCGCGTCGAGTATGGCTGCGAGGCGAGCAGCGCCTCGGGATGGCCTGCTGCTCACGAGTCGCTTCCTCCCTGTTACCGCACCTTGCCGACCGTTCGGGCCATCTTGCCAACCGGCCCGCACCGTGTCACGCGAGGGAGTCTAAGGGCTGGGGTCCCGTCGGCGGCGCCGGATGAGAGGGAGCTCGCACTGCGAGGTGACACAGAACGTGTGTCCTCACCGGTCGTGACCCCTCCCTGTGCAGGAAGACCCGCTCCCGCGCCCGCCCCGCCGCCCCTCGGATCGCGCGAGACCTTCGCGCGACCTTTACGGAACCGGTGCTTCCGCCACGTACCACCTGTCCACGCACGAACGCACGAACGGGGAGGGACGCGGGGCAGTGCGGGGCGCGGCGGGGCGGAGGCGAATCGGGGCGACGGCCCCCCGGGGCCTGGCACAGGGGCGGGTGAGGAGGAAGGGGCGGGGCACGTCTGACCGTGGCGTTCGTAGCCGTGGTCGTACCCGTCGTGGCCCTGCCCGTCCTGGCCGTGGCCGTCGTGGCGTCAGCGGGCGGCCGGACGAAGATCGGGCAGCAGTGGCACAAGCCGGTCCCACCGCTCGATCTGGCAGCCGTTGCTGCGGTCGTACGTCGCGTCGACCGGGCGTCCGGCCCACCGGCCCGTGACGTGGGCGGTGGCCGGCCCGCCGTACCGCATGGTGCACACACCGCCGCTGGGCGCGGGCGCGAAGGTGTCCCTGCCCCATCGGCTGTTGCGGTCAACGGCGCGACAGGCGCTTCCCACGTCCGGGTGACTGCCACGCTCCGGGTGGCAGTACACCTCGAACGTCCCGTCGGCCCGTCCGCCGGCGTGCCGGACGGTGACGGTGAGGTGATCACCGGAGACCCGGTCCTCCTCCTGGACGGGCGGAGGCGCGAGCGAGGCGTTGCCGCCGAGCGGCGTCAGAGCGGTGCCGGCCGTGACGGCCTCGGCCGTCCCGGCGTACGCGGTGACGGGCCCGGCGGCCGACGAGGCGACCATGACGGCACAGGCGGCGGAGGCGGCGACGGCGAGCCGTCGGAGCGGTGTGACCTGGAACATGACAGGACTAACGCCGCACGCCGGACGACGTTGCGCCGCGACAAGCGCTTTGCCCTGCGGCCCACCTGCCTAGTACCGTGGACGGCGATTGGTGACACACCGCTCGACTGTGTCATCATCTGCACGCACCACTCGCACACACGCGAGCGGCTGTGCTGGAGGCGTCGCCTAGTCCGGTCTATGGCGCCGCACTGCTAATGCGGTTTGGGACTTCAATCCCATCGAGGGTTCAAATCCCTCCGCCTCCGCGTGATCACCGAAGCCCCGGTCCACTCGACCGGGGCTTCGTCGTTCCCGCCTCCCGCACCCGGGCCCCTCACGGACCCTCAGAGAGGCGTTTTCGCAGCTCACAAGCGGTATGGCAAACGGATTTCACATGTCGGCGGCAGTCATGTAATGTTCTTCCTGTCGCCGCGAGCGGGCCGGAAGGGCCGAGAGCGAAGACAGAAAAACCGAATAAACAAGCACTCGTAGCTTAACGGATAGAGCATCTGACTACGGATCAGAAGGTTGCAGGTTCGAATCCTGCCGAGTGCACAGCTGCCCAGAGGCCCTAAGGATCAGTCCTTAGGGCCTCTGGCTTTTGCCTTGACGGCAGCGTTTGACGGCAACCGCCTTTGCGAGCTGATCAGACGGTCACCGGGACACCGGCCGCGCCGTCGTCATGGTCCGGATCGTTGCCGTCACACCTCAGGGCATCCCCGACGCTGTCGAACGCCGAGCGCTGCGAGTCGAGGCGCACGAAGGTGTAGATGTCCATGGTCACGCGGATCGAGCTGTGGCCCAGGACTTCCATGATCATGCGGTCATCCGCGCCTGTTCGTGGGGGAGCGACGCGCACGTGTGGCGCAGGTCGTGAAAGCGGACCTTGCGGACGCCGGCCCGGATGGACAGGGCCTCGAAGGGGCGGTTGAGGTTGCGCGGCTCGATGGGGGTTCCGTTCCGGGTGGTGAAGTCGAGGCCTTGGCCCGTCCCCTTCCTGGTGTTGTCCGCCCCCTTCCGGTCAGCGATCCGTTGCGCGCGCTGAGCAGGAGCTGTCCGGGCGATCAGGCGATCGCGGTGAATTGGGGCCTGGAGCCTGACCGAACTGATCAGGGCTGCGGCATCGACGGTACCGAGGAACACGTAGCCGCGTTTGTCGTGGCGGGTAGCCACGGCCCTCGACTTCTTCAGCTTATTGACGGCGCGTTCGGCGGTGTTGCGCTTCTTGTACCGGTCCTCGTCGAATCCGGGTGGCCGTCCACCGCGGGAGCCTTTGCGCAGGCGGCCTGGCTGTCCGCCTTCTCCGGGATCGTGTACCGGATCCCCCGGCGTCGCAGGTACTGACGGCAGGGGCCGTTGCTGTAGGCCTTATCGGCCGCGAGGCTGTCCGGCTTCTTGCGGGGCCTGCCCGGCGCGAGGCGGGAAACCCGGATCTTCTCCAGTACCGACACGAACTGGGTGCAGTCCGCGCGTTGGCCGGGAGTGACGATCAGGAACATCGGTCGGCAGCGCCCGTCGGCGCTCAGGTGGATCTTGCTGGTGAAGCCGCCTCGCGAGCGGCCCAGACCCTCGCCTCCTGCACCACCTCCACCTGGCGATCGAAGGCTCTGCCACACGGTCTCGGCCTGGTGTTCTGTCACCTCGTCCCCTTTATTTATAGCGCCCCCGCACTCTTCCGCTCCCCGTCCGCCGGCTCCTGCCGTTCGCTGCGGCCGCAAAGTGCCAAAGTACCGGATTCAACGACCGCCTACAGTAACCACGTAGGGCGCGGTCTAAGCACCGCAAATACTCCATGAGCAGTACACCTATAGGCAACCGGGACGATTGGGGGGATCGGTGCCTTCACCGTCGGACTGGGCCGACGGGCTATACTGCGCGAATTTCGCACACAACCAGGTGCGAAAATCGGCACCTCAAGTTTGGCTCAAGCTGATTGCCGACGTTCCGATTTACGTGCGAGAGTTCATCTCGACCGACAAGCGCAGGTGCAAGTGGTCTCTTCACAGGGGGAAATTTCGCAATGAATACTGTTCGTATGGGTGCCAAGGTCACGGCTCTTGCGGTGCTGGCTCTGCCCATGCTCGGGAGCACTGCCTACGCCGCGCCGCAGGCTGGGGCCTCTGCTGCTCCGCTGGCAAGCGACGCCGTGTACACCTCGTGGGGCTGTGACAACAACCCGAGGGTGAACCGCTTCAACACGTCGTACACGCCCGGGAACAATACCGTCACCGTCTACTACAACAACCACTGCAACCACAGCGTGAAATACCGTGTGGAGTTCTTCGACACCAAGAACCAGGAGAACCACATGTCGAACTGCGTCACGGTCCCTGCCGGCGTCAAGAGCCACAAGAAGTTCGACAAGAGCATCTTCGACAACGTCACAGGCGTCTGGAAGTGCTGACGCTGGCCTAATTTTCGCTCGCACGTCGACGGAAATTAAATGAACGGGATAGACGGCTTTCGCCTGGTAAGTTTTGGCAAAATTCACCGGGTGAAAGCCGTCTATTTTTCTACTTGACGAGCGGAGGGTGGTCTCCTCACCCTACTGGCGTGACATTTCCCGCTAGCAGGGAATGCGGCGCTTCCCACCGGCGAATGATGGCATGAGCAGCTCCACTCTGTGGAAGATTTTCCACAGAGGTGGGTGGAACGGCTTTGGGCTGGAGCTGCCGGACTGGAACGTCTCTTCCACTCGCCATCTTGATCCAGCGACTCGTACCGGCGTGGCCAGCGGTACTGGCGCGGGTGAGTAGCAGCGGTAGTAGGCGAGTTCTCCGGTGGTGCGATCGCGGCGGATCAGCAGCTGGCTGTTCTGTGGCGGGGTTGGGCAGGTCGATGGCGGCCCAGTCGTAGAAGCGGTGCCTCTTCGCCCCGGCTCCTGCGGACAGCTTCTGCCAGGCTCGCCTGGGCAGCTTCTTGACCAGGGTGTCCGCGCGGAACTTCCCGGCTCTGGTGGTGACTTCAGTGCCAGATCTCGATGGGGCACGAGCCCGGACTTCGGTAGCCCGCCACCGCCCGTCAGGCGGAGCCCCACAGACCGGCGTCACCCTGTGCCAAGTCACGATCTACGCCTGGAGCACTAGTGCCGCGACAGGCAACGTTCGCCCCGTCGCGACGCCCGGCACGCACTCTCGCCGCACCGGCCGAAAGCCCAGGTACGTCCAGTACGAGGACTTCCGGCCGGCACGCCGAGAGCACCCACCGGACGCCGCTCCTTGACGGGCAAACGTTGCCCGCCGCGGCACTAGCCTGCTGCCTCTTTTGGATCTTTGCGCCCAGGGTTCCGGACGAGCGATACAGTGCGCGCCGTGGACATACCCGATTGGTTCGCCTGGATCTTTCTCGGCCTGTTCCTCGTGCAGGTCCTCGGTCTCATGCCCGTCATCCACCGGCTACGCGGACTCGACTCCGCAGTGCGCTTCAAGGCACGTCTCGACCTGCTGGATGCAGTCGGTGGCCTGCTGCTCTTTGGCGGCGGGCTACTGGGTCTCGTGGTGGCGGAATCCTGGTTCTGGATCAGTGTCCCCGGATACGTGCTCATGACAGCCGGCTACGCCATGAAGGGCGTCCAACGGCTCCGCGCCCGCCGCCCGGCGGCCTGATCCGGGAGACAGGCTGTAGATCGGCCTCAGTGGCGACGTCAGCAAGGTGCCCGATTACAAGATGGCGTCTCTGGTGGCGTCGCCGAGTGCGTCGTCCATCCGATCGGCGGCGGCCTTGAGCGTCGTGCTCATGACGTGTGCGCGTAGGTGTCGAGCATCGTCGTGTCGTGCTGTGCCCGAGGGCCTCCGTGGTCATGAGAGCGTCGACGCCCTGACTGTCCCGGAACGTTCCGGCACATGAGCGATTCGCCGCGGCCCCCCGAGGATGTTCCCGGAGCAGCTCCCGCACAGCCGCCTCCACCTAGGCAGACGCCTGATGTGACGCCCTGAATGACGTCCGCTCCACGGTGTGTGGACCGACGGCAGACGGGATGGAAGCTCGGGTGAGTGGTGGGTGGGCGCGAGTGGGATCATCACGCATGAAGCTGAGGGGGGACATGACAGACACCGAGGAAGATCGAGGGTGGCCGCAGGGGATCGGGCTCACGGTCGGAGCGGTCTGGGCCGGCGTCCGCGCGGTGGGCGGAAGCCAGCCGCCGTTGATTCGGTGGGGCCTGGGCATAGGAGCGATCTGCGTCTTTATTGGACTTGCGTGGCCCGTCATCGGCCGCATCCGGGCAGCCAGGCGAGGGCGCAAAACCTCTGCGGTTGACGCAGGCGAGCGGCAAGAGCCTTGACGCCGGAAGGTGTGGGAGCTGGAGCATGTCCTTTTTTGACCTGCTCATCAGCTGATCGGATGTGTCTGTTCGGTTAGTGATCACTGAGGTGACGTGGGACCGGATCGAGCCGCTGATGCCGGTCGATCCGGTCCGAGGCGGCGGTGGGGCCGACCGCCGAGGGCTCGCGCGCCATCGTCGTGGGGCCGGCCGACGAGGCTTGCCCTGGTCGACGACACAAGCCAGCAGCGTGGCTGAGGCTTGTGGGGGCCGGCGAGGCATACGCGTGCGTGGTCGGTCGTCGCAGACGCCGTCGTGGCCGGCTTGCCTCGGCGGGGGCGAGGCGGACAATCGAACCCATGGCTGCCCCAGTCCGAGGTGATCATGACCGCTCGGTCGTGTCACCAGGCGCGACGAGGATCCAGACGCTGTATCACCAAGGTCAGTAGTCGTACGGCTGTTCGTTTCGTTTGCCGTTGCAGTACAACCAAGTGCACACGCCGTGCCAGTACTTGGTGCGTGACGAGGTGTAGAGGTCCGCAGCCAGGTCGGCCACCTCGGACCGGGTCAATCCTGGGGAGCCGTTGCGGATCTGGTGAGAGTCAGCGACCGCCACAGCGGCCACGATGCTGTAGTCGGCCAAGACGCAAATCGGAACTCGTATCGCCGGGGCAGAGCGTGTTTTCACCGAGCCCATGCGCTTGAGGTCGGCGTCCTGGCACTCCATCAGAACGCCGTCCGTGCCGGCGGGGGTGAACCGCACGCGGGAGCCGACCAGCTTGCCGCTGAACGCCTGGTCGCCGTCGTCGATCGCCCGGAAGAGGTTCTCGAGCGCGGTGGCCGGGTCGGCGATCGTGCCCCAGAGGCTGTCGACCAGCAATGTTCTGCGCCCGTACTGGTACTGGGCCTGCGCCACGGCAGGCTCCTCGACGCCGATCGCCTCCTCCCTGACCGGACGACCCACCTCGGTGCGTCCGACGTAGCAGTCCGCGTTCGACGGTGCCCCCTCGCACTCCCTGGTGGAGAGGTCCTGAAGGTGCTCCGAGAACTTCCGGTAATGACCGACGGACTCGGCCGGGGTCAACATGTAGCCCTTCGTTGCCCGGTCCACGCTCTGTTGCGGCGGCACCGAGGACACCAGAACGTAGCTCCCTGTGAGGGCCAGGGCGACGCCCGTCAGGGCCCTGAGCCTTCTGATGGAACTGCCGCGCACGACCGTGCCCCCTCGGTTCGTCTTCTTGCCGATCACGCATTTCGACCAGGGAAGGGGAGGGAAGGTTGTTCTCACGAACGGCCCCGTTCGACACCGGGCACCGTGCCCTCGACGCAGCCCGTACGAAGTCCGATGACCGGGGCCGCGCACGACCTCGCCGCCGGCCTCGCAGACTCCTGGGGCCTCAGCCCCCTCCCCCATCGGCCCCGACACTTCGTCACGGGGCACCGGCGTCATCGCCTTGACTCCGTACGGAGTCACCCACGGTCTGCCAACAGGGGTCTACCGCATCTGAGCGAGGGCGAGGGCGGGCGCAGGGGGCAGGGGGCAGGGGGCAGGGTCTCTGACACCGACCGGTGGTATCGACGGCCCAAGGTGTTCCTTCGGATCTTCGTCCCGAGGGTTCCGGGCAGGCGATACTGTGCCCGCCAAGGGCAGACCCCACTGGTCCGCCTGGACCTTCCTCGGCTTGACCGGCTTACAGGCGCTCGGGCTCGTCGCCGTCATCGACCGACTGCGCGGACCCGACCCCGTGGTGCGTTCCGAGGCGCGCCTCGATCTGCATGTCGCACGGCGACCGGGGGGTCGTGGCATCCGTGTGGGGCGGGGAGGGGGACTCATGAGGATCAAGGCCGGCAGAGCTGGACTCGTCGTGCCGGCGCTGGTGGCACTGGCGGCGTGTGGGACCGGAGCATCCGGAGGATCGGAAGACGCGAAGGGGACGGAGCGGTCCGCGGCTTCGCCTTCCGCGGTGCGGTCGCCGGCCCAGGGCCGCCTCTCCTCCGCGGCGCTTCAGGGCCGGTGGTGGACCTGGGCGGCGTCGGAGCCCGAAGGCACGAACCCGGTCGCTGACGAGGACGGAAGCGAGTGTGGGCGAAACCAGCCGCGGGACGTGTGGTTCCTTGCGGGCACCTTCGGCACTCAGGCCGAGCGCACCTGCGGCGTCCCAGGCGGGACACCTCTCGCGTTCCCCCTGGTGAACCGGATGGGCGACCCGGCGGACTGCGCGGACTTCATGAGCGCGGCCGAGGGATCCGCGGTCCTGGACGGTGAGCGGGTCGACGCGGAAACCGTCCGCGGGGAGGCGATCACCGCGCAGGGCGTCGACGGCAATGCCGTCACAGGTACGGACGAGCGCTTCAGCACCACCGGGTGCGGGCTCTGGGTCCAGTTGGCTCCCCTGCGACCCGGAAAGCACACGCTGATCATCCGGGGCCGGTCCGCGGACTTCGCGATCGGTGTGGACTACTCCCTGACGGTCGGTACCGCGTAGGAGAAGGACGCACAGGAGACCCCGCGGCGGAGGGCGCCAAGTCGGTTGTGGCGGGAGGCGGTCGGGCGGCGCGTCATGCGTCGGGGTGCCGGGGTGCGGGGTCCGTGTCGTGGAGGCGGAGTTCTTCGCGGTAGGCGTTGGCCAGGGTGGTGGCGCGGGTGAACCAGTCGGTCAGGACGGCGATCTCCTCGGGGGAGTACTCCGCGAAGAGGGTGTTGAGGCGGACGTAGTACGGCTCGTAGAGGGTGTACGCGCGGGCGACCGCGGAGGGGACCGCGGCGACGCGGACCCGGCGGCGGTCTTCGGGGTCGGGGCGGCGGGTGACGTAACCGGCGCGTTCCAGGCGGTTGAGGATGCCGGTCACGGCGCCTGTGGTGACGTGGACGCGGGCCGCGAGGTCGCCGGCGGTGAGGAGGTTCTCGCCTGCCTGGATGACATAGGCGAAACAGGTCAGGTCGGTGACGTTCAGGCCGAGGCGCTGGGCCATCTCCTGCTGGCCGACCATGCTGGCCGCGATGAGGTCGTCCATCGCCGCGAGTGCTTGCGCGGGGGTGGCGGCAGGGCGGCCGCGGCCGGTGTGGGTTCCGCTGTGCGGCTGTGACGGCTCGGCTGGCATCTCGGGGCTCTCTTGTTCCTTGCCTCAGAGGTCTGGATCCGCTCGGGGTCCGGTCGAGGCCTGCTCGGCGTCCGGGCGGCGTCCGGTCGGGTTCGCGTCTTCGCGGTTCGTTCGTGCTGGGTCCTTGTTATCTGCTTTCGATTTCTCTTACCTTGTAAGAGGTTAAGGACTGCAACTTCTTAGAAAGTGAGGGAATAGTGGCGGGTCATCTGTACGACGAGGGACATACGGTCGCCGGCTGGACGGGTGTCGGCATCGCGACCGTCGGGACCGCCGTGGTGGGGGTGGGTGTGTGTGCCGTTTCCGGGATCCTCCTGGCCGCTGGACTCGTGATCGTGGGTGTGAGCGCCCTGGTCACCTGGGGGCTGCATCTCGCCGGCTGGGGAAAGCCACCGGGAGTGCGGCCACGGGCGGAGTGGGGGATGCGGGTGCGGGACCCGTGGGCCGAGGGCGGGCATCCGGGATGTGTGGGGTGCCGGGTCGCGGGCCGCGCGCCCGGGGGCAGGTCGGTGGTGTCAGTGCCTGGGCCTAACGTTGTGAGTGATGGCACAGGCATGGAAGTGCGCGGGGCTGCGGTGGTCGGCGCAGGGGCCCGAGCTGATGTGGGACGGGGGGCGTCGTAGCCCGTTGTCCTGGGGGAAGCAGGTCTCCTTCGGGGTGGTGGAGGGAGGAGTGCGGGAGTGTGCCGGGGCTCGGGGGCATGCGTGCCCGCGGCGGACGGTCGTACCGGGGAGGAGTGCGGGCGGGCGCTGTGAGGAGTGCGCGCGGCTGGACCGGGCGCACTCGGTCGCCGCGGACCGGGTCGCCGATGACCCGCGGCCGTACCGCGTGTATCTCGCCTGGTTCGGACCCGGTCTGGTGAAGGTCGGGATCACGGCGCGTGAAAGGGGCTCGACGCGGCTGCTGGAGCAGGGCGCCGTCTGCTTCAGCTGGCTCGGCAGCGGGCCGCTGATGGCCGCGCGGCGCACCGAGGAGCTGCTGCGGGCGGCTCTGCGGGTTGCGGACCGCGTTCCGTACGCCGAGAAGCGGGCGGTGCGGGCCACGCTGCCCGAAGCTGAGGAGCAACGGGCCGGTGAGATACGTCAGGTGTACGGGCGGGCCGTGGCACTGGGCGGCTGGCCCGAATCGTTGGAGCGTGCGCCGTTCCGACCGGTCGATCACGTGGGGGCGTTCGGGCTCGCCGGGGCGCCGGCCGCCCTCGGGGAGGTGGGTGAGCTCATCCCCGGGGGTGCGGTGAGCGGGGAGCTCGTGGCGGCCGCCGGGCCCGATCTGCATCTGGCCACGGGGGGCGGAGTGGTCGTGCTCGACACGCGGTTGATGCGGGGGTGGCAGCTGGTTCCGGTGGAGCCTGGGGAAGCGGACGGCCGGCCCGCCTTTCCCGTGCGGGCCTTCGAAGTCGCGGAGGAGCACCGTCAGGACGGGTTGTTCTGAGAAGCCTGGTGAAGGGCGTAAGGGCGTAAGGGCGTAGGAGAGTCGATGCGCGCGGGCGCTGAATCGGGCACGGAGTGTCGCCGCGTGGGGAGTTGGGCTGGTGTGGACCTGAGTCAGGTGTGGCGCTGAGGGGCCCGAGTTGGGCCCGGTGCGGAGTTGGGCCCCGGCGGATTCGTCCCCTTGGCAGCCAGATGCCCGCTGACGGCCCCGTCCCCCTGACGGCTCCGTCCCCTTGACGGACTCGCATGTGCTCGCGGACCGGCCCCGGCGGACTCGGATTCCCGGCGGAGCGTGCCCTCGTGGAGCCATGCCCCCGGGCGTGCGGCTCTGCCCAGGCAAGGCACAGCCGGCGGTTCGGGCGGACGCCCAGCGGATTCTCACGGAGCGCCCGTCCCGAGGGCCGCACAGCGGGTCGTATCGGGCGAACCGTCCTGCGGGGTCACGGTGGCGCGAAGGGTTCCAAGCTGTTGCCTGAGAGGTCCCTGTGCGTTTCTCAGGGAAATCACAGATTAGTGAAAGAGTGCTCTCAGGGGGCCCGGCCAAGGTGTTCACCATGACCACGACCTCGCCCCAGGGGCGCACCGAACTGCTGAGGCCGGACGGGAGCCCCGTCCGAGTGCTTGTGGTGGACGACGAGATGTCGATCACCGAACTGCTGTCCATGGCCCTGCGCTACGAGGGCTGGCAGATCCGGAGCGCGGGCGACGGCACGGGTGCCATCCAGACCGCACGGGAGTTCCGGCCCGACGCCGTCGTCCTCGACATGATGCTCCCGGACATGGACGGGCTGACCGTCCTGGGGCGGCTGCGCCGTGAGCTGCCGGACGTTCCGGTGCTGTTCCTGACGGCCAAGGACGCGGTCGAGGACCGGATCGCCGGCCTCACCGCGGGCGGCGACGACTACGTCACCAAGCCGTTCAGCCTCGAGGAGGTCGTGGCGCGGCTGCGTGGTCTCATCCGGCGTTCCGGCGCCGCCGACCGGCGCTCCGAGTCCGTGCTCGTCGTCGGGGACCTCACCCTCGACGAGGACAGTCACGAGGTGTCGCGGGCCGGGGACAACATCCATCTGACCGCCACCGAGTTCGAGCTGCTGCGCTTCCTCATGCGCAATCCGCGGCGCGTGCTCAGCAAAGCCCAGATACTTGACCGCGTGTGGTCGTACGACTTCGGCGGCCAGGCCAACGTCGTCGAGCTGTACATCTCCTACCTGCGGCGGAAGATCGACGCGGGACGCGAACCGATGATCCACACCCGGCGCGGCGCCGGGTATCTGATCAAGCCCGCTGTGTCATGAGCGGGCGACGACGGCCGCGTGCGCAGAAGAGACGAGCGGGACACCCGCGCACCCTGCGGACGCGGCTGGTCGTCGCGTCCGTCGTGCTGATCGCCGTCGTCTGCGCGGTGATCGGCACGGTGACGACCCTCGCGCTGCGGTCTCATCTGTACGACCAGCTCGGGGACAAGCTGAAGGACGTCTCGAGCCGCGCGGCCGGGATGGGCGGGCCACCGGGTGGGCTCAAGGGCAGCCAGCCCGGGCAGACCACCACCGGGCTCTCGGGCACGGTCGACCTCGAGGAGTTCGTGACGCGCGGCCCTCAGCCGCAGGGCACGGTGATCGCAAAGGTCGAGAACGGGAGCATCACCGACTCCAAGGTCGGCGAGAAGGACCGCAACAGCACCGACATCAACCCCATGGTGGGCGCGGACCTGAGTGAGGCCCAGGAGGCCGCCCTCGGCACGGTCGCACAGGACCGTTCGTCGCACAGCGTCGAGCTTCCCGGCCTGGGCGACTACCTCGTCCAGTACGTCTCCGGGGGCAAGGGTTCCTACTACGTCGCCATCCCGACCCAGGACACCGACAGCACCATCACCACCCTCATCCTCGTCGAACTGAGCGTCACCGCGGCCGGGCTCGTGGCTGCCGGCATCGCCGGGTACGTCATGGTGGGAGTCGCCACCCGCCCCCTGCGCAAGGTCGCCGCGACCGCCACCCGGGTCTCGGAGCTGCCCCTGCACACCGGTGAGGTCAACCTCAGCGAGCGGGTGCCGCAGGCCGAAACGGATCCGCACACCGAGGTCGGGCAGGTCGGGGCCGCGCTCAACCGGATGCTGAACCACGTCCATGGCGCCCTGCACGCCCGCCAGGAGAGCGAGATGCGGGTCCGCCAGTTCGTCGCGGACGCCAGTCACGAGCTTCGTACGCCCCTCGCCTCCATCAGGGGGTACGCCGAGCTGACCCGGCGCGGACGGGAGGAGGTCGGGCCCGACACCCGGCACGCCCTCGGACGTATCGAGTCCGAGGCCGGCCGGATGACGTTCCTCGTCGAGGACCTGCTCCTGCTCGCCCGGCTCGACGCGGGCCGCCCGTTGCAGTTCGAGCAGACCGACATGGTCCCTCTGGTCATCGACACCATCAGCGACGCCCGCGCCGCCGGACCCGATCATGTCTGGCGCCTCGAACTTCCCGACGAGCCCGCGCTCGTCTCGGCCGACGCGGCACGGCTCCAGCAGGTCCTCGTCAACCTCCTCGCCAACGCCCGGACGCACACCGCGCCCGGTACGACCGTCACCGCACGGGTGCAGCGACGCGGGCCGTGGCTGTGCGTGGACGTCCAGGACAACGGTCAGGGCATCCCGGCAGACCTGCTGCCGCACGTCTTCGAACGCTTCGCCCGCGGCGACTCGGCGCGTTCCCGCACCACCGGTTCGACGGGGCTCGGCCTTGCCATCGTGCAGGCCGTGGCAACCGCGCACGGCGGCGCCGTGACGGTGGACAGCGTGCCCGGGCAGACCGTGTTCACGGTGCATCTGCCCGCCCTCGCCGCGCCCCAGCCCGCGCCCGAAACGAACTGGCAACTCGACTCACAGGTCGAGCACAGTGCCACCACATGGGTGCAACAGGGCGCTTGACGAAAGTCGTTGCCATGCGAACCGACTCTTCTCCCGGCACGCTGCCGGCGCGGGAGCACCTCCCGGCCGCCACAGCCGGTACGCCTGTCCTGGACGTAGTGATCCCCGTCTACAACGAGGAGAAGGACCTCCGGCCGTGCGTCCAGAGACTGCACGACCATCTGACGCGTACGTTCCCCTACTCCTTCCGCATCACGATCGCCGACAACGCGTCGACGGACACCACTCCCCTGGTGGCGCAGCGGCTGGCGACACGGATCCCGGAGGTGGAGAACTTCCGCCTCGAGCAGAAGGGCCGCGGCCGTGCGCTGCGGACCGTCTGGTCGGCCTCGGACGCCCCGATCCTCGCGTACATGGACGTGGATCTGTCCACCGACCTCAACGCGCTGCTGCCGCTGGTGGCACCGCTGATCTCCGGACACTCGGACCTGGCGATCGGCTCCCGGCTGGCCCGTAGCTCCCGTGTGGTGCGCGGGCCGAAGCGGGAGTTCATCAGCCGCGCCTACAACCTCATCCTGCGCGGCTCGCTCCAGGCCCGCTTCTCGGACGCGCAGTGCGGGTTCAAGGCGATCCGGCGTGATGTGGCACAGATCCTGCTCCCCCTGGTGGAAGACACCGGCTGGTTCTTCGACACTGAGATGCTGGTGCTCGCCGAACGCGCCGGCCTCCGTATCCACGAGGTGCCGGTCGACTGGGTCGACGACCCGGACTCCACGGTGCACATCGTGAAGACGGCGACCGACGACCTGAAGGGGGTATGGCGCGTGGGCCGGGCGCTGGCCACCGGTTCGCTCTCCCTGGACCGGCTGACCAGGCCGTTCGGCGACGACCCCCGCGACCGCGACATCATGGACGTACCCAAGGGCCTGGCCCGCCAGCTCGTCGGCTTCTGTGTCGTGGGTGGTCTCTCCACCCTCTTCTACCTGCTGCTCTACACCGTCTTCCGCCAGTTCGGCGGATCGCAGGTGGCCAACGCCCTCGCGCTGCTGGTGTCGGCCGTCGCCAACACCGCCGCCAACCGGCGGCTCACCTTCGGGGTGCGCGGCCGCGGCGGGGCCGTCAAGCACCAGGCGCAGGGACTGGTCGTCTTCGGCATCGGACTCGCGCTGACCAGCGGCTCGCTCGTCGCCCTGAACACGGCGACGTCCAGCCCCGCGCACTCCACCGAGCTGGCGGTGCTGGTCGCCGCCAACCTCGCGGCGACCGTACTGCGCTTCCTGCTCTTCCGGGTGTGGGTGTTCTCCGACCGGCGCGAGGGCGACGACCCGACGCCGACCGGCGCGCACGCCTCCGCCGACAGCTCGCACGCCCCTCAGACCGTGCACGCCGCTCAGCCCGTGCAGGCCCCGCAGACGTCCCGTGATCCCCACACCTCCCACGACCCCCGCGTTCCCCATGGCGCCCACGGTCCGTACGACCCCGGCACCCCCCGCGCCCCCCGCGGCTCCTCACCGGCATACCCGGCCGGTCCCTCGCAGACGAGCACCCCGCAGGCCGGCACCCCGCAGGCCGGAGGGTCGTCCGGGCCACAGCCGATGCCGCAGCCGCATGACCCGCCGCAGCCGCCGTCGCAGAGGCAGCAGTTGCCGCAGAGGCGCATCGTGCATCCGCAGGACCAGGACCCGACCACCCGTTTCCGCGCCGGCGAAGCCGCGGACGGCAGCTGGAGGGACGCCACCGTGCACTTGCCGCCGGTACGCCGCCCCCGCGACACCGACCCGGGGGACGCCCGATGACCACCGAACTCGATCAGACGACGACCTGGGACACACCGCTGGGCTCGGCGCCGGCCGGCCCGCGCCCCGACGCCCGGGAGACGGCCGTCCCGGCCCCCGGGTCGGGTGAGCCGAAGCAGCCCCTGCACCGCAGGCTGTGGCGCGGCCGCCCCGAGGACCCCCGCTGGGCGCGCCCGGCCTTCCTCGCCCTGCTGGCCGCCACCCTCCTGCTCTACCTGTACAACCTGAGCGCCTCCGGTTACGCCAACTCCTTCTACTCCGCGGCCGTCCAGGCAGGCAGCGTGAGCTGGAAGGCCCTGTTCTTCGGCTCACTGGACGCGGGCAACGCCATCACCGTCGACAAGCCCCCGGCCTCGCTGTGGCCGATGGCGCTGTCGGTCAGGGTCTTCGGCCTGAACACCTGGGCGATCCTGGTTCCCGAGGTACTGATGGGCGTCGGCTCGGTCGCCGTCGTGTATGCCTCGGTGCGCCGCCGGTTCAGTGCCGGGGCCGGCCTGATCGCGGGCGCCGTGCTGGCGCTGACACCCGTCGCGGCGCTGATGTTCCGGTTCAACAACCCGGACGCGATGCTGGCCCTGCTGATGGCCGTGGCCTGCTACGCGGCGGCCCGCGCCCTGGAGGACGGCCGGACGAAGTGGCTGGTGTGGGCCGGGGTCGCGATCGGCTTCGCGTTCCTCGCCAAGACCCTCCAGGCCTTCCTGATCCTGCCGCCGCTCGCGATCGTCTACGCGGTCTGCGCGCCGGTGTCGGTGAAGAAGCGGTTCGGCCAGCTGGCCGTGGCCACGGGCGCGCTGATCGTGTCCGGCGGCTGGTGGGTGGCGATCGTCGAGCTGTGGCCGGCCGCCTCCCGCCCGTACATCGGCGGCTCGCAGAACAACTCCTTCCTGGAGCTGACCTTCGGCTACAACGGTCTCGGGCGCCTCAACGGCGAGGAGACCGGCAGCGTCGGCGGTGGCGGCGGTGGCGGCAACACCGGCCAGTGGGGCGAGACCGGCTGGGACCGGATGTTCAACTCCGAGATCGGCGGCCAGATCTCCTGGCTGCTGCCGGCCGCGCTGGTGCTGCTCGTCGGCGGTCTGGTGGCCACCCGGAAGCTCGGGCGCTCGTCGACGACCCGCGGTCTGTTCCTGGTGTGGGGCGGCGCGCTGCTGATCACCACCGTCGTCTTCAGCTACATGGCGGGCATCTTCCACCAGTACTACACGGTGGCCCTCGCTCCCTACCTCGCGGCCGTGATCGGCATGGGCGCAGGGCTCCTGTGGGAGAAGCGCTCCGAGATCTGGGCCTCGCTCACCCTCGCGGCCTCGGTCGTGGCGGCCGCGGCCTGGAGCTACGTCCTGCTCAACCGCACCCCCGACTACCTGCCCTGGCTGAAGTGGCTGGTCCTGGTCGGCGGACTGGCCGCCGCGCTCGGCCTGATCTTCGCGGGCCGGATCAACCGTCGACTGGCCCTCGCGGCAGCCTCCGTGGGCTTGGTGGCCGCGCTGGCCGGTCCGGCGGCGTACACCGTCAGCACGCTCCAGGAGGGCCACACCGGCTCCATCGTGACCGCCGGTCCGGCCGGCGCGAGCATGATGGGCGGCGGCCCGGGTGGCCGAGGCGGCTTCGGCGGGGGTCCGGGCGGCCGGACCCAGAACGGCAACACGCCGAATCAGGGGCAGGGCCAGAACCAGCAGGGCGGCGGCACGGGCGGTTTCCCCGGCGGCGGAATGCCCGGCCAGAACCAGCAGAACGGCAACGGCGGTACCCAGGGCCAGGGCCAGAACCAGCAGGGCGGCCCGGGCGGTCGGACCGGCGACGGCGGCGGCATGAATGGCGGTGGCGGTGTCGGCGGTCTGCTCAACGGCGCCTCGGTCACCGACGAGGCCAAGAAGCTGCTGGAGGCCGACTCCGGCGAGTACACCTGGGCGGCGGCCGCGATCGGCGCCCAGAACGCCGCGAGCTACCAGCTCGCCACGGGCGACGCGGTGATGGCGATCGGCGGCTTCAACGGCACCGATCCGTCCCCGACGCTGGCGCAGTTCAAGCAGTACGTGGCCGACGGCAGGATCCACTACTTCATCAGCAGTGGCTCCGGCGGCGGCATGAGCGGCGGCAGCGACGGCACATCCTCGCAGATCACCTCCTGGGTCGAGGCCAACTTCAAGAAGGTGACGGTCGGTTCGGCCACCTTCTACGACCTGACGCAGAAGGCGAGCGGCTGACGCACCGCTGGGCGGAACCGAGCGGCGTCGCCGCGCAGAGCGGACGAAGGGCGGTGGCTGAATGCCACCGCCCTTCGTCGTGCCCCTCCCCCTTCTGCCCCTCCCGCCTTCTGCCCCTTCCGCCCTCTGCTCCTCCCGCCCACTGCCCCTGTGGGCCGGTAATCCTGTTGTACGGCGTATAGGAACTCTCCTACGGTGTACAACATGACTACGCCCTCCATGGCCCGGACCGGGGCCCACCCCCAGCGCTGGCTGATCCTCGGCGTCATCTGCCTCGCGCAGCTCACCGTGCTGCTCGACAACACCGTTCTGAACGTCGCGATCCCCTCGCTGACCCGGGAACTGGACGCGTCCACCGCCGACATCCAGTGGATGATCAACGCGTACTCGCTCGTGCAGTCCGGTCTGCTGCTCACCGCCGGCAGCGCCGCCGACCGGTACGGCCGTAAGAAGATGCTGGTCGCGGGCCTGGCGCTGTTCGGCACCGGCTCCCTGGCGGCAGGCTTCTCGGAGACGACCGCCCAACTGATCGCGGCGCGGGCGGGCATGGGCGTGGGCGGCGCGTTGCTGTTCACCACCACCCTCGCCGTAGTGATGCAGGTCTTCCTGCCCGAGGAGCAGCCCAGGGCGATCGGCATCTGGGCCGCCGTGAACTCGCTGGGCTTCGCGACCGGCCCGCTCATCGGCGGCTTCGTGCTCAACCACTTCTGGTGGGGCGCGATCTTCCTGGTCAATCTGCCGGTGGCCGCGCTGGGCGTGGTCGCCGTGGTCGCCCTGGTACCGGAGACGAAGGATCCGCGGGGCGACCGTCCGGACCTGCCCGGCGCGTTCCTCTCGACGGTCGGCATGACCTCGCTGGTCTTCGCGATCATCTCCGGCCCGTCGCACGGCTGGACGTCCTCACGGGTCCTGCTGAGCGCGGGGCTGGCGGTCGTCGTCCTCGCGCTGTTCGCCCACTGGGAGAGGACGACCCCGTACCCCATGCTCGACCTGGCGTTCTTCCACGACCGACGGTTCACGGGCGCGGTCGCCGGCACGGTACTGGTGACCTTCGGGATGGGCGGCGCGCTGTTCCTGCTCACCCAGCACCTCCAGTTCGTCCTCGGCTACGGCCCCCTGGAGGCCGGCCTGCGGACCGCGCCGCTGGCCCTGACCGTCGTCGCCCTCAACTTCACCGGAGCGTCGGCGAAGCTGCTGGCCGGGCTGGGTGGGCCGATGTCGGTGCTGGTGGGGATGGTGCTGATGGCGACCGGCCTGGTGTCCATCGCGACGGCGGGCTCCGGCGGTTACGCCGGGACGCTGCTCGGGCTGCTGCTCATCGGCGCGGGCACGGCGGTCGCCGGTCCGGCGATGGCGCACGCGATCATGAGCTCGATCCCGCCGGCGAAGGCGGGGGTGGGCGCGGGGATCAACGGCACCCTCGGGGAGTTCGGCAACGGGCTCGGGGTGGCCGTCCTCGGCGCCGTGCTGAACGCGCGGTTCGCGGCGGTGTCCCTGCCGGTGGCACTGGTGGCGGCGAACTCGGCGTCGGAGAAGGCACGGCTGATCGAATCGTTCTCCTCCGGCTTGGAGACCAGCCTGCTGCTCGGCGCGTCGGCCGTGCTGCTGGGCGGGTCGGTGGCCGCGGCCCTGCTGCACCGGGCGGAGCGCAAGGACGAGCCACCGCTTCTCGCGACTCCCTGAACGCCGTCGCCGACGACCCAGGACGACGACGGCTCACCCGTGCGGTGGCCTTGTGCGGCCGGGGCGGGAGGCCGCCCGGGACGGTGAGCCCGTAGGGCCGGGTCGGGCGGGCCGACCCGCCTGCCGCTCGATGCAGCCGTCCGTACGGCTGGGTCGAACGGCCGGTTCGTGGGGCGGAACCGCATGTCAGGGCGGGCCCCGGTCCGTGCCGGCGGACCGCCGCCTAGCATCTTCTCCAGTTACCGGAAGGAAGGTGCCTTGCCATGGCCGAGACCGCCAGGGGCGCCGCACATGACAGTGTGTGGCTGGAAGGCAAGGCACGTCGGCGTGGCCGTGGCGGGGGCCAGCCCTCCGGGCTCGACCGGAACCGGATCACCGAGGCCACCGTCCGCCTGCTGGACGCGGAGGGGCTCGCCAAGTTCTCCATGCGGCGGCTGGCGGCCGAGCTGAACGTGACGGCGATGTCGGTGTACTGGTACGTCGACACCAAGGACGACCTGCTCGAACTCGCCCTGGACACGGCCTTCGGCGAGCTGGCGGAGCTGCTTCCCGACCCGGAGGACGAGAACGCCGACTGGCGCGAGCAGGTGCGTGCGCTGGCGACGGCGTACCGAGGACTGCTGGTCCGCCACCCCTGGCTGTCCCCGCTCGCCGGCCGCTATCTCAACATCGGCCCGAACTCGGTGGCGTTCTCCCGGACGGTCCAGCGGGTCGTGCGCCGTACCGGCCTGCCCGCGCACGGCATCACCGGCGCGATCTCGGCCGTCTTCCAGTTCGTGTACGGCTACGGCACGATCGAGGGTCACTTCTTCGCGCGGGTCGCCGACACCGGCCTGACCCCCGACGAGTACTTCCGGCAGGCCATGACCGCGACCGCCGACGCCCCGCGGACCGCCGAGATCATCGAGGAGTCGAAGAACCTCATGGCGGCCCGCGGCGGTGACACGGTCGAGGAGATGCTGGCCCGGGACTTCGCCTTCGCCCTCGACCTGCTGATCGCGGGCATCGAGGCGATGGTCGAACGCGGCTGAGCCGCGAGGCCCCGCCGGGCCGCGACCTCACGGGTCCGGGCCGGCGACCGGGCCGCGGCCTCAGGCGTCCTGGTCGGCGACCAGTCGCGCGGGGAAGCCTCCGGTCGCCACCGGCCCCCATCGCCGCGGCGTGACCCGGATGATCGACTTGCCCTGCTTCAGCATCGCCTGCCGGTACTCGTCCCAGTCCGGGTGCTCGCCGGCGATGTTGCGGTAGTACTCCACCAGCGCCTCGACGGAGTCCGGCGCGTCGATCACCTCGGCCGTGCCGTCGATCTGGACCCACGGTCCGTCCCAGTCGTCGCTCAGCACGAGGACGCCGACCCGCTCGTCCCGCTTGGCGTTGCGCGTCTTGGCCCGCTCGGGGTAGGTGGAGACGACGATCCGCCCGGAGTCGTCGACCCCGCAGGTCAGCGGCGAGGCCTGGGAGCTGCCGTCGGCGCGCCGGGTCAGCAGGATCGCGCGGTGCCGGGGCCGTACGAAGTCCAGCAGCTCGTCCAGGGAGACCTTGGTGTTCGTCGCGATGTTCGGTGCCATGGAGCCAGCCTAGGCGCAGGGGCGCCGTTCCGGCTGACCCTGCCGTGCCTACGCCCAGCCCTCGTCCCGGCGCCTCAGCGCACCCCTTTCCGCGCTCCTCCTACGACTGGGGGAGCGCGTCCCCCTGTACCGCCTGGACGTCCAGCTCCACCTTCAGGGTCGTGCCGATGGCCGCGATGCCCGCCTGGACGACCTGGTTGTAGTTCATCGCGAAGTCCTCGCGGTGCAGCTCCGCAGTGGCCCGGAAGGCGGCCCGGGTGCCGCCCCAGGGGTCGGAGCCGGTGCCGAGGTAGGCGAGGTCCAGGTCGACGGGGCGGGCGACACCGTGCAGGGACAGGTCCCCGTGGACGGTCCAGCGGTCGGGACCGGCCGGGGTCAGGCCGGTGGAGCGGTAGGTGATCTCCGGATACTTCTCGGCGTCCAGGAAGTCCGCCGAGCGCAGGTGGGTGTCGCGCATGGCGTTGCCCGTGTCGATGGAGGCCGCCCGGATCACCGCCTCCACGCGGGACTTGGCGACATCGTCCGGGGCGACCTCCATCGCCGCCGTGAACTCCGTGAACCGCCCGCGCACGCTGGAGATGCCCAGGTGCTGGGCGACCGCGCCGACCGTGGAATGCGCCGGGTCGACGGTCCAGGGCCCGGGCGGGGGCAGTTCCGTGCCGCCCTGCCGGGCCAGCGTGACGGTCCCCACCTCGGCCCGATTGCTCGCCGTCACGATCGCGCTCGCGGCCGCGGGCGCGTACCCGACGGCCGTGACGATGACCGTGTACGCCCCCGGGGCCAGCGCGGTCGCGTCCCGTACGGCTCCTTCGGCGTCCGCCTCGGCGCGCAGCACCTGGCCGCCCACCATGTCGGTCACCGTGACGACCGCGTGCGACACGGCCCACCCGTCCCGCGTACGGATCTTCGCGGTCAGTCCCATCTCACGTACTCCTCACACTGGAACCGGCCCGGTGCGGGGGTTCGCCCCGCACCGGGCCGGAGCCGACAACTGTCCGGACTACTCGCCGGGGTGGGCGAGTTCGATGTCGTGGCCGTCGACGCCGGCGCCCGCGACGGTCAGCGCGGTGGCCACCGGCGGGTAGCCGGTCGCGATGACGGTGTACTCGCCGCCGTCGAGGTCGGCGAAGGCGTACGCCCCGTCCGCGCCGGTGGTGGCCGTGCCGACCACGTTGCCCGCCGCGTCCACGAGCGTCACGCGCGCGTCGGCCAGCGGACCGTGCGGCGCCCGGACGACACCCTGGAGCTGGGCGCCCGCCTCGAGGACGATCTCCGTGCGGGTCACGCCCGTCACGCCGATCTCCACGGGCAGGGCGCGCGGCCGGAACCCGACGGCGTTCACGGCGACGGTCACGGCGCCCGGCACCAGCTCCGCGAAGGAGAACTCGCCCTGCTCACCGGTGGCCGCGGTGGCCAGCAGATCGCCGCGCACATCGGTGACGATCACCATCGCGTCCTTGACGGTCCCGCCCGACTCGGCGGCGCGCACGACACCGCTGAGCCCGCTGGTCCCGCTGAGCAGGATGTCGTACCCGACCGGCTCGCCGTTCACCACGATCGTGGACGCCTGCGGCTGGAAGCCGTCGGCGGAGGCGATCAGCACGTACGAACCCGTCCCCGGCGCGTCCAGCGCGTAGGAACCGTCGGACTGGGCGACCGACCGGCCGAGCTGGCGCCCGGCGAGCGAGATCAGCGTGACGGCCGCCCGCGGGACGGGCGCGCTCTCCGCGCCGCGGACGAACCCGTGCACCGGGATGCCGCCCGAGGGCGCCTGCGGGGCTTCGGCGGTGGCGACGGCGGCGAGCTGCCGCGTGCCCTGGAGGCCGTCCTCGTGACCGGGGTCGGCGGCCGTCTCGGCCACCGCCCAGCTGGGGACGTTCTCCTCGGCGCGGGCCGCGGTGGTGGCGGTGGTGGCCGCGGCGGTGGTCCCGGTCGCATCCGCGGTCGGGGCCGTGGCCGGCGTGTCCGCCGTGGCCGCCTGCGCCAGCGCACCCTTGGTCCGCAGCGGGACCTCCTTGATGAACAGGGTGATCAGGAAGGCGAGCAGCGCCAGGGCGGCCGCGATCAGGAACACGTCCGCGATGCCGTGGCCGTACGCGCTCTCCATGACCGTGCGCAGCGGCGCGGGCAGCTTGTCCATGTCCGGGATCTCGCTCGAGGAGCTCGAACCGGAGGCGAGCGAGGCGTACTTGGGGCCGAGGCCGGCGATGCCGTCCTGGGCGTAGTCGGTGATGCGGTGGGCCATCACGGCGCCCAGGGCGGAGACGCCGACCGCACCGCCGAGGGAACGGAAGAACGTGACCGTGGAGCTGGCCGAACCGAGGTCGGCCGGGCTCACCTGGTTCTGTGTGGACAGCACCAGGTTCTGCATCATCATGCCGATGCCGAGACCCAGCAGGGCCATGAAGACGGCCATCTTCCAGTAGTCCGTGTCGTACCGGATGGTGCCCAGCAGGCCGAGGCCCGCCGTCACCAGCACGCCACCGCTGACCAGCCAGATCTTCCACTTGCCGGTCCGGGTGATGAACTGCCCGGAGACCGTGGAGGAGATGAACAGGCCGCCGATCATCGGGATCGTCATGACACCCGACATCGTCGGCGACTTGTCCCGGGCGAGCTGGAAGAACTGGCTGAAGAACACGGTGCCGGTGAACATCGCGACACCCACGAAGAGGGAGGCCAGCGACGACAGCGTGATGGTGCGGTTGCGGAACAGCCGCAGCGGGATGATCGGCTCACTGGCCCTGGACTCGACCAGCACGAACAGCAGGCCGAGCAGGATCGAGCCGCCGACCATCGTGTACGTCTGCCAGGACACCCAGTCGTACTTGTCGCCGGCGAAGGTGACCCAGAGCAGGAGCAGGGAGACCGCGGCGGAGATGAAGAACGCGCCGCCCCAGTCGACCTTGACCTCGCGCTTGACGACGGGCAGGTGCAGGGTCTTCTGGAGCACGATCAGCGCGATCACCGCGAACGGCACACCGACGTAGAAGCACCAGCGCCAGCCGAGCCACGAGGTGTCGGTGATGACACCGCCGAGCAGCGGGCCGCCGACGGTGGCGATGGCGAAGGTCGCGCCGAGGTAGCCGGAGTAACGCCCGCGCTCACGCGGGGAGATCATCGCGGCCATCACGATCTGCGCGAGTGCGGAGAGACCGCCGACGCCGATGCCCTGCACGACGCGACAGGCGATGAGCATGCCGGGGTTCTGCGACAGACCGGCGGCCGCGGATCCCAGCACATAGATGACGAGCGCTATCTGGACGAGCGCCTTCTTGCTGTACAGGTCGGAGAGCTTGCCCCACAGGGGGGTGGCGGCGGTCATGGACAGCAGCGCGGCGGTGACGACCCAGGTGTAGGCGGACTGGCCGCCGCCCAGGTCGCCGATGATCTCGGGCAGGGCGTTGGTGACGATCGTGGACGACAGGATCGCCACGAACATTCCGAGCAGCAGCCCGGAGAGCGCCTCCATGATCTGCCGGTGCGTCATCGGAGCGTCGTCGGCGGAGCCGTGGGACCCTCCGCCGTGCTTCGCGTGAGCCCGCACACCGGCTGGTGTGGTCGTTGCCATGGACTTCCTTCTCTTACGTTGCTTGTGCGGGTGTACGGGTGGTCTGCGTCTGTTCGCCTACGGGAACGGGAGGCGGGGGTGCGGGCGGGGGCGGCGGCCGGTGCGTGATCGTCCGGCAGTCGCCGAAGCTGGCGCGCAGCCGGGTCAGCAGTCCGATGAGCTGACCGACCTCGGTGTCGGTCCAGTCGCCCAGCCGCTCCGCGAGCAGTTCGGTGCTCCGGCGTGACAGCTCTACGAGCATCGCGTGGCCCTCGGGGGTGAGGTGCAGGATGCGGGAGCGCTTGTCCGCCGGGTCGGGGGAGCGTTCGATCCAGCCCCGGTCGGCGAGGTGGGCGGCATGTCGGCTGGTCACGGACATGTCGACGGCGAGCAGCTCGGAGAGCGCGCTCATGCGCATGTCGCCGTGGCGGCCGAGGAGCGCCAGTACGCCGGCCGAGCCCGCGGAGCAGTCGTGCGGCAGGATCCGCCCGAGGTCCCGCTTCACCGCACCGACGGCACTGAGCTGACGCGCCAACTCCTCGTACTGCGCCTGCCCTGCCATCACACCTCCCAATTTGTTGCTTAGGGCAACCATAGGATCGGTTGGTTGCTACAGGCAAATAAGAGGGCCGCCTGGAGCCGCAAAAAGTTGGCAAAGACAAGTATTCCGGGGGTAAATGTGCAGGTGGGGATGGCATCGAGGTCGTCCGAGCCTGAGGGAGGACCGCCCGGCCGGGCTGGGACGGACGATCGCCCCTCCGGCTGGGACGTACGACCGCCCCTCCGGATCGGACGGACGACCGCCCGTCCGGGTCAGACGGATGACCGCCCCTCCGGGCCGAACGGACGGCTGTCGGTGCATCGGGCGGCACAGCGGCCGGAACGGATGGACAGCACGCAGGGACAGGGCGGTCCAGGCAGGCAGGGCCGCCAGGGCGGGCCGGGAGGGACCGGGGCGGTCGGGCGGGTGGGCAGGACGGTCGGGGCGGGCCGACGGCCCGGCGGCTGCCGGGGCGGGCAGGTCGGCCGGGCGCAGGCGGTGGCGCGACCCGGGGGCCCGGGGCTCCCTCCGAGGTTCCGGTCGTACAGACTCGCGACCCCCACTTGGGCCGCCCCGCGCATTTTCGCTAGTGTCTCGGCCCATGGCTAACACGCAGGGCCCCCAGGGCAACCACGACCCCGCCGGCAGCACCCAGATGTTCCGCGCGTTCGTCGACGACGGCGCCCCCCGGGCCGCTCAGCCGGCTCCTACTCAGGCCGGGCCCCGCATCGGGCTGATCGTCGGCATCGTCGCCGCGGTAGTGATCGTCGCGGCGGTCGCCTGGCTGGCGCTGAAGTAACCGTCGGCCCGCACCGGCCAGGTGTGACCGGGTGCGCCGACGTCCGTGCTCGAAGCGGCGTCACGGCGCACCCGCCACCTGTCGAACCCTCGAACGGCCGACCGGATCGACCCTGCGGCCCGCCGACGCCTCGGGCCCTCCGATGCCACCGGTCCGCCGACTCCTTCAACTGCCGACCGCTGCGGCCTGCCGGCCCCTTCGGCTCTGTCGGCCCGTCAGGTCTGCCGCCCCCTGACTCCTTCGGTCGGCCGACTGCTCCGGGTGGCCGGCTGCTTGGGCCGCCGACCGCTGCGGCCTGCCGGCCCCTTCGGCTCTGTCGGCCCGTCAGGTCTGCCGCCCCCTGACTCCTTCGGTCGGCCGACTGCTCCGGGTGGCCGGCTGCTTGGGCCGCCGACCGCTGGGGCTGATGGCCCCGTGGGCCTGCTGGCTTTGCCGGGCTCCCCCGACGCTGCCGGTTCGCCGACGTTCTCGGCCGCCGACCGCTGCGGCCTGCCGCTCCCGCCCCGGTTGCCGCCTCCGGGCACCTCCCGGACGGCTCCGGTCTGCCGGCTGTCTGCCCCCGGCCTCTTCGGCGCCGCTTCCTCACTCCCAGTGGACCGAGACGTCCCGCGTCTCGATGTGCATGCCCAGCGGTACGCGCCACGCGTCGACGCAGACCGTCCAGGTCTTCTCCCTGAGCGCGCCCGCGGGGATCGGCGTGGGGAGCGCGGCCGTCGACCGGCGCGTCGTCCAGTCGATGCCGAGCGTGTCGACGACATGGGTCCCGAAGGTGACCGTGCCGGAACGCACCGAGGTGCCACCGGAGTTGCTGAAGGCGAGAGTCACGTCCTCGCACCACCGCTGATCCGTACCCGCACGGGAGGGATCGCTCACGGTGAGGACGGCCGGTCCGGCGGGCGCGGTACCCGAAGGGGCCGTGGGCGCGGGTGACGACGAGCCCGGGGGTACACCGCCCGAGGTGCCCGAGGTGCCCGAGGTGCCCGAGGTGCCGCCCTCGGTGCCTGCGGGGGCCGGGGCTCCCGAGTCACCTGACGCACTGGGGGCACCCGGGGTCGCGGTCCGTGAGGCGGTCCGGGATCCCGCGCCGGCCGCCGTCGTGCCGGCCGCCGCGTTTCCCGCCCCCTCCGGGGTGGTCCCTTCCGCCGTGACGCCGGGACCGGGCCGCGCCTCGGGGGAGCCGCTCGGTCCGTCCAGCGGGACCAGTCGCACCCCGCCCGTCGGATCCGCCGGATCGCCCGTACGGGAGCCCGGCGGTGCCGGTTCGCCCGCCCCGCCGACGGCGACGTAGCCGCCTCGGTGGCCATCGCCCGAGCAGCCGGCCAGCAGACCCGCCGCCACCACGACGGCGGCCGCCGACGCACCCAGTACGGCGCCCCGGCGGCCACGTGCCCGTGTCGGACTTCGCATCGCGTCAGTGTGTCTGACGCTTCGTCAGGAAGGAAGCCCTCGATCGGAACCGGCTGTCGCCGGCCGCTAGTCGGAGATGAGGCCCTCGCGCAGTTGCGCCAGGGTCCGGGTCAGCAGACGGGAGACGTGCATCTGGGAGATGCCGACCTCCTCGCCGATCTGGGACTGCGTCATGTTGGCGAAGAAGCGCAGCATGATGATGCGGCGTTCGCGCGGCGGGAGCTTGGCCAGCAGGGGCTTCAGCGACTCGCGGTACTCCACTCCCTCCAGCGCCGTGTCCTCGTACCCGAGGCGGTCGGCCAGGGAGCCCTCGCCGCCGTCGTCCTCCGGGGCCGGGGAGTCCAGCGAGGAGGCCGTGTAGGCGTTGCCGACCGCGAGGCCGTCGACGACGTCCTCCTCGGACACGCCCAGCACCGCGGCGAGTTCGGCGACCGTCGGGGAGCGGTCCAGCTTCTGGGAGAGCTCGTCGCTGGCCTTGGTGAGGGCCAGGCGAAGCTCCTGGAGGCGGCGCGGGACGCGCACCGACCACGACGTGTCGCGGAAGAAGCGCTTGATCTCGCCCACGACCGTCGGCATGGCGAACGTCGGGAACTCCACGCCCCGTTCGCAGTCGAAGCGGTCGATCGCCTTGATCAGGCCGATGGTGCCGACCTGGACGATGTCCTCCATCGGTTCGTTGCGCGAGCGGAAGCGGGCCGCCGCGTAGCGCACGAGTGGGAGGTTGAGCTCGATGAGGGTGTCCCGGACGTACATGCGCTCGGGGCTGTCCTCGGCGAGGGTGGCCAGTCGCAGGAACAGGGAGCGGGACAGGGTGCGGGTGTCGATGGCCCCCGTGGCCGTGAGGGCCGGGGCCGGTGCGGCCTCGGGAGCCGTGACGTCGTCGAGCACGTCGAGCACGACGGGCTCAACAGGCGCGCTGGGCGCGGATTCGCTCTTTGTGAGCGTGAGCACCTTCGAGCTGCCCTGATCTGCGGACATGCCACCCCCTTTGGGTCGCGGGACGGTCGCGGCGGACATTCCCACTTGAGGAACGTCAGCCTTCACCTGAATACCGGCGCCGAAGCCCCGGCAAACGCGCTGCCGGAAGAATGTCACATGTCGGCAACACGCTGTAGTGACATGTCGACATGTGAGTGACGAAACAGCCCTGGAAACAGGGGGTCTGACGGCATTTCAGCGGGAATCCACCAGGAAAGGAGCCTGCGCGTGTTTCGCTCCTACCGGTGACATCTCGGTCAGGCTTGCGATCCCGGATCGAGTGACGTGTCGGAGGGTGTCGGCGCGCGTATCGGCAGGTGTCCGCGTCGTTCCGCGGGTGCCCGCGGACGCCGGCGTCACGCCTCGATGCGGTTGGCGGAGCGAAGCCGCTGGAAGCTGCGCGCGAGCAGCCGGGACACGTGCATCTGGGACACCCCGAGTTCCGCGCTGATCTGCGACTGCGTGAGGTTGCTGTAGTAGCGCAGCAGGAGGATGCGCTGCTCGCGCTCGGGGAGCTGGACCAGGAGGTGGCGCACGAGGTCGCGGTGCTCCACGCCGTCCAGCGCCGGATCCTCGTAGCCGAGGCGGTCCAGCAGGCCCGGCAGGCCGTCGCCCTCCTGCGCGGCCTCCAGCGAGGTGGCGTGGTACGAGCGGCCCGCCTCGATGCAGGAGAGCACCTCGTCCTCGCCGATGCGCAGCCGCTCGGCGATCTCGGCCGTCGTCGGAGTGCGGCCGAAGGCGGTCGTCAGGTCCTCGGTCGCGCTGTTGACCTGCACCCACAACTCGTGCAACCGGCGCGGTACGTGGACCGTGCGGACGTTGTCGCGGAAGTACCGCTTGATCTCGCCGATGACCGTCGGCATGGCGAAGGTCGGGAACTGCACGCCCCGGTCCGGGTCGAAGCGGTCGATGGCGTTGATCAGGCCGATGGTGCCGACCTGGACGACGTCCTCCATCGGTTCGTTGCGGGAGCGGAAGCGGGCGGCCGCGTAGCGCACGAGCGGGAGATTGGCCTCGATGAGCGCCCCTCGCACCCGGTTGTGCTCCGGCGTGCCCGGCTGGAGCTCCTTGAGCTCGCCGAAGAGGAGCTGGGTCAGCGCCCGGGTGTCGGCTCCCCTGCGCCGCTCGGGCGCGGTTTCCGGGGCGGTTTCCGGGACGGCTTCCAGGGCGGGCGCCGGGGCCGGTCCCGGAGGGGACGCCGGGGCGGCTTCCGAAGCGGACGCGGGGGCGGATGCCGGGGGTGCCTCTGTCTGAGGCGGCGCAGTACTGGCCGACACGGTCAACGCCACCTCTTCGTCAGGTCAACATCGGTCAACTCATCCGTCAAAAGCGGTCATAGCATCACAAGACATGTGCACTGTGTGCAAGCACCCCATAACGCCGTGTTGAAGGAGAAGTTGGGCTGTCGTCCTGGTCCCGGACGTGCGAAAGCCCCCCGCTGTTCCGGCGGAGGGCTCCGTACGGCCGAAGGCGCCTGCGGAAGGGGCGGCTCAGAACTCGTAGTCGGCGACCACCCAGGTGGCGAACTCGCGCCACTGGGCGACGCCCGCCTGGTGGGCCGGGTGTTCGAGGTAGCGCTTCAGGGCGTCGACGTCCTCGACCGCGGAGTTGATCGCGAAGTCGTAGGCGATGGGCCGGTCGCTGATGTTCCAGCCCAGCTCCCAGGAGCGCAGCTCCTCGATCTGGCCGTCGAGGGCCCGGAAGGCCGCCTCACCCCGGACGACCCGGGGGTCGTCGCGCACGACGCCCTCGTTGAGCTTGAAAAGGACCAGGTGGCGGATCATGGGCACTCCCAGCGCGTGCTACTTGGCCCCGTCGGCGAGCCAGGTGAAGAAGTCACCCACGGCCTTGGCGGCGTCCGATATGCCCTGGAAGCCTATCTGGACGTAGTCCGCCGCCTTCGCCGGGTCCGTGATGATCACGTAGAGCGCGAAGACCACGAGTACGTAGACGGCGATCTTCTTGGCGTTCACCGCCACCTGGCCTCCCCTGTATGCGCCCGTTCGGGCCTGTTGCCGGCGGCGAGTGTAACCGTAAGTGCGATTTTCACATCGCTTTTTGAGCGCCCCGGCGCGTTCGTGAACCGTCCGTGAACCGTTCGGGGGCCGTCGTCCGATGAAGAGGTACACGCCGACCCGACGGACGGAAATCAAGATGCAGGGAAGCGACCTGAGCCACGCGGGACCGAAACCCGGAGACGAGCGAAGGGCCCGGCTCACAGAGCCGGACCCTTCGTCCAAGAGCGGTAGCGGAGGGATTTGAACCCTCGGTGACTTGCGCCACACTCGCTTTCGAGGCGAGCTCCTTCGGCCGCTCGGACACGCTACCGAGGGAGACCTTACAGCAAGGCGGGCCCCGGTTTGAAATCGGTAATCGGGGGTTGAATCAGCGGTCGCGGAAGAACTCCGTGAGGAGTCCGGCGCACTCCTCGGCGAGGACGCCCTCGACGACCTCGGGGCGGTGGTTGAGCCGCCGGTCGCGGACGACGTCCCAGAGGGAGCCCGCCGCGCCCGCCTTGTCGTCGCGGGCGCCGTAGACGACCCGGTCCACCCGGGACTGCACGATCGCGCCCGCGCACATGGTGCACGGTTCGAGGGTCACCACGAGCGTGCAGCCGGACAGCCGCCACTCGCCCAGCGCGGCCGCCGCCCGCCGGACGGCGAGCACCTCCGCGTGGGCCGTGGGATCGCCGACGGCCTCACGTTCGTTGTGGCCCCTCGCGAGGACCGTCGTACCGTCCGGAGCCAGCAGGACGGCGCCGACCGGGACGTCCCCGCCCAGGACGGCCAGCCGTGCCTCGTCCAGGGCGAGCCGCATCGCGGCCCGCCACGGATCGCGTACGGGATCGGGCGCCGTTTCCTGTGCGGTCAGCGGACGGTCTCCAGGACCTCCGAGGCGCCCAGGGCGTCGGCGATCTCGGTGACCGCGTCCGCGGACAGCGACTTGAGTTCCTTCTCGCCGACGCCGAGGTCGTCGAGGATGCCGGCGTCGCCGACCGGGCCGTGCGGAACGGCCTCGGCCGAGCTGCCGTTCACGGCGCCGACGACACCCTCGGCCTCGTCGTCGTCCCCGTCCTCGTCCTCACCGTCCTCGGTGCCGTCGAGGTCGAGGGCGTCCAGATCGTCGTCGTCACCCGGGTCCCTTCCGAGCAGTTCGTCGGTGAGCAGGATCTCGCCGTACGAACTGCGGGCGGCGGCTGCGGCGTCGGAGACGAAGATGCGAGGGTCCTCCTCGCCGTCGATGCGGACGACCCCGAACCAGGAGTCCTCCTGCTCGATCAGCACGAGCACCGTGTCGTCGTCGGGAGAGGCTTCCCGGGCCAGGTCGGCCAGATCCGACAGGGTCTCCACATCGTCGAGCTCCGTGTCGCTCGCTTCCCACCCGTCTTCGGTGCGCGCGAGCAGTGCGGCGAAGTACACCGTGACTCTCCCACTGGTCTTAGGCGTGCCGGTTGGGGGTCCCCCCGGCGGAGGTTGCGGGCGGAGAGAGCTCAGGCTCCGAGCCCCACCCACTCGGAATCGTGGCAGAAACGAGGCGTCCAGGGGACATCTTCGGCTCCCTGTGTCCGGTGGTTTTGATCGCACGTCCATGAGCAGGTCCATGACCACGTCCGCGAGTGACTCACCAGCGCACTCGTTGCCGCCATCAGCGGATCGTACGCGGCTTTCCCGTGCGCTCACGCACGACCGTCCCGGGTGACACCCGTGACGGTGGCGATCTTCCCCGTATGCCCCAAGTCCCGTACGGCCGCCGTTACCAGCGGAACGTGCGCATGCGCATCGCGTGGCGCAGGCGGGCGGTCTTCGCGCGGCGCGGCTGGACCCGGTCGCGCAGTTCGCGGGCCTCGGCCAGCTCGCGCAGGAACCGGGCGCGGCGCCTTCGGCGTTCGGCCTCGGTCTCGGCCGGCCGCGCCGAGTCCGGCGCGTCGTCGGGCAGGTTGGGCAGCTCAGGCATCAGCACACCACCCCGGGTACCCCGGTCCGTCTCCCTATCCGCCCCCTACTTTCCCTCCGACGGGTGGTTTGACGCCAGCCGACGGCCCAAGCGAGGGGGGAGAGCTTCACTGTGTGTGGGGACGCCGGGCGGGTTCGGCGCGGTTACTGTTGTGGACATGCGTCTCCACGTCGTCGACCACCCCTTGGTCGCCCACAAGCTCACCACGCTCCGCGACCAGCGCACGGACTCCGCGACCTTCCGCCGGCTGGCCGACGAACTGGTCACCCTGCTCGCCTACGAGGCCACGCGTGACGTGCGCACCGAACAGGTCGACATCAAGACGCCGGTCGCCCCGACCACCGGCGTCAAGCTCTCCTACCCGCGTCCGCTGGTCGTGCCGATCCTGCGCGCGGGCCTCGGCATGCTGGACGGCATGATGCGCCTGCTGCCGACCGCCGAGGTCGGCTTCATGGGCATGATCCGCAACGAGGAGACGCTCCAGGCGTCCACGTACGCCACGCGCATGCCGGAGGACCTCCTGGGCCGCCAGGTGTACGTCCTGGACCCGATGCTGGCCACCGGCGGCACGCTGGTCGCCGCGATCCGCGAGCTGATCCGGCGCGGCGCCGACGACGTGACGGCCGTGGTGCTGCTCGCGGCCCCGGAGGGTGTGGAGCTCATGGAGCGCGAGCTCGCGGGCACCCCGGTCACCGTCGTGACGGCGGCGGTCGACGACCACCTCAACGAGCACGGCTACATCGTCCCGGGCCTCGGCGACGCGGGTGACCGGCTGTACGGCGCGGCGGAATAGACCGGACCGGACAACGCGGAGGGGGAGGGGCTGCTCGCAGCCCCTCCCCCTCCGCGTTGTCCGCCTTCTAGCAGCCCTTCTTCGTGGACGGCGTCGGCTGTGGCGCCGCCAGCGCCGTCAGTGCCTTGACCGAGGCCGCCGGGCTGGTCAGGGCCTTGAACCCGTTGCCGATGATCAGATCGACGGCCGTGCCCGCACGGGCGGCGTCGGTGCGGCGCTCGGCGGCGGTGAGCTGGGTCGCGAGCACCGGCAGCGAGGTGTTCAGCGAGGACGCCGGGCCGAGCAGTATCCCGGTGCCGGTGACCTTCTTGTCGTACTGCTTGGCCGCGTTGCCCACCTCGCCGATCCTGAAGCCGCGTTTCCTCAGCTCGTCCGCGGTGGTCTTGGCGAGACCGCTGCGGGTGGTGGCGTTGAAGACGTTCACGGTGATCTGCGCGGGCTTGGGCACGGCGCCCGCAGCAGCCGGCACAGTCGGCACGGCGGACGCGGAGGGGCTCGCCTTGGTCGCCTTCGTCGAGCAGCTGGTTCCGGCGGCCGTGGCCGTCCCCCCGCCGCCCGTGAAGACGTCGATGAGCTGGAGGGTGCCCCACCCGGCCACGCCGAGCACGGCACCGCAGGCGACGACCACGACGGCCAGCCGGCCGCGGCGTCGATGGGGGCGCATGCGGGGGTATTTGTCCCCCGTGATCCGGTACTTGCCGCCCATGCCGGGGGGAGTCAGCATGCTCATGAGCGCAGCGTAGTGCGCCCGGGCGGCCGTGACGAATAAACGATCATCCGACACTGTTCGGGGCGCGGGAAAGTACCCGAAAGGGTCAACCCGAAGGTCGGCCGCAGCGGGTGGAGGGGTTCCGGCGGAGGGTCAGTCCAGCTCGAGCACGCGCGCGTGGAGCACCTGTCGCTGCTGGAGTGCCGCCCGCACCGCGCGGTGCAGCCCGTCCTCCAGGTACAGGTCGCCCTGCCACTTCACGACGTGCGCGAAGAGGTCGCCGTAGAACGTGGAGTCCTCCGCGAGCAGGGTTTCCAGGTCGAGCTGCTGCTTGGTGGTCACCAACTGATCGAGGCGGACCGGGCGCGGTGCGACGTCCGCCCACTGCCGGGTGCTTTCCCGGCCGTGGTCGGGGTACGGCCGGCCGTTTCCGATGCGCTTGAAGATCACACGGAAAGCCTACCGGTCCAGACGTTCCGGGCGCAGCCATGGAGGCGGAGTGCGGCGCCGGAAAGATGTGATGAACATGGGTAAAACGGAACTAAGGTCGGTCGGCGAGTGGGTCGACCGGCGCCGCTGACATCGCCACCGGGCGCCCCTTCGCCGGGGTAGCCCCCGGCCTGGGCATGCTGTCGCGGGACGGAAAGTGTCTGCCCGGGCGATTCGTCCGGTGCCTCCGCGCCGGGCGCGGCGGAGGGGCGGTCGACGGGTCGGCCCTCGGAGGGGCGTCGAGGGAAGTCCCCGCTCCACGAGCGCTGTACACAGGCTGTGGACAGAGAATCCACGGGAGAGAAACCGGCGTCCCGCCCTGCCGAGCCACCGGAGCCACCGGAGCCGCCGGGTGACCGGGGCCGACGAGTGCTCCAGGGCTTCGGCATCCCCAGCTCGCCTTTCGTACGGTCCGGCGGAGGCGGCACATCCGCCTCCGCCGACCGGTCAGCGGTCCCTTGGCTCCGGGGGCTGCTGCGGTTTGGCGTCCTTCACCCGCGGTTTCGGTGTGCTGCGGGCCGCCTCCGCGCGCAGCAGGGCGCGCAGGATCGCGTACGGGTCTGTGGGCATGACTTCGTCCCTCACATGTTCCTCGCGTGAGCGTGATCGCCGGACGGGCTGGGAACGGCGTCCGTCAGCAGCGCAGGACCACGGTGCGCAGGATGTGCGAGGTGCGCAGGGCGTACGACGGCCGGTGCGGCAGGGGGCGCGGTCCGTCTGCGGAGACCTCGGGCGCCCGGGGCGGCAGCTGTGCGGGCCGCGGCGCGGCGGCGGGGCGGTGGACGCAGGGGGCCGGCCGGAGCGCCGTGTCGAGGACGTCGTACTCGGCGGACGCGGCGGCGGTGACGGGCGCCGTCGCCGCGATCTCGGCGGCCGAGCCCGGCACCAGCAGGGCCAGCAGCAGCACGAGTGTCCGCAGCCAGGCGCGGCTGCGGGGGAGGCGTGCCGCGGGGCTCATGAGGAGTCATCTCCCCGCGACACGCCCCGCCCTCAGCATGCCGGGGGCCGGCTACGCCCGTTCGGCGGACAACGGGCTCACCCGTGTGCGGCAGCCGGCCGCCGGACCGCGGCGGGGCCGCCTGCGGGCCCTGCGGGGAAGGGGTCGTTCGCCGGCTCGGGCAGGTCGTCCTCGGCGGGGAGCGGTGGCCTTGGCCTGGGGTTGACCGGGCCGGGTTGTCCTTGGCGGGGTGCGGTGGCCTTGGCCTGGGGTTGACCTGCCCCGGTTGTCCTTGGCGGGGTGCGGTGGCCTTGGCCTGGGGTTGACCTGCCCGGGTTGTCCTTGGCGGGGTGCGGTGAGCTCGGCCTGGGGTTGACCTGCCCCGGTTGTCCTTGGCGGGGAGCGGTGATGTCGGCCCGAGGACGACCTGTCCCAGCCGTCCTCGGCGGGGAGCGGGGACCGGTGACACCGCCCGAGCAGGCGTGGGCCGGCCGTCCGGGGCGGACCCGCCATCCGGCGCGGGCCCCCCGCCAGGGGCGGACCCCCGGCCTACTTCTTGCCGGTCCCGGCGGACTTCGCGGGCTGCTCCGACTTCGCGGGCTGCTCCGCCTTCGCCGACTTCGCGGCTTTGGCCGCCGCCTTCATCTCCTGTTTGTGCGCCCGCACCTTCACGAGCGACTCCGGGCCGGTGATGTCGGCGACGGACCGGAAGGATTTCGGCTCGCCGTAGGAGCCTGCCGCCTCCCGCCAGCCCGTGGGCCGCACACCGAGCTGCTTGCCCAGCAGCGCGAGGAAGATCTGTGCCTTCTGCCTGCCGAAGCCGGGCAGTTCCTCGAGCCGTCCGAGCAGTTCCCTGCCGCTGCTCACGTCCTTCCAGACGGCGCCCGCGTCACCGTCGTAGTGATCGACGAGGTACTGGCACAGCTGCTGGACGCGCTTGGCCATGGAGCCGGGGTAGCGGTGCACGGCCGGCTTGTCGGAGAGCAGCGCGGCGAACGCCTCCGGGTCCTGTGCGGCGATGTCGTGCGCGTCCAGGTCGTCGGCGCCGAGCCGGTCGGCGATCGTGCGGGGTCCCTTGAACGCCCACTCCATCGGAACCTGCTGGTCCAGCAGCATCCCGACGAGCGCGGCGAGCGGGGACCGCCCGAGGAGCTCGTCGGCCTCGGGGTCCTGGGAGAGGTGAAGGGTGACGTCCATGCGTCGATGATCCCGCCTGCGCCGTCAGGTCGCGCGCCAGTACCCCAGTGCGTGCAGCCGCTCCTTGGGGAGGCCGAGTTCCTTGCGTACGTAGGCCGACAGCGTTCTCGTGGTGCGGGTGTCGCAGGCGATCCAGACGTACGGGTCGGGCGTGGCCGCGAGGAGGGCGGGCAGCTCGGTCCTCACCCGCTCGACGAGGTGAGCGCCGGAGTCGGCCCTCGGCACGTGCCGTATCTCGTGGCGCGCGGGGTCGGTGCGGAAGGGGAGGCCGTCCGCGCCGTCGGCCGAGCCCTCGAACCAGACGGTCGCCGGGGCGGAGCCGAGCGCGCCCTCGTCCTCGCCGAGCAGGGAGTTGATCGCGGGCAGGGAGGCCGGGTCGCCGATCACGAGGACGTGCGAGGGGGCCGGGGAGGGCGGTTCGAAGGCGGTGCCCTGGACGGTCGCGTCGATGGTGTCGCCGGGCTTCGCCGCCCGCGCCCAGTCGCTGGCCGCGCCGGCGTGCAGGGCGAACTCCAGGGCGAAGGAGCCGGTCGCCGGGTCGGGGTCGACCAGCGTGTAGGCCCGCTGGTGCGGGCGGCCCGCGTTCTCGAACCAGAGCCGGATCCAGATCGTCGGGTGGACGCCGGTGGCGGCGAGCAGCCCGCCGTCCGACAGGCGCAGCCGGCGGTATTCGCCGGTGACCTCCTCGGCCCCCGTGACCGTGAGCGTGAAGTCCTTCGCACGCATCAGTCTGAGGACCGTGCCCTCCCAGCCCCGCCCCTGCGCCATGGCCCCTCATCCCTCGCGTACGATTTCGGCAACTAACTTAGGGAAGCCTAACCTAAAGGCATAAGGGGCTACAGGGTGACCACCGACATCTACCGTGACGCCTGGGGCGTTCCGCACCTGCGCGCCGGCGACGCCCACGCCCTCGCCCGCCTCCAGGGATCGGTCACCGCCCGCGACCGCGCCTGGCAACTGGAGACCGAACGCCACCGGGCGCGCGGCACCTCGGCGTCCTTCCTCGGCCCCGAGGCCCTCCCCTGGGACCTCTTCGCGCGCCGCGCCCGCCTCGACGACACGGCGAGACGCTGCTTCGACGAACTGGGCAGCCGGGACCCGGAGACGGCCGACTGGGTACGCGCCTACGCCGACGGCGTCAACGAAGGGCTGGCCGGCGCCGACGCGCCCGAGTTCACGCGGACCGGCCTCGAGCCCGGCCGCTGGGAACCCTGGACCCCGCTCGCCGTCTGGCTGGCCACGCACATCCTGTTCGCCGGGTTCCCCGCCAAACTGTGGCGCGAGGAGGCCGCCCGCCACCTCGGCCCCGAGGCGGTCGGCCTGTTCGCCGCCGACGGACCCGGCACCTCCGGCAGCAACGGCTGGCTGGTGAGCGGAGAGCGTACGGTCACCGGGCAGGCGGTCATCGCCGGCGACCCGCACCGCTTCATCGAGGACCCCGGCGTCTACCAGCAGATCCGGCTGGCCTGCGACGAGTTCGACGTCGTCGGCCTCGCCGTTCCCGGGGTCCCCGGCATCGCCCACTTCGGCCACACCGGCACGGTCGCCTGGGCCATCACCAACGCCATGGCCGACTACCAGGACCTCTACCGCGAGCGGCTGCGCCGGACCGGCGCGGGCGTCGAGGCGCTCGGCCCGGACGGCGCCTGGCGGCGGGTCGCCCGGCACACCGAGCAGGTGCGGGTCGCGGGCGAGGAGACCGTCGAGGTGGAGGTCCTCGAGACAGAGCGCGGCCCGGTGATCGCCGGCGGCCCGGAAGGCCTCGACGACGGCACCCCGCTCGCGCTGGCCCTGCGCTATCCGCCCCGCGTCACAGCCGACCTGGGCTTCGAGGCCCTCCTCCCCCTGCTCCGGGCCCGCCGGGTCGCCGACGTGGACCGTGCCTTCGACCGCTGGGCCGAGCCCGTCAACGTCGTCCAGGCCGCCGACACCGAGGGCGGCCTCCTGCACCGGGTCGCGGGCCGGGTGCCGCTGCGCGCCGCGGCGAACGGGACCCGGCTGGTGCCCGCCTGGGAACCCGGCCACGAGTGGACCGGCTGGCACGACATGCCCCGTGCGGGACTGACCGACGGCCTCGCCGTGATGGCCAACCAGCGGGGCCCCGCCACGGAGCTGGGCGTCGAGTTCGCGCCGCCGCACCGCGCCGACCGCATCCGGGCGCTGCTGGAGGAACGCCGGCAGTGGTCCGCGGCCGACATGCCGGCCATCCACACGGACACCCGTCTGGCCTCCGCCGCGCCCCTGCTGGACCACCTGTCCGCCCTCGACGACCTGACCGGCCAGGCCGGCGAGCTCCGTGACCGGCTGCTGCGCTGGGACCGCCGGATGGACGCCGACAGCCGGGAGGCGTCGGCGTTCGCCGCCCTGCGCAGCGCCCTGGTACGCCGCCTCGCCGCCCACCCGGCCTTCGCGGCCCTGACCACCCCGCCCGCCTACCCCGAGGTGCTCCTTCCCTGGCTGGCCCTGGTTCCGCGCATCGGCTTCGCCCTCGAACACCTTCTGCGCGCCGAGGAGCTGTACGGCGTCGACCGCCCCGCGCTGGTACGGGAGGCCGTCGAGGAGGTCGCCGGGCAGCCGGCCGCCCGCTGGGGCGACACCCATCGCCTCGCCCCCTGGCGGGCGCTGCCCGACCCCGCCCGGGAGGCCCCGGCCCTGGCGGGCGACCACGACTGTGTGCTGTGCACCTCGGCCGTGCCCGGCTGGACCGACCTCGCCGCGCGCGGCCCGGCCGCCCGTTACGTGTGGGACCTGGCCCGCCGCGAGGACAGCCTGTGGGTGGTCCCGTTCGGCGCGTCCGGCCTCCCCGACCACCCCCACCACCGCGACCAGCTCCCCCTGTGGCTCAGGGGCGAGCTCGCCCCGGTCGTCACCGACTGGGCGCAGCTGACGAAGGAGAGCGACGATGACTGACCGCGACAACCACCGGGACAGCCGGGGCAGGTACGTGTACGAGCAGGTGGCCGAGGGGTTCGGGACCGTCGGGATCCGTCTCCTCGACGCCGAGGGGGACGCGGACGTCGTCCACGGCTGGGTGAGCGAGGAGCGGGCCGTGTTCTGGGGCATGAACGGCCTGACCCGGGACCAGGTCGCGGACGTCTACGCCCACATGGCGGGCCTCGACACCCACCACGCCTTCCTGGTCGAGCTGGACGGCGATCCGGTCGCCCTCCTCCAGACCTACGAGCCCGCCGAGGACCGGGTCGGCGAGTGCTACCCGGTCGAGGCCGGAGACATCGGCGTCCACCTGCTCATCGCGCCGGCCGGCGAACGGGGCGCCCGGCCCGGCTGGTCGGCGGCGCTGATGGGCGCGTTCGCGTCGTACGTACTGCTCGGCCTGGACCGGCCGCGCGCCGTGGTGGACCCCGATGTGCGCAACGACAGGGCGATCGCCCGCTTCCTCCGCCAGGGCTTCGAGGCCGGGCCGGTCGTCACCCTGCCCGAGATCGATCTGCCGGACGTGTACCTGCCGGAGAAGAAGGCGCAACTGGCGTTTCTGCGCCGGGAGGTAGCGTTCCCCGGGTGACCTCACCGCTCACCCCCGAAGACCTCGTCGCCCACTACGACCTGGAGCCGATTCCCCGCGAGGGAGGCCTGTTCCGGCGTACCTGGGCGGGTCCCGAAGGGCCGGACGGCCGCCCCGCCGGCTCCGCGATCGTCGCGCTGCTCACCGCCGACGACTACTCGGCCCTGCACCGGCTGCCCACCGCCGAGGTCTGGCACCACTACCTCGGCGACCCGCTCCAGCTGCTGCTCCTCGCCCCGGACGGCACGTCCCGTACGGCGGTGCTCGGCCCGGACGTCCTCGGCGGGCAGCATCCGCAGCTCACCGTGCCCGCGCACACCTGGATGGGGGCGCGGGTGGCCGCCGGGGGCGCCTGGGCCTTCTTCGGCTGCACGATGGCCCCCGGCTTCACCTACGGGGACTACGAACACGGGGACGCGGCCGCCCTCACGGCGCGGCATCCCGACCGGGCCGCCCTGATCGCGCGACTGTGCCGTCCATGACGTTGCTGTCGGGCCGGGTGGCCCTGATCACGGGTGCGGGCGGCGGTGTCGGGCGCGGTATCGCCCTGCGGTTCGCCCAGGAGGGTGCGGCGGTGGCGCTGCACTGCCGTACCCGCACCGAGGCGGCCCGGGCGCTCGCCGAGGAGATCGGCGAACGGGCCGTCGTCCTGCCGGGCGCCGACCTGACCGTCGAGGACCAGTGCCGCGGGCTGGTGGCCCGGGCCGCCGAGTGGGGCGGCGGCCGGCTCGACGCGCTGGTGAACAACGCGGGCGTGCAGCCGGTGCAGGCCCTGCCCGAGATGACGGCGGCCGACTGGCGGGCGGTGGTCGACACCAACCTGACCAGCGTGTTCTCCTGCACCCGGGCGGCGGCGGAGGTGATGCGGGAGCGAGGGGGGAGCATCACTCACATCGCCTCCGTCGAGGCGGGCAGGCCGGCTCCCGGCCACGCCCACTACGCCGCCTCCAAGGCCGCGGTCGTGATGCACGCACGGGCGGCGGCCCAGGAGTACGGGGCGTTCGGCATCCGGGTGAACACGGTCTCTCCGGGGCTGATCGACCGGGAGGGACTGGCCGAGGCATGGCCGGAGGGGGTGAGGCGGTGGCGGGAGGCGGCCGCGGTCGGCCGGCTGGGCCGCCCGGAGGACGTCGGCGACGCCTGCGTCTTCCTGGCCTCCCCGCTCGCCTCCTGGATCACCGGTCACGACCTCGTGGTGGACGGCGGGGTGTCGGCGCGGCCCACGTGGTGAACCGGATGCCCTGTGCATGCGTACGTATCCCCGAGCACGGGTCTCGAGTCTCAAGCAAGGCGGAACGGTGACGTGAGCGAAGGGCGAGAGGGCGGACGACACGGCGGGAGGCGCCCCGCCGGCGGTCGGTCCGGAGCCGGCCGTCAGGCCGACGGGAGCCGCGGAGCAGGCCGATCCGCCGACGGGCGGCCCGCAGTCCGGCGATCCCCCGGCCGAAGGGGACTTCAGGGCCTGGTGCTGCTGGGCACCGTGCTGGTCCTGCTCCTCCTCGGCGGCGGACCCGCCTCCGCGCACGCGGCCCTGCGCAGCGCCGACCCCGCCGACGGAAGCGTCGTCAGGACGGCACCCAAGTCCCTCACCCTCACGTTCACCGAGTCCGTAGGCCTGCTCGACGACTCCTTCCGCGTCTTCGACCCCGACAACCGGCGCGTCGAGACCGGCCGACCGGGCCACGCGGACGGCCGCGCCGACACCGCACGGGTCGAGCTCCCCGGCAAGCTCGGCACCGGCACGTTCACGGTGGCCTGGCGCGTGGTGTCGGCGGACAGCCACCCCATCGCCGGCGCCTTCACCTTCTCGGTGGGCAAACCGTCCGCGATTCCGCCCGCCCTGCCGAGCACCTCCGTGGAGAACCCGGTCACCGGAGGCCTCTTCAACGTCGGCCGCTACGTCGCCTATCTCGCCGCCGCGCTCCTCATCGGCACGGCCGCCTTCATCGCCGTCTGCCGTCCGCCGGACGTACGGCCGCTGGGCAGGCTGCTGCTGGCCGGCTGGTGGGCGCTCGTCGGCTCGACGGTGTTCCTTCTGCTGCTCCGCGGCCCGTACGAGACCGGCGCCGGCCCCGCGCGGATCCTGGACCCGTCGGGGCTGACCCGCACGCTGGGCACCCGGCCGGGACTGGCCCTGCTGGCGCGCCTCGCGCTGCTCACGGTGGCCGCGGTCCTCCTCCTGAGGCAGCGCAAGGCCCTGCGGGCGCAGACCGGGGGAACGGGGGACAAGCAGCGGGGGCCATCGCGCGCGACCCTGCTGACCGGCGCCGCGCTGACGGTGGGTCTCGCCCTGACCTGGGCCGCCGCCGAACACGCGTCGGCCGGTATCCAGGTCCCCGCGGCGATGACGTCCTCGGTGCTGCACCTGCTCGCGATGTCGGTGTGGCTGGGCGGCCTGGCGGCCCTGCTCACCCTGTTCTACCGCGCGTCCGTCCCGTCCCGCGTGGTCGGCCGTTTCTCGCAGGTGGCCGGCCTCGCGGTGACCGTCCTGGTGGTCACGGGCGTCTACCAGTCCTGGCGCGGCCTCGGCTCCGTGTCCGCGCTGACCGACACGACGTACGGGCGGGTCCTGCTCGCCAAGCTGGCCGCGGTGACGCTGCTGCTGGTGGCGGGGGCGCGGTCGCGGCGCACGGTGACAAGCGAGAGGACGGCGAGGAACGTGACGGCGGAGGCGCCCGAGGAGACGCACGTGCGGGAGGAGCGGCTGCCGGAGCCGGTGGGCGGAAGGGCCCGCGGCGGGGCGGACGGCCTCACGAAGGGCGCGGCCCACGACAGGGCGGACGGCCCGGCGGACGGCGTGTCACCGCCCGAGGAGCCCCGGCCGCCGGCCGGACCGGCCCTCACCCCGGCCGAGGACGCCCAGCGCAGGGCGCTGCGCCGCTCGGTGCTGGCCGAGGTCGTCGTCTCCGTCGTCGTACTCGTCCTCACGACCATCCTGACGGGCACCCTGCCGGGCCGGGCGGCGGCCGAGGCGGCGACGGCGGAACAGTCCGCCGGGCTGCCCGTGGCCTCCGTGACCGACATCCCCTTCAGCTTCGGGTCCGGCGATCCCGGCGTCCGTGGTGTCAGCGGCAAGGTGCAGGTCACCCTGAACCCGGGCCAGGTCGGCGACAACGGGCTCCAAGCGGTGGTCTACGGCCCGGACGGCGGTTTCGTCAGCGTCCCCGAACTGCGCGTCTCCTTCACCCTCCCCGGCCAGGACATCGGCCCCCTCGACGCCAAGATCACCGACCGGGGCGGCTACTGGGCCGCCGACTCGGTCAATCTGCCCATCGCCGGCACCTGGGAGATGAAGGCGACGATCCGGGTGTCGGACGTCGACCAGGTGAGCGAGTCGAAGCCGGTACGGATCGAGCGCTGAGGCCGCCGGGCCGGCTCGGGCCGCGCAGAGGGCCGGGGCCGCGCTCCGGACGCGGTCCGGCCGGTCAGTGTGCCGGGTCCGGGGTGGCGTGGCGGGCCGCGAGGGCACGTTCCTCCTCCTCGAGCCGACGCGAGCACCGGGCGTCCGGGTCGTAGGCGACGGCCGTGCTCACGCAGGTGCAGAACACCCGGGCGTCCCGCGTGACACGGCTGGTGACGCGGAGGGTCGAGCGGCGCAGGTCACCGATGGTGGTGACGATGGTGACCGGCTCCGGCTGGAGCACGAGGGGTTCCATGTAGTCGAGCTCGTGGCGTGCGTAGACGAACCTCGGGCGGATCTCCTGCCCGGGCAGTCCGGGACGCAGATAGAACATGTCCATGTGGGCGTCCTGGATCATCTCCAGCAGCCGGACGTTGTTCACGTGGTTCATGGAGTCCAGGTCGCTCATGCGCACCTGGCGGAGGTAGAGGTGCGGTCGGCAGTCCGACGCCTCGACGGGTGGGCGCCCGGTACCGGTGCGGCGGATGTCGGGCGCCAGGGCTTGGCTCAAGGGGTCACTCCTCGGAACATCGGAACAGGGCCCGGCACAGGGGCCCGGCACAGGGATCCCGGCACGGTGGGAGCCCGGCACGGGAGGGTCCCGGCTCGTGGCCGGTACGCGGTGCCGGTGTCCGCTGTGATGGTGCCGGGGCGGCGGGGACCTGTGCGTCTACAGGGCCCGCTCGATCGCGTCGGCCGCCGCGCCCGCCCCGCCGGCCGCCGCGATCTCCCGGCGCATCGCGGACACGCCCGCGCGGATGTCCCGGTCGCAGGAGACGCGCAGGACGGCCTCGCGCAGCGCCTCGGGGGTGACGCTCTCGCGGGGCAGATGAACGCCCAGCCGGAGCCGTTCGATCCGGTCGGCGTTGACCCGCTGCTCGGCCATCTGCGGCACCGCCACCAGCGGGACGCCGTAGTACAGGGCCTCCATCGTGCCGCCCATTCCGGCGTGGGTGACGAAGGCGTCCGCGTGCGCGAGCACCGCCAGTTGGGGCACCTGGGGATGGACCTCGACGCTGTCGGGCAGCGGCCCCAGCCGGTCCCGCGGGACGGCGGGGCCGACGGACATGACCACGTGCCAGGGCAGCTCGGCGAAGGCCTGGACGCAGGACCGGTAGAACTCCGGCCGCCGGGTGAACTGCGAGCCCAGGGAGACGAGCAGGACCGGCAGGTCGGGCCGGGGAGGCTGCCAGGAACCCTGGTAGGAGCGGTCCCCGAGCGCCGGTCCGACGTACGCGACGCGCTGTGCCGCGACGGTGTCCGCGCGGCGCTGGAAGGAGCGGGGGAAGAACGCGACGGCATGTGCGGGCCGTACGAGGTCGTGGATCCGCGCGGTGTCGATGCCGTGTTCGGCGAAGGCGGCCGCGAGCCGCCCGAAGCCCGGCAGCTGGGGGAGGCCGGGCACGTCGAAGAACTCCGGGACGATGCCGTCGTAGGCGAGATGGGTGGGTGACGCGACGACGATCGGGACCTGCCAGCGCGCCCCCAGCATCAGGCCCGCGAAGGCGTACACGTCGCACAGCACCAGGTCCGGACGGTCCGTGCCGAACGCGCGGGTCAGCGCGGGCAGGGATGCCAGCGCGACCTCGACGACCTGCGCGAACCCCTCGGCCATGTCCTCCGGCGCGTCCGAGCCGTCCCCCGCGTCCGGGTAGAGGACGGGCTCGGCGCCGGCCGCCTTCACCTGGTGCACGAAGTCCTCGGTGACGGCGTAACTGACCCGGTGCCCCCGCCGTACGAGCTCCTCAACGACCCCCAGCGTCGGATTGACGTGCCCGTGCATCGGAACGTTGAAAACGGCGATGTGCGCGGGATTCGGATGAGTACCAGGCACGACACGCAACTCCTGTCCGGCACGGAGCCGGGGCGGGGGACTGGGGGACGGTGCGCCCGAACGGCGGACGCGGAGTCCTGATTAAAGGCGCAACGACACCGCTCCTGACCGCAAACCTGCGGCAGTGTCACCCCATCAGGGAGCCTTGGCGGCCGTGCGTTGACAGCGCCGTGACCCTTGCGGGGCAACCGCGCGGCACCCGAGGAGGGGACGCCGACGCGGCGGACGTGACCGCCGGTCCGATCGGCCGTTGGGGGGTACAGGACGTCGTCCCCCGGCGGCCGGCCCACCGGACCGGCCCACGGCGGGGACGGCTCATGACAGGAGCAGTCTCATGCCCGGATCGCATCTGCCCTTGATGGAAGAGGGGATGGCCCGCTGGCCGTTCGGCCCGCCCAACGCCGGGATCGCCCTGGACTTCGTGGGCGCCCCGCCCGCGCTGGACGAGCTGCGCTCCCTGGTGGAAGAACGCTGGAAGGCCCTGCCGAGGCTCACCCAGACCCTGGTCGCCCCCGGCGGTGTCCGGACCGGCCTGGGCCGGTGGACCGGCCGGCACCGCTGGGCACGCCGGGACGACCACGGCCCGGCCCAGCAGGTCGCCGGCGCGGACAGCACCCTGCGGGAGGCGGTGAACCACTGGTTCCACCGGCCGTTCCCGGCCGGCCGGCCGCCGTGGAGCCTGCACCTTCTGCGCGGCACGACGGAAGGGGAGTTCTCCCTGCTGTTCCGGATGCACCACAGCCTGCTCGACGGCCGTTCCCTGACGACGCTGCTGCGCGCCCTCTTCGACGACGGCCGGCCGCTGGAAGAGGCCGCGTCACTGGCGGTGCCCGGCCCCCGGCGACGGACCGTCCGCCCCGGCGTGACGGCGAGCGGCCCGCCGGGCCTGCTGACCACCGGCCGCGCGGTGCCCCTGCCGCACCAGGGCGCACGGGAGCCCGCGTACACCGTCGTACGGCTGCGGGCCGACGTCCTGCGGGCGGCGCGCGAAGCCGTCCGCGCGGGGGACGCCGGCTCCGAGCGCCCGGCGACCACCAACGAGGTGTTCCTGGCGACGGTCTCCGGCGTCCTGCGCTCCTGCCTGTCCGCCTCGGCCTCGGCCTCCGGCTCCGCAGGCGGCGCGGGTGACGGGAGTGCGGAGCCGAGGCAGGTGTGGCTCTCGGTGCCGGTCGACGAGCGGCCCGACGACTGCGGTGAGTTCCTCGGCAACGCGTTCGCCAACGTCCGGGTGCCCGCGCCGGTGACGCTGTCCGACCCGGCGGCCCGCCTGAGCGCGTGCACCGGTCTGCTGACCACCGTGACCCGGCCCCGGCGCACCTCCGAGAGGCTGCTGGAGGGCACGCTCGCGGCGATCCCGGGGGCGGCCCTGGCACTGGCCGGGGGCAGGATCTTCGCGCCCGCGTACGCCCCGGCGGCCTGCTCCTACGTCCATCTGCGCGAGCGGGGCCAGACCCTGGCCGGACGTCCGCTGCGGCGCCTCACCATCGTCCCGATGGTGCCCCCGGCCGACACGGCGACCTTCGCGCTGGGCGGCTGCACACCGGGCCACACACTGAGCGTCGCCACCAACTCGGGCAGTCAGGACGCCGGCCTGCTGGCGGAGGCGTTCCTCGACGAGCTGACACTCCTGGCCGCCGGAACCCGCTGACCCGTACAGCGACCCGCGCGGGCCGTCGACCCGGACGAGCCGTCCGGCCGAGCCGCGGAACGGTAAGGGCCGCCGAACAGATAAGAGCCGCCGACGTATCGACGTCGGCGGCCCTTTTTGTGACCGGCTGCGAAGCCACTGTCACCGGCCGGGGCTAGCTCGCCTTGCGCTGAGCCGCACCCATGCCGGAGAGGGAGGTCTGCGCGTCGTCGAGCAGGAAGATCTCGTCCTCCCCGAAGTCCGGGGCCTGGAAGGGGTTCGTCGTCGGGGGCGGCGATGCCGCGGTGGCATGGCGGGTCGCCCCTTCCGGAGCGGAGAACAGCGAGGTGGGGTCGATGAGAGGTCTCCCATTCGTTACAGGCCCGTGCGAGGACCTGGTGTGCCGTGACCGGGCACAGCGGTCCTACAGCTTGCTCATCTTGCTGTACGGGCTCAGGATCCGCATTTGCGCCGAACCGAAATCCACGAGCGCGGCGATTCCGTCCTCGATGCCGATCACCCGGCCGAGGCCGTACATGTCGTGCGTGACCTGGTCGCCGACCTCGAAGTGCTTGGGAGCCGGTGCGGCCGGGGCCTTGAAGGGACTGGTAGGCAGGTACCGCTTCGGTGCAGTTGGCTTTGTCATTGCCTCCAGTATGGGCCTGCATGTACCGCTCGTAGCGGCCGTCCGCCCCCGCTGTTCGTCACAGACCCGGCGAGTGAGCACCGCTCCGCTCGAAATAACGACAGCCAAACGCCGCTGACCTGGGCGTTCCACGGACAGCCCTCGAAGGGCCCAGACCTAACCGTTATCTCCGGATCCGACGGCTCGGGAACACGACCCACTCCTCCCGGGCGTCCGGCGCGCAGGGCTCCGGCTTTCCGCTCCGGCCGACGGGGGAAGACCGCGCGGGGTGTCCCGCCTCGAACGGCCGGGAGAGCCGAGGACAACGACGAAGGGCCCCACCGCGAACGGTGGGGCCCTTCGACATCGTGCCCGGTGAGGCACTGGCGGAGGATACGAGATTCGAACTCGTGAGGGGTTGCCCCCAACACGCTTTCCAAGCGTGCGCCCTAGGCCACTAGGCGAATCCTCCGCGGCAAACAATACAAGACGTTGAGGAGTGCTCGCGAACTCGTTCCCCCCGCTCAGATCCTGTAGCCTGTGCGCAGCCCCTCACGCGGCGCTATCTGACTGAACTCCCCCAGGGCCGGAAGGCAGCAAGGGTAGGTTGGCTCTGGCGGGTGCGTGGGGGGCGCTTGCGTTCTCGGCGGGGCCGGGACGGGTGCGCGTGGGGGCCGGGCGGCCGGGTACGCGCGGCGACCTGATGTCAGTGGTCGCCTATAACCTCGTATGCGTGTCGTCTCTCGCGCTGTACCGCCGCTATCGCCCGGAGTCGTTCGCCGAGGTCATCGGGCAGGAGCATGTCACCGGCCCGTTGCAGCAGGCGCTGCGGAACAACCGGGTCAATCACGCGTACCTGTTCAGCGGGCCGCGTGGGTGCGGGAAGACCACCAGCGCGCGGATCCTCGCCCGGTGTCTGAACTGCGAGCAGGGGCCCACGCCGACCCCGTGCGGGGAGTGCGAGTCGTGCAAGGACCTGGCCAGGAACGGGCCGGGCTCGATCGACGTCATCGAGATCGACGCCGCTTCCCACGGCGGTGTGGACGACGCCCGTGACCTGCGGGAGAAGGCCTTCTTCGGGCCCGCGCGCAGCCGCTACAAGATCTACATCATCGACGAGGCCCACATGGTCACGCCGGCCGGTTTCAACGCGCTCCTCAAGGTGGTCGAGGAGCCGCCGGAGCACCTGAAGTTCATCTTCGCCACGACCGAGCCGGAGAAGGTCATCGGGACCATCCGGTCGCGGACCCACCACTACCCGTTCCGGCTGGTGCCGCCGGGAACGCTGCGGGACTACCTCGGTGAGGTGTGCGGCAAGGAGGCCATCCCCGTCGAGGAGGGCGTGCTGCCGCTCGTCGTGCGCTCCGGGGCCGGATCCGTGCGTGACTCCATGTCCGTCATGGACCAGCTGCTCGCCGGTGCGACCGAGGCCGGTGTGACGTACGCCATGGCCACCTCCCTGCTCGGCTACACGGACAGCTCGCTGCTCGACTCCGTCGTCGAGGCGTTCGCCACCGGTGACGGCGCCGCCGCCTTCGAGGTCGTCGACCGGATCATCGAGGGGGGCAACGACCCTCGCCGCTTCGTCGCCGACCTGCTGGAGCGGCTGCGGGACCTCGTCATCCTCGCCGCCGTCCCGGACGCGGCCGAGAAGGGGCTCATCGACGCCCCCGCCGACGTGATCGAGCGCATGCAGGCCCAGGCCGGCGTCTTCGGCGCCGCGGAGCTGAGCCGCGCCGCCGACCTCGTCAACGAGGGCCTCACCGAGATGCGCGGCGCCACCTCGCCACGTCTCCAGCTCGAACTGATCTGCGCGCGCGTGATGCTGCCCGCCGCCTACGGCGACGAGCGGTCCGTCATGGCCCGCCTCGACCGCATCGAGCGCGGGGTGAACTTCTCGCCGGGCGGCGCCGGGCAGGGCACGGCGCAGGGAGCGCCCGTGATGCCGGCGATGGGTTACGTGCCCGGGCCCGAGGTGCACGGCGGTGCCGCCGTGGCTGGGGGCGCGCCGATTCCGCCCGGTGGCGGAGCCGCTGCCGCCCGCGCCGCGGTACGGGGCCCCGGCCCGGGCGCCGGGCAGAGCAGTGCCGGTCCGGGGCAAGCAACGCAGGGTCAGGCAGCGCAGGGCCAGGCCGCACAGGGTCAGTCTCCCGGCCGAGCGCAGGCGCCCGCCCAGCCTCCGGCCGCCCCTGCCCACACGCCCGCTCCCGCTCCCGCCGCGGCCGCCGCCCCACCGGCGGCGGAGGTTCCGGCCGCGAGCCCTCAAGCTCCCGCCGCCGCTCCCCAGGCGCCTGCCCAGCCCGCCCCCGGCGCCTGGCCCACCGCCACCGCGGCGGGCAGCGGGCGCCGCCCCGGCGGCTGGCCCACGGCAGCGCCCGCGGGTGGCGGCGGACGGCCCCCGGCGGCCCCCGCCCCTGCTCCCTCCGCCACGGCCCCGACCGGTCCTGCGACTGCCGCCCCGACCCCGGCGGCCACTCCCGCGCCCCCCTCCGGCGCCTACGCGCCCCCCTCCGGCGGCCTCGACCCCCGCATGCTCTGGCCGAACATCCTGGAGGCGGTCAAGAACCGCCGTCGCTTCACCTGGATCCTGCTCAGCCAGAACGCGCACGTCGCGGGCTTCGACGGCACGACGCTCCAGCTCGGTTTCGCCAGCGCCGGCGCCCGCGACAACTTCGCGAGCAGTGGCAGCGAGGACGTGCTGCGGCAGGCGCTGGCCGAGCAGTTCAGCGTCCAGTGGAAGATCGACGCGGTCATCGACCCGTCCGGCGGCTCGGCGCCCCCGGCGACCGGCGGGTTCGGCGGCGGCAGCGGAGGTGGCGGCGGGGCCGGTGCGCCCGGCGGCTACGGCAGCCCCGGAGGCCACAACGGCCCCGGCGGCCACGGCGGTGGCGGACCGGCGGCCCCGCCGGGAGGGGCCCCGCCCCAGCCACCGGCCGCCCACGGCGCGCCCCCCCAGCAGGCTGCCCAGGCGGGCCCGTCGGCCCCCTACTCGGCGCCGGCCCCGTCCCGTCCGGCCGCCCCGGAACCGGTGGCCCCGGAGGACGACACTCCCGAGGACGACGACCCCGACCTCAACGAGTCGGCCCTCTCCGGATACGAACTGATCGTGCGCGAGCTCGGAGCGACCGTCGTGGAGGAGTTCACCAACGAGTAGTCGGCGGACCCGGGACCGGGCGGAGCGGACACAAGGGGAGGACACGGGGCGTCTTCGGAGGAACCTACGAGGTCCTCGCCCGCCGGCTTTCGGAAGCCCGCACAAAACGCCCCGCCTCCCGCCCGTTAGGCTGACCCCCGTGAACGTCCTCGTCATCGGCAGCGGCGCCCGCGAACACGCCCTGTGCCGCTCACTGTCCCTCGATCCCGCCGTCACCGCGCTGTACTGCGCCCCGGGCAACGCCGGCATCGCCGAGGTCGCCGAGCTGCACCCGGTAGACGCCCTGGACGGCGAGGCCGTGTCCGCGCTCGCCGTCGAGCTCGGCGCCGAACTGGTCATCGTGGGCCCGGAGGCGCCGCTGGTCGCCGGGGTCGCCGACGCCGTGCGCGAGGCGGGCATCCCGGTGTTCGGCCCCTCGAAGGAGGCCGCGCAGCTCGAAGGCTCCAAGGCGTTCGCCAAGGACGTGATGGCCGCGGCCGGCGTACCGACCTCCCGCTCCTACGTCTGCACCACCCCCGAGGAGGCCGCCGAGGCCCTCGACGCCTTCGGCGCTCCGTACGTCGTCAAGGACGACGGGCTGGCCGCCGGCAAGGGCGTCGTCGTCACCGACGACCTGGCGACCGCCACGGCCCACGCGGCCGCCTGCATGGCAGTGCCTCCCACGCCGTCCAGGCAGGGCGGAAGCGTCGTGATCGAGGAGTTCCTCGACGGCCCTGAGGTCTCCCTCTTCGCCGTCACCGACGGCGTGAGCGTCGTCCCGCTCCAGCCCGCCCAGGACTTCAAGCGCGCGCTCGACGGCGACGAGGGCCCCAACACGGGTGGCATGGGCGCCTACTCGCCGCTGCCCTGGGCCGACCCGAAGCTGGTGGAGGAGGTCCTGGAGACGGTTCTCCAGCCGACCGTGGACGAGCTGCGCCGCCGCGGCACCCCCTTCTCCGGACTGCTCTACGCCGGCCTCGCGATCACCAGCCGCGGTATCCGGGTGATCGAGTTCAACGCCCGCTTCGGCGACCCCGAGACGCAGGTCGTCCTGGCCCGCCTGAAGACCCCGCTGGCCGAGGTCCTCAAGGCGGCCGCCACCGGCGAACTGGCCGACCTGCCGCCCCTGCGCTGGAGCGACGACGCGGCCGTCACGGTCGTCATCGCCTCCCACAACTACCCCGGCACCCCGCGCACCGGCGACCCGATCACCGGTCTCGCCGAGGTGGCCGCCGTGGACGCCCCGCACGCGTACGTGCTGCACGCGGGCACGAAGTACGACGGTGACACCGTCGTCAGCGCCGGCGGGCGCGTGCTGTCCGTCACCGCGACCGGCACCGACCTCACCGAGGCCCGCGAGCGCGCCTACCGGGCGGTCGCCCGCATCGGACTCGACGGATCCCAGCACCGCACGGACATCGCGGCGAAGGCGGCGACGGGCGCGTAGCCGCTGGCCGAGCGGAACCTCACCGACCTCGGAAACCTCTCAGGCCCCGGGTGGCCGTGGAACTCCTCGTCGAGGACCCATGGAACCCGGGGCCTGATCGTTGTCCACCGCCCCCCACCTTTCCCCAAAGCCATTCCATCGTGTGAGCGCTGAGCTATCCGGCTGACGTGGGCCGGAGCGCCAACTAGGGTGCGGCGCAAGCGTTCCGGTACTCGTTCCGGCACTTGGCCCACCGGCATTGCGATGTCGGTGGTCGGTGCCACAGTGGGGGAGTGAGCACTGCGAAGACAGCCGGGGGAAACAGGACAGCCGAGAGGGGGTGAGGTCCGGTCGTGACCGGTATCGGTGTCGAGATGGGCGCGCAGGCCGCCCGTGCCCGGGCGCTGGCGGTGCTGCGCATCCGAAGCCGGGCGCTCGCCGTCGCGCTGCTGCCCGCGGCCGCCGCCGTGATCCTCCTGGCCGGTGGTTCCACCGGGCACCTCGTGGGCCCGGGGTGGGGAGCCGCCCGCTGGGCCGTGTCCGCCGTCGCGCTCGTCGTCCTGCTCGCCGCCGGTGTCATCGGCCTGGTCGTCGCCCGCGCGCGCCCCGCCGTGAGCCCCACGGTCACCATCGCGGAGGAGGCGGCCCCCGACCTGTACCGGCTGGTCCGTGACCTCGCCGACCGTCTCGACGTCCCCGCGCCCTCCGCGATAGCGCTCACCCCGGACTGCGACAGCTGGCTGGAGGACCGCACCCATCCGGCCCACGGCCCGTCCCCATCCCGCGGCGCTGACGAGATAGCCGGCCCGGGCGGCTCCCGCGGCCCCCTGCACCGCCGTGCGACAGCGGCACCGGTCCTCGTCATCGGCTCCCCGTTCCTGTGGTGGATGCGGGTCGGCGAACTGCGCGCCGTCCTGGCCCCGGTCGTCGCCGGTACAGGCCCCTCCGCGCACCCCGACATAGCGGCGGCCCGGCGCTTCGTGCGCGGGCTGGATGCGGCCGTGGCCGTCTGCGGCTACCGCGGCGTCCGGTATCCCGTGCTGCGTCCGGCCTGCTCGGGCATCGGCTGGGTCGCGCGCGCGATGCTGCGCGGCTGTCAGACCCACGCGGGCGAGATGGAGCGCGGGGTGGCCGCGGCGGCCGCCGAGCGTGCACAGAGCGTGGACTACGGGCTGCGCATCGTCGCCCAGGAGCAGGTGGGTCTCGCGTACGCGGGCTGGGACCGTCTGCTGACGCGCGTGGCGCTGCCCGCCTGGCGGATGGGCCGCTGGCCCTCCCGGCTGGACGCGGGCGTCGTCGCCGCCCTGACCGAACTGTCCCGCCGTGACCGGCTGGCCGAGGGGTTCGCCTCCCGCCTCGGCGAGCGCCCCGCCTGCGACCTGCTCGAGGAGCCGGGCACGATCGACGAGGCCGCCTCCCTGCTCGCCGCCCGCCTCTTCCACGGCGGCCCCGCGGACCCGGGTCCGGACTGGTCGCCGGTGGCCTGGGAGGACTACCCGGACGAGGTCGTCGACCGCAAATGGCGTACCGACGCCGCGCGGCTCCACCGCGTCCTCGACGCCCTCGGCGTCCGCCGCGCCCCGGGCCTCACCGCCCTGTCCCATCCCGGCAGCCCCAGCGGCCCCACCCTGGCCCGCGTCCTGGACCACCTGACGGACCGGCCCGACGACGCCGACGCGCCCCACCCCCCGAACCCGGCCCCGTCGGCTGCCCCCCGCGGGACGGCGACACAGGCCGGTACGCCCTTCGCCCCTGGACCCGAGCCGGCACCGTACCCGTCCTCCCCCATCGACGCGGGCCCCCTCGACGCAGGCCCCACCGACCCCCCGGTCCCGACTTGGACCCCCACGCACCGCCCCACCACGCCGGCCGCCACTCCCAACACCTCTGCCTCCCCCGTCACCCCCGTCTCCGGCCTGGGCCCAGGGACCGGCCCCGACCCGGACTCCGGCCCCGCTGCGGACCAGGACCCCGCCCCGGCCCCCGCTCCGGAACCCGAGCCCGCCTTCCTCTCCGATGACGAGGACACCGTGCCTCCCAACCCCCGCAGCGCCGCCCTCGCCGCCGGGCTCGGTGCCGAGCTGGGGCGGGAGGAGGCCGCGGCCTCGGCTGCGGCGCCGCCCGTGCCTGCCGGTCCTCCGCCCCCGGGGCAAGGGCCGGACATGGCCCTCTGGGACGAGGACGCGCTCCCGCTGTTCCCGCTCCAGCCGCCGCGCACCGACCGCGAGCTGCTGGCCGACCATGTCACGGCGATGGTCTGCTGCGCCGCGATGGACACGGTCGGCGCGATCCCCGGCCTCGACTGGCTCGACGGCCCCACCCTCCTGGTCGACGGCGAACGCGTGGCCGACCTGACCCCCCGGGTGCTCAGCCTCGTCGAGGAGGGCGACGCGATCCCCCTGCGCACCTGGCTCGTGGAGCGCGGCATACGCCCGGAGAAGCCGGTACGCCTCGGCTGAACCCGCCCGAGCCCTCAGGCATCCGAAGCGCCCCACGCGCTCGTTCGCTCCCGAGGACCTCCACGCACCCGAAGCGCCGGCTGCCCTGCTGCCCCCGCCCCGGAATCGCGTCACCCCACACCAGCCCGTCGCCGCCCCACCCCCCGGCGCCACCCCCTCCCCAGCGCCGCCCCCGAGCCGACCGGCCCGCCCGTGACAGCCGCACCGGACCGTCGCCCGAGCCCTATCGGAGCCTCTGATTCCACTTTCGGCCAATTCGCAACGACTAGTGACTGCCTGCGCGCGTTATGTGATGTGCTGGGACTGATACAGCCCATGGCAAGGGCTTGCGACATAGGCCGGACGCGCACGGCGGTCACGCAAGCGCACGAACCATCGCGGGGGCACGAGGGAGGGGAGCACCATGGGACCCGGACCAGGACAGGCACCAGGACCGGAGCACATCCGCCGATGGGAGTCGGGAGCACTGGCCCACGCCGTGACCGACCCCTTCGGACAGGGCCCCGTCCCCTGGCTGCGAGGGAGCGAGACGTACTTCGACGACACCGGCCACGTCGTCCCCTGGTACGTGGACCCGGCCCCCGCCGCCCCCCGGGGCGGCGCCCCCCGCGTGCCGGCCCCCCGTGCCGCGTCCTCGGCCGGCGGCCCCCGCTCGGCCGACGACGTGCGACGCCAGATCAAGGGCTTCGTCTCCACCGGCGCGGTCGCCCCCGGGGACGCCGTCGACTTCCACATCACGGTCGACCCGCCCCAGGAGTTCAGCGTCGACATCTACCGCATCGGTCACTACGACGGCGACGGCGCCGCCAAGATCACCACCAGCCCGCGCCTCTCCGGCATCGTCCAGCCCCCGCCGCTGACCGCCGACCGCACGGTCTCCTGCCACCACTGGTGGCTCTCCTGGCGCTTACAGGTCCCGTCGTACTGGAACGTCGGCGCGTACGTAGCCGTCCTGACCACCGTCGACGGCTACCGCTCCCACGTGCCCTTCACGGTCCGCGACCAGCGCCCCGCCGACCTGCTCCTGCTCCTTCCCGACATCACCTGGCAGGCCTACAACCTCTATCCCGAGGACGGCCGCAGCGGCGCCAGCCTCTACCACGCCTGGGACGAGAAGGGCCGTCTCCTCGGCGAGGCCGACGCCGCCACCACGGTCTCCTTCGACCGCCCCTACGCGGGTGCCGGCCTCCCGCTCCACGTCGGCCACGCCTACGACTTCATCCGCTTCGCCGAGCGCTACGGCTACGACCTCGCGTACGCCGACGCCCGCGATCTGCACGCCGGTCAGATCGACCCCACCCGCTACCGGGGACTGGTCTTCCCCGGACACGACGAGTACTGGTCCGCCCCGATGCGCCGCGCCGTGGAACTCGCCCGGGACAGCGGCACCTCGCTCGTCTTCCTCTCCGCGAACTCCCTCTACTGGCAGGTGGAGCTGGGTCCGTCTCCGTCCGGAGTCCCGGGCCGCCTGCTCACCTGCCGCAAGCGCAGGGGACCCGGCAAGCCCGTCCTCTGGCGCGAGATCGACCGCGCGGAACAGCAGCTGGTCGGCATCCAGTACGCGGGCCGGGTGCCCGAGCCGCACCCGCTGATCGTCCGCAACGCCGGCCACTGGCTGTGGGAGGCGACCGGCGCGCTCGACGGCGACGGCATCGAGAACCTGGTGGCGGGTGAGGCCGACCGCTACTTCCCGCGCACCCCGCTCCCGCCCCACGAGGACCGCATACTCCTCGCCCACTCCCCCTACGCCGACAGCGAGGGCGTCCTGCGCCACCAGGAGACCTCCCTCTACCGGGCGCCCTCCGGCGCCCTCGTCTTCGCCTCCGGCACCTTCGCCTGGTCCCCGGCCCTGGACCGCCCCGGCCATGTGGACCCCCGTGTCCAGCGCGCCACGGCCAATCTCCTGGACCGCATCTGCAAACGCGACTGACCACTGCACCCCGGTCACCGGCCCCCGCGCCTCCGCCCGGCCCGCTCCTGCTGCCCCCTCGGCTGCCCCCTGCACTGCCGCCCTGCCGGCTTCTGTACGCCCGCTCGCCCACCCGCTGTCCTGGACCGATCCCGATGTACGGGACAATCGGCCCACTAGGACAGAACCACGGGGAGGAACCGTGTCCGGATTCGTAGAAAAGCCCGAGCCCCTTCAGGTGCCGGGCCTGGTGCACCTGCACACCGGCAAGGTGCGCGAGCTGTACCAGAACGAGGCGGGCGACCTCGTGATGGTCGCCAGCGACCGCACCTCCGCCTTCGACTGGGTGCTGCCGACCGAGATCCCCGACAAGGGCCGCGTCCTCACCCGGCTCTCCCTGTGGTGGTTCGACCAGCTCGCCGACCTGGTCCCGAACCACGTCCTGAGCACGGAGCTGCCCGCCGGCGCCCCCGCCGACTGGGAGGGTCGCACCCTGGTCTGCAAGTCGCTCCAGATGGTCCCCGTCGAATGCGTGGCCCGCGGATATCTCACCGGTTCGGGCCTCGTCGAGTACAAGGAGTCCCGCACGGTCTGCGGCCTCGCCCTCCCCGAGGGCCTGGTCGACGGCAGCGAACTTCCCGCCCCGATCTTCACCCCCGCCACCAAGGCCGCCGTCGGCGAGCACGACGAGAACGTCTCCTACGAGGAGGTCGCCCGCCAGGTCGGCGCCGACACCGCCGCCCAGCTCCGCCAGGCGACGCTCGCCGTCTACAGCCGCGCCCGCGACATCGCCCGCGACCGGGGCATCATCCTCGCCGACACCAAGTTCGAGTTCGGCTTCGAGGGAGAGAACCTGGTCATCGCCGACGAGGTCCTCACACCGGACTCCTCCCGTTTCTGGCCGGCCGACCAGTGGCAGCCCGGCCGCGCACAGTCGTCGTACGACAAGCAGTTCGTGCGCGATTGGCTGACCTCGGGCGAGTCCGGCTGGGACCGCGCGGGCGAGCAGCCCCCGCCGCCTCTGCCGCAGCACATCGTGGACGCCACCCGCGCGAAGTACATCGAGGCGTACGAGCGCCTGACGGGCACCAGCTGGGCCTGACGCGTGAAAGGCCCCGGTCGATGACCGGGGCCTTTCACGATGGAGCGGACGACGAGGCTCGAACTCGCGACCTCAACCTTGGCAAGGTTGCGCTCTACCAACTGAGCTACGTCCGCAGTGCGCCGTGGCGCGAGGCCAACTATACCCAACCCCGCTCCCGCGCGAGCCGTACCGCCGCGTGCCGGTTCTCCGCGCCGAGCTTCGAGACGGCCGACGACAGATAGTTCCGCACGGTCCCCTGGGACAGCGCCGCCCGCTCGGCGATCTCCGCCACGGGCGCGCCGTCGGCGGCGAGTTCGAGCACCTCCGCCTCGCGCGAGGTCAGCGGCGAGTCGCCGGCGGCGATCGCGTCGGCGGCCAACTCCGGGTCGACATAACGGTTCCCCGCGTGCACGGTCCGGATTATCTCCGCGAGCCGTTGTGCGCTCACCGTCTTCGGGACGAACCCCCGCACTCCGGCCGCGAGCGCCCGCTTGAGGTGCCCGGGCCGGCCGTGGCTCGTGACGATCAGTGCCTGGCAGTCCGGCAGTTCGGCCCGCAAGGATGTGGCGACGCTCACACCGTCGGCGCCGGGCATCTGTAGATCCAGGACGGCGACGTCCGGCCGGTGTGCCAGTGCCATGGCCAGCGCCTCCGGTCCGGTGGCCGCTTCGGCGACGATCACCAGGTCGTCCTCGAGGGAGAGCAGCGCGGCCAGCGCCCCCCGGATGAGGTGTTCGTCGTCGGCGAGCAGCACCCGCACGGTCATGAAGTGACCTCTCTCACAGCAGCCTTTCCGCTCAGCGGCACCTCGGCGACGACCCGGAAGACGCCCGGGCCGACGAACCCGGCCTCCAATGTCCCGTCCACGCCTTGCAGCCGCTCCCGCAGTCCGGTGAGTCCGGAACCGCCGCCGCCCCCGCTCTCGGGGACGACCGACCCGGCGCCGTCGTTCTCCACTGTCAGCACCACACGTCCCTCGGGCATCCGCAACGCCACCGAGCACCGCCCGGCGTCTCCGTGCCGCAGCACGTTGGTGGTGGTCTCCCGCACCACCCAGCCGAGCGCCGACTGCACCTCGGCGGGCAGACCGCCGGACTCTCCGCTCACCTCGCACATGATCCCGGCCGCCCGCAACACACCTTGCGCCCCGGCCAGTTCGACCCCGAGATCAGCCTCCCGGTACCCCCGCACCACGGCGCGGACCTCCCGCTGAGAATCCTGCGCTATCCGCTGGACCTCGATCATCTGCTCCACGGCCTCCGGCCGCCCACGCCTCGCCAACTGCACGGCCAGCTCGCTCTTCAGGGCGATCACCGCCAGGTTGCGTCCCATCACGTCGTGCAGGTCCCGCCCGAACCGCAGCCGCTCCTCGGCGACGGCGAGCCGCGCCTCGACCTCACCGGCCCGGTCCGCCTCCCACAGCACCGCGAGGTTCCAGGCACTGCACCGGCAGGCGAACAGTGAGAAGCATGTCGCGAAGGCGGTCAGGAACCCCACCATGAGGATCCCCGCCATGTCCGGTTCCGCCCAGCCGAACGCCGCCATCAGGAGCACCGCCAGCAGCGCCGAGTGCCGCAGGAACAGCCGGATCGGCACCACGATCCCGTACAGCATCCCGAAGGGCAGCAGCGCGGCTCCTATGCAGAGCCTGACCGTCACCGGGTCGGCGCCGCCGAGCACGGTGAGTGCCAGGTCCAGGACCAGATTGACGGCCAGCAGCGCGGCCGCCGGGTAGAGGGCCCGCGGCGGCAGCTCGGAGCGCTGCAGATAGTGGTCGAGGACGGGCCGGGTCAGCCGGTTGGCCTCCGCGCACTGGAGGGCGCTCGACAGGAGCAGCAACCCGCCGACGATCAGCGGCGCGGGACGCTGCTCGAGCCCGCCCACCAGAGGCAGCGCGAGCCAGGCGAAGGAGAAGAACCAGGTGGTGAAATACCAGGTGCCCAGAGTCTGGAACTCGACCCGCTCCGCCTTGCTGCGGTCCTTCCAGTGACGCCGCTGCCACCCCCGAATGCGGCCCAACATCCTTGCCTCCCCTGCCGTCCACCCACCACGAATCCGGTCCGGTTCCCGGCTCGGTCCCGGCGGGTCAGCGCCGGGGCTCCCAACGGAACCACCGCCGTACAGCAAACAGTGCCGACAGGGTCCAGGCCAGTGCGATACCCAGGGCGCCCAGGGCCTCGTAAGCCGACAGGTCGCCGGTCCAGCCGCCGCGTATCAGGGTGATCACCGGAGACAGCGGCAGCAGTTGGCAGACGGAGGCGAGCCGGTCGGGCAGCAGTTCCAGGGGAACGGCCACTCCGGAACCGATCATCGACACGAGCACCAGGGGCGCCGTGGTGACCTGTGCGCTCTCCACGGTCCGGGTCGCCGTCGCGGTGAGGGCCGCGAACGCCGCGCACATCGCCAGCCCCAACAGCAGTCCCGGCACGGCGAGGTAGGGCGCTTCGGGGGCCGGTATGTCGAGCACGACTGTCGCGCCGGCCACCAGTACCAGGCACTGCACCAGCCCCGTGAGGAGGACGGGCAGCGCCGACCCGGCGAGGATCTCCGCGTCCCGGAGCTCACCGGTGCGCAGCCGCTTCAGGACGAGCTCCTCGCGCCGCGCGGTGTAGATGACCGTCAGGGCCGAGTAGACCCCGAACAGCAGCGAGAAGCCGATCGCGGCGGGCAGCAGCACCAGGCCGGCGCTCAGCCCGGCGTCCTTCGCGTCCATGCCGTCGATCACCGGTGCCAGGCTGACCGGCAGCACCAGCGGCATGACCACGGCTGTGACGAGAGTGCTCCTGCTGCGTCCGAGCAGGGTCAGTTCGGCCCGTGCGAGGGCTGTCATCCGGCTCACGGGAGTCGTGGCCGAACGGCCGGCCGTGCGACCGGTCGAGTCCTTCACCGCCGTCCCGCTCATGCCGCTACCTCCTCGGTCTCGTCACGGTGCGACGACTCCCGGGCTATCCCGAGGAACGCCTCCTCCAGCGAGGCCGACCGCACATCCAGCCTCCGCAGTTCGATCCGGGACCGCTCGGCCCACACCAGCAGCCCGGTCGCCGCCCGTTGCAGCTCCCTGGTGCGCAGCCGTATGACCCGGCCGTCGACCTCGTGACCGCACACGCCCATCTCGCCCAGCGGAGGCAGGTCGCCCACGAAGTACCCCTCAGGCAGTTCGAAAGTGATCCGGGACGGCTGGGCCCCGGTCACCTCGGCCGGTGTCCCGGCAGCCGCGATGCGTCCCTCGTGCAGGATGGCGAGCCGGTCGGCGAGGTTCTCCGCCTCCTCCAGGTAGTGCGTGGTCAGCAGCACCGTCGTACCGGCGTCACGCAGGGCGCGCACCAGGGCCCAGGTGTCCCGCCGGCCCTCGGCGTCCAGGCCGGTCGTCGGCTCGTCCAGGAACAGGACTTCGGGCTCTCCGAGGACCGCGAGTGCGAGGTCGAGGCGCCGCCGCTCACCTCCGGACAGCTGCTTGACCCGGACGCCGGCCCGAGGGGCCAGACCGACCAGGGCCAGCGCCTCCTCGACCGGACGGGCTCCGCTCACGCAGCCGGCCCACATGCGCGCGGTCTCGGCGACGGTGAGATCCGAGGGGAAGCCACCCTCCTGGAGCATCACGCCGGTGCGCGGTCGTACGGCGGCCCGCTCGGTGTGCGGGTCGTGGCCCAGAACCCTGATCCGCCCGCCGTCGGGGCGCGCCAGACCCTCCAGCAACTCGACCGTCGAGGTCTTTCCGGCGCCGTTGGTGCCGAGCAGCGCGAAGATCTCACCGCGGCCGACGTGGAAGGAGATTCCACGGACCGCTTCGAACCCGCCCCCGTACACACGCCGGAGGTCGGTGACCTCAATCACGTGTTCATTCGTGTCCATGCCCCAAGCCTCCCCGTGGGCGGAGGCCGGCAGCAGTGCGAGGTGTCATCACTCCGCATGACAAATGTCAGACGATGGCGCGCGCCGCTTCCACGATCACGCCCGCACGAGGGCGCCCACACGAGGGCGCCCACACGAGGGCGCCCACACGAGGGCGCCCACACGCTCAAGGCGCACGGAAAGACCCCGGTCCATTGGACCGGGGTCTCATTCCCGAGCGGACGACGAGGCTCGAACTCGCGACCTCAACCTTGGCAAGGTTGCGCTCTACCAACTGAGCTACGTCCGCATTGCCTCCGACCAGCTTTCACTGATCGGCGCGGGCACCAGCCTACCTGATCCACAACAGTGGTCAGGCGGTGATGCAGAGCGGGTGACAGGGATCGCACACTGCGCCTTCCCCCTGGAAGGGGGATGTTCTACTACTGAACTACACCCGCATGTACTCCGTGAGCTGGGCTTTTCGGCCTTGCCCCTCGGCGTGCTCCAGACTCTAGCTGACCAGGAGGGGTGCAGCGCAAGTCGGTGCGTTCGAGGGGCGCGTGACCGGCCGTCGGCCCGAGGTTCACGGGGAACCCGTCAGGGGTTGCGCCTCACTGCGCGTCGGTGAACGCCTCGTAGACCCTCTTGGGGATGCGGCCGCGGGCCGGTACCTCCATCTTGTTGGCCTGGGCCCAGGCGCGGACGGCCGCGGGGTCGGGTGCGACCTCCGTCTGCTTGTACGCCTTGCCCGACCTCGACCGCTTCCGGCCGGCGTCCACGTAGGGCGCGAGAGCCTTACGCAGTTTCTTGGCATTGGCTTCATTCAGGTCGATCTCGTACGACTTGCCGTCGAGCCCGAAAGCGATCGTTTCCGCCGCTTCCGAGCCGTCGATGTCGTCAGAGAGAGTGACCACGACCTTCTGCGCCACGAATATCGGTCCCTTCGTGCGACAGCTCTGCGGTGACGTGCCAAGACGTCACGGAGATGTCGACTGTCCGCCTGTTATGGGGCAAAGTATCGGCTATTGGCAATTCATTTGTACAGTGCCCGGCATTGCAATGTGAAGCCCGACTAAATCTGCCCGCGTGTCCCGGGGCAATAGGGAACGCCGGTGCACCCCGGATCTTTCCCTGAAATTTTCGCGAAGGCACTGGTCCGATACCTGATCGTGATGGCGGTCACGTACTTTCCTACAACTCTACCCGCGTAGAAATTTTGTACGGGTAGTCTGAAGACACCTGTTGGAGACCCCCGCAGGAACCTGCTCAGCACCACACCACCGGGAGTGCCAGTGGCACGCGTCGTAGTCGACGTCATGCTCAAGCCGGAGATCCTCGACCCCCAGGGCCAGGCGGTGCAGCGCGCACTGCCGCGACTGGGTTTCGAAGGCATCTCCGACGTACGTCAGGGAAAGCGATTCGAACTGGAAGTTGACGGGCCGGTCGACGAGGCCGCCCTCGCCCGCATCCATGATCTTGCGGAATCCTTCCTCGCCAACACCGTGATCGAGGACTTCACCGTCAAGGTCGAGTCGGAAGAAGCGGTCGCGGGGGCCGCGAAGTGACCGCTCGTATTGGCGTCGTCACTTTCCCGGGCAGCCTCGACGACCGGGACACCCAGCGTGCGATCCGCCTCGCGGGTGCCGAACCCGTCGCTCTCTGGCACAAGGACAAAGACCTTCATCAGGTCGACGCCGTGGTGTTGTGCGGCGGTTTCTCCTACGGCGACTATCTGCGGGCCGGCGCCATCGCGCGCTTCTCGCCGGTGATGGAGACCCTCATCGAGCAGGCGAAGGCCGGCCTTCCGGTCCTCGGTATCTGCAACGGCTTCCAGATCCTCACGGAGGCCCATCTGCTTCCCGGCGGGATGCTCGGCAACGACCACCTCCACTTCATCTGCCGCGACCAGAAGCTGCGGGTGGAGAACGCGGAGACCGCCTGGACCGCCGACTACGAGGCGGGCCAGGAGATCCAGATCCCGCTGAAGAACATGGACGGCCGGTACGTCGCCGACGAGTACACCCTCGACCAGCTCGAGGCCGAGGGCCGTGTGGCCTTCCGCTACCTCGTGCAGGGCGACGGCGCCGACGGCTACGGCAACCCGAACGGCTCGCTGCGCGACATCGCGGGCATCACCAACGAGGCCGGCAACGTCGTGGGCCTCATGCCGCACCCGGAGCACGCCGTCGAGCCGCTCATCGGGTCCGGCCGCACCGACGGCCTCCCCTTCTTCACCTCGATCCTCAAGAAGCTGGTCAACGCATGAGCCGGACGCCTCTGGACACGGTCGAGCACGCGACCGAGACCCCCGACGTCGAGCTGCCCTGGGCCGAACTCGGCCTGAAGAAGGACGAGTACGAGCGCGTCGTGGAGATCCTCGGCCGCCGTCCGACCGGCGCCGAGCTCGCCATGTACTCCGTCATGTGGTCCGAGCACTGCTCGTACAAGTCCTCCAAGGTGCACCTGCGCCAGTTCGGCGAGAAGGCCCCGCAGTCGGACGCGCTGCTCGTCGGCATCGGTGAGAACGCCGGCGTCGTCGACGTCGGCCAGGGCTATGCCGTCACCTTCAAGGTCGAGTCGCACAACCACCCCTCGTACGTCGAGCCCTACCAGGGCGCGGCCACCGGCGTGGGCGGCATCGTCCGCGACATCATCGCGATGGGTGCGCGTCCGGTCGCGGTCGTGGACCCGCTGCGCTTCGGCGCGGCCGACCACCCCGACACCAAGCGCGTCCTCCCGGGCGTCGTCGCCGGCATCGGCGGCTACGGCAACTGCCTGGGCCTGCCGAACATCGGCGGCGAGGTCGTCTTCGACGCCTGCTACCAGGGCAACCCGCTGGTCAACGCGGGTGCCATCGGCGTGATGCGGCACGAGGACATCCACCTCGCGAAGGCGTCCGGCGCCGGCAACAAGGTCATCCTCTACGGGGCCAGGACCGGCGGCGACGGCATCGGCGGCGCCTCCATCCTCGCCTCCGAGACCTTCGACGACGCCAAGCCGTCGAAGCGCCCGGCCGTCCAGGTCGGCGACCCCTTCCAGGAGAAGCTCCTCATCGAGTGCACCCTGGAGGCCTTCCAGGAGAAGCTGGTCGTCGGCATCCAGGACCTCGGCGCGGCGGGCCTGTCCTGTGCCACGTCCGAGCTCGCCTCGAACGGCTCCGGCGGCATGCGCGTCACCCTGGACGACGTGCCGCTGCGCGACTCCACGCTCTCGCCCGAGGAGATCCTCATGAGCGAGTCGCAGGAACGCATGTGCGCGGTCGTCGAGCCGGAGAAGGTCGCCCGCTTCCTGGAGATCTGCGACAAGTGGGACGTCATCGCGACCGTCATCGGTGAGGTGACCGACGGCGACCGGCTGGAGATCTTCTGGCACGGCGGCAAGATCGTCGACGTCGACCCGCGCACCGTCGCCCACGACGGCCCGGTCTACGAGCGCCCCTACGCCCGCCCTGAGTGGCAGGACGCCCTCCAGGCGGACGACGCGAACAAACTGCCGAGGCCGACCACGGGCGAGGAGCTGAAGGACCAGGTCCTGAGGCTCGTGTCCTCCCCGAACCAGGCCTCGAAGAAGTGGATCACGTCCCAGTACGACCACTTCGTGCAGGGCAACACCGTCCTCGCCCAGCCCGAGGACTCGGGCATGATCCGGATCGACGAGGAGACCGGCCTCGGCGTCGCCATCGCGACCGACGGCAACGGCCGGTACGCCAAGCTCGACCCGTATGCGGGAGCGCAGCTGGCCCTCTCCGAGGCCTACCGGAACGTGGCGACGACCGGTGCCAAGCCGCTCGCCGTCTCCGACTGCCTGAACTTCGGCTCGCCCGAGGACCCGGCGGTGATGTGGCAGTTCGCGGAGGCCATCCGCGGCCTGGCCGACGCCTGCCAGCAGCTCGGCACCCCGGTGACCGGCGGCAACGTCTCCCTGTACAACCAGACCGGCGAGGCGGCCATCCACCCCACGCCGGTGGTCGCCGTCCTCGGCGTCATCGACGACGTCGCGCGCCGCACGCCGGTCGCCTTCCAGGAGGAGGGCCAGCTGCTCTACCTCCTCGGCGACACCCGTGAGGAGTTCGGCGGCTCGGCCTGGTCCCAGGTCGTCCACGACCACCTCGGCGGCCTGCCCCCGAAGGTCGACCTGGAACGGGAGCGGCTGCTCGCCGAGATCCTGATCTCCGCTTCCCGCGACGGCATGATCGACGCCGCGCACGACCTGTCGGACGGCGGTCTGATCCAGGCGGTCGTCGAGTCGGCGCTGCTCGGCCGCAAGGGCGCGCGGCTGGTCGTGCCGGACGGGCTCGACGCCTTCACCTTCCTCTTCTCCGAGTCGGCGGGCCGTGCCGTGGTGGCCGTCCCGCGCTCCGAGGAGCTCCGCTTCAACGACATGTGCGGGGCGCGCGGTCTGCCCGTCACCCGTATCGGTGTCGTCGACGGGGACACGGTCGAGGTCCAGGGCGAGTTCGAGCTGCCCCTGGAGGAGCTGCGGGAGGCCCACGAGGCGACCATCCCGGCGCTGCTCGCGTAAGCACCGGCGTCCGCGCGGCACCGGTGACGACGGCGAAGGCCCTGCCCGTTCCGACGGGCGGGGCCTTCGCCGTCGCCTCCACCGCTTCCAGCGCCTTCGCCGTACGGCAGGGCCCGCCCCTCGCGCCGCCGCGGAACCGCCTAGGGCGTGTCTGACAATTCCCGCCGGGCGCGCGGCGTCCGGCACGGCACTCCCCCAGCCTTCGGCCGGGGGTGCCCCCACGCCGCGTTGTCGCATCACCCGAGTACATCCAGTACGCGGGCGATGCTCCGCCTTGCGATGCACCGCACCGGACGCCGCGCGCTGATCCGACGCGAATTGTCAGACACGCCCTGGGGCGCTGCCCCGCAGGTATGACTCCCCGTCGTCCACGCGCGCGGGGTGTGCGCGGGGCGGGGCGGTCCGGCTGTCGGCGGCGGCCACTAGGCTCACGGCCATGCCCCCGGCCAGGAAACGCACCCGCGCGTACGACCCCGCGAAGATCCGTGCCGCGGTCGTCGCGCAGTTCGGCAACGTACGGCGGGCCGTGGGAACCCTCACCCCCGAGCAGCTCGCGCTGCCCACGCGGCTGGCCGGCTGGACCGTCCGGGACCTGGCCGCTCACGTGACCATGGCGGTGGCGACCGTCAGCCGCAACCTCGACCGGGACGAGCCCGCGAAGGCGGACCTCACGCTCCTGGAGTGGCCCTTCGCCACGGCCGCCCGGGCCGCCGGCATCTCCGACGGCACCCGGGACCTCGCCGCCGCGAACCCCGACCTCGAAGCCCTCTTCACCCGCACCGAGGACCAGTTCACCGAGGCCCTCGCCACCGCCGCGGGGGACCGCCTGATGGCCACCCGCACCGGCGCCATGACCCTCGCCGACCTCCTGGTCACCCGGACCGTCGAACTCGTCGTCCACACCGACGACCTGAACGTCGCCGTCCCCGGCCTGGAGATCCCCTACGACCGGCAGGCGCTCGCCGCGGCCACCCGGCTGCTGGCCGACGCCCTCGCCGCCAGGGCGCCCGGCGGCGCGACGGAGGTGCGGGTCCCGCCGTACGCCGTCGTGCAGTGCGTCGAGGGCCCCCGGCACACCCGGGGCACCCCGCCCAACGTCGTGGAGACCGACCCGCTGACCTGGATCAGGCTGGCGACGGGGCGTCTGAGCTGGCCGGACGCCGTCGCGCAGGCGAAGGTCGCCGCCAGCGGCGAGCGGGCCGATCTCACGGCACTGCTGCCCCTGATGTCCTGATTCCGGCCCCCGGTGGGAACCGATCGCCCCACCCGCCCCGTCGAACCAGCATGTACCGGCAGAGGCACAGCCCTACGCACACGTACAAGCGGCGCATGACGCTGACCGCGGCCGTCCTGCTCGTCCCGCTCGCCGCGGCCTGCGGCAGCGAGAAGGCGGACGGGGAGCGGCCCGGCAGCGGGGCGGTCAGCGCCGAGCAGCCCGTCACCGGCGTCCGCTGGAACGTCGACAGCGTCACCGCGGACGGCGCCGTCCACCGCGCCCCCGCCGGCGCGCACCTCGAGATCCGGGACGGCAAGGCGGCGGGCAGCTACGGCTGCAACAACTTCACCGCCAAGGCCGCCGTCGAGGACGGCAGCGTCCGGTTCAGCGACGCCCGGTCGACCAGGATGGCCTGCGTGGGCCGGCCCATGGACTTCGAGCGCATCCTGGCCGCAACCCTCACCGAGGGCGTCCTCAGCACCGAGGTCGAGGGCGCCACGCTGACGCTCGGCACGGCCGACGGCGACCGGATCCGGCTGACCACGAAGTGACGCTGCGGCCGCCGACCGGGAAGTGACCTGCGGCCGCGGACCGGGAGACGACGTCCCGCCGCGGACCGCGAATCGACGTCCGGGCGGCCACCCGGTCCGGTGGACCGCGTGCGCCCGCCCCGATGGTGTGCGACACCTCACTTGCGCACGACGGGGCGGGCTCCCAGGCGCACGTCCCCTGGTGCGCCGAACCGAGTGTTGGATCATCGAATCCACCGGCTGACCTGCGCAAATGAATCGATCACGGCAAGGTCGGCCGACGGGTGATCCAGTTACCGGCGAGTATCCCCAATTCGGACCAGTGGTCGACCTCGCCTACACTCGGAGGCGTGCCACGTGGTGACGGTCGACTCAGTCATGATCTGCTCCCCGGCGAGAAGGGCCCCCAGGACGCTTGCGGCGTCTTCGGGGTCTGGGCTCCCGGTGAAGAGGTCGCCAAGCTCACTTACTTCGGGCTCTACGCCCTCCAGCATCGAGGTCAGGAATCCGCGGGAATCGCGGTCAGCAACGGCTCCCAGATCCTCGTCTTCAAGGACATGGGCCTCGTTTCCCAGGTCTTCGACGAGACCTCGCTCGGTTCGCTCCAGGGTCATATCGCGGTCGGACACGCCCGCTACTCGACCACCGGAGCCTCCGTGTGGGAGAACGCCCAGCCGACGTTCCGTGCCACCGCGCACGGCTCGATCGCGCTCGGCCACAACGGCAACCTCGTCAACACCGCCCAGCTCGCCGAGATGGTCGCCGACCTGCCCAAGCAGGAAGGCCGCACCCCGCGCGTCGCGGCGACCAACGACACCGACCTGCTCACCGCGCTGCTCGCGGCCCAGGTCGACCAGGACGGCAAGCCGCTGACCATCGAGGAGGCGGCCCACCAGATCCTCCCGCAGGTCAAGGGCGCCTTCTCGCTCGTCTTCATGGACGAGCACACCCTCTACGCAGGCCGCGACCCGCAGGGCATCCGCCCGCTGGTCCTCGGCCGCCTGGAGCGCGGCTGGGTGGTCGCCTCCGAGTCCGCCGCCCTCGACATCTGCGGTGCGGCCTACGTCCGTGAGATCGAGCCGGGCGAGTTCATCGCCATCGACGAGAACGGGCTGCGCAGCTCCCGGTTCGCGGAAGCGAAGCCCAAGGGCTGTGTCTTCGAGTACGTGTACCTGGCCCGCCCGGACACCGACATCGCCGGCCGGAACGTGTACCTCTCCCGCGTGGAGATGGGCCGCAAACTCGCCAAGGAAGCGCCGGTCGACGCCGACCTGGTGATAGCGACCCCGGAGTCCGGCACCCCGGCCGCCATCGGTTACGCCGAGGCCTCCGGCATCCCCTTCGGCGCGGGTCTGGTGAAGAACGCGTACGTCGGCCGGACGTTCATCCAGCCCTCGCAGACCATCCGCCAGCTCGGTATCCGCCTGAAGCTGAACCCGCTGAAGGAAGTCATCAAGGGCAAGCGCCTGGTCGTCGTCGACGACTCGATCGTGCGCGGCAACACCCAGCGGGCCCTGGTCCGGATGCTCCGCGAGGCGGGCGCGGCCGAGGTCCACATCCGGATCTCCTCGCCGCCCGTGAAGTGGCCCTGCTTCTTCGGCATCGACTTCGCCACGCGCGCGGAGCTCATCGCCAACGGCATGACCATCGACGAGATCGGCACCTCGCTCGGCGCCGACTCCCTCTCCTACATCTCCATCGACGGCATGATCGAGGCGACCACCATCGCCAAGCCGAACCTCTGCCGCGCCTGCTTCGACGGCGAGTACCCGATGGAGCTCCCGGACCCCGAGCTGCTCGGCAAGCAGCTTCTGGAGACCGAGCTGGCGGCCGGTCCGGCAGCCACGGCCGCGGCCGACGCGATCCGTCGCCCGTAAGTCCCGCACGTTTCACCAACCCGAAAGATCCCAGGCAATGTCTGCTGCATCTGATCAGTCGACTGCGTCGACGGGCGCCTCCGGTGCATCCGGAACCGGTGCTTCCTACGCGGCTGCCGGCGTCGACATCGAAGCGGGCGACCGCGCCGTCGAGCTGATGAAGGAGTGGGTGAAGAAGACGCAGCGCCCCGAGGTCCTCGGCGGCCTCGGCGGTTTCGCCGGCCTCTTCGACGCCTCCGCCCTCAAGCGCTACGAGCGTCCCCTGCTCGCCTCCGCCACGGACGGCGTCGGCACGAAGGTCGACGTCGCGCGTCAGCTCGGTGTGTTCGACACCATCGGCCACGACCTGGTCGCGATGGTCATGGACGACATCGTGGTGTGCGGCGCAGAACCGCTGTTCATGACCGACTACATCTGCGTCGGCAAGGTCCACCCGGAGCGGGTCGCCGCCATCGTCAAGGGCATCGCCGAGGGCTGTGTGCTCGCCGGCTGTGCCCTGGTCGGCGGCGAGACGGCCGAGCACCCGGGCCTTCTGGGCGAGGACGACTTCGACGTCGCCGGCGCCGGTACGGGCGTCGTGGAGGCCGACCGGCTGCTCGGCCCGGATCGCATCCGCACGGGTGACACGGTGATCGCCATGGCGGCCTCCGGCCTCCACTCGAACGGGTACTCCCTGGTCCGGCACGTCCTGCTGAAGCAGGCCGGGCTGTCCCTGGAGGCGCGGATCGACGACCTCGGCCGCACGCTCGGCGAGGAGCTCCTGGAGCCCACCAAGATCTACTCGCTGGACTGCCTGGCGCTCACCCGCACGACGGACGTCCACGCCTTCTCGCACATCACCGGCGGCGGCCTCGCGGCCAACCTGGCCCGGGTGATCCCGGACGGGCTGCACGCCACCGTGGACCGCTCCACCTGGACCCCGGCCCCGATCTTCGACCTGGTCGGCAGGACCGGCTCCGTCGAGCGCCTGGAACTGGAGAAGACGCTGAACATGGGCGTCGGCATGATGGCGATCGTGCCCGAGGAGTCCACGGACGTGGCCCTGGCGACACTGGCCGACCGCGGCGTGCCGGCCTGGGTCGCCGGCGAGATCACCGAGCGCGGCGAACACCCGACCGGCGCGGAGCTGGTCGGGGACTACGCCCGCTGAGGAGCCGGCGGGCCCGTGCCCGGGCAGGGGCCCGGGCCGGCGGGTGACCAGGTGGGCAGCACAAGACCCGGTCGGTGACCGAAGTCACCGACCGGGTGGATGCTCAGTACAAGGTCAAGCGCCGCGACGGTGTTGCGAGGAGTCCTCGCCATCATCCTCGTCGTCGTCCCCGTACAGCTCGGCGTACCGTGCGTACGGGTCGTCGTCTTGCTCATCGTCATCGTCATCGTCCTCGAATGGCTCACCATTCGGCGGAATATTCGATGGCGATGCGCCCAGCTCTTCGGCCAGGCGTGAGAGATCTGTCCCGCCGCTGTTGTACTTCAGCTGGCGGGCGACCTTCGCTTGCTTGGCCTTGGCCCGGCCGCGCCCCATGGCTCGACCCCCTCAACGACGGGGCTCGACGGCCCCAGGTTGACACGCGTTCATGATCCAGGACGGTCCCTCCGTGGAGAGCCCGTCGTAGGGCTCCCACGGTACCTGAGCCCACGCCCGTACGGTACGTCGCCCGTCGTACGCGCGTGTGCGCAGCACTTTTGGGTCGCCCCGTCCTCGCTGGTCAGTGGCGATTTTAACCACTAATCGGCGGCCGACCCGCCCGGAGGAGTGAGAGTTCTCTCCAACTTTCCACCGGGCGGTACCGCCGAAACCCCCGGACGGGGCGCCCAGGCGCCCTGCCGGAGCGTCACCAGCCGCGTGCGCGGGCGGCCTCGTGCATCCGCTGTTCGGCGATCCGGTCGGCCGCCGCGGCCGGCGGAATCCCGTCTTCCTTCGCACGTGCGAAGATGGCCAGGGTGGTGTCGAAGATCTTCGCGGCCTTCGCCCTGCACCGCTCGAAGTCGAAACCGTGCAGTTCGTCGGCGACCTGGATGACCCCGCCGGCGTTCACCACGTAGTCCGGCGCGTAGAGGACCCCGCGGTCGGCGAGGTCCTTCTCCACGCCCGGGTGGGCGAGCTGGTTGTTGGCCGCGCCGCAGACGATCTTCGCCGTCAGCATCTGGACCGAGTCGTCGTTCAGCGCCCCGCCCAGCGCGCAGGGGGCGTAGATGTCGAGCCCGTCGATCCCGATCAGCCGCTCGGTGTCGGCGACCACACCGACAGACGGGTGCTTGTCGGCGATCCGGCGCACGGCTTCCTGGCGGACGTCCGTGATCACGACCCGGGCGCCCTCCTCCAGCAGGTGCTCCACCAGGTGGTGGCCGACCTTGCCCACACCCGCGATGCCGACCGTACGGTCCCGCAGCGAGGGGTCGCCCCACAGGTGCTGTGCGGAGGCCCGCATGCCCTGGTACACGCCGAAGGCCGTCAGCACGGACGAGTCGCCGGCCCCGCCGTTCTCGGGCGAGCGCCCGGTGGTCCAGCGGCACTCGCGCGCCACGACGTCCATGTCGGCGACATAGGTGCCGACGTCGCAGGCGGTCACGTACCGGCCGCCGAGCGAGGCCACGAAACGGCCGTACGCGAGCAGCAGCGCCTCGGTCTTGATCGTGTCGGGATCGCCGATGATCACAGCCTTGCCGCCGCCGTGGTCCAGACCGGCCATGGCGTTCTTGTACGACATCCCGCGCGCGAGGTTCAGCGCGTCGGCGACGGCCTCCGCCTCGGTCGCGTACGGGTAGAAGCGGGTACCGCCCAGGGCGGGGCCCAGAGCGGTGGAGTGGAGGGCGATGACGGCCTTGAGGCCGCTGGCGCGATCCTGGCAGAGCACGACTTGCTCATGACCGCCCTGGTCCGAGTGGAACAGGGTGTGCAGTACATCAGCAGGTGCGCCGGAAACGTCGGTCACTGTGGTGACTCCCGGGTGTCTAGCGGCGGGCGGGACGCAGGCACCGTAAGGGTGGCGGGCCTGTGGTCCGAGAGTAGAGCCTGTGTGGCCCGCCGCTCTCGCAGTGTCGGGGATCACCTTCTCCCGGAGTACCTGCATGGGACGATTCGCAGGGTTTCCCGTTCGGCCCAGGGGGGAGGGAGCAGGCGTGCCCAAGGTGTCCTCGGTGATCGTTCCGTACGCGGTCTATCTGCGCGTGTACGAGCCGCTGGCCGCCTTCTCCGAGCCCGAGCGCACCCACTGGGAGCGCTACGCACGCCGCTCCGACCGCCCCTCGTACCAGGACGAGCTGCGCCGCTCGCTGGCCGACCTGCTGCCCACCCCGCCGGTCGTGGTGCCCGTGCACGAGAGTGGCGACGCGTTCGTGGCCGAGGTGGGCGGGGTGCTCTGCGTCTGCCCCTGGCGCACCCGGCTGCGCGGCTGGCTGGCCCTGAGCGAGCTGGACGACGAGCTGCCCCGGACGGTCCTGGAGGCGGCGCTCCCCGAAGTGGTGCGGCTGGAGGCCGCCAAGGACCACGAGCGGTGGCTGCAACGCAACCCCGACGCCCGCCCGTGGATCCGCACCGCGGTCTGGCAGGTGCCGCTGAACTGGTTCGTGCTCGTCTCCGACGAGGAGCGGGAGTACGAGAAGGGGACGGCGGAGGTCGCCCCCGTGCTGCGGTACCGCACACCGATGGTGCAGGCGCGGCGCCGGGTGGCCCGGTCGCTGCGGACGCTGAAGGACGCCATGGACGGGGGACCGCTCATCGACGGCCTGGTGGACGTGGGCCGCTGGCTCGAGGAGTTCCACCCGCGTTCGCTGGTGGAACTGGACTACGGCGGTCTGGTGCATGTGCTGCCCGCGGGTGAGCTGGAGGACGATCACTCCGCGAAGGACGTCGCCGAGGGGATCGAGGCGCTGCGGACCGGGGACGGCGCGGCGGCCGGCGAGGCGTACGCACGGCTGGTGGAGCGGTGGCGGGCGGTACGCGACCGGCGCTCGGCCAACTGAGACCGCGGAGGCCGGCGCCGGCGCACCGGGCCGCCGTCGGCGCTGCGCCGGTGCTGTGACCTGACGATGTGACAGATGCGACAGCGCTTTCATTAGTGACGCAGGTCACGGCCGTGACGCGGCCGAACAGCGTACGGTCAACCGCACTTCACGGAACTGACGGGACGTAGATCCCCGATCCGGGCTTATGTCCCAAGGGTGACGGAACGCACGTACACGACCCTTGCGCCGCTTGCCCCTCCTCGTGCCAAAATAGGACAAGGAGTCCGGGGAGGGCTCCGTCCGCCTGCTTATGCTCCACTGTGGGGGGAAATCTCAGCATTACAGCGCTTTGGGGGGTCTGATGCCTCCTGATCGCCCTGTGACTGATCGTCACAGTGGCGTGACTGTCCGCTATGGCATGGTCCATCGGCTTCCGTCGCCGATGAACACCTGGGGGGCAATTCCATCGGTTTGGCCGACGCGGCTGGACGGATGGTGTAGTTGTAGTGCCGAGGACAAGCCGTTCGTCCTATAACCGACTCGACCCGCATCCGCCATTTCGGGCAACGCGGGTCAAGGTGCAGAATTTAGAGGAAAGAACCGAGAACGATCGGTTCTCCCGAGGAGGCCGCTCATGACCGCTCGCACCCCTGATGCTGAGCCGCTGCTGACCCCGGCTGAGGTCGCCACCATGTTCCGTGTCGACCCCAAGACGGTCACACGGTGGGCGAAGGCCGGCAAGCTCACGTCGATTCGTACGCTCGGCGGACACCGCCGTTATCGCGAGGCAGAGGTCCGCGCACTGCTTGCGGGTATCCCGCAGCAGCGCAGCGAGGCCTGAACAAGTGAATAACCGGGCAACACGTCAGGTTCCCCCACCTGTGCGGACGCCCGAAACCTAGCTACAAGCGACGTGGGTCCTGCCCCAACAGGCCCCTCGCCCACGGGAACGTCGTCGATCGCGCTGGACTCCGCCGGGTCCAGCGCGATCTTTTTTGTGCGCTTGGGGCCGCTTCGGCTCGCTGGACGGGTCGCATCCGGTGACTCTGTGAGCGGCCTTGTCGGAGTCTGGGGAGGCTCTGGGAGGGTTCCGGGAGGCATCCTCCTGAGTGGTGCAATTGCACATATAAAATTGACCAGTTGTAGGAGCCTGGTAAGAACCCGGGTTTTCAAAACTCATGCGGTGACTCCCGTCACATGCCGAGAGCCTTGTTGCCTCCGATTCATGTGCGCTAAAGGAGGCTCGTTCTCCAGCGCCCCCTGCGGGCAGGGCCGTTGAGGCGGACGTCGGTGCGGCGGGCGGCCCTGAGAGCGCCGATCACGCACGCGACGGGCTCTCGCCCTCCACGGCCGTCTCGGGGGTCTCCGCGCCCCGTGGGGCGCCGTCCATCGCCAGTCGCTGGAGGCGGTGGCAGATCGGGCAGTGGCGGGTCAGGTGCCGGTAGGGCGTCGCGGCCGACAGATGTGCGCGAAGCAGGGCCCGCGTCTCGTGCCTGACCGATTCCCCCATGCCTCACCTCCGTCGGGGCCGCGCGGAAACGGGCCCTGAGTTCTGGGGTACCGGCGGAAGGTGGCAGCGTCAAGAGTGCGGCGACAACGCAGAGAGCCCGGATCCGAAGATCCGGGCTCTCTGCTACTGCGGTCCTGACGGGATTTGAACCCGCGGCCTCCACCTTGACAGGGTGGCGAGCACTCCAAACTGCTCCACAGGACCTGGAGCTCCCACCCGGACCCGGAGGAACTGGGGGATTTTCGCGGCACTTGATGTTGTGCTGTGCTGCGAGAAGGACTGTACAGGAGGGTGAGCCCGTCGGTCGAACTCACCCTGTGTACGGCTGCCGTTACGGCGCCGCCGCGTCGATCGCCTTCACGATCCGCTTGTCGGAGACCGGGTACGCCGTGCCCAGGGCGTGCGCGAAATAGCTGACCCGGAGCTCCTCGATCATCCAGCGGATGTCCAGGACCTGCTGGGGAACCGGCCGCCCCTGGGGAAGCTGTTCCAGCAGCCACGCGTACTCGTCCTGCATCTCGTGGACCTTCTCCATGCGACTGGTGTCCCGCTGCACGGCGGTCGGCATCTGCTGGAGGCGCCGGTCCGCCGCCACCAGGTAGCGCATGAGGTCCGGCAGGCGGCGCAGCCCCGCCCAGGTGACGAAGCCGGGCTTCACGAGGGCGTCCAGCTGCCGCCTCACGTCCGCCAGGTTCGCGAGCAGCACGGGGCTGCGCACGCCCTTCAGACGGCGCTCACAGGCCTGCCAGGCGGCCAGCACCTGCTGGACCTGGGCGACGGTCCGCACCGTCGTGTCGACGATCTCCGCACGCACCTTCTCGTAGAGCTTGCGGTACGACTCCTCGTCCCAGGCCGGCCCGCCGAGGTCGGCGATCAGCCGGTCGGCCGCCGCCATCGCGCAGTCGTCGAACAGCGCCTGGATCGAACCGTGCGGATTCGCGGACAGCGCGAGCTTCTGGGGGTTTGTCAGCTTCTCGGACGCGAACTTCGCCGGGTTGACCGGGATGTTGCGCAGGATCAGCCGGCGCGTGCCCTTCCACATCGCCTCCGCCTGCTCCGCCTCCGTGTCGAAGAGACGTACGGACACGGTGTCCCCGTCGTCGACGAGCGCCGGATACGCCTTCACCGGCTGGCCCGCGCGGCGGGTCTCGAAGACGCGGGTGAGCGAGCCGATCGTCCAGTCCGTCAGGCCCGAGCGCTCCAGCGACTCGCCGCCCTGCCGTTCGGCGGTGGCCGCGGCCGCCTGCGAGATGGCCTGCCGGGCCTTCGGCCGCAGCCGCAGCTTCAACGCCTCGAGGTCCTTGTCCTCGGCCAGGTTGCGGCGCCGCTCGTCGACGATGCGGAAGGTGATCTTCAGGTGGTCGGGGAGCCTCGACCAGTCGAAGTCGTCGGCCTCGAACGGGACGCCGACCATCCGCTTCAGCTCACGGGCCATGGCCGTGGTGAGCGGTTCCGGCGAGGGCGCCGCCTGCTCCAGGAAACGCTTCGCGAAGTTCGGGGCCGGGACGTAGTGGCGGCGGACCGGCTTGGGGAGGGAACGGATCAGCTCCGTGACGACCTCCTCCCGCAGGCCCGGGATCTGCCAGTCGAAGCCCTCATCCGTGACCTGGTTGAGGACGTGGAGCGGGATGTGCACGGTCACGCCGTCCGCGTCCGCGCCCGGCTCGAACTGGTAGGTGACCCGGAACTTCAGCGGGCCCTGACGCCAGGAGTCGGGATAGTCGGCCTTGGTGACCGCCTCCGCCGACTCCCGGATGAGCATCTCCCGCTCGAAGTCGAGGTGGTCGGGCTGCTCGTGCCGCTTGTGCTTCCACCACGAGTCGAAATGCGCGCCGGACACGACGTGTTCGGGCACCCGCTGGTCGTAGAAGTCGAACAGCGTCTCGTCGTCCACCACGATGTCCCGGCGCCGGGCGCGGTGCTCCAGCTCCTCGACCTCGCTCAGGAGCCGGCGGTTGTCGGCGAAGAACTTGTGGTGCGTCCGCCAGTCGCCCTCGACCAGCGCGTTGCGGATGAACAGGTCGCGGGAGGTCTCCGGATCGATCCGGCCGTAGTTGACCTTCCGCTGGGCGATGATCGGGACGCCGTACAGCGTGACCTTCTCGTCCGCCATCACGGCCGCCTGGTCCTTCTCCCAGCGCGGCTCGCTGTACGTCCGCTTCAGCAGGTGTCCGGCGAGCGGCTCGACCCACTCCGGCTCGATCTTCGCGTTGACACGGGCCCAGAGCCGGGAGGTCTCCACCAGCTCCGCCGACATCACGAACCGAGGCTGCTTCTTGAACAGGGACGAGCCCGGGAAGATCGCGAACTTGGCACTGCGCGCGCCCAGGTACTCGTTCTTGTTGCCGTCCTTCACGTCCTTCATGCCGATGTGCGACAGCAGACCGGCGAGAAGGGAGACGTGGACGCTCTGCTCGGGCGCGTCCTCCTCGTTGAGGTGGATGCCCATCTGCTTGGCGACCGTGCGCAGCTGGGTGTAGATGTCCTGCCACTCGCGGATGCGCAGGAAGTTCAGGTACTCCTGCTTGCACATACGCCGGAAGGAGGAGGAGCCGCGCTCCTTCTGCTGCTCGCGGACGTACCGCCACAGGTTGAGATAGGCGAGGAAGTCGCTGGTCTCGTCCTTGAAGCGGGCGTGCTGCTGGTCGGCCTGGGTCTGCTTGTCGGCCGGGCGTTCGCGCGGGTCCTGGATGGACAGCGCGGCCGCTATCACCATGACCTCGCGCACACAGCCGTTCTTGTCGGCTTCCAGGACCATGCGGGCGAGCCGCGGGTCGACGGGCAGCTGGGCCAGCTTGCGGCCGGTCTGCGTGAGCCGCCTGCGGGGGTCCTTCTCGGACGGGTCCAGGGCGTTCAGCTCCTGGAGCAGCTGCACGCCGTCACGGATGTTGCGGTGGTCCGGCGGGTCGATGAAGGGGAACTTCTCGATGTCGCCGAGGCCGGCCGCGGTCATCTGGAGGATGACGCTCGCCAGGTTCGTACGGAGGATCTCCGCGTCCGTGAACTCCGGGCGGGCGACGAAGTCGTCCTCGTCGTACAGCCGGATGCAGATGCCGTCGCTGGTACGGCCGCAGCGGCCCTTGCGCTGGTTGGCGCTGGCCTGCGAGATCGGTTCGATGGGCAGGCGCTGCACCTTGGTGCGGTGGCTGTAGCGGCTGATGCGGGCGAAGCCGGGATCGATGACGTACTTGATGCCCGGGACGGTCAGGGACGTCTCGGCCACGTTCGTCGCCAGAACGATCCTGCGGCCCGTGTGCTGCTGAAAGACCCGGTGCTGCTCGGCGTGCGAGAGCCGGGCGTAGAGCGGGAGGACTTCCGTGAACCGGTACTTCTTCTTCTCCAGCGCGTCCGCCGTGTCGCGGATCTCCCGCTCGCCGGAGAGGAAGACGAGGATGTCGCCCTTGCCCTCGCCCATGAGCTCTTCCACGGCGTCGGTGATCGCGGTGATCTGATCGCGGTCGGAGTCCTCGGAGTCCTCTTCGAGGAGCGGCCGGTAACGCACCTCCACGGGGTACGTCCGCCCGCTGACCTCGACGATCGGGGCCTCGCCGAAGTGCCGTGAGAAGCGCTCGGGGTCGATGGTCGCGGAGGTGATGACGACCTTGAGGTCCGGACGGCGGGGCAGCAGCTGGGCCAGATAGCCCAGCAGGAAGTCGATGTTGAGGGACCGCTCGTGGGCCTCGTCGATGATGATCGTGTCGTACGCGCGCAGCTCACGGTCGGTCTGGATCTCCGCGAGGAGGATGCCGTCCGTCATCAGCTTCACGAAGGTGGCGTCCGGGTTCACCTGGTCGGTGAACCGCACCTTCCAGCCGACGGCCTCGCCGAGAGGTGTGCCCAGTTCCTCGGCGACCCGCTCGGCCACGGTGCGGGCGGCGATACGACGGGGCTGCGTGTGCCCGATCATGCCGCGGACACCGCGCCCCAGTTCGAGACAGATCTTGGGGATCTGGGTGGTCTTGCCGGAGCCGGTCTCACCGGCCACGATGACGACCTGGTGATCACGGATGGCGGCCGCGATCTCGTCCTTCTTCTGGCTGACGGGGAGCTGCTCGGGGTACGAGACGGCGGGCACACGGCCGCGCCGCAGGGCCATCCGCTCCTCGACCTGCGCGACCTCCCCCTCGATCTCGGCGAGGACGGCGGCGCGGGCCTCCGGCTTGCGGATCCTGCGCGCGCCTTCGAGCCTGCGCCCGAGCCGGTGCGCGTCGCGCAGGGACAGCTCGGCCAGGCGGGGGGCGAGGGTGCCGAGGGCGGGGGTGCCCGGAGCGGGGGCGTCGGGGGCGGGGTGCGTAGACATACGCGGTCCAGGATCTCATCCAGGCGGAAGAAGGGGCGAGCGCTTTTGGCCCCGCCCCGTCCGACGCACAGCGACGAAAACCCCCTCCGGTTGCCCGGAGGGGGTTTTCGCTGTTGTGGCTGGGGCCGGGGTCGAACCGGCGACCTATCGCTTTTCAGGCGATCGCTCGTACCAACTGAGCTACCCAGCCACGAGGTTCACGAGAAACCTCAGCGGTCCTGACGGGATTTGAACCCGCGGCCTCCACCTTGACAGGGTGGCGAGCACTCCAAACTGCTCCACAGGACCAAGCTTTGTGTACGACAGTGTCGCACACGGTGTTGCGTGCCCCCAACGGGATTCGAACCCGTGCTACCGCCTTGAAAGGGCGGCGTCCTAGGCCGCTAGACGATGAGGGCGGATTAACTGGTACCGCTGCTTCATCTGCGCGTCTGGAGACGTGCGAAGCATGTGACTCCGCTTCCCTCCGAAGAGTTCCGCTTCTCCTTCGTTCCTCTCGGAACTCTGGACGGTCAAGCCCTGACCGCTGCCCTCGGGCACGACGTGACTGTACTACGGCGTTCGCGCCAGGACCAAACCGAATAGGCGCGGGTGGCCTGGGCCCTACGGCGTGGCTCCGGGCGAGCTCGGGGCGCGGGTCGCGCCCGGCAGGTTCTCCTTCGGAAGGTGGCGGCTGACCTCGGCCGTCGTCAGGCCCAGGCCGCCGAGCTTGATCTCGTCCCAGGCCTGGAGGCGTCGGGTGTCGCGGTCGAAGTAGAGGATCGACGCCTCGATGGGGTCGGGGTATTTGCCCTCGACGGCCCGCAGGCCGCTGCCGCCCGTCGAGCCCTCGACACGCAGGCGCGTGCCCTTCTCCATGACCTCCATCTCCTCGTGGTGGAGGTGCCCGGCCAGGACCATCGGCACCTCGCCGTCCGTGCCCCGGGCGGCGGAGGGCTCGTGGACGACGGCCACGTCCGCCGGGGTGCCGGCGTCCCGTTGGGCCCGCAGCGCGCCGGCCAGACGGGCGCCCGCCGCCTCCTGGGACTCCTCGGCGCCCGGCGCGGCGGACCGGTCGGGGGTGAACTGCGGGTCTCCGGTCCCCGCGAAGCGCAGCCCGGCGACCGTGACCGCGCGGCCGTCGTCGAGGACGTGCACGTTCTTCAGGCCCTCCAGGTACCGCTGGGTGACGCGGGAGTCGTGGTTGCCCCTGACCCAGACGTACGGCGCGCCCAGGGTGGCGATGGGGTCCAGGAAGCCGTTCTCCGCCGCCGAGCCGTGGTCCATCGTGTCGCCGGAGTCGACGATCACATCGACCTTGTACTGCTCCACCAGCGAGGCGATGATCTTCCAGCTCGCGGGGTTGAGGTGGATGTCGGAGACGTGCAGGACACGCACGGTCGTCGGGTCCGGCTGGAAGGCGGGGAGCGTGGAGGTGACGTCGTAGAGCTTGGTGACGTTGGTGACCAGCCGGGCGAGTTCCTGCTGGTAGACGTCGAACTCGGTGACGATGCTCCGCGCGTTGCCGACCAGCGAGGGAGCGGAGGACAGCAGGCCCGAGAACCGCGGTTCCAGGACCGACTTGGGGTTCCAGGTGGCGTACGCGGTCGCGCCCGAGGCGGCCAGCAGGGCGAGGGCGAGGCCGCCGGCCGCGAGGGCGCGGCGCGGGCGGCGGTAGACGGCGAGGCCGAGCGCGGTGGCGCCGGAGACGACGGCGACACAGGAGCGGAGCGCGAGGTCGAGGGTGCCGTGCTCGACGTCACGGGCGACCTCGTCCTGGAGGCCGGAGAGGCGTTCGGGGTGGTCGACGAGGGCCTGTGAGCGCACGGGGTCGAGCTGGTCGACGTTCACGTCGAGGCGGACCGGGGCGATGTGGCTGTCCAGGGTCAGCGCGCCGAGCGGGGAGATATTGATCTTCGTACCGCCGGAGACGGACGGACGCAGCGTCATCGTGGTGTTCATGGGGCCGACGGGCGTGCGGACGTCCCCCACGACCAGGAGGCCGAGCCAGGCGCCGAAGAGGACGACGGCGGTCAGGCCGAGAGCGCGGAACCAGGGGTTGGGCCGGACGGCGAGTTCGGGGATCGTGCTCCTGCGCTTGTCGGGCTTGGCGGGCTTGGGACGCCGCAGGAGTGCGGCGGGGACGCGGGCGCGGACCATTGGTGCCGTATGCCCGGGTCCGGGGGCCGGTATGCGGACGGTCCAGGACCTCCCCCCGGCCGTGTCGTGCCGGACAATGGGCCTGTGCTGGAGATGACGCGCGAGGAGTTCGAGGAACTGGTCGCCGAGGCGCTGGACCGGATTCCGCCGGAGTTGACGCGGCTGATGGACAACGTCGCGGTGTTCGTGGAGGACGAGCCGCCCGCGGACGATCCCGAGCTGCTCGGGTTGTACGAGGGGACTCCGCTGACGGACCGCGGGGAGTGGTACGCCGGGGTGCTGCCCGACCGGATCACGATCTACCGGGGGCCGACCCTGCGGATGTGCGGGACGCGCGAGGAGGTCGTCGCGGAGACGGAGGTGACGGTGGTGCACGAGATCGCCCACCACTTCGGCATCGACGACGCGCGGCTGCACGCCCTGGGCTACGGCTGAGCCGTCCCGCACAGGCGTGGGCGTCGGCGCGTGTCCTCCTGCGGGCGCCGGGAGTTGGACACGTCGACTTCTTACGCCTGCCCCGGAGGTGGCCCCGTGCGCCCCTTGTACGTACCCGTTCGACTGGCCGCGACGGTCCTGGCCGTCGCCGCGGCCGCCGGCTGTATGAGCGTGGGGGACGAGGAGGGCGACCGGGTCAGGCCCTCGCACTCGGCCGGACAGCGGGGCGGCGGCGCCCCGGACGGGGATGCGGCGGGAACGGGCGGCCGCTTCGGAGGGGACGGAGCGGGCGGCGACGGCAAGCACGCGCACGGGAAGGGCGGCCGGGGGGAGGCGAGCGCGTCGGCGGCCGCCTCGGCCTCGCCGTCGGCTGGCCGGAGCGCGCCGGCCTCGGCGGGGCCGGTAAAGCCGGGGACGAGCGGGCAGCCCGGGATGCCGACGCCGCCCGGGCCGCAGCCGACCGCGCCCACGCGAGACCCGGCCCCGGAGCCGCCCGCGCCCACGCCGCCGGAGCCCCCTTCGCCGACGCCGGAGCCGACGGTCGCCGAGCCGTCGTCCTCGGCGCACGAGGGGGACGGCGGGGCCGCGGCGCAGCTCGCGGACCGGGAACCGGCGCCCGAGGCGGCGCCGGAGGTGGACTCACCTCTCTAGGTCGTGTCTGACCATTCCCGCCGGGCGCGCGACGCCTGGCACGGCGCCTCGCCGCGTTGTCGGATCACACCCGAGTACATCCAGTACGCGGGCGATCCTCCGCCTTGCGATGCACCGCACCAGACGCCGCGCGCTGATCCAGCGCGAATGGTCAGACACGCCCTAGGCGGGTGCTCCGTCCGGGGCCGGGAAGCGGCTGAGCTGCGGTGATGGGGCTCGGTTTGCCTTCGGTGGCCCAGGTGCTTATAGTGGTAGATCGTTTGATCCCATTTGCCCGGCGCCACCGCAGAGCGCGCCGTGTGGCGCGTTCTCTCCCTTGCCGTGGCTGACCGCATAGAGGCGGTCGTAGCGCAATGCGAACACGGAGTTGACGGGCGCGTGCCGACTTGAGACTCCGGAAGGTTTCGCATTCGCATGTCCATTTCCAGTACTGATCACTCCGTCGTGTCCGAGAACAACGAGGAGCCGATCAACCTCGAGGCGATCGAGGTCACCGACACCGCCGAGGCCGAGCAGGCCGCCGAGGTCGTCGACGAGACCCCCGAGACCCCCGAACTCACCTTCGCCGACCTCGGGCTCCCCGAGGGCGTGGTGCGCAAGCTCGCGCAGAACGGCGTGACCTCCCCCTTCCCGATCCAGGCCGCGACCATCCCGGACGCCCTGGCCGGAAAGGACATCCTCGGCCGTGGCCGCACCGGCTCCGGCAAGACCCTCTCGTTCGGTCTGCCGCTGCTGGCGTCGCTGTCCGGCGGCCACACCGACAAGAAGAAGCCCCGCGGCATCATCCTCACGCCGACGCGTGAGCTCGCGATGCAGGTCGCGGACGCGCTCCAGCCGTATGGCGACGTGCTCGGCCTGAAGATGAAGGTCGTCTGCGGCGGTACGTCGATGAGCAACCAGATGTACGCCCTGGAGCGCGGCGTCGACGTCCTCGTCGCCACCCCGGGCCGTCTGCGTGACCTCATCAACCGTGGCGCCTGCTCGCTCGAGAACGTCCAGGTCGCCGTCCTCGACGAGGCCGACCAGATGTCCGACCTGGGCTTCCTGCCCGAGGTCACCGAGCTGCTCGACCAGATCCCCGGCGGCGGCCAGCGCATGCTGTTCTCGGCCACGATGGAGAACGAGATCTCCACGCTGGTCAAGCGCTACCTGAGCAACCCGGTCACGCACGAGGTCGACAGCGCCCAGGGCAACGTCACGACCATGTCGCACCACATCCTGATCGTGAAGCCCAAGGACAAGGCGCCGGTCACCGCCGCGATCGCCTCCCGCAAGGGCCGCACGATCATCTTCGTCCGCACCCAGCTCGGCGCCGACCGTATCGCCGAGCAGCTGCGCGACTCCGGCGTGAAGGCCGACGCGCTGCACGGCGGCATGACCCAGGGCGCGCGTACCCGCACGCTGGCCGACTTCAAGGACGGTTACGTCAACGCGCTCGTCGCGACCGACGTCGCCGCCCGCGGCATCCACGTCGACGGCATCGACCTGGTGCTCAACGTGGACCCGGCCGGCGACCACAAGGACTACCTGCACCGCGCGGGCCGCACCGCGCGCGCCGGCCGCACCGGCACGGTCGTCTCCCTCTCGCTGCCGCACCAGCGCCGTCAGATCTTCCGTCTGATGGAGGACGCGGGCGTCGACGCCGGCCGTCACATCATCCAGGGCGGATCCGCCTTCGAGCCGGAGGTCGCCGAGATCACCGGCGCCCGCTCGATGACGGAGGTCCAGGCCGAGTCCGCGGGCAACGCTGCGCAGCAGGCCGAGCGCGAGGTCTCCGAGCTCACCAAGGAGCTGGAGCGTGCGCAGCGACGCGCGACCGAGCTGCGTGAGGAGGCCGACCGTCTGGTGGCCCGCGTGGCGCGCGAGCGTGGCGAGGACCCGGAGGCGGCTGTCGTCGCGGCCGCCGAGGCGGTCGTGGAGCAGAACGCCGCGGTGGAGGCGGCGGCCGTCTCCGAGCAGCCCGCCGAGCGTCCGGCGTACGAGCAGCCGCGTCAGCGCCGTGACGAGCGGGGCAACTACGAGCGCCGTGACGACCGTCGCGACGACCGCGGTGGCCGTTCCTTCGAGCGCCGTGACAACGACCGTGGCGGCTTCAACCGTGACGACCGCGGTGGCTTCAACCGGGACCGCCGTGACGGCGACCGCGGCGGGTTCCGCCGTGACGACCGCGGTGGCGCCGGCCGTGACGACCGTGGTGGCCGTTCCTTCGAGCGTCGTGACGACCGTCAGTCGGGCGGCTTCAACCGCGACCGCCGTGACGACCGTGGTGGCCGTTCCTTCGAGCGTCGTGACGAGCGTCCGTCGGGCGGCTTCAGCCGTGACCGTCGTGACGAGCGTGGCGGCGACCGTCGTGACGAGCGTCCCTCCGGTGGCTTCCGCCGTGACGAGCGTCCCGCGGGCGGCTTCAGCCGTGACCGTCGTGACGAGCGTCCCTCCGGTGGCTTCCGCCGCGACGACCGTCAGTCGGGCGGCTTCAGCCGTGACCGCCGTGACGAGCGTCCCTCCACCCACCGGGGCAGCGACCGTCCGTTCAACCGTGACCGTCGCGACGACCGTCCGGGCTTCCGCTCCGGCGGCCACGACCGTCCCTTCGGCCGCCGTGACGACCACCGTGGCACCGGCTCCGGCTCCGGCACGGCCGGCCGCCGTGACGACAAGCCGCGCTGGAAGCGCAACGGCTGACGCCGAGGCAGGAGCCGGCTCCTGTGAGTGAACGCCGTGGCCCCCACCGAACTCCGGTGGGGGCCACGGCGTTTCCGTATCCCGGCCCCGCGGCTGGGGGACGGCTGTGAGAACACCGGACTTCGTGGGGCGGACGCGTAGGGCCGGGGGCCCGAAGACGCCGGAGAGGCGTCCTGGCCGTTCCGTGTACGACGTGGTCGCCGGGGCCGGGGACCTCACGCCGGGACGGCAGGACACCGCGGGCGGCCTGTACCGGCTGGTCGGCACCGGGACGGGCGCGTTCGGGGTGCGGGTCAAGATCGGCACCGGTCGGCAGGACCACAAGGGCACTTTCTGGCCAAGTTGTGACGTGTGTCACGACCTCGGCAGGGGAATTGCTGGGGGCATGACAGATGACGGCACAGTGAGTGGGCGCTCTCCCGGGAATCTCTCGGACGAAGAGCGGCTGGCCCAGCTCGGCTACACCCAGGTTCTGGCCCGCCGCATGTCGGCGTTCTCCAACTACGCGGTCTCCTTCACGATCATCTCGGTCCTGTCGGGCTGCCTGACGCTGTACCTGTTCGGCATGAACACCGGCGGACCGGCCGTGATCACCTGGGGCTGGGTCGCCGTGGGGCTGATGACCCTGTTCGTCGGCCTGTCCATGGCCGAGATCTGTTCGGCGTACCCGACGTCGGCGGGCCTGTACTTCTGGGCGCACCGGCTGGCACCCCCGCGCTCGGCGGCGGCCTGGGCCTGGTTCACGGGCTGGTTCAACGTACTGGGCCAGGTGGCCGTGACGGCCGGCATCGACTTCGGGGCCGCGTCCTTCCTCGGCGCCTACCTGAACCTCCAGTTCGACTTCGAGGTGACGCCCGGCCGGACGGTCCTGCTCTTCGCCGGGATCCTGGTGCTGCACGGCCTGCTCAACACCTTCGGGGTCCGCATCGTCGCCCTCCTCAACAGCGTGAGCGTGTGGTGGCACGTGCTGGGCGTGGGCGTCATCGTCGGGGCGCTGGCCTTCGTCCCCGACAAGCACCAGTCGACGTCCTTCGTGTTCGGCGAGTTCGTCAACAACACCGGCTGGGGCAGCGGCGTCTACGTCGTCCTGCTCGGCCTGCTGATGGCCCAGTACACCTTCACCGGCTACGACGCCTCCGCCCATATGACGGAGGAGACGCACGACGCGTCGACGGCCGGCCCCAAGGGCATCGTGCAGTCCATCTGGACCTCGTGGATCGCCGGCTTCGTCCTGCTGCTCGGCTTCACGTACGCCATCCAGTCCTACGACGCCGCGCTCGCCTCCCCGACCGGCGCGCCGCCCGCCCAGATCCTGCTCGACGCGCTCGGCGCGACCGCCGGCAAGCTGCTGCTGCTCGTGGTGATCGGCGCGCAGCTGTTCTGCGGGATGGCTTCGGTCACGGCCAACAGCCGCATGATCTACGCGTTCTCGCGCGACGGGGCGCTGCCCTTCTCCCATGTCTGGCACACGGTCAGCCCGCGCACCCGTACACCCGTCGCGGCCGTCTGGCTGGCGGCCGGCGGCGCGCTGGCGCTGGGCCTGCCGTATCTGATCAACGTCACCGCGTACGCGGCCGTCACCTCCATCGCCGTCATCGGCCTCTACATCGCGTACGTCATCCCGACGCTGTTGCGCATCCGCAAGGGTGAGGCGTTCGAGCGGGGGCCGTGGCACCTGGGCCGCTGGTCGAAGGCGATCGGCGTGGTGTCGGTGGGGTGGGTGGTCGTCATCACCGTCCTGTTCATGCTGCCCCAGGTCTCCCCGGTCACCTGGGAGACCTTCAACTACGCCCCGGTCGCGGTCCTCGTCGTCCTGGGCTTCGCGGGGGTGTGGTGGCAGGTCTCCGCCCGCAACTGGTTCCTCGACCCCGGCCACGAACGGACCATCGCCCGGGAGGCCGCGCGGGCGAGGACACCTGCCGGACCATCGGACAAGTGAGCGGCACGGACCGGGTTCCGTGACCGGTCCCGACCGTTTCGCGTACCTCGGCGCGCCCGTGTCTGCGATACCCGATCGGAGACACGGTCACGTCCGGCTATGCTCGGGGAGGCAACATCGCCTGGGCCCTTAGCTCAATTGGCAGAGCAGTGGACTTTTAATCCATTGGTTGTGGGTTCGAGTCCCACAGGGCCTACCGGAACGCCCCCAGCTCAGCAGTGGTTGAGCTGGGGGCTTTTGCGTGCGCGCTCGGCGGTCAGTGGTCCGAGTAGCTGAAGTCGCCGATGGTCCAGGCGCTGACGTCCTCGATCGCCACGCGGTACATCCCGCCCGTCTCCGGGATCCCCACGGTGCCCTGGAGGATCCGGGCGACGTGGAAGTGCAGGTGGGTGGGCGGTCCCTCCCTCTTCGCGGGGGTGTCGAAGACGGCGGAGAAATCGCCCAGCTGGGCGGAGTTCGTCAGCACCTCCGACACCCTCTGCCTCCACATGGCTTCGGGGGCCAGCCGCCCGGTGATGACAGCACCTCCGGTGACCACGGTCAGGGGCATCTGATTGCTCGGCCCGGACTCCACAAGGGCGGCGAGGGCAACGATCAGCTCGTCAGGCTTGTGCATGGGACCGGATTCTATGTACCGGCCCGCCCGGGTGGGCCGGTAGGGGCGGGAGCGGCGGTCGGCGAAGTGCCTGGCGAACATATCGATGTTCACTCGAACATGTAAATGGTAGAACTGTGCTCATGGATGTCGCCGACCGTCTCGATCTGACCCTCCGTCTCGTCCAGGGGCACGGCCGGGATCAGCATGGGCAGGAGCAGGGACCGGCCCAAGGTCATGAGCAGGGACCGGCGCAGGGCCGGGAGCGGCGGCAGGCGCGGGTTTCCGTCGCCGAACTCGCCCAGCGGCTCGGGGTCTCGGAGATGACCGTGCGCAGGGACCTGGACGTGCTCGAGCGGCAGGGGCTGGTGCGCCGGGTGCACGGCGGCGCCGTCGCCGGGCGGCCGCGCGAGGAGGGCGGCGGCTTCGAGGCGCGGCAGGCGTGGCAGGCGGCGACGAAGGACCGGCTCGGCGCGGCCGTCGCCGGGATGGTCGAGCCGGGGTCACGGGTGCTGCTGGACGCCGGGACCACGACCGTGCACGTGGCGGAACACCTCGCCGCGCGGGGTCCGTTGACCGTCGCGGTGCTCAGTCTCCAGGCGGCGCTGCGGCTGGCCGACCGGCCCGGCATCGAACTGCTGGTGGTCGGGGGCCGCTCCCGTCCGGGTGAGCGGTCTCTCGTCGGGCCGCTGGCCCTGCGCACACTCGAGTCCCTGGCCTTCGACGTGTTCGTGATGTCGATCGGCGGGGTGCACGCCGTGCACGGCTGGTCGGAGTTCTCCCTCGAGGACGCGGCCGTCAAGCAGGCGGGACTCGGCCAGGCCGCCCGTACGGTCGCCGTGGCCGACGCGACCAAGCTGGGTGTGCGCGCGTTCAGCCAGGTCGGCCCGCTCGACGCCGTGCACTCCTTCGTCACCGACGCGGCAGCGGCGGATCCCGCCACCCACCCCGGCGGCCCACGGACCCTGGACGCCCTGCGTGAGGCAGGGGTCCGGACCCGGCTGGCCTGAACTCGCTCTGGAGAGCACGTGGAACCCCTGGTGATCCTTGTCGCCGGCCCGTACCGTTCGGGCACCGGCGACGACCCCGAGAAGCTCGCCGCCCATGTGCGGGCCATGAACGAGGTCGCCCTCGGTCTGTTCCGCGCCGGGCACCTGGCCGTCACCGGCGAGGCGCTCGCGCTGCCCCTGCTGGAGGCGGCGGGCGGCGCCGCCCCCGGCGACCCGCTGTTCGACGAGATCTTCCACCCCGTGGCCGAACGCCTGCTGGCCCGCTGCGACGCGGTCCTGCGCATCGGCGGCCCGTCGCAGGGCGCGGACCGGATGGTCCAGCGGGCCCGCGCCCTGGGCAAGAGGATCTACGCCGACCTCGCCGACGTACCCGCCGCCTCCGAGCCCCGCATCTCTGGCGTCCCCGCCTCCCGCGCTCCCGGCGCCCCCGACTCCGGCCCCGGTGTCCCCGGCGTCTGCCGAGCCGGTGTTCCCGCCGCCACCGTGGGCAGGCCGCCGATGACGGGGTACGTCGACAGTCCGGCCGGTCCCGGGTCCGGCACCCGTGGCACCGCGCGACACGCCGTCCCGGGCACCCCCGGCATCGACACCCCGGACCCGCGTGGCCGAACCGGGCTCGACCGCCAGGGACGCGACCTCGACGGCAACGACCGGGTCCGCGTCGTCGACGTCGAGGAGCTGGCCTGCGACTGGTCCGTCCTGCGCCGCACCACCTTCGACTACCGGCACGGCGACGGCCACGTGAGCCGTGAACGGCGCGAGACGTACGACAGGGGCGACGGCGCCACGATCCTCCTCTACGACCCCGACCGCCGCACCGTCCTGCTCACCCGGCAGTTCCGGCTGCCCGCGTACGTCAACGGGCACCCGGACGGCATGCTGCTGGAGGCCGCGGCCGGGCTCCTGGACGGCGACGACCCGCCGGCGGCGATCCGCCGCGAGGCGGCCGAGGAGACCGGACGGGTGGTCCACGAGGTCGAGCACCTCTTCGACGCGTTCATGAGCCCCGGTTCCGTCACCGAACGGCTCAGCTTCTTCGCCGCCCCCTACGACGCCTGCGCCCCCGGTGTCGACACGGCGGGCGTGGCGGCCGAGGGCGAGGACATCGCCGTGGTCGAACTCCCCTTCGCCGAGGCCCTCGACCTCGTCCGCACCGGCGCGATCGCGGACGCCAAGACCGTCATGCTGCTCCAGTGGGCCGCGCTGGACGGCCCGTTCGGGCCGCCGGCCGTCAGCCCACGCTCAAGCCGGTGAGGTCGGCCAGCGGCAGCGTGTGCTGGGTCTGGAGGACCTTGGCGCGCAGGTAGCGGACGTTGTGCGGGGTCGTGAAGACGCCCGTCGGGACCCGGTCCTGGACGTCGATGCCCAGGTCCCGCAACTGTTCGGCCTTGTCGGGGTTGTTGGACAGCAGGTCCAGGGCCGTGATGCCCAGGGCGCGCAGCATCTGGGCGGCGGCCGTGTAGTCCCGGTCGTCCTCGGGCAGACCGAGCGCGGCGTTCGCCTCGTAGGTGTCCAGGCCCTGGTCCTGGAGGGCGTACGCGTCGAGCTTGTTGTAGAGGCCGATGCCGCGGCCCTCCTGGCGCAGGTAGAGCAGGACACCGCCCGTGACGGCTATGCGCTCGACCGCCTCGCGCAGCTGCGGCCCGCAGTCGCAGCGGGCGGAGCCGAAGACGTCACCGGTCAGGCACTCGGAGTGCAGCCGGACCAGGGGGGTGACGCCGGGCGCCGGCTCGCCGAGGACGACGGCGACGTGCTCCTGGCCGTCGGCGAGACCGTGGAAGGTGACGAGTTCGGCGTCGACGGAGTAGCCGTCGGGGAAGCGCAGCGGTACCCGGACGCGGGCGCGGGGGGTGGCGGCGGGGGTGTCGGGCATGCGGTCTCCCGGGTCCGGAGGACGGTGACAAGGCGGCACTGGACCGCCTTGTGCTTCAGATTTGAAGCAGATCCAACGATTCGAGACCCTACCCCATGCTTTAAATTTGAAGCAACTGGATTGTGGCGCGGCTCACGAGGTTCCGGAGCACGGCGACGAACGCCGGCGCCACGGGAGATCCTCGGGCGCCGCCTCGCCGTCGTTCTCCTGGAGCCCGCGCGCGACCTGCGTGAAGATCTCCTCCAGCTGTCCCACCTGCTCCGGGGTGAGCCGGTCGAAGAGGGCGGCGCGGACCGTCCCGACATGGCCGGGCGCCACGCCCTCCAGCACCGTCATGCCCTCGTCGGTCAGGACCGCGACGCTGCCGCGTTTGTCCCAGCGGCACTCCTCGCGCCGCAGCAGCCCGTCCTTCTCCAGCCGGGACACCGCGTAGGTCAGCCGGCTCCGGGTGATCTTCAGCCGCTCCGCCAGGTCGGTCATCCGCAGCCGTCGCTCCGGTGTCTCGGAGAGATTGGCGAGGATGGAGTAGTACAGGTGGGGCATGCCGGCCTCCTGCTGGAGCTGCCGGTCGATCGCGTCCTCGAGGAGGGAGTAGCCGGCAACGTACGCGCGCCAGGCGCGCTGCTCCTCGGGGGTGAGCCAGCGGGTCGTCATGCCACCCAGTGTAGGTTTGTTACAAACTTGAACCAAGAGCACCGTCGTCGGCCCGGCGCCCCGATCGAGTCAGGGCACGTCACTGCACGTCAGAGCGCCGTCAGACCGCCGTCGGACCGAGCCGGGGAGCCGCGTCGATGCCGTACCCGTACGTCCTGCTGTCCGCCGCCGTGTCCCTCGACGGATACCTGGACGACACCACGCCCGAACGTCTGCTCCTCTCCAGCCGCGCCGACTTCGACCGCGTGGACGAGGTACGGGCCTCCGTCGACGCCATCCTCATCGGCGCCGGCACGATCCGCGCCGACAACCCCCGGCTCCTGGTGAACTCCCCGGAGCGGCGCGCCGCCCGGGTGGCCGCCGGACGGCCGCCCTACCCGCTCAAGGTCACCGTCAGCGGCTTCGGCGAACTCGACCCGGCGGCGAACTTCTGGCACACGGGCGGCGAGAAGGTCGTGTACACGACGGAGAAGGGCGCCGAGCGGGTCCGGGCGCTCGGCATCGCGGCGGACGCCGTCGCGCTCGGCCCCGAACTGGACTGGCGCCGTCTCCTCGAACACCTCCACGATGTCCGCGGTGTACGGCGCCTCATGGTCGAGGGCGGCGGAACCGTCCACACCCAGCTGCTCCAAGAGGGCCTCGCCGACGAACTCCAGCTCGTCCTCGCCCCGCTGTTCGTGGGCGACCCGCACGCGCCCCGGCTGTTCGGCCCGGGCGCCTACCAGGGCGGACGGCTCCGCCTGGTGGAGACCCGGCGTATCGAGGACGTCGTCCTGAACCGCTACGAGCCCACCGCACCCGGCGCCGGCCTGCTGCCCGTCGCGGCCGACCGTCACTGGCTGGCCCTCGCCTGCGCCCTCGCCGCCGACTGCCCGCCGTCGCGGACCGCTTTCAGCGTCGGCGCGGTGATCGTGGCCGCCGACGGCACGGAGCTGGCGCGCGGCCACTCCCGCGAGGCCGGCGACCCGGTCGTGCACGCCGAGGAGGCAGCCCTCGCGAAACTCGACCCCGCCGACCCCCGTCTGCCCACGGCCACCGTCTACAGCAGCCTCGAACCGTGTGCCCGCCGCTCCTCCCGCCCCGCCCCCTGCGCCCGGCTCATCCTCGACGCGGGGGTGCGCAGGGTGGTCACGGCCTGGCGCGAGCCGGACACCTTCGTCACGGAGGCGGACGGAACCGGCCTGCTGACGTCCCGGGGCGTCGACGTCCTCGTGCTCCCGGAGTACGAGGAGCGGGCGAAGGGCCCGAACGGCCATCTCCTCTGAGGCCGCCGGAGCCCCACGGGACAACCGATGTGCTTTCTGCCCCGCTGATGGCGTACAGTTGTGTTCATCGCCGCGGGGTGGAGCAGCTCGGTAGCTCGCTGGGCTCATAACCCAGAGGTCGCAGGTTCAAATCCTGTCCCCGCTACTGATAGGCCGAAGGCCGGAATCCGAAAGGGTTCCGGCCTTCGGTGCGTTCACCGACCGCTCCCTCACTCTTGGTGACCGGTCGACCGCCCAGCGCATAACGACTGAGTCACCATCAAAACTCCTGTGACTACCGAGGCGTTTCCAGGGCATGTCGAAGCGCCTTCGGCGCGTGGTCAACTCGCCCGTTTTTCACCACTGGTGGCCTGAAAGGTCCAGGCCAGAAATGTTGTTGATCAAGAAGAACGGCTTGGAATCCCGCCCCCGGGTCTATTAACGTTCGATAACGCAGCGCGGTCGTCCCAGCCGGCACAAGAGTCGGCTCCGTGCGGCACGTGCCGAATCCCGCAAGGGAACCGGGGAACCACCACCTTGGGGTGAATCACGCGGAAGCCGTCGTGAACTCGCAGAGTCCACGACCGGTATACGCGCGTAGGAGACCTTCCCGCTCCGAACCCGTCAGCTAACCCGGTAGGCGACGGAAGGAAAGGAGTGCGCCCGCGTGGCGTCCAACCCGCCTGCCCCCGAGGCCCCGTACGCGCCCAGCCGGTCCACCGAGACCTTCGGCTACGGCGACTACCGCACCGACGAGGGCCCGTGGGAGGAGTGGAACCCCACCGCGGACTCCATTCGCCCGGTACGCGGCAAGCACCGCGTGGCCAAGCAGCGCGGCGGCGGATTCGCCCGCAGCTCCACCGTCCTCGGCGTCGGCGTCATTGCCGCCGTCAGCGCGGGCGGCATGGCCAGCGCCAACACCGGCAAGGCCCCGGTCTCCATCTCGATGCCGGACCTGCCCAACGTGGGCTCGCTCATCTCCGACGACGAACCCGCCCAGGAAGCCGCGCCGGCCCTCGCCGGGTTCGGCTCCGAAGCGGCCGTGGACGCCGACGAGAGCGTCGCCGACGCCGGTGAGGCCCTGCGCAGCCGGATCATGGCGCAGGCCGAGTCTCAGCAGTCACAGGTCGAGGTCAAGGCCCTCGCCGCGGCGGCCAAGGCCGAGGCCGACGCCGTCACCAAGGCCCAGAAGGAGGCGGAGGCCAAGGCCGCCGCCGCGAAGAAGAAGGCCGCCGAGGAAGCCGCCGCGAAGGTCGAGGCCGCGCGCCTGGCCGAGCTGGCCAAGCAGTACACGCTGCCCACCTCCTCGTACACCATCACCTCGACCTTCGGTCAGGCCGGTTCCCTCTGGTCCTCCGGCTACCACACGGGCCTCGACTTCGCCGCGCCCACGGGCACGCTCATCAAGGCCGTCCACAGCGGCACCATCACCGAGGCCGGCTGGGCCGGTTCCTACGGCTACCGCACCATCCTGACCCTGGACGACGGCACCGAGCTGTGGTTCTGCCACCAGTCGTCGATCAGCGTCAGCGTCGGCCAGAAGGTCGCCACCGGTGACGTCATCGGCCGGGTGGGCGCGACCGGGAACGTCACCGGAGCCCATCTCCACCTCGAGGTCCACCCGGGTGGCAGCTCCGACGGCATCGACCCGGCGGCCTGGCTGCGCGGCAAGGGCCTCAACCCCTGAGCCGTCCCCCTCCGACACCCCGGGCGGTCCCTCCTCGGACACGCCGACCCGGCTCTCCCGACCCGCTGACGCAGCCCCGCAGCCCTGACGCCTTCCGCGTCGGACGGCTGCGGGGCTGCGCCATTCACCGGCGCACTTCACCGGCGCCGTTCACATGTTCTTCGCGTCACGCCCGGAATGGGCCGGCCACCGGCGTCCGTTGAAACGGAACATGACTTCTCTTCGCCGACTCGGCTCCTCCGACCTCGAGGTCTTCCCCCTGTCCCTCGGCGGCAACGTCTTCGGCTGGACCGCGGACGAGGCGGCCTCCTTCGCCGTACTCGACGCCTACACCGCCGCCGGCGGCAACTTCGTGGACACCGCCGACTCCTACTCGGCGTGGGTCGAGGGCAACAGCGGCGGCGAGTCCGAGACCCTCATCGGCAAGTGGGTGAAGGCCCGGGGCAACCGCGACGACGTCGTGATCGCCACGAAGGTCAGCCAGCACCCCGCGTTCCCCGGTCTGTCCGCCGACAACATCAAGGCCGCCGCCGACGCCTCGCTCCGCCGTCTGAACACCGACCGCATCGACCTCTACTACACGCACTTCGACAAGCCCGAGGTCCCCGTCGAGGAGATCGTCGGCGCGCTCGACGAACTGGTGACGGCGGGCAAGGTGCGCCACATCGCCGCCTCCAACATCTCGCCCGAGCGTCTCCAGGAGTCCCTGGAGTTCTCCGACCGCGAGGGCCTGGCCCGGTACGTCGCCCTCCAGCCCCACTACAACCTGGTCTCGCGCGACACCTACGAGGGCGGCCTCCAGGACCTCGCCGCCCGCTTCGGCCTCGCCGCCGTCCCGTACTCCGCGCTGGCCTCCGGCTTCCTCACCGGCAAGTACCGGCCCGGTACGACCGTGCAGAGCCCCCGGGCCGCCGGCGCCGCCAAGCACCTGGAGACGGAGCGGGGCCGGAACGTCCTCACCGCCCTGGACGAGATCGCCCAGGCCCACGACACACAGATCCCCACGGTCGCCCTGGCGTGGCTCGCGGCCCGGCCGACGGTGGCAGCCCCGATCGCGTCCGCGCGCACGATCGAGCAGCTGCCGGCACTGCTCGGGGTGGCACAGCTGGAACTGACCCAGGATGAACTCACCCGACTGACCCGAGCCTCGGCCTGACCCGGGCTCCGGTCTGACCCGGGCTTCGGCATCACCTGGGCGTGGGCCTGACCCGAGCTCCGGTGTCGGCTCTACCCGCGTTGGGTCGACCTGCGTCGGTCCGACTTGCCTCTGACCGGCCCGCGTCGGCCTGACCTGCTGCGGCTCGGCCTACTGATGCGGGTGGGGGTTGGGACGGGGCCCCGCCGGAAATCCTTGCCCCGGGCCAGGTCCGGGGCCGGGGCCGGGGCCGGATTCGTACCCGGGGCCGGTCTCGAATCCGGGTCCGGGTCCGGGTCCGTGCGCTGCGGGGTATCCGTATCCCGGTCCCGCCGGGTGCGCGTACCCCGGAGCTGCCGGCTGGGCGTATCCCGGTCCTGCCGGGTGCCCGAATCCGGCGCTGTGGCCCTGGCCGTATCCCGGTCCCTGGCCGTACGCCGGTCCCTGGCCGTACGCCGGTGCGTGGCCGTACGCCGGTGCCTGGCCGTGAACCGTCCCCCGGCCGTACCCGTACACCCCCTGCACCGGCCAGGGCGGCGCGACCACCCGTACCGGCGGGGCCGTCATCCGGGCCGCGTGGTCCAGCGCGGGGCGGGCGATGTCCTGGCGGCGCCACAGTTCGTTGAGCAATTCCCGTTCCCGAAGGACGAAGTCGGCGTCGGCCCGTCCCCGGCGGCCGCGGTGCCTCAGGAACGCGAGGGACGTGGCGTACGCCTCGTACCGCGCGACCTCCCGCGCCGCGGGCCGGCCCAGGTGGCGGCCGGCGTACTCGCGGGCCAGCCGCCGGGCACGCATCGAGCCGAGCGCGTACGGCTCGGCCGGCATGAGCCAGCCCGCGGCCGCGTAGGCGGGCAGCTCCTCGCGCACGGTGCGCAGCTCGCGTTGGCGTGTCCACACCGCCAGCCAGGTGAGCAGCCCGAACGCGGGCACCATGAAGGCCGCGTACACCGCGAAGAACCCGAACTCGCCGAACGACGAGGAGCCGTTCCACAGGGCGTGCATGCCCATCGCGAGGAGCAGCCCGCACAGCGGGAGCAGCACGCGCCGCAGGTGCTGACGGTTCCCGGAGAGCGCGGCGACGCCGAAGCCGATGCCGGTCAGGACGGTGAACAGGGGGTGGGCGAACGGCGACATGATGACGCGTACGAAGAAGGTCGCGGCGGTCACGGACGCGATGCCGGTGTCGCCGGTGAGCTGGTCGGTGCCGAACGCGGTGCCGAGGTAGAGGATGTTCTCGGTGAAGGCGAAGCCGGTGGCGGTGAGCCCGGCTATGACCACGCCGTCGACGATCCCGGTGAAGTCCCGTCTGCGGAAGAGGAACACCAGCAGGACGGCGGCGGCCTTGGCGGACTCCTCGACGACGGGCGCTATGACGGTCGCCCCGAGGGTGTCCGCGCCGGACGGGTCGGCGGTCGCGGTCGCTATCCAGCGGGTCGCGAAGCTGTTGGCGATGATGGCTATCAGGGCCGCCGCGCACGCGCCCCAGGCGAAGGCGAACACCAGGTTCCGCCAGGGGCCCGGCTCGACCCGGTCGAGCCAGCGGAAGGCGGCGACCAGCAACGGCACGGGCAGCACGGCGAGCCCGAGCCCGACCAGGAATCCTTCCGTGCCGGTCTGTTCGCGCACCAGCGCGAGGATGACCAGACCGGACAGCGCGAGCAGGGTGATCAGCGCCCCGTACCGGACCGACCTGCGCTGCCACCAGTGAGCGTGGCGCAGCACACCGTCCTCGGGCGCGCCGCCGGGATGCGGCGGATGGGGCGGGAACGGAGGACTGAAGGCCACGGCATCGACCCTAACGAGGGAGGGGACTGTGGTGGAGGGGGAGGTCGGTCGGTGATCCCTTGGTCGATCCCTTGATCGGGGCCTTGCCCCGGTCAGAGATCCCCGGGCCGGACGCGATGCTGTACGCGGCGGAACAGCAGATCGTTCACGACGTGACCCTTGTCCAGCCCCTGTCCCTCGAAACGGGTCAGCGGCCGGAACTCGGGCCGGGGCGCGAACCCGCCGTCGGCCCGGGTGTTCTCGAAGTCGGGGTGCGCGGTCAGCACCTCGAGCATCTGCTCGGCGTACGGCTCCCAGTCCGTGGCGCAGTGCACGACCGCGCCGGGCTTGAGTCGCGTCGCGGCCAGGTCGAGGAACTCCGGCTGGATGAGGCGCCGCTTGTGGTGGCGCTTCTTCGGCCAGGGGTCGGGGAAGTAGACGCGCAGCCCGTCGAGCGAGTCCGCGGGCAGCATCTCGCGCAGCAGGATGATCGCGTCGCCGTTGGCGACCCGGATGTTGGTCAGCCCGGTGCGGTCCGCGAGGTTGAGCAGGTTCCCCTGGCCGGGCGTGTGCACGTCCACCGCGAGGATGCCGGTGTCCGGGGCGGCGGCGGCCATCTGCGCGGTCGCCTCGCCCATGCCGAAGCCGATCTCCAGCACGACGGGACGGTCCGCGCCGAACAGCTCGGCGAGGTCCACGGGGTGCCCGTCGATGTCGAGCCCCCACTTGGCCCACAGCCGCTGCAACGCGTCGGCCTGCCCGGCCGTCACCCGGCTGCGCCGGGGCTGGAAGCTTCTGATCCGCCGCTCGAAGTGCGACCCTGCGGGATCGGCCCTGGGCCCGTCGGGGAACCGGGGCTCCCCCTTGGCGCGGGTGTGCCGGACGGACTCGCCCGGGTGGTGCTCGCCATCGGGAAAGGGCTGGGGGGCTTCGGGGGTGCTCACGGAATCAGACACAGTGCGGTCGATTTTACGGCGCGGCCGCACCTGCCCGCCGCCCCCCGCCGGAAGGTGAGACGTCCGGCCGCTCATGCGCCCGCCAGCGCTCCCAGGGCCCGTCGCGCCACCTCTCGCCCGATCGGCAGCGAGGCGGTGGCCGCGGGCGAGGGAGCGTTCAGGACGTGGACCGCCCGCGCTCCCTCGCGTATGAGGAAGTCGTCCACCAGTCCTCCGTCCCGGAGCACCGCCTGCGCCCGTACCCCGGCCGTCGCCCGGACCAGGTCGGCCTCCTCCACCGCCGGAAGCAGTCGGCGCACCGCGTCCACGAACGCCCCCTTGGACACCGACCGGCGCAGCTCCCCGGCCCCGTACCGCCAGTGCTGCCGGCCCATCCGCCACACTCCGGGCCAGGTCGCCGTCGCCATTGCCTCCCGGGGCCGTACGACGCCCCACCCGTACCCCTCCCGGGCCAGCGCCGGCACGGCGTTGGGTCCGATGTGCACGCCTCCGTCGATCCCCCTGGTCAGATGGACGCCGAGGAACGGGAACGCCGGATCGGGCACCGGGTACACCAGCCCGCGCACCAGCTCCGGCCGGACCAGCTCGTAGTACTCGCCCCGGAACGGCACGATCCGCACCTCGGGCTCGTCACCCGTGAGCCGGGCCACCTCGTCGCAGTGGAGCCCGGCGCAGTTCACCAGCACCCGCCCCCGTACGACGTCCCCGCGCGCGGTGAGCACGGCCACGCCCCGCTCGGGACGCCGGTCGATGCGCACGACCCGCGAGCCGTACCGGATCTCCGCCCCGGAGGCCTGGCCGAGCTGCCGTGCCACGGCCGTGAAGTCGCAGATCGCGGTCGACCGCACGCGGATGGCGGCCAGGCCACGGACCTCGGGCTCGTACTCCGCGATCTGGGCGGCGCCCAGCTCCCTGACCTGTATTCCGTTCTCCCGGCCGCGCTGCACGAGCGCGTGCAGCCGGGGCAGCTCCGCCCGGTCCGTGGCCACGATCAGTTTCCCGGTGACCTTGTGCGCGATGCCGTACTCCGCGCAGAACTTCGTCATCTCCGCCGCGCCGCGCACCGCGTACCGCGCCTTCAGCGACCCCGGCCGGTAGTAGATCCCGCTGTGGACGACCCCGCTGTTGCGCCCCGTCTGGTGCCGGGCCACCCCCGGCTCCTTCTCCAGCACGGTCACCCGTGTGCCGGGCGCGGCACGCGTGATCGCATACGCGGTGGACAGGCCGACGATGCCCCCGCCGACCACGAGCACATCACAGTCGTAAGCGATCTTCGGCACGTGCGCCACCTCCCGGCTCCGATAGTGCACTGCGCCACTGACAGTGCCTTCAAACCCGGGGCGGGCGTCCTGTGCCGCTCGGCAGCCGACGGCGTGGGACGCGGGGCCGTCGTGCCGTGGTGCGCAGGTGTCCGGCGGCTCCGCCGAGGCCGAGGCCGTCTACGCCGGGGTCATCAGCAGGGGCCGAGCCCGCTCTCGTAATTCCACCACCCTCGGTTCGTCGCCATACGGCTCCAGCCGGTGCAGCAGGTCCTTGACGTACTCCGTGGTGCGGGCGGAGGAGATGCGCCCGGCCACCTCCACGGCCCGCACCCCCTGGGCGCAGGCGGCGTCGAGGTTCCCCGACTCCAGTTCGGCGACCGCCGAGACGACGAGCCGCAGCCCGTGCGACCGCACGAACTCCTCCGTCGGCTGTGACAGCGCCTGCTCGGTGAACCGCCGCACCTGGCGGGGCGCCTTCAGGTCGCGGTAGCACTCGGCGGCGTCGGCGGCGAAGCGGTCGTAGGAGTAGAAGCCGAGCCAGGACGGGTCGTGGTCGCCGTCGCGGGAGCGCTCCAGCCAGCCCTCGGCGGCCTTGAGCGCCGTGCCGGCCGCGTGCGCGTCTCCCGCGCGGGCGTGCGCGCGTGCCTCGACGAGCCGGAAGAAGCTCATGGTGCGGGCCGTGGCCAGCCCTCGGTTGCGCTCCAGGGCCGCCTGCGCGAGATCGACGCCCTCGTCGCCGAAGCCGCGGTACGTGGCCTGGAGGGACATGGAGGCCAGGACGTAGCCTCCGAGGGGTACGTCGGCCGCCGCGCGGGCCAGCCGCAGTGCCTGGATGTAGTAGCGCTGCGCGGCCTCCTGCTGACCGGTGTCGAAGGCCATCCACCCGGCCAGCCGGGTCAGCTCGGCGCTCGCCCCGAACAGGGCCCGGCCGACCTCGTCGGAGTACGAGCCGAGCAGCAGCGGGGCCGCCTCCACCCGCAGGCACTCCGGCACCATGGACGAACGCCAGTCGCCGCCTCCGTACTTGGAGTCCCAGCGTCTGGCGTCCTCGGCGGCCTCCCGCAGTTTCTGCACATCGCTGTGGCCGACTTTGAGCGGTGCGCCGGACTCCTCCACGAGGTGTACGTCCCGCGCCACCGAACTGTCGGCCGGGGTTATCAGCCACCGTGAGGCGGGCGTCGCGTACGCGCTTACTGCGAACGATCCGGCCAGCGACTGCCAGATGCCCCCGGAACCGGCCCGGCGGCCGGCGAGGTCGAGGCGGTAGAGCTCGGTGGCCGAGCGCACCGCCTGGTTGACGTCCCTGGGGAAGGCGAGGCCCACCTCGGGCGCGGGATCCGCGTCGGCCAGTCCGATCTCGTGCAGCGGCACCGGGCGGCCGAGCTTCTGACCGATGGCGGCCGCGATGAGGTGGGGCGCGGCGCCCTGCGGCACCATGCCCTTCGACACCCAGCGCGCCACGGACGTCTTGTCGTAGCGAAGAGTCAACCCGCGTTGAGCGCCAAGATCGTTGACGCGGCGCGCGAGTCCTGCGTTGCTGATTCCCGCGAGGGCGAGAACGGCGCCGAGTTTTTCGTTCGGCCCGCGTTGCTCCCTGGACATTGCGCCACCCCTCGACACAGACGGCTGCCGCGCTGGCATAACCATGCGGCATTCGTAAACCCAGCGTAGTTCGCCGCATCCCAAGCGTTAAGGGGCATTCTTCCGGTTGGCGGGATTGTGGTCCGTACGAATCTCCGGGCGCCGGTACGGACGGTCGCGGCGTGCCCCCGCCGTGTGGCCGTGCGCCCGGCCGTGCGCTCTCCTGCGGCCATGACGGGAGCGGTTCCATGGGTCGTGCGTGGGTCGGCCCGCTGTACTGGATCCAGTGGGCTGGGGGACACCGCCGCCTTCATCCCCGCGGGCGGCGGAGCGGTCCGGGGGGCGTACTCCGCCTCCCGGGCCGGCGCGAGGGCCGAAGGGCACGCGTGTGTGCACGGAGCGTGTGCGAAGCCTGCGCCGGATGCCGTCGACGCGGGCCGTGCGGCGGGGATTTGGCCGAAAATCAACCCTGCACGCCGTGGGGGACAACGCCTCTCACCATGGAAATCGAGGGCGCGCAGGGCGTTTTGGGGGAGCGTACCGGGGGCGCATTCACGTCGCCGACACCGGGGTACGCAGGGACGCCCCAGGGGCGCCGACGTGTTGACGCGGGCACGGTCCCCGGATCACAAGCGGCGCCGCCTCCTTCTACGGCGCGTTCTTCGTGGCAGCATGGTGAACCGTTCGTACGGTGCACTCGGTTGTCCACAGCCTGTGGAGGCGTCCATGCGGTGGTTGGTGGGTTGGAGCAGTACCACCGCGGGTGCGCTGGGCGGACCGGTCGGCTACGACGGCCGTCCCGACGACGGCGGGTCGTACGGGGGCCGGGTCGGCCACGACGGCGAGACGCTGCACCCGGTCGGTTCCCAACTCCTGTGGGGCGACCCGGATCCGCTCTGGGCGGTCGGCGACTGGCGCCCCGACGAGGTGCGGATCGTGAAGGCGGACGCCCAGACCCGGGTCGCGGTCCTCGGCACCTGCGGCGCGACCGACGAACAGCTGCGCGTCGGCCTGTTCGCCGCGCGCGGAGGCGCACTTCGCCACCTGACGGCCTGGCCGGGCAGCTACACGGCGATCGTCCAGGTCGGCCGGCGCATCACCGTGTGCGGCGATCTGGCGGGCGCGCGCCCGGTGTTCCACACCCCCTGGGCCGGTGGCACGGCGTACGCGACGGCCGCGCTGCCCCTGGCCGACCTCATCGAGGCCAACCTCGACTTCGGCCACCTGGCGGCGCTCCTCGCCGCCCCCGACGTACCGGCAGCCCTGCACGACTCCACCCCTTACGACGGCGTGCGTCGCATTCCGCCGGGGCATGCGCTGATCCTCCGCGCCGGGGCGCGTGAGGTCGCCGGGTACGAGCCGGTCGCCTCGCTCGCCGTGGCGGCGCCCCCGGCCGACCCGGACAGCGCGGTCGGCGCCGTACGCGACGCGCTCGTCGAGGCGGTACGCGCGCGTCTGTCCGCGCCCCGGCACGTCCCGGATATCGACCCCGGCCCCGTGCCCGGCATGGGACCGGCGGAACGGCGGGCCGCGCGCGGGATGCCCGTTCCGGGCATCGGCGCCGACCTCTCCGGCGGACCGGCCTCCGGCACCCTCGCCCTCCTCGCGGCCGGCCTGCCCGGCATGCCGGGCACCCTGCTGGGCCACGGCACGGGCGCGGGGGAGCGGCTGCTGGCCGTCACCTTCAACGACCTGGCGGTCGGCGGCCGCGAGGCCGAGCTGGAACGGGCCGGCGCCCTCGCGGCCAACCCGCGCCTGCACCACGTCGTGGTGGCCGGCAGCGAGGAGACACTGCCCTACGCCGACCTGGACGGCCCGCTGACCGACGAACCCGGCCCCAGCCTGGTCACGGCCGCCCGCCACCGGGCGCGTCTCGCGGCGGGCAGCGCGGACCACTTCACGGGCTACGGCGCCCGCCAGGTGCTGGACGCCCACCCGGCCCGGCTCGCGGACCTGCTGATGGACCGCAAACGCCGTCATCTCGTCCGCCCGGTGGCGGCGCTGACCAAGGCCGACGGCTCGGTGCTCGTCCCCGCGCGCGTGTACGGCGCTGCCCGCCGCCTGGCCCGGACGCCGTACCGCGCGGGCGTGGAGGGCCTGGCCGAGCGCCTCCTGCACCGCAGTTTCAGCTTCGACGACCCCGCCGGCGCCGTGGGGGCCTCCCTGGCGGCCCTCACCTGGGGCGGAGCCGGCCCGGCCGCACAGTGGCTGACGGGCGAGGCACTGGCTGAAGTATCGGTTCGCCTCCAGGGAGCCGCACACCGCACCGGCGTGGGTCCCGGCCAGCGTCCGGGCGACTACCGCGCGCGTGCGGCCCTCACCCGGCACGCCATGGACCTGCGCGTCCTGGAACAGGCGGCCGAGATCCGCTCCCAGCGACTGCACGCGCCGTTCCTCGACAACCAGGTCGTCCGCGCGTGCCGCGCGCTGCCCGAGACCCTGCGCGTGCAGCCGGGGGCCCGCGCCGCGATCCTGCGCACCGTCCTCAAGAGCGCCGGTGTCACCGACCTTCCGGCCGGCTGGGGCGCCCCCTCCCAGGCGTCCGCCACCGCGGCGGCCCGCGCGGGTCTGCGGATGGCCATGGACCCCCTCCTCACCCTCTTCGAGGCGCCCCTCCTCGCTGAAGCCGGCCTGGTCGAGGCGAGAGTGGTCCGCAAGGCCCTCCGGGCCGCCGCGGCGGGCGAGCCCCTTCCCCTGGACGGCCTGGCCGACCTGATCTCCCTGGAACTCTGGCTCCGGCGCCTCCTGTCCCGCCGGGGCACCTGCTGGACCGGCACACCCGCACGCGCACGTGCGGTACCGGCGGGCATCGCGCCCCAGAGACGGGCCGTTTCCTCCGGGGGGTGAGAAACCCCACCGCCCGCAAATCCCGAGCCCCACGCCTCACCACCGGGGACAATGAACCGGTGCGGTACAGAATCCTGGGCGTCACCCAGACAGCGGACGACCGGGGCACCGCCGTACCCGTACCCGGTGCTCGTCTGCGGGCCCTCCTGACGGCCCTGGCCCTGCGCCCGGGCCGCCTCACCGCCCCGGAAACCCTCATCGACGAGGTCTGGCCCGAGGCACCGCCCCAGGACGCCCCCGCCGCGCTTCAGGCCCTGATCGGCCGTCTCCGCCGAGCCGTCGGCAAGGAGAGCGTCACCTCCGCCCCGGGCGGCTACCGCCTCGCCGCGACCGAGGACGACGTCGACCTCTTCGTCTTCGAACGCCTCGTACGCCAGGGCACCGAGGCGCTGGAGCGGAGCGACGCCCCCGCCGCCGCCCGCGCCCTCGACGACGCCCTCGTCCTCTGGCGCGGCCCGGCCCTCGCCGACCTCCCCGACCGCACCGCCGCCGCCCGCCCCGAGGCACTCCGGCTGGAGGCCACCCGGGCCCGCGCCGAGGCGGACCTCCTCCTCGGCCGTGCCCGCGACGCCGTACCGCGGCTGACGGAACTGACCGCGGCGCACCCCTACGACGAGCCGCTGCACGCCCTCCTCATCCGCGCCCTGCGCGACTCCGGCCGCGCCGCCGACGCCCTCGCCGCGTACGAGACCGCCCGCCGCACCCTCGCCGACGGCCTCGGTACCGACCCGGGCCCGCACCTGCGCGCCCTGCACACCGAACTCCTGAACGGCACGGAACCGACGCGGGACTTCACACCCACGCGGGACTTCACACCCCCGCGGAACTTCACTTCGGCCCAGAACTCGGCCCCGGCCCAGAACTCGGCCCCGGCGCACGGCCCCGCGTCGGTCTTCGGCTCCGCCTCGCCCCACGGCTCCGCATCGGCTCCAGGCCCCGAACCGGTTGGCCCCCCGGCGCCCCGCCTGCCGTTCCGGCTCCCCGAGCGGACCGGCAACCTCCGTCCGCGGCTTACCTCCTTCGTGGGCCGGGAACCGGAACTCGGCGCCATCCGTTCCGTATTGCACAAGGCTCGTCTGGTCACGCTCACCGGACCGGGCGGCTCCGGGAAGACCCGCCTCGCCGAGGAAGCCGCCGCCGGGCTCCCGCAGGCGTGGCTGGTCGAGCTGGCGCCGCTCGACCGGCCGGAGGCGGTGCCGGGCGCGGTGGTGAGTGCCCTCGGTCTGCGCGAGACCGTCCTGATGACCACCGAGCCGGCCCCCTCGCAGGACGACCCGGTCGCCCTGCTCGTCGAGTACTGCGCCCCGCGCAGCCAGCTCCTGATCCTTGACAACTGCGAACATGTCATCGACGCGGCCGCCGCCCTCGCCGAGACCCTCCTCACCCGCTGCCCCGGGCTCACGATCCTCGCCACCAGCCGCGAACCCCTGGGCGTCCCCGGCGAGTCGGTCCGCCCGGTCGAGCCCCTCCTGCCCGAGCAGGCGCACCGCCTCTTCACCGAGCGTGCGGCCGCCGCCCGCCCCGACGCGGCCGCCTTTCTGTGGGACGAGGAGGCGATCGCCGAGATCTGCCGACGCCTGGACGGGCTGCCGCTCGCCATCGAACTGGCCGCCGCCCGGCTCCGCTTGCTCACCCCGCGCCAGATCGCCGACCGTCTCGACGACCGGTTCCGCCTCCTCACCTCGGGCAGCCGTACGGTCCTGCCCCGCCAGCAGACCCTGCGGGCCGTCGTCGACTGGTCCTGGGACCTGCTCGACGAACCGGAGCGCACGCTGCTTCGGGAGCTCTCGGTGTTCGCGGGCGGCTGGGACCTGGAGGCGGCGGAAGCCGTGTGCACCGGCCCGGTCGCGGACCTCGTCGGCGCGCTCGTCGACAAGTCCCTGGTCGTGGCGGCGCCGTGCGAGCGCAGCGACGGGAGCGACATGCGCTACCGCATGCTGGAGACCATCCACGAGTACGCCGCCGAGCGCGCCGCCGAGTCTCCCCGCTGCCGCGCGGCGGCCCGTGAGCGGCACCGCGCGTGGGTGCGCGCGCTCGTCGAGCGGGCCGACCCACTGCTGCGCTCCGCCGATCAACTCCCCTGGATCTCCCGGCTCGAGACCGAGCTGGACAACATCCGCGTGGGGCTCCAGCGCGCGCTCATGGCGGGCGACGAGGAGGAGGCCGCCGCCCTCTGCCTCGCCGCGGGCTGGTTCTGGTGGCTGCGCAACTACCGCCACGAGGGCGCCGACTGGACCGACCGGACCCTGCGCCTGGGCTCCGTCCTGGACACCCTCCGGGGGCCTGCGCCGGATGCGGATCCGGCAGACCCGACCAGCCCCACCGACCCTGCCGGCCCCCTGGTCCCTGGCGACACCACGGCCACCACTGCCCCCACGGCCACCACCCCTTACCCCGACCCTGCCGGTCTCACCGTTCCGGCTGACCCCGTCGACCCCGGGGCCCGCACCGTCCCCGCCGACCTCGCCGAGCGTATGGCCGCCCTCGACCCCGTCGAAGCCTTCGTCAGGACGCCCGTCGCGAGGGAGGAGGCGCACCCCAGGCACACGCAGCGGATGAACCTGCGGATGCTGCACCTGTTCCTGTTGTCGGAGTCCGATCCGACGGACATCGCGGCGAACCCGCGCTACCAGGAGTACCTCGCCCGGCTGCGCGCCGACTACGAACCGGGCGGCCCGCGGGCGGCGCGGATGCCCGGTCTGCTCTGGCCGCTGACGGCCTTCCAGATGCGGGACATGGTGGACGTCCGGGGGGTCCTGGACTCGGCCGTGGCCAACTGCCGTGTCCACGGCGGCGACTGGGAGCTCGGCTGCGCCCTGATGTTCCGCACCCACATGGTCGTCGACTCACCGGGCGGACTGCACGGCGTGGACGACGACCTGGCGGAACTGCGGGTGCTCAGCCGGCGCGTCGGCGACCGCTGGATGCGGGCCCAGGTGTGCGGCGCGGTGGGCGAGGCCGAGATGGCGCGCAGCCGCTTCGCGCAGGCGGAGCGGGAGTACCGCGAGGCGCTGCGCCTCGCCTACGAGGTCGGGGCGTTCGCCGAGTCGCCGTTCCTCATCGCCCGGCTGGCGGAGATCGCCTACCGCTCGGGTGACGTCGACGGCGCCATGGCCGCGCTGGACGAGGCGGACAGCGCCGCCGACCGCTACGGCGTGCCGGACGTCCGGGCGTTCGTCCTCCTGCTGCGCGGCCACATCGCGCTTCAGGAGGAGGACGTGGCCCACGCGCGCGTGTTCTGCGATCTGACCCGCGCGGCGGCCGGCGCGGGGACCCCGCCGCCCCAGTTCACGGCGGCACTGAACACCCTCGACGCGGGCCTGACCGCCGTCGAGTCCGGCCCGGAGCTCGGCCTGCGGATGTTCGCCGACACGCTGCGCCAGGCGGTGGCCGACCAGTGCGCCGAGGCGGTCACCTCGTCGATCCTGGACGGCGCGGCGGAACTGCTGGTCAGGCTCGGCGACTTCGCACGCGCGGCGCGGCTGCTCGCGGCCTCCGACGGTCTGCGGGGCCCTCACCCGCGTCCCAGTCCGCAGCGTGCCGGGGCCGAGCGGGCCGAGGCCGCGGCCCGCGACGCCCTCGGTGCCGAGGGCTATGCGGCCGAGCGGCTCAGAGGCGCCCCTCTGGCGCTGACCGACGCTCTGCGTGAGCTCACGGAAGGCGTGCGCGACCACCCGGCGGGACCGCCGGTCGCGACCGACCGGACGGTCGCGACCGACCGGACGCCTACGAACAGGTGAACCCGGAATCCGCCCAGTCCGCGAGCACCACCGAGTCGAGGCCGTTGCGCGGCTCGACGACCAGACGCACGGTGGTGCGGCCGGTGAGATCCACGTGTACGGGGACGGCCGCTTCGCCGCCCTCGATCACCCCGGACCACCAGAGCCGGCTTCCGTCGGCGTAGACGGCGAAGGAGACCTTGCCCAGCTTCGTCATCAGGTCGTCGACGCCGACGAGCGCGTCGTAGGAGGTGCACGCCCGGTTGAGCTCCACGGTGACGGAGGAATTGCCGTGCACCGTGACCCCGCGTTCGTAGCGCCGGTCCGCGATGGACAGCCCGTACCGCTGCCACACCCAACTGCTCCCGCGCAGCCTGATCTCCGGTCCGCTCCCGTCGCCGTCGAGGTCGAAGGGCAGCCCGCTGAGCGGAAACACCGTGGGCGCGGGTGGAGGCGGGGGCGTGGGCGTGGGCGTCGGGGTGGGCGTGGGCGTCGCCTTCGGGGCGGGTGCCGGGCTGAGCGTGGAGGCCGGTGTCGGCGTCGGCGTGGGCGTCGGCCCCGGGGTCCGGGCCGGGGCCGGCGTGGGGGCGGCGGCCGCCGGGATGAGCATCGGCGATTCCGGTGATTCCGGCGCGCGCCCCTTCGGCGGGGTCGCGGTGGGCGTCGGCTCCTCGGGCCGCGCGACCGGCGCCGGCGCGGACGCCGGGGGTCCGGCCTCGGGACGCCCGGCGGGGGCGTCGTTGCCGACAAGGGCGAGGGCCACCGCCGCGGCCGCCACAGCGACCACACCGGCCGCGATCCCGGCCTTCACGGGGGCGGCCAGCCCCTCCGAGGCCAACGCGCCGCTCCCGGCGCCCGCCCCTCCCGAGGAACCGCCCGCGACGGCGGCCGCGCCCGCCGCACCGGCTCCTGCGCCACCGGCGATGAGCGCGACCGCCTTGGCGTACCCGGCGGCGCCGAACCAGCCGATGACGGCGACCGGTACGACGGCGGGGATGCTGCTGGCGACCTCCTCGATCTGCACGGCGGCCAGCCGGCATTTGGCGCACTCGTCCAGATGCTTGCGCAGCCCTCGCTCGGCGCGGGTGCGCAGCCTGCGGCGGGCGTAGCCGCCCAGCTGGTCGGCGTAGCGGGCGCACTCCTCGTCATGGGTGAGGGCGGCGCTGACATGGGCCTGGAGATACGCCTGCTTGAGACCCTCACGGGCGCGGCTGGCGAGCACGCGCGTGCCGTTGGCGTCGAGGCCGAAGAGCATGGCGACCTCGCTCGGGGACTCCTCCTCGACCTCGGTGTGCCACAGCACCGCCTGCCAGCGTTCGGGCAGTGAGCGGAAGGCCTGCATGGCCATGGACTGTTCGGCCTCGTGCATGGCGCGCACGTCGGCGCCGGGGCCCGACCCGAAGGAGCCCACGGGCGCGGTGTCGTCGGCGGCCTCGCTGGAGCGGGCGGACTGCGCGGCGAACACCGCGAAGTCGTCGACGAGCTGTTCGCGCTTCGCCGACCGCGTCCAGCCGGCGGCCACCCGCCGGACGCAGGTGAGGAGGTAGGCGCGGACGGCGTGCTCGGGCCCGGAGCCGCCGCGCACCGCCTGGAGCATGCGGGCGAAGACCTCGGCGGTCAGGTCGTCGGCGGTGTGCGCGTCCCGGCAGCAGGTGCGGGCGTAACGGCGCACGGCGTCGGCATGACGCCGGTACAGCTCCTCGTACGCCGTGTCGTCACCCGAACGCATCCGGCCGATCAGGTCGGTGTCCGCCGTCGGGACGTCCCGCGAAGGCGGCAGGGCGCCCTCCCCGCGCCGCTCACGCTGAGCGGGGACACTGCTGTCGGCCGGGTCCGTCCGGTCGACCGGCGGACGCACCGTCGGATCGCCCAGGGGGCTGCCGGGCAGACCACCCGTCAGACCGTGCCCGCGTCCACCCTGGCGCGGCACCTGCGGTGCGGCGGGGCCGTCGGCCTCCGCGTCACCGTCCGGACCGAGTGACCCGTCCCCGCCGTCGACACTCATCGCGGAAAGCTCCCGCCGCCTGCCCCACCAGTCCTGACCACCGGGTCAGAGTGCCATATCGGCCTCCGGCCGGGACCCCGCGCGACGAGCCATCCACTCGTCCAAGGGCGCAGGCCGCAATCCCGGACCAGGAGCCACCCGTACGCGGGAGGCTCAACCGCCGTGACATGGACAGTAGTTGGGCGCCGTCGCCGGGACCCCCGAAGGCCCGGCGACACGGATGGGGGTGGGGGTGCACACGGCGCCCCCACCCCACAGTCACCCGTTCGAGCCACCCGCACCACCGGCGGGGACGGCCCGGCCCTCAGGAAGAGGGCCGCGACCGCAAGCCCTCCAGCAGGATGTCCAGCAGCCGCGCCGAGGCCGCCGCCTGCTGCGCCGGATCCGGCAGCGAGGGCGCGGCCGTCGCGATGACCAGCAGCACGTCCGACACCGACACGTCGGTGCGCAGCTCACCCGCCTCGCGCGCCCGCTCCACGAGCCTGCCCACGACCTCGAGCAGCGCCGCCGCCCCGGCGTCGTCGACCGTGGCCGTCGTCCCGTCGCCCGCGACGAGCCGCAGCTCACCGCCACCGGGCTGGGTCCGCTGCTGCGGCACCCGGACCTCGTCCGCGGGCGCGCCCCCGGCTTCGTCCTCCGAGACCCCGACCCGCAGCACCTGCGGCGGCAGCAGCCGCCCGGCGCCTGACGACACGGACGTCCGCAGGAAGCGCGACAGCGCCGACCACGGCTCGTCCTCCTGGCCGAGCGCAGCCCGTGCCTGATCGGTCAGCCGGGACGTCTCCTCCTCGGCTATCCGCCGTACCAGGACGTCCTTGCTGGGGAAGCGCCGGTACACCGTGCCGACACCGACCCGCGCCCGCCGTGCCACGTCCTCCATCGGTGCGCCGTAACCCAGCTCACCGAACACTTCGCGCGCGGCCCGCAGTACGTGTTCCAGATTGCGCTGTGCGTCCACGCGGAGCGGCGCTGTCCGCGCGCCCTCTCCCCGTCCGTTGCCCACCGCCGCACCGACCGCGCCGCCGGGTGGCAGCGCGGACGTGGACGACCAATGCGAGTTCTGAGTGTGCATGAATGATCCCCCGGTAATGACGTCTCCCCCCGGAGACTCTCCCCGCCATCGAAAGTCGGGGGCGTGGAACACAGGGGACGGCATCCCGGGTCCGCCCGTCGCAGACCCGCAGAGCACTCCCCCTGACACCCCGTCGACACACGAACATAGTTGAGAGGGAGTCAATTCAGAAGGGGCAGGTTCCGCACGGAGCGCCCCCCGATCGGAGTACGGGCCGTATACGTCCCGATTGCGCCCCATCGCACACCCCGGCGCACCACCCCTGACCTGCACTTCTGCCGTATACGCCGGTGTTTCGGCCAACCCTGCGCCCGCCCGACTCGCGGTCACACAAATTGCCGGGGCTGTGGACAAACTCCGGCGCCCGGTGCGTCATGGGATGGTGAAGGAACGTGCGCGCATTCTCGTTGTCGGCGGCGGCTACGTCGGGATGTACACGGCCCTGCGGCTCCAGCGGAAGCTGAAACAGGAACTCGGCCGGGGCGCGGCCGAGATCACGGTCGTCACACCCGACCCGTACATGACCTATCAGCCCTTCCTCCCCGAGGCGGCCGCGGGCTCCATCTCCCCCCGGCACGTCGTCGTGCCGCTGCGCCGCGTCCTGCCGCACTGCCGGGTCGTGGTCGGCGAGGTCACCGCGATCGATCACGCCAAGCGCACCGCCACCCTCACCACCCTCGCCACCGACGAAGAGGGCACCGGCCCCCAGCAGCTGACGTACGACGAACTGGTCCTCGCGCCCGGCTCCGTCTCCCGCACGCTCCCCATCCCGGGCCTGGCCGACCACGCCATCGGCTTCAAAACCGTCGAGGAGGCCATCGGACTGCGCAACCACGTCATCGAACAGATGGACATCGCCTCCTCCACCCGCGACCCCGCGATCCGCGACGCGGCCCTCACCTTCGTCTTCGTCGGCGGCGGCTTCGCGGGCGTGGAAGCGCTCGGCGAGCTGGAGGACATGGCCCGCTACACCACGCGCTACTACCACAACGTGAAGCCCGAGGACATGAAGTGGATCCTGGTCGAGGCCTTCGACCGGATCCTGCCGGAGGTCGGCGCCGACATGGGCCGCTACACCGTCAGTGAGCTGCGCCGCCGCAACATCGACGTACGCCTCGACACCCGCCTGGAGTCCTGCGCCGACCGGATCGCCGTCCTCAGCGACGGCGCCCGCTTCCCCACCCGTACGGTCGTGTGGACCGCCGGTGTGAAACCGCACCCGTTGCTCGCCGCCACCGACCTCCCGCTGAACGGCCGAGGCCGGCTGAAGTGCACCCCCCAGCTGACCATCGACGGCGTCACGCACGCGTGGGCGGCCGGAGACGCCGCCGCCGTGCCCGACGTGACGGCCGGCGAACCCGGCAGGGAGACCGCCCCGAACGCCCAGCACGCCGTCCGCCAGGCCAAGGTCCTCGCCGACAACATCGCGCGCTCCCTGCGCGGCGAACCCCTCCAGACGTACGCGCACAAGTACGTCGGCTCGGTCGCGTCCCTCGGCCTCCACCAGGGCGTCGCCCACGTCTACGGGCGCAAGCTCAAGGGCTACCCCGCCTGGTTCATGCACCGCGCCTACCACCTCAGCCGCGTGCCCACCTTCAACCGCAAGGCGCGCGTGTTCGCCGAATGGACCCTCTCCGGGCTCTTCAAACGGGAGATCGTTTCTCTGGGATCCCTCGAACATCCCCGCGCGGAGTTCGAACTCGCTGCCGGTGGAAAGCCTTCTGACGAGTCTTCCGGCGATCCGAAGGGGTCGTCCTGACCCGATCGAGGAACTCCCCCGGCCGCCCCCACGTCTGACGAATGTCGGCCCGGACGGCGGCCACACTGCCAGACTGCTCCCTGCCCCAGCCCCTCCCGAGCCCTTCCCGGCGGGCCACCACCCGCCCCCGACCCAAGAGGCTGCTCCCCGTGCTCCACATCCCGGGTGCTGTAACAATGTGCGGTCACCGCCGCGCGGCCCCCGGAGCCCAGGCAGGGCCCGGAGCCGGCCGCCGACGACTACACGAGGCAAGGATTCGTGAACTTCACGCGCTGGAGCGCCCGGCTCCCCGGAACGCAGCGCCGCGCCGCCGCGCGAGCCGAGCACCCGGTCACCACCACGGACCGGCGGAGCGAAGGCTCCGTACCCGCGGCCCGCGCCGAACGACTCACCGACGAACCGTCCCCGGTCCCCGCCGTCGACGAACTCCCGGTCCGTGAGGTCCTCGACCGCGTCCCGGCCCTCGTCGCCCTCGTCCACGGCCCCGACCACCGCCTCGCCTACGTCAACGACGCCTACGCGGCGGCCTTCGGCGTACGCGCCTGCGGCGAACCGGCCGCCGAGGCCCTCCCCGAACTCCGCGACCTCGGCCTCATGCCCCTCCTCGACCAGGCGCTGCGCAGCGGCAAGCCCCGCACCCTGAAGTCCCGCAAGGCCCCCGACGGCCGCTCCTACACCTTCACCTGCACCCCGGCCGCCGAGGACAACGGCAAGGGCGCCGTCCTGATCTTCGCCACCGACGTCACCGACCACGCCGAGGCCGCCGAACGCCTCAGAACCAGTGAGCGCCGCCAGCGCGAGACCGCCGTCACCCTCCAGCGCTCCCTCCTCCCCCAGGAGCTGGAGGAGCCCGACGACCTGCGCATCGCCGCCACCTACCAGCCCGGCGGCACCGAGGCGGCCGTCGGCGGCGACTGGTACGACGTCATCACCCTCGGCGGCGGCCGCACCGCCCTCGTCATCGGCGACGTCATGGGGCGGGGCGTCCGCGCGGCGGCCGTCATGGGCCAGCTCCGCACCGCGGTCCGGGCGTACGCCCGCCTCGACCTGCCGCCGCACGAGATCCTCCAGCTCCTCGACGGCCTCGCCGCCGAGATCGACGCCAACCAGATCGCCACGTGCGTGTACGCCATCCACGACCCCAACGAGGGCCGACTGGTGTACGCCTCCGCGGGCCACCTGCCCATCCTGGTCCGCGACGACAGCGGCACGGTCCTGCGCGCCGACGAACCCACCGGCCCGCCCCTGGGCACCGGCGGCTGGATGCACGCCTCCGGCTCGATCCCCCTCGGCCCCGGCTCGACGGCCGTCCTCTACACGGACGGCCTGGTGGAGCGCAGGGACGAAGACCTCGACGAAGGCATCGCGTCCCTGGAGCGCGCCCTGTCCGGCGCCACCGGCACCCCCCAGGTCGTCTGCGACCGCCTGGTCCGTTCGGCCGGTGTCACCGCCGACCACGACGACGACGTCGCCGTCCTCGTCCTCCAGCACCCGGCCCGCACCGGCCCCGACGGCGAACTGTTCCGCAACGCCGCCCTGGAGCTGCTCGGGGGCGTGGAGGCGGCCCCCCGCGCGCGTGCCTTCGCCTCCGGGGTCCTCACCAGCTGGCGCTTCCCGCCCGACCTGCACGACCTGGGCGTCCTCGCCGCCAGCGAACTCGTCGCCAACTCGCTCCAGCACGGCATTCCGCCCATGCGGCTGCGTCTGCGCCGCACCGACCGCCGCCTGATCATCGAGGTCACCGACGGCGACGACCACCTTCCGCGCCGCCGCCGCGCCGAGCCGGGCGACGAGTCCGGGCGGGGCATCGCCATCGTCGCCACGATCGCCTCCCACTGGGGCAGCCGCCGCACCCCGGGGGGCGGCAAGGCCGTGTGGTGCGAGTTCGTCCTGCCGAAGCCCGCGGACTGACGACGAGACCGACGACCGGGCCGACCACCGGAGTGCAGGGAAGGGCACTCCGGCGGAGGCCCAGCCGTCAGCCGACACGAAAGGCGGCCGCCGTCCTCCCGGACGACGACCGCCTCCCGCACCCGCCTCACGCCTCGGCGGCCACCGGCTCCGCCACCGCGCCGCCTCGCGCGACCACCCGCTTGCGCACCAGGTACGGCTGATCCTGGACGGCGGTCAGCTGCCCCCCCCAGCCGCAGCGCCAGATAGGTGATCCCCAGCGAGAACAGCAGGAACGTCACGATGTACGGCGCGTGCAGCGAGGCCCCCATCGGCCCGCCCACCGCCGGCCCGACGGCCAGAGCGAGCTGCTTCACCAGGGCGAACGCCGAGTTGTACTGCCCGGCCAGACCGGTCGGCGCCAGGTCGGCCACCAGCGGCGCGACCGTCGGCGCCAGCATCGCCTCACCCAGCCCGAACAGCGCGTACGTCGACACGAACGCGGCCGTCGCCATCTCCCGACTGCCGTGGCCCAACCCGGCGTACCCGGCGACGACCCACGCGACGGCCCAGATCAGACCCACGCCCGCGATCACCCGGGACCGCTTCTGCCGCTCGACGAACTTCAGCACGGCGAACTGAGCGACCACGATCATCGCGGTGTTGGCGGCGAGCGCGGACCCCAGCGCGGACGTAGAGATGCCGGCAGCCTCCACCCCGTACGCGGCCAGCCCTGACTCGAACTGTCCGTAGCAGGCGAAGAACAGCACGAAGCCCAGCACGCACAGCTGCACCATGGCCCGGTTGCCGAGCAACTGCTTCCAGCTGCCCCTGGCGGACTGCGGGGCGTCCTCGACCTTCGGAGCGTGCGGCAGGCGCACGGTCGCCATCACCGCGGCCAGCAGCAGGAACATCGCCGCCTCGATGGCGAACAGCAGCGTGAACGAGGACACGCGCGTGGTGTCGACGAGATGCCCGCCGATCAGCCCGCCCACCCCGAGCCCGAGGTTCTGAAGGAAGAACTGCGTCGCGAACGCCCGCGACCGGGTCTCGGTGGTCGAACAGTCCACGATCATCGTCGCGAGCGCCGGCTGCATCACGGCCTGCCCGGCTCCGAGCGCGGCCGCAGCGGACAGGACGGCGGTGGAGCTCCCGGCGAGCCCCAGGCCCATCGCACCCACCGCGGCGGTGACCAGGGCGGCGAGCAGGACCGGCAGTGGACCGCGCCGCACGATCGCCCGGCCGGCGAACGGCAGCACGATCAGCGCGGCCACGGCGAAGACGGCGAGGACGAGCCCCGCCGTCATGGCACCCAGTCCTCGCACCTGCGCCACATAGACGTACAGGTAGGGGACGGTGAAGCCGAGCCCGAACGCGCTGAGTGCGTTGCCCACGTGGATCCGGCGCATCGCTGCGCCCCTCGCCCTGGTCACGTTCACCTCTCTCAGGTAGTCGTCGTCGGCGCGGCGTCCGGGACAGCGTCAGTACTTCCGCTGCCTCAGTACTTAGTGCCGAAGACTTCGAAGCTAAAGTTAGAAGCTAAACTGTACACCTCGAAGAACTTCAACGCGAACGAGCTACGTGCGATACTTGGCCCATGGGCGACACCCCCGGCACGGTCGGCACCGGCATCGGCGGCGAGCCGACCCTCGACGAGCAGATCGCGGCCTATCAGCGCGAGTTCCGGGACCTCGATCCCCAGGTCGAGAAGATCGTCTCGGCGCTGTCCCGCCTCAACCGCCGGATGAACGTCGCCTACGGCCGTCAGACCGCGGACCTCGGCATCAGTAACGCCGAGTGGGAGGTCCTCAAAGCCCTCGTCCTCTCCGGCGTCCCCTATCGTCTCGGGCCCAGTGATCTGGCCAAGCGCCTCGGCCTGACGCCGGCCGCGATGACCCACCGCATCGACCGCATGGTCGGCGAGGGACTGGTGACCCGTGAGAGGGACGAGTCCAACCGCGTGCGCGTGATCGTCGAGCTGACGCCCGAGGGTCGCGAGAAGTGGCTGGAGGCGATGCACATGGCGACCGTCTTCGAGGAGGATCTGCTCCAGGACCTCTCCGGGGACGAGCGGACGGTCCTGGGCGAGGTCCTGACCAGGCTCCTGCGCCGGGTGGAGCATGCGCAGCCGGACGCCGGCGGTCGGCTCACCGATCTCGACTGAGCTGACGCAGCCACCCGAACGAAAAGATCTTGACAGGGGTGGTTGACACTGCCCGTCCGGAAGCCGTAGAGTTCTTCGGGTTGCCGGGGAGCCGTAACGGTTCTTCGACAGCACCTCCGCCGCAGTAGCGGCACACAAACCACCAGCATGATCTCCCGACGGGGTCGAATTCGGCGTGCTCGAATTCAATTCGATTGGGGCCGGTAGCTCGATTAGGAACTGCCGGGCGGATCCGCTAAGGTTTGAGACGTCGGAACGGCCCAACAGCCGGGAAGACAAGCCCACTCCGACTGGGAATCAGCGCCGAAAGGATCTGATAGAGTCGGAACCGCCGGAAAGGGAAACGCGAAAGCGAGAACCTGGAAAGCACCGAGGAAATCGGGTCGAGAAAAGATCTGATAGAGTCGGAAACGCAAGACCGAAGGGAAGCGCCCGGAGGAAAGCCCGAGAGTATCGGGTGAGTACAAAGGAAGCGTCCGTTCCTTGAGAACTCAACAGCGTGCCAAAAATCAACGCCAGATATGTTGATACCCCGTCCCCGGCAGTGATAGCCGAGGATGAGGTTCCTTTGAAACAAAACACAGCGAGGACGCTGTGAACGGCCGGGCTTATTCCGCCTGGCTGTTCCGCTCTCGTGGTGTCGTCCCGATTACGGGAAAACATTCACGGAGAGTTTGATCCTGGCTCAGGACGAACGCTGGCGGCGTGCTTAACACATGCAAGTCGAACGATGAACCACTTCGGTGGGGATTAGTGGCGAACGGGTGAGTAACACGTGGGCAATCTGCCCTTCACTCTGGGACAAGCCCTGGAAACGGGGTCTAATACCGGATAATACTTCCACTCGCATGGGTGGAGGTTAAAAGCTCCGGCGGTGAAGGATGAGCCCGCGGCCTATCAGCTTGTTGGTGAGGTAATGGCTCACCAAGGCGACGACGGGTAGCCGGCCTGAGAGGGCGACCGGCCACACTGGGACTGAGACACGGCCCAGACTCCTACGGGAGGCAGCAGTGGGGAATATTGCACAATGGGCGAAAGCCTGATGCAGCGACGCCGCGTGAGGGATGACGGCCTTCGGGTTGTAAACCTCTTTCAGCAGGGAAGAAGCGAAAGTGACGGTACCTGCAGAAGAAGCGCCGGCTAACTACGTGCCAGCAGCCGCGGTAATACGTAGGGCGCAAGCGTTGTCCGGAATTATTGGGCGTAAAGAGCTCGTAGGCGGTCTGTCGCGTCGGATGTGAAAGCCCGGGGCTTAACCCCGGGTCTGCATTCGATACGGGCAGACTAGAGTGTGGTAGGGGAGATCGGAATTCCTGGTGTAGCGGTGAAATGCGCAGATATCAGGAGGAACACCGGTGGCGAAGGCGGATCTCTGGGCCATTACTGACGCTGAGGAGCGAAAGCGTGGGGAGCGAACAGGATTAGATACCCTGGTAGTCCACGCCGTAAACGGTGGGAACTAGGTGTTGGCGACATTCCACGTCGTCGGTGCCGCAGCTAACGCATTAAGTTCCCCGCCTGGGGAGTACGGCCGCAAGGCTAAAACTCAAAGGAATTGACGGGGGCCCGCACAAGCAGCGGAGCATGTGGCTTAATTCGACGCAACGCGAAGAACCTTACCAAGGCTTGACATACACCGGAAACGGCCAGAGATGGTCGCCCCCTTGTGGTCGGTGTACAGGTGGTGCATGGCTGTCGTCAGCTCGTGTCGTGAGATGTTGGGTTAAGTCCCGCAACGAGCGCAACCCTTGTTCTGTGTTGCCAGCATGCCCTTCGGGGTGATGGGGACTCACAGGAGACTGCCGGGGTCAACTCGGAGGAAGGTGGGGACGACGTCAAGTCATCATGCCCCTTATGTCTTGGGCTGCACACGTGCTACAATGGCCGGTACAAAGAGCTGCGAAACCGTGAGGTGGAGCGAATCTCAAAAAGCCGGTCTCAGTTCGGATTGGGGTCTGCAACTCGACCCCATGAAGTCGGAGTTGCTAGTAATCGCAGATCAGCATTGCTGCGGTGAATACGTTCCCGGGCCTTGTACACACCGCCCGTCACGTCACGAAAGTCGGTAACACCCGAAGCCGGTGGCCCAACCCCTTGTGGGAGGGAGCTGTCGAAGGTGGGACTGGCGATTGGGACGAAGTCGTAACAAGGTAGCCGTACCGGAAGGTGCGGCTGGATCACCTCCTTTCTAAGGAGCACTTCTTACCGATCCCCACGGGGTGAGGTCAGAGGCCAGTACATCGGCGTACGTCCGATGCTGGTTGCTCATGGGTGGAACGTTGATTATTCGGCATTCTCAGTCATCTCGGGCTGCAAGTACTGCTCTTCGGAGCGTGGAAAGCTGATCATGAGTGGCGAGGGTGCCGGGCACGCTGTTGGGTATCTGAGGGTGCGAGCGTTGCTCGTCCTTCATGATGCCGGCCCCAGTGCACTCCAGCTCAGGTTGGGGGTGATGGGTGGCTGGTCGTTGTTTGAGAACTGCACAGTGGACGCGAGCATCTGTGGCCAAGTTTTTAAGGGCGCACGGTGGATGCCTTGGCACCAGGAACCGATGAAGGACGTGGGAGGCCACGATAGTCCCCGGGGAGTCGTCAACCAGGCTTTGATCCGGGGGTTTCCGAATGGGGAAACCCGGCAGTCGTCATGGGCTGTCACCCATACCTGAACACATAGGGTATGTGGAGGGAACGCGGGGAAGTGAAACATCTCAGTACCCGCAGGAAGAGAAAACAACCGTGATTCCGGGAGTAGTGGCGAGCGAAACCGGATGAGGCCAAACCGTATACGTGTGAGACCCGGCAGGGGTTGCGTGTGCGGGGTTGTGGGATCTCTCTTTCACAGTCTGCCGGCTGTGAGACGAGTCAGAAACCGTTGATGTAGGCGAAGGACATGCGAAAGGTCCGGCGTAGAGGGTAAGACCCCCGTAGTCGAAACATCAGCGGCTCGTTTGAGAGACACCCAAGTAGCACGGGGCCCGAGAAATCCCGTGTGAATCTGGCGGGACCACCCGCTAAGCCTAAATATTCCCTGGTGACCGATAGCGGATAGTACCGTGAGGGAATGGTGAAAAGTACCGCGGGAGCGGAGTGAAATAGTACCTGAAACCGTGTGCCTACAAGCCGTGGGAGCGTCGCGCATCAAGCTTGCTTGGTGCGTCGTGACTGCGTGCCTTTTGAAGAATGAGCCTGCGAGTTTGCGGTGTGTTGCGAGGTTAACCCGAGTGGGGTAGCCGTAGCGAAAGCGAGTCCGAACAGGGCGTTTCAGTAGCACGCTCAAGACCCGAAGCGGAGTGATCTAGCCATGGGCAGGTTGAAGCGGAGGTAAGACTTCGTGGAGGACCGAACCCACCAGGGTTGAAAACCTGGGGGATGACCTGTGGTTAGGGGTGAAAGGCCAATCAAACTCCGTGATAGCTGGTTCTCCCCGAAATGCATTTAGGTGCAGCGTCGTGTGTTTCTTGCCGGAGGTAGAGCACTGGATAGGCGATGGGCCCTACCGGGTTACTGACCTTAGCCAAACTCCGAATGCCGGTAAGTGAGAGCGCGGCAGTGAGACTGTGGGGGATAAGCTCCATGGTCGAGAGGGAAACAGCCCAGAGCATCGACTAAGGCCCCTAAGCGTACGCTAAGTGGGAAAGGATGTGGAGTCGCACAGACAACCAGGAGGTTGGCTTAGAAGCAGCCACCCTTGAAAGAGTGCGTAATAGCTCACTGGTCTAGTGATTCCGCGCCGACAATGTAGCGGGGCTCAAGCGTACCGCCGAAGTCGTGTCATTGCAGCAATACGCCCAACGGCGGCTGTGATGGGTAGGGGAGCGTCGTGTGCCGGGTGAAGCAGCACCGGAAGGTAGTTGTGGACGGTTCACGAGTGAGAATGCAGGCATGAGTAGCGATACACACGTGAGAAACGTGTGCGCCGATTGACTAAGGGTTCCTGGGTCAAGCTGATCTGCCCAGGGTAAGTCGGGACCTAAGGCGAGGCCGACAGGCGTAGTCGATGGATAACCGGTTGATATTCCGGTACCCGCTGTGAAGCGTCAAACATCGAGCATCGTGATGCTAAGGCCGTGAAGCCGTTCCGGACCCTTCGGGGAAAGGAAAGTGGTGGAGCCGCCGGCCCAAGCGGTTAGTAGGTGAGTGATGGGGTGACGCAGGAAGGTAGTCCATCCCGGGCGGTGGTTGTCCCGGGGTAAGGGTGTAGGACGGTGTGTAGGCAAATCCGCACGCCATATAGTCTGAGACCTGATGCCGAGCCGATTGTGGCGAAGTGGATGATCCTATGCTGTCGAGAAAAGCCTCTAGCGAGTTTCATGGCGGCCCGTACCCTAAACCGACTCAGGTGGTCAGGTAGAGAATACCGAGGCGTTCGGGTGAACTATGGTTAAGGAACTCGGCAAAATGCCCCCGTAACTTCGGGAGAAGGGGGGCCATGTCTGGTGAGAGGACTTGCTCCTCGAGCTGGGTGTGGCCGCAGAGACCAGCGAGAAGCGACTGTTTACTAAAAACACAGGTCCGTGCGAAGCCGTAAGGCGATGTATACGGACTGACGCCTGCCCGGTGCTGGAACGTTAAGGGGACCGGTTAGTCACTCTTCGGGGTGGCGAAGCTGAGAACTTAAGCGCCAGTAAACGGCGGTGGTAACTATAACCATCCTAAGGTAGCGAAATTCCTTGTCGGGTAAGTTCCGACCTGCACGAATGGCGTAACGACTTCTCGACTGTCTCAACCATAGGCCCGGTGAAATTGCACTACGAGTAAAGATGCTCGTTTCGCGCAGCAGGACGGAAAGACCCCGGGACCTTTACTACAGTTTGATATTGGTGTTCGGTTCGGCTTGTGTAGGATAGGTGGGAGACTTTGAAGCGGCCACGCCAGTGGTTGTGGAGTCGTCGTTGAAATACCACTCTGGTCGTGCTGGATGTCTAACCTGGGTCCGTGATCCGGATCAGGGACAGTGTCTGATGGGTAGTTTAACTGGGGCGGTTGCCTCCTAAAGAGTAACGGAGGCGCCCAAAGGTTCCCTCAGCCTGGTTGGCAATCAGGTGTTGAGTGTAAGTGCACAAGGGAGCTTGACTGTGAGACCGACGGGTCGAGCAGGGACGAAAGTCGGGACTAGTGATCCGGCGGTGGCTTGTGGAAGCGCCGTCGCTCAACGGATAAAAGGTACCCCGGGGATAACAGGCTGATCTTCCCCAAGAGTCCATATCGACGGGATGGTTTGGCACCTCGATGTCGGCTCGTCGCATCCTGGGGCTGGAGTCGGTCCCAAGGGTTGGGCTGTTCGCCCATTAAAGCGGTACGCGAGCTGGGTTTAGAACGTCGTGAGACAGTTCGGTCCCTATCCGCTGCGCGCGCAGGAATATTGAGAAGGGCTGTCCCTAGTACGAGAGGACCGGGACGGACGAACCTCTGGTGTGCCAGTTGTTCTGCCAAGGGCATGGCTGGTTGGCTACGTTCGGGAGGGATAACCGCTGAAAGCATCTAAGCGGGAAGCCTGCTTCGAGATGAGTATTCCCACCCCCTTTGAGGGGTTAAGGCTCCCAGTAGACGACTGGGTTGATAGGCCGGATGTGGAAGCCCAGTAATGGGTGAAGCTGACCGGTACTAATAGGCCGAGGGCTTGTCCTCAGTTGCTCGCGTCCACTGTGTTGGTTCTGAAACCACGAACAGCCCCATGCCATGGTCACGGTGTGGTGCGGCTGGACAGTTTCATAGTGTTTCGGTGGTCATAGCGTGAGGGAAACGCCCGGTTACATTCCGAACCCGGAAGCTAAGCCTTACAGCGCCGATGGTACTGCAGGGGGGACCCTGTGGGAGAGTAGGACACCGCCGAACAAATATTACGGGAAACCCCCGCACCTCACGGTGCGGGGGTTTTCTGCGTTTATGACATTTCCGCGGCAGCGCTCAGGCACTACTGTGCTTTGCATGTACACGTATGTGGTTCGGGTTGTTCGGGCCGAGGAGTGGGCCTCGGTCAAGGCGCTGCGGTTGCTCGCGCTCGAGGATCCTGCGGCGCCGCTCGCCTTCCTGGAGACCTATGAGACGGCTGCGGAGCGGCCCGACTCCTTCTGGCAGAAGCGGGCGGCCGACGCGGCTGCCGAGGGGGCCGGCACGGTACGGCAGTTCATCGCCCAGGCGGAGGACGGCCAGTGGGCGGGGACAGCCACCGTGCTCGTGGAGGAGGCGGGGAGCGTGGACTGGGCCGGTTTCCCCGTCGAGCGGCGGCAAGGGCATGTCGTCGGCGTCTTCGTGCGCAAGGAGTGGCGGGGAAGCGGGATGACGCAGGCCCTTCTCGGCGCTGCGCTGGAGTGGGCGTGGGAGCTGGGACTCGAGCGGGTGCGGCTCATCGTCCACGAGAGGAACCTTCGGGCACAGGGGGCCTACCGCAAGGCGGGATTCACGCCGACCGGACGGACCGTCCCGATGGCGGAGGGGTCCGAGGAGAACGAGTACGAGTTCGTCGTCGAGGGCCCCGGACCGTCAGACCGGTAGTTCGTGGTGGGGCCAGCGGGCCTTGGCCTGTTCGCGGGAGCGGAGCAGGGCCAGGGTGGGCAGGCCCCGGTCCGTTCCGGTGGCCAGAAGGTCCGGGAGCTGGGGGATCGGGGCCACGGCCGCCACATCGTCGAGGACCAGGGACATTGGTGGGTCGAGGCGACCGGAGGATGACCGTTCGGCCATGCGCCGGCCGCGCTCGACCACGCTGGAGACGAGGGCCGTCAGGAGCGGCATGGCGCCGGGACTGGTCCTGGGGTCCTCGATGGATTCACCGAGCACATAAAGAGTTCCCCCTTCGTCCACGAAGGAATCCAAGGCGAGGGCGTCAGTTCGGTTGGGAGTGCAGGCCTCGCGGATGTTCACCGTGGAGAGGGCGGAGAGGGCACGGGCGGTCAGTTCCTGGGCGATGTCCCGGCGCTCGGGGTGAGCGGTGAGAGCGGCCTCCAGTTCGCCGGCCGCCCCTGGGGCCGCCTTGGGGCTGGTGCGGAGCGTGCGGACCGCTTCCTGGACACCGGTGCCCTGGGCCCATCGGTGGACGTGGCGGATGGTCCGGCCGTCGATCGCCGCCGCGTGCAGATAGCTGCGCAGGAGCGTCTCGGCGGTGTCGCTGACCGCCTGGTCGAGCCGGGAGGTGGGACGGACGGGGGTGAGGAGCGCCGTCGCGCGCGCGGTCGCGGTCTGTTTGTCCTCGCAGCCCGCGGTGGGGGACCAGTGGAGACGCGCCGGGGTGTCGCAGAGGTGGCCCGGGTCGTACAGGTGGACCGGGCCCAGCTTGGCTCTGGCGTCCTTGGTCTCCTGCCAGAGGGCCGGACTGGAGGTGACGATGAGGGCGGGGCCGTCGGCGTCCCGGACGGCCTGGATCGCGGTCGCGCGGCGCATGTGCGGCGGGGCGTAGTGCGCGGCGCCCTCGAAGCGGGTCGAAGCCTGCCAGCCGGCCGCCTTTCCGGCAGGGACGTCGGCAAACGGATCGGCGGCTGCGGTGGGCTGGGACAAGGAGGAGGGGGAGGCCGAGGGCGGGGGTGGGGGTGGAGGTGAGGAGCGCTGTGCGGTCCGGGCCGGCCGGGAGGGCTCGGTCGGCGTCGGTACGAGCGGCTCCGCCTGCGGGTGCGGCCCCGTCTCGCTCCGCTGGGTCGGCACCTCGTGGTGGGCCGGTGGCCCCGGGGCTTCCCGGAGGGGGCCGGGTGTCGGGCGCTTGCCCGCTCGTACGGCCCGCCAGCGGGCGAGCGTGCCCATCACGAAGACCGTGAGGACCAGCAGGATCATCAGCTGGCCGATCAGCAGGCCCCAGAACAGCCCGTAGCCCGAGAGAGCGGCCGCTGGTGCCTCGGGCCAGGCGCCGGGGACGTCGTGGGGCTGGGCGACCAGGTGGCGCATGGCCAGCGGCGTGCGGGTGAAGGTGACGCCGGTGGGCCAGGAGCCGTGGGCGAAGAGGCCGGCAAGGCCGGTCGCCGTCCAGACCAGGAGGGTCATCCCGAGCAGGAACGCGAGTATGCCGACCAGCAGCCCGTCGGGGATCCCTCCCTGGCTGTGGGCGGGGTTGTCGCGGCGCTGCTCGTCTCCCGGTCTCATGACGGCCCCTTGTCCCGCGCTACGCCACCGTCGACTCGGACGAGCCGTCCAAGTCGGCCAGGTGCTGTTCCATGAAGGCCGCCGCCCGTCGCTCCTGTTCCAGTTCGGCGGCGAGCAGTGCGTCGTCGTCGGACATGGTGCGGTCGGTGGAGGACTCCGTCATCGCCCGGTCGGTGAAGACGAGTGGTCGTTCCGTCTCGGTGACCAGGTGTTTCACCACCTGCACATTGCCGTTGACGTCCCAGACGGCGATGCCCGGGGTGAGGCTGGGGATGATCTCCACCGCCCACCTCGGCAGGCCGAGGACCCGGCCCGTGGCCCTCGCCTCGTCCGCCTTCTGGGCATAGATCGTCCGGGTGGACGCCATCTTCAGGATGGCCGCCGCCTCCTTCGCCGCCGCTCCGTCCACCACGTCGGACAGGTGGTGCACGACCGCCACGAACGACAGGCCGAGGCGCCGGCCGAACTTCAGCAGTCGCTGGAACAGCTGGGCCACGAACGGGCTGTTGATGATGTGCCACGCCTCCTCGACCAGGAAGATGCGCTTCTTCCGGTCGGGGCGGATCCAGGTGTGTTCCAGCCAGACGCCGACGATCGCCATCAGGATCGGCATGGCGATGGAGTTGCGGTCGATGTGGGACAGATCGAACACGATCAGGGGGGCGTCCAGGTCGATGCCCACCGTCGTGGGTCCGTCGAACATGCCCCTGAGGTCACCGTCGACCAGACGGTCCAGGACCAGCGCCACGTCCAGACCCCAGGCCCGTACATCGTCTGTGGCGACGTTCATCGCCTCCGCCGACTCCGGTTCCGGGTGGCGCAGCTGTTCGACGATGTCGGTCAGGACCGGCTGGCGTTCCACGATCGTCTCGTTGACGTAGGCGTGGGCGACCTTGAGCGCGAAGCCGGAGCGCTCGTCCAGGCCGCGGCCCATCGCCACCTCGATGATGGTGCGCAGGAGTGCGAGCTGGCCGGTCGTGGTGATCGACGGGTCCAGGGGGTTGAGGCGGATGCCGTGGTCCAGGGCGGCCGTCGGGTCCAGGCGGATAGGAGTTATTCCCAGCGCCTGCGCGATGAGGTTCCATTCGCCGACGCCGTCCTCGCCCTGGGCGTCCAGGACGACGACCTGGCGGTCGCGGAAGCGCAGCTGGCGCAGGACGTAGGTCTTCTCGAGCGCCGACTTGCCGTTGCCGGACTCACCGAGGACCAGCCAGTGCGGGGCCGGGAGCTGCTGGCCGTACAGCTGGAAGGGATCGTAGATGTAGCCCTTTCCGGAGTAGACCTCGCGGCCGATGATGACGCCCGAGTCGCCGAGGCCGGGAGCGGCCGTGGGCAGGTACACCGCCTGGGCCTGGCCCGTGGAGGTGCGTACCGGCAGCCGGGTCGTCTCGACCTTGCCGAAGAGGAACGAGGTGAAGGCGTCCGTGAGGACGGACAGCGGATCCCGCATCAGCTCATCAGCCCCTACCTTCGGATTCCGGTGGCGAACGGGAGGGTGTTCACGAACGCCCGGTGGTGCTCTCGGTCGCACCACTCGAGCTTGAGGTACGACTTGCCGGCCGAGGCCCTTATCGTGCGCTTGTCGCGGGCCAGGGCCTCCGGATTGCGGGAGGAGACGGTGATGTACCCGACCAGGTTCACGCCGGCCGCGCCGGACGCCAGGTCCTCGCCGCGCTGGTCCAGGCGGGAGTGGGCCGCCACGTCACGAGGGTCCACGGTGCGGTTCATCTTGGCGGCGCGGCTCGCCTCCGCGTCGTCGTTCGTCTTCTCCGTCAGCATGCGTTCGATGGCGACCTCGGTGGGTTCGAGGTCCATGGTCACGGCGACGGTGCGGATGACGTCGGGGGTGTGGACGAGGAGCGGAGCCAGGAAGTTGACGCCCACCGGGGTCATCGGCCACTCCTTCACCCAGGCCGTGGCGTGGCACCAGGGGGCCCGGGTGGACGACTCGCGGGTCTTGGCCTGGAGGTACGTGGGCTCCATGGCGTCCAGTTCGGCGGGCCAGGCGTTGCGCTTGGTCATCGCCTGGATGTGGTCGATGGGGTGGTCCGGGTCGTACATGGAGTGGACGAGGGAGGACAGCCGGCCCTGACCCAGGGGCTGGCGGACGCGGATGTCCGCCTCCTGGAGGCGGGAGCAGATGTCCGTGAGCTCGCGGGCCATGACGACCGCCAGACCCGCGTCGCGGTCCAGTTTGCGGCCGGACTGCGGGCGGGCGGCGCGGGCCATGGCGTGGGCCTCGCCGGCCAGTTCGCGGGTGAAGTGCATACAGGCGACGAGGTAGGCGCGGTGCTGTTCGCTGCTCGTGGACACCATGGACTGGAGCTGGTCGTAGGAGCGGGCCAGCCAGTCGGGGGACTTCTCGTCCCCGCGTACGGCGACGTCCTTGGCGTGGGCGTCGGGGTCGGCGGGGAGGGTGCGGGCGAGTATCTGCAGCCGGGTCACGAAGCCGTCGCCGTTGGCCACGTGCTTGAGGACGGTGCCGAAGCGGTCGACCAGGGCCTCCTGGTCCTCGCTGTCGCGCAGGCCGACGCCCGGTCCCTCGATCTCGATGGCGGCCGTCACCGTACGGCGGTCGGCGTGCAGGAGTACGGCGATCTCGTCGGGGCCGAAGGGGGCGGCCAGCCAGTTGATGCGGCCGATGCCCGGGGGCGGGCCGATCTCGATCTCCTGGCCGTCGATGCGGGTGCCCGCCTCCATGACGGTCGAGCGGTAGGTCGTCCCCCGGCGGAGGGTGCGCTTGTAGCTGCGGTTGATCTCGAACCACTTGTAGAACGTGCGGTGCTTGTAGGGCACGTAGACGGCGGCCAGCGCGATCATCGGGAAGCCGCTCAGCAGCACGATCCGCAGGGCGAGGACGGGGACGAGGAGACCGCACATCATGCCGAGGAACGCGCCGACGACGATGAGCGCGATCTCGCCGGTCTCGCGGTTGCGGCCGACGATCGCGTTCGGCCGGGCGCGGCCGATCAGATAGGTACGGCGGGGCGTGATCGCGTGGGACAGGTGGGACTCGGTCGTCAACGCCCTTCACCTCCCGTGCGGTTGTTGCTGCTGTTGCGGGTGCCGGCATGCGGGGTGTTGACCGGGCTGCTCGCGCGGGGGGCGGGTGCGGAGGAGGGGACAGATCCGCCTCCCCCGTTCGAGGTGCGCGAACTGTGCGCGGCGACTCCGCCCGAGGCGGGGTTGGAGGGGCGGGCGCCGGAGGACCCGGACTGTCCGCCGCCGTTGTTGTCCGCACGGGTGCTGTGAGTCTTGATGCCCTGGGCGACGAGGGTCGCCGGGGAGCTGATGACGGCCGCGGCCTTGCCCTCGGCGCCCTGCATGATGCGGTTGTTGCGGGAGCCCGCGATCTCGTCGCCGAAGCCGGGGACGAAGCGGTAGATCATCGCGCTGGCGAAGATGGCGAGCAGGATGATGGAGAGCCCGGAGACGACGGCGGAGAAGGCGTTCGGGCCGTCGGCGGTGGACAGCGCGCCGGCCAGACCGAGCACTATCACGATGACCGGTTTGACCAGGATGACGGCGATCATGATGCCGGCCCAGCGGCGGACGTGGCTCCACAGGTTCTTGTCGACCAGACCCGCGTAGACGACGGTGCCGAGCAGGGCGCCCACGTAGAGGAGGGCGGCCCGGATGACGAGCTCCAGCCACAGCACTCCGGCCGCGAGGATCGACACCAGGGACACGACGATCAGCATGATCGGGCCGCCGCCGATGTCCTCGCCCTTGGCGAGGGCTGCGGAGAAGGTGCCGAAGAACGTGTCGGTCTGGTTGCCGGTGGTCTTCGCGAGGACGTCGGTGATGCCGTCCGTGGCGGACACGACGGTGTAGAGGATCAGCGGGGTGAAGGCGGAGGCCAGCACGGTCAGCCAGAGGAAGCCGACGGCTTCGCCGATGGCGGTGGTGAGGGGGACTCCGCGTACCGCCCTCTTGGCGACGGCCAGCAGCCACAGCAGGAGCGTCAGGACGGTCGAGGCCGCGAAGACGACGGCGTACTGCTTGAGGAACCGCTCGTTGGTGAAGTCGACGTTGGCCGTGTCCTTCACGGCCTCGCTGAGCTTGTCGATGGTCCAGGCGGCGGCGTCGGCGCAGCCCTTGGCGAGGGAGGAGAGGGGGTCGAGGGTGTCGGAGATGCCGGGGTTGGTGGTGGTGCCCGAGCCTGCGTTGCCCCGCTCGCAGTACTTCTTGGCCTCGCCGGAGATGAGACTGCAGTCCAGGCTGCCGGACGGGGAGGGTGACGACGAGGGCGTCGGGTCGGGTGTCGGGGCCGCGAAGGCGCGGGTGGCCAGCAGGACGGCCGAGGTCTGGACGGCTGTCACGACTCCGGCGAGCGTGAGCAGGCGGCGCGGGTTACCGGGCATACGTGAACCCTCCGAACTCCTCGATGGCCTTGCTGATCTCGTCGGAGGTGGCGGCCTGGTCGTCGCCGGGAACCGGGGCGGGGCCGTCCTTCTGCTGGTCGCTGACGATCTTCCAGTCGCCGTCGGTCCACTGGAGGTCGAAGGTCCAGGTCTTCCACGACGAGGTGACCGGGTCGGTCGAGCTCGTGCCGGACATGCCGATGAGGCCCAGGTACCAGACGGCGACCTTGGCGGTGGCGGTGGAGTAGGCCTGGGGCGTCGTGCCCACGGGGACCACCCGGGAGACGAAGGTGTCGCCCTGGGGGGCGTTGCCGTCGGTGTCCAGGCCCATCTTCGCGAGGAAGTCGGTCGAGTAGGCCTGGTCCATGGCACCTTGCAGCTTGGCTGCGGCCGCCGGGGTGTAGACGGTGTCGACGAGAGCGTGCCGGCTGTCCGTCTGGAACATTCCGGTCGAACCGAGTGCCACGGCGTAGTTGGCGGCGGCCGACTGGGCGCCCTGCTGGGTGTGGGCGAACCCTGAGGGAACGCCACCCGTCGTCGACTGCACCGGCCTCGTTCCCGTCGCCGCCGTGCTCTTGGCTTTCGGTTCGCTGTTGGTGGAGCCGTTGGCCGAGGTGGAGGAGGAGTCTTCTCCTCCGCGGTTCGCGAAGGCGATCGCCGCGATGAGGACGACGACGACGCCGACCACCGTGACCAGGCTCCGTGAGGACGAGCGGCCGCCTCTGCGGGCGCCGCCGTAGGGGTCGTTGTCGGGCAGTCGGAGGCGGGTTCTGCCGTATCCCTGCCCCTCGTCGGAGCGCGCGGATTCGCCGTAGTCGTTTTCGTCGCCGGGAGTCATGCCGCGTAGGCCCCCTCGCTGCTGTACCGGGACGTGTACAAGTACGACGGTAGCCGTGCTGGTTCCCGCGCGGGCGCGGTGTGGTGACTCGACATCAGGGACATCAGGGAAACGCAACCTCAGCCGGTGGGCACGACAGGTGGGTGTGGGGTGTGGGCCGGGCGTGCCCGGACGGGACTGGGGGTGGCGCGGAGGCCGCGGCTACACGGCCATGCCGTACACGATCGTGAACAGGGTCCCGAGGGAGCCGATGATGAAGACTCCCGTCAGCCCGGCGATGATGAGGCCCTTGCCCTGTTCCGCACTGAAGGTGTCCCGCAGGGCGGTCGCGCCGATGCGTTGCTTGGCCGCGCCCCAGATGGCGATGCCGAGGCAGAGAAGGATGGCGACCGCCATCACGACCTCGATCATCACCTTGGCCTCGTTGCCCAGGCTGCCGAAGGGCCCCCAGTCCGGAGCGATCCCGCCGATGATGGTGTTGATATCGCCTTTGTCGGCCGCAAACAGCACGTAAGTCACCGCCCCTGGTGGGTAGTTCCACGGTCGCTCTGCGGGTGTGCAGAGGTCACGCCTCATTGTCGCCGACAAATCAGCCGTCGTATGTCGACTTGGCGTCATTGTCGGGCGGGAGTCGTACGAATAGCTCGTATGGTCACTCTGTGTATCACGGCAGGTCACGCCGGGCAATGAGGCCGCAGCGGAACCTGTGGTGTGGTCCCGTCGTTAGCCCACTTCACGGCCCCGCACCGTTTCTGACGGCTGGTCGGGTGAGCGTACGTTTCGATGTTCTCATGACGTGGCGCACACCGGGCATGGCGAACGGGCCCCGGCTGGATGCCGGGGCCCGTTCGCCCATTCACCACGTGTGGCCCCCACGGCCCACTGTGGCTGTTCTGTTGTGGCCGGCCGTGGCCGGCTCTGCGGGACGGCGGTGGTGTGTGACGGTGGATCAGCCGGTGAAGGCGTCCGTGCCCTGCGGGGTGCCGAGGCCGGTGGGGCCGTCGTAGCCTGACTTGGCGGTGCAGAGGTAGGCGGTGCTGGAGGAGCAGGTGCCGTTGCTGCCGCTGGTGACGTCGTTCAGGGCGGAGGTGTCCGCGTAGGGGTAGGAGGCCGGGTAGTCGCTGCTGCCCGGGGTGCCGGCGAGGGCGTACACGGCGGCGATGATGGGTGCGGAGGCGCTGGTTCCGCCGAAGGTGTACCAGCCGGCGGTGACCCCGTAGGAATCGTAGACCGAGACGCCGGTCGCCGGGTCGGCCACGGCCGAGACGTCGGAGATGGTGCGCTTGGCGCAGCCGGTGTCGGTCTGCCAGGTCGGCTTGGCGTCGTAGGCGGAGCAGCCGGAGCCGGTGCCCTCGGTGGAGCTGGTGTTCCAGACCTTCTCGGTCCAGCCGCGGGTCGTGGAGGAGGTGGACAGGGCGGTGCCGCCGACCGAGGTCACGTACTTGGAGGCGGCCGGGTATTCGGCGCCGTAGCCCTCGTCGCCCGCGCTGACGGTGATGGCGACGCCGGCGTGCTTGAAGTACGAGGTGTCGTACGAGGTGTCCGAGGAGGACTCGGAGCCGCCGTAGCTGTTGGAGACGAACTTCGCGCCCAGCGTCACGGCCTCGTTCACGGCCTTGCCGAGGTTGGCCATGGACGAGGAGGTGGCCTCGACCAGCAGGATCTTGCAGTTGGGGCAGACCGCGCTGGCCATGTCGAGGTCGAGGGACTCCTCCTCGGCCCAGCCGCTGTCGGCGCTGGGCAGGGAGGTGGTGGAGCCGCTCTGGCTCACCTTCTTGAAGCAGCCGTTGGCGACCGTGCAGGCGGGGAGGCCGTAGTAGGTGCGGTACTTGGCGAGGTCGGCGGCGGCGTTCGGGTCGTCGTAGGCGTCGACGATGGCGATGGTCTCGCCGGATCCGCTGCTCGAGGCCGCGTCGGTGAGGCCGTAGGCGTCCTGGAGGTCGGACGGGCCGTAACCGGTGGGGCTGGCGGCGGAGGCCTTCGGGGTGACCTTGGCGGCCTTGCCGGTCTCGGCGGCGCGTTCCTTCTGGAAGGCCGTGGTGCCGCCGGTCACGCGGAAGGAGTTACAGGTCAGGTCGCCCTTGTGCTTGGGGGTGGCACAGGGGGTGGCGGCCCAGGTGACCTTGGCGGAGGTGGTCGTGGTGGTGGTCGCGGGTGCCGCGCTCGCATGGGCCGCGGTGCCGAGTCCGGCGAGCACGAGGGCGGCGGTGCCGAGGGCCGAGGCGGCCGTGCGGCGCCATCTGCCGGATATGGCGGGGGAGGCGGGGGAAGTCGTCGTACGCAACGGACAGCTCCTGAAGACGGGTGACAGGGGCGGTGCGGGTGGGGGGTGATGCGTGCCACCGGTGTGTGGTCCCCGGTGGCGGGCGGCGGCCCGCGGACGACTGTTCCCTTGTTGAGTACGCGACAACAAGATGGGCGGTGGAATCCTGACTTCCGCCATACTCAAGGGGGTTGGGGGATTGCTGATCAATGGCGGGCGGATGGTACGGCGATGGCCGGAACTTGACCCCGCCCCTGCCCCGACCGGATCCCTGCCGCCCCGGCGCGTCGCACCCGACCGGTCCGGGGGGTCGCCGTGGGCGGCGGTGCAGCCCGTGCCGGAACCTGCTGCGGGGCCGGAGGTAAAGTCTGCTCGCCGCGTCCCGTGCCGGACCGGGCAGCGCGGCTCCGTGTCCCCTGTGAGCGCCGGCCGGGTGACGCCATGACCAGTACGCAGCACCGGACCGAGCCGACCGATGCCGGCTCCGGCACCGATACGCCGGCGAGGGTCGAGGAGCGGGCCGTGCGGATACGCCGTCGCCTCGAGCGGCTGATCGGCATCGCGGCGACCGAGGGCAACACGCTCACCGCCCTGCGCAACGGGGACGAGATCTTCCCGGCGATGCTGGCGCGCATCCGGTCCGCCGAGCACACCGTGGACATGATGACGTTCGTGTACTGGAGGGGTGACATCGCCCGGGAGTTCGCGCGGGCCCTGGCCGACCGGGCCCAGGCCGGGGTGCGGGTGCGGTTGCTGCTGGACGGGTTCGGCAGTCGGCTGATCGAGAAGGAACTGCTGGAGGAGATGGAGCGGGCCGGTGTCCAGGTGGCCTGGTTCCGCAGACCCCTGACCCTCTCCCCGTTCAAGCAGAACCACCGCTGCCACCGCAAGGTTCTCGTCGTGGACGAGCAGACGGCGTTCACCGGCGGGGTCGGGATCGCCGAGGAGTGGTGCGGCAACGCGCGCAACGAGCACGAGTGGCGCGACACCCATGTGGAGGTCCGCGGACCCGCCGTGGACGGCATCGCCGCCGCCTTCGCGCAGAACTGGGCCGAGTGTCACGAGGAACTCTTCGACGACCGCGACCGGTTCGTCCCGCACCACCCGCAGGGCGACGCGGTGGTGCAGGTGGTGCGCGGATCGGCCAGCTTCGGCTGGCAGGACATGCAGACGCTGATCCGGGTGATGCTGGAGTCGGCCGAGGAACGCTTCCGGCTGGCCACCGCCTACTTCTCGCCGGACGCCTTCTTCATCGAACTCCTGTGCGCCACCGCCCGGCGGGGCGTGCAGGTGGAGATCCTGCTGCCCGGGCCGCACACCGACAAGCGGGTCTGCCAGCTGGCCGGCCAGCACTACTACGAGGACCTCACCGCCTGCGGCGTGAAGATCTACCAGTACCAGCCGACGATGATGCACGCCAAGGTCATCACCGTGGACGGCATCGCCGCGCTGGTGGGCTCGACCAACTTCAACCGGCGGTCCCTCGACCACGACGAGGAGATCATGCTCGCCGTGCTGGACCAGGAGTTCACGGCCACGCTCGACGGCCACTTCGACGAGGACGTGAAGGCCGCCGCGCTGATCCGGGAGGGACGTTGGAAGCGGCGCTCGGCGGTCCAGCGGGCGCGAGAGGCCGCCGTCCTGCCCATCCGCCGCTTCCTGTGACGCCGGTGTCCCCGGTGTCCTCAGTACTCCCGTCCTCAGTACTCCCGGTGTCCGCGGCGGCTCCGGTGGTTCTGGTGGTTCCGTGTCTCCGGCGTGCCTGACGCGCCGGTGTCCCGAATATGCGGGGGACTCGTGTTCCCTGCTTCGTCGACGACATGCGTCGGAAATTTGAAGGCGTGAAGGGAATTTCGTGGGGCACCTGAGTCAGCGGAGGTTGATAATCATGGTTCCCCTGCTTCTTGTTCTGCTTCTCGCGCTCATCCTTTTCGGTGCCGGATTCGCACTCAAGGCCCTGTGGTGGCTCGCCGTCATCGTCCTGGTGGTATGGCTGGTGGGCTTTGTGGCGCGGCCTGCCGGGCACGGTGGCCGCAAGGGCCGCTGGTACCGCTGGTAGCGGATTCCGGGAATTCCGTGGATTCCGCGAAATCCGGCTGAGGGAAGGGCCCCGTCGACGATTGCCGACGGGGCCCTTCCCTGTGTCGCGACTCATTCGGGCCGGTCGAATTCCGGTAGGCCTTCGACGAAATGGTCGAATTCACCCGCCTGTACGCCCCGTACGAACGCGTCCCACTTTCTGCGGTTCGTCGTGACGACGGTCTCCGGGGCGCTGGTCTCCCGCAGATAGACGGGAGCCTCGCCGTCGTCCCCCTCGCCGAAGGCGATCTCGATCCAGGGGCCGGGGCCGGTCGCGTCCGGCGGGGCGGCACGGGTCCAGGTGAGGCCGGAGGGGATGTCAGCCACGGGGAAAGTCCTCCTCGAGGTCGGTGAACCTGCGGGAACGCGTCCGGGCCGCCGCCCGTGGGCGGCGCCGGGTCTGCGGTCGGTACGGGCATGCGGGGCGGGCCGTGGGGTATCCGGGCCTGGTGGGAAGACTGGAAAGGTGGCGTGGGTGGAGTGCGGGTAGCGTCGGAAGGGAAGGTACGCGTCTGACGTTTCTCTCACCCTCGTGGGACACAGTGAACCCGATGAAGCGAAACGCCCTGCTCGGAGCGGTCGTGATGCTGGCTGTCACCTCCGCCTCCGAAGCGGCGGCCGACGGCGGGCCCGGACCCCTCGGGGTGACGGCCGTCGCTGCGGCGACGGCGCAGACCGCCCGGGTCGGCGCGCTGTTCGCCGCCGCCGACGCCGACGCCGGCAGACTCGCCGGTACGCACGTCTGCACCGCCTCCGTGGTGCACAGCCCGCACCGCGACCTCATAGCCACCGCGGCGCACTGTCTCGGCGGGGCGGGCGAGCTCTCCTTCGTCCCCGGCTACCGGGACGGCGAAGCCCCCTACGGCAGCTGGCGGGTCGAGCGGGTCTTCCTGCCCGACGGATGGGCGCAGGGACAGGACGAGGACAGTGACGTGGCGTTCGCCGTCCTCGACGATCGGGACGGGGAGGGCGTCGAGGACGTGGTCGGCGGCAACCGGTTCGCGACGCGTACCACCACGGGGGCGACCGCCGTGACCGTCACCGGCTACCCCGACGAGCTCGAGGTCCCGATCCGCTGCACGAACCGGCCCGCCGCGCACAACGCCACCCAGCAGCGCATCGACTGCCCCGACTTCACCGGCGGGACCAGCGGAAGCCCCTGGGTGAACGGCGACGGCGACGTGGTCGGCGTCCTCGGCGGGCATGAGCAGGGCGGGGCGACGGCCGACACCTCGTACAGCGTGGTCCTCGGGTCGGAGGCCGCAGAGCTGTACCGCGAGGCGGCCTCCGACTCCTAGGCAGTCCTCCGACGCCCCGTCATGACCGGATGAGGTGCCCTCTTCGGCGTGGAACCCCCTTGCGCGGGCGGCGAGTCGGGGTGGTGCGGCTGCCGGGCGGGACACTGGGGCGCGACGTGCGGTTTCTCCTTGTTCGTGATCACCCCGGAGGGCTGGAGCCGCCTCTACACTGTCGGGGGCGGACTCCTGGGCGGTGAGGGGCGGTTGACGGTGCGTAAGGCATGGATCGTGGCCACCGCTGCCGTCGGTGCCGGCGCCGCCTTCATGATGGCGCTCGTCGTCGGGGTGTACCTCATCGGCGGCAACGTGGCGGGCGGGGTGGGCGGAGCCGGCAAGGCGCTCGCCAAGGGCGCCGTGCCCGCCGCCTACCAGACGCTCGTGCAGAAGTGGGGCAATCTGTGCCCCGCCATCAATCCCGCGCTGCTCGCCGCCCAGCTCTACCAGGAGAGCGGCTTCAACCCCAGGGCGCAGAGCGCCGCAGCCGCGCAGGGGATAGCGCAGTTCATCCCCGGAACCTGGGCCACGCACGGCATCGACGGCGACGGCGACGGCGATCGCGACGTCTGGGACCCGAATGACGCGATTCCGTCGGCCGCCACGTACGACTGCCAGCTCGCCTCGTACGTGAAGGACGTCCCCGGGGACATCACGCGGAACATGCTCGCCTCGTACAACGCGGGGGCCTACGCGGTCATCAAGTACGGGGGCGTACCGCCGTACAAGGAGACCCAGAACTACGTGAAGATCATCACGACTCTGGAGGAATCCTTCGCCGCGCCCGTCAGCCGGGTGGATCCCTCGCAGCAGGCCGCGGGAGCCATCTACTACGCGCAGAAGAAGCTCGGGACGCCCTATCTGTGGGGTGGCAACGGCACGGCTGACCAGGGCGGACGGTTCGACTGCTCCGGGTTGACCAAGGCCTCCTACGAGAGCGTCGGGATCACCCTGCCCCGGGTCGCCAACGACCAGTACAACGCCGGCCCGCATCCCAAGCGGAGCGAGCTGCTGCCGGGAGACCTGGTGTTCTTCTCCACCGATCCGGGCAACTCGCGGGCGATCCACCACGTGGGGATCTACGTGGGGGGCGGATACATGATCGACGCGCCCTACACGGGGGCCGTCATCCGGTTCGACCCCATCGACACCGCCGAGTACTTCGGGGCGACCCGCGTCACCGAAGATGGCGCGAAAGCGCTCCCCACGACCGTCTGACGCCTGCCCGCACCCGGCCCCTGAGCTGCGCGGATCTGTCTCTCTTCGATAACGTCTGAGTGATCATTCAGTGGAGAGTGGAACGTATCAACCGGGGCCGTGCGTTCCTGTTGGAGCGGGCGCATGTGAGGTGTGCCGAGCAGAACCAGACGAAGGGGCCGCAGCACCATGGCTGGACTCGCCGAATCCGGGTCGAACCCCGACGTCGACCTGCTCTATGACATCAACGGGCTGGCCAAGGACGCCCCGCACTGGCTCGACCGGATCGTCGAGTTCGTCGGCGAGTACGGGCTGCTGCTCGCCATGGTGCTGCTCATCGTGTGGTGCTGGTGGGGCGTCCGGCGGCGGCCCGGCGGGGCCGAGGAGGCCGCGTCCTCCGTCGCCGCGCTGATCTGGGCGCCGCTCGCCGCCGCGGTCGCCGTCCTGGTGAACGTGCCCATACGGGGGTTCGTGGAACGGCCCCGGCCCTTCCGTGACCACCAGGGGCTGGAGGTGCTGGTCTCCGGCAAGACCGACTACTCCTTCGTGAGCGACCACGCCACCCTCACCATGGCCATGGCCGTCGGGCTGTTCGTCGCCAACCGAAGGTTCGGGCTCGTCGGGATAGGGATCGCCCTGCTCGAGGGGTTCTGCCGGATCTACATGGGTGTGCACTATCCGACGGACGTCGTCGGCGGGTTCGCGCTCGGGACCGCCGTCGCGCTGCTGCTGTCGCCCATCGCCTCCATGCTGCTCACCCCCGTGCTGAAGGCCGTCGACCGGTCGCCGCGTGCGGGATGGCTCGTGCGCGGCCGGGCCGCCCGGGTCGGGGAACGGGACGCCTTCATGACCGGAGCGCGCGTCGAGGCCACCGCCGAGGAGCGGGACCTCGCGGCCTAGTGCCCTGTCAGGCCGCACGCCTGAGGGAGCGGGACCTCGCGGCCCGGCTCCCTGCCGGGACCGACGGGGCGTCAGAGGGCTTGGGGGTAGCTGAAGAAGCCGTTCGGGTCGTACTGCTTCTTCAGCTGGGTCAGACGGGGGAGCGCCGCTCCGTAGTACGCCTTGCGCCAGTTCGTGAGGGTCGGGTCGGCGTAGTTCTGGTAGGCGGCGCCCGAGGCGTACGGGGCCATCGCCTTGTGGGCCGTGTTCAGCCAGGACTGGGCCGCGGTCCCCGTCGTGCCCGCCCGCCAGGACGCGATGTACTGCGCCAGCATGCGTGAGCGGCGGTGCACGAACGCCGTGGCCGTGGGGGACACCCGGTTCACCGCGCCGCCCAGCGCCGTCAGCGCGATGCTGCCCGAGCCGCCCTGGACCGACTTCATCTGCTTCAGCAGGGTCTGGATGCCCGCGGCCGAGAGCGAGACGTCGAAGAAGTCCGAGCGGGCCGCGTACGTCTCGCGGCCGAGCGCGCCCTGCGGGGAGCGGCCGGGCGTGGTGCCCGGCAGGTGGCACTGGGCGTCGGAGGTGAAGGACGAGCAGCCTGCGTAGATCTCCATCGCCGCCTCGTACGTACGGCGGCGCAGCGAGACGTTCGTCGCGGGGGCGCCGACGCGGTCCGCGAGGCGGTCCACCGCGTTCTGGAGCTGGCCGTACGTGCCGATGCAGAACGCGGCGACCGAGACGGTGGGAGTGCCGCCCGTCGCGTTCGACACGTGCAGGGAGGACCAGATCTCGTCGGGCTGGGACGGGCCCCATTCCTGCCAGGCCTTCACCACCGCCGCCGCCCTCGACCAGGGCCAGGTGAGGTAGCCCGTCACCGCCTGGGGCGCGGGGTGCGTCCTGAACTCCAGCTCCGTGACGACGCCGAAGTTGCCGTTGCCCGCCCCGCGCAGGGCCCAGAACAGGTCCTTGTTCGTTGTCGCGTCGGCGGTGAGCTGCTTGCCGTCGGCGGTGATGAGCGTGGCCCGGGTGAGGCTGTCGCAGGTCAGGCCGTAGGCGCGGGAGACGACGCCGTGGCCGCCGCCCAGCACCAGGCCGGAGACACCGACCGTGGGGCAGGAGCCCGCCGGGATCGTCACGCCCTTCGCGGCGAGCGCCCGGTAGACGTCGATCAGCTTCGAGCCCGCGCCGACCACCGCCGAGGAGCCGCTCGCCCGGACCCGGTTCAGCTTGGAGACGTCGATGATCAGCCGGCCGTCGCCCGAGGACCAGCCGCCGTAGGAGTGGCCGCCGTTGCGGATCGCGGCCTTGATCCGGTGGGCGCGGGCGTACGCCAGTACCGTGCGGATGTCGTCGGCGTGGGCCACGTAGGCCACCGCCGCCGGCTTGAGGTTGTCGAAGCGGGTGTTGTAGAGCTGACGGGCCGCGGCCCAGGAGGCCTCGCCGGGGCGGACCAGGGCGCCGTCCAGGCCGCGGGCGAGCGCGGCCCAGTTGGCGGGGGCGGCGACGCTGGTCGTGGTCAGGGGGACCTTGCTGTCCCCGGTGGCCGAGGCGGAGGCGCCCGCGCTGCCGTTGGTCGCCTTGCATGCGGTCGCTGCCGCCGCGACCGCGGCCGCGCCACCCGCCATGAACGTACGCCGTTCCATGTTCTTGCGCCTTCCCTCGGCCGCCTGCCGGATTCGCACGGCTTCATGCAACGAGACGTGGCCATGGGACCCCGGGTTCCTGCGGTGGGGGGCGGTGACGCAACGGTGACGTCCGCCGGTCAGCCGCCGGTGTGGCGGTCCGCGTCCGTTCTCGCCATGCTTCTCGCCCTGCGGGCCGGGCCGCGCCAGCCGCAGGTGCAGCGGGCCAGGCAGAACCTGCCCTGTTCGACGGTCGTCGTGGTGTGTTCCCCCTCGGTGCGGGGGCGGGCCTCGCCGTCCTGCTGCGTCACACTGACAACGTTACCCAGGTTCGGCGAAAGGACCCGTACAGCGGTCGCAAGCCTTCGGCCCAGCGTGACGGGGGCACTTACCCGTCGTTAACCGGAACGAACAGGGGTCCCGTGACGGACGTACCGGTTGGGGGTGCACAGGCCATGGCGGAACGGCAGCACGGGCTGGTGGGTGCGGGGGTCCTGGCGGGGCTCGTGGCGGGGCTCTGCGCGGGAGCCGCCGGATGTACCGGAGGAGGGGCCGCCGCGGAGGACGGCCGTGCGGCCGACCCGGTCGCCACGCTGCACCGGGCCGCCGACGCCCTCGTGGACGCGGGCACGTCCAAGGCGCGTACGTCGATGGAGATGGCCACCGGCGGGACCCGGGTGACCATCCGCGGCCAGGGCGTGTACGACTACCGCAGACAGCTCGGCGAGCTGAAGGTGCTGCTGCCGCAGGATCCGGCCGGAACCAGCGAGCACCGCCCCATCACCGAACTCCTAGCGCCGGGAGCCCTGTTCATGAAGAACCGGGACGGGGTGCCCGACGACAAGTGGGTGCGGGTGGACACGGCGGCCCTGTCCGACGGGAACCTCGTGACCGGCGGCGCCACCGATCCCTTCGCCGCCGCCGAGGTGCTGCGCGGGACGCGTACGGCGAGGTACGTGGGGAGGACCGAGGTGGCCGGGACGGCGGTGCGGCACTACCGCGGGACCGCCGATCTGGCGGTGGCCGCCCGGAACGCGTCGGTGGGCGGGCGGGACGCGCTGCGGGCGGCGGCGAAGGGGTTCGCCACGGCGCGGGTGCCGTTCGACGTCTACCTCGACGACCAGGGGCGCGTCCGCAAGGTCAGGCACCGGTTCAGTTTCGTGAACGGGCAGCGCAAGGAGGCCGTCGCGGTGGCCTCGACGACCTTGTTGTACGACTTCGGGGCGCCCGTCGAGGTGCGGCTGCCAGCCGCCCGGGACATCTACGCGGGGCGGATCGCGGAGGAGTAGCGAGTGCGCGGCGGACGGGGCGAGTGTTTTCGGCCACAGGGTGGGCACAAGGACTAGCCCGTCCGTGCCATGCGCGCGGTGTATAGCGCTCCCTACTCTAGGAAGCCGGTGACGGCAGAGACGAGGTGATGCGCGTGGCTCCGGGCGGCGGTACGGCAGTTCAGGACCACGTGGCCCTCGCCGAGATCGAGCTGTGCGGGGAGCTGATCATCGCCGCGTCGGCCGCCGGGGAGGAACGGCTCAGCCTCGAGCGCATCGATCTGGTGCTGCGGGTGGGGGAGGATTCCGCGGAGACGTCGGGGCCTGGGGCCGGTTCCGGGGCAGGACCGGATGCGGATCGCGGGTCAGGTACGCAGTAGGCGGCCGATGGCCTTCGTCGCTTCTTCCACCTTCGCGTCGATCTCGTCGCCCCCCCGGAGAGCGGCGTCGGCGACGCAGTGGCGCAGGTGCTCCTCCAGCAGTTGCAGCGCGAACGACTGCAGGGCCTTGGTGGAGGCGGACACCTGGGTGAGTATGTCGATGCAGTAGGTGTCCTCGTCGACCATGCGCTGGAGGCCGCGGATCTGGCCCTCGATCCGGCGCAGGCGCTTGAGGTGCTCGTCCTTCTGCTTGTGGTAGCCGTGGACCGCTCCGGGCGCGTGCTCCGGATCGGCCGCGGTCTCGGCTGCGGGTCCGCCGGTCTCGGTGGTCGTCATCGTGTCCTCCAGCGCTCCGGCTCCGCACCTATACCCCTACTGGGTATATCGTACCGAACTTCGACGGGTATACGGCCCGAGCAGGGACTTCGCCGGTCACCCCGTGTCCGGCCGCCCCCCTCCCGGTCGTCCTGCCCCATGGGCGACACTGGGGGACGGCCCGTTAGCCGTGGCCGGATGATGCGCCTAGCATCAGCCTGACCGAAACCGATGCATCCTGAGGACCCCACGTGCGCTTTCGTCTGACCCCCAGGGAGACGAGCTTCTACGACATGTTCGCCGCATCCGCGGACAACATCGTCACGGGCTCGAAACTCCTGATGGAACTGCTCGGGGCGGACCCCGCCGGCCGGGCCGAGATCGCAGAGCGTATGCGGGCCGCGGAACACGCAGGTGACGACGCCACGCATGCGATCTTCCACCAGCTGAACTCCTCGTTCATCACGCCCTTCGACCGCGAGGACATCTACAACCTCGCGTCCTCCCTCGACGACATCATGGACTTCATGGAGGAGGCCGTCGACCTGGTCGTCCTCTACAACGTGGAGGAACTGCCCAAGGGCGTCGAGCAGCAGATCGAGGTGCTGGCGCGCGCGGCGGAGCTGACGGCCGAGGCCATGCCGAACCTGCGGACCATGGAGAACCTCACCGAGTACTGGATCGAGGTCAACCGGCTCGAGAACCAGGCCGACCAGATCCACCGCAAGCTGCTCGCGCATCTCTTCAACGGCAAGTACGAGGCCATCGAGGTGCTCAAGCTGAAGCAGATCGTGGATGTGCTGGAGGAGGCCGCCGACGCCTTCGAGCACGTGGCCAACACGGTGGAGACCATCGCGGTCAAGGAGTCCTGAACCTTTCATGGACACCTTCGCTCTGATTGTGACCATCGGTGTCGCACTCGGATTCACTTACACGAACGGTTTTCACGACTCCGCGAACGCTATTGCCACGTCCGTTTCGACCCGGGCGCTGACGCCTCGGGCGGCACTGGCCATGGCCGCGGTGATGAACCTCGCCGGCGCGTTCCTCGGGAGCGGGGTCGCGCACACCGTCAGCAAGGGTCTGATCGAGACGCCCGACGGGTCGAAGGGGATGGGCATCCTGTTCGCCGCGCTGGTCGGGGCGATCGTCTGGAACCTCGTCACCTGGTACTTCGGGCTGCCTTCGTCGTCCTCGCACGCGCTGTTCGGCGGCATGGTGGGCGCCGCGCTCGCCGGTGGTACGGAGGTCATCTGGTCCGGCGTGCTCGACAAGGTCGTCATCCCGATGTTCCTCTCGCCGGTGGTGGGACTCATCGTCGGATATCTGGTCATGACGGCCATTCTCTGGATGTTCCGCCGGGCCAATCCGCACAAGGCCAAGCGGGGTTTCCGGATCGCCCAGACCGTGTCGGCCGCGGGTATGGCGCTGGGGCACGGCCTCCAGGACGCCCAGAAGACGATGGGCATCGTGGTGATGGCGCTCGTCATCGGCGATGTGCAGGGAGCCGACGATCCGATCCCGGTGTGGGTGAAGATCGCTTGCGCGGTGATGCTGTCGCTGGGCACGTATGCCGGTGGGTGGCGCATCATGCGGACCCTCGGGCGGAAGATCATCGAGCTTGATCCGCCGCAGGGGTTCGCCGCGGAGACGACCGGGGCGTCGATCATGTTCACCACGGCGTTCCTGTTCAAGGCGCCGATCTCCACGACGCATGTGATCACCTCGGCGATCATGGGTGTCGGGGCGACCAAGCGGATCAATGCCGTGCGGTGGGGGGTGGCCAAGAACATCGTCCTCGGCTGGTTCATCACGATGCCTGCGGCGGGGCTTGTCGCTGCGTGCGCGTTCTGGATCGTGGATCTGGCGTTTCTGTAGGGGGCCTGCCCACCCACCGGCCCGGCGCGGTGGGATGGAAGGCCCCCGCCGCGGGGCTCCGCCCCGGACCCCTGCGGGGGCTCCGCCTCCTGCACCTCGAGTGGTTTTCTCCCTGCACCCCGAGTGGTTTCCCCTCGGCACCCCGAGTGGTTTCCCCTCGGCACCCCGAGTGGTTTCCCCTCGGCACCCCCGTCTTCGCCCTGGCCGACCGGCCGAGGCAACACCTGGGCCCGCCCTCCGAGCCGGAGGGCGGGCCCTTTGTGTCCTCGCGGTGGCACCGCCATGCAGCACCGCGAGGGGTTTGTGGGGAGGCGGCCGGAGCGGGCCCGCCCGGGGGTGGGTCGGTTCAGCCGAAGCGGCCTGAGATGTAGTCCTCCGTGGCCTGGACCGACGGGTTGGAGAAGATGCGTTCCGTGTCGTCGATCTCGATCAGCTTGCCGGGCTGGCCGACGGCGGACAGGTTGAAGAAGGCCGTGCGGTCGGAGACGCGCGCCGCCTGCTGCATGTTGTGCGTCACGATGACGATCGTGAAGCGTTCCTTGAGCTCGCCGATCAGGTCCTCGATCGCCAGGGTGGAGATGGGGTCGAGAGCCGAGCACGGCTCGTCCATCAGCAGGACCTTCGGTTCCACCGCGATGGCGCGGGCGATGCACAGACGCTGCTGCTGGCCGCCCGAGAGGCCCGAGCCGGGCTTGTTGAGTCGGTCCTTGACCTCGTTCCAGAGGTTCGCGCCCTGGAGGGACTTCTCGACGACGTCCGCCAGTTCGCTCTTCTTGTAGGAGCCGTTGAGGCGCAGGCCCGCCGCCACGTTGTCGAAGATCGACATGGTGGGGAACGGGTTCGGGCGCTGGAAGACCATGCCGACCTCGCGGCGGACCGAGACGGGGTCCACGCCGGCGGCGTACAGGTCCTCGTCGTCCAGGAGCACCTTGCCCTCGACCCGGCCGCCCGACGTCACCTCGTGCATACGGTTCAGCGTGCGCAGGAACGTGGACTTGCCGCAGCCCGAGGGGCCGATGAAGGCCGTCACCGAGCGCGGTTCGACCGTCATCGAGATGTCGTCGATCGCCTTGTGGGATCCGTAGTAGGCGGTCAGTCCGCTTACGTCGATTCGCTTCGCCATTTTTTTCTACTTCACTTCCAGTCGGTCGCTGAGGGGGTCCCGTGCGGCTCCAGCCGCGGATCGCTGATTCAGCGACCGGTCTTCGGGGCCTTCCAGCGGGCGATGCCGCGGGCCACCAGGTTCAGGATCATCACGAAGGCGATCAGCGTGAGCGACGCGGCCCAGGCACGGTCGTAGGCCGCCGTCGAGCCCGCGCTCTGCGAGTACTGCTGGTAGATGTACAGCGGGAGCGAGGCCTGCGCACCCTCGAAGGGGTTCGCGTTGATGAACGGGTTGCCGAAGACGAGCAGGAGGACCGGCGCCGTCTCGCCCGCGATACGGGCGATCGCCAGCATCACGCCCGTGATGATGCCTCCGATCGAGGTCGGGACTACCACCTTCAGGATCGTGCGCCACTTCGGGACGCCGAGAGCGAGCGACGCCTCGCGCAGCTCGTTCGGGACCAGCTTCAGCATTTCCTCTGTCGAGCGTACGACGACCGGCATCATCAGGATCGCCAGGGCGAGGGAGCCCGCGAACCCGAAGGGCTGCATGTCGAACATCAGCATCAGGCTGAGGATGAACAGACCCGCGACGATCGACGGGATGCCCGTCATGACGTCCACGAAGAACGTGACGGACTTCGCCAGGGCGCCCCGGCCGTATTCGACCAGGTAGATCGCCGTCAGGATGCCGATCGGGGCGCCGATCGCGGTCGCCAGGCCCACCTGCTCCAGGCTGCCGAGGATCGCGTGGTAGATGCCGCCGCCCGGCTCGCTGTCCGCGACCACGCCCATGGAGTGGGTGAGGAAGTAGACGTCCAGGACCTTCACACCGCGCTGGATCGTCGTCCAGAGGAGGGAGACCAGCGGGACCACGGCCAGGAGGAACGCCACCCAGACCAGGCCGGTCGCCACCCGGTCCTTCGCCTGGCGGCGGCCCTCCACCTTCGCGGCGATGCCGAAGGTGCCGAGGATGAAGAGGAGGCCGGCGATCAGGCCCCACTGGACCTTGCTGTCGAGGCCGCCGGCGAGACCGATGGCGACGGCGAGGACGAGCGAGCCGCCCGCGATGGCCCAGGGGGACCACCTCGGCAGGCTGGCCGCGCGGAGCGTGCTCGGGGCCTTGTCGGCTACTGCTGCTGCGTGGCTCATGCGTTGGCCCCCGAGTACTCACTGCGGCGGGCGATGATCATGCGTGCCGCGCCGTTGACCAGCAGGGTGATGACGAACAGGACCAGACCGGAGGCGATGAGCGCGTCACGGCCGAACTCCGTCGCCTCGTTGAACTTGCTGGCGATGTTCTGGGCGAAGGTGCCGCCGCCGGGGTTGAGGAGGCTGGCGTGGATGTCGAAGTCGGGGGAGAGGACCGTGGCCACGGCCATCGTCTCGCCGAGTGCGCGGCCGAGGCCCAGCATCGAGGCCGAGATCACTCCGGAGCGGCCGAAGGGGAGCACCGACATGCGGATGACCTCCCAGCGGGTGGCGCCGAGCGCCAGGGCCGCCTCCTCGTGCATCTGCGGGACCTGGCGGAAGACCTCGCGGCTGACGTTGGTGATGACCGGGAGGATCATCACGGCCAGCAGGATGCCCACCGTGAGCATCGAGCGCGGGGCGCCGTCGTCCCAGGAGAAGACGCCGGTCCAGCCGAGGTATTCGTCCAGCCAGCCGAACAGGCCGGTCATGTGCGGTACGAGGACCAGGGCGCCCCAGAGGCCGTACACGATGGACGGTACGGCGGCGAGGAGGTCGATCACGTACGCGACGGGCCCGCTCATGCGGCGCGGGGCGTAGTGGGTGATGAACAGGGCGATCGCGACGGCGATCGGGACCGCGATGACCATCGCGATGACCGACGAGACCACCGTGCCGAAGGCCAGGACCGCGATGCCGAACTTCGGCGGGACGAGGCTGGTGTTCCACTCGAACGCGGTCAGGAAGTTGGCGTCGTCCTTGCTGATGGCGAGGCTCGCCCGATAGGTGAGGAAGACCGCGATCGCAGCCATGATCACCAACAGGAAGATGCCCGAGCCGCGGGAGAGACCGAGGAAGATCCGGTCACCGGGTCGGGTGGCGCCGCGTGCCGCGCGCTTCTGCTCGGCCGTCTCCGGCGGCGGGGTCGCGGGGCTCGTGGGGGGAGGGGTGTCGTCCCTGGCTGTGTTCTGTGTCGATATGTCCATGGAGGTCTCCGGTCTGCGGAGCCGCCTGCGGTGTGGGGGCGGCTCGGGTGGGGCCGGGTTGCGGGCGGCCCCTGGCGGCGGTGCACCGGACGGGTGCGGTCCGGACCGGGTCTCCCCGGCGCCGGACCGCACCGCTCAGATCAGCTCAGGCCCTCGATGGTGGTGCGGACCTTGGAGATGATGGCGTCGGGGATCGGCGCGTAGTCGATGCCCGAGAGGATGCCCTGCCCGTCCTCGCTGGCGATGTAGCGCAGGAACGCCTTGGTGGCCGGCAGGGTGGCGGCCTTGTTGCCCTTGTCGCAGGCGATCTCGTAGGTGACCAGGGTGAGCGGGTAGGCGCCCTCGGCCTTGGTGTTGTAGTCGAGCTTCAGCGACAGGTCGCTGCCGGTGCCGACGACCTGCGCGGCGGCGACGGCCTTGGTGGCGCCGTCGGAGGAGGGCTTGACCGGGGCCGCGGCGCCCGTGTTGACGGCGACGGTGCCGAGGCCGTCCTTCGCGTACGACAGCTCCATGTAGCCGATGGCGCCGTTGGTCTGCTTGACGCCCTGGGCGACACCGGAGGAGCCGGCCGCGGCCTGGCCGCCCTTGGCCTGCCAGGCCTTGCCGCCGGAGTACTTCCAGTTGTCCGGGGTGGCGGCGATCAGGTACTTGGTGAAGTTGTCCGTGGTGCCGGACTCGTCCGAGCGGTGGTACGGCTGGATCTTCAGGTCGGGCAGCTTCGCGCCGGGGTTGAGCTTGGCGATCGCGGCGTCGTTCCAGTTGGTGATCTTGCCGTCGAAGATCTTGGCGATCGTCGCGGCGTCGAGGACGAGGCTGTCCACGCCGGAGACGTTGAAGGCGACGGCGATCGGGCCGGCCACCATCGGCAGGTCGATGCCCTGGCCGCCGGTGCAGACCGACTTGGAGGCGGCGACGGCGTCGGGCTTCAGCGCGGAGTCCGAGCCGGCGAAGGCGACCTGGCCCTGGGTGAACGCGGTGACACCGGCGCCGGAGCCGGAACCCTTGTAGTTGACCTGGACGCCCGAGCAGGCCTGCGTGAAGTTCTTGACCCACGCGTCGATCGCGTTCTTCTGCGCGGAGGAGCCGTCGGCGAGGAGCTGGCCCTTGGCGTCGTCACACTTGATGGAGCCGGCGGCCGCGGTGGCGGAGGAGCTGCTGCCGCTGCTGGTGCCGGTGTCGTCGGAGCCGCACGCCGTGAGGGCCAGGGCGCCGGAGACGGCGAGAGCACCGAGGGAGAGAGCCCGCCGGTTCATGCGCTGAAGCTTCACTTGGGGAAGGTCCTTCCAGGAGCCGCCGTCCTGAATTCCGGCGGCGTGCGGAGTATGCAGAAGTCTGCTCGGCACGGACACGACCCCCCGGGTCGCGCATCGCACCGCGTAAGGCCGAAATTAGGCAGAACAGGTGAAGGCGCCTACGGGCGCGGGTGAACGGGGGGTGAACCCCTGGGGACGGTGCGGTTAGGTCACGGAACGCTCACGTCGAGGACACGGTGCGATTCCGGCGACCACCGGTGTGTCCCCCGTTATGCCAGGTGCAGGACGTGCAGCAGGGCGTCCACGAGGGTGCGGTCCCTCGGCTGGGTGAGCCGGTCGCGGGCGGCCGGCGGGGGAAGCCACAGGAGCCGGTCGACCTCGTCGTTCGGGGTGAACGACCCGGACACGGCCTCGGCCGCCCAGTAGCGGACCTCCTTGGGCCGCCCGTTCGCCTCGTAGTCCATGGTCGGCAGCCGGTCGCCGGGCGTTGCCCGGTGACCGGTCTCCTCCTCGACCTCACGCAGGGCGCCCGCGAGCGGGTCCTCGCCACGTTTCAGCTTGCCCTTGGGGTGCGACCAGTCGTCGTACTTGGGACGGTGGACGAGACAGAGCTCCAGCCCGCCGTCCGCCGGGGAGCGGCGCCACAGCACACAGCCGGCCGCCTGGACCGGGGTCTCGTCGGGGGACCCGTGGGTTTCACGGGTTTCTGCGGGGGTGTTGTCGGAGGGGTCGTCGTAGCTGCCGTAGGGGGTTCCTCCGGCCGTGCCCTCGGCGTTGTGCGCGGTGCTCATCCTGGTCCTCACCACCTGTTCGGTCAGGGTGCGGCGACGGTCTGCTTCTGCCACGAGCGCTGGAAGGCGTACCGGGCGGCCTCCACCTCGTGCCGCTGGTCCGCGTGCAGCACGCCCAGCGCGTACGCCGTCGCGGGCGCGATCCTGGGGGTGCGGGCCGCCTGGGCCGCGGCGGAGGACGCCTCCGAGGCGTCACGGTGCCGGTCGAGGGCCTCGCCCGCCGAGAGCAGGCGGATCTCCAGGGGGGTGCCCCGCCCGTGCACGACCTCGCAGGCGTACCGGTGCAGCCGCAGCAGCAGGCGGACCTGGTGCCAGGGTGCGTCCTGCGGGTGCGGGGCCGGGTCCGGGGAGAGGCCGTGGATCAGGGCCTCCGCGTTGTAGGGGCTGCCCGCGGTGACGAGCGGCAGCGCGGCGACCGCGTCGGCGAGGCGGTCCGCGGCCGCCATGGCGAGGGGCCGCAGGTCGGTGGCGGGGGCGGCGGCGGTCAGGGGGACCTCGCTGGCGAGGACGGCGACCTTGTCCGCGACGGCGTGGAAGCGGGAGGAGCCCAGGGCATGCAGAGCGGTGGAGTGGGCCCGGGTGCGGGCGAGGGTGAGCTGCCGGTCCAGGAGGGCGCCCGCCTTCGCCGCGCCCACGGTGAGATTGCCGCGGTCGGGGACCGCCGGGTGGGCGGCGGCGCGGGCGCCCCCGCCCGGGCCTGCCGGGCCGGCAGGCTGGGGCGGCACGGGCGCCGGGCCCGACAGCCGGTTCAGCGCCAGCAGCAGCCGCTCCAGACGGGCCCCGTACGCGTGCTCCAGGGCCAGCGTGCCCGACAGCCACGCCAGTTCGGGGCGGATGTCCTCCGACCACTCGGGCTCGAGCAGCGGACGGAAGGTGTGCAGGCTGCCGCTGATGCGGCGGGCCGAGCGGCGCAGGGCGCGCGCCGCGTCGAGGCGCGCCTGCGCGCTGCTCGCCGCGGCGCCTGCCGCCGAGGACCCTGCCGGGGCGCCCGCCGAGCCGTTCGACGCGGCGCCTCCCGTCTCCCGGTGCAGACGCAGCGCCCGGAGGAACTCCGTGGCCTGGCCCCGGAGGTAGCCCGCGAGGGCGTCCCCCGTGGTCAGGGGCCCGGCCGCGGGGTCCGTCAGGTCATGGTGTCGCTGTGCCACGCCGGCGCCTCCGCGCGTCTATGAGCATCTCCTGGACGTTGCGCAGGGGCGCGCCGTCCGCGTCGTGCGAGTGCCGGATCCACTCGCCGTCCGGGCCGAGGTGCCAGGAGGCCGTGGAGTCGGACATGCCTGTTTCCAGGAACCGGTTCAGGGTCGCCCGGTGGGCCGGGTCGGTGACCCTGACCAGGGCCTCGATACGGCGGTCGAGGTTGCGGTGCATCATGTCGGCGCTGCCGATCCACACCTCGGGCTCTCCGCCGTTGCCGAACCCGAAGACCCGGGAGTGCTCCAGGAAACGGCCGAGGATGGAGCGGACCCGGATGTTGTCGGACAGGCCCGGCACACCCGGGCGCACCGCGCAGATGCCGCGCACCCACACGTCGACCTGCACGCCCGCCTGGGACGCTCGGTAGAGGGAGTCGATCAGGGCCTCGTCGACGATCGAGTTGACCTTGATGCGGACGTGCGCGGGCCGTCCGGCGCGGTGGTGCTGGATCTCCTTGTCGATGCGGGCGATCAGCCCGTCCCGCAGGGACTTGGGGGCGACGAGGAGACGGCGGTAGGTCTCGCGGCGGGAGTAGCCGGAGAGCCGGTTGAAGAGGTCGGAGAGGTCCGCGCCGACCTGCGGGTCGGCGGTGAGCAGGCCCAGGTCCTCGTAGAGCCGGGCCGTCTTCGGGTGGTAGTTGCCGGTGCCGACGTGGCAGTAGCGCCGTAGCGTGTCGCCTTCCTGACGGACCACCAGCGACAGCTTGCAGTGCGTCTTGAGGCCGACGAGGCCGTAGACGACGTGGCAGCCGGCCTCCTCCAGCTTGCGCGCCCACTTGATGTTGGCGTGCTCGTCGAAGCGGGCCTTGATCTCGACGAGGACGAGGACCTGCTTGCCGGACTCGGCGGCCTCGATGAGCGCGTCGACTATCGGGGAGTCGCCCGAGGTCCGGTACAGGGTCTGCTTGATGGCGAGGACGTCCGGGTCCAGCGCCGCCTGCTCCAGGAACGCCTGCACGGACGTCGAGAAGGAGTCGTACGGGTGGTGCAGCAGGACGTCCCGGCTGCGCAGGGCCGCGAAGATGTCCGGCGGGGACGCCGACTCGACCTCGGCGAGATCGCGGTGGGTGCCGGCGATGAACTTCTTGTACTTCAGCTCGGGCCGGTCGAGGCCGCTGATGCGGAAGAGGCCGGTGAGGTCGAGGGGGCCCGGCAGCGGGTAGACCTCGGCCTCGCTGATCTTCAGCTCGCGCACCAGCAGGTCGAGCACCTCGCGGTCGATGGACTCCTCGACCTCCAGCCGCACCGGCGGCCCGAAGCGACGCCGCATGAGCTCCTTCTCCAGGGCCTGGAGCAGGTTCTCGGCGTCGTCCTCCTCGACCTCGAGGTCCTCGTTGCGGGTGAGCCGGAAGGCGTGGTGCTCCAGCACCTCCATGCCCGGGAACAGCTCCTCCAGGTGCGCGCCGATGACGTCCTCGATGGGGACGTAGCGGCCGGGGGAGCTCTCCAGGAAGCGGGACAGCAGCGGGGGCACCTTGACGCGTGCGAAGTGCTTGTGACCGCTGACCGGGTTGCGCACGACGACCGCGAGGTTCAGCGACAGACCCGAGATGTACGGGAAGGGGTGCGCGGGGTCCACGGCGAGGGGGGTGAGCACCGGGAAGATCTGGTGCCGGAAGAGCGTGAAGAGGCGCGCCTGCTCCTTCTCCGTCAGCTCGCTCCAGCGGACCAGGTGGATGCCCTCCTCCGCGAGGGCGGGCGCGATGTCCTCGTGGTAGGTCGCGGCGTGCCGTGCCATGAGTTCCCGCGAGCGGGCCCAGATCATCTCCAGCACCTCGCGCGGCTGGAGACCGGAGGCCGAGCGGGTGGCCACGCCGGTGGCGATACGGCGCTTCAGACCGGCCACCCGGACCATGAAGAACTCGTCCAGGTTGCTGGCGAAGATGGCGAGGAAGTTGGCCCGTTCGAGGAGAGGCGTGTTCGGGTCCTCGGCGAGCTCCAGGACGCGCTCGTTGAAGGCGAGCCAGCTGCGTTCCCGGTCCAGGAAACGGCCGTGCGGCAGCTGCGGGCCGTCGTACGGCGCCTCCTCGTACGTGTCGAGGTCGGCGTCGATGTCGGGCTCGAGATCGGAGACCACTGCGGCGACGGTGTGCGGGCGGTGCGCGGCGATGGAGCCCACGGAGGGCTGCGCGTGCTGGACCTCGGCCTGGGCGTCTGACTGGCTCATGTAGCCATTCTTCCGCGCCAGGAGCGTGACCGGCGCGTCGGAACGTGCGGGCGGGATCGCTGTGGAGTCTCCTCGGGGCCGATTTTCCCCGGGAGGCGGCGAAGGCTCGGGCACGGCGGGCTTCATTCGCCGAGGGTCGCAAGGTCGTCTGAACCGACGGTTACGGCGACATGGCGTGCGGGATATCGGGGGGCGGCTCGCGGGGGTGGCCCTTGGGCGGCTAGCGAGGTGGCGGACGGCCGGGAAACGCAAGAGCGCGTACGTCCCCTCCCCCGGTGGAGGGACGTACGCGCCCTTGGTCTTGCGGGTGTCAGGCGGTGCGGCGGCGCAGCAGCCGGAAGGCGGCGGCGGTCACGGCGGCCGTGACGGCGAGCACGACGCCGGTCTCCACGAGGTGGAGCGGCCAGTAGTGGGACTCGGGGTGGTAGGTGGTGTAGAAACCGGTGACGCCCAGGTCGTCGAAGCAGCCCCGCGTGTGGGCGGTCGAGCCGCCGTAGCACTGGGTGACGGGGAAGGACGGGACCTGGTGGCCGTGGACCAGGGCGCCGTTCTCCACCTCCCACGCGGACGTGGGGAGGGCGAGCTCCCCGTTCTGGCCGGTGGTGACGGTCACCGCGGGCCAGAAGGACGCGCGCACCTGTGCCACGGCGTAGCCGAGCAGCCCGGTCGCGACCACGGAGACCGCGAGGGCGGGCAGTGCGCGGCGTATCAGGAGCGCGGTGACGGCGCCGACGGCGAGGGCGCACAGGGCGTACGCGACGGTGGCCGGGCCGCGGGAGAGGTACGCGTCGTCGGACATCCAGCCGTGGTACTGCGGGTCCTGTTCGGCGCTCCAGGCCCAGCGGTACACGAGGACCAGGGCGGTGGCGCCGACGGTCACGACGAGCGCGGGGACGGCCAGCTTGGCGGCCAGCCAGCGGGTGGGGGAGACGCCCTGGGTCCAGGCGAAGCGCGCGGTGCCGCTCTCCAGCTCACGCCCGATCAGCGCGCCGCCCGCGTATGCGGCCACGGCGAGGAAGAGGTACGAGGTCAGGAGGCCTATCCAGCCGACCGTCACGCTGTGGCCGACCCAGACGATGGACCTGCTGCACAGGTCGGGACCCATACGGTCACAAACCTCCGCGGCAGCGCGCGCGTCCCTGCCGGCGGACTCGGTGGCCCACACCAGCCAGCCGCACAGGACCACCACGAGGCCGGCCCAGACGACGAGGGCGGCGCGGTGCACGCGCAGCACCGTGCGGGCGGTGCCCGGCGCATGGGGGCGCGGGCCGGGGCGGCCGACGGTGGACCTGGGGCTCGCATCGGCGACGGTCATCATGCGGTGGTCTCCTTGCCCGTGTCGCCCGCGCGCGGGACGGTGGCGGTCGAGCGCCTGAGCAGGACGAACGCGGCGGCGGCGAGGGCGGCGGCGACGGCCAGCACAAGTGCGGTCGTGGTCAGCTGGAGGGGCCAGTAGTGGGACTCGGGGTGATAGGTGGTGTAGAAGCCGGTGGCGTGGAGGTCGGCGTACACCGTTTCGCAGGCGGGGAGGAAGGCGGTCGGCCCGCAGCCGGGGTCGGCGATGTGCGCGCCGGTGGAGGTGACCAGGCCGGAGTCGACGCTCAGGCCCGAGCCCCGGTAACCCTCGGCGAGGCCGGTGACGCGGGTGACGGCCGGCCACAGGTGCGGCATGGCCAGGTCGGCCAGGAACCGCACGGCGGCGACGAAGCCGAGGGCGAGCGTGAGGGCGGGCAGCGTTCGGCGCAGCAGCAGGCCCGCGAGGGCGCCTCCGGCCAGGCCGGTCAGGGCGAAGGCGACCGTGGTGGGGCCGTTGGTGTGCAGGGTGAGGTTCTCGGACCAGCTCTTGGCGGTGTCGATCCGGCCGTCGCCCGCCGACCACATCAGGCGGTGCAGCGTGACCAGCAGGCCGGTGCCCGCGCCGACCAGGACCGTGGGCAGGGCCAGCTTGGCGGCGAGCCAGCGGGTCGGGGACAGGCCCTGCGTCCAGGTGAGCTGCGCGGTGCCGTGCTCCAGCTCCCGCCCGAAGAGGGAGGCGCCCGCCCAGGCGGCGACGAGGAACGGGAGCCCGGTCAGCGCGCCGGTCGCGTACATGTACACGCTCTTGTAGCGGACGATCGCGTTCTGGTCGTATGTGCAGGGGTCGCCGTCGGCGCATTCGGACCGGTACTGCCGCCAGGCCGCGGCCGCCGAGTCGGTCAGCGGACCCCACAGCCATATGAGGACGAGGGCGAGCACGGCGACGAGGCCGATCCACGCGTACAGCGCGGGCCGGTGCAGGCGGAACAGCCAGCGGACGCCGGGGCCGGCCGCCGGGGCCTTCGAGGCGGGCGGCGAGGGGGCGAGCGCGGTCATACGGCGGCCTCCTCGGGCTCGGCCGGGACGAGCGGGGCGGCCTGCGGGTTGCGCAGGTAGGCGAGGACGAGTTCCTCCAGGGAGGGCGCCGAGGTGCGCCAGTCCCCGGGGAGCCGGGCCGCGGGGCGCACCAGGGCGGTGAGCTGGCGGCCGGTGACCCGGGACTCGACGACCGTGTGCGGGGCCAGTTCCGGGGACGTGTGCGCACCGCCGCCCGGGGAGCCGTCCGCGGGGGCGGGCCGGGCGGAGTCCGCGAGGGTGCTCACGCGCGTGTGGGCGGCGAGCAGGTCGTCGATCTCACCGGCGAGGCGTACCCGGCCATCGCCGACCAGCAGCAGGTGGTCACAGGAGTCCTCCAGCTCGGCGACCACGTGCGACGACATCACGATCGTGGTGCCGTACTGCGCCGCGCGAGCCATCAGGGTGCCCATCAGCTCGTGCCGGGCCAGCGGATCCAGATCGGCGACCGGCTCGTCGAGCAGCAGCAGGTCGGGCCGTTTGGCGAGGGCCAGTGCGAGGGCGACCCTGGTGCGCTGGCCGCCGGAGAGGGAACGGATCTTCTTCCTGGGGTCGAGATCGCCCGCGGAAACGATCTGCTCGGCGGTCCGGGCGTCCCAGCGCCCGGGGTTGAGATCGGCGCCCACGAGCAGGGTCTCGGCGACGGACAACTGCGGGTACAGCGGCTTGTCCTGGGCGACGTAGGCGACACGCGCGCGTGCGGACGCGGGATCCGTTCCGAGGACGGTGACCCTGCCCTCCGTGGGGGCCAGCAGGCCCGCGGCGAGGGCGAGGAGCGTGGACTTGCCCGCGCCGTTGGGGCCGACCACGGCACAGACTCGCCCGGCGGGCAGGCGGAACGTGCAGTCGCGCAGCGCCCAGCCCCCGCGCCGGCCGAAGCGCTTGCCGAGCGCGGTTGCCGCCATGGCGGTGTCGGTCATGAAGGGTCTCCAGGTTTCATGTCGTGCCGGTCGGGCTGATCGTGTCGGCCGGCCCGGTCGGGCTGGTCGGGTCCGCCGCTTCGGTCGGGCTGGTCGGGTCCGCCGTGCCTGCCGTTCCGGTCCTGCCGGTGGTTTCGGCCGGTGTGGTCCGGTGCGGCGGCGAAGTGCTCGTCGAGTACGGCGGTGAAGAGCGCGGCCACGTCGTCGCGGTCGAGCGCGGCCTCCCGGGCCCGGACCGCCCAGGCGTCCAGTTCGGCGCGCAGGGGCGAGTCGGCCGGCGTGGTGTTCAGCCCGCGCCGCACGAAGGTTCCGATGCCCCGCCGGGCCTCCACCAGCCCGTCGCGCTCCAGCTCGCGGTACGCCTTCAGCACGGTGTTCGGGTTGATGGCCGTCGCCTCGACCACCTCACGGGCGGTGGGCAGCTTGTCGCCGGCCCGCAGCATGCCCAGCCGCAGGGCCTGCTTCGTCTGCTGGACGATCTGGACGTAGGTGGCCACGCCGCTGTGCCGGTCGATGCGGTATTCGACCACTGGACAACCACCCTTTCACTAATTGAGTAGTGAAAGGGTGGTGCAACCGGGGTGCGCAAGTCAAGAAAAAATCGTGCGGCCGATCGTGAACCGATCGCCGGGGCTCGTCCGATGAGGGGGTGTGAGCGAAACGAGAAGCGACGGGGAGCTGCTGCGGGCCATCGCGGCGGAACGGGACCGTCACGCCTTCGAGGAGCTGTACCGGCGGTACGCACCCTGGCTGACCGCGCGCCTGCGCGGCCGTTGCGCGGACGCGGCGATAGTCGACGACGTCGTGCAGGAGACGTTCCTCGCGGTGTGGCGCGGCACGGCCCGCTATCGCGAGGAGGGCTCCTCGGCCGACGCGGCCGGCTGGCTGTGGCGCATCGGCTCGCGCCGCCTGGTCGACGCCCTGCGCGGCGACGGGGCGCGCGGCCGGCTGCGCCAGGCGCTGTCCCGGCTGCGTCACCGGGACGAGGTCTCGGCGGAGGAACGCGTGCTCGCGGGGGTGGAGCACGGGGACCTCGCCGGGGCCCTCACCCGCCTCTCGCCCGAGCTGCGGGCGGTCCTCCAGGCGACCGTCATCGACGGGCTCACCACCCGGGAGGCGGCCGTTCTGCTCGGCATCCCGCCCGGCACCGTGAAGACGCGGGCGCAGCGTGCCCGCAAGCAGCTGCGGGAGGCGCTGGCATGAGGCGGTACGTGTGCGGAACGGGCCCCCGCGAGTGCGTGGGCGACGGACAGTCGAGGGAGGTCGTGGCATGACGTGGCATGTGGCTGAAGAGGACCTGCGGGCGTACGCGCACGGCGAGTTGGCGCCGCCGCTGCTGTGGTCGGCCGACACCCACCTCGCCGGGTGCGCACAGTGCCGGGCCCGGCTCGCGGGAACCGGCGACCCGGTCGCGCTGGACGCCGGCTGGACACGGCTGGACGCCGAACTGGACGCGCCGCGGCCGGGTCCGACCGAGCGGCTGCTGGTGCGGTTCGGCATGACCGACCACACCGCGCGGCTGCTGGCGGCGACGCCGGTACTGCGCCGCTCCTGGCTGCTGTCGGTGCTGTTCCTGCTTTTCATGACCGTGCTGGCGGTGCGGATGGCGGACCGGCCGACGCTGTTCCTCGCCCTCGCCCCGCTGCTCCCGCTGGCCGGGGTCGCCCTCTCGTACGGCCCCACGCTGGATCCGACGTACGAGATGGCCGTCGTCGCCCCGCTGCACGGCTTCCGGCTGCTGATGATCCGCACGGTCGCGGTGCTCACCGCGGGCCTGGCGTTCAACGGTCTGGCGACGCTGGCGCTGCCGGGGTACGGGCTGGCGGCTCTGGCCTGGCTGCTGCCCGCGCTCGCCCTCACCGCGACAGGGCTCGCGCTGACCGCCCGGCTGGGCCCGGTCGTCGCCCCCGCGCTCGTGGGGGGCGGCTGGGTGACCCTGCTGGTCGTGGCGAAGATCCAGGTGCACGCAGATGACACGCTCGCCCCGTTCACGGCGGCCGGGCAGTCGGCCGCGGCGGCCGTGGCGGCTCTCGCCGCCCTCCTGCTCTACCGGGCCCGCGACCGCTTCGACACACGCCCCCTGGGCGGCTTCCCCCACGGCGGCACCCTGTGACGGCGTCCTCCGCCCCCGCGGCCCCGCCCCGGCGTCCCCCGCCCCCGCGCCTCCGTCCCAGGGCCGCCCGCCGACCTGCGTCACGCAGCGCGCCGCTAGGGCGGCCTCCCGGACGATGCCACCCCGCGACGCGGCCACCCGCCCCCGCGGCTCTGTCACCGGCCCGAGAATCGAGCGGCGCCGCGTCGCGCGCCCCTCGGTGGGCTCCCGCACGGCGGTCCGGTGTGACACGGCCACCCGCCCTGCGCAGCCCTCGCGGTCCGGTGTGACACGGCCACCTGCCTCCCAGACCTCGCGGCCCGTGTGACGCGGCACGCGCTTCCGCGGCCTCTCCCCGGTCCCGCCCGCAGACCTGACTTCCAGGAGTCCCACATGACCACCTCCACTCCCGGCCCCGCCACCCTGACGGCCACGGACCTCTCCCTGCGCTTCGGCGGGACCCGTGCCCTCGACGGGATCTCGCTGCGGCTGACGCGTGGCGTCACCGGGCTGCTCGGCCCCAACGGCGCCGGGAAGACCACACTGCTGCGGGTGCTGGCCACGGCCGTGCCGCCGGACAGCGGCGGGTTCACGGCCCTCGGGCACGACCCCGGCACCGCGTCCGGCCGCCTCGCGCTGCGCCGCACGCTCGGCTATCTGCCGCAGACCCCCGGCTTCCATCCGGATTTCACGGCCTTCGAGTTCGTCGACTACGTGGCCATCCTCAAGGAACTGACCGACCGCCGCGCTCGGCTGACCGAGGTACGGCGCGTGCTGGAGGCCGTCGACCTCTCGGAGGTGCGCGGCAAGCGCATCAAGCGCCTGTCCGGTGGCATGCGCCAGCGCGTCGCCCTGGCCGCCGCACTCGTCGGCGACCCCGGCTTCCTGGTGCTGGACGAGCCGACCGTCGGACTCGATCCCGAACAGCGCATGCGGTTCAGGGAGCTGGTCGCCCAGGCCGGCGAGGGCCGTACGGTCCTGCTGTCCACCCACCAGACGGAGGACGTGGCGATGCTCTGTCACCGCGTCGTGGTGCTGGCCCAGGGGCGCATCCGCTTCGAGGGCACCCCGGCCGACCTGACCGCCCGCGCGGCCGGCCGGGTCTGGAGCAGTACCCAACGCGACCCGAACGCCCTGGCCGGCTGGCGCACCGGCACCGGCAGCTTCCGCAACATCGGCGACCCGCCGACCGGCGCCGACCTCCTCGAACCCACCCTGGAGGACGGCTACCTGCTCACCCTCGACGGCGAGAGCGCGGAGGTGACGGCATGAGCGCCACCACCCCGACGATCACGGAACCCGCCGGTACGCTCACCGAGCCACCGCATGAGGGCCGTCGCACCGGAGCCGTTCTCGCCCTCGCCCGCTTCGAGGCCCGCGAGCTGCTCCAGCAGATCCCGGTGCTGTTCTTCTTCGCCCTCTACGTCGTCCTCATCGCCCTGCGACTGATGAGCAACGACGGCATGGACGACTACCCCGTCCTCAACACGGTCGACCGCCGGACCCAGGCGGCACCTCTGCTGTTCGCCCTCGCCCTGTTCATCTGTGCCAACGCGGCCGCCCTGCGCTCGCGCAAGCACGGTACGGCGCAGCAGTTCGCGGTCCTGGCCATGGAACCCTGGCGGCGCACCCTTGCCCATCTGCTGTCCCTGGTCCCGTACGCGGGGCTCACCGCGCTCGCCGTGGCGGCCGAGTTCACCCGGGAGGCGCTGAAGCCCGGCGCGATCGGTCACGGCTCCTTGGGGGAACTGGCCGTCGGCCCCCTGAGCGTCCTGCTGGCCGGCGTCATCGGAGTGCTGCTGGCCCGTCTGCTGCCCTCCTCCTTCGTGCCCATACTCTTCGTCATCGCCGTCTATGTGCTCGGCACCCTGATCTCGGGACTCATCGGCTTCGACCACGAGTGGGTCCGAGGGCTCGACCCGATCCAGTACTTCCTGTCCTCCGGCGGCGATCCCGTCCCCTCCGATCTGCTCGGCCGCCCGGCCGGCTGGCACGCCCTGTACGTGGTGGGGCTGTGCGCCCTGCTGGCCTGCGCGGCCCTGCTGATCGCCGGCGGCCGGACCCGAGCGGTCAAGGCGGCGACCGCTCTCGCACTCGCGGCCACCGCGGCAGGCGTCATCGGCCAGCTCCCGCGCGACACGGCGGCGCTGGAAGCGGCGCGCAGGACGGCGGCCGACTCCCCGGAGAAGCTCCAGTCCTGCTCGACGTACGACGGCTCCACGTACTGCTCGTTCCCCGAGTGGAGTGGTGTGCGGCCCGAGTGGGCCGAGGTCGTCGACCGGGTCCGGTCGGGAGCCGGCGGCACGGCGGCCAAAGCCCGGCTGACGATCCGCCAGCGGGTCTACACCAGCGGCGAGGAGGTGGAGGTCGACGGCGCCCTGGACCCCTCCACCACTCCCGGCGAGGTGACCGTGGGCACCCGCTGGGGCGGCAACCGCGTCCCCGAGTTCGCGGTCGGTGTCGCCTCGGTCCTGGTGGGGGGCTCGGAGGACGTGACCACCGAGCCGATGTGCGACGCCCGCCCGGTGACCGTCATGTGGCTGGTCCTGGGCAGCGACCCCACCCCGACGGCCACTTTCCGCACCGTGCGGCTCGACGACAGCACCAGCGGCGCGGGACAGGTGTTGGCCCCGACGAACGGACTGAGCCTCTCGGACGCGCAGACGACGGTGATCCGGGAACTGCTGGAGCGCCCGCGTGCCGAGATGACCGCCCGGGTCAAGGCGCACTGGACGGAGCTGACATCCGCGAGGACGACGACCGCCCAGGCCGCGAGGCTGCTGGGGGTCGCGGTGCCCAAGAAGGCGGAAGAGTGCGAGGAATGACCGAAGCGCAGACGAGCGGGGTTCCGGTTCCGGCGGAGCTGCTCCGCGTCCTGGTACCGCCGGTGTGGCGCAGCCTCCCCTGGCGGGCGCTGACCACGGCCGGCGGGCTGGGCCTGCTGCTCGCCGGAAGCACCCGGCTGCCCGACCACGCCCCGGACGCCGGGCTGGGGCTGCTGGTGGTGCGCCTCACCGCTCTCACCGGCGCACTGGGCCTGGCCTTCCTGCTCGACGACCCGGCCCGCAACACGACGGCGACGACACCGGTGGGCCGCGCGCGGCGAACCGTGCTGCGCCTGGCCCTCGCGGCCCCTCTGACGGCTCTCTGGTGGGCGGCCGCCCTGCTCCTGACACCCGCTCCGACCCGTCCCGCGCCGGGCCCGGCCACCCTGGAGGCGGCGGGCATGGCCTGCGCCTCCCTCGCCCTCGCCACGATCGCCGTCCGCTTCACCCGGACGGCGGCGGTGGGCAGGAGCGCGGCGATATGGCTGGGCTCGGCGGCGGCGGTGGCGGTACTGGTCCCGGACCGGTGGGGTCTGCTGGGCACGTCCCAGGGCCCCTACGGGGCGGCGACCCAGGCGAGATGGGCGGTGGTGCTGGGGGCGACGGTGGCGCTGAGCGCGCTGTGGACACCGGAGCCGTTGCGGGGACCGTGGAGGCACCGGTCGGGACGGCGCAGACCGTCAGGGCGCCTCCGCACAGGGGGCTTTCCCTCCGGGCGAGCCTGACGGGCGGGCTTCCGCGGGGCTCCCGAGGGGCTCCCGAGGGGACTCACGTCCGCGGGCTCACGTCTCCGTCCGGTACATCAGGTCCGTCTCGTGGGTGATGAACCCCAGCCTCTCGTACACGGACACCGCCGCCTTGTTGTCGGCGTCGACGTACAGCATCGCCGTGGGCAGACCCTGCGCCGCGAGATGCCGCAGGCCGATGGTGGTGAGGGCCTTGCCGAGGCCGCCCCCCTGCGCACCGGGGGCGACTCCGAGGACGTACACCTCACCGAGCTGTTCCTCGGCGTGGACCTTCGTCCAGTGGAAGCCGACGAGGCGCTCGCCGCGGAAGGCGAGGAAGAAGCCGGCGGGGTCGAACCAGGGCTGGGACTTGCGGTCGTCGAGGTCGCGCTGGGTGAGGGAGCCCTGCTCGGGATGGTGGGCGAAGGAGGCGGCGTTGACGGCGAGCCAGGCGGAGTCGTCCCGCCCGGGGACGAAGGCACGGACGGTCACTCCCTCCGGCAGCACCGGCTCGGGGAGGTCGACGTCGGTCAACGGCCTTCGCATCTGCCGAAGTTCGCGGAAGAGGGCGAGTCCGAGGACCTGGGCGAGGTGCCGGGCGGCGGAGTGACCGCCGTGGGCCCACACCCGCAGCCGTTTCCCGGAGGCGGCTAGCAGGGCCGAGCCGAGCGCGCGGCCGTGCCCGTGGCCGCGGTGCCCGGGGTGGACCACCAGCTCGGCGGCGGGCGCCTCGACGGGATCGGTGTCCTCCAGCTGGGCATAGCCGACGAGTTCGTCCCCGAGGGTGAGGACCAGGTGGGAGACGCCTTCACGGGCGCCTCCGCGCAGTTGCAGCCGGCCCTGTTCGGACACCGCCTGCTGGCCGTCCGACCGGGCGGCCTCCGCCAGCAGTTCGAGGACGGCCTCGGTCTGTTCGGGAGAAAGCTCGGAGTGGGTCTCGATCGATCGGGAGCCGGGGATCCGTGCGGTGTCGTCGCTGGTCATGCGTACGAGAGTAAAGGGCGGGCTGCGCAAAGTGGCGGTACGGGGAAAGGCGGAAGGATGAGGTCCGGAAAGGCAAAGCAGAGGGTAAGCACAGGACAAAGGGAAACCAGGATGTAACCAAGAACCCCCTGTCGCGCTACGCGCGTTGACCCTAGGCTGCGCCGGACGGGGCCACTCCTCATACGTCTCCCCGAGCCGGGCCGGCCCGGGGGACGCAGACACCACAGGCAGACACCTCAGGGGGGCGCATGCCAGCCACTTCCCAGCCGCATCCGAGCGGCAGACGCCGTACGTACCGTCTTCTCGCGGCCGCCGCGGGTCTCGCCACCGCGGGCGCCATGGCCGCCGCGCTCCCGGCGGACGCGCATGACGCCAAGCACTCCAAGCCGCTGCCGAGCCGATACCAGGACGTGCAGCTGCTGTCCTTCAACGACCTGCACGGCAACCTCGAGCCCCCGTCCGGTTCCTCGGGCCGGGTCACGGAACTCCAGGCGGACGGCACGTCGAAGACGATCGACGCGGGCGGTGTGGAGTACCTCGCCACGCACCTGCGCCAGGCGCGTGAGGGCAACAAGTACTCCATCACCGCGGCCGGCGGCGACATGGTCGGTGCCTCCCCGCTGATCTCGGGTCTGTTCCACGACGAGCCCACCATCGAGGCGCTGAACAAGCTCGACCTGGATGTCACGTCCGTCGGCAACCACGAGTTCGACGAGGGCGCCAAGGAGCTGGCCCGGCTCCAGAAGGGCGGCTGTCACCCGACGGCCGGCTGCTACACGGACAAGAAGTTCAAGGGGGCCGACTTCCCGTACCTGGCGGCCAACGTCCTGAGCGAGAAGACCGGCAAGCCGATCCTGAAGCCGTACTTCGTCTGGAAGAAGAAGGACGTCAAGATCGGCTTCATCGGCGTGACACTGGAGGACACCCCCGGTGTCGTGTCCGCCGAGGGCGTCAAGGGCCTCAAGTTCAAGGACGAGGTCGAGACGATCAACAAGTACGCCAAGGAGCTTCAGAAGCAGGGCGTGAAGTCGATCGTGGCGCTGATCCACGAGGGCGGCCTGCCGGCCTCGGGGGCGTACAACTACAACTGTGACTCCGCGGGCCCGGGCTCCGGCATCTCCGGCCCGATCGTCGACATCGCGAAGAACGTCACGCCCGCGGTGGACGCGCTGGTGACGGGCCACACGCACGCCGCGTACGCGTGCACGATCCCCGACCCGTCGGGCACGCCGCGCACGGTCACCTCGGCCGCGTCCTTCGGCCGCCTGTACACGGACACCACGCTGACGTACGACCGCTTCACCGGTGACATCGCGCGTACGGCGGTCAGGACGGCGAACCACGTGGTCACCCGGACCGTCGCCAAGGCGCCCGACATGACCGACCTGATCAGCAAGTGGAACACGCTGGCGGCCCCCGTCGGCAACCGGCCGATCGGCTACATCTCCGCGGACGTCCCCAACACGGGCACCGAGTCCCCGATGGGCGACCTGATCGCGGACGCCCAGCTCTGGTACGGCAAGAAGCTCGACGCGGAGACGGACCTCGCGCTGATGAACCCGGGCGGCGTCCGGGCCGGCCTCACCTACGCGGCCAAGGGCAGTGAGGGCGACGGCGTGGTGACCTACGCCGAGGGCTTCACCGTCCAGCCGTTCTCCAACACCGTGAACCTCCAGAACTTCACCGGCGCCCAGCTGATCCAGGTTCTCAAGGAGCAGGTGAGCGGGACCAACGCGAGCGCGCCGAAGATCCTTCAGCCGTCCGCCAACCTGACGTACACGCTGGACCTGACGAAGAGCGGCGCCGACCGCGTCGTCACGGACTCCATCAGGCTGAACGGCGCGGCGATCGACCCGGCCGCCACCTACCGCGTCTCGACCAACAGCTTCCTCGCGGGCGGCGGCGACGGCTTCACCACGCTGGGCCAGGGCACGGGCGACGTCGTCGGCGCCGACGACCTGACCGCCCTCGAGCAGTACCTGCTCGCCAACTCCTCGGCCACGGGCCCGATCGCCCCGCCGACGGCGAAGCGGATCGCGATCGTGCAGTAACCCTTCCGGCAGGACGGTCAGGAGGCGGCCGCGTCACCGACGCGGCCGCCTCTTCGCGTGCGGCCGCCCGGGGTGCCACGGACCACACCGCACCCGGACCACACCCCTGGGGGATGTCAGGAAGCCGTCGGTGTCCAGTCGCCCAGCCAGTCCGCGATCTCCTGGCCGGTGGCCTGGGAGTCGGTCAGCTGCGGGCGGTCGGAGCTCGCGGCGCCCGAGCCCGCCCCGGTGTTCTTGTACTCGGCGAACCGGTCGTCCTTCCAGGAGAAGCCGCTCATGTCGGTCCAGGGCGCGGTCCTGATCGCGGCGCCGAGGGCGGTGTTGCGGACGGTGGTCTGCGGGTCGAGGCTCGCGTCGCCGCCGGCGTGCCAGGGGCGGCCGAGGTAGAAGCTGCGGTCGGACACGTCACCGCTGACCGTGGAGTTGGCGATCAGGATGCCCTTGCGGTTCGCGGCGGTGCTGGGGGCCGTGACATAGCCGGCCGACGTGCCGTTCCAGCGCTTCTTCAGGGTGATGACGGACTTGTCGATCACCGCAGTGGCGCGCCCGAAGATGAAGTCGGTGTTGCCGACGACGTAGGAGTTGGCGATGTAGACGCGGCCCAGCTTGTCCTTGGACGCCGTGTCCACCAGCAGGGTGTCCTGATCGCCGCTGACGATGACACTGTCCAGGAACACCTTGTCGGAGGAGGTGCGCAGGGCGACCGCCTGGTTCGCGATGTCCTGGTGGGCGGCCTCGTCGAAGTCGTTGGAGATCGTCAGGTTGCGGGCCTGGAAGTCGTCCGCGTCGACCGCGACGGTGGCGCTGCCCCCGGTGCCGTAGGTGCCGGAGCCGTCGGGCTTCGGCGTACCGGACGCGTTGTTGTAGACGATCGTCGTGTCCTTGCGGCTGCCACCGGTGCCCTGGATGGTGACGTGCGGCTTGTTGGACGGGACCTTGACCAGCTCGCGGTACGTGCCCGGCTTGACGGCGATCACGACGCGCGAGGGGTTGTTCGCCGGTACGGCGTTCACGGCGGCCTGCACGGTCGTGTACTGCCCGCTGCCGTCCTTGGCGACGGTGAGCGTGGTCGCGGCAGCCGCCTTCGTCGTGGCCGTCGTCGCGGTGGACGCCGTCGTACCGATGGAAGTCCGCGGGCCCGCGCCCGCCTTGAGGAGCGCCGGGACGTCGGCCGCCTTGTCGAGGGTGTACGCGTAGTACGTCTTCGGGTCCCAGGCCGTGCCCGTGCCGCCGCTCTCGTTCTTGCCGGTCGTCCCGGAGAACTGGTTGCCGCGCTGGACGAGGGTGGCGGTGGCGTCCCGGACGACGGGATCGGTCAGGCCCAGGAAGCAGGAGTTCTCCAGCACCATGTTCGTCCGGCCGCGCGAGTAGTTGCCGTAGGAGGACTTGATGTCCGTCCCGGCCACGTCCTCCAGGAAGTTGTTGTACAGGTGCGCGTGGGCGACATTGTCCGTGGAGGGGTTGCGCTGCTCGGTCTCGCGGATCCAGTTGTGGTGGATCGTGATGTCGGCGGTGACGTTGTCGGTCCAGCCGATGCCGAACGCCTTGTTGTCCTGGCTCAGCTTGTTCCAGGAGACCGTCAGATAGGTCGTGTCCTTGCGGCTGTCGATGAGCCCGTCGGCCATGTGCCGGATGTCGTTGTGGTCGATCCAGACGTGGTGGGCGCCGTCCATCTGGATGCCGTCGAAGTCGTGTTCCTTGTCGTTCCAGACGCCCTGGTAGGCGTCCCGGATCGTCAGGTTCCGGATGATGACGTTGTGGACGCCCTGACCGAGGAAGAAGCCGCCGCCGACGATCTGCCCGGACGTCCCCGACCCGACGATCGTCTTGTTCGACTGGACCTTGATCTCTTTCCCGACCGGGTCCATGGTGATCGTCGCGGCGACGACGATCACGTACGGCTCTGCCGCGGTCGCGTACTTCTCCAGGTCGGCGAGGCTCTTGACGGTGACCGTCCTGCCGTTCCGGCCGCCGTAGGTGCCGTTCTGGCCGAGGGCGTCGACAGAGGCGAAACCGTCCGCGGAGGCGGTGGCCCAGGCGGGCGCGGCGGCGGTCGCGGCCGAGGCCCTCGCCTGCCCGGCCGCGCCGAAGAGGCCGAGGTCCGTGCCGTACGCCAGGGTGCCGGCGGCGGTGAGGACGAGGGGTACACCGATCGCGAGAGCGGTTCTGCGCCTGCGGTGCCGGGGCCCGGTCCTCGTCGGCCTGACCGGCCCGGTGGTCTCGGCCGGCGTGGTCGTGGTGGCCGGTGTGGTCGTGCCGGCCGACCGGGTCGACCGGCGGCGGCGGTGCTCGCTCATGCGGCTGCCTTCCGTGCGGGGCGGGGGAGTTGCTGCGCTGCTGGGTCGCCGCCCGGATCGGAAAGGTTGCCGACCTCACGGAGATCGGTGAGGAGGGAGCCGTTCGGGAGCCGCCCGCCGTCGCCCGGCCTATACGGCGGTGGCGGGATCCTCCGGCGGAGGCACCGGCGCCCCCGGCAGCCGGACCGTCGCCACGGTGCCGCCGCCCTGTGCGCGGGCCAGCGCGACCTGCCCGCCGGCCTGTTCCACGGTGCGGGCGACGATCGACAGACCGAGGCCCGAGCCCGGGAGGGCCCGCGCGCCGGGGGAGCGCCAGAAGCGGTCGAAGACGTACGGGAGTTCGTCGGCGGGGATGCCGGGGCCGTGGTCGCGGACGGTCAGCGTCCCCTCCACGAGCCGGACGTCGATCCTGCCGCCTGCGGGGCTGAACTTCACGGCGTTGTCCAGGATGTTGACCACCGCCCGCTCCAGCGCGGCGGGCTCCGCCCGGGTGTACCAGGGCTCCAGCGCTGCCGTGATGGTCAGCTCCGGGCCGCGCAGCCGGGCCCGGCGCAGCGCCGACTCCACGGTGTCCTCCAGTGAGACCACCTGCACACGCTCGCCGCGCTGGGCTTCGGAACGGGACAGTTCCTGGAGGTCGCCGATGAGTGACGCCAGTTCGGTCATCTGCGCCTTGACGGAGGCGAGGAGCGCCTTGCGGTCCGCCTCGGGGATCGGACGGCCCGTCTCCTCGCTGCGGGTGAGGAGCTCGATGTTGGTGCGCAGGGAGGTGAGCGGGGTCCGCAGCTCGTGCCCGGCGTCCGCGATCAGCTGCTGCTGGAGCTCACGGGAGTTGGCGAGGGAGGCGGTCATGGAGTTGAAGGAACGGGAGAGCCGGGCGATCTCGTCGTCCGTCTCGTCCTCGACGGGGATCCGGATGCTCAGGTCCTCCGTCCGGGCCACGTGCTCGACGGCCTCCGTGAGTTTGTCGACGGGCCGCAGCCCCGCACGGGCCACGGCGAGCCCGGCAGCCCCGGCGCCGACGACTCCGATGCCGGAGACGAGGAGGAGCAGGAGCGCGAGGTCATTGAGGGTGGACTGGGTGTTCTTCAGCGGGAGCGCGATCAGAAGGGCGGCGTTGGTGGTGCTCTGGGAGGACGGGTCGGAGACGGTGAACCCCGGCAGCGTGAGGACTCGTACGTCGGCGCCCTCGGTGTTGGTGCCGTTGCGGAAGACGCCGCGAGAGTCGTTTCCCCGCTTGATGAGGTCCTTGTCGGCCTGGGTGACGTCGACCGTGCCGACGGAGTACGGCATGACGCAGGACTTTCCGTCCTCCGTGACCACTTGGTAGTACGTGTTGCGGGGCCCGTTGCCGATGTCCTGCGAGGTCTTCGTGGTGCAGTTGTTGACCGCGGCCGTGGCCTGGTCCTGAAGCCGCGGCATGCTCAACGACTTCTGTAGATCTTCGTCGACCTGGTCGTACAACTTCCCCTGCACGATGAACCAGCACGTCACCGACACCGCCGCCACCGCGAAAGCCACAGCGGCGGCGACCAGCATCGACAGCCGGGCCCGGATGGGCAGGGTCCGCAGCCGCCGTACGACCTTGTTCACTCCGCCCCGCCCTGTCGCAACACGTACCCGACACCCCGCACGGTGTGCACGAGGCGCGGCTCGCCGGCCGCTTCCGTCTTGCGGCGCAGATACATGACGTACACGTCCAGGGAGTTGGACGACGGCTCGAAGTCGAAGCCCCAGACCGCCTTCAGGATCTGCTCACGGGTGAGGACCTGGCGCGGGTGGGCCATGAACATCTCCAGCAGGGTGAACTCCGTGCGGGTCAGTTCCACGGGACGGCCGGCGCGGGTCACCTCCCGGGTCGCGAGGTCCATGCGCAGATCGGCGAACGTGAGGGCCTCGTCCTCCTCGGCGGAGCCCGCCCCGGCCGCCGCCGCGTAGGAGCTGCGCCGCAGCAGGGCCCGGACGCGGGCGAACAGTTCGTCCAGCTCGAAGGGCTTGACCAGGTAGTCGTCCGCCCCGGCGTCCAGTCCCGTGACCCGGTCGCCGACCGTGTCGCGGGCCGTCAGCATCAGGATGGGCGTGGTGTCACCGGCCCCGCGGATGCGGCGCGCGGCGGTGAGGCCGTCCATGCGCGGCATCTGGATGTCCAGTACGACCAGGTCGGGCCGGTAGGCGGTCGCCTTCTCCAGCGCGTCCGCGCCGTCCACGGCGACCTCCGTGTCGTAGCCCTCGAAGGCGAGGCTGCGCTGGAGTGCCTCGCGCACCGCCGGCTCGTCGTCGACGATCAGGATGCGCTGGATGTCACGGTCGCCTTCGGCGGGGCTCATGGGCGTGGATTCCTCGGATGCGGTGGGACGACGGGAGGCCGGACCTGCTGAATGTGCTGAGTGTCCTCAGCCTCGCACGGTTCCCGGTGTGCGCGTGAAGGGCGGGTCGGGGCGGGTCTGGGCGGGATCGGCCGCGTGGAGATCTGCCCCGTGCGGATCAGCCGCGCATCGCCGCGAGCCTGTTCAGCGGGACCTTGCGCTGGTGCGGGCGGGCCGCCGTGGTGCGCAGGCCCATCAGCTGCGGGGCCGCCACCTCGGGCGCCCGGACCGGTGCGACCGGCGGGTGCAGCTCGTACGCCACGTCGAGGGCCAGGCCGAGGTCGGCCGCACCGAGACCGGTGACCGTGTGCGAAACCTGCTTGATCATGACGTACTCCCTGGCTCGGTGGTGGTGGTCAGCTGTCGGAGCCGCCGGCCCGCAGCGTGGCGAGGTCGGCCTTGACGGTGTTGATCGGGATGGCGAAGCCGAGGCCGACGCTGCCGGCGTCGGAGGAGGACGAGTCCGCCGCGGCGGAGTACATCGCGGAGTTGATGCCGATGATGTTGCCGCCGGCGTCGATCAGCGCGCCGCCGGAGTTGCCGGGGTTGAGGGAGGCATCGGTCTGGAGCGCCTTGTAGGTCGTCGTGGACGTACCCGTGTCGCCGTTGAACTGCTGGCCGCCGAACTGGAAGGGCCAGTTGCCGTCGCCGCCCCGGCCGCCCTGGCTCTGGCTCTGGCCCTCGTCGGTCGAGACGGTGACGTCGCGGCTCAGTGCGGAGACGATGCCACTGGTGACGGTGCCGGTCAGGCCCTCGGGGGAGCCGATCGCCACGACCGTGTCGCCGACCTTGACGCCGTCGGAGTTGCCGAGGGCCGCCGGCTTCAGGCCGGACGCGTTCTCCAGCTTGATGAGCGCGAGGTCCTTCTTGCTGTCCGTGCCGACGACCTTGGCGGTGTACGACTTGCCGTCGCTCGTCGTCACCTTGATCGAGTTCGCGCCGGAGATGACGTGGTTGTTGGTGACGATCTCGCCGTCGCTGGTGATGATCACGCCGGAGCCGGTGGACGTGCCGTTGCTGAGTGTGGCGCTGACCTCGACGACGCTCGGGCTGACGGCTGCCGCGATGGTGGCCACGTCGCCCGTCTTGCTGGAGGGCACCACGCTCGTGGTGGTGGACGTGGAGACCACCTCGTCCTTGCCGGTCAGCTCCTGGATGCCGTAGGCCGTACCGCCGCCTATCGCGGCAGCGACGATCGCCACGGCGGCGAGCAGGGCGAACGGGCCACGGGCGCGCTTCCTCCCGGCGGCCGGCGCGGGCTCGGAGGCCACGGAGCCGGGGAGAGCGGTTCCGCCGCCGTGTCCGCCGCCGTGTCCGTTGCCGGCGCCGCCGGCCGCCCCGGTCTGCCACACCGCGGTGGGCTGGACGACCGGCTGCCGGTACGCGGGCTGCTGCGGGACGGGCTGCGCGACCGGCTCGTACGTCGGCGGGGGCGGCCACTCCGGGTTCACCGGGGAGGAGCCCGCAGAGGAGGAGGAAGCGTGCTGCTGGGCGCCCTCGTACGGGGCCTGGTACGGGTTCTCGAAGTTCTCGTACTCGCCGCTGCGGCGGATGCTCTCGGTCATGGAAGAAGCTTCGCGCCCGACCATGAGAGCTCCCTGAGTGCTCCCTGAGAAGCCCGGCAGAACCTCGTATGCCCGATATAAAGAGCGACCCCGCCGTCGGGGGGCGCCTCTCAGACGCGTCTCATGAAGGCTCGTCCAGGATCCGCGGACCGCCCGTGAACGGCTCGCCCCCGCCTGTGATCAGCCGATACGGCTGATACCGCCGATACCGCTGATACGGCCGACGAAGCCCGACGCGGCTGCCGAACGGCTACTCGCAGCCGCAGGACCGCCGTACCACCATCCGCGACGGGAACACCTTCAGCCGCTCGCGCCGTGACCCCGCGACCCGCAGACCGTCGTCCAGGACGAGGTCGACCGCCGCCCGGGCCATCGCCGAGCGATCCGATGCGATCGTTGTCATCGGCGGGTCGGCGAGGGCCGCTTCCTTGATGTCGTCGAAGCCGATGACCGCCAGCTCGCCGGGCACGTCGATGCGCAGCTCGCGCGCCGCCCGCAGCAGACCGATCGCCTGGTCGTCGGTGGAGCAGAACACGGCCGGCGGGCGGTCCGGGCCCGCCAGCAGTTCCAGGGAGACCCGGTAGGCGTCGTAGCGGTTGTACGGCGCCTCGAAGAGGCGGCCCTCCGTGCTGACGCCGGCCTCGTCCATCGCGCGCCGCCAGCCCTCGACGTGGTCGGAGACCGGGTCGCCGACGGAGGGGGTGTCCGCGGTGCCGCCGACGCAGGCCACGTACGCGTGGCCGTGCTCGAGGAGGTGGCGTACGGCGAGCTGGGCGCCACCCAGGTCGTCGGTGACGACGGCGACGTCGTCGATGGCCTCGGGGCGTTCGTGCAGCAGGACCACCCGGGCGTCCCAGGCGTCGATCTCCGCGGCGGCCAGGTCGTTCAGCGCGTGGCTGACGAGGATGAGGCCCGAGACGCGCATCCCGAGGAACGCGCGCAGATAGTGGACCTCGCGCTCGGCGACGTAGTCGGTGTTGCCGACCAGCACCATCTTGCCGCGCTCGGAGGCGGCCTGCTCGACCGCGTGCGCCATCTCGCCGAAGAAGGGCTGGCGGGCGTCCGGGATGATCAGGCCTATGAGGTCGGTGCGTCGGGACGCCATCGCCTGGGCGACCCGGTCGGGCCGGTACCCCAGCTCCTTGATGGCGGCGAGAACACGCTCGCGCGTGGCCGGGGCGACCGGCCGGGGTCCGTTGTTGATGACATAACTGACGACGGCGGTCGAAGTTCCCGCCAGTCGCGCCACATCATCCCGAGTCACCTTGGCCACGCGCGGAGTCTACGCGGATGGACCCGCTCTGGGCAGGGCGTACTGGTGCTTCCCCGGGCGCGGAGCACGCCTCTCCCGAGCGGGTACCGGGCTTACCGGCGGGTACTACGCCTCCGTCGGGACCTCTTCGGCGTCCAGGGGGTGCGCGTTGTCCGTATCCTCCGCGTTTGCTCGCTCCGAACGGTCCGCCTTGGCCTTCGCGTCGTCACTCGCGCGCTCCCCCTTCTCAGGGGTAACGAATCGGTAACCGACGTTGCGGACGGTTCCGATCAGCGACTCGTGCTCGGGGCCGAGCTTGGCGCGCAGACGCCGTACGTGCACGTCGACGGTGCGGGTGCCGCCGAAGTAGTCGTAGCCCCAGACCTCCTGGAGCAGCTGTGCACGGGTGAAGACCCGGCCCGGGTGCTGGGCCAGGTACTTCAGCAGCTCGAACTCCTTGAAGGTGAGGTCCAGGACCCGTCCCTTCAGCTTCGCGCTGTAGGTCGCCTCGTCGACCGAGAGGTCGCCGTTGCGGATCTCCATCGGGGAGTCGTCGTTGACGATCTGCTGGCGGCCCATGGCCAGCCGCAGCCGGGCCTCGACCTCGGCCGGTCCCGCGGTGTCCAGGAGTACGTCGTCGATGCCCCAGTCGGCGGTGACGGCGGCGAGGCCGCCCTCGGTGACGACGAGGACGAGCGGACAGCCGGGGCCGGTGGAGCGCAGCAGCTGGCAGAGACTGCGCACCTGGGGCAGATCGCGGCGGCCGTCGATCAGGATGACGTCGGCGCCCGGGGTGTCGACGAGGGCGGGGCCTTCGGCCGGAGCCACGCGGACGTTGTGCAGCAGCAGGCCGAGGGCCGGAAGGACCTCCGTCGACGGCTGGAGAGCGTTGGTCAGGAGCAGCAGAGAACTCATACGTCTGGTTCCTCCTCGGTCCCTGCGAGGACATTGCGGCACTGCGGCTTTTGCGGCACTGCTCTGCGATCCCGGGGGGCCGTACACCTGAGGTCACCTGGTGTTTCCCACCCGGTTCCCATTTCGTATACAACGCTTCCGAAAGCACAAAAGGACCCGGGGGCTACGCTGCCCGAGTCCTCTGTCCAGCAGAATAGCCCACATGAGCAGCGGTCCGGCAGGTCATGTGGCACGTTCCACCGTTCGTCCGAATTCCGAGACGGGCACGCGCGCACCATTGCGGACGTTTCTGCCCACCGCCGACGGGATTTCCGTCGATTCCGTATACGAACCGGGTGCGGTTGTATACGACGCCTCCGGGTCATCCGCCCTTCACCCCGTGTTCGTCGTCGCACACGGGTTCACCGGCGACGTGGACCGGCCGCACGTGCGGCGGGTGGCGTCCGCCCTCGCCCGGTACGGCGCCGTCGTCACCTTCTCCTTCCGGGGGCACGGCCGCTCCGGCGGGCACTCCACGGTCGGCGACCGCGAGGTGCTCGACCTGGCCGCCGCGGTGGAGTGGGCGCGGTCGCTCGGGCACGCGCGCGTGGTGACCGTCGGCTTCTCCATGGGCGGCTCGGTGGTCCTGCGGCACGCGGCGCTCTACGAGGGGACGGTGGACGCCGTGGTCTCCGTGAGCGCCCCCGCCCGCTGGTACTACCGCGGCACGGCTCCGATGCGCCGGCTGCACTGGATGGTCACCCGTCCCGAGGGCCGCCTGGTCGGCCGCTACGGCTTCCGCACCCGTATCCACCGCCGGGACTGGGACCCGGTTCCGCTGTCCCCGGTCGAGGCTGTCCCGAGGATCGCGCCCGTCCCGTTGCTGATCGTGCACGGCGACCGGGACGGCTACTTCCCCCTGGACCATCCCCGGGCGCTCGCCGAGGCCGCCGCGGGACACGGCGAACTCTGGGTGGAGCACGGCATGGGCCACGCCGAGCACGCGGCCCACGACGGCCTGCTCGCCCGCATCGGGGACTGGGCGGTCGCGCGGGCGGGCTAGCCTGACCGTGTACACAGCCGACCGACGAAGGAACCTGATCCTGATGCCCAAGGTCACGGTGCGCTACTGGGCGGCCGCCAAGGCCGCGGCCGGGGTCGCCGAGGAGCCGCACGACGCGGGCACGCTCGCGGAGGCGCTCGACGCCGCGCGTGCGCGACACCCCGGCGAACTCGTGCGTGTCCTGCAGCGATGCTCGTTCCTCGTCGACGGTGACCCCGTGGGCACCCGCGAACATGAGACGGTACGGCTGGCCGACGGCGGCACGGTCGAGGTGCTCCCGCCGTTCGCAGGAGGGTGAGATGACCGACCAGCCGTACGACCACCAGGGCAACCAGGGCAACCAGGGCGACCAGGGTTTCGAGGGCGACCAGGGTTTCGAGGGCTACGACCCGTACGCCCCGCAGGGATGGCCCGGGCAGCAGCAGGGGCAGCAGGGGCAGCAGGGGTACGAGGACCCGCAGGCCCACCTCCAGCACACGCAGCAGTGGCAGGGTCAGACCTGGGAGACGAGCGTCCAGCCGCCGGTCACCCCGGCGGATCCGGCCCGGAACGGCTACCTGTCCCCGCAGACGGGCGAGACGCCGGCCTACGGCGACCCCCAGCCGGCCTACGGCGACCCGCAGTCGGCGTACGGCCACCAGCAACCGGGGTACGGCGACGCCTCTGCGTACGGCGACACCTCCGCGTACGGCGACGCCCCGGCGTACGACAGCCGGGCGACGGGCGCGGCCCTGCCGCCGGAGAACCACGGCCACGCGGGACGTCACGTCCAGCCCCAGAACCACGCCCACGCGGAGAACCACGCCCACGCGGGGAACTGGCAGCACCCGGCGCAGGGCCATGCCCAGGCCGGGGGCTGGCAGAACCCGGCGCCCCAGCAGGCGCCCCATACGTCCTCCGGGGCCGTGGCGTCCCCTCCGTCCGGCGACGACGCGTCCGCGGCGGCCCCCGTTGCGGCCCCCGACACCGGCACCGGGAGCACCGGCATGACCTACGGCCCCGTGACCCTCGCCGGCAACGCCCGTGTCACCGACGCCCAGCGGGCGCGGCTGGAGGGGCGTTCGCCGATCATCGAGCCGGGGATGCAGCCCGCCGCGCTCACCGCGCTGCTCGGTCTGCTCCTGTCCGGCGCGGCGGCCGTCGGCTCGTACGCCCTGCTCGTCCCGCTCGTCGCGCTCCAGGCCGTCACCGCGGCGGGGTGGTTCCGGCTGAACGGCATGTGGCCGGCCCGCCAGGGCATCGCGCTCGCCTTCCTGGGCGCGCTGGTGTCCGACGCGGCGCTCCTCGCGGCGGGCAGGGAGAACGCGCCCGCCGCGATCTTCGGCACCCTCGGCGTCTGGGTCCTGCTCTGCCTGGTGCTCCAGCTGCGCTCGCACGCCGACCCCGACGAGCGCATGTACGGCCTGATGGCGACCGTCGCGGCCTCGGCCCTGGCCGTGCTCGCCACCGGACACCTCGGTGCCGAGCCGGACGCGGTGACGGTCGGCGCGGCCGCGGTGGCGGTGGCCGTGCTGGCCCGGGCGCTGCCGCTGCCCACGCCGGCCTCCGTCGTGGTGTCCCTGCTCGCCGCGGCGGGCGCGGGCATCGCGGTCGGCGGGATGACCGGCCTGGGCGCCAAGGGCGCGCTGCTCGGCGCCGGCGCGGCGGTCTGCGCGCTCGTCGGCCACCGGGTGGCGAGCTACGACTACCCGTCCCGCTTCGTCCACTTGACGGCGGGCGTGGCCCTGCCGCTGGCCGCGGCGGCCCCGGCGGTCTACGTGCTCGGCCGGGTTCTGGCATAGGGCTGGGACGAGTGCAGGTATGAGGGGAGCAAGAGCGGTGAGGGTCTGTCACAGGTGATCGACAATCCGGCGGCGGCCCTTCCGTGCGGGGTTACCTTGAACCGTCGTCAACGAGAACCGTTCACCGTGAACCGTTCAGGCCATCCGGGTGGGGGAACTACCGCATGCGTGCGCTTCGAATACTGCTGGTCGTCGTCGTGGTCCTGGGCGGCCTGTTCGTGCTCGCGGACCGCCTCGCCGTGAACTTCGCGGAGGGTGAGGTCGCCGACAAGCTGAAGTCCCGCGAGGGTCTGGCCGCCACCCCGGACGTGTCCATCAAGGGCTTCCCGTTCCTCACCCAGGTCGTCGGCGGCTCCCTGGACGACGTCGAGATCGGCATCAAGGACTACGAGGCGGCCACCGGCACCAGCGGCCGGACGATCCGTATCGACGACCTCCAGGCGGACATGAAGGGCGTCGAGTTCTCCGGCGACTACAGCTCCGCCACCGCCTCCAGCGCCACCGGCACCGCGTCCATCACCTACGCCGAGCTGCTGAAGACGGCGAAGTCCGAGCCGACGCAGGTGATGCGGGGCGTCACCGCCAACGTGGTCGGTCTCTCCGACGGCGGCAACGGCAAGGTGAAGGTCGCCGTCGAGGCCACGGTGCTCGGCACCAAGCTGCCGCAGCCCGTGTACGTCCTCAGCACGGTCACCGTCGACGGTGACACCGTCCGGGTGCACGCCGACTCGCTGCCCAGCTTCGGCGGGGTCCGGGCCGCCGAGAGCGAGGTGCGCTCGATCACCGACTTCCAGCAGAAGATCGACGACCTGCCCGGCGGGATCCAGCTCGACAAGGTCCAGGCGGGCAGGAACGGTGTGGACATCACGGTGAAGGGTTCGAACGTCAAGCTGGCCGGGTAAGGCTGACCACTGGACCGGCCGGCCCCGATCGACCTGTATGGACCCTGATCCACCTCCGGTGGACGGTGAGCGTCCGCCAGGTGAGACAGGGTCGTGCGATCCGCAGAGGTGACGACGGACACAAGCGCCCGGAAGCCGTGCCACGGCGGCCCGGGCGCTTCTTGCGTTCCAGTATGCGGACGATCGCGTCTCACCATTCGGCATGCTGGTGACATGCCCGCCTGTCCGTCCCTACGATCGTGGACATGATGCAGCGACAGGCGGATCTCACGAAGCGGCGGGCAGTAGACCTGTGCCGCGTCGCCGCCATGCTCTGTCGCACTTTCTGAGCGGAAGCGCCGCCGGCCTTCCGCGCCTCCCGGCGCCCTCGTCCGAGGGCATCCGTGCGCCGGCCGCCGGCGAGACCCGGCCGCGCACCCCTCTTCTTTGCACACCCCCGCCGCACCTGCCCCGGAGGAGAACGAGCATGAGCCGCAGTGACGTCCTGGTCGACGCCGACTGGGTCGAGGCCAACCTCGACAACGCCGACATCGCCATCGTCGAGGTCGACGAGGACACGTCCGCGTACGAGAAGAACCACATCCGCAACGCGATCCGGATCGACTGGACGAAGGACCTCCAGGACCCGGTCCGCCGTGACTTCGTCGACCAGGAGGGCTTCGAGAAGCTCCTGTCGGCCAAGGGCATCGCCAACGACACGCTGGTGATCCTCTACGGCGGCAACAACAACTGGTTCGCGTCCTACGCCTACTGGTACTTCAAGCTGTACGGCCACGACAACGTCAAGCTTCTCGACGGTGGCCGCAAGAAGTGGGAGCTGGACGCCCGCGAGCTGGTCGAAGAGGTGCCCGAGCGCCCCGAGACCTCCTACCAGGCCAAGCCGCAGAACAAGTCGATCCGCGCCTTCCGCGACGACGTGGTGGCGGCCATCGGTTCGCAGAACCTGGTCGACGTCCGCTCGCCCGACGAGTTCAGCGGCAAGCTGCTCGCTCCCGCGCACCTGCCGCAGGAGCAGTCGCAGCGCCCGGGCCACGTCCCGTCGGCGCGCAACATCCCGTGGTCGAAGAACGCCAACGACGACGGCACCTTCAAGTCGGACGAGGCGCTCAAGGAGCTCTACGCCGACGAGCAGGTCGACCTGGCCAAGGACACCATCGCGTACTGCCGCATCGGTGAGCGCTCGGCCCTGACCTGGTTCGTGCTGCACGAGCTGCTGGGCGTGGAGAACGTCAAGAACTACGACGGCTCCTGGACCGAGTACGGCTCCCTGGTCGGCGTCCCGATCGAGCTCGGCGCCAACAAGTAACCCTTCCAAGACCGACCTGAACGACCTCTGGAGAAGCACATGTGTGGAGCGAAGGCCGGCGGCCCCGACGCCTCGACGATCAAGCCCGGTGAGACCACGATCCAGGGTCAGGTGACCCGGGACGGCGAGCCGGTGACGGGCTACGTCCGTCTGCTGGACTCGACCGGCGAGTTCACCGCGGAGGTCCCGACCTCCGCCACCGGACAGTTCCGCTTCTACGCGGCCGAGGGCACCTGGACCGTTCGCGCCCTCGTCCCCGGCGCCACCGCCGACCGCACGGTCGTCGCCCAGCAGGGCGGCCTCGCGGAGGTCGCGATCGCGGTCTGAGCCCCGGCTCGGGCTCCGACGACGCAAGGGCCGTGCCCGGGTCGAACACCCGCGGCACGGCCCTTCCACACGCTCCGGGCCGCTCCGGGCCGCCCCGATCCGCCGCGCCGGTTCTACTCTGGACCTATGTACGCCCGCCGTCGGCACGCCTACTTCGCGATGATGGGGACCTGCATCGCGCTGTTCGTCCTGGCCTGGGGAGTCGTGCGGATCTGGTCGGTCCCCGTGGCCGTCGGGATGTGTGTGGTGGCCATGGTCATCCCGCCGCTCGCCGCGATGGTCGCCAACCGGCGCGGCCCCGAGGACCGCTGGTGGGACGACCCCTCCGGCGACCCGAAGTCCGACGAGTGGTGGGACGAGCTGGACGGCAAGAAGCGCCGCCCCTAGCGCCCCGGACACACCCCGGACACACCCGGGGCGCTCCTAGTAGACGAGGGCCTGCGTGCCGTCGGCCAGCGCCTCCTGCACGAACACCTGCGCCCCCGCGATCCGCACGCCCTCGATGACGTCCTTCTCCGTGATGTCCCGGCGGGCCGCGCACTGGGTGCACAGGGTGAGGCGGCCGCCGGCCAGGATCGAGTCGAGCAGGCCGGGCAGCGGGGCCGCGTGCGGAAGCTCGAACTCGGCCGCCCGGCCCGGCAGCGCGAACCAGGCGGACTCGCCGGTCAGCCACAGGGAGACCTCGACCCCGCTGGCCACGGCGACAGCCGCGACCGTGAACGCCTGAGAGCACCGCTCGGGGGCATCGGCCCCCGCCGTCACCTTGATCACGAGCTTCTTCGCCATGACTGAAGCGTAGTCAACGCCTCCACGATCGATGGTGTCGATCATGGAGGGTCCCAGTGGAACGCGGGACGGATCGGCGCGCTCCCCGCCGCCGAGGAGCCGAGCCGCCGGGCCGGCCCCGTGAGGGCGTACCTCACAAGGAGGGCGGCTTCCCGGCCGCGTAAGCTGGATCCCGGCCCTGTGTTACGTACCTTGAAGCACGCTCATCCGAGGAGCACCCCGTGGAGATCTTCTTCGAAGCCCTGCTGGTCCTGGTCTGCGTCGGCGTCCTCGCCTTCGCCGGTCTGACCGTGAAGAAGCTGTACCAGGGCCAGCGCTGACCGACCACGTCCAGGAACTGTCACTCATGATCGAGATTCCGTCCGACCTCCACAAGGACCTCGTCCCCCTCGCCTTCCTGCTGGGCACCTGGGCGGGCGCGGGCGTGCACGACTTCCCCGGTTCGCAGAAGTGCAACTTCGGGCAGGAGGTCACCTTCGGCCACGACGGCCGCGACTTCCTGGAGTACCACTCCCACACCTGGGTCCTGGACGGTGAGGGCAACAAGGTCCGGCCCCTGGAGTCGGAGTCCGGCTTCTGGCGCATCGACGCCGACCGCAAGGTCGAGGTGACCATGGTCCGCGACGAGGGCGTGGTCGAGATCTGGTACGGCGAGCTCGCCGACAAGAAGCCGCAGATCGACCTCGTCACCGACGCGGTTGCCCGCACGGCCGCCTCCGGTGCCTACACCGGCGGCAAGCGTCTGTACGGCTACGTCAAGAGCGACCTCATGTGGGTCGGCGAGAAGCAGACCCCCGAGGTCGAGCTGCGCCCCTACATGTCGGCGCACCTGAAGAAGGTCGTCACCCCGGAGGAGGTCGAGCGCTGGGCCAAGGCCCTGCCCGACGACATGCCGGACGACGGGATCGCCTTCTTCAAGTAGTTCTAGACTCTTCGGTGTGGTGAGCACTGAGAGCACCGACTGGAAGAGCGACCTGCGGCAGCGCGGCTACCGGCTGACGCCGCAGCGCCAGCTTGTCCTCGAAGCCGTGGACACACTGGAGCACGCGACCCCCGACGACATCCTCGTGGAAGTGAGGAAAACGGCGTCGGGGGTCAACATCTCCACCGTGTACCGGACCCTGGAGCTCCTGGAGGAGCTCGAGCTGGTCAGCCACGCGCACCTGGGGCACGGGGCGCCGACGTACCACCTGGCGGACCGGCACCACCACATCCACCTCGTCTGCCGGGACTGCGGCAACGTCATCGAGGCGGACGTGAAGGTGGCCGCGGAGTTCAGGGACAAGCTGCGCGAGACCTTCGGCTTCGACACCGACATGAAGCACTTCGCGATCTTCGGCCGCTGTGAGGACTGCACGCTCAAGGGTTCACCTGCCAAGTCGTAGGCTTGGGCCCATGAAGAGTCCCTTGCTGTCCCTGCCCGGCGCCGTCCCCGCCGAGGGCGTGGACGAAGGCGTCGCCGGTCACTACGGCGACCTGTTCCGCGAGCAGCGCGCCCTCGCCGACGGCACCGGATTCGTCGACCTCTCGCACCGCGGAGTCATCGCCGTCTCCGGCGAGGACCGGCTGAGCTGGCTGCACCTTCTCCTCACCCAGCACGTCACCGACCTCCCCGTCGGCGAGGCCGCCGAGGCGCTGATCCTCTCCGCGAACGGCCACGTCGAGCACGCGCTCTACCTGGTCGACGACGGTCTGACGGTCTGGGCGCACGTCGAGCCCGGCACCCAGGAGGCTCTGATGGCCTACCTGGAGTCGATGAAGTTCTTCTACCGGGTCGAGGTCGCCGACCGCACCGCGGACCTCGCCGTCGTGCACCTCCCGGCCGGTTCCATCGCACCCGTGCCGCCGGGTGTGGTCGTCCGGGAGACGGCGTACGGACGCGATCTCTTCCTGCCCCGCGCCGACCTGGAGGCGTACGCGGAGAAGGCGGGCCCGCCGGCGGGGATCCTCGCCCACGAGGCCCTCCGCGTCGAGCACCACCGGCCGCGGCTCGGCTTCGAGACCGATCACCGGACCATTCCGCACGAGCTCGGCTGGATCGGCACCGCCGTGCACCTCCAGAAGGGCTGCTACCGCGGTCAGGAGACGGTGGCCCGCGTGCAGAACCTCGGCAAGCCGCCCCGCCGCCTCGTCTTCCTCCACCTCGACGGCAGCGAGGTCCACCTCCCGGCCGCGGGCACCGAGCTGCGCGTCGCCGACGACGCCCCCGACGGGCGGAAGATCGGATTCATCACCACCTCCGCCCGCCACCACGAACTCGGACCGGTGGCGCTGGCCCTGGTGAAGCGGAACGTCCCGGTGGACGCGCCGCTGCTGGCGGGGACGACGGCGGCCGCCCAGGAAGTGGTCGTGGAACCGTAGAACCCGGGGTTCTCAGATCTCGATCAGGACGGTGAACGGGCCGTCGTTCGTCAGCGACACGCGCATCTGCGCGCCGAACCGGCCCGTGGCCACCGTCGCGCCCAGGGCACGCAGCCGGGCGACGACCTCCTCGACGAGCGGCTCGGCGACATCGCCGGGGGCGGCCGCGTTCCAGGTGGGGCGGCGGCCCTTGCGGGCGTCCCCGTACAGCGTGAACTGACTGATCACCAGTAGCGGGGCGTCGACGTCGCTGCACGACCTCTCGTCGTGCAGCATGCGCACCGACCAGAGCTTGCGGGCCAGTTGGGCCGCCTTCTCCTTCGTGTCCTCGTGGGTGACGCCGACCAGGACGCACAGTCCTTCGCCGCTGATCTCCCCGACCGTCTCGCCGTCCACGACGACGCTCGCGCCGTCCACCCTCTGCACCACCGCTCGCATGCGGACCATGATGCCCGGTGTCCGGCGCGGACCCGCGAGGGACCCAATTCTGCTCCTTCACCCGTTATCTGGGGCCGTTCGGGGGGACTCGGTAACCGAGCGGCCACTCGGAGTGGCACGATGCTTCCCACACGCCGGTCGAGGGGACGGTAGAAGGACATGAGCACACCGAGTACCGGGCGGCCCGCGACACATCGGCCGCCACCACAGCGCAGCGACAGCCCCGTGCTGCCCACGGAACCACCCGAGCACGACCTGACCGGGCTGAGCCTGCCCGAACTGCGCACCCTGCGCCGGGACGCCCAGCGCGACGAGGCCGACCTCAGCTACGTACGACGGCTGCTCCAGGGCCGTATCGACATCCTGCGCGCGGAGCTGGCCCGACGCTCCCCGACGGGTGCGGCCTCCGTGGTGGAGCGGCTGTCGGAGATCCTCACCGACGCGCCGGCCCGGTACCGCTCCTCGGCCCGCCACGTCACCCTGGGCACCCCGCACGGCGAGGAGTCCCGGATCCTGGCCGCCGACATGCTCGCCGACGTCGAACTCTCCGACCTCGGCGCCCGCACCGATCCCGAGCTCCACGAGGCGATGGCCCGCCTGGTCGGCTACGAACAGCAGGTCTCGAGCCGCCGCCAGCACCTCCAGCGGACGGCCGACGAGTCGGGTGCGGAGATCACCAGGCGGTACCGCGAGGGCGAGGCGCAGGTGGAGGACCTCCTGGTGTGACGCCGATGATCCGTCCGATGCCGTGCGGGCGGAGCAGGGGCGGCCGAGGCGGGAAAAAATTCCCCGCACCATCCGCCCGCCCCTGCCTACGGTGAACCCATGACCCGTCTCGCCACCCAGCACCCCGTCGACGTCCGCGCGATCACCGATGCCGAGCTGCCCGACTGGACACGTGCCCTGAACACGGGCTTTCTGCGTCCGCCCACGGTCCCCGACCGGATGCTCGCCGACCGCCGCAAGGCGTTCGCGGGCTCCCGCCTCTCCGGCGCCTTCGACGCGGGCCGGTGCGTGGCGACCTTCCGTTCGTTCGACCAGGAGCTCACGGCGGTCGGTGGCGCCGCCGTCCCCGCCGACGCCATCTCCAACGTTACCGTCGCGCCCACGCACCGCCGCCGCGGACTCCTCACCCGCCTGATGGCCGACGACCTGACGGCGGCGAAGGAACGCGGGGACGTCGTGGCCACCCTCATAGCGGCCGAGTACCGGATCTACGGCCGGTACGGCTTCGGGCCGGCCACCACGATGACCGAGTGGTCGATCGATGTGCCGCGCGCCGGCCTCGACCCGCGCCGGCCGGTCCCACAGGACGGCGGCCGTATCGACTTCGCCGACGGCGAGGAGATCCGCCGGCTCGGTCCCGGGCTGCACGAGCGGCTGCGTCGTGCCCAGCCCGGTGCGATCAGCCGGGACGAGTACTGGTGGGCGGCGCGCACCGGGCTGCTGTGGCTGTACGGCGATGAGTGGACCGAACCCTTCTTCGTGGTCTACCGCTCGGCGGACGGCGTGGTCGAGGGCATGGCCTCCTACCGGGCGGACGAAGAGTGGAGCGACGCCAAGCAGCCGCTGAACACGGCGAAGGTGAACTGGCTGAGCGCGGTGACCCCGGCCGCGGAGCGTGCCCTGTGGCACTACCTGTGTTCCATCGACTGGATCGCCCGGGTGAAGACGGACTGGCGTTCGCCGGACGACCTGCTGCCCCTGTATCTGCCGGATCCGCGTGCGGCGAGCATCACCACGCAGGCGGACTGGCTGTGGGTGCGGATCCTGGACGTCGTACGGGCCCTGGAGGCACGGACGTACGACGTGTCGGGCGCGTTGGTCCTGGAGGTCGTCGACGGGGCGGGCCTGGCCGGAGGCCGCTTCCTGCTGGACGCGACCCCCGACGGCGCCTCCTGTACGCCGACCACCCGCAGCGCCGACCTCACCCTGGACGTGGCCGACCTGGCGACGCTGTGGCTGGGTGACCGGTCCGCGGGGCGGCTGGCGGCGCTGGGCCGGCTCCGGGAAGAACGAGAGGGCGCCGCCCGGGGGGCCGACGCCCTGCTGCGCACGTCCGGGCGGCCTTGGTGCCCGGACATGTTCTGACCTCTCCTCTCTGACGACCTGCGTAGCCGCCGTGTACCTGGTACCTGCCGCTACCTGCGTGGCTTCCTGTGCTCGTACTCGTCTGTCTGTGCGGGTATCCGTAGCTGTTCAGTTGTGGCTGTGCGACCGTTGTGAAGTTGTGGCTGTGCGGCGATGTTCAGTTGTGGCTGTACGTCGGTGCCGACTGCTCGGGCTCCCGGCTCCCCTCCGGAAGGGAGCCCGACCGGCCAACCGTCTGAAAGTTTGACCATGTTGTTGAAGTTGGCTGCCAACTTCACTGTAACTATGTCCGCTTGGAAGCGTCCTATAACCATCTATCTTTGAACTGCCCAAAGATGGCGAGAAGTTGTAGTGTGCGGACGTGGAGCCGGAACATGCCTCCGTCAATGGGCGGAGGAGGGCGGAGCGGCCGCAGCGGTCACACCGCGAGGTGGCCGACGAGCTGCGCACCCGGATCAGGACCGGAGTGCTGCGGCCGGGTCAGCGCATGCCCACGCAGGCCAAGCTGGCCGACGAGTTCGGCGTCGAACGGGGTGCCGTACGGCAGGCGCTGCGCATTCTTCAGTCGGAGCAGCTGCTCACCAACGTCTCCAAGGGAAGCCCGGCGACGGTCGCCGCCCAGCCCGGCGCGGCCGGCTTCGCGACAGGCCCCGCTGTGGCGCCACAGCCCTCGATGGTGGCACTTCCGCCCCGGATCACCGAGGCCTTCGCGGCCGAACACGTCGAGGTCGACGCCCTGTGCCTGACCGCGGTCTCGCTGACGGCCGCGATCGGCGAACCCCTCCAGAAGATCCACGCGGGGCAGCTGAAACCGGCCAAGATCGACGTCCGTGTCCTGTTGCCGTCCCGGAACATCGACCTCGCGTTCCCGACGCCGGTGGACGTGTCGGAGACCGGGCGGTTGCAGAGGCGTTGGCTGGCCCACCGCAACGCCCAGGGCCAGGTGCTGCGGCACAACCTGCTCACCCTGCGCTCCACGCACGGCATCGATGTGCGCGTCACCTTCCGCGCGCTGCCCTTCACCCCGCCCGTCAAGCTGTATCTCCTCAACGGGACGGAAGCGCTGTTCGCCTACTACACGGTCAAGAAGGGTGAGCAGACGATCGACCAGGAGCAACTGGAGATGTACGACGCCGAGGGCACGCGGTCGGTGCTGTTCGCCTTCGAACAGGGCGCCGGACCGCGTGACACGACGTTCGTGGAACAGTCCCGCCTGTGGTTCGACGCACTGTGGGGGACGATCAGTTCGGAGCTGGTGCTCACGAGCTGACGGCGGGCCCGGTGGCGAGGAGGGCGAGGATCACGGCGCCGGCGGAGCTGATGAGCGGGCTCTTCGCCTTGATGCCGACGCTGAGCAGGAGCAGGCCGAGGGCGCCGGCGGTGCCGTACTTCCACTGGATGGTCTGCTCGACGCCGACGACGAAGGCGGCGCAGAGGAGGACGAGGACCGGCATGGTGGTTCCCCCCTTCGGAGACTGGAGTGGGAGGCAAACCTTCCGCCAACTCACTCAAGTTGGTTGCCAACTATGACTATGTTGTCCCCACTTGGTAGCAACTGCTAAACAACTTTCAAACAACTCCCGCCAGATGGATGTAAGTTGTAGCGTTTGGTCGTGACCCAGGAGAACGTGGCAGTGAACGGCAGCAGCAGGTTCTCACCCCGTGACATCGCCGATGTCCTGCGCGAACGCATCCGCGTCGGGGATCTCAGGGCCGGCGACCGGCTTCCGACCCAGGCCGAGCTCGCGGACGAGTTCGGCGTGGAGCGCGGCGCCGTGCGCCAGGCCCTGCGGGCACTCCAGGACGATGGGCTGCTCACCAACGTGAGCAAGGGCAGCCCGCCGCGCATCGCGGAGCCGCCGGCGCCGGGCCGAGGAGAGCCCCAGCCCACCATGGTGGGCCTCGCTCCGCGGCTGACCGCGGCCTTCGCCGCCCCGCATGTACGCATAGACGCCGCCTGTCTCACGGCCGAGAGCCTCATCCCGGCCCTCGGGGAACCCCTGCGGCTGATCCACGCGGGCAGTGTCCGGCCCCGCAGGATCGACGTCCGCATCCTCCTGCCGTCCCGGGACATCAGCCTCGCCTTCCCGGTCCAGGTCGAGGGGCGCGGCGCGGGCGCCGACGACGGCGACCCGGTCCACCAGCGCTGGCTGGCGATGCGCAACGCGCAGGGCCACGTCCTGCGCCACAACCTCCAGACCCTGCGCTCGCACGGCATCGACGTCAGCATCACGTTCCGCGCGCTGCCGTTCACCCCGCCGGTGAAGCTGTACCTCCTCAACGGCCAGGAGGCGCTGATGGCGTACTACATGGTCACGCGCCGGGAGGAGGCCACCGACACCGGAACCCTCGACATGTACGACGTGCTCGGCACCGAGTCCCTCCTCTTCTCCTTCGAGAAGGCCGCCGGTCAGCGCGACGCCGCGTTCGTGGAGGAATCCCAGAAGTGGTTCGACGCCCTCTGGGAAACCATCACCACGGACCTGACACTCTCCTAGTGACCTCTGATGCGACGCAGACTGAACAGGTGACAGCCGACACCGGGAACGAGACGGACGACGGGACCGCGGAACTGAGGGAGTTGATCACCCGTGCGAGGGTCGTCCTGTGGGACTTCGACGGGCCGATCTGCCGGCTCTTCGCCGGTCACTCGGCGGAAGGGGTGGCCGACGGTCTCGTGGAGTGGCTCGAAGGGCGGGGCCTGCACGGCCTGTTGACGGAGTCCGAACAGAGGTCACTGGACCCGCACGTCGTGCTGCGCGCGGTGGACCGCCGCCACCCGGGCAGCGACCTGGTCACGGAGCTGGAGGAACGCCTCACCCAGGAGGAGCTGAAGGCCACGTCCACGGCGATGCCCACGGCATGGGCCGACCCCCTGATCCGCACGCTGGTGGCGCTGAGGATGCGGCTGGCCATCACGACGAACAACTCACCGCAGGTCGCGACGGTGTACCTGGAGGGCCGTGGGCTCTCCTCCTGCTTCGCGCCGCACATCTACGGCCGCACCCAGGAACTGCGCCATCTCAAGCCCGACCCGCACTGTCTGAACCGGGCACTGACCGCCATGGGCTCGGCGCCCGGCACCGCCCTGATGATCGGCGACACCCCCTCCGACTTCCTGGCCGCCCGTGAGGCCGGTGTGCCCTTCCTCGGTTACGCGCGCAACGAGCGCAAGGAGAAGCTGCTCCGGGGGGCGGGCGCCACGACGGTGGTGGACTCGCTGGAGCCGTTGCTGAACGTGGTCAGACAGCTCTGAGCAGCAGCAACACGAGCACGACGGCCGCCCCGACGGCGAGCACGTCGTGCCGGGCCCGCACGCCCACGGCCACCGTGAACAGCAGCATGACACCCACCGCACCCAGCTTGGCCTGCACCGTCAACCCCGCACAGAACGCGAGGAGTTCCCAGAGTGCCGATAACAGGAGCATGACCTTCCCTCCCCTCGCCATTCTCCGTGAAGCATGCAAGTCCCGGACCAATTGGCCTGGTTGACTTGAAATGGATTTCCCCTGGCTTGTTGATCCTTAACCGGCCTGCTCACGACGGGACTTGACCGGGATTGGTTTGGCATTGGATGGATGGCGGTACGGTCGCTGTGTGGAAACGCAGCAGAGCGGTGACAGCGGCGGCCGGGAGTTCCACCGGGTCGCCGACGATCTGCGCACCCGGATGACGAACGGGACGTATCCGCTGCGCTCCTTCCTGCCGTCCCAGCGGGATCTGGCGGAGGAGTTCGGGGTCTCCCGGGACACCGTTTCCCGCGTGATGCGGGAACTGGCCCACGAAGGCTGGATAGAGTCCCGTCAGGGCAGTGGGTCCCGGGTGGTCAAGACGCAGCGCATACAGTCCTCCACTCCGAAAGCCACCCGGCAGCTCCAGGGAGCCACCCTGGGGCCACTGCTCAGCGAGGCCTTCGAACAGCCGGAAGTCACCCTGGACGTCTACACGTTGACGTCCGAGTCGCTGGACGCGCACATCCGGTTGCAGGCCGAGCGGATCCGCGGGGGCTCGATCGCCCCCCAGCGCATCGGCCTGCGGATGATCCTTCCCTCGGAGGACGGCCATCTGCCCTATCCGCGGGTCAAGGACGACAAGGACGACGACCGCCTGCGCAACCGGCTGCACGACATCACCCGCCGGCACACCGACTCACTGCGGGGGGTGCTGAAGGACCTGAGGACCGAGGACTACGTGGACTCCGTCGACGTCCGGATCAGACGCGCCCCGCTGACGCCGGCCTTCAAGCTCTATCTCTTCAACGGCACCGAGGCGCTGCACGGCCCCTACAAGGTGATCCAGCGGCAGATCGAACTGGATTCCGGCGAGGAGATCACCGCTCTAGACGTGCTGGGTCTCGGCACCACCCTGACCCATCACGTGAAGGACGCGCGCCCGGACTCTCCGGGCACCGTCTTCGTCGACAGTTGGCAGGCGTGGTTCGACTCCGTATGGGACTTTCTCGCCGAATAGCCGGGGCCGCGTGCGCTAGCATGCCTCAATCGCGCGAGCAATCGCTCCCGTCCATACGTATGAGTAGGCGAACAAGCCGGTCTCGAACGGTCTGACGTGGGCGAGTGGCAAAACCACCAATGGCTCAGCTGATCCCCACTCCGGTCGTGCGGCGCGTTTACCGTTTGCCCTACCCTGCCCAGCGCGAATACCGGAGCGGCCAGTGGTCGACCACCTTGTTCCCCCTCGTCACCTCGGGGAACGAGCCGCCGAGGACGTGCCCGGAGTGCTGCGGGCCTTCCTCAGGGCCGCCGAATCGACCCAGGAGTCCAGCGGCCATCACAATCGCAACTATGTGCTGCCGCTGACGGAGGCGGTCGCACCGCTGGTGGGCCGCGCCCCGGGGACCTCGGTCATCGTGCGCATCAGACGGTCCGACGCCCTTCCCGTGGTGATCAGGACCTGGCAGGAGGAAGCGGCGATCCTCGACGCCGTGCGCGGGGCGCTGCCGCACGCGCCCGAGTGTCTGACCAAGACGCCTGACTACTCCATCCACAGCCATGTGGAGGGCGTACCGCTCTCCGCCATCTGCGGAAACGGTAAGCCTGTCGACACCCTGCTGATGAAGGCGCTGGCGGAACTGCTGGCCCAGATGACCCAGGTACGCCGGCAGGCACTGCCGCCGCTGCCCGCTTCCTGGCCCGCCAACCACAGCGACAGCCAGGCCTTCCTCAAGACCCTGGCCCGGTGCGCCGACGAACAGATCCGCAAGCCCAACTGGGACGAGTTCGGCGGTCTGTTCAAGGCGCTGGGCATCTCCGACGACGCTCTGCTGCGACTGGCCGAGCGGGTGCCCGTGATGACCCGGCGGCCCTACAGCATGCTCCACGCGGACCTGCACCGGGACAACCTGATCGTGTCCTACGACGGCGACCCGCCGCTCGTCTGCGTCGACTGGGAACTGGCGACCTACGGCGACCCGCTGCACGACCTCGCCACCCACCTGGTGCGCATGCGGTACCCGGACCACCAGTGGGGCGAGGTGATCGAGGCGTGGGAGAAGGCCATGTCGCGGTTCCGGCCCAGCGCGGTCAAGGGCCTGACCAGGGACCTGCGTCACTACCTCGACTTCGAGCGGGCGCAGTCGGTCTATCCGGACGTGATGCGGGCCGCGCGGTCGTTGCAGCAGTCGTCCATGCAGAAGAGCATGGACGAGGCCACCGCCGAGGTGCGCCGGGCCCTGCGGACCGCGGCGGAGCCCCTGCGGCTCAGTGACGTGCCGAAGAACGACGAGATCGCGCGCGCACTCTTCCGCTGGCTGGCCTCGCGCGGGGACGGAGGCGTCAGCGGTCTGCACTGGAAGGCGATCGCCTCGGCCTGGCAGCCGGACCGGCGCCTGCCCGAGAACCCCCGCTTCCCGGAGTCGGCCGTGCGGGAGGCGCTGCTCGCCGAGGGAGCCGCTCCGGCGGGCCGGGTGTTCAAGGGAACCGCCCACCTCAACTCCGTGGTCTGTGTGCAGGGCATGGCCACGCCCGTGGTGGTACGGCGCAGGCTGCCCGGTGTCTCGCGGCTCGAACCGAGTTACCTCAGCGAGCACACCGTCCTGCGGGCCATCCAGGAGTCGGGTGTCCGGGTGGCGGCGCCGAAGGTGCTGGCGCTGGGCGAGAGCTACCCGGAGGACGCCTTCAGCATTCACACGTATGTCGGCACCGGCATCGACCAGCCGCCCCGACACCCGGTGAACGGTCTGCTCCCGCATGAGGCGGACGCGCTGGTCGATCAGCTGTGCGAGCTGACGCGGGTGGACCCGTCGACGGTCGACGCGGTCGCCGGCGTCGGCGACTTCTGTAACTGGCTCAAGGAACAACTGATCGGACTCGTACGGGATCTGCCGAAGGAGTCCCTGCAACTGGCCCGCACGCTCGGGCTGCCCGACGAATGGCGGCTGCGGGAGATCCTGGCCGGGTACCGCGTGAGCCCGCGGGACCCGGCGCTGCTGCACGGCGACCTCAACCCGTGGAACCTGGTGCGCCGTGACGACGAACTGGCGCTGACCATCATCGACTGGGAGATGGCCCTGGTCGGCGACCCGCTCTACGACCTCGTCCGGCACATGCACCTGACGCCGACGCGGCCGGAGATCCGGACCCGTATGTTCCGGCGGTGGGAGGAGAAGCTGCCGAAGAGGTACACGAGGGACCGGCACAAGGACTGGAGCGTCTACCGCCGGATCGAGTCCATCCGCTCCGCGTACGTCGACCTCGTCCGCCTGACGACCAGGGCGGGCCTGGACGCCCCCAACGTCCGCCGTGCCGTGGACTCCTACGCCGAGACGCTGGCCGCGGCCACCGCCTCCCTCGGCCTGCCGGCCTCCCGGACCACCAACCCCTACCTCGAACTGGCCCTGACCCGGGGACGGACCATCAGGACGGGCCTGATCCCCGGGCGGGCCTGAGGAACAGGTGGGCCTGAGCAACGGGTGGGCCTGAGCAACGGGTGGGCCTGAGGAACGGGCGGGCCTGATCCCCGGACCCGGGGCGGGTCACATGCCGAGCACCACCTTCCCGACCAGCTCCCGCCCTTCGATCGCCGCATGCGCGGCGGCGGCCTCCGTGAGCGGGAACTGGGCGCCGATCACCGGCCGCAGCCGCCCCGCGGCCGCCTCCGCCAGGACGTGCGCGGTCAGACGGCGCACCTCCGCCTCGTCGAACTGCACGTCCTCGATCCCGAACAGGGTGACGCCCCGGCGTTCCGCCTCCGCCACGTCCACCGCGGCGAAGCCGCCCGAGGGCGCCCCGTGGGCGGAGAAACGTCCCCCTTCGGCGGTCAGAGGGAACGCCGCGAGACCGAGCTCACCGCCGACGCCGTCCAGTACGACGTCCGCGGCGGCTCCGGCGGCTCCGGCGGCTCCGGCGGCTCCGGCGACACCGGTGGCCGGGATGCTCCCGCCCGGCGCCCCCAGCGCCCTCAACGTATCCCGCGCCCGCTCCACCCAGTCCCGCTCCGACACGTCCACCACCGCGTCCGCCCCCAGCTCCCTCACCAGCGCCGATTTCCGCGCTCCCCGCGCGGCCGCCACCACCCGGGCGCCCCGGGCGCGGGCCAGCTGGACCAGCAGGGTGCCCATGCCGCCCGAGGCGCCGAGGATCAGGACGCGGTCGCCGGGGGCCACGGCGGTGCGCTCCAGCAGACCGGCGGCCGTCACCCCGTCGTGGACGAGGGCCGCGGCCGTCCGCAGGTCGAGGCCGTCCGGGACCGTGCTGGGCGCGGTGACCGGGGCCGTCACGCGCTCGGCATAACTGCCGGTCACGAAGGACGTCACCCTGCGGCCCACCCACCCGGCGTCCACGCCCGGGCCGACCGCGGTGACGGTGCCGGAGACACCGCCGCCGGGGACGTAGGGCGGCTCGACGGGGAAGTGCGCGCGGAACCGGCCCGAGCGGACCTGGGTCTCCACGTAGATCGTGTCGGCGTAGGCGACGTCGATCAGGACCTCGCCAGGGCCCGGGACCGGGTCCGCAAGCTCCACCGTGGCCAGGACCTCCGGTCCGCCGAACGCCTTCACCTGTGCTGCCCGCATGCCGTACCTCCGCTGCCGTGTCGTTCGATGCGCGTGCATGCAGTCTTCGACCTCGACCAGGGTTGAGGTCAAGCGGGAACGGTGACCGGCCCCCGTAGGCTCGGCCCATGAGTGAGACCGGGCTGCGTGAGCGCAAGAGGCAGCGGATGTACCAGGCCGTGTCGGACATCGCCGTGGGCCTGTTCATGGAGCGCGGTTTCGACGCGGTGTCCGTGGCCGAGATCGCCGCGGCGGCCGAGATCTCCAAGCCGACCCTCTTCCGGTACTTCCCGGCCAAGGAGGACCTGGTCCTGCACCGGATCGCGGACCACGAGCAGGAGGCGGCGCGGGTCGTCACGGCGGCGCGGGCCGAGGGGGTCGCGCCGCTCCCCGCCCTGCGCCGGCACTTCCTCGCCGGACTGGCCGCCGCCGACCCCGTCACCGGCCTCAGCGACCACCCTCAGGTGCGCGCCTTCTACGCCCTGCTCTACGGCACGCCCTCCCTGGTCGCACGCCTCTACGGGTACCTGGAGCGCTCCGAGGACACCCTCGCCGGCGCCCTCGCGGACGAGCTGCCCCACGCCCTCGACGCACGACTGGCCGCCGGTCAGATCATCGCCGTCCGCCGGATCCTCGCCGAGGAGAACTGGCGGCGGATCGCGGCGGGGGAGCGGTTGGAGGACGTACGGGGGGACGCGGAGGCGGCGGCGGAGCGGGCTTTCGCGGTGCTGGGGGCGGGGCTGCCGCAGCTCACCTAGCTGATACTCGGTAAAAGATGCAACTCGGTAACGTTATTCGTCTACCCTGGGCGCATGACAGCACCCGAGTCCGCCCCCGAGGGCCTCCCGCAGAGCCCGGCGGACCTCGGCTCCGCCCTGCGCCGCGAGCGCGCCCACCACGACGCCTGCCGTGCCGCCCTCGCCGCGATGGTCGAGGGCGCCGACCTCCAGGTCGTCACCGGCGAGGACGTCTCCGCCTCCGGCGCCGACGCCGAGGTCCTGGGATACCGGCTGCGCAGCCACGCCAAGGCCCTGCACGAACTGCCCGAGGGCCCCCTCTTCTTCGGCCGGCTGGACTTCGCGCACGGCACGGGCGGCGAGCACGAAGGTCTCGCCCACCACATCGGCCGCCTCCGCATCAGCGAGCACCCGGCCGCCCCGCCCCTCGTCGTCGACTGGCGCGCTCCCGTTTCCCGCGCGTTCTACCGGGCGAGCGCCCGCGACCCGCAGGGCGTGGCCGTACGGCGGCGGTTCGGCTGGGCCCCCGGCAGCCGCGGCGACTCCGCCGACCTCACCGGCCTGGAGGACGAGCACCTCGACCGGGGCGAACGCGCCGACGGGGTCGGACCCCCCGGGCACGGTGCGGCGGGGCGTCCGGGCGGCATCGTCGCCCGTGAGATCGAACGCCCCCGCGTCGGCCCGATGCGGGACATCGCCGCGACCATCCAGCCCGAGCAGGACGACCTCGTACGCGGGGAGCTCACCGGATCGGTGTGCGTGCAGGGCGCTCCCGGCACCGGCAAGACCGCCGTGGGCCTGCACCGGGCGGCCTACCTCCTCTACACCCACCCGAGGCGCATCCAGCGCGGCGGACTGCTGATCCTCGGCCCCAACCGCACCTTCCTCTCCTACATCGCCGAGGTGCTCCCGTCCCTCGGCGAGACCGGGGTACGGCAGTCGACCCTCCACGACGAGATCGCCCGCCACCCGGTGACCGGCACGGACCCCGACCGGACGGCAGCCGTCAAGCACGACGCCCGGATGGCCGAGGTGCTGCGGCGCGCCGTGTACGGGCGGGTGGCCGCCGACCGCGCCGAGGACCTCGCCGTCCCCGACGGTTCCCACTGCTGGCGGATCGCCGGCGCCGAGCTGACGAGGATCGTCGCCGGGGTGCTCGCCGAGGAGCCGCCGTACGAGGTCGGGCGCGAGCGGGTGCGCAGCCGGATCGTGCGCCGGATCCAGGCGCAGGCCGAACGCCGGAGCGGACCGCGTCCGGGCTCCTGGACACGCCGCGTCGAACGGTCCCGGCCGGTGAGTGCCTGTGTGGAGTCCCTGTGGCCCAAGCTGCGCCCCGAGGAGGTGCTGACACGGTTCCTGACGGACGCGGCGGAGTCGGAGCGGGCCGCCGACGGCCTCCTTGACCCCGCGGAACTGCGGGCCCTGCTCTGGCCGCGCCCGCCCCGCTCGCCCAGGTCGGCGCGCTGGTCGTCCGCCGACCTCGTCCTCCTCGACGAGATCGCCGGCCTCCTCGGCCATCCCCAGGGCTACGGCCATGTTGTCGTCGACGAGGCCCAGGACCTCTCCCCGATGGAGTGCCGGGCCGTCGCCCGCCGGGTCCCCTTCGGCTCGCTCACGGTCCTCGGCGACCTGGCGCAGGGCACCACGCCCTGGGCGGCGGCCTCCTGGCAGACGCAGATGGCGCATCTGGGCAAGCCGGACGCGACGATCGTCCCGCTGACCACGGGCTTCCGTGTCCCGGCCGCCGTTCTCGCCCTCGCGGGCCGCCTTCTCGACCGCCTCGACATCGACGTGCCCCGCGCCGACTCCCTGCGTGGGGACGGTGAACTGCGCGTCCGGCGTGCGGACGGCGACCTCCTCGGTGCGGTCGTCGCCGCCGTACGCGACGCGCTGCCCCGGGAGGGTTCGATCGGCGTCATCGCCGCGGACTCGCAGGCCGCGGAGGTCCGCGAGACCCTCACCGGCTCCGGTATCCCCGCCTCCGGCCCGGACGATCCGGCCGCCCGGGTGACGGTGGTCCCCGCGACCCTCGTCAAGGGCCTCGAGTACGACCACGTCGTCGCCGTCGAACCGGCGGCCATCGCGGAGTCGGAGCAACGGGGCCTGAACCGCCTGTACGTGGTGCTGACCCGCGCGGTCTCACGACTGGAGGTACTGCACCAGCGGGACCTGCCGTGGTGACCGGCGATCCGGCGGGCGCTACCCCCGAGCCACCTCCCGCGTCACCCGGATGAACCCGTCCGCACCGTGCCCGCGTCCGATGACCCGCAGGACCTGGCCCTCGGCCGCGCGCAGGACGCCCGTGTCGATGCCGTGGGCTTCGGAGGTGCGGACGATGTGGTCGATGGAGGCCGCCGCCGAGGTGATCGGGTTGCCCTCGCCCGGGAAGACGCCGGCGTCGGCGTCGGCCGCGGTCCCGTCGAAGATCGCCGGGAGGATCGCGGCGATGCCCTGCGCGTAGGGGGCGAGCTCGCGTGCGGTGATGCCCTCCGCCCGGGCCAGGGCGACGGCGTGGGCCCACCCGGCCATCGCCGTCCAGAAGACGTCGAGCAGTGCCAGGTCGTGGGCCGCCGCCCGGCCGATCTCCTCGCCGAGGTGGGTGTGAGTACCGCCCAGCGCGTCCAGCACCGGTCGGGACTCCCGGTACAGCTCGGCCGGTCCGCTGTAGAGGACCACCGCGGCCGGCGTGCCGACGGTGGGCGTCGGGGTCATGATCGCGCCGTCCAGGTACCGGACGCCGTGCCGGGCCGCCCATTGCGCGGTGTCCCGGGCGCGGGCCGGCGTGTCGGCGGACAGGTTCACGACGGTACGGCCCCGGAGCGCGGCGGCGACCGGCTGCCGGCGCAGGATCGCGTCGGCGGCGTCGTAGTCCCGCACGCACACCACGATCAGCCCACTCGCGCCGACGGCTTCCTCCGCCGTGCGCGCCGCCGTGGCTCCACGCCGGGCCGGCTCAACCGCCCGGCCCGGGGTCCGGTTCCACACAGTGGTCCGCATGCCCGCGTCCACGAACGCTCCGGCGAGGGCACGGCCCATGGGCCCCAGCCCGAGGACGGTCACGGCGGCGGGGGCGGAGGTCGGGACGGGGGCGGAATTCGATGCGGTCATGACGCAACTCCTTTACTGTGATGATTAGTTGGGCAATTGCCGATAAAAGGGGTGCGAGTGACCAGTAAGCGTGCCAAGGGTCTGTACGCCTGCGGACTGTCCGCCGCGCTCGCCGTCATCGACGGCAAGTGGAAGACGGGTCTGCTCTGCTACCTGGAGCTCGGCCCGCACCGGCCCGCCGAACTGCGCCGCCGGCTACCGGGACTCAGTGAGAAGGTGCTGACCCAGGCGCTGCGCGAGATGGAGACGGACGGGTTGGTGCACCGCGAGGTGCATGACGTCCTCCCGCCGAAGACCGTCTACTCCCTGACCCCCTTCGGCCTCGAACTCGCCGAGGCGCTCGCCCCCCTCACCGACTGGGGCGACCGTCGCCTCGGACGTCTGACCACCTCCTGGCGGTCCGCCGACCCGGCCTGATCACCCCCCGGTCGTCCGTGATCAGCCTCGCCGCAGGGCGGCACCCTGCCAAGTACGCACAAAAAAGTGGGGATCGGGGGGCCGGGGGGCCGGTGTGGGCGGGCACCGACGGCCGCCTCGCGGCGGAAGAGTGGCATGACACACTATTGCAAGCAGGTGCTTGCAATAGTTAGCAACGCTGGTGCACAGTGGAGGCATGGCATCGCTCAACGTCGGCAATCTCGGTGAGTACCTGCGCGAGCAGCGGCGCAACGCGCAGCTGTCGCTCCGGCAGCTCGCCGACGCCGCCGGCGTGTCCAATCCGTACCTGAGCCAGATCGAGCGCGGGCTGCGCAAGCCGAGCGCGGAGGTGCTCCAGCAGGTCGCCAAGGCGCTGCGGATCTCCGCCGAGACGCTGTACGTGCGAGCCGGCATCCTCGACGCGGAACGGGACGGGGAGGAACCCCGGAAGGACGGCGCGACCCGCGCGGTCGTCCTCGCCGACCCCTCGCTGACCGAGCAGCAGAAGCAGGTGCTGCTCCAGATCTACGAGTCCTTCCGCAAGGAGAACGGATTCGTGGACGGCGACGGTACGGCGGGCCGGAAGAACCACGAGAGCGACACCGATCCGCAGCAGACGGCCGGTTGACCGGACCAGGGGACCGGCCGCCCCGCTGCGGACCTGCACGACCCTCAGCCGAAAACGACGTATGTGAATCCGGGAGGATCTTCACCATGGCCATTACCGACGACCTGCGCAAGACCTTCAGCGACCCGACTCCGTTCTACTTCGCCGCGGGCACCGCCGATCTGGCCCTCCAGCAGGCGAAGAAGGTGCCGGGTCTGGTGGAGCAGCTGCGCACCGAGGCCCCGGCCCGTTTCGAGGCCGTCCGCAACACCGACCCCAAGGTCGTGCAGGAGAAGGCCGGCGCCCGCGCCAAGGAGGCGACCGCCAAGGCCAAGGAGGCGCAGGAGACCCTCCAGACCAAGGTCACCGACTTCATCAGCAGCCTCGACGGGGACATCAAGAAGATCGGCAGCACCCTCGACGCCGACCTGAAGAAGTTCGGCGAGTCCGCCCAGGACCTCGCGCTGCGCGGTGTCGGCGTCGCCGCCGAGTACGCGGTCAAGGCCCGTGAGGCGTACGAGAAGGTCGCCGAGCACGGCGAGCAGGCCGTGCGGACCTGGCGCGGCGAGGCCGCCGAGGAGATCGAGGAGCTCGCCATCGCGGTCGAGCCCAGCGCCGAGCCGAAGACCGAGCCCGTGGTCCAGCCGGCCGGGACCAGGGAGGAGCCGAAGCCCGCTCCCGCCGCGGCACAGGCCCAGCCCACCGCGGTGAAGAAGCCCGTCGCCAAGAAGGCTCCGGTCCGCAAGCCCGCCGTCGCCCCGAAGAAGACCACGCCGCCGGCCAAGTGAGACCGAGAGCCGGTACGCACACGGCGCACGAGGACATACGGTCACGGGCCGGGCACTCATGGGGTGCCCGGCCCGTTGTGCGGGTAGCGGGCGGGCGGTTGCGGGTACGGTGACCGCGTAAGGACGAGCGAGTCGAATCGCGTCGAGTCGGGTGGTGGACGTTGTGCTGATCCAAGGCTTCGCCGGGCTGCTGTGGCTGCTCTACCTCGCCATGCTGGTCCTCGCCGTGGTGGCGCTGGTGATGGCCGCTCTGTTCCGCGACGACGCCTACCGGGCCGCCGACAAGCAGAACAAGGGCTTCTGGCTGATCATCCTCGGCATCGCGGTGGCGGTGAACCTCCTGGTGCCGATGCTCTTCCTCCAGCTCGCGGGACTCGTCGCCACGATCGTCTTCTTCGTCGACGTCCGACCCGCGCTGCGCCAGGTCGGCGGTGGCGGCGGCTGGGGCCGCAGGCGCGGCGGCAGCAGCAGCGACGGCCCGTACGGGCCGTACAACGGCGGCCGGTAGAACGCACGGGCCAGCGGCGCCGCGTACCTGCGGCGCCGCGTGCGCTGACGGCGCAGACGCGGTGGCGGCCGTACGGGCCCTACAGCGGTGGCTGCTGGAGTGCATCCGGCCTGCGGGACAGGGCGCTTGAGGCGCAGATGCGGCTCGTGCGACGGAGGCCGGTGGAACGCACTGGCCTACGGTGCGGCGGGCTGGTGGGTGCCGAGGCCGCGGACGTGGCGGCAGCAGCGACGGTGGCCCGTGCGGGCCCTACAGGGGTGGCTGCTGGAGCGCATCTGGCCTGCGGGTTTACAGGGCGCTTGAGGCGCAGGTGCGGCCCGTGCAACGGGGCCGCTGGCACTGGCTGGCCTACGGTGCTGCGGGCTCGTGGGTGCCGAGGCCGCGGACGCGGCAGTAGCCGCAGGGGCGGCCCGTGCGGGTACTGCCGTCGGCGGCCGGTGGAACGCACCGGCCCGCGGCCCGTCGGCCGCAGCGCCGCAGGTGCTGTCGGTGCCCGGCCTCACAGGTCGGCCGGTGTGCCCGGCGCCGGGCTGCGGCTAGGGAACCGGGATCCGGTCCAGCAGCACCACGGCCACGTCGTCCGTCAGCTCGCCCCCGTTGAGCTCACGCACCTCGTTCACCGCCGCCCGCAGCAACGCCTCGCCGCGCAACCCCTCGGAGAGCTGGCGGCGGATCATCTCCACCATGCCGTCCTGGCCCAGCCGCTCCCGGCCTTCACCGATCCGCCCCTCGATCAGGCCGTCGGTGTACAGCATCAGGCTCCACTCGGCGCCCAGCTCGACCTGCATCCGCGGCCAGCGGGCGCCCGGCAGCAGGCCGAGCGCCGGGCCGTTGTTGTCGAACGGCAGCAGGCGCGCGGGCCGGTCCGGGCGGGCGATCAGCGGCGCCGGGTGGCCGGCCAGACACAGGCCTGCCCGGCGTCCGTCGGGCGCGATGTCCACCGTGCACAGCGTCGCGAAGATCTCGTCGTCGTCGCGCTCGTGCTCCAGTACCTGCTGAAGGGTGTTCAGCAGTTCGTCCCCGCACAGGCCCGCCAGGGTCAGTGCCCGCCAGGCGATGCGCAGCTCCACGCCGAGCGCCGCCTCGTCCGGGCCGTGTCCGCAGACGTCGCCGATCATGGCGTGCACGGTGCCGTCGGGCGTGCGGACGGTGTCGTAGAAGTCGCCGCCGAGCAGCGCGCGCGAGCGGCCGGGACGGTAGCGGGCGGCGAAACGCAGCGGGGAGCCCTCCAGGAGGGGCGTGGGCAGCAGGCCGCGCTCCAGGCGGGCGTTCTCCTGCGCGCGCAGCTTGCCCTCGGCGAGTCGTCGCTCGGCCGTGTCGGAACGTTTCCTCTCCACCGCGTAGCGGATCGCGCGGCTCAGCAGCCGCCCGTCCAGCTCGTCCTTGTAGAGGTAGTCCTGGGCGCCGACGCGTACCGCCTCGGCGCCGCGCTCGGCGTCTCCGGACGCGGTGAGCGCGAGCACCGCGTGCCGGGGCGCGAGCCGGAGCACGTGTCGCAGGACGGCGAGCTCGTCGTCGGCCTCGCCCGCCTTGCCGGGCGCCGGCAGCGCGAGGTCCAGCAGGATGCAGTGGACGTCGTGGGTCAGCAGCCGCTCGGCCTCGGTGAGGTTGCGGGCGGTGCGCACGCGGATCGGCCTGCCGTCCGCGTCGAGCAGATCGTGCACGATCGGCGCGGCCGTGGGGTCGTCCTCGATCAGCAGCAGAGTGAGGGTGGTGGGGGCGGTGCCCGCACCGGTGGTGCCCACCGCTGCGGCGCTCGCGCCCGCAGGGCTCACCCCGGTGGCGCTCAGCCCGCCGGAGCTCACGCCGGTGGTGCTCACGCCGGTGGTGCTCACGCCGGTGGTGCTCACGCCGTGATGGACGCCGCCGGCGGGCGTGGCGTTGAGCGCGGTGCGGTGCTCGTTGTCGTCAGGCACGGTGTTGTTCTCGGCCGTCGTCGCCTCGTTGCGAACGGCTTCCTTCTTGGAGGGGCCGCCGACTGCGGGCGCGGCCTGCGCCTGACCACTCTCCACGGCCGGGATCGCTCGCTGCCGCGGTACGGGTACGGGCATCGTCCTGGTTCCTTCCCTCCCCCCGAGGGCATGGCGGGGACGAGGGACCTCGACCCACCGACGGGGACCATAGCGGCAGAAGGCGCCGCAACGGAATGGTGTGCGGCAGGCCGCTTGATCTCTGGCCACTGTCATATGCCGCGTTCTGTACCGCAATTGGGCAGGGTGGGTGTGTCGCGAGGATGACGAACATCACGTCCGCACGGAGTTTGATGACGGGGGCGAGGTGCCGTGTGTCACGCGGTGGCCCTCACCGGCGAGGCCGCCCCGACGGCGGCCGCCGGACGGGCCGCCGACGGATGCCTTCGACCGGCCCGACGAATACGGCTGCGGATGCACCGGCAGGCCGCCCCGCCGATCCGCCGGGCCCGTCGCCGGAACGACGCCCGGCCCGTCGCCGGAACGACGCCCGGCCCGTCGCCGGAACGACGCCCGGCCCGTCGCCGGAACGACGCGTCCGGCCCGTCACCGGACCGGTCGCCGCCCCTCGGACCGCTGCTGGACTCCCGTCGGACCGCTCCCCGCGCATCCGTCGCGTCTCACGCGTCCGGGCGGACCACCCCGAGTATCGGCATCGTGCCCGCCCCCGCGACCGTGACCGTGCGGCCGGGGCGCGGGGCGTGGATGATCGAGCCGTCCCCCACGTACATGGCGACATGACTGGCGTCGGCGAAGTAGATGATCAGGTCGCCGGGGCGCATGTCTTCGACGGCGATGTGCGGCAGCTGCTTCCACTGCTCCTGCGAAGTGCGCGGTATCCCCCGGCCGGCGCTCCTCCACGCCTCGGAGGTGAGGCCGGAGCAGTCGAAGGAGTCCGGGCCCTCCGCGCCCCACACGTACGGCTTGCCGATCTGGGCGGTGGCGAACCGCACGGCCTGCTTGCCCTGGTCGGACGCGGCGCTGTTGATCTCGTCGAGGACGCCGGTGCTCAGCCAGGCGGTCTGCGCCTCCTGCGCGACCTGCGCCTCCAGCTGTTCGAGGCGCTTCTTGTCCTCCTTCTCGAGCTGGGACTCGAGCTTCTCCGCCTCCGCGATCTGCTTCTCGATCTTCTTCTGGGCCGCAGCCTTCGTCTTGCGGCCCGCCTCCAGCTTCTGCCACTGCGTGGAGGCGTCCTTGGAGTACTGCTCCAAGTCCTGCTGGGTCCTGGTGAGTTCGCTGATCATCCCCGTGGTCGCGCGCTCGCCCTGGCGCACCCGGCCGGCGCCGTCGAGGAACTCCGACGGATCGTCGCTCAGCATCAGCTGCGCCTCGTCCGGCAGGCCGCCGGTGCGGTACTGGGCGCGGGCGGCGGCGCCCGCGCGGTCCTTGAGGCCGTCCAGCTTCGCCTGGCCCGCGACGATCTTCCTGGCCAGCTCGACGATCTCCGCGGACTGCTTCTTCGCCGCTTCCTCGGCCGCGTTGTAGGCGTCGGTGGCGACCGCCGCGTCGTGGTAGAGCGCTTCGAGCTTGGCGCGGACGGCCTCGAGGTCCTTGTTGGACGCGGTCGAGGGCAGCGGCGGGGCCTTGGACCCCGCGGCCGGCGACGGCTTCGGGTCCGGGGCGGCGAACGCGGCGCCGGGTGCGCCCAGCACGGTGACCGTGCAGACCACCGCCACAGCCGCCGCGAGCAGGCCGCGCTTGCCCGTTCCCATACCCCGTCCCCCAACCCCTGATTAACCGTCAGTAACTTAGGTGCCCGGGGGATCGTGCCACGTCACGGCCGAAAACGACAGAGCGGCGACGGATCGACAGAGCGGTCGGACGACAGGAACAGTCCTTCCCCTCTTCCCCACCCCGGCATGACGATCTCCCCGTCTGTGTGACGAACGACTCACGGAGATCGTTCCCTGTTGTCCCGAAGGGATCTCGAGACCTTTCGGCGCGACTTCCCGGCGCGACCCCTGCTTCGGACGCGGCGGCACCCCGGGTCAGCTCCGGGGGGCCAACGCCCCCCACCGCACGGTCACTTCCCCCTGCCGCCACCGCACAGGTCCGTCCGTCACCGGCCAGTCGGCCGTCAGGTCCCGTACCGCGCGGATCCAGCGCTGGCGCGCGCCGTACGAGGCGTAAGGCGCGGCAGCCGCCCAGGCGCGGTCGAAGTCGCGGAGGAAGGAGTGCACCGGCTCACCCGGGACGTTGCGGTGGATCAGCGCCTTGGGCAGCCGCTCCGCCAGGTCCGAGGGCCGTTCCAGGGACCCCAGCCGGGTCGCGAAGGTGACCGTGCGCGGCCCTTCCGGTCCCAGCGCGACCCATACGTGCCGGCGCCCGATCTCGTCGCAGGTCCCCTCGACGAGCAGCCCGCCACCGGAGCCGGTCGCCGGATCGGCCGGCGTGAGGCGTGCGCACAGCCGCTCCCAGACCGGGGCGACCTCGTCCTCGTCGTACTGCCGCAGCACGTTGGCGGCGCGTACGAGGTGCGGCCGCCCGGACACGGGGATCTCGAACCCGCCGTGCCGGAAGACCAGTCCCTCGCGCTCGTAGGGCCGCGCGGCCGTCACCCGGGCCGGTTCGATCTCGACGCCCACGACACGCGCGCGTGGCGCGACGCGGCGCAGCCGCCGCAGCAGTTCCACGGCCGTCCAGGGCGCGGCGCCGTATCCGAGGTCGACGGCGAGCGGTTCGACGGCCCGCCGCAGTTCGGCGCCGTGCGTCGCGGCGATCCAGCGGTCCATGCGGCGCAGCCGGTTGGGATTCGTCGTCCCGCGCGTGACCGTGCCCACAGGGCGGGCGGGAGCGCGGGACGTCATGCCTACGAGGGTAATGCGGCTCCGCCTCCCGGCCGGCCGGGTCCGGCGTCTCGGCTCGTCCGGAGTCCCCGGCGTCCGGCGCCCCCGGCGCGTTCGGTGTCCGGGCGAGGTCTGTTCAGCCTCCCGCAACGCACATCGGCATCGAACGGTTGAGCGAGACGGGGTAATGGCTGAGCAAAAACGCTCCCTTTCGGCGACCCACCCGGAATGGGAACGCGTCCCTCCGGTGTTCCACCCCGTTGGAGGGCCCCACACCCTCCTTCCGGCATGCCCGCAGCAAGGAGGAACGCCCCGTGAGCCAGTACGCCAACAGGCTCGGGCGTCGCTCTACGGCGGCACCCTCGCGGCTCAGGCTCCACCGCCGCCCCCGCCGCGTCGCGATGCTCTCCGTGCACACCTCTCCGCTCCACCAGCCGGGCACCGGCGACGCGGGCGGCATGAACGTCTACATCGTCGAGCTGGCGCAGCGCCTCGCCGCGATCAACATCGAGGTCGAGATCTTCACGCGTGCCACCACCGGCGGCCTCCCGCCGACCGTCGAGCTGGCCCCCGGCGTCCTCGTCCGCCATGTCGACGCAGGCCCCTACGAGGGCCTCGCCAAGGAGGACCTCCCGGCCCAGCTCTGTGCCTTCACGCACGGGGTGATGCAGGCCTGGGCAGGCCACCGGCCCGGCTACTACGACCTCGTGCACTCGCACTACTGGCTCTCCGGCCACGTCGGCTGGCTGGCCGCCCAGCGCTGGGGCGCCCCCCTGGTGCACGCCATGCACACGATGGCCAAGGTCAAGAACGCCAACCTGGCCGACGGCGACACCCCCGAGCCCGCCGCCCGCGTCATCGGCGAGACCCAGATCGTCGCCGCCGCCGACCGCCTCATCGCCAACACGGCGGAGGAGGCCGACGAACTCGTACGGCACTACCACGCCGGCCCCGGCAAGGTCGCCGTGGTGCACCCGGGCGTCAACCTCGACCGCTTCACCCCGGCGGACGGCCGGGCCGCCGCCCGCGCCCGCCTCGACCTGCCCCAGGACGCCCTGATCCCGCTCTTCGCGGGCCGCATCCAGCCCTTGAAGGCTCCGGACGTGCTCCTTCGCGCGGTGGCCGTGCTGCTCGACGAGCGCCCCGAGCTCCGCTCCCGCATCGTTGTCCCGATCGTCGGCGGCCCCAGTGGCAGCGGCCTCGCCAAGCCGGAGGGACTACAGAAGCTGGCCGCGCGGCTCGGCATCGCGGATGTCGTACGGTTCCGTCCGCCGGTCGGCCAGGACCAGCTCGCGGACTGGTTCCGAGCGGCGTCGCTGCTGGTCGTGCCCTCCTACAGCGAGTCCTTCGGGCTCGTCGCCATAGAGGCGCAGGCAGCGGGCACCCCGGTACTCGCGGCCAGTGTCGGCGGGCTCCCGGTGGCCGTGCGGGACGGCGAGACGGGCTTCCTGGTGCAGGGCCACGACCCGGCCGCCTACGCGCGCGTGCTCGCGCGGTTCGCCGACGGGCCCGACCTAACCGCCCGGATGGGCGCGGCCGCCGGCGCGCACGCCCAGTCCTTCGGCTGGGACACGGCCGCGGCCGCCACCGCGGACGTCTACGCGGCCGCGGCCCAGTCCCACCGCCGTCGCGTACGCTCCGAGCATGGGTGACGTGGAGAAGACGGCCGCACAGGTCATCGAGGGCTTCCTGAAGGACGCCGAACTGGAGTGGGAGAGCCCGGACCCCGGAAGCTACGTGGTCCTGCTGCCCGGGACCCGCAAACTCAAGACCACCGTCTCCCTCATCGTCGGCCGCCACTCCCTCTCCCTGAACGCCTTCGTCATCCGTCACCCCGACGAGAACGAGTCCGGCGTCCACCGCTGGCTCCTGGAGCGCAACCTCAAGCTGTACGGCGTGAGTTACGCCGTCGACCGGCTCGGCGACGTCTACGTCACCGCCCGCCTCCCCCTTCCGACGGTCACCGCCGACGAGATCGACCGCCTCATGGGCCAGGTCCTGGAAGCCGCCGACGGCGCCTTCAACACCCTGCTGGAGCTGGGCTTCGCGAGCGCCATCCGCAGGGAGTACGAATGGCGGATCTCCCGGGGCGAACCGACGCGCAACCTGGACGCGTTCGCGCACCTCACCCAACGCCCGACCGGTTCGACGGACCCGGCCGCCCCGACGGAATCCAAGGACTCGGCCGACTCGACGGACACCACGCACTCGACCGGTTCGACGGACCCGGCCGGCTGACGCCCTCCGCAACCGCGGCGAGGACTGCTCCCGTGTCAGGCGGCCCGTCTCAGGTGGCCCATGTCAGGTGGCCCATGTCAGGTGATCAGCGGACGGGGGCCCTGCCCGGCCTCCCGTAGCGTCCCGGTGTGACCCCCACCAACTTCCGGAAGTGCCGGGTGAGATGGGCCTGGTCGTAGAAGCCGGCCGCCACCGCGACCTCCCCCGGCGGCCGCCCGTCGAGCAGCAGTCGACGCGCGAGATCGACGCGGCGGGCGGTGAGGTACTGGTGCGGCGCGATGCCGTACGCCGTGCTGAACGCCCGCACCAGGTGGGCCCGGTGGGCCCGTACGAGCACGGTGGCCTCGTCCAGCGTCAGGCCCTCGACGACACGCGCGTCGAGCAGTTCACGCAGGCGGCCCGCGAGGACGGGGTCGCGGCGCTGGGCGGTGACCTCCCGACCGGCGCGCAGATGGTCCCGCAGCCGCTCGCCGATCAGTGTCAGCCGGCTGTCGGCCTCCAGCTCGTCGCCCGGCCGGGCGAGCGCGGAGTGCAACTGCCCGACCCGCCGGCGCAGCACGGGATCCCGCAGGTCGGGCGCGTCCACGGCGGCCCCGATGAGGTTCTCGCCGAGCACGTCGGCGTCGAGGTACAGGACCCGTTTGCGAAAGCCCCCCGCGGTGACCGGTGAGCCGTTGTGCGGTACGTGCGGCGGCAGCAGGGACACGGTGTCGTGCGGGGTGCCGTGCTCGTGCCGGTCGAGGTCGTACCGTACGGCGCCGTCGTCGACGATGAGCAGCGTCCACGCCTCGTGGACGTGCATCGGGTACGCGTACCCGGTGAAGTGGGCGTGGAAGACCTCGACGACGCCGGGAACGGCAGGTCGCCAGGCGGAGACTTCCTGCCGGGGTGCCATGCAAAGAACGTACAAGACGGCGTCGTACGACGATCGGCAGTCTCCTTGCATGACCACGAGTACCAGCACGAGCACCAGCACCGGCACCACCGCCGACGTCCCCACGAGCACGGCCATGACCACGGCCACGAGCACGGCCATGACCACGGCCATGACCACGGCCACGAGCGCCGGACCGGTCCGCTTCGACACGAAGATCGCCGTCCTGCTGCGCGACGGCCTGGAGACCTGGCAGCGCCTGAACGTGACCGCGTTCCTGGTGAGCGGCCTCGGGACGGCGCTCCCCGAGGTGATCGGCGAGCCGTACGAGGACGCGGACGGCGTGCGCTGCCTGTCGATGTTCCGTCAGCCGGTACTGGTCTTCGAAGGCACGAAGGAGACGCTCGCGGCCGCCCACGCGCGTGTGCTCTCGCGGTCCCTCCCGCGCGCGGTGTTCACCAGCGACCTCTTCGCCACCGGCAACGACCGCGACAACCGCGCGGCGGTGCGAGCGGTCCGGACGGCCGATCTGGATCTCGTCGGCCTGGCGGTCTACGGCCCGAGGAACGCGGTGGACAAGGTGCTGAAGGGCGCACGGATGCACCCTTAGCAGGTAGCAGGCAGCAGGCAGCAGGCAGCAGGCAGCAGGCAGCAGGCAGCAGGCAGCAGGCAGCAGGCAGCAGGCAGCAGGCAGCAGGCGGCAGGCGGCGGGGTGGGCATCCGCCGGCGGACGTGAGGCGGCGGCATGGCCCGGGTCGCGGCACGGCCCGGGTCGCGGCACGGGTCAGGCGGTGCTGCTCTCCGGCTCCGGGGCCGTACGGCCGTGGGCGGAGGGCGCTTCGGAGGAGGGCCGGTGGGCGGAGGGCGCTTCGGAGGAGGGCCGGTGGTTGGGAGGCCCGTCGCAGGCGGAGGCCTTCGACGCGGACGACTCCTCGGTCGCCGGCAGCTGCCGCATCAGCACGGCGTACCCGATGCCCGCGGCCGTGCCCACGACCGCGCACATCCCCCACAGCCACTCGGCCCCGAAGCGGTCGATGACGAAGCCGGACATCACCGGGGCGACCAGGGAGGCCACGGCCCAGGAGAGCGTGTACATGCCCTGGTAACGCCCACGGCCGTGGGTGGGGGAGAGGCGGACGACGAGCCCGGTCTGGGTCGGCGCGTTGACGATCTCCGCCAGCGTCCAGACGCAGACGGTGAGCGCGAAGACGCCGACCGACCCGGCGAAGGCGGTGAGCCCGAATCCGTACCCGGCGAGCACCGAGGAGACCACCAGCAGCCGCCGCGGGTCCCGGTGTTCGATGAAGCGCGTGACGGGGATCTGCAAGGCCACGATCAGGACGCCGTTCACGGCGATCGCCATGCCGTAGTCGGCCGGTGTGAACCCGGCGGCGCCCATCGCCACCGGCAGCCCGACGGCCCCCTGCTGGAAGACGAGCGCAACGAGGAAGCACAGCCCGACGACGCTCATGAACCGCCCGTCGCGCAGCACGGTCCCCATCCCCACGGCGTCCTCCGCTACGGCCTTCTCCTCCCGCACGGGCCGGGACTCGGGAAGCCGCAGGAAGACGACGACCGCGCAGACGAGGGTCATTCCGGCCTCCAGGAGGAACCCGGCGCGGTAGCTGACCTCGGCGATGAATCCGGCAGCCATGGAGGAGACGGCGAACCCGAGGTTGATGGCCCAGTAGTTGAGCGAGAACGCGCGGACCCGGTCCTCGGGCCGCACGATGTCGGCCATCATCGCCTGCACGGCCGGCCGGGAGGCGTTGGAGGCCATGCCGACGAGGAAGGCGACGCCGGCGATGGCGACGGGGTGCTCGACGAACCCGAGCAGCGCCACCGAGGCGGCGGTCGAGGTCTGCGCGACGAGCAGGGTGGGCCGCCGGCCGAGCCGGTCCGCCATCACCCCGCCGCCGAGCGACGAGACGACGCCCCCCAGGCCCAGCAGGGAGGCGACGAGTCCGGCGTAGGAGGCGGAGTACCCGCGGTCGAGCGTCAGGTACAGCGCCATGAACGTGGCGACGAAACCGCCGAGCCGGTTGACGAGGGTGCTGGTCCACAGCCACCAGAACTCGCGGGGCAGCCCGGAGAGGGTCTCGCGGGCGGCACGTCTCAGGACGGCGACGGACATGGCGGATCCCCCGGGATGTAAGTGGCTCATGCGGCGCTCAGAACTTACGAGAGACGAAGCGCGGGGGGCCACTCAATTAACAGATCCCGTCAAGTGTCAGAGGGCCTGTCCGCTCTGCGAGCGGGCGCACAACGGACCGGAGCGGTGGATTACGCTCATACGCATGGCCGACGCACCGTACAAGCTGATCCTCCTCCGTCACGGCGAGAGCGAGTGGAACGCGAAGAACCTGTTCACCGGCTGGGTGGACGTCAACCTCAACGAGAAGGGCGAGAAGGAGGCGGTCCGCGGTGGCGAACTCCTGAAGGATGCCGATCTCCTCCCCGACGTGGTCCACACGTCCCTCCAGAAGCGCGCGATCCGCACGGCCCAGCTGGCGCTGGAGTCCGCCGACCGCCACTGGATCCCGGTCCACCGCTCCTGGCGCCTGAACGAGCGCCACTACGGCGCCCTCCAGGGCAAGGACAAGGCGCAGACGCTCGCGGAGTTCGGCGAGGAGCAGTTCATGCTCTGGCGCCGCTCCTACGACACCCCGCCCCCGCCGCTGCCGGACGACTCGGAGTTCTCCCAGGCCGCCGACCCCCGCTACGCCTCCATCCCCCCGGAGCTGCGCCCGCGCACGGAGTGCCTCAAGGATGTCGTCGTCCGCATGCTCCCGTACTGGTACGACGGCATCGTCCCGGACCTCCTGACCGGCCGCACGGTCCTGGTCGCCGCCCACGGCAACTCGCTCCGCGCCCTCGTCAAGCACCTCGACGGCATCTCCGACGCCGACATCGCGGGCCTGAACATCCCGACGGGCATCCCCCTCGCCTACGAACTCGACGCCGACTTCAAGCCGCTGACCCCGGGCGGAACCTACCTCGACCCGGACGCGGCCGCAGCAGCGATCGAAGCAGTGAAAAACCAGGGCAAGAAGAAGTAACGCGACACCGGTAAGCCCCCGACCTGCGAGTTTCTCGCGGGGCGGGGGCTTTTTGGTCGGGCTTGGGCGTCTTCGGGTCGTCGGCCGGTTGATCGGACCGGGCTCAGTGATTCGGTGCGTACGGCTCCGGGTGTTCTCTCGTCTCCGCCCGGGCTCCCGCATCGCGGAGGGCCGAGGCGGCTGCCGCCGCGTTCTCCTCGGAGACGCAGGTGAGGATGACGGCGGGAATCCGCGTCGCCAATACCCTGCTGTGCCACAGGCTCAGCCCCGTCAGCCGACGCACGACTCGGACGACGTCCATCACACGGACACCGGGGTCGGTGAGCACCACGTCATGGGGCACGTCGTCGCAGACCAGCAGGAAGTACCCGTCCGTCATGGCTCCGCCCGCCCTTCTCCGGTTCGGAGCGTACGAGCCCCAAGTCGCCGTGGCGCGTCATTTTGACGGCGTCCAAGACGGTGGCCACGGGCTTGCGGTCCGGCGTCCATGGGCATCCGGCGGCGGGCCGGGGGGAGGGCGAGCCGGGGGCGTGGGCGCAGGTGAACGTCGCCATCCGTCGATGGGCCCGGTTGACGAGGTTCGAGCGGTACGGCCGGTTATCGTCACCGATGGGTCACAGGTCGGTTGTCAGGAGAACCTGAGCGCCTGCCCGTTGTGTCTGGGTTGACGAACGTCGGTGCCGAGGGGTCATGCCCCTGGCGATGCGGATTCGGGGGCCACCATGCAGCACGCGAACCAGAGCGCGAAGCGGTACACGGACCAGAGCGAGAACAGGAACGGGGACATGGACAACAGGGACAGGGACCGCGGGAACCGGAACCGGAGTCAGGGTCGGGTCGGGGTCCGGGGTTCCGTGGTGGCGGTTCTCGTGGCCTCGGCCGCACTGATGGTGACGGGATGCCAGTCCGGGGATTCCTCCAGCGCCTCCGCGAGCCCCGCCTCCGACAGTTCCGCCGGTCTGGACTCGCCGTCCATGGCCACCCCGGCTTCTTCCTCCCCCGCTTCTTCCTCCGCGGCTTCTCCCTCCGACGCCGCTTCCGGCCTCGCCTCCCCCTCCGGGAGCTCCGCCGCCTCGACGCCTGCCACGGACGTCACCGCGGGCGCCGCCGCGCCGACCTGTGCCGCGGGCAGTCTGAAGGTCACCGCCCATCAGGCGGCCGACCGGCCGGCGGGCACCGGGACCGGGGCGGCCGTCGTCGAGTTCACCAACCGCTCGGCCAAGGCCTGCCGCCTCAAGGGCCATCCGTCCGTCGCGGGAGCAGGCAACGGCTCTCCCGATCACAACGCACCGCTCACCGTCACGCCCAAGGGATCCGCGTCGCCGGTGACGCTGGCCCCGCGGGGCAAGGCATGGGTGAAGCTGACCTTCGTGCAGGTGCAGGGGGAAGGCGACGGGTACTGCGCATCCGGCGCGGATCCCGTCGTGTACCCCACTGTCGTCGTCGGCCTGCCGGGGTCGGGGCGCCACCAGGTCGCTCTGGACGACGGTCAGTTCGCCGAGTGCGACAACAAGGTGACCGTCACGGCCGTGTCCGCGGTCAGGCCTTCCTGACCGGCGCGGCGTCGGCACCGCCCGGGGCGAGGTGATCCCGCGGACGGCACGTCATACCGTCAAAGGCACCGGGTGGATCTCGTCCGCCATGTGGCCGGTGCGCTCGTGGACGCGCAGGACGGCGTCCGCCGACGGTGCCTCGGAGAGGCAGTAGACGGTTCCGGACTCGGGGTCCGCCCAGGCTCGTTCGAAGTGCACGCCCTCTTCGCCCTCGATGGCGAGGTCCGCCTGGTGGGCCGCGGCGAGCTGGTCGGCGGTGATGCCCTGCATGTCGTGGTGGATGTCCATGAAGCGGGTCATGACTGCCCGCCCCCTTCCGGTGTCGTGCCGCCCCCTCCACTCCATGCTGCGCTCGCGCCCCCTGCGCGGCGACCGGAGGACGAGGACCTACACCCGGCCTCGGACAGGAACGACGGCCGGCCCGGACAGGGACGAGGTCCTGCCCGGACAGGGACGAGGGGCCCCGGTGCCGGTACCGGCACCGGGGCCCCTCGCCCCGTACGTGCGTCGCGCGGTCTCAGCCGCACTGGCAGGGGTTGCCCGACTGGCACCCGCAGCCGCAGCCGGAACCGCAGCCGCACGCGCCGATCAGCATCAGGTTCCTGATCTCGGCGGGCTGCTCGGTCGGGCGTTCCTGTGCGGGATCGGGCGTGGGAGTGATGGGGGACTCGGCCATGGGTTCCTCCCGGAGACGTAGGGCCTGTGCGTGGCCCTGTGCCCATTGCATGCCCGGTCCGCTGGGCGCATCAACGGCTCAACGGCGCACAGCGGCTTGCGCACGCCCGGGACGTCGTCCGGTACGCCCCTCGGCCTCAGATCCCCTCGGCGCCCGTTCCCGCCGGGGGCGCCGGCTGGATGTCGGGCTGGATCTCCGGCTGGAGCTCGTCCGCGTGCTCGCCCGTCACCAGGAACACCACGCGCTTGGCGACGGCCACCGCGTGGTCGGCGAACCGCTCGTAGTAGCGGCCCAGCAGCGTGACGTCGACGGCCGTCTCGATGCCGTGCTTCCAGCGGTCGTCCAGCAGGTGCTGGAAGAGGGTGCGGTGGAGCAGATCCATCGCGTCGTCGTCCGACTCCAGCTGGAGGGCGAGGTCGACGTCCTTGGTGACGACGACCTCGGCCGCCTTCGCCATCAGGCGCTGCGCGAGCTGGCCCATCTCCAGGATCGTGGCGTGCAGGTCCTGCGGGACCGCACGGTTGGGGAAGCGCAGCCGGGCCAGCTTCGCCACGTGCTGGGCGAGGTCGCCGGAGCGCTCGAGGTCGGCCGACATCCGCAGCGACGTGACCACGATCCGCAGGTCCGTCGCCACCGGCTGCTGCCGCGCCAGCAGCGCTATCGCCCGCGCCTCCAGGTCGTGCTGGAGCTCGTCGACCCTCTTGTCGGCCTCGATGACACTCTCGGCGAGCTTCAGGTCGGCGTCGAGAATGGCGGTCGTGGCGCGTCCGATCGCCGACCCGACCAGCCGGGCCATCTCCACCAGGCTGTCGCCGATCGAGTCCAGTTCCTCGTGGTACGCGTCCCGCATCAGGGTTCCCTCTCGTACGTCGTGCTTGGGGTTCGAGTTCGGTTCCGGGGGCCAGAACCGGCCGCGAACCGGGCCGGGACCGGCTGCTGCACCGGCGCCGACCGGCCGTGGAACCGGTGCTGCGAACCCCACGGTGCCACGGTCCGCCCCGTACGCGTCGATTTCCGTCACCCCAAATGAACCACCACTGGCTCCAAGGTGAACTCTGGGCGACGAGTGTTCGAGGTCGCACCTCGACAGCTGTGGCCAGGACCGATCGCGTGCCTAACCTGGTGGCATGGACGTGAACGCGGCGGTCGCCGCAGCAGCAGCGATCGCCGGGGTCCTCACCGGTGTCATCGCCACGCTGGCGTTCCGCTGGAGCGAGCGGGAGCAGAAGCGCCCCACGCGTACCTCGTTGCACACGGACCCGGTGCTTCCGCCGGGTGTGGACACCGTCCTCTCCGTGCTCCGCTCCTCCGCCGTCGTGCTCGACGAGGCCGACGCCGTCGTCAAGGCCAGCTCCGCCGCCTACGCCCTCGGGCTGGTACGCGGCGGCCGGCTCAGCGTCGAGCCCATGCTCAAGATGGCCCGGGACACCAGACGCGACGGGGAGATACGCCAGGTCGAACTGGATCTTCCCCGGCGCGGAACCGGACGCGGCGAGGCCCTCGCCGTGTCCGCCAGAGTGGCTCCGCTGGGCTCCCGGCTCGTCCTCCTGCTCGTCGAGGACCTCACCGAGGCCCGCCGGATCGAAGCGGTCCGGCGGGACTTCGTCGCGAACGTCAGCCATGAGCTGAAGACACCGGTCGGCGCGCTCTCCCTGCTCTCCGAGGCGGTCATGGACGCGTCGGAAGATCCGGAGGCGGTGGAGCGGTTCGCCGGCCGTATGCAGATCGAGGCCACCCGGCTGACCAGCCTGGTCCAGGAGCTCATCGACCTGTCGAGGGTCCAGAACGACGACCCCCTCGAGGACGCGGAGCCGGTCGGCATCGACGAACTGGTCGCCGAGGCCGTCGACCGCTGCCGTCACCAGGCCGGGACCAAACAGATCACCATGGCCACGAACGTGACGGCGTCCGAAGGACCCGGGCAGGGCGGTGCGCGGCCGGTGGACGGCGCCGCCGTCCTGAGTGTCTGGGGCAACCGCGGCCAGCTGGCCGCCGCCCTCGGCAACCTGGTCGAGAACGCCGTCAACTACTCGCCCGCCCATACCCGTGTCGGCATCGCCGCCCGCCGGGTGAGCGGTCCTGGCGGGGACCTGATCGAGATCGCCGTGACCGACCAGGGCATCGGCATCTCCGACAAGGACAAGGAGCGCATCTTCGAGCGCTTCTACCGCGTCGACCCGGCCCGCTCCCGCCAGACGGGCGGTACCGGTCTCGGGCTGGCGATCGTCAAGCACGTGGCCGCCTCGCACGGCGGGGAGGTCACGGTGTGGAGCGCCGAGAACCAGGGCTCCACGTTCACCCTGCGGCTGCCGGAGGCGGGCGTGGCCCGTGACCGCGCGCACCAGCACCCCGACCCGGACGACACCGACGAGACCGACGACCTCGATGACGTCGGCGAGGCCGACCGGTCCTCCGCGCACCACTCCTCCCCGTACCGCTCCCTCCAGACCCCACCCCGTGCCTCATCCCCCGATTCGTCCGCGACCCGGACGCTTTCCGCCCCGGAGGTCCTTCCGTGACCCGAGTGCTCGTCGTCGAGGACGAGGAGTCCTTCTCCGACGCCCTGTCGTACATGCTCCGCAAGGAGGGCTTCGAGGTCGCCGTCGCGGCCACCGGGCCCGACGGGCTCGACGAGTTCGAGCGCAACGGCGCCGACCTCGTGCTCCTCGATCTGATGCTGCCGGGCCTGCCCGGTACGGAGGTGTGCCGGCAGTTGCGCGGCCGCTCCAACGTGCCCGTGATCATGGTGACGGCCAAGGACAGCGAGATCGACAAGGTCGTCGGCCTGGAGATAGGAGCCGACGACTACGTCACCAAGCCCTTCTCCTCGCGTGAGCTTGTCGCCCGTATCCGGGCCGTGCTGCGTCGCAGGGGCGAGCCGGAGGAGGTGACCCCGGCGGCTCTGGAGGCCGGTCCGGTCCGCATGGACGTCGACCGCCACGTGGTGACGGTCTCCGGCTCCAAGGTCGACCTCCCGCTGAAGGAGTTCGACCTCCTGGAGATGCTGCTGCGCAACGCCGGGCGCGTCCTGACCCGTATGCAGCTGATCGACCGGGTCTGGGGCGCCGACTACGTGGGCGACACCAAGACCCTCGACGTCCACGTCAAGCGCCTGCGCGCCAAGATCGAGCCGGACCCGGGGGCCCCGAGGTATCTGGTGACGGTTCGCGGTCTCGGCTACAAGTTCGAGCCGTAGACCGTACGGCCACAGCCGTGGCGACAGCGGTGACACGGGAAGGGCGGCCCCCCCGCGCGGGGGGCCGCCCTTCCCGTGTACTGGGTCGGTCAGCCAGTGACCGTCGGGTCAGCCCGTGGTCGGGCGGCCCGTGGGCCGGCCCGTGTCCGTGGGCCGGTCCCGTGGGTGTCGGGTCAGTGGCCGGCGGCCGACGCGGACGCGGAGGCCGAGTTCGACGGGGAGGCCGAGCCGGACTCCGTGCCGCCCGGGGAAGCGGACCCGGAGGCCGACGGGGACGCGCTGCCGGACGGGGACTGCGCGGCCGTCGGGATGTCGCTCGGGCCCCACGAGGAGAAGTAGCTCTCGGCGGGGACCACGAAGGCGCGCAGGGACACCTCGCCGGTCTCGCTGAAGGTGAAGGTGACCTTCTGGGCGTCACCGTCCTTGACGGCCTCACGGCTGTTCGTCAGCACGGCGGAGGCGTTGTTCTTGCCACCGATGACGACCGAGCCGTGGGCCGGCACGACCAGCTCGCCCTTGCCCTTGGCGGGCTTGATCTCGGCGGACTTGCCGCCGTCCACAGTGATGGATTCCAGCGTCTGGGGCTCGCTGCCGCTGTTGAAGACGGTCGCCGAGATGACGGCGGGACCGGTCGACTCCAGGTCGGGCTGGGTGATGATGACGACGTTCTGAAGCTTGATGTCGCCGACGTGGACGGCGGCGTTGTCCGGCTTGATCTCCAGGGTCTGGGAGTCGTTGCCGGCCCCGCAGGCGGCGAGCGAGGCGATCGAGAACGCGATGGCGGAAGCGGCGAGGACGCCGCGTCGAAGGCTGCTGCTCACGGCGGCGGCAACTCCTTGTGCACGCGGACGGCTTTCCTTTGGATGAAGCCGTCCTAAGGGTCTGTCAGCAGGCCTCAGGTTACCGAGCCGTTCCTGCGGCACCGCACCCGACCCGCCTCCAGAGCGATCCCGTGCCTCGGCGGACGAGTCCGCCGGCCTCCCGCGGGTCCCGCGGGGACCGTCGTGACAGCCTCCGGTGGCTCACTTGCGACTCCTCAGGCACATTGACACCACCCGTCTTCTTCCTGCTCGCCCGCCATTCACATAACCGGCCGCGACGTCCGCTCGCGGATTTCCGGTGAAGGAATGCGAGGCGCTCCCCGGAATTGATCACGGCCCGCCCCGAAGAGTCGATGATCAATTCCGGAAACGACCTGTATCCGGCCACGTGAACCGAACGGAGTAGCGGAAGTCGCACTCCCGGAAGTGGACATTTGTGGACGTTCGGCCGTTCAGGTGGGGCTTCGGATGCGTGTAACGTGCGCGTTTCTCCCCCCTCGGAGAGCCGCTCCGACCTGCGAATACCTGCCTCCGCGGGCCCTCCGCAGCACGTTCCTGTTGCTGTTGTCAAGCCCCGAGATATGCCCTGACCTGCGAAAACGCCATTCAGAACCCGCAGTTTCCGTGTTACCCTGGATAGCCACGGAAGGGGTACCTGTCACATGACGTTCAAGGTTGGCGACACCGTGGTCTATCCCCATCACGGGGCCGCGCTGATCGAGGCCATCGAAACTCGCCAGATCAAAGGCGTGGACAAGACCTACTTGGTGCTGAAGGTCGCCCAGGGTGACCTGACGGTACGTGTGCCAGCGGACAATGCGGAGTTCGTCGGCGTACGTGATGTGGTCGGTCAGGACGGGCTGGACCGGGTCTTCGAGGTGCTGCGCGCGCCGTACGCCGAGGAGCCCACGAACTGGTCGCGTCGTTACAAGGCAAATCTGGAGAAGCTCGCCTCCGGCGATGTCATCAAGGTCGCGGAAGTAGTGCGTGACCTGTGGCGTCGTGAGCGCGAGCGCGGACTCTCCGCCGGTGAGAAGCGCATGCTCGCCAAGGCCCGCCAGATCCTGGTGAGTGAACTCGCTCTCGCGGAGAACACCAACGAGGACAAGGCCGAAGCTCTGCTCGACGAGGTCCTCGCCTCCTGAGCCTGCCGAGCTCGACAAGGTTCTCGAGTCCCGATACCGGCCCGGAACCGGCCTCGGCACACTGAAGAACACCGAAATGCCGCGGTGCCCGATGACGTATTCCCGTCGCCGGGCGCTGCGGCATGTTCACGCTCGGACGCCGCCGTACGCCCTACCCCACGGGGGCGGTCGGTCGATACTGCCCCCTGGTGCTTCGACCGGTGCTTCGATACTTGATGCGCCGGGCCCGGGCCGCCGCCTCGACCAGAACGTCACGGAAGGGTCCGGTCAGGGCGTCGTGCCCGGCACTTCCCAGGCCATACCCACGCCAGGCCAGCACACAAACCTGACAGGAACCGATGTCTGACGATTCGCGTCCCTCCCCCGCGCCCGCCCGCACGGCCGCGGTGATCCCGGCCGCCGGCCGGGGTGTCCGTCTCGGCCCGGGCGCCCCCAAGGCGCTCCGCACCCTGGGCGGCACACCCATGCTGATCCACGCCGTGCGCGCCCTCGCCGCCTCCCGCGCCGTCTCGCTGGTCGTCGTCGTGGCCCCGCCGGACGGCACCGCCGAGGTCAAGTCGCTGCTCGACGCGCACGCGCTGCCCGACCGCACCGACTTCCTGGTCGTCCCCGGCGGTGACTCCCGTCAGGAGTCCGTGAAGCTCGGCCTGGACGCGCTTCCCCCCGGCCATGACATCGTCCTCGTGCACGACGCCGCCCGGCCCCTCGTTCCCGTCGACACGGTGGACGCGGTGATCGAGGCCGTACGGGACGGCGCCCCGGCCGTGGTCCCGGCCCTTCCGCTCGCGGACACCGTCAAGGAGGTCGAACCGGCCCGCACCGCCGGTGACCCCGAACCGGTCGTCGCCACCCCGGAACGCGGCCGCCTGCGCGCCGTGCAGACCCCGCAGGGCTTCGACCGGGCCACCCTCGTCCGCGCCCACGAGTCGGTCACCGGCGACGTCACCGACGACGCGAGCATGGTCGAGCAGCTGGGCCTGACGGTCGTGGTCGTCCCCGGTCACGAGGAGGCCTTCAAGGTGACCCGCCCTCTGGACCTGGTCCTCGCGGAGGCGGTCCTGGCCCGCAGGAGGCTCAACGATGGCTTCTGAGACGCCCTTCGCGGGGGTGGTCCTGCCCCAGGTCGGCATCGGTACCGACATCCACGCCTTCGAAGAGGGCCGCGAGCTGTGGTGCGCGGGTCTGAAGTGGGAGGGAGCGGGCCCCGGCCTGGCCGGGCACTCCGACGCGGACGTCGTCGCCCACGCCGCCTGCAACGCGCTTTTCTCCGCCGCCGGCCTCGGTGACCTGGGGCAGCACTTCGGCACCGGGCGGCCCGAGTGGTCCGGCGCCTCCGGCGTCACCCTGCTGACCGAGGCGGCCCGGATCGTCCGCGAGGCGGGCTTCGTGATCGGCAACATCGCCGTACAGGTCGTCGGCCCCCGCCCCAAGATCGGCAAGCGCCGCGACGAGGCCCAGAAAATCCTGTCGGAGGCGGCGGGAGCCCCGGTGTCCGTGTCGGGTGCGACGACCGACGGGCTCGGTTTCCCCGGCCGGGACGAAGGCCTGATGGCGATCGCGACGGCGCTGGTGGCACACACCGGCACCCGCACCGGCACGGAGGGCGGAACGGGCGGAGAAACAGGCGGAGAAACGACCACCGGCTGAGGCCGCGGCGCCCGCCCCGGCCGACATATGCCATGGCATGTCACGAATGTGTGGCCCTTGGGCGGAAGGGGCTCGGGGCATCGCTTCGCGCCCACTACCCTGGAGTGGTGACCATTCGCCTGCACGACACCAATACCCGGCAGATCCGTGACTTCACCCCGCTCAAGCCGGGTTGTGTCTCGATCTACCTCTGTGGTGCCACCGTGCAGGCCGCCCCGCACATCGGGCACATCCGCTCGGGCCTGAACTTCGACATCATGCGCCGCTGGTTCACCCACCGCGGTTACGACGTCACGTTCATCCGCAACGTCACCGACATCGACGACAAGATCATCGCCAAGTCGCACGACCAGGGCCGCCCCTGGTGGTCGATCGGGTACGAGAACGAGCGGGCGTTCAACGACGGCTACCAGGCACTCGGTTGCCTGCCGCCGACCTACGAGCCCCGCGCCACCGGGCACGTCCCCGAGATGATCGAGATGATGCGCGGCCTGATCGAGCGCGGTCACGCCTACGAGGCCGACGGCAACGTCTACTTCGACGTGCGCTCGTTCCCGGGCTACCTGGAGCTGTCCAACCAGGACCTGGACGACCTGCGCCAGCCCTCCGGCGACGGCGAGACCGGCAAGCGCGACCAGCGTGACTTCGCCCTGTGGAAGTCCGTCAAGCCGGGGGAGCCGAGCTGGGAGACCCCCTGGGGCCGCGGGCGTCCCGGCTGGCATCTCGAGTGCTCGGCCATGGCGCACAAGTACCTGGGTCCCGTCTTCGACATCCACGGCGGCGGCCTCGACCTGATCTTCCCGCACCACGAGAACGAGATCGCCCAGGCCAAGGCCTACGGGGACGAGTTCGCGCGGTTCTGGGTGCACAACGCCTGGGTCACCATGAGCGGCGAGAAGATGTCGAAGTCGCTGGGCAACAGCGTCCTCGTCTCCGAGATGGTGAAGCAGTGGCGCCCGATCGTGCTGCGCTACTACCTCGGCACCCCGCACTACCGCTCGATGATCGAGTACAGCGAGGAGTCGCTGCGCGAGGCCGAGTCGGCGTTCGCGCGGATCGAGGGCTTCGTGCAGCGGGTCGTCGAGAAGGCCGGGGGAGTCGTCGAGCCGGCGGCCGAGGTGCCACCCGCCTTCGCCGACGCGATGGACGACGACCTGGGTGTTCCGCAGGCGCTGGCCATCGTGCACACGACGGTACGGCAGGGGAACTCGGCCCTCGCCGCCGACGACAAGGAAGCCGCCGTGGCCCGCCTCGCAGAGGTCCGCGCCATGCTCGGCGTCCTCGGTCTGGACCCGCTCGACGCACACTGGGCGGGTGAGGAGAGTCAGGGCGAGGACCTGCACGGCGTGGTCGACAGCCTCGTACGACTCGTCCTCGACCAGCGGGAGTCGGCCCGCGGGCGCAAGGACTGGGCGACCGCGGACGCCATTCGTGACCAGCTCAACCAGTCCGGCCTGGCCATCGAGGACGGCCCGCAGGGACCGCGCTGGAGCCTCGGCCCGCGCTAGACCGCTCCGGGACGGCCGCAGGGCGTGTCCTTGATCGACTGTGCCGCCCGGCCTTCCGGGCGGCACACTGCATAAGACGTACGTACGAAAGCTCACGGAGACGAGAGACTCATGGCAGCCAACAACCGCCGCATGTCCGGCAAGAAGGGCGCGCAGGTCGGCAGTGGCGGCCAGCGGCGCCGGGGCCTGGAAGGCAAGGGGCCGACCCCGCCCGCCGAGATGCGCAAGAAGCACAAGGCGAACCGCATCGCGACCGCCAAGGCGAAGCAGGCCGTGCGCCGGCCCACCGCGCGCGGCCGTGGCGGCAAGGGCACGTCCGAGATGGTCGTCGGCCGCAACTCGGTCGTAGAGGCGCTGCGCGAGGGCGTGCCCGCGACGATGCTCTACGTGCAGCAGTTCATCGACAACGACGAGCGGGTGCGCGAGGCGCTCCAGCTCGCCGGTGAGCGCGGCGGCATCCACCTCATGGAGGCCCCGCGTCCCGAGCTGGACCGCATGACCAACGGCCTCAACCACCAGGGCCTGGTCCTCCAGGTCCCGCCGTACGAGTACGCGCACCCCGAGGACCTGGCGGCCGCCGCCTACGACAACGGCGAGGACCCGCTGATCGTCGCCCTCGACGGCGTGACCGACCCGCGCAACCTGGGCGCCGTCGTCCGCTCCGTCTCCGCCTTCGGCGGGCACGGCGTCGTCGTCCCCGAGCGTCGCGCGGCCGGTATGACGGCCGGCGCCTGGAAGACGTCCGCCGGTGCGGCCGCCCGCACCCCGGTCGCCCGCGCCACCAACCTCACCCGCGCCCTGGAGGCCTACAAGAAGGCCGGCATCGCGGTCGTCGGCCTGGCCGCCGACGGCGAGCACGAGGTCGGCACGCTGAAGGCCCTGGACGGCCCGGTCGTCATCGTCGTCGGCAGCGAGGGCAAGGGGCTCTCCCGTCTGGTCGGCGAGACCTGCGACTTCCGGGTCCGGATCCCGATGCCGGGTGGCGCGGAATCCCTCAACGCGGGTGTCGCGGCCGGGATCGTGCTGTACGAAGCGGCTCGGCGCAGGAGCTGACACATCGTCGGCCGGCGCGTACGGCGCCGGCCGACGATGCTGTGGCGGCCGCAGTCAGGGCGGCCGCGGCCGTGGCGACGCGGGTCGGCGGGGTTCGTGGCCGGACGCCGGACGCCGGATGGCCGACGCCGGGCAGGCAGGTCCGGGATCGGGAATCGCTCGGTCCGCGGGCCTGGACGTGTGGCTGTGAGGCCGCTGTCGGCAGCTCGCGGAGTGGTCGCGAGGTGGTGGGTGAGTTCACTCGGACGGGTTAATCCCGGCGAGTAGCGCAACCTTGACGGAGTCCGGACAGATCCGGCGGGTCAAAGCAGTGTCCTAAACACACGTCACTCGGTTAGATGAGTGTGGACACCAGAACACCCCGCACACCCACGGAGGACCGCTCGTCGGGATTCGACGACGCTCCCGCGCTGAGCATGGTGAAGGTGCCGAGCGATCCGGCGCAGATCATCGTCAGCCACGCGAGCTTCCGCGTGCAGCTGGGCGCGTCGGCGCGGCGTAACCAATCCCCGCGGATCGCCCGGCACGTGAGCGCCATCGATGACACCGCGCGCATGGCCGCCGTCGGGGCGGTGGGCAGAGCGGGCGCCGCTTCCGGTGGCCGTCGGCGAGCCGTCGTCTGGAGCGGCAAGTCCGCCCCCGACGACACCGGCGCCCACCGACTGCTCCAGGCCGTGCGGGCAGGCAGCGTCGGCCACGGCGAGCCGCCCGCCGCCGACGCCGGAGCCACCCAGGTCATCCCCCGCGTCGACATGGGAGGCCGCGGCTACGACGGCGGCCTCGCCGCGCAGACCCTCGAGACCCCGATCGTCGGAGCCCAGCGGGCCCCCGTCGACGGCGAGCAGCGGATCCTGCCGCACATGCGCGGCGTCGGCAGCGCCTACGACGAACCCGCCTACAACGAACCGGCCTACGACGACGGCGGGTTCGAGGACTTCGGGGAAGCCGGTACCGAACCCGAACGGGCTCCGCGCAGCCGGCGCCACGGCAGCGACGACCCCGCCCGGCACGCCTACTTCCCGGGCCGCCGGATGAACCTCGGCGTGGTCCTGCTCCCGCTGCGCATCTTCCTCGGCTTCATCTCGATCTACGCCGGCATGGGCAAGCTGTGCGACCCCGTCTACTTCGACGGCGGCAAGCGCGGCTCCATGGTGAAGTGGCTCAACACCCTGCACCCGTGGGAAGTCGCCGAACCGCTGCGCCAGTTCGCCCTGCACCACCCCGTCGGCTCCGGTCTGGTCATCGCCTTCCTCCAGGTCGTCGTGGGCGTCCTCACGGTCCTCGGCTGCTGGCAGCGGGTCGCCGCGGTGGTCGGCGCCGGACTCTCCGCCGCGCTCATCGTCACCGTCAGCTGGAAGACCGTCCCGGTCTACGACACCCCCGACATCATCTACCTGGCCGCCTGGTCGCCGCTGATCATCGCCGGCGCCCCCGTCTACTCGGTCGACGGCCGCCTCGCCGCAGCCGCCTGGCGCCGGCTCGGTCCGCGCTCCGACCTGTGGGAGCTGCGCCGGTACGTGCTGCGTCGCGGCGCCCTGGTCACCGCGATCGCCGTCGGACTCACGCTGCTGGTCGGCTCGCTGCTCGGCGGCGCCGTCCGCGACGCCGACCGGGTGATCGTCCCCGGTCCGGGCGAGCCTCCGCGCAACGAGCTGCCCGGTTCGCCGCTGCCGCAGAAGTCCGGCTCGCACAAGGCGTCCAAGGAGCCGTCCGCGTCCACCTCGCCCACGCAGGGCGCCACCTCGGCCGCTCCGACGGCGGGCACGGACAGCGAGCCCTCCGAGGCCGAGGACTCGGGCACCACCGGCGGTGGTGACGCCGGCGCGCCCAGCCAGACCCAGGGCACCGGGGGCGAGGCGCCGCCCGAGCGGTCCACGCCGCAGGAGCACGCCCCCGCCACCAGCTCGGGCCCCAGCTCCGGCGGCGCGGCCACCTCCGGCGGCTCCGCGAGCGGCGGCGGCAGCGGCTCGGACGGCGGCTCGTCGTCCTCGGGCCAGCCGGGCCTGGTGGGCGGGCTGCTCGGGTAACGCGGCGGGAAACGAACGGCCGAGGGTGCCGTGCGCTGAGAAGCGCACGGCACCCTCGGCCGTTCAGGCGCGCGGGGGACTGCGCGACCAGCCCCCGCCGGCCCGTGGACGACGACAGGACGCCCCCGGCCCGGCCGTCAGCGGCTGAGCGCCGCCAGTTCCTTCGCCGCCTCGGTGAGATCCTTCGCGGTGTCGATGGCCCGCCAGTACGCTCCCTGCGGGATCGGGAACCCGGCCAGCCGCCGCTCACGGGCGAGGTGCGGGAACGTCGTCCGCTCGTGGTCCCCACGCTCGGGGAGCAGCCCGGCGAAGGCGGGGGAGAAGACGTAGACGCCCGCGTTGATCTCGTACGTCGTGGGCGGCGCCTCGATGAAGTCGGTGATGTGGCCGAAGCCGTCCGTCTGTACCGCGCCCCACGGAATGCGGGGACGCGCCAGCGCGAGGGTCGCCACGGCGTCACGCTCGGTGTGGAAGTCGGCCATCTCGCGCAGCGAGAAACGGGTCCAGATGTCGCCGTTGGTGGCGTACCAGGACCGGTCGGGGTGGGGCAGGTGGGCGGCCGCGTACTTCAGGCCGCCGCCACGGCCCAGAGGCTCCGTCTCCACGACGGTGGTCACCTTGACGGGCAGATCGGCGCTCTTGAGCCAGTCCTGGAGGACCTCGGCGAGATGACCGCAGGAGACGACGACGTCGGTGACGCCCTCCTCGGCGAGCCAGCCGAGCTGGTGGCCGATGATCGGCGTCCCCGTGCCGGGGATCTCGACCATCGGCTTGGGCCGGTCGTCGGTGTACGGACGCAGCCGGGACCCCTGGCCACCGGCCAGGATGACGGCTTGCGTGGGGCGGGACGCGGCGTGCGGATCGGTCATGCCCGCACTGTACGTGCCGCTTGTTCCGGGGCGTGCGGGTGCCCCGACGGGAGGTCTTCCCCCAGGCGCGGTTCCCGCCGGGCGCTCGCCCGGCGGGAACACCCCTGACGGCAGTGGGACCCCACGCCCCGGTCCGGTACGGGCCTCGGGCCCCGGTGGCTCAGCCGCGGGCCGCCAGGACGCCCGAGGCGAAGGCCGTGTCGCACACCGGGCGGGCGTACGACTGGGCGCGCGAGGGGCCGTAGACGCGGACGGCGGCGCGGCCCAGGGCGCGGGCGATGGAGGAGCAGTGCTTCGCCAGCGATGGCTTGCCGTTCACGGCAGCCTGGAGGTGGGTCAGGGCGGTGCCAGGGTCTTTCTCCTGGAGCTCGGTCAGCAACTGGTCGCGCAGCACGTCCTGCGGGGCCTTGGCGGCCTTGCGCGAGGACTGGTGCACGGTGGAGACGTCGGAGGCGGTGAGCACCGAATCCGAGGGGCTCCCCGACCAGTTGACCCGGGTGACCGCGAGGGTCCCTGAGAGCACCATGACGACGGGCAGGACGAGGGCGAGCGAGCGGCCGATACGGCGGGCTGGGCCGCCCTGGCCGCGGCGCGTGCGCTGGGTGGTGGAGTGGTTCACGGAGTGCTTCACGCGTGAGAGGGTAGCGTGCAGTGATGATGCGGCGACATTGAGTCACCCGGACGGGGGATGAAGACGTGCTCCCTTTTGGGTAGGGGGTTGACGAGCGCCCGGCGAAAGGTCCGCCGTGTCGTGATCCGGTGGTCGCCGTCCGGCCGTTCCGCGGGCATGGAAGAGGGCCCCGCAGCCTGCTGCGGGGCCCTCTTCGTCGGTCCTGATCCCGGTCAGTCGGAGAGGCGTGCGCCCGTCGACGTCGAGAACACGTGGGTCTCGCCCGCGCGCGGGACGACGTGCAGCGTGCTGCCCTTCTCCGGGACGTCACGGCCGCCGACGCGGACCACGAGGTCCTTCGACTCGGCGCCGACCTTCGCGGTGCCGTAGACGAAGGCGTCGGAGCCGAGCTCCTCGACGACGTTCACGACGACCGCGACACCCTGGTCGGAGTCGGCTCCGGCCACGTCGAAGTGCTCGGGGCGGACACCGACGGTGACCGTCTTGTCGGTGGCGGCGGAGAGCGCGTCGCGCTGCACCGGCACCACCGAGTTGCCGAACTTCACGCCGCCGTCGGCGATCGGCACCTCGACGAGGTTCATCGCCGGGGAGCCGATGAAGCCGGCCACGAAGAGGTTGGCGGGCCGGTCGTACATGTTGCGCGGGGTGTCGACCTGCTGGAGCAGACCGTCCTTGAGGACCGCAACCCGGTCGCCCATCGTCAGGGCCTCGACCTGGTCGTGGGTGACGTAGACGGTGGTGATGCCGAGACGGCGCTGGAGCGAGGCGATCTGCGTACGCGTCGAGACGCGGAGCTTGGCGTCCAGGTTGGACAGCGGCTCGTCCATGAGGAAGACCTGCGGCTCACGCACGATGGCGCGGCCCATCGCGACACGCTGGCGCTGACCACCCGAGAGGGCCTTCGGCTTGCGGTCCAGGTACTCGGTGAGGTCGAGGATCTTCGCGGCCTCCTCGACCTTCTGCCGGATCTCCGCCTTGTTGACGCCGGCGATCTTGAGCGCGAAGCCCATGTTGTCGGCGACCGACATGTGCGGGTACAGCGCGTAGTTCTGGAACACCATGGCGATGTCCCGGTCCTTCGGCGGCAGGTGGGTGACGTCGCGGTCGCCGATGCGGATCGCACCGCCGTTGACGTCCTCGAGCCCCGCGAGCATCCGGAGCGAGGTGGACTTGCCGCAGCCGGACGGGCCGACCAGGACGAGGAACTCGCCGTCCGCGATATCGATCTCGAGCGCGTCGACGGCGGGCTTCGTGGAGCCCGGGTAGATCCGGGTCGCCTTGTCGAACGTAACAGTGGCCATGGTTCTGAGGCCCCCTTCTACCGGCAGGAACGTGCCGGACGATCCGTTGTAGGAAGGTGGTTGGTGTAGTCCACATGAGCGAACTGGGTCAGGACGGTACCTGGCGTTTCCCGGCCTGTCAGTACCTGGGGGCATGTGAACTTCACGGAAATCCCCGAAGGGGGGCGGCGTCGCTCCCGGTGGGAGCCGCGCGGACGGGAGAAGTCCGTGGCCCGGGGAAACCGCGGCTGTGTACAGTGGAGCCGCCTCGCGCGCGGCATCGCCGCGCGCGGTGCCTCCTTAGCTCAGCTGGCCAGAGCAGCGCACTTGTAATGCGCAGGTCGTCGGTTCGAATCCGACAGGGGGCTCCATGGGAAGCCCGGGTCGGCGCTCTGTCCGACCTGGGCTTTCACATGCTTTGACCTGTTCTGTCGCCGGTGCGGCCGCAATGCCGGTCGCTTCGCGGACGATACTGGGCCGCGTGAAGCGGTTCAGGGGAGTTTCCGGGGCGCCGCGGGCGGTCTGGGCGTATGTCCGCGGCGCGCCCGGCACGTACGTGTGGCTGACGGTCCTGTTCTTCACCTCGGTCGCCCTGCACCACATGTCACCGGAGTTCGAGCAGGAGTTCCTGAGGCAGCGGTCCACCAACATCCATGAGCTGTCCCGGCATCCGGTGCGGGTGCTGGTGGCGAGCGCGATGTGGATCGACGGCGGGTACTGGCTGCCGTACGCGGTGCTGTACTCCGTCTTCCATGCCCAGGCGGAGCGCTGGCTGGGGACCGCGCGATGGCTGGCGGTGTGCGCGGCCGCGCACGTGCTGGCGACGCTGCTCAGCGAAGGGGCGCTGGCGAAGGCGATCCGGGACGGGCTCGCGCCGCAGTCGGCGGTCAACACCCTGGACGTCGGCGTGAGTTACGCGTTGTCGGGGGTGGTGGCGGTACTGGTCTACCGGATCCCCTCGCCCTGGCGGTACGGGTATCTCGCGGCCGTTCTCGTCTTCTACGCCGTCCCGCTGACCGCCGGGCCGACCTTCACCGACTTCGGTCACTTCGTCTCCGTCCTCGTCGGGCTGGGGTGCTATCCGCTGGTCAGAGGGCGCGCAGGAGTGCGGAATCCGAAGGAGACAGCGCCCGCGCCGCCGGGTTAACGTCCGGCCATGAGCAGCTCGGCGAGCGGTGGCGTGAACAGCGGCGGCCATGGCGTCGTCAACGGCGGTGTCTCCTTCTGGTACGCGCACGACGGTCTTCCGGCGGTGCGGGAGCCGCTCGCCGGTGACACCTCCGCCGACGTCGTGATCGTCGGCGGTGGGTACACCGGGCTCTGGACGGCGTACTACCTGAAGAAGACGGCGCCCTCCCTGCGGATCACCGTGCTGGAGCAGAGGTTCTGCGGTTACGGCGCGTCGGGGCGCAACGGCGGCTGGCTGTACAACGGCGTCGCGGGCCGTGACAGGTACGCCGAGCTGCACGGTCACGAGGCCGCCGTACGGCTCCAGCGGGCCATGAACGACACCGTCGACGAGGTCGTCCGGGTGGTGGCGCGGGAGGGGTTCGACGCCGGGGTCCACCGGGGCGGGGTGCTGGAGGTGGCCCGGACCCCGGCGCAGCTGGCGCGGCTGAGGACGTTCCACGCGCACGAGTTGTCGTACGGGGAACGGGACCGCGAGCTGTACGGAGCCCGGGAGACGGCCGAGCGGGTACGCGTGGCGGGCGCCGTGGGGTCGAGCTGGACCCCGCACGGTGCGCGCGTGCACCCGGTGAGACTGGTGAAGGGGCTCGCGGCGGCCGTGGAGGCGCTGGGGGTGGAGGTCCGTGAGTCGACGCCGGTGACGGAGATCCTGCCGGGGCGGGCGGTGACGCCGTACGGGACCGTGCGGGCGCCGTACGTGCTGCGCTGCACGGAGGGGTTCACGGCCGCTTTGAAGGGGGAGCGGCGGACCTGGCTGCCCATGAACTCCTCGATGATCGCCACCGAGCCGCTCACCGAGGAGCAGTGGGCGGCGGTCGGCTGGGCCGGTCGGGAGGCGCTGGGCGACATGGCGCACGCCTACATGTACGCGCAGCGCACGGTCGACGGCCGGATCGCGCTCGGCGGGCGCGGAGTGCCCTACCGCTTCGGTTCGCGGACCGACAACGACGGGCGGACGCAGGCCGAGACCGCGCGGGCGCTGCGGGAGGTCCTGGTCGCGTTCTTCCCGGCGCTGGCCGGGGTACGGGTCGAGCACGCCTGGTCCGGGGTGCTGGGCGTGCCGCGCGACTGGTGCGCGACGGTGACGCTGGACCGGGCCACGGGCGTCGGCTGGGCGGGCGGCTATGTCGGTTCGGGTGTCGCCACCGCGAACCTGGCGGGCCGGACGTTGCGGGATCTGGTGCTTCTCGATTCCGGGGAGGCGGGGACCACCGAACTGACCGGCCTTCCCTGGGTCGGTCACCGGGTGCGCCGGTGGGAGCCCGAGCCGCTGCGCTGGCTGGGGGTGCAGGGCATGTACGCGACGTACCGGGCGGCGGACCGGCGGGAGACGCGGACCCACGCGGCGGGGTCGTCGCGGCTGGCGCGGATCGCGGACCGGGTGGCGGGACGCCACTGACGCACCGCCGGGGACGGCCGCCTTCGGCAGTGCACCCGCCGGTCAGCCCACCGACTCCGGTACGGTCGCCGCGGCCGGCGCGCGCCTCGGGGGGCCGGTGGTGACCATCAGGCCCGCCACCAGGCCGGCCAGCAGCATGATTCCGGCGGCCCACCAGATGGCGACCGTGTAGCCGTGCACGGTGCCTTCCGCGGCGACCTGTGCCCTGCGGGCGGGGCCCGTCACGTGGGCCGCGAGGTAAGCGGCGCTGCTGGTGGTGGCGATCGTGTTGAGCAGCGCGGTGCCGATGGAGCCGCCCACCTGCTGCGAGGTGTTGACGGTGGCGGAGGTGACGCCCGCGTCCTTCGGGGCGACTCCGGCGGTGGCGGTTGAGAAGACCGGCATGAAGGTCAGGCCCATGCCGAGCCCCATCAGCAGCAGCGCGGGCAGGATGTCGCCGGCGTAGGAGGAGTGCACGGTCATCCGGGTGAGGATCACCATGCCGCCCGAGGCGAGGAGCATGCCGGGGACCATCAGCATGCGCGGCGGCACACGGTTCATCAGCCGGGCGGAGATCTGGGTGGAGCCGATGATGATCGCGAGGGTGAGGGGGAGGAAGGCGAGGCCCGTCCGCACGGGGGAGTAGCCGAGGATGACCTGGAGGTAGTAGGTCATGAACAGGAACAGCCCGAACATGCCGATGACGGCGAGGCCCATGGTCAGGAAGCAGCCCGCGCGGTTGCGGTCCTTGATGATGTGCAGGGGCAGCAACGGCACCCGCGCCTTGGTCTGCCACCACACGAAGACCGCGAGCAGGACGAGCCCGCCCCCGAGGAGGGCCAGCACCAGGGGGTCGGTCCAGCCGCGCGGTTCGGCCTCGCTGAAGCCGTAGACGATCGCCACCAGACCGCCGCAGCCCAGCAGCGCGCCGGGAACGTCGAGGCGGACGTCCGCGTGACCGGGGCGGTCGTGGAGCAGCGCGAGGGCGCCCGGCACGGCGATGACGGCGATGGGCACGTTGACGTAGAGGCACCAGCGCCAGTCGAGGTACTCGGTGAGCAGACCGCCGACGATGAAGCCGATCGCGGCGCCGCTGCCGGCGAGGGCGCCGTAGATGCCGAAGGCCTTGCCGCGTTCCCTGGGGTCGGTGAACGTCGTCGTCAGCAGGCTGAGCGCGGAAGGGGCGAGCACGGCCGCGAAGGCGCCCTGGAGGGCGCGGGCGCCGAACAGCATGGCCGAGTTGGTGGCCGCCCCGCCGAGCGCGGAGGCGGCGGCGAATCCGATCAGCCCGATGACGAAGGTGCGCTTGCGGCCCGCCAGGTCGGCGATGCGGCCGCCGAGCAGGAGCAGACCGCCGAAGGCGAGGGTGTAGGCGGTGATCACCCATTGCCGGTTGCCGTCGGAGATGCCGAGGTCCTCCTGGGCCGAAGGCAGCGCGATGTTCACGATCGTGGCGTCCAGCACGACCATGAGCTGGGCGAGAGCGATGATCACCAGGCCCCACCAGCGGCGGGGATCGGGCGCGGTGTCGGCGGAGGATTCACCTGTCCGGGTGACACTCATTCCGACAGAACACCACGAATCGCCCCTTGTCGCATCCCTGAACGGCTCGCGCGCCGCTCTCGAGCGGCTTGCGGGCGGTGCCCGGGGCGGTGCCTGGGGCGGCCCGCGGGGGAGCGGGGCTGCGGGCACGGGATTGTCAGTGGCGGGGTGCAGCATGGGGGCATGGCGAGGACAGGTACCGGCAGGGCCGGCGGGGGCAGTGGGAGCGGCAGGGCCGGTGCGGCGGTGAAGGGGGCCCGGCGTCCCGAGCTGCGGCTGCCGGCGCTGGAGCCGTACCGGGGCGGGGAGCTGGAGCCCGACGGGGACTACGACGGCGTGGAGCTGTGCGAGCTGGACCTCGCCGGGCAGGACGGCGGGGGCGCGCGTTTCATGGACTGCGCCCTGAGGGGCTGCGCACTGGACGGGACGCGGCTGCGCCACACCCGCTTCCTCGACTCGGTCCTCACCGGCGTCCGCGGTGTCGGTACGGAACTGGCGGAGTCGACCCTGCGCGATGTCGAGCTGCTCGACGCCCGCCTGGGCGGCACGCAGATGTACGGCGCCGTGCTGGAACGGGTCGTGATCCGCGGCGGCAAGATCGACTACCTCAACCTGCGTCAGGCGCGGCTGCGGGACGTGGTCTTCGAGGCGTGCGTCCTGGTCGAACCGGACTTCGGCGGCGCCCGCCTGGAACGCGTCGAGTTCGTCGACTGCGCCCTGAAGTCCGCCGACTTCACCTCCGCCACCCTGACGGACGTGGACCTGCGCGGAGCGGCGGAACTCGGCATCGCGGGCGGTGTGGACCGCCTGTCGGGCGCGGTGATCAGCACGGCCCAACTGCTGGACCTGGCCCCGGTCCTGGCCGGGCAACTCGGCATCAGGGTGGAGGACTGAGGAAGGCGCCGGGAGAGCCGGGAGAGCCGGCAGAGCGGGGACATGACACAGCGGGCATCCGAGGGGGACCCGGCGTCGAGAGCGGTGCTAGCCGAGCCGGGGGAAGCGGGACTGAAGGCTCCAGATCGCCGGGTTCTCGGCCAGGTCCTCGTGCAGGTCGGTCAGGTCGGCGAGGAGGTCGTGCAGGAAGTCACGGGCCTCGCGGCGGAGTTCGGCGTGGGAGAAGGTGAGGGGAGGCTCCTCCGCCGGCATCCAGTCCGCCTCGATGTCCACCCAGCCGAAGCGGCGCTCGAAGAGCATGCGGTCGGTGGACTCGGTGAAGTCCAGTTCCGCGTACTGCGGGCGGGAGGCGCGGGAGCCCGCCGGGTCCCGGTCGATCCGCTCCACGATGTCGCACAACGCCCAGGCGAAGTCCAGCACCGGCACCCATCCCCAGGCTGTGGACACCTCGCGGTCGGCCTTGGTGTCGGCGAGGTAGACGTCGCCGCAGAACAGGTCGTGGCGCAGGGTGCGGACGTCCGCGCGCCGGTAGTCCAGCTGCGGCGGGTCCGGGAAGCGGTGGGAGAGGGCGTAGCCGATGTCGAGCACGTAGGCGATGGTGTCACGCCCCCGGGCCCGGGCCGGTCGGCCCCATAGGATCACTGACATGCCCCGATCCGTACGCCTTGTTCCGGTGATGGCCGCCACGACCCTCCTGCTCGCCCTGACCGCGTGCGACGACGGAGGGGGGCCGGACACCTCGGGCGCCCCGGGGCTCGGCGACCCGTACTTCCCGAAGGCGGGCAACGGCGGCTACGACGTCTCCCACTACGGCCTCACCCTCGCCTACACCCCGCAAGGCAACCGGCTCGGCGGCACCGCCGTCGTCACAGCCCGCGCGACGGAGGACCTCGCCGCCTTCGACCTGGACCTGGTGGGCATGGACGTCGACGAGGTCACCGTCGGCGGCGACGCGGCCGAGTTCCGCCGCGACGGCCAGGAGCTGATCGTCCGCCCGTCCGGCACCCTGACCGAGGGCGAGACCTTCGAGGTCCGGGTCCGTTACTCCGGCAGCCCGCGGACGATCACCGACTCGGACGGCTCCAAGGAGGGGTGGCTGCGCACCGCGGACGGAGCGCTCGCCCTGGGCGAACCGAACGGCTCCATGGCCTGGTTCCCCGGCAATCACCACCCCTCCGACAAGGCGTCGTACGACATCGCCGTCACCGTGCCGAAAGGCCTGACGGCCGTCTCCAACGGCGAGTTGAGGAGCGAGAGGACAGCGGGCGACGGCCGCAGGACCTTCGACTGGCACAGCGCCGAGCCGATGGCGAGCTATGTCGCGACCCTCGCGATCGGCCACTACACCGTCACCCGGCCCACCGTCACCCGTACCGCGGACACCGGTGCCGGTGCCGCGAGGAACGGCGTCCTGCCGGTGTACGTCGCCGTCGACCCGTCCCAGGTGGCCGCAGGCCGCGACGTGCTCGCGCGGCTCCCCGACGTCATGGAGTGGGCGGAGACCAACTTCGGCCCCTACCCGTTCTCCTCCGCCGGTGCGATCGTCGACCGCCCCGAGGACGCCGCCTACGCCCTGGAGACCCAGAGCCGTCCCGTCTACCCCGGCGCCCCCGACCTGGAGACCTTCGTCCACGAGACCGCCCACCAGTGGTTCGGCGACTCCGTCACCCCGAAGGCCTGGCAGGACATGTGGCTCAACGAGGGCTTCGCGACCTACGCCGAGTGGCTGTGGAACGAGGACGAGGGTGGCGCCGGCGCGCAGGAGAGGTTCACCCAGCTGTACGACCACGGCGAGGACGAGTACGAGGACCTGTGGGCCTTCCCTCCCGCGAAGCCCCCGACCGCCGCGTACATCTCCGACAGCCCCGTCTACCAGCGTGGCGCCATGGTGATCCACCGCATCCGCACGACCGTCGGCGACGACGCCTTCTACGACATCGTCCAGGGCTGGGCCGCCGCCCACCGGCACGGCAACGCCGGCACCGCGGACTTCACCGCCTATGTGGAGCAGCAGGCGCCGGACGAGGACTTCGACGAGATCTGGGCGGACTGGCTGTACGGGGAGGGCAAGCCGCAACGCCCCTGAGCCGTCACGCGGTTCCAGGACGACGGCCGTCGGTGTCGGCCCGCGTCTCTGTCACATGCGCGGGCCCGCCGGTGTCTTCATGCCGTACACGTCGGCAGGACCGGCACTGCGGCCGGCCGGGCAGACCGAAGGGGTCGGCCGGGCCGGCGAGGCCGAGGCAGCGGGCGGCCCGGCTCCCGCTCGGGTCCGGAGCGAAGACGCGTACGGGACCCCCGGCCGAGTGCGGGGAGCCCCCGGCCGAGTGGCCGGGGGCTCCCCGCAGCGTGCGCGTGGGCGCGTGACGTCAGACGCTCACACCGAAGTCCTGGGCGATGCCCACGAGACCCGACGCGTAGCCCTGGCCCACCGCGCGGAACTTCCACTCGGCGCCGTTGCGGTAGAGCTCGCCGAAGACCATGGCCGTTTCGGTGGCCGCGTCCTCGGAGAGGTCGTAGCGGGCGATCTCGGCGCCACCGGCCTGGTTGACGATGCGGATGTAGGCGTTGCGGACCTGGCCGAAGTTCTGCGAGCGGTTCTCCGCGTCGTAGATCGAGACCGGGAAGACGATCTTTTCGATGTCGGCCGGCAGACCGGCCAGGTTGACGTTGATCGCCTCGTCGTCGCCCGCGCCCTCGCCGGTGCGGTTGTCGCCGGTGTGGACGATGGTCTGGTCCGGCGTCTGCTTGTTGTTGAAGAAGACGAAGTGACCGTCGGAGTAGACCTTGCCCTGGGGGTTGACCGCGATCGCGGAGGCGTCGAGGTCGAAGTCCGTGCCGGTGGTGGTGCGGACGTCCCAGCCGAGGCCCACGGTGACGGCGGTCAGGCCCGGAGCCTCCTTGGTGAGCGAGACGTTGCCACCCTTGGACAGGCTTACAGCCATGGTTGGGAGTCCTTCCCTCGTTGCGTACGGCTTCGTACGGGGCTTCGTACGGGCACGAAGCTACAGCTATCCCTATGAACGCAGCGAAGGGTGCTCAAGGTTCCCCGCCACTCCGCGTTTCTTTACTTTCTTTACCAAGGTGCCCCGATGCGGGTCCGCCGGGCGTCGCGACGGGTTCGCGGGGATATTCGCGTGACGTGGGAGCGCCGCGGGCGGGAACATGGTCGGCATGTCTGGTCCCTATGTCGTCCGCGGCTCCGTCTCGCTTCCCGAGGCCGAGCTCATGTGGCGTTTCTCGCGGTCTTCGGGGCCGGGCGGGCAGCACGTGAACACCAGCGACTCGCAGGTGGAGCTCCGCTTCGACCTCGCGCGCACCGAGGCGCTGCCCGAGGTGTGGAAGGCGCGGGCGCTCGAGCGGCTGGCCGGTCGGCTCGTCGACGGCGTCGTCACCGTGCGCGCCTCCGAGCACCGCTCCCAGTGGCGCAACCGCGAGACCGCGGCCGTACGCCTCGCCACCCTTCTCGCGGAGGCCACCGCCCCGCCGCCCAAGCCGCGCCGGCCGACCCGGATCCCGCGCGGGATCAACGAGCGCCGGTTGCGGGAGAAGAAGCAGCGGGCGCAGACGAAGCGGGGCCGCACCGGCCGGGACTGGTCCTGACCCGGAAGGCCCGGCCCTGACCCGTTCTCCCGGCGCCCGGGGTGGGTGTGCCGCGTCCCGCATGTCACATCTCGCCCGCGCCGTCCGTCAGTTACCCGACAGCCGATCGCGAAGAGGGACGTGACGCATGACGGCAACAGGGGACGACGACTTCCTCGCCGACCGCTTCGAGGCGCACCGCGGCCGCCTGCGTGCCGTCGCGCACCGCATGCTCGGGTCCGCCGCCGAGGCCGAGGACGCCGTTCAGGAGGCGTGGGTACGGCTGAGCCGCAGCGGCGGCGACAGCGCGGGCAGGGAGATCGACAACCTGGCGGGCTGGCTGACGACGGTCGTGGGCCGGGTCTGTCTGGACATGCTGCGCTCGCGCCGTTCGCGTGCCGAGGAGCCGCTGGAGAACTGGACGCCCGCCCCGTCGTCCGAGGCGGCCGATCCGGCGCAGGACGCGCTGCTCGCCGACTCCGTGGGCGTCGCGCTGCTCGTCGTCCTGGACACCCTCACCCCCGGGGAGCGGCTGGCGTTCGTGCTGCACGACCTGTTCGGCGTGGGCTACGAGGAGATCGCCGCCGTCGTCGACCGCACCCCGGAAGCCGCGCGCCAGCTCGCCAGCCGGGCCCGGCGCCGGGTGCGGGGCGCCCGGGAGCCGGAGGCCGATCCCGCCCGGCAGCGGAAGGTGGTCGACGCCTTCCTGGCCGCTGCCAGGGAGGGGAACTTCGAAGGGCTCCTCGCCGTGCTGGACCCGGATGTCGTGGCCCGCTCCGAGGCCGGACCGGTGGCGGGCGCGGCGGCGGTCGCGGCGGGCGCGTCGGGCTTCGCCTCCCTGGCCGCCGTGGCCCGGCCCGCCCTCGTCGACGGCGCGACGGGCCTGGCGGTGCTCGTCGGGGACCGGGTGGAGCGCACGCTCAGCTTCACGTTCGTGCACGGCGGCCGGATCGCCCTGATCGACATCGTGACCGACCCCGAGCGCGTCTCCCGGCAGGAGGTCGTCCTCGTCCGGGTCGACGGCGGGCAGCCGGCCCGGGAGTAGGCAGTCCCGGCGCCGGCCCCGACCTGATCCGGACGACAGGTCCTAGTGCCGCGACAGGCAACGTTCGCCCCGTCGCGACGCCCGGCACGCACTCTCGCCGCACCGGCCGAAAGCCCAGGTACGTCCAGTACGAGGACTTCCGGCCGGCACGCCGAGAGCACGCACCGGACGCCGCTCCTTGACGGGCAAACGTTGCCCGCCGCGGCACTAGCTCAGCGAGAGGACGCCGACCGTCTCGCCCTCGCTGGTCTCCCCCGTCCGGCTGAAGCCCAGTCCGAGATAGAACCCGGCGGGACCGTGCTCGCCCTCGTGCCAGGTCACGTACAGCTCCTCGGTGCCACGGCGGCGCAGCTCCGCGGCGACCTGCTCCACGGCGAACCGGCCGTAACCGCGCCCCTGTTCACCGGCGGCGATGTTCAGCCGCCACAGTCCGGAGCGGACCAGGGAGCGGTCGCCGCGCCCCCGCCAGTCGATGTCGAGGAAAGCCATCAGAAAACCGACGGGCCGGTCGCCGTCCATGATCAGACGCGGCCAGGCGACGCCTTCGGGATGGACGTACGCCTCCGCGAGCGACTGCATGACCGGGGAGACGGCGAACTCCTGTTCCGGGCGGACCCGAATGCCGGTCGCGGCCTCGAAATTGCGCGGGGTGATTTTCTCAAGCCGGGGGCCGGGGGTCGTCATGCGGGCACCTTAGGCGCAGTGATCGTCAGGCGGCCACGGCATTTCCGGCGTCAGCCCAACTGCCGGTAACGGCCCCGGAAATACACCAGCGGACCGCCGTCCGCACCCGGCGCCGACGCGGTCAGCACCCGGCCGATCACCAGCGTGTGGTCGCCCGCCACGACCCGCTGCTCGGTGCGGCACTCCAGGGTCGCCAGGGCGCCGCCGACCAGGGGTGCGCCGCTGGTCTCGCCGCGTACGTACGGGAGGTCCTCGAAGAGCAGCCGGTCGCTGATGCGGCCCTTCATGGCGAAGCGGCCGGCGATGTGGCGCTGGTTGTCGGAGAGCACCGACACCGCCCAGGAGGGCTGCTCGTCGAGGAGGTCGTCCATGCGGGAGCCGGTGCGCAGACCGACCAGGACGAGCGGCGGGTCCAGGGAGACGGACATGAAGGCCGTCGCCGTCATGCCGACGTCCTCGCCGTCCGGCGCCCCGGGATCGTCCGGGTCGAGGGACGGCTCCCGGGCGGTCACCAGCACCACGCCGTCGGCGAGCCGGGACATGGCGGCGCGGAACTCGTCGTTGCTCACTCCCTCAGGATGCCCGGAAGGGGTCTTCGGCACGGTCTGGGGTACGGGCTCGGGCGCGGTCTTGAGTACGTCTGGAGGCACGTCCGAAACGCTAGTGTCCGTCGAGGGCCCACGCATCGGACCTCCGCCCGAGTAGGGTCGTAGGACCGTGGACCGATTCCCCGCTCCGTTTCGGTGCCTGTGCGTGTTCAGGAAACACACAGGAGAAACGCGGAAACTCCACTCAAATGTTCATCTTCACCTGTGACTTGAGTCACAAGAAGCACTAATTGTTGACACTGTGTACCGAGTGGGCAGCGCGCTGTGATTCAGTGGCGGAGGCGTCACAAGGAGACACAGACCGACAACACAGCATCAGAAAAGACGTTACGCCGAAGACAACCCTTGATTCGCTGCGAAGTCTCGGGGGGAGGGCGAAACATATGGAGACCGAGTCGGAGCCTTACGTCCGCCTTGCGTCCCTGCGACAGCTGCACCAGGTCATGGCCGACATGAACACGGCCCGCAGTCTGGCCGACACATTGCAGACCGTCGCCGACGGCGTGGTCACGGCACTCGGGTACGAACTGGCGTGCGTCAATCTCGTACGCCCCGACGGCGATCTCGTCGTCGCCGCCTTCGCCGGCAATCCGGCTGCCGAGGCCCTCATCACCGGCCGGGTCGGCTCGCGCGACTCCTGGGACCGCCGCCTCGGCATGGGCGAGACCTGGGGCGACCTGGTCTTCATACCGCACACCGAGGGCTGGGTCCTCGACGACGACGACGTGCCCCAGTGGTACACCGACGGCCCCGCGCCCCGTTTCGAGGACGAGTGGCACCCCTCGGACCGTCTCTTCGCCCCGATGTACATGCCCGCCGCCCCCGGGAGCGGGGGCGCCTGCGGCGAGCTGATCGGCGTCCTGTCCGTGGACCGCCCGCGCAACGGCCGGCGGCCCGGCGCCTGGGGCCGCGAGGCCCTCCAGATGTACGCCTTCCAGGCCGCCATCGCGATCAGCAACGCACGTCTACGCGCGAATATGCAGCGGGCACTGGTCAGGCTCGAGCGCGAGCAGCAGGCCCTGCGCGCCAGTGAGGAATCCTTCCGGCAGGCCTTCGAGTACGCCCCCTCCGGCATGGCGATAGCCGAGATGGGCGGCGACCAGCACGGGCGCATACTCCGGACCAACGACGCCCTGTGCCGCCTGCTCGGCCGCCCCGCCTCCGCGATGCGCCGCTACTCGTTCTCCGACCTCGTCCACCCCGAGGACATAGGCACCCTGCTCCGCACCTCCGCGGAGGGCGGGCGCGCCGAACTCCGCCTCGGCCGCCGCGACGGGACCTACGTCTGGGTCAGCCTGCGCAACTCCGTCGTCGCCGACGCCGCCGACGGGCCCCGTTTCCTCCTCACCCACGTCGAGGACATAGAGGACCGCAAGCGCCGCGAGCTCCAGCTCGCCCACCGCGCCTCCCACGACTCCCTCACGGGCCTGCCGAACTCGGCCGAACTGCGCTCGCGCCTCGCCGCCCGGCTCTGTCAGCGCCCGCAGTCCACCCACCCCGCCGCAGTCGACGCCATGGACGCGGCCTACGGCCACGCCGCCTTCGACGCCAACGGCCACGGTTTCGACTACCGGCCGGGCGGCGCCGAGACCTTCGACGGCTACGACCACCATGTGCACACCGCGGCCCCCGAAGAGGGCCGCGACGACGGCACCAAGGGGCTCGCGGTCCTCTTCTGCGACCTCGACGGCTTCAAGTCGATCAACGACCGGTTCGGCCACAACGCCGGCGACGCGGTCCTCATCGAGGTCGCCCGCCGGCTCTCCCGCCAGGTCCGCGACGGCGACACCGTCGCCCGGCTCGGCGGCGACGAGTTCGTGATCCTCGCCGACGGCCTCGGCCGTGCCGACGCCGCCGACCTCGCCGTGCGCCTGCGCAACGAGATCATCCAGCCCATCCGCGCCGAGGGCCGTGCCGTGCGGGTCGGCGCCAGCTTCGGCATCGGCTGGGCACATTGCGGGATGACCGCGGACGAAGTGCTGAAGTCCGCCGACGAGCGCATGTACGTAGAGAAACGATCTCGTCCCAAACAGCACCGGCGTGCGGGATGATCACCAGGTCAGCGAGCCGATGCGAGCAGAGTCACCCGTTTGGGGCAGCGGAGGAGGGTAGGCTCGCCAGTCTGACCGCACCACCGCATCCGACCCGCACCTGCTGAGGAGTACCAAGGGATGACGTCCGGCAACAACGGGGCCAGTACGCCCGAGGACGACGACCCGTTCGGCTACCTCTACGCCGACGGCCAGGCCAACGGTGCCCAGCCGCCGTCCGGCGGTGGCTACGGCTACCCCAACTCGGTCAGCAGAGTGCGCGCGGTCGGCGAGCGCCAGTACGGACAGCAGTCGCAGCAGCAGACCGCCCAGTACGGGCAGCCGCCTACGGTTCCCCAGCAGGGCGCGTACGGCCAGCCCAACGCGAACTACGCGGCGCCCGAGAACTTCGGCGCCGGCGGCGGGCCGTCCACCGGCCGTCAGCAGGCGCAGGGCGGCGGCGGTCGCGGCCGTGGCCCCAACACCAAGGGCCTGCTGATCGGCGCGGTCGCGGTGGTCGCCGCGGTCGTGATCGGCATCGTGGTCGTCATCGCGAACGGCGACGACGGCTCCGACGACAACAAGGCGGGCGGCCAGGCCTCCACCCCGGCCTCCGCCTCCGCGAGCGCCTCACCGAGCGAGTCGGCCCCCGACGACGCCGACAAGGCCGAGCTGCCGACGACGGACGCGAAGGCGCTGAACCTGGGCGGAAGCGCCGCGCTGGCCTCGGACGTCGAGGGCGCGCAGGCGGCCGGCGGCACCTACGTCGGCAACCTCAACCAGGTGGGCAACTCCGTCACCTGGACGGTCAACGGCGTCCCGTCGGACGGCACGTACACCCTCTTCGCGCACTACAGCACGCCCGGCGAGGACCAGTCGATGACGCTCACCGTCAACGGCAAGACCTTCGGCTCCAAGTTCCCGCTGAAGAACTACGCGAAGGCCCCCGCCGGCGACTTCGTCAAGGGCTGGACGACGAGTTTCACGTACCCCAGCCTCACCAAGGGCACCAACACCCTGACGCTCTCCTGCCAGGACGGCGACAAGTGCAACGTCCTGCTCGACCAGTTCTGGCTGAAGAAGGGCCAGGTCAGGAACTGAGCCGCCGGTTCAGGCCGCGGTGGCCAGGGCAGTGACCGTGACCCTGCCCAGCAGTTCCTCGTAGGCGGTGCGGTCGAACTCGCCCGCCACCGGGGACGCGACGGTCGCCGCGGACAGGGCGACGGCGCGGGACAGGCGGTCCGGCCAGGGGAGTTGCTCCACCAGGGCGGACAGCAGGCCCGCGACCGCCGAGTCGCCCGCGCCGGTCGGGTTGCCGTGGACACGGCGGGGCGGCGCGGCGCGCCAGCGGCCCTCCGGGGTGACCGCGAGGAAGCCCTCGGCGCCCAGCGAGGCCACCACGGCGTGCGCGCCGCGCCTGCGGGCGTCCTGAGTCGCCCGTGCGGGATCGTGGGAGCCGGTGAGTTCGGCCAGTTCGTCGGCGTTGGGCTTGATGACGTCCGGGCGGGCCGCGACCCCCCGGCGCAACGGCTCACCGCTCGTGTCCAGCAGTACGGGAACTCCCGCGGCCCGCGCCGCCCGCACCAGGACCGCGTACGCGCCCACCGGCACCCCCGGGGGCAGGCTGCCGCACAGGGCCACCGCGTCGGCGTCGCCGAGGAGCCCCTCGTACGCCTCCTGGAAGGCGGACCACTCGGCCGGAGTGATGACCGGGCCCGGTTCGTTGAGCTGGGTCGTGTCGCCGGTGCGCGCGTCGACGACGGCGACCGTACGGCGGGTGGCCCCGGTGACCGGCACGAGCGCGTCCACCACTCCCGCCGTGCCAGTGAGCAGGTCCCGCACGGCCCGGCCGGTGGCGCCGCCCGTGAAACCGGTCACCGTCACCTCGTGGCCGAGGGCCGCCAGCACCCGGGCGACGTTCAGCCCCTTGCCGCCGGGCCGCTCCCGCACCTCGGTCACCCGGTGCGAGGCGTGCGTCCGCAGCGCGGGCACGTGATAGGTGAGATCGAGAGCGGTGTTCAGGGTGACGGTGAGGATCACCTGGGCCGACCTCCCCGACAGCGTGCGTACATGACCCGTGCCGGGGCTTCGCCCGTCCCGGGAAGCCTGATCATGCCAAAGAGACGGCGACCGGCCCAGTACGCGGGTCGGCCACTGTCCCCCGGGGAGGCGGACGTTTCACGCCAGTCGGGGATCCACCACCCAAACCCCCTTGCGCATCACGCCCTTGAGGTCGAAGTTCTCGTCCAGCAGCACCAGGTCGGCGTCCTTGCCGGGCTCCAGCGAGCCCACCCTGTCGTCGATGCCCAGCAGCCGGGCCGGGTTGGCGGACAGGGCGGCCACCACGTCCTCGACCGGCAGCCGGTCGATCGTCACCGCCCGCTGGAAGGCGCGGTCCTGGGTGAGGGTGGAGCCCGCGATCGAGCCGCCCTCCACCAGCCGGGCCACGCCCTCGCTGACCTCGACCTCCAGCGGGCCGAGCAGATAGCGGCCGTCGCCGATGCCGGCCGCGTCCATCGCGTCCGTGATGAAGGCGACCCGGCCCGGACCCGCGTGCCGGAACGCCAGCTCCAGGGCGGCCGGGTGCAGATGGGTGCCGTCGTTGATGAGCTCGACCGTCACCCGCTCGTCCTCCAGGAGCGCGGCGATCGGGCCGGGGGTGCGATGGCCGAGCGGCGGCATCGCGTTGAAGAGGTGCGTGGCGACGGTGGCTCCGGCCTCGATGGCCTGGACCGTCTGCTCGTAGGTCGCGTCCGTGTGCCCGACGGCTGCGATCACACCGTGCTCGGCGAGCAGCCGTACGGAGTCCAGGCCGCCGGGGAGTTCCGTCGCCAGGGTGACCATCCGCGCCTGTCCGCGCGCCCCGTCGATGAGCTTGCGCACCTCCGCCGGGTCCGGGTGACGCAGCAGTTCCTCGGAGTGCGCGCCCTTGCGGCACGGCGAGATGAACGGGCCCTCGAAGTGGATGCCGGCCAGGTCGCCCTGCTCGGCCAGCTCGCTCAGCAGACCGGCCTGGCGGACCAGGAAGTCCATGTCGTCGGTGACGGTCGAGGCGACGAGGGTGGTGGTGCCGTGCAGACGGTGGGTGTGGATGGCCTTCTGCACCTCCTCGGCCGTGCCGGAGAAGGAGGCTCCGCCGCCGCCGTGGTTGTGCAGGTCGACGAAGCCGGGGACCAGCCAGTGGCCCGTCACGTCGATCACCGTCGCGGTGCCCCGGGGGGTCCCGGGCGGGGATTCGGCGGTGATCTTCGTGCCGTCGATGGTGACGCGGCCGCCGGGGACGGTGCCGGTGGGGAGTACCACCCTGGCGCCGGTGAGTACCTGCCTCCGGCCGCCGGTTGCGGGGTGCGGGTGCGTCGTTGCTGGTCGCGCAGTTCCTCGCGCCCCTAGGGGGGTGGCCATCAGGGTGATACCTCCGTACGGTCGGTCGAGTTGAGGAGATCCCAGGCCAGCAGGCCCGCGCCCAGGCAGCCCGCGCTGTCGCCCAGGGCCGCCGGGACTATCTCCGGAAGTTTCTGAAAGGTCACCCGTCGGCGGACCGCGTCCCGCAGGGGTGCGAACAGGGTTTCCCCCGCCTCCGCGAGGCCGCCTCCGATGACGAGCGTGCGGGGGTCCAGCAGGGTGAGCGCGGTGACCAGGCCGTCGGCGAGCGCGTCCACGGCCGTCTGCCAGATCCGGACGGCGTTCGGGTCGCCGGACGCGACGGCCTTCGCGCAGTCGGCCGCGTCCGCCTCCGGGTCGCCGCATGCGGCCGCCCAGGCCTCGCTGACCGCCGCGGCCGACGCGAACCGCTCCAGACAGCCGCGCTGCCCGCACGGACACGGGGTTCCGCCGGGCCGTACGACGATGTGGCCGATCTCGCCCGCGAAGCCGTGGGCGCCCGCCTCCACCCGGCCGTCGACGCCGATCGCGCCCGCGATGCCGGTGCCCAGCGCCACGAACAGGAACCGGTCCGCGCCGCGGCCCGCGCCGATCCGGCCCTCGGCGAGGCCGCCGGTGCGCACGTCGTGCCCGAGGGCGACCGGGGTGCCGAGGCGGGCGGCGAGCAGTTCGCGCAGGGGCACGTCCCGCCAGCCCAGGTTGGCAGCGTAGGCGGCGACGCCGTTCGCCTCGTCGACGATGCCGGGTACGGCGACGCCGGCCGCGGCGGCGGGCCCGCCGAACCGGCGGAGGCCGTGCTCGCGCAGTTCGCCGGCGAAGTCGAGGATGCCGGCGACGACCGCGTCGGGTCCCCGCTCACGGCCGGTGGGCCGGCGGGCCCGGTGCAGCAGTGTGCCGTCCGCGCCGACCAGGGCGGCCTTCATCCCGGTGCCGCCCACGTCCAGGGCGATGACATGTCTCACGCTGACAGTGTGGACCGAGTACCCGCGAGAGGTCTAGTCCACTCGCGTCTCTTGGGGGTACCGTGCCGCCCCATAGGCCCGAAAGAGGTCTAGTCCACAGGGGTGGTGTAGACCTTGTTCCGAATAACGACCCATTGGTATGAGCAATCAGTTGGGAGCAGTGCGGTGCAGCGGCGGGCACGGAAGTCAGGAACGATCGCGGGAACCGTGGCGGGGGTGTCCGTCCTCGGCATGGCCGCAGTCCTCACCGGCTGCGGAGTGTCCGGAGGCTCCGACGACGTCACCCTGAGACTGGTCGCCGCCGACTACGGCGACAGCAGCGCCAACAGCTCCAAGAAGTACTGGGACAAGCTCGTCGAGGCGTACGAGAAGGAGCACCCCGGCGTCACCGTCGACGTGACCGTCTCCTCCTGGAACGACGTGGACGCCAACGTGAAGAAGATGGTCGACGCGGGCAAGGCACCCGACATGGCCCAGATCGGCGCGTACGCCGACTACGCGGCCGCCGACCAGCTGTACAAGGTGAGCGACGTGCTCTCCATCCCCGTCGAGGCCGACTTCGTGCCCCAGCTCGCCAACGCGGGCGAGGTCCGCGGGGTGAGGTACGGCATGCCGTTCGCCTCGTCCACGCGGCTGCTGTTCTACAACAAGACCCTCTTCGCGAAGGCCGGCATCACCCCGCCGACCACCTGGGCCGAGCTCGCCGCGGACGCGAAGGCGCTCAAGCGGGACGGCGTGAAGTACCCGTACGCGCTGCCCCTCGGGCCTGAGGAGGCGCAGGCCGAGACCCTTCAGTGGCTGCTCAGCGGCGGGGGCGGCTACACCCAGACCGTCAGCGCCTACAGCATCGACTCCACCCAGAACATCGACACCTTCGACTGGCTGAAGGACGAGCTGGTCGGCAAGGGCCTCACCGGGCCCGTCGCCCCCGGCAAACTGAACCGGGCCACCGCGTTCGCCGCGTTCACCGCCGGCGACGTGGGCATGCTCAACGGGCACCCCTCACTGATGAAGGCGGCCACCGCCAAGGGCGTGAAGTTCGGCATGGTGCCGCTGCCCGGGGTGGCGGGCCCGAGCAAGGTCTCCATGGGCGTCGCCGACTGGATGACCGCCTTCAAGCAGAACGGGCACGCCGAGGAGGTCGGCAGCTTCCTCGACTTCGTCTACAACGAGAAGAACGTCCTGGACTTCTCCCGCGAGTACGACCTGCTGCCGGTCACCAACTCAGCCTCCCTGGTCATGGGCGCGGCCGAGGAGGACGCCGACCTCAAGCCGTTCCTGGACGAACTCCCGCTCTCCGAGACGTACCCCGTCGGACGGACCTCCTGGGCGAAGGTCAGCGCGGAGATCAAGAAGCGCGTCGGCCAGGCCGTGACCGCGAACGGCGACCCGGCCGCGGTGCTGGGCGCGCTCCAGACCACGGCCACGACGCTGGACAACGGCTCCGGCGGCTGAGCCGGCGGCCACCGGGTCCGCCGGGCCGCCCGCCCGCTGTCGGCACCGGGCGTTACCGTGCGGACATGGAGCCTGCGGACAGGGAGCCCGCCGAGGCGGGACGTGCGGACGTCGAGTCCGCCGAGAGGGAGCGTACGGACGTGGAGCCTGCCGAGGTGGGGCGTGCGGACGTGGAGCCTGCCCTGGCGGGGCGTACGGACGTGGAGCCTGCCGAGGTGGGGCGTGCGGACGTCGAGTCCGCCGAGGGGGAGCGTGCGGACGTGGAGCGGCGGGCCGGGGCGGGGCCGTTGGGGGCGGTGGAGCGGGACGTCCTCGCCCTGGAGCGGCGCGGGTTTCCCGGCGGCCCCGGCGCCAAGGAACGGGCGATACGCGAGGAGCTGGAGCTGTCCCCGGTCCGCTACTACCAACTCCTCAACGCCCTCCTGGACGACCCCCGCGCCCTGGCCCATGACCCGGTCACGGTGAACAGACTGCGCAGGGTGCGCGAGGCCAGGCGGCGGGAACGGCAGTAGCGGGGAACGGCAGTAGCGGGGAGCCGAGGCGGGGGGAGCGCCGGCTACGGGCGGGCGTTGGTTATCGTCGGCGTATGGGCAGCCACGAGACGCACTCCACGCAACCCGCACCCCCCACCCTCCCCCTCCCGGTCACCCCGGCGGGCCGCGCCGCGCTCGACGCGATCGTCGGCCGGCCGTCCACCACCCTGGTCGCACTCGACTTCGACGGCACCCTCGCCCCGATCGTCGAGAACCCCGAGGACGCCCGGGCGCACCCCGACGCCGTCCCCGCGCTCGCCGCCCTCGCGCCGAAGGTCGCCGCCGTGGCCGTCATCACGGGGCGGCCCGCCGAGGTCGCCGTACGGCACGGCGGGTTCGCCGGAGCGGCGGGGCTGGAGCACCTGTCCGTCCTCGGCCACTACGGCGCCGAACGCTGGGACGCCCGCACCGGCACCCTGAGCGCCCCCGCCCCGCATCCGGGAGTGGCCGCCGTCCGCGCCGAACTCCCCCGGGTGCTGGCCGCCGCCGGGGACCGGCCGGGCGTCTCGGTCGAGGAGAAGGGCGGCCGGGCCGTAGCCGTGCACACCCGCCGCGCCGACGATCCCCAGGCCGCCTTCGAAGCCCTGCGGGCCCCGCTCACCGACCTCGCCGCCCGGCACGGCCTGATCGTCGAGCCCGGCCGGATGGTCCTCGAGCTGCGCCCGCCGGGCATGGACAAGGGCGTCGCCCTGCTGGAGCACTTCCGCGAGACCGGCGCGCGCTCGGTCCTGTACGCCGGTGACGACCTCGGTGACCTCCCCGCCTTCGCCGCCGTGGAGAAGCTCCGCTCGGACGGCGTCCCCGGGCTGCTGGTGTGCAGCGGCAGCACGGAGGTCGGCGAACTCGCGGAGCGCGCGGACCTCGTCGTCGACGGGCCCGCCGGAGTGGTCCGGCTGCTGCGGGAGCTGGCCGCTCAGCTCGGCTGAGTCTCCCGCAGGGCGTTCAGCTGCTCCAGGAACCACTGCGCCGGGGGAAGCGCGGTCGCCGCCGCGGCCAGCCGCTTGGTGCGCTCGGCCCGCTCCTCCGGCTTCATGCTCAGCCCCTCGTGCAGGGCGCGGGCGGTCTCCAGGACGTCGTACGGGTTCACCGTGATCGCGTCCTCGCGCAGCTCCCAGTAGGCGCCCGCCTCCCGGGACAGGACCAGCGCGCAGCCCTCCTCGGAGACCACCGGGACCTCCTTGGCGACCAGGTTCATGCCGTCGCGGATGGGGTTCACCAGCGCCACGTCGGCCAGCCGGTAGGCGGCCAGGGAGCGGGCGAAGTCGTCCTTGAGGTTCAGCAGGACCGGGGTCCAGCCCGGTGTGCCGTACCGGTCGTTGATCTCCTCGGACAGCCGCTGCACCTCGGCCATGTAGTCGCGGTACACGGCGAGGTCCTGGCGGGAGGGGTAGGCGAAGGCCACGTGGACGACCCGCTCGCGCCAGTCCGGGCGGTCCTCGAGCAGCTGCCGGTAGGCCAGCAGTCCGCGCACGATGTTCTTCGACAGCTCGGTGCGGTCGACGCGGACGATCGCCTTGCGTCCCTCGCCGATCTCCGCGCGCAGGGCCGCCAGGCGCTCGTCGACGTCGGGCCGGTGCGCGCGCTCGCGCAGGAAGTCGGCGTCCGCGCCGAGGCTGTGCACGCCGATCCGCGTGCTGCCCGGTCCGCCCGCGAACTCCGTACAGCACGCGGTGAACGCGTCCGCCCAGCGCCGGGTCAGGAAGCCCAGGCGGTCCGCGCCCAGCATCCCGCGCAGCAGCTGCTCTCGGATGTCTCCCGGCAGCAGCGCGAAGTAGTCCACCGGCGCCCACGGCGTGTGCGAGAAGTGGCCGATCCGCAGGTCGGGGCGGAGCTCGCGGAGCATCCCGGGGACCAGACAGAGGTGGTAGTCCTGGACGAGGACGGCCGCGCCGTCCGCCGCCTCCTCGGCCAGTGCCTGCGCGAACGCCCGGTTGTAGGTCTCGTAGGAGGCCCACTGGCGGCGGAACCCGGTGTCGAAGGCGGGCTCGACCGGGGTCTGGTAGAGCAGGTGGTGGACGAACCACAGCACGGAGTTGGCGATGCCGTTGTACGCGTCGGCGTGCACGTCGGCCGGGATGTCCAGCATGCGCACGCCTTCTTCGCCGACTCCGCGCCCGACCGCCTCCCGGTCGCCGTCGGAGAGCGCCGAGCACACCCAGAGGGCACCCGCGTCCGGCCCGATGGCCGACAGTCCTGAGACCAGTCCGCCGCCACCGCGTTTCGCGTGCAGCGAGCCGTCGTCGCCGACCTCGTAGGAGACCGGGCCGCGGTTGGAGGCGACCAGGACCTCGGCGGCCCTGGCGGCAGTGTCGTGCGTGGAAGCCATACGCCTCAACCTAGCCCGGTCTGTAAACGCTCAAACGTTCGCCGGAACGGGCGCGGGTCATCTGGGCCATCCCCGGCCACCTGCGCTTCCCCGTTCCCGTCGAGCGCATTGTGGAGATTGTGTGTTGAGAGGAGGATGCACCCTGCACGTGTACCGCGCACCTCGGGGGGTTCCATCGTCATGCCCGGACTTCGTCCGCACGGCGGCCGCGGCCGCACCGTCTCCTGGGCCGTCGCGCTGGCGGCCGCGGCCTCTCTGACCCTGGCCGGCTGCGAGGGCGGCGACGGCGCCGGCGCCGGCTCGAAGGCCGCCCCGGAGACGACCGCGGCCGCCGCCGCGACCCCGGTGTCGAGCAGCGCCGCTCCCGCACCGGAGCCGTCCCCGAGCGACAGTGGCCCGGCGGCGTCGCCCACGCCCACGGTCGTGACCCTCGGCGACCACTCCGGCACCGCCGTCGGGAAGGCCGTGGCCGACGCCCGGGCGGACGGACTCCGTTACGTCGTCTACCTCCAGGGCACGGGCGCCTCGCTCGACGGCGGCGGGCGGAAGGCCTCCTCGTGGAGCGCGGGCGAGAAGATCTGCGAGCAGATAGACGACCCCACCGACGTCAACAGCTCCTTCGACGTGGCCTTCGTCGTCCCACGGGACGGCCGGAACTGCGCGGGCAGCCTGACGGCCACCCCGAAGCCGACGAAGACCGCGACCGACACGACGGGCGGCGGGACGAGCGGCGGCTCCGGTTCAGGCGGCGGCAGCAAGGGGTGCGAGCTCACCAGCCCGGCGGGCAACTGCTACGCCGACGGCCAGTTCTGCGCCCAGCGCCACCACGGACTGAGCACCTACGGCAAGGGCGGCGAGTACCTCACCTGCGAGGAGGACGCCGCCGGCGTCTGGCGCTGGTCGGACGGCCACCCCGGCTGACTCGCCGCCCGAGGATCCGCAAGGCCTTCACTCGTTCAGGAGCACGCTTCAGTGATCGCTGTCACCGGCCTCCGTGGACAGCACAACTAGGCCACCTTCCGGGTCGCGTACTCCGCGATCTCCGCCATCGGCGGCCGTTCCTCGGTGTCCACGGAGTAGGTGCGCGGCTCGAAGCCGTCGGAGCTGCGTTCGAACTGGGTGAGGGACGGGCGGATCAGGTGTCCGCGGGCCAGCCGGAGCTGGGCGGTGCGGTAGATGGCCGCCGCCATCCGGCCCAGCGCCTGGCCGTCCTGGTGGCGGTGCTTGCGCACACCGACGTCGACCTGGGCGAGGGCGTCCAGGCCCACCAGGTGCAGGGCGTCGACCAGCATGCCCAGCTCCACTCCGTAGCCGACGGGGAACGGCAACTGCTCCAGCAGGCTGCGGCGGGCCGCGTACTCGCCGCCGAGCGGCTGCACGAACCCGGCCAGCTGCGGCCAGTGCATGTTGAGCAGCGGGCGGGCCATCAGCTCGGTGACCCTTCCGCCCTGGCCGGCCGCCCCGCCCAGCGGACGGTCGTACATGGCCTTGACCAGGTTCACCCCGGGGTCGGTGAGCAGCGGGCCGACGATCCCCGAGACGAAGTCGGAGGAGAACTCCCGCAGGTCGGCGTCGATGAAACAGACGATGTCCCCGGTGGTGGCCAGCAGCGAGCGCCACAGGACCTCGCCCTTGCCCGGCACGGCCGGTATGCGCGGCAGGATGTCGTCCCGGTGGACGACGCGCGCCCCGGCCGCCGCGGCCACCTGGGACGTACGGTCGGTCGACCCCGAGTCGACGACGACTATCTCGTCGACGAGCGGGACCTGGTGCATGAGGTCGTGCCGGATGATCGCGACGATGTCACCGACCGTCTCCTCCTCGTTCAGCGCGGGCAGGACGACGGACACCGACTGGTTGGTGGCGCGCTTCGCGGCCAGGATCCCGTGCAGCGGACGGTCGGTCAGGGACCAGGAGCGGGTGGCCAGCCAGCGCTCGGTTTCTTGAAGCACAGTCTGCGGCTCCTCACTGTCGTGATCACACCGGGTGCACGGAGGGTGACCGTGTGATCCATCTCGCGGTTCGGACGACTATCTCAACTGTCCTGGCCTTCGGTTACAGTCTTGAACAACGCGGATGACCATCGCATGTCCGAGGTCGCCCCCCGTTCACAACTTCATACCGCTCATCCAGAGGGGCAGAGGGATACGGCCCGATGAAGCCCCGGCAACCCTCCAGCCGGTCTCGTGACGATCACTGATTCACTTCGTGGTCGCTCCGCGGGGCTCCCGGCTCGGGAAGGTGCCAAATCCGTCTCACGGCGAGATGCGTCGTGAGGAAGATGAGGAGAAAGGGCCTCGCCTCACATGGCTGCGCAGACTGTTGCAAGCACGACTGATGCAAGCACCACCGACTCTACGACGACCTCGGCTGCCGACCTCGGTCCGGCCACCGCGTTGAGCTGCCGCGAGTGCGGCCACCGGGTGCCTCTCGGCCCGGTCTTCGCCTGCGAGGAGTGTTTCGGCCCGCTCGAGATCGCGTACGACTTCTCCTCCTACGACACGGAGGAGCTCCGCAAGCGCATCGAGGCGGGACCCGCGAACATCTGGCGCTACGCGCCGCTGCTGCCCGTCCCCGCGGATGTGGCCGACAAGCCCAACATCAACCCCGGCTGGACCAAGCTCGTGCAGGCCGACAACCTCGCCCGCGAGCTGGGCGTCGAGGCCGGCAAGCTGTTCGTCAAGGACGACTCCGGCAACCCGACGCACTCCTTCAAGGACCGCGTCGTCGCCCAGGCCATCGAGGCCGCCCGCGCGTTCGGCTTCACCACGCTGTCCTGCTCCTCCACGGGCAACCTGGCCGGCGCCGTCGGCGCGGCAGCCGCCCGGGCCGGCTTCCGGTCCTGCGTGTTCATCCCGCACGACCTGGAGCAGGGCAAGGTCGTCATGGCCGCGATCTACGGCGGCGAGCTCGTCGGCATCGAGGGCAACTACGACGACGTCAACCGCTTCTGCTCCGAGCTCATCGGCGACTCGGCGGGCGAGGGCTGGGGCTTCGTCAACGTCAACCTGCGGCCGTACTACGCCGAGGGCTCCAAGACGCTGGCGTACGAGATCTGCGAGCAGCTCGGCTGGCGGCTGCCGGACCAGCTGGTCGTGCCGATCGCCTCCGGGTCCCAGCTGACGAAGATCGACAAGGGCCTCCAGGAGCTGATCAAGCTCGGGCTGGTCGAGGACAGGCCGTACAAGATCTTCGGTGCGCAGGCCGAGGGCTGCTCCCCGGTCTCCGTCGCCTACAAGGCCGGGCACGACGTGGTGCGCCCGCAGAAGCCGAACACCATCGCCAAGTCGCTGGCCATCGGCAACCCGGCGGACGGTCCGTACGTCCTCGACATCGCCCGGCGCACCGGCGGCGCGGTGGAGGACGTGAACGACGAGCAGATCGTCGACGCGATCAAGCTGCTGGCGCGGACCGAGGGCATCTTCGCCGAGACCGCCGGCGGGGTGACGGTGGGTGTGACGCGCAAGCTGATCGAGAACGGTCTTCTCGACCCGACACTCATCACCGTCGTGCTGAACACCGGCGACGGTCTGAAGACGCTGGACGCGGTGGCCGACACCGGTCTGACCGCGACCATCCGCCCGACCCTGGAGTCGTTCCGGGACGCGGGTCTCGGCTGAGAGATTCGTTGTCCGTCTGCGGCGCGTGGGGCCGGCCGCCCCCGCGCGGCGGCAGCCGCACGATCCAGACAGCCCCGCGCCCCTCAGGGGGCGCTCCGCCCGACCGGAGGTCGAAAGCCATGAGCGTTACCGTCCGCATCCCCACCATCCTTCGCACCTACACGGGTGGCGCCGCCGAGGTGAAGGCCGAGGGGGCGACCCTGGGCGAGGTCATCTCCGACCTGGAGAAGAACCACACCGGCATCGCCGCCCGGGTCCTGGACGACCAGGGCAAGCTGCGCCGGTTCGTCAACGTGTACGTGAACGACGACGACGTGCGCTTCGAGCAGGGTCTTGAGACGGCCACTCCGGACGGCGCGGGGATCTCCATCATTCCCGCGGTCGCTGGCGGCTGAAGGACGGCCGTTCGGCGCCCGTCGGTACCCGCTGGTAGTACCCACCGGTAGTAACCGTCGGTAACAGTGATTACCGAGTGTTCATCGAATTGCCCTCTCCGCGATAGAAGCGGAGGGGGCAATTCAGTGTGGTTGAGCGCGGTACAGTTGGGGAACCCGGTCCCGATCACCGGTTCCGGCGCCTTTTCTTTCCGCCCTGCGCCCGACAAGAAGCAGCCAAAGTGTGCGCCTCTTTCGTGGCTTTTGCGGCCTTTGTGGGGCCCGACTTGCCCTCAATTCAGGCGAATTCTCGCCACATTCCGGATCCCGTACGTCCGGAATTCTCGTCCGACTGACCTGTTGCAGACGGCAGTTGGACAGATACATTCAGCCGCGGTCGACGCGTTCCGGCGCACGCCCCCAAGCCAACCGGGGGGTGAGGTCTGACCCGGATCCGCGAAGTGTGGGTCCGTGCAAGGGCCAGTAATAGGGGAGTTAGGCATGGCTCAGGGCACCGTCAAATGGTTCAACGCGGAGAAGGGGTACGGCTTCATCGCGGTCGACGGTGGTGCGGATGTTTTCGTCCACTACAGCGCGATTCAGATGGACGGCTACCGCACCCTGGAAGAGGGTCAGCGGGTCGATTTCGAGATCTCGCAGGGTCAGAAGGGGCCGCAGGCGGACATGGTCCGTCTCGCGACCGGCTGAAGCACGCGCCGACTGAAAGCGTCGTTCTTCTGTACATCTGACGAAGGGCTCGCACCCCCACGGGGGGCGAGCCCTTCGGTCTGTCCCGGGGTGGTCCTGGAGGCGACCGCGAGACGCCCCCGGCGAGTGTCCGGAAGGACCCCGTTCCGGCGGAGGCGCTTGCACTCTCATGGGTCGAGTGCTAATCATTGGCGTTAGCACTCTGAAGGTGAGAGTGACAACGAGGACCGGGTCGGTGAGGCCCGCAGGCCAGGTGGGGCAAGGAACCACGAGGCCGGCGAGCCGTCCGTCGCGGGCGCCAGCGCGGTCCGGAGCAATCCACCCCAGTCCGGGAGGACCACTTCACATGGCCAAGATCATCGCGTTCGACGAGGAGGCACGGCGCGGCCTCGAGCGCGGCATGAACCAGCTCGCGGACGCCGTGAAGGTGACGCTCGGCCCCAAGGGCCGCAACGTCGTCCTCGAGAAGAAGTGGGGCGCCCCCACGATCACCAACGATGGTGTCTCCATCGCCAAGGAGATCGAGCTCGAGGACCCGTACGAGAAGATCGGCGCCGAGCTGGTCAAGGAAGTCGCCAAGAAGACGGACGACGTCGCCGGTGACGGTACGACCACCGCGACCGTCCTCGCCCAGGCCCTGGTCAAGGAAGGCCTGCGCAACGTAGCCGCCGGCGCCAACCCGATGGCCCTCAAGCGCGGTATCGAGAAGGCCGTCGAGGCCGTCTCCGGCGCCCTGCTCGAGCAGGCCAAGGATGTCGAGACCAAGGAGCAGATCGCTTCCACGGCCTCCATCTCCGCCGCCGACACCCAGATCGGCGAGCTCATCGCCGAGGCCATGGACAAGGTCGGCAAGGAAGGCGTCATCACCGTCGAGGAGTCCCAGACCTTCGGTCTGGAGCTGGAGCTCACCGAGGGTATGCGCTTCGACAAGGGCTACATCTCGGCGTACTTCGCCACCGACATGGAGCGTATGGAGGCCGTCCTCGACGACCCGTACATCCTGATCGCGAACTCCAAGATCGCCAACGTCAAGGACCTGCTCCCGCTCCTGGAGAAGGTCATGCAGTCGGGCAAGCCGCTGCTGATCATCGCCGAGGACGTCGAGGGCGAGGCCCTGTCCACGCTGGTCGTCAACAAGATCCGCGGGACCTTCAAGTCCGTCGCGGTCAAGGCCCCGGGCTTCGGCGACCGCCGCAAGGCGATGCTGAACGACATCGCCATCCTCACCGGTGGCGAGGTCATCTCCGAGGAGGTCGGTCTCAAGCTCGAGAACACGACCCTCGACCTGCTCGGCAAGGCCCGCAAGGTCGTCATCACCAAGGACGAGACCACCATCGTCGACGGTGCCGGCTCCTCGGACCAGGTCGCCGGCCGGGTCAACCAGATCCGCGCCGAGATCGAGAACAGCGACTCGGACTACGACCGCGAGAAGCTCCAGGAGCGCCTGGCGAAGCTCGCCGGCGGTGTCGCGGTCATCAAGGCCGGCGCCGCCACCGAGGTGGAGCTCAAGGAGCGCAAGCACCGCATCGAGGACGCCGTCCGCAACGCGAAGGCCGCCGTCGAGGAGGGCATCGTCGCCGGTGGTGGCGTGGCGCTCATCCAGGCGTCCGCCGTCTTCGAGAAGCTGGAGCTCGAGGGTGACGAGGCGACCGGCGCCAACGCCGTGCGCATCGCGCTCGAGGCCCCGCTCAAGCAGATCGCCGTCAACGGTGGTCTCGAGGGTGGCGTCGTCGTCGAGAAGGTCCGCAACCTGCCCATCGGCCACGGCCTGAACGCCGCGACCGGCGAGTACGTCGACATGATCGCCGAAGGCATCATCGACCCGGCGAAGGTCACGCGCTCTGCCTTGCAGAACGCGGCCTCCATCGCCGCGCTGTTCCTCACCACCGAGGCCGTCATCGCCGACAAGCCGGAGAAGGCGTCCGCGCCGGCCGGCGGCGGCATGCCGGGCGGTGACATGGACTTCTGATCGACCTGACGGTTGATCGCCTGTCCTTCGACCGAGGGCGGCACTTCCCGGAAACGGGGGGTGCCGCCCTCGGGCGTTTCGGACCGTAGGAGCCGTCATACGGGTGTCCTCTCCTGTCGTTTCAGGGACATGGCGGCCCGGATCTCCTCCACACGGGCATGGATCGCGGGGGCGTGCAGGAGTGCAGGGGGGTGTGGGGGTGTGCGCTCGCCGCGACAGCGGCGGCACACGCCTCCCGGCAGGGCTTCCGGATGTCCCGGGACCCCGGGGCTCGGAGCTGGACGCTTGAGCTTCGGGGCGGGTGCGGATCAGCCGACCTTGAGGTTCTCCACGAACGCGGACCATGCCTCCGCCCGGAACGCGAGCGTCGGGCCGAGGGGGCCTTGGAGCCGCGGACGGGGACGGGGCTGGGCCGGCCCCGACCGGCGCACCGGAGAGAAGCCGTCGAAGCGGTGGGAGAAACAGAAACGAGAGACCGTACTCAAGCCGAGCCGTTGACGCCCCGGTGATGTGACGGACCTTCCGGGCCGAAACGCCCGGAAGGCTGAGCCCTGACCACGGTCTCGGCAACGGAGGTGTAGTAGGAGGCGATGGCGGGCTGGCCCGTGTAGTTGGGGCCGGCGGACGGGTCGGCGCCGAGGTAGTGGAAGGGGAGCCGTACGGGGCGGCCGCCGTGGAGCGTGAGGCGGTGGTGACGAGGGCTGTACTCGTAGCCCGCCGCGCGCAGGGCCGACACCGCGGCCTTCGCGGCCGTCGACCCGTCGGCATGGCGTATCGACTCGGGGTCGAAGTGCGCGGCCAGCAGGCCGTCCTCGGCCAGCCAGGAGGCGGCACGGGTGAGCAGGCCGAGCTGGTCGCCGACGTAGTGCAGGCCGTGTACGCAGGTGATCAGGTCGTAGGTGCGGGCCGGGGTCCAGGAGGAGACGGAGGCGATCACCTCCTCCATGGCGGCGGGGGTGGGTGTCGGGACGAGCGGGCCCACGAGGTCCACGGCCGTGAGGACCGCGTCGGCGGGCAGGGCCGGGGCGGCCTCCCGCAGGGCGCGGCCCTCGCCGCTGCACAGGTCCAGCCAGGAGGGTGCGGGGCGGTGCGCGAGGCGGGCCAGGAGGTCCAGGCCCAGTTCGCGGGCGTAGCTGTTCACCCCGGTGAGGCCGCGCTCGCGGTTCATCGTGTTGTTGGCGGCCACGGAGGACTGCTCGAGGTCGCCGGCCGGGACCAGTGCGCGATTTCTCATGCGGTCATTGTCCGAGCTCCTTCCTCATCAGGTCGGGGACATCGCTGGTGAAGCCGTCCACCTGCTGGTCTCGGAGGCGGCGGGCCTGGGCGGAGGTGTTCACCGTGTACGGCCAGACCTTCAAGGGCTTGCCGTGCGGGCCCTTGAGGGCGTGGGCGCGGTTCACGAGGCCCGCGGTGGCGGTGTGGTGCTCCGGGTTGATCACGTCGACGAACTTCGCGTACGACGCCAGCTCGTCGGATGTCGGTTTCTGCTCGGTGCAGATGCCGAGTCTGATGTCGGGCCGCCGGGCGCGGATCTCCTTGAGGGCGGCGGCCTGGAAACTGATGGCGTAGAGGCGGTTGTTGACGTGGTGGCCGTCGAGCCAGCCCTTGCGGTCGAGGACGCGCAGGATGTCCAGGGTGATGCCGGGGTGGTTGGCCGGCCATTTCACCTCCAGGACGAGGCCCTGATTGTTGCGGTCCAGGCGGTCCAGGAGCTGTCCGAGGGTGGGGACGCGGGCGGCCTCGTACCGGGAGCCCTTCCACTCGCGCGAGGCGCCCGCGCGGAGCCTGCCCAGTTCGGCCATGGTGAAGCCGTCGACCTTCCAGGGGGCGCGCCCGGGGAAGACAGTGCGGGCGTCGGTCGTACGGACCAGGTCCTGGTCGTGCATGAGGACCAGTACGCCGTCCTTGGTGCGCTGCACGTCCACCTCGACCCAGTCGATTCCCGCCCGGTCGGCGCGGTCGACGGCCTCCAGGGTGTTTTCGGGGGCCAGCCCGGCGGCCCCGCGATGACCGATGACGACGGGGGCGGCGGTGTCCGCGTGCGCGACGGGGGCGAGGAGGGAGAGGGAGAGGAGGCAGGGGGACAGGGCGAGGACGGTCGACGTCGTGGTGAACGCGCTTTTGGGCATGGGTGTGGGTGCCTTTCAGGGCTTTCGGGCCGGTGTCACCACGAGTTTTGGCAGGTCGGCGCGGGTGTGCCCAGCGCTGGTGCGCCATGCGAGGAGCTGCGGGAACCGTGCGGAACGGCGGGCGAAGTCTCCATGAAAAGTTAGGAAACGGATGGGGGTGGAGAGGGCGGTCAGGGCCGCGCGGCCGGGTGGCTGCGGGTGTGCGGGATCACAGGAGGTTCGCCGGGCGGCCGGAATGGCGGCGTCACCGAGGGGGTTGTCGTACAGAGCACTCAATGCATGTGCACATACCCAGCGGTCCATCATCCCGAGGAGTCCCCACGTGAGCATCACGCCGCCCGTCGCTTCGCGCGCCGCCGAGATCCTCTCCCGCCCGGTGTCGATCAACGGGCTGACGGTTCCGAACCGCATCGCCATGGCGCCCATGACGCGCATGTTCTCCCCGGGCGGCATTCCCGGCGAGGACGTCGTGTCGTACTACGGCCGTCGGGCCGCCGCCGGTGTCGGTCTCATCGTCACCGAGGGGACGTACGTCGGGCACGACTCCGCGGGGCAGAGCGACCGGGTGCCCCGGTTCCACGGTGCGGAGCAGCTCGCGGGCTGGGCGAAGGTCGCCGAGGCGGTGCACGCGGGCGGCGGGACGATCGTGCCGCAGCTGTGGCACATCGGGATGGTGCGCAGCCAGGGCGAGCCGCCGTACGCGGACGCTCCCGCCGTCGGCCCCTCCGGTGTCCGGCTGGACGGCACCGAGGGCGCCGGCAAGGCGATGACCCAGCGCGATTTGGACGACGTCATCGGCGCGTTCGCCGAGGCCGCGGCCGCCGCCGAGCGCATCGGCTTCGACGGTGTCGAGCTCCACGGCGCCCACGGCTACCTCCTCGACCAGTTCCTGTGGGCCGGCACCAACCGCCGTACCGACGCCTACGGCGGCGACGCCGTGGCCCGTGCGAAGTTCGCCGCCGAGGTCGTGGCCGCCGTACGCGAGACCGTCTCCGCCGAGTTCCCCGTCATCTTCCGCTACTCGCAGTGGAAGCAGGAGGCGTACGACGCCCGGCTCGCCGAGACCCCGGAGGAACTGGAGGCCATCCTCGCGCCGCTCGCCGCGGCCGGCGTCGACGCCTTCCACGCGTCCACCCGCCGCTACTGGCTCCCGGAGTTCGACGGCTCCGACCTCAACCTCGCGGGCTGGACGAAGAAGATCACCGGCAAGCCCGCCATCACGGTCGGCTCGGTCGGCCTCGACGGTGAGTTCCTGAGGGGCTTCGCGGGCGAGGGCGCCCCGGTCAAGGGCATCGACGACCTCCTCGACCGGCTGGAGCGCGACGAGTTCGACATGGTGGCCGTCGGCCGCGCGCTGCTCCAGGACCCGGAGTGGGCGGCCAAGGTGCTCGACGGCCGCCTCGACGAGCTGAAGCCCTTCGACGCCGCCGCGCTGCGCACCCTCAGCTGAGCCACACGCCGTACACCTCGAGCTGAGCGTCAACTCGCGGGTAGGGTCCGGGAGATGAGAATCCTGCATCTCTCGGACACCCACATCGGCCGCGTCGACGGTCCCGAGGGCGCTCGCGTCGACGCTGCCGACTCCCTGCGGTTCCTCCTCGGCGAACTCCGTCACCAGCGGGGCGTGGACGCGGTCGTCGTCACCGGCGACCTCGCCGACGACGGCTCGGTGGAGGCTTACACGACCGTACGGGAGCTCATCGGCGGTTTCGCGCGCTCCCTCGACGCGCCCGTTTTCTACACCACCGGCAACCACGACGAGCGGTCCGCCTTCACGAAGGTGCTGGGCAGCGGGCACCCGGACGCCGTCCTCGGCTTTCCCGGCCCCGAGCGGGCGGCCGTCAGCACGGTCGGTGGCTGGCGGTTCGTCACCCTGGACTCCCTGGTGCCGGGCCAGGTGTACGGCCGGATCGGCGCGGAGCAGCTGGACTGGCTGCGGGAGGTGCTGAGCACCCCGGCCGAGCGGGGCACCGTCGTCGCCTTCCACCATCCCCCGATCAGTCTGGACGTCTCGGTCACCCAGCGGGTGTTCGGGCTGCGCGACCCCGACGGGCTGGCGGAGGTGATCCGGGGGAGCGACGTACGCGTCCTGCTCACCGGGCACTTCCACCTCCAGCTGTTCGGGCTGCTGGCCGCCGTGCCGGTGTGGGTGACGCCCGGGGTCGTCAACCGCATCGACCTGACGACCGCACCCGGCACCGAGCGGGCGGTGCGGGGCGCGTCCGCGTCCGTCGTGGAGCTGGGCGGGGCCGCGGGGCCGATGTTCCACACCCTGCACGCGCGCGACCCGCGCGCCCACGAGACGGTCTACGAGCTGGACGAGGCACGGACCCGGGAGCTCATCGCCCGGCACGGCTGAGGCCGCCGACCGCGGTCACCGCTCGTCCCGGGGCCGACGACATGCCTGGTCAGTGCAGGGGCATGCGATTTAGCTTGCTTAACTCAATCAATCTACATAAGCTTGCTTGAGTCAAGCAGTTCAAATTCCCCCGCGTGTCCCGACGGAGGCCCCGCCATGTCCGACGCCCTTGCCCGCCCCGCCGCGGCGGGAACATCCGCCCCGCCGAGGCCGAACGCCGTGGTGGCGGTACTGGCCCTGGCCGGGATCGTCGTCTCGCTGATGCAGACCCTGGTCATCCCGATCGTCCCGGAACTGCCCAAGCTGCTGCACGCGCCCGCCTCCGACACGGCCTGGGCGGTCACCGCCACGCTGCTCGCCGCCGCCGTCGCCACCCCCGTCGCGGGGCGGCTCGGGGACATGGTCGGCAAACGGCGGATGCTGCTCACCAGCATCGTGCTGCTGGTGGCCGGGTCGGTGGTCTGCGCCCTCGCCGACTCCCTCGTCCCGATGATCATCGGCCGGGCGCTCCAGGGCCTGTCGGCCGCCGTGGTGCCGCTGGGCATCAGCATCCTGCGCGACACGGTTCCCGCCGACAAGCTCGCCGGGGCGACGGCGGTGATGAGCGCCTCCCTCGGTGTCGGTGGCGCGCTCGGTCTGCCCACCGCCGCGTTCATCGCGGACAACTGGGACTGGCACATCCTCTTCTGGACCTCCGCCACCCTCGGCGTCGTCTCCTTCCTGCTCGTGCTGAGCCTCGTCCCGGAATCGCGGAACCGTGTCGGCGGCCGCTTCGACCTCGTGGGCTCGCTCGGCCTGTCGGCCGGTCTGGTCTCGCTGCTGCTCGCCGTGTCCAAGGGCGCCGACTGGGGCTGGACCTCCGCCACGACGGTGGGCCTGGGCGCCGCAGCCGTCCTGATCCTGGCCGCCTGGGGCCGGTGGGAACTGGCGGCGAAGCAGCCACTGGTCGACCTCCGCACCACCGCCAGGCCCCAGGTGCTCTTCACCAACCTCGCCTCGATCGCCCTCGGCTTCTCGATGTTCGCGATGTCCCTGGTCCTGCCGCAGCTGCTCCAGCTGCCCGAGCAGACCGGCTACGGCCTGGGCAGGTCGATGCTGACCGTCGGCCTGGTGCTGGCTCCGCAAGGCCTGGTCATGATGGTCATGTCGGCCGCGTCCGCCAAGGTCACCAAGGCCAAGGGTCCCAAGGTCACCCTGATGATCGGCGCGCTGATCGTCGCCTCCGGCTACGGCCTGAACATCCTGCTCATGTCGGAGGTCTGGCACCTGATCCTGGTCTCCTGCATCATCGGCGCCGGCGTCGGCTTCACCTACGGCGCGCTCCCGGCCCTGATCATGGGCGCGGTGGACCCCTCCCAGACGGGCGCGGCCAACAGCCTCAACACCCTGATGCGGTCCCTCGGCACCAGCTTCGCCAGCGCCATCGCCGGGGTGATTCTCGCCCAGATGACCACCGACTTCGGCGGCTACGCGCTCCCCTCGGAGAACGGCTTCAAGGTCGTCATGGCCATCGGCGCCGGAGCGGCCCTGGCCGCCTTCCTCCTCGCCACCTTCATCCCCCGGCACCGGGCGGCCGTTCCGGCGGAGCTCGCGGAGGGGGCGGACGGGGCCGTGCCGGTCGAGGCATGAGCGGCCGCCGACGAGGACTCGACCGGCGGCCGTCCGGCCGCCGGCCGGACGGCCGTCAGAGGTTGCCGAGGGGCTCGATGTCGACCTTCACCGGGGTGCCCCAGATTCGCAGCACCTCGTAGTCGGTGAACTCGTGCACCAGCCGGTAGGCCATCGCGGGCCGGGAACCGCGTCGCAGGGCGGCGATGTAGAGCTCGGCCTCACGGCGGTCCCTGCGCGGGGTCCCGCAGAGCTGCCACTCCTGCCCGTTCCACAGCTCCGCCAGCCAGCGCTGCTGGGGCTGCGGGCGGTCGGCGCGGGTGCCGTAACGGGAGGGGGCGGGGGCGGTGTACGGCGCCTGCGGGGCGGGGCCGTTGAACTCGGCGCGCCGGGCCGTGCGGCGGCGCGTCTCGCACAGCAGACACAGGTCGGGGGCCGCCTTGTCGACCGGCCCGTGCGGGTGCTCGGCGCAGCGGGTCGTGGGGGTGGCGCCGACGACGCTCTCGTCCAACAGGTCCAGCGCACGCCGCAGATCGGCCTTGACCTCGTGCAGCTTGGCGTCCGGGGTGTCGGCGGAGAGCGCGTCCCCGTGCTCACCGAGGACACGGAGGGCACGGCCGAGCGCGGTGAGCTGGGCGTGGTTCATGCTCCAAGAGTAGGCGGACACGACGCGCCGGGGACGACTCCCGTCCGCCCCGCGGTGACCCTGGGGTGCCCGGGGCACGGGTGACGCCGGGCCGCGGGTCACGGGTGACGCCGGGCCGCGGGTCACGGGTGACGCCGGGCCGCGGGTCACGGGTGACGCCGGGCCGCCGGGCCGCCGGTCACGGGTGACACCCGGTCGCCGGGTCATGAGCGACGCCGGGTCGGCCGCGGGAGTGACATGGGGCCGCTGGGGCACGGCTGCGCCGGGCCGCTGGCCATGGGTGACACCCGGCGGGTGGGTTACGGGTGACGCCGAGCCCGCCCACGGAGGACACCGGGCCGCCGTCTCACGGGCGACACCGGGCCGGCCCCGACTGACATGGGGCCGCCGGGGCACGGGTGACGCCGGGACGCCGGGTCATGAGCGACACCGGGCCGTCGGCCCACAGATGACGCCGGGCCGCCGTCTCACGGGTGACGCCGGGCCGCTGGCCATGGTGACACCCGGTCGCCGGGTCGCGGGTGACACCGGCCAACCCCCGAGTGACATGGGGCCGCCAGCCCGCGGGTGACGCCGGGCCGTCGGCCCACGGGTGACGCCGGGGCCGTCCTCGCCCCTGCGGACCGCCGACGCCGACCGGCGTGGACGGCCGGCCCGGGGCCCCGCCTCACCCCGCCTTCGCGGTCGGTGCCCCGGCTTTCGCGGCTTCCGCCGTCTCCTTCTTCGGGGGGTCGGCCGGTCGTCGTACTCCGCCGAAGGCGTAGGTCGCGGCGAAGCCGACCGTGTAGCTCGTCAGGAGGCCGCCCGCGTAGATCGCCGCCGTCAGGCCCAGGCCCCGGTTGCCCGCCAGCAGGGGGAACAGGGCCCAGCCGGACGGGCCGATCGCGGTCGTTCCCACCTTGTCGCCGAGCATCGCGAAGAAGCCGACGAAGGCGCCGCCGGCCGCGCCGCCCGCGCAGGCGGTGAGGAAGGGACGGCCCAGGGGGAGCGACACCCCGTAGATCAGAGGCTCCCCGACGCCCAGCAGCCCGGCCGGGAGCGCCGCTCTGATCGTCGTCCGGATCGACACGTCGGGCAGCCGGACGTACACCGCCACCGCCGCGCCGACCTGGCCCGCGCCCGCCATCGCCAGGACGGGCAGCAGGACCGTGTACCCCTGCTGTTCGATCAGGGTGGTGTGGACGGGGATGAGGGTTTGGTGGAGGCCCAGCATCACCAGCGGCAGGAAGAGGCCGCCGAGGACCAGCCCCGCGAAGGCGCCCGTCGTCGCCAGCAGCCAGTTCGCGGCCGCGCCGATGGCCGAGGACACCGCGCCCGCCGCGTACATCAGGCCGTACAGCGTTCCGAGCCCGGCCACCAGGACCGTGAGGGCCGGGGTGAGGAGCACGTCCAGCGCCTCCGGGACCCGGCCGCGGCACCACTTCTCGACGCGGGTCGCCAGCAGGGCCGCAGCCAGCGCGCCGAGGACCCCGCCCTGGCCGGGGGTGAGGGTCACCCCGAACGCCGTCACCTTCGCGACCCCCGGGTGGACGACGATCGCCGCGACCGCCCCGCCCAGGACCGGTGTGCCGCCGAACTCCTTCGCCGTGTTGAGCCCGACGAAGACGGCGATCAGCGCCATGAACGCGGACGCCACGGCGGCGAGGGCGGGGGTGAGGCCGGGCAGCAGACCGGTGTTGAGAAGGAGGCCGTTGACGCCTGCGAGGATCCCGCAGCCGATCAGGGCGGGGATGAGCGGGACGAACACGGCGGCCAGCCGACGCAGCCAGGACCTGAAAGGGGTCGCGTTGTTCCTGCGCCGCTCCTCCCGCAACTCGGCGCCGCGCGCGCCCAGTTCGTCGGCGGCGGACGGCCGGGCGACGAGCAGCTCGAACGCGGCCGTCACTCTCGTCACCACGCCGGGGCCGAGGACCACCTGGTACGAGCCGTCGTCCACGACGAGGCCCAGCACCCCGGGCACCGCCCGCAGCGCCTCCTCGTCCGCGCCGGACGGATCGGCGAGACCCAGCCGCAGCCGGGTCATGCAGTGGGCGACGGACGTGACGTTCGCGGGGCCGCCCACCAGGGGCAGGATCGCGGCAGCTGTGGAGGAGGAGTCGATGTGCACCCCCCGAGCGTGCGGCTCAGCCGCTCACCGCGCCGAGCGCGGCGCGCAGGTGTCCGCCGGACTCCTCCAGAAGGCGGGTGGCGGCCGGCCCGTCCACCCCGGCCAGCAGCACGAGGATCGCGTTCTTCACCTCACCACCGGTGGCGGTGAGGGCCGCCTCGACGTCCGCCGCGTCCGCCCCCGTCGCCAGTGCCACGATCCGCCGTGAACGGGCGCGCAGCTTGTCGTTCGAGGCGCGGACGTCGACCATCAGGTTCCCGTACGTCTTGCCCAGCCGGATCATCGTGATCGTCGAGATCATGTTCAGCACCAGTTTCTGCGCGGTGCCCGCCTTCAGCCGGGTGGAACCGGTGAGCAGCTCCGGACCGACCACGACCTCGATCGGGTGCTCGGCGGCGGCGGCCAGCGCACTGCCCGCGTTGCAGGACAGCCCGACGGTCAGGGCGCCGCGCGCCCGCGCGTAGCGGACGGCGCCGACGGCGTACGGGGTGCGGCCGGAGGCGGAGACGCCGACCACGGTGTCGTCGGGGGTGAGCGTGAGGGCGGCCAGGTCCGCTTCGGCGAGTTCTGCCGAGTCCTCGGCGCCCTCGACGGAGGTCACCAGGGCCGTCGGACCGCCCGCGATGAGCCCGACGACCTGGCCGGGCGCGGTGTCGAAGGTCGGCGGGCACTCGGAGGCGTCGAGCACGCCGAGCCGTCCGGCGGTGCCCGCACCGGCGTAGACCAGTCGCCCGCCGCGCGCCATGCGGGCCGCGACGGCGTCGACGACGGCGGCGATCTGCGGCAGCCGCGCGCCGACGGAGGCGGGGACGGCGGCGTCCTCCCCGTTCATGAGACGGGCGATGTCGAGGGTGGGGAGACGGTCGATCTCGGCGAGTTCCGGGCGGAACGCCTCGGTGGTGAGGGATTCGAGCGTGGTGCGCAGCTCAAGGGGATCGGGGCGGGAGGTCATCGGGAACGGCTCCTTCCGGTGGGGTCCGGGCAGTGGTCGGCACCGCGGGGGCCCGCCGATGAGGCTACGTTCCATGGGGCGCGTGCTCGGCCTGCCGGTGCCGCCACGGCCGGCTGGTGTCCCTGTGATCCACCGGCCCGGTGGACCGACGTCTGGTCCGATGCGGCCGACGTCGCCGCGCCTGTCGCCCACGAACAGGGCCTTCGACCACCTCTTTTCGGACTCGGGGTCACGAGTGCGCACAATGGGGGGATGGATCCCATCAGCCCCCTGGAACAGGCGTTGCACGCGGCACGCGCCCTCGTGCTGGCCGATCTTGCCTCGGGCGACGTCGCCGCGGCGGACGTGGTGTCGTTGGTCGAGGACTCCGTCGTGCAGCGGCGCTGGTGGGTGGAGCAGTGGCCGGACGGCGTGACGTACGTGGCGGGACTGATCGCGCAGGACGTGCAGGACGCGCTGCTGGAGCGGTACGGACGCTGGCCCCTCTGCCCGGTCTGCGGATCCGGTGATCCGCACGCGCTGGAGGTGGAGCCCGAACTCGGGCCCGACCCGCACTGGGTGTGCCACCAGGCGGGCGTGAAGGTCGCGTCGGTGGGCTCGCTGGGCTCGGCCATGGGAGGCGCGTCGTCCTCGTGAGGCTCTCGTGACCGTCTACATCGACCCACCGGACTGGCCGGGGCACGGCCGTATGTGGTCCCACCTCGTCAGTGACGTCTCCTACGCCGAACTCCAGTCGTTCGCCGACGGGTTGGGCGTGCCGCGGCGCGCCTTCGAGCGCGATCACTACGACATCCCCTCGCACCGCTACGCCGAGGTGGTGGCGGCCGGCGCGGTCCAGGTGAGCAGCCGCGAGGTGGTCCGCCTGCTGACGGCGGCCGGTCTGCGCAGACGCAAGGGCGGCGGCACGTAGGGGAGGGAGGAACGGGGCGGCCCGACCGGCCGGGCAACGGCGAGGCGTGGCTCCCCCTGGGCCCGGGTCCCTCGGGCGGGCTAGGTCCGGGGGCGGATCGGGTGGGAATCGCCGCGGAGTTCGTACGCGTCCTCCTTGTCGCCCTCGCCGACCCTGACGAAACCGGACCGTTCCAGCACTCCCCGGGAGGGGGCGTTGACGTGCTCGACGACCGCGAAGAGGCGTCGTACGTCGGGCCTCGCCAGCGCCCATCCGGCCAGCGCGCGCAGCGCCTCCGTCGCGTAGCCGTGGCCGCGGGCCGCCTCGACGAGGTCGTAGCCGATCTCCGTACGCCCGTCCTCGTCCGGAGCCGCGTGGAAGCACATGCTGCCGACCGCCCGGCCGTCCTCCCGCCGTACGAGGACGTACATGCCGAACTCCGGCCGGTGCACACCGGACACGTACGCCCGCACCATCATCCCGGCGGCGTCCCGTGTCCCCTCGAACGGTGCGCCGCCGAGCCACTCGAAGCCTCCGCCGCCGCCCGCCCGCAGTCCGGCGGCGGCGCTGGGCGTGACGCCCTCCAGGGTGAGGCGTCCGGCGGGGATGCGCGGGGTGGGGGCGGTCACGACGTGAGCAGTTCCAGTTCGCCCCGCAGGTTGTAGCGGGCCGTGGCCTCCCACCGCTCGCTGCCGTAGGGCGTCCTGAACAGCCGCGGCAGCGCCAGGAGTCGGCGCAGGATGTCCGCGCGGCCGGTGCGGAAGGCGTCGCTCGGGACGAAGTGGTACTCCTCGCGGACGGCGGCGGTGTAGGCGGCGTACGCGGTCGGCGGCGCGGCGAGGACCGCCAGGTCGGCGTCGCACAGGACCTGCCCGTCGAGGTCGTCGTCGGCCGGATCGTGGGTGACGGTGAGCCGCACGAGCCTCGCGACCTCGGCGGTCCGTTCCGGCGTGACCCCGGCCTCGGGCAGGGCGCGCTCGGCGAGGCGGGCGGAGCGTTCCTCGTTCTCGGAGCGGTCGGGCAGGTAGACGGCGTCGTGGAACCAGGCGGCCAGCCGGACGACGTCGGGGTCGGCCGCGTGCCCCGCGAGGACGTCGATGCGGTCCAGGACCTCGGTGAGGTGCGTGAGCGTGTGGTAGCGGCGCTGCGGCTCCTGCCAGCGGGCGAGGAGGTCGTCGGAGTACGGCGCAGGGTCGGGGCCGTCGGCCGGGCCCCGGGTCCTGTCCAGGGTGTGGCTGAAACGGGTGCGCAGGGCGTCGAGATCGGCCATGGCCCCATTGTCGCGCGTACGGGCGGGGTTCTCCGGCGTATTCTTGAATTGGACTAGACCTGTAGCCGCCCGAAGAAGCCGTTCAAGCCGTTGAACGCCGACGAATGGGGTCCCATGAGCAAGCGTGCAGTTCTGGAGGTGATCGCCCTCGACGTCGAGGACGCGGTCGCCGCCCAGGCCGGAGGCGCGGACCGCCTCGAGCTCGTCACCGACATGGCCGCCGACGGACTCACCCCGCCGGTGGCCGTCCTCACCGGGATCCGGGCCGCCGTGGACCTCTCCCTGCGCGTGATGCTGAGACGCTCCGAAGGCTTCGCGGCGGGAACCGCGCGGGACGTCGACTCCCTCGTGCGGCTGGCGGCCGAGCTGCGGGCGGCCGGCGCGGACCAGTTCGTCCTGGGGTTCCTGGACGCCGGGGGCGGGGTGGACCTGGCCGCGGTGGAGCGGGTCGTCACCGAGCTGGACGGCTGCCGCTGGACCTTCCACCGCGCCCTCGACCACGCCGCCGACCGCGACGCCCTGCGCAAGCAGTTGGACGGCCTGCCCGGACTGGACACCTACCTCACGGCCGGTTCCGCCACCGGCGTCGACGACGGCCTGCCCACCCTCCTCGCGGAGGCGGCACGGCACGGGGAACAGGGCTACGAGCAGCGGCTCCTCGTGGGGGGCGGCCTGCGCCTCGACCATGTGCCGGTGCTGAGGGCCGGCGGCATCGACGCCTTCCACATCGGCGGCGCCGCCCGCCCCGACGGCTGGTCCGGCCCCGTGTCGGCGCGGGCCGTGGCGAGGTGGCGGCGGGCGGTGGACGGCGAGCCGGCCGGGTAGCCCGCGCCCGACAATCCGGCCGCCGGCCGTCAGCCGAGCTGGGACGGCAGCGCGGCCGTGTGGGTCACGATCAGGCCGGACACCGCCCGGGTCAGTGCCACGTAGAGCCGGCGCAGCCCCGTCCGCTCGTCCGGCTCGCCGTCGACCACCGCCCGCGGTTCGTCCAGGACGACGTAGTCGTACTCCAGGCCCTTGGCCAGGGAGGCCGGGACCAGGGTGAGGCGGGTCTCGGCCGTCGTCTCCTCGCCCGGCGACAGGTGGCCGATGCCCGCCGTGGTCAGCGCCTCGGCGAGGGCCGGGATCCGCGCATCGGCCGCGATCAGGCCCGTCGAGCCCTCGTTGCGCAGCAACTCCTCGCAGGCCGCGATGACTTCGGCGTCACCGGTGACCGGCCGGAGGTCGAAGAAGCCGGGGTTCTCACGGACCGAGGCGACGGGCGTGAGGCCCGGTGCGATCGACGGGAGCAGCCGGGAGGCGTAGGTGATGACGTCCGTCGGCACCCGGAAACCGGCCGTCAGCTCCTCGATCACCGCGTCGGCCTTGCCGAGATGGGTGAGGGCCTCCTCCCAGCTCCGGGTCGCCCAGGGGGTGGTGCCCTGCGCCAGGTCGCCCAGCACCGTCGCGGAACCCGTGGTGCAGCGGCGCCCGACCGCCCGGTACTGCATGGGGGACAGGTCCTGCGCCTCGTCCAGGACCACATGGCCCAGCGAGTGCGTGCGCTCCACAATGTCGGTCGCCTCGTCGATCAGCACCGCGTCCGCCGCCGACCACCTGGCCGACTTCACCGAGCGCACCGGCTTCGCCCACAGGATCGTCTTCTGCTCGCCCTCGCTCAGTACCCCCGCCGCGTGCTCGGCGAGGAACTCCCCGTCCGTGAGCAGCCGGAGCACCAGTTTCGCCGGATCGACGGCCGGCCAGACCGCCTTCACGACCGCCTTCACCGCGCTGTTGCGGGCGACGGCGTCCTGCACCCGGTCGTCGGGAGCCTCCCCCGAGCGCTCCATCTGCACCAGGATCGCGTGCGCGATGCGCTGCGGCAGCGCGGCACGGGCGGCGCCGTAACGGATGTCCCGGTCCAGCAGCTCCCGCACCATCTCCTCGATCTCGTACGCCGGAAGCCGCCACCGCCGGGAGCCCCGCACGACGACGAGCGGTTCGCCCGGCATGCCGACATGCGCGTAGACGGCCCGGCGCAGCACCTCGGCCATCCTCGCGTCACCCTTGACGACCGCCGCCGCCGCGTCGTCCGTGCCCCGCACCTCCACATGCGCCACCAGGTCGTCGACCGTGCCCTGGCGGACCGTCAGCTCACCCAGCGCGGGCAGCACCTGCTCGATGTAGCTGAGGAAGGACTTGTTCGGTCCGATCACCAGCGTGCCGGTGCGGGCGAGCCGCTCGCGGTGGGCGTAGAGCAGATACGCCACCCGGTGCAGGCCGACGGCCGTCTTCCCGGTCCCCGGCCCTCCCTGGACACAGACCGTCCCGCCCAGCCCGCTGCGGACGATCTCGTCCTGCTCGGGCTGGATCGTCGCGACGATGTCGCGCATCGGCCCGACACGAGGCCGCTCGATCTCCCGCTGGAGCAGCTTGCTGGTCCGCTCCGTCTCCGCCGGATCCGACAGGTGCTCGTCCTCGTACGCGGTGAGGTCGCCGCCGGTGTAACCGAAGCGGCGGCGCAGCCCGACGTCCATCGGGTCCTTCTTCGAGGCCCGGTAGAACGGCTGCGAGACCGGCGCACGCCAGTCGATGACCATCGGATCACCGTCACCGTCGTGCACATGCCGACGTCCGATGTAGAACTGCTCCCCCTCCGCGCCCTCCGCCCGGTCGGCGCCGGGGGCGTGCAGGTAGTCGAGCCGGCCGAAGAACAGAGGGGTGTGGCTGAGGTCGGCGAGCGCCTTGATGCGCTCCCCGATCTGGCGCTCCAGGATCTGCGCGTTGACCCAGTTCGCGGTGACGTCGCTGATGTCGAGGGCCTCGACGTCCTCGCGCATGGCCCGCAGGGCGCCCCGGGAGGAGGCGAGGTGGGCGCGTTCGCGGGCGAGCGGATCGTCGTCGACGCGTGGGGACGACGACGTGGACGGCGTGGACAAGGGGGTGCCTCCGGGCCGGCTGAGGGGCTGCTGCGGTGAGGCCGCCCGGTTTCCGTCCGGGCGGCGGCGCTCCGGCGAGGGAGGCGGGCAAGAGCGAGGATTCTAGGTGAAGGGGGGACGGGCGTGCCAACGCATTTGTCCGGGAGCCCCCGGCGCAAGCCGCCCGGGTGTCCACCTGGACCCCGCCCACCCCTAGCCCGCGACCCCCGTCCCGTAGGGGAGACCCCCTCCCACAGGGGTACCGGAGGAGTACGCCGAAAGGGGACCTGGGACCGATGCCCGCTTTATGCCCCGTCTCCCATCATGGAGACATGAGTGCAGCGACCTTCACCCCGGCCCCCGGTCGCCCGTCAGGAGCGACCCCCCTGTCCGACGGACACCGCCACCGCCTCGGCGACGCCCTGCGCGCCGTGAAGGTCTTCGCGGGCGCCGCCTTCGACGTGATCATCCTCGGCGAGTACGGCGAGGAAGCCGGAGTCCACCGCCGCAGGTGACCGACCGCGGCGGGCGACCCCGGCGGGGCTCAGGCCTCCTCCGCCAGCAGCTCGTCCGCGTCCATGATCCGGTACGCGTAGCCCTGCTCCGCCAGGAAGCGCTGGCGGTGCGCCGCGAAGTCCTGGTCGAGGGTGTCCCGCGCCACCACCGAGTAGAAGTGGGCCTGGTGGCCGTCCGCCTTGGGGCGCAGCACACGACCGAGGCGCTGGGCCTCCTCCTGACGGGAACCGAAGGTGCCCGAGACCTGGACGGCGACCGTCGCCTCCGGCAGGTCGATCGAGAAGTTCGCCACCTTGGACACCACCAGCACGCTGATCTCACCCTCCCGGAAGGCGTCGAACAGCTTCTCCCGCTGGGCGTTGGAGGTCTCGCCCTTGATCACCGGGGCGCCCAGGTGTTCGCCCAGCTCGTCCAGCTGGTCGATGTACTGGCCGATGACGAGGATCTGCTGCCCCGCGAAACGGCGGACGATCGCCTCCGTCACCTTCCGCTTCGTCGCCGTCGTCGCACAGAAGCGGTACTTCTCCTCCGCCTCGGCGGTCGCGTACGCCAGCCGCTCCGAGTCCGTCAGGTTCACCCGGACCTCGACGCAGTCCGCGGGCGCGATGTAGCCCTGCGCCTCGATCTCCTTCCACGGCGCGTCGAACCGCTTCGGCCCGATCAGCGAGAACACGTCCGACTCGCGGCCGTCCTCGCGGACCAGGGTCGCGGTCAGACCGAGGCGCCGACGCGCCTGGAGATCCGCCGTGAACTTGAAGACCGGCGCCGGCAGCAGGTGCACCTCGTCGTAGAGGATCAGCCCCCAGTCCCGGGAGTCGAACAGCTCCAGGTGCGGGTAGACGCCCTTCCGCCGGGTCGTCAGCACCTGGTACGTGGCGATGGTGACGGGCCGGATCTCCTTGCGCGTCCCGCTGTACTCGCCGATCTCCTCCTCGGTCAGCGACGTCCGCTTCACCAGCTCGTGCTTCCACTGCCGCGCCGAGACCGTGTTCGTGACGAGGATCAGCGTGGTCGACTTCGCCTGGGCCATCGCCCCGGCGCCGACAAGGGTCTTGCCCGCACCGCACGGCAGGACCACGACGCCGCTGCCGCCGTGCCAGAAGTTCTCCACCGCCTGCTTCTGGTACGGCCTGAGCGCCCAGCCGTCCTCGGCCAGCTCGATCGGGTGCGCCTCGCCGTCGACGTACCCCGCGAGGTCCTCGGCCGGCCAGCCCAGCTTCAGCAGCGTCTGCTTGATCTGCCCGCGCTCGGAGGGGTGCACGGCGACACTGTCCGGATCGATCCGGACGCCGACCAGCGGAGCGACCCGCTTGGAGCGCAGGATCTCCTCCAGCACCGGCCGGTCGGTGGTGGTGAGCACCAGCCCGTGCGCGGGGTGCTTGCTCAGGGTCAGCCGGCCGTAGCGATCCATCGTCTCGGCGATGTCGACGAGCAGCGCGTGCGGCACCGGGTAACGGCTGTACTGCACCAGCGCGTCCACGACCTGTTCGGCGTCGTGCCCGGCCGCCCGGGCGTTCCACAGGCCCAGCGGCGTCAACCGGTAGGTGTGGATGTGCTCCGGCGCCCGCTCCAGCTCCGCGAACGGTGCGATGGCACGACGGCACTCGTCCGCCTGCTCGTGGTCGACTTCCAGGAGCAGAGTCTTGTCCGACTGGACGATCAGCGGTCCATTCACGTACGCCATCCCTTTCGCACGGGCCAAACCTCCAGTGTGCCGTACGCCGTCCTCATACGGTGGTCCGCTGCCTCCCGGGGCCCCCGCGCAACCCTGTCCGCCCTTTGCGTGTCTGACCCGGGGAGCAGCGCGATGGGCGCGACGCGGTGGGGAGTCACGGTATGTCGGTCCTGTCGTTCCGCAGGGGCGCGGTCGGTGTGGGAGCCGCGGCGGTGCTGGCGGCCACCGGTACCTGGGTCATGTGGCCCGGGGGCATCGACGGTCGGCTGTGGGGCGAGGTACGGCCGGTGATCGAGGCCAGGATCGCGGCAGAGTCGCACGGCAGCGGCTACGGCGGGAGCGTGCCCGCGATCGAGGCGCGCTGGTTCTGCCAGGCGAAGGCGCTCGAACTGGAGCGGCACGGGGACGAGGTGCGGGCCGGCGTCAACGCGCTGTGCGTCCGCTACGGGGTGCGGGACGACATCCTGGTGGAGTGCGGTGCCGGGCAGTACCCGCAGGTGGTGCGCCTGGAGCGGGACGAGGCGGCCGCCGGGGGCTACCGGGTCGTGGCCCGGGAGGAACCGCCGGACGGCGACGGCTACGGGCGCTGGACGGATTCCCACTTCGGGGTCTTCACCAGGTCGTCCCTCCATCATCCGATGTCGTCCCGGGCCCTGGAGGCCACGGCCCGCGCCCACTTCGGCCTGCCGGCGGACGCGGGCGTCGGCGAATGCTGAACAGCCGGCCTCCGGCCGCCCGCCGTCCGTCCCCTGGACCGACGTGCAGGGCGGCCGGCGGTCAGCGTCAGGCGCCCCCCGGGCCCGACGCCCCACCGGCCAGACGATCGTGAGCCCGGCGGCCACGGCTCCGGTCCCCCCGGTCAGGTGGCTGCGGGGCACGGCTGTGAGTCCGGGGCCCGTCGGTCCGGTGGCCGTCAGAGTTCCGGCGGCTATGGGTCCCGTGCCTCCCGGTCAGGTGGCTGCGGGGCACGGCTGTGAGTCCGGCGCGCCCTCGGTCGGCGGCCTTCAGAGTTTCGGCGGCCACGGGCCCGGCGCCCGTCGGTCCGGCGGCCGTCAGAGTTCCGGCGGCTGCGGGTTCCGTGTCCCCCGGTCAGGCCGCTGTGATCCGGCGCCTGACGGTCGGGCGGTCGTCAGAGTTCCGGCGGTCATGGGTCCGGTGCCCACCGGTCAGGCGCCCACCGGTCAGCGGCTGCGGTCAGGCGGCCGTCGGTCCCGTGGGCGGGGCAGCCCGGGAAGGGGTCAGTCATCCACCAGTTCGGAGACGCCTGTGATCCGGTGCAGCGGGTACGTGCGGACCTCGTCGGCCGTGTGGTCGTAGGCCGTCACGAAGCCGCCCTCCACCCGGACCGGGGCGATGACGCGCTGGCTTGCGGTCCCCTCCGCGTTGACGTAGCCGATCCACAGGGCCTCGCCGGTGAGGACGGCGGCCTGCATGGTGGCCAGCGTCTCGGCCGAGCTGGTCCGGGGAAGTTCGCCGGGGGCGAGGCGGGCGGCGTCCTCCGTCGGTTTGCGGGGGGCCGTGGCGGCCAGGTCACCGGCCCGGATCGCGCGGATCGCCGCGCCGAGAAGCGTCGTGTCGGGCACCGGCGGGCCGTCCGGCACCGGCTCCGGAGCCGTGCGCGGCGGCGTGCGATGGGCGTGGGCACGGGTGATCAGGACATCCCCCTCGGCGGACTCGGCAGCCGGCGCGAAGCCCATCGCCCGCAGACCGTCGAGCAGAGCCCCCGGGTCGGCCTGGGCCGCGAGCACCGTCGGGGCCAGCCGGCGCAGGCGCAGGCCGGCGGCGCGCTTGTCGGCGAGGATCTCGTTCAGCAGAGCGTCGTCGTCGCAACGGACGTAGGCCGAGGCCGCGCCCACCCGGAGATGACCGTGCCGACGGGCCACGTCGTCGATCAGATACGCCAGCGGCTGCGGCACCGGCGTACGGGAGTGCTCGGCGAGGAAGGCTTGCAGGTCGGAGGCGCTGCGGCCGGCGTCCAGGGCGCGGCGCACCGAACCGGGCGTGAAGCGGTAGACGGTCGCCCCGCCCTTGGACTCGACGTCCGCGAGGACGCTGAGCACATCGGCCAGCGGGCGCCGCAACGGGCCGGGCGCGACCGCGGTCAGGTCGGCCTGGAGCAGGACGTGGTCCAGCGGCTCGGGGAGGAGCGGGGTGAGCAGACGGGCGGCGGCCGCGGTGGCCACAGCCTGCTCGGGAGCCGAGAGCGGCGCGGCAGGGCCGGCGGAGACGGGACGGTGGTGCGCGGGCAGCTTGTCGCCGGGCCCGGTCGGGCCGTCCCCAGCGCCGGTGGCGGCGGCGGCCGGTTTAGCCGCTGACCGCGCCCCAAGCAGAGCCCGCCCGTGCGACGACAGCGCGCCCCGGCCGGTCACACCCAGCAGTTCGGCCTCCGTCAGGGTCCAGCGGGCCAGCCGGGAGCGCAGGTCGTCGTCGCCCTGGGCGCCCTGGGCTGCGGAACCCTGAGGAAGCTGCTGACCCTGCGGCCCGCGCAGCGGGCGCTCCCAGCGCAGCCGGGCCAGCACCGCTTCCGCGTCCGGTGCGGCGCCCTCGGGCAGGCCGGCCAGCAGGGTCAGCACCCGGTGTCGCACCTCGGGCGCCGCCGACCGGTCCAGGCCCGGCCCCAGCGCCGACAGCGCCCGCTCCTTGAGATCCCGGCCGCCGACCACCCCGGACGTCCGGGTCGCCGTCAGCCACGCCTGCGCGAGCTGCGCCCACCGGTCGGCGGGCGGACGCTCCAGCCACTCGTCGTACTCGGGGGTCGCCGCGTACCGCTCGTCGGCCTCGCCGTCGGAGGCCAGCAGCCCGGCCGCGTACGCCAACTCGACCCAGAACGCGGCCATCGGCTCGGACACGTCGAGGGCGACGGCCGTCCGCTTGAGGTCCCGCACGCTCAGCCCACCGGCCCGCAGGACGGCGGGCCCGCCCTCGTGCCAGTCCTTCAGCAGCTCCTCCACGGTCGTCAGCGCCGTGTACGCCTGACCGGCCGCCGTCGCGTCCACCACCTGGGGACGATGGGCGACCAGCGCCTCGACGGTGGGCGGCACGGGTTCCGGCGTGCGGTGGGCCCGGCCCTCGCGCAGATGCAGGGCGACCTCGCGGGGGAGTACGACGGTGCCGGGCGCCGTCGGCAGCAGCAGCCCGCGATCGAGCAGCCAGCGCAGGCGCGCCGCCGGGTCCGCCGTGACCTGCCCGTACGGCGGCCCCCACATCAGCCGCCTCAGCACGTCGACGGAGTCGGCGGGCGCCTTCGCGAGCAGCGCGGCCATCTTCCTGCGATGGGTGAACAGGGAGGTGAGCGCGCCGACGGCGGACACCGAGTCGTGCGTGGAGGGCAGCCCGGCCGTCGTCACGAGCTCCTGGATCCGGCCCGGTGACATGCCCGCGGTCGCCTCTCGGACGCTCGGCCCGAGCCCTGTCGGGGACGGGTGCTGGGCGGACGGCGCGAGCAGTTCACGGGCGGTCCGCACGAGACGGAGGCTGCCTTCGTCTCCCCAGACCAGGGCCTGTTCCCGCAGGGCCGCGAGGGCGCCGGGCAGCGCGTCGGCGACGGCCGGGTCGCGCGCGTCGCCCGCCATCAGCCCGAGCAGCTCGTCGTACGTCGCCGGGTCGCCGGCCACGGCCAGCGCCTCCGCGGTCTGGAGGGCGAACCGGTCGAGCCGCTCCAGCGCGCGGACGACGGAGGCGCGGGTGCCCGCCCGGGTGGCGAGCTGGGTGAGGTCGGTGGGGACCGGGGTGATGAGGTCGGGGCGGGCGCGCAGCAGCGCGGCCAGGGAAGCGTCGTCCCGGGCGCGGAGCGCTGCCGCCAGGGAGCGGGGGGCGCGCTGGTCCTCGGTGCTCATCTTGCCCACGGTAGCGGTTGGCGCCCTCCGGGGGCTGCGCCCCCGGACCCCCGCGTCGGCCCTGAAAGGGCCTCGTCCTCAATCGCCGGACGGGCTGACAGGTACGGGCCGACGCCGCATCGCGGGCCGGGCAGGGCTGACGGGTGCGGGCCGACGCCGCATGGCGGGCCGGGCAGGGCTGACGGGTACGGGCCGACGCCGCATCGCGGGCCGGGCAGGGCTGACGGGTACGGGCCGACGCCGCATCGCGGGCGCGGCAGGGCTGACGGGTGCGGGCCGGTGCCTGCCACCCGCCCCGGCAGGGCCGGTCGGCCCGGGCGGTTGCCGGACCGCCCGCCCCGGCGCGGCTGATGGGTGCGGGCGCCGCCGAGCCACCGGCGCTCGCGGCGCTTTCGGCACGGGCGGTGCGGGGCGGGTGTTGGGGTGTTGGGGTTTTGGTGGGCCGGTTTGTGGAGGGCTGCGCGGTAGCGTCTTCCCGTGGGGATCGAGAGCGACCAAGTCGTCTACGAGTATCTGAGCCGGGTCGGGGATGTGGCGCAGCAGCGGCAGTTGCCGTCGGCCACGCGGATGCGGCTCGTCTCCGAGCTGCGCAACGAGATCGACCGGCGCCGGGCGAAGGCCGCCGTCGACTCTCCCGCGGCCGTCCGCCGCATCATCGACCGCCTGGGCAGCCCCGACGACATCGTCGCGGCGGCGGCCGACCGGGGCGGTGACGCGCCGCAGCCGCCGGCGCCCTCCGTGCCCGTGCAACGCGACCGGGAGGACGAGCCGGAGCGGCCGAAGGGGATCCGGCGGGCCGTGCCACGGCCGCGGGCCGGCGCGCCGAACCCCGCCGCCCCTTCCGACGCGGCCTCCCCGCCGCACCGCGCGCCCCTGCACGAGCTGGGCGACACCCGCGGGACGCCCGACTGGTGGCTGAACGAGCCGACGCCCCTGGGCATCGGCGAGGACGTGCCGGGCTTCGTCGGCGGCGTGGAGATCGCGGACCTGCTCAAGCCTCCGCAGGCGAGGAAGCCCGCGCCGGAGGGGGACGAGCGGGTCGCGGTGGACGCGGCAGCCGGAAGCGGGGACGGGGGAGAGGACGCGGACGGAGCCGACGGCCGCCCGCGCCGCCGTCGGCTCCGGCTGCGCCGGCCCTCCGGCGAGCGGGCCCGGTGGAGCAACCCCCTGCTGCTGATCGCCGCCTGCTGTCTCGTCGCCGGCGCGGTGCTCGGGAACTGGTTCGCCCTGATCCTCGGGTGGCTCATCGCCTACGCCTCGCGCCGGCTGACCGAGCGGGAGACGAAGTTCGCCGTCATATGGCTGCCGGGGCTCGCGCTCACGGCCGGGCTCGTCTGGCTGTGGGGACGGTCCGAGGGGCGCTGGGGCGACCCCATCGCCGAAGGGCACATGAACGACGCCGTCGCCCAGACCTGGCCCTGGGTGATCCGGGGCGCGGCCGTGGCGTCGGCACTGTTCCTGGTGTGGCGGTCACAGAAGCCGAGGTAGGAGGATCGCACCGGCCCGGCAGAATGGGCCGCATGACGTCACCCGTGCTCACCGTCGGCTTCGACCTCGACATGACCCTCATCGACTCCAGGCCCGGCATCCGCGCCACCTACGTGGCGCTCGCCGAGCGGACGGGGACGTACATCGACGCCGATGCGGTGGTCACCCGGCTCGGGCCGCCGCCCGAGACGGAGCTGGCCCGCTGGTACCCGGCGGAGCGGGTGGCGGCCGTGGCCGACCTCTACCGCTCGCTGTACCCCGAGCACGGCGTCACGGGCGCGACCGCGCTGCCCGGCGCCCGGGAGTCGATCGCGGCGGTGCGGGCGGCCGGCGGGCAGGCGATCATCGTCACCGCCAAGCACCAGCCGAACGCCGAACTCCACGTGGAGCATCTGCGTCTGGCCCCCGACGCGGTCATAGGCGACCTGTGGGCCGAGGAGAAGGCGCGGGCGCTGCGTGAGCACGGCGCGAGCGTCTATGTCGGCGACCACGTGGGCGACATACGCGGCGCGCGTGCCGCCGGGGCGCTGTCGGTCACCGTGCCGACGGGGCCGATCGGTGCGGAGGAACTGCGGACCGCCGGTGCGGATGTCGTGCTCACCGACCTGACCGAATTCCCCGCGTGGCTCTCCGGCCACCTCGAGGCCTACCGGAGCGCACCCCGCGCCTGACGCCGGCCCGCGGCGACCGATCGCAGGACACCGGCGCCCGCGACGAGGAACCCGACGCCCATGAGCATGCTCAATCCGAACATGTATGTGGGAAAAGGCTTCGTGTGGAGGAGAAGGGGGGCGACCGTGACCAGTGTGGCCACGGCGCCGACGAAGAACACGACGGCACCGGCCCGGATCAGTCGGTCTCCGGGAGCGGCGGAATTCGTTTGGGTTTTGTCACGCACCGGACCAGGGTAGTTCCCCGCCCGAAGGAACAACCGGGGGACGTCTTGTCACCGGCCCGAAGACCATTAGCCTTGGTACCGGCGGGTCGTGGTCGACCCGCCCGACTGCTATCAAGAGCCGTTCAGAGTTGTTTCCCGAACTCGGGAAGCAGCTTTCCGACGAGTACGAGGACGAGGACAGACGTGCCTACCGGCCAGGTCAAGTGATTCCGCTGAGCACGGACTGTTCCGCCAGTTTCCCAAGAGCCATCCTGCTCCGACACACCGAGGACGAGGTCACACCCATGCCGACGGGCAAGGTCAAGTGGTTTAACACAGAGAAGGGCTTCGGCTTTCTCTCCCGTGACGACGGCGGTGACGTCTTCGTCCATTCCTCCGTCCTGCCTGCCGGAGTCGAGGCGCTGAAGCCGGGTCAGCGAGTGGAGTTCGGCGTCGTCGCCGGACAGCGCGGCGACCAGGCACTCTCCGTCGTCATTCTCGACCCGACCCCGTCGGTCGCCGCCGCACAGCGCAAGAAGCCCGACGAACTGGCTTCCATCGTCCAGGACCTGACCACGCTTCTCGAGAACATCACCCCGATGCTGGAGAAGGGCCGTTACCCGGAGAGGACCTCCGGCAAGCAGATCGCCGGTCTACTGCGCGCGGTGGCCGACCAGTTGGACGTCTGACCGGAATCCGCCGACGGCGCCGACGGTAAAGCGTCGTCCGTCACGGGAAATCGAGTGCACCGGGGCCGAGGGGCGGCAACAGTCCCTCGGCCGCCGCACGCGTCAGCAATCCCCGCACCGCCGCATAGCCGTCCTCGCCCAGGTCCGCCGTGAACTCGTTGACGTACAGACCGATGTGCTGGTCCGCGACGGCCGGATCCATTTCCTGCGCGTGTTCCATGACGTACGGGCGGGAGACCTCGGGCGCGTCCCAGGCGGCGCGTACGGAGGCGCGGATCGAGTCGGCGAGCCGGGTGAGGACCGGTGCGCCCAGGGAGCGCTTGGCGATGATGGCGCCGAGCGGGATCGGCAGGCCGGTCGTGGACTCCCAGTGCTCGCCCATGTCCGCGAGCTTGCGCAGACCATACTCGCGGTAGGTGAAGCGGGCCTCGTGGATCACCAGCCCCGCGTCGACCTTGCCGTCCCGTACGGCCGGCATGATCTCGTGGAACGGCATGACCACGATCTCGCCGACGCCGCCCGGGACCTGCTCCGCCGCCCAGAGCCGGAACAGCAGGTACGCCGTCGACCGCTCACTCGGCACGGCGACCGTGCGGCCGGTCAGGCCCGCACCGCCGGGAGCGAGGGCGGCGTCCCCGGTCCCTGTCTCCCTCGTGAGCACCAGCGGGCCGCAGCCCCGGCCGAGCGCGCCCCCGCAGGGCAGCAGCGCGTACTCGTCGAGGACGTACGGCAGCACGGCGTACGACACCTTCAGCACGTCGGACTCGCCGCGCTCGGCCATGCCGTTGGTGATGTCGATGTCCGCGAACGTCACGTCGAGCCCGGGCGCGCCGTCGACGCGGCCGTGGGCGAGGGCGTCGAAGACGAAGGTGTCGTTGGGGCAGGGCGAGTACGCGATCTTCAGCAGGTCACCGGTCATAGGGGTTCCAACTCTCCAGGAGGGGCGCGATCTTCCCGAAGGCCGTGGTCAGGGCGGCGAGCGCCGCGCCGATGCGCCAGGCGTCGCGGTCGCGCGGACCGACGGGGTTGGAGACCGCGCGGATCTCCAGCACGGGCACGTGGTGCGCGGCGGCGGCCTCGGCGACCCCGAAGCCCTCCATCGCCTCGGCGAGGGCGCGAGGGTGGAGCTCGCGCAGGGCGGTGGCCCGGGCGGCGGTGCCGGTGACCGTCGAGACGGTCAGGACGACGCCGGTACGGGCCCCGGTCGCGGCCGCGGTCTCCCGTACGAGGGACTCGGGCGGACGGTGGGTGACGGCGCCGAAGCCCAGCTCGGTGACGGGCAGGAAGCCGTCGGCGGTCTCGGCGCCCAGGTCGGCGGCGGTGATCTCGTCGGCGACGACCAGGGAGCCGACGGGGGCGGCGGGCGCGAAGCCGCCGGCGATGCCCGCCGAGACGACGAGGCCGTAGGGCGCGTCGCGCAGCGCGGCCGCCGTCAGGGCGGCGGAGACGGACGCGGCGGCCAGGGCCGGCCCGACCCCGGCGGCGAGCAGGTCGAAGACCCCGTGGCGGCGCAGGGTGGCACCGGGCAGCCGGACCGTGCCGTCCCGCTCGACGTCCTGCGGCCGGGCGTCGCCGCCGGGCCGCGGCAGCGCCTGCGCCACCGCGTCCCGTTCGGCGGGGACCGCGGTGGCCACGAGGACGCGGGTGCGGGACGTGGTCAGTCGTCCTTCTTCAGCTTGAACGACCACAGGCCGGTGACCGCCTGGCTGTCCTTCTTCCCGTCGCCGGCCTTGATGGAGACGAGGGTGGAGTTGCCCTGGGCGCCGTACTGGGCGTTGAAGAAGACGCTGCCCGGGATCGTGCGGTAGGTCTTGTCGCTGTCCTCGGTGAGCGGCTGACCGTTCATCAGGATCGTCCAGCGCTTGTCGGCCACGTCGGGGTCGACGCCGAAGCGGACGGTCTCGTCGGGGTCGACGGTGATCGACTTGATGTCCTTGTCCGCGAGGCACTTGGTCAGCGCGGCGGCCTGGAGGGTCTTGCCCTCCCCGCCGCAGGCGGCCTCGGCGCTGACCGAGTCGCGGCCGACGGTGATCGTGGACAGCGGAGTCGGCTTGTCGCAGGCCGACAGGACGAGCAGGCCGGCACAAACGGCGCCGGCGGCGGCGACGACGCGGCGGCGCCGCACAACGCCAGGTACATCAGCGGCTCCGCCGCGGGGCATCGTGGTCATGGCGGAAGGCTATCGGGCAGGCCCGGCGGTCCCTTTACGTGGGGTGCGGCGTGGCTGTGTCTCACCCTCCGCCGTTACGCCACGCGGGGTTTCGCGCCGCTTCCGTGCCGCACCGAGGACAGCAGACCGCGGACCGTGGTCAGCCAGCCCAGCGCGACCACCGCGGCGGCCACCGACAGGCCCAGCGCGCCGTTCAGCGGCATGACGATGCCGACCGCGCCGCCGAACACCCAGCACACCTGGAGCAGCGTCTCCGAGCGGGCGAACGCGGAGGTGCGCACCAGTTCCGGCACGTCCCGCTGGATCAGCGCGTCCAGCGACAGCTTGGCCAGGGCCTGCGAGAACCCGGCGACCGCCGCCATGCACGCCACCAGGAACGCCCCGAAGAACACCGCGGCGGTGACGGCCGCACCCAGCACGACGGCGACGACCGTGACGATGATCAGCTCCGGGGCCTTGGAGCGCAGCCACGCCCCCACGGCCGTGCCGAGGGCGTTGCCCACGCCGGCGGACACGGCCACCATGCCCAGCGACACGGCCGCGCTCTGCCCGGTCAGCGGGTGCTCGCGCAGCAGGAACGCCAGGAAGAAGGTCAGGAACCCGGACAGCCAGCGCAGGGCGGCGTTGGCGCCGAGGGCGTGGGTGACGGCGATGCCGACGGTCCTGAGGCCCGGGCGTTTCACGGGCTGCCGGTGCGGGCCGTGCAGGTGCTGCTCGTCGGCGGCGAGCAGCGCCACGGCCTCGCCCTTGCCGGAGTCGACCTTGCGGGGCAGCGAGAAGGACAGGAACGTACCGGCCACGAAGATCAGGAAGGCGCCGTAGAGCGGGTAGCGCGGCCCGAGGGCCTGGAGCCCCGCCCCGACGGGCGCGGCGATCCCGGTGGCGAGGAGACCACCGAGAGTAACCCGCGAGTTGGCTTTGACCAGGGAGAACCGTGGTGGCAGCAGCCGGGGCACGACGGCGCTTCTGACCACCCCGTACGCCTTGGAGGAGACGAGCACGCCGAGCGCGGCCGGGTACAGCTCGATGCTGCCGGTGGCGACGGCGCCGGACAGCACCAGCGCGAGGAGTGCCCGGGCCAGCATGGCGCCGGCCATGGCGGCGCGCCGGCCGTGCGGGAGCCGGTCGAGCAGGGGGCCGATGACCGGGGCGAGGACCGTGAAGGGCGCCATGGTGATGGCGAGGTAGAGCGCGACGCGTCCGCGGGCCTCGTCCGTGGGCACGGAGAAGAACACGGTGGAGGCGAGCGCGACGGTGATCATGACGTCGCCGGCCCCGTTCACGGCGTGCAGTTCGATCAGCTTGCCGAGGCCGGACTCGCCGGCGCCGTGCGCGTGGGTGGCCTTTCTGATCCCGCGGGCGGTGCCGGTGAACGGGAAGTGCAGGGCGCGGCCGACCGCGCGGACGGACCCGCTCATCCGGCCCGAACCGCTCACCCTGCTCCTCCCCTTGTTCCCCTTCGTCGCACCGATCCCGGTGGCGCCCTGGGGTGCTCTCGCGGCTGCCACCCCGTCATAGTGCCCCGGAAAAGCCGTACGTAGTGCGGTTACCGCGCGTATGGGCGTGTGATCGTCGGCGCGCCGGGCCGGTCCGGAGAGGGCTTCGGCGGCGGTTCGGGGGCGTTCGGCACGGGTTCGGGGGCTTCTGTGGGCGGGAAACGTCCCGTCGGTGTAGGCCGAGCGTCCGCGAGCAGGTAGCGTGCGTAGCGCGCCGTGGCGATTGTTCTCGGCCGCGCGCCTCCCGGCCATCCCGCAGAATGGATGACAGCAGGTGCGCCCGAGCGCGATCGGGCGCGGACGTCGACGCGGTCCACCGGTCCGCTCCGTCCGCACCCGCCGCCTTCAGGCCGGCGCACCGAGAGACGGCGTAGGAGAGAAGCGATACCTGTGAGCGCAGCGACCACGCGAAGCCGGACCCCCGACCGCCTGTGCGCCGAGGCCGTCGACCTCGCACGCGCCGCAGCCGAGGAGGCAGCCGCCCCCGGCGTGGTCGGCGAGCATGCGGGGATGGTCTCGGAGGGCGACCGGGTGGTCACCCACTTCTTCGAGTGCAAGGAACTGGGCTACCGGGGCTGGCGCTGGGCGGCGACGGTGGCGCGGGCCTCGCGCGCCAAGAACGTCACGCTCGACGAGGTGGTCCTGCTGCCCGGCCCGGACGCCGTCCTGGCCCCGGAGTGGCTTCCGTGGAGCGAGCGTCTGCGCCCCGGCGACATGGGTCCCGGCGATCTCCTCCCCACCGACGCGGAGGACCTGCGGCTGGAGCCCGGCTACACCGGCGAGGACGATCCGCGCCTTCAGCCGGGTTACTTCGACATGGACGAGCCGACGCCCAACTCGCCTCTCTCCGAGGAGATGGCCGAGCTGGCGGAGGCGGAGGACGCGGAGGTCACGGCGACCGCGCCCGCGGCCCTGCCGGCGGCTCCGCGCCGGGGCACCATCGCCGCGGTCGCCGAGGAGCTGGGTCTGCGCCGCGCCCGGGTCCTCTCCCGCTACGGGCTGCACACCGCGGCCGACCGCTGGGAGGACGGCTTCGGTCCGAAGACGCCCATGGCCCAGGCGGCCCCCGCTTCGTGTGTGAGCTGCGGTTTCCTCACCCGCATCGGCGGCTCCCTCGGCCAGGCCTTCGGGGTCTGCGCCAACGAGTTCTCCCCGGCCGACGGCCGGGTGGTCTCCCTGGCGTACGGCTGCGGCGGCCACTCGGAGGCGGCCGTGATGCCGACCCCGCCGCGGCCGGCTCCGCCGGTCGTCGACGAGACCCGGGTCGACCCGTTCCCGCTCCGCCCGGCGGCCGACTCGGGTTCCGTGCCGGAGACGACGGACGAGGACACGGCGGAGCTGGGTCACTCCTAGGTCTGCCGACCCGGGAGGCCTCGGCACCCGCCGGGGTCTCGGGTCCTGGGGTCCGGTTCGGGTCCTGCCCCGGGCCCGTACTCGGCCGGCGGGCACGCGCGTGACCGACGGGTTCGCCGCCACCTGGTCCGGGGCGACCGGTGACAGCCAGGGTCGGCCGGGTATCCCCGGGTGCCGTCCCGGGCCGTTCACCGGCCGTGCCGGTGTCGTTCCGGACTGCCGTCGCCGTCGCCTCCTGGGTGCATCAGGGGCTCGTTCGGCCTCTCGCGCCCCGTGCGCCCGTAGTCGTTGCGCGATTGTGATGCGGGTCCGCTCGGGGCCCGGTCCGGTCCCGAGTCCCGTTCTGCCGTTACTGCGCCGCGCGGTACCTTCGAGCCCACGCCGACGAGGAGAGTGACAGTGAGCAAGTTCGTGCTGCCGGCACCCGAGGGCGCGGACCCCTTCGGCACGGCCCGCCTGCGTCGCGGAGTGCTGGACGCCTGGGCCACCAGTCCCGCCCGCTTCCGGGAGGACGCCAACGCCGAGGAGGACCTCGTCCTCGGCGGGTACCGGGACCGGCTCGTCGTCGAGCTCGCGCAGAACGCCGCGGACGCCGCGGCCAGGGCCGGGGTGCCGGGCCGGCTGCGGCTGACCCTCCGGGACGGTGTCCTGGTCGCCGCCAACACGGGCGCGGCCCTGGACGCCGCCGGTGTGGAGTCCCTCGCCACCCTCCGTGCCTCGGCCAAGCGCGAGGAGCGGCAGTCGGCCACGGCCGTCGGACGGTTCGGGGTCGGCTTCGCCGCCGTCCTGGCCGTCACCGACGAGCCCGCCGTCGTCGGACGGCACGGAGGGGTCCGCTGGGACCTCGCCGAGGCCCGCACGCTCGCCTCCGAGACCGCCCGGCACAGCCCGGGGCTCGGTGACGAGGTCCGGCGGCGGGACGGACATGTGCCGCTGCTCCGGCTGCCCTTCGCCGCCCAGGGCACCGCGCCCGACCCGTACGACACGGCCGTGATCCTGCCGCTGCGCGACGCCGCCGCCGCCGACCTCGCCGAACGCCTCCTCACCGTCGTCGACGACGCCCTCCTCCTCGCCCTGCCGGGTCTGGAGGAGGTCGTGATCGAGATCGACGGCGACGCGCCCCGCGTCCTGAGCCGGGCCGCCGATCCCACCGACGACGCCCTCACCGTCGTGGCCGACACCCGGGACGGGACGACCCGCTGGCGCGTCGCCGCCGTGCACGGCCCCCTCACGCCCGACCTTCTCGCCGACCGCCCCGTGGAGGAGCGGCTGCGCCCTCACTGGTCGGTCACCTGGGCCGTACCGGTCGACGACGACGGTTCGCCCGCCCGGCCCCGCACCACTCCCGTCGTGCACGCCCCCACCCCCAGCGACGAGGCGCTCGGCGTCCCCGCCCTGCTCATCGCCTCCTTCCCGCTCGACACCACCCGCCGGCACGCCGCCCCCGGCCCGCTGACCGACCATCTGGTGCGGTGCGCGGCGGACGTGTACGCGGGTCTGCTGGCCGGCTGGCGGCCGGTGGGCGCCGGGATCATCGACCTCGTGCCCGGCCCGCTGGGCAAGGGAGAGCTCGACGGGGCGTTGCGTCAGGCGATCCTCGAGCGGCTGCCGCGTACCGCCTTCCTGCCGCCCGCCGTCCGGCCCCAGCCCGAGGAGGAGGACCGGGGCGAGGACGCGGTCGGGTTCCCGGAGGCGCTGCGGCCCCGGGACGCCGAGGTAGTCGAGGGCGCCGGCGCCGACACCGTGCGGGTGCTGGCGGAGGTGCTCCCCACCCTGCTGCCCGCCGGACTGGAACGGCGCGTCGAGCTGCGTACCCTGGGCGTGGCCCGGGTCCCGCTGGCCGATGCCGTCGACCGGCTGGCCGGCCTGGAGAAGGACCCGCAGTGGTGGTACCGGCTCTACGACAGCCTCGCCGGCGTCGACCCGGAGCGGCTCTCCGGGCTTCCCGTGCCCCTGGCCGACGGCCGGACCACCATCGGCCCCCGTCAGGTGCTGCTGCCCACTCCGGACGCGACCGGCCCCGACCCGGAGATCCTCGCCCGTCTCGGCCTCAAGGTCGCCCACCGGGACGCGGCGCACCCCCTCCTGGAGAAGCTCGGCGCGCTGCCCGCGACACCCCGCGCCGTCCTGACCACCCCGCAGGTCCGGGCCGCCGTCGCCGCGTCCCTGGACGACGACGCAGGCGCCTGGGACGACCGGGACACCCCGGACGCCGAGGAACTCGCCGACACGGTGCTCGCCCTGGTCCGCGACGCGGGACTGGAACCCGGTGACGAGCCCTGGCTCGGCGCGCTCGCGTTGCCCGACGAGGAGGGGGAACTCGTCCCCGCCGGTGAAATGGTGCTGCCGGGCAGCCCGTTCGCCTCCGTCGTCCGGGAGGGCGAACTCGCCCAGGTGGACGCCGAACTGGCGGAGCGGTGGGGCGAACAGCCCTTGGCCGCCTGTGGTGTCCTGGCCGGTTTCGCGCTGGTGCGCGCCACGGACGTGGTCCTCGACCCGGACGAACTGGAGCCCCGCGACGGGGACTTCGCGGAGCCCGACGACGCGGGTCTGCTGGACGCCGTCGACGTGTGGTGCGAGGACATCCTCGACCGCTTCCCCGACAGCCCGGTGCCTCCCGTCGCCACCGAACTGGTCGCGGTGCGCGACCTCGACCTCGTGGACGAGGACCGCTGGCCCCAGGCCCTCGCGCTGCTGGCCCGGCCGCCGCTGCGGGACGCCCTCATCCAGCCGGTCCGGATCCTCCTGCCCGACGGCACCCACGAGGTCGTACGGCCGTACACCGCATGGTGGTTGCGCGGGAACCCGGTGCTCGACGGCCGCCGCCCGGCCGGTCTGCTGGCCGCCGGCGGGGACCCGCTGCTGCACGGCCTGTACGAGGAGGCAGACGCCACCGGCTTCGACGACGAGCAGGTGCTGCGCGCCCTCGGTGTGCGGACGTCCGTGGCCGCGCTCCTCGACGAGCCCGGCGGCGCCGCCGAACTCCTCGAGCGTCTCGCCGACCCGGAGCGTACGGTCACCGGCGCCCAACTGCACGGGCTGTACGGTGCGCTGGCCGAGCTGGATCCCGAGCAGGTGACCCTTCCGGACGAGCTGCGGGCCGTCGTCGACGGGCGGGTCGAGGTCGTGGACGCGGCCGACGCCGTCGTCGTCGACTCACCCGATCTGCTGCCGTTCACCGAAGGGGTGCCGCTGCTTCCGGTACGGCCCGCCCGGGCCGCCGAACTGGCCGAACTGTTCCAGGTACGGCGACTGAGCGAGTCGGTGACCGGGCAGGTCGACTCCGAGGGCGTCGAGCACGACGTGCCGGAGCCGGTACGGGCGCTGCTGGGGCCGCGCACGCCCGCCACGTACGTCGAGCACGAGGAACTCGTCGTGGACGGCACGGAGATCGACTGGCGGCTGACGGACGACGGCGTCCTGCACGCCGCCACCCTGGAAGGCGTCGCCGCCGGACTCGCCTGGGCGGCGAGGCAGTGGCCGCGCCGCTTCGAGGTCGCGGCCCTCCTGGAGGACCCGTCACGCACCCGCGAACTGGCCCGGGACCGCTGGTTCGACTGACACGGGCGGGCCACGGCGGCGGACACGGGGCGGGCTGAAGGCCTCGCGCGGGGCGGGGCGACGGCCTCGCGCCGGGCGAGGTACCGCCTCCCCCGCTCCGGGCCGCGCCTCCCGCGGTCCGGGCCGGCGGACGGCTGCGGAGCGGGTGACTGCCTTTCCCCGGACGGGTGGTGACGGTGTGAAGATTTCTTCCACGAATTCCTCACGAGACGTACAACCATCCGCCCCCGTCAGTCATCTGATCACGTGAGTCAGAAGACTCCCCGATCACTTTGGCCCCCGGATGCCACGACGAGCCGTGCGAACGGCCACCGTCCGGGAGGGCCCCTCTCCTCAGGGGGAACGCAATGCGCATACGAGCCACCGTGGCCGCCGTCACCGGCGCCCTGGCCCTGTCCGCTCTCGCCGTGCCGGCCGCGCAGGCCGCCGGCGGCGGCTCGCACGACCCCGTCGACACCCTGAAGGCCCTCCGCGCGGCCACCTCCGGCAGGACCACCTTCACCGGCGCCGCCCCCACCGAGACCGGCACCCCGTACGCGCTGGACGCCAAGTTCGGCAACGTCAGGATCAACAAGGGCAAGCCGATCGTCGCCGGCGTCAGCAACAAGGTCACGGTGCCGGTCACCTTCACGGTCACGCACGGCACGGGCGTCGACCTCACCGCGGACGACACCGAGCTGGACCTTCTCGTCTACCGCGGCCGGTACAGCGCCCCGGCCAACATCCTCGTCGGCGACGACTACCCGGCCTGCGTCAACACCTCCGCCACGGTCGCCACCTGCAAGAGCACCCTGGACATCTACCCGGGCGAGGAGCTGGAGAACGCCGACGCCACCTCGTGGAAGGCGCTCGGCTTCATCGTCGACTGGAACGGCCAGGACCCGTTCGACGACGACGCCGACCTCAGCAAGGTCGGCTACACCGAGCAGGACGCCCTGGCCGCCACCAAGCTCCAGCGCTTCTCCAGGCTGACGGTCAACGCGGCACCGGAGCCGGTGAAGAAGGGCAGGACCATCACGGTCACGGGCAAGCTGTCCCGTGCCAACTGGGACACCGGCAAGTACGCCGGCTACTCCACCCAGGCGGTGAAGCTACAGTTCCGCAAGAAGGGCAGCACCACCTACAGCACGGTGAAGACCGTCACCACCAGCACCACCGGCGCCCTGAAGACCACGGTCAAGGCCTCAGTGGACGGCTACTACCGCTACAGCTTCGCGGGCACGTCGACCACCCCGGCGGTCAGCGCCGCGGGCGACTTCGTCGACGTGAAGTAGGCACCGGCCAGGACGCCGCGGCAGGAGCGGCCGGCCCCGCGGGCCGGCCGCTCGCCGCTCTTTCCCACCTCTTACCTCCCGGGGCACAACTGGCCCCTTCCACCGTGGATCTCACCTGATGGGTCAACAGACCCAGAGATCTCTCCTCCATCTGGGGAAACGCAATGCGCATACGCGCCCTCGTGGTCGCCGCCTCCGGCGCCCTCGCTCTCTCCGCCCTCGCCGTCCCGGCCGCCCAGGCCGCTCCGACGGCGGCGCCGAACGTCACCTTCTCCAACGTGAAGGTCAACGCGGGCAAGGCCGTCGTGGTCGGCCCCACGGCCAAGGTCACCGTCACCGCCACGTACACCGTCACGAAGCCCGCCGGCCTCAACGCGAGCTCCTTCGACAGCGGTCCGATGCTCTACCGGGGCACCGCCCTCAACGAGTCGTCCGAGATCATCGCCGGTGACGAGCCGGGCACGTGCAGGGCTGCCTCCACGACGGTCCTCAACTGCACGGCCAAGATCCAGTTCCGGCCGACCCCCTCCAGCGACTACGACGACCTGGCCAACAGCCAGGCCGGCACCTGGCGGGTGGGAGCGCTCGCCGTCCCGCACAACGCCACGGGCGAGAGCGACCTCAAGTGGCAGAGCAACCTGGGCACCGTGAAGGTGCTGCGCCAGGCGAAGCTCACGGCCGACGCCACGCCCGAGCCGGTGAAGAAGGGCAAGACCCTCACCATCACGGGCAAGCTGACCCGCGCCAACTGGGACACCGGCAAGTTCGCCGGTTACGCGGCCCAGCCGGTGAAGCTCGAGTTCAAGAAGAAGGGCGCCACCGCCTACACCACGGTCAAGACCGTCAAGACCAGCTCGACCGGAGTCGTGAAGACCACGGTCAAGGCGTCCGCGGACGGCTACTACCGCTACAGCTTCGCCGGCGCCACGACGACTTCCGCGGCCAGCTCGTCGGGTGACTTCGTCGACGTGAAGTAGTCCGGCCCGTCCGGCTAGTCCGGAAAGCGGCGGTCGACCCACCTCCAGGAGAACTCCAGGGCGACCGCCGCCACCGCCGCCACCGCCACCGCGATCCACGGCATCGACATCCCGACCAGCTTCAGCGCGAAGAAGTCCTGGAGCCACGGGACCACGAGGACGAGCAGGAACGCCCCGCCCATCGAGGCCACCAGCAGTATCCGCCACCAGGTGTACGGCCGGGCGATGATCGCCAGCACCCACATCGAGATCAGGAACAGCGTGAGGGTCGCCGCACTGGTCTCGGCCTCCAACGAGCCCGCACCCGTGTACTCGTGACGGGCGATCAGATAGGTGACGAAGGTCGCGGCCCCGGCCACCACTCCGCCCGGGACCGAGTACCGCATCACCCGCCGTACGAAGTGCGGCCGGGCCCGTTCCCTGTTGGGGGCGAGGGCGAGGAAGAAGGCCGGGATGCCGATGGTGAGAGTGGACAGCAGCGTCAGGTGCCTGGGCAGGAAGGGGTATTCGACCTGCCAGCACACCACCAGCAGGGCCAGCAGCACCGAGTAGACCGTCTTCACCAGGAAGAGGGTCGCCACCCGGGTGATGTTGCCGATGACGCGCCGGCCCTCCGCCACCACCGACGGCAGGGTGGCGAAGCTGTTGTTCAGAAGCACGATCTGCGCGACCGCCCGGGTGGCCTCGGACCCCGACCCCATCGCGACGCCGATGTCGGCGTCCTTCAGCGCGAGGACGTCGTTGACGCCGTCCCCCGTCATCGCGACCGTGTGCCCGCGTGACTGGAGCGCGCCGACCATGTCCCGCTTCTGCTGCGGGGTGACCCGGCCGAACACCGTGCCCTGGTCCAGCGCCCGGCCCAGGCCCTCCGGCTCGGCGGGCAGCCGGCGCGCGTCGACCGTACGGCCGTCCAGTCCGAGTTTCGCGGCCACCGCCCCGACCGACACCGCGTTGTCGCCGGAGACGACCTTGGCGCGGACGTCCTGCTCGGCGAAGTAGCGCAGGGTGTCCGCCGCGTCCGGCCGCAGCCGCTGGTCGAGTACGACGAGGGCGGCGGGCTTCGCGCCGCGGGCGGGTTCGGGGTCGTCGAGTTCGCGGGCGGCGCGGGCCAGCAGCAGCACGCGCAGGCCCCGCTCGTTGAGCCGCTCGGTCTCGGCGAGGGCGGGATCACCGTCCTCCAGCAGCACGTCCGGCGCCCCCAGCAGCCAGGTGCCGATCTCCCCGTCGCCCTCGCTGAAGCTGGCGCCGCTGTACTTGCGGGCGGAGGAAAAGGGCAGCGACTCCGTGCAGCGCCAGTCCTCGGCGTCCGGGTAGGCGTCGATGATCGCCCGGAGCGAGGCGTTCGGCCTGGGGTCGGACTCCCCGAGGGCCCCGAGCACCTGGCGTACGTACGACTCGTCGTAGCCGTCGAGTGTGCTGAGCCCGGTGACGTCCATGCCGCCCTCGGTCAGCGTGCCGGTCTTGTCCAGGCAGACGGTGTCGACGCGGGCGAGGCCCTCGATGGCCGGCAGTTCCTGCACCAGGCACTGTTTGCGGCCGAGCCGGATGACGCCGATCGCGAAGGCGACCGAGGTGAGCAGGACGAGTCCCTCCGGGACCATCGGGACGATGCCCCCGACGGTGCGGGCGATGGACTCCTTGAGGTCGTTGTTCTTGACGAACAGCTGGGTGATCACCAGGCCGATCGCGGCCGGGACCATCATCCACGTCACGTACTTGAGGATCGTGGAGATGCCCGAGCGCAGCTCGGAGTGGACCAGCGTGAAGCGGGAGGCCTCCTCGGCGAGCTGGGCGGCATAGGCCTCCCGGCCGACCTTCCGGGCCTGGAAGGCGCCGCCGCCGGCCACCACGAAGCTGCCCGACATGACCTGGTCGCCGGGCCGTTTGACGACGGCGTCGGCCTCGCCGGTGAGCAGCGACTCGTCGATCTCCAGTCCGTCCGCCTCGACGCACACCCCGTCCACGGCGACCTTGTCGCCGGGGCCGATCTCGATGAGGTCGTCGAGGACGAGTGCGGAGGTGGCGACCCGGACGGCCGTGCCGTCGCGGCGGACGGTGGGCCGGGCCTCGCCGACGACCGCGAGGGAGTCCAGGGTCTGCTTGGCCCGCCACTCCTGGATGATGCCGATGCCGGTGTTGGCGAGGATCACGAAGCCGAACAGGCCGTCCTGGATGGGGGCGACGACGAGCATGATCAGCCACAGGACGCCGATGATCGCGTTGAAGCGGGTGAAGACGTTGGCCCGGACGATTTCGCCGACGGACCGGCTGCTGCGGACGGGAACGTCGTTCACCTGGCCGCGCGCCACCCGGTCCGCGACCTCGGCGGCGGTGAGGCCGGTCGCCGTCGGCGCGGAGGCGGGTGCGTCGGTGTGGGCCATGGGATCGACGGTACGTGCGGATCTGAGGGTTCACCCCCTGAGGACGCCGAAGATCCGACCTCGGGAGGACGGGGGCGACGCCGGGGGTAGTGCCTGGGTAGTACCGTCCCGGCGGGGTCTAACCGGCGACCGGGCCCACGGGTGCGTTCGGCTCGCCCGGCTCCTTCGCCGCGTCCCGTCGGATCGCCGCGTCCCGCTTGCGGACGTACCAGATGCCGATGAGGCCGAGCCCGGCGCCCGCGAGGCACGTCCAGACCCACCACAGATGGCCGTGGTCGTCGAACCAGCCGTAGAAGGGGAGCTGGACGAGGAAGAGGAGGAACCAGAGGATCGTGCCGCCGGTGACGGTGGCGACCACGGGGCCTTCCAGGGGCTCGGGCGCCTCGTGTTCAGGGATCCACTTCTTCATGGTGCTCAGCTTACGAGGCGGACGGGTCTACGCGCGGAGATGGCCGATCCGAACGTTATATGTTCATACTGAAACGGTTTGATCCTGACCACTTCTCTTCGTAGGAAACGCCAAAAGATGCCCACGTCGGCCCCCGCCAAGGTCCCCGCCCCTGAACAGCCGGGAGCCACGCCTCTCTACGGCGCCCTCGATCGCTACTTCAAGATCTCCGAACGGGGCAGCACGCTGCCCCGCGAGATCCGGGGCGGTTTCGCCACCTTCTTCGCGATGGCGTACATCATCGTGCTCAACCCGATCATCCTCGGCAGCGCGAAGGACATGTACGGGCATCAGCTCGACAATGGCCAGCTGGTCACCGCCACCTGTGTGACGGCCGCCTTCACCACTCTCCTCATGGGCGTGATCGGGAACGTGCCCATCGCGCTCGCCGCCGGCCTCGGGGTCAACTCGGTCGTCGCGCTCCAGCTCGCGCCCCGGATGTCCTGGCCGGACGCCATGGGCATGGTCGTACTCGCCGGCTTCGTGGTCATGATCCTGGTCGCCACCGGTCTGCGCGAGCGCGTCATGAACGCGGTGCCCTTCGGCCTGCGCAAGGCGATCAGCATCGGTATCGGCCTGTTCATCATGCTGATCGGGCTCGTGGACTCCGGCTTCGTCAGCCGCATCCCGGACGCCGCCCACACCACCGTCCCGCTCCAGCTCGGCGCCGACGGTCACCTGAACGGCTGGCCGGTCCTCGTCTTCATCCTGGGCGCCCTGCTCACGCTGGCCCTGATCACCCGAAAGGTGCCCGGCGCGATCCTCATCTCGATCGTCGCGATGACCGTCCTCGCGCTGATCATCAACGCCGTCGCGACGATCCCGTCCTGGGGTCTCACCACCCCCGAGTGGCCCGGCAACCCCGTCGCCACCCCCGACTTCGGGCTCATCGGCGAGTTCAGCCTGTTCGGCGGCTTCGGCAAGGTCGGCGTCCTGACCGGAATCCTCTTCGTCTTCACGGTCCTGCTGTCGTGCTTCTTCGACGCGATGGGCACGATCATGGGCGTCAGCGACGAGGCCAAGCTGACCGACGCCAAGGGTGAGATGCCCGGCATCAACAAGGTCCTCTTCGTCGACGGCCTCGCGGTCGCCGCGGGCGGTGCCAGCTCCTCCTCCGCCACCACTGCCTTCGTGGAGTCCACGGCCGGGGTCGGCGAGGGCGCCCGCACCGGCTTCGCGAACCTCGTCACCGGCGGTCTGTTCACCCTCGCGCTGTTCCTCACGCCCGTCGCCACGATGGTCCCGGCCCAGGCCGCCACCCCCGCCCTGCTCGCGGTGGGCTTCCTGATCCTGGCGGGCTCGGTCAAGGAGATCGACTGGGCCGATCACACGATCGCGATCCCGGCCTTCATCACGATGGTGATGATGCCGTTCACCTACTCGATCACCAACGGCATCGGCATGGGCTTCATCACCTTCGTGCTGCTGCGCCTGGCGGCCGGGCGCGGCCGGGAGATCCCGGTACCGATGTACGTGGTCTCCGCCGTCTTCACCTTCTACTACCTGATGCCGGCCCTCGGCCTCACCTGATGCCGGCCCCCCGGCCTCACCTGAGCCCCGCCCGCCCCGCGGCGGCTCAGGTGAGCCCGTAGAACTTCTCCGTCTCCTCGACGGCGGTCTGGAACCGCTCGTCGAAGTCATCGCGAATGAGCGTCTGGACCACATAGTCCTGGACGCTCATTCCCCTTTTCGCCGCATGCTGCCGGAGCCGTTCGAGCAGCTCCCCGTCTATCCGCAGGCTGAGCACAGTGGTCCCCATGAGACGAGGGTCGCGGGCACGTACCGCAATCCGGTCACTTTCCGCTGCCTCATCACTCGTTCGAGTGACGGTGAGGTTTCCGTGGCCGGCGTTACGGGGAATCGCGGGACGTGCCAGCTTGTTTAGCGAGAGTAATGAGTTACGCTAAAGAGATGCCTGACCTCACCCATGGCGACGACGCTGCCGCCGTGAACTCCCTGCGCTCGGCCGTGATGCGGCTGTCCCGTCGCCTCAAGCACCAGCGGGTCGACGAATCGCTCAGCCCGACCGAGATGTCGGTGCTCGGCACCCTCTCCCTGTGCGGCAGTGCCACCCCGGGCGAACTCGCCCGCAAGGAGCATGTGCAGCCGCCGTCGATGACCCGCATCGTGGCACTGCTGGAGGCCAAGGGCCTGGTCCGGCTGGAGCCGCACCCCGAGGACCGGCGCCAGAAGGTCGTCACCAAGACCGAGCAGGCCGAGGCCATGCTCGAGGAGAGCCGCGCCAAGCGCAACGCCTTCCTGGCCACGCTGGTCGACGGCCTCGACGAGGACGAGTGGGCGAAACTGCGCGCCGCCGCCCCCGTACTGGAGAAACTCGCACACCTGTAGACAGCCGCCACCTGTCGACAGCCGTCACCCGCAGGCAGCCAAGAGGAGGCGACCTTTTTGAGTTCGGGACCCGGAGCACACTCCGCCCCCGCACCGACCACCCACGAGACCCTTGCCGGGAAGCCCGCACCGGGCACCGGCAAGTCATCCAAGTCATCCATGTTCAGCTCCCTGAAGGTCAGGAACTACCGCCTGTTCTTCATGGGCCAGGTCGTCTCCAACATCGGCACCTGGATGCAGCGCATCGCCCAGGACTGGCTGGTGCTCAGCCTCACCGGCTCCGCCACCGCCGTCGGCGTCACGACGGCCCTCCAGTTCCTGCCGATGCTCCTCTTCGGCCTCTACGGCGGCGTCCTCGTCGACCGGCTGCCCAAGCGCCGAACACTCCTGTTCACCCAGTCCGCGATGGCCCTCACCGGCATCGCGCTCGCCGTCCTCAGCCTCTCCGGCCACGTCCAGGTCTGGCACGTCTACGTCGCCGCCTTCGCCGTCGGCCTCGCGACCGTCCTGGACAACCCGGCCCGCCAGACCTTCGTCTCCGAGATGGTCGGCCCCGACCAGCTCCAGAACGCGGTCAGCCTCAACTCCGCGAACTTCCAGTCGGCCCGGCTGATCGGCCCCGCCGTGGCCGGCGTGATGATCACCGGCGTCGGCACCGGCTGGGCGTTCCTCTTCAACGGCCTGTCCTTCGTCGCCCCCCTCGCCGGCCTGCTGCTGATGCGCTCGCGCGAACTGCACGTCGTCGAGCGCACCCCGCGCGGCAAGGGCCAGCTGCGGGAGGGCCTCCAGTACGTCGCCGGGCGCCCCGACCTGATCTGGACGATCGTCCTGGTCGGGTTCGTCAGCACCTTCGGCTTCAACTTCCCCGTCTACCTCTCCGCCTTCGCCGACGACGTCTTCCACGCGGGCGCGGGCTCCTACAGCCTCTTCAACACCCTGATGGCGGTGGGCTCGCTGGCGGGCGCCCTGCTCGCGGCCCGGCGCGGCACGGCCCGGATGCGGGTGCTGGTCGCCGGCGCGGTGGCCTTCGGCACGATGGAGATCGTGGCCTCCGCGGCACCCTCCCTGTGGCTGTTCGCCCTGCTCATGGCCCCGATCGGCATGTTCGGCATGACGGTCAACGTCACCGCCAACAGCAGCGTCCAGATGAGCACCGACCCGGCCATGCGGGGCCGGGTGATGGCCCTCTACATGATGGTGTTCATGGGCGGCGCCCCGATCGGCGCGCCGATCGCCGGCTGGATCACCGACGCCTACGGCGTCCGGGCGGGCCTGGCGTCGGGCGGCGCCGTCTCGGCGGCAGCGGCCCTCACCGTCGGCCTGGTCCTGGCCCGCATGGGCAACCTCCGCCTCTCGGTCGGCTGGCACCACGGTCACCCGAGCGTGCGCCTCGTCCCACGGGCGGACCGGGAACTGGCCACGGTGGCCTGACGGCGTGAGTCACCCGGAGGAGGCGGCAGGGGGCCGCACCCTCCGGGCCAGCACCTGGCCCGGCCACGCGTGTTCGCCGACGGTGTAGGCATCGGTCGAGGTGAAGCCGTTGGCCTCGTAGTACGCGACGAGCTTGCGGTCGTCGCCCGCGTAGCAGTCCACCCGCAGCAGCCCGACGCCCGCCCGCCGGGTCTCCTCGGCGGCGTGCGCGAGCAGGGCGCTGCCCACCCCGTGGCCCTTGAAGCGGCGGTCGGAGGCGAGCCAGTGGATGTACCGCTCGGGTTCCCCGGGCGGCGGGAGATGGGCCAGATACGCGCCGGGCGAGTCGGTGAGGGTGAGCGCGGCGGCCGGTACGCCGTCGGCCTCGGCGATGAACGCCCGGCCCTCGTCGATGTACCGGGCGACCGACTCCACCGTCTTCGTGCTCCGGGACAGGGGGTTCGTTCCCCACTGGCCGGGGCGCCCCTGCGCGACCAGCCACTCCACGCTGCTGTCGAGCATGGCGAGTATCACGGGGACGTCGTCGGGTCCGCCTTCTCTGATGGTGATCCGCATGACGCCCATCATGCCGGGCGGGCGGCCCCGCCGACCGGGAAACTCGGGGGCATGAGACTCTTCGCCGCCGTGCTGCCCCCGGACGACATCGCCGACGAACTCGCCGCCGTGACCGCCCGGTTGCGCACACTGTCCGGTACGGACGGGCTGCGCTGGACGGCCCGCCCCGGCTGGCACTTCACCCTCGCCTTCTACGGCGACGTCGACGACGGCCTCGTACCGGAACTCTCGGCACGGCTGGAGCGGGCCGCGCACCGGCACGCACCCTTCCCGCTGGCCGTGCGTGGCGGGGGCCAGTTCGGGCACGGGCGGGTGCTGTGGGCCGGTGCGGCCGGGGACGTGCCCGCGCTGCGGCTGCTGGCCGACCGGGCCGAGGCGGCGGGTCGCAGGGCGGGCGTGGAGATGGGGGAGCACCGCCGCTACCGGGCCCACCTGACGCTGGCCCGCAGCCGTGACGCCGTGGACACCGGGCCGTGCGTCGAGGCGCTGGACGCCTTCGAGGGCCGTACCTGGGCGGTGGAGGAACTGGTGCTGGTACGCAGCACCCTGCCGAGGTCCGGCACTCCCGGGGAGCAGCCCCGTTACGAGCCGGTCGGTCGCTGGGCGCTCGGCGGAGCCGGTTAGGCTCGACACGTGGACCCGAAGACCCGGAACCGGATCATGGCCGGTGCGCTTGTGCTGATGTTCGTCGTGGTGGCCCTGACGGCGGCACTCGGCAGATAGCCCGCTCCGCCGACGAGGCCGCGGCCGCGGCGCAGACCCAGGGGTGAGCGGGGAGCGCCGGGGAACCGCGCGTCCTTCGCCGTGCGCGAGCCGTGCGTCGCCGGTCGCGCGGTTCCCCGCCGCCTCTCGGACGCCCCGTTCCGGCAGGCGCCCCGATCCCATCCGTGCCCGGTCTACCGAGCGCCCGGTCTACCGAGCGCCCGGTCTACCGAGTGGGCGAGCTACCCGGCGTCCGAGCCGCCGAGTACTCGAGCTGTGGTGTGCCGGATCGACCAGGCGCCCGGGCCACCAGGCGCCCGGGCTACCAGGCGAAGGCCTCCGGGGACGGGCCCGGGCCGGGGAAGACCTCGTCCAGGCCCGCCAGCAGTTCCTCGCCCAGCTCCATTTCGACCGCCCGCAGAGCCGAGTCGAGCTGCTCGGCGGTGCGCGGACCGACGATCGGGCCGGTCACCCCGGGCCGGGTGAGCAGCCAGGCCAGGGCGGCCTCGCCGGGTTCGGCCCCGTGCTTCTCGAGAAGGTCCTCGTAAGCCTGGATCTGCGCGCGGGTCTTGGTGTCGGCGAGGGCGTCGGCGGCCCGCCCGGAGGCGCGGCGACCGCCCTCGGCCTGCTTCTTGATGACCCCGCCCAGCAGCCCGCCGTGCAGCGGCGACCAGGGGATGACCCCGAGGCCGTACTCCTGCGAGGCCGGGATCACCTCCATCTCGGCGCGCCGCTCGGCCAGGTTGTACAGGCACTGCTCGCTGACGAGCCCGATGGTGCCGCCACGGCGGGCGGCTGTCTCGTTGGCCTGGGCGATCTTGTAGCCGGGGAAGTTGGACGATCCGGCGTAGAGGATCTTGCCCTGTTGCACGAGCACGTCGACGGCCTGCCAGATCTCCTCGAAGGGAGTGCTGCGGTCGACGTGGTGGAACTGGTAGAGGTCGATGTGGTCGGTGCCGAGCCGCTTGAGGCTGGCGTCGACGGCCCGCCGGATGTTCAGCGCGGAGAGCTTGTCGTGGTTGGGCCAGGCGTCGCCGTCGGCGGCCATGTTGCCGTACACCTTGGTGGCGAGGACGACCTTGTCCCGGCGCCCGCCGCCCTTGGCGAACCAGCTGCCGATGATCTCCTCGGTACGGCCCTTGTTCTCACCCCAGCCGTACACATTCGCGGTGTCCCAAGTTCAATTTTGACGCCATGATCCGAACCACATACCGTCCCCCCTTGTGCACGATGCGTGCTGCGGGGGAGAGGGAGAACGGGCATGGCGAGAGTTCTGGGTGTGGTCCGTCTGTCGAGGGTGTCGGACGAGACCACATCGCCGGAGCGTCAGCGTCGGTCCATCCAGCGATGGGCCGACCAGGAGGGGCACGTTGTCGTGGGATGGGTCGAGGACATCGACGTGTCTGGCGGGGTAGAGCCGTGGAAGCGCCCGGAGTTCGGCAAGTGGCTGCCTTCGACCATCGGAAAGGAGGTCAGCGCGATCGAGCACAGGATCGCGATGGAGGAGTCGCGCGCCGATGAGTACGACATCCTCTGCGCGCTGAAGATCGACCGCCTCTCGCGGCGCGTGCTGCACGTGCACACCCTCCTGGAGTGGTGCGAGAAGAACGGCAAGGAGGTAGCCACCGTCGAGGACGGGATCAACCTGAACACGCAGATGGGGAAGCTCCTCCTGAGCCTGATCGCGTCCTTCGCGGAGGGGGAGCTAGAAGCCCTCAAGGCGCGGGCCAAGTCGTCCTACAACCACCTGGTGAAGGAGGGACGCTGGCGCGGTGGCCGCACTCCGTATGGGTACCGCGAGGAGAAGCAGGAGACCGGCGAGGGGTGGAAGCTGGTGCCGGACGACTACGGAACGGACACGGCCGGGACGCTTCGCGAGATCGTTCGCCGTCTCATCGAAGGTGAGTCGGCGAACAGCATCGCGCAGTGGCTCAACGAGGACACGTCCAAGACCCCGACGTCCCTGGACGCCCAGATGATCCGGAGCGGCAAGACCCCGAAGGGGAGCCGCTGGACCGCCGCGAACACGTCCAAGGTCGTGCGCTCCCGCTGTGTCCTGGGGCAGATGGAAGTGACTGAGGAAGTGATGGTTGACGGGAAGAAGGTGAAGCGGACCCGAGTCGTCCGGGACGCCGATGGCCAGCCTCTTCAGCGCGCGGAGCCCTTGATCACGCAGGAGGAGTGGGAGTTGGCCAACAAGAAGCTGGACGAGAACACCAGTCAGCGCAACGGAAACCGCAAGGGCGGCTCACCCCTGCTCCGGGTTGCGTTCTGCACCTGTGGGGAACCCGCGTATCTCGGCCCCGGCCGTAACTGGCCCTACTACCGCTGCGCCTCGCGGACCACCCACAAGCCGTGCCCGACCGGAAGCAAGGGCATTGCGGCTCACACGCTGGAGGACGCCGTGGAGAAGGCGTTCCTCCTCGCCGCAGGGGACGTCGAGATCGTCCGGAAGGTCTTCCGTCCGGGGGTGGACTACACGCGCGACATCGAGGAAGTGAACCGTGGCTTGGCGGACCTGCGGGAAGACCGCGAGGCGGGCCTCTACTCCAGCGAGCTGGGCAAGCAGGAGTACCGCGAGACGTACAAGCGGCTGGACGCGCGACGCGAGCAACTCATCGCCCAGCCCACACGACCGGACACCTGGGAGGAGATCCCCACGGGAGAGACCTACCGGGAGCGGTGGAGCAAGCTGTCGACCCAGCACGAGAAGGGCAAGGAGCTCCGTGCCGCAGGGGCCAAGGCTGTCATCCACGCAGAGCCGATCCGGGGGATGACGGCCGCGCAGGCCATGTCCGTGGACGGCCATGACGGCATGTGGCAGCACTCCGTCGGACGGGTTGAGGTTCTGATCCCGATGGACTTCAAGCAGCGCGTACGCAACATGGCAGCGATTCGCAGCGAAGAGTGACGAAGCCGAAGGGCGAGAGGAGCCGAGGCGGCCCCGAACGCGGGGTCCTCTCGGCCTTTGTAGGATGCCCGGCAGGTCGTTGCCGTCGCTCCCGACCGCACGAGACCGAGTCCGGGCATCACGCCCTGGGCGCCACCTGTGATGAGAGACCGCGCCGTCCGGCGCCGGTCCCCCCCCGCGAAGAAAGGGAGGCACATGTCCCGCCGTCCGGCGGGGGTTACCGGCGCATTCGTGCGCCTCACAGGAAGGGGCCCGACAAACCGTGGGAGCCATCACCACCAAGGGGCGCAAGCTCCACGAGATCGGGCACGTCCCGTACGAGCAGGCGTTCCTCATTGGCGACCTGTCCACCAGCAACATCACCATGCCCGCCGGCGAGCCCAAGGCCGGGAAGACGAACTTCGCCGCTGGGATGTCCGCCGCCCTCCTGAACGGTATTCGGCGACAAGTACTCGATCACTGTCGAGCACCAGACGGACTCTCCGCGTCGACGCGCCGCCAGCGAGATGTATGTGAACATGGTGCGCCTCTCCGAGACTGTCAAAAAAGCCGGCGCATCGGCGAGGGCGCCTGAGGCAGGCGTACCCGCCGCCCGCCGGACGTCTTGCGTGGAGTGGACTCGAAGGGGTTCGCTTGGCGACCATGGAATACACGCAGCTGGGACGTACCGGACTCAAGGTCAGTCGCATCGTGCTCGGCACGATGAACTTCGGGCCTCAGACGGATGAAGCCACCAGCCACACCATCATGGATGCGGCGCTCGATGCGGGGCTGAATTTCGTTGACACTGCAAATGTGTACGGGTGGGGTGAGAACAAGGGGCGCACCGAGGAGATCGTCGGTACCTGGTTCGCCAAGGACGGCGGGCGTCGTGACAAGACGGTCCTGGCCACCAAGGTCTACGGGAACATGGGCGCCGACGGACCGGCCTGGCCTAACCATGACCGGCTCAGCGCCGTGAACATCCGCCGTGCCGTGGACGCTTCCCTCAAGCGGCTCCAGACCGACTACATCGACGTCTACCAGTTCCATCACATCGACCGTTCGACGCCGTTCGAGGAGATCTGGCAGGCGATCGACGTCCTGGTCCAACAAGGGAAGATCCTTTACGCCGGTTCCTCGAACTTCCCCGGCTACAAGATTGCCCAGGCCAACGAGAACGCGAAGACACACGGCCGGGTCGGGCTCGTCAGCGAGCAGTGCCTCTACAACCTCGCCGAGCGCCGCGCCGAGATGGAGGTCATCCCTGCCGCGCAGGACTACGGCCTCGGGGTCATCCCGTGGTCGCCGCTGCACGGCGGGCTGCTCGGCGGAGTCCTCAAGAAGGAGGCCACGGAAGGGCGCCGGGCGAGCGGACGGGCCGCCGACGCCCTCAAGGACGCCCGCACGCGCGAGCAGATCCAGGCGTACGAGAACCTGCTCGACAAGCACGGCATCGAACCAGGCGAGGCCGCCCTGGCCTGGCTGCTCACCCGTCCCGGCGTGACAGGACCGATCGTCGGCCCACGCACGCAGGAGCAGCTTGACTCAGCGCTGCGCGCCCTCGACCTGGACCTGGGCGCGGAGCTCCTTGCGGCTCTCGACGAGATCTTCCCGGGGCCGGGACCGTCCCCCGAAGCTTTCGCATGGTGAAGTAACAAATCTGCATGTGGACCGCTGCGTCCTGCTCTGCGTGCAGGGCGAGTTGGGGGTGGCGGTCGGCGCTCTCCGTGGTGCCACATGCGCGCTGGTGACACGCAACGATGCAGTTCTGCGTCAAAATTGCTGATTGGCTGTGTCGAAGAAGTTGATGCCCGCACCGAGTGCCGCGTCCATGATCGCGTGGCTGTCGGTCTCGTCGGTCTGCGGGCCGAAGTTCATGGTGCCGAGGACGAGGCGGCTGACCTTGAGTCCGGTACGTCCGAGCTGCGTGTACTTCATGGAGTACAAGCCAACGACTTGGAGTGCGCTCCACGCAAGGGGGATCCACCGGGCAACGGGTCAGTCGCGGGGGAACTCGTCGGTCTTGAGGAGGAGGCCGACCACGGTGCCGGTCAGGTCGATGTCGTCGCCGAAGCCGACCTTCGTCCGAGTGACGTAGTCGCCCTCCTTGGGGTGGGTGTAGAGGTAGCACCGGCCTTTGTAGGGGTCGGCGATGAGATACACCGGAACCTCCGCCATGGCGTAGGCGAGCTTCTTCGGCCCATAGTCGTTCGTTGCTGTGTCTTTGGAGATGACCTCGGCCACGAACTCGACGTCCTGGTAGCGCCAGCGACCCTTGCTGTCCTTCACGGAGCGGTCGGACATGGCAGCCATGTCGCATGCGAAGCCGTTCAGGTGATCGGGGAAGTCGATGCGTACATCGGAGGCGAGCCGCTTGCGCGGGTACTTGTCCCGCAGCTGTTCGAAAATGGCCGAGATGATCTCCCAGTGGTGCTGCCGCGGCGGTGACATGAAGATGTTTCCCCCGACGATCTCGACCTTTGTTCCCTCGGGGACGGGCATCTTCTCGAGCCACTCGAACATGACGTCCAGAGACAGCTCGTCGCTCTCCTCGGCCATGGTGATCCTGTCCTCAGTGACGGTCATCGTGGCGCTCCTCCCCGGCCGCACTCGCCCGAGTGCCGCCGCGCGGTACAACGATACGCACGGTGACGGGGCCACGACGCGGAGCGCATATGCCAGAAGGGGGGAGGGCGCGTCCCTCAGCGCGTGTACTCCCCGCCCAGCTCCCACCCCTGGTACATCGCCTCCGCGAAGGCCGACGCCAGCTGGTGCTCACCGTTGGCGTTGGGGTGGGTGCCGTCGTAGGTGTCGGTGTCGATGTCCCAGGTCGGAGGAACGGAAGCCAGGAGGATCGGCGAGGCCGGCTCGTCGAGGTCGGCGGCCGTCTTCGCCAGGAGTTCGTTGAAGCGGGCGACCTGGGCGGCGAAGGGCTCGTCGTTCGCCGCGCGGATGTTGTGGATGACCGGCAGCCACACCATGGCGACGCGGGGGTTCGCCGCGCGGGCCTCGGCGGCGAAGAAGCGCGCGTTCTCCGCGGTCTGCTCGGCGTTCGTGTAGAAGCCCAGGTCGATCAGGCCGAGCGAGACCAGCAGGACGTCCGCCCGCGACCTGCGGACCGCCTCGCGGATCAGCGGGGCCATGTGCAGCCAGCCCTCGCCCCAGCCGGCCAGATGGCCGCGGGGGAAGTCGGGGTCGGCGTAGGCGTACGAGGAGGGGCTGTCCGCCGCCTTGTCGTAGAGCGTCTCGCGTGGGCCGACCAGGGTGAACGGACCGCCGTACGTGGCGCACAGGTGCTGCCACATGCGGTGGCGCCAGGTGTGGTCGCCCGTGCTGCCGATCGTCATCGAGTCGCCTACGGGCATGAACCTGAGCATCCGCTCATGATGGGGGATCGAGAATGGATCACTCCCGTCGGGGGCCTGTGAGACCGGCCACGAATCCGAACGGGCGGGCGGGATGGCAGGCTTGTGGGCATGCGCCGATCTTTCGCCGTCCGGGCCGGAGCCCTGTTCACCACGGTCCTCCTCTCGGGTGCCTTCACCGTGCTCGCCGCGTCCGCCGCACCCGACGCCTCGGCCGCACCCGCCGCGTCCGCGGCCTCCGCGGCCGACGGCGACAAGGGCTTCACCATCGAGGATCCGCGCATCACCGAGTCCAGCGGTCTCGCCGCCTCGCGGCAGCACCCGGGCGTCTACTGGACCCACAACGACAGCGACGACGGCCCCTACCTCTACGCCGTCGACAGCGCGACCGGGAAGACGGTCGCCCGGCTCACCCTGACCGGCGTCGGCACGCCCCGTGACGTCGAGGCCATCTCCATCGGCCCGGACAACCAGATCTGGGTCGGCGACATCGGCGACAACCTCGGCGGCACCTGGCAGTACGTGTGGATCTACCGACTGCCCGAGCCGAAGAAGCTGGTCGACCAGACCGTCAAGGCCACGCAGTACGTCGTGAAGTACTCCGACGGAGCCCGCGACGCGGAGTCGCTCCTCGTGCACCCCAAGACCGGTCGCGTCTACATCATCGACAAGAAGGAGGACGGCGGACACCTCTACGAGGGACCGGCGAAGCTCTCGGCCTCCGGGGCGAACATCTTCAGGCCCGTCGCCGCCGTCGACCTCTGGGCCACCGACGCGGCCTTCTCACCGGACGGCACCCAGCTCGCCGTCCGGGGCTACTTCGGCGGCATCTCCTACGCGTGGAACGGCGGCAGGATCGAACGCGAGGGGCGGCTCGACGTACCCCTGCAACGGCAGGGCGAGTCCGTCAGCTACTCCGCCGACGGCACCAAGCTCATGTACGGCAGCGAGGGTTCGGGGAGTTCCGTGGTGGCGGAGGACGCCCCCGGGGATGCCGGATCGGGCTCCAAGTCCCCGTCGGGAAGCGGGAGTGCGAGCGCTTCGGGGAAGGGTGAGGGATCCTCGGCGAACGGCAGCGTCAAGATCGGCGCGCTGGCCGTCGCCGCGTTGTGCGCCGCCGTGTTCGGCCTCCGCCGGCTCCGGCGCCGCGGCTGAGGCGCCTCCGCCGACCCGTTCCCCTCCGCGGACAGGTCCTCTCCGCCGCCTCGTCCCCCCGTCGACCCGTCGTACCAGGCGCGGCTCGTGCCGGGAGGCGCGGGTGCGGGCGGCGGCTTTCTCGGCGCCGCCGTGCCGCACTTCTTGACGTGGTCATGGTGTGTCAGTTTCCTGGAGGGTGCGCGGCGTATGGGAGCGCTCCCATGTGTTTCGGGCCCCGCGCCTCCCGAGAGGAAGCAGCGAGATGTTCCGCAGCTTGCGAAGAATGCTGTGCGGTGGTGCCGCCGCGCTTCTCCTACCGCTGGGAGCCGGTGCGCAGACGGCCCTCGCGGCGGACGCGGTCCACGCGACGGACGCCGTCGCGGCCGACGCCGGGGCCGGTTACTGGCACACCAGCGGCCGCCAGATCCTCGACGCCGCCGGACAGCCGGTCCGGATCGCCGGGATCAACTGGTTCGGCTTCGAGACCGGCAACCACGTCGTCCACGGACTCTGGTCCCGTGACTACAAGAGCATGATCGACCAGATGAGGTCGCTGGGCTACAACACGATCCGCATCCCCTACAGCGACGACCTCTTCAAGGCCGCGACCGTCCCCGACAGCATCGACTTCAGCAGCGGCAAGAACGCCGACCTGCAAGGCCTGAACTCGCTCCAGATCCTGGACAGGATCGTCTCGTACGCCGGTCAGGACGGTCTCAAGGTCATCCTGGACCGGCACCGGCCGGACTCGGGCGGGCAGTCGGCGCTCTGGTACACGGCTGCCGTCCCCGAGTCGACGTGGATCACCAACCTCAAGGCCATGGCGACCCGTTACAAGGGCCAGGACACGGTCGTCGGCATCGACCTGCACAACGAGCCCCACGATCCCGCCTGCTGGGGCTGCGGGGACACCGCGACCGACTGGCGGCTGGCCGCGCAACGGGCCGGGAACGCCGTCCTGTCCGTCAACCCCGACCTTCTGGTCCTTGTCGAGGGCGTGCAGAGCTTCAACGGCGTCTCCGGCTGGTGGGGCGGCAACCTGATGGGCGTCGGCCAGTACCCGGTGCAGCTGAACGTGGCGAACCGGGTCGTGTACTCCGCCCACGACTACGCGACGAGCGTCGCCCAGCAGAGCTGGTTCAGCGATCCGGCGTTCCCGGCGAACATGCCGGGGATCTGGGACAAGTACTGGGGCTACATCTTCAAGCAGAACATCGCGCCCGTGTGGGTGGGCGAGTTCGGCACCACCCTCCAGTCGACGGTGGACCAGAAGTGGCTGGCGGCGCTGGTGGGTTACCTCCGGCCGACGGCGACGTACGGCGCCGACTCCTTCCACTGGACCTTCTGGTCGTGGAACCCCAACTCCGGTGACACCGGCGGGATCCTGAAGGACGACTGGCAGACCGTCGACGCCGTGAAGGACGGGTACCTGGCGAGCGTCAAGGCGCCCGGCTTCCCGGGAACCGGCGGTGGAGGGGGCGGTGGCGGTGGAGGGGGCGGTACGGCCGCCTGCACCGCCGTCTACACCGTCAGCAGCGACTGGGGCGGTGGCTTCAACGCCGAGGTGAAGGTCACCAACACGGGTACCACGGCGATCGGTTCGTGGAAGGTGGCCTGGACCTGGAGCGGCGCGCAGCGGGTCACCAGCATGTGGAACGCCTCGTACACCCAGAGCGGTGCCACCGTGACCGCGGTGAACGCCTCGCACAACGGGGCAGTCGCGGCGGGCGCTTCGGCGAGCTTCGGCTTCGGGGGCGCGCCCGGGGGCGGGGGAGCGTCGAGCGTGAGCTGTACGGCGGCGTGATCCGCACGGCCGTACGAGCCGCAGGGGTGGGCCCGCGTGTGTCCTTCCCGACCGGATGAGCGCCGCGGCCGCATGAGGAAGGGCGCCCGGTGTCCGCCGGGCGCCCTTCGTCGTCGTGAGGAGAGCGACTACAGCTTGTCGATCACGTAGTCGATGCTCTTCGTGAGCGCCTCGACGTCGGCCGGGTCGACCGCCGGGAACATCGCGACGCGGAGCTGGTTGCGGCCCAGCTTGCGGTAGGGCTCGGTGTCGACGATGCCGTTGGCGCGCAGCACCTTGGCGATCGCGGCGGCGTCGATCTCGTCCGCGAAGTCGATCGTGCCGATGACCTGCGAGCGCTTGGCCGGGTCGGCGACGAACGGGTTCGCGTACTTGACGTCCTCGGCCCAGCCGTACAGCGTGCGCGCGGAGGTGGCGGTGCGGCGCACCGACCAGTCCAGGCCCCCCTGGCCGTTGATCCACTCCAGCTGCTGGTTCAGCAGGAAGAGGGTGGAGAGGGCCGGGGTGTTGTACGTCTGGTTCTTGCGGGAGTTGTCGATCGCGGTCGGCAGGCTGAAGAACTCCGGGATGTGCCGGCCGGACGCGTGGATCCGCTCGGCGCGCTCGATTGCGGCCGGGGAGAACACGCCGATCCACAGTCCGCCGTCGGAGGCGAAGGACTTCTGCGGGGCGAAGTAGTAGACGTCCGTCTCGGCGATGTCGACCGGGAGGCCGCCCGCGCCCGAGGTGGCGTCCACCAGCACGAGGGATCCCTCGTCGGCGCCCTGGACGCGCTTGACCGGGGCGGCGACACCGGTGGACGTCTCGTTGTGCGTGAACGCGTAGACGTCGACTCCGGCCTCGGCCGCGGGCTCGGGGTGCGTGCCCGGGTCGGAGGAGATCACGGTGGGCTCGGCCAGCCAGGGGGCGAGCTTCGCGGCCTTGGCGAACTTCGAGCTGAACTCACCGAAGGTGAGGTGCTGCGACCTGTTCTCGATCAGGCCGTGGGTCGCGATGTCCCAGAACGCGGTGGAACCGCCGTTGCCGAGGATCACCTCGTAGCCGTCGGGGAGTCCGAACAGCTCGGTGATGCCCTCGCGCACCTGGCCGACCAGGTTCTTGACCGGGGCCTGGCGGTGGGAGGTGCCGAGGAGGGACGTACCGGTGGCGGCCAGGGCGTCCAGCGCCTCCACCCGCACCTTGGAGGGGCCCGCGCCGAATCGACCGTCGGCGGGCTTGATGTCAGCAGGAATCCGGATCTCAGCCACGGAAGGGAGGTTAGCCGCTGGGGGAAACCTGGGTGAAACGCGGTCCGTCCGGTGAGACGGCGTTTCGATGGGCGGAACCGGGGCCGCGCACCCGCCGTGCTGCGTGGGCACGGGCCGCCTGTCCTCGGTCCCCCACCGCCGGCTTCGGGCGAGCGGGTACGCCCGATGGGCTGATTTGCTGGACGCATGCCGGATCTCGAAGGTGAGCTGCGCAAGGCCGTCCGAGGTGACGTCGGCTTCGACGTCACCTCCCGGGCGCTGGTGACCATGGACGCGTCGAACTACCGGCGGGTCCCGCTCGGGGTCGTCGCGCCCCGGGACGCCGACGACGTGGCGGCGGTGCTGGAGGTGTGCCGGTCACACGGGGTCCCGGTCGTCGCACGCGGCGGCGGGACGTCGGTCGCGGGGCAGGCCACGGGCATGGGGGTGGTGCTGGACTTCACCCGGTACATGAACCGGTTGGTCGCCCTGGATCCAGGGGCGCGGACGGCCGTCGTGCAGCCGGGGCTGGTCCTCGACCGGCTCCAGGAGGCCGCCGCCCCGCACGGGCTGCGCTTCGGCCCCGACCCCTCCACCCACAGCCGCTGCACGCTCGGCGGGATGATCGGCAACAACGCGTGCGGCTCGCACTCCGTGGCGTGGGGCACGACGGCGGACGCCGTGCGCGAGCTGGAGGTCCGCACCGCGCGCGGGCGGCCGCTGCGGCTCGGGAAGGGCTGGGCGGGAGCCCCGGACGGGCTGCGCGCACTGGTCGACGGGGAGCTCGCCCGGCTGCGGACCGGCTTCCCCGAGCTGCCCCGCCGTATCTCGGGGTACGCGCTGGACGCGTTGCTGCCCGAGAACGGAGCCGACGTCGCGCGTTCCTTCTGCGGCAGCGAAGGCACCCTGGGTGTGCTCACGGAGGCCGTCGTCCGGCTCGTCGAGGCGCCACGCGCGCGTGCGCTCGCGGTGCTCGGCTACGCCGACGAGAGCGCGGCCGCCGAGACCGCGTCGGGGCTGCTGCCGTTCGGGCCGCTGACGGTGGAGGGCATGGCGGCGGACCTGGTGCCGTCGGGCGCGGCGGCCGGGCTGCCGCGGGGCGGGGCATGGCTGTTCGTGGAGACGGGCGGCGACTCGCAGAGCGAGGCACGCGCGCGTGCGGAGGCGATCGTGCGCGCGGCGGACGTGCTGGACGCGCGGATCGTGCGGGACCCGGCCGGGCAGCGGGCGCTGTGGCGGATCCGCGAGGACGCCGCCGGGACGGCGACCCGTATGCCTGGGGACACCTCGCAGCCCTCCGGGACCGGGCGAGGGACGGAGGCCTGGCCCGGCTGGGAGGACTGCGCGGTGCCGCCGGCCCGGCTCGGCGCGTATCTGCGCGACTTCCGGCGGCTGCTCACGGATCACGGCCTGCGCGGCACGCCGTACGGGCACTTCGGGGACGGCTGCATCCACGTCCGCATCGACTTCGACCTGCTGACGGGCGCCGGGATCGCCCGCTTCCGTCGTTTCTCCGAGGAACTGGCCGCGCTGGTCGTGTCGCACGGCGGCTCCCTCTCCGGAGAGCACGGCGACGGACAGGCCCGGGCCGAGCTGCTGCCCACGATGTACGGGCAGGACATGGTCGCGCTCTTCGAACGGGCCAAGGCGGTCTGGGACCCGGACGACCTTCTCAACCCCGGGATGCTGGTGCGCCCCGCTCCTCTCGACGCCGACCTGCGCTTCACCGTCCTCCCGCGCGAGCCGGTCGACGTGGCCTTCGGCTACCCGTCCGACGGCGGTGACTTCTCGGCGGCGGTGCGGCGCTGCGTGGGCGTCGCGAAGTGCCGTACGGCGACCGCGTCGGGAGCGGGGCCGGGGGCGGCGCCCGGGGCGGGGGTGATGTGCCCGTCCTTCCGCGCCACGGGCCGGGAGGAGCACTCCACGCGTGGGCGCGCCCGTCTGCTGCACGAGATGCTGGCCGGTGAGCTGGTGACCGACGGCTGGCGCTCCACCGAGGTCCGGGACGCGCTGGACCTGTGCCTGTCCTGCAAGGGCTGCCGCTCCGACTGCCCCGTGGAGGTCGACATGGCCACCTACAAGGCGGAGTTCCTGCACCACCACTACGCCGGGCGCCGCCGTCCGGCCGCGCACTACAGCATGGGCCGGCTGCCGGTGTGGCTGCGCTGGGCGAGCCGGTTGCGGGCGGCCGCCCTGCTCAACACGCTCGCCTCGGCGGGCCCCCTGGCGACCGTTGCCAAGCGGCTCGCCGGAATCGCGGCGGAGCGCGACATCCCACCGCTGGCACGGCAGACGTTCAGCGGCTGGTGGCGGGAGAGGGCGGCCACCCCCGGGGCGGCCCCCGGGTCCGGCCGGGGTTCGGCCCCGGATCCCGCCAAGGGGCCCGCTTCCGGGCCCGGCCCGGGCAGGCGGTCAGGGGCCGTCCGGGAGCCGGTCCCCGGGGCTGAGCCCGGCCCCCTCCCCGAGCCCGCCCCCGGGTCCGGCGCCGACGCCGCTCCTGGCCCCGAGCCCGAACCCGTTCCCGGTCCGGTCACCGACTCCGGGTCCGACTCCGGGTCCGGGTCCGGGTCCGACTCCGGGTCCGACTCCGGGTCCGACTCCGGGTCTGGTTCCGGGTCCGGGTCCGACTCCGGGTCTGGTTCCGGGTCCGGTCTGCCCGGCTTCGGGGCCGGGCAAGCCGGTGAGCTGGTGGTGCTGTGGCCCGACACCTTCACGGAGCACCTGTCGCCGTCCGTGGGCCGGGCCGCCGTGCGGGTCCTGGAGGCGGCGGGGCTGCGGGTGGCGCTCCCGCCGACCCTGCGGATGCGGGGCCGCCCGGTGGCCGACGGCCGATCGAGGAGCGCGGCGGCGCTGCTGACCGCCCGTCGTGGCCGGGTCTGCTGCGGGCTGACGTACGTCTCCACCGGCCAGCTCGACCACGCGCGCGTGGTGCTGCGCCGCACGCTCGACCTGATGGAACCGGTGCTGGAGACGGCCGCGCCGGTCGTCGTCCTGGAGCCGAGCTGCGCGGCCGCCCTGCGCACCGACCTGCCCGAGCTGCTGCACGACGACCCGCGCGCGGCCCGCCTCGCCGCCCGCGTCCTGACCTTCGCGGAGGCCCTGGAGCGCCACGCGCCCGACTGGACTCCACCCCGCCTGGACCGTCCGGCGGTCGGCCAGACCCACTGTCACCAGCACGCGGTCCTGGGCGACGCGGCCGAGCGCCGGCTGCGCGAGGCCGCGGGTCTCACCGGCGGCCTCAGCGGCGGGTGCTGCGGCCTCGCCGGCAACTTCGGCTTCGAGAAGGGCCACTTCGATGTGTCGGAGGCCTGCGCCGGAGAACAGCTCCTGCCGGCCGTGCGGGACGCCCCGGAGGGGGCCGTGGTCCTGGCCGACGGCTTCTCCTGCCGGACCCAGCTGGAACAGCTGGCCGGCACCCGGGCGAGGCACCTGGCAGAGGTACTGGCGGAGGGCCTGGCCGAGCGCCGCCCGACGGACGGGCGGCAGGAGGGACCGGCGGACGGGCAGGCATGAGGACCGGCGGACGCGCCGGTGGGCGGGCTTGTCGGCGGGCGTTCCGGCGGATGGGCGTGGTGGGCGGGCGGATGGGCGTGTTCGGCGGGCGAGCCGGCGGATGGGCGTGGTGGGCAGGCGGACGGGCGTACTCGGCAGGCGTTCTGGCGGATGGGCGTGCTCGGTGGGTGAGCCGGTGAGCCGGTGAGCCGGTGAGCCGGTGGGCCTGCGAGCTGGTGGGAGGTGTGGGTGTGGGGGTGGGGTGAGTGCGGGGGCCGGGCGTGGCTGAACCCGGCAGCGGTGCCGTGCACCTCCTACGCTGGCCGCAACAGTCGTCCGGCGGTCGGTCGGTGGCCCGTACCGTCACTCGAAGGAGCCCCGCGTATGAGCCTGCGTGTCCAGTCGATCACCCGTGACGAGCATCTGGCGTTCGTCGCGGCCCGCCCCTCCGCCAGCCATATGCAGATCCCGTCCTGGGGCGACGTGAAGCCGGACTGGCGGGCGGAGAGCCTGGGCTGGATCGACGGGACGGGTGCGCTCGTGGGGGTGGGGCTGGTGCTGTTCCGGCCGCTGCCGAAGCTGAAGAGGTACCTGGCGTATCTGCCCGAGGGACCGGTCGTCGACTGGCACGCGCCGGATCTGGTCGAGCGCTGGCTGGAACCGATGCTCGCGCACCTGAAGGCGCAAGGGGCGTTCACGGTCAAGATGGGCCCGCCCGTCGTCGTACGACGGTGGAGCGCCGACGCGGTCAAGGCGGCCATCGCCGACCCGGGCGCCCACCGGCTGCGGGACGCCGAGGCGACCTCGTACGAGCCGGGCGCCTTCGACGTCGCCGACCGGCTGCGCCGGGCCGGCTGGCAGCAGACCGAACCCGGCGGAGAGGACGGCTTCGCCGCCGGCCAGCCCCGCTACGTCTTCCAGGTCCCGTTCGCCGGACGCACGCTGGAGGAGGTGCACCGGGGCCTCAACCAGCAGTGGCGGCGCAACATCAAGAAGGCGGAGAAGGCGGGCGTGAAGGTCGTCCGGGGCGGTGCGGAGGACCTCCCGGCGTTCTACGGGCTGTACACCGAGACCGCCGAACGGGACCGTTTCATCCCGCGCCCCCTGTCCTACTTCCAGCGCATGTGGGGCGCGCTGAACACCGAACACCCCGACCGGATGCGGCTCTACCTCGCCCATCACGACGGCGAGGTCCTCGCCGCGGCGACCATGCTGACCGTCGGCGAGCACGTCTGGTACTCCTACGGCGCCTCCACCGGCCGCAAGCGCGAGGTCCAGCCCAACAACGCCATGCAGTGGCGCATGATGGCCGACGCCCACGAACTGGGCGCCGCCGTCTACGACCTGCGGGGTATCACCGACACCCTGGAGGAGTCCAACCATCTGCTCGGTCTGCTCCGCTTCAAGGTGGGCACCGGCGGACAGGCCGTGGAGTACCTGGGCGAGTGGGACTTCCCGCTCAACAAGCTGCTGCACAGGGCGCTGGACCTCTACATGGCGCGCAGATAGCGCATACGGAACTCCCGCTATTTCGGCCCGCACCGCATTTCGTCGTTTCTTTCCGCTCTTTCCGCTGATCGGAAACCTGCGCAGATGCCTGCCGCAGGGCGTTGTCGGTGAGTTCGCCGAAGATCAGGATCGCCTCGGTCCCGGCGACGAGCCGGGGCCCGCGGAGGCGCATACCTCCGAGGTCCACGCCCCGCACGCGTATGCCCCGCAGGCGTACGCCGAGGCACGGGCCGTCGAGCGGCCCGCCGCCGTGGGCGGGCCCGCCGCCGTGGGCGGGTACGGAACCGTCCCCGCGACCCTGGCCGACGGTCGCCCGCTGTTTCGCGACGAGGGGTCCCACGCGCCGCACGGCAGCTGACGTCTCACAGCCCGAGACAGAGGCATAACGGGTTCACACACCTGACGAAGTCCACTACTCTGAACTTGACAGTGCAGCGTGATGTACGCACCTCGAGCCGAGCCCCAGGACCGCCCGTGACTGCCCCCGACACCGCCGCCACACCGAAGCTCGCCCCCGCCGCCACGGCGGCCGGGCCCTCCTCCGCCACCGGCCGCCTGGGCGCCCTCGGCCCGGTCGGCCTCGTGCTCGCCGGAGGGATCTCGGTGCAGTTCGGTGGCGCGCTGGCGGTGACGCTGATGCCCAGGGCGGGCGCGCTGGGCGTGGTGGCGCTGCGGCTGCTGGTGGCGGCGGTGGTGCTGCTGGTGGTCTGCCGGCCGCGGCTGCGCGGGCACTCCCGCACGGACTGGGGCACGGTCGTCGTCTTCGGCGTCACGCTGGCCGCGATGAACGGTCTCTTCTACCAGGCGCTGGACCGCATCCCGCTGGGCGCGGCGGTGACGCTGGAGGTCCTCGGACCCCTCGCGCTGTCGGTCGTGGCCTCACGCCGGGCGCTGAACCTGGTCTGGGCGGGCCTGGCGCTCGTGGGCGTCTTCCTGCTGAGCGGGGGCGGGGGCGGTGCGGGGTTCGGCGGGGACCTGGATCCGGCGGGCGTCGCGTTCGCGCTGGGGGCCGGAGTGATGTGGGCGGCGTACATCGTCTTCAGCGCCCGGACGGGCCGCCGTTTCCCGAAGGCGGACGGCCTGGCCCTGGCGATGGCGGTGGGCGCGCTCCTCTTCCTGCCCCTCGGCCTCGCCGAGTCGGGCGCCAAGCTGGCCGACCCGGTGACTCTGGGCCTGGGCGCGGCGGTGGCGATGCTCTCCTCGGTCCTCCCCTACACCCTCGAACTCCTCGCCCTGCGCCGCCTGCCGGCCTCCACCTTCGCGATCCTGATGAGCCTGGAACCGGCCGTCGCGGCGACAGCGGGCTTCCTCATCCTCGACCAGGCCCTGACCAGCGTCCAGGCGGCCGCGATCGCCCTGGTCGTCGCGGCGAGCATGGGCGCGGTCCGGACGCAGGTGAAGCCGACGAAGAGGGTTGCGCCGGAGGCGTGACCGGCCCCGCACGGCCGCCGCGCGAGCGGGATCCGGTGCCGCCGGGTGAGCGGGGGCGAGGCTGCCCGCGAGGGGGCGCAGGCGCCTCGGGTGGACGAGCACGCGAGCGGGACACGCGAGCGCCGGGCGGGCGGGTGACGGGCGCGCGGCCGCGGCTTGTCGGAGGCTCGGCGGCGGTGCCGGTCGGCCTGGCGGCGGCCTCGTGGCGGCTCCGCCAAGCCCGGTGGGGCCGTCGGTCCGGCGTGACGGCACGCGCCCACCCCGCCTGGTCGCGGCGGGTGATCCACCCGCCGCGACCCCGCACGGGCATCGTAGAAATTAATGCAAGCACGCTTGATTGTTTCTTGGCCCGCTGCCATGCTCCACCCCATGGCCGACCCGACCCCCGTGCTCGACGACCTCCGTGCCGAAAGCGACGAACTCGACCGGCTGGTGGCCGGGTTGAGCCCGCAGCGGTGGACGCTCCCGACGCCCGCCCCCGGCTGGACCGTCGCCCACCAGATCGCGCACCTCGCCTGGACCGACCACTCCTCCGCACTGGCCGTGACCGATCAGAACGCCTTCGCCCGCGAGGTCGAGAAGGCGCTGGCCGCGCCCGGGGACTTCGTGGACAACGGTGCGCGGGAAGGGGCGAAGAAGCCCCCCGAGCGGTTGCTCGCGGACTGGCGGGCCGGACGTGAGGCCCTGTCGGAGGCGCTGCGGAAGGCCCCCGCGGGAGCGCGTTTCCCCTGGTACGGCCCGCCCATGTCGGCCGCCTCCATGGCCACCGCCCGGCTCATGGAGACCTGGGCGCACGGCCAGGACGTGGCGGACGCGCTGGGCGAGGTGCTCGCGCCCACCGACCGGCTCCGGCACATCGCCCGCCTGGGCGTCCGCACCCGGGACTTCGCCTTCGGCGTGCACGGACTGCCCACGCCGTTCGAGGAGTTCCGCGTCGAACTCCGCGGCCCGTCCGGCGAGCTGTGGGCCTACGGCCCCGAGGACGCCACGGACCGCGTCACCGGCCCCGCCCTCGACTTCTGTCTCCTCGTCACCCAGCGGGCCCACCGCGCCGACCTCGCCCTGCGCGCCGAGGGCCCCGACGCGGACCGCTGGCTGGACATCGCCCAGGCCTTCGCGGGCCCGCCAGGAAGCGGCCGTCCGCCGAAGGAAGGCGCCCGGTGACGGTCCTGCGGATCGGCAACGCCTCCGGGTTCTACGGCGACCGCTTCGACGCCCTGCGCGAGATGCTCACCGGCGGCGAACTCGACGTCCTCACCGGCGACTACCTCGCCGAGCTGACCATGCTGATCCTCGGCCGCGACCGGCTCAAGGACCCCGCCGCCGGATACGCCCGCACCTTCCTGCGGCAACTCGAGGAGTGCCTCGGTCTCGCCCACGACCGTGGCGTGCGCGTCGTCACCAACGCCGGCGGTCTCAACCCGGCCGGACTCGCCGACGCCGTGCGCCAGTTGGCGGACCGGCTCGGCATCCCGGCCCGGGTCGCCCACGTCGAGGGCGACGACCTCGGCGCCGTCCCGCACTCCCGGCTCCGCGCGAGCGCAGGGGCCCCCGTACCGGGCAGCCTCACCGCCCACGCCTACCTCGGGGGCCATGGCATCGCCGCGTGTCTGCGGGAGGGCGCGGACATCGTCGTCACCGGCCGGGTGACCGACGCGGCGCTCGTCACCGGCCCCGCTGCCGCCCACTTCGGCTGGGGACCGAAGGAGTACGACCGGCTCGCGGGCGCGGTCGTCGTCGGACACGTCCTGGAGTGCGGCACCCAGGCCACCGGCGGCAACTACGCCTTCTTCGCCGAGGGCGGCCACGACCTGCGGCGGCCCGGCTTCCCGCTCGCCGAGATCCACGAGGACGGCAGCTGCGTCATCACCAAGCACCCCGGCACCGGCGGCTTCGTCGACGTCGGCACGGTGACCGCCCAGCTGCTCTACGAGACGACGGGCGCCCGGTACGCGGGACCCGACGTCACCACCCGCCTGGACACCGTACGGCTCACTCAGGACGGCCCCGACCGGGTACGGATCCACGGCGTACGCGGGGAGGCCCCGCCCCCGGCCCTCAAGGTCGGCCGCACCCGCCTCGGAGGCTTCCGCAACGAGGTCGTCTTCGTGCTCACCGGCCTGGACATCGAGGCCAAGGCCGCGCTCGTGCGCGAACAGATGGCGCAGGCGTTCCTCAAGTCGCGTCCTGCCGAGGTCCGTTGGGAACTGGTCCGCACGGACCGGACCGACGCCGGCACCGAGGAGACCGCGAGCGCGCTGCTCCGGCTCGTCGTGCGCGACCCGCAACAGGAGGCCGTGGGACGCACGTTGAGCGGGGCCGCCGTGGAACTGGCGCTGGCGAGCTACCCCGGCTTCCACGTCCTCGCCCCGCCCGGGAAGGGCGCCCCCTACGGGGTGTTCGAGGTCGCGTACGTGCCGCAGGACGAGGTCGAGCACGTCGCCGTCCTGGACGACGGCCGTCGCCTGTCCGTGCCCGCGCCCCCGGTCGCCGACACCCTCGTACTGGAGGAGGTGGCGGAACCGGCCCTGCCGGAGCCCCCACCCTCCGGCCCCGTGCGGCGCGTACCCCTCGGGCTGGTCGCCGGCGCCCGCAGCGGCGACAAGGGCGGCAACGCCAACGTGGGCGTGTGGGCCCGCACCGACGAGGCCTGGCGCTGGCTCGCCCACGAGCTGACGACCGACAGGTTCCGGCAGCTCGTACCCGAGAGCCGGGAACTGGCCGTCACCCGCCACACCCTGCCCCGGCTGCGTGCCCTGAACTTCGTCGTCGAGGGCATCCTCGGCGACGGCGTCGCAGCCCAGCACCGGTTCGACCCGCAGGCCAAGGCACTCGGCGAATGGCTGCGCTCCCGACACCTGGACATCCCGGAGGCCCTCCTGTGACGGCGCTCACCTCCGCCCTGGACACCCAGGGCGCCGACTACCGCGCGCACCGCGAGGCCATGCTCGCCAAGCTCGCCGACCTCGACACCGAGCACGCGAAGGCGCTGGCCGGGGGAGGGGAGAAGTACGTCGCCAGGCACCGTGCGCGCGGCAAGCTCCTCGCCCGCGAGCGCATCGAGCTGCTCATCGACCCCGACACGCCGTTCCTGGAGCTGTCGCCGCTGGCCGCCTGGGGCAGCGACCACGCCGTGGGCGCCTCCCTCGTCACCGGCATCGGGGTCGTCGAGGGCGTGGAGTGTCTGATCACCGCCAACGACCCGACCGTGCGCGGCGGCGCCAGCAACCCGTGGTCCCTGAAGAAGGCCCTGCGCGCCAACGACATCGCCCTCGTCAACCGGCTGCCCTGCATCAGCCTGGTGGAGTCGGGCGGGGCCGACCTGCCGTCGCAGAAGGAGATCTTCATCCCGGGCGGGGCCGTCTTCCGCGACCTGACCCGGCTCTCCGCCGCCGGCATCCCGACCGTCGCCGTCGTCTTCGGGAACTCGACGGCCGGCGGCGCGTACGTCCCGGGCATGTCCGACCACGTGATCATGGTCAAGGAGCGGGCGAAGGTGTTCCTCGGCGGGCCACCGCTGGTGAAGATGGCCACCGGCGAGGAGAGCGACGACGAGTCCCTGGGCGGCGCGGAGATGCACGCGCGTGTGTCCGGTCTCGCCGACCACTTCGCCGTCGACGAGCGGGACGCGCTGCGGCAGGCCCGGCGCGTGGTGGCCCGCCTCAACCACCGCAAGGCGCACCGTGACCCGGGACCGGCCGTCCCTCCCAAGTACGACGAGGACGAACTCCTGGGCATCGTCCCCGGGGACCTGCGCACCCCCTTCGACCCGCGCGAGGTGATCGCCCGGCTCGTCGACGCCTCCGACTTCGACGAGTTCAAGCCCCTCTACGGGACGAGCCTGGTCACCGGCTGGGCGTCCCTGCACGGCTACCCCGTCGGAATCCTGGCCAACGCCCAGGGCGTTCTCTTCAGCCCGGAGTCCCAGAAGGCCGCCCAGTTCATCCAGCTCGCCAACCAGCGCGACATCCCGCTCCTCTTCCTGCACAACACCACCGGCTACATGGTCGGCAAGGAGTACGAGCAGGGCGGCATCATCAAGCACGGCGCGATGATGATCAACGCGGTCTCCAACTCGCGGGTCCCGCACCTGTCCGTCCTCATGGGCGCCTCGTACGGAGCCGGCCACTACGGTATGTGCGGGCGCGCCTACGACCCCCGTTTCCTCTTCGCCTGGCCGAGCGCCAAGTCGGCGGTGATGGGCCCGCAGCAGCTCGCCGGGGTCCTGTCCATCGTCGCCCGGCAGTCGGCGACCGCGAAGGGACAGCCCTACGACGAGGACGCCGACGCCGCCCTGCGCGCCATGGTGGAGCAGCAGATCGAGTCCGAGTCGCTGCCGATGTTCCTGTCCGGGCGGCTGTACGACGACGGCGTCATCGACCCGCGCGACACCCGCACCGTCCTCGGCCTGTGCCTGTCGGCCGTCCACACCGCGCCCTACGAGGGTGCGCGGGGCGGCTTCGGCGTCTTCCGGATGTGAGACTCATGATTACTTCCGTACTGGTGGCCAACCGCGGCGAGATCGCCTGCCGCGTCTTCCGCACCTGCCGCGAGGCGGGCATCCGCACTGTCGCCGTGCACTCGGACGCCGACGCCGACGCGCTCCACGCGCGTGTGGCCGACACGGCGGTACGACTGCCGGGAGCGGCGCCCGCCGAGACGTATCTGCGCGGCGACCTGATCGTGAAGGCCGCCGTCGCGGCCGGCGCGGACGCCGTGCACCCCGGCTACGGCTTCCTCTCCGAGAGCGCCGACTTCGCACGCGCCGTCCTGGACGCGGGCCTCGTCTGGATCGGCCCGCCGCCCGGGGCGATCGAGGCGATGGCGTCCAAGACCCGCGCCAAGCGCCTCATGGGACTCGAGCCGCTCGCCTCGGACGAGGTCCGGGAGTCCGACCTGCCGGTGCTGGTGAAGGCGGCCGCGGGCGGCGGCGGGCGGGGGATGCGCGTCGTGCGCCGTCGGGAGGACCTGCCCGCCGCGCTGGAAGGCGCCCGGGCCGAGGCCGCGAGCGCCTTCGGCGACGGCGAGGTGTTCGTCGAGCCCTACGTCGAGAACGGCCGCCATGTCGAGGTGCAGATCCTCGCGGACACCCACGGCACCGTGTGGGCGCTGGGCACCCGGGACTGCTCGCTCCAGCGCCGGCACCAGAAGGTCGTCGAGGAGGCGCCCGCCCCCGGACTGCCGGAGGACCTGACCGAGGAACTGCGCGCCCTGGCCGTACGCGCCGCCCGGGCCGTGGACTACGTCGGCGCGGGCACCGTCGAGTTCCTGGTCGCCGACGGCCGGGCGCACTTCCTGGAGATGAACACCCGCCTCCAGGTCGAACACCCCGTCACGGAGGCGGTCTTCGGCCTGGACCTGGTGGCGGAGCAGATCCGTGTCGCGGAAGGCGCCGCACTGGCCCCCGAGCCCCCACGCGCGCGTGGCCACGCCGTCGAGGCCCGCCTCTACGCCGAGGACCCGGCGAACGACTGGACCCCGCAGACCGGCACCCTGCACCGCCTGGCCGTCCCGGCGGGCGTCCGCCTGGACACCGGGTTCGAGGACGGCGATCCGGTCGGCGTCCACTACGACCCGATGCTCGCCAAGGTCGTCGCGTACGCCCCCACGCGCGCGGAGGCGATCCGCAGGCTGGCGGGCGCCCTGGAGCGGTCGGCGATCCACGGCCCCACCACCAACCGCGACCTCCTCGTCCGCTCCCTGCGCCACGAGGAGTTCACCTCGGCCCGCATGGACACCGGCTTCTACGACCGCCACCTGAGCCTGCTCACCGAACCCGCCCACGACCCGTACGCCCCGCTCGCGGCGGCCCTCGCAGAGGCGTCCGGACCCGGCCGCTCCCGCTTCGGCGGCTGGCGCAACCTGCCCTCGCAACCACAGGTCAGGCGCTACGCGCTGGGCGGTGAGGAACACGAGGTCCACTACCACCACACGCGGACCGGTCTCACCGCCGAGGGCGTCCAGGTCGTACACGCGGACCCGGCGCTGGTCGTCCTGGAGGCCGACGGCGTACGGCGCCGCTTCGAGGTCGCCCGCTACGGCGACCGGGTCCACGTCAACGGCGACGTCCTCACCGCGCTGCCGCGCTTCCCCGACCCGGAGGCCCAGCACGCCCCCGGCTCCCTGCTCGCGCCGATGCCCGGCACGGTCGTCAAGCTCGCGGACGGGCTGATCACCGGATCGAGTGTCCGGACCGGTGAACCGCTGCTGTGGCTCGAAGCGATGAAGATGCAACACGTCATCTCGGCCCCGGCGGACGGGACCGTGACGTCGTTGCCGGTGACGCCAGGACAGCAGGTAGAGGTCGGCACGCTGCTCGCGGTGGTGGAGAGCAGCCGGCCTTGACCGGCGCGGGACCGCATCGACATGCGGCTCCGCGGCGTGAGCGCGACCGGCAAGGACCAACCCGCAGACGGAGGAGTCACATTGAGCACGCTGATCGAATCCGATGAGCACAAGGCGCTCCGCGCGGCGGTGTCGTCCTTCGCCAGGACGCAGACCGACGCACAGGGCCTGTGGCAGGCCGCCGCCAAGCTCGGCTACATCGGCGTCAACCTGCCGGAGGAGTACGGCGGCGGTGGCGGCGGCATCACAGAGCTCTCCCTCGTCCTCGAAGAGCTGGGCGCCGCGGGCAACCCCCTCCTCATGATGATCGTGTCCCCCGCGATCTGCGGCACGGTGATCGCCCGCTTCGGCACCGAGGAACAGAAGCGCGACTGGCTCCCCGCCCTCGCCGACGGCTCCCGCCTCATGGCCTTCGGCATCACCGAGCCCGACGCCGGATCCAACAGCCACCGCATCACCACCACGGCCCGCCGCGACCCCGCCTCCGGCGACTGGCTCCTGACCGGCCGCAAGGTCTTCGTCTCCGGCGTGGACATCGCCGACGCCACCCTGATCGTCGGCCGCACCGAGGACGCCCGGACGGGCAGCCTCAAGCCCTGCCTGTTCATCGTCCCCCGTGACGCACCCGGCTTCACCCGCCGCGCCATCGACATGGAACTGCACAGCGTGGAGAAGCAGTTCGAACTCGTCCTGGACGACGTGCGGCTCCCGCCGCAGGCCCTCGTGGGCGACGAGGACGCGGGCCTGCTGCAACTCTTCGCCGGTCTCAACCCCGAACGCATCATGACGGCCGCCTTCGCGATCGGCATGGGCCGCCACGCGCTCTCCCGCGCGATCGAGTACGCCCGTGAGCGCACCGTGTGGAAGGCCCCGATCGGCGCCCACCAGGCCATCGCGCATCCCCTCGCACAGGCCCACATCGACCTCGAACTGGCCCGCCTGATGATGCAGAAGGCGGCCCACCTGTACGACGCGGGGGACGACGCCGGAGCGGGCGAGGCCGCCAACATGGCCAAGTACGCGGCCGGGGAGGCCTGTGTGAAGGCGGTCGACCAGTCCGTGCACACCCTCGGCGGCAACGGCCTCACACGCGAGTTCGGTCTCGCCAGGCTGATCACCGCCTCCCGGGTGGCTCGCATCGCCCCGGTGAGCCGGGAGATGATTCTCAACTACGTCTCCCACCAGACCCTGGGCCTGCCCAAGTCGTACTGAACCGCCTGAACGGCCGAACGGCCCGAAACGCCCGACCGGTACGCGGTCGTGCCCGGCGCGCGAGGAGGAACCATGTTCCGCAGCGGGTTCCCGGACGTCCCGCCCGTAGAACTCCCCATCCACGAAGCCGTGCTGGGCCGTGCCGCCGAGTTCGGCGAACTACCGGCCCTCGTCGACGGCACGGACGGCACCACCCTCACGTACGACCAGGTGGACCGGTTCCACCGCCGGGTCGCCGCCGCGCTCGCCGAGGCCGGGGTCCGCAAGGGCGACGTGCTGGCCCTGCACAGCCCCAACACCGTCGCGTTCCCCCTCGCCTTCTACGCGGCGACACGCGCGGGCGCCACCGTCACCACCGTGCACCCGCTGGCCACCGCCGAGGAGTTCGCCAAGCAGCTCGGCGACTGCGCCGCCCGGTGGATCGTCACCGTCTCACCGCTGCTCCAGACGGCCCGGCGGGCCGCCGAACTCGCGGGCGGCGTGAAGGAGATCTTCGTCTGCGACACCGCGACCGGGCACCGCTCACTCATCGACATGCTCGCCTCGGCCGCACCCGAGCCACAGGTGGACATCGACCCCGTGGAGGACGTGGCGGCCCTGCCGTACTCGTCCGGCACCACCGGCGTCCCCAAGGGCGTGATGCTCACGCACCGGCAGATCGCCACCAACCTCGCCCAGCTCCGGTCCGTGATGTCCGCGGGCCCCGGCGACCGCATCCTCGCCGTGCTGCCGTTCTTCCACATCTACGGCCTGACCGCCCTGATGAACGCGCCCCTGCGACAGGGCGCCACCGTCGTCGTGCTGCCCCGCTTCGACCTGGAGACGTTCCTCGCGGCCATCCAGAACCACCGCATCACCGGCCTGTACGTCGCCCCGCCCATCGTCCTCGCCCTCGCCAAGCACCCGGCGGTCGCCCAGTACGACCTGTCCTCCCTGCGGTACGTCGTCAGCGCGGCCGCGCCCCTGGACGCCGGCCTCGCCACTGCCTGCGCCGACCGCCTGAACCTGCCCCCGGTCGGTCAGGCGTACGGCATGACGGAACTCTCCCCGGGCACGCATGTCGTCCCGCTCGACTCCATGCGCGAGGCCCCCGCCGGCACCGTCGGCAAACTCATCGCCGGCACCGAGATGCGGATCGTCTCCCTGGACGACCCCGACAAGGACCTCGGCGTCGGCGAGGCCGGCGAGATCCTCATCCGGGGGCCACAGATCATGAAGGGCTATCTGGGCCGCCCCGACGCCACCGCCGACATGATCGACGCCGACGGCTGGCTGCACACCGGTGACGTCGGACGGGTCGACGCCGACGGCTGGCTGTTCGTCGTCGACCGGGTCAAGGAACTGATCAAGTACAAGGGCTTCCAGGTGGCCCCCGCCGAACTGGAGGCCCTCCTGCTCACCCACCCCGGTATAGCGGACGCGGCCGTCATCGGCTTCTACGACGACGACGGCAACGAGGTGCCGCACGCGCACGTGGTCCGTCAGCCCACGACACCCGACCTCTCCGAGGGCGAGGTCGCCATGTACGTCGCCGAACGGGTCGCCCCCTACAAGCGCGTCCGCCGGGTCACCTTCGTCGACGCCGTACCGCGCGCCGCGTCCGGAAAGATCCTGCGCCGCGAGCTGAGGGAGCGCGCATGACGGCCACCCTGGTCGGACGGACCCGCGTCCGGGGGATCGAGACCCTCAGCCTCGACTCGCCCGCCACCCGGAACGCCCTCTCGCGTGCCCTGGTGAGCGAGCTGACCGACGCCCTCGGGGAGTGCGACAAGGACGACGACGTACGCGCCGTCGTCCTCACCCACACCGGCAACACCTTCAGCGCCGGCGCGGACCTCAAGGACCCCCCGCCGCCCCGGGCGGTGCCGGGACTGCTCCAGCGGATCCTCGAACTGCGCAAGCCCGTGGTGGCCCGTGTCGCCGGGCACGTGCGGGCGGGCGGTCTGGGCGTGCTGGGCGCCTGTGACATCGCGTTCGCGTCCGGGACGGCGACCTTCGCCTTCACGGAGGTGCGCATCGGGGTCGCGCCCGCCGTCATCTCGCTGCCGCTGCTGCCCCGCGTCGACCCACGCGCCCTCGCCCGCTACTGCCTCACCGGCGAGACCTTCGGCGCGGCCGAGGCGGCCCGTATCGGCCTCGTCACCCAGTCCGCGGGCGACGCCGACCTGGACGAGGCCCTCGCGCCCGTGCTCGACGGCCTGCGCCGGGCCGCGCCCACGGCCCTGACCAGGACGAAGGAGTTGCTCACGGCTAAGGTGCTGGAGACCCTCGTCGAGGGCGCGGGCGAGCTGACCAGGCTCTCGGCCTCGTTGTTCGCCGCCCCCGACGCCCGCGAGGGACTGACGGCCTTCCTCGAGCGACGGGATCCTCCATGGGTGCTGTGACCACGGACGACCGCGTCCCCGGCGGGCGCGGTCCGGGTGGCCGCGGATCGGGTGACGGTGGCCCGGGGGAGCGCGGACCTGGTGACCGTGCTCCCAAGCAGGACCGCAGCCGGGCCACCCGGCAGCGGCTGCTGGCGGCCGCAGTGGCCTGTCTCGCCGAGCGCGGCTGGGCGGGTTCCACGGTCTCCGTCGTCGCCGAGCGCGCGGGCGTCTCCAGGGGCGCGGCCCAGCACCACTTCCCCACCCGGGAGGACCTGTTCACCGCGGCCGTCGAGTACGTCGCCGAAGAACGCTCGGACGCGCTGCGCGCACTGTTCCCGCAAGGCGCGGCGGGCGACCGGCGAGCGGTCGTCTCCGCCCTCGTGGGCCTCTACACCGGCCCTCTCTTCCGTGCCGCCCTGCACCTGTGGGTGGCCGCCTCCGACGAGGAGCAACTGCGCCCCCGGGTGACCGAGCTGGAAGCCCGCGTGGGCCGCGAGAGCCACCGCATAGCCGTGGAGCTCCTGGGCGCCGACGAGTCCGCGCCCGGCGTCCGGGAAACCGTCCAGGGCCTGCTGGACATGGCCCGCGGCCTCGGCCTCGCCAACCTCCTCACCGACGACGGAGCGCGCCGCGAACGCGTGGTGGCCCAGTGGGCGGGCCTCCTGGACGACGCGCTGGGCTGAACCCGGGGCCGTGGCCGAAGGCACCCGGAATCGACGTCCGGCGAGGACGCCGCCTCAGGGGCTGAGCCGCTCCACCCGCCAGCTTCCGTCCGCCTGCGCCACGTACCGCAGCCGGTCGTGCAAGCGGTTCAGACGGCCCTGCCAGAACTCCACCGACTGCGGTGCCACCCGGAAACCACCCCAGTGCGGCGGCACCGGCACCTGCTCGCCCTCCGGGTAGCGGGCCGCCAGCTCGGCGTAGGAGGCGTCGAGACCGGCGCGCGAGTCGATCACCGAGGACTGGACGCTGGCCCAGGCGCCGAGCTGGGAGCCGTGCGGCCGGGTCCTGAAGTACGCGGCGGTCTCGTCGCGCCCGGTACGCCGGGCCACGCCCCGCACGATGACCTGCCGGGCCATCGGATGCCAGGGGAACAGCAGCGAGACGTGCGGGTTCTCGGCGAGGTCGCGGGCCTTGCGGGAGTCGTAGTTGGTGTAGAAGACGAAGCCCTGTTCGTCGAAGTGCTTCAGCAGCACCGTGCGGGAGCCGGGCCGGCCCTCCGCGTCCGCGGTGGAGACGACCATGGCGTTCGGCTCGAAGAGATGGGCCTCGACGGCCGCGTCCTTGAACCAGAGCGCGAACTGCTCCACCGGCGTCGCGGCCAGTTGGCTCTCGGAGAGCCCCTCGGCCCGGTACTGCTTGCGCATGGCGGCGGGATCGGGGGCGGGGCCGGGGGAGACGGCGTCTTCGTCGGTCACGTCGTCATCTTGCCGTATGGCCACCCGACGAAGACTGGCCCACCATGGGTGGCACTGAGTGCCGCAACCACTCCCCAAAGGTGGCACTCGGGGATATGGTGCAGAGGCACCCGTCGCCGTCCCGTCCGGCGGGGTGCCGGCCGGGTGACCGACGGCCGCACGGGGCATCACCGGGGTGACCGCCCAGGACCGCGAATCCCCGCACGCGAGGTGCACAGGCCGCGGATCCGCCGGCGCCATCCGCCGCACACACGCCGTCGCACACGACCCACAGCCAACCGCCCACAGCGAACCGCCAAGAGCCACAGCCACAGTCACCGCCGCAGTCCACAACCAGCCACTCTCACCCGACCGCCACGGTCACCGCCCAGGGCGCACAGCCCACGGTTCCGGTCCACCGTTCACGTCGCACCGCCCGATCCCACCGCCCGATCCCGTCGACACATCCCGTCGCACACATCACGAGGAGCCGCCTGATGTCCGACTTCGTACCCGGACTCGAAGGAGTCGTCGCGTTCGAGACGGAGATCGCCGAACCCGACAAGGAAGGCGGCGCCCTGCGGTACCGGGGCGTCGACATCGAGGACCTCGTCGGCCACGTCTCCTTCGGCAACGTCTGGGGCCTGCTCGTCGACGGCGCCTTCAACCCCGGTCTGCCGCCCGCCGAACCGTTCCCGATCCCCGTCCACTCCGGCGACATCCGTGTCGACGTGCAGTCCGCGCTCGCCATGCTGGCGCCCGTCTGGGGCCTCAAGCCGCTCCTCGACATCGATGCCGAGCAGGCCCGCGCGGACCTCGCGCGCGCCGCGGTCATGGCCCTCTCGTACGTCGCCCAGTCCGCGCGCGGCCAGGGTCGTCCGATGGTCCCGCAGCGGGAGATCGACAAGGCGCAGTCCGTCGTGGAGCGGTTCATGATCCGCTGGCGCGGCGAGCCGGACCCCAAGCACGTGGCCGCGGTCGACGCCTACTGGACGTCGGCGGCCGAACACGGCATGAACGCGTCCACGTTCACCGCCCGCGTGATCGCGTCCACGGGCGCCGACGTCGCCGCCGCCCTGTCCGGAGCGGTGGGAGCCATGTCGGGCCCGCTGCACGGCGGCGCCCCCTCCCGCGTCCTCGGCATGATCGAGGAGATCGAACGGACCGGGGACGCGGAGGCGTACGTCAAACAGGCCCTCGACAAGGGTGAGCGGCTGATGGGCTTCGGTCACCGCGTCTACCGCGCCGAGGACCCACGCGCGCGTGTGCTGCGCCGTACGGCCCGCGAGCTGGGCGCGCCCCGCTTCGAGATCGCCGAAGCCCTGGAGAAGGCGGCCCTCGCGGAACTGCACGCCCGCCGCCCCGACCGGGTCCTGGCGACGAACGTCGAGTTCTGGGCGGCGATCGTCCTGGACTTCGCCGAGGTCCCGGCGCACATGTTCACCTCGATGTTCACCTGTGCCCGCACGGCGGGCTGGTCGGCGCACATCCTGGAGCAGAAGCGCACCGGCCGCCTGGTCCGCCCCTCGGCCCGCTACATCGGCCCGGGCTCCCGCAACCCCCAGGAGATCGAGGGCTACGGGACCATCAGCGGTTAGGCGGCACGCGGCGGCACGGTGTCGGCGTCACGCGGGGCTGAGCAGCTCCGCGTGATGCCGCTCGGCCACCAGCGGGTGGGCCCGCAGCTTGCCCTTCAGTTCGTTGAAGCCGTACTCGGCGAAGAGCGGGTTGGCCGGGTCGTCGGTCACGCCGGGTGCGGCGGAGGCGTGCGGGAAGGGCAGCGGCTCGACGCGGGCGTCCAGCCGCGGGTTGTAGAAGAACGGCACGGAGAACCGTTCGACGGCACTCGGCGGCGACACGACCCGGTGGTTGGTGGCCACGAGGTAGCCGTCGGTCGCCACCTCGAGGAGCTCGCCCAGGTTGACGACGAAGGCGCCCGGCAGCGGCGGGACGTCATGGAACAGGCCGTCCGCGCGCTGCACCTGGAGCCCGCCGACCTGGTCCTGGAGCAGCAGCGTCAGAAAGCCGTAGTCCTTGTGTGCCCCGACCCCCTGGCCGGCTCCGTCGCCCGCGCTCCCGGGGTACCGCACGAGCTTCAGATGCGGATGCGCGCGTTCTCCGAAGACCGGGTCGTAGAAGCCGACGGGCGCCCCGATGGAGGCGAGCAGCTCGTGCAGCAGCTTCTCGGCGACGGCGCTCAGCCGCTCGATCCAGGCGAGCGCGGCGGCCCGCAGCGCGGGAAGCCCGGCCGGCCACTGGTTGGGCCCTTCCAGCCACCAGTAGGCGGGCTCACCCGGACCCGGTGTCCGCGCGGGGCGCTCGGCCCCGATGTCGAGCTGGTCCCGCCAGTCCTGCCGGCCGCCGGTCCGCTCGTCACCGGTGCGGGTGTACCCGCGGAAGTGCGGCGAGTTCACGTTGTCGATCGCGAGCCGTTCGGCCTCCGGCAGGGCGAAGAAGGCCCGCATGGCGGACAGCAGATCCTCGGTCTCCCGGTCGCCGACCCCATGCCCGACCAGCTGGAAGAACCCCACGTCGTGCGCGGCGCTGTGCAGCTGTGCGTGCAGCAGCGCCCGCGCCTGGGGACCGCGGTCGGCCGCGGAGAGATCGATGATCGGCAGTTGCTGGTACGACGGGTTCGTCATGGTACGTCCGCAGGTGTACGGGGGCCCGGCCGCCGCGGTGGGTGGGGCGGCGCACGGGTGCCAAGTGGGCGGGAAGGGAGCAACGCAGGCGGTGGGAAACCGCGAAGGGGCCGGAGGCTCAGCGGGAGCGTCGACAGCCCATGCTCGTGACGCGGACGTAGTCCACGTGGCGGCGTCGAACGAGCGAAAGCATGCGCCCAGGGTACTGCCTGGCGAAAGATTCGTGCGTGGTGCGGGTCACGCCCCGTGAATCCTGCGGGTGGGCCCGGAAAAGCAGGCGACCCGCGAGTCTGGTCCTCGTCAGGAGGGCCGGCCGGACGTACCGGCGACTCGCGGGTCGGGTGACTGCGTTGAATTGGCCGGTTGCGTGCAACTCACACACGCCGGTCCGGCACCGCACTCAGTGGGCGACGGGCCTAGCCCGCAGCCACCTCCGACGTCCGGTGTGCATACATGCTGCGGACCACCTCCTTTCCTTCGGTACGCAACACCCTAGGAAACCGTCCCCGGTCGCTCAAGTGTTTTTCTCGGATGTTGACCCGGCGGATCGGGAAGCGGTTTTCTGCTCGTGTGACTGATCTTCGTCTGCGTACCGGGCCCGTCGTCGGTGAGGGCATGCTCGAGCAGTGGCGGCAGGTGCACAACACGATCGTGCCGCCGGCCGCCCTGTCCCTCGACGAGGTGCGTGAGCGGGCGGGCCGCTACCGGCTGGAGAACGCCTACGTCGGTGACGTCCTCGTCGGCTGCTCGACCGTGCGGCCGCCCGAGGGCGAGGAGGCGGTGGCGACCGTCATCGCGCGCGTGCTGCCCGAGTACCGGAGGCGCGGGCACGGCGCCGCCCTGTACGCCACGGCGCTCGCCCACGCGCGCGTGCTCGGCGCCCGGGTGGTGGAGACGTGCGTGCTGGCCGTCAACGAGGACGGCCTGCGGTTCGCGCGGGCGCACGGCTTCGTCGAGGTCGAGCGGTACGTGCTCGACGGCGGGACGGCGCAGTGGGTCGACCTGCGGCTCGCGGCTCCGCGGTGACCGGGCCCATGACTGATGCGGCGGCGCCACAACGATTCCTCTGCAATCTTGCGGGAATCATATGTGGGCTGCGTCACGTTCGAGTTGAATGAGGGCAAGTGAGCGAACCTGCAGGGGGTCCAGGTGAGTGCTTCCCGGCGTAGTGGGACCACCGACGAGTTGGGCCCCGACGAGCCCGAGCGGCCCGGGCGGTCGGGCGACGACGGCCCCACGCCCCCGGACGACGCGCGGACACCGGTCGGCCCGGACGGCGCCGACCTGCTCGCCGCGCTGCTCGACGGCATGGACGCGGCCCTGTGCGCGTTCGACGTCGACGGCGTCGTCACGCACTGGAACCGCGAGGCCGAGCGCATCCTCGGCTGGAGCGCCGCCGAGGCCGTCGGGCGGCACGGATTCGCCGGCTGGGCCGTGCGCGAGGCCGACGCCGAGGACATCCAGGTGCGGCTGATGTCCGCCATGCACGCACCGGGCCGCCAGGTCCACGAGTTCGCGCTGCTCACCAAGGACGGCGGCCGGGTCCTGGTGCGCACCCAGTCCGCCGCCGTGCGCGGGCCGGACGGCAAACCCGCGGGGCTGTACTGCGCTTTCAGCGAGGTGCACGCCCAGATCGACCTGGAGCGCTCCATCGCGCTCAGCGAGGCCCTCTTCGACGACGCCTCCTGGGGTGTCGTCCTGGTCGACGCCGACCTGCGCCCCGCCGTCGTCAACGCGCATGCCGCCCGCGCGCTCGGGACGGGCCGTACGGCCGCCCTGGGACGCCCCCTGGGCGATCTGCTCACCCGGGGCGTCGAGGAGCTGGAGAACGCGCTGACCCATGTCCTCGCCGAGGGCGCCCCGCCGGCCCCGGCCGAGCTGTGGGTCGGGGTGCGCACCCCGGAGGGCGAGAAGCGGCGCTGCTGGCGCAGCGGCTTCCTGCGGCTCGCCTCGCCGCTCGCCGAGGAGCCGGTGCCCCTCGGGGTCGGCTGGATCTTCCAGGACGTCACCGAGGCCAAGCAGGGCGAGCAGGAGGCCTCGCTGCTGCGCTTCCGCGCCAACCAGCTGCACCGGGCCGCCCGCGCCGCCGCCGAGTGCGAGGACCCCGCCGAGGCCGCCACCGTCCACCTCGACTTCGCGCTCGCCGGGTTCGCCGACCACGCCCTGGTGGACCGCGTGATGGGCGGCGCACGGGCCGATGCGGAGGGGGCCGGGCCGCTGCGGCTGATGCGGGTCGCGGCCACCCCGTCCGGCGGGCCGGGTCCCAGCTCGCTCACCGGACACACGGGCCTGCCCGTCCGCTACGGCGAGGCGCATCCGGCGCTCCAGTGCGTGGCGCGGGCCGGGTCGGTGCGGGCCGGCGCGGGCGCCGTGTCGGCCGACGAGGCGCGGGAGTGGGCCCGGGCGCGCCAGTGGCCCGACGACACGGTGTACGGCCTGTGCGCGGTTCTGCGCAGCCGGGGTCGCACCATGGGGGTCGTGACGTTCCTGCGCGGCGGTGGCCGCACACCCTTCGAACGTTCCGACGCGGTCTACGCCGAGGACGTGGCCGTCCGCATAGCGACGGCCCTGGACCTCGCCGACCTGACCGGCGCCGCCGACGCGGCGGGCCGGGGCGACGGCGCCTGACCCCGCGGGACCGGGCCGCCCGGCCACGACCGTGCCGGCCCGTCTCAGTGGAGGTAGAAGATGCGGTCCCGGTACTCCTCCATGATCCGCCCGTTCCAGTCGTGGCCGCCGTCGACGTTGCCGGAGCGCAGCAGCGGGGGCTCGACGCCGCGCTCGGCGAGGACACCGGCCGCGGTGGCCATGACGGCCTGGAGGAGGGCGGAGGTGACGACCGTGGAGGCGGGGGCGAAGGGCGCGGGGACGGTGTCGAGGGTGAGCTCGGCGTCCCCGACGGCGATCTTCGAGTCGAGGACGACGTCGCAGTGGTCCTTCAGGAACGTTCCGGAGACGTGCCGGGACGTCGTCTCGGAGGCGTAGGCCACGGACGTCACGCCGATGACCCGGACTCCCAGGGCGCGGGCCTTCTGGGCCATCTCCACGGGCAGGGCGTTGCGGCCGGACAGCGAGATGATGACGAGGGCGTCGCCCGCGCGCAGGGGCGAGGTGTCCAGGACGGCGCTCGCGAGGCCGTCGACGCGCTCCAGGGCCGAGCCGAGGGTGGCGGGCCTCACGTCGACGCCCACGACGCCCGGGACCGCGAGCAGGTTCATCAGGGCGAGGCCGCCCGCCCGGTAGACGACGTCCTGCGCGGCGAGGGAGGAGTGGCCGGCGCCGAAGGCGAAGAGGCGGCCGCCCGCGGTCACCGTGTCGGCGAGGAGCGTGCCGGCGGCCTCGAAGGCGTCGGCCTCCTCGTCGCGGGCCCGCTGGAGCAGGGCGATCGCGGCGTCGAAGAACTGGGCGGCGAGCTTGCGGTCGGTCATCCGAAGGGCCCCTTTGCCGTAGCGGGTGTCCGTGTCGCGGATCACCGTGCGGTCTGGACCAGTGCGCTGTCAATACGCCCGGTGACGATGGGGACACCGAGGCGTCGGCCGGGCTCCCGCCGTGGGCACGCGCCCGGATGTAACCGCCTCGTTCCCACGGCGCGGCACGCTTGTCAGTGGTATCCGGCAGAATTGACTCCAGGGCCGGCGCACGCGCCGGAGAGCCGTCGAGCCTTCCGCAGAGCTAATCGAGGGGCACACATGTCCGGACTGATCGACACCACGGAGATGTATCTCCGCACCATCCTCGAGCTGGAAGAGGAAGGTGTGGTGCCCATGCGTGCCCGGATCGCCGAGCGCCTCGACCAGAGCGGGCCCACGGTCAGCCAGACGGTGGCGCGCATGGAGCGCGACGGCCTGGTGTCCGTGGCCACCGACCGCCACCTGGAGCTCACCGACGAGGGCCGCCGGCTGGCCACGCGCGTGATGCGCAAGCACCGCCTCGCCGAGTGTCTCCTCGTCGACGTGATCGGCCTGGAGTGGGAGCAGGTGCACGCCGAGGCCTGTCGCTGGGAGCACGTGATGAGCGAAGCCGTCGAGCGGCGTGTGCTGGAGCTGCTGCGGCACCCGACCGAGTCGCCCTACGGCAACCCGATCCCGGGCCTGGAGGAGCTGGGCGAGAAGGACGGCGCCGACCCGTTCCTGGACGAGGGCATGGTCTCGCTGGCCGATCTCGCCCCGGGCCAGGAGGGCAAGACGGTCGTCGTCCGCCGTATCGGCGAGCCGATCCAGACGGACGCCCAGCTGATGTACACGCTGCGCCGCGCGGGCGTGCAGCCGGGCTCGGTGGTCAGTGTGACGGAGTCCGCGGGCGGTGTGCTGGTGGGCAGCGGCGGCGAGGCGGCCGAGCTCCAGTCGGAGGTCGCGTCCCACGTGTTCGTCGCGAAGCGCTGACCTCGCGGAGGGCGGCCGCGGGTGGTGACGGGGGGGGGCGCGCCCGCCGCTCGTCACCGAAACGCTGAGCTTTGTTCAACTCCTGGGACGTGTGGGGCACTTGAGGTGTTCCGGGGATCTCGTCGAATCGCAGATTCCCTGTGTCGAATCGCAGCGCTCCCGGGCTTCACGTGCCAGGCTGTCGCGTGGGGCATATGACCGGAGGGGGCGGGATGGTGTGCCGCGGAGCAGCGGAGGGCCCCGGTGCCGTACGGCACCGGGGCCTGTCCTCCCCTGTACTGACCCGGAGCCCCGAGCTCCCAGGGTCATTCCCTTCGGACCGGTTTCCCCGAGCGGTCCGCCCTCCCGCTGCAAATCTCCCCTCGACAGCGTGGATCATTCCTTGAGTGTGGTCACTCGAACGAGGGGTGTTGTGCGCGGAGAGTGCATTTCTCGAAAGGCCATTCGATAGCCTGCGGGTGATCGAAGGCGGTACGAAGGAATCGGCAGCGCAGCGGCAGAACGGCTAGGGGGTGCCAGGACCTATGGCGCGACGCATCGAAGTGACCGGGGCGGGGGGCGTACGCCTGGCGGCCTGGGAGTTCGGTGACCCGCCCAAGGGCGACCCGGCGAAAGCGGTGACGGAGCCCGTGATTCCGTCCCAGAGCGTGGCGGAGCGGGGCAGGGGCCGGCCGGCCGAGAACGACGACGGAAGCAGGCCGGGTGTCCTGTTACTCCATGGTCTGATGGGCCGGGCCTCGCACTGGGCGTCCACCGCCCGGTGGCTCTCCGAGCGGCACCGCGCGGTCGCCCTCGACCAGCGCGGCCACGGCCAGAGCGAGAAGCCGCCCGAGGCCGCGTTCACCCGCGAGGCCTATGTGGAGGACGCGGAGGCCGCGCTCGAGCAGCTCGGCCTCGCCCCGGCCCTTCTCATCGGCCACGCCATGGGCGCGCTCACCGCGTGGCAGCTCGCCGCCAAGCGCCCCGACCTGGTGCGCGGCCTGATCGTCTGCGACATGCGCGCCTCCGCGCTGGGAGCGGCCTCGCAGCGCGAGTGGGGCGACTGGTTCAAGTCCTGGCCGGTCCCCTTCGCCACGCTCGCCGACGTCCGCAAGTGGTTCGGCGAGGACGACCCCTGGGTGGAGCGCCCGAACCCGTCCCGGGGCGAGTTCTACGCCGAGGTGATGCAGGAGTCGCCGGACGGCTGGCGTCCGGTCTTCGAGCCCGAGCAGATGCTCAAGTCCCGCGAGACCTGGGTCTACGACGCGCACTGGGAGGAGCTCACCCAGGTGCAGTGTCCGGCGCTGGTGGTGCGCGGCCTGGACGGCGAGCTCGGTCGCGCCGAGGCGCAGGAGATGGTGCGCGTCCTGCCCCGCGGCGAGTACGCGGAGGTCTCCGACGCCGGGCACCTCGTGCACTACGACCAGCCGGAGGGGTGGCGCACGGCGATCGAACCGTTCCTCGACGCCGTACTCGCTCCCGAAGCCCCCTGAGTCCCCGACCCCCGCGAGCCTCCCGGCCCCGCGATGCTCCCGGCCCCGCGAGCCTCCCGGCCCCGCGATGCTCCCGGCCCCGCGATGCTCCCGGCCCCGCGAGCCTCTTGGGGCCCGCGGCCCAGCTCTCGGCCCCGCCCCTGACGCCCGCCCTCAGCTCTCGGCCCCGAGCCCCGGCCCTCTGAAGCCGTCCGAAGGCCCCGGGGCCGGCCGGGCCGGGCGGGTCAGCCCTTGCTCACCGCGGTCAGGATTTCCGGGAGGCGTGCAGCGGTCCGGGGGGCGGCCAGGCGCAGCCCCAGCAAGGTGAGCGCCGTCCCGTACGCCGCGCCCCCCGGCAGCAGCAGCCAGGTCCAGGCCTCCCCGCCCTCGGAGACGTTCAGCCAGATCGTCACCGCGATGACGGGCGCGCACAGCAGGGCCGCCGACACCATCCCGCCGAAGATCGCGATCCAGGCGAGGCCGGCCTGACCGGGGGCCACGTTCTTGTAGCCCTCCTGGGGAATCGAGTAGGGGAAGCGGGCCGAGGTCCAGGCACCGGTCGTCAGCATCGCCCCGAGCAGCGCGAGGGACAGCCCCAGCGCCTCGGGCAGCTTCCGCCAGTCACCGAGCATCGCCGTCGTCAGCACGGTCACCAGCGTCGCGTAGGGCAGGGTGATCAGCAGCAGTGCCAGCGCCCGCGCGCGCAGCTCGACATAGGCGTCACGGCGCGAGGAGATCGTCATCGCGACCATCCAGAACGCGGACGTGTCCTGCCCGAACTGGTTGTACATCTGGATGCCGAGCATCCCGGCGGCGAAACAGGCGAAGTAGATCGAACCGGTGCCTTGCAGCGCGTTGAAGACGGGCACGATCAGCCCGATGGCCAGCGACGTCACCCAGGCCGCCTTCGTCTTCGGGTCGCGCCAGACGTAGCGCAGGCTGCGTTCCATCACGGTGCCGGTGCGCCCGCCCGGCAGCAGCCGGCCCAGCCCCGCCGAGCTCCGCCGTTCCCGCGCGGCCGGCTCGGCGGCCTGGAGGGTGGAGCCGTCCGGAGACGTCATCAACAGGGTCAGACTCCGCGTCCACACCCGTACCAGCAGCACCAGCGCACCCGCGCTGACGGCGATCTGCGCCGCGGCGACCCCGTAGGCCCCCTCGCTCACCGAGTCGACCGCGCCGACCGCCGAGGCCGGCGGCAGCCACCGCAGCACCTCCGCCACCGGATCGAGCTGCCCGAGGCCGGACGTCCCGAGCCGCTGCGCCCCGAAGTTGACGAGCTGCGCGCCGATCGCGACGACCAGCCCGCTCAGCACCGCCAGATCGCGTCCCCTGCGGCTGGTCAGCAGCCGGATGTTGGCGGCGGCCACGGCCCGGGCGAGCGCCACGCACACCAGCAGTCCGAGGACGACGGCGAGCACGCCCACCGCCCACGCTGCGGCCCCGTGCGCCACCGACACCACCGACCCGACCAGCATCAGCAGGGTGAACAGCGGACCGATGCCCACCAGTGAGGCCGCCAGCAGCGCCCGTACCAGCGGCCGGGGCCGCAGCGGGAGCATCACCAGCCGGGTCGGGTCCAGGGTCTCGTCGCCACTGGGGAAGAACAGGGGCATCACCGCCCAGCCCAGCCCCAGCACCGCCACGAGGAGCACCACGAGGGACACCGCGTGGTCGTGGCCGCGCAACGCGATCAGCCCGAGCAGCTGAAGCGCGGCGAACAGCAGGGTGACGACCGCGGAGACGACGTACGCGGCCCGTCGGCCGCCGGACTGCCGCAGCCCGTTGCGCAGCAGCGACAGCTTCAGCCGGACGACCGTGGCGACGAGGTCCGGCGAAGAGGCGACCGGGGAGGAAGCCGGCGCGGTGGCCGGCGCGGACGTCGGCAAGGGGGCCGGTGCGGGAGTCGGCTCGCTCACCGGGCCGCCCCGCCGCCCAGCCAGTCGAGGTCGGAGCCGGTGTCCCGCCCCTGTGCCCCGACGAGTTCGAGGAACGCCCGCTGAAGGGAGGGGGCCGAGCCCCGCACCTCCTCCAGCGTCCCGTGCGCCCGGATCCGTCCCGCCGCGAGCACCGCCACCCAGTCGCACAGCGACTCGACGAGCTCCATGACATGGGAGGAGAACACGACCGTCGCCCCGGATGCCGTGTACCGCTCCAGCACTCCCCGGATGATCTGTGCGGACACCGGGTCGACGCCTTCGAACGGCTCGTCGAGGAACAGCACTTCGGGGTTGTGCAGCAGCGCGGACGCGAGCCCGATCTTCTTCCGCATGCCGGTCGAGTAGTCCACGACCAGCTTGTGCTGGGCCCCGGCCAGATCGAGGACATCGAGCAGCTGTGTGGCCCGCTTGTCGACCTCGGCGCCCGGCAGCCCCCGCAACCGCCCGTTGTAGACGAGCAGTTCACGCCCCGACAGCCGCTCGAACAGCCGCAGCCCCTCCGGCAGCACCCCGATCCGCGCCTTCACCTCGACGGGGTCCCGCCACACGTCATGGCCGACGACCTCCACGGACCCCTGATCGGGCCGCAGCAGACCGGTCACCATCGACAGGGTCGTGGTCTTCCCGGCGCCGTTCGGCCCGACCAGCCCGATGAACTTCCCCGACGGCAGATCGAGATCGATCCCGGCGACGGCGACCTGCTGACCGAACCGCTTCCAGAGGTTGCGCACGCGTACGGACGTCATACGCGAACCCTACGGTGGAACAGACCGCGCAGGGGCGCGAGGCCGTGCCCGGGACGCGCCTCCGCCACGAGGGCACGAGCAGCCACGACGAGGCCGCACCCGCCGCACGACCCGGACCCCGTGGGGCGGAGGGCGCCGCTAGCGGTCCCGCCCGCAGGCGTAGGCGAGCGGGGAGATCAACTCCTCCGCGTCCGGCAGCCATCGGTTCGCGGCGGTCGGCCGGCAGGCCCACTGCACAGCGCCCCGTGAGCCGAACCGGGTGGGCGGCGCGGCCACGTACGTGCCCTCGCCGAGGGTCACCAGGTCGAGCGCCCCCAGCGACCAGCCCAGCCTGCGCACCAGGTCCGGCACCTTCGCCGATGCCCCCGGCAGGACGAAGAACTGCATCCGCCGGTCCGGCGTCAACGTGACAGGACCGAGCGTCAACTCCATCCGCTCCATCCGCGCCAGGGCCAGGAACCCGGCCGTCTCCGGCACGGAGATCGCGTCGAACGTGCGCCCGGTCGGCAGCAGGATCGACGCGGTCGGCTGCTTCTGCCACATCCGGCGCGCCACCGTGGCGCTGCCGGTGGCCTGCGCGGCCCAGTCGGGGCGCGCGGGGTGCGCGCCAGGCGCCGCACACGCGCCGTCGCCGCAGGAGCAGCGCTGCATTCCGTCGACGGGTTCCAGCCAGGTGCCGGGGAACACGTCCCAATGACGTTCCTCGGCGTAACGAACGGCTGTCTCGAGCAGCGATTCCCCGCGCTGCTTCGGGATTTGAGTGGCTTCGGCGCCCGCGATGGTCTCTTCCACGATGAACACAACTCTAGCCGTCACCAGGGGTTACGCCCGCCACTTTGCGCGGGGGAGGAGCATCGATTCCGCGTCCGGGGCGCATGGGTGCATGTTCGGGGGCGCGCGGGAGGAACGGGCGCGGGAGCGGGTATCCAGGAAGAGGGGCGGACTTCCGTCGGTAACCCGGCAATTATCTGTATTTATCGGCAATCCTCGGCAATCCTCACATGCCTCGCATTTTCGGTAGGGACGTGGGGCATTGATCTTCTCGGCCGGAACTTTTCGGTGGAAGACACGTCAACTCGGTGTGTGGGCGGGCAGCCGCCGCCCCGGTCACCGCAGCCACAGGGGGTAGTGCCCATGGCCGCAAGGCCGCTAGTCGCGCGGCAGCCGAACGAACGGCTGCAAGCGCTCATCCAGGAGGCGGGGTGCTCGAACGCCGGGCTCGCCCGTCGCGTCAACATGTGTGGCGCCGAGCACGGTCTCGACCTGCGCTACGACAAGACGTCCGTGGCCCGTTGGCTCCGGGGACAGCAGCCGCGCGGACGCGCCCCGGCGATCATCGCGGAGGCGCTGGGCCGCAAGCTCGGCCGTACGGTCACGATCGACGAGATCGGCATGGCCAACGGCAAGAACCTCGCCTCGGGCGTGGGTCTCCAGTTCTCGCCGACGGTACTGGGGGCCATCGAGCAGGTCTGTGAGCTGTGGCGCAGCGACGTGGGCCGACGTGACTTCCTCTCCGGTTCGTCCGTGGCCGCCTCGGCGCTGGTCGAGCCCAGCCGCGACTGGCTGATCTCCTCACCCGACGCACAGGTGGCGCGGTCGGCCGGTCCCCGGGTGGGCCTGTCCGACGTCGCGGCCGTCCAGGCGATGACCCAGGCGCTGGTCGACCTGGACCACCAGTACGGCAGCGGGCATGTGCGCCCGGTCGTGGTGCACTACCTCAACAGCGTCGTCTCCGGGCTGCTGGCCGGGTCCTACCGGGAGGCGGTGGGCCGCGAACTGTTCGCGTCCGTGGCGCGGTTGACGGAACTCGCCGGGTACATGGCCGTCGACACCGGCCAACCGGGCCTCGCCCAGCGCTACTACATCCAGGCCCTGCGACTCGCCCAGGCGGCGGGCGACCGGGGGTACGGCGGATACGTCCTCGCCGCCTCCATGAGCCATCTCGCCGCGCAGCTCGGAAACCCGCGGGAGATCGCCCAGTTGGCGCGCGCGGCGCAGGAGGGGGCGCGGGGGCGGGTGACACCGCGCGCGCAGGCGATGTTCCTCGCGGCGGAGGCGCGCGGCCACGCGTTGATGGGTGACGCGCGCGGGGCGCACATGGCCTCAGGGCGGGCGGTGTCGGCGCTGGAGGCGGCCGATCCGTCCGCCGGGGACGATCCGGCGTGGATCGCGCACTTCGACGAGGCCTATCTCGCCGACGAGTTGGCGCACTGTCACCGCGACCTGGGCCAGGCCGAGGCGGCGGCGCGCTGCGCCGAAGAGTCCCTGGCCGGGCATCCGGAGAGCCGTGCGCGCCGGCGCGCGATCGGCTACGTCCTGCTGGCGACCGCGCAGGTGCAGCAGCGCGACATCGAACAGGCCTGCAACACCGGCCTGAAGGCGGTCGAGTTGCTGGAGACGCTGCGCTCCAACCGTGGCGCGGAGTACCTGGAGGACCTTCAGTTGCGGCTGGACCCCTTCCGGGACGAGTCGGTGGTGAGGGAGTTCGGGGCGCGGCTGGAGCTTCAGACCGCCGCGTGAACGGGCGGGGGCCGCCGTGTGAATGGCCGGAGAACGACGGGGTACCCGCACGCCGAGCGGTGGACACAGCGCACGGCGCTCCGGATCTGTTACCGATGTCACCGTCGGCTCCGCCGGGAGGGAGATCACGACTGAGCTGCGTGGCACGGGGTTCCGGGGACCCGGTAGCGTGAACCGACGATTCCGAAGGTCCCCCATTCGTAGGAGTCCCGGTGACGCAGAGTGGACAGGGCGAGGAGCCCTCGGCGCAGCCCGCGCGCGAAGGCATCGTGCTGCCCTCCGACGGTGGGGAACCCCTGCTGCCGGGAATGACGACGAGCGCGCCACGGCCGGCGACCCGCCAGGGACCGCCGACCGCACCACCGTCGGAGCCGCCGGGCCAGTACTCCGGCCAGTACGGCGCTCAGCCGCAGTACGGCGCTCAGCAGTACGGCCAGGACCAGTACGGGCAACCGGGATACGGGCGGCAGGGGCAGCAGGCGCCCGGCGAGCCCCAGGGGCAGCCCGAGTACGGGCAGCAGGCGCCGGCCGGCGGGCAGACCTGGGGTGAGCCCTGGGGCCCCGACGGGCAGGCGCCGGCCCCGCAGCAGCCCGCGCAGGGCTGGCCGCTTCCCGCGGACCAGACGGACCGGTCCGGACAGGCACACCAGCAGCACCAGTCGCCGCCGCAACCGCAGGCGCAGTGGAACGGCGGACAGCCGGACGCGTGGAACGGCGGCACCCGGGCGGGCGCCGGCCCGCTCCCGCCGGAGGGCGCACCGGCGCAGGGCGCGCACCTGCCGCCGCCCGCCGCTCCCGCTTCCTTCGACGACGGCGCGACGCAGTACATATCGCCGGTCCCGGCCGACGCCGGCCGAGATCGGTACCAGCCGCCGTTCGCCGCACCCGCCCCGGCCGACGAGGGGGCGACGCAGTACATACCGCCCGTCGCCGCCCACCCCGCCGACGAGGGCGCCACCCAGTACCTGCCGCCCGTCCCCGCGGCCCCCGCCGACGAGGGCGCGACGCAGTACCTGCCGCCCGTCGCACCGGGCGCGCTGCCGCCCGAGGTTCCGGCCGAGTCGACCCAGTACCTGGGCCGTACTCCGCAGAACCCGGGCACGGGATCCTTCCCCGGCGGCGGACCCGTACCCGGACCGCAGCACGGCGCGTACTCCGACTCCGAGCCCACGCAGTACATCCCGCCCGTCCCCGCGCAGGCCGGCGGGGACCGGCAGCCGCCCGCCGAGTTCGAGAACCTCTTCCGCAGCGGGCCGGGCGGCGACAGCCCGGCCGGCTCCACGCAGCAGCTCCCGCTCTACTCCGAGCCGGACGCCCCCGTACACGGCGGCCCTGGCGGACACGGGGGCAGGCAGGGGTATGGCGTCGGGCCCGCCGCCGCCCGTTCCCCGCAGCCCGTCCACACCCAGGCCGGGGACCCGGCGGGCGGACGGCGCGCGGCGCGTGACGGCGGCCAGGAGGGCCGTACCCGCTCGAAGGTGCCGTTGTTCGCGGCGATCGGCGTGGCGCTCGCGGTCGTCGGCATCGGCGCGGGCGCGATGCTCGGGGGCGGGGGCGGGGACAAGGACGACAACAAGACCGTCGCCGCGTCGGCCGCCGCGACCGGGGGCTCCGCGTCGGCGTCCACCGGCGCGGCCGAGCAGCAGGCCGTCGCACTCGACAAACTGCTGGCGGACAGCGGCAGCAGCCGGGCCAGCGTGATCAGCGCCGTGGCCGACGTGAAGGCCTGCGACAACCTGGACCAGGCCGCCACGGATCTGCGGGACGCGGCGCAGCAGCGCACCGAACTGGTCACCAGACTGTCCGCGCTGAAGGTCGACCAGCTGCCTGACCACGCCGCGCTGACCACCGCCCTCACCAAGGCGTGGCAGGCGTCCGCCTCCGCCGACAACCACTACGCGGCCTGGGCCGACCAGGTCGCCGGCAGCAAGAACAAGAGCTGCAAGAAGGGCTCGGCCCGCGCCACGCCCGAGGCCCAGGCCGGCAACCGCGCGAGCGGCACGGCCAGTACCCAGAAGGCCCGGGCCGCGAAGCTGTGGAACGGGATCGCGAAGACGTACGGCCTGACGCAGCGCCAGCCGACACAGCTGTAGGGGGAGCGGTGGAGGAGGCCGGCCCGGCGCAGTCGGGGCCGGCCGGTCGCCCCCGGCCCGGGCTGCGCCCCCGGCCCGGGCTGCGCCCCCGGCCCGGGCTGCGCCCCCGGCCCGGGCTGCGCCCCCGGCCCGGGTTCCGGCCCCCGGGTTCCGGCCCTCGCCCGGGTTCCGGCCCTCGCCCGGGTTCCGGGGGCCGCTGCCGGTCGATGAGCTCCGGAGGTCGGCGGTCGGCGGTGGGTCAGTCCACGTCGGCCTTCTCCAGGGTCTTGGTCACATCCACGAAGCCTTTCTTGGCGGCCACCAGCCGCCCCTTCCGCACGGTCTGCAAGGTGACGTCGGCGTTGACCAGGCGGGGGAAGCCGATGGAGGCGAGCCGGTCGGTGAAGTGCCAGCGCAGCGTGGGCGTGAGTCCGCCCGTGGTGACGTTCAGGCCGTCGTCCAGGGCGCCCCGCACGGTGTTCGCCGTGACCTCGCCCCCCTCCAGTGACTCCACGGCCTGCCGGAACACGGTGTAGGCGATCCAGGTGGTCTGCACGCCGGTGTCGGTGGGGTCGATCCGGGTGTCGGAGAACGCCTGCTCGCTGATCACCTTTTTCATGGGCGCCCAGGCGGGGTCGCTCGTCACCGGGTACCAGCCTGTGACGTAGGCCCCCTCGAAGGGTCCGGAGGCGGCGCCCGCGGCGTTGATGACCGTCTGGTCGACGCTGCCGAGGACGGTGCCGGTGCGGACGCCGGGGTAGTCCTCACGGCTGCGTCGGAAGGAGTCCATGAAGGTGCTGGTGCGGTCCCCGAGGGCGGTCACCACGCACCCCTTGCTGTCCTCGGTCCTGTCGCCGCCCGCCTTCTTCAGGGCGGCGTCGGCCTGCGTCGCGTACTCGGTGGCGTCCTCGGGCGCGCGCTGGTCCTCGGCCCGGTCGTGACCGCCCGCGGTCAGTCCGGCGTCGAGCATCGGGGGCAGCGCGTCGCCGGCGATGGTGTCGGGGCGCACGAGCGAGACGGGACCGCAGGTCGCGCCGAGCTCCTTGCCGAGACCGGCCAGCAGCGAGGGCTGGCCGCCGTTGACGGGGTAGGACAGCGGGCTGGTGAACTCGGAGTTCGTGACGCCGTAGCCGCCGATGTAGGGGATGCCGGCGCCCTCCAGGTGCGGGAAGAAGGCGTCGGAGTGCTGGCTGTAGGAGCCGACGACCGCGACCGCGTTCTCCTTGACCGCACGCCGGGCGCACGCCGCGGCGGACACGTTGTTGTTGTGGTCGTTGCAGGTCAGGACCTTGAGCTTGCGGCCGTTGAGGCCGCCGTTGGCGTTGATCCAGCGGGCGTAGGCGTGGGCGAAGGCGGGCATGCCCGGCTTGTTGGTGGCGGACGTCCCCTCGGGCGCCCAGGTCATCACGACGATCGGGTCGTCCCCGGCGCCCCCCGAGACACCGGGGACGACCCCACAGCCGACGGCCAGCGACGTACAGGCGGCCAGGGCGCCCGCCGCGAGGACGGTCGCTCTGACGGGCCTGGTGAAGCGGAAGGGCCTGGGGAGGAAGGTGCTTCGCGTTTGAGTGCGCCGCTTGCCGGTCATGGGCGCACACGATTCCGTCACATCACCAACCCGGGAGTGACCCACGGTCAACGAGTGGTGACGGCAAGGTGAATTGCAGGGGCGGCTGTGCCGCGTGGGACGGGGAAACGTACGATCGACGACCGTGCAAGGTTCGGAGAACTCTTCCCGTCGCGGCCGTCGCTCCTCCACCATGGGCGGCATGCCACTCAACGACATGCCGTGGTGGCGCTGGCGCAGCAATGTGCGCTCCGCGCTGCACATGCTCTCCGACCCGGTGTTCCAGCAGAACGTCTGGCTGGCCGGCGTCGAGGGGTACGGGGACGTCACCGACGCCGTGTACCGCCTCGTCGAGGACACCTGGCTCGACAACTGGTCCGCCGAGAAGTACGTCGGCACGATCTTCCGCGACTCGCAGGAGGCTGCCCTCGTCGACACCGCCGTGCTCCGCGTGCTGCGGATCATGCACCAGGTCGGGCCGGACGCCCCGGTCTCCGCGTACGTCGACCACGAGGCCTGGCCGGAGGCGGTGCGGGCGGCACGGGACGCGCATGTGCGGATGGCGGCGAGCGACGGCGACGACGCCGACGAGCCGCCGCGCACCCTCGAGGTGCTGCGCATCATGACGCGGGCCGCTTAGGCCTGTCGTTCGGATCAGGTCGCGGGTCGCGGGGTGTGGCACGCACATCTGCCATCTGCGGCGTTGTCGTCGGTCGCCGGCTCCCCCACTCTCGGCTTCGCTCGACCGGGGGGACCCTCATCGCGTCGACTCCCTCCGCCGCCTTGCAGCTGCACGCACCGCCCCCCGCTCGGGCCGGCCTGCACGGCACACCGTGAGTCAGGCCGACCTGATCGAAACGACAGGCCCCAGCCGTGAGCCGGGGCGCGGAACGGGAGCGGGGCGCGGGCCCTGTTCCGTCCTGCGGGACGATTGCCCACGGCCGTGGCCGGTGTGCGACCCTGTCGGGCATGAACGCGCAGCCCACCCGAGCCGCGGCGACCGCCGCCGACCAGTACGTCCTCACCCTTTCCTGCCCCGACAAGCAGGGCATCGTGCACGCCGTGTCGAGCTACCTCTTCATGACCGGCTGCAACATCGAGGACAGTCAGCAGTTCGGCGACCACGACACGGGTCTGTTCTTCCTGCGCGTGCACTTCTCGGCGGAGCCCCCGGTGACCGTGGAGAAGCTGCGGGCGAGCTTCGCGGCGATCGGCGACTCCTTCCACATGGACTGGCAGATCAACCGGGCCGACGACAAGATGCGCATCGTCCTCATGGTCAGCAGGTTCGGGCACTGTCTGAACGACCTGCTGTTCCGTGCCAGCATCGGCGCGCTGCCGGTGGAGATCGCGGCCGTGGTGTCCAACCACACCGACTTCGCCGAGCTGGTGGGCTCGTACAACATCCCCTTCCACCACATCCCGGTGACGAAGGAGAACAAGGCGCAGGCCGAGGCGCAGCTGCTGGAGCTGGTGCGGGAGCGGGACGTCGAGCTGGTCGTCCTCGCCCGCTACATGCAGGTCCTCTCCGACGACCTGTGCAAGCAGCTCAGCGGTCGGATCATCAACATCCACCACTCCTTCCTGCCGAGCTTCAAGGGCGCCAAGCCGTACCACCAGGCGCACGCGCGGGGCGTGAAGCTGATCGGGGCGACGGCGCACTATGTGACGGCCGATCTCGACGAGGGGCCGATCATCGAGCAGGAGGTCGAGCGCGTGGGCCACGGCGTCACGCCGGACCAGCTCGTCGCCGTCGGGCGGGACGTGGAGTGCCAGGCGCTGGCGCGGGCCGTGAAGTGGCACGCGGAGCGGCGGATCCTGCTCAACGGACGCCGCACGGTCGTCTTCGCGTAGCCCGGCCGACACGCCCGCCTGCCGGGCCCCGCGCTCCCGGGGCCTGTGCCTGCGGGGGCCTGTGCCTGCGGGCCCTACATCCGGCTCAGCGCCGCCGCCGCGAACAGTACGTCCCTGATCGCCTCGCGGTCGCCCAGCTGGCCCGCCGCCGCCTCCTCCGGGGAGACGTGGCCGGCGGCCAGCCGGCAGAACTCCACGTCGTCCAGAGCGACGTGGGCCACCTCGTGGTCGGCGGAGCCCACCGCGCCCGGTGAGTCGAGCGGGATCAGCCACTCGCCGCCGCCCGATCCCTCGATCTCCAGGCGCAGACTCCGGCCGGGGCGGCCGGCGGACACCAGGTGGCGGGTGTGCGAGGGGGCGGCGAGCCCCGCGCGGCGGCGGGCCGCGAGTGTCTCGGGCAGCATGCGCGCGGCGAGGTCGATCATGCCGTGCAGGTGGCGGGGTGCGGGCGGCGCGTAAGGGTAGTCGACCGCTTCCGCGATGTCCTCGGCGTGCACCCAGCACTCGAAGGCCCGGTCCAGCATCGCGTCCCGCAACGGCAGGGCGAAGCCGCCGTACGACACCGGCATGGTGGCGGGACCCCCGCCGGTGAAGGACACCGTCCGCACGAGGGCGTGGGTCTGTTCGCGCCAGGGGCCGCGCACGGAGCGGGTGGGCGGGAAGTGCGAGCCCGCCCAGAACGCCTCGGTACGCCGCGCCGGCGTGTCCACGGGACCGGCAGGCCCGGCAGTCCCGGCGACCCCGGTCGGTCCGCCGGACCCGTACGACCCGTCCGGCCCGTGCTGTCCGTCCGCCTTGTCCGCCTTGTTCGCCGCATCCGCCTCATCGGGTTTTCCCGGGGCTTCGCCTGCGGTCAGCGGGTCGTCCAGTCCCAGCGCGAGGGCCACCAGGCCGTCCACGGCGAGCAGGTGGGCGATGACTCCGGCGACGGTGGTCCGGCGGCTCGTGGCACCCTCGCCGCGGAACCAGCGAAGCCGCACGGGCGCGTGCCACTCGGCGTCACCGAAGTCCTGGAGCAGGGCGTCGAGCCGCGCGGTCTCGGCGTCGTAGGACGCCGCCCAGACGGGTACCGGGATGCGGGGCGGCCGGCGGCCCAGGCAGCCCTCGATGACGCGGGTGCGCAGGCCCGGGTCGAGGTCGAGGCTCTCCGGGCGCTGGAGCAGGCCGACCGCCTCGCGCAGCCGGCGGGCCTCGTCCGCGCAGGCTCCGCAGTCGCCGAGGTGCTCCTCGACCGCGGCCGTCTCCTCGGCCGAGCAGGCCGCCAGCGCCCATGCCCCCAGCAGTGACTTGAGCACCGGGTGCTCGAGCCCGAGCGGTTGCGGGGCGACCGGCTCCACCGGCGGGAGCGGCAGCCCGCCGTCCTCCACGGAGGCGCGGGGGAGCGGGATGCGCGGCGGCCGGCCGGGTTCGCGGGGCGGGGGCGTGCCGGAGCCGGCTTCGTCGTCGCCGGGGCTCATGCCGCACCTCCGTAGCCGGGCGGTGCTCCGGGGGCCGTGGCGTCGTGGGCCGTGGACAGGAGCTGGAGGCCGAGGCGGAGCCTGCGGCGCGCCTCGTCCTCGGTGACGCCGAGGTCGGCCGCGGTCTGGCGGTAGTCGCGCCGCTGGAAGTAGGCCAGTTCCAGGGCGGCGCGCAGCGGGGCGGGCATGGCCTGCACGATGTAGTCGGCGCGGGCGGCGACGGAGGCCTGCCGCACTCTGCTCTCCAGTTCCTCGGTCGCCTCGGCGGAGCCGTGGCCGGCCTCGGCCAGCGCGGCGGTCTCGGTGGCGCGCAGTCGCTGCACGGCGAGACGGTGGGTCAGCCCCGCCACCCAGGTGCGCAGCGGGCCCTGCTTCGGGTCGTAGGCGTCGGGATGCTCCCAGACGTGGGCGAAGACCTCGCGGGTGACGCCGTCGGCCGCCCGTTCGTCTCCGAGCACGCGGTGGGCGAGTCCGTGCACGAGCGAAGCGAACCGGTCGTAGAACTCACCGAGGGCGGCCGCCTCACCGCGCGCGAGTCGTTGCTGCATCCTGCGGTCCCAGCGGGGCGGTGCGTCCCTCTTCGTCATGCGGCCCCCTCACCCGTGTCCGTGCCCGTGGTCGTGCGTGTCTCCAGCGTGCGTCCGCCGTCACGTCGAATGTAGTCGGCACGTCCGACAACGCACGCCCCTTTGTTTCAATGTGCGCCCCCTGTCCGGGAGAGGGTGGTATGGGCCGCGCCTACCCGACAGATAACGATCGAACCGGACCGGATGTGACTGGAACAAGCCTCTTCATCGCTGTTTCTGTTTCCCCTTTGGCGTTTCGGGGCACGGCCGCTGGGCAGCGGCGCTGCAAGGAAGCGAAGGAGCAGCTTCCGCTTACCGGCGAGCAACAGTGAGCGAAGGGCGTGGTGGTGGCCTTCAAAGTGACCGGCGGGGAGCAGGGCGGCTGGGCCGTGCTCCATGTGTCGGGCGAGCTGGACCTGGTGACGTCGCCGTTGCTGCGGCAGAAGGTGCACGACGAGGTGGCCGAGGGCCGCCACAGTCTCGTCCTGGACCTCTCCGAGGTGTACTTCTGCGACTCCAGCGGCGTCGGCGTCCTGATCGCCTCCCGCCGTCTCATCCGCTCCTGCCGGGGGCGGCTGCGCCTGATACTCCCCGCGCGGGGCGCGGCGGAGGGTTCCCACGTCAACCGGGTGCTGGGCGCGCTGGGCGTCCGCCGCCTCTTCGACGTCTACGGGGATCTGGCGGCCGCCGTGGACGACGGGACGGAACCGCTCTCCGCCTAGGCCGGGAGGTCGCCCCGGTCCCGGCCGGGAGGCGGCGCTGTCCCGCTCCGCCACATCCTCGTCCCGAAATTCACCCGGTCCTGGTACAGACGTCGCCTTCCCGCCGCCCGGGCGTCGCCGACGTCGTACGCTCCCTGCCGGAAGCACTCCCAGCACCATCTCCACGTGATGACGTAAGGCGGTCCGACAAGACATGGTCAACAGCGAGTACGAACGCAGGATCGCCGCCCGGTTCGCCACCTTCGACCAGGACGGCAACGGCTACATCGACCGGACGGACTTCGGCGCGGCGGCCAAGGCGCTCCTCGCCGAGTTCGGCACTGCGGCCCGGTCCGACAAGGGGCAGGCGCTCTACGCGGGCGCCGAGGCATTCTGGCAGGGCATGGCCGGAATCGCCGACCGGGACGGCGACCAGCGCATCACCCGGGAGGAATTCGTGAACGGCGCGGTCAAGCGCCTGCGTGACAACCCGGAGCGGTTCGCCGAGATCGCCCGCCCCTTCCTGCACGCGGCCCTGGACATCGCCGACGGCGACGGTGACGGGCGGGCCACGGTCGAGGACACCGTACGGGTGCTCACGGCCCTCGGAGCGCCCGACGAGGTCGCCAGGGGAGCCGCCGCCGTCCTGGACGCCGACGCGGACGGCAAGGTCGGCGAGGCGGAGATCGTCCCTGCCTTCGCCCGCTACTTCACGGTCGCCGAGTAGTACCCGTCCGAGTAACACCCGGCCGGGGGGCGCGGCCGGGCGGCACTCACCGGGAGAACCGCTCGCGCAGCCTGTACTTCAGCACCTTGCGCAGCGTCTCGTTGCGCGGCAGCGCGTCCACCACCTCCAGCCGCTCGGGCAGCTTGTGGACCGAGAGACCGCCCGCGCGCAGGTAGGAGGTCATCGCATCCAGCGTCAGCGGCTGCCCGCTCCCCGGCGGCCGTTCCACCACCGCGCACACCAGTTCCCCGCGCTCCGGATCCGGCAGGCCGATGACCGCCACGTCCCCGACGTCGGGGTGGGCGGCGAGCAGGTCCTCGATCTCCTTCGCCGACACGTTCTCCCCCTTGCGGATGATGACGTCCTTCAGCCGCCCGGTGAGCACCAGATGCCCGCTGCCGGTCAGATGCCCCAGGTCGCCGGTGCGCAGGAAGCCCTCCGCGTCGAAGGCCTCGGCCGTCTGGGCGGGGTCCAGATAGCCCTGGCACACGGCCTCCCCGCGCAGCCGCACCTCCCCCTCCACCACGCGTATCCGCATGCCGTCCGGCGGCCGCCCTTCCGTCGTCGCGAGGTTCTCCGCGGTGTCGTCCGGCGCCCCCATGGTGATCATCGGTACCTCGGTCATCCCGTACCCGTGCGTGAGCTGCACCCCCATCTCGCGCACGACGGCGTGGTAGACCTCGGGCGGCTTGGGCGCCCCGCCGCCCGCGAGCAGCCGTAGTGAGGGGATCAGCGGCGAGCCCGGCCGCTTGCGCTGCTCGGCCAGGAACATCGAGTAGAACGCCGTCGACCCGCCGGCGACCGTGACCCCGTGCCGCCGGTAGTCCTCCAGCGCGTCCGGCAGCGCGAAGTGCTCGAACATCACCGCGGGGAAGCCGTAGAGCAGGAGCATGACGGTGTAGTCGGGACCGGCGATGTGGGCGTACGGGAACGCCATCGAGCCGACGTCGGCCGCCGTGAGGCGCAGGGCGTGGGCGAGGCAGGAGCCGCCCGCGATCAGCGATCGGTCGGTGTGCAGTACGCCTTTGGGGTCGGAGGTGGTTCCCGAGGTCCAGTAGATCCAGCGCACCGAGGTGCCCTCGGCGGGCGGCGGCGGAAGCACGGCCGGGTCCCCCTCCGGCAGGTCGTCGTACGCCTCGAAGACGCCCTTCGCGCCGAGCCGCCGCGCCATCGCGGTGTGGTCGAAGCCCCGCCACACACCCGGCACCGCGAAGAACTCCGCCTTCGACTCGCGCAGCGCGAAGCCGACCTCGCGGTCCCGGTAGAAGGGGATGACGGGAGACTGCACGGCCCCCAGCCGGGCCAGCGCGAAGGACAGGACGGCCGTCTCGAGGCGGGTGGGCAGCTGCCAGGCGACGACCGTGCCGGGGCGTACGCCCATGTCGTACAGCCCGGCCGCGACGCGCTCGGCGTTCTCGCGCAGCTCGCCGAAGGTCAGGGCCCGGTCGTCCTGGAGGAGGACCCGGCGGCCGGGCGTGAGATCGGCCCGGCGGGCGAGCAGGTCCCACAGAGTGCGGGACAGGCTCAGCTCGTGGGCGGTGGCGGTGTCGTTCACGTCGGCCCCCTGGCGTAACGGACGGCATAACTGACGGGCTGTCAGATTTTGGGCAGAGCGTAGGGCTGGTCGGCTTGTCGGTCCAGGGGTCGGGGGCTAGCCTGCTGGGAAGAGCGAACCTGACGGTCCATCAGATATTGCCGGGGAGGACCGGCTCCCGGACCGGGAAGCCGGCCACCCGGACGGCCCGTCGGACAAGCGCACCGGACACGTCCATCGGACAACTGGCGTTCCGCCAGGCGGAGGGGAAGCCATGAGCACCGAACTGCCGCGCATCGTCAGCGTCGACGACCACGTGATCGAACCCGCGCACCTCTTCGCGACCTGGCTGCCGCGGAAGTACCGGGACCGGGGGCCGCAGCCCCTCACCGCGGGGATCGGCGAGCTCGCCTACGTCGCCGGGAAGTACCGGATCACCATGGACCCGGACGGCCAGCGCACCGACTGGTGGATCTACGAGGACCTGAAGTTCCCGTACAAGCGCAACATCGCGGCGGTCGGCTTCGACCGCGACGAGATGACGCTGGAGGGCATCACCCGGGAGGAGATGCGGCGCGGCTGCTGGGATCCGAAGGCGCGGCTGGCGGACATGGACCTCAACCATGTCGAGGCCTCCCTCTGCTTCCCCTCGTTCCCCCGCTTCTGCGGCCAGACCTTCGCCGAGGCGCACGACAAGGAGGTCGCGCTGGCCTGTGTGCGCGCCTACAACGACTGGATGGTCGAGGAGTGGTGCGGGGACAGCGGCGGGCGGCTGATCCCGCTCTGCCTGATCCCCCTGTGGGACGTCGGGCTCGCGGTCGCCGAGATCCGGCGCAACGCGGCCCGCGGGGTGCGCGCGGTGACCTTCTCCGAGATCCCCAGCCACCTCGGGCTGCCGTCGATCCACTCGGGCTACTGGGACCCGTTCTTCGCGGTGTGCGAGGAGACGGGGACGGTCGTCAACATGCACATCGGTTCGTCCTCGCAGATGCCCGCGGCCTCCCCCGACGCCCCGCCGGCCGTCCAGGCGTCCCTTTCGTTCAACAATGCGATGGCCTCGATGATGGACTTCCTCTTCAGCGGGGTGCTGGTGAAGTACCCGCGTCTGAAACTCGCCTACTCCGAGGGTCAGATGGGCTGGATCCCGTACGCCCTGGAGCGCGCCGACGACGTCTGGGAGGAGCACCGGGCCTGGGGCGGGGTCAGGGACATCGTCCCCGAGCCGCCGTCCACGTACTACTACCGGCAGATCTTCTGCTGCTTCTTCCGCGACAAGCACGGGGTCGCGTCCCTGGACGTGGTGGGGCGGGACAACGCGACCTTCGAGACCGACTACCCGCACGTCGACTCGACCTTCCCGCACACCAAGGAGGTCGCCCTCGACCACGTGAAGGGCCTCGACGACGAGACGGTCTACAAGCTGATGCGGGGCAACGCCATCCGCATGCTGGACCTGGACCTCGACAAGTAGCGGACGGGGACCGCGACCATGGACCTCTCGGACAGCCCCGAGGACGCGGAGTTCCGGGGCCGGCTGCGCGAGTGGCTCGGCAAGACGCTGCCGACGCTCCCGCCGAAGCCGTCCCCGGGCGACTGGCCCGGCCGCCGCGCCTACGACCTCGGCTGGCAGCGGACGCTGTACGACGCCGGCTACGCCGACGTGCACTGGCAGGCCTCGCCGAGCGTCCGCCTGATCTTCCTGGAGGAGACGGAGAGGGCGGGCGCCCCCTATGTGGGCGCGGGTTTCGTCGGGCTGCTGCACGCCGGGCCGACGATCGCCGCCGAGGGCACGGCCGAGCAGCGGGCGCGCTGGCTGCCGCCCGTCCTGCGCGGCGAGGAGGTGTGGTGCCAGGGCTTCAGCGAGCCAGGGGCGGGCTCCGACCTCGCGGCGCTGCGCACGCGCGCGTGGCGGGACGGCGACGACTACGTGGTGAGCGGATCCAAGATCTGGACCTCCCACGCGGAGGTCGCCGACTGGTGCGAGCTGCTGGTCCGCACGGATCCCGGGGCGCCCAGGCACAAGGGCATCACCTGGCTGGCCATGCCCATGGACGCCCCCGGCGTCACCGTGCGGCCGCTGCGCACCCTCGCCGGATCCGCCGAGTTCGCCGAGGTGTTCCTCGACGAGGTGCGGGTGCCGGTCGCCAACCGGGTGGGGGAGGAGAACGACGGCTGGCGGGTGACGATGGTGACGCTGTCGTTCGAGCGCGGCACCGCCTTCGTCGGTGAGGTCGTCGCCTGCCGGCGGGTGCTGGGCGAACTCGCCGTGGAGGCACGCAGGAACGGACGCTGGGAGGACCCCGCCCTCCGGCGGCGCCTGGGCGCCCTCAACGCCGGGTTCCGGGCGCTCTGGCGGCTGACGCAGTGGAACGTCAGCGAGGCGGAGACCGGGGGAGGGGTGCCGGGCGTCGGGGGTTCGGTCTTCAAACTGAGGTATTCGCAGGCGCGCCAGGAGCTCTACGAGGCGGCCGCCGACGTTCTGGGCGACGAGTCCCTCGACGTCGACCACCCGTGGGTCGCCGACCGGCTCTCCTCCCTCTCGTACACCATCGCGGCCGGTACCTCGCAGATCCAGCGCGACATCGTGGCCGAACGGATCCTGGGGCTGCCGAAAGGACGGTGAGGTGTCCGCCATGCGTTTTCGACTGACGGACGATCAACGGGCGCTGCGCGAGGGGGTGCGGGCGCTCCTGGCGCGCCGCTTCGACCGCGCGGCGCTGCGGGCCGCCGTGGACCGGCCGGGACGGCTGGACCGGGCGCTGTGGCGTGACCTCGGCGCGGCCGGGTTCTTCGCGCTACGGCTGCCCGAGGCGGACGGCGGGGTCGGACTCGGCCTGCCCGAGACCGTGTTGGTGTTCGAGGAGGCGGGCCGGGTCCTGCTGCCGGGCCCGCTGGTGGCCACCCACCTCGCGGCGGGACACGTGCCCGGCGCGGCCGACGGGGAGACGGTCGTGGCGGCCGTGGACGGCGGCGGTCTCGTCGAGTGGCTGGCGGAGGCCGACGTCGTGCGCGGCGCGGCCGACGGGGCCGTGCCTCTGCGGTCGGTGGATCCGCTGACCCCGCTGCACCGCGTTCCGGGGCCCCGTGTGCCGGCCGATCCCGTCGCCGTACTCCTCACCGCCGCCGAGCAGCTCGGGACCGCCACGCGCGCGTGCGAGCTGGCCGTGCAACACGCCCGGGCGCGCGAGCAGTTCGGGCGGCCGATCGGCGCCTTCCAGGCGGTCAAGCATCTGTGCGCGGACCTGCTGGTGCGGGTCGAGGTGGCCCGCGCGGCGGTCTACGCGGCCGCCGTCACCGCCGATCCGGCCGACATCGCGGCCGCCCGGCTCCTAGCCGACGAGGCCGCGGTACGCGGGGCGCGCGACTGCCTCCAGGTGCACGGCGGCATGGGCTTCACCTGGGAGGCGGACGTGCATCTGCTGCTGAAACGGGCCTGGGTGCGCACCCGTCGTGCGGGCGGCGGCACGCAGGGTGAGGAGTCGCTCGCCGCCGATCTGCTCTCCGGAGCCGGCCGCTGACGGCGGCTGCCTGCGCCGACGGCGGGGCCTGCGAGCGGGCCGCCGTACGCATGTCGCGGATCGTGGCATACCGGAATCACGGAGCGTTGATATCGGGTTGTGTCCGATGCGTGACCCGTCACGGCCCGGAGTCGGCGGGCCTCTCCGGTACCTTCTGTGGGATGCGAGTGGTTCCGAGCATGAGCCATGCCGGCGGTGCCCCTGGGGTGGTGCCGGATCCGGCGGTGCGCGCCGCCGCTCGCAGGGCGGACGGCCTTCTGGTACCCGCCTGTTCGACTCCCCGCAACGAGCGTCGCACAGTATGCCGCACGGGTACTCCTTCGCGCTGGAATATGCCCGAAGCGCTTGTTGGGGTGACTGTATGTCAACCAAGCTGTCTCCTAAGGGATTCACGTTCCGTCACCCTGCCTCTGGCTGTTGTTCTGGCCATGCAGAAAATGGCTACGATCGTGGCCCCCGTCGTCATGGTGCACACGCGGCTCGCGTGGCTCGCGTGGCGCACGGCCATGTGTCCGCCGGTTCGGATGGTGTGAGCGGTGCAGGTGCTTCAAGTGCAGCTGGAGATCCGGCCCGACCCCGCTGAGGTGGGGCGCGCCCGCAGGTGGGCCCGTTCGCGCCTCGCCGGGTCCGGGATAGGGGACGAGGAGCCGCTCGCCGAGACGCTGATCCTGCTCGTCTCCGAACTGGTCACCAACGCCGTGGTGCACACCGGCTGTCCGGCCGTGCTGCGGCTCTCCCTGCCGGGCGGGACGGCCGAGCCGTCCACCGTCCGTCTGGAGGTGGCCGACACCAGCGACCGGGCCCCCGTGCCCCGGTGCGCCGGCGACGAGGCGACGGGCGGCCGCGGACTGGCCCTCGTCGACGGCCTCGCGGACCGCTGGGGCTGGAGCGTCGAGGGTGCGGGCAAGCGCATCTGGTGCGAACTGGACCGCTGCGCCGCGCCGGTCGAGGCCGAGGCGGACCACGGCGTTGCGCAGGAGCTCCGGGTCGCCGTCACGGTGGAGCCCCAGCCGGCCGAGCCGGCTTATGGAGGGCTCGCGTACGAGGTCGTGTGAGGGCGGCCGGACGCGCGAGGGGCCGTAGAGCTGACGCGGACGCCCGGTGAGGGCGCACAGATGCGGGTGGCCCGGCGGATCACGGTGCACGGGCGCAGGAATCGCTGCCGGCCTCGCCCGGAAGCGGCGTCGGTGCGCCCGCCTGTGCTTCCGTGCGCGCCCACCACAAAGGGGACATAGGTAACAAATCTGCGGCGAGGTGTTGACGGGTCGTGTCCGTTTGATCACGCTTGTGGTCAGCGATTCGCCGCGAGGGGACGACGATGGCTTCGGTGACGGAGGCCCTCGTCGAGCGTGGGTCGTGATTCGGCGCCCGTTCCCTCAGGGCCGAGGGGAGTCGGCGGGGGCCCTCCCGCTCGGGCGGGACGGGAGCGGGGGAGGGTGCGCCGGAGTCGGATGGCGGTGCGCGGTGCCGTGCTCGGGGCGGGCAGCCGCGCGCCGTCAGCCGACGTGAGGCGGGGGTGTCGGCCGCAGGCCCTCACGCGTCGAGGCGAGGGTGCGCCCGCTCCTACAGCACCGCCACCGGGGCCACCGGGGTTCCCGTTCCGCCGACGAACGGCTCCGGCATCGCCGACAGCAGGAACGCGTAGCGGACTTCTTGTCCACAGGCTGTGGACAACTCTTCGAGATTCCAGTTCTGGCCCTGGAGCATCCCCATCTCCACGAGGTGGAGCGCGTGCACGGGGAGCCACAGGTCATCGATCTCGGGCGGGAAGATCTCGAACGTCAGGGTGTCGTTGGCGACCGCCGCCACATCGCGCGCGTGGAACCACTCCGGGGTGCGGACCGAGAGCCCCGGCGAGGGATAGCCGTACCCCTGCTTGTCGCCGGCCAGATAGACCTGCACCTGCCCGGTCCGCACGAGGACGATGTCGCCGGCGCGCACCCGGGTGCCGGCCAGTTCCTCGGCGGCCTCCAGGTCCTCCGGGGTGACCGCGTGTCCGCCGTCCAGGCGGTCGACGCCACGCGCGCGTGCCACGTCCAGGAGCACCCCGCGCGAGACGATGTGCCGCGCCTTGTCGATGCCGCTGAACTCGGCGCCCCCGTGCGGGGTGACGGTGGTGGCAGGCCGGCCGTTGTAGAGCTTCCCCGAGTGCGAGACATGCGTCAGCGCGTCCCAGTGGGTGCCGGCCTGGAGGCCCATCGTCACGGCGTCGTCGCTGCACGCCACCGTTCCGGGGCCGAAGATCTCCTGGTTGATCTGCACCATGGCGTGCAGCGGGTTGACCCGCCCCGGGATCAGCCCGGTCTGCACGCCGTCCTCCCGCAGGGGCAGGGCGAGCGGGACCCGGCGGCCGGTGCGGACCTCGGCCGCGGCCGCGCGGACGACGTCGTCGGTGACGAGGTTCAGCGTGCCGATCTCGTCGTCGGCCCCCCAGCGCCCCCAGTTGTTGACGCGCTTCGCTATGTCGTGGAACTCGACCGGCAGTGTCATTCCGTGCCTCCCCGGGGCTTGTCCCCGACCGGCGGACGGGTCAATGTAGACCTCGAATCTCAAATCTAACGGTCCGTCAGAAACTGCGGGAGGGGTCCGGGCGTGGGGAACTTCCTGACCGGCAAGGTCGTCGCCGTCACGGGTGCGGGACGAGGCATCGGACGGGCCGTGGCGCTCGCGGCGGCGGCCGAGGGCGCACGGATCGTCGTCAACGACTACGGGGTCTCGGTGGACGGCGCCTCACCGACCAGCGAGGTCGCCGAGGCCGTGGTGAAGGAGATCGAGGCGGCGGGCGGCGAGGCGGTCGCCGTCGCCGACGACATCTCGACGATGGCCGGCGGGCAGCGGGTCGTCGACACCGCGCTGGCCTCGTACGGGCGGCTCGACGGGGTCGTGTGCGTGGCCGGGATCCTGCGTGAGCGGATGCTGTTCAACATGTCCGAGGCGGAGTGGGACCCGGTTCTCGCCACCCACCTCAAGGGCACGTTCACGGTCTTCCGGGCGGCGTCCGCGGTGATGCGCGGGCAGCGCTCCGGCACACTGATCGGCTTCACCAGCGGCAACCACCAGGGCTCCGTCTCCCAGGCCAACTACAGCGCGGCCAAGGGCGGGATCATCTCGCTCGTACGGAGCGCCGCGCTGGGACTGCACAAGTACGGGGTGACGGCCAACGCGGTCGCTCCGGTCGCGCGGACGCGGATGTCCGCGGGCGTGCCGATGGAACTCACCGAGATCGGGGAGCCGGAGGACGTGGCCGCGTTCGTGGTCTACCTGCTGTCGGAGCGGGCGCGGGAGGCGGGAATCACCGGGCAGGTGTACACCGTGGCGGGACCGAAGATCGCGGTCTGGGCGCAGCCCGCTGAACTGCGCTCGGCCTACGCGGAGGGGGGGTCCTGGACGCCCGAGCGGATCGCCGAGGTGCTGCCGGGGACCGTGGGGGTGGATCCGATGCCGATGCTGGCCCGGTTGGAGGAGATGGCGCGGGCCGCGCGGGACGGGGCGCGACCCAACGGGTGAGCCGGTGTGCCGTCGGCGGGCGCGGGCTGCTCGCGGCGGGTCGCGCGGCTCCCCGCGCCCACGAGGCGCAGCAGCCGCCCCTTCTCGAGGAGTTGGACGTGGAATTCGGGTTCACAGCGCAGGATGACGCGTTCCGCGCCGAGGCGCGCGCCTGGCTCGAAGCGCACGCACCGTCGGCCGGCGACCGGCGCTCGTGGGAGCGCACCCTCGGTGCGGCCGGGTGGATCGGGCTCGGGTGGGGGGAGGACGGGTACGGGAACCGGAGCGGGAGTCTCACCCAGCAGGTCGCCTGGGCCGAGGAGTACGCGCGCTCGCGGGCTCCGGCCCGCTCCGGGCACATCGGGGAGAAGCTGCTCGCGCCCACCCTGCTCGCACACGGCACGGCGGAGCAGAAGGCGCGCTTCCTGCCGCCGGTCGCCGCCGGGACCGAGTTGTGGTGCCAGGGATACAGCGAGCCCGGCGCGGGCTCCGACCTCGCCGGGGTCCGCACCAGGGCCGAACCCGCCCCCGGCGGACGGTCGTACCTGATCACCGGGCAGAAGATCTGGACCTCGCTCGCCCATGAGGCCGACTGGTGCTTCGTGCTCGCCCGCACCGACCCGGAGTCGAGGCGTCACCACGGGCTGACCTTCTTCCTCGTCCCCATGGACCAGCCGGGACGGATCGAGATCCGGCCCATCCGGCAGCTGACCGGCACCAGCGACTTCAACGAGGTCTTCTTCGACGGGGCGCACGCACGCGTGGAGCACGTCGTCGGCGCCGAGGGCGACGGCTGGCGGGTCGCGATGAGCCTCCTCGGCTTCGAACGCGGGGTGTCGACCCTCGCCCAGCAGATCGGCTTCGCCCAGGAGTTGGGGCAGGTCGTGCGTACGGCCGTACGGACGGGGGCGGCAGACGATCCCGTCGTCCGCGAGCGGCTGGTACGGCTGTGGGCCGAGCTGCGCACCATGCGGTGGAACGCGTTGCGGACGCTGGGAGGCTCGGGCGGGCCGGGCGCGCCCAGTGTGGCCAAGCTGCTGTGGGCGGGCTGGCACCAGCGGCTCGGGGAGGTGGCGGTGCAGGTGCGGGGGGCCGGGGGGAGCGTCGGACCCGCCGACTGGTCGCCCTCCTCGCCCTACGAACTCGACGAGGCGCAGCACCTGTTCCTGTTCTCCCGGGCCGACACGATCTACGGCGGCTCGGACCAGATCCAGCGCACGATCATCGCCGAGCGGGTGCTCGGCCTGCCCAGACAGCCCAAGGGATAGCGGACGGTTCGGAGGGGACGCGATGCGAGGCGTGGTGTTCGACGGGAAGCGGGCCGAGGTCGTCGACGATCTGGCCGTCCGTGATCCGGGGCCGGGCGAGGTGCTCGTCGCGATCTCGGCGGCCGGGCTGTGCCACAGCGACCTCTCGGTCGTCGACGGGACGATTCCCTTTCCGGCACCCGTTGTCCTCGGCCATGAGGGCGCGGGGGTCGTCGCGGCGGTCGGCGCGGGGGTCACCCATGTGGTGCCGGGGGACCACGTGGCGCTGTCCACGCTCGCCAACTGCGGCGCCTGCGCGGAGTGCGACCGCGGCCGGCCGACGATGTGCCGGCAGGCCATCGGGCGCCCGCGCAAACCCTTCACGCGCGCGGGGAGCCCGGTGTACCAGTTCGCGGCCAACTCCGCCTTCGCCGAGCGCACGGTGGTGAAGGCCGTACAGGCCGTCCGCATCCCGAAGGACATCCCGCTGACGTCCGCCGCGCTGATCGGGTGCGGGGTCCTGACCGGCGTCGGGGCCGTGCTCAACCGCGCGCGCGTGGGGCACGGGGAGAGCGTCGTCGTCATCGGGACGGGCGGGATAGGGCTGAACGTGCTCCAGGGCGCGCGGATCGCGGGCGCGCTGCGGATCGTCGCGGTGGACGCGAACCCGGCGAAGGAGGAGGTGGCCCGGCGCTTCGGCGCGACGGACTTCCTCACCTCCACGGACGGGGTACGGGAGATCCTGCCGACGGGCGCGGACCACGTCTTCGAGTGCGTGGGCCGGGTCGAGCTGATCCGGACGGCCGTCGACCTGCTCGACCGGCACGGGCAGGCGGTGCTTCTCGGGGTGCCGCCCGCCACCGCCGAGGCGTCCTTCCTCGTCTCCTCCCTGTTCCTGGACAAGTCGATCCTGGGCTGCCGGTACGGCGCCTCGCGCCCCCAGCGGGACATCGCCCTGTACGCCGACCTGTACCGCGAGGGCCGGCTGCTGCTCGACGAACTCGTCACGCAGACCTACCCGGTGGAGGACTTCGAGAAGGCGTCCGGTGACGCGGAGGCGGGGCGGGTCGCACGGGCGGTGCTCACGTTCTGACGGGAAAACCTGTGGGGCGGTGCCGGTGCCGCCCCCTACGGTCCTGTCATGCCCTACCGCGACGTCGCCTCCCGACAGGTCCTGATCTGGGCCTGCACCGCCGTCGGCGCGCGCATGCCGGTCGCCATGGCGCCACTGGCGCTGGTGTTCCTGGTGCGCGAACGACCGGGCGGCTACACGCTGGGCGCGATCCTCGCGGCGGTCTATGTCCTCGGTGAGATCGTCGGCGCCCCCGTCCTCGGGATGCGGCTGCGGCCCGCGCACGCCCGCCTTCACCTGAGTGTCGGGCTGGCGGCCGGAGCCGCCGGATTCGCGGGGCCGGGCGCCTTTCCGGGTGCCCACCCGGCCGTCCTCGGCGGGTTCGCGTTCGTGGCCGGCGCCGCCCCTGCCGCCGCCACCGGTGGCCTGCGCACTCTGCTCACCGCACTGGTCCCGGAGCGCGCCGCGGCGCAGGCGCTGTCCGTCGAGTCGATGCTGACGGCGGGCGTGTGGGCCGTCTCCCCCGCGGCGGTCGCCGGGCTCGCCCTCGGCGTCGCGCCGCGCGTCCCGCTGCTTCTCGCGGCCGCCCTGATGGCGTCGTCGGTCGCGGGGCTGCGCCTGCTTCCGGCCGCCTGGGGCCCGGACGGCACGGACCGCGCGGACGGCACGGACGACGCGGGAGCCCCGGCCGACCGGCGGGGTGCCGGCGGCAGGGGTGACCCGGGAGGCGCGGGAGGCGCGGACAGCGCGGGTGACCCGGGAGCCGCGGGAGGCGCGGGTGACCCCGGTGACCGGGCCGGAGCGCGGGGTGCCGGCCGTACGGGCGGGGTGCCGCTGCGGCTGCTGACCGGCGCCTGGCCGGTGTACGTCACGGGCGCGGCCAGCCTCACCCTGCTCGGGCTGAGCGAACTCGTCCTGCCCGCCCTGCTCGAACAGCGGGGCATCGGCGTCGGCTGGTCCGGCCCGCTGCTGACCGGGATGGCGGTGGGCGGCGGACTCGGCGCGTTCGCCTACGGTCTTTGGGCCTGGCCGGGACGGCTGCGCACCCGCAGCGTCGTGCTGATGGCGGGCACGTCGGTCTGTGTGACGCTCGCCGCGCTCACCCCGGACGCGGCGGGCATCGCGGTGGCGCTGGTCGTGGGAGGCACCCTTCAGTCCGCCGCGATGCTCACCCGCAACCTTTCCCTGCGCGAGGCGCTTCCCCCGCATGTCCTCGCCGCCGGGTACTCCGTGATGTACGCGGCCGCGGGCGCCGGTTACGCGGCGACGGGATCCCTCGCCGGCGCCCTGCTGAAGGTGGCCGCGCCGTCGACGGCGATCCTGGCGGGGGTGGGGCTGACCGTCGTCCTCACGGCGGTCGGCTGGTGGGGAGAGGCGCGCGCCGCCCGGAGGTCACCGCAGGGCGGCGACCACGTCGTGTCCCCCGCTCCCGCCGGCTCCCGACCCCGTGCCGGGTCCCCTGCTCCCGCCGTTCCCGGTGCGGAAGGTACGGCGGTACGCGGTCGGAGTGACCCCGAGGGCCGCCTGTAGGTGCTGGCGCATCGACTGGGCGGTGCCGAAGCCGGCGTCCCCGGCGATCTGGTCGACGGACCGGTCGCTGGACTCCAGCAGGTGCCGGGCCCGCTCGATCCGCTGCTGGGTGAGCCACTGGCCCGGGCTGACACCGGTCTCCTCGCGGAAGCGGCGCGTGAACGTCCGCACCGACATGGCCTCCTGGTCGGCCATGTCCCGCAGCTGGATCGGCTCGTGCAGGCGGCCCAGCGCCCATGCGCGGGCGGCGGTCGTGGTCGCCTGCTGCGGGTCGGGCACGGGGCGCTCGATGTACTGCGCCTGGCCGCCGTCGCGGTGCGGCGGCACGACCGTACGGCGGGCGACGTCGTTGGCGACGACCGTGCCGTGGTCGCGGCGCACCATGTGCAGGCACAGGTCGATCCCGGCGGCGACCCCCGCCGAGGTGAGCACGTCGCCGTCGTCGATGAAGAGGACCTCGGGGTCGACGTCGATCTGCGGGAAGAGTCGCTGGAGGCGGTCGGAGTCGGCCCAGTGCGTGGTCGCGGGACGGCCGTCGAGGAAGCCCGCGGCGGCCAGGACGTACACGCCGGTGCAGATCGAGGCGAGCCGGGTGCCGGGCCGGATGTGGGCGAGCGCGGCGGCGAGGTCGTCGGTCAGGACACCCTCCTCGAAGACCGGGCCGAGTTCGTAGGAGGCCGGGACGATCACCGTGTCGGCGGTGGCCAGGGTCTCGGGGCCGTGGGCGACGGCGATGGCGAAGTCGGCGTCCGTCTCGACCGGGCCGGGCGGCCGGATCGAGCAGGTGACGACCTCGTACAGGTGGCGGCCCTCCGTGTCCTTGGGGCGGCCGAAGATGCGGTGCGGGATGCCCAGCTCGAAGGGGAGCAGACCGTCGAGGGCGAGCACGACGACACGGTGGGGACGGAAACCGCGCTCACCGCTCACGGCCTGCCCGGCTTCCGCAGCTCGCCCGGTGCTCACGGCCTGTCCGGCGCTCACGGCCTGTCCGCCGTCCGCGGCCCGCTCGGTCCCGAAGGTCTGCCCGGGGTTCATGGCCCGTCCGGTGTGCAGGCCCTGCTCGGCGTTCGTGGTTCGTCCGGTGCTCGTGGCCCGTTCGATGGTCATGGCCCGATCCTAGCGAATGCTGTCCCTCGGGCCACTCGTCCGGAGGGTTCCCGTGCCGGAAGCTCGATGACGTGACCCAGACAACCGAAACTCCGGCAGCCGCCGGGGAACAGCAGCCTGCTTCCGGCCGGGGCTCCGTGCGCCGCCGCCGCGGTCGTGTCCATCGCGCGTGGTTCGTCGCCGCCGTCACCTTCGTCACGATCATCGGCGCGGCGGCCTTCCGGTCGCTCCCCGGTCTGCTCATCGACCCGCTGCACGAGGAGTTCGGCTGGTCACGCGGCACGATCGGGGCGGCGGTCTCGGTCAACCTGGCGCTGTACGGTCTCACCGCCCCGTTCGCGGCGGCGCTGATGGACCGTTTCGGCATCCGCCGGGTGGTCGCCGTGGCCCTCACGGTGATCTCGGTCGGCTCGCTGCTCACGGTGTGGATGACGGCGGCCTGGCAGCTGCTGCTGTACTGGGGCCTGCTGGTGGGCCTGGGCTCCGGCTCGATGGCACTCGCCTTCGCCGCGACGGTCACCAACCGCTGGTTCACCGAGCGCCGGGGGCTGGTGAGCGGCATCCTGACCGCGGCTTCCGCCTCCGGCCAGCTGATCTTCCTGCCGCTGCTGTCGTGGATGGTCACGCGGTACGACTGGCGCCCGGCGGCGGTGACGGTCGCGCTGGCCGCGCTCGCCGTCGTCCCCTTCGTCTGGCTGCTGCTGCGGGACCACCCGGCCGACGTGGGCCAGAAGCCGTACGGCGCGACGGAGTACGTCGCGAAGCCGCCGCCGGTGCAGGGCGCCGCCCGCCGCACCCTGCGGGTCCTCTTCTCGGCGGTCCGCACGGGCCCGTTCTGGCTGCTGGCCGGAACCTTCGCGATCTGCGGCGCCTCGACGAACGGCCTGGTCCAGACCCACTTCGTGCCGGCCGCCCACGACCACGGCATGCCCGTCACGGCGGCGGCCTCGCTGCTCGCGGTCATCGGCGTCTTCGATGTCGTCGGCACGATCGCCTCCGGCTGGTTCACCGACCGGTTCGAACCGCGGCGGCTGCTCGCGGTGTACTACGCGCTGAGGGGGATGTCGCTGCTGTTCCTCCCGATGCTGCTGGCGCCGTCCGTCCACCCTCCGATGATCTTCTTCATCGTCTTCTACGGCCTCGACTGGGTCGCGACCGTCCCGCCCACCCTGGCCCTGTGCCGCGAGCAGTACGGCGAGGACAGTGCCATCGTCTTCGGCTGGGTGCTGGCGTCCCACCAGGTCGGCGCCGCGGTGGTGGCCTTCGCGGGCGGCCTGGCGCGGGACGCGTTCGGCTCGTACGACATGGTCTGGTACGCGTCCGGGGCGCTGTGCGCCGCCGCTGCCCTGATGGCGCTGGTGATCCGGCGCAGCCCGGCGGTTCCCGTGCCGGCGACGGTGTGAGACCCGGCCCTGCGGTCCGCGCACCGGCGACGGTGTGAAGGCGGTGCGCGGTCGCGCAACCCGCCGGTGACTACTCCACGTATCAAGTGACTACCTTCCGTAATGTGAGGTCCTCTGGTCATCGCCCTGCCCGTCTGCTGCCTGTGGAGGCGCTTCATGACAGCTCTGTCCCGCCGTGGCGTACTGAAAAGCCTGCCGATCGCTGCCGGGGCAGTCGTGGCAGCAGGGGCGACGAGCTCGCACGCGGTGGCGGGGCGGACCGACGACGACTCGTTTCCGCAGCCGGAGACACGCGGTACGCCGCCCGGCACGGGGCGGCTGGCCACCGAACTGACCGTCCGCTTCAGCGAGCTGGAGATCCCCGGGGCCGGCAGTGTGCTCACGCGCACCTACGAAGGAACGGTCCCGGGGCCGACCCTGCGGGTGCGCCCGGGGGACTCCCTGGAGATCACGCAGATCAACGCGCTGCCGGCGAACGGCGGGACGACGCATGCGGACACACGTCAGGACATGCGTCAGGACATGCGTCGCCACATGGATCCGGACACGGGTCCGCACATGAACGTCCCGCATCACTTCAACACCTTCAATCTGCACACCCACGGCCTGCACGTCGACCCCTCGGGCGAGTCGGACAACGTCTTCCGCGCCTTCGAGCCCTCCGACACGCCCGGAACCGTCACGACCTACCGCAGTACCGTCGACGTCCCCGCGGATCACCAGGCCGGGACGTTCTGGTACCACCCCCACCATCACGGATCCACCGCGACCCAGTTGCTGGGCGGTATGGGGGGCGTGCTCGTCGTCGAGGGGGACGTCGACGAGGTGCCCGAGATCGCCGCCGCCAAGGACGTGGTCGTCTGCATCAGCGAACTCAAGCTGTCCGGCGGACGGGTGCCGGATCTGACCTCGCACGGCGTCTACGACGAGATCGCCTCGACGTTCCTGGTCAACGGTGTGAAAGACCCCGTTCTGACCATCGCGCCGGGGGAGGTCCAGCGCTGGCGGATCGTCAACGCCGGAGCGCTCAGCGCCCACTTCCTCAGCCTGGGCGGGCAGGAGATGCACCAGATCGCCTGTGACGGCATCACCTTCACGAAGCCCGTCGCCACCACGGGACTCACGCTGCCCATGGGCGGACGGGTGGACCTGCTGGTCCGCGGCGGAATGCCCGGCACCTACCGGCTGACCGGTGGGGGCCCCTCCCGGCAGCTGCTCACGGTCGTCGTCACCGGCGCCGCCCGTTCCATGGCGCTGCCGGCCGAGCTGCCCGGCAGGCCCGTCGTCCTGCCCGAGCCCACCCGCTCGAGGACGCTGATCTTCCGAAGCTACGAGAACGTCTTCTCAGGCGCCTTCCCGAACGCCTACCGCATCCTGGGCGACGGCGAGACGCCGCCCGCCGACCTCCGGGCGGGCCGTGGCGATCTCGCCTGGGGCCGTCTCTCGTCCGACTACACCAACCAGCGGATCCGGCTGGGCGAGGTCGAGGAGTGGACGGTCGTGAACGACTCCCGCTCCCACAGTCACCACCCCTTCCACCTGCACACCAACCACTTCCTCCTCACCGCGGTCGACAACCGTCCGCTGGCCACGCCGGTCTGGCACGACACGGTCGCCGTCCCGCCGAACGGCTCGATCACCTTCCGGCTGCGCGCCGAGGACTTCACCGGCCGCTCGATGCTGCACTGCCACCAGCTCCAGCACGGGGACGAGGGCATGATGCAGATCGTCGACTACGTGAACTGAGCGGGCGGCAGGCGCCCGCCCGGCGATCAGAGGAACCGGCCCCTGTGGAAGAGCAGGGGCGGTACGTCCGCACCCGCGCCCGGTCCCAGGGCATTCACCCGGCCGACCACGATGAGGTGGTCGCCGCCCGTGTGGACCGCGTGGATCACGCAGTCGATCCAGGCGAGGGCGCCGGCGAGGCGGGGCGCGCCCGAGACCGGGCACGCGTCGTGGTCGACGCCCGCGAACTTGTCCGTGCCGCTCGCCGCGAACGCGCGGCACAACGGGCCCTGGTCCGCGCTCAGGACGTTCACGCAGAAGGCGCCCGCGCGGGCGATGCGCGGCCAGCTCGTGGAGGTGCGGCCGACCATGAAGGCGACCAGGGGCGGATCGAGGGAGAGGGAGGAGAAGGACTGGCAGGCGAAGCCGGCGGGACCGTCCTCGCCTTCGGCGGCGGCGGCCGTCACGACCGTCACGCCCGAGGCGAAGTTCCCCAGCACGCGCCGGAACTCGCCCTGGTCGACCGGCGCCCGTTCGTCCTCCCGGACGCAGCGCAGCTCGGGGCGCGGCAGTGCCTCGACCGGGCGGTCCGCCCGGAGGTAGCGGACGGCCGCGGCCGCCATTCCCGCATGTCCCATCATGCGGTCCATTGAAACTGACGTGCCATCAGATAGGAAGGGCCGGGACTCCGTCACCGGCCCCTGAACCTCGGCTCGCGGCGCTCCACGAAACTCGCCACGCCCTCCCTCGCGTCCGCCGTCGTCATGTTGATCTCCTGGGCGGCGGCCTCGGCGGCGAAGGCGGTGGCGCGGTCGGTGTCGAGGGAGGCGTTGACCAGCTGCTTGGTGAGGGACAGGGCGCGGGTGGGGCCGGCGGCCAGACGCGCCGCCCACTCGCGGGCCGTCTTGTCCAGCTCCCCGTCCGCGACCACCCGGTTGACCAGGCCGAGGCGTTCGGCGTCCGCCGCGGTGAGCGCGTCGCCGAAGAACATCAGCTCCTTGGCCCGCTGCGGGCCGATCAGCCGGGGCAGGAGGTGGGCGCCACCGCCGTCCGGGACCAGGCCGCGGCGGACGAACACCTCGATGAACCGGGCCGACTCGGCGGCCAGCACCAGGTCGCAGGCGAGGGCCAGGTGCGCGCCCAGGCCGGCCGCCGTGCCGTTGACCGCGGCGATCACCGGTTTCTCGCAGTCCAGGACGGCCGAGACGAGCCGCTGGGCGCCCAGCCGCAGGGTGCGGGCCACGTCCCCGGCGACCCGCTCGCCGGCCGCGGAGCCGCCGCGCAGATCCGCTCCCGCGCAGAAGCCGCGGCCGGTTCCGGTGAGGACCACCGCCCGTACGTCCGGGTCGGCGGAGGCGTCGGCGAGAAGGGCGATCAGCTGGTCGCGCTGGTCCGGGGTGAGGGCGTTGAGCGCCTCGGGGCGGTCGAGGGTGAGGTGGGTGACCTGGTGTTCGGTCCGGTGACGTATCGAGGCCTCGGGCACGTCAAGCTCCGTTCCGCGAAGGGGTGTTCACCGGCACACCGCCAGCGCGTCCAGCGCCACCGCGCCCTGCCCCTGCTCCAGGACGACCAGTGGGTTGATGTCCAGCTCGGCGAGGTCGTCCCCCAGCTCCAGGGCCATCCGCTGCACGCGCAGGATCACCTCGACGAGCGCCTCCACATCGGCGGGCGGGCGGCCACGGACGCCGCCCAGCAGCGCGTGGCCGCGCAGTTCGGCCAGCATGTCCCGGGCCTGGTCCTCACCGAAGGGCGGCACGCGCACGGCGGCGTCGTGCAGGACCTCCACCAGGACCCCGCCCAGGCCCACCGTCACCGTCGGGCCGAACAGGTCGTCGTGGGTCACGCCGACCACCATCTCCACGCCCCGCTCGACCATCTGGCAGACCAGGACACCGTCCAGCGAGACGCCCTCGTAGCGGGCGATGTCGGTCAGCTCGCGGTAGGCGTCGCGCACCTGACTGGCCGAGGTCAGGCCGATCTTCACCAGGCCCAGTTCGGTCTTGTGGGCGATCTGCGCACCGGACGCCTTCATCACCACCGGGTAGCCGACCAGTCCCGCCGCCCGCACCGCCGCCGCGGCGCTGGTCACCAGCTGTTCGCGCGGCACCCGGATGCCGTAGGCCCGCAGCAGCTGTTTCCCCGCGTGCTCGCTCAGCTGCTGTCCCGGCCGCATCAGCAGCTGCGCCTTGCGGTAGGAGGGCGACCGGGTGCGTGGGGCCTCGTCGAAGGGGGAGCGGTAGTCGCGTACGAAACGGTGGTGCGCGAGATGGGCGCGGACGGCCGAGACACAGTTGGCGAGGGTGCGGAAGGTCGCCACCCGGGAGGAGCCGAGGAGGACCTCGCGGTACGCCGGTTCGGTGCCGACGGGCGAACCCCAGATGACGCACACCAGCTTGTCCGTGCGTTCCGCCGCGTCCACGAGATCCTGGACGAGACGGTCGCTCAGCGGGGGGAACGGGCCCGTGATCGGGCAGATCAGCACGCCGACCGCCGGGTCGTCGAGGATCGCGTCGATGATCTTCCGGCCACGCCAGTCGCCCACCGGGTGGCCGCCGTTGTCGACCGGGTTGGCCACGTTCAGGTACTCGGGGATCCACTGGTGCAGCTCGGCCTGCTTGGCGGCCGACAGGGCCGGCAGACAAAGGCCCGCCGCCGTCGCCAGGTCGGCCGCGTGGGCGCCGGTGCCGCCCGAGATCGAGTAGACGACGACCCCGTCGGCCTGCGGCGGACGGGCGCGGGCCAGCAGGGCGGCGGTGTCCTGGAGTTCGTCGAGTCCGTCCACGCGGATCACGCCGTACTGGCGCATCGCCGCGTCGACGACCTCGTCCGCGCCGGTCAGCTTGCCGGTGTGGGAGGCGGCGGTCCTGGCGCCGGTCTCGGTGCGGCCCACCTTGACCACGACGACCGGCACCCCGCGCCGGGCGGCCCGGTCGGCGGCGAGGAGGAAGGACCGGCCGTCCTTCAGCCCCTCCACGTAGGCGGCGATCGCGCCGACCTCGGGACGCTCGGCGAAGTAGGAGAGGAAGTCGGAGGTCTCCAGGTCCGCCTCGTTACCGGTCGGCGCCCAGTGGGAGAGCCGGATGCCGAGCTCCTGGGAGGCGAAGACCGGGCGGCCCTGATGGCCGGACTGGGTGATCAGCGCGATCGAGGGGCCGGTGAGATCGTCGCGGAACCGCTCGAAGGCGTTGAGGTTGGTGTTGGGGCCGAGGAGGCGGATGCCCGAGCGGGCCACCGCCGTCGCCAGCCGGGCCTGTGCCGCCGCGCCCTCCTCGCCCGTCTCCGCGAAACCGGACGCGAAGACGACGGCGAACTTCACCTTCGTCCCGGCCAGTTGCTCGATGACGGGCAGGGGGTTGGCGACCAGCAGGACGGCCAGGTCGACCTGTTCGGGCAGGTCGGCCACGGACGGCGAGCAGGGCAGGCCGAAAACGGTCTCGCGGGTGGGGTGCACGGGGTGCAGCCGTGCCCCCACCCGGTCGGCCCAGTCCACCAGTTGCCGGGTGACACCGGTGTTCGGGCGTCCTTCGGTGTCCGAGGCGCCGACGACCGCGACCGACCCGGGCCGGAAGAACCGGTCCAGGTCGGGGACGTCCGCGTACAGCGGACGGCCGCTGACGTCGAGATCGTCCGCGTCGGCGGGCCGGCCGTGGACGGCGGGCCCCGGGTGCTCGCCGCACGCGATGACCCGGGCCCGGCGGGAGTCGGTGGTGAGGGTGCCGTGGGTTGATCCAAGCATCGGTCCGCCCGCTCCTGTGTGACTGCCGTGGGTGACTGTCGAGTAACTGACGCTCTGTCAGGTTACATACCTGACGGAGCGTCAGGAATGGTCGTGCACACAGAAAGGACGGACGCGGACCGGGCGGGGACCCGACGGGACCGGAGCCATGGCCGGACGCGGCCCGTGGGAGGACCTGGCGGGGGCCCGGCCGCGCGGGCCGTCGTGGACGGTGACTACAGCACCGCCAGCACCTCCTTCGCCACCCGCTCGCCCGACCGTACGGCACCGTCCATGAAGCCCATCCAGTACACGGAGGTCTCCGTCCCGGCCCAGTGGATCCCGCCGACCGGCTCGCGCAGGGCCGGGCCGTACTGGGTCAGGACGCCCGGCGCGGCGATCGAGACGGGGCCACCGCGGGTGTAGGCCTCGTTGTTCCAGCGTTGCAGGACGAACGAGGTGGGGGAGGCGGCTTTCTCGCCGAAGTACGTCACGTAGTTCTTCAGGACCGCCGCCTTGACCTCGGCCTCGCTCGCCGCGTCCAGCTTGCGTGCCTCGTCGGCCTCGATGAAGCCCATCAGCGCGCCGTAGGAGGCGTCCGGCGGGGAGTTGTCGAAGGTGGAGCTGATCACCCCGGTGTCGCTGACGACCTGGCCGTTGAGGCCGTCGGCCCGCCAGAAGGGCGTGTCGTAGACCGCGATCGCCTTGCCGACCGAGGCCATCGGCAGACGCTGGGTGAGCTGGTCGCGGGCGGCGGGCAGCAGGGGGTCGTAGGTGATGCGGGCGGCGAGCGGCGGGGGCACGGCGACGACGACCCGTTTCGCGGTCACGGTGATGCCGTCGGCCGTCACGGTGTACTTGCCGCCGGACCGGGCGATCGAGCGGACCGGGGCGTTGAGGACCACCCGGTCGCCGAGGGTCGCGGCGAGTTTGAGCGGCACCAGTTGGGAGCCGCCGACGAAGCGCAGTTCCTGGGCGCCGTTCGCGGTCTCGGTGAGGCGTTCCAGCGTGCCGGGGGTCGAGGCGTTGCCGGCGGCGGCGATGTAGAAGAGGACGAAGAGGAGCGAGAGTTCGCGGGGCTCCGCCGAGAAGATCGAGGTGCAGGCCACGTCGAGGAGGAACTTCGCGGACGGGACCACCGCGTTGGCGTTCAGCCAGCTCTCGAAGGTCTGCTTGTCCCACTCGGCGGCCTTGGCCGCGGTCCACGGCGCGTCGACCGGCACCTGTTTGGCCATGTCGTCCAGCGAGGCCTGGACGATCGCGGCGTTGGCGAGTCCCGCCACGTCGACGGGCGGGACCGAGCCGAGGAGGCCGTCGGTGGCGTAAGGGGTCTTCTTGCCGTCCTTGTAGAGCAGGTTCTTGCCGGTGTTGTAGGTGGCGAAGGTGGCCACGCCGAGGGAGTCGGCGAGCGCCTTGATGCGGTCCTGGGTGGGGCCGATGAACTCGCCGCCGCCCTCGGTGACCCCGCCGCCCGCCAGGGGCAGGTTGACGACCCGGCCGCCGACGCGGCCGCGGGCCTCCAGGACGGCGACGGTCCGGCCGGCGGCCACCAGGTCGCGGGCCGCGGTGAGGCCGGCCAGTCCACCGCCGACGATCGCGACGTCCACGTCCCGGGTGGTGGCCGCGGTGGCCGTACCGGTGGCGGTCGCGGTCAGCGCGGTGGCGCCGGCTGCCGCGGCGGCGGTGCGGCCGAGCAGGGCACGGCGGGACATGCCGCCTTCACCGGAACGGCGGGAGTGCTGTCTTTCACTTGCCACGTGCGTCCTCCGTCGAGCTTCGGGAGCGAGTGGAGCCAAAAGATGAACAGGGCTCACATTCTGGCTCCGCGAGAGGGCGGGGGACAACGCTCTCGTTACATCTGACACAGGTGTAACGAGCAGCTTGGTCAGGGGAGTTGAGGGTCGAGCTCGACGTCGGCCGCCGGTGTCGGCCGTCCGCGGCCACCCCCGAGCCGTCCGCGGCGGCAGCCGGGGGCCTGCTCGCGGGGATCACCGAAGCCTTCTCGCGCCGGCCATCGCGTGCCCGGCACCTGGGGGCATGGTCCGTCACAGCCCACCCGCGCGGGCGCGGGCCGGGCGGTGCAGGTGCTGCCTGCCCGGCTGTGGGGCCGGGCCTCGCGGGCACCGGGGTCTGCCCGTGAGCGGGGCCGTGCGGTCCTTGTGGCGTCTCCGTCGGTTGTCCAGGGTGTGCATGAAGACTGCCTCGGTTCAGGGCGTCCGGCATGAGATCAAGGAGATCCTTTGACGCGCGACCACTTGGCGAGGGACACGTCCGCAGAGCGGGAGCCGAAGGCCAAGCCGGTGTCCCGGCCGGCCGGCGCGAAGGGCTGGACGCCCGGCGCGCCGCTGACCCGGGCCGGTGTGACGGCGCTTCAGCTCGCCGCGGGCAATGCCGTGGTCGCCCGGCTGGTCGACGAGCAGCGGCACGCTCACGGGCCCGGCTGTGGGCATACGGACAGGACCGTGCAGCGGTCGGCCGTCCATGACGTGCTGCGCGGAGCGGGCCGGCCGATGGGCGGTGAGCTTCAGCAGGAGATGGAGTCCCGGTTCGGCGGCGCGGACTTCTCCGACGTACGTCTGCACACGGGGGCCCAGGCGCGCCGCTCGGCCGAGGAGGTCGGAGCGCGTGCCTACACGTCCGGCAGCAGCATCGTCATCGGTGACGGCGGCGCCGACAAACACACTCTCGCTCACGAACTCGGGCATGTCCTTCAGCAGCGGCAGGGGCCGGTGGGCGGTGAGGCCGACCCGCGGGGCCTTCTCATCTCCAAGCCCACCGATCCCCTGGAGGTTGCTGCCGAGCGCCAGGCCCACGAGGTGATGCGGGGCCAGGTGCCGGTGCTGCGGAAGGCAGGCGGCGACATGCCGGTTCCGCCGGAAGCCGCGGCCTCCTCGGGGAGCGAGCCGGCCGTCCAACGTGCCCCGCTGCATGTCACGCACGAAGGGGACGAGACCACGGGCCCGCAGGCCGTGGACTCCGACAACGAGCAGGACGTCCGCCGGTTCGTCTTCGATTCGATCCTCAAGGGCAGGCACGAGGCGGTCTCGCTCGTCATGAACCGTCTCGAAGCCCTCGATCCGCAGCCGGCCTATCTCGCGAACCTCCGCGAGGTGGTGTCCCAGGCCCCTGCCGAGGAACGTCCTCGCATCCCGCCCCTGGTCCATTTCATCTGGATCGGCGGCGGCATCAGCAAGGACGCGCTCGACAACGTCCTGGCGTGGGCGGACAGGGCCCAGAACTCCGACTGGCGCATCAACCTCTGGACGGACAGGCGCAGTACCTGGTCGTGGGCCGACTCGCTCCGGGTGAGGGTGGCCAAGGCGATCGAGTTCAAGTACATCGAGGACGCCCTCGACGAGCGGGTCGCGGCCACGTACGAGAAGGCGACCAAGGGTCCGGTGAAGGCGTACCCCCTGGCCTCCGACATCGCCCGGTACAGCATCCTCAAGAAGCTCGGCGGCGTGTACGCCGACGTGGACCTGGGGTCCGGGACGATCGACCTCAGGCAGACCCGGCCGACGCTCCGCGAGAACGACGTCCCGGTCCTCGGGCCCCTCATCCGGGACACGGGCAGCCTCAACGCCTCCCTCTCGGCTGCGGGGTCCCCGCCCGTCACGGGGGTCGCGACCGCGGAGCAGGTCAGGACCGCGGCACGCTACCTCCTCGGCACGGGCGGCTACGGCAACCACTTCATCGGCGCACAGCGGAACTCCGCCGTCATGGAGAAGATGATCGACAAGATCGCCCGTTCCATCGGGGGCATGGACGCCGAGGAACTCCACATGGCCGGCCCCGTGGCGACCGGACCGTTCGCCCTCATCCAGGTGGTCGACCAGCACCTCAGCTCGGAGTTCGGCGTCCAGAGCCTCCAGGCCGGAGAGCACCAGCTGTTCCAGCAGGCGGGGCAGCAGTTCCACGACCACATGCAGTGGCTGACCACGGAGAGCGAGAACCAGAACTACTGACACCGTGCCGCTGGACGGCTCGCTGATCCGCACGCCGATCCGGCGGTGATCACCGGCTGCCTGCGGTGGGGCCGGCTACCGGGCCGGTTGCTGCCGGAGGAGGCGGCGGACGGCCTTCGCGATCTTCTCCGCGTCGATCGCCAGCTCGCGGAGCGTGCCGCTGATGGGGGTGGTGAAGCCGGTGAAGTACAGGCCGGGGGCGTCCTTCGGGGCGCGGGCGCCGTGCGCCACGGGTCTGCCGCGGTCGTCGAGCACTCCGAGGTGACCGACGAGGTCCTCCAGGGCGCGCACATACCCGGTGGCGGCGACGACGGCGTCCGGGGAGATCCGTGCGCCGTCGGCGAGGACCACCTTCCCGTCGTCCTCGAAGCCCTCCACGGCGGCCACGATCTCCACCCTGCCCTTGCGCACGGCGTCGATCAGGCCCACGTCCTGCACCGGGATCGCGCCGTCCTTGACGCGGGAGTAGAGGCCGCTGTCGGGGCGGGGCAGGCCGTGTGCCGACAGGTCCGGCACGCTGAGTTTCGCCATCGGGCGCGCGAGCCGGTCCACGAGGCGGACCGGCAGCCGCCGTACGAGCACGGCCGTGTACTGCGCCGCCCAGCCGGCCGTGGAGCGGCGCACGATGTGCGGGGCGGTGCGCACGGACAGCCGCACCCGGGCCGCGCCGCTCTCCACCAGGTCGACGGCGATCTCGGCGCCGGTGTTGCCGACGCCGACGACGAGCACGTCCCGGCCGGCGTACTCCTTGCCGCTGCGGTAGCCGGAGGCGTGCGCCAGGTCGCCGGCGAACGTCTCCCGGCCGGGCCACCGGGGCAGGTGCGGGGTGTGGTTGTAGCCGGTGGCGACGACCACCGCGGCGCCGACGAGCTCACGTCCGCCGGTGGCGTGCAGCAGCCAGCCGGTGCCGTCCGGGGTGCGCTCGACGCGCGACACCTCGACGCCGGTGACGATCTCCAGCTCATGCACCTCGGCGTACTTCTCGAGGTAACGCACCATGTCGTCGCGTGCCACCCACCGTCCGAAACGGCGCGGTACGGCCAGCCCGGGCAGGGCCGAGAGGCGGCGGGTGGTGTGCAGATGCAGCCGGTCGTAGTGGCGCCGCCAGGACGCGCCGACCCCGTCGGCCTTCTCCACCACGACGGCCCGTACGCCCTGGGCACGCAGCGCGTACGCGGTGGCGAGTCCGCCGGGGCCGCCGCCGATGACGTAGACGGGGCGGTCGGCCGGGTTCGCGGTGGTGATCGCCTGGGGGGCCGGGCGCGGTGCGGAGTCTTCCATGAGCGCGAGCGTAATCACGCCGACCGTTGATGGGTCTCGGTCAAGACCGGAATTGGTTGCGGATCGATCACGCGTGGGGGAAGCGCGGGTGCGACCGGTGACGTAGGCCACTTGGTCGGGCGCGGAGGGCCGAAGCGTGGCGCTCAGGATGGAGGGTGCGGCGCGAAGCGCGGAGGGCGGAGGGCGCCAGGAGCCGGCGAGGGGTCGCGGGGAGCGGAAGGGGTGCGACGCCCGGCCCGGATGGGCCGGGCCGGGCGTCGTGTGCCGACGGCGTCGGTGGGACGGGAAACAGACGTCACGGGTGACCCGCGGGTTCACGGCGGGAGCGCAGGTTCTTCTCTTGGAGACGCGTGGGGTTTCCCGGGGGCGACTGTCTGACGTACCGTCAGATCCATGGAGATGGGCAACCGTTTCGACATCCCCGAGGCCGACGCCTTCACGCGCGCGTACTGGGACGCGGCCGCCGCGGGCCGACTGCTGATCCGGCGCTGCGGGGCCTGCGCGCGGGCCCACCACTACCCCCGTGAGTTCTGCCCGTACTGCTGGAGCGAGGACGTGACCTGGGAGGACGCGAGCGGTCTGGCCACCCTCTACACATGGTCCGTCGTCCACCGCAACGACCTGCCGCCCTTCGGTGAGCGGACGCCGTACGTCGCGGCGGTGGTCGACCTGGCGGAGGGGCCGCGGATGTCGACGGAGGTGGTGGGGGGCGTCCCCGCCGAGCCGTGGCCGCAGCCGTGGCAGGGGCTGCGAGCGGGGCTGGACCTGGTGGTCGCGTTCCGGGAAGGGGTGCCGGTGTTCCGCCCCGCGCCGTGAAAGACCCGGGATGCCGTGAAAGAACCGGGGTGTTCAATGGCCGGATGACCGACATACGCGAGCCGCACGCGGCCCCCCACGCCACCGGTCCGCACGGCCACGGGCTGGCCCTGCGGCCCTGGCACCCGGAGTCCGACACCGACGTGGACGCCTGGCTGCGCGGGCACACCGACCCCGGCTTCCGGCGCTGGAACACCCCAGTGCGCACGATCACCGACACTGCCGGCGCCCGGCAGTCGATCGAGGCCAGGAACGCGGACGGGGCGGCCGGGAGCGCCATGACGTTCTGCGTGACCGACGCCGCCGACGGCACGGTCCTCGGGCAGATCTCGGTGAACATGATCGACCGCGTGCTGAGCTTCGCCAGGGTCGGCTACTGGGTCCTTCCGGAGGCACGCGGCCGGCACGTCGCGACCCGCTCCCTGCTGCTCGCCTCGACCTGGGCGTTCACCGAGGTCGGCCTGCACCGGCTGGAACTGGGCCACGCGCTCGGTCACGACGCCTCCTGCCGGGTCGCCGAGCGCTGCGGGTTCCGGTACGAGGGGACCCTGCGCGGAGCGATGTGGGAGGCGGACCGCCGGGACGCCTTCCGGGACGTCCACCTGCACGGACGGCTGGCGACGGACCCGGAGCCGGAGTGGCGTCGAGGGTCCGGGCGGAACGAGGAGCCGGCGGACGGGGACCACGCGCCGCGCTGACTCCTTCGAGTGGCTGGGAGAACCTGGCACGACAACAGCCACGCGAGAGAACACCTGCCGCGCCCGGACGGTCATACGCACGGCGTCGCGGGGACAGGGTGCCCCCACGGACGGGGGGCCCTGTCCGCCGTTCTCAGGGCCAGAGTTGCTCTCTCGTCCAGGACCCGCCCGCCCGGCGGTACCTCAGCCGGGCGTGACGGCGGGCGCCGTCCCCCTGGAAGAACTCCACCTCGTCCGGACGCAGTCGGTACAGCGTCCAGGTCGGGGACGTGGCCGTCGGGTTTTGGTGGGCGTGCTCCCAGGCGGCCTCCGACGCTCTCGTCAATTCCTCCGCCGAGGTGAGGACCTCGCTCTGCCTTCCGGTCAGCGCGGCGGCCAGGGCGCCTGTCGAGCGGGCGTGCAGATCGGCCTGGGCCTCCTCGGAGGGGGCGGACGTGACCGGGCCGCGTACCCGGACCTGGCGGCCCAGTACCGGCCAGTAGAAGGTGAGGGCCGCGTACGGCCGGGCGGCGAGCTGACGTCCCTTGCGGCTGGTGGCGTGCGTCGCGAAGACCCAGCCGCCCGCGTCGGCACCGTGCAGCATCACGATGCGGGCGTCGGGCAGACCCTCCTCGTCCGAGGTCGACAGCGTCATCGTGTGCGGTTCCCGCTCACCCGCCGCCACCACCTCGGCGAACCACTCCGTGAAGAGGGACAGCGGCTCGGCGGGCGCCGCCCCCGGCGCGAAGGGCGGTAGTCCGGTCACCGCCGGATCCCACACCCGCAGTGACCTGAGCAGCTCATGAAGATCCTTGGCCATGCAGCGAGTATGCGGTCAGTGCCGGGCGAACTGGACCTTCGTCGACTGCACCGCGTTCGCCCGGACCGTGATTCCCTCGACCGTCAGCTGTTCGCCGTAGAGTCGGTGAGCCGGAGCGGGCCGCCGCAGCCGGCGCCCTGCGCCGGCACCCGTCCGTGGCCGCCCCTCGCCATCCCGGACGACGACGCCGGATCGCCCTGACGGCGATCCGGCCACCCCTGCCCCACTCCGCGGGAGCGAGCACTCACCCCGGCGGGACCGGGCACCCTGCCCGAAAGGCAGGTGGACTGGCGGCTGGACATGCCGTTCGCCCCCCGGCCCGGCGGCTGCGAACACGGTGGCGCCTCGTTCACCGCCATCGGCGCGGACTTCCGCAGCCTGCACCGGCGCCATCGGATCGTCGCGGCCGACGTGCTGGACGCCTGGTTCCCGCCCGCCCCGGGGGCGCGGGCCGCGCTCACGGAGGATCCGGCCTGGGCCGCCCGGACCTCGCCGCCGACCGGTGCCGAGGCACTGCTGGCGGAGATCGCCACGGCCCGCACGCTGCCGGTGGAGACCCTCGCGGTCGGCGCCGGTTCGTCCGACCTGATCTTCAGGGCGTTCGGCCGCCTGCTGACCCCGGACAGCAGGATGCTGCTACCGGATCGACTCCCCGTTCGTCGCACTGGCGGTGCTGCTGGTCCTGGGCTGACCCTCGGCGGCCGGCCGGGCGTGATCCGCCGGGAGGGGCGGCGCGGCGGGTCTCAGTCCCGTCCCAGGACCACCGTCCCCGACGAGCAGAACCACCCGCCGGTCCCGGAGGCGACGCCCAGCCGGGGCAGACCCCCGTCCGTCGCCCGCACCTGGCGGTCCCCTCCCTCGCCCCGTAGCTGCCGTACCGCCTCCACCAGCAGGAACAGTCCGCGCATCCCCGGATGCTGGGCCGAGAGCCCGCCCCCGTCGGTGTTCACCGGCAGGGCGCCGGACAGGGTCAGCCGGCCCTTCTCCACGAACGCGCCGCCCTCGCCCTTCGCGCAGAAGCCGAGGTCCTCCAGGGTCACGAGCGTCATGTACGTGAACGCGTCGTAGATCTCGGCGAAGTCCATCTCCTCGGCGCCCACGCCCGCCCGGTCGAACGCCAGCCGGCCGCTCACCGCCGCCGGCGTGACCGTGAAGTCGTCCCACTCGGACATCGAGGCGTGCGAGACGTGCTCCCCCGTCCCGAGGATCCACACCGGGGCGGTGCGGCAGTCGCGTACGTACTCCTCGGCCGCCAGGAGGACCGCCGCGCCGCCGTCGGAGCGCAGACAGCAGTGCAGTTTCGTGAACGGGTCGGCGATCATCGGCCCGGACAGGACGTCGTCCACCGTCACCGGGTCGCGGAACATCGCGTCGGGGTTCAGGGCCGCGTTCGCACGCGCCTGGACCGCCACCTCCGCCAACTGCTCGATCGTCGTGCCGTACTGGAGCATGTGACGGCGGGCGGCCATCGCGTACTTGGCGATCAGGGTGTGGCCGTAGGGAACCTCGAACTGGAGCGGGCCGCGGCCGCCGAAGGCGAAGGTGCCGGTGCGGCGGCCGGCACGGATGTCCGCGCGGGGCGTCGAGGCGTACGCGAGGAGGACCGCGTTCGCGTGTCCTGCGGCTATCGCGTCGGCGGCGTGCGCCGCCATGACCTCCCAGGTCGAACCGCCCACCGAGGTGGAGTCGACCCAGGTCGGGCGCAGGCCCAGGTAGTCCGCGACCTCGACGGGGGCCAGCGTGCCGAGTCCGGCGGACGCGAATCCGTCCACCCGCGACCGGTCGAGACCCGCGTCCGCCAGTGCCCGCCGGGCGGCCTGGGCGTGCAGGGCGTACGGGGTCGCGTCGTCCACCCGGCCGCAGTCGGAGAGGGCGACGCCGACCACGGCCACCTTCCGGTTACCGCCTGCCGATTCGGATGCGGGTGCCATAGATCTGACGGTACATCAGATCAGGTCCGCGCCGACAGGTGCCGCCTCTCTGTGCATTCCCCTCGCACCGCCCTAATATGACGGACCGTCAGATACGGATGAGAGGGGTGGCCATGGACCCCGGCTTCACCGCCGAGCAGGACGGGATCCGCCGCACGTTGCGCGAACTGCTCCACAAACGCTGCGGCCCCGAGGAACTCCGCGCCGCACTCGACACCCCCGCCGGCCACGACCGCGCCCTGTGGACGGCCCTGGCCGAGCAGCTCGGACTGCCCGGCCTCGCGCTCCCCGAGGCGTACGGCGGAGTCGGCTGCCCTCTCGCCGACCTCGTCCTGGCCGCCGAGGAGACCGGCCGGGCACTCGCGCCCTCCCCGCTCCTCGCGACCTCCGTCCTCGCCGCGCCGCTGATCCTCGCCCTGGGCACCCCCGCCCAGCGCGCCGGCCTGCTGCCCCGGATCTGCGACGGCACCCTGACCGCCGCCCTGGCCGTCCCCGCGCCCGCCCTCGCCACCGCCCTCGCCCTCACCGGCCCCCCGGACGGCGACTGGTCCGGCGGAGGGCGCGCGGGCGGGGTCCAGGCCCGGCTCGTCCAGGGCGCCTGGCGGCTGTACGGGGAGGCCCCGCAGGTGCTCGACGGGCACAGCGCCGGGACACTGGTGGTCGCCGCGCACACCGGCGGGTACGCACGGTCGCGCAGCCTGCTGTTCCTCGTGGCGGGGGACGCCGCCGGGCTCGTCCGCACCCGGCAGACCGCCCTGGACGCGACGCGTCCGCAGGCACGGGTGCAACTGCGGGACGTTCGAGCCGACCTGCTCGGCGGTGAGGGTGCGGGGAGCGAGGAGAGCGGCGTCCTGGCAGCGCTCGCCCGCGTCGGTGACGTCGCCGCCGCCTTCCTCGCCTGCGAGGCCGTCGGGGCGGCCGGTCGTGCGCTGGAGCGGACGGTCGGGTACCTCGGACAGCGGGAGCAGTTCGGGCGGGTGATCGGATCCTTCCAGGCGGTCCAGCACCGGCTGGCCGATGTGTATGTGCAGGTCCAGGCGGCCCGGTCCGCCGCGTACTACGCCGCCTGGGCCACGGGTGGCCCGGGCGGTCCCGACGGCCGCGCGGACTCCGGGGACTCCGGGGACTCCGGGGACCCCGGAAACGGTGAGCGGGTCGGCGGGCTCGCTCTCGCCCAGGCGCTGGAGGCGCTGCGGTGCGCCGCCGCCGAGGGCGTCCAGTTGCACGGCGGCATCGGTTTCACCTGGGAGCACGAGGCGCACCTGTCCTTCAAGCGGGCCGCGGGCGACGACCTGCTGTTCGGGCCCGTGCACCGGCTGCGGGCCCGTGCGGCCGAGATGTCCCGCCTCTTCGAGCGGACGGAGGTGCCGGTGTGATCGGCGTCCGGATGGTGCAGAAGGTGTCCTCGACCCGGGCTTTCGCGAAGGTCGCTCCGCATGTCATCCCCGCCCTCGACCGGGCGGTCCACCGGCTCACCCGGGGAAAGGTACTGCTCAGCGCCCAGATGCTGCCCGGGGTGATCCTGACGTCCACCGGGGCGAGGAGTGGACTGCCGCGTCGTGCGCCGCTGGCCTGTATGCCCGAGGAGGGCGGCGCGAGCTGGGTCCTGATCGGCTCGAACTTCGGCCGCACCGGGCACCCCGCCTGGACCGGCAACCTCCTCGCCCGCCCGGAGGCCGAGATCAGCTGGAAGGGCCGGGACATTCCGGTGACGGCGGAGCTGCTGACGGGGGAGGAGCGGGCGGCCGTCTGGAAGTCGCTGCTGGCCTTCTGGCCGCCGTACGCGACGTACCAGGCGAGGGTCGAGCGCGAGATCCGGCTGTTCCGGCTCACGCCCCGGAGATAGGGCAGGCCGGGCGGGCCCGGTCGGCGCGCGGTGTTTACAGCGCGTGCTGGAGCAGCAGGAACGTGCCGATCCCCAGCATCGCCGCTCCCGAGGTGCGGGTCACCGCCCGGGCCGCCGCAGGGCGGGCGCCCAGCAGCCTGCGGGCCAGGACGCCCACCGTCAGGTACACCGCGGCGCAGCACGCCATGTGCAGCAGCCCCAGGGCGGTCGTCTGCACGGCGACCGGCAGGCGCCCGTCCCCCGGGGTGAGGAACTGCGGCAGGACCGAGAGGTAGAGCAGCAGGCCCTTGGGGTTCAGCCCGCTGATCGTGGCCCCGCGCAGGAACACCCGCGGGCCACCCTCGGCGATCTCCTCGCCCGCGCCCGGTGTCCCCGGCCGGCGCAGAACGGCCCACCCCAGCCACACCAGGTACGCGGCGCCCGCCACCGTCAGCCCGGTCAGCAGTGCCGGTGAGCCCGCGACCAGCACCGCGAGCCCCGCCGCGGCCAGCGCCGTGTGCAGGGCGTACCCGCTCACCAGGCCGCTCACCGCCGCGCCCACGGAACGGCCGCGCAGCCCGGCGGAGATCACGTACGCCCAGTCGGCGCCCGGCACGCACACCAGCAGCAGGTCCACGGCGAGGAAAGAAATCAGCGTTCCCGAGTCCATGCCGGTGACATTAGGCGCGATGCGGCCGAAAGTGTTCCCGAAGTTTTCCCAGACAGCGGCCTGGCGGGGCAATATCTCCCCCATGGACGACGTGGACCGGAAGATTCTTGCCGAACTCCAGCAGGACGGGCGGCTGACCGTGACCGAGCTGGCCGCGCGGGTGCGGCTGAGCGTCTCGCCGTGCCACCGGCGGCTGCGGGAACTGGAGCGGTCCGGGGCGATCAGCGGCTACCGGGCGGTGGTCGAGCCGGCCGCCGTCGGGCTCAGCTTCGAGGCGCTGGTCTTCGTCTCGATGCGGCAGGAGGACCGGGACACGGTCGCCGAGTTCGAGCGGGCGGTGGGGGAGGTGGAGCACGTCCTGGACGCGCAGCGGCTGTTCGGGGAGCCCGACTACCTGCTGCGGGTGGCCACCGCGGACCTCGCGGCCTTCCAGCGGCTGTACGACGAGCGCCTCGCCACCCTGCCGGGGGTGCAGCGGCTGACCTCGACGCTGGTGATGAAGCACGTGGTGAAGGACCGGGCGCTGCCCGCGTGAGCCAGGGCGGTGGTACGGGTCGGAGCGCTCGCACGGGTCGGGGCAGCCGCGTGAGCCGAAGCGCCCGCTCGAGCCGGAACGCCCGCACGGCGCCGACAGCGCGGCAGGCGGCAGCTCACCGGGTGAGCTGCCGCCTGGCAGACAGGACTTGACCGTAAAAGGAGCGGGGGCCGGGCTACTTCGTCGGCTTCCTGCCGGTGACGCCCAGGTGCACCAACAGTGCCAGATTCGGCTTGAGTTCAGCCTGCTTGACGCCCCAGGTCTGGAAGCCCTTCTGGTGCGAGGCGACCGCCGCGAGCATCGCGACGAGCGCACCGGCGACCGCGGCCGGGTTCACGTCCTTGTCGACCCTGCCCTTGGACTGCAACTCGGCGACCGCGTCCGACAGGGAGTTGTTCACCGAGTTGAGGATCTTCATGCGGAGTTTGTAGAAGCGCTTGTCCCCCTCCGCCGCCCCGAGGTCGACCACCCGGAGGATCGCGTCGTTCTTCCGCCAGAACTCCAGGAAGCCGTCAACGAGTTCCTGAGCCGTCTGCCAGCCCGCCTTGCCGACCCATGACCGCCCCGCGACCAGTTCGGTCAACTCGGCGCCCTCGGCGGCCATTTGCTCGGCGATCTCCAGGACGGCGCCCTCGACGTCCGGGAAGTACTGGTAGAACGTCGCGGGTGAAGTGCCCGCCTTCCGCGCGACATCGATGACCTTGACGTCCCGGTAGGGAGAGGAGCTGAGCATCTCGCTGAGGCAGTCGAGCAGCTTCTGCCGCGTCGCCTGCCCGCGCCGACCGGCCACGCGGCCGTCGACGGTACGCACTTGTCCTGTCATGCCGTCAGCTTACCGAGGGGTGATCGGAGCGCTATTCGGCCGACTGCAAATGGGGTGCGCGGGGGCACGGAGGCGGGTGTGCCTGGTCTGCGGCTTGCGTGAACCGCCGTTAGTTTGGCTGCATGGCCGAAAACAGGGCATCGGTGTACGCAGAGGGCGTCCCCTGCTGGGTGGACGCACAGCTCCCCGACGTGGACGCGGGCAAGCGGTTCTACGGCGATCTCTTCGGGTGGGACTTCGAGGAGGCGTACGGCTCCTCCGTGTGGGCCCGGCTGGAGGGGGCGCCGGTGGCGGCGCTCGCCCACAAGACGGACGGCCGGATGCCCACCGTGTGGACGGTGTACTTCGCGACGCCGGACGCGCAGAAGACCGTCCGCCGCATCCGTAGCGCCGGCGGGCAGGTCGTCATGGGGCCGCTGCCGGTCGGCGGGGCGGGCACCGGCGTGCTCGCCGCCGACCCCGAGGGCGCGGTCTTCGGCCTGTGGCAGCCGGCCGGCCACCCCGGCTTCGGCGTACGGCACAAGCCCGGCTCCTTCGCCTGGGCGCAGCTCTACGCCCGTGACACCGAGGCCGCCAACACCTTCTACGGCCATCTCTTCCACGAGGCGCTGTTCGGCGAGGGCGCCGAGCCCGACTTCGGGCGGGCGCCGGTCGGTGACGTCTTCCCGGAGGTCATGCCGCCGCACTTCCTCGTCCACTTCGGGGTGGCGGACTGCGAGAGCGCCCTCGGTGCGGTGAGCCGGCTCGGCGGGCGGGTGCAGGCGGGTCCGTTCACCGCCTCCTACGGAATTGTGGCCGTCGTCACGGACAATCAAGGGGCGTCGTTCGCACTTCTCCAGCGCTGACCATGCTGTATACGCATATATGAAATGAGACACCCCGATTGCCCCCGGGTTCGCAACCGGCCGCCCGGCCAGGAAGAATCAGGGTGCGTGCCGCCAGGGCGGTGCGGTGGGTGAGACGCTGCACGGGGCCGTGTGCACAAGTGGGTGACGCGGTTCGTACGGGGAGGTGGCAGGCAAGTGGTGGATCAGCTGACGCAGCACGATCCGCGGCGGATCGGGCCGTTCGAGGTGCTGGGACGGCTGGGCGCCGGCGGCATGGGGCTGGTCTATCTGGCCCGCTCGGCCTCGGGCCGGCGCGTGGCGATCAAGACGGTCCGGACCGAGCTCGCCGAGGACCAGCTCTTCCGGGTGCGGTTCACGCGCGAGGTGGAGGCGGCCCGGGCGGTCTCCGGCTTCTACACGGCCGCCGTCGTCGACGCCGATCCCCGCGCCGCCGTGCCCTGGCTGGCCACCGCGTACGTTCCCGCGCCCTCCCTCGAGGAAATAGTGAACGACTGCGGGCCGATGCCGGCCCAGGCGGTGCGCTGGCTGGCGGCGGGCGTCGCCGAGGCGCTCCAGTCGATCCACGGGGCGGGGCTGGTCCACCGTGACCTCAAGCCGTCCAACGTGCTCGTCGTCGAGGACGGGCCCCGGGTGATCGACTTCGGTATCGCGTCCGGCGTCTCGAACACGCGTTTGACGATGACGAACGTCGCGGTCGGCACCCCCGCCTACATGTCCCCCGAGCAGGCGAAGGACTCGCGCAGCGTGACCGGCGCGAGCGATGTCTTCTCGCTCGGCTCGATGCTCGTCTTCGCCGCCACCGGACATCCGCCCTTCCACGGCGCCAACCCGGTCGAGACGGTCTTCATGCTGCTGCGCGAGGGACCGGACCTGGAGGGTCTGCCCGACGAGCTGCGCCCGCTCATCGAGTCCTGCATGCAGATGGAGGCGACGGCCCGCCCCAACCCGGCCGACCTCCAGGCCCAGCTCGCCCCCCATCTCTTCGGCTCCGGCTCCGACGACAGCGGTACGGCGTCGGCCTGGCTGCCCGAGAAGGCCGTCACCCTCATCGAGACGCGCCGTGGCGGGCGCCCGGTGAAGCCGGCGCCCCCGAGCCCCCGCAGCGCGGGCGGCGGCGTCGGCATGGGCCGCCCCGCCGGGCCGGTCGTACCGCCCCCGCCGTCGCACGCCCCCGTGGTCCTCACCCGCCCGGCGCCGGTGGCCGTCGGCGCCCCCGACGCCGGTCCGGTCCGGCTGGCGGGCGCGGCCGTGCCGATCGGGCCCGGTCCGCGGGTCGCCGACGTACGCGCCACGGCCGCCGTGAAGGCGCCGGTGGCCGAGCCGGGCCTGGTCGCCGACTGGGCCCGCCCGCGCCCCGGCGTGAACGGCGCGGACACCGCGATGCCGGCCACCCAGGGTGCGCCCCCGGAGACCCCGGCGGGCTGGCGGCCCTGGCGTTTTCGCATGTCGAACGATGTGTGGGGCACGCCCTCCGTCGCCGGGGACCTCGTCTACGTCACCTCCTTCGAGGTGCACGCCCTGGACGTGGCCACGGGGCGCCGTCGCTTCAAGACACGGGACGTGGCCTGGTCGATGGCGGTCGCGGACGGCCGGGTGCACGCCTCCGACGGCCCCACCCTGTTCGCCCTGGACGCCCGCGAGGGCGGTGACCTGTGGCGGCTGTCGACGGATGCCTGGGTGTACTCCCTCAAGGCCGACCGGGGCACGGTCGTCACCGGCACGCGCGGCGGCGGGGTCCAGGCGTGGGAGGCCTCGGCCGGACAGAAACTCTGGGAGATCAGCGGCTGCCAGACCGACTTCGAGTCCCCGGAGGCCGGGCCCGCCCTGCACGAGGGCACGGTATTCGTCTGGCAGGACGCCCGGCTCAGAGCCCTGGACGCCCGCACGGGTGAGGAACGCTGGGCGTACCCGATCGGCGACACGGCCTCCTGCGGGGGCGTCCCGGTGCGGGTCACCCCCGCCTCGGACGGCTATGTCTACCTCGCCGCCGGCACCCGAGTCCTCGCCGTCGACATCGCGAGCGGCATGGTGCGCTGGCATTTCGAGGCGCCGGCGGTGTTCCTGTCGCCGCCGACCTTCGTCCCCGGCCCGGCGGTGACCGGCGGCGGCGTCTACCTCGCCGACTACCTCGGCACCGTGTACGCCCTCGACGCCACCGACGGCCGCGACCGCTGGCGCATCGCCACCGAGGCCCGGTCGTCCGTCGACCCGGTGCTGGTGGCCGCCGGCCATGTCCACGTCGGCAGCGGCAAGGGGCTCTACACCCTGGACGCGGTCACCGGCACTCCCAAGTGGCGCTTCCAGGCGGGCGGCGACATCGTGGGCGCCCCGGCGGTCGCGGAAGGCCGTATCCACTTCGGCTCGACGGACCACCTGCTCTACACCCTGAAGGCCGACGACGGCCGGCTGCGCTGGAAGCTGGCGACCGGCGGCGAGATCACCGGCTCACCCGTGGTCCGCGACGGCGTCGTGTACGCGTCCAGCAAGGACCGCTGCGTGTACGCCCTGGACGCGGAGAAGGGCACGGGCACGGCGAGAACGGCCTGAGCGGGTGCCCCCGGCGACTGCGGTGACCCCCGCGCCCCACGCGACCCGTCACCTCCTGCGGCTCGCGGCTGCTGAGGCTTCCGCGGCCCCGGCGGCCGGTTGCGGGGACGGCCGTCGTGCCGGGTACGCGCGGAAGGGGATCCGGACGGCGGCCGTCGCTGCGGGGGAGCGGCCCGTTCGCCGCCCTCACCGCAGACGCTACGCCGGGGACGGGCCGGTCGCCCCTCGGTGACATGGTCGTGACAGGGTTTGCTTACGCTGCCCTTATGGATCGACGGGGACAGAAACTCAGGTTCACAGCGGTGGCGGTGCTGGTCGTACTGGCGCTGACCGGGTTCTCGACGGGCCGGGGCCACGGTCACGGCAGCCATCACAGCGGTGGCGGGGGCGGGTGCAGCAGCTCCGGGCAGGATCACGACAGCTCGTCGTCGACATCGGGTTCGACGTCGAGCGGCTCGTCCGGCGGTACCTACCGCGACTACGACGACGATGACGACTACGACTCCGACGACTACACGGACGGCACTTCCGGCGGCGGCTCCTCGAGCACGTCCGCGACGCTCCAGGACGCCTCGGTCGAGCTGATCGGCTGCGCCACGCCGAGCGAGGCGTACGCGACGGTCGAGGTCACCAACCCGAACGCGTCCGGCGGCTACTTCACCGTCACGGTCGACTTCCTCGACGCCGGCTCCGGCACGGTGGAGGAGCGGAGCACGGACGCATACGTCGGCGGGAACGACACGGCGACCGTACAGGTGGACCTGTCCGGCCCGGCCGCCGCGGCGAAGGTCGACCACTGCGACCCGGAGCCGTCCGCGCCGGCGCGCTGACCGGACCCTCTCAACGGGCGGACGGTTCCGCACGGTCCGGCGCTGTGCTGCGCATCGGTCTCCGGGGCCGCCTTCCTGGGCGAGCAGAAGACCGTGCGTCACCGTCTCCGGGGCGGCCGGGCCCTGGTCACCGTCCGTCTTCCGGGCTCACCGGACCTGGTCCGCGAGGGTCCGGCGGGCCGCTGCCCTCCCCGGCCCGCCTCCGGGGTCCCGCCCACGACCGCCGCCGGGCAGGTTTGGTGCGCCCCGCTCATACAGATGGAGCGGGCCCGCTGCGTACGCGCGGTGAGGGGTGACCGCATCGAGCTCGTCCGGCCGTGGCGCAGTGGCTGCGCACCGGCGGCCGTTCAGGCCGGCCCCGGCCCGTGCGGACCGGTGGATGCTCTGCCCCGGCCGGTGCGGACCGTGGGTGCTCCGCTCGGCGGCGTTGGGGTGTTCGAAGAGGGCGGGTCAGCGGATGCGGGGGGTGGCGGAGGAGCGGCCGGTGAACAGTTCCGCCTGGCGTTCGGTGGGGAGGTTGCCCAGCGAGATGAGGTGCGGTGCTTGGGCGAAGCCCATCGTGCGGGCCGCCTCCTTCGCCGCCCACAGCGCCCGCACGGTGCCCTGGACGCCGGCGGCGGGATACCCGGCGACGACGGTGGCGCAGGCGACGGCGGCGGCCGACGCCTGCCCGCTGTCGGTGAGTTCGGACACCAGCCCGACTTCGTGGGCGCGCCGGGCGGAGATCCGTTCGGCCGTCCCCATCAGCATCATCCGCGCGACCTCCCCGTACGGCATCCGCTGCGCCAGGAGCACCGACTCGTACGCGCTGACCATCCCGTACGTGGTGTGCGGGTCGAAGAACACGGCGTCGGCGCCGGCCACGATGAACTCGCACTCCCCGAGCAGGTAGAAGGCGCCCCCGCAGGCCATGCCCTCCACGGCGGCGACGACCGGCTTCCACAGGTCGTTCGCCTTGGGTCCGACGGTGAGCAGCGGGTCGTCCTGCATGTAGGGGGAGCCGGGCTGCGGCACGACGGCGTCCCGGTCGAGGCCGGTGCAGAACGCCCGCCGTCCGGCCCCGGTGAGCACGACCGCCCGTACCGAGTCGTCGAACCGCAACTCCCGCCACACGTCCTTCAGTTCGCGGACGGTCTCGAGGTCGAGGGCGTTGAGCCGGGCCGGCCGGTCGAGGGTGACGACGGCGACGCCGGTGTCCTTGTCGGTGCCGAGGCGTACCGTCACGGCCGCTCCAGAACCCACTGCGGGAGCCCGTCGCCGTCGAAGACGACCTGCACGCGGGCGCCGATCCGGACGCGGTCGGGGGAGAGGGAGTTCAGTGGGGCGCCGGGGCCGCTCACCAGGTTTCCCACCACCCGGATGCGGGGCGCCTCGGCCAGCTCGACCAGGATCACGTTGTAGGGGGCGTGTGCGGCGTAGTCGGGCAGCAGGGGCGGATGCGGGACGACGTAGGACCAGATCCGCCCGCGTCCCGACATCAGCCGCCACTCGCTCGCGAAGGACCGGCAGTGCGGGCAGCAGGGGCGGGGCGGGAAGCGGGGTTCGCCGCAGTCGCCGCAGGTCTGGACACGGAGTTCGCCCTGGGCGGCGTACCGCCAGAAGGGGGCGCCGTCGGCGTCGGTGACGGGGCTGAGCATCGCTGGATCAACTCCTCGGTGCGTTCAGTTCCGGAGCAGCAGGGCGGAGGTCGGGACGCCCTCACCGGCGGTGACGAGGCAGGTCGCGGCGTTCGGCACCTGGGCGGTGCTGGTCCCGCGCAGCTGCTTCACGCCCTCGTTGATGAGGTTGAAGCCGTGTACGTAGGCCTCGCTGAGCCCGCCGCCGCCGGTGTTGAGGGGCAGCCGTCCGCCGGTCTCCAGGGCGCCTCCCTCGGTGAACGCCCCACCCTCTCCCCGGCCGCAGAACCCGTACCCCTCCAGGGAGAGCGGCACGAGGGGGGTGAAGGCGTCGTAGATCTGCGCGACGTCGACGTCGGACGGGGTGAAGTCGGCGTGCTTCCACAGGTGCCGGGCGGCGGCCCAGGCGGGGCCGGTGAGCGGGTCGTCGTTCCAGTAGTTGACCATGCCGTGGTGCTGGGCGGGCAGGCCCTGGGCGGCGGAGTGGACGTAGACGGGCGTCCGGCGGCAGTCGCGGGCCCGTTCGCCGCTCACCACCACGCAGGCCAACGCCCCGTCCGTCTCGAGGCAGTTGTCGTACAGGCACAGGGGTTCGCTGATCCACCGGGACGACATGTACATCTCGCGGGTGAGGGGCCGTTCGTACATCACGGCGGCCGGGTTCTGGTTGGCGCGGTTGCGGCAGGCGAGGGCCACGTTGAAGAGGTGGTCGCGGGTGGCGCCGTACTCGTGCAGATAGCGGCGGGCGAGCATGGCTATCTCGTCGGCGGGCCGCAGCAGACCGAAGGGCCGGGTCCACTGGGCCGGGGTGGGGAGCTGGACGGCCGTGTTGGTCCAGGGCCGGGGTCCTGAGCCCCTCTTGCGCGACCGCCAGGCCACTCCCACCGTCGCCTGTCCGGAGGCGATGGCCGAGGCGAGGTGGGCGACGGTGGCGCAGGAACCGCCGCCGCCGAAACCGATCTTGCTGAAGAAGGTCAGGTCCCCGAACCCGACGGCCTTCGCGAGCTCGACCTCGTCCGTCTCCTCCATGGTGTAGGAGGCGAGGGCGTCGACCTCCCCCGGATCGATCCCGGCGTCGTCGAGGGCGGCGAGCACGGCCCGGCAGGCGAGGGTCCGCTCGTCCTCGGGGAGGTGTTTCGCGAAGGGCGTCTGCCCGATGCCGACGATGGCGGTGGCGTCCTTGAGTCCGGTCCCTGCGGGCATGCTGCACGCACCTCCACACGGCGACTGCGCTGCTGACAGTGCGTCAGGTTACCGCTAATCTGACGGGTAGTCAGCTAGTGGGGAGGCTGGTCATGCGCGGTGACATGGAGTGGGGAACGATCCCCGGCCTGGTCCGCTGGGCGGCCGAGCGGTACGCGGAGACCGAGGCGGTGGTGGAGGGCCGCACCCGGATCACGTACGCCGAGCTCGGCGCCCGGGTCGAACGCGCGACGGCGGCCTGCCTGGCGCTCGGCGTGCGGACGGGCGACCGGGTGGGAATCTGGGCCCCCAACTCCCTGGACTGGATGGTGGCCGCGCTGGGCGCGGTGGGGGCCGGAGCCGTGCTCGTCCCCCTGAACACGCGCTTCAAGGGCGCCGAGGCGGCCGATGTGCTGCGCCGCAGCGGAGCCCGTCTGCTGTTCGTCACCGGCACGTTCCTCGGGACGTCGTACGTGGCGTCGCTGCGCCGGGCCGCGGCGGAGGGCGACGGGGACGGCCCGCTGCCGGGGCTCCCCGCGCTGGAGCGGGTGGTGGTGCTCTCCGACGACGCCCCGGCGGACTTCGGCACCTGGAAGGACTTCCTGGCGGGCGGCGAGGGCACCGGTACGGCGGAGGTCCGCGCGCGGGCGGACGAGGTGACCGGGGAACGGCCCTCGGACATCGTCTTCACCTCGGGCACCACGGGCCGCCCCAAGGGGGCGGTGATCACGCACGCGCAGACGCTGCGGGCGTACGAGGTGTGGTCCGACCTCGCGGGGCTGCGGCACGGCGACCGCTACCTGATCGTGAACCCCTTCTTCCACACCTTCGGCTACAAGGCGGGCGTGATCGCCTGTCTGATGCGGGGTGCGACGATGATCCCCCAGCCGGTGTTCGACGTGGACACGGTCCTGGCGAACGTGGCGTCGGAACGGGTGTCGGTCCTTCCCGGGCCGCCGACGCTCCATCAGTCGCTCCTGGACCACGCGGCACGGGACACGTACGACCTGTCGGCGCTGCGGCTGGTGGTGACGGGCGCGGCGGTCGTGCCGCTGCGGCTCGTCGAACGCCTGCGGGGCGAACTCGGCGTGGAGACCGTCCTGACGGCGTACGGCCTCTCGGAGGCGAGCGGCATCGTCACCATGTGCCGGCGCGGGGACGACCCCGCGGTCATCGCCTCGACGTCGGGCCGTGCGATCCCCGGCACCGAGGTGCGGGTGGACGCGGCGCCGGGCGAACCGGGGGAGGTCCTGGTCCGGGGCTTCAACGTCATGCGGGGCTACTACGAGGACGAGGCGGCGACGGCGCAGGCGCTGACCCCGGACGGCTGGCTGCGCACCGGCGACGTGGGCGTCCTGGACGCCGCCGGCAACCTCCGGATCACCGACCGCCTCAAGGACATGTTCATCGTCGGCGGCTTCAACGCCTACCCGGCGGAGATAGAGCAACGCCTCGGCCTGCACCCGGATGTGGCCGACGTGGCGGTGATCGGCGTCCCGGACCCCCGGCTGGGCGAGGTGGGCAGGGCGTACGTGGTCCGGCGGCCGGGCGCGGTGTCCACGGCCGACGACCTGATCGCCTGGGCCCGCCGCGAGATGGCCAACTACAAGGTCCCGAGGACGGTCGAGTTCGTGACGACGCTGCCGCGCAACGCGAGCGGCAAGGTGATGAAGGGGGCGTTGCGGGCCCGGTGACAGGCTGACCCGCAACGCCCGGACACGCCTCGGCCGCGGTGGCTCCCCCTCCGAGCCACCGCGGCCGATTCCCGTGAGACGGTGCTTACTTGCCGCCGCCCAGGCCCAGGGCGGGCGGCACCGGCGCGTGGTTCTCCAGAGTGACGATCTTGTCGTCGGCCGCCGGCGCGGCCGCCTCGGTCTCCGGCGACGTGGGCTGGGGCCGCTCCGGCAGGATCGGAGCGTGGTTCTCCATCGTGGTGATGTCCGCGGTGACGTCCGTCGGCTGCTTCTCGGTGCTGCTCATGTTCGGCTCCCCCTGGGAGTTCTCAAGTGAGTGAGGCGCCTCTGTCCGGCGATTCCCCCGAGTATCGCCGGACAGAGACATGTGCCGGAGCCCACCCCCCAGCGGGCTCGTACGGCCCGTCTGCCCCCCGATGCGACGGTCCGTGAAGCAGAGCCTGGCAGGCGGTCATAAACGTTCGATGAACGCCGTCACCGGGCCGTCTCCGAGGAGGTCTCCAGGGGCGTCAGCAGACGGCGCACCTCGGCGGTGTCGGGTGCCCCCGACCGCTCCAGCAGCGACAGAGCCTCGTGCCAGCAGGCCCGTGCCCGGTCCGACTGGCCGAGGGCGTGCAGGCTCCTGCCCAGCGTGGTCAGCACGCTGCCCCGGATGAGGTCACCACCGATGAACCCGATCGCCAACGCCTGCTCGGCGTGCTGGGCCGCCTGCGCCGGACGCCGGTCGGCCAGGTGCAGCTGGGCGATGCGGAAGTGCGTCGTCCCCTCCCACAGCCGCTGCCGGTTGCTGCCGAACATCTCCAGCGCGTCGGACAGCTGTGCCAGTCCCTCGGCGAGCCGCCCGGCGCTGATCAGCGCGACACCGAGGGCGTAGCGGCCGTTGGCGAGGCGCAGGGTGAGACCGAGCTGCTGGTAGATGTCGACGCCCTGGCGGGCCAGGGTGACGGCGTCGGACGGGCGGTTCATCCGCTCGTAGAGCCGCGAGAGATTGCACAGCGCGTTGGCCTCCCCCGGCTGGTTCCCGTCCGCCCGGTAGCCGTCCCGGGCGGTGGTGAGGAACTCCTCGGCCTGCTCGTAGCGTCCCTGGCCGAGTGCGATGATCCCCCGGTCCGTGGCCGCCCAGCTGACCGGCGTCGCGTCGTCCGCGGCCGTGGCCAGCTCGATCGCGCGCCGGGCCTCCTCGTCGGCCTCGGAGTACCGTCCGGCGGCGAGGTGGACGTTGGAGAGCGCCGTGCGGGCGCGGCTCTCGGCGCGGACGTCGGCGGCTTCCTGCGCGGCGTCCCGCAGGGCCGTGGCCGCCCACTCGTACTGCTTGGCGTTGGCCCCCGACTCCGCGAGGTCCTTGGCGGCCCACAGGAGATCGACGGCACGGCGCAGCCCGCTGCCGGTCTGCTGCTGGCGTGCGCACGCGAGGAGGCACTGCGCCTCCGCGAAGAGCCAGTCCAGGGCCTGGCTCCGCTCACCGAAGGAGAGGCCCCGGTACGCGGTGCGCTCCAGGTGGACGACGGTGCGGTCCCCCGGCCGTTCGATCGCGTAGACCCCGGCCGCCGTCGCCAGATAGAAGTCCAGCAGGCGCGACAGCGCGGCCCCGCGCCCGCTGGGTGGCCATTCGTCGCGTTCCGCGCATGCACGCGCGTAGAGCCGGACCAGGTCGTGGAAGCGGTAGCGGCCGGGCGCCGCGGATTCCAGCAGGGAGGTGTCCACCAGGGACTCCAGCAGGTCCTCGGTGTCCTCCACCGGCAGGTCCAGCACCGCCGCGGCCGCCGCAAGGGAGATGTCCGGGCCGTCCGCCAGACCAAGCAGCCGGAACGCGCGGGCCTGGGCGGGTTCCAGGGCGCCGTAACCGAGCTCGAACGTGGCCTTCACCGCGAGGTCGCCCGCCTGGAGCTCGTCCAGCCGGCGCCGTTCGTCCGCCAGCTTCGCGGCGAGGACGGAGACCGTCCAGGTCCGCCGCGCCGCCAGCCGGGAGGCGGCGATGCGGATGGCCAGCGGCAGGAATCCGCAGGCGGCCACCACGTCCAGCGCGGCCTTGCGCTCCGACGCCACCCGCTCCTCGCCGACGATCCGGGTGAACAGGGAGAGCGCCTCGTCGGGGGACATCACGTCCAGATCGACGAGATGCGCTCCCGCCAGGTCCACCATCCGCACCCGTGAGGTGACCAGCGCCGCGCAGCCCTCCGTGCCCGGCAGCAGCGGGCGTATCTGGGCCGCGTCCTTCGCGTTGTCCAGCAGCACCAGCACCCGGCGGCCGTCCAGCACCGAGCGGTACAGCGCCGCCCGTTCCTCCAGCGAGTCGGGGATCGCCGAGTCCGCCGTGCCCAGGGCGCGCAGGAACGACCCGAGGACCGTCTCGGTCTCCGCCGACCGTGGCCCCGCGCCCTGGAGGTCGACGTACAACTGGCCGTCGGGGAAGGCCGGCCGGGCCTGGTGGGCCACGTGCACCGCGAGGGTCGTCTTGCCCACGCCGCCGATGCCCGCGAGCGCGGACACCGCCATCACCCGGCCGCCCGCGCCGGTGCCGTCGCCGGCGCCCGCCAGCACCTCGCCCAGTTCCCGCACGAAGGCGGAGCGGCCGGTGAAGTCGGGGACAGTAGCCGGGAGTTGCGCCGGCCGTACCCGCACCATCGCTGGTTCCGCCACCGGCGCGGAAGGCTCGGCCAGCTCCGGATCGGCCTGCAAGATGCGGCTCTGCAACTGCCGCAGCCCGGCCCGCGGATCCACCCCCAGCTCCTCCGCCAGCAGCCGCCGGGTGTCCGCGTACACGGCGAGCGCCTCCGCCTGCCGGCCGCTGCGGTAGAGCGCCAGCATCAGCAGCTCGCGCAGCCTCTCGCGCAGCGGGTACGCGGCGGTGAGCGCGGTGAGTTCGGAGACCGCCTCGGCGTGGCAGCCCTGCTCCAGGTCCATGTCCAGGCGGGATTCCAGCAGCCCGAGCCGCCATTCCTCCAGCCGGACGCGCTGTGCCTCCGCGTACGGCCCGGGGACGCCGGCCAGGGCCTCCCCGTCCCACAGTCCCAGCGTCCGGTTCAGCACCTCGCGGGCGTGGGAGAGGTCACCGGCGGTGCGCGCCTTCTCCGCCTCCGCCGCCCACTCCTGCGCCACCACCAGGTCCAGCGCGCCCTCCGCCGGCACGCGCACCGCGTAGCCGCCCGACTCGCTCACCAGGACGCCCGGGTCCAGGACCTTGCGCAGTCGGGAGGCATACGTCCGTACCGCCGCCAGGGCCTGGGAGGGAGGTTCCTCGCCCCACAGCGCGTCGATCAGTTCGGCGGCCGTCGCGGTGCGGCCCTCGCGCAGCAACAGGGCGGCCAGCAGGGCGCGTTGCTGAGGCGAACCGGTGGCGAGCCGCTCGTCGCCGCGGCATGCGCGCACCGGCCCGAGCACGTCGAAGCGCAGCGCCGCCGGCTCCTCGGGCGAGCCGGGACGTCTCTGCTCCGGCACCCGCGGGTCGCGGTGTCCTACCCGGTCGTCCATCAGGGCTCCCCTTAGGCATCCGAATTACCTGTTCAGTTTGCCCTGTCCATGTCGGAACCGTCAGCCTGCCCGGGAGGTGCGCGGGAGTCCACACGTCCCACACGTCCGATGCGCACACATCCCCACAGAGTCGATCGGTCCGGGCGCGGCCCACTAGCTGACGATCCGTCAGATCGGCGCTACCGTGCCCCCATGGAGAACGCACTGGAGAACGCATCGCAGACCGCGAAGACCGCACAGGACCTCCCGCTGATCATCTCCGTCGACGACCACACCGTGGAGCCGAGCACGGTCTGGCAGGACCGCCTCCCGAAGAAGTACCTCGACACCGGCCCCCGGGTCGTCCGCGCCCCGCTGAAGGAGATGACCTTCCTCGGCGGCCGCTTCAAGCCCGTGATGGGCGAGCCCGGCGACGACGGCCCCATCGGCGACTGGTGGGTCTACGAGGACCTGCGCCGCCCCCTCACCCGCCTGGACACCGCCGTCGGCTTCAGCCGGGACGAGATCAAGCTGGAGGTCATCACCTACGAGCAGATGCGCCCCGGCTCCTACGACGTCCCGTCCCGCCTCGCCGACATGGACGTCAACCACGTCCAGTCCGCCGTCTGCTTCCCCACCTTCCCGCGCTTCTGCGGCCAGACCTTCACCGAGGCGGCCGACCACGAACTGGGCCTGCTGTGCGTGCGCGCCTACAACGACTGGACGGTGGAGGAGTGGTGCGGCCCGCAGGCGCGGGGCCGGCTGATCCCGCTCACCCTCATCCCGCTCTGGGACGCCGAGCTGGCGGCGGCCGAGGTCCGGCGCAACGCGGCGCGCGGGGTCCGGGCGGTCGCCTTCTCCGAGATACCCCCGCACCTCGGTCTGCCCTCCGTGCACACCGACTACTGGGACCCCTTCCTCGCGGCCTGCGACGAGACCGGCACGGTCGTGGCCATGCACATCGGCTCCTCGAGCCGCATGCCCTCCACCTCCGCCGACGCCCCGCCCGCCGTCGGCTCCACCATCACCTTCGCCAACTGCTGCTTCTCGATGGTCGACTGGCTGATGAGCGGCAAGTTCGAGCGCTTCCCGAACCTGAAGGTGATGTACGCGGAGGGCCAGATCGGCTGGATCCCGTACATCCTGGAGCGCGCCGACGTGGTGTGGGAGGAGAACCGGGGCTGGGGCGGGGTCGCGGACAAGGTCCACCGCCCGCCGTCCGAGCTGTTCGCCGACCACGTCTACGGCTGCTTCTTCGACGACGCGTTCGGCCTGCGCAACCTCGACTCCGTCGGCGTCGGGAACGTCCTCTACGAGACCGACTACCCGCACTCCGACTCCACCTGGCCGAAGTCGCGCGAGGTCGGCGAGGCGCAGATGGGCCACCTCGCGCCGGACGTGGTGGAGCGGATCGTCCGGGGCAACGCGATCGAGCTGCTGGGGCTCACCCCGGACGGCCTGTGGAGCCCGCGGTGAGCCTCGACTACGGCATCCAGCTCCCGGTCCAGTCCCAGTCCACGATCTACGCCGAACCCTGGGAGGCGGACGCGGGGCCCGCCGACCTCGTCGCCGTCGCCCGGGCCGCGGACCGCGCCGGATTCGCCTACGTGGCCGCCTGTGACCACGTGGCGATCCCGCACCGGCTCGCGGACGCCATGAGCACGGTCTGGTACGACCCGGTGGCCACCCTCGCCCATCTCGCCGCCGTGACCGGACGCGTCCGACTCCTCGCGCACGTCGCCGTCGTGGGCCTGCGCCACCCCCTCCTGACGGCCAAGCAGTACGCCACCCTCGACCACCTCAGCGGCGGCCGGCTGATCCTCGGGGTCGGCGCCGGGCACGTACGGGAGGAGTTCGAGGCGCTGGGGGTGGACTTCGAGCGGCGCGGGGCGGTCCTCGACGAGACGCTCGACGCGCTGCGGGCGGCGCTCGGGCCGGACGAGTTCCCCTCCCACCACGGCAAGGCGTTCGACTTCGAGGGGCTCGGGCAGCGGCCCAGGCCGGCGCAGGAGCGGGTGCCGCTCTGGGTCGGCGGATCCTCCCCGGCGGCCGTCCGCCGGGCCGCCCTCAAGGGGGACGGCTGGCTGCCCCAGGGCGACCCGAGGGACCGGCTGCCCGCGCAGATCGGGACGCTGCGGCGGCTGCGGGGGGACGGGGCGCCGCCGCTCACCGTCGGCGCCATCACCGAGCCGCTGTACGTCGGCGCTCCCGGCTGGGACGTGGGCCGCCGCACCCTGACCGGGCCGCCGGAGGTCCTCGCCGAGTCGCTGCGCGCCTACGGGGCGATGGGAGTCGACCAGATCCAGGTGCGCTTCCGCTGCCGGAGCCGTAGCGAACTCACCGACCAGATCGCCCTGTTCGGAGCCGAGGTGGGGCCCCTGCTCGACATTTCTTGAACGTTTGAACATGTCCACGCCGAGTCGCGTATGTACGGACGTACGGACGTGACGGCTCCGGCGGAAGGACCCCGTAAGTGCGATCCTCCCAGCGACTCTCCGTCGCTCTCGCCTGCGCCGAGGGCGACTGGCCGCACGACGGCTGGCCCGCCCCCGGAGATCCGTACGTGGGGCGGACGGTGCGTGTCGCCCCGCCCTACGACGGCCTGCGCGAGGACGCGCCGGACGTCGTCGTCCTGCGCTGCGCGGAGCCGGCGAGCGCCCTCCCGGGGCTGCTGAGGGCGCTGGGCGGACACCGTGTCCCGGTGATCGTCGTCAGCGCCCGCGCGGACACCGAGACGGTCGTCGAGGTCTTCCGCGGCGGGGCCGGCTATCTCGTCGAGGGCGACTACTGCACCCACATGCTGTCCTCGGCGGTGGTGGCGGCCACCGTCGGCCACACGTATCTCTCCCCGGCGGCGTGCGCCGCCCTGCGCGAAGGGGCCCGGCGCATACCGGCCGGACCCCGGGAACACGACGCGATCGAGCGGCTGCGCGCACTGCTCTCGCCGCGTGAGCGGCAGGTCATGGAACTGCTGTCGACCGGCCTGGGCGCGCAGGAGATCGGGCTGCGATTACGGCTGAGCGAGAAGACCGTCCGCAACAACCTCAGCAACATCTACTCCAAGCTCGACGCCCGGGGCGGCACGGACGCGGTCCTGCGCTGGCTCGGAGCCACGCCGGCGTCCGCGCCCGTGCTTCGCACATGAGAAGGTGTGCGTTCCCGACAGTTTCCGGCTACGGCGCGGGAATTTCCGAAACCGGGATTTCCAGGTCGGTGACGTTGTCGCCGCCCTCACCGAATCCGGGCTCCGCGCGAAGGTCCTCGGCGCCGTCTCCCACGCCCTGTGGACTCGCACCGCCGGAGGAGTTCAGCAGTGCGCTGGCCTCGGGAGTGCCGCACTTCACATTGCGCAGCCAGAGCCGTCCGTCCGGGGTTCCGTTCTTCAGGATCTGCGGATAGAACACGTGAATGGCGGTGGAGCCCTCGCTCGGCGAGAAGAACACTGTCCTGCCGTCCTGCGCCTCCTTGTACGTGGCTTTGAGGAATCCGCTCACGTCGGTGCGCTTGTGAGACCACATGAAGAAGCCGATGTGGTCCGGCTGCACGGTGTCGCTCCGCTCGAAGGCCAGCGTGGTCTTCTTGTCGTCGCGCGTGATGTTCACTTCCTTCGTCTGGAACTTCGCGCCGATCTCGAAGAGTGAATTGCCCAGTTTGATGCCGCTGTCGCTGATGAACCCTTCTTCCAGCTGAGTGGTCCGGGTGACCGAGGCGCTCACGTTGAAGGACTTGGTGGTGCCCGTCGTGTTGCCGCAGTTGTTGGAGATGCCGGAGACCCGTTCATTGGGCCCCAGGCTGTTCTGTTTGAACTGGACGTCGACGAACTCGCAGTTCTCCAGTTTGTCGGAGTCGGACTTGCAGTCGGCCGAGACCTCCGAGGGCGTGGCGGCGCCGGCCGAGTTCATCAGCGCGACACCGGCCGCGACGGCGGCCACCGGGGCGAGGACCATCAGGGCGAGGCGCTTCTTGCGGCTGCGGTGGCCATGACTTCTGGTACGGCTGGTGCGGGACATGAGGGTTTCTCCTGGTGGGGGGTGGTAAAGATTCCGGATTCGGGTCAGCAGTCTTCGAGGACGGTCTTGGCGACGCCGTCCACCACTCCGGGGGCGCCAGCCGCGCCCGGCAGCATGCTGGGGCCTTCGACGACGTCCTCGAGGACGAAGTTCTGCTCGGGGGTGGCGTTCAGGACGGTGGTCGCCTCACGGGCGTCGATCCGCACCCTCCATTCACCGGTCATGCGCTGCATCTTCGGCGTGAACTCGATGTGGGCGACCTTTCCCACCGGTACCTCGACGGAGTCCTTGCTGCCGGCCTTGGCGGTGTTGGTCGTCATGTTGAGGGAGCTCTTGTGCACCTGCCAGGAACCGCTCAGCACACCGAACAGACCGCCCGATCCGCCCTGCACGATGGAGATCTGCTTGCCCTTTCCCTGGGCCACCTCGGACTCCCAGGAAATGGACACCTTGCTCGGTTCGGTGGCGTTCGGCTCGCAGTTCGGGAAGTCGATCGAGGCCTTTTCGGCGGGCCCGTTGAAGGTCTCGAACCTCGTCTCGACGAAATCACAGTTGTCGGCCGCGAAACCATCAGCGAACCCGCCGTCGAAATCGCGCACCGACTGTTGCTTGCCGTTGAGCACCGCAGACCTCTTGCACATCGACATGATCTGCTCAGGCGTCTTCGCGTCGGCCGCGTTCGCCGACGGCAGCAGTGCGACGACGGCGCCGCCGGTCGCCAGTGCCGCGCCGATCGCGACGAACCGGATCTTCCTGTTCTTGAACTTCCTGCCTCTTTTGGCCATACCATTTTCCGCTCTTGGGGGTGTCTTTGCAGTGCCGCTGTGGATTATTGGGGTTCTGCACAGCCTGTGGACAGAGTCAAATGTCCCTACCGGCAGGTCACTTGGTGTGTGCTTGTGCAATGGTCCGATCCCTGCGCCGTCGCACATCTGACGAAGCGTCAGTTACGGCGATACGATGCCGGTCCCATGGATCGCAAGGGAGGCCGGTATGGGCAAGCTCGACGGACGGGTCGTCCTCGTCACCGGGGCCGCACGGGGCCAGGGCGAGCAGGAGGCGCGGCTGTTCCGGGAGGAGGGTGCGGAGGTCGTCGTGGCCGATGTGCTCGACGAACAGGGGCGGGCCGTCGCGGAGGAGATCGGAGCACTGTACGTCCACCTCGACGTGGGGGTGGAGGCGGAGTGGGCCGCGGCCGTAGGCGCCGCCAAGGAGGCGTACGGCCATCTCGACGGCCTCGTCAACAACGCCGGCATCCTGCGCTTCAACGCCCTCGTCGACACCCCGCTCGACGAGTTCATGCAGGTCGTGCAGGTCAACCAGGTCGGCTGCTTCCTGGGGATCCGGACCGCCGCGCCGCAGCTGTCCGACGGCGGCACCATCGTGAACACCGCCTCCTACACCGGGCTCACCGGGATGGCGGCCGTCGGCGCCTACGCGGCCACCAAGCACGCCGTACTCGGCCTCACCCGGGTCGCCGCCCTGGAGCTGGCGCCCCGCCGTATCCGGGTCAACGCGGTGTGTCCCGGGGCGATCGACACCGCGATGTCCAACCCCTCCCGGCTGGACCCGGACAGCGACCCCGAGGAGACGACCCGCGCCCTGGACTCCCTCTACCGCAAGCTCGTCCCGCTGGGCCGGGTCGGCCGTGCGGACGAGGTGGCCCGGCTGGCCCTCTTCCTCACCTCGCAGGACTCGTCGTACATCACCGGGCAGCCGTTCGTGATCGACGGCGGATGGTTGGCGGGCGTCTCGGTCATCTGACTGACCATCAGCTATTGACCATCCAGGGACCCGGTGCCACAGTCGGCGGCATCCGCTGAATCTGACGAACCGTCAGTTAACCGCGATCCAGGAACCGGGACGGTGAACCTCCGTGGAATTCGGGCTCTTTGTACAGGGATACGTGGGCAAGCGCGCCGAGACCGACCCGCTCGCCGAGCACAAGGCGCTGATGGAGGAGACCGAGTACGTCATCCAGGCGGACAAGTCCGGCTTCAAGTACGCCTGGGCGTCCGAGCACCACTTCCTGGAGGAGTACTCCCACCTCTCCGCCAACGACGTCTTTCTCGGCTACCTCGCCCACGCGACCGACCGCATCCACCTCGGCTCGGGCATCTTCAACCCGCTCGCCCAGGTCAACCACCCGGTGAAGGTCGCCGAGAAGGTCGCCATGCTCGACCACCTCACCCGCAACCGCTTCGAGTTCGGCAGCGGACGCGGCGCGGGCTCGCACGAGATCCTGGGCTTCCTCCCCGGCATCACCGACATGAACTTCACGAAGGAGATCTGGGAGGAGACCATCGCCGAGTTCCCGAAGATGTGGCTCCAGGACGAGTATGTCGGCTTCCAGGGCAAGCACTGGCAGCTGCCGCCGCGCAAGATCCTGCCGAAGCCGTACGGGAAGTCGCACCCGGCGATGTGGTACGCGGCCGGGTCGCCGCCCTCGTACGCGATGGCCGCCCGCAAGGGCCTCGGGGTGCTGGGCTTCAGCATCCAGAAGGTGTCCGACATGGAATGGGTGCTGGAGCAGTACAAGACGGCGGTGGTGAACGCCGAGCCGATCGGGGACTTCGTCAACGACAACGTGATGGTGACGACGACGGCGATCTGCGCGCCGACGCACGACGAGGCGATCAGGATCGCCGTCGAAGGCGAACTGCACTATCTGCCGTCCCTGGTGTTCCGCTACCACGACACGTTCCCGCGGCCCGAGGGCTTCCCGGTCTGGCCGGAGACCCTGCCCGAGTACAACGCCGAGTTCGTCGAACTCCTCATCGAGGAGGAGCTGCTGATCTGCGGGGATCCGGACGAGGTGACGCGGCAGTGCAAGCGGTGGGAGCAGGCGGGGGCGGACCAGCTGTCCTTCGGACTGCCGGTGGGGGTGCCGAAGGAGGAGACGCTCCAGACGATCCGGCTGATCGGTGAGCACGTCATCCCGAAGATAGACACGGACCCCGTCCATCGGACGACGCGGTTCCGTCAGGGCGCGTAGCGCTGTCGCCGACCTGCGGGCGCGTCATCGCCCTGGGGCTGCGGGTCGTTCGGCGGCCGCCACTGCGCCGTGGCCGCTCGCACCCACGCGGCGGAGCCGTACAGCGATACAGCCCCGCGTCCCTTCACGGCGCCCACCGCATCGGAGTCGATAAGGAGCCCTCATGCTTGATCACGTCATCAAGGGCGCGACCGTCGTCGACGGGACCGGTGCGCCCGCCCACGTCGCCGACGTCGGGATCCGGGACGGGCGGATCGCCGTCGTCGGGTCGGTCACCGAGGAGTCCCGTACCGCCGAGGACGCTTCCGGGCTCGTGCTCGCGCCCGGGTTCGTCGATCCGCACACGCACTACGACGCCCAGTTGTTCTGGGACCCGTACGCCACCCCGTCCCTGAACCACGGGGTGACGACGGTCGCGGCCGGGAACTGCGGGTTCACGCTCGCACCGCTGCATCCCGACCGCCCCGGGGACGCCGACTACACCCGCAGGATGATGTCCAAGGTGGAGGGCATGTCCCTGGTCGCGCTGGAGGAGGGGGCGCCCTGGAACTGGCACGGCTTCGGGGAGTACCTGGACGCGCTGGAGGGGCGGATCGCCGTCAACGCCGGATTCATGGTGGGGCACTGCGCGCTGCGCCGGTACGTGATGGGACCGGACGCGGTGGGCGGGCAGCCGAGCGGGGAGCAGCTGGCGGAGATCGTCCGGCTGCTGCACGACGCCATGGACGCCGGCGCCTGGGGATTCTCCACCACACAGTCCTCCACCCACTCCGACGGGGACGGCCGGCCCGTCGCCTCCCGGCACGCCCGGCCGGAGGAACTGCTCGCGCTGTCCCGGGCGGTCGGCGAGCACGAGGGCACCCAGATCGAGGCGATCGTGGCGGGCTGCCTCGACCAGTTCAGCGACGCCGAGATCGACCTGTTCGCGGAGATGAGCGCGGCCGCCGGACGCCCCCTGAACTGGAACGTCCTCACCATCGACGCGGCCGTCCCGGAGCGCGTGCCCCGCCAGCTCATGGCGAGCGAACGGGCACGCAAGGCCGGCGGCAGGGTCGTCGCGCTGACCATGCCGATCCTCACACCGATGAACATGTCCCTGGGCACGTTCTGCGCGCTGAACCTCATCCCGGGCTGGGGACCGGTCCTCGCCCTGCCGGTCCCGGAGCGGATCGAGCGGCTGCGGGACGCGCAGGTGCGGGCGGAACTGCTGACACGGGCCAACTCGAAGGAGGCGGGCGTCTTCCGGAGGCTGACCGACTTCGGGCGGTACGTCATCGGCGACACCTACAGCGCGGCGAACGAGGGCCTCACCGGGCGCGTCGTCCGGGACATCGCCGCCGAACGCGGCCTGGACCCCTTCGCCTGTCTGGTCGAGATCTGCGCGGCGGACGACCTGCGTACGGTCCTGTGGCCGATGCCGACGGACAACGACCCGCAGTCCTGGGCCCTGCGGGCGGAGACCTGGACGCACGAGGACGTTCTGCTCGGCGGCTCCGACGCCGGCGCGCACCTGGATCGGATGTGCGGGGCGCCGTACACCACGCGCTTCCTCGGCGACTGTCTGCGCGGCCGGAGACTCGCCGGCCTGGAACAGGCGGTGAAGATGCTGACGGACGACCCGGCGCGGCTGTTCGGTCTCAGGGAGCGGGGCCGGATCAGTGAGGGCTGGCATGCGGACCTGGTCCTGTTCGACCCGGAGCGGATCGACGCGGGCAAGGCCACCCTGGTGCACGACCTGCCGGGTGACAGTCCGCGGCTGGACTCGAAGGCGATCGGGGTGCGCGCGGTCTGGGTCAACGGCGTGGCCGCCATCAGGGACGACACGGTGACGGGCGCCGTCCCGGGCCGGGTACTGCGCTCGGGCCGCGACACCAGGACGGTGAGCACCAGGTGACGGACGGGGCGGGCAGGGACGGGGCGGGCAGGGACGACGGGCAGATGCTGTTCGTCGGGGGCGCCTGGGTGGAGCCGGACGAGGGGCACTACGAGGTCGTCGACCCGGCGACCGAGGGGACCGTCGGCCGGGCGCCCGAGGCCTCCCGGGATCAGGTGCGAGCGGCCTGCGCGGCGGCCCGGGAAGCCTTCGGTCCCTGGTCGCGCACCCCACCGGAGGAACGGGCGGCGATTCTCGGCCGGGCGGCCGACATCATGCGCGCCCGGTTGCTGCCGTACGCCGAACTCGCCCAGGCGGAGACCGGCGCCACGACCGGGACCGCGCGCGGGATGCAGGTCGGGGTGGGCGTGGCACGCTTCCGGCGCTACGCGCGCGTGGAGCCCGCCGAGTGGCCGATCGCACCGCAGGTCAACGAGGCCGCTGGAGGCGCCTCCCACGCCCTCCGGGCCATGGGGGCGGGCGGGGCGGGGGTGATGGGCGCGGTCGCCGTACGGCAGCCGGTCGGGGTCGTCACCTGCGTCACCTCCTACAACAACCCGTGGGCGAACCCGGCCGGAAAGGTCGCCCCCGCCCTCGCCATGGGCAACACCGTGGTCGTCAAACCCGCCCCGCAGGACCCCCTGTCCGTCTACCGGATGGCCGAGGCGCTGGAGGCGGCCGGCGTGCCGCGCGGGGTGGTGAACGTCGTCTCCGGCCGCGCGGTCGGGATCGGCGAGACGGCGGTGTCGTCGCCGGACGTCGACATGGTGAGCTTCACCGGCTCGACGGCCGTCGGACAGCGCATCGCCGAGGTGTGCGGCCGGGACATGCGGCGCCAGCTGATGGAGCTGGGCGGCAAGGGAGCGGCTGTCGTCCTCGACGACGCGGATCTCGCCTCGGCGGTGGCCGGGATCGGCACCACCTTCTCCTTCTACAGCGGTCAGATCTGCACGGCCCCCACGCGGGTGCTGGCGCAGCGCGGGGTGTACGACCGGCTGGTCGAGCAACTGGCCGCCTATGCCCGCCGGTTGAAGGTGGGCGACCCACGGGAGCCGGACACGGTGGTGGGCCCGGTGATCTCGTCCGCCCACCGGGACCGGGTGGAGTCGTACGTCGAACTCGGCCGCAAGGAAGGCGCGGTGATCGTCACCGGCGGTGAACGCCCGCCTCTGGAGCGCGGTTTCTACGTCGCTCCCACGCTCCTCGCCGACTGCACGAACGACATGCGGGTGGCACGGGAGGAGATCTTCGGCCCGGTGGTGACGGTCGTCCCCTTCGACGAGGAGGAAGAGGGGATCGCCCTCGCCAACGACAGCGACTACGGCCTGATCGACTACGTGTGGTCCCGGGACGTGGCGAAGGCGTTCCGGGTGGCGCGGCGGCTGCGGGCGGGCGGTGTCGGGATCAACACCGTCGGCCGCAACATGGAGGCGCCGTTCGGCGGGTTCAAGAAGAGCGGCGTGGGCCGGGACGTGGGCTCGTACGCGCTGCACGCCTACAGCGAGGTGCAGGCGATCGTCTGGCCGGGGTGAAGTGCCCTCGGGCACCACGGGCACTGTCCCCGGCGTGCAGACAGTGCGGTGCCCGCGGCCCAAAACCGGCCGCGCGACCTTCGATCGGCCCGGACTGCCCGTAGCGTCCCGGCGCGGGGAGACAGGGACACCGGTTCCGTCGACCCGCGAAAGACATCCGGAAACGTATCGGAGACCCACTTGAAGCTCGCCAAGCGTCTCGTCCTCACCACTACGGCCCTCGCCACCGCGACCGTCGGCACCCTCCTGAGCACGACTGCCGGCCATGCCGCGCCCGCCCCGTCGGCCACCACCCGCGTCGACGCGCCCCCCGCCCTCAAGGTGCCCGAGGGCAACCGCCTCACCGGCGTCTTCGACGCCCGGGGCGTCCAGACCTACGCCTGCACCGACGGCGCCTGGAAGCTCCTGGAGCCCGCCGCCACCCTGTCGTACGGCAGAGACCGGGCCCACCGCCCCGTCGCCCTGCACTCCCGCGGCCCGGTCTGGGTCTCCACGGTGGACGGCAGCGCGGTCAACGCCGCCGCGCTCGTCACCTCTCCCCGGACCGGCACCATCCCCGAGCTGCTCCTGAAGACCACCGCCACGCGCGGCGCCGGAGTCTTCGCGGACGTCTCCTACATCCAGCGCCTGAACACCTCGGGCGGCGTCGCGCCCACCACCGCCTGCACCGGCACCGACCAGGTGAGCGTCCCGTACTCGGCGACCTACGTGTTCTACAAGCCCGCCAAGTGAGCGGAGCCGGGCGGTAGGCGCCACGGCGGCCCCCGGGCGATCCCCGAGGGGCCGCCGCGGTCGGGTGTGGCGGGCGGGGCGTCAGCCGGTCAGATCCACCCGCACCGTGAGCAGTCCCGTCCCCAGTGCCCGTACGGCCGCGCTGTTGCCCCGGGGCAGGGTACGCAGCCGGGCGACCGGGTCGTCGTCGGGCATCAGATGGGCCGTACCGGTGTGCCACCGCCCGCCGAGCCGCACCCGCACCCTCGGATCGGCCTGGATGTTGCGGACGTACTGGGACCGCAGCCCGAACTCCGAGACCAGCCAGAACGTGTCGCCGACCCGGCGGCCGCCCAGCGGGGTGCGCCGGGGCAGGCCGGAGACACGGCCGGTGGTCTCCAGGAGCGTGTGGAAGGGCAGACGGCGCATGAGCGGGTTGGCGACATACCGCTGCAAGGCGGTCGTCGCGCGGAATCGGACGTCGGCGGGGCGGGACTCGGCGGGGCGGGACATCGTCCGCAACACTCCTTCACACCAGGCGCTGTTGCTTCAATGGTCCCCGACGTCCCGGGCGGGACGAGAGCGGGTGGCTGCACGTGCGAGTGGTGACCTGGAACCTGTGGTGGCGGTTCGGCCCCTGGCGGCAACGCCAGAAGGCCGTCCTGGCCGTGCTGCGCGAGCTGGAGCCCGACGTGGTCGGTCTCCAGGAGGTGTGGGCGGCCGACGGCGAGAACCTCGCCGAGTGGCTCGCCGGCGAACTGGGGCTGCACTGCGCATGGGCCCCCTCCGCGGCCCCCGAACGCTGGCGCAAACGCATCGCGGACCCCGACGCCGGCTCGGTCGACATAGGCAACGCGGTACTGAGCCGCTGGCCGGTGGTGGAGCGGGAGGCGCTGACGCTGCCCGCGCCGCCCGAGCTGGCCGACGGCCGCGCGGCCCTCTACGCCCGAGTGGCCGCGCCCGCCTTCGACATCCCCTTCTTCACCGCGCACCTCACCTCGGCCCCGCATGCCTCGGCCGTGCGTCGCGCCCAGGTCACCGCCCTCGCGGAACTGGTCGCCCGGCACAGCGGGGGCACGCCCTTCCCGCCCGTCGTCACCGGTGACTTCAACGCCCGCCCGGACTCCGACGAGATCCGCCTCCTCGGCGGGACGAGGACCGCGCCGGCCGTTCCCGGCCTGGTCCTCCACGACGCCTGGGACTACGCCGACCCGACCGCCCCCGCGGCCACCTGGACGCCGGAGAACCCGTACGCGGCCCGCGTGCTGGAGCCCGCCGCCCGTATCGACCACATCCACGTGGGCCCACCCGGCCCGATCGGCGAGGGCCACGTCCGGCAGATCCGCCGGGCGGGCCACGGCCCGGTGGACGGAGTGTGGCCCTCGGACCACGCGGCGGTGGTCGCGGACCTGGCGGAGGAGGAGACGGCGATCATCTAACCCGTCCGGTCCGCACCGCTGCCTGTCTCCGCGTCCGCATCCGCATCGAACGCCCGGGCGACGGCGAGGCTGTCCTCGTACACGTGGTGCCGGGTGACGAGGCCGCCCTCGATCGTGAGGTGCAGCGCGAACCGGGCACGATAGGCCCGCCCGGTGGAGCGGGCGGTCTGGCGGATCTCGCCGAGCACGACCGCGTCGTCGCCGTCGACGAGGATCCGCTCGATCTCGGTGGCCGCCTGCCCGGGCACGTGGTGCTCGGCGAGCTCGCGGTAGTGGGCGGCGGCGTCGGCACGGGTGACCCGGTGACGGATCCACGGCGTGGCACTCCCCGCCCGCCCGTGCTCGGCGTCCGGCCAGTCCAGCTTCCAGTCGCTCCGCTCGGCGTACAGCTCCGCGATGCGCACGGGGTCCCCTTTGCCGATCCGGCGCAGCAGTTCCCGGACCACGGCGCGGGGAGTCGCGGGCGTGGCTGAGGACATGGCGGATCCCTCCGTTCGGGAGGCCGCGTCCCGCTGACGCGACGAGGCCGCCATTGTCAGCGGCGGCGGCACCACCGCGCGATTACCTCCCGGGTAACCACCTTTCACACAAGGGGAGTTGGATGTTCCGCCCGCTGACGGCCGACGGTGCCGGATCATGGCAATGGCAGGCGGCGAGGACTGCCGGGTTAAAGCAGTGGCATCGGTGGTGCGGAGCGGTGAGGATCTTCGTACCGACCGCCGGACCACGAAGGAGCCCACCCATGAGATCCATGAGACAGCACCGCGCCGCCCTGCTCGTCGCGGTCACCGCCCTTACCCCGGCGCTTCTCTTCACCACCCCGGCTTTCGCCGCCGGCGCGACGGCGGCAACGGTCGCGGGGACGACCGCGACGGCGTCGGCGGCGACCGATACGCCGGTGGACGACATGTCCGAGGAGGACCTCCGTGTCGCGATCGCCCGCATCCTGGCGGACGTGGACTCCGGCAAGCGTGTCGTCCGTGAGGCCAACGCGGCCCTCGACGGCACGGTGGACGACATGCGCACCTTCCTGAAGACCGGCTACCGCCTGGCCCAGGCCGAGGACGACCGGGTCGCCATCGTCCGCATCCTGGCGGACAAGAACTCCGGCAAGGGTGTGGTCCGCGAGGCCAACAAGGCCCTGGACATCGGCACTCCGGAGGCCCTGCGCGCCTTCCTGGAGACCGGGTTCCGCCTCGCCCGCGCCGAGGACGACCGGGTCGCCATCTTCCGCATCCTGGCGGACAAGAACTCCGGCAAGGGTGTGGTCCGCGAGGCCAACAAGGCCCTCGACATCGGCACTCCGGAGGCCCTGCGCGCCTTCCTGGAGACCGGGTTCCGCCTCGCCCGCGCCGAGGACGACCGGGTCGCCATCGCCCGCATCCTGGCCAACCCGAAGATCAGCGCCGCCCTCCGCGCGGCCGCCGAGAAGGCCATCGACGGGACACCGGAGGAACTGCGGTACTTCCTGGAGGTCGGCCAGTACGAGGTCGGCCGCTAGACCGCCGACGGAAGCCGGTCACCCCGGGCGGGCACCGAGCGTCACCGGGTGAACGGGGCCCGGTCGCGCGCGGACCCGCCACCGTCACCCTCGACGGCGGTTCGCCCCAGGGCGTTCACCCAGGCGGCCCGTACCCTCTGCCACTCGCGTGCGCAGCCACGCGCGCGGCGGGCGGTGAGGGTCTGTGGGTGGATCAGGTGCTCGTGGGTCGCCGGGGCTGATCCGTAGACGTAGCAGTAGTGGTTGACGGCGCGTCGGCGGTCCGTGGAGTGCTCGTCCTCGCGGCCGTCGTCGACGGGGTCGAACATGATCGAGGCCAGCCGCCACGTCCGTGCGGCGGCGAGCAGTCTGCTTTCCCCCTGCGCTCCCTGCCGGAGCAGCATGAGGGCGGCGAACTGGTCGGCGAAGTCCTCTTCCCTGCCGCCCACCCGGAGATCGAGGGCGTCGATCACGGCGTGCGCGCTCTCGTGGAACAGCGTCTCCAGCATGACGGCGGACAGGGTGTCGTCGAGGAGACGCTCCCCGGAGTCCCGGTACAGCTCGCGCGTCTCGGTGATTTCGTCGTAACAGATCTCCACCCGGCGGGTGTCGGGGTCGTAGGCGGACCCTTCCCCGGCGCAGGACCGGACGGACATCACGACCGGCGGGTCCAGCTTCACCAGAGCGGTGACACTCCGCACGGCTTCCTCCGGCAGCTTGTGCGCGCGGACGAACGCGGCGTCGTCCTTGTCCCGGGCGGACGGACGCTCGTAGTGGACGGTGAAGCTCGCCTCGGACGTTCGCGGCCCGCCGGGCGCGGCTGTCTGACACGCGGCGGTGAGGGCGGCTGCGACCAGCGTCAGCGCCGCGGCCCGCAGGGCGGTGCGGCCCCGGGCCCTTCTGCCGATGTTCCCGGCCCCAGCGGTGCGCGTCGGTATCGGCAGCGTCCTCCCCCTCCACGAAGCGGCGCCGACTCGGCTGCGCCGCAACCTGATTGCCGTCCGGCCGAGTATGCCGCGCCGGATCGGCGGCCCGCCGGAATGTCACGGGTCGGCACGAACGGACCTGCCCCGCACATGGATGCGTCGGGGCACGGGAAGTTCCGACAGGTGACCTGCGCCGCCGAGGTCCCGCCGTCGTGCTCCCGGCCGAGAGGAAGCCCGTCGTGAGTCAGATCGTCCTGCTCGTGGCCGTGTCGGCGGTCGTCCTCGGGGCGTACGCCGTGCTCGGCGTGCTGTGGTGGGCCCGTGACCGGGCGGACCGGGAGGCCGTCGCGCTGGTGGACGGGGAGAGCGTCGACCTGTACCACGCGGTCGCCACGGCCGACGGCGACCGGGGCGCGGACCGGGCCGCCGCCGCCGAACTGCTGCTGGCCGGCCTGATCCGGATCGAGGAGGACGGTCAGGTGTCGGTCACCGCCGTGGGCGCGGACCCCGCCCGGACGCCGGAGCATCCGGTACCGGCCGCCGTGCTGGTCACGCTGCGAGGGCACGCCCGTCCGCATCCGCTGAACTGGCTCGACGTGGACGCCGAGCACTGCCGGCGGCGCGACCCCTTCCTGCGGGCCGAGGACGCCGGACGGCCGCGTTGGCCCGAGCGCGACGGGGACGGCGTCCAGATCGCCGCGATCCTGGTCGCCGCGTCGTACGCGGGGTGGCTCGCCGCCCAACTGATGTACGTGAGCGGGGCGTTCTCCGGGAACGCGGTCGAGATCGTGGTGGGCGCATGCGCGGGCCTGCTGACCTGGATGGTGTTCGCCCTGGTCCTGCACATCGTGGTGATGGCCGTGTGGCCGGAACGCCGGTACCGGTTCGCGGAGTACTGCCGGGGACTGGCACCGCACCCGGCCGAGGCCGCCCTCGACGCGGCGCAGCGCGAGCGGCTCGACCAGGCCATGGCCTACAGCCCGCCGCGAGAGCCGGACAGGTGGCCGCTGGACACGCCGGGCGCGTTCTGAGGACGATGCCGACCGGTCGGTATGGACACTTCTCCCTTCTCCCGGTACAGATGAGGCAGCCACAGTTGAGAACGTCACCCAGGACGCCGTCGTCAGAGCCGCACGTACGCAGCGAAAGGCCCGCCCATGCGCATCGCCGTCACGATCTTCCTCACCGACGAGACGATCACTCCCACGCGCCTCGCCCGTGAGCTGGAGGAGCGTGGGTTCGCCGGCCTCTATCTGCCCGAGCACACGCACATCCCGGTCGAGCGGACCAGCCCCTACCCCGCCGGCGGCGACCTGCCCCGTGAGTACGGCCGCACCCTCGACCCCTTCGTCGCCCTCGGTCAGGCGGCCGCGGTGACGCGGACGCTGGGCCTCGGCACCGGCATCACGCTCGTCGCCCAGCACGACCCGGTCGACCTCGCCAAGCAGATCGCCACCGTCGATCACCTGTCGGGCGGGCGCCTCACCCTCGGCCTCGGCTACGGCTGGAACGTGGAGGAGGCCGCCGACCACGGTGTCGAGTGGCGTACCCGCCGCGAGCTGGTCCGGGACCGGATGCGGCTGATGCAGGCCCTCTGGGCGGAGGAGCCGACCGCGTACGAGGGCGAGTACGGCAGCGTCCGCGCCAGCACGGCGTACCCCAAGCCCGTACAGAAGGCGCGTGGGCCGGTCGTCGGCCCCCGCACGCTCATCGGCGGCGCCGCCGGGCCGAAACTGTTCTCGCACATCTGCGAGTACGCCGACGGCTGGCTGCCGATCGGCGGCCGCGGCCTCTCCGAGGCGCTCCCCGTGCTGCGCTCCGCGTGGGCGGACGCGGGCCGCGAGCCGGACGCCCTCCAGATCGTGCCGTACGCCGTCCAGCCGTCCCCCGGCAAGCTCGCGTACTACGCCGAGCTGGGCATCGAGGAGGCCGTGGTGCAGCTGCCGCCGGTGGGGGAGGCGGAGGCGCTGCGCGCCCTGGACGAGTTCACGCCGTATCTCTAGGTCCCGTCTTTCGCCGACGGGTCCGAAGCCGGGCGGCCGCAGCTGGTCCTCGGTGGGCTCGTCGTCGCCCTGCGCTGCGGACGGGGACGGGTGACGCGTACGCGGAGTCCCAAGCTTGAAAAACGTGATCGTATGCTCGAAGGATGACGACTTCCGCGACCTCCGGAACCGGCCCCGGCCCGATCCCCGGCCCCACCGAGAACTCCATGCGTCGCGCTCTCAAACGGGCCCGTGACGGCGTGGCGCTGGACGCCGGCGAGGCGGCCGTGCTGCTCCAGGCGCGCGGCGAGGCGCTCGAGGACCTCACCGCCTCCGCCGCCCGGGTAAGGGACGCCGGCCTGGAGGCGGCCGGCCGGCCCGGCGTCATCACGTACTCCAAGAGCGTCTTCATCCCCCTCACCCGGCTCTGCCGTGACAAGTGCCACTACTGCACCTTCGTCACGGTCCCCGGCAAACTGCGCCGGGCGGGCCACGGGATGTTCATGTCGCCCGACGAGGTGCTCGACATCGCCCGGCGCGGCGCCGCCCTAGGCTGCAAGGAAGCCCTCATCACCCTCGGCGACAAGCCGGAGGAGCGGTGGCCCGAGGCCAGGGAATGGCTCGACGCGCACGGCTACGACGACACCATCGCCTACGTCCGCGCCATCTCCGTCCGCATCCTCGAGGAGACCGGGCTGCTGCCGCACCTCAACCCCGGGGTGATGAGCTGGACCGACTTCCAGCGGCTGAAGCCCGTCGCGCCCAGCATGGGCATGATGCTGGAGACCACCGCCACCCGGCTGTGGTCCGAGCCCGGCGGCCCGCACCACGGCTCCCCGGACAAGGAACCCGCCGTCCGGCTGCGCGTCCTGGAGGACGCCGGCCGTTCCTCCGTCCCCTTCACCTCCGGGCTCCTGATCGGCATCGGCGAGACGTACGAGGAGCGGGCCGAGTCCCTCTTCGCGCTCCGCAAGGTCTCCCGCGCCTACCACGGCATCCAGGAACTGATCATCCAGAACTTCCGCGCCAAGCCGGACACCGCGATGCGTGGCATGCCGGACGCGGAACTCGACGAACTGGTCGCCACCGTGGCCGTCGCGCGCCACATCATGGGCCCGTCCGCCTGCCTCCAGGCGCCGCCCAACCTCGTCGACAGCGAGTACGAGCGGCTGATCGGGGCCGGCATCGACGACTGGGGCGGGGTGTCCCCGCTCACCATCGACCACGTCAATCCCGAGCGCCCCTGGCCGCAGATCGACGAACTCGCCGAGAAGTCCGCCGCGGCCGGGTTCGAGCTGCGGGAACGTCTCTGCGTGTATCCGGAGTTCGTGCGGCGCGGCGAGCCCTGGCTCGATCCCCGGCTGCTCCCGCACGTCCGCGCGCTGGCCGATCCGGAGACGGGACTGGCCGTGCCGGACGCCGTCGTCGAGGGACACCCTTGGCAGGAGCCGGAGGAGGTGTTCGTGCCGTCCGGCCGCACCGATCTGCACCGCACCATCGACACCGCCGGCCGCACCTCCGACCGCCGCGACGACTTCGACGAGGTGTACGGCGACTGGGGAGCCCTGCGTGAGGCGGCCGCCCCCGGCATGGCGCCGGAGCGCATCGACACGGACGTACGGCAGGCCCTCGCGACGGCCGCCGACGACCCGACGAAGCTCACCGACGACGAGGCACTCGCCCTGCTCCACGCCGACGGCCCGGCCCTGGACGCACTGACCCGCATCGCGGACGACGTCCGCCGCTCGGCCGTCGGCGACGACGTCACCTACATCGTCACGCGGAACATCAACTTCACCAACGTCTGCTACACCGGCTGCCGCTTCTGCGCCTTCGCGCAGCGCCGCACCGACGCGGACGCCTACACGCTCTCCCTCGACCAGGTCGCCGACCGCGCCCAGCAGGCCTGGGAGCTGGGCGCGGTGGAGGTCTGCATGCAGGGCGGCATCCACCCGGACCTGCCCGGCACGGCGTACTTCGACATCGCGAAGGCGGTGAAGGAGCGGGTCCCGGGCATGCACGTGCACGCCTTCTCGCCGATGGAGGTCGTGAACGGCGCGACCCGCACCGGCCTGTCGATCCGCGAGTGGCTGACGGCGGCGAAGGAGGCCGGGCTCGACTCCATCCCCGGCACGGCGGCCGAGATCCTCGACGACGAGGTCCGCTGGGTCCTGACCAAGGGCAAACTGCCGACGGCGACCTGGATCGAGGTCGTCACGACGGCGCACGAGGTCGGGATCCGGTCGTCCTCGACGATGATGTACGGCCATGTCGACCAGCCGAGGCACTGGCTGGGTCACCTGCGGACGCTGGCCGGGATCCAGCAGCGGACCGGCGGCTTCACGGAGTTCGTCACCCTCCCCTTCATCCACACCAACGCGCCGGTGTACCTGGCGGGGATCTCCCGCCCCGGCCCGACCATGCGGGACAACCGGGCGGTGACGGCGATGGCCCGGCTGCTCCTGCACCCGCACATCCCCAACATCCAGACCAGCTGGGTCAAGCTGGGCTCGGAGGGGGCCGCGGAGATGCTCCGCTCGGGGGCGAACGACCTGGGCGGCACGCTGATGGAGGAGACGATCTCGCGGATGGCGGGCTCGTCGTACGGCTCCTACAAGTCCGTGAAGGACCTGATCGCGGTCGCGGACGCGGCGGGCCGGCCGGCGAGGCCTCGGACGACGCTGTACGGCGAGGTGCCCGAGGAGCGGCGGCGGGCGGCCTCAGCGTCGGACGGGCACCTGCCGGAACTGCTTCCGGTGCTGGACTGAGGGACCACGGTGGGACCGGGCAGCGGGCCCCTCGCAGTACGATGATCGGGCCCCGATCTCAGGGGTCCCACAACCGAGGAGATGCGTGCCCGTGCCTGCCCGACGGCTTCCCTCCTGGGTCTGGGTCACAAGCCTGACAGCCGGCGCGATCGCCGCGGTCGTCGTCCTGACGGCACAGGCCGAGAAGGGCCCGCACCCGACGGCGTCGGCGGCGAACCGCCCGAGCGCCTCGGCGTCGGCGGGCACGCGCCCCTCGGCGTCGCCGAAACCGTCGGCGACGCCCAAGGCGGCCGAGGTGCCCGACGGTTCGGGCACCGGCCGCCGGATCGTCTACTCGCTGGGTCAGCACCGGGTCTGGCTGGTCGACGCCGACGACACCGCCCGCCGGACCTTCACGGTCTGGCCGGGCACGGTGAACCCGGCCGTCGGCAGCTTCACCGTGTCGCTCCGCAAGGACGCCACCACGGGCTCCGACGGCGTGGCGATCGAGCACATCGTCTACTTCTCCGCCACGTCGGGCGTCAACATCGCCTTCTCCAACGCCGTCGACGGCGCCTCCCCGCCCCCGGCCGCCGCCGGCACGCAGACCGGCGGCATCCGGATGGCCAAGGCGGACGGAACGGCCCTGTGGGCGTTCGGCGAGACGGGGACGAAGGTCCGGGTCGTCGAGTAGCTTCCCGGTGGCCCGGTGGCCCGGTGGCCCGGTGGCCCGGTGGCCCGGTGGCCCGGTGGCCCGGTGGCCCGGTGGCCCGGTGGCCCGGTGGCCCGGTGGCCCGGGCGGCCGGCCCCACGTGCGTCACGGAAGCGTGGGACTCATGTCCGGGAGTCGTCCTGTGGGCGGCCGGGCGGCAGGTGGTTCACGATCAGCACGACCCCGCCGAAGAGGAACGCCCGGGTCGCCGCGTCCAGCCCGTTCCAGTTCTCCGACTGCCACATGGCGAACCACTCTCCGCCGATCGCGACGAACCCGGCGCCGAAGAGCAGCATGAGCATGAGCAGCCCGTACGTGGACAGCGCGCGGCCGCGTATGTGGTCCCGTCGCGCCCAGAACCACGTCCCGGCGGCCAGCACCAGCCCCGTGACCGTCTCCCACGCGATGATCGCGACATAGGCGGCGTCCTGGAGCCCCTTGCCGGTCACCGCCCGCCACATCAGGTCGTCGTCCTTGAAGGTCGTGTCCATCGCCAGCACATGCCGCACGAACTGCTGGTTCGTGCCGAAGTCGGTGATGTTCCCGAAGGCGACGAGGAGCATGTAGAGCGCGACCGTCCCGGTGAGGAGGGCGGCGGTGAGCGGAAGCACGCGTGAGGCGTGGGGGAAGTGTGAGTCGGGGGTGGTCATGCCGGTGTCCTTACCCCGCCAAGTGCGGTGCCTCTCCTAAGGATTGAGCCAGAAACGGAGGCCGGTCGCCGCGGCCTCCGGCCGGGGTCTCCACCGCCTCTCCACCACCCCTCCACCCTGCGACCGGGGCACAGAGCGGGCGCAGCCCGGGCATATGCCCCGATCGTTCCGGCACTCCCGGGGTGCGTCCCCTGTTCCCTTGCGCCTGTTCGATTACAGTGACGAACGTCGTGCGTACGGACGGTACGGGAGGACTTGGTGGGTGCGACTGCCGGGCCCGTCTGGGGCCGTGCCGAACAGCAGGACTTCCGCAGCCGGGTGCGTGGCACGCTGCTGGGCGCGGCCGTCGGGGACGCGCTCGGAGCCCCCGTCGACGGCCTCGGCATCGAGGACATCCGGCAGGGCCACGGGCCCGAGGGGGTAGTGGACCTGGCTCCCGCCCACGGGCGGCGCGGCGCGGTCACGCATCTCACCCAGCTGACCCTGTTCACCGTGGACGGGCTGATCCGCGCCCAGGTGCGGCGGGACACCGGCGCCTGGCATCCGCCGACCGATCTGCACCGGGCGTATCTGCGGTGGGCCGCCACCCAGCGCGACTGGGGCCCCGACCTGCGCCGCAAGGACGACGGCTGGCTGGCCCGCGAGGAGTGGCTGTACGCCCGGCGCGATCCCACCCGCACGCTGCTCCTCGGGCTCGGCGACGAGGTGATGGGCACCCTGGACTCGCCCAAGAGCCCCGGCGCGGCCGGGCCCGAGGCGGTGCCCCGTTCGGTGCCGGTCGGACTGCTGGTCGGCTGGGAGCCGCAGCTCGTCGTGCAGCTCGCCGTCGAGGGCGCCGTCCAGACCCACGGTCATCCGACCGCGTATCTCTCGGCGGGCGCGTACGCGGTCATCGTGCACGCGCTGGCCTGCGGCGAGAGCCTGGACGGCGCGGTGCAGCGGGCGCTCGCCCTGCTGGCCGCGCGACCGGGGCACGAGGCGGTGTCGGAGGCGTTGCAGCGCGCGCTGGGCGCCGTCCGGCAGGGCCTGCCGGGTCCGGCCAGGGTGGAGGAGCTGGCGGGGGCGGGGACCGCGGAGGCAGTGCTGTCCGGCGCGCTCTACTGTGCCCTCGTCGCGGAGGAAGTCCGGCACGGGCTGCGGCTCGCGGTCAACCACGGAGCACCTTCGGCGTCGACCGCCGCCCTCACCGGCGGTCTGCTCGGTGCCCTGCACGGCGAGACGGCCCTCCCGCCGGCCTGGCTGGCCGAGCTGGAGGGGCGCCCCACGATCCTGGAACTGGCCGACGACTTCGCCATGGAGATGACCCAGGGGCCGGCCCTGCACAACCCCGCGGGGGCGTCGCCCGGATGGCTGGCCCGGTATCCCAGGGGGTTGCCGAGCTGACGCGGGGGTGAGCCGAGCGGGGTGAGCCGAGGCGGGGGTGCGGGGGGCTCAGCCCCCGCACCCCCGCGTCCCTCGGCGGGCCTCGTCCTCACACGCCGGACGGGCTGATGGGCGTCCCCTCGGCCGTGTCCCGCGGCTCCGGGACCGCCGCTCCCACCGAGTCGCCGTCCCCGTCCGTGTTGATCCGCTCGATGATCGCGAGCCGTTCCGGGGTGTCCTCGGGCTTGATGAAGCCGACGAGGATGTAGAGGACCAGCGACACGGCCAGCGGGATCGACACCTGGTACTGGAGCGGCACTCCGCCGTCGACGTTCCAGTTGATCGGGTAGTTGACCAGCCAGAAGGCCAGCAGACCCATCGACCAGCTGGTCAGCGCGGCCGTCGGACCGGAGCGGCGGAACGGGCGCAGCAGGCCCAGCATCATCGGGATCGCCATCGGGCCCATCAGTCCGGCCACCCACTTGATGACGACCGTGATGATGTCCTTGAAGGCGGGGGAGTTGACCTGCGTGGCCGCCGCCATCGACAGGCCGAGGAAGACGACGGTCGCCACGCGCGCCGCGATCAGCCCCGACCGCTGGTTCCACTCCCGGGCCCTGGCCCAGATGACGGGCGCGCAGTCCCGGGTGAAGACGGCGGCGATGGCGTTGGCGTCGGACGAGCACATGGCCATCGTGTGGGAGAAGAAGCCGACGATGACGAGTCCCAGCAGGCCGTGCGGCAGCAGCTGTTCGGTCATCAGGGCGTAGGAGTCGGAGCCGTCCGGCTTGTTCGACGTCACCAGCAGCGGCGACATCCACATCGGGAAGAACAGCACCAGCGGCCAGACCAGCCACAGCACCGCCGAAAGCCGCGCCGACCGCTCGGCCTCCTTCGGGCTGCCCGTGGCCATGTACCGCTGGGCCTGGTTGAGCATGCCGCCGTTGTACTCGAACAGCTTGATGAAGAGGAACGCGAGCAGGAACACCGTGCCGTACTGCGCGACCAGGGGCTTGTCGTGGCCCTGGAGCGCCGGCTGGTCCCAGGCGTCCAGGAACCCGATGCCCTTGTCGTTCAGCTTCAGCACGACGGCGATGAACATGGCGACGCCGGCCAGCAACTGGATGACGAACTGGCCGAGTTCGGTCAGTGCGTCCGCCCAGAGGCCGCCGATGGTGCAGTAGACGGCGGTGATCGCGCCGGTGATGAGGATGCCCTGGTTGAGGGAGATCCCGGTGAAGACGGACAACAGGGTCGCGATGGCGGCCCACTTGGCGCCGACGTCCACGATCTTCAGCAGCATCCCGGACCAGGCGAGCGCCTGCTGGGTCTTCAGGTCGTAGCGGTTCTTCAGGTACTCCAGCGGCGAGGCCACGTGGAGCCGCGACCGCAACCGGTTGATGCGCGGCGCGAACAGCTTCGAGCCGATGGCGATACCGAGCGCGATGGGGAAGGACCAGGTGACGAAGGAGGTCACGCCGTAGGTGTAGGCGATGCCCGCGTACCCGGTGAACATCACCGCGCTGTAGCCCGACATGTGGTGCGAGATGCCGGACAGCCACCAGGGCATCTTGCCGCCGGCGGTGAAGAAGTCGCTCACGTTGTCGACGCGTTTGTGCGACCAGAAGCCGATGGCGACCATCACGCCGAAATAGCTGATGAGCACGGTCCAGTCGAGACCGTTCATGTGAGCCCTCCCATGGTTCGGCCGGCGTTCAGCCCGGCGCTCATCGTGGGCGCTGCCGCGTGAACACGACAAGTAACCGTAGGGTCAAGGGAAGGCAAAGGAATTCGGTATGGTGGCCTGTGTTCATGCATATGAACTCAGCGCATCAGCTCCCCCGCGTTGACCAGCAACGACTGTCCCGTGATCGCCCGCGCCCGGTCCGACGCCAGGAACACCGCGGCGTCGGCCACATCCCCGTCCGTCGCCAGCTCGGGCAACGCCATCCGTTCGGTGAGCCGCCCCAGCACCTCCTCCTCGGCCACCCCCTCCGTGTGCGCGGTGAACTGCACGTACGCCTGCACCGGCGGCCCCCACATCCACCCCGGCAGTACGGTGTTGACCCGGATCCGGTGCGGCCCGAGCTCCCGCGCGAGGGAGTACATGGCGCTGGTCAGCGCCCCCTTGGAAGCCGCGTACGCCGCCTGCCGCACCTGCGAGGGCGCCGCCACGGCCGACTGCGTCCCGATGAACACCACCGACCCGCCCCGTGCCTTCATCCCGGCCAGACACGCCCGCGTCATCCGCAGCGTCCCCAGCAGGTTCACGTCGATCACCGACTGCCAGGTCGCGAAGTCGGCGTCCTCGACCCCGCCGAAACTGGAGTCCCAGGCGGCCACGTTCACCACCGCGTCGATCCCGCCGAACCGTTCCCGCGCCAGCCCCGCCAGCGCCTCGCAGCTGCGCTCGTCGGTGATGTCGGTGACCCCGTACGCCGTACGCGTCCCCCCGGGATCGATCTCCGCGGCGCTCTTCGCGAGATTCGCCTCAGTCCGCGCCCCCAGCACGGCGTTCCCGCCGTCCCGTACGACCGCGGCGGCGACCTGGTGACCGAGCCCGGCGCCGACTCCCGAGACGACGACGGTCCTGCCTTCGAGCAGTGACATCGGGGCCTCCCTGCCTCTGGCGATTTATCTGACGGAGCGTCAGAGTATGGGCCAGTCGCCGAGGATGGGGAAGAGCATGAGCGAGGAGAAGCACAGCGGCACACACAGCGAGACATACGCCGAACTGGCAGCCGTCGGCCCCTACGAGGTGCGCCCCGGCCATGCCCTGATCACCATGGTGGAACCGCACCCGGGCCACGAGTACGCCTACAACCGCTGGTACGAGGACGACCACTACTACGCCGGGGCGATGGCGATGCCCTGGATGTACGCGGGCCGCAGATGGGTGGCGACCCGCGACCTCCAGCTCCTGCGCCGGCCGGAGAAGTCGGCGATCGCCCAGCCGGTCACCGCCGGCTGCTACCTCTCCACCTACTGGATCACCGCCGGCCGCCACGACGACCACATGAAGTGGACGGTCGCCATCAACAGACGCCTCAACCGGGACGCCCGCGTCTACCAGGACCGCACCCACGTCTTCACGGCGTTCCAGGACCACGAGGCCACCGTCTACCGGGACGGCGCCGCGGGACCCCGTGACTTCCACGCCCTGGACCACCCGTACGCGGGCCTGGTGACCGAGGTCATCGACACCGACTCGGCGCAGCAGCGCGCCGAACTCCTGGAGTGGCTGCGCGCCCGCCACCTTCCCCGGCGGGTGGCCGGCTCCCCGACGGCCATGGTCACCGTCTTCCGCCCCACGCCCCTGCCCGGCGACCGCATGACCTATGTCAAGCAGGTCGAGGGCGTCGACACCCGCCTGACCCTGCTCTGGTTCCTGGAGAGCGACCCCAGGGACTGCTGGGACCAGCACTTCACGGGCCTGGAGGAAGCGGTGGCGGAGTCGGGACTGGGGCGGGTGGAACTGGTCGCGCCGTTCATCCCGACGGTGCCGGGCACGGACCGCTACGTGGACCGCCTGCGCTGATCACAGCCGCCCGGCGACGGCTCTACGGCTGCCCTGCGACGGCTCTACGGCTGCTTCTTCAGCTCGTCGGGGCACGGCGTGCCCCGGGGCAGCTGGTAGGGAGCGGCCAGCCGGTAGGTCCCCGCCTTCGGTGCGAGCAGCACCGTCCACTTGTCGCCCTCGGCGTCCTCCTCCGTCTCGAACAGGCACCCGTTGACGTTCTCGTACGTCTTCGGCTCCCCCTCGGAGCGGTCCTTGGACTCCTCCGTCTCCTGCGGCGGCTTCAGGCTCTTGCCCTGCGCGTCGACGACGCTCAGCCACGGCGAGTACGGGATCCGGATCAGGATCCGGCCCGCCTTGCGCACGTCGATCGTCATCTCACCCTGCTCGGCCCGCTGCACCACCGCGTTCGGCTCGGCCAGCGAGGCCGGGTCGGTGACCTTGAACAGCTGCCAGTTGGCATCGCCCCAGATCTGCTCCAGATACGGCAGCCCGCGCTGCACCAGCTGGCGTTCCCGCTCGCCCCCGTCCCCGTCCAGGGCCTCCTTGGGGACGACGACGAAGTGCACGGCCCACCGCTGGAGCCACTCGTGGTAGTTCGCCGAGTTGAGGGTGTCGTCGTAGAAGAGCGGGTTGCGCTCCATGTCGGCCTGGCGGTTCCAGCCCCGGGCGAGGTTGACGTACGGCGCGAGCGCGGACGCCTCGCGGTGCGAGCGGGCCGGTACGACCTCCACCCGCCCCTTCTCCGCGCCGACCCCCTGGAGCTCGTTGACGAGCGGGGCCAGCTCGCGCGCCCAGGAGGCCGCCGGGGTCGTCCGGACGACGTCGTCGACCGACTTGAAGCCGATCCAGCCCACGAACACGAGAAACGACAGGACGATCACGTACCACTTGCGGCTGCGCGGCACGGCGAACGGCAGGGCGGCCATCAGCACCACGCCCGTGAACAGCATCGCGAGCCGCGTGATGTTGGACCCGATCTGCGAGCTGATCAGCCACACCAGCAGCACGCCGAGCCCGTACACCGCCGAGGTGATCCGTACGGTCTTCCAGTCGCGCGGGACGACCGCGAAGACGGCCACCGAGCACAGCAGCGGCAGGGACGCCGAGCCGAAGGACATCGGCTGGGTGCCGGAGAAGGGGAACAGCCAGGCGGACAGGGCCACCACGGCCGTCGGGGCGAGTCCCAGCGCCCACGCGCCCGGCCGCCGCTTCTGGAGGAACAGCGCGGCGGCCACGAGCCCCACGAAGAGCCCCGCCACCGGTGAACCCATCGTGGCGAGCGCGGCGAGCGGGGCGGCGCACAGCGCCTTCGCCCAGCGTTTGTAGCGCCAGCGGTGCGGCCAGCAGAACACGACGGCGACCGCGCCCAGGGCGAACATGTTGCCGAGCCCGAACGTCACGCGCCCGGACGCCGCGTTGCACAGCAGCGCGAAGACCCCGGCCAGCGCCGGCCACAAGGGGTCCTTCACGGGCCGGCAGCGCAGCAGGATCAGGGCGAGCAGCCCCGCCGAGAGTGTCCCGGCGATCATCATCGTCGTCCGGACGCCGAGCAGGGACATCAGATACGGCGACACCATGCTGTACGACACCGGGTGCATGCCGCCGTACCAGGCGAGGTTGTACGCGGAGTCGGGGTGCCGGCCCACGAACTCGGCCCAGGCGTCCTGCGCCGCGAGATCGCCGCCACTGTTCGCGAACGTGAAGAACCATACGAGGTGCAGAACACCGGACAGCACCGTCATCGACAGCACCAGGTGCCGGTTCAGCCGGGCGTGCAGCCGGTCGAGGGCGGATCGCGTGCGGGACGCCTCGCGCGGGGGATCCGTCCGGTCGCCGTTCTCGCGGTCCGGGGCGGGGCCCTGTTCGACGTCTACCACGGGGTCCGCCGCGGGTCCGCCGGCCGGTGCGTCCGCGGCGGCTGTCGCCCGGTCACGGTCGTGATCGCCCGACTGGGGCGCGGGCACCTTCGTCCGCGGGCCGGCGCCCGGGCCCGGACCGGTGTCGTCGGCGCGTGTCGGCTCCGCAGTGGCCACCTGAAGGCACTCCCCGTGTCCCGTCTTCTGCTCTCGGCCGCGTGCCGTTCGCGTCCGCTTCACGGCTGCGTCCCTGCGCCCGGCGACCTGTCCCGTTTCGTGACGCTAGCACGCACCCCGCCGGGCGGCTGCCCGACGGGGTGACGGAGGCGTACGAGCGGGGGTGCGGGTCAGCCGATGCGTGTCAGCTTGTCCGAGAAGCCCGGCTCGGCCAGATCGGACTGGAGGGCGACCGGCACCTTCACGGCACTGATGGAGCCGTCCCCGACGGTGAGCGTGCCCACCTGGGTGCCGGCCTTCGCCGTGTGCGGTACCTCGCCGGCGGTGAACGACAGCTTCACCGTCATGCCCGCCCAGCCGACCGCCGAGACGTCCTCGGTGATGACGACAGGCGTGTGGCCGCCGAGCTTGTCGTCCACGTACCCGACGACGTCGCCCTTCTTCATGATCTTCGCCGAGGCCAGCGCTTCCTGGGCGGCGAGCAGCGCGGTCTGGCTGACCGCGTTGACCGTCTCGAGGATCCTCGGCTTGTGCTGGCCGAGGATCGCGCCGACGAGGGTCACCGTCTGCCCGCCGACCTTCTTGCGCGAGGCGAACAGCAGGTTGCCGCCGGCCGCGGTGGTGCTGCCGGTCTTGATGCCGATCGCGCCCATGTTGAACGGCAGCGTGTTGTAGTTGGGCCAGTTCTTGCCGGACGGGTCGTCCCAGCTGGCCGCGCTGGAGATGGCGACCAGGGCGGGGACCTTCACGAACGCCCGGCCGAGCTTCACCTGGTCCTCGGCCGTGGAGACGGTGGTCTCCTTCAGGCCGGAGGGGTCGGTGTACGTCGTGTTCGTCATCCCCAGTTCCTTGGCGGTGGCGTTCATCTTCTTCACGAACGCCGCCTCCGAGCCCGCGTCCCAGCGCGCGAGCAGGCGCGCGATGTTGTTGGCGGAGGGGATCAGGACGGCCGACAGGGCCTGGTGCTCGGTGAGCTGGTCGCCGGCCTTGACGGTGTTGAGCGTCGACTCGTCGCCGGTGACGTCATAGCCGCCCTCCTTCTCGGCCGTCGCGTCGACAGCGATCTTCGGACCTTCCTCCCCGGCCTTCATCGGGTGGTCCTTGAGGATGATGTACGCCGTCATGGTCTTGGCGACCGAGCCGATGGCCACGGGCGTCTGCTTGCCGAAGTCGCCCATGGTGCCGACACCGTCGGCGTCGATCCAGCCCTGCCCCTCACCCGGCCAGGGCAGCTGCGTCCGGCCGCCCTCGAAGGTGTAGCTGTCCTTGGCGGTGAGGGTCAGCGCGGTCGCCGGCAGCGGACGTACGGACTGCGCGATCGCAAACACGGTCAGCAGCAGGAGGACCAGCGGCGTCCAGATCTTGAGCCGCCGTCCCAGCGTGCGCAGTGGGGTCGGCGGGGGCGGCGGGGTGTTGGTCAGCTCCGCCAGCAGGTCCAGCGGCGGCTTCGGCGGCAGCGGCTGCTGGGTGGTGCGCTCGGGACCGACCTGCGGGACGAGCGCGGTGACGTCGGCGGCCGGCTTGTGCGGGCGCGGCTCGTCGAGCGGCTTCAGCGCGACGAACTTGCTGGTCCGCTCGGCGGAGTCCGCCTCGGCCGCAGTCCCGGCCCCGGCCTTCTCGTCGGTCTTCGCCTCGGCCTTCTCGGGCTTGGTGGCGCCGCCCAGCTTCAGCATGGTGGTCGGCTGGTCGACGGCGGGCTTGGGCCGGGGCGTCTTGAAGACTGCGGTGGGCTGGTCGACGGGCGAGCGGTCCGGCTTGTCGCCGTCGGCGGCCTCGGCGGCCTTGCCGGTCCCGCCGTCCGGTGCCTCGTCGTCGGCCTCGGGCTCGTCCGTGTTCGACGCCCACTTCGGCGCGGGCTTGGCGGCGGGCCCGGCAGCGGGCGCGGAGGCGGGCGCGTCCTCGGGCCCGTCGTCCTCGGTTCCGTCGTCCTCGGTTCCGGCGGCCTCGCACGCGGAACGTTCCTCCGCCTCGCCCTCGGTGTCCTCGTCCGAGGGTTCGGCGTCCTCGGGTGCCCTGTCCGAAGGCTCGGCATCCGCGGGGGCGCCGCCCGAGGGCTTGGCGTCCTCGGGTGCCCTGTCCGAAGGCCCGGCATCCGTGGGCGCGCCGCCCGAGGGCTTGGCGTCCTCGGGTTCAACGTCCGCGGACTTCGCGTCGGCGAGTGCCTCGGCGGCGGGTCCCCCGTCCGAGGGTTCGGCGTCCGCAGGCTCCTCGTCCGAGGGGCTCCCGTCCGCCGTCGAGTCCGCCGCGGGCGCCTTGGCGGAGCTCTTGTCGTCCGCCGAGGCCACCCACTGGGCCACAGCCTCCCGCAGACGCTCGTCACCGCCCCCGGAGGCGCCCTCGGCGGTTCCGGAGGCGCTCTCGGCGGTTCCGGAGGCGCTCTCGGCCGTCTCGGTGCCCTCGGGGCCGTCCTGGGCGGTCTCGGCGGCGCTCTCGTCGTCCGCCACGCTCCCGGCGTCCTCGGCCGTGTCCTCGGCGGTCCCGGACCCTGCTCCGGCGGTTCCTGATCCAGCGGCCCCGGACCCGGCGGCTTCGCCTCCGGCGGCTCCGGCTCCGGTCTCGTCCTCGGCGGGCTCCGCGGCCTCGCCGGTCGCGGTGCCCTCCTCGGCGGCGCCGGTCTCCGTCGGCGCACCGGCCGCTGCGGTCCCCGTGGACTCCGCGGCGCTTCCCGCCTCCGCGGGCTCCGCCTGCTTGCCGGCGCCCACCGGCTTACCGCCCTCCGCGGGCTCGTCGGACTCCGTGGGGTTCCCGGACCCCGTGGTCTTCAGGTCCCGTACCGAGAACACCCGTGTCGCCGTGTCCACGCCGCCCCGTGCGGCGGACGGTTCGGCGTCGCGGGCCACCGCGACCCGCGGATCGCGGACATCACGGGACTCACGTGCTTCGGGAACCGTGCCCGCGCTCCCCGACGTCGGTTCTGCCGACGACTCGCGCTGCTTCGACCTGTCGGGGGACTCGCCCGCCACCGATGCCTCCTCCTGTGCCGCACGCCCACCGCGCGCTTGTGCCGAACCGTGAACCGCCCGCCCGGGACCCGCTTCACAGCGTGTCCGAACCATGTACCAGTGTCCTGTGTAGAGCGCTTGGCTCCTGCGGTAGACGAGAACGACATACCTACTGGTTCCACTACAAACAGGTCACGCACCCTCGACAGATGAATGTGAGAGGGGTCACCCTGTCATTCATCCACGCGGGGAGGCATGGATGGGCAGGAGCCGCAGAACAATTCCGGAAGAGCTTTTGTTGCTGGCGCTGGACCCGACCACGGGTACCACCGCACAGCCGCAGTCGCTCGACCTCGGTCTGGCCGGAGCACAGCTAGTGGAGCTGGCGCTGGCCGGACGGATAGCCCCTGACGGGGATCGTATCGCCGTGGTGTCCCCACGGCCGACTGGAGACCCAACGCTGGACTGCGCGTTGGAGTTGCTGCGAAGGCGTGGCGCTCCTGTACGGGCCGTCCACTGGATCGGCGGGCCGCGTCTCGGGCTGCGCCAGACCTACCTCTCGCATCTGGAGCGGTGCGGCATGGTTCATGCCGTGGCGGGCCAGATGTGCGGAGTGCTGCCGACGACTCGCTACCAGGCGACGGACACCGACATCAGCCGGGAGATCAAGGCCCGGCTGGACTCCGCGATCCGCACCGGCGTACCGCCGGACCCGCGGACCGCGGCGCTCGCCGCACTGGCGCACGCGGTCGGCCTCGGCAAGCACCTGTATCCGGGCAACGAGGGACGCTCGTCCCGCTCCCGGCTGCGGGATCTGATCAGGCACGACCCCATGGGCGGCCTCGTGGCGCACGCCGTGATGGACGTCCAGAACGGCGCGGTGGCACAGCCGCGCCGCAACCAGGCACCACCCGGCCGCCAGGCCGGACCCGGTGCCAGGCCCGCTCCGGAGCCCGCCCGTGGCGTTCCGGCGCAGCCGCACCGCGGCCCCATGGCACGTGTCGTGGCCCACTGAGCCGCAGGCCCACGACACCGCGCCGGCAAGGCCGGTGAAGCGCAAGGCGCAGGACCCGTTGGACCCGTTGGACCCGTAGGACCCCGTAAGACGCAGGACCGTTGGACCCGTTGGACGCAGGACCCGTTCGGGAGCCGCCGCGGACGCGCGGGGTGGTGGGACGCAGTGACCCGCCGCCCCGCGCGCACGCATGCCGGGGGCCGACCCGAACTGGCGCGCAGCCGCCGCATATCCACCGTTTTCCAGCGGTAGAAAGCGCCTTGGTGGCAGTCTGCTCAACAGCAGATACGCAAAGTGTCAGTTACAGGCACGCAGCCGGAGGTGCACGTCCAGTGGCGTCCAATGTCAATCCCACCGTCAGGCGACGCCGGCTGGGTCAGGAGCTGCGTCGGCTCCGAGAGCTCAAGGGCATGACGGCCGAAGAGGTCGCCGAGCGCCTGCTGGTGTCCCAGTCGAAGATCAGCCGACTGGAGAACGGCCGGCGCAGCATCAGCCAGCGCGACGTCCGCGACCTGTGCGGCGTGTACGAGGTCGAGGACCAGCGGATGGTCGACTCGCTGATGGAAATGGCCAAGGACTCCCGCCAGCAGGGCTGGTGGCACGCCTTCGGCGACGTCCCGTACAGCGTCTACATCGGCCTGGAGACGGACGCGGCGAGCCTGCGCGTGTACGACCCGCAGGTCGTGCCCGGGCTGCTCCAGACCCGTCAGTACGCGGAGGCGCTGATCTCGGGAGCGCTGCCGGAGGCGCCGCCGGCGGACATCGAGAAGCGGATCCAGGTGCGTCTGCGCCGACAGGAACGTATTTCCACCGCCGACAACCCGTTGCGCCTGTGGGCAGTCCTTGACGAGGCGGCGCTGCGCCGCCAGGTCGGCAACCGGCAGGTGATGATCGAGCAGCTGGAATACCTGCTGGAGATGTCCCAGCTGCCGCATGTCACCGTGCAGTTGATCCCGTTCACGATGGGCGCGCATCCGGGGGTGAGCGGGCAGTACGCGATCCTCGAGTTCCCGGACGCCGCCGACTCCAGCGTGGTCTACATCGAGGGCGTCACCAGCGACCTGTACCTGGAGAAGCCGCAGGACGTGCAGAAGTACAGCGTGATGTACGAGCACCTGCGGGCTCAGGCCCTGAACGCCGACCAGACAAGGGAGTTCATCGCGAAGGTGGCCAAGGACTATGCCAGGGAGAGCGCTTCATGAAGTGAAGCGCCGAAAGGTACACCTTGAACCGGGTCGGGGGAAGTCCCCACGGAATATGCCACCCGGTCGGGTGAACGGTCGCTCCGCTTCGCGATGTTGGCGAGTAGCGTCGATCACGCCATCAAGCAACAACGATGGCGCAAACCGTGCCGTGCAGACGGAGACCTGCGCACGGCCGGTGACAGCAACTCGGCAACTGACTACCGGAGCGAACATGGCAATGCAGCAGGGCGCCGCGAACGAGTGGGTCAAGTCCTCCTACTCCCAGGGCAACGGCGCGTGCGTCGAGATCAAGTCCCCCGTCCGTGCGGCCATGGCCGTCCGTGACTCCAAGGTCATCGAAGGCCCGACCCTGGCCTTCCCCGCCGACGCGTGGAACACCTTCGTGGCATCGGTCAAGGCGTAAGGGGGGCGACCCCCTGGGACAGCACGACCGGTACCACGAGTACGACCAGCACCACGAGCACGACCAGCACCACGAGTACGACCAGCGTCATGAGTTCGACCAGCACCACCGCTCGACCCGGAAGCCCCCTCGACCAGATCGCCGTCCTAGCCGAGGGGGCTCGGCACATCCTCAGCACTTCCCCGGCGCGGGCCGTCCGCCCCGCCGGCCGTCGGCCCCGCCGGGCGCCCGTGCCGCTAGCCCCGCTTCACCGGGAACGCCACGTCGCACACCGGGTCCTCGGCCCCCGCCGCGTCCCAGTCGGCGAAGTAGACCTCCCGGCAGGGACCGTCGTAGTCCCAGCCCTCCCGCTTCATCCACGCCTCCACCGCCTCGTACGGGGCGAGGATCTGAGGGTGCGCCACCTGGGCCTTGGTGATCCTCGTGTACGCGAGCCGCCGGGCGGGCTCGACCCGGGCCCGGAACTGCCGTCCCCGGCTCGGTGCGGCGGCCGCCCAGGCCCTGGCCGCGGCCTCGTCCGCGACCGGCACGCACGACTCGACCGGCCCGTCGCTCTCCATGGACACCGCGGAGTAGTACACGACGTACGGCGCCCCGGCCACGCCCCCGCACCCCCCGGCCGCCTCCTCCAGCGTCCCCAGCGAGGCGGGGATCCACGTCGGCAGCTCGTCCGCGAGCGTGTGCCGCGTCTCGGTGATGATCACCTGCTCGGGCACGTCCACCAATTGGACCTCGAACTTCTCGTACATCTCGGAGCTCCTCCCCGACAGCCGTGCACGGAGGTAGGCGGCGAGGGTGCGCTGAGCGGCGAACCGGGTCTCGGTCTCGTCCCAGTAGGCCGCGAGCAGCTCCCCGGGCCCTGGCCCGTCGGTGCTCTCCAGCACCTCGGCGATCCGCGCCAGCGGCATGTCGAGCTGGCGCAGCATCGCCACCAGCCGGGCGCGTTCCACCTGGCCGGCCCGGTAGTAGCGGTACCCGCTGGCCTCGTCGACGTGCGCCGGCGCGAGCAGCCCGAGCCGGTCGTACAGCCGCAGCGCCTTGGCCGAGAGCCGGGCCCGTGCGGCGAACGCGCCGATGGTGAGCAGCTCGCCGTCATCCCTCACGTCCCTCACGCGACCCCGTCGTCCTCCGTCGTCGGGCAGCCTCTCCGCCCGACGACGAGGAGGCTCGGCCCTGCCCCAGGGACAAGGTCAAGCCGGAGGATCCGTCCGCCGTCCAGGACCTAGCCCAGCTGGCTCTCGATGGCCGCGACGACCTCGGCGGACTCGGGCTCGGTCTGCGGGGAGAAGCGGGCGACGACCGTCCCGTCCCGTCCGATCAGGAACTTCTCGAAGTTCCAGCGGATGTCGCCGTCGTGGCCCTCGGCGTCCGCGACCCCGACGAGCCGCTCGTACAGCGGGTGCCGCCCCGCACCGTTGACCTCGACCTTCTCGGTCAGCGGGAAGGAGACGCCGTACGTGGCCGAGCAGAACTCGGCGATCTCCTCGGCGGTGCCGGGCTCCTGCCCGAGGAACTGGTTGCAGGGCACGCCGAGCACGGTGAAGCCCTGGGCGGCGTACCGCTCCTGGAGCTTCTCCAGGCCCGTGTACTGCGGGGTCAGGCCGCACTTGGAGGCCACGTTCACCACCAGCACCGCGTTGCCCGCGTACTGCGAGAGCTCCGCGGAACCGCCCTTGAGGGCATCGATCTGGACGTCGAGGGGAGAGGCACCGGCATCAGTAGTCATGCTGCGGATGCTAGCCCCGGGAGGTGAACCCACCCTTTCCGGGGCCACCCCCCGCTTCCGTTCCGGCCCGCCTGGCCTCCGGCCCGCACCGCCTGCGGCCCGCCTCCCCTCCCGCCGCCTCGCCTCCGGGCCGTCCGCTCCGCCCGTCTGCTTCCGTCCCGCTCGCGGCCCGCCGTTGTCCGGTCCGGTCCTGCCCGGTGGCTACCCGTCGGCGGCCCTGGTCAGGACCTCTCCCGCCGCGGACCGTGAGTACAGCACCGAGCGGCCCGAGCGGCCCCGCTCCACCAGCCCCGCGTCCAGCAGCACCCGCAGATGGCGGCCGACCGAGCCGAGACCCTGGCCGGTCAGGGCGACCAGCTGGGTGGTGCTGAGCGGGCTCGAGAGAAGGATCAGCACCGTGGCCCGTGCGGGTCCCAGCAGCGCGCCCAGCGCGGCCGGTACGTCACGGGCACGGTCCCGGTGGTCTCCGGCGAGCACCCCGGAGCAGGAGTAGACGACGGCGTACCGTTCCCGGCCCTCCCACGACACCCACCCGGACTTCGGAGTGACCGGCACGAACACCAGCTCGGCTCCGGAGATCTCGCGGGGCGGATACTCGTGCAGGTTGACCTGGAACCGGCTCTCGCCGAGCCATCGCGTCCCCGGCCGCAGCGAGTCCAGCGCGGCCGCCCAGCCGCCCCGGCTGACCTGCGCGGTCCGCGCGACGACATCCGCCTCCAGGACGCGCCGCCGCCGCTCCCAGTGCGGTCGTACGCCCGTCTCCCACACGTACTCGAGGAGCCCTGCCGCCCGCTCCGGCAGGTCGTCCCGGTCCAGGGCGGCGGGGAGCGGGCCGGCCAGGGACAACCTCAGATGGGCGCGGGCCTGTGCCGGGCAGGCGGCCCGTACCCGCTCCACGCCCTCCTCGAAGCTCTCGGCGTCCCTCGGCGTGGGCGTGAGGAAGTCGGCGATCCAGCTCTGTCCGAGCCCGGCCCGCACCAGCAGGGCGGTCACGGGCTCGGCCGCCAGGAGAGCGCGGTAGCCGGGGAGACGCTCGCGCAGCCAGTCGTGCTCGCCGGGATGTGCGCCCACGCCCGCGTGCAGCAGTTTCAGGCTTGCGAAGGTCTCGGCGAGCGGCGAGATCACGAACCGGCTGCGCGCGAGAGTGTCCGCGTTCACCTGCCACCAGCCCATACTCCTGCGCCCCCTCCCGTACGCCGTACCGCGCTCATGCATCGCCCATGACACACCACGCGCACGTGCCGCCCGTGACGGACCACGCGCACGTGCGGCCCATGGCACACCACGCGCACGTGCCGCCCGTGACGGACCACACCGAGCGCGGCGCCCACGCACCAGACCCACGTCCCGCATCACCCACGCGCGCGTGAGCGCGTGGGTAACGCACGCTTGAGTACGTCACGCATCACCCACGCGCGCGTGGCGCACGCACGCGTGATGGACGCAGGCGTGACGCGTGACGTATGCACGCGCGCATGCCGGGTGGCGCGGCACTCACCGATGTTTCGCGGCTGCGCGAAACAATATCGACGCCGCTGCGGGCCGTCACAGACTCCGCTCATGACCGGCCACACATACCGCCAGCTTTTCCGTGTCCCCGAGTTCACGCCCCTCTTCCTCGCCGCCGCCGCTCAAACCGCCGCCGGGACGGTGAGCGGGCTCGCCCTCGGCACGCTCGTCTACCGGGCCACCGACTCCCCCCTCCTGTCGGCGGTGAGCATGTTCGGCCCGTCTCTCGCGCAGGTGCTGGGCGCCACCTTCTTCCTCTCGGGCGCAGACCGGCTGCCCCCGAGGTCGGCGCTGACCGGCCTCTCCCTCGCCTTCGCCGTCGCGACGGCCGTCCTGGCGCTGCCGGGGCTGCCCGTGTGGGGGGTCTTCGCGGTCGTGCTCCTCCAAGGGCTGGTCGCCTCGCTCGGCGGGGGAGTGCGATGGGGGCTGCTGAACGAGATCCTCAGCAAGGACGGCTACCTGCCGGGGCGTTCGCTCTTCAACATGCTGAACGGGCTCATGCAGATCATCGGATTCGCCACCGGCGGCGTGCTCGTGAGCACGCTCTCCCCGCGCCCCGTGCTGCTGCTCGCCACCCTGCTGTACGCGGTCGCCGCGCTCGTCACCCGGCTCGGCCTGACCGCCCGCCCGCCACGGGCCTCCGGGCGGCCCTCGGTCGCGGAGACCCGGCGTACCAACGCCCTCCTGTGGTCCTCCCGTCCCCGCCGCCTCACCTATCTGGGCCTGTGGCTCCCCAACGGCCTGGTCGTCGGCTGCGAAGCCCTCTACGTGTCCTACGACGCCGACGCGGCGGGCACGTTGTTCGCGTGCGGCGCGCTCGGCATGCTGGCGGGGGACGCGACCGTGGGCCGCCTGGTCCCGGCCGCCCTGCGCCGCCGCCTTGTGACCCCCCTCCTGCTGCTCCTCGCCACTCCCTACCTCCTCTTCGTCCTGCACCCCGCGCTGCCGATCGCCGCGGCCTGCGCCGCCCTCGCCTCCGTCGGCTTCGGCGCGAGCCTGGTCCAGCAGGAGCGGCTGATGGCTCTCACCCCGCCCGAACTCAGCGGCCACGCCCTGGGGTTGCACTCGGCCGGAATGCTGACGATGCAGGGGGTGAGCGCCGCCCTGGCCGGAGGGGTGGCCCAACTCACCTCGCCCGCGGCCGCGATGGCGGTGATGGCGCTGACGTCGATCGCGGTGACGTCGGCCCTGAAGTTCGCCGCCCGAACCGAAGCGGTACCCGAAGCGCAGGCGGCTTCGGCCGGCTGAAGCCGGCGGAAGCCGGCGGAAGCCGGCGGACCGGCCGGCAGGCCCCGGACGGAGCCGGGGGACGGGCCACGGGCGAGGCGCGTCAGGCGTGCGCGGAGTGGGCGGAGTGGGCGACGGCGTGGCCCTTGCCGCGGCCGATCATCCACTTGTTCACGGGCGTGGTGATCAGGAAGGCGATCACGAAGCCGCCCAGCAGGGCCGTCCAGAAGAGGCCGTCCGACAACTGGGCGTCCATCGCGCCCGGGACGAGGGCGACGATGGAGTTGTCGACCAGTTCCATCACGGCGATCGACACGGTGTCGGCGGCCAGCGCCACTTTGACGGCCGCGCGGAGGTCGAGTCCGGCACGGCGTACCGCGAACAGGGTGAAGGAGTAGCCGAACAGGAACGCGAGAACGATCGCGGCGACCATGGTCGGCACGTTGCCCCAGCCGAGGGCGGTGCCGATGACCATGCCGAGGATCTCTCCGATGGCGCAGCCGGTCAGGCAGTGCAGCGTCGCCTGCGCCGCCATGGCCCAGGAGGCGCCGGCACGGCCCTCCGGGGCCCCGTGCCCGTGCGGCCCGCCGTGCTGCTCACCGCCGTGCCGGCGGTGCTGCTCGTCGTGGTGCTGGCTGTGCTGCTCGTCGTGGTCCATGCCTCCTGTATACCCCCCAGGGGTATCGGGAAGCAACGGGGAGCCGGGATTTCGGCCAGGCCGCGGCCGAAGCCGTGAGCGAGGCCGAAGCCGAAACCCCGGACCCGGAAGGCTGACGTCGGGTGACATCCCCGCTCGGCCCGCACCCGGTCCGTACGGACCCGGCCCGGCCGTCCGGTCGTCCCGCCCCGGTGCCGGACGGCGGCCGCCATGGCCCGGATGCCGTAACCGGGGCTCGCACACGGCGGGGTCGGAGTGGCGTTCAGGAGGGGTGGCGGGAGCGGGCGTGAGGCGGCCCCCGGCCCGGTCCCGCGGTCACTCGGTGCGCAGGGCGGTCGCGGTGGTCGTCCTGGCGGCCCAGCCGGCCGGGAGCAGGGCGCCCGCGACCGCGATGACCAACCCGCCCAGAGCGAGGAGCGCCAGGTCGGGAACGTCGTAGACGGCGATGTCCGAGGCGGGCAGGGTCATGCCGACGGCGTCGCCCATGAGTGGCGTGACGAACCGGTGCAGGGCCACGCCGGCCGGGACCGCCACCGCGCCGGCCACCAGGCCGATACCGGCGACCGAGGTGACGACCATGGTCACGGTCTGGCGGGGAGCCATGCCGAGCGCCTTGAGGACGCCGAGGTCGTGGACGCGGTCACGGGTGTCGAGGACGACCGTGTTGAGCACGCCCAGGCCGGCGACCACGACGAGCATCAGGGTGAGCGTCCCGATGAGGGCGTTCATGGCGGCGATCACACTGGAGGTGCCGGCGGTGTTCGCCAGGGCGCCGGCGCCGAGCGGGTCGAGCGCGTCGTCGAGCGAGGCCAGGTAGGCCGTCAGGTCCGTGCCCGGATCCGTCTCCACGTGGTAGCGGCCCGGTGTCGCGTCGAGGCCCAGCGCACCGAGCGTCGAGGTCCCGGTCAGGAGCTCCATGCCCTCGCCCTCGGTGAAGAACGCCTCACCGACGATCCGTACCGGGACGCGCCGTCCCCGCTCCGTCAGGGTCACCGTGTCCCCGAGGCGGATCCCGGCGGCCTCCAGGAACCGGGTGGTGACCACGGCCTGGCCCGGCCCGTCGAGCCAGCCGCCGGAGACCAGCCGCGGGGCGCCCCACGACGCGTCGCCGTCGTACGCCACGACGGTGGTGGCGCCGGTGATGCCGGATGCGCTCACCTCCGCCTGCGTCGTGCCGTAGAAGCGGCTCGTCCCCGGCAGGGCGCGGAGCGCGGCGGCGATCTCGGCCGGGTCCGCCTTCGGCTCCTCGGGTCCGCCGCCCGCGTGGACCGCCTGCGCGCCGGGCGGCGCCTGCCCGCCGCCCGCCTGCACGACGACCGATCCGGCCGAGTCGAGCATGCGGCCCGACTGGACGGCTCCGAGCGTGAGGGCGAGCCCGACCCCGAACGTGACGGCGGCGGCGCCGAAGACGACCGCGGCGGCCATCGACGCCGAACGCGCCGGGCGGGCGAACGGGTGGGCCAGCCCCAGACCGACCGCGCGCGGCACCGGCAGCCGCCCCGCCAGCCGTCGCGCCAGGCGCCCCCGGCCGGTGCCGGGGGTACGCCCGGCCGTGAGCGCCGCCACCGTGCGCAGCCGTCCGGCCCGCAGCGCCGGCACCAGAGCGGCGCACACGACCAGGGTGAGGGTGGCGGCGGGCACGGCGAGGTCGATCCACAGGGGAATCGACGCCGACGGACCGCCGAAGGCCTCACCGACCTCGGCCAGCACGGGGAGGGCCAGCAGATTGCCCACCACCAGGCCCAGCGCGCAGCCCACCGCCGCCGGGATCAGCGCCTGCCCCGCGTAGGCCCGTACGACCTGCGCCGGGGTGAAGCCGAGGGACTTGAGGATGCCGATGCGCCGGGTCGCGGCGCCCACCGCGCCGCTGACGACGATGCCGATGACCAGGACCGACAGCAGCAGTCCGAGGACCCCGAACGCGGCGAGGAACGGCACGAACGCCAGCGCGTTGGCGGTCGCCTGCTGCTTGACGGTCAGATAGGACCGCGCTCCGCTCAGCGCGCCCTTCGGCGCCGCCGCGGTGACCGCGGTGCGGCCGGCGGCCACCTGGGCGTCCGTACCCGCGTCCCGGAAGCGGTAGAGCATCTCGTACGTGGGTGTGCTGTCCGTCGTGGCCAGCGTCGCGGCCCGCGCGGGAGTCACCCAGGCGTCGGCGGTGCCGGTCACCGACCGGGCGACGCCGACCACGGTCAGCGTGGGACTGCCCGGTGCGGCGGGGAACGTCAGCCGTACGCCCGGTTCGACGGGTACCTCGTCCGCGGCCACCACGACCTGACCGGGGCCGGTGAGCCAGGTGCCGGCGACGAGGTCGATCCGGTCGACGCCGCCCGCGTCGGCCCGGCCGGCGACGGTCATCGGGGGCAGATCGATGCCGGCCGGGAGGATCTTCGAGTCCGAGGCGGTACGCGCGCGTGCCGAAACGGTACGGAAGGGCCCGGCGGCGGCGGTCACGCCCGACGCGCGGGCGGTCGCCGCGAGCTCCGCGACCGTCGCCCTCGTGCCGTCGAACGACGCGGTCAGATGGGCGCCGTGCTGCTGGGCGAAGGCGTGGTCGAAGGGGGCCCGGGACGCCACGAGCAGGCCGGCGGCCAGCACCGACGCGGTGACGGCCATCAGGGTCGTCAGGGTCATCACCGCGGTCTGCACCCGCCGTCGGCCCACCCCGGCGCGCACCACCCGGCCGAGAGCGCTCACCGGGTCACCGTCGCAGCGCCCGCGGGGCCCGTCGCGCCGGAGGCGTTCCCGGTGTCCCGGACGACGCGGCCGTCGACCAGTTCGACGGTCCGGGTCGCGCAGGAGGTGGCGAGGCCCAGGTCGTGGGTGACCAGGACGATCGTCTGGCCCGACGCGTTGAGCTCGGTGAGCAGTTCCCGGACGTCCGCACCCGAGGCGGTGTCCAGCGCCCCGGTGGGCTCGTCCGCCAGCAGCAGGGCCGGACGGTTCATCAGGGCCCGGGCGACGGCGACCCGTTGCCGTTCCCCGCCGGACAGTCTGCCGGGGTAGGCGTCCGCGTGCCGGTCGATGCGGAGGCCGGCGAGGAGGCCGGCGGCCCGGGCGCGGGCCTCGGCCCGGGGCAGGCCGGCCAGCTGGGCGGGCAGCAGCACGTTGTCGGTGACGGTCAGGTCGTCCAGAAGGTTGAAGAACTGGAAGACCATGCCGACCTTCGTCCGCCGGTACCGCGCGGACCCGGCCTCGCTCAGCTCGTCCACCCGCAGGCCGTCCACCGTGACGGTGCCCGTGCTCGGCCGGTCGAGTCCGGCGATCAGGTTGAGCAGCGTGGACTTGCCGCTGCCCGACGGCCCGAGAACGGCGAGTGCCTCTCCCGCGCGCACGCTCAGCGTCACGTCGGCGAGGGCCGGCGGGCCTTCCCCGTACGTCCTGCTCACAGCGTGGATGTCGATGACGGGCGCGGTCTCTGCCACGGTGCCTCCAGGGTCGGCGGTCGGCGGTTCGCTCCGAAGCTAGGGGCAGGCCCTGGGCCCGGGCGTCGCCCCTGACGGCGAGACCGGCCGCCGTCCCGGGATGACCCGGTGCACGTCTCATCCCTGCGATGTATGCGGGCGATGTAGCCCATCGCTCCGCCGTCCCCGGCGGGACGGATGTGGGCGGGCACACGGCTTGCCACACTGTGCCCATGGGCGGCGGGGCGGACGGAACAGGCGGTACGGGTGGTACGGGCGGAAGAAGCGAAACGGGCGGCACGGGTGGTCCGGTCGGAACTGCTCCTGCGGAACGGGCTGTTCGGGCGCGGATCGCACAGTGGTCGCGGGCCGTGAAGCGGATGCGGATCGTGGGGCGGTGGCGAACGGATGCTGCCGCGCTGCCGCGCCGGAGCCCGCTGCCGCGCCCGTCCCGGTGGATGTGGACGGCCGACGCGATCCTCGCCTTCGTCCTCGCCGTCTGCACGGTGGGCGCCACCTACCGCCAGGGCGACAGCGCCGTACCGGTGCCGCCGGTCCTGATGCCGCAACCCCCGACGGTGCCGACGCCGGACATCCCGCCGACCGGCCCGTTCCCGCATTGGGGCCCGGGCGGGGATCTCGCGCCGTACGCCGAGGCCGTCCACCCCTGGCAGCTGGTCCTCGCGGCGCTGACCGCGTTGCCCCTGGTGGTGCGCCGCCGGTTCCCGTTGTCCGCGTTCTGGGCGGTGACCCTCGCGAGCCTGGCGTTCAACCAGCACGTGTCCGGCGGCAACCCGACCCTGTACACGTTCCTGTCCTGCGTGGTCGCCGCCTACAGCGCGGCCGTGTACAGCCCGTACCGGGCGGGGGCGCTCACCAGTCTGGTGGCCGGCGCCGCCCTGCTCGGCGTACTGCACGACGAGAACTTCCCGTCGTTCGCTCCCGGTCTGGTGCCCTTCCTCGCCCTGCTCGGGGTCGGACTGGGGGCCAACGCGATGCACACCTGGAAGCAGCGGCTGCGCGCCCTACAGGCGGAGCACGAGGCCGCCACGCGGCTGGCGGTCGACCGGGAACGCGCCCGGATCGCGCGCGAACTGCACGATGTCGTCACCCACAATGTGAGCGTGATGGTGATCCAGGCGGGCGCGGCCCGCAAGGTCATGGACACCGCGCCCGACCGGGCCCGTCAGGCGCTGCTGGCCGTGGAGGCGGGCGGACGCACGGCCATGGCCGAACTCCGCCACGTCATGGGCCTGCTCACCATGACCGGCGACGAGTACGCGCGCGTGGACGGGTACGGGCCCGTGGACGGGTACGGGCGGAGCGGCGGTCCGGACCCGGACACCGGGGCCGATCTGGCGCCGCAGCCGGGCCTCGCCCAGGTGCCCGCCCTCGCCGACCGCATCCGGGAGACGGGCGTTCCCGTCGAACTGACCGTCACGGGTACCCCGGCCCCCCTGGCCGTCGGCGCAGACCTGGCCGCGTACCGCGTGGTGCAGGAGGCGCTGACGAACACGGTCAGGCACGCCGTCGGCAGCCACGTGCGGGTCGCCGTCGACCACGTCCCCGGCGCGGTGCACATCGAGGTCTCCGACACCGGCGGCACGCCCGCGGCACCGGACGGTCCCGGCGGCGGCCGCGGGCTGGCCGGCCTCCGGGAACGGCTCGCCGTCTACGGAGCCACCCTGCACGCGGGCGAACGCCCCACCGGAGGCTTCGAGGTCCGCGCCGTCATACCGGTCGGGGAGCACGGATGACCGAGCCCGCGCCGCGCGTGGTGATCGCCGACGACCAGGCGCTGGTCCGCACCGGCTTCGGCATGATCCTGGCGGCCGACGGCATCGACGTCGTCGCCGAGGCCGCCGACGGCGACCAGGCCGTCGAAGCGGTCTGCCGCACCCGCCCCGACCTGGTCCTCATGGACATCCGGATGCCCGGGACCGACGGCCTGGAAGCCACCCGGCTCATCCTCTCCGGCGCGCTGCTGCCCGACCCGCCCCGCGTCATCATGCTGACCACGTTCGACCTGGACCGTTACGTCTACGCGGCGCTCACCGCAGGCGCGAGCGGCTTCCTCCTCAAGGACGTCACCCCCGAGCACCTGGTCGCCGCCGTCCGCCTCGCCCGCACCGGGGACGCGCTGCTCGCCCCGGCCATCACCCGGCGCCTCGTCGAACGCTTCGTGGCCCGCGAGGCGCCGGCCTCCGCAGCCCTGCACCGGGACCTGGCGGTGCTCACCCCCCGCGAGCTCGAAGTGCTCCGCTCCCTCGGCTGCGGCCTGAGCAACGCCGAACTCGCCGCGCGCTTCCGGCTGAGCGAGGCCACCGTGAAGACCCATGTGGCGCACATCCTCGCCAAGCTCCGCCTGCGGGACCGCGCCCAGGCCGTCGTCGTCGCCTACGAGACCGGTCTGATCACCCCGGGCGGGCAGCCCGGCGGCCGGCCCGGACCAGCCTGAGTGACCTGCCTCACAGGGAGGCCGTCGCTGTCACACGGATCGGAGACGCGGTGTCGTAAGGCCGTACCCCTGGACAAGGAGGAGACGGCATGGCCGAGAACACCGAGGTTGTCGTCATCGGCGGCGGATACGCCGGCGTCATGGCGGCCAATCGTCTGACCCGGCGCGACGACGTGAACGTGACGCTGATCAACCCGCGCCGGACCTTCGTCGAGCGGATCCGCCTGCACCAACTGGTGGGCGGATCGGACGACGCCGTCGTCGACTACGCGACGATCCTGGCCGGCGGCGTCCGGCTGGTGGTGGACACCGTCACCCGCATCGACGCCGCCGGGCGCCGGCTGGCGCTGGCGTCGGACACCACGGTCCGCTACGACTACCTGATCTACGCCGTGGGCAGCGGCAGCGCCGACCAGCAGGTACCGGGGGCGGCGGAGCACGCCTACCCGGTCGCTTCTCTGGAGGAGGCGGAGCGGCTGCGCCAGGCCGTCGCCACCGCGCCCGCGACGGCCGCGGTGACCGTGGTCGGAGCCGGTCCGGCCGGCATCGAGACCGCCGCCGAACTGGCGGAGGCGGGCCGTACGGTGACCCTGGTCTGCGGCGGCGTGCTCGGCCCCTACCTGCACCCCCGGGGCCGGCGCACGGTCGCCCGGCGGCTGGCCAAGCTCGGCGTGACCGTGCTCGACGGCCCCGACACGAAGGTGACCGAGGTGACCCGCGACGCCGTGCGGCTCGCCGACGGCCGCGCACTGCCCGGCGAACTGACCGTCTGGACCGCCGGGTTCGGTGTGCCCGACCTGGCCGCGCGCAGCGGGCTGAGCACCGACGCCCTGGGCCGTCTGCTCACGGACGAGACGCTGACCAGCGTGGACGACGTACACATCGTCGCGGCCGGGGATTCGGCGGCGCCGTCGGACCTGCCGTACCGGTTGGGCTGCCAGTCCGCCGTCCAGCTGGGCCCGCAGGCCACCGAGACGGTGCTCAGCCGGATCGCGGGCGAGCGGCCCGCGCCCGTGGAGGTCGGGTTCGCCGGGCAGTGCCTGAGCCTGGGGCGCCGCGCCGGCGTCTTCCAGTTCTCGCGGCGCAACGACGTGGCGATCCCGCTGTACCTCGGCGGCCGCCCGGGCGCGAAGCTGAAGGAGCTGGTGTGCAGGAGCACCGTCCGGCAGCTGGCGTACGAAGCCCGCAAGCCCGGGGCACGCTCCGTGTGGGTGAAGGACGACAAGCGCGGACAACTGCTCCGGGCGAAGCAGGAGGAGACGCGGCAGGAGGAGGCGCGGCGGGACGAGGCACAGGACACCGCCGCCCCGGCCGCCCGCCGAGGCATGAGTGAGCGGTCGCCGAGGTAGTGACGGAGGAGCACACGTCACTGTGGATGCCGGCGACCGGCGCCGACCGCCGGTCGCCGTCGGCCGGGCCGGCCGACGGGGAGGAAGTCGCAGCTGTGAACGACCACGCCACTGATCCGGCGACGGACACGTTCGTCGCCCACCGCAACCTGCTCTTCACGGTCGCGTACGAGATGCTCGGATCGGCGGCGGACGCCGAGGACGTCCTCCAGGAGACCTGGCTGCGCTGGGCCGAGGTCGACCTGGGGCAGGTGCGCGACCGGCGGGCCTACCTGATCAGGATCACGACCCGTCAGGCGCTCAACCGGCTGCGCACCATGACGCGCCGCAAGGAGGCGTACGTCGGCCCGTGGCTGCCCGAGCCTTTGCTCACCACCTCGGACGTGGCCCAGGACGCCGAGCTCGCCGAGAGCGTGTCGATGGCGCTGATGCTGGTCCTGGAGACGCTGTCGCCGACGGAACGCGCCGTCTTCGTCCTGCGCGAGGTCTTCGACGTCGGCTACGACGAGATCGCGGCCGCCGTCGACAAGAGTCCCGCGGCCGTCCGCCAGATCGCGCACCGCGCCCGCAAGCACGTCGATGCCCGCCGTCCTCGCGAGGTGGTCTCCGCGGGCGAGACGCGGGCGGTCCTGGAGTCGTTCCGGCGCGCGCTCGACACCGGTGACCTCCAGGGCCTCCTCCGGGTGCTGGCTCCCGACGTCGTCCTGCTGAGCGACGGCGGCGGCGTCGTACAGGCCGCGCGGCGGCCGATCGTCGGCGCCGACAAGGTGGCCCGTTTCATCGTCGGCACCGCCGGCAGGCACGAAGCGGCCGTCACGGTGCACCCCGCCCTCGTCAACGGCAACCCGGCGCTTCTCCTGCGTCTGTCCGGCGACAACGACGGCATCCTGGCGGTCCGCGTCGAGGGCGCCCGCATCACCGACCTCTACTACGTCCGCAACCCCGAGAAACTGACCCGCGTCGCCGCCGAGACCCCCCTCACCCTGCGCTGAACACCGGGCCGGCGAGCCCCGGCAGGGCGCCGTGGACCGACCGCGGTACCTCGCCGTACGGAAGTGACGCGACCGGCGCCTTCGGCCACGGCGGGCACCTTCCGCCCGCCCCACCCCGCGCCGGTTCCGTCCCACGCCGGTCCGCGCTTCTCACCCGGCCGGGGCTTCTCCTAGGTCTGGCTGATCAGGACGCCCGCGGCGCAGAGCGCGAAGCCCAGAGCGAGGAGGATCCTCTTCCCGCCCCGGCCGGAGGCCCGTTGCGCGAGTTCGCGGACGCCCAGCCACGCACCGCAGAGCAGGAGCGCGCCCGCGCACACATGTCTGGCCACTTCCATGAACCCCCGCCCGCTGATGCGTCGACTTCCGATGCGGCTCACCTGCGAGCCGTTGCCCGTCGACGGTGAGCCGGGCTCAGATCCAGGTGTCGAGCCACATTCTGGCGTGCCAGTCGGCATAGGGGATCGTCTGCCCGGTATAGATCGGGAAAAAGTAGACGAAGTTCCAGACGATGAGCAGCACCAGCCCGCCCGCGGCCACCGCGCCCAGGGTGCGCCGTCTGTCGTCCGCCCCGGGCGGGCCCAGCACGGCCCCCAGCATCATCGCCACGGCCAGGCACAGGTACGGCACGAAGGCGACCGCGTAGAACGAGAAGATCGTGCGGTCCTGGTACAGGAACCAGGGCAGATAACCGGCCGCCACCGCGCACAGGACGGCGCCGGCGCGCCAGTCGCGGCGCAGCGCCCACCGGTAGAGCAGATAGACGAGCGCGCAGCACGCCGTCCACCACAGGAGCGGTGTGCCCAGCGCGAGGACCGCCTGTGAGCAGGCGCCCGCGGTGTGACACCCGTCCCGTCCGGGTTGCGGCGACTCGTAGTGGAACAGCACGGGACGGCCGAGAACCAGCCAACTCCACGGGTTCGACTCGTACTTGTGGGGGATGTGCAGCCCGATGTTGAACCGGTACACCCCGTACTCGTAGTGCCACAGGCTGCGGAGTGCGGCCGGAACCCACGACCAGGTGCCGCCGCGGCCGTCCGCCCAGTGCCGTCCGTATCCGTCGTCGGACAGGAACCACCCCGTCCAGGTCGCCAGATAGGTCGCCACCGCGACCGGCACGACGGACAGCGCCGACCACCCGAAGTCCTTGCGCAGCACCGCCCGGTACGGGCGGCGGGCGCCCGCCACGCGACGTGAGCCGACGTCCCACAGCAGGGTGAGGACCATGAAACAGGCCAGGAAGTACAGGCCGTTCCACTTGGTCGCGGCCGCGAGCCCCAGGAACAGACCGGCCGCCGACCGCCATGGACGCCATCCCGTCCCGGCACGACCGCCGGTGTCCTGGTCCGGGCGCGCACGGCCGTCCGCATCCACCGGAAGGGCTGCCGCGAGCCGTGCCCGGGCGTGATCCCGGTCGAGCAGCAGGCAGGAGAACGCCGCCAGTACGAAAAAGCTGACGACGAGGTCCAGCAGGGCCGTACGGCTCATCACCACGTGCAGACCGTCCACCGCCAGCAGCAGACCGGCCAGGCAGCCCAGCGCCGTCGACCGGAACAGACGGCGACCCGTACGGCACAGCATCAGCACCGACAGCGTGCCGAGGAGCGCCGTCATGAAGCGCCAGCCGAACGGCGTGAGGCCGAACATCCACTCACCGGCGGCGATCACCCACTTGCCCGTCGGCGGGTGCGCGACGAAGGCCCCGGTGTCGGAGAGCGGGATCACCTGAGGATGCGCCAGGATCTGCGGGTCGGCGACCTTGCGGTCCGGCCAGGTGCCCTCGTAGCCCAGCCGCAGCAGCGCCCAGGCGTCCTTGGCGTAATAGGTCTCGTCGAAGACGACCGCCCGGGGCTGTCCGAGACGCCAGAAGCGGATCGCTCCGGCCAGGACGGCGACGAGCACCGGTCCCAGCCAGTCCATCGCCTTCGCCACGCGGTACGCCCGCGCACGGTCGAGGCCGACGATCTCCCAGAGGCGGGTCGACGGCTCGGGGAACGGCGGTACCAGGCGCTCGCGGACGTCTGTCCGGGGGCGCCCGGCATATCCGAACAGGCGCAGACGCTCCTGCCGTTCGAACAGGCGCGGTCGGCTCTGCCGTTCACCGGCCTCCGCGTCGGGACGGGCGCTGTCGAGGACATGGGAGCGCGGCGCGCTGCTACTCGTCACCGGACGACCCTAGACGGCATGCCCCCCGTGTCGCCGCCGCCTCGGCTGTTTCACGCCGTTGACCAGCAGAAATGAAGAAACGCCGACGGATTTCCCGACGCCGTGGTTATGGTTCCGCCAAGGACAGAAAGCGATCTCCGTCACCTTCTGGAGCCGTTTCTGTTCGCACCGTTGACACCCCGCACCCCCCCTTTTATTGTCACGCCACCATTCCGACCGCGTGTCGATATTTCGAACGGTTGAAAGGCAAGTGCCCTGCGCGCCACCGAAAGCAGTACATACGTGGGAGGAGCGCCCAGGCGCGGCCTGACGTGTGTACAGGCGCGCGCCGGCGACGCGGCCCCGGGAGCCGAAGAGGACCGGACGGGGGGCCGGACGGCGGTGCCGGGCGCCGCACAGGCCGTGACGCCGGCCACCGCGCAAGCCCTGACAGCGGCCGACGCACGGGTCATGACACCGGCCGGCGCACGGGTCGTTGCACCGACCGCCGGACCGGCTGTCACATCGGCCGCCGTACCGCGCGGTGTCGAGGAGCGCGGGCATCGGTCCGAGCGACCCGCCCCCCGTACTGACTACCGGTCAGTTCCGCGTGAGCCACCAGCTGTTCACCGTCCCGGAACGTGAGCGCCGGCCCCGCGACGGTCTTACCGACCCGCGCGAACACAAGTCGCCATGTGCGGGCCCACGGGACCGTGCGGGCCTACGGGACCGTCCGGGTCCGGCTACAGGGGCACGTACGGATTCACGGTGCCTGCGTGCGGGTCGACGGAGCCGGCTGCGGATCCACCAGGGCTCGCCTCGCGCGCGAACCCACTGGGCCGTCCGTGAATCCTCCGGGTCGCCGCGCGGATGAGCTGCGGCGCCCGCCGCACCGCCGTAAGCCCGCCCAACCCGTCCAGGGCGTCCGCGAACCACCCCCTCCGGACGCCCCGGAAGCCTGCCCCCCACCCCCAGGAACCCGGGAACCAGTCCTCACCCCCGGGACCCGGGAACCACCCCCCCCCGGACCCCTGGCCCCGGACACAACCCCTCGGCGACCACGGCGCGTCCGGCACCCCACACCCCCCACGCACCACACCCCCCACGCACCACACCCCCGATGCACCACACCCTTCGCGGACCCAGACCACCAGCCCAGGACGCCGCGCGGGAGCGGACACGAACGGCCCGTCGACTCGACCCACCGGCCGGCCGCTCGCTCGCCGGACAGCTTCGCCCGTCACACCGCTTCACCACCGGCATCCGATACGCCGCCATCCTCTCAACGACGAGAAGAACGAGGAACGATCCCCATGCGCAACCGAAGAGCTGCCCTCGCCGCCATCGCCGGAGCCGCTTCTCTCGCCCTCACCCTGTCCGCCTGCGGCGAGAACATCGGAGGCAGCTCCGAAAGCAGCGCCAAGGGCGACACCATCGGCATCGCCATGCCGACCCAGGCCTCCGAGCGCTGGCTCACGGACGGGAAGAGCGTCGTCACCGACCTGAAGGCCGACGGCTACCAGACCAAGCTGGTCTACGGACAGGACAGCCCGAAGACCCAGGTCGCGCAGATCGAGGAACTGATCAAGCAGGGCGTGGACGCGCTGATCATCGCGGCCATCGACAACAAGTCGCTGAACGGCGTGCTCCAGAAGGCCGCCGACGCGGACATCCCCGTGATCTCCTACGACCGGCTCATCCTCGGCACCGAGAACGTCGACTACTACGTCTCCTTCGACAACGAGCAGGTCGGCCGGTTCCAGGCCCGCTACATCATCGACAAGCTCGGTCTGGAGGACGGCGCGGGCCCGTTCAACATCGAGCTGTTCGCGGGCTCCCCCGACGACAACAACACCAAGTACTTCTTCGACGGCGCGATGCACCTCCTACAGCCGTACATCGACAACAAGCAGTTGGTGGTCCGCTCCGGCCAGACCGACCTCAAGGAGGTCACCACCCTGCGCTGGGACGGGCCCACCGCGAAGAAGCGCATGGACGGCATCCTCGGCCAGTCGTACGGCAGCAAGAAGGTCGACGCGGTCCTGTCGCCGTACGACGGCATCTCCATCGGCGTCCTGAACTCGCTGAAGGGGTACGGCTACGGCTCCGGCGGCAAGCGCCTGCCGATCATCACCGGCCAGGACGCCGAACTGGCCTCGGTGAAGTCGATCATCGCGGGCGAGCAGTCCCAGACCGTCTACAAGGACCTCCGCCAACTCGCCAGCGTCGCAGCGGAGATGGCCGACGACCTGCTCAACGGCAAGACACCGAAGGTGAACAACAGAAGGGCCTACAGCAACGGCGTCAAGGCAGTCCCCGCCTACCTGTTGCAGCCGACGACCGTCGACAAGACCAACTACGAGTACGTCCTGGTCGCAGGCGGCTACTACACCGACGCGGAACTCAAGTAACGCCCGCCCGCTCCGGATCCGCTCGCCGCGACCCCGGCGGCGAGCCGGCCGACGCGACCGGGCGGCAGCACCGCCCGTCAGTGTGTGCCGGGGGCCGGCTCACGCCCGAATCACCCCGGCGCACAGCAGATGGCATCCGCCCCCAGTCGCACACTCTCGAAGCCGCCCGGACGTGCCACCGCGGACCACTGCGTACCCAACCGGTGGAGGTCGTTGCGGCCGGCGAACCCGCCGTGCTCGCATGCCGTCCTGAACCGGGCGGTACCAGGACTTCCCGAGTTGTGTCGGTGCATCTCGGGGGAGACCGGCACCTTGCGGATGGCGAGGAACGCGAGAGACGATCAGAAGCGGTACACGGCGAAGGACGGTCGTTCGGGACACAAGGGGTGAGGGTGATCGAGCGCAATCTCACGCGGGAAGAGGTGGACGCTCTCCCCTTCGCACACAATCTGTCGGACGGTCACGCGTTCCGCTCCTGGACCACCGCCGAATCTGCGATCATCGCCGACTCGGCGCGCTTCTTCGCCGAGTCGGACCGCAGGGGCGGGCGGCGGGCCGAGGCCGAGTACATACGTCGCTACCTCGCGCTCGGAGCGCAGTCGTACATCCCGGAACACTTCACCGGGCTGATGTCCTACTCCGCCTCGATGGCCGTCGAGATCGTGGCCAACCTGCTGCGCCTCAGGGGGCTTTCCGTAGCCCTGATCGAACCCTGCTTCGACAACATCGCCGACATCCTGCTGCGCCACGGCATACCCCTCGAGCCGTTCCCGGAGACCGCGCTGACGGACGGAACGGCCGCGCTGGAAGGGCTCCTCGAGACGCTCACCGCAGACGTGATCTTCCTGGTGAGCCCGAACAACCCCACCGGCACGGTGGCCGGCGAGGAGGCGTTCACCCGCATCGTCGAATACTGCCGGGCCGAGGGGAAGCTCCTCGTTCTCGACGGCTGCTTCCGGGTCTATCTGTCCGACGACCAGGTCTACGACCACTACGGGATCCTCGCCGGTTCGGAAATCGACTGCGTGGTGATCGAGGACACGGGAAAGGTCTGGCCCGCGGCCGAGTTGAAGGCGCCCTTCCTCAGCGTCTCCCCGAGACTCGTCGACGCCGTCCTGGGAATACACTCGGACTTCCTCCTCCACCTCTCTCCTTTCACCGTCCGGCTGATCACGGAGTTCGTGCGTCTCGCGGAGGCCGATGGCGGCCGCTATCTGCGCGAACTGGTCGCGAAGAACCGGACGCTCTTCCAGACAACGATCCCTGGCGCGTTCCTGAGAACGGACGACACCCGGAAGCTGGGCCTCGCCTGGCTGGAAGTGGCTCCCGGTGGACCGGACGGAGAGCACGTCCGCAGACTGCTCGCCGAGCGGGGCGTCCACGTTCTCTCCGGCGAGAGGTTCTACTGGTCGTCACCGCACCTGGGGCGAAGGCATCTCCGCATGGCCCTCCTGCGCGACCCCGAGATCATCGTCCAGGCCTCCACGGTGATCGCCGGTCTCGCAGCCGAGCTCGATGACGGTTGATCAGGCGGACATGGGCACGTCCGCGAGCGCCCGGGCCGAGCGCCGGGCGTCCGGATGGTTCTCGCCCAGCACGTGGCATCGCCGCTCCCAGGTGTCACGGTGCAGTTCGCGGGCGCGCGTGTAGTCCTCGAGGGCGCACAGGTCGTCGGCGAGACTGTAGGCCGAGCGCAGAGTGTCGGGATGGTCGTCACCGTGCAGCCGCCGACGCCGGTCCCAGACGTCCTCGTTCAGCGTCCGCGCCTGGGCGTATTCGGCCATCCGGTGAAGAGTGATGGCCAGGTAGTGCGCCGAGCGCAGCGTGTCCGGGTGGTTCTCGCCCAGGAGCCGCCGGCGCTGCCCCAGCACCGACCACTGCAGCTCCCGGGCTCGCTCCACCTCGCCCAGGTCGCACAGATCGGAGGCGAGATGATGCGCGGAGTGCAGGGTGTCGGGATGATCCTCGCCGAGGACCCGCCGACGCCGCTTCCAGACGTCCTCGTTGATGTCGCGGGCCCGCTCGCGCTCGCCCAGCTCATACAGGTCGGAGCCCAGGTAGTGGGCTGACTGAAGCGTGTCGGGGTGGTTCTCGCCGAGCAGGCGGCGGCGATGCCGCCACCCCTCTTCGTCCAGCGCGCGCGCCCCGGCGAAGTCCCCGAGGTCGCAGAGGTCGGCCGCCAGCTGGTGCGCCGAGCGGATGGTGTCCTGATGGTCCATGCCGAGGACCCGGCACCTCCGGTCCCAGACGTCCTGGTCGACCTCCCGTGCTTGCGCGTACTCGCCGAGCTCGAAGAGGTTGGACGCCAGGTTGTATCCGGTGTGGAGCGTGTCGGGGTGGTCGGGGCCGAGCCGCGCCGTCCACGAATCCCGGGTCATCCGGCAGATGTCGACCGCGGACCGGGACTGGCCGGAAAAGTACAGATACCGTTGCACGTTCAGGACCAGCGTACGGAACGCCTCCGCGTTCAGCCGGATCCCGGGCAAGGCCGCGTCGGACGACAGGAGCTCCCGGACATGCGGGACGATCATCCCGTACTCGGGCCAGGAATCGGGGGTGTCCGGGTCTCCCGGGGTGATCGTGGCGAGCAGTTCCTCGGCGGCGTGGTGAATCACCCCGTGCTCGCCGACCGGCAGCCTCGCCCGGAGCAGCGTATGCACGAGTCGGTGCATCTGAAGGGCGTTGTCGGCGTGCCGGGCCAGCCCAAGGGCGACGATCTTGCGGACGGCCAGAGCGGCCGTCGCTGTGTCACCCAGCCGGACGCCGAACCGGGGCGGCCCGACGGCGGGGTCCGAGCCCAGCGGGATCGGCTCCGGAGCGAGAAAGGCGAGCCGGTCCAGGAGAGCGGCGGCGGCCGGACCGGCCGTGGTCACCAGCCGGTCACGGCTGGTGCCGACCACCGACACCAGGCCGGGATGCGCCGAGACAGTGCGGTCGTCCAGGCCGCTCGCCGCCGGCTGAGACCTGAGGAGCGTGAGGTAGTCGGCGGTCTCCAGGCCGGTCTCGTCCAGGAAGCAACCGACCTGCTCCACCGACAGGGGCAGATCGCCCATCGCGGCAGCTACCCGGTCGGCGTCGTCGGGTGACAGGGAGGGACAGCGGCGCGACAGCAGCGTGATCGACTCGTCCCGCTCGAACTCGGTGACGTCGATGCGTGCACCGATCCGTCCGATGCGGGGATCGCGGCCGGTGATCAGCAGCCTTCCTCCGTCAGGAGGGAGAAGGTCGTTCATGGCACCGAGATCGTCAAGGTTGTCGTACACCAGCAACCAGTCCCGCCTGGCCGCCAGTTCCACCCAGAGGGCCCGAATCAACAGGGACGGCTGGACGGCGGCGAGTCCCAGCTGGGAGGCCAGGGCGGTGAGGCTCGCCATGACCGCGGCGGGCTGGTCGGCGCCCACCCACCACACCAGCTGGTAGTCGCCGGCGTGGCGATGGGCGTATTCGACCGCCAGCTGCGTCTTGCCGATGCCGCCCATCCCGATGAGCGACACCACGCCGCGTCCCGCGGAACCGCCTTCGCCTGTGTGCCGCATGCCGGCGTCGACACGTTCCAGGAGGGCGGTCCGCCCGGTGAAGGCTTGGTTGCGCGACGGAATCGCGTGAATCGGCCTCGGGCGGGGGGCCGGCCCGCTCGACGCCAGGGATGTCAGGTGCACATGGTCGATGCGCGCGGCAACGACTCCGCCGGCGATCGCCGCCGTGCCCGCCGCGATCGTCGGCTGGGCGGACGTCTCTCCGGAACCGCTCAGCCCTCGTGCGGTCCCGGCGTCGAAGGGTGGTGCCCGGTCGTCACTCCTCCCGAGACATTCCCTCCGACAACGACGCCACCGGTTTCGACCCGTAGGTCACGCTGCGCGCCGACGCCGCTCTGCTGAACCAGCCCCGCCTCGTGGCGTTGCAGGCGGTCGACGGACGCGGCCAGCCCGGTGGCGAATGCGGGATCCTCCTCCGCCGCGTCGGCGATCGCGTCCGTCGCCCGTCGCGTCGCCCGCTCACTCACCTCGCCCTCGCCGGCCTGCTCCAGCAGACGTGTGACGGCAGGATCGTCGCCGACGACCCCGCTCACCAGCTCGTGCAGGGCGTCCATGCCCTCGTCGAGGACCCTGTCGACCTCGGCATCGGCGCGGGAGCCCACTTTCCGAACCTTCCTCACGAGGTAGCCGACCGTCGCTCCGGCCACTAGTTCCAGTCCGGGTATGGGCACTGTACGGTTCCCTCCCACGTTGTCGTTTGAGTCAAGTAAACACCTGAACAGTGCAGTTGATACCGAATAGTTCTCGACAACGTTCCGGCCGAAGCGCACGCCGGAGATCAGGCCGGTGATCCACAGGAGCCGGTCCCGTACGTGCCGAAGGTCGGTGGCCCCTGGTCCCGCAGCGGTCCAGCCATGAGCGCGACGACCTCCACCAGGAAACGCGGCGCGTCGTCTGTGGGACGGCAGCCTCTTCGACAAGGCGCCGAAATCCGCCGCTGGGGTACAGCGCCCGCGACCGGGCCATCGCCGATCGGCTCGGAGCCATGATTCGCGAGGGCGGGGGAGAGACAGCCTCCGACTCGGGCCGCCCAGGTCTGTGAGGCGACGGCTTGGACGGGTTGGCGGGCCGGGTCTGTGACCTGCGGGCATGTAGCCGACCAACGCTGCGACCTGCGACCGGGCTGTCGACCGTTGTCAGCGTTAGGCGTTGTCGAGCGCCCTCGTACGGCCCTCGTGCAACCCAGGGAGGGCTCAGCGACGGCCCGAGCGGGGGTGCCGCCGTGTGCGCCCCTCAACACGAACGACGGGCAAGACAGCCGTCGAGATCGCCGGGGTCGCCGACGCTGGTCACGGGGCCGCCGACCCCGGCCGGACGCTTGCCGTCAACAAGGCTGCTGTACCGCGGGGGATTGGGAGCGGGACTGCTGTCAGGACAGCCAACGAGCGCTCTCTGAGGCAAGAGTGACGCGCTGTCACATGCCTGTGACATGGGGCCGACGATTCCGGAACGCGTGACCCAATAGCGTTGTTCTCGCTGGTCAGAGAGGCCGGCGCGGCAGAAACCGAATCGCCAGGAGCCGTCATGCGCACCGCACTCCGTACCGCCCTCGCCATCGTCGCCCTCGCGGGTACGGCCACCGCTTCTGTCGTGACAGCCACTTCCGCCAGCGCCGCCACCGCGGCCGCGTCCTCCACGAGCAGCGCCTGCCTTGCCACCAAGACCATCCCCTCCGTCTTCGGCGGCTGGAAGGTCAAGCTGGTCAACAGCGCCGACAGCGGCGCGTCCGCCAAGCTCCTTGACGAGAAGGGCCACGTCGTCTCGACCGTGGACCAGAGCAGGACCGTCGACGCGGCCAATGGCCTGCGGATCACGGGAGTGCTCAGCGCCAAGCCCGTCTTCGGGCAGCGCAGCGAGGGCGGGTCCACCCCCTGGAAGTCCACCGCCTTCCCGGTGCTGTCCGCCGACTGCACGCAGAGCGGCAAGCTCGTGCGCACCCTGCGTCTCGACTCCCGTACGGCCGCTCAGATCTTCAAGGTCTCGGCCAGCCACTACCAGGCCCGCGTCTACCAGAGCGGCAAGCTGGTGCGGTTCATCGACGCGCACGGTCGCGCGGGCGCCGCCGTGTTCGGCAGCCGAACCCTCGTGCTGAACCCCGACGGCACGACCGTCACCTGGACCGGGGCCAAGACCGCCGCCAACCCGCGTCTCGGCCGCTACAAGCTTGCCAACGGCGCCATGGTGAAGCTCGTCAAGCGCGCGGGTGTCTACGGGGCGCAGCTGACCACCGGCCACGGCACGTTCCCCGTCGAATACGCCAAGGGCCGCCCGGCCGTCCAGCAGGACGACGTCACCCTGGTCGTCCTGGGCGCCGACGGCACCCTCAGCGCCTACGTCTACGGCAAGGCCCAGAAGCCCCCGGTCTACCAGGGCGCCTGAGGCACGAGCGGCGGCCCCTGACTTGTCTTTCTGGGCAGGCCAGGGGCCGCTTCCGTAGGCGAGTGCTTTTGGATGTCAGAATTGGATGTCAGAAGCGGATGGCAAAGGCCACCTGGGAAAGTTCCCAGGTGGCCTTTCCCTTGCGCCCCCGCCAGGATTCGAACCTGCGACACCCGGATCAGATGGCGTCGATCTGCCAGGCGATCACGCCGGTCGATGCCTTGGCACTGTCGACATCAATGCGTACCGGCTTGTGTCCGGTGATCCGCTGCTGGACCACTGACTGATCGCACGGCACCTCGGTTTCTGTGCCGGCGCTCGTCGGGGTGAATGTCAGCTGCGCACTGCCCTTGCCCACGCATACCAGGTTGAGCTTGTAGGCCTTGCCCTCACTCAGGCTCGGCTCAGTGTGGATGCCATCGGTCACCCGCTCCGCGCCGGCCTCGACCAACTTGAAAGCGGGTGTCGCAGGTTCGAATCCTGCCGGGGCACCAGTTCAAAGGCGCGCCACCTACGGAAATCCGTAGGTGGCGGGCCTTTGACGGTAGTGGTTGACGGCAGTCGCCTCTCAGGCGGCCAGCGGCCGGCGGACGGCGCTTGAGCAACCGCGCCATGTGGCTGATCGCCTCCCGCTGGATGTCGTGCACGACGTGCGTGTACACGTCCATCGTGATGCTGATCTGGCTGCGCCCGAGGATCTCCATGATGACCCGTGGCGCGATGCCGGCCGCCGTCAGCGGCGTGGCGCAGCCATGCAGCGCGTCGTGCAGCCGAACCACTCGTAACCCTGCGTCAGCCGCCACCCGCGTGAAGGTCGCGGCGGAGGTCTCAACACGGATGGTGCTCACAGGTACGTGCCCATCCACTCGTCAGTACAAGATGCGCCAGGAGGGGTAGCGGCGGACAGTCAGCCGCTGAACGGGGCGTGAGACACCTGGGCGGGGCCGAGCCCCGGCCATCCCGTGGCGCGGTGGCCGGGGGCGGGGCGGACATCGGGCAGGGACACGCCGTACCGCGCCGAACCGGAACCTGACGCACTGGTCACCCGCGCCGACTGACTTGTGCAGAACGTCAAAGTGCGACCCACGGGTTTGTACACATACGGCTCGTGACGAGGCTCCGGGAGAATTGCCTACTCTGACCTCATACGTCAGACACTCCTGAACTCACAGGCAAATGAGAACAGTTGGGGATCCCCCGGACCGTGAAAACGGCGTGCCAGGCTGCCTGCACGGCGGCTGTCCGGCCCCTTACGTCCCACGATCCGACGCCACGACGCAGCACATCGGTCGCGCCTGCTTGCCCGGAATCCTCACCGGACGCCGGCGGGCAGACCCTGATCCTCGAAAGGCCCGGCAATGACACTGCACATGGACGGCACAGCAGTCCTGATCCTGCTGGTCGCGACGGCGGCGGCGGTGGCCGTGTACCGCCTCAGGGACCAGGCCGCGACGGGCGGCGGCCCGCATGCACGCGATCTCGTGGGCGCGATCTGCGTCTGGGGGACGGTGGTCGCCGCGTTGGTGGCCCTGTTCGCGTTCTCACCCCCGGCGCCGACGGACGGCGGCTCACGCGCGCCGACGCGGAGCACGTCCTCCGCCCCGTGAGTTCCGCGGGCCCGCTCGCCGGGGAACCACTGGCTCGTACGCGGCGGTGGCACCTGGAGCGGCCGCTCGTCAGCATGTCCACCCTTCCCCAGGGCGTGTGCGCGTGCGGGCGACCTCGCGGGCATCAGGCGTCGGCGGACCGAGCCGGTCGCCAGTCACGGAGGAGCGGATATGGCTGCATACGGCCGGTAACGATCACTAGATCCCCAAGTCGGCCCGTCACCCATCTAGTGATCACCAATGGGTTTGTCATACGAGGTGCCGTGACGGCTGCCGGCGGCGGGCGCGCCTCAGGGGTCAGGACTCCGTGCCGGACTCCTGGGAGAAGAAGGTGATCAGCGTGGCGGTGCCGTCCTTGTCGACTGTCCGGGCCGCCGGCTCGGGAATGTCCTGCGTGGCGACGTCGATCTCCCTGGGGTGCCACACCAGGTGCCGCAGGACGACGGGGTAGCGCGGCGACCGTCCGCCGACGGAGACGGCCACTACGTCGTCCTTCGGGTCGTACACGATGGTGGCGAAGGGCAGCCGGTTGGCTTCGTACTGGTGCCCGACCTCGGGGTCCAGTACCTCGATGGTGACGAACTCCCCCTGGTGTTCCTCGGTCACCTGATTGAGGGCGGTCTCCCAGGTGCTGCGGTCGAGCGTTTCGGTGCCGGCCATCGTCGTTCCTCCTCCGGTGGCAATCTGCTCTCCGCACGACGGTAGCCGCAGCCCTGAGCGACTGCCTCGGCCTGACGGGTCAAGCCGTCCGGCCCTGGTGGACCTGCCTGGACGAGTCCGGGCCGAAGCCCCACGGGGCGGGCTCCGGTACGGGCGGGAGGACAACATCCTCACAGTCAGAAGTGGATGTCAAAGGCCCCGGACCATGATCGGTCCGGGGCCTTTTGCCTGGTGCCCCCGGCAGGATTCGAACCTGCGACACCCGCTTTAGGAGAGAGGAGGGGGAGCCGTGCCGCTGACCTGCGGCTTCGGTACCTGATGAGACGGTCGATAACTCGATCGCAGGACACCCTCGTTGACCGTGGCTGACCTCCACATCTGGCACGGCAGTGGCACGAACCTCAGCCGACGACGGCCGCCCACCACGGTGGGTGCGCCGCCCGATCAGGCGCGCGTATGCCTCGCTGCACCCCCACCGGCCTCAGCCACGCTATCGGCTTGTGACGTCGACCAGCGCCAGAGGCGACGGCTGGCCGCGATGAGCCACCTGGCGCGCTGCACCTCCGAAGCCCTCAGCTTGGGAAGCTGCGGTTCTTTGCAGCGCGTTCGAGTACTGACCTGTGCGAACGGTGGGGCGTGGCCTTGTTTTTACTCGGCTGCTTTCACCGTGATTCCCCGCTCGTTCTGGAATGCGCTTGGTGGTGCGGGCCTTCGAGGTGCGGGCTTCGGGAGACGCTATCGGCTTCGAACGGCTGCTGGATCTGAAGCCGGAAAAGATCGAACGGAGCTGCTGACCGATGGCGATGAGGCGTCGTTGACTGCCTTTACATCGGCTGCCGCTTTACGCTCTCTGAGCGGTAACTTCTCGGTAAGGAACTTCGGTCTCGGCAGCCATCTGCTCTAGGCGTCGCCGATCCTCATCTGAGTGCTCCCGAATGTCAGCAAGAACATTCTGCCGCAGTCCAGATGCCTTATAGACAAACCCCTGCACAGCTATTTCGTGCTCCGAGTCCTTGCGCTCCTCAAAGAACTCGATACCGACATCTATCGCATAATCAATCCCCACCATTGCAAAGTTTGCCAATATGTGACCAGCGACCCCAGGGGTAATTATCTGACCGGCCCATGTGATCAAAGGGCGCACCAGCAATTTAAGAGCGGTAGCTCCGACTCTCAAGTGTTTAAGTGAACCGGCTTCTTGAGATATCTCTCTACTGAGTCGATTTTGGAAGCCCTCGAGAGCTCCAAACAATGCAGCAAGGCTCGCATCGAACCTATCGGGGCTCGACACATTAGAGACAGCCCGCTGCGCTTCCCTAAAGTTTATCCATTCCGGCCAAGACTGCATTTCGCAGACATCTGCAATAGTGAGATCTGCCCATTCGGGGAGAAGGAACGCTTCCTGTGATCTGTAGTACCAGGCAGGATCAACCAATGTGCGGTCACAAACGTCGATAGCCGCGTCCCCATCTACGTGAGCTTCTTCCGGCGTGTGAGAGAACAGGTCAGGTGGAAGACAGAGAGGGCTAGGCATTTGCATAGCCATAAAAGACTGCCGATGCAGAGTGGTTGGAAGATTGTGGTTGTATGCCAAATCCCCCAGCAGCTTCATCTGATAGCTGAATCGCTTACATCGATCGATATCGGGTTTCTCTACGTCAGCGCCATCTGGTAGCACGAACTTCGCGTAGTATGCACCCCTCTTGATGGTATTTCCCTGAGTCCTCAGCCATGGCTCGCCCTCCGATTCCAGAAAAGCCTCAAAGTCAGAGAGCATACTATCGTGGGTGCCTTCAGGGCTGACAGCCGAAAAAAGCTCATCCATTTGGCCGTCGAGAAATTCTCGGCGAATTAGCCGTCGAATGAAGGTATCAAAGCGTCCAGGCAGCGCCATGCTGTCCCGATCGGACAACCTCAATACCCTAATCTGATCTTCCCCGAAGACGCTCAAGTATTTCTGCCACGCCTTCTCGCCACCCCTGCTGATCTTGAATGGGGGGTGTTTGATTACCTCTGAGAGGCTTGGCTCATCCCTGAACATCAAGATGGAAATATTCCGCTCGGCCAGTTTGGCCATGCTCTCCGGGTCTTTCGATACATCCTGGAATACCGCTGGCTCGTTGAGCGCGAAAGCCCTGTTGATTACAACTTCCGGCGAGTACAGAAGCGACCTTACGTATTCGCGCCGAACAGCCTTTTCTCGCGACTTGGCGACTTGAGCGCCGCCGATTTTTCTCCGATGGAGGGCGCTTAGGACGTTGAATGGAAGGAAGTGGTTATCGAGACAGTGCGGTACTGTAGCGAAACCGTCCAACTGGTTGGCTCTTACGGTGGGCATGAGAATTCCCGAAATCGTGTTGCACTCTTGGGATTTGCCGCAATTTTGATGCTTGAAATAACGCACCGCTAGGAATAAGACAGGTTGACGGCCGTGTCCGCCGCCGCACCAACGAGCCTCACTTCCTAGGGTAGTGTCTTCTACTGCGAGTGCAACCGCAGGCCCAAATCGGCTGATGCGCCTCCGCGACTGCGCAGTAGGCATAGCGCCGCGAGAGTAAAGGAGTCTGTGATCTCTTCGCTTTCGATCATTACCTCCGCTTCACTCAACGTGACCACTCGGACATCGTCGATACCCTCCGACCCCTCGGGGATTGGGGGGCGATCGACGATGGCTGCATATAGTGGGACGCTATAAGTCAGTAGCCCTGTGTCGGGGTGGATTAGGCCTAGCCTTTCCATCCTCGTAATCCCTACGTCAAGTTCTTCCTTCATTTCGCGAGCTGCTGTTTCTTCGGGTTTCTCGCCCGGTTCTGCAAACCCGCGAGGGATTTCCCAATGCCAGTTGCGAGTAGAGTGACGAAAATGCGAAATGAGGACGATACGCCCCTCGTGTAGAGGAAGTACGGCCACCCCGACACTCAAGGCTGCGGGGAGGATTCGAATGTAGGACCCACACTCTCCGGAGCGAAACCTTACGGCGTCACGCACAAGTTTCACATATTGATCCTCGTAGATAACTCCGACGTCTGCATAAGCTGTCGGAATCTTCAACTTGCGCATCTCTCTGCGAACCTCGCGGGCTACCCGTCTTTGTTTCGCCTTTCGAAATAGGATCTCTGTCGCCGCAAGCCGTGAATTTTTGAAGAGTTCGGGCCTGGCCCTGCGCAAGACGCTATATTCTTTTCGTCGATGCCTGCGCAAATTTAGCACCATTCATCTCCTCTCGGTTGTGCTCGATGCTCCACAGACTCAATGACATCACACGGGCGGTGTCCAGGAACGTAAACGTACGGTGCGCGACCACCGGTCACCCCTATTGGGGCAACGTTAGGGTCTCTTCGTCCCTACCTGGAACTTGACTGAAAGCTCCCTTGGAGGACTTCGACGTGCGCCGCGACGTCTGTTGCCTACTACTTCCCGTGGAAGCTCTACGACAACTGGCTGTTTCCCGCGAATCCCCGCAGGATCTGACACGCCCCGACGCGCCTTGGGTGGAGACTGGCCTCTTTGGACCTACCCGCCCCAGTCACTGCGACCCCCTGCGGCAAGCGGCTGATCGATGAGAGAGCGGCGCGGGCGCCGGTCGGGCTGGAGCGGGACGAAGGCAGGAGCGCAGGCCCGGCCGGGGGCCGGGCCGCGCGCGGGGAGCGGAGCGAGCCGCCTTGAACCAGTAGAGAAAGTTGTAACTCAGTCGGCTCTGTGGGGCTTGAAGGCGTTCGTGCAGGCTGGGAGTTCGACGCCCTGACGGTGTGCCAGGGGCAGGAAGAGCGCTGGTCGGACTGTCCATGTGATGCGCGTGCTGGTGTGCGTGATGGACACCGTCCAGGGCTCCCGGCGCAACAGGGCTCGCCTTGTGTCGATGCGGTCGTCGTGGAGTCGCGTCCACGCCTCCTGGGAAGCGGCTGTGTCGAGTGCTGGTGAGATGGTGCGCAGGATCGTCGCCACCCAATTGTTTGCCTCGACCGCCGAGTACGCGTCGAAGGATCCGAAGAGGGCCGGCGGGCGTCGTCCGTCGAGCCGTTGGGTCCAGCACTCGCACCAGAAGCCCGGCCTGGTCGTCGTCCTCAGCACGGGTGCCCTCCGCGGTGTACGTCGGTGAAGAGCTCCGCCGTGATGGTGTGGCCGGCCTCGCTGCCGTGGACGACGACCCGGTGAGCGATCGCGCTGACCATGCCGAGTCCGCGGCCGTGCTCGGCGTCCTGGTCCTGGTGCTCGATCTTCGGGGCCGTGCCCATGCCTCCGGCGTCCGTCACCGATACGGCGACCACCTGCGCCGAGACGGCGACGGCCAGGTGGAAGCTGCCGGACTCATGGCCGCTCGCCGTGTGGAGGATTGCGTTCGCGCTGAGCTCGCTCACGATCAGCTCGACGTCCTCGGCAAAAGGGGAGCCGCGCAGGACGTCGCGCGTCCATCGGCGGGCCCGGCTGACCTCTTCCGGGAAACCTGGGCAAGACAGTCCCCAGACCCGGGCAGTACTCGTATACTCGTGCATACAAGTTCCTTCATGCTGGTAGGCCGCCATGTGCAGCGGGTTCGGACTAGACGAGTTTCACGCCGTCGTGGGCGCGGATGGCCGGCGGGGACGCCGCGTCCAGTGCATCTATGACGCGGATCGCGTACGCCTCGTCGGCAAGTTCGGAGACTTCTTCGCGGGTCACCCAGCGCAGTGCGCGGGTCTCGTCGCCGGTGGTCGGAGTGCCGTCGGCCGCCTCACAGCGGAAGACCAGCGAGACGATCAGGCCCGTCATGTTCTTGTAGACGCCGGTGAGGGTCGCGGGAAGCGCGATCTTGATGCCGGTCTCTTCGAGGACTTCGCGCTGAAGGGCTTCGGGGATGGTCTCCTCGCGTTCGAGGATGCCGCCCGGCGGTTCCCAGTGGCCGTTGTCCCGGCGCTGGATCAGGAGGGCCCGACCCTGGGCGTCAACGACGACCCCGGCCACGCTCACGGAGTGCGGGCGTTCTGTGCTCACGTTCCTTGGCCCTCTCGGATGGCTAGGCTCTCCACCGTAGCAACAAGCACTCGCCCACTCGTCTAGATACCTAAAGGAGTACACACGTGAGCCCTCTTTCTTCGGGCCTGCTCGGTGATCTCGACCCCACGAGTGATCGTGCGGTCTTCCGGCAGATCGCCGACCAGCTGCGTGAAGCCATCGACCGTGGGCGATTCCGGGAGGGCGAGAAGCTGCCCTCGGAAGCTGAGCTCGTCGACCACTACGGGGTCTCCCGGATGACGGTCCGCAACTCCTTCTCCATCCTCCAGGGGGAAGGCCTCGTCCACGCCGAGCACGGCAAGGGCGTCTTTGTCCGGCCCCGTCCTCCCGTGCGGCGTCTCGCCTCGGACCGGTTCGCCCGTCGTCATCGCGAGCAGGGGAAGTCCGCGTTCATCGTCGAAGCCGACGCGGCCGGTAGTCACCCCCAGGTCGACAGCCTTGAGGTGAAGGAAGAGAAGGCTAGCCAGGACATCTCCACGCGGCTCGGGTCCGTGCGGCGGGTCCTCGCACGTCGGCGCCGCTACCTCCTCGACGGGCGTCCGGTCGAGTTCGCCACGTCTTACCTGCCGCTCGACATCGCCCGCGGCACGCAGATCGCCGAACCCAACCCCGGCCCCGGCGGCATCTATGCCCGCCTCGAAGAGCTGGGCCACCGCCTCGACCACTTCGAGGAAGAGATCCGCGCTCGGATGCCCTCGCCGGACGAGGTGCGCACGCTACGACTGGCGGCCGGCGTGCCCGTGATCCACCTGATCCGGACCGCCTTCGACACCGAAAAGCGACCCGTCGAGGTCTGCGACACGGTCATGGCGGCGGACGCCTACGTCCTGGCGTACCAGCTCCCGGCGACGTGATCGCATGACCGGTGTCGGTGGGGTGCTAGGCCAGTGCTAGGCCTCCGGCGTGAACATGTCGCCGATGTTGTTCCACATGAAGCCCTCGCGCCAATCCGGCTTGCCGGTCGCCCAGCCGATGAGTGCCGTATGCACCTTCTCCTGCGAGACGGTCTGCGTCTGGTAGTGCTCGGCAGGGACGCCGTCCCGGTACTCCAGCTGGTAGGTGTTGTTGTCGCGGAACAGGACCTGGATGTACCAGTCCCCTTCGCGGTCCTCCTCCTGGCGCTCAAGCACCATGTGCTCGTTGCCGCGTCGCAGGTTGGCGAGCATCGTCCCGATGGCCGGCTTCGAGGGACGCTTCACCACATGGCCGTTGGCGCTTGTCGCTATCAGCATGGCCGGATTCTGACGGATGGGTCTGACAGTGGTCGGCACGCTCCTCGAACTCGTACACCCCAACACGCTTACTCGTATAGACGAGTGGGCAAGTTATGTGGCAAGGTGATCGTCGTGAGCCCGTGAATCGGGGTCGCAGATCGCATCTTGTATAGACGAGTAGATAGGAACGTGCCTGTGCGCACCATCCGTGTGGAGACCTCCGCCGCGACGATCCTCCTCACCGAGGCTCCCGAGCCGAAGGTCCGTGACCGGCAGACCGGTGAGATCGCCAAGGACGCCGTCAGCGGTGAGGCGCTGATGACCATCGGCGTCGTCTACATCGAGGACGGGGAGTCCTCGCTGATCAAGGTCACCGTCCCCGAGGGCGGTGTCTCAGAGGGGTTGAACCTCGGTGCGCCGGTCTCGCTGCCGGGGCTCGTTGCCCGGCCGTGGGAGTCCGTGTTCAACGGCCAGCAGCGTCACGGCATCGCCTTCCGGGCCGCTGCCGTCACCCCGGCCGCCTTCCCGGCCGTCATGGGGACCTCGGCCTGATGTCCGAACTCGCGACACTGCTGGAGGTGGGTGGTCCCGTCGCCGCGCTCGGCGGTGGGGCCGCCTACGCCCGGGCCAACCACCCGGCCTTGTACTGGTCGGCGGTCGGCGGGCCGATATCCACAGTCCGGCTGCTCAGCTCGTACGCCTCGGTCATGGAAGCCTGCGGCCTGACCGTCGCGCCGTCCCGGCTGCGCGTCCTCGCCGTCAAGGCCACCACTCGGCGGGAGGTGCGGCCCGTCCCGCCTCGTCGGGGCATCATCCGCCCTACGTCGACGGGCTTACGGCTGCGGCTGCGGCTCGCTCCCGGACAGGAACCCGCCGACGTCGCCGCCTCGGCCGAACGGCTGCGGCACGCCTGGGGCGTCCACGCCGTGTACGTCTCCACCGTCAAGCCTGGTGTCGTCGAACTGCGGCTGGTCGGCTTCGACGTCCTGCGCAAGGTGCGGATGCCCCGCAAGGTCGAGGGCGGCTTCCTCAAGGTGCCGGTAGCGCTGCGGGAGGACGCCATGCCCTTCGTGCGCGACTACCGGGCCGTTCCCCATCAACTCACGCTCGGCGCGACGCTGTCGGGTAAGTCCATGTACCTGCGCCATCTCGTCTCGGGCCTCGCACCGCAGGACGTCGCCCTCGTCGGCGTCGACTGCAAGCGCGGGGTCGAGCTGGCCCCGTTCGCCTCGCGCCTCTCCGCGCTCGCCACCGACCCAGACGAAGCCGCCGAACTGCTGCCCGTCCTGATCAAGGAAATGGAGGACCGATACGACCTGATCAAGGCCCGTCAAGGCATCGCCCCCGATCTCCCCGACGAAGAGATCACCTCCGACATCTGGGGCCTGCCTGAGAGTGAACGGCCCGTGCCGGTCGTCCTGTTCGTCGACGAGGTGGCCGAACTCTTTCTGACCGCCACCCGCAAGGACGAGGAACGGCGCGACGAGATGGTCACCCAGCTCATCCGCCTCGCCCAGCTCGGCCGCGCGGCCGGCATCTACCTCGAAGTGTGCGGACAGCGCTTCGGCGCCGAACTCGGCAAGGGCGCGACCATGCTCCGGGCCCAGCTCACCGGCCGGGTCTGCCACCGCGTGAACGATGAGGCCTCCGCGAAGATGGCCCTCGGTGACATCGCGCCGGAAGCGGTCCTCGCCGCCTGCGCCATCCCCGCCGAACGTCCCGGCCTCGCCGTCGCGGGCGACACCTCCGGCGGCTGGTCCCGCATCCGCACCCCGTATCTCTCCCTCGGTGACGCCGCCGACATCTGCCGGGACACGGCCCACCTCGTCCCGGGCCTCCCCGCGCTGGATCCGTTTCGGCCCTACGTGCCCGTTCCTCTGCCCTCCGTCGAGCGGCCAGGGCCCGCGGTCCAACCGCGCCCCCTCACGGACTGAGCCTCACCGCACCCCGGTCGGCGTGACCGTCTCGCGCCAGGTCCCTACCCCTCCCATGCCTGATCCAGAATGGAGACGCCCTCATGCGCGCCCAACTGGCCCGTATCGACGCGGTGCTCGTCCAGGCGCTCATCGCCGCCGCGCTGTCTTTCGCGCACATTCACGACGTCGCCGTGGCGGCCGGACAGGACGGCTGGAAGGCCTGGGCCTATCCCGTCTCCGTCGACCTGCTGCTCGTCGCCGCCTGGCGTCGACTGCGCTCCGGCTCGGCCAAGGGTGCGGCCTGGTGCTGGTTCGTCATCGCGCTCGCCGCATCCCTCGGCGCGAACGTCGCCACGGCCGGCCTGCTCGACCTCGGCGACGTCCCGGCCTGGCTGCGCATCCTCGTCGCGGGCTGGCCCGCCGTCGCCTTCCTCGGCGGAACCCTCCTCGCCCACTCCGCGCCCACGGCGGTTGACGACGCCGAGGTCATCGAGGACCAGGAGGACGAGCCCGAAACCGAACCCGAGCCGCCCACCCCGGCACCACCCGCCATCGAGGCCCCGCCGGAGCGCCCCGCCGTCCCGGTCCCAGCAGCCCTCATCGACCACGCCCGCAAGGTCGCCGCCGAACACCACACCCGAACCGGCACCCCCATGGACGTCACGACCCTGCGCGCCCGCCTCGGCGTCCCGGCGCCCATGGCCGAAGCCATCGCCGCCCACCTCTAAAGGGAGCTCTGATGACCGCCAACCGCCGCTTCCGCAACGTCACCCGCATCGGCCCCGTGCAGGTCGGAACCGCCTACGACCACCGCGGCCGCGAGAAGCACACCGCCGCCTGCACCGCCCCGCGCTGCAACTTCTCCGCCGACTACGACAGCCGCGCCGCCGCCGAGCTCGCCGCCCGCACCCACCGCTGCCCCGTCCGCTGAAAGGACTGCGTACCCCGTGACCGTCAGCCTTCCGCTCGTCGTCATCCTCGGCTTCTTCGCCTGGGGGGCGGTCAAGTTCCTCGGCGTCCGAATCTGGATCGTCGTCCTGATCACCCTCTTCGGCTTCTGGCTCTCGCGCACCTTCCTCGCCCCAGCCATCGAGTCCGGCACGCGCTCCGGCGTGGACGTCGTAAACGGCTCACATGACTAGACGAGTAGATAAGGACTTCGCCGTGTTCCTGCCCAAGTACCCGGACAACCCCACCCCGCCGCCCGCGCACACCCACACCCCAACCGACCCGGCCCCCGTCCCGGTCCGGCGCTCTCTCCCGTCGGTCTCCATCGATCAGAAGACCGTCGCGGCCGTCCTCGTCGGCGGAGTCGTCCTCACCGCGCTTCTGGCCGCGGTCGCCGTCACGGCCATCTCGGTCGCTGTCGCCGCCGTGGTCCTGCGCTCCCTGCTCCGCGACCACCACCGCCGCTGACTTGCGGCCAGACCTCCGGGGCGGCGTGACACAGCCACGTACCCGCCGCCCCGGCGGCCCACTCCTCCCGAAGTGCCCGTCAGAAGGAGAACCGTCATCTTCGCCCGCGCCATCCCGCCCCCTCTCCCGGAACTCAGCAACCTCGCCGCAGGCGGCACCCTGCCCGGTATCCTCCGCCAGCTCTCCGGCCTCGGCGGCTGCACCCACCCCATTCGCCTCGACGGCCACCGCACCGAATACGACGTGGACACCGCCACCGGCGAGATCGGCCGTATCCTCCACCACCTCGACTCGGGCGACCTCCCGGCCGGCCAACTCCTCGTCCGCTGCAACAACCGCCGCACGACCCGCTGCCCGGCCTGCTCCGAGGTCTACCGCCGCGACACCTTCCAACTGATCACCGCAGGCCTGCGCGGCGGCAAGGGCACCCCGGAACACGTCGCCACGCACCCCCGCGTCTTCGCCACCTTCACCGCCCCCGGCTTCGGCCCGGTCCACAACCGCCGCACCGACGGACGCCCCTGCCGCTGCGGCACCCAGCACGACCAGGAGGACGAGCAACTCGGCACCCCGCTCAACCCGGACACCTACGACTACGAAGCCGCCGTCCTCTGGAACGCGCACGCCGGTCCCCTCTGGCGCCGCTTCTCGATCTACCTGCGCCGAGAGGTCGCCAAGCGTGCGGGCCTGTCACAGCGGGAGCTACGCGACTACGCCCGCGTTTCCTTCGCCAAGGTCGCCGAATACCAGAAGCGCGGCGCGGTCCACTTCCACGCGGTCATACGCATCGACGGCCCGACCGGCGGGGACACCCCACCCCCGGCCTGGGCAACCGCCGAGTTGCTGACCGACGCCATCGGCGCTGCCGCGTCCAAGGTCCGTGTCGACGGCCCGACCATCGACGGCCGCACCCACGAGTTCGTCTTCGGCCGCCAACTCGACGTCCGCACCATCCGATCCGCCGACTTCAACGACGGCCAGGAGCTCACCGAACGCGCTGTCGCCGCCTACATCGCCAAGTACGCAACCAAGGGCGCGGAGACGGCAACGGGAGCTCTCGACCGGCCGCTGAAGTTCGTCGCCGAACTCGCCCAGCTCGACATCAGCGAGCACGCGCGCCGCCTCATCCGAACAGCCTGGGCTCTGGGGGCCCGTAAGGACCTTGAACACCTTCGCCTGCGGGCCTGGGCTCACATGCTCGGCTTCCGCGGCCACTTCTCCACCAAGTCCCGCCGCTACTCCACCACCCTCGGCGCACTCCGCGACGCTCGCGCCGAATGGCGACGAGCCCAAGCCGCCACCCCCGACACCGGGCCCGAGACGACGTACGTCCTCGCGCACTGGGTCTTCGCTGGCACCGGCCTCTCCGACGCCGAAGCCTGGCTCGCCGCATCTCTCGAACCCGCCCCCGGAACGGAAGGAGAACCCACTCGTGGCTGACCGCTACCTCACCGTGGCGCAGGTGGCCGAACTTCTCGGCACCTCGGAGCGCTTCCCGCGCCGTCTGATCGCCGAACGACGCATCGCATTCGTCAAGGTTGGCCGCCACGTACGTATCCCCGAACGGGAGCTGAGCGCATTCATCGACGCCAACACAGTGCAGCCGATCGGCCACCGGCGAGGCTCGCTGCGGAGGGTTGCCTGATGGCCAACAAGAAGGGTCAGCGCAGAAGCTTCGGCTCGGTCCGACAGCTCAAGTCCGGTCGCTGGCAGGTTCGCTACCGCGACCCCGAGACGGGGCAACTTCGTCCGGCCGAGACGACGTATGCGACCAAGAGCGACGCCCAAGTCGCGCTCACCCACATCGAGGCCGACATCACGCGCGGCCAGTGGTCGGACCCGGACGCCGGGGCGGTGAACTTCGCGGAGTTCGCCACGGCATGGCTGCGGGACCGGAAGCTTGCCGACCGCACCCGTGAGCGGTCTGAGTCCGTCATGCGGCTGCACATCCTGCCCACCTTCGGAGCCGGGACCGTGGCTGACGTGACGACGGCTCGTGTGCGTAGCTGGAGGGGGAAGCTCCTCGCGGCCGGCGTTGGTGAGCCGACGGTGGTCAAGGCGTACCAACTGCTGCGGGCCCTGATGAACACGGCCGTGGACGACGAACTGATCCGGCGCAACCCGTGCCGTATCAAGGGCGCCGATCGCTACGACGTGCCCGAGCGGCCGATCCTGTCGGCTGCCGAGGTCTTCGCCGTCGCCGACTCCATCGCGCCGCGCTACCGGCTGCTCGTCCTCCTGGCCGCGTTCACCACTCTGCGGTTCGGCGAACTGGCCGCCCTCCGCCGTCGGGACGTCGACTTGGAGAGGCTGACCGTCAGCGTCCGTCGGTCTCAAGCCGAGTTGCAGGACGGCCGGCTCTTCGACAAAGCGCCGAAGTCCGCCGCCGGCGTTCGTGCCGTCTCGTTCCCCGCCGAGCTGCTCGACGACGTGACACGCCACCTGGATCACTTCGCCGCGTCTGGCCGCGACGGGCATGTCTTCGTCGGTCCGCAGGGCGGCCAGCTCCGGCGGAGCAACTTCCGCGACGACTGGGTGTCGGCCAGGAAGGCCGCGGGGGTCACGTCGGAACTCCACTTTCACGATCTCCGCCACACCGGCAACACGCTGGCCTCGACTGCCGGTGCCAGCACCCGTGAGTTGATGACCCGCATGGGCCACAGCAGCTCACGCGCCGCGCTGATCTACCAGCACATGACCAGCGACCGTGACCGGGCCATCGCTGATCGGCTCGGAGCGATGATCCGTGAGGGTGGGGGAGAGGCCGTCTCGGACTAGAGGATCCGGCCTCCACACAGCCGTAGTGGCACGCGTGTGGCACGACCCCGAACACGACGAAGGGCCAGCCTGGGAGGAAACCCTCCTGAGCTGGCCCTTTCTCTGTGCCCCCGGCAGGATTCGAACCTGCGACACCCGCTTTAGGAGAGCGGTGCTCTATCCCCTGAGCTACGAAGGCGGGGTCGTGGCCCTGTGGGTCACAGGCGTCAGCGTACCGGATTCGGGTTGGGGGGTGTGGGGGTCAGGTCAGGGGGACATGGGTGAAGCGGGCTGCTGTGTGGAGGTCTGTCTCGATGTGGGTGGCGGTGGAGAGCAGGGCGGGGAGGATGTCGTGGACGCATTCCTCGGCCGTGCGGCGGGCGACATGGGTCGCCGCGTTCAGGGCGGCGATCACCCGGCCCTCCCGGTCGCGGATCGGGACGGCGATCGCGCGCACGCCCTGTTCCAGTTCCTCGTCGACGAGCATGTGGGCCGGTGTCGGCGCGGCCAGTAGGAGCTTGCCCATGGAGGTGGAGTGGGCCGGGAGCCGCGTGCCCACGCCGATGTCCACGCTCATGACGTGGTTCGCGGTCGCTCGGGCCGTGTACTGGACCTCGTCGCGCCGTTCGGTCAGGACCGCCAGGGACGTCGTTTCGCGGATCTCGCTCGCCAGGGTCGTCATGTGGGGGGCCGCGATCCGGGGGAGGGACGTGCGGGAGAGGGGTGGGAAGCCGAGGGAGAGGACCTGGGGGGTGAGGGCGAAGCCGCGGTCGGAGGCGGGCGCCACCAGGCCCAGGTGCTCGTAGGTGATCAGGGCGCGGCGGGCCGTCGCCCTGGCCAGGCCGGTCGCCTTCGCGACCTCCGTGAGGGTCAGTTCCGCCCTGCCCTCGTCGAACGCCGCCAGGACGGTCAGCCCCCGGGCCAGGGATTCGATGAACTCGCGGCCCAGTTCCTGCTTGGACGCGCCCGTCCAGGTCGCGAGGCCCGCGGGAGGCGGCCCCGGCGCGGGGCGCGGCGCGCGGCGCAGGTCCTCCTCCATCGCCGTCACGGCCGTGCGAAGGCGGGGGAGGAGCGTGTCGCGCAGGTCCGCCGACGTGTGCCGGCTCGTATGGCTGACGACGTTCGCCACGCACGCGATCCGGCCCGTACGGGGATCCCTCACGGGGACGGAGATCGCCACCAGCCCTGGTTCGATCAGCTGGTCGTCCAGGGCGCAGTTGTCCGCCGCGGCCCGTGCCGCCCTGTCGGCGAAGTCCTCGTCATCGCTGCGCGTGTTCCGCGTGCTCCGCGTGCTCCGCGTGTTCTGGCGGGACGGCAGCGGCGGGACGGTCGGGAAGTCGCTGTTCCTCGGGTCGCGCGCTCTGCGTGCGCGCCAGGACTGCCACACGTCGTCCGTCCATTCCGTCGCGAACAACGGGCCGGGCGCGGTGCGTTCGGCCGGGAGCAGGTCACCGATGCGGAAGCTCAGGGACATCGCGCGGCGCCGGGTCGCCTGGTGGATGAAGCGGATGCCGTCGCCGTCGGCCACCGCCAGGGAGACGGACTCGTCCAGTTCGTCGGCCAGCCTGTCCGCTCGGGCCGACAGCAGCGCGGGCAGGCGCAACGCCCCCAGGTAGGCGTTGCCCAGTGCCATGACGCGGGGGGTGAGGACCGCGTCGCGGCCGTCGAGACGGACGTATCCCATGCGGGCGAGGGTCGCGGTGATGCGGTCGACCGTGGAGCGGGCGAGGCCGGTGGCCCGCTCCAGTCCGCTCAGGCTCATCGTGCCGCCCGCCCCGGTCAGTTGCCGCAACACGGCGACCCCGCGGATCAACGGCGTGACCGCCTCCGCCGGAACCGGCCCCGGCCCTGTTTCCGGAACCGGCCCGTTCGCCGGGACCGGGTTCGGCGCCGAATCAGGTGCCGAGTCCGGAATCCCTGCGGAACCCGGGTTCGAACCCCGGACCGGGGCGGATGCGGTCGTCTTCGCGGACATGGGGTGCTCGTGTCTCCGATGCAGGTGTTCTGCGTACGCCTCGGCTGTAGGGGCGGCGGTTGTACGGGTGTGGCTGAACGGGTGTGGTGGCTGTACGGGTGTGGCCGTGGGGTGTGATGGCACGCCCTGGCGGCAGGGCTACGTTAGTCCCGTCGTGCTGCGGGCCGTCCGGTCCCGTCCTGCGCTTGCCCCGTATACGCCTCGCCCCGCACCGGTGCATGGCCCTTTCCCGGTGGCACGGCCCGTCCCCTTGTTCCGTTCCTTGTTCCGTTCCCACCGCCCGTCCGGGCGGTCCGGTCGAGACCCACGGTGCGCCCCTACCCAGCCCCTACCCGTACCCGCACCCGCATCCTCTGGTCCGTCCCCGCACTACCCGTGGCTCACCCTGACCCGGTACTTCCCGTGCAGGTCCGCTGCCACCACCGAGATACGGATGCCCCTCTTGGGATCCTTGAACGTCTCGCCCGGGGCGAAGGGGGCGTCGGAGAGTTCCGCGTGGACGTTGGGGCTGCGGGTGCAGCCGCCGCTGTCGGTGTGGGAGTCGTAGACCGTGATGGGGCCCATGCCGGTGTCGACGTCGGCGTCGACCTTGTAGATGAGGACGCCCGGGCGGCACACCGACTCGTCGTTGCCGCCTCGGGCGCGCAGTTCGACGGCGTAACCGGTGCGGTCGCTGAGCGGGACGAAGACCAGCTTCGGGCCACCCGGGCGGGAGAGGGGGGTCAGGGGGTACTCCGTGGTGCCGGACGCAGCCGCACAGGCGATCTGGGAGGCGTCCAGCCAGCCCAGTTTCCACTTGTGCCAGCCCAGCAGATCGTTGTTGGCGCCCCAGTCCTCGCTCATGATGTCCCAGTGGCCGACCGCGCCGCCGCCCTCCTGCGTGTAGAGGTCGGGCAGGCCGAAGACATGGCCGTTCTCGTGGGGGAGCACACGGTATCCGGTGCGGTCGTAGGAGCCCGAGCCGTCGTCCTGGCGGGAGTAGACGAAGGACGCGTTGGCCACGGTCACCCCGTCGGCGACCGGCGCCTCCGTGTTGCCGGCGAACGTCACCGACAGCACCGTGTCCAGGGCCGAGGGGCCCGCGTTGGGGGTGACCAGCACGTTCAGCAGGTCGTACGCGCGGAAGTCCACGGTCGGGTCGGCGGCGGCCACGATGTCCTGGACCAGTTCGCGGTAACCGGGATCGAAGGGCGCGCCGCGCTGTATGCCGTATTCGCGGAACGGTTTGGGCATGCGCAGCCAGTGCCGGACGGGGGTCTCGGCGCGGTAGTCGAGACGGCCGTACGACGCCGTACGGAACCATGCCTCGGTCTGCGGGAGGAACTCGCGGTAGCGGTTCAGCGCGCTGCCCCGGCCGGGTGCGTCCGAGAAGTCGACCATCAGGGTGAGCGCGCGGACGCGGCCGGTGGAGCGGGAGTAGCCGCCCGGTGTGGGCAGACCCTCGGACATCTGGATCGTGGCGCGGCCGCTGATCATGCAGGGTGCCAGAGTCGAGGAACGGGCCAGGGAGACGGGGCCCGCTCCGGCCGTCGTCGCGCCGGGGACCGGAGTGAGGTGTCCGGTGCCTGCCGACGTGCTGACGGCCAGCGTCACGGCGGTGACGGAGACGAAGGCGGCGACACGGCGTGGGCGTATCCGGCGGCGGAGTGGCTCGCCTGCGCGGGCCGGGGCGGTGCGCAGGGGCAGCGGCTGCATGCAGGGGCCTTTCGCTCCAGGCAGCCACGGGTCACCGGCTGCACCCTCCCGATCACCCTCCGACGGGGTGCACGCAGGCGCGCGCTGGAGGAGACCGATCGTGGATTACCGGCGGGTACGGCTTCGTCGGTGCTTGCGCCGGCGCTTGCGGCCGGTGCTGCGGCGGTGCCTGGGGCCCTCCTTCGGTGGCACCCGGGGCTGTCCCGCGGCGGCGCTCGGGCCCTGGTCCCCCACGCGGCCCGGGTCGTACTCCGCGTCGGTGCCTGGGCCGTTCCCTGGCGCTGCCCGGGCCGTACTCCGTCGGTGCTCGGGTCGTTCCGCGGCGCTGCCCGGGTCGCAGGCCGACGGCGCCAGGGCTGTGGGTCGGAGGCGCATTGAGGGCGCCCGGAGCAGCACTCTCACGTCGCTGACCTGGGCGCGGACGGTCTGCGCTCACCCTCCCGGGTAGATGTGACCCAGGTCACATCAGAAAACTTCGGGTGCGGGAAATAACCGGGGACGCCTTCCCCGTTTAGCCATGTGTCCGAGCGAAACGGGGAGTGGATCCCCGGATCGTAAAAGTCCCGAAACCTAACGAAGCGTCTCGGAACGTCAGAAGGAGTGCGCCGTGCAGACCGCGACCGCAGACCCCGCCGTGCGCAAGGTGTCCCGGCCTCGCGCCGACGCCCTGCGCAACCGGGAGCGGATCGTCGTCGCCGCCCGCGAGATGTTCGTCGAATTCGGCGCCGATGTGCCGCTCGACGAGATCGCCCGCCGGGCCGGCGTCGGCAACGCCACGCTGTACCGCAACTTCCCCGACCGTGACGCGCTGGTTCACGAGGTCGTCTTCTCCGTGCTGGATCGTTCGGTCCAGCACGGGCAGGTCGCCCTCGCGGAGACCGGCGACGCGTTCGGGGCGCTGGAGAGGTTCGTGCACGCTGCCGCCGACGAGCGGATCAGCGCGCTCTGCCCGATGATCTCCAGCTCCTTCGACGAGCACCACCCCGACCTCGAAGCCGCGCGTGAGCGGGTCGAGGGGATCATCGCGGAGATCATGGACCGCGCGAAGGCGTCCGGGCAGCTCAGGCCCGACGTCGGCGTGGGCGACGTGATGATCGCGGTGGCCCAGCTCAGCCGGCCCCCGGCCGGTACGGCCTGCCCGAACGCGGACCGCTTCGTCCACCGCCACCTTCAGCTGTTCCTGGACGGAATGCGGGCCCCGGCCCGCTCTGTCCTGCCGGGCTCGGCTGTGACCATGGAGGATCTGCGCCAGGCCTGAGCGAGCAGTCGATCCGCAGAAGTCCCACCAGCCGTACGACGACTCAGCAGCACACCGCAGTGCGGCGCTGAACGCGGCAGTGCGAGGCAGTGACACGCCCCGACGCGTATGCGCAGCCGCACCTCACGACCACATCGCAACGCACGACGAGTGAACGGCCCGTCAGGGGGGACGAGCCGCCCTTTACCTCATCTTTTTCCGTCACGAAGTACCGAAGCGGGTATCTCCATGTCTGAAACAGCCCAGAAGGCTCCCGGCAGTACGGGCGCCCCGGACGCCAACCGCTGGAAAGCGCTGGCCTTCATCGCCCTCGCCCAGCTGATGGTCGTCCTCGACGCCACCATCGTGAACATCGCCATGCCCTCCGCCCAGCAGGACCTGGGTATCTCCGACGGCAACCGGCAGTGGATCGTCACCGCCTATGCACTCGCCTTCGGCGGTCTGCTTCTGTTCGGCGGCCGTATAGCCGACCTGTGGGGCCGCAAGCGCGCCTTCGTCGTCGGCCTCGGCGGCTTCGCCGCGGCCTCGGCGCTCGGCGGCGCGGCCGCCAACGAGGCCATGATGTTCGGCGCCCGTGCCCTCCAGGGCGCGTTCGGCGCCCTGCTCGCGCCCGCCGCGCTCTCCCTGCTCGCCGTGATGTTCACGGACGCCAAGGAGCGCGCCAAGGCCTTCGGCATCTACGGTGCGATCGCCGGCGGCGGTGGCGCCGTCGGCCTCATCCTCGGCGGTTTCCTCACCGAGTACCTGGACTGGCGCTGGACGTTCTTCGTGAACATCCCGTTCGCGATCATCGCCGCGGCCGGCGCCTACTTTGTCATCCGTGAGCCCGAGGGCGGCCGTAACCGCTCGCCCCTCGACATCCCGGGCGTCATCCTCTCCACCCTGGGTCTGGTCGCCCTGGTCTACGGCTTCACCCGCGCCGAGTCCGAGGGCTGGAGCGACTCCATGACCGTCGGCATGTTCGTCGCGGCCGCCGTCCTGCTGGCCGCCTTCGTGATCGTCGAGTCGAAGGTCAAGGCGCCGCTGCTGCCGCTGCGCGTGATCACCGAGCGCAACCGCGGCGGTGTCTACCTCTCCCTCGGCCTCGCGATCATCGCGATGTTCGGTCTGTTCCTCTTCCTGACCTACTACCTTCAGATCGTGAAGGGTTACACGCCGGTCAAGACCGGTTTCGCCTTCCTCCCGATGATCGCGGGCATGATCACCGGCTCGACCCAGATCGGTACGCGCCTGATGACCCGGGTGCCCCCGCGCCTGCTCATGGGCCCCGGCTTCCTGGTCGCCGCGCTCGGCATGCTGTTGCTGACCCAGCTGGAGATCGACACCTCGTACGCGGCCGTGTTGCTGCCGGGGATGCTGCTGCTCGGCCTCGGTATGGGTACGGCGTTCATGCCGGCCATGTCCATGGCCACGATGGGCGTCGAGCCGCGTGACGCCGGTGTCGCCTCCGCGATGGTCAACACCTCGCAGCAGGTGGGCGGCGCGATCGGCACCGCCCTGCTGAACACCATCGCCGCCTCCGCGACGACGTCGTACATCAAGGACCACGTCGCCGGCGCCGCCTCCAAGCCGCAGCAGCAGCTGGTGCAGCTCGAGGGCATGGTGCACGGCTACACCAGCGCCATCTGGTTCGCCGTGGGCATCCTGGTCGCCGCCGCCGCGATCGCCATGACCCTCATCAACGCCGGCAAGCCGGACATGGGCGCGGTCGCGGGCTCGGGGTCGAAGGACGCCGAGGACGCGGTGCCGGTGATGGTCCACTGACCCGGCCGGCCCACTGACCCGCCCCGGACCGCGACCGATCCGGCCACGGGCCCACCCGGCCCGGATACGGGTCTAGCGGAGCCAGGGCAGGTCCGCACCCGCTTCGTTGGGCTGAAGTCCCTCGGCGACGATCTGCATGATCTCGCCGAGGGACTTCTGCTGTTCGGGGCTGAGCCGGTCGAACACCGCGTGGCGTACGACGGCGACATGGCCCGGCGCGGCGCGCTTCAGCACCTCCAGGCCCTGGTCCGTCAGTACGGCGAACTGGCCGCGCTTGTCGGAGTCGCACTCCTCGCGGCGCACCCAGCCGTTCTTCTCCAGCCGGGCGATGGCATGGGACAGACGTGAACGGGTGATCTTGGCGTACTTGGCGAGTTCGGTCATGCGCAGGCGCCGGTTGCTGGAGTCGGCGAGTTTGACGAGGAGACCGTAGTAGACGTGCGGCATGCCCGCTTCACGCTGGAGCTGGCGGTCCATGTGATCCTCGAGAAGGGTCGTTGCGTGCACGTAGGAGCGCCAGATGCACTGCTCCTCGGCGGTGAGCCACTGGGGCTCGTCAGCGGATGCGGTTGCCTTCGTCATGTACTCCACTGTAAACGCTCTATTCTTGAAATTTAAACCACTTGGGAATATGCTGTGGGACGTTGACGTTTTAGATTTCAAGCAACCACTCGTGGTAACCGTGCCACCGTCGAACCGTGCCACCGTCACGACGCCACCCGTCACGACGCCCAGCCGTCGCGGCCTTGCGGAGCCGAAATCTCCCGGAGTCGAAGCTCCCGGAGCCGAAGTCTCCGGAGATGGAGCGTCAGGGGCTGGGTGTCGGACGTCAGGGGCCGAGGTCCCGGAAGGAGAAACCGTCATGTCAGCCGTATCCCAGGAGCGTGTCCTGTCCCGGGAGCGCATGCCCGCGCTCTATCTCAGCCACGGCGCCCCGCCCCTCGCGGACGACCCGATCTGGCCCGGCGAACTCGCCGCCTGGTCCGCCGACCTGCCCCGCCCCAAGGCGATCCTGATCGTCTCCGCCCACTGGGAGGAGGCCCCGCTCGCGCTCGGAGCCGTCGACCCGGTGCCCCTCGTCTACGACTTCTGGGGCTTCCCCGAGCACTACTACCGGGTGAAGTACGACGCCCCCGGCGCACCGGAGCTCGCCGAGAGCGTGCGCAAGCTGCTGCGCGCCCCCGGCATCCCCGTGCAGGACATCCCGGACCGCGGCCTCGACCACGGCGCCTACGTGCCGCTCGTCGAGATGTTCCCCACGGCCGACATCCCGGTCCTCCAGATCTCCATGCCGACCCTCGACCCGGTGAAGCTGATGGAGATCGGCCGCAAGCTCGCGCCGCTGCGCGACGAAGGTGTCCTGATCGTCGGCTCCGGCTTCTTCACCCACAACCTGGCCGCGCTGCGCCACACCGGCGGGGGAGTGCCGACCTGGTCCTCCGAGTTCGACGACTGGGGCAGGCGCGCGCTGGAGGCCCGCGACTGGGACGGCCTGCTGGACTTCCTCCACAAGGCCCCGGCCGGACGGTACGCCCACCCCCGCACCGAGCACTTCGCCCCGCTGTTCGTGACCATGGGCGCGGCGGAGATGTCGGGCGAGCTGGACGCACAGAAGTCCGTGATCGACGGGTTCTGGATGGGCATGGCCAAGCGGTCCGTGCAGTTCGGCTGAGGGAGAAGGCGGGCCGGAGCTCCCCCGGGCGGTCAGAGCTCTTTCTCGTACCAGGCCACGTCCCAGTAGCGGCCGAACTTGCGGCCCACCTCGCGGTAGGTGCCCACGTGCCGGAAACCGAAGCGTTCGTGCAGTCGCGCGGACGCTTCGTTCGGTTGCGCGATACCCGCGTACGCGCGGTGCAGGTCCTCGGCGGCCAGCGCCTCGAAGAGTGCCTCGTAGAGCAGCGTGCCGATGCCCCGCCGGCCCGCGTGCGGGGCGACGTACACCGTCACCTCCACCGAGGTGGAGTAGGCCGCCTTCGGCCGGTAAGGGCTGGATGTGGCGTAACCCAGGATTTCCTGTGAGGTCCCTGGGATGTCCTGTGAGTCCGCTTCCGTGGCAACCATCAGGCGGTACGGCCCGTCTTCAGGGTGGGAGAGCAACCACGGACGTCGCTCTTCCGGAGTGAAGACCACCGTGTCGAATGTGATGGCCGTCTCACGTATGTAGTGGTTGTAGAGGCTCGTGAGGGCTTCGAGGTCACCCTCGACCCCCGGTCTGACCTGCACCTCTGTACGTCCGGACAACCTCATGCCCCCTCACGTGGTCGGACAGGGTACTGCAACATCATAAAAATCGGGGTGCGGGTTGGGAATTCTGTCCTGATTCCAGTCGTTGTTTCCATCGGATGCAGGGCACCCGAGGAGAGTGCCGAAAGTGCCGAGCGTCCGTAGGGCAACCCGCTGAACCTCCATCGCAAGGGAGCACGCATGGCAACCCGTGCCGTCGCCCGTCGCAAGTCCGCCTCTGGCGAGACGACCGACGCGGCCCGCAGTGTTCGCGCCCATGGCGGCGAGATCGCCGACCGCGACCTGGTCGGCATGTACCTCGACGAGATCGCGCGCACGCCTCTGCTCGACGCCGCCAAGGAAGTCGAGTTGTCACAGATCATCGAGGCGGGTGTGTTCGCGCAGCAGGTCCTCGACGGCGACGAGGAGTCCAGGGCGGACGCCTCTCGTGACGAACTCGAGGCCCTGGTCGCCGAGAGTGAGCGGGCCAAGGACGTCTTCATCCGTTCCAACCTCCGCCTGGTCGTGGCGGTGGCCCGCCGCTACCCCCGCAGCGGTCTGCCCCTTCTCGACCTGATCCAGGAGGGCAACGCCGGCCTGGTGCGCGCGGTCGAGAAGTTCGACTACCGCAAGGGCTTCAAGTTCTCCACGTACGCGACCTGGTGGATCCGTCAGGCCATCACCCGCTCCATCGCGGACCAGTCGCGCACGATCCGCCTGCCCGTCCACCTGGTGGAGGAGCTCGGCCGGATCCGCCGCGTGCAGCGTGAGTTCAACCGGGAGAACGGCCGCGACCCCGAGCCCGCCGAGATCGCGACCGAGCTCGGGTCGACGCCGGCGCGTGTCACGGACGTCCTGGACTGGGCCCGCGACCCGGTCTCGCTGAACATGGCCGTCGACGACCAGGGCGAGACCCAGTTCGGCGACCTGCTGGAGGACACCTCCGCGGTCTCGCCGGAGCAGTCCGTCCTGACCCTGCTGCGCAGCGAGGAACTGGACGGCCTCATCGACCGCCTCGACCCGCGCACCGCCTCCATCATCAAGATGCGGTACGGCATCGACGACGGCCGCGAGCGCACTCTGACCGAGGTCGGCAAGGAGCACGGCCTGACGCGGGAGCGCATCCGCCAGATCGAGAAGCACGCCCTGCTGGAACTGAAGAAGCTGGCCCGCGACACGGGCTTCGAAGCGGCGGCGTAGGACGGTAGGGGCCGGCGAAACGGCCAGGACGGCGCGACGGCGCATGGCTCGGTCCATGCGCCGGCCGGGCGGGGCGCTTCCGTCGGGCGGCGCCTGTCGCGGCCGCCGGCAGTGACGTGACGCTCGGCGGTGTCGCCTCGGCCGCCCGTCGTCGGGGCGCCTTCAGCGGTGTCGGGCCGGCTTTTCGGGGCACATCGAGTGGGGCCCGGGCTGCGGCGAGTGGGCCTCAGGCGCCCTGTGGTGCCGGGCTTGCGCCCGCGCGCGCGGGTGGTGAAGCGCCGCGCGAACATGGCGCAGGAACGTCGCTTCAATGGGGAGGAGCGCGGGAACAAGTCCTCTGGGCACGGGAGTCCGGGCCGACCGGACCTCGCAGCCTCCATGAACGTTCTTCGCCCCACATGAGCCAAGTCCCGACGCACCCATCCCCCCGGCGCCGGGACTCTCCACGAGTCGGGCTTCGGTGCCTCTCCCCCCAGGCGCCGGGGCCCGGCTCCCTTTGTGCGCAACCGAGCCCGCGACCGACACCCGGGGTGGCTGAAACGGCGGACCGGGCGGGACGACAGCCCGGGCGAGCGGCGGTCCGGGCGAGCGGTGGCCGGCCCGGGGCGCATCCGGGTGGAGGCGGCGGGCCGGGTGAGTACCCCCTCGGCGGTCCGCGTGCTTGGCCCGAGCTGGTCATTGCGGACGCACATGACCGCCCGGCATATGACACGGCGGACGGGCGCGCGGAGCGGGCGGGGCACCCCGTACCTGAACCACGGGGTGGCCCGCCCGAATGGCAGATTGTGCCACATGGGCATAGCCTGCCGAGGTGATCGGTTCCACCTCCAACCCCGGCTCCCCTTCGCTGACCGAGCGGCGCAAAGCAGCGACCCGCATGGAGATCGCCCGTGCGGCGGCCGGCCTCTTCGTCAGCCGGGGCCTGAAGGCCACCCGGGCCGAGGACATCGCCCAGGCCGCAGGCATCGCCCCGCGCACCTTCTACCGGTACTTCGCGACCAAGGAAGAGGCCGTCGCCCCGCTCTACGCGGCGGGCGCCGAGCGGTGGGCGCAGGCGGTCCGCGAGGCCCCGGCCGAACTGACCGTGCCGGAGGCCCTGGAACACGCGGTACAACACACCCTCGTCCCCGGCCGTGGAGTGTCGGCGGCCTCCTGGGAATGGGCCCGCACCCTGATCAGGCTGGCCGGGGCCAGCCCCGCCCTCGGCAAGGTCTGGGCGGAGGTCTGTCACGCCTCGGAGACCGCACTCGTGGACGTCCTGTCGGAGCGGACGGCACCGACCGGGACGAGGGACGCCCCGAAGCCACCCCTTGCGTCACCCCCTGCCCTCGCCCCCCGCGCCACTTCCACTTCCACGGACGCGCCCTCCGCCGTGCCCGCCTCCGCCGTGCCCGCCTCCGCCTCCGCCGCGTCCGCCTCCACCTCTGCCGCTCCGTCCGGGCGCGACAACGTTGCCTCTCCGTATCAGCGCTTCACCGCGACGGTGGCCAGTGCCGCGGTCCGGGTGGCGGTCGAGAGCTGGGCCGCGACCAACGCCCCTCCCACCGGCCGGCAGGGCCCGGCAGAGCTGGCGTTGCACAACCTGCGGGCTCTGCGAGGGTTCGCGTGGGAGGAAAGGCCGGCGGAGGAGATCTGACGCGCCTTCGCGCGTGCTCCCCGCCGAGCTCGCTCCCTCATCGCGCGCCCACTCCACCCTCTCCGCCCCCCGGGTGTCCTGCCGCACGCTCTAGTCGTCCGCCCAACTCCCTTACACAGGCGACCAGTTCCACTGGGCCGGCGACCGAGAACTCGCACCCCAGCATCGCCAGCCTCATGGCCACCCACTCCACCGGATCACTTGTCGTCCCCCGGATCCGGCACCTGCCTTCGCTGTGCGCCGACGCCGACGCCGACGCCGACGCCGACGTTCGTGTCTGCGCCCGCGGCTCTGCGACCGGTGTGCCGAGCCACGCAGGCAGTCGCGCGGCCACGAACTCCGTCGGCGCCTCGAAGGTGACGTCGAGTTCGTACTCGTAGGCATCCGGCCGCCGTTGGATGGACCGCCGGAGGTATTCCGCCGCGCTCCCCGTCGGCAGCTCGCGCGGAGTGAAACGGGCTCCGGTCGCGAAGGGGTCGCCGACCCGGTCCACCCGGAAGGTCCGCCAGTCCTCGCGGTCGAGGTCGTACGCGACGAGGTACCACCGTCGGCCCGTGGACACGAGCCGGTAGGGCTCGGTGAGACGGCGGGACTCCGTGCCGTCCTTCGCGCGGTAGGCGAACCGCAGCCGTTCGCGTCCGGCCACCGTGGAGGCCATGACGGTCAGCGTCTCGGGCGCGATGCTCGCCCCGTCCCCACTGGTCAGCGGTGTGGTCGCGGCCTGGAGGGTGGACACGCGGTGGCGCAGTCGGGCGGGCAGGACCTGCTCCAGCTTGGCCAGGGCCCGGACGGAGGCTTCGTCGACGCCTTCCAGCGCGTGTCCTGCCCCCGCCCGCAGCCCGACCGCGATCGCCACCGCCTCCTCGTCGTCGAGCACGAGCGGCGGCATCGCCTTGCCCGCGACCAGCCGGTATCCGCCGTCCGAGCCCAGGGTCGCCTGCACGGGATAGCCGAGGTCACGCAGCCGGTCGATGTCCCGTCGGACCGTGCGTCGGGAGACCCCGAGCCGGTCGGCGAGCTCGCCGCCGGGCCATTCGCGGGGCGTCTGGAGGAGGGAGAGGAGTTGCAGCAGCCGAGCCGGAGTGTCCGTCGTCATGCTTCCGAGGATGCCGCAGAACTAGGACACGATCTGACCTAGTGCGGTCCTACTGTCACACCATGACCTCCACGGAGACCTTCCCCGAGACCCCGCCAGAGCCCTCGCCCGAGTCGTCGTCCGTCCCTCGGACGGGCCAGGCGGCCGCGGGTGACCGTCGTCGCTGGTTCGCGCTCGCCATCGTGATGACCGCGGCCTTCATGGACCTCGTCGACGTCACGATCGTCAACATCGCCATCCCCTCCATCCAGCAGGACGCGGGCGCCTCCTGGAGCCAGATCCAGTGGATCACCGCCGGTTACGCGCTCGCCTTTGCCGCCGGGCTCGTCACCGGAGGCCGGCTCGGTGACATCCACGGGCGCAAGCGGCTGTTCCTCCTCGGCATCGGCGGCTTCACCCTCGCCTCCGCGCTGTGCGGCTTCGCCGCGAACCCGGAGATGCTGGTCGCCTCCCGCATCCTCCAGGGCGCGATGGCCGCGATGATGGTGCCGCAGGTGCTGTCGATCGTGCACGCCACCTTCCCGGCGCACGAGCGGGGCAAGGTCTTCGGGCTGTTCGGCGCGATCGTGGGGCTGGGAGCCGTCTCCGGGCCGCTGCTCGGCGCGCTGCTGACGGAGTGGAACCTGTTCGGCCTCGAGTGGCGGCCGATCTTCCTCATCAACCTGCCGGTCGGCATCGCGGGACTGATCCTCGGCAGCCGCTTCATCACGGAGTCCAAGGCGCCGAAGGCGCTGAAGCTGGACCTCGTCGGCGTCGTGCTGGTCACCCTCGGCCTGCTCATGCTGCTCTACCCGCTCACCCGTGGCCGTGAGCTGGGCTGGCCGGTGTGGGGGTATGTGTCGATGGCGGGCTCGCTCGTCGTCTTCGGGGCGCTGGTCGCGTACGAGCGGCGCAAGGGCGCGCGGGACGGCTCGCCCCTGATCGAGCTCTCCCTCTTCCGGGTGCGCAGCTTCGCGGCGGGCATCGCCGTACAGACCGTCTTCGGCATCGCACTCGGCGTGTTCTTCCTGGTCTGGACGCTGTACATGCAGACAGGGCTGGGCTGGAGCCCGCTGCGGGCCGGCCTGACCGGGGTTCCGTTCTCGCTCGCCGTCTCGACGGCCGCCGGGCTGTCCGTCCAGAAACTGGTCCCGCGCTTCGGGCGCAAGGTGCTCCAGACCGGTGCCCTGGCCATGGCCGTGGGGGTGCTCCTCTACATCTGGGAGTCCCAGCGGTACGGCCTCGGCATCACCTCGTGGCAGATGGCGCTCCCACTGGTCGTGATGGGCGCCGGTATGGGGCTGATCTTCGCCCCGCTGACGGACGCCGTGCTCTCGGACGTGCCGCGCGAGCACGCCGGTTCGGCCTCCGGGCTGATCAACACCGTCCAGCAGATGGGCAACGCGCTCGGGCTCGGTCTCGTCGCGGTCGTGTTCTTCGGCCGGATCGGCGACCGGCTGACCCGAGCCGAGGTGGGGCCCGCCTTCGCGAACGCCTTCGAATACGCCCTGGGCTGGGTGGCTCTGGTCATGTTCGCCATCTTCCTGCTGATGTTCGCCCTGCCGAAGCGTCCGGCCCAGCACGTGGAGGGCGACGCCGACCCCTCGCAGGCAGCCCCCTCCGAGGAGCGGGAGCGCGAACTCGTCGCCTGAGCCTCCCGCGCGAGGGCCCGTCACCGCTGCGGTGACGGGCCCTCGCGCGCGTGCCTCTGTCCGGACACCGATGGGGGTGGCCCGGACGCGGCCGGCGAACCGGCCGGGTCGGCGGTGCCGGAGGTCCCGCGGGCGAGGTCCTGACCGGGGGAAGCCGTGTCGACGTCGGGTCGGCCGGGAGTCCGCGGCGAGGTCCTGATACGGAGGAGTGCGCGCCGAGGGCCGGATCAGCATCCGCGTCCAGGTGCGTGGCCTACGAGGGTCGTTGTCGGCTCGATACGGGGCGAGGGACGTGGGGTTGGATTGTTCCGGGCGGGTTGGGGGAGACCGCGGAACCGCTTTCCCCACCCTTGAGGGTGCGGCCACAGGGCGGCGGGGCCCAGGACACTCCTGATGAGCCGCTGTGCGCGGCCATCATCCACGAACGCCATCCCCGCAACTACCGGCCTTCCAGGCCTCGCTGCAACTTTCCGCTGCTACGAACGGCTCGTCAGCCTCGCCACGCGGACACGTCTCAGGAACCCTTGCTGCCACCTCCACCTGCTGGAAGAAGCCCCCTCAGATCATCGTTCGAGACGCGGTCCTGTTGGCTCATCGTGGTGACGAGGGTGGAGGAGATGTGCGCCAGGGCGGGGTCGGAAGCGATGAAGAACGTTTCGACTCCGGCCAGTTCGTGGTTCATGCGGGCCATCGGCATTTCGTGGTCCAGGTCGCGAACGCCGCGGACTCCGCGGACGACGACGTCGATTCCGGCTCGGCGGCAGTAGTCGACCAGCAGGCCGCCGGTGTGGGAGTCGACCGTGACGTTGCCCAAGTCGGTCGCTGCCGCGCGGAGCCGGTCCAGCCGTTCCGCGATGGGGAGGCGGCCGACCTTGTTCGAATTGAACATCACGCACACGACGACCTCGTCGAACAGGAGGGCAGCGCGCCGGAGTACGTCCTGGTGCCCCTGAGTGACCGGGTCGAAGGATCCTGGGAAGAGGGCTCGCATGATCGGAAAGGCTAACAGGCGTGCATCGAGGCGGGATGGAAGTCCGTTCATGCCCGGATCACGCCCGAATCTGTTTACTTTCCGGAAATCCGGGCGTAGTCTCCGGGGCGAAACCATAAATTCGGGCATGGAGCGGGCAGCAGTCGGAGGGAAACGGACATGTACGCACCGGAGCGGCAGCAGGAAATCCTGCGGCTCGCCCGTGACGGAGGCCGGGTGGACGTCCTTTCGCTGGCTGAGGAGTTCCAGGTCACGGCGGAGACGATCCGCCGCGATCTGAAGGCCCTCGACCGCGCCGGCCTGGTGCGCCGCGTGCACGGCGGTGCCATCCCGGCCGGACGCCTCGACTTCGAACCGGACTTCGCCGAACGCGAGGGCACCTCCACCGACGAGAAGGACCGCATCGCCAAAGCGGCCCTCGCCGAACTCCCGGCCGAGGGCACCGTGATCCTCGACGCCGGCACGACCGTAGCCCGCCTGGCCGCGGCCCTCCCACTGGAGGCCGAGCTCACCGTCGTCACGCACAGCCTGCCCATCGCGGCCCGCCTCGCGGACCACCCGGGTATGCAGCTCCACCTCGTCGGGGGCCGTGTACGGCCCCGTACGCGCGCCGCCGTGGACGCGTGGGCGCTGCGCGCGTACGGCGAGATCCGCGCCGACGTCCTGTTCATCGCCGCCAACGGCTTCTCCGCCGAGCACGGGCTTACCACCCCCGACCTCGCCGAGGCCGCGGTGAAGCGGGCGGCCGTCGGCGCCGCCCGCCGCGTGGTGCTGCTCGCCGACTCCGCCAAGCACGGCCAGGAGCACTTCGCCCGCTTCGGCGACCTGAGCGACGTGGACCTGCTCATCACCGACAGCGGGCTCAGCCCCGAAGACGCGGCCGCCATCGAGCGCGGCGGCACGGAAGTGGTACGCGCATGAACGCCCCCAGCGAAGCAAGCACGAGCGACGCAAGTGTGAGCGGTACGGGTTCGACGAACGGTACGGGTTCGAGCGGTGCGCATTCGAACGGTACGCGTTCGAGCGGTACGAGCATGATCCTCACCGTCACCCCCAATCCGTCCCTGGACCGTACCTACGAGGTCCCGTCCCTCGATCGCGGTGAGGTCATCCGCGCCACCGGCGAGCGGATGGATCCGGGCGGCAAGGGCGTCAACGTCGCGCGCGCCGTCGCGGCCGCCGGAGGGCGCACGGTAGCGGTGCTGCCCCTGGGTGGTGCGCCGGGCGCACTCGTCGCCGACCTGCTCGACGCGCAGGGCATCGAGGTCGCCCCGGTGCCGGTCGCCGGAGCCACCCGCTCGAACATCGCGCTCGCGGAGTCGGACGGCGTCCTCACCAAGATCAACGCTCCGGGCCCCGAGCTGTCGCCAGAAGAACAGGAACTGCTCCTGGAGACGGTGCGCGAGCAGTCGCGCGACGCCGACTGGATCGCCTGCTGCGGAAGTCTGCCCCGGGGACTCGCGCCCTCCTGGTACGCCGAAGTGGTCGCACGGGCGCACGCCGGGGGCGCGCGTATCGCTCTGGACACCTCGGGGCGTGCGCTTCTGGAGGCGCTGCGCGAGCGGCCCGACGTGGTGAAGCCGAACGCCGAGGAGCTCGCCGAGGCCGTCGGGCGGCCGCTGGCGACCGTGGGTGACGCGGTGAAGGCGGCCGAGGAACTGCGCGAGATGGGCGCCCGTGCCGTGCTCGCGAGCCTGGGCGCCGACGGGCAACTGCTCGTGGAGGACTCGGGCACCTGGTTCGGGAGCGCGCGTGTCGACGTCGTACGCAGCAACGTCGGAGCGGGCGACTCCTCCCTCGCCGGCTTCCTCGTCGCCGGCGGCAGCGGCCCCGCGGCGCTGGTCTCCGCCGTCGCGCACGGCGCGGCTGCCGTCCAGCTGCCCGGCAGTGTGATGCCGACCCCGGACGACCTGGACCCGGCGGCGGTGACCGTCACGACGCAGGTCCCGGTGGACCGCGAACTGAAGGAGCCGGTGTCATGACGACGACTCCCGCGTCCCCGTCGACTCCTGGGGACCCCTTGATGCGCGAGATCCAGTCGTTCCCCACGACGCGCCCCTCCGTCTCCCCCCCGCTGCACGGCCGTGGCAACCCCCGTCACCGTCCCCGTCCCCACCCTCGCCCAGCACCCCGTGCTTCGGGCGATACGCGTGCGAAGGAGCCCGCGATGAGCGACATGATCACCGCGGACCTGGTCGATCTCGACCTGTCCGTCGAAACCAAGGAAGCGGTGGCCCGCTCCCTCGCCGAGCGCATGGTGGCCCTGGGCCGGGTGACCGACCTGGAGGGCTTCCTCGCCGACGTGGCCGCGCGAGAGGCCCAGATGCCCACCGGTCTCGACGGTGGCATCGGCATCCCGCACTGCCGCAGCGCCCACGTCACCGAGCCGACGCTCGCCTTCGGACGCAGCGCCGCCGGCATCGACTTCGGCGCCGCCGACGGCCCAGCCGACCTGATCTTCCTGATCGCCGCCCCCGCCGGCGCGGACGACGCCCATCTGACGATCCTTTCGTCGCTGGCCCGGCAGCTGATGAACGCCGACTTCACCGACGCGCTGCGCTCGGCCGCCGACGCGGCGGCCGCGGCGGCGCTGATCCGCGGGGACGAAACCCCGGCCCCCGAGGTCCCCGTCGCCGAGGCTCCGGCCGACGCCTCGGGGGCCCACGCCGAGGGCACCTCCCGAGACGCCGTGTCGGCGTCGGCGGCGGCCTCCGCCGACGCCGACACGGCCACCACAACAGACGCGCATGCCATGGACGCGCCTGCCACAGACGCGCACGTCGCAGACCCGTCTGCCGAGGACGCGGCCTCCGAGGACGTGTCCTCCGAGGACACGGCCGCCGCAGACCCGGACGCCGAGGCGGCGCGCCCCTTCCGGATCGTCGCCGTCACCTCCTGCCCGACCGGCATCGCCCACACCTACATGGCCGCCGAGTCCCTGGAGAACGCGGGCCGAGAAGCAGGTGTCGAACTGGTCGTCGAGACGCAGGGCTCGGCCGGATTCACCCGGCTCGACCCGGCCGTCATCGCCGCGGCGGACGGCGTGATCTTCGCCCACGACGTCCCCGTACGCGAAAAGGACCGCTTCGCCGGCAAGGCCACCGTGGACGTCGGCGTGAAGGCGGGCATCAACCGGCCCGCCGCTCTCATCACCGAGGTGCGCGGAAAAGCGGCGCGCGGCGAGGTGAGCGCCGCGGCGGCCGGCGGCGGGACACCGGTCGAGCGCACCGGCGAGTCCGGCGACAGCTACGGCACCAAGCTGCGCAAGTGGCTGATGACGGGCGTCAGTTACATGGTCCCGTTCGTCGCGGCGGGCGGTCTGCTGATCGCTCTCGGGTTCGCGATCGGCGGTTGGGAGATCAACAAGGCGCCCTCGGTCATGGAGCACTTCTCCTGGACCCAGGTCGACAGCTGGGGCGCCCTGCTGTTCCAGATCGGCGGGGTCGCCTTCGGCTTCCTCATCCCGGTCCTGGCCGGCTACATCGCGTACGGGATGGCGGACCGGCCCGGCCTCGTGCCCGGCTTCGTCGGCGGCATGATCGCCTCCAACATCGCGGCCGGCTTCCTCGGGGGCCTGGTCGCCGGCCTGCTCGCGGGCGGCATCGTCCTCGCCATCCAGCGGATCACGATCCCACCGGTGCTGCGCGGCATCATGCCGGTGGTGGTGATCCCCCTGATCTCCTCGCTGATCGTCGGCTTCCTGATGTTCGTCGTCATCGGCAAGCCCATCGCCGAGGCGCAGAAGGGCATGACGGACTGGCTGGCCGGCCTCTCCGGCACCAACGCCGTCCTGCTGGGCGTGCTGCTCGGCCTGATGATGTGCTTCGACCTCGGCGGCCCCGTCAACAAGGTCGCGTACGCCTTCGCCACCGCAGGTATCGCCGTCCAGGACCCCAGCGACTCCGCGATGAAGGTCATGGCCGCAGTGATGGCCGCGGGCATGGTGCCGCCCCTGGGCATGGCGCTCGCGACCACCGTCCGCAAGAAACTCTTCACCCCGACCGAGCGCGAGAACGGCAAGGCCGCCTGGGTCCTGGGCGCCTCCTTCATCTCCGAGGGCGCGATCCCGTTCGCCGCGGCCGACCCGCTGCGGGTGATCCCGGCGTCGATGGCGGGCGGCGCGGTCACAGGCGCTCTGTCGATGGCCTTCGGCGCCACGCTCCGCGCCCCGCACGGAGGCATCTTCGTGGTCCCCCTGATCGGTAGCCCGTTCCTGTACCTGATCGCCATCGCGGCGGGCGTCTGCGTGACGACGGCCCTGGTCGTCATCCTCAAGGGCCTGCGCAAGCCGGTCCCCGGCGCCACGGAGCCCGGGACCACGGGCGACGCCGCGGCCGCCACCACGGCGGAGACGAAGCAGCCGGTGGCCGTGTAACCCGTGCCGACGTCTGCGGCGGCCCGCGACCGTCATCGCCTTCCCCACAGCTGTACGCGGTGGTCGGTGACGTCAGTCGCAGCCGCAGGCTCGGTCCCGCGTGACCGGCTGTCGCTGTGGCTGCGGCTACGGTCGGAGGTACGGGGGGTCATCTGCGGCGATTCGCCAATCTCGGCACCGAAACGGGCCTATCGCGTGATCTGCGTGATAGGCCCGACCTGCGAGATGCGTCACGGTTCGGGACCCGGTGCCCGGACTCTGGTGTCTACTGGGTGTCATGCCCGTGCATCTAACGCCCCCTCAGCTGACGGCCCTGACCGTCCTCGCCGTGGCGTCCGTCGCCTGGCTGATGTTCATGACCCGCATGCTGCGGCGCAGCCGCTCGGGCGACGGGGTCCACCCGGCACCCCTCGCCCCGCCTGTTCTGCCCGGCCTTCCGTGCCAGCAGCAGTCAGGTCCCCGCCTGGAGGCCGTCGAACTGACTCCAGCGGAGAAGGACGCCTTCGCCGGCCTCGTACGGCAGCTCGGCGGCGGTCGCTGAACGGCCTCGGCGGCGGTCGCCGGAGTGCAACTCGGTGGTGGTCACTGAACGGCTCGGGAGACCTGCTCCGCCCTGCGTTCCATCGCGTCCCGGGCCGCGTTCTCGCAGATGTACACCTCGCACATGTGCCGCCCGTCGGGCGTCGCCGTGTGCTCGACCTCCCACAGGGAGATCTCCCGGCCGTCACGCAGCAGGAACGCGTGCTCGTAGAGCGAGTAGGCGAGGCCGATCCGGCCCGCCCGGCAGGGCCGCCCGAAAGCCTGGGTGATCTGGTGCGCGAAAGCCGACTTCAGCAGCGCTGACGTGTCCGCGTCGGGCCGGTCGGAATTCTCCGCGCGGCGCAGCAGTCTGCGCGCGTGGTCCGCCGAGTCGTCCGGCACGTACACATGCCGGGGGCCGGGGGCCGGCGACAAGTGCACCAGCACCGGCAGTTCGAAGTCCGGTGTGTCGGACGGCAGCGGCAGCCGGGCCGTGGCGGCGCGCAGCTCCTCCTCGTCGACGTACACCTCGTGCTGCGGCTCACTGCCCGGCGCGGTGTTGTGCACGAGCTCCCACAGGGTGAGCGCGCAGCCGTCGGCCAGCAGCCAGGTGTGCCGGTACGTCTCCCGGTGCATACCCGCGCTGTGGTGCGCGGAGTGCAGGGAGCTGTCATGGGCGAGTGCACAGTCGAGTCGCCGCAGGGCTTCGTCAGGCAGTTCGAACGAGTTCAGGGCGCGACCGAGCAGTCGCGCGAGGTGCTCCTCCGGAGACTCGGGCGACTCGGCTGGTTCGTACGCTGTCGTCTCGTACGGAACGCTCAAGGTTTCTCCCGGCGTTGCTGCATGTCACCTTGTGGGTGCATACCGTAGCCCCTCGGTCGGACATCATGTCCGGGAACCGAGAAAACGTACGCCGTGAAAACGAGGGGGCCGCGCGAAAAATTCCCGCGCGGCCCGACAGCCTGTCAGAAATCCCCGGTCAGAGGGCCTCCGTGGCGATCAAGCCGTGGCCCCTGCGGTCCATTCCGCCCAGGACATGTTCCACCCGTTGAGTCCGTTGTCCGGAGCAACCGTCTTGTCGGGGGAGTTCTTGACGATCACCACGTCGCCGATCAGCGAGTTGTCGTAGAACCACTTGGCAGGCGTGTCTCCCTGGGCGCCCTGGGCGTCCGCGAGCCCCACGCAGCCGTGACTGGTGCCGGTGCGGCCGAAGGGAGGGTTGCCCCTGTTGTACCAGTAGTTGCCGTGGATGAAGGTTCCGGACGTCGTCAGACGCATGGCGTGCGGAACATCCGGAATGTCGTACTCGGCACCCAGGTTGACCGTCCGGCTGTTCATCCGCGTCTGCGTGAACCTCTCGGAGATCACCATCTGGCCGTTGTACGTGGTGTGCTCAGGGTCGCCCGTCGAGATCGGGACGTTCTTCAGGGTCTGCCCGTCCCGCACCACCGTCATGGTCTGCGTGTTCGCGTCGACGGTGGAGACCTGCGAGCGGCCGATCGTGAAGGTGACTGTCTTCTTCTGCACCCCGTAGACGCCGTTCGCTCCCTCGACCCCGTCCAGGTCGATCTTCATCGTGACCTTCGAGCCGGCCTTCCAGTACTCCTCGGGCCGGAAGTCGAGCCGCTGCGCCCCGAACCAGTGCCCGACCACCTGCTGGCCGCTGCTCGATGTGACCGCGATGTGCGACTGCACGGCCTTCGTGTCGCCGATGGCCTTGTCGAAGGTGAACGACACCGGCATCCCGACGCCCACCGTGGTGCCGTTGTCCGGGGTGTAGGTCCCGATGAAACTGTTGGCCGAAGTGACCGTGGTGAAGATGGAGTTCGCGGCGGCGGTCTTACCGTTCGAGTCCTTCGCGGTCGCCGATATCTGGTACTTCGTCCCGCGCTCCAACTGCTCCTTCGGCTTCCAGGTGCTGCCGTCGGCCGACAGCGAGCCTTCGACGGCCTGGCCCGACCCGGCCACCGTCATCCTCACCTCGGTGAGCCGGCCGGCGCTCACCTTCACGCCGGTCGCGTTGATCGACGCGCCCGTCGAACCGTCCTTCGCCGAGATGACGATCTTCGCGGTGGACGTCTTGACGCTGCTCCCGCCGCCCTTGGGGTCGTCGTTCTCGTCCTTGGCGGTCGCGCTGCCCCCGCAGGCGGTCAGGGTCAGGGCACCGACCACCAGGACGGCACAGGCTCCCACTGCGCGCCGCACTGCTTTGTCCGCCGTTGTCACGGGCTGCTCCAGCTTCATGTGAGGTGAGTGATCCGCTCCGAATACGTGAAGAAGGAGGGACCCGGCGGCCGGTGAGGTTCCCACCGGCCGCCGTTGGCACGAGCACGTGACACAACCAGGACAATCGTCTTCGCGGAGTGCAGCCGGGCGCCCGACACGGTGCCGTTCCCGAGCCGGCCCCGACGCCCTTTCAAGGCCCGTCCCGAGCCGGTCCAGGGCCCGTCCCACGCACCGTCGGGCCGGCGGTGCCGGCCGCTGTGGCGGTCACCTGCCCCCGTACAGCTCCTCGTACGACGGCCACGCGCCTCCCGGCCCCTCCACCGACTCGGCAGCGCGTACGGCCCGTACGATCGCGCGCGTCACCATGTCGGCGCCCGCCGCGAGGAGGTCGTTCAGGGCGAGCGGGCTCTCTGCGTCGAGCGGACGGGCGCCCGTCGCCAGCGCGAAGACCGTGTCCCCGTCGTTGAGCAGGTGTACCGGACGCACGGCACGCGCGATGCCGTCGTGTGCCGTGCCCGCCAGCTTCTGCGCCTGCGCCTTCGACAGGTCCGCGTCGGTGGCGACCACCGCGAGCGTGGTGTTCAGCGGGGGAGGCGCGTTGAGCGCCGCGATCTCGGCGAGACGCCGACGGGCGGCCTCATGCATCTGCGCCTCGGGAAACTCCACCCGTCCCTGGAACAACTCCCCGTACAGCACACCCGTCTGCGGATCCGTCACCGATCCTGCCGCGTTGGCCACCACCAGCGCGGCCACCGTGATCCCCGAGTCGAGCAGCACACTCGCGCTGCCCACCCCGCCTTTCATGGGCCCGACAGCCGAGCCCGTGCCCGCGCCCACACATCCGTCCCGAACGGGGGCCCCGGGAGGGCTCGCCGCGGCCGCCTCCACGGCCGCCCGCCCGGTGGCAGCGTCCGGGCGGGCCCGGAAGTCGCCGCCCCTTCCCAGGTCGAATACGCAGGCGGCGGGTACCACCGGTACGACGTGCGCCGGGTCCGGGCCGACACGGACCCCGCGCCCCCGCTCCTCCAGCCAGGCCATCACGCCGGAGGCGGCGTCGAGTCCGTAGGCGCTGCCGCCGGTCAGCACGATCGCCTCGACCCGCTGCACCAGATTGCGGGGATCGAGGGCGTCGGTCTCCTTGGTGCCGGGACCGCCACCGCGCACGTCCACGGCCGCCACGGCGCCGCCCTCCGGGGCGAGGACGACCGTCGTACCGGTGAGCCAACCGTCGCCGGTCCGTGTGGCGTGTCCCACGCGCACGCCTGCGACGTCCGTCAGAGCGTCAACTGTCATGGGAGCCAGTTTCGCCCGGCTCGTGCTCCGTGTGCTGGTGTCACGCCACGTCATACCACCGCGCTCGAAGCCCGTGCGGGGCTCTCCCGTGCCTCCCGGGCGACCATGCGCGCGGTCAGGGTCGTCCCGGTCGCGACCGCCAGCGCCGACACCAGGCCGGCCGCGAGGACGGCCCACTCGCCGGCGAAGGTGCAGCAGATCACCACCAGAGCGGTGACGGGAAGCACCAGCTGCTGGGCCAGACCCACCTTGAAGTGACGTGAGTGCAGCGCCCAGACCGTCAGCAGGTACAGCGCCGTCGGCAGGGTGACCGCGGCCGACGCGGCGAGCGTGGAGAGATGGGCTTCGCCGACCGCCTGCTCGACCGCGACCTCCAGACCCGCACCTATCGCCGCCGCCGAGGCGAAGACCAGGTAGTGCCCGTAACCCCATAGGAACGACTGCCTGTTGGAGCGCAGATGCCCATGGATGGGCACCACGAAGTAGATCCACCAGGCGGCGAAGACGATCAGCAGCCCGCCCACCGCGATCGGCAGCGGTTCGCCCAGTGCGTCGTTCTTCTCGATGCCCGACTTCACGGCGACCGTGGCCGCCGCGATCGTCTCGCCCAGCACGATGATCGTGAACAGGCCGTAGCGCTCCGCGATGTGGTGAGGATGCCAGGACGTCGGATGGTCCTTCTCCGCGTAGATCGGCACGCACATCTCCAGCGGCGCCATCACCAGGAACAGCCACGCTCTGCCGCCCTCCGGCAGGATCAGCAGTCCCAGCCAGCCGATCTGGCAGAGCAGTATGCCCCCGGCGTACCGCAGTGCCATCGTCCGCTCCGGCCCCTCGGCGGACCACGCGACGCGCAGCCACTGCGAGCTCAGCGCGCACCTCATGATCACGTAGCCCAGCCAGACGGCCATGAACTCGTGGTCCTCGAACGCCCGCGAGACGCCCGCCGCGAGCACCAGGACTCCGGCGATCTGCACCAGCGTGACGATCCGGTACAGGACGTCGTCGTTGTCGTACGCCGACGCGAACCACGTGAAGTTCATCCAGGCCCACCAGATGGCGAAGAAGACCATCGCGTAGTTGAGGATTCCCTCCCCCGCATGGGACTCGGCCACCGCGTGTACCAGTTGGATGCCCGCTTGGGCGATGGCCACGACGAAGCACAGGTCGAAGAACAACTCGAGTGGTGTGGCGACCCTGTGCGTCTCGTCCCGTCCGCGCGCGGTCAGTCTGCGCAGGGGTTTCATGCGGCGGACGGGAGCCGGTGAGTCGGGGGTCCCGGAAGGGGAGGGACGAGTCGGCGGGGGCGTACTGGGCGTCATGGGTACCAGCACAGCAGACAACCGGCGGAAAATCTCGTGCGGGATCCGCAGGCCCGCACGGTGCAGAGGAGGCGGGCCGGCCCGGACCCGAGCGGGTGCCGGGGCCGTACCCTGGACGGATGAGCACTTCTTCCGCCTCCGAGTCGCGCGACCCGAAGGCCGCGCTGATCTTCGACGACCCGCTGGACCGGCAGTCCTCCGACGACACCGACCGTGGCTGGGGCGAACACCCGGCCCCCGCGTCCGACGGCGCCGCCGACCTGAAGCGCTTCCTCGACGAGAAGCCGCCCCACCACGTCTGAAGCAGACGTACGGGGCCAGTGCTCCGACAGGCCCGGCGGCACCGGCGGAGCACCGACCGCACGGCGCCCAGGAGCGCCCCTACCGCTGGTTGTGGCCTGTGCCCCGCTGGGCGATCAGAGCGTCGCGGATCTCCTTGAGCACCTCCAGTTCGGTCACCTCGATGACCTCCTTCGTGCCCTCCTTGGCCTTCCTGCGGGCTTCCACCGTCGCCAGGTACTTCGCCATGGGCAGGACCATCAGGAAGTAGACGACCGCCGCGGTGATCACGAAGGTCAGGGTCGCGCCGAGGACGGATCCCCACAGGATCTGGACGCCCGTCGCGCTGTCCCCCGTGCCCGTGCAGGGGCCCTTGAGGCAGGAACTGTAGCTGTCCAGGTTCTTGGTGCCGACCGTCCCGATGACCGGGTTGATGATCCCCTTCACCACCGAGTTCACGATGTTCGTGAAGGCCGCGCCGATCACCACCGCGACCGCCAGATCGACGACGTTGCCACGCATCAGGAAGGCCTTGAAGCCCTGCCAGACGCTTGCCTTCTTTGCGCTCACCTCGGGGACACTCCTCGCATCTACGGGTTGTGGAACAAACAGCTCCGCAACCTACGTCAACGCCAGGAGGGCCTGTCCAGTGAGGGTCTTCGAACGAGGGGCCTGACGTCACCACAGGGTCACCGCCAGCCGCGCGGTCGCGCTCGCTCCCGCCAGACGAGCGGCGGTCGGGCGGGGCACCGAGAGGACGATCAGCGCCCCGTCTTCAGCTGTGCCGCCGGTGGTGTCCAGGGGCTCCGGCACCTTCGTCACCAGGGCTTTGTGCGCGACCACATGGGCGTCGCCGCCGGCGCCGCCCAGGGCGCCCATCGCCGTCTGCTCGGCGGCGATGACGTCGACCCGGTCACCGGGGCGCAGCAGCCGGACCGTGGCCGCGTCGGCGATGCGTACCGGTACCGTCACCTTCTCCCCGGCGCGAAGACCATGCCCTGAGGCGCGTGCCGGCCGCTGCACGCGGGCGTGCGAGCGCCCGCGTGCGTCCACATCGGACACGCCCCCACCGGGGTGGCCGCGTCCCGGGTCGCCGCCCCGTGGGCCGGCCGCCACGAGTGCGGCGGCGGTGACGGCGAGGCCGAGAGCGAGGGCTCGTCGCCGGCTCCGCACGAGCCGCCCCCACGCGTACCGTCCACCGCGAACCCGCACGGGAGCGAAGGACGGCACCTCACAGGTGGCCGGAGCGTCCGCGCCGGGTGGGCGCGCCACGAACGGGAGAGGGGAGGGAAGAGGAGGGAACGGCGGGGGAGACGAGGAGGGAACGCGGAAGTCGGACATGAGGTCACCACCTGCGAGGAAGGACGGACTGTCGAAGCCACGTTGAGGCTTCGCGCCGCCGCTCGCCGGAGCCCGTGGACGACAGCCGGGTTGTGGACAACTCCCTCACCCGAAGGGGAACTTCCCCTTGAGGATCGGCCTTTCCCGTCCCGCCCGGGGTCCCGTCACGGCAGCTCGAAGCCCGGATCCAGTCCGCCCAGCGCCTTCATGCACAGGCAGTCCCGCTGCCCGTCGGAGGGCAGCGCGGCCACCGCGTCGAACAGCACGTCCCGCAGCCGGTCCACGTTCGCCGCGAACACCCGCAGCACCTCCTCGTGCGACACACCCTCGCCGCTCTCCGCGCCCGCGTCCAGATCGGTGACCAGGGTCAGCGATGTGTAACAGAGTTCGAGTTCCCGGGCGAGCGCGGCCTCCGGGTGGCCCGTCATACCGACCACCGACCATCCCTGCGCCCGGTGCCACAACGATTCGGCACGGGTCGAGAACCGGGGCCCCTCGATCACGACCAGCGTCCCGCCGTCCACCGGTTCCCACCCCCGGCCGCGTGCCGCCTTCAGGGCCGCCGAGCGTCCCACCGGGCAGTAGGGGTCGGCCAGGGACACGTGCACCACGTTGGGCACCGTGCCGTCGGGCAGAGGCAGCCCGTCGAAGTACGTTCCGGTCCGCGACTTCGTACGGTCGACCAGCTGATCGGGCACGAGCAGCGTGCCAGGCCCGTACTCGGGGCGCAGACCGCCCACCGCGCACGGACCGAGTATCTGGCGCGCACCGACCGAGCGCAGCGCCCAGAGGTTGGCCCGGTAGTTGATCCGGTGGGGCGGCAGATGGTGTCCGCGGCCGTGCCGGGGCAGAAAGGCGACCCGCCGGCCCGCGATCTCGCCGAGGAAGAGGGAATCGCTGGGCCGCCCGTGGGGCGTGTCGATCTCGAGCTCCGTCACGTCCTCGAGGAACGAGTAGAAGCCGGAGCCGCCGATCACGCCTATCTCTGCGTTCGCCTGGTTCGCCATGCGTCGCACCCTAACGGCCCCGGGAACGCCGAAGACCCTGTCGTCGTACGACGACAGGGTCCAGTGAGCGAGCCTTACGCGGCTGAACTGCTGCCGGTCGAGGTGCCGGTGCTCGACGACTTCGAGTCCGAGGACGATGACGACGAGGTCGACGGCTTCGCGTCGGAACCGGACGTCGCCGACTTCGAGGACGACGCCGGCGAGCTGCTCGACGAGGAGCCGCGGCTGTCGTTGCGGTAGAAGCCGGAGCCCTTGAAGACGATGCCGACGGCGGAGAACACCTTCTTGAGGCGGCCACCGCAGTTGGGGCACTCGGTCAGGGCATCGTCGGTAAACTTCTGCACCGCCTCGAGGCCCTCGCCGCACTCGGTGCACTGGTACTGGTAGGTCGGCACTGTCTTCCTCCTGGCACTCTCACTCAGTGAGTGCTAACGACGGTCTATCTTGACGTATTCCCCGGGATCAGTCCACTGTCACCGGCGCGCGGTGACCGACGCCACGTGCGACGGTCCGCGCGCGGGGGCGCGTCGCGAGCCGTGAACGCAGCGCGAGCAGGGTCACCAGGGCCAGCACCGTGCCGCCCATCGGCACCAGGAAACCGGCGCCGCCCCAGAAGTGGTCCTCCAGCTGTCCGGCGACCGTGACGGCGGCCGCCTGCCCGAGCGCGACCGCGCCGGTCAGCCAGGTGAACGCCTCGGTGCGGGCGCCGGCCGGGACCAGGTCCTCGACCAGCGTGTAGCCGGTGATCAGCGCGGGCGCGATGCACATGCCGACCAGGAGCCCCAGACCTGCCAGCACGAGCACCGAGTGCGCGGCCCACAGTCCGGAGGCAACGAGTGCCAGCGCTGCGTAGGCGACGACCAGGCGCTGGCGAGGGGCGACCTTCCAGGCGATGGCGCCGCAGACCAGGCCGGAGAGCATGTTGCCCGCGGCGAAGGTGCCGTAGAGGACACCGTTCAGGCCGGGCTCGCCGATGGACTCGGTGAACGCCGCCAGCGAGACCTGCATGCCGCCGAAGACGGTGCCGATGCCCAGGAAGGCCACGATCAGCACGCGCACGCCGGGGACGCGCAGAGCCGAGGCGTGCTCCACGCGTGTGTGCCCGGTGACGGCGACCTGGGGCTGGGTGCTCTTGCGCGCGGCGAACAGCAGACCGCCGAACAGGGTCAGCGAGGCCTCGGTGATCAGGCCGGCGGCCGGGTTGACACCGGTGCACAGGGCGGTCGCCAGCAGCGGGCCGAAGACGAAGGTGAGCTCGTCGGTGACGGACTCGAAGGCCGCCGCAGTGGTCATCAGGGGCGAGCCCTTCAGCCGCACGGCCCAGCGGGCCCGCACCATGGGGCCGATCTGCGGCACCGAGGCGCCGGTGGGCACGGCCGCCGCGAACACCGTCCACAGGGGCGCATGGCTCAGGGCGAGCACCGTGAGGGTGAGGCCCGACACCGTGTGCAGCAGCACGCCGGGGATCAGCACCGCGCGCTGCCCGTACCGGTCGGCGAGACGCCCGCTGTACGGCGCGCACAGCGCCATGGAGACACCGGTGACGGCGGCGGCGGCACCGGCCGCGCCGTACGAGCCGGTGGTGTGCTGTACGAGCAGCACGATGGAGATGGTGAGCATCGCGAACGGCTGCCGGGCGGCGAAGCCCGGCAGCAGGAACGTCCAGGCGCCACGGGTGCGCAGCAGCTGCCCGTATCCCGGGCGGGAGGCGGCCGACGAGTCCTTCGACGGCTCGGTGGTGACCGTGGATGCCACGGCCCGTGCCTTTCTGCCGCCTGGTAGCGCGACCCCGTTCTGTGCGCGGGGGCGCCGAGAGCTGTCCTCTTGCGCGTGCTGCGGTAGATGCCGGTGCTCGCTGCACGAGGTGTGCCGGCCGCCATACGGTCGCGCCAGCTCTGCGTCAGGCAGAGTTGGTTCGATCAAGGTGTGCCTTCATCTTACAGGGACCAAGAACGAGATTCCTGTGAAAATGAGCACCATGAAACGAGCCGCCTCCGAATGAAGGGGGTGTGAACAGTGCGAAACGTGCGCTTAACGCGCGCTGCCGCCCGTGCCCAGCCATCCGGCGAGTTTGCCGCCGTGCCCGACGGCGCGCAGCCGCTGTTCGGCTGCGTCGCGGACCGGGTCGGTGGCGACGACCAGGAGTTCGTCGCCGTGCCGCAGCACGGTCGTCGGCAGCGGCACGAACGAGGTCCCCTCACGCACGACGAGGGTGACGGCCGCCCCGGCCGGCAGTCGCAGCTCGTTGACCTCGACACCGTGCATCTTCGACCCCTCGGGGATCGCGACCGACAGCAGATGCCCGCGCAGCCGCTCCAGGGGCGCCGACTCGACCCCGAGGTCGGCGGCCTCGGGGTCCCCGCCCAGGCGGAGTTTGCGCGCCAGCCAGGGCAGCGTCGGCCCCTGGATCAGGGTGTAGACGACGACCAGCACGAAGACGATGTTGAAGATGCGGCGGCTGGCGTCGACGCCGTTCACCATGGGGATCGTCGCCAGGATGATGGGGACGGCACCGCGCAGTCCGGCCCATGACATCAGCGTCTGCTCCTGCCAGGGCACCCGGAACGGCGTCAGGCACAGCACGACGCTGAGCGGTCGGGCCACCATGGTCAGCACCAGGCCGATGACGAGCGCGGGCAGCACGTCGTCGCCCAGCTCGTGCGGGGTCACCAGGAGACCGAGCAGCACGAACATGCCGATCTGCGCAATCCAGCCGAGGCCGTCGGCGAATCCGCGGGTGGCGGGCCAGTGCGGCAGTTTCGCGTTGCCCATGACCATGGAGGCGAGATAGACGCCCAGGAAACCGCTGCCGTGCGCCAGTGAGCCCGCGGCGTAGGCGGTGACGGCGATCGCCATGACGGCAATCGGGTAGAGGCCGGAGGCGGGCAGCGCGACGTGCCGGAGGCCCCAGGAGCCCAGCCAGCCGACCGCCAGGCCGATGGCGGCGCCGATGGCCAGTTCCAGCGCTATCTCGCCCAGCAGCACGTACCAGTGCTCGACGGGGCCCGCGGTGGAGAAGGCGACCACCAGGATGACCACCGGGGCGTCGTTGAACCCGGACTCGGCCTCCAGCGTGCCCGTCACACGCGTGGGGAGGGGGATCTTGCGCAGGACGGAGAAGACCGCCGCCGCGTCGGTCGAGGACACCACCGCGCCGATGATCAGCGCCTGTCGCCACTCCAGCCCGGTCACGAAGTGCGCGGCGGTGGCGGTGACGCCGACGCTGACCGCGACCCCGGCCAGTGCCAGCGCCGTGGCGGACGGCAGGGCGGGTTCGATCTCCTTCCACTTCGTGCCGAGGCCGCCCTCGGCGAGGATCACGACCAGGGCGGCGTAGCCGATGACCTGGGTCATCTCGGCATTGTCGAAGTGGATGTTGCCGATGCCGTCCTGGCCCATGAGGACGCCGATGCCCAGGTACACGAGCAGGCTGGGGAGCCCGCTGCGCGAGGAGATACGGACCGCCGCGACGGCGACGAGCAGAACGAGCGAGCAGACGAGCAGGAGCTGGTTGAGGTGGTGGACAGTCAGCGGCAGTTCCCTTCACCGGCGCGCGCGGCTTGCGCGCGGGCGCACATGTGCATCGGATACATCGGACACGAAGCTGCGCGCCCCGGGTCCAACTACTTCGTTACCTTACCTAACTCTTGACGATTTCTTGACACTCGCTGAGGGAAGATCGAACATCCCTCCGGGCCGGTACCCGACTCCGCGTCAAGTGCCTCGAGGCCCTGCGCCTATGGTTGCTCCAGCGCTCAGTAGAAAGCACAGCCCGCCCTGCCGCTCGCGTTAGGACAGCAAGGACAGCGATGCCCTCCAACACCACCGCCACATCGGGTGACAAGCCCGGCAAGTCCGGCAGGAAGAAGGGGCGCAAAGCCCGTTTGATCGTGCTTGTGCTGGTGCTGGCCATCATCGGAGGCATCGCCTACGGCGCCTACTGGTCCATCAGTACCGTCCGCGCGTCCTTCCCGCAGACCAAGGGTTCGATCACACTCGAGGGCCTGACCGGGCCCGTCGACGTGAAACGGGACGGCTACGGCATCCCGCAGATCTACGCGGACTCCGACGAGGACCTGTTCATGGCCCAGGGTTACGTCCAGGCCCAGGACCGGTTCTACGAGATGGACGTGCGCCGTCACATGACGTCCGGACGTCTGTCGGAGATGTTCGGCAAGAGCCAGGTCGACAACGACGAGTTCCTGCGCACCCTGGGCTGGGACCGCGTCGCCAAGGAGGAGTACGACAAGACGCTGTCGGCCTCCACCAAGAAGTATCTCCAGGCCTACGCCAAGGGGGTCAACGCCTACCTCAAGGGCAAGGACGGCGCCGACATCTCCCTGGAGTACGCGGCGCTGGGCTTCACCAACGACTACAAGCCGGCCGAGTGGACCCCGGTCGACTCGGTCTCGTGGCTGAAGGCGATGGCCTGGGACCTGCGCGGCAACATGCAGGACGAGATCGACCGGGCCCTGATGACCAGCCGGCTCGGCCCCGCGCAGATCGCCGACCTGTATCCGCAGTACCCGTACAACAGCAACCAGACGATCGTTCAGGAGGGTCAGTACGACGAACTGACCAAGACGTTCGAGCAGAGCGACGGCCGGGGCGGCTCCGCAGGCAGCTCCACGAACGGCGGCTCCGGTGACGGTACGGGCTCGTCGGGCTCGTCCTCGAGTACGGACGGCTCGGCCCTGCAGAGCCAGCTCTCCGGCCTCTACAACGTGCTGGACGACCTGCCCACGGCCGTCGGGGTGAACGGCAACGGCATCGGCTCCAACTCCTGGGTCGTCGCCGGCGAGCACACGATCACCCACAAGCCGCTGCTGGCCAACGACCCGCACCTGTCGGCCTCGCTGCCATCCGTCTGGTACCAGATGGGGTTGCACTGCCGGGCCGTCTCCAGCAAGTGCCAGTACGACGTCTCCGGATACACCTTCGCGGGCATGCCCGGTGTGATCATCGGACACAACTCGACCATCTCCTGGGGCATGACGAACTCCGGCGTCGACGTCACCGATCTCTATCTGGAGAAGCTCTCCGGCGACGGCTATCAGTACGACAAGAAGATCAAGCCCTTCACCACGCGCGAGGAGACCATCAAGGTCGCCGGCGGTGCGTCGAAGACGATCGTCGTGCGGCAGACCGAGGACGGCATGCCCCTGCTGTCCGACCGCGACGACGAACTCGTCAAGGTCGGCAAGAAGGCCGCCGTGGACACCTTGGACACCGCGGCGCCCGACCGCGGCGACGGCTACGGCGTCGCTCTGAAATGGACCGCCCTGCAACCGGGCACCTCCATGGACGCCGTCTTCGCCATGGACAAGGCGAAGGACTGGGACGAGTTCCGCGGCGCGGCCAAGCTCTTCGACGTGCCCTCGCAGAACCTCGTCTACGCCGACACCTCGAACAACATCGGCTACCAGCTGCCCGGAAAGATCCCCACGCGCGCCAAGGGCGTCGACGGCTCGATCCCCGCACCCGGCTGGAACTCGAAGTACAAGTGGACGGGCACGATCGACTTCGACGAGCTGCCTTACGAGTACAACCCCACCCGCGGCTACATCGTCACCGCCAACCAGGCCGTGATCGACAAGGACAAGTACCCCTACACGCTCACCACGGACTGGGGCTACGGCGCACGCAGTCAGCGGATCACCGACCTGATCAAGAGCAAGATCAAGGGCGGCGGCAAGATCTCCACCGACGACATGCGCCAGATGCAGCTGGACGACGACAGCGAGATCGCGAAGCGGCTCGTGCCGGTGCTGAAGAAGATCAACCTCGACGACCCGGACGTCCGCGAGGCGCAGAAACTGCTGGAGAACTGGGGCTTCACCCAGGACGCCGATTCGGCTGCGGCCGCCTACTTCAACGCGGTCTGGCGCAACATCCTCAAGCTGGCCTTCGGCAACAAGCTGCCCAAGGAACTGCGCGTCGAGGGGCAGTGCCTGTGGGTCGACCCCGTCAACACCACCGGCCCGGTCGACGACACCAAGAAGGTCCGCGAGTGCGGCCAGCGCGACGCCGACCAGGCACAGCCGGACGGCGGCGACCGCTGGTTCCAGGTCGTGGAGAACCTGATGGCGAAGCCGGACAGCGACTGGTGGACGACGCCCGAGTCGGGCACCCGTCCCGGAGCCGTCCACGACCGCGACAAGCTGTTCGCGCGCGCCATGATCGACGCCCGCTGGGAGCTGACCGCCAAGCTCGGCAAGGACATCGACACCTGGAGCTGGGGCCGGCTGCACCGCCTGTTCCTGAAGAACCAGACCCTGGGCACCAGCGGCCCCGGCGTCCTCCAGTACATCCTCAACCGCGGGCCGTGGAAGCTCGGCGGCGGCGAGGCGACGGTCAACGCGACCGGCTGGAACGCGGCCGGCGGTTACGGCGTCGTATGGGTGCCCTCGATGCGGATGGTGGTCAACCTCGCCGACCTCGACAAGTCGAAGTGGATCAACCTCACCGGCGCCTCGGGACACGCCTTCAGCGCGCACTACACCGATCAGACGAGCAAATGGGCCAACGGTGAACTGCTCGAGTGGTCCTTCTCGAAGAAGGCCGTCGACGACAGCACCAGCGACACCCTGGTGCTCGAACCCTGAGCGTTTGACCCGCCGACCCGAAGGGGCCCTCCACGCGTGCGTGGAGGGCCCCTTCCGCATGAGGGCACGAGGAGTCAGGTGAAGCGGCGCGTCCCCGAAGGCGTCACCACGGCGTGCACCGGCCGGTCGTGCGCCTCCTCGGGGACGCGCTCGACGACCTCGGCGTCGTACAGGAGCACCACCAGCGAGGGACGTGCGCCGGACTCCGCCAATCGGGCCAGCACGCGGTCGTACGACCCTCCGCCGCGCCCCAGACGCATACCGCGCTCGTCGACCGCCAGTCCCGGCAGCAGCACCACGTCGGCGGCCGTCACGGCATCCGGGCCGAGGCGCTCGCCGGCCGGCTCCAGGAGCGTCATCCGGCCGCCGTGCCGGACCGGCGCGAGCGAGCCCTCGCCGGTGTAGGCGCCCCAGTCCAGGTCGTTGTCGGGCAACAGCGCGGGGAGCAGCACGCGCACGCCACGCGCGTGCAGCGCGTCCAGCAGCGCCGGGGTGCCGGGCTCGGTACCCACGGAGACGTAGGCAGCCACCGTGCGCGCGTGGGTCAACTCGGGCAGCTCCAGCGCGCGCTCGGCCAGCGCGAGGGCCGCGGCGCGTACGTCATCGGTCGTCAACCTGTTCCTCACGGCCAGGAACCCTCGCCGCAACATGCGTTTGTCAGACTCTGGTCCGCCTTCGAGGTGGCTCATATGGCGCTTCCCCCACTTCTCCCTCACACCGCTCCAATGCGTTCATATGATCATTAATTGACCGGAGCCACAGATCCCTCTCAAAGTCACCGGATAAGGTTGCCGCCATGACTCAGTCGCACCCCAGGATCAGCAAGGCTGTCATCCCCGCAGCCGGCCTCGGCACCCGGTTCCTGCCGGCGACCAAGGCCACTCCCAAGGAGATGCTGCCGGTCGTGGACAAGCCTGCTATCCAGTACGTGGTCGAGGAGGCCGTCTCCGCGGGCCTCGACGACGTCCTCATGGTCACAGGCCGGAACAAGCGTCCCCTCGAGGACCACTTCGACCGCAACTACGAACTCGAGTCGGCCCTCCAGAAGAAGGGCGACGCCGCTCGGCTCGCCAAGGTCCAGCAGTCGAGCGACCTCGCGACCATGCACTACGTCCGCCAGGGCGACCCCAAGGGCCTCGGACACGCCGTCCTGTGCGCGGCCCCCCACGTCGGACAGGAGCCCTTCGCCGTCCTGCTGGGCGACGACCTGATCGACCCCCGCGACCCGCTGCTCCAGCGGATGATCGAGGTGCAGGAGCAGCACGGCGGCAGCGTCGTCGCGCTCATGGAGGTCGCCCCCGAGCAGATCCACCTCTACGGCTGCGCGGCCGTGGAGGCCACCGTGGACAGTGACGTGGTCCAGGTGACCGGGCTGGTCGAGAAGCCGGAGCCCACGGACGCCCCGTCGAACTACGCGATCATCGGACGCTACGTCCTCGATCCGAGCGTGTTCGGCATTCTGCGCCGGACCGAGCCCGGCCGCGGCGGCGAGATCCAGCTCACCGACGCGCTCCAGCAGCTCGCGCAGGACGAGAAGATCGGCGGCCCCGTCCACGGCGTCGTCTTCAAGGGCCGCCGCTATGACACCGGCGACCGCGGCGACTACCTGCGTGCCATTGTCAGACTCGCGTGCGAACGTGAAGATCTGGGTCCGGACTTCCGTACCTGGCTTCGCAGTTACGTCACCGAGGAGATGTAGCCACTTTGAGCACCGCCGCGCCCCGCCCCGCCGGTCAGGACCGCCTCTGGTCGGTGGACGAACACCTGGGGGACATCCTCGCCACCGTCCGCCCCCTGGAGCCCATCGAGCTGCAACTGCCCGACGCCCAGGGCTGCGTCCTGGTCGACGACGTCACGGTGCCGGTCTCGCTGCCGCCCTTCGACAACAGCTCCATGGACGGGTACGCGGTGCGGGTCGCGGATGTCGCGGGCGCGAGCGAGGAGTTCCCGGCGGCTCTGGACGTCGTCGGGGACGTCGCGGCGGGACAGTCGGGCGATCAGCTGTACGTGGGGCCCGGTCAGGCCGCCCGGATCATGACCGGCGCCCCGCTCCCGGCCGGCGCGGAGGCCGTCGTCCCCGTCGAGTGGACCGACGGCGGGCTCGGCGGGGGCCCGGTCGGCGGGATGCGCGCCCGCAGCATCGCCCCCGAACAGGCTTCCGGGCAGGTGCGCGTGTACCGGCCGGCCGAGGCACGCGCGCACGTGCGCGCGAAGGGCAGCGATGTGAAGGCGGGGGACCGCGCCCTCGAAGCCGGGACCGTCCTCGGACCGCCCCAGATCGCCCTGCTCGCCGCGATCGGCCGAGGCGCCGTACGCGTGCGCCCGCGCCCGCGCGTGGTCGTGATGTCGACCGGAAGCGAACTCGTCCAGCCAGGAGAGGAACTGGGCAGCGGTCAGATCTACGACTCCAACAGCTTCGCTCTCACCGCCGCCGCCCGGGACGCCGGAGCCATCGCCTACCGGGTCGGCGCGGTCGCCGACGACGCCGACACCCTTCGCTCCACCATCGAGGACCAGCTCGTCCGCGCCGACCTCGTCGTCACCACCGGCGGAGTGAGCGTGGGGGCGTACGACGTGGTCAAGGAGGCGCTGGAGCACGTCGGCGACGAGGACGAGGCGGGGGGCGGCGTCGAGTTCCGCAGGCTCGCCATGCAGCCCGGCAAGCCCCAGGGATTCGGCTCCGTCGGCCCCGACCACATCCCCCTGCTGGCCCTGCCCGGCAATCCCGTCTCGTCGTACGTCTCCTTCGAGCTGTTCGTCCGCCCCGCCATCCGCACCCTCATGGGTCTCGAGGACGTCCACCGGCCCACCACGCGCGCGAAGCTCACCGCCGACAAGCCGCTGACCTCGCCGAAAGGCCGCAGACAGTTCCTGCGCGCCGCCTATGCCGACGGCAGCGTCCGCCCGGTCGGCGGCGCCGGTTCCCACCTGGTCGCGGCCCTCGCGCACGCGGACTCGCTGATCGTCGTCCCCGAGGACGTGGAGTCGGTCGAGCCCGGTGCCGATGTCGAGGTGGTCCTCCTCGGCTGAGTGGTCCTGGTTGGGGGTACCGTGTCGCGCACAACAGGCCCGACCGGGAGTGCCACACCACCATGAGCACGCAGGACCGACTCACGCACATCGACGACGCGGGCGCCGCCCGCATGGTCGACGTATCCGGCAAGGACGTCACCGCGCGCACCGCGCGTGCCAGCGGGCGTGTCCTCGTCTCGCCCCGCGTGGTCGAGCTGCTGCGCGGTGAAGGGGTACCCAAGGGGGACGCGCTGGCCACCGCGCGGATCGCGGGCATCATGGGCGCCAAGCGCACCCCGGATCTCATCCCGCTGTGCCACCCCTTGGCCGTGTCCGGTGTGAAACTGGATCTGACGGTCGCGGACGACGCCGTGGAGATCACCGCCACGGTGCGGACGACGGACCGTACGGGCGTCGAGATGGAGGCCCTCACCGCGGTCTCCGTCGCCGCGCTCACCGTGATCGACATGATCAAGGCGGTCGACAAGAAGGCGGTGATCACGGACGTGCGTGTGGAGGAGAAGACGGGCGGCAAGTCGGGCGACTGGAGCCGGGCATGACACATGACGCGGCGATCGGCGGCGCCCTGCTCGCTCCGTACAGCGCACTGGTCGTGACCGCCTCGAACCGGGCCGCCGCCGGCGTCTACGCGGACAGGGGCGGCCCGCTGATCGCCGAGGGCCTGCGCGGCTTCGGCTTCGCCGTCGACGGGCCGCAGGTCGTCCCCGACGGTGACCCGGTGGAAGCCGCGCTGCGGGCCGCCGTCGAGGCGGGGTACGACGCCGTCGTCACCACCGGCGGCACCGGCATCTCGCCCACCGACCGCACCCCCGAGGCGACCCGCGCGGTGCTCGACCACGAGGTACCGGGCATCGCCGAGGCCATCCGGGCGCACGGCCGGGAGAAGGTGCCCACCGCGGCGCTCTCCCGGGGCGTGGCGGGGGTGGCGGGCGGCACGCTGATCGTCAACCTGCCCGGCTCCACCGGGGGTGTGAAGGACGGCCTGGCCGTCCTGGAGCCCCTGCTGATCCACGCCGTCGACCAGATCCGCGGTGGCGACCACCCCGGAGTCAGCCACGGGGGTGCCAGCTGAACGGCTCGTCCTGGCCCGTGGAACTGGTGGAGGGCGACATCGTCCTGCGGCCCATAAAGCTGCGCGACCAGCGGGCCTGGCGCGAGGTCAACCGGCGCAACCGCGACTGGCTGCGCCCCTGGGAGGCGACCATCCCGCCGCCCGCTCCCACCGGGCCGATCGCGCACCGGCCGACCTACCGCCAGATGGTCCGGCACCTGCGGTCCGAGGCGAACGCGGGGCGGATGCTGCCGTTCGTCATCGAGTACCAGGGGCGGCTCGTCGGGCAGTTGACGGTCGCCGGGATCACCTGGGGATCGATGTGCTCCGGGCATGTCGGCTACTGGGTGGACGAGTCGGTGGCCGGCCGCGGTGTGATGCCGACGGCCGTGGCGCTCATCGTGGACCACTGTTTCCGCAGCGTCGGACTGCACCGCATCGAGGTCTGCATTCGCCCCGAGAACGGCCCGAGCCGCCGGGTCGTGGAGAAACTCGGATTCCGTGAGGAAGGGCTGCGGCCGCGCTATCTCCACATCGACGGTGCCTGGCGCGACCACCTGGTCTTCGCGCTCACGGCGGAGGAGGTCCCCGAGGGCCTGCTGAACCGGTGGCGGCGCACACGCTCGCAGAAGGCGTCCAATTGAATTACCCGACCAGCCGAATAGATGTTCGAAAATGATCGGTTGATCGCACCGGTCGCAAAAAAAGTTCGAAATATCAGCCAGATCGTGCGACACACCGGCCCAATTGGCGGATGGCCTCACGCAAACCCCTCTACCGTGTGAGACGTGAGCAGCAGCGGCCTCATCTACGCAGTCATTGTCGGGGCCTGGGCCGCCTACTTGGTGCCTATGTGGCTCCGTAGGCAGGACGAGCTGAACGAAGCCCGTCCGACGGAACGCTTCAGCACCGCCATCCGGCTGCTTTCCGGACGGGCGGGCATGGAGCGCCGGTACGCCAAGGACCTGCAGGCGCGCTCCACCGAGGAGGGGGAGTCGGGCGCCGACGCTCCGGACGTCGCCACCGCGTCGGTGGACGTCCGGTCCTTCGCCATGCCACCGACCCGCCCCCAGGTGAAGGCGCCGGTCCAGGAGCGTGGCCAGGAACGGGGTCAGGAGCGCGGGCACGAACGCGTGCACGAGCGTGGACCGGGACGCCCGGAGCCGGCGCGTGAACCCGTGCGCGAGCCGGTGGCCAAGCACGCTCAGGAACAGCGCGAACGCGAACCGGGCGCCAAGCACGCGCGCGAGGGAGGCGCCGCGCCGGCGGGCCGACGGGTGCCCGTCGCCCGGCGCACGCCCTCCGAGCAGGCATCCGCCGCGCGCGCCCAGCGTTCGAAGGCGCTCGCGCGCCGCCGACGCACCACCATGATGCTCTTTCTCGCCTTCACGTTCGGCGCGATCGTCGCTGCGGTCGGCGGGCTCGCGTTCCTCTGGGCGCCCGGCGTCCCCGCCGTCCTGCTCAGCGGATACATCGGGTACCTGCGTTCCCAGGAGCGCCGCCGTTTCGCCTACCAGATGGACCGCAGGCGCGCCGAGGTCGCCGCGCAGCGGCTGCGGGAACGGCAGCCGCGCCGGCGTGCGCCCGCCTCGGCGACCGCCTCGTCCCTCGACCCCGGCACCGACGCCGGGGCAGAGGAGCCGCATGCGGCCCCCGAACCGGAGACCGACCCGGGCCTGCTCGCCCTCGCCGCGGACCGCAGGGCGCTCGTCGAGCAGACCGACCACGCGGAGTGGGTCGACCAGCAGCGTGAGCGGCAGCACAGGCCCGGACACGGTGACAGCTGGGACCCGGTACCGGTACCGCTGCCGACCTACGTGACCGCGCCGGTCGCACCCCGGGCGACCTCCGACGTGGACCTCGGGGCGCCGGACGCATGGAGTTCGGCCCGCTCGAGTTCGGTGACGCCGGAGCACGAGGCGGCGGACGCGGGCGACGCACCGGCCGGGGAGGCCGACGGGGCGGACGCCGCGGACGCCGCGGACGACAGGGAGGCGGACGGCGACGAGCGCAGCGACGCCCGGCGCGCGGCCTCGGCCCGGCGCTCACGCGAGCGCGGCCGCACCCCGCTGTTCGACCAGTACGAGGACGGCGAGCGCCCCCGGGCCGCCAACGAATGAGGGGCTCCCACCCCACGCCCGGCCTCGGGGAACGGATTTCCAAGCAGGCCGACCGGGATGCTAGAGTTTCACTCGTTGCAAGGGCCTGTGGCGCAGTCTGGTAGCGCACCTCGTTCGCATCGAGGGGGTCTGGGGTTCAAATCCCCACAGGTCCACGCAGCTCAAAGCCCCGGTCGGGTTTTCCTGACCGGGGCTTTGGCATGCCGTACAGCAGCTACGTAGAGCAACTACTGCGGATCTCGCGACCCCGGGCACTCGGCCAACTCTCTTTCCTGCTGCCCGCCCTGGAGAGCCGCGACACGGATTTCCGGAAGCACGACAGCGACGACCCCTGGTACCGCAACGAGGGTGACGGCCACGCGTACGCCGTGCCCGACGACGGCGTGGTGATTCATCCGATCGCCGCCGTCAACAAGGTCGGCCGCGCGGTTCTGCGTCAGGCGGCCGAAGCGGCCCGCCGCCCGGACGACGGCGAACCGGGCGCGCTTGCGCCGGCCGCCGACGGCGCGGACACCTGAGGGGACGACACGAAGTCGACGGCCGGCCCCTTTCACTTCGACGGCCGGCCTCTTCTCGCTTCGACGGCCGGCGGAGCCGAAGGCCATGGTTCAGGCCCGGTTGGTCGTGGTCCCGGGTTCGTGCGGCCTGGCGGGTCGTGTGCCAGGGGTGCGTAGTGCCGGTGCGGTCGAGGTCAGTGCGGTGGCGGTCGCGACGAGTGCACAGGCCGCTGCCGTCCAGCCGATCGCCGGCCAGGGCAGGACGATCGTCGGCGGGGCCGAGAGCAGTCGTAGGGCGCCGGTCAGGCCGGCCAGGTTGACGGCCGTCACCAGCAGGCCCAGCAGTGAACCCAACCCCACCGCGGTCAGCGCCTCCGCGGCCGCCAGCCGCAGTATCTGTCCTCCCGTGGCTCCGGCCAGCCGCAGGGCCGTCAGGTCGGACCTGCGTTCGGCGGCCGCCATGACCAGGGTGTTGGCGAGCGAGATGCCGGTGTACAGGAGCGCGATGCCCAGGACGAGCAGCATGCCGAGCCGGGTCGTGCGGTTGGTCTCCGGGCGAGCGGCTCGTATCCACTGCGCCCTGTCCATGACCCGCGTTCCGTCGACGGCGCGCAGACCCGCCGCCACCGCCGCCGCGTCGGCCCCGGCCCGTACCCGCACGTCCACGCGGTCCACTGCGTCCTCACCCCCACCGCTCCCGCCGCCCGCGTTGGCCGGGGTGACGTAGGCGCCGTTGCCGCCCGTGCCGACGGTCAGCACGGCGGCGATACGGAGGGTCTTCGGTGTGCCGTCCCCGAGCCACACCCGTACCCGCTGCCCCACCCGGTGCCGCGCCCACTCCTCGTTCACGACGATCGACCCGTCGTCGAGGTCGGCGAGCCGCCCGGCGGTCACCGGCAACCGTACGGTGGCGGCGAGGAGCGCCGGGTCGGCCGCCCGGGCCTCGGACTTCACCAGCGCCACGCCGTCCTCCAGCGTGTAGACGGCGGTGGCGGAACTCGCGGACACGACCGTGCCGGGGACCTGGCGAAGCCGCTCGAGCGCCCCCGGCCGCAGAACTGTTCCGTCCCGCGGGGTGACCACGAAGTCGGCGGCCGTCCGTTGTCGTGCCTCCGCCGCCTCCGCCTCGCCGATCGTGGCCGTCGCGCCCAGCAGGGAACCCGCGAGTGCCACGGTGACCAGGACGGGCGCGGCGACGGCGGCGGTACGACGGACCGCGGCGACGGCGCCGGCCCGCGTCAACAGGCCGACCACTCCCGGCAGTCGGGGGAGCAGCGGGCGCACCGTGAGGGGCGAGAGCAGCGCCACCGCCGTGATGAGCAGCATGGGGCGGCTGATGTACGACTTGCGGTGCAGCAGCTCGCCGGGGTCGGTCACCAGCGAGTACGCGAGGGTCGCGACGGCGGTGAGCAGCAGCGCCGCACCGCACACGAGGCGTCCCCGGGTCAGTGCGCGTCCGTCCACCGAGGCCTCGCGCAGCGCCTGGGCCGGGGCGGTCCGGCCGGCCCGCCAGGACGCCGCGAGCGCGCCGCACAGGGCGACCGACAGGCCCGTCCAGAAGGCCAGATGGTACGGCCACACCCCGGCCGAGGGGCCGCCGATCGCGTACCACCGGGGCGCCAGGGCGCCGTCGACCACCCACTCGCCCAGCAGCGGCGCGCCGTACGCGCCCAGTGCGCAGCCCGTCGCCGAGGCGAGCGTGCCGACCAGGAGTGCCTCCGCCAGGACCGTGCGCCGGACCTGGCCCGGTGTCGCCCCGGCGGTGCGCAGCAGTCCGAACTCGCGGCGCCGCCGGTCGACCGCGAAGGCGAAGGTGGAGGCGACGACGAAGACCGACACGAAGGCGGTCACGCCGCCCGCCGTGCCGAACAGGGCGTTCAGCGCCGTGAGCGCCTCGGCGTCCCGGCCCGGGTCGGCGTCGGCCAGCCGCCTGGCGTCCCCGGTGAGGATCCGTACCTGCCCGTCCGGGTCCTCGTCCGCGAGGACTGCCCTTACGTCCGCCGCGGTCGCCTCGACGACCAACTGGGACGACTCCGGGGAGAGTCGGGCGGCCCGGGCGTCCGGGTAGAACACGGCGTGCTCGAATCCGAGTCCGCGCACGGTCCCGACCACGCGCGCCGGGCCGTCCGCGGTGCGCAGCCGGATGCCCACGGCCGCCCAGCCGTCGCTGGTCACCACCTCGTCGGCCGCCTCGGGCGCCCGGCCCGCCGTCAGCGCGTAGGGGGCGAAACGTGCCGTCGACCAGGGGTGCCCGACCAGGTTGTCCGGTGCGCCGGGGATGCCGGCCACCCGGACCGGGAAGGAGCGGTCCTCGGTGACCCGGCCCTTCGCGCGGAGCGCGGCGACGGTCGCGGCGGGCACCGGTCGCGGCCGGGCCAGCGCCTTCGTCCGCTCGCCTGCCGGGGTCGCCACCCTCAGCGTGTCCTGACCCTTGACCACCACCGGTGCGACGGCGAACCGTTCCGGGGCACGTGCGGGCGCCGCCAGCGACGCGGCCAGCGCCTGGCCCATCACGGTGAGCAGCGCGACGCCGAGCGCGAGGGCGACGAAACTGCCGGCGAAGGCGGCCCACCGGGCGCGCAGGGTGCGCAGCGCGACGCTCAGCACGAGGCACCTGCCGAGGAGCCTGTAGGAGTGTCTGCGGGCGCCCATGCCGGGCTCTCTGCGGGGGAGAGCCCCGGCCCGCCGGCCTCTGTCCCTCCTTGAGCCGAGGTCTCCGTCCCGGTCTCCAGTGCCGCCATCCGTGCCGCGATCACCTTCACGCAGGCGTCGGCGTCGCGGAGTTCACCGTGCACCCGGCCGTCGACCAGGAAGATCACCCGGTCCGCGTAGGAGGCGGCGAGCGGGTCGTGGGTGACCATGACGACGGTCTGGCCGGATGCGTCGGCCATGGAGCGCAGCAGGGTCAGCACCTCGCGGCCGGTACGGGAGTCCAGCGCGCCGGTCGGTTCGTCGGCGAACAGGACGTCCGGGCGGGTGATCACGGCGCGGGCCAGGGCGATGCGCTGCTGCTGGCCGCCGGAGAGTTCGGCCGGGCGGTGACCGGCGCGGTCGGCGAGCCCGACCTGCCGCAGGGCATCACGGACCCGTGCCCTGGGAGGGCGGCGGCCGGCGAGCCGCAGCGGGAGGGCGACATTCTGCTCGGCGGTGAGGGCGGGCAGCAGGTTGAACGCCTGGAAGACGAAGCCGATCCGCTCCCGGCGCAGCAGCGTCAGCCGCCTCTCGCTCATCCCGGTCAGTTCGGTCCCGCCGATCCGCACCGACCCCGAGGTCGGCCGGTCCAGCCCCGCGGCGCACTGGAGCAGGGTCGACTTGCCTGAGCCGGACGGTCCCATGACGGCAGTGAAGGAGCCCCGGGGGAGGCCGATGGTGACGTCGCGGAGGGCGGTCACGCCGGTGCCCGCGGCACCGTATCGCCTGTTCACGGCGGTCAGTTGGACAGCGAGTGTGGTCATGGCTCCACGAAACCGTGTGCGCCCCTGTCCGGTCTGTCGGGCAGGACCGAGACCTGGGGTAGGGCCAGGCATACCCCAGGGCCTGTGCCCGCACCGATGGCGCCGGCGCGGTCCCCTTCCAGGGCGCTCCGGACCGCGAGGTTCCCGGAAGCCGGGTTCTTCAGGAACCGAGCGGCTTGGCGTAGCAGCGGCTGTTCTCGTACTCGCGGTAGTAGCCGAACTTGGTGCACGGCTCGTACCCGCTGGAGGTGTACAGCGCGATGGCCTCCGGCTGTTCGGTGCCGGTCTCCAGGACCATCCGGGTGCGGCCGGCCGTCCGGGCGTCCTCTTCGAGCGCGGTGAGCATCCGCCGGGCCAGCCCTCTGCCGCGCATCTCGCGGATCACGAACATCCGCTTCAGCTCGGCGTCGCCGTCCTGGTGTCCTTTGCCGTCGTCGTCCTGGCTGCGCCAGCCGCCGGTGGCCACGGGCCGGTCCAGCTCGTCGTACGCGATGAGGTAGACGCCGCGCGGGCGCTGGAAGTCGGACGGCTCCAGGACCGTTGCGTCGCCTCCGTCGCCGTAGCGCTCGTGGTACTCGGCCTGGACCTCGTCGTTGAGCTTGACGGCGTCGGGGTGGTCGAAGGGAACCGGACGTATATTCATGCTGTTCACAGTAGTTGTATGCACATTCCTGGAAAAGTGAGTTCTGGACCCGGTCCAGTGTGCCGGTGTCCCGGCGGAACCGGGCCTGTATCGTGCCCGGGTGCTGACCGTGACCTCCGTGAACGTGAATGGACTGCGTGCCGCCGCGAAGAAGGGCTTCGTGGAGTGGCTCGCGGACACCTCCGCCGACGTGCTGTGCCTCCAGGAGGTGCGGGCCGAGCCGGAGCAGCTGCCGGAGACGGTCCGGGCGCCCGAGGGCTGGTTCGTCACCCACGCCCCGGCCGCCGCCAAGGGGCGCGCCGGCGTCTCCCTCTACAGCCGCCGCGAACCGGACGCCGTCCGTGTCGGCTTCGGCTCGGCCGAGTTCGACGGCAGCGGCCGTTACGTCGAGGCGGACCTGCCCGGTGTGACGATCGCCTCCCTGTACCTGCCCTCGGGCGAGGTCGGCACCGACCGGCAGGACGAGAAGGTCCGCTTCATGGACGAGTTCCTGACCCATCTCAAGGCGTTGCGCGCCCGCGCCGCCGCCGATGGCCGTGAGGTCCTCGTCTGCGGCGACTGGAACATCGCCCATCAGCAGGCCGACCTGAAGAACTGGCGTTCCAACACCAGGAACTCCGGCTTCCTCCCGGAGGAGCGCGACTGGCTGACCCAGGTGTTCACCGCCGGCGACGGCGGCTACGTGGACGTCGTACGGGCGCTGCACCCGGAGGTCGCGGGGCCGTACACGTGGTGGTCGTACCGGGGGCGGGCGTTCGACAACGACTCGGGATGGCGCATCGACCTCCAGGTCGCGACGCCCTCCCTCGCGGACAAGGCCGTCAAGGGCTTCGTGGAGCGGGCGGCCACACACGGCGAGCGCTGGTCGGACCATGCTCCCGTCACCGTGGTCTACGACCTCTAGCCGCGCGGTGGCGCCGGGATCCTAGGTCGCCTTGTGCAGCCGTCGGTCCAGTGCCAGGGAGAGTTCCGCCTCCACGACGCTGCGGGCCAGGGGGCGCAGGCGGGGCAGGTCGGCCTCGGTCGCGTGGCGCAGGATCAGGTCGGTGAAGAGGGTGGCGAGGGCGTCGGCGTGTTCGCGGACGCGGACGCCCGCCGCGAGTACCTCGGCGAGCGGGATGCCCTCGCGGACCAGGGCGGAGGAGACGTCCAGCAGACGGCGGCTGATGTGGACGATCTCGTCGCCGTCGGTGCCCAGATAGCCGAGGTCCAGGGCGGCGGCGAGGTTCTCGGTGGTGACCTGCCCCTCGAAGCGCGCGGCGAGTTCCTCGGGGGTGAGGCGGACCGGTTCCTCCTCGGTGGGGCCGCCTACTCCGATGAGGTCGGCGACGTCGCGGCCGTGGTCCAGGGCGTCCGCCAGTTCCGCGATGCCGGTGAGGGTGTGGCCGCGTTCCAGCAGTGCGGCGATGGTGCGCAGGCGGGCCAGGTGATGGTCGTCGTACCAGGCGATACGGCCCTCGCGGCGGGGTGGCGCGAGCAGTTTGCGCTCGCGGTAGAAGCGCAGGGTGCGCACCGTGATGCCGGCCTCCCCGGCCAGCTCCTCCGTTCGGTACTCCCGCTTCTCCGCCACGGGCGAAGCCTATGTTGTACCACCGGTAACTTTCCTTCTCCTGGCCCTACCCATCAGTACGGAGCTGCTCTACGCTCCCATTGCGCCAGTGTTCACTGGCAGAGTCTGCGGGGTTCGCCATATCCGCAGTGTCCGCAGTGTCGGCAGTGTCCGTAGAGTCGCACGCACGGCTAGGAGGTGTCGGGATGACCGAACACGTACGGGTGGCGGTGATCGGGTCCGGCTTCGGTGGGCTGGGGGCCGCCGTGCGGCTGCGCCGCGAGGGGATCACCGACTTCGTCGTCCTGGAGCGGGCGGGCAGCGTCGGCGGCACCTGGCGGGACAACAGCTATCCGGGGTGCGCCTGTGACGTGCCCTCCCACCTGTACTCCTTCTCCTTCGCGCCTCATCCCCAATGGCCACGCACCTTCTCCGGGCAGGAGCACATCCGCACCTACCTGGAGCACGTGGCGGACGTCTTCGGGCTGCGTCCGCATCTGCGGTTCGACTCCGAGGTGCTGCGGATGACGTGGGACGCGCAGGAGCTGCGCTGGGACATCGAGACCGGCGCCGGACGGTACTTCGCCGACGTGGTCGTGTCGGCCACCGGACCGCTGTCCGATCCGAAGATCCCGGACATCCCCGGCCTCGACTCCTTCCCCGGCAAGGTCTTCCACTCGGCCCGCTGGGACCACGACCACGACCTCACCGGGCAGCGCGTGGCCATGGTCGGCACCGGCGCCTCCGCCATCCAGATCGTGCCCGCCGTCCAGCCCGACGTCTCCAGGCTGACGCTCTTCCAGCGCACCCCGCCCTGGGTGATGCCGCGCGTGGACCGGGCGATCAGCGGCGCGGAACGCGCCCTGCACCAGGCCCTGCCGGTCACCGCCAAGCTGCGCCGCGGGCTGCTGTGGGGCATCAGGGAACTCCAGGTCCAGGCGTTCACGAAACGCCCCAACCAGCTCGGTTTCGTCGAGCAGCTCGCGAAGCAGAACATGGCCCGCGCCATCAAGGACCCGGCCCTGCGCGCCAAGCTCACCCCCGACTACCGCATCGGCTGCAAGCGGATCCTGCTGTCCAGCACCTACTACCCGGCGCTCGCGCAGCCCAACGTGGACGTCGTCGCGAGTGGGCTGAGCGAGATCCGCGGGTCCACGCTGGTCGCCGCCGACGGCAGTGAGACCGAGGCCGACGTGATCGTCTTCGGCACCGGCTTCCACGTCACCGACATGCCGATCGCCGACCGGGTGGTGGGCGCCGACGGCCGGACGCTCGCGGAGAGCTGGAAGGACGGCATGGAGGCCCTGCGCGGCGCCTCCGCCGCCGGATTCCCCAACTGGATGACGATCATCGGCCCCAACACGGGCCTCGGGAACTCCTCCATGATCCTGATGATCGAGTCCCAGCTGAACTACATGGCCGACTACCTGCGCCAGCTCGACGTCCTGGGGGGCCGCCCGGGTCCGCAGGGCACCGGGGGAGGGCGCGCGGCTCTGGACGCCCGTCCGAGCGCGGTGCACGCCTGGAACCGCCGGGTGCAGGACCGGATGACGCGCACGGTGTGGAACACGGGCGGCTGCACCAGCTGGTACCTGGACGCGAACGGCCGTAATACGACCGTCTGGCCGGGGACGACGGCCGAGTTCCGGCGGGCCACCCGACGCGTGGACCTCGCGGAGTACGAGGTGTTGCGCGGGCCCGCCGTGAGGGCGACGACCGGGGAACCTGTCGAGAAGGCCCTGTCGGAGCCGGTCGGGCAGCCCGTCGGGCAGCCGGTCCGCAATCCCGATGGAAAGCCCGAGGGAATGCCCGAGGGAATGCCCGAGGGAATGCCCGTGGGGGAGCCTGTCGACGAGAAGGAGGTGACGGCGTGACCTCCCTGACAGACCCCTCCGGCACGTCCGCCCCGGAGCCCGTCGGCAAGGCCGGCCCCGGGCCCGTCCCCGCGACAACCGCCGCGTCCACCACGGGAGCCGCCACCGCGCCCACCACCGGAGCCGCCACCGGATCCGACGCGACCGTCCCCGCGCCCACCCGCGAGCTCACCGCCGTCTCCGCCGACGGAACCCGGCTGCACGTCGAGGTGCACGGCCCCGAGACCGCGCCCGCCGTCGTCCTCGCCCACGGCTGGACCTGCTCGACCGCGTTCTGGGCCGGCCAGATCCGCGACCTCGCCGTCGACCACCGGGTCATCGCCTACGACCAGCGCGGCCACGGACGCACCCGGCCGAGCCCGGTGTGCAGCACCGACGCCCTCGCCGACGACCTGGTGGCCGTCCTCGACGCGACGCTCGCGCCCGGCGAGAAGGCCGTGATCGCCGGGCACTCCATGGGTGGCATGACGGTGCTGGCCGCGGCCGGCCGGGACGCCTTCCAGGAGCACGCCGCGGCCGTTCTGCTGTGCAGCACCGGCGCCTCGCAACTGGTCGCCGAGTCCACCGTCCTGCCCCTGCCGCCCGGGCGGCTGCGGACCTGGCTGACCCGGCACGTCCTCGGTTCCAGGGCGCCCCTCGGACCGGTCACGCCGATCGCCAGGCGCATCCTCAAGTACGCCACCATGGGCGCCGGTTCGGCCCCCCACATGGTGGACGCCTGCGCCCGCATCGTGCACGCCTGTCCGCGCAAGGTGCGGCACACCTGGTCGCACGTACTGAACCTGCTCGACCTCGAACACGGCGTCCAGGCCTTGCGCGTGCCGACCGCGGTGATCGTCGGGACCCGCGACCGGCTCACCCCGCCGGTGCACGCCCGCCGGATCGCCGCCGCGCTCCCGCACTGCGTCGGCCTCACCGAACTGCCCGGCCTCGGCCACATGACGCCGGTCGAGGCGCCCGGCCTGGTCACCGGCCGGATCCGGGAACTCGTCATCACGTACGCACAGTTGAAGGAGGGCGCATGAGCAGGGTCAGCCTCGAAGGACAGGTCGCCGTCGTGACCGGGGCCGCACGGGGCGTGGGGGAGCTGCTCGCGCGCAAGCTCTCCGCCCGTGGTGCGAAGGTCGCGCTGGTCGGCCTGGAGCCGGACGTGCTCAAGCAGGTCTCCGAGCGGCTGCACAGCGACAGCGACCACTGGTACGCCGACGTCACCGACCACGAGGCGATGACCCGCGTCGCGGCTGAGGTGAAGGAGCGCTTCGGCAAGGTGGACATCGTGGTCGCCAACGCCGGCGTCGCCAACGGCGGACCGTTCGCCGACTCCGACCCGCAGTCCTGGCGGCGGGTCATCGAGGTCAACCTGATCGGCTCGGCGGTCACGGCCCGCGCCTTCCTGCCGCTGCTGCGCGAGAGCCGCGGCTACCTGCTCCAGATCGCCTCGCTCGCCGCGATCACCCCGGCGCCCATGATGACCGCGTACTGCGCGTCCAAGTCGGGTGTGGAGGCGTACGCGCACAGCCTGCGCGCCGAGGTCGGCCACCTGGGTGTCCGGGTCGGCGTCGGCTACCTGTCCTGGACCGACACGGACATGGTGCGGGGAGCCGATCAGGACGAGGTGATGCGGGAGTTGAGGCAGCGGCTGCCGTGGCCGTCGAACAAGACGTACCCGCTGGGGCCGGCCGTCGACCGGATCGTGGCCGGGATCGAGCGGCGCTCGTCGCACGTGTACGGGCAGTGGTGGCTGCGGGGGATGCAGGGCGTGCGGGGCGGCCTGCCCGGGCTGATCGGGACGGTCGGCCAGCGGGAGATGAAGCGGTTCGCGCCCCGGTTGCAGGGGATGCGGACGGGGCTGGTGGGCGCGGGCGGGTCCGCCGACGAACAGGCGAGGGCTACGCAGCGTAGTTGATCGACATGCGCAGGGTGAGTACCCGTGTGAATCTGGTCAAGGCCCCACCACGGGGCCCCAACCCCCCTCATCTCCTACAGGAGTGAACCCACATGGGTATGAAGGACAAGTTCCAGGACCAGGCCAAGCAGAAGGCCGAGCAGGCCAAGGAGCAGGCTCAGTCGCGTGGCAAGCAGCGCCCGGGCGAGCGCCCCGGTGAGCGTCCGGGCGAGCGGGCCGGGGAGCGTCCCGGTGAGCGTTCCGGCGGCCGTCCCGGTGAGCGTCCGGGTGAGCGTCCCGGTCAGGACACCGAGCGCATGCGGCGCGAGGACGACGACCGTATCGGCCAGGACTTCTAGCCGAGCTCGGCCTGTGCGATGACGTGGGGCGCCCTCCCTTCCGGGAGGGCGCCCTGCCTCGTTGCGACGGCCGTCGTGGGCGCCTTCGTGAAGGCCATGGTGACGACCGTCGTGAAGGCCCTCGTGAAGCCCTCGTGGAGGCGGTCGTGAAAGCCGTGGCGGCGACGACCGTTCGCGAAGGCATCTAGTGCCGCGACAGGCAACGTTCGCCCCGTCGCGACGCCCGGCACGCACTCTCGCCGTACCGGCCGAAAGCCCAGGTACGTCCAGTACGAGGACTTCCGGCCGGCACGCCGAGAGCACGCACCGGACGCCGCTCCTTGACGGGCAAACGTTGCCCGCCGCGGCACTAGGGCCGGTGGCGCGGCGGCAGTTCGGGCCGGGAGCGGTCGGGGACGTCGTCGTAGGTCGGCGGGGTCGCCGGCGGGCGGGTGGCGAGGAGGTCCAGGGCCAGCCGTACGGCGTCGTCGAGTTGGGCGTGCCGGCCCTCGGCCCAGTCGAGCGGCGTGCGCAGCACCTCCAGGTCCGGGGTGACGCCCCTGTTCTCCAACGACCAGCCGTAGGCGTCGAACCAGGCCGCGTTCATCGGGACGGTGATGACCGTTCCGTCGCCGAGCTGATGGCGGCCGGTCATGCCGACCACGCCGCCCCAGGTGCGCTGGCCGACCACCGGGCCCAGCTTCAGCAGTTTGAAGGCGGCCGTGATCATGTCGCCGTCCGAGGAGGTCGCCTCGTCGGCGAGGGCCACCACCGGGCCCCTCGGCGCGTTCGAGGCGTACGACACCGGCTGGGCGTTGCGGGTCAGGTCCCAGCCCAGGATGGTGCGCGTCAGTTTCTCCACCACCAGCTCGCTGATGTACCCGCCCGCGTTGCCGCGTACGTCCACGAGCAGCGCGGGCCTGGACACCTCCATCCGCAGGTCGCGGTTGAACTGGGCCCAGCCCGAGCCGCCCATGTCGGGGATGTGCAGATAGCCGCACCGGCCGCCGCTCAACTCGTGGACGACGGCCCGTCGTTTGGCCACCCAGTCCTGGTAGCGCAGGGGGCGTTCGTCGACGAGCGGGACCACGGCGACCCGGCGCGGGCGGCCCGACTCGCCCTCGGCCGGGGTGAAGGTGAGTTCGACCGTGGTGCCGCCCGCGCCGGCGAGGAGCGGGTACGGTCCGGTCACCGGGTCGACCGCCCGGCCGTCCACGTGGGTGAGGACCGCGCCCTCCCGGATCCCGGTCCCGGCCAGCGGTGAACGGGCCTTGGAGTCGGAGGAGTCGCCGGGCAGGATCCGCCGGACCGTCCAACCGCCTTCGCGGTGCACGAGGTTGGCGCCCAGCAGGCCCTGGAGGCGCTGGTAGTGCGGCGGGCCCTCGTTACGGCGGGCGGCGGTGACGTACGCGTGGGACGTGCCCAGCTCGCCCAGTACCTCGCGCAGCAGATCGGCGAACTCGTCCGGCGAAGCGACCCGTTCGACGAGCGGCCGGTACTGGTCCAGCACCGCGTCCCAGTCGATGCCGCACATGCCCGGGTCCCAGAAGTAGGCGCGGGTCAGCCGTCCGGCCTCCTCGTACGACTGGCGCCACTCGGCGCCCGGGTCCACCTCGTGCAGGATGCGCCGCAGGTCGATCCAGACGGTGGAGTCCGGGTCGCCGGACTCGGCCGACGGCACCGCCCGCAGGTCGCCCTCGTCGACCACGACCAGCCGGGAACCGTCGCCGCTGAGGGCGAACCAGTCGAGGTGGTCGACGAGTTCGGACTTCCTCGCCTTGCTGATGCTGAAGTGCTCAAGCGTCGGCCGCCCGCTGGTGTCGTCCGGGTTGGCGAACGTCTCGCCCAGCGCGCCGGAGATCGGCCAGCGCAGCCACACCAGTCCGCCGCCCGCCACCGGGTACAGCGCCGAGTACTTGGACGCCGGTACCGGGAACGGCGTGACCCGGTTCTCCAGGCCCTCGATCTCGACTGTCACGGCCCCGTCGCCGCCCTCGTCGTCCTGCACCGGGTCGAGGCCTCCGGCGGCCGGCCGGCCCTCCGGGGTCAGGGCGAAGGGGGAGGGGGTCGCCGAGGACAGCGGTACCAGGTAGGGGCGGCAGCCCAGCGGGAAGGACAGGTCCCCGGTGTGCACGTCGTACACCGGGTCGAAGCCGCGCCAGGAGAGGAAGGCCAGGTAGCGGCCGTCCCGGGTGAAGACCGGGTTCTCGTCCTCGAACCGGCCGTTGGTGACGTCCACGATGAGCCGGTCCTTCATGCGGGCCATCTTGATCTGCCGGAGCGACCGCCCGATCCCGGGGTGCGACCAGGTCAGCCAGTTCCCGTCGGGGGAGAAGGCCAGGTCCCGCACGGGGCCGTTGACCGACGAGATCAACTCGGTGACCTCACCGTCGGCGCCACCATCCGGGTCCGTGCCGCCCGGGTCCGCGGTCCCGGTGGCCTCGCCGTGGGCCGCGTCGCCGGACGTGGTGTCGTCGGACGCACCCGTGTCGTCGGACGAAACGTCGGACGCACCCGTCTCGTCGGACGCACCCGTCTCGCCGGGCACGCCGATGTCATCGGACACGGTGATGAGGAGCAGCCGTCCGTCGTGGGAGGCGACGGCGAGGCGCCCGCCCTGCGGGTCGGACACCATCTCCAGCACCCGCCCGAGCCGCCCGGACGCCAGCCGCCGGGGCTCGCGGGCGCCGGTGGCCCTGGGCAGGTGGGCGATCTCGACGGCGTCCTCGCCCTCCGCGTCCGTCACATAGGCGACCTGGCCGCCCTGGCCGAGCATCTCCGGCAGCCGCACCCGTACCCCGGGGGTGTCGGTGATCGTCCGGGCGGGGCCGTCGCGGTGCGTCAGCCAGTACAGGCTGCCGCGTACGACGACGGCGCTGGCCCGTCCGGTCTCGTCCACGGAGACGCCGTCCACGTGCTGGGCGGCGGGGATCTGGTACGGCCGCCGTCCCGCGCGCGGGCCGCCGAGCCGGACGTCGATCCGGCGCGGCCCGGAGTCGGCGGCGAGGTCGTCGACGATCCACAGGTCCCCGGCGCACTGGTACACCACCCGGGTGCCGTCGCTGGAGGCGTGCCGGGCGTAGAAGGCGTCGTGGTCGGTGTGGCGGCGCAGGTCCGAGCCGTCGTGGGCGCAGGAGTAGAGGTTGCCGACGCCCTCGTGGTCGGAGAGGAAGGCGATCCGGCCGCCGACGAGGAGCGGGGAGTGCAGATGGCCGTCGAGGCCCTCCAGGAGCCGCTGTCCGTGCAGCCACAGGCGGCCTGTCGCTCCGCCGCGGTAGCGCTTCCAGGCGGCGGGTTCGTGCGGCGGGGTGCCGGTCAGGAGCAGGGTCCTGCGTTCGCCGTCGATGTCGGCGCTCTGGAGGTCGGACACCGGGCCCCAGGGGAGCTTGCGGCCCGGGGCGCCGTCGGCGGGGACCTTGTAGGCCCAGGTGAAGTAGGAGAACGGCTCGCCGTGGGAGGCGACGGCGAGGATCTCGCTGTTCCCCTCCCGGTCGGGGGGTGTCCAGCCGCAGACCCGGGTGTCGGAGCTGCCCCAGTGGGTCAGCCGCCGGGCCGGTCCGCCGCCCACGGGCACCAGATGGATCTCCGGGACGAGGCTGCGCCAGCTCGTGTAGGCGATCCGCCTTCCGTCGGGGGCGAAGCGCGGGTGGCCGGATCTGGTGCGGTCGACGGTGAGCCGCCAGGCGCGGCCGGGGCCGTCCAGGGGGGCCAGCCAGAGGTCGTCCTCGGCCACGAAGCACAGCAGGTCACCACTGAGGTGGGGCAGACGCAGATAGCTCACCTCCCCATGCTTTTCCGGCGAAAGGGGCCGGGCAACTCGTGCCCGACGCGCGCGTTCGCCTTATGTCCCCTTCACCTTCGTGAGCCAGCACACGTACGAAACGGTTTCGTTTCGCTGTTGTTCGGGGTATCTTCATGGTGTACGAGAAGAGTGGGCGACGACGGAGCCGGAAGGTGAGTGGCATGACTGAGATCGCGACGGCGCGTCGCAGTCGCATCACGCCCGAGCGCGAGGCCGAGCTGTACCGGGCCGTGCTGGACCTGCTCCGCGAGGTCGGCTACGACGCCCTCACCATGGACGCCGTCGCCACCCGCACCCGATCCAGCAAGGCGACGCTCTACCGCCAGTGGGGCGGCAAGGCCGAGCTGGTGGCGAAGGCGGTGCGGCACGACAAGCCGGGCCCCTCCGAGGGCGGCGTCGACACCGGGTCGCTCAGGAGCGACCTGCACGCCCTCACCCTGCGTTCGGACGACTGCGAGATGGAGCAGAACTCCGCGCTGATGCGAGGACTGGCCATGGCCATCCACGGCAATCCGGACCTCCTGAGGGCGTTCAAGGAACATCTCGTCGAGCCGGAGATGGCGGAGTTCCGCAATGTGCTCCAGCGGGCGATCGACCGGGGCGAGGTCCGTGCGGACAACCCCGCGCTCGACTACGTACCGCACATGATGATCGGCGCGTTCGCCGCCCGCACCATGCTCGACGAGCAGCCGCCGACGCAGGCCTTCCTCCTCTCGTACATCGACGCCGTGGTCCTCCCTGCCCTCGGCGTCTCCACCCCCATCTGACCGTCCCCGCGGTCCACCCCTCCTGACGTCACCGCTCACGTCGTCGGGCCGATCACCCCTGCTCTCCCCACGGGTTGGTCAACCCTGCCCCTGGGGGCCTCGAGCCCCCGCCCCACGACCTGACCGGGAGTACGCCTCCGTGGCCACGTTCCTCTACAAACTCGGCCGGCTCGCCTTCCGGCGCCGCCACTTCGTCGCCCTGATATGGGTGGCGCTGCTGACCCTCGCCGGCGTCGGCGCCGCCTCCGCGCCCGCCGCCGGATCGACCTCCTTCTCCATCCCGGGCGTCGAGGCCCAGAAGGCCTTCGACCTGCTGGAACAGCGCTTCCCCGGGGCCAGCGCCGACGGCGCGACCGGGCGCATCGTCTTCAAGGCCCCCGAGGGCCAGAAGATGACCGACGCCGCCAACCGGGCGACCGTCGAGAAGACCGTCAAGACGCTGGGCGACGGCTCCGAGGTCGTCTCCGTGACCGACCCGTTCACGACCAACGCCGTGAGCAAGGACGGAACGGTCGCCTACACGTCGGTGAAGTACGACGCCCCCGGCATGGAGCTGAAGGACCCCACCCGGGACGCCCTGGAGAAGGCCGGCGACGACGCCAGGGCCACCGGACTGACCGTCGACGTCGGCGGTGACGCCCTCCAGGCCGGCGCCGAGCCCGGCGCGGTCGGCGAGATCGTCGGTCTCGCGCTCGCCGCCGTGGTCCTCGTCATCACCCTGGGCTCACTGGTCGCGGCCGGACTACCGCTGCTGACGGCGATCATCGGCGTCGGGATCGGCGTCTCCACCATCACCGCCCTCGCCAAGGCGCTCGACCTCGGCGACACCACCTCCACCCTGGCGCTGATGATCGGTCTCGCGGTCGGCATCGACTACGCGCTGTTCATCGTCTCCCGCTACCGGAGCGAGCTGGCCGAGGGCCGCGACCGCGAGGAGGCGGTCGGCCGCGCCACCGGCACGGCCGGCTCGGCGGTCGTCTTCGCGGGACTCACGGTCGTGATCGCACTGGCGGGCCTCGCGGTCGTCAACGTGCCGATGCTGACCAAGATGGGCCTCGCGGCGGCGGGCACCGTCGTGGTGGCCGTCCTCATCGCGCTGACCATGATCCCGGCACTGCTCGGCTACGCGGGCAGGAAGATCAGGGCCACCGGCGAGAAGCGCAAGCCGGCCGACGACCAGGGCAAGCAGCAGAAGCAGGGCAAGCAGGGCAAGCCCGGACCGGGCGTCCGCTGGGCGAGCTTCGTCATCCGCCGTCCGGCCGCCGTCCTGCTGCTCGGCGTGGTCGGTCTCGGCACGATCGCCGTCCCGGCCACCCAGCTGGAGCTGGGCCTGCCCGACGACGGCTCGCAACCGACGTCCACGACCCAGCGCCGGGCCTACGACCTGCTGTCGGAGGGCTTCGGCCCCGGGTTCAACGGCCCGCTGATGATCGTGGTCGACGCCCGCGGCAGCGACGACCCCAAGGCGGCGGCCACCACGGTGACCGACGGCATCAAGAACCTCGAGGACGTCGCCACGGTCACCCCGGCGATGTTCAACAAAGCCGGCGACACCGCGACGATCACCGTGATCCCGGGCTCCAAGCCCTCCTCGGCCCGGACCGAGGACCTGGTCCACGCCATCCGCGACCAGGGCACCGACGTCAGGGCCGACACGGGCGCGCAGGTGCTGGTGACCGGCACCACCGCGATGAACATCGACTTCTCGCAGAAGCTCAACGACGCGCTGATCCCGTACCTGGGACTGGTGGTCGGCCTGGCCTTCCTGCTGCTGATCGTGGTGTTCCGCTCCATCCTCGTCCCGCTGAAGGCGGCCCTCGGCTTCCTGCTGAGCGTGCTCGCCGCGATCGGCGCCGTGGTCGCGGTCTTCCAGTGGGGCTGGCTCGGCGGCCTGATCGGCGTGGAGGAGACCGGCCCGATCATGTCGATGATGCCGATCTTCATGGTGGGCGTGGTCTTCGGTCTCGCGATGGACTACGAGGTGTTCCTCGTGACCCGTATGCGGGAGGCGTACGTCCACGGCGAGAGCCCGAGCCAGGCCATCGTCACCGGCTTCCGGCACAGCGCCAAGGTGGTGGCCGCCGCCGCGATCATCATGATGGCCGTCTTCGGCGGCTTCATCAGCTCCAGCGAGGCGATGATCAAGATGATCGGCTTCGGTCTCGCCATCGCCGTCTTCTTCGACGCGTTCATCGTGCGCATGGCGATCGTGCCGGCGGTGCTGGCCCTGCTCGGCAAGAAGGCCTGGTGGCTGCCGAAGTGGCTGGACCGCGCGCTGCCCAACGTGGACGTCGAGGGCGAGGGTCTGCGGACCCAGGACGAGGCCGCCCCGTCCGGGGACGGCGACGAGGACCGGGAACTGGTACGCGCCTGACGTACAGGTTCACCTGCTGAACCGCCGGTGAGGGCTCCGTGGGGACGGGGCGCCCTCACCGGCTTTCCTCGTCCCGGCCCCGGCGGGTGAAATCGCGGCGGGTGAAATTGCGTTCTCGCCGCGCGGGGCGGCCCGCTAGCGTGCCGTCCATGACGACGACAGCCGCGCACCCCCGTTTCGCCGAGGCCCTGGGCGACCTGGGCCTCGACCAGCTGCACAGCCGTGTCCGCCGCTTCCCCGAGGCGACCAGGACCGCCGCCGAGGCCGCCGCCGCGATCGGGTGCGAGCTGAGCCAGATCTGCAAGTCGCTGATCTTCGCGGCGGACGGGGTGCCGGTGCTCGTGCTGATGGACGGGGCGTCCCGCGTCGACGTGGAGCTGGTGCGCAAGGAACTCGGCGCGGACAAGGTGACCCGGGCCGCCGCCGACGTCGTACGGGAGACCACCGGGTACGCGATCGGTGGCGTGCCGCCCTTCGGGCACCGGACGCGGACCCGGGTGCTGGCCGACCGGAACCTGCTCGCGCACGACGTCGTGTGGGCCGCCGCCGGGAACCCGCACGTCGTCTTCCCCATGGCGCCCCAGGACCTGGTCCGGTACGCCGACGCGACCCTCGTGGACGTGCGCGAGCACACCGCGTGACCCCGCTGGTCACCGCGGCCGTCCTGGTCGCCGCGATCACCCACGCCGGCTGGAACGCCATCGCCCACCGGATCACCGACAAGCTCGTCGGGTTCACCCTGATCGCCGGCGGCGGCATGCTCATCGGGCTCGTGCTCGCCGCGTTCACCGCGTTCCCGGCGGCCCGCGCATGGCCGTACCTGCTGTCCTCGGCCGTCGTCCACATCGCCTATTACGCACTGCTGATGCGGTCGTTCCGGCTCGGCGACTTCGGGCAGGCGTACCCCCTCGCGCGCGGCTCCGCGCCGCTCGTCGTCACCGTCCTCGCCGCCGTCTTCGCGCACGAGGTGCCGGACGGCTGGGCAGCCGCCGGAGTCGCGCTGTCGTGCGCGGGGCTTACCGGTGTCGCCCTGTGGGGACTGCGCGGCCGGCGGCCGGACTGGGCGGCGATCGGCGCCGCGCTGGCGACCGGGCTCACCATCGCCGCCTACACCGTCATCGACGGGCTGGGCGTCCGCGCCTCCGGATCCTCCCTGGGGTACATCGCCTGGCTGATGGCGGTGCAGGGAGCCGTCCTCCCGGCGTACGCCGTCCACCGCTGGCGCGGGCGGACCGCCGCCGTCCTGCGCCCCTTCGCCGCCCTCGGCCTCCTCGGCTCCGCGCTGTCCGTCCTCGCGTACGCCCTCGTCCTGTGGGCCCAGACCCGGGCCGAACTCGCCCCGATCGCCGCGCTGCGTGAATCGTCGGTCATCGTCGGCGCGGCCATCGGCGCCCTGTTCTTCAAGGAACGGTTCGGCGCGCCCCGCATCATCGCGGCGGGGCTCCTGGTCGTCGGTATCGGGCTGATGCTGCACACCGGCTGACCCGCTCTCCGTGACCCGCATACCGTGACCCGCTCCTCCTTGAGCTGGGGCCTACGGGGTTGCGGGCCTGCGGCTTGCGAGCGGCGGGTGAGTGTCCCGAAAGGCCGCCGGGCCATGACCGGAATCCGGGTCAGGACCGTGACTGTGACCGAGGCCGACGCCGGGCCGGAGCGCTGGTTAGGGTGAAGTCATGTTCGAGACAACGCCGTTCGCTGCTGACGAGCTCGACTCATACTTCCGGCGGATCGGGTGGGAGGGGGACCGGCGTGCCGACGCGGAGACCCTGCGGGGCGTGCATCTGGCCCACAGCCGTGCCATCCCCTTCGAGAACCTGGACCCGCTGCGCGGCACGGTCCCCTCGCTCGCGCCCTCGGACCTGATCGCCAAGCTGGTCCGCGACGGCCGGCGCGGCGGTTACTGCTACGAGCACAACACGCTGTTCGCGGCCGTCCTGGAAGCGCTGGGCCTCGGAGTGACCCTGCTGACGGCGCGGGTCGTCGTGGGCGCGCAGCGGTTCGAGGAGCGGCCCCGCACCCATATGGCGCTCCTCGTCGAGGTCCCCGGCGAACCGCGGCCCTGTCTCGCCGACGTCGGCTTCGGCGCCCCCGGAGCCCTGCTCGAGCCCGTCCCGCTCACCGCGGACGTCGAGTTCCGCGGCGCGGGCCGCCGCCACCGCCTCGTCCACGCCCCGCACCGCGGCCCGCTGGAGCTGTGGGTGCTGGAGACGCACCTGGGGACGCGTGGGACACGTGGGGAGCAAGGGTCGTCGGGGGAAGACCGGGACGGTGACTGGCAGGCGCAGTACGCCTTCACGCTCGAACCCTTCGAACGGTCCGACTACGAGGTCATCAACTGGCACATCGCCACGAACCCGCGCTCACCGTTCGGCAGCCGCGCCTACGTCCAGCGCCTCACCCCCGACGGACACCTCCTGCTCAACGGCCCGCTCCTCACCGAGAGCCACGCCGACGGCACCGTCAAGCAGCGCGAACTCACGGACGAGGCGGAGGCGCGGCGGGTCCTCGACGAGGAGTTCGGCATCGCCGTTCCGGACGGGACGCGGTTGCTGCCCTGAGCCGACTGGGTGCGTCCGCCCGCTCACGGGAGCACTCTGGAATGAGGACTTCCGGAGGTGACCTCATGACCACTATGCACACCACTGTCGGATGGCATGTCGAGCTGGAGTTCGAGGAGGACGGTCGGCACACGCACGCGGTCGCGCTGGTACGCCTGCCCGACGGGACCGAGATCAGGACCCATGGGCATGCCACCCGGCACAACGTGGACATCGACCAGCCGCGGGTCGGCGAGGAGATAGCCGGCGCCCGTGCCCTCAACGAGATCGCCATGCAGTTGCTGACCAAGGCCCATGTGGAGATCGACGAGGACTCGGGCCGCAGATCGCACTCGATCAACGTGTGAGCGTCAGCGGCCGGCCGCCAGGGCCGTCCGCAGCGCCCGCAGCAGGGCCTGCGCGCGCGGGTCGGCCGTCACGCTCGTCCTGAAGCCGTTGGTGACGTAACCGAAGGCGACACCCGACTCGGGGTCGGCGAGGCCGAGAGCGCCGCCGCGGCCCGGGTGGCCGAAGGAGGTGGGGGAGAGCAGCGGGGACGCGGGGCCGTGCAGCATGTAGCCCAGGCCGAACCGGGTGTGCACGACGAGCACCCGGTCCGGGCCCGACGACTGCTCGCCGCGCGCCAGGGCCACCGTCTCCGGGCGCAGCAGCCTCGTTCCGCCGTCCACGTCGCCGATCAGGGAAGCGTAGAAGCGGGCCAGCCCGTCGGAGGTGGCGATGCCGTTGGAGGCGGGGAGCGCCGCGGCCCGGTAGGCCGGGTCGTTCTCGTCGGGGAGCGGGGTGATCGCGGCGAAGGCGCGGCTGGTGAGGGAGGCGGGATCGGCGTAGGCGGCGGTCACGGCGGGCTTGGGCCGGGTCCTGAGCGCCCCTGTCTGCGCGGGCGCGTCCACCTGCCCCACGCGCCCCACCCGCGCGCGCTGCGCCGGCGGCAGGCCGAGCCAGAGGTCGGCCCCGACCGGCCCGGCGATCTCGTCGGCGACCCACTCGCCGACGGTCCGCCCGGTGACCCGCCGGACCAGCTCGCCGGTGAGCCAGCTGTACGTCTGCGCGTGGTACCCGTGGTCCGTCCCGGGTTCCCAGGCCGGCGCCTGGGCCGCCACCGCCGCCGCGCCGAGGTCGGGATCGGCGGCTTCGGCGGGCGTCAGCGGCCGGTCCAGCACGGGTACGCCCGCGCGGTGCGCGAGCAGGTGCCGCACCAGCGTGCGCTCCTTGCCGGCCGCCTTGTACTGCGGCCAGTACGTCCCCACGGGCGCGTCCAGGTCGAGTTCCCCGCGCTGGTGCAGCAGCAGGAGCGCGGCGGCCGCCACGCCCTTCGTCGCCGAGCGCACGATCTGCGCGGTGCCCTGTTCCCAGGGCGCCCTGCCGTCCGCACTGCCCGTGCTGTCCGGACTGCCCGCGACGCCTGCGCTGTCCGCGCCGGCCCCGCCGTCGACGTCCCGGCTGCCGCCCCACAGGTCGACGACCTTGCGCCCGTCCCGGTAGACGGTCACGGCCGCACCCCGGTCCCCGAGCACCTCGAAGTTCCGTACGAACGCCTCCCGGACCGGCTCGAAGCCCTCGGCCACCGCACCGCTCACGTCCACGCCCGCACTCCCTCTCGGAGATCACCTTCGACTCCTGGGGGAACGCTCCCGCGGACCCCGCGATTCCTTCGCCCCGTGACGACCGCCGCTAGCCGAGGATGATCGTCACATCGATGTTGCCGCGCGTGGCGTTCGAGTACGGGCACACCTGGTGCGCCGCGTCCACCAGCTTCTCGGCGACCGCACGGTCGAGGACGGGCAGCGAGACACTGAGCGCGACGGCCAGCCCGTAGCCCTTGTGCCGGTTCGGGCCGATCCCGACCTTCGCCGCCACCGTCGAGCCCGTGAGGTCGAAGCCCGCGCGGTTGCCGACGAGGATCAGCGCGTTGTGGAAGCAGGAGCTGTAACCGGCCGCGAAAAGCTGCTCCGGGTTGGTCCCGTTGCCGTCCCCGCCCAGCGCCGGCGGCATCGCCACCTTCAGCTCGATCTGGCCGTCCTGACTGGTCACGAACCCGTCGCGGCCACCGTGCGCGGTCGCCTCGGCGACATACGTGATCTTCGTCGGACGGGTGTCGACGGCTTCGACGGCGGTGCCTTCGGTCACGGTGGGACCTCCCCCAGAATTTTGCCCAATTACATCGTGCACAAGGTACCGGCTGGTAGGTCGGCACGCGCCTACCAGGAGGTAGTAACCCCGGGTAACTCGGAGGCGGCGGGCGACGGGCGGGAACCGGACCCGCCGGGCTCAGGAACCGGGCTCGGAGAGGTCCGGCCTCAGCGGGCGCGGTCCGCCGCGTCCTGTGCCCGTTGCGCGAGCCCCCACAGGTCCTCGCGCAACCGCGCGACGTCCGCCGCCTCCAGCCCCGTCGACGCGAGCAGGTCGCCGGGCACGCGCTCCGCGCGCCCCTTCAGTTCCTCCCCGCGCCCGGTGCACGCGACGAGCACCGAGCGCTCGTCCCGCGCCGAGCGCTCCCGGCGTACCAGCCCCGCCGTCTCCAGCCGCTTCAGGAGCGGCGACATCGTGCCGTAGTCGAGGCGCAGGGCCGACGCCAGCTCCTTGACGGTCGTCTCACCGCGCTCCCACAGGACCAGCAGCACCAGGTACTGGGGGTAGGTGAGCCCCAGTTCGTCCAGGAGCGGCCGGTACGCGGCCGTCACCGCGCGTTGGGCCGCGTACAGCGCGAAGCACAGCTGCTCGTCCAGGAGCAGCGTGCCGGCGGCGGTGGGTGCCTCGTTCGTCACGCGCCCATTGTGGCCGAGCGCGGGTCGAACCCGAAGGGCAGCTCCAGGCGATGGGCGCGCATGAGGGTGTCGTCGGCGAGCAGATCGCCGGTCCGGCCGTCCGCCGCGATCACGCCCTCGCTGAGGATCAGCGCCCGCGGGCACAGCTCCAGGGCGTACGGCAGGTCGTGCGTGACCATGAGCACGGTGACGTCCAACGAGCGCAGGATGTCCGCCAGTTCGCGGCGCGAGGCGGGGTCGAGGTTGGAGGACGGCTCGTCCAGGACGAGGATCTCCGGCTCCATCGCGAGCACCGTCGCGACGGCCACCCGGCGCCGCTGGCCGAAGGACAGGTGGTGCGGCGGGCGGTCCTTGAACTCGGCCATGCCGACCTGTGCGAGCGCGTGGTCGACCCGCGCCTCCAGCGCGGCCCCCTTCAGTCCGGCGGCCGCCGGTCCGAACGCCACGTCCTCGCGGACCGTCGGCATGAACAACTGGTCGTCCGGGTCCTGGAAGACGATGCCCACCCTGCGGCGGATCTCGGCCATGTGCTGCTTGCCGACGGGCAGCCCGGCCACCGTCACCGTGCCCGCGCCGCCGGTCAGGATCCCGTTGAGGTGCAGCACGAGGGTCGTCTTGCCGGCGCCGTTGGGGCCGAGCAGCGCGACCCGCTCGCCTCGCGCGACGGCGAAGTCCACGCCGAACAGGGCCTGGTGGCCGTCGGGGTAGGCGAAGGCCAGCCCGGCCACTTCCAGGGAGGGCGCGGGCGTCACGGCGTCGGTCACGGGGTCGGTCACTGGGTCGGTCACAGGGCCCATCCCAACACGCAGACCACGAGGGCGGCGAACGGGAGGGCCAGCGCGTGCGACCACTGCGCCCGCGACGCGGTCACCTCGTCGATCACCGGCATCGAACCGGCGTACCCCCGGCTGACCATGGCCAGGTGCACGCGCTCCCCGCGTTCGTAGGAGCGGATGAACAGCGCGCCCGCCGACTTCGCGAGCACCCCCCAGTGCCGCACGCCCCGCGCCTCGAACCCCCGCGACTCCCGGGCGATCCGCATGCGCCGCATCTCGTCCGTGATGACGTCGCCGTAGCGGATCATGAAGGAGGCGATCTGCACGAGCAACGGCGGCAGCCGCAGCCGTTGCAGGCCGAGAAGCAGCTCACGCAGCTCCGTGGTGGACGCCAGCAGGACGGAGGCGGCGACACCCAGAGTGCCCTTCGCGAGGACGTTCCAGGCGCCCCACAGCCCGTTGACGCTGAGCGACAGCCCGAGGACGTCCACCCGCTCGCCCTGCGCCACGAACGGCATCAGCACCGCGAACGCGACGAACGGCACCTCGATCAGCAGCCGTTTGAGCAGGAAACCGGTGGGCACGCGCGCGTGCTGCGCGACGAGGGCCAGCAGGAGCGCGTACAGGGCGAACGCCCACATCGCCTCGCGCGGTGTCGACACCACGACCACCACGAAGGCGAAGGCGGCGGCGAGCTTGGTGTGCGGCGGCAGGCCGTGCACGGGTGAGTGCCCGTGCCGGTAGAGCCGGTGCGCGTGACCTGCGCCCACGCCGTCAGGCGCTCTCTGCGGCCGTGGGCGACACGTCGCCGGCGGTCCGGCGCCTGCGCACCGCCCAGAACACCGTGCTGCCCGCGACGACGGTCGCGCCGACGCCGATCACGCCCGCGAGGCCGCCGGACAGGCGTGCGTTCGTCACGTCCTTGACGCCGTAGTCGGCGAGCGGGGAGTCGGCGGAGGCGTGCTCCTCGGCCTTCTCGTCGATGCCCTTGTCGGCGGCGACCTTCTCCAGGCCGTCGGGGTTCGCGGAGGCGTAGAAGCTGACGAAGCCGGCCAGGACGAGGGAGGTGACCAGACCCGTCACCCACAGCGTGCGCCGGGAGGTGCGCGCCGCCACGGGCGCGGTGCCCGCGCCGGCCGGCGTCCCCTCGGCCGCCGGGGCGTCGACGAGTTCGCCGTGCACCCGCAGCTGGAGCTTCTGCCGCAGATCGCGCGCGCCGTAGACCAGATCCGGCCGTACGGCGACGACGGCTCCCACGGTCAGCGCGGTGATCACGGCCTCGCCGATGCCGATCAGCACGTGCACGCCGATCATCGCGGTGGCCACCCTGCCGATCGCCACGTCGGTGGTGCCGCCGATCCAGTACAGGAGCGTGAAGGCCACGGCGGCGGCGGGCACGGACAGCGCGGCGGCGACGAAGGACGCGGCCGTGAGGGACCGGCGGCCACGCGGCAGCACCTTCACCAGGGCCCGGAAGACGGCGTACGACACGACCGTCGTGACGATCGCCATGTCGGTGACGTTCACGCCGAGCGCGGTCAGCCCGCCGTCGGCGAAGAGGATGCCCTGCATCAGCAGGACCACGGACACGCACAGGACCCCGGTGTAGGGGCCCACGAGTATCGCGGCGAGTGCGCCGCCGAGCAGATGTCCGCTGGTTCCCGCGGCGACGGGGAAGTTCAGCATCTGCACGGCGAAGATGAACGCCGCGACGAGGCCGGCCAACGGCGCGGTCCGGTCGTCGAGCTCGCGGCGCGCGCCGCGCAGGCTCACGGCGATGGCGCCGGCGGCGACGACCGCGGTCACGGCGGAGGTCGGGGCGTTGATGAATCCGTCGGGTACGTGCACCCGTCGATGATAGGGGCTTAATGCGAATGGTTCGCAAGAGCGAGAGGCTTGTTCATGCCGACCCGTGTATCGCGCAGGTGATATATGCCCGTACAGGAAGCGCGATCCGCAAAATATGCGACATTGGAGGGAAGCGGATTCATGGCTTCCGCACAGATCACCCTGCGTGAGAGGGCCGGTCGATGGACGTAGTCGAGCAGTACGCGCGAGCCCACATCGTGAACGACGCCGGCCGGATCGGGGAAGACGCGGCCGTACCCGTCGTCCTGCGCTACGACCCCGGGGAACCCCGATCGGTCCGCGTCGGGCTGCCCGACCGCCGGGAGTGGACGTTCTCCCGCGCCCTTCTCGAACAGGGGCTGCGCGCCCCGGCCGGTACCGGAGAGGTGCGGATCTGGCCGTGCGGACGGGTCCAGGCCGTCGTCGAGTTCCACTCCGCGCACGGCGTCTCGGTCGTGCAGTTCGAGTCGAAGACGCTGCTGCGGTTCCTGCGGCGCACCTACACGGCGACGGCGCAGCCCGTCACGCACTGAGGGCCGCCCGTTCGGACCGGACCGCAGACGTGTGGGGCACGCGCCTCTGCGGCGAGCCGTCCCGTCGCCTCCTCCGGCCTGATCCGAGAGACAGAACCCCAGCCGGGTCTCAGCCGCCCATCCGCAGCAGCGACGCCACGATCGGACCGGCCGTGTCGCCGCCGTGGCCGCCCGCCTGGACGACACCGGCGGCCGCCAGGTCGCCGCGGTAGGCGGTGAACCAGCCGTTGGGCTTGTCCTGGCTGTCGACCTCCGCCGAGCCCGTCTTGGCGCCGTAGTCGGGGCCCAGACCGGACATGGCCTCGGCGGCGGTGCCGGCCGCGGCCGTGTAGTTCATCAGCTCCCGCAACTGCGACACCGTGGACGAGGACATCGTGCGCGAGGCCTTCGCCAGCGTGCGGCCGTCCACCGACGGGGCGACCAGGTACGGCTGGTGGAAACTGCCCGCCTTCACGGTGGCGGCGACCGACGCCATGTTCAGCGGGTTCATCCGGACGCCGCCCTGGCCGATCAGCGACGCCGCCATCTGGGCCGCCGACTGCACCGGCACCGAGCCGTCGAAGGACGGCACGCCGATGGCCCAGTTGTTCATCGACAGCCCGAACACCTGCTGCGCCTGCTTGGTCAGGCTGTCGTTGCTCAGCTCGGGCGCCTGGCTGATGAAGGCGGTGTTGCAGGAGCGGGCGAAGCTCGCCTTGAACGTGCCGCCGGTGATCTGGAAGTCGTCGTCGTTGTGGAACTTCCAGCCGCCGTAGGTGAACGTCTTCGGGCAGGGGTGCACCTTGTCCGCCGACGCGAGGTCCTTCTCGATGAGCAGCGACGAGGTGATCACCTTCATGGTGGAACCGGGCGCCAGCGAGCCGTTGAACGCGGTGTTGAAGCCGTGACCGGCGTTCGCCACCGCGAGGATCTCGCCGGTCGAGGGCCGCATCACGACCACCGACGAGCGCGCGGTCTTCGCCACCTGCTGCTCGGCGGCCGCCTGGAGGGTGGGGCTCAGTGTGGTCCGCACGGTGCCCGGGGTGCCCTTGCTGAGCTCCAGCAGCGTCTTGTCGGAGGCCTTCTTCGCCTTCGACGCCTTGCCTCGGACCGCCCGGAGCTCCACGCCGGCCTTGCCGCCCGCCTTCTTGCCGTACTTCTCCCGCAGGCCGTCCAGGACCGGCTCCAGGGAGGGGTACGCGGCCGCCGTGAGCTCGCCGCCCTTGCTGTCGAGGGCCTTGACCGGCGGGGTGCCGGACTCTCCGGTGACGAGGGTGTCGCCGTCCTGGAGGTCCGGGTGGACGACGGACGCGTGCCAGTCGACCTGCGCCTTGCCGTTCTTCGGGTTGCGGACGACGGTGAGGGCGCTGTCGTACGCGAGCGGCTTGCTGACGTTCTTGTACTTCACCGTGCCCTTCACGGAGAACGGGATCTTCGTGCCGCTGGGCGTGCCGGCGGTGAGGGTGACGCCCGTGATGTGGGCGTCCTTGGTGTAGCCGGTCAGAAGGGCGGTCGCGGCCGCCGAGTCGTCCGTGGCGGCGGCCGCCCCGGTCACCTTGCCCTGCTGCCAGGCCGTCAGGAACCGGGTGGCCGCGGACTGCGCCTCGGTCGCCGACGGCGCATCGGCCCTGACCCTGGGCACCTGCTTGCCGTTGGCGGCCGCGGCGGAACCCTCGTCGGCCGCCGCTCCGCCGCCGTACAGCGCCCAGACGCCGAACCCCGTCCCGCCGACCACCACGGCGATCATGCCGCCGGCCACGGCGGGCCGCCGCTTCTTGCGCCGTTCCTCGACGCGCCTTCGCTTGCCCACTGCCAGGTCCTCCGGATCCCCAGGGGCTTTCCCCCCAGCCCCGCTGCCCTCGTTGCCCTCACGACCCCAACGACGGCAACCACCCTAGAGTCCCGTGCTGTGAGGGTGACGTCACGTGTGACGTCAGCCACCGTGGCCGTCTGTTCAGCCCGCCCGCAGCACCGCCACGACGATCGGGCCGGACGCGTCGACGCCGTGCCCGCCGTCCTGGGCCATCGCCGCGGCCGCGACGTCCCCCCGGTACCCGGTGAACCAGCTGTCGGACCTCGCTTGTCCGTCGACCTCGGCGGAACCCGTCTTCGCGCCGATCCCACCGCTCAGCCCGGCCATCACCTGGGCTGCGGTGCCGCTGGTCGCGGTGCGGTTCATCATGGAGCGCAGTTGCTGCACGGTGCTCGACGACAGGCCACGCGCGTGTGCCGGTGTACGGCCGTCGAGGCTGAGCGGCACGATCACCGGCTGCCGGAAGGTGCCCGTCATCGCGGTCGCCGTGACCGACGCCATGTTCAGCGGGTTCATCTGGACCTGGCCCTGGCCGATCAGCGCGGCCGCGGTGTCCGGTCCTCCGGCGGCCGGCACGGAGCCGTCGAAGGACGGGATGCCGGTCTGCCAGTCGAGGCCGATCCCGAAGCGCTCCTTGGCCTCCTCGGTCAGCGAGTCGACCTTCACCTCGTCCGCGAACTTCACGAACGCCGTGTTGCAGGAGCGGGCGAAGCTCTCGGAGAGGGTCGCGTTCTCGTTCGGCTTCATGCCGGTGATGTTGTGGAAGGTCTGGCTCTCGGAGACGGCCGAGGGCGGGCAGGGCGCGGGACCGTTCGCGGTGGTGAGCCCGCCGTCGATGAGGGTCGCCGCGCTGACGATCTTCATCGTGGAGCCGGGCGCCACCTCTCCGAGGAACGCGGCGTTCCAGCCGTCCGTCCGGTTGTTCGCGACCGCCAGCACCTCGCCGGTGCTCGGCTTGACCGCCACCACCGACGACTGGGCGTACTTCTCCACCGCCTTCTCGGCGGCCGCCTGCACGCCCGCGCTGAGGGTGGTGGGCAGTTTGCCCGGCTTGCCCTCGGCGAGGGTCAGCAGCGGGGTGTCGGCGCTGTCCGGGGTGACGTGTCTGATCGCCAGCTCGATGCCGGCCGTTCCGCCAGCCTTGGTGCCGTACTTGGCGCGCAGCTGGTCGAGGATGGGCCCGAGGGAGGGGTACTTCTCCTTCGTCAGGACCTTGCCGTCCCGGTCCACGGCCTCGATCGCCGGCGCCGCCGAAGCACCCGTGACCAGCGTGTCGTCCATGGACTTCAGCTCGGGGTGCACCACCGAGGGCGCCCAGTCCACCAGTGCCTTCCCGGTGGTGAGGCCCCGCACGACGGTCAGCTGGCTCCGGTACGCGAGCGGCTTGGACTTCCCCTGGTACGACACCGTCGCCTTGACGCTGAACGGCACCCGGGCGCCGACCGGCGCGCCCGGGGTGATCTTCACTCCGGTGATGTGCGCCGCCTGGCCGTAGGAGGTCAGGAGGGGTTCGGCCTTCGCCGCGTTGTTGGTGAGATCGGCGGCCGCGGCGGCCTGTCCCTTCGTCCAGGCGGCGAAGAATTTGGTGCTCGCCTCCTTCACCTCGGACCCGCTCGGCGGCCCGGTCTTGACGACGGCGGGTTCACCGCCCGCCGATCCGTCGCCCCCGTTGCCGCCGTCGTTCAGCGCGTTCACGAGGTTGAAGGCCCCGTACCCGGCCCCGCCCACCATCACGGCGAACACTGAGCCGACAATGGCCGCTTTGGCCCCCTTGCGCATGGTGTGGATCCTCCCCGTTGTCCCCGTCGCCGCCCTCGCGGGCCATTCTGAACACGTTCAGAAAGTGCGCTCAGCCTCACACTAAGCGGAAAGGGCAACTGGCGGGGCAGGAGTTTCCGCAATCGTTAGACCCATGTATCCAGCCACATACGTGAACGCCAGTCGTCGATCGGGATCGCCTGCCCCGTGTACAGGGGCCAGAAGTAGATGAAGTTCCAGGCGATGAGCAGGACGAGGACGCCCGCTCCCGTGGCGCCCGCCACGCGGCGGGTGTCGCCGGCGCCCGGTGGGCCGACGAGCGCGCCGATCATCATCGCCACCGCGAGGCACAGGAAGGGCAGGAAGACGACGGCGTAGAAGAGGAAGATCGTGCGTTCCTGGTACATGAACCACGGCAGGTAGCCGGCCGCGATACCGCAGACGATCGCGCCCGCGCGCCAGTCGCGGCGGAACAGCCAGCGCCACAGGACGTAGAGGATCGCGAAGCAGGCCGCCCACCACAGCAGCGGGGTGCCGATCGCCAGGACCTCGCGGGCGCACTTCTCGCCCGCGTCGGACGGGCAGCCGTCCTTGCCGGGGGCGGGCGACTCGTAGAAGTACGAGACAGGCCGGCCCAGGACGAGCCAGCTCCACGGGTTCGACTGGTACGTGTGCGGCGAGGTGAGGTGGGTGTGGAACTCGTAGACCTCGTGCTCGTAGTGCCACAGGCTGCGCCACCAGTCGGGGAACAGCCAGGTCCAGTTGCCGCCCTTGCCGTCGGTCGCCGCCCAGCTGCGGTAGTAGCCGCCCTTGCCGTCGGTGGCGGACAGGATCCAGCCCGTCCACGACACCAGGTAGGTGATCAGCGCGACCGGGACCGTGGCGAGGAACGCGATGCCCGTGTCGCGCCTCAGCACCGCCAGGTACGGATGGCGGGCGCCCGCCACCTTGCGCGAGCCGACGTCCCACAACACCGCCATCAGGCAGAACGCGACCAGGATGTACAGGCCGTTCCACTTCGTGCCGATGGCCAGACCCAGCATCAGGCCCGCGCCCCAGCGCCAGGGCCGCCAGCCCAGACCCGTGGTCTGCGCGATGTGCGGATCGGGACGGTGGCGGCCGTCCGCGTCCACGGGAAGCGCGGCGGCGAGTCTCGCGCGCGCCCTGTCCCGGTCGACCACCAGACAGCCGAAGGCCGCCAGCACGAAGAACATCAGCACGCCGTCGAGCAGCGAGGTACGGCTCATCACGAAGGCGAGCCCGTCGACCGCCATCAGCGCACCCGCCAGGCAGCCCAGGAAGGTGGAGCGGAAGATCCGGCGGCCGATCCGGCACAGCAGCAGGACACTGAGGGTGCCGAGCACCGCCGTCATGAACCGCCAGCCGAACGGGTCGAACCCGAAGATCAGTTCGCCCAGCCCGATCACGTACTTGCCGACCGGCGGATGCACGACGTACGCCGCGTCCGCCGGGATCGTCACATGCCCGCCCGTGGAGAGGATGACGTCGTTGGCGTTCTTGTCCCAGTTGACCTCGAACCCGCGGTGGACGACCGCCCACGCGTCCTTCGCGTAGTACGTCTCGTCGAATATCACCGCCTTGGGGCTGCCCAGGTGCCAGAACCGCAGCACGCCCGCCAGCAGCGTGACCAGCAGCGGACCGCCCCAGGGCGACCAGCGCGCGATCCGGTCCGTCCACAGGGGCGGGATCCCCAGGGCCTGCCACAACCGCGGACTGGGCTGCGCGAACGGCGGCACCAGCCGCTCCCGGACGTCGGCGGAGGGCTCCGCGGTGTATCCGAAGCGGCGCAGCCGTTGCTGCCACGACGGCCGCTGGTCGGGCGGCGTCCGGCCTTGCCGGTAGTCCGTGGAGTCCATGGAGGACGCGGTACTGGTCACCGCGCCATCGTAGGGAACAGGTCTGTGTGAGTCCCGTGCATGGGCCCTACCCGGCCTGGTCGACCGAGCCGTGTCCCGCCCTGCGAGGATGGAAACGTGACAGCTACGCCCGGAATCCTCGTTCTCGCCGGCACTCCCATCGGCGACGTCTCCGACGCCCCGCCCCGGCTCGCCGAGGAGCTGGCCGGGGCCGACGTCATCGCCGCCGAGGACACGCGCCGGCTCCGGCGGCTGACCCAGGCGCTCGGTGTGACGCCCAAGGGGCGTGTCGTGTCCTACTTCGAGGGCAACGAGTCCGGCCGTACCCCCGAGCTGGTGAAGGAACTGGTGGGCGGCGCGCGCGTGCTGCTCGTGACCGACGCCGGGATGCCGTCCGTCTCGGACCCCGGGTACCGGCTGGTCGCCGCGGCCGTCGAGCAGGACATCCGGGTCACCGCCGTCCCCGGCCCGTCCGCGGTGCTCACCGCGCTGGCCCTGTCCGGGCTCCCGGTCGACCGGTTTTGCTTCGAGGGATTCCTGCCGAGGAAGGCGGGGGAGCGGCTCTCCCGGCTGCGGGAGGTGGCGCAGGAGCGCCGGACCCTCGTGTACTTCGAGGCCCCGCACCGGCTCGACGACACCCTCGCCGCGATGGCCGAGGCGTTCGGCGCGGACCGGCGGGCCGCTGTCTGCCGTGAGCTCACCAAGACGTACGAAGAGGTGAAGCGCGGCCCGCTCGGCGAACTGGCGGAATGGGCGGCCGAAGGCGTGCGGGGCGAGATCACCGTCGTCGTCACCGGGGCGCCCGAGCGCGGGCCCGAGGACTTCGACGCGACGGAGCTGGTGCGGCGCGTCCAGGTCCGCGAGGAGGCGGGCGAGCGCCGCAAGGAGGCCATCGCGGCGGTGGCGGCGGAGGCCGGGCTGCCCAAGCGGGAGGTGTTCGACGCGGTGGTGGCGGCGAAGAACGCCGGGGGCCTGTGACGGTTGTCGCCGGGTGTTGTGAAGGGGCTCACACCCCCTCTGAGCAGGGCGCATGTCGTCTGAGCGTGCGCCCCATGTGCGGGCAAAGGACCCCGGGTGTTCTGGCAAGGGACGCCCAAATCGACTTCAACAGTGCACAGGTCGAGTGCATTCGACCCGGGGGAGGCGTCCACTGGACGACGGGACTTCAACCGTCCCACCGGCGGACCACAGGAGCGGTCATGAGTGACATCACAGGGCAGACCGGCCTCCGCGGCGGCGCGAGCGCCGTCGTCAACGAGTCGTACTCCTTCGCCTGCATGCGTTGCGGGCACGGCTGGGAGCAGGCCTTCGAGATAGAGCACCACACCGACGCCGACGGCCACCAGTTCGTCCTCTACGTGACGGACGGCCGCATCGTGCCGTCGCCGCTCAGCCGCCCCGCGTGCGTGAACTGCGACGGGCACGTCGTGCGCATCATGCGGGCCGGGCAGGTCTCCTCGGTGCTCAGCGCGGCGCGCCAGCACAAGGCGGCCCCGGCCGGACCGGCGCAGGCGCCGGTGACGTCGGCGGAGGGACAGCCCGAGGCTCCCGCCGAGGGACAGCCGCAGCACCACTGGCACCTGTCCGATCTCCTGCACCCGTTCCGCAAGGCGAGCTAGCCGCAGGACGGGCCACCGCAGGACGGGCAGCCGCAAGGTGAGCCGGTGCCGGTGGACAGCCGGTCGGCAGCCGGCCGACGAGGGCATGTCCCTTCCGTAGGATCGGGACATGCCTTCGAACGCCGCACCACGCGCCGACAAGAGCGCCGCACCGCCGCTTCCGGCTCCCCTGGGGGTGCCGGTCGCCGACTCCCACACCCATCTCGACATGCAGTCGGGCACGGTGGCGGAGGCCCTCGCGAAAGCCGCGTCCGTGGGTGTGACGACCGTCGTCCAGGTCGGCTGCGACGTACGGGGCTCCCGGTGGGCGGCCGAGACGGCGGCGGCGTACGACAGCGTCCACGCGGCGGTCGCCCTGCACCCCAACGAGGCGCCGCGCATCGTGCACGGCGACCCCGACAACTGGTCCCGGCAGGGTGCGCGCGAGGCCGGAGGTGCGGGGGCGCTCGAGGAGGCGCTCGCCGAGATCGACCGCCTCGCCGCGCTTCCGCACGTCAAGGGCGTCGGTGAGACGGGACTCGACCACTTTCGCACCGGCCCCGAGGGCAAGGAAGCGCAGGAGGACTCCTTCCGCGCCCACATCGAGATGGCCAAGCGGCACGGCAAGGCCCTGGTCATCCACGACCGCGACGCCCACGCCGACGTCCTGCGCGTCCTGAAGGAGGAGGGCGCGCCCGAGCGCACCGTCTTCCACTGCTACTCGGGCGACGCCGAGATGGCCGAGATCTGCGCCCGCGCCGGATACTTCATGTCCTTCGCCGGCAACGTCACCTTCAAGAACGCCCAGAACCTCCGGGACGCCGTCGCCGTGGCCCCGCTGGAACTGCTGCTCGTGGAGACGGACGCCCCCTTCCTGACGCCGGCGCCCTACCGCGGACGGCCCAACGCCCCTTATCTCGTTCCCGTCACGGTGCGCGCCATGGCCGCCGTACGGGACATCGACGAGGACACCCTGGCCACCGCACTCGCCGCCAACACCGCACGCGCGTTCGGCTACTGACCGGAGATCGCCCGTCGAACACAACTCTCAGTAGCCGCGCCACTTTGGAGAGTGACCGTCGCTCCGCTAGGTTCTGGGGGCCCGATCCGGACCCCTCCCCTGGAGTGTCGGCGTGAGCAACTCGCAGTACCTCGGCTACGAGCCGTACGGCGGTGGTGAGTCGTACGTCGACCTGCACAACGCCGAGACGGTCGCGTACGGCGTGTATGCGGCGCCCGGTACGTACGACGACACGTACCGGCCCGCCTACGAGGCCTACGAGGCGTACGAGGCGCCGCCCCAGGGCCCCGGGACCCTCCAGCCTCCCCGGACCCTCCAGCTCCCCGAGCCGTTCCAGCCGTCCGGGGCCGCCGCGTGCGCCGAGACGGTCCGGCTCACCGGGACCGCCCGGTTCCCCGAGCCGTTCCAGCCGTCCGGGGTCACGGCATACGCCGAGACGGTCCGGCTGTCCGGCCCCGCGCGGACCGGACTGTCGCCGGTGCCGCGGCAGGAGGAGGGGCGGCGGGCCGCGCGCCGGCGCAGGACCCGCTCCGCCGAGCGCCCGGAGTCCACGATGCGCCGGCTGCTCCCGCAGGCGCTCGTCGTCGCCTTCCTGGCCGGCGGCACCACCGCCTTCGTCGCCGAGGACAAGGCGGTCGAGCTGACCGTCGACGGCAAGCCGCGCACCCTGCACACCTTCGCCGACGACGTGACCGAACTCCTGGCGGAGGAAGGCGTGCCGGTGGGCGCGCACGACGTGGTCGTGCCCGCACCCGGCACCGACCTCGCCAGCGGCGACGAGGTCACGGTGCACTACGGGCGGCCCGTCCGGCTCACCCTGGACGGCCACCGGCACGAGGTGTGGACGACGGCGCACACGGTGGAGGAGGCGCTCCGACAGTTCGGGGTGCGTGCGGAGGGCGCCTACATGTCCGTCTCGCGCTCCCAGCGGATCGGGCGCGCCGGACTCGCGCTCGACGTGCGCACCGAGCGGTCGGTCACGGTCATGGCCGACGGCCGGGCGCGCACCGTCCGCACCAACGCGGCGACCGTGCGCGAGGCGGTGGAGGCGGCCGGGATCATCCTGCGGGGTGAGGACACCACGTCCGTCGAGCTCGCCAGCTTCCCGCGCGACGGGCAGACGATCACCGTGCTGCGGATCACCGGCAGCCAGGAGGTGCGGGACGAGCAGATCCCGTTCGGGGTGCGCCGCACCGACGACCCGTCGCTGTTCAAGGGCACGGAGGTGGTGGAGCGGGCCGGCCGCGCGGGGCTGCGACGGATCACGTACTCCCTGCGCACCGTCAACGGCGTACGGCAGACACCGCGGCGGATCCGCGACGAGATCGTGCGCGAGCCGCGCGAGCAGGTGGTGAAGGTCGGGACGAAGCCGCTGCCGGCGTCCGTGCGAGGGGCCGACGGCCTGGACTGGCAGAGCCTCGCCGCCTGCGAGTCGGGTGGCCGGCCCAACGCGGTCGACTCCTCGGGCACGTACGGCGGGCTGTACCAGTTCGACACCCGCACCTGGCAGAGCCTCGGCGGCAGCGGCCGGCCCCAGGACGCCCCGGCGGCCGAGCAGACGCTCCGCGCGAAGAAGCTGTACGTGCGCCGCGGGGCGAGTCCCTGGCCGCACTGCGGGACGCGGCTGCACGGGTGAGAGGTCCGGCGGCGGACGGTGTCCGTGCGCCCCCGTACCCTTGTCCCGTGAGTACCAGCCCCGCCCCCGACGCCCTTCTGGGCCCCGCCGACATCCGTGAGCTGGCGGCGGTCCTCGGCGTCCGTCCCACCAAGCAGCGCGGCCAGAACTTCGTGATCGACGCGAACACGGTCCGCCGGATCGTCCGCACCGCGGAGGTCCGGCCCGACGACGTGGTCGTCGAGGTCGGCCCCGGGCTCGGCTCCCTCACCCTGGCGCTGCTGGAGACCGCCGACCGGGTCACGGCCGTCGAGATCGACGACGTCCTGGCCGGCGCGCTGCCCGCGACGATCGCCGCGCGCATGCCGGAGCGCGCGGAGCGCTTCGCACTGGTGCACTCCGACGCGATGCACGTCACCGAACTGCCCGGCCCCGCCCCGACCGCGCTGGTCGCGAACCTGCCGTACAACGTGGCCGTGCCCGTGCTGCTGCACATGCTGGAGAACTTCCCGAGCATCGAGCGCACCCTCGTCATGGTCCAGTCGGAGGTCGCCGACCGGCTCGCCGCCGGACCCGGCTCGAAGGTGTACGGCGTGCCGTCCGTGAAGGCCAACTGGTACGCGGAGGTCAAGCGGGCCGGCGCCATCGGGCGCAAGGTGTTCTGGCCGGCGCCGAACGTGGACAGCGGGCTGGTGTCGCTGGTGCGGCGGACCGAGCCGATCAGAACCACCGCGTCGCGGCGCGAGGTCTTCGCCGTCGTCGACGCGGCGTTCGCGCAGCGCCGCAAGACCCTGCGGGCCGCGCTCGCCGGCTGGGCGGGCTCCGCGGCCCGGGCGGAGGCGGCCCTCGTGGCGGCCGGCGTCTCGCCGCAGGCCCGCGGCGAGGCCCTCACCGTCGAGGAGTTCGCCCGGATCGCCGAGGCCGCGCCCGACCGGGACACGCCCGACGGCCCCCCGGTGCCCACCGGGACTCCCGGGTCCCCCGCCTCCCCGTCGCCCCTCGAAGCGCCGAAGCGGAAGGACTCCGAGTGAGCGTCACCGTACGGGTGCCGGCCAAGGTCAACGTGCAGCTCGCGGTCGGCGCCGCCCGCGCGGACGGATTCCACGACCTGGCGAACGTCTTCCTCGCGGTCGGTCTGTACGACGAGGTCACCGTGACCCCGGCCGACGGACTCCGCGTCACCTGCGAGGGCCCGGACGCCGCCCAGGTCCCTCTGGACCGCACGAACCTGGCCGCGCGGGCCGCCATCGCGCTGGCCGGGCGGTACGGCCGCACCCCCGACGTGCATCTGCACATCGCCAAGGACATTCCCGTCGCCGGGGGCATGGCGGGCGGCAGCGCCGACGGCGCGGGCGCGCTGCTGGCCTGCGACGCCCTGTGGGACACCGGCGCCACCCGTGGCGAACTCCTCGACATCTGCGCCGACTTGGGCAGCGATGTGCCGTTCAGCCTGGTCGGAGGGGCGGCCCTCGGCACCGGGCGCGGCGAGAAGCTGACGGCCCTGGAGGTCGGCGGCACGTTCCACTGGGTGTTCGCGATGGCCGGGCGGGGGCTGTCGACCCCGTCGGTGTTCCGCGAGTTCGACCGGCTCACGGCAGGCCGGGACGTACCCGAGCCGGTCGCCTCCGAGGTGCTCCTGGACGCCCTGGCCGCCGGCGACCCCGACGCCCTCGCCGCCACGGTCTCCAACGACCTCCAGCCCGCGGCCCTGTCCCTCTTCCCGGAACTGGCCGACACGCTGGCGGCGGGACGCGACGCGGGCGCACTGGCCGCGCTGGTCTCCGGATCCGGCCCGACGACGGCCTTCCTCGTCCGTGATCCCGGATCGGCCGGGACGGTGGCCGACGCCCTGCGCGCCTCCGGCACCTGCCGCACGGTCCGCGTGGCGACGGCGCCGGCGGCGGGCGCGACGGTGGTCTGAGAACCGGCTCCGCGGCCCGCGCTCGTCGACGGCGGTCGGGCCGACAGCGATGTCGCGGCCGCACACCGGCCACGCCATCACCAAGAGTGACCGCCCCCTCGCGCCAGGCCCCCCACCCCCCAGGCCGTAGGCTAGAAGGCTGACCGACCCCGATGCGCAGGAGTGAAATGGCCGTCAATCTGGTCAATGTCGAGAACGTCAGCAAGGTGTACGGGACCCGTGCACTGCTCGACGGCATCTCGCTCGGCGTGTCCGAAGGGGACCGGATCGGCGTCGTCGGCCGCAACGGCGACGGGAAGACCACGCTGATCCGCATGCTCGCCAAGCTGGAGGAGGCGGACTCCGGCCGGGTCACGCACTCCGGCGGGGTGCGCCTCGGCGTGCTCACCCAGCACGACTCGCTGGACTCGACCGCGACCGTCCGGCACGAGGTCATCCGGGACATGGCCGACCACGAGTGGGCCGGCAACGCCAAGGTCAGAGACGTGCTCACCGGGCTGTTCGGCGGGCTCGACCTGCCCGGGTTCCCGCAGGGCCTGGACACCGTCATCGGCCCGCTGTCCGGCGGTGAGCGCCGACGGATCGCGCTCGCCAAGCTGCTCATCGAGGAGCAGGACCTGATCGTCCTGGACGAGCCGACGAACCATCTCGACGTCGAGGGCATCTCCTGGCTCGCCCGGCACCTGCGCGAGCGCCGCTCCGCGCTCGTCTGCGTCACCCACGACCGCTGGTTCCTCGACCAGGTCTGCACGCGCATGTGGGACGTGCAGCGTGGCGCCGTCCACGAGTACGAGGGCGGCTACTCCGACTACGTCTTCGCGCGCGCGGAGCGTGAGCGCATCGCCGCCACGGAGGAGACCAAGCGGCAGAACCTGGTCCGCAAGGAGCTGGCCTGGCTGCGCCGCGGCGCCCCCGCGCGGACGTCCAAGCCGCGGTTCCGCGTCGAGGCGGCCAACGAGCTCATCGCGGACGTGCCGCCGCCGCGCGACAGCAGCGAGCTGATGAAGTTCGCGTCCTCCCGGCTCGGCCGGACCGTCTTCGACCTCGAGGACGTCACCGTCCAGGCCGGTCCCAAGGTGCTGCTGAAGCACATCACGTGGCATCTCGGCCCCGGCGACCGCATCGGCCTCGTCGGCGTGAACGGCGCGGGCAAGACCTCCCTGCTGCGGGCCCTGGCCGAGGCCGCCCGCACCGAGGGCGAGACGCAGCCCGCGGCCGGCCGGGTCGTCGTCGGCCGGACCGTCAAGCTCGCCTACCTCTCCCAGGAGGTCGCCGAACTCGACCCGAACCTGCGGGTGCTGGAAGCCGTGCAGCAGGTGCGCGAACGCGTCGACCTCGGCAAGGGGCGCGAGATGACCGCCGGGCAGCTCTGCGAGACGTTCGGTTTCAACAAGGACAAGCAGTGGACGCCGGTCGGCGACCTGTCGGGCGGTGAGCGCCGCCGCCTTCAGATCCTGCGCCTCCTCATGGACGAGCCCAACGTCCTCTTCCTCGACGAGCCCACCAACGACCTCGACATCGAGACCCTCACCCAGCTCGAGGACCTCCTCGACGGCTGGCCCGGCTCGATGATCGTCATCTCCCACGACCGCTTCTTCGTGGAGCGGACGACGGACCGTGTCTTCGCCCTCCTCGGCGACGCCGCGCTGCGGATGCTCCCGCGCGGCATCGACGAGTACATCGAACGCCGGCAGCGCATGGAGGAGGCCGCGGCCGCCTCCGCCGCCCCGGCGGTCGCGCAGAAGCCGCTGACCGAGAAGAGCGCCGCCGACCAGCGTGCCGCCAAGAAGGAACTCCAGAAGATCGAGCGGCAGTTGGACAAGGTCTCCGACAAGGAGTCCAGGCTGCACGCCCAGATCGCCGACAACGCCACCGACTTCGAGAAGGTGGCGAAACTCGACGCCGAGCTGCGGGAGTTGACCGGCGAGCGCGAGGAGCTGGAACTGCGGTGGCTGGAACTCGCCGAGGACGCGTGAAGGGTGCGTGAAGGCGCATAACGACGGCATCACAGGCCGGTCCTCCCTTGGAAACAGGGGTGGATCGGCCCCTGGAGCTGTCGGTCACGGGTGATAGAAAGAGCCGTCTGAGAACTTCTGAAGACGGCTCCGGGTGGGTCACTGACCTGGGGGCGTGGCTAAAAATCAGTGACATAGGGGGAACACGCTGATGGCTCAGCCGCCCAATCAGCCGCCGCAGCAGGGTGGTTTCGGAGCACCGCAGGACCAGCCGCACCAGCCGCCGGCACCGCAGGCGCCGCCGCCGTCGCAGGGTGGCTTCGGCGCCCCTCCCGTGCCGCCGCAGCAGCCCCAGGGTCCGCCGGCCCAGCCGCCGCAGCCGGGCTACGGCTACCCGCAGCAACCGCCGCAGCAGCCCGGACCGTACGGGCAGCCCCAGCAGCCCGGTCCCTACGGGCAGCCCGGTCCCTACAACGGTCAGCCCGGCCCCTACGCCCAGCCGGGACCGTACGGACAACAGGGCCCCTACGGCCCGCAGCCCGGTTACGGCTATCCGCAGCCGCCCCAGTTCCCCGGCGCACCCGGTACGCCGCCGGGCGGGCGCAACCCCTTCAAGGGGCGGCCGGCGCTGGTGATCGGGGCCGCGGTGGCGGCGCTGCTGGTGATCGGCGGGACGGTGTACGCCGTCACGGGCGGCGACGACAAGGCCGACAAGAAGCCGGTCGCCGGACCGAGCGACGACGGCAAGGCCACCACCAGTGGGGCACCCGTCAACCCCGGTGACGGCAGCGGCGACGGCGGCGACGACACCGAGGACTTCAACGCGGACCGCAAGTCCGGCGAGGCGAAGGTCCTCTGGTACAAGGAGGCGCCCGACGCACCCGCCTCCGGCGCCGACGCCCCCGGCATGTGGATCACCTCCAAGGCGGCCGTGAAAGCGGCGTACAAGCAGGTCGTCGCGTACAACGTCGGCGACGGCAGGCCGACCTGGGAGACCATCGCCCTGCCGCAGAAGATCTGTGCGGTCACCCCGCAGAAGACGGCGGACGACAAGGTCGTCGTGGCGTACATGAGCGGCACCAGCGACCGCGCCAAGTGCAACCAGCTCCAGCAGATCGACCTCGGCACCGGGGCCCGGGGCTGGAAGGGCGTGGTGGCGGACGGCGCGCTGTTCGACAGCGCCATCAGCGTCGAGCTGTCGCTGACCGGCAACACGCTGATGGTCGGCCGCTCGCAGTCCGGCACGGCGTACGACGTCCGCACCGGCAAGAAGCTGTACGACAAGCAGAAGTACGGCGACGCATGCTTCCCGACGGCGTTCGCGGGCGGGACCCGGCTGTACGCGGTGGCGTCCTGCGACGCGTCCGAGGCAGGCGAGCACGACGAGATCCAGGAGCTGGACCCGGCGACCGGCAAGGCCAGGTGGACCCAGAAGTTCGGGAAGGGCTGGCGGGTCTCGAAGACGTTCTCCGTCGACCCGCTGGTGGTCTACAGCACCAACGAGGACAAGAACAGCTGGAACATCGCGACGTTCAAGCCGGACGGCTCGTACCGCTCGCAGGTCGGCTTCGACGAGGACTTCGCGCCCGAGTGCGACTCCGGATTCCTCCAGCGCAACCTGACGGGCTGCTCGGGCACGGCCTCCGACGCGAACACGCTGTACCTGCCGACCGAGGCGAAGAGCGGCCCCAACGAGATCGTGGCGATCGACCTCTCCACCGGCAAGGAGAAGTGGCGCGTGAAGTCGCCGGCCGACGAGGCGATGCTGCCGGTGAAGGTCGAGGGCGGCAATCTCGTCGCCTACGTCGAGCCGTCGTACGACGCGGCCGGCCGGGTGGTGGGCATCCCGACGGCGGGGTCCGCGCACACGCCGGTGACGCTGATGCAGCTTCCCGAGAGCACGGCCGAGATCGAGAACGGCTTCTTCTCGCGCGACCTGGCCTGGGTCGGCGGGCGCCTCTACCTCTCCTCCACCCGGCTGACGGGCAACGACGAATCGAAGGAGAAGCTGATGCTCGCCTACGGCAAGTGAGGCGTCCCACCGCCTCACCTGCCCCGTCGACGTCTCCGCCCCGTCCGCCCGAGCCTTCCGAGCGTTCTCCCGAGGTATCCACACCATGAGCCAGCCGCCGCCCCCACCGCCGAACCAGCCCCCGCAGCAGCCGCAGCAGGATGGCTTCGGCCCGCCCCAGCCGCCGCAGGACCCGCCCGTGCAGGACGCCGTACCGAAGGACGCGGCTCCCCAGGACCCCGCACCTCAGGACGCCGCGCCGCAGCCCGCGGGCCCCGACCTGACGAAGACCCCGCAGCCGGGCTACGGCTACCCGCAGGCCCCGCAGGCCCCGGCGCAGGGGGCTCAGCCTCCGCAGGCCGCTCCGCAGACGCCCGCGCCGCCGGCCCCGTCCGGGCCCCCGCAGCAGCCCCAGCCGGGGTACGGCTACCCGCAGGCGCCGGGCGGCCCGACGCCGCCGCAGCCCCCGGCCGCCCACCCCGGATACGGCTACCCGGCCCAGCCGGGCCCGTCCGTACCCCCCGCCTACGGTCAGCCCCAGCAGCCGAACCCCTACGGCCCGCCGACGGCCCCCTACGGTCAGCAGCCCGGCTACGGCTACCCGGGTGGGCCGGGGTATCCGACCCCCCAGCCGGGTTACGGCTACCCGGGGCAGCCCACGGTGCCGATGCATCCGCAGGCCGGCGGCCCCGGCCAGGGACCGGGCGGCGGCGCGGGCAGGAAGTTCAACGCGCAGGTGGCGATCATCGTCGGGGCGGTCGTCGCGATCGCGCTGATCGTCGGCGCCGGCGTCTGGTACTCGAAGTCGAACGACGGTGGCAAGAAGGAGGAGGCGGACAGCGCCGGCCCGACCGGCGGCGGAGGCGACACCGGCGGCACGGGCGGGACCGGGGGCACGTCCGCCGGAGGCAGTGAGAAGGTGCCGTCCGATCCCGCCTCCGATGTCCTCTTCAAGGTTCCGATGCCCGTGATCAAGAAGGGCGACAGCGTCGGCGTCAAGGGCTCCTGGGTGACCGACAAGGCGTTCGTGAAGACGGGCGTCAACGAGATCGCGGGCTACGACCCGGACAAGGGCACCAAGCTCTGGACGGTCAAGCTGCCCGGCCCGGTGTGCGAGGCCAGCAGGTTCGCCACCGACGACCACCGCACGGCGGTCACCTTCCAGGCGAGCAGCGCCGAGACGGCCGCCTGCGACCAGGTCGCGGCGATCGACCTCGTGGCGGGCAGGCAACTGTGGAAGAAGACCGTCAACTCCGGTGACTACCCGCTCCGTTTCGACAACGTCACGGTCAGCGGGAACACGGTCGCCCTCGGCAGCACCAGCGGCGGCGCGGCCTTCGACATCGACTCCGGCAAGGTGCTGTGGTCGCCGAAGCCGGCCGACACCTGCTACGACGCCGGCTACGGCGGCGGCCCGAAGCTGGTGGCGGTGCGCAAGTGCGGCGCGTACGACAACCCCGAGCTGCACATCCAGACCATCGACCCGGTGTCCGGGAAGGTGCTCTCCGAGTACAAGTTGGCCACGGGCATCGAGTACGCGTCCGTCGTGTCGAGCGACCCCCTGGTGGTGGCCGCCGACGTCGGCGACAGCGCCGGCGACGGCAGCGGCATCTCGGACTTCTTCTCCATCGACAACAAGACCGGCAAGCTGCGCACCCGTATCTCGGTGCCGGGCGACCAGTACGCGGCCGACTGCGAAGGCATCACCAGGATCGAGGCCTGCACCGGCCTGGCCGTCGGCAACGGCCGGATCTACGTCCCCACCGAGGAGCACGACGGCACCGGCGAGTACAGCCGGACCAACGAGGTCGTCGCCTTCGACCTGGCCACCGGCAAGCAGACCGGCCAGCGCGCCGACGCCGGCGACGGCTACACGATCTACCCGCTGCGCATGGACGGCACCAACCTGATCGCCTACAAGCGGCCGCCGTACGACAAGGGCGGCCAGGTCGTCAGCATCGCCGGGGGCTCCTTCAAGGCGACCACGCTGTTGCAGAACCCGTCCACGGAGTCGGTGCGCGACCTGGAGACCAGTCTGTCCCCGGAGTACTCCGAAGTCCTCTACTCCCAGGGGCACCTGTACATGTCGGAGGTGTACGCCGACGACGGCGGCACCTCGGGCGATCCGCAGTACCTGGCGGTCGCGTACGGCGCGGGCGGCTGACCGTATCGATCGCCCTACGACCCCGTCCCTGTTCAGGGGCGGGGTCGTTCATTTATCGCCCATGACCCTCGAATGTGAGGAATTTCGGCGATCCGGGGCACTTCTCACCGGTAGGGGGAGCGCAACGTCGAACAAGCGTGTAGCTTCCGGGGGCATGAAGAACGGGGTGCCGGGGGGCACCCCTTTGTCGGTCCGCGCGGAGTGCGCGGGTCCGTGAGGGCATCCATGGGGGGACTGGGGGATTGCTCGTGGGAGTGCGGCTGATGGTGGTCGACGACCACCGACTGCTCGCCGAGGCGCTGGCCTCGGCACTCAAACTGCGGGGGCACCGGGTGCTCGCCGCGGCGGCACCGGCCGCGGGCGCGGCGGAGCTGGTGATCACCCGTGCTCCGGAGGTGTGCCTGCTGGGTACGGCGGTCCCGGCAGAGCCGGGCATATTCGACCCGGTGGTCCGCATCAAGCGCGAGCGGCCGCAGGTGGCGGTGCTGGTCCTGGGCCCGGTGCCGAACCCCCGCGGCATCGCGGCGGCCTTCGCCGCGGGAGCCTGCGGCTACGTACGCCACGACGAGCGCATAGAGGGTGTGGAGCGGGCCATCATGAAGGCGCGCGCGGGTGAGGCGGCGGTGGCTCCGCAGCTGCTCCAGGGCGCGTTCAGCGAACTGCTGAACCCGGCCGCCCAGCCGGACGACGAGGGTCAGCGGCTGCTCCAGATGCTCACCCCCCGCGAGGTGGAGGTCCTGGTCCGGGTCGCCGACGGCGAGGACACCCGCCTGATCGCCGCCGGCATGGGCATCGCCCCGTCCACGGCCCGCACCCATGTCCAGCGGGTCCTGATGAAACTCGGCGTCGGCTCCCGTCTGGAGGCCGCGGCCCTGGCTGCCCGCACGGGCCTCCTGGACCGCGCGGGCCCGCTGCCGCACGTCTCGCGGGCCGCCACGGCGACGCAACCGGAGCAGTCGGAGTGAGGGCCCGCGCGGTCGTCCGGCGCGGGGTGCGCCTCGGCGCGATCATCGGTGCCTGGCCGGCCGCGATCGCCGGAGTCCTGTGCCTGCTGGTGGCGTTCGTCTTCCTGGTCGGCGATCTGTACGCAACCGCGCGGGTGCTGACGGCCGTGGCCGGACTCGCCGTGCTGGGCAGCATGGCGGTCGGCCTCACCCTGGGCGCGGCCACCGGTCTCGCCCTGGCGGTCGCCCCCCGGCGGCTGCTCGCCCGCCCGCCGCTTCGCGGGCTGTTGGCGGCACTCACCGCCGGGCTGCCGGTCGCGGTGCTCTACGTCGTTCTCCTGACCAGGTGCGGCTACACCCTGGCGAGTCACCCGCTGTCGACCCACCTCGTCGGCGGGGCGGGGATCCTGACGGTGGCCCTGGTCGCGGCGGCCAGGAGCGGCGAGATCGCCGGGTACGGCACCGACCGCTGATCGGTGACCTGGCCCCACGCTCGATCCGTCCGGCCCGGGCCTCCCGGTCCGCCACCCGGATGCGCAGGGTGAACGGGTGGACGAGCGTCCTCTCCGAGCAGGCCGGGGAGCCGCCCGGTGCCGAAAGCAGGCGGGGGACGGCCCTCGTCCGGGCCTGGTCGGGGCTTGGCCCTGCGCCGATGCCCGGTGCCGGCGGCCGCTGTCCCGCATGGGCCATCCGGGCCAGCTCGTGTGGTACGAGTCGGCGGGGGGCGTAGACACGCGCGGCGTGAAGGTGCGAAACGGGAGGGCGCGGCATACGGTCTGTAATCGTAATGTTGCGTTCCGTAACGGGACGTATCACTCAGCCGGAAAAGGGAATGTAATGCGCAAGCTGCACAAGACCGCTCTCGTGGCTGCCATGATCGGGAGCCTCTGCATGGCCGGGGCCGGAATCGCCTCCGCCGGCGACGACGGACCCTCCAGGCAGTGCCTTCAGGGAGCCGAGCAGGGCGACTCGAACCTCCAGGTAGGTCTCATCAACCTGAACGACGTCCCCCTCCTCGGCAGCCTGACGAAGCAGAACGTCAGCCAGCAGAGCTGCGTCAACGGGGACGACAGCGCCACCTTCACCGGCTCCTCGGTGGAGTCGTCCTCGAACGGGAACGGGCTGCTCAACGGCCTCCTGGGCGGGGTCGGAGGCTGACCGACCGAGAAGCGGACAGCGCCGGGATCCGAGGTCATGGATCCCGGCGCTGTCCGGCGTCATCCCTCGACGCCGCTTTCCCCGCGGCCCTTCCCCTCCACCGCCTCGGGCGGCAGCGTCGGTGTCACCGGCGCAGCGGGCCTCAGCTTGAGCCAGGCCAGGAAGAAGAGGCCCAGGGCCAGCATGCCCAGGCCGGTCCACAGGTTGATGTTGATCCCCTGGGCCTTGTCGATCTCCGCGTCGCTGTCGGTGATTCCGGCGATCGTGACGATCACGCCGTAGACGACGAACAGGCCGCCGATGATCCGGCGCAGGTCGAAGATACGGGCCGCGGTCGCGGACTTCTCCTCGAGTTCCGTGACCTCCCGCTGGACGTCGGCCTCGGAGTAGCCGGCCCGCCGCAGCCGCTCGGCGGCCTGGTCGCGCTCGGACGGTTCGAATTGCTCGGACATGGTCTCTCCAGTCTCCCGCGGTGGTCGCGGCCGGGCTCAGAACGAGAACGGGATGTAGCAGACGGCGGCCAGGATCACCGCGCCCCAGCCGAGCAGGGCCGGGCGCCGGTACCACGCGTCGTCGCCCGCCGCCGGCGGCTCGGCCATGCCGGGGGAGACGGTGCCGTAGACCAGGCCCTGGAGTTCCTCGGCCGGCTTCGGGGCCGTGAACAGCGACACGATCACCATCACGACCGCTCCCGCGACGAAGCCCGCGATCGCCGACACGAAGTTCGCGCCCTGGTCGGTGGGGATGCCGATGATGTCCTGCTTGTAGAGGACGAAGTAGTTCACCATCGCGGCCGTGGTGCCCGCGAGCAGACCCCAGAAGCCCGATTTCTTCGACGCCCGCTTCCAGAACATGCCGACGATGAAGACCACGAACATCGGCACGTTGAAGAAGGAGAACAGCGTCTGGAGGTAGCTCATGATGTTCGAGAAGGACGACGCCAGGAACGCCGTGCCCACCGAGGCGGCCACACCGATCGCCGTGATCAGGCGACCGAAGCGGACGTAGTAGGCGTCGTCCCGCCCCAGCACCACGTACTTCGCCCAGATGTCGGTCGTGAAGACGGTGTTGAACGACGAGATGTTCGCCGCCATGCCCGCCATGAACGCCGCCAGCAGACCCGTCACGGCGATGCCCAGCACGCCGTTCGGCAGCAGCTCCTGCATGAGGTACGGGATCGCGTCGTTGTACTGGAGGTCCGAGCCGCTGGTGCCGATCTTCGGCACCAGGACCGCCGCCACCAGGCCCGGGATCATCACCAGGAACACCATGAAGACCTTCGGGTAGGCCGCGATGAGCGGGGTGCGCTGGGCGGCCGACAGGTTCTTCGCCGACAGGGCGCGCTGCACTTCGGCGAAGTTCGTCGTCCAGTAGCCGAAGGACAGGACGAAGCCGAGCCCCAGCACGATCGTCAGCCAGTTCGCGCCGAGGGGGTTGGCGCTGCCGATGCCCGTGCCGCCCCAGGCGGTGACGAAGTCGTCCCCGTGGGTGGCGGTCAGCTTGTCGGTGAGGCCGCCCCAGCCGCCCACCTTCTTCAGGCCCAGCACGGACAGCGGGATGAGGGCCGCCAGGATCACGAAGAACTGGAGGACCTCGTTGTAGATCGCCGAGGAGAGGCCGCCGAGGGTGATGTACGCGAGGACGAAGAAGCCCGCCACCACGATCGCCACCCACTGCGGCCAGCCCAGCAGCGCCTCGACGACGATCGCCAGCGCGTACAGGTTCACCCCGGCGATCAGGATCGCGGCGAAGGCGAACAGGGCCGAGCTGAGCAGGTGGGCGGCCTTGTCGAAGCGCAGCAGCAGCATCTCCGGCACCGAGCGGACCTTGCTGCCGTAGTAGAACGGCATCATCACCAGGCCCAGGAACACCATCGCCGGGATGGCCCCGATCCAGTACCAGTGGACGGTGTACGCGCCGTACTGCGCGCTGTTGGCGGCCATGCCGAGGATCTCGGTGGCGGCCAGGTTGGCCGAGATGAACGCGAGGCCCGTGATCCAGGCGGGCAGTGAGCGGCCGGAGAGGAAGAAGTCGAGGCTGGTCTTCACCGAGCGCCGGGCGGCGAAGCCGATGCCCAGGACCACGACGAAGTAGATGCCGAGGATCGTGTAGTCGAGCCAGTTCGTCGGGAGGCGTAGCTCTGCCGCCAGCTGTGCTGCCGCGTGTGGGGGGGTTCGCATGCCCTTGCTCACTTCTTTTGGTGTTCTTTGTTTGGTTGTGGTGGTGACTCGCGTGGGGTTTTATGGTTTTATGTGTTTGGTTCTGTTGGAAGCTTCGCTAGGTGTACGAATCTGGGTCCGCGGGTCCAGAGGTACGGAGGAGAGTCGTCGGTGAAGAAGACCTCGACCCGCTTGGCCGACGGTCGTGAGCTGATCTACTACGACCAGCGGGACGACTCGGTGCGCGACGCGGTGGACAGACGTCCGCTGGACCCCACGGTCACCACTTCGGAGGTACGGCGGGACCCGCTGCTCGGCGATTCCATCGCCGTCGCCTCGCACCGGCAGGGGCGCATCTACCACCCGCCGGCCGACGAGTGCCCGCTCTGCCCCTCCCAGGGAGACCGGCTCAGCGAGATCCCGGACTCCTCGTACGACGCCGTCGTCTTCGAGAACCGCTTCCCCTCCCTGGCCGGTGACTCCGGGCGCTGCGAGGTGGTCTGCTTCACCTCCGACCACAACGCGTCCTTCGCCGACCTCGACGAGGAGCAGGTGCGACTGGTCCTCGACGCGTGGACGGACCGGACGTCCGAGCTGTCTCATCTGCCCTCCGTGGAACAGGTGTTCTGCTTCGAGAACCGCGGCGCCGAGATCGGTGTGACTCTGGGTCACCCGCACGGGCAGATCTACGCCTACCCCTTCACCACTCCGCGCACCGCCCTGATGCTGCGTTCGGTCGCGGCGCACAAGGAGGCGACAGGCGGGGAGAACCTCTTCGACGCCGTCCTGGCACGCGAACTCGCGGGCGAGCGGGTCGTCCTGGAGGGTGAACACTGGGTCGCGTTCGTGCCGTACGCGGCGCACTGGCCCTACGAGGTGCACCTCTACCCCAGGCGCCGGGTGCCGGACCTGCTCGCCCTCGACGAGGACGCGCGCACAGAGTTCCCCAAGGTCTACCTGGAACTCTTGAGGCGCTTCGACCGGATCTTCGGCGAAGGTGAACCGCCCACGCCGTACATCTCCGCCTGGCACCAGGCGCCGTTCGGCGCGCTGGAGGAGTTCGAGGGTGTCAACCGCGACGACTTCGCGCTCCATCTCGAGCTTTTCACCATTCGCCGCACTTCCGGCAAGCTGAAGTTCCTCGCGGGCTCCGAATCGGGCATGAACGTCTTCATCAACGACGTGCCGCCGGAGTCCGCGGCCCGGCGACTGCGAGAGGTAGCGAGTTCATGAGCGGCACCACCGGCACGAGCGGCAAGTATCTGGTCACGGGTGGCGCGGGATACGTCGGCAGCGTGGTCGCCCGGCACCTGCTGGAGGCAGGCCACGAGGTCGTCGTCCTCGACAACCTCTCCACCGGTTTCCGCGAGGGAGTCCCGGCGGGCGCCTCGTTCGTCGAGGGCGACATCCGCGACGCCGCCAAGTGGCTCGACGACTCCTTCGACGCCGTGCTCCACTTCGCCGCGTTCTCGCAGGTCGGCGAGTCCGTCGTCCAGCCCGAGAAGTACTGGGACAACAACGTCGGCGGCACCATGGCCCTGCTCGGCGCGATGCGCGAGGCCGGTGTGCGCAAGCTGGTCTTCTCGTCGACGGCGGCGACCTACGGCGAGCCGGAGCAGGTCCCGATCGTCGAGACCGCGCCCACCCGGCCGACCAACCCCTACGGCGCCTCCAAGCTCGCCGTCGACCACATGATCAGCGGAGAGGCCGCCGCCCACGGGCTCGGCGCCGTCTCCCTGCGGTACTTCAACGTGGCCGGCGCGTACGGCGAACAGGGCGAGCGCCACGACCCCGAGTCGCACCTCATCCCGCTCGTCCTCCAGGTCGCGCAGGGCCGCCGCGAGGCGATCTCGGTCTTCGGCGACGACTACCCGACCCCGGACGGCACCTGCGTCCGCGACTACATCCACGTCGCCGACCTCGCCGAGGCCCACCTCCTCGCCGTCGCCGCCGCCGAGCCGGGCGAGCACCTCATCTGCAACCTCGGCAACGGCAACGGCTTCTCCGTGCGCGAGGTCATCGAGACCGTCCGCGAGGTCACCGGCCACCCGATCCCCGAGGTCGTGGCCCCTCGGCGCGGCGGCGACCCGGCCGTCCTCGTCGCCTCGGCGGCCACCGCCCGCGAGCGGCTGGGCTGGAAGCCGTCCCGCGCGGACCTCGCCGGTATCGTCGCGGACGCGTGGGCGTTCGCGCAGCACATCGCAAGCAGCGCAAGGGAGTCGTAGTGGGGGCACAGGAAGTACGCGAGGGTTTCGTCCGGCTGTACGGGGCCGAGCCCGACGGCGTCTGGGCGGCGCCCGGCCGCGTCAACCTCATCGGCGAGCACACCGACTACAACGACGGCTTCGTGATGCCCTTCGCGCTGCCGCACACCGCCGTCGCGGCGGTCTCCCGGCGGACGGACGGCCTGCTGCGGCTGCACTCGGCCGACCTCGACAGCGGTGTCGCCGAACTGCGCCTGGACGACCTGGTCCCGGCGTCCGACACGAACTGGACGGCGTACCCGGCCGGAGTCGTCTGGGCGCTGCGCGAGGCCGGCCACGCGGTGACCGGCGCCGACATCCACCTGTCCTCGACGGTCCCGTCGGGCGCGGGCCTGTCGTCGTCCGCGGCACTGGAGGTCGTCGTCGCCCTGGCGCTGAACGACCTCTACGACCTCGGACTCCAGGGCTGGCAGCTCGCCCGGCTGTGCCAGCGCGCCGAGAACGTCTACGTCGGCGCTCCCACCGGCATCATGGACCAGACGGCGTCCGCCTGCTGCGAGGCCGGCCACGCGCTGTTCCTCGACACCCGGGATCTCTCCCAGAAGCAGATCCCCCTCGACCTGGCGGCCGAGGGGCTGCGGCTGCTGGTCGTCGACACCCAGGTCACGCATGCCCACAGCGGCGGCGAGTACGGCAAGCGCCGGGCCGGCTGCGAGAAGGGCGCCGCCCTCCTCGGCGTCGACGCGCTCCGCGACATCGCGTACGCCGATCTGGACGCGGCCCTCGCCCGCCTCGGCGACGAGGAGGAGGTCCGCCGTCTGGTCCGTCATGTGGTGACGGAGGACCAGCGTGTGGAGCAGGTCGTCGCGCTCCTGGAGTCGGGCGGCGACTCCCGTGCCGTCGGCCCGGTCCTGACGGCGGGTCACGCCTCGCTCCGGGACGACTTCCGGGTCTCCTGCCCCGAGCTGGACCTCGTCGTCGACACGGCTCTCGCGCACGGTGCGCTCGGGGCGCGGATGACCGGCGGCGGCTTCGGCGGTTCGGCGATCGTGCTGGCCGAGGCCACCGACGTCGAGGGTCTCACCAAGGCCGTCGAAGAGGCCTTCGCGGCGGCGGGCTTCAAGGCTCCGCGGGTGTTCGAGGCGGTGCCCGCGGCGGGGGCGCGCCGGCTGGGCTGAGTAGTGCGTGGGGGCGGTGGGGTGCGGCTGCCGCCGTCCCGCCGCCCCTTCCCGTTCCGTCCCCGCGTCACCTACCCCAGTCGCTTCGTCAGGGTGAACTCCGTCAGGCCCGGGGGGTAGTCCTCGATCGTGCACACCACCTCGTAGCCCTGCCGCTTGTAGAACTCCGGTGCCTGGAAGTCCCAGGTCTCCAGGCGGGCGTGGTCGCAGCCGCGCTGTTGCGAGGCGATGTGTTCCGCCTCGGCGAGGAGGCGGGTGCCGAGGCCCGAGCCGCGATGGCGGGCGTCGACCCAGAGATAGGTGACGTGGAGCCAGGCCGTCCAGGTGTGGCCCACCAGGCCGCCGGCCAGTTCACCGCCGGGACCGCAGGCCCAGATGTGCAGAGGCGACTCGCGTTCGGCGGGGGTGCCGCGCAGGGCGCGCAGGACCGGGGAGGCCTCGGTGTTGGCGGCGAGCAGCCGGGAACGAAGAAGATCGCGGCGGTTCCTGTCGACTTCTGTCTCAAGACGAAACATGCGGCACACCATAAACGCGGCGGCGGACCAGTTCTGCCATTTGCCTTCCGCTGTACGCCCGCAGCCCTACCCTGTGAACAGTGCCGGTGGGGGCCGGTGCTGATCAGGGGGCGAGACAGTCGGGTACGGCGCCCGCGGTGGGGGTAACAGTCTCTGCACGGCGGCGGCCGTCGCGGTAGTGGCATCCCCATCGGGCGTCGTATCCGCGCCGGTCCTCGTTCTCCGTCTCCGGACCTTGGGGTATCCCCTGCTCTGTCAAGGAGCCTGGGGAAGGGGGTTTCGTGGTTCGCATTCGTGTACTGGTCGTCGACGACCACCGTATCTTCGCCGAGTCGCTCGCGGCGGCGCTGGCCGCCGAGCCCGATGTCGACGTGTCCGCGGCCGGCAGCGGCCCGGCGGCACTGCGCAGCCTGGAGCGCGCGGCCGCCGAGGGGCGCCGGTACGACGTGCTGCTCGTCGACGCCGATCTGGGCGCCGCCCTGCCGGGCATACGGCCCGCGGTGCCCGTGCAGGAGGTGGGGGAGGACGGGCTCGTCGACGGTATCTCGCTGGTCGTGGGGGTCCGCAGCGCGCAGCCGCAGGTCCGGATCGTCGTCCTCGCCGAGAAGGACGACCCGCGCCGCGCGGCCCTCGCCCTCCAGGCCGGGGCGTCCGGCTGGGTGGCGAAGGACTGCTCGCTGTCCCGCCTGCTGACGGTCATCCGGGGCGTGCTGCGCGAGGAGACCCATCTGCCTCCCGCCCTGCTCACCGGCGTCCTGCGGGAACTGACGGCCGCCCGCAAGCACCGCACCGAGAGCGAACGGCTGGTGGAGTCCCTCACGCCGAGGGAACGGGAAGTGCTGCGCTGCATGGTCGCGGGGCTGGGCAGGAAGGCGGTCGCCGAGCGGCTGTACCTCTCCCCGCACACCGTCCGCACCCATATGCAGAACGTGCTGGGCAAGCTGGGCGTGCACTCCACCCTCGCCGCGGTGGCGCTCGCGCGCCGGGCGGGCGTCGGACCGGTGGACCTAGCCGGGGATGTTGTCGAACGGGGCGGTCAACTGGCGTAGCAGGCCCGCCAGTTCGCCGCGCTGGGCCTGGGAGAGCTCGGCCAGGATGGCCCGTTCCTGGTCGAGTAGCCCGGCGAGCGCCTGGTCGGCGCGGTCCTTGCCGTCGTCCGTGAGGCGGACGAGCACACCCCGGCGGTCGCTCGGGTCCGGCAGCCGCTCCACCAGCCCCTTCTTCGCGAGCCGGTCGATACGGTTCGTCATCGTGCCCGAGGTCACCAGCGTCTGCGTCAGCAGCTGCCCCGGCGAGAGCTGGTACGGGGCCCCCGCGCGCCTGAGCGCCGTCAGGACATCGAACTCCCACGGCTCGAGCTGGTGCTCGGCGAACGCCAGCCGGCGTGCGCGGTCCAGGTGCCGGGCCAGTCTGCTCACCCGGCTGAGTACTTCCAGCGGCTCCACGTCGAGGTCCGGGCGCTCCCGGCGCCACGCTGCGACCAGCCGATCGACCTCGTCCTCCATGACGATCAGTGTAGTGGTTGTGTCGACATGAAGTCTCTTGATATCAAGTCTCTTGACATCAAGATAAATGACGGGGGAAAGTACGGCACATGACGACCAACCCCACCTGGGACCCCGCCCAATACCTGCGTCACGCCGGTCATCGCGCCCGCCCCTTCGCCGACCTCCTCGCCCGCGTCCCCGGCCTCCCCGGCGACCCGCCCCGTATCGCCGACCTCGGCTGCGGACCCGGCAGCCTCACTACCGTCCTCGCCGACCGCTGGCCCACCGCCCGCGTCACCGGGTACGACAACTCGCCGCAGATGCTCGCCGACGCGGCGGCGCACGCGGGGGAAGGCCTCGACTTCGCCCACGCCGACCTCACCACCTGGTCGCCACGGGAGACGTACGACCTGCTCGTCTCCAACGCCGCCCTTCAGTGGGTGCCGGGCCACCTCGACGCCTTCGCCGGCTGGCTGGAAGGACTCGCCCCCGGTGGCACCTTCGCCTTCCAGGTCCCCCACAACATCGACGCGCCCCTGCACGCCCTCATGCGCGAGCTGGGCGGCAGCGCCCGCTGGAGGAGCCGCCTGGGCCATGTCCTGCGCCACGAGGACTCCGTCCACGCCCCCGGCGTCTACCTCGACCGGCTGGCCCGCCTCGGCTGCGCCACCGACGTCTGGACGACCACGTACTTCCATCTGCTCCAGGGCGACGACCCCGTCCTCGACTGGGTCAAGGGCACCGGCCTGCGCCCCGCCCTCGACGCCCTCGCCGACGACCCCGAGGCCCGCGACGCCTTCGTCACCGAATACCGCGACCTGCTCCGCGAGGCCTATCCGGCCGCCGAGTACGGCACCGTCCTGCCGTTTTGCCGCCTGTTCGCGGTGGCCACGAAGGGAGCCTGACGTGCTGACCGCCGTCGATCATGTGCAGCTCGCCGCCCCGCCCGGCGCCGAGGACAGGCTGCGCCGCTTCTACACCGGCACCCTCGGCATGACCGAGGTCCCCAAGCCGCCGGTGCTCGCGGCCAAGGGCGGCTGCTGGTTCCGCGCGGGGTCCGTGCACCTGCACCTGGGGATCGAGCCGGGCTTCCGGCCCTCGGAGAAGGCCCACCCCGGGCTGCGGGTCACCGGCATCGAGGCGTACGCCGCCCGCATCGAGGCCCACGGCACGCCGGTCACCTGGGACGCCGATCTGCCGGGACACCGCCGCTTCTACGCTCGGGATCCGGTCGGCAACCGGCTGGAGTTCCTGGAACCCGACGGCGAGGTTTGAGGGACGCGGGGCGGGCCACCCGTAGTGAGGAGACCACACGCAGACCTGACTGGGAGTGATGGACAGTGGCAGGCGAGCAGAAGTCCAAGGCGAAGATGGAACAGGCCAAGGGCAAGGCGAAGGAAGCGGCCGGCCGCGCCGTGGGCAACGAGCGGCTCGAGGCCGAGGGCCGCGCCGACCAGGCGAAGGGCGACGCCCGGCAGGCCAAGGAGAAGACCAAGGACGTCTTCAAGCACTGAGACGTCTGCGGCCGTCGAGACGTCGTCCGGCGGGGAGACGTCTTCGAGCACTGACGCGTACCGACGCGCCGCAGGCGGCGACAGGAGACACACGAGCGGGGCCCCGACCACGAAGGTCGGGGCCCCGCTCGCGCCTGGGTGGATCGTCTGCGTGGATCCCGTCCGGATCGTCTGTGTGGATCCCGTCCGCCACTCCGCCCGGGCCGGCTGCGCCGGCGCGGACGGTCCTGCGTGATCCGCCGAACGGCGTCTAGGCCTTGCGGCGCCCGATCAGATGCGGCTTGGCCTCCAGTCCGTCCAGCCCGTGCCACGACAGGTTCACCAGGTGTGCCGCCACCTCGGCCTTCTTCGGCCGGCGCACGTCCAGCCACCACTGGCCCGTCAGGGCGACCATGCCGACCAGGGCCTGGGCGTAGAGGGGGGCCAGTTTCGGGTCGAAGCCGCGGTTCTTGAACTCGCGACCCAGGATGTCCTCCACCTGTGTCGCGATGTCGGAGATCAGCGAGGCGAACGTGCCCGTCGACTGCGGGATCGGGGAGTCGCGGACCAGGATGCGGAACCCGTCCGTGTACTCCTCGATGTAGTCGAGGAGCGCGAACGCCGCCTGTTCCAGCAGCTCCCGCGGATGGCCGGCCGTCAGGGAACTCGTCACCATGTCCAGCAGGCGGCGCATCTCCCGGTCCACCACGACGGCGTACAGCCCCTCCTTGCCGCCGAAGTGCTCGTACACCACCGGCTTGGAGACCCCGGCCTTCGCCGCGATCTCCTCCACCGACGTGCCCTCGAAGCCCTTCGCCGCGAACAGGGTGCGTCCGATCTCCAGCAACTGCTGCCGGCGCTCCGCCCCCGTCATGCGGGTACGTCGCACGCGCCGCGGCTTCGCTTCGCCATGGGGACTGGAGGTATTGCTGGGATCGGTGGCCACGCCGTCAATCATGCCGCCTCGGCGGTCGCCTTCTCCTGCCGGGAACCGTCCTCACCCGGGTTGCGACGCGAATCGATACGCGAGCGTGACGGCCAGCGGACGTCGTACGCCCAGCCGAGCATCTCGAACCACCGGATGAAGCGGGCCGAGGAGTCCACCTGGCCCCGCATCACCCCGTGCCGCGCCGATGTGGGGTCGGCGTGGTGCAGGTTGTGCCAGGACTCGCCGCAGGACAGGATCGCCAGCCACCACACGTTGCCCGAACGGTCCCGCGACTTGAACGGGCGCTTGCCCACCGCGTGACAGATCGAGTTGATCGACCAGGTCACGTGGTGCAGCAGGGCCACCCGCACCAGCGAGCCCCAGAGGAACGCCGTGAACGCGCCCCACCAGGACATCGTCACCAGCCCGCCGACCAGCGGCGGGATCGCCAGCGACGCCACCGTGAAGAGGACGAAGTAGCGCGAGATCGCACGGATCGCCGGGTCCTTGATCAGGTCGGGCGCGTACTTCTCCTGCGGTGTCTGCTCCTCGTCGAACATCCATGCGATGTGGGCCCACCACAGGCCCTTCATCAGGGCCGGGAGCGTCTCGCCGAACCGCCACGGCGAATGCGGGTCGCCCTCCGCGTCGGAGAACTTGTGGTGCTTGCGGTGGTCCGCCACCCAGCGCACCAGAGGCCCTTCGACCGCCAACGAACCCATGACCGCCAGCGCGATCCTGAGCGGCCGCTTCGCCTTGAACGAACCGTGCGTGAAGTACCGGTGGAAGCCGATCGTGATGCCGTGGCAGCCGAGGAAGTACATGAACACCAGCAGACCGATGTCCAGCCAGCTCACCCCCCAGCCCCACGCCAGCGGCACCGCCGCCAGCACCGCCAGGAACGGGACGATGATGAAGATCAGCAGCGAGATCTGCTCGATCGAACGCTTCTGCTCGCCACCCAACGTGGCAGAGGGCGTGGTGGTGTCGGGCGCCTTCAAAGGGTCATCGATCACGTTGGAGCTGCCTGTGGTCATGCGCGTCCCCTGGGGGGTCTGGGATTGAGGGAGATGCCGTGCCACGGCAACCGTGGAAGGCCACACGTCGAACCGGTGTGACGCTCCCTACGGGTCCGTAACCTACGGCATCGTAAGTATGGCAGTGCGTTGCCCGGCGGCAAGAGCCCGCCAACCTGCGCGTCCCCGCGGACACCTATCCTTGGAGACAGTCGGACAGCGCGGTCCGCTTCCTTTCCTTCCCGGATGTCCGGCCCCTCATGCGACGCCCGCCTCGGGGCCGACGTCCGGGTTCCCACCCGGACGAGCTTCAACACTGCAAGGAGCCGCACCTGTGAGCAGTGCCGACGACCTTGGCCAGGCCACCACAACCAACAGCACCGACCTGCGCGCCGACATCCGCCGACTGGGTGACCTCCTCGGTGAGACCCTCGTCCGGCAGGAGGGCCCCGAGCTCCTCGACCTCGTCGAGAAGGTCCGCCGCCTCACCCGTGAGGACGGCGAAGCCGCCGCCGAACTGCTGCGGGGCATCGAACTGGAGACCGCGGCCAAGCTGGTCCGCGCCTTCTCCACCTACTTCCACCTCGCCAACGTCACCGAGCAGGTCCACCGCGGCCGCGAGCTGCGCGAACGCCGCGCCGCCGAGGGCGGTCTCCTCGCCCGCACCGCCGACCGCCTCAAGGACGCCGACCCCGAGCACGTCCAGCAGACGGTCCGCCACCTCAACGTCCGCCCCGTGTTCACGGCGCACCCCACCGAAGCCGCGCGCCGGTCGGTACTCAACAAGCTCCGGCGCATCGCCGCGCTCCTCGAGACCCCCGTCATCGAGTCCGACCGCCGCCGCCACGACACGCGCCTCGCCGAGAGCATCGACCTGGTGTGGCAGACCGACGAACTGCGCGTCGTGCGCCCCGAGCCCGCCGACGAGGCCCGCAACGCCATCTACTACCTCGACGAACTCCACGCGGGCGCCGTCGGCGACGTCCTCGAGGACCTGACGGCGGAACTGGAGCGCGTCGGCGTGAAGCTCCCCGACGACACGCGCCCCCTCACCTTCGGCACCTGGATCGGCGGCGACCGCGACGGCAACCCCAACGTCACCCCCCAGGTGACCTGGGACGTTCTCATCCTCCAGCACGAACACGGCATCAACGACGCCCTGGAGATGATCGACGAACTCCGCGGTTTCCTCTCCAACTCCATCCGCTACACGGGCGCCACCGAAGAACTGCTGGCGTCGCTCAAGGCCGACCTCGAACGGCTGCCCGAGATCAGCCCCCGCTACAAGCGACTCAACGCCGAGGAGCCCTACCGCCTCAAGGCCACCTGCATCCGGCAGAAGCTCGAGAACACCAAGCAGCGCCTCGCCAAGGGAACGCCCCACGAAGCCGGGCGCGACTACCTCGGCACCAGCGAGCTCCTCGCGGACCTCACCCTCATCCAGACCTCCCTGCGCGAACACCGCGGAGGTCTGTTCGCCGACGGCCGGATGAACCGCACCATCCGCACCCTCGCCGCCTTCGGCCTCCAGCTCGCCACCATGGACGTCCGCGAGCACGCCGACGCCCACCACCACGCCCTCGGTCAGCTCTTCGACCGCCTCGGCGAGGAATCCTGGCGCTACACCGACATGCCCCGCGAGTACCGCACCAAGCTCCTGGCCAAGGAACTGCGGTCCCGCCGCCCGCTGGCGCCGACCCCGGCGCCCGTGGACGCCGCCGGCGAGAAGACCCTCGGCGTCTTCCTCACCGTCAAGCGGGCCCTGGAGGTCTTCGGACCCGAGGTCGTCGAGTCCTACATCATCTCCATGTGCCAGGGCGCCGACGACGTCTTCGCGGCAGCGGTCCTGGCCCGCGAGGCCGGACTCGTCGACCTCCACGCCGGTTGGGCCAAGATCGGCATCGTGCCGCTGCTGGAGACCACCGACGAGCTCAAGGCCGCCGACACCATCCTCGAGGACATGCTCTCCGACCCCTCCTACCGGCGCCTCGTCGCGCTGCGCGGAGACGTCCAGGAAGTCATGCTCGGCTACTCCGACTCCTCCAAGTTCGGAGGCATCACCACCAGCCAGTGGGAGATCCACCGCGCCCAGCGCAGGCTGCGCGACGTCGCCCACCGCTACGGCGTGCGCCTGCGCCTCTTCCACGGCCGCGGCGGCACCGTCGGACGCGGCGGCGGCCCCTCCCACGACGCCATCCTCGCCCAGCCCTGGGGCACCCTGGAAGGCGAGATCAAGGTCACGGAACAGGGCGAGGTCATCTCCGACAAGTACCTCATCCCCTCCCTGGCCAGGGAGAACCTGGAACTGACGGTCGCCGCGACGCTACAGGCCTCCGCCCTGCACACCGCGCCCCGCCAGTCCGACGAGGCCCTCGCCCGCTGGGACGCCGCCATGGACGTCGTCTCCGACGCCGCCCACGCCGCCTACCGGGCCCTCGTCGAGGACCCCGACCTCCCGCCCTACTTCTTCGCCTCCACCCCGGTCGACCAGCTCGCCGACCTGCACCTCGGATCACGCCCCTCCCGCAGGCCCGACTCCGGCGCCGGGCTCGACGGCCTGCGCGCCATCCCGTGGGTCTTCGGCTGGACCCAGTCCCGCCAGATCGTCCCCGGCTGGTTCGGCGTCGGCTCCGGGCTCAAGGCACTGCGCGACGCCGGGCTCGACCGGGTCCTGGACGAGATGCGCGACCAGTGGCACTTCTTCCAGAACTTCGTCTCCAACGTGGAGATGACCCTGGCCAAGACCGACCTGCGCATCGCCCAGCACTACGTCGACACCCTCGTCCCCGACGACCTCAAGCACGTCTTCGACCGCATCAAGGCCGAGCACGCGCTCACCGTCGCCGAGGTACTGAAGATCACCGGCGAACCGGAACTGCTCGACGCCACGCCCGTCCTCAAGCAGACCTTCACCGTCCGCGACGCCTACCTCGACCCCATCTCCTACCTCCAGGTCACGCTGCTCAAGCGCCAGCGCGACGCCGCGGCCGCCGGCGCCGAACCCGACCCGCTCCTCGCCCGCGCCCTCCTCCTCACCGTCAACGGCGTCGCCGCGGGCCTGCGTAACACCGGCTGACCTACCCGACCGTCACCGGCATGCCGAAGGGGTGCGCCCCCTGGTTCGCACGAACCAGGGGGCGCACCCCTTCGACGTCACGTCCCTTCGCCCGGACGCGGCTCACCCGGACCGCCGGCCCGTCACCGCCGGCTCACACCGCCACGAACGCCGCCGTGAGCAACGCCAGCCCCGACCCCGCCAGCACCCAGCCCGCCCGCACCCGCCCCAGACCGCCCGCGACGACCACCGACGCCAGCAGCAGCGCACCACCGAACGGCACCCACGCGTACAGGACCCCGGCCGGACCCGACCGCACCACCTCGTCACTGCCCGGCTTGATCACCACGGTGTACGTGCCGCCGCTGCGGACCGCCACCGACTTGTCGATCACCACACGCGCGCGTGCCGTCGATCCCGCCGACAACGGCGTGTACGGCCCCGCACACATGTCCTCACCGCACCGCGTCACCTCGACGGTGCCCTGCTCCCGGCCCTTCGTCAGCATCACGTGCTGCGCGGACCCCCAGGAACCCCACACCCCCGCGAGAAGGATCAGCACGGACACCAGACCCATCGCCGCGACCCGACCGAACCGCAACGCGGTCCCCGGGACCGAGCTCCTGGCGGAGCCGGAGGCATGGGCAGAGCTCGGACCACGGACCTCGGGCGATCCCTTGCCCTTGGCCGACCCTGACCCCTTGCCCGGTCTCTTGGCCGATCGCTTACGGGAGTGGGCCCGGCGGCGGTGGGACGAGGCGGCGGTGGCAGGCATGGCGGGGATCATTGGCCATGCCTGAACGACCCGTCAACCTCTGTGGGCGACAAGTCAGGAGTTGTACGTGCTTTGAGCCCGCTCCAACCCCTCCAGCACCAGGGCCTCGACCGCGTCCGCCGCGCGATCCACGAGGTAGTCCAGCTCCTTGCGCTCGGCCGAGGAGAAGTCCTTGAGCACGAAGTCCGCCACCTGCATCCGCCCCGGCGGCCGGCCGATCCCGAACCGCACCCGGTGGTACTCCGCGCCCATCACCTTCGTCATCGACTTCAGGCCGTTGTGCCCGTTGTCCCCGCCGCCCAGCTTCAACCTCAGCACGCCGTAGTCGATGTCCAGCTCGTCGTGCACGGCCACGATGTTCGCCACCGGCACCTTGTAGAAGTCCCGCAACGCGTTCACCGGCCCGCCCGACACGTTCATGAACGACATCGGCTTCACCAGCACCACCCGCCGGCTTCCCGTGCCCGGCGGACCTAGCCGCCCCTCGACCACCTGGGCCTGCGCCTTCCCCGCCCGCTTGAACCTTCCGCCGATCCGCTCGGCGAGCAGATCCGCCACCATGAAACCGACGTTGTGCCGGTTCATGGTGTACTCCGGACCGGGATTGCCGAGACCCGCGATCAGCCAGGGGGCACTGGCATCGGTCGTCACGTCCATGTCTCCTCGACTCCACGCAGGAACTAACTCGCAGGGACTAACTCGCAGGTACCGGCTCGCGGGTACCGCACGCCGGGACCATACGCAGGCCGCCGCTCCCCGGGGGGAGCGGCGGCCGACGGGATGGCGCTACGAGGATCAGGCCTCGGTGGACTCGGCCTCGGCGTCCGCCGGGGCCTCCTCCGCCTGGGCGGCCAGGATCTGGAGGACGACGGCGTCCTCGTCGATCGCCAGCGTGGTGCCCTTGGGGAGCGGGATGTCCTTCGCCAGGATGGAGGCGCCGGCCTCCAGGCCCTCGATGGAGACCGTGACCGACTCGGGGATGTGCGTGGCCTCGGCCTCGACGGTCAGCGTGCTCAGCACGTGCTCGAGCAGGTAGGCGCCCGGGGCCAGCTCGCCCTCGGTGTGCACGAACACCTCGACGTTGACCTTCTCGCCGCGCTTCACGAGAAGAAGGTCGACGTGGTCGAGGAAGCCCTTGATCGCGTCGCGCTGCACGGCCTTCGGGATGGCCAGCTGGGTCTTGCCGTCGATGTCCAGGCTGAGCAGGACGTTCGGGGTACGCAGCGCGAGCTGGAGCTCGTGGCCCGGCAGCGTGATGTGCACCGGGTCGGCACCGTGGCCGTAGACCACGGCGGGAACCTTGCTGGCGCGACGGATGCGGCGGGCGGCGCCCTTGCCGAACTCGGTGCGGGTCTCGGCTGCGAGCTTGACCTCGGCCATGTTCACTCCTCGTGGAACTGGGAAAAGTTGGTCACCAGTCACCCGGCCAAACCATCGGCCTGCTACGAAGAGCGCGTCGATAACGGACCGCCGTACACACGTGCGGAACACGTGTACGGCCTCCCTCGCCGAGCAACTTGGACAGTTTACGCAGCGGGAAGGCCGTACACGAAATCGATCTGTCCGGAACTAGAGAAGAACCGTCACTGCTCGTCGAACAGGCTCGTCACCGAACCGTCCTGGAACACCTCACGCACCGCGTTCGCGATCGTCGGCGCGATCGACAGGACGGTGATCTTGTCGACCTCCAGCTCACCCGGCGTCGGCAGGGTGTTCGTGAAGATGAACTCGCTGACCTTGGAGTTCTTCAGGCGGTCGGCCGCCGGACCCGACAGCACACCGTGCGTCGCGGTCACGATGACATCCTCGGCGCCGTGCGCGAACAGCGCGTCGGCCGCCGCGCAGATCGTGCCGCCCGTGTCGATCATGTCGTCGACCAGCACGCAGACGCGGCCCTTGACCTCGCCCACGACCTCGTGGACCGTCACCTGGTTCGCCACGTCCTTGTCGCGCCGCTTGTGCACGATCGCCAGCGGCGCACCCAGCCGGTCGCACCAGCGGTCCGCGACCCGCACCCGGCCCGCGTCCGGGGACACGACGGTCAGCTTCTCGCGGTCCACCTTGCTGCCCACGTAGTCGGCGAGCAGCGGCAGCGCGAAGAGGTGGTCCACCGGGCCGTCGAAGAAACCCTGGATCTGGTCCGTGTGGAGATCGACCGTCAGGATCCGGTGGGCGCCCGCGGTCTTCATCAGGTCCGCGATCAGACGGGCCGAGATCGGCTCCCGCCCGCGGTGCTTCTTGTCCTGACGGGCATAGCCGTAGAACGGCACGATCACGGTGATCGAACGGGCCGACGCGCGCTTCAGGGCGTCGATCATGATCAGCTGTTCCATGATCCACTTGTTGATCGGAGCCGTGTGGCTCTGGATCAGGAAGCAGTCCGCGCCACGCGCCGACTCCTGGTACCGCACATAGATCTCGCCGTTGGCGAAATCGAAGGCCTTCGTCGGGACGACCCCGACACCCAGCTGGTGGGCGACCTCCTCGGCAAGCTCGGGGTGGGCGCGGCCGGAGAAGAACATCATCTTCTTCTCGCCGGTCGTCTTGATCCCGGTCACAGCACTGTCTCCTCAGAGGTGTCTCAGCTGGATGTCGAGAAACCTCGCCGCTGGGCGCGACGCGGCCGTCTCAGCTGGTGGGGTGCGGGTGTGCACTTATCACGGTACGCCGTGTTCGACGTGCCCGTTTCCGGTCAGCTTTCGCCTTCGGCCTGGCGAGAGGCCGCCTCGGCCGCCTTCGCGGCCGCGCTGCCCGGACGCTTGCGGGCCACCCAGCCCTCGATATTCCGCTGCTGACCACGGGCCACGGCCAGCGAACCGGGCGGCACGTCCTTCGTGATCACGGACCCGGCAGCGGTGTACGCGCCGTCCCCGACCGTGACGGGAGCCACAAACATGTTGTCCGAACCCGTCTTGCAGTGTGAGCCGACGGTCGTGTGGTGCTTGCTCTCCCCGTCGTAGTTGACGAAGACGCTCGCCGCGCCGATGTTGCTGTACTCGCCGATCGTCGCGTCACCGACGTACGACAGGTGCGGGATCTTCGTCCCTTCGCCGATCGAGGCGTTCTTGGTCTCCACGTAGGTGCCGATCTTGCCCTTCGCCCCCAGCCGCGTGCCGGGACGCAGATACGCGTAGGGCCCCACCTTCGCGTCCGCGCCGATGCGGGCGCCGTCGGAGACGGTGTTGTCCACCCGGGCTCCCGCGCCCACCACGGTGTCCTTCAGCCGGCTGTTCGGACCGACCTCGGCGCCCTCGCCGAGGTGGGTGGCGCCCAGCAGCTGCGTGCCCGGCTGCACGACCGCGTCCTGCTCGAACGTGACGGTGACGTCGACCCAGGTCGTCGCGGGGTCGATCACGGTCACGCCCGACAGCATCGCGGCCGTCAGCAGCCGCTCGTTGAGGATCCGGCGGGCCTCGCTCAGCTGTACCCGGTTGTTGATCCCGGCGATCTCCCGGTGATCGGCGGCGACCGACGCGCCCACCCGGTGACCGGCCTCGCGCAGGATCCCGAGGACGTCGGTCAGGTACTCCTCGCCCTGGCTGTTGTCCGTACGGACCTTCTTCAGGGCGTCCGCCAGCAGCTGCCCGTCGAACGCGAACACCCCGGAGTTGATCTCACGGACCGCCAGCACCGCCTCGGAGGCGTCCTTGTGCTCCACGATCGCGGTGACGGCGCCCGAGGCGTCGTCGCGCACGATCCGCCCGTAGCCCGTCGCGTCCGGCACCTCGGCCGTCAGCACGGTGACGGCGTTGCCGTCCGCGTGGTGCGTGGCGGCGAGCTGCACCAGGGTCGCGCCGGTCAGCAGCGGGGTGTCGCCGCAGACGACGACCACCGTCCCGTCGACACCGCCGCCGAGCTGCTCCAGCCCCATCCGGACGGCGTGCCCGGTGCCGTTCTGCTCCTCCTGCACCGCGGTACGCACCCGCGGGTCGATCTCGCTCAGATGCGCGGTGACCTTCTCGCGCGCGTGCCCTACGACGACGACCAGGTTCTCGGGGTCCAGTTCACGGGCCGCGGCCAGCACATGTCCCACGAGGGAGCGGCCGCTGATCTCGTGCAGGACCTTCGGTATGGCCGACTTCATACGGGTGCCCTCACCCGCTGCGAGAACGACGACGGCTGCCGGGCGATTGGCGCTCACGGAAGTTGCCCTTCGGCTGTGGAGTGGGGTGGGACACCCGAAGGATACCGGGGCGTTTCCTGGGGGACATGGGAGCGGGCCCCGACCTTGCGGTCAGGGCCCGATTCGTGTAGAGCTCCCCCGCCAGGACTCGAACCCGGACATATGGCACCAAAAGCCACAGTGCTGCCAATTACACCACAGGGGAACAATATCGGCTTAACCGGACATTCAGTCAGGCTGCCGAACGGCACCTCCTACTATGCCGTACCGCCGGCCTTCGACGCGACGGTGTGGGTCGGCGGTACGGAGCGCGGCACCCGGGGGCAACCGTGGTGCCCCGGGCCGACATTGGCGCGGTTTGTTTTGCGTTTTGCGGTTGTGTCCCCTGAGATGCGGATTCCCGTCCGTTTCGGGGCTGTTCGGTTACGGAGTGTGGTGTGGGGCGGTCGCGGAAAGTCGCCGGAAAAGCCGGGGGGCGCGCCCGTAGGCTGGAGGCATGACCACGACGGGGGAAGAGGACACGGCGGCCCGGGGAGGGCCGCTGTGGTGGCCCAGACGGCGGAGCGCGGCGTTCGACTGGAGCCTGGGGCTCGTGTCAGCCGTGGAGTGCGCGGTGGAGGGGGTTCCGTTCGCGCGGGACGCCGGGATCCCGCCCGGGGTGGGGGTGGTGTTCGGGCTGCTCGCCGGTTCCGTGCTGGTGGTGCGGAGGAAGTGGCCCATCGCCGTGGTGCTGGTGTCGATCGCGATCACCCCGGCCCAGATGGGTTACCTGATGGGCATCGTGGGGTTGTACACCCTCGCGGCGTCGGAGCTGCCCCGGCGGATCATCGCCTCGCTCGCCGGGATGCAGTTGGTGGGCACGCTGATCGTGACGTTCGTGCGGGTGCGTCAGAGCATGGACCAGGGCCGGCTGACCATCGGCGACTGGTTCATCCCGTTCGCCGCCATCACGACCTCGCTCGGCCTCACCGCGCCGCCGCTGCTGCTCGGTCTGTACGTCGGTGCCAGGCGGCGGCTCATGGAGAGCCTGCGGGAACGGGCGGACAGCCTGGAGCGGGAGTTGCAGCTGCTCGCGGAGCGGGCGGAGGAGCGGGCGGAGTGGGCGCGCGGCGAGGAGCGGACGCGGATCGCGCGCGAGATGCACGACGTGGTCGCGCACCGGGTGAGTCTGATGGTCGTGCATGCCGCGGCGTTGCAGGCCGTCGCGCGCAAGGACCCCGAGAAGGCGGTGCGCAACGCGGCGCTGGTGGGGGACATGGGGCGGCAGGCGTTGACGGAGCTGCGGGAGATGCTCGGGGTGCTGCGCAGTGGTGGTGCGGGGGAGCGGTCGGCCTCCGCGCCGTTCGTGGCGGTGGGGGTGGCCGCGGCCGTGGTGGTGGAGGAGGGCGAGGGGCCGTGTCTGTCGGAACTCGATGAGCTGGTGGGACAGTCGGCGGCTGCGGGGATGGTGGTGGAGCTGTTGGTGGAGGGGGAGGTGAGGCCGTACGCGCCGGAGGTGGAGCAGACGGCCTACCGGGTGGTGCAGGAGGCGCTGACGAACGTGCACAAGCATGCGGGGGGCGCCAAGACGCATGTGCGGCTGGCGCATCGGGAGGGGGAGATCGCGATGCAGGTGGAGAACGGGGCGCCGCCGGAGTCGGGGCCGGCGTCGGCGCGGCTGCCGTCGGGGGGCAACGGCCTGGTGGGGATGAAGGAGCGGGTGGTGGCGCTGGGCGGGGTGTTCGTGTCGGGCCCCACCGAGGCGGGGGGTTTCCGGGTGTCGGCGGTCATCCCGGCGTCGTAGGCGTCGTAGGCGCGGGTGGCCGGGGCAGGCGGGGCCGGGCTGGGGGATTGTGCGGGCCGGTCAGTCGGCCGTCAGGCGGACCGGCTCGATGCCGGCGGTGAGCGCGCCGAGGGCCTGGTCGATGTCGGGGCCGAGGTACCAGTCGCCGGTGTGGTCGAGGGCGTAGACGCGGCCTTCGGCGTCGATGGCGAGGAGGCCCTGGCTGTCGGTCTCGGCGCCGAGGGGGGCCACGTCGGTGTCGAGGGCGCGGCCGAGGTCGACCAGGGTGCGGGCCAGGTGGAGGCCGTGGAGGGGGTCGAGGTGGAGCGTGGTGGGGGCCACCTGGCGGCCGGGCCCGGCGGGTGTGATCGTGAGGCCGCCGAATTCGGCCCAGGCCTCGACGGCGGCGGGGAACACGGCATGACGGTGGCCGGCCGGCGAGGTGTGTTCGCGCAGGGTGTCGGCCCAGATCTCGGCCTGTTTGATGTCCCAGCGTCCGGGTTGCCAGCCCGCGGCGCGCAGAGCGGCGTCGACGGGGACGGGGAAGCGGGTGGTGGACGTGCGGTCGGGGTGCATCGGCCCTTCGTTCGTCGAGCTGGTGGTGCGGGGCCCGGTGGGGCCGTCGTGCTGTCGTGCGGCGCCCGATGGGGCCGTCGTGGTGATGTGCGGGTGCGGGTGCGGGACGGCGGTCAGTCGTCCGTCGGGGACGGTTCGACGATGCGGACGCCGAAGTGTGCGCTGAGGGCCGTGCAGGCGCGGCAGGGGGTGGCGAAGCTGCCGTGCAGGGGGTCGCCGTCCTCGCGGATGCGGCGGGTGGTGAGCTTGGCCTGCTTGAGGGTCTTGCGGGCTTCGCCGTTGGTCATGGGGCGTCGTGCGGCGCGTCTGCTGCGGGCGGCGTCGGCCGCGGTGAGGTGGCGGGAGATGAGGAGCGCCTCGGCGCAGCGGCCGGTGAAGCGGTCGCGCTGGGCGCTGGTGAGGGTGTCGAGGAAGTCCTGGACGAGGGGGTGCAGGGACGGCGGCTGGTCGCCGCGCGCGGCGGTGCTGGTGAGGGTGGCGCCGCGGACGGAGAGGGCGGCGGCGACGGTGGGGAGTATGCCGTCGCGGCGGTGGCGCAGGGTGGGTGCGTGGGGGGCCTCGGTGGCGGACCAGCCGATGCGCGGGTCGCCGGACGGACCGGTGCGCGGGTCGCCGGCCGGGCCGCTCTCGTAGGCCGCCGTGCCGCCGGTGCGCAGGCTTTCCGACCTGCCGGTGTGTGACCCCGTCTGTGTCGCGTTCATGATCATCTTCCCCTCCGTGCATCCCCCGGAGGTCACAGGGTGCCAAATGGCGTGGCCGGTGCGGAAGCTGGGGCGCTGCGACACGCCCGGGTTTGGGCGGGCAGTCACGGCAGGGTGACGGCTGGTCACGGAAGCGGAGGGCCGGTGACCCCTGTCGTCGTACCGCATAGGCTGTCGGCACCGTCGGCGCGCGGTTGACGCGCGTTGGAGATTGTTGGAGACAGTCGATACGGGGCGTGGTGGGTGGGTCCGGAAGCGGAACCGGCCGCTGCGGGCCGTACAGAGTGCCGCAGGGGGCAACCGCCATGACGACAGGTCGGCTCGGGCAGCAGGCCGCGCCACCGAACGCGGCTTACGCCGGGCAGGTCGTGCATTTCCCGGACCCGGTCCGGGCGGCACGGCACCCGAGGGGCGTTCGGATGGACGAGCGGGGCTTCCCGGACTTCTCGCCGTATGCGCGTGCCGCCGCGGAGATCGCGGATCCGCCGGAGGGTTTCGGCGTGGACGAGCTGCGGCTGACGGACTACGTGTCGGCGAACGCGGCCCTGGCGGCTTCGGGTCACACGTTGTGGGACACGGTCCCGAGCGTGGCGACGCCGCACGGCTGGACATGGCACCACGTGGTGGGCTCCCGGCGCCTCGAACTGGTTCCCGTCGAGGTGAAGGCGTTGCTGCGGCACCACGGCGGGGTCTCGTCGGCGGTGGTGGACCAGTCGAAGCGGGGAACACGGCCGTTGCAGGAGACGCGTCCGGCGCACTTCGGGCTGCCGAAGTCGGGTGTGGCCGTGACGGAGCAGCAGGTCCAGGGCGTCGAGGAGGACCTCGGATACCGGCTTCCGGGGGCCTACCGTTCGTTCCTGAAGGCGGCGGGCGGCTGTGCGCCGGTGGGCGCGGCGTTGGACGCGGAGCTCGGACTCCTCGTCGACCAGCCGTTCTTCACCGTGCGGGACGAGGCCGCGGTCAACGACCTGGTGTACGTGAACAAGTGTCTTCGTGATCATCTGACGAAGGACTACCTGGGCGTCGGCTTCGTGCAGGGCGGGCTGCTGGCCGTGAAGGTGCGGGGCGAGCGGGCCGGTTCGGTGTGGTTCTGCGCGTACGACGACGTGCGGGACGTGGACCCGGGGTGGTCGCCGGCCCAGCGCATGGAGCGGTTGCTGCTGCCGTGCGGTGAGGACTTCGACGTCTTCCTGTCGAGGCTGGCCGGTAATCCGCCGGAGTTGGCGACGGTGGCGAATCTGATGGTGGACGGCGGCTTCGCGCGTGCCGTGCCGGTGGCCGCGGCGTCCTCGGCGTCCGCGGCGGGGGAGTGAGCTGGACGATGGTGACGTTCGCGCAGGCGCAGGAGCGCGCCGAAGAGTGGATCAACGGGGATGTGCCGGCGTACCAGCATCGCGAGGTGCGGGTGCGGGAGTTCGAGCTCGGGTTCGTGGTCTGGGCCGAGGACCGCGCGGAGGGCCCCCGTTCGGACGGGGGCGCGCAGCGACTGGTGATCGCCCGGGACAGCGGGGAGGCCACCTTGTGGCCGGGGGTGCCGGTGGGCGAGGTGATCCGCCGGTACGAGGAGGAGTACGGCCGTCCCGACGGCCCTGCCGACGCGGTGCCGGCGCCCGCGGCACGGGTGGATCTGAATCAGACGTCGTTCCTGTTGTCGCCGCCGGAGTGGTTGCAGGAGGCGGCGGACAAGCTGGGGATCGCGGATCGGCGGGGCTCCGGTCCCGGGAACGGCGAGGCATCCGGCGAGGCCGCTTCGGGGAACGGCGAGGCGCCTTCGGACGCTGCCCCGGTGCCGGGGCGGGCGTCGGGGCCGGAGGCGCCCTCGGGGGCGTCCTCCGCTTCGGGTCCCGCGTCGGGTGCGGGTGTGTCCTCCGGTGGCGCGCCCGGAAGCGGTGATCCCTCGCTGCCCCGGACACAGGGCGGGGCACCCGGCAACTCCCTGCCCGAGACGCAGGCAGGGGTGCCTGCGGGCCCGGGTGCCGCACCGGCCGGTGGGCCGGCCGCCCCCTCCGCTCCCGCCGGGGCGACGCCGTGGGCGGGGACGGACACCAATGCCGACGCCGGAGACGATCGTTCCGTGCCACTGCCCGCGACCGTGTTCGCGCCGCCGCTGAGCGGTTCCGACGACGAGTCGGTACCGCCGGTGTCCGCGCCCGACGCCAAGACGGCGTTGATCTCGGGCGGCAGCAGGCTCCCGCCGACGGCGGTCTCGCCCGCGCTGGACCCCTCGGGGCGGCCGGGTGGTGCGGGGACGGGGAACACTCCGCCTCCCGCGGCCCCTCCTGCTCCCGCGGCTCCTGCGCCGTCCGGTCCGTCCGGTTCTTCGTACGGTTATCCGCAGGGGCCGGGCGCACCCGGTGGTCCGGGCACGCCGCCCCCGCCCGGCGGGTCCTCCTACGGTCATCCGCAGGGTGCGGGTGTGGGGGCGGGCGCTCCGCCACCGCCGGCCGGTCCGGTCGCGCCGGCGCGCCCGCTCGCGCCGAACGCCGGCGACATCGCCGACGCCGCGACCAGCAAGGCGGCGCCGCCTCCGCGTCGTAACCGGGGTGGAGGGGCGCAGCCGCCGCCTCCGCCGGGCGCTCCCGGTGCGCCGGGCGCGCGGCCGGGGAATCCACCTGTGCCGCCGCCTCCCGGCCCCGGTGCGCCCGGTGCTCCGGCGGGCGGTTACGTGCCCACGCAGCTCGTGTCGGCACTCGGCGCCGACGGTCTCGCGGGCCCGGGCGGGCCCGGTGCGGCGGGCGCTCCGCAGCCTCCCGGTGCTCCTGGCGCTCCCGGTGTGCCGGGCGCGCCCGCCGGGCCGAACCCGCCGGAGGGTACGCCTCCCGGCGGCGTCCACCATGCCGCCACGATGCTTGCCGACCCCGGTCGAATGGGACCGGGCGCGCCGCAGCCTCCGAGCGCCCCCGGTGCCGGTGGTGCTCAGGGCGCTCCCGGTGGGCCCGGCGGACAGGGCGAGCCGGGCGCTGTTCACCACGCGCGGACCATGTTCGCCGGTCCCCCGGCGGGTGGCCCCGGTGCGCCTCCGCCGCCGCAGGCCCCCGGTGCTCCCGGCGGCCCCGGTTTCCCCGGTGCTCCCGGGGCGCCCGGCGTGCCCGCGCCTCCCGGTTTCCCGGGCGCCCCGGGCATGGCTCCGGGCGCTCCCGGTATGGCGCCGGGCGGGGCCCGGCCGCCGATGCCGCCGCCCGGCGGACCGGTGCCCGGGCAGCCGCCCGCGTACGGGTATCCGCAGCAGCAGGGGCTGCCGACGGTCGGCCCGGGCTACCAGGCCGTGCTGCGCTACCGCGCGCAGGACGGCTCGGAGCAGCAGCTGATCCGGCGCTCGGCCCCGGGTACGCCGCACCCGGAGTGGCAGATCTTCCACGAGCTGCGGGCGATGAACGTGCCGCCGGACCAGGTGCTGGAGCTGCACACGGAGCTGGAGTCGTGCGAGCTGCCGGGCGCGTACTGCGCGCGGATGCTCCGCGAGCAGTGGCCGCAGGCGCGGATCACGAGCATCGCGCCGTACGGCACGGATCACGCGAGCCGGCAGCAGGGCATGCAGCAGTTGCTGGCGCATCAGGGCGAACTTCACCAGGTGGCGGACGGGCCGGCGCGTCCGGCGCCCGTTCGTGCGCCGTTGCCGCCGGTGCAGGCGTCGCCGCCGGTTCCGCCGGAGGCGATCGGGCAGGAGCTGGCGGCGGTCTTCGGGCCGGCGGTGTTCCGCTTCGAGCAGGCCGCGGTGTCCCGGCAGGGAGTGCCTCCGGTCGTGGCGCACACGCTGGTGGTGGCGGGTCTGCCGGCGGACATGGGGCCGTTCTTCTGGGCGCAGGCCCAGCCGGGCAGGCCGGTGCCGACACTGGCTGAACTGGCTGCCGAACGGGGTGTGCAGCCTGCGTCGGACGCGGGCTCGTACCTCGTCATGGGCACCGACTTCGGCAAGGCGATCTGTGTGCAGTACGGGACGGCGAACATCGTCGCGGTGCCCGTGGAGGCGGGGCCGGGCGGTGCGCCCGTACCGCCGCAGTTCGTGAACACCGGGCTGCCGGAGTTCGCGCGCTGTCTGGCGCTGCTCGGGCGGATGTGGCGGCTGCGGTTCGGTCTGAACCAGGAGCAGGCGGGCCGCTGGACGGTCGACTTCCAGGCCCAGTTGGCCTCGCTCGACCCGGCGGCGCTCGGTTCGCCCGAGAGCTGGTGGTCGGTGCTGCTGGAGCAGATGTGGGACGGCCTGCTGTGACACGTTCGCCGCGCTGACACCCTGTGTGTCGAGGGCCGGGCCGGGTTGTATGACCGGGCCCGGCCTTTTGTGTACTCAAGTGCCCATGACGTGCGCACGGAGTGTCGCTTTATGAACGCTTAAGCCTGATACATCAAGATATGCCCGAAGTATTCATTTCGCGGCTGTCTGGTGGAGAGGGGCTACAGGATGAGCAGTGCACGGGTGTCACCACCGGGGTTCGTGACCGTTCTCGGGCGCGGCTATCGGCCCAAAGAGGTCGACACGTATACCGCCTCGCTCTCCGCCGAACGCGACGCCGCCTGGGAGAGGGTGGCCCGGCTCACCGTGCTCGCCAAGGAGATGGCGGTGGAGGCCGAGCGGTTGCGTGAGGCCGTGAAAGGGATCGGGCCGCAGGCGTACGGCGCCCTCGGGGAGCGCGCACGGCGCGTGTTCCAGCTCGTGCAGGAAGAGGCGGCGGAAGTGCGCGAGCACGCCCGCTCCGAAGCCCAGGAACAGGTCGCGCAAGCCGAGGCGCGCGCTGCCGCCGTGCGCAGTGTGGCGCAGGAACAGGCGGACGCGATCCGGACGGAGGCCAAGGAATACGCCCATCGGCGGCTGCTCGCCGCGCGTGCCGAGGCCCACGGGATCCGTGTCGGTGCCCGGCGCAAGGTGAAGGAGTTCCGCGCCGAGGCGCTCGCGGCGCTGCGCGAGGTGCGGCAGGCCACCGCGAGCCTGCTCGTCGATCCGAAGAGGGAGCAGGCCGAGCAGTGGGCCGCGGCGGAGCGCGAGGAGGTCGAGCGCGCCGCCGACCTCGACGCGCACCATGCCCGGTTGATGGCCCGTGCCGAGGAGGCCGTGGCCGAGGCGCAGAGGGAGGTCGCCGAGGCCGGGGAGCTGTCCCGTCGGCGCGACGAGGAGGCACGCGTGCGTGCCGCCCAGATCGTCGCCGAGGCCCGCCTCAAGCAGGGCCGCATCGCACAGGAGACGGAACGGGTGCTGCGCAAACACAGCGAGCGCTCGGACGAGGTGAGGGCGCACATGGACCAGGTGCAGGAAAGCCTGGCGGCGCTTACGGGGCGTGCGGTGGAGCAGTGAACTCGTCGGTGACCCGCCGTGCGGCGCCGGCGGGGCAGGGCGCCGGCAGGCCGAGGGTGTGTACCGGAAGCCGGCGTCGATCGCGTCCCGGGTGACGGCGGGCCGGCCGCAGGAGACGGACGCGTGCACCGAGCGGGTGAACGAGGCGGCATCGGGACCGGCCTCTGCGCGGTGACGGTCCAGCGGTCACCGAGTTCCGGGAGGGTCTGTCCGGGGCGGTCAGTGGCGTCGCAGTGACGGGTCCAGCAGCGCGGGGGGCGTGTCGAACTTCTCGTGCGGGGCCAGGTCGGTACCCGGGGCGACGACGGCGTCGATCGCGTCCAGCACGTCGGCGGAGAGCACGGTGTCCGCGGCGGCGAGCTGTGCGCGCAGGTGGTCCGGCGTGCGGGGGCCGATGAGCGCGCTGGTCACCGCCGGATGCGCGGTCACGAACCCGAGCGCGAGCTGGATCATGGTCAGGCCCGCCTCGTCGGCTGTGGCGGCGAGCTGTTCGACGGCGTCGAGCCTGGCCCGGTTGGACGGTACGGCGGTGTCGAACCGTTGCGGCATGAACGTCGAACGGCTGGTGGTGACGGGCCTGCCCTGGCGGACCGCGCCCGACAGCCAGCCCGAGGCCAGCGGGCTCCACGCCAGCACACCGAGCCCGTACTCCTCGGTCACGGGCAGGACGTGGGTCTCGATGCCGCGTTGCAGGATCGAGTAGCTGGGCTGCTCGGTGACGTAGCGGCTCAGACGGTGCTCGCGGGCGGCCCACTGGGCCTGCACGATGCGGTGGGCCGGGAAGGTCGACGAGCCGAAGTAGCGGATCTTTCCGGCGCGTTGCAGGTCGGTCAGGGCGGACAGGGTCTCCTCGTCGCCGGTGCTCGGGTCCCAGCGGTGGATCTGGTAGAGATCGACGTGGTCGACGCCGAGCCGGCGCAGGCTGTTGTCCAGTGCGGTGATCAGCCAGCGGCGCGAGCTGCCCCGGTGGTTGCGCTCGTCGCCCATCGGCATGCCCGCCTTCGTGGCCAGCACGATGTCGTCGCGCCGGCCGGCGACGGCCTTGCCGACCATCTCCTCGGACTCGCCGTCGCCGTACATGTCGGCGGTGTCGATGAGGTTGATCCCGCCCTCCAGGGCGGCGTCGACGAGGGCGGTGGCCTCGTCCTGCGTGGTGCGTCCGATGCTGCCGAAGTTCATGGCGCCGAGCGCGAGAGAGCTGACCTGTACACCGGTGCGGCCCAAGGTGCGGTACTGCATGAGTTTGTTCCTCCATGGCGAACGGGGGGTGGCGGTGTTGCCTTGTGGCGCGACGAGCCGCGTTGTCCGGCCTGGCGTGTCATGGCACGGCATGGCCGTCGGCCCGCCGGTCTGGCATGATGTCCAAACGGAACGTCGTCCCGTTTGAGAATACGGAACGTCGTCCCGTTTAGCAACGGGCGGACCGACGGCCGGGTGGCAGTGCGGGCAGGCAGCAGGCAGGCGGGTGGGCAGGCGGTGGCAAGGCCGAGCAGCGGAGGAGGCGCCATGAACGACGGCGACCAGGGCGCGGGGCCGGGGTCCGCGGCCCGGCCCAAGCGGGCGGACGCCCGGCGCAACAAGGAGACCCTGCTCGACGCGGCCGCCGCGGTCTTCGTGAGGGCGGGCGTGGAGGCGCCGGTGCGTGACATCGCGGCCGCGGCGGGCGTCGGGACGGCCACGATCTACCGGCACTTCCCGACCCGGGCGGACTTGATCATCGCGGTCTACCGGCACCAGGTGGACGCCTGCGCCGAGGCCGGCCCCGCCCTGCTCGCGGAGGGCCCGACCCCGCACGCCGCTCTCGGACGATGGATCGACCTCTTCGTCGATTTCCTGGTCACCAAGCACGGGCTCGCCGCCGTGCTCCAGTCCGACAACACGGGCTTCGAGGCGCTGCACACGTACTTCCTTGACCGCCTCGTGCCCGTGTGCACGCAACTGCTCGACGCCGCGACCGCCTCAGGCGAGATCCGGTCCGACCTCCAGGCCTACGAGCTCATGCGCGGCGTCGGCAACCTCTGCGTCGGCGCGGACAGCGATCCCCGCTACGATCCGCGCCGGCTGGTCGCACTTCTCGTGGCGGGGCTGGGCCGACCGCACTGACCTGCGCACTGACCTCCGTCGGCCGGCCCGCGCGGTCCGACGGCGCCGGCGCCGTTCACGTGCCGGTGTTCACCTGCCGAGGGTCGTCCGCCTCCGCTCGTACACCCCGCTCACTTGTCGCGGATCGCCCGCTCCCGCTCATTTCTCACCGCGCACCGCGCCCGCCAGGATCCGGCCCTCCACCGCTTCGTACTGGTGGCGTTGTTCCTCCGCCCTGTGGCGGCCCGAGACCACCGTGCCCAGCCAGCCGAGGGCGAAGCCGAGGGGGACGGTGACGATGCCCGTGGTGGTGAAGGGGAACCAGTTGAAGTCGGCCTCGGGGAAGGCGGAGACGGGCGAGCCCGAGACCAGGTTGGTGCCCGGCATGAGGAGCAGGACGGACAGGGTGCCGCCGATGAGGGTGGCGAGGAGCCCCGTGCGGGTGTAGCGCCGCCAGAAGAGGCTGTAGACGAGTGCGGGGGCGAGGGCCGAGGCGCCGAGGCAGAAGGACAGGGTGACCAGCGGCTGGAGGCTGCGGTGCTGGACCTGCGTGGCGAGCAGGATGGCCGGGACGCCGACGGCCAGCGCGGACAGCCGGGCCAGCAGCATCTCGCGGCGCGGGCTCATCTTCGGGTCGCGGGCGGCGAAGACGTCATGGGCGAGTGAGTTCGCGCAGGCCAGGATCATGCCGGCCACCGAGGCGAGCACGGTCAGGAAGATCGCCGTGGTGACGGCCGTGAAGAGAAGGGTCTCGGCCGTGGACACGTCGCGGCCGAAGGCGGCCCGGGAGCCCAGCAGATAGGCGGTGTTGCCCTGCGGGTCCGCCTGCGCGATCACCACGCGGCCGACGATCGCCGTCGCGCCGAAGCCGACTACCGTCATGACCAGCACGAACAGTGCGACGCCCGACACGGCCCAGGACATCGACCGGCGTACCTGACGGGCGCTGGAGGCGGTGTACATCCGCATGGTGATGTGCGGCAGACAGGCGCCGCCCAGCACGACCGACAGCTGCGCGGTGATCATGTCGACGCGGGGGAAGGGGCCGTCGGCGAACTCCAGCCCCGAGCGCAGGAACGCGTCGCCGACTCCGCTGCCCTCGGCGGCCGCGTCGAAGAGGGTGCCCGGGTTCCAGTCGAAGCGGTACAGGACGAGTACGGCGATGGCGGCGCCGGAGCCGAGCAGCATCACGATCTTCATCATCTGGATGAGGGCGGTGCCCTTCATGCCGCCGATCGCCGCGTAGCTGATCATCAGCACGCCCATGCAGACCACACAGCCCGTCTTCACCGAGGCGCCGGAGAACCCCAGGATGAAGGCGAGGAGCTGGCCGGTGCCGGCGAGCTGTACGAGCATCATCGGCAGCAGCGCGGCGAGCGTCACCGCGCACGCCGTGATGCGCACCGCGCGCCCCGGCATCCGGCGGGCCAGCGCGTCACCCATGGTGAACCGGCCGGCGTTGCGCAGCGGTTCGGCCAGCAGGAACATCAGCAGCATCAGGGAGAGCGCGGTGCTGAGGGCGAGGACGACACCGTCGTAGCCGCACAGGGCGATCACGCCGCCGGTGCCGAGGACGGTGGCCGCCGAGATGTAGTCCCCCGCGATGGCCAGGCCGTTGCGCAGCGGGGAGAGGGAACGGTAGCCGGTGTAGAACTCGTCGAGGTCGTCGCGGTCGGGACCGGTCATCACGCACAGCAGCAGCGTGATCGTGGCGATCGCGGTGAACGCCACGAGGGACATCGTCTGCGCGTCGTCGCTGAACTCCGTCATCGTCCGGCCTCCTTGGGGCGGCTCCCGCGCGCGTCGCGCTTCGCGTCGATCTCGTAGAGCTTGCGGATGCGGTCCGCGAGGGGGTCCACATGACGGCGGGCGGTCCGCTCGTACAGGGCGATGGCCAGCAGGGTGACCGGGAGCTGGATCAGGGCGAGCAGCAGTCCCGCGGGGAGGCCGGCGGCGACCCTGCCGGTCATCAGCGACGGCGCGAACGCCGAGAGGACCAGGAAGACGACGAAGTAGCCGAGCGCGGTGAGCGTGGCCACCCGGCGCTGGCGGCGGTAGGCGCCGCGCAGGACCCGCAGGTCGCTGTGGCGGCCCAGCGGAGTGTGGTCGGCCGGCCGGCGCCGGGGCGGCTCGGGCGGCCGGGGCGGCGGCTGCCATGGGTAGGTGGGGCCAGGGCGTGACGGGTCGTGGGACATCCCGTGCTCCTTGCGTGGCTCGGATCCGTGGCGGCGGACCGCAGGGAGTGGGGGGTGGTGCGGTGGTGCGAGGGACGCACGTTACTTGGGAGTACGGCGACTGCGAAGGGTTTTCACCAAACTGAGTGGTCGGTATGCGCTTACTGCCCGAAATACCTCCTGACCTGGGGTGTTACCCGCGTTAACCGCACGGTCGTGCGGCTTTCCGGGTGAATCGAACAGTCGAGGACGACCCGTGCCTGTCCGTCTCCTCGCCTCTCCATCTCTCCGCGGGTCCGGCCCATCAGGCCCATCAGGGCCGTCAGGCCGTCAGGCCGTCGGTGCGGCCTCCCGGTAGCCCGGTAGCCGGGTAGCCCGGCGGTCCGGTGGCCCGGCGATCCCCGCAGAGCGCCGCCCGTCATTCCGTCAGGACGGGAAAGCGGCGCGGGGCCACGCACAGCAGGACCAGGAAGGCGAGTGCGGCCGCGCAGGCCGCGCCCAGGTAGACGGCGTGCACGGCGCTCGCGATGGCGTGCCGGGTCGCGTCGGGCGCGGTGCCGGCGTCCAGGGCGCGGGTGACGGAGTCCAGGTCGCCCGCGCCGCCCAGCCGCGCCGCCAGTACGCCGTTGGCGACCGCGCCGAACACCGACGCGCCGATCGTCTGCCCGGTCTGGCGGCAGAACAGCACGGACGCGGTCGTGGTGCCCCGCTCGGACCAGCCCACCGTCGACTGCACGCCGACCAGCAGCGGGAGTTGGAAGAGGCCCAGCGCCGCGCCGAGCAGCAGCATCAGCAGGGCCGGCTGCCAGGCCGCGCCGGGGTACGGCAGGAGCGGGAACGCGAGCAGGATCAGAGTCGCCGTGCCGATGCCGAGCAGCGCGGTGTCACGGAAGCCGATGCGCCGGTAGACGTGCTGGCTGAGAGCGGCGGAGAGCGGCCAGCTCAGCGTCCAGACGGAGAGTACGAATCCGGCGGTCACCGGCTCCAGACCCAGCACCGACTGGGCGTAGGTCGGCAGGAACACCGTCGGGGCCACCATCAGCAGGCCCAGCGCGCCCAGCGCGAGGTTGACCGCGGCGATCGTCCGGCGGCGCCACACCCAGCCGGGGATGATCGGGTCCGCCGCCCGGCGTTCGACGACGACCACGAGTCCCGCCAGCGCCAGCCCGGCGGCGAACAGGGCGAGCGACGGCCCCGACAGCCAGGGCCACGCGACCCCGCCCTGCACCAGCGCGACCAGCAGCACCCCGCCGCACGCGAACACCGCCAGCGCGCCCGCCCAGTCGACACGCGCGCGTGGACGCGAGCCGGTACGCGCGCGTGTAGGCGGTCCGGTACGCGCGCGTGGACGCGGGTTCCGGCCGGGCGGCGACTCGCGCCGAGGCTCGTGCAGGTGACGGACGATCAGCCACAACGCCACCGCTCCGATCGGCAGGTTGACGAGGAAGATCCAGCGCCAGTCCGCGTAGGCGGCCAGGAGCCCGCCCAGGCCGGGTCCCGCCACCGCTGAGACCGCCCACACCGTGGACAGCTTCGACTGGATCTTCGGTCGCTCCTTCAGCGGGTACAGATCCGCGGCGAGCGTCTGCACCGTGCCCTGCAACGCCCCGCCGCCGAGGCCCTGCACGACCCGGAACGCGATCAGCGCCCCCATGTTCCAGGCCAGGGCACACAGCAGCGAGCCGAGCAGGAAGAGGGCCGCCCCGGCCACCAGCACCGGCTTGCGGCCGAAGGTGTCGGACAGCTTGCCGTAGACGGGCAGGGTGACCGTCACGGCGAGCAGATAGCCGGAGAACAGCCAGGAGAAGACGGAGAACCCGCCCAGATCGCCGACGATCTGCGGGACGGCCGTGGAGACGACGGTGGAGTCGAGGGCGGCCAGCGCCATGGACAGCATGAGGGCGGCGACGACCGCTCCCCGTCGGTGCGGTGCCGCGGCCTGCGCGGCCTCGCGTGTCACCGGCTGGACGTCCCCCACCTGATGCCCTCCCGGTAGCTCCCGTGCCCCTTGCACCCATCTGCCGGAAGTCAGCTTCCCACTTGTCCCTCACGTCGCGGGAGGGTGAAGCATGACCGGGCCGACGGGGACCGGAGGAGGGCCGGAGGGTGGAGACGACCCCGAAGGACACTCCACCTGGCGGTGGACGGCCCCTAGGGGTATCTCCGTACTACGGCTGGGGGAGGGTTCGTTCGGTCGGAGGAGGAGAAGGGCCGGGTCCCGTCCTTAACCTGGCTTTATGCCGCTGGGGGGCGGCAGGCACCACGTCCGGGGGGTGGGGTTAACCCCCCGGGAAGACGGGCCCGAGCACCAGCGCGCGGGACCCCCTCCCGCCGACAGACTCTTCGACGTAGCGCCTCACACCACGCATCACCCGTCCGGTGCGCTACCCATCCGATTCTGATATCTGACATAGGAGATTTACCGTGACTTCGGCTGTGACCATTCCCAGGCACGGGGGCACTGGAGGGCGTACGGCCGTAGCCGCGCGGGCGCGGCAGGTCGTCAAGGCGTACGGGTCCGGTGAGACCCGGGTCGTCGCCCTCGACCACGTCGACGTGGACATCGCCCGCGGCCAGTTCACCGCGATCATGGGCCCCTCGGGGTCCGGCAAGTCCACCCTGATGCACTGCCTCGCCGGTCTCGACACCGTCTCGTCCGGCCAGATCTACCTGGACGAGACCGAGATCACCGGGCTCAAGGACAAGAAGCTCACGAAGCTGCGCCGGGACCGGATCGGGTTCATCTTCCAGGCGTTCAACCTGCTGCCCACGCTGAACGCGATCGAGAACATCACGCTGCCGATGGACATCGCCGGCCGCAAGCCGGACAAGGCGTGGCTGGACCAGGTCGTGGAGACCGTCGGTCTCGCCGACCGCCTCAGGCACCGGCCCACCCAGCTCTCCGGCGGTCAGCAGCAGCGCGTCGCCGTGGCCCGCGCCCTCGCCGCCCGCCCGGAGATCATCTTCGGGGACGAGCCGACCGGAAACCTCGACTCACGCGCGGGTGCCGAGGTCCTGGGCTTCCTGCGCCGCTCGGTGGACGACCTGGGCCAGACCATCGTGATGGTCACGCACGACCCGGTGGCCGCCTCGTACGCGGACCGGGTGCTGTATCTCGCGGACGGCCGGATCGTCGACGAGATGTTCAAGCCCACCGCCGAGACCGTCCTCGACCGGATGAAGGACTTCGACGCGCGGGGGCGTACGTCATGACCGTCATGAAGACCTCGATGCGCAACTTCTACGCGCACAAGGGACGGATGGCCCTGTCGGCCGTGGCGGTCCTGCTGTCGGTGGCGTTCGTCTGCGGGACGCTCGTCTTCACCGACACGATGAACACGACCTTCGACAAGCTGTTCGCCGCCACCTCCTCCGATGTGACGGTGAGCGCGAAGGGCGCCTCGGACACCGGCGAGACGACCTCCGACAACGGAAAGCCGCCGGTCATGCCGGCCTCCGTGCTCGGTGCGGTCCGCAAGGCGGACGGGGTGAAGTCGGCGGAGGGGACCGTCTTCTCGACCTCCGTGACCGTCGTCGACGCCGACAAGGACAGCCTGTCGCCCTCCAGCGGCGCCCCCACCATCGTCGGCAACTGGAACGCCAACGAAGCCCGCACCATGAAGATCACCGACGGTGCGGCGCCCCAGGGCTCCGACCAGGTCATGGTCGACGAGGACACCGCCGACAAGCACCACCTGAAGCTCGGCGAGGAGATCGGCGTCATCAGCGCGGTCGGCACGCACACCGCGAAGATCTCCGGCATCGCCGCCTTCCAGGTCACCAACCCCGGCGCGGCGATCTTCTACCTGGACACCGCGACCGCCCAGAAGGCACTGGTCGGCGAGTCGAACGTCTACACCAACGTCAACGTCACGGCCGCATCCGGAGTCAGCGACGCCCAGCTACAGAAGAACGTGGCGGCCGCGATCGGCGCCGACTACAAGGTGCAGACGGCCAAGGAGACCGCGGACGCCAACCGGCAGGACGTCGGGAGCTTCCTGGACGTGATGAAGTACGCGATGCTCGGCTTCGCCGGGATCGCCTTCCTCGTCGGCATCTTCCTCATCATCAACACCTTCTCCATGCTGGTCGCGCAGCGCACCCGTGAGATCGGTCTGATGCGGGCCATCGGCTCCAGCCGCAAGCAGGTCAACCGGTCGGTGCTCGCCGAGGCCCTGCTGCTGGGCGTGGTCGGCTCGCTCCTCGGTGTCGGCGCGGGCGTCGGTATCGCGGTCGGCCTGATGAAGCTCATGGGCATGACCGGCATGAACCTGTCCACGGACGACCTGACGGTCGCCTGGACGACCCCGGTGGTCGGCATGGTCCTCGGCGTCGTCGTCACGGTGCTGGCGGCCTACCTCCCGGCTCGCCGCGCCGGCAAGGTCTCCCCGATGGCCGCCCTGCGCGACGCGGGCGCCCCGGCCGACGCCAAGGCCGGCGTCGTACGGGCCGTCATCGGACTGCTCCTCACCGGCGCGGGCGGCGCGGGACTCTACCTCGCCTCCGCCGCGGACAAGGCCGCGGAGGGCTCGCTCTGGCTGGGCCTGGGCGTGGTGCTGAGCCTCATCGGCTTCGTCGTGATCGGCCCGCTGCTGGCGGGCGCGGTCGTCCGGGTGCTGGGCGCGGTCGTGCTGCGGGCGTTCGGTCCGGTCGGACGGATGGCGGAGCGCAACGCGCTGCGCAACCCGCGCCGTACCGGCGCCACGGGCGCGGCGCTGATGATCGGCCTCGCGCTGGTCGCCTGTCTGTCGGTGGTCGGCTCCTCCATGGTCGCCTCCGCCACCGAGGAGCTCGACAAAAGCGTCGGCACGGACTTCATCATCCAGAGCGACAGCGGTCAGCGCATGACCCCGCAGGCGGTGCAGGCCATCAAGGCCGTCCCGGGCCTGGAGCGGGTCACCGAGTACAAGTGGACCGAGGCCGACTTCACCACCCCCGACGGCAAGACCCTCGACGAGACGGCGATCACGGCGGCCGACCCGACCTACGCGAGCGACCTGCGCGTCGAGACCGTCTCCGGCAAGCTCGCCGACGCCTACCGCCCCGACTCGATGTCCGTGCACGAGGAGTTCGCGAAGGACCACAAGATCACCCTCGGCTCGAAGATCTCCGTCGCCTTCAAGGACGGTTCCACGGCCCGGCTGACGGTCCGCGCGATCACCAGCAGCGACGCCGTCATCGACAAGGGCGCGATGTACACCTCCATCGACACCCTGAAGAAGTACGTCCCGGCCGGCAAGCTGCCGCTGGACCAGCTGGTCTTCGCCACGGCGAAGGACGGGCAGCAGGACGCCGCGTACACCTCCCTCAAGTCCGCGCTGCACGACTACCCGCAGTACAGCGTCCGCGACCAGACCGACTACAAGCAGGAGCTGAAGGACCAGATCGGGCAGCTGCTGAACCTGATCTACGGCCTGCTCGCCCTCGCGATCATCGTCGCCGTCCTCGGCGTGGTGAACACCCTCGCCCTGTCGGTGGTGGAGCGCACCAGGGAGATCGGCCTGATGCGTGCGATCGGCCTCTCCCGCCGCCAGCTGCGCCGCATGATCCGCATGGAGTCGGTCGTCATCGCCCTCTTCGGCGCCCTGCTCGGCCTCGGCCTGGGGATGGGCTGGGGCGCCACCGCCCAGCAGCTCCTCGCCCTCCAGGGTCTGAACGTCCTCGAGATCCCGTGGCCGACGATCATCGGCGTGTTCATCGGCTCCGCGTTCGTGGGTCTGTTCGCCGCACTGATCCCGGCGTTCCGCGCGGGCCGCATGAACGTCCTGAACGCGATCGCGACGGAGTAGCACCGCAGGACCGACGGGGGAACACGGCCCGGCATCGAGGAGGACGGGGGTCTTCTCGATGCCGGGCCCTTTCGTGCTCCCGAACCGTCCGGAGGCGCCCTCTCCGGGGTAGGGAGCCGGAGGGCGATGCCCTTTCGGGGCGACAACGGGGACCTGGCCGCGACGGGGGCCTGGCCGCAGCGGGGATCCGGCAGCAACGGGGGCCCGGCGCGAGCGGGGGTTCCCGGGGCGGTGGCCCCGGGGGACGGTGGGGGTCCTCCGTCCCTCGCCGTGAGCGAAGCCCGCGAGTGGGGAGGGGGCGGGGCGGTGGGGGCGAGGCACCCGTGGGCGCGGGCCCCGTCCACCCCGGGTGTTGTCCACAGCCCCGGCGAACGTCACCGCCCCGACGTACTCTGGACACCCCCGGCCCGTGAGACGCGTCGGGCCCTTCGCGTTGCCCACCCCGGACCCCGGTACGCCCGCCCAGGACGCACCCCGGCCCCTCGGACGGAAAGCCCAAGCCCTCCATGAGTCTGCACGGTCTGCTCGACGCCGTCGTCAAGGACACCGCCCTCGCGGAAGCGATCCCCGCGGCCGCCGACGGCAACCGCATGCACATCGACCTGGTCGGCCCCCCGGCGGCCCGCCCCTTCGCCATCGCGGCCCTCGCCCGGGAGACCAACCGCACGGTCCTCGCGGTGACCGCCACCGGCCGCGAGGCCGAGGACCTGGCCGCCGCGCTGCGCTCGCTGCTCCCACCGGACGGGGTGGTGGAGTACCCCTCCTGGGAGACGCTCCCGCACGAGCGCCTCAGCCCGCGCAGCGACACCGTCGGCCGCCGCCTCGCCGTGCTGCGCCGGCTGGCCCACCCGCGCCCGGACGACCCGGAGACCGGCCCGGTGTCGGTCGTCGTGGCACCCGTCCGTTCGGTACTCCAACCGCAGGTCAAGGGCCTGAGCGACCTGGAACCGGTCGCTCTGAGCACCGGCACGACGGCCGACCTGAACGAGATCGTCGAAGCCCTCGCCGCAGCCGCCTACGCGCGCGTGGAGCTCGTCGAGAAGCGCGGCGAGTTCGCCGTGCGCGGCGGCATCCTGGACGTGTTCCCGCCCACCGAGGAACACCCCCTGCGCGTCGAGTTCTGGGGCGACGACGTGGAGGAGATCCGCTACTTCAAGGTCGCCGACCAGCGCTCCCTGGAGGTCGCCGAACACGGCCTGTGGGCCCCGCCCTGCCGCGAACTCCTCCTCACCAACGACGTCCGCACGCGCGCGCGTGCCCTCGCCGAGCAGCACCCGGAGCTGGGCGAACTGCTCGGCAGGATTGCCGAGGGCATCGCGGTGGAGGGCATGGAGTCCCTCGCCCCGGTGCTGGTCGACGACATGGAACTGCTGATCGACGTGCTGCCCAAGGGTGCGATGGCCGTCGTCTGCGACCCCGAGCGGGTACGCACGCGTGCCGCCGACCTCGTGGCGACGTCCCAGGAGTTCCTCCAGGCGTCCTGGGCGGCCACCGCCGGCGGCGGGGAGGCGCCCATCGACGTCGACGCGGCCTCCCTGTGGTCCATCGCGGACGTCCGCGACCACGCGCGCGAGCTGGACATGATGTGGTGGTCGGTGTCGCCGTTCGCGGCCGACCTGGAGCTGGAGGCGGACACCCTCCAGCTCGGCATGCACGCCCCCGAGACGTACCGGGGCGACACCGCGAAGGCGCTGGCCGACACCAAGGGCTGGCTCGCGGACGGCTGGCGCGTCGCCTTCGTCACCGAGGCGCACGGCCCGGCGGCCCGCACGGTCGAGGTGCTCGGCGGGGAGGGCGTCGCGGCCCGTCTGGACTCCGACCTGACCGAGCTGAGCCCCTCCGTCGTCCACGTCTCCTGCGGCTCGATCGACTACGGCTTCGTCGACCACGCGCTGCGCCTCGCCGTCCTCACGGAGACCGACCTGTCCGGCCAGAAGGCGGCCGGCAAGGACGGTGCCCGCATGCCCGCGCGCCGCCGCAAGACCATCGACCCGCTCACCCTGGAGGCGGGCGACTACATCGTCCACGAGCAGCACGGCGTGGGCCGCTACATCGAGATGGCGCAGCGTACGGTCCAGGGCGCCACGCGCGAGTACCTGGTCGTGGAGTACGCGCCCGCCAAGCGCGGACAGCCCGGCGACCGCCTCTACATCCCCACCGACCAACTGGAGCAGATCACCAAGTACGTCGGCGGCGAGGCCCCCACGCTGCACCGGCTCGGCGGCGCAGACTGGACGAAGACGAAGGCACGCGCGAAGAAGGCGGTCAAGGAGATCGCCGCCGACCTGATCAAGCTGTACAGCGCCCGGATGGCGGCCCCCGGCCACGCCTTCGGCGCGGACACCCCCTGGCAGCGCGAACTGGAGGACGCCTTCCCCTACGCGGAGACGCCCGACCAGCTCACCACCATCGCCGAGGTCAAGGACGACATGGAGAAGACGGTCCCGATGGACCGCCTGATCTGCGGAGACGTCGGCTACGGCAAGACGGAGATCGCGGTCCGCGCCGCCTTCAAAGCCGTCCAGGACGGCAAGCAGGTCGCCGTTCTCGTGCCCACGACCCTCCTCGTGCAGCAGCACTTCGGCACGTTCAGCGAGCGGTACGCGCAGTTCCCGGTGAAGGTCAGGGCGCTGTCCCGCTTCCAGACGGACACGGAGGCGAAGGCCACCCTGGAGGGGCTCCGCGAGGGCGCGGTGGACATCGTCATCGGCACCCACCGGCTGTTCTCCTCCGAGACGAAGTTCAAGGACCTGGGCCTGGTCATCGTCGACGAGGAGCAGCGTTTCGGCGTCGAGCACAAGGAGCAGCTGAAGAAGCTCCGCGCCAATGTCGACGTGCTGACGATGTCGGCGACCCCGATCCCCAGGACCCTGGAGATGGCGGTGACGGGCATCCGAGAGATGTCGACGATCACCACGCCCCCGGAGGAGCGCCACCCGGTGCTCACCTTCGTCGGCCCCTATGAGCAGAAGCAGATCGGCGCGGCCATTCGCCGCGAGCTGCTGCGCGAGGGCCAGGTCTTCTACATCCACAACCGGGTCGAGTCGATCGACCGCGCGGCGGCGCGCCTGCGCGAGATCGTGCCCGAGGCGCGAATCGCCACCGCTCACGGCCAGATGTCGGAGACGGCGCTGGAGCAGGTCGTCGTCGACTTCTGGGAGAAGCGGTTCGACGTGCTCGTCTCGACGACGATCGTCGAGTCCGGCATCGACATCTCCAACGCGAACACGCTGATCGTGGAGCGGGGAGACACCTTCGGCCTGTCCCAGCTGCACCAGCTGCGCGGCCGGGTGGGCCGGGGCAGGGAACGCGGCTACGCGTACTTCCTGTACCCCCCGGAGAAGCCCCTCACGGAGACCGCCCACGAGCGGCTCGCCACGATCGCCCAGCACACCGAGATGGGCGCGGGCATGTACGTGGCGATGAAGGACCTGGAGATCCGGGGCGCCGGCAACCTGCTCGGCGGCGAACAGTCCGGCCACATCGCGGGCGTCGGCTTCGACCTGTACATCCGTATGGTCGGCGAGGCCGTCGCGGACTACCGGCGCCAGCTGGAGTTCGGCGCGATCGAGGAGGAGCCGCCGCTCGAGGTCAAGATCGAGCTGCCCGTCGACGCGCACGTCCCGCACGACTACGCGCCCGGCGAGCGGCTGCGCCTCCAGGCCTACCGGGCCATCGCCTCCGCCAACTCCGAGGACGACGTCAAGGCCGTCCGCGAGGAACTCGTCGACCGTTACGGCAAGTTGCCGGAACCGGTGGAGAACCTGCTGCTCGTGGCGGGGCTGCGGATGCTGGCACGCGCGTGTGGCGTCGGGGAGATCGTGCTCCAGGGCGCCAACATCCGGTTCGCGCCGGTGGAGTTGCGCGAGTCGCAGGAGCTGCGGCTGAAGCGGCTGTACCCCGGGTCGGTCATCAAGGCGGCCGCGCACCAGGTCCTCGTACCCCGCCCGAAGACCGCGAAGGTCGGCGGCAAGCCGCTGGTCGGGCGGGAACTGCTGGCCTGGGTGGGCGAGTTCCTGGCGACGGTGCTGGGGTCGTAGAGCCCTACGGTCGCAGGTCCCGACGGTCGTTGCGCTCTACGGTCGTTGGGCTCTGGGCTCGCAGGTCCCGACGGTCGTTGGGCTCCACGGGCGTAGGACGCGGTCGTCCTCGGGCCACCGGTCGGATTCGTCTTCTGGTGGCCTCGGCCAGTGGCGCCGCGCGAGGGTCGCGGACCGCGACCCGGGCCGCGATCCGCTCGTTCGTGACCGCGGGACGCTGCGCCGGGCCCAGGTTGCGGCCGCTCGGCGGCGACGCCGTCATGTCCCGGTCCCGGGCACGGCAGGAAGACGGGTGCGTCGTCCCAGGTGAGACCCGCTCCACCAGATCACGGACAGGGCCGAGCGTACCCGGGCCCGCTGGGATCAGGCGGAGGGGAACAGCATCATCGGCAGTGCGCGGAGTACCGCTTCGGGGTCCTCGTCGCCCAGCAGGCCGTCGAGGTTGTGGCCGAGCAGGAGGGTGGCGAAGCCATGGGCGAGGGACCATGCGGCGATTCGGGCCAGCCGAGCGTCCGGGCCGTCTCCGGCGGGCGCGCCGGTGGCGACGGCGTCGGTCAGGGCGGCGGCGGACAGGGCGCGAGCCGTGGTCAGCTCCAGGTCGTCGGCGCGCAGCGGTTGGGGCGAGAACATCACCTGGAAGTGCGCCGGGTGCTCGCGGGCGAAACGGACGTAGCGCACGCCCGCCTCCCTCAGATCCGGTGCCCCGGCGAGCGCGGCGGCCAGCAGCCCGTGTCCCTCCGCGGCGATCGCCGTCAGCAGACCGGTGCGGTCGCGGAAGTGGTGGGCCGGCGCCGCGTGCGAGACACCGGCCCGGCGGGCGAGGTCGCGCAGGCTCAGTCCGGTGGGGCCGTCGGTGGCGATGACGTCGAGGGCCGCGGTCAGGATCGCGCGTCGCAGGTCACCGTGGTGGTAGGGGCGGTCGTTCATGGACAGCAGCGTACGCAACATCTAGGCATTGACAAGTTCGGACGGCTCGGGCAATCTTGTCAGTGTCAAGTTGTGGCCGATGTCCGAACGCGACGAGGGGGGACGCCATGTCCGGGAATCACGAGCACCAGGCGACCGAGCAGGCCGAGCGGGGTGAAGAGGTCGCGCCGGCCCAGGCGCGCCGGCTCTGGCATCTGCTGGAGCCACTGCACGCGGTGCTGTACTACGCGCCGGAGGTCTTCGACGAGGCCGGTGCGCTCGGCTACCCGACCGAGGACCGCTGGGGAAGCTACTTCCCCTTCCGTGCCGCTCCGTTGGGCCCGGTGAACACCGAGGCGGTGACCTCGGCCTTCTACAGCTTCCAGCCCGGCATGGTCGCCCGGCACCTCGAGGGCGCCTGGAGGATCGCCACCCCCGACGCCGTCCTCGCGGCGCGACTGAGAGGCATCGACCGGCTGTACCGCAAGCTGTTCGGAGACCTGGTGGACAGTCCCGAGCTGGCCGAGGCCGCGGCTCTCGCCCGCCGCGCGGCCGAGGCGGCCGACACCGCGGGGCGCCCGCTCGCCGCGGCCAACGCCGCGCTGGACTGGCCGAGCGAGCCCCACCTCCAGCTCTGGCAGGCGGCGACCGTGCTGCGCGAACACCGCGGTGACGGTCACCTCGCCGCCCTGCTCCTCGCCGGCCTCGACCCGACGGAGGCGCTGGTGTCCTTCGCTGCGATTGGCGCCGCCTCCGTCGAACGCTTCGGGAGTCGCGGCTGGACCCGCGAGGAGTGGGCGGCGGCGAGCGAGCGGCTGACGGCGAGAGGCCTGCTCGAGGCGGACGGCACGGCCACGGACGCGGGCCGCGATCTGCGCCGCGGCGTCGAGCAGGACACCGACCGGCTGGCCCTCGGTCCCTGGCAGGCCCTCGGCCCGGAGTTCACGGAACGCCTGGCCGCGCTCCTCGGCGACTACTGGGTGGCGGTGCTGGGATCCGGACTGCTGCCCTCGGAGTCCACGCTCGGCATCGGGAAGGTGTGAGTGCCGCCGCTGTCGCGGCTGACAGGGCGAAGCCGCCCGTCGCGGTTCGCTCCGCGCGGACGGCCTCGGATGCCGGGTGATGTCGGTGACTCGGCCCCCAGAGGCGCACGAGCCCGTCCTCGGGCGGTGGTTCTTCGGGTCGGTGGGTCTCTTCGGGCCGGTGAGTCTGGGCCTGCCGGCGGCCGAGTCTGCGGCCGGGTCCGGTTCGAGTCCGCGGGCCGAGGCTAGGGCCGGTCGGGCCGTTCCTCGTCCATGCCCATCCGCTCGTGCATCTTCTGCTGCGCGGAGTCGATCTGTGACTCGTACTTGTCGCCCGTCTTCTCGTTCGCCTTGCGCTCCGCGACGTCGGACATGTCCCGGGCCTTGTCCTGCGCCGCCTTGTTGCTCTTGAACCTGTCGAAGATGCCCATCCAGAGCTCCCTTTCCGGAGGTGACTCTCTATCGACGATATTCCCGTGATGTGCGAGATGCCCACCTGAGTCCGTTGTGGTCTGGACCTCCGGTTGCTTCCGGGCGCCCTCTCGCTACGGTGTGTGCCAGTCCCCGTCAGGGGAATCCGCCTTGTGGCGGGTGGGCAGCGGCCGGACGAGGGAGGGGCGCGTGAGGCGTCTGAGGGGTGGGGCGGCGGTCGCCGTCGCGTTGATGTGTGCCGTGACGGTGGCGGGCTGCAAGGAGCAGACCACCGGTTCGGGTTCTGGATCCGGTGGCGCGGGAGCGACGGCGGGCGCCGGGGCCGGCGGAGCGGCGCTCGCGGCGGCCGAGTCGCTGACCGTGAAGGGGCGGGCCCCCAAGACCGGCTACGACCGGGAGAAGTTCGGCACCGCCTGGGCGGACACGGACACCAATTCCTGTGACACGCGGGACGACATCCTCAAGCGGGACCTGGAGAAGGTGAAGTTCACGGGCGGTGTCTGCAAGGTGTCCTACGGGGTGCTGGAATCGGACCCGTACTCCGGGAAGGACGTGACGTACCGGCGGGGCAGCAGCAAGGTCGACATCGACCATGTCGTCGCCCTTTCCGACGCCTGGCAGAAGGGCGCCAAATACTGGGACGCCGGCAAACGGATAGCTCTCGCCAACGATCCGCTGAACCTCCTGGCTGTCGACGCGAGCACCAACCGTTCCAAGGGGGACGGCGACACGGCGACCTGGCTGCCGCCCAACAAGGCGTACCGGTGCACGTATGTCGCGGCGCAGGTCGCGGTGAAGAAGAAGTACGAACTGTGGGTCACCGAGGCGGAGAAGTCCGCGATGGAGAAGGTCCTGAAGACCTGTCCCGGCCAGAAACTCCCCACCGGGGGCAACCCCACCAAGGCGCCCGACCGTTTCCACGCGGGGTGATCGCACGCGGCGTGAAAGGAGGTGTACGTGGAGCCCAACGTGCGCATGAGGCACCGTCTCTGACGGGGAGACGGGCCTCGCACGGCCGAGATGTTCCGTCCATGACATCACCCGGAGTGTGAAGGCCCGGTGTGGTCCGGCCGATGGGTTCGCAAAGATCCACACCGGCCCTTAACGGATGTGCGACCGTAAATCGGTCAGATTAAAAAACAGCTGGTCAAGGCAGGTGCAAGAGCTCACCGCGAAGCTGTTCATACGTGATCCACAGCAGGCAGGATCGGCGGGCTTCTGTGTCCTTTTCCGATTCGTTGGAGTCCTGCCGTGCTGCCTCCCCGGCCGCTGACCCGTCGCCCGCGCCGTACGTCCCGCGCTCGCCGTACGTCCCGCCTGCGCGGCACGCTCCGACCCCGCACTGTCAGACGGTCGAACGGAGCGTTCCGTTCCCGCAGAACCCTGCGCGCATTCGCCGCGCTCCTCCTGACCGCTCTCGCGCTCATGCTGACGACCGACCAAGCCGTCGCGGAGGGCCTGGAGTTCGGCAGCATCGAACTGCCGAGCATGAGCCTCGCCTCCCTCGCGTCCTGGTTCACGGACCCGCAGTGGGGCAAGCTGCCGCACCAGCAGTCCGGCACCGCCGCAGGCCACCGCCACCAGGTCGGCGCCGCAGCGACCACCGCCCACCGCGGCGCGGGCCACGCCCCCGGCAAGGGCAAGGGCGAACTCCCCGCCTACCAGGCGCACAAGCCGGCCACGAAGGCGGGCCGAAGCGCCGGCGGCGCGGGCTTCGACGCCAAGACCAGCAAGCGCAGCGCCACCAAGTCCACGCGCACGGACACCGTCTACGACAACGCCGACGGTTCCGTCACCCGTCAGATGTCCCAGAGCCCGGTCAACTACCAGACCGGCAAGGGCAGATGGGCGCCCATCGACGTGGACGTGCGGGCCGGTCCCGACGGGCGCTGGCACGAGGCGGCCAACTCCGTCGACGTTGACTTCGCCGCCGAGGCCACCGACCCCGCGCTGACCTCCCTCGCGACCGACACGAAGCACAGCGTCGCCTACGGCCTGAAGGGCGCCGCCCCGGTCAAGGGCACCGCCGACGGCTCGACCGTCACGTACGACCAGGTTCTCCCCGGTACCGACCTGAAGCTCGCGCCCACCGCCACCGGCGTGAAGGAATCCGTCGTACTGGACTCCGCCGACGCGGCCGACACGTGGACCTTCCCCCTCACCCTCCGGGGCCTCACCCCGGTCCGGAGCACCGCCGACGGCTGGATCGACCTGCGGGACTCCTCCGGGAAGACCGTCGAGCGCATTCCCCCGTCGTACGCCTACGACTCCAAGGTGGACCCGCGCTCCGGCGACCCGGCCACCACCCACGCCGTCACCACCGACCTGGTCAGGAGCGGTGACGGCTACGCACTCGAGATCACCCTCGACAGCGCCTGGCTGCACAGCGCCGACCGCGTCTTCCCCGTCACCGTCGACCCCACCGTCACGGACGGCTGGACCACGACCTACGCCGAGTCCGGCACCGGCAACAACATCGACCACTCCTACGAGCAGACCATCAAGGTCGGCTCCTACGACTCCGGCGCCCACGCGGCCAACAGCTTCGTCAATCACTGGGACACCGCCTGGGACGCCAGCGGCGCCACGGTCACCGCCGCGAGTCTGCACCTGTTCGACACCTGGGCCTCCACCTGCACGGCGGAACGTTTCGACGTAGCGCTCGTGACCAGCGCCTGGACCCCCGAGGGCGTCACCAGCTACCCGGGCCCGTCCATGGGCGCCTCCATCGGCAACGCCACCCCGTCCGTCCCCAACGCCTGCGCCAACACGGCCGCCGACCGGACCGTGGGCGACTCGGTGACCGTCGCGCTGTCCACCTCCGCGATCCAGGGCTGGCTCAGCGGCACCACCGCCGACCACGGACTCGCCGTCTACGCCTCCACCTCGGACGCCCTGCACTGGAAGCAGTTCGGTTCGTTCAACGACCCGGGCAAGGGCCCGTACATCACGGTCACCTACACCGGCAACACCGCCCCGCAGCTCTACGAGCAGTTCCCGGCGGACAACGCGGTCGTCGGCACCACCACCCCGGAGTTCACCGCCTGGGCGGGCGGTGCCAACTCCACCTCGGGCAGCACCAACAAGTACCTCTTCCAGGTCTTCGACGCCGCCGGCACCAAGGTCGCCGACTCGGGCCTGGTCGCGACCGGCGACTGGACGGTCCCGGCCGGCAAGCTCGCCTGGGGGAACAACTACAGCTGGACCGTCCAGGCGTACGACGCCACCACGGCGCTCTACTCGCCCGCGGACCCCTACGAGATATCGGTCCAGGTCCCGCAGACCGTCATCACCTCGGGACTCTCGCAGAACAGCAGCGATCACGGCTTCGACGCGTCCATCGGCAACTACACCACCTCCGACACCGACGCCTCCATCTCCACCGTCGGCCCGTCCCTCGACGTCGACCGCGACTACAACTCCCGTGACCCGCGCTGGACGGGCGCGTTCGGATCGGGCTGGTCGAGCATCTTCGACGCGCGGGCGACCGAGCAGTACACGGCGGCCGGCGCGGTCGCGAGCGTGCAGGTCACCTACCCCGACGGCTCGCAGGCGGGCTACGGAAAGAACAGCGACGGCACGTTCACCCCGGGCAGCGGACGGTTCGCCACCTTCAAGACGGTCACCGGCGGCTACACGCTCACCGACAAGGACGACACGCTCTACACCTTCACCCAGTCCCTGGGCGCCGGCGGCTACGGACTGACCTCGGTGACGGACGCCAACGGCCGGGCGCTGAACCTCACCTGGACCGGAACCCCCGCCCACATCACCAAGATGACGTCGGCGGTCTCCGGCCGCTCCCTCGGCCTCACCTGGTCCACCCCGCCCGGCGCGCTCGCCGCGCACGTGGCGACCGTCGTGACCGACCCGGTCACCGCCGGGGACTCGACCACGGTCCAGACCTGGACGTACGGCTACACCGGTGACCAGCTCACCAAGGTGTGCACACCGCTGTCGTCCACCAAGTGCACGGTCTACGGCTACACCACCGGCTCCGGCTACCAGAACGCGGCGCTCGACCTCGACCCGCACACCTTCTGGCCGCTGTCCGAGACCTCAGGCACCAGCGCCAAGGACGCCGTCCTCGGCAACGAGGGCACCACGAACGCGACGTACGAGAACGTCACCGTCGGCCAGAGCGGCGGTCCGCTGACCGGTTCCTCCTCGAAGGTGGCCACGTTCAACGGCACCACCTCCGACGTCTCCCTACCGAAGAACCTCGGCAACGACACCGACTCGGGCGCGCTCTCGCTCTGGTTCAAGACGTCCGCCGGGCCCGGTGTCCTCTACTCCTACGCCTCCCAGCCCATCGGCTCCGGTCAGGCGTCCGGTTTCTACACGCCGTCGATCTACGTCGGCTCGGACGGCAAACTGAACGCCGAGTTCTGGTACAGCGGTGGCATCAACCCGATCGTGACCTCGGCGTCCGTCGCCGACGGCAAATGGCACCACGTCGTGCTGTCCGCGGCCGGCAACTCCCAGAGCCTGTACCTGGACAACGCAAAGGTCGGCTCGCGCACCGGCACCGTCTCCATCAAGAGCGCGACCGCCTTCGGCAAGAACCAGTCCTTCAACTACCTCGGCACCGGTTTCCTCGGCGGCGACTGGCCCGATCACCCGACGTACACCGACGACGCCGGCCACGCCACGTACTTCAACGGTTCCATCGCCGACGTCGGCTGGTACAGCCGCCCGCTCGTCGCGGCCGACGTGAGCGCGCTCTACACGTACGGCACGCACAGCGAGTCCCTGCTGACCTCCGTCAAGCGGCCCTCCGGCAAGACGTACGCGGCGATGACGTACGACACCAACTCCACCGTGCTCACCCAGATGACCGACGAGAACGGCGGCACCTGGACGCTGGGCACCCCCACCGTCACCGGATCGAGCGACACCTACCGGGGCGCGATCCTCGGCGGGGCGCCCAGCGAGTACTTCCGGCTCGGCGAGGCGGCGGGCGCGACCACGGCCGTGGACCAGGTGCGCGGCGGGAACGGCACGTACAGCGCCGTCACCCTCGGCGCCGCGGGCCCCTTCAGTGACCAGAAGGCCGCGACCTTCGACGGGACCACCTCCTCGCTGACCCTGCCCAGCGGTTCGGTGCCCGGCTCGGGCGCGGAGTCGACGAGCATGTGGTTCAAGACGACCACGGCGAACGGTGTGCTGCTCGGTGCGAGCAAGGACCCGCTGAGCGCGGGCACCACCACCAGCTACACACCCGTCCTCTATGTCGGCACCAGCGGCAAGCTGCACGGTGAGTTCTACTTCTCCGGCGGCTCCACCAAGCCGCTGGTCTCCGCCGCCGCCGTCACCGACGGCAAGTGGCACCAGGTCGTCCTCTCCACCAGCGCCACCAGCCAGTCCGTCTATCTCGACGGCGCCCTCGTCGGCACCCAGACCGGCACCGCCGCGATGACCGGACAGCCGAACACCTACGTCGGCGCGGGCTTCAACGGCGGCAACTGGCCGGACGAGGCCCACACCAGCTCCACCTCCAACACCGGGTACGCGACCCGCTTCAAGGGCTCCATCGCCGAGGTCGCGCTGTACCGCTCGCAGCTCTCCGCCGCGGACGTGGCCCAGAGCTACGAGGCCGCGCAGAACTCCACCGGCCTCCTCCCGGTCGAGACGGTGACCGTCACCTCCCCGACCACCGCGGCCCTGAAGTACACGTACGACGTCACCAACAACAACCGCGCCCTCACCGAGACAGACGGCCTCGGCAACAAGACCAGCTTCGGCTACGACTCGGCCGGATTCGAGCACACCGTGACCGATCCGAACGGCGCGATGACCATCACAGGTCATGACGTGCGGGGCAACGTGGTCTCGTCCACGTCCTGCCAGGACCAGGCCGCGAACAAGTGCAACACCGAGTACTACGCGTACTACCCCGACGACACCACGGCCCAGCTGACCACCGCCGACCCGCGCAACGACCAGCTGCTGACCGAGCGCGACGGCCGGTCGGCCTCGGCCACCGACACCACCTACCTCACCTCGTACACCTACGACACGGCGGGCAACCAGACCGCGATCACCGGCCCGGCCGTCCCCGGCTCCCCGGCCGGGCGCTCCACGACCACCGTCTACAGCGACGGCACCAGCACCTACCCGTCCGCCGACGGCGGAGTGGTCCCCAAGGGGCTGCCGGTGAGGACCGTCTCGCCGGGCGGCGCCGTCAACCAGGTGTCGTATCTCAAGAACGGTGACGTCGCCTCCACGACGGACGCCGTCGGACTCGTCACCTCGTACACCTTCGACGGCCTCGGCCAGGTCCTCACCCAGAAGGTCGTCTCCGACACCTACCCGGCCGGCCTGGTGACGTCGTACAAGTACGACACCGCGGGCCAGGTGCTCGAGGAGCACGACCCGCAGCTCACCGACCGCGTCACCGGCGCCACCCACGCCGCCGTCACCTCCTCGGTGTACGACGACGACGGCGACGTCACCTCGCAGACGGTGGCCGACGCGAGCGGCGGCGACCACTCCCGCACCCAGAGCTGGACCTACGACGCCTACGACCGCGTCCTGACCGAGTCCGACGCCAACGCGGCCGAGGGCGCGGGCAACGGCAACACGACGACGTACACGTACGACACCTCCGGCAACAAGACCAAGGAGGTGACGACCGCCGGCACCGAGACCCGGTACACCTACAACGACAACGGCGACCTGCTCACCCAGGGCCTGATGTACACGGGCGACCCGGTGAACCCGCAGCCGACGACGCTGCTCACCGAGTCCTCGCGGGCCTACGACCCCGCCGGACGGCTCGCCTCCCTCACCGACGCGATGGGCAACACCACCGCGTACACCTACACCGACGACGGCCTGACCTCGACCGTGAAGCGGACCAGCGCCGACGGCAACAGCACCTACACGCTGGAGTCGGACGTCTACGACGCGGCCGGCAACCTCACCCAGTCGACCACCGACAACGGCGAGACGGTCACCAAGTACACGCTCGACGCGGCCTCCCGGACCACGTCCACCGAGCTGGACCCGACCGGCGTGGACCGGGTGACGACCGTGTCGTACACCCCGGACGACCAGGTCGCCTCCGAGAACGACCACGACTCGTCCGGCTACGACCGCACCACCACCAACAGCTACGACGACATGGGCAACCTGCTCGCCGAGACGCTGTACGGGGACGCCTCCGGCCACCCGGCCGCCTGGTGGAAGCTGAACCAGACCGCCGGCCGCTCGGTGACGGACTCCTCCGGCACCGGGAACACGGCCACCGCGGGCCCCGGGGTCACCTGGGCGGACGACGCGGCCAAGTTCGCGGGCACGACCACCGGTACGGGTGACGTCGTCGCCACGAACAGCCCGGTCCTGGACACCACCGCCTCCTACACGGTCTCCGCGTGGGTGAACCTCGCCGACGCCTCCGCCTTCCGTACCTTCGTCGCCCAGGGCGGCACCAACCGGGCCTCCTTCTACCTCCAGTACTCCAAGACCGACAACGCCTTCCGCTTCCACGCGGCCAACGCCGACGTGGCCTCCCCGTCCGCGTACTACGACGCCACCGCGTCCACGGCCGCACCGCTGAACACCTGGACCCACCTGGTCGGTGTCTTCGACTCGAGCAACGGCTCGATGAAGCTGTACGTCAACGGCGCACAGGCGGGCTCCGCCACGAACACTGCACCGTGGACCGGCACCGGACCGCTGTCCGTCGGCGGCGCCAGGACGGCCGGCGGCACGACCTCCGACGTCGTCAACGGCGAGGTCGCAGACGTGCAGCTCTACCAACGGGCGCTCTCCGCGACCGACGTGACCTCCCTGTACGGCACGGGCCGCGGCGGCGGCACGGTCGGCTCCTCCGACGCCCAGACCACCAAGTACACCTACGATCAGCGCGGCCTGCCGACGTCCATGACGGACGCCGAGCAGCACACCACGGACTACGCCTACGACGAGGCCGGCAACCTCGCGGTCACCACCGCGCCCGCCGTCCAGGCGGAGCCCGACGGCACCACCGCCTCCACCGTCCGCCCGGTCACCACCAGCGGCTTCAACACCTTCGGCGAGGCGGTCGAGGAGCAGGACCCCAACGGCCTGGTCACGACGACCGTCTACGACGCCGAGGGCAACAAGGTCTCCGAGACGCTCCCCTCGTACACCCCGGCGGGCGCGCCGAGCCCGAACGCGGGCACGTCCGTGTGGACGTACGACAGCGAAGGCAACCAGACCTCGGTCACCTCGCCCGGCGGCAAGACCTCCTCCTACCTCTACGACCAGCTGGGCGACGTCGCCCAGGTCACGGACCCCGACGGCACGAAGACGCACGCCGTCTACGACGCCGACGGCGACCAGCTCTCCGCGACCGACGGCACCGGCGCCCAGGCACAGGCCACGTACGACTACCTCGGCCGCCCGGTCACCTCGACGACGATGGAACGCCGCCCGTCGACGAGGACCCTGACGAGCACCACGTCCTACGCGGTCACCACCGGCAACCCCTACGGGGCGCACGCCTCCTCGACCACCTCACCGGGCGGGGTGACGTCGTCCTACGGCTACAACCGGGCCGGTGACGTCACCTCGGTCACCGACGGCGCGGGCAACACCACCCGCTACACCTACGACTTCGAGGGCAACCAGCAGAAGACGATCCTGCCCGACAACACCTGGACCCAGACCGATTACAACGCCGACGGCGACCCGACGGCCACGCGCGCGTACGACGCGAACAACGTCCAGCTCTGGTCGACCTCGCAGGCCTACGACGGCGTCGGCAACGTGACCGCCGCCACCGACGCCCGCGGCCACACCAGCCACTTCACCTACGACGCGGCCGGCACCGTCACCCAGGAGATCCAGCCGGTCGACGCCTCGACGTCGATCACGACGACCTTCGGCTACGACGCGGCCGGCAACCGCACCCGCTTCACCGACGGCCGCGGCAACTCCTGGCGCTACGCGTACACCCCGTGGGGCCAGCAGGAGAAGATCACCGAACCGAGCACGGCCCAGCACTCCTCGGCCGCCGACTCGACGACGACGTTCGCCTACGACGCCGACGGGCAGCTGACGAACGCCACGCTCCCCGGCGGCACGACGACGTCGATGACGTACGACAGCGTCGGCCAGCTGAAGTCGATGTCGGGCACCGGCGCGGACGCGGCGACCGCGAAGCGCAGCTTCACCTACGACGCCGACGGCCGCGTCCTGTCGGCCGACACGGACGAGGCCGGGATCACCGGCGCCGTAGACCACCAGGACGCCACCCACGACGCGTTCACCTACGACGACCGCGGAGACCTGCTGACCACGTCGGGTTCGGCGGGCACGTCGAGCTTCGCCTACAACGACGACGCGTCGGTCACCTCCCGCACCGACGCGGCCGGCACGACGACGTACGGCTACGACACGGCGGGCCGCCTGTCCTCGTTGAACGATCCGGCGACCGGCAATCAGCTGACGTACACCTACGACCAACTGAACGACCTGAAGACGGTCAAGTACGGCTCGACGGGCCAGACCCGCACCTTCACCTACAACAGCGCGCACCAGCTGACCAACGACGTCCTCGTCCAGGGCGCCTCGACGATGGCGAGCTTCGCCTACGGCTACGACGAGAACGGCAACCTGACGTCGAAGACGACGACAGGTGTCTCGGGCGCGTCGTCGAACACCTACGGCTACGACTGGGCGAACCGCCTCACGTCGTGGAACAACGGCACGACCACGACGCCGTACGCGTACGACGCGTCGGGCAACCGCGTCCGCAACGGCGCCGACGTCTACACCTACGACGAGCGTGACGAGCTGACCTCGGACGGCACCCACAGCTACACCTACTCGGCGCGCGGCACGATGACCCAGGAGTCGTCGACCGCCGGCGGGACGGTCGCGTACAAGACCGACGCCTTCGGCGGGCAGATCGTCGCGGGCGAGCAGTCCTACACGCTGGACGCGACCGGCCGCAACATCACGGACCGCGTCACGTCGACGGGCGCGACCCGCACCTTCTCCTACTCGGGCGCGGGCAACACCATCGCCTCCGACGGGGACGACACCTACACGTTCGACCCGGGCGGCGGCCTGGTGGGCGTCAAGAGCATCGGTGGCACAGGGGTCCTGGCCCTCACCGACCAGCACAACGACGTGGTCGGTTCCTTCACCTCCGGCGCGACGACGCTGGCGGGCTCGGCGTCCTACGACCCGCTGGGCAAGGTCGTCTCCCCGACGAACACGGTCACCGGCCACCTCGGCTTCCAGTCCGGCTGGACCGAACCCGGCACGGGTGACGTGGGCACGGCGTCCCGCTGGTACAACCCCGACACGGGTGTGTTCCTCAACAAGGACAGCATGTCCCTCAACCCGGTCCCGAACTCGGTCTCCGCGAACCCCTTCGCGTACGTCGACGACAACCCGATGGCGGGCACCGACGAGTCGGGCAACTGCTCCTGGTACGACGTGGTCTGCGGGACCAAGAAGGCCGCGCACAAGGTCAGTCACGCCGTGAAGCACGCGGCGCACAAGGTCTACCACGCGGTCAAGCACGCGGCGCGCAAGGTCGTCCACGCCGTGAAGCACGCGGCCCACAAGGTGGTCCACCACGTGCGGGACGTCTACCACGCGACCGTGCGGGTGGTGCGCCGCGTCTACCACTACACGGCACGGAAGGTGAGACGCGCGGTCCACCGGGTGGTCCACGCCGTCCATACCGCCTATCACAAGGCGTCGAGGGTGGTGCACCGCGTCGTCCACACCGTCAAGAAGGCCGCGAAGAAGGTCACGCACGCCGTGACCAAGGCGGCGCACGCGGTCGCTCATGCCACGAGGAGGGCGTACCACGCCACGGTCAAGGCGGCGAAGGCGACGGCGACGTTCGCGAAGAACCACGCGGCGGCGATCACGTCGTTCGTGGTCTCGACGGCGGTGTTCGCGGGCTGTGAGGCGCTGACGGCGGGTGTCGGCTCGATCGGCTGCGCGGCGGCAGCGGGCGCGGTCGGCTCCCTGGTGGAGCAGGGCTTCGCCTGCGCGCAGAACGGCGGCGACGACTGCGACGCGGGTGCCTTCGCGGGTGCGGCGGTCACGGGTGCGATAGCCGGCGCGCTGGGCGGCGCCCTGGGCAAGATCGGCGGCAAGCTCCTCGCCAAGGCGGCACCGAAGGCGATGAAGGTCGTCGGCGGCCTCTTCGGCAAGGGCGCGACGGAGGCCGAGGAAACAGCGGCGACGGACGCGACGGAGGCGGCGGCTTCCCGGGCGGACTCCGAGGGGGCGGGGTCTCGGTCGCAGTCGCATTCGGACGAGTCGGGCGGGGCGGCCAGCTGCCCGATCCCGCACAGCTTCACCGGTTCTACCCGGGTGCTGATGGCCGACGGCACGACCAAGGCCATCGACCATGTGCGGGTGGGCGACAAGATCGCCAACTCGGTGCCGGGCGCGACGGGCACGCAGACCCACAACGTGACCGCGGTCATCGTGACGCACACGGACCACGACTTCGTGGACGTGACGGTGAAGGCGACGGCGACCAAGACCGCTGAAAAGGCCGCTGAGAAGTCCGGCGCGAAGAAGGCCGGGGTGAAGTCTCTCGGCAGGAAGGTCGCGCGTAAGGCGGCGTTCGGCCTGGCGGCGTCGGCGGCGGTGCTGGGCGCACTGTCGGCCGGTCACGGCCACGGTGACGGCAAGGCGCCGGCGACCCAGCCGGTGGCGGCGGTCAGCACGGCATCCGCAGCGGCCGCGCAGGACGCGCACCTCCAGACGACTTTCCACCACCCCTTCTACGACAAGACCCAGTCCGCCTTCGTAGACGCCAAGGACCTCAACCCCGGCGACGTCCTCCAGACACCGACAGGCACGACCGAGGTCACGGATGTCCGGCTGTACCACGCGAACACCACGACGTACGACCTCACCATCGGCGACCTCCACACGTACTATGTGGAAGCCGGGGACACGCCAATACTGGTCCACAACTGCGGCGGGTCGGCCACGCCGGATCCGGTAGCGCTGCAGGCTCGTGTTGATGCCATGACTAAACGAATGGGAGCCGGGGCGTTCAGGAAGACTGTGGGCGGACTCCACGTTCCCGTCTCCGGAGGAGGTCTCGATTTGTTCGCCGTAGGTGCGCAGGCGGATATTTCCGAGGCGCAGATCGGTTTGGCGGATGCCGCCGACGAGGCATTGAGAATCTATCCCAAGCTGCCCAGCCGTGCCGGTGCTGCGAAGATCGATGAGCCATACCTGCTTGGTCGGAATCACGCTGAGGGTAAACTGCTTACTGAAGCAGTTAATCTGGGTGTGCAGCCTCAAATGCTGATCGCTAGCAACCATTTCTGTGAGGAATTCTGTGCACCATTGATTGAGCGGACTGGTGGCAAGATTCTCACCAAGACTTTGGCTGTTTGGAATTAAGAAGGAGGTGCCGTGCCCGAGACGCCTGATGAGCCATCCGTTGTGCGGAGGCGGATCCTTGCGGTCGTCGCCGCAAGCCGAGTGGACTCTGTTGTTTCTCTGCAAGCGGAGATGGCAGGGATGGCGGAAGATGCCTACCCGGCCGTTCAAGTGGTTGAGTCCTACTGGCGCGAGTTCGGAGGTCTTGGTGACGACTCGGATCTTCGGCGGGCTGCTCGGCCGCACGTAGATAGGCTGCGCACGGCTGCTGAGACCTGGGGTGGTCCATGGGCGCGTGCTGTTTTGGCTGCTCTCGATTGCGTCCTTGGCTTGATCGACATGGACGTCGCTATAAACCGATCGCGGGCCCAGGTGATCGGATCCGCGTTCTGCGTGGCCTATGAATTCGATCAGCAGGGAGTGGCTCCCCCCCCTGGGGCAAACAGTTGGTTCTCCTTCGAGGCCGCGGGTCAATCCGCTGCGGTCGACCAACTTGGTTCGTCAGGTGAGTTGCTCTCGCCGGAGGAATTGTTCAGCCTCCGAGTGGGCGCCGGGAGCGATGCTATGCATTATCGCCGGGCTCTGAAGGAGTGGATGCAGACTGCGCCTCGAACGGACTGAGCAGCCGCAGAGGGTGCGCCGTCAACCTGATCATGGTTGGCCTGTTCACTGTCGGCGGCTTCGATCTTTGCAGCATGTCCATTAGTTTGGTGGTGAACTGTTTCGCTTGCCTGCTGCTCTGTTCGGCCAGAGTTCTCGGTCGAGCGAGAGGAGCTGGAGGATCTGTCGTTCGGCGAGGAAGTGTTCATCTTCGTGCACATGGAGAGCTGGAAGGTCGGCGACATGCGCGTAGCCCTGACGCTCGAGCAACTCGGCCCCGACAACACCCGATCGCCGTTTGCCTGTACCTGATCCAAGGGGCGCAGACCGACTCCCCTGGTCCGGCTCGGTAACGCTTTTCACCTGACATCTCGAGTAGGCCTCTTTGAACCCCTTCATAGCCACGGAGGGCACCACCCTCCTTGCCTACTCCACCGTCGCCGTCCCTCGCAACGTCCGTAGTCCTGGCGGCTCCTCCGCAAGCTCCGCTGCGCGACGACCCGGATCACTAGCCTCGTCCAAGCCGTCCTGGTCCTTCAGCTCCGCGTCTCTGCGTGGTGTGGTCAGTTGGCTCACCGGCGCCCTCGAACACCTCGACAGCCGGCTTCGTCCCGGCCCGGCTCGTCGTCGCCGGCAACTCCGGAGGGTGGCCGTGCGCCCCAATGTGGTGACTGTCGAGATCCTGGTCCCGGCGTTCGAGGTGTCGACGGTTTCCCTCGCCGAACTCCCGGATGTGCTGCGGTCGATTCCGGTGAGTTCGTCCATGGGACTCACATTGGACGACGGGGAGGACGACTGTGTCATCGTCACTGTCGAACCGGAGTTCTCCACGGTGACGGCGCTCCGGGACCGGACGTTTTACCACCTTCGGCTCGTCGACGACCCGCAGAACGTATCCGTCATGACGGGTGGCGAGGAGATCAGTTGGCCCAAGGGGTGTCTTCTTCCCCGGGAGATGGGCCTCGAGGTGTTGGCGGAAGCCGAGGACCGCGAAGTGATGTGGGCCCGGCACATCTGGGTCGAACAGTGAGCTGTCGCGGCGTGGCCACAGTGGTGGGGGACGGCGGCCGGGAACCCCACGCACGAGGCTCCCGTGCCGGTGGCCCGTGAGGGAGAGGTCGAAGTCTCGGCTCATCGTGCGGGAGCCTCGGGACTTGCCTGTCCTGGGCGAACGCGTGGGCCTGACCGCCGGTACGGGCGGCGGCCCGGCCTACGTTTCACGCGGTGCGGAAAACGGGAGCAGGCCGGGCGGTCTTCGTGGCGCACGGCCTGCCCGGGGCGCTGTGGTGGGCTGGTCTCAGGCGGCTGTCTTCAGCGACGAAACGACCTGCTCCGCAAGCTTCTTCGCGGCGGCGGCCCCGTCGTCGGCGCCGTCCGTGGAGAGGATGCTGACGACGGCCGTGCCGACTCGGACGGCGACCAGGGTGGTACCGGATTCCCAGGCGTCGTCGGTGAGGGTGATGGTGTAGGCGTCGTCGCCGAGACCGGGGGTGGCCGCGCCGGTGATCTTCACCTTGGACTTGGTGTCGGCGTCGGGATAGCCGGGGCAGGCCGCGACAACCTTCGTCAGGGCCGTCATCACGTCGGTCGAGGTCGTGCCCCGGTAGACGTCGATCTCCTGGTCGAGCTCGGAGGACGTGTTCTTGCCGACGTACGTGTTCTGCGCGAACGACACGCCTTCTATGCCGCTGAGGTCGATCCAGCCGGTGCTGCCGAAGCGCGTGCAGTCCGGCTCGGCCGCGTTGTGGGTGGCCGGGGCTCTGTAGGTGTCACCGGTGTCCCGCGTGGTCTCGGGGTCCACGGTGAACCCGGCTGCGAAGTACGACGCCGGCGCCAGTGCCTTCTTGAGCTGCGTGCCCGTCAGCAGGCCCTCGTTGGGGTCCTTCGCCTTCGTCGGAGCCGGGGAGGCGGTGGTGGCCTCGGCCGTGCTGTCCGACGAACACGCGGTGGCGATCAGGGCAAGAGGGAGAGTCGCTACCGCCAGAAGCTGGGCGGTACGGGACGGGAGTCGCATGGGGATCCTTGAGAGAGGAGTGCCGGCCCGACTGTGACTCGGGCCAGGCCGACCTTAAGGAGGCCAAGGACACAGTAAACTCTCGGTTTGCTCAAAGGATGATCAAAAATCGCACGCCCGTGTGCCGCAAGTGTGCGGGACGGCTCAGGTCCGCCCTTCCGTCACCGCGGCCTCCGTGCGCGACAGGCCCGAGGTCAGCGCCCGTACGGATACCCCTGTTGATACGTCGGCTGTCCCTGGGGCGTGCCGATCGCTCCGTACGCCGACTGGGCGGGCGGGAGCCGTTTGTCGAACATCGCGAACAGCAACATGCCCGTCGCCGTCAGCAGGCTCACCATGATGGCGATGCCGAGATACGGGTCGCCGTCGCCGTCCGCCGTGATCACCGCCCAGGGCAGGGTCACGCACTCGTACAGCGCGAAGGAGGCGAAGGCCGCCCAGTCCGAGGAGTGGCCGCGGCGGATCGCCACGTAGAGGAAGGGCACCCAGACCAGCAGGCCCAGTGAGCCCCACACCAGGAACCCCCAGCCGATCCGCTGGGCCCAGCCGCCCGCGAGCCGTCTCTCCGCGCCCGCCGCCGTCGTTGTCGTCGGCATCGTCATGTCGCCCCCCAAGTAAGCAGAGGGCCAGGGTAGGACACCGGCGGGCCGCTCCACGCCGTCGCTTCTTTACTGTGACATGGGCGAATCTTGTGGCTATGGGGGCGCTGTGTTTCCCGATCACTGGGGTGACGCGGGTTACGGTGCGATCCGCCGGTGCGGACGTCGAGTCGACACCGTATCGTCGCACCGGTCCAGGGGACTTCTGCCTGACACAGGCTTACGCCACAGGCACACACGGCGAGCGCGCCGTACACAGAGACGAACGATGGGGTGGGGATGGCCGAGCACCGGCAGTCCAGGAAGCGCAGATACATCACATGGGGCGTGGCCGGCGCGGCCGTCCTCGCGGGTGCCGGGATAGCGGCGCAGACCTCGATGGCGGCCACCACCTGGCCCGCCCAGAAGACGTACACCGGCCGTGCCTTCGACGCCTGCACCGCGCCCTCGCTGGCCGCGATGAAGGCATGGAAGACCGACGGGTACTACGGCGGCGCCGCCGTCTACGTCGGTGGCAAGAACCGTGGCTGCGCGCAGCCCAACCTGACCGCCTCCTGGGTGAAGTCGGTCAACACGGTCGGCTGGAAGCTGATACCGCTCTACGTCGGCGCCCAGCCGCCCTGCCAGACGGGCTCCAGCCCCGAGAAGATCACCGCCGCCACGGCCACCTCCCTCGGCGCGACCGACGGCGCGGACGCGGTCGCCAAGGCCTCGGCGCTCGGCATGAAGGCCGGCAGCCCGATCTACCTCGACATGGAGGCGTACGACATCACCAACAAGGCGTGCAACGACGCCGTACTGGCGTACGTGCGCTCCTTCACCAAGACGCTGCGCGCCAAGATCTACCGGGGCGGCTACTACGGCTTCAGCAGCTCCAGCGCCAAGGCCATCGCCACCGCGACGAACAAGACGGACCTGCCGGGCAACCTCTGGTACGCGCTGTGGGACAAGAAGGACACCACGACCACCGACTGGCCGTGGGGCGCCACCCAGTTCACCAACCACAGCCGCGGCCACCAGTACCAGGTCAACAGCAAGGAGACCCGCGGCGGGTACACGATCACCGTGGACCGCGACACGTGGGACGCCCCGGTCGCCATCGTCGGCTGAACCTGATCGCACGAGCAGCGACGCGCAGGCGCGCGACGCGTGGCGCGCGATGCGTGAGGCGTGGCGCACGAGGCGCCGCGTAGGAGGGAAGGGCAGGACATGAGGTTGGTCTTCGCGGGGGCGGTCGCGGGCGCGGCGCTGCGCACGCCCGTCGCGCGCGTGGGCTTCGCGTTGCTGCCCGTCCTCAGCCTGGGCCTGCTGTGCCCCGTCCCGTCCCTCGTCCTCGCCCTGCGCAGGCGCTCCCGGGCGGACTGGTCGGCCTTCGTCACCTTCAGCGCGGTGCTGGCGGCTTGGCTCACCGAGCTCGCGCTGACCCCGGTGGACACGCACGGGGCGCTGTTCGCGCTCGACGCGCTGCTGATCGCCCTGTCGACGGCCGGTGCCGCCACGCACGCGTGGCGGGCCTGGCCGTCGCGGCCGGCCGCGACGGCCGGGAAATAGCGGAGCAGGAGAGCGACGGCGGTGAGCAAGCAGGTCAGGCAGGTGTCCCAGGCGCGGGCGGCCCGTTCGGCGCGCGGTGCGGGCGGGGCACGCAACGGACGGGCCTTCGCGCTGGGGCGCGCGGCCGTCACCTGGCTTCGCGCGCTGCGCGGGCGCACCCTCGCCCTCGCGGCCGGTGCGCTCGTGGCAGCGGCGGCCCTCACCGTGGCCGGCGTCCTCCTCTTCTCCCACGACGACCGTCCCGCGGTCCCCGACACCCGTGCCCGCGCCTACACGGACGTCGACGCCTGTCTCCTCACCGGGGACAAGGGCATCACCGCCGACAGCACCGCGGCCACCGTCTGGCAGGGCATGCAGGACGCGTCCCGGAAGACGCACGCGCGCGTGAGCTACGCGCCGGTGACCGGAGAACAGAGCACGGGCAACGCACGCCCCTTCCTCAACGGTCTCCTCCAGCGCTCCTGCGACGTCGTCCTGGCCGTGGGAGACCCCGAGGTGACGGCGGCCCGGGCGACGGCGCCGCAGTACAAGAAGGTCGACTTCGTCCTGGTGGGCGGTGCCACCCACGCGAGCGTGAACGTGCGCACGGTCGCCACGGGCGACGGACTGCGCGCAGGCATCGCGGACGCCGTCGAGCACGCGGTCGACGCGCGAGGCTGAGCCCTCGCACCGACGAGCGGGCGGCGGGCGGGCGCGGCGGTGCCGGAAGTCCTGGTGAATCGTTGGTCGAATGGGTTGGCCCCAGCCGCCCCACTGCCTAACATCGATCACCGCAAGACTTTGTGCACCGTCGCACAATCTCCTCGGGAGGTTCCCTTGCACCGCCGTCGTCGCACCGCGCTCCTGCTGTCCGCCGCGATCGTGGCGGCCCCTCTCCTCGCCGCCTGCGGGAACGACGCGCATCCGGGCGCGGCGGCCGTCGTCGGGGGCCAGCGGATCACCGTCGCCCAGCTGGAGAACCGGGTGAGCGAGGTGCGCACCGCCCAGCGCGCCGCGGTCACCGACGACGCCCAGTACGCGCAGGCCGTCGCCCAGACCGGCACCCTCGCCCGCGACACCCTGCACGGCATGGTCCTCGACAAGGTGCTGCACCGGGCCGCCGAGGACGCGGGCATCTCCGTCAGCCGCCGGGAGGTCCAGGAGATGCGGGCCGGCCTGGAGCAGCAGGCGGGCGGCGCGAAGGGCCTGGAAGCGGCGTGGCTCCAGCAGTACGGCATTCCGCCGCAGCGCCTCGACGAGAACCTTCACCTCCAGCTGGAGGCGCAGAAACTCGCCGCCGAGCTCGGCACGAACACCAGTCAGCCCGCGTTCTGGAACGCCCTGTCCAAGGCGTCCAAGGCACTCGGCGTGGACCTCAACCCGCGCTACGGGAACTGGGACGCGCAGAAGGTCGCCCGCGTCGACGCGAAGACGCCCTGGGTACGGGAGATCTCGGCGGCGGGGACACAGCAGACCACGTGACGGATCACGTGACCGCCCGGTCATCCGGCCGCCCGCCCACGTGACCACCCGGATCTGCGGCCGCCCGGCCCCCTGAGCGGGTGGGCCCGTGTGATCGTATGACCGGCTGACCTGTCCTGTGGACAACTCGGAGGGCCGTCGGCGGGCGTGGGTTACGTTCGGGGTGTGAACGCATCCAGCTCCGCCGTCGCCCGCGCCGAGGACGTCGCCCCCGGCCGTGTCGTCCTGCTCACCACCAGCCACCGGGTCGCCCCCGGCCTGCTGTCCTGGCCCGCCTGGCAGGCCCTGCGCACGGCGGACCGGGTGCTGTGCGCGGACGGCGCGCATCCGCAGCTGCCCTATCTGCGGGACGCGGGCATCACGGTCGAGGACGCCTCCCCGGCCGCCGAGGAACTGCTCGCCGCCTGCTCCGGCGGCCGCACGGTCGTGGTGGTGGCCACCGGCGAGGGCGAACCGGCCCTCACGGACGGCCTGGCCCGGCTGGCCGGCTCCGGCCGCGTGTCGATGCCCGAGCTGGAGCTGCTCCCCGCCTCCTACGACCTTCCCGGCGCCCGGCTCCTCGACCTCGTCCAGGTCATGGACCGCATCCGCGCCGAGTGCCCGTGGTCCTCGCGGCAGACCCACAAGGGCCTGGCGAAGTACGCGGTCGAGGAGTCGTACGAACTGGTCGAGGCGATCGAGGACGGCGACCGCGACGAACTCCGCGAGGAGCTGGGCGACGTCCTGCTCCAGGTCGTCTTCCACGCCCGCATCGCCGAGGAGGACGAGGAGTCCCCCTTCTCCGTCGACGACGTCGCCGGGACGATCGTCGCCAAGCTCATCCACCGCCACCCCCATGTCTTCGGCGACGCCACGGCCACGACCCCCGAGGAAGTCAAGGAGCACTGGCTCCGCACCAAGGCGGCGGAGAAGCGGCGCGAGTCCGTGACCGACGGCGTCCCCCTGCACCAGCCCGGACTGGCCCTCGCGACGAAACTGGTGTCCCGGGCCCGCACGGCGCGACTGGAGGTGCCGCTGCCCGCTGCCGAGGGCATCGGCTACGAACTGCTGGCCCTGGCGGCCCGCGCCGAATCGGAGGGCATAGACCCGGAGGCGGCACTACGAGCAGCAGCCCGGGCGTACCGCGACGCCGTCCGGGCCGCCGAGGGAATCGAGGGAACGGAGCGGGCAGGCGGAGTGGAGGGAGTCGAGGAGTAGCACGGCGGCCTCCTGATCCGGGCGCGCCGTCCCGGTGGGGCAAGCCGTTCCGGCCTGGCGCGCCGTCCCGCCAAGCCGTTCCGGTCGGGCACTTCGCCGGGTACCGGGTCGGGCAAGCCGTCCTGGTCGGGCACTTCGGCGGGTATCGGGTCGGGCAGGCCGTCCTGGTCGGGCACTTCGGCGGGTATCGGGTCGGGCCCTCGCGGAGGCCTCCGGGATGCCCGCTACCGTCAGGGCGTGACCGAGCTGCCTCGCCCCTCGTACGACGCCCCGCCCGCCCCCGAGCTGTTCACCTGGGAATTCGCCACCGACCCCTATCCGGCCTATGCCTGGCTGCGGGAGCACGACCCCGTGCACCGCACCGTGCTGCCCAGCGGTGTGGAGGCCTGGCTGGTCACGCGTTACGCCGACGCGAAACAGGCCCTCGCCGACCAGCGGCTCTCCAAGAATCCCGCCCATCACGACGAACCGGCGCACGCCAAGGGCAAGACCGGTATCCCCGGTGAGCGCAAGGCGGAGCTGATGACGCATCTGCTCAACATCGACCCGCCGGACCACACCCGGCTGCGACGGCTCGTCAGCAAGGCCTTCACGCCCCGCCGGGTCGCCGAGTTCGCCTCCCGGGTGCAGGAACTGACGGACGACCTCATCGACCGGTTCGCCGCCGGGGGCGAGGCCGACCTCATCCACGATTTCGCCTTCCCGCTCCCCATCTACGCCATCTGCGACCTCCTGGGCGTCCCGCGCGAGGACCAGGACGACTTCCGCGACTGGGCCGGGATGATGATCCGGCACGGCGGGGGCCCGAGGGGCGGGGTCGCGCGGTCGGTGAAGAAGATGCGCGGATATCTGCTGGAACTCATCCACCGCAAGCGCGAGGAGCTCCCGGCCGAGCCCGCGCCCGGCGAGGACCTCATCTCCGGTCTGATCCGCGCCTCCGACCATGGCGAGCACCTCACCGAGAACGAGGCCGCCGCCATGGCCTTCATCCTCCTGTTCGCCGGCTTCGAGACGACCGTCAATCTCATCGGCAACGGCACCTACGCCCTTCTCACCCATCCCGAGCAGCGAGAACGCCTCCAGCGGTCGCTCACCGAGGACGGCGGCGACCGCACCCTCCTGGAGACCGGCGTCGAGGAACTCCTGCGCTACGACGGTCCCGTGGAACTGGCCACCTGGCGGTTCGCGACCGAGCCGCTCGTCATCGGCGGACAGGACATCGCGGCGGGCGACCCCGTCCTCGTCGTCCTCGCGGCCGCCGACCGTGATCCGGCCCGCTTCCGGGACCCCGACACCCTCGACCTCTCCCGCCGCGACAACCAGCATCTCGGCTACGGCCACGGCATCCACTACTGCCTGGGGGCGCCGCTGGCCCGGTTGGAGGGCCAGACCGCGCTGGCCACCCTCCTCACCCGGCTGCCCGACCTCCGACTGGCCGTGGATCCGGGCGAGTTGAGGTGGCGCGGCGGGCTCATCATGCGCGGCCTGCGGACCCTTCCGGTGGAGTTCACTCCGGTGCGTTCCGGCTCATGAACGACGCTTTCCGACCGGATGTCGGGCGGAGTGTGACCGTTCGGCGGAAGAAAGGTGACCGACCCTCAACTCTGTGATCTTCACGTGATCTGCGCGGCATTAACTTGTGACAAGTGATCGTCTGCCGATACGTTCACTCGTCGGTGCGACGCATCGGTCCAACCCGCCGCGCCGGTCAGTGCTGTCCAGAGAAAGGCCCCTCGCATGCTCTCCGGGAACGGTCGTCACCGTCGCCCCCGCCAGGCCCCGGCTCTCCTTGTCGCGGCCGGAGTGACGGGCTCCGCCATCGCCATCCCGCTGCTCGCCGCCTCCGGCGCGAGCGCCGCCGACGGCACGGTGTGGGACAAGGTGGCGCAGTGCGAGACCGGTGGCTCGTGGAGCGCCGACCAGGGCGACGGCGCGTTCGGCGGCCTGAGCCTGACCCAGAAGGACTGGGAGACGTACGGCGGCCTCGACTACGCGGCGAGCCCCGACCTGGCCAGCCGCAACCAGCAGATCGCCGTGGCGCAGAAGGTGCTGGCGGCGCAGGGCATCGGTGCGTGGGGCACCTGCGGGCTGACCTCCGGGCTCACCAAGGAGAACGGCGCGCTGAGCGTGGACACCGGCGTGGCGAACGGCTCGTCGGGCTCGTCCGACTCATCCGGGTCTTCCGGATTGTCCGACCTGTCCCGGGGGTTGTCGGGCTCCTCGGGCTCGTCGAGCGATGACGGCGCCTCGGCCGGATCGTCGGGTAAGTCCGACTCGTCCGCCGATTCCCCCAGTTCACCCTCGGCATCCGCTTCCTCCCCTTCGTCCTCTTCCTCCGCCGCTCCCGGAGGGTCCGGCACGGCCGGCGGGTCCGCGAGTGCCCACGGCAAGGGTGGCGCGCAGGCGGGCGGCGGCTCGGTCACGGCGTCTCCCGAAGTGGACGACTCGGACAATTCCGGGCAGGCGGCGGGCTCCTGGAGTCTCGTCGACACCGGCTCCCTCACTTCCGGCCGCCATCGCGGCGCCACCGCCGACGAGGCCGCGCCCAAGAGCGCGACCGGCGCTGCCGTGGACGGCGCCACCGCCGCGTCCGGCGGCCGGCACGCCGCGGCCACCTATCTCGTCCAGGAGGGCGACTCCCTGGAGTCCATCGCCGACTCCCTTGACCTCGACGGGGGATGGCGCGCCCTGTATGACGAGAACAGGGACCTCATCGGGGCCGACCCGAGCGACATCGCCCCCGGTCAGACCCTCGACACAGGGGTGGAATAGGGCGCAAAGCCCAAGAAAAACAGCGGGAGTTCACGTCACGCTTCGCGCCGAATGTCCGGTTTGGTGAAAGTGTGGGATGAGTCTCAGAAGCCCTGATCGTCTTTGAAATTCCGTCGATCGCGTGTCTACGGTCGAGGCCGCTCGGCAACCCGAGCCCCGACCGTCGCAACGCCGAATCCTGCCAGCGGCGGTACGGGAACAGTCGTCGCGTCAAGCGCCGTAGGCAGGAGCGGGGGACCCAAGGTAAGTGCCGGGCCGGGGTGGTCGACCGGAACGGCTCGGGGTGAAGCCACACCTCCCACGGAGCAGTGCTCCGGCGGACGAGGAGTGGCCGGGCAACTCACACGGCCCGAACCCGACAGCTCACCTCGCAGGCGTCGGTGAGGGGATCCACCATGCTGTTTTCCGGTAAGGGCAAGCACCGCCGTCCCTCCAAGGCCACCCGCGTCGCCACGCTCGCCGGCGTCACCGGTGTCGCCATCGCCGCCCCGCTCATGGCGGCCGGCAACGCCTCCGCCGCCACCGCCTCCGAGTGGGACGCGGTCGCCCAGTGCGAGTCCGGCGGCAACTGGTCCATCAACACCGGCAACGGCTACTACGGCGGTCTGCAATTCTCCGCCTCCACCTGGGCCGCGTACGGCGGCACCCAGTACGCCGCGCAGGCCAACCAGGCCTCCAAGTCCCAGCAGATAGCCATCGGCGAGAAGGTTCTCGCCGGCCAGGGCAAGGGCGCCTGGCCCGTCTGCGGCACCGGCCTGTCCGGCGCCGCCTACAACGGCGGCGGCTCCTCGGACACCGGCTCCTCCGGCTCGTCCGGTTCCTCCAGCTCCTCGGACAGCGGCAGCACCACCCGCTCGACCGAGAAGCAGAGCTCCTCCCGCTCGGCCGACCGCCCGGCCGCCTCCAAGACGGTCACCACCCCGACCGGCAAGAAGGTCAAGAAGGGCGACGGCGAGTACAAGGTCGTCAAGGGCGACACCCTCAGCTCCATCGCCGAGAAGCACAAGGTCAAGGGCGGCTGGGAGAAGCTGTTCAAGCTGAACAAGGACATCGTCGCGGACGCCGACCTGATCTACCCGGGCCAGCAGCTGCACCTGAAGTGACACCTGGCTCCCCGAGAAGCCACAGCGCCCTCATATCCGGGGTCGGCACACTGACGACCTCGTGAGGGTCATCCCCCCGTCCCCACGGGCTCCCCGCTCCGGTGCGTGTTCCCCCGTACGCACCGGAGCGGGGTTTCTCTTTGCCTGCGTCCCTTCAGGGGCGTCTCTTCCGCCTGTCGGCGACTTCCTGCCGTCCTTTACCGGCCACCCCCTTTGTTCCGGGCGGAAACAATAGGTACCGTCTGTCTGTCCACGGGACGGTCGGTCGGCTGCCGACGGCCCCGGGGCGGTTAGGCTCTAGTCGCAGGGCTCAGCAAGGGCGCGTCAAGGCCCGTGAGCCCCGCACAACCAGCGTCACATCCCAAGAAGGAGATGCTCGTGCCGTCCATCGACGTCGTCGTAGCCCGGGAAATCCTGGACTCCCGAGGCAACCCCACGGTCGAGGTCGAGGTCGGCCTCGACGACGGCAGCACGGGTCGTGCCGCCGTTCCGTCCGGCGCCTCCACCGGTGCCTTCGAGGCCATCGAGCTCCGCGACGGTGACCCCAACCGCTACCACGGCAAGGGTGTCGAGAAGGCCGTCCTCGCCGTCATCGAGCAGATCGGCCCGGAGCTCGTCGGCTACGACGCCACGGAGCAGCGCCTGATCGACCAGGCGATGTTCGACCTGGACGCGACCGACAACAAGGGCTCGCTCGGCGCCAACGCCATCCTCGGCGTCTCGCTCGCCGTCGCCCACGCCGCCTCCGAGGCCAGCGACCTGCCGCTGTTCCGCTACCTGGGCGGCCCGAACGCACACCTGCTGCCCGTCCCGATGATGAACATCCTGAACGGCGGCTCGCACGCCGACTCCAACGTGGACATCCAGGAGTTCATGATCGCCCCCATCGGCGCGGAGTCCTTCTCCGAGGCCCTGCGCTGGGGCGCCGAGGTCTACCACACCCTCAAGAAGGTGCTGAAGACCAAGGGCCTGTCCACCGGCCTCGGCGACGAGGGCGGCTTCGCCCCGAACCTGGAGTCCAACCGCGCCGCGCTCGACCTCATCCTCGAGGCCATCAAGCAGGCCGGCTACGTCCCCGGCGAGCAGATCGCGCTCGCCCTCGACGTCGCCGCGTCCGAGTTCTACAAGGACGGCAAGTACGAGTTCGAGGGCAAGTCCCGCTCGGCCGCCGAGATGACCGAGTACTACGAGGAGCTCGTCTCCGCGTACCCGCTCGTCTCCATCGAGGACCCGCTGTACGAGGACGACTGGGCCGGCTGGAACGTCATCACCAAGAAGCTGGGCGACAAGGTCCAGATCGTGGGCGACGACCTCTTCGTCACCAACCCCGAGCGCCTCGCCCGCGGCATCGAGGAGGGCTCCGCGAACGCCCTGCTCGTCAAGGTCAACCAGATCGGCTCGCTGACCGAGACGCTGGACGCCGTCGAGATGGCCCAGCGCAACGGCTTCAAGTGCATGATGTCCCACCGCTCCGGCGAGACCGAGGACGTCACCATCGCCGACCTCGCCGTCGCGGTGAACTGCGGTCAGATCAAGACCGGCGCCCCGGCCCGCTCGGACCGCGTCGCCAAGTACAACCAGCTGCTGCGCATCGAGGAGATCCTCGACGACGCCGCGGTGTACGCCGGCCGCTCCGCGTTCCCGCGCTTCAAGGGCTGACGCCGCCGGCCCGAACCGGGTCGAGGCTCCGCCAGTCGTACGTACGTCCCCGTACGCGGTCCCGTACCGTGTGCGGGGACGTACGCACGTGTGAGACGGGAGGCGGGAAACAGTGGCTGTGAAGGACCGGGACCGTTTCTCCACCGCGACCAGGATCAAACTGCTCGGCGAGCAGACCGCGGCCCGGGTCTACCGCTCCCAGACCAAGCGCCAGGCCCGCCGCTCGCGCCTCACCGGCCGCGCCGCGCTCCTCGCGCTGGTCCTGTGCACGCTGATCGTGGCGCTGGCCTACCCGATGCGCCAGTACGTCTCCCAGCGGGCCGAGATCGCCGACCTGGAGCGCGAGAAGCGGCAGGCCGGAGAACGGGTCGAGCAGCTGCGCGACCTCAAGGCGCGCTGGCAGGACGACGCCTACGCCGAGCAGCAGATCCGGCTGCGGCTGCACTACGTCCTGCCCGGGGAGACCGGGTTCGTGGTGATCGACCCGGACGCGGCCAAGCAGTCCCGCGCCGACCTCGGGGCGGCCGACCGCCCCTGGTACTCCAACGTCTGGGACGGCGTCGACAAGTCCGACGCCTCCGACCGGTGAACGCGACAGCGCACCGGCCAGTGAACTGACCGATAGAAAGACAGGCATGGACACGCCCCCGCCGACCACCCCGCGCACCGAGCCCACCGACGCGGACGTCGAGGCCTTCGAGCAGCAGCTCGGACGGCCGCCGCGCGGTCTGCGCGCGATCGCGCACCGCTGCCCCTGCGGCCGGCCGGACGTCGTGGAGACGGCCCCCCGGCTGCCCGACGGCACGCCCTTCCCGACGCTGTACTACCTGACGTGCCCCAAGGCCAACTCGGCCATCGGCACGCTCGAGGCGAACGGCGTGATGAAGGAGATGACCGAGCGGCTGGGCACCGACCCCGAGCTGGCCGCCTCCTACCGTGCCGCGCACGAGGACTACATCCGGCGCCGGGACGAGATCGAGGAGCTGAAGAACTTCCCCAGCGCGGGCGGCATGCCGGACCGCGTGAAGTGCCTTCATGTGCTCGTGGCGCACTCCCTGGCCGCCGGTCCGGGGGTGAACCCGCTCGGTGACGAGGCCCTGGGGATGCTCCCCGAGTGGTGGCGCAAGGGCAGTTGCGTCTCGCTCCCCGCATCGCCGCCGGGCGAAGTGCCGCAGCCGCAGCCGCAGCCGCAGCCGCAGCCGTCGCGGGACGGGGCGGGCCCCGTCCTCTCCGAGCCGGTCGAGCCGGTCGAGCCGGTCGAGGGAGACACCCGATGACCCGCGTCGCCGCGATCGACTGCGGTACGAACTCGATCCGTCTGCTGGTCGCCGACGCGGACCCGGAGACCGGCGAACTCGTCGACCTGGACCGCCGGATGACGATCGTGCGCCTCGGCCAGGGCGTCGACCGCACCGGACGGCTCGCGCCCGAGGCGCTGGAGCGGACCTTCGCGGCCTGCCGGGAGTACGCGGCAGCCATCAAGGAGCACGGCGCGCAGCGGGTGCGCTTCGTCGCCACCTCCGCCTCCCGGGACGCGGAGAACCGCGACGACTTCGTGCGCGGGGTGCTGGACATCCTCGGCGTCGAGCCCGAGGTCATCTCCGGCGACCAGGAGGCCGAGTTCTCCTTCATGGGAGCCACGAGGGAGCTCAAGGGGCGCGACGACCTCGCCAGGCCCTTCCTGGTGGTGGACATCGGCGGCGGTTCGACCGAGTTCGTCGTCGGCGACGACCGGGTGCGCGCCGCGCGCTCCGTCGACGTGGGCTGCGTGCGGATGACCGAGCGGCACCTGGTCGTGGACGGGAAGGTCGCCGACCCGCCCACCGCCGGGCAGATCGCGGCGATGCGCGCCGACATCGAGGCCGCCCTCGACCTCGCCGAGCGGACCGTCCCGCTGCGCGAGGCACACACCCTGGTCGGCCTGGCCGGCTCGGTCACGACGGTGGCGGCGATCGCGCTCGGACTGGACGAGTACGACTCCACGGCGATCCACCACTCGCGGATCGGCGTCGAGCGGGTGAGGGGCATCAGCGACGCCCTGCTGAAGGCCACGCACGCCCAGCGCGCGGCGCAGCCGGCCATGCACCCGGGCCGGGTGGACGTGATCGCGGCGGGTGCGCTCGTACTGCTGGCGATCATGGAGCGGATCGGCGCGCAGGAGGTCGTGGTGAGCGAGCACGACATCCTCGACGGGATCGCGTTCCATACGGCGGCCGGGTAGCGATCCCGACGGCGTCGTCCGGTCGATCGTGTGGCCGTCGGGAGCCCGGTACTTGCACTCTGCTGAGCAGGCGGGATGCGCGTATGAGCAGAGCGGAGGGGCCCTCCGGGGCCCTCGGGCGCGTTCCGGGGACACCCCGCCGGGAAAGTTCGTGAAGTTCTTCACAAGGAATTCGGCCCTGTCGGAGGACGGAGATGTCCTCGTTGACCCTTCCGGGGGCCCAACCCTCGTGTGAACGTGTTCAAAAGACGTGCGGGTGGGCGATTCGCGAAGACGTCGGGAGGGGGTTCCGGACGGTCTCACGGAGGCCCTCCGGGTGCGGAGAGGCAGCTCACGCGGCATTGACAACGCCGGGCCCTACACGCTGGTTCCCCTCTCGCGCCATGACGTGGATCACGCGGGGCGCGGAGGATAGCACACACCCCCGGCAAGCTTGTGAAGGGGCGCACGAGCGACCCCCCTGGAGCGGGTGGATACTCGATGGCATGAGCACCACGGAGCGTCCCAGGATCCTCGTAGTAGGCGGTGGGTACGTAGGCCTGTACGCAGCTCGGCGCATCATGAAGAAGATGCGCTACGGCGAGGCGACCGTCACGGTCGTCGACCCCCGGTCGTACATGACCTACCAGCCCTTCCTCCCCGAAACCGCCGCCGGCAACATCTCCCCGCGTCACGTCGTCGTACCGCTGCGACGCGTGCTGCCCAAGGCGGAGGTCCTCACCGGCCGGGTCACCACCATCGACCAGGACCGCAAGGTCGCCACGATCGCCCCGCTGGTCGGCGAGGCGTACGAGCTGCCCTTCGACTACCTCGTGATCGCGCTCGGCGCGGTCTCCCGCACCTTCCCGATCCCCGGCCTCGCCGAACAGGGCATCGGTATGAAGGGCGTCGAGGAGGCCATCGGCCTGCGCAACCACGTCCTCGAGCAGCTCGACAAGGCCGACTCCACGACCGACGAGGAGATCCGCCGCAAGGCGCTCACCTTCGTCTTCATCGGCGGCGGCTTCGCCGGTGCGGAGACCATCGGTGAGGTCGAGGACCTGGCTCGCGACGCGGCCAAGTACTACAAGACGGTGTCCCGTGAGGACATGCGCTTCATCCTGGTCGACGCCGCCGACAAGATCCTTCCCGAGGTCGGCCCCAAGCTCGGCCAGTACGGCAAGGAGCACCTCGAGGGCCGCGGTGTGGAGATCTACCTCTCCACCTCCATGGACTCCTGCGTCGACGGCCACGTGGTGCTGAAGAACGGCCTCGAGGTCGACTCCAGCACCATCGTGTGGACGGCCGGCGTCAAGCCCAACCCGGTCCTGGCCCGCTACGGTCTGCCGCTGGGCCCCCGCGGTCACGTGGACACGGCGCCCACCCTCCAGGTCCAGGGCACCGACTACATCTGGGCCGCCGGCGACAACGCCCAGGTCCCGGACGTCGCCGCCCGCAAGGCCGGCGTCGAGAACGCCTGGTGCCCGCCGAACGCACAGCACGCGCTGCGTCAGGCGAAGGTCCTCGGCGACAACGTGATCTCCGGCATGCGGGGCTTCCCGCAGAAGGAGTACGCGCACTCCAACAAGGGTGCGGTGGCGGGCCTCGGCCTCCACAAGGGCGTCGCGATGATCGTCATGGGCAAGATGAAGATCAAGGTCAAGGGCCGCCTCGCCTGGTACATGCACCGTGGCTACCACGGCATGGCGATGCCGACGTGGAACCGTAAGATCCGCGTCTTCGCCGACTGGACGCTCGGCATGTTCCTCAAGCGCGAGGTCGTGGCGCTGGGCGCGCTGGAGTCCCCGCGCGAGGAGTTCTACGAGGCTGCCAAGCCGGCGCCGGTCGCCGCGAAGCCGGCCGCCGAGAAGACCGAGAACGAGAAGGCCAAGGCCTCCTGACCTCCGGTCACCGAAACACCCCTGAAGGGGCCGTCCGCCATCCGTGGTGCGGGCGGCCCCTTCGGCGTCCGCCGCCCCACCGCTGGCATGTGTGGGGTACATGTATTTTGCCGAGCCGTAACGGCCGCGCGGGACTGGACCGCGCACCCTGCCGTGTTTACGTGGTGTCAGGACATAGCGGGATCACCGTCACGGAGGTTGATCATGGCTGACGCCGCGCCGCGGCTCCATGCCCTCGTCGAACAGCTGCTGGGTGCCCCCTTCCCGGTGCGCGTCCGCGCCTGGGACGGTTCGCAGGCGGGTCCGCCCGGCGCGCCCACCCTGGTCGTGCGCAACCGCAGGGCCGTGCGCCGGCTCCTCTTCAAGCCGGGTGAACTCGGCCTGGCCCGTGCCTGGGTGGCCGGCGACCTCGACATCGAGGGGGACCTGTACACCGCGCTCGATCTGCTCTCCGGTCTCCTCTGGGAGCGGGGCGAGGACGCCCGCACACTCGCCCAGGCCCTGCGCGACCCGCAGTTTCGAACGGCGGTCCGCGGCCTGGTGAGGCTCGCCGGACCGCCGCTGCCGCCCGCCCCGCCCCGCGAAGAGGTCCGCCGGACCGGACACCTCCACACCCGTCACACCGACCGCCGCGCGATCAGCCACCACTACGACGTCGGCAACGGCTTCTACGCCCTCGTCCTCGGGCCGTCCATGGTCTACTCGTGCGCCTACTGGGAGTCCGAGGACAGCACCCTCGAACGCGCCCAGCACGACAAGCTCGAACTCGTCTGCCGCAAGCTGGACCTCCGCCCGGGTGCGCGGCTGCTGGACGTCGGCTGCGGCTGGGGCTCCCTGGCCGTCCACGCGGCCCGCGAGCACGGCGCGACCGTCGTCGGGGTCACCCTCTCCCAGGAACAGGCGGCGTTCGCCCGCAAGCGCGTCGCCGACGGGGGCCTCACCGACAAGGTCGACATCCGCGTCCAGGACTACCGGGACGTCACCGACGGCCCGTTCGACGCGGTCTCCTCCATCGGCATGGCGGAGCACGTCGGCTCCGAGAGATATCTGGAGTACGCGCGGACCCTGTTCGCGCTGCTGCGGCCCGGCGGCCGGCTGCTCAACCACCAGATCGCCCGCCGCCCGCAGCGCGACGAGTCGACGTACGACGTGGACGCGTTCATCGACGCCTACGTCTTCCCCGACGGCGAACTCGCCCCCGTCGGCACCACCGTCACCCAGCTGGAACGGGCGGGTCTCGAGGTCCGGGACGTGGAGTCGATCCGCGAGCACTACGCCCTCACCCTGCGCCGCTGGGTCGCCCGCCTGGAGGCCGACTGGGACCGGGCCGTCCACCTGAGCAGTCCCGGCCGCGCCCGGGTCTGGCGGCTCTACATGGCCGCCTCCGCCGTCGCCTTCGAACGCAACCGCATCGGCGTCAACCAGGTCCTGGCCGTCCGGACCCCCGAGCCGGGCGGCTCCGGGATGCCCCTGCGCGCCCGCACCTGGAACCGGCCGCTCGACACACCGGGAACCGAGGCCCGCTGAACCCGTCCGGACCTGACGGCCGCCGAACGGAACCGGAGGCGTCGCCCGCCGGGCGGGAGCCGACGGGCGCACGCACGAGGGGCCCCGCCGCAGCCGTGCGACGGGGCCCCGGCCGTACCGCCGCCGCTACTCGGACTTGATCGCGGCCAGCATGTTCAGGCGCGACGCCCGCCGGGCCGGCCACAGCGCGGCCAGGATGCCCACCCCGGCGGCCAGCAGGAGGAAGACGGCCATCCGGGCCCAGGGCACGACCAGTTCGTACGTCGGCATCCTGGTGCCGAGCAGCTCACCGGCCGCCCACCCGAAGAACACGCCCAGGCCGATGCCGAGCACGCCGCCGAAGAGGGAGATCACCAGGGACTCCAGCCGCACCATCCGCTTGACCGAGCGCCGGTCGAGGCCGATGGCCCGCAGCATGCCGATCTCCTGCGAGCGCTCGAAGACCGACATCGCCAGGGTGTTGATGACGCCGAGGACCGCGACGATCACGGCCATCGCGAGGAGTCCGTAGAGCATGTTCAGCATCAGCGTGAACATCTTGGCGACCTCGTTGGAGAGGTCCTTCTTGCTCTGCACCTTGATGGCCGGGTTGGAGCCGAGAGCCTTCTCCAGCCGGTCCTTCGCGCCGTCCGAGGCGCCGCCGGACGTCTTGACCAGGATCCGCATGTCGGTCGGGTCGGCCAGATGCGGGGTGAGAGCGGCGTTGTCCAGCAGGATGCCCTCGATCAGTTCGTTGCCCTCGTAGACCGCGGCGACCGTCAGCTGCTGCTTCTTGCCGTCCTCGTAGTTCACCGTGAAGGCGGACCCGGCCTTCCAGCCGTGGGCCTTGGCGGTGGCGTCATCGACGACGACCTGCCCGCCGCCCACCTTGAACGTGCCGTCTTTCACCTCGAGGTCGGTCAGCTCGCCGATGGTCGAGCCGGTGACCCCGGTGAGGAACTCGGTCGTGCCGTCGATCCGGCCGGGCGCGTTGCGCATCGGGCTGGTGGCGGTCACGCCCCCGGTGGCCCCCAGCTTCTCGTCGATGCCGGCGGAGAGCTCGTTGCCGTTCGCCATCGACACGACGTAGTCGGCCCTGATCGCGGAGGAGGCCATCTTGTCGATGGACTTCTGGAGACTGCCCGCCATCACCGTCATCCCGGTGATCAGGGTGAGGCCGATCATCAGCGCCGAGGCCGTGGCCGCCGTACGGCGCGGGTTGCGCACCGAGTTCTGCCGGGCCAGCTTGCCCGACACCCCGAAGATCCGCAGCAGGGGCGCGGCGGCCGCGATCAGCGGACGGGACAGCAGCGGGGTCAGGATGAAGACGCCGATGATCAGCAGGACCGCGCCCAGACCCATGGGGGCCTGGCCGTCGGAGCCGCTCATCGTCGTCGCGGCCAGCACCACGGCGACGCCCGCCGCCGAGAACAGCGTGCCCAGCGTGTTGCGCAGCACCAGAGACTTGGCGCTCGCGGTGGCGTGCACACTGCTCATCGCCGCGACCGGCGGGATCTTCGCGGCGCGGCGGCCGGGCAGCCAGGCAGCCAGCATGGTGATGACGATGCCGACGGCCATGGCGGCGGCGACCGTGCCGCCCGACACGACGAGCGGCCCGTCGGGGACGGTCGCACCCAGCGTCTCCAGCAGCGACCGCATCCCGGCCCCGATGCCGATGCCGGCCACCAGACCGGTCACCCCGGCCGCCGTGCCGACGACGAACGCCTCGATCAGCACCGACCGCGTGACCTGCCGGCGGGAGGCGCCGACGGCTCGCATCAGGGCGAGTTCCTTGGTGCGCTGGGCGACCAGCATGGTGAAGGTGTTGGCGATGATGAAGGTGCCGACGAACAGCGCGATCCCGGCGAAGACCAGCAGCCCCTGCTTCATCCCGCTCATCGACGCGGAGATCATCACGGCCTGGTCGTCCGCCAGTTGCCGGCCGGTGGTGGTCTCGACCTCGTCCTTCGGCAGGGCGGTGTCCAGCGCGGACTTCAGCGCGCTCTGCGAGGTCCCGGGGGCCGCCTTCACGTCGATCTCGTCGTAGGCGCCGGTCTTGCCGAAAAGCTTCTGCGCGGTCGCCGTGTCGAACAGGGCGAGGCTGCCGCCGGCGGCGACGTTGCCGTCGTCGGTGGTGAAGACGCCGGTGATCTTCGGGGTGAGGACGGGACCGTCGACGGAGATCCGTATCGTGTCTCCGACCTCGTACCCGGCGCGCTCGGCGGTCCGCGAGTCGATGACGACCTCGCCGGCGCCGCTCGGGGCGTGTCCGGAGACGAACGGGTACCGGGCGTCCTTGCCGCCCCAGTAGTTCCCGCCCTGTGACTGGAAGCCGCCGCCGATGAGCTTGCCGTCCTTGCCGGCGATGGCGGTGAAGCCGTTGACGACGCCGACGGCGGACGCGGCGCCCGGTACCTTCGCGCTGCGCTCCAGCAGGGCCTGGGTCAGCTCGGCCGACTTGACGATGCGGTCGCCGACGTCCGGCCGGGACTCGGCGGTGACGGCGACGTCGACCTGGTCGAAGCCCTTTTCGGAGCTTTCCTGAAGGGCGCCGGAGAGGGTGTTGGTGAAGACCAGGGTCCCCGACACGAAGGCCACGCCGAGCATCACGGCGAGCACGGTCATCAGGAGCCGGGCCTTGTGCGCGAGCACGTTGCGCAAGGCGGTACGGAACATGGGTGTTGTCTTCTCAGTCCTGCTCGTCGTCGAGCGGTAGGTCCTGGTCGGTGAGCGGCCGGGCGGTGAGCGGCCGGAGATCAGCTGGTGCTGCCCTTGGGGCCGAACCCGGGGGTGCGGGCGTCCTTCCCGGAGAGACGCAGCATCCGGTCGAGCACCGAGTCGGCCGTCGGGCCGTGGACCTCGTCGACGATCCTTCCGTCCGCGAGGAAGATCACCCGGTCCGCGTAGGCGGCCGCCACCGGGTCGTGGGTCACCATCACCACCGTCTGGCCCAGCTCCCGCACCGAGTTGCGCAGGAAGCCCAGGACCTCGGCGCCGGAGCGGGAGTCGAGGTTTCCGGTCGGCTCGTCTCCGAAGATGATGTCCGGGCGGGAGGCGAGGGCGCGGGCGACGGCCACCCGCTGCTGCTGTCCGCCGGAAAGCTGCGAGGGCCGGTGCCTCAGCCGGTCGGCGAGCCCCACCATCCCGATGACCTTTTCCAGCCACTCCTTGTCCGGCTTGCGGCCCGCGATGTCCATCGGGAGCGTGATGTTCTCGAGCGCCGTCAGCGTCGGCAGCAGGTTGAACGCCTGGAAGATGAACCCGATCTTGTCCCGGCGCAACTTGGTGAGCTGCTTGTCCTTCAGTGAGCCGAGCTCGGTGTCGCCGATGCGCACGGAGCCGGAGGAGAAGCTGTCCAGGCCCGCCACGCAGTGCATCAGCGTGGACTTGCCCGAGCCGGACGGTCCCATGATCGCGGTGAACTCGGCCTGCCGGAAGTCGACCGAGACCCGGTCGAGGGCGACCACCTGGGTCTCGCCCTGTCCGTAGATCTTCGACAGGTCCGTGGCGCGGGCGGCCGCGGTGGTGGTCCGCTCGGCGAGGGGGCTGGTGGTCACGGGCGTGGCTCCTGACGGGACGACGGCATGTCTGGGGGACGTGAACCATCGTCCCGGCCGCTCGCCGTCGTGTAGTCAGCCGTTGTTCCGGTTCCGAAGGCAGACTCGGGTCGGACGGTGGACCGTCGTGTCATACCTGGGGATGACCCGCGCCCCCTACTCGTGTCGGCGCCCGTCCGCCTGGTGGACGTTCGTCAAGAACCGGTGGAGCGCCCTCGTTCGTACGGTGAAATTCCGTCATTCCGCATACGCGAGCGGTTGCCGCGCGTCAGGCTACTGGCAAGTGCGGATGGCGAGTTCCTGGTGCTGATGCACCCTCAGGCGCCAATAAAATAAGACAACATCGGTCCGCTGTTCCGCTGTCCGGGGGACGGATCCCGATAGGGTCTGAAGCTCAAGTGGAGCCCTCGGCCTGCCCAGATGGTGGAATGCAGACACGGCGAGCTTAAACCTCGCTGCCCCTTCGCGGGCGTGCCGGTTCAAGTCCGGCTCTGGGCACTTCCGACGTCCCGGCGGTCGTCGCTCCTCCTTCGAGGCATTGACCGCCGCGGCGGTCGGCCCTCTCCTCGTCCCGACCGTTGACACCCGGTGAACAGGGGCGCAGACTCACGTCCCACAAGAGTGAATAAAACTTCACTGTGCGAACGTCGAAGGGAAACGCCCGATGCGCACCACCGTCGGCATCGTCGGCGCCGGCCCGGCCGGCCTCCTCCTCGCCCGTCTGCTGCACAACGCCGGCATCGACTCCGTCGTGCTGGAGAGCCGCGACCGGGCCTATGTCGAGCAGCGCCAGCGCGCCGGGATCCTGGAGCAGGGCACGGCGGACGTCCTGCGCGCCGCCGGGGCCGGGGCGCGCATGGACCGGGAGGGGATGCGGCACGACGGCATCGAGCTGCGGTTCGCCCGGCAGCGTCACCGCGTCGACTTCCCCGCCCTCACCGGCGGCCGGTCCGTGACGGTCTACGCGCAGACCGAGGTGTGCAAGGACCTGATCGCCCTCCAGCTGGAAGCGGGCGGCCCGCTGCTGTTCGAGGCGGAGGCGCTGGCCGTCGAGGACGCGGGCACCGACCGCCCGCGGGTCCGCTTCCGCCACGAGGGCGTCGAGGACGTCCTGGAGTGCGACTACGTCGTCGGCTGCGACGGCTTCTGGGGGGTCGCCCGCCGGGCGATGCCGGCCGCGCGGACCCGCACCTTCGAGCGGGCGTACCCCTTCGGCTGGCTCGGCATCCTCGCCGATGTGCCGCCCTCGCACGACGAGCTCGTCTACGCCCGCCACGACCGCGGCTTCGCGCTCCTGTCCATGCGCTCCCCGGCCGTCTCCCGCCTCTACCTCCAGGTGCCCGAGGGCACCGACGCCGAGAGCTGGGGCGACGAGGAGATCTGGGACGAACTGGAGCGCCGCCTCGAGACCGACGACGGCTGGAAACTGGAGCGCGGGCCGATCACCCAGAAGTCGGTCACCCCCATGCGCTCCTACGTCCACGAGCCCATGCGGCACGGCCGGCTGTTCCTCGCCGGGGACGCGGCCCACATCGTGCCGCCGACCGGGGCGAAGGGGCTGAACCTCGCGGTCGGGGACGTCGTCACCTTCGCGCGGGCCCTGACGCACCGTCGGGAGACCGGCTCCGCGGAACTCCTGGACGCCTACTCCGAGACCTGTCTGCGGCGCGTCTGGCAGGCCGAACGGTTCTCGTACGACATGACGACCCTCCTGCACACGGCGCCCGACGCCACCCCTTTCGAGGGGCGCCTCCAGCTGGCCCGTCTGGAGCGGATCGCCTCCTCCCGCGCCGCCGGGACCGACCTGGCCGAGGGGTACACCGGATTCCCGTTCGACTGACCGGACGGCGGGTCCGTCCGGGCCCGCGCGCGGGTGCGTCCCGCCTCCACGCGGGCCGCCGCGGTCTCCGTGCGGTACCGGCCAGGTCCCGGCTTGGTCATGAACACAGCCCTCCCGCTCCGGGAATCAGCACGCCGCGTAGCGTGTTGCGCAGCAGCAACAGGGAAAGATCCTCCCCAAGCACTAGGGTCAATCCTTTGCCTACCTATTACCCTTGAGCCCAAGGCCGCGCAGTGTGGCCACGGAGGAGTGCAATGAGGAGCAGAAACCCGGTCTTCTCGCGACGGGGGTTCAGCCGCGACAACGGCTACGCGGGCTTCAACGCCGCGCCGCAGGCCGGGGGACCCGCAGTCGGCACGCAGCCGGGCAACCCGTACGCCCAGCAGGCCGGCAACCCGTACGCGCAGAACCCTTACGCCCAGCAGGACCTCTCGCACGGCGCCCCGCCGCAGGCCCCGGCCGCCACCGGCCGGATGACCATGGACGACGTCGTCGCGCGCACCGCGACCACGCTCGGCCTCGTGGTCCTCACCGCGGTGCTGTCCTGGGTGCTGCTGCCCGTCGACGAGGCCAACATCGGCAAGTCGTACGGCATCGCCATCGTGGCCGGCCTGGTCGCGATGGTGCTGGCCCTGATCCAGTCGTTCAAGCGCCGCGCGGTCCCCGCGCTGATCCTGTCGTACGCCGCCCTCGAGGGCGTCTTCCTCGGCGTCATCTCCAGCGCGGTGTCCACGTACATCGCGGACGGCGTCGTCGCCCAGGCGGTGCTGGGCACCATGGCGGTCTTCGCCGGTGTGCTCGTGGCGTACAAGGCGGGCTGGATCCGCGTCAACCGCCGCTTCTACGGCTTCGTGATGGCCGCCGCGCTCGGCTTCGTCCTGCTGATGATGGTGAACCTGCTGTTCACCGTCTTCGGCGGCGGTGACGGACTCGGCTTCCGCAGCGGTCCGCTCGGCATCGTGTTCGGCGTTATCGGCATTCTGCTCGGCGCCTGCTTCCTCGCCCTGGACTTCAAGCAGGTCGAGGACGGCATCGCGTACGGCGCCCCGCGCGAGGAGGCCTGGCTCGCCGCCTTCGGCCTCACCATGACCCTGGTGTGGATCTACATGGAGTTCCTGCGACTCCTCTCGATCCTCAACAGCGACTGAGCGAGCGCGCGACCGACGGCGTACACGCCGGCGCGCGACAGCGGGAAGGGCCCCGGGATCCGATCCCGGGGCCCTTCTCCGTGTCCGTAGGGTGGTGTGTCGCGTGCGCGCTAGAGGAGTTTGCGCGCGGCCCTCCTCAGGTCGTACTCGTGGATGATCGCCTTGGCGTGGCCGTACGCGAGATTGTGCTCGGCGCGCAGCCAGCTGACCTTCTCCTCGAAGCGGAGAGCGGGGCCTTCGTCGACGGTGCGCAGCCAGTCGGAGACCTCACGACCGGTGCAATGGGGGATACGGGCCAGTATGTTGCGGTGGGTCTCCTCGGAGAGGACATGGGACATCGGCGCCTCCGGTAGCAAAGGGGATGTAAGCCGGTCCTTCAGGTCACGGTGCCTGAGTGTTCGCCCGTTGGCAACAGTCCCGGTGCGACGCGTAGTCTCGCGGCGTGGCTGATACGACGTCCCTGACCCGTGCGGTGGACCACTTCGCCGATCGTCTGCGTGCCGCTCCGCAGAGCCGGCTCCAGAGAAGCGCCGCCGCGGAGGCGCTGTCCCTGGCCAGGGAGTTGGCCCGGCGCGCGCAGCTCATCGAGGAGCCCGAGGCGCCGCCCCGCGAGATGCCGGACGCCGGGATGTTCGCAGCCGCCGACCAGATCACCGTGGCCGCGCACGACTTGGCCCTCGTACTCACGGACGAGTGCCTGATCCAGGAAGCTGTGGAGTTGGTGGCGCAGGCGCAGAAGCGCGCGGGCGTGTGAGCCTCACAGGCTCGCTATGACCCGGTCGGCCAGGATGTAGACGTTCTCCGCGCCGCACTGGAACGTCAGGGTGTACGCACCCGAGATGCCCGAGCCGCCCAGCAGGAACGGCGTCTCGCCCGCGGTCAGGGCGGCGGCGAGGCGTTCCGCCGTCTCGCGGTGGCCCGGCGTCATGCACAGGGTGGTGCCGTCGGCGAAGACGTAGACGTCGAGGGTGCCGAGCGGTCCCGGGCGTACGTCGGTCAGTTCGATCTGCGACGCGGCCAGTTCCTCGAGGGTCGCCACCGTGCGCTCGTGGTCGTTCACGACCGGCGACTGGACCGGTACGAAGTCCGGGTGCGAGGGGTGGCGGCGGCGGGCCGCGGCCAGTTCCGCGGAGTCCGCGGCGAACTCGTCGGCCTCCGAGGACGACTCCGACACCGGCTCCAGGGGCTCCAGGCCCACGAAGTCGGCCTGCCGGGGCAGGAACAGCTCACTGTCCGGGAGACCCAGCAGGGAGGGCGCGTCGGAGGCGTCACGGGCCTCCTGGGCGGCCCAGAACGCGCGCGCCTCGGCCAGCTCCCGCTCCCGCTCCTCCGCGAGCGCCTCGGCGACGGCGGCACGTATCTCAGCCGCGTCGGCCGTGGTGCGGGCGGCCGGGACGAAGCCGCGCAGTTCGGCGGTCGCCTCCTCGGCGTTCCTGGCATCCCTGGCCAGCTGGTGGTGCAGGGCGGCGACCTGTCGGCGCAACTGCAGAAGGGTGCGCAGGACGGCGACGCCCACGGCGCCCGTGGCGGCCGTGGTGACCAGCAACGCGATCGGCATGGCGCTCACTGACGTACTCCCGGTTCAAAGTCGACCCCCGACTTCCTACATCAGCTTGAAGGGCGGACTATCCAGCTGTCAGTGCGTAACGTCACGAAACGGGCAGGACTTTCGGCCTGGGGTTCGCTGCCGAGCCGCGCTGAGCTGGGTAAATCCCTCCGGGGAGGGAGATAGGTCACATCCTGGAAGAGATTGAATCACCAAAAGGCCCGGAGTCCGGGGGCTTTCCGGACTCCGGGCCGATCCGTCACATCAGGTGCTGAAACGGTTACGCAGAGGCTCGTTTCAGCTCAGGCGCTCGATGACCATCGCCATGCCCTGGCCGCCGCCGACGCACATCGTCTCCAGGCCGAACTGCTTGTCGTGGAACTGGAGGGAGTTGATGAGCGTGCCGGTGATGCGGGCGCCCGTCATGCCGAAGGGGTGGCCGACGGCGATGGCGCCGCCGTTGACGTTCACCTTGTCGAGGTCGATGCCGAGGTCGCGGTAGGAGGGGATCACCTGGGCGGCGAACGCCTCGTTGATCTCGACCAGGTCGATGTCGCCGACGGTGAGGCCGGCGCGGCCCAGGGCCTGCTTGCTCGCCTCGACCGGGCCGAGACCCATGATCTCGGGGGAGAGTCCGGAGACGCCGGTCGACACGATGCGGGCGAGCGGGGTGAGGCCGAGCTCGCGGGCCTTGGTGTCGCTCATGACGACGAGCGCGGCGGCGCCGTCGTTCAGCGGGCAGCAGTTGGCGGCGGTGACCATGCCGTCGGGGCGGAAGACCGGCTTCAGGCCCTGGACACCCTCCAGCGTGACGCCGGCGCGCGGACCGTCGTCCTTGCTGACGACCGTGCCGTCGGGGAGCGTCACCGGGGTGATCTCCCGCTCCCAGAAGCCGTTCTTGATGGCTTCCTCGGCGAGGTTCTGCGAGCGGACGCCGAACTCGTCCATGTCCTGGCGGGTGACGCCCTTGAGGCGGGCGAGGTTCTCGGCGGTCTGGCCCATCGCGATGTAGGCGTCGGGCACGAGGCCGTCCTCGCGCGGGTCGTGCCAGGTGGTGCCCTCCTGGGCCGCGACGGCCGCGGTGCGGGCCTCGGCCTCGGCGAAGAACGGGTTGTGCGTGTCGGGCAGGCTGTCGGAGTTGCCCTTGGTGAACCGGGAGACCAGTTCGACGCCGGCCGAGATGAAGACGTCGCCCTCGCCGGCCTTGATGGCGTGCAGGGCCATGCGGCTGGTCTGCAAGGACGAGGAACAGTAGCGGGTGACCGTGCAGCCGGGGAGGTGGTCCATCCCCATCTGCACCGCCACGATGCGGCCGAGGTTGTTGCCCTGCTCACCGCCGGGGAGGCCGCAGCCGAGCATCAGGTCGTCGATGTCCCTCGGGTCCAGCTCGGGAACCTTGGCGAGCGCCGCCTGGATGATCGTGGCGGTGAGGTCGTCCGGGCGCAGGTCCTTCAGGGAGCCCTTGAAAGCGCGGCCGATGGGCGAGCGGGCGGTCGAGACGATGACGGCTTCGGGCATCACGGCTCCAGGAGAACGGTTCGTATGGGGACGGCTGCTTGGGAAGTTACCCGTACGTATGGCCTGGGTCACGGGGACGGCGGTGTGACTCGTGCCGCAATTTACTAAGCGCTTGCTTTGGCCTTCGGCGGTTGGGTGGACCCGTCCGGCGGGGGCGGCGCGCGGGTGGCGCGCCGGTTCGGGGGCTGTGCCCCCGGACCCCCTCTCGGCCCACGGGCCCCCTCCCGGCACCGGAGGGGCCCGCCTGTCGGTCTCCGTCAGGCCCGTCGGGCAGGCGGCTCACCGGGGGCGGTCAGGCGCTCGTCGGGGAGGTCGGCCCCGGGTTCCGACACCCGCCGCCGGCGGCGGCGCTTCAGCAGGGCCCAGGGACCCCGGGGCCCGGTGGGCATCGCCGCCGTGACTTCCGTGCCGGGCTCCGAAGCTGCCTCCGCCGCCGCTCGGGCCACCGGCAGGAACCCCTCGCGGCGGGAGACGTCCGGGCGTTCCTCGTCCGCCGGCCAGAGGCCGAGGGCCGCGCAGACCGTGGGGAGGACCGCCATCGCCGCCGTCGCGTACCCCTCCGCGGAGGGGTGGTAGTGGTCGGGGCCGAACAGCTCGCGCGGATTGGCCTCGAACTCGGGGCCCAGCAGGTCGCCCAGGGAGACCGTGCGGCCGCCCTGCTCGACCGCGCCGATCGTCTGGGCGGCCGCCAGCTGACGTGAGGCCCGGCGCGCCAGCCAGCGCAGCGGCTGCTGGACCGGCTCGATCGTCCCCAGGTCGGGACAGGTGCCGACGACCACCTCCGCGCCGGCCGTGCGCAGCCGCCGTACCGCCGAGGACAGGTGACGGACCGAGCGGGTGGCCGGCATGCGATGGGTCACGTCGTTCGCGCCGATCATGATCACGCAGACGTCGGGCACCCGGTCCGAGCCCGCGAGGACCAGTGTGACCTGACGGTCGAGGTCGTCCGACTGGGCGCCCGGAAGCGCCACGTTGCGCAGCTCCACCGGCCGCTCGGCGACCGCCGCCAGGCCCGAGGCCAGCAGGGCTCCGGGGGTCTGGCCGGAGCGGTGGACGCCCTGGCCCGCGGCCGTGGAGTCGCCCAGCATCGTCAGGCGCAGGGGTTCCTTGCCGGGCCCGGGGGCGTCGTAGGTGACGCCGTAGCGGCCGTCCGCGTGGGGGACGTGCGGCTGGGACCCGTTGTGGTTCACCTGGCGCCGGGCCAGATGCACCTCGGCGACCACCAGCCCGACCGCGGCCGCCCCGGCCAGTCCGATGCCGCCGCCGCCATAGGCCGCGCCGGCCGCGATGCGCCGGGCCACTCTCGCCCTCGACATGCTCGTCATGCCTCGACGCCACCTCCTCGTGTCCGTACACCCACTCCTTGCCCCGTACGGACCGTCGTCCAATCTCGACCGGGAGTGAACGTGCCGACCCGGCCGCCGTCCGGGCCGTACTCTGGCGTAACCACTACGACCACTGTTTTTGCAAGCAACCGGAGACAACGGTGCAATTCCACGACTCGATGATCAGCCTCGTCGGCAACACCCCGCTGGTGAAGCTCAACAACGTGACCCAGGGCATCCGGGCGACTGTCCTGGCCAAGGTGGAGTACTTCAACCCGGGCGGTTCCGTGAAGGACCGCATCGCGCTGCGCATGATCGAGGCGGCGGAGGAGAGCGGCGAACTCCGGCCGGGCGGCACGATCGTCGAGCCGACCAGCGGAAACACCGGGGTCGGGCTCGCCATCGTGGCGCAGCAGAAGGGGTACAAGTGCATCTTCGTGTGCCCCGACAAGGTGTCGACGGACAAGATCAACGTGCTGCGGGCCTACGGCGCCGAGGTCGTGGTCTGCCCCACCGCCGTGGACCCCGAGCACCCGGACTCCTACTACAACGTCTCCGACCGGCTGGTGCGTGAGACGCCGGGCGCGTGGAAGCCGGACCAGTACTCCAACCCCCACAACCCGCTCTCCCACTACCACTCCACCGGCCCCGAGCTGTGGGAGCAGACGGACGGGCGGATCACCCACTTCGTGACCGGCGTCGGCACCGGTGGCACCATCTCCGGCACCGGCCGCTACCTGAAGGACGTCAGCGAGGGCCGGGTCCAGGTCGTCGGCGCCGACCCCGAGGGGTCCGTGTACTCCGGCGGGTCCGGGCGGCCGTACCTGGTCGAGGGCGTGGGTGAGGACTTCTGGCCGAGCGCCTACGACCGGACCGTCGCCGACGAGATCGTCCCGGTCTCCGACAAGGACTCCTTCCAGATGACCCGGCGGCTCGCGAAGGAGGAGGGTCTGCTGGTCGGCGGCTCCTGCGGGATGGCCGTCGTGGCCGCCCTGCGCGTCGCCGAGCGGCTGGGCCCGGACGACGTCGTCGTCGTCCTCCTGCCGGACAGCGGCCGCGGTTACCTGAGCAAGATCTTCAACGACGAGTGGATGGCCGACTACGGCTTCCTCGAGGACGAGGGCCCCAGCGCCCGCGTCGCCGACGTCCTCAACGACAAGGTGCACGGCGCCATCCCGTCCCTCGTCCACATGCACCCGGACGAGACGGTCGGTCAGGCCATCGAGGTGCTGCGCGAGTACGGCGTCTCCCAGATGCCGATCGTGAAGCCGGGCGCCGGCCACCCGGACGTCATGGCCGCCGAGGTCGTCGGGTCGGTCGTGGAGCGGGAGCTGCTGGACGCGCTGTTCACCCAGCGGGCCTCCCTCGACGACCCGCTGGAGAAGCACATGTCCGCCCCGCTGCCCCAGGTCGGTTCCGGTGAGCCGGTCGGGGACCTGATGTCGGTGCTCGGCACCGCGGACGCGGCGATCGTCCTCGTCGAGGGCAAGCCGACCGGCGTCGTCAGCCGCCAGGACCTGCTGGCCTTCCTCGCCAGGGGCGGGAAGTAACTTCTGGACGGCGGGGGCCGCAACCCCGGGGAAACCTGCGGTGAACGGCCCGCTCGGGCGCCGAACTTCCGTTTGCCCACCGAAATGGTGGACTTCGCGGAAGTGGTACGAGCGTGTCACGTGCACGCAGCACCCGGTTAACACGCGTCCGGCATATTTATGGATGTCGGCAGGGCGGGAGCGGCTCCCCGCCCGACCGGCACCAAAACGGCGTCACGGACCCTCCGGAGCGGCTCCCGGACCTCCACCGACGCCACGGACGCGGAGCCCGGCCTGACCCGGCGCGCGTCCCTCGCGGGGACCGCCGTCGTCCCGCCCCCCGGTAACGGGGGTGCGGCGGTCCCCGCGCAAGCTTGAGTCACTCAGGGCCTGTCCACCGGACAGGCCCTGAGTCGTGTCCGCCGAAGACCGGGGCAGCCCTCAGGACGACGTCCGGACCGGCGTCGCCCTCCAGCTGCCCAGGAGCCGCAGCCGCTCCTCCGTCCCGGAGCCCGCCTCCGGGGTGTAGACCAGCAGGGACTGGTCCGGGTCCGCCGACACCGCCAGCGTCTCGTACGGGAAGGTCAGCAGGCCCGCGACCGGGTGCTGGATCCGCTTCACCCCGTACGCGCACTCCCGGACCGGGTGATCGGCCCACAGCCGGCGGAAGTCCTCGCTCTTCAGCGAGAGTTCCCCGACGAGCGCGGTCAGCCGGCGGTCGTCCTGGTGATGGCCCGCCAGCATCCGCAGATGTGCCACGCACTGGACGGCCACCGCGGACCACTCCGGGTAGAAGTCGCGGGAGCCGGGGTCCAGGAAGACGTGCCGCGGGATGCTGCGGCCGTCGGGCGCGGTGCCGCCGTAGCCGAAGACCGCGTCGGCGAGGGTGTTCCACGCCAGCACGTCCATCCGCTGGTCCAGCACGAAGGCCGGGGTGCGCTCCATGCTGTCGAGCAGCGCCTGCACGCCCGGGCGGACGCTGTGCCCCGCCGGGCGCCCGTTCGGCCTGCGGGGACGGGCGACGGCGTGCAGGTAGGCGTGCTCCGTGTCGTCCAGGCGCAGTACGCGCGCCACGGCGTCCAGGACCGCGTCGCTGACTCCCCCGGACTTCGTCCGGGAGGGATCCCCGGCGCCTCTGCCCTGTTCCAGGCGGATGTAGTAGTCGACGCTCACTCCGGCCAGCTGCGCGACCTCCTCGCGTCGCAGACCGGGTACCCGTCGGCGCCCGTGCGAGGGCAGTCCGACCTCCTCGGGCTGGATGCGGGCGCGGCGCGAGCGCAGAAAATCTCCGAGGTCCCCGTCCATGCGTCCGATCCTAGGGGAGGGGCGGGCCGCGAACCTGGTACTGGCAGACCCAGGAAAAGCGCATCCCTGGGTAGCGCGGACACGGTCGGCGAGTGTGGTGCGTGCCGCCGGGGAACCACCCCGGCCCGCGTCTTGGGAGCAACGCATGTCGCACGAGAACCAGAACCAGTACGCGAGCCTCGCGGGGCGTACCGCCGTCGTCACCGGGGCCGCCAGCGGGATCGGTGAGGCGGTGGCCGTGCTGCTCGCCGCCTCGGGCGCCCGGGTCGCGCTGCTGGCCCGGCGCGGGGACCGCCTGGAGTCGGTCGTCGGGAAGATCCGCGCCGACGGAGGCCAGGCCCTGGCCGTCGTCGCCGACGTCACCGACGACGCGTCGGTGGACGCGGCCGTCGCCGGCGTCCACGAGGCCTACGGGCGCGTCGACCTGGTCGTCAACAACGCCGGCGTCATGCTGCCGAACCCCGTCGACGACGGCCGGATCGACGAGTGGCGGCGGATGCTCGACACCAACGTCACCGGAGTGCTGCGGGTCATCCGTGCCTTCACCGGCGACCTGGTGGGCGCCGCCGCCGAGGGGCGCGCCGCAGACCTGGTGAACGTCTCGTCCATCGCCGCGCACATCGCGTTCCCGAACTACGGGGTGTACGGCGCCACCAAGGCGGCCGTCACCTATCTCTCGCAGGCCCTGCGCATCGAGTTCGGGCCGCGTGACGTGCGGGTCACCAACGTGGAGCCGGGGCTGACCGAGACCGAGCTGGCGACCCACCTCGACAACGCCGAGCTGGCCGGGCAGCTGGACGGCATGTTCGACGCGATCGGCGGGCTGTCCGCGGCCGAGATCGCCGACGTCGTCGGCTACGCCACCAGCCGCCCCCGGCACGTCAACCTGCGACAGATCATGGTGCTGCCCACCCGGCAGGCGTGACGCCGGGGCGGGGGCTCACTCCTCCCAGTCGCCGTCCTTCGACGGGCGCCGCCGGCCGCTGAAGAGGGCGGGGTTGCTGCGAGCGGCCTGGACGACGTTGACGCCGACGATGCCCACCCAGGACGCGATCAGGCCCGGCAGGTGCGCGACGCCCGCGCCGATCGCGGACAGCGGGACCGCCAGCACCAGCGAGACGACGCCGAAGCCGAAGCGCTCGCCCCACGAGTCCGTCGCCTGCGGTGAGCGCGCGCCCCGGGCCGCCACCATCTGCTGCTCGGCGAACTGCCGGCGCACCCGGCGCTCCACCGCGCCGTCGATGCGCTGGTCGACCTTCTCGAGGAACGAGTCCACCAGCGCGGACTCGTACTCCTCACCCAGCTCCCTGCGGGTCTGCAAGGTGGCGTCGAGGTCCTTCTTCAGGTCCGTGTCCCGCGCTTCCATGGTGGTCTCCCGTCCCGTCATGACGACCAGGCTAGGGAGCGGGAACGCCCACCGCACTGGGGATAGCCCCCCTGTCCGCGGTCGGGTTCGGCGCCGGGGAGGACCGTGGGGGAGCGGGCGGGCGGAGGACGGCGAGAGGGCGGGGGTGCGGCGAGGGGGCCGGGTGCGGTTACTTCGTCAGCCCGTGCTGTTTCGCGTAGGCGTTCGCCACGTCCTCCGGGTCCTTCTTGTCCTTGTCCACCTGGCGGTTGAGCTCGGTGAGCTGGGCGGTGGTGAGGACGTTGCCGAGCTTCGCCAGGGCCTTGCGGACGGTGGAGTCGGCCTTGCGGTCGGCGATCAGGGGGACGATGTGCTGGCTGGGGATCAGGTTTTCCGGATCGGTCAGGACGACCCAGTCGTTGGCCTCGATGTCGGTGTCGGTGGTGAAGAGGTTCGCCACGTCCACGTCGCCCTTCTTCAGGGCGCCCTTGACCAGCGGGCCGTCGGAGTCGAGGGACTTGAACTCCTTGAAGTCCACCCCGTAGACGTCCTTGAGACCGATCACGCCGACCTGACGCTTCTTCACCTCGGGGGCCGCGCCCAGCACCAGCCTGCCGTTCTGCTTCTTCAGATCGGCGAGTGAGGTCAGCGCGTACTTCTTCGCGGTCTCCCTGGTGACGACGAAGGCGTCGGAGTCCTCGGCCAGGCCGTAGGGGAGGACCTGGAGGCCGGACGGCAGGGCGAGGGTGAGGGCGTTCTGCATGGCGCCCTCCTCCGCGGCGGTGGCCTTCGGGTCGAGGTAGTTGAGAAGGGCGCCCTGGTACTCGGGCAGCAGATCGATGTCGCCGCTCCTGAGGGCGGGGATCACGATCTCCCGGGTGCCGAGGTTGGGGCGGACCTTCACCTTCACACCGGCCGCCGACAGGACGGCCGCGTAGAGGTAGCCCAGTACCTGGTTCTCGGTGAAGTTGGCGGTGCCGATGGTGACCCCGTCCTTGCTGGAGCCGCCGCCGCCGGAGGTGGCGCCCTCGTTGTCGAGGGAGGTGATGCCGCTCGCGCAGGCGGTCAGGGCGGGGACGGTCGCGGCCGCGAACAGGCCGCCGAGGATCATGCGTCGGTTCATGTCGGTTCCCTAGACGGTCTGTGCCGGGCGGTGCCGGAAGAGGAGGCGCTGAACGCCCGAGAGCGCGAGGTCCAGGACGATGGCGACGGCGGCGACCAGCGCCGCGCCCCCGAGCACCTGGACGAGGTCGCGCTGGGCGAGGCCGTCGAAGACGTAGCGGCCGAGGCCGCCGAAGGAGACGTACGCGGCGATGGTGGCCGTCGCGACGACCTGGATGAGCGCGAGGCGCAGGCCGGTCATGATCAGGGGGAGGGCCAGCGGCAGTTCCACCTGGAACAGGACCTGGTGGCCCCGCATGCCCTGACCGCGTGCCGCGTCCTTCACATCGGGGTCCACGGCGGTCATTCCGGCGTAGGTGTTGGTGACGATCGACGGGACGGCGAGGGCGACGAGCGCGACGTAGACGGGCAGCATCGACAGTCCGCCGGCCAGGAAGACCAGGACCACCAGGCCGACGGTCGGCAGGGCCCGGCCGAAGGAGGCCAGGTTGATCGCGACGAACGCGCCGCGCCCGGTGTGGCCGATCAGCAGGCCGATCGGGAGGCCGATCGCGGTCGCGACGAGGGTGGCCAGCAGCGAGTACTGGAGGTGTTCGGCCAGGCGGTGCGCGATGCCGTCCGAGCCGGACCACTGGGCGCCGCTGGTCAGCCAGCCGCCGAGGTTCTTGAACAGTTCGAACATCAGGCTCGCCGCCTCTTCCACGGGGTGAGGAGGTACTGGACGCCGACCAGCAGCGCGTCGGCGACGACCGCCAGGAGGATGGTGAGGACCACTCCCGCGATCACCGGGGTCGGGAAGTTGCGCTGGAAGCCGTCGGTGAACAGCTGGCCGAGGCCGCCGTCGCCGATGTAGGTGGCGACGGAGACCAGGGAGATCGACATGACCGTCGCGATGCGGACGCCCGCCATGATCACGGGGAGTGCGAGCGGGAACTCGACGGTGAGGAGCGTGCGCAGGGGGCGCGTGCCCATCGCCCTGGCCGCCTCCTTGGTCTTCGCGGGGACCGAGTCGAGCCCCTCGACCGTGTTCCGCAGCAGCACGACCAGGGTGTAGACCGTCAGGCCGATGACGGTGGTGGTGCGGGTGAGGCCGCTGACCGGCAGCAGCAGAACGAAGATCGCGATCGACGGGATCGTGAACAGGACGTTGGACAGGCCGAGCAGGAAGCCGCGCAGGGGGCGGACCCGGTGGGCGATCACCGCGAGGGGGAGGCTGATCAGCAGGCCGAGGAGGACCGCGGTCAGCGCGGCCTGGAGGTGGGAGATCGTGAGGGTGGTCAGGTCGTCGGTGTGGTCCGCTATCCAGGACCAGTCGATGCTCATGCGGCCACCCGTGCCTCGGTGTGGGCCCGGCCGGCGTGGGTGTGGATGTCCTCGCGGGAGGTGACGCCGGTGAGGGCGCCGCCCGCGTCGACGCGGGCGACGAGCCCGGTCGGGGAGGCGACCGACTCGTTGAGCGCGGACAGCAGGGAGTCGGCGTCCCTGAGGGGGCGCACGGGTACGGCGGTGCCGGCGGCGTCCTTCGACGCCCAGTGCAGCGGCTTGCGGGCCTCGTCGAGTACGAGGGTCCAGGCGCCGCCCTCGGGAGCGGGGCCCTGGGGGACGTCCGCGAGGGTCTTCAGCGAGAGCAGCTTCAGGCCCCGCTCGGCGCCGAGGAAGTCGGCCACGAAGTCGTCGGCCGGGCGGGCGAGCAGTTCGGCGGGTGAGGCGCACTGGACCAGGTGGCCGCCCGTGCGGAACACGGCGATCTGGTCGCCGAGCCGGACAGCCTCGTCGATGTCGTGCGTGACGAAGACGATGGTCTTGCTCAACTCCTTCTGGAGCCGCAGCAGTTCGTCCTGGAGCTGGGTGCGGACCACGGGGTCGACCGCGCCGAACGGCTCGTCCATGAGGAGTACCGGCGGGTCGGCGGCGAGCGCGCGGGCCACGCCGACCCGCTGCTGCTGGCCGCCGGACAACTGGTGCGGGTAGCGCTTGCCGGAGTCGGCGGACAGGCCGACGGTCTCCAGCAGTTCGGCGGCGCGGGCGCGGGCCCTGCGCCGGCCGTGGCCCAGCAGCAGCGGCACGGTGGCGATGTTGTCGAGCACCGTGCGGTGGGGGAAGAGTCCCGACTGCTGGATGACGTATCCGATGGAGCGGCGCAGTTCGGCCGCGTCCTGGCGGGTGACGTCCTTGCCGCCCACCTCGATGGTTCCGGAGGTCGGGTCGACCATCCGGTTGATCATCCGCAGGGTGGTCGTCTTGCCGCAACCGGAGGAACCGACCAGTACGGTGACGCCGCCCTCCGGCATGTGGAGGGAGAGATCGTGAACCGCTGTCGTGCCGTTGGGGAAGCGCTTGTGGACCGCGTCGAACTGGATCATGAGTTGTCCCTTGCCCGGCTGTATATCGTCATGCAGAGTTCTCGGTAGGTGAATAGCTTGTCAACGGTTCGGTGTTAATCCGAGGTAACTGATGACCGGCAGGCAAGATCGGGTGTCCGAATCGAGGGGAGTTCGTACCTTATGTCGTCTCGGATGGTGGACGCCCCCGCTGGGGCGGGTTCCGGACTCGTCGTCCTCGACGGGATCGCCCTCGGTGTCGCGGACGTCGCCCGCCTCGCCGACCGGACCGCCCGGCCGGTCCCCGGCACCGACGCGACGAAGCGGATGACCGAGTCCTGGGACGCCGCCCGCCGCATCGCCGCCACCGGTCGCGTCTACGGCCGCTCCACCGGGGTCGGCGCCAACCGGAACGAGGACGTGCCCACCGAGGCGGCCGCCGAGCACGGTCTGCGCCTGCTGCGCAGCCACGCCGGCGCCATCGGCGAGGAACTGCCCGCCCGGCAGGTCCGGGCCATGCTCGCCGTCCGCGCCAACCAGCTGCTCGCCGGGGGAGCCGGCCTGCGGCCCGGTGTCGTCACGGCCCTGTGCGAAGCACTGGAGAGCGGGGCCTACCCGGTCGTCAACGAGTTCGGCTCGGTGGGCACCGGGGACCTCGCGGCGCTGGCCCAGGTCGGGCTCGCGCTGGTGGGGGAGCACCCCTGGCGCGGCGCCGGAGCCCCCGAGCCGCAGCAGCTCGACAACAACGACGCCCTCGCCCTCATCAGCAGCAACGCCCTCACCCTCGGCCAGTCCGCCCTCGCCCTGCACGAACTGCGCGGGCTGCTGGAGGCCACCCAGGTGGTCGCCGCGCTCTCGCTGCTCGCCGTGGACGGCTCGCACGAGGCGTACGCGGCCCCGGTGCACGCCGCCCGACCGCACCGGGGCTCCGCCGAGACCGCCCGCCGCATGCGCGAGCTGATCGGCGCGCAGGACCGGCCCACGCCGCCCCTCGGCAGGATCCAGGACCCCTACGGCTTCCGCTGCCTGCCCCAGATCCACGGCCCCGCGCACGATGCCGCCGACACCCTGGAGAACGTGGTCGGCATCGAGATCAACGCGGCCGCCGAGAACCCGCTCATCTGCGCGGAGGACATGGCCGCCTATCACCACGGCGGCTTCTACCAGGCCCAACTCTCCCTGGCCCTGGACCACTTCAGGCTGGCGCTGACCCAGGTGGCCCGGCTGTCCACCTCCCGCCTGTCGACGCTCAACGAGCCGGCGTACACCCGGCTGCGGCCCTTCCTCGCCGACCCCGAGCCCGCCTCCTCCGGCGTGATGATCCTGGAGTACGCCGCCGCGGCCGCCCTGGGTGACCTGCGGGCCTTCTCCGCGCCCGCGTCGCTCGGCCACGCTGTACTCTCCCGGGGCGTCGAGGAACAGGCGAGTTTCGCCTCGCTCGCCGCCCGGCAGACACTGCGCGCCTGTGCCGCGTACCGTCTCGTCGTCGGCTGTGAACTCGTCGCCGCGGTACGGGCGCTGCGCCAGCGCGAGCTGCGGCCCGAGCCGGGGCTCCCGGTGGGGCGGGCGCTGGAGCTGGCCGAGGCGGTGCTCGACGCGGAACAGGCCGACCGGCCGCTCACGGAGGACGTGCGCGCGGCGGCCGCACTGCTGGACCGGTTCACGGACATCTGGAGGGGGAGCGGGGCATGAGCGCGCAGACGCAGACCGGTGGGGGAGTGCCGGGCCGGGAGGCGCCGGGGGCCGGTGTACCTGACGCCGACGCACCGGACGCCGCCGGCGTACCGGGGGCCGGTGTGCCGGACAGTCCCGCCGCCCGGTTGCAGGCGCTGTTCGAGGGGCACCGGCTGACCCCGACCCAGCGGCGCATCGCGCACAGCATGGTGCGGCGCGCCTCCGACGTGCCGTTCCTGTCCAGCGTGGAGCTGGCCGAGCTGGCGGGTGTCAGCCAGCCGTCCGTGACCCGCTTCGCGGTCGCCCTCGGCTTCGACGGCTACCCCGCCCTGCGCAAGCACCTGCGCGAGGTCGCTCCCGCGGAACAGGCGGCGGGCTCGGCCTCGTACAACGAGTACCAGCAGGCCGTCGAGGCCGAGATCGAGAACCTGAAGCACCTCGCCGAACTCCTCGCCGACCCCCGGCCGGTCCAGCGGGCGGGACGGCTGCTGGCGGCCTCGCGCCCGCTTCCCGTGCTCGGACTGCGGGCCGCCGCCTCCCAGGCGTACGGGTTCGCGTACTTCGCCGCCAAGGTCCACCCGGACGTACGGCTGCTGAACGAGGGCGGCACGATGATCCACGACCGGATCGACGCCGCCGTCCGGGCGGGCGCCTCGGCCCTGCTCTGCTTCGCACTGCCCCGGCATCCGCGCGAGGTCGTCGACACGCTCGCCTACGCCCGGGAGGCGGGGCTGAGCGTGGTGACGGTCGCCGACTCGGCGTTCGCGCCGGTCGCCAAGGTCTCCGACCTGCTGCTGCCGGCCGCCGTCGGCACCGGCCTGGCGTTCGACACGGCGTGCGCGCCGATGCTGCTCGGGCGGGTGCTGCTGGAGGCGATGTGCGACGACCTGCCCGACGCGCAGGCCCGCCTGGAGGAGTTCGACGCACGGGCGGCGGCGCGGGGTCTCTTCGTGGAGTAGGCCGCCACTCCCGCGGGGGCGGGATTCTCCTCCGGCCTCCCTCAGCCTCCCTCGGCCGTCCCGGGCTTTTTCCGCGTTCTCTCAGACTCGTCTCACGTTCGCTCACTAGTCTGAACGGCCACAAAACTGTGCCGGAGAGACCAGGAGGCGGACGTGGCGCGCGGAGGGCAGGGGCTGGCTCGGGTGGCCGTCGTCGTACGGGCCGGGGCCGCGCCGTTGTGGTGGTGCGGGGTGTTCGCGGCAGGGGTCGGGGTGCTGGTGCCCGGCCTCACCGGGCGGCGGATCGGGGTGCTGGCGGGTGCCGCGCTGTTCATCGTCGCGGCCGCCGTGGTCGCGACGCGCGGCCGCAGACGGATCACCGGTCTCGGGCGCGGTGCCGTCCGGGCCGGGAAACACGATGTGCTCCAGGACCGGGCGGTGACCGTCCGCACCTGGCGGCGTGGGCACCGCTGGTGGCTGCTGCTCTCCTTCGTGGCCGCGCTCGGCAGCTCCTTCGCGGTGCCCGCGGCCGCCGGGCTGCTGCTCGCCGGCTGCGGAACCGGGCTGCGGGTGAAGGCCGCCTGGCTCGGGCGTCGCGAGCGGGCCGACGAGGCGCTGCTGTGGGTGCGCGTCGACTGGCTGGACCGGCACGGCGGACGCCCGGCCGGCAAGGCCGTGAAGGCGTACCGCAGCACCGGCATCGCGGCCGGCGACGCGACCCCGGGAGGGGCGCGCCGCCGCACCACGGCGCTGGTCTAGCCGTACCGGGTCCGGTGTCCGGCCGGGCCGGCTACACCTCGAGATCCTCCTCGATCTTCTTCAGCTGGTGGCGGGCCATCGCCAGGTTGGCCCGCTTGGCGTCCAGGACCAGGTACATGAAGAGTCCGTTGCCGCCGCGGCCGCTGATCAGCCGGATCAGGTGGTACTGGTCGTTCAGCGTGATCAGGATGTCCTCGATCTGGCCCTTGAGCCCGAGGTGCTCCATGGTGCGCATCTTGGCGCGCACCACATCGGTGTTGCCCGCGGCGGCGACGTTCAGGTCGAACGTCTTGCTGCCGCCCATGGTGCCCAGCGCCATGCCGCTGGTGTAGTCGACGAGTGCCACTCCGGTCGCGCCCTCGATCGAGGCGAGACACTCTTTCAGCGTGGTTTCGGTGTTGGCCATGACAGTGCTCCTCGGTTCCTTCTCAACTTTCCGTGGTGGTGCGCGCGTTGGTCGTCGCCGATCCGCGCGCCGTTCTGGTCCGGACGATGGGGGGTTTGGCGGGCGTCCGCACGGGCGCCTTCGCGGGTGTCTTCGCCGGCGTCCTGGCCGCCGTACTGGCGGAGGCGGCCTTCGCCTCCCGCGCCGTCGCCTCCCACGCGTCGACGAGCTCCCCGATGCGGGCCCCGGCCCGGCGGCCCTCCAGATGCAGCCGGCCGACGTTGACCCGGTCCTGCGCGAGCAGGGTCAGGACGGCGCTCTCGCCGGCCGCGTAGGTCGCGACATAGCCGTAGACGCCGCGCACGAGCAGCTCGCGGAAGTCGCCCTGGCCGGTCGTGTCCGCCATCCGCACCGCGACGCCGAGGGCGGCGGCCGTCAGCGCGGCCACCACCTCCGGCTCCACGCCGGGTGTGTCGTGGGCGAGGACGAGACCGTCCACGCCGGCCGTCAGGGCGCCGGTCAACTGGGGCACCCGGGCCCGCAGCCGCCGGAGTTCGTCGAGTATCTCGGGCTCGGACACCATCAGCTCGCTCCTCTCGGCGCGCGGTCGCTGCCGCTCAAAGGGCCTCCAGCGCATCCCTGAGCCTCTTCAGCAAGGTGATGTCGGGGTCGTTGACACGGGGCAGGGTGACGCCCGGTGCCGGGTTCGGGACCGGCGCCGCGGTGTTCGCGGCCGGACCGGTGTCGGGCGGGGGCGCGGCCGGCGGGCGCTGCGGCCGCGGCGGTGGGAACAGACCGGTCAGCAGGCCCGCCGCCGCCAGCCGCCGCACGTCCACCAGGGTGTGGAAAGCCTGCCGGCCCAGCTCCCGGGCGATGTCCGTCGCGGTGCGCACGCCGTCCACCAGAGCCAGTACCGCGCCCTGCCGGGCGGTCGGCGCGGGCGCCGCGACGGACTCGGCGCGTCGCAGCGGCGCCCCGTCGGTCAGCGGGTCCGGCCATAGACGGTGCAGCAGCTCGCGCCGGCGCAGCGTCTCGCGCTCGACCGCCTCGACCGCGACCGGCCGGAGCGTGCCCAGCCAGTGTCCGGCGCCGTACCGGAAGTGGCCCGGTGTGCTGCTGGGGGTGAGCGCGAAGTACGCCGCGTCGTACACCGCCTCGAGGTGGCAGAGTTCCAGCGCGCCGCGCGGGACGCGGCCGGCGTCGAGCAGCAGACGGGCGACGCCGTACTCCTCGTCGGCCCGCTCGACCGCGTCCTGCCAGACAGCGGGGGCGAGGGTGCCGTGGGCCAGGAGGAGCACGTCGAGGCCCGGGGCGAGCGGGCTCTCGGCGTGCACCACCCGGCCCTCGTCGAGGTAGAGCGAGCCGCGCTCGCGCTCCAGGACACCGGTGGCCCGTTCGGCCGCGAGCCGGGTCAGCATCGGCGACAGTCCGCCGCCGCGCTCCCGGGCGCCCGACTTCTCCCGCACGGGCAGCCTGGGCGGCGGGGTCGTCCCCTGCGGGGTCGTTCTCACCGCGGTCATCCCAGCACCAGCCGCCCCGCCATCTCGCCCAGCCGGATCCGGGCCAGCGCGAGGTTGCCGTCCGGCCGGCCGAGCCACACGTGCAGGAACACGCTGCTGTCGAAGGACGTCGGCACGAAGCGGAGCACGTGGTAGCTGTCCCGGTTGCTGATGATCAGGTCCTCGACCGGAGGATCGGCGGGCCCGGCTCCGGCCCCCGCGCCGGTGGCCGCCGGTCCCTCCCCCGCCCCGCCGCCGTCCCCGTCGTGGCCGTGGGCGGTGTGGCCGTCGGGGGCGAACGCGCGCTGCTCCGCCGTCAGCCGGGCGACCTCGGCGGCCTCGGCGGCCGCCGCCTCGTGGTCGCCGCCAGGGAACTCCCCGACCGAGCCCAGCGCCAGCCCGCTCGTCCAGTCGACCAGCGCGGCCCCCCGGGCACCGGGCAGCCGCATGGCCTCCAGTAGACACTCGTCGATTCCGGGCACCGTTGGGCTCCCCTCCCGCCTGCGGTTCGGCTGAGTGATGAAGAAGCTACGCAACGTATGCGCGGGGAGTGAGTCTTCTGGCATTTTCCAGCGGAACATGCGGTGGGGTCACTAAGGTGGGTCGACTGTCCCTGTTTCGGGCGCTCTTGACGTCCCACGCGTCCCTTCCCTACCGTTCAACACCATCTCCACCGGCGCGTGTCAACGGCGTACGTGTAGGCAGGGGTGGCGAAGGTGAGGGCGCGCGCCCTCGCGTTCAGCCGCACGCCCCCATGGCCCCCGGCGCCCCGTCCGTCGCGCTCCTTGTCGGGCTCCGGGGCCCGTCGCCCGGCCCGCCCGGCACCCGTGCCCCCTCCCCGCGCCCTCGTCCGCCGCCGTCTGCCGTCCCGCCCTCTCGCCGCGCGCCGCCGTGCCGTCCCCTACGCCGCCTCGCCGTCCCGCCCACCCTCCGTTTCCGGACCTCCGGATGCCGGTACGTCACCGCACTCCGGTGGCCCCGATGTATTGACTAGCTCTATTCATCAAGTCAGGATGTGAATAAGAACAGCAACACCGTCGGGATCACCCATCCGCAAGGAGGCAGACCATGTCAGGACCCCGCCCCGTACGAGCGTCACGCGGTACGGAACTGAGCGCCCTGGGATGGCAGCAGGAAGCCGCCTTGCGCATGCTGCAGAACAACCTCGACCCCGAGGTCGCCGAACACCCCGACAAGCTCGTCGTCTACGGCGGCACGGGCAAGGCGGCCCGTGACTGGCGCTCCTTCGACGCGATGGTCCGCACGCTGCGGACCCTCAAGCAGGACGAGACCATGCTCGTCCAGTCCGGCCGCCCGGTCGGCGTCATGCAGACCCACGAGTGGGCCCCGCGCGTCCTCATCGCCAACTCCAACCTCGTCGGCGACTGGGCCAACTGGGAGGAGTTCCGCCGGCTGGAGGCCCTCGGCCTCACCATGTACGGCCAGATGACCGCCGGTTCCTGGATCTACATCGGCACCCAGGGCATCCTCCAGGGCACCTACGAGACCTTCGCCGCCGTCGCCGCGAAGAAGTTCGGCGGCTCCCTCGCCGGCACGATCACCCTCACCGCCGGCCTCGGCGGCATGGGCGGCGCCCAGCCCCTCGCCGTCACGATGAACGACGGCGTGGCCATCTGCATCGACTGCGACCCGCGCGCCATCGACCGCCGCATCGAGCACCGCTACCTCGACGTCAGGGCCGACAACCTCGACCACGCTCTCCAGCTGGCCGTCGAGGCCCGCGACCAGCGCAGGCCGCTCTCCATCGGCGTCCTCGGCAACGCCGCCGAGCTCCTTCCGCAGCTGCTCGCGATGGGCGCCCCCGTCGACATCGTCACCGACCAGACCTCCGCCCACGACCCGCTGGCCTACCTCCCCACCGGGATCGCCTTCGAGGACATGGCCGACGCCGCCGAGAAGGACCCGGCCGGCTTCACCACCCGCGCCCGCGAGTCGATGGCACGGCACGTCGAGGCGATGGTCGGCTTCATGGACGCCGGCGCCGAGGTCTTCGACTACGGAAACTCCATCCGGGGCGAGGCACAACTCGCGGGATACGACCGCGCGTTCGCCTTCCCCGGGTTCGTCCCCGCCTACATCCGCCCGCTGTTCTGCGAGGGCAAGGGCCCCTTCCGCTGGGCGGCGCTCTCCGGCGACCCGGCCGACATCGCCAAGACCGACAAGGCGATCCTCGACCTCTTCCCGGAGAACGAGTCCCTGGCCCGCTGGATCAAGCTGGCCGGTGAGCGCGTCCACTTCCAGGGTCTGCCCGCCCGGATCTGCTGGCTCGGCTACGGCGAACGCGACAAGGCCGGCGAGCGCTTCAACGACATGGTGGCCTCCGGCGAGCTGGCCGCCCCGCTGGCCATCGGCCGCGACCACCTCGACTCCGGTTCCGTGGCCTCCCCGTACCGCGAGACCGAGGCCATGCTCGACGGCTCCGACGCGATCGCCGACTGGCCCCTGCTCAACGCGATGGTGAACGTCGCCTCGGGCGCCTCCTGGGTCTCCATCCACCACGGCGGCGGCGTCGGCATGGGACGCTCCATCCACGCCGGTCAGGTGTCCGTGGCCGACGGCACGAAGCTCGCCGGCGAGAAGCTGCGCCGCGTCCTCACCAACGACCCCGGCATGGGTGTCATCCGGCACGTGGACGCCGGGTACGACATCGCCGAGACGGCAGCCGACGAGCGGGGCGTGCGCGTGCCCATGCGTGAAGGTGACGACGCGTGACTCTTCCGGGAGATGAGCGGGGCGGCGACGGGGCGGTGGAGGCGGAGCTCTCGTCGCCGACCGCGGGTCCGGCCGGGCCCACCGGCTCCGCCCCGCGCAACGACCGCCCGCAGCCGGCAGCGGCTCGGTCGTCCTTCCAGGAGATGTGGCGTGAACTGGCGCCCATCGGACGGCACTCCGAATCCCGCGGCTACCGCCGCTACGCCTGGACCGCCGCCGACACCGACTGCCGTGCCTGGTTCAGGCAGCAGGCCGAGACGCGGGGTCTGACCTACGAGGTCGACCGCAACGGCAACCAGTGGGCGTGGCTCGGGGACCCGGCGGCCGGGGACGCCGTCGTCACCGGCTCGCACCTCGACTCCGTGCCGGACGGCGGCGCCTTCGACGGGCCCCTGGGCGTGGTGTCCTCCTTCGCCGCCCTCGACGAACTCCGCGCGCGGGACGTCACGCTCACCAGGCCGCTCGCTCTCGTCAACTTCGGTGACGAGGAGGGCGCCCGCTTCGGGCTCGCCTGCGTCGGCTCCCGGCTCACCGCCGGCCGGCTCACCCTGGAACAGGCCCACCGCCTCACCGACGGCGACGGGATCACCCTCCCGCAGGCCATGGAGGCCGCCGGGCACGACCCCGACGCCATCGGTCCCGACCCGGAGCGGCTCGCCCGTGTCGGCGCCTTCGTCGAACTGCATGTGGAGCAGGGGCGTGCTCTCGACCTGAGCGGGGACCCGGTCGGCCTCGCCAGCGCCATCTGGCCGCACGGGCGCTGGCGGTTCGACTTCCGGGGTGAGGCCAACCACGCCGGCACCACCCGTCTCGTGGACCGGCGCGACCCGATGCTGCCGTACGCCGAGACCGTGCTGGCCGCCCGCCGCGAAGCCCGGCTCGCGGGCGCCGTGGCCACGTTCGGCAAGATCTCCGTCGAGCCGAACGGCGTCAACGCCATCCCTTCCCTGGTGCGCGGCTGGCTCGACTCCCGCGCCGCCGACCAGGCCGCCCTCGACACGGTGGTCGGCGGGGTGGAGCGGGCCGCACGCGAGTACGCGCAGACCCACGGCATCGACCTGGACGTCGTCCGGGAGTCGTTCACGCCCGTCGTCGAGTTCGATCACGCCCTGCGCGACGAACTCGGCCGCATCCTCGGCAGCGACACGGACCTCAAGGTCCCCGTCCTCGGCACCGGCGCCGGACACGACGCCGGGATCCTGTCCGGGACCATCCCGACCGCCATGCTGTTCGTGCGCAACCCCACGGGCGTCTCGCACTCCCCCGCCGAGTTCGCCGGCGAGGACGACTGCGTGGCCGGGGTGCACGCCCTCGCCGACGTACTGGAAGGACTGGCCCGCAGGTGACACCCACGCAGCGGACACGGACGTACTGGCTGGAACACGCCTGGCTCGACACGAACGTCGAGCCGGGCGTCGCCCTGGAGGTGACGGAGGGACGCATCAGCGCCGTCCGGACGGGCGTCGACACCCCGCCGCCCGGCGCCGAGATCCTGCGTGGCCTCACCCTTCCCGGCCTGGCGAACGCCCACAGCCACGCCTTCCACCGGGCCCTGCGCGGCACCGTCCAGGTCGGCTCGGGCACCTTCTGGACCTGGCGCGAGGTCATGTACTCGGTCGCCGACCGGCTCACCCCGGACACCTATCACCAGCTGGCCCGCGCGGTGTACGCCGAGATGGCGCTGGCCGGCATCACGGCCGTCGGCGAGTTCCACTACCTGCACCACGCGCGGGGCGGCACCCCCTACGCCGACCCCAACGCCATGGGCGAGGCCCTCATCGAGGCCGCCGCCGAAGCCGGCATCCGCATCACCCTCCTCGACACCGCCTACCTCTCCGCCGGTTTCGGACAGCCGCCCACCGCCCACCAGCTCCGCTTCTCCGACGGCGACGCGGACGCCTGGGCCGAACGCTGTTCACTTCTCAAGGAACGGGATCACGCGAGGATCGGGGCGGCCGTCCACTCCGTACGGGCCGTGCCCGCCGGGCAGTTGGCGACCGTGGCGAGCTGGGCCGAGGAGCGCCGGGCGCCGCTGCATGTGCACCTGTCCGAGCAGACCGCCGAGAACGACGCCTGCCTCGCCGCCCACGGCCGCACGCCCACCCAGCTCCTCGCCGAGCACGGCGTCCTCGGGCCACGCACCACCGGCGTCCACAACACCCACCTCACCGACGAGGACATCACCCTCCTCGGCCGGTCAGGCACCGGCACCTGCATGTGCCCGACGACCGAACGGGACCTCGCCGACGGCATCGGCCCGGCCGTCGCCCTCCAGGCCGCGGGCTCACCGCTCTCCCTCGGCTCCGACAGCCACGCCGTCATCGACCTCCTCGAAGAGGCCCGCGCGATGGAGCTGAACGAGCGGCTGCGCACCCGCACCCGGGGTCACTGGACCGCGGCGGCCCTGCTGCGCGCCGCGTCCGCCGACGGCCACGCCGCCCTCGGCAACCCGGACGCGGGCACCCTGGAGACCGGCGCGGCGGCCGACTTCACGACCCTCGCGCTCGACTCGGTCAGGACGGCGGGCCCGGTGCCCAGACTGGGCGCCGAGACGGCCGTATTCGCGGCGACCGCGGCGGACGTACGGCATACGGTCGTCGCCGGGCGGCACGTCGTACGCGACGGGGCGCACACGCTCGTCCCCGATGTGCCGCAGGCCCTCGCGCGGGCCGTGGCGGCCCTGCACGCCTGACCCGGGCGGCCGCCGCCACCGCCTCTTCCCCCGCCCCCGTCGACCACGAGGACACGACGATGAGCAGCAGCACCGGTACGACCGGCACGAGCACCGTCATCACCGACATCGCCATGCTGGTCACCAACGATCCCTCCCTCGGATCCGGGTCCCCCCGCCCGAGCACCTTCGGGAGTGGGGGAGGCTCTCCCCTGGGCGTGATCCGGGACGCGGCCGTCGTCATCGAGGGCGACCGCGTCGTGTGGACCGGTGAATCAAGCAAAGCACCCGCCACTGACAACCGGGTCGACGCCGGTGGCCGGGCGGTCCTCCCGGGCTTCGTCGACTCCCACTCCCACCTGGTCTTCGCGGGCGACCGCACCGAGGAGTTCAACGCCCGCATGTCGGGCCGCGGTTACACGGCGGGCGGCATCCGCACCACGGTGGCGGCCACCCGGGCGGCCACCGACGGGGAACTGGAGGCGAACCTCACGCGTTTCCTCTCCGAGGCCCTCCGCCAGGGCACCACCACCTTGGAGACCAAGTCGGGCTACGGCCTGACGGTCGCCGACGAGGCCCGCGCCCTGCGCCTCGCCGCCGCCCACACCGACGAGGTCACCTACCTCGGCGCCCACATCGTCTCCCCCGACTTCGCCGACGACCCGGCCGCCTACGTGGCGCTGGTCACCGGCGAGATGCTCGACGCCTGCGCGCCGCACGCCCGCTGGATCGACGTCTTCTGCGAGAAGGGCGCCTTCGACGGCGACCAGGCCCGCGCGATCCTCACCGCCGGCAAGGCGAAGGGACTGCACCCCCGCATCCACGCCAACCAGCTCTCCTACGGGCCCGGCGTGCAGCTGGCGGTCGAGCTGGACGCGGCCAGCGCCGACCACTGCACCCACCTCACGGACGCGGACGTCGACGCCCTCGCGAGCGGCGACACGGTCGCCACGCTGCTGCCCGGCGCCGAGTTCTCCACCCGCGCCGAGTGGCCGGACGCCCGCCGGCTGCTGGACGCGGGCGTCACGGTCGCCCTCTCCACGGACTGCAACCCCGGCTCGTCCTTCACCTCGTCCGTGCCGTTCTGTATCGCGCTCGCGGTACGGGACATGGGGATGACGCCGGACGAGGCGGTGTGGTCGGCGACCGCGGGCGGGGCTGCGGCCCTGCGCCGCACGGACGTCGGACGGGTGGCCCCCGGCGCGTACGCCGACCTGACCTTCCTGGACGCTCCGAGCCACGTCCACCTGGCCTACCGGCCCGGCGTACCGCTCGTCTCGCAGGTGTGGCGGCGCGGCGTACGGGTCGTCTGACCGGGCGTCCCGGCGGGCGTCTCGGCGGAAGCAGCCTCACGGGGCGTCGCGTCGGGGTCGGCCGCCGGCTCCTGCCCACGGTCCGCCACCGACCGTCCCCATCCGGTGCCGACGAGCACGAGCACCGCGCCCACGTAGCCGAGCCACCCGGGCCGGTCCCCGGCGAGCGCGATGCCCACGGCGGCCGCCCACACCGGTTCGGTGCCCAGCAGCAGGCTGACCCGGGAGGGCGACGTACGGCGGACCGCCCACATCTGCACGAAGAACGCGAACAGGGTGCAGAAGACGGAGAGGTAGACCAGCCCCAGCCAGTCGCCGCCGTCGAAGTCCGCCGCGGCCGCCCACGGCGACGCTCCCGTCCCCGGCGCGGCCGCCAGCACCGCGAACACGGCCACCGCGGAACCCAGTTGAACCGTCGTCAGCGACAACGCGTCGGCGCCTCGTACCGCGTCCATGCGCGCCATGGCCAGCACGTGCACGGTACGGGCGACGGCCGCCCCCAGCATCAGCAGATCGCCCCCCGACGGAGCGGTGAACCCGGCGCCCTGCGTCAGCAGCGCCACGCCGAGCACCGACAGCCCGGCCGCCGCCACGAAGGCCCCGGGCAGTCGCACCCCGCGCACCCGGCTCTCCGCGAGCGGGGTGAAGACCATGGTCAGACTGATGATCAGCCCGGCATTGGTGGCGGAGGTGTGCACCACGCCGTACGTCTCCAGCAGGAAGATCACGGCCAGGATCAGCCCCAGCACGCCGGCCCCACGCCACTGCGGCCCGCTGAGCGCGCGCAGCCGCCTGCGCCCGGCGATTACCAGCACCGGCAGCACCACGGCGAACCGCAGCACCAGCACGGCCGCCACGGTGTCCGCGGTGGTGACGCCCTTGGCGGCCAGATAACTGGAACCCCAGACCACCGCGACGAGCAGAACGGGCAGATCGGCGAGCCGTCCGAGGCGGGAAGGGGCCGCAGGCGAGCCCGGGGAGACCGGTGAGGCCGCCGGGACGGGGGAGGAGACGGGGGAGTCGGGCACGGGGCACCTCATGGACAGAGGACGTGGCTGGCCCAGCGGCTCTGCTGGTCAGAGGGCTGGGCCAGAGTAGTCACCGCGAGGAATGCGGCCGACGGGTTTTCAGCATGAGGACACCCCGGCCCCACGGACGGCCGTCCGCCGCCCGGAGCCCGGAGCCCGGAGCCCGCAGCCCGCATGGCGCCGAGCCGCCGCCTGCCGCCCGGCGTTCAGGGGCCGCCCGCAGGACGCTCAAGCCGCCCCGGCCCGCCACAGCTGGGCGCCCGACTCGTCCAGGGGCTCCAGGGACAGTCCGCCGGTTCCCTGGGCGGTGAGGGCCGTCAGGATGGCGATGGCGGGTCGGATCGTGCCGTCGCCGTCCACGGTGAACCTCAGGTTCTGACCGTTGTCGCCGTCCACCGAGGAGCAGTCCCAGACGCCCACGCCGTTGTCGACCGAGCCGCGGCTGTCCAGGCAGAAGGCGGGGTCGGCGTACGACTGGAGCACCTCGCGTGAGGCGTCGACCCGCCAGCGCTGGCTGGGGGAGGCGGTACAGGGCACGGTGACGACGTCCGTGCCGTTGTCGAGGTCGCCCGCCACCTCCAGGCAGCGGCCCGTGGCCACGTTCACGACCTGGGCGTACGCCGCGCCGGGCGGCCGTACGGGGGCCGGGGACGGGGACGGCGTGGTGCTGGGTTCTGGCGGTGCGGCGGTGCGGGTCGGGGAGGGACGCGGCGACCGGGACGGTGACGGGGAGGCGGTGCCCGGTACGGCGGGCACCGCGACCGTCGCCGTGACGGTCACCGGCGGCGCGGTCGACGGCCCGGCGGCGACGGGACCCGACGGGTCCCCGCCCGACCCGCCGTTGGCCACCAGCAGGAACAGCAGCGGCACCACGGCGACCCCCAGCACCGCCGACGCCAGCACGACCCGGCGGGCCGGTCTGCGTGCGGCTCTCGGCGCCGGGCGGGGCGACTCGCGCACGTCCATGACGTACGCCGCCCCGCCCCATGGCAGCAGCCCCTCGGCGAGGGCCCCGCGCGGGGTGTCGCGCAGCGCGCACTGCTCCTCGTAGGCGGTCGCGCAGTGCGGGCAGTGCGTCATGTGGACGTCGAGGTCGGGGCTGTGCCGGGGGCCGTCCGCACGTACCGACTGCTCGATCAGACGGCGGAAGTCCCCGCAGCGGGGATCGTCCGAGGCGGCGAGGCGGTACCGCAGACAGGTCTGCGCCAGGACCTGGAGGGCGGGGCCCGCGCCGTACGTGACGTCCTCGGGGGTCAGTCCGAGCAGCGCGGCCGTCCGCTCCACGGGCTCGCGTTCCACGACGCCGTACCAGACGATTCCCTGTGCGCGGGAGGGCAGCGAGCGGAACGCGCCGAGCAGCGGCGGCACCGGGCCGCCGGGGGCCGCCGTGTTGACGACGAGCAGCAGTGCCGCGTCCAGCCCGCCGGCCCGGTCGTCGGCGGCCCAGTCCGCGGCCACCTGCCAGGACAGCAGCAGCAGCTGATGCCGCCAGGGGCCGCCGGGGTCGTTGCCGCGAGCCGTCTCCCGGGCGGCCAGAGTGAACGCCTCGGCCGCGAGGCGCCGCGCCGCCGGTTCGCTGGTCGTGCAGCGGCGGGCGTAGGCCAGGACGGCCGGGTGGTGGCGGGCACGGAGGGTGCGCAGCGCCGGGTACGCGGCGGCGGGGGCGGCGCGGAGCCGGTCGGTGAGGTACGCGTCGGAACCGTCGAGACCGTCGGTGCTCACGTCGTCGCTGTCGCTGTCGCCGACGCCGTCGGCAGGGGCCATGGGGGTCGCCTCCTCGCGGGATGCACGGACATCCGGTTGCTGACGTACTGGTCAGTCTGGGGTGAGGGTGACCATAGTGGCGACCGGGGTTCCGTGGGGAGGGTTTCCGGGGGTAACCGAAACAACCGCAGGGGCGTTTGCCGGTGGCCCGGTGGCCGAAGCGGGGGCTGGGGGCCGAGGGGTGAGCACGACGTCGGTGTCCGTGTCCGGGCGGGTGGGCCGGAGACGGACAAACCGGGCGAGCACGGATACGGCCGCGGACCCCTCGGGGTGGGTCCGCGGCCGGATGCCTGGGTGCTACTCCTCGACGGTCAGCCCCTTGCGCAGCCGCACCAGCGTCCGCGACAGCAGCCGCGACACGTGCATCTGCGAGATGCCGAGTTCCTCGCCGATCTCCGACTGGGTCAGACCGGCGACGAAGCGGAGGGAGAGGATCTGCCGGTCGCGGGACGCGAGTTCGGCGATCAGCGGTTTCAACGACTCCACGTACTCGATGCCTTCGAGCCCGTGGTCCTCGTAGCCGATGCGGTCGGCGAGGGCGCCCTCGGAGTCGTCGTCCTCCGGCTGCGCGTCCAGGGACGAGGCCGTGTACGCGTTGGACGCGGCCATGCCCTCGACGACCTCGTCGTTGGAGATGCCGAGACGTTCGGCCAGCTCCACCACGGTGGGCGCCCGGTCCAGCTTCTGGGCCAGTTCGTCACCCGCCTTGGCCAGTTCGATCCGGAGTTCCTGGAGGCGGCGCGGGACGCGGACCGACCACGAGGTGTCGCGGAAGAAGCGCTTGATCTCGCCGATGATGGTTGGCATCGCGAAGGTCGGGAACTCGACGCCGCGCGACAGCTCGAAACGGTCGATCGCCTTGATCAGGCCGATGGTGCCGACCTGGATGATGTCCTCCATCGGCTCACTGCGGGAGCGGAAGCGGGAGGCGGCGAACTTGACCAGTGCGAGGTTCAGTTCGACGAGGGTGTTGCGCACGTACGAGTACTCGTACGTGCCCTCTTCGAGGGATTCGAGCCGCGCGAACAGGGTCTTGGACAGAGCCCGCGCGTCGACGGCTGTGACCTCGTCGTACGGGGGGATCTCCGGAAAGCCGGCGAGGAGGTCGGTGGGGTCGACGTCCGGTGCCGCGTCCTGCGCGATGGGTTCCAGATGTTCTTGGTCCGGTGGGGGTGTCGACGTCGCTCCGCGGGTAGGCGGTGCGTCGAGCCGGGGTGACATGATGTCCTCCATCGTTCTCGGCTTATGGCTGCCGAAGCCACTGAGCGCACTACGGTGTGCGGCGCCTCCAAAGCCGGCCGTGTCGGTTAGGTGCTTCTACTAGCCCTACCCGCTTTACTTGCCCCGCCGCAAGTGCATTTTGTGCGGCTATGTCCGTTTGTGTGTGATTGTTCGGGTGTTGAGGTGCGGGTCGAAGGCGTAAGGTGCGAGGGCGTCAGCAAGCAGTCAACGACCCCAGGAGAAGAGACGGCATGGACCGCGGGACGGTCGGCAGCGCACAGTCGGGCCGGCTTCTGGTCGAGGTGCGGCAAGAGGGCTCTAGCGCCGTCGTGACTCCGGCGGGTGAGCTCGATCACCACACCGCCGATCTGTTGCGTGAGCCACTGGAGGACTGCCTCTCCAAGGGACTCAGTCGCCTCGTGGTGGACTGCGCCCGTCTGGAGTTCTGCGACTCCACCGGGCTCAACGTGCTGCTCGGCGCCCGCCTGAAGGCGGAGGCGGCCGGTGGAGGGGTCCATCTGGCGGGCATGCTCCCCGTGGTGGCCCGGGTCTTCGAGATCACCGGTGCGGACGCTGTGTTCACCGTGCACGACACGGTGGAGGCGGCCCTTGCCGACGGGCGCGACGGGCGTGACGAGGACGGCTGAGTTCCGCCGTCCGCCGGAAACGGGTGCGAACGGACGTGAACGGGGGGTGTTCCGGCGGTTCCCTCGGGCAGGAGACATCCTGAACCCGAACATGTCGGCGCCGATGCCGACGCGAACGCCGTCCGTCTACGTACAGAACCCTGTAGTGATGCGACTTGTGAATTGTGATCTGGTGGATCGGGGAATCGGTGAGGTGAAGCGCTGATGAGCACCACCCGGCCTTGCTCGCCGGGCGACCGCGGCCCGGAGCCCAGCGGCGCTTCCGAAGCGTCCGAGGGGGGCGCACAGGGGGCTGAGGCGTCCGAAGGGGGCGCGGCGACCGTGGTATCAGGGTCGCCGGGCGGCCGCCAGGTACGCCGGCTGAGCTTCGACGACGTCGGCGGGGTGGTCCCGCTCGCCCGGGACTTCGCACGCCAGGCCCTGTACGCGTGGGACTGGCTGCCCGCCGCCACCGCCGACCGGCGAGCCGCCGCCGAGGACGTGCTGCTCGTGGTCTCCGAACTGGTCACCAACGCGTGTCTGCACGCCGAGGGGCCGGACCGGATGGTCCTCAGCTGCGACAACAAGGTGATCCGCGTCGAGATCTCCGACCGCGGCGCGGGTCAGCCCGCCCCGCGCACCCCGCACCGCGCCGGCCGCCCCGGCGGCCACGGCATGTTCATCGTCCAGCGCCTCTGCCTGGACTGGGGCGTCGTCCGCACCCCGGGCGTCACGGGCAAGACGGTCTGGGCGGAACTGGGCGCCCCGGCCTGACGATCAAGGGCCCCGGGAACCTCCCTCCCCGGGCCCCCTCCGGCGGCTCGCTCCCCGGCACGGCTCCCTGCCGCCCGGGCCCCAGCCCGGCTCCCGGCCTCCCCGGCGTTCGGTGGCCCGCACCTCCCGGTCCCGGGTTTGCCTGGCGGTCGGTCGCCTGCACCTCCCGGACCTCGGTCCCCTTGGCGGTCGGCCGCCCGGACCTCGCTTCCTGGCCGGCACTCGGTCGCCCGTTCTCCGCGCCAGGGCCCGGCTCGCCCGTACCTCGGCGCCCGGGTCGGGTGCGCCTGTCGTCCTCCTGTCGGGTCGGGTGCGCCCGTCGTCCTTCCGTCGGGTCGGGTGCGCCCGTCGTCCTCCTGTCGGGTCGGGTGCGCCCGTCGTCCTTCCGTCGGGTCGGGTGCGCCTGCCGTCCTCCTGTCGGGTCGGGTGTGCCTGTCGTCCTCCTGTCGGGTCGGGTGTGCCTGTCGTCCTTCCGCCGGGCCGGGTGCGCGCCCGTCGTCCTCCTGCCGGGTCGGGTGCGCCTGCCGTCCTTCCGTCGGGTCGGGTGTGCCTGCCGTCCTCCTGTCGGGCCGGGTGTGCCCGTCGTCCTTCCGCCGGACCGGTTACGCCCGTCGTCCTTCCGCCGGACCTGGCTGCACGACCGCTCGTGGTCGGCCCCGGGCTGGGGGCTGCCGTCTCCTCTCCGGTGATTCCGGCGCGCTGACGGCGCGGTCGACGTTCCCGGCGTGCCGCGCCGACGGCGCGTTCCGCGTCCTCGGGATCCCCTGGATCCGTGCGCCGGATCGTCACAACTCCGGCGCGTACCTTCTCTTCCCTCCTCATCGCCCCGGGCGTACCTTGACGGCTCAATCTGATGCCTCGTCAGTAAGGGCGGGGCGGTGGGAGTGAGGGGACGGGACCGTGTCGAACCGGAAGCGAACCGCCGCGCTCGCGACTGCCGCGGCCCTGGCCGGCTCGGCGGTGTGGATGGCCGCCCCCGCGGCCGTGGCCCAGGTCGTGAACGTGAACTACACCTGTGACACGCCCATCGGCGTGAAGACGGCCGTATCGCCCATCGACATCCAGGGCGTCAAGAGCGGCAGCGGCTACAAGATCACCATGTCCTGGCAGAAAGGCGTCTCCTCCAGCCCCATCGAACTGGGCGCCGGCGCCATGAATCCGAGCGCCACGATCAAGCTGGGCGGCGCCGACGGCGGCACCCTGAAGGTCACGGGACCCGCCAACCAGGCAGCGATACCCGAGAACACCCCCATCAAGATCAACGACCTGAGTGGCACGTACACCCCGAAGAAGACCGGCAAGGTCACCTTCACGGCCGGTGTGCTCACCATCAAGGCGATGGGCACGACCACCACCTGCACACCGAGCAACAAGCCCGGGCCCTCCCTGACGCTCGACGTGAGCGCGGCCGGCGGCGGAAGCGGCGGCGGGAGCGGCACGAGCGGCGGCGGGTCCGGCGGCTCGACCAGCGGCGGCGCCTCCGGCGGCGACCTGCCGCAGACCGGCCCCGAGGACTCCGCGGTGGCGCTCGGCACCTTCGGCGGCACGGTGCTGCTCGCGGGCGCCGCGGGCGCCCTGTGGCTGACCCGGCGGAACCAGACGGCACGCGCCCGCCGCTGACCGTCCCCCTCGTACGAGTGCTGGAGCCGCCGATGCCGTACGCCGCCGCCCGTGTCCTGTTGCTGACGACCCTGTCGCTCCCGCTGCTGCTCGCGGCCGGCCCGGCCACCGGCGGCGGCTGGTCGGTCGCGCCCTCCGGCGGCGGCCGGCCCTCCTTCTACGCGGAGGGCGCTCCCGGGGAGGTGCTCCGGGACACGGTCTCCGTGACCAACCGGGGCACGCGGCCGCTCACCGTACGGCTGCGCGCCGGCGGTGACGGCCTGCGGGTCGCGTTCGCCGAAGGAACGCTCGGCATCCCCGCCCGCACCCGCGCCGAGGTGCCCTTCACCGTGACGGTCCCGGCGGACGCGGCGCCCGGCGACCGCGTCGGCGAACTCGTCGTACGGGACGCCGCCGGCAGGAGGTCCGCCGTCCGGCTGCTGATCCGGGTCGCCGGCCCCCGGCTTGCCGCGCTGACCGTCGAGCACGTGGCCGTGCACGGCGACCGCATCACGTACGAACTGGTCAACCGGGGCACCACCGCCCTCGTCCCGAGGCTCGCCGTGCACGCGGACGGCGTCCTCGGCGCCGTCCTGGACCGGGCCCCGCGCACCCTGCCCGTCAGCCTGCCACCGGGCCGCCGCCTCCGCCTCGACGAACCGTGGCCCGACCGCCCGGCCCTGGACGCGGTCACCGTCCGCCTGACGGTGACCGCGCCGGGGGCGGCGCGGGCCACCGGGCGGGCGTCGGCGCGCTTCGTGCCGCGGGAGGCGGCGGCGGGCGCGGCGGCCGGCGCGCTGTCGGTGGCGGGGGCCGCCGCGATGGCCGTACGGCGACGCGGACGCCGGGCGGCCGCGGTCCGGGCCGGACGAGAGGAGCGCTGACGTGAGAGCGATACCGCGGATCACGGTGCTGGTGCCGGTCCTGCTGCTGACACTGCTCCCCTTCCTGCCGACGCCTGCGGGCGCGGCCGACGCGGCGGGCGAACCGGCCGTCACCCTCTCCGAGTCGCAGGCGGGGACGGGTGGTTCGATCACCGTGAGCGGCAGCGGCTGGCGGCCGCGCACGCTGGTGATGCTGCTGGTCTGCGGGCAGGCGACACCGGCCCGGGGCGTGGTCGGCGGCACCAACTCCTGTGCCAACGCCGACGGACGCGCCGTCACCACCGACGCCGAAGGCCGCTTCAGCCGGGCACTGCCGGTGACCGAGCCGCCGGTGCCGTGCCCGTGTGTGGTGCACGTGGCCACCGCCACCGGGGCCAAGGCACAGGCCGACGCGGTGTTCCAGGTCGCCGGGCACCCGGTGCGACCGCTTCCCGCGCAGACCACCGGCGGACGCCTGTCCGTGCTCAGCGACACCCGGCTCGACGGCTCCGGAGGTCTGCTGACCTGGTTCGGGGCGCCGCCCTCCCGCACGCTGACCTTCACCGTCGGCAACGTGGGCACCGCGGCCGTCAAGAACCCCGTCTTCCAGGTCGGCACCGCCCACGGGGTGTTCGCCCCGCAGTGGGACGAACGGCAGTGGCGCGGCACGCTCGGCCCCGGCGAGAAGGCCCGCGTCGAACTGCCCGTCGAGCTCGCCGCCGGCGCCCACGGCGACTACACCGTCTCCCTGAAGTACGGCGGGAAGGTCCTCGCCGAGCAGCCGTGGGGCGTGGGCCGCCCCTGGGGCGTGACCCTGTTCTGGATCCTGCTCTGCCTGGTGGTGCCGGCGGCGGTCTTCCGCGTCGGCATGGCGGTGGTGGACCGGGTCCGGCCGCGCCATGCAGCCCGACGGCCCGCACGCGCCGCGGCACGCGCCCCCGCACGCGGACGCAGGCGCGGGGCGGCTGCCCCGCCCGCGAGGTCCGCGCCCCCCACCTCGAACGCGACCCTGCCGTGGTTCACCCCGGACACCGGTCCGGGCGGCCCGGCGGGCCGGCTCTCCGCACCGCACGAAGACCGTCCGGCGAGTCCCACGACTCCCACGACTCCTGGCAGGAAGGGATCCACGTGAGTGAGAGAGCCGTATCACCCGACCGTGCGCCCGCACGGAAGAGAGCGGCAGCGGCGGCCGCCGCCGTCATGTTCACCGGGGCGGCCGTCCTGCTCGGCGTGACCGCCGGGCAGGCGCAGGCCGCCGAGGTGTCCTATGCCACCAAGTGCGTGCCGCCCTCGGGCATCGGCCTGCCCGACGTCAACGGCACCACCAAGGTCGACATCACGGCGCCGGCCACCGCGAAGGTCGGCGACACCGTCGACATCGTGTGGAAGTTCACCCAGGCCGCCTCGAAGAACCCCGACATCATCGACCTGCCCGCGAACTCGGTCCAGCCCTCCGGAACCCTCAAGGCGGCCGGCGCGCAGACCTCCGACATCGCGATGCAGGGCCCCCGGGAGAACCCGGCGATCCCCAAGGGCGGCGCGATGACGCTGTCCGACATGAAGGGCACGCTGAAGCTGACCGCGGCCGGACAGGTGACGCTGACGCCGGACGCCTACGTCGTCAACGCGCTGTCCACGGACACCAAGTGCGCGCCGACGGAGGCCGTCCAGCCGGCCGCGACCATCACCGTGACGGCGGGGGAGGGGAGTTCGGGCACGGGCTCGGGTTCGCCCTCGTCGAGCACGTCCACGTCCCCCGGTCCCTCGCAGAGCCAGTCACCCTCGCCGAGCACGTCCGGCACACCCGGCACCTCCCCGTCGGCGTCCGCGACCGGCGGCCAGACCGATTTCACGGGCAAGGTCGTCGACATCCCGTACACCTGCGCCTCGCCCATCGGGGAGAAGAAGGCGACCTCGCCGATCCAGATCAACGCCAGCAAGGACGGCGGGAGTTACGACCTCACCGTGCAGTTCAAGAAGTCGGTGATGGACAGTCCGATCGCCATCCCGGCCGGCAAGGTGAAGCCGACCATGCAGATCGTGCTGGGCGGCGCGGACAAGGGCTCGGTGAAGGTGGAGGGTCCGCTGAACTCCGCGCCGATCCCGCAGAACGCCCCGATCGAGATCCCGGACCTCAAGGGCGTCTACAAGCCCGGCGCCACCGGTGAGTCCACGCTCTCGCCGGGTGTCCTCGTCATCGAGGCGATGGGCACGACCACCACCTGCACCCCGGACAGCACCGCCGTCTCGCTCACCCTGGACACCGCGGAACAGGCGAGCGGCGCGTCCGGCGGCAGCGGCTCCGCGTCTTCGGGCGGGACCTCCTCGACCGGTGGCGGCCTCGCCGAGACCGGCTCAGGCGACCACGGCGCTCTGAAGGCCCTCGGCCTGGTCGCGGGCACGGCGATCCTGCTGGGCGGCGCGGTCTTCACGTTCATGCCGGGCAGGAGGGTGCGCTGAGTCCGGGCCTGAGGGGCTCGGCCGGAACGCGGGAGGGCCGCCGTACCCACAGGGGGTGCGGCGGCCCTCCCGGCCGTACCGGAGCCGACGTCAGCGAACGGCGCCCATGAGGACCTTGACCTTCTTGCGGTACATCCACACCGCGACACCGGCGGCCACGGCGAGCGTGGCCTCCAGGGCGACGACGCCCGTCTTGTTGAGGTCGACGCCCGCGATGGACAGCAGACCGGTCGTGGCGTCACCGGCGGTGACGGCCAGGAACCAGACGCCCATCATCTGCGAGGCGTACTTCGCGGGAGCCATCTTCGTCGTGACGGACAGGCCGACCGGCGAGAGCAGCAGCTCACCCACGGTCTGCACGAAGTAGATCGCCACGAGCCACAGCGCGGCCGCCTTGTGACCGCCCTCGGCGATCGACAGGGGGGCCAGGAAGAGGAAGAAGGACGCGCCGACCAGGAGCAGACCCGAGGCGAACTTCACGATCGTGCTGGGCTCCTTGCCGCGCCGGTTCAGCGCGAGCCAGATCCAGGCGAAGACCGGGGCCAGGGCCATGATCAGGACCGGGTTGACGGACTGGTACCAGGAGACCGGGAACTCCCAGCCGAGGACGGTGTTCTCGGCCGACGAGTCGGCGAAGATCGACAGGGTCGAGCCGCCCTGGTCGTAGATCATCCAGAAGACGGCCGCGGCGACGAAGAACCAGATGTACGCGGACATCGACGACTGCTCGGTGCGGTCCAGGTCGCGGTCGCGCTTGATGCGGGTCAGCACCATGACCGGGATGATCACACCGAGGAGCGTCAGCGGGACCAGGAGCCAGTTCAGCGTGTAGTGCCCGGAGAACCCGACGATCGCGTAGAAGACGAGGGCGATGCCCGCCCAGATCGCGGCCTTGCGCAGCGTCGAGGACTTCTCCTCGGCGGACAGCGGCGTCGGGACGACGCTGGAGCGGTCGGCCAGGTGGCGGCTGCCGAGCAGGAACTGGGCCAGACCCAGTGCCATGCCGAGGGCGGCCAGGGCGAAGCCCAGGTGCCAGCTGACGTTCTCGCCGATGGTGCCGATGACCAGCGGCGCGGCGAAGGCGCCGAGGTTGATGCCCATGTAGAACACGGTGAAGCCACCGTCGCGGCGCGCGTCGTCGCGGCCCTCGTAGAGGTGGCCGACCATCGTCGAGATGTTGGCCTTCAGCAGACCCGAGCCGATCGCGACGAGACCGAGGCCGGCGTAGAAGGTGCCGGACGAGGGCAGCGCCAGCGTGAGGTGGCCGAGCATGATGACCCCGCCCGCGACGGCGACGGTCTTGCGCGGACCCCAGACCCGGTCGCCGAACCAGCCGCCCGGCATCGCGAGCAGGTACACCAGCGACACGTACACGGAGTAGATCGCGGTCGCGGTCGCCGCGCTGAGGTGCAGGCCGCCCGGGGCGACGAGGTACAGCGGGAGCAGAGCCCTCATGCCGTAGTAGGAGAAACGCTCCCACATCTCGGTCATGAAGAGAGTGGCCAGTCCGCGGGGGTGGCCGAAGAAGGTCTTCTCGGAACCGGGGGTGCCCGGAGTCACCGAGTCCTTCGTCAGGCTGGACGCCATGGTCGTTCCTTGCTGGTCGGGACGCGCCGCACGGGGGTGCCGCGCGCCCGGTGGGGGGCGGCCGGCACCGGCGGACCGCTTCGTCCACCCCTACGCCCCGGGGAGTCCGCTCCGGGTCTCGGAGCGGCGGACGGCGACCACCGGGATCCACGCCCCCTCGCTTCGGGGGCCCGGCCACAGGTCATTCCTTTCGGGGCCGGCGGGAACCGGCCCGCACACAAAAGTGACCTTCGGCTGTCAAGCCGACCGCCGAAGGTCGTTGCGTGCTACAGGCGTTCTTTCACCATACGGCAGCACAACGCCGGATATGGAAGGACTTGAGACACGGATCACAGGTGATCAAGGAACCGCGATCGGGGTTTTGAAGGTCTACGCCAGGATGCCATCCCTCGACCGTAGGTCCGTACCAAGATCGACGGCGGGAGGGCCGACGTCCGACACGCCGCCTGTCCGGCATGTCCGTGAGTAAGAATCAGCCGGGCGATCACACTTCGGCCGTCGCCCGGTGCGGACTACCATCTGCTCATGACCCGTGTACTGCTCGCCGAGGACGACGCGTCCATCTCGGAGCCGCTGGCCCGCGCACTGCGCCGGGAAGGTTACGAGGTCGAGGTGCGTGAGGACGGCCCCACCGCGCTCGACGCCGGAATGCAGGGCGGCGTCGACCTGGTCGTGCTCGACCTCGGGCTGCCCGGTATGGACGGCCTCGAAGTGGCCCGGCGGCTGCGCTCGGAGGGCCACGCCATCCCGATCCTCATCCTGACCGCGCGCGCCGACGAGGTGGACACCGTCGTCGGTCTGGACGCGGGCGCCGACGACTACGTCACCAAGCCCTTCCGGCTGGCCGAGCTGCTGGCCCGGGTCCGGGCCCTGCTGCGGCGCGGCGCGTCCGAGCCCCAGCAGCCGCCCGCCACCCACGGCGTCCGTATCGACGTCGAGTCGCACCGCGCCTGGATGGGCGAGGAGGAACTCCAGCTCACCGCCAAGGAGTTCGACCTGCTGCGGGTCCTCGTCCGGGACGCGGGCCGGGTCGTCACCCGCGACCAGCTGATGCGCGAGGTCTGGGACACCACCTGGTGGTCGTCCACCAAGACGCTCGACATGCACATCTCCTGGCTGCGCAAGAAGCTCGGCGACGACGCGGCCAATCCCCGCTACATCGCCACGGTGCGGGGCGTCGGGTTCCGCTTCGAGAAAAGCTGAGCGCTGCCGGGGGCCCGGCCGGTGTCTGAGCCGCGCCTCGCCCCCGTGTTGTCGGGCGCGGGTGAGTGGGCGCCGGTCGCGCAGTTCCCCGCGCCTGCGGGGGCGGGGTCCGGCCGGTGCCGTGCAGTCCCCCGCGCCCCCCAGGGGGTCGCCCCGACCGGTCTCGTAGAGGCACCGCGTTCCGACGGGGCGCACCGACCGGTCTTGTGAAGTCATCGCCCGGAGGGCCTCGTGCGTCGCCGTCTCATCCAGTCCACCCTCGCCGTCGTGCTCGTCGTCATCGCCGTTTTCGGGGTGTCCCTCGTCATCGTCGAGACCCGCACGATCAGCAACAGCGCCCAGGAGCGGGTGGATTCCGAAGCGCTACGGCTGGCCAGCATCGTCGACAGCCGGCTGGTGGGCTCGGAGAACGTCACCCCCGACATACTGCGCGACCAGGTCACCCAGGACCGCTACGCCGAGATCCGCATCCCCGGACGGCCGGTCATCCAGGTCGGTGACAAGCCCGGGGGCGATGTCATCAGGGCCACGGCCCAGGGCGAGGAGGGGGAGACCGTCCTGGTCCAGGAGCCGCGCTCCACGGTGACCCGCGAGGTCGGCCGCACCCTGCTCATCATCGCCCTGGTGGCGCTGCTCGCGGTGATCGCGGCGGTGCTGCTGGCCATCCGCCAGGCCAACCGGCTCGCCTCCCCCCTCACCGACCTCGCGGAGACGGCCGAGCGGCTCGGCTCGGGCGACCCGCGGCCCCGGCACAAGCGGTACGCCGTCCCCGAGCTCGACCGGGTCGCCGACGTCCTCGACGCCTCCGCCGAGCGCATCGCCCGCATGCTGACCGCCGAACGACGGCTGGCGGCGGACGCCTCCCACCAGCTGCGCACGCCCCTGACCGCCCTCTCCATGCGCCTGGAGGAGATCACCCTCACCGACGACCCGGACACCGTGAAGGAGGAGGCGACGATCGCCCTGACGCAGGTGGAGCGCCTGACGGACGTCGTCGAACGCCTCCTGACCAACGCCCGGGACCCGCGCACGGGCTCGGCGGTCACCTTCGACCTCGACGAGGTCATCCAGCAGCAGCTCGCCGAGTGGCGCCCCGCCTACCGGGGTGTGGGCCGGGCCATCGTCAGCTCGGGCAAGCGCAATCTGCGGGCGGTGGGCACCCCCGGCGCGGTCGCCCAGGTCCTGGCCGCGCTGATCGAGAACTCCCTGATGCACGGCGGCGGCACGGTGGCGCTGCGCACCCGCGTCACCGGCAACCAGTCCGTCGTGGAGGTCACCGACGAGGGCCCCGGCGTGCCGGCCGATCTGGGCGCCCGCATCTTCGAGCGGGCCATCAGCGGCCGCAACTCCACCGGAATCGGCCTGGCCGTCGCCCGTGACCTGGCGGAGGCCGACGGCGGCCGTCTGGAGATGCTTCAGGCCCAGCCCCCGGTCTTCGGCCTGTTCCTGTCGCGCACGGCCCCGCAGAAGCGGACCCCGCAGGACGGCGGGTCGACGGTCAGATAGGGCCCGCGGTCCGCTCGGTCCGCCGGGCCCGCCCGTCAGCCGGTCCGCCCGCGGCCCGGCGCACGCGCCGCCCGGCTGCGGCTCAGCCCACGCGCTGTTCGGCCTTCGGCTCGGGCTTGCGGGACTGCTCGGCCTTCGGCTCGGGCTTGCGGGAGTGCTCGGTGACGGTGAGGTACGGCTCGGCGCCGGCCGGGGCCTCCTGGCCCGGCAGCGCCCGGAACACCCAGCTGCGGTACGACCAGAACCGGAACAGGGTGGCGATCCCGATGCCGACGAACTTGGACACGTTGCTCTGGAGCGGGCTGTCCCAGCCGAAGCCGTACGTCGCCGCGAACAGCAACCCGTTCTCGATCACCAGGCCCACCGCGCTGAACAGCAGGAACAGCGTCAGTTCCTTCGTACGCCCGCTCTTGTCGCGGTCACGGTAGGTGAAGTAGCGGAACCCGACGTAGTTGAAGACGATCGACACGACGGTGGCTATGACGCTGGCCCGGACCACCTGGAGGTCGGTGAGATGCCGCACCAGGTTGAAGACGCCGAGGTTGACCAGCAGCCCCGCGCCGCCCACGGCTCCGAACTTGGCGAGCTCGCGGACGACCCTCCTCAGCCCCGAGGAACCATGTGCCATGGTCGTACAGGCCCCCGTCCGGGATCGGTTTCGTCAACCCAGCCATGCTAACCACCACTCCTGCCGGTTTCCTGTGGTCCGGCTCACGGGTCGGTGACCAGCGGGGAAGAAGCGGGGAAAGGGTGGGTATGAGACGGGAAAGGTCCCGGTAAGAGGCGCGGGATCCGGCCGGGGTGGCGTGGCCGATACCCTGGGGTCGTGACGTTCCCGGTAGTCGGCATGGTCGGCGGCGGCCAGCTCGCTCGTATGACACACGAGGCGGGCATCCCGCTCGGCATCAGATTCAAGCTCCTCAGTGACACCCCACAGGATTCCGCGGCGCAGGTCGTGAGCGATGTCGTCATCGGCGACTATCGCGATCTCGACACGCTCCGTGAGTTCGCACGCGGGTGCGATGTGATCACCTTCGATCACGAACACGTCCCCACCGAGCACCTCAGGGCACTGGAGGCGGACGGCATCCCCGTCCGCCCGGGCCCCGACGCGCTGGTGCACGCCCAGGACAAGGGGGTGATGCGCGCGCGCCTCGACGCCATCGGCGTTCCCTGCCCCCGGCACCGGATCGTGACCGACCCGGCGGACGTCGCAGCGTTCGCCGCCGAGGGCGACGGTTTCCCGGTGGTCCTCAAGACCGTCCGCGGCGGCTACGACGGCAAGGGGGTGTGGGTCGTCGACTCGGTCGAGGAGGCGGCGGATCCGTTCCGCGCCGGCGTGCCCGTCCTGGCGGAGGAGAAGGTCGACTACGTCCGCGAGCTCGCCGCGAACGTCGTGCGTTCGCCGCACGGACAGGCGGTCGCCTACCCGGTGGTCGAGTCGCAGCAGGTCGGCGGCGTCTGCGACACGGTGATCGCCCCGGCGCCCGGCCTGGACGGGGCGCTCGCCCTGCGGGCCGAGCAGATGGCCCTGCGGATCGCCAAGGAACTGGCCGTCGTGGGTCACCTCGCGGTCGAGCTGTTCGAGGTCCGCAACCCCGACGGGTCCTCCGGCGTCCTCGTCAACGAACTGGCGATGCGGCCGCACAACTCGGGCCACTGGTCGATGGACGGCGCGATCACCTCGCAGTTCGCCAACCACGTCCGCGCCGTGCTCGACCTCCCCCTCGGCGACCCGCGCCCGCGCGCCCCGTGGACGGTCATGGTCAACGTCCTCGGCGGCGACTACCCGGACATGTACTCCGCGTACCTGCACTGCATGGCCCGCGACCCCCAGCTGAAGATCCACATGTACGGCAAGGACGTGAAGCCCGGCCGCAAGGTCGGCCACGTCAACACCTACGGCGACGACCTGGACGACGTCCTCGAACGCGCACGTCACGCAGCCGGTTACCTGAGAGGCACGATCACCGAATGAGCCCAGTTGTAGGCATCGTCATGGGTTCGGACAGCGACTGGCCCGTCATGGAGGCCGCCGCGCAGGCCCTCGACGAGTTCGAGATCGCGTACGAGGTCGACGTGGTCTCCGCGCACCGCATGCCGCGCGAGATGGTCGCGTACGGCGAGCAGGCCGCCGAGCGCGGGCTCAAGGTGATCATCGCGGGTGCAGGCGGCGCGGCCCACCTCCCCGGCATGCTCGCCTCCGTGACCCCGTTGCCCGTGATCGGGGTACCCGTGCCCCTGAAGTACCTGGACGGCATGGACAGCCTGCTGTCGATCGTGCAGATGCCGGCCGGTGTCCCGGTCGCCACGGTCTCGGTCGGCGGCGCCCGCAACGCCGGTCTCCTGGCCGCCCGCATCCTCGCCGCGCACGACGAGGAGCTGCTCGCCCGTATGCGGGACTTCCAGCAGGAGCTGAACGACCAAGCCACCGAGAAGGGCAAGCGTCTGCGCGCCAAGGTCGAGGGTTCGAACGGCTTCGGTTTCGGAAAGTGAAGCAGATGACCTCACTGGACGCGGCCCGCGAGCTCCTGCGCGAGTTCCCCGTCGCCGACGGCCACAACGACCTGCCCTGGGCCCTGCGTGAGCAGGTCCGCTACGACCTCGACGCCCGGGACATCGCCACCGACCAGCACGCCCACCTGCACACCGACATCCCCCGGCTGCGCGCGGGCGGGGTCGGCGCGCAGTACTGGTCGGTGTACGTGCGCGCGGACCTGCCCGACGCGGTCCCGGCGACGCTGGAGCAGATCGACTGCGTGCGCCGGCTCATCGCCCGCCACCCGCGGGACCTGCGCGCCGCGCTGACCGCCGCGGACATGGAGGCGGCGCGCGCGGAGGGCCGTATCGCCTCCCTCATGGGGGCGGAGGGCGGCCACTCCATCGCCAACTCGCTGGGCACCCTGCGCGGGCTGTACGCGCTCGGCGTGCGCTACATGACGCTCACCCACAACGACAACGTGGACTGGGCGGACTCCGCGACCGACGTACCGAGGGCCGGCGGTCTGTCCTCCTTCGGCCGCGAGGTCGTGCGCGAGATGAACCGTGAGGGCATGCTCGTGGACCTCTCGCACGTGGCGGCGACGACGATGCGGGACGCGCTCGACGCGACGGCCGCACCGGTGATCTTCTCCCACTCCTCCGCGCGAGCGGTGTGCGACCACCCCCGCAACATCCCGGACGACGTCCTGGAACGCCTCCCCGCCAACGGCGGCATGGCGATGGTGACCTTCGTGCCGAAGTTCGTCCTCCAGGCCGCGGTCGACTGGACGGCCGCCGCCGACGACAACATGCGGGCCCACGGCTTCCACCACCTCGCCACGACGCCCGAGGCGATGAAGGTGCACCGGGCCTTCGAGGAGACGAACCCCCGTCCGGTCGCCACCGTCGCCACGGTCGCCGACCACCTCGACCACATGCGCGAGGTCGCCGGTATCGACCACCTCGGCATCGGCGGCGACTACGACGGCACCGCGTTCACCCCCGACGGCCTCGACGACGTCTCCGGCTACCCCCGGCTGATCGCGGAGCTGCTCGACCGCGGCTGGTCCGGGCCGGACCTCGCCAAGCTGACCTGGCGCAACGCGGTACGCGTCCTCGGCGCGGCGGAGGACGTGGCCCGCGACCTCCGGGCGACCCGGTCGCCCTCCCACGCGACCATCGAGTCGCTGGACTGCTGACGGGCCGTCGGCCGGGGCGGGACGGTCACCGGGGCCGGCTGCCCCGGCCCGTCCCGGCCGCCCCGGCAGGGTTGTCGGGACGGCGGACCCAGGACCGCGCAGCGCGCCTGACCGACGCGGCCGTCCCTCGAACGCGCCGCCCACCAGGAAGCGTGCCGCCCGCCGTGCGACGGTGACCGTACTGCCGACCGACGTACGGAGACCGCCATGGCCGACCTCCATGACGAGCCGCGCACCCTCCCCGAGGTCGGTGAGCTCGACGACGAGGCGCAGGCGGAAGCCTCCACCCCGCACCCGCCGCTCACGGCCGGGGAGACCGCCCGGGACGGGCAGGGAGCGCGGGACGCCCGGGAAACCGCGGGCACGCCGCTGGAGCGGGCCCGCGCACTCCTCGCCGCGCACCCCGTCGCCGACGGCTACAGCGGACTGCCCTGGGCCCTGCGCCACCTGCCCTGGTACGACCTCCAGCTCGGCGAGAGCGCCGTAGCCACGGACGTGCCACGGCTGCGCGAGGGGCATGTCGGCGCGCTGCTGTGGTCACTGCACCTGCCCGAGGGCATCGCCGCGGACCGGGCCGCCGGGGCCACCCTGGAACAGCTGGATCTCGTCCGGTCGGTGATCGACGCCCATCCCGAGGGACTGCGCCTCGCCCGCAGCGCCGGCCAGGTCATCGACGCCCGCCACTGCGGCCGCGTCGCCGTGGTCCTGGGCCCGGCCACCGCCACCGCGCTCGACGACTCCCTGGCCGTCCTGCGCATGCTGCACCTGCTCGGGGTGCGCGTCCTCACCCTCGCCGGCACCTCATGGGCAGGCGACGCGGGGCTGACCCGGTTCGGCGAGGAGGTCGTCCGGGAGATGAACCGGCTCGGCGTGCTCGCCGACCTCTCCGGTGCCTCCGACACCACCGTCGCCCGCGTCCTCGCCCTGTCCAAGACGCCGGTCCTGTGCACCCGCTCCGCGGCCCGCGCGCTGTGTCCCCGTCCCGACAACCTCTCCGACGACCTGCTCGCCGAGCTGGGCGCTGCCAAGGGGCTGTGTCTGGTGCCGCTGACCGCCGAGCAGACCGGCCCGGGCGTCCGGGACGTCGCCGACCACCTCGACCACGTCCGCGCGATCGCCGGCCCCGACTGCGTCGGCCTGTCCGGCGCCCACGACTCCGGAGCCGCCCACCCCGAGGGCCTCACCGACGCCTCCGGCTACCCGCATCTGATCGCCGAGCTCCTCGACCGAGGCTGGCCGGAGACCGATATCGCCCTGCTGACCTGGGGCAACATGCAGCGCGTCCTGCGCACCGCCGACTTCACGGCCCGCGCGGCACAGGAGCGCAGAAAGCCGTCGACGGCGCGGATCACGGAGCTGGACGGCTAGGGCCTCTCTCTCGGATCAGGTCGCTCGGAGCCGCGGCGCCCCGTAGCGGCCCCGAGAGGGCCGGGTGCGTGCGGCTGCAAGGCGGAGGAGGGCGTCGACGCTGAGCGTCGGCAACCGACGACGACGCGGCTGGGGTCCCCCCGCCGGGGGAGTGCGTGCCAGGGCCCGTGCCCCCCGACGAGATCCGAAAGAGAGGCCCTGGGGCCCCGCCCGGCCGGCCGAGGGGCGCGGGGAACTACGGGCGCTCGATCCGGCACAGGCAGAACGGATGCCCCGCCGGATCGGCGTACACCTGGAAGTCCTTCTTCTCCCGGTCCTCCAGGTCCAGCGGTCGCGCGCCGAGCGCCAGCACCCGCTCGTGGGCCGCGTCGATCTCCGCCCAGGTGGCGCCGCCGTCCAGATCGAGGTGGAACTGCTGGGGATTGCGGTCGGCGCGCGGCCACTCCGGCGGGGTGTACCCCTCCACCTGCTGGAACGCGATCCGGGGGCCGTCCGGGACGTGGAGCACGAACCAGTCGTCCTCACCGTCCTCGGCCTCGGGCGTACCGCCCAGGACCGCCGCGTAGAACTCCGCGAGAGCTCGCGGGTCGGGACAGTCGAGGACCACGGAACGGAAGCGGGCGACGGGCGGCATGAATTCCTCCTGGCTCGAGTGCGGTACAGGGTTCTTCAGCGGTCGTGCGGGTTTCGCAGCGGTCGTGCGGCCTCCGGCTGAGCGACCGGCTTCGTCGGCGGCCCCGGCGGGCCCGGCGGTTCAGCAGTTGCACAGGCAGAACGGGTGCCCGGCCGGATCGGCGTACACACGGAAGCCGCGCGAGTGGTCGTCGGCGTCGAGCGGCTTCGCGCCCAGCGCGAGGACGCCCCGCTCGGCCGCGTCCAGGTCGTCGACGGTCAGATCCAGATGGAACTGCTGCGAGTGATCCGGCGCCGGCCAGGCGGGCGGCACGAACCCGGGAGCGGCCTGAAAGGCCAGCGACTGCCCACCGGGCACCTTCACGTCCACCCAGTCGCCCTCACCCTCGACGCTGCCGCCCAGCAGCTCGGCGTAGAAACCGGCCAGCGCGCCAGGGTCGGGACAGTCCACAACGACGGCACCCAGCTTGGCGAGAGCCATGACTTCTCCTCACGGTCGGAACGAACGGGCCCGCATCGGGGCACCCGCTCAGGGGACCCCTCCGGGTTACCTGTAGAACCGGGTAACCAGTAACGGTTACTGCATGCTGCCGCATAGGCGGTAACGTCGCAAGCATGAATGACCGATCGGCCGCCCCCGGAGGCCTGGCCCTGGTCGAGGCCCTGGTGAACACGCTGGACATCGAGTCGGGCGCGGACGCGCTGGACACGGCCGAGGGCCGGGCCCGCTTCGGACTGCCGGAGGGCGCCGAAGGCGTCGCGGGGGAGCTGGCACGGGCCCGCGAGCTGCGCGAGTCCCTGCGGGCGGTCCTGCTGGCGCACGCGGGCCATCCGCCGCACCGCGAGGTGACCCCGCTGGGCGAACTGCTGGCGGCGGCGCCGCTGCTGGTGACGATCGACGAGCACGACGGCTCCGCCCGCCTCGCCCCCGGCCCCGCGGGCCCCGGCGACGCCGTCCCGCTGCTCGCCCGTACGGCCGCGGTCGTTGCGGAGGCCCTGATCGCGGGCACCTGGACCCGGCTGAAGGCCTGCGAGGCCGTCACCTGCCACTGGGCCTACTACGACCGCAGTCCGGGGGGCCGGGGGCGCTGGTGCTCGATGCAGGTGTGCGGGGCGCGCGCGAAGATGCGCCGGTACCGGGCGAAGTAGTTCACGGGCCGGGGCACAGGCCGGTGGTGCAGAATGCACCAAGACGCCGGTTCGGCCGACTGAGCCTCGGCCGAACCGGCGTCGCTCTGCACGCCCGCCCGCATCCGGCCCGATCGCCCGAATCCGGCTGGATCAGCTCGGTCTGTATCCGGCTCGTCCGCCTGAGCGCTGAGCGCTGAGCGCCTGAGCGTCTGTCCGCCTAGGCGGTCGGACGGCCCATCGCGCGGTACGTCCAGCCGGCCTTGCGCCACAGCACCGGGTCGAGCGCGTTGCGTCCGTCGAGGATCAGCCGGGCCGACGCGACCTCGCCGAGCTCCGCCGGGTCCAGGTCGCGGAACTCCCGCCACTCGGTGAGGTGGAGGACGACGTCGGCGCCCCGGACGGCCTCCAGGGCCGAGTCCGCGTACCCGAGCGTCGGAAAGACCCGGCGTGCGTTCGCCATGCCCTTGGGGTCGTACACCGTGACCTGACCGCCCTGGAGATGGATCTGCCCGGCGACGTTGAGGGCGGGCGAGTCCCGTACGTCGTCGGAGTCGGGCTTGAAGGTGGCGCCGAGCACGGCGACCCGCCTGCCCAGGAAGGAGCCGCCGCCCAGCGCCTGCCGTGCCAGCTCGACCATCTGTCCGCGCTGACGCATGTTGATGGAGTCGATCTCGCGCAGGAAGGTCAGCGCCTGGTCGGCCCCGAGCTCACCGGCACGGGCCATGAAGGCCCGGATGTCCTTGGGCAGACAGCCACCGCCGAACCCGATCCCGGCCCGCAGGAACTTCTTCCCGATCCGGTCGTCGTACCCGATGGCCTCGGCCAGCTTGGCGACGTCGCCGCCGGCGGCCTCGCACACCTCCGCCATGGCGTTGATGAAGGAGATCTTGGTGGCGAGGAAGGAGTTCGCCGAGGTCTTCACCAGCTCGGCGGTGGGGAAGTCGGTCACCACGAACGGCGACCCCTCACCGATCGGCGTCTCGTAGACCTGCCGCAGCAGCGCCTCGGACCGCTCGCTGCGCACCCCCACGACGATGCGGTCCGGGTGCAGGGTGTCCTGGACGGCGAACCCCTCGCGCAGGAACTCCGGGTTCCAGGCGAGCTCGGCGTCCGCGCCGGCGGGCGCCAGCTCGGCGATCGTCCGGGCCAGCCGGTCGGCCGAGCCCACCGGCACCGTGGACTTGCCGACGACGAGCGCGGGCCGCGTCAGATGAGGAGCGAGGGAGCCGATGGCGGACTCGACGTACGACATGTCGCACGCGTACTCGCCGTGCTTCTGCGGGGTGTTGACGCACACGAAGTGGACGTCGCCGAAGGCCCCCACCTCGGCCCAGTCCTGGGTGAACCGCAGCCGTCCGCTCGACCCCTCGAAGCCGGGGACATGGCGGCGCAGCAGCTCCTCGAGCCCCGGCTCGTACATGGGGGTCTCGCCCCGCTCGAGCATCTCGATCTTCTCGCGCACCACATCGAGAGCGAGCACCTCGAAGCCCAGCTCGGCCATGGCCGCGGCGTGCGTCGCGCCGAGATAGCCGGTGCCGATCACGGTGATCTTGAGGGCCATGGATGCTCCTGGTGGGGGTGTCGTCGCTGCGCGCCCGAGCATAGCCGCGGCGTGTCGGCTCCCCTCACGGGGCGGTTGCCGGGCGGGAGGCCCTGTCGCCAAACTCACGTATCACTCGGGTGGGCGGACCTTTAAAATTTGAGTTACTTAACGGTAATTAGCGTCGGTGACCGTAGCGTTTTGGAGCGTGAGACACCTTGGCCGGATCGGCTGACTTCGACCTGTACCGCCCGTCCGAGGAGCACGACATGCTCCGCGACGCCATCCGCTCGCTCTCCGAGGCGAAGATCGCGCCGTTCGCCGCCGCGGTGGACGAGGAGGCCCGGTTCCCGCAGGAGGCGCTGGACGCCCTGGTGGCGAGCGACCTGCACGCGGTGCACGTTCCCGAGTCGTACGGCGGCGCCGGCGCGGACGCCCTCGCCACGGTGATCGTGATCGAGGAGGTGGCGCGGGCCTGCGTGTCCTCCTCGCTGATCCCCGCGGTGAACAAACTGGGCTCCCTGCCGGTGATCCTCTCGGGCTCCGAGGACCTGAAGAAGAAGTACCTGACGCCGCTCGCCAAGGGCGACGCGATGTTCTCGTACGCCCTCTCCGAGCCTGACGCCGGTTCGGACGCGGCCGGCATGAAGACCAAGGCGGTCCGCGACGGCGACCACTGGATCCTGAACGGCGTGAAGCGCTGGATCACCAACGCCGGGGTCTCCGAGTACTACACGGTGATGGCCGTGACGGACCCGTCGAAGCGCAGCAAGGGAATCTCGGCGTTCGTCGTGGAGAAGTCCGACCCGGGCGTCTCCTTCGGTGCCCCGGAGAAGAAGCTCGGCATCAAGGGCTCCCCGACCCGCGAGGTCTACTTCGACAACGTCCGCATCCCGGCCGACCGCATGATCGGCGAGGAGGGCACGGGCTTCCTCACCGCGATGAAGACCCTGGACCACACCCGCATCACGATCGCCGCGCAGGCGCTGGGCGTCGCCCAGGGCGCCTTCGACTACGCCAAGGGCTACGTCCAGGAGCGCAAGCAGTTCGGCAAGGCGATCGCCGACTTCCAGGGCATCCAGTTCATGCTCGCCGACATGGCCATGAAGATCGAGGCGGCCCGTCAGCTGACGTACGCGGCGGCGGCCAAGTCCGAGCGTCTGGACGCCGACCTCACCTTCCAGGGCGCGGCCGCCAAGTGCTTCGCCTCGGACGTGGCGATGGAGGTCACCACGGACGCGGTCCAGCTCCTCGGCGGCTACGGCTACACCCGGGACTACCCGGTGGAGCGGATGATGCGCGACGCGAAGATCACGCAGATTTATGAGGGTACGAACCAAGTGCAGCGGATCGTGATGGCGAGGAACCTTCCCTGACGGGGGGCCTTCGCGGCTGCTGACCCGCTGCACGAACGACACGGCCCCCGACGTCCTGCCGGGGGCCGTTGCCGTGTGCCGACGCGGGCGCCCGCTCAGTCCCCGAACCCCTCCGCGACCCGGCGCTCGCGCAGTTCCCTGATCGCGCGCCGCCGGGCCAGCCGGTGGGTACGGCGGATCTGGGCCTCCTGGTAGCGGCGTTCGTCGCGTTCCGTCTCCGGGACGACCGGCGGGACCGCACGGGGCTTGCCGTCGGCGTCGACGGCGGCGAAGACCAGGTAGGCCGAGCCGACCTGGGTGGCCGGAGCGGACTCGTTCCAGCGTTCGGCCAGGACCCGGACGCCGACCTCCATCGAGGTCCTGCCGGTCCAGTTGACCTGAGCCTTCACATGGACGAGGTCGCCGACGCGGACCGGCTCCAGGAACGCCATCTCGTCCATGGACGCGGTGACGGCGGGTCCGCCGGAGTGCCGTCCGGCCACCGCGCCCGCCGCGTCGTCGACGAGTTTCATGATCACACCGCCGTGCACCGTGCCCAGCAGGTTGGTGTCGTTGTGGGTCATGATGTGGCTGAGGGTGGTGCGGGACGCGGACGTGGGCTTGCCCGGGATGTCCGGGGTACTGCCCGAGTCCGCCGCGGTGACCTGGTCTGTCATGGCCTCCACCTTATGCCGAGGGGGACAAGCCGGGATTTTGTGTCAGCTTGGCAACAGCGGGGCCCTGATTCTCCGACGGCCCTTGTAAGGCACACAGCACTGCCCTGCACACTGGTCCGCATGAACGATTGGCCCGAGGGATGGTCCGACAGCGACCGCGGCAACCGGTACGGCGGCGGCAGCGCCAACGCGCAGCCCGAGAGCCCGCGTGTCATGCGGCAGGTCCGCCGCGGCCCGGCCGCGCCGCCGCAGGGCGGGGGTGTTCCGCAGCAGCCGTCGTACGTCAACGGTCAGGGGTACGGCGACTTCACCGACGCCCGGGGCGCCGGCTACGACAGCGGCTACAGCTCGGGCCAGGTCTACGGGGGCGGCGGGGGCGACTCCGGTGGTCCCGGGGACCCCGGGGGCTACGGGACCCGCGCCCCGCGCCCCGCTCCGAACTGGCGCCGGCGCATCAAGTGGACGGCGATCAGCGTCCTGACCGTGCTGGTCGTCACCTCGGTCGGCACCTACTTCTGGGCCGACGGCAAGCTGAAGCGCGAGGTCGACCTGTCGAAGGTCATCGACCGGCCCGAGGGCGGCGACGGGACGAACTACCTGATCGTCGGCTCCGACAGCCGTGAGGGCCTGTCCGCCGAGGAGAAGAAGGAACTGCACACCGGTTCCGCCGAGGGCAAGCGCACGGACTCGATGATGATCCTGCACGTCGGCTCCAACGGCGACACGCTGGTCTCGCTCCCGCGCGACTCCGACGTGGAGATCCCGACGTTCGTCGGCTCCGAGTCCGGCAAGACGTACAAGGGCACCGGCCGGCACGTGAAGCTGAACGCCGCGTACGCGACGGACGGCCCGGAACTGCTGGTGCGCACGATCGAGTTCAACACCGGCCTGCGCATCGACCACTACGTCGAGATCGGCTTCGCCGGCTTCGCGAACATCGTCGACGCGGTCGGCGGTGTCGAGATCACCATCGACAAGGCCTTCAAGGACAAGTACTCGGGCGCCGACTTCCAGGCGGGCAAGCAGACCCTGAACGGCGAGGAGGCGCTGGCCTTCGTCCGCACCCGGCACGCGTTCGCCGCGTCCGACCTGGAGCGCACCAAGAACCAGCAGAAGTTCCTCGCGGCCCTCGCCCACGAGGTGGCGACCCCGGGCACGGTCCTGAACCCCTTCGCGCTCTACCCGACGATGAGCGCGGGCCTGGACTCGCTCATCGTCGACAAGGACATGGGGCTGTACGACCTGGGGTCCATGTTCTTCGCTATGAAGGGTGTCAACGGCGGCGACGGCACCTCGCTGAACATGCCGATCTCCGGCTCCTCCGGCGGCAACCTCGTCTGGGACAAGACGAAGGTGAAGCAGCTGGTGAACGAGTTGAACAACGACGAGAAGGTCACGGTCACCGGCAGCTGAGCCGCGGTGACCCGCTCATGAGAAGGGGGCGCCCGTACCGGGCGCCCCCGCTCGCGTTCGACCGGCGGTCACATCGTGGCGCCCGCCATCGTGCGGCACATGTCGGCGCAGCGGCGACAGGACTCGGCGCAGCGCATCATCTGGGGATCGTCCGGCATGGCCGTACACGCCTCGGCGCACATGTCGCAGGCCTTGGCGCACATCGCGCACATCTCGGCCGACATGGGCGAGCGCCGCATCATCATGTCGGCGCACATGCGGGTCGTCTCGGAGCAGTCCATGAGCGCGCGCATGATCTGCATCTGGGCCTGGCCGCCCATCTGCATGCAGGAGCTCATGGTCTCCTCGCACACGCTGTGGCAGGTCATGCACGCCTCGACGCAGTCCTGCATCTCCTTGCTCATGGTGGTCATGGTTCCGGGCTGGGTCATGGCTCCTCCTGGGGGTGAGGGGGCCCGGGGCGGGCCCCGTGCGTGCCCTTCCGTCGTACGCCCCCCAGGTGCCCCGCGCCATCGGGGAGTCGAGACCAATTCGCACGTTTCGCACCAGAAGCACACATCCGTTCAGGGGCAGCCCACTTCGTCCCCCCGGACCACCCCGAACTCCCCCTGCTCCGCCTGGGCCGCCCGCACCTTCCTCACCTGCCGGAAGTCGCTCCCCGCGATGACCCGCAGGGTCGGCCCGAGGCCCTTCACGGGCCGTAGTTCGCTGCCCGGAAGGGCGGTCGCGAGGGATTTCGCGGAGCGGTCCCAGCGGGGGTCGTAGGCGACGACCGTGCGCCGGGCGGTGGGGGCGGCGGCACTGACCGGCTGCCGGGTGGTGCGGAAGCCCGTCGCTGCCAGCGCCGCGTCCACCCGCCCGCCGAGCCCCGCGATACGGGTGCCGTTCTCGACCTGGACGCGGATCTGCTGCGGGGCCACGTCCACGCGGGTGGCCCCGCCGCCGGGCGGGCGGGCGCCGGCGGCGAGGGGCTCGTCGTCGCGCAGGGCCCGGAAGAGGCGCTGTGACCGCACCGGATCCCACTTCAGCGTCGAGCCGATGCCTTTCGCGACGTATCCCATCTGACCGATGGGGACGGTGGTGAACTCGGAGGAGGAAGGGGAGAACGTGCGCATCGCCCGGCCGAGGTCGAGGAGTTCGTCCGTGCCGAAGCCCCGGTCGGCCCGCACCGAGCCGAGCACCGCCCGTGTCACGTCCCGGAACCTCAGGGGGTTCAGCAGGACCCCGGAGGAGGTGGCCCGGGCCACCAGGGCCGCCAGGAAGCGCTGTTGGCGCTTCATCCGGCCCAGGTCGGAGGAGGCGTCCGCGTGCCGGGAGCGGACGTACTGGAGGGCCTGCCCGCCCTTGAGCGTGTACGCGCCCGGCGCCAGGTCCAGCCCCGTGTACGTGTCCCTCAGAGGCTCCGCCGTGCAGATCTTCACGCCGCCCAGCACGTCCACCGTCTTCATGAAGCTGGTGAAGTCGACCTCCAGATAGTGGTCGATCTTCACATGGGTCATGTTCTCGACCGTGCGGACGGTGAGCTGCGGCCCGCCCTCCGCGTACGCCGAGTTGATCCTGATCGGGTGGCCCCGGTGCTCCTCGCCGGTGACCTGGTCGGTGTGCGGGGGCGTCACGGCGTAGGAGTCGCGCGGGAGACTGACGACGCTGGCCCGCTCACGGTCCTCCGAGATGTGCACGATCATGATCGTGTCGGTGCAGTGGCAGGGAGCCCCGCCCAGCCGGTAGCGGCGGCGCTCCGCCTCCTTGACCGCCTCGCGTCCGTCGGTGCCGACCAGCAGGAGGTTCATGCCGTGGCCGGCCCGCGGGCGGTTCTTCATGTCCTTGAAGGGGTCGACCCGGGCGATGTCCGCGTCGAGACCGGCGACCACCGAGTGACCGATCCCGGCGGCGGCCAGGAGCACCACCGAGAGCGTGGTCGTCGCCCGCATGGCCCAGCGGGGGCGCCGGCGCCGGACGGCGGAACGGGGCGGACGACGCGGTGGGCGTGGATGACGCGGGGACCGGGGCGGTGTGGCGGGCATGGGGGCACCTCCGGGCGGCGGCCGTGGGCGGGGCGAGCCGTTGGAACAGTAGGCCCATACGATCGGCCGACCGGTGCAGCGCACCCGGCGGGGCGGGCCGTGTCCCCCGTTCGCGGTAACGTGAACCCCCTATGAACGCCAAGCCCGACGTGCAGCTCCCCGCCGTGTCCGTCATCATGCCCGTCCTCGACGAGGAGCGGCATCTGCGCGGAGCCGTCCAAGCGATCCTCGCGCAGGAGTACGCCGGCGAGATGGAGGTCGTGATCGCCATCGGTCCGTCCACGGACCGTACGGAAGAGATCGCGGCCGAGCTCGTCGCCGAGACGGCCTCCGGCCGGAACAAGCGCGTGCACACCGTCCCCAATCCCACCGGGCGCACGCCCGCCGCGCTCAACGCCGCGATCAAGGCCTCCCGCCATCCGATCGTCGTCCGCGTCGACGGGCACGGGATGCTCTCGCCGAACTACATCGCCACCGCCGTGCGTCTCCTGGAGGAGACCGGCGCGCAGAACGTCGGCGGCATCATGCACGCCGAGGGCGAGACCGACTGGGAGCACGCGGTGGCCGCGGCCATGACCTCGAAGATCGGGGTGGGCAACGCGGCCTTCCACACGGGAGGGCAGGCCGGCCCGGCGGAGACCGTGTACCTCGGCGTCTTCCGGCGGGCGGCGCTGGAACAACAGGGCGGCTACAACGAGGAGTTCGTCCGCGCCCAGGACTGGGAGCTGAACTTCCGCATCAGGGAGGCGGGCGGCCTCATCTGGTTCTCGCCCGAGCTCAAGGTGTCGTACCGGCCGCGGCCCAGCGTCAGGGCGCTCGCCAAGCAGTACAAGGACTACGGGCGCTGGCGGCACGTCGTCGCCCGCTACCACGAGGGCTCCATCAACCTGCGCTACCTCGCCCCGCCGACCGCGGTGTGCGCGATAGCCGCCGGGATCGTGGTGGGCGCCGCGCTGACCCCGCTGGGCTTCGTGATCCCCGGCGCCTACCTCGCGGCGATCGTCGCCGGTTCGCTGCCGGCCGGCAAGGGGCTGCCGGCGAAGGCACGGCTACAGATCCCCGTGGCCCTCGCCACCATGCACATGTCGTGGGGGTTCGGCTTCCTGACCAGTCCGAAGGCGCTGGCCAGGAAGGTCATCGCGTCGAGGCGCCCCGCGGTCCTCAGCGACGCGCGCTGAGCACCGCGAGACGCGGCGAGCACCCCGGGACCCGGGCTACCAGGTGTAGTTCGGGTCCACGTGCATGCACTGGGTGGTGTCGGACGCGTTGATCGCCTCGGCCGTGTCGGGCGTCTTGTCGTCCTTGACCGGCGCCTTGTACGCCGTATCCGACCGCCAGTCCGCGCCCACCACGACCGTGACCCCGGAGACCTCGGTGGTCCTCTTCACCTGACCTGCCGGGATGCCGAGGGCCTTGGCCACCGCCAGGGCGTCGCCCTGGAGGTCGGCGCTCGGGTAGCGGACCACCGTGGCCGCCACGGCCGTGGCCGGCGAGGTGTCCGCGACCGCCTCGGTGAAGCCCTTGCCGGTCAGGAGCTCCTTCACCGCCGTCGCCCGTCCCCGCACTGCCGCCAGCACGCTCGTGGACGTCCCGTTGTGCACCTGCACCGCGATCCTGTCGTTCGCGGCGGCCGGGTCCGTGACCGTCGGCGAGGGGCTGGCGGTGGCCTTCTTGGCGTCCTTGCCGTCCAGGGCGATGTCCTCGCGCACCAGGCGGAACAGCTGCTTGGCGTCCTCCGTCGGCACCACCCGGCTGCCCTGGTAGCGGTTGGGCATCGTCGTCATCGTGATGCGGTCGGTGGGCACCTTCTGGAGCTCGCCCGCGAGGTCGTACATCTTCGTGATGGTGTCGAGGCCGTCGTCGACGGTGATCGCCTTCGTCGCCGCCTCGGCGAGCTTGCGCAGCTTGTTGGGGCTGGTCAGCTTGGCGCTGGCGCGCAGCTCGCGGACCATCGAGTTCATGTACTGGTGCTGCGCCTTGGCGCGGGCCAGGTCGGTGTCGTCCTCGAAGCCGTAACGGGTGCGCAGCCACTGGAGGGCCTGCTTGCCCTTGACGGAGTGCGTGCCCTCCTCCAGCTTCAGGCCGGAGCCCTTGCCGGTGCTGGTGTGCGAGTAGACGTTGGCGTCCACGCAGACCGGGACGCCGCCGATCGCGTCCGCCATGGAGACGACACCCGCGAAGTCGATCATCATGAAGTGGTCGATGTGGATGTCCGTGAGCTTCTCCCACGTGGCCACCGTGCAGCCCGGGCCGCCGCGGCTGAGCGACGCGTTCGTCATCTCGCCCTGCAACGCCTTGTAGGTGGTCCCGTCGTCGGGGTCCGTGCACTTGGGGATGTCCAGCAGGGTGTCGCGCGGCATGCTCACCACCGACATGTTGCTGCGGTCCGCCGATATGTGCAGCAGCATCTGGACGTCCGCCAGCGGGGGGCCGCCGAAGTCGTACTTGGCGCCGCCGAGCTTCTGGTTCGCCGCGGTGTCACGGGCGTCCGAGCCGATCAGCAGGATGTTCAGCGCCGTCTGCCCGGCCGAGTTGGCCTTGGTGTCGGCCGCCCGGTCCTTGTCGTCGCCGATGTTCAGGTCGTCGTGCTTGATGTTCGAGTTGAGGTGTTCGTAGTAGAGGTATCCGGCCCCCGCGCCGCCGAGTATGACCACCGCGAGCACCGTCGCCGACCAGCGCAACGCGCGTCGACGTCGGCGTCTGCGATCCGGGCCGCGGCCCGCGCCGCGCCCCCCGCCGCGTCTGCCGCCCCCCTCGGACGCGCTCTCTTCTTCCCGCGTCGTCAAGGACATCGTGTCCTCGACCGCGGGAACCTCTCTCCGCACCCCGCTGTTCCCCGCCAATTCCCCTGCCCCTCCCCGCCGTGCGCCTGACACGGGCCCGTCCCGCGTCAAGTCAGACGCTCGACGGGCCCGAAGGGTTACCTACTTGGCGCACTCGACCTTGTCCGCCGTGGACTTCTGGACCGTGTCCGGCACGGCGGTCGGAGCCGTGAGCGAAACGCCCGCGCCCTTGAAGTCCTTGCCCAGCGTCAACGTCATCGTCGGCAGACCCTGGGAGTTCTCGACGCTCTTGCCCGGCTTCAGCGCGGTCCCGGGCAGCCCCATGATGGCGGCGAGCTTGCGTGCCTGGTCGGCCTGGTCGGGCGCGTACTCGAGCGTGGTCCTGCTCAGCGCCGCGGGAGCGTTGCCCGCGTTCTCGGACTTCGTCACGCCCTCATCATTCTGCAGCCAGCTAAGAGTCTCCTGTGCGCTGCCGGCCGGGGCGCCGCCGTTCATGACCTGCACCCGCACCGCGGAGGCGGCCGACTGGGCGCCCTTGAGACGAGCCGCAGCGGCCGCGGCCGCCGCGTCCTTCGAAGCCGCCGCCTGCTGCTTCACCGCGGTGAAGGAGACGTCGTCCTTGATCATCTGGAAGACGGTGGGCGCCGTCGACGTGTTCACGACGACCGTGGCCTTGACCTTCTCGGCCGGGTTGTCGACCACCGGCACGGTGGTGAAGGTCAGGTTCTTGACGTTGAGCTTGCCCAGCTCGAGGCCCAGGTCCTTCAGCTTGTCGATCTCGTCCAGCTTGCTGTCGACGGTGAGCGCCTTGGTGCCCGCCTCGGCCAGCTTGAGCATCTTGGTGGGGCTGGTGAGCGTGTCGTTCGACTTCAGCTTGCGCATCAGCGCGCTGAGGAACTGCTGCTGAAGAGCGATGCGGCTCAGGTCGCCGCCGAAGCCGACGGAGTGCCGGGTGCGCACGAAGGCCAGCGCCTGCTCACCCTCGATGGTGTGCGTGCCCTTCGACAGCTTCAGATGCGAGTCCTCGTCGTCGATGTCCTTGCCCAGGCACACCTCGACACCGCCGACCGCCGTGGTCAGCGTCTTGACCGCGTTGAAGTCGGCGACCATGAAGTTGTCGGCCTGGATCCCGGTCAGCTCGGTGACCGTGCGCACGGTGCAGCTGGGCGTGCGGCCGTCCTGCCCGAGGCTGGTGTTGAAGCGGACGTTGTCCGTGCCCGGGATGACCTTGGACGAACCGTCCTCCTGCTCGGTCCGGCAGTTCGGGACGTTCACGATCAGGTCGCGCGGGATGCTGAGCGCGGTCGCGTTCGTCCGGTCCTTGGAGACGTGCAGCAGGATCGTGGTGTCCGCGTGGCCCACGCTGCCGGAGTCGCCGTAGCCCTCGTTGCCCGAACCGGTGCGCTTGTCGGTGCCGATCACCAGCAGGTTGATCGCCTTGTCCTTGCTGAACCCACCGGTGCTCGCGCCGTCGTCGGAGACGGACGTGATGTTGCCGTTGAGGTGCTCGATGTAGAGGTAGGCCGCACCGGCGGTGCCCACCAGGACGAAAGCCATGATCCCGCCGGTCCACAGCAGGATCTTCTTCACCTTCGACTTCTTCTTCACCGGCCGGCGCCCACGCCGGTTCGCCGGTTCCTCCGCCGGCGTGCCTCTGCGACGGCGCGACGAAGGGGCCTCCGGGCCCGGCGCCTCCTCGGACGACGACGAAGGCGACTGCCGACCCGCCGCCGTACGGCCGCGCGCCTCGCCTCCTCCGCCCCGGGGCCGACCGGAGTCGCCCCTACGAGGCCCGGGCACCGCCGATTGCGGTGCGGAAGGAGTCAGTCGCAGTTCGTATTCGCCGGTGTTCGGATTGAGCACCCACTGGTCTGCGGGGTCGATGTTGTCCGCCCGCCCACGGCCTTGCGCGTCCACGGTTGTCCGAATCCTCCGTCGGGGCCACGCGGCGCCTTTCCCCCCTCAAGGCGCTCGGGTCTCGGTCACTCGGTGCGCGACCCCAGGAGAGACCTCGCGGCCGGGTGCACCGGATCGCTCACACTATCCGCCCTGTTCGGCGTGAAGCGACGGCCGTGACAAATTCCACGCCCCTACAACCGGGCAATCCGACCTATTTCTTTGAACTTGTGTTCGCCGTAAGGGCTCGGCTTGGCAAGCGCTTTACCCGCAGTCGTCCTCGGCGGCGGTGGTCCCGCGGAACGTGGGAGCGGGCGGAGTGGGCGAAACCGCACCGGAAGCCGCACGTCCGGCGGCCCTCGACAGGAACGGACCGTAGTCGGCCGACTCCGCAGGGGCCGAGTTCGTGGGAATTCTCTTAGAAACCCTCACCGGCGCGTCGGTGCGCAGCCGTTCGAACAGTTTCTCCGCCTCGGGCTCCACGAGTTGGTCGCGATTGGCGTCGTAGAGGTACGACTCCCGTGGAACGGTCAGGAATTGCACATGTTCGGCAGGAATGTCCCGCAGTCCGCGCACGAGTTCGTAGAGTCCGCGCAGACTCGCCAGATCCGGATCGGTGGTGAGCGAGGACGTCGCCGCGTCCAGCACCGGATACAGCTTCACCGGGTTCAGCAGGACGTCATTGCTCTGCACCTTGTTGACGAGCGCACCGAGGAACCGTTGCTGCCGGTCCATCCGGTCGGTGTCGCTGCCGTTCCCGAGGGATTTGCGGACCCGGACGTATCCGAGCGCCTGCTCCCCGTCGAGCGTGACCTTCCCGGCGGGCAGCCGCAGTCCGGCGTCCTTGTCGTCGATCGGCTTCTTCAGACACACCTCCACCCCGTCCACGGCGTCGACCATGTCCTTGAAGCCGCTGAAGTCGACCACCACGTGATGGTCGATCCGCACCCCCGTCAGCTTCTCCACCGTCCGGATCGTGCAGGCCGAACCCCCGGTCTGGAAAGCGGAGTTGAACATCGCGAACATCGGCTCCGTCCGCTTCCCGTCCGGCCGCAGACAGCCCGGCACGTCCACCATCAGATCGCGCGGGACGGAGACGGCGGTGGCGCTGTGCCGTCCGGCCGCCAGATGCAGCAGGATCGTCGTGTCCGACCGCTCGGTCCCGGAGTCCCGCCCGTACTTCCGGTTGCCGTCCCCCGACCGCGAGTCGGACCCGATGAGCAGGACGTTCTGCGCGTCCTTCACCAACGAGGTCGGCCGCTCCTTCGCATACCGCGCGAGCTCCGCCGCGGCCGCGTCGTCGGGCGTGATGTTCCCGTCGAGCTTCGCGTAGACGACCCACCCCGTCACCCCGGTCGCCAGCACGACCACACCCACCGCCCCGGCCCCGTACCGCAGCCACCGCCGCCGGCGCCGGCGTATGAGACCCCGCCCGTCGGCGGACGCGCCCACCCCCGGCCCGAGGAGGGGCCCGCCCGGACCCGCCGCTTTCCTCACGTCCGATCCACCCCTCCCGCTTCCGGGTCCCGCTCCGGCCGTACGAGCGTGCAGAGCTGCTCCTACGACGATGCCCCGAACCCCGGCCCGAGGCCGGACGGAGCTGAGCCGAACGAGTGAGGGGCCCTGCCGGGCGGCGGACGCGACGGGGTGAGCCGGCTGTCCGGTGCCTTGTGGGCGGGGTGGGCCCAGCGGGCTGCGGTGTCCGCGGGTGGCATGGGCGCAGCGCGTTGCGGTGTCCGGGGGTCTGCGGGCGCGACAGGCTCAGCGGGCTGCGGTGCCGGATGGGCGGGGAGCGTGAACCCGGCTGTCCGGCGCCTGGTGGGCGCCAGTGCGCGAAGTCATCCGGTCCGGGATCTTCCCCCGGGGGAGTCGGGGACGAGAACCTTTCGCAGCCGCAGCCGCAGCCGCAGCCGCAGCCGCAGCGGGGGGCTGGGGCGGCAGCCCCGCGACGCCGACACCCGACCGGGCGCCATTCCTGCCGCCCGCCCGGACGGCTGCCGCCCGCCCGGACGGCTATCGCCGGCCCGGACGGCTACCGTGCGGTCGCCGTCACCCGCTCGCTCTCCACCCGCCTGGCGACAGCCTCCTCGTCGGCCTCCGCCAGGTTCCGGCACAGCACCACGGACCCCCCGCTCGCCAGCGGCGCGTACAGCCCGGCGGCGAGCCCCTCCCATGTGTCGTACGGCAGCCCCGACAGCAGCCGGGACCCGGGCCCCGTGAGCCCCAGTCCCGCCGCCGACGCGCGCGCCCGTTCCACGATCTCCGCCCCCGTGTACTCCGCCCCGGCCACGATCAGTGCGGGCTCCTCGGGGCCCACGGGAACGTACGGCGCGAAACGGTCCCCGAACGTCGGGACGTTCACGGCGTAGTCCTCGTACCCCTCGGGAGGACCCGGCACGAACCGTCGCCCGAGCGGCGCAAGCGACAGCGCGTACCGCTCGCCCCGGCACGCCAGCCCCGCCTCGAAGTGCCCGGGTCCGGCGACGACGACATCCGCGCGCGCCGGGTCCCCGGCCACGTCCGCGACGACACCCACCGACGAACACGCCAGCAGCCACACCGCCGTCTGCCAGTGCGCGGGCAGCAGCAGCGCGACCCGGTCGCCGGGCTCGGCGGACAGCCCGTCCTGAAGGAGGTTGGCGGTCTTGGCCACCCAGTTGGCGAAGGTGGCCACGGACAATTCGACCCGTTCGCCTGTGGCGTCGTCGTAGAAGGTCACCAAGGGGCGTGCGGGATCCGTGGCGAGCGCGGAACGCAGCAGGTCGGCAGGGGTGCGGTCGGTGGCAGTCACCCGCGCAAGCGTACGCGCCGCCGCTGTCGCCCCATCGCTCCGCGGGCCCTCGCGGCGCCACCGGTTCGGCGGAACGGGCCCGACGGCCCGTCAACTCACCGATGGACAGAAATGTATGACTATGACCAGGATCGTTGGCATGCGTGGATTGCTTGCTTCCTCGATCGGCGTCACCTGCGCGGCGGCACTCGCCCTCCCGCTGACGCCTCCCGCCAACGCGGCGACGGCGCGACCGGCGCCGGCCGCAGAGGCGGCGCCCACCGGGACGACCAGGGCCGCCGGCCCCGACACCCCGACCGCCCCCCGCCTCCCCGACCGACCGGACAGCTCCGCTGTCCCCGACTCCGCTGTCCCCGACCTCCCCGACCTTCCTGGCAGCACCCAGTCGCTGCCCCTCACCGCTCTCACCGGCAGCCGAACCCTGGGCGGCGCTGTCGCCGAACAGGGGCTCACCCGCCGGGACGTACGCCGCTTCTCCCTCCTCGGAGTCGTCTGGGACGACCCGGCCGCGGAGCTCCACGGCCGCGTCCAGGTCCGCACCCGTCCGTCCGGCACCGGCGCCTGGTCCGGCTGGCAGGACGTCGAGACCCACAACGCCGACCACGGCGCCGACCCCGGGACTCCCGAGAGCGCCTCGGGCCGGGTGCGCGGTGCCACGGCCCCGCTGTGGGTGGGTGATTCCGACGGCGTCGAGATCCGCGTCCACCCCGACACCGAACTCCGTACGGAGGAGACGGCCCGGGGTCCCCGCACCTCCTCGACCATCTCCCCGCTCCCCACCGGACTCCGGCTGGAACTCGTCGACCCGGGATCGGCGCCCCCCGAGCACGCCCCCGCGGGCCCGCCGCACAACCGGGCGCTGACCACCGGGTCCCGTCCGGCGGACGCCCCGGAAGCGGCCGGCGCGGCCGAGGCGCCCGCGGGCGCGGAGGCCGCGGACGGCGCCGAGCCCGTCGCCATGAACGCCAAGCCCGCGGCCATGACCGCCGAGGCGACCGCGGCCTCCGCCGCCAACGCGCAGCTCGCCCCGCTCGGCGCCACGGAGATCCCCTCCCTGGACCGCCGGGGCACCGAGCGCGAGCTCCTCGCCCTGCGGGGGCAGGAACTGACGGCGGCCCAGCGGGTGAAGCCGTACATCGGCCCGCGCCCGAGCATCGTCACGCGTCGCGGCTGGGGCGCCGACGAGAACCTGCGCGAGAGGGCGTTCGCCTACACGACGACGGTCAAGGCGGCCTTCGTGCACCACACGGCCTCGGGCAACAGCTACAAGTGCTCGCAGGCCCCGTCCGTCATCCGTGGCATCTACCGCTACCACGTGAAGAGCATGGGCTGGCGCGACATCGGCTACAACTTCCTCGTCGACAAGTGCGGGAAGATCTACGAGGGCCGCGCCGGGGGAGTGGCGAAGCCCGTCATGGGCGCCCACACCCTCGGGTTCAACACCAACAGCATGGGGATCGCCGTCCTCGGCACGTTCACCTCCGCCAAGCCGAACACCGCCACGGTCAACGCCATCGCGAGCCTGACGGCATGGAAGCTCGGCCTCTTCGGGGCGAATCCGAAAGGAACGACATACCTGAAGTCGGGAGGTGGCAATCTCTACGGAAAGGGAAAGAACGTGCGACTGAACGTGATCTCGGGTCACCGGGACGGGTTCGCCACGGAATGCCCGGGCAAGCAGCTCTACGGCAAGCTCGGCTCGGCCCGCTCGACCGCGGCGCGCTACCAGGGGCGCTGAGGGGGATCCGGTTCGGGAGCCCCGGGGCCTGGGGAGCCCCGGCGGCCGCACGCCCCCGTACGGCCGGAGCGCACATCCAGATGGGGGCACATTCAGCAGCCGTCGGGGGGACAGTCTCCCGGGACTGGGACGGAACGCCAACGGCCTGGAATTCGCAACACAACGGTCTGCATACACTGGCCGGTCGAATGACAGTTCGGCCGGTCCCGGCAGGAAGCAGAGACGACGGTGACAGAAGCGATCCTCCTGGTCGGCGGCAAGGGCACCCGGCTGCGCCCACTCACGGTGCACACGCCCAAACCCATGGTCAGGGCGGCGGGGGTGCCGTTCCTCACGCATCAACTGGCGAGGGCGAAGGCGGCGGGAGTCGACCACATCGTCCTCGCGACGAGCTATCTGGCGGAGGTCTTCGAACCGTACTTCGGTGACGGTTCGGCACTGGGCCTGCACATCGAGTACGTCACGGAGGACGAACCCCTCGGCACGGGCGGCGCGATCCGCAACGTGGCGTCCCGGCTGCGCTCGGGCCCCGACGACCCGGTCCTGGTCTTCAACGGCGACATCCTCACCGGCCTGGACATCGGCAGACTGGTGGCCACCCACGAGACGACCGGGGCGGACGTCTCCCTGCACCTGACGAAGGTGACGGACCCGAGGGCCTACGGACTCGTCCCCACGGACGGCACGGGCAAGGTCCTGGCGTTCCTGGAGAAGCCGCAGACGCCGGAGGAGATCGTCACCGACCAGATCAACGCGGGAGCGTACGTCTTCCGTCGCTCGGTCATCGACACGATCCCGCAGGGCCGTGCGGTGTCCGTGGAGCGTGAGACGTTCCCCGACCTCCTGTCGGCCGGAGCCCACCTCCAGGGCATGGTCGACTCGACGTACTGGCTGGACCTCGGCACCCCGGCGGCCTTCGTACGGGGCTCGGCGGACCTGGTCCTCGGCCGGGCCCCGTCGCCCGCGGTCCCCGGCCGCTGCGGCGACCGCCTGGTCCTCCCGACGGCCATGGTCGCCCCCGACGCCAAGCTGACGGGCGGCACGGTGGTGGGCGAGGGCGCGTTCGTGGCGGAGGGCGCGAGGGTCTTCGGCTCGACGATCCTGCCCGGCGCCGTCATCGAACCGGGCGCCGTCATCACCGACTCCCTCATCGGCGCCCGGGCGCGCGTGGGCGAACGCTCCGTGCTCACCGGCACGGTCATCGGCGACGGCGCGATCGTCGGCCCCGACAACGAACTCCGCGACGGCGCGAGGGTGTGGTGCGACGCGAGAATCCCGGCGGGCGCGGTGCGGTTCTCCTCGGACCAGTAGCGGGAGCCTCCCGGGGCAGGAGGTCACCTACGGCAGGAGGGCACCTGCGGTGAGGGCGGCGGGCACGGAGTTCCCCCGCTCCCACCGCTCGCCGCGCTGCCCCTCACCACTTCCCGATGTCTCCCCGAGGCATCTTCGGCGCCCGTCGGGCCGGCACCCGGCCACTCAACAGGATCAGCCGGGCCGCCCGGTGCCGCTGTCCCGCGTACGGCTCCAGCAACTCCAGCATCACCGAGTCATCGGCGTCCCGGTCCCCGGCCAGCGCCCATCCCACGATCCCCGGCAGATGCAGATCCCCCACGGTCACCGCGTCCGCCGCCCCATGGCTGCGCTGCACGGTCTCCGCGGACGTCCACGGCCCGATCCCCGGCACGACCTCCAACCGGGCCTGCGCCTGCGCCGGAGCCATCCCCATCGCCTCCTCCAGCCGGCCGGCCACGCGGACGGCCCGCAGGATCGTCGACGCCCGCTTGTTGTCGACCCCCGCCCGATGCCACTCCCAGGACGGGATCAGCGCCCACGTCCGGGGCGCCGGCATCACCCACAGCCGTCCGCCCGCCGCGGGCCCCGGCGCGGGCTCCCCGAACTTGCGCACCAGCAGGCGCCAGGCCCGGTACGCCTCGTCGGCGGTGACCTTCTGCTCCAGCACGGAAGGGATCAACGACTCCAGCACCAGCCCGGTCCGCGTCAGCCTGAGCCCCGGCCGCCGGTGGCGCGCCGTCGCCACGACGCGATGCCGGGGCACGAACGCCTCCGGCGAGTCCGCGGCCCCGAGCATTTCGGGCACCTGCTCCAGCAGCCACTGCGCCCCCGGCCCCCACGCCTGCGCGTGCACCGCGTCGCCGGCCACGGCCACGCGCAGCGTCCCCGGCCCGGCGGGGGTCAGACTGGCCCGCCACACGGACCCGTCCGGCATCGCCCGGAACGTCGGGTCGCCGGGCCCACGTCTGAGCGGCCCGAGCACCAGTCCGAGATCGAGCGGCCCTTCGGGCACCCAGTTCCGTACCCGCCCCGGCGCCGACGCCTGGCGCGGCACCCCCGCGGGCACGGCGACATGCCCGCCGCGCACGGTGGTGCGGGTGGGCCGGGGGGAGAACCGTCCTGACACGAATGAAGTCCCGGGTGGAGAGAGAACGCCGCTACGGGAGTCGCAGGAGCGCCGCGAGAGTCGAAGGGCTGCTACGAGAGTAGGCGCACCCCGGCCACAGGTCACCGCACCTCGACGAAGTCCCCCACCTCCCGCTCGGCGCGGGCCCGGGGCTCCTCGGCCGCGTGCCCCACCGCCACCGCTCCCATCGGATCCCAGCCCTGCGGCAGTCCCAGCACCTCCCGTACCACGTCCCGGCAGAACATCGTCGACGACACCCACGCGGACCCCAGCCGCTCCCCGGCCAGCGCGACCAGGAAGTTCTGCACACCGGCTCCGGCCGCGACCACGAACATCTCCCGCTCGGCCGCGTCCCGCCGCGCGTCGCCGTAGGTGTGCGAGCCGTCCATCACCAGACACGGCACCACCAGATACGGCGCGTGCCGCAGGACGTCTCCCCTGCGCACCCGCTTGGCGACGGACTCCTCCGACTTCCCGTCCCGCCGCAGATCCGCGATCCACGCGTCCCGCATGGCGTCCAGCAGCCGGGTCCTCGACTCCGCCGACTCCAGCAGCACGAACCGCCACGGTGTCGTGTGGTGCGGGGCAGGCGCCGTGACGGCCGCCGCCACCGCCCGCCGTACCGCGCCGGGGTCGACCGGCTCGCCGGTGAACGACCGCACGGTCCGGCGCTGCGTGACGGCCAGCCGCACCGCCTCGGACGTCCCGAGCCGGAACATGTCGTCGCGCGCACCGCGCACCATGACCCGCGCCCCGGCGGGACCGCTCCCGTCGGCCCCCTCGGCCTCATCGTGCCGGGCCACGACGAGGTGACCGAGCCCACGCACCACGGCCACGGGCAGCCCGGCGGCCTTCCCCTTCACGAGGTCCCCGGCGGCGGCCAGCTCGTCCGCCGTGGCGACCACCGTCGCGCTCAGCGGATTGCCGTGCGCGTCCTCGCCCCCGCGCAGGTCGTCCAGCACCCGGACCCCGGCGGCCCCGATCGCCACGTCGGTGAGCCCGGCGCGCCAGGGCCGCCCGAACGTGTCGGTGACGACGACCCCTACGTCGACACCGAGCGCGTCCCGCAGCCCGTCCCGGATCGTCCGCGCCGACGAGTCCGGGTCCTCGGGCAGCAACAGCACAGTCCCCGCAGGGGTGTTGGAGGCGTCGACCCCGGCGGCGGCCATGACGAGGCCCTGCCGGTTCTCGACGATCCGCAGCGCCCCGCGCCGGGCCACGACCCGTACGGTCTCGGCGTCGATCGCGGCCTCCCGGTCCTCCGCCCGGACGATCCGCCCCTCCGCCTTGGACACGATCTTCGAGGTGACGAGCAGGACGTCGCCGTCGGTCAGGCCCGGCTCGGCGGCCGCGATCAGTTTCGCGAGGTCGTCCCCGCTGCGGATCTCGGGCAGCCCGGTCACGGCCCACACCCGGTAACCGGGTTCGAGTGAGGCGCTCATACCCCGCGCACCTCCTCCGCCAGCGCCAGCGCCTCCCGGGCCATCCGCGTGGTGGCGTCGAGGTCGCTCATCATCAGCGGGACGGCCCGGCAGCGGATTCCGGCCGCCTCCACCCGCTCCACCGTGCCCGCGTCCACCGTGTCCACGAGCCAGCCGTCCAGGAGACCCGAGCCGTAGTGCTCGGCCACCGCCGCGGCCGTCGACTCCACGCCGACCGCCGCGAGCACCTTGTCGGCCATGCCGCGCACGGGCGCGTCCCCGACGATGGGGGACAGGCCCACCACCGGCACGCCGGCCTCGGCGATCGCCTCGCGGATGCCCGGCACGGCGAGGATCGTGCCGACCGAGACGATCGGGTTGGACGGCGGGAAGAGGATCACGTCCGCCGCCGCGACGGCCTCCAGGACCCCCGGCGCCGGCTTCGCCTGCTCGGCGCCCACCGGCACCACCGCCTCCGCCGGCACCGCCGCCCGCAGCCGCACCCAGTACTCCTGGAAGTGGACGGCCTTGCGCTCTCCGTCCACCTCGACCGCGACATGGGTCTCCACCCGGTCGTCGGTCATCGGGATGAGCCGGACCCCCGGCTTCCACCGGTCGCACAGCGCCTCGGTCACCGCGCTCAGCGGGTACCCGGCGCCGATCATCTGCGTCCGCACGATGTGCGTGGCGAAGTCCCGGTCGCCCAGCCCGAACCAGCCGGGCCCGGCGCCGTACGCCGCGAGCTCCTCCTTCAGGTGGAAGGTCTCGTCGGCCCGCCCCCAGCCCTGTTCCTCGTTGATGCCGCCGCCGAGCGTGTACATCACCGTGTCGAGGTCCGGGCAGACCTTCAGCCCGAAGAGGTGGATGTCGTCGCCGGTGTTGCCGATGACCGTGATGTCCGCGTCCGGCACGGCCTGCTTCAGACCGCGCAGGAACCGGGCACCGCCGATGCCGCCTGCCAGAACCACAATGCGCATGGAAGTCAGTCTCGCAGGCGGCCACGAGGGTCCGTCGGCCGGTTGTGGACAACCACCCGCCTGTGGAAATCCGGGCCACCCCCGGGCGCCGTGCAGGCCAGGGGGGTCACGCCGGTCGCCGCGGAGGACCGGAGCCGGGACTCCGGGTGCATGGGCATCTCCGTCAGCCCCGGGAAGTACACGTGCAGGCTCACGGCCGGCTCCAGCGCGTCGTTGACGACGTCGTGCGCGTATCCCGGCGCGAAGACCCGCTGCGCCCCGGCGCCGAGCACCCGCGTGCCGCGCTCGGTGCGCTCGGTCAGCTCGCCGTCCAGGACGGTGAGCACCCCGCAGGAGCGGCCGTGGTCGTGCAGCCCGCTGCCCTGGCCCGGCACCCAGGACAGCAGCCACACCTCGTAGCCGGGGCCGGTGCGCAGCCGGTGGTACCAGCGGGTCGTCGCGTCGTACCGGACGAGGTGCTCCCACTGGGCACGGTCGGCGGCGATCGAGCGGGCCAGGCCGACGAACTCGGCGACGGTGGCCGGGTGCTCGCGCGGTGCCTGGAGGAGGTGCGGGACTTCGAGGATGTCGCCGGCGATCTGGAGGTCGCTGTCGCTGTTCATGGGTGCGGTGGTTCCTCGGCGGAAGAGGCGGAAGGAGGGGGCTGGGTGTCACGTACCGTCCGCCCGGATCACGGGAGGAGCGTGGGCGCCCTGATGTGGGCCGGGGGGAACAGCAGCCGAGCCGCGTGGACTCAGGAGGAGCAGCCGGAGCGCGTTGGGCTCAACAGCTGGAACAACGACAGCGACAACAGCTACAGCGAGCGCGGGCAGCACCGTGGGACCCGGCGGAGCCGGTCGAGGTGAGTGCCAAGTTCGCGAGCATGCCCACAAGCACAGCGGTTCACACTCTCACTGTCAACTCGCCGCCCGGTATGTGGGACCTGGTTCACCTCATTCGGTTCATCTGTGAGGTGAAAGGTTTGTGCACGGGGGTAGCGGGACACATGGCGCTCATGCCGGGCGCGCAAGCCTCATGGCGATCCCGTGATCCGACTGTGATCAGGTTCGCTTCCGCGTGCGTGCCGCAACGGGATCGCACCTTTGGGCGTCCTTCCCTGTAGAGGCGCTGTGCGGGGCCGGTGGCCCCCCAGGGCTTCATCTGCTTGTCAAGGTTTATGGCGATTTGAACACTTACCGCATGGCCTTGGTTCCGCAGAGTGAATAAGGGGCCCAATAGCAGATCTCGGCTTGACTCGCCCGGAGCAGCACACTTGTAATTTCACTCGTGTCGTTCAGCCGAAATCGGTAACGGCCACGTCACGGGGACGCGAAAGACAGAGCGAGGGGCGCACATGACCGAGCTGGTGCAGCAACTGCTGGTCGACGTCGACGACGCGGACGAGGAACTCGGCTGGCAGGAGCGCGCGCTGTGCGCCCAGACCGATCCCGAGTCCTTCTTCCCCGAGAAGGGCGGCTCCACCCGCGAGGCGAAGAAGGTCTGCCTCGCCTGTGAGGTCCGCTCCGAATGCCTGGAGTACGCCCTGGCCAACGACGAGCGCTTCGGCATCTGGGGCGGCCTGTCCGAGCGGGAGCGCCGCCGGCTGAAGAAGGCGGCGGTCTGACCACCGCCCGCTTCGGCAGGCACACAGGCATCGCGGCATCGCAGTACACAGACACAGGGTCCGAACGGCCCGTCGCACGTGGGTCGTCCACAGGCGGCGGGCCGTCGCCCGTCCCCCGCCCGGCCGCCGCCCCTCGTCGAGGCGCTGCGCGCCGCCCCTTCCGGTTCAGCCGATAGTGTGGGCGCTCGTCCGAGACACCCCGCCGCCCCACACGGCGCAGGCGTCCACCGCAGTCCACCGAACCGGGGCCCGTACCTCGATGTCCGTGCACAGCCACACGGCAGCCCAGCAAGACAGCGCTGCCACACCTGAGTTCCCGCGTCATGTAGTGACCGCGGTGATCGTCTCCCACGACGGTGCCCGCTGGCTGCCCGACGCGCTCGCCGGGCTGCTCGGCCAGGAGCGCCCCGTCCAGTCCGTCATGGCCGCCGACACCGGCAGCTCGGACGACTCCGCCCGCCTGCTCACCGAGGCTCTCGGCGACGACCGGGTCCTGCACCTCGCCCGGCGCACCGGATTCGGCCAGGCCGTCGAGGAGGCCAACCGGACGGCCCCCGTCCTCACCCCCGAGGAACTGCCGTACCTCAAGCGCCCCAGCGGCTGGGACCCCGTCACGCGCACGTGGCGCGACGACGCCTACGACCTGCCGGAGCTCCCGCACGGAGAACCCGTCCAGTGGCTGTGGCTGCTGCACGACGACAGCGCCCCCGAACCGGGCGCGCTGGCCGAACTGCTGCGCGTGGTCGACAACGAACTCGAACTGGGCCGTGACGACGTGGCCGTCGTCGGCCCCAAGCTCCGCGGCTGGTACGACCGCCGCCAGCTCCTCGAGGTCGGCGTCACCATCGCCCACTCCGGCCGCCGCTGGACCGGCCTGGACCGCCGCGAACAGGACCAGGGCCAGCACGACCACGTCCGGTCCGTGCTGTCCGTGTCCACCGCGGGCATGCTGATCCGCCGCGACGTCTTCGACCGGCTCGGCGGCTTCGACCGCCGCCTGCCCCTGATGCGCGACGACGTCGACCTGTGCTGGCGCGCGCAGGCCGCCGGTCACCGCGTCCTCATCGCCCCCGACGCCGTCGTACGCCACGCCGAGGCCGCCTCCCGCGAGCGCCGCGCCGTCGACTGCGCCGGCCGCACCAGCGCCTCCCCGCACAAGGTGGACAAGGCAGGCGCCACCTACACCCTCCTCGTCAACAGCCGCACCGCCCTGCTGCCCTGGGTCCTGGTGCGCCTCGTCCTCGGCACGCTGCTGCGGACCGTCGCCTACCTCGTCGGCAAGGTCCCCGGACAGGCCGTCGACGAGATCCGCGGCCTGCTGGGCACCCTGCTGCGGCCCGAGCGGATCATCGCCGGACGGCGCAGACGCGGGAAGCCCGCGGTCGACAAGGATGAACTGCGCCCCCTGTTCCCGCCACCGGGCGCGACCGTGCGTGCCACCGTCGAACAGGTCGCGGGCGACTTCTTCGGCTCCTCCGACCCCGAGGCCACCTCCGGCGCGGGCCGGCACGGCGGCGCCGTCGAGTCCGGACCCGGCGGCGACGACGCCGACTTCCTGGAGATCGAGCAGTTCGCCCGCCTCAAGCGCATCGCCCGCAAGCCCGGCCCGGTGCTCTTCCTGGTCCTGCTGCTGGTCTCCCTGGTCGCCTGCCGCAACCTGCTCGGCGGCGGCGCGCTCGCGGGCGGCGCCCTGCTGCCCGCTCCGGCCGACGCCTCCGAGCTGTGGTCGCGCTACCTCGACGCCTGGCATCCGACCGGCGTGGGCGGCACCCCGTCGGCCCCGCCCTACCTCGCGGTCATCGCAGCACTGGCCACCCTGCTGTTCGGCTCGACCGGCCTCGCCCTCACCCTGCTGCTCGTCTGCTCGGTGCCGCTGGCCGGCCTCACCGCCTACTTCGCCTCCCGCCCGCTCGTCGAGTCACGGCTCCTGCGGGCCTGGGCGGCCGTCGTCTACGCCTTCCTGCCCGCCGCCACCGGCGCCCTCGCCGGCGGCCGGGTCGGCACCGCCGTCCTGGCCGTCCTGCTGCCGCTCATCGCCCGCGCGGGCGTCGCCGCGAGCGGCCTCACGCACGCGTCCGGTGCCCGCGGCAGCTGGCGCGCCACCTGGGCGTACGCCCTGCTGCTGACGATCGCCACCGCGTTCACCCCGATCGTCTGGCCCCTCGCACTCGTCCTCGGCCTCGCGGTCCTGGCCGTGCGCCGCCGCGAGATCACCGCCTACGGCCCGCGCTTCCTGGCCCAGCTGGGCACACCCCTGCTGATCCTCGCCCCCTGGTCGCTGTCCCTGCTGCCGTTCGGCTTCTTCACCCAGGCCGGCCTCGACTACGGCCCCTCGACCGCCACCGCGCTCGACCTGCTCGGCGCCAGCCCCGGCGGCCCCGGCACCGTCGACGGCCTGATGCTCATCGGCATCGTGCTGGCCGCCCTGGCCGCACTGCTGCGCTCCGAACGCCACTTCGGCGTCTGGGCGGCCTGGGCGGTCGCCCTGGTGGGACTCGTCTTCGCGGTGCTGTCCAACAACTCCACCTGGGCCGGACCCGCCACCCTTGTCTACGGCATCGCCCTCCTCGCCGCCGCCGTCATCGGCGCCGACGGGGCACGCACGCGTGTCGCCGAGCAGAGCTTCGGCTGGCGCCAGCCCGTGGCCGCCCTCATCGCCTTCGCCTCCGCCGCCGGCCCGCTGCTCGTCGCCGCCGGCTGGATGATCGGCGGCGCGGACGGCCCCCTGGAGCGCCGCGACCCCGTCCAGGTGCCCGCGTTCGTCGCCGAGGAGGCCGGCAACCGCGACCAGGCCCGCACCCTCGTCCTCGACAGCGACTCCGCCGCCCACGTCGGCTACATGCTGGTGCGCGGCTCCGGCGCCCGCCTCGGCGACGCGGAACTCGCCGCGGCCGACGGCGAGAACAAGCAGCTCGACAAGATCGTCGCCAATCTCGTCGCCGGCTCCGGCGCCGACCAGGCGGACCAGCTCGGCAGGTTCGCCGTGGGCTACGTCCTCGTCCACAAGGGCGCGCCCCGCGAGGTCACCCGGGTCCTGGACGCCACACCCGGCCTGAAGCGCCTCAGCCAGCAGGACGGCAGCGCCCTGTGGCGGGTCGACCAGGAGGTCTCCCGCGCGGCCGTCGTCGCCGGCTCCGGCAAGGGCACGGCAACTCCGGTCGCCGCGGGCCCCGTCGACATCCACACCACCCTTCCCGGCGGCTCCGGAAGCCGCGTCCTGCGCCTCGCCGACGCCGCCGCCGAAGGCTGGACGGCCACCCTCGACGGCAAGCCCCTCACCCCCACCACCGTCGACGGCTGGGCCCAGGGCTTCGAACTCCCCTCCTCCGGCGGGAAACTGGACGTCACCTACGACGACCCGTTCACCCACACCGCCTGGCTGTGGGCGCAGGGCCTCCTCGCCCTGGTCCTGGTCGTCCTCGCCCTTCCCGGCCGCCGCCGCGACGTCGACGACGACCTTCCCGAGGAGGAGCCGGTCCCGGACCGGGCGACCGAGGGCGAGGGCCGCCGCGCCCGCCGCCTGCGCGCCCAGGCAGAGGCCGAGGCGGAGTCCGGGTCCGGGTCCGAAGACCCGGACCCCGACGAGGACTTCCCGTCGCAGTTCCCGTCCCCCGCGCAGGAAGGCGTCCAGGCCGCGGTTCCGCAGCAGCAGCCGTACGGCGAGTGGGAGCAGGCGGGCCATCCGGGCGCCGGTTACGCGGGCGAGCAGTACCAGGGCGCCCAGCAGTACCCGGCGGGCGGCTACGACCAGCAGGGCTACGACCCCTACCAGGCGGGCCAGTACGACCCGTACGCCTATGACGGCCAGGCACAGCAGGCGCCGTACGACCAGACCTACCAGCAGCAGGGCTACGACCCGTCGGCCTACGGCCAGGGCGGCTACGACCCCGCCTACGACCCGGACCGGCACGCCCACGGCACCGGCAGCGAGCGCCCCGACGGGAGCCAGCAGTGAACCGCACCACCCTGTCCCTGATCGCCGGCACGGCCGCGCTCGCCGCGGTCACCGGGTTCGCCACGCTCAACCGGCCCGACGCGTCCGCACCGGACACCGCCAAGGCGGCCGCGGAACTGCCCGTGGAGCGCACGAGGCTGCTCTGCCCCTCGCCCAGCACCTCGGACCTCGCCGAGACGTCGTACACGTCCTTCACACCCGTGACCAAGGGCACCGGCGGCGCCGGCACGGCCGAACTCCTGGCGGCGGCCACCCAGGACTCGGCGGACGACCCGTCCGACAAGACCGGCGACAAGACCGATGACAAGACCGACGACAAGGCCACCGGCAAGACGTCCGGCAAGACGTCCGACAAGGCCGACGGCAAGAAGAAGGCGGCCAAACCGGTCCTCACGCCCAAGGCGCCCGGCGCCCCGGCCGTCGGCGACACCACCGGCAGCTCGACGCCCGCACTGCTGGGCACCGCCGAGGGGAAGTTCGCCCCGGGCTGGACCGTCCAGGAGACCACCGAGGTCGCCGCAGGCAGCGGCCGCGGCCTCCAGGGCGTCACCTGCACCGCGCCGGACACCGAGTTCTGGTTCCCCGGGGTCAGCACCGCCGCCGACCGCACGGACTACGTCCACCTCACCAACCCGGACGACTCCGCCGCGGTCGCCGACATCGAGCTCTACGGCAAGGACGGCGCCCTCCCGACCACGGTGGGGGAGGGCATCACGATCCCGGCGCACTCCAGCGAGCCGATCCTGCTGTCCACGCTCACCGGCGAGAAGCAGGAGGACCTCACCGTCCACGTCAACGTCCGCAGCGGCCGCGTGGGGGCCGCCGTCCAGGCCCTGGACGAGAAACTCGGCGGGGACTGGCTGGCCGCCTCCACCGAACCGTCGGGCACCCAGATCCTCCCGGGCATCCCCAAGGACGCCACGGCCGTCCGCCTCATCGCCTACGCACCGGGGGACGCGGACGCGGACCTGAAACTCCAACTCGCCTCCCCCTCCGGTCTGATCACCCCCGCTGGACACGAGACGCTGCACGTCAAGGCGGGCATGACGGCCTCGGTCGACCTGGGTGACGTCACGCGCGGAGAGGCCGGCTCACTGGTGCTGACGCCGACGGACGGGTCGGTGCCCTTCGTCGCGGCCGTACGGGTGCTGCGCGGCAAGGGCGCCAAGCAGGAGTCGGCGTTCATCAGCGCGACCGCCCCGGTCGGCACGCGCGCGTCCGCCGCGGACAACAGCGCCAAGGGCTCCACCCTCTCCCTGACCGCCCCCAAGGGCACTGCCAAGGTCAAGGTCACCGCGTCCGCCGGCAGCGGCGGAGGCACGGCCGTGTCCAGGACGTACACGGTCCGGGCAGGCACCACCCAGGACGTCGAACTCCCTGTCCCGACCGGCCTGAAGGGCACCTACGCGCTCACCGTGGAACCCCTCACGGACACCCCGGTCTACGCCGCCCGCACCCTGGCGGCCACCGAGGAGGGCGTCCCGGGCTTCACCGTCCAGACCCTGCCGGACGACCGGGGCACGGTCGCGGTGCCGGAGGCCGACGAGAACGTCGCGGTCTTGCAGAAGTAGCTGCCGCAGTAGCCCGAACGGGCGGTTCGGGCCCCCGTGAGAGGGACGCGGGAGCACGGGGGAGCCGGGTCTGCGGAGCCGGCTCTCAGTCCTCCCCGTAGCGCGGATCCACCGTCTCGGGGGTCAGTCCCAGCAGCTCCGCGACCTGCTCCACGACCACCTCGTGCACCAGGGCGCCCCGCTCGTCGCGGCCCTTGGTGCGGATCTCGACCGGCCGCCGGTAGACGACGACCCGAGCCCGCCGTCCCTCGCGCGCGGGCATCGTCCCGCCCAGCGGAACCGCCTCGTCGTTCCACGGCTCCGACGTCGCGTCCAGACGCGGCACCTCGAGCACCAGGAAGTCGATGTCGGCGAGCTGCGGCCACCGCCGCTCGAGCCGCTCCACGGAGTCCTGCACGAGGTCCGAGAACACATCGGCGCGGCTGGCAGCCAACGGAACCTGCGGAGGCGCGATCGGTCCTCGCATGCCCCGGCCGTGACGGTCGCGACGACGGGGTCCGGGGCCTGCGCCGGCGGGAGGCGGTACGGGGGTCTCCATCACCACTGAAGCGTAGTCCCCGACCCCACCGGCGCCCCGCCCCGCCCAGCGCCCCCAGGGCGCCACCGACCGCCGTGCCCCGCATGTCGCGGGATGACCATTCCAGCCAAGGTTGGGCTCGATTCCGTATCTCTCCGGGACCGGCGAACTCATCGCAATTGATGCCGTTTGTGTCGAGTGGTGACCACGAGCTCCTGGCTTCCTCTGTCCAATGACTGGTGTTCGTGCAGGTCAGCGGGGTATGACTGGAGAAGCGCGTGGGGCGTTTCACAACCCGACACGGTGGAGTGACCTGGTGGAGAGTCGTCGCGGCCCGCTCAAGAGTGCGGTACCGTCCAACGTCGTGAGCCCTGTACGTCGCTGTTCGCGAACTGCCTGCGGCCGGCCCGCCGTCGCGACGCTGACGTACGTCTACGCCGACTCGACCGCGGTCCTCGGCCCGCTCGCCACCTACGCGGAACCCCACTGCTACGACCTGTGCGCCGAGCACTCCGAGCGCCTCACCGCCCCGCGCGGCTGGGAGGTCGTCCGGCTCCTCGACAGCTCCGCTCCCGCGCGTCCCAGCGGTGACGACCTGGAAGCGCTTGCCAACGCGGTCCGCGAGGCCGCCCGCCCCCAGGGTCGCGCGGCCGGGGCCGGCGGCGGACGTACTGTGGCGGACCCCATGGAGGTCGCGCGCCGCGGCCACCTGCGGGTACTGCGCTCGCCCGACAACTGAGCCGGCTCCCGCCCGCCCGTTCGCACAGCCGGAGGCCCACCCGTCGCACGGCGTCGCCGCCACACGGCCGGACACGGCCGCTCCCCTCGGTCGGCAAGCGCGCAACCGCCCCGCCTCGGACGACGGCACGCGTCGGCAGCACGGTCACATTCGTTGGTCCACTCGGCGGCCCCACCGCTCACGGTGAGCGAGCCCGGGTAGTTTGTGGTGACCTACAGGACCTCAGGAAGGCTGGCCGTGGCTGCTGATCTGTCACAGATCGTGAAGGCGTACGACGTACGCGGGGTGGTCCCGGACCAGTGGGACGAGTCCACGGCCGAGCTGTTCGGCGCCGCCTTCGCCCAGGTGACCGGCGCCGAGGCCATCGTCGTCGGCCACGACATGCGGCCCTCCTCGCCCGGCCTGACCGGCGCCTTCGCCCGGGGTGCGGCGGCGCTCGGCGTGCACGTCACCCAGATCGGTCTCTGCTCCACCGACCAGCTGTACTACGCCTCGGGCGCGCTCGGCCTGCCCGGCGCCATGTTCACCGCCTCCCACAACCCCGCCCGGTACAACGGCATCAAGCTGTGCCGCGCGGGCGCCGCCCCCATCGGCCAGGACACGGGCCTGACGGAGATCCGCGCACTGGTGGAACGCTGGACGGACTCGGGCGCCCCCGCACCGGCCCCGGTTCCGGGAACCGTCACCACCGCCGACACGCTGAAGGACTACGCGGCGCACCTGCGCGCACTCGTCGACCTGGCGTCCATCCGCCCCCTGAAGGTCGTCGTCGACGCGGGCAACGGCATGGGCGGCCACACCGTTCCCACGGTCTTCGACGGTCTGCCGCTGACGCTCGTCCCCCTGTACTTCGAGCTGGACGGCACCTTCCCCAACCACGAGGCCAACCCCCTGGACCCGGCCAACCTCGTGGACCTCCAGAAGCGGGTCCGCGAGGAGTCCGCCGACCTCGGTCTCGCCTTCGACGGCGACGCCGACCGCTGTTTCGTCGTCGACGAGCGGGGCGAGCCGGTGCCCCCGTCCGCGATCACGGCCCTGGTGGCCGTACGTGAACTCGCTCGCAACGGCGGAGAGGGCACGATCATCCACAACCTGATCACGTCCTGGACCGTCCCCGAGGTGGTGAAGGAGCACGGCGGTACCTGCGTCCGCACCCGCGTCGGCCACTCCTTCATCAAGGCGGAGATGGCCCGCTCCGGCGCGATCTTCGGCGGCGAGCACTCCGCGCACTACTACTTCAAGGACTTCTGGAACGCCGACACGGGCATGCTGGCCGCCCTCCACGTCCTCGCGGCCCTCGGCGGACAGCCGAGCCCTCTCTCCGCCCTGGTCGCCGAGTACGACCGCTACACCGGCTCGGGCGAGATCAACTCCACGGTCGCCGACCAGGCCGGCCGCATCGCCGCGATCAAGGCGGCCTACGGCAACCGCGAGGACGTCACCCTGGACGAACTCGACGGCCTGACCGTCTCGTCCACCGACTGGTGGTTCAACGTCCGCCCTTCCAACACGGAACCCCTCCTCCGCCTCAACGCGGAAGCCCGAGACGAACCGACGATGGCCAAGATCCGCGACGAGGCCCTGGCCCTCATCCGAGCCTGACCCCCCGGGGACCCCCGGCCCGGAAGACCGCGGGGGAGCCCGGACCAGCCGCTGAGCAGGGCACCGGGACGCACAGCGCTCCCCACCCCGCGCGGGGAGCGCAACCCACAGACATCCGCGGGGCCGGGGAAGAACGGGGGACCCGGCCGGCCGGGGAACGGGGAGCCCGGAAAGTCGGCGTGGTGAGGCCCGGCAGGTGTCCATGCGCATGCCACAGGAGACGCCTTCGCCCCAACCCCACCAGCGGTACCCTGACCAGGCACATCCGAACACCCCGAAGGGACACCCCATGCCGCTCGAAGCCGGCCTCCTGGAGATCCTCGCCTGCCCCGCCTGTCACTCCCCCCTCGAGGAGCAGGACACGGAGCTGATCTGCACGGGCAAGGACTGCGGCCTGGCATACCCCGTCCGCGACGGCATCCCCGTCCTGCTCGTCGACGAGGCACGCCACCCCGCGTAACGCGCACCGCGCCACCGCACCCGGCGCGAGCCCAGCCACGCCCCGCCCGGCCCACTGCCGTCAGCACCCTGCCGTGAGCCGAGCGGCCCCGGCAACGCCGCGCGCCCCGCCCGGTGCCACGCACCACCCACCCCGGGCGACGCCACGCCGCACCCCGCCCCCGGCCCCGCACACCGAAGACGCCCCAGGCGATCGGAGACTGCCGACATGCTCGACGACTCGCTGCTCGACACGCCGGAGGCCCTCGCCGAGGCCGACCGCCGGGCCCTCCTGCGTGGTGCGGCCGAAGCCGGCGCCCGCGTCCGCACCGCCGCCCGGCACGCGGCCGAGGCCGGCGTCCACACCCTCCGACCCGACGGACGCCCCCGAGCGATCCTCATCGCGGGCCCCGGCGCCGCCGCCACCTCCGTCGCCGACCTCCTCGGCACACTGGCCGGCGCCGCCTGCCCCGTCATCCGCCTGGCCCCCACCGGCGTCGCCCCCGCCGCGGGCGCCCTGCGCTGGGAACTCCCCGGCTGGGCCGGCTCCGTCGACCTCCTCCTCATCGCCACCCCCGACGGCAGCGAACCCGGCCTCTCCCTCCTCGCCGAACAGGCCTACCGCCGGGGCTGCACCGTCGCTGCCGTGGCCCCCGCCGACTCCCCGCTCACCGAAGCGGCGGGCGCCGCCCACGGACTGTTCGTACCGCTCGCGACCGCACCGTACGAACAGGACGAGCAGGTACCGGCCGCGGCCTCCGCCCCCGGCGTCCTGTGGGCCCTCCTCACCCCCCTCCTGGCCCTCCTCGACCGCATCACCCTGATCTCCGCGCCGCCCGAGGAGCTCGAACGGGTCGCCGACCGGCTCGACCAGGTCGCCGAACGCTGCGGCCCCGCCATCGCGACCTACAGCAACCCGGCGAAGACCCTGGCCGCCGAACTCGCCGACTCCCTCCCGGTGATCTGGACCGAAGGCACCTCGGCCGGACCCGCGGGCCGGCGCTTCGCCGCGGCCCTCGCCGAACTCGCGGGCCGCCCCGCCCTCGTGGCCGAACTCCCCGAGGCCCTCGCCGAACACAACGCGATCCTCGCCGGCCCCCTCGCCGGCAGCGCCGACCCCGACGACTTCTTCCGCGACCGCGTCGACGAAGCCCCCGCGCTGCACGCGCGCGTGGTGCTGCTGCGCGACCGCCCGATCGGCGGGCTCACCGCCGCGCCGGCCGCCCGGGAACTGGCCCTCAGCCACGACACGCCGATCAGCGAACTCGAGCCCGAGGCAGGCGACGAACTCGTCACCCTGGCCGAACTCATCGCGACGACGGATTTCGCCGCCGTCTACCTGGCCCTCGCCACGGGAGCCTGACCCACCCCGACCGCCTTCCGGAAGCGGCACCCGACGGCGGCCACCCGACGGACGCCTGACGACCCGACACCCCCCGCAGACCGACAGCTGTACAGCCACGAAGACGACGAAGACGACGACGAAGACGGACAGCCCCGCAGACGGACAGCCCGACGACCGGCACCCAGCAGACCCGCAGGCAGAGAGAACCGCATGGACCGCCTCGACAACACCGTCCGCCCCTACGCCTGGGGTTCCCCCACCGCGATCCCGCGCCTGCTCGGCACCGAGCCGACCGGTGAACCGCAGGCCGAGATGTGGATGGGCGCCCACCCGGGCGCACCCTCACGCACCGACCGGGGCACCCTCGTCGAGCTCATCGACGCCGATCCGCGCAAGGAACTCGGCGCGGCGACGGTGACCAAGTTCGGCCCCCGCCTTCCCTTCCTCCTCAAGATCCTCGCCGCCGGCGCCCCCCTCTCCCTCCAGGTCCACCCCGACCTGGCACAGGCCAAGGAGGGCTACGAGGACGAGGAGCGCCGCGGCATCCCCGTCGACGCCCCGCACCGCAACTACAAGGACGCCAACCACAAGCCCGAACTCATCTGCGCCCTCACCGAGTTCGACGGCCTGTGCGGCTTCCGCGCCCCCTCCCACGCGGCCGACCTCCTCGACGGCCTCGGCGTCGACTCCCTCAAGCCGTACGTCGACCTCCTGCGCGCGCACCCCGAGGAAGCCGCCCTGCGCGAGGTCCTCACGGCGATCCTCACCGCCGACCGCGAGGAGATGGCCCACACCGTCGCCCAGGCCTCCGTCGCCTGCGACCGCCTCGGCGGCGACTACGCCCCCTACGCCGGGATCGCCCACCACTACCCCGGCGACCCCGGCGTCATCGCCGCCATGCTGCTCAACCACGTCAGACTCCAGCCAGGCGAAGCCCTGTTCCTGGGCGCCGGCATCCCGCACGCCTACCTCGACGGCCTCGGCGTCGAGATCATGGCCAACTCCGACAACGTCCTGCGCTGCGGCCTCACCCCCAAACACGTCGACGTCCCCGAACTCCTGCGCATCGTCCGCTTCGAACCCGGTGACCCCGGCGTCCTGCGCCCCGAAGCAGCCCCCGACGGCGAGGAGGTCTACGACACCCCCATCGACGAGTTCCGCCTGTCGCGCTACGTCCTCCCGCCGGGCGCCCCCGCCCACGACCTCACCCTCCCCACCCCGCAGATCCTCCTGTGCACCGCGGGCGCCGTCCGGGCGGGCGAGCACGCGCTGACCCCCGGGACGTCTGTCTTCGTCCCCGCGGGGCACACGGCCGAAGTGACCGGTGCGGGTACGGTCTTCCGAGCCACGGTCGTCGTCTGACCCCGGTCGCGACGCCCTGAAGCACCGCTGCCGGACGGGGCTGCAAGAATGATCCCCCGGCAAAGGACGGGCAAAGCCGAACACGGGCGCGCCCACCACGGCTAACGCACGAAAGCGAAGGGACAACGCGAACACATGAGCGCGTCAGGCGGCACCAGGGCGATCGTGGCGGCACTCGGCGCCAACCTCGCGATCGCGGCATCGAAGTTCGTGGCGTTCGCATTCAGCGGCTCGTCGTCGATGCTCGCCGAAGGCGTGCACTCGCTCGCCGACTCCGGCAACCAGGCTCTGCTCCTCGTCGGCGGCAAGAAGGCCCAGCGCGAAGCCACCCCGCAGCACCCCTTCGGCTACGGCCGTGAGCGCTACATCTACGCCTTCCTCGTCTCCATCGTCCTCTTCTCGGTCGGCGGCATGTTCGCCATCTACGAGGGCTACGAGAAGATCAAGCACCCGCACGAGATCGAGCACTGGTACTGGCCCGTCGGGGTCCTCGTCTTCGCGATCATCGCCGAGGGCTTCTCCTTCCGCACCGCCATCAAGGAGTCCAACCCCCTGCGGGGCGACCACTCCTGGAAGGAGTTCGTCCGCCGGGCCAAGGCCCCCGAGCTGCCGGTCGTCCTCCTGGAGGACTTCGGCGCACTCGTCGGTCTCGTCCTCGCCCTCGGCGGCGTCGGCCTCGCGCTGCTCACCGACGACGGCATCTGGGACGGCATCGGCACGCTCTGCATCGGTGTCCTGCTCATCCTGATCGCGCTGATCCTGGCCGCCGAGACCAAGTCCCTCCTGCTCGGCGAAGCCGCCAACAGCGAGGACGTGCGCAAGATCGAGGCGGCGGTCGTCGACGGCGACACCGTCACCCGCGTCATCCACATGCGCACCCTCCACCTCGGCCCCGAGGAACTCCTGGTCGCCGCCAAGATCGCCGTCCAGCACGACGACACGGCCGGCCGGGTCGCCGCCGCCATCAACGCCGCCGAGGCCCGGATCCGCACCGCGGTCCCCATCGCCCGCGTCATCTACCTCGAGCCCGACATCTACAGCGAGGCCGAGGCCGCCAAGGGTTCCGACCGTGAGGCGACCCCGGGCGGGCCCGCCCAGCACCCGGCCGAGCACTGACCCGCACACCACCCCGACAGGGCCCGCCTCCCACTCGGCGGGCCCTGTCGCCGTCCCGCCCCGCGGCCCTCCCGGTACTCCCGGACCCCCGGCTTCCTCACCGTCCGTGTTCGGCGTGATCCGATCGGAGGTGGACTGGGGCCACCCCGCCTCTCCGGTGTAGCTTTGAACGGAGCCAGACGTCGCTGCTGATGGCGGTCGGGCGGACCCGGTGCGGACCGTCCGAGGGAGAGAGGGCCTCCGACGGATGCGCTGCGCGCACGCGGGCATGCACATGCCCCTGTCCGGGCACTCCTGTGCCCGTCGCCGCGCAGACCAGCCGTACCCACTCTCTCAACCCAACCCGAGGAGCAGCCCACCATGACGACTGTCGACAACCGACAGGACTTCAAGGTCGCCGATCTCTCCCTGGCCGTCTTCGGCCGCAAGGAGATCACCCTCGCCGAGCACGAGATGCCGGGCCTGATGGCGATCCGCAAGGAATACGCCGAGTCCCAGCCCCTCGCCGGCGCCCGCGTCACCGGTTCCCTGCACATGACCGTGCAGACCGCCGTCCTCATCGAGACGCTGGTCGCCCTCGGCGCCCGCGTCCGCTGGGCGTCCTGCAACATCTTCTCCACCCAGGACCACGCTGCCGCCGCCATCGCGGTCGGCCCGAACGGCACGCCCGAGAACCCGCAGGGCATCCCGGTCTTCGCCTGGAAGGGCGAGACCCTGGAGGAGTACTGGTGGTGCACCGAGCAGGCGCTGACCTGGCCGGACAGCCCCACCGGCGGCCCGAACATGATCCTCGACGACGGCGGTGACGCCACCCTCCTGGTCCACAAGGGCGTGGAGTACGAGAAGGACGGCAAGGTTCCCGCCGTCGACACCGCGGAGAACGACGAACACCGCGTCATCCTCGAACTCCTCAACCGCACCATCACCGACGGCTCCCGCAAGTGGACGCAGCTGGCCTCGGAGATCCGCGGCGTCACCGAGGAGACCACGACGGGCGTGCACCGCCTGTACGAGATGCAGCGCGACGGCGTCCTGCTCTTCCCGGCGATCAACGTCAACGACGCGGTCACCAAGTCGAAGTTCGACAACAAGTACGGCTGCCGGCACTCCCTGATCGACGGCATCAACCGCGCCACCGACGTCCTGATCGGCGGCAAGACCGCTGTCGTCTGCGGCTACGGCGACGTGGGCAAGGGCTGCGCGGAGTCGCTGCGCGGCCAGGGCGCCCGTGTCATCGTCACCGAGATCGACCCCATCTGCGCCCTCCAGGCGGCGATGGACGGCTACCAGGTCACCACCCTGGACGAGGTCGTCGAGACGGCCGACATCTTCATCACCACGACCGGCAACAAGGACATCATCCTCGCCTCGGACATGGCGAAGATGAAGCACCAGGCCATCGTGGGCAACATCGGCCACTTCGACAACGAGATCGACATGGCCGGCCTCGCGCAGCTCCCCGGCGTCGTCAAGGACGAGGTCAAGCCGCAGGTCCACACGTGGACGTTCCCCGACGGCAAGGTCCTCATCGTGCTGTCCGAGGGCCGCCTGCTGAACCTGGGCAACGCCACCGGCCACCCCTCGTTCGTGATGTCCAACTCGTTCGCGGACCAGACGCTGGCCCAGATCGAGCTGTTCACCAAGCAGGCCGAGTACCCCACGGGCGTCTACACGCTGCCCAAGCACCTGGACGAGAAGGTCGCCCGCCTCCACCTGGCCGCGCTCGGCGTCAAGCTCACCACCCTGCGCCCCGAGCAGGCCTCGTACATCGGTGTCGAGGTCGACGGCCCCTACAAGTCGGACCACTACCGCTACTGAGTCCGCAGCCCCGCCCGCTGGAAGCGCACCCGTGCACTGAGCGCTTCCCACACCGGGCAGGTCCTCGAAGGCAGGCCCCCGCACCCCCGTGCCGGGGGCCTGCCCCTTCGGCCTACAGCCGGACCGGCCGTCAGCTCCTCCGGCCGACTCGTCGAGACGGACCAGCCCGTCGCACCCCAGGACTTCGATGCCCCGCGGCCGCTATTCGCTCCACGATCCGCACGATCACACCCCCCTCGCACACGAACACTTCCAGTGCGCCCCCGGCCCCTCCGGCTGGCGCTACGTCTCCCGGCTGACCACCCCCGCCGGCGACGACACCGGCTCCGTCGACCTCACCCTCGACGACCTCGGCCGCCCCCTCCGCCTCGAACTCCACGCGAGCAGCTGGCAGGTACGAGGCGCAGCCCTCGACGGCGTGACCTGGGTCCGCACCGACCCCACCGGCACCCGCGCCACAGAAGGCAACGTCCCGGCCCACGCCTTCACCGGCACATCCCCCGCGTTCCTCATCGCCACCAGCCGGCTCCTACGCCTCGCCCCCTCTCCCTCTTCTCCCGCAACCCGCATCCGGCTCGTGGCCTTCACCGATCCGGTCCTCGCCCCGCGCACCGTGGACCAGTCCTGGTCCTTGCTGAGAAGAGAAACACACGCCACTGACAACGGCCCCCTGACCGTGGACGAATACCAGGTCACAGCCCTGGACACCGGTGAGCAGCACACGGTCCACATCGCCGGCGACGTCGTCCTCGCAGCCCCCGGCATCGAACTGGAAGACCTCGAGACGCCCCCGTCGACCTTCGACTGAACCCGCCCGCACCGAAGCCGCCCTCGAGGCCACCAGGAAGGGCCTACGCCGGAGGCACGAACCCGGAGACCGGCCCCCGCCCCCGATCGGCGACCGACTCCTCCTGAGCCGGCGCGGACCGTCCCCCGTCCGGCACAGGACCTCCAGCAGCAGCCGGTGACTGCGCCGCCCCGGACCCGGAAGCCACCGGAGGCCCGGACGAGGCCGGCGCGCCCCACGCAGGGGGCGCAGCAGGCGGAGCGGGCACAACAGGAGGAGCCGGCGCACCGTAGGACACCAGCGGGCTGTACGGCGTCGGTGGACTGTATGGCGCCGATGGACCGTACGAAGTGGCTGAACCGTAGGGAGCCGGCTGACTGTAGGGAGCGGGCGAACCGTACGACGGGGCGTGCTGACCGTACGGCGTCGGCGAACCGTACGACGGGGCTGGCTGACCGTACGGGGCTGGCGGGGCGAAGGCTCCCGGCATACCGAACCCTGTTCCGGTCCCCGCTCCGGCCGCACCCCCGCCCACGGGCGGCCGCCCCGCCACCGAACCGTTCCCGAAGGTCCGCCGCGCCTCCCGGACCTGCCGCTCCTGCGTCACCGCGGCCAGAAACGCGGCCGCCGGTACCCCCGGGGGCACCGGCGTACCCGTACGCGCCGCCAGATCACCGGCCAGCCGCTCCGCCATCGCCCCGCCGACCTGCGGATCCAGCTGGTTCATCCGCCCCAGGTACTGCCGGACCGCCAGCCACAGCCCGTCGGGCACCGCCGAAAGGTCCAGCGCCTGGAATCGTCCGGCCAGCCAGGGCGGGGGCGGTGGTACGAAACCGGACCGCGCGACAGGCACCCGCTCACGGACCACCAGCGTCCCGGCGAAGACATCACCGAGCCGTCGTCCCCGTGCCGACACGAGCGAGGCGATACAGGCCACCACCCCCATCGTCAGCAGGATCTCCACCACCCCGAGCGCACCCCGGACCAGCGCGTGCCTGAACCGGATCGGCCCACCGTCGTCGCGCACCACCCGCAACCCGCACGCCATCTTCCCGAGCGACCGCCCATGACTGAGCGTCTCGACCGCGATCGGCCCGCCCACCAGCACCAACAGGAAAGAGGCGATCGACAGGGCGACCTGCGCCGCCTCGTCGAGGGAAGCCGTCGCCGCTATGACAGCGATCGTCACGACGGTGTAGGCCACGATCGCCACGAAAAGGTCCAGCAGCGTGGCCAATGCACGGCTGGGCAGCCTGGCAGGCCGCAGCTCCAAGGCCACGGCCTCACCTGTCACCAGCTCACTCACGCCCGTCATCCCTTCCCTGGCCTGCCCCGAGAGCGGCCAGTCTGCCAAGCTGAGGGCCTGTCGCGCCGCAGTACGACAAGCTGACATCCATCACCGGCCGACGACGAACAGCCGAGGAGCAGGCACACCGATGGACCTGGACGTCTTCGTCTCCGCCCACCGAGCCGAATGGGACCGTCTCGACGCCCTCCTCCGCCGCCGGCGCGGACTCACCGGCGACGAGGCCGACGAACTCGTCACCCTCTACCAGCGCACCGCCACTCACCTCTCCCTGATCCAGTCCAGTGCCCCGGACCCCCAGCTCACCGGCCGGCTCACCCAGCTCGTGGCACGCGCGCGTAATGCGGTGACAGGAACCCGCCGTGCGTCGTGGCGGGACGTGACGCGCTTCCTCACCCAGAGCTTTCCCGCCGCCGTCTACCGGTCGCGCCACTGGTGGGTGCCCACCGCACTTCTCTCCACGGCCGTCGCCGCGCTTCTCGGCTGGTGGATCGGTACCCATCCGGAAGTGCAGTCCTCCATAGCGGCCCCCGACGAACTACGCGAGCTCACCCGACCCGGCGGCCTCTACGAGACCTACTACTCGAGCCATCAGGCCGCGGCCTTCGCCGCCCAGGTCTGGACGAACAACGCCCAGGCCGCCGCGATGTGCCTGGTCCTGGGAGTCTTCCTCGGCCTGCCGGTCCTCTGGGTCCTCTTCCAGAACATGCTGAACCTCGGCATCGGGGCCGGCCTCATGTCCTCGGCGGGCCGGCTCGACACCTTCCTGGGCCTCGTCCTCCCGCACGGCCTGCTCGAGCTGACCGCGGTCTTCGTCGCGGCCGGCACGGGGCTCCGCCTGGGCTGGACCGTGATCGACCCGGGCCCGCGCTCCCGGCGCACCGCCCTCGCCGAGGAAGGCCGAGCCGCGGTCGGCATGGCGATCGGCCTCGCACTGGTCCTCTTCGTCTCCGGCGCCATCGAAGGCTTCGTCACCCCGTCGGGGCTGCCCACCTGGGCCCGCATCACCATCGGCATCACAGCCGAACTGGCCTTCCTCGTCTATGTCTACGTCGTCGGCGGCCGAGCCGCGCGCGCCGGGGACACAGGAGATCTCGAGGCCGCCGAGCGCAGCGCCACGGTGCCGACGGCCGCCTGATGTGCGGATGACCCCGCGGGGCTGCTAGTCTCCTCTTCGCCCACAAACGCCGTTGACACGGAGTGCGTGGGGAGGTAGATTCGAACAGTTGCCTGGAACTGGAAAAGTCCGGTCGGCAGCGGTTAGTATCTGTCAGCCTCTTGAATCTTCTGATTCCGCAGAGGCCCCCGATAAGTCGGAAAATGAATGGCCGGTCAGACCGGCCCGAAACTTCTGATAAAGTCGGAACCGCCGGAAAGGGAAACGCGAAAGCGGGAACCTGGAAAGCACCGAGGAAATCGGGTCGAGAAAAGATCTGATAGAGTCGGAAACGCAAGACCGAAGGGAAGCGCCCGGAGGAAAGCCCGAGAGTATCGGGTGAGTACAAAGGAAGCGTCCGTTCCTTGAGAACTCAACAGCGTGCCAAAAATCAACGCCAGATATGTTGATACCCCGTCCCCGGCAGTGATAGCCGAGGATGAGGTTCCTTTGAAACAAAACACAGCGAGGACGCTGTGAACGGCCGGGCTTATTCCGCCTGGCTGTTCCGCTCTCGTGGTGTCGTCCCGATTACGGGAAAACATTCACGGAGAGTTTGATCCTGGCTCAGGACGAACGCTGGCGGCGTGCTTAACACATGCAAGTCGAACGATGAACCACTTCGGTGGGGATTAGTGGCGAACGGGTGAGTAACACGTGGGCAATCTGCCCTTCACTCTGGGACAAGCCCTGGAAACGGGGTCTAATACCGGATAATACTTCCACTCGCATGGGTGGAGGTTAAAAGCTCCGGCGGTGAAGGATGAGCCCGCGGCCTATCAGCTTGTTGGTGAGGTAATGGCTCACCAAGGCGACGACGGGTAGCCGGCCTGAGAGGGCGACCGGCCACACTGGGACTGAGACACGGCCCAGACTCCTACGGGAGGCAGCAGTGGGGAATATTGCACAATGGGCGAAAGCCTGATGCAGCGACGCCGCGTGAGGGATGACGGCCTTCGGGTTGTAAACCTCTTTCAGCAGGGAAGAAGCGAAAGTGACGGTACCTGCAGAAGAAGCGCCGGCTAACTACGTGCCAGCAGCCGCGGTAATACGTAGGGCGCAAGCGTTGTCCGGAATTATTGGGCGTAAAGAGCTCGTAGGCGGTCTGTCGCGTCGGATGTGAAAGCCCGGGGCTTAACCCCGGGTCTGCATTCGATACGGGCAGACTAGAGTGTGGTAGGGGAGATCGGAATTCCTGGTGTAGCGGTGAAATGCGCAGATATCAGGAGGAACACCGGTGGCGAAGGCGGATCTCTGGGCCATTACTGACGCTGAGGAGCGAAAGCGTGGGGAGCGAACAGGATTAGATACCCTGGTAGTCCACGCCGTAAACGGTGGGAACTAGGTGTTGGCGACATTCCACGTCGTCGGTGCCGCAGCTAACGCATTAAGTTCCCCGCCTGGGGAGTACGGCCGCAAGGCTAAAACTCAAAGGAATTGACGGGGGCCCGCACAAGCAGCGGAGCATGTGGCTTAATTCGACGCAACGCGAAGAACCTTACCAAGGCTTGACATACACCGGAAACGGCCAGAGATGGTCGCCCCCTTGTGGTCGGTGTACAGGTGGTGCATGGCTGTCGTCAGCTCGTGTCGTGAGATGTTGGGTTAAGTCCCGCAACGAGCGCAACCCTTGTTCTGTGTTGCCAGCATGCCCTTCGGGGTGATGGGGACTCACAGGAGACTGCCGGGGTCAACTCGGAGGAAGGTGGGGACGACGTCAAGTCATCATGCCCCTTATGTCTTGGGCTGCACACGTGCTACAATGGCCGGTACAAAGAGCTGCGAAACCGTGAGGTGGAGCGAATCTCAAAAAGCCGGTCTCAGTTCGGATTGGGGTCTGCAACTCGACCCCATGAAGTCGGAGTTGCTAGTAATCGCAGATCAGCATTGCTGCGGTGAATACGTTCCCGGGCCTTGTACACACCGCCCGTCACGTCACGAAAGTCGGTAACACCCGAAGCCGGTGGCCCAACCCCTTGTGGGAGGGAGCTGTCGAAGGTGGGACTGGCGATTGGGACGAAGTCGTAACAAGGTAGCCGTACCGGAAGGTGCGGCTGGATCACCTCCTTTCTAAGGAGCACTTCTTACCGATCCCCACGGGGTGAGGTCAGAGGCCAGTACATCGGCGTACGTCCGATGCTGGTTGCTCATGGGTGGAACGTTGATTATTCGGCATTCTCAGTCATCTCGGGCTGCAAGTACTGCTCTTCGGAGCGTGGAAAGCTGATCATGAGTGGCGAGGGTGCCGGGCACGCTGTTGGGTATCTGAGGGTGCGGCTGTGAAGCCGTCCTTCATGATGCCGGCCCCAGTGCACTCCAGCTCAGGTTGGGGGTGATGGGTGGCTGGTCGTTGTTTGAGAACTGCACAGTGGACGCGAGCATCTGTGGCCAAGTTTTTAAGGGCGCACGGTGGATGCCTTGGCACCAGGAACCGATGAAGGACGTGGGAGGCCACGATAGTCCCCGGGGAGTCGTCAACCAGGCTTTGATCCGGGGGTTTCCGAATGGGGAAACCCGGCAGTCGTCATGGGCTGTCACCCATACCTGAACACATAGGGTATGTGGAGGGAACGCGGGGAAGTGAAACATCTCAGTACCCGCAGGAAGAGAAAACAACCGTGATTCCGGGAGTAGTGGCGAGCGAAACCGGATGAGGCCAAACCGTATACGTGTGAGACCCGGCAGGGGTTGCGTGTGCGGGGTTGTGGGATCTCTCTTTCACAGTCTGCCGGCTGTGAGACGAGTCAGAAACCGTTGATGTAGGCGAAGGACATGCGAAAGGTCCGGCGTAGAGGGTAAGACCCCCGTAGTCGAAACATCAGCGGCTCGTTTGAGAGACACCCAAGTAGCACGGGGCCCGAGAAATCCCGTGTGAATCTGGCGGGACCACCCGCTAAGCCTAAATATTCCCTGGTGACCGATAGCGGATAGTACCGTGAGGGAATGGTGAAAAGTACCGCGGGAGCGGAGTGAAATAGTACCTGAAACCGTGTGCCTACAAGCCGTGGGAGCGTCGCGCATCGAGCTTGCTTGGTGCGTCGTGACTGCGTGCCTTTTGAAGAATGAGCCTGCGAGTTTGCGGTGTGTTGCGAGGTTAACCCGAGTGGGGTAGCCGTAGCGAAAGCGAGTCCGAACAGGGCGTTTCAGTAGCACGCTCAAGACCCGAAGCGGAGTGATCTAGCCATGGGCAGGTTGAAGCGGAGGTAAGACTTCGTGGAGGACCGAACCCACCAGGGTTGAAAACCTGGGGGATGACCTGTGGTTAGGGGTGAAAGGCCAATCAAACTCCGTGATAGCTGGTTCTCCCCGAAATGCATTTAGGTGCAGCGTCGTGTGTTTCTTGCCGGAGGTAGAGCACTGGATAGGCGATGGGCCCTACCGGGTTACTGACCTTAGCCAAACTCCGAATGCCGGTAAGTGAGAGCGCGGCAGTGAGACTGTGGGGGATAAGCTCCATGGTCGAGAGGGAAACAGCCCAGAGCATCGACTAAGGCCCCTAAGCGTACGCTAAGTGGGAAAGGATGTGGAGTCGCACAGACAACCAGGAGGTTGGCTTAGAAGCAGCCACCCTTGAAAGAGTGCGTAATAGCTCACTGGTCTAGTGATTCCGCGCCGACAATGTAGCGGGGCTCAAGCGTACCGCCGAAGTCGTGTCATTGCAGCAATACGCCCAACGGCGGCTGTGATGGGTAGGGGAGCGTCGTGTGCCGGGTGAAGCAGCACCGGAAGGTAGTTGTGGACGGTTCACGAGTGAGAATGCAGGCATGAGTAGCGATACACACGTGAGAAACGTGTGCGCCGATTGACTAAGGGTTCCTGGGTCAAGCTGATCTGCCCAGGGTAAGTCGGGACCTAAGGCGAGGCCGACAGGCGTAGTCGATGGATAACCGGTTGATATTCCGGTACCCGCTGTGAAGCGTCAAACATCGAGCATCGTGATGCTAAGGCCGTGAAGCCGTTCCGGACCCTTCGGGGAAAGGAAAGTGGTGGAGCCGCCGGCCCAAGCGGTTAGTAGGTGAGTGATGGGGTGACGCAGGAAGGTAGTCCATCCCGGGCGGTGGTTGTCCCGGGGTAAGGGTGTAGGACGGTGTGTAGGCAAATCCGCACGCCATATAGTCTGAGACCTGATGCCGAGCCGATTGTGGCGAAGTGGATGATCCTATGCTGTCGAGAAAAGCCTCTAGCGAGTTTCATGGCGGCCCGTACCCTAAACCGACTCAGGTGGTCAGGTAGAGAATACCGAGGCGTTCGGGTGAACTATGGTTAAGGAACTCGGCAAAATGCCCCCGTAACTTCGGGAGAAGGGGGGCCATGTCTGGTGAGAGGACTTGCTCCTCGAGCTGGGTGTGGCCGCAGAGACCAGCGAGAAGCGACTGTTTACTAAAAACACAGGTCCGTGCGAAGCCGTAAGGCGATGTATACGGACTGACGCCTGCCCGGTGCTGGAACGTTAAGGGGACCGGTTAGTCACTCTTCGGGGTGGCGAAGCTGAGAACTTAAGCGCCAGTAAACGGCGGTGGTAACTATAACCATCCTAAGGTAGCGAAATTCCTTGTCGGGTAAGTTCCGACCTGCACGAATGGCGTAACGACTTCTCGACTGTCTCAACCATAGGCCCGGTGAAATTGCACTACGAGTAAAGATGCTCGTTTCGCGCAGCAGGACGGAAAGACCCCGGGACCTTTACTACAGTTTGATATTGGTGTTCGGTTCGGCTTGTGTAGGATAGGTGGGAGACTTTGAAGCGGCCACGCCAGTGGTTGTGGAGTCGTCGTTGAAATACCACTCTGGTCGTGCTGGATGTCTAACCTGGGTCCGTGATCCGGATCAGGGACAGTGTCTGATGGGTAGTTTAACTGGGGCGGTTGCCTCCTAAAGAGTAACGGAGGCGCCCAAAGGTTCCCTCAGCCTGGTTGGCAATCAGGTGTTGAGTGTAAGTGCACAAGGGAGCTTGACTGTGAGACCGACGGGTCGAGCAGGGACGAAAGTCGGGACTAGTGATCCGGCGGTGGCTTGTGGAAGCGCCGTCGCTCAACGGATAAAAGGTACCCCGGGGATAACAGGCTGATCTTCCCCAAGAGTCCATATCGACGGGATGGTTTGGCACCTCGATGTCGGCTCGTCGCATCCTGGGGCTGGAGTCGGTCCCAAGGGTTGGGCTGTTCGCCCATTAAAGCGGTACGCGAGCTGGGTTTAGAACGTCGTGAGACAGTTCGGTCCCTATCCGCTGCGCGCGCAGGAATATTGAGAAGGGCTGTCCCTAGTACGAGAGGACCGGGACGGACGAACCTCTGGTGTGCCAGTTGTTCTGCCAAGGGCATGGCTGGTTGGCTACGTTCGGGAGGGATAACCGCTGAAAGCATCTAAGCGGGAAGCCTGCTTCGAGATGAGTATTCCCACCCCCTTTGAGGGGTTAAGGCTCCCAGTAGACGACTGGGTTGATAGGCCGGATGTGGAAGCCCAGTAATGGGTGAAGCTGACCGGTACTAATAGGCCGAGGGCTTGTCCTCAGTTGCTCGCGTCCACTGTGTTGGTTCTGAAACCACGAACAGCCCCATGCCATGGTCACGGTGTGGTGCGGCTGGACAGTTTCATAGTGTTTCGGTGGTCATAGCGTGAGGGAAACGCCCGGTTACATTCCGAACCCGGAAGCTAAGCCTTACAGCGCCGATGGTACTGCAGGGGGGACCCTGTGGGAGAGTAGGACACCGCCGAACAAATATTACGGGAAACCCCCGCACCTCACGGTGCGGGGGTTTTCTGCGTTCGGGATTCATTTGAAAGGGGCTCTCCTGCCGAGAGCCCCTTTTTCTTTGCGCTACAGGCGTCCTGCTGCCTTCAGGGCCAGATAGGCGTCTGCCAGGGCGGGGGCGAGATCGTCCGGTGTGGCGTCGATGACGGTCACGCCGTGGCGGCGGAGTTGTTCGGCGGTGCGATGGCGTTCTGTCTGGGCCCGGGCGGCGGCTGCGGCCTCGTACACCGCTTCGGCATTGCCACGGGAGGTCGCCATCCGTGCGATGTGAGGGTCGGCGACCGATGCCAGCAGGACCGTATGACGCTGAGTGAGTTGAGGGAGGACGGGCAGGAGGCCTTCCTCGACCGGGGTGGCGTCCAGCGTGGTCATGAGGACGACGAGGGAGCGGCGGGGGGTCGTGCGGAGAGCTGTGGCGGTGAGGCCACGGGCATTCGTCTCGACCAGTTCGGGTTCGAGGGTGGCCATGGCGTTGACCAGGGAGGGGAGAACATCACGCGCCGTCCGGCCCTGGACGAGAGCGCGTGCCCGGCGGTCGTAGGCGAGGAGGTCGACTCGGTCGCCGGCGCGGGAGGCCAGGGCCGCGAGGAGGAGTGCCGCGTCCATCGAGGCGTCGAGGCGGGGGGCGTCGTCGACGCGTCCTGCGGAGGTGCGTCCGGTGTCGAGGACGAGAAGGATGTGGCGGTCGCGTTCAGGGCGCCAGGTGCGGACCGCGACGGTCGAATGGCGGGCTGTTGCGCGCCAGTCGATGGAGCGGGTGTCGTCGCCGGGGACGTATTCGCGCAGGCTGTCGAACTCTGTGCCCTCGCCGCGGGTGAGGACGCTGGTGCGGCCGTCCAGTTCGCGCAGGCGGGCCAGCTTCGAGGGGAGGTGCTTGCGGCTGGTGAACGGGGGGAGGACGCGCACGGTCCAGGGGACCTCGTGGGCGCCCTGTCGGGAGAGGAGGCCGAGAGGGCCGTAGGAGCGGATCGTGACGCGATCGGCCCGGTGGTCGCCGCGGCGGGTGGGGCGTAGGCGGGTGGTGACGCGGCGGCGTTCGCCGGGTGGGACCGTCACGCGGTGTCGGGAGGCCTCCGTCTCCGTTCCCGGCTGCCAGCTGCTGGGGGGCCAGGCGTCGCGGAGGTGCGCGCGCAGAGTGCGGCGGGACGGGTTGGTGAGGGTGAGGGTGATGTCGGCCGGGTCGCCGAGACGGGCGGAGGTGTCGCCGGAGCGGGTCAGGCTCAGTCTGCGTACCGGGGCGGCCAGGGCGAAGTCGCAGACGCAGGCCAACGCCAGTGGGACGTTGACGGCGAGGATGCCCGTCCAGCCGGCGTCCCAGATCCCTACGGGGAGGGAGCCCACGGCGGCGAGGAGCGCGGTGCGTCCGGTGAGTGCCATCAGCGGGGCACGGGGACGTGGGTGAGGATCGCGGTGATGACGGAGTCCGCCGTCACGCCTTCCATCTCGGCCTCGGGACGTAGGTGCACGCGGTGGCGGAGGGTGGGGAGGGCGAGGGCTTTGACGTCGTCGGGGATGACGTAGTCGCGGCCTGTGAGCCATGCCCATGCGCGTGCGGTCGCCAGGAGGGCCGTCGCGCCTCGCGGGGACACGCCCAGGGTGAGGGACGGGGACTCGCGGGTGGCGCGGCAGATGTCGACGACGTAGGCCGTGATCTCGGGGGAGATCGCCGTCTTCGCGACTGCGGCGCGGGCGGCTTCGAGGTCGGCCGGTCCTGCGACCGGGCGTACGCCGGCGGCATGCAGGTCGCGCGGGTTGAAGCCATCGGCGTGGCGGGTGAGGACGTCGATCTCCTCCTGGCGGGAGGGGAGCGGGATCGTCAGTTTGAGGAGGAAGCGGTCCAGTTGGGCTTCGGGGAGGGGGTAGGTGCCTTCGTACTCGACGGGGTTCTGTGTTGCCGCGACCAGGAACGGGTCGGGGAGCGGGCGCGGGGTGCCGTCGACGGTGACCTGGCGTTCCTCCATCGCTTCGAGGAGGGACGACTGGGTTTTCGGCGGTGTGCGGTTGATCTCGTCGGCGAGGAGGAGGTTGGTGAAGACCGGGCCGGGTTGGAAGGAGAACTCGGCGGTGCGGGCGTCGTAGACGAGGGAGCCGGTGATGTCGCTGGGCATGAGGTCGGGGGTGAACTGGACGCGTTTGGTGTCGAGTTCGAGTGCGGAGGCGAGGGCGCGGACGAGCAGCGTCTTGGCCACTCCGGGAACGCCTTCGAGGAGGACGTGTCCGCGGCAGAGGAGGGCTACGACGAGGCCGGTCACGGCGGGGTCCTGGCCGACCACGGCCTTCGCGATCTCGGCGCGCAGGGCCTCCAGGGAGGCGCGGGCGCGGCCCGGGTCCCCGGTGTACCCGGCGTTGTCAGTGGTCGGGGCCATCATGGACGGCGTACCTCTCTTTCGAGGGCGTCGAGTTGGTCGGCGAGCGCGATCAGGGTCGAGTCGTCGCCGGGGGGTGGGCCGAAGAGGAGGGAGTGCAGGGGCTGTCCGTCGCTGTGGAGGTGGGCGGACAGGGCGGGGACGAGCGCCTCGGGCGTGTGTGCCCGGGTGACGGGGACGCCCAGGAGAGGGGCGAGGCGGGTGCGGGTGGTGGAGCGCAGAGCGGCGGCCGCGCGGTCGCGGGCGGCGGCTTTGCGGTAGAGGCGGGCGCGGCCTTCGACGGTTTCGGAGGCGCGGATCGCCACGGGGAGTTTCTCGGGCACGAGGGGGCCGAGTCGGCGTGCCCGCCAGAGGGCGGCGAGGGCTGCCGCGAGGAAGAGCTGAAGGGTGCCCCAGAGCCAGCCGGAGGGGAGCAGGTCGAGGAAGCCCTTCTCGTCGTCCGGGTCGGTGGCGGCGGTGTCGGAGAGTGAGGGGAGGTACCAGACCAGATGGCTGCGGGAGCCGAGGAGTTGCAGGGCGAGCGAGGCGTTGCCCTGCTGGTCGAGGCGGTTGTTGTAGAGGATGTCGGGGGCGCCGAGGACCACGGTGTCGCCGTCGCCGGAGGCGTCCGGGACGCGCAGCAGGGTGGCGAGGCGGGCGCTCGGGTAGCACTGGTCGGCGCCGAGGTGGCGGGTGGTGTAGCGGATGCCGCCGGTTTCCGCGGTGCCCGCCCGTCGGGCGGCGGGGAACGCGCAGCCGGGGGTGAGCGCGGAGCCGCGGCTGGTGGCCGGGTCCGCGGTCACGCCGGGTGCGAGGGTTTCGACCGACCGGCCGGTGGGGGCCACGAGGACGGTGCGGCCGCCGGAGCCTGCGATCGCCGAGTGCAGGTCCCGCTGTTGATGCTCCGTCAGGAGGTCGGGGCCGGCTATCAGGAGGGTGGTGTCGGGGCTCGTTGCGGTGCGGGCTTCGGCCAGGGTGGTGACGACGCGGGTGGACACGCCGCGGTCGGCGAGGAGTTCGGCGAGCGCGCGGCTGCCGTAGGGGTCGGCGGAGCGCGGGTCGAGGGCGCCGTGGCGGGCGTCGGACTGGAGCGCGGCGAGCGTGACGGCGCCGGCCAGGAGCAGCGCGAGGGCGAGAGTGATGCCCCGCGCGCGGGTCCACAGCTGCCGGGCGGTGGGGGAGGCCGAGGTGGACGGGAGCGTGGCCTCGGTCGTCATCCGGCGGCCCCCTGGCGGGTGGGGTGGGTCGTGGTGTGGGTGCTGCTCGCCGTCAGACGGGGTTTGGCGCGCTCGAGGTCCAGGTCGAGTTCGGCCATGCGGGTGTACGACTGCTGGGTGGCTCGGCGGCCGCCGTACGTCACGTCGTCGAAGTCGCGGGCGGCGGCGCGCAGCCGGTCGGTGTGGGCGGGCAGGGTGCGGCCGGCGTCGGCGGCGGCCTCGTCGGCCGTGCGGCCTGGGCGGACGTCGAGCAGGGCGCGTTCTTCCAGGGAGCGGACGATGGCGCGGGTGCGTTCCTGGACGGCCTGGTTCCAGTGGCCCTGGGCGGCGTGTGCCTCGGCGGCCGCGCGGTGTTCGGCGGCGCTGCGGGGGCGGTCGTCGAAGAGGGCGGCGGCGGTGGAGGTGGGTCGGCGGCGCGGGGCGCCCAGACGCCACCACAGGGCGCCCGCGACGGCCGCGACGGCCGCGATGACGACCAGCAGGCCGAGGGTGCCGCCGGGGGTGGCGGTCGAAGCGGTGCCGAACAGGTCGCCGATCCAGTCCCAGAGGGTGTCCAGGGCGCGCTGGAACAGGCTGGGGTCGTTCTGGTGGTACAGGTCCTTGGACAGCTCACGGCGGGCGGCTTCCCGTCCGGGGTCGCGTGGGACGGTGAGCGGTGGTTCGTCACCCGAGCGGGCCAGTGACAGCGCGGCGCCGTCACCCGCCCGCAGCAGCGCCGTCAGGGCGCTGCCGGTGAGGCGGGTCAGGGCTGCCGGGGCCGCGTCGGTGCTGCCGGGCAGCAGGGCCCGTACGGGCGGGCCGCCCGGGAGCGGTACCGCTGTGAGAACGCCCCCCGCCAGGTTCACCGCATCAGCTCCCCGGGGTCGTGCTGCCGGCGGTGGGGCCGTAGCCCTGGAGGCCGGCGGCGCGGGCCAGGTCGAGGTCGAGGGCCTCGCGGCGGATGCGCTGGTCGACGTAGAGGAGTACGTAGACGCCCGCCGAGATCGGGAAGGTGATCATGGAGCCGAGGACCGAGCCGATGCCGCTGACGATCAGGTAGGTCCAGCCGTAGTCGGCGCTCGCGTCCGCCATGCCGCCGATGCCCCCGTCGCTCAGGGCCATACCCATGAGGGCGAAGGGGACGACGACGAGCATCGAGACGATGTTCGCGATGATCAGGGCGAGCAGCTGGATGCCGAAGACACGCCACCAGGAGCCGCGGGTGAGCTTCGCGGAGCGGATGAGCGCCTTCTTGATGCTCTGCTTCTCCAGCATCAGGGCGGGCGAGGCGAGGGAGAGGCGGACCAGCAGCCACAGCCCCAGGACGATCGAGCCGAGGGCGCCGAAGGCCATCAGCGCGGCCCCCGCTTCGGAGCTTCCGGCGACGCTCACGAGGATGCCCGGCAGCAGGCAGACGAGGACGGTCAGGGCGCCGATCAGGATCAGCAGGAAGATCAGGCCGAACAGCTTGAAGACCTGGGGGCGGGCGTCGCGCCAGGCCTCCTGGAGGGTGACCGGTTTGCCGAGGACCGCCCGGCTGGTGACGGCTGTGAGGAGGGCGGTCGCCGTGATGGTGCCGATGAGGGCGATGAGAAGGACGGGTCCGGAGGCGCGCACGGCGTCGCCCATGGCGTTGACCTGCTCGTCGGCGGTGGCGCTGGGGTCGCCGAGAGCGGTGGTGTCCGTGCCGTTCAGGACGAGGCCCTGCAACAGCACGACGAAGATCTGGGTGATGACGGCGACGGTCAGCGAGATGCCCAGGACCGTGCGCCAGTAGGTGCGCATCGTGGTGACGGCGCCGTCGAGGATCTCGCCCACGGCGAGCGGGCGCAGCGGGATCACTCCGGGCTTCGCCGCGGGCGGTGGGCCGCCCCAGCCGCCGCCCCAGCCACCGGGAACTCCGTAACCGCCGTACCCGCCGGGTCGGGGGCCGGCGGGGCCGCCGGGGTAGCCGCCGCCCGGTCCGGGGGGCGGGGGGCTGCCCCAGCCGGGTCCGGGCGGCGGAGGGGGCGGGGGCGGCGGGGTCTGGCCCGCGTTGTGTCCGGAGTTCTGGGGTTGCGCGGGCGCGGACCACTGGCCGGGGCCGGCCGGCGGCTGTTCCTTGGACCACTTCGTGCCGGGGCTCTGCGGGTTCGCGCCCGGCTGGTCCGCGGGCCCGGCGTCGGCGGGGCGGTCCGTGGGCTCGGCGGGACGGGACGCGCCGGGCTCCTGTCCGTCGGGCGGGGCGGATCCGGGCGAGGCCCAGCCCGGAGTGTCGTTCATCGTCGCTCCTTCACGGTGCCCGTCCGCGGACGCGGCGGCAGGTTGGGAGCCATCGTGCCATGGGGCACCAACCGGGTGACCGGTCGCGGTAGAGGCTGCACACCTTCAATTGTCCGCCGGATCGGGGGCAGACTGATCGCATGGCTGATCAGTACGCGCAAAGCGGCGAGGACAAGCGGCCGAGCGAGATTCCTGCGATCCGTTGGGAGGAGCTACCCGAAGGTCCTGTGCTGGTCCTTCTCGACCAGACGAGACTGCCAGCGGAGGAAGTCGAACTGGTGTGTACGGACGCGTCCGCGCTGGTGGAGGCGATCAGTTCGCTGTCGGTGCGCGGGGCACCGCTGCTCGGGATCGCGGGAGCGTACGGCGTCGCGCTCGCCGCCGCGCGCGGTTTCGACGTGGAGGACGCCGCGCACGCGCTGGCGGGCGCCCGGCCCACCGCGGTGAACCTGTCCGTCGGCGTGCGCCGGGCGAGGGCCGCGTACGAGGCCGAGCTCGCCGCGGGAGGCGACCCGGCTCAGGGCGCGCGGGCCGCGCTCGCGGCGGCGCGGCAGCTCCACCGGGAGGACGCCGAGGCCAGTGCCCGGATGGCCGCGCACGGGCTGGCGCTCCTCGACGAGCTGCTGCCCGGCGGCGGGCACCGTGTCCTCACCCACTGCAACACCGGTGCGCTGGTGTCGGGTGGAGAGGGGACGGCGTTCGCGGTGGCGCTCGCCGGGCACCGGGTGGGACGGCTGCGCCGGCTGTGGGTGGACGAGACGCGGCCGCTGTTGCAGGGCGCCCGCCTGACGGCGTACGAAGCGGCGCGCAACGGCATGGCGTACACGTTGCTGACGGACAACGCGGCGGGTTCGCTCTTCGCGGCGGGCGAGGTGGACGCGGTGCTGATCGGGGCGGACCGCATCGCGGCCGACGGGTCGGTGGCGAACAAGGTGGGGAGCTATCCGCTCGCGGTGCTGGCGCGCTACCACCATGTGCCGTTCATTGTGGTGGCGCCGGTGACCACGGTGGATCTGGAGACGCCTGACGGTGCGTCCATCGAGGTGGAACAGCGCCCCGGTTTCGAGGTGACGGAGGCCATGGTGCCGCAGGCGCCGGTGACGGGAGCGGGCATGTGGGCTCCGGTGGCGCCGCTGGGGACCCAGGCGTACAACCCGGCGTTCGACGTGACGCCGCCCGAGCTGGTGACGGCGATCGTCACGGAGGAAGGCGTGGTGTCGCCGGTGACCGCCGAGGCGCTCGCCGAGCTGTGCGGCAGGGCGCGCCGGGAAGGGGCGGGACTGTGATCGCCCGCCGGTAGACGCCACCGTGCGCGGAAGGACCTACGAGCGGGCGGGCTGGCCGGCGATCAGGAGGGTCGTCCCGGCGGGGCGGAAGCCGAGACGGGCGTAGAGGCGGGCGGCGGACTCGTGCGCGTAGGCCAGGAAGACCGTCTCGACGCCGTGGGTGCGGGCGTGGGCGACCAGGGCCGCGGTCACGGCGGCGGCCAGCCCCTGGCGGCGGGCGGAGGGCAGGGTGCCGATGCCGCCGATCTCCGTGGTGGCGTTCGCCGGGTGGTAGTGGCCGGTGGCCAGCGGGGTGGCGTCCGCGGCGAGGGCGGCGACGAGGGTCTTGTGTCCGGCGCGGATCGTGGGGCGGACCGCGGCCACCGTGCCGTCCCCGATCAGCTGCTCGGCCGTCCTCGCCAGCTTCGCGCGGTCCGACTCGCCTGCCGCGCGGGCGGGATCCCCGGGGGAGTGGCTGTCGGGCGGGGGCGTTTCGGCGAACGCCAGGTGCGGGAGGGCGAGGGCCGCGGGCAGTGCGGGGTCGTCCGCGGTCAGCGCGCGCAGTGTCACCCCGTCGGGCAGGGGCTGCGGAGGGAGCGGCTCGTGGGGAGGCAGCGCCATCAGAGGGCGCCGCAGCACCGTGAGGCCGGCGGCCTCGATACGGGCACGCAGCGCGGGCGTCGACTCGGCCAGCCACTCGAACGCTTCCGGTACACCGAGCGCACGCTGCCGGGCACGCACCCGGGCGATGTCGGCCGCTCCGACGGAGGCCGCGCCCGCCCCGGTGGGCTGGGCGTGCCCCGGACCGCCGTAGTACGGGGCACCGGGCTCCCTCCGTACGAACAGGCGCAGCGGACCGAAGTCCTCGGCGTCGGCGAAGAGAAGGGGCACGGTCGCGTAATACCGCTCGATGCGGTCGCGCAGCGGGTCGCTCATACGGCGATCCCACCACCGGGCGGCGCCGCACGCACCGGGATTCGCCGCAGGGAACCGCCCTCGACGGCCGCGGCGGGGGACGTACTCCGCCACAGGCGTCGTCACAAGCGCGGTCTGGTTCGGCTGATCGCCGGCCCGGGGCATGGGCGGTCGGCCGTTCAGGCGCAGGCGGCATGACTGTGGCCGGGAAGGCCGCCGGAGCGGACACGGGCCTTCGGCAGCCGGGCCGACACGAGTGCTGACATCGACGTCGGACGACGGGGGCAGACAGTGAGCGTCCGGTACGACTAGGGTCACAGGCCGGTGACCCTGCTCACCTGCGTGTCCTTCACCGTTATGAGAATGGGATGATGTCGTTTATGAAGGGACGAGTCCTTGTCGTCGACGACGACACCGCACTGGCCGAGATGCTCGGCATTGTGCTGCGTGGTGAAGGTTTTGAGCCGTATTTCGTAGCCGACGGTGACAAGGCGCTGGCCGCTTTCCGTGAGGCGAAGCCCGACCTGGTGCTGCTGGACCTGATGCTGCCCGGCCGGGACGGCATCGAGGTGTGCCGCCTGATCCGGGCGGAGTCCGGGGTGCCCATCGTGATGCTCACAGCGAAGAGCGACACCGTCGATGTCGTCGTCGGACTGGAGTCCGGTGCCGACGACTACATCGTGAAGCCGTTCAAGCCGAAGGAGCTGGTCGCCCGGATCCGGGCCCGGCTGCGGAGGTCCGAGGAACCGGCGCCGGAACAGCTCGCCATCGGCGACCTGGTCATCGACGTGGCCGGTCACTCCGTGAAGCGGGAAGGCCAGTCGATCGCACTGACGCCGCTGGAGTTCGATCTGCTGGTCGCGCTGGCGCGCAAGCCCTGGCAGGTCTTCACCCGCGAGGTGCTCCTCGAACAGGTGTGGGGCTACCGGCACGCCGCCGACACCCGCCTGGTGAACGTGCACGTGCAGCGGCTGCGCTCCAAGGTCGAGAAGGACCCCGAGCGACCGGAGATCGTCGTGACCGTCCGTGGCGTCGGATACAAGGCAGGACCCAGCTGACATGTCGGGTGACAGTGCCGCTTCGGCCCCCGGTCGGTCCGGGGCCCGTCCACAGCGGCCTGTCGGCCGTGGGACACCGGGTTCACGTTTCGCACGCCTCCTCGAAGGAGGACTGCTCCAGGGCGGGGTCCAGGGCAGCCCCGTCCTGAGGCTGCTGCTGCGCTGGGTGCGTCGGCCGCTGCTGCCCGTCATGCGGCTGTGGCGGCGCAACATCCAGCTCAAGGTCGTCGCCACGACGCTGCTGATGTCACTGGGCGTCGTCCTGCTGCTGGGCTTCGTCGTCATCGGGCAGGTCCGCAACGGGCTGCTCGACGCCAAGGTGAAGGCGTCCCAGAGCCAGGCCACCGGCGGGTTCGCCGTCGCCAAGCAGAAGGCCGACGAGGCCGCCGGCGCGGTCGCCGGTGACGGCACCCGGGCGGACGCCGGCGCCTCCCAGAACGTCATCGAATGGATGAGCGAGCTCGTACTGTCGCTGTCCAGCGGCGGCCAGGGCGCCTTCGACGTGGTCACCCTGCCCCCCGGCGACGTCAGCGGCGTCGCCCGCGGGCCGCGTGCCTCCGGCTTCGTCGACCCCGACAAGAGCGTCCCCGAGAAGCTGCGCGAGCAGGTCAACACCAGCACCGGCGCGGCGCAGAGCTACTCCCGCATCATCTACCTCAGCGACAAGGAATCCCAGCCGGCCCTGGTCATCGGCAAGCAGGTCAACGACCCCAACGGCGATCCGTACGAGCTGTACTACCTCTTCCCGCTCACGCAGGAGGAGAAGTCGCTCAGCCTCGTCAAGGGCACTCTGGCGACCGCCGGACTGTTCGTCGTCGTCCTCCTCGGCGCCATCGCCTGGCTCGTGGTGCGGCAGGTCGTCACGCCCGTGCGGATGGCCGCCGGGATCGCCGAACGGCTGTCCGCCGGGCGGCTCCAGGAACGCATGAAGGTCACCGGCGAGGACGACATCGCCCGCCTCGGCGAGGCCTTCAACAAGATGGCCCAGAACCTCCAGCTGAAGATCCAGCAACTGGAGGACCTCTCACGCATGCAGCGGCGGTTCGTGTCCGACGTCTCGCACGAACTGCGCACGCCGCTGACGACCGTACGCATGGCCGCCGACGTCATCCACGACGCCCGGGTCGACTTCGACCCCGTCACCGCACGGTCCGCGGAACTGCTCGCCGACCAGCTCGACCGGTTCGAGACACTGCTCGCGGACCTCCTGGAGATCAGCCGCTTCGACGCCGGCGCCGCCGCCCTGGAGGCCGAGCCGATCGACCTCAGGGAGGTCGTGCGCCGGGTCGTCAGCGGGGCCGCGCCGCTCGCCGAACGCAAGGGGACGACCGTACGCGTCATCGGCGACCAGCAGCCCGTCGTCGCCGAAGCCGACGCCCGGCGCGTGGAGCGGGTCCTGCGCAACCTGGTCGTCAACGCCGTCGAACACGGCGAGGGCAAGGACGTCATCGTCAAACTCGCCGCCGCGGGCGGCGCCGTCGCCATCGCCGTGCGCGACTACGGCGTCGGACTCAAGCCCGGCGAGGCCACCCGCGTCTTCAGCCGGTTCTGGCGCGCCGACCCGGCACGCGCGCGTACCACCGGCGGCACCGGTCTGGGGCTCTCCATCGCCCTGGAGGACGCGCGGCTCCACGGCGGCTGGTTGCAGGCATGGGGAGAGCCCGGCGGCGGCTCGCAGTTCCGGCTGACACTGCCCAGGACCGCGGACGAACCGCTGCGGGGCTCGCCGATACCGCTCGAACCGAAGGACTCCCGCCGCAACCGGGGACAGCTCGACGAAGCGGGTCTGCCGCGCGGCGGAGGCCAGAAGAGCGCGACGGTGCCGGTACAGCCCGCCAATGAGCAGTCGTCGGCCGCGCGGAGCACCCTCGCGCCCCGCACGGCCGGCGTGGCTCCCACGGCCGACCCGACGGCGCTGCCCGGCAACGGCGCGCGCGTCGTGCCCCGGCCCGCCTCGGGCACCGGCGGCGGACGCGGACAGGACGAACCGCCCGCCGCGGGGACAGCAGGCGACGACAACCCGCAACGGACGGAAACGTCCCGCGCGCGGGACACGGACGACACAAGTGGCCCCGGTGACCCGGATGGCGCCGGCGACGCGGGTGACACAGCACTGAGGGGGGCTTCGAACCGGCCGAGAGCCGGGGCGGAGAGCTCGGACCAGCATGGGGAGGCATTTCGTGGGCGCTGAGTGGCGCGAGGGGGGAACCCGGCGTACGCCCGGGCGCGCGGTGGCGTACACCGCATGCGGCGTCGTCCTGCTGGCCGGGTGCGCCTCGATGCCCGACAGCGGAGACCTGCGCGGTGTCGAATCCACCCCGCGCCAGGACACCCAGGTACGGGTGTTCGCGATGCCGCCCCAGGACGACGCGCAGCCCTCGGAGATCGTCCAGGGCTTCCTCGAAGCGCTCACCAGCGACGACCCCGGATACTCGACCGCACGGCAGTACCTGACCGAGAGAGCCGCCCAGAGATGGCAGCCCGAACGGTCCACGACGGTCCTCGCGGACGGACCGGCCACCGAATCCCGGCCCGCCGGCAGCCGCGAGGACGGCAACGACTACTCGTACGTCCTGACCGGCACGAAGGTCGCCACCGTCGACGCCCAGCAGTCGTACGCGCCCGCCTCCGGCACCTACGCCCAGCCCATCCACCTCAGCCGCGACAAGAAGACCGGGCAGTGGCGCATCGACGCCCTCCCCCAGGGCGTCGTCATGGGCAAGTCCGACTTCCGGCGCAACTTCCTGTCCGTCAACAAGTACTACTTCGCCTCGAACACCACGGCCGACGGCTCCGGACAGCCCATGACCGTCGCCGACCCCGTCTACGTCCGGGAACGCGTCGACCCGATGACGCAGATGGTGCGCTCCGTGCTCACCGGGCCCACCAGTTGGCTCCGCCCCGTCGTCAGATCCAGCTTCCCCACCGGAACCGCGCTGCCCAAGGGCGTCACCGCACTCGCCCCCGACGACCAGAACAAGCTCACCGTGCCGCTGAACGACAAGGCGGCCCACGTCGGACAGGGCAGGTGCGAGGAGATGGCGGCCCAGCTGCTGTTCTCCTTGCAGAGCCTGAGCCCCGCCGTCGACGAGGTCGCACTGCGTGCCGGCGGCACCCAGCTGTGCTCCCTCAACGAGGAACGTGCCGCCACCGTCGCCGCCCGCGGCTCCGAGACCAACCCCGGCTACCTGTACTTCATCGACGGCCAGCACCGCCTCGTCCGGATGACGAGCGGCAGCGGCAACACCAAGGCCGACCCCGTCCCCGGAGCACTCGGCGACGGCACCAAGGCACTGCGCTCGGTGGCCGTGGCCCGCGACGAACACAGCGCCGCCGGAGTCGCCCTCGACGGCAAGACCCTCTACGTCACGTCCACCGTCTCCGGCAGCTCCATCGGCGACCCCGTGCTTCAGAGCACGGGCAAGACCGAGACCGACCGGCTCATCACCCCCAGCTGGGACGCCCAGGGCGACCTGTGGGTGGCCGACCGCAACCCCAGCGCCCCTCGACTGCTCCTGCTGGAGAAGGGCGGCGGCCAGCCGCTGACGGTGCTCACTCCCGGGCTGGACGGCCGTATCGACGCCGTACGCGTCGCCGCGGACGGAGTGCGGATCGCGCTCGTCGTGGACAAGGGCGGCAAGCAGTCCCTGCTCATCGGACGGATCGAACGAGGCCCGGGCAACGGCACGCAGCCGTCCGTGTCGCTCCAGGAACTGCGCTCCACGACACCGGAGTTGGAACAGGTCAAGGCCGTGTCGTGGGCCGGTGACAGCCGGCTCGTGGTCGTCGGCCGGGAATCCGGGGGCGTCCAGCAGGTGCAGTACGTGCAGTGCGACGGCTCGATCCCCGAGGCGGGCACCCTCCCCGGCCTCACCGAGGTCACCAGCATCGCCGCCTCGGAGGACAGCGACGTCCCGCTCTTCGCCACCTCCAAGGACGGGCTGCTCTGGCTCCCCGGCGGAAGCGGGTGGCGGACGCTGAAGGAGACCGCGTCGGTCGCGTTCTACCCGGGGTGAGCCTTTCCCCGATGCGGGGAACCGCACTCACCCCCGTGCCTTTGACACGGGTTCCCCGGGCAGCGGCTTTCGGCCTGCTCTTCTCTGCTGGTGAGAGGGAGCAGCGGCTGCCTTTCGCCGGTGCTCCGCCCGCCTTCCCTCCTCCTTGTCGCGCGTTTTCCACAGGGCACTCCTGACGGTTTTCCACAGGGGTGGCAAACCGCTTCCCCCATGGGCAGAGTGGTGGACGTGGAAGCCGTTCGCACGTGGTGGCAGGAGCTCGCCGGCCTGGTGCTGCCCGCTGAGTGCGGGGGCTGCGGGAGCGCGCGTACGGTGCTCTGCCCGCAGTGCCGGAAAGCGCTGAGCGGGGCAGCGCCGTTCCGGGTCCGACCGGTGCCGGAACCGCCGGGGCTGCCCGCCGTGCACGCGGCGGCCCGGTACGCGGACGAGGTACGGGCCGTGCTGCTGGCCCACAAGGAACGCGGCGCGCTGGCGCTGGCCCGACCCCTGGGCGCGGCGCTGGCGGGGGCTGTGCGGGCGGGGACGGGGGAGGTGGGGAGGGGGGAGGGGGAGGGCCCCCGGTCACCCCGAGGCGTACTCCTCGTACCCGTCCCCTCCGCCCGAGCCGTGGTGCGGGCGCGTGGTCATGATCCGGCTCGGCGGATCGCTCTCGCGGCGGCCGGTGAGTTGCGGCGGGCGGGGGTGCCGGCGCGGGTGGCCGCCGTGCTGCGGCAGCGGCGGGCCGTGGCCGACCAGTCGGGGCTCGACGCGCGGCAGCGGCTGGACAATCTGGTGGGCGCGCTCACGGTGGTGCCCGGGGGCGCACGCGTGCTGTGCGGTGGTCCGGTGGTTCTCGTCGACGACGTGGTCACGACGGGCGCCTCCCTGGCGGAGGCGGCGCGCGCGGTGCGGACGGCTGCCGCGACGGTGGTGCGGACGGCTGCGGGGGCGGAGCGCGCGGGTCGGGGGCAGAGTGGGCGGTGCGGGGTGGAGGCGCGTGGGCGGTGCCCCGAGGGAGCGAGTGGGCGGTGTCCGGAGGGAGCGAGTGGGCGGTGCCCCGAGGGAGCGAGTGGGCGGTGCCCGGAGGGAGCGAGTGGGCGATGTGGGGAGGAGGCGAGGGATGCGTTGTGTGGTGAAGGGGCGACGGCCGTGTACATGGGCGGCACCCGGGAAGGCAGAAAGAAGCCGTCCGGAATGGAGGAGGGGCGGGTGAGCGCGGTGCCGATCACGCCGATGAGCGGTGCGGGCGGAGCCGGTGAGGTGCTCTGCGCCGCAGTGGTCGCCGCGTCGCCGGACTCCCTCGAAATAAACCGGAACTGAGTGAGAACTTGCGTCGTTGCAGGTAATGAGAGGGCCAATTCGCCTGAACGGAGGTACGCCGCAGTAGAGGGTGACGACATCCGTCCGGGCGAGATATGTTCGGTTGTGAGGGAAAGCCGCAGGCCACACCCTCCCGAATCCGAATGCCGTGCTGCGGTTTTCGTAATCTTCCGCAGTACCTGGGGTGTAGATCTCGCCCATGGGGGAGGAGGAGGTGGAAGTCACCAAGTCGGAGGTTCCGGTGCTCACCGGAGCCTGGTGCAAAAGGGAGATGCTCCGCCACTGAAGCGGAGTGATCCGGGAACGGAGTTCTGCGTGGACATCGTCGTCAAGGGACGCAAGACCGAGGTGCCCGAGCGGTTCCGCAAGCACGTGGCCGAGAAGCTGAACCTGGAGAAGATCCAGAAGCTCGACGGCAAGGTGATCAGCCTCGACGTGGAGGTGTCCAAGGAGCCCAACCCCCGACAGGCGGACCGCTGCGACCGAGTGGAGATCACCCTCCGCTCCCGCGGTCCTGTGATCCGGGCGGAGGCATCGGCCAACGACGCGTACGCGGCACTCGACCTGGCGGCGGAGAAGCTGGATGCCCAGCTGCGCAAGCAGCACGACAAGCGTTACACGCGCCGCGGCGCCCGCAGGCTCTCCGCGGCGGAGGTCCCCGACCATGTCCCGGGTGTGGCGACGCTCAACGGCAACGGCCGTCCCGTCCCGTCCGGCGAGTCGGAGAGCGTGCCGACCAAGAGGATCGGCTCGCTTGAGGTGCAGGGCGACGGCCCCCTCGTGGTGCGCGAGAAGACCCACGTCGCCGCGCCGATGACCCTCGACCAGGCCCTCTACGAGATGGAACTGGTCGGACACGACTTCTATCTGTTCGTCGACTCCGAGACCAAGCAGCCCAGCGTCGTCTACCGGCGTCATGCCTACGACTACGGCGTGATCTACCTCGACACCGACCCGATGGTGGCTCAGGCGCACTCCCCCGAGGCGGGCGGCGCGCTGGGCGGCTGACCTCGCCCGGTGACAGCTGAGCGGTGTGCCCCTGGAGCGCGGTGTGCGCCCCCAGGGGCACCCGTGTGCGACCCCTTCGGGCACCGCTTCGTCACCGCGTTGTCGTCCGGGCATGGAATCATGGCCAGGGCGGCTCAACCGGTGGGCCGCTGCCTTGGGTTGGCGACGGCACAGGACCACGGCCACAGCCTTCAGGGGGAGGAACGATGGCGGACAGCTTCGGACCGATGCGGGACGACGATGCCGACGACGGCGTCGTCGGCATGGGCCCGGACGGGGGAACCTCACGCAAGGAGCCGATCAGAGTCCTTGTCGTGGACGACCACGCCTTGTTCCGCCGGGGCCTGGAGATCGTGCTCGCGGCCGAGGAGGACATCCAGGTCGTCGGCGAGGCGGGGGACGGTGCGGAGGCCGTGGACAAGGCGGCCGACCTGCTTCCGGACATCGTGCTGATGGACGTACGGATGCCCAAGCGCGGCGGTATCGAGGCGTGCACCTCCATCAAGGAGGTGGCCCCCAGCGCGAAGATCATCATGCTGACGATCAGCGACGAGGAGGCCGACCTCTACGAGGCGATCAAGGCGGGCGCGACCGGCTATCTCCTCAAGGAGATCTCCACGGACGAGGTCGCCACCGCTATCCGCGCGGTCGCCGACGGACAGTCGCAGATCAGCCCTTCCATGGCGTCGAAGCTGCTCACCGAGTTCAAGTCGATGATCCAGCGGACCGACGAGCGCCGACTCGTGCCCGCGCCGCGGCTGACGGACCGTGAGCTGGAGGTGCTCAAGCTGGTCGCCACCGGGATGAACAACCGTGACATCGCCAAGGAGTTGTTCATCTCTGAGAACACCGTGAAGAACCATGTGCGCAACATCCTGGAGAAGCTTCAGCTGCACTCCAGGATGGAGGCCGTGGTGTACGCGATGCGGGAGAAGATCCTCGAGATCCGGTGATCCGGTGATCCGTGATCCGGTCGTCCAATGATCCGGTCAGCCGGTCAGCCGGTCACCGGCCATCTGTTCGTTCGGTGGCTCGGAGCCCGGAGCCCGGAGCCCGGAGCCCGGTGGTTCGGTGACCTGGTGGTTCGGTGACCTGGTGGTCCGGCGGGGGTCAGGCCAGGGCGCGGGCGAGTTCCCTGGTGAGGGGTTCGCGCAGGTCCGGGGCGTCCACACGTTCCACGCGGACGTCCGTGCAGTCCACCCAGGTCGCCGCCTCGAGCAGGGCCTGGGCCACCGCCGGGACCGCCTTCGGGCCGTCCAGCGTGACCTGCCTGGCGACCAGGGTGCGGCCCTCACGGGCCGGGTCCACGCGGCCGACGAGCCGGCCGCCGGCCAGGACCGGCATCGCGAAGTAGCCGTGGATCCGCTTCGGCTTGGGGACGTAGGCCTCCAGGCGGTGGGTGAAGCCGAAGATCCGCTCGGTGCGCGCCCGTTCCCAGATCAGTGAGTCGAAGGGGGACAGGAGCGTGGTGCGGTGTCGGCCGCGCGGGGGCGTCTCCAGGGCCGCCGGGTCGGCCCAGGCGGGCTTGCCCCAGCCCTCGACCGCGACCGGGACCAGGCCCGACGCGTCGATCACCGCGTCGACCTGTTCGCCCCTGAGACGGTGGTAGTCGGCGATGTCCGCGCGCGTGCCCACGCCGAGCGACCGGCCGGCCAGCCTGACCAGGCGGCGCAGGCACTCGGTGTCGTCCATGTCGTCGTGCAGCAGGTCGGCGGGTACGGCGCGTTCGGCGAGGTCGTACACGCGCTTCCAGCCGCGGCGCTCCACACAGACCACCTCGCCGTACATCAGCGCGCGTTCCACGGCGACTTTGGTGCCGGACCAGTCCCACCACTCGCTGGTCTTCTTCGCTCCGCCCAACTCGGTTGCGGTGAGCGGGCCTTCGGTGCGGAGCTGCTTGAGGACCTGCTCGTACGTGCCGTCCGGGAGGGCGTGGTTCCAGTGCGGGCGGGCGCGGTAGGCGCGGCGGCGGAAGGCGAAGTGGGGCCATTCCTCGATGGGGAGGATGCAGGCGGCGTGGGACCAGTACTCGAAGGCGTGCGGCCGGGTGACAGACGTGTCCGTGGGGATGGGGTTCCAGTAGGCGTCCTCGACCGTCTTGCGGCCTACCGCTCCGAGGCGGGCGTAGGGGATCAGCTCGTGGGAGCGGGCCAGTACGGAGATGGTGTCGAGCTGGACCGCGCCGAGGTGACGGAGGACTCCGCGGACGCCGGCCTTGCGGTCGGGTGTGCCGAGGAAGCCCTGCGCGCGTAGGGCGATGCGGCGGGCTTCGTCTGCCGAGAGGGCGCTGGCGGGGCGCGGGGTCGTCATGGCTCGCACGATAGGGGGTGGGACTGACAGTGGGGGGTGAGCTGGGAGTTCCGGGTGGGGGAGTGAAGTGCGGTGGGGTGAGGCGGGGTGCGTGGGGGTGGGCGCATGTGGGTGGTTCGCCCGCGCCGTCCGTTCCCGTTCCCGTCCCTGGCTGCTGCCGCCCCGACCCCTGCTTCGGCTCTGGAGGGGCCTCGTCCTCAAACGCCGGACGGGCTGGTGGTGTCCCCGGGTGGGGTGGTTGCGGCCCTGGACCGGCCGGTGGTGGCCCCGGGCGGCCTGGAGGGTGCCGGAATGTACGGTGCCGTCGACGGCAGGCCCAGGTCCGAGGGGAGCAGGGCGGCCAGCCAGCAGTCTCGTCGTACGCCCTTGTTGTGGATGGCCGAGCGCAGGGTGCCTTCCTGGGTGAAGCCGGCTTTCTCGGCGACCGCGCGGGAGGCGGTGTTGCCGATCTCGGCCCGCCATTCCACGCGGTCGACGGAGAGGGTGGTGAAGGCCCAGCGAGCGGAGGTGAGGACCGCCTCCGTGGTGTAGCCGTGGCCGCGGTGTTCCTTGGCGGCCCAGAAGCCGACCTCGGCCGTCCCCGGGGAGCGCATGGTGAGGCTGAGGACGCCGGTGAGGGTTCCGTCGGGGAGGAAGACGCCGAAGGTGAACATGGAGCCGGTCGCCCAGCCTTCCGGGGCGAGCAGCTCGATGAAGCTCCGGGCGTGCTCGGGGAGGTAGGGGGAGGGGATCGTGGTCCAGCGCTGGACGTCGGGGTCCTGGGCTGCGGTGTGGACGGCGTCGGCGTCCCGCGGGTCGAGGGGGCGCAGGACGAGACGGGGGGTGGTGAGGGTGACGGGCTCGAGCTCCATCGGCCGATTCTGCTCGGCAGGTCCGGGCGGCGCCATCTTTTCGCGGTGCGTGATCGGGTGATCACAATTCGCGCAATTCGTCTGCCGGACGCGGCACCATCGGCGGGGCCCGGCCGTTGTCACTTTGAAGAAGATTTTGGAACAGGTGCACAGCAGTGTGTGGTCCTCGTCGCGGCAGGCCTCCCGGGGCGGCGGGGTCCTCGCATACGATGGCCGTTGCTCAGTTAGTCCAATGGAAACCGACCGTCCCAGGCCCGACCGGCAAGGAGACCAACCCCCGTGTCCGTCCTCTCGAAGATCATGCGTGCAGGCGAAGGCAAGATCCTGCGCAAGCTGCACCGCATCGCGGACCAGGTCAACTCCATCGAAGAGGACTTCGTCGACCTCTCCGACGCCGAGCTGCGGGCCCTGACCGAGGAGTACAAGCAGCGGTACGCCGACGGTGAGAGCCTGGACGACCTGCTGCCCGAGGCGTTCGCCACCGTGCGTGAGGCCGCCAAGCGCGTCCTCGGCCAGCGTCACTACGACGTGCAGATCATGGGTGGCGCCGCGCTGCACCTCGGCTATGTGGCCGAGATGAAGACCGGTGAGGGCAAGACGCTCGTCGGCACGCTGCCCGCGTATCTGAACGCGCTGTCCGGCAAGGGCGTCCACCTGATCACGGTGAACGACTACCTGGCCGAGCGTGACTCCGAGATGATGGGCCGCGTCCACAAGTTCCTGGGCCTGGAAGTCGGCTGCATCCTCGCCAACATGACGCCGGCCCAGCGCCGTGAGCAGTACGCGTACGACATCACCTACGGCACGAACAACGAGTTCGGGTTCGACTACCTGCGCGACAACATGGCGTGGGCGCAGGACGAGCTGGTGCAGCGCGGCCACAACTTCGCCATCGTCGACGAGGTCGACTCGATCCTGGTCGACGAGGCGCGTACGCCGCTGATCATCTCCGGTCCGGCCGACCAGGCCACCAAGTGGTACGGCGACTTCGCCAAGCTGGTGACGCGGCTGAAGAAGGGTGAGGCGGGTAACCCGCTCAAGGGCATCGAGGAGACCGGCGACTACGAGGTCGACGAGAAGAAGCGCACGGTCGCCATTCACGAGGCCGGTGTCAGCAAGGTCGAGGACTGGCTGGGCATCGACAACCTCTACGAGTCGGTGAACACCCCTCTGGTGGGCTACCTGAACAACGCCATCAAGGCGAAGGAGCTCTTCAAGAAGGACAAGGACTACGTCGTCATGGACGGCGAAGTCATGATCGTCGACGAGCACACGGGCCGTATCCTCGCGGGCCGCCGTTACAACGAGGGCATGCACCAGGCGATCGAGGCGAAGGAAGGGGTGGACATCAAGGACGAGAACCAGACGCTCGCCACGATCACCCTTCAGAACTTCTTCCGCCTCTACAAGCGCCACAGCCACGAGGGCAAGGAACAGCCCGGCCTGTGCGGCATGACCGGTACGGCGATGACCGAGGCCGCCGAGTTCCACCAGATCTACAAGCTCGGCGTGGTGCCGATCCCGACGAACAGGCCGATGGTCCGCAAGGACCAGTCCGACCTGATCTACCGCACCGAGGTCGCGAAGTTCGAGGCGGTCGTCGACGATATCGCCGAGAAGCACGAGAAGGGCCAGCCGATCCTCGTCGGTACGACGTCGGTCGAGAAGTCCGAGTACCTGTCGCAGCAGCTCTCCAAGCGGGGTGTCCAGCACGAGGTGCTGAACGCCAAGCACCATGAGCGGGAGGCGTCGATCGTCGCCCAGGCCGGCCGCAAGGGTGCGGTGACGGTCGCCACCAACATGGCCGGCCGTGGTACCGACATCAAGCTCGGCGGCAACCCCGACGACCTCGCGGAGGCGGAGCTGCGTCAGCGCGGCCTCGACCCCGAGGAGCACATCGAGGAGTGGGCGGCCGCGCTGCCCGCAGCCCTGGTGAAGGCCGAGCAGGCCGTCAAGGCCGAGTTCGAAGAGGTCAAGGAGCTGGGCGGCCTCTACGTGCTGGGCACCGAGCGGCACGAGTCGCGTCGGATCGACAACCAGCTGCGCGGTCGTTCCGGCCGTCAGGGCGACCCGGGTGAGTCCCGCTTCTACCTGTCGCTGGGTGACGACCTGATGCGTCTGTTCAAGGCGCAGATGGTCGAGCGCGTGATGTCGATGGCCAACGTGCCGGACGACGTGCCGATCGAGAACAAGATGGTCACGCGCGCGATCGCGTCCGCGCAGTCGCAGGTGGAGCAGCAGAACTTCGAGACGCGTAAGAACGTCCTGAAGTACGACGAGGTGCTGAACCGTCAGCGTGAGGTCATCTACGGTGAGCGGCGCCGCGTCCTGGAGGGCGAGGACCTCCAGGAGCAGATCCACCACTTCATGGACGACACGATCGACGCGTATGTCGGCGCGGAGACCGCCGAGGGCTTCCCGGAGGACTGGGACCTGGACCGGCTGTGGGGCGCCTTCAAGCAGCTCTACCCGGTGAAGGTCACCGTCGAGGAACTGGAGGAGGCGGCCGGGGACCGGGCCGGTCTGACCGCCGAGTTCATCTCCGAGTCCATCAAGGACGACATCCGCGAGCAGTACGAGTCGCGGGAGTCGCAGCTCGGCTCCGAGATCATGCGTGAGCTGGAGCGGCGGGTCGTGCTGTCGGTCCTGGACCGCAAGTGGCGCGAGCACCTCTACGAGATGGACTACCTCCAGGAGGGCATCGGTCTGCGCGCGATGGCGCAGAAGGACCCCCTGGTCGAGTACCAGCGCGAGGGCTTCGACATGTTCTCCGCGATGATGGACGGCATCAAGGAGGAGTCCGTCGGCTACCTGTTCAACCTGGAGGTCCAGGTCGAGCAGCAGGTCGAGGAGGTCCCGGTGCAGGATGCCGAGCCGGTCGACATGGACAAGCAGGACGTGGTTCCGGCGCAGGCGGGTTCGCGTCCGGAGATCCGGGCGAAGGGGCTGGACGCTCCGCAGCGTCGTCAGCTGCACTTCTCGGCTCCGACGGTCGACGGTGAGGGCGGCACGATCGAGGGCGACTTCGACAGTGACGACGACGAGCCGGTGCGCTCCGAGGCCGACGGCCTCACGCGCGCGGAGCGCCGCAAGCAGGCGAAGGCCGGGCGGCGGCGCAAGAAGTAGGGCGCGTGCGCCCGCGGTTCGTTCGCCCGCTTACGGTCGTATGACCTGGGGCGACGCGTCATCGACCGCGTCGCGGGCTTCGTAGCGGCTTGAGGGCCGGGTCACCTTCGGGTGGCCCGGTCCTCTGCTGTTCGGCGGCTGAGGGGCGGCTCAGTCGTCCTGTGGACGGGGCCTGCGGCTGCCTTCGAGTTCCACGGCGGTGCAGCGCCAGCGGCGGTCCGTGCCGAGTTCCAGACGGAAGGCCATGGCCCGTAGGCGGTCGCCGGCGCTGATGCGGGCGAATGCCTCGATGGCGCCTTGGCGGGGGACGTAGTAGCCGATGTCACGGACGACGGGGCGGGCGCCTCGGGTGCTGCGCAGGGGGCCGCGTTCGGCGAGGTGCGCCAGGTCGTCGTAGGCGTGTCCGAGGGTGTGCCGGAGCATGAAGTGGACGGGGCGCCGGCCGGTCAGTACCGCGAGGAGACGGTCGGCGAAGAGGTCCGTGGGGCGTGGCTGGGCGACGGGGCGGAGGGGAGACCGGGTGGGGACGGGGGTGGGGGGCTGCGTGGGGGCCGCCCGGTCGGGGGCGGTGGGGGAGCCGGCGCGGGAGCTGGTGGTGGGTTCGGGTGCGGGGTGGCGGGTGAGGGATCGGGGGGATGGGGGGCGGCCGTCGGCGGGGCGGGTGCGGTTGGGGGTGCCGGGGGTGGGCGAGCCGGGTGGGCGGCTGCCGCCGGGTGCCGTGCGGGGGCCGCTGCCGGTCGGGGTACGTGGTGGTGCGCCTGCGGGGCGGCGGGTGTCGCGGCGGCCGGGAGGCCGGTTGCCGGGGTGGTGCTGTGTCCGCGTCATGACCTTGTTCATGGGTGTCCCCGTTCGGTGGGCTCGGCTCTACCGGGCGGTAACTTGCCGTTGCGGATCTTGTACGGGGTCGCGGTCCATGACGGCAAGGAAGCCAGGCGGCCGTGGCGGGGGCCGGGGAAGTTCACCTATCAGGGGTGGTCGGGGGTGCGGGAAGCCCGGCGCCGCGGGGGTGGGGCGGGTGAATCCGTGGCTCCGTGTTGACGTCCGCGAGGGTGTGGGCAGGGACCCGAAAGGGGACAGCCGCACGTATCCTGAAGGCCCTCGGGAGGCGCGGAACCGGCCTCCCGCAGGCACCGAGTCCGAGCCTGCGACCACGAAGAGAGCGGCCAGCCATGCGCGTGTACGTCCCCCTGACCCTCCCCGGTCTCGCCGAGGCGCACAAGACGGGTGAGCTGGGGTCCGGGCCGCTCGTCGCGTACGCCGTCACGCCCGCGTTGCGTGAGTGGTATCTGTCCGACGACATCGAGGAGCTGGAGTACGCGGCCCTCAGCCGGGCCGCGCTCGCCTCGCTGCGGCTGCTCGCGGCGGACCCGGGCGCGCCCCGGCGTCGGGTCGTGGTCGCCGTCGACGTACCCGACCGGGCGGCCGCCGCGGACCCCGACCGGACGCTCGATCCGGCGGCGCTGGGCGAGGTGCGGGTGACGGGCGCCGTGCCGCTGGCCAAGGTGGCCGCCGTCCACGTCGACGCCGGCGAGGCGGAGGCGGACGTGACCGCGGCGGCGGAGGCGCTCACGGCGGCGGACGCAGGGGACGACGACGCGCAGTTCGTCGTGGACGGGGCCGAGGACCATGAACTGCTCTGGTTCGCCGGGCAGGAGATCGCGGGTCTGGTGGGTTCGGGCGACTGAACTCGTCGGGGACCGGACCGGTCCTTGGTGGGCGCGGGGTTGCGCGGGCTGCTCGGTCGGGTGGGGCGGGGCCGCGTCGAATGCGCTTCGGCCGGCACTTGACTGTCGGTGGCGGCGGGTACGTTTGCAGGTATGGGGAAGCAGGAAGCGGCGCACATCGTCTGGGACTGGAACGGGACGCTGTTCCACGACAACGACGCGATCATCGGGGCGACGAACGCGGCATTCGTCGAGCTGGGCCTGGAGCCGATCACGCTGGAGCGGTACCGGGCGCTGTACTGCGTGCCGGTGCCCAAGTTCTACGAGCGGCTGTTGGGAAGGCTGCCCACCGATGCCGAGTGGGAGGTCATGGACGACGTCTTCCACCGGTACTACGCGGAGCACCGGGTGCGGTGCGGGCTCACCGAGGGGGCGGTGGAACTGCTCGCCGGGTGGCGGTCGGCAGGACACAGCCAGTCCCTGCTGAGCATGTACGTCCACGACGAACTCGTCCCGCTGGTCCGGGGGTTCGGGATCGAGCCGCACTTCGTACGGGTCGAGGGGCGGACCGGGCCCTCCGGCGGCAGCAAGGCCGAGCACATGGTGCGGCACCTGGAGTCGCTGACCGGCGTCCAGGCGGCGCGCACGGTGGTGATCGGGGATGCCGCCGATGACGCGGTGGCCGCGTTGCATGTGGGCGCGCGGGCGGTGCTGTACACCGGGGGGTCGCACAGCCGGGCCAGCCTGGAGGGGGTGGGGGTGCCGGTCGTGGACACCTTGGGAGAGGCGGTGGAGGTCGCGGGGCGGTTGGCTGCGGCCGCGTAGCGTCTTCGCGGGGGAAGGCGCCCCGCGGGCCTGGCGCAGGACGTGCGGGCCGCTCCCCCGCAGGTGCGGCGTCCTGAGGGCGCCGCACCTGCGGGGGACCGAGGCTGGGCCGGGCTGCTCGGGCGGGGTGGCAGGGGTCAGGTCACCGGGGCCTTGGCGCGCAGCACCGTCAGGAATTCGCGCATCCACGCCGGGTGGTCCGGCCAGGCGCGGGCGGAGACCAGGGTGCCGTCGACCACCGCCTCGGCGTCCTGGAAGGTGGCTCCGGCCGACTGCATGTCGGGTTCCAGCGCCGGGTACGCCGTGACGCGCCGGCCGCGCAGGGCGTCGGCGGCCGCGGTGAGCAGGGGGCCGTGGCAGATCTGGGCGACCGGCTTGTCGGCGTCGAAGAACGACTTGAGGATCTTGCGGAGTTCGGGGTCGTTGCGGAGGTACTCCGGGGCCCGGCCGCCGGGGATGACGACGGCGGCGTACTGGCCGGGGTCCACCTCGGAGAAGGCGAGGTCGGCGGGCCAGGTGTACCCGGGCTTCTCCGTGTAGGTGTCGAAGCCGGGCTCGAAGTCGTGGACGACGAACCGGAGCTTCTTGCGGGTGGGCGCGGCGATGTGGACCTCGTAGCCTTCCTCGAGGAGGCGTTGGTAGGGGTAGAGGACTTCCAGGGACTCCGCTGCGTCGCCGGTGACGATGAGGATTTTCGCGGACATGGTGGGCGGCTCCTCTCGGGCGGGCGTTGCCATGGGCAACGTGCCTCTTGGGGGGTGGGCTTGCCAAGAGGGCGCTTTCAGCGTCCCGCGGGGTGAGGCCGGCGTCATCTTTTCCCCCGCCGCGGGCTGCGCCCCTCCGGCGCTCGCCGCTCTGCTTCCTTCCCACGGCGTCACCCGTTTTGCCTCTGTGCAGAACGGCAAAGTTCTGGGCCAGGTTTTGTACACATACGGCTCATGACGGGGGGCCCGGGAGGGGCGATAGCCTTATGGCGTGATCAGCGCGATAGCTCGCGGGGGCGTTGTTGCCCCTGCCCTGCGCCCGGCGTGTGCGGACCATCTCCGCAGCCGGGCGGCGGACGCTGGTCGGCGCGGGCGGGATGGGGCGGCAGAGGGCCCCGGGACGCCGTACACACTCCGGATGCACAGGACGCGGAGAGCAGCGTCACACCCGGGAGTGGTGTCGAGAATGGCCGATAACCCCCCGCTCATCTCACCTTGCGGCATAGCGTCGGAGCAGACCGGAGACCCCGGGCCGTGGCGTCGAGCCGCAGGGGAAGAGACCGTACTTCCTTCTACGTCACGCAACGGCGCGCGACAGGAGCCAGAGGACAATGCAGACCAAGCTGGACGAAGCCAAGGCCGAGCTGCTCGAGAGGGCGGCGCGGGTCGCTGAGAACAGTCCGGTCGGGGGGCACCTACCGACTGGGACGACGGGCGGGGGTGGCGGTGCCGCGGGAACCCCGGACCACGCCACCCTCCTCGCGTTCCTCCAGCGCTACTACCTGCACACCGCCCCGGAGGACCTGAACGGCCGTGACCCGGTCGACGTCTTCGGAGCCGCGCTCTCGCACTACCGGCTGGCCGAGAACCGGCCGCAGGGGACGGCCAACGTACGGGTCTACACGCCGACCGTCGAGGAGAACGGCTGGACGTGCAGTCATTCGGTCGTCGAGGTCGTGACCGACGACATGCCGTTCCTCGTCGACTCCGTCACCAACGAGCTGACCCGCCAGGGGCGGGGAATCCACCTCGTCATCCACCCGCAGGTCGTCGTGCGACGCGATGTGGCCGGCAAGCTCATCGAGGTGCTCAGCGGTCCGCCCGCCGCGGGGGAGCTCCCGCACGACGGGCATGTCGAGTCGTGGATCCACGTCGAGACCGACCGTGAGACCGACCGCGCCGACCTGAAGCAGATCACCGCCGACCTGGTGCGCGTCCTGTCCGACGTCCGGGAGGCCGTCGAGGACTGGGAGAAGATGCGGGACACGGCGCTGCGGGTCGCCGACGGGCTCCAGGAGGAGCCCGTCCCCGGTGACCTGGCGCGGCCCGACGTCGACGAGGCCCGTGAGCTGCTGCGCTGGCTGGCCGCCGACCACTTCACGTTCCTCGGCTACCGGGAGTACCAGCTGCGGGGTGACGACGCCCTCGCCGCCGTTCCCGGGACCGGGCTCGGCATTCTGCGCTCCGACCCGCAGCACGGCGACGGTGACGCCCACCCCGTCAGCCCGTCCTTCGAGCGGCTTCCGGCCGATGCCCGCGCCAAGGCCCGCGAGCACAAGCTGCTGGTGCTGACCAAGGCGAACAGCCGGGCCACCGTGCACCGGCCCTCCTACCTCGACTACGTCGGGGTGAAGAAGTTCGACAAGGAGGGGAACGTCGTCGGGGAGCGGCGCTTCCTCGGACTGTTCTCCTCCGCCGCCTACACCGAGTCCGTGGTGCGGGTGCCGGTCGTGCGGCGCAAGGTCGAGGCCGTGCTGAAGGGCGCCGGGTTCTCGCCCAACAGCCACGACGGACGCGACCTGCTCCAGATCATGGAGACCTACCCGCGCGACGAGCTCTTCCAGACGCCGGTGGACGAACTGCGGTCCATCGTCACGTCCGTGCTCTACCTCCAGGAACGGCGCCGGCTGCGGCTCTACCTGCGCCAGGACGAGTACGGGCGCTACTACTCGGCGATCGTCTACCTGCCCCGCGACCGCTACACCACGGGCGTGCGGCTGCGGATCATCGACATCCTCAAGGAGGAGCTGGGCGGGACGAACGTCGACTTCACCGCCTGGAACACCGAGTCGATCCTGTCCCGGCTGCACTTCGTCGTGCGTGTCCCGCAGGGCACCGAGCTGCCGGAGCTGTCCGACTCCGACAAGGAGCGCATCGAGGCGCGGCTCGTCGAGGCGGCGCGTTCCTGGGCCGACGCGTTCCAGGAGGCGCTCAACGCCGAACTCGGCGAGGAGCGGGCCGCGGAGCTGCTGCGGCGCTACGGCAGCGCCTTCACCGAGGGCTACAAGGCCGACCACACCCCGCGTTCCGCCGTCGCCGACCTGTGCCATCTGGAGCGGCTCACCGAGGAGCGGAACTTCTCGCTCAGCCTGTACGAGCCGGTGGGCGCCGCACCCGACGAACGCCGCTTCAAGATCTACCGCAAGGGTGACTCGATCTCGCTGTCGGCCGTGCTGCCGGTCCTGAACCGGCTCGGGGTCGAGGTGATCGACGAGCGGCCGTACGAACTGCGCTGCGCGGACCGCAGCAACGCCTGGATCTACGACTTCGGTCTGCGCATCCCCAAGTCGCTGGCGGGTCCCGGTGGTGACCTCGGTGACGACGGGCGTGAGCGCTTCCAGGAGGCGTTCTCGGCGACCTGGACCGGCAAGGCGGAGAACGACGGGTTCAACGCGCTGGTGCTGGGCGCCGGGCTGCACTGGCGGCAGGCGATGGTGCTGCGCGCGTACGCCAAGTACCTGCGGCAGGCCGGGTCCACCTTCAGCCAGGACTACATGGAGGACACCCTCCGGACCAACGTCCACACCACCCGGCTGCTCGTGTCGTTGTTCGAGGCGCGGATGTCGCCCGACCGGCAGCGTGCCGGGCACGAGATCGTCGACGCGCTGCTCGAGGAGCTGGACGCCGCCCTCGACGAGGTGGCCTCGCTCGACGAGGACCGGATCCTGCGGTCCTTCCTCACGGTCATCAAGGCGACCCTGCGGACGAACTTCTTCCAGGAGCGCGCGGGCGGCGAGCCGCACGACTACGTGTCCATGAAGTTCGACCCGCAGGCGATCCCGGACCTGCCGGCGCCCCGGCCGGCATTCGAGATCTGGGTGTACTCGCCGCAGGTGGAGGGCGTGCACCTGCGGTTCGGGAAGGTCGCGCGCGGTGGTCTGCGCTGGTCCGACCGGCGTGAGGACTTCCGTACCGAGGTGCTCGGCCTGGTGAAGGCGCAGATGGTGAAGAACACCGTCATCGTGCCGGTCGGCGCCAAGGGCGGCTTCGTCGCCAAGCAGCTGCCCGACCCGGGCGTGGACCGTGACGCGTGGCTGGCCGAGGGAATCGCCAGCTACAAGACGTTCATCTCGGCGCTGCTCGACATCACCGACAACCTGGTCGGCGGGGAGGTCGTGCCGCCGGCCGACGTCGTGCGGCACGACGAGGACGACACCTACCTGGTGGTCGCCGCCGACAAGGGCACGGCGACGTTCTCCGACATCGCCAACGAGGTCGCGCAGTCGTACAACTTCTGGCTCGGCGACGCCTTCGCCTCCGGCGGCTCGGCGGGCTACGACCACAAGGGCATGGGCATCACCGCCCGCGGTGCCTGGGAGTCCGTGAAGCGGCACTTCCGTGAGCTGGGGGTGGACACCCAGGCCGAGGACTTCACGGTCGTCGGCGTCGGTGACATGTCCGGTGACGTGTTCGGCAACGGCATGCTGCTCAGCGAGCACATCCGGCTGGTCGCCGCCTTCGACCACCGGCACATCTTCATCGACCCGAAGCCGGACGCGGCGACCTCGTACGCCGAGCGCCGCCGGCTGTTCGAGCTGCCCCGCTCCAGCTGGGCCGACTACAACGGCGACCTGATCTCCGCCGGCGGCGGTGTCTTCCCGCGGACGGCGAAGGCGATCCCGGTCAACGCCCACATCCGCGAGGCCCTGGGCATCGAGGGGAACGTCGCCAAGCTGACCCCCGCCGACCTGATGAAGGCGATCCTGCGGGCGCAGGTGGACCTGCTGTGGAACGGCGGCATCGGCACATACGTGAAGTCCGGTGCGGAGTCGAACGCCGACGTCGGCGACAAGGCCAACGACCCGATCCGGGTGGACGGCGCCGACCTGCGCGTCAGGGTCGTCGGCGAGGGCGGCAACCTGGGCCTGACCCAGCTCGGCCGGATCGAGTTCGCGCTGCACGGTGGCAAGATCAACACGGATGCCATCGACAACAGCGCGGGCGTGGACACCTCCGACCACGAGGTGAACATCAAGATCCTGCTCAACGGCCTGGTCGGCGAGGGCGACATGACCGTCAAGCAGCGCAACAAGGTGCTCGCGGAGATGACCGACGAGGTCGGCGCCCTCGTCCTGCGCAACAACTACGCGCAGAACACGGCGATCGCCAACGCCCTCGCCCAGTCCAAGGACATGCTCCACGCCCAGCAGCGCTTCATGCGCCATCTGGTCAGGGAGAAGCACCTGGACCGGGCCCTGGAGTTCCTGCCCACCGACCGGCAGATCCGTGAACGTCTCGGCGCCGGCCAGGGTCTGACCAGTCCGGAGACGGCCGTTCTGATGGCCTACACGAAGATCACGGTGTCGGACGAGCTGCTGCACACCTCGCTGCCCGACGACCCGTACCTGCGCGGTCTGCTGCACGCGTACTTCCCGACGGCGCTGCGCGAGCGGTTCCCCGAGGGCATCGACAGCCACCCGCTGCGCCGCGAGATCACCACGACCGTCCTGGTCAACGACACGGTCAACACGGGTGGTACGACGTATCTGCACCGGCTGCGGGAGGAGACGGGCGCCTCGCTGGAGGAGATCGTGCGGGCCCAGACCGCGGCCCGTGCGATCTTCCGCTCGGCGCCCGTGTGGGACGCGGTGGAGAATCTCGACAACCGGGTCGAGGCCGATGTCCAGACCCGTATCCGGCTGCACTCGCGGCGGCTCGTCGAGCGCGGTACGCGCTGGCTGCTGAACAACCGGCCGCAGCCGCTCCAGCTCGCCGAGACCGTCGACTTCTTCGCCGAGCGCGTCGAACAGGTGTGGTCGCAGCTGACGCAGCTGCTGCGCGGTGCGGACCTGGAGTGGTGGCAGCGGATCCACGACGAGCTGACCGACGCCGGCGTGCCGGACGAGCTGGCCACCCGGGTGGCCGGGTTCTCGTCGGCCTTCCCGGCGCTGGACATCGTCTCGGTGGCCGACCGCATGGGACGGGACCCGCTGGACGTCGCCGAGGTCTACTACGACCTCGCCGACCGGCTGCGCATCACCCAGCTCATGGACCGCATCATCGAGCTGCCGCGCGCCGACCGCTGGCAGTCCATGGCCCGCGCCTCCATCCGCGAGGACCTGTACGCGGCGCACGCGGCGCTGACGGCGGACGTGCTGGCCGTCGGCAACGGCACCTCGACGCCCGAGCAGCGCTTCAAGGCGTGGGAGGAGAAGAACGCGGCGATCCTGGGCCGGGCGCGCACCACGCTGGAGGAGATCCAGACGTCGGAGACGTTCGACCTGGCCAACCTGTCGGTGGCCATGCGGACGATGCGCACGCTGCTGCGGACGCACTCGTAGGCGGTACGCGTACGCGTACGTATCTGTACGCGTAGGCACCTGGATGAGAGAAGGGCGCTCCCCGGAGTCACCGGGGAGCGCCCTTCTCATGTGCCGTACGCGCGTACGTGCCGTACGCTCTCGCCGCTTCGCTGTCTCGGCGGGCCGGACGTGTCGGCTACTTCTTCCTGCCGCTGTCCGAGGTGAACTTCTCGTAGGCCTCGAGGACCTCTTCCGTGGGGCCGTCCAGGCGCAGTTCGCCGCGCTCCAGCCACAGCGCCCGCTCGCAGGTCTCGCGGATCGCGGAGTTGCTGTGGCTCACCAGGAAGACGGTGCCGGCGTGCTGGCGCATCTCCTGGATGCGCTCCGCCGAACGTGCCTGGAACCGCGCGTCGCCGGTCGACAGCGCCTCGTCGATGAGGAGCACGTCGTGGTCCTTGGCGGCGGCGATGGAGAAGCGCAGCCGGGAGCCCATGCCGGAGGAGTAGGTGCGCATGGGCAGGGAGATGAAGTCGCCCTTCTCGTTGATGCCGGAGAAGTCGACGATCTCCTGGTAGCGCTCCTTGATCTGCTCGCGCGTCATGCCCATGGCCAGGCCGCCGAGGTAGACGTTGCGCTCGCCGGTCAGGTCGCCCATCAGGGCCGCGTTGACACCGAGGAGGGAGGGCTGGCCGTCGGTGTAGATCTTGCCGTTCTCCACCGGCTGGAGACCTGCGATCGCCTTGAGCAGCGTCGACTTGCCGGAGCCGTTGGTGCCGATCAGCCCGATCGCCTCGCCCTTGTAGGCGACGAAGGAGACGTTCTTGACGGCGTGCACCGTGCGCATGCCGGCGGCCTTCTCGGCCTGCTTGGGACGCAGGATGCGGTTGAGGGCGGCGGTCGCGCTGCCGCGGCCGCTGCCGGTGCCGTGGATCCGGTAGACGATGTCGACGCCGTCCGCGACGACGGTGGGGATCTGCTTGTCGACGAGTTCGGTGAGCGCGGTGCGCTTCGCGCTGTCTGTGCTGTCAGCCACGGCCGTACGTCTCCTCAGCCTTCCAGAAGTAGATGAAGCCGCCCACGCCGGCGAGCGCTGCCCAGCCGACCGCGAGCACCCACACGTGGGGCGGCAGCTGACTGGCGTGGAAACTGTCGATCAGCGCGAAGCGCATGAGGTCGATGTAGACGGCGGCCGGGTTGGCCCGGAGCAGGTCGGCGCCCCAGGACGGCATGCCCTTGTGCTTGCCGATCAGGTTGTCGATGCTCCACATGACGCCCGAGATGTACATCCAGGTGCGCAGGATGAACGGCATCAGCTGGGCGATGTCCGGCGTCTTGGCGCCGAGCCGGGCCATGATCATCGCCAGGCCCGCGTTGAAGATGAACTGCAGCGTCAGCGCGGGGAGGACGAGGACCCAGGACGGGGCCGGCGGCACGCCCACCGCGAACAGGATGATCAGCAGCGCGGCCATCGAGAACAGCAGCTGCTGGAGCTGCTGGAGGCAGAACGAGATCGGCAGCGCGGCCCGCGGGAAGTGCAGGGCCCGCACCAGGCCGATGTTGCCCGCGATGGCCCGGGTGCCCGCCATGATCGAGCTCTGGGTGAACGTCCAGACGAAGACGCCCGTGACCAGGAACGGGATGTAGTCCGCCACGCCCTGCTTGGTCCCCAGCAGGACACCGAAGATGAAGTAGTACACCGCCGCGTTCAGCAGCGGGGTCATCACCTGCCAGACCTGGCCCAGCTTCGCCTGGCTGTACTGTGCGGTGAGCTTGGCGGTGGCGAACGCGGTGATGAAGTGGCGGCGCGCCCAGAGCTGGCGGACGTACTCCGGCAGGGAGGGGCGGGCGCCGCTGACCGTGAGACCGTTCCGCTGGGCCAGGGCCGCGAGGGTCTCGTGACCGGGGGCCGGTGTCCTGGGCGGTGTGTGGAGGACCTGACTCACATCCGCTGCTTTCACTCGGGGGAGGGGGGTGCGGACCGCGTTTCCTGAGTCGTCCGACGTTTCCTTACGCTTTTCTTCACGTTTTCTTACGTCAGGACGGGACCGTATCGTCGCAACGTGAGAGTAGGCCGAGTTGACGTCGGAACGCAACCGTTTCGTCGTAACGCCCTATGCTGTCGGCATGACGAGGAACGCGACGAACGCCGATGGACCCCCGGCGCGCCCGCGCCGCCGGGCGCCCGCGGGTGCGGCCGTGCTGCGCGAGGATGTGACGGAAGCCATCCGGGCCGCCGTGTTCGAGGAACTCGCGACCGTCGGTTATGCGCGGATGTCCATCGAGGGCATCGCCCGCCGCGCCGGAGTGGGCAAGACCGCGGTGTACCGGCGCTGGCGCTCCAAGCTGCACCTCGTCCTCGACATCGTCTCCGTGATCGCCGTGCAGGGGCTGCCGGCCCCGGAGACGGGCAGCCTGGAGGGCGACCTGCGCATGCTCTACGAGGTGACCTCGCGGGCACTGCGGCACCCCGTGGCCTCGCAGATCATCCCCGACCTCCAGGCCGAGGCGGCCCGCAACCCCGAGATCGCCGAGGCGATGCAGAAGGCGCTGAAGCAGGGGCAGGAGGAGGTGGCCCTGAAGATCGTGGCGGCGGCGGTGCGGCGCGGCGAGGTCCGCGAGGGGCTGAACGAGGAGCTGGCGCTCGATCTGATCTCGGGTCCGCTTTACTGGCGTTCGGTCGTGATCCGCAATCCGAAGCTGCCGAAGGGCTATCTGGCCGCGCTGACCCGGGCGACCACCGAGGCGATCAAGGCGCTGTAGGCGAGCGGCCGACGGGCGGCAGGCGGGCGGCGGTCCGCGTGCAACGGTCTGTGGGCGGCGCGGCCGCGACGCTGTGACGGGAGTCGAGGTGGCATGAGAGTCGTGATGGCCGAGGACAACGCCCTGCTCAGGGAGGGCCTGGTCCTGCTGCTGACGTCGGCCGGGCACGAGGTGGTGGCCGTCGTGGGATCCGGCCCCGAGATCGTTCCGGCGCTCCTTCGGCACCGGCCGGACGTGGCGGTGCTCGACGTGCGGATGCCGCCGGGCTTCCGCGACGAGGGGCTGCGGGCCGCCCTGGAGGCCCGCGAGAGGATTCCCGGCCTGCCGGTGCTGGTGCTGTCCCAGTATGTCGAGGAGTCCTACGCCGCCGAGTTGCTGGGCGGGGGCGCGAGCGGGGTCGGCTATCTGCTGAAGGACCGGGTGGGCCGGGTGGACGAGTTCCTCGACGCGCTGGAGCGGGTCGCGTCCGGCGGGGCGGCGCTCGACCCCGAGGTCGTCACGGAGCTGCTGTCCCGCCGCCGTGACTCGCCGCTCGACTCGCTGACGCCGCGTGAGCGCGAGGTGCTGAGACTCATGGCCGAAGGCCGCGACAACGCCACGATCGCCGGCAGCCTCGTGATCACCGAACGGTCCGTCAGCAAACACATCGGCAACGTCTTCCTGAAGCTCGGCCTTCCGGTCGGCGACAGCGGGCACCGGCGCGTACTGGCCGTGCTGGCGTACCTGAACAACGCCTGACCCGGGCCGCCACGGGAATCAAGCCCGCCACCGTGCAAGGCCCCCCGCAGACCGCAGACCGCAGACCGCAGACCGCAGACCGCAGACCGCAGCGCAGACCGCCGCCGGCCGGACTGCCGGCTCGGTGGACCGGGCAGGCGCGGCGGCGCGCGTCCGTTCACCGCGGCTGGGCCGCCGACGGCCCAGCCGCCGCGGAGCCGGGGGCGCGGCCGCCGACGCAGTCCTTGGCGCGGGGCCTGGGGGTGGGGCCTGGGGCGGGGACTCGCTCACTCGGGCCGCAATCGCTCACCCGGGCAGCCCGCGAGACCGCCGGCCCGCGCCCCGGGCGTCCCCGAGCAGGGTCGGTGCCCGGCTCTTGGGCAGGGCCCGGGGACGCCTCCTCGCGCCGGGAACGTCACGAGCGGTGCCGGAGCGCCACAGGCGGACGAAGGACAGCGTGGCCGCGGCGGTCAGCAGGCCGTTGCGTACGAGCATCAGCGCCGTGCCCGTCCAGGTGCGGTCGATGACCTCCGGGTAGAGCAGCGGGAAGATCACCGAGCTGGCCGCGGTCGCCGCCAGCAGCAGCACGGCGACCGGTCGCTGGGTGGTGTGCCGTGAGGTCAGGCAGACGGCGGCCAGGCCCAGCAGCCAGATCATGTACTGCGGGCTGATCACCCGGCTGGTGACGGTGAACAGGAGCACGGCGCTCAGGGCGGCGTCGTACGGCGTCGCCTCCGTCCAGTGGCGGGCCCGGACCCGCCACAGCAGCAGCAGGCCGAAGGCCGCGGCGGTGAGGGCCAGGGAGAGATGAGCGACGGCGGAGACGTGAGGGCCCGTGAACTCCATCGCGCCGTAGCGGTACCGGACGCCGCCCGGCCAGCCGGCGTGCGAGGCGAGGGAGAGCACCGTGCCGCCCAGGGACTCGATCTGCACGCCTCTGCCGCCCTGCTGGCGCAGAAAGGCGAGCGGATCGCGGAACGCCAGCGCGAGCAACACCAGCGAGGAGGCCCCCGTCGCCGCCGCCGACGTCCACGCCGACCTGGTGTCCCGCCCCCTCGGCGCCCCGAGCAGCACCAGTGCCGGCCACACCTTCACCAGTGCCCCCAGGGCCGCGAACGCCCCGCACGCGCGCGTGGACCGCTTCAGCGTCAACAGGGAGATGACGGCGAGGGAGGTGACCAGTACGTCGTAGCGGGCGAGCGGAAGGCGCAGCAGCAGGGGAAGCCCGCCCACCCACAGTGCGGCCCCGTACAGGCTGCGGCCGGGTCGTGTGCCCGCGCGGACGAGGGCCACCGCGACCACCGCGTCGGCGGCGACCGTCAGGGCGACGAACGCCTGAAGATACGTCCACCACGGCAGAGCCCCCGGCGCCAGCAGCACCAGCCCGGCACCCGGCGGGTACTGCCACAGGGTGTCCTGGGCGGGGAAGGCGCCGGTCGACAGCGTGCCGTACCAGTGGTGGTAGCCACGCCACACCTCCCGGGCGACGCGGCCGCCGAGCACGGGCAGGGAGTCGTGGGCGAGCAGCCACAGCATCATGGCGCGGGTGACGAGCCACGCGAAGGCGAGCGCGACGGCAGGGGCAGGGGCAGGGGCAGGGGCGGGGGCGGGGCTGGAGGCGGAGGCCGAAACCCGGGTGGAGAGGGTGGAGAGGGCGGCGAGGAAGCGGGGGCGATTCATCACCCGCGGATCGTAAGTCGGCCTAAGTCCGCCCAAACGTATTAAAACGCCCATCCAACGCCCATCCGCCGGAGGTGCGCTCGCCCGGGAAGCCCGTCCGCCGGAGGTCCGCATCCATGCGGCGCTTCTCCGTGCGGTCCTTCTCCTCCGGGTGCGTTTCTCTCCGGGTGTGCCCTTCGCGCTCCAGGTCCTCAGGCGTGCTCTTCGCGCTCGGGGTCTTCCTGTGCGGGCTCCTCCAGGGCTGCCGTGTCGAGTGCCGTGGTGAGCTGGTCGAGCTGTTGGCGGAGTTCGCGGATCTGGTCCAGGTCGAAGCCGGTCGCCGAAACGATCCGCCGCGGCACCCGAAGGGCCTGCCGACGCAGTGCGGAGCCCTCGTCCGTGAGCCGGATCACCACCGAGCGCTCGTCGCGGACGCTGCGCTCCCTGCGTACCAGGCCGGCCGCCTCCAGCCGCTTGAGCAGCGGCGACAGGGTGCCCGAGTCGAGGCGGAGGTGCTCGCCGAGCTTCTTGACGGGCAGCTCGCCGTGCTCCCACAGGACCAGCAGCACCAGGTACTGGGGGTAGGTCAGCCCGAGTTCCTTGAGGATCACGCGGTAGACGCCGTTGAAGGCGCGCGAGGCGGCGTTCAGGGAGAAGCAGATCTGGCTGTCCAGGCGGAGCCAGTTCTCCTCGGCGTTCTCCTGTGCGGCGGGCGTGGGCGTCGGGGTCATGTCTCCAGAGTAGCTCTAGCGAGCCATTTAGTTGTGCACAACTTAATTGTGTGCTCTAATTGTCTCCGTGAGGCGGTCCGGACGCGAACGGCGCGAGGGCCGGCCACCCCCCGACATGACTTCCGAGAGGGATGGTTCATCCATGGACGCGCTCTACACCGCAGTCGCCACCGCCACCCACGGCCGCGACGGTCGCGCCGTCTCCTCCGACGGCAGGATCGACCTCCAGCTGGCCCCGCCGGTGGAGCTCGGCGGCAACGGTCAGGGCACCAACCCCGAGCAGCTGTTCGCCGCCGGTTACGCGGCCTGCTTCGGCAGCGCCCTCGGTCTCGTCGGCCGCCAGGCCAAGGTGGACGTCACCGAGGCCGCCGTGACCGCCGAGGTCGGCATAGGCAAGCAGGGCGAGGGCTTCGGCCTGAAGGTGACGCTGCGCATCGAGCTGCCCGACGGCCTGGACGAGGCGACCGGCCGCAAGCTGGTCGAGACCGCCCACCAGGTCTGCCCCTACTCCAACGCCACCCGCGGCAACATCGAGGTCGACCTCGTCATCGAGTAGTCCCCGGCAGCCGGGCGGCCCAGGGCTCGGTGGGCCCCGGCCGCTCCGGGCGGGTCAGTGGTTCCCGACCCGCGCCAGCACCTCACCCGTGCGCCGGCTCCACGTCACCACCACGGCCTCCTCGGGCACCGGGTGCCAGCGCGTCAGCAGCAGCCAGCGGACGCGGTAGTGGTGGGCGATCGCCACCCGCTCGGCGCGGGTCGACCCGGGGGAGAGGTAGGCGCGGACGTCATTCACCCGCCGTAGCCGCTCCCGTTCGTCCAGGGCCGCGTCCGGCCAGGCCGGCGCGGCCAGGTTCGGCCCGTACCCGGCGATCGCGTGGACCGCGTAGTACCCGTCGGTGACCACCACCTCGCCGGGCCCGATGTGTCGTGCCGCCCAGTCGTACGAGGGCCAGCGCGGCGGCGCCTCGAAGCCGACCGGGTCCAGCGCGCGCGGCACGACCGCCCCGGCCTGCACGGTGAGGAAGCCCAGACAGGCCGCACCCGCCACGACCGCGCCCAGCACGCGCCGCCCCGCCCGCCAGGGACGGGGCGCCGCCAGTTCCACGGCCGCCGCGAACTGGAGCGGGACCAGGGCGAGCCCCAGGATCCGCCCGTAGGTGTAGTGGCCGCTGACGAAGCCGTACGTCACCACCGCGCACTCCAGGGCGAACATCAGCACCAGTGGGTCACGCGCCGAGCGGCGACCGCGCGCCCACAGCGCCGGCACTCCCGCCAGCGCCAGCCAGAAGTGGCCGGCCCGCCCGTCGTACAGCCGTCGGTGCATCGCGTCCACGCTGCCGTCCCCGGCCAGCGCGAACACGTCGAAGTAGGGCCACGCCGCGGCCACCAGCAGCGCCACGGCCCCCGCCACCGCCCATCGGGCGGTCACCGCGGCCCGCCACTCCCGCTGCCACCCCACGACGAAGGCGGCGCCGCCGGCCACCGCCGCGACCGACGTGATCGGATGCACCAGCAGGATCAGCCCGTACAGCGCGCCCAGTGTCACGTACCCGGTGAAGCCGCGCAGCCCGCTCGGACCCACGTACCGCACGCGGCGCGCGTCACGCGCGCGTGTACCCGTCAGGGCCCACGCCCAGAAGCCGAGCCCGATGGCGAAGGTGGACGGATAGCCGAGGTTGCCGGTCATCGACATCAGGCCCAGGTAGCCGCTCCACCAGGCCCGCTCGGTGCCCCACAGCAGCGTCATCGCCGCCAGTGCCAGAACCGGCGCCCATGGTCTCGGCGTCAGCGCGCGCGTGAAGCGGCCGATGCCGGTGAGCAGGACGAGGAGGTTGACCGGACCGGCGACCCGCAGCACCTCCCAGCCCGTCAGCCCGGTCACCCGGGCGAACGCGCCCTCCGCGACCGCGTACGGCGAGTAGTAGGGGCTGCCCGTGCCCGGCACGTCGCCCGTCGGATGCCGGGGGTGCACAAGACGGTCCTTCAGACGTTCGACGACCGCCGCGTGCTGGCCGGCGTCACAGCACTGCGGCACCCGCCAGTACGCCAGCGACATCACCAGCCAGAACAGCAGGCCGAAGACCTGGTACGGGGTCGGCCGCCACACCCGTCCCCCGCGGAGCGCCGTCGCACCGCGCGCGGGCCGCCGGACGAGGACACCGGCGCTCAACGGACCACGCCGGATCGGATCAGGCCGGGGAAGGGGCCGGACCAGGGGTCGAACAGGCGCCGGGACCGCATGCCGGACCCGGAGCGGGACAGGCGCCCCGAACGGCAACCGGGCCCGCGACCGCACAGGCCACCGCACGGGGAGCGGGGCAGGGAACCGGCCCGGTGGTCGATCCGGTCGGCCCGGTCCGTCCTGGTGACCCGGTCCGTCTCGGTGATCTGGTCGGCCTGGGGGATCTGGCCGTGCGGGTCGAGTGGGGCAAATAGGGGCATTCGCCGTACCTTCCCGCTCGGGTCACCGGCCTTGCCGAACGTCACCGCATCGAGTGAGCCCGATCGGAGCCCTCCTGGACCGGCAGGGACACCCGTCCGCGCAGCACGGGCTCGAGCAGCAGCGGCACGCCCAGCACCGGCAGCAGCCACGCCAGTACGATCAGCCGGTCGCCCCAGATGGTGATGTCCGGGTGTCCCGCCTGGGTGAGCACCCCGGTGCAGGCGGCGCCCAGCAGGAAGACGCCGAACGCCCGGCGCGGTCCCCGTGCCGCACCCCAGGCTCCGGCCGCCAGAGCGGCCACGAACAGCGGCTCCCACAGCTGCTGGCGCAGCCACTCCACCCAGAAGTGGCCCTGGAGGCGCAGGAACTCGGCCCACGCGTGCGTGCGGTCCGGCCGGTCGAAGTGGTGGGTCAGCAGATCCTGGAGGCTCTCCGACTCGGACGGATAGTGCAGGAGTCGTGCCATAACCAGCGTCCCCAGTGCCCCGCAACCGCCCGCCACGGCCACCACGGCCACCCCCCGCCCCGCCGGCCGCCCGCGCCGCCGGCGCCGTACGGCGATCAGCGCGCCCGCGCCCGCCAGGCACAGCCCGAGGAACAGCGCCTGCGAGTGCTTGACGGTGAACAGGGCGGCCAGCGAACCGCCGACCAGGCAGGCTCCGGCCGGCACCTCGTCTTCCAGCGCCATCGCACACCCCCACACCGCCGTCAGCGTCAGCGCCAGCAGCAGGCCCTCGGTCATCGGGCGCATGGCCGTCGTACCGCACGGCAGCACGTAGTACAGGCCCTGCCCGGTCACGCAGACGGAGGCCGGAACGCACAGCGTGCGCAGGATCAGGAACACCAGCGCCCCGCCCGCCGCCGTCACCGCCACCGCCGCCAGCCACACGCCCCAGGTGACACCGAACAGGGTGATGAAGGGCAGCAGGAACACCGGGTAGCCGGGGCGTACCTCGAAGATCCGCATGAAGCGCTCCGGCATGAACGGCACGGTGTGCCCGCCGGTCTGTCCCGCCTCCAGCCGCGCGTCGACGTTGCGCCACTCCCGCCTGCGGCACTCGGCGGCGACCCGGCGGCCCGGGTCCGGTTCGTCGAAGCGCAGCACGTCCACGCTCTGCCGGCGACCCGCGGACGAGGCCTGTCCCGCGCAGGCGTAGGCGATGGTGACGGCAGCCGCCTCCCGCTTGCTCTCACCGCGCAGACTCAGCGCGTACGACAGGTAGTTCTTGCTGTCGGGTGTGTCCCGGCCGGTCACGTTCGCGAGCTGGAACAGCGCGAACACGGCGGCCAGGACCAGCACCCACGTGCGCGGCCGGAGGGAGGTCTTCATGTCGACGGGAGCAGATCACGGGCCAGGGCCGGGCCGGGCACCTTCGCGACGACTGCCCCCTCGGGGAACTCCTCGCCCAGCAGGAGCCGCCGCACGACGCGCTCGGCGGCCCGCCCGTCGTCGTAGGCGCAGAACCGCTCGCGGAAGCCCGCCCGCAGCCGTGCCGACTCCTCGTCGCGCCAGCTGCCCGAGGCCAGCAGCCAGGCCAGCTCCCGGTAGGTGCGCGAGACGTGGCCCGGCGCGTCGGCCGTGATGTCGAAGTAGGCGCCCCGGCTCGCCGTGTACGCGGGCCAGTCGTCGGCGTGGACGACGATCGGCCGGTCCAGGTTGGCGTAGTCGAACATCAGGGCCGAGTAGTCGGTGACCAGGACGTCGGAGGCGAGCATGACGTCCTCGACGCGCGGCTCGTCCGTCGCGTCCACCAGCACCCCGCGCCGGTGCAGGTCGGCCAGGCCCAGCCCGCGCGCCGGACCGGTCGCCAGCGACGGGTGCAGCCGTACGACGAGGGTGTGTCCCTCGCCGAGGTCGGCGGCGAACCGGGCCAGGTCGAGCCGGTCGGCGTGTCCGCCACGCACGTAGTCACGGCGGGTCGGCGCGTACAGCACGACCGTGTGACCCGCCGGGATGCCGAGCCGCGCGCGGACCTCGGGAGCCGTCTGCGCGGCGGCGGGCGTACCGGCGTCCCGGCCGGCGTTCACCAGCACGTCGTTGCGCGGACTGCCGGTCCGCACCGAGGTGAAGTGACACGGGTACGCCCGCTCCCACACCAGTTCCGAGTGCTCGTTGGCGACCAGGCTGTAGTCCCAGCGGTCGGCGCGGCGCAGCATCTGCGGCACGTCCACGCCGTGCCGGGCGCCGGGTCGCTGGAGCAGGTCGGCCGCCATGTACTTCAGCGGGGTGCCCTGGTGGGTGTGGATGTGGACGCTGCCCGGCCGCTTGACCAGGGCGCCGGGCCAGTTGACGTTGTTGACGAGGAAGCCGGCCCGCGCGCTGACGCGCCGGTAGGCGGGGGAGTCGAGCAGTACGTGCTCCACGCCCGCCGGGAGCCGCGCGGCCGTCTCCTCGTCGCGCACCACCCACACCCCGTGCAGCTGCGGTGCGATCTCCCGGGCCTTCTCGTAGACGGCTCCCGGGTCGCCGAGCACACCCTGGTGCGAGAACGCCGAGTACAGGACGAGGCCCGGGTCCAGAGGGCGGCGCCGGTGCAGGGCGGCCGTCCCCCGCCGCGCCCGCGCGCCCGCCGCCCCGCGTGCCTGTCCGCCCAGCCGGGCGAGTTCCCGGCCGGCCTGCCCGGCCTTCCGCCTGATCCGGTAGGCGGTGTAACCGCCCTCCAGGACCCGGAGTTCGGCGGGCACCCGCTCGCCGGCGGGCTTGTGGCGGGCGAACAGCTCGGCCGTGCGGCGGAAGAACTCGCCCTTGTCGGAGGCCGGCAGCCGGTCCGGCTTGGCGAGGATGTCGAGACAGTGCTCGCCCATCTTGCGGTGCAGGTACGGCCGCCAGGAGCCGAGCTCCGGGCGGGAGCCGACGAAGGCGAAGACCCGCTCGTACTGGTCGTGGATGTCGAAGTGCTTGCGGCTGGTGGTGGACAGGATGTTGCCCTGCCGGCGCTGGCGGTAGTCGAGACAGATCCGGTCCAGCGTGGCGATCCGCTCCGCGCTGAGCATGACCGGGAACGTCCAGGGCGTGTCCTCGTAGTAGCCGGGAGGGAAGGCGAAGCCGTATCCCTCGACGAACTCCCGCCGGTAGACCTTGTTCCACACGACCATCAGCAGGTCGAGGATCTCCGGTCGTCCGGCGGCCGTGAACGTGCCGTCGGCCGTCTCCGCGAGGATGTGCGCGAGGGCGTTCCGCCGGGTGCCGCCCCACCAGTAGGTGCGCGCGTAGTCGAAGACCAGCACGTCCGGGTCCCCGGTCTCGTCGAGCCGGTCGGCCATCGCGCCCAGCGCGCCCGGGGTGAGGGTGTCGTCGCTGTCCAGGAAGAACAGGTAGTCGCCGCCCGCGAGCGGCATGCCGGCGTTGCGGGCGCGGCCGAGGCCGGCGTTCTCCGGCAGGTGCAGGACCCGGACCCGGTCGTCGCGGGCCGCGTACTCGTCGAGGATCGCGCCGCAGCCGTCGGGCGAGCGGTCGTCGACGGCGATCACCTCGATGTCCCGGTACGACTGCTCCAGGACCGAGTCGAGACACTCGCGCAGGAAGCCCTGCACCTTGAAACACGGGACGATGATGCTGAAGCGGGGCACTGCGGGAGTCAGCTCCTTACGAGGGTGGAGGCGGCGGGGGCCGGGACGCGTTCGGCGAGCGGCCGTACGGGCGCGATCGCCTCCGGGGGCTCACCGAGCAACACCCGGCGCACCACCCGCTCGGCGGCCCGGCCGTCGTCGAACTGGCAGAAACGGGACCGGAACGCGGCCCGCAGTGCGGCGGACCCGGAGTCCGCCCAGGAGCCGTCGCGGAACACGCGGGCCAGCTCCTGCGGCGTGCGGGCGACCGGTCCGGGGGGTGCCGCCATCAGGTCGAAGTAGACGCCGCGGGTCTCCCGGTAGACGTCCCAGTCGTCGGCGTACACCACGATCGGGCGGTCCAGGTTGGCGTAGTCGAACATGATCGACGAGTAGTCGGTGACCAGCGCGTCGGCGGCCAGGCAGACCTCCTCGGAGGAGCGGTGCCCGGTGACGTCGATGACCCGGCCGCTGCCGCGCCCACCGCCTCCGTCGTAGAAGTAGTGCGCCCGCAGCAGCACGACGACGTCCTCGCCGGCCGCCTCGCAGAACGCCTCCAGGTCCGGGCCCGCTTCGAAACCGGTGTGGTAGTCGCGGTGGGTGGGCGCGTACAGCACGGCCGTGCTGCCCTCCGGCACGCCCAGTTCCCGCCGGACCCGGGCCACGTCGTCCGCGGTCGCCGTGTAGAACACGTCGTTGCGCGGATAGCCGTACTCCAACTGCTCGTACGAGCCCGGGAAGGCGCGCTCCCACATCTGGGTGGAGTGGGTGTTGGAGGAGAGGTTGTAGTCCCAGCGGTCCACCCGGCCCAGCAGCTTGGTGAAGGAACCGGTCGCGGCGGCGACGACCGGGTACGTCGACTGGTCGACGCCCATCTTCTTCAGCGGGGTGCCGTGCTGTGTCTGCACATGCACGCTGCCCTCGCGCTTGACGACGCCCTCCGCGAAGTTGGCGTTGTTGACCAGGTACCGGGCCCGGGCCAGGACCTGCCAGGAGCGGCGGCTGCCGATGACGGCGTGCTCGACGCCCTCCGGCATCGACTGTGCCTGGCCGGCTTCGACGAGGAACACCGAGCGGATGTGCGGGGCGAGCTCGGCGGCCTTGGCGTGGATCGCGGCCGGACTGCACGCGTAGCCGCGCCCCCAGTAGGCGCAGTACACCGCCAGGTCCGGCTCGATACGACGGCGCAGCTGTCGCCGGTAGAACAGGCGGGTGCGCAGGCCCTGGAGGCGTGGGAGGCGCTCCAGGGCACCGGACGCCTTCCGGTTGGCGCCGCCCAGCGCGCGGAACGCCGTGTACGCTCCGGCGGCCAGCAGCCGGTGCTGCACTCCCAGACTGCCGCCGGGCCCGCGGAATCCGGCCGGGCGGTGGCGGCGGTACAGCCGGCCCGCGCGCCGGAAGAAGGCCCGGCGACGGCGTCCGGTGAGCCGGGCCGGATGCGCGGCGCTCTTCAGGACGGCCGCGAAGAGCTGCTCGAAGAGGGCACCCGACCGGTCCCCGGACAGCCCGAGCCCGGCCGCCCGGGTCAGCACCTCGTCGGTCAGCTCCAGGAGTTCCAGGTGGTGTTCGCCCGGCAGGTTCAGCCGGTTGCCCTGCCGCCGCAGCAGGTGCCGTACGACGACCGAGCGCAGCACCGCGACCCGCTCGGCGTGCACGGTGACCAGGCCGCCGAAGCCGACGTCCGTGAAGTGCCCGTCGGGGAAGGCGAGCCGGTGCCCGGTGACGAAGGAGCGCCGGTAGGCCGTGCCCCAGGCGGGCAGCTGCACGCCGGTGAGGTGCGGGGCCTCGGCCGGGGAGAAGGCGCCCTTCGGCGTCCTCGCCAGCAGTAGCGCGGCCGGGTTGGCCGGCTCGCCCTCCCACCAGGGGGTGCGCTCGTGCTCGGCGTAGAGGACGTCGACGTCTCCGGTCTCGGCCAGCCGGGCGTCCAGGGCCGCGAGGGCGCCCGGGGTGAGGGTGTCGTCGCCGTCGAGGAACAGCAGATATGTGCCGGTCGCGGCCCGCATCCCGGTGTTGCGTGCCCCGCTCAGCCCGGCGGAGGGCGGTGAGTGGACCGGCGCCACCCGGGAGTCCCGCCGCGCGTACCCGGCGGCGAGGGCCGCGGCCGGGGCGTCGGGCGCGTCGCTGACGGGGATCAGCTCGAAGTCGCCGAAGGACTGGGCGAGGACGGAGTCCAGCGCCAGGGACAGCCGGCCCGCGACCCCATGGGACGGGACGATGATGCTGAAGCGGGGCATTCTGTACTTTCTCTGTCGATCTGCTGATCTGCTGAGCTGTTCGTCCACCGGTCTGCGGCGGGTTCTTCAGGCGGAGCGGCCGGGCCGCCCGGTCGGCCGCCAGGTGGACGGCCGGGTGGGGGTGGGCCGCGACGAGCCGGTGGTCATGGGAACTCCCGGAAGGAAGAACGGCGTTCAGCGCCGCTCGGTGACGGGGACCGAGCCGGCGGGCGGTGGCACGTGGGCGAGCGGCGGGCGCACCGAGGGCGAGGCGGGCAGTGCGAGCTGGCTGGGCAGCGCGGGCAGCGCGGGCGCGCCTGCGGTGGCCGACGGCACCGGACGGCGCTCGGCGAGCGGCACGACCGCAGGCAGACATGTCTCGCCCAGCACGACCCGCCGTACGACGCGCTCGGCGGCCCGTCCGTCGTCGTGCGGGCAGAACCGCTCGCGGAACGCGGCCCGCAGCCGGTCCGAGCGGGCGCCGCGCCAGTGGCCGGTCACGAAGATGTCGGTCAGTTCGTCCTCGCTGCGCGCCACCGCGCCGGGCGGACAGGCACGCAGATCGAAATAGGTGCCGCGGGCCGCCTCGTAGGCCTCCCAGTCGTCGGCGTGGATGACGATCGGGCGGTCCAGCCCCGCGTAGTCGAACATCAGCGACGAGTAGTCGGTGACCAGGGCGTCCGAGGCCAGGCAGAGGGCTTCCACGCTCGGGTGGTCGGTGACGTCGATGAGGCCGGGCACCCGGCGGGCGAGCGGGGCCTCCTGCCAGTAGTGGGCGCGGGCCAGGATCACGAAGCGGGGCCCCAGCCGGCGCAGCACGCGCTCCAGGTCGACGTGGGAACGCTGGACCCGGCGGTAGTCGCGGTGCGTGGGCGCGTAGAGGACGGCGACCGTGTCGCGGGGGATGCCGAGGGACTCGCGCAGCCGGGCCACGTCCGCCGACGTCGCCTTCTGGAAGACGTCGTTGCGGGGATAGCCGTACTCGAGGGTCTCGTAGCTTCCCGGGTAGACGCGCTCCCAGGTGAGCGTGGTGTGGCGGTTCGCCGACAGCACGTAGTCCCACTTGTCGACGCCGCGCAGCAGTTCGGCGAAGTCCATGTCGCGGGCGGCCGCCGGACGCTCCTGGAGGTCCAGGCCCATGTGCTTGAGCGGGGTGCCGTGCTGGGTCTGCACGAAGACCTGGCCGGGGCGCTTGACCAGCCGCCGGTCGAAATTGACGTTGTTCACCAGGTACTTGGAGCGGGCCAGCGCCGTCCAGTACGCGGCCGTCCCGGGGCGTACCTGCCGCGGGCCCGGCGGGACGGCCGCCCGGTGCTCGGGGCGGGCGATCCACGCCGTGCGCACATGTGGCGCGAAGGTGCGGAACGCGGCCTCCAGCGCGCCCGGGTTGCAGCTGTGGCCGCGGCCCCAGTAGGCCGCGAACACGGCACGGTCGGCGCGCAGCGGCAGCCGCAGCTGGATGCGGTAATGGGCCTGGAGGACGGTTGCCTTGAGGACGCGGGCGAGTTTCGAGACGGCCTTGTGGGTGCGCCGGCGGACGGTCATGGTCGCCTGGAGCGCCCGGTAGGTGCGGTGCACGCCGAAGTGGACCAGGGTGTGGCGCAGCCGGGACCGCAGCGGGACCGGGGCGCCCGGGGTGCGGTAACGGCGGTAGTGGGCGCGGGCCCTGCGCAGGAACTCGGCGCGCGAGCCCGGCGGGAGCCGGTCGCGCTTGGTGAAGACCGTCGAGAGGTGGTCGACCATGCGGCGGAACAACACCGGTCGCCAGCAGGCCAGTTCGGGCCGCTGCTCGACGAACGCGAAGACCCGGTCGTACTGCTCGAAGACGTCGAAGTGCCCCCGGCTCGTGGTGGACAGGATGTTGCCCCGGCGGCGCTGCCGGTAGTGCACACAGACCCGGTCCAGCGTCGCGAGTGTCCGTGCCGCCATCAGCGCCGGGTACGTCCACGGCGTGTCCTCGTAGAAGCCGGGCGGGAACGTCAGGCCCACGCGCTCCACGAACTCCCGCCGGTAGGCCTTGTTCCACGCCACCATCAGCACCCTGAGCAGCCCCGGACGGTCCTGGAGCCGGAAGGGCGCGGGACCCTCCTCGGTGAGCTGCGCCGCGAACTGGTTGCGCACGGTCTCGCCCGACCAGTAGGTGCTCGCGTAGTCGTAGACCAGGACGTCCGGCTCGCCCGTCTCGTCCACCCGGTCGGCGATCGCGCGCAGCGCGTCCGGGGTGAGCGTGTCGTCGGAGTCCAGGAACAGCAGGTAGTCGCCGGTCGCCCGCTCCAGACCGGCGTTGCGGGCCCGCCCCAGGCCGACGTTCTCCGGCAGGTGCACGACACGCACCCGCGCGTCGCGGGCCGCGAACTCGTCGGCGATCTCGCCGCAGGCGTCCGGCGAACGGTCGTCGACGACGATCAGTTCGAGATCGGCGAACGACTGGGACAGCACCGATTCGAGGCACTCGTGCAGGTACGCCTGAACCTTGTACGCGGGGACGATGACACTGAACCTGGGCAAGGGACATCCATCCATGGGTCGGCGCGGGCGGAAGACATGGCCTTGCCCGGGAACGGCCGATGGAGTGAATCGGTTACGTTTCGTGCGGCATACGGGGGAATTGCGGGTGAACGGAATGGGGCGGACCGGTGACCCGGTCCGCCCGTGCGGTAAAGGGCGCTCGAGCGCTACTTGACCGCGCCCGCCATCACGCCGGACACGAACTGCCGCTGGAACGCGAAGAACACGGCCAGCGGGATCACCATCGAGATGAACGCGCCGGGCGCGAGCACGTCGATGTTGTTGCCGAACTGCCGTACCTGCGTCTGGAGGGCGACCGTGATCGGCTGGCTGTCGGCGTTGGTGAACACCAGCGCGACCAGCATGTCGTTCCACACCCACAGGAACTGGAAGATGCCCAGGGACGCGATCGCGGGCCCGCCCAGCGGCATCACGACCCGGGCGAACAGGCGCAGTTCGCCGGCGCCGTCGAGACGGGCCGCCTCCAGCAGTTCGCGGGGGATCTCCGCGAAGAAGTTCCGCAGCAGGAACACCGCGAACGGCAGCCCGAACCCGACGTGGAACAGGATCACCCCGGCGATGTTCCCGAACAGGCCGATCTTGCCGAACAGTTCGGCGATCGGGATGAGCGCCACCTGCACCGGCACCACCAGCAGCCCCACGACACCCAGGAACCACCAGTCCCGGCCGGGGAACTCCATCCACGCGAACGCGTAGCCCGCGAGCGAGCCGATGACGACGACCAGGACCGTCGCCGGCACGGTGATCAGGATCGTGTTGACGAGGGAACTGGTGATGTCACCGTTCTCCAGCAGCTTCCGGTAGCTGTCGAAGGTGAGTTGGGAGGGCTGGGCGAACACCTTCCACCAGCCGTCGGCGCTCATGTCCTCGGGCGAGCGGAGGGAGGAGATGAGCAGCCCGATCGTCGGCACCAGCCAGAACAGGCCGACGACGATCAGGAAGGCGCGCACCAGGCCACCGTTGAGCTTCTCCATGAGCCATGCGAGCCGACCGGTCACCGCCGCACCTCCCGCCTGAGCCGACGCACGTTGAACCACATCACCGGGATCACCAGGAGCAGCAGGAACACCGCGATGGCGCTGGCGATGCCGGGCTGGTCCTCGGAGAAGCCCTTGCGGTACAGCTCCAGGGCGAGCACGTTCGCGTCGTCCTGGGAGGAGCCCGGGGCGATGATGAAGACCAGGTCGAAGACCTTCAGCACATTGATCATCAAAGTGACGGCGACGACCGCGAGGACCGGCGCGAGCAGCGGGACGGTGACCCGACGGAACACCTGCCACTCGTTGGCGCCGTCCACCCGGGCCGCTTCGAGCAGTTCGCGCGGGATCCCGGCCAGACCCGCCGCGATCAGCACCATCGCGAAGCCCGCCCACATCCAGATGTACGAGCCGATGATCGCCGGCGTGACCAGCGAGGGGCCCAGCCAGTCCAGGCCGTTGTACGCCTCCTTGAAGTTGCTCGCGGGCAGCCTGAGCAGCGCGCCGTCGGCCGCGGCCGGAAGCGTGAAGGTGCCGTCGTCGGCCGCCTTCGCCGACGCGACCACCTTGCCGTCCTTCACCGCCTCGATCCGCATCCCGGCGTAGCCCAGCTCGGACGGGTCGGGTGCGCCGAGCGTGCCGACGCCCTTGCCGCGGGTGAAGTCCTGCCAGGCGGTCCCGGTGACCGCGTCCTGTTCGGGCCGCGCCTTCACGGCCTTCGCCGCACTGCCGGGCATCTGGTCGGGAGCGACGCCGACCAGGGGAAGGGCGACCGGTTCGCCGGTGTGCACGGCGGTCCTGGTGACGAACCCGCCGTTCTGCGGTCGGAGCGGCGAGTCCCGGCCCGGGTGGGCCTTCGGGAACGCCGACGACTCGGCGAACGTGTCGTGGACGCCCACCCACACCGCGTTGGCGACGCCCTTGTCCGGATCCTGGTCGTAGACCAGCCGGAAGATGATGCCGGCGGCGAGCATGGAGATCGCCATCGGCATGAAGACGACCAGCTTGAACGCGGTGCCCCAGCGCACCCGTTCGGTCAGCACCGCGAAGATGAGACCGAGCGCGGTCGCGACGGTGGGCGCGAACACCACCCAGATCACGTTGTTCTTGAGGGCGGTACGGATGCCCTCGTCCGTGAAGAGGGCCTTGTAGTTGTCGACGCCGGCGAAGCCGTCGCCGGACTGGTCGTAGAAACTGCGCACGACCGAGTACCCGATCGGGTAGACCACGAGCGCGCCGAGCAGCACCAGGGCGGGCAGCAGGAACAGTGCGGCCACGGTCCTCCGGGTGCCGGTCACGCTCTTGCGTGAGCGAGGAGGGGCGGGGGCTCCAGGAGCCCCCGCCGTCGCAGGCGTTGCCATGTCTGCGTCAGTTCCCGTACGCCGCTGCCGCGTCCGACTCCAGTTTCGCCTGGGTGCCGGCCACGTCCGTCGGGTTCTTCAGGAAGTCCTGGAGGTCCTTCCACTCGCCCTTGCCGGGGGTGCCGCCGAAGGCCTGCGGGGCCTGGTCCGACATGTCGAAGCGGAAGTCGTCGCCCGCCGCGACCAGCGCCTTGGCGATCGTCCGCTGCACCTCGTTCGGGTACACGGAGACATCGACGTTCTTGTTCGGCGAGAGATAGCCGCCGAGCTTGGCCTGGATCTCCGCGGCGTCCGGCGAGGCCAGGAAGGTCGCCAGCGCCTGCGCGCCCTTGGAGTCCTTCAGGATGACGGCCGCGTCACCGCCGGAGACCACCGGCGCGGTGCCGCCGACCTGTGGGAACGGGAACACCTTGGCGTCCGTGCCGACCTTCGACTTGGTGTCGGCGATGTTGACCTGCACGAAGTCGCCCTCGTAGACCATTGCCGCCTTCGGCTGGTCGCCGCCGGTGAAGGTCTGGGTCACCGAGGCCGGGAACTCGGTCTGGAGCGCGCCGCTCGCACCGCCCGCGACCCAGTCCTTCTTGCCCCAGATCTGGGCGAGCGTGGTCAGCGCCTCCTTCACGGAGGGATCCGTCCACTTGATCTTGTGCTGGGCCAGCTGGTCGTACTTCTCCGGGCCCGCCTGGGAGAGATAGACGTTCTCGAACCAGTCGGTGAGGGTCCAGCCGTCGGCGCCGCCGATCGAGAACGGGGTCACGCCGGAGTCGTACACCGTCTGCGCGGTGGTCAGCAGGTCCTTCCACGCCTTGGGTGCGCTCGCGCCCGCGTTCTCGAAGACCTTGGCGTTGTACCAGATCAGCGACTTGTTCGCGGCCTTGTAGTAGACGCCGTACTGCTTGCCGCCCGCCTTGCCGATGTCCTGCCAGCCCTGCGAGTAGTTCTTGGTGAGCTCCGCCTGGGCCTCGGCGCCCAGCGGTTTGGCCCAGCCCTTGTCGGCGGCCTGCTTGATGGCGCCTGGCTGCGGCAGCATGGCCACGTCCGGCGGTGAGCCGCCCGCGATCTTGGAACCGAGGAAGTTGATGATCGGGTCCTGCGCGGGCACGAAGGTGATCTTCGCGCCGGTGCGTTTCTCGAACTCGGCGAGGACCTTCTTGAAGTTCGCCTGTTCGGTGCCGGTCCATACGGCGGCCACTTCGAGAGTGGTGCCGTCGAGCTTGGGGAGGGTGAGGGTGCTGCCGGACTCCTTGCCTCCGGTGCTGCTGTCGCTTCCTCCGCTCTTGTCGTCGTCGCTGCCGCACGCGGTGAGCGAGAGCGCCAGGGCTCCCGACAGAACCGCGGCGGCCGCCTTCACGGTCCTGCGTGTCCGGATGGTGTGGCTCGTGCTGCGCATCACTGCCCCGTTCTTCGTCCTCGTCGACTCGTGAACGTTCGGGCGCTGTCCCGTGGCACTGGTCTACGCCGGGTGCTGTGGCTCGGCAAGAGCGCCTGTGCTGTCGAGCGGGGGATCGTGACCGCGTCGTGATCGCAACGCGCGCGATGCCCGACGCGGGGCCGCAGCGCTTCCCGGCCCGGCGCGCGGACCGGGAGCATCACCCTGCCGGGCCGGACCACTGCCCCGCCGTCCCGAGTCCGTCCCGGGACGGCCGGCGATCGGCCCGACCCCGCTCACGCCCGGGGGGAGCGGGGCGTCAGGCCCCTGCGGTGGGGGCGCCACCGGTGGGGCTGAGCTGGCGTGCCGCTCTTTCCAGGGCGCTGGCCAGGAGGGCCAGGTCGGTCGGGCCGTTGCCCAGTTCCCGCACCGGGCGGCGGGTCGGCGGGTCTCCCATGCGGTGCCACTCCAGGGGGACCACCGTGGGACGCAGGGTCGCCGTGCGGGGGATGCGGCCCGTGACACGGCCGCCCTGGAAGGGGGTGAGGCGGCCGTCCGCGCCCTTGAGGCGGCCGCGGCCCGGCGCCGGTTCGTCCGACCCGGAACCGGGGGGTTCCAGAGTGATCCGAACGGTGGACAGACGGGCCGGTTCCGACTCCGCCGTACGGCCTCCGGGGCCCGCCGCCGTCACCAGGTGCACGCCGAGCCGCTCGCCCTCGCGGGCCACCGCCTCCAGCGCGCGCATGACCGAGCCGGCGGCCGGCCGGCCCGGGGAGCCGAGGGCCGGGGAGACCAGTGCGTCCAGGTCGTCGACGACCACCACCAGCCGGGGCAGCGGGGGCGCCGCCTCGGCCCGCTGACGGGCCGCCGCTCCCGGACGCAACCGCAGGGTGGCGCTGGGCGGGGACTCGATGTCGGCGGCGCCTGCGGAACCGCCGCCGGGCCCGGCCCCCGGGGACGCGGCGCCCGGGGTGCGTTGCGGGACGATACGGCCGGAGACCGTGCGCTGCGTGTGCCACTCCGCGAAGCCGGAACGGCCCAGCAGCTCCGACCTGCGCTTCAGCTCGGCGCTCAGCGACTGCGCGAACTCCCGCATCCGTACCGGGTCGTTGGCGGTGAGATGGGTGGTGACGTGCGGTACGTCCGTACAGATCCGCAGGCCGTCGCCGTGGCCGCCGTCGCCCTTGCCGACGGTGTCGCGGCCGTCCAGCAGGATGACGCCCAGCCGGTCCGGCCGCTCGGCGGCGGCCAGCGAGGCCACGACCGCCCGCAGCAGCTCCGTACGTCCGCTGCCGGCCGGCCCCTCGATCAGCAGGTGCGGGCCCTCGGCGACCAGGTCCACGCCGACCGGGCCACGCGGACCGGCGCCGAGCACGGCCCACGCCCGGCCGCCGAGCGCCTCGGCGTCGTCGGCCGCGTCCGCCCAGCGGGCCATCAGCGAGGCGGGCGTGGCGCGGGCCAGGCCCAGCTTGTCCAGGAGACGGGCCGACTGGGGCAGCGGTGCGGACACCCGTGTGTGCCGCTCACCGCCGCCGCCCGCGCCGTCCGGGCGCAGGGGCGCCAGAGCGCGCGCGAAGCGTTCGGCCCAGGCCAGGGAGACCGCGTCCACCGCGCCGACCGTGCCGGGTCCCACCGGGCCGGGCCGCTCGGTCTGCGCCCCGGCCGGCGCGACCCGCAGCAGCCGCAGCGCCGTCGCCACGTCCCCGCTGAGCAGCGCCACGGCTCCGCACGCGCGGAACGTGGGCGCCGCCGCACAGGCCGTCTCGTAGGTCTCCGCCACCGGCGAGGAGGGGGAGGCGGCGGGCGTCTCGGCGAGGCAGACGACGTGTATGCCGGCGCGCGGTCCGGCAACCGCCAGCCGTGCCACCGCCTCGCGCAGATCGGCGCCGCCGGGATCGCCGTCCACGACGACCACCGTGTAGGGGCCGGGGAAGCCGCCCTCCCCCGTGTCGTCCGCCACGGCCCAGGAGGGGCGGTGGGCGGCGCTCCGGGGCGCGGGCACCTGCACCGCTCGCGTGCCGGCAAGGCCGCTCGCACTGTCGGAGAGCTGGTCCTCCAGGCGGCGCAGCAGCTCGTCGGCACGGGCCGTCGCCTGGTCGCGGTCGTAGGCGAGCAGCAGACGGCAGTCCTGGCCGTGCCCGGGGCGCAGATGCGGCAACCAGCCCAGCCAGGACCACTCGGCGACGCGCTCCGCCTCGTCGCGCGCGCGGTCCGTGCTGATCAGGACGATTTCCAGGGTGTCGGGGGAGTGCAGCGCGGCGAGCTGGGCCAGCACCGCCCGCGCCAGCCCGGACAGCCGGGGGCGCGGCCCGGCCAGACCGAGGGCGCCGACCTCGCGCAGCCCCGTCGTCACCGGTACGGCGGGCAGCAGACCCGAGCCGTCGGGCGCCGGCCGGTCGGCCGTCCCCAGCCGCACGGTGAGCGCCTCGGGGTGACCCGGGCCGCGTTCCCACAGCCGGGGGCCCGGGCCCAGTGCCGTGAGCAGCAGCGCCGCCGGGTCGGGCCAGGTCTCGGGCGCGGGGGACGCGAGGGCCGACGGGTACGGCTCCGCTCCGGTCTCCTCTTCGTCGTGGATCCCGGGGCCGTCCGTGTCCTGGGCGCCCCCGCGACTGCCCGCCAGCCTGCGTGCCCAGGCGGAGAGGCCTCCGCGCTTGCGGACGCCCGGAGGTATGTCGGTGCCGCGCAGCGGGGTGCCCTTGCGGCCGGTGACCGCGCGCGGATCGGCGTCGGGAAGGTCGTCGTAGGGATACGACGCGGGCGTGGGCGAAGGCGCGGGCGCCGGCGTGGTGGCGGACCGGGGGGCGGGGGAGGAGCCGGGGGCGGCGGGGTTCTGTGGGGGGCGTGGGTCGTCGTGCGGGCCGCGGACGTCGTCGTACGCGCCCGTGAACGAACCGAGGCCGGCGTGGGTGGCCGTGGAGCCGCCGCCCGCCCCCGGCGCGCTGTCCGGGGCGACCGCTCCCGGCGTGGTCCGCGCCGGGTCCACCGGGCGGGCCTCGCCGCCGCGCCGGCTCTCGATGCGTGGCGCCGTGCCCTGGCCCGGTACCACCGGAGGCGCCGCGGGGGCCTCCCCGGCTCCGGATGCGCGCCCGCCCCGCGTCCGCGACGAGTCGTTCCAGTCCACCGTGCCGAGGGCGTGGCCGGTCGGTCCCGACGGGCCTTCCCGGTCACCCGTGCCGTCGCCCGTCGCACGCGCCTGTGCCGCGCCCGGGGCGGAGCGGTCCCCGGACGGGCCTCCCGCTGCCGGGTCCCCGTCCTGCGCGACCGTGCCGGCGCAGGGCACCCGGACGTGGCCCTCCCCGTCCGGCGTGGTCGCCGCCCGCGGACCCGGCCCGCCGGGCGGGGCCAGCCGCAGGGCCGACTCGCCGACGCGCAGCAGGGCGCCCGGGACGAGGCGGACAGGACGGGCCTGGACCCGGGCGCCGTCCAGGGTGGTGCCGTTGGTGGAGCCGAGGTCGGCGACCGTGACGCGGCCGTCGGCGGAGAGGGTCACGGCGCAGTGCAGCCGGGAGACGTCCGGGTCGTCGAGGGGCACGTCGGCGTCCGCGGAACGGCCCACGCGGACCTGGCCGCCGTGCAGCAGGTGCACGCCGCCCGCGTCGGGTCCGGCCACCACGTGCAGGCGGGCCGGGGCCTCGTCGACCTCGGGATGCGGCTCGGGGTCGGCCGGGGCGCCCAGGGACAGCACGGCGCCGTCGATCAGCGGCGGCTCGCCGAGTGTGCAGCGCTGGGTGTCGAGCCGCTCCACGCCCGCGTAGAGCACGACCGCCGCCGCGGAGGAGGCCGACGGGGTGCCCTCCCCGGAGACCGCCGCGGCCAGCGCGGACGCCACCGCGGCCAGAGCCGTGCCGGCGGGCGCCGTGACCAGTACGTCGCAGCTCGCGGAGCGGGCCCGCGCCGGAGGTCCCCCCGCACGAGCGGTGCCCTGCGCGGGGAGGGGCGGGCCCGTCGGGTCTACGACGGTCAGCCGGATCTGCATCGCCGTCAGCGGTCCCTTCTGCACGGGCGCGGGCTTCCCCCCACCCCACACGAGCACAGCGGCCAGTACGAAAGGCATCCTCGCACCTGCCACTGACAACGCGCCCCACACCCGGTGGCAAGTGATCTTGATTGGTCGGCTCTGCCCGCAAAAGTGCCGGACAAGTGCGTCACCGGCGATCAGTTGAGATCGGTCACGTCCGGCCGCGGCAACCAAGAAGACCGGGCCACGCGTCTTTCCTTCGGATTACGACGACAGCCCGGCGTCCGCACGGCGGCACTACAGTGGGTCGGAACACGGACAGGACAGGCAAGCAAGCAGCAGGGAGCGCGTGACGTGCGGCCAGTCGGCAGCAAGTACCTGCTCGAGGAGCCGCTCGGACGCGGCGCCACGGGCACCGTCTGGCGAGCCCGCCAGCGCGAGACCGCGGGCGCCGAGGCGGCCGTGGCCGGCCAGCCCGGGGAGACCGTCGCGATCAAGGTCCTCAAGGAGGAGCTCGCGAACGACCCCGATGTCGTGATGCGCTTCCTGCGGGAGCGGTCCGTGCTGCTGCGCCTGACCCACCCGAACATCGTCCGGGTCCGTGACCTGGTCGTCGAGGGCGATCTGCTGGCGCTGGTCATGGACCTCGTCGACGGCCCCGACCTGCATCGCTACCTGCGCGAGAACGGCCCCTTCACGCCCGTCGCCGCCTCCCTGCTCACCGCCCAGGTCGCCGACGCGCTCGCCGCCAGCCACGCCGACGGTGTCGTGCACCGCGACCTGAAGCCGGCCAACGTCCTGCTGATGCAGAACGGCGGGCAGATGCACCCGCTGCTCACCGACTTCGGCATCGCGCGACTCGCCGACTCCCCGGGCCTGACCCGGACCAGTGAATTCGTCGGCACGCCCGCGTACGTCGCGCCGGAGTCCGCCGAGGGCCGCCCGCAGACCTCGGCCGTGGACATCTACGGCGCCGGCATCCTGCTGTACGAGCTGGTCACGGGCCGCCCGCCGTTCTCCGGCGGCTCCGCCCTCGAGGTGCTGCACCAGCACCTGAACGCCGAGCCGCGCCGGCCGTCCACGGTCCCGGACCCGCTCTGGACGGTCATCGAGCGCTGCCTGCGCAAGAACCCGGACGACCGGCCGAGCGCCGAGAACCTCGCGCGCGGGCTGCGGATCGTGGCCGAGGGCATCGGGGTGCACGCGAACTCGATGCAGATCGCGGCCGCCGACGGCGTCGGCCATCTGCTCGCGCCCGACCCGACGCCCGCCACCGTGCCCGGCGGCGCCTACGACCCCAACGCCGCGACCAGCGTCCTGCCGCACACGGGCGGTCCGGCGGGCGCCGCCGACCCCACCGCCGTCCTTCCGCACACGGGCGGCCCGTCCGGCGCCGCCGATCCGACGGCCGTCCTCCCGCCGGTGCCGCCGCACCAGCCGGGACAGTACGGTCAGCAAGGACAGCAGGGTCAGCAGCCGGAGCAGCCGCACCCCTGGCAGAGCCAGATGCGGGCCGCCCGTGACCGCAACGAGCCGACGCAGGTCCAGCAGTACCTCGACCCCGGTGAGGACCCGCTGCGCCGCCGCCCTCAGCGGCAGGTCTCCCGGCAGCCCCAGCAGCCCCAGCAGCCGTATCCGCCGCAGAACCAGCAGCAACAGCGGCCCCAGCAGCAGCGCCCCCAGCAGCGCCAGCAGCAGCCCCCCGGCTACGGATACCAGGGACAGCCGCAGCAGCAGTACGCGCCCCCGCAGCACCAGCAGCCTCAGCACCAGCGGTACGCGCCGGCGCCCCAGCAGCAGCCGGGACAGCGGCCCGAGCCGGCACCCCGGCAGCCGCGTGAGCCGAGGCAGCGCAGCGCCAACCCGATGAAGATCCCCGGACTGGGCTGCCTGAAGGGATGCCTGTTCACGATCGTCATCCTGTTCGTCGCCGGGTGGCTGATCTGGGAGCTGAGCCCGCTCCAGGACTGGATCGGCACCGGCGAGAGCTACTGGCAGCTGATCAGCGGCTGGTTCGACGACGTCACCGGCTGGATCGGAGACCTGGCCGACTCGGGCGGCAGCGGCACGGGTGGCACGGGCAACTGAGCCGTCGGCGGGTGAGCACCGGCTCCGGCGCTGACCACGAGTTTGTGTACTTGTCGACATCCGGCGGGTGATTTCCGTCTCCGCGGTGAAGGTTGGCTCCTCGGACGCGTACTTTGATGGGCAACACGCGTCCGTAGGAGCAGCCTTGGCACGGAAGATCGGCAGCCGGTACACCGCCCACCAGATCCTGGGACGGGGCAGCGCCGGCACGGTGTGGCTGGGCGAGGGACCGGACGGGCCCGTCGCCGTCAAGCTGCTGCGCGAGGACCTCGCCTCCGACGAGGAGCTCGTGGGCCGCTTCGTGCAGGAGCGCACCGCCCTGCTCGGGCTGGAGCACCCGCACGTGGTGTCCGTCCGGGACCTGGTGGTCGACGGCAACGACTTGGCCCTGGTCATGGACCTCGTCCGCGGCACGGACCTGCGCACCCGCCTCGAACGGGACCGGCGGCTCGCGCCCGAGGCCGCCGTGGCGATCGTCGCGGACATCGCCGAGGGGCTGGCCGCCGCCCACGCGGCCGGGATCGTGCACCGGGACGTGAAGCCCGAGAACATCCTGCTCGACATGCAGGGCCCGCTCGGTCCCGGCGGCTCGCACCGCGCCCTGCTGACCGACTTCGGCGTCGCGAAACTGATCGACACCCCCAAACGGACCCGAGCCACGAAGATCATCGGCACGCCTGACTATCTGGCGCCGGAGATCGTGGAGGGCCTGCCGCCGCGTGCCTCGGTGGACATCTACGCCCTGGCGACCGTCCTGTACGAGCTCCTCGCGGGCTTCACCCCCTTCGGGGGCGGTCATCCGGGCGCGGTGCTGCGCCGCCACGTCACGGAGTCCGTCGCTCCGCTTCCCGGCATCACGGACGAGCTGTGGCAGCTCATCGTGCAGTGCCTGGCGAAGGCGCCGGCGTCCCGGCTGCGGGCGACCGAGCTGGCGGCACGGCTGCGGGAGCAGCTGCCGACGCTGGCGGGGATGCCGCCGCTGGACGTCGACGAGCCGGACCCGGAGCAGGAGGAGGGCGAGCCGGCCGAGGCCGAGCCCTCCGCCTCTTCTCCGACGACGCCTTCCGGGCGGGCCCGGCGCGGTTCGGTGCCGCTGGTGCCGCACGCCAAGCCGGACTCCAACCGGGACACCCACACGTCGATGCGGGTGCCCGCGCCGGACGAGCTGGCGGGCGGGGCGCACGGCACGGCACGGGTGCCGAGGGCGGCGGGGGCGCCGCGTCCCGGTTCGGCGCGCAACCGCTCCGCCACGCGGCGGCGGCGCATCACGCTCGGTGTGGCGGCGGTGGCGCTGGTTGCCGCGGCGGGGATCGGCACCTGGGCGGCCACCTCCGGTGACGACGCGGGGGCGACCCCCCAGGACACGAAGAACTCGACGCCGGCGTCCCCTTGACCCCAGGGGCTGCGCCCCCGGACCCCCGCTTCGCCCCTGAAGGGGCCTCGTTCTCCCGTGCCGGACGGGCTGATCGGTTCCGACCGGGGCCCGGCGGCCGAGGGCGGGCGGGCCCGGATGGCGGGTCCGTTAGGCTGGAGGCGTGGCAGTCGTCGATGTATCCGAAGAGCTCAAGTCCCTCTCCTCGACCATGGAGTCGATCGAGGCCGTTCTGGACCTCGACAAGCTGAGGGCAGACATCGCCGTGCTCGAGGAGCAGGCGGCCGCGCCGTCCCTGTGGGACAACCCGGACGAGGCGCAGAAGATCACCAGCAAGCTGTCCCACCTCCAGGCCGAGGTCAGGAAGGCCGACACGCTGCGCGGGCGGATCGACGATCTCTCCGTGCTGTTCGAGATGGCCCAGGAGGAGGACGACCCGGACACCCTCGCGGAGGCCGAGTCCGAGCTCACCGCCGTCAAGAAGGCGCTGGACGAGATGGAGGTCCGCACGCTCCTCAGCGGTGAGTACGACTCCCGCGAGGCGCTCGTGAACATCCGCGCCGAGGCCGGTGGCGTCGACGCCGCCGACTTCGCGGAGAAGCTCCAGCGGATGTACCTGCGGTGGGCGGAGCAGCACGGCTACAAGACCGAGATCTACGAGACGTCGTACGCCGAGGAGGCCGGCATCAAGTCGACCACCTTCGCCGTGCAGATCCCGTACGCCTACGGCACCCTCTCGGTGGAGCAGGGCACGCACCGGCTCGTGCGGATCTCCCCCTTCGACAACCAGGGGCGTCGGCAGACCTCCTTCGCGGGTGTCGAGATCCTGCCCGTGGTGGAGACCACCGACCACATCGAGATCGACGAGTCCGAACTGCGGGTCGACGTCTACCGGTCCTCCGGCCCCGGCGGCCAGGGCGTGAACACCACCGACTCGGCGGTGCGCCTCACCCACCTGCCCACCGGCATCGTCGTCTCCTGCCAGAACGAGCGGTCGCAGATCCAGAACAAGGCGTCCGCGATGAACGTCCTCCAGGCCAAGCTGCTCGACCGGCGCCGGCAGGAGGAGCAGGCCAAGATGGACGCGCTCAAGGGCGACGGCGGCAACTCCTGGGGCAACCAGATGCGTTCGTACGTCCTGCACCCGTACCAGATGGTCAAGGACCTGCGTACCGAGTTCGAGGTCGGCAACCCGGAGGCCGTGTTCAACGGTGAGATCGACGGGTTCCTGGAAGCCGGAATTCGCTGGCGCAAGCAGCAAGAGAAGTAGGTTTGTCGACAAGGCAACCGCTCCTGAATCAGGGGCGGTTGCTTTTTTACGTCACATTCACAGCACCAACATCGCGCAAAGCGGCCCGACTTGGACATTGCGTACGCAACGACCTTGACGATGCTTTGGAAAATGGGGAGGGTGCAGTGTGGCATGCGTATCTCCGGGGCGCATGTGAACCGGGGGCTCCAGCTGCATCTCAGCTACCTCCGTCGATCACGGCCCCGGGCGCGGCCTCATCGACGATTCAGCTACTGGGGGTAGCAACCATATGACCAAGAAGACGCGGATCCGGGTCGCGCGCATAGCCGCGGGCGCCGTGATCGCCGCGGGTGCCTCGCTGACGGTCGCCGGCGTCGCCTCGGCCGCCGGTGACGAGGGTGGCCTCAGCGGCCTGGTGTCGACGTCCGGCGAAGTCGGCACGCAGACGGGCGGCGAGCCGGACCCCTGCCCGATCGGGATCTGCACCGTCGGCGGCACGAACTCCACGGGCGGCGACTCCTCGACCGGCGGCAGCTCCTCGACCGGTGGCGACTCCTCCACCGGCGGCACCTCCTCCACCGGCGGCACCTCCTCGACCGGCGGTGACTCCTCCACCGGTGGGGCGGCCTCCATCGGCGGGACGGTGTCCATCGGCGGAACGGCCAGTACCGGCGGCGACTCCAGCACCGGCGGCAGCTCGACCACGGGCGGCTCCACCACCACCGGCGGCTCCACGACCGGCGGTTCCACCACCACCGGCGGCTCCACGACCGGTGGTTCCACCACGACCGGCGGTTCCACGACCGGTGGTTCCACCACCACGGGTGGCTCCACCACGACCGGCGGCAGCTCCGCCACCGGCGGTTCCGGCACCACCGGCGGCGACGACTCCACCGGCGGTTCCGGCACCACCGGCGGTTCGAGCTCCTCCGGCGGCGGCTCCGCCACGGGCGGCTCCACCACCGGCGGTCCCGGCACCGACGGGACCTCCACCCAGGAGGAGGGCAGCTCCGCGCTGACCGACACCTCGGTCTCCGCCGTCGACACCAGCGCGCAGGGCGGGGGCAAGGAGCTCGCCGAGACCGGTGCCGGCCAGACCACGTTCCTGATCATCGGCGCTGCCACGATGATCGCCGGCGGCGTCGGCTTCCGGGTGCTGCCGCGCCTCGTGGCCGGCCGCGGCGGAGCCGCTGCCTGACGTCGGGTAGTCGCGTCCGTACGTGACGTACACGCCGAGGGGCCCGGAGCGATCAGCTCCGGGCCCCTCGTGCCGTGCGCGTCCGGGTCGGTTACGCGGTCTGATGGGCCAGCAGCGCCAGCGCCGCCACCAGGACCGCCAGCAGCGCGATCAGCGCCATCGGGTTCAGCCCCGCGAAGAAGTTCTCCTGTTGCTGCAGCCGCTCGCGGTTCGCGCGGCACACGGGGCACCGGCCTTCGCTCACGGGCGCGGCGCAGTTAGCGCACACCAGCCGGTCGTACGTCATGCGCTCGCCCTCCTTGCACCGGTTCCACCTACACAACGCCTCGGGGAACGGGAACGTTCCCCCTCCACTGTGCCAGGTTCCTGCGGGGGCCGCGCGGCTCACCCGGAGAGCGGGGGACGTACAAAGTCCCGTACAAAAGGCACAAGCACCACTCAACCGCTCGCGACGCCTGCGCCGCCCTCCCCGGTTCGCGTATGGTCACGCTCATCTACCCCCGGCGACCCGTGGTGCACCCGTGATCCGATTCGACAACGTCTCCAAGGTCTACCCCAAGCAGACCCGCCCCGCACTCAGGGATGTCTCCCTCGAGGTGGAGAAGGGCGAGTTCGTGTTCCTCGTGGGATCCTCCGGCTCCGGCAAGTCCACCTTCCTGCGGCTGGTCCTGCGCGAGGAGCGCACCAGCCAGGGTCAGGTGCACGTCCTGGGCAAGGACCTCGCGCGCCTGTCCAACTGGAAGGTGCCGCAGATGCGCCGCCAGCTCGGAACGGTCTTCCAGGACTTCCGGCTGCTGCCGAACAAGACGGTGGCGGAGAACGTCGCCTTCGCGCAGGAGGTCATCGGCAAGTCGAAGGGCGAGATCCGCAAGTCCGTGCCGCAGGTGCTCGACCTCGTCGGGCTCGGCGGCAAGGAGGACCGGATGCCCGGTGAACTCTCCGGCGGTGAGCAGCAGCGCGTCGCCATCGCGCGGGCCTTCGTCAACCGGCCCAAGCTGCTGATCGCGGACGAGCCCACCGGCAACCTCGACCCGCAGACCTCGGTCGGCATCATGAAGCTGCTCGACCGGATCAACCGGACGGGCACGACCGTGCTGATGGCCACCCACGACCAGAACATCGTGGACCAGATGCGCAAGCGCGTCATCGAGCTGGAGCAGGGCCGCCTCGTCCGCGACCAGGCGCGCGGCGTCTACGGCTACCAGCACTGACCGCTCCCGCTCGCCCCCGCCCTCGCGGACGTCCCCGGAAAGGCCTGAACAACTCGCCATGCGCGCCCAGTTCGTACTGTCGGAGATCGGCGTCGGTCTCCGCCGCAACCTGACGATGACCTTCGCCGTCGTCGTCTCCGTCGCCCTGTCCCTGGCGCTGTTCGGCGGATCGCTGCTGATGAGCGACCAGGTCAGCACGATGAAGGGCTACTGGTACGACAAGGTCAACGTCTCGGTCTTCCTCTGCAACAAGAGCGACGCCGAGTCCGACCCGAACTGCGCCAAGGGCGCGGTCACCGCGGACCAGAAGAAGCAGATCAAGTCCGACCTCGACAAGATGGGGGTCGTCGAGAAGGTGACGTACGAGTCGCAGGACGACGCGTACAAGCACTACAAGGAGCAGTTCGGCGACTCCCCGCTCGCCAGCTCCCTCACCCCGGACCAGATGCAGGAGTCGTACCGCATCAAGCTGAAGGACCCGGAGAAGTACCAGGTCATCGCGACCGCCTTCGACGGGCGGGACGGCGTGCAGTCCGTGCAGGACCAGAAGGGCATCCTGGACAACCTCTTCGGACTGCTCAACGGCATGAACTGGGCGGCGCGCGCGGTCATGGCGCTGATGCTCGTCGTGGCGCTGATGCTGATCGTCAACACGGTGCGCGTCTCGGCCTTCAGCCGACGGCGTGAGACGGGGATCATGCGGCTCGTCGGCGCCTCCGGCTTCTACATCCAGGCGCCGTTCATCGCCGAGGCGGCGGTCGCCGGGCTGATCGGCGGCACGGTCGCCTGCGGATTCCTGGTGATCGCCCGGTACTTCATCATCGACAACGGTCTGGCCCTGTCCGAGAAGCTGAACCTGATCAACTTCATCGGCTGGGACGCCGTGCTGACCAAGCTCCCGCTCATCCTCGCCACGAGCCTGCTGATGCCCGCGCTGGCCGCGTTCTTCGCGCTGCGCAAGTATCTGAAGGTGTGACGCACGCCCCGAGGGTCGTACGGTCAACCGACCGTACGGCCCTTCGCGTTCCCCTAGACTCACCGCCATGTCAGGCCGTGACCTGTTCTGTCAGCCCCGCCGTTTCGGCCGCGGGGCCGCCCTGACATTGGTGTTCGCGAGCGTGCTCGTCGCGGGCGCCGCCACCGGGTCGCTGCCGGGGGACCCGGGAGAAGCCGGGCGCAGCGCCTCGGGCGCCGCCCCCTCCACGGCCCCCGCCGGTCACTCCGGGGACGTGACGCGAGCCGCCGAGGAGGCCGCCGCGGACGGCAAGTCCCCCATGGAGGCCGCCGAGCGTGCCGTCAGCCGCAGCGGGGACCGCTGGGCGGCCGTCTACTCCGAGGGCGAGTACGAGGAGTTCGAGGAGTCCCTCGACGGCCGGTACACCGGCGTCGGCCTGGAGGCGCGGCGCGAGCGGGACGGCCGGATCGAGGTGACCAAGGTGCAGCCGGGCTCGCCCGCGGCCGCCGCCGGAGTCCGCGCCGGGGACCGGCTGCGCAGCGTCGACGGACGGTCCGTGAACGGGCTCCCCGTCACCGACGTCATCTCCTTACTGCGCGGTGACGCCACCGACGCGCCCGCCGGCACCACCGTCCGTCTCGGCCTGGAGCGCGGCACGCGCGCGTGGACCGAGACCCTGCGCCGGGCGCTCCTGTCCACGGACTCCGTCACCGTCCACCGGCTTTCCGACGACACCACCGTCATCACCGTGGCCGCCTTCACCAAGGGGGTCGGTGACAGCGTGCGCAAGGCCGTCCGCCGGGCCCCGGCCGGCGCCGGGATCGTCCTCGATCTGCGCGGCAACTCCGGCGGTTTGGTCACCGAGGCCGTCTCCACCGCCTCCGCCTTCCTCGACGGCGGCCTCGTCGCCACCTATGACGTCGACGGCGACCAGCGCGCCCTGCACGCCGAAGGCGGCGGCGACACCACCAGCCCCCTGGTCGCCCTCGTCGACGGCGGCACCATGAGCGCCGCCGAACTCCTCACCGGCGCCCTCCAGGACCGTGGCCGTGCGGTCGTCGTGGGCTCCCGCACCTTCGGCAAGGGCTCGGTCCAGATGCCGAGGCGGCTGCCCGACGGCTCCGTCGCCGAGCTGACCGTCGGCCACTACCGCACCCCCTCCGGCCGCGGCGTCGACGGCCGGGGCATCACCCCCGACCTGGAGGCGGACGACGGGGCGCTGGAGCGGGCCGAGACCGTGCTGAGCGGGCTCGGGGACGTGTCCTGAGCCTCCCGTGACCAGGTCCGGTGCCCGGCTTCGTAATCGGCTTTCCCTCTGCGGGCCTCCGGGTGCGAAAATGGCCGGACTATGAGCAAGGGAATGTACGTACCGAAGGAGTCCCAGCCGAAGCAGGGCGGGGCGGCCGCGTCCGGCAAGGCCAAGGACGGCAAGCGCAAGATCGTCGCGCAGAACAAGAAGGCCCGGCACGACTACGCGATCGTCGACGTCTACGAGGCGGGTCTCGTGCTCACCGGCACCGAGGTGAAGTCGCTGCGCCAGGGCCGTGCCTCGCTGACCGACGGCTTCGTCCAGATCGAGGGGAACGAGGCGTGGCTGCACGCCGCACACATCCCCGAGTACAGCCAGGGCAGCTGGACCAACCACTCCGCGCGCCGCAAGCGCAAGCTGCTGCTGCATCGCGAGGAGATCGACAAGCTGGCGGTGAAGTCCGAGGAGACGGGCCACACGATCGTGCCCCTCGCCCTGTACTTCAAGGACGGCCGGGCGAAGGCCGAGATCGCGCTGGCGCGCGGCAAGAAGGAGTACGACAAGCGGCAGACCCTGCGCGAGCAGCAGGACCGCCGGGAGACGGACCGGGCGATCGCGGCGGCCAAGCGCAAGCAGCGGCACGCCTGACCGCGGCGGGCGTGGCCGCCGGGAATGCAGTGGCATCGACGTGCGTTGGTCACGTACGATGGCACCTGTGCCCCGCAGCGGGCACGGACCCTCCTCGGAGGGATTGAAAAATCAACATGGGGATGATCGGTTTCGACAGCGACTGTCGAAGCAGGGGAAGCGTGTCGAGGAAGCGGCAATGATCTCGTAAACCATATGTCGCAAAAAATAATCGCCAATATCAAGAGCGATTCCCAGTCCTACGCCCTCGCTGCCTAATAAGCCGCGAGTGTAGGACCCATAATGGGTGTCAGCCCGGGAGTGTTCCCGACCCGGATCCTGGCATAATCTAGGGAACTAAACCATCGAGCCCGGTCACGGGGTTCGATGGGAAATCAAACAGTGACTGGGCCCGTCGGCGACTTGTTCGCGTGATCGCCGGGGCCGAGAAAATCACAGCGAACTGCACACGGAGAAGCCCTGATTCTGCACCGTTGGACGCGGGTTCGATTCCCGCCATCTCCACGAGATGGAGGTGACCCGCTCTCGCCTGTCGCGCGAGCGCGGATCACCTCGCCTTGGTCCGGAGGAAAAGAATTCCGGACCGCCTCATCCCATGTGAACAAGAACCCCGTCGCTTCCGAGCGGCGGGGTTCTTGTCGTGCCGGGCGTTCCGTGCCGGGGCGTGCCCGGCGACCGGTCAGGGACGACCGACCGTCCGGGGGGCTGTGCTCGCCCGCCGGGTCAGCGTCGGTGGCAGCAGGTCGACCCGGGTACCGTCTCGCCGCCGAGCTTGCGCATCAGCAGATCCACCGCCCGCTCACCGACCTCCTCCGACGGCAGCGCGACGGAGGTGACGGGCACCCGGATCCCCGAGGCGAGTCCGTCCGGGCAGATCGCCGTGACCGACATGTCGCCGGGGACCTGTAGCCCCAGCTGTTCGAACGCGTCGATGAGCGGCTCCAGGACCGCCTCGTTGTGGACCACCACCCCGGTCAGCGCGGGTTGCTCGCGCAGGAGCCGCTCCGCCACCCGCCGGGCCGCTGCCGGGGCCGCCTTCGCCTTCAGCCGGGTCAGCATGCCCTCCGGGTCGGGGAAGACCCGGGGTCCCAGCGGAAGTCGCACCAGTTGAACTCCCACATCCAGAAGCAGTCGAAATGGAAGACGGAAAGGGGCAGTTCGCGCTCCCGCATGCCCTCGATGAAGGAGGTCACCGTCTCCTCGTCGTAGGACGTGGTGAACGACGTCGACAGCCACAGGCCGAACGACCAGGCCGGCGGGAGGGCCGGCCGGCCGGTGAGGGCCGTGTACTTGCGCAGGATGTCCTTCGGGGCGGGGCCGTGGATGACGTAGTACGTCAGCTCCTGGGTCTCGGCGCTGAACTGGACCCTCGACACCGCCTCCGAGCCGACCTCGAAGGACACCTTGCCCGGGTGGTCGACGAAGACGCCGTAGCCCGCGTCCGTGAGGTAGAACGGCACGTTCTTGTAGGCCTGTTCGGTCGCCGTGCCGCCGTCGGCGTTCCAGATGTCGACGGCCTGCCCGTTCCTGACCAGCGGTCCGAAGCGTTCGCCGAGGCCGTAGACGGAGGTTCCGACCCCCAGGTCCAGCTGCTCGCGCAGATAGTGGCCGCCGGTGGCCGCGTCCCGCATGATGCCCATGCCCTTGGGGCCGCTGGAGGTGAGGGTGCGGCCATGGGCGAGGAACTCCACGTGCCAGGGGCCGGAACGGGCGACCTTCACCGACAGCGCGCCGGAGGTCAGGGTCGCGCAGGTGTCGTCGTGGGAGAGCTGCGGGGCGGTGGCCACCCCGGTGAGGGCGAAGGCGGGGCCACGGGGCCGCTCGCCCGTGAAGTGGGTGAGGGTCACACCGACCACGTCGGGCATCGGGGTGTGGAGGGTGACCGTCATGACCGGTCCCGTCAGCAGGTCGCCGCGGCTGCGGACGGGCCGGGTGGGCGCGTGGATCTCCAGGACGCCGTCCGACTCGGTGACGTCGAGGACCTCGGCCGGGTGCGCGGCCGTGACGCCCTCGCGCAGCAGCCAGTAGCCGTCGGTGAACTTCATGCGCAGGGGTCCTCGTACTCCATGAGGCCGGGCGCCTCGGAGGAGCCGCCGTCGTCCGAGCCGCCGTGGAAGCCCGGGAGCGGGGAACCGGCGACGTCCGCCGCGGCGCACGCCGTTCCCCTTCGTGTCCTCACACGCCTTCGTGCCGTCGACATCCTGCGCCTCCGGGGGAGTCGGATGGTTCTGGGAGCGTCACGGTGCGTCGATCGAATCGATTCGATGAGCCCCGTCGAAGCGCTTCGACGGGGGAACGTATGTGGCTGTTGTGGTCGCGTCAATGGACAGGTGGGAGCAGGCGGGGGAAACGCGCCATCCGGCCGCGACTTCGCTGAAGTTTCCGGCCATGCCTGGGGCGAGGTGGCGTTCGCCCCAGGGCATGGTAATTCTGCCCCTCTATGACCGCATTGGAGTAGATGGTCCTGTCTTCCTCGATCCCTCGCTTGTCTTGAGCGATCGCTTTCGGGATCGGGTGTGATCGAGGCGGTCGGATTGCGGCTGCGAAGGATGGCTGGGGGGCGATTTCCGGCCATAGGCATGAACATGACCTCTGCCCGCAAATGACACATCGCGAACACAGGGCCCAAGCTTGCGCTAGATTCTTGGACCTGAGCGCAATGGGGTAAAAGGGGCGCTGGAGACGGGTGGGGGCCCGGTTTCGTCGACTGCGCTCAGGGTCGCAGGCGCACCCAGAACAGTTCCTTGGGGGGAAGTGCGCACATGAAGAATTGGCGGGAAGACGCCCAACCGGAGTGGCCGGAGGCGGCATCCCCGACCCGGGACACACCGGTCGCGGGGGCGGGAGTACAGAATTTCGGCGGGATCCTCGGCGGGATCGGGGGGCAGCCTCTGACGTCCATGGCGGGCGAGAGCGCCAGATACCGGTCATTACTTGACGTACCCCGTGAAAGCGGCCTGCTGTCGGCCTCGGACGCGTCGAACAGCCTTTCCGAAAACGAACGGTCGGGCGATCTCCGGGATCCCTGGGGAGAAGGACCCGGCGGCGCCGCGGACAAGGGCAACGATCCGGGCGAGGTGACCGTCCAGCTCGACCCGTTGAAGAGCGGGCGGCACGACGGTCCGGAGGGCGCCTCCGACGTCCCGGTGTTCGTCGACGAGTCGGGCCGGCGCAGCCGGACGTTCCGCCGTATCGGCATCCTGGTGGGCACCGCCTGCGGGGCGTACGCCGTCGTCATCGTGGCCGCGCTGCTGACGGGGAACGCGGGTGCGCCCTGGCTGCCGGTTCCCGTGCCGGGGCAGGCGGACGACAAGCCGGCGGCCGGCAACGTGGATGCCACGTCGGCGCCGGACGGGTCCGAGAGCCCGCGCCCCGGGGCTCCCGATGCCCGGGTGCCGGGCGGCGCGGATGTCACCGCCACCGCGTCCGGCGCCGTGCCGGGCAAGCCGGGCGCGAGTACGGCGCCGGGTGCGTCGGGCAGCACGGCCCCGTCGAGCGGGTCGTCCCCGGCGGCGCGGCCCTCGCCGAGCGGCCCCGCCCGCCCCAGCGCCGGCGCGACGCCCTCGGCCTCCTCGGGTCCCGGCCCGAGCAGCCCGGTGATCGCTCCGACACCGCCCACGCAGCCGCCCCCGGCGAGCTCGCCCGCCGCGTCCCCTTCGGCGGCCTCCTCCCCGTCCCCGGCCGGAGGAGCCTCGACGACGGTCGCCGGCGGCCCCCCGGAACCAGCCCCGGCCACCCCGCCGGCCTGAACGGCCCGGCCCGTGAGAGCCGCCGCGATGCGGCCGACGGGCCGCGCGGTGCGGGTGGCCTGCGGTCCGCGAGCCGTGCGGTCCAGGAGCCCTGCGGCCCGCGGTCCGTGACGTCCGGGAGCCCCGGCCCGATCGGCCTGCGGGCCCGCGAACCGTGTGGACCGTGTCGGCTGCGGTCTGCGAACCGTGCGGTGTGGGGCCTGCGGCCCCAGCACCGCGAGTCCTGGCGGTCCGTGCGGTCCGCGAGCCGTGTGTCCTGCGAGCTGTCTGCCCGCGGTCCTGCGGTCCGCGAGTTGTGGCCCGCGAGTCCTGTGGCCCGAGGCCCGCGAGTCCTGGCGGTCCGTGCGGTCTGGGGTCCGCGAGCCGTGTGGCCCGCGATCCGTACGGCCCGTGGCCCGTGGCCCGTGGCCCGCGAGTCCTGGCGGTCCGTGCGGTTCGCGAGCCGTGTGGCCTGCGAGCCCTGTCGCCCGCGAGCCGTGCAGCCCGCAGTCCGTGGGCCTCGGCGGTCCGTGCAGCCTGCGGGCATGTGGTCCCCAAAGCCCCACGGGGCGAGGGGCTCACCGGCCGTACGGCCGTGCGGGTCCCACGGCCCGAGGGGCCTCACCGGTCGTGTGAGTCCCTCGCCCGACTGGTTTCACGGTCCTACGGCCGTGGGGGTCCCGCGGACCGACCGGTCGCCGACCGGACCGGCCGGTGGGCCTCGTCGGCCTACAGCCGTGCGGGTTTCGCGGCACTGCGGGTCCCGTCGGTCGCGGCCGTGCGGGTTCCGCAGTGCGGTGGGTCTCGTCGGTCATGGCCGCGCGGGTTCCGCAGTGCGGTGGGTCTCGTCGGTCACGGCCGTGCGGGTCTCGCAGGACCAGGGCCCGGACCGTCTCGCCGGTCCGCAAGCGTGTGGGCCCCCTACGCAGTGGGTCCCATGGGCCCGACCGGCCTCAGCGGCCACACCTACGCAGAGTCAGCGATGTCTCGGCACTCGCTCCCCGCCGCTTCCCACGCGGCGCGTACCTTCGCCCGATCTCGTCCCCGGAGAACCACCTCTCATGGCACCACGTACCAGCCGGCGCTCGAACCGACGGTCCGCCGCCGGACAGCCCGCCCACTCGTCAGGCGGCCACGCCGCGTCGTCCGCTCCACCGGCGACGGAGGACGCCTCGGAAGGTGAGCCGGCCGCCGGGCCGCGCAGTCCCGGGCGGCGGGCCTCCGGGCGGCGGTCCGGCCCCCGCCAGGGCCGGGGCCGGGCCCCGGGGCGCGCGGGCGGCGGCTCCGCACACGCCGCATCACCGTCCCCCGAACGCCGGCGTCTGGTGTCGCTCCGGCTGCGCCATCTGCTGCCGCTCGTCGTGCTCCTCGCGATGATGGCGATGCTGATGCTGCGCGGCTACGTGCACAGCGAGATCCTCGCCGACTACCGCATCCGCCCCGAGGCCGCCGCCGACAAGGTGCCGCAGTCGGTCCTCGACGGCGGGCCGGTCGTCGACACCCGCAACGGGCAGCAGACCAGTCTGGACGTGCCCGACCGCCGGATCGTGCTCACCTTCGACGACGGCCCCGACCCGGAGTGGACCCCCGAGGTTCTCGACGTCCTGAAGAAGCATCACGTGCACGCCGTCTTCTTCATCACCGGCACCATGGCCTCCCGCTACCCGGACCTGGTCCGGCGGATGGTCGACGAGGGCCACGAGATCGGCCTGCACACCTTCAACCACCCCGACCTCTCCTACCAGTCGAAGAAGCGCATCGACTGGGAGCTGACCCAGAACCAGCTGGCCCTGGCGGGCGCCGCGGGCATCCGGACGTCCCTCTTCCGGCCGCCCTACTCCTCCAGCACGGACGCCCTCGACAACGCCTCCTGGCCGGTCACGCAGTACGTCGGCACCCGCGGCTACCTCACCGTCTTCACCACCGCGGACAGCGAGGACTGGCGCAGGCCCGGGGTGCGGCAGATCATCCGCAACGCCACGCCCCGGGGCGGCCAGGGCGCGATCGTCCTCATGCACGACTCCGGCGGCGACCGCCATCAGACGGTCCAGGCGCTCGACACCTACCTCCCCGAACTCCAGGGCAAGGGCTACCGGTTCGAGAACCTCACCGAGGCCCTGGAGGCGCCGAGCGCACACACCCCCGTCACCGGGACCGACCTGTGGAAGGGCAAGGCCTGGGTCTTCCTGGTCGAGGCCTCCGACGACGCCACCGGCGTCCTGGTCGTCGGTCTCGCCGTCATCGGCGTGCTCGTCTTCGCCCGTTTCGGGCTGATGCTCCTGCTCTCCGCGATGCACACCCGCCGTACCCGCCGCAAGGGCTTCGTCTGGGGACCCGACGCGCCCGTCACCGAACCGGCGTCGGTACTCGTCCCGGCCTACAACGAGGCCAAGTGCATCGAGAGCACGGTCCGTTCGCTGATGAAAAGCGAGCACCCGATCGAGATCCTCGTCATCGACGACGGCTCCAGCGACGGCACCGCCCGCATCGTCGAGGACCTGCATCTGCCCGGTGTCCGCGTCGTCCGGCAGCTCAACGCGGGCAAGCCCGCCGCCCTGAACCGGGGCATCGCCAACGCCCGGCACGACCTCATCGTCATGATGGACGGCGACACCGTCTTCGAGCCCTCCACGGTCGGTGAACTCGTCCAGCCCTTCGCCGACCCGCGGGTCGGCGCGGTCGCAGGCAACGCCAAGGTCGGCAACAAGGACACGCTCATCGGCGCCTGGCAGCACATCGAGTACGTGATGGGCTTCAACCTCGACCGCCGTATGTACGACGTCCTGCGCTGCATGCCGACGATCCCCGGGGCGGTGGGGGCGTTCCGCCGCGCCGCGCTCGACCGGGTCGGCGGCATGAGCGACGACACCCTCGCCGAGGACACCGACATCACCATGGCCATCCACCGGGACGGCTGGCACGTCGTGTACGCGGAGAAGGCGCGCGCCTGGACCGAGGCGCCCGAGTCCGTCCAACAGCTGTGGTCGCAGCGGTACCGCTGGTGCTACGGCACCATGCAGGCGATCTGGAAGCACCGCCGCGCCCTCGTCGAAAGCGGACCGTCGGGCCGCTTCGGCCGCGTCGGCCTGCCCCTCGTCTCCCTCTTCATGGTCGTCGCCCCGCTCCTCGCCCCGCTCATCGACCTCTTCCTCGTCTACGGCCTGATCTTCGGCCCCACCGGCAAGACGATCGCGGCCTGGTTCGGCGTCCTGACCGTCCAGGCGGGCTGCGCGGCGTACGCCTTCGTCCTGGACCGGGAACGCCTCACGCCCCTCATCTCGCTCCCGCTCCAGCAACTCCTCTACCGCCAGCTGATGTACATCGTCCTGCTCCAGTCCTGGATCACCGCCCTCACCGGCGGCCGGCTGCGCTGGCAGAAACTCCGCCGCAAGGGCCAGGTGGCGGCACCGCCCGGTGCGCCGGCGGCCACCATGGACGCAGGAGCGGCCTGATGAGCATCCGACCGACGGACGCCACGTCCGAGCTGCCCGAACTGCCCCCGCTCCCGCCGCCGACGCAGGACACCGGGCCGCGGCGGCACGGTCCCGAGGCGCAGGACCCGGAGCGCAACGGTCCCGACGGGGACGGTCCCGGGCATCAGAGTCCGCAGCAGCACAGTCCTGAGCAGCGGGGAGCGCGGAAGAAGGGGGGCGGCCGCGACCGCTACTTCGACCTCCTGCGGGCGGTCGCCCTCTTCCGGGTCGTCCTCTACCACCTGATGGGCTGGGCCTGGCTGCCCATCGTCTTCCCCTCCATGGGCGTGATGTTCGCGCTCGCCGGCAACCTGATGGCCCGCTCACTGGCCGGGCGGCCCGCGCTGGACGTCGTACGAGGCCGGCTGCGCAGGCTGCTGCCCCCGCTGTGGCTGCTGGGCGCGGTCGGCGTGACGGGCATGCTGCTGGGGGGCTGGGGCCCGGACGAAGAGGGGCACCCGGGCTGGTGGTGGTTCCACCTCGCCTACTGGATCCTGCCGCTGAGCGACCCGCCGTACGGCGAGGGCGTGCCCGGTGTGCACGGACTGATCGGCGACGGCTGGGCCGCCGACATCGGCGTTCCCCTCTGGTACATCCGCGCCTATCTCTGGTTCGTGCTGCTCTCCCCGCTGCTGCTGCGGGCCCTGCGCCGGCTGCCCTGGCCGACGATCGTCGCGCCCGTCGTCCTGTCCGCCGTGCTGGAGGCGGGCGTGCTCCCGGTGCCCGGCTGGCGGCTGGAGTCCCAGCTCAGCGACTTCGGCGCGTTCGGCGCGTGCTGGCTGCTGGGCATGGCGCACCAGGAAGGCATCCTGCGCCGCCTGCCCCGTTACGTGGTCCCGTCGCTGGCACCGGCGGTGGCGTCGGTCGGCCTCTGGTACGCCCTGGCCCATGACCTCAAGGAGGGGCACGACCTGGACGACATGCCCTTCGCCCAGTCCCTGTGGTCCTTCGCCGCGGTGCTGCTGCTCCTGCACCTCAGCCCGTCCTGGTCCGAGTGGCCGGGCCGGCTGCGCCGCTGGGAACGGTTGATCACCCTCCTCAACTCCCGGGCCGTGACGATCTATCTGTGGCACAACGTGTGCATCGGAGTCGTCGAGGCCCTGTGGGACCGGCTGTGGGCCATCTCGTGGCTGGAGACCGACGCACCGTGGGTGCTGGAGAGTCCGTGGGCGCAGCTCCCGGCGATCTGGCTGCTCACCGCGGTCTGCGTCGTCTGCTTCGGCTGGGTGGAGGATCTGGCGGCCCGTCGCAAGCCCCGTCTGTGGCCGGACGGACGGGCCGGCGCGGGAACCCACCGGGGCTGAACGGCACGCTCGGCCCCGAACAGCACCTGCGCGCGCGGCTGTACGCCGTTCGCCCCGTTCGGGGTGCGTCCGCCGAGAGCCCTGGTGAGCATGGCCCGGTATGCCCGTCAACCGGACGGGCCGGGGCCCTGGGCTTCGGGATGGAGGAACGTGAGCACGACGCGCCGGACGATCGTCCTTGCCATGACAGGCATGCTCGCCGCGGCACTCTCGGTCGGGACGGCCCTCGCCGGGCCCGTGGCCGACCACGGAGGACCCAAGCCGCCGGGGTCGACCCCTTCGCCGGGGGTTCCGGCCTACGGTGAGAAGCCGTCGCGGCCGGCCCGTCCGCCGGGGGTCCCGGCCTACGGTGAGAAGCCGAAGCCGAAGCCGAAGCCGTCGCGGCCGGTCCGTCCGCCGGGGGTTCCGGCCTACGGTGAGAAGCCGAAGCCGAAGCCGAAGCCGAAGCCGTCGCGGCCGGTCCGTCCGCCGGGGGTTCCGGCCTACGGTGAGAAGCCGAAGCCGCCGGGGTCTACCCCTCCACCGGGGGGTGGGGCCGGCGGTGAGGCGTGGGCATGGACCCAGCTGACCGGCCGGGGTACGCAGATCCGCTACGTGACCACCGACACCTCCGGGACGTGCCCCTCCGTGCGGTACACGGTGGGCGCCGTCAGGGCCGGCTACCAGATGCGGCTGCTGAGCCGTCCCGCGCCGCCGCAGTTCCCCACCACGGTGTGCGAGTTGGTCGTGCCGCTCGGGGCCCGTGCCGCGGTGCTCGCGCAGTCGACGGTCGCCGCGGCCGTGGTGCACCCCGCGAACCGTGAGCTTCCCCTGCCGAACTGGACCGCGACCACGCGTCCCCGCACCATCGGCGTGATCGGCGACACCGGCTGCCGCGTCACGACGCCGGGTCCCGACCAGGACTGCGCCAACCACCAGACCGGCTGGCCGTTCCCGCGGATCGCCGGCAGCGCTGCCGCGGTGACGCATCCGGATCTCGCGATCCATGTCGGCGACTACCTCTACCGTGACGACCCGGCTCAGGCCACGGACGCGGCCGCGAACCCGGGCTGCACGGCCGCGGGTGACAGATTCAGCTGGGGCTGCGTGGTCGCCGACTTCTTCAGACCGGCGGAAAGCCTGCTGGCGGTGGCGCCGGTCGTGCTGACGCGAGGCAACCACGAGGACTGCCGTACCCCACCCGCGACGGGCGGCGCGGGGGCCGCGTGGTTCCGCTACCTCGCCGACGACCTCCGGAGCAACGGATCCTGCTCCCTCTACCCCGATCCCGTGGAGATCAGGGCAGGCGTCCTGCACCTCCTCTCCGTGGACTCCTCGTACGCCGATCCGGCCGACAGCGGAAGCATCACACAGCAGGCGATCTACACCCGGCAGTTCGAAGCCGTGAACCAGGCCGCGGGGCAGCAGCCGGGCCACGACTACTTCCTCGTCACCCACAAGCCGCTGTGGATGGTGAGATCGGCCGGCCCTCCGCCGCAGACGTTCACGCCCGTCCTCGACAAGGCCGTCGGCGGCACGACCCTCGGGCGGCTGGCCGACAACATCCGCATGGTGCTTTCGGGCCATGCGCACCTCTACCAGATGATCGATTTCGACACCGCGCGGCCACCGCAGCTGACGGTGGGCTTCTCCGGGGGAGACCCGCTGGAGCAGGGGCCGAACGACGCGGCCGTCATCGGGACACCGGTCGGGACGCCACCGCAGGCCGTCCATCACTCCCTCACCCAGGGAGGGGTCTTCGGGTACGCGGTCCTGAACCGCAACGCCGGAACCTGGGACCTCACCTCTCACGACCCGACCGGCGCCCTGCGCGGTCAGACCTGCACACTGAGCAGAAACGCCGCCCACAAGGAGTTCGTCTGCCACTGAGGTACGCCAAGGGCCGACGGAGGCGCCCCCACCTCCCTCTTCCGAGGGCTGGGCGGGGGCGCCTCACGCAACCTCTCACCGGGCCTGCGCGCAAGGTGAGAGCAACGTTCCTTTCCGGTCACCCACAGCCACAGTACGGAAACGCGCCCTCCCTACCTTCGGGACTCATCACCGCTCATCCCCCCGAACCACCCCAGCCCCGTAGCACCGTGGAGGCGTCATGACAGCCCCGAGCACAGCCCCCGCACCGCCGTCCCCCGCGAAGAAGGGGAGCCGCTGGATCGAGGAGTGGGACCCGGAGAACGAGGCCTTCTGGAACGAGAAGGGCGAGAAGATCGCCCGCCGTAACCTCCTCTTCTCCGTCCTCTCCGAGCACATCGGCTTCTCGATCTGGACCCTGTGGTCCGTGCTGGTGCTCTTCATGGGCCCGGAGTACGGCCTCACCCCGGCCGACAAGTTCCTGCTGACGTCGATGGTGACGCTGGTCGGGGCGGTCGTCCGGGTTCCGTACACCTTCGCCGTCGCGGTCTTCGGCGGCCGGAACTGGACGATCATCTCGGCCGGCCTGCTCCTGATCCCCACCACCGCCGCTTTCGTGGTGATGAAGCCGGGGACCTCCTTCGACACGTTCCTCCTCGTCGGGCTGCTGGCGGGCATCGGCGGCGGCAACTTCGCCTCCTCGATGACCAACATCAACGCCTTCTTCCCCCTCCGTAAGAAGGGGTGGGCGCTGGGGCTCAACGCGGGCGGCGGCAACATCGGTGTGCCGGTCCTCCAGCTGATCGGCCTCGCCGTCATCGGGGCGAGCGGCGGACCGCGCGTGCTGCTCGGGATCTACATCCCGCTGATCCTCGTCGCCGCCACCCTGGCCGCGCTGTACATGGACAACCTGGCGTCCGTGAAGAACGACACCGGCGCAGCGATCGACGCGGCGAAGGACGGCCACACCTGGATCATGTCCTTCCTCTACGTGGGGACGTTCGGCTCGTTCATCGGCTACAGCTTCGCCTTCGGGCAGGTCCTGACGAACCAGTTCGGCCGCACGCCCCTCCAGGCGGCCTACCTCACCTTCATCGGCCCGCTGCTCGGCTCCCTGATCCGCCCCGTCGGCGGCTGGCTCGCCGACCGCTACGGCGGCGCCCGCATCACCCTGTACAACTACGTCGGCATGGCTGCCGCCACCGCCGTCCTGGTCTACGCCAGCATGCAGAAGTCGCTGCCGCTCTTCGTCTCCGTCTTCGTGGTGCTGTTCGTGCTCAGCGGCCTGGGCAACGGGTCGACGTACAAGATGATCCCCGGCATCTTCCAGGCCAAGGCCGTCGCCAAGGGGCTCGCGGGGGAGGAGGCGGCCGCCTACGGCCGGCGTCTGTCCGGGGCCTCCATGGGACTCATCGGGGCGGTCGGCGCGCTCGGCGGTGTCGGGATCAACCTGGCCTTCCGGCAGTCCTTCCTCTCCTACGGCTCCGGCACCGGCGCCTTCGTCGCCTTCCTCGCCTTCTACGCGGTGTGCTTCGGGGTCACCTGGGCCGTATACCTTCGCCGCCCGGCCGGCCGGACCACGGCGGGCAGTACCGCCTCCGAGGCGAAGCCGCAGCTCAGCTACGCCGAGGTGTGACGTAACACCGGCGACATGTGGCCGAACCGAGCCTGTCATGCACCATTGACAGGCTCGTCGGCATGTAGGTGCGAACGGGACTCGAGCGGGACGAGAGTGATGTACGAGCAACAGCAGCGATCCGACACCGGCCCTCAGGGCGCCGTCGAACACGGGCCTCTCGCGGGCTTCACCGTGGGCGTGACGGCCGCGCGCCGGGCCGAGGAGCTCAGCGCGCTGCTCCAGCGGCGCGGGGCTGTGGTGCTGCACGCGCCGGCCCTGCGGATCGTGCCGCTCGCCGACGACGGCGAACTGCTCGCCGCCACGAAGGAACTCATCGACCTGGCGCCGGATGTCGTGGTCGCCACCACGGCCATCGGGTTCCGCGGCTGGATCGAGGCGGCCGACGGCTGGGGGCTCGGCGAGCAGCTGCTCGCCCGGCTCGGCGGGGTCGAGCTGCTGGCCCGCGGCCCCAAGGTCAAGGGCGCCGTGCGGGCCGCCGGGCTGACCGAGCAGTGGTCGCCGTCCAGCGAGTCCATGGCCGAGGTGCTCGACCGGCTGCTGGAGGAGGGTGTCGACGGGCGCCGGGTCGCCGTCCAGCTGCACGGTGAGCCGCTGCCCGGCTTCGTGGAGTCGCTGCGGGCCGCGGGCGCGGAGGTCGTGGGGGTGCCCGTCTACCGGTGGATGCCGCCGGAGGACGTGGCGCCGCTCGACCGACTCCTCGACGCCGCCGTCTCGCGCGGCCTGGACGCGATCACCTTCACCAGCGCGCCCGCCGCCGCGTCCCTGCTGTCCCGCGCGGAGCAGCGCGGACTGCTTCCCGAGCTGCTCGCCGCCCTCCACCACGACGTGCTGCCGGCCTGTGTCGGTCCGGTCACCGCGCTGCCGCTCCAGGCGCAGGGCGTGGACACCGTCTCCCCGGAGCGGTTCCGGCTCGGGCCGCTGGTGCAGTTGCTGTGCCAGGAGCTGCCGGGGCGGGCCAGGGCGCTGCCGATCGCCGGGCACCGGGTGGAGATCCGGGGGCACGCGGTGCTGGTCGACGGGTGTCTGAAGCCGGTGCCTCCGGCGGGGATGTCGTTGCTGCGGGCGCTGACCCGGCGGCCGGGGTGGGTGGTGCCCCGCTCCGACCTGCTGCGGGCGCTGCCCGGCGCCGGGCGTGACGAGCACGCCGTCGAGACGGCGATGGCCCGTCTGCGGACGGCCCTCGGCGCGCCGAAGCTGATCCAGACGGTGGTGAAGCGGGGGTACCGGCTGGCGCTGGACCCGGCCGCGGACGCGAAGTACGCCGACGAGTAGGGGGGTTCTGTCCCTGCTCGTCCCGTCCCGTGGGCCGCCGCTCCGGGCGGCGCCCGCGGACCCTCCGCTTCCGCCCGCGGAGGGACTCGTCCGCGAAGGACGCCGGACGGCTGGTTATCGGCACCCGGCGCTGGCACTGTGAAGGGACGGTTTCCCGGGAAGTGCCCCTCGGTTGGCGGTGACACGCGCATGGACGAGCTCCGGTTCGACGCCGGGCGGGTCTGTCTCGACCTGCTGGCGACCGCGCACCCACTCGAACGGCTCGCGGCGGTCGCCCCGTTGTGCGCGTGGATCCGCGGCTGCGGACTGGTCCCGCCGGACACCCCGCTCACCCACGCCGGCCCCTCCTGGCCGCCCGCCTTCCGGGAACTGCGGCGCGACACCGGGCGGTTGGTGCACGGATGGCTCGCCGGGAACGAGCCCGGGTCGTACGGCCAAGCCCTGGCCCGCGTCAACGAGGCCGCCCGGGCCGCGCCCCCGACCCCCCGTGCCGTGCCCGGTGAAGACGGAGGTCTCGTCCGCGAGTTGGCCGGGCCGCCCGCGTGCGCCGCGCTGCTGGCCGCCGTGGCCCGGGACGCGGTGGAGCTGCTCACCGATCCGGTAGCCCGGGCGGGGCTGCGGCAGTGCGCGGGCGACAACTGCCCGATCGTGTACGTGGACATGTCCCGGGGGCGCCGGCGGCGCTGGTGTTCGAGCGAGGTCTGCGGGAACCGCGAGCGGGTCGCGCGGCACCGCCGGCGGGCGGCACTCGCGTCACAGCCGTAACTCCCCTGCCTGGTATGCGGCTTTCGTGGAGGTGCCGGAGAGCGACCGTCGAAGTGATTTCGATTACACGCCGTTTACCTGTGCCGCAGTCCGGGCAGTCGGCGCGATCTAGTCGATGTGGCGGAAATGTAAAGAAGAAGCGGTGGGAATGTGCCGCCATGTCCCCCTCGTCATGACACTCCGAAGAAAAATGTCTGCGTGGTTTGAACACTCAACACCCCGCCTGCGTACCCGTCGTCGAGCGACCGACTGGGGGATCCCCCGGACACCGGAGGTGGGCGTGCGCAAGGATGCGGCCGTGGCCAATGAACGTGGATCGAGGGCCCGACATCGCATGTCCCAGCCCTCGGAGCCTGATGAGGAGCTGATGCGTGCTCTGTATCGGGAGCATGCCGGACCCCTGCTTGCGTATGTCCTGCGCCTGGTTGCCGGAGATCGGCAGCGCGCCGAGGACGTCGTGCAGGAGACGCTCATCCGTGCCTGGAAGAACGCCGGTCAGCTCAATCGTGCGACCGGATCTGTACGCCCCTGGCTGGTGACGGTCGCACGCCGCATCGTCATCGACGGCCACCGCAGCCGGCAGGCCCGGCCGCAGGAGGTCGACCCGTCGCCGCTGGAGGTCATTCCTGCGGAGGACGAGATCGACAAGGCGCTGTGGCTGATGACGCTGTCCGACGCGCTCGACGACCTGACCCCGGCCCACCGGGAGGTGCTCGTCGAGACGTACTTCAAGGGGCGTACCGTCAACGAGGCGGCCGAGACACTGGGTATCCCCAGCGGCACCGTGCGCTCACGGGTCTTCTATGCCCTGCGGTCGATGAAGCTGGCTCTGGAGGAGCGGGGGGTGACGGCGTGATGAGCGTTTACGGGGGATTCGGAGCAGGTGGTTCGGGTATGTCTGGACCCATGCAGGGATCTACGGGATCTCCGAGCCCGAGCGAACACGAGACCGTCGGCGCCTACGCCCTCGGCATCCTCGACGACGCCGAGGCGACCGCCTTCGAGATGCATCTCGCCGGCTGCGAGTGGTGCGCCCAGCAGCTCGACGAGCTCGCCGGCATGGAGCCCATGCTCGCCGCCCTCGCGGACCTGCCGGGCACCGGCACCCCCGCCATCGGCGAGTCGCTGTCCGCCCGCCCCAGCCCGCGCCTCGCGGAACGGCTGGTCGACGAGGTCTCCGAGCGTCGCGCGGTCAAGCGCCGCCGCTCCTTCTTCCTGGTGGCGGCCGCGGCCGCGCTGATCATCGGCGGTCCGCTCACCGTACTGGCGGCGACCGGCGGCGACAGCGGGAGCAAGGACGTCCAGGCCGGCTCCACCAAGTCCGCGAACTCCGCCAAGGACGCCTTCGACGCGCTCGGCGACCGGGTCAACGCGACCGACTCCGCGAGCAAGGTCACCGCGACCGTCGCCATGGGCGACAAGGCGTGGGGCACGGAGATCGGCGTCGAGCTGAAGAACGTGAAGGGCCCCGAGAAGTGCTCGCTCATCGCCGTCGGCAAGAACGGCGAGCGCGAGACGGTCTCCTCCTGGTCGGTCCCGGAGTGGGGCTACGGCCTCCCCGGCGCCAAGACGGAGCAGGCGAAGAACCCGCTCTACGTCACGGGCGGAGCCGCTTTCAAGACCAATGAGATCGACCACTTCGAGGTCATGACCTTCGAAGGCAAGAAGCTCGTCCAGATCGACGCGTAACTTCCTTCAGCGGGCCCCCTTCGCGTACGGTTGACGGCTGCCCAGCACGTCAGAAGGGGGCCCGGTGGCCGTTCAGGCACAGCAGGAAACCGCGGTCGGATCGGTTCAGGAAACCGCGCCGGATTCGGTGCGGGACCGAGAGATCAGCATCGAACAGGAACACCTCGACCGGGTGTACCGACGCCTCGAGGAGAAGATCCACGAGGCCGAGTTCCTCATGAGTGACGCGGCCAAGCGCGGCCAGGTCGGCACGCCCGGCGCCCTCGCCGAGCGGGACGCGCAGGTGTTCCGCGCGGGCGTCCACCTCAACCGGCTCAACAACGAGTTCGAGGACTTCCTGTTCGGGCGGATCGATCTGCTCCCGGGCAAGGACGGCAAGAAGGGCCCGGACGGCGCCTACACCGCCGTGGAGCCCGCCGAGGGGGCGGTCCGCCCCGACAACACCGCGGACATCGCGGAAACGCTCCACATCGGCCGGATCGGCGTCCTCGACTCGGACTACGCTCCGCTGGTCATCGACTGGCGTGCGCCCGCCGCGGCCCCCTTCTACCGCTCCACCCCGGTCGACCCGGGGCGGGTCGTACGGCGCCGGGTGATCCGGTCGAAGGGGCGTCGCGTCCTCGGCGTCGAGGACGACCTGATGCGTCCCGAGCTGAAAGCGGTCCTGGACGGCGACGAACTGCCCGTCATCGGCGACGGCGCCCTCATGGCCGCCCTCGGCCAGGCCCGCAGCCACACCATGCGCGACATCGTCGCCTCCATCCAGGCCGAGCAGGACCTGGTCATCCGCGCCCCCGCCGCCTCCGTGACCTACGTCGAGGGCGGCCCCGGCACCGGGAAGACCGCCGTCGCGCTGCACCGGGCCGCCTACCTGCTCTACCAGGACCGGCGCCGGTACGCGGGCGGCATCCTGATCGTCTCGCCCACACCCCTGCTGGTGGCCTACACCGAGGGCGTGCTGCCCTCCCTGGGCGAGGAGGGCCAGGTCGCCATCCGCGCCATCGGCTCCCTCGTCGACGGCGCCGAGGCCACCCTGTACGACTCCCCGGCGGTGGCCCGCGCCAAGGGCTCGTACCGGATGCTGAAGGTGCTGCGCAAAGCGGCGCGCGGCGCCCTGGAGGCCGGCGGCCGGGCCGCGGCGCAGCCCACCCTCGACGAGGCCGACGAGGCTCCCGCACCCTCGGTCACCCCCACCCGGCTGCGGGTCGTCGCCTTCGGCCGCCGTCTGGAGCTGGAGGCGGCCGACCTGGACCGCGTCCGGCAGAGCGCGCTCAGCGGCACCGCCCCCGTCAACCTGCTGCGCCCCCGCGCCCGCAAGCTGCTCCTGGACGCCCTGTGGGAGCGCTCCGGCGCGGCCGGCCGGCACAGCGACCCCGAGCTCGCCGCCGAGCTGCGTTCCTCCTTCGACGAGGACGTGACCACCGAGGACGCGTTCATCGCCTTCCTCGACGCCTGGTGGCCCGAGCTGACCCCGCAGGCGGTCCTGACGGCCATGGCCGACGAGCGGCGGCTCGGCCGCTGGGCCCGGCGCATCCTCAACCCGGGCGAGGTCCGCAAGGTCGCCCGCGCCCTCAAGCGGGACGGCCGCTCGGTGCACGACATCGCCATGCTCGACGAGCTCCAGGCGATCCTCGGCGCGCCCGTGCGCCCCCGTAAGCGGCGCGAGTACGACCCGCTGGACCAGCTCACCGGTCTGGAGGAGCTGATGCCGGTGCGCGAGGAGACGCAGCGCGAGCGCGCCGAGCGGCTCGCCCAGGAGCGCACCGAGTACGCGCACGTCATCGTCGACGAGGCGCAGGACCTCACCCCGATGCAGTGGCGCATGGTCGGGCGTCGTGGCCGGCACGCCACCTGGACGGTCGTCGGCGACCCGGCCCAGTCCTCCTGGTCCGACCCCGACGAGGCCGCCGAGGCCCGTGACGAGGCGCTCGGCACCCGCCCGCGCCGCCGCTTCGAGCTGACCGTGAACTACCGCAACCCGGCGGAGATCGCGGAGCTGGCGGCGAAGGTGCTGGCCCTGGCGATGCCGGGCGCCGAATCCCCGTCGGCGGTCAGGTCGACGGGTGTCGTGCCCCGCTTCGTGGCGACGGGCAGAAGGCAGGGCACCACCGAACGCGACTCCCTGGCGCCGGCCGTCCGCGCGGAGGCCGAACGCCTCCTGGAGCGGGTGGACGGCACCGTCGGCGTCGTCGTCGCCATGAACCGCCGTGAGGAGGCGAGACGCTGGCTCGCCGGCCTGGGCGAGCGTGTGGTGGCTCTGGGCAGCCTCGAGGCCAAGGGCCTGGAGTACGACGCGACGGTCGTCGTCTCACCGGCGGAGATCGCCGACGAGTCGCCGGCCGGCCTGCGCGTGCTGTACGTGGCCCTCACCCGGGCCACCCAGCAGCTCACTGTGGTCTCCGGTGAACGGGACGCGCCCGACGCGAACGGGGTGCCGGACCTCCTGAGGGACTGAAGCGGCCGAGGAGAGGGACGGGAGCCGGTGCTCCCGGCGCGACCTACAGGACAGTCGGGGCGGACGGGTCCGAACGGACTGTTTCCTGTGAAGTCTCCGGACGGGAATGGTCTTCGGGCATCCGTTTGTTAGCCTGGTCGTGACACCGGCTCGATCCAAGCCCCCGGGCCCAACCTTCGTCGCTACGAGCGACCACTTGCCGCGAGGCGAGCATGGCGGGTCGGTGTCATGAATGTCGGAGAGGCCCACATCACCTGGTGATGTGGGCCTCTCTCATGGGCTTCGGCCACTTCATTGAGAACAAAACGATCGCAATTCCGGGCGGCTTTCACGTACTCGTCGGTAGGTGCGACGATCGGACGGCAAACCAGCGACCCAGCAGTGCAGAGGAAGTCGGCCATGGCAACGGCGCCCAGCGTCTCCTACTCGATCACGGTCCGTCTGGAGGTGCCCGCGAGCGGAACGGCGGTCTCCCAGATCACCACGGCCGTGGAGTCCCACGGAGGCTCGGTGACCGGCCTCGACGTCACCGCCTCCGGCCACGAGAAGCTCCGCATCGACGTCACCATCGCCGCCACCTCCACCGCCCACGCCGACGAGATCGTCGTGCAGCTGCGCGGCATCGAGGGCGTCACCCTCGGCAAGGTCTCCGACCGTACGTTCCTGATGCACCTCGGCGGCAAGATCGAGATGGCGTCCAAGCACCCCATCCGCAACCGTGACGACCTCTCGATGATCTACACGCCCGGCGTGGCCCGCGTCTGCATGGCGATCGCCGAGAACCCCGAGGACGCCCGCCGCCTCACCATCAAGCGCAACTCCGTTGCGGTCGTGACGGACGGCTCCGCCGTGCTGGGTCTCGGCAACATCGGCCCGAAGGCCGCGCTGCCGGTCATGGAGGGCAAGGCCGCGCTGTTCAAGCGGTTCGCCGGCATCGACGCCTGGCCGCTGTGCCTGGACACCCAGGACACCGACGCGATCGTCGAGATCGTCAAGGCCATCGCCCCCGGCTTCGCGGGCATCAACCTCGAGGACATCTCCGCCCCCCGCTGCTTCGAGATCGAGGCCCGGCTGCGCGAGGCCCTCGACATCCCCGTCTTCCACGACGACCAGCACGGCACCGCGATCGTCGTCCTCGCCTCCCTCACGAACGCCCTGCGTGTCGTGAACAAGGGCATCGGCGACGTGCGGGTCGTGATGTCCGGCGCCGGCGCGGCCGGCACGGCCATCCTCAAGCTGCTGCTCGCGGCCGGCGTGAAGAACGCGGTCGTCGCCGACATCCACGGTGTCGTCCACGCGGACCGCGAGGACCTGGTCGACGCGGCCCCGGACTCGGCGCTGTGCTGGATCGCCGACAACACCAACCCCGAGGGCCTCACCGGCACCCTCAAGGAGGCCGTGCGCGGCGCGGACGTCTTCATCGGCGTCTCCGCCCCGAACGTCCTCGACGGCGCCGACGTGGCCGCGATGGCCGACGACGCGATCGTGTTCGCGCTCGCGAATCCCGACCCCGAGGTCGACCCGGCGGTCGCCCGCCTGACGGCCGCCGTCGTGGCCACCGGCCGCTCGGACTTCCCCAACCAGATCAACAACGTGCTGGTCTTCCCGGGCGTCTTCCGCGGCCTGCTGGACGCGCAGTCCCGGACCGTCAACACCGAGATGATGCTCGCGGCCGCGAAGGCCCTCGCGGACGTCGTGAGCGACGACGAGCTCAACGCGAACTACATCATCCCGAGCGTCTTCAACGACCGGGTCGCCGGCGCGGTGGCCGGTGCGGTGCGGGAAGCCGCGAAGGCGGCGGGAGTGTCGGCCTCCTAGGTTCGGGGCATGCGAGTGTGCGGGGGCTGTGAGTATCGCCACGATGGCCCCCGCAACGGCGCGTCGCGGAACGTCGCGCCGGGAACGGCCCTCTAGGGTTGCGCCCGACCCAACCGCCCCTCGGGTGACTCCCAAGGGTTGTCTCACGGCTCCGTGCGGGTGCCGGATTGGCTTTCCCGCCGCTGGTAGGGGCAGGATGCGTCTCTGGGCGCGTGCACAACGACTTTCGCTGTGCCCAACATGCGGCTCCGCCGCGTGGCACGCCGCAACGGCAAGAAGAACACGGGAGTAACAACATGAACCGCAGTGAGCTGGTGGCCGCGCTGGCCGACCGCGCCGAGGTGACCCGCAAGGACGCCGACGCAGTGCTGGCCGCGTTCGCCGAGGTCGTCGGCGACATCGTCTCCAAGGGCGACGAGAAGGTCACCATCCCCGGCTTCCTGACCTTCGAGCGCACCCACCGTGCCGCTCGCACCGCCCGCAACCCGCAGACCGGCGACCCGATCCAGATCCCGGCCGGCTACAGCGTCAAGGTCTCCGCGGGCTCGAAGCTCAAGGAAGCGGCCAAGGGCAAGTAAGCGCTCCGCTGCTGGAGCGCGTGGGCAGCTGCCGGCCGCCTCCGGCCGGTCGCGCAGTTCCCCGCGCCCCTGCGGGGCACGTCCGTCCGCCGAGGACGCGCAGTAACGCCGATGGGGCGGCCACCCGGAATCCGGGTGGCCGCCCCATCGGCGTTACTGCGACCGCGCTGTGCCTGCCCGGGGGCCACCCCGGATCCCCGGCCGGGAGACAGGTCGCTCCGGCCGGGGTGCGGCGGGGATCAGCCGAGCGCCTTGCCCGGCAGCTCGACCTTCGCGCCGAGCTCGACGAGCTTCTCCATGAAGTTCTCGTAACCGCGGTTGATGAGGTCGATGCCGTGGACCCGCGAGGTGCCCTGGGCCGCGAGGGCGGCGATGAGGTACGAGAAGCCGCCGCGGAGGTCGGGGATGACCAGGTCGGCGCCCTGGAGCTTCGTGGGGCCCGACACGACCGCGGAGTGCAGGAAGTTGCGCTGCCCGAAGCGGCAGTCGGAGCCGCCGAGGCACTCGCGGTACAGCTGGATGTGGGCGCCCATCTGGTTGAGCGCGGAGGTGAAGCCCAGCCGGGACTCGTAGACCGTCTCGTGGACGATCGAGAGGCCTGACGCCTGGGTCAGGGCGACGACCAGCGGCTGCTGCCAGTCCGTCTGGAAACCGGGGTGGACGTCCGTCTCCAGCGCGATGGACTTCAGGTTGCCGCCCGGGTGCCAGAAGCGGATGCCCTCGTCGTCGATCTCGAAGGCGCCCCCCACCTTCCGGTAGGTGTTCAGGAACGTCATCATCGAGCGCTGCTGGGCGCCGCGGACGTAGATGTTGCCCTCGGTCGCCAGCGCCGCGGACGCCCAGGAGGCGGCCTCCAGACGGTCCGACAGGGCCGCGTGGTTGTAGCCGCCGAGCTTGTCGACACCGGTGATGCGGATCGTGCGGTCGGTGTCCATCGCGATGATGGCGCCCATCTTCTGGAGCACGCAGATGAGATCCTCGATCTCCGGCTCCACGGCCGCGTTCGAGAGCTCGGTGACGCCCTCCGCCAGCACGGCCGTCAGCAGCACCTGCTCGGTCGCGCCGACCGACGGGTACGGCAGCACGATCTTCGTGCCGCGCAGCCGCTGGGGGGCCTCCAGGTACTGGCCGTCCTCCCGCTTCTCGATCTTCGCGCCGAACTGGCGCAGCACGTCGAAGTGGAAGTCGATGGGCCGGCCGCCGATGTCGCAGCCGCCGAGGCCGGGGATGAACGCGTGCCCGAGGCGGTGCAGGAGGGGGCCGCAGAACAGGATCGGGATCCGGCTCGAACCCGCGTGGGCGTCGATGTCGGCGACGTTGGCGCTCTCCACGTAGGTCGGGTCGAGCACCAGCTCGCCCGGCTCCTCACCCGGGCGGACCGTCACCCCGTGCAGTTGCAGCAGGCCGCGTACGACCCGCACGTCACGGATGTCCGGAACGTTGCGCAGCCGACTCGGCTCACTGCCCAGCAGGGCGGCGACCATGGCCTTGGGTACGAGGTTCTTCGCACCGCGGACACGGATCTCGCCCTCGAGCGGGGTGCCGCCGTGGACAAGCAGTACGTCGTCAGAGCCGTTGACGGTCATGTATCTCGCGTTCCATGGATGGTGGATTGGGGCAGGGGCCAAGGTGTCGGAGGCAGGGCCAGATGAGACAGGGTAATCGCCGACGCCCCCTGTCCTGTAAGCCCGAGGACGGCTCAGAAACGTCATAGCTGTGTCACAACACGAACCGTTTCTCATCGGGCACATGGGGTCACCGCCGACCCTCCGGCGTGCCCGTGCGCCCGGACCGCGTCCGTGCGCCCGACCTGCCCTGGCCCCGCTCCCCCTGATTGCCTCCCCACTTCACGGGAAGATGCGGGATCATGTCAGGCATGACCGAGGTGTCCTCGCTCACAGGGCGGCTGCTCGTGGCAACGCCCGCCCTGGCGGACCCGAACTTCGACCGTGCGGTGGTGCTCCTTCTCGACCACGACGAGGAGGGCTCACTCGGTGTCGTCCTCAACCGGCCCACGCCGGTGGGCGTGAGTGACATCCTGGAGGGCTGGGCGGACCTGACCGGTGAACCCGGCGTCGTCTTCCAGGGCGGCCCGGTGTCCCTGGACTCGGCCCTCGGGGTCGCCGTCATCCCGGGCGGCGCGGCCGTCAACGGGACCCCGCTCGGCTGGCGCCGGGTGCACGGCGCGATCGGCCTCGTCGACCTGGAGGCCCCGCCGGAACTCCTGGCCTCGGCCCTCGGCTCGCTCAGGATCTTCGCCGGATACGCAGGCTGGGGTCCCGGCCAGCTGGAGGACGAACTGGGGGAGGGCGCCTGGTACGTCGTGGAGTCCGAGCCCGGCGACGTCTCCTCGCCGTCCCCCGAGAGACTCTGGCGCGAGGTCCTGCGCCGCCAGCGAAGCGAACTGGCGATGGTGGCGACGTATCCGGACGACGCGTCGCTCAACTGACGTGGGACGGGGTTCCAGGGAAGACTTGTCAGTCTCGGTGACCCATTCGAGTGTCTGTGGAAGCGTTCCGAAGCGTTCGAACTCGGTGCCTCGGGGTGGGGCGCAGCGCCGCCTGGATGAAGCAGGTGGTGCAGGTCAGGCCCTTGCCGACGACGGAAGAGGCAACGGCGAACTTTCCGCTGCGCAGGCTCGTCCACGACGAAGCGTAGACGCGGTGGGGCCTGGGCTCGCAGGCGGCCCGGCATGTGATGGCTCCCGCAGCGTCCGCGCGCGAGCGTGGGGGCTGTGGCGGCGTGGGGCTCAATCGGCCGCCTCTGCCCCACCGGGGAAGCCTCCGGGCGAGGCCGGACGCAAGCGACGTGCGCAGCCGGTGGTGCCCGTTGTGCAAGCACGGGAACCATTGTCCCGAGCAGTTGATTACCCTTGGCGCCATGAGCACTCTTGAGCCTGAGACCCAGCCCCAGCGAGGCACTGGGACGGGAACCCTCGTAGAGCCGACGCCGCAGGTGTCGCACGGCGACGGGGACCACGAGCGCTACGCCCACTACGTCCAGAAGGACAAGATCATGGCGAGCGCCCTCGACGGGACGCCCGTCGTCGCGCTGTGCGGCAAGGTCTGGGTGCCGGGTCGCGACCCGAAGAAGTACCCCGTGTGTCCCATGTGCAAGGAGATCTTCGAGTCCATGGCGGGCGGCGGCGACGACAAGGGCAAGGGCGGCGACAAGAAGTAGCCGTACGACTTTCCGAGGCCCTCGAGGCGCGATGTGACGCGCCCCGAGGGTTTTTGGCGTTCCCCGGCCCCCGCGGCCCGTCCGTCGCGGCCCGGCCCCCGCGGCCCGTCCGTCGTGTGCCCGTGCCCGTAAGCGGGCCCGTACCCGTGTCCGTCCGCTCGTCCAGCGCCCGTCCGGCCGCCCTGTCGCGTTCCGTCGCCTTTTGCTCTGCACGGAGTGCGTCGGGTGGTCACAGAGTGGTTGAGACCTCTTGTCGAGGTGTTCCGGTAGTCCCTAACCTTCGATGTGTTGTGCAGAGCGAAACAGTCATTGCATATGTTGCAACGCTCGAAGGGTCGTTCATGAAGGTCCCCACCCGGCCGGCCGTTCTCGCGGCAGCCGCCCCGGTCGCCTCCGCCTGCGCCTCTCGGGCCTCCGGAAACTCCTCTTCGGGTACGGACGACAAGACGGGCGCCTCGTCCTGAACGTCTACGCCTGCCAAGAGGCCTTCGCCTCCTCGCAGTACGGCCCGCCCCCGGCGGTTCGCCGCCGGGGCCTGCGCGCTGCTGGTCGCGGCCGTCGTCGCCTTCCCGCTCTGCCGGATGGTGCCGAGCGCCTTCAGGCCGGCCGGGGAGATCCGGTCCGGCGAGAGCCGCGGCCGTGGACGCTCGCCCCCTCCGTCGATTCCTTCCGGAGCGTTCTCGAACAGCGGGAATTCGGCCGGTACTTCCTCAACAGCCTTGTCGTGGCGGGCGCGGTGGCGGTCGTTCTCCGGGGTGATCGCCTTTTTCGCCGCTACCACCGTGACGCGATTCCGGTTCCGCACGATTCCGGTTCTGGTGTTCTTCGTACTCGTACAGCGACGGCTGGTCTCCGGGCTGGGCGGAGCGGTAAAGGACTGACATGACTTCACTGATTCCGGCGCCGCGCCGCATGGTCACCGGTTCCGGCGAGGTGCGGCTGACGGCGCACTCCCGGCTGCGCGCCGATGCCGCGACGGAGGGCGTCGGACGCTGGCTGCGAACCGTTCTGTGGCAGGCGACCGGTCTGCCGCTGCCCGAGGCGCGGGAGACCGACCGCACCGACGGCGACGGCATCGGGCTCCGGCTGGATCCGCGGCTCGGTCCCGAGGAGTACCGCCTCGTCAGCGACCGGACCGGCGTCCTCGTCGAGGGCGGCAGTGCGGCCGGTGTCTTCCGGGGCGCCCAGACCCTGCGGCAACTCCTCGGCCCCGACGCCTACCGCAAGGCCCCCCTCGGTGAGCGCACATGGGCCGTGCGGCACGTCGTGATCGAGGACGCCCCCCGGTTCCCCTGGCGAGGTCTGATGCTCGATGTCGCCCGGCACTTCATGCCCAAGGACGGAGTCCTGCGCTACCTGGACCTGATGGCCGCGCACAAACTCAACGTCTTCCACTTCCATCTGACGGACGACCAGGGCTGGCGGATCGAGATCAGGAGGCATCCCCGGCTGACCGAGGTGGGTTCCTGGCGGCCGCGCACGAAATTCGGCCATCGCGCCTCACCGCTGTGGGAGGAGAAGCCGCACGGCGGTTTCTACACGCAGGACGACATCCGGGAGATCGTCGCGTACGCCGCCGAGCGGCATATCACCGTCGTCCCCGAAATCGACGTCCCCGGCCACTCGCAGGCCGCGATCGCCGCCTATCCGGAACTCGGCAACACCGACGCCGCCACCGCCTCCGCCGAGGCGGGCACCGCCCTCTCCGTGTGGGACACCTGGGGAATCAGCCCCCATGTACTGGCCCCCACCAACCACACCCTGCGCTTCTACGAGGGGGTCTTCGAGGAAGTGCTGGAACTGTTCCCGTCGGAGTTCATCCACGTCGGGGGTGACGAATGCCCCAAGGACCAGTGGCGGCAGTCGCCGGCCGCGCAGGCGCGCATCGCGGAACTCGGACTCGCGGACGAGGAGCAGCTCCAGTCCTGGTTCATCGGACACTTCGACAAGTGGCTCACCGCGCGCGGGCGTCGGCTCATCGGCTGGGACGAGATCCTGGAGGGCGGCCTCGCCGACGGCGCGGCCGTGTCGTCCTGGCGTGGTTACGCGGGCGGGATCGCCGCCGCGCGGGCCGGGCACGACGTGGTGATGTGCCCCGAGCAGCAGGTGTACCTGGACCACCGGCAGGACGGCGGTGCGGACGAGCCGGTGCCGATCGGGTTCGTGCGCACCCTGGAGGACGTCTACCGGTTCGAGCCCGTTCCCGCGGAGCTGACGCCCGAGGAGGCGGGGCATGTGCTCGGCACGCAGGCCAACCTGTGGACCGAGGTGATGGAGGACCACGCGCGCGTGGACTATCAGGCCTTCCCGAGGCTCGCCGCGTTCGCCGAGGTCGCCTGGAGTTCCCTGCCCGCCCCGCAGGACCGGGACTTCGCCGGCTTCGAGCGACGGATGGAGGCCCACTACGGGCGGCTCGACGCGCTGGGCGTCGGCTACCGCCCGCCGGCCGGGCCCCGGCCGTGGCAGCGGCGGCCCGGTGTCCCGGGGCGCCCGATCGACGGCCCGCCCCCGAACCGGTGAGGAGCGCGCGTCACGGATAAACCCCGACACGGTCACCGAAGAGTGGCAATTCGTACGCACTGGTGATGGCGTACCAAAACGGGCCATCTCCAAGGTGAGGTGGGTGAATGCCTCCTAGCGGACCCCCGCGTTCGGGTGTTGCGAAGATGTGCCAGAGTTGCCACGTCCGCCCTGTCAGCACGTACCGTACGGCAGCACAGGTGGGACCAGGTGGGGCAGCGGGAAGGGGCAGCCGGTTTTGACCACGCACGCACCGCAGGCGGGGCAGGCCGTCACGCTGCCTACGACTCTGGACGAGGCCGTGGCGGCGCTGTCCGCCATGCCCGCCGCCGTGCCCGTGGCGGGCGGCACCGACCTCATGGCCGCCGTCAACTCCGGGCAGCTCAGGCCCACCGCACTGGTCGGCCTCGGCCGCATCAGCGAGATCCGCGGCTGGCAGTACCAGGACGGCCACGCGCTGCTCGGCGCCGGACTCACGCACGCGCGCATGGGCCGCCCCGACTTCGCCGCCCTGATCCCGGCGCTCGCCGCGGCCGCGCGCGCCGCGGGCCCGCCGCAGATCCGCAACGCGGGCACGCTGGGCGGCAACATCGCCTCGGCCGCCCCCACGGGCGACGCGCTGCCCGTGCTGGCCGCGCTGGAGGCGACCCTGATCATCGCGGGCCCGGGCGGAGCCCGCCGTGAGATGCCGGTGTCGCACCTGCTGGCCGGCATGGAGATGCTGCGCGGCGGTGAACTCATCGGCTACGTGCGCGTGCCGCTGCTGCACGCGCCGCAGATCTTCCTGAAGGCGACCGGCCGCACCGGCCCGGGCCGTGCGGTGGCCTCCGTGGCGCTGGTCCTCGATCCCGCCCGGCGTGGCGTCAGGTGCGCCGTCGGAGCCATAGCGCCGATGCCGCTGCGGCCGCTGGAGGCCGAGCAGTGGGTGGCCCGGCTCATCGACTGGGACAACAACCGCACGATCGTCCCGGAGGCCCTGACCGCCTTCGGGGAGTACGTCGCCGCCGCCTGCATCCCCGACGCGGTGCCGGACGTGGACGGCTCCGTACCGGAACTTCCGCCCGCCGTACTGCACCTGCGGCGCACTGTCGCCGCGCTGGCCCGACGAGCACTGGGGAGGGCGCTGTCGTGACCGACGACCAGCACGGACCCGGACAGGCACCCGGACAGGAAGAGGGACGGGGCCAGGGCGCGCCGCAGGGCGGCGGCCGCTGGGACCCGCTGCCCCAGGGGGACTACGACGACGGCGCGACCGCCTTCGTGAAGCTCCCCGAGGGCGGCATCGACGCCTTCCTGGCCGCCCGCGGCGACAGCCCGCTCGCCGCGCCGGGCCACGGGTACGTGCCGCCGCGGATAGCGGCGACGCCTCCCGCGGACGACACCGGAACCTGGGCCGCCCCGGCGGGCGGCTCCGACTGGCCCGCCCCGCAGGGGACCCCGCAGACGGTGGGCGACGACCGGTTCACCTACCACCCCGGCGGGACCGGCCAGTGGGCCTTCGAGGACACCTCGTCCGCGCAGGGCGCGCCGCGGTCCGCGCCCGGCCACGACGTGACGGGCCAGTGGTCGATCCCCGTCGCGGGCGGCGACCTGCCGGACGAGTCGGGCGAGTTCACCACGTCCGCCCTGGTCGAGCAGTGGGGCGGCACGCCCCCGGCCACCCTGCCCGGCGGCGCGGCCGCGCCGTGGGCGACGAGCCCGGCCGACCCGGCGGACCACGGCACGGCGGAGCAGGCGTGGAGCCTGCCCGCCGGCGGAACCGACGCGCCCGTGCGCCCGGCGACGGACCCGTCCGCGTTCGGGCACACCCCGCAGCACGGCACGCCGGTCGGCGACCCGGACGGACACCACGCCGCCGCCGAGCACACCGGACACCACACACCCCCGGCGGGCACGTACGCCCCCGAGATCTCCGCCGAGGCCTACACGGTGGCCCCGGAAGGCCCCGCCGAGACGACCCCGCGAGACGCTCAGCGGGCCGCTGACGCCGAGGAGATGCCCGAGGCTGCCGGGGGCACCGGGCACGTCCACGAGGCCGCTCAGGAGCCCGCGGAGGCCGCCCACGGCCCCGCGGAGCCGTCCGCCGCAGCCGCCGACGAACCCGCGGACGCCCTCGCTGATGCGCACGCGGACCGGCCCGCGACGGGCGCCCCGCAGGAGTCCGGCACGGACGCGGAGCCCGACGGCGCCTCCCCGGAACCCGCCGGGTCCACCGGACGGGCGGAGCCCGCCGAGGAGACGGACGACGCCCCGGCGGCGTTCCACGAGGAACACCCCCTCGCCGCCTACACGCTGCGCGTCAACGGCTCCGACCGCCCCGTCACCGACGCCTGGATCGGCGAGTCGCTGCTCTACGTCCTGCGCGAGCGGCTCGGCCTCGCGGGCGCCAAGGACGGCTGCTCGCAGGGCGAGTGCGGGGCCTGCAACGTCCAGGTGGACGGGCGGCTCGTCGCCTCCTGCCTGGTCCCGGCCGTCACCACCGCCGGCAGCGAGATCCGCACCGTCGAAGGCCTGGCCGTCGACGGTCAGCCCTCGGACGTGCAGCGGGCGCTCGCCCGCTGCGGAGCCGTGCAGTGCGGCTTCTGCGTGCCGGGCATGGCGATGACCCTGCACGACCTGCTGGAGGGCAACCCGGCGCCGTCGGAACTGGAGACCCGCCAGGCACTGTGCGGCAACCTGTGCCGCTGCTCCGGCTACCAGGGCGTCCTGCGGGCCGTCAAGGACGTCGTCGCCGAACGCGAGGCGCACGCCGCCGCCGACGCGGGGACGGACGGCGACGAGGCGCGCATCCCGCACCAGGCCGGACCGGGCGCCGGGAGCGTCCACCCGTCGGCGTTCGAGAACCCCGCACAACCCCACCCGCACGACCCGGCGTACGGGCAGGGCCAGGACGGAGGCCAGGCGTGAGCAACGAAGCAGCCACCGCGACGACCCCCCTGGACCCCGTCCCGGCCCCCGAGGCCATCCCGCACGGCCTCGGCGTCTCCCTCCAGCCCGCCGACGCGCGCGCCAAGACCGAGGGCACCTTCCCGTACGCGGCCGACCTGTGGGCCGAGGGCCTGCTGTGGGCGGCCGTGCTGCGCTCACCGCACCCGCACGCGCGCATCGTGTCCATCGACACGTCACACGCGCGTGAGATGCCCGGCGTACGGGCCGTCGTCACCCACGAGGACGTCCCCGGCCGCGCGCTGCACGGCCGAGGCAAGGCCGACCGCCCGGTCTTCGCCTCCGACGTCGTACGCCACCACGGCGAGCCCATCGCGGCCGTCGCGGCCGACCACCCGGACACCGCGCGCATGGCCGCCGCGGCCGTCATCGTCGAGTACGAGGTGCTCGACCCGGTGATCGACCCGGAGCTGGCCTTCGAAGCGGAGGCGCTGCACCCCGACGGCAACCTGATCCGGCACATCCCGCTGCACCACGGCGACCCGGCCGCGGCCGGCGAGATCGTCGTCGAGGGCCAGTACCGCATCGGCCGCGCCGACCCCGCCCCGATCGGCGCCGAGGCCGGTCTCGCCGTGCCGCGTCCCGACGGCGGCGTGGAGCTCTACCTCGCCTCCACCGACCCGCACACGGACCGGGACACGGCCGCCGCCTGCTACGGCCTCGAGCCCGAACGGGTGAAGATCGTCGTCACCGGTGTGCCCGGGGCGACCGCCGACCGCGAGGACCAGGGCTTCCAGCTCCCGCTCGGCCTGCTCGCGCTCAAGACCGGCTGCCCGGTGAAGCTCACGGCCACGCGCGAGGAGTCCTTCCTCGGCCACGCCCACAGACACCCGACGCTGCTGCGCTACCGCCACCACGCCGACGCCGAGGGACGGCTGGTGAAGGTCGAGGCACAGATCCTGCTGGACGCGGGCGCGTACGCCGACACCTCGGCCGAGGCCCTGGCCGCCGCCGTCTCCTTCGCCTGCGGCCCCTACGTCGTCCCGAACGCCTTCATCGAGGGCTGGGCGGTCCGCACCAACAACCCGCCGTCGGGGCATGTGCGCGGCGAGGGCGCGATGCAGGTCTGCGCCGCCTACGAGGCGCAGATGGACAAGCTGGCCAAGAAGCTCGGCGTCGACCCCGCGGAGCTGCGGCTGCGCAACGCCATGGCGACCGGCGACGTCCTGCCGACCGGTCAGACGGTGACCTGCCCGGCCCCCGTGGCCGAACTCCTCCAGGCCGTCCAGGAGTACCCCCTCCCGGCGCTCCCCAAGGACACGCCCGAGGAGGACTGGCTGCTGCCCGGCGGCCCCGAGGGCGCGGGCGAACCGGGCGCGGTGCGCCGGGGCGTGGGCTACGGCCTCGGCATGGTGCACATGCTGGGCGCGGAGGGCGCCGACGAGGTCTCCACGGCGACCGTGAAGGTCCAGGACGGGGTCGCGACGGTCCTGTGCGCTGCGGTGGAGACCGGCCAGGGCTTCACGACGCTGGCCCGCCAGATCGTCCAGGAGACGCTGGGCGTCGACGAGGTGCACGTGGCGCCCGTGGACACCGACCAGCCCCCCGCGGGCCCCGGCTGCCGGGGCCGGCACACCTGGGTCTCGGGCGGCGCGGTGGAGCGGGCGGCGAAGATGGTCCGCACCCAGCTGCTCCAGCCGCTGGCGCACAAGTTCGGTATGTCCACGGAGCTGCTCCAGATCACCGACGGCAAGATCACCTCGTACGACGGCGTCCTGTCGACGACCGTCAAGGAGGAGATGCACGGCAAGGAGCTGTGGGCGACGGCACAGTGCCGCCCGCACCCGACCGAGCCACTGGACGCGGCCGGCCAGGGCGACGCCTTCGTCGGCCTCGCCTTCTGCGCGATCCGCGCCGTCGTGGACGTCGACATCGAGCTCGGCTCGGTCCGGGTCGTCGAGCTGGCGGTCGCCCAGGACGTCGGCCGGATCCTCAACCCCGCACAGCTCACCGCCCGCATCGAGGCCGGGGTGACGCAGGGCGTGGGCATCGCGCTCACCGAGAACCTCCGCACCCCGAGGGGCCTGATCCGTCACCCCGACCTCACCGGTTACGCGCTGCCCACGGCCCTGGACGCCCCGGACATCCGGATCGTCAAACTGGTCGAGGAACGCGACGTGGTCGCCCCGTTCGGGGCGAAGGCCGCCAGCGCCGTCCCGGTGGTGACCTCGCCCGCGGCGATCGCCTCCGCCGTGCGGGCCGCGACCGGCCGCCCGGTGAACCGGCTGCCGATAAGGCCCCAGGCGGCGGTGGTGACGGACCGGTGAGCGAGCGCGCGCCGCGGCCGGAACCGGATTCCGCACCGGCCCACGGTTCCGGTGCGGACCCGGACGTCCCCCGGTACGAACCTCCGCCCGGTGTGGGCAAGTTGCTGGCCTGGATCCTGCTGTTCGTGGTGGCGGCGGTGGTCGTGGTGCTCGGCGGCGTGTACTTCGCCTGAGAGGCGATCCGGGCGGAAAGGGAACTCGCGGGCACGTCCCGACGTCTGTCAGTGCGGGACCGGTGCCGGATGCGCTGGATGTGCTGGGTGCTGTCGCTGGTCAGAGCCGTTGTCAGTGGTGCCGCGTAGGCTGCGGAGCAGTGGGACGGCGCACGCAACTTTCCGCACGGGGGACCCGATGGGCACGACCAGGACCACCACCGCCACGACGACGATCACCTTCACCGAGGACGAGCTGAACCCCTACGTCACGCACGCACCGACGCGCCGCTGGCTCACCGGCCCCGGCCTGCCCGGCCTGCCCGGTGACGGCGGCCTGCTGACGTTCGAGGCGCTGCGCACGGACGGCCTGCGCACCGTCGGGGACTCCACGGGCGACCCCGAAGGACGCCTGGCGGCGGAGCTGCGCGACCGGTTGGTGATAGGCGGACTCCTGGGCGCCGACGGCCGCGAGACGGAGTCCGTCCTGCTCGACGGCATGACGGGCGAGATCTCCACGACGTACTTCCTGCACGACCGCCCCGACCTGATGGACCTCCGTCCGCTCGCGCCCTCTCTGGAGAAGCTCGTGCGCTTCGCCACGGCGGTGGACGAACTGGCGGCGCTGCGCGGCCAGTTCGCCTGCTACGCGGGACGGCTCGGACCCAAGGCGGTGGCGGAGGCGTCCCGACAGCTGCTGGCCGTCTTCGAGGAGGGCGCCCAGGGCGCGGACGGCGTGTCCGGCACCTTCTGGAAGCTGGCCGCGGTGATCCGCCCGCTGGCCCTGGTGGCGGGCCCGGGCACGACGTCCGGCCTGGCCCTGGACCTGCCGGGCCGTCTGCTGGACGAGGAGTTCGGCTCGGGTGAGATCGTCCGGTTCGAGGACGTCGACTGCCCGCAGGCGCTCAGCCACGCCCCCACCCGCCGCTTCCTGCGCGAGGTGGGCCTCCCGGAGGAGGTCGTCTGGTTCTCGCTGGAGACGGACATGCCGCTCCAGACCCTCGACGAGTACTACGCGGACGACCGCGCCGGTGTCCTCACCGAGCGGCAGCTGCCCGCGGACGCCGGCCGTCTCATCCGCCTCGGTCACCTCCTGGAGGACACCAGCCTCGTCGTCGACGGGGCCACGGGCGCGGTGCTGAGCTGGAGCGAGCCGGACCTCGGCCTGCGCCCCCTCAACGCCGACATCTCCACACTGGCGTTCACCCTGTGGCTGATACGCCGTGAGCGGGCGCTGGACGCGGTGCACGAGCTGACCGAGGCCTACGACCAGCTGGCCGAGACGATGTGCCGCACCCTGGCCGCCGTCGACCGGGTCGCCTGTGACCCCACCCCGCTCCCGGCCGTCCCGACGGACGACGGCCGCCGGTACTGGCCGAACGCCTTCGAGGACGAAGCGGGCGGCGGCCTCTACGCGTAGCCCGGCACCCGCACCGCGTGCCCCTCAGGCCATGTGCGCAACAGCGCGACGCTCTGACGAGGGAACTGAGACGGACGACAGGAAGGGCGGCACCCCCCGAGGGTGCCGCCCTTCTGTTTTCCCTGGTCATACACCAGAGGCCATGGCGGGAATCGAACCCGCGTAACTCGCTTTGCAGGCGAGTCCCTAAGCCACTCGGGCACACGGCCGTTCGCCGAGTCCGGATCAGCGGGTTGCCCCGTCGTGCACTCGGTACGTCGACCGTACGGGCGGGGGCGGGAAGGGCTCAAGGGCAACCGGGGCGCCGCAACGGGACTGCCATACGCCGTTCATGAACGGGGCCGCGCGGTGATGGTCGTACGACCAATGGCCCGGTCGGATACCCGTCTTCCGACAGGGGTCAATGTCAGTAGTGGCCCTTACGCTGGCGACCATGGCTGCCCTCGAACCCCGCGACACCGGTGTCGCCGACGAAGTCCTGTGCCCCGCCGCCGTGGAGGTGGACCGGGAGCGTGACGGCGGGACCGTTCTCGGGCGTTCGTATCGGGCTCTCACCGTCGGCATCGTCTCCGTCGTGCTGCTCATCGCGTTCGAGGCGACCGCCGTGGGGACCGCCATGCCGGTGGCGGCGCGGGAGCTCGACGGGGTGTCGTTGTACGCGTTCGCGTTCTCCGGCTACTTCACCACCAGCCTGTTCGGGATGGTGTTCGCCGGGCAGTGGTCGGACCGGCGTGGACCGCTGGGTGCGCTGGGCGGCGGCATCGCGGCGTTCGCCGCCGGGCTGCTCCTGTCCGGGAGCGCCGGGGGCATGTGGGTGTTCATCCTCGGGCGGGCCGTACAGGGGCTGGGCGGGGGACTGGTGATCGTCGCCCTGTACGTCGTCGTCGGGCGGGCCTATCCGGAGCGGCTGCGGCCCGCGATCATGGCCGCGTTCGCCGCCTGCTGGGTGGTGCCGTCCGTGGTGGGGCCGCTGGCCGCCGGCGCGGTCACCGAGCGGCTCGGCTGGCGGTGGGTCTTCCTCGGGATACCCGTCCTCGTCGTGCTTCCGCTCGCGCTCGCGCTGCCCCAGATCCGGCGGCGGGCGAGCGGCCCCGTGGCGGGCACGGCCGCGGCCTCCTTCGACCGGCGGCGGATCCGGCTCGCCCTCGGGATCTCCCTCGGCGCCGGCCTGCTCCAGTACGCCGCCCAGGACCTGCGGCCGGTCTCCCTCCTCCCCGCCGCCGCGGGAGTCGCGCTGCTCGTGCCCGCCGTGCTCGGGCTGCTGCCGCGCGGCACCTGGCGGGCGGCCCGCGGGCTGCAGTCCGTGGTGCTGCTGCGCGGTGTGGCCGCCGGGTCCTTCATCGCCGCCGAGTCCTTCGTGCCCCTGATGCTCGTGACACAGCGCGGGCTCAGCCCGACCCTCGCCGGGTTCTCGCTCGCCGCCGGCGGGGCGACCTGGGCGCTGGGGTCCTGGGTGCAGTCGCGGCCGTGGGCCGAGCCGTACCGGGAGCGGCTGATGGCTCTGGGGATGGTGCTGGCGGCCGGCGCCATCGCCGCCGCGCCCGGTGTCCTGATCCCTTCCGTGCCCGTCTGGACGGTGGCCGTCGCCTGGGGCTTCGGATGCCTGGGGATGGGTCTGGTGATCTCCTCGAGCAGCGTGCTGCTGCTGGAGCTCTCCGCGCCCGAGGAGGCCGGGACCAATTCCGCCGCCCTACAGATCTCGGACGGGCTGTCGAACGTGCTCCTGCTGGCCGCCGGGGGCGCCGCCTTCGCGGCGCTCGGCGGCGGGAGCGTGGCCCGCACGACGGCCGCCACGACGGCGGCGTCCGGCGGTTCGCATCCGGCCGCCTTCGCCGCCGTCTTCCTGCCGATGGCGGCGGTGGCGCTGTTCGGGGCGTGGGTGACGACGCGGCTGCGGACGGAATCGCGGTGACACCACGTGGTACCGGCTAGTACCGTCGCGCCATGGCCGGACTGAACCTGCGCTTCACGGACGAGGAACTCGACGCCCTGCGTGAGCGCGCACAGGCGGAGGGACGCAGCATGCAGGCCTTCGCGCACGACGCGGTGATCAGGGCCGTGAACGAGCACGCGAGGCTGTTCGACGAGGCCGCCGAGCACGTGCTGAAGGCCAGCGCCGAGCTGAACCGGAGGCTCGCCTGATGCACTACCTCACCCTGCCCGAGCTGATGGACCTCACCCGGCGGCTCGAGGCGGACGAGGTGCGCGACTACGGACTGCTCGACTCCGCCCTGGCCCGCCCCCGGTCGAGCGTGTTCGGACAGGACGCCTACCCGGACGTCTGGCGCAAGGCCGCGGCGCTGATGGAGTCCCTGGCCCGCAACCACGGTCTCGTCGACGGCAACAAGCGCATCGCCTGGTACGCGACCTGGGTCTTCCTGCACCTGGAGGGTCATCCGCTGGACGCGGGCTTCGACGTGGACGAGGCCGAGCGGTTCGTGCTGGACGTGTGCCAGGGCGCCCTCGACGTCCCCGGCATCGCCTCCCGGTTGCCGCGCTTCGCACGCCGAACCGACGCCGTCCTTCCTCTGTGACGTGGGTCCCACCCGCGGGTGACGCGGCCTCGTCGGCACGTTGACACCGCCGGGCCGCCGGTAGGGTGGCCCGGTTGTCATACGCAGCCGAGCCCCCGCCCGTCACCCGCGCACCACCCCGTCACCCGCACACCACTGCCCGCCCTGCCGCCCGCAGCCCCGCCCGACGCGCTTCGCGCGGCCCTCTGATTCGACCCCGAACCCGGAGACCGTGACTACCACCGCCGCTTCCTCCACCTCCCACTCCCACCACCTGTCACCGGCCTTCCCGGGCAGAGCCCCCTGGGGCACCGCCGGCAAGCTGCGTGCCTGGCAGCAGGGGGCGATGGAGAAGTACCTCCAGGAGCAGCCGCGCGACTTCCTCGCCGTCGCCACCCCCGGCGCCGGCAAGACGACCTTCGCGCTGACCCTCGCCTCCTGGCTGCTGCACCACCACGTCGTGCAGCAGGTGACCGTGGTCGCGCCGACCGAGCATCTGAAGAAGCAGTGGGCGGAGGCGGCCGCGCGGATAGGGATCCGGCTGGACCCCGAGTACAGCGCGGGCCCGCTCAGCAAGGAGTACCACGGTGTCGCCGTGACCTACGCGGGCGTCGGCGTCCGACCGATGCTGCACCGCAACCGCAGCGAACAGCGCAAGACCCTCGTCATCCTCGACGAGATCCACCACGCCGGTGACTCCAAGTCCTGGGGCGAGGCCTGCCTCGAGGCCTTCGAGCCCGCGACCCGCCGGCTCGCGCTCACCGGTACGCCGTTCCGCTCGGACACCAACCCGATCCCCTTCGTGTCGTACGAGGAGGGCAACGACGGCATCCGGCGGTCCGCCGCCGACTACACGTACGGGTACGGGTCCGCGCTCGCCGACCAGGTCGTCCGGCCCGTCATCTTCCTCTCCTACAGCGGCAACATGCGCTGGCGGACGAAGGCGGGGGACGAGATCGCGGCGCGGCTCGGCGAGCCGATGACCAAGGACGCGATCAGCCAGGCGTGGCGTACGGCGCTGGACCCGCGCGGCGAGTGGATGCCGAGCGTGCTGCGCGCCGCCGACCAGCGGCTCACCGAGGTCAGGAAGGCCATCCCGGACGCCGGTGCGCTCGTCATCGCCTCCGACCAGGAGTCCGCCCGCGCCTACGCCAAGCTGATCAGGGAGATCACGGGGACGAAGGCCACGCTCGTCCTGTCCGACGACACCGGCGCGTCCAGCCGCATCGACGACTTCAGCGGGAGCAACGACCGCTGGATGGTCGCGGTGCGGATGGTGTCGGAGGGCGTCGACGTGCCGCGGCTGGCCGTCGGGGTGTACGCGACGACCATCTCCACCCCTCTCTTCTTCGCCCAGGCCGTCGGTCGTTTCGTGCGGTCCCGGCGGCGCGGCGAGACCGCCTCCGTCTTCCTGCCGACCGTGCCCGACCTGCTCACCTTCGCCAACGAGATGGAGGTCGAGCGCGACCACGCCCTCGACAAGCCCAAGAAGGAGGGCGAGGAGGACCCGTACGCCGAGTCCGAGAAGGAGATGGACGAGGCGAACAAGGAGCAGGACGAGGACACCGGCGAGCAGGAGCAGTTCGCCTTCGAGGCGCTGGAGTCCGAGGCCGTCTTCGACCGGGTGATGTACAACGGCGCCGAGTTCGGCATGCAGGCCCACCCGGGGAGCGAGGAGGAGCAGGACTACCTCGGTATCCCGGGCCTCCTCGAACCCGACCAGGTGCAGATGCTGTTGCAGAAGCGGCAGGCCAAGCAGATCGCGCACAGCAAGAAGCGGCCGGACTCCGAGGCCGACCTGCTGGAGCTGCCCGCCGAGCGGCGGCCGGTCGTCTCGCACAAGGAGCTGATGGAGCTGCGCAAGCAGCTCAACACGATGGTGGGGGCGTACGTCCATCAGAGCGGCAAGCCGCACGGCGTGATCCACACCGAGCTGCGACGGGTGTGCGGTGGTCCGCCGAGCGCGGAGGCGACGGCGGGGCAGCTGCGCCAGCGCATCGCCAAGGTGCAGGAGTGGGCGACCCGGATGAAGTGAGGCCGCCTCGTTCCTCCGGGCGGGTGCGGGTGCGGGTGCGGGTGCGGGTGCGGGTGCCCCGGGGCCCGTGCCCCCGGCGCCTCCTCCCCGGCGGGGCCCGGCGCGCCCCCGGCGGGGCCCAACGGCCCGCGCTTCCCGAAGCCCCTTACTGCCGCTACCCGAGGCGCCCAACGGGCCCGCGCCCCTGGGCTCCTAACGGATCGCGACCCGCGGCTCCTTACGGCCGCGGCCCGAGGCTCCCCAACGGTCCGCGGCCCGAGGCGCCCAAGGGTCCGCAGCCCGGGGCCCCTTACGGCCGCGGCCCGAGGCTCCTCAACGGTGCGCGGTCTGAGGCTCCTTACGGTTGCGGCCTGAGGCTCCTCAACGGTCTGCGGCCCGAGGCACCTAACGGGTCCGCGGCCCGAGGCGCCCAAGGGTTCCCAGCCCGGGGCCCCTTACGGCCGCGGCCCGAGGCTCCTCAACGGTGCGCGGTCTGAGGCTCCTTACGGTTGCGGCCTGAGGCTCCTCAACGGTCTGCGGCCCGAGGCTCCCATCGGTCCGCGGCCCGAGGCGCCCAAGGTTCCGCAGCCCGAGGCCCCTTACTGCCGCGGGCCCGAGGCGCTTAACGGGTTTGCGACCCGAGGCTCCCATCGGTCCGCAGCCCGAGGCGCCCAAGGGTTCGCAGCCTGCGGCCCCTTACTGCCACGGCTCCCGGCGGTCCGGGGCCCCCAGCCCTCGCGGGCCCGGGCGTCCAGGCTCTCCGGGCCGTCCGCAAGGGCGCGGCTGCCGGGCCCGTGTCCCGGCAGGGGCGCGAGGCGTGGTGCCACGCTCCGTACGTATCGGGATAAATGCAGGTAGTCCATACCGGCCAATGACCGGATTCTGGACGGAGACTTCCGCTCAGCGAACCGGCTTCGCTACTGTCCCGCTACGCACACGCCCCGTGGCAGCGCCGCCGCGGAGCGCAGCCGTGAAGCGACCGGGCCCGGACACGCCAGGCCCGTCTGCCGATCGGCGGCCTCTGTAGCGCGTCACTGACGGGACTCGGTGACGCATCCGCCGCGACGGAGGCTGCCGACCTCACCACTTAAGGAGTGGGCGTCGTGACCGCGGAGACCTCGCAGACGCTCGATCGAGGGCTGAAGGTCCTCAAACTGCTGGCCGATACCGACCACGGGCTGACCGTCACCGAACTTTCCAACAAACTGGGCGTCAACCGGACCGTTGTGTACCGGCTGCTCGCCACACTGGAACAGCACGCCCTCGTACGGCGTGACCTGGGCGGGCGAGCCAGGGTGGGCCTCGGGGTGCTGAGGCTGGGCCGTCAGGTGCATCCGCTGGTGCGGGAGGCCGCGCTGCCCGCGCTGCGGTCGCTGGCCGAGGACATAGGGGCGACCGCGCATCTGACCCTGGTGGACGGGACGGAGGCGCTCGCCGTCGCCGTCGTCGAGCCGACCTGGACGGACTACCACGTGGCCTACCGGGCCGGGTTCCGGCATCCGCTGGACCGGGGCGCGGCCGGCCGGGCGATCCTCTTCGCGCGGCAGAATCCGGCGCGTCCGGCGAACGAACCCGGCTACACGCTGACGCACGGGGAGCTGGAGGCCGGCGCGAGCGGCGCCGCGGCTCCGCTGCTGGGAGTGACGGGCGTCGAGGGCAGCGTGGGCGTGGTGATGCTGGCCGACGCCGTGCCGGAACGGGTGGGACCGCGGGTCGTGGACGCCGCAAGGGAGGTGGCGGAGGCGCTGCGCTGACTCCGCGAGGGCCTCGACAGGCGGCCTCTGCCGTAGGAGAGGGGGCGACGGGGCGGGTGACGCCGAACCGGGGCTCGCGGCCGATCGGGCGACATCCGGCCGCGAGCCGGGACACGTCGTCACGTTAGATTGACCTCGTGCTCTCTCGCCTCTCTCGCCCCACGGCTCTCACCGTCTGCGCCCTGCCGCTCGTGGCGCTGCTCGCGACGGCCGCGTTCGCGCCGCTGCCGTTCTCGGTGGCGCAGCCGGGCATGACGGCGAACGTCCTCGGTGAGAACCAGGGCACCCCGGTCATCACGATCACCGGCGCGCCCACCCGGACCACCAGCGGGCAGCTGCGGATGACGACGATCGAGGCGACCAACCCCGACACGGTCGTCAGGCTCCCCGACGTCATCGACGGCTGGTTCGGCGCCGACCGGGCGATCATGCCCCGTGACTCCGTCTACCCCAGCGGGGAGACGACGAAGGAGATCGAGCAGCACAACACGCAGCAGATGCGGGAGTCCCAGGACGCCGCGACCGAGGCCGCGCTGAAGTACCTGAAGCTCGGCGGCGACGGCGTCAAGGTCACCCTGACCCTGGCCGACGTGGGCGGTCCCAGCGCCGGGCTGCTGTTCTCGCTCGGCATCGTCGACAAGCTCGACGGCGACGGCAGCGGCGGCGACCTCACCGGCGGCCGCACGATCGCCGGTACCGGGACCATCGAGGCCGACGGTACGGTCGGCGCGGTCGGCGGGGTGGCCCTGAAGACACAGGCCGCGCGGCGGGACGGGGCGACCGTCTTCCTGGTGCCGAAGGCCGAGTGTTCCGACGCCGAGGCCGAACTGCCCAAGGGCCTGCGGCTGGTCCCGGTCACCACGTTGAAGGGCGCGGTGAGCGCGCTGACCGCCCTCCAGAACGGAAAGGGCTCGGTCCCGAGCTGCTAGGGCGTGTCTGACAATTCCCGCCGGGCGCGCGGCGTCCGGCACGGCACTCCCCCAGCCTTCGGCCGGGGGTGCCCCCACGCCGCGTTGTCGCCTCACCCCAGTACATCCGGTACGGGGACGATGCTCCGCCTTGCGATGCACCGCACCGGACGCCGCGCGCTGCCCGGCAAACCCTTCCGGTCACGGCACCAGCGGTGCCGCTTCGCGGCTTGCGCCGGTGGGTGACACCGGTCGAGACGGCCCGGCCGGGCCACCGTCCACTTCGCGGCGTCAGGCCCTCTCCCCGTCGTCCTCGGCCGCCTGCTCCACCAGCGGGATGATCCGCAGCGGAACGGGGTTCTCCATCACGATCGCGGTGGAGGCCCGGACGATGCCGTCGAAACCGACGACCAGGTCGATCACCCGCTGGAGATCGGCGTTGGAGCGGGCCACCAGCCGGCACAGCATGTCCCCGCCGCCGGTGGTGGTGTGCAGTTCCAGCACCTCCGGCACGGACCCCAGGTGGGCCCGGATGGCGGCTCCCTGCCCCTGCCGGATCTGAAGCGTGGCGAACGCGGTCACCGGGTAGCCGAGCGCCGCCGGATCGACCTCGGGGCCGAACCCCCGGACGACTCCGTTCGACTGGAGCCGGTCGAGCCGCGCCTGCACCGTCCCCCGGGCCACCCCCAGCCGCCGGGACATCTCCAGCACCCCCAGGCGCGGCTCCCTGGCCAGCAGCACGATGATCCGGCCGTCCAGTCGATCGATCGCCATACCGCCCGCCTCCGGGATGGGCACCCTGTACAGAAAGCCCGTCGATACCGTTCCTTCGCTGCGCACATTGTCCAGCGATGAAGCGAACTATTGCGCACCTTGCTGCCCGGCGCGAGGCTTCGGCCATGACGCAGACCACACACCACACTCCCGACACCGCCCGGCAGGCCGATCCCTTCCCGGTCAAGGGAATGGACGCGGTCGTCTTCGCCGTGGGCAACGCCAAGCAGGCGGCGCACTACTACTCCACCGCCTTCGGCATGAAGCTGGTCGCCTACTCCGGACCGGAGACGGGCAGCCGCGAGACCGCCTCGTACGTGCTCACGAACGGCTCGGCCCGCTTCGTCCTCACCTCCGTCATCAAGGCCGCCACCCCCTGGGGCCACTTCCTCGGCCGGCACGTGGCCGAGCACGGCGACGGCGTCGTCGACCTCGCCATCGAGGTCCCCGACGCCCGGGCGGCCTACGCCTACGCGATCGAGCACGGCGCCCGCTCGGTCGCCGAGCCGTACGAGCTGAAGGACGAGCACGGCACCGTCGTCCTCGCCGCGATCGCCACCTACGGCGAGACCCGCCACACGCTCGTCGACCGCTCCGGCTACGACGGCCCGTACCTCCCCGGCTTCGCCGCCGCCGAGCCGATCGTCGAACCGCCCGCCCACCGCACCTTCCAGGCCGTCGACCACTGCGTCGGCAACGTCGAACTCGGCCGGATGAACGAGTGGGTCGGCTTCTACAACAAGGTCATGGGCTTCACGAACATGAAGGAGTTCGTGGGCGACGACATCGCCACCGAGTACAGCGCCCTGATGTCGAAGGTCGTCGCGGACGGCACGCTCAAGGTCAAGTTCCCGATCAACGAGCCCGCCATCGCCAAGAAGAAGTCCCAGATCGACGAGTACCTGGAGTTCTACGGCGGCGCGGGCGTCCAGCACATCGCGTTGAACACCAACGACATCGTGCAGACGGTACGGACGATGCGGGCGGCCGGGGTGCGGTTCCTCGACACCCCCGACTCCTACTACGACACGCTGGGCGAGTGGGTCGGCGAGACCCGCGTCCCCGTCGACACCCTGCGCGAGCTGAAGATCCTCGCCGACCGCGACGAGGACGGCTATCTGTTGCAGATCTTCACCAAGCCGGTCCAGGACAAGCCGACCGTCTTCTTCGAGATCATCGAACGGCACGGCTCCATGGGCTTCGGCAAGGGAAACTTCAAGGCCCTGTTCGAGGCGATCGAGCGGGAGCAGGACCGGCGCGGCAACCTCTGAGCGGCACTCGGTGAGCGGCAAGCGGTGAGCGGCGACCCGTGAGCGGCAGCTCGCGGAGGGAGCGGCTCGCGGCCCCCGTCGGTCCCGTCGGGCCCCTCCGGCCCCCGTCCGGGCGCGCCCTACTCGGGCAGCTCGGCGGGGGCCGGCTCGTCACCCAGCCGCGCCGCCGCTGCCCGGGCCACCGGTCCGAACAGCGGCGAGAAGTACGGGTTGATCCGCAACGCCTCCTGGAGGTGGCGCCGGGCCGGTCCTGTCATGTCCAGCGCCTGCTCGATCATGCCCCGGTGGTACATGTACGGCGCGCTGTACACGGTGCCCCCGTGCACCCGGTCCGTGGCGATCACGGCGAACCGCAGCGCCTCCTTGTCGTCCCCGGCCCGGTGCAGCGCCCAGCCCAGCGCGTCCGCCACCGCGATCCCCGGCTGCCTTCGCCACTCGGCCCGCAGCCGCGTCACCGCCGCGGCCGGATCCCCGTGGTCCGCCTCGAACCGGCCGAGCACCAGAGCCCCGTCGACCCCGCCCGCCGCCTCCTTCCCGACCCGCGCCCGCAGCCGGTCGTACTGCGCCCGCGCCGCCCGGGTGGAACCCAGCGACTCGTACAGTTCGCCGAGCTCCAGCGCGTACTGCGGCGACGGCTGCCCGGCGAGCGCCTTCCGGTACGCGTTCAACGCCTGCGACGTCCGCCCCAGGGCCGCCAGCGCCCGTCCCTGCCCGGCCTGCGCGGCCCGCTGGTCGGGGTCGATCCTGACCGCCTCCCGGAAGTGCCGCAGGGCGTTCGCCCGCTCACCGCGCTCCCAGGCCAGCTGCCCCGCCCGCTCCAGCCAGGCCGCCTGCTCGGCGGGGGAGGAGGCGCCGGCCGCCGCGTCGGCCAGCGCAGCCTGCGCGTCCTCGCGGCGGCCCTGGTCCCAGTAGACGCCCGCCGCCCGCGCCCGCACGGCGGGACCGGAGTGCAGCGCCGTCAGCCGGTCGAGGGCCCTGCGGGCCTGCCGGTGATCCCCGAGCCCGGTGTACGCGTCGATGAGCTGCGGATACGTCGTCCAGCGGGCCGGCGCCAGCCTGCGCGCGGCCTCGCCCCACGCGAGGGCCGCCCGGAAGTCACGGCGTGCGTTGGCCAGCGCGGCCAGCCCGTCGAGGGCCTCGGGATTGGCCTTCGGACGCACCTTCAGCGAGGTCCGCAGCGCCCGCTCGGCCTTCGGGTACAGCGCGGCGGCGTCTGCGGTGCGCCGGCCCTGCTCGACGTAGGCCGTCCCGAGCACCGCCCAGGACCGCGCGTCCCGTGGATGCGCCCGCACCCGGCTCTCGCGCTGCCCGATCAGCACCGCCAGATCGGGCAACGCGGCCGGCACGCCGGTACGGACCGCGGTGCCGGCCTGCGCCCCCGGCGCGGGCCCGGGCGCCCGGCGCACCGCGGGCTCCCCGCCGGACAGACCCAGCACCACCCCGCCGCCCAGCGCCAGGCACCCCACGAGCGAGCCGACGAGCACCCACCGCCGCGACGGCGAGACCTTCCGGGCGGATCCGGCAGCTTCCGCGGGGCTTTCCGGGTTCATGGAAGCCGCGGGGGCCGGGGCGGCCTCCTCGGGGGCGGTGCCGGGGGCGGTGCGCTCATCGGCGCCGCGCTCTGCGTTCTCCATGGCGCTCACTGTGCGTCAGTACGACGACCGTACGACGTCACCCGAAGGGCCGGGCGGACGGGGTTCACACCGATGGCCCCGGGTGCGAACCTATGATCATGAGCCGTATCCTCGTCGACCGTCTGCTCACCGGCCTGCCCGCCGAGGCCGTCCTCACCGACCCGGACGTCACGGCCGCCTACGCCAACGACATGGCCAGTTTCTGCCCGGCCGGGAGCCCCGCCGTCGTCGTCCTGCCGCGCACGGTCGAAGAGGTCCAGCACGTCATGCGCACGGCGACAGAGCTGCGCGCGCCGGTCGTCCCGCAGGGTGCCCGCACCGGTCTGTCCGGGGGCGCCAACGCTTCCGAGGGGTGCGTCGTCCTCTCCCTGACGAAGATGGACCGCATTCTCGAGATCAACCCGGTCGACCGCATCGCCGTGGTCGAGCCCGGCGTCGTCAACGCGGCCCTCTCCCGCGCGGTGAACGAACACGGTCTGTACTACCCGCCGGACCCCTCCAGCTGGGAGATGTGCACGATCGGCGGCAACATCGGCACCGCTTCGGGCGGGCTGTGCTGCGTGAAGTACGGGGTGACGGCCGAGTACGTCCTCGGTCTGGACGTCGTGCTCGCCGACGGCCGCCTGATGTCCACCGGCCGCCGCACGGCCAAGGGCGTCGCCGGGTACGACCTCACCCGGCTGTTCGTGGGCTCGGAGGGCTCGCTGGGGATCGTCGTCAGGGCGGTCCTCGCGCTCCGGCCGCAGCCGCCGCAACAACTGGTGCTGGCGGCCGAGTTCGCGTCCGCGGCCGCCGCCTGCGACGCGGTGTGCCGGATCATGGCCGGGGGACACGTCCCGTCCCTCCTCGAACTCATGGATCGTACGACGGTCAGGGCCGTCAACGAGCTGACCCGCATGGGCCTTCCGGAGAGCACCGAAGCCCTGTTGCTGGTGGCCTTCGACACCCCCGACCCGTCCGCCGACCTCACCGCCGTGGGCGCGCTGTGCGAGGCGGCCGGCGCCACCCAGGTGGTCCCGGCCGACGACTTCGCCGAGTCCGAACTCCTGCTCCAGGCACGGCGGTCGTCGCTCGTCGCCCTGGAGGCCGTCAAGGGCACCACGATGATCGACGACGTGTGCGTGCCGCGGTCGAGGCTCGGCGAGATGCTCGAAGGCGTCGACCGCATCGCGGAGAAGCACGGACTGACCATCGGGGTCGTCGCCCACGCCGGCGACGGCAACACCCACCCCACGGTGTGCTTCGACGCGGCGGACCCCGAGGAGTGCCGGCGCGCCCGCGAGTCCTTCGACGAGATCATGGGCCTCGGCCTGGAACTCGGCGGCACCATCACCGGCGAACACGGCGTGGGGGTGCTGAAGAAGGAGTGGCTGGCGCGCGAGATCGGCCCGGTGGGCGTGGAGATGCAGCGGGCGGTCAAGGCGGCCTTCGACCCCCTGGGCATCCTCAACCCGGGCAAACTGTTCTGACCCCGCCGATACCCGTACCGGCACCCCAACCGGCACCCCAACCGGCACCCCAACCGGCACCCCAACCGGCACCCCAACCGGCACCCCAACCGGCACCCCAACCGGCACCGGGATCGGCACCGGGATCGGGACGGGTCACGGCGTCGGGACCGGCGACACCGCCACCGGCACCCTGACCGGCGCGGGCGGTTCACTCGCCGTCCGGGGACTCGTCCGACGGCCACGGGTCGCTCAGCCACAGATCGTCCGCGGGCGTCGGGGCGAGCAGGTCGGCCAGACCGTCGTCGAGGCCGAGCCGCTCCCCCTCGGTCCCCGGGGGCACCGCCCGCAGCGTCCGCTCCAGCCAGGCCGAGACCTGTTCCGCGGGCGCCTCCAGAAGGGCGTCCCCGTCGGGCGAGCTGAGCGCCATCAGCACGACGCTGCGCCCTTCCACCTTCGTCGGCCACACCCGCACGTCGCCGTGCCCGCAGGGCCGGAACACGCCCTCCACGAGCAGCTCCCGTGCGAACGTCCAGTCGACCGGGTGCTCGGAGTTGATGTGGAAGGCGACGTGGACGGCGAACGGGTCGTCGCCGCGATAGCCCAGCCGGGCCGGGACCGGGATGCTGCGCTCCGGCGACAGGATGAGCCTGAGCTCCAGTTCACGTTCCACCACGGTGTGACGCATGTCGGTTCTCCTCTCGAGACGGACCTCGCGCGGGCCCGCGGTGGGCCCGTACGAGTGGAGAGGGGCCGGACCCCGGAACCATTACGCGGGTCCGGGGAACTTTCTCCGAGCGGTTCCCGCCGCGGGCCCCCGCACGTTCCGGCCATGGCTTCGTCGCGTTCCGGCCGGGCCCCGGTGGACGGTTCCGAACGTGTGAAGAGCCTGCACGGCATTGCCCGGAAAGGGGCGGGTCCGACAGGACTGGCCGTGGACCTTGCGTGGGTCTGATAGATGTGGACCCCCCCATCCCACCCCCGAGCAGATACGGGACGACGGACATGAGCGCCCCCACCCCGGCACCCGGCGACGACAGGCCCCGCGAGGGGTACTACCCGGACCCGTCCATCCCTGGATACGTCCGGTACTGGAACGGTGCCTCCTGGGTACCGGGCACCAGCCGGCCGGCGCCCTCCGACGGCCGGTCGCTCACGTCCCCGGCCGGCTCGCCCCCGGTCTCCGTCGAGGAGACCGGCCCGCACTTCTTCGACGAGGACCCGCAACCGGCGGACCCGTACGGCGGCCGTCCCGAGCCCGCCTCGGCGTGGGGCGCCGACCGCGCCCACCAGTCCGGGTTCGGCGGCGACCAGGACCGCCGGGTCTCCTGGGGCTCGCCGCAGGGCGCCGACCCGAGGACGCCCCCGTCCGCGCCGGTCACGCCCGAGGGCCTGTCGACGAGCACCGACGGCACGGCCACCATCCCGCCCGCCGAACCGGAAGGCGCGGGGGACGTGGTCTCCGGGGGCACGTTCGTCTTCCGCCGGCCGACGACGGGTGACGGGACCGCTCCCTCGTCCGGTGCCTCCGGTCCTGCGGGGCTCATTCCCGACGAGGGCACGGTCACCTTCCGTCCCCCGGGCCCGCGCAAGGGTGGCCAGGACGGTGCGTCCGGTCCCCGGCCGGGAAGCGGACCGGCGCCGGGCCCGGCGGGCGACGCGGCCGCGTTCCCCGCCGCCGCGCAGGGGCCTGCGGCGGCCCCCGGGGCGTTCGGCGCGCCCGGCACACCCGGCGCGCCGGGGTTCGGTGATCCGGCCTCCGCCGGAGCGGGAAGCGCGCCCGGCGCGGCCGCCTACGGTGCGCAGGGGCCGGTCGGCGCACCGGCCGGCAGCGGCACCGCACCCGCCGAGCCCGGCTTCGGCGCCGGCAAGGCGGCCGCCGAGCGCGCGGCTGCCCAGCCCCCGGGCGCCCCGAGGCCGGGTGTCGCGGCTCCGGGTGTCCCCGCCGTCGGTGCTCCGGCCCCCCAGGGACCGGCGCACGTTCCGGCCCCGGCGCCGGCTGTTTCTCCCCCCGCCCCGGCCCCGCAGGGTCGGGGTACCGCCCCCGCCGCTGCCGCCCCGCAGGGCCCCGCGGGATTCCCGGCCGCACAGCCGGCCGCCCCGCAGGGCCCGGCAGGTTTCCCGGCCGCGCAGCCCGGCGCCCGCCCGGGCGACCCGGCGCCCGCGTCCGGTCTTCCCGGCCCGCAGGCGGGCGCTCCGGGCGTGCCCCAGCAGGCCGGTGGCCCGCCGCCGCAGCCTTCTGCCGCCGCGCAGGCCACCGCCGGGCCCGCCGCCCAGGCGTCCGCGTCCGCTCCGATGGCCGCCGGGTCCGGCGGTGGGCAGCCTTCGTGGGCCCAGCAGGTGCACCAGCTGGCGGGGGCCGAGGACGGACCCGTCACGCCCTGGAAGCCACCGGTCGAGGACATCTTCCAGGCGGCCGCCCGGCGGCAGGCCTCGGCCCGTCCGGCGGGCCTCGGCAAGCGGCTGGCCGCCCGCCTGGTCGACACCCTCGTCCTCGCGGCCGTCACCGCCGCCGCCGCGGTGCCGCTGGGTGTGAGGGCCCTCGACCACGTGGACCAGAAGGTCGACGCGGCCAAGCTCTCCGGAGAGAAGGTCACCGTCTGGCTGCTCGACGGGACGACGTCGGCGTACCTGGGGATCGTCCTCGCCGTCCTGCTGGGCTTCGGGGTCGTGTACGAAGCGCTGCCGACCGCCAGGTGGGGCCGCACGCTGGGCAAGAAGCTGTTCGGCCTCGAGGTGCGGGACATCGGGGGCGGCGAGCCCCCGTCCTTCGGGGCGGCCCTGCGCCGCTGGTTCGTCTACAGCGTGCCCGGTCTGCTCGGGATCGGTGTGGTGGGCGTCCTGTGGGGCCTGTTCGACAAGCCGTGGCGCCAGTGCTGGCACGACAAGGCGGCCCACACCTTCGTCGCCGGCTGACCCGCACCCGGGCCTCCGTAGCCTCCGGCCCGCCGTCGGCGCCCGTACCCCGGACGGCGGCTCGCCGGATGCGCGGGCCGGGGGTTCGCGGTCGACTCGGGGGCATGACCACCGAACCGCCCCCCGGTTCCGGCGGCGAGCCGCCGGAGGACGACCCGTTCCGGAAGCAGCCGCCACAGCAGGAGCCCCCGCAGCCCCCGCACGGCCAGGGGCAACCCCCGTACGGCCAGGGGCACGGCTCGCCGTACGACGCCCCGCACGGACCGTACGGCGGCGGTCCCGGGGGGCCGGGACGGTACGGCGGCGACCCCTACGGCGGTGGGCCGCAGGGCGGCGACCCCTACGGCGGCTACCCCGCCGACCCGCTCTCCGGGATGCCCCCGCTCGCCGACAGCGGCAAGCGCACGCTGGCCCGCATCATCGACATGATCCTCGTCTTCATCGTGGTGACGCTGCTGGCGTGGGCCTTCGGGGTCGCGCAGTACACGGTGGACGCGGACAAGATCGAGTTCGGCAAGACCTTCGGCCGGGAGCTCGTCGCCGCGATCCTGTATGTCGCGTACGACACGATCCTGACCGCCAGGTCCGGCCAGACGCTGGGCAAGAAGTGGCTCGGCATGCGCGTGGCCGACCTCGACAACGGCTCGACGCCCTCCACGCCGACGTCGCTTATCCGCGCCCTGGTGCTGTGGGTCCCGTTCGCGTTCTGCTGCGCCTGTCTGTGGACGGCGATCTGCGGCGGCTGGAGCTTCTTCGACAAGCCGTACAAACAGGGACTGCACGACAAGGCGGCCAAGACGGTGGTCGTCAGCACGCGCTGAGGCGACCGCACATGACGCAGGGCCCGCACCTGGTGGCGCGGGCCCTGCGTCATGTGCGCGGGTGTCAGGGTGCCGTGGGCTCCCGGACGGGCTCGGGCGCCGTGGCGACCGAAGCCGGGACCGGCGCGCTCGCGCGCGCGTGCACCGGGACGGGAACGGGTTCGGGCCGGCTCGCGGGCAGGCTCGCCCCTGAGCGCGTCACCGAACGGGTCGTGGGGCGGATCACGGAACGGGCGCGGGTCGTCGAGCGGGCCACGGGGGCTCGCGACGCCTTCGGCACCGGCACCGTCATGGCGACGAGGACGCCGAGCGCGACCGCGGCGACGACGACGACCGCGATGCCGGGGCCCGAACTCGTCTGTGACAGCAGCAGCATGGCGAACGTCGAGAAGATGACGGTGCAGGAACCGTACGTGAGCTGTGCAACAGTCGGACGAGGCATGGCAATCGGTGTCCTCGGAAGCGGGGGCGGTCTCGACTCTATTCGGCTGCATGCCCGAGCGGAACGAACGGTAAGCGTGACCTAACCCACGGCGCCGGTGCACAGGGGGCGCACGGAGTCATGACGTCCATCAAGTGGACTGCGCCGCGCGCCCGTCGCGACGGCCGCCCCGTTGCCGAGGCATGTCCGCAATGCGAACTCCTCTTCCTAATAATGCACTTGTCCTGTCCAAGTCAAGGTCTGTCTTTTCTCGTAAACCAGTAGTCAAATAGCGTCACTTGACTACACGCGTATAACAGCGCGCGGACCTTCCTTGACAGGGATCCCCCCTTTCCGCGCGTCCGGACGCGTGCGTGGGAGGACATCAAGTGACCAGTAGATCCTGGACGTTCAGGACCGCCTCGACGGTCGTCGCCCTTGCGGCGGCCTCGGCGACGTTCTCGACGTTCGCCGTGGCACAAGCAGCCGACAACACCTCGGCAAAGGCCCCGGCGGTGGACCGGCAGGACCCGCAGCCGGCCAAGGCCAAGGAGCACGACTTCGACGGCCCGCTCAGCAAGACCCAGGAGGCGCAGCGCGAGGAGGCCCTCAAGCAGGTCATATCCGGGCAGGCCTCGGTCAAGGACCGGGACGGCTCGAAGGTCGTCCAGCTCAAGAGCCGCAAGGGCGACAGCAAGTACGTCGAGCTCGGCCGCGAGAAGACCGACAAGATTTTCACGATCCTCGTCGAGTTCGGCGACCAGGTCGACAGCCGCTACGGCGGCACGGCCGGCCCGCTGCACAACAAGATAGCCGCGCCGGACCGGGCCAAGGACAACTCCACGGCCTGGCAGGCGGACTACAACCAGAAGCACTTCCAGGAGCTGTACTTCGGCACCGGGAAGAACACCGAGTCCCTGAAGAAGTACTACGAGAAGCAGTCCTCGGGCCGCTACTCGGTCGAGGGCGCGGTGACCGACTGGGTCAAGGTCCCCTACAACGAGGCCCGGTACGGCTCCAACAACGCCTCCACCGGCGCCTGGTACGCGGTCCAGGACGGCGTCAACGCCTGGGTCGCCCAGCGTGAGGCGGCCGGCGCCACCGCCGCCCAGATCAAGGCGGAGCTGGCCACCTTCGACCAGTGGGACCGCTACGACTACGACGGCGACGGCGACTTCAACGAGCCGGACGGCTACATCGACCACTTCCAGATCGTGCACGCCGGCGAGGACGAGTCCGCGGGCGGCGGCGCCCAGGGCGAGGACGCCATCTGGGCCCACCGCTGGTACGCCTTCGGCACCGACGCGGGCGCCACCGGCCCGGACACCAACAAGCTCGGCGGCACCCAGGTCGGCGACACCGGCATCTGGGTCGGCGACTACACCATCCAGCCGGAGAACGGCGGCCTCGGCGTCTACGCGCACGAGTACGGCCACGACCTCGGCCTGCCGGACGAGTACGACACCTCCGGCGGCGGCGAGAACTCCACCGGTTTCTGGACCCTGATGTCCTCCGGTTCCTGGCTCGGCACCGGCAAGGAGGCCATCGGCGACCTGCCCGGCGACATGAACGCCTGGGACAAGCTCCAGCTGGGCTGGCTGGACTACGACGTGGCCAAGGCGGCCGTGAAGTCCAGCCACACGCTGGGCGTCGCGGAGTACAACACCAAGAACGCCCAGGCCGTCGTGGTCCAGTTGCCGGAGAAGGAGGTCACCACCGAGGTGGTCGCCCCGGCCGAGGGCGCCAAGCAGTGGTGGAGCGGCAGCGGCGACGACCTGCGCAACACGCTGACCCGCGCGGTCGACCTGACCGGCAAGACGTCGGCGTCACTGTCCCTGGACGGCTGGTGGGACATCGAGCAGGACTACGACTACCTGTACACCGAGGTCTCCACCGACGGCTCCAACTGGACGCCGGTCGACGGCACTCTGGCCGACGGCACCGCGATCCCGCGGGACGGCAGCGGCAAGCCCGCCCTCACCGGCACGGTCGACGCCCACCAGAAGCTGACGTTCCCGCTGAACGCCTACGCGGGCCAGAAGATCAGCGTCCGCTTCCGTTACGCCACCGACGGCGGCGTGGCCCAGAAGGGCTTCACGGCCGACGAGATCAAGGTGACGGCGGACGGCGCCACGCTGTTCTCCGACAACGCGGAGGCGGCGGACGCCGCTTGGACCGCGACCGGCTTCTCGCGCATCGGTGCGTCCATCACGGACGACTACGCCCAGTACTACATCGCCGAGAACCGCCAGTACGTGTCGTACGACAAGACCCTCCAGGTCGGCCCGTACAACTTCGGCTTCTCGACGACCCGTCCCGACTGGGTGGAGCACTACCCCTACCAGAACGGTCTGCTGATCTGGAAGTGGGACACCTCCCAGGCGGACGACAACACCAGCCAGCACCCGGGTGAGGGCCTGATCCTCCCGGTCGACTCGCACCCCACCCCGCTGAAGTGGGCCGACGGCTCCGTGATGAACGCCCGTCTGCAGAGTTTCGACTCGCCCTTCAGCCTGTCCGCCACGGACGCGATCACGCTGCACAAGGCGGACGTCGCGGTCAAGATCAAGTCGAGCGCGGGCGTCTCCGTCTTCGACGACCGCAAGTCGACCTACTACGACGCGACGACCCCGCTCGCGGGCGTCAAGGTCACTGACACCAACACCACGATCAAGATCGTATACGAGGCCGGAGACGGCTCGAAGATCAAGGTGAAGGTCGGCCCCTCGACGAAGTAGTCGACGTTTTAGCAGGTCAGAGACACATCGGCGGTGACCCCCTGGCGGGTTGCCGCCGATCGTGTTTAGGTGCCTCCTGTGCTCTTCTTATTGACACCGACCTCGATACCGACCCGCACGGGGGTGTGACCGCATGGCCGCAGGAGGCTTCTGCAAGCTGCCGAACGGCAGAGTGGTGGTGGCGTTGAACCTGCCCAGCCCCGCCGCCCGGGAGGGCCTCCCGGGGGCCTCCGCGGACGTCCGCGTGCTGGTCCACGCCCACAACCGCGCGCGGGCCCTGACCAGGCTCCGCAACCTGGGCCTGCGGGCCGTCTACCTGCGCGGCAACGCGGCGCCGCCCACCCCGGACGAGGTCACGGCGGTGCTCCACCACCCCGACGGCCTGATCTGGCGCACGGCCCCCGACGACCGCGACCGCGGTCTCCCGATCGCCGCCGTGGCCGTGCCGGAGCTGTGGCGGCCCATCAGGGCACTGCTGCGGGGCGCGGCGGCATAGCGCGGCCTCAGGGCGCTCCGCGGACGCGGCACGGCGCACGCTTCGGCCTCAGTACGCCTCGACCACGTTCACGTCCTCCTCCGTGACCACTCCGTCCACGATGGTGAACGAGCGGAACTGGAACTCGCCGAGCCCGTCGGTGTCGGCCGTGGAGACGAGGACGTAGTGCGCGCCCGGTTCGTTCGCGTACGAGATGTCCGTGCGGGACGGGTACGCCTCCGTGGCGGTGTGGGAGTGGTAGATGACCACCGGATCCTCGTCGCGGTCGTCCATCTCGCGGTAGAGCTTGAACAGGTCGCCCGAGTCGAACTCGTAGAACGTGGGCGACATGGCCGCGTTCAGCATCGGGATGAAGCGTTCCGGGCGGTCCGTGCCCGTCGGGCCCGCGACCACGCCGCACGCCTCGTCGGGGTGGTCCTTGCGCGCGTGGGCGACGATCTGGTCGTGCAGGGCCCGGGTGATGGTCAGTGTCCGCATGGGGGCCAGGATAAGCAAAGGGGCCGCTCCGTACCGGTGGGTGGTACGGAGCGGCCCACATCGCGGACGTCCTGAGCGGCTGGCGCAGGGGGCGCCACGAGAGCTCCCTGCGGCCGGACGTCCCGGGGGTGGTCCGGCGGCCGGTCAGCCGACCTTCTCGAACTCCGGCTCGCGTCGCTCGGTGATGTCCGGGTTGCGGCCCTTCAGGACCGCCCAGCCGATACCGAGCGCGACCGCCCAGCCCGCCATCACGTACAGGCAGACGCGGGAGTCGGCGTCGTAGGCGATCAGGCCGGTGACGAAGAGCAGGAAGACGATGGCCACCCAGCTGAACGCCGAGCCGCCCGGCGCCGGGAAGGACGAGGCGGGCAGGCGGCCCGCGACGACCGCGCGGCGGTAGAGGACGTGACTGATCAGGATCATCAGCCAGGTCCAGATGCCGGCCGCGGTGGCCACCGAGGTGACGTAGCCGAAGGCCTTCTCCGGGACGACGTAGTTCAGGACCACGCCGAGGCCCATGAACAGCACCGAGACGGTGATGCCGAGGGCGGGGGTCTTGGTCGACGACAGCTTCCTGAAGACCGCGGGGGCCTCGCCGCTGTCGGCCAGGTTCCGCAGCATGCGGCCGGTGGAGTACATGCCCGAGTTGCAGGAGGACAGGGCCGCCGTCAGCACCACGAAGTTCACGATTCCGGCGCCCGCCGGGATGCCGATCTTCGCGAACGCCTCGACGAACGGCGAGACGCCCGGTGCGAACTCGGTCCACTTCACCACGCACAGGATGACGGTGAGCGCGCCGACGTAGAACAGCGCGATGCGCCACGGCAGGGTGTTGATCGCCTTGGGGAGCGTCTTCTCCGGGTCCTGCGACTCGCCGGCCGTGACACCGACCAGCTCGACCGCGAGGTAGGCGAACATGACGCCCTGGAGGGTCATCAGGGACGAGCCCACGCCCTTGGGGAAGAAGCCGTCGAAGGCCCACAGGTTGGAGACCGCGGCCGTGTCGCCGGCGCTGCTGAAGCCGAAGGTGAGGACACCGAGGCCGATGACGATCATGCCGATGAGGGCGGTGACCTTCACCATCGAGAACCAGAACTCCAGCTCGCCGAAGAGCTTCACGGAGATCAGGTTGACCCCGAAGAGGATCACCAGGAAGACCAGTGCGGTCACCCACTGGGGGACGGCCGGGAACCAGTAGTTGACGTAGATCGCGGCGGCCGTCAGCTCGGCCATACCGGTGACGACCCACATCAGCCAGTACGTCCAGCCGGTGAAGTAACCGAAGAACGGGCCGAGGAATTCGCGGGAGTACTCCGCGAAGGAACCCGAGACCGGGCGGTAGAGCAGCAGCTCGCCCAGCGCCCGCATGATGAAGAAGATGATCCCGCCCGCGAGGGCGTACATCAGGATGAGGCTGGGACCGGCCTTGGCGATGTTCGCCCCGGCGCCCAGGAAGAGCCCGACGCCGATGGCGCCGCCGATCGCGATCATCTGGACCTGGCGGCTGCCGAGTCCGCGTTCGTACCCCTCTTCGGGAGTGTCAGTGACAGCGGTGTCAGTGACCTTCTCAGAGGTCATGTGTGGTGCGCCTTTCTCCATGCCGAACCGGGCCTCTCGTCGGTCCCGGATCGGGTTTCGATCCCCCCGGATTGATGGAGCGGTGCCTGGCCGGCGATCAACCGGCTCGGTGGCGCACCCGGCCGAACATACGGGTGGTGTTCGCCGGGCGGTCGTGAAGATTTATCACGCCCGCAATATCGGTCAGCCCGGAGAGCTGTGGCGCACGACACAAGAAGAAGCGGATGAACGAGGCACAAAGAGGACACTCCCGGCCGCCGCGGTAATGCGATCGTTATCCGGATTTGAGTGTCCTCTGAGCGAACAAAAAAGCGTACGAACCATCACATAAGGACCGACGGTTGAACGGCTACGGCAGGAGAGTCGTCACCAGGGTCTCCTGGAGTCCGCCCAGCCACAGGTACGCCATCACCATCGGCTTGCGCGGGTCCTCGTCCGGCAGCCGGTAGAGGAGGTCCGTGTCGTCCTCGTCCGTGATCTCCAGCCGGGAGCCGATCGCCAGACGCAGGTCGTTGAGCGCGCGGAGCCACTGCTGGGACTCCTGCGGCGTCAGCTTCAGCACCGCCCCGCCCACGCCGGCCGCCTCGGAGGCCAGCGCGTCCAGCGAGCGGACCACCGTGAGGGCGTTCTCGCGCTTGCCGGCCCGCAGGTCGTTCTCGGTGAAGCGGCGGAACTCGGCGGAGTGCGCCTTCTGCTCGTCAGCCCGCCCGGGCCCCGAGGTGCCCTCCGGGTCGGTGTAGGCGTCCGGGAAGAGACGGCGCAGCACAGGGTCGGCGGGGGGCTCGCTCGGGCCCTCGGCGAAGAGTTCGGCGAGCGGGTCGTCGGGGGCGTCCTCGGCGGGGCCGGGGCCGATGAGCTCCAGGAGCTGCACGGCCAGCGACCGGATGATGGAGATCTCGACGTCGTCGAGTGCGACGGCCGCGCCGCCGCCGGGGAGCGGTTCGAAGTGTCCAGGCATAGGAGGGCAGGCTACTTCCGGTCCTGCTGGAGGGTGGCCCACAGGCCGTAGCCGTGCATGGCCTGCACGTCGCGTTCCATCTCCTCGCGGCTTCCGCTGGAGACGACCGCCCGGCCCTTGTGGTGGACGTCCATCATGAGCTTGGTGGCCTTGTCCTTCGAGTACCCGAAATACGTCTGGAAGACGTACGTCACGTAGCTCATCAGGTTGACCGGATCGTTGTGGACGATCGTGACCCACGGGACGTCCGGCTCGGGTACGGCGAAGACCTCCTCCGCCGACTCGGTGCGTTCGATCTCAAGGGGAGCGGGTGACGTCACAAGGCCCATGCTGCCACGCATCCGGGAAATCGTCACACCGACGAAAAGGGAGTACCATCCGGTGCCATGAACACAGCGGACCTTGGGCTGCCGGAAGAAGAAGAGCGCGGAGCGCATGCCCGGAAGGGCGGTGGCGGGCGACGGCTGGGCGTCCCCTCCACCGCACTCTTCACGGACCAGTACGAACTGACGATGCTTCAGGCGGCCCTGAAGGCCGGCACCGCAGAGCGGCGCAGCGTGTTCGAGGTCTTCACCCGGAGGCTGCCGGACGGCCGGCGCTACGGCGTCGTCGCGGGCACCGGCCGGGTCCTGGACGCCGTCGAGAACTTCCACTTCGGCGCGGACGTCCTCGGCTTCCTGCGCGAGCGGAACATCGTCGACGAGGAGACCCTGGAGTGGCTCGCCGCATACCGTTTCTCGGGTGACATCTGGGGCTACCCGGAGGGCGAGGTCTACTTCCCCGGCTCGCCGATCATGCGGGTCGAGGGCACCTTCGCCGAGTGCGTGCTCCTCGAGACCGTGATCCTCTCCATCCTCAACCACGACTCCGCGATCGCGGCCGCCGCGTCCCGGATGGCCTCCGCCGCGGGCGGGCGTCCCCTCATCGAGATGGGCGCCCGCCGCACCCACGAACTGGCCGCGGTCGCCGCCTCCCGCGCCGCGTACATCGGCGGCTTCGCCACCACCTCCGACCTGGCCGCCGGCTTCCGCTACGGCATCCCCACCGTGGGCACCAGCGCACACGCCTTCACCCTGCTCCACGACAGCGAGCGGGACGCCTTCCGGGCCCAGGTCGACTCGCTCGGCCGGGGCACCACACTGCTCGTGGACACCTACGACGTCACCGAGGCGGTCCGCACCGCCGTCGAGGTCGCCGGACCCGAGCTCGGCGCGGTCCGCATCGACTCCGGCGACCTGCTCCTCGTCGCCCACCGGGTGCGCCAGCAGCTCGACGAGCTCGGTGCGACGGACACCCGGATCGTCGTCACCTCCGACCTCGACGAGTACGCCATCGCCTCACTGGCCGCGGCGCCCGTGGACGCCTACGGAGTGGGCACCCAGCTGGTCACCGGCTCCGGGCACCCGACGGCCTCCATGGTCTACAAACTGGTCGCCCGCGCCGGAGCCGACGACCCGGCGGCGCCGCTGCTGCCGGTGGCGAAGAAGTCGACCGGCGGCAAGACCTCCGTCGGCGGACGCAAGTGGGCGGCCCGTCGGCCCGACGTGTACGGGGTGGCCGAGGCCGAGGTCGTCGGCACCGGGCCCGTCCCCGCCGAACTGGCCGACCACCAGTTGCTCGTCCAGCTCGTCAAGGGAGGCGAGGTCGTCGTCAGCGAGCCCCTGGACGTCGTCCGCGACCGCCACGCGGCGGCCCGCGCCGGTCTGCCCCTCTCCGCGACCCAGCTCTCGCGCGGGGAACCCGTCCTTCCCACGGAGTATGTACACGGTCCGTCGGGTAACTAGGGCGTGTGCCCGGCGCACACCGGGCGACGCCCCCTCCCGCGGAGGCGTCAAAGTCTCTAGGCTCAATTACTTCACCCTCCGTCGAAGGACACCGACCATGCGCCGCGCCTTGATCGTCGTAGACGTGCAGAACGACTTCTGCGAGGGAGGCAGCCTCGCGGTGGCCGGTGGCGCCGACGTGGCCGCCGCCATCACCGAGCTGATCGGACAGGCGCCCGCCGGATACCGGCACGTGGTGGCCACCCGTGACCACCACATCGCGCCCGGCGGTCACTTCGCCGACAACCCCGACTACGTGCACTCCTGGCCCGCGCACTGCGTGGCGGGCACGGAGGGCGTCGGCTTCCACCCCAACTTCGCGCCCGCCGTTGCCTCGGGCGCCGTCGACGCCGTCTTCGACAAGGGCGCCTACTCAGCCGCCTACAGCGGATTCGAGGGCGCCGACGAGAACGGTGCCGGGCTGGGCGACTGGCTGCGGGACCGCCGGATCGACGAGGTGGACGTCGTCGGCATCGCGACCGACCACTGTGTGCGCGCCACCGCCCTGGACGCAGCCCGCGCGGGCTTCCGCACCCAGATCCTGCTGGATCTCACCGCCGGAGTCGCCAAGGAGAGCACCGACCGGGCGCTGGAGGAACTGCGCGCGGCCGGCGTGGAACTGACGGGAAAGCCCGTCGTCGTCCAGGGCTAGCCCGGAGCCGGCCCAGCGCTGGCCCGGAGCCGGCCCGGAGCCGGCCTCGCCGGTCCGCGATCGGGCCCGGCCCAGCCCGCCGGACAGGCACCGGCCCAGTCGGCCGGACAGGCGCGGGCCCAGTCGGGCCCAGCCCCCGGACAGGCACCGGCCCAGCCGGCACCCTGGGCCGCCGATACCCTGTGCCGTCGGTACCCCGCGTCGCCCAACGACGGGCCGACGGCCCCTGGCCCCCGCACGTCGCCGTCACCGCACCTGTCCCCGGACACACACTCGGGCACACTCCCGGACGCGCGCCGGGGTCCCCCGGACGCACCCTCCGTGATCGCCCCGACCCCGTCGGCACGTCGCTCGTCGGTACGGCGGCCCGGTCGCATCTCACCCACCGGCCGCAATCCGTCCGCGATGTGGGATCACATTCCAGGAGGCGGACCGGGAATCGATACGATGAGCCCATGGTTCTGAACGACGTGAGCGAGAAGACGCCGGGCGCACTGCTCGTGGCGCGGCTGCACGTCGACCTGTGCAGGCTCGCCAGCGCCATCTGTTGACCCTGCACCGCCGCCGTACGGCCCGTGAGCCGATGGGGGTACCGCCCGCGCGAGCGCAGCCGAGCGCCGGGGCCTCACACGCACGAACCCGCGCTGCCCACACCTTCCGACAGGAGCCCTGAGCCATGGCCATCGAGGTCCGCATCCCCACCATCCTCCGCCAGTACACCGACGGTCAGAAGGCGGTGGAGGGCAACGGTGACACCCTCGCCCACCTGTTCACCGACCTCGAGACCCGCCATGCGGGCATCCACGCCCGCATCGTGGACGACGGAAAGCTGCGCCGCTTCGTCAACGTGTACCTGAACGACGAGGACGTCCGCTTCGTCGACGGCATCGACACCAAGCTGTCCGACGGTGACACCGTGACGATCCTGCCGGCCGTGGCCGGCGGCATGGCCTGATCGGCCGCCGCACCCCATGCGTTACGACTCCCCGCTGGCCGCGGTGGGCAACACCCCCCTGGTGCGCCTGCCGCGGCTCTCGCCGTCCGCCGACGTCCGGATCTGGGCGAAACTCGAGGACCGCAACCCCACCGGCTCCGTCAAGGACCGTCCCGCCCTGCACATGGTCGAGCAGGCGGAGAAGGACGGCCGGCTCACCCCCGGCTGCACCATCCTGGAGCCGACGAGCGGCAACACCGGCATCTCCCTCGCCATGGCGGCCAGGCTCAAGGGCTACCGCATGGTCTGCGTGATGCCCGAGAACACCTCGCAGGAACGCCGGGAACTGCTCGCCATGTGGGGCGCCGAGATCGTCCCCTCCCCGGCGGCGGGCGGCTCCAACACCGCCGTCCGCGTAGCCAAGGACCTCGCCGCCGAGCACCCCGACTGGGTGATGCTCTACCAGTACGGCAACCCCGACAACGCCGGCGCCCACTACGCGGGCACCGGCCCCGAGATCCTCGCCGACCTGCCGTCCGTCACCCACTTCGTCGCCGGCCTCGGCACGACGGGGACACTGATGGGCGTCGGCCGCTTCCTGCGCGAGCACAAGCCGGACGTGAAGATCGTCGCCGCCGAGCCGCGCTACGACGACCTGGTCTACGGTCTGCGCAACCTCGACGAGGGCTTCGTACCCGAGCTGTACGACGCCTCCGTCCTCACCACCCGCTTCTCGGTCGGCTCGGCGGACGCCGTGACCCGCACCCGGGAACTCCTCCAGCAGGAGGGCATCTTCGCCGGCGTCTCCACCGGAGCCGCCCTGCACGCGGCGATCGGCGTCGGCAAGAAGGCGCTCAAGGCGGGGGAGAGCGCCGACATCGTGTTCGTCGTGGCGGACGGCGGCTGGAAGTACCTGTCGACGGGTGTCTACACCGCGGCCACCACGGAGGAAGCGATCGAAACCCTCCAGGGCCAGCTCTGGGCCTAGGCCGTGTCTGACACGCGCGACGTCTGGCACGGCACTCCCCCGGCCTTCGGCCGGGGGCCCCCACGCCGCGTTGTCGGATCACCCGAGTACATCCAGTACGCGGGTGATCCTCCGCCTTGCGATGCTCCCCCACCGCCTGAACGGCGTGGGAGGTGCCCCCATCACCGGACGCCGCGCGCTGATTCCGACGCGAATGGTCGGACGTGCCCTCGGCTTCGGGGCCCTCGGGCGGCAACCGCCCCGGGGGCCCTCAGGCAGCCAGGTGTCGGACCTGGTCCCACAGGACCGGGTCCACCACACCCACCCGGCGCCGGAAGTCCGCCACCGGCACCTCCCGCAGCTCGTCCGTCTCCAGGAAACTCGGCCGCCCGCGCGCGTCCCCGACCGCGCCCGGCGGCAGCGGGATGACCCCGGCCCGCTCGTCGTGGTACTTGCTGGTGATCTTCGCGACGGTCACCCGGTCACCGCGCACGGTCAGCACCAGACACGGCCGGTCCTTCACCTCCGGGCCGTCCTCGAACGGCACGTTCGCCCACCAGATCTCCGCGGGCCGCGGACGCCCCGCGAGGCCCCGGTCCCGGGTCGGCCGGCCCGGCGGGCGCCCCGTCGCACGGCCCGGCGGCCGTTCCCCACGCCGCTGCGGCCGCCGGCCCCGCCCCCAGCCGTCAACGAGCGTCGCGACGAGCGCGAGCAGTATCACCGCCGCGAGCGCGAGCCACCAGGACGTGTCCATACGACGACGTTACCGGCGCGCGACTGCCATTGCGCGCCCTCTCGTGCACTCCAGCGCCCTCTCGCGCACCTCGCATGCCCCTGGTCCAGCCGAACCGGTGACACCACAGGTGAGTTCCCCCACAACGGCCCCTGGCGGAGGAGCGACCCGGGGTTTTGCGCCTTACGCTCGACGCACCGCACGACCCCCGTCGCCCCATTTAACGATCATTCGTTCCACGATCCGTCCCCCGGACCCACCGGGTATTTCTCGGTTTCCCGCCAGCGGAGGTTTCTGCTTTATGAAGCTCACCGTCGTCGGCTGCTCGGGGTCGTTCCCGTCCGCGGAATCGGCCTGCTCGAGCTACCTCGTCGAGGCCGACGGCTTCCGGCTGCTTCTCGACATGGGCAACGGCGCCCTGGGCGAGTTGCAGCGCCACTGCGGTCTCTACGACCTCGACGCGATCTTCCTGAGCCATCTGCACGCCGACCACTGCATCGACATGTGCGCGTACTTCGTCGCGCGGTACTACCGGCACGACGGCGGCCGCTGCGACCCGATCCCGGTCTACGGCCCCGAGGGCACGGAGCACCGCCTGACCACGGCCTACGCCGACACCCCGTCGGCCTCCTCCATGAGCGAGGTCTTCGACTTCCACACGGTCAAGCCGTCCACCTTCGACATCGGCCCGTTCACCGTGCACACGGAACGCGTGGCGCACCCGGTGGAGGCCTACGGCATCCGCGTCGAACACGCCGGCAGCTCGCTGACCTACTCCGGCGACACCGGCATCAGCCGCGCGCTGGAGGAACTCGCCCGCGACACCGACCTCTTCCTGTGCGAGGCCGCCTTCACGCACGGCAAGGAGAACATCCCCGACCTGCACCTCAACGGCCGCGAGGCCGGAGAGACGGCGAGCAGGGCGGGCGCGCGCAAGCTCGTGCTGACCCACATCCCGCCGTGGACGGACGCCCGGGTCAACCTCGCCGACGCCCGCGCGGTGTTCGACGGCCCGGTGGAACTGGCCGCGCCACGAGTGACGTACGAGATCTAGACCCCACGCCGTGCGCACACCACGCAGAAGGCCCCCGGAGCGGTTCAGGGCTCCGGGGGCCTTCGCGTGTCCTGCGCGGGCGTGCTGCCTGCCTACGCCTTGGTGAGGTCCTCGACCTCCTCCTCGGGCTCACGGCCCGGGGTGGGCAGGTTGAACCTGGTGATGGCGAAGCGGAAGACGAAGTAGTACACGGCGCCGAACACCAGACCGATCGGGATGATCAGCCAGGGCTTGGTGGCCAGGTTCCAGTTGAGCCCGTAGTCGATGGCACCCGCGGAGAAGGTGAAGCCCGCGTGGACACCGAGAGCCCAGGTGATCGCCATGGACAGGGCCGTCAGCACCGCGTGGATCGCGTACAGCAGCGGCGCGATGAACATGAACGAGAACTCGATGGGCTCGGTGACGCCGGTGACGAAGGAGGTCAGCGCGAGCGAGATCATCATGCCCAGCACGGCCTTGCGGCGCTCGGGGCGGGCGCTGTGCGCGATGGCCAGGGCGGCGGCCGGCAGACCGAACATCATGATGGGGAAGAAGCCGGACATGAACTGACCGGCGGTCGGGTCACCGGCGAAGAAGCGGGTGAGGTCGCCGTGCACGACGGCACCGGTGGCGTCCTTGAAGTCGCCGATCTGGAACCAGGCGACGGAGTTCACGAACTGGTGCATGCCGACCGGGATCAGCGCGCGGTTGATCAGACCGAACAGAGCGGCGCCGAACGCGCCCAGGCCCGTCATCCACTCGCCGAAGTCCGAGATGACCTCACCGATCGGCTCCCAGACCAGACCGAAGAAGACACCGAGGAGCGTGCCGACGAACGCCATGATGATCGGCACCAGACGGCGGCCGTTGAAGAAGCCGAGCCAGTCCACCAGCCTGGTGCGGTGGAACCGCTGCCAGACCACCGCGCTGAGCAGACCCATCACGATGCCGCCGAGGACACCGGGGTTGTTGTAGGTCGCGGCTATGTCCGCACCCGCCTGGACCTTGGCCTCGGTGACCGGGAACGCCTTCAGGACGTTGCTGTAGACCAGGAAGCCGACCAGCGCGGCCAGCGCGGTGGAGCCGTCCGACTTCTTGGCGAAGCCGATCGCGACACCGATACAGAACAGCATCGGGAGGTTGTCGAAGATGGCACCGCCGGCCGTGGCGAAGACCGCCGTGACCTTGTCGGGCAGATGCAGCTTCTCCTGGACGTCCGACTGTCCGAGCCGCAGCAGCAGGCCCGCCGCCGGCAGCACGGCGATCGGGAGCTGAAGGCTGCGGCCGACCTTCTGTAGACCCTGCAGAAGGCCGGATCCCCATCTCTTCTGGGGGGCCGCCGTGGGCGCGGTGGCGGTGCTCATAGACTTCCTCCATCGGGTGGTGGTCTACACCACTCAGTGGTGTAGACCATGTTGTAGCACGATGAAGGTGGCATAAGGAACCCACGATTCTCGTAATCGTGGTATTACGCTCGGCTACCGCCTCGGTGGCCGTCGGCTGTCCGCCCCGCTATGCCTTCGTCACGTCCTCCCGCTCCTCCTCCGGCTCCCGCCCCGGAGTCTTCAGATCGAACCTCGTGATCGCCAGACGGAAGATCGCGTAGTAGACGACACCGAAGCACAGGCCGATCGGGATGATCGCCCACGGCCGCGTCGCCAGGTTCCAGTTGATGACGTAGTCGATGAGCCCCGCGGAGAAGCTGAAGCCGTCGTGCACGCCCAGCCCCCACGTCACCGCCATCGACGCCCCCGTCAGCACCGCGTGCACCGCGTACAGCAACGGCGCGACGAACAGGAAGGAGTACTCGATCGGCTCGGTGATCCCCGTGACGAACGACGTCAGGGCCACCGACAGCATCAGACCGCCGACCTCCTTGCGGCGCGACGGCCTCGCACAGTGCGTGATCGCGAGCGCCGCCGCGGGCAGCGCGAACATCATGATCGGGAAGAACCCCGACGTGAACTGACCCGCGTCCGGATCGCCCGCCAGGAACATGTTGATGTCGCCGTGCACCACCGTGCCGTCCGGCTTGGTGAAACTCCCGAACTGGAACCAGATGGGCACGTTCAGGAACTGGTGCAGACCGATCACCAGCAACGCCCGGTTCGCCACGCCGAAGATGCCCGCACCCCACGCGTCCAGCCCGTCCAGCCAGTCGCTGAAGTTCTCCAGACCGTCACCGATCGGCGGCCACACCCACAGGCACAGCGCCGCGAACGCGATCGCCACGAACGCCATGATGATCGGCACCAGACGGCGGCCGTTGAAGAAGCCGAGCCAGTCCACCAGCTTCGTACGGTGGTACCGCTGCCAGAAGAACGCCGTCAGCAACCCCATGACGATCCCGCCGAACACCCCCGGATTCTGATACGCGAACGCCCCCACCGTGTTGTCCGTCGCCTGACAACCGATGTTCGGGATCACCTTCGAACCCGGCGCACAGTCCTCAGGGAACTGACGCAACACGTTGTAGTAGACGAGAAAGCCCGCCACCGCCGCCAAAGCCGTCGAACCGTCAGACTTCTTCGCCATGCCGATGGCCACACCGATACAGAACAGCAGGGGCAGCCCGAGCGAACCGTCGAGCAACGCCGCGCCCGCACCCGCCATCACCCTCGCCACGTTCGTCCAGCCCAGCCCGTCGTCCCCGAACACGTCGGGCTGGCCCAGCCTGTTGAGGATGCCGGCGGCCGGCAGCACCGCGATCGGGAGCTGAAGACTGCGCCCCATCTTCTGTAGACCCTGGAAGGCGGTGTGCCAGCGTCGGCGGGCGGGGCTGACCTCGGTCCGGGCGCTCTCGGCACTCATCGTTTGGCGACCGCCTGTCAGGTGGTGTAGACCAGCTACGGACGATTGGGTTGCTGCGACGTCATCCTTGACGTCATCCTTCGGTACACCCGGCACAATCGCTCGCAAAGTTGGGCCAACTGTGGGTTACTGCGACAAAGCGGTTCACATCGCGGGTCGCACCAGGGAATTCAGGGAGACGGAACATGGCCACCAAGGCTGAGAAGATCGTCGCCGGACTCGGCGGCCTCGACAACATCGAAGAGATCGAAGGCTGCATCACCCGGCTCCGCACCGAGGTCAACGACCCCTCACTCGTCGACGAAGCCGCCCTGAAGGCAGCCGGCGCCCACGGCGTCGTCAAGATGGGCACCGCGATCCAGGTCGTCATCGGCACCGACGCCGACCCCATCGCCGCCGAGATCGAAGACATGATGTAACCCGCGCACTCACTCGTCAGGGGCTCCTCCCACCCGTGGGAGGAGCCCCTTCCGCCGCTACGGCTAGGCTCAGCGCCATGTCTCGAATCGACGGCCGCACCCCCGAACAACTCCGCCCGGTCACCATCGAACGCGGCTGGAGCAAGCACGCCGAAGGCTCCGTCCTCGTCTCCTTCGGCGACACCAAGGTCTTCTGCACCGCCTCCGTCACCGAAGGCGTCCCGCGCTGGCGCAAGGGCAGCGGAGAAGGCTGGGTCACCGCGGAGTACTCCATGCTCCCCCGCGCCACCAACAGCCGCGGCGACCGCGAGTCCGTCCGCGGCAAGATCGGCGGCCGCACCCACGAGATCTCCCGCCTCATCGGCCGCTCCCTGCGCGCCGTGATCGACTACAAGGCGCTCGGCGAGAACACCATCGTCCTCGACTGCGACGTCCTCCAGGCCGACGGCGGCACCCGCACGGCCGCCATCACCGGCGCCTACGTCGCACTGGCCGACGCGATCACCTGGGCCCAGGGCCGCAAACTCATCAAGGCCGGCCGCCAGCCCCTCACCGGCACGGTCAGCGCGGTCTCCGTCGGCATCGTGGGCAAGGTGCCCCTGCTCGACCTCTGTTACGAGGAAGACGTCCGCGCCGAAACCGACATGAACGTCGTCTGCACCGGCGACGGCCGCTTCGTCGAGGTCCAAGGCACCGCCGAAGCCGAGCCGTTCGACCGGGACGAGCTCAACTCCCTTCTGGACCTGGCTGTTCTGGGCTGCACGGAACTGACTGTGCTCCAGCGCACGGCACTTGATACGGTCCTCGAAAAGTAAAGGGAACACCAAGACAGGTGGCGGGCGCGGGCAACCGGCCCGCCCGCCGACGCGTCTTGGTCAGTACGTCAACGGGGGCCTCCTGGGCCTGGCAAGGGGAGGAACCACTTATGTCCACGGCCGCGAGCCGACGCCCGCACCGGCGTCGCCGTACCCTCATCGCCGCCGCCACCGCGGCCGTCGCCCTCACCGTGGGACTGACGGCGACCGGCTGCGACGCCGTCAACAAGGCCCTGGACTGCGTCCAGACCGCCGACTCGATCGCCGACAGCGTCACCGACCTCCAGCAGGCCGTGGAGAACGCCGCGAACGACCCCACCCAGACCCAGGAGTCGCTGACCTCCATCGAGAACAACCTCGACAAGATAGGCGACAAGACGGACAACACCGACGTCAACAAGGCGGTCGACGACCTCCGGGCGGCCGTCACCAACGTCCGCACAGCCGTCGAGAGCGGCGACAACACCCCCGACCTCAGCCCCGTCACCGACGCGGCGGGCGAACTGACGAAGGTCTGCACGCCGTAGGACCCGGCAGGCCGGGCGGAACGAGGCCCGGCGGTCCGGGCGGCCGAACCGGGCGCGGGGGACTGGGGATACTGGGCGCATGACCCGCCTGATCCTCGCCACCCGCAACGCCGGAAAGATCACCGAACTGAGGTCGATCCTCGCCGACGCAGCCCTGCCCCACGAACTCGTCGGCGCGGACGCCTACCCCGACATCCCCGACGTCAGGGAAACCGGCGTCACCTTCGCCGAGAACGCCCTCCTGAAGGCCCACGCCCTCGCGCGGGCCACGGGCCTCCCGGCGGTCGCCGACGACTCCGGCCTCTGCGTCGACGTCCTCAACGGCGCCCCCGGCATCTTCTCGGCCCGCTGGTCCGGCAAGCACGGCGACGACCGGGCCAACCTGGACCTGCTCCTGGCCCAGCTCTCCGACATCGCCGACGAACACCGGGGCGCCCACTTCGCCTGCGCGGCGGCCCTGGCTCTCCCGGACGGCACGGAGCGCGTCGTCGAGGGCCGCCTCACCGGCACCCTGCGCCACACGCCGTCCGGCACCAACGGTTTCGGCTACGACCCGATCCTCCAGCCGGAGGGCGAGTCACGCACCTGCGCGGAACTGACCCCGGCCGAGAAGAACGCGATCAGCCACCGGGGCAAGGCGTTCAGGGGGCTGGTGCCGGTGGTACGGGAGCTGCTGGGCTGATCGGTCAGGGGAGGGGGCCGCCTGCCGGGCGGCCCCCTCTGAGGTGTGCGGCCGGTGGGACTCGAACCCACACGGGTGTTAACCCACTGGGACCTAAACCCAGCATGTCTGACCAGATTCCATCACGGCCGCTCAAAAACGGTCATCGTGCTCGACCGGCGGCCATCATTCTACGGGCCCTGTGAGTCACCCGGCGAATGCCACTCGGTTCTTCCGGCGGCATCAGGCCGCGGTCGGCGCATGGCAATGGGGGCACAGGCAGCGCAGGTTCGCCGCACGGTTGTCCCGCCAGTCGCCATTCGCGTGGTCGGTCTGCGACACATGCAAAAGCGGCCCGTGTCGGGGTCGGTCCGATGCGGGCCGCTCGGCGGTGGTGACGGGTGTCAGATGCCCAGGTCCTTGATGATCTTCGCTACGTGGCCCGTGGCGCGGACGTTGTACAGGGCGCGTTCGACCTTGCCCTGCTCGTCGACCACGATCGTGGAGCGGATGACGCCCATGTACGTCTTGCCGTAGTTCTTCTTCTCGCCGTAGGCGGCGTATGCCTCGGTGACGGTCTTCTCGGGGTCGGCCAGGAGGGTGACCTTCAGGGACTCCTTGTCGCGGAACCTGCCCAGCTTCTCGGGGCTGTCGGGGGAGATGCCGATGACGTCGTATCCGGCGCCGGTCAGCAGTTCCAGGTTGTCCGTGAAGTCACAGGCCTGCTTCGTGCAGCCGGGGGTAAGCGCGGCCGGGTAGAAGTAGACGATGACCTTGCGGCCCTTGTGGTCCGACAGGGACACCTGGTTGCCGTCGGCGTCGGGCAGTGTGAAGGCGGGGGCCACGTCCCCGGGCTGGAGTCGCTCGCTCATCGGTCCAGCGTAACCGGGGGTCCCGGCGGTGCGGCGGCGGGCAGAGCTGACACACTGTCCGGAACAGGACACAGCTGACTTCGGAGGCCTAACCGTGGCGGAGACGTCGGACACCAGAACCCCGGCGCAGATCGAGGCGGACATCAAGGCCCGCCGAGAGGTGCTGGCGGAGACGCTGGACGAGATCGGGGTGCGGGTGCACCCGAAGACCATCGTCGGGGACGCCAGGGCCAAGGTCGTGGCCAACGTCGATCACACGCTCGGGAGGGCCTACGTCCAGGTCAACCGTGCGGTGAGCGGGGTGCGGGCGCAGTTCGTGGACGAGGAGGGCGCGCCGCGGCTGGAGCGGGTCGTGCCGGTGGCGCTGGTCGTCGTCGGCGTCGTGGGCCTGCTCGCGTTCAACGGACGTGGCGGACGTGGCGGACGGCGTCGCAAGCGCTGATCGCCCCGTCCCCGCGGACCCCGCGCGCATACGGATCCGCTTTCGGCAGGTAGGTTCAGTGGTGTGAGCGCCAAGAGAGACGACCTGAGTACCCCGCACGACAAGCTGCCCATCCGGATGCTGCACGACCGTGTGCTCGTGCGGCAGGAGGCCGGCGAGGGTGAGCGGCGTTCGGGTGGCGGCATTCTGATTCCGGCCACCGCGGCGGTCGGTCGCCGGCTGGCCTGGGCGGCGGTCGTCGCGGTGGGGCAGAACGTGCGGACCGTGGAGCCGGGTGACCGGGTGCTGTACGACCCGGAGGACCGTGCGGAGGTCGAGGTGCGGGGTGTCGCGTACGTGCTGATGCGGGAGCGCGATCTGCATGCGGTGGCGGCGGACCGGTTCGAGGGGTCGGAGGACTCGACCGGGCTGTACCTCTGATCGGTCGCACCGTTGATCGGAAGGCGCCTGTGATTTAGCCGGTATGAAGGGCTGGTGACCATCGTCACCGGCCCTTTTGCCGTTGCTTTGCTACGTTTGGAAGGAGCCCGACGAGACGCGCCGTACCGGGACGGAGGCAAAGACGACGCACCGGTGTCCGTGCATCCGCGTCTCGGAGGTGCCTGTCATGGCCTGGGTTCTGCTTGTCGTCGCCGGTCTGCTCGAGGTCGGCTGGTCGGTCGGGATGAAGTACACGGACGGGTTCACGCGGCTCGTCCCGAGTCTGTTCACCGGCTCCGGCATCGTCGCGAGCATGCTGCTGCTGTCGTACGCCGCCCGTTCTCTGCCCATCGGCACCGCGTACGGCGTGTGGGTGGGGATCGGGGCGGCGGGGGCGGCGGTGGTCGGCATGGTGGTGCTGGGGGAGCCGGTGACCGCCGCCCGCATCTTCTTCGTGGGTCTGCTGCTGGTCGCCGTGGTGGGGCTCAAGGCGACCAGCGGTCACTGAGGTACGGCGGCCGCCGGGCCGGTCAGTCCCGGCGGGTGGCGGTGAGCTGGGGGCCGACGGTCGTTCCCTCACTGTTGCCGCCGTCTCCGCCCGGGCCGTCGGTGGCGCCGGCCGATGTGTTGCCGTCGGTGGTGCCGGAGCTGGTGCCCGAGGTCGTTCCGCTGTTCGTCCCGCCGCCGTCGGTGGTGCCGGTGGACGTGTTGCCGGTGGTGGCGCCACCGTTGGCTGCGCCGGAGGTGGTGTCTCCGTTCGTGCCGCCGGTGGTGGTCGCGGTGCCGCCCGTCTGGCCCTGGGTCTGGCCCTGCGGCCGGCCCTGGGTCTCGTCTCCGCTCGGCGTGCTGCCGCCGGTCTCGTCGGCGCTGGGCTCCTCCGAGGAGGGCGGGGACGAGGGGTAGGCGGTCTCCTCGCCGCCGTCCTGGATCTGGAGGTTGAAGTCCGACTCGGGGGTGCCCTTCAGGGCGTTCTTGGTGAACTGGGCCCAGATCTCGGTGGGCACGCCGCCGCCGTTGATGCGGGCCAGGCCCATCGCGCCCTTGAGGGACTTGTGGGCGGCGGTCTTCGGGTCCTGGCCCATGACCGCGACCACGGTGGCGAGGTCGGGGGTGTAGCCGGCGAACCAGGCGGCGGTGTCCTCCTCGGCGGTGCCGGTCTTGCCGGCGGCGGGGCGGCCGGCGGCCTGGGCCGCGGTGGCGGTGCCGTTCTGGACGACGCTGCGCAGGACGGAGGTGGTGGTGTCGGCGGCCTCGCGGCTGACGACCTGGGAGGCCTTCTGCGCGGGCAGGTCCACCACGTCGGAGCCGTCCTTGGTGACCTTCTCGATCAGGGTGTACGTGCCGTGCTTGCCGTGGTTGGCGAGGGTGGCGTAGGCCTCCGCCATGTCCAGGACGCTGGCGGTGGCCGTGCCCAGCGCGATGGAGGGGTAGGGCTGGAGGTCGGGGGTGTCGGTGGGCAGGCCGAGGTCGATCGCGGTCTGTTTGACCTTGGCGGGGCCGACATCGACGGCCATCTGCGCGTACACCGAGTTGACCGACTTGTCGGTGGCGGTGCGCACGTTGATGTTGCCGTAGTTGACGTAGTCCTCGTTCTCGGGGGCGTAGGTGCCGCCGCTCCAGCCCTGGATGGGGCGCTTGTTGGTGCCGTCGTAGATCGTGTTGGGGGTGATCTGGCGGCCGTCCTGGGTCTCGGAGCCGTTCTCGACGGCCGAGGTGAAGACGAAGGGCTTGAAGGTGGAGCCGACCTGGAAGTCCTGGCGGGTGGCGTTGTTGGTGTACTGCTTGATGTAGTCGATGCCGCCGTACAGGGCGAGGACCTTGCCGGTCTTGGGTTCGACTGCGGCGCCGCCGGCGCGGACGTAGGTGTCGACCTTGCGGTTCTTCTTGTCGAGCTTCTTCATCAGCTTGTCGTTGACGGCGTCGACGAAGGCGTTCTGCTTCTTCTTGTCGATGGTGGTGGTGATGCGGTAGCCGCCGGTGTCGAGTTCGTCCTGGGTGACGATCTTGTTCTCGCGCAGGTAGTCCTTGATCGCGTTGACGAGGTAGCCGCGCTGCCCGGACATGCCGGTGTCGGCGCCGGAGGTCTCCTTGACCGCGGGGAACTTCATGCCGGTGCGTGCGGACTGGCTGAGCCAGCCCTTGGTGACCATGCCGTCGAGGACGTAGTTCCAGCGGGCCTCGGCGGCCTTGCGGTTCTCGGGGTGGGCGATGATGTCGTATTCGCTGGGCGCGTTGACCAGGGCGGCGAGGTAGGCGCCCTGGGCGGGGGTGAGCTTGGCGGCCTCGATGCCGAAGTAGGCCTTGGCGGCGGCCTGCATTCCGTAGGCGTTGCGGCCGAAGTAGCTGGTGTTGAGGTAGCCCTCGAGGATGTCGTCCTTGGAGGTCTCGTGGTCCAGCTTGATGGAGATGAAGAACTCCTTCACCTTGCGGGTGACGGTCTGTTCCTGTGCGAGGTAGTAGTTCTTCACGTACTGCTGGGTGATCGTGGAGCCGGACTGCCTGCCCTTGCCGGTGGCGGTGTTCCAGCCGGCCCGGAGCATCGCCTTGGGGTCGATGGCGGACTCGGTGTAGAAGTCGCGGTCCTCGGCGGCGAGGACGGCGTGCTGGGCGTCCTTGGAGATCTGGGCGAGGTCGACGTTCTCGCGGTTGACCTTGCCGTCGCGGGCGATCTCGGTGCCGTCGGCGTAGAGGTAGACGTTGGACTGCTTGGTGGCGAGCGCGTTGGCCGGCGGGATCTTGACCATCGAGTAGCCGAGGACGAACAGGCCGCCGATGACCAGGACACCGAGGACGAAGGTGCCGAGCACCATCCGCCAGGTGGGCAGGAGCCGGCGCAGGCCGGTGCGCTTGGGTCGCTTCACCTTCGTGCTCTCCTTGCCTTCGCTGCCACTTCCCCCGTCACCCGCTCGGGGTGGTCCGGGTGCCGTGCCTTCGGTCGGCTGCTGCGGCTGCGGCTCGTCACTCATGTGTTGCAGGACTCCTGTTTCGCGTCGTACGTTCCCGTGCGCCTTCAACGCCTCTTACGTCTGTTACGCCTCGTACGCGTTCTGCGCCCCCTGCTGAAGACTCTCGCACCGAGTGTTCCGTTCCCGGCAATCGGCGCGCGTTCCGTCACATGTCCTGCGGGGCCGTCGTGCGGGTGCCGGCGTGCCGTCGTGCCCGGAAAACGCGTGGCACGCGGTCGGGGCGGCGCACTAGGCTCCTGCGCTTCGGTGTCGAAGGGGGCACGAGGGGTGACTATCGGGCGAGGAGGACGGTTGCCTTGGGATCGGCGCGGTTGTACGCCGCCGTCGCGTCGGGGGGTTTCAGAAGGTACGCGACCTATCGGGTGGCCACGGCCGCCGGCGTGTTCACCAACACCGTTTTCGGCCTGATCCTCGTCTACGCGTACCTGGCGCTGTGGGACGAGCGGCCGCACCTGGGGGGCTATGACCAGGCGCAGGCCGTCACCTATGTGTGGCTGGGGCAGGCGCTGTTCGCGACGCTCGCGATCCAGGGCGGCGGTTTCGAGACCGAGCTGATGGAGCGGATCCGTACGGGTGAGGTCGCCGTCGATCTGTATCGGCCGGCCGATCTTCAGCTGTGGTGGCTGGCGAGCGACATGGGGCGGGCGTTGTTCCAGTTGCTGGGGCGGGGGGTGATTCCCTTCGTCTTCGGGGCGTTGTTCTTTCCCACGGCGTTGCCGGACGATCCGGTGATCTGGCTGGCCCTGCTGGTCTCGATCCTGCTGGCGATGGTGGTGAGTTACGGGATCCGGTTCCTGGTGGCGCTGAGCGGGTTCTGGCTGCTGGACGGTACGGGGGCGCTTCAGGTGCTGATGGTCACCGGGGTGTTCTTCTCGGGGATGGCGCTGCCGCTCAACGCCTTCCCGCAGCCGCTGGGTGATCTGGTGACGCTGCTGCCGTGGTCGGCGTTGTTGCAGATGCCCGCCGACGTGCTGATGGGGCGTGTCGCACCGTTGTCCGCGTTCGCTTTCCAGGCGGGGTGGGCGGTGGTGCTGCTGGCGGTGGGCCGGTGGGTGCAGGGGGCGGCGACGCGGCGGGTGGTGGTGCAGGGTGGGTGAGGGCGGCCGGCTGGTGGAGGGGCTGCGGGCGTACCGGCTGATCGCCGGGATGTGGATCCGTTCGACGCTGGCGTACCGGGTGTCGTTCGTCCTGACGGTGCTCGGTGGTCTGCTGGTGACGGGGCTGGACTTTGTCGCGATCCTGCTGATGTTCTCGCAGGTCGATGTCCTCGGCGGTTACACGTTGCCGGAGGTCGCCTTTCTGTACGGGGTGTCGGCGACGTCGTTCGGGTTCGCGGATCTGGCGATCGGGTCGGCGGGCCGGCTCGGCACGCGGGTGCGGGACGGCACGCTGGACACGTTGCTGGTGCGGCCCGCGCCGGTGCTGGCGCAGGTCGCCGCGGACCGCTTCGCGCTGCGCCGGGTGGCGCGGATCGCGCAGGGCGTGCTGGTGCTGGGCTATGCGTGCGCGGCGCTGGATGTGGTCTGGACGCCGGTGAGGCTGCTGCTGGTGCCGGTGATGATGCTGTGCGGGGGGCTGATCTTCTCGGCGGTGTTCGTGGCGGGCGCGGCGTTCCAGTTCGTGGCGCAGGACGCGGCGGAGGTGCAGTCGGCGTTCACGTTCGGCGGTCAGACGCTGTTGCAGTATCCGCCGACGGTGTTCGGCCGTGAGCTGGTGCGCGGGGTGACGTTCGTGCTGCCGCTGGCGTTCGTCAACTGGGTGCCTGGTTCCTATGTGTTGGGGCGGCCGTATCCGCTGGGGCTGCCGGAGTGGGCGGTGTTCGCTCCGCCGCTGGTGGCGGCGGTGTGCTGTGCGGCGGCGGGGGTGGCGTGGCGGGCGGGTCTGCGGACGTATCGGAGCACGGGGAGTTGAGGGCGATGGTGTCGGAGGGCGTGGAGCGGGCGGAGAGCGCGTTCATCGAGGTGGACCGGGTGGAGAAGGTCTTCGACGTGCGCAGGAGGACGGGTTTCCTGAAGCGGGAGCTGCGGCGGGTGCGGGCGGTGGACGCGATCTCGTTCACCGTGGCGCGCGGCGAGATGGTCGGCTACATCGGGCCGAACGGCGCGGGGAAGTCGACGACGATCAAGATGCTGACGGGGATCCTGACGCCGAGCGGGGGCCGGCTGCGGGTCGCCGGGATCGATCCGTCGCGTGAGCGGAGGCGGCTGGCGCATCGGATCGGGGTGGTGTTCGGGCAGCGTACGACGCTGTGGTGGGACCTTCCGCTGATCGACTCCTACCGTCTGATGCACCGCATGTACCGCATCCCGGACACCCGTTACCGGGAGAACCTGGACCGGCTGGTCGAACTCCTCGATCTGTCGGCCCTGTTGGAGGTGCCGGTGCGTCAGCTGTCGCTGGGCCAGCGGATGCGGGGGGATATCGCGGCGGCGCTGCTGCACGACCCGGAGGTGCTGTACCTGGACGAGCCGACGATCGGGCTGGACGTGGTCTCCAAGGCGCGGGTGCGGGAGTTCCTGCGGGAGCTGAACACCGAGCGGGGGACGACGGTCCTGCTCACCACGCACGACCTCCAGGACATCGAGCAGCTCTGCTCGCGGGTGATGGTCATCGACCACGGTCGCCTGGTCTACGACGGCGCGCTGGCGGGGCTGCACGAGGCGGGGGAGAGCGAGCGGACGCTGGTGGTGGATCTGGAGCGGGAGTTGCCGCCGGTCGAGGTGGGGGAGGCCGCGCGGGTGGTGAGGGTGGAGGGGCCGAGGCAGTGGCTGAAGTTCCCGGCGTCGGAGTCGGCGGCTCCGCTCGTCGCCCGGATCGCGGCTCAGTACCCGCTGGTCGACCTGTCGGTGCGGGAGCCGGACATCGAGGCGGTGATCGCGAAGATGCTGTATGCGACGGGTGACGCCCCCGGGTCTCCGTCCCCGCCGGAGCCGGAGCCGGAGCCCACGAGAGAGACCGTAGTGCCGGGGCCCGGGAACTCGTAGGCTGCTGACATGACCGACGACGCAGCCCCGGGCCTGCCGGATCTCCGTGCCTCCGACGCCGATCGTGAGCGGGTCGCCGAGGTCCTGCGGGACGCCCTCGCGGAGGGCCGTCTCGACATGGCGGAGTTCGAGGAACGGCTGGAGGAGACGTACAAGGCGCGCACCTACGGGGAGTTGACGCCGATCACCCGGGACCTGCCGGTCGCCGGGGTGGTGCCCCCGCCGGTCGTGTCACTGAACAAGGAGCCTCCCGCTGACGGGAGTTGGGCGGGGCGGGTGGTGGGCGGCGAGGGTTCGTCGACCTGGGCGGTGGCCGTGCTGTCCGGCTTCCAGCGCAGGGGCCGCTGGACGGTTCCCCGGCGTTTCACCTGCTTCGCGTTCTGGGGCGGCGGGGAGATCGACCTGCGCGAGGCGGACTTCGCCGCCGGTGAGGTCGAGATCAACTGTGTCGCGATCATGGGCGGGGTGCAGATCATCGTCCCGCCGGGGGTGGAGGTCGTCGTCCGCGGGATCGGTGTGATGGGCGGCTTCGACCAGGGGCAGAGCGATGAGCACGGGCACCCCGACGCGCCGCGGGTGGTCGTCGGCGGGTTCGCCTTCTGGGGCGGGGTCGGTGTCGAGCGCAAGAAGACGCGGGCCGCCCGGCGGCAGGAGAAGCTCGACCGCAAGGCGGCGAAGCGCGAGCTGCGCGCGGCTTCCCGGGACGACGCGCACGACGCCCGGGTGCGGATGCTGGAGGGACACAAGGACGTCCTGCGGGGGCATCGCCACGGCCACGCGAGCGGGTCGGGCTCCCGCGAGGAGCAGCGGGAGCACCGTTACGAGGACTGAGGGTCGCCTGCTGCCCGCGGCCGCCGTCGGGGCGGGACGGTGAGGGCGCGCGGCGGCAGGACGGTCGTCGTCGGGAGGTATCGGCTGTGGCGGGGCTGACGGTCCTCGTGCGGCCCGGGGTTGCCCCGGCGTGCGACGGCGGCCCCGGCCGGGCGGGGGCCGACGGCTGCCAGTGCCGTGACCGCAAGGGTTGCCGGGAAGCTCGCGGCGTCCGGTGCGGTGCATCGCAAGGCGGAGCATCGCCCGCGTACCGGATGTACTCGGGTGAGGCGACAACGCGGCGTGGGGGCACCCCCGGCCGAAGGCTGGGGGAGTGCCGTGCCGGGCGTCGCGAGCCGGTGAACCCTTCCCGGTCACGGCACTAGAGCCGGGCGGGCGCCGATCCCTTCAGCTTCGTCAGGGCGATGGTCCCGGCCATCTTGCGGTAGCCGCGGTCGCTGGGGTGCAGATGGTCGCCCGAGTCGTACTCCGCGCGCAGGCTGCGCGGGTCGTACGGGTCGCGCAGCGCCTCGTCGAAGTCGACGACCTCGTCGAACACCGCGTCCGACCGGATCGCCCGGTTGATCCGCTGCCGCACGTCCTCGCGGGCGGCGGTGTACCCGCGGTGGCCGCGGAAGGGTGTGAGGGTGCCGCCAACGACCTTGACGCCGTGGGCGTGGGCCCGTTCGACGAGGGTGCGCAGACCGTCCACGACCTTCTGCGGGTCGGCGAGCAGCGGGTCGCGCAGGATGTCGTTGATGCCGAGGTCGATGACGACGACCTTGGCGTTCGTGCGGCCGAGGACGTCCCGGTCGAAGCGGTTGAGGCCGGCCGCACCGCGGCGGGGGTCGTCGACGAGGACGCGGTTGCCGCTGATGCCCTCGTTGACGACGCCGTAGCGGGGGGCGTCCCCGCCGGCGGCGACGCTCTCCCGCAACCGGTCGGCGAGGACGTCGGGCCAGCGGCGGTTCGCGCCCTGCGTGGAGGTGACGCCGTCGGTGATGGAGTCGCCGAAGGCGACGACGGTGCCGTCGGCCTCGTTGCTGAGCACGTCCAGCGCGGTCAGGTAGCGCCAGTACGGGCCGGCTCCGGTGAACGCGGCGCCGGTCACGTCCTCGGTGGACTCGCCCTCGGCGACGTAGCTGGTCTGCCTGGCGTGCGGGTGGTAGGTGACCGGGCCGGCGGAAGTGGGCGCGTAGACGCTGACCAGGATGTCGGAGTCGTGCGGGACGGCGACGCCGACGGCGTCGCTGACCGTCTGCCCGCCGGCCGGGACGACGACCGTGGTGGCCCCGCCGAAGGTGAGCCGGCGCAGCGTGTCGGGCACCGCGGCCGCGCTCCCGCCGTCGGCCGCGACGGCGAGGGTGGCGTGCGTCACGGTGAGGGGGCCGGTGCCGTAGAGATTGGACAGTGTGACGCGGGCACTCGTCCCGCCGACGCTGGTGTGCACGACGTTGCGGACCGTGCGGCCCGCCGTGCCGCCGTCCGCGGTCCCCCGTTCGCCGCCGACCGGGGCGGCCCCCCAGGTGCCGACCCAGACGCCCGTCGAGACGGGGGCGGCGTCACCGGGACCGGGAGCCGCGGCGAGGGGCACTTCGCGGGGACCGCGCCCGGGACCGTGGTCGGAGGCGACGGTGACGTACAGGGCGGCGGACAGGCCCACGACAAGGGCGACGATCGCCGACAGGAGGGCGCCGTGCCGCGTGCGGGGCACCCCCGCACCACCGACGTTTCGCCTGGTCATGCGGGTGTGGTTCTCCTCGGTGAAGGGAGCGGGACGGCTCCGGGTCCTACGGGCACCCGTTCACGGGGCATGTGTTCCTACGGGTATGCCTGCATACGGGAGTTCACCGTCGAGCTCCCCCCCCTGACAGACGCCGGGAACTCTTGTTCCGTTCCGGGAGTCGGTCAAGCAGGGACAATATCTGCGTGCGGGCACGGGTGGCACGCGGCGTCGACCGGAACGGATGGAACGGATGGATCGTACGGAAGCGGAGCGGCCTGCCGGTACCGGGGCGGCGCGCGCGATGACCGTCTTCAGCGCCGCCGACGAGGAGAAGCGGCGCGGGGTGCGCCAGATGAAGCTCACCGCGGCCGGGCTGCTGCTGTTCGTGGCTGTGGTCTACGTCCTCGCCGAGTGGGCCTCCCACCGGGGCGCGGGCCCCTGGGCGGGCTATGTGGCGGCCGCGGCGGAGGCGGGCATGGTCGGTGCGCTCGCCGACTGGTTCGCGGTCACGGCGCTGTTCCGTCACCCGCTCGGCCTGCCCATCCCGCACACGGCGATCATTCCGAACAAGAAGGACCAGCTGGGCGTCTCGCTGGGCGAGTTCGTCGGGGAGAACTTCCTCTCCGAGGACGTCGTACGGCAGCGGCTGCGCTCGGTCGGCATCGGCACCCGGCTGGGTGCGTGGCTCGCCGAACCGGAGCACGCCGACCGGGTGACGGCGGAGCTGGCGACGGCGCTGCGCGGGGCGCTCACGGTCCTGCGCGACTCTGATGTGCAGGCCGTGGTGGGGGAGGCGATCACGCGGCGCGCGGACGCGCAGGAGATCGCGCCGGGCATCGGCAAGATGCTGGAGAAGATCGTCGTGGACGGCGGTCACCGGCGGGCCGTGGACCTGGTGGTGGCCAGGGCGTACGACTGGCTGGTGCTGCACGGCGACTCGGTGATGGGCGCGGTGGAGGGCGGCGCCCCCGGCTGGACCCCCCGGTTCGTCGACAGGCGGATCGGTGAGCGCGTCTACAAGGAGCTGCTGCGGTTCTGCGCGGAGATGCGGGACATGCCGTCCCACCCGGCGCGGGGCGCTCTCGACCGGTTCCTCACCGATTTCGCCTCCGACCTCCAGTCCGACACGGACACCCGGGCGCGGGTGGAACGGCTCAAGGGCGAGGTGCTGGGCCGGGGCGAGGTGCAGGACCTGATCGCGTCCGCCTGGACCGCCGTCCGCTCCATGATGGTCGCGGCGGCGGAGGACGAACGCAGCGAGCTGCGGCTGCGCGTGCGGGCCTCGCTGCTGTCCCTGGGGGCCCGGATGGCGACCGAGCGCAAGGTCCAGGAGAAGGTGGACAGCTGGGTCGAGGGCGCTGCCGTGCACGTGGTGACGACGTACCGGCGGGAGATCACCTCCCTGATCACCGACACGGTCGCGGGCTGGGACGCCGAGCACACCACCCGCAAGATCGAGGCCAACATCGGCCGCGACCTCCAGTTCATCCGGATCAACGGCACGGTGGTGGGTTCGCTCGCCGGACTGCTGATCTACACCGTGGCGCGGGCGCTCGGGGCTTGAAAGCGCTGGTCGCGGGAACCCGACCGGCGTTCCGCTCGATGAGGAGCGTGCCGAGGAGGGAGCCCATGACCAGCGCCGAAGCTGCCGTGCCGGCCGAGCCGGACCGCACGATCACCACTGACATCCCCGCCCGCCTCGACCGGCTGCCCTGGTCACGCTGGCACTGGACCATCGTCTTCGGACTCGGCACCGTATGGATCCTGGACGGCCTCGAGGTCACGGTCGTGGGGAACATCGCCGCCCGGCTGTCGGAGCCGGGCAGCGGCCTGCCGATCACCTCGGGGCAGGTCACCGGCATCGCGGCCGCGCTGTACGTGGCCGGCGCCTGTGCCGGCGCCCTCTTCTGGGGCCGGCTGACCGACAAGTGGGGCCGCAAGAAGCTGTTCATGATCACCCTCGCGGTGTATCTGGCGGCCACCGCCCTGACCGCGGTCTCCTTCGACACCTGGTGGTTCCTGCTGTTCCGGTTCCTCACCGGCTTCGGCATCGGCGGCGAGTACGCGGCCATCAACTCCGCGATCGACGAGCTGATCCCCGCGCAGTACCGGGGGCGGGTCGACCTGATGATCAACGGCAGCTTCTGGCTGGGCGCGGTCGGCGGTTCGCTGCTGTCGATCGTCGCGCTGAACACGGACATCTTCGCGGCGGACGTGGGCTGGCGGCTGACGTTCGCGCTGGGCGCGGTCCTCGCCCTGGTGATCCTACTCGTGCGGCGGCACGTCCCGGAGAGCCCGCGCTGGCTGCTGATCCACGGCCGGGACCGGGAGGCCGAGGAGATCGTCTCCTCGATCGAGAAGCAGATCGAGGAGGACAAGGGAGAACGGCTGCCGCGGGCCGAGGGCGAACTCACGATCCACCAGCGCCGCAGCGTCTCCTTCATGGAGATCGCCCGCACGGTGTTCTCCGACTACCGGCGCCGTTCGATCCTCGGCTTCTCCCTCTTCATCGGGCAGGCGTTCCTCTACAACGCGATCACCTTCGGCTTCGGCGCGATCCTGACCAAGTTCTTCGACGTGCCGAGCGGCAACACCGGCTACTACTTCGCCGTCATCGCGATCGGCAACTTCTGCGGCCCGCTGCTGCTGGGCAAGCTGTTCGACACCGTCGGCCGACGGGTGATGATCTCCTCGACGTATCTGCTCTCCGGCGCGCTGCTGTTCGGTACGGCCTGGCTGTTCGACCAGGGCTCGCTGAACGCGACGACGATGACCGCCTGCTGGTGCGCGGTGCTGTTCTTCGCGTCGGCGGGAGCGTCGAGCGCCTATCTGACGGTGTCCGAGGTCTTCCCGATGGAGACCCGCGCCATGTCCATCGCCTTCTTCTACGCCCTCGGCACCGCCGCCGGCGGCATCAGCGGCCCCCTGCTGTTCGCCAAGCTCACCGACACGGGCAAGGTCGGCGACACGGTTCTCGCCTTCTCCATCGGCGCGACCCTGATGTGCCTGGCGGGCCTGGTCGCGGCGTTCCTCGCGGTCAAGGCCGAGCGACGCTCCCTGGAGGACATCGCCAAGCCCCTGACGGCGGCGGCGGCGAAGGCACGCGAGGCGACGAAGGGAGACCGCTCGAGCAAGGCGACCGCCTGAGGCCCGCCGGCCGCGTCCCGGTGTCCCCTACCGCTCCTCGCCCCGGGCCCCCCGTCCCCGTCGGCGCAGCAGCAGGCCGCCGGCCAGTGCGGTGAGACCGGTGGTCGCGGTCCAGGCGGCGAGGTCGGTGGAACCGGTGGACGCGAGGCCGCCGCTCTTCGGGGCGGCGGCCTCCGCGCTGTCGTGACCCGTCGGGGCGGAGGTCCCGGCCAATCCGCCCGCTGCCGCGCCGGACGGGGTGCGGTTGCGGATGCACGCCAGGGAGACGGGCGGCACGGGGCTCCGACAGCGAAAACCTGGCCGGCTCCTCGTGACGCCGTCTCGGGTCCGGTCAGGCCCCGGTCGTCGACCCCGGCCGGACGATCATCAGGATCGTCACGGTCGCCCACAGCAGGTTGAACACTCCGGTGAACATGGCCAGTTGCACCGTCGTCTCGCGCGCACCGCCGCCCTCGACGAGCACCTCCTGCCGGGGCAGCACGAGGACGAGCAGCACACCCGCGGCCAGCACGGTCAGCACGATCGACGTGATCAGCCAGGGGTCGCCCATCACGCCCATCGAGCCCGCCGTGGCGAACCCGAAGACGGGGACGGCGAGGCCGACAGCCGCATACACCTGGCAGATGCGGTGCAGCAGCCGGACGGTCTCGCCCGCGCGGGCGTCGTCCGGCGCGGCCAGAGCCCGGCGCGCGGCGGGCGGGAACATGCTGGCGGCGACGGTGACGGGCCCGATCGCGACGATCGCGGCGAGGACGTGCACGGCGAGGAGGAACTTGGTCACCCCCCGACGCTAGGCGGCGAGGGTGACCCGCGGAAGCGGCGCAAATGCCAGAGGGCGACGGATTCCCGCCAGCGGTGGGGGCGGGGGTCGGGGCGGGGCCCGGGCGGGGGTGGCCAAGGGGGCCGGGGTGGCCGTGATCCGTCGTATGCCTACGCTTTTGCCATGCACACCGTCGCCGTAGTGGCCCTGGACGGGGTCGTCCCGTTCGATCTGTCCGCCCCGATCGACACCTTCGGCTGGGCGCGGCTGCCCGACGGCCGCCCTGCCTACCGGGTCCGGGTCTGTTCGCCGTCCGACTCCGGGGAGGTGAGCGCGGGGGCGTTCACCGTCCGGGCGCCCCACGGGCTCGAGGCTCTGGCCGAGGCGGACACGATCATCCTGCCCGGGGTCGCGGACCCGCAGGACGCGTTGCCGATCCGCGTCGCCGAGGCCCTGCGGGACGCGGCGGCGAACGGCACCCGCATCGCCTCGGTCTGCGTCGGCGCGTTCCTGTTCGCCGCGACCGGCCTGCTGGACGGGCTGCGCGCGACGACGCACTGGGCCGCGGCGCGTGACCTGGCCGAGCGCTACCCGAAGGTCACGGTCGACCCGAACGTCCTCTACGTCGACAACGGTCAGTTCCTCACCTCGGCGGGTGCCGCCGCGGCCCTCGACATGTGCCTGCACATGATCCGGGGCGACTACGGCTCGGCGGTCGCCGCCCAGACGGCCCGGATGTCGGTCATGCCGCTCGAACGCGAGGGCGGCCAGGCCCAGTTCATCGTCCACGACCCACCGCCGACGCCCGCCGGGGCGACCCTCGAACCCGTGCTGGCCTGGCTGGAGGACAACTGCGGCCGGGAGGTGACGCTGGAACAGGTCGCCGCCCGGGCCGGCATGAGCATCCGCACCCTCAACCGCCGCTTCAGCGAGCAGACCGGGACGACACCGCTGCGCTGGCTGCACCGGGCGCGGGTGCGGCGCGCGCAGTACCTGCTGGAGTCGACGGCGTACCCGGTGGAACGCATCGCCGCGCAGGCGGGTTTCGGCTCCCCGACGGCGTTCCGCGAGCGCTTCCGCAAGGTGGTGGGCACCAGCCCGCAGGGGTACCGGCGGGCGTTCCGGTCGGGGGAGATGGCGGTGGCCGGCGAAAAGGCCGGCGAAAAGGCCGGGGGAGCGGGCCCGGGAGCGGTCCCGCGCGTGGGCGGGGAGCGGGCCGGGGAGAGGCGGCAACCCGCCAGATGAAGATCGTATAAGGTGACGCGCCGTGGCATGCGCAAACGCGTGAACCGCGGCACGTACTCGGGGGAGATCTCACGTGAACACCGGCAGCCCGGTCCGCTCCGGCGCGCTCCGCGCCCTGCCCAGCCCGCTCGCCGTCGCCTCGGCCCTGGCCGAACCCTCCCGCGCCGACCGGGTGGACGACCCCACGGTGCGCGTCCTGGCCTGGGCCCGGACGGCGGTGGGCCTGGCCGCGACGGTGTGGCTGGTCATGGCGTTCCCGCTGCGGGTGGGACGCGAGAAGTTCGTCATGGACAAACTCGAGGACTTGCTCATCGGCTGCGGGATCACCTTCGCCACGGCCTTCGTCGCCGTGACGGCGTTCATCGCCACGGCCCGCTCACCGCTCGGCCGGGTGTACGCGCGTCGCCTGCTGGGCCCGCTGCTGACCGTGTTCGCGATCGCGCTCGGCACCGCGGTCTGCTGGTTCCTGGTCAGACTGCTGAAGGGCGAGATCATCACACCGTCCGACTTCGGCTACCACGGCATCCTCTTCGGCATCCTGCTCATCGTGGTGTTCGCCCTCGGCACCCTCGCCTGCGCCGCCGCGCTGCTGCTCGCGATCCCCGTCACCGTGCTGGCCCTGGTCTACGCCTTCAACTCCTGCTTCCGCCTGGGCGACGTCCACGACCTGCTGCCGGCCCTGATCTCACCGCTCCTGGTCTGGTCGCTTTTCGGCCTGGGCCTGCTGGACGACCCGGAGGTGGCCGCCCCACCGCTCGTCCTCTACGGCTTCCTGGTGGGCGGGCCGCTGTCCGTGACCCTGCTGTCGGTGTGGGAGGTGGCACGACTGCGCCGACGCCACGGGGTGACCCTGCGTTCGGCGCTGGGCCGGTAGCCCCAAGGGCCCCGACGCCGGGCGGCCCGGTGATCCGAGGGCCGAGTGCCCGGTGTGTCAGGAGCGGCGGTCGGCAACCGCCCAGGACGCGAGTGCGACCGCGCCCGCCACGCCGAACACCGACGGCCAGGCGCCCACCTTCTTCGCGAGCGGATGCGACCCCGCGAACGCGGCGACGTACGCGGCGGTCAGCGCCCCCGCCGCCTTCCCGCCCGCCTGCCGGCGCCACTGCCGCGCCGCCGCGGCCCCCGCGACGGCGAGGACGGCCCCGCCCAGCGGCCGCTGCCTCGTCCACCGGGCCACCCCGTACCCGCCGACCAGCCCGCCCGCGGCGATCACCGCGCTGGGAACCTTCGTCATGTCTGCCCGCCTTCTCGTCGGTCGGCATCGATCGCCCCGAGGCTAACCCGTGGACACACCCACCCCGAACCTGAGCCCCTGCTTGTCAACTTTCCTCTCGCGAGCTATATAAGAAGGCGTGAGGCATCGCACTGACAGCGACTCTGGAAGGAGTGACCCGTGATGCTCATGCGTACCGACCCGTTCCGTGAATTCGACCGACTCGCCCAGCAGTTCTTCGGCCCCGGCACGGGAAGCGGCACCGACCACCACCCCGCGGCGATGGCGATGGACGCCTACCGCTCGGGCGACGACTTCCTCGTCCACTTCGACCTCCCCGGCATCGACCCGGAGACGATCGAACTCGACGTCGAACGCAACGTCCTCAACGTGCGCGCCGAGCGCCGTTCCCCCGCCCCCGAGGGAGCGGAGCTGATCGTCGCCGAGCGCCCGACGGGCACCTTCACCCGTCAGCTCTTCCTCGGCGAGACCCTCGACACGGAGCGCATCGACGCCTCGTACGAGGCCGGCGTACTGACCCTCCGCATCCCGGTGGCCGAACAGGCCAAGCCGCGCCGCATCCAGATCACGGGCGGCACGAGGGGCGACCGCAGGCAACTGGGCGGATGACGGCTGCCTGACGCCTGAAGGGCTCGGGAGGGCAGAGGCTCGGGACAGACAAGGGCTCGGGAGAGCGCGGACGCGGACGCTCACAGCCCGCGGACACGGCGACGGCCCGCGGACGCAGCGACAGCTCGCGCCCGCCCTCCCGAGCCCGAGCTCGGGCCCAGGCGCAAGCTCAGACCCCGTCCGGGGCTCAGGCTCAGCCGAAGCCCCGAGCCCGCTCAGCCGAAGCCCCGAGCCCAGAGCCCTGAGCCCGCTCAGCCGAAGCCGCGAACCCCGAGCCCCGAGCCCAGAGCCCGAGTTCGGGCCTACAGCTAGCTTCGCTGGGCCCTGCGGCGCTCATCCGGCTCCTGTCCGCGCCGGTCGACGACCGCCCGTTCCAGCACCGCGCTCGTCTCGTAGACGGTCCCCGCCGCGGCCCGCCCGGTGTCCCGGCTGAAGACGGTGCGTACGCCGAGGTAGTCGAGGGTCCCGGGATCGAAGATCCACTCCGTGCGGGTGCCGTGCCGGGTGTCCTCACGGGCGATGGCGATGCCGTGCCTGCCGACGGCGTCCACGGCGTCGGGCACCTCGGTGACCCCGGGAACGCGGGCGGTGGCCCTGTAGAACGCGGCGGCCGTCGTGGGCGGCATGATCTGTTCACCGACGAGATCGCCGATCCGGTCGAAGACCGCCTGATCCCTGTCCTCCCCCTTCTCGACCGGGGTGTCGGCGTAGAGCAGCTTCAGCAGGGCGTCGGGATCGGTGGGCAGCGAGGCGAGCCAGGCGTAGGTGGGCCGGTGGAAGCCCGCAGGCACCGCCGAGTCCCCGGGATCCGTGCCGTCCGGCACGCCGACCTCGATCGGCCAGTCCTGCCCGTACTCGCGGATCAGCCCGACGTCGGTCACGGGCCCCTGCCGCTGCGACAACCACACCTGCCGCTCGTGCGGCTTCCCGAGCTTGACGGGCCCGTCGAAGACGCCTTCGTTCCCGGCCCCCGTGCTGCGCACGTACACGAACTGACCATCGCCCACTGCCTCGACGTCCGTCCGCAGGGCGACGGCGGCGATCCGCCCGAGGGTCGCGACAGCACCAGGGCTCCCCTCCGCCGTACTGCTCGCGCCGGGCCGCACCGGCGTACCGCCGCCGTCCCGCCCCGCACCGAGCCCGGCGGTGAGCCCTGCGGCCAGCGCGGCGGCGACGACACCTGCGACGAGAGCGGGCCGGGAGAACCGTCGGCCCCAGGACGGTGACGGCCCCCCGCCACCGGCGCGCCCGCGGACGCTCCCGTGGGCACCACCGGCACCGCCACCACCAGCAGAAGCACCGGCACTTCCGGAATGTTCGGCACTTCCGGTACCTGCGGTACTGCCGGTGGTATGACCGGCGGTGTCCCTGTCGATGAGCTGCATCAGAACGTCCTTGTGATGGGAGCGACGCCCGGGAGGCAGCGCCTGCTCCGCGGGACCGGCGGGCAACAGCCCTTCCAGTTCCCGGAGTTCTTCGAGTCGCTCGCGCTCGGGTCCGACCGGAGTGGAGTTCATCGGGCTTCCTCCTGAAGGGGCAGGACCGCGAACGCGGTCTCACTCTCTACCTCTCCGCGACGGGAGCGGGGTTCCGTACGCCGTCGCGGACCGGGCCGTCCCCCGGACGGACCGGTCCGCCCCGGCTCCCGTACGCCAGAGCCCTCGACGTGGGAGGCCGCGACGCCGGAGCCCCCGGGGCCGGAGCCCGCGACGCCGGACTCCCGTACACCGGACTCCCGTACGTCGTCCCGGTCGACGATCTCCCGCAGCCGGGCCCGGGCCCGGGACAGCCGCGACCGGACGGTCCCCACGGGCACCCCGAGCGCCTCCGCGGCCTGCGCGTAGTCGAGCCCACCCCACACGCACAGGGCGATGACCTCCCGCTCGTGCCGCCGCAACCGCCCGAGCACCCGCCGCACTTCGGCGAGCCGACGGGCGTCGTCGATCCGCCCGGCGACCTGCTCGGCGAAGTCGCCGACCATCGCGTCGGCATCGGCGCCGGCGACGGCCCGCCGGGCGAGAAAGGCGAGCCGTCGCCGAAGCCCCCGGTCGGCGTTGCGGGCCTTGTTGGTGGCGATCCCGAACAACCACGGCCGCAACGACCCACCCTCGACGGCCACTTCGCCCCGCCCCCGCCAGGCGGCGAGAAACGTGTCCGACATGACCTCCTCGGCCATGGACCAGTCCCCGGTCAGCCGGAGGGCGTGGTTGTACACGGCCGTCGCGTACGACTCGTAGAGCTCGGCGAACGCCGCCCGCTCCCCGCTCCGCACCCGCCCGCGCAACCGGTCGCCGTCATCGTCGTCCCCGGCCTCTGCGTTCTCTCTGATGGACCTCACACCTCTACCTCTCCGGGCCGGAGGAGGCAGTTCCCGTGGCGTCGATCACAATCCCCGTACTGGGTCCAGAGGGCTACCAGGGCAGCGGCCCCTCCGCGTCGAGGAACCTCCCGGTCGGTCCGTCGGGCCCGACCCGCGCCATCCGGACGATGATCCCGGCGCCCTCCTCGACGCTCTGGACGCCGGTGTTCCCGTTGAGGTCGGTCCTGGTGAAGCCGGGCTCCACCGCGTTGATCCGCATGTCCGGGAACGCCTTCGCGTACTGCACGGTGACCATGTTGACGGCGGTCTTCGAGGCCGGGTAGGCGACCCCCGGATAGGCGTACGCCGGAGTGTCCGCGTCGGAGACGCGGCCCAGCGAGGCCAGTCCGCTGCTGACGTTGACGATCACGGGCGCGGACGAGCGCCGCAGCAGCGGCAGGAACGCGTGGGTGACGCGCACGGTGCCGAAGACGTTCGTCTCGAACACCTCCCGCAGGTGTTCGGCGGTCACCTCCGCGGCGCCGACGACGCTGTTGCCGGCGCCCCGGCTCTCGATGCCCGCGTTGTTGATCAGTACGTCCAGTCCGCCGCCTGCCTCGACCGTCCTGGCCGCGGCCTCGACGGAGACGTCGTCGGTGACATCGATCCGGACCCACCGCGCGCCCAGCCGCTCGGCGGCGCGCCGCCCGCGCTCGGCGTCACGGCTCCCGACGTAGACGATGTGCCCCGCGTCGACGAGCCGCCGGGCGGTCTCGAACCCGAGCCCCTTGTTGGCCCCGGTGATGAGCGTCGTGGTCCTCGTGTTCCTCGCGGCCCTGTTCGTGTCCGTGTCTGCGTTCGCTGTCATGCCTCCAGGCTGTGGCCGGCGGCGGCAGCCGGCCAGGAGTCCTGTCTTCCTGGGACTGCCGGTACCAGGAAGACAGGAGCCGGGCGGTGCACAGTGGGGACATGGCGAGCACGGACTTCGGCCGTACGGTACGACGGTGGCGGGACAGGGTGCCCCCGGAGGCGGCGGGACTGCCCTCGGGCGGCCACCGGCGCGCCCCCGGCCTGCGCCGCGAGGAACTGGCGATGCTGGCGGGCATCTCGGTCGACTATGTGACCCGCCTCGAACAGGGCCGGGCGGAGAACCCGTCGGAGCAGGTGGTGGAGGCCCTGGGCCGGGCGTTGCGCGTCTCCCCGGCCGAGCGCGAGCACCTCTTCCGCACCGCGGGACTCGTACCGCCGGGCCGGGGCACGGTACCGGCGTACATCGCGCCGAGCGTGCACCGCATGCTGGACCGCCTGACGGGGACGCCGGTGGCGGTCTCGGACGCGTCCTGGACGCTCCTGCTCACCAACCCCCTCTACACGGCGCTGATGGGCGAACGGCACGGCCGCGAACGCAACGGCGCCTGGCGCGCGTTCCTCGGCACGGGCGACCGCGTCCGCCACACCCCGGAGTCCCGCCGGGACCTGGAGGCCGCGGTGACCGCCGACCTGCGCACGGCGGCGAGCCGCTACCCCGCGGACCAGCACCTGCGTCGCCTGATCACGGACCTGCGCGCGAACAGCCCCCGCTTCGCCGCCCTGTGGGACGCCGAAGCCGTGGGCCACCACGAGGCCTCCCGCAAGACCGTCGACCACCCCCAGGTAGGCCCCCTCACCCTGGACTGCGACGTCCTCTCCGTCGCCGGCAGCGACCTCCGCATCATGATCTACACAGCGGAACCGGGCACGCGGGACGCGGACCGCCTGGAACTCCTGTCGGTGCTGGGCCCGCAGCCACTGATCGAGGAGGGCCGGCAGGCCCCGGCGTCCGGGGCGCCCGCCGTCCGGCGCAGCGACTCCGGGCGCCCAACGGGCCCAGGGATCAGTGACTCCCCGCCAGAGTGATCCGGCCGGTCAGCAGGACGTCGTGGTTCGCGAAAGAGTGCTTCTTTCAGGCGACGACCTGGCCCCTAGACAAGCCCCATCGTTGCAGGTCGGGAGCACTCTCTGCGTTTCTGATCACCCATCGGACGCCCTGCACGCGAAAGCGCGAGGTTAAGCCGACACTCCCCGTTCGGGACGCGCTCGTCCGCAAGTTCTTGCAATGTGAGCCGATCCGGTGGCCGGCGTACCGGCCTCGAACGGCCAAGGCGTCAGCGAGTGAAGAAGCCTGGCACTCGACCGTCCGGTGTCCCGACGAGGGCTGCCCGGTCGAGCAGGATGTTGTTGTTTTCGCAGCTCGTCTCGGGGAGCAGTAGACAGGCATGGCAGGCGGCCACGTTCAGGCTGTCCGCGCCGCTCGACTCGGACTCCATGCACAGGGGGTCATTGGAGCACCAGCTCGCTCTGTGCAGGGCAGCCCGGAGCGAGGCTTCGAGACGGTCCGGTTCACCCTGGGCGACGACGCCGCCGAGGCTGCCGGCGGAGTCGCTGGTGGCCGTGTAGACGAGTACGCCTGCCATGTCTTCCTCGCCGTAGATCCGCTCGCGAAGGGAAGCTGCCGGGTAACCGCCGTCCAGGCTCCATTCGTTGATCAATATGTGTGCCAGGGCATGTAGAAGGAGAAAACGGGGCGTGGCGGGTGAGGGCGGAACCGGCTTGTCCGAGTCGCCCACGCGTGCTGCCAGCAACCTCTCGTGATTTTCCCGGATCTGGGCGGCGCGAGCGACCTGCCCCGGTTCCTGCTCCCAGACTCGCAGCCGCTCGGGGTCGAGACGAACGAACACCCCTTCACCGCTCACTTCGAAAGCCGGCAGCCAACTCGGCCGGTCCAGAGAGATCGCGGCCTCGCGCAGTGCGGAGTCCGCCGGACTCGGTTCCTCCACGCGCCGGAACGACTGCAGTGCCCGAACCTCGCGCAGCCGCTTGACCAGCATCACCTGAGTCAGGCCACGGGACGAGAGCAGAGCACCGATCGGAGTGGTGGGGGGCTCGCAGACGAACTCCTGCTCCTGGTCCGCGACCTCGGGGTGCGGCGTGGACAGGCTCTGGTACTCGCCCTCGTAGATCTCCTGCCGGTAGTTGCGTGCGTGCTTGGCGATCTTCGTACCATCGGCCGGCTCCGTCGTGGCGGCCTCGGCCGTGCGCCTCCGCTCCACCTCGGCCACCACGTCCTTCCCGGTGTACTCCGGGTGGTGACGCAGCAGTTTCTGCATGCGCACGTACGCCTCGATGGAGGCGGCATCCTCATGTTTGAAGATTTCGTAGTACGGCGCGACGATCCTGGCGATGCCCTGGCTCCACGGGGGGATGGACAGGGCCGAGTACATGACCGGGAACCACACCGAGGAGGAACCGCGCTGGAGGGTGCGCGGTGGCTCCTGGCAGCTCACGGCGGGAGCGTCCTTGAGCCAGGGGCTACGGCCGGCGCACCGGATGCCGAGGTCCTTGAGTGCCTGCCGTCGGAACGACCCCTCCATGGACACCTCCTCCACCCCACAACTGCAACCGATCAACACGGCACGCAGTGATGCGGTCGAGCCGTCGGCCCGGAACGTCAGTTGCCCCCCGCAGGCCCCGGATGTCGTCCGGTTGCCCCTATGGAGCCACTTCCAGTAGGGGAAATCCTCCAGATGGCCGTGCGTGCACGCGATCACGAAACGGGACGGGACCAGGTTCTCCTGACAGGTCGAGCACTCGGCCCGACCGGCGGGCGAGTTGAACTTGCGGAAGGGCTGCAGTTGATGGCAGTTGGGGCATGAGTACATCTCCGGGAAGCGCACTGCCCGTACGCCGTCCCGGGCCTTGTCGGGATCGGGAGCCGGTGGCATCCGGAAGCCGGAGACGCCCAACTGCCAGGCCAGACGGGGCTCCGAGATGACGGGAGCCTCGGAGATGTCCCACGAGTCGATGCCGCGGACGAGGAAGGACTCGTTCTCCACCGCGATCATGGCTCCGACGCCGTACGTCGTGATGAGCTGGGCCCGGCGGATCTCTCCGAGCCTGCGGGCGGTACGGGCCGGGGTCGACGGGAGGCCACGGCGACGGGTGCGAGGCGGGGCGGGGCTCATGGTTCAGCGCTCCTCGAAGAAGGTGGACGAGGCGTCGACGTCGCGCAGACTCCACAGTGTCTTCCACGGCGAGGCGTCGGGCGACTCGTCGTCGTAGTTGGCCAAGAGGGCGGGCACGCGGGAGCCGCGCGGAGCCTCGTACACAAGGTTCGGGCTTGCCAGCGCTTCGTCCTGCCACCATCCGACGAAGTCCTCGAAGGCCGCCGTGGTGGACTCGAGCTCGGCCGGCTCGACCACCGCCACCCGGTCGAGCAGGAGGGTACCGACCGTCTCGCGGAGGTCCACCACGAAGTCCTCCACGCGTGATGCCGCGTCGTTGTCCCGTGCGGCCGGCAACATCAACCGGGCCAGAGCCACCACCACGGCGTGCAGTCCTCGGTCGCGGGCCCGGGCGGAGAAGGGAGTCACGCTGGTGGACTCCACCTCGCGGTACAGGGCCGAGTGGAAGCTCTGGAAGTCCTCGTAGTGCGAACGGTCCCGTGAGCGAGTGGAGTTGAGCATGATCGCGACGAGACCGGGATGTTGCCGGCCGACCCGGCTCGTCGCCTGGATGTACTCCGCGGTGGTCTGCGGTTGACCCATCACTGCCATCAGCCCCAGTCGGTCCACGTCGACTCCCACGGAGATCATGTTGGTGGCGAGCAACACATCCAGTACGTCCGGCATAGGGAGATGTCGTTCCACGGCCTTGAGCCGGCGGGAGATGTCGCTGGAATTCGCCCGGCTGCTCAACTCTGTGAGGGCGTCGGCGCGGCGTACTTTGACTCCGTCACGCAGCGCGAGGTGTCCCAGACGCTCTTGGACGTCGTCAAGGACCTGGAGCTCCGCCGCCGAAAGCAGTCGCAGGCTGTTGAAGTAGCCGATCAGGGTCCAATAGGCGTCCTTCACCTCAGACGGAGCATCATGAGTGTGAGCCCGATGGAGCAGCGACGCGTACACCCGGATCAGCAACGTGGCCTGACTGGTGCTGGAGGTCAAAAGGCCGACGTAGCGGCGGGCCGCCTTCCGCTCCCGTGGCGTCTCCACGGCGAACCAGGAATCCCGGGAGTCGAGGCCCGAGGGCGGAAACTGCTCCACCGAACGGGCGAACAGTCGGGTGCCCTGCTCGTCGGCGCGTCGGATGGTCGCGGTCGAGGCGACGACCTTGGGGCGATCCGCCAAGGCGTCCACGGCCGTCTCGTACAGGCCGGTCAGCGTGCCGAGCGGGCCCGAGATCAGATGGAGCTCGTCCTGGACGATGAGTTCGGGCGGTCGCACTCCGTCCACGTCCCGGTTGAACAGGGCCGCCGACGCGGGTCGCCACGGCATCGAGGCGAACTTGTCGACCGTTGCGATGACCAAGGTCGGTCGATGGGCGTAGATGGCTTCGTCGATGAGGTGTACCGGCAGTCCCCCCCAGTGGAAGTCGCACGTGCCGGAGGGGCAGTTGACGGTCATGCGTACGGCGCTTTCATCGACCGAGTAGTCCGTTGCCCGCAACGATTCGCCGCACCAAGGGCAGTTGCGCAGTTGGACCGGGTTCTCGGTCTCCAACTGGAAATTCTCGTTGCGCCCGAGATCGGCCAGTTTGCTCGTGGCGACGGCCAACGTGTTGGGGGTCGCCGAACGACCCACCCACATGCCGATGGAGATCTCCTCGTGCCCCAGGCTCGCCGGGTCGGCTGCCCGCAGTAGTTCCATCGCGCAGATGAGCGCCGCTGCGCGCTCGAACTGTTGGAGGGTGAGCAGTCGGAGCGTGTACCGCATGAGCACCGTGACGCCGGCCCCGGCATCCCCGCCCCGGAGGCGCCTCAGGAAGGTGGTGAAGGCGATCAGGCCGAGGTACGCCTCCGTCTTGCCACCACCTGTGGGGAACCACAGCAGGTCGGAGACTTTTCGGTCTTCGTGGTCCGGAGCGACGATCCCGGCCAGGCAGAGCAGGATGAAGGCGATCTGGAAGGGCCGCCACCGCCCGGCCTGGTTGTCCGGTTCGCCTGACCTGCCGTCCTTGATCCACGCGGTACGTGCCCGCTGGTCGGCCATCGCGAGGTTCGCCAGCCGGAACGCGCGCAGAATGTTCGGCTGCTCGGTGTCCTCCAACAGATCCACACCTTCGCGCATCCGGCGCAGGGCTTGCCGGCAGAGCTGGACCTGTTCGGCCGCGATCTTGCCGTGCTCCGTGTCGTGCAGCAGGCGAGCCTGACCTTCTTGGGTCTCGATCCACCGCTCGTATCCGCTCAGCAAGGTACGAAGGGCCGAGACGACTTCGTGGGCCGGATCGGTTCCCAGCCGGTACATGGCCAGCGCCTTGTCGTCGATCTCCGGGTTGGAGTCCGTCAGCAACACTTCCTGGGAGGGGACGAACTCGGTCCGCAGGGTGGCGACGGCCGGACGATCGGTCGATACGGATCCCACCGGAGGTGGCGGCCAGTCCCAATGCGCCGCGCAGCCATGGCCGGTGGCGAAGCTCGGAGCATGGCGGTACAGGAGGCGGCTCAGCGCATGTTCCGAGTCGACCGCGTCCAGAGCGGTCGGCCGTGCCACGAACACGGGGCTGCTGCCGTCCTCAGCGGTGACGATCAGCTCCGGTTGGTAGAAGCAGTGCGCGTCCCGGAGGTCGAACTGGCCGACCTGCAGACTGTTGACGACCGTGGCCGTCACGGTCACCGTCCCGTCCGACTCGGACCGGGGGCGGACCAGTACACGCAGTTCCAGCCCGGGATGGAGGCCGAAGGGGGCGAGCAGGCCGGACTGCGTGACGTCCACGTCGACGGGCTCGATCCGCAGGGCGGAACGACGCCAATGTTCCCGCTGGGCCTTCGTGCTGCGTGCCTCGGTCCGCTTGGCGGACACCGGGTTTCCCTCGGCGTCCTCGGGGGTGTAGACGGCAGCGTGTACGGTCAATCGAATTCGCGCGGATACGGTCGGATCCACGGCGAATGTCAAACCGAGGGACGACGGCATCCGGACGTTCGCCAGCGAGACGCCCAGATCGCCGAAACCTTCCTCGATGTCCCGACGGGTGCCGAGTGACACCACGTCGAGCCCGTCCCGCTCGTACTCCAGCTCCCCCTGTTCGGCCGGACCACTTTGGGGCGAGACACCGGACCGGTCCGGCTGCGAGCGCGGGAAGAGCACGCCGATCGGGTACATGGTGATCGGCGCATCGTCCGTGAGAACCTCGTCCGGACCACCCACGGGGCCGAGCAGGTCTTGCCGCAGGGCACCGAGGAGCGAATCGCACACCTCGTAATGTGCCTGGTGAGTCGACCCGCTCATCCTTCGTTCCCTTCCGGTCCGTCCGTGTGCCAGTGGAACCGCCCCAGACCGCACAACCGGGGTGCGACCCACGCGCCGTGCGTACCCAGCCCGGCGGCGTCTGTCGCCGCAGGACTGCCCGCCACGCTCTCCACGCATTCGACCCGTAGACCCGTGATCAGCGGCGGCCAGCGATCGACCTCAGAGTGCGCGGTGCGGCGCAGCATTCGGTGCAGGTCGGTGCGGAAGCGCTCCGACATCACCGCGATCTGTCGGCCGCCGACCACCACTGCGTACGGTGGGGACTGGTCGGCGGCGATGGGGATGCCGTGCAGCAGCACGAGCTCCGCCTCGGCACCGGCGGTTACGTCGGCCAAGAGGTACCGTGACACCTCCGCAGCGTCCTGGTGAATTCCCTCCGTGCCCGGAGGCTGCTCGTGGGACACGTCCGAGCCGATCAGCTCGATTCCGTTGCGGGCCCAGGTGCTGCGACCACCCAGGTACCAGCGGTCGATCCTCTTGTCCTTGCGGAGGAGCCACGAGTTGGGGGCGTCCAGGACGTACAGATCGTCCCGGGTCCGGGTCATGGCCACATACAGCAGCCGGGCTTCCGCCGCCGGGTCGTAGTCGTACTTCTTCTTCCGGACTTGGGCCGGCTCTTTCAGCACGCGTGGTTCGACGATCAGGACCCGGTCGAACTCCAGGCCCTTGGCTCGGTGCATGGTCGAGATCACGAGCGAGGACGACTGAGCCGCAGTGAGCTCGTCGGGCAGCCGGCCCTCGGCGAGTGCCCGGTGCAGCCCGACGACATCGAGGGTGCCGCGGCCGCTGCCCCGCGCCACCTTGCGCACCGACCGCCACAGCGCCTCCCGTGTGCTGCCGTCAGGGACTCTCAGGTCGACCAGCAGTTCTTCGAAGCGTTCCCGGCTCAGAGTGGAGGCGCCGGTCGAGGCGAGGAGTTCGGCGATCCACACAGGGGCCGAGCGCTCGCGCGCCGACCGCTGCAATGTGTGGGGGACATCGGCGTCGGCCAACATGCCGGACAACGTCAGTGCCTGGCCGTTGTCGCGGCACAGGATGGTGGTGGTGTCGGGATAGTCGCGCAGCGCTGCCAGCACGAACTCGTCCTCCAGGCTCCCGAAGTTCGGTGCCGAGAGCAGCAGAGCACGCAGGTCGCCGTGGATACGCTCGGCCTCAGCGGCGGCCACGGCCCGATCGCGGGGCAGCCGCTGCAACTGGGCGCCGTAGGGCAGGGCCATCCGGGCAGCCTCGCTGCGGGCCCGGAAGTTGTCGCCCAGATGGATTTCCACCAGGTCCTCACCGAAGGTGGCACGCACCCAGGCCAGGAAGCGGTCGGTCTCCTCGGCCCGCTGATCCGGATCGGACACCTGGAATCCGTACACCGCCTGAGCCGAATCACCCACCACGGTGAAGCCGGTGTTCTCCTGGAATCGGTCGAGCAGGGCCTCGACCATCTCCCGACGGACCCCCACGAGGTCCTGAACCTCATCGATCACCACATGGGCGGGCAGGTACTCGCCGCCCTCGACCGCCCCCTTGTCGATGGCTTCGGTGGCGGCCTCGATGCGTTCGTCGAAGGTGTACGTTCCCCAGTCCGTGTCCGGGTAGGCGCGGTTGAGCAGGGCTGCGGCCCAGGCGTCGAAGGTCTGCACACGAATCCGCTGCGCGGCGGCGGCGTGCCGCTCGATCCGCTCGGTGAGTTCGCGAACGGCGGCACGCGAGAAGCTGAGCACCAGGATCTCCCCGGCCTCCAGTTCCTCGCGCTCCACCAACACGTCGAGCCGCCGTACGAGGGTGTGCGTCTTGCCGGCGCCGGCGCCGGCCGTGACCAGTATCCGGGCGTCCCAGGGCTGGTCCACGACGGCCTGCTGCGCGGCGGTGAGTCGATGCTCGGGGAGCGGGGTGACGGTCACTGGCCCTCGCTCCACAGGTACTCGAACTCGGTGAAGGCGAGTTCCTCACCGAAGTTCGTGATGTTGTCCCGCACGTTCAGGATCAGGCAGCTCTCCTTGCCACCGTTCTTCGGGCCGCGCAGACCGCGTCCGATCATCTGCTGGTAGATGTTCGGGCTGTACGTCGGGCGGGCCACGACCACGACGCGGGTGGCCGGTGCGTCGAAGCCCTGGGTGAGCACGCCGTAGTTGGTCAGGACCTGGATCCTGCCCTTGCGAAAGTCGTCGATCCGCTTGCGTCGTTCGTTGGGGGGCGTGGTCGAGTCGATCGCGGCGGCCTTGATGTCCCGGTCACCGAGCTTGGCAGCCAGTAGCTTGGCGTGGGCCACGGAGGTGGCGAACACCAGCACCGGCCAGTCGGAGGGCATGGCGACGATCTCGTCGACGATGCGCTGGCTACGTCCGTGGTCCTCGGCCAACCGCTGCTCGGCGCCCTTGGGCAAGGTGGAGAATTTCTCGGACTGGGCACGCTCGTCCGCCGTGAGCGCGATGTCGGCGCCCACCAGTTCTCGATGCTTGACCTGGGCCAGGACACCGATCTGCTGCAACCCCTTGATGGCGACGGACAGATCGCCGTCGAAGACGCCGGTGTCGAGGCGGCTGCCGAACCGCTGCACCAGCAGCCGGGTCAGTTCCTCGTTGTTCCGGTACGGGGTCGCGGTGAGTCCGATCAGATGACGACTGGTGCGGCGGTGCGTGAGGTCGAGCTGTTCGAGCAGTCGTGTGTAGCGCGGGGACATCGCGGTGTGCGCCTCGTCGATGATGACGAGTTCGGCAGCCTCCCTCAGCCAGGCGTAGTCCTCCTTCTCCAGACAGTTGTCCAGTTTGGCGTCGGTGGCGACGACAAGGTGCGGACGTCCGTCGACGGGCGTCGCCTCGTTCGAGGCCCAGAGCCGACTGATGACCAGGGGTAGCTCGGGACCCACCTTCGACCAGACGAATTTCCAGCTCTGCACGGCCTGCTCGCACAGCTCCTCGGTCTGGGCGATCCACAGGACCGGACCGGGCAGATCCTCCCGATCACGGATCCACCGGATCACTCCCTCCGCTGTGACGCGTGTCTTGCCGGATCCGGTCGGCAGGCTGAGCATGCCGCGCTGGGGCATCCGGTTCTCCAGCAGGGCGAGCAGCGCCTGCGCGAGTTCCTCCTGGTAGGGGTGCAGGGCAGGGAACTCGGACGGACCGTCGATCTCGAGGCGGGGCTCCAGCGAGGGCACCTGGGCGCCGGCGAAGGAGTCAGGGAACCCCAGGTCGGTGACGAAGCGCAAGGCCTTCGTGTTCCCGGTGAAGGAGCTGGGGGCCCGAGTGGGGAAGTCCAGGGCGAGATCCCGGGAGTGGACCCGAAGGATCGCTTCGCCGTGGGCGTTGAAGGCCATTTCGGCAATGCGCCGAGGGTCCGGTTCGGCGCCCTGCTCCTGGATCTCGCTCTCCATGAGGCCGGGCGGAAGCTCGCCACGCAGGGCCTCCTCACCGATCAGCAGAGCGATCTTGTCGATGATGCTCTCGCTTTCCCGCACAGCGCGCAGTCGCCTCAGCAGGGCTTGGTCCTGCTCCTGCCTGTCTTGGAGAGCAAGAGCCTGGCCGCAACCGGCCACGCCAAAACCCCACTTGAATTCCTCATCGGCGGCTTGCAGCACCTGTAGCCGGTCGAGGGAGTCCAGCACGAAAAGAGTCTGGCCCTTCTTCGCGAAGCTGAGCGGCTTCCGCTTGCTGCCCATGGGAGTGCGCACCACCTGCTCAAGCTCGGAGCAGCGCTGGATCTTGTAGCTGCTGCCGGCCTGACCGAGGCGCGCCTTGACCGTCGTGAACTCCTCGAACAGGGACACGGCCCGGCCGGTCTTGACGGGCTCGAGCTCTCTGCTGATGACGTCGGAGACCTTGAGCATGCCCCATTCCTCGATCATCTCCTTCGCCGTGGCCACGTCCGCCTTGTCGGTGACCAGGAGCGCGGGGAGGCGCTCACGGACGAGCTCCTTGAACTCCACCTCGTTCAGCGCGACGGCGATCTCGTTGTCGGCGCGTCCTTCCCAGGAGGACCCCACCCGACAGCGGGTGAGCACGTCTTCCGGGAACTCGAAGCCGACCCGGTGCAGCAGGGCGTACGCACGACCTATGAAGGCGTCGTCCTCGCTCTTGAGCACGAGGTCCAACAGCTTGCCCCAGCGTCGGGTGGGCACCTCGTCGGAGGTCGTGGGCATGTTGAGCTTCCGCGCCGCCTCCTCCGAGATCTCGGCGACAGGGAGCACAGCACGGTAAGCCTTGAGCTGAGGACCGACGGCCTCGGACACCCGGGTCAGTCCCAAGGAGGTCTTCACGAGGCCATGTTTGGAGATCATCCAGCGCAGCGGGGACATCACGGCCTTGCGGGTGCTGGCGGTGGCTCCGTACTGCATCTGCCAGTGCTGCGAGATGTCGGACGCCGGCAGGGCCGCCACGAAGGCTGCGCGGCCCTCCTCGGACAGCGCGGGCAGCAGGTGCAGCGGTCCCAACGTCGGAGCACCTTCGACGGAGAGGCGGGAGATGCTGGGCCGGGGGGCGGCGCTCGGCAGACTGCGCAGGTGCGAGTCGTGAACGACCTGTCGGTACTCCTCGAACCACGTTTCCTCGTGGGGCCGGTATCCGCCGGTAGGGCGATCGAACAGCCCTAGGTCGCGGAAGACCGGTCTGTCGCTCTCGTGGAAATCCAGGTCGACCACGATGGCCTTGTCGCGGTTTCCGTCGCGGGGCACCACCGGTCCGGGTAGGAGGCAGTCGCGCATCGGCCTGTAACGACCGTCCACGGTACGGACGCGCAGCGTCTTCAGCGGCCTGGGCACCTTGGCACGAATGCGGTCGACGTTCGCGCTACCGCCGGCGCTGCGCAGCAGGATCCAGAAGTTCGACCACGAGTTGTCGTCGTAGTTGTCGAACCCTTGATCGAGGACGCCCTCGAACCGTCCCTGCGCATCGGCGACCCTGATGCCGATGTTGTGCAGATGCCGCGCCATTTCGGGGCGCTCGGAGATCCACGGGTGGACGTAGACCATGTCGTCGCGGAGCGTGTCGGCGGAGGTTCGGTGGAAGATCTCACCGGCTACGGGGGCGACGACCCCGTGCTCCTCGGTCAGCACGATCCTGGCCTTGCGGGCCTCGGCGGTAAGCGGGGAGTCTCCGCGCAAGCCTCCGGACTGATCCTTGAGCACCATCAGCGACAGGATCTCGATGGCGTGGCACGAGGCCTCCGCGGAGCCGTCGGCGACAAGTGCCTCGAGCCAGTCCTTGACGTTCTCAGGTGTCTTCCCGGCCGCGTCCAGGATGTGCGTCATCTTGCCGCGGCGGAGGGCGGTGTCGGAGGCGTCGACGGATGCGTGCACCCAGTTGGTGGGGCGGCCGCTGTACTCCGACCAGATCCGGACCCATTCCTTGTCAAGATTCGACGGCGTGATGAACAGATCGCGAGGGACCTGGAGTTCGCCGTTCTGGTCGGGCAGGGAGGGACGTTGGGCAGCTATTTCCCACACTTGCCGGAGGAAGTAGTCGTCGGCCCAGTTGAGCTTCTCCTTGGTGCGGCCCGGCAGCAGGGGAAGGTAAGCGGCAGGGTCCTCGGCAGGCACTAGCTTGGGCAGGGTATCGATCACCAACCGGGCCGCGACCTGCAGCAGTTCCCGGTTGAAGGGACTGCCGTCCAGAAGGTGCTGGCGATCCTCGTTTGTCTTCCACGGGGCGTTGAGGATGCCGGTCAGCGACACCTCGTACTTCGTCGGGAAGAACGCCCAGAACGACCCCCTGCCGCCGGGCGTGGTGTACAGGCCGTTGCGGACGGTGTATTCGGGCACCGCCCATGAGATCTCGAGCACCGGCCGGTTGTGCAACTCGCCGGCGGTGTCCGCGACCTTGTCAGTGGGGGAATGGGCGACAGAGAACACCTTCCACTGCTCGGTGGTCTGCTTGGCGCCGCGTGCCACTTCCTTGAGGGTGCGGTGGACGTCCTTGGATTCGACGGAGATCTCCCGGCGCGCGGGGGGCATGGAGCGCTCGTCGTGCAGGAGTACCTGTCCGACGTGGGAGGAGAACAGCTGGAAGTGGGCAGGAAAGGCTTCCGTCACCCGCCCACTGCGGCTCCTGTACCCGCTGATGTCCCGTCCGAGGCGCTCTGCGGCACCAGGCATCAGGGGCAGGCGGACGACGGTGGTGGCCCAGCGCAGGAGCTTGTCCAGCACGTTGTCGTCGGCACGCTCCTGTTCGACATCGAGGGGCCGGGCCATACGGAGCACCGGGGTGTCCATTCCGATGTCGCCCTGCCGGCCGATGGCCTGGGCGATCTCGGCGGCGGACCATTCCCGGTCGAAGCCGAAACCGAAGGCACCGTTCCCGCTGAAGAATTGGGGCGAGTCGCTCACGGAGAGCACGGACTTGATGCCGACGCCGAAGCGGCCGATCTGCCCGCCGCGCTTGCGCGAGACGCTCATACGCAGGATCGTCTCGGCACCCTCCGGCGTGACCGGGGTGCCTTCGTTCGCGCAGTAGAGGTGGGTTTCGGTCAGGACGACGTGCAGCTTGCCGCCGGGTGATGCCGCGATCTCGTCCGCCGCGTTCTGGACGAGTTCGAGCAACTGCCTTTCGCCGTAGCCGCCCTGGGTGATGCGGCGCTCACCGTTGGCGTGCTCCTGTATCAGCCCCGGGTCGACCTGATACGTCTTCAGGACGGTCGAGGACTGTCGGATCACGGTGTCGATCACGGGCGGGAGCGAAGGGTCGGCCAACTGCCGGTCGGTCATGTGGCACCTGTCTCGAACGAGAGAAACGAACCGAGGACACCGTGGGGGAGGGGGCGCCGGTGTGAAGCCGGCGCCCCCGGCTGAAGCAAATCAGGACAGCTTATGAGAAATGAGGGGGATCAGCTGTCGATAGTAGTGACCGTGGTGACGGTCGTGATCGTGGTGAAGGTCGTCGTCACGGTCACGATCGTCGCAGTCCGCTTGGCCGAGCGGATCTTCTTGGTGCGGGTGACCTTGATCTGGTAGGTGCGGGGGCTACCGGCGCGCCGGGGGGTGGCGGGGCGACGGGTGGAGCGGGACCTACGGGGCACGGGCGGGACGAAGGGGGTGGTTGTCTGCTCCGTGGGCTGGCTCTGCGCGTGGCGGGCGAGGCGACGCCGCTCCGACGCGAGGACCTGGGGGTGGATACCGTGACACATCAGGAGCTCTGCGCGGAGATCGGGGTCCTCCGTGTTGTCGTACTCCCTGATGAACCACGCCATCCAGGCCTCATCGTCGTTCATGTGGGTCCCCTCCCTGTGGGCGCGCGCCAACGAGCACCCGTGACTGGATGACGCAATGCAAAGACAGCTGTAACTGGTCTGAGGACAGAGCTCTCCGCCCCCCGGAGCAAGCGCATCCTCAACGGCCTTGGCCACGTGGGGAGTTGCCTAGGAGAACCGTAGCACGCAGCTTGTGTGCCGATCTGAAGATCGGAAGAAAATTCAAGCTGCCCTGCTGGCGCACGAATCGATCGTGCACGTCTAATGAAATTTGACAGCGCCGTTGACGTCAATCGCGATGCTATGGTGACGCTGCCCGGAACCGATGGGGAAGTGGGGCTATGGACGACGACACCGAGGACTTCGGTCTGTGGCTTGGGCGCCAGCTGCGCCGCAAGGGGATCTCGCAGGCGGAGTTCGCCAAGCGGCTGGACCTGACGCGCGCGGCGGTGTCGGCGTGGGTCACCGGCAGGGCGCAGCCGCGGGCGGAGGTGATGGTCAGGATCGCCGAGATCCTGGAGACGGACGTCGCCACCCTGGTCACCAGGGACGCCGACGCCGGATCGGCCCGACCGATCGGCTGGTATCACCGGATCGCCCACCATGACGGCGGCCGGGAGTACGGTAACGCGGCCGCCTTCGCCTTCGACGCGAACCTGGCTGTACTGGCCCGGGAGGTCACGCAGAACTCCCTGGACGAGCGGCTGGACCCGCGGCGTCCGGTGCGGGTGCGCTTCACCCTGCACGAGCTGACCGGTGAACACCTGCACTCCTTTCTCTCCGCGCTGAAGTGGGACGAGCTGGAGCCCCACTACACGGCGGCGGCACAGTCCCGGCAGAAGGTCGGCCGGGTCCTCGCGGAGGGGCTCCGGGCCTTGCGTGAGGACTCCTCTCTTCTGCTTCTCCGGGTGGACGACTACAACGCCTCGGGGCTTACCGGGCCCGAGTACGGGGACGGCCGGTACGCCGCTGTGGTTCGCCGGCAGCTCGACAGTCACAAAAGCGACGACCGGGCCGGTGGTTCGTACGGGCTGGGGAAGGCAACCCTGTGGGCAGCCAGTCGGCTCGGTCTGGTGCTGATCAACAGCACCCTGTCCGAGACATATGAGGGGCGGACGGCCCGCCGGGTGGTCGGACGTCTCGACCTACCCTGGCGAGAGGTCGACGGAGTCGCCTACGCCGGACCTGCCTGGCTCGGTGAGTCGGACACGGAGAAAGAGCACGAAGGTGTCTCCCGCTCCTGGTGGGCGGACGAGCGTGTGGTCGCCGATCTGCGACTCGATCGGGACAGCGACGATCCGGGAACTTCCTTCCTCGTCGTCGGTGCTCACGACGCGGCCGGCAACAACGACACCCTGGAGGACCTGCACGAGGCCCTCAGCCAGGCGCTGGCCGACAATTTCTGGGCCGCCATGACCTCCGGCCGTTCGACGTCGGCCACGCTGGAGGCATCGGTCCGCGCTCTTCGCAATGGTGAATTCGTGGTTCCGGAGAAGCGGGTCGATCCGCTCGATCGGCACCCGGCGCTGGCCCACGCACTCCGGGCGTACATCGACGGCGAGACGGTCGACGAGCTCACGGCCACCGGACAGGTCGCCGCCGTGGAGGTCGCCCTTGTCGTCCCGCCGCTGCGGGCCGCCGGGCGCAGGGCTGAAGGACACAGCCACCGCGCCGTACTCCTGGTCACTCCTGCCGCGGACAAGGATGAGGAGCACAGCCGTATCACCTGCATGCGCGGGACTCGCATGACTGTCACGGCCCGACGTCCTCGCGGCCTGCGGCCTGGAGTGGACCCCTTCCAAGCCGTCCTGCTCGCCGGTTTCGCCACTGGCGACGACGGCGCGGCGACCCACGCCGCCGAGGCGTTCCTACGAGCCGCCGAGCCGCCGGAGCACGACAGGTGGGGGGCGACGGAGGAACTCACCGCCGCCTATGCCAACGCGCCTCGGCGATTGACCGAGTTCAACGCGGCCATGGACGCAGCGTTGAGGGGTGTGATCGGCCGCCGGACTGCCGGGCAGGGTTCGACCGGCCCGGAGGTCCTCCGGAAGCTGCTGCGCCTGGATGCGCCCGCCGTAGGCAGTGGTCGTCGTGGCCAGGGACACCCGCTCGTGGACCGGGTCGTCGGGAAGGTGGACAGATACGGGGCCTGGACCTTGGACGTGACGCTGACCGTCCCACAGCGCGACAACCGCTGGCAGCTACTGCCGGTGGTCAAGTTCGATGTGCGATCAGGGGGACGTCCTTCGTTGGAGTGGGCGGAGCTGTCCGCGAAGGAAAACTGCGAGATCGTCGACGGCAGGCTGCTCGTCGATCCGGACGTACGGTCGGCTCGCTTCGGCGGCGTCACGGCTGTCGGCAGCCACCCGGTGGCCGCCGCCATGGCCGGTGTGATCGTGGACATTCAGCAGGCACGGGAGGCTTCGGCGTGAGCACCGTGTACGCGTACCCGACCTTGGTAGGGAAGATCGAGGTCACCGTCCGAGGGGCGAGCATAGACGGGAAGCCGCTGCAGCTCTCGCTGATCTCCCAACGCGATCAGGTCGTCGCCCTCCATCAGATCGAGCGGGACGACTGGACCGAAGGCGTACTCGATCTCGAAGTCTCCCTCCCCATGGACGAATTGGCCGACGGCCCGTGGTCCGGAGTCACCTGTGTCGCCGTACTGTCCGAGGGAGCCACCAACACCCGCAGGGTAAGTCGCCTGGAACGCCGTCGTGACGACACCCACTGGCGAGGCGAGGTCCGAGTGCGCCGCTCCACTCACGTGGCGCGCGCCGTCCTGGACGTGAGTGTCGTCGGCAGTCACGGTGGAGTTGACGGGCGTGTCCTCGGCACCACGGATAGGCCCTGGATCGTGGACCTCCTTACTCGCACTCCCACGAGACAACGCGATCTGGAGATCCTGGAGGAGGATTTCCGCGACGGTCCGCAGGAGTGGCTGCGTCCGTTCATGGATGCGCCTTGGTTGATCGACACCACCGGAGACGTGCCGGCCGTCCTGCTCAACACGTCCTTCGAAGGTCTTCCCGAGCTGCTGTCCGGTGCTCGTGGCCCGTTGGAGAAGGCAACCGCGGGACTGGTGGCCGCACAGATTGCGGGAGAGGCCTGGGCGACGATGTTCCACTCCGCGCTGAGCGACCTCGAATGCGATGAAGACGGCACCCCGCGCTTTCCTGGTGGATGGCGTGAGTCAGTGCTGCGCTCCATGCTTCCCGAGGTGTTTCCCGGGCTGCCCCTCTCGGAGGCCTTGGGCGAGGCCCTCAGCCGTCGAGGTGACGGCCGAGGATGGGCAGAGGTCCAGTCGCGGATTCAGTTCGCAGCAGGAAGACGCGGCCAGGTGCCCAAGAATCTGACGGCGGCCATCCGTGCCGTAACCCGTGCCCAGGAAGTGAGCCGATGAGCCGACTCCGCATCGAGCCCCCCGAACGGCTCGCGTTGCTCCCCGGTCACCGGGCCATGGCCTTCCTCACCCATGGGGTACGCGCGGGGCAGGACGGCCTGCCGCAGGTGGCGATTCTCCGGGCGAGCACGCCGATCGAGAGTGACTCCGTCCGGTGGAGCGCTGCCCCGGTGCGGGAGATCGTCGAGGAGGCGATGCACAGGTTCGATGCGGCGCGGACCGACGCCGATGCCTGGCTGGCGCCTCGGCTGCACGCGACCCTGCGGATGACCCGTGCTGAGGCGGCGACCCCGGATCTGTGGAACTTCCTGGCGCTGGCCGTGGCACCCGACTTTGTCTTGTGGCGCCACATGCCGCCCGGGGAGGCCGGCGACGGCACGCCCAGGAAGGTCAACAGCGCCAGATTCGTAGGCCCTCACTACAGCCAGGCCTTCGCCCGACTGTGGTGGGCCGCCGAGATGTTCCGGGACGGGCCTGATTACACCCCCGCGGAAATCGCCTGCCGCAATCAGGACATGACCAACACTGCGCTCCGGCTCGCTGTCATCGATCACAAGCCCACAGCACTGGCCCTGGTGCGGGTCCTCAAAGGGCTGACCGACGAGGGGGCCACACGACTCGGGGATCGGGTCAACGCGCTCTGTACGGCAGTCAATACGGCCGGCAGCACGCTCATGTACGAGGTGATCGCTCCGGACGAGGCGCCCGACCACCACGCGCTCACCGACTGGATCGACGATGCGGAATCGGCACCGGCGGTTCCGTGGGACCGGCTTCCCGGAGGGCCGGACGACGGCACCGCCCGGCGTTCCTCCTGCGAGGTACTGTCGCGGATGTTCGAGCGATTCGCCGCAGAGGCGCCGTTGCGTGACCGGGCTCGGTCCGGGACGGCGCACGCTTAGAGGGATCGCAGGACAGATGGCGCGTTTGCGGCGGTGGACGCGTGGGCGCAGTTCGATGTGCGCTCCGGCCTGCGTCCCACCATCGCGTGGGCCGAACTCGGCGGAGTGGACAACTGCCAAGTGGTGGACGGAACGCTGCGCTCGGACGAGGCACGCACCGCGACGTTCCCTCACTACGAGGCGACGACGCGATCGCGCCGGACGTCGAACGGGATGCCGGGGCGGTACAGAGATGGATCGACGAGGGTGAGGAAGGCCTGGCAGTGCCCCACCGCCCTCTTCCTGTCGGGCCTGCCGAGGAGCGCGCCCCCGAGGATTCGGTGGAGCGCTTGACGGACCATTTCGCGGACACGCCCGTATGCGGGAAGGAAGAGAGCGAGGAGGGGCCGGAGGAGGACTGATCCGAGCTCTTCGTCCTACAGGTGGGGAGGGCGCCAGGACTTCAGCGCCTCGATGGCTCGCTCCTTGCGGCTCTCGTCCAGTCCCAGTGCCGTGCACAGGACGTGGAGGGCGAGGAGCGGCGGGATCGCGTTGCCGATCTGTTGTGCGACGTCGGTGCCTTGCCAGGGGTACTCGACCGGGAAGGTTTGCAGCAGACCGATCTCGCGGAACGTGAAACGGTCCTGTTCCGGACCCAGTTCGGGCTCGCCGTCCGCGTTGAAGCCCTTGAGGTCGAACACCGTGTTGCGGCGCACCTTGCCGGTGACGGTGGCGGACGGCACGTCGGAGGCGCGGAGTCCTCGCTTCTTGGGGTCACCGCCCGACCCGTAGTTGGAGCGGACCACGAAGTCCGTGGAACGCGAATCCTTGAGCGCGTCACCCATGGAGACCCATGGCTTCACCGACTGGGGGGCCGGCGCCGTGGAGCCGAAGAGCGGGCTCTGCTGGAGGGCCTGTGTCCGCACCGTGGGTTCCGGAACCGCGGGGAGGCGCTTCGCCCCCTTGCGATAGCGCTGATGGGTCAGCGGCGGGAACTCGACATCTTGGCCCCTGCCGTCCCCCTGGTATCGGGCGATCAGCACGGCGCGACGACGCGTCTGTGGCACCCCGTACTCCTCGGTGTGCAGGATGTGACAGTCCGCGTCATATCCGAGTTCGCGAAGGATCTCGCGATACTTCTTCCAGACGGGGAGCACGGTAGGGACCTGCTCCAGCATCACCACCTCGTAGGGGTCGGCCTTGAGCTTCTTCTCGACGATCCATCGGAGAGGTTGGAGCACGAGCCCGGTGCGCTCGTCGGCCCATGCCAGTTCGTGGGCCCTCCGCTCCACCTCGGCCCAGGCCTTCTCCAGTTCCTCGACGCTCTTGCTGTTCCCCACGATCTCGGCCAGGTCCATCACCTCTTCGAGGGCTTTGTGGCCCTCTCGGTTGCCCGCCACCGAGTAGGTCTGGCAGGGCGGGCCCCCGGTGAGGACGCTGGCCGAGCGAACCTCGGGGTCGAGCGGGTTCACCTTCGCCACGTCGCCCACTTCGGTGGTGCGTAGACCGGCTGCGTGCCGGGTCGCTCGGGTCGACTTCTCCCACTCCACGCCGATGCTGGGTACTCCGAGCACCTCTGCCGCGATGTCCAGGCCACCCGGTCCCGCGAAGAGATCGACGATGACGGGCGGATCCTGCTTCGCGTCCGGATGAGGTGCTCGGGCCATGAGGTGAAAGTGTAGCCGGCCGGGGAAGGTGCCTACGTCCGTCTCGTGAGGCCGGTGGAGGGCCCGCGATTTCTGCTCTGAACAGGAAGTTCTTCGTTCAGGAACGGATTGCGTGGGCGATCGCCAGCCCGAGCGCCTCGCCCACCGGCGGCGGGGAGGCGTGGCCGATCTGCCGGTAGCGGGCCGTCTTCCTTCCGACGATCTCCCAATCTTTCGGGAAGCCCTGGAGCAGAGCGGCCTGGTTCACTGTGAGCCGCACCATGCCGTCCTTGCCGAGCTCCGGGGACCACACGAAGTCCGGTCCGGGGATCTCGTCGCCCAGCGAGTGGGCGTTCACTCCCATTTTCTCCCATTTTCGCTTGGTTCCGGCGGGCCCCAGGTCGGCTCCACCTCGATTCTTCGACCCACCGACCAGAGTCGGAGCCACCGAGGTCGCCTGGGCCGCCCATCGGTCGGCGTCCCTCCAGCCGGCCGACCGCATGGAGGATGCCAGGGCCTCGCCGGCCGACACATGGTCCGTCACGGTGGGGGAGGGGGGCCGGAACGAGGAGAACCACCCCTTCTTGAGTGCCACCAGGATTCCCTGCTTGCGGTCCTGCGGCACTGCGAAGTCGGCGGCGTTGAGGACGAACCAGCTGCACTCGTATCCGAGATGCTCCAGCTCGGCCCGGGCGAACTCACGGAAGTCGTGGAACCTGTCCGAGTCCGCGAGGGCGGGCACATTCTCGAGGAGCAGGGCCCGAGGCCTGACGGCGTGGGCGAGGTAGACGGCGGCCTTCAGGAGTCGTTCCTCCTCGCCCGACTCCGCTCGGGCGGCCGTGGCGTTGGACTTCACCCGGGGCAGTCCCGCGGACAGCAGGTCCACGTCGTAGCTTTCCGGGTGCTCGCTGGGGTCGAGGTCCATGAGGTCCGCTTGCAGCACATTCCACTGCGGTCGGTTGGTCCGCAGGGTCCGGCAGGCGTCGGCGTCCTCGTCCAGGAGCAGTGTCGGCTCGAAGCCTGCCCGCTCCAGGCCCAGGGCGAGCCCACCCGCCCCTGAGCACACGTCGACAAAGGTCAGCCGGCTCATCGATTCGTCACCGCCGCCGAGATGCGAAGGGCCACATCCTCCGGAGCCTCGTGCTCCCAGAATCGCAGCACCGTCCAGCCTTCCGTGGTCAGGTGCTCGGTCGTCTCCCGGTCCCGTGCCATGTTGCGTTCCAGCTTGGTCCGCCACCACTCCGCGTTGGACTTGGGGTGGGTGGCGTGCAGTGGGCAGCCGTGCCAGAAGCAGCCGTCGATGAGGACCGCCACCTTCGCTCGGGGGAACGCCACGTCGATCCGTCGTCGAGGCATGCCCGGGACGGGGTATTCCACGCGGTAGCGCATACCGCTCGCGTGCAGCAGCCGCCGTACGGCCAACTCGACACCGGTGTCCTTGCTCGCCTGCCTGCTCATGCGGGCTGAGACGCCGGGAGAAGAGGGCGTCAATTCGTTCACTGTCGTCATGCCTCACGAATGCATGTGGCCACGGTCGGCGATCGCCATGATCAGGGACTCACGGCCTCGGTTCGTCGCGTGTGTGCGGGCGTGTGGTGCAGGCCGGGAGTCCCAGGAGCGCCATGGTCTCAAGCTCTTGAGGCGGCCCCATGACACGCTTCGTAGCTGTTCCCCGACCCGCACCAACACTTTGCCCCCCGCTCCGGCGGCCACCCCGCGGCCCGGCCCCGGGCTGCCAGCGTCGTCGCGTATTGCGGGAGCAGGTCCGTGTCTGCCGGGGATGTGCCCTCCGAGGCTGCGAAGGCCTCGTACGACGGGACCGTGCCTGTCACGATGCCGAGGTTGGGCGTGCCCGAGGCGGACAGTTCGCGCAAGGACGCCTCTATGCCTGCCAGGTGCTGCTCGTGCGACGGGTATTCCTCCGTCAACGTCGGGTATGCGGCGACCAGTTCGGAGAGTTCCGCCGCCGGCCAGTGCAGGACCGCGACGGGGAACGGGCGGGACAGTTCCTCCCGGTAGGTGCCGAGTTCGGCGCGCAGCCGGGAGATCTCCGCCTGGAGCTCCGCCGGGTTGTCCGAGCCCAGGGACCAGACGCGTTTCGGGTCGTGGAGCTCGTCCAGGGGGACGGGGGACGTGTGGAGGGTGTCGGCGAGGACGTCCCAGTCGTCGTGGGGCGCGCCCAGCATGCGGCGGACGCGGTGGCGGCCGAAGAGGAGGGGGTGGGAGGCGTGCGGGACCTCCGTCGTGTCAGCCAGGAGCAGGGTCACCCCTTCCGTGAACGTCTTCTGCGCCGCCTCCAGCTCGTCGTGGGACTCCAGGGACTCCGCGACGATCACCCAGGGGGCGGGGTCCCGGGGGGCCGCGGCCCGGATGCCGTCGATGATGGCCCTGGCCTCGGCCTCGTGACCGTACTCCCACAGGTTGGAAGCCTTCAGGGCGCGGATCAGATAGGGGCTCTCCAGGTGCTCCGGGGCCTCGGAGGAGGACAGGAGGCGGTCGTACAGGGTCGTCGCTGCGGGGCGGTCGCCGGCCAGTTCCAGGTGGGCCGCGGCCTGCAACAGCAGGGCTTCCGCGTCCTCGGGATACAGGCCGGCGGTCCGCTCCAGGCGTGCCGCTTCGGCGGTGTGGTCGACGTTCTCGGCAGGCGTGTCGGGGCGCATGGTTGACACCGTAGCGCCGCCTGCTGACGAAAGAGAGATATCTGCAGGCCAGGAGGCGCGGATTGCCCGGCGCCACCCGGCGGAGGCCGCCCGTACCCGGCACGACCCGGCGGCAGCCGCCCATGCTCGGCGCCACCCGGCGGCAGCCACCCGTACCCGGCACGACCCGGCGGCAGCCACCCGCACCCGGCACCACCCGGCGGCAGCCACCCGCACCCGGCACCACCCGGCGGCAGTCACCCCTACCCGGCGCCACCCGGCGGCAGGACGCCTCTAGATCGTCACCCCGTCCACCTGAAGGGTCTGCACCGCGCCTGCCGCGAACGGCACGCTGATCGTTCTGCCGCTCAGGTAGGTGTCCGAGCGGGCCGTGTAGAGGTCGCCCGAGCCGTTCGTCACCGTGTTCCAGCGAGGGACCAGGCCCGACGCGCCACCCGTCACCGTCGTGAAGCGGGAGAGGTCGAAGGTCAGGGTCTGGGCCGACGAGGAGGTGTTCGCGGCCACGATCACCAGGCGCTTCGCCGCTTTGTCGATCGCCGCCGCCGCGTAGCTCACGCCCGTGTCGAGGATCGTCATGCCGGGCCGGATGTGTCGGCTGAACTGGGCCATCACGTAGTACTTGGTGGTGACCGCGCCGGCCGCCAGCGTGCTCGGGTCGTACGCGATCATCGCCCAGCCCGACGACGGGTCCATGACCTGCCAGTAGACCCACGCGGTCGGGTGCAGCCAGCGGAAGTCGTAGAGCAGGTTGCTCGCCATCGTGAGACCGGTGCCGTCCTTGTCGCCGGTCTCGGAGTTCCACAGCGCCTTGCCGGACGTCGTCACCACGTCGGAGTAGAGCAGGTCGCGGCGGCCGCCCGAGCCCTGGTAGCCGTGGACGTTGACCCGGTTCACATACCCCTTCGTCGTCGACGAGAAGGAGTTCCAGGTGGTGCGGGCGAGGTCGTAGCTCGTCTCGTCCGACGCCGAGATCTTCGTCCCCGTCAGGCCGCGCTTGTCCAGCTCGCTGCGCATGTAGGGGAGTACGGCCGACTGGACGGCCGCGTCCATGTGGCAGCCCTCCTGCGTGCCGGTCGCCGTCCACCAGGACGAGGACGGCTCGTTGAAGGGGTCGACCGTCGCGAAGTTCACGCCCCAGTTCGACTTCGCGTACAGCGCGACCGCCGCCAGATGGGAGGCATGCTGGCGGTAGTTCCAGGTCTGGAGGTTGTTGCCGCCACCGGAGGCTCCGGAGGGGTTGTGGTTGGAACACATCCACCACATGGGGGAGTTGGCGAACAGCTCCGACGTGGCGCCGCGCGACGTCGCCTTCTGTAGCATCGCGCGCTGGGCCGCGTCCGCCGTCCAGTCCCAGGCCGAGGACGTGGGGTCCTCGTTGTTCCAGTCCTGCCAGTAGCCCTCGATCTGCTTGAACGCCGGGATGTTGGCGGAGGCCACCATGCTCGCGCCGCCGACCGTGTTCCAGCTGCACGCGCCCAGGTTGTAGCGGGCGATGTTGAGGCCGAGACCGGGGAGGGTCTTGCCGTTGTAGGACACCGACTTGGTCGTGAAGAAGATGTCGGCGAAGTCGTCCCGGGCGCCGAAGACGTTCGCCCACCAGGCGAGGGATGTGCCCCAGCCTTCCCAACTGCCGTAAGTCGTTGATGGGTTGACGGAAATCGTCGCGTCGGCACGGGCGGTGCCCGTCGCGAGGGCGCTGGTGAGGAGCGCGCCGCCCGTGGCCGCCAGCAGTGTCCTGCGTCGGATCATGACTTCTCCGCTTCGATGACAGCGAACGACCGCCGGTCGTCCCAACCGGCGTCGTCGGGTGCGTCAGTGCACTGGTGTCTGCGGTGCGTCAGTGCGTCACGAAGCATCGGGTGCGGCCCGTGGTGTTGTCGAGAGTTCTGACAGCCCTTTCTCAAACCTGTTGAGGAAGGGCGGGGGAGGGTTCGAGGGGGCGAACGGTATGGAGACCTCTCTCCCTTGCGCCTATCGTGCCCGCGTGCGGATTCCCCTCGTACAGCACAGCACCCGGCGGCGGCGCGCCCGGTACCGGCGGGTGCTCTGGAGCGGTGCCGAAGTCCTCGTCACGGCAGGGGTGTTGGTGCTGCTCCTTGTCGTGCACCAGCTGTGGTGGACCAACCGGGAGGCCAAGGAGGGCGCCGAACGGCGGGTGGAGTCGCTGGAACGGGAGTGGGGGAGCGGCGGCGGCTCGGCCGGTGATCCCGCCGACGCGGGCGGCTCCGGTTCCGGCTCGGGTTCGGGAGCCGGGTCCGGCTCCACGTCCGGGTCCGACGGTGCCGTCGCGTCATCGGGCGGCGGGAGTTGGGCGTCGTCCGGCGCGCCGCGCTCCTCGCAGGCTTACGCCGTGCTCCGCATCCCCCGGCTCGGCCTCCGCGTCCCCGTCGCCGAGGGCACCAGCAAGCAGAAGGTCCTCAACAAGGGGTACGTCGGCCACTACGCCGGCACCCGGCAACCGGGCCAGACGGGCAACTTCGCGGTGGCCGGGCACCGCAACACCCACGGCGAGCCCTTCCGGTACCTCAACCATCTGAGGAAGGGCGACAAGGTGGAGGTGGAGACCCGCGAGGCCACCTACACCTATGTCGTCGACAAGATCCTGCCGCAGACCTCGCCCCGTGACTCGGGTGTCATCCGGCCCGTGCCCCGTTCCCTCACCGAGCCCGCCTACGGGTACGACGCCCCCGGCCGCTACCTCACCCTCACCACCTGCACGCCCGAGTACACCTCCCGCTACCGCCTGGTCGTGTGGGGCAGGCTGGTCGCGTCGCTTCCCCGGGGATAGCCGGCCGCCGTGCCGCCGCCCGGTCCCGCCACGACGGCTCTACGACCCTTCCTCCAGGGCCTCCCGGACGGCGGTCAGGACGGCCTCGGTGTCCGCGCCGAGGGCGCGGGCGGAGGCGGTGAAGTCACGGGCCAGGGTGGCCAGTTGGTCCGGATCGGGACGGGCGGGTTCGGACGGCGGCGCCGCCACCCGGGTGCCCGCGCCACGACGGGTGCGGATCAGCTCGGCGGTCTCCAGCTCCCGGTAGGCGCGGGCCACGGTGCCCGGCGCCAGACCGAGGTCGGAGGCCAGCTGGCGCACGGTCGGCAGGCGTTCGCCCTCCGTCAGCCGGCCGGTGACGATCAGGGCGGCGAGCTGGGCGCGGATCTGCTCGAAGGGCGGTACCTGGCTCGTGGTGTCGACGCGGACCGCGGGTTCACTCATCGCCGACGGCCCGGGGCATCACGATGGTGAACAGGCACCATCCCAGGCTGAACAGGGTGAGCAGGCCCAGGGGGTAGATGACCAGGGCGGTGACGTTGCCCAGCATGCCCGCGCAGGTGGTGCGGGACAGCACCCTGCCGATCATCGCGAGGACGAGCAGCAGCTGGCTGGAGACCAGCAGCCCCCAGGCCGCCGTGATCGCCCACGAACGGTCGTGCCGCTGCTGGTTCCCGCCGGGGCGGTGGGCGATACGGCGCAGGGCCCACACGCAGGCGGCGGTACCGAGGGCGATGGAGGCGAGGATGGGGGTGGCGTAGTGGATGCCGGGCCAGGGGCCGAGGGGTCTTGTCGCCCCCCGGCATGTGACGGTGACGGCCCGGCTCGCCCGGCTCATGGAGTCGGGCGAGGCCGTGGCGGCCCCGGTCATCAGGAGGACGACGAGACACGCCGTCTGGAAGAGCAGCAGCGGCGCCATCCGGGGCGGTACATGGTCACGGACCCGGCGCGGGGCGAGGCTCGCGGTGCGGACGGCCTCCACGGGGGCCGGGGTGAGGGAGTCGCCGAGCAGAACGCCGCCGACGGCGCACAGGCCGAACGCGGTGACCGCGCTGAGGAAGGTCATGGCGACGTCGTCGCTGTCCCGCACCGCCAGCCGCTGTGCGACGACGACGCCCAGGGCCAGCCCGGCCCAGCGGGCGCAGAGGTCCGCGCGGGCGAGCAGGCGCTCAGGTGGAACGGTGTCCAGCATGTGGGGCCCCCGGGTGCGTACGAAATGCTTGTATCAAGTGGTGAGTACAAGATGCCCGGGGTGCGGATCTTGTGTCAACCAGTTGATACAAGTGCCCGCACCCGGCACGCCCACGGCCCCGACGATCGCCGGCCGTACGGTGAATGCCCCGCCTGCGGAACTGTCGTACCGGTCCCGGACGTCCTCATGGTGCCGGGGCCGGGGCTCGACCCCGACCCGGCGGATCCGGTCGGCCGGGCCCTGCTGAGGCCGAAGAAGCCGCTGGAGCCGATCGAGGCCGGTCAGGTATAACCGACATCGGACAAGCAGACGCACGCAGAGGTGCGGAGGGCGCAGGAAGCGCGGAGAGCGCAGTCCCGCGAGAAGCGAGAACGAGAAGAGGGAGGGCGAGAGCATGATCCGCAGCCGGTTCGTACCGCGTCCCGCTCTCGTGATCCTCCTGCTTCTCCTGGACGTCGTGCTCCTCGACGCCGGCAGTCTCTCCGCCGCCGTCGCGCTCGCCGCGACCGCGGCGGCCGGTTCCGCGCTCGCCGTCTGCACGCTCGTCGCCGCGCGCAGCGCCCCCGCCGTCCCGCCCACCCGGGTGCGCACGGCCATCAGGGACCGGGCCCGCCGTACGGCGTTCCTGCCGCAGCGCGATCCCGACGCCTCCGGCCGCCCACGCCCCAGGGCGCCCGGCCAGGCCCTCCGGACGACAGCCGCGTAGACCCACCCGGTACCGGTACGTATCAGCACCATCACCATCACCATCACCTGCACCGATACGTGCGCCGGTACGTGGGTGGCCCGCGCGGGTCGTCATGCCGTCAGTCCCGTTCTCCCGGCACGACGAGACCCCCGGAGGGCTCACCCGCCATGTCCGTTTTTGCCAGCCTGGTCGAGCATCTCGCCGACCTGCTCCACCCCCTGTTCGGCGCCACCGCAGCGGCCGCCGCGATCGTCCTGTTCACCGCGCTCGTACGCCTGCTCGTACACCCCTTGTCCCGCGCCGCCGCCCGGGGCCAGAAAGCCCGCACGGCGTTGCAGCCGAGGATCGCCGAGCTGCGCAGGAAGCATGCCCGCAACCCCGAGAAGCTCCAGCGGGCGGTGCTGGAGCTGCACACCGAGGAGAAGGTGTCGCCGCTGTCCGGACTGCTGCCCAGCCTCTGCCAGATGCCCGCCTTCTTCCTCCTCTACCACCTCTTCTCCAGCTCCTCGATCGGCGGCGAGGACAACGCGCTGCTCGACCACCGGCTGTTCGCCGCACCGCTCGGCGACCGCTGGACGGACGCGCTGACCGGGGGAGGCGTGTTCGGCGCGGCCGGAGTGGTCTACCTGGCACTGTTCGCCGTCGTCGCGGCCGTCGCCACCTTCAACTTCGCACGGGCGAAGCGCGTGCCGCTGCCGCTTCCCCCGGCGGGAGCCGACACAGGTACCGGCACCGGTGACGTGGTGCCGGGGCTCGGCACGATCAGCAAGGTCATGCCGTTCATGTCCTTCTTCACCCTGGTCACCGTGGCCGTCGTACCGCTGGCCGCCGCGCTCTACGTGATCACGAGCACGACGTGGAGCGCGTGCGAACGGGCGGTCCTGTACAGGTGACGGGGGATCGACCGTCCCGCGGGTGACGGCCCCGAGGCCCCGGGGAGGTGACGGTCCAGTCCGTGAAAGGGGGCTTGCGGACCCGGCGGTACAGCTTGGAGGATCGACCAGTCCTCCGATGGCTGCACCCGTCGGACGGCTGCCCGCGATCGAGGGAGAGAGTGACCATGAAGCTGCTGCGAGTCGGTACGGCGGGGACGGAGCGGCCCGCGCTGCTCGACCCCCAGGGCGTCCTGCGGGACCTCTCCGGGATCGTCCCGGACATCGACGGGGCGCTGCTCGCCGACGACGTCGCGCTCGGCCGGGTCCGCGAGGCCGCCGAGTCCGGCGGGCTGCCGGTGCTGGACGCGACCGGCCTGCGGGTCGGGCCGCCGCTGGCCCGGATCGGCAAGATCGTGTGCATCGGGCTCAACTACCACGACCACGCCCGGGAGACCGGGGCCGAGCCGCCCTCCGAGCCCGTCGTCTTCTTCAAGGCGGCGGACACGGTCGTGGGCCCTTACGACACCGTCCTCGTACCGCGCCGGTCCCTCAAGACCGACTGGGAGGTGGAGCTGGCGGTCGTCATCGGGCGTACGGCCCGCTACCTCGAGTCGGCGCGGGACGGGCTCGCGCACGTCGCGGGGTACGCCGTCGCGCACGACGTCTCCGAGCGCGAGTTCCAGATCGAGCGGGGCGGGACCTGGGACAAGGGGAAGAACTGCGAGACGTTCAACCCGCTCGGGCCGTGGCTGGTGACGTCCGACGAGGTCGCCGACCCGCAGGACCTCTCCCTGAAGCTCTGGGTCAACGGGGAGCTGAAGCAGGACGGGACCACGGCCGAGCAGATCTTCCCGGTGGGGGAGGTCGTGCGGTACGTCAGCCAGTTCATGACCCTGTACCCGGGGGACGTCATCAACACCGGGACGCCCGCCGGGGTGGCCATGGGCGAGCCGGAGCCCAAGCCGTACCTGCGTGCCGGGGACGTGGTGGAGCTGGAGATCGCCGGGCTCGGCCGCCAGCGCCAGGAGTTCAAGGACGCGTGAGCGCTCCGTCGGGGGGCGGGGAACCGCGGTGGTCCGACGGCTGCGGGCCGGTCCGTGGCCGATCGCGCCCACGCGGCGGAGCCGCACGATGCCGCGGCCCCGTCCCCCTTGGAGGCGTTCAGCGCAGGTATTTCTCCAGGAACTGTTCCAGGACCTCCACCACGAAGCGGTGGTCCTCCAGCTGGGGCAGGCCCGACACCGTCACCGCGCCGATGATGCCCACGCCCTCCACGTTGACGGGGAAGGAGCCGCCGTGGGCCGCGTACTCGTCGGGGTCCAGACGGGAGGCCTCCTCGAACGTCGTGCCCTTGGCACGGAAGCGGGAGCCCACCAGGTAGGACGAGGCGCCGAAGCGCTCCACCACCCGGCGCTTGCGGGCGATCCAGGCGTCGTTGTCGGGCGCCGAGCCGGGCAGGGCCGCGTGGAACAGCTGCTGGCCGGCGCGGTGGATGTCGACGGCGACCGGCGCCTGACGCTCGCGGGCCAGCTCCACCAGCAGGGAGCCGAGCTCCCACGCGTCGTCGTGCGTGAACTGCCGGAAGACGAGCCGTCGTTCCTGGGCCTGGAGCTCCTCCAGGGTCGGGGTGATCTCCGGGGTGAACTTCGGGGTCATCGGGTGGGTTCCCATCAGAGCGTCACCGTCACCTTGTCTCGTGCCGAACGGCGGGCCGCCTCCAGTACGTCCAGAGCGGCGGCCGCCTCGGCGGCGGTCACCGGATTGGGGCCGCCGTCGATCAGTGCCCTGGCCACCGCAGCGTAGTAGGCCGGGTAGTCGCCGGGGAGGGTCCGCACGGGTCGTCCGCCGCCGGTCAGCGGGGACTCCCCGGCGCCGACGCGGCCCCACAGTTCCTCGGGCTCGGTTCCCCAGCGGGGTGATCCGTCGGGCCGCTCGCCCTCGCGCAGGGCAGCCTCCTGCGGATCGAGGCCGTACTTCACATAGCCCGCCTTCGAGCCCAGCACCCGGAAGCGCGGGCCGAGTTGGGGCGTCGTCGCGGAGGCGTAGAGGTGGGAGCGGACGCCGCTCGCGTGGGTCAGCGCGATGAACGTGTCGTCGTCGGCCTCGGCGCCGGGGCGGCGGACGTCCGCCTCGGCGTAGACGGAGACCGCCGGTCCGAACAGGACCAGGGCCTGATCGACGACGTGACTGCCGAGGTCGTAGAGGAGACCTCCGATCTCTGCGGGATCGCCGGACTCGCGCCAGCCGCCCTTCGGCAGCGGCCGCCACCGCTCGAACCGGGACTCGAAACGCCGGACCTCGCCCAGCTCGCCGTCGTCCAGCAGCTTGCGGAGGGTCAGGAAGTCGTTGTCCCAGCGGCGGTTCTGGAAGACCGAGAGCAACAGGCCGCGCTCCTCGGCCAGGGCGGCCAGCTCCCGCGCCTCGGTCGCGGTGCCGGCGATGGGCTTGTCCACGACGACCGGCAGACCGGCCTTCAGGGCGGCGGTCGCGAGCGGGACGTGTGTCCTGTTCGGGGATGCGATGACGACCAGGTCGAGCTCGTCGGCGCGGGCGAGGAGGTCGTCCGGGGTGGCGGCGACGCGTACGTCCGGGAACTCGGCGCGGGCCTGCTCCTGCCGCTCGGGGTTCGAGGTGACCACCGTGTCCAGGACGAGGCCCTTGGTCGCGGCGATCAGCGGGGCGTGGAACACGGACCCCGCGAGGCCGTAGCCGATCAGGCCCACGCGGAGCGGGGCGACGGCCGGGTGGGTGCCGGATCCGGTGCCGGTGTCGAGGCCCGTTTCGGAGCCGGTGTCGTCAGTCGTGCGTCCAGTCATGCGAACCACTTTCGCAACGCTGTTGCCAAAGTGCAAGTGCGAGGGACAATGGCAGAGTGAACACGACGAACGACGGAGGCGACAAGGACCGCACGCCGCAGTCCGCGCCGGAATCCGGTACAGCGCCCGCCACGGGGTCCTCCTGGGGACTCCCGCCGGACCACGAGCCCGGTCCGGGAACCGGCCGCGCGCCTGAGCGTCCGGCCGATGCCGTGACGCGCCGGGCCGCGGGCGTGAACCTGCTGGCCCTGCGCAGCCACAACGCCGCGCTCGTGCTGGACCTGCTGCGCGCCGCCGGCCCCGACGGCATCAGCCGGCTGGAGATCGCCGAGCGCACCGGGCTCACCCCGCAGGCGGTCAGCAAGATCACCGCCCGGCTGCGGGAGGAGGGCCTGGCGGCGGAAGCCGGCCATCGCGCGTCGACCGGCGGCAAGCCGCGCACGGTGCTGCGACTTGTCCCCGAGGCCGGCCACGCGGTGGGCGTCCACCTCGACCGGGACGAACTGAGGGTGGTGCTGGCCGACCTCGACGGACGCGTGGTGGGCGAGCGGTGTGCCCCGATGTCCCTGGGCGCGGGGGCGGAGGCGGTTCTGGACGCGTTGCTCCGCGAGGTGACGGAGGTCCTGTCGGAGGCCCTCGGGGGCGGCGCCCTCCTGGCCCCGCTCGGTGTCGGGGTGGCGCTTCCGGGTCCGCTCGACCATGTGCGCGGGGTGCTGCACCGGGTCACCGGCTTTCCCGAGTGGGACGGTTTTCCGCTGCGGGACGTGCTGGCGGCCCGGCTCGGCGTGCCGGTGGTCGTCGACAAGGACACCAACGCCGCCGCGCTCGGCCTCGCCGTCGGCGGCGAACGCGGCTCCTTCGCCTGTCTGTACCTCGGGACGGGCCTCGGTGCCGGCCTGGTGATCGGCGACGCCGTGCACCGGGGTGCCCGCACCGGCGCGGGGGAGTTCGGACACCAGGTCATCCAGCTGGACGGGCCGCCCTGCTCCTGCGGCAACCGGGGCTGTGTCGAGGCGCTGTGCCTTGCGGCCATGGACCGGGGTGACGTGACCGAGGCGGCGCGGGTGCTCGGCGAGGGCGCCGCGAACCTGGCAGGGCTGCTCGACATCGACGCCGTCCTGCTGGGCGGGCGCACCATCACGGCCGCTCCGGAGCCCTTCCTCCGGGGGGTCGCCGCCGTCCTGGAGGCCCATGCGCGCCGTGAGGGATCCCGGGAGGGCGCCGTGCCGGTACGCCTCGCCCCCGGCGGGGCCCGCGCCGTCGCGGAGGGCGCGGCGCAGCTGCTGCTGGGTCCGGTGTTCGGACGGCGGGACGGCTGAGCCGACCGATCGGTGCCTCCTCCGCCGAACGAGGGGATTCGTACGGTCGTGCGGTGTGCCGTTCCCGCTCGGCGCGGGGCGTCGTGCAGGCTCACGTGTTCATGCGACTGTGCCCGCCTGTCTCCCTCTGCCTCGCCGTGGCCGCCGCCCTTCTTCCCGCGCCCGCCCACGCGGAAGCCGGCCCGGGCTGCGCCGGCCCCGACGGCGCCGACTTCCCCCTCACCACCCGCCTGTACGGGGGTCCGGACTCCTACCGGGCCGGGGGCGGATACGGCATCTGGTACCTCGACCTCACCAACACCACCCGCCGTACCTGCGACGGGATCCACCCGGTCGTCGTCCTGGTCGACGCCGGACGCACCCTGAAGCCGTCCCAGGCGCGCCTCGAGTTCTACGCCGACGGTCGACCGCACCCGGTCCGCTTCGAACCCACCGACGACGACGAACTGGTCGGAGCGTTCACCGACGGGCCCGTCCAGGAGCCCACCGGCGGACCGGCCTCCGGACCGGCCTCCGGACCGGCCTCCGGGCAGGGCGCCGCGCAGGGCGACGGCGTCGACGGCTTCCCCGGCTTCACCGTGGGTCCTGGCCGGACGCTCACCGTCAAGCTGCGCCTGGCCCTGACCTCGGACACCGCGCCCAACGACGTCACCGCCAACGCGGCCGTCGTCCAGCGGCACGGTGACGACGGCGACTGGATCGGCCAGTCGAACGACTACCGCTTCGCCGTCGAGGCCGGCCCGGACCCCCGCCCGGACCCCGACTCCACCCCCGACCCCGTCGGCACCGCCCCCGACCTCGACCCCGCGGCGCCCACCCCCGCCCCCACCCTCGCGGCCACCCCCGCCCCCGACCCCTCCGCGGCGGGCACCGGCAGCCCCTCCCTCGCCGACGAGGCCGAGGAACTCGCCCGCACCGGCCTCACCTCACCCGCCGTCCTCGCGGCCGGCACCGCCTGTCTGCTCACTGCCGGAGCGTTCCTGCTGCTGGCCCGCCGAGTGGCCCGCCGACGCCGCTGAACCGTGGTCGTGTCCCAGCCGGTGGACGCCACGGAACCGGCCATTCCCTCAAGATCGGGCCTGTGCTTAGGCTGGGGCGCACGCAGCGACCGCGTGCAGGCACGGCACCGCGTACAGGCGCGGCCACCGCGTACTCGCGCACGGCAGGGAGATCCCGCACATGGCAGACCGCAAGCCCATCGAGTCGTGGCTCACCGACATGGACGGTGTGCTGATCCACGAGGGCGTACCGATCCCCGGCGCCGACGCCTTCCTGAAGAAGCTGCGTGATTCGGGCAAGCCGTTCCTGGTGCTGACCAACAACTCGATCTACACCCCGCGTGACCTGCACGCCCGGCTCCAGCGGATGGGCCTGGACGTGCCGACCGAGAACATCTGGACCTCGGCCATGGCCACTGCCCAGTTCCTGGACGACCAGCGGCCCGAGGGTACGGCGTACGTCATCGGCGAGGCCGGACTGACCACCGCGCTGCACGACATCGGCTACATCCTCACCGACCACGAGCCCGACTACGTCGTCCTCGGCGAGACCCGCACCTACTCCTTCGAGGCGATGACCAAGGCCGTCCGGCTCATCAACAACGGCGCCCGCTTCATCTGCACCAACCCGGACGAGACCGGCCCCTCCGCCGAGGGCGCGCTCCCCGCCACCGGAGCCGTCGCCGCGCTGATCACCAAGGCGACCGGCAAGAACCCGTACTTCGCGGGCAAGCCGAACCCGCTGATGATGCGCACGGGGCTGAACGCGATCGGCGCCCACTCCGAGAGCAGCGCGATGATCGGCGACCGCATGGACACCGACGTCCTCGCCGGCATGGAGGCCGGCATGCGGACGTTCCTCGTGCTCACCGGTCTGACCCGGCCCGAGCAGGTCGAGAACTTCCCGTACCGGCCGTCGCAGATCGTGGACTCGATCGCGGATCTCGTCGACCGGATCTGAAACCCGTAACACGGCGTGAGCCACCCGTACGGAGCAGTGATACCCCGCCTGAGATGCGCTTCGGGTCCCGGCGGGGGAGTCTCCCATCAGCTGGAGGTTCACGATGAGTTCACTGAAAATCACACTCTGTGCGGGCGTCGCCGTCGTCGCCGCGGTACTCGTCCCGACGGCCTACGCCTCGGGTGAGGGCGGCGGAGACAAAGGCGGCAGCGTCTCGGTCACACCGTCCACGCCCAAGCCCGGCGACGAGGTCACGCTGAAGGTCAGCGGCTGCGGCGGCAGAACGGCCACCGCGGTCTCGAACGCCTTCGTCGCGGACGCGCAGCTCGTCGGCGGAGGCGGCTCGGGCGGCACGCTCGTCGGCGACACCCGGGTCCGCTCCTCGATCGGGACAGGCACCTACGACGTACAGATCACCTGCGTCGACTTCAAGGTGAAGGGCCGCATCAAGATCGTCGAATCGTCCCCCGCCGAGTCGTCGCCCCGATCGCCGCAGTCGTCGCAGCCGCTGGAGCCGTACGGGCCGTCCACGCCCGCCTCTCCCGTCGCCCCGGTCCACGCGGGCGGCGGCGGAACGGCTCCGCTCACCCCGGTCGCCGCCGTCGACGAGGCGCAGGTGGACGGTCATGGTCCCGGCACCGTGCAGGCTGTCGTCGGGCTGGTGCTCGCGGGTGTCGCCGCGGCCGCCGTCGCGTTCCGCGGTGCGCACCGGAGACGCAGGGTGGAATGACCGATGTCCGACCGCGAACGCACTTCCGGCCGCCTCGTCACGGGTCTGGCCTGGACGGTGCTGCTGTTCGGGCTGTGGCTGTGGGGGCGCCAGGTGACCGAGGTGCGGCACGGCGCCTCCGCCCCCGCCACGGGTGACATGGCCGCGGTGGGCCGCCCACCGGGCACCGAACTGCCGCCCGCGGCAGAGCCGTTGGGGCAGGCGCTGCCGCAACGCATCGACATTCCCGACCTGGGCGTGCAGGCCCCGGTCGTCGCCCGCGGGCTGGACACCGACGGGGGCATCGCTCCTCCGCCCTTCGACCAGGCGGGTGTCGTCGGCTGGTACGAGGCCGGCGCGAAACCCGGAGCCCGGGGCACCGCCCTGCTGGTCGGGCACGTCGACACCGAGACCAGGCCCGCCGTCTTCTACAAGCTCAGCACCCTCAAGGCGGGCGAGACGGTACGGGTGGTCCGCGACGACGGGAAGGTCGCCGAGTTCACCGTCGACGACGTCGAGGTGATCCAGCGGAACCGCTTCGACGCCCGGCGGGCCTACGGCCCCCGGCAGCCGGACCGTGCCGAACTGCGCCTGATCACCTGCGGGGGCGCCTTCGACCGGGCGAGCGGCAGCTACACGGCCAACGTGATCGTGTCGGCGTATCTGACGGGCACCGGCGCCTGACCCCCGAGTCCGCCGCCGCCCCCGAGTCCGGCGCCCGACCACCGGGGTCCTGCCTGGAGCGGCTGCGCCCTTCCCCTCCGATTCCCTTTCCGTCCTCGCGTCGGCCGCCACCTGGCCCGGCCGACGGCCCGCTCCCCCGAAACCGCCGACCGGGCCGGTCCTCGACCGCGCGCGCCCGGGTTGCGGGAGTAACCCGGCGACCGGCGCGGGAGGCTCTCGGGTTCACCTACCCCGTGGAGGCGGGGACGACCGCATTTCGGCGCCCTGGTGGGCGGCGCGGGCCCTGCGACAGGACCGGGCGAGGGGGTAAAAGCTGCAAATGGGTCAAGTGCAGGTTCCCCGACAGGATGTGGACGGATGTCGGGAGGGGGCCGCGTCCTTGCCGGGCGGGGCACCGCTGTCCGCTCCACCGGATCCCGCCGGACACGACGAAGGCCCCTCGCTCTCGCGAGGGGCCTTCGGTGTCTGTGCGCCGCCAGGGACTCGAACCCCGGACCCGCTGATTAAGAGTCAGCTGCTCTAACCAACTGAGCTAGCGGCGCCTGCTGACGTCGTAACTCTACAGGACCCCCGGGGGTGCCCCGGACCATCCGTTCCGGGGGTCGCCGGGCCACGGGGACGGGCGGGGACCGTGTACATCATTCGGACCGTCAGCGAGCGCGTCGGGATGACAGTTGAGAAACTGGCGGACGTGCACAGTCGCGGACATTTCCAACTGGAGTGTGAGGGGAATCGCATGGGCTCTCCGGTATTCGAGGAATTCGATCCCGAGAGCGACTGCGACTGCCCCGGATGCGTATCCCGGCGGCGGACGGGATCGAATTCCCCGTCCGCCCCGTTCGGCGGACGACCGGCCGCCCACCGTGTCGTCGTCGTCGCGACGGCCGCTGCCGCCGTGCTCGGCGCCGCCCACGCGGCGCCCGCCCTCGCCGCCCCGCAGGCTCCTGGCCGGCCCGACGTACCCGCTGGTGACGAGCCTGAGACCCCCCAGGGAGGCAAGGCGCCGCTGCACGGTCCCGCGGGGCAGCCGGCCCGGCCGGGAGGCTTGACGGGACCGGTCAGAACGCCGCCGACGACCCGGGCGGACATCATCCGGCGGGCCAGGGAATGGGTGTCGGACGAAGTTCCGTACAGCATGGACGACTACTGGTACGACGGTTACCGGCAGGATTGCTCGGGCTTCGTCTCCATGGCCTGGAACCTGTCCGGGAACGAGTGGACGGGCAGCCTCCACCAGTTCGGGACGCGGATTGCCAAGGAGGAGCTCCAGCCGGGCGACATTCTGCTGTTCCACAATCCGTCCGACCCCGAGAAAGGCTCGCACGTCGTTGTCTTCGGCGGCTGGACGGACTACACGCACAGCTACTACCTGGTCTACGAGCAGACCCGCCCGACCACACGCCGGCAGTCCACTCCCTATGCCTACTGGAGTCATTCCGACCGCTACGTCCCCTACCGCTACAAGGGCCTCACCGCCGCGGCCACGTCCGGCTCCGGGGCACAGACCGTCACCGCGACGAGTGACGGCGGCGGCGCCGAGCCCGGCGCCGAGGCTGCCGTGAGTGCCGTGAGTGCCGTGAGTGCCGCGACGACGCCGTTCCCGGGGCGGGCGGCCTTCGGTCCCGGTGCCGACAACAGGTACGTCACCCAGCTCGGACGCCTCCTCGTCGAGCGCGGCGGCGCCCGCTTCTACGCCTCGGGCCCGGGGCCGAGGTGGTCGGCCTCGGACGGGTGGGCCACCATGGCGTTCCAGCAGGCCCAGGGCTGGCGCGGCGCCGACGCGGACGGCATCCCCGGCCCGAGGACCTGGGCCCTCCTGACCGCGGGCCGGGGCAGGGACATCGACCCCGGCTGGTCCCCGGGGACAGGCCGCGTCTCCGGGACGGGAACCGCTTCAGGGGCAGGTACCGGTCCAGGCGGCGGCAGCGGCCCGGGCGGCGGGACGGCCCTCCTGTCCAGCACCGGGACGGGCACAGGCACAGGCGCCGGCACCGGTAAGGGGACCGGGAGCGGAGCCGCGACCGGCGCGGCGGGGTCGCCTGCCTCGTCGTCGCGGCCGGGCGTGCCCGCGTACCCCGGCCGGGTCATGTTCCGGCCCGGTGCGCGCAACGCGTACGTCACCCGCCCGGGAGCACCCGGGTCCCTGATCCCACCCACTGTCATGGCGTATCTGGCGCGGAGGCTGGAGGCACGCATGAACACGACCACATCACCGACACCCGAGCCCGAGGGCCCGTCCAGGCCCACCCGGCTCATCCAGAACGAGCAGACCACCGAGATCCCCGTCCACCTGCTGTTCCGCGACGAGCCCGAACCGCGGCCCGTGCCGCTGGGGCCGGCCGTGGTGGGCAGCCGGGCGGGTACCGGGGAGCAGCCGCGGCTGCGCCGGCCGGCGCCGGCCAAGCCCCGCCCGGTGGCGCAGGTCGACCCGGACCTGGCGGAGCGACGGGCCCGGGTGCTGCCGGGTGCGGCGGGCGTGTTCGCCGGGCTCTGCGGGGCGGCGGGCTGCGTGGCCGTCTCCTGGTGGGCGGGGACGCTGCCGACGCATGTGGCGCAGGTGCTGCGGTTGCCGGCGTTCGCGGGCGCCGGGCTCGGTCCCGCGCAGTGGGCGGCGTACGCGGGGGCCGGCGCAGTGGGGCTGTTCGGGTTCGGCGGTCTGGCCCGGGGACGGACCGGACGGGCCTGGGTGCTCGGTCTGTTCGGCCGCTACCGGGGGACCGTGCGCCGCACCGGCCTGCTGTGGGTGAATCCGCTGCTGCTGCGCCGCCGGGTGGACGTACGGCTGCGGCACTGGCGCAGCGAGCCGCTGCCGGCCGCCGACGGCAGCGGGGTCGCGCTGCGGGTGGTGGCGCTGGTGGTGTGGCGGGTGCGGGACACCGTGCGGGCCACGCTCGGGGTCGAGGACCACGAGACCTATCTGCGCGAGTGCGTGGAGGCGGCCCTGGCCCGGGTCCCGGTGGAGGCGCCGGGCGCGGGGCGCGGTTCGGTGGAGGCGGCGGGGGAGGCGCTGACGAGGCAGGTCGCGCTGGACGCGGGCGCGATCGGCCTGGAGGTGTTCGCGGTACGGCCGCTGCGGATCGAGTACGCCCCCGAGGTCGCCGCGGCGATGAACCGCCGCCGGATCGCCGCGCTCGACGCCCGGCACCGGGCGAGCGTGCTGACCTCGGTGGTGGACTCGGTGGAGGACACCGTGACCCGGCTGACCATGCGGGGACTCGTGGAACTCGACGACTACGAACGCAAGGCGCTGGTGAAGGACCTGACCGTCGCCTTCTGCGCGGGCCGCGGAGAACAGGGGCCGTGATTGGTCTGGACATGCAAAAGAAACGGCAATAATCTCGAACTTGGTCTAGACCTGCACAGCTCAGCTCAGTGAACTCCCCACGTTCTCCAGGAGCGGCAGCATGCGCAAAAAGACCAAGTGGTACGCCGCCGCGCTCGGACTCACCACGGCAGGAGCCTTTGTGCTCACCGCCGGGGGTGCGAGCGGCCACGGCTACACCGACCTCCCCGTCAGCCGGCAGAAGCTCTGCCAGAACGGCACCGTCACCAACTGCGGCGACATCCAGTGGGAGCCGCAGAGCGTCGAGGGCCCCAAGGGCTTCCCGGCGTCCGGCGCGGCCGACGGACGGATCTGTTCCGCGAACAACACCCGCTTCGCCCAGCTCGACAGCCCGAAGACCCCGTCGGGCGGGGCGTGGCCGGCCACCAGGGTGAACGGCGGTCAGAGCTACACCTTCCGCTGGCAGTTCACCGCCATGCACGCCACGACCGACTTCAAGTACTACGTCACCAGGCAGGGCTGGAACCAGAACCACAACCTGGCCCGCTCCGACCTCAACCTCACCCCGTTCCTGACCGTGCCCTACGGCGGTCAGCGGCCACCGTCCACCCTCTCGCACAGCGGCACGCTGCCGTCCGGGCTCAGCGGACGTCACGTGATCGTCGCGGTGTGGACGGTCGCCGACACGACCAACGCCTTCTACGCCTGCTCCGACGTCACGTTCTGAGCATCGCTTGAGCTCCTCCGGGCCCGCGCGCGGGTACGTTCCCTGCACGCCGGCACGACCAGACCGGCGCCAGGACGCCGGGGGAGCTCATGGAAGCCTTCTTCTACATCGTGCCGTCGCTCATGATCGCCGCTCTGCTGTCCGGCGTGTGGCGTCTGATGCGCCGCTCCCGGCGGGTCGCCCGGGCCTGGGGCGGCGGCCGCACCGCGCAGGCGCGCTGTCTGCGGTCGTACACGACGACCAGCGGCGGCGGCGACACCATGGTCAGCACCACCCTGCACCACGTCTACGAGTTCACCACCCGCGAGGGCCGGGCCGTGCGCTTCGAGGAAGCGAACGGCCCGGGCACGACCCTCGAAGGCGACCTCGTCACCGTCCACTACGCGGCCGGTCACCCCGAGGAGGCCACGGCCACGGCCCCCGCCCCCGGCAGGCTCCTCGCGGAGTCGGGGTGCCTGCTGCTCTTCCTCGGCGTGGCCATCGCCTTCTGTGTCCTCTTCATGGTCACCGCCCACGAGATGTTCGCCGAGGCCGACGGCCTCATGCCGTAGCCCTCCACATCTGACGCAACGTCAGTTACCTTGTGCCGCCATGGAGTCCGTCGCCGAACTCGTAGCGGCCCGGTGGGGCGACCACCGTCCCGGGCTGTGGTGCCAGTACCCCGCGACCCCCGCGCACCCGGGGGACGCCGGGCGCCCCGCGAACCCCGGGGACACCGAGTACCCGGGGGACACCGTCCTCAGCCACCACGAGGTCGCCGCCGGTGCCGCCGCCCGTGCGGCCCTGCTGGCCGACCTGCTGCCGACGGACGGTCCGCCACATATCGGTGTCCTGCTGGACAACACCCCGGAGTTCCCGCTCTGGCTGTCGGCCGCCGCCCTCGCCGGCGCGGCCGTCGCCGGGATCAACTTCACCCGGCGGGGCCCCGAACTGGCCCGGGACATCCTGCACACCGAGTGCCGGCTGCTGATCACCGAGCACACCCATCTCCCCCTCCTCAGGGGCCTCGACCTGCCCGGGGTGCGGCTGCTGATCACCGGCACACCGGAGTACGACGAGCTCCTCGCCCCCTACGGGGACGCCCGCCCCGACCCCTCCCGGGCCACCCCCGCCGACCGGCTCCTCCTCTACTTCACCTCCGGCTCGACCGGCGCCCCCAAGGCCGCGATCTGCACCCAGGGCCGGCTGGCCGCCGCCGGGCGTTCGCTGGCCGGGCAGTTCTCCGTCCGCCGGGACGACGTGCACTACGTCTGCATGCCGATGTTCCACGGCAACGCGGTGATCGCCGACTGGGCGCCCGCGCTGGTGGCCGGGGCCGGGGTCGCGCTGCGGCGGCGGTTCTCGGCGTCCGCGTTCCTGGCGGACGTACGGCGCTACCGGGCGACGTACTTCACCTACGTGGGCCGTGCGATCCAGTACGTCCTGGCCACCGATCCGCGCCCCGACGACCGGGACCATGTGCTGCGGCTCGGCTTCGGCACCGAGGCGGGGGCGGTGGACGCGGCCGCCTTCCGGCGGCGGTTCGGGGTGCGGCTGGTGGAGGGGTACGGCTCCTCGGAGGGCGGGGCGGCCGTGCAGTGGTCGCCGGGGACCCCGGCGGGGGCGGTCGGCCGGGCCGGGCCCGGTCTCGTCGTCCTCGACCCGCGGACGCGCGCCGAGTGTCCGCCGGCCGATCTCGACCCGGCCGGACGGCTCCTGAACGGGGAGCAGGCGATAGGGGAGCTGGTCAACCGGGGGCCGAACCCCTTCGAGGGCTACTGGCGCAACCCGGCGGCGGAGGCGGAGCGGCGCCGTGAGGACGGCGCGTACTGGACCGGCGACCTCTTCTACCGTGACCGCGACGGCTACCTCTACTTCGCAGGCCGCACCGACGACCGGCTGCGCGTGGACGGCGAGAACCTGGCCGCCGCGATGATCGAGAACATCCTCGCCCGGTACGAGGGGGCGGCCGCCGTGGCCGTCTACGCGGTGCCGGATCCGGTGACCGGGGACCAGGTGATGGCCGCACTGGCCGGGTCGTTCGACCCCCTCGGATTCGCCGAGTTCCTCCTCGCCCAGCCCGACCTGGGGACGAAGATGGCGCCCCGGTTCGTGCGGGTGCTGGAGCGGATGCCCGTCACCGCCACGAACAAGATCCACCGGGCGCGGCTGCGGCGGGAGGGGGTCCGGTGCGCCGATCCGGTGTGGTGGCGGCCCCCGGGTGAGGCGGCCTACCGCGTGCTGACGGCGGAAGACGCCGAGAACGCCGGCGGCGGGGGGAAAACCGAAGGGCCCCTCGTGTCCACGAGAGGCCCTTCACCGGTGCGCCGCCAGGGACTCGAACCCCGGACCCGCTGATTAAGAGTCAGCTGCTCTAACCAACTGAGCTAGCGGCGCATGACTCCCGCCCTCCGCCTTCGGCGGCTGGCGACGGAGAAAATACTACCCGGTCCGCGGGAGTGCTCCGGACCACTCCGGGGCCGCCCGCGTGACTGCCGGCGCGACTGCTCCCGGGGCCTTCCGGGACTGCTCCGGACGGCCCGCCGGCCGGGCCTCAGATCGCGAGGGACAGCAGTACCGGTGCCGCGTTCCTGTTCAGGGTCTCGGCGGCCTGGCGGAGCCGGTGGGCGTGCTCGACGGGCAGGGAGAGGGCCAGACAGCCCGCCGTGGCGCCGGCGGTGATCGGGACGGCCGCGCACACCGTGCCGATCGCGTACTCCTGGAGGTCGAGCACCGGGACCGTGGGCGGCTGTGCCTCCAAGCGGGAGAGCAGCAGCTTGTCGCTGGTGATGGTGCGCGAGGTGAGCCGGGCCATCTTGTGCCGGGAGAGGTGGTCGCGCCGGCCGTTGTGGTCGAGCTGGCCGAGCAGGCTCTTGCCGAGCGCGGTGGCGTGGGCGCAGGAGCGGAAGTCGACCCACTCGTTGACCGACGGCGTGGCGGGGCCGTCGGCGTACTGGGTGATCGTGACCTCGCCGTCGACGTACCGGCTGATGTAGACGGCCGCGCCGACGGAGTCGCGGAGCCGGTCGAGGACGTGCTGGACCTGGTCGCGCAGGGCCTGCTCGCGCAGGTGCGCGGACGCGAGGCGGGTCAGGGCGTCTCCCGTGACCCAGGCCCCGTCGGCGACCTGCTCGACATAGCCCTCGCGGCGCAGCATGCGCAGGAGGGGGGTCAGCCGCTCCGCGGTCAGGCCGGTCCGGCGGGTGAGTTCGCTGTCGGTGACACCGGTGGAGTACCGCGCCACCGTCTCGAGAACGCGCAGTGCTTCCTGGGCCGAGTGGTACGGCGCGGTCGGCTCGACCCTCATGACAGCTCACCTCGCATCGTGGTGCAGGGCGCGAGCAGGTTCGGCCGGGGGCCCGGCCCGCCGCGCAGCGGCTGTCGCACACGGCGTCCCCCGGGGCAGCACAGCAGCGCCACGGTTCCCCCCTGGTCGCTTCATGGCCGTGATCACCTGATCCTGGCAGTGAATCACCTCCACGATAACCGCCAAGGGGGCCGATGGGAGGGGGTGTTGGCGAGAATGTGTTTCACCCGCGCGCCCCTCAACTGCGACACCGACCCCCTGGCATATGCCTGAGTCATGCCCCAGTGCCGGGACCTGGGAACCTGAGCAGAGCTCACCTCTTGCGGCCCGGACGGCACCCCGGACCGCAAGCGGGGAAATGTTCAGAGCACCGCGCTCAGGAACTCGCGCGTACGCTCCTGCTCCGGAGAGCCGAAGATCTGCTCCGGCGGACCCGCTTCGATGACCCGGCCCGAGTCGAACATCAGGACCTGGTCGGAGATGTCCCGGGCGAAGTTCATCTCGTGCGTCACACAGAGCATCGTGATGTCGGTGGAGCGGGCGATGTCCCTGAGGACGTCGAGGACGCCCGCGACCAGCTCGGGGTCCAGCGCCGAGGTCACCTCGTCCAGGAGCAGGATCTGCGGCCGCATCGCCAGCGCCCGGGCGATCGCGACACGCTGCTGCTGACCGCCCGACAGCCGGGACGGCTTCGCGTCGCACTTGTCGGCCAGGCCCACCAGGTCCAGCAGCTCGCGCGCCCGCTCCTCCGCCTCGTCCTTGGGCAGTCCGAGCACGGTCACCGGCGCCTCGGTGAGGTTCCTGAGCACGCTCATGTTCGGGAACAGGTTGAACTGCTGGAACACCATGCCGATCTTCTTGCGGACCTCACGGACCTGCTTCTCCGGCGCCGGGAACAGCCGCTGCCCGTCGACGGTGATCGTGCCCTCGTCGGGCTTGGTCAGCGTCATCAGCAGCCGCAGGATCGTGGTCTTGCCGGAACCCGAGGGGCCGATGAGGGTGACGTGCTTGCCGGGCTCCACGGAGAAGTCCAGATGGTCCAGGACGGTGTTGTCCCCGAACCGCTTGGTCACCTGGTCCAGCCGTATCAGCTCGGTGGTCCTGGGGGTTTCGGAGGGCTGCTCGAGAGTGTCAACGGACAAGGCGTCGCTCCAGGGTGCGCAGAAGGAGGGAGGCGAGATACGAGATGACGATGAAGGCCACCCCGATCACGGTGAGGGGCTCGGTGAACTGGAAGTGCTCCTGGGAGAACAGCCGGGCCCGGCCGAGCATCTCCAGCACGGTGATCGCCATCAGCATCGGCGTGTCCTTGAGCATCGAGATGACGTAGTTGCCGAGCGCCGGCACGACCCGGCGGACCGCCTGCGGCAGGATCACCGCACGCCAGGTCCGGATCCTCGGCAGGTTCAGCGCGGTCGCCGCCTCCCACTGGCCGACGGGCACCGCCTCGATACCGGCCCGGTAGACCTGCATCGTGTACGTCGAGTAGTGCAGCCCGATCGCGACGACGCCGGTGGCCATCGCCGACAGGGTGAGACCCCACTCGGGGAGCACGTAGAAGAGGAAGAACAGCTGCACCAGCAGCGGGGTGTCCCGGACGAACTCGGTCACGATCCCGACCGGCCACTGCACCCACCGCGTGGGGGTCCGCATCAGCAGCGCCCACACCAGACCCAGCGTGAACGAGATCAGCGAGCCCAGGACCAGCGCCTGGAGGGTGACGAGCAGTCCCTCCCGGAACAACGGCATGAAGTCGCGGACGGCGTTCCAGTCCCAGTTCATCGCACACCCGCCTTCAGGTGGTTCTCGAGGCCGCGCATCACCCGGGTGAGCAGGAACGCGATCACGAAGTAGATGAGCAGTACGTAGGTGTAGATCTCCGCGCTCTCCTGGAGCGCGAGACGGACCAGGTTGCCGCTGAAGGCCAGGTCGCCCATGCCCATCACGGACACCAGGGCGGTGCCCTTGAGCAGCTCGACGAGGAGGTTGGAGAACGGCGGGATCATCTCCGGCACCGCCTGCGGCAGCAGGATCTTGCGCATCCGCTGCCCGGGCGTGAAGCCGAGCGCGACCCCGCCCTCCCGCTGCGCCGGGTCGACGGCCTGGAGCCCGCCGCGCACGATCTCCGCGCCGTACGCGCCGTAGGTCAGTCCGAGCGCGAGCGTGCCCGCCCACATCGGCACCAGCTGCCAGCCGAAGGCGGGCGGCAGCACGAAGAACACCCAGAAGATCATCACGAGGGCCGAGGTCCCGCGGAACACCTCGGTGTAGAAGCCCGCGAGGAAGCGGACGATCCACAGCCGGTGGGTCCGCGCGATCCCGACGAGGAAGGAGACGGCAGCGCCCAGCAGGGCGCTGAACACCAGCAGTTGAACGGTCGCCCAGACCCCCCTGAGGACGAGTTCCCAGAGTCCGGAGGTCATCCGCCGCACAGCTCCTTCGCGGTCAGGTCGGTCATCTCGGCCTCGGTGAACCCGAACGGCCGCAGGATGCGGAACAGCTCGCCGCTCCTCTTCAGCTTCCGCAGTTCCGCGTTGAAGGCGTCCCGCAGCTTCGTCTCGGTCGGCCGGAACGCGAACGCGCCGCCGTCGACATGCGGCTTGCCGCCGACGAGCGGGGCGAAGGGCTTGGTCGCCTCGGCCTTGGCGGACTTCTTCACGACCTCACGGGCGGTGAGCGCGGTACCGGCGAAGACGTCGACCCGCCCCGCCTCGACGGCGTTCAGCCCGGCGACCTGGTCGGGGACGATGAGGATGTCGCCCTCGTCGTAACCCGCCTCCACGGCGTACTGGATCTCGGCGTACCCGGTCCCGGTGGCGAACCTGGCGCCCTTCTCCACCACGTCCCGGTAGGTGTTCAACCCCTTCGGGTTCCCCTTACGGACGATGAAGGCATCCAGCATCTGGTAGTCCGGGTCGGCGAATATCACCTGCTCGCAGCGGTCGGGATTGACGTACATCCCGGCGGCCACCACATCGAACTGCTGGGAGCCGAGCCCCGGGATGAGCGACCCGAACTCGGTGGGCACGGGCTGCACCTCGTCGACCCCGAGGCGCTTGAATATCACCTTCGCCAGCTCGGGCGCCTCACCCGTCAGCCGGCCGTCCCTGTCGATGTACCCGAAGGGGATCTCGCCGGCTATCCCGAGCCGTACGACACCCTGTGCGCGCAGTCTTTCCAGCAGATCACCGCCGGGCGCGGCCGACGCCGTCGCCACCCGTGAGCAGCCCGCGGCGCCCAGCGTGCCGAGCGCCGCCACCCCCGCGAGCAGCGATCGGCGCGTGGTTCCGGTCATGTGTGTGCGATGACTGAATCTGGTCGGTGGAGCCATGGCGGCGCAGCTACCCAGGACCACTCGACGTATGCGCCGCGGATCGCGGGCCCCACACGACCACCGCGAGGTCTCCACGACGTCGGTCGACGGCGCCGCCGGTCGTCGACGTCAGTGTCCGGGCACGTACCCGCGCTGCTTGTCGACCACGTTCTTCAGCGGCCGGCCCGCCGCCCAGCGCTCGAACAGGTCCACGAACTGCGCGCCGAGTTCATCGTGCCGGCCGACCGTGTCGCCGCTCATGTGCGGCGAGATCAGCAGCCCCGGAACCCGCCACAGAGGGCTGTCCGCGGGGAGGGGCTCGCTGGTGAGGACGTCCAGGGCGGCGCCCGCGATCCACCGCCGTTCCAGGGCCGCCACGAGGGCGGCCTCGTCCACCAGCGCCCCGCGGCCGACGTTCACGAACCGGGCGGAGGGCTGCATCACACCGAACCGCCGGGTGTCGAACATGCCGCGCGTCTGCTCGGTGAGCGGAGCGGCGGCGATCACCCAGTCGGCACGGGCGAGGAGCCGGTCCAGGTCCTGGGGGCCGTGGATGCCGGTGCGCGGGACACGGCCGACGACGGCCGCGGTCATGCCGAGTGCCTTCAGCGTGCGGGCGACCGCCCGTCCGATCGGCCCGGACCCGACGACGACGGCCCTGGTCCCGGCGACGCGCACGCTCTCCCGGTGCCGCCACTCGCCGCGCCGCTGGAGCTCCCAACTGCGCGGCAGGTCCTTGGCCATCGCCAGGACCAGCGCGGCGACGTATTCGGCGATCGGCTCGTCGAAGATCCCGCGCGCGTTCGTCACCACCGTGTCCGAGGCGATGAGCTCGGGGCACAGCAGGTGGTCCACGCCGGCGCTCGCCGTGTGCACCCAGCCCGGCCGCGGACCGTCGCCGGGCCATGCGGAGCGCACCGCCCGTGAGGTGAAGTCCCAGACCAGCAGCACGTCCGCCGCCGGCAGCCGGGCGGCGAGGGAGGCCTCGTCGGTGTGCAGCACCCGGGCCCGTCCGGTGAGGCGGCCGAGACGGGGGAGGGGATCGGCGTCGAGCACGAGAAGCGTGGGCAGACCTGCGGGGACGACGGCCATCCGGTGCCCCCTACGTTCATGACCAAGCGCCTGACGTGCGCGGATTGACCACGTTCGCACCGCAACCCACCGTCGTCAACACAACCGCCGCTACCACTCGTTGGGTGTCCCGTCCCCCGGGGCGCCCGTCCCCCGGGGAGCACGGCGCCCGGGGCGCACGGCGCCCGCCGACGGCGCCGACGTCTTTCGGCCCCGCTCGGCCGTACCGGGCCGTACCCGGCCCTGCTCGGCCATGCCCGGCCCTTCTCGGCACTTCTCGGCCTTTCTCGGCCTTTCTCGGCCGACCAGGTGAACCAGGTGGGCGGCGGCGCGCCGACCGGGTACCCGAGCGATGGGAACGTGACAAGCGCCGCCGCGGCGGCGCCTTCCGCGTCCCTCGGGCAGCGGGGGTGCTTCGGCGCGCGTGTGGCCCCCGGGCTGCCGGACACCCGGGTACTTCGGGAACCTCCCGTACCGCAGGAACCCCCGGTCCTGCCGGAAGAAGAGCAGCAGGAAGGCTGGACATGACCGCACTCGGATTCCTCTACCCGGGCCACTCGGCCGAGGACGACTACCCCCGAATCGAGCAGCTCCTGGGCAGTGACATCCGGCTGGACCTGGTCCACACGGACGTCGGAGAGGACGCGCACCGGGTCGACGTGCTGCGGCAGATGGGCGAACCCGAGCGGCTGACGAAGGGTGTCGAGCAGCTGCGGCTGGCCGGCGCGGAGGCCGTCGTCTGGGCCTGCACCAGCGGCGGCTTCGTGCACGGCTGGGAGGGCGCCCAGGAGCAGGTGCGCACCCTGGCCACCACCGCCGGGATGGCGGCCTCCTCCACCTCCTTCGCCTTCGTGCACGCGGCCCGGGAGATCGGTGCCGGGCGGGTCGCCGTGGGGGCGACGTACCCGGACGACGTCGCCGGGCTGTTCGGCGACTTCCTGCGGGCGGGCGGCCTGGAGGTGACCGGCGTCCACGGTGCCGGGACCGGCACGGCGGCGGAGGCCGGCGACTGGGGCGAGGCGGAGGTGTTCGCCCTGGCACGGGCGGCCGACGCACCCGACGCCGAGGCGGTCCTGCTCCCCGACACCGCGCTGCACACGGTCGCGTACCTGCCCGCCCTGGAGAAGGAACTCGGCAAGCCGGTCCTCACCGCCAACCAGGTCACGGTGTGGGAGGCCCTGCGCCTCGCGGACCGCCGCGTGAACGCACCGGGGCTCGGCGCGCTGTTCACCCGCGAACCGCCCGTCCAGGTCTGACCGGCCGGCCGTTCCCGCCCCCGGCGAGGGGGCTGGAGGCGGTCCGGAATAAACGGGGACACCCTCCTGTTATGCGCCGGAGGACAGCACACGGCCGACAACAGGAGGACCCCCGTGGCGGCAGACGAGACGGCGAGCGATGTGACGGCGGCGGCGGACGGGATCCGGGGCACGGCACAGGGCAGCGCCCCGGCGCCCCTGTCCGTCCTGGACCTCGTCACCGTCGGCTCCGGTCACACCGCCACCGACGCCCTGCGCACCAGCGTCGAGCTCGCGCGGTTCACCGAGTCGCGCGGCTTCCACCGCTACTGGGTCGCCGAGCACCACTCGATGCCGGGCGTCGCCTCCTCCTCGCCCGCGGTGATCCTCGCCCACCTCGCCGCCCACACCGACCGCATCCGGCTCGGCTCGGGCGGCGTGATGCTGCCCAACCACGCGCCCCTCGTCATCGCGGAGCAGTTCGGCACCCTGGAGGCGCTGGCCCCGCGCCGCATCGACCTCGGCCTCGGCCGCGCACCGGGCACGGACGGCGCCACCGCCGCCGCCCTGCGCAGGACCGCCACCCTCCACGAGGGCGCCGACGACTTCCCCGAGCAGCTCGCCGAACTCACCCGTTTCCTGGACGACGACTTCCCCGACGGTCACCGCTACCGACGGATCCACGCGATCCCCGGCCCGGTCCAGGGCACGTCCCCCGGCGGGGTGCAGTCGCCGCACCGGCCGCCCGTCTGGCTGCTCGGCTCCTCCGGCTTCAGCGCCCGGCTGGCCGGCGTGCTCGGTCTGCCCTTCGCCTTCGCGCACCACTTCTCGGCGCAGAACACCGTCCCGGCCCTCGACCTGTACCGCGAGTCCTTCCGGCCGTCCGAGGTGCTCGCCGAACCGTACGCGCTGATCGGCGTCTCCGTGCTCGCCGTCGACGACGAGCGGGAGGCCCGCCGTCAGGTCCTGGCCACCGGCCTCAACATGGTCCGGCTGCGCGGCGGCCGTCCCGGTCTGTTCCCCTCCCCCGAGGAGGCGGAGGCGCACGAGTTCAGCCCGTTGGAGAGGGAGTTCGTCGACTCCTGGGGCGCGAACATCATCAGCGGCACGGCCGACGAGGTCCGCACCGGCCTCGACGACCTCCACAAGCGCACCGGCGCCGACGAGCTGATGCTCACCAGCCACGCCCACCGCGGTGAGCTGCGTCTGCGCTCCTACGAACTGGTCGCCGACGCCTACGGGTTGCCGACGGCGTAGGTCTCGGTTCCGGACTCGGTCCCGAGCAGTTCGGAGATGCGGTCCGGCGACACCGGCCGGGAGTACAGCCACCCCTGCCCGGTGTCGCAGCCGATGCTGCGCAGCCGGGTCGCCTGCGCGGAGGTCTCCACGCACTCGGCGGTGACGGTCAGCCCCAGCCGGTGGGCCAGGTCGATCATCGCCTCGACGACGACCTGGTCGGCGGGGTTGGGCGGGGAGCCCGCGCCCTCGTACTGGAAGCCCCGCACGAAGGACCCGTCGAGCTTCAGCACCGACACCGGCAGCCGGCTCAGATAGGCGAGGTTGGAGTAGCCGGTGCCGAAGTCGTCGATGGCGATGCCCACGCCCATGTCGCTGAGCGCCTGGAGCGCCTGGAGCGGCCGGCCGGCCGAGCCCATCACGGCCGACTCGGTGAGCTCCAGCTGGAGCAGGTGCGGCGCGAGCCCCGTCTCGGCGAGGATCTCCGCCACATCCGCCACCAGGTCGGAGTCCCACACCTGACGCACCGCCACGTTGACGCTGACGAACAGCGGCGGATCGTCCGGATTGTCCAGCTGCCACCGCCGGGCCTGCCGGCAGGCGGTGGCCAGAACCCATCGGCCGAGCGGCACGATCGAGCCGTCCTCCTCGGCCAGCGCGACGAACCGATTCGGCGACAGCAGTCCGAACCGCGGGTGGTCCCAGCGGACCAGCGCCTCCACACCGCGCAGCCGGCCGTCCGACATGCCGACCAGCGGCTGGTATTCGAGACGGAACTCGCCGCGCTCGATCGCGGGCCGGAGCGTGGAGGCCAGGGCCTGCCGGGTCATCAGATGGGCGTTGCGCTCGGGGTCGAACAGCGTCCAGCGGTCCTTGCCGTCCACCTTCGCCCAGTACAGGGTCGTGTCGGCGGCCTGCATCAGACCGGTCGCCGTGGTGCCGGCCGCGTGCCGTTCCACGACCCCGATGGACGCCGAGACGTTCAGCCGGTGTCCGGCCAGGTCGAAGGGGGCCTGGAGCGCCTTGAGCACGGACTCCGCGAGGTCGGCGAGCTGCTCGGTTCCGGTGGAGTCCTCGACCAGCAGGGCGAACTCGTCGCCGCCCAGCCGGGCCACCAGCGGCAGGCTGGGCCGGGTCCGCCCGGCCTCCTCGGCGCACTCCGTCAGCCGTTCGGCGACGGCCGTCAGCAGCAGGTCGCCGACCCGGTGACCGAGCGTGTCGTTGACCGCCTTGAAGCCGTCCAGGTCCAGGTAGCACAGGCCGATCCGGCCGCTCCCGCTCTGCTCGTAGGCCTCGGCCTCCAGCGCGGCGGACACCCGCTCGAAGAACAGGGTCCGGTTGGGCAGCCGGGTCACCGGATCGTGCATCTGGAGGTGCCGCAGCCTCGCCTGGAGGTCACGGTGTGCGCTGACGTCGGCGACGGACAGCAGGACTCCCGGCACGCCCTCGTCGAGGGGGCGGACGGTGACCTGCGCCCACAGCGAGCGCCCGTCGGGCTGCTTCAGGCGTCGGGTGCAGCGCAGCTTCGCCCGGCGGCCGCGCAGCACCTCGCGGTAGGCGTGCCCGGTACGGGCGTCGGAGGTCAGGTCCAGCAGGTCGGCGGCGACCCGTCCGGCCAGGCCCGCGCTCGCGCCGCCGAGCAGCGCGCCGAGCGCGTCGTTGGCGTCGACGATGCGGCCCTCGCCGTCGACCACCGCCATGGCGAGGGGCGCCGCCGTGAAGACGGAACGGTATGCCGCCGGCCGGTTGACCTGGGCCCCGCTTCCCGTACTCTCGATGTCACTCTCTGTGACGGCTGACCGCTCGAGGTCTGCCGCGGGCGTCGACCCTTCGGACGTTCCGCTCACCGCTCGCTCCCGCAGTGCACTCGATCGCTGTCCGTGCAGGAAAGTCTGCCGATCATAGTGGCTGCCCCCGGACCCGCGCAGCCACTGCCCAGTGTCCCCGAACAACCGGCCTTTCTGACAGATCGTTTCTGCCCGCACCTGGCCCGGTTCTGTGGGCGGACGACCGCTTGTGACGTTCCGTGAGAATTTCGGGGGTGTCGAGGTGATGCCCGCTTTCCGCCTCCTCACTCGTCTGGGGCAGACAAACAGGGCGTAGTACGACAAATTCACACAGGCTGGGTGGCGGTGTCCCGTGAACCGCCTTCCGGAGGTCCCTGTGCCGCGACTGCCGCGACGTCTGCGACTGATCCCGCGCCCCCGACCGCGCAGTCTGGCGGCCGTGTTCACCACCCTGTCGGCACTGGTCGCGAACTCCCTCGTCAGCGGACCCTCGGTCGCCGAGCCCTTCTCCGCCGCCCCGTGCGCCCTGACCCGCACAGCGGCCCACCACTCGGAGGGCGTCGACACCTGGAACGCCGCCTACCCCCGCCCGACCCGCACCCTCGACGCGGTGATGGTCTTCCTGTCCTTCCCGGACCGGGCCCCGATGACGTCCCCCGCCGAGCTGGCCGCCGACCACTTCCCGGCCACCAGCCGCTTCTTCCGCCAGGCGTCCTACGGCAGGTTCACCCTGAACGCGCGCCCGCTGAAGCACTGGATCCGCATGCCGAAGCCGTCCACCGCCTACGCCATACAGCGCGACTGGAAGGCCGAGAGCCGGGCCGCCTATCTGCACGACGCGCTCGCCGTGGCCGACCCCCACGTCGACTTCTCCCGCTACGACGTCGTCTACTTCGTGGCCGACCCGGACGCGCCGGGCGTCGACTCGGACGCGACGAAGGTCGTCAACCTCGACACCCCGCTGCACGCCGACGGCACCGACATCCGACGGGTCGTCACGGTGTTCGAGCAGCACCCCCCGGACCGCCTCGTCCTCGCCCACGAGACCGGCCACGTCTTCGACCTGCCCGACCTCTACCACCGCCCCGCCGACGGAAAGGGCGACTGGGACACCTACGTCGGTGACTGGGACCTGATGGGCAGCCAGTTCGGCCTCGCCCCGGACCTGTTCGCCTGGCACAAGTGGAAGCTGGGCTGGCTGGATCCGCGCCAGGTGGTGTGTGTACGGGGTCCGGGACCGACCCGGCTGACCCTGGAGCCGCTGAGTGCCGCACCGGGCGGGCCGGCCACCCGCGCCGCCGGGGCGCCGGCCTTCGGGCTAGGCGACGGCGTCAAGCTCGCGGTGGTGCGCACCGGTCCCGAGAGCGCGCTCGCCTTCGAGGCCCGCGGCCCGGCGGGCAACGACGGGGAGGCCTGCCGCAGCGGCGTCCTCGTCTACCGCGTCAGCAGCGGCGCCCGGTCCGGCCGCGGTCCGGTCGAGGTGATCGACGCGCACCCGGGCACCGAGGCCTGCTGGGAGAACTCCGTCTACCCGCCCCTCGCGGACGCCCCGGTCGCCCTCGGCGAGAGCTTCACCGTGCCGGGCAACGGCGTACGGGTGGACGTGGAGGGGCGCACGGGCTCCGGGGAGTGGACGGTGAAGATCACGCCCGGGAAGAAGCTGTGACGTCCGGCCCCGTCCCGTTTCGGGCACACGGCGTAGTCGCGCAGAAATGACTACGGCGGGGCCGGTTCGCATTGTCTGCGAACCGGCCCCGCCGTCATGTCGTGCGCCGCCAGGGACTCGAACCCCGGACCCGCTGATTAAGAGTCAGCTGCTCTAACCAACTGAGCTAGCGGCGCCTGCTGACGTCGTAGACCTTAGCATCCTGATCCTGGGGAGGAGAAATCGAAATCCGCACCGCCGAACGGGCCGCCCGGACGGCCGCCCACAGCAGAATCTCCGGGCCCGGCAGCCACGGATGACGGGTGTCGGGGGCGACCATCCAGCGCGTCGACGCACCGCTCTGCCCGGGGGTGAGCGCGGGCACGGTCACCGCGTCACCCGTGCCGTGGCACAGCAGCGGCGGCACCGTGGCGGTACGGCCGTCCGGTCGGCCGTCGGCACTCCACTCCTCCCATTCCAGCAGCGAGGGCAGCCGCTGGGCCGTACCCGGGGCGGCGAACAGCAGCGTCCGCCCGCGGAACGCGGCCACCGGTCCCGAGCCCGGCCCCTCGCCCCACAGCCGGTCCAGCATCAGCCGCCCGAACAAGGCCGGCGCGCTGACGATGTCGAAGACCGAGCCGCACGGCAGCACCACCGGGGCGTCCGGCCGCTCCTGCCACAGGGCGAGCGTGCTGCGCGGATACGTTCCGGCGGAGGCCAGCCAGGCGGCGCCGTCCGGGGTGACACCGATGGGTTCGTCGTCGCATGCGCTGCTCATACCGCCAGGTCTACCGGTGGTGAGCGGCCGAACGCACAGGGTTGCGAGAAACCGGGACGGGAGAGGCGACGGGGGAGTATCTTGCCCGCCCGGCATATGCCAGGCGGGCTGGACGGCCGAGCGGACGGGACGAGCGTCGGGGACGCGGCGCCGGGGCGTGGCGTCGGGGACGAACGGACGGACGGCGTCGGGGCGAGGCCGGCCTTCCCCCGCCCCGCCGGGTGCTCAGACGGGGTCGGCGTGCTTCCCGTCCTGCCGGGTGCTCAGACCGGGTCGGCGTGCCCTCGTCCCGCCGGTGCTCAGACCGGGTCGGCGTGCCCTCGTCCCTCGGTGTCGCCCCGCAGCAGATCACGGCCGAACTCGACCATCTTCTTCGCGTAGTCCTCGGTCCACTCGGCCCGCTCACCGATGTCCGCCGGAGTCAGGCGGTCGAAGCGGCGCGGATCGGCGAGCTGAGCCGCCGCCATGGCCTGGAACTCAACCGCCCGGTCGGCCGCCGCCCGGAACGCGACCGTCAGCTCCGTCGCGCGCGAGAGCAACGCGGCCGGATCGTCTATCGACTCCAGGTCGAAGAAGTGCTCCGGATCACCGGCCGCCTCGGCGGGCTCGAAGAGCAGGGGCGCGGGGCGTAGCCGCGGTTCGTTCCGACGCGGCGTGGGCTCCGCCATGTCTTCTCCTCCTCGTACGGTTCGGATGACGCCACAGGGCGTGGCGCCGGTGGAGTGGACCACCTTCCATTGTCCCCCGATGGTGCAAGAGGCACTCCGCCCCGCAGTCTCAAGCCTTCCGGCCCCCCCCCGATGTTCCCGTCGGCCCACCCTCCCGCAGACCCCCTGGAAGGCACGCCGGCCATCGGCCACAGACCCCCTGGAAGGCACGCCGGTTCACGGCCCCGGACCCGTCGGGAGGCGGACGGGACGGCTCACGGCTTCCAGGCCACCCGGTGTTCGGCGAGGTGTGCCAGGACCGCGTGGTTCGCCTCCCAGCCGTCCGGGAACTTCACGAGGGTCCCCAGCTGGACCGGTTCCGTCGAGGGGTAGGCGTCGAGCAGGTCGCCCACGCCGGCCCGGCACACCACCACGCAGGCGTGCCGGTGGCGGGAGGCGAGGACGCACAGGCGGCCCGTCTCCAGGTGGAAGGCGGTCGCGTCGGGACGGCCGGAGAGCGGGTGGAGGATCACCGTGACGTCGAACTCCATGCCCTGGAGCCGGTTCGCCGTGTCCACCGTCACCGCCGGGACGCCCAGCTCCGCCAGCGCAGCCCGCACCGCCGCCGCCTGGTCGCGGTGCGCCGTCCCGACGGCCACCCGGTCGGCGGTCAGCGGGGTCGGGTCGGGAGACTGCTCGGAGGTGGCGGCGCCGCCCCGGTCCAGCAGTCGCCGTACGACCGTCGCGACGGCCCGCACCGCCTCCGGGTCGGTCCGGGGCGTGTGCCGGGCGGGCAGCTCCAGCAGGCCCCAGCCCGACTCCGCCGCCTCGTCGATGACCCGGTCGGTGCCGGAGCCGTCCGGGGGCACGGCGAAGGACAGCCGCCGGTCTCCGTGCCCGGTGCCGCTGCGGAACGGGGTGTACGGGTAGAACGCGTCCGAGACCAGGGGCGCGGCCGACGCCGGGAGCCGCCAGGAGACCGGCAGCCGGTGCTGCGGCAGCTCGGGGTTGTGCGCGAGCAGGGTGGTCACCGCCGAGGCGGACGGGTCGTACGACAGTCCCGCCCACTGCTCGCCGCCCACGATGGAGAACGGGTCCAGCTGCCCCGGGTCGCCCACGAACAGCGCCCGCTCGAACAGCCCGGCCACGGCCAGCAGCCCGTCCGACCGCATCTGGTACGCCTCGTCCACGATCGCGTGCCGCCACGGCTCGTCGACCTTCACATGCGCCCACTTGGCGGCGGTCGAGATCACCACCGGCAGACCCGCCAGGTCCGCCGCCTTCGCCGACTTCCTGACGCCGGGCAGCTCGTCGAGCACCTTGTCGTACGGGTCGGCGTCGCTGCTGTGGAGCCGGCCCACCGGCAGCTCGGGGTTCTTCACGGCGAGCCGCACGACCAGATCGTCGACCTGCGCGTTGGTCTGCGCGACCACCATCAGGGGCCGCCCCGCCTCGGCGAGTTCCAGCGCCGCGCGGACGACGAGCGTCGACTTGCCCGCGCCGGGCGGGGAGTCGACGACCACCCCGCGCGCGGTGCCGTGCAGCGTGTCGCGCAGGATCGCGTCGGTGGCGCGCGTGGCGGCGGTACCGGGGTCGACGGCGGCCTCGGTGGTCACAGCAGGTCCTCCTGGGTGACGGAGTCGGGGGCTTCGGGCACCTGCTCGCCCGGCGGTCCGCCGTGCGTCCACGGGGTGTCCTCCGGGTCGGGGAGCTTCGCGCCGCCACGCTGCTCGTGCTCGAACAGCGTGAAGCAGAGCCGGTCGCCCTTCTCGGGTACGGATCCCGCCTCGGGTTCCTTGCCGCGGCCCATCCTGTCGACGATCCGGAGCACGAGCAGATCCTCCGCCGCCCGCTCCACGAACTCGGCGGCCTGCGCCTTCCCGCCCAGCGACCGGTACACCTTGGCCCGCTCCCCGAGATGCGGCCGGTCGTCCGTGCGCACGGTGACCAGCGGGCGCGGGCTGGGCCGCTTGCTCTCGCTGTACGCCATGACGACGTCGACGACCTCGCCCGCGAACGCCTCCCCGGCCAGTCGGCGCCCCGCCATCACCAGCGGGTCGTCGAGCGCCTCCTGCGCCTCGAGCCGGGCCTGTTCCCGCTCCCGGGTGGCCAGCTTGTTGGCGGCGGTGACCGCGTCGTCGCGTCGCGGCTGCGGCGGCTCACCGGCGACGACCCGGTCGCGGTGGCCGGTGAAGGACCAGCGGTCGCGTGTCCACCGCTCCTCGACGTGCGCGCCCTCCGGCAGCTCCCGCAGCAGGTCCAGGCCCTCCCACACCTTGTCCCAGGTGGGCAGCGTCCGGCTCCTCACCAGCTCGCGGATCTCCCGCTCGGCCGCGGTGAGCGCTCCCAGCCGGTCGTCGGCCTGGAGGCCGTCCTGCGCGGCGGCCAGCGCGGTACGCGCGCGGTCGTAGCGCTCGATGGCCGGGGCGAGCAGCTTGTTGTCGAACGCCGGGTCGGTCGCCGGACCGGCCGGCGGGCACCACAGCTGCCCGTCGGCGCCACGCGCGAGCTCCGCCCGCAGCGCCGCCCCCGCGCCCGACTCGCCCGGCGGCGGGGCGATCCAGGCGAGCTGGGCCCCCAGGTGCTGGTCCTCCAGGCTGGACTGCCCGGTCGCCCAGTGCCGGCCCAGGAGCTCCGTCATCGCCGTCAGCAGCGAGGAGCCGGGCACCCGGGACCGCTCCCCGAAATGGGTCAGCCACCGGCCGAGCAGCGGCACGCGCGGGGGTGCGGGATGCGGTGTCTCCGGGTCCTGCTCCGCCGTCCGCCTGAAGCGCATGGAGCGGCCCAGGAGGCGCACGAAGTCGACGCCGGCGCGGCTCGGGACGATCAGCTGGGGCGCGTCCGCGCACAGCTCGACCTCGACCTTGACGCGTTTCCCGGTCTCCGGGTCGGTCTCGTTGCGTTCGGCGGCCTCGACGACGTCGGCATAGGAGTCGAGGTACGGCAGGACGACGTCGGCCAGTTCCGCGAGGAACGCGAACCTCAGGTCGCGGTCGCGCGGCTGCGGCACCACGAGCAGACGCGGCGCGTCCCGGTCGGTGCCCACCAGCGCGCCCAGGGGGGCGCCGGCCTCACCGGCGGTGGTCAGCGGCACGAACACCAGCGGCCGGTCCGAGACATGCCGGTGCCGGACGGTGGCGGTGGGCCGGGCGCGGCCGGTGGTGACGGCCTCGAGGCGGGCGAGGGTGGTGATCAGCGACACATCGTCCCCAGGGCCTCGGCGCGCAGTTCCGCGGCCCGGCGCAGGGCGGCCACCGCAGGGTCCCGTGGATCACCGGCCTCGCCGCGCGCCGCCGCGAGGACGCCCTCGACCGTCGTCAGGCCGCCCAGTTCGGCCCGCACGGAACGGCCGAGGGAGGTGACCGCGCCGGCCGCGCGGGAACGGTCACGGCAGTGGAAGGCCAGCTCGCAGGCGGCCAGGCACTCGGGCGCGTACACCGCGGGAACCGCCTCGACGGCCGCGGTGAGCTGCTCGGCGGGCAGCTCGGGGGAGAAGCAGGTGCCGTCGGGGAGGGCGTCGGCGATGTCCTGGATGCGGGTGAGGCGGGCCAGTTGACGCCGGGTGACCGCACGCTGCTTGCGCACGTCCACGGCGGAGGCGGTGGGCAGGTTGGAGAAGTCCTTGGGGCAGACCAGCAGGACGCGGTGGCGCACGGGCGGGGCCGGGTCGAGGCGGGCGGCGATTTCCTCGAGGGCCAGCACGTACACCGCGGCCTGCCGGGCGGCCGCGCCGACCTTCGCCGGGTCCGCCGAACCGTCCAGCATCGGGAAGGACTTGATCTCCACGACCGTCCAGCTGCCGTCCGGGTGCACCACGACGGCGTCCGGCTCAAGGAAGGCGGGGGAGCCCGCGACGTCGAGCGTGATCATGGGATGGTCCAGGAGCGTCCAGGTGCCGGACGCCTCGCCGGCCTCGCGCAGTGCCAGCGCGGTGCGCGCGGTGCGGCCCTCCGGGCCGATCGCGGAGAGGTCGGGCACGGCCGCCCCGACGGGCGGAGCCGCGCCCGGGTCCAGCCGTTCGTGCACCAGCCGCAGCAGTTCCGCGCCGCCGTCCCGTTTCACCTTCGCCTCGAACGCGTTGCCGCGGGTGAGGGCGAACTGGGACTGTCCGAAGGCCGAAGGCGACCCCAGCGCGTCCGCCAGCGTCGCCTTGTCCACCCCGGCGCCGTCCAGGATCGCGCGGCGCTCGCAGCCCGGGTTCGCGGCCAGCGCCGCGAGGGCACGGGCGTCCAGCGCCTTGGCCGGCACGTCGGGGCCGCGCAGCTCAGCGAGCCGCTGCCGGAGCGCCGTCCCCCGCGTCCGAGGGGGAGGCACCCGGCTCGGCTCCGGGGCCGAACCGTGCATCGCGCTGCCGTGGAATTCGCTCACCCGTCGAAGTCTGGCACCCGCCACTGACAATCGGGGCCGATGGGGCCGTGGAGGCCGCCGCGACCAGCGGGACACGGGCCGTGAAGTATCCCCGGGCGCGGTCCGCACCGCGCATCACCAAGGGGGCCAGCAGCAGCCCGAGGCCCATCACGGCCGCGCCCGCGACCGCGTCGAGGAAGTAGTGGTTGGCGGTGCCCATCACCACGAGCGTCGTCACCAGCGGGTAGACGACGCCCGCCGTCTTCGCCGCGCGTGTGCCGCCGTGGCGCCACAGCATGACGCCGCACCACAGGGCCCAGCCGACGTGCAGGCTGGGCATGGCCGCGTACTGGTTGGTCATGCCGCCCATGCCGCGCGGCGCGCTCGCCTCGCCGCCCCACCAGCCGTACGAGCTGTACTGGGCCATGGTGTCCACGAAGCCGTGGCCCGCCGACAGCAGCCGGGGCGGGCAGGTGGGCAGCAGTGTGAAGCCGATGAGGCCCATGAAGGTGGAGGTCATCAGCCAGGTGCGGGCCGCCCGGTAGTGCAGGGCCCGCGACCGGAACAGCCAGACCAGGATCACGGGCGTCACCACGTAGTGCAGCGACGCGTACCAGAAGTCGGCCGGCACGCCTATCCACGCCTGGGTCCTGAACAGCCGGTTCAGCGGGTGCTCGGCGTTGATGTGCAGGAACTTCTCGATCCGCAGGATCGCCAGGCCGTGGTCGACGGCGGTGGTCACGTCGCCGCGCGCGAGCAGCCGGCCCCCGGAGTAGCAGGCGTACACCAGCAGGATCAGAGGCAGCTCGGTCCACCAGCGCAGCCGCGTCCGCGGGGCCGCCTCGGTGCCTGGTGTCTCGGTCTGCGGCATCCGATCGCCTCCCCCTTCGTGTCGCTGTCTCGTCGCTGGTGCGCCCGTGGCGCGGGACGGGCCACTTTACGGCGCGTGTGCGCGCCCCTCACGGGCGCCCCGGCTCTCAAAGACGCTGAGACCGCCCTCCGGGTTGCCCCTGTTCAGGGTGAGCGATGATGGAGGGCATCCGCTTGTGAATTGTTCCCTGATCCCTCCCAGGGGTTTCCCCGGAAAGGCCCCCCATGGCACCGCGCATCCTGCTGGCCCGGCACGGACAGACGGAGTGGTCGCTGTCCGGCAAGCACACCGGCAGGACCGACGTGCCCCTCCTGGAGGAGGGCCGCAGGGGAGCCGAACTGCTCGGCGAGCGGCTGCACCGGGCGCCGTTCGACGGCCTGGCGGACGTGGAGACACGGACCAGCCCGCTGGCACGCGCGCGTGAGACGTGCGAACTCGCCGGTTTCGGCGGGCGCGCCACCACCTGGGACACCCTGATGGAGTGGCACTACGGCGCCTACGAGGGCATGACCCCCGCCGAGATCCAGGAGGCCCGGCCCGGCTGGCTCATCTGGCGCGACGGCGTCCCGGAGGGCGAGAGCCTCGCCGAGGTGACCGCCCGCGCGGACGAGGCCGTCGCCTGGGCCCGCTCGGCCGACCGGGACGTGCTGTTCTTCGCCCACGGGCACATCCTCCGCTCCATCGGGGCACGCTGGCTGGGTCTGCCACTCGACTTCGCGGCCCGGCTGCGTCTGAACCCGACGTCGCTGTCGGTCCTGGGCTGGGCCTACGGCGAACCGGCGATCGAGAGCTGGAACGACCTCGGGCACCTCGGCTAGCCGGCCCGGTCCCCGGGGACCGGGTCTCACACCGTCCGCGGTGTCGAGGCGTGCCGTTCCAGGAAGGTCGACACGCCGCTCGCCCTCCGGTGCGGGAGCAGCACTCGGGCCGTGCCCGCCAGCATCGTCTGGATCCGCGACGACTGGACCTGGTCCAGCAGATCCAGCACCCGCATCCCGGCCACGGCCGCCTCGTCCGGCCGGCCCCCGCGCGCGAGGTCGTCCGCGAGTTCGGCCGTGTACAGGGCGATGTTGCGGGTGAAGTGCGGGTCCTGGAGGTCCGCCGCCCGCCTGGCGTGCCGGGCCGCGCGCGGCCAGTCGCCCAGAGTCGACCAGCACTGCGCCTTGAGGCCCTCCAGCTCGGCCTGGCCGTAGAAACTCATCCACTCGGGGTCGCTGTCGCAGGGACCCCGGTCGTAGAGGGCCTGCGCGCGGACCAGGGCCTGTTCGCAGCCGGTGCGGTCGGCGAGCCCCGCCCAGCCGCCCGCCTCGCGCAGCGCCAGCAGCGACATGAGACGGGGCGAGCCCAGGGGGCGGCCGACACGCTGGGCGGCCTGGGCGGCGCGGACGGCCTCCCGGGGCCGTCCGGCATCCCGCGCGAGGAACGCCGTGTTGCAGAAGGCGTGCGCCTCCAGCGCATGGTCCCCGGTCATCCGGGCGGTCGCCAGAGCCTCCGCGTAGTGCGAGCGCGCGTCGTCGAACCGGCCCGAGTCGTGTGCCAGCCAGCCCACCGAGATGGCGAGCTCCCCGGCGCCCGAGTGGAGCCGGTCGGCGGTGGCCTGCCGGGTCGTCCCGGCGTCCAGCAGCGCGTACGCGGCGCGCAGCGGGGCGGCGGCGCGCCGGTAGAGGCCGTCAGCCCCGTGCCGGTCGTCCAGCAGCCGGATTCTGCGGACCGCTTCTTCGAGGACGCCGGCCTCGTTCGTTCCCGCGCGGCGCGCGGAACGCTTCACCGACGCGTCGTGGGCGAGCCCGAGGGGGCCCAGGGTGGCGGCGGCCATGGTGGCACCTCCGCCGGTCATGAATGCGCGACGCAGCACGTCGCTCTCCTCGTGGTCGTGGTCGTGGTGCGTGTCGTACGGGTCCTGCGTGTCATACGGCTCATCCGCCCCACCCGTCTCATTCGTGCCCCGCTCATCACTGGTAGTGCGCTCCGGTCTCGTGGTGTGTAAGCAGGGCGCGTCCTCGTCCGTGCGCGCCCCCCGTCCGCGCACGGACGCTCGGGCCGCGAACCCCAGATCGGTGAGCGTGCGTCCGGGGAACATGTGCAGGAACACCCGCTCGTACGCGTAGTTGGGGCAGCGGATCTCCCCCGCCTCGACGCGCCCGATGTAGCGCGCGTCGCAGCTCACCCGCTCGCCGATCTCGCGCGCGGCCCGTCGTACGAGCGCGGCGAACTCGGCCGGCGAGCGATGTCCGCGCAGCTGGCGGAAGGCGAGGTTGGGCCGGGCCGGCCGATCGGGCCGAGGTGGGGTCACCGTTGACGACGCCATGGCCGGGTCCTCTCGTGCGAACCGTCGAACCATGCCGGAAAAGGAATGAGTTGTCCGTGTGGCACCCTTGTTCCCGGCGGGCAAGAACGTACCTGCTGTGGTCGGGCCGCCATGCGGTGTTTGGCTACAAAACGGATATCTGGTTCGCGATCTGCCATGAACTGCCATCCTTTGCGGCGGACTTCCGCCGTAGCCCTTGACGTCCTGAAGCGTTGAACCCTGTGGACGACAGGCGGGCTGCGCGGTGGAGGCCGGGATGGAGACCAGCCAGAGCAACAACGATTTTTCTGTGCCGTCGGCGGGGGCGTGCGACCTGGTGACGGTGCCGACCCGGCATGGACTGGAGGCGGTCGACATCCTGCGGAGGGGTTCGGCGGGCGACGGGGTCGGACCCGTCCTGCACGACGACGGCGACGACACCCTCGGCTTCCTGGTGCCGGCCGGGACGGCGGCGGCATGGGACGTGCCGGGCAGTGTCTGCACGGTGACCGACGGCCGCGGGCTGCGACTCGCCCCCGAGCCGCCGGCCGGGGGCTCGGACTGGTTGGTGCCCCCCGGGGAGGCGGACCTCGCGACGGATCCGGCGGTGCTGCGGCGGGCGTTGGGCGAGGCGGCCCGGCTGATCGAGGCGGCGGACAGCTGCCGGTGAGGACGCCTGCGGCGTGACGGCGACGAGCGCGGGCCCCGACCGCACGCGCGCGTGTCCGCGACGCCGCCGAGCGCGTTCCGGCCTGTTGCCGCGGGGCGCCCTCGCAACCTGCGAAAATGCTGTCATGGCCAAGTCCAGGAACACCCGGCGCGAGCGGGACGCCGACGCCTCCGTCGTCGAGGCCGTCGACGGCGGGCTCGCCCAGCTCATACCCGACCGGGACCGTGCGCGGGCCTGGACGCTGCTCATCGACGGCGCCCCGCAGTCGCACGTCGACCTCGACGACCCCGCCCATCTCTCCTTCGAGTACCAGCGGCGCCTCGGTCATGTCATCGACCTCGTCGCCCCCACCGGCAAGCCCCTGCACGTCGTCCATCTCGGCGGCGGCGCGTTCACCCTCGCCCGGTACGTCGCCGCGACCCGCGCCCGATCCACCCAGCAGGTCGTCGAACGGGACGCGGCCCTCGTCCGGCTGGTGCGCCGGGAACTGCCGTTGGACCCGGGGGCGCGCATCAGGGTCAGGTCCGTCGACGCACGGGAAGGACTCGCCAAAGTGCCCGACGGCTGGGCGGATCTCGTCCTGGCCGACGTGTTCAGCGGCGCCCGGACCCCCGCCCACCTCACCTCGACCGAGTTCCTGGACGAGGTCCGCAGGGCGCTGAGACCCGGCGGGGTCTACGCCGCCAACCTCGCCGACGGCCCGCCGCTCGCGCACCTGCGCGGCCAGATCGCCACCGCCGCCGCGCGGTTCCCGCACCTCGCCCTGGTCGCCGACCCGACCGTGCTGCGCGGCAAACGGTTCGGCAACGCGGTGCTCGTCGCCTCGGATCTCCCGCTGCCGACCGCCGAACTGACCCGCCGCGCCGCCTCCGACCCGCACCCCGGCCGGGTCGAACACGGCCGGACGCTCACCGACTTCACCGGCGGCGCGGTGCCGGTCGTGGACGCGTCGGCGGTGGCCTCACCGGCCCCGCCCCCTTCGGCCTTCCGCTAGCCGGGCGCCTCGACGGTCCGGCGCCTCGACGTCCCGCATACCGCAGGCCGTCAGTACGTGACGATCTCCACCCGGGGCGGCCCGTCGTGCCAGGTGCAGAACACCGACACCCGGTCCGCGCCGGAAGCGAACTCCACCCGGATCCACGACTCCGTCTTCCACACCTGCATCGACCAGCCCGGGCCCGGGGTGGCGGACACGAGCGTCGCGTACGTCCTGTCCAGGTCGAAGACGACCCGGCCGCCGGCGGTGCCGTAGCTCTTGACCTGGCCAGAGCCGCTGGGAGCGGGCGCCGGCGAGGGACTCGTGGCCGCCGTCCGCGAGGGCGAGGGGGCCGTCGGCGTCCGGCTCGGGGCGGGGGAGCGGCTCTCCGGCACGAGCGGCCGGTCCGGCGACGAGGCCGACGGCCCCGGCTCCTGCGTGGTCGCCCCACCCGCGGCGAGCGGCAGGGCGCGCGGCGGGTCGTAGGCCGTGCCCGCCATCACCGTGTGCACACCCCACCACGACAGCGTGGTCGCCGCGCCCGTGGCGAGCGACCAGGCCAGTACGTGTACGAGTCCCCTGCGCATCGCGGCCATCTTGCCCCACGCGTCTCACCCGTGTCGCAGGGACGCCCCCTCCGCCGCGCACGGCCGGCTCACCGCTCGTCCACAGGGGCCGAGTTGTCCACAGGCCCGAATGACGCTCGTCCCCATGGCGTAGGTTGCGGCGCATGGCAAGTGTGCTCGTGGTCGAGGACGACCAGTTCGTACGCTCGGCGCTCATCCGGCAGCTGTCCGACGCCTCGCACCTCGTGCGCAGCGTCGGGACCGCACTGGAAGCGCTGCGCGAGGTCGCCCATTTCCGCTTCGACGTGGTCATCCTCGACCTCGGCCTGCCCGACCTGGACGGCTCCGAGGCCCTGAAGATGCTGCGCGGCATCACGGACGTGCCGGTCATCATCGCCACCGCGCGCGACGACGAGACGGAGATCGTCCGCCTCCTGAACGCGGGTGCGGACGACTATCTGACCAAGCCGTTCTCGGTGGAGCACCTGTCGGCCCGGATGGCCGCCGTGCTGCGGCGGGCCCGGTCCGGCGCCGGGGAGCCCTCGCCGTCCAGCGTCATCAGCGTCGGCGGTCTGACCGTCGACCCGCTGCGCCGCCAGGCCGAACTGGACGGCGTACGACTCGACCTCACCCGCCGCGAGTTCGACCTGCTGGCCTTCCTCGCCGGCCGGCCCGGGGTGGTGGTCCCGCGCCGGGAACTGCTGGCCGAGGTGTGGCAGCAGTCCTACGGCGACGACCAGACGATCGACGTCCATCTGTCCTGGCTGCGCCGCAAGCTGGGCGAGACGGCGGCCCGGCCGCGCTATCTGCACACCCTGCGGGGCGTCGGCGTGAAGCTGGAGCCGCCCGTGCCCGACTCCGGGGGAACGGAACCGCTGCGATGAGATGGGCACTGGTCAAGGTCTGCCTCGCGGTCACCACGATGGTCGTGGTCGCCTTCGCGGTCCCGCTCGGCCTCGTCATCAAGGAGATGGCCCGCGACCGCGCGTTCTCCAACGCCGAGCGGGAGGCCGCGGTCGTGGTCCCGGCGCTGTCCATCACGACCGACCGCGACCAGCTGGAACGGGTCGTCGCCTCGGCGGGCTCCGACGACGGCATGGCCGTGCACCTGCCGGCGAGCGACGGCCGGGCCGCCGTCGACCTCGGCCGGCAGCGCGCCGCGGACACGGACATCGCGGCCGTACGCGAACTCGGCCGTGCCTCCACCACCGAGGTCCCCGGCGGCTCCGCGCTGCTCCAGCCGGTCGCGCTGAGCCTGGGAACCGCGGTGATCGAGGTCTACGTCCCCGAGTCCGAGGTGAGCAACGGCGTCGGCACGGCCTGGGCGGTGCTCGCGGCGGTCGGCGCCGCGCTGGTCGTCGGCTCGGTCGCCGTCGCCGACCGGCTGGGCGTACGGATGGTGCAGCCGGCGAGGCGGCTGGTCGAGGGGGCGCACGAGCTGGGGGAGGGGCAACTGGGGGCGAGAGTGCCCGAAGAGGGGCCGAACGAACTGCGCCTCGCGGCGGTCGCGTTCAACTCGATGGCCGATCAGGTCGTCCAACTCCTGGCGAACGAGCGGGAGCTGGCCGCGGATCTGTCCCACCGGCTGCGCACCCCGCTGACGGTGCTGCGCCTCAACGCGGCCTCCCTGGGCGACACTCCGGCCGCCGAGCAGACGAGGACCGCAGTCGCCCAGCTGGAACGCGAGGTGGACACGATCATCCGGACAGCCCGGGAGGCCAAGCCGCAGACGGCGGCCGCGGGTCCGGGCGCGGGCTGCGACGCGGCCGAGGTCGTCAGGGAACGGATGGCGTTCTGGTCGGCGCTCGCCGAGGACGAGGGCCGCAAGGTGCGCACGGCCGGCGTGGACCGCCCGGTCCGCATACCCGTGGCCCGTACCGACCTCGCCGCCGCCCTGGACGCCCTGCTCGGCAACGTCTTCCGCCACACCCCGGAGGGCACCGCGTTCGCGGTCGACGTCCACAACGGGGAGGACGCGGTGATCGTCCTGGTCTCGGACGCGGGCCCCGGCATCCACGACCCCGAGGCGGCGATGGCCCGCGGCAAGGGCTCGGGCGCCGCGGGCTCGACCGGCCTCGGCCTGGACATCGTCCGCAGGCTCGCCGAGTCGACCGGCGGTGACGTGCGCATCGGCTCCTCGGTCCTGGGCGGAACGGAGATACGGATCTGGATCCAGCTCAACGGCCGCGAGCCGGTGCGCAGAGGCCACCGTGGGGTTGTCCGCAGACGGCGACGAGCGGTCGCCGGCCGCTCCTGACCCTCCGTATTGGTCTCGACCTTTAACCGCCCCCGATGTGTTCCTTAAGCGCTCCCTAAGAACCCCGGCCGCCGTCCCTGTCAGGCGTTTTGCCCGGTTCGGGATCGCTAGCGTGCTGCCGCACCCCACCCCCGGGATCCCCCGTGAGCAGTGAAGGCAGGCATGTGATGGGCACGAGCACGCATCGGCGCAGGGTCAGCGGCAGGAACAAGGCGATCGGCGGCGCGGTCGCCGCGGCCGTGGTGGGCGGCGGGGCCGTGCTGCTCGGCGGCACCGCGCACGCGGCCGGGGTCGGGGCTGCCTACACAAGGACCAGCGACTGGTCGACGGGGTACACCGCGCAGTACGTCGTCACGAACGACAGCGGTCAGGCGAAGGCGGCGTGGAAGCTCGAGTTCGATCTGCCGGCCGGGGCCCGGCTCAGCTCCCTGTGGAACGGCGAGTCCACGGTCGGCGGGCAGCACGTCACCGTCTCGCCGCCCAAGTGGGACACCGACGGGCTCGCCGCAGGGGAGTCGGTCACCGTCGGCTTCGTCGTGACCGGACGGGCCGACCCCGTCGGCTGTGTCGTCGACGGGGCCCGGTGTTCCGTCGACGGGGGCGCCACGCCGGAGCCCAGCGGACGGCCCACCGGGTCGGCGAGCCCCACCGCGGCCCCGAGCCCGACAGCCACCTCCGTCCCCTCCTCCCCTTCGGCTCCCGCCCCGAGCACCAGCGCGAGCACCGGCACGGGCACCGCGGGCTCCGCCGGGTTCGCCCCCTACGTCGACACTTCGCTCTACCCCGCCTTCGACCTCCTCGCGAGCATGAACGCGACCGGCGTCAAGGACTACAACCTCGCGTTCGTCACCGACGGCGGCGGCTGCACGCCCAAGTGGGGCGGTGTGAGCGACCTCGCGAGCGACGGCGTGGCCGCGCAGATCGGGGCGCTGCGGGCCAAGGGCGGGGACGTCCGGGTCTCCTTCGGCGGCGCCTCCGGCTCGGAGCTCGCGACCACGTGCTCCTCGGCGGACGCGCTGGCGGCGGCGTACGGCAAGGTGGTGGACGCCTACCGGCTCACCAAGGTCGACTTCGACATCGAGGGCGGCGCGCTGCCGAACGCCGCGGCCAACACCCGGCGCGCCCAGGCGATCGCCAGGCTCCAGCAGCAGCACCCGGACCTGGACGTCTCGTTCACCCTTCCGGTCATGCCGGAAGGGCTGACCCAGGACGGCGTGAACCTGTTGGCGAACGCGAAGTCCGGCAACGTGAAGATCCACACCGTCAACATCATGGCGATGGACTACGGACCGGCGTACAGCGGCGACATGGGGACGTACGCCGAGCAGGCCGCCACCGCCACCCAGGCGCAGCTCAAGAGCGTGCTCGGGCTCAGCGAGAGCGCGGCCTGGAAGACGGTCGCGGTCACCCCGATGATCGGTGTGAATGACGTCACGTCCGAGATATTCAAGGTCGACGACGCGACCCAGCTCGTCGCCTTCGCCAAGGCCAAGGGTCTCGGCTGGCTGTCGATGTGGTCGGCCACCCGGGACAAGCAGTGTGCGGGCGGGGCGAAGAACAGCGCGGACGCGACCTGTAGCTCGATCGTCCAGACCGGCTCGGCGTTCTCGAAGGCGTTCGCCGCCTTCAAGTGAGCCTCGTGACCAAGCGGACGAGAGGGGAAAACGATCATCAAGTGATCAAGGTGTGTCGATTACGTTTCGACAAATGAAGGCGACGGCTCTTGACGCATGACCGGACATACGGCTGTTATTGCGCCACCCAGTGTTCGGTCAAGTTGATTTCTGGTCGATTGCGATCAGCTTTCAGCCACCCTCGTGGCCGAACCCCGCGTCAGGAGCCGTTCATGCACCTCTCTCCCTCCGGCCGCCCCGTCCTCCCCTCCCCGAGCCGTCGCACCCTCCTGCGCGGCGTGGGCGGCGCGGCCCTGCTCGGCGCCGGCATACCCCTGCTGTCCGCGTGCGGCGGCAGCGGCACCGCGGCCGACCCCAAGACGGTCACGCTCGGCTCCAACGCGTCCGACGCGGTGCCGAAGAAGGCCTTCGCCGAGATCTACGCGGCCTTCAAGAAGCAGTCCGGGGTCACGGTCGACGTGAACACCAAGGACCACAACACGTTCCAGGAGCAGATCAACTCCTACCTCCAGGGCACCCCGGACGACGTGTTCAACTGGTTCGCCGGCTACCGCATGCAGTTCTTCGCGGCCAAGAAGCTCGCCACCCCGATCGACGACGTGTGGGCGAAGATCGGCGGCAACTTCCCCGACGCGATGAAGGCGCTCAGCAAGGGCGAGGACGGCAAGTACTACTTCGTGCCGCTGTACACCTACCCCTGGGCCCTCTTCTACCGCAAGAGCGTCTTCCAGCAGCACGGCTACACCGTCCCCACCACCTGGGACCAGCTGGTCGCCCTGTGCAAGCAGATGAAGAAGGACGGACTGGTCCCGATCGCCTTCGGCGACAAGGACGCCTGGCCCGCGCTCGGCACCTTCGACCAGATCAACTTCCGCACCAACGGCTACGACTTCCACGTCGAGCTGATGGCGGGCAAGGCGTCCTGGACCGACGCGAAGGTCCGCAAGACCTTCGACCACTGGGCCGAGATCCTCCCCTACCACCAGGACGGCGCCGTCGGCCGTACCTGGCAGGACGCCGCCCAGACCCTGGTGTCCAAGAAGGCCGGCATGTACCTGCTGGGGACCTTCGTGGCGCAGCAGTTCACCAACCAGGCCGACGCCGACGACCTCGACTTCTTCGCCTTCCCGGAGATCGACCCGGCCTACGGCCAGGACACCGTCGAGGCGCCCACCGACGGCTTCATGCTCTCCAAGGCCCCGAAGAGCAAGGCGTCCGCCGTCAAGCTGCTGGAGTACCTGGGCACCCCGGAGGCCGAGGCGATCTACCTCAAGGCCGACCCGAGCGTCGTCGCCGCCTCCTCCAAGGCCGACACCTCCTCGTACACAGCCCTTCAGAAGAAGGCGTACGAGATGATCAGCGGCGCGAAGCACCTCACGCAGTTCATGGACCGGGACAGCCGGCCGGACTTCACCTCGACGGTGATGCAGCCCGCGCTCCAGAAGTTCGTCCGTGACCCCAAGGGCATCGACAGCCTGCTGACGTCGATCGAGCGTCAGAAGAAGACGATCTTCGCGTCCGGCTGACACCCTCCTGCTGAAAGCGGATGAGCACCCACACCATGACCGTGGACACCACGAAGTCCCCGGAGGCGGCCGCCGTGCCGCCTCCGGGCACCGCATCCCCGAAGAAGCGGGCCGTGCAGGGCCACCGGCGCCTGCTGACCCGCCGTGACCGGCTGACCCTGACCCTGATGGCGGGCGTGCCGACGATCCTGCACGTGGCCCTGGTCTGGGTCACCGCGCTCGCCTCGATCGCGCTGGCCTTCACCACCTGGGACGGCATCGGCTTCGACTCGATCAAGTGGGTGGGGCTGGACAACTTCCGTGAGCTGTTCACCAACAACCCGCAGTTCTGGCCCGCCGTCCAGCACAACGTGATCTGGTTCGTCGTGCTGATCCTGATCCCGACCCCGTTCGGCCTGTTCCTCGCCGTCCAGCTGGACAAGAAGATCCGCTTCAGCCGCGTCTACCAGACCGCGTTCTTCCTGCCCGTCGTGGTCTCCCTCGCCGTCACCGGCTTCGTCTGGCAGCTGGTCTACAACCCCGACACCGGCCTGATCAACAGCATCATCGGCGCCAACAAACCCGGCCACTACATCGACTGGATCGGCGACCCCCACCTCAACCTGTGGGCCGTCCTGATCGCCGCCTGCTGGCGCCACACCGGCTACATGATGATCCTCTACCTCGCCGGCCTCAAGGGCGTCGACCCCTCCCTGCGCGAGGCCTCCGCCCTCGACGGCGCCAACGAGTGGCAGACCTTCAAGAACGTCATCTTCCCCACCCTGCGCCCCACCAACACCGTCGTCCTGGTCGTCACCATCATCGAAGCACTGCGCGCCTTCGACCTCGTCTTCGTCTTCAACAAGGGCGCCCAGGGCACCGAACTGCTCTCGATCCTGGTCACCAACAACATCATCGGCGAGTCCAGCCGCATCGGATACGGCTCCGCGATCGCCGTCGTCCTGCTGGTCATCTCCCTCGCCGTGATCATCCCCTACCTGATCGCGACCTTCCGCAAGGAGCGCCGCGCATGAGCACCACCCTGCCCCTGAAAGAGCCGGTGGCCGCCAAGCAGCGCACCCCCCTGCGACCCGCCCGGATCCTGCTGCACACCTTCCTCGCCGCCACCGCCCTGGCCTGGCTCGCCCCCCTGCTGTGGGCCCTGTTCGCAGCCCTGCGCCCCTACGCCGAAACCAGCGACAAGGGCTACGTCTCCTGGCCCGACAAACTCGACTTCGACAACTTCACCAACGCCTTCCAGCAGTCGGACATGCTGCACTACTTCGCCAACACGCTGATCATCGCGGTCCCGGCGGTCCTGCTCACCCTGTTCCTGTCCTCCTGCGTCGCCTTCTACGTCAGCCGTTTCGACTTCCGCGTCAACCTCTTCCTGCTCCTGGTCTTCACCGCCGGCAACCTCCTGCCCCAACAGGTCATCATCACCCCCCTGTACCGCCTGTACCTGCTGGTCGACCTGCCCGGCATCACCACCAGCGGCAAGCTCTACGACTCCGCCCTCGGCCTCGTCCTCATCCACGTCGCCTTCCAGTCCGGGTTCTGCGCCTTCGTCCTCGCCAACTACATGCGCTCCCTGCCCCACGAACTCACCGAGGCCGCCCTCGTCGACGGCGCCTCCGTATGGCGCCTGTACTGGCAGATCGTGCTGCCCCTGTGCAAACCCGCCATGGCCGCCCTGGCCACCCTGCTGTCCATCTGGATCTACAACGACTTCTTCTGGGCCATCGTGCTGATCTCCACCGGAGAGAACATGCCCATCACCTCCGCCCTGAACAACCTCTCCGGCCAGTACTTCACCGACCCCAACCTCGTCGCCGCCGGCGCCCTCCTCACCGCCATCCCCACCCTGACCGTCTACTTCGCACTCCAGCGCCAGTTCGTCAGCGGCCTCACCCTCGGCGCCAACAAGGGCTGAGCCCCCTCCCGTTGTGAAAGAGACCTCCGTGCAGCACCCCTTCACCCCCGTCGCCGCCGTCCCCGTGGACCCGCGTCGTGCCCGCGTCCACGAGGAGGGCTGGCAGTCCTGGAGCCCCAGCGGCGCCTACGCCCTCGACGACGCCCCGTACCGCCCGACCGACGGCAACTGGGCGACGGTCTGCTACCGCCCGGGCGTCACCGTCCCCGAGGGAGCCTTCCAGGGGGAGGGCCTGCTGGCCCTCGACCCCGGCGACGGCTCACCGGTGCGCCTGTGGGCGGCGCCGGACCCGGTGCGCGAGGTGCCGTCCATCCGGCTCACCAGGGCCGGGACCGTGGTGGAGATCAGCGCCGACGGCCCCGTGAAGGAGTACACGGGCACGGACGTCCAGACGCTCCTGGCCGAGTGGGCCGCCGGACTCGGCCTCGCGGCGCCCCGGCCCGCACCGACCGCCTGGTGCTCCTGGTACGAGTACTTCACCGCCGTCACCGAGGACGACGTCCACGAGAACCTCCGCGCGATGGACACCCTCGACCTGCCCGTCGACGTCGTCCAGATCGACGACGGCTACCAGCGCGCCCTGGGCGACTGGCTCACCCTCTCCGGCCGCTTCCGCTCCCGTGCCGGCATCGCCGACGCCATCCGCGCCCGGGGCCGCCGCGCCGGTATCTGGACGGCGCCCTTCCTGGTCGACCCGAGCAGCGAACTGGCCACCGCGCACCCCGAGCGGCTGGTCCGCTCCGCGGACGGCGGCTTCGCGCACGCCGGCCGTAACTGGGGCCACGACCTGCGGGTCCTCGACACCACGCACCCCGACGCCGCGGCCTACCTGACGGACGTCTTCCGAACGCTGCGCGCCGAGGGCTACGACTACTTCAAGGTCGACTTCCTGTACGCGGGCGCCCTGGACGGCGTGCGGCACGACGACACGGTGGACGCGCTGACGGCGTACCGCTCGGGCATCGAGCTGATCCGCGCGGCGATCGGCGAGGACGCCTACCTCCTGGGCTGCGGCGCGCCGATCCTTCCCTCCATCGGGCTCTTCGACGCGATGCGGGTCAGCCCCGACACGGCCCCGCACCGCCGTCCCGAGGCCGACGACTACAGCCAGCCCGGCCAGGACCCGGCCGAGTTCACCGGCGCCGCCCGCCAGTGGCAGCACGGCCGGCTCTGGACCAACGACCCCGACTGCCTGATGGCCCGCCCGGCCGTGGAGACCCGTGAGCGGTGGGCCGCGCACGTGGAGGCGACGGGCGGCCTGATGGCCTCCAGCGACCGTCTGCTGTCGCTCGACCCGTGGGGCGTGGACACCACCCGCCGACTGCTGTCGGGAGGCGGGCGATGACGCGGCGCGAGCTGAACGTCCCCGGCCTCGCCTACGGCGGCGACTACAACCCCGAGCAGTGGCCGCAGGAGGTCTGGGCCGAGGACATGCGGCTGATGACCGAGGCCGGGGTGAACATGGTCAGCGTCAACATCTTCTCGTGGGCGCTGCTGGAACCCGCCGAGGGCGAGTACGACTTCTCGCTCCTCGACCGCGTCCTCGACATGCTCCACGCCCACGGCATCGCCGCCGACCTCGCCACCCCGACGGCCGCGCCGCCGGCGTGGTTCTTCAGGGCCCACCCCGAGGCGCTGCCCGTGGACCGGGACGGCCGGAGACTGTCTTACGGCAGCCGGCAGACGTTCTGCCCGAGCAGCCCCGCCTACCGGGAGGCCGCGACCCGCGTCGCCCGTGTGCTGGGGGAGCGGTACGCCGACCACCCGGCGGTGGTCATGTGGCACGTCCACAACGAGTACGGCTGTCACAACGCGGAGTGCTTCTGCGACACCAGCGCGGCGGCGTTCCGGCGCTGGCTGCGCGACAGGTACGGCGACGACCTGGCCGCGCTGAACCATGCCTGGGGCACCGCCTTCTGGAGCCAGTGGTACTACGACTGGGAAGAGATCCTGCCGCCGAGGGCGACCGGCGCGGTCCCGAACCCGGCCCATCGGCTGGACTGGCGCCGCTTCTCCAGCGACGAGCTGCTGTCCCTGTGCAAGGCGGAGCGGGAGGTGCTGGAGCGAGCCGCCCCGTCGGTGCCCGCGACCACCAACTTCATGGTGATGTACAACTTCGACGCGCTGGACTACTGGCGCTGGGCGCCGGAGCTGGACATCGTCTCGAACGACCACTACCTCCGCTCCACGGATCCCGAGTCGGAGATCGACATCGCGCTGAGCGGCGATCTGGTGCGTTCCCTCGCGGGCGGCCGGCCGTGGCTGCTGATGGAGCACTCGACGGGCGCCGTGAACTGGCAGCAGGTCAACCGGGCCAAGACAGCGGGGGAGTTGCGTCGCAACGCGCTGGCGCACGTGGCCCGCGGCGCCGACGGCATCGCCTACTTCCAGTGGCGGGCGGCGAAGGCGGGCGCCGAACAATGGCACTCGGCGATGCTGCCGCACGCGGGCACGGACAGTGTCATCTGGCGGGACGTCGTCCGGCTGGGCGCGGATCTGCGGTCGTTGGCCGAGGTGCGCGGCAGCACGGGCACGGCCAGGACGGCGGTCGTCTGGGACTGGGACGCGAAGTGGGCGCTGGAACTGCCCTCCCAGCCCAGCGAGTCGGTCCGGTACCTGGAACTGGTGCGCTCCTGGTACGAGCCGCTGTGGCGGGCGGGCGTCGCCGTGGACTTCGTCCGACCGGACGCGGACCTGTCGGCGTACCGCCTGGTCCTGGCGCCGAGCCTGTACCTGGTGGACGAGGCGGGCGCGGCGAACCTGACGGCCTTCGCGCAGCGGGGCGGCACTCTGGCCGTCGGTTTCCACAGCGGGGCGGTGGACGAGAACTGCCATGTGCGGCTGGGCGGTTACCCGGGCGCGTTCCGGGAGGCGCTCGGTGTCCGCACGGACGAACTGTTCCCCCTGCTGCCCGGGGAGACCGTGGGACTCGACACCGGCGGTACGGCGTCGCTGTGGACCGAACGCGTACGCCTGGACGGCGCGCAGGCCGTCGCCTCCTTCACCTCAGGACCCCTGACCGGTGTACCGGCGGTGACCCGGCACGCGTACGGCGCCGGCACCGCCTGGTACCTGGCGACGCTCCCCGACGCGGACACCCTCGCGGCGCTCCTGGACGGGGTCCGCACCGAGGCCGAGGTGGCGCCGGTCCGGGCCACCCCCGAGGGTGTGGAGGCCGTCCTGCGGCGGGGCGAGGACGCGGACTACCTCTTCCTCGTCGATCACCGGGGAGCCGGCGCGCGGGTGCCCGTCGCCCCGGACGCCGTCGAACTCCTCACCGGCGAGTCCCTGGAGAACGGCACGGTCACCGTGGAGCCAGGAGGTGTGGCGGTCGTACGGGAGCCGCACCACTGACCACGCCGGCCCACCGCACGGTCCTCACGCCGCCGGGCGCCGGGCGACGGCTCCCGGCAGGCGGGTCCGGGGCCGGGCCTGTCGTACGGCGGTGAGGATCACCGTCCACGGGCCGGGCTGGTCCGTCGCGACGCCAACCCGGCGTAACGAGAAGCCCCCGGCTTCAGCCGGGGGAGGAGTCACGACGAGGATCACCGTCCACGACGTCGTGGGGCGCGGCTCGCCCCCACGACGTGCCGCGCCCCCTTCCCCGTCCCCCCCCGGTTCGGGGAAGTTCAGGCGATCAGGCCCGTTTCCAGCGAGGGCAGCGTGCCCGTGCGGGCGGCCTGCCCGTACCAGTGGGCGCTGGCCTTCGGGGTGCGGGCCAGCGTCGCGTAGTCGACGTGGACCGCTCCGAAGCGCTTCTCGTAGCCGTAGGCCCACTCGAAGTTGTCCATCAGGGACCACAGGTAGTAGCCGCGGACGTCCGCGCCGTCGGCCATGGCCCGGCGGACCGCCGTCAGGTGGCCGTGCAGGTAGGCGATGCGCTCCGGATCGTGGACGCGGCCGTCCGGGCCGGGCTTGTCGTCGTAGGCCGCGCCGTTCTCCGTGATGTAGAGGGGCAGGCCCGGGGCCTCGCGGGTGTAGCGCGTGATCAGGTCGTGCAGACCGGTCGGGTCGATGGTCCAGCCCATCTCGGTGCGCTCGCCCGGCGTCTGGTGGAAGGCCACGTCGTCCGCACCCGGCCACGGGCTGTGCGAGCCGCCCCCGTGACCGTCGGCCCGCGGACCGCCGGCCTCGGAGGCGGCCGCCGACACCAGCGTCGGCGTGTAGTAGTTGAGGCCCAGCGCGTCCAGCGGCTGGTTGATCGCCGCCAGGTCGCCGGTCTGGACGAAGGACCAGTCGGTGACGGACTCCGTCGCCGCGAACAGGGTCTGCGGGTACGCGCCGTGCAGCATGGGGCCGTGGAACACACCGTTGGCCAGGTCGTCGATCCTGCGGGCCGCGGCCAGGTCCGCCGGGTCCTGCGAAAGCGGCCTGACCACGGAGGAGTTGAGGCTGACGGCGACGGTGTTGCGGGCCGGCATGACCGAGCGCAGCGCGGACGTGCCGAGGCCGTGCGCCAGGTTGAGGTGATGGGCCGCCCGCAGTGAGGCCGCCGGATCGGTACGGCCGGGCGCGTGCACACCGGAGCCGTAGCCCAGGAAGGCGCTGCACCAGGGCTCGTTGAGGGTGATCCACTGTTCCACCCGGTCGCCGAGCGCCGCGCCGACGATCTGCGCGTACTCGGCGAAGCGGTACGCCGTGTCCCGCTCGGGCCAGCCGCCCGCGTCCTCCAGCTCCTGGGGCAGGTCCCAGTGGTACAGGGTGACGGCGGGCTTGATGCCGTGCGCGAGCAGCTCGTCCACCAGGCGGCGGTAGAAGTCGAGGCCCACTTGTACGGCGGGGCCGCGGCCGGTGGGCCGGACCCGGGGCCAGGAGACCGAGAAGCGGTACGCGGACAGGCCCAGGTCCGCCATCAGAGCCACGTCTTCGCGGTAGCGGTGGTAGTGGTCGACAGCGATGTCACCGGTATCGCCGCCGGCCGTCCTTCCCGGCGTATGGCTGAAGGTGTCCCAGATGGAGGGCGTGCGGCCGTCCTCCCGCACCGCGCCCTCGATCTGGTACGCGGACGTCGCGGCGCCCCAGAGGAAGGCGGGAGGAAAGGCCGCGGTCATCAGGTCGGGCATGTCGTCGCTCCCGTGGGTCGGGTGAGCGCCCATTATGCATGGGAGCGCTCCCACGGCAAAAGGGGGGCGCGGGAAAGGTCCGGTCCGTCGGCCCGTCTCCCGTCGGCGCGGGCCCGGTCACGTTCCGCGCCCCCCGTTCCGCACGGCCGCGCGCCACACCCGGAACCTGCTCCCCGGCCCCCGCCCCGCCGGCCGCGTCGACTGCCGCACCGCCCGGTGGCGCCCCCTCCGGTGCGGCGCGCGGCTGATCGTTCACCTTCCGGCGGCCCGTGCGAACCCGGCTCGTCGCGGCCCGGAAAATCGCGGCGCGGATGCCGGTGCGGGGCACCCGCCTCCCGTGCCGGGCGCCGGCCCGGTCGTGACCTGCGTGATTCCAGCGGGGGACGGGCTGATGTCCTTGCGGGCGACCTGGTCCGGCGCGACACATTCACGTGACGTCGAGAACACGCTTGCGCAACAACGCCGTTTTCAAGTCTTGACACCCGCTCCGGCAGGAAGGAGTCTTCCGGCATGCCGCGTGGGAGCGGTCCCACGGACAGTCGAGGGCCCTCTCCTCCGTGAACCGAACTACCAACAGTCCTTCCCTCTGCCGCACCTGGCGCATCGTTGACCAGCACCTTTTCACCGCACCCCGAGTGCTGTGGGCTGGCCACCGCTCGAATCGAGAGGGCAGGTCGGGAGCGTCGAACCCCGGCGGTCCGATTCCTGAGATCCCGTTCCCCACTGGAACAAGGAGTAGTGGAATGCGCATCACCCGTACCAGCGGCGGTCGCGGCCGCAGAGCAGCGGCCCTGACCACCACGGTCCTGACGGCCTCGGCGCTGCTGCTGACCGGCTGCAGCGACGACGGCGACTCGGACGCCTCGGACTCCAACGGGAACATCACTCTCAAGGTGGCCGACTTCGGGCAGTTCGGCTACAAGGAAGCCGGCCTGTTCGACAAGTACCACTCGTTGCACCCGAACATCACGGTGAAGGAGGAGACGACCGCCAACGAGCAGGACTACTACCCGAAGCTTCTTCAGCAGCTGAACACGGGCAGCGGTCTGGCGGACGTCACCGGCATCGAGGTCGGCCGCATCAAGGAGGTCGTCGACACCCAGGCGGCCAAGTTCACCGACCTGAGCAAGACGATCAACGTGGCCGACTGGGTCTCCTGGAAGGAGAAGCAGGCCACCGCGAAGGACGGCACGGTCATAGGCGCCGGCACCGACATCGGCCCGATGTCCCTGTGCTATCGCAAGGACCTCTTCGAGCAGGCGGGCCTGCCGACCGACCGCGAAGCCGTCGCGGCCGCGGTCAAGGGAGGCTGGGAGGACTACATCAAGCTCGGCGAGAAGTTCAAGGCGAAGGCGCCCAAGGGCACCTACTTCATGGACTCCGCGAGCGCCATGTACAACGCGGTCGTCGGTTCCTCCCCGCAGCAGTACTACGACGCCGACGGCAAGGCGATCTACAAGGACAGCCCCTCCGTGCAGCAGGGCTGGAACCTGTCCGCCGAGGCCGCGTCGAAGAAGCTGAGCCAGGGTCTGCCGCAGTTCACCGACCCGTGGAAGGCGGCGCTGCGCAAGGGCTCCGTCGCCACCGTGGCGTGCCCCGCCTGGATGGCCGGCCAGATCTCCATCAACTCCGGTGACTCCTTCAAGGGCAAGTGGGACATCAGCCGTGCGCCCGGCGCCACGGCGGCCAACTGGGGCGGCTCCTTCCTCGCCGTGCCCAAGACCGGCAAGCACACCAAGGAGGCCGCCGAGCTGGTCAAGTGGCTGACCGCTCCCGAGCAGCAGGCCGCCGTGTTCAAGGCGATCGGCGTCTTCCCGTCCAACAAGGGCGCCTACGAGCTCGCCGACGTCAAGAACGCGAAGCTCCCGTACTTCAGTGACGCCCCGATCGGCCAGATCTACGCCGACGAGGCCAACGCCATCCCCGAGACCGTGCTCGGCCCGAAGGACGCCACGATCAAGGACACCATCTCCACGCAGATCAACAACATGGAGCAGCGCGGCACCAAGCCCGACGCCGCGTGGAAGGCCGCGACCGAGACCATCGACAAGGTGATCGGCTGACACCCGCAGGTGCGGGCGGCCCCCGGGGCTGCCCGCACCGCGTTGTGGCGCGCGGGGCCGTGCGGCGGCTCCCGCGCCGCGGGCGCGGGGGCCGTCCACACCGGGCCGGCCGTCCGGCGCCGGTCCGCTTTGCGGCGTCCGGGCGTCCGGCAGACACCCGCCGGACGCCGCGCCACCGTGTCGCCCGGGGCCGGTGACCGGAGTCCGACGACGTGGCACGAGCCGCGGACGGGCTCCGCGCGAGCAGGAGGTGGTCCCCGTCACCGCCGGGACGCGGGCTGCCCGGCTCCGTACCGATTCGCGCGGGCGGCGAGACCGGCGCCCGGCCCGTGAACCCGCCTCCCGCCCCTACCCGGCCCAGATATCCAGGGAAGGACTCCCTCCGTGGCAACCACAACCCCCACACGGGGTGCCCACACCCCGCCACCCGGCGGCTCCGGCGTCACGTCGAACGAACCCAGCGCGTGGCGTACACGGCTGTGGCGCTTCGACGACAAGGCGTCGCCGTACGCGTACATCGCTCCCTTCTTCCTCATCTTCGGCGCCTTCGGGCTCTACCCGCTCCTGTACACGGGCTGGATAGCCATGCACCGGGTGGAGATGACGGGCCTCGACCAGTCCGAGTGGGTCGGCTGGGACAACTTCGCCAAGATCCTCCAGGACTCCGAGTTCTGGACGGCCGTCACCAACACATTCGTGATCGGTGTCATCTCCACCGTCCCGCAGCTGCTCGTGGCGCTGGGCCTCGCCCACCTGCTCAACTACAAGCTGCGCGCCAGCACCTTCTGGCGGACGGTGATCCTCACCCCGTACGCGACCTCGGTGGCGACCGCGGCCCTGGTCTTCGCCCTGGTCTTCCGGGCCGACGGCGGCCTGCTCAACTGGGTGCTCCACTTCGTCGGCATCGGCAACACCGACTGGGGCAACGGCGAGTGGACCTCCAAGATCGCCATCTCCGTCATCGTGATCTGGCGCTGGACCGGCTACAACGCGCTGATCTACCTGGCGGCCATGCAGGCCGTGCCCACCGACCTGTACGAAGCGGCGTCGATCGACGGTGCGACGCGCTGGCAGCAGTTCCGCAAGGTGACCATTCCCTCGCTGCGGCCGACGATCCTCTTCACCATCGTCATCTCGACGATCGGTTCCATGCAGCTGTTCGGTGAACCGCTGCTGCTCCAGGGCGGCACGATCGGCGCCGTCGGCGGCAGCGAGCACCAGTACGAGACCCTCAGCATCTATCTCTTCAACTACGGCTGGAAGCTCGGGCACCTGGGCCCGGCGGCGGCCGTCGCCTGGGCCATGCTCGTCCTGCTGCTGCTCATCGCCTTGATCAACTGGATCGTCGGCCGGTTCATGCGCAAGAGCGCGGCCTGACGGGAGCGATATCGATGACCACGACCAGTCCCACCAAGACCGTGCCGGACCTCGTCCCGGCCCCGCTTCCCGCCTCGGCCGACAAGAGGGGCAGCCGTTTCAAGCTCGGCGCCGGCCAGCACCTCAAGGGCGGCCCGTTCACCTACGCCGCCTTGATCGTCGTCGGCCTGGGCTCCGTCTTCCCGCTGTACTGGACGCTGGTGGCAGCCTCCCACGACCAGCAGCGGGTCCTCGACAACCCGCCGCCGTTCCTGCCGGGCGGACGGCTGTGGAGCAACCTCCAAGCGGCCTGGGAGCAGGCCCACTTGGGCAAGGCCATCGTCAACAGCTTCATCGTGGCCGGCTGCATCACCGCGGCCACGCTGTTCTTCTGCACCCTGGCCGGTTACGCCTTCGCCAAGATGCGCTTCCGCGGCCGTGGCGCCCTGATGACCGCGGTCATAGCCACCCTGACGATTCCGCCGCAGCTCAGCGTCGTCCCGCTGTTCATGATGATGGCGGACATCGGATGGGGCGGAAAGCTGGAGTCGGTGATCTTCCCGACCCTGGTCGGCGCCTTCGGCGTCTTCTTCATGCGCCAGTACCTGCTGGAGGCCCTGCCCTACGAGCTGATCGAGGCGGCCAAGGTGGACGGGGCGACCAACATCCGCATCGTCTGGAACGTGGTCCTGCCCGCCGCCCGGCCCGCGATGATGGTCCTCGGCATGCTCACCTTCGTACAGGCGTGGAACGACTTCTTCTGGCCCTTCCTCGCCCTGAACCAGGAGAACCCCACCCTCCAGGTGGCACTCGGCCAGCTCAGCGCCTCCTACACCCCCGACCAGAGCATCGTCATGGCCGGGGCGCTGATCAGCACCCTGCCGCTGCTGTTGGTCTTCGTCGTCTTCGGCAAGCAGATCGTCGGCGGCATCATGGCGGGCGCCGTCAAGGGCTGATCCCGGGCGACCGCCGGGGTGCCGGTACGAGCTCCCGCACCCCTCGGTCGCCGTTCCGTACGGCCCGCCCCGCACGCGGGCCGTGCCCGGCCGGGCGCCCAGAGCCGTGCCCCCGTCCGCTTCCCCCCATTCGCCGGATCACCGTCCGGCCCTTCCTCACGCCACTTGGGAGCGTTCTCTCCATGACTGCCGTACGAACCGAGACCAAGGCCGAGCCGGCCGCAGACACCTCCTTCCCCCCGGGCTTCGTCTGGGGCGCCGCCACCGCCGCGTACCAGGTGGAGGGCGCCGCCGCGGAGGACGGCCGGACCCCCTCCATCTGGGACACCTACAGCCACACCCCGGGCAAGGTGCGCAACGGCGACACCGGTGACATCGCCGCCGACCACTACCACCGCTACCGCGACGACGTGGCGCTCATGAAGGACCTCGGCCTCGGCGCGTACCGCTTCTCGATCTCCTGGTCCCGGGTCCAGCCGACCGGCCGGGGCCCCGCGGTGGAGCGGGGACTCGACTTCTACCGCCGGCTCACCGACGAGCTCCTGGAGGCGGGCATCACCCCTGTCGCCACCCTCTACCACTGGGACCTGCCGCAGGAGCTGGAGGACGCGGGCGGCTGGCCGCAGCGCGACACCGCACGCCGCTTCGCCGACTACGCGGAGATCATGGGCCGGGCCCTCGGGGACCGCGTCGGGCTGTGGACCACCCTCAACGAGCCCTGGTGCTCGGCGTTCCTGGGCTACGGCTCCGGTGTGCACGCCCCCGGCCGCACCGACCCGGTCGCCACCCTGCGCGCCGCCCATCACCTCAACCTGGGCCACGGCCTGGCGGTCGGGGCACTGCGCACGACCCTGCCGGCGTCCGCGCAGACCTCCCTCACTCTCAATCTGCACCAGGTGCGCCCCCTCACCGACAGTCCCGAGGACGCCGAAGCGGCCCGCCGGATCGACGCGGTCGGCAACAGGATCTTCACCGGCCCCGTCCTGGACGGCGCCTACCCCGAGGACCTGATCGCCGACACCGCTCACCTGGTCGACTGGGCGGAGCTGGTGCACGACGGCGACCTGGAGGAGATCTCCCGCCCCATCGACGTGCTGGGCGTCAACTACTACGCCCCGACCGTGGTCTCGGCCGGTGACGGGACCGGCACCAAGAACGACGGCCACGGCGCGAGCGAGCACTCCCCGTGGACCGGCTCCGACCACGTCGACTTCCACCTCGCCAACGACCAGCTCACCGCGATGAACTGGGCCATCGACCCCAACGGTCTGCACACCCTGCTGACCGGCCTGGCCGCGTCGCACCCCCAGCTGCCGCTGATGGTCACCGAGAACGGCGCCGCCTTCGACGACTACGTCTCTCCCGAGGGCCGGGTGAACGACCCGCAGCGGATCGCCTACCTGCACGCGCACCTGGACGCCGTCCGCCGGGCGGTGGCCGACGGAGCCGATGTGCGCGGCTACTTCCTGTGGTCCCTGCTGGACAACTTCGAGTGGTCCTACGGCTACTCGAAGCGCTTCGGCGCCGTCTACGTCGACTACTCCACCCAGCGCCGCATCCCCAAGGCGAGCGCCCACTGGTACGCCGAGGTGATCCGGCGGAACGCGCTGCCGGCCGCCGGGCAGGAGTGAGCCCCCGCCGCCCAGCAGCCCGGGGCCGGACCCCGGCCGTCTCCCGCACGCGGTCCCGCGGCGCTCACGCGTGAGCGTGCGGGAGTGTGCGGGAGAGGGGGAAACGGGGGCCGGGCGGCTGGTGCCCGGCCGGGTACGGACACCGGTCCGGACGGACGCCGCCGGGACACCGGTCGTCCCCGCCGCGTCTCCGGCGGCCCGGTGCGGGAAACCGCCGGTCGGCAAGGGAGAATGGACCGGGGAGGGGCGGGGCCACGACTGTTACATTCCTGGCCTGAATGCTGCGAACGGAAGGCGGCGACCATGACGGTCAGCAGTGGGCGGAGCCGGGGCGGCCGCCGGCCCACCCTGGAGGAGGTCGCCGCTCGTGCCGGAGTCGGTCGCGGCACGGTCTCCCGGGTCATCAACGGCTCGCCCCGCGTCAGCGACGCGACCCGCGCGGCCGTCGAGGCGGCGGTCGCCGAACTCGGCTACGTCCCGAACACGGCCGCCCGTGCCCTGGCCGCCAACCGCACGGACGCCATCGCCCTGGTCGTCCCGGAGCCGGAGACCCGCTTCTTCGCGGAGCCGTACTTCTCGGACATGCTGAAGGGCGTCGGGGCCGAGCTGTCGGACACGGAGATGCAGCTCCTGCTGATCTTCGCGGGCAGCGACAAGGAGCGCCGCCGGCTCGCCGAGTACCTGGCCGCGCACCGGGTGGACGGCGTCCTGCTGGTGTCCGTGCACGCCGACGACCCGCTGCCGGATCTGCTCGCCCAGTTGGAGATCCCCGCCGTGATCAGCGGCCCGAGGTCGGCACGCGAGTCGCTGGCGTCGGTGGACTCCGACAACTACGGCGGCGGCCGCTCCGCCGTCGAACACCTGCTGGCCCGTGGCTGCCGCGAGATCGCCCACATCACCGGCCGCCTCGACGTGTACGGCGCCCAGCGCCGCGTCGACGGCTACCGCGAGGCGCTGCGCGACGCGGGTCACGCGGCGGACGAACAGCTCATCGAGCCGGGGGACTTCACCGAGGAGGGCGGGCGCCGCGCCATGACCGCGCTGCTCGGCCGCCGCCCCGGCCTGGACGCGGTGTTCGCCGGTTCGGACGTGATGGCGGCCGGCGCCCGGCAGGTCCTGCGCGAGCAGGGCCGCCGTATCCCCGACGACGTGGCCCTGGTCGGGTACGACGACTCGGCCATAGCCCGGCACATGGACCCGCCGCTCACCAGCGTCCGCCAGCCCATCGAGGAGATGGGCCGCAGGATGATCGACCTGCTGCTGTCGGAGATCGCGGACAGCCGTCCGACGGTGTCCCGGGGCTTGGAGCGGCGGCAGGTGGTGCTGGCGACGAAGCTGGTGGAGCGCGCTTCGTCGTGAGGGGAGGAACGGGGGGCCCGTGCACGGCGGGCCGCTCCTGCAACGCGATCAGCCGGTGATCTCCTTCGCAGGAGATCACCGGCTGATTACTCAGGGTGAGTGACGGGACTCGAACCCGCGGCATCCTGGACCACAACCAGGTGCTCTACCAGCTGAGCTACACCCACCACGCCCGGCAGTTGGACTTTGTGGTCTCCCTACCGGCCGAGAAAAAGTGTACAGGGTCGGGAGGGGTGCTCGCGCACGGCTTTTCCGGGGCGCCGTCAGGCTCCGGGCAGCACGTGCTTCGCGGCGATGGTGCGGGCGGTGTCGGAGTCCGGTCCGGGCTGCGGCACGAAGACGGCCTCGCGGTAGTAGCGCAGTTCGGCGATGGACTCGCGGATGTCCGCGAGGGCGCGGTGGTTGCCGTTCTTCGGGGGGCTGTTGAAGTACGCCCGCGGGTACCAGCGCCGGGCGAGCTCCTTGACCGACGACACATCGACGATCCGGTAGTGCAGATAGCCCTCGAGGGCGGTCATGTCCCGGGCGAGGAAGCCGCGGTCCGTGCCGACGGAGTTTCCGCACAGGGGAGCCTTGCCCGGCTCCTTCACGTGCTCCCGTACATACGCCAGTACCTGGGCCTCGGCCTCCGCGAGGGTCGTCCCGCCGTCCAGCTCGTCGAGGAGCCCGGACGTGGTGTGCATCTGCCGCACCACCTCCGGCATCGTCTCCAGTGCCTCGGCCGGCGGGCGGATGACGATGTCCACGCCGTCCCCGAGCACGTTCAGCTCGGAGTCGGTGACGAGGGCGGCTACCTCGATGAGAGCGTCGTCGGACAGCGAGAGGCCGGTCATCTCGCAGTCGATCCACACCATGCGATCGTTCATGCGACCACCCTAAAGCTGACGTCGGGTTTTGAGGTGCCCCGAGGGGGACGCTCTCGTGCGAGGGCGCCGGCCGGACCGATCGGCCCGGCCGGCGCCCGAGACGTTCCTCACCCGCTCAGGTACCGCTGCGCTGCCCCGGCAGGCTCGCCCGCGAGGTCGCGTACGCGTCGCGCGCGTGCTCGGACGGCAGGGACGCCGAGGAGCCCATCCCGGCCGTCCGCCGCAGCTGCGGCGGCACCGGACCCGGGGCGTCCGGGTGCAGCGCCGGAGGCGGCGGCGGTGCCGACGGTTCGCTGTCCGTGGACCGTTCGCTCTGCGGCCTGCGTGCCCGGTACGCCGCCCGGTACGCCGCCGGGGACGAGCCGAGCTGCCGGCGGAAGTGGCCGCGCAGGGCCACCGGCGAACGGAACCCGCAGCGCCCCGCCACCTCGTCCACCGAGTAGTCGGACGTCTCCAGCAGACGCTGCGCCTGGAGCACCCGCTGGGTGATCAGCCACTGGAGCGGCGCACTGCCGGTCAGGGACCGGAAGCGGCGGTCGAAGGTGCGGCGGCTCATATAGGCGCGTGCCGCCAGCGTCTCCACGTCGAACTGCTCGTGGAGATGCTCCAGCGCCCAGGCGACGACCTCGGCGAGCGGGTCGGCGCCGATCTCCTCGGGTAAAGACCGGTCGAGGTAGCGCTCCTGGCCGCCGGACCGGCGCGGTGGCACGACCAGCCGCCGGGCCAGCGCGCCCGCGGCCTCGTTACCGTGATCTGTCCGCACGATGTGCAGACAGAGGTCGATTCCGGCCGCCGTGCCCGCCGATGTCAGCACATCGCCGTCGTCGACGAACAGTTCGCGCGGATCCACGTGCACCGACGGATAGCGCTTGGCCAGTGTCGGCGCGTACATCCAGTGGGTCGTGGCCGGGCGGCCGTCCAGCAGACCCGCGGCGGCCAGCACGAACGCGCCGGTGCACAGGCCCACGATGCGGGCGCCCTCCTCGTGCGCCCGGCGCAGTGCGTCGAGCGCCTCCTCCGGTGGCGGAGAGGTGATCGAACGCCAGGCCGGCACGACGACCGTGCCCGCCCGTGAGATCGCCTCCAGGCCATGTGGTGCGGTGAGTTCCAGGCCCCCTGTGGTCCGCAGCGGGCCTTCTTCGCCACCGCACACCAGCAAGCGGTAGCGCGGTACGCCGGCGTCCTGGCGGTCAATCCCGAACACCGACAGCGGAATGGAACTCTCGAATATGGGGCCGCCGCTGAACAGCAGCACCGCGACGATCTCCTTGCGGCGTCGCCCGGAAAGTTTCCGGGCCGCGGCTTCCGGCGCGGCAGTGGAGTCGTGGCTCATCCTGCTAAGCCCCCCTCGGTGGTCGCGGCTCCTCGGTTGTGTCGCTCCTGCACGTTTCCCCTCGGTCCTGCACGAGTCCCCCGCCGTAGACAGTCAAGATCGAATCTAACGTGTCGCACAATGCCGGCGTGGCCAGTTCACCACCCGGCAGATTGTCGACATGGCAACTTGGCGTGAAGCATTCGATCACGAAGCGTTGCACTCGTGGGCCGTGCAGGGAAGTGCGCCTCGGTGCGGTGGCCAATCCCCGTAGGGTGCGCAAGCCCCCTGAGGCCCTTTCCGTGCAGGTGGAACGGGGGGTGGGGGGTGGTGGGGGCAAGGGATGCGCCATCACCGGAAGTTGGCTGAAAAGAAGCGGTTCCGTGTGTGAAAACCGGTCAACCGACCGGTGAGTTTCCCCCGGAGTGACGACCGCCACGGTGGGACCCCGTTCCGGTGCGCTGACGGCGCCCCCGGTGGTGCTCCCGTGGCACGGCCTCCTCGTCGAGCAACCGGACCGCGCACCGCTCGGACCGGCGCAGCAGCACCCGGCAGACGGCCGTGACAGCGGCGAGCCCGAGGGCGGTTCCGGCGGTGCCGGCCAGCGAGGTGCCGTACCAGAGGAGGACCACCGGGACCAGGAAGCAGCTGAAGGCCGCCCAGCGGATCAGGTCGGTCGTCCGGTCGTCGCCGGGGCGGGTCTCGGACGTGGCGCGGGACGGGTGCACGGGAGCGGGTCTCCTTCCCGGGGTGGCGGTGCGGCGGGTGATCAGGGCGGTGCGGGGCTGCGGGGCGGGAGCGGTGCGGCGGGGGGTGCCGCGGCGGTACAGGAGGTTCAACGCCTGTTCGAGCGGTCGGTCACTGCCAGGACCGTCCCGGTAAGTGAATCCTGTGCAAACCGCCTGTACGGGGCAGCAACCATTGCGTTACGGGCGTCGGCTCGTGCATGCTCCCTGGAACCCCCACCCAGGGCGTGCGAAATCTGGGCCCAGGAGGCGTTCCGCCGTACCCTTGGGGGTATGGGGTTGGGAAGATGATTCCCGGACAGCTCCGCCGCTCACCGCCGTCCACCCTTACAAGGATCGACACGCCGAGACAGTCATGGCCGGTCACGAATTCTTCGAACCCGCGGACCGCAAGCGGCCCGTCGCCGATCCCACGGCGGCCGAGCCCCTGGCGGCCGAAGAGGCACGCCATTCCTGCGATCCCGCCTTCAAGCACGGCGTGGTCGTCGGTTTCGACGGCTCCACCTCCAGTGAACGCGCTCTCGCGTACGCCATAGGGATGGCCCACCGCTCCGGCTCGGGGCTGATCATCGTCCACGTCGCCAACCGGCTGCCCACCACGGTGTGGGCCGGCTGTGAGCCGCCCGTCTTCGTCGACGTGCCGGACCACCGCACCGAGGTGCTCGGTCTGGAGCTCGCGTGCGCGGAGTACCTGGCCGAGGTGCCGTGGATCCTGGTCGAGCGCGGCGGCGACATCTGCCACGAACTCGAAGAGGTGGGGCGGGAGTACGAGGCCGACGCGATCGTCGTCGGCTCGACCCACGGCATCGTCGGCCGGATCTTCGGCTCCGTCGCGGGGCGGCTCGCCAAGCGGGCGAAGCGGCCCGTCATCGTCATTCCGTAACTCCCGGTCCTCCCAGGTGGGATGAGAACCGGGTCCTTGGGACCCCCTGCTCGCGCCAGCATGAATCTACTGACGCGTAGGGGTGTTTGTGCCTTTGTGAAGGGCATATATCGCTCACACAACTGCACAGGCATGAAGGGAGCTTGCCGTGGACAACGACGTCTCTGCGGGAAGCAGCACCACCACGATCGCCGGCCGACTCGCCCTGGGTGTCACCCTGTTGGCGTTCGGGCTCGGGTACACCGACCTCATCGACGGCGTGACGGCTGCGGACGCCGTATCCATCGCCCACTACATCGGCGGCGTGGCGCTGTTCCTCGCCGGCCTGCTCGCCCTGCGGGACCGCGACACGGCCACCGGCACCGCCTGCACCGTCCTCGGCGCCTTCTGGTTCACCTGGGCGGTCTCCGCCGGGGCCCAGGTCTCCGACAACGCCGCAGGGCTGTTCCTGCTCCTGTTCGCCCTCGTGGCGCTCTCCCTGACGCTCGCCGGTGGCGACCAACTCGGCCAGGTGGCCTACGGGTTGTTCTGCGTCGGCCTCGTGCTGATGGCCGTCGCCCGGTTCGCCGACAGTGACGGGCTCACCAAGGCGGGCGGCTGGTTCGCCGTCGCGGCGGGCGCGGTGGCCTGGTACGCGGCGACCGCGGCGCTGGCCCACTGGCCGACGGCGTTCTCCCGACGTGCTGCCCGCCCCGGCGTGACGGCCACGGGCTGATCGGCAGCCGGCGCCGGGGAGTCGGGCGTCCCCGGCAGGAGAACGGCCCCTCACGCGCGGGTGGCGCGCGTGAGGGGCCGTTCCGTGCGAGCGGGGAGGGCTACTCGACCGTCACCGACTTCGCGAGGTTCCTCGGCTTGTCGATGTCGCGGCCGAGCGCCTTCGCCGTGTAGTAGGCGAGGAGCTGGAGCGGGATGCCCATGAGGATCGGGTCGAGCTCGTCCTCGTTCTTGGGGACGAGGACCGTCTGGTCGGCCTTCTCCTGCTCCTGGTGGGCCACCGCGATGATCTTGCCGCTGCGGGCCTTGATCTCCTCCAGGGCGGCGCGGTTCTTCTCCAGCAGGTCGTCGTCCGGGACGATCGCGACCGTCGGGAGCGCGGGCTCGATGAGGGCCAGCGGACCGTGCTTGAGCTCGGAGGCCGGGTAGGCCTCGGCGTGGATGTACGAGACCTCCTTCAGCTTCAGCGAGGCCTCACGGGCGACCGGGTAGCCCCGGACGCGGCCGATGAACAGCATCGAGCGGGCCTCGGCGAGCGTCTCGGCGAGCTTCTCGATCTCCGCCTCCTGCTCCATGATCTCGGCGATCTGGGCGGGCAGCTTGCGCAGACCCTCGATGATCCGCTTGCCGTCGCGCACGGAGAGGTCGCGGGTGCGGCCGAGGTGCAGGGCGAGCAGCGCGAAGGCGACCGTGGTGTTCGTGAAGCACTTCGTCGAGACGACGCAGACCTCGGGGCCCGCGTGCACGTACACGCCGCCGTCCGCCTCGCGGGCGATCGCCGAGCCGACGACGTTGACCACGCCCAGCACCCGGGCACCCTTGCGCTTCAGCTCCTGGACGGCCGCCAGCACGTCGTACGTCTCACCGGACTGCGAGACGGCGATGTACAGGGTGTCGGGGTCCACGACCGCGTTGCGGTAGCGGAACTCGGAGGCGGGCTCGGCGTCCGCGGGGATGCGGGCGAGCTCCTCGATCATCTGGGCGCCGATCATGCCCGCGTGGTACGAGGTGCCGCAGCCGAGGATCTTCACCCGGCGGATCTGGCGGGCCTCACGGGCGTCCAGGTTGAGGCCGCCGAGGTGCACGGTGGAGAAGCGGTCGTCGATGCGGCCGCGCAGCACGCGGTCCACGGCGTCGGCCTGCTCGTGGATCTCCTTGTGCATGTAGGTGTCGTGGCCGCCCATGTCGTAGGAGGCGGCCTCCCACTCGACGGTGGTGGGCTCGGCGGTGGTGCGCGTGCCCTCGGTGGTGTAGGTGCGGAAGTCGTCGGCCTTGAGGGTGGCCATCTCGCCGTCGTCGAGGGTGACGATCTGGCGGGTGTGGGCGACCAGCGCGGCGATGTCCGAGGCGACGAACATCTCCTTCTCACCGATGCCGAGGACGACCGGGGAGCCGTTGCGGGCGACGACGATCCGGTCGTTGAAGTCGGCGTGCATGACGGCGATGCCGTACGTGCCCTCGACCACGCGCAGCGCCTCGCGGACCTTGTCCTCGAGCTTCTCGGCCTGGGCGCGGGCGATGAGGTGGACGAGCACCTCGGTGTCCGTCTCGGACAGGAACTCGACGCCGTCGGCCTCGAGCTTCCTGCGCAGGTCGGAGGCGTTGTCGATGATGCCGTTGTGGACGACGGCGACCTTGAGGTCGGCCGACATGTGCGGGTGGGCGTTCACGTCGGAGGGCGCGCCGTGGGTGGCCCAGCGGGTGTGGGCGATGCCGGTCGTGCCCTTGAAGCGCGCCGGGACCTTGGCCTCCAGGTCGCGGACCCGGCCCTTGGCCTTGACCATCTTCAGGCCGGCCGTCTTCGGGGAGGTCACGACGATGCCCGCCGAGTCGTACCCGCGGTACTCGAGCCGCTGAAGGCCTTCGAGCAGCAGCGGGGCGACGTCACGCCTGCCGATGTATCCGACGATTCCGCACATGTGTAGGTATCCCCAAGCTTTCGATCACCCGTAGACGATGCGCCGCAGCTGCCTGAGCGTGAGCTCGGGCGGCGCCACCGCACGGTATTTCAGGTCCGCCTCGACCCGTTCGAAGATCTCCGCGTTGACCAGGCCCTGGGCCTGGAGCTCGCGGTGGCGGCGACGGACGTAGTCCTCGGTCGTCTCGTCGAAGTAGGCGAGCACGTCCTGGATCACCCGCAGCGCCTCGCCCCGCTGGAGGGGTGAGGAGCGCGTCAGGTGATCAACAAGTTCGTCGTGCACCCGGTAGATCCTGGGGTACGCGAGCCAGTTTCGCAAGAATCGTGCCCGAATTCGGGCAGGCCCCTGTTAAGGAGCCTTGGGGGAACCTTGAATGTGTTATGAGCCGCTGTTCCCCAACCGTCCATTCGGCGGCTTGCGGCCCGTCGCCCGGGGCGACGAGTTTCAGACGTCATGGACACTCCTCGCATGGGCGTACCCGAGCAGCTCGCCGACCGCATGAGCATGGCCGAGCAGCACGAGTACCTGCGCGCCAGGTTCTCCCGGCGCACGATGATCAGAGGCGGCGCCGTCACGCTCGGTGCCGTCACCGGTGGCGCGTTCGTCACCGGGGCCACGGCACAGGCCGCCGTTCGCACGCAGCCCCTCTCGCACACCGAGACCGTCGACGGCGCCTACGTGGCGCCCTTCGGCCGCCACCTCGCCTACGGCAACGACCCGCGTACCGAGATCACCGTCTCCTGGCAGGTCCCGGTCGCGGTGAAGAAGCCCTTCATCCGCATCGGCACCCACGCCTCGCACCTCTCGGTCAGGATCGACGCCGAGATCCGCACCCTCTACACCCCGGCCGGCGTCGGCGCCAGCGGCGACCACACCCAGTACTACGTGCACGCCGCGCTGACCCGCCTCAAGCCCGGCAGGACCTACTTCTACGGCGTCGGCCACGACGGCTTCGACCCGGCCGCGCCGCAGTTCGCGGGCACCATCGGCACCTTCACCACGGCCCCCGCCCACAAGGCGCCGTTCACGTTCACGGCCTTCGGCGACCAGGGCGTCAGCTACCACGCCCTGGCCAACGACAGCCTGATCCTCGGCCAGAACCCGTCCTTCCACCTGCACGCCGGTGACATCGCCTACGGCGACCCGGCCGGTCAGGGCAAGACCTCCGACACGGTGTTCGACTCGCGCACCTGGGACCAGTTCCTCGCCCAGACCGAGTCCGTCGCCAAGTCCGTGCCGTGGATGGTGTCGTTCGGCAACCACGACATGGAGGCCTGGTACTCGCCCAACGGCTACGGCGGCGAGGAAGCCCGCTGGAACCTCCCGGACAACGGCCCGGACAAGAAGAACCTCCCGGGCGTCTACTCCTTCGTCTACGGCAACACGGCGATCATCTCGCTGGACCCCAACGACGTCTCCTTCGAGATCCCGGCCAACCTCGGTATCTCCGGCGGCACCCAGACCAAGTGGTTCGAGAGCCAGCTGAAGAAGTTCCGCGCCGCGAAGGACATCGACTTCGTCGTCGTGTTCTTCCACCACTGCGCGTACTGCACCTCCACCGCGCACGCCTCGGAGGGGGGCGTCCGCCAGGAGTGGGTGCCGTTGTTCGACAAGTACCAGGTGGACCTGGTCATCAACGGCCACAACCACCAGTACGAGCGCACCGACGTCATCAAGGGCAACACCGTCACCAAGAAGCTCCCGATCGGCGGCACGGCGTACCCCGAGACCGAAGGTGTCGTCTACGTCACGGCGGGCGCGGCCGGCCGCAGCCTCTACGCCTTCACGGCCCCGGACTCCTACGAGGGGCACGAGAACGAGGTCGACTCGGTGGCCTCCTTCATCAACCTCAAGGGCGGTAAGCAGAACGAGACCGTCACCTGGTCGCGCGTCCGCTACCTGAACTACTCGTTCCTGCGCGTGGACGTCACCCCCGCGCCGAAGGGTCAGTACACGACTCTGAAGGTCCAGGGCATCGCCGAGACGGGCGACCGCATCGACCACTTCACGGTGGCCCGCAAGGCGAAGTAGCCCCGGCTGTGCGCCCGGAAGGCGGGGCGCACAGCCGACCCCGCACACCGGCCCCCGCACGCCCGCCCCGCGCACCGGCCCCCGCACGCCCGCCCAGGTATGCGACCCGGGCCCGCAGGCGGTCCTCGTCCGCGCTACAGGCGCTTGAGGACCGCCTGTTTGGCCATCGTGAACTCGTCCTCCGTCAGGACGCCGTCGCGGCGCAGCTCACCGAGCTCGCGCAGGCGGCGCAGCAGCGCGTCGTGGTCGGGGCCGGACGCGGGCGCGGGGACCGCCCCGGGCGGCAGGGCGGCCCCGGACGCGATCGGCGCCGCCGCGTCCCCGGGGGCGGCGGACGGATGGGGCAGCCGGGCCTGCACGGCCGCCGCGACGAGCGCCATCAGCGGGTCCCTCTTGAATCCCCACAGCTCCACCGCGTTGGGGTCGTACTTGGCCGGCGCCTTCGTGGGCGCGTGCCGCAGCCGGAAGCGCAGACAGCCGTTCTCGAGGCCGACCGCGGGCTGCCACTCCACGCCCTCGATCTCCGCGACGCCCAGGGTGCGGGCGCCCGCCGAGGCCTTGGACTCCTCCGTCTTCCAGTTCCACTCCAGACGCACCCGCTCCCCGTCGAAGCTCGCGGTGCCGTCCCCGGCGGAGGCGGTCAGGGGCACGGCCGGGCCGGGCAGCAGATAGGCGTCCACCGGGTCGGCCGCGATCCTGTCGAGCAGCAGCGCGCGGCGCACCTCCTCCACGAGGTACTCCGCGACCCCGTACCGGTCGGATTCGACCAGCAGCTGGTAGGGATCGTGCGGCTCGGTCAGCCGTCCGCCGGTCGCCTGGAGCAGCGGGTCGGCGCCGTCCCGCAGCCGCAGTCGCAGCCGTCCGCCCTTCTTGCCCTGCTCGAAGGAGACTCCCGCCAACGCGCTCAGCGGGACGACCAGTTCACCCAGTTCCCTGCGCAGCAGCCCGACGTTCCTGTCCCGGCCCGGGGTCAGCCGCAGGGCCTCGCCGTCGAAGACCCAGGTGCCGTCGCGCTGGATGATTTCCGCCATGGGGGGATTCTTCCAAAGACGGCGGCGGGCGCCCCCGGGGACCGTACCCGGGGGGCGCCCGCCGCCTCGATCAGAACCCCGCGACGGGATTCTTCAGGGTTCCGATCAGCTGGAGGGCGCCCGACGGGTCCGCCAGGTCCACCATCTGCCGGTTGTCACGCAGTTGGAGGCGGTTGAGGCAGGACAGGGCGAACTCGGGGGCGAACAGGTCGTACTGGCGGAACCTGTCGGCGAGTTCGGGGTTCGCCTCCTGGTAGGCGCGGGTGACCTCGGCGACCGTGCGCCAGAAGTCGTCCTCCTCGAGGATCCCCTCGGTGGCGAGGCCGGCCGCGAGGAAGCGGAAGAAGCAGTCGAAGACGTCCGTGAAGATGGACAGCAGCTTCGTGTCCTCGGGCACCTCGACGCGGATGCGCCGGACCTCGGGCGGCAGCACCGCGTCCGGGTCCATGACCGCGATCTCCTCGGCGATGTCCTTGTAGACCGCCCGCTGCACCGCCCCGTCCTTCAGGACCAGAATGGTGTTCTCGCCGTGCGGCATGAACACCAGGTCGTACGCGTAGAAGCTGTGCAGGAGCGGGGTGTAGTACGCCTGGAGGTAGCCGCGCAGCCACTGGACAGGCGTCAGGCCCGACCGCTCGATCAGCGCCCCGGCCACCGACCTGCCCTCGTGGTCCACATGGACCAGCGAGGCCATCGTGGCGAGCGTCTCGCCGTCCCCGAGCGTCGGCAGGGGGCTCTCCCGCCACAGCGCGGCCAGCATCTTGCGGTACGGCGAGTAGCGGTCCGTGGCCGCCTCGTACTCCAGGTGCCGGTAGCCGACGGCCGCCCGCTCCCGGATGATCGACAGGCCCGTGGCCCTCAGTACCGGGTCGTTGTCGATGAGCTGGGCCAGCCAGTCGTTGATGGCCGGGGTCGCCTCCATGTAGGCGGCCGAGAGTCCGCGCATGAAGCCCATGTTGAGGACGGACAGGGCCGTCTTCACGTAGTGCTTCTCCGGGTGCGAGGAGTTGAAGAACGTCCGGATGGATTGCTGCGCCAGGTACTCGTCGTCGCCCTCGCCCAGGCAGACCAGGTTCCCGCGGGCGATCTCGGCGGCGAAGGTGACGGTGAGCTTGTTCCACCACTGCCAGGGGTGGACGGGGATGAGGAGGTACTCCTGCGGGTCGTGGCCCCGCTCGCGCAGGATGCCGTCGAAGCGCTCGACGGTCTTCTCGCCCAGCTCGTCCCGCACGAAGGACGCGTAGTCGATGCCGACGCCCGCCGTGAACGCGGCCCGCGAGCGGTGGGCGGCCAGCCACACCAGCCGGACGGGGCTCGCCGTCTCCGGCGCGTACGACAGGTAATCGTCGATGCCGAAGCCGAGCCGCCCGTTGTTGGCGACGAAGCAGGGGTGGCCCTCGGTCATCCCGGTCTCGATGGCCTGGAACCCGCTGCCGGCCAGCTCCGCCGACGTGATCCGCGGTTTGGTCAGCTTGTAGCAGGTGCCGGAGAGGGTGGAGGAGATCTCCTCCAGGTAGACCGGCAGGATCTCGTCGCTCAGACCCAGCGTCTTCCTCAGTTCGACGAAGAAATCCAGCGCGGCGAGCGGCAGTCCGGCGCCGTCGCGGATGCGGGTGATCGAGCCGGCGTCCACCTGCCAGTGGTCCAGGGCGTGGCGGACGGCGGTGAAGCGGTAGGCGGTGAGCCCGTCGTCACTGCGGACGACGTAGTGGCCGTCCTGCTCCTCGGGGGTGATCAGGCGCTCGTGCGCGAACTCCGCGAGGGCCTTGCGCACGAGCAGGCGGTTGGCCTGCTCCCAGCGCTCGGGGGAGAGATGGGAGACGGCGTCGGCGAGGCTCATGCCGGCACCCCCGTCGCCGTGACGAACTGCTCGCGTGTGCAGAAGCTCAGCAGCGCCCGCTTCTCCGGCTTCTCGATCTCCCGCTCCGGAACGAACCCGACGGCCTCGTTGAGGGCGTGGACCGCCTTGTTGGAGACGTCCGGCTCGACGACGACGCGCCGCACCTGCGGGTCCTCGAAGAGGCGCGCCATCACCGCCGTGATGACGGCCCGCGTGAACCCGTGCACGGGCCGGTCGGTGGGGGCGACGAGGAAGTGCATGCCGACGTCGCCGGGCCGCGGCTCGTACAGGCCGACCAGCTCGCGGTGGGCCGGGTCGTAGTACTCCATCAGGAAGGCGGGCTCGCCGTCGTGCAGGCCGAGGAGGGCATGGCTGTGTTCGTCGGCCGCGATGTCCATGTAGGCGCGCTCGACGTCGACGAGTTTCGCGTGCTGCATCATCCAGAACGCGGCCTTGGGATGCGTGACCCAGCCGTGCAGCAGCTCGGCGTCCTCGACGGGGTCGAGGGGCCGCAGGGTGAGACGGCCGACGGTGGCCGTGGTCGTGCTCATACGGCGAACTCCTGGAACGCGATGGTCTTCTCGACCGGGTAGTACTCGCTGCCGAGCAGCTCACGGATGATGGAGCTGTTGCGGTAGGCGCCCATGCCGAGGTCGGGGGACGTGATGCTGTGGGTGTGCGCGCCGGCGTTCTGGAGGAACACTCCCCGGCCCGTGGTGTCGATGGAGTAGTTGCGGGCGACGTCGAAGTTGCCGTGGGAGTCGTAGCGCAGTCTGTCCCGGACGGGCGCGAGGAACTCAGGCTCGACGTACTTGTAGCCGGTCGCCAGGACCAGGCCGTCGGAGCTCAGCTCGAAGTCCTTCTCCTGCTCCTCCTGGCGGAAGGAGAGGGTGTAGGTGCCGTCGGCGTAAGAGGCCTCGCGCAACGCGGAGTTGGTCAGGAGCCGGGTGGGCACGGGGCCGCCGAGGCTTTTCTGGTAGAGCAGGTCGAAGATCTCGTTGATGAGATCGCCGTCGATGCCCTTGAAGAGGTTCTTCTGCTCGGCCGTGAGGCGGTAGCGGGTGGGCTCGGGGAGCTCGCGGAAGTAGTCGATGTACTCCGGGGACGTCATCTCCAGCGTGAGCTTCGTGTACTCGAGCGGGAAGAAGCGCGGGGAGCGGGTGACCCAGTTCAGCCGGTAGCCGTGCACGTCGATCTCGCCGAGCAGGTCGTGGTAGATCTCGGCGGCCGACTGCCCGGAGCCCACCAGCGTGATCGACTCCTTCTTCTGGAGCTCCGCCTTGTGCCGCAGGTAACCGGAGTTGTGCAGGAAGTCGCCGCCCAGGCCGGCGCAGGCCTGCGGGACGTACGGGGGCGTGCCGGTGCCGAGGACCAGGTGACGGGCGCGGAACCGCTCGCCGGCGGCCGTCCGGACGACGTACACGTCGTCCTCGTACGTCACCTCCGTGACCGTCGTGGAGAAGCGCACACTGCTCAGTCTGTTCGCGGCCCAGCGGCAGTAGTCGTCGTACTCGACCCGCAGCGGGTAGAAGTTCTCGCGGATGTAGAAGGAGTACAGCCGGCCCTTCTCCTTCAGGTAGTTGAGGAAGGAGTACGGCGAGGTCGGGTCGGCCAGGGTGACCAGGTCCGACATGAACGGCGTCTGGAGGTGGGCGCCGTCGAGGAACATGCCGGAGTGCCACTCGAAGTCCGGCTTGGACTCGAGGAAGACGCCGTCGAGTGTGTCGATCGGCTCGGTGAGGCAGGCGAGGCCGAGGTTGAAGGGGCCGAGCCCGATCCCCACGAAGTCGTAGGTGCGGCTGGCTTCAGCAAGCGCGGTCAAGGGACTCTCCCAGGTACTGCTCGGCGTGGCCGGCGATCAGGTCGAGGACGGCGGCGATGTCGTCGGTCGTCGTCTCGGGGTTGAGCAGGGTGAACTTCAGGTAATGGCGGGCGCCGACCTTGGTGCCCGCGACCACCGCGTCACCGGAGGCGAACAGGGCCTTGCGGGCGTGGAGGTTGGCGCGGTCGATCTCGGCCGGGTCGGTGACCGCGGCGGGGATGTAGCGGAAGACGAGGGTGGAGAGCGACGGCTGGACGACCACGTCGAAGCGCGGGTCGGCGGCCAGCAGGCGCCAGCCCTCGGCGGTCAGGTCGCAGACCTCGTCGAAAAGCTGCCCGATACCGTCGGCGCCCATGGTCCGCAGGGTCATCCACAGTTTCAGCGCGTCGAAGCGGCGGGTGGTCTGGAGGGACTTGTCCACCTGGTTGGGGATGCGCTCCTGCACCGTGCGCCGCGGGTTGAGGTACTCGGCGTGGTAGGTGGCGTGGCGCAGGGTGGCCGCGTCACGGACCAGTACGGCCGACGAACTCACCGGCTGGAAGAAGGACTTGTGGTAGTCGACGGTGACGGAGTCGGCGCGCTCGATGCCGTCGATCCGGTCCCGGTACTTCACGGAGGCGAGCAGTCCGCAGCCGTAGGCCGCGTCGACGTGCATCCAGGCGCCGTAGCGGTCGCACAGTCCGGCGATCTCGGGCAGCGGGTCGATGGAGCCGAAGTCGGTGGTCCCGGCGGTGGCGACGACGGCCATGGGGACCAGGCCGGCCTGTTCGCAGCGCTCCAGCTCGCGGGCGAGCGCGAGGGTCTGCATGCGCTTGTCGGCGTCGACGGGAACGGACACCACCGCGTCCTCGCCGAGGCCCAGCAGTTTCGCGGACTTCTTCACGCTGAAGTGGCTGGCCTCGGAGGCGAAGATGCGCAGTCGTGCGAGGGAGGCCGGTCCTTCCCGCCCGTCCCGTCCCGGCTTGGCCTCCTCCCGGGCGAGCAGCAGCGCCTGGAGGTTGGACTGCGTGCCGCCGGAGGTGAACACCCCGTCGGCGGCCGGGCCGAGGCCGATGCGGGCCGTTGTCCAGTCGATCAGTTTGCGCTCGATGAGGGTGCCGCCGGCCGACTGGTCCCAGGTGTCCAGGGAGGAGTTGACGGCGGACAGGACCGCCTCGCCCAGCACGGCGGGGATGACGACCGGGCAGTTGAGGTGGGCGAGGTAGCGGGGGTGATGGAAGTAGATCGCGTCGCGGAGGTAGACCTCCTCCAGCTCGTCCAGGACGGCCGCGGTGTCGTGCAGCGGCCTGTCCAGGTCGATCCCGTCGATGAGGGGAGCGAGGGCGTCGACCGTGACGCCGGTGAACGGACGGTCGGTGGCGGCGATTTTTGCGGCCACCCGCTCTACTCCTTCGGTCACGGAGCGGCGGTACTGCTCCGCGGTCGTGTCATTGAGCAGGTGCGAGCGCATGGTGGGGGTCCTCCGGGGTGGGGACGGGGTCCGCGGGGGGACGGACTCGGGGCGGCGCCTCGGGTTCAACTTAGGTTAGCCTAACCTGAGTTGGCGTGGGAAGTCGTGGGGTCGCCGTGACCGCGATCACGTCGGGTCCCCACCGGCTGCCCGCAGGGACACCTGGTCGATGCTCCGCTGCTCCAGCACTTCGCTACTCCGGCACTTCGCTACTCCGCCAGTTCGCTACTCCGCCAGTTCGCTACTCCGCCTCGCGGAGCTGCTCCTCGCTCATGCCCCGGCGCCAATACCCCACGAAGGTGATCCGGCGCCGGTCGATCCCGCGTTCCCCGACGAAGTGCCGGCGCAGCGCCTTCACGCACCCCGACTCGCCCGCGATCCAGACGTACGGGTGCTCGGCGGCCGGGAGCCGGGCCTCTCGGAGCACGTCCACCGAGCTCTCCCCGACCACCCAGGTGACCTCGGCGTCCGCCGCGGTCACCAACTCCCTCACGGTGCCGACCTCATGGGTCTCCAGCCAGACCCGGACGCGCTGTCCGGCCGGCAGGGACTCCAGGATCGACGCGATGGCCGGAAGGGCGCTCTCGTCGCCCCACAGCACGACCAGATCGGTGCCGGCCGGGGGCCGGAACCGGATCGCCCGGTTGTCGGCCACGGCAGGCCCGAGCAGCACCACCCGGTCCCCGGCGGCGGCGCCCGCCGCCCACGCGGAGGCGGGACCGGCGGGGGTGTGCAGCACGAAGTCGATGTCGATCTCGTCGGGATCGCGGCGCAGGGTGCGCAGCGTGTACGACCGCATCACCGCCCGCACCCCGTCCGGCAGTTCACGCCATCCCTGCCACCAGCTTCCCCCGCTCTCGGCTTCGCTCGAGCGGGGGGACCCCCATCCGAGCTCGAAGGGCACGGCGGGCGCGTCCTGCCCCGGATGCGGCAGGAAGAGGGACAGCGACTGGTCATGTCCGTCGGAGAAGAAGTACCGCAGGTCCTGCCCGGCGAAGGTGACCCGGACGAGCGAAGGCCCGATCCGCAGGGTCCGCACGACCTGGAGAGAGAAGAACCGGAAGGGCGCGGCAACGGCGGTGGTCACGGAGGGTGCTCCTCTGGGTGGCGGAGGGGTGGCTCACCTGCGTGTCAGCTGACCTTCTTCGCCTTCTCGAGCGCCTCGGCGAGGTTCTCGAGCAGCGGCACGCACTTCGCGTAGGACAGGATCGGCTCCGGCGACCGTGCGATGACCTGACCGGCCTTCACCGCGGGCAGCTTCTTCCAGGTCGCCTCGGTGATGTCGGCGGGCTGGATGGTCGAGGACCGGTCGTCCATCATGATGATGTCGGCCGCGTACTTGTCGACGTTCTCCCAGCTGAGCGACTCGTACCAGCCGCCGCCCTGCGCCTTCGCGCTCTCCGGCGGCTCGACGAAGTTCACGCCGAGGGCCTTGAAGTACTCGAGGTCGATGGAGAGGTTGGTGCCGGAGACGTAGAACAGCTCGGCGCTCGCGGACCCGGCCAGCACCTTGATGCCGGGCTTGGCCTTGGCGGCGGCGCGCAGCCGGGCGGCGGCCTCCTCGAACTTCTTCTTGGCGTCGGTGACCGCGGCGGCCTTCATGTCGGCGCCGAGCGACTCGGCCAGTTCCCACATGCGCTGGAGCGGAGCGGTCAACTGGCGGTCGTAGACGGAGATGCCGACGCTCGGGGCGAGCCCCGCGATCTTGTCCTTGGACGCCTCGGGGACGTACCAGAGGGTGCCGGCGTTGTCGAACATGGTGGAGATCAGGACGTCGGGCGCGAGGGCCGCGTACTTCTCGACGTTGAACTCGTCCCAGACGTTGCCGAGGACCGTCACCTTGGTGACGTCCATGTCCCCCGCCTGGACGTCGGCCTTGCCCGCGGCGGTCTTCGTCGGGCCGAAGACGCCCTTGACCTGGACGCCGTAGTCGTAGAGGGCCGCGCCGACGCCGGTGAAGGCGACGATGGCGGTGGGGATCCTGTCGAGCTTCACCGTGGTGCCGCGGTCGTCCTTGAAGGTCCAGGGACCGGACTTGGCCGAGGTGCTCGCCGACGACCCGGAGCTGCCACTGCTCGCGTCGTCGTCGCCGCAGGCGGCGAGCACGGCACCGAGACCGAGGGCGCCACCGGCGGCGAGGATGCCACGGCGGGTGGGACGGGCGGCTCTGGCGTTGGGCATGTCTCTGGCTACTTTCGACGGGGCGGATCACCCGGGGACGGATCGAATGTAGGTTAGCCTAACCTCACCTTGAATCGGGAGGCCCGGCGTGCCCTTGGGCCGCCGGACCCTCGATCCGGGTCGGCTTCCGTCCGTCGTCCGAACGCGCCACCGCGCGCCCCGGGTCCGGCCCTCCGGTCAGCCGGTGAGCCCCAACTCGCGTGCGATCAGCATCCGTTGCACCTCGCTCGTGCCCTCCCCGATCTCCAGGATCTTGGAGTCGCGCCACATCCGGGCCACCGGGTACTCGTTCATGAAGCCGTAGCCGCCGTGCACCTGGGTGGCGTCGCGGGCGTTGTCGACGGCCACCGTCGACGAGTAGAGCTTCGCCAGGGCCGCCTCCTTCTTGAAGGGATCGCCGGCCACCAGCCGCGAGGCCGCGTCCCGCCAGGCGAGGCGGGCCGTGTGGGCCTTCATCTCCATGTCGGCGATCTTGAACTGGATGGCCTGGTTGGCGCCGATCGGACGGCCGAACGCGTGCCGTTCCTTCGCGTACTTCACCGACTCGTCCACACAGCCCTGGGCGAGCCCGGTCGCCAGCGCCGCGATGGCGACGCGCCCCTCGTCCAGGATCCGCAGGAACTGCGCGTATCCGCGGCCCTGTTCGCCGAGCAGGTTCGCCGCCGGGACGCGCACGTCGGAGAACGACAGCTCACGGGTGTCCGAGGCGTTCCAGCCGACCTTCGAGTAGGGGCTCGCGACGGTGAAGCCCGGCGTGCCGGACGGAACGATGATCGCCGAGATCAGCGGCCTGCCGTCGGGCTTACGACCCGTCACCGCCGTGACCGTGACCAACCCCGTGATGTCCGTGCCCGAGTTGGTGATGAAGCACTTGGTGCCGTTGATCACCCACTCGTCCGTCTCCGGGTCGAGCCGGGCCGTCGTACGCGTCGCGCCCGCGTCCGAGCCGCCGTCCGGCTCGGTCAGCCCGAAGGCGCCCAGGATCTCGCCGGTGCACAGGCGCGGCAGCCACTCGCGCTTCTGCTCCGGCGTCCCGAACAGGTGGATCGGCATGGCGCCCAGTGAGACGCCCGCCTCCAGGGTGATCGCCACGGACGAGTCGACGCGCGCGAGTTCCTCCAGCACGATGCCGAGGGCGAGGTAGTCGCCGCCCATGCCTCCGTGCTCCTCCGGGAACGGCAGCCCGAACAGGCCCATGCGGCCCATCTCGCGGACGATCTCGTACGGGAACTCGTGCCGCTCGTAGAAGTCGCCGATCTTGGGCGCGACCACGTCGTGCGCGAACTCCTCGACCGTGCGGCGGAGTTCTTCCAGTTCGGGAGAGAGACGGTGGTCCATGTCGGGTCACTGCTCCTTGTGGGGCTGTGTCGTGTTGCCGAGTGCTCGGACGGTGCGGGACGGGCTGGGTCGGCCCAGGTGGCCGGCCATCCACTCGCTTGTGGCGACGAGACGGCCGAGGTCGATGCCGGTGTCGATGCCGAGGCCCCGCAGCATCCACACGAGGTCCTCGGTGGCGAGGTTGCCGGTGGCGGACTTGGCGTACGGGCAGCCGCCGAGACCGCCCGCCGAGGAGTCGACGGTGGCGACGCCGTGCTGGAGCGCGGCGAGGGTGTTGGCGAGCGCCTGACCGTAGGTGTCGTGGAAGTGCACCCCCAACGCGTCCGTGGCGACGCCCTGTTCGTTCAGCGCGGTCAGCAGGGCCCGGACGTGACCCGGGGTGGCCACGCCGATCGTGTCGCCCAGGCTCAGTTCGTCGCAGCCCAGGTCGAGCAGAGCCCGGCAGACCCGGACGACCTGGTCGACCGGGACCGCGCCCTCCCACGGGTCGCCGAAGCACATCGAGAGGTAGCCGCGCACCTGCACGTCCTGCGCCCTGGCCCGGGCCACCACCGGCTCGAACATGGCCAGCACCTCGTCCACCGTGCGGTTGAGGTTGGCCTTCGCGAAGGACTCGGTGGCGCTGGCGAACACGGCGACCCGGCGGGCGCCCAGGGCGAGGGCGCGGTCCAGCCCGCGTTCGTTCGGCACGAGGACCGGAAGCGCCACGTCCAGATCGCTCACCAGCGGGAACAGCTGCTCCGCGTCGGCGAGTTGGGGCACCCACTTCGGATGGACGAAGCTGGTGGCCTCGATGGTGGTCAGCCCCGCCTCGGCGAGGCGGTGGACGAACTCCGCCTTGACGGCCGTCGGCACGGCCGACTTCTCGTTCTGTAGGCCGTCGCGCGGGCCGACCTCGTGGATGCGCACCCGCGCGGGCAGGCCCGCGGCCGGCACGGCCATGGGAAGGGTCACTGCTCCTCCTCCGCCGGGGTGATGACGGCCAGGACCTGGTCCATGGCCACCGTGGTGCCCGGCGTCACGTCCAGTTCGGCGACCGTGCCGGCGTGCGGGGCGGAGATGACGTGCTCCATCTTCATCGCCTCGACGACCAGCAGGCTCTGGCCCGCGACCACCTCGTCGCCGACGGCGACCTTGACCACGGTCACCGTGCCCGGCATGGGCGCGGTGAGCGAGTCGGCGCCCGCGTGGGCACCCCGGGTGAGGGAGTCGGCGACCGGGTCGTGGTCGCGCAGCTGCCAGGCGTCGCCGTCACGGCCCAGCCAGGTGCCGTCCGGCAGCGCGGCGAAGGTCCGTGTGACGCCGTCGAGCCGGCAGTCGAACCGCGGATCGGTTCCCGGGCGCGGGGGTGGCCCCCCGGCGCCCTGCCGCGGGGTCTCGGACCCGTCGAGCAGCACCTCGGCCCCGCCGTCCGCCGTGCCGCGCACGCGGACGGTCACCGGGTCGTGTCCCGGCACCTGGAGATGGTGTGCCGTCCAGGCGGGCTCGCCGCCCAGGCGCCAGCCGTCCGCGACGGAGAAGGGGTCGACCCAGCCCGCGGCGGGCGCGGGGGTCAGCGCGGCCTGGCGCAGCAGCGCCGCCGCCGCGTACACGTCCTCCGGCACCTCGGCCGCGACGAGCGTGCCGGCCTCCCGCTCCACCAGTCCGGTGTCCAGTTCGCCGGCCACCACCGCCGGATGGGCCAGCAGCCGCCGCAGGAACCCGGCGTTGGTCTGCACGCCCAGTGTGACCGTCTCCGCGAGGGCCGCCCGGAGCCGGCGCAGCGCGGTCTCCCGGTCCGGACCGTAGGCGATCACCTTGGACAGCATCGGGTCGTACAGACTGCCGACCTCGGTGCCCTCGCTCAGCCCGGAGTCGGTGCGCACGCCGTCGCCCTCGGGCTCGCGCAGCAGGAGCACCGTCCCGCCGGAGGGCAGGAAGCCGCGCGCGGGGTCCTCGGCGCAGATCCGCGCCTCGACCGCGTGCCCGGTCAGCCGGACGTCCTCCTGGCCGAAGGACAGCGGCTCACCGGCGGCCACCCGCAGCTGCCACTCCACCAGGTCCAGGCCGGTGACCAGTTCGGTGACCGGGTGCTCCACCTGGAGACGGGTGTTCATCTCCATGAAGTAGTACGCGGACGGGTCGGTGCCCGGCACGATGAACTCCACCGTGCCCGCGCCCCGGTACCCGCACGAGCGTGCCGCCTGGACCGCGGCCTCGCCCATGGCCGCACGCGTCCTCTCGTCCAGCAGGACCGAGGGCGCCTCCTCGACGATCTTCTGGTGCCGGCGCTGGAGGGAGCACTCGCGCTCGCCCAGGTGCACCACGTTCCCGTGGCCGTCGGCCAGCACCTGGATCTCGATGTGCCGGGGCCGGTCCACCCACCGCTCGACGAGGAGCGTGTCGTCACCGAAGGAGGCGCGGGCCTCGCGGCGGGCGGCGGCGATCTCCTCGTCCAGCACGGCCAGGTCCCGTACCAGGCGCATGCCCTTGCCGCCGCCGCCGGCCGACGGCTTGAGCAGGACGGGCGCGCCCAGTTCGTGGGCGGCCTCGGCCAGGTCGGGGTCCCGCCCGCCGGGGACGACCGGCACCCCGGCCGCCTGCACGGTCTCCTTGGCCCGGATCTTGTCGCCCATCAGGGAGATGGCGTCCGCGGGCGGCCCGATGAAGACCAGCCCGGCGTCGGCGCAGGCGCGCGCGAAGGCGGCGTTCTCGGCGAGGAAGCCGTATCCGGGATGGACCGCCTGGGCGCCGGTCCTCGCGGCCGCCTCCAGCAGCCGCTCGACCGACAGATAGCTCTCGGCCGCCGGCGGCGGGCCGATGCGTACGGCCGTGTCCGCCTCCCGGACGTGCCGGGCGTCCGCGTCGGCATCGGAGAAGACGGCCACCGAGCGCACCCCCAGCGCGCGCAGGGTGCGGATGACGCGGACGGCGATCTCGCCCCGGTTGGCCACAAGCACGGTGTCGAACATCAAGGCTCCCCTCCTCACATCCGGAAGACGCCGAACTGGGGGTCACCCAGCGGCGCATGGGCACATGCGGTCAGTGCGAGACCCAGCACCTGGCGGGTCTCCAGCGGATCGATGACGCCGTCGTCCCAGAGCCGGGCGGTGGCGTAGTAGGCGTTGCCCTGGCGTTCGTACTGCTGCCGGACCGGCGCCTTGAAGGCGTCCTCCGCGTCCGCGGACCACTCCTGGCCCTGCGCCTGGAGCTGGTCCCGCTTGACGGTCGCGAGGACGGAGGCGGCCTGCTCGCCGCCCATGACGGAGATCTTGGCGCCCGGCCACATCCACAGGAAGCGCGGCGAGTAGGCCCGGCCGCACATGGAGTAGTTCCCGGCGCCGTACGACCCGCCGACGACGACCGTCAGCTTCGGCACGCGTGTGCACGCCACGGCCGTCACCATCTTGGCGCCGTGCTTGGCGATGCCGCCGGCCTCGTAGTCCCGGCCGACCATGAACCCGGAGATGTTCTGGAGGAACACCAGGGGGATCCCGCGCTGGTCGCACAGTTCGATGAAGTGGGCGCCCTTCTGGGCGGACTCCGAGAACAGGATGCCGTTGTTGGCGACGATGCCGACCGGGTGGCCGTGGATCCGGGCGAAACCGGTGACCAGGGTCTGCCCGAACTCGGCCTTGAACTCCTGGAAGCGGGAGCCGTCGACCACGCGCGCGATGACCTCGCGGACGTCGTAGGGGGTGCGGGAGTCGACGGGCACGGCGCCGTACAGCCCGTAGGGGTCGACCTTGGGCTCGACGGGCGCCCGCACCTCCCAGGGGAGGGGCCCGCGCGCGGGGAGCGTGGCGACGATGTTCCGGACGATCCGCAGCGCGTGCGCGTCGTCCTCCGCCAGGTGGTCGGTCACGCCCGACACGCGTGCGTGCACCTCGCCGCCGCCGAGCTCCTCCGCGGTGACGACCTCGCCGGTGGCGGCCTTCACCAGCGGGGGCCCGCCCAGGAAGATCGTGCCCTGGTTGCGGACGATGACGGCCTCGTCGCTCATGGCCGGGACGTAGGCGCCGCCCGCCGTGCACGAGCCCAGCACGGCCGCGATCTGCGGAATCCCGGCCCCCGACATCCGGGCCTGGTTGTAGAAGATCCGCCCGAAGTGCTCGCGGTCCGGGAACACCTCGTCCTGCATGGGCAGGAAGGCCCCGCCCGAGTCCACGAGGTACAGACAGGGCAGCCGGTTCTCGAGGGCGACCTCCTGGGCCCGCAGATGCTTCTTCACCGTCATCGGGTAGTACGTACCGCCCTTGACGGTGGCGTCATTGGCGACGACGACGCACGCGCGCCCGCTGACCCGCCCGATCCCCGCGATGACCCCGGCCGCCGGGGCCTGCCCTTCGTAGAGGCCGTCGGCGGCGAGCGGGGCCAGCTCCAGGAAGGGCGACCCCGGGTCCAGCAGGGCGTCCACCCGGTCCCGGGGCAGCAGCTTCCCGCGCGCGGTGTGACGGGCCCGCGCCTTCTCCCCGCCGCCCAGCCGGGCAGCGGCCAGTTTGCCGCGCAGCTCGTCGACGAGTGCGCGGTGCGCCGCCTCGTTGGCCCGCCAGGCCTCCGACGCGGGGTCTGCCGCGCTCGTCAGCTCCGGTGCCTGCTCCATCCTTGCGGTCCCCTCACCCAGTGATCGACTGTTAATGAGCGTTAACCATTTCCTTCAGGTTAACGACCGCTAACCTCCCTGTCTAGAATCGTCCTCATGGCCACGAGAACCGACGCCCCCACCCGTCGCGAGCAGATCCTCAGGGAGGCCGCGCGGCTGTTCGCCGAGCGCGGGTTCCACGGCGTCGGGGTGGACGAGATAGGCGCCGCGGTCGGCATCAGCGGCCCGGGGCTGTACCGGCACTTCCCCGGCAAGGACGCGATGCTCGCCGAACTACTGGTGGGCATCAGCGGCCGGCTGCTGACCGGTGCGAAGCGGCGCCTGGCGGAGGCCGACGGGGTGCCGTCCGCGGCGGTCCTCGACTCGCTCGTCGAGGGCCACATCGACTTCGCCCTCGACGACCGTCCCCTGATCACCCTGCACGACCGCGAGCTGGACCGCCTGCGCGACAGCGACCGCAAACTGGTCCGCCAGCTCCAGCGGCAGTACGTCGAGTTGTGGGTGGAGGTCCTGTGCGCGGTGTACCCGGGCCTCGCCGAGCCTGCCGCCCGCTCGGCGGTGCACTCCGTCTTCGGTCTGCTGAACTCCACCCCCCACCTCGGCCGACCGGGTTCCCTGCCCGGCCGCGCGGCCACGGCGGCCCTGCTGCACCGGATGGCCCGGGGCGCGTTCGCGGCGGCCGGGGCGGAGTGACGAGCGTTACGGGCGACCCCCTCTGGACGCCTCTCCCTACCCGCCGGTACGGTTGTGTCTGAGCGAGCGCTTAGCCACCGGGACCGCAACCATCGCTTGAGGAACCCCCACGGCGAGCAACCACATCCGCGAGAGCGGCGCCGGCTTAGGCGCAGAGAGGGGCCGGCGGTGCGCCGTACGGTGTTCAACGAGGACCACGAGGCGTTCCGGGAGACCCTCCGGGCCTTCATCGAGGCCGAGGTCGTTCCCGTCTACGACGAGTGGTTCGCGGCCGGCCAGGCGCCGCGCGACTTCTACTACAAGCTCGCCGAGCTCGGCGTCTTCGGTATCCGCGTCGACGAGGAGTACGGCGGCGCCGGCATCGACTCCTACAAGTTCGAGGCCGTGCTCTACGAGGAGACCGCTCGCGCGGGTGTCTCCTTCGGCGGCTCCGGTGTGCACGTGCTGCTCGGCCTTCCCTACCTCAAGCTGCTCGCCACCGACGAGCAGAAGAAGCGCTTCCTGCCGAAGTTCGTCTCCGGCGAGGAGATGTGGGCGATCGCGATGACCGAGCCGGGCACCGGCTCCGACCTCGCGGGCATGAAGAGCACCGCCAAGCTCTCCGAGGACGGCACGCACTACGTCCTCAACGGCTCCAAGACCTTCATCACCGGTGGCGTCCACGCCGACCGCATGATCGTCTGCGCCCGCACCTCCGCGCCCACCGCCGAGGACCGCCGCCACGGCATATCCCTCTTCGTCGTGGACACCAAGGCCGAGGGCTACTCGGTCGGCCGCAAGCTGGACAAGCTCGGCCTGAAGACCTCCGACACCGCCGAGCTGGCGTTCGTCGACGTCAAGGTGCCCGTCGAGGACCTGCTCGGCGAGGAGAACAAGGGCTTCTACTACCTCGGCCACAACCTCGCCTCCGAGCGCTGGGGCATCGCCTACGGTGCGTACGCGCAGGCCAAGGCCGCCGTCCGGTTCGCCAAGCAGTACGTGCAGGAGCGCGTCGTCTTCGGCAAGCCGGTCGCGCACTTCCAGAACACCAAGTTCGAGCTGGCCGCCTGCCAGGCCGAGGTGGACGCGGCCGAGGCCGTCGCCGACCGCGCCACGGAGGCCCTGGACGCGGGCGAGCTGACCCCGGCCGAGGCCGCGAGCGCCAAGCTGTTCTGCACCGAGGTCGCCCACCGCGTGATCGACCGCTGCCTCCAGCTGCACGGCGGCTACGGCTTCATGAACGAGTACCCGATCGCCCGCCTGTACGCGGACAACCGCGTCAACCGCATCTACGGCGGCACCAGCGAGATCATGAAGTCGATCATCGCCAAGGACATGGGCCTGTAAGGTCCGCGAAACCCCAGGAAACGGCTGACGGGTACAACTGTCTCCCATGAGCCAGGCACTACAGGATCTCCTCGATCTGCTCGACCTCGAGCAGATCGAGGAGAACATCTTCCGCGGCCGGTCCCGCTCCGCCGTCGTCCCGCGCGTCTTCGGCGGGCAGGTCGCGGCGCAGGCGCTGGTCGCCGCCGGACGGACGGTCCCCGAGGACCGTCTCGCCCACTCCCTGCACGCCTACTTCCTGCGCATGGGCGACCCGGGCGCGCCCATCGTCTACACGGTCGAGCGGATGAACGACGGCCGTTCCTTCACCGCGCGCCGCGTCCTCGCCGTGCAGCACGGACAGCCGATCTTCGCGCTGTCCGCCTCCTTCCAGCGGCACGAGGAGGGCTTCGAGCACCAGGCGCCCATGCCGCCCGCACCGGACCCCGCCACCCTGCCCACCTCGGAGGAACGGCTGCGCGGCTACGCCCACCTCGACCCGGAGGTCGTCGAGAAGTTCCTCGAGGCCCGCCAGGCGGTCGACCTGCGCTACGTCGACGAGCCGCCCTACGGCCGGTTCGGCACACCGCGCGAACCGCACTCCCAGGTGTGGTTCCGCGCCAACGGCAAGCTCGCCGACGACCCCCTGCTGCACGTCGTCCTCGCCACCTACGTCTCCGACATGACGCTCCTCGACTCGGTCCTCCTCGCGCACGGGCGCGGCGGCTGGGCGGTCGGGGACGTGGTGGGGGCCTCCCTGGACCACGCGATGTGGTTCCACCGTCCGTTCCGCGCCGACGAGTGGCTCCTCTACGACCAGGAGTCGCCGTCCGCGCACGGCGGCCGGGGCCTCGGCCAGGCCCGCATCTACACCCAGGACGGGCGGCTCGCCGTCTCGGTGATCCAGGAGGGCGTGGTCCGCGCGCCGAGGGGCGGCTGAGCACAGGGCGCCGCACACGCGTGTGCGGCGCCCGGGGATGTCCGCGGCCGGCCTACTCGGCGAGTCCCGCTTCCGCCAGCAGGTACGCCGTCATCGGGTCGTAGTGACGCGGGCTGACGACATGGTCGTCGAGGGGGACCGCCACCTGGACGGTGCCCTCCGACTCGCCGATGAACAGCGCCGGGTCGTTGCAGTCGGCGTAACCGACGGAGTCGACGCCGTGCTGGCCCGCGTAGCCCGCCCAGCCGTGGTCGGCGACGACCAGATCGGGCAGCGGGCGGCCCTCCCGCTCCAGCGCGGTGAGGATGGCCTTCATCGGTTCGCCCGAGTGGGTGTGCCAGAGGGTGGCGCCGTGTTCGAGCACCGCCACGTCGGCCAGCTGCCAGACGTACCCCTCGTCCGTCTGCAACCCCTCCGGGATGACGACGATCTCGCAGCCCGCGGAGCGCAGCGCGGCGGCCGTGGCGCGGTGCACATCGAGGAGACCGCCCGGGTGGCCGGTGGCGAACAGCACGCGCTGCTGTCCGTCGGCCGCCTTGCGCAGCCGTGCCGCGAGCCGGTCCAGGCCGTCGGCCGTCAGCTCGGGGTCGATGGTGTCCTGGCCGTAGCGGTACTCGGCGTCGTCGTTCACGCCCACCCGCTCCGCCATCACCGCGAGCACGTCCTGCTCGTCGGTCCAGCGGTCGCCGAGTTCCAGGCCCAGCCAGAAGTTGCGGACGCCGTTCGCGAGCTGGCGGTAGTGCGAGAGGTTGTTCTCGCGGGGCGTGGCGACGTCCCCGGCGATACGGGTTCTGACGAGGTGGTCGACGAGTTCGGCGCGGCTGGGCGTCCCGGGTATCGGCATGGTTTCCATTGTGAGGCAGCGGGCTGTGCGCGTCTGCGCTGTTCCGGACGCTGGGACACGCGTCACTCACCGGTGTTTCAGCGCGAACCACAGCTCCATCCGGACGTCCGGATCGTCCAGGTCCGCCCCCAACAGGGCCGCGCAGCGGGTGATCCGCTGCCGCACGGTGTTGCGGTGCACGGACAGGGCCACCGCCGTGCGGTCCCAACTGCCGTGCAGGGACAGCCAGGTGCGCAGCGTCTCGCTGAGCGCGTCGCCCGCGGCGACGGCGTCGATCGGCGCCAGGAGCGTGCGGGCGTGCGCCCGGGCCTCGTCGTCGGGAACCAGGTCCCTCAGCCCGGCGCCGGAACCGTGCCGGACGAGCGGCGTGCGGGTGGCGCGGGCCCGGGCCAGCGCGCGGGCCGCCTGGGCGTCGGCGGCGGGCCAGTCGGCGGGGGCCGCCTCCGCGCTGACGCCGAGGGTCCAGCCCGGCTGGGGACCCGGCGCACGGCCGGCCGGGACGAGGACCCGTACGACGTCGTCGGCCAGGTCCACCAGCGGTGACCCCAGTCCGGCGCCGAGCGCGGAGGCCGCCACCGGGCCGGGGGCCCGCGCGTCCGGCCGGGCGTGCACGACCAGCCACCGCTCGGCCCCCAGCAGCGGGGCCGCCTCGGCCGGCGCCGCCCCCAGCAGCAGCCGTACCAGTGCCGACGAACGGGCCGCCCCGGAGCTGCTGTGGTGCTCGCCGGTGAGGAGGGAGAGCAGGACGGCGGCGACGGAGGCGATGGTGTGGTCGCCGGGGTCGCGCCGGGGCGCCGCCACCCCGAGCACGAAGCCCCGGTCGGCCCCGAGCGCGTAGGCGGCGAGGTGGTCGCCCGCCGCGGTGGTGTCGCTGGCGGTGGCGGAGCCCCGCGAGACGAGCAGACGGGCGAGCCCGGCGAGGCCGGCGTCGGCCGGGGACGCCTCTCCCGCCCCGGCGACCGGCGTCCCTTCCGGCCCGTACAGCACCGCGCGCCCCCCGACCCGCCGGGCCAGCTGCCGCAGGACGGCCGGGACCGGGTCCGGGCGGGAGGCGGCTGCGGCGAGGCTCTGCTGGGCCTCCGTCACCCGGCGCAGCTCGGCGGTGCGGGCCCGCTCCATGAGCTGCCAGACCGCGCGGGCGACCGCCGAGAACGTCGTGTGCGGAGGCACCTCCAGGAGCGGCAGCCCGTACGCCTCGCAGGCGGCGACCAGCGCCCCCGGCACCGTGTCGTGCACCGGCGCGACCCCGAAGCCGAGGGCCGCGCCGCCCGCCGCGACGATCCGCGCGACGTACTGCGTGAAGTGGGCGCCCGACCCGGTCTCCGGGATGTGCGCGCCCGCCGTCAGCAGCAGTTCGCCGCCCAGCAGATACGGGTACGGGTCGGCCATCTCCGAGGTGTGGGCGCCGTGCAGCACGACGCCCGGCCCGGCCGGCCCCGCGAGCTGCCGCAGGGCGAGGTCCTCGCGGCCCAGCAGGGCGGCCAGGGGGACCGGCGGGGTGGGGGGCACGACGGGCTCCGGCACGATGGACGTTCCCTCCATTCAGTACGGATCAGATGGATGAAACGTACACTTCCGGGAACACTTTTTGACCGCCTAGGGTCAACACTGTCGTACGAGAAGTGGTACATACGCGACGAAGCGTAAGAGAGAAGGCATTCGCCCATGAGCAGCAACGAGACACCCCGCGGCCCCGTCGACTCCTCCCGCATCCCGAGGTACGCCGGTCCCGCGACCTTCGCCCGGCTGCCCCGCCTCGACGAGGTCGGCCGCGCCGACGTCGCCGTGGTGGGCGTGCCGTTCGACTCGGGCGTCTCGTACCGGCCGGGCGCCCGCTTCGGCGGCAACGCCATCCGGGAGGCGTCGCGGCTGCTGCGGCCCTACAACCCGGCGCAGGACGCCTCGCCCTTCGCCCTCGCCCAGGTCGCGGACGGCGGCGACATCGCGGTGAACCCCTTCGACATCCACGAGGCGGTGGAGACCGTCGAGGCGGCGGCCGACGACCTCCTGGGCACGGGCGCCCGCCTGATGACCCTGGGCGGCGACCACACCATCGCGCTGCCGCTGCTGCGCTCGGTCGCCAGGAAGCACGGACCCGTGGCCCTGCTCCACTTCGACGCGCACCTCGACACCTGGGACACGTACTTCGGCGCGGAGTACACGCACGGCACGCCGTTCCGCCGGGCCGTGGAGGAGGGCATCCTCGACACCGAGGCCCTCTCCCATGTCGGCACCCGCGGCCCGCTCTACGGCAAGCAGGACCTGACCGACGACGAGAAGATGGGTTTCGGCATCGTCACCTCGGCGGACGTGTACCGGCGCGGCGCCGACGAGATCGCCGACCAGCTGCGTCAGCGCATCGGCGGCCGCCCCCTCTACATCTCCATCGACATCGACTGCCTGGACCCGGCGCACGCGCCCGGCACCGGCACCCCGGAGGCGGGCGGCATGACCTCGCGCGAGCTCCTGGAGATCCTGCGCGGCCTGGCCTCCTGCAACCTGGTCTCGGCGGACGTCGTCGAGGTGGCGCCCGCGTACGATCACGCGGAGATCACGTCGGTGGCCGCGTCCCACACGGCGTACGAACTGACCACGATCATGTCCCGACAGATTGCCGAGGCCCGCGCACAGTGACCCACGACCACGACCTGGTGCTTCGCCCGACGCAGGCGCAGACCGACGCCGCTCTGAACCCGCCCGCCGGCCGCAACGGCGGGGACCTGGTCGTGGAGACGCTGGCCGGACTCGGCGCGACCACCGTCTTCGGTCTGCCCGGCCAGCACGCGCTCGGCGTGTTCGACGCGCTGCGCCGCTCCGCGCTGCGCTACATCGGCCTGCGAGTGGAGAACAACGCCGGGTTCGCGGCGGACGCGTACGGCAGGATCACGGGCGAGGCGGCCCCGCTGCTGCTGTCGACGGGCCCGGGCGCGCTGACCTCGCTCGCGGCGCTCCAGGAGGCGGCGGCCGCTTCGGCGCCGGTGCTGGCGATCAGCAGCCAGATCCCGACCCCCGGCCTGGGCGGCGGCCGTCACGGCTATCTGCACGAACTCCCGGACCAGTCGGCCTCGTTCCGGGGTGTGGTGAAGTCGGTCCACCAGGTCCGCACCCCGTCACAGATCCCGTCCGCCATCGAGGCGGCCTGGAAGTCCGCGCTGACGGTTCCGCACGGCCCGGTGTGGGTGGAGATCCCGCAGGACGTGCTGCTGGCGCAGACCTCGATCCCCGTTGTGACCGGCGGCGACGCCTTCCCCGACGAGCTGGCGCCGCGCCCCGAACTGACGGCGGTGGCGGCCCATCTGCTGTCCCACGCCGAGCGCCCGGCGATCATCGCGGGCGGCGGAGTCGTCCGGTCCGACGCGTCGGGGAAGCTGAAGCGACTTGCGGAGGTGTTGCGGGCCCCGGTGGTCACCACGCCCGGCGGCAAGGGCGCGTTCCCCTGGGAGCACCCCCTTTCGCTCCGGTCCTGGATCGAGGACCGCTACACCACGGACTTCCTGGAGGACGCGGACGTCCTGCTGGTGGTCGGCTCCGGCCTGGGTGAACTGTCGTCCAACTACCACACGTTCAGGCCGCGGGGCCGGGTGGTCCAGATCGAGGCCGACCTCGGCAAACTGGAGTCCAACCATCCCGCCCTGGGCATCCACGCGGACGCGCGGCTGGCACTCCAGGCCCTCCTGGAGACGGTGCGGGAGCGGCACGACGAGACGGCGCCCGACCGGGTGCGCGAGCTGCTCGTGCGGGTCGCGGAGCGCATCGACGCCCAGGAACTGACCCTGGAACAGGACCTGTTGGCGTCGATCCGCCGGGCCCTGCCGGCCGACTCCCCGTCCTTCTGGGACATGACCATCCTGGCCTACTGGGCCTGGTCGGCCTTCGACGCGAAGGGCCCCAACCTCCTGCACTCCGCCCAGGGCGCCGGCGGCCTCGGTTACGGCTTCCCGGCGGCGCTGGGCGCGGCGGCGGCCGACCCGACCCGCCCGGTGCTCGCCGTGTCCGGCGACGGCGGCGCCCTGTACTCGATCGCCGAGCTGGCGACGGCCAGGCAGTACGACCTGAACGTCACCTGGCTGATCGTCGACGACGGCGGCTACGGCATCCTGCGGGAGTACATGACCGACGCCTTCGGCGAGTCCACGGCCACCGAACTGACCCGCCCGGACTTCGTGGCCCTGGCGGAGTCGTTCGGGGTACCGGGGGTGCGGACGTCCCCGGGCACCCTGGAGGCGGACCTGGCGAACGCGTTGGCCGCGCCCGGTCCTTCGGTGCTCGTCCTCCCGGCGGTGCTGCGGATGTTCGCGCCCACGCATCTCTCCTAGGACGGCGCCCCGCGTCCTGGCCGACGCCGGTCATCGGTCCGGTCATTGGTACGGTCCCGGCATGTCGGAAGCACATGGAGCATCGGTTCCCGGTCCCGGTCCCACTCCCGTTCCCGGTCCTGTCACCGCCGACGACGTGCGGGACGCGGTCCGGCTGGCGGTGGAGGCACTGCGGGAGGCCGAGGCGGCGGACTGGGACGCCAGGGCCGGTTCCCTGGAGTGGACTCGCCGCGAGACCGTCGAGCATCTGGCCGACGACCTGTTCGCCTACGCGGCCCAACTCGGCGTGCCCGGCGGGCCCGCGGACACGGAGGTGCCCTTCGTGTGGCGCGCGGAGCGGCCCGGCGGGCCGGCGAACGTGATCTTCGCGGACCGTGCGGCCGGGGTGGACGGACCGGTGCGGGTGCTGGAGGCCTGCGGGGCGCTGCTGGCCTCCATGGTGCGGACCACGCCGGCGACGGTCAGGGCGCACCACGTCTTCGGGGCCTCGGACCCCGAGGGGTTCGCCGCCATGGGCGTCGTCGAGACGCTGGTGCATCTGCACGACGTCGCCGAGGGGCTCGCCGTCCGGTGGGAGCCGGACGCCGGTCTGTGCGACCGGGTGCTGGCGCGGCTCTTCCCGGACGCCCCGGCGGGCACGGACCGGTGGCCCACCCTGCTGTGGGCCACCGGCCGGGCGGAACTCCCGGGCCACGCGCGCCTCGAGCGATGGCGCTGGTACGGCGCTCCCCGCGGGTGACGCCGAGAGGGGCTGAACTCTCCTGACGTTCCAGGGAATTCAGCCCCTCCGTGGTTCTGCGTCGCGGTTCTACCAGATCGCCTCGACCCACTCCGGGTGGTCGATGAACGGGTTGCGGTTGTGCTGGTAGGTGTCGTAGATGACCTGGTTGCGCTTCTCCTCGAAGGCGCTCGGCGGGTCCGCCTCGTTCCACGCCTTGAGGACGGAGAGCTTGCCCATGTAGGGGTTGCTGCCGTTGCCGACCTTCTCGTTGGGCTCCAGGTCGGCGAAGCCGTCGTCACCCTCGTAGCGCACGGCCATGTAGAGGATCATGCGTGCCACGTCGCCCCGGTCCGCCGCGCGCGGCGCGAAGGAGTCCGAGTCGACGGTGCTGCCGCCGCCGTTGGTGACCGCGCTGCCGCCGTTGTCGAAGTCGAGATTGCCGCGGATGCTGTTGACCTGGACGTCCGCGGGGCGCAGGTGGTGCAGGTCGGTGCCGGGACCGGTCACCTCGCCGAAGTCGCCGTGGGACTTGGCCCACACGTGCTCGCGGTTCCAGTCGCCGACGTCGCCGCCGTTGAGGGACTTGCTGCGCGAGACACCGCTGTACAGCAGGATCACGTTGCTGCTGTTGTTCGGATCCTGGTCGGTGACCTTCAGGGCGTTCCAGACCGCGGAGTACGAGATCTTCGAGACGTTGGCGCTGATGATCGTGTGCAGGGACGACTTCAGGCTCGTACCCGTCTTGCCGACCGCGTTCTTGTAGTACGTCGAGTCGTATGCCGTCGTGGTCGCCGCGGCGGGGGTCGCGGTGAGCGCGGGCGCGGAGAGGCCGACCAGGACGGCAGTGGTGGCAAGGGCCACCGACTTCCATCGGCGTATGCGTGTCGCCAGCATGTGGGGTGTCCGATCTACGCGGGTTGATAGGAGGCGGCAATCGGGAGAGTGACATGCACATGCGGTCATGGCAATGAATCTGACATGTCCATCGGGTGACGGGATCCGGCAAATTGCCCCTTGTCTACGCGAGTTGAACGCGCTTTCCTGCGCCGGAACGGCCCCTGACCGTCATCTCAGGGGCCGTTCCGTACCGTTGGGCCGTGCCGGTCAGCTCACGTCCGAGGCGTCCAGCCGGTAGATCGTCGACTGGTTGCTCTGCGCCGAGGTGTCCGTGCCCGAGACATCCGCGTCGGAGGTCTGCGAGCCGGAGGTCTGCGAGCCGGACGCGGCAGCCGAACCGGACGCGGAGCTCGACGTCGAGCCGTACTCGCTCGCCTTCACCGCCGTGCCGTTCTTCTGCACCCAGGCGGTGATCTCCTGGTTCAGGCTGCTGTTGCCGCCCATACCGCCGCCGCCGAGCTGGATGTAGTGCAGCTCGCCCTTCTTCACCAGTTCCTTGAGCCTGGCGAGGGTCATCGCCCGGTCGCTGCCGGTGAAGCCCCACATGGAGATGACGGGCTTACGGCTGCTGAGGATCAGCTGGCCCGCGCTCTGCGAGTTGGAGACCGCGATCAGCCAGGTGGCGCCGTCCTGGTGCTTCTCCAGGTACGAGATGAGCTCGCTGTCGGCGCCGCCCATGCCGCCGCCACCGCCCATACCGCCGCCGCCCGTGCCCCCGCCGGGGCCGCCGCCGGGAGCCGTGCCGCTTTCGCCGCCCTGGGCGCCACCGGGGAACTTCCCGTTCGTGCCGCCCTGTTGGCCGCCCTGGCCGCCGCTCGGTGCGCCGCCGTTGCCGCCGCCCTGCGGGAGTTCGCCGGTGCCGCCGCCCGGCGTCATCTGGCCGTTGCCGCCGCCGGGGAACTCGCCGCCGGCCTGGCCGCCCTGCTGGGTGCCGCCGGCCGCCTGGCCGCCGGGACCGCCGCCGAAGCCGCCCCGGCCGCCACCGCCGCCGAAGCCGCCCCGGCCGCCACCGCCGCCGGGACCGCCCATGCCGCCGCCGGTGGACGGACCCGCGGTCGGGTTCGTGCCGCCCATCATGCCGCCGGCCGAACCGAAGGCCGGCGAGGCGGCGTACGCCGTCGGACCGGCGAGAGCCGCCACGACCGCCGCGGCGACGGACGCGCCGAGCAGCCGGACCCGGGTGCCGGAGCTCGCGGACCGGAGGGCGGACAGGCCCGCGATCGCGAGGACCGTGAGCACCGCGACAGCCGGCCACAGCCAGGTGTTCCAGCCGGTGGCGCGCCGCAGCAGCACGACCGCCCAGACGCCGGTGACCGCGAGGCCCGCGGGCAGCACCCAGGACCAGCGGGCGTCGCCGCCGCGGAAGGCGCGCCACAGCATGACGCCGCCGCCCCCGCACAGCGCCGCGATTCCCGGGGCCAGCGCGGTCGTGTAGTACGGGTGCATCGTGCCCTCGGCCAGGGCGAAGGTCAGGTAGTGCAGCACCAGCCAGCCGCCCCACAGCACCAGGGCGGCGCGGGTCGGGTCGGTCCGCGGGGCGCGGCCGCGCAGCACCAGGCCGGCGACGAGCGCGATGCCCGCGAACGGGATCAGCCACGAGATCTGGCCGCCGAGCACGTCGTTGAACATCCGGCCGATGCCCGCGGTCCCGGCGAAGGAGGCCCCGCCCCCACCGCCCCCGCCGTTGCCCTCGCCGCCGAGGACCCGGCCCAGGCCGTTGTAGCCCATGATCAGGTCCCAGGCGCTGCCGTCGGTCGAACCGCCGATGTACGGCCGGTCGTCGGCGGGCACCAGGGACACGGCCGTCGCCCACCAGAAGCTGGCGACGGCCAGTGCCACGGCGGCCAGCGCCAGGTTCACGGCCTTCTTCTTCCAGCCGAGCCTCGACGCGTACAGGTAGACGCCGAAGACGGCGGGCAGGGCGATGTAGCCCTGGAGCATCTTGGTGTTGAAGGCGAGTCCGAAGCACACCGCGGAGCCGAGGAGCGGCAGCAGCCGGTCGTCCCTCGTGGCGCGCAGGGCGAGGGCCGCGCCGGCCACCATCAGCAGGACGAGGATCGTGTCCGGGTTGTTGTCGCGGTTGATGGCGACGGTGATCGGCGTCAGCGCGAGCACGAGAGCCGCGACGGCGGCGGACGCGTGTCCGAAGGCCCGCTTCACGCTGGAGTGCAGGATCCAGATCGTGCCCAGCGCCGCCGCGACCTCCGGCAGCATCATCTGCCAGGTGCCGAACCCGAAGGCCCGGCAGGACAGGCCCATGACCATGAGGGCGAACGGCGGCTTGTCGACGGTGATGAAGTTCCCGGCGTCCAGTGAGCCGAAGAACCACGCCTTCCAGTTCTGCGTGCCGCTGTAGACGGCAGAGCTGTAGAAGCTGTTGAGGCTCGACCCGGACAGGTTCCAGGAGTAGAGCACCGCCGCCAGGACCATGATCGCGATCAGCGCGGGCAGCGACCAGCGAGGCGCCCTGTCCGGCGGGGGCGTCGGCGGAGCCGTCGCGGAGGTGCTCGGCGGTGCCCAGTCCGGGGAGACGGCGGAGGGCGCGGTCGGGTGGGGGAGAGGATCGGTGGCAGATGTCACCCTGCGCATGCTGTACGGCTGTTGTGGGTGGTCGCTGTGCCGAAGCTGGCTGTCGCCTGTGAGAACGCACAGGCGTCGGTAACGAGTTGCCCGGTCTTTCCTCAACACTCCAGGGATTCGTACAACCTTTCCTACGAACTCGTGTGTCAACAGGGGCATGACTCACCGGATCTCTGGACGCAGAAGACTGCTCGGTGCCGGGCTCACCGCCGGCATCCTGATGGCCGGCGTGGCCGGCGCCGCCCCCGCCGAAGCCGCCACCCCCACCGTGACCTGCACGTCCTCCAAGGCGGGCCTCGCGGCCAAGCTGAAGAAGGACATCACCGCCGCACTCGCGACTCGCAAGGGCACGGTCGCCGTCGGCCTCTACGACCGCACCAACGGCACCACCTGCACCCTGCGCGCCTCCACCGCCTACGACTCCGCCAGTGTCGTCAAGGTCACCGTCCTGTCCGCGCTGCTGTGGGACGCGCAGAAGACCCGCCGAGCGCTGACCAGCCGGGAGAAGACCCTCGCCACGGCCATGATCACCAAGTCGGACAACGCCTCCACCTCGACCCTGTGGAAACAGCTCGGCCTGACGAAGATCAAGAACTTCCTTGCGGCCGCGAAGATGACGCAGACCAAGCCGGGCGCGAACAACTACTGGGGCCTGACCCAGATCACCGTCACCGACGAGCAGAAACTGCTGAAGCTGCTCACCGCCAGGAACACGGTCCTCACCGACGCCTCGCGCGCCTACGTCAACACGCTGATGGGCCAGGTCATCTCCTCGCAGCGCTGGGGCACCCCCTACGGGAGGCCCGCCGGGGTCAGCTGGCACGTCAAGAACGGATGGCTGTCGCGCGCCACGCAGGGCTGGCGGGTGCACAGCGTCGGCACGTTCAAGGGCGGCGGCCACGACTACGTCATGACCGTCCTCACCCACGGCAACACCACGATGGACTACGGCATCACGACCATCCAGGGCGTCGCCAAGGTCATCCACAGGGACCTGGCCGCCTCCTGAACGAGCATGCACGCGGTGTTCCCCCGCACGTCACCGATCCGCCCTACGGTGACGCCCATGCGCCTGCGAACCGTACTCGCCACCCTCACCGCCGGCCTGGCGGCGGCCGGCACCCTCACCGCCGCCGGGCCCGCGAACGCCCGCCCGGCCACGAACACGGTCACCGACAAAGCCGTGGCCGTGGCCACGCCCACGGCCGGGCCCGCGGCAACCGGTCACGCCTGTTCACCGGCCGTCTCCCTCGACCACTTCTCCGACGCCCTCGACAAGACGGCCTTCGACGGCACCTTCGTCGGCAACCTCTCCGCGCTCGCCGTGGAGCGGGACGGCTCCCTCGCCGCCGTCTCCGACCGCTCCTCCCTCTTCCGGCTGGACGCGAAGACCCTCGCCCCGACGTCGGTCGTCCCGCTCGCCGACGAGAGGGGCGCCGCGCTCGACAGCGAGGGCCTGGCCGTCGACCGGGACGGCAGCCGCCTGATCACCTCCGAGACCGAGCCGTCCGTGCGCCGCTACAGCCGTGACGGCAGGATCCTCGAACGCCTCCCGGTACCGTCCTCCCTCCTCGTCGCCCCCGCCGGCCGCGCCACCTCCAACCAGACCTTCGAGGGCCTGACCCTCCTCCCCGGCGGACACACCCTCCTCGCGTCGATGGAGTACGCGGTCTCCGGCGACAGCGCGGGCATCGTCCGCTTCCAGACCTGGCGGCGGCACCACGGCCGGTTCGCGCTCTCGGCCCAGTACGGCTACCGCACCGACTCCGGCCTCGGCGTCCCCGAGGTCCAGGCCCTGCCCGACGGCCGCCTCCTGGTCCTGGAACGCGGCTTCACCGCCGGCGTGGGCAACACGGTCCGCCTCTACCTCGCCGACCCCCGCCACGCGACGGACACCGCCGGCATCGCGAACCTGACGGGGCAGGACGACGTACGCCTGATCGGCAAGACGCTCCTGACGGACCTCGTGACCTGCCCGTCACAGGGAGCGACGGCCGGACAGCCCCAGCCGAACCCGCTGCTCGACAACATCGAGGGCATGGCGGTCACGGGCCGGGAGAAGGGCCGGGTCGAGGTCCTGCTGGTCAGCGACGACAACCAGAACGCCGTCCAGACGACCCGCTTCTACTTCCTGCGGGTACGCGTCACCCGCTGAGACGCGCGGGAGACCGGGCGGCCGGCTCCCGCGGCCGCGGCGCCCCACGACGGCCCGACCCGGGGAGCGGATTGTTGCGGAGGGATGAAATCCGCTTCCTTCGGCGTTGGTGCCTTCCGGCAGACCAGGACGACCGGGACGACCGGACGACCGGGACGACAGGAAGGCAGCGGCGTGGCAGTGCAGCAGGGGGAGCGGCAGCGAGGCTGGGCGCACAGACTGGCCGGGTACGCCTGGCGGCACCCGAAGGACGTCGTCCTCGCGCTCGGCTCCTCCCTCGGCGGCATGGCCGTCATGGCGCTGGTGCCCCTGGTCACCAAGGTGATCATCGACGACGTGATCGGCGACCACACCCGGGACATGGCCCCCTGGGCGGGAGCCCTGATAGCCGCCGCGGTGCTCGTCTACGCCTTCACCTACGTCCGCCGCTACTACGGCGGACGCCTCGCCCTCGACGTCCAGCACGACCTGCGCACCGACATGTTCGAGACGATCACCCGTCTCGACGGCCGGCGTCAGGACGAGCTGTCCACCGGCCAGGTCGTCGGCCGCGCCACCAGTGACCTCCAGCTCATCCAGGGCCTGCTCTTCATGCTCCCGATGACCGTCGGGAACCTCCTCCTCTTCCTGATCTCCCTGGTGATCATGGCGTGGCTGTCCCTGCCGCTCACCCTGGTCGCCCTCGCCGTGGCGCCCGCCCTGGCGTACATCGCCGGGCGCAGCCGGACGAAGCTCCACCCGGCCACCTGGTACGCCCAGGCGCAGGCGGCGGCCGTCGCGGGTGTGGTCGACGGAGCCGTCAGCGGCGTCCGGGTCGTCAAGGGCTTCGGCCAGGAGGACCAGGAGACGGGCAAACTGCGCGAGGTCGGCCGCCGCCTCTTCGCCGGCCGGCTCCGCACGATCCGCCTGAACTCGGCCTACACCCCCGCCCTCCAGGCCGTCCCCGCCCTCGGCCAGGTCGCCATGCTGGCGCTCGGCGGCTGGCTGGCCGTGCGCGGTCACATCACCCTCGGCACGTTCGTCGCCTTCTCCACCTATCTCGCCCAGCTCGTCGGCCCGGTCCGGATGCTCGCCGTGGTCCTCACCGTCGGCCAGCAGGCGCGCGCGGGCACCGAACGCGTCCTGGAGCTCATCGACACCGAACCGTCGATGACGGACGGCGCCAAGGCGCTGCCTGCCGACGCCCCCGCGACCGTCGAGTTCGACGACGTGGCCTTCGGCTACGACCCCGCCCGGCCCGTACTCGACGGCCTCAGCCTCGAGATCCGCGCCGGCGAGACCCTCGCGGTCGTGGGTTCCTCCGGCTCGGGCAAGTCCACGGTCTCCCTGCTCCTGCCGCGCTTCTACGACGTCACCCGGGGCGCCGTCCTCGTGGGCGGTCACGACGTCCGCGAGCTGAGCCTCGACTCGCTGCGGGCCGCGATCGGCCTGGTCCCCGAGGACTCGTTCCTGTTCTCCGACACCGTCCGCGCCAACATCGCCTACGGCCGCCCCGACGCCACCCAGGAGCAGATCGAGGCGGCCGCCCGCGCCGCCCAGGCCGACCGGTTCATCACCGAGCTGCCCGACGGCTACGACACGACGGTCGGCGAGCACGGCCTCACCCTCTCCGGCGGCCAGCGCCAGCGTGTGGCGCTCGCCCGGGCGATCCTCACCGACCCGCGCCTGCTGGTCCTCGACGACGCGACCTCCGCCGTGGACGCGGCGGTCGAGCACGAGATCCACGAAGCCCTCAAGCAGGTCATGCGCGGCCGCACCACGCTCCTCATCGCGCACCGCCGCTCCACCCTGGGCCTCGCCGACCGCATCGCCGTCCTCGACGCCGGCCGCCTCGCCGACCTCGGTACCCACGAGGAGCTCCAGGAACGCTCCGCGCTCTACCGCCGCCTGCTCACCGACCCCGACGAGCTCGGCGGCGTCTCGCCCGGCCACGCCCAGCCGGTGGTACAGCGCGAGGACACGACCGTCCGCGACGAGCTGGACGCCGAGTTCGACGCCGAGCGCGGGGTGACCCCCCGGCTGTGGACCGGCGACCGGGAGCGCAAGGACACCGCCCTCTCCGGGATGCCGGCGACCCCCGGGCTCCTCGCCCGGATCGAGGCGCTGCCCCCGGCCGCCGACACCCCCGGCGTCGACGAGGAGCGGGCGGTCAGGCCGGAGGAGTCGTACGGCCTGCGCAGGCTGCTGAACGGTTTCGGCGCGCCCCTCCTCGTCAGCCTCGGCCTGGTCGCCGTCGATGCCGGGACGAGTCTGCTGCTGCCCGTGATGATCCGGCACGGCATCGACCAGGGCGTGACCCGGGCCGCGCTGGGCGCCGTCTGGGCGGCCTCGCTGCTCGCGCTGCTCGCCGTGCTGGTGCAGTGGGTCGCGCAGACCGGTGAGATCCGGATGACCGGCCGTACCGGCGAACGCGTTCTCTACACCCTCCGGCTGAAGATCTTCGCCCAGCTCCAGCGCCTCGGACTCGACTACTACGAGCGGGAGCTGACCGGTCGGATCATGACGAGGATGACGACGGACGTCGACGCCCTCTCCACGTTTCTACAGACCGGCCTGGTCACGGCCTTTGTCTCGGTCGTCACCTTCTTCGGCATCATGGGCGCCCTGCTGGTGATCGACGTACAGCTCGCGCTGGTCGTCTTCGCGACGCTCCCGCCGCTGGTCGTCGCCACGTACTTCTTCCGCCGGGCCAGCGTGAAGGCGTACGAGCTCGCCCGCGAGCGGGTGTCGACGGTCAACGCCGACCTCCAGGAGTCGGTGTCCGGGCTCCGGATCGTGCAGGCCTTCGGGCGCGAGCGGGACGGCGCGGCACGGTTCGCGGAGCGCAGCGACAGCTACCGCAGGGCGCGCATCCGGGGCCAGTGGCTGATCTCCGTCTACTTCCCCTTCGTGCAACTGCTTTCGTCGGTCGCTGCGGCGGCGGTCCTGATCGCGGGTGCGGGCCGGGTGGAGGCGGCGACCCTCACCACCGGCGCCCTGGTCGCGTACCTGCTCTACATCGACCTGTTCTTCGCCCCCGTCCAGCAGCTCTCCCAGGTCTTCGACGGCTACCAGCAGGCGACCGTGTCCCTGGGCCGCATCCAGGAGCTGCTCCGGGAGCCGACGTCCACGAAGTCCGCCGACGAGCCGCTCGCGGTCCCCTCGCTGCGCGGCGAGATCGCCTTCGAGGACGTGCACTTCGCGTACGGTTCCGCCGACGCGCCCGAAGAGGCCCTGACCGGCATCGAGTTGAGCATCCCGGCCGGTCAGACCGTCGCGTTCGTCGGCGAGACCGGCGCGGGCAAGTCGACCCTGGTCAAACTGGTGGCCCGCTTCTACGATCCCACCGGCGGCCGGGTCACCGTCGACGGCACGGACCTGCGCTCCCTCGACCTCACCTCGTACCGCCACCGGCTGGGCGTCGTCCCGCAGGAGGCGTACCTCTTCCCCGGCACCGTGCGTGACGCCATCGCCTACGGCCGGCCCGACGCCACCGACGCCGAGGTGGAGGCGGCGTCCCGGGCGGTCGGCGCGCACGAGATGATCGCCACCCTCGACGGCGGCTACCTGCACGAGGTCGCCGAGCGCGGCCGCAACCTCTCCGCCGGCCAGCGCCAGCTGATCGCGCTGGCCCGCGCCGAGCTCGTCGACCCCGACGTCCTGCTTCTCGACGAAGCGACGGCCGCCCTCGATCTGGCGACGGAAGCCCTGGTCAACCAGGCCACCGACCGCCTGGCCGGCCGCCGCACGACCCTGGTGGTGGCCCACCGCCTGACCACCGCGGCCCGAGCGGACCGTGTCGTGGTCATGGACCACGGCCGGGTGGTCGAGGACGGCACCCACGACGAGTTGCTGGCCCTCGACGGCAGCTACGCCCGCCTGTGGCGGACCTTCGTGGGTGAGGACGAGCCCGCGGCGGTGTGAGGGGGCCGGTGCGCGGGCGTCCGGCCGGCGGTCGCGGGGTTGGGGGTTCGGTACGCGCAACCATGGGGCGGCCGTCGTGCGTCCGTACATCAGTACGGCGATCGTGTGTACGGCGAACGTGGGAGGGGCGGGGACCGTGGGCGCAGGGACGAAACGTGTGACAGTCCGGCGGCTGGTGCTGGGACTGGCCCTGCTGATCGTGTCCGCGCTGCTCACCGTCGCGGTGCCGGGCAGCGCCCAGGCCGCGTCCTCGTCGTCCGCCGCGGTCTGCCCGGGCCGCAAGGTGCGGACGCTGACCTTCTCCACCGGCTCCGTACTGGTCTACAGGGGCGGCGGTTACGTCTGTGCCCTGACCGTCCAGAAGAACTCCGCCAGGAACCGGCTGATCGCGGTGAGCGTGCAGGCGCGCGGCCATGTCGCCGTGCGGAAGGCGAGGAAGCACACGCGCACCTCTCCGGCGGTCCGGGTCTACGCGGGACACCGGTGCGTGCGGGTGACGGGCGCGGTGGCCGGCGGCTCGTACCGCTCGGGCTGGATCCTCTGCTGAAACCGGCCGCCGGCCGCCCCGCTGGAGCCGCATCTTCCGGCGCGGGACCGATGTGACGCGCCAACCCCCTCTGGTGTGACGGGTGTTGCTCCGATAGCTTCCGGCGACGCACATCTGTCTCACAGGGAGGGTGCACGCGCATGCGCAAGGCGCTCAGATGGCTGCTGGCGCTCACGGTGCTCATAGGCACCTTGGGCACGGCGGCCACGGCAGAGGCGGCCACCGCCGCCGAGCCCCAGGCAACCGCCACCGCGGACATCAAGGACCGGCTCCTCGCCGTACCCGGCATGAGTCTGATCGAGGAGAAGCCGTATCCCGGCTACCGCTACTTCGTCCTCGGCTACACGCAGCCGGTGGACCACCGGCATCCGGCCAGGGGCACGTTCCAGCAGCGGATCACCGTGCTGCACAAGGACACTTCGCGCCCCACGGTCTTCTACACCGGCGGCTACAACGTCTCCACCAACCCGGGCCGCCGCGAGCCGACCCAGATCGTGGACGGCAACCAGGTCTCCATGGAGTACCGCTTCTTCACGCCCTCCCGCCCCGACCCGGCCGACTGGTCCAAGCTGGACATCTGGCAGGCGGCGAGCGACCAGCACCGTATCTTCGAGGCGCTGAAGAAGATCTACCCCAGGAACTGGATCTCCACCGGCGGCTCCAAGGGCGGTATGACGGCGACGTACTACGAGCGCTTCTACCCCCGGGACATGGACGGCGTGGTGGCCTACGTGGCCCCGAACGACGTCGTCAACGACGAGGACTCCGCCTACGACCGCTTCTTCGCGTCCGTCGGCACCAAGGAGTGCCGAGACCGCCTGAACGCCGTACAGCGTGAGGCGCTCGTGCGCCGGGAGCCGCTGGAGAAGAAGTACGCGGCGTACGCGGCGGAGAACGGCTACACGTTCACCACCATCGGCAGCCTGGACCGTGCCTACGAGGCGGTCGTCCTCGACTACGTCTGGGGCTTCTGGCAGTACAGCCTGCTGTCCGACTGCGAGTCGATCCCCGCGAACGCGGCCGGCGCCACGGACGACGAGATCTGGACGTCGGTCGACACGATCTCGGGCTTCTCGTTCTACACGGACCAGGGCCTGGCCCCGTACACCCCGTACTACTACCAGGCGGGCACCCAACTGGGCGCCCCCACCATCCACTTCCCGCACATCGAGAAGAAGTACGTCCGCTACGGCTACCAGCCCCCGCGCAACTTCGTCCCCCGCGACATCACGATGAGGTTCCGGCCCTCGGCGATGCGGGACGTCGACACCTGGGTGCGGCACAACGCCCACCACATGCTCTTCGTCTACGGCCAGAACGACCCGTGGGGCGCGGAGCGCTTCCGGCTCGGCAAGGGCGCGAAGGACAGTTACGTCTTCACCGCCCCCGGCCTGAACCACGGCGCGAACGTCGCCGGCCTGGTCGCGGACCAGAAGACGCTGGCCACGGCCCGCATCCTGGCCTGGGCGGGCGTCTCGCCCACCGCCGTCTCCCAGGCGAAGCCGCTGGCGAAGTTCGACGCGGGGCTCGACGTACGGGACGTGGAGCGGGAGCCCGCGCTGCGCCCCTGAGCACCACCCGCCCCGGCCGCGCGCATCCCACCGGATCCGTGCCGCCCCGCTGAGGCGAAAGGCCGTGGACGCCGGGCACCCGACGCCGTCGTCCACGGCCCCCACCACCGCGACGCCGCGGCGGCGCGCGCCTAGTACGCCAGGCCGTGCCCGATGGGGTACAGCACCCGTGCCGGGTCGTCCGCCCGCCGCACGGGCACCGGCAGCCGCCCGCGCGGCCCGACCACGCCGGCGATCACCCGGGCTGCGGCCCGCAGTTCGACATCCGTCCAGCAGTAGACCGCCAAGCAGGCCCGGGCGGACGCGAGGTGAGCCACGTCGTACGGGTTGCGGACGGCCACCGCCACCACCGGCCGGCCGGTGGCCGCCAGACGGTCCACCAGCGTTTGCTGTCCGTCGGCCGCCGTGACGTTGTAGGTCGCGACCACCACGGCGTCCGCCCCGGCCGCGGCCGTCACCGCCCCGGCGATCGCCTCGGCCGAGGGAGCCGCGCCGGTGGACAGGGCCGTCGCCACGAATCCCAGGGCGGTGAGGGCGGCGGCGAGGACGCCGGTGGGCGGGCCGGTGGTGCCGGTGGGGGAGGCCGGGTCAGCACCGACGACCAGGAGCCGGGGGTGGGTCCGGGGCGAGAGCGGCAGCAGCGGCCCCTCGTTGACCAGCAGCGTCGTGGTCCGCTCGGCGATCCGGTCGGCCGCGGCGAGATGCTCCGGCGCCCCGACCGTCCGCCCCACGCCGGCCTGGCTGACGTACGGGTCGTCGAACAGCCCCAGCCTCGACTTCAGCCGCAGGATCCGCAGGACCGACGCGTCGAGCCGCCGCTCCGTGAGCTCGCCGTCCTGTACGGCCTTCAGGACGGCATGCCAGGCCACGTCCAGGTCCGGCGGGTTGAGAAGCTGGTCGACGCCGGCCTTCAGCGCGAGCACCGGGACCCGGTCGTCGCCGTACTTCGTGCGCACGCCCGCCATGTCGAGCGCGTCGGTGACCACGACCCCGTCGTAGCCGAGCCTCTCGCGCAGGATGCCGGTGACGATCGGACGGGACAGGGTGGCGGGGTCCCCGGAGGCGTCGAGGGCGGGGACCAGGATGTGCGCGGTCATGAGCGAGTCGACGCCGGCCGCGATCGCCGCCCGGAAGGGCACCGCGTCCAGCGTCTCCCACTCCTCGCGCGAGTGGGTGATGACGGGGAAGCCGGTGTGGCTGTCGACGGCGGTGTCGCCGTGCCCGGGGAAGTGCTTGGCGGTCGCCGCCACTCCCGCCGCCCGGTAGCCCCCGGCCTCCGCCGCGACCAGGTCGGCCACCGCGGCCGGGTCGGCGCCGAAGGAGCGGACGCCGATGACCGGATTGGCGGGGTTCACATTGACGTCGGCGACGGGGGAGTAGTTCTGCCGGATGCCCAGCGCCCGCAGTTCCCGGCCCGCGAGGCGCCCGAGGGTGCGGGCGTCGGCGCGGCTGCCCCCGGCGCCGATCGCCATGGCGCCCGGGAAGAGGGTGGCCGGGCGGCCCACCCGGCAGACGGCACCGTGCTCCTGGTCGGTGGAGATCAGCACCGGCAGACCGCGCGGCTGCCGGAGCGAGGCCCGCTGGATGCCGTTGGAGAGGTCCGCGATCTGCCGCGGGTCGCGGGTGTTGTGCGCCCAGCCGAAGTAGATGATCCCGCCGAGCCGGTACCGGGCGAGCAGCTCGGCGGCCGTGCGTACGCCGAGTTCGCCGAGGTTGGCGTCGGCGTCGGCCTGGTCGGGCGCGGTCGCCGAGTGGCCGTACACCCGCGAGACGAAGACCTGGCCGACCTTCTCCTCCAGGGTCATACGGGCGAGGAGTTCGCCGGGACGACGGTCGTCCGCGTGCGCCGGACCGCCGACGGCGAGGGTGGCGGTGACGCCCGCGCCGGCGGCGAGGACGGTGCGTCTGGAGGGCATGTGCGCTCCTTACGGTGGGGGGCCGGTCGGCGCACGCTACCCGGGGAAGGCGCCGCCATCGGCGCATGGGAGGGGGGCGCGCCGATGACGGCTCGGCTGCCGGCCCGCGGTGCGGCGGAAGGGGTGGGTCGGCGATCGCGGCCGGCGGCGAGGGCCGACACCGCACCGAGGTGATTCGTCCGACAGCTCGGACGTTGGACGAGCGGGCCCGGGGCGGGGTTCCCGGTCCCCCGCGCATTTCCGCAAGTCGGTACGGGCGCGACACGGGGGGCCGGTGGGACGGCTGTCTAGTGGGCCGACGCGGACGGCCACTGTTCGCGCAGGACCCGTACCGCCTCCGCGATCGCCGGACGCCGGGCCGCCCCCGTGCGCCACAGCGCGTAGAGCCGCCGTACGGGCGGCGGATCGAGCGGGACCTCCGCCACCCCGGGCGGCAGCGGACCGCGGCCGAGGCGCGGGACGAGCGCGACGCCGAGTCCGGCGGCGACCAGGGCGACGAGGGTCGGGTTCTCCTCGGCCGTGTGGACGAGATCGGGCTCGTGCCCCGCCGCGCGCAGCGTGCGCACCAGCCAGTCGTGGCAGACCCGGCCCGGCGGTTGGCAGATCCACCGCTCGCTGCCCAGCTCCTCCCGCCGTACGGCCGTCCGCCCCGCGAAGGGGTGGCCGGCGGGCACCAGCAGGTCGCACGTGTCGTCCCCGATCACCGCGTGTTCGACGCCCGCCGGGGCGGGCAGCGGCGCGATGTCCCAGTCGTGGGCGACCGCCAGGTCCACGGCGCCCTTCGCCACCAGGTCCACCGAAAGATGCGGGTCGACCTCGGTGAGCCGGGCGTCCAGGGCGGGGTGCCGGCGGGCCAGGTCGGCGAGGACGCGGGGCAGCAGCCCGCGCGCCGCCGAGGCGAACGCGGCGATGGCCAGCCGCCCGGCAGGCACCCCGCGCCGCTCCTCGAGATCGGTCTCGGCGCGCTCCACGATCGCCAGCAACTCCTTTGCCGTAGCGACGAGTTGAAGCGCCTCGTCGGTCAGCCGGATGCCCCGTCCCGCCCGCTCCAGCAGGACCGTGCGGGTCTCCCGTTCCAGCTTGGTGATCTGCTGGGAGACCGCGGACGGGGTATAGCCGAGCGCGGCGGCCGCGGCACCCACCGTGCCGTGGACCGAGACGGCGTGCAGGGCGCGCAGGCGCTGGAGATCGAGCACCGGGAGTCCAATCGGTAGCTTTCCTTCATCCAACCATGCAGTGATCGTCGCTGGTGCTTCACGGTCCGGGCGGGTGATCCTCGGCGTATGCGCCCCGCCCACCTCGCCCTCGCCGTCCTCGTCGCCGCTGTCTGGGGCGTGAACTTCACCGTCGTGGAGATCGGCCTCGGCCACTTCCCGCCGCTGCTGTTCTCCGCCCTGCGCTTCCTGGTGGCGGCCCTGCCCGCGGTGTTCTTCGTGGGCCGGCCGAAGGTGGCCTGGAAGTGGATCGTGGCGGTGGGCCTGGTACTGGGGGTGGCGAAGTTCGGGCTGCTGTTCGTCGGTATGGACGCGGGCATGCCGGCCGGGCTGTCCTCGCTGGTCCTCCAGATACAGTCCGTGTTCACCGCTGTCATCGCCTTCGCGGTGCTCGGCGAACGCCCTACCCGGGTCAAGCTGCTGGGCATGGCGGTCGCCCTCGCCGGCATCGGCGTGGCCGCGGCCGACGAGGGCGCCTCGGGCTCGCTCGGCGCGTTCGCCCTGGTCGTCGCGGCGGCGGCCTGCTGGGGCGGGTCGAACGTCCTCACCCGCAGGGCCTCCCCGCCGGACGCGCTGAACTTCATGGTGTGGGTGAGCACGGTCCCGGTGCTGCCCCTCCTCGCCCTGTCCCTGCTGACGGAGGGCCCGTCCCGGGACGTGGCCGCCCTGCGCGCGCTGGACTGGCAGGGCGCAGCCACGGTCGGCTACGTCGCCTGGGTCACCACGGTCTTCGGCTTCGGCGCCTGGGGCTGGCTGCTGCACCGCCACCCGGCGTCCACGGTCGCCCCCTTCTCCCTCCTGGTCCCCGTCTTCGGCATGACGTCGGCCGCCCTGTTCCTCGGCGAGCCGGTGAGCGGCCCGCGCTGGTGCGCGGCGGCCCTGCTGGTCGCAGGGGTGGCGCTGACCTCGCTCGCACCGAAGCGGAGGGCTGCACGGCAGGCCGCACAGCCCTCCGCGCGGGGCGCCGCACGACCTGCCGCTCGACCCGTTGTTCCACCGGAGGGAACCGCCTCGACACTCGTCCATCCCGTGGACGTACCGGCGCCGGGGCGGACCGGCGCGGGATCATGAGGGGCATGGCCCTCGTCGACATCCCCGGTTCCAAGTCGCTCACCGCCCGCGCCCTGTTCCTGGCGGCGGCCGCCGACGGCGTCACCACGCTCCGGCGCCCCCTGCGCTCCGACGACACCGAGGGATTCGCCGAGGGTCTGACGCGGCTCGGCTACCGCGTGGGCCGGACACCGGACGTCTGGCAGGTCGACGGCCGCCCGCAGGGGCCGGCGCTCACCGAGGCCGACGTCCACTGCCGGGACGGCGCGACCACGGCACGCTTCCTGCCGACCCTCGCCGCCGCCGGTCACGGCACCTACCGCTTCGACGCGTCCGCCCAGATGCGCCGCCGCCCCCTCCTCCCGCTCACCCGCGCCCTGCGCGACCTGGGCGTGGACCTGCGGCACGAGGAGGCGGAGGGCCACCACCCGCTGACCGTGCGGGCGGCCGGCGTCGAGGGCGGGGACGTGGTGCTGGACGCCGGCCAGTCCTCCCAGTACCTGACCGCCCTCCTCCTGCTCGGCCCGCTCACCCGCACCGGCCTGCGCGTCACGGTCACGGACCTGGTCTCGGCGCCGTACGTCGGCATCACGATCGAGATGATGCGGGCGTTCGGGGTGGAGGTCGCACGTGAGGGGAACACGTACGTCGTCCCGCCGGGCGGCTACCGGGCCACGACCTACGCGATCGAACCCGACGCCTCCACCGCGAGCTACTTCTTCGCGGCGGCCGCGCTGACCGGCGGCGAGGTGACCGTGCCGGGCCTCGGCAGGGGCGCGCTCCAGGGCGACCTGGGCTTCGTGGACGTACTGCGGAGGATGGGCGCCCGGGTGGACGTCGGCGAGGACCGTACGACCGTGGCCGGGACCGGCGGTCTTCACGGTGTCACCGTCAACATGCGGGACATCTCCGACACCATGCCGACCCTCGCCGCGATCGCTCCCTTCGCCACCGGCCCCGTACGCATCGAGGACGTGGCGAACACGCGCGTCAAGGAGTGCGACCGTCTGGACGCCTGCGCGGAGAACCTCCGGCGGCTGGGCGTCGAGGTGGCCACCGGCCCCGACTGGATCGAGATCCGGCCCGGCGCGGGCGGCTCCCTCACGGGCGCCGACATCAAGACCCACGGCGACCACCGCATCGTCATGTCCTTCGCGGTGACCGCTCTGCGCGTCCCCGGAATCTCGTTCGACGACCCCGGCTGCGTCCGCAAGACCTTCCCCGGTTTCCACGAGGCGTTCGCGCGACTGACGAAGGTGCTGCGGAAGGGCGGCGAGGGGTGAGTTTCAAGCTGGAGGGGCCGGTTCTCGAGGGAGCGCTGGTGCGCCTGGAGCCGCTGGAGCACCGGCACACGGCCGGACTGGCGCTGGCGGCGGAGGAGGACCGGGGGACGTACGACTTCACCTGGGTCCCGAGAGCGGCCGAGGCCGGCGACTACGTCGACGCACAGCTCGCCCGCGCGGCCACCGGCAGGCTCGCGCCCTACGCGCAGATCTCCCTCGCCTCCGGCCGGGTGGTCGGCGCGACCTCGTACTGGGAACCGCGTTCCTGGCGGACCGACGAGCGACTGGACGCCGTGGAGGTCGGGTTCACCTGGCTGGCCGGCTCCGCCCAGGGCACGGGCGTCAACGCCGAGGCCAAGCTCCTGCTCTTCCGGCACGCCTTCACGCAGTGGGGCGTGCCGGGTGGACCTGAAGACGGACGCCCGCAACAGCCGCTCGCGCGCCGCCATCGAGAGCGTGGGCGCCCGCTTCGAGGGCGTCCTGCGCAACTGGTCCCGTTCCTGGGCGCCGGGCGAGGACGGCCGCCTGCGGGACTCCGCGATCTTCTCCGTCACGGCGGAGGAATGGCCGGGCTGCGAGCGGCGGTTGGCGGAGCGGGTGGCGCGGTTCCTGCCGGGCGCCGGGTGAGCGTCCCCGGGACGGCGCGCCATGCCCTGGCCGGCCTCGGCGCGGCTCGCTGGGGGACCGCCCGGGGGGTGAGACTCTCCCGCCCCGCGCGCGGAGGTCCGAGATCATCGTGCCCATGACCACGCGCTCGTATCTCATCCTCCACGGTTGGCAGAACCACCGCCCCGAGGACCACTGGCAGCACTGGCTCGCGGACCACCTCACCGCACTCGGTCACGAGGTCGTCTACCCGCAGCTTCCCGACCCGGACGACCCGGACCTGGAGGTGTGGCTGACGGAACTGGCCCGCCACCTCGACGCGCCGGCAGCCGGCACCGAGCGGGTGGTGGTCGCCCACAGCCTCTCCGTCCTCCTCTGGCTGCATGCCGTCGCCCGCGATCTGCCCGGGCTCGCCGGCGTCCACCGGGTGCTGCTGGTGTCTCCGCCGTCCGGCTCGGTCCTCGCGCGGTATCCGGAGGTCGAGGGGTTCGCCTTCGCGGGGAACGACCTCGGGTGGCTCGACGGCCGCCCGCTCCCGCACCCGACCCGGCTGGTCGCCGGCGACGACGACCCGTACCTCCCGGAGGGCGTGCAGGCGGCCTACGGAGACCCCCTGAACCTCACCGCGGAGCTCCTCCCCGGCGCCGCCCACCTCGACCTCGACGCCGGTTACGGCTCCTGGCCGTCGGTGCTGGAGTGGTGCCTCGACGAGCGGACGAGGCTCCGGGCGCGGTAGGGGTGCGGGTGCGGGTGGGTGATGCCCGTGGTGCCGGTGGGGTGACGGGGGTGGCGGACTATGAGCCTGCGGCCGACGGGTCCGCGGCCGACGTGCCCGGGACCCGCGGTTCCGGGACCTGCGTACACGGGGCGTACATCTCCAGGGAGGGCACGCCCACGGCCTGCGTGCCCGGGACGGGCGGGTCCGATGCGTACGTGTCCGGGACGGGCGGGTCCGGGATCTGCGGGTCCGCTGTGACTGCGCCGCTCGCCCGCAGCTCCGGAGTGGTCGCTCCCACCGCCGTGACCGCCGCCAGGCACATCAGACCGCCGGTGATCAGCGCGGTCGTGCCGGAGGTCCAGCCGGCCACCACACCGCCCCGCAGATTCCCCAGGTTGGGCCCCGCCTGGCCGACGATCGCCTCGGCCGCGGTCACCCGGCCCAGCAGGGCGTCCGGCGTGAGGGTCTGCACGATCGTGGCCCGGGACAGCACGGCCACCGAGTCCGCCGCACCGGCCACCGCCAGCATCCCCAGGCCCGCCCAGGCACTGGTCGTCAGGCCGAAGGCGGCGAGGGCCGTGCCCCACAGGGCGGCCGAGCAGAGCATCACCGGCCCGGGCCGGGCGAGCCGGGTGACCGGCCCGGAGAGGGCGGTCGCCGCCACCCCTCCGACGGCCAGCGCGGACAGGAACAGACCGAGCGTGCGCGGGTCGCCGCCGAACCGCTCCTCGTTGACGAGCGGGAACAGACCGGCAGGCATCGCCAGCACGGTCGCGGCCAGGTCGGCCAGCAGCGCCCCGCGCACCGCCCGGTGACCGGTCAAGAAGCGCAGTCCGTCCAGGACACCGTGCACACCGGGACGGGACTTCTCACCTTCGGGGGGCAGCGGAGGCAGCCCGTAGGCGCCGTAGAAGGACATGCCGAAGGTGAGGGCGTCCACCAGGTAGCAGACGCCGACGCCCCACCAGCCGAGCACCACACCGGCGACGGCCGGGCCGAGCAGCATCATCGCCTGGCCCGTGACCTGGTTCAGGGCGAGCCCGGCGGCCACCTGGTCCCTGGGCAGCAGCCGGGGCACGAACACGCCCGCCGCGGGTGCGCCGATCGCGCCGAACGACGACTGCACCGCCACCAGCGCCAGCACGACGAGCACCGGGACGTGCCCGGTGAAGCCCTGGACGGCCAGCAGGAGGGAGCAGACCGCCGAGCCGACGGTGCTCAGGAGGTACGCGCGCCGGCGGTCGGCCCGGTCCACCCAGGAGCCGGCGAACAGGCCGACGCCGATCAGGGGCAGCGCCTGCGCCAGACCGACCGCGCCGCTCCACACCGAACTGTGGGTGGTCTCCCAGACCTGGTACATGACGGTGACCATGGTCATGAAGGCACCGAGCGTGGACACCGTGCGCCCGATCAGCAGCCGCCGGAAGACGGGGGAGGAACGAAGAGGGCGGACATCGACGAGGGCCCGGGAGAAGGGGCTCATGACGGTGGGGCGGCGGACGCCGCAGGCTGCTGATGCACGGCGCGGAGGCTAACCCGCGCCCTGCGTGACGCGCCAACCGATTACCCGCCACCGCGCCCGCAGTGCACACCGACCCGCAGCCCGGACGGAGGAGCCACCGACCCGGCGCCGCCAGGCGGAGGAATCACCCGCCGGGTGTCCCCGCCGCACCGAACCGCAGACCGAGCGAAGGGACCACCCACCGGCTGTCGCCGCCCGGAGAAGCCGCCCGCCGGGTTCGCCGAACAAGGGACTCCCCGCCGGGTTCACCGAGCGAAGGGATCACCCGGAGGAGGGACCCGCCGGGTGTCGCCGCCCGGAGAAGCCACCGGCCGGGTTCGCCGAGCAAGGGACTCCCCGCCGGGTTCGCCGAGGCAAGGGATCACCCGGCGGAGTCGCCCGCCGGGTTCGCCGGGCAGGGACCGTCCGGCGGAGTCACCCGCCGGGTGCCCCCTTCGCGCTCACGCGGAGTCGTTCAGGAGCCTGCCGAGATGCTCGCGTCCGCCGCTCAGCAGGCCGGGCAGCGGCTCGGCGCTCGCGTACCAGCGCTGCTCGTACTCCCAGCACAGCCACCCGTCCCAGCCGTGCCGGGCCAGGACCTCCACGCACTCGCCGAGCGGCAGCACCCCCGCGCCGAGCGCCAGCGGGGTCCGGTCCTCGGCCGAGGCGATGTCCTTGACCTGCACGTATCCGAGGTACGGGGCGAGCGCCGCGTAGGACTCCAGTGGCTGTTCGCCGCCCAGCCAGGTGTGCATGACGTCCCACAGCGCGCCGACCTGCCGGTGTCCGACCGGGCCCAGCACGCGGAGGGCGTCCGCGCCGGTGGGGTGGGAGTCGTGGGTCTCCAGCAGGATGCGTACGCCGAGGTCGGCGGCGTGCTCGGCGGCGGTGCCGAGCCGCCGGGCGGCGATGGCGTCGGCGTCGTCGTCCGCACCGCCGGGGAAGACGCGGACGAAGGGCGCACCCAGGTCATGGGCGAGGTCGACGAGCTCGCGGATCTCCTGGATCACGGGCTCGTCGTCCCCCGGCGCGGCGACCCGCGGGTAGCCTGCGAGCCCCAGGATCTCGACGCCCGCCGCCTTGAACCCGGCGGCGGCCTCGGCCCGTGCGTCGGGACCCAGACCCGGATGGACCGGTTCCTCCGGGTGGGCGCGCAGCTCCACGCCGTGGTACCCGTGCGCGACCGCGAGCCGCAGCACCTCGGGAAGGGGAAGGCCGGGGACACCGAGGGTGGAGAACGCCAGCTTCATGGTCACCACTGTCACCCCGGTACGGGTCCCGGGTCCAGTGGGGGCCGCGCGGCCTCACCCCGGAGGGCGGGCCCGGAACCGGCGCGGCGGCCCCCGTCCGGCCCGCTCGTCCCCTCCCGTGAGCCCTGGTGACGTCCGTTCCCGCGAGGTCCCGGTGCCGTCGTTCCTCCGTGGCGTCACGTCCCCCGCCCCGGGCGCCGTTCACGCCCGCGGCGCCCCCGAGGACCCTCGCACCATCAACTCGCCCCGCACCGTGGCGATTCCGCCGGGCGGGGGCTCCTCGCGGCCCATGGCGATACGGCCGGCCCGCGCCCCCGCCTCGGCCAGCGGCAGCCGTACCGTCGTGAGGGAGGGCACCGCGTCGATGCTGAAGGGGAGGTCGTCGAAGCCGGCCACCGAGACGTCGTCCGGGATGCGCAGTCCGGAGTCGCGCAGGGCCGCGCAGGCGCCGACGGCGACGGAGTCGTTGGCCGCGACGACCGCCGTCAGGGACGGGTCCCGGCGCAGCAGTTCCAGCGTCGCCTCGTAGCCGGCCCGGCGGTCGTACCGTCCGTGCACGGTCCAGCGGGGGTCCTCCTCGATGCCGGCCGCGGCCAGCGCCGCCCGGTGGCCCTCCAGCCGGTGCCGGGTGGTGGTGCGCTCCTCCGGGCCCGCGATGTAGCCGAGCCGCCGGTGCCCGAGCCCGATCAGATGCTCGGTCAGTTCGCGGCCGCCCCCGCGGTTGTCGAAGGTCAGTGCGATCGCGGTGGTGTCCGGTGCTGGCGGACGGCCGCACAGCACCACCCGGGTGCCTGCCTCGCCCAGCCTGCGCAGCTTCGCCGAGACCGCCGCCGCGTGCGGCTCGTTCTCCATGGCCCCGCCGGTCAGCACCACGGCCGCGGCCCGCTGCCGCTGCAACAGCGTCAGATAGGTCAACTCGCGCTCCGGTGAGCCCCCGGTGTTGCAGACCACCGCCAGCCGTTCGCCGCCGGCCCGTCCGCCCGGCCCCCCTATCTCCGACTGGATCGCGCTCGCCATGATCCCGAAGAAGGGGTCCGCGATGTCGTTCACCAGGATGCCGACCAGGTCGGACGTCGCCGCCGCCAGCGCGCTCGCCGGCCCGTTGAGCACGTAGTCCAGTTCGTCGACCGCCCGCAGTACCCGCTCGCGGGTGGTGGCGGCGACGGGGTAGTTCCCGTTCAGCACGCGCGACACCGTCGCGGGCGAGACCTGCGCGCGGGCCGCCACGTCCGCCAGGGTCACCGTCATCTACTCGTCCTCCGGTCACACATCTCGTCGTATGTCGTCATACGCCCTGGTGGACGGCAGACCCACGGGTCTGGTTCCGGGCGTGTCGACCAGACCTTACGGCCCAGTACCCCAGTTGTTCGCCCCCTCGAACAACTCGGGATGGACACGGTCTTGTCCGGACCAGTGGTCAGAGGCTAGCTTCTCCTTGTATAGAAAGCGCTTGCTGTAACGCTGACCCGGAAAAGGCGTACGCGGCGCGCGACCACCGCGGACAACGCCCACGAAGGGACCGACGTGACACGCAAGACGGTGCGTATCGCCATGAACGGGGTGACGGGGCGCATGGGCTACCGCCAGCACCTCGTCCGATCCATCCTGGCCCTGCGCGAACAGGGCGGCCTCGACCTCGGCGACGGCACCGTGCTGTGGCCGGAACCCATCCTCGTCGGCCGCCGCGAGCACGCCCTGCGGGCGCTCGCCGAGCGGCACGGACTCGACCCGGAGAACATCTCCACGGACGTCGACGCGGTCCTCGCCGACCCCACCGTCGACCTCTACTTCGACGCCCAGGTCACCTCGGCCCGCGAGGATGCCATCAGGAAGGCGATCGCGGCCGGCAAGCACATCTACACCGAGAAGCCGACGGCCACGGGCCTCGACGGCGCCCTCGAACTCGCCCGCCTCGCCACCGCCGCGGGCGTCAAGCACGGCGTCGTCCAGGACAAGCTGTTCCTCCCGGGCCTGCTGAAGCTCAAGCGTCTCATCGACGGCGGCTTCTTCGGCCGGATCCTGTCCGTCCGCGGTGAGTTCGGCTACTGGGTCTTCGAGGGCGACTGGCAGGACGCCCAGCGCCCGTCCTGGAACTACCGCGCCGAGGACGGCGGCGGCATCGTCGTCGACATGTTCCCGCACTGGGAGTACGTCCTGCACGAGCTGTTCGGCCGGGTGAAGTCCGTCCAGGCAATCGCCACCACGCACATCCCGCAGCGCTGGGACGAGAACGGCAAGCCCTACGACGCCACCGCCGACGACGCCGCCTACGGCATCTTCGAACTCGACGGCGGCGCCATCGCCCAGATCAACTCCTCCTGGGCGGTCCGGGTCAACCGCGACGAACTCGTGGAGTTCCAGGTCGACGGCACGGAAGGTTCGGCGGTCGCCGGCCTGCGCAACTGCCGTGTCCAGCACCGCAGCGCGACCCCCAAGCCGGTCTGGAACCCGGACATCCCCGCCACCGAGGTCTTCCGCGACCAGTGGCAGGAGGTCCCCGACAACGGCGAGTTCGACAACGGCTTCAAGGCCCAGTGGGAGCTGTTCCTCAAGCACGTCTACGCCGACGCCCCCTACCACTGGGACCTGCTGGCCGGCGCGCGTGGCGTCCAGCTCGCGGAGCTGGGCCTGAAGTCCTCGTCGCAGGGCCTGCGTCTGGACGTCCCGGAGGTCACGCTGTGACGATCCGGCTCCCCGGCGCCGACGGGACCCTGCGCATCTACGAGCCCCGCGCCGAGCCCCTCGCCCTCACCACCGGCGCGCCCCTGACCTCCCGTACGGTCTTCTCGGCGGCGCACGTCGTCGCCGACCCGTTCGCCGACACCACGCCCGACTCGCCCGCCGCGATCGACTGGGACGCCACCCTGGCCTTCCGCCGCCATCTGTGGTCCCACGGGCTCGGCGTCGCCGAGGCGATGGACACCGCCCAGCGCGGCATGGGCCTGGACTGGGCGGGTGCGGCCGAACTGATCCGCCGCTCGGCCGCCGAGGCCAGGTCGGTGGGCGGCCTCATCGCCTGCGGGGTCGGCACCGACCAGCTCACCGGCCCCGCGGCCCTTGCCGAGGTCCGCGCGGCCTACGAGGAGCAGCTCGCCCTCGTCGAGGCGTCCGGCGCCCGGGCCATCCTGATGGCCTCCCGCGCCCTGGCCGGGGCCGCGTCGGGCCCCGAGGACTACCTCGAGGTCTACGGCCATCTCCTGCGCCAGGCCTCGGAGCCGGTGGTCCTGCACTGGCTGGGCCCCATGTTCGATCCGGCGCTCGAGGGTTACTGGGGCTCGTCCGACCTGGACACGGCGACGGACACGTTCCTGGAGGTCGTCGCCGCCCACCCCGACAAGGTGGAGGGCATCAAGGTCTCGCTGCTGGACGCCGGCCGGGAGATCGACATCCGCCGCAGGCTGCCGCAGGGTGTCCGCTGCTACACCGGCGACGACTTCAACTACCCCGAGCTGATCGCGGGCGACGAGAGGGGCTTCAGCCACGCCCTCCTCGGCATCTTCGACCCGCTGGGCCCGCTGGCGGCGGAGGCGGTCCGGGTCCTCGACACGGGGGACACGGCCGGATTCCGCGCGCTGCTCGACCCCACCGTCGAGTTGTCCCGTCACCTGTTCCAGACCCCGACCCGCTTCTACAAGACGGGTGTGGTGTTCCTGGCCTGGCTGGCCGGCCACCAGTCCCACTTCACGATGGTCGGCGGCCTCCAGTCGGCCCGCTCCCTCCCGCACTTCGCCCGCGCCTACGAGCTCGCCGACGGCCTGGGCCTGTTGCCCGATCCGAAGCTCGCCGAAGAACGGATGAAGAACCTGCTCGCCCTGTACGGAGTGACCCAGTGAGCAACCCGGACCTGACACGCTTCTCCGTCAACCAGATGACGGTGAAGCAGCTGCCGATGCCCGAACTGGTCGCCGCCTGCGGTGACCTGGGCGTGACCAACGTGGGCCTGTGGCGCGAGCCGGTGCGGACGTACGGCGTGGAGGAGACGGCGAAGCTGGTCCGCGACGCGGGCCTGACCGTGACCACGCTCTGCCGCGGCGGCTTCTTCACGGCACTGGACCCGGACGAACGGGCCGCCGCGCTGGCCGACAACCGGCGGGCGATCGACGAGGCGGCCACCCTCGGCACGGACACCCTCGTCCTGGTCTCCGGCGGCCTCCCGGCCGGCTCGAAGGACCTGCACGGCGCGAGGGAACGCATCGCGGACGCGCTGGCGGAGCTGGGCCCGTACGCGGAGGACCACGGGGTGAAGCTGGCCATCGAGCCCCTGCATCCCATGTACGCCTCCGACCGCTGCGTGGTCTCGACCCTCGCCCAGGCCCTGGACCTGGCCGAACGCTTCCCGGCCCACCAGGTCGGCGTCACCGTCGACACGTACCACGTCTGGTGGGACGACCAGGCCCCGGCCCAGATCGCCCGGGCGGGCGCGGGCGGACGTATCCACACCTTCCAACTGGCCGACTGGACGACCCCGTTGCCCGAGGGCGTCCTGAACGGCCGGGGCCAGATCGGCGACGGCGCGATCGACATGCGCGAGTGGCTGGGATACGTGACGGAAGCGGGATACACCGGCGCGATCGAGGTCGAGCTGTTCAACGACGGCCTGTGGGCCCGTGACGGCCGCGAGGTCCTCGCGGAGACGGCGGAACGCTTCGTGAAGCACACGGCGGGCTGACCGGACCGCGGTCCGACCGCCTCCGGTCCCCTCGTACGGGCCTACGGCCGCCGGGGCTGCCCGAGCCCGGCGGCCGTAGCCCGGTGGTCCCCCTACGTCATCGCTCCCTGTCCGCCGCCATGATGCCCACGCATTCCTCGAGCGCCGCGTGCAGCGACGGTACGAACGCGGCGAGTTCGGCGTCGCACGACCTGCCTGCCTCCAGTACGGCGCCGACGACCGTCACCAGGACGGCGGCTGCCTTCAGGGCGTGCGCGTCGGCCAGTTCATCGAGGAGACCGCCGGGCCGCGCGACCACGAACGCCTCCTTGCCGGTGGCGGGGTCGACGCCGATGCTGCGAAAGCGCCTCGCGCTCATGCGGCGGCCTCCGCCGGGACGTAGTCCTGTCCGAGGGTGGCGAGCACCGCCGCGCGGCGCCGCTCCCGCTGGAGGCGTCCGCGGTCCCGGGCCTCGCGTTCGCGTTCCCATACGGCGAGATACGGCCTGACCAGGGGCAGTCCGTCGGCGAGGACCACGTCCGCAGGGCACCGCCGTGCCCTGCGCGGGGGAACGCACGGGGAGGCGGTCGGGAACACCGGGACGCCGGGGGCGCGGTGCGCTCCGCGCGGCGGCAGGAAAAGGCTCAGGATCGCGGCCAGTAGGCTGCGCACAGGTCGACTCCTTCGTAGTCGGCTCAGCCCCGGCACGGAAGCTTGCATCTTCCCGCCGGGGCGCTTTCGTTGGGCTGCTCCCATCGTATCGCCTTGTATCGCTTCGTAGCGAGACGTATCTCAAAGTGTGGGGAACACTCCCGTTGCCTAGCGTCGACTCCATGAACCCGGACGCTGAAATCGATCACGGAGCGCCGCTGACCCCGTACCGGCAGCTGGCCGAGATTCTGCGGGCGCAGATTCAACGCGGCGACTGGCAGCCCGGCCGGATGCTGCCGAGCGAAGCTCAGCTTGTGCAGAAGTACGGGATCGCGCGGACGACCGTGCGGCGAGGGCTCGGCCTGTTGGCGGACGAAGGCTGGGTGTACACCGTTCCGCAGCGCGGATGGTTCGTCTCCGACCCCCTGCCGCCCGCCCCCGAGGCACCCGCGTCGCCCGCTTAGGACCGCCGGATCGAGGGCGGGAAGGGGCCGCCCCTCCGCCAGATGTGAGCGGAGGGGCGGCCCCGGTGGTGCCTGGGCGTGGCGCGGCGGGTCTAGTCGGGCAGCCGGTCCAGCAGCCAGGTGCACAGCTCCTCGGTGATCCCGGTGTGCGGCGTGGTCGTCGACGAGAGAATGAAGTCGTCCAACTCGCTCTCGTCCGGGGACAGTTCGTCTACCTTCGCGTACAGGTCGGCCTGCTTCTCGACGTCCCGGATCGCGACCGCGCTCACCGACGGCACGAAGCAGATCTCCTCGTGCCGCAGGTCGACCGTGCCGCCGAGCTTCTCCAGGGTGTCGGCGAGGATCTTGTAGGTGTGCAGGGTGCCGCCCGGCGCGCCGTCCAGCTCGGGGAAGCCGCTGGTGGTGATGGTCTTGTCGGCCTTGGGGAACTTCCGGTTGAGGTAGGCGACCGTCACGTCGTCGCCCTGGGCCTGGGTGTAGAAGGTGGTGCCGGGGTAGATCTCGTCCACCCGCAGGGCGACCTCACCGGGCTTCACCTCGGGCAGGCCGATCCCGTCCCCGCGGCCGTTGGCGAGGCCGATCAGGCGGGGGATCCGAGGCCAGTTGCCGAGCCGCTCCAGAGCGGCCAGGAACTCCGTGCGCTCCGGGGCGACCCCGATCTTCCCGGTGTCCTTGTCGTAGTGGCGCCACAGCATCTGACGCGCCGCCGGGCTGTCCATCTGCCGCGCGAAGTCGTTGGCGAGCGGGATGAAGTGCGAGAACGCCTGCACTCCGACCGGGATGGACGCGCCGCGGTGCGGGCTGTCGTAGGAGAAGTACAGGCCGACCCGGTGGTCCATGCGCTGGAGCTCGAGCTTGGCCAGCGCGTAACGGGTGACGATGCCGCCCATGCTGAACCCGCCGACGGCCAGCCGCGCGTTGCCGAGTTGCTCGGCGCCGGCCCGCATGACGGCGGCCATGACCGCGTCCGCGTTGTCCAGGATGGACGCGCTGCGCTCCTCGAAGCCGAGCAGGATCACGTCCCGGCCGCGGCGGCGCAGCTCGCTGATGAACGGGAACTCGCCGCCCTCCAGCCCCTGGTAGAGCTTGTCGAGCTCGCTGCGGCCGAGGTTGAAACCGTCGGCCATGATCACGGGGCGGACGAGGCCCTCGGGGTCGTTGTTGCGCTCGCCCGGGAAGACCCAGGCGAAGCCGTTCGGCAGGGTCCAGTCCCGGTGCTCCGGCACGGAGACCGCCTTGGGGGGCTGGGTGGTCACCGCCGCACCGAGGGTGAAGGTGCCGACGTTGGGCTCGGCTGTTTCGGACATGGTCGTGCTCCTCGTGGGAGGGGTGGGGGAACGACCACATCATGGGGGGTGATTTTTCCGCGTCACCCGTTTGACCTGCGCAGTTCATTCCAAGTGATGCAAAGGAACCGGCAGATGTTTGATGCGCCTGGCATGTGCCGCCGGCCTGTTTTGTTTCGCTTCGCCGTTCGTTGCCGATCACGTCGCACGGACTGTCAGAAATTTCCCGGAAGTCGTGCAACCCTTCCGCGCCTACGCGTGTCGTACATGGCATCAGGGCTTCTGGAGGGGGATCCGGGGGGATCGCGGGGGTTCTGGTACGGAGGGGAAAAGCCGAGGGGGCCCGGTCGACGGACCGGACCCCCTCGAAGCTTTCCACGCCGACCGGCGGGCCCCGTCCGCGGCCCCGTCGGCGGATCTCAGAAGAACACCCCACACCTGAGCAGGACATTCGCGTACGGCCGCGCCTCGCCCGTGCGCACCACCAGCCGCGCCCCCGCCGACAGCCTCTTCAGCTCCTCGTGCGGGACCAGGGCCAGCTCCGGAAAGCGTCCGTCCAGCAACCCGGCCGCCGCCGGATTCGCCTCCCTCACCTCTTCCGCCGCCGTGGCACCCTCCACGACCAGTTCGGCGAGAAGCCCGTCGACCACCTCCGCGAACGACGGCACCCCCGCCCGGAAGGCCAGATCCACGACCCGGGGGCCGTCCGGTATCGGCATCCCGGCGTCGCACACCAGCACCCCGTGCCCGTGCCCCAGCTCGGCCAGCGCACCGGCGAGATGCCGGTTGAGTATCCCGGCCTTCTTCACCGGACCCCACCCTCGCGGGAAGCCGCACCGGCCCCCGAAGTCCCGTCGGCCCCCTCGGTCCCGGAAGCTCCGGGCGTGGCCGGGCCGGCGCCGTCCAGCGCCTCGACCTCCGCCGCCGTCGGGAACGACTCCTGCGCCCCCCGCCGCGTCACGGCCACCGCCCCGACCCGCGCCGCGTACGCCGCCGCCCCGGCCAGGGACGAACCCGTGCCCAGCCGCCACGCCAGCGCCGCCGTGAAGGAGTCGCCGGCGCCTGTCGTGTCGACGGCGTCCACCCGCACCGACGCCACCCGCGCGACACCCTCCGCGGACGCCACCAGGGCGCCTTCCGGACCCAGTGTCACGACCACCGACTTCGGGCCCTTCGCGAGCAGGAGCCGGGCCCAGTCCTCGGGTTCCTCGCTCACGGACTCCTCGCCGAGGATCACCTTCGCCTCGTGCTCGTTGACGATCAGCGGGTCGCAGGCCGAGAGGACCTCGGCGGGCAGCGGGCGCGGCGGAGAGGGGTTCAGCACGAAGCGGCTGCCCGGCGCCAGGTTCCGCACGACCTCCACGACCGTCTCCAGCGGGATCTCCAACTGTGCCGACACCGCGCGGGAGGCGTGCAGGAGGCCGGTGGCCGCGCGGACGTCCGCCGGTGTCAGGCGCCCGTTGGCTCCCGGTGACACCACGATGCTGTTGTCGCCCGACGGGTCCACGGTGATCAGCGCGACGCCCGTGGGCGCACCGCCCACCAGGACGCCGGCCGTGTCGACCCCGGCCGCCCGCTGCGAGTCGAGCAGCAGCCGGCCGTACGCGTCGTCGCCGACCCGGGCCAGCAGGGCCGTACGGGCGCCGAGCCGGGCGGCTGCGACGGCCTGGTTCGCGCCCTTGCCGCCGGGGTGGACGGCCAGGTCGGAACCGAGGACCGTCTCGCCGGCGGCGGGCCTGCGCTCGACACCGATCACCAGGTCGGCGTTGGCGGACCCTACGACCAGAAGGTCGTGGTCGTACATGAAGTGACTTCCCTGATACGTGACTCGGGGCGGACGGCTCCGGGGACACCCCCGGACGGCCGTCCGCCCGCTCGCCGAATGTCAGCCGCTGAACCCGGCCACGTTCTGCTTCGTGACCACCTTCACCGGCACCTTCACCGTCTCCTCGACCTTCTTGCCCTGCAACGCCTTCAGCGCGTTGTCCACAGCGATCTTGCCCAGCTGGGACGGCTGCTGCGCCACCGACGCGTACAGCGTGCCGTTCTCGACGGCGGTCAGGCCGTCCGGCGTGCCGTCGAAGCCGACGACCTGGACGGACCGGCCGGCCTTGGACCCCAGCGCCTTGATCGCGCCGAGGGCCATCTCGTCGTTGGCGGCGATGACGCCCTGGACGTCCGGGTGGGCCTGGAGCAGGTTCGACATCACGTCGAGGCCCTTGGTGCGGTCGAAGTCGGCCGGCTGCTGGGCGAGGACCTGGATGCCGGGGTAGGCCTTCAGTCCCTTGGCGAAACCTTCCGCCCGCTCACGCGCCGCGGAGGTGCCCGCCTGGCCCTGAAGGATCACGATCTTGCCGGTGCCGCCGAGCTTCTCGGCGACAGTCTTCGCGGCCAGCTCACCACCGGCCACGTTGTCGGAGGCGACCAGGGCGTCCACCGTCGCCTTGTTGACGCCCCGGTCGACGGCGATGACCGGGATCTTCGCCTTGTCGGCGGCCTTCACCGAGTTGCTCGACGCGTCCGAGTCCACCGGGTTGACGATGATCGAGTCGAAGCCGGAACTGGTGAAGTTCTGGAGCTGGTTGGCCTGCTGCGAGGCGTCGTTCTGGGCGTCGGTGACCGTCAGGTCCACGCCCAGCTTCTTCGCCTCGGCCTTCGCACCCGACTGGATCTGCACGAAGAAGGGGTTGTTGAGCGTGGACAGCGCGAGGCCGACCTTCGGGTTCGCGCCCGACGCGTTGCCGCCGTGCAGGAAGGAGGTCGCGCCGACGATCGCCACGGTGACCACGGCCGCGAGACCGTAGGTCGCCGCCTGCCGGCCCCTGCCGCCCCCGCTGCCCGTCCCGGCCGCCACCGGGATCGCCCCGGCCTTGCGGCGCACGGTGTCCAGGAGCACGGCCAGCGCGATGACGACACCGATCACGACCTGCTGCCAGAACGCGGACACGGACAGCAGGTTGAGGCCGTTCCTCAGCACCGCCAGGATCAGCGCGCCGATCAGCGTGCCGGACGCCTTGCCCGTACCGCCCGCCAGCGAGGCGCCGCCGATGACGACGGCGGCGATCGCGTCCAGTTCGTAGCCGTCGGCCGCCTGCGGCTGCGCCGAGGACAGCCGGGAGGCGAGCACGATGCCCGCCGCGGCCGCGAACACCCCGGACAGCGCGTAGATCGCGAGCTTCTGCTTCTTCACCCGCAGACCGGAGAGGCGCGCCGCCTCCTCGTTGCCGCCGATGGCGTACATCGAACGTCCGATGTACGTCCGGCCCAGCACGAACGCGGCGACCAGGCCCATCACGGCCATCACGAGCACCGGCACCGGCAGCCAGCCGCCGAGCGTGTCGCCGAGGTGCGAGACCGAGTCGGGGAAGGCGATCGGCGAGCCTTCCGAGATCACCAGGGACAGACCGCGCGCCACCGACAGCATCGCGAGCGTCGCGATGAACGGCGGCAGCTTGCCGTAGGCGATGAGGAAACCGTTCACCAGACCGGCCGCGATACCGGTGACGACGGCCAGGACCACCGCGATCACCACGGGTACGCCGTGCTGGGTGGCGCTCCAGGCCAGCACGGTGGCCGACAGGGCCGCCACCGAGCCGACCGACAGGTCGATGCCGGCCGAGACGATCACGAAGGTCACGCCGAAGGCGAGAATGGCGGTCACCGCCGCCTGGACACCCACGTTGAGCAGGTTGTCCGTGGTCAGGAAGTCGCCCGACAGCGCCGACATGGCGATGACGAGGACGATCAGCGCGGTCAGCGCGCCGTTGTCGAGGAGCAGACGGCGGACCGCCGCGGCGCCACCGGCGCCCGTCCCGCTCTTGAGCGTCTCAGCGGCCACGGCCGGCCTCCAGTTCTTCGGTTCCGTTGGGGGTGTTGGTGCCGCTGGTGGGAGTGGTGCCGACGGCGAGCGCCATGACGGAGTCCTGGGTCGCCTCGTCGGCCGACAGTTCGCCGGCGATCCGGCCCTGGGCCATCACCAGCACCCGGTCGCTCATGCCGAGCACCTCGGGCAGATCGCTGGAGATCATCAGGACGGCGGCGCCGGCCGCGGTCAGCTCGTTGACGAGCTGGTAGATCTCGACCTTCGCGCCGACGTCGATGCCGCGCGTCGGCTCGTCGAGGATCAGCACCTTGGTGTCGGCGAGCAGCCACTTGCCGATGACGACCTTCTGCTGGTTGCCGCCGGACAGCGTGCGCACCTGCTGGCCGAGGCCCGCCATCCGCACGCCCAGTTGTGCCGCGATCCGCGCCGCCGCCTCGTGCTGGCCCTTGAGGTCCACCAGACCGCCCCGGGTCGCGGCCCGCATGGTCACGAGTCCGAGGTTCTCCTCGACCGACTGGTCGAGCACGAGCCCCTGGCCCTTGCGGTCCTCGGGCACCAGCCCGATCCCGGCCGTCATGGCGGCGTTCACGTCGTACCGGGGAAGGTCCGCGCCATCGACCCGCACGGCTCCCCGGTCGTAGGGGTCCGCCCCGAAGACGGCCCGTACGACCTCGGTACGACCGGCGCCGACGAGGCCGGCGACACCGACGACCTCACCGGCGTGCACCTCGAAGCTGACGTCGTGGAAGACGCCGTCGCGGGTGAGCCCCTCGACGGACAGCAGTGCGGCGCCGGTCTGCGCGCGCTCCCTCGGGTACTGCTGCTCGATGGAGCGGCCCACCATGAGGCGTACGAGTTCGTCCTCGGGTGTGGTGGCGGGGACCTGTCCGACGCTCCTGCCGTCCCGGATGACCGTGACCCGGTCGCCGAGCGCGGCGATCTCCTCGAGGTGGTGGGTGATGAACACGATGCCGACGCCGTCCTCGCGCAGCCTGCGCACGATGGCGAACAGCTTCTCGACCTCCTCGGAGGTCAGCACGGCGGTCGGCTCGTCCATGATCAGCACGCGCGCGTCCAGGCTGAGCGCCTTGGCGATCTCGACCATCTGGAGGCGGGCGATGCCGAGTTCACGCACACGCGTGCGGGGCGACACCTTCACACCCACCCGCTCCAGCAGGACGGCCGCCTCGGCCTCCATCCGCTTGCGGTCGATCATCCCGAAGCGGCGTGGCTGCCGGCCCAGGAAGATGTTCTCGGCGACCGTCAGATCGGGGACGAGGTTGAACTCCTGGTAGATGGTGGCGATCCCGAGACGCTCGGCGTCCTGCGCGCCATGGATGCGCACCTCCTCGCCGCCGGCCAGGATCCGGCCGGCGTCGGGCCGGTAGGCGCCGGAGAGCATCTTGATGAGGGTGCTCTTGCCCGCGCCGTTCTCACCCAGCAGCACATGCACCTCGCCCCGGCGCAGGTCGAAGTCGACGCTGTCGAGCGCGACCACACCGGGGAAGGTCTTGCGTATGCCTTCGATGCGCAGCAACTCGTCCGCGTTGCTCACGTCTGGCTCCTGTTCGTTACGGGGGAGGGCTCCCGAGAGGCGGGGAACCCCGCGGGAGCGTGCGGCTCTCCGGGGGCGGGCTCGCCGCACGAGCGGCGCGCGACGAGCCGGGCGGTCAGGGTGACGGACTGCGGGGGCCGCCCCTCGATGCGGTCGACGAGCGCCCGCACGGCTGCCCGTCCGAGTTCGCCCGTCGGCTGGGCGATCGCCGTGATCGGCGGATCGGTGTGCACGAACCACGGGATGTCGTCGAACGCGGCGAGCGCGAGGTCCTGCGGAACACGCAGCCCACGCGCGCGTACGGCGTCCAGCGCGCCCAGCGCCATCAGGTTGTCGGCGGCGAACACGACCTCGGGCGGCTCGGGCAGGTCGAGGAAGCCCTCGGTGACCCGTCGTCCACTCTCGGCCTGGAAGTCGCCCTGGCCCGTGTAGACGTCCGGGAGGGGGAGCCCGTACTCGGCCATGGCGGCCCGGAAGGCCTCGACGCGTTCGCTGCCGGTGGTGGTGGCGGCGGGCCCGGCGATGATGGCGAGCCTGCGGTGCCCGAGCCCGTGCAGATGCGCGACCAGGTCCCGCACGGCGGCGCGTCCGTCGGCCCGCACCACGGGTACGTCCACGCCCGGGATCCACCGGTCGACGAACACCATCGGCGTCCCCGCGCGCGCGGCGTCGAGGATCAGCGGTGAGCCGCCGTCGGTGGGGGAGACGAGGAGACCGTCGATCCGGCGGTCCAGCAGGGTCCGTACGTGGTGGTCCTGGAGGTCGGGCCGTTCGTCGGCGTTGCCGATGATCACGCTGTAGCCGAGGGCGCGGGCCTCCTCCTCGACGGACCGGGCCAGCTCGGTGAAGTAGGGGTTCATCACGTCGCTGATGACCAGGCCGAGGGTGCGGGTCTGGTCGGTGCGCAGGGACCGGGCGACGGCGTTCGGGCGGTAGCCCAGCGTCCCGACGGCGGCCAGCACACGCGTGCGTGCGTCCTCGCTGACCGACGGATGGTCGTTGAGGACGCGCGACACCGTGGCGACGGAGACCCCCGCCTCGGCCGCGACGTCCTTGATGCTCGCCATCGCCGCCCCACCTCCTTGTGGATTCGGTTCATGAACGCCCGATGTCATGGAATCGATTACATCGGCGTGTACCAAGGATTGGAATCGATTACACGAGGATTAATCAAGCCCTCAACCGCATCCCGAGACCGGATCGTGATGAACCGCGCGGGCCTTCTCCGACGGTGGCCGCCCCCGTCCGGTGATCACCCCGAGGACTGTCGGTGGCGGGCGGTAACGTCGGACCATGACCGATCAGGCGGGGGCCGCCCAGGCGGGAGAACGGCGACTTGCCACGCTGGAAGGCGTGCTCGAACGCATCACGTACGCGAACGAGGAGAACGGCTACACGGTCGCCCGCGTCGACACCGGCAGGGGCGGCGGCGACCTCCTCACGGTCGTCGGCGCGCTGCTCGGCGCCCAGGTCGGCGAGTCCCTGCGGATGGAGGGCCGCTGGGGCTCCCACCCGCAGTACGGCAAGCAGTTCACCGTCGAGAACTACACGACCGTGCTGCCCGCCACCATCCAGGGCATCCGCCGCTACCTGGGTTCCGGCCTCGTCAAGGGCATCGGCCCGGTCTTCGCCGACCGCATCACCCAGCACTTCGGCATGGACACCCTGAAGATCATCGAGGAGGAGCCGAAGCGGCTCGTCGAGGTCCCCGGCCTCGGCCCGAAACGCACGAAGAAGATCGCCGACGCCTGGGAGGAGCAGAAGGCGATCAAGGAGGTCATGCTCTTCCTCCAGACCGTCGAGGTGTCCACCTCCATCGCGGTGCGCATCTACAAGAAGTACGGCGACGCCTCCATCTCCGTGGTGAGGAACCAGCCCTACCGGCTCGCCTCCGACGTCTGGGGCATCGGCTTCCTCACCGCCGACAAGATCGCCCAGTCCGTCGGCATCCCGCACGACAGCCCCGAGCGGGTCAAGGCCGGCTTGCAGTACGCGCTGTCCCAGGCCACCGACCAGGGCCACTGCTACCTCCCCGAGGAGCGGCTGATCGCCGACGCCGTGAAGCTGCTCCAGGTCGACACCGGCCTCGTCATCGAGTGCCTCGCCGAGCTCGCCACGCCCCCGCAGGAGGGCGAGGACCCGGGAGTCGTACGCGAGAAGGTCCCGGCGTCCGACGGCGGGGAGCCCGTCACGGCCGTCTACCTGGTCCCCTTCCACCGGGCCGAACTCTCCCTCTCCGCCCAGCTGTTGCGCCTGCTGCGCACCGACAAGGACCGGATGCCGGTCTTCCGCGACGTGGCCTGGGACAAGGCGCTCGCCTGGCTGAAGTCCCGTACACAGGCCGAACTCGCGCCCGAGCAGGAGGCCGCCGTCCGGCTCGCGCTGACCGAGAAGGTCGCGGTGCTCACCGGCGGCCCCGGCTGCGGCAAGTCCTTCACCGTCCGCTCGATCGTGGAACTGGCCCGCGCACGGAAGGCCAAGGTCGTGCTGGCGGCCCCCACCGGCCGTGCCGCCAAGCGTCTGGCCGAGCTGACCGGCGCCGAGGCCTCCACCGTCCACCGTCTGCTGGAGCTCAAGCCCGGCGGCGACGCCGCCTACGACCGGGACCGCCCGCTGGACGCCGACCTGGTGGTGGTCGACGAGGCGTCGATGCTGGACCTGCTTCTCGCCAACAAGCTGGTCAAGGCCGTGCCCCCGGGCGCGCACCTGCTCTTCGTGGGGGATGTCGACCAGTTGCCCAGCGTCGGCGCGGGCGAGGTGCTGCGCGACCTGCTCGCCGACGGCGGCCCGGTGCCCGCCGTGCGCCTCACGCGCGTGTTCCGCCAGGCCCAGCAGTCCGGTGTGGTGACCAACGCGCACCGGATCAACGCCGGACAGCACCCGGTCACCGACGGCATGAGGGACTTCTTCCTGTTCGTCGAGGACGACACGGAGGAGGCCGGCCGCCTCACGGTGGACGTGGCCGCCCGGCGCATCCCGGCGAAGTTCGGCCTGGACCCGCGCCGGGACGTGCAGGTGCTGGCGCCCATGCACCGCGGCCCGGCCGGCGCCGGCGCCCTCAACGGCCTGCTCCAGCAGGCCGTCACCCCCGGCCGGCCCGACGTGCCGGAGAAGCGCTTCGGCGGCCGGGTGTTCCGCGTCGGCGACAAGGTCACCCAGATCCGCAACAATTACGACAAGGGGAAGAACGGTGTCTTCAACGGCACCGTGGGCGTCGTGACCTCGCTCGATCCGGTCGACCAGCGCCTCACGGTGCTGACCGACGAGGACGAGGAGGTTCCGTACGAGTTCGACGAACTGGACGAACTCGCCCACGCGTACGCGGTGACCATCCACCGTTCACAGGGAAGTGAATATCCCGCTGTGGTGATCCCCGTCACCACGGGAGCATGGATGATGCTTCAGCGGAACCTCCTGTACACGGCCGTGACCCGCGCCAAGAAGCTGGTCGTCCTCGTCGGTTCCCGCAAGGCGATCGGCCAGGCGGTGCGCACGGTCTCGGCGGGCCGCCGCTGTACGGCCCTGGACTTCCGGCTGACGGGCCGCTGACCGCTCCGGGACCGCACACTTTCCGGGTTGTCGGACAAAATGATCGATCAAATGAGTCACGAAGGTCACAGAGCACTTCCGCAACTGTGAACAAGGCGGCAGGATGAGCTGGTTGGCGGCACTGAGTGCCGCCGATAAGCCCAATGGTCGACCCCGAGTGCACTCTCGTGCGCCAAATGGGGGATGGTAGAAGACAGTCAGGGCAACCTCGAAGAAGAGGCACAACGTCGGTGAGGGATGACGTGAGCGAGCACACCAACAACGCTGTAGTACTGCGGTTCGGCGACGGCGAATACACCTACCCGGTGATCGACAGCACCGTCGGCGACAAGGGCTTCGACATCGGGAAGCTCCGCGCGCAGACCGGTCTGGTGACCCTGGACAGCGGCTACGGCAACACGGCCGCCTATAAATCCGCCATCACCTACCTCGACGGCGAACAGGGCATCCTGCGGTACCGCGGCTACCCGATCGAGCAGCTGGCCGAGCGGTCGACCTTCCTCGAGGTCGCCTACCTGCTGATCAACGGCGAGCTGCCGACCGTCGACGAGCTCTCCGTCTTCAAGAGCGACATCACCCAGCACACGCTGCTGCACGAGGACGTCAAGAACTTCTACCGCGGCTTCCCGCGTGACGCCCACCCGATGGCCATGCTGTCGTCGGTCGTCTCCGCGCTCTCCACGTTCTACCAGGACAGCCACAACCCCTTCGACGAGAAGCAGCGCAACCTCTCGACGATCCGGCTGCTCGCCAAGCTCCCGACGATCGCGGCGTACGCGTACAAGAAGTCGATCGGCCACCCGTTCGTCTACCCGCGCAACGACCTCGGCTACGTCGAGAACTTCCTGCGCATGACGTTCTCCGTGCCGGCGCAGGAGTACGAGCTCGACCCGGTCGTCGTCTCCGCGCTCGACAAGCTGCTGATCCTGCACGCGGACCACGAGCAGAACTGCTCGACGTCCACGGTCCGCCTGGTCGGCTCGTCGCAGGCCAACATGTTCGCGTCGATCTCGGCCGGCATCTCCGCGCTGTGGGGCCCGCTGCACGGCGGCGCCAACCAGTCCGTGCTGGAGATGCTCGAGGGCATCCAGGCCAACGGCGGCGATGTCGACTCCTTCATCCGCAAGGTGAAGAACAAGGAGGACGGCGTCCGCCTGATGGGCTTCGGCCACCGGGTGTACAAGTCCTTCGACCCGCGCGCGAAGATCATCAAGGCTGCCGCGCACGACGTCCTCTCGGCCCTCGGCAAGTCCGACGAGCTGCTGGACATCGCCCTGAAGCTGGAGGAGCACGCGCTCTCCGACGACTACTTCGTCTCGCGCAACCTCTACCCGAACGTCGACTTCTACACCGGCCTGATCTACCGGGCCATGGGCTTCCCGACCGAGATGTTCACGGTCCTGTTCGCCCTCGGCCGTCTCCCGGGCTGGATCGCCCAGTGGCACGAGATGATCAAGGAGCCCGGCTCCCGCATCGGCCGCCCGCGCCAGATCTACACGGGCGTCGTCGAGCGTGACTTCGTCCCCGTCGAGGAGCGCTGACGCCTCCGGCGGTGGGCCGCGTCAACGGACGCCCCTTCGCATGATGTCCGACTGCCCGGGACCCGCGTCCCGGGCAGTCGCGTGTTCGGCCCTTCTCGCGGGCGCCCGTGCGCGGGCATACGGAAGGCGCCCCGGCGCCGGTCCCCCCACGGGCCGACGACCAGGGCGCCTTCCCATGTCCCGGTGCGGATTCCCCCCACGGGATCCGGCCGGGCGTTCAGAGGACAGCGCCTGAATTCGCTGTTCGTAACCATCTGCGGTTGTTGTGCCTACGGTTGAGCAGAACGAGCAGAACTCGTCCTGCCACCGCTGTGTGCGATCTGCCGGGACAGCGCACGCTGGGAGGGCCGCTCAAAGCTTCCCGGTGTACGTGCCCCGGCAACGCATCTCTGAGGAAGTCCCCCAAGACATCCCCAGATGTCAGGTCACGCCCCCCAAGACGCTTCCTGACATCGTCAACTTAGACCTTCGAGACCCTTCGATGGTTACGTTCGCATCACTGTGATCTGTGTCTCTTGCATATGTCCGTTAGATGCGCAAGAGACCGGATACGGCGATCGGGGCCCAAGCGTGAGGATGATGCGAGAGCCTTGTGGAGAGCTTATGTGAGGCTCGCGCAGGACTCCAGGGGTCTTCCTGATCGGGACGGTCCTACTCGCCGGTCACTTGTTCGGGGGTCTCACGCGCCGGTCTCACGCCTTGGTCCCGGACGGCGACGCCGGCGACGATCCGGGCGGCGGCCCGGGGGTGCACCGGGCCGCCGTGCGGGGCCGTCGTGCCGGGCGGCGGCGACGGACGGCGCTGTCAGGCCGTCGGCGGTCTCACTTGAAGGCGCGCAGCCGCAGGCTGTTCGTCACGACGAACACCGACGAGAACGCCATCGCCGCCCCCGCGATCATCGGGTTCAGCAGTCCGGCGGCGGCCAGCGGCAGCGCGGCCACGTTGTAGCCGAACGCCCACACCAGATTGCCCTTGATCGTCGCCAGGGTCCGCCGGGACAGCCGGATGGCGTCGGCGGCCACCCGCAGATCCCCCCGCACCAGCGTCAGGTCGCTCGCCTCGATCGCCGCGTCCGTGCCCGTCCCCATGGCCAGCCCCAGGTCGGCGGTGGCCAGTGCGGCCGCGTCGTTGACACCGTCCCCGACCATGGCGACGACCCGCCCGTCGTCCTGGAGCCGCCGTACGACGTCGACCTTGTCCTCGGGCAGCACCTCGGCGATCACCCGGTCGATCCCGACCTCCGCCGCGACCGCCGCCGCCACCGCCTGGTTGTCCCCGGTCAGCAGCACCGGTGTGAGGCCCAGCGCGCGCAGCTCCCGCACCGCCTCGGCACTGGTCTCCTTGACCGCGTCGGCGACCGCGAGCACCCCGCGCGCCACACCGTCCCACCCGACGACGACGGCCGTACGGCCGTTCCCCTCGGCCTCGGCCCTGGCGCGCGCCACCTCGTCCGGAACGGTTTCGAAGAGGCGTCCCACGGCCACCTCGCGGCCCTCCACCCGGCCGCGCACGCCCCGCCCGGGCACGTTCTCGAACCGCTCGGCGGCCGGCAGCTCCCCGACGCGTTCCTCGGCGCCCGCCGCCACCGCCCGGGCGACCGGGTGCTCCGACGCGTGCTCCAGGGCCCCGGCGAGCCGCAGCAGCTGCCGCTCGTCGGTGCCGTCGGCGACGTACACGCCCTGGAGGGTCATCCGGCCGGTGGTGACGGTCCCGGTCTTGTCGAGCACGACGGTGTCGACGCGGCGGGTGGACTCCAGCACCTCGGGCCCCTTGATGAGGATGCCGAGCTGGGCGCCGCGCCCGGTGCCGACCATCAGCGCGGTGGGCGTGGCGAGGCCGAGCGCGCACGGGCAGGCGATGATCAGGACCGCGACGGCCGCGGTGAACGCGGCGACCGTGTCCCCCGTCGCGAGGAGCCAGCCGCCGAAGGTGGCGAGCGCGATCAGCAGCACCACCGGCACGAAGATCCCGGAGATCCGGTCGGCGAGCCGCTGCACCTCGGCCTTGCCGGTCTGCGCGGCCTCGACCAGCTGCGCCATACGCGCGAGCCGGGTGTCCGTGCCGATCCGGGTGGCCTCGACGACCAGCCGGCCGGCGGCGTTCACCGTGGCGCCCGTGACGGCGTCGCCGGGCCCGACGTCCACCGGCGCCGACTCGCCGGTCAGCATCGAGGCGTCCACGGCGGACGTGCCCTCCACGACCGTCCCGTCGGTGGCCACCTTCTCCCCGGGCCGCACGACGAAGTGGTCCCCGACCGCCAGCCGGTCGACCGGGATCCGCACCTCCCTGCCCTCCCGCAGCACGGCCACGTCCTTCGCGCCCAGTTCCATGAGGGCCCGCAGCGCCGCACCGGCGCGCCGCTTGGAGCGGGCCTCCAGGTAGCGGCCGAGCAGGATGAAGGCGGTGACGCCTGCGGCGACCTCCAGATAGATCGTGGACGCGCCGTCCGTGCGGGAGACGGTCAGTTCGAAGGGATGCCGCATGCCGGGCATGCCCGCGTCCCCGAAGAACAGCGCCCACAGCGACCAGCCGAGCGCGGCCAGTGTGCCGACGGACACCAGGGTGTCCATGGTGGCCGCGCCGTGCCGCAGGTTGGTCCAGGCGGCCTTGTGCAGCGGGCCGCCACCCCAGACCACCACGGGCGCGGCGAGCGTCAGCGAGAGCCACTGCCAGTTGTCGAACTGGAACGAGGGCACCATCGCGAGCAGCACCACGGGCGCGGCGAGCAGTACGGAGACCAGGAGCCGGTGACGCAGGGCCGCCGGTTCGGGGTCCTGGGACCGGTCCTCCCGTACCGGCTCCGGGACCGGCACGGGCTCCTCGGCGGTGTACCCGGTCTTCACGACGGTCGCGATCAGGTCGGCGACCTCGGTCCCGGCCGGATAGCTGACCTTGGCCTTCTCCGTCGCGTAGTTGACGGTCGCGCTGACCCCGTCCATGCGGTTGAGCTTCTTCTCGACGCGGGCCGCGCAGGAGGCGCAGGTCATCCCGCCGATGAGCAGCTCGACCTCGGCGGTCGGCGCGGGCGGTGCGGCTATCGGCGTTGCCGTGCTGGTGCTGGTCATGTCCGTACTCCAGGAAGCGGACCGGGCCGTACGGAACCAGTATCAGCTGGTCGATACGGCCCGGTGGGTGGAGGAGGGGTGGAGCGCAGTGATGTCGGGCGGCGGTGCCTCAGCCCTGGCCGACCAGCTCGAAGCCGGCCTCGTCGACGGCGGCCCGTACGGCCTCCTCGTCGAGCGCGGCGGCGGAGACGACCGTGACCTCACCGGTCGAGGCGACGGCCTTCACCGAGGTGACTCCGTCGAGTCCGGAGAGTTCGCCGGAGACGGCGCCCTCGCAGTGACCACAGCTCATGCCGCTCACCTTGTAGACGGTGGTGACGGAGCCCGGGGTGTCGGTTCGAGCGGTCATGTCGTTCTCCTCGTGGAGGCGGGTGGGGCGGACGGGGCCGTGAGAGGTCTCCCGTCAACCCACACTATACCCCTAGGGGGTATGAATCCAAGGATCGGACCCGCCGCGTGGACGGACGTGCGCGGACGTGCTCCACGCGGGCTGCGGGGACCCTCGCCGCGCGCCGCCGAGGAGCGCCGAGCCGCCCCCGGTGCGCCGGCGCAGGGCGCGGGCGGCCGGCCGGGGCGACGGGTACCCCGCACGGCGGTCCCGCCCCCGGCGGGCGCCGGACGGGGGCGGACGGGGAAGCCCTATGGGGCCGTCGGGCGGGCGCTACGGAGCCGGGCGCTATGGGGCCGTCGGGCGGGCGCTACGGAGCCGGGCGCTACGGGGCCGTCGGGCGGGCGCTACGGAGCCGTCGCGGCCCTGGCGTCGCTGTCCGCCAGGGGTCCCAGCCGGTCGCCGACCAGCGGCTCCAGATAGCGGATCAGTACGTGTTTCAGCTCGCGCACGTACGCGTCGCGCTCGGTGCCCTCGTGACCCAGGACCAGCTCCAGGCCCGCCTTGTACAGCCCCAGGCACATGTGCGCGGTGCGGGCGAGGTCGGCGGGGGCCGCGTCCGGCAGGAGTGAGGAGAGCAGCCCCTCGACGCGGGCGAGCAGCGTGGCGTGCAGCGCGTCGTGTTCCTCGGCGATGCGGCCGGGGATGTCGGGGCCGTGCATCAGGGCGAAGAAGACCGGGTGGTCGCAGTTGAAGGCGATGAACCGGTCCACGGCCGCGCCGACGGCCTCCTCCAGCGGGGTCGCGGGGTCGACCGGCGCGAGCGCCTCGCCGTAGGTGTCACGCATCTCGTGCATGAGACGGTCGCCCAGCTCGATCGCGATCGCTTCCTTGTTCGGGAAGAACTGGTAGAGCGTGCCGGGTGAGACGCCCGCCTCGCGGGCGATGGCGTTGGTGCTGGCCGCGGTGTAGCCCGTCGTGCAGAAGACGCTCGCCGCGGCCTCGAGCAGCTGCGCGATGCGCCGCTCGCCGCGAGCCTGACGGCGACGCGGCTGTTCCTTCTCCTGGCTCTCGGCCACGCGTTGTCCCCAGCTTTCCCGAACACGATTGACAAACACGAGTGGTCGCTCGCATTCTGGAGATCAGAAACGCGAGCGCTGTCTCGTGTTTGCCATTTTACGGTTTTCACGACTGCTTGCAGGGTGAAGGGGACACCGCACGATGACCGAAGTCAACGGCCCACTCCGTTCCGGAGGCTGGACCCGCCTCGTCACCGCCCGGCCCGCGCTGTCGCTGCTCGCGGCTCTGGTGCTCACCGTGCTCGCGGTGCTGGCCGGCAGCGGGGTCGCCGAGCGGCTGGGCAGCGGCGGCTGGGAGGATCCCGGCGCGCAGTCCACGTACGCGACCAAGGCCCTGGAGCGCGAGTTCCCCGGCTCCCAGCCCAACTTCCTCCTCCTGCTCGACGCGGGCGACGCCTCGGTGGACGACCCGGCGGTGGCCGCCGAGGCGAACCGGCTCACCGCACGTCTGGCCGCCGAGAAGGGCGTCGTGGGCGTCGGCTCCTACTGGCAGGCGGCCGCGAAGGGGGCGGGTTCCGCCCTGCGCGCCAAGGACGGCCACGAGGCGCTGATAGCCGCCCGCATCACGGGCGACGAGAAGACGATGGCCGAGACCCTCGACCGCATCGCCCCCGCCCTGCGCGGCACCCACGGGCCGGTGGAGGTGACGATCGGCGGCGGTGTCGCCGTGCGGCACGAGATGCAGACCATCATCCAGGAGGACCTCACCCGCGCCGAGGTGATCGCCCTGCCGATCACGCTGGTCCTGCTGGTGATGGTCTTCGGCAGCGCCGTCGCCGCCCTGCTGCCGCTCGGCATCGGCATCGTCGCGATCCTCGGCACCAACGCGGTCCTCAGCGGCCTCACGCGGTTCACCGACGTCTCCATCTTCGCGATGAACCTCACCACGGCCCTCGGCCTCGGCCTCGCCATCGACTACGCCCTGTTCATCGTCCGCCGCTTCCGCGAGGAACTGGCCGCCGGCGCCGATCCGTCGACGGCCATCAGCACCACCCTGCGCACGGCCGGCCGCACGGTGCTGTTCTCCGCGCTCACGGTCGCGGTGTCCCTGGCGGCGATGCTCCTCTTCCCTCAGTACTTCCTGCGCTCCTTCGCCTACGCCGGCATGGCCGTGGTCCTGCTGGCCGCAGCGGCCGCCCTGATCCTGCTCCCCGCGGCGCTGGTGCTGCTGGGCGACCGGGTCAACTCCCTCGACCTGCGGCGCCTGTTCCGCCGGGGCCGGCCCGCGGCGGTGTCCGGCGAGGAGGGCGGCAGGGTTTGGGGCCGCACGGCGAAGCTCGTCATGCGCCGTGCCCCGTTCTTCGCCCTCGGCACCACGGCCGTCCTCGTCCTCCTCGGGCTGCCTTTCCTCGGCGTGAGGTTCGGCACGGCGGACGACCGCCAGCTGCCCTCCTCGGCCGAGTCCCATGTCGTGCAGCAGCACATCAGGGACGGCTTCCCGGGCAGCCCCGGCGGTGGCCTCGAGGTCCTCGCCGAGGGCAGCGCGACCCGGGCCCAGTACGCCGCCTACAAGGAGCGCGTGGCGGCGCTGCCGGAAGTGGCCCGGGTGGACGGCCCGCTGGTGAACGGCGACTCGGCGTACTTCACCGTGCTGCCCAAGGGCGAGGCCGTCGACGAGGCCGCCCAGCAGCTGGTGGGCGACCTGCGTGCCACAGCAGCACCCTTCGACACCGAGGTGACCGGCACGGCCGCCGTCCTGGTCGACTCCAAGCACGCGATCGGCGCGCAACTCCCCTGGGCGGCGGCCTTCATAGCGATCGTCACCCTGCTCCTGGTCTTCCTGCTGACCGGCAGCGTGCTGATCCCGCTCCAGGCGGTGCTGCTCAACGCCCTCAGCCTGACGGCGATGTTCGGCGCGGTGGTCTGGGTCTTCCAGGACGGCCACCTCTCCGGCCTCCTCGGCTTCACCAGCCCCGGATCGATAGAGACCACCCTTCCCGTCCTGATGTTCTGCGTGGCCTTCGGGCTCTCGATGGACTACGGCGTGTTCCTGCTCTCCCGCATCAAGGAGGAGTACGACCGCACGGGCGACCACGAGGGGGCGGTCGCCCTCGGCCTGCGGCGCACCGGCGGCCTGATCACCGCGGCGGCGGTCATCCTGGCGGTGGTGATGGTCGCGATAGGCACCTCGCGTGTCACCAACACCAAGATGCTGGGCCTGGGCATCGCCCTGGCGGTCCTCATGGACGCGATGGTGGTGCGCAGCCTCCTGGTCCCGGCCATCATGCGCCTCACCGGCAGGGCCACCTGGTGGGCGCCGGCGCCGCTGCGCAGGTTCCACCAGCGGTTCGGGCTGAGCGAGGGGGAGCCGGCGGCGGAGGCGCCGACCGCGGAGGAGAAGCGCGACAGGGTGGGCACGCCCGGCTGACCCCGGACCGTCTAGCCTTCGCGGAGATCTCCGGGGCGCCGCCCCTGGACGACGAACGGAGCGGGTATGCGGGCAGTGGTGTTCGAGCGGTTCGGGGAGCCGGCCGAGGTACGTGAGCTGGCCGACCCCCGACCCGCCCCGCACGGAGTGACCGTGCGCGTCGAGGCCACCGGTCTGTGCCGCAGCGACTGGCACGGCTGGATGGGGCACGACCCGGACATCACCCTTCCGCACGTGCCCGGGCATGAACTCGCCGGTGTCGTACAGGAGGTCGGCGACCGGGTCACCGGATGGCGGGCGGGCGACCGGGTCACCGTGCCCTTCGTGTGCGGCTGCGGCAGCTGTCCGTCCTGCGCCGCCGGCGACCACCAGGTCTGCGAGCGGCAGACCCAGCCCGGCTTCACCCACTGGGGCTCCTTCGCCCAGTACGTGGCCCTGGACCACGCCGACGTGAACCTGGTCGCGCTCCCCGACGACCTGTCGTACGCCACCGCGGCCTCCCTCGGCTGCCGGTTCGCCACGGCGTTCCGGGCGGTGGTGCGGCAGGGCCGGGTCGCGGCGGGGGAATGGGTGGCGGTGCACGGCTGCGGAGGCGTGGGCCTCTCGGCGGTGATGATCGCGGCGGCGAGCGGGGCGCGGGTGGTGGCGGTGGACGTCTCGCCCAGGGCCCTGGAGCTGGCTCGGAGGTTCGGCGCGGCGGAATGCGTGGACGCCACCGGGGTGCCGGACACGGCGGAGGCGGTCCGTGAGTTGACCGGCGCAGGCGCCCACCTCTCCCTGGACGCGCTCGGCTCGCCCGCCACCTGCGCCGCCTCGGTGAACGGGCTGCGCCGCCGCGGCCGTCACGTCCAGGTGGGTCTGCTTCCCTCGGCGGACGGCACGACCCCCGTCCCGCTGGCCCGCGCCATCGCCCTGGAACTGGAGATCCTGGGCAGCCACGGCATGGCCGCGCACGCCTACCCGGAGATGCTGGAGCTGGTCCGGACCGGGGTGCTGCGCCCCGACCTGCTGGTGACGTCGACGATCACCCTGGACGAGACCCCGGCCGCCCTGGCCTCCCTGGGCACCGCACAGGGCGCGGGAGTGACGGTCATCGCCCCCTGGTCCTGACCCCGGACAACCCATGACGCCGCGCTGTCGGCACCGGGCCTGTCGGCACCGGGCCTGTCGGCACCGGGCCTGTCGGCACCGGGCCTGTCGGCACCGGGCCTGTCGGCACCGGGCCTGTCGGCACCGGGCCTGTCGGCACCGGGCCTGTCGGCACCGGGCCTGTCGGCGCTGTGCCCCACGCATGCGTGGGGCACAGCCGGTTCGTCTCGGGTCCGGGTCAGTCCAGGGTGCGTCCCCGGTTGCCCGGTCGGGAGGCGACCCAGGCGCGGACCGTGTCGGCGTACCAGAAGGGCTTGCCGCCCTCGACCCGGTCCGGCGGGGGAAGCAGTCCGTGCTTGCGGTAGGACCGTACGGTGTCCGGCTGCACCTTGATGTGCGCCGCGATCTCCTTGTAGGACCAGAGCCTTCGGTCGGTCATGCGTTGCACCTCCCTGCGCGCGCGGGGGTCGGCAGCCGGGAGGCCGCCCGGGGGGACCCGGCGCTGCGCTGGCGATCACCAAGCCTGTCCCCGTTGAACGACCTGCGGTGACCGTCCGGAATCGGCTGTTGACCGTTGGTGACACAAAGCCCGCGTACACGCGACATCTGTGACAGAAGGGAGGTGTTTGTGGCAGAAGTGACGCACAGGCGCACGCGGGGCCTGTGGGAGGGGCGCGTTGACAACGGCTCCCGGGAGCGCCCACAGGAGGCGGGCCGGGCCCGCTGCGACAGGCCCGACCCGTTCCCGCTCCCCGCCATCCCCCCGGACGACCGGATCGGCCCAGACGGCCGGTGTGACCGGAGCTGGAACCACCGGAGCACCTGGACCGACCGGAATTCGCCGGATCAACTGGCAGACCCTCAGCCTGTATTCAGCCAACACGCCCGGTCTTGGAAAAATGCGCACCCGGTCCGGACCAATCGTCGGGGCGGGGCGGCAGGACCAGGCTCGTCGCCTCCCCGTTCAGCCGGTCCGCCGCCGGGGGCGTCTGCCCCGAAAGACGCCTGGCCTGCGTGAACTCCCTCGGCGTACAGCCCGTCATCGCCTTGAACTCGCCGCTGAGGTGCGCCTGGTCGTAGAAGCCGCAGAGCGCCGCTGTCTCCGCCACGCCCAGTCCTTCGGCCAGCAGCCGACGGGCGCGTTGCAGCCGCAGCACCCGGGCCGCCGCCTTGGGGCCGAGTCCGATCTGCTCCCGGAAACGGTTCTCCAGGTGCCGTACACCCCAGCCGACCTCCTCGGCCAGCCGGGGCACCGGTATCGCGCCGCCCGTCCGCACCAGTGACGACCAGGCCCACGCCACCCGTTCCGAACCGGGCGTACCGGCGTCCCGCCAGCGGGTGAGGGCGTCGTCGAGCAGCGCGAACCGGTCCGCCCAGCAGGGCAACGCGGCCAGCGCGGCGGCGAGTTCACCCAGGGGGCGGCCCAGGGAGTGCGGCAGGTCGTCGGGGTCGACGGTGCGATTGACGAGCTCGTGCTGGGGCGTATCGAAGAGGGTGAACGCGGCCCAGGGCGCCATGAGCACCTCGATGCCCGAAAACCGACCGCCGTGCTCCCCGACGGCGGGCGTGGTCGTGGGCCCGCAGTACACGGACACCAGCGTGTCCGAAGTCTGCCCCGCCCGCGAGATCCGCACGGGCTGCTCGAACCCCAGCAGCAGCGTCGAGGCTCCTATCGGCGTCTCGAGCCGGCGCCGCGGCCGGGCCATCGCGAGCCGGATCCCGCGGTAGCTCAGAACCCCGGGCCGCAGCCGCGGATGGGGTCCGGCGAGGGCGAACTCCCATGACCCGCCGGGTCCTTGTCCAGACCGGGTGCGCACCACGCTCGCAGTCATGGGCACCCATGCTACGAGCGGCCACCGCAGTTACCTAGTGCCGCGGCGGGCAACGTTTGCCCGTCAAGGAGCGGCGTCCGGTGGGTGCTCTCGGCGTGCCGGCCGGAAGTCCTCGTACTGGACGTACCTGGGCTTTCGGCCGGTGCGGCGAGAGTGCGTGCCGGGCGTCGCGACGGGGCGAACGTTGCCTGTCGCGGCACTAGGGGCGCGGGCTGTGTGGACAGGCGCCTCCGCCGCGTGGGCGCGACAGGCCACACACCACCCGCGCTCGCCCGGGCACGGAATCCGGCACGGAGCCCGGCACCCCCGGTGGGCGCCCCGCCGAACCCGGGAGGGCTACGCCCCGCACGAGCGGAGAAACGCCCGCGTACGTTGCGCGATGGGCAGCGGAGCGTCGGGAGCGCACGGATACATGTCCTGCTCGACGATCGCGAACAGATCGACATCCAGTTTCTGCGCCGCCTCCAGGACGGGTCCCAGCGCGGGCACGCCGGTCGGCGGCTCGCACATCACGCCCCGCGCGACCGCCGGCCCGAACGGCACCTGGTCGGCCCGCACGTCCGCGAGGATCTCCGGGTCGACCTGCTTGAGGTGCAGATATCCGATCCGCTCGCCGTACGTCTCGATCAGCTTGACGCTGTCGCCGCCGCAGTACGCGTAGTGCCCGGTGTCCAGGCACAGCGACACCAGACCGGAGTCCGTGCCGTCCAGGAACCGGACGACGTTCTCCTCGCTGTCGATGTGCGTGTCGGCGTGCGGGTGGACCACGATCTGGAGCCCGTAGCGCTCCCGCACCTCCTTGCCGAGCCGCTCGGTCAGCGAGGTGAGGTTGCGCCACTGCTCGGGGGTGAGGGTGTCGGGCTCCAGCACCTCGCCGCTCTTGTCGTCCCGCCAGAAGGACGGGATGACGACCAGGTGCTTCGCGCCCATCGCCTGGGCCAGCACCGCGTTGTCCGCGACGTGCGCCCAGGTCTTCTCCCAGACGGCCTCGCCGTGGTGCAGGCCGGTGAAGACCGTGCCCGCCGACACCTTCAGGCCGCGCTTCGACGTCTCTTCGGCGAGGACTGCGGGATCCGTCGGCAGGTACCCGTAGGGGCCGAGCTCGATCCATTCGTAGCCGGACTGCGCGACCTCGTCGAGGAAGCGCTGCCAGGGGACCTGGGCGGGATCGTCCGGGAACCAGACGCCCCAGCTGTCGGGGGCCGATCCGATCCGGATACGGGAAAGTGAGGACTCAGGTGACAACGACGTCATGGCCGCCAGAGTGCGGGCTCACCGGAGGGGTGTCAAGGGCTGGTCCGAATGTCTGGACAAAACATTGACAGGGCCCGCCGTGCGGGGCTAGAAAGCCGTGAGAGCCGATACGGGGACGTGTGCCGGGGACGTGCCACGAGCGGCTTCCCGGCACGAGCCGATACGAAGGGAACTCGATGGCGTACGACCTGATCACCATGGGGCGGATAGGGGTGGACCTCTATCCGCTACAGACGGGTGTCCCACTCCCGCAGGTCACGTCCTTCGGGAAGTTCCTGGGGGGATCCGCGACCAACGTCGCCGTCGCCGCCGCCCGCCTCGGCCGTGAGACGGCGGTGATCTCCCGCACCGGTGACGACCCCTTCGGTACCTATCTCCACGAGGCCCTGCGCGGCTTCGGCGTGGACGACCGCTGGGTCACCCCCGTGCCCGGGCTTCCGACGCCCGTCACCTTCTGCGAGGTCTTCCCGCCGGACGACTTCCCGCTCTACTTCTACCGGCAGCCCAAGGCGCCGGACCTGGAGATCGACGCCCACGAGCTCGACCTCGACGCCGTCCGCGAGACCCGTGTCTTCTGGGTCACCGGTACCGGCCTGAGCGAGGAGCCCAGCCGTACGGCGACCCTCGCCGCCCTGGCCCACCGGGCCAAGGCCGGCACCACGGTCTTCGACCTCGACTGGCGCCCGATGTTCTGGAGCGACCCCGACGCCGCCCGCCCGTTCTACGCCGAGGCCCTGAAGCACACCACGGTCGCCGTGGGCAACCTCGACGAGGTGGAGATCGCCACCGGAGTGCGCGATCCGTGGGCCGCCGCCCGGGCGCTGCTGGACGCGGGAGTCGAACTCGCGGTGGTCAAACAGGGCCCCAAGGGCGTCCTCGCCGTCAACAGCGAGGGCGAGTCCGCCGAGGTCCCTCCGCTGCCGGTGAACGTCCTCAACGGCCTCGGGGCCGGTGACGCCTTCGGCGGCTCCCTCTGTCACGGACTGCTCGCGGGCTGGGACCTGGAGAAGATCATGCGCCACGCCAACGCCGCCGGAGCCATCGTCGCCTCCCGTCTGGAGTGCTCCTCCGCGATGCCGACGCCGGACGAAGTGGAAGCCGCGATCAAGGCGGGGGCCGTCCTGTGACGACCGTCGACATCTCCGAACTCGTCCGCCTGCGCACGCAGTACCCCGAGGCGATCGCCGAGGCGGCCGCCCGCCGCCCGCGCAGACCGCTGCTGGGCGACTCCGGCCGGCTGATGATCGTCGCCGCCGACCACCCGGCCCGTGGCGCCCTCGGCGTCGGTGGCGACCGGTTGGCCATGGCCAACCGGGCAGGCCTGCTGGAGCGCCTGTGCCTGGCCCTCTCCCGGCCCGGCGTCGACGGCGTCCTCGCGACCGCCGACATCCTGGACGACCTGCTCCTCCTCGGCGCCCTGGACGGCAAGGTCGTCATGGGCTCACTGAACCGCGGCGGCCTCCAGGGCGCCGTCTTCGAGCTCGACGACCGCTTCACCGGTCACCGCCCCGAGGACATCGAGCGGCTGAACTTCGACGCGGGCAAGCTGCTGGTGCGCGTCGACTACGACGACCCGGGCTCGCTCACCACCCTGGAGTCCACGGCCCGCGCCGTCGACGACATGGCCGCGCGCAGGCTCCCCCTCTTCGTGGAGCCGTTCATCAGCAGCCGCACCCCCGACGGCAAGGTGCGCAACGACCTCTCCGCCGAGGCCGTCACCAAGTCGATCGCCATCGCCTCGGGCCTGGGCGGCACCTCGGCCTACACCTGGCTGAAGGTTCCGGTCACCGACAACCCCGACGACATGGCCGAGGTCATGGCGACGTCCACGCTCCCCGCCGTCCTGCTGGGCGGCGAGGTCGGCGACGACCAGGACGGGGCGTACGAGAAGTGGCGCGGCGCGCTCCAGCTCCCCACCGTCCGGGGCCTGGTCGTCGGCCGTTCGCTGCTCTACCCGGCGGACGGGGACGTCGCCGCCGCCGTGGACACCGCCGTAGGACTGCTGTGAGGGCCGCATGACGAACACCGAGCCGCACCACGACCTGTACATCCCGCACGGCACCGCCACCGGCGCCGGCTACACCCTCGACATCGACCCGAAGCGAGCGGGCTGGGACTACTGCGCGCTGCGGATCGTCGAGCTGGAGCCGGGCGGCACCCACCACTTCACCACCGGTGACAGTGAGTGGATCGTCCTTCCGCTGCACGGCGGATGTACCGTGCGCACAGCCGATGAAGAGTTCCAACTCCTGGGCAGGGAGAGCGTTTTCGCGTCGGTATCCGACTTCGCGTACGTTCCCCGTGACGCCCGGGTCCAGATCGCCTCCGGCGCGGGAGGCCGCTTCGCCCTGGCAGGAGCGAAGTGCGAGCGACAACTCCCCGCCCGCTACGGCCCCGCGCCGGAGGTCCCCGTCGAAGAGCGCGGCAGCGGCAACTGCGCCCGGCTGGTGCGCAACTTCGCCTCCGCCGACGCCTTCGACTGCGACAAGCTGATCGCCGTCGAGGTGATCACCCCAGGCGGCAACTGGTCCTCGTACCCGCCGCACAAGCACGACGAGCACCGGCCGGGCGAGGAGGCCGAACTCGAGGAGATCTACTACTTCGAGATCGACGGCCCGAACGGTTTCGGCTATCAGCGCGTGTCCCCGTCACGCGAAGGCGGATCCGACGTCCTCGCGGAGGTCCGCTCGGGCGACGCGGTGCTCGTCCCCGACGGCTGGCACGGTCCGGCCGTCGCCCAGCCCGGTCACGCCATGTACTACCTGAACGTCATGGCGGGCCCGGGCGAGACCCGGGAGTGGCGGATCTGCTTCCACCCGGACCACGTAGAGAGCACAGGGGGTTACCGATGACGGCGCAGACCTCGACGACGAGGCTGACGGTCGCCCAGGCACTCGTCCGCTTCCTCGCCGCCCAGTACACGGAGCGCGACGGCGTACGGCAGCGGCTGATCGGCGCGACCTGGGGCATCTTCGGCCACGGCAATGTGGCGGGCCTCGGTCAGGCGCTGGTCGAGTACGGCGACGACATGCCGTTCCACCAGGGCCGCAACGAGCAGTCGATGGTCCACGCCGCCGTCGGCTACGCCCGCCAGTCGAACCGGCTGTCCACCCACGCGGTGACGACGTCGATCGGCCCCGGCGCGACCAACCTGGTCACCGGCGCCGCCCTGGCGACCGTCAACCACATCCCGGTCCTCCTCCTGCCCGGCGACATCTTCGCGACCCGCGTCGCCGACCCGGTGCTCCAGCAGCTCGAGGTCCCGTACGCGGGCGACGTGTCGGTCAACGACACCCTGCGCCCGGTGTCGAGGTACTTCGACCGCGTCACCCGCCCGGAGGCCCTGATCCCGGCGGCCCTCCAGGCGATGCGCGTCCTCACCGACCCTGTGGAGACGGGCGCGGTCACCCTCGCGCTGCCGCAGGACGTACAGGCCGAGGCGTACGACTGGCCCGACGAGTTCTTCGCCGAGCGCACCTGGGCCGTACGCCGCCCCGGCGCCGACCCGGCCGAGCTCGCCGAGGCGGTCCGCGCGATCCGAGCCGCCCGGCGGCCGCTGGTCGTGGCCGGCGGCGGGGTCCACCACAGCCGCGCCGAGGAGGCCCTCGCCGAGTTCGCCGAGGCCACCGGCATCCCGGTCGCCTCCACCCAGGCCGGCAAGGGCTCGCTGCGCCACGACCACCCGCAGGACGTGGGCGGCGTCGGCCACACCGGCACGGCGACGGCGGACGAACTCGCCCGCACGGCGGACCTGGTGATCGGCGTGGGCACCCGGTACACGGACTTCACCACCGCCTCCCACACCCTGTTCGCGGGGGACGGCGTCCGCTTCCTCAACCTCAACATCGCGCCCTACGACGGCCACAAGCTCGCCGGTCTGCCGCTCGTCGCGGACGCCCGCAGCGCCCTGGGAGAACTGACCGCGGCCCTCGGCATGCACGGCCACCGGGTCGCGGACGCCTACGTCACGGAGTACTCCGAGGACAAGGAGCGCTGGGAGCAGCGCGTCGACGCCTGCTACGAGGCCGACGAGCCCGATGTGCGCCCGACCCAGCCGCAGGTGCTGGGCGCGCTCGACGCCCTCGTCGACGAGTCGGACGTGATCATCAACGCGGCCGGTTCACTCCCCGGCGACCTGCACAAACTGTGGCGGGCCCGGTCACGGGACCAGTACCACCTGGAGTACGGCTACTCCTGCATGGGGTACGAGATCCCGGCCGCGATCGGCGTGAAGCTGGCCGCTCCCGAGCGCAACGTCTGGGCGCTCGTCGGCGACGGCACGTACCTGATGATGCCGACGGAGATCGTGACGGCCGTGCAGGAGGGGATCGCGATCAAGATCCTGCTCGTGCAGAACCACGGCTACGCCTCGATCGGCGGTCTGTCGGAGTCGGTGGGCGGCGAACGGTTCGGCACGGCGTACCGCTACACCTCTGACGACGGCGCCTTCACCGGGGCGCCGCTGCCCGTCGACCTGGCCGCCAACGTGGCCAGCCTCGGCATGCGCGTACTGCGCGCGAAGACCGTCCGTGAACTGCGCGAGGCCCTCGCCGAGGCGCGCCGCGCCGACACTCCCACATGTGTCTACGTCGAGACGGAAACGGCCGACACTGTGTCGGGCCCGCCGCCCGCGCAGGCCTGGTGGGATGTACCTGTGGCCGAGACCGCGACCCGACCGTCCGCGGTGAAGGCACGTGAGCTGTACGAACGGCACGTCTCCACCCGTCGCCGCCATCTGTGAAGGAGTACTCGGTCATGACGAAGATCGTCAACCACTGGATCGGCGGCAAGACCGTCGAAGGCGCGTCGGGTACGTACGGGCCGGTCACCGACCCGGCGACCGGCGCCGTCACCACCAAGGTCGCGTTCGCGACCGTCGACGAGGTCGACGCCGCGGTCGCCGCCGCCAAGGACGCCTACGCCACCTGGGGCCAGTCCTCGCTGGCCAAGCGCACCACGATCCTCTTCAAGTTCCGCGCGCTGCTGGACGCGCACCGGGACGAGATCGCCGAGCTGATCACCGCCGAGCACGGCAAGGTGCACAGCGACGCGCTGGGCGAGGTCGCGCGCGGTCTGGAGATCGTGGACCTGGCGTGCGGGATCACCGTGCAGCTGAAGGGTGAGCTGTCCACCGAGGTGGCCGGCCGGGTCGACGTCGCGTCGATCCGCCAGCCGCTGGGCGTCGTCGCCGGCATCACGCCGTTCAACTTCCCGGCGATGGTCCCGATGTGGATGTTCCCGATCGCCATCGCGACCGGCAACACCTTCGTGCTGAAGCCGTCCGAGAAGGACCCGTCGGCGTCCCTGAAGCTCGCCGAGCTGCTGGCCGAGGCCGGTCTGCCGGACGGCGTCTTCAACGTCGTCAACGGCGACAAGGTGGCGGTCGACCGACTCCTGGAGCACCCGGACGTCAAGGCCGTGTCCTTCGTCGGCTCGACCCCGATCGCCCGGTACATCCACACCACCGCCGCCGCGAACCACAAGCGGGTCCAGGCGCTGGGCGGCGCGAAGAACCACATGCTGGTCCTGCCGGACGCCGACCTCGACGCGGCGGCGGACGCGGCCGTGTCGGCGGCCTACGGCTCGGCGGGGGAGCGCTGCATGGCGATCTCCGCGGTCGTGGCGGTCGGCGCGATCGGTGACGAACTGGTGCAGAAGATCCGCGAGCGCGCCGAGAAGATCAAGATCGGTCCCGGCAACGACCCCACCTCCGAGATGGGCCCGCTCATCACGAAGGTCCACCGCGACAAGGTGGCGTCCTACGTGACGGGCGCGGCCGCCGAGGGCGCGGAGGTCGTCCTGGACGGCTCCGGCTACACGGTCGAGGGCTTCGAGGACGGTCACTGGATCGGCATCTCGCTCCTCGACAAGGTCCCGACGACCGCGAAGGCCTACCAGGACGAGATCTTCGGCCCGGTGCTGTGCGTACTGCGCGTGGACACCTACGACGAGGGCGTGGCCCTCATCAACAGCTCGCCCTTCGGCAACGGCACCGCGATCTTCACCCGGGACGGCGGCGCGGCCCGCCGCTTCCAGCTGGAGATCGAGGCCGGCATGGTCGGCGTGAACGTCCCGATCCCGGTCCCCGTCGGCTACCACAGCTTCGGCGGCTGGAAGGACTCGCTCTTCGGCGACCACCACATCTACGGCAACGACGGCACGCACTTCTACACCCGCGGCAAGGTCGTCACCACCCGCTGGCCGGACCCGGCCGACGGCCCCGGCGGCGTCGACCTGGGCTTCCCGCGCAACCACTGACCGACCCGCTTTTCCTGGTGAAGCCGTCCGGACTCCGGACGGCTTCACCTTTTTTCGATGCGGGACCTGCGGTTCCCGCACGCCCCTAGCCCCGTACTTACTTGCGCCGAACGACCGTAAACGAAGCACAACACACCTATCACCTACGGATTCCGTAGGTGAACACCTATTGACGCGCCGGTTTCCGTCGCGATTCCATGCAGCCGCCGGGAGCGGACGAACGACGCAGGACCGAAGCCGCCGGAGGCGATAGCGCTCCCGCCCTCACCCCGCCGCACGAGTCGATCGGAATCGCCGCATGACCGACACGCTCCGCCCTGTCGAGACCGCCCTCCCTCAGGCGCCCGACAGTCCCCACAAGCTCAAGCGCTCCATCGGAGTCGTCGGCGGCACCCTGCTCACCCTCTCCTGCGTCACCCCCGCCTCCACCCTCTTCGTCGTCGTCCCGGACCTCTTCGGCACGCTCGGCACCGCGACCGCCCTCACGATCGCGATCGGCTCGCTGCTCTGTATCGCCGTGGCGTTCTGCTACGCGGAACTGGGCACCCTCATCCCCAGCGCGGGCGGCGAGTACGCCATGGTGTCGACGCTGGCCGGACGGCTCGCCGGCTGGCTGGTCTTCGTCCTCTCCCTGCTCGTCGTCATGATCGTCCCGCCGGTGATCGCGATGGGCACGGCCGACTACCTGGCCCCGGTCGTCCACCTCGACCCCTCGTTCGCGGGCGCCGCCGTCATGCTGCTGGCGACCCTCGCCGGTCTGCTCGACCTGCGCGCCAACGCCTGGATCACCGGCGTCTTCCTGGTCCTGGAGGTCATCGCGGCGGCCGTAGTGGCCGTCCTGGGCTTCGCCCACGGCCACCGCGGCGCGGGCAGCCTCGTCTCGATGCAGGTCGCCGGAGCCGACGGCCACACCGACACCGTCACCGCCATGCTGGTCGTCTCCGGCCTCGCCATCGCCCTCTTCGTCACCCAGGGCTTCTCGACAGCCGTCTACCTCTCCGAGGAACTGGAGAACCCGCGCCGCAACGTCGCCCGCACGGTCCTCGCCACCCTCGCCATCTCCTCCGTGATCATCCTGGTCCCGGTCGTCGCCATCACCTTCGGCGCCTCCGACCTCGCCCAGCTCACCGGCGGCGACATCGGCTCCATGGTCACCGCCTGGTCCAACTCGGCCGTCGGCACCTTCGTCAGCCTCTGCGTGGCGCTCGCGATCATCAACGCCGGCATCGTGATGGTCATCCAGAACTCCCGCGTCCTGTTCGCCTCCGCCCGCGACAAGGCCTGGCCCCGACCGGTCAACGACGTCTTCTCCAAGCTCGGCCGCTTCGGCTCCCCGTGGGTCGCCACCCTCGCCGTCGGCATCCCCGGCGCCCTGCTCTGCTTCGTGAACCTCGACACCCTGTACGGCGTCACCGGCGTCTCCGTGACCGGCATGTACCTGCTCGTCGCGGTCGCCGCCCTGCTCTCCCGGCGCGGCCACCACCGGCACGCCCACGCCTGGCGCATGCCCGTCTGGCCGGTGCTGCCGGTCCTGCTGATCGTCGTCCTCGGCTACATCCTCACTCAGCAGGAGACGGTGTACCTCGTGTGGACCGGCGGCATCACCGCCGCCGCCACCCTCTACTGGGCCCTCTACCTCCGTCCCCGCCGCGACACCCGCTGGCTGGTGTCGATCCCGGAGGACGCGCGGGGCTGACACGTACCGCGGCTGGTGTACGCGGACCCCGGCCCGTACGCCCCCGGGAGGGTGACGAGTTCGGCCTACGGTCGACAACTCCCCGACAGGTCGACCCCGTACGGTTGAAGCATGGATCTTCGACTGCCCGGTCTGCGAGGACCACGGCGGCCACGACGGATCGTCTCCGCCGTGGCCGCCGTGGTCGTACTCGCCGGTGCCGGTACCTGGACGGCCGTCGCCTCCGACGACGACACGCCCGCGGTGCACCGCGCCGACCGGGTCATGGCGGTGGACGGCGTACGCCTGGACACCTCGTACTTCACCTCGGGGTCCGCCGGCCGCCGCCCCGCCGTCCTCCTCGGACACGGCTTCGGCGGCACCAAGGACGACGTACGGCAGCAGGCCGAGAACCTCGCCCGCGACGGATACGCGGTCCTCACCTGGTCCGCGCGCGGCTTCGGCAAGTCCACCGGCAAGATCGGGCTGAACGACCCGAAGGGCGAGGTCGCCGACGTCTCCCGACTGATCGACTGGCTCGCGAAGCAGCCCCAGGTACAGCTCGACAAGGCCGGCGACCCCCGGGTCGGCGTGGCCGGCGCCTCCTACGGCGGCGCGATCTCCCTGCTGGCCGCCGGGTACGACGACCGCGTCGACGCCATCGCCCCCGCGATCACCTACTGGAACCTCGCCGACGCCCTGTTCCCCGACGGCGTGTTCAAGAAGCTGTGGGCCGGCATCTTCTTCAACACGGGCGGCGGCTCCGCCCGCTTCGAGCCCGCACTGGCCGCGATGTACGCGCGCGTCGCCGAGTCCGGCACCCCCGACGCCGCCGCGCGCGAACTCCTCGAGGAACGCTCGCCGTCCGCCGTCGCCGACCGCATCAAGGTCCCCACCCTCCTCCTCCAGGGCCAGACCGACTCCCTCTTCACCCTCGCCCAGTCCGACGCGGCCGAGAAGGCGATCCGGGCCAACGGCGCGCCGGTCGACGTCGACTGGATCGCGGGCGGCCATGACGGCGGCGACCTGGAGGGCACCCGCGTCCAGGCACGCGTGCGTGGCTGGTTCGACCGCTACCTCAAGGGCGACAAGGCCGCCGACACCGGCCCCGCCTTCCGTGTCACCCGCACCGGAGGCGTCGACTCCACCGACGGCGCCGCCCAGCTCAGGGGCGCGAGCGCGGACAGCTACCCCGGCCTGGAGAACGGCGAGCGCCCGTTCCCCCTGACCGCCCGCCGCGAGGAGCAGTCCTTCGCCAACCCGCCCGGCGCCAGCCCGCCCGCCGTCTCGGCCCTGCCCGGGCTCGGCGGAGGAGGGCTCTCCCAGCTCTCCTCCCTCGGCGTCGGCGTCTCCCTCGACTTCCCCGGCCAGTTCGCCGCCTTCGACTCCGCCCCGGTCACCGGCGACCTGCGCGTCACGGGCGCCCCGACGGTCACCGTCCACGTGAAGTCGACGTCCGGCACCGCCGTCCTCTTCGCCAAGGTCTACGACGTCGGCGGCGGCGGGCGCCAGGTGCTGCCCTCCCAGCTCGTCACACCGGTCCGCGTCGAGGGCGCGAAGGCAGGCAAGGACGTCACGATCACGCTCCCGGCGATCGACCACAAGGTCGAGGAGGGCCACCGGCTGCGCCTGGTCCTCGCCTCGACCGACCTCGGCTACGCCTCCCCGATGACCCCGGCGACGTACACCGTCTCCCTGAAGGGCGCTCTGAAGGTCCCGACCGCCCCCGCCGTGACGACCGCCGCCGCCCCGCTTCCGTCCTGGGTCTGGTGGCTGCCCCTCACGGGCGCGGCGATCGCGCTGGCCCTGCTGCTGACGGCCCGCCGCCGCACCGCGGGACCGGCCCCCGACCCCGCGCTCGCCGAGGTCCCGCTCCAGATCACCGACCTCGGCAAGAAGTACGCCAACGGCGACCGCTACAGCGTCCGCGACCTGTCCTTGCGCGTGGAGAAGGGCCAGGTCCTCGGCCTGCTGGGCCCGAACGGCGCGGGCAAGACGACGACCCTGCGCATGCTGATGGGTCTGATCACGCCCGACGCCGGCGAGATCCGCGTCTTCGGGCACGCCATCCGCCCGGGCGCCCCCGTCCTCTCCCGCGTCGGCTCCTTCGTCGAGGGCGCCGGCTTCCTCCCGCACCTCTCCGGCCGGGAGAACCTGGAGCTCTACTGGCAGGCCACCGGCCGCCCGGCCGAGGACGCCCACCTGGCGGAGGCCCTCGAGATCGCCGGCCTCGGCGACGCCCTCGCCCGCGCCGTACGCACCTACTCCCAGGGCATGCGCCAGCGCCTCGCCATCGCCCAGGCCATGCTCGGCCTCCCCGACCTGCTCATCCTCGACGAGCCGACCAACGGACTCGACCCGCCGCAGATCCGCGAGATGCGCGAGGTGATGATCCGGTACGCGGCGGCCGGCCGCACGGTCATCGTCTCCAGCCACCTCCTGTCCGAGGTGGAGCAGTCCTGCACGCACCTCGTGGTCATGGACCGCGGAAAGCTGGTCCAGGCAGGCCCGGTCGCCGAGATAGTCGGCTCCGGCGACACCCTCCTCGTCGGCACCGCCGCCCCCGTGGAGGAGCCGGTCGTGGAGAAGATCGCCGCACTGCCGGGCGTGGTCTCCGCGGTCCCCACCGACGAGGGCCTGCTGGTCCGCCTGGGCGCCGACGGCAGCGCCCAGCGCCTGATCGCCGAACTCGTCCGGCTCGACGTGCCCGTACGGGCCGTCGGCCCGCACCGCCGCCTGGAGGACGCCTTCCTCACCCTGATCGGAGGTTCCGCATGAGCACGCTCACCGAGGTCGCCTCCGGCTACCAGCCGGGCCGCACGCTGCCGCTGCGCGTCGAGCTGGTCCGCCAGCTCAAGCGCCGTCGCACGCTGATCATGGGCGGCATCCTCGCCGTCCTGCCGTTCGTCCTGCTCATCGCCTTCGCGATCGGCGGCGAACCCGGCGGCCGCAACAACCAGGTCAGCCTGATGGACACGGCGACGGCGTCCGGCGCCAACTTCGCCGCCGTCAACCTGTTCGTGTCCGCCGGCTTCCTCCTGGTCATCCCGGTCGCCCTGTTCTGCGGGGACACGGTCGCCTCGGAGGCCGGCTGGTCCTCGCTGCGCTACCTGCTCGCCGCGCCCGTGCCCCGTGCCCGGCTGCTGTGGTCCAAGCTCGTCGTCGGCCTCGGCCTCAGCCTGGCCGCGATGGTCCTGCTGCCGGTCGTCGCGCTCGCCGTCGGCAGCGCGGCCTACGGCTGGGGCCCGCTGGAGCTGCCCACCGGCGGCACGCTCGACCCGGGCACCGCGGCCCAGCGGCTCGTGGTCGTCGTCGGGTACGTCTTCGTCTCCCAACTGGTCACCGCGGGGCTCGCGTTCTGGCTGTCGACGAAGACCGACGCGCCGCTCGGCGCGGTCGGCGGCGCGGTCGGCCTGACCATCGTCGGCAACGTCCTGGACGCCGTCACCGCCCTCGGCGACTGGCGCGACTTCCTGCCCGCGCACTGGCAGTTCGCCTGGGCCGACGCCGTCCAGCCCACCCCCGAGTGGTCCGGCATGATCCAGGGCACCGCCGTCTCCATCACGTACGCCCTGGTCCTGTTCGCCCTGGCCTTCCGGGGGTTCGCCCGCAAGGACGTGGTGTCCTAGGTCACGGCAAAGGGCACCGGAAAGTCACCCACCGGTCTCGAAGGGCCGCCTCCGTGCCCGGTTCGAGACGGATCCGCAACACCCCGTGTCGCACGTTCGGGCCCCCTGTCCCGTCAGAGTCACAGACGTCGACGGACACAGGGGGCACACATGAAGACCCACCGGGCACACCGGCTACCACGGCTGTTCGCCACCGCGGCGGCCACCGCACTGCTGCTCACCGGCTGCGGCGCGGGCGGCTCCGACAGCGGTGACGCCTCGGACGGAGCGGCCCGCGGCAGCGACGCCTTCCCCGCGCCGAGCGCACCCCGAGGGGACACGGACGCCGACGAGGACGGCAGGACGGCCGCCCCCGACCACCTCTCGACCTTCGCCCTCGACGTCGACACCGCGTCGTACGGCTACGCCCGCCGCACCCTCACCGAGGGACAGCGCCCGGACCCCTCGACGATCCGTCCCGAGGAGTTCGTCAACAGCTTCCGGCAGGACTACGCGCGCCCCGACGGCAACGGCTTCTCGGTCACCGTCGACGGCGCCCGCACCGGCGACGACGGCTGGTCCCTGGTCCGCGTGGGCCTCGCCACCCGCACGGCGGAGAAACAGGACGCCCGCCCGCCCGCCGCCCTCACCTTCGTCATCGACGTGTCCGGCTCCATGGGCGAACCCGGCCGCCTGGACCTGGCCAAATCCGCCCTCGCCACGATGACCGACCGCCTCCGCGACGACGACTCCGTCGCGATCGTCACGTTCAGCGGCGAGGCCGGGACCGTCCTGCCGCCGACCCGCCTCGGCGGCCACCGCGGCCGCGTCCACGAGGCCGTCAGCGGCCTGGAGCCCAGCGACTCCACCAACCTCGGCGCCGGTGTCGAGACCGGCTACGCCACCGCCGTCGAGGGCCTGCGCAAGGGCGCCACGAACCGGGTCGTCCTGATCTCCGACGCCCTTGCCAACACCGGCGACACGGACGCCGACTCCATCCTGGAACGCGTCTCCACCGCCCGCCGCGAACACGGCATCACCCTCTTCGGGGTCGGCGTCGGCAGCGACTACGGCGACGCCCTGATGGAACGCCTCGCCGACAAGGGCGACGGCCACACCACCTATGTGTCGACCGAGGACGAGGCGACCGAGGTCTTCTCCACCGACCTCCCGCAGAACGTCGAGCTGACCGCCCGCGACGCCAAGGCCCAGGTCGCCTTCGACCCCCGGACGGTCACCGAGTTCCGCCTCGTCGGCTACGACGACCGCCGGGTCGCCGACGACGACTTCCGCGACGACCGCGTCGACGGCGGCGAGGTCGGCCCCGGCCACACCGTCACCGCTCTCTACGCCGTCCGCACCAGGGCGGGCGCCGACGGCCACCTCGCGACCGCCACCGTCCGCTGGCTCGACCCCGACACCCGCACCCCGCACGAGGCGTCCGGCCGACTGGAGGGCGCGGGACTGCACGACGGCCTCACCGACGCACCCCTGCGTTTCCGGGTCACGACGACGGCCGCCTACTTCGCCGACGCCCTGCGCCGCCCGGAGACCCCGCTGCCCGCCGCACCCACCCTCGACGAACTCCGTGAAACGGCCGCCGCGTTGGCGGTCAGGACCGAGGACGAGCAGGTACGCGGCCTCGCCGAGGCGATCGCCGACGCAAGCCGCCTCGACCTCTCGTAGGGTCCTGCACGCGAGCAAGTCGTCCCCACTGCCGCCGGCGGCACACGAAACGGCGGGCCACCGGATGACCGGTGACCCGCCGTCGCGGTACGTCAGGCTACGGCTCAGCCGTTGCCGGTGCCGTTGCCCGCCAGGACCGAGATGTCGTCCAGGATGTGCGACAGCGGCTCGTCGCCCTTCGCCTGGGTGCTGTTCTCGACGCACTGCTGGTTCTGCGGGGCGGACAGGATCGGGATGTCCTGGACGCCGATGTTGAGCGCCGCGATGAGCGACTGGGCGTTGAGCTTCGCCGGCAGACCGATGCACGGCTTGTTCAGCGAACCCTGAACCAGCGAGAGCTGCGGGCTCATGTCGCCGAAGGTGGCCGAGTTGCCGAACTCCGACGAGGCGCCGTTGCCGCTGGCGGACGTGGTGCCGCTGTCGTCACCGATGGCGAGGGCCTGCGGGGCGCTCAGCCCGGCGAGACCGGCGACGGAGGCGGCGAGGGCCGCGGTCGCCCACAGCTTCTTCATGTTCGTTCCCTTCGAAAACGCGGACTCCGGGGGAGGAGCTGCGTGATCAACAACGTTGCGGACCCGCCCGGGGTTGCGTACTTTGCCCCGATCGGCCCAGCGCGTCGCGCACAGCGACCGTGCGCCCCTCAGGGGCTCGCGTGCGCGCTCCCCCGCACCGCCGCTGAAGGACTCTCCTCATCGTCACGCGCCGCAACGCCGGAAAGCGGGCCGCCGATGATCCGGCGGCCCGCTGTTCCGGGCGGAGATGTCACTCCGGGCTCAGGAGACGAACCCGTTCGGCGCGACGGCTCAGTGGTTGGCCCCACCGTTGCCCGAGAGCGCGGAGATGTCGTCCAGGATGTGCGACAGCGGCTCGTCGCCCTTGGCCTGGGTGCTGTTCTCGACGCACTGCTGGTTCTGCGGGGCGGACAGGATCGGGATGTCCTGGACGCCGACGTTGATCAGGGCGAGGATCGACTGGGCGTTGAGCTTCGCCGGCAGACCGATGCAGGGCTTGTTGAAGGAGCCCTGGATGAGCGCCATCTGGGGGCTCATGTCGCCGAAGGTGGCCGAGTTGCCGAACGACTGGCTGGCGCCGTTGCCGCTGGCGGACGTGGTGCCGCTGTCGTTGCCGATCGCGAGCGCCGGAGCGGCCGCCGCGGCGGAGACGCCGACGACGGAGGCGGCGACCGCGGCGGTGGCCAGAACCTTCTTGATCACTTGTGATTCCCTTCGGTGAGAAGCCCCGTCCACCGGAGCGTTCGGATTAACTTCACCTGACCTGTTTGGTTGCTCCGATTCACTCTGATGGCCCATTGGTGAAAACTCCGGCCGCCCGGACCGCAAAAACCGATCGGGTGAAGGGCCGCAACCAAATCCGGCGCGTCCGGTTGGTTCGGTGGCAGGCACATGGTCCTGGCCCGGAGTCAGGACAGGGAAAGGAATAGCGAAATGCTCAAGAAGGCAATGGCCGCGGCGGCGGTCGCCGCTTCCGTCGTCGGTATGTCCGCGGCGGTCGCCCCTCAGGCGCTTGCCATCGGGGACGACGCCGGAACCACCTCCGCCAGTGGCAACGGTGCCCGCGAGGCGTTCGGCAACTCGGTGACCAAGGGCGACATGAGCCCGCAGGCCACCCTGGTCCAGGGCACCGCCAACAAGCTCTGCGTCGGTCTGCCGGTCAAGGCTGACGTGCAGTCCGTCTTCGCCCTCATCGCCAACGTCGGCGTCCAGGACATCCCGATCCTGTCCGCCCCGCAGAACCAGCAGTGTGCCGAGAACAGCACCCAGGCGAAGGGCGACGAGCCGCTGTCGCACATCCTGGACGACATCTCGGCGCTCTCGGGCAACGGCGTGGCCAACCACTGACATCCCGGCACTGCCCACCGGACGGCCCGTTCTCTTCTGGCGGGCCGTCCGGCCCTTTTTCCGCCGCAGGTTCCCGCCGGCGGTCCGTCATTTTGTCTCGCTGCTCCGGAGAAGCGTTTCTTCCTCGGTGGGCCTTACGTGTGGATTCCCTGAAGGCGTTCGAGTGAATTAGCCGGCGACGCGCGTTCAAAAGTTTCTTCGGCTGTCTATCTCTCGTTGCAGGCTGCAAGTCATGGTGCGAGCCGTTCCAGTTGCGCTCGCTCGGTTTCGACCGTCATCTGGGCATGACCGCAGAGAAGGGAAATTCATGAAGAAGAGCGCTGCTGTTGTCGCGGGTCTGATCCTGGCCCTGGGCGGGGCCGCCCCCGCCTTCGCCGGCAACGGAGACGGAGGCGGAGGCGGAAACGCAGCCGTGGCCAACGGTGCCGCCATCGGCTCCCCGGGTCTCCTGTCGGGCAACGTCGTCCAGGTCCCGATCAACGTTCCGATCAACCTTTGCGGCAACTCGATCAACGTCCTCGCCGCGTTGAACCCGACCGGCGGCAACGTCTGCGTCAACGGCTGACGACGCGACACCCCGGCCGTACGGCTGGATCGAGGCCGGCCTTGGACGACATTCCTGTGGTCCAGGGCCGGCCTCTCCTACTTCTGCGAGCAGGAAGGCACGAGATTGCGACAGACCCTGAGCAGGGGAATGGTCGCGGCCGCCGCCGCGACGGGCATTCTGTCCCTGTGCGCGAGCGGCACCGCCCTCGCCGACTCGTACGCCGAAGGAGCCGCCAAGGGTTCGCCCGGGGTCCTGTCCGGCAACGGCGTCCAGGCCCCGGTGCACGTCCCGGTGAACGCCTGCGGCAACGCCGTCGACGTCCTGGCCGTCCTCGACCCGGCGTTCGGCAACTCCTGTGCCAATCCCTCGGACGCACCCGAGCGCAGCTCACCGAGCACCCCGCACCCAGCCGGTGACTCCGGCCACGGCGACTCGCACCACGGCGACTCCGACTCGGCCCACGGCAACCCCGGCTACGGCGACTCCGACGACGGCGGCTCCCACGAGGAGGAATCCGGCTACGGCGGCTCCCACCAGGAGGGCTCCGGCTACGGCGGCTCCCACGAGGAGGGCTCCGGCTACGGCGGCTCCCACCAGGAGGGCTCCGACGACGGCGGCTCCCACGAGGAGAGTTCCGGCTACGGCGGCTCCCACGAGGAGAGTTCCGGCTACGGCGGCTCCCACGAGGAGAGTTCCGGCTACGGCGGCTCCCACGAGGAGGGCTCCGGCTACGGCGGCTCCCACGAGGAGGACTCAGGCTACGGCGGTTCCGGACACGAGAACCATGGTCCGGACGACGACTGCGGAGGCTACGGCGACACCTGCGGCGAAGGCGGTCACACGAGTCCGCCTCCGCACGGTGGCGGAAGCACGCCGGGTGGGGACCACACGTCTCCGCCCCCGCACGGTGGCGGGAGCACTCCGCCGAGTGGGGACCCCACCACTGCGCCCCCGTACGGTGGCGATGGCGGCGGCGGTACTCCGCCCCCGTACGACGGGCACACCGCGCCTTCCCAGGAGGAAGAGCACGGCTCGCCGCCGCAGTTGTCGCAGACCGGCGGCCACGGTGCCGTACTGCTGGCCGCCTCCGGCGTCAGCGCGGCGCTCATCGCCGGTGGCGCCCTCCTCTTCCGGCGAGGCCGGGCCGCGTCCCGTCGGTGAACGTGCCGGTTGCCGGACGCCCTCGCGCCCGGCAACCGCATCTCACCGCACCGCCGCCCCCGCAGGGGACCCGCTCAACGCCGTACGGTCTCCACCTCCCCGCGCCGCCCCGGTGCCGGCGCCGGGATCGCCCCGCCCGGCGTCCCCGTGCGCAGCCGGCGCCGTACGCCCCGGACGAGGGTTCCGGCCGTGAAGTCCGCGCCGTAGACGAAACGCATCGCGGGCCCGAAGCCGGCCGCCGTCACCAGACCGGCCAGGAACAGCCCGGGGTGGGACGACTCGAAGTCCCGGCCCACCGCGGGGGATCCGTCGCCCACCGTGGCCAGCGACCCCCGCAGGCCGCCGGAGAGCAGGCCGAGCCGGTCTCGGGTCGCCCTGAAGCCCGTGGCCGCGATCACGTGCTCGGTCTCGAGGGGTTCCGCCCCGGCCACCTCCAGCCGTACGCCTCCCGGTACCGCCCGTGCCGCCGTCACCTCGTGGTCGAGCCGTACCTCCACGGAGCCCTCCACCCGGTCCCGTACCCACCAGGCGCCGGCCGGTCCGAGCGCCGTCGCCGCGATGCGCGCGCGGGTCGGTCCGGGGAGCCGGCGGTAGAGGCCGGGGCGTTCGGCGTAGAACCAGTTGCGCCAGCCGCAGCCGAGTCCGCTCTGCGGGGAGCGGGCCGACCGCCACCACGGGCGTTCCCAGGCCGGCGGCACGGTGTTCCAGCGCAGCCGGTCGGCGCGGGCCAGCACCCTGACGCGGGAGCCCTGTTCGGCGAGCAGGGCGGCGGTCTCCAGGGCCGCCTGGCCACCGCCGATCACCGTGACGTCCCGGCCGCGGAAGCGGTCGAGGTCGCCGTGGTGGCTGCTGTGCGAGACCAGGGCGGGGGACAGGCCGCGCAGGGCTGCCGGGATCTCGACGAACGGCATGACGCCCACGGCCAGGGCGACCGTGCGGGCCCGCACGGCCTCGCCGTCCGCGGTGACCGCCTCGAAGCCGTCCGGCCGGGGCGCGATCCGGGTGACCGTGCGCTCGTCGACCGCCGGGACGGCGTTGCGGGCGAACCACAGGCCGTACTCGGCGAACACCTCCACCGGGATCGGCTCCCCGTGCCGGGCCGTCACGCCCCGGGTCGTGCAGTACGCGTCGAGCCGCCAACGGGACCCCGGGTCGGAGAGGTTGGAGGCCCACGGCTCGGACTTCAGGAACATCCCGCCGGGCATGTTGTCGCGCCAGGAGGCCATCGGCCGGCCGAACACGCGCAGTTCGAGCCCGGCGTCCGCGGCGTGGGCCGCGACGGACAGACCGTACGGGCCCGCGCCCACCACCAGCAGGTCGTACATCAGCAACTGCTCGCCTTCTCGTCGTCGATCGGTTCGATCGGGGCCGGTGCCGTCGGGACCGGCGCGGTCGGGCCCGGCGGCTGCTCGCCCAGGCGGGTCGGCGACGGTGTCGTCGTCTGCGGCGTCGCCTGGCGGACCACGCGGGTCTGCGGGCCGGCCGCCCCCGAGGCGTGGGACGGGCGCAGCCTGCCGAGCAGCCGGCGGGCGACATGGGCGCCCCACAGGCCCCACATGGCGCGGCCGGGAGCGGTGTCGTCGCCCGCGTGCCAGGCCAGCTCACGGCCGCGGCGCACCGGGCGGAGCGCGGCCAGCGGCGCGTAGTTCTCGACGACGAACGCACGCCCGGGCCGCGGCGACCCGGGGGGCAGCGGACGGTGTGTCAGGTCCAGGTGCTGGGCGCGGACGACGTCGAGTCCGTCCGCGTCGGTGAACAGCCGGAACTGGGCGCCGGGACGCGGATTGAAGTCGAGGAGGTGGTAGTCGCCCGTCGCGCCGCAGCGGCGGAAGTCGAGGTCGAAGATGCCCCGGTAGCCGAGTTCGCCCGTGAGTCGCTCGGCCAGGGTGCGCACCCGCGGGTTCTCGGTCCACTCGCCCACCGCCGTGAGGCCCGCGCCGCGCGGCCAGGCGCACAGCTTGCGGCCCGGACCGCCGCCGCCGACCGTGCCGGAGCGGTCGGCGTACCCGTGGAAGAACCAGTCGCGGTCCGGGCCCGACGGCAGGAAGGCCTGGAGCAGCAGCCGGCTGCCGGCCTCCTCGGTGCGCAGGTACAGATCGCGCGCCTCCTGGGTGGAGCGCACAACGACCGTGCTGCGGAGTCCGGTGCCGGCGGGCAGCAGCCAGGGCCGGCTCCATTTCGCCACCGCGGGCAGGCCCAGCCGCCAGGCCTCGGAGGCGGCCTGCGACGCGCTCTCCGGGATCACGGTGAGCGGGTGCGGCACGTCCGCCGCCGCGCACAGCCTGATCAGTTCCGCTTTGTCGGCGACCCGTTCGGGCACCGTGCCGGGCTGTTGCGGCAGCAGGTAGGCCGGCGACAGGTCCTCACGCAGCCGGCTCACCGCCACCGCGCCGGCGTCGTCCATCGGGATCAGTACGGCGGGCCGCTCGATGTGGGCGGCCACCCGCAGGAGGGTGGCGGCGATGTCGGCGAGGGCGGCGCCGGGGGGCGGCGGGGGATGCAACCGGCGTACGAAACGCGATTTGCCGACGGGGCTTCCCGTGGAGTCGGCGACCACGTGCACTTCGATTCCGGCTCTGCCGAGCGAGCGCACGGCACCCAGCGTTCCGTGGTGAAAGGGATTCCGGTCGATCCGCAGGAGAACGGCGGGGACGCGGGTGTCGAGGAGCGACTCGGGCATTTTTTTCCGGTCCTTAGCTTCAGTTCACCGAAATGGGCGATCAAGGCACTCGAAAGCCGTATCGGCGGTGGCGAGGTTGCTTTTCGTGTGACTTTCATATGACTGAGTGTCACTGATGCGCCGTCCTCGCGCGTTACGTGAGAGTGGAGAAAGGAGCAGGCATGGCCCCACAGCAGCGACGCGCGCGGTCCCGACGGCTGGCCGTCGTCGCGGCAGCCGTCGCGGCGTCGGCCGCGCTGGCGTCCGGACCTGGATTCGCCGCGGGCGCGGGGGTGATGCGGGTCGCCGATCCTCCCGCTCCCGTCCCCACCGGCCCGGCGTCCGCGGCGACCCTCCCCGCGGCCGCCGAGCCCGCTCCGGCCGTACCCGTACCGAGTGCGGCACCGCAGACACCCGCGGCACCCGTGGCTCCCGAGGCGCCCGTGACTCCCGAGGCGCCGGTGACTCCGGCGCCGACCCCCACACCCGCGGAAACCCCCGCCCCGTCCGCCGAACCCGTGAAGGCCGCCCCCGCCTTCGGCGCCTACCTCGACTACGGCGCCCGGGGCGTGGCCCGGATCGCGCAGCTCAGCGAGTGGCTCGACGGCGCGGAGCTGCGCGTCGGCCACACCTACCTGCCGGGCGACCGGTGGAGCAACATCGAGGGCCCGCCCGGCTTCCTCGACGTCTGGGCGGACTGGCGGCTGGAGAAGGACGACCGGATGCTCGTCCTCAACGTGCCCATGCTGGAGCGCAACGAGGAGCAGGTGCCGGACGACGAGGTGCGCGAGCTGCTGCGCCAGGGAGCGGCCGGCGACTTCGATCACCACTTCAGGGCCCTCGCCGAACGGCTGGTCGCGCTGAAGGTGCCGGACACGGTGATCGTGCTCGGCTGGGAGATGAACGGCATCACGTACACCCATCGGTGCGGGCCGGACCCGGAAGCCTGGAAGGAGTACTGGAACAGGATCGTCTCCACCATGCGTTCGGTGCCGGGCCAGGAATTCAGGTTCGACTTCACGCCGACCCGCGGCAAGGACGCCGTTCCGTGGACCCAGTGCTATCCGGGGGACGACACGGTCGACATCATCGGAATGGACTCCTACGACCAGCCGACCGGTCTGTCCTTCGATGAACAGGTGAACGAACCCTACGGGCTTCAGGCGCACGTGGACTTCGCCAGAACCCATGGCAAGCCCATTTCCTACCCCGAATGGGGACTCTTCCGTAACGGTGACAACACCGCATACATGCGGCGCATGATCGGCTGGATGGACGAGCACGCACCGCTGTACAACACGGTGACCGACTACTGCCCGCACGGAGTCTGGCAGTGCCGCCAGAACCCGCGGTCGTCCGAGGTCTACCGGTCGCTGCTGTCCGGTCGCACCGACGAGCCGGGCACGGCGCCGACCAGCCCGGCGCCCTCCGCCGACCCCTCCGTGGAGCCGGCGCCCCCGGAACCCAGGCCCGACCCGCCGGCGACCTGCACGCCGATGGACCTCGGCGACTGGGTCGAGTACTGGCTCGGCGGCAAGCTGTGCCTGCGGCTCGACTGGTGGTCCGACGACGACTGAACCGCGGCACGCTGGCGGCGGTCCCGCGTCAGGACCTGCCGCCACCGTCACGCTCCCTCCGCTGCTCCAGCCGGAGCAGCAGCTCCTTGCCCCGCCGTCGTGCGGCCACGTCGCACACGACCGCCGACAGCAGGGGCGCGGTGCGCCGACGGGCCAGCAGCAGCCGCTGGTTGACGACCGGTTCGGGCCGCCAGTGGTGCTTGTACGGCTCGTTGCCGCGCAGCAGACTCAGCGCCGCGCGCCCTCCGTCCCGGGAGTGCTCGGCGCAGGCGTCGAGCAGCATCACCGCCACGTCCGCCTTGCGCTCGCGCAGCCGGGGATGGGCGCCGTAGAGATAGCCCCCGGCCAGGCGCCGCGACAGCAGCGTCAGATCGACGGCCACCACGTCGTCGTCGAGCCGGAACTCGGTGACCACCGCGTCCCCGGAGCGCACCATCGGCCCGACCGACCGCACCAGGTGCTCGCAGAACCGCTCCCGCAGGTGTTCGCCCGTCACCTTCCGCCCCTGCCACTGCAACCGGTGCAGTTCCAGCAGTCGCCGCAGCGCCGGGTCCACCTCGTCCGGGCACACGACCTGACGCTGCACGCCGAGCGCGGTCAGCTTGCGCAGCTTGGCGCGCACCCGCTGGGCCTTCGCCGACGGCAGCCGGGCCACCAGCTCCTCCATGGGCACGGCGGGCAGCTCCAGGCACACGGAGTCGCTCACCCGCCGCCGGGGGCCCTGCCAGCGCTCGTAGACCTGCTCCACCGCGCCGCCCGGTCGCACCTCGCGGAAGTCGATCAGCGCGGTGCGGGCGGCCGCCGCGAGACCCTCGGTGAGCGCGGTGACGGCTCGCTCACCGCGTTCGTCGTCGACGAGGACGTCCCCGTAGTCCGAGATCGCGCCGCCGAGCGGCACCAGCGCCGGCACCGGTCGGCGTACGGCCATCAGCGGGGCGGCGGCGACCAGGTCGGCGCCGTCGCGGACCAGCAGCACCCGCAGCCGGCCGCGCCTGCCGTACGACAGCCACCACGAGTGCAGCCAGGCGTGGCTCTGGAACGGGGTGGCCGTCGCGCACCGCTGGTACAGCCGGCCCCAGGCGGGCGCCAGGGCGCCGAAGACCTGCTCGTCGGTGACGAGTTCGGTGGTGAAGGCCGGCTTCACAGCGTTCCGTGGGCTTCTGCGGCGAGGGCCGGGCCGGGGACGGCCGCCGGGCGCACGGCCTCCTCCGGGTCCCGCTTCGGACGCACCAGCAGCACCAGAGCGCCGAGCAGCCCGCCCGCGCTCGCCCCCACCAGGCCCGTCACCGCCGGGGACGCCGAGGAGGGGCTGGTCGGCCGGACCGCGCGGGCGAACTGCTCGAGCTCCACGTTGGTGGCGGCCCGGGAGTTCCTGGCATGCTGGGTCAGCGAGCGGGAGACCGCGTTGGCCATGTCGGCGGCCAGATCGGCGCGCGAGGACGTCGCCGTGATCGAGACCATCGGGGCGTCCGGCGAGGTCGCCGTCTGCACGCTCGACTGGAGCGTCCTCACCGGCACACCGGCCCAGACCTGCGCGTCCCCGAGCACCGCCACCTGCGTGGCGACCCGGCCGTAGGCCTGTGCGAAGCCGAGGGCGGACGCCGGGTCGGACTTCGCGGTGGGGACGGCGACGACGTAGGCCGTGGCCGTGTACGCGGGCGGTTTGAGAGCGCCGTACGCGCCGCCGAGCAGACCGCCGGCGACGGCGCCGGCCATGAGCAGGGACCAGGGCGGGAGCGCCTTGGCGCGGCGCAGGGCGGCAGGACGACGGGGGTTCTCGGTCATGGGGAACTGGCTCCCTGGGGTGTCGGGTGAGCGGGGGAGGGCAGGGTCGGTCCGGACACGGTGGCCGCGTACACGTCCATGAGCCGGGCGGCGCTGCGGGTGATGTCGTAGTGGCGGGCCGCTTCGGCGGCGGTGCGCGGGCCGGGCGCCTGCGCGCGCGCCTCGGTCAGCGCGCGCACGAAGTCCTCGGTGCCGCCGCTCACCCGGCGGGCGCCCGGCGCCCGGGCGGGCAACATCTCGATCGCCGGGCAGGACGCGTAGAGCACGGGCAGGCCGCAGGCCAGCGCCTCGACGATCGCCAGGCCGAAGGTCTCCTCGGGGGACGGGGAGACGAACACGTCCATGGCGCAGGTGAGCGAGGGCAGGTCGGGGCCGGGGGTGCCGTCGGGCACGTAGGGGCGTTCGCCGGTGAACAGGACACGGTCGGCGACCCCCGCCTCGTGGGCGGTGCGGCGCAGCACGTTCTCCTCGGGGCCGCCGCCGGCCAGCAGCAGCCAGTGGTCGGCCGGGAGCCGGGCGAGGGCGTGGATGAGGACGTCGAAGCGCTTGCCCGCGGTGAGGCGTCCGATGCCGCCGAGGACATGTGCGTGGTCGGGCAGGCCGAGACGCCGTCGGGTGCGCAGGCGGGCGTCCGGGTCGAAGCGGAACCGGGTCAGGTCGACGCCGTTGGGGACGACCTCGATGCGGGGGGCCGGGACGCCCCAGCCGCGCAGCCGGTCGGCGACCGTGGGGGAGACCGCGACCGTGGTGCGGCCCAGCCGCTCGCTGGCGAGGTACAGCGCACGGACCCCGGAGGTCAGTTCGCGCCCCTCCAACTGTGATTCGCCCAGCGAGTGTTCGGTGGCGACGACCGCGCGGACGCCGGCGAGGCGCGCGGCCAGCCGGCCGTAGACGCAGGCCCGGTAGAGGTGGGTGTGGACCAGGTCGTAGCCGCCGGAGCGGATGACGCGGACCAGGCGCGGCAGCGCGGTCAGGTCGCGGTTGCCCGCCATGCCGAGGTGGACGACCCGCACCCCGTCCTCGGCCAGCCCCGCGGCGACCGCCCCCGGGTTCGTCAGCGTCACCACCTCGCACTCGATCGGCAGGTGCCGCAGCAGCAGCCGAAGTTGCTGCTCGGCGCCGCCGACCCCGAGCCCCGTGATGATGTGCAGCGCCTTCACCGCAGCCCCTCGACGGGACGCCGGCGCAACCGGTGCAGCCGGTACTTCAGATGCATGCGGACGGTGTTGTCGTCCTGCCCGATGTGCAGCCGGGGGAGGGCGTGCAGGCCGTTCAGCGGACCGGGGTCGATCGCACAGGCATAGGAGTAACCGGCGTCGCGCACGGCGTCCATGGCGCGCCGGTCGATCGCCCCGTACGGGTAGCAGAAGCCGTCGGCCTCGGTGCCGAGCAGCGCGGCGAGGGCCGCGCGGCTCTCGGCTGTCTCCGACTTGAGGGTGAGGTCGTCGGCCTTGGTCAGGTCGACGTGGGTGAGGCCGTGCGAGCCGATCTCGACGCCCTCGTCGGCGGCGCGGCGGATGCCCTCGGCGGTCAGCAGCGGCTTGCGCGGGCCCAGCGGGTCCCAGGCGTTGTCACCGCCGAGCCGGCCCGGCAGCACGAAGAGGGTGGCCGTGCACCCCTGTCGGCGCAGGACGGGCAGCGCCCCGGTGAGGAAGTCGGCGTAACCGTCGTCGAAGGTGAGTCCGACCAGGTCACGGCCCTCGCCCCGGGCGCGGGCGGCGAGCAGTTCGGCCACGGAGACGCCGCGCAGCCCGCGCCGGCGCAGCCACGTCAGCTGCTTCTCCAGCCGCTCGGGGGTGACCGTGATGCGGTAGGGATCCTCGGAGCGGTCCCCCACGGAGTGGTACATCGCCACCCATGGGACGGACGGGCGTCTGTTGTTGTCGCTGTTGTCAGGAGCGGCCATGGGAGAGCCTTCGGGTCGCGGAACGTACGGAACGGAGTGCCGAGGCGATGCCCTGGGAGCCCAGGGCCCGGCCGGCCAGCAGGAAGACGGCGGTCACGGTGAACCCCCCGGCGGCCAGCCCGGACAGGGGGTCGGTGAAGCGGCCGGCGACGAAATACCCCGCCAGGGTGGCCAGCAGGGCGGCCCGCACCGGCCGGCTCAGTTCGCGCAGCACGCCCCGGACACGGACCGGGACGCTGCGCGGACCCATTCCGGCCAGCAGGACGAGCGCGGTGACGGTGATGCCGGCCGCGTTGGCGGCGGCGATGCCGTACACCCCCCAGGGGCCGACGCTCAGCGCGCCGATCCACGAGGTCACGACGATTCCGGCGGCCATCGCGCCGACCGGGTACCAGGAGCCGCGGCCCGCCGAGAAGTAGGAGCGGACCAGCACGCCCACCAGGGTCTGGCCGAGCAGCCCGAGCGCGTACACGCGCATCACGCCCGCCGTCGCCGCCGTGTCCCGCGCGGTGAACGCGCCCCGCTGGAAGAGCAGTTCGATGATCTGCGGGGAGCAGGCGACCACGGCGGCCGTGCCCAGCAGCACGATGCACGCCGCCAGTGCGAGATCCCGCTCCACCCGGGAGCGGGCCCGCTCGTGGTCTCCCTCGGCCAGTGCCCGCGCGACCACCGGGAAGGTGACCGTGCACACCATCACCGACAGGATCATCGGCATCTGCGCGACCTTCTGCGCGTAGTTCAGGTGCGAGATGGCCCCGGCCGGCAGCTGCGAGGCGAGGAAGCGCTCGACGAGGACCTGGGACTGCCGGCACAGGGCGAACAGCAGAACGGTCGCGAGGAGAAGGGTGTCGAGAGGGCGGGGTTCCTCCTGCACGGAGGGCTCCTCGGCCGCCTTGCGCTTCCTCAACTGCCTCAGCAGTGAAGGGAGTTGCACGAGGGCCATCAGTAGACCGCCGACCGCGACCCCGACCGCCGCCGACCGTACCCCCCACTGCCCCCCGAGCACGAACATCCCGGTGATGATGCCGACGTTGTAGGCCACGTAGATCGCCGCGGGCGCCCCGTACCGCCGGTGGGCGCGCAGCGCGGCGCTGAAGTACCCGGCGAGCCCGAAGCTCACCACGCAGGTGGCGGTCAGCCGGGTGCAGTCGACGGCGAGCGCGGGGTCGGGCAGGCCGGGCGCGAGCACCTCGACCAGCTGCGGCGCCAGGCCGATGAGGAGGGCGCCGACGGCGACGAACGCCAGCGACAGCCGCGGCAGTGTGCCGGCGACCAGCGCGCGGACCGGGTCGCCGGCAGCGCCCCGGGAGCGCCGGGCCAACGCCATGCTGAACGCCGGGATCAGGGCGAACGCCAGCCCGTCCTCGATGAGCAGCGTGGCCGCGAACTCGGGCACCGTCCACGCCACCAGGAAGGCGTCGGTGTCACTGCCCGCCCCGAACAGCCGGGCCAGCGCCTGGTCCCGCACCAGCCCGAGCAGGGACCCGGCGACGGAGAGGACGACGGTGACGAGGGTCGCCTTGGCGAGGAATCGCCGTGAGGCCGGGGGAAGTTCGCCGCCCTCCGACCCGGCGGCCGGGAGGTGAGTCGTCTCGGCGCGGACCCGTGCACACGCTGCGGGACCGGCTTCGGCAGCCTCCTCGGCCGGCTCCCCGGACCGCGACGGCGGTACGGAGGCGGGACCGTCCGTGCGGGGCGTCCGAGGAGGCGTCACCGTCATCGGGCGAGCGCCTCCTCGCGGCCACCGGCGCCGACCAGCGCCCACCAGGCCACGACCCCGAGGACGACGGCGGTCAGCACGGTCGAAGGACCGCCGATGTCGGCGTACGTGAAGTCCACGAGCTGCCAGACCAGCAGACCGCAGGCCACGAGGGCGCAGTCGAGGCCCGGGCCGTGGCGCCGGACCCGGAACCACCCGCGCAGTCCGCACGCCAGCATCGCCAGCCAGCCGCCCGCGAGGGCGAGCAGCCCGATCAGGCCCTGCTCGCTGAGCACCAGCAGGTACATGTTGTGCGGGGAGAGCAGCGGCTGCCTGACGAACCCGGAGCCCGCGCCGTCGGTGTCGCTGCCGGCGGACAGCGCGAGGGAGGCGTGGGCGTCGCGGTGCTCGGGAAAGCCCTTCAACCCCACCCCGGTCAGTGGCTGTTCGCGCCAGATGCCGACCGCGGACGCCCACAGCGTGTACCGGTCGGTGACCGACTGGTCCGGCGCGTCCGCGACCTGCGTGATGCTGTTGACGCGCTCCTGGAGCATCGCCGACCCGACCCCGAAGCCGCCCACCAGGATCACCCCGGCCGCGGCAGCCACGGCGCCCACCTTCAACGCCCGCAGCGGTCCGGCGAGGGCCAGCTGGACCATGCAGGTCAGTGCGGTCGCGATCCACGCGCCCCGGCTGAAGGAGAGCGCGAGCGGCACCAGCAGGGCGAGTGCCGAGCAGGCCGCGATCGTCCGCTGCCGTACGGGAGTCCGGCCGAGCGCCAGCCCGACCGCGCAGACCAGGCCGAACGCCACGACGGTCGCCATGCCCATCACGTCCTGCGGCCCGAAGGTGCCGACCGCCCGGATGTCCTCGCCCTGGTAGGAGGCGCCGGTCCCGGTGACGAACTGGTGGACCCCGACCGCCCCCTGCCACCCCGCGAGCCCGACGAACGACCAGGCCAGCAACCGGAAGTCGGTCCGGTCCCGGACGAGGAGGACGACGGCGGCCGGGACCAGCACGAAGACCTGGAGATAGCGGCCCAGGCCGGCCAGCCCCGCCCCGGGCGAGGACGCCCCCGTCGCGGCGAGCGCCAGCCCGACGACCGGCAGCCCGAGGACCACGGCGGCCGTCCGGGACAGCGGGCGGCGCCGCTGCCGCAGCAGCCGCACCGCGCAGAACAGCACGACCAGGGCGGACAGCGCGTCGGCCGGTCCCGCGCCGCCCTCACCGCCGGGGGCGAGCGGAAGGCCGAGCAGGGCGACCACGGCGACCACCGGCAGGACCGGTGACAGCGTCCGGACGCGCGGCAGGGGCAGGGCGAGGGTCATCGGCGGTTCAGCTCCCGGTCGGTCGCACGAGTGCGGCCGCGGTGCGCAGCAGGATGCAGACGTCCTGCCACAGCGACCAGTTGTCGATGTACGCGTTGTCGAAGCGGGCCCGGTCCTCGATCGAGGTGTCGCCGCGCAGGCCCTGGACCTGGGCGAGGCCGGTGATGCCGGTCTGCATCCGGTGGCGGGCCGCGTAACCGGGGTAGGTCTGGCTGAACTCGCCGACGAAGTAGGGGCGTTCGGGACGCGGACCGACCAGGCTCATGTCGCCGCACAGCACGTTCCACAGCTGGAGCAGCTCGTCCAGCGAGGTCTGGCGCAGGAAGCGGCAGAAGCGGCTCATCTCCCGCTCACCGGCCACGCTCCAGCGGGTCGCCGCCTCGTGCTCGTCGACCGGGCGGTGGGTGCGGAACTTCAGCAGCGTGAACGACCGGCCGTCCTTGCCGATGCGCTCCTGCCGGAAGACGACCCCCGGCCCGTCGGTCAGCCGCAGCACCACCGCGCACACCAGCAGCAGCGGGCTCAGCAGCAGGAGCAGGGTCCCGGAGACGGCGATGTCCAGCAGCCGCTTGCCGAGGCTGCCCCGGCGCCGGGCGCCCAGGTCGAGGCGGCGGCAGGAGAACCCGGCGAGCTGGTCGCGGCTCGCGTACGAGGGGGTGTCGGCGTCGACCTCCCACACCGTGCAGCCCGACTCGGCGAGCGCCCGCAGCAGCGGACCCTGCACGGTGCGCACGGCGGGGTGGACGCACAGCACGTCCCGGACGCCGTTCTGGATGAGGGCCCGCTGCACCTCCTGACCCGTGGTCAGCACGGGCAGCCCGCCGCCGCCGTCGCCGCCGTCGGGCCGCTCGGCCACGATGCCCACCGGCCCGATCCCGCACCGGGGGTGGCGCAGCACGGCGGCGGCCACCCGCTGCGCGGTCGCGGCCGGGCCGACGACGAGCGCGGCGTGCGGGCGGCGCAGCAGCGCCCGGCGCCGCCGCAGGTACACCACCGCGCGACCCGCGCAGCCGGCCGCGGCCTGCACCGCGAACCCGAGGACCAGCGCGCGGACGGACAGCGCGTGGGCCGGGTTCCACGCCGCGACGAGCGTGCCCAGCGCCAGCCAGGCCACCGCGATCCGGCTCCAGACGGCGGGCAGTTCGTCCAGCACCCCCGCCACCGGACGGGTGCGCTGCGGGCGCAGCAGTATCGTCGCCGCCACCAGCAGGGCCACCAGCAGCGGTCGGCGCTGCGCCCCGGACAGGGCCAGCGCGCCCACGAACGCGGCCAGGACGTCGGCGAACAGCAGCGGGAGCGGTGACGCGGGCCGCGCCGGGGGCCGCCCGGCGGGGAACCGGAATCCCGCTGCGCTCGCGCGCCGCGGAATGACCGAGACGGACGAGTATCCGGGCTGCGCGCCGGGAGAGGGGACGGTGCTTTCCGCAGTCACGAGTGGATGGACTCCCTGCGTTCCGTGGGCGCGACGCGCGCCCTTCGTGTCGTCGTGAGCAGCTCGCGGTACACGCCCGCGACCGCCTCGGCCGTGCGTCGCACGTCGTGCGTGGACAGGACGTGCCGACGTCCCTGATGGCCGAGCGACTCGCGCAGCAGCGGGTCGCGCAGCAGTCCGGTGACGGCGCCGGCCAGCGCCGCCGGGTCCTCGGCGGGCACCAGACAGAGGGGCGCGAGCGCGGTCGGCAGGCTCTCCCGGGCACCGTCCACGTCGGTCACCACCACGGGCCGCCCGCAGGCCAGCGCCTCCAGCGGGGACAGCGCCATGCCCTCCCAGCGTGAGGGCAGCACCACCAGGTCGGCGGCCTGGTACCAGGGCACGGCGTCGTCGACGGCGCCGGCGAACAGCACCGACTCCGGCGCCCGGGGCCGCAGCCGCTCCCTGTCGGGACCGTCACCGACCAGGACCAGCCGGGCGCCGGGCACCTTCGCCGCGATGTCCGCCCACGCGGCCAGCAGAACGTCCTGCCCCTTCTGCCGGCACAGCCGCGCCACGCACACCACCAGCGGGGCGGCCGGGTCCAGCCCGGGCAGCAGGGAGGCTCGAACGGTGCCGACGGGAGCCGGGTGGAAGCGTTCGGTGTCGATGCCGTTGGGGACGACGCTCCACCGCCCGGCGATCCGGGCGCGCACACCGGTCGTGCGCTCCGCCTCGCTCACACACACCAGCCGGTCCGCCCAGCGGGCCCCGAACCGCTCCCACCTGAGCGCCAGCGCCGCGGTGGTCCCGCCGACCGCCTCGAAGGACCAGGCGTGCGGCTGGAACACGGTCGGGATCCGCCCGCGCACCGCGAGCCGCCCGGCCAGTCCGGCCTTGGCGCTGTGCGCGTGCACCAGATCGGGGCGTACCTCGCCGAGCAGGCGTACGAGCCGCCGCACCTCCGCGGGGAGCGAGGGCCCCGGCGACCGCGTCGCCGCCCAGTGCCGTACGTCCGCGCCCAGGGACCGCAGGTCGTCGGCGAGCCGGCCGGCCGGACAGGCCACGGTGACGTGCAGGCCGGCCGCGAGCTGGGCCCGCGCCAGATCGGTCACGACCCGGGGGACCCCGCCGTCCACGGGCTGGGTGAGATGCAGGACCCGGAGTCTGCCGTCGGGTTCTGGCTGGTGCATGGCGCGTTTTCCTCGCTCACGGTGGCGCTCGGGACGGGCGGAACGCGCTTACTGCTTCTTCCGTGTGTCGACGGCGACGAAGAGCGCCCCGGCCCACGCCGCGTCCTGCTGGGAAACGAGCCGAACGGCCAGCTGGTCACCGCCGTACCGCAAACCGGCCCGCATATCGAACACATCGGAGTCGTAGCCGAGGGTGTTGACGTACGCCGGTACACGCGCCGCCGGAGCCTCCCCCGGCTCGCTGATCGTTGAGTTCAACACATCGTCAGATGGATTGACCGCGTCGGTGAGTACGGCCGCCGTCCGGCCGCCGGTGGAGAACATGAGCGAATCACCCGTTCGGCCGCGGTCGCCGTCGTACGCGACGAGCCCGACCCGGCCCCCCGCGCCCTTGGGGACGGCGAGTCCGCGCAGCCGGATCTCCTTCGCCGTGCGGGAGCCCAGGGTGTCGAAGCCGTCCCAGACGGAGAGATCCCGCAGCGGCTCGGCCCCGTTCTCGTACGCCACGACCAGCGTCCAGCCGCCCCACGCCCCGGCCCCGGATCTGCCCATGGCCACGTTGATCTGCGCCACCGTGTACAGGCCCGCACCGCTCTCGCGCACCAGTTTCGTGACGTCCGCGGAGGCCTGGAAGGCGTCGGCGCCCTCGGCCACCCGGTGGCCGACGACCGTGTCCGCGAGCACCGCCTTGTACTCCCCGCCCGGCTCGGCGATCAGCACCCGGCCGTTGTCCTTCGGCGGTTTCTGCTCACCGACCCGCAGGTTGCCGCCCCAGTACAGGCGTGCGTACGACACCTGTGCGCCCTGCGGGAGGCGGACTTCGGCCCGGGAGGAGTTGTAGGTGTTCGGGTCGTCGTCCACGTCGACGTAGAACATGTCGAAGGCGTTGTTGACACCGGGTCCGCCCCGGCGGACGGAGGGGCAGTCAGGCGCCGCGTTCGCCGTGGTCGCGGTCGCGGTCGCGGGCGTGGACGTGGTGCGGCAGCTGATGGCCGCGTTGGCCGCGCGGACGATCCCGCCGTGCTGTGTCGCGTGGAAGCGCTGGGTGAAGGCGAGGCGCTGCGCTTCGGCGGCGGGCTGCTCGTCGGCCGCCCGGGCGCCGCCGGGTGCCCAGAGGGCGGTGAGGGTGAGAACGCCGACGGTCGCGCTGCGGAGCAGCGGACCAAGGGAATTGCGCATGACCGGCGGTGCCCTTTCGTGCGATTTGCTTGCTATAGGCGTGCGTCGGATGGGGCGCAACTCTAGCTGCTGTCCGGATTAATCCGCAGAAAGGGGGTCATGTGTGTCGGAATGGTGAAGCAATCCCCCGCGTCATCACTCATTTGGCGGCACAACTCCCGCGCGCCCGGCGCGTTGACTTCAGCGCCGGGGCATCCCCGCCCGGGTGTTTGTGTCAAAACCCCAAGGAGTACCTCCCCATGTCGCGTATCGCGAAGGGCCTGGCCCTGACCTCCGTTGCCGCCGCGGCCGTCGTCGGCGCCTCCGGCCTCGCCGCCGCCGACAGTGGCGCGAACGGCGTCGCCGAGCACTCCCCGGGCGTGCTGTCCGGCAACGTCGTCCAGGTTCCCGTGCACATCCCGGTCAACGTCTGCGGCAACACGATCAACGTGATCGGCCTGCTGAACCCGGCGTTCGGCAACACCTGCATCAACGACTGACGTCACCTCCCCCAGAGGTCACGACACGTCGTTCGCCGAACGGCCGCCCTCCCGCCAGGAGGGCGGCCGTTCGTGTTGCCCCGGACGGGGGATGCGGCGCAGGCCCGCCCGATGAGCCCGGGCAGGCGGTTCGACCAGGGGTGATCCAGGTCGGGCGGGCAACCGTTCGTCACGCCACGCGGTCGATCTGTTGCGGAGTGCGACACCTGTTCGCACGGTGGGCATGAGACCCGACGCAATCGAAAGGATTTCCCATGCGTGGTCTGCCCGTACGACGTGTCGCTTCCACCGCACTGTGCGCCACCCTCGTCCTCGGCGTCACCGCCCCCGCCGCCATGGCATCCGACGGAGCGGCCGCCCGTGAGCGCAACGCCGCGTTGTCGGACGCGCCCGTCGCCGGCGCGGCCGCGCTGCTCACCCAGGCCCGGAGCCTCGGCGAGTTCGACACCGTCCTCACCCCCGTCATGGACCTGCTCGACACGGTCCTCAAGGCCGACGGCGGCCGGCTCACCGCCGCCGAGGCGACCCGGCTCGGCGACGCCGTCAAGGCGGCCGTCGCCAAGATGACGGCGAGCGCCGCGGTGGCGACGCCGGCGCAGTCGGCGGACCCCGCGGCAGAGTCGGTCGCGCTGCCCGCCGCTCCGGCCGTCGCGCTTCCGGCCGAGCCCGCCCTTCCGGCCGCCCCGGTGGCCGTGCCCGCCCCGCTCGGCGGGAGCGGCGTCGGCGCCGAGGCGAAGGCGGCCGCCGACCCGGTGTCCGACGCCCTCGCCGCGCTGGACAGGGCGGTCGCCGACCTCCTCGCGGCCGCCACCTCGCTCGATGTCGGCGCGGCCGTCCCGGCGGTGACCGCAGTGGTGAGCGATCTGCTCGACCTGCTCACCGCGACGCTGGCCGGGGCGGGCCCCACCCTTCCCGACCTGCCGGTGGAGCCCCCGGCAGCCGCGCTGCCCGAGGCGGCCGCCGCGCCCGCCGCGCCCGTGGCGCCTGCCGTTCCTGCGGTGCCTGCCGTTCCTGCGGCGCCTGCCGTTCCTGCGGCGCCCGTGGTCCCCGCGGCACCGGCCCTGCCCACCGTCTGACGGTCACCCCCGGTTTCCGCACCCCGGCTGTTGTGCCGGGGTGCGGAAATTTTCGCGTACACGGTTTCCGCGTCCGACGGGGCTCGTTAGGCACGGCGCCAGAATCTCCCTGGCGACTCGAGTCGCCGAAACGCCGAGCGGCCGAGTCACCGAGTGGCCCGGTCGCCGAGTCGCCGACGAAAGGAACCCGATGAAGTCCCTGAAGGCTGCCGCTGTCGTTGCCGGATCCATGGTCCTCGCCGGTGCCGCCGCGCCCGCGTTCGCGACCCCCGCCGACCTCACGCCCACCAGCCTCAACGGCGCCGTGGACACCCTCACCGGGGGGCCGATCAGCCTGCGGGACGCGATGCCGATCCAGCACCAGTCGGACGCCCTCGACACCGAGAACAAGGACTCCGTGCTGAGCACCGTCAAGGGTGCGACGGGCGCCCTCAACTCCCACAACCCGCTCCTCGGTGGACTGCCGCTCCAGGGCTGAGCGCGCTTGTCCGCAGGGCCGGTCCCGTCACCGACGGGACCGGCCCTGCGTGTTGTTCGACGCGGGTCGAGCGGCGTGTCCCTCGTTCGTGTGGAGCAACGGACCGGCGTCCCCCGGTCGAGTGAGAACACACCGGATCCCCTCCGGGCGCGCCGATATGGTCGCGCGGTGACCTCAACCCCAAGCGCAACCCGCCCCTTCCGCGTGACCGACCTGGGCACCCTCGTCGTGATGCCATGGAGCGGCGAGGCCCCCGACGGCAGCGACATGCCCTACCTCCTGGCCTACTCCCTCGGTGACACCGCGGAAGGCCCCGAGGGGACGGCCGCCGCCGTCGCGCGCCTGCTCGCCGACAACGGCATGCCCGTCGGCGGGGACGTCGTCGACGGCACCGAACGGCCCAGCCTGCCGTTCACCCTGCTCGTCGAGTCCGGCGCGGCGGTGCTGAACATGCCCGGCCTCAACGCCCAGTGCGTGCCGCCCAAGGAATGGCTCGCGGCCGCCGAGCAGCGCGGCTACGCCTACCTCGTCCTCACCACCCGCGCCTGGCCGGAGGCCACGCCGGGCCGGGCCGTCACGCCCGAGGCGCTGGCCGCGTTCGCGGGCGCTGCCGAGACCCTCACGGCCGCGGCGCACATCGTCCTGCCCGCTCGCCGCCTGCGCTGATGCCCCGACCGCACCCGGCGCCCGCGGGCGCCGGCCGCGGGTACGCCCTGCTGCTCGTCCTGACGGGTGCGGCCGGACTGCTGGCCGCCTGGGTCATCACCCTCGACAAGTTCAAACTGCTGGAGGACCCCGGCTTCACCCCCGGGTGCAGTCTGAACCCCGTCGTCTCCTGCGGCAGCGTCATGACGAGCGACCAGGCTTCGGCGTTCGGGTTCCCGAACCCGATGCTCGGCCTGGTGGCCTACGGGATCGTCGTCTGCGTCGGCGTGAGCCTGCTGGCCGGCGCCGCCTTCCCGCGCTGGTACTGGCTGACCTTCACCGCCGGCTGTCTCTTCGGCGTCGGGTTCGTGTCCTGGCTGCAATTCGAGTCCCTGTACCGGATCAACGCACTGTGCCTGTGGTGCTGTCTGGCGTGGATCGCCACGATCCTCATGTTCTGGTACACCGTCTCGTTCGCCGTGCGTCACGCGTTCCTGCCGGCCCCGGCCGGAGTGCGGGACTTCCTCGCCGAATTCGCCTGGGTGCCGCCGCTGTTGCACATCGGGGTGATCGGCATGCTGATCCTGACCCGATGGTGGGACTTCTGGACGAGCTGATCATCGGCTTGTCGCACTGGTGGGCGTAGCACTATTGCGGCACCCGGGGGAATTGTGAACTGATGCCCATTTCCGGCTCGTTAACCGGTACGGACGCAACGCCCCTCGAACTCCTGCGAAAGGTCCCGTACCCGAGATGAAGTCGACCACCCGAGGAACCCTCGCCGCAGTCATCACGTGCGTGGCGGCCGCCGCCGCTGCGGCCGCCTCCGCGACCCCCGCAGCCGCGATCGGCACGGTCCCCGTCCCCGTACCGCTGGACGGCGTCGAGAAGTCCCTCAACGTGGAACTGCCCACGATCGGCGGCGAGATCCCCCTGCCCACGCCGGGCGCGCCCGAGGGACCACGCTTCGTCGAGGGCCGGCTCCTCCCGGAGCGGACCGTTCCGCAGCTGCCCGTCGCCGCCGGGCTCCCCGGGGTCGGACTGCGCGCCCCCCTGCCCGAGGTCCTCGGGGACGACTTCAACCACCTCGGCCTCGACGCCCCCGCCTCCGACCTGCGCACGATCGGCCCGGGTCTCGCCCTGGACGCCCCGCTCACCGCGCCCGACCCGGACCGCTTCGGCATGCCGGACCTCCAGCTGCCCCAGGCGGGCGTGGTCACCCCGGTGCTCCAGGCGGTGCCCGGCGCGGACCTCGGCCTGGGCACGGGTCTCTAGCCGGCGGGCGTACCGCCACGACCACGGGCCCGGACGCCGTCGTCCGGGCCCGTCGCCGTGCCGGATCCGCACCCCGGCGAACCGCTTGGCCGCCGGACGGTGACCAGGAGGGCCGCCCGGCGTTTACCTCCACGGCAACCCCGCCACGGAAGCCGCGACGCAGCCTGCCGAGGAAGTCGTCACGGAGGCCCTTCGGACCCCGTCGCGGAACCCGCCACCCACAACCGCACCGCATCAGCGCACCGGACGAGGAGCACAACATGGTCGTCAGCGTCGACGGAGTACCCGTGACCGCAGTGCAGGCGGCCGCGGACAGACGAGGACCGACGGGCGGGGTACGGCGACGCGACCTGCTGCGCGGGCTGCTCGGCGCCGCAGCGGCCCTCGCCGTCGTCCCCGTCGTCACCGCCTCCCGGCCCACCCGCCCGGCGGACGCCGACCCCGCCGAATCCTCCTTCGACGAGACCTACCGGGGCCGCCACATCCGCGGCGTCCTCGCCTCGACGGGACACCCGGCAGCGGCGGACGCCCAGTGGTACATCACGGTCGACGGCCGGCCCCTGCACCTCATGCGCCGCGCCGACGGCACCTGGCTGAGCATGGTCGACCACTACCGCTCGTACGCCACCCCACTGGAGGCGGTCCGAGCCGCCGTGGACGAACTCGGCCCGGGAGAGCGGCTGCGGGAGGCGGAACCCACACACCAGCACACGTACATGGGGGGACACCATGGCCTACACCCGTAAGGACGTCAGCACACTCACCGGCGCCGAACGGCGGCGCTTCGTGAATGCGCTGCTGGAGATCAAACGGAGGGGCGAGTACGACGAGTTCGTCCGCATGCACATCGACCACTACGTCTCCGACGGCGAAGGCGGCCGGCGCTCGGCCCACATGGCGCCCTCCTTCCTGCCCTGGCACCGCCGGTTCCTGCTGGACCTCGAGCGGGCCCTGCAACGGGTCGACTCCTCGGTGACGGTGCCGTACTGGGACTGGACGCGTGACCGCACCAAGGCCGCCGCGCCCTGGACCCCGGACCTCCTCGGCGGCAACGGACGGCGCTCCGACCACCAGGTGACGACCGGGCCGTTCGCCTACGCCACCGGCGGCTGGACCATCAGGGAGAACATGACCGACGGGGAGTTCCTCACCCGGGACCTGGGCCGCGCCGCCGCCCCGATCGGGCTGCCGACCACGAGCGACGTGGAGTGGGCGCTCCAGGACCCGGTCTACGACTCCTCGCCCTGGGACTCGACGGCCACCCGGGGCTTCCGCAACAAGCTGGAGGGATGGGGAACCGGCTCGGGCAGCGCCGCCTGGCGCAACCACAACCGCGTGCACCGGTGGGTCGGCGGGGTCATGCTCGGCGGCGCCTCCGTGAACGACCCCGTCTTCTGGTTGCACCACGCCTTCGTCGACCTGCTGTGGACACGCTGGCAGAGGCGGCACCGCGAGCACCGCTACCTGCCGGCGGAACCGCCGGGCCCGGGCGACCGCCAGTACCGCCGGGTCGTCGCCCGGAAGGAGAAGCTGCCCCCGTGGAACGTGACCCCGGACCAGCTGGAGGACGCGTCCGGGATCTACCGGTACGCGTGAGCCGGTCGCGGTGAGCCGGTCGTGAAACAGGGGAGAGCCCCGGCGCTCGAGGTGCCGGGGCTCTCCTGGTGGCCGTACGCGAGGTACGACCGGGGTGTACTTACGACGCGCGTAGGTACGAGGGGTGTACGTACGGGACGTACGGACGCAGCTCAGCCGCCGTAGCCGCCGCCGTGCCCGCTGTGCCCGCTGTGGCCGCCGTCCTCGCCGTGCTTGTCGCCACCCTTGTGGTGGTCGCTGACGTTGGCGCAGGTGTTGCCGAAGGCCGGGTTCAGCAGGCCGATGACGCTGACGGTGTTGCCGCAGACGTTGACCGGGATGTGTACCGGCACCTGGACGACGTTGCCCGACAGGACACCCGGCGAACCCACGGCCGCGCCCTGCGCACCCGCGTCCGCCATGGCCAGGCCGGCTCCGCTGACCACCACGGCGCTGGTGCCGAGGGCAACAGCGGCCACCTTCGCGATGCGAGACATCACGTTCTCCTTAGGGAATCGGTTCGCGCGGCGGCAGGGGTCGCCACCGCACTTCCCGTTCAACGCGGCCGCCCCGGGCGGGTCACGGTGCGCCGGACCGGATCACCCTTTTTGAACAGCATGGACGTACAGCCGGGTGGCTAGTGCGCCTGGAGGTGCGTCGCTACGAAGTCGGTCAGGGTGGCGATGGACTGGAGGCTGTCGAGGCTCAGGTCCAGCGTGGCCACGTCCACGCCGTAGCGCTTGTCGATCGCGCCCAGCAGGGTCACACCGGCCAGCGAGGTGAGGCCGATCTCCGGGCCGAACAGGTCGGTGGCGGCGGGGAGTTCCGCGACCACGGCCTCGTCCAGGCGGGCGGCCCCGGCGATCATCGAACGGATCTCCCGTTCCACCGTGGCCCGCTCTCGGGTGTCCGTCACGCTTCGGCTTCCTCTCGGTCGGATACGTGCAGCCATGCGGGCGGCCCGGGCAGGTCGCCCCGGAGCGCCCGGCCCAGGACCGCCGGATCCGCAGCCGAGGCGGGGGTGGTCCGGGTGGCGGTGGCGCTGTCGTCCGTACGGCGCAGTCCGGCCTGGCGGAGCAGGACGCGCATCTCCAGGTTGGCCTCCGTCGGGCGCAGAGTCACCCGGAACTCCTCGGCTCCGGCCTCGCGGGCCCGTTCCATCAGCCGGAACAGGAAGGCCGCCGCGGCGCCCCGGCCGGCCACCCGGCAGGAGAGCGCGAGCAGGGGGACGGACCACGTGGTGGGCGCCGCCGTGCTGTCGGTGCCGTCGGTGTCCTCCGTGCGGTCGACGAGGGCGGCGCCGATGATGCCGTACGCGCCGAAACGGTCCGTCATACGCGCGGTGTACAGCTCGTACCCGTCCGACGAGGCCAGCTCGCGCAGACGGTCGGGGGTGAGTCCGGAGGAGTTCAGACGGTGGGTGCGGGCGGCGAGTTCCAGCGCGCGCGGGATCTCGTCGGCGGTGGCCGCACCGACCGTGAGACGCATGTCGCACCAGCGCAGAAACTCCTCGCGCGAGCCCTGGAAGCGTTCGCCCTCCGCCCGGCGGGTCTCCTCCGTGCGGTAACGGTGCACCCGTTCGCGGGACTCGGGGGTGACCTCCCGGCCCTCGAAAGCGGCCAGCAGCTCGGGCACGTCCTCGGGCGCGAGGGTGCGCACGCCCGGCAGCAGGGCCTCGACCTCGGCGCGCTCGTAAGGGGAGTCGTCGACCAGGAGGAGGGCGTCCACCGCGATGCCGAGTTCCTCGGCGATCCTGCGCAGCGACTCGCTCTTGTCCTGCCAGGACACCTGCGGGGCCAGGAAGCGCGCCCGGACCTCGGGCACGGCGTCCAGCCGGTCGAGCACCGACGGCGCGCTGCGGCTTGCGATGCTGCTGAGCACTCCGCGGGCCGCCAGCGCGTCGATCGCGGCGAGCGCCGAGGGGCGGGGCGTGGGCAGGGCGTCGGTGGCCGACTCGACGGCGATCTCGTCCCACAGGGTGCCGTCGAGGTCCCAGACGACGCACTTGACGCCGTCGGGCTCGAAGCCGTCCGTGCCGTCCGTGCCGCTCATCGGGCGCTGTCCCCTTCCGGGAGGAACAGCTTCATCGACAGGCTGGTCGGATCGAAGCCGAACTTGCGGTACACCGTGCGCATCGGGACGTTGCCCACGTGCACCCGGCCCACGACCTCCGTGATGCCGTTGGCCAGGCAGAACTCCAGGCCGGCGGTGAGGAGGAGTTCGGCGATGTCGCTGCGGCTGTCCACCGGGGACACCGCCAGCGAGCGGAAGTTGGCGTAACGGTCGCCGGTCATCGCGTTCTGGTTGATGCTCACCCAGCACCAGCCGACGGGTTCCCCGCCCGGAGCGTCGGCGACGATCATGCCCTCCTTCGACTTCTCCATGGCACGGCCGAGGCGGGACGCCCACCGCGCGGGATCGTCGATGGCGTCCTCACCGAAGGAGACACGGGCGATCTCGGCCTCGAAGCGCCCGATGGCCGGGAGATCGCGCTCGTCGGCCCCTCGGGTGACGTAAGGCCGGGCGCGTTCGGCGAGGGCGGCGAGGTCGTCGGCGGTCGGTGGACGCCAGCCGTGGGCGCGTCCTGCGGGAGCGCCCGCCGCCGGGGCCGGGGCGAGGACGGCGGTCGTGGCCGCGGCCCGGCTCCCGGCGGGGGGCGGAGCCTGCCCACCCGGGGCCGGGACTTGCCCACCCGGGGCCGGGGCCTGCTGCTCCGGGGCCTGCTCGGGTGGGGTGGCCGGCTGTGCGACCGGGGGTGCCGGATCCTCCGCCGGGACCAGGCGGCCAGGGCGGAACGGGCCCTTGCCGCAGCTCGGACAGCCGTCCGCCCGCAGAGCGGCGACCGAGGTCCAGCGCGCACCGGGCCCCACGCGGAGCCGGGCGTCGCACGCCACGCACGTGTACTCGCGCTGCCGCGTGCGCTTGTCGCCGGTGTAGAGGGGGCCGCTGAACTCGCCCTCCTGGGAGGGGGCCGTCGAGGTGGTGGTGAGCAGGTGCTGGAAGAAGCCGACACCGCCGAGGATGCCGCTGCCCTCGTACTCGTTGAAGTTGCGGATGTACCCGTTGGTCACCAGACCGAGCCCCATGATCTCCCGCTGCACCTCCAGCATCTCGTCCGGGCTCTTGCCGCCGAAGGAGAAGAAGACGCTGTGCGCGGGGCCGGGCCGCAGGCCCTCCACGGCACGGGAGAGGAAGAGACGGGCCCCTTCCGCGGTGTAAGGCGGGTCGGTCATGGCCACGTCGTGCCGCTCGTGCAGCTCGGCGGGCAGCGGGAGGCGCAGGTCGTGCCGGACGGTCTCCACGCGCGTGCCCAGACCGGCCGACACCTTCTGGATGTAGTCGAGGATGTCCGGGGAGATGTCCACGACGGTCACCCGCTCGACGATCGGACCACCGAGCACGTCACCCACCACGGCGACGGCGAGGGACACCAGGTCGTCATCACCGATCAGCAGCAGCGAACCGCCCGGCAGCGCGCCCGCCGCGAGCAGCGCGAGCACCCGGCGGACCTTGGTCTCGGCCGTACAGTGCGACTGGTCGATCGCCATGTCGGCGGCGGGACCCGACTCCATGAGGGCGCGCAGCCGGCGTACGGCCTCGTCCAGGACGTCGGGGATCACGAGCTCGCGCCCGTCGCAGGTGCCGCAGGTCGCGTCCAGGGAGAGGTCCATGCCGAGCTCGGCGACGAGCTCGAGACCCGCCTCGGTCAGCCGGGACGGGCGCTGCGTCGTGACGAACCCCCGCCGGCGCAGTTCGTTCCCCAGGGCGGCCACGATCGGGACGGGCAGGCCGGTCGCGCGGCTGAGGTCCTTCGTGGAGGCGGGCGCCAGCCGGCGCAGGGCACGCAGGACGGACCGGACTCCGGGCGGGCCCTCCTGGAGCCGGACGGCTTCCGCGACTTCCGTGAGCACGGAATCCGCAGGGGTGCTCCGAGGGTGCCGACGCGCGTTCGTCACAATGCTGCTCCAGGCAAGCTGATTGGTGGATTCCGGGACTATCGAGTATACGGGCTGGTGAGCAGGCACCCGGCCGCGCTCACAGGACGGGGGAACAGGTGGAACGGGAAAGGCGAATGCACGGGAAGGAACGCAGGTTTTCCGCGTGCGACGGAAACGGATTTCTCTTCTGATCTCCGTTGCGCCGACTGTTCCCGAATATGCTTCACCGTGCACTTTCACCGCGGCTGGGACTCACCCTTCCTCCGCACCTCCGGATGTCTCTCCGTCTGCGTCTTCGGCTGTACCGCTGCTTTTCCTTGAATGTGGCTCCGGCTGTTTTTTCGGCGTGCCGTACCGGGTGCTTCTCCGAAAGGGCCGGGATGGGTTTTCGGCCGAATCCTCCGGACCCCCTGCCACCCCCTTGACGCGGTGCACGCGCGAGCCCTGGAGCGCCCCGGATGCTACGCTGGGCACCACCGAGCGCCGCAAACCGGCCTCGCAACCTTCCCCTTTGGCCGCGCGGACCAGCGCAGATCTATGTGAAAGGAGACGGGGGCAGCGGTTCGTCACCCCCGGTTTCCCCATGACCAACTCCGCCAACCTCGCCACCGAGGGTATAAACGTCGACGATCTGTGCTCTTATGCCGTCGATGTGTGGGTGAGCGACCACAGCATCCTGACCGACGAGGAGCGCCTCCTCAAGGTGCTGCGCACGGCCGCCGAAAAGGGAAACGCCACGGTTCTCGGTGAGGCATCCCACGTTTTCCCGAACGGTGCCGTCACCGCGATTCTCCTGCTTTCCGCTTCACACCTGAGCATTCACACCTGGCCCGAATTCAGCCTGGCCAACGTCGACCTGCTCGCCTACGGCCGGCTGAACGGCGAGCGAATGATGCAGAGCGTGGAGCTCGGTCTTTCGCCGACGCGGATCAACGTGACGCGCATGCTGCGCGCGGTTCACTGAGCGTTCACTGAGAGACCCTCACTGAACGGCTCTCACCGAGCGGTTCACCGACCCGATTTCCCGACCTGCCGCACGGAAGGTTTCACAACCACCCCGACAGCGACTCGACGAAAGCGTCGAACCGGTCCCGGTGGATCGCGTGCGGTGCGTCGGGCACCGTACGCACCTCGAAACCGCGTCGCACCAACTCCGCCCGCATCTGCGCGCTGACGAGCATGCTCGGGTCCGAGGTCTGGACGAGAGACGGCACCACGGCCTTCTCGGGCGTGTGGTCGATGTGCCGGTGGGAGGAGAGCGCGAGAGCCGTGTTCTCGTCCCAGCGGTCGAGGGCCTGCTGCTCGGCCTCGGTCCGCGCGTCGGGGAGCTCGGCGGCCGGTTCCCCGTTCCGCTGCCGGCGGGCGAGCGCGGTCAGGGCGCGGGAGGAACGCTTGAACAGGGCGAAGAGGGCCGGGTCCATGGACCCGTGGGCCCCGGCCAGTTGCCAGGCCGGCTCCGAGTAGACGGCGCGGGCCGGTCGCAGTTCCGCCACCGCGAGCGCCAGGGCCAGCGCGCCCAGCGAATGGCCCAGCGCCACTTCCGGGGCATGCGGCACCGTATGGAGGAGATCCTCCGCGAAAAGCCGGGGTTCGTACGGCCCGCGAGCGCTGGCGCCGTGCCCGCGCAGGTCCACAGCGAGGACGCGGTAGCCCCGTCCGGTCAGGACCGGGACCAGCTCGTGCCAGGTGCGGTGGTCGGACATCATGCCGTGGACGAGGACGGCGACGCGCTCGCCCGTTCCCCACTCCTGCGTGTGCAGTCGCATGCGGCTGCTTCCTCGTGTGGTGTGGTGGGAGCAGGAGTCTAAGGCGTGTCTGACAATTCCCGCCGGGCGCGCGGCGTCCGGCACGGCACTCCCCCAGCCTTCGGCCGGGGGTGCCCCCACGTCGCGTTGTCGCATCACCCGAGTACATCCAGTACGCGGGCGATGCTCCGCCTTGCGATGCACCGCACCGGACGCCGCGCGCTGATCCGACGCGAATTGTCAGACACGCCCTAGGACGCGAGCCGATCACCGAACCAGAACGAGGCGCTGTGACAGGACACGCGGTGCAGGTGTGGTGGGCCCGCCTGGGTGACGCCCGCCCGGGCCTGCGGGAACTCCTCGACCCCGTGGAACGTGCCCGCTACGCGTCGACCGCCGACCCGGCCGGCAGGGGACGATTCCTGGTCGGGTGCGCCCTCGGCCGCCTGGTCCTGGGCGAACTGCTCGGCCTGTCCGCGGCGGACGTCCCCCTGCGGCGCGTGTGCCCGCGCTGCGGCGGCCCGCACGGCAAGCCCCGCCTGGACGCACCGCCCGACGGTCCCCCTGGTTCGCACGCTGTCTTCCCTCCGGGTGGCCCTGCGGCCTACGACTTCTCCGTCACCCACAGCGGTGAGCTCATCGGTGTCGCCGTCTGCCGGGGCGCGGCGGTGGGCCTCGACGTGGAGGAGTCCCACGCAGGCATGGACGTGGATTCCGCCGCCCGAGTCGCCCTGTCGGACACCGAACTGGCCGCGCTGCACGCCCGACCGGCAGACCTGCGGCAGCCCGCGTTCCTGCGCACCTGGACGCGTAAGGAGGCGGTCCTGAAAGCGCTCGGCGTGGGCCTGGGAGCGCCGCTGCGCGAGCTGGAGATGTCGGACCCCGACCGGCCGCCGACCGTACTCGCCTGGCCTGACCGACTCACCGCACGGCCCCGCACGGCCATGGCGGACCTGACCGTCGACGGCGTGCACCCCGGGGCGGTCGCGGTCGCGGTGACGGCTGGGGCGCCGGGTACGGGACCGGTGCCGGGGCCGGTGCCGGTCGTGGAGGGGGACGAGGCCGGACTGCGGGTCACGGTGCTCGACGGCTCGGGCGTGCTGGCCGCGTACCACGGGTGACTGCTCCGGTGCCGGTTCTGGCGTCCGACGTCCGACATGGTCGGGAACCGGTCGGATCGTCCTTCCGTGTGATCATCGACGCAAAGCTCTTACAAACCTGGCACACAGTGGGTCGCTGCCGGCGGAGGTGGTGTGTGAGGGTGGGCAGAATGCACTGTCGGCCGACCGCTGTGCGCCGTCGGTGCTCCGTTGGTGCGGCTCGGCGGGCCTGATCGGCCCGTCGGGAACGGTGCACAGAAAAAACACAGGCATCGTCTACAACGTCTCGGGCGGTCGGGGTGTCAAGCACTCGACACAAAGAGCCAGGGAGGGAGCCGCCGTATGCGGTGCATGGTGAGACGTCAGGACCTTGATCACGGATCTTGGGCGACGTGGGAGTCCCCTTGCTCGTGAACGACTCACCGACGTTGACCCTGCCTCGCGTGCGACCGGAGCCGGCACCCACCGTGGTGCGCCGGCGCGGCGGCCGGATAGCCGCACTGGACGGCATGCGCCTGCTGGCGGCGTTGATGGTGGTGGCGTACCACTACATGGCGCTCTACGGCGGCTGGACGACCCGCGGGGAAGCGCATTTTCCCGGCGCGTTCCCCTACACCGCCTATGGCTGGCTGGGCGTGCCGTTATTCTTCCTGATCAGCGGCTTCGTCATCTGTATGAGCTGCTGGGGCAGGTCCCTGGAGTCCTTCTTCGTCTCCCGGGTGGTCCGGCTGTACCCCGCGTACTGGTTCGCCGTCCTGGCCACCACCGTCGTGGTGCTGCTCGTGCCGGGTGGTCAGGATCCGCTGCCCGTCGCCGATGTGCTGACCAACCTGACGATGCTTCAGGAGCCGCTCGGGGTCGGCAAGGTCGACGGGGTGTACTGGACGCTCTACGCCGAACTGCGCTTCTACCTCCTGTTCGCGGCGATGGCCTGGTGGGGCCTGACGTACCGTCGTGTGCTGGCCTTCTGCTGCGTCTGGGCCGCGGCGGGCATGCTGCTGGCGAAGTCCGAGGATTCGGTGCTCTATGCGCTGCTCATGCCGAACTACTGCTGGTACTTCATCGCCGGAATGGCCTTCTTCCTGATGTACCGGTTCCGGCCGAACCTGATGCTCACCGGGGTGGTGTTGCTGTGCTTCGGAGCATCCCTGCCCTTCGCCCACGACACCTGGAGCCGGACCCGCGGCTACTTCCACCAGAGCATCCACTTCTGGCCGGTCGTCGCCGTACTCGCCGTCTGCTTCGGGGCGATGGCCCTGGTGGCGAGCGGCAAACTGAACTGGATCCAGTGGCGCTGGCTCCCGTACGCCGGGGCGGTCACCTATCCGCTCTATCTCATGCACCAGTACATGGGCTGGGAGCTCATCAGAGCCCTGGGGGACCGGCTGTCGCCGTACCAGGTGCTCGGGCTGATGATCAGCGGCATGCTGGTGGCGTCATGGCTGGTACACCGGCTGATCGAACGTCCGGTGAGCCGCCTGCTCCGCCGGAGACTCTCCACGGCACTGTTCCGCCCGGAACCCCGCTGAGTCCTCACCGCGGCGCCCCCGGCACGCCGAACGCTCCCCGGCCCGGAACGCTCCCCGGCCCGGACATCCCGCATTGACGCGCGCCCGACGTGAGTGACAGCCGACCAGTCGACTAGTCGGCCGGCCGGACAGCTCCGGAACCTCCCTCGATCATCGAGGGAGGTTCCGGGCTTGTGAAGCCACCGGACTCCATGCACCGGCCGCATTCGGGGCGGGCCGGGACGTCGCCGGTCATGCGGTGCACCCTGGCGGACCGACTCGACTGCGACGATCCGCTGCTGAACGCCCGATGGGTCGCACGGCACCGCAACGTCACTGCCGACACTCGCGGGCACGCATGTCAGCCGCGCGCTGCCGCTGCCGACGCAAACCAGGTCGAGCCGTAGGTCTTTCGGGTGGGCGGCCGTCCGCACGGCCGCCCACCCGGCTTCGCCATCCTGGAACTCGATCAGGACCCCGCTGTCGACGAGGTGGACCCAGCACTGCCGCGGCAAGGGGCGGCGTGCTGCTCACGGCAGTGAGGCCACGGTCTCGGCTTCACCTGTGGGTGTGGGTGTGGCTGTGGCTGTGGTGAGGGCCTGTGGGCCGGATTGAGGGGCCGGCCGTCGAGGCGTGGGTCGAGCGCGGTCTGCCCTGCTCGCTTGTCAGGGAACCTGAGAATGATTTACGCCTGGCGAGCGGGCCGCGTCAAGGCCGTCGCGCCACCTTCTCTCCCCTTCAGGCGCAGGGTCGATGACACCCGAAGGGCGCGTCGGGTGCGTCTCGGCAACACCCTTGCCATCCGGCGACGCCGTATGCATCATCGTGGGCATCATCAGGGTTCCTGATATCGGGCAGGCCGCCCGGCCCTACCGGGACGCGAAGGAACCTGCCACCCGCTTTCCCCTGCCGACTCCGGCCTCTCCCCGGCGGCTCCAGCCGCCCGTTCCCGCTTCCCCAGCAGCTTCGCCACCCTCAGTTCCGCTCCCTCGACGTGCCCGGAGGCATTCATGAGCGCACCCATGAGCACACCCGCGAACGGCGATTTGTCCCGAAGATCCATTCTCCGGGGGACGGCCGGAGCCGCCGGTCTGTTCACCGCAGGCGGTCTGCTGACCGCCTGCGGCGGCATCAAGGAGTCCTCGGCACAGACCGACGCGGTGCTCCGGATCGGCTATGTCTCACCCAGCACGGGCCCGGCCGCGGGCTTCGGCGAGCCGAACGCGTTCCTGATGAAGAAACTGCGCGCCACCTTCAAGGACGGGCTGCGGATCGGCGGCAAGAAGTACTCCGTCAAGATCATCGACCGCGACAGTCAGTCGAATCCGCAGACCGCCGCGCAGGTCGCGGCCGACCTGATCAACAGCGAAAAGATCGACCTGATGCTCGTCACCTCTACCCCGGAGACGGTCAACCCCGTCGCCGACGCGTGCGAGGCGGCCAAGATCCCGTGCCTGTCGACCGCCGTGCCGTGGGAGGCCTGGTACTTCGGTCGCGGTGCCACCCCCGAGAAGCCGTTCACGTACACGTATCACTTCTTCATAGGCGTCGCGGAGATCCATGCCGCGTACACCTCCCTGTGGACGAAGGGCGGTGTGGAGACCAACCGGCGAGTCGGCGTCATGTGGCCCAACGACCCCGACGGCAAGGCGATCCGGCAGGGGCTCGGGCCAGAGCTGAAGAAGAGCGGGTTCAGGATCGTCGACCCGGGGGCTTACGAGGACGGTACGAACGACTACTCGGCACAGATAGCGGCGTTCAAGAAGGCGGACGCGGAGATCTTCAACACCTTCCCGCTGCCGCCCGACTTCGCCACCTTCTGGAAGCAGGCCCGGCAGCAGGGCTACCGGCCGCGCATCGCGAGCATCGCCAAGACCGGTCTCCTCCCCTCCCAGGTCGAAGCGCTCGGCTCGCTCGGGTACGGCCTCAGCGCCGGCTTCTGGTGGTCACCCAAGTTCCCGTACACCTCCACCCTCACCGGCCAGAGCGCCCAGCAACTGGCCGACGACTACGAGAAGTCGACGGGCAAGCAGTGGAACCAGGTCATCGGGTCCAACATGGCTCTCTTCGAGGTGGCGGCCCACGCGCTGAAGGCGACCACCGACCCCAAGGACCGGGCGGAACTGGCGGCCGCCCTCGGCAAGGCCAAGCTCACCACCGTGGCCGGGCCGCTCGACTTCACGTCCGGGCCGGTGAAGAACGTGTCCACGGAGCCGCTGGTCATGGGGCAGTGGCGCAAGGCCACGGGAGGCGGCAGGTTCGCCGTCGAGCCCGTCATCGTCGACAACGGCGCCTTCCGCGACATCCCGCTCGGAGGCCGACTTGAGCCCCTCCGCTGAGCCCGTGACGGCGGGGACAGGGCACACCGCCGGGGCGGCCACCCCGGCGGTGCTCGCGGCGAACGGCATACACCGCCGATTCGGCAGCCTGGTCGTCCTCGAAGGCATCGACCTCACCCTCGCCCCCGGCGAGGCCCTGGGCATCGTCGGCCCGAACGGCGCCGGAAAGACGACCCTGCTCGACATCCTCTCCGGGGCCCAGCCCCCCTCCGAAGGCAGTGTCACCTTCCAGGGTCAGGACGTGACCCGCTGGAAGGTCGACCGCCGCTGCCGCAGCGGAATCGGGCGCTCCCACCAGGTGCCGCGCCCCTTCACCGGCATGACGGCCTACGAGAACGTGCTGGTCGCGTCGGTGCAGGGCGGCTCGCACCGGCGTGGGGCCGCACAGCAGCACGCGCTCGGCGTGCTCGAACGCTGCGGCATGCTCGGCCAGGCCAACCGGCCAGCGGCCGCGCTCACCCTGCTGGAACGCAAGCGGCTGGAGATGGCGCGGGCGCTGGCGACCGATCCGCAGGTGCTGCTGCTGGACGAGATCGCCGGCGGTCTCACCGACGCCGAGACGGACGAACTGATCGCCACCATCCGGCAGTTGAGCGCCGACGGCATCGCCATCGTCTGGATCGAGCACGTCATCCACGCCCTTCTGCGGGTGATCGACCGGCTGGTCTGTCTCGCGCAGGGCCGGGTCCTGGCCGAGGGCGAACCGGACGCCGTCATGTCCGATCCCCGGGTCGTCGAGGCCTACCTCGGGAGCGCGGCATGAGTCTGCTGTCGGTCGAGAACCTCGAAGTACGGCACGGTCTGCTGCGCGCCGTCCGCGAAGTCTCCTTCGCCGTGGACGAGGGCGAGGTCGTGGCGGTGGTCGGGGCCAACGGTGCCGGAAAGTCCACCCTGATGCGTGCCGTCGCCGGAGCACACCAGCCGGCCGAGGGGCGTATCGGCCTGGACGGTGTGGACATGACGGCCCGGCGGGCCCACGACCGTGTCGCGGCCGGGATAGCGCTGGTTCCGGAGGGCAGGCGGCTCTTCGCCGACCTCACCGTGGAGGAGAACCTGCTGGTCGCATCCCGAGTACGCCGCCCCGGACCGTGGGACCTGGCAGCCGTCGTCGCCGCCTTCCCGCTGCTCGACGGGCTGCTGAAGCGCCGCGCCGGCAACCTCTCGGGCGGCGAGCAGCAGGCCGCAGCCATCGGCAGGGCGCTGATGACCAACCCCCGGCTGCTGCTGCTCGACGAGGTCTCACTGGGCCTCGCGCCCATCGTGGTCGACACCCTCTACGACTCGCTCGGCACGATCCTCTCCGGCGGTACGACGGTGCTGCTGGTGGAGCAGGACCTCGGCCGCGCCCTGGGGGTGGCCCGGCGCGTGCTGTGCATGCTCGAAGGCCGCGTCGTCCTGGACGAACCTGCCGACGAGGTCACCCGCGAACAGGTCGTCGAGGCGTACTTCGGGCTGAGCCGCGCCACGGCCGCAACCGTGCAGGAGGAGCCGGCATGAACTGGATCAACGCCCTCGTGCAGGGCGTCATGCTCGGCGGTGTCTACGCGCTCTTCGCCTGCGGTCTTTCCCTGATGTTCGGCGTCATGCGGACCGTCAACCTGAGCCACGGCGACCTCGCGGTCCTCGGCGCGTTCCTCGTCGCCGTGCTGGCCGCCGCCGTCGGCATCAGCCCGTTCTTCGCGCTACTGCTGGTCCTGCCCGTGATGGGCCTGGTCGGAGTGGCGTTGCAGCGGGGCATCCTCAGCAGGGCGCTGCGCACCGGCGAGATGTCGTCGATGCTGGCCACCTTCGGTCTCGCCATCGTGCTCCAGAACGTACTGCTGGAGATCTTCAGCGCCGACAGCCGCTCCCTGGACGTCGGTTCGCTGTCCACGGCCGGCCTCCAGCTCGGGTCGTCGGTGAGCATCCCGTATCTCGGCGTGCTGACCGTGACGGTGGCGGTCACACTCCTCGGCGGGCTGCAACTGCTGCTGGCGCGGACGGGAATCGGCCGGGCGATCCGCGCCACCGCCGCCGACGCGGACACCGCCGAACTGGTCGGGATCGACAGCCGCCGGGTGTACGCCTGGGCTGCCGCCATCGCCGTCGCCACCGCCGGTCTGGCGGGAGCGTTCTTCGCGATGCGGTCGTCCTTCAGCCCGTCCATGGGGCCGACCCAGCTGCTGTTCGCCTTCGAGGTCGTCGTGATCGGAGGGCTCGGTTCGCTGTGGGGGACTCTCGTCGGGGGCATGGTCCTCGGCGTCGCCCAGACGGTCGGCGCGCAGGCGGATCCGCGCTTCTCCATCGTCGCCGGACACGCGGTGTTCCTCGCTGTCCTGGCCCTCCGCCCGCAGGGACTGCTCGGCATGAGAAGGAGCCGCACATGACCACCGCATCACCGGCGACCACCGCATCCTCGACGACCCCCGCACCCGCCACCATCCACCGGTGGACGCCCGTCTCCCGTACGGCGTCCGGTGCACTGGCCGCCCTGCTGCTCGCCCTGGCGTTCGCCCCCTTCGTCTTCACGCCCGAGGCGACCGCGAAGCTGACGACCCTGTTCGTCCTCGTCATCGTCGCGGCCATGTGGAACGCGCTGGCGGGCTACGCAGGTCTGGTCTCCGTCGGCCAGCAGGGCTTCATCGGCCTCGGCGCGTACGGAGTCTTCCTCTTCGTCGACCGAGGCGTCAGCCCGTTTCTCGCGGTCGTCCTGGCAGCCCTGCTCGCGGGAGCGGTCGCCGTACCCACCTCGCTGCTCGCGTTCCGGCTCACGGGTGGGCAGTTCGCCATCGGCATGTGGGCGATCGCGGAGTTCTTCCGGCTGGTCGTGGTGAACACCCCCTCGCTGGGAGGCGGTTCAGGCCGCTCGCTCACCGATCTGTCGGCCACCGATCCGGCGGTGCGGCAGGCCCAGGTGTACTGGCTCGCCCTGGCGCTGATGAGTGTGCTGCTGCTGGCCGTGTTCGTGCTGCTGCGCAGCAGGCTGGGGCCTTCGCTGGAGGCGATCCGCGACGATCCGGTGGGCGCGGCGTCCGTCGGGGTACGGGTCACCTCGGCCAAACGACTGGTCTTCGTCCTTGCGGCGGCGGGCGGCGCCGCCGCCGGTGGGCTCACACTCGCGAGCACCCTGCGGGTGCAGCCGGACTCCATCTTCGGGGTCCAGTGGTCCGCGTACATGATCTTCATGGTGGTCATCGGCGGCCTCGGCACCTTCGAGGGACCGATCATCGGAGCGATCGTGTTCTTCCTGGTGCAGGACTGGTTCGGGGCCGACGGAGGCACCTGGTACCTGATCGGGCTCGGCGCCCTCGCCATCGGGATGACGCTGTGGATGCCCCATGGGCTGTGGGGTACTGTGGCTCGCCGACGTGACCTGGAACTACTACCTGTCGGCTATCGAGTGAAGACACCGGTCGTCCCACCTCGGTGAGGGTCTCGCCCGACCTCCCCGACGACCGACCAAGAGGTGCGAACGATGGCGGAGGAAGCCGATCGGGATCCGGATCCGAATGCGGGTCCGGCCCCTGACGTGGATCCCGATCCGGACCCCCAGGGCCCCAAGGGCCCGCTGACGATCTATCTCGTCAAGCAACTCGAACTGGCCATCCGCTCCTTCATGGACGAGGCCCTGCGGCCGTTCGGGCTCACGACGTTCCAGTACACGGCCCTCACCGTGCTTCAGCACCGGGGCGAGCTCTCCTCCGCCCAGTTGGCCCGCCGCTCCTTCGTCAGACCCCAGACGATGCACGAGATCGTGCGCGCGATGGAGGAGCGCGGGCTGATCGAGCGCGCCCATGCCCCGGGGAACCGGCGGATCATGGAGGCCCGGCTGACGCGGGAGGGGGAGGAACTGCTGGCGGCGTGCGCACCGGCGGTGCAGAAACTGGAGGACCGGTTGCTGCTCGACATACCGGAGAACCGGCGGTCCGCGTTCCGCCAGGGCCTGGAGGACGGGCTCGCCTCCTTGACCGGGCGGCACCCCGGCTGACGGCCCGCATCGGCGGGCCGCCCCCCGGCAGGACTCGAACCTGCGGCCAAGCGCTTGGAAGGCGCTTGGTGAGATCACCGGTGCATGCCCTCTGACCTCGCGTTCTTCGGATGACGACTGCGGACGGTCGGCGCCTTCGACACGCATTCGGCAGAAGGGCGGGCGACGCGTGTCGGCTGAAGCCACCCGCCCGGGGTATCCGCCTCGACATGCTTGCTCTGATTGCGTACCGCTCGTACCACGGCGCAACGACCGTGTGGGCCTTCGTGGTTGCCATTCTCATCGTGCTGGTGGCGGGCTGGTACATCCGACGCCGAAGGTAGGCGCGACACCCGCAGACCTGCTTGCCCGGGTCCCGCAGGCCGCTACGGACGGTTGATCGGGATCTCGTAGACGATCTCGCAGGGAGCGGCGGGCACCACGATGTCCGCCGTCTCCACGGGCCGCCCCTGGTCGCTGTAGTACGTCCGCCGAATGTGCGTGACGAGAGCGGCCTTCTGGATGCCAGGAGTGACGCCTCCTCGGCGGTCGCCTGCCTCGGGGCTCCGGCTGCTGCACGGCGTGGCAGACGGTGATGCCGATGGCGGCCATGCGGTTCACGACGCCCGCCCCGGCGTGCGGCCCTCCCCGGGGAGGACGACGAGCGTCTCCGCGTCGCGACCAGCCGCGGTCACCCCTGGGCGTGAGCGAACCGCACCGCTTCTGAAACAGCGGCCGCAGACTGGTCCCACGGCCCCGCCGAATTCCCCCGGGCGGGGCCCAACTCTGCCCGGCGTGGCACCATGCCCCCTCCAGCACACCGCTTCATGGGGGACACATGCGTATCCGCGCCAGCATCACACTCACCACCGCCCTGCTCGCCACCCTCGCCGCCTGTTCATCGTCCAGCGACGACAAAGCCGACACCCCGAACAGCAGCCCCACCACGGCCGTCGAGACGCCGACCACCACCCGGACGCCGCCCAACGCCGTCGACCTGGAGCGCGTCGCGGACACGTACGTGAACCTCTACTTCGGAGGGGCTGGGGAGGGGGCGTACGCCTTCCTGTCGAAGCGCTGCCGCGCCAAGGCAGACCCGGCCACGTACGCGGCCACGGTGGAGCAGGCCGCGAAGGACTACGGGCCCGACCACCCGGCGACGGACGTGCACGCGACGGTCTCAGGGGGCATGGGCCGCGTATCGTACAAGGTGAAGGGCCTGCCGAAGTTCGACCAGCAGGGTCAGCCGTGGACGGTCGAGGGCGACGCCTGGAAGTACGACGCCTGCTGACCCTGCGCGCCACCCGGGCCCCGTCGACCAGCGTCGGCCGGGCCCCTGTCGCGCCTGGCGCAGTGCAGCCCTCAAGATCCTGCCGCGCCCGACCCCAGCCCCTCGGGTGGCCGAGTGGGCCGGGGACCGCGTGTCGGTGCCGTTGACCACTTACGCACGGTGCGTCGAGGGGTAGCTGCGTGACCTGAAACCGGCGCCTTGAGGTTGCCGGGGATCTTCCCGGGCCGGCCCACGGGGGCTGAGGTTTCCCGCGGAGAATTTCGACACGTATTCGACTGGGTGACCCGCGAAAGATCGGGTGACCGCCGGACAGCCCCGACCTTCTCCACGATCGTCGGGGGAGTGTCCAAGGCTTTGTCGCGCCGCATTAAACATGCTCTGACCAGCAAAAATGCCCTCCTGAAAGGAGGGCGGAGACTTGCGCCCCCGGCAGGACTCGAACCTGCGGCCAAGCGCTTAGAAGGCGCCTGCTCTATCCACTGAGCTACGGGGGCCGGGTGTGGTGGCCTCGTACGTGCTGCCCGGGTGTGGGCTGATCCGTCACGGTGCCGGGGACAAGGATAGGGCTCCCGGTTCCTTGTCCCGGTTGCTTCGCCTCCGTGGCTCAATGTGGAGGTTCGGTGAAGCGGTCCTGATAATCGCAGGCAAGTGCGAATCGTGCATCGCTTTTCGCGTCCGGGGCCACGGGTGTTGTGCACTCGTTATGCCTGCGCTGTGCCTCTGTCCCAGTCGCACCTTCCGTCCCTTGTGTCCTATCGGCGCGCAGACATGCCTATATGCTTCATAAATCCCCTAAAATTGGGCATTCTTCGCATGTGGTGACCTTGGACGTACGGCCTCAGCTGCTCGACGCACTTTCCGCCCTGCGCGACCGTGTCGCCGCCGCACGCTTCCCGCTTCCCCTGGCGGGGGCGCCACGCGCGCGTGCCAACCGCGACGAACTGCTCGCCCAGCTCGACGACTACTTGGTGCCCCGGCTCAAGCAGCCCGAAGCGCCGCTGCTGGTCGTCGTGGGCGGGTCCACCGGCGCGGGCAAGTCGACCCTCGTCAACTCCCTGGTGGGCCGGCGCGTCAGCGAGGCGGGCGTGTTGCGGCCCACGACACGCACTCCGGTGCTCGTGTGCCATCCGGAGGACCATCACTGGTTCAGCGGCATGCGGGTACTGCCCCGTCTCACGCGCGTGTGGGCGCCCCATCAGGGGTCCACGGATGATTTGTTGCTGCCCGGCGAGGGCGGCGGGAACGTGCTGCGGATCGAGACCGCGGACACCCTCCCGCCAGGCCTCGCCCTGCTCGACGCCCCCGACATCGACTCCCTGGTGGCCGACAACCGGGTGCTCGCCGCCGAACTGATCTGTGCTGCCGACATCTGGGTGATGGTCACGACCGCCGCCCGTTACGCCGACGCGGTGCCCTGGCATCTGCTCCGCACCGCCAAGGAGTACGACGCCACGCTCGTGACCGTCCTCGACCGGGTGCCCCACCAGGTCGTCGGCGAGGTGTCCCGGCAGTACGGAGCCCTGCTCACCAAGGCCGGACTCGGCGACGTACCGCGCTTCACGGTGCCCGAACTGCCCGAGTCCGCCTGGGGCGGTGGGCTTCTCCCGGCCACCGCCGTGGCGCCGCTGCGGACCTGGCTCGTCCACCACGTCCAGGATGCGCACGCCCGCCATCACGCGCTGGCCCGAACCGCCCGTGGCGTCCTCGTCTCACTCAGGGCCCGGATGCCCGAACTGGCGGGCGCCGCCGCCTCGCAGTACGCGGCGGCGCTGCGGCTCACCGCGGCCGTGGAGGGGGCGTACGACACCGAGTACGCGCGCGTGCGGGGCCGTCTTCAGGGCGGAGCCGTGCTCGCCGGTGACGCGCTGAAGCGCTGGCGGGCCTTCCCGCTGGACTGCTCCGCCGGGGAACTCCTCGACGCCCTCGTGGAGAGCCTCGTCGCCCTCCTGCTGTGCGCCGTCACCGCAGCCGACGAGCGCGTCAACGAGGCGTGGAGGCGTGAACCGGCGGCTGAGGCACCGGAGCTGACGGACCGGGACGCTTCGCCGGAGGACGTCGAGCACCGGATCGGCCTGGCCGTACGGCGGTGGCGGCGTGAGCTCGAGGAGTACGCCGAGGACGAGGTGCGCGGCCTCGAACGCGGCGTCGTACCGGATCCGGAGTCGGTCGCCGCCCTCGTCGCCACCGCGCTGCTGGGCGGCCGCAGGGCGCGTTCGGCCGGCGAAGGGCTTGCCGAACGGATCGGCGCGCACGGGGCGCTGCGGCTGCGCGACCGTGCCGGGCGGCTGCTCGCCGAATACCTCGACCGGGTGATGCAGATTGAACGCGAGCGCCGCCTCGCACCCCTCGACGGGCTCGAGGTCCACCCCGAGCCCCAGGCCGAACTCATCGCCGCGCTGTCCGTACTTCAGAAGGAGAGGTGACCGGTGACCGCCGTCACTGACCAGGACCACACGGACAACGACCACACGACCCACGAGCACAGCAACGACACCCACACAGCCGACGACCACACGACCGACGTTCACAGGGGCGACGACCGCCGACGCGACGACCACAGGGGCGACGGGCACGCCGGCGACCGGGAACCGGAGCAGGCGCGGGGCAGCCGACCGGGGAAGACGGAGGACCCGCAAGCCGTGGAACAGGCACAGGAGCGTGCGCACGCGAAGGACGGCGACGTGGTCGAGGAGTCGGCGCGGGAACCCGAGGAGCACAGGGCCGACGTCCACGCGCGCGTACCCGACGCCGACGGGGCACCCTCCGCCCGCAGGGGCCCCGGCACGGCTCCACGCTCCCTCGCGCGCTCCGGTACGGGACAGCAGGCGCCCTCCGGTACGGAACCGCGGGCGAAAGCCCGTACGGAACCGCCCGTGGAGGCCTGTACGGAATCCGTCGGTGGCTGGGACGACGGGCTCATCGCCCGTCGTGTGAACGAGGCGTCCGCCGCCGAGCAGGCCGCCGTCATGGAGACCCGGGCCGGCGACGGTAAGGGCGGCGGCACCGGCAGCGCTCTGCCCTCGACCCCGATCACGTACGACGTGCCGCTGCGCTCGCGGCTCGAGGCGCTGCGTGAACTCGTGGGGCTCTCCCGCACCCGGCTCGACAGCCGGACGCTCGCCGAGGCCGGGCGGGTGCTCGACGAGGCGGCGGCCCGGCGCAGACTCTCCGGCCAGCACACCGTCGTCGCCATCGCGGGTGCCACCGGGAGCGGCAAGTCGCAGCTGTTCAATGCCCTCGCGGGAGTGACCATCTCGGAGACGGGTGTGCGCCGTCCGACCACTTCCGCGCCCATCTCGTGCAGTTGGAGCGACGGCGCGTCGGCCCTCATCGACCGGATCGGCATCCCGGGCCGGCTGCGCAGGCGGCCGGTGCAGAGTCAGGACGCGGAGGCGCAGCTGCGCGGGCTCGTCCTGATCGACCTGCCCGACCACGACTCGGCGGCCGTGCAGCACCGTGAGCAGGTCGACCGTGTCCTGGCCCTGGTCGACGCCGTCATCTGGGTCGTCGATCCCGAGAAGTACGCCGACGCCATCCTCCACGAGCGCTATCTGCGGCCCATGGCGGGCCACGCGGAGGTCATGTTCATCGTCCTGAACCAGATCGACCGGCTGCCCGGCGAGGCCGCCGAGCTGGTCCTCGACGACCTGCGCCGCCTGCTCGACGAGGACGGCGTCGCCCTCGGCGAGTACGGCGAACCGGGCGCGACCGTGCTCGCCCTGTCCGCGCTCACCGGCGACGGCATCGGAGAGCTGCGCGAACTGCTCGGCCAGTTCGTGGCCGAACGCGGCGCCGCGGCACGGCGGATCTCCGCCGATGTGGACGCCGCCGCCTGGCGTTTGCGCCCCGTCTACGCCACGGGGCGGCGCACCGGGCTCAGCGAGGAGGCGCGGGACGAGTTCACCGACCGCCTCGCGGACGCCGTGGGCGCCACCGCCGCCGGAGAGGCCGCCGAACGCGCCTGGCTGCGCAACGCGAGCCGGGCGTGCGGCACGCCGTGGCTGCGGCTTTGGCGGTGGCATCAGGACCGCCGCGACCCTCCCACCGGTCGGCTGCCGCTCCGTGCCCAGGCCGACGAGGAGGCCACGGCACGACAACGGGTCGAACAGGCGGTTCGCACGCTGTCCGAGCGGGCCTCGGCCGGACTGCCCAAGCCATGGGCCCAGGCCGTGCGGGAGGCGGCCGCACGCGGGGCCCAGGGGCTGCCCGAGGCGCTGGACGAGCTGACCGCGCGGGCGGGGCTGCCGCCGGGACGGCCACCGCGGCCGGGCTGGTGGCCGGTGGCCGTGCTGGCTCAGGCGTGCATGACCCTGCTACAGGTCGTCGGCGGACTGTGGCTGGTCGGACAGATCGTCGCGGTCATGGCACCCAACCTCGGGGTTCCGGTGCTGCTGATGGTGACGGGCATCGTCGGCGGCCCGCTCGTCGAGTGGAGCTGCCGGCTGGCGGCCCGGGGGCCGGCCCGGCGGTACGGCCAGGACGCGGAGCGCCGGCTGCGAGAGGCGGCGGCCGGGTGCGGACGGGCCCGCGTCCTTGATCCCGTCGCCGCGGAGCTGCTGCGGTACCGGGAGGTCCGGGAGCAGTACGGGCACGTCATGGGGGTGGGGGCCGCCGCGAGGTGAGGCGCGTGGGCGGGGAGCGATACGCGGTGGATGGCCCGTGGGGGTGATCCACAGTGGATGGCCCGTGACGGGGATGCACGGTGGATTGCCGGTGACGGGGATGCACGGTGGATTGCCGGTGACGGTGACCTGCGGCCGACGGTGGGTGACCAGCGATCGTGACCGCTCAACGGGTCATCCGCGGGTGTGATCCACAAGGGGTGATCCGCAGGCAGGGGGGCGTGGATCACTCTTCCGGGTGGTGGAGATTTCCACACGTGGGTGGTGATCCACAGTGCTCGGCGGGCCCGGTCCGACGGAGGCAGTCTGGCTTCACGGCGATCGCGACGGACGTGGTCGCCGCGAGGCGGTGACGGTACGCGGCGAACGAGACCGCGCACGTCACGGCGGACGCAGCCGTACGGGACGGGCCCGTACGTGTATCCGGGCGGTACGACCGTCCGGCGAGGAGGGGTTCGTGATGAACGAGACGATGGTCTGCGCGATCGGCAACGTGGCGACCCGACCCGTCTACCGGGAGCTGGCGGGGGGCGCGTCGGCGAGGTTCAGGCTGGCGGTGACCTCGCGCTACTGGGACCGCGAGAAGAGTGTGTGGACCGACGGGCACACCAACTTCTTCACGGTGTGGGCCAACCGGCAACTGGCCACCAACGCGATGGCCTCGCTGAACGTCGGTGACCCGGTGATGGTGCAGGGCAGGCTGAAGGTGCGCACCGAGTCGCGCGAGGGACAGCAGAACCGGACGTCGGCGGACATCGACGCCGTGGCGATCGGCCACGACATCTCGCGGGGCACCTCCGCCTTCCGGCGCTCCGGCCGCCCCGAGGGGACGGCCGCCGGCCCGCCGGCGCGGCCCGAGCCCAACTGGGAGACACCAGCCGTGAATGCCGCCGAGCCGGAGCCTGACACCCCGCAGCGGCGCGAGCCGATGGCGGTGACGTGAGCGGGGGCCGTGGCCGAGGTCGTGGCCGTGGCCGTGGGCAGGGGCCGTCGACGGAGGTCGTCGACAGGGGGTCCGGGTTGAAAGCGCGCGCTGAAGACTGCCCTGAAGAGGTGCGCTGAAGCAGGACGGGGTGCGGTGCGGGTCGCGTGGGCTTCCGGCGGCAGCTTGCGTTTTGTCGTGCGACCGGTCGGTGACGGACAGTCAACGTTCCTGCCCCGGCCGAAGCGGACCGGCACCGGCCGAACTGTGGCTTATCGGCGGATGCACTTCGAACGGCTAAGTGCATTTGTCGATAAGCCGGACTCCGGGACGATCTTGGGGATAACGATTCCGATTCGGATCGGCGATCCGATGACATGACCGGTAAGCGTGGTGCGCGACATCTCTAGGATGCCGGACGTGGCTCACGGGGCTTCTGATTCTGCTGGTGGGACCCGTACCCCCCACATCAACGGGTCTCGCTCGAAGGGGAATTGTGTGATTTCTTCGTTCTCCGCGCCGTTCACGCGCGGGCGAGGCGCGGTCCGCCTTGCCGCGGCGACGTTGTTGTCCGGCTTCGTCGCAGTCGGTGTGCTCGCCGGCGCGGGCACGGCCGTCGCCACCGAAGTGACACAGAGTCAGGGCGGGGCCACCGCGACGATAGGCGGCCTCAAGACCTACGGCGCCGCCGTGATCCACGCCGACAGCGGCGATCAGGAGGTCTCGGCCGGCCTGTTCGAGATGTCCGTCGAGGGTGGCGGCACCTTGCAGACCTACTGCGTCGACCTCTACAACCCCACGCAGAAGGACGCCAGGTACCAGGAGACACCCTGGAGCGGCACCTCGCTGGGAGCCAACCGGAACGCGGGCCGCATCAGCTGGATCCTCCAGAACTCCTACCCCCAGGTGAACAACCTCGCCTCGCTCGCGGACAGGGCCGGCATCGACGGCGGCCTCACCGAACAGGACGCGGCCGCCGGCACCCAGGTGGCCATCTGGCGCTACTCGGACGGCGCGGACGTCGACGCCGTCGACCCGCAGGCCGAGCGGCTCGCCGACTACCTCCAGAAGGCCGCCCGCACGGCGGCGGAGCCCGAGGCGTCGCTCACCCTCGAAACGCCCGCCGTCTCCGGTCACCCCGGTGAGCTGCTCGGTCCGGTGACGGTGCACACCAACGCGAGCGATGTGACCGTGACACCCCCGCTGGACGGCGCCACCAGTGGCGTACGGATCGTCGGCAAGGACGGCAAGGCCGTCACCTCCGCGACGGACGGCAGCCAGCTGTTCTTCGACGTGCCCGCCACCGCGGCCGACGGCTCGGCGGAGCTGACCGTCCAGGCCTCCACCACCGTCCCGGTCGGCCGTGCCTTCACCTCCGAGAGTCGCAGCCAGACCCAGATCCTGGCCGGCTCCAGCGAGTCGACGGTGTCGGCGAAGGCCGACGCGACCTGGGCCGTGCAGGGCGCGGTACCGGCACTGTCCGCGGCGAAGAACTGCGCGAAGTCCGGGGTCGACATCACCGCCGCCAACCGGGGCGACCAGGTCTTCACCTTCGAGCTGATGGGGACCGCGTACGCCATGCCGGCCGGTGCGTCCCGCACGGTGACGATCCCGCTCCAGGAGGACCAGGCCTACGACTTCACGATCAACAGCCCGCAAGGCGTCCAGAGTCGCTTCACCGGCGTCCTGGACTGTGAGACCCAGTCCGACGAGGCCGCCGACCTGACCACCCAGACGCTCAGCGAGCCCAGCCCGGCCACGGTGGGCGGCACCTCCGTCGCCGACACCGACCTCGCCGCGACGGGTGGCACCAGCGCCACCCCTCTCATCGCGGGAACAGCCATCGGCCTGGTGGTCATCGGCGGAGCTGCCCTGCTGATCGTGGGTCGCAAGGAGAACCACCGGCACTGAACCACCGGCACTGAACCGTCGGCACTGAACCGTCGGCACTGATCCGACCGCAGTGATGTCAGGGCGGGGTGCGCCGAGGCGAACCGCCTCGCACGTCTGGGGAAGATGCGGTCCGTCGCGCTCCATCGCCGTGAATCTGACGGCTCGTCGACATGGGAACGCCTCGAAGGGGCACTCGGAGCAACAAGTCGAACGTAAGGAGCGCATGGCCCGTTCGGTCCGTGCAACCGACAACCGGGAGTATCCGATGGCGAGTTACGGCAACTCTTCTACTGCGTCCTCCGGATCGCGCACCAACGGCCTGGCGATCGCGAGTCTCTCCTGCGGCATCGTCGGACTGTTCATCCTGAACATCGTGCTGGGCCCCCTGGCCATCATCTTCGGTGCCGTCGCCCGACGCCAGGCAGGGGTCAGGAGCGGCGCCGGAATGGCGAAGGCCGGCATCATCCTCGGTGTCGTCGACGTGGTGCTGTGGCTCGTGCTCCTGGCCGTCGCCGCCAGCAACGGCGGCTTCAGCTGGTACGTGGGCGGCTGACAGCCGTTGCGCTCGATCTTGGACGCTTCCCGGCCGAGGGCCGGTGCACGTCGCTCCGGGCCGGTCACCCATGTACGGACACGGGTGACCGGCTCCGTGCGTGGCCGCCGTCGGCGGGGTGCCTCCGGCCATCGACGAAGCCCGGTCGTCGGCTGGGTCCCGGACATATGTGCGCACGCCGATGCGGTCGTGGCGTGCGAGTGAATCCCGCGTCGGTGGCTCGGTGGCGGACGTGACGACGGGAAGGTCATCCCCGACCGGACAAGTCGCGGGCAGGGAGCGCCCTATGCCGAAGTTCCTCATCCAAGCCACCTACACGACCGAGGGGTCCAAGGGCCTCCTCAGGGAAGGCGCGAGCGGCCGCCGCGAGGCCGTCGAGCGCGTCGTCGCCGGTCTCGGCGGGACGGTCGAGGCCATGTACTTCGCCTTCGGAGAGGACGACCTCGTGTGCATCCTCGACCTCCCCGACCCGGTGTCCATGGCCGCCGCCAGCCTCACCGTCAAGGCGAGCGGAGCGCTCCGCACCCGGGCCACGCCGCTCCTCACCCTCGACGAGGTCGACGAGGCCACCCGTCGCCAGGTCCCCTTCCGAGCGCCCGGCGCGTGAGCCCGAGCCGGATGGGGCTGTCTCCGGGCCGGTGACGGCCGAGGCCGTCTTGAGCCGCACGAGCCGGACGGGGATGCTGGTCCTCCGGAGTCTTTGGGGGAGGACATGGTCGCTGACGTGACGGCTGTCGGAGGCTTGCTGGCTGTTCTGTTCTCGCTGCTCTTCCTGGCTCAACAGACCCGCGCTGCGACTGAGCAGACGGCGAAGGCCAACAACTGGTCCGAGGTCAGTGCCCTGGACCAGTGCCCGAACGGTCTTCGGGGCATCTACTTCATATGGTCGACGGGCTGGTCGAGGGCCGTCCGTGGGTTGTCCGCGGGGCCTTCTGCCGGCTGATTCCGGGGCGGGCGGCGGTGACCGCGGTCACGGGCCGGTGACGGGTGATGACCGGTGCGCCACGGCCGTCCCTGGTGAAACCCCAGGTCAGGCGTCCCCGGGCAAACGGGTTAACACCCAGGGGTGGACCTCAGGCAAGATGGGGTGTATCTGCCCACTGCCAGATTTCAAGCTGCCGGACGGTTTCTCTTGGCTGAGTACATCTACACCATGCGCAAGACGCGCAAGGCACACGGCGACAAGGTCATCCTTGACGACGTCACGCTGAGCTTCCTGCCCGGCGCGAAGATCGGTGTGGTCGGGCCGAACGGTGCCGGTAAGTCCACCGTTCTCAAGATCATGGCGGGACTCGAGCACCCCTCCAACGGTGACGCGTTCCTCTCGCCGGGGTACAGCGTCGGGATGCTCCTCCAGGAGCCGCCGCTCGACGAGTCCAAGACCGTTCTGGAGAACGTGCAGGACGGCGCAGCCGAGATCATGGGCAAGCTCAAGCGCTTCAACGAGGTCGCCGAGCTGATGGCGACCGACTACTCGGACGCGCTGCTGGACGAGATGGGCAAGCTCCAGGAGGACCTGGACCACGCCAACGCGTGGGACCTGGACACCCAGCTGGAGCAGGCCATGGACGCCCTGGGCTGCCCGCCCGGCGACTGGCCCGTCACCAACCTCTCCGGTGGTGAGCGCCGCCGCGTCGCGCTGTGCAAGCTGCTGCTCGAGGCCCCCGACCTGCTGCTGCTCGACGAGCCCACCAACCACCTGGACGCCGAGTCCGTGCAGTGGCTGGAGCAGCACCTCGCGAAGTACCCCGGCACCGTCGTCGCCGTCACCCACGACAGGTACTTCCTCGACAACGTCGCCGAGTGGATCCTCGAGCTCGACCGCGGGCGCGCCCATCCCTACGAGGGCAACTACTCCACCTACCTCGAAACCAAGGCGAGCCGCCTCAAGGTGGAGGGGCAGAAGGACGCCAAGCGGGCGAAGCGTCTGAAGGAGGAGCTCGAGTGGGTGCGGTCCAACGCCAAGGGGCGTCAGGCCAAGTCCAAGGCGCGTCTCGCCCGGTACGAGGAGATGGCTGCCGAGGCCGACAAGATGCGGAAGCTGGACTTCGAGGAGATCCAGATCCCGCCGGGCCCGCGTCTGGGCTCCATCGTCGTCGAGGTCAGCAACCTCTCCAAGGCCTTCGGCGAGAAGGTGCTCATCGACGATCTCAGCTTCACGCTGCCGCGTAACGGGATCGTCGGCATCATCGGCCCGAACGGCGCCGGCAAGACCACCCTCTTCAAGATGATCCAGGGGCTCGAGGACCCGGACTCCGGCAGCATCAAGGTCGGCGACACCGTCAAGATCTCGTACGTCGACCAGAGCCGCGAGAACATCGACCCGAAGAAGTCGCTGTGGGCCGTCGTCAGCGATGAGCTGGACTACATCAACGTGGGCCAGGTGGAGATGCCGTCCCGCGCGTACGTCTCCGCGTTCGGGTTCAAGGGTCCGGACCAGCAGAAGCCGGCCGGTGTGCTCTCCGGTGGTGAGCGCAACCGTCTGAACCTGGCGCTCACCCTCAAGCAGGGCGGCAACCTGCTCCTCCTCGACGAGCCGACGAACGACCTGGACGTCGAGACGCTGTCCTCCCTGGAGAACGCGCTGCTGGAGTTCCCGGGTGCCGCCGTGGTCGTCTCCCACGACCGGTGGTTCCTGGACCGGGTCGCCACGCACATCCTCGCCTACGAGGGTGACTCCAAGTGGTTCTGGTTCGAGGGCAACTTCGAGTCGTACGAGAAGAACAAGATCGAGCGGCTGGGCGCGGACGCCGCGCGTCCGCACCGTGCCACCTACAAGAAGCTGACCCGGGGCTGATCGATCTTGCGGCACATCTACCGCTGCCCACTGCGCTGGGCGGACATGGACGCGTACGGCCACGTCAACAACGTGGTCTTCCTCCGCTATCTGGAGGAAGCCCGTATCGACTTCCTGTTCCGCCCGGAGAAGGACTTCAAGCAGGGGTCCGTGGTGGCGCGCCACGAGATCGACTACAAGCGGCAGCTCGTGCACCGGCACTCGCCGGTCGACATCGAGCTGTGGGTCACCCAGATAAGGGCCGCGTCCTTCACGATCTGCTACGAGGTGAAGGACGGGGACGTCTTGTACGTCCGGGCCTCCACCGTCATCGTGCCGTTCGACTTCGAGGCACAGCGGCCGCGCCGGATCACCGCTGAGGAGCGCGAGTTCCTCGAGGAGTACGGGGACGACCGGGGCGACGCGAAGGACGCCGGCAAGGAGGCCGTCGCCGCATGACGGTGCTCCACCTCGCCGACGAGGGGGAGGCGGCGGACTTCGCGGCCTTCCTCTCCCGGCTGCTCCACTACGACCGTGGAGCGGCGGTGCGGCTCCAGGCGGCCGGTACCGCCCTTGCCGTCTTCGGCCGGCCGCCCTCCTTCGAGGTGCTCGCGATCCGCGCGGTCCGGCTGGCCAAGCCGTACGAGAACGGCCTCGACGTCACGCTGGACGTGACCGTGTCGGCGGGTGAGCTGCTGGAGTCCGTCGAGGAGAGCGCGGCGACGGCCGCGGTGCCCGAGGCCGTCACGGGACCGCCGTGGGCCGGTGTGCTGCCGCCGCGCGGCGGGTGGCGGCCCGAGGCGGGGCTGCCCGCACCTGACTCGCTGCGCGCGACGGTCGGTGCGGCGATCGGTGAATTCCGTTCCCGTACCGAGGGGTTGGCGGCCGAGCTGCGCACGCGGGCCGAACTGGACCGGATCGGACGGGACATCTGGTCCCGGACGATCGGGGACACCGGGCTTCCCGTGCGTGCCGTGCACGCGGCCCAGTCGCTCGGATTCCTGCGGCCCTCGACGGGTCCGGAGGGGCTGCGGCTGCTCTCGCTCGGTGCGTGGCTGCGGCTGCGCACACCGTACGGGTCGATCGCGGTACGCCGGGAGGGGCGGCTGGGGATGCTCGACGTCAGCGTGCGCTGACGACGCCCGCCGCGCACCCGAGTACGCGTCTCCGGGGACATCCTCCCGGGCCTGTCATGTCCGGCACGTCTCCGCGGATACGTGCCGTGCTCGGCCCGCGGAAGGTTCGGCGGCAGGATCTCCGGCACGCGGGCTTCCTGCGCGTCTCCGCCGGGTCTGCCCGGCCACATCCCGCGGGATCCCGCCGGATCCCGTCGAGGCTACTCCGGGGTGTTCACCATCGACGCCGCCGCGTAGGTCAGGTAGTTCCACAGGGTGTGCTCGTGCTCCTCGGAGAGACCGAGCTCGTCGACCGCGACCCGCATGTGCTTCAGCCAGGCGTCGTGCGCGGCCCGGTCCACCACGAAGGGCGCGTGCCGCATGCGCAGCCGGGGGTGGCCGCGGTTCTCGCTGTAGGTCGTCGGACCGCCCCAGTACTGCATGAGGAACAACGCGAAACGCTCCTCGGCCGGGCCCAGGTCCTCCTCCGGGTACATGGGCCGAAGGAAGGGGTCCTCGGCGACTCCCTGATAGAAACGGTGGACCAGCCGGCGGAAGGTCTCCTCCCCACCGACCTGCTCGTAGAAGGTCTGCTCCTGAAGCGTGCCGCGCCGAATCTCTTTCACGCCTCCCATGGTCTCAGACCGGGAGACGGAGGACTTGAGGCTTAGGACCGCTCACCGGCCGCTCCTCACCAGCCCCTCCCCACCGGCCCCTCTCCACCAGTCCCTCCCCACCGGCCCCTCTCCACCAGTCCCTCCCCACCGGCCTCTCCCCCCAGGCTGCTCATCCTCGGCCGCTCACACCGGCCGTCCCCAGTGGCTCGCTTCCCGGCGCCGCGCGCCGCACAGTGGAGGCATGAGCGCGGACGCACTCGACCAGGATCTCGACGATCTCGCCGTATCGGCACGGGCCGTGCTGCTGCGCGCGATCGAGGCGAGCGGGGCCTTCGCCGCCGGTCCGCGCTGGCGGGACGCCTTCGCGGTGGTCCCGCGTCACCTCTTCGTGCCGTACTACTACGTCAGCGGCGCCGGCGGATACGAACGGCGCTGGGGCGAGAGCCCCGACCCGCGCTCCCGGGAACGCTGGCTGCGGGGCGCGTACGAGGACACCCCGCTGGCCACCCGGCTGCGCGACGGTGTGCTGCTCTCCTCCAGCAGCCAGCCCTCGCTGATGGCGTTGATGCTGGCCGAGCTGCGGGTCGAGGACGGCCACCGGGTCCTGGAGATCGGCGCGGGCACCGGGTACAACGCGGCGCTGCTGTCGTACCGGCTCGGCGACGGGAACGTCACCACCGTCGACCTGGATCCGGAGATCACGGAGTCGGCCCGTCGGCATCTCGAAGAGGCCGGGTACCGGCCGACCGTCGTCACCGGGGACGGGGCGCGAGGGGTTCCAGAACGCGCCCCCTTCGACCGGATCATCGCCACCTGCACGCTGACGTCGGTCCCGCGCGCCTGGCTCGCCCAGTGCGCTCCCGGAGCGCTGATCCTGGCGCCGCTGGCCACCGGGCTGATCGCGCTGACCGTCCGGGACGCCGGACATGCCGAGGGGCGGTTCCTGGAGACCGGGGCCTACTTCGTGCCGCTGCGCGGGTCGGACCGGTCGGAGCCGGAACCGGTGGCGCTCGCCGGGGTGCCCCGCCGGGCCCGGGAGAACGACCTGTTCCGCTTCCTGCTGTCCCTGACCCGGGGCACCCTCGACCCACAGGAGGCGGCCGCCCTGTGGGAACGCGAGGGCATGCCGGGACGGGAGAGGTACGGCATCACGCTGGACGCCGGGCACGCGTGGGCGTGGCTCGACGAACCGGAGGGGCCGTACGCGTGGCCCCTGCCGGATCCGTCGGGTCCGTAGGCTCGATGGATGTCGGTCGGGCAGGCCGGGCGGCCGGGACCTGCCCCTCCGGTGTCCGGTGCCGTGACCGGAAGGGTTCACCGGCTCCGGCAGACCCTTCCGGTCACGGCACTAGCCGCGGCGGATGGTGATCGTCGTCCAGGCGCCCACGTGCACCTGGTCGCCGTCCTGGAGCGGTACCGGGACGAACGGCTGGATCGGTTCTTCCGAGCCGTTGACCGTGGTGCCGTTCGTCGAGTTCTGGTCGACGACCGCCCAGCTGCCGTCGGGCTGCTGAACCAGTACCGCGTGCTGGTGCGAGACGCCCGGGTCCTCCGGCGGCACCGACAGGTCCAGGTCGGGAGTCTCACCGGTGGAGTGCCGGCGGCGGCCGATGGTGAACTGGTTGCCGGTGAGCGGACGCTGCTGCTCGGGCGAGTACGCGGGCAGGTTCAGACCCGCGGCCTCGGGACCCGAGCGGTGCATCATCGCCATGAAGTACGCGCGGTCCGGTCCGATGGTCACCGTCCAGGTGGCCGGCTGCTGCGGGAAGCCCTGGCCGGGCGGGGGCGGTGCCTGGTTGGCGCCGGGCTGCGGGTAGCCGTAACCACCGCCCTGAGCCTGGCCGGGACCACCAGGGCCACCGGGCGAGCCCTGGCCGGGGCCGGTGTTCGACGGCGGGGAGATCACCCAGTCGTCGTCACCGCCGAACGGCCGGCCGCCGGGCTGGGGGCGGCCCGTCTCCTGCGGGAACGCGGGCGGGGCGGTCGCGCCGGACGACTGGAAGGCCTGCGGGGCGCCGGGGCCACCCTGAGCACGGGGATCACCCGGGCCGCCGCCGAAGCCGCCCTGGCCCGGCGGTATCCCGGGACCGGCCGTCGGAGTGGGGCCGGGCGGCGGCGGAACGGGCCGCGAGGGGTCGGCGCCGAAGCCGCCGGGACCGGGCGCACCCTGAGGGCGGCCCCCGGGTCCGGAAGGCCGACCGAAGGAATCGCCGCCCTGGCCGGAAGGCTCACGGCGGAACGGATCGCCGCCCTGGCCGGAAGGCTGACCGAAGGGGTCGCCGCCCTGGCCGGAAGGCTCACGGCGGAAGGGGTCGCCACCCTGGCCGGAAGGCTGACCGAAGGGGTCGGAGGCCTGTCCGGTCTGCTCGCGCCGGTAGGGGTCCGAGGGCTGCGCCGACGGCTCGCGTCCGAAGGGGTCGCCGGGCGGACCGGGGGGACGGCCCCCGGGACCGGCGGGCTGACCGAAGGGGTCGCCGCCCTGGCCGGAAGGCTCGCGCCGGAAGGGATCGCCGCCCTGGGCGGACGGGTCACGCCCGAAGGCACCCGCGGGCGGACCGCCGACAGGACCGCCCGGACCGCCGGGCCTGCCCTGTCCGCCGCCGTGTCTGCCCTGTCCGCCGGGACCGCCCGGGCCCGACGGTTCGCCGCCGAACGGCGGGATCGGTTCTGCGGGACGGTTCACCTGCGACGGCCGGGAGCTCTGGTAGTCGAACGAGTCGCCGCCTCCGTAGGACGGCGGTGGCGGCTGATAGCCCCCGCCCGGACCGGGACCGCCAGGACCGGGTGCGCCGGGGCCCCCGGGACCCGGACCGCCGGGACCCTGGCCGGGGCCCGGACCTGTCGGGCGCGGGGCGGCCGGGGTGTACGAGGTGGCCGTGTTGGTCAGGAAGTTCCACCGGCACTCCTCGCAGAACGGCGCACCGCCCTCACGGGGCGTGCGGCACTGCGGGCAGAGTTCGGGATCGTGGTCCGGTACGGACGACAGGTGCCGTCCACCGGGGGGGCCGCCCTGGCCCTGGCCGGGCGGGGGCGGAAAGCCGTAGCCACCGGCCGTCGGAGGCGGTGGGGGAGGAGGCGGAGGTACGGCACCGGCCATGCGGTGACCGCAGACCTCGCACCAGTCGTCGGAACCCGACTGGTGTCCGTTCGGGCAGGTCGGCATGTCGGCGCGTCCCCCTCTCTCCTTCGGTGTCCCTCAAGCGTGTTCAGGTCACTTCTTTACACGAACAGTCTTTGTGGACCGGGTCTCGAGCGTCATCTCGTCGGCGTCCGTGACCTTCGCCTTCAGTCGCACAGTACCTGTCGTGGCGTCGACCACGTCCACCACCTTCGCAAGCAGTTTCGCAGTATCACCGTTCCCCGAGGCGCTCGCGAGCTGAACGGCACGGCCCAGTTTGGCCGTTGCTCCGTCCATATCGCCCGCTTTGCGAAGGTCAAGCCCTTGTTGGATGACCTGTGCCAGTTCGGCCTGGCCCGTGTAGTGCGCGACCTGAGGGTTGATCGACGTGGAGGCGGCCATGTCGTCGGTCCAGACGGCCTTCACGAGACCCTGCGCGCCGAGGTTCTGGACGGCGCCTGCGCCGCCCCCGGCCGGGGCGCCCGCAGCCTGCGGAATGACCAGCGAGACCCGCGCGGCGAGCATCTCCTGGCCGACGTTCGCGGCCGGGACCTCGACGCACACGTGGTAGTCGCGGGACTCGTCGCCCCAGGAGCCGGTGGGATAGTCGCCCGCGCGAGGGCCCGCCTCCGTACGGCGCCCGGTCAGTTCCTCGACCGTCGGCGCGACCTGCTTGACGAACTTGATGGCGGTGCCGACCGGGGTCCACAGCCGCAGCGCCACGTCCGCGACCTCCTTCCCCATCGCCGTCTCCATCATCTGTGTGAAGTCGGTGGCGAGCCCGGTCGGGTCGGCGACGATGTCGGCCGTGCCGAGCAGGGCGGAGGCGATCCCTGTGACTTCTTTCACTTCCCAGTCGGTGCCGACGCCACGGGCGTCACAGGTGAAGCGTCCGGCACAGTCGTCGAGGGCGGCCCTGAGGTCCTGCGGCGTCTCGTGCTCGTTGCGGCCGTCGGTGAGCAGGATGCCGTGCCGGATCGCGACGTCCGCCGAGGACAGCAGCCGGTCGGCCAGCAGCAGCCACGTGCCGATCGCCGTGCCGCCGCCCGCGCTCAGCCGGCGCAGCGCCTGCTTGGCCTGGTCGCGGGTGGTCGCGTCTGCGACCGCGAGCCGGCCGCCGCCCGGGTAGACCTCCTTGGCGACGTGCGTGCCGCCGATCACCGAGAAGTGCACACCGTCGCGCAGGGTGTCGATCGCGGCGGCGGTGGCGTCGCGCGCGTTGCGCATCTTGGTCGGCGGATAGTCCATCGAGCCGGAACAGTCCACCATGATCGCCACGGCGGCGGACGGACCCTGGCTCGGCGAGTAGAGGTGCGGCGCGGCCGCCGCGCTGCCCACCGTGCCGCCGCCGGTGGAGGTGACCGTGACGATCGCGTTGACCTCGCGGCCGCCCTCCGGCAGGTACTCGTTCTGATAGACGTCGACCGAGAACTGCGGCACGTGTGATTTCGAGAAATTGGCCATGCCTACTCACATCCCCCTCGGAGACCCCACGCGTTCGCGGGGCGATGACTGGCTGCGGACCGGTCCCCACCGGTCCGTACGCGTGCTTCCCCGTGCTTCCCCGTGTGTTCGGTCTTTCCCCGTGTGTACCGATGTTGCGGGTGTTGCTTCCGTTGCGGGCGTTTCGCGTGTTTCGGGTTTTCGCCTGGTGTTTCGGTTTTCCGGGTTCTTCCGTGTTTGCGGCCTCAGGCCGATCCTGCCCCCTGCGCGGGGGCGGGGAACGGTACGACGGCCACTGTTACGTTGTCGTGGCCCCCGCCGTCCAGGGCGTGACCGACCAGGACCTGTGCGCTGTGCAGCGGCCGGGCGCAGGCGTCCGGTGGGACGACCTCGGCCATGTCCTCGGCCGCCTCCGCGTAGTTCCACAGACCGTCCGTGCACACCACCACCACACCGGGCCGGTCCGGCTTGAAGGAAGCGGTGTGCGGTTCCAGTTCGTAGGCGTCGGCGCCGAGCCAGCCGGTGATCGCGTGGGCGCGCTCGTCGGCGTAGGCCTCCGCCTCGTTCATCAGGCCCGCCGCGACCATCTGGGCGGCCCAGGAATCGTCCTCTGTGAGCCGGGCCGGAGAGGAACTCCGGTCCGCCGGGACCCAGTAGGCGCGGCTGTCACCGACCCAGCCGACGACGAGCAGCCCGGGCGTGACGATCGACCCGACGAGGGTGCAGGCCGGGGCGTTCTGGTGCGGGGCGTGTTCCCGGGCCGTGGCCGGCTCGTCGGCCAGCGCGTTGACCGCGTACGAGGCGGCGACGATCGCCTCGTGCATGGCCTGCTGCGGGTGCGTGCCCTGCGGCAGGGCGGCGAGCAGCGACTCCCTGGCCGCCTTCGACGCGGCGAGGGAGGCGTCGTCGGGGCGGGTCGCGGAGGACACGCCGTCGCAGACGATCGCCACGAGCGCGGGGGAGCCGTCGGGCAGGGCGGCGCGGCCGAGACCGAAGGCGTCCTCGTTGCGGTGATGACGCAGACCGCGGTCGCTGACGGCGGCCATGGGGCCCGACTCCAGCTCCATGTGGTCGCGTTCGCGCGGTTGGGCGTGTCCGCAGTTCTCGCAGTACCCGTCGTCGTCGACCCGGCCCGCCCGGCAGGCCACGCACACCTGGGTGGTCTCGGCCACCGCGGCGGCCTCGGCGGCCACCCGGGGGTCCGGCGCCTGGAGGGCGTACTCGTCGGGCTCCGCGGGCCGGTCGAACCGCACACCGGAGACACCGGCGTCCCCGGTGACACCGGACGGCCCGGATACGGGAGATCCGCCGGCGGCCGGCGGGAGCGGGGAGCCGGGGGCCGACGGCCCCGGCACTCCGGAGCCCGACGCGCCCGGGCCCCCTGCGCCCGGTGGAACCGGACCTCCGCCGCCCGAAGGGCCCGGAACTCCGGCGCTTGGCGGCACCGGACCTCCGGCATACGAAGGCGCTGGCGCTCCGGGTGCCGACGGTGGCGGCAGTGCACCGTGGGGCGGCAGCGCCGCGGCGGTGGCACCGCTCGCACCCGCACCACCGGGACCGGCGGCACCACTGAGACCGGCGGCACCACTGACTCCGGCGGCGCCACTCAGGGCGCCGACGGCACCGTTGTCAACGGCAGCGCTGTGACCCGCACCGCTCACACCACCGCTCACACCACCGCTCACACCGGCACCCGGCGTGGCCGTACCGCTCACCGTCGGACCCGTCGGCGTCGGGGGCGGTTGGGGCGAGCCGTTCATCGTGAGGGTCGGGTGGTCGTCCGGGCGCCGCGGTGCGGCGGACAGGTCGTATCCGCACGCACCGCAGAAGCGGTCACCCGCGTCGAGCGGCTCCGCACAGCTCGGACACGTCGGCAGGGCGGCCTGTCGGGGCATCTGGGACATCAACTACACCCACGTCCGGGGGCGGTAACGATTGGCACGTTCCACCAGGTCGATCCTTTCCTCGCCGCCCGTCGCCAGCCGGGCCAGCGTGCGGTACGAGCGCTCCAGGCCGAAGCGCAGCCCCCGCTCGTCCAGTTCACTGCCGAGCAGTACCCGGGCGGCCGGGCCGGCGCCCTGGCCACCGGAGAGTATCCAGTCGAGGGCGCAGCCGAGGACTTCCGCGGACAACTGCTCGCGCCGCTTCGGATCCAGACCGTACGCGTCCAGCGCCTCGACCTGGGCCGCGGCGGCGGAGAGGTCCTCGACGAAGGGTACGTCGGAGGCGAGGGCCGTCCGCTGACGGAGCCGGGCGCGCACGGCGGCCACCCGCGCCGCCGTGTAGTGGATGGAGGACTCGGGCACCGACTCCAGCGTCCGTACGGCGCCCTTGCGGTCGCCGGCCGCGAACTGCACGCGGGCCAGGCCGAACGCGGAGCTCACGTAGCTCGGGTCGGTCGACCACACCAGGCGGTAGTACTCGGCGGCGTTGTCCAACTGCCCCAGCACCTCCGCGCACAGGCCGAGCGCCAGCTTGGGCGCGGTTTCACCCGGGAAGGCGTCGTAGATCGCGTCGAAGGCGAGTGCGGCGCCCTCGTGGTCACCGGTGACCAGCGAGGTCACACCCCGGTACCACACCACCCGCCAGTCGTCGGGCCGTTCGCCCTCCAGGATCTGAAGGGACATGAGGGCCGCCTGGTGGTCGCCGTTCTCCAGCCAGGCGCGGATCTGCCGCAGCCGGGTCTCGACCGACGGCGCCGGCGCGGCCGCGAGAGCCGTGATCAGCTCGGCGGGCGCGGATGTCAGCAGGCCGGCGAGGAAACCCGCGTTGGGGTCGGAGGCGTCGACGTGCGGGACGGGCAGGGCGAGCGCGGCGGCGGGCGCGGGAACGGCCTTGACGAGGCCGGGGGCGACAGCGCTCGCGGCGACGGTGCTGCCGGTCCCGGCCGACGCGATGCCGCCGGCACCCGGCAGCGCGGTGTGACCGGCGTGCGCGGGAGCGGCGCCCGGGAGGGCCGCAGCGGCGCTCCCGGCGAAGGCGGGGGCCACACCGGTCAGAGCGGGAGCGGTGCCGGGTGAGGTGGCCCCGTTGCCCTTGCCGCCGACGAGGGCCGCTACGGTTTTCGAACCACCGCTCCGGCGCGAGGGGTTGACCGCGACGCGCGCGCCCAGCCGTGACACCTCACCGTCCACCTTCGGGAACAGCTCGGTGTCCGTGACCTTGATCTCGGGCCCGAACAGGGTCGACAGCGCGGGCCGGGCCCGCCCGCTCTGGACCGACACGACCTCGCGCAGCACACCCGTGAGCTGCTCCGCCATCTCCTGCGCGGAGGCGAACCTGCGGGCCGGGTCGGGGTCGGTGGCGCGGACCAGCAGCCGGTAGAACGACTCGTACTGGCGGAACACCTCGATGTTGTCGGGGTCGGGCAGGGAGTCGACGAAGACGGTCGTGTAGCCCTGGAAGTCGAAGGTCAGGACGGCGAGCGTACGGCCCACCGTGTACAGGTCCGACGCGACCGACGGGCCGACCTCCGCGACCTCGGGGCCCTGGTAGCCGACCGTGCCGTAGATGGCCGACTCGTCGTCGTCCATCCTTCTGACCGCGCCCATGTCGATCAGCTTGAGCTGGTCCTCGGTCTGGATCGCGTTGTCGACCTTGAAGTCGCAGTACAGCAGGTTGCGGCTGTGCAGATGGCCGAGCGCCTCGAGCGCCTCGATGCCGTACGCGCACGCCTGCTCGACGGGAAGCGGGTCCCGCTTGCCCTGCGGTGTGCGGCGGTCGTTGGCGATCTCCTTCAGGGACTTGCCGCCGATGTACTCCATGACGATGTAGCCGTCGAGGGAGCCGGTGCGCTGGTCGAGGTGTTCGACGAAGCTGTAGATCCGCACGATGCTGGCGTGCTCGATCTCGGAGAGGAAGCGCCGCTCGGAGATGGCCGCGGCCATCGCGTCCTGGTCGCCGGTGTCCAGCAGGCCCTTCAGAACGACCCACCGGTCGCCCACCGGACGGTCGATGGCCAGGTAGATCCAGCCGAGCCCGCCGTGCGCGAGACAGCCCACGACCTCGTACTGGCCGTGCACGACGTCGCCGGCCTTCAGCTTCGGCGCGAAGGAGTACGGGTGGCCGCACTTGGTGCAGAAGCCCTCCGTGCGTCCGTCCCGCTCGCCTCGTGAACGGCCCACCGGGGCACCGCAGTCGGACCGCGAGCAGAACCGCTTGCGCTCGGGCACCTCGGGGTTGTCCAGCACCATCGCGCGCGGGTCGGGCCTCGGTACCTGCGGCACCATGACCAGTCCGGCGCCGAGCCGGGCCCGCCCGGAGGAACCGGCGGTCGAGCCGGAGCTGCGCACCGACACCGAACGGCCCGTCGAAGTGCCCGAGAGCGACCGCGAGAGCCGCCCCGACACCGAGCGGCGCGACTTCGACGACTGCGACGACGTTCGGGTACTGCGCGCACTGGTACGTGAACTGGCGCTGCCCGACGAGCCCTTGCCGCCTCCGGTCACCCCGGTCGGCGGTGAGCCGAGCAGGCCTTCCCCGGAGGGGAGACCCCCGGACGAGACGACCGGGGCCAGACCGCAGGTGTCGCAGTACAGCTCGCCGCCACCCACATCCTCGTACGACCCCTCGCAGCCCGGCCGCTGACACGACTGCCCTGCCTGACTCATGGCTACTGCTCCCCCCTACGGTCCTCAAGGCCGCCCTGCTCCGGAACGCGAGGCGCCGTGAGGAGTTCGGCCGCCGCCCGCTGGTAGCGCAGGACGGCCTGTTCGGCGACGCGCAGATCACAGGGCGCGCTCCACAGCATGCGGCGCGCCGCGTCGTAGCGCTCGATGAGGAACGGGTCCTCGGCGAGCCCGTGCCGGGCGACCTTCGCCTTGTACGCGTCGAGACGGCCGCGCAGCTCCGCGCGGACCGCCAGTGGCTGGGTGACCGCGGTCAGTGACTCGCGGGCGCGCAGCAGTTCGTCCTCCGCCTTCTGCTCCAGGGACTCCAGGAGCGGGGACAGGCGGTGCCACTGGGCGTGGCGTCGGTACTCGGCGGCCGTCGCGAGCTGCTCGTGGAGCACGGTCGGCGGGCCGCTGACCACCGGCACCTCGGTCGCGGCGATCTTCGCGAGCACCTCGCCGCGCGCGGTGCGCGCCTCGGCGAGCGTCCGGTCGGCGCGGCTGAGGACGTCCCGCAGCCTCACCAGCCGCTGTTCCGCGTCCTGGCGGACCGTGAGGACGGCGTCGATCTCCCGGCGTATGTCCTCCAGGGCGCGCGCCTCACGGTCGTACACCGTGGTGTCCGGACGTCCGCCGCCGGGCGCCGAACTGCCCTGTGCGCGGACCCAGAAGGCGAGCGGGTCCGAGACCACCTGTTCACGCAGGGAGGTCAGGGTGTGGGTGATGCGTTCCAGGTCGTCGCCCGCAGGGTGCTCGCCCGGGCGGACGCCGACGGAGTGCGCCAGCCGACGGGTGCGCTGGAGCTCCGCGGCCAGTAAATCTATCCGGGCGGGCAGCGCCGACCACACCGCGTCGGCGGTCACGACCATGTCGAGCGACGACGCGTAGAGCTCGTTCATCCGGTCGACGAGGCCGGTGAGCGAGAAGCTGTGGCTGAGCTTGCCCGCGCCGGCCGCCGAACCGGTGACCGATCCCGCCACCGTGACGGACTCGCCGCGCAGGAGTTCCGTCAGCTCCAGCAGGTCCTCCCGGCTGGACCAGCGGCGGCGCGAGCGGATGTCACGGGCGCCGCGCAGGGCGTCGGTGTACGCGTCGAAGTACGCCCACAGCAGCGTGATCGACACCTCCGCGGACGCCCAGCGCTCCTTGGTGACGCCGGTGAGTTCGGCGCCTTCGAGCAGTCTGCGGCCCGCGTGGTCCTGGAGTGCGAGGAGCGAGGTCTCGATCGCCTCGTGCTCCGCGCCGAGCCGCGCCAGCGCACGGTCGACCTCGTCCCGGTCCATCACCGGCCCGGGGGGTCCCGTGACGCCCATCGATCACCTCTCGCTGCTGTCGGTTGCTCGGCTCTGCACGCTGCCCGCCCTGCCGGGCGGCGCCCGTCAGTTCGTGGTCAGGTACTGCGGCGCGGGCGGTTTCGATTTCGTCGCGTCCGTACCCAGTGTGGCCGACAGCCACTTTCCGTACGAGGCCTGCCAGCCGCTCGCGCGGTACTCCACCAGGATCTGGTTGACCCGGCGTACCAGATCCGTCGCCTTCTTCGCCATGGCCACGCCGTAGTACTCGGTCGTGAAGGGGGCGCCCTTCAGTTCGACCGTGGGGTCCTGGGCGGCCTGGCTGGCGGCGAGCGCGCCGTCGGTGACGACCGCGTCGACCTCGCCGAGCTGCAACCGGACCAGGCAGTCCAGCTGGTTGGGCACGGTGGTGGAGATGTCGACGGAGGAGTCGATCCTGCCGGCCTTCTTGTCGCCGTCCAGCTTGGTGTTGGCCGTCGAGCCCGCCGCCGTGCAGACCTTCTTGTTCGCCAGCGAGCCGTCGTAGCCGGTGATCGTCGACGACTTGGGCGCCAGGACCTGCTGCCCCGTCTTGAAGTACGGCGCGGAGAACGCGACTTCGTCGAGCCGGGTGCAGGAGATCGTCATGGTGCGGACGACCATGTCGACCCGGCCCTCCTGGATGGCCGGGATGCGCTGGTTGGTCGGGATGGCCTTGAACTGGACCGCGTTCGGGTCGCCGAGGATGTCCTGGGCGATGCGGTGCACCAGGTCGATGTCGAAGCCCTCCAGCTCCGCACCCGTGTTGTTGGGGTCGCGGTAGCCCCAGCGGTAGCTGTTCTGGTCCACGCCGACGATCAGCTTGCGCTTCTCACCCTGACGGGCCTTGATCGCGGCGATCGTGGGGCCGTCCGCGCTCGACGGCGTCGGCGTCCGCTTCTCCGGGTCCGTGCAGGTGGCGTCGGCCGCCGGGGTGCCCTCGGCGACGCCCTGGCCGGCCCGGCCGGTGCTTTCGTCGCCCGGCGCCCGGGTCGTCCACGGCAGCAGCAGGACGAGGGTCAGTGCGAGGACGCACAGAGCCGCCATCGCGCCCACTCCGCCCCAGCCCTTCACACCGGCCCGTACACGTCGCACACGCATCGTCACGCCCCCTTCCACCGGTACGTCTCCTTCCGCCGGTTCGCCCCCGTCCACCGGCCCGCTCGTGCCCACCGGCACCCGCCCGCCCGCCGGTCCGCGCCCGTTCACCGGTACTCCGACAGCCTGCGGCCGATGCCGAGGACCGCGCCCGCGGCGCCCAGCACGGCGAGCACGGCGGCGCCGATCGGCAGGCCGGTCATCGCGTCCAGGCCGTTGCCGGCCGCCTGCTTGAACTCGGTCTGCTCGTGCTCCAGGGCGGTCGCGAGGTTCTGGTCGACGCCGTCGAAGCAGGCGCCGGTCGCGTTCTTCCCGCCGATCACGAGGGCCAGCGCCTGCGCGTAGTTGCCGTTGTCGTCCTGCGCGCGGGCCGCCGTGTGGCGCTTCTTCCACTCCACCATGTTGCTCTCGGCCGAGGTGACGGGCTTCTCGCCCGCCTGGTCGTCGGCGAGCTTCGCCGCCAGGGTGAGTCCCTTGCCGAGGGCGGTGATCTCGGTGCTGAAGTCGTGGTCGTACTGGTCGAGCGTCACCGGCTTGCCGTCGGCCGTCACCTTCACCGTCTCGGCGCCGCGCGCCACCAGTGTCAGGTTCTCGTTGCCGCGCGCCTTGAGGGAGGCGATCCGGGCGTCGTGCAGGACGTTCAGCGAGCGGACGCCGTGGTCGTAGGAGTCGTTCAGACCGGCGCGGGCCACGCTGTGGCCGATGACCAGCCAGAGCAGGACGACGGTGGTGGTCGCCGTCGCCGCCACCAGACCGTGGTTCAGGACGCGGTTCGTACGGCGGTAGTTGCGGTGCTGCGCCCAGGCGAGGCCGGCCAGCGCGAGGACGCCCAGCGCGATCGCCGCCCACGGATAGGGGGTGGCGTCGGCGTAGTCGTCCTGGAGGCGCCGGTTCTCCATGGTGTAGAGACTCTGGGCCGCCGGGAGCATGTCCTTCTGCATCTTCTGGTTCGCGTACCGCAGATAGGCGCCGCCGACGGGGTAGCCCTGCCGGTTGTACGTCCGCGCACGCTCCACCAGGCCCTTGTACTCGGGCAGGAGTTTGTTCAGCTTGGTGATGACCGCCGTGGAGGGCGAGTCGGGGTCGGCGTTGCTGGCCGCGGTGACGAGCTTGGAGGCGGCCTTGTCGATGTCCTGCGCGTAGCGGTCGCGGGACTCCTTCGTCTCCTGGCCGCCTGCCAGGAAACCGCTGGAGGCGGCCGTGTTGGCGTCGGCCAGCGAACGGTAGATGTCGGCCGCGGCGGCGCTGAGCGGCTGGCTCTTGTGGAGAACGTCGTCGGCGGCGGCCGCGCGGTCGGTCGTCTGCCAGGCCGTCACGGAGCCGAAGGCGATGACGAGGAGCGCGAGGAAGGCGCCGATGATGCGGAGCCTGCCCGGCTCGGTGGTGGCCGCCGCGCGTGCCTTGTCGACCCCCTCGGCGAAAGCCGTACGGCGGGCCGGCTGCGGTGCCGGTGCCGGTGTGGGCGCCGGTACGGTGGTGCTTGTAGCCGGGTTTGCCACGTTTTTTGACCTCCCCCATGGTCAGCTGCCGCCGCCAGTATCGCTGGCGGGACCGGTGCTGCGCACCGGCCTTCACTCGATCTTGATCAGATCGCAGTCACCCCTGCCCATGAATACGCGTCGGGTGGGTGTTCGGTTCCTTCGCGGGGGCTCGTGTCGTGTGCGAGGGGCGTGCGTCGAGGCTGGTCGCGCCCGGGGCGGGGCCGCACGGGCGAGTCGGGCGGGGGCGGGGCCGTACGGCGATACGGCCCCGCCCGCCCCGGACGGGGTCACTCGTCCGAGGCGAAGTACGTCCTCACCTTCCGCTGCGCCGCGGCGTCCGCCCCCAGCCGGTCCAGGCCCAGCAGCGCGGCCCCGAGCACCGGGCGCTCGCGTACGACGCTCGCCACCGCCTTCGGCGCCCGTGCGGCCAGGAGTTCCCGCACGCCGTCGTCCAGTTGCCCGTGGCCCGCCGTCAGGACTCCTCCGCCCAGCAGGACGGGCGTCTCCTCCTCCAGGAGGTCCAGCCGGGTCAGGGCCACCGTCGCCATCGACACCACCTCCTGCGCCAGCCGGTCGACGATCGTCCGCGCCACGGCGTCTCCGCCCTCCGCCGACCTGAAGAGGACCGGCGTCAGCTCGTGGCGGCGTGCCGGGGCGATGTGCTCCAGGTGGAGGGCCTCGATCAGGGCGTACATGGACGGCAGGCCGAAGTGGGACGGGAGCGCGTCGGTGAGGGCCGTCGGCCCTCCCCTGCCGTCCTCCGCCCTCGCCGCGTGCCATATCGCCTCCTCGGCCAGGCCCCAGCCGCCGCCCCAGTCGCCGGAGAGGCGGCCGAGGGCCGGGAACCTGGCGGTGCGGCCGTCGGGGCGCATGCCGACGCAGTTGATGCCGGCGCCGCAGACGACGGCCACCCCTCGTGGCTCGGCCACGCCCGCCCGCAGGATGGCGAACGTGTCGTTGCGGACGTCCACGGAGGCGCCCCACGCGCGTGCGTGCAGGGCGGCCGCCAGTTCCTCCTCCTCCACCGGCAGGTCCGCGTTGGCCAGACAGGCCGAGACATGGACCGCCGAGCCGACACCGGCCGCCGTGTACGCGCGCGTGACGGTGTCGGCCAGGGAGTCCACCGCCGCGGTCACTCCCACGGCGGGCGGGCGGAAGCCGTCCCCACGAGCCGTGGCGAGGACCTCCCCGTCGGCCGCCACGACCGCGACGTCCGTCTTGCTGTTGCCCGCGTCGATGGCGAGAACGCTTGCCGTCAGGCCCACGCGAGATGCTCCCGGTTGTGTGCGATCAGCCGGTCGGTCAGCTGCTCGGCGTACTCGTACTGGGCGACCAGCGGGTGGGACAGCAGGGCCTTGAAGACGTTGTCACGGCCCCCGTGCAGGGCCGCCCGCAGCGCCAGGTCCTCGTACGCCGTCACGTTCGCCATCAGGCCCGCGTACAGCGGGTCGAGGGACGCCACCGGCAGCGGGGACGGGCCCTTGGGGCCCGCCGCCGCCTGGACCTCGATCACCGCGTCGTCCGGCAGGAAGGGCAGCGTGCCGTTGTTCAGGGTGTTGACCACCTGATAGGGGCTGCCCGAGCCGGTCAGCAGCGCCGCCGCCAGGTCCACGGCCGCCTCCGAGTAGAAGGCGCCGCCGCGCTTGGCCAGCAGTTCCGGCTTCTCGTCGAGGGCCGGATCGGCGTACAGCGACAGCAACTCGCGCTCCATCGCGGCGACCTCCGCCGCCCTGGACGGCTTGGTGCGCAGTTCCCTCACGACCTCGTCGTGCGCGTAGTAGTAGCGCAGGTAGTAGGACGGAACCGTGCCCAGGCGCTCCAGGAGCGCGCGGGGCAGCCGCAGGTCGGCGGCGATCGTGTCGGCGTGGGCCGTCAGCAGGCCCGGCAGGACGTCGTCGCCCTCGGGGCCGTGCAGCCGCACCCCGGTCTCCCAGGTGAGGTGGTTGAGACCGACGTGGTCCAGGTGGACGTCGGCCGGGGTGACGTCGAGCAGCGCCGCGAACTTCCGTTGGAGTCCGATCGCCACGTTGCACAGGCCGACCGCCTTGTGGCCGGCCTGGAGAAGGGCGCGGGTGACGATGCCGACCGGGTTGGTGAAGTCGATGATCCAGGCGTGCGGGTTGCTCCGGCGGACACGTTCGGCGATGTCCAGGACCACCGGGACCGTGCGCAGCGCCTTCGCGAGACCGCCCGCGCCCGTCGTCTCCTGCCCGACGCAGCCGCAGTCCAGGGGCCACGTCTCGTCCTGCTCGCGCGCCGCCTGGCCGCCGACGCGCAGTTGCAGCAGTACCGCGTCGGCGCCCTCCACGGCCGCGTCCAGGTCGGACGTCGTCACGATCCGGCCCGGATGCCCCTGCCGCGCGAAGATCCGGCGGGCGAGGCCGCCGACCAGCTCCAGACGGTCGGCCGCCGGGTCGACGAGGACCAGTTCCTCCACGGGGAGGGTGTCCCGCAGGCGCGCGAAGCCGTCGACGAGTTCCGGGGTGTAGGTCGAGCCGCCGCCGACCACAGTGAGTTTCATGGCTTGTTAACCCTTTACTCCGGTGAGGGTGACACCTTCGACGAACGCCTTCTGGGCGAAGAAGAACACGAGGATCACGGGGGCCATGACCAGCACGGTGGCCGCCATGGTGAGGTTCCAGTCGGTGTGGTGCGCGCCCTTGAACGACTCCAGGGCGTAGGAGAGGGTCCACGCGTTCGGGTTCTCCGAGGCGTAGATCTGCGGGCCGAAGTAGTCGTTCCAGGCCGCGAAGAACTGGAAGAGGGCGACGGCGGCGATGCCGGGCCTCGCCATCGGGAGGACGACCTTCAGCAGGGTCCGCAGGTCGCCGCAGCCGTCCACCTTCGCCGCGTCCAGGTACTCGTTCGGGATGGTCAGCAGGAACTGGCGCAGGAGGAAGATCGAGAAGGCGTCGCCGAACGCCAGCGGGATGATCATCGGCCACAGGGTGCCCGACAGGTCCAGCTGCTTGGCCCAGAACAGGTACATCGGGATGACGACCACCTGCGGCGGCAGCATCATCATCGAGATCACCAGCATGAGCGTCAGGTTCCGGCCCCGGAAACGGAACTTGGCCAGCGCGTACGCCACGGGCACGGAGGAGACGACCGTCAGGACCGTGCCCAGTCCGGCGTAGACCAGCGTGTTCTTCCACCAGGTGAGGAAGCCCGGGGTGTCGAAGACCTTCCGGTAGTTGGCCCACTCCCAGGTGTGCGGGACGAGGTCCCGGCTGAGTGCCTGCGAGTCGCTCATCAGGGACGTCAGGAACACGAACACGAAGGGGAGGGTGAAGAAGAGGGCGGCGGCCACGCCGAGGGAGTGGACCGCGATCCATTCGAGGAGCGCCTTGCGGCGGGCGGTGCGCTCGGCGGGCGAGGACGGAGCCGTCAACTCCGCGGGACGGTCCAGTACTTGAGTCATGTGGGTCAGTCACCTGCCTGGATGAGGCCGCCCCGGCGCCGCATGAGGAGCGCGGTGAACGCCATCGACAGGGCGAACAGGACCAGGGCGACGACACAGGCGGAGCCGTAGTCGAAGCGCTGGAAGCCGAGGTTGTAGACGAGCTGGGGGAGGGTGAGCGTGGAGTGCTCCGGATAGCCGGGCTCGAACATGGTGCCCGCGCCCTGGATCACGCCCGAGGCGACCTTTCCGGCCACCAGGGGCTGTGTGTAGCTCTGCATCGCGGCGATCACGCCGGTGACGACCGCGAACATGATGATCGGCGAGATGTTGGGGAGGGTCACGAAGCGAAACCGCTGCCACGCCGAGGCGCCGTCCAGTTCCGCCGCCTCGTACTGCTCCTTCGGTACGTCGAGCAGCGCGGCCATGAAGATCACCATCAGGTCGCCGACGCCCCACAGGAACATCAGGGTCAGGGCCGGCTTGGACCAGTCCGGGTCGTTGAACCAGCCCGGCGCCGGAATGCCGATCTTCTCCAGGATCGAGTTGACCGGGCCGGTGCCCGGGTTGAGGAGGAAGGCGAAGGCCATGGTGGCCGCCACCGGCGGGGCGAGGTAGGGCAGGTAGAACAGGGTGCGGAAGACACCCGTACCGGTCTTGATCTTCGTGATGAGCATGCCGATCCCGAGCCCGAACAGGACGCGCAGAGTCACCATGATCACGACCAGCCACAGGGTGTTGCGCAGGGCCGGCCAGAAGAACGGGTAGTGCTCGAAGACGTACGTCCAGTTCTTCGTGCCGCTCCACGTCGGCGGCTTGAAGCCGTCGTAGTGCATGAACGAGAAGTAGACCGTCGAGATCATCGGGTACGCGAAGAAGACCGCGAAGCCGATCAGCCAGGGGGACAGGAAGGCGAGGGTGCGCAGCGCCGAGCGCCGTTGCTTCGCCTTCAGCGTGTAGGTGGCCATCGCTACTTCGCCTGTGCGATGTCCGTGTCGATCTGCGCGGCGGCCTTCTTCAGGCCGGCCTGCAGGTCGGTGACCTTGCCGCTCTCGTAGTCGTAGCCGAGCTGCTGGACGGTGGTCAGGTAGACGCCGCCGTTGATCGAGGCGGGGGACGTGGTCGAGTTCGGGTTCGCGGCGATGTCCAGGAACGTCTTGAAGCGCGGGTCGTACTTCAGGTCCGGGGACTTCAGGGCGGCCAGCGTGGACGGCACGTTGTGGATGGCGTTGGAGAAGGCGACGACCGCGGCCGTGTCGGTGGTCATGTACTTCACCAGTTCCCAGGCCGCGTTCTGCTTCTTGCTGGTGGCGGCGATGCCGGCGATGGTGCCGGTGATGTAGCCCTTGCCGTACTGGTCGGCCTGGTCGTCGGCGACGGGCAGCGGGGCGACGCCGATGTCGAAGCCCGGCTTGGCGTCCAGGGCCATGCCCAGGCGCCACTCGCCGTCGAGCTGCATGGCGACCTGACCGGTCTGGAAGGGGTGCTTGGGGCCCCACTCGTCGCCGAGGCCGGAGCGGAACTTCTCCAGCTTCCGGAAGCCACCGAGGTCGTCGACCAGCTTCTTCTGGAGCGTGAAGGCGTCGGTGACGGCCGGGTCGGTGGCGATCGTCGACTTGCCGGACTTGTTGAAGTAGGTCGGTGAGAACTGCCCCATGTAGTGCTCGGTCGTCGTCTCCCAGCCGTGGTAGTTCGGCATGAAGCCGAGCTGCTTGAACGTGTCGCCCTGGGGGATCGTCAGCTTCTTGGCGTCGGCTGCGAACTCGGTCCAGGTCTTCGGCGGGGAGGTGATGCCGGCCTTCGCGAAGGCGGTCTTGTTGTAGTAGAGGCCGTACGCGTCGCCGAGCAGCGGAACCGCACAGCGGTTGAGCTCGAACTGCGTGTATTCGTTCATCGCCTTCGGGAAGATGGCGTTCGGGTCGATGTCCGCCTTCTTGAAGAAGGGGTTGAGGTCGACCAGGGCCCCTGACGAGCAGAACTTGCCGACGTTGTTGGTGGTGAACGACGAGATCACGTCGGGCGCCTTGGCGCCTCCCGCGCGCAGCGCCTGGTTGATCTTGTCGTCGGTCATGTTGCCGACGACGTTCACATGGATGTTGGGGTGCGCCTTCTCGAAGCCGGCGACCAGCGCCTGCACGGCCTTGACCTCGTTCGGGGCGCTCCAGGCGTGCCAGAAGGTGAGGGTCGTCTCCTTGGCCGCGTCGTCGTCGGAGCCGGTCGCGGACTGACCGGTACAGGCGGTGGTGCTCAACAGGAGGGCCGTGGAGGCGGTGAGGGCAAAAGCCGCCTTTCGGACGACTGCGGGTATGCGTGTGGGCATGGCGGAGCCTTCCAGGGACAGGGCAGGGTGAGTGGGATGCGAAGAGAGGGATGACGAGACGGGGTGTGACGGGGTGGAGCCGGTGGAGCGGGGGGTGGTGGTGCGGCTAGCGCGAGGTGTCGAAGACCTCGTCGCGGGCGGCCGCCAGCGCGCTCTCCAGCGCGCCGCGCAGCACGGGCCGTTCGGTGACGTCGCTCATGACCAGCTTCGGCCTGGACGCGGCCAGTTCCTCCAGCTCGTCCTGGACGAGGGCGCGCAGCACCTCGCCGCCGGCTGTCAGGGAGGCGCCGCTGAGGACGACGAGTTCGGGGTCGAGCACGGAGACGAGCGAGGCGAGACCGGTCGCGAGCCGGGTCGCGTAGGTCTGGAGCAGCAGCCGGTTCAGGACGGTGTCCTCGGCGGCCGCCCGCTCGACGAGTGCGGCGGCGACCTCGGCGTACGGCCCGGACGGGATACCCGTCATGCCGAGTTCCAGGGCCAGCCGGGGGATGGCCTGGGAGCCCGCCAGTTCCTGGTAGCCGCCACTGTTGGCCTTGGTCACCTGGCGGACCAGGGGTGCGCCGGGAACCGGTAGGAAACCCACCTCTCCCGCGCCGCCGGTCCAGCCGCGGTGCAGCCGGCCGCCGAGGACGAGGGCGGCGCCGAGACCGCCCTCGTTCCACAGCAGGACGAAGTCCTCGTGACCGCGGGCCGCGCCGAGACGCTGCTCGGCCACGGCGGCCAGGTTGACGTCGTTCTCGTACTCGACGGGCATCGGCAGGGCTGCGGCGAGGTCGTCGAGCAGCGCGGGCGAGTGCCAGCCGGGCAGGTGGGAGGCGTAGCGCAGACGGCCGGTGGTGGGGTCGAAGGCGCCGGGGGTGGCGACGACCAGGCGTCGCACGTCGTCCCGGGTGAGGCCGGCGGCCTTCACCGCGCCGTCGAGGGCGTCGGTGACCTGCCGTACGACGGCCCCGGTGGTCTTGCGGCCGGGTGTGGCCACCTCGAAGGCGCCCACGGTGCGGCCGGTGGCGTCGGCGACGGCGGCGAGGACACGTTCGGGGGTGACGTCGAGTCCCGCGGCGTACGCGGCGGCCGGGTTGACCTCGTACAGCTGCGCGTTGGGTCCGGGACGTCCCTCCGTGGTGCCGGTCGCGAGTACCAGCCCCGCCGCCTCGAGGCGGGCCAGCAGCTGGGACGCGGTCGGCTTCGACAGGCCGGTGAGCTTGCCGATGCGGGTGCGGGACAGAGGGCCGTGCGCCAGCAGGAGATCGAGCGCGGCGCGGTCGTTCATGGCGCGCAGGACGCGCGGGGTGCCCGGCGTACCGGCGGTTCCTGCCATGGGGTCGACACCTGCCTTTCTGAACTGCCCAGCTTCTCAGTGACGCCGGACGCAAGTCCACATCCGGTCACTGTTAGGAAAGTTTCCTATCGGCTGGCAGGAACGTAAGCCCGGCACGAAGGGGACGTCAAGGAGTGAAAGGGGAAATGCCCCCGAGGCAACAGAGTCGTTACTTCGCGGGGCGGAAGGTTCGCGGACGCCCGTCCGGCACGGCATGGCGCGGGACGGGGGAGCGCCGGAACGCCCTGACATGCCGCAGGGCCGCACCCGGAGCCTCCCGGGTGCGGCCCTGCGGCATGCGTACCGCTACTTCGCCGGGGTCGCCGGCCGCGGCTGGACGATCGGGGCAGCCGCCGCCACCTGCGGCGAGTCCGCGTTGGAGAACACCGACGGAGCCGCGACCGCGGCCGTCGGGTCGGCCGGGTCCTCGTGGATCGGGGAGGTCGCGCCGCCCATGATGCGGATGTCGGCCGCGTCGAAGGCGCGCTTGACGCGCCAGCGCAGCTCCCGCTCGACGGTCAGGGCCTTGCCGGGCATCGTCTTCGCGGAGACACGGACGACCATCGAGTCGAGAAGGACGCTGTCCAGGCCGAGCACCTCGATCGGGCTCCACAGGAGCTCGTTCCAGGGCTCCTCCTTGCTCATCTTCTCGGCGACCTCGTCCAGGGTGGACTTGACCAGGTCGAGGTCCTCGGACGCCTTCACCGTCACGTCGACGCCGGCCGTCGCCCAGCCCTGCGAGAGGTTGCCGATCCGCTTGACCTCGCCGTTGCGGACGTACCAGATCTCACCGCTGTCACCGCGCAGCTTGGTCACCCGCAGGCCCACCTCTATGACCTCGCCGGTCGCCACGCCCGCGTCGATCTGGTCGCCGACGCCGTACTGGTCCTCCAGGATCATGAACACGCCGGAGAGGAAGTCGGTGACCAGGTTGCGCGCGCCGAAACCGATCGCCACGCCCGCGACACCGGCGGATGCCAGCAGGGGGGCCAGATCGATCTCGAAGGTGCCCAGCACCATCAGCGCGGCGGTGCCCAGGATGAGGAAGCTCGCCACCGAACGCAGCACCGAGCCGATCGCCTGGGAGCGCTGACGCCGCCGTTCGTTGTTGACCAGCAGCCCGCCCAGCGCCGTGCCGTCGACCGAGGAGACGGTGCGGTTCATCCGGTCGATCAGCTTGGTGATCGCCCGCTGCACCACCACTCTCAGCACCACCGCGATCACCAGGATCAGCAGGACCCTCAGACCGATCGCCAGCCAGGTCGACCAGTTCTGCTCGACCCAGCTGGCCGCGTTCGTCGCGCTCTCCTGGGCGTCCTCGAGGGTCGGGACGGTCACCGCGGTCGGCGACTCCGAGGGAGTCGGCGACGGCGACACGCCGGCGGCCAGTAGGACGGCGGGCAAGGACACGGCAGGTACCTCCAGGTGCTGCACTTGCTCCGTCCGGTGCGGCGGTCAAGGGCGACACGCGCTGCTAGGTCACGGAAAGGTCACCGGACGGGCAGAACCACCACACTAACGGGGCATTGTGTGTGATCCGGCGAGATCCGTGAAGGAGAGACGGTCCTCACCTGCGCTTGAACAGGCCATGATCCGGGGGAGAAACAGGATGTGGTCGAAAACACTCCCAGCCCGTTACCGGGACATGGTGGCGCGTCCACCGGACCAGAGGGGAGACTGACCACAGATCGTCCCGGCGCGAGCCACGCGCCGCCGACGCCCAAGGAGGCATCCGTGCCGCATGTCCTGGTCCTCAACGCGTCGTACGAGCCGCTCGGCGTCGTACCGCTCCGCCGCGCGCTCGTCCTCGTCCTGGAGAACAAGGCAGTCTCCCTCGAGGAATCCGGCGCCTTCATGCACAGCGCGACCGTCACGGTTTCCGCGCCCAGCGTGGTCCGGCTCAAGCGATTCGTCCGGGTTCCCTACCGGGGGCCCGTTCCTCTCACCCGGCGGGCGCTGTTCGCCCGGGACGGGGGCCGGTGCATGTACTGCGGTGGCGTCGCAACCAGCGTCGACCACGTCGTCCCCCGCAGCCGTGGGGGCAAACACGTGTGGGACAACGTCGTGGCGTCCTGCCGTCGCTGCAACCACGTCAAGGCCGACCGGCACCTCGTCGAGATCGGCTGGCGGCTCCGCCACAAACCCGCCCCTCCTTCCGGTCTCGCCTGGCGCATCATCGGCACCGGCCACAGGGACCCGCGCTGGCTGCCGTACCTGCAACCGTTCGGCGCGGACGACGCCCTGGCCCGGATCGACGGCATCTCCGCCTGACGGTCCGGGTCTTCGTATTGCGTCGCCCGTGCCCGCACCGCCCGTTCCGCCACCGCGTCCCAACCGCCCGGACCGGGTGCGAACGGCTCCGGGGAACCCCGTTCCACCTCCCCCGGAGCCGGAGCCGGCTTCTGGACTGGACCCGGAGTGTCACACGGGACGCAGCTCCGCCGGGTGCGCCGAGCGGAGCAGCAGGGGGCAGGGAGTGGCCACCGCCGGCGGACACCACGCGTACCCGCCCACCGGGAGCAGCGGCGCGACGTACGGCACCGCCCGGGTGACGTACCTCTGCGCCACCGAGCCGTACCGGACGCCGGCGGGCCTCGACGCCCTTCTCCGGGCCGGAGAGCGACCGGCTGAGGCGGCCTCGGCGCGCCGGCCGCGTCCGGTGGTCGGATCGGGTGCGGCGCGCCGATCCGCCGTGTCGGCGCCGGGCCCGGGGGCGTGTGGCAGCGTGTAATGACCTGAGGACGTCTGTCCCCGCGTCCGCTGGGTAGGGCTGGGGTAACCGATGACATCCCCGACGAGGAGGCCACCGTGATAGCGCCGGCCCGATCCAAACGACCGGCGGAGCACTCCGCCCCCACCTCCGTCCAGCTCCAGGACCCCCACCTCTGCGCCTTCAGCGCCGAGGGCGCCTGCGCCGAACCCCCGCTGACCAGCGAACCCCCGCTGCCCTACGCCGAGCCGCTGACCAGCGAGCCGCCGCTCGCCGTCGCGGACTCCGACTCCACGAGGCCCTAGATGACCGCACCCTCCGGGGACGAGCTCGCCCGGCTCGCCGCGTTGCACGGCGTCGCCACCTCCTACCAGCCCTCCCCGGACCGCACGGTCACGGCCTCGGCCGCCGCCGTCACCCGCGCACTGGCGGCCCTCGGGGTCGACGCGGGCAGCCCGGAGGCCGTGCGCGCCGCTCTCGCCGCCCGGGAACGGGAGCTCGCGGGGCGGCTGCTGCCGCCGACGGTGGTGTGCTGGCAGGGAAGCCCCTGCGAACCCCTCGCGACGCTCCCCGAGGGCGCCGTCCTGCGGGTGCGGACCGAGCAGGGCGAGAGCCGGGACTCCGTCGAGGGGCTCCCGCCCGGAGTGCACGGGCTGACGGTCACCGCACCGGACGGGCGGACCGGCCACGCCCACCTGGTCGTCGCCCCGCCCCGCCTGCCCACTCCTGCGGGACGCTCGTACGGACTTCTCGTCCAGCTGTACTCCCTCCTCTCCCGGCGCTCCTGGGGCATGGGCGACCTCGGTGACCTCGGCGAGCTGACGGCCTGGGCGGGACGGGCGCTCGGGGCGGGGTTCGTGCAGGTCAACCCGTTGCACGCGGCCGTGCCCGGCGCCCCGACCGACCCCTCCCCGTACCGGCCCTCCTCGCGCCGTTTCCCCGACCCGGTGCATCTGCGGGTCGAGGACGTCCCCGAGTTCGCGTACGTCCGGGACGACGCTCTGCGGGCCGCGCTGCTCGAAGGCGCCGGGCGACTGCGCGAAGCCGTCCTGGAGAAGGGCGAGCTGATCGACCGCGACGCGGTGTGGGAGCTGAAGCGGCAGGCACTGGAACTCGTCGCCCGCGTACCGCTCGGGCCCGGCCGGCGCGCCGCCTACTGCGACTTCCTCGCCGAGCAGGGACAGGCCCTGGAGGACCACGCCACCTGGTGCGCCCTCGCCGAGGTGCACGGGCCCCGGTGGCGCCAGTGGCCGGCCGGACTCCAGGACCCGCGCTCCGCCGAGACCACCCGCGCCCGCGGTGAGCTGATGGACCGCGTCGACTTCCACTCCCGTCTGGCCTGGCTCACCGACACCCAGCTCACCGCCGCCCAGCGCGCCGCGCGGGAGGCGGGCATGCCCGTCGGGATCGTGCACGACCTGGCGGTCGGCGTGCACCCCGAGGGCGCCGACGCGTGGGCGCAGCAGGAGTACTTCGCCGCCGGCATGTCGGTGGGCGCGCCGCCGGACGCCTTCAACGCCCGCGGCCAGGACTGGGGCCTGCCGCCCTGGCGCCCCGACCGGCTGGCCGCCTCCGGCTACGCCCCCTACCGGCGCCTGCTGAAGGCCCTCTTCCGCTACGCCGGCGCGCTGCGCATCGACCACGTCATGGGCCTGTTCCGCCTCTGGTGGGTCCCGCAGGGCGAGCCGCCGACGCAGGGCGCCTACGTCCGCTACGACGCCGAGGCCATGCTCGCCGTCCTGGTGCTGGAGGCCTCGCTGGCCGGTTCGGTGGTCATCGGCGAGGACCTCGGCACCGTCGAGCCCGGTGTGCGCGAGGCGCTGCGCGAACGGGGGGTGCTCGGCACGTCCGTCCTGTGGTTCGAACGCGACTGGGACGGGGACGGCCGTCCTCTGTCCCCCGACCGCTGGCGCGCCGACTGCCTGGCCACCGCCACCACTCACGACCTGCCGTCCACGGCCGCCCGTCTGACCGGCGAGCACGTGGAACTCCGTGACCGGCTCGGCCTGTTGACGCGGCCGGTGGAGGAGGAGCGCGCCGAGGCGGCCAACGACGCGGCGGAGTGGCTGGGCCTGCTCACCCGCCTCGGACTCCTGGCCGGCACCGGCGGCGGCAGCGACCGCTCCTCCGAGGAGGCCGAGGTCCAGGCAGTCCACGGCTTCCTGCTGCGCACGCCGGCCCGCATGCTCGGCGTCTGGCTCCCGGACGGCGTCGGCGACCGCCGCCCGCAGAACCTCCCCGGCACCTGGGACCAGTACCCGAACTGGCGGCTGCCGATCGCCGACGCCGAGGGCCGCCCGGTGACTCTGGAGGAGCTGGCGGCCTCGCCGAGGCTGCGGGCCCTGATGGACGTACTGCGGGAGCCGGACGGCCCGCCCGACCCGCCCGGCTCCTCCGCGGGTGCCCCTTCCGCGGAAGGGGTCTGAGGGCGACGGGAAGCAGCAGGGGAGGCGGAAGAGGCGCCCCGGGACGGCAGCCGTGAGGACGACCGCACCAGTGCCCCGCAGCTCATACGGCACCCCGGGCGCGCGCTCCCCGAGCCCGTTCGCTAACTTGGGCACCGTGGACAAGAAGAACGCCCTGCGCGCCGGCGCCCTGGCCGCCGGTACGACGCTGATGATGCTGCTCATGTCGTCCCCCGCGCTCGCGCTGACCCGCGACGACGGTGACGATCCCGGTCCGGGTCTGAGCGTCGTCGAGACGCTGGGCCTCTACGTCGTGGCCCCTCTCGCACTGTTCGGGCTGATCGCCGGACTGGTGTGGGTCCTGGACAAGTCGAAGGACAGGGGCGACTCCACCAGCTCCAACATCACCGTGAAGGGTCAGGCCAAGGCCTGAGGCCCCCCTGACTTCTCGGCCCGGATCAGGTCCGGGCCGGAGGGTGTCGGCTCCTGACACGTACGCGCATGCCGTACGCGTCAGGAGCCGGCGCCCTCGACGCGTTCCGGGGTGGGGCGCCCTTCGGATACCGCGGCACCGTGAGCGGCGGTCACGCCACGCCTCCTCCCGGGGGAGCTTCGAGACCGGAGGCAGCCTCGCGACGCACCTCGGCCGGCAAAGTACCGCAAAGCGCGCGCACGGCACCGCCGGTAATTGCGTCGACAGGCCGCGGCCGGGCTGACAGGCTCCTGCGCATGACCTACCGAATCGAGTTCCACACCGCTCGGTGAGCGCCCCGGCTGTGCCGCCGACCGCCCTGTACGACCAGGTGCTGAGCCTGCGGAAGGCGTCGCCGGACGGGCTTCCGCCCGGCCACGGCTTCGACCTTCCCGCCGAGCTCCGCCCGGACACCCCCACCGATCGCCGCGTCGAACGCCGCACCGGCCTTCGCGACGACCTCACCTCACAGCCTCCGAAGACGCCGCTCTCCCGGAGGGAGACGGCCGATGCCATCCGGGAGGCGCTGGACCCGCTGCCGGCGGATGCGGACACCCTGCACCGCCGCTTCGCCGCACTCGGCGTGCGGGGCCGTCACCGGAATCTGATCTGGGCGGCCGTGGCCGCCATGCCGCTGCCGGCCGACGAGCACGACACCGCCCGCGCACTGGCCAGGCAACTCTCCCGGACCGGCAGTACCGTGCCCGCCGTCACCGCGGGCCTCGCCCTCCTCACCCGCCTCGGCGAGTCCGAGGACGCCCCGTATCTCTCCACCCTCGGCCTCCTCCGGTCGCTCACCGGGCCTGCCGTCCAGGCCCTCGACGCCCTCGACCGCCGGTCCGCCGCCGTCCTCTGGCTCGTGACCTCCATCAGCCGCGGCGAACTGCGGCCCCTGGTCCATGCGTTGGGGACGCGGAACGACCGGGCCGTCCGCTCCGAGCTGGTGGCCTTCCGTACCGAACCCCGTTTCCTCGGCGCCACGACCGCCCGCCGTATCGCCGAAGCCGTCCGGTTGCCGGAACTGCTCGCCGAACACCCCGCCGATGCCGACCTGCTCGCCCGGGCGGCCCGGCTGCTCGTCCGGATGGCATGCGCGAGCGACGGCGCGACCCAGCTTCTCGCCTACCGCGAGGCACCCGCCGTGTACGAAACCGTGGTCACCCGGGCCGCTCTCCTTCCGCCGGCCCTCGCACACCACGCCACCCTTCTCTCGCTCGCCCTCGATCTGAGCAGCGGCCCCGGAGCGCTGCTGGACTGGCCCTCCGGCTGCCGCGAGACGCTCCTCGGATCCCTGGGCCGACTGCTGGCCGAGCCCTCCTGGACCGCGACCGCCACCGCGACCGCCACCACGGCCCCCGCACCCACCCTCGCCCCCGCACCGGACGCGCAGCGCCGGGACGAGGCGGCCCGGCGGCTGCGGGCCGACTGGATCCGCCGTACCGGGCGGCGGCCGTTCAGGCGTCCCGACGCGCCCGACAGCGGGCTGCGCATCGAGATCGTGGCCGCAGACCCGGCGGACGGGGAACCCGTCGAGGCCCGCATCCTCGTCGACGGACGGCCCCTCGTCCCGGCGGTCTTCGCACACGGTCCCGCGCACGGCCCGGAGCTTCTCCTCGACGAGGGTCGGCTGCGAGCCGGCCCGCAGCCCCGCCGGGTGCGGCTGGCGGAGGCCCGGTGCGGCGAGGGGTGCTGCGGCGCGCTCGACGTCACCGTCCGATGCGACGGCGACCGGGTCGTGTGGGAGGACTGGCGGCGGCCGCCCCCGCCGGGCACCCGCGGGCCCGCGCCCGAACTGCCGGTCCTCCGGTTCGACGCCGCTGCCTACGACGCGGAGATCACCCGTGCGCAGGCGGACCGGTCCTGGTCATGGCCGGCCCGCACCCTGGCCCGGCTGATCAAGGCGGGGCTGGTCGAACGGCCGGAGCTGCTGATGCGGTGGGACGCGCGCCGGAGCCGGATCGGCACCGGCCACGAGGATCCCGAGATCGTCCAGGTGAACTTCTGGTACCAGCCGGGATCGGCCGCCGGGTGCCCGGAAGGGGAGCCGCTCGGGTTCCGCTGGACCGTCCCGGACGACGGAACCCCACCCGAGGCGCAGGCCGCGGCCGCCCTGCGGCGGCTGGCCGAGGAGGACCCGAAGACCTACAGCCGGGTGAGTGTCGGCACTCGCGAGCGCGCCGAGGAACTCGGCTACACCTGGCCCTTCGACGACCGACCCGGCTGACGGGACCGACCCGGCTGACGGGACCGACCCGGCTGACGGGACCGACCCGGCTGGCGGGACCGAGTCGGCTGGCGGGACCGACGCGGCCGGCCGAATCGGCCACGTCGGCCGAACCGGCCGGGCCGAGCGCATGGACCAGCGCCGGACCGACCGCCCGGACCGGGCCGACCGCACCGGCCGGCTCAGCTCTCCGTCGTCTCCGTCGTCAGGAGCAGCTCGCGCAGAAGCCCGGCCAGTTGGTCGGTCCGGGCGGGGTCCAGGGCGGCGGTCAGGGCCTCGCTCTGGGCGGCGAGGCCCGCGCCGACCGCCCGGTCGACGAGCTCCAGCCCCTTCTCGGTCAGCGTCACCTGGAGGCCCCGGCGGTCGTGCGGGTCGGGGGAGCGGCGCAGCAGCGCGGCCCGTTCCAGCTTGTCCAGGCGGCCGGTCATGCCGCCGGTGGTGAGCATGAGCGTCGCCGACAGCCGGCGGGGCGAAAGGGTGTACGGCTCGCCGGAGCGGCGCAGGGTGGCGAGGACGTCGAACTCGCCGCGGCCGATGCCGAGGGCCGCGTACGCCTTCTCCATCCGGTCGCCCATCGCGCGCGCGAGGCGGGAGATGCGGCCGAAGACCTCCATGGCGCCGGTGTCGAGGTCGGGCCGGACCGTCGCCCACTGCTCGATGATCGCGTCGACGGGGTCCTTGCGCGCGGACTGCGCGGACTGCGGAGGCTGTGGGCTGCTCATGGGACCAGTGTCTCCCTGCGTCCGGTCACCCACAAGAAAGTGGATCGGCACTAAGTCGATCGCCAGTAAGCCACTTGACGCTAAGTAGCTTAGCGCTAAGCTAAACTCATGAAGAGGTCCACGACCGTTCTGCTCACCGCCCTCGCTCCGGTCTCCTGGGGCACCACCTACGCCGTCACCACCGAGTTCCTCCCCGCGGACCGTCCCCTGTTCACCGGGCTGATGCGGGCCCTGCCCGCCGGACTGCTGCTCCTCGCGCTGGTCCGGGTGCTGCCGCGCGGCCGCTGGTGGGGAAAGGCGGCGGTCCTCGGCGCGCTGAACATCGGTGCGTTCTTCCCGCTCCTGTTCCTGTCCGCCTACCGGCTGCCCGGCGGCATGGCGGCGGTCGTCGGCTCGGTCGGACCGTTGTTCGTCGTCGGTCTCTCGGCGCTGGTGCTCGGGCAGCGGCCGACCGGCCGGACCGTCCTCGCCGGGGTCGTGGCCGCGTTCGGTGTCAGCCTGGTGGTGCTGAAGGCGGCCGGGGCGCTGGACCCGCTCGGAGTGCTCGCGGCACTCGCCTCGACCGCCTCGATGTCCGCCGGCACGGTCCTCACCAAGAAGTGGGGCCGCCCGGACGGCGTCGGTCCGCTCGCCCTCGCCGGCTGGCAGCTCACCGCGGGCGGACTTCTCATCGCCCCGCTCGCCTTTCTCGTGGAGGGCGCCCCGCCCGCGCTGGACGACCGTGCGATCGGCGGATACCTCTACCTCGCGCTGGCGAACACGGCGGTCTCGTACTGGCTCTGGTTCCGCGGCATCGGCAGGCTCACCGCCACCCAGGTCACCTTCCTCGGGCCGCTCTCCCCGCTGACCGCGGCCGTCGTCGGCTGGGCCGCCCTCGGCCAGGCGCTGACCCCGGTGCAGCTCACCGGCATGGCGCTGGCGTTCGGGGCGACGGTGGCGGGGCAGTCGAGGGCGGGCCGGACGGTCGTGCGCACGTCCGGGACCGCCGGGAGGGAGGCCCGCACACCCGGAGACCCGGACAGGCCGGGAGTGCCGGGCCCGGCACTCAGGCGGTGAGCACACCGCGCGCCCGGACATGGCGGAGGGCGCCCGACGTGACATCGGGCGCCCTCCACCGCACGCTGACCGTGACCGCGGCTCCGCGTGGGACTACCGCGCGTCCGCCGCCTGGGCCTTCAGCGCGCGCTCCACGCCCGCGCGGGACTCGGAGACGAGACGGCGCAGGGCCGCGTTCGGCTCGGCCGAGGCCAGCCAGGCGTCCGTCTTGTCCAGCGTCTCCCGGGAGACCTGGACCGCCGGGTAGAGGCCGATCGCGATCTGCTGGGCGATCTCGTGCGAACGCGAGTCCCAGATGCCCTTGACGACCTCGAAGTACCGGTCCGTGTACGGCGCGAGCAGCTCACGCTGATCGGTCTGGACGAAGCCGCCGATGACCGCCTCCTGCACGGCGTTCGGCAGCTCGTCGGACTCCACGACCGATGCCCACGCCTCCGCCTTGGCCTCCGGGGTCGGCCGGGCGGCCCGCGCGGTCGCCGCGTGGCGCTCGCCCGCGGCCGTCTTGTCCCGCTCGTACTCGGCGGCGATGTCCGCCTCGTCGAAGGTGCCCACGGCCACCAGCCGCTGGACGAACGCCCAGCGCAGCTCGGTGTCGACGGCCAGGCCCTCGATGGTCTGCCCGCCGTCGAGCAGCGCCTCCAGCAGGTCGATCTGCTCCGGCGTACGGGCGGTGGCCGCGAACGCGCGCGCCCACGCCAGCTGATGGTCACTGCCCGCCGCCGCGGACCGCAGATGGGCCAGCGTGGCGTCCGTCCAGCGGGTCAGCAGGGTCTCGCGGGCGGCCGGGGCGGCGTACAGGTCGATGGCGAGCTTGACCTGGCGGTGCAGCGACTGGACCACACCGATGTCGGACTCCTTGCCGATGCCGGACAGCACCAGGGACAGGTAGTCACGGGTGGGCAGTTCGCCGTCCCGGGTCATGTCCCAGGCCGACGCCCAGCACAGGGCGCGCGGCAGGGACGACTCGAAGTCGCCGAGGTGCTCGGTGACGAAGGCGAGCGACTGCTCGTCGAGGCGGACCTTGGCGTACGACAGGTCGTCGTCGTTGAGCAGGACGACGTCCGGCCGGCGCTTGCCGATCAGCTGCGGCACGGCCGTCAGCTCGCCGTCGATGTCCAGCTCCACGCGCTCGTCACGCAGCAGCTTGCCGCTGTCGTCGTCAAGTCCGTACAGGCCGACGGCGATGCGGTGCGGGCGCAGGGTCGGCTCGCCCTTGGCGCCGGCCGGGAGCGCCGGGGCCTCCTGGCGGACCGCGAAGGACGTGATGACGCCGTCGGCGTCCGTCTCGATCTGCGGGCGGAGGATGTTGATGCCGGCGGTCTGGAGCCACTTCTGCGACCAGGTGCCGAGGTCACGGCCGGAGGTCTCCTCCAGCGCGCCGAGCAGGTCGGACAGGCGCGTGTTGCCGAACGCGTGCCGCTTGAAGTACGCCTGGACGCCCGCGAAGAACTCGTCCATGCCGACGTACGCCACGAGCTGCTTCAGGACGGACGCGCCCTTGGCGTAGGTGATGCCGTCGAAGTTGACGAGGACGTCGTCCAGGTCACGGATCTCGGCCATGATCGGGTGCGTGGACGGCAGCTGGTCCTGCCGGTACGCCCAGGTCTTCATGGAGTTGGCGAACGTGGTCCACGAGTGCGGCCAGCGCGACTGCGGGTGGTACGCCTGGCAGGCGATGGAGGTGTACGTGGCGAACGACTCGTTCAGCCACAGGTCGTTCCACCACTCCATGGTGACCAGGTCGCCGAACCACATGTGGGCCAGCTCGTGCAGGATCGTCTCCGCGCGCAGCTCGTACGCGGCGTCGGTGACCTTCGAGCGGAACACGTACTGGTCGCGGATGGTGACCGCGCCCGCGTTCTCCATCGCGCCCGCGTTGAACTCCGGCACGAACAGCTGGTCATACTTCTTGAACGGGTACGCGTAGTCGAACTTCTCCTGGAACCATTCGAAGCCCTGCCGCGTGACCTCGAAGATCGCGTCCGAGTCGAGGTACTCGGCGAGGGAGGGCCGGCAGTAGATGCCGAGCGGCACCGACTGGCCGTCCTTCTCGTACACGCTGTGGACGCTGTGGTACGGCCCGACGACGAGCGCGGTGATGTAGCTGGAGATCCGCGGGGTCGGCTCGAAGACCCAGACGTCGTCCTTGGGCTCGGGCGTCGGGGAGTTGGAGATCACCGTCCAGCCGGACGGCGCCTTCACGGTGAACTGGAAGGTGGCCTTCAGGTCCGGCTGCTCGAAGGACGCGAAGACGCGACGGGCGTCCGGCACCTCGAACTGGGTGTACAGATAAGCCTGTTCGTCCACGGGGTCGACGAAGCGGTGCAGTCCCTCACCGGTGTTGGTGTAGGCACAGTCCGCGACGACCCGCAGGATGTTACGGCCCTTCAGCAGCCCCGGCAGCGCGATCCTGGAGTCCTTGAAGAGTCCTGCCGCGTCGAGGGTGTCCCCGTTCAGCGTGACCTCGTGGACCGTGGGGGCCACCAGGTCGATGAAGGACTCCGCGTCCCCCTCCGCGACGTCGAAGCGCACCGTCGTGACGGACCGGTAGGTCCCCCCCGCCTGCGCGCCGGAGAGGTCGAGATCGATCTCGTACGAGTCAACGGTGAGCAGCTTCGCCCGCTGCTGCGCCTCTTCGCGAGTCAGGTTTGTGCCAGGCACGCGGTCATCTCCTCGGATATGTGTCGGTTGCGCCATCCTTCCACGGGACGCCCACCCGGGGCGACGGCCTTCCGGGCGGCCGTCCGTCCGCCGCGCCGCCCCTCGCCGCCGCCGGCTCGGGGAGGACGCCGGAAGAGGCCGTCCGGCAGCCGCCGAAGCACGACGTCCGGATACCGCCGGTCGGGCCGGGCGAGAAGCTGGAGGCTCGGTACATGACGACGACACGTACAGACACCCGCACCGTTTCCCTGGCCGACACCGGAACCGTCGCGTCGGCGGACACCCAGGCCGTCACCCGGCCGGGCCCGCACACCGCACGGCCCATCGCGCCGGACACCCTCGCTGAGCTGCGCACCACCGACGACGCCGGCCGCCCGGTCACCCCCGTGATCGACGAGGAGGGGGGCGCCCCGCTGCGCTGCTGCCTGCGCCACAGCGAGCCGGGCGAGCTCATCGCCCTCGTCTCCTACGCGCCGCTGCGCCGCTGGGCGGCCGGGACCGGCGCCGATCCCGGCGCGTACGACGAGCAGGGCCCGGTCTTCATACACGCGCGCACCTGCCCGGGGCCGGCCGGGGACGGCGTGCCGTTCACCGACTCCCGGCGCACCGTGCGCCGCTACTCCGCCGCCGGGCACATCCTGGGCGGCCGGCTGGTCGAGGACCCCGACGGCTTCGACGCGGCGTTCGCCGAGGCGTTCACCGACCCCGAGGTGGCGCTCGTTCACGTCCGGGCCGTCGAGTACGGCTGCTTCCTGTACGAGGTGCGCCGGAGCTGACCGTCCGGCGTGGGCCGGCCGGGTTCCCGTGCGGTTCCGCGCCGGCCGGGCCCGACCGGGCCGCCGGTCCCGGCCGGACACGCCGACCCACAACCGGCCCCATCACCGGGCCCGTCGCCGGTCCGCCCGCCGTCCCAGGTCCGGCCCCCGGAGCGGCGTCGGTGGACCCGGTATGGGTGAGGGGCGGGCGCATCGCGCGCCCGCCCCTCACCGCCGCTCCGGAATCCGGGGCGTCAGGCCTTCAGCTCCGCCGCCACCAGCTCCGCGATCTGCACCGCGTTCAGTGCCGCGCCCTTGCGCAGGTTGTCGTTGGAGATGAACAGCGCGAGGCCGTGCTCGACGGTCTCGTCCTCACGGATGCGGCCCACGAACGACGGGTCCTTGCCGGCCGCCTGGAGCGGGGTCGGGATGTCGCTGAGGGCCACGCCCGGGGCGCCGCCCAGCAGCTCCGTCGCGCGCGCGGCGCTGATCGGACGCGCGAAACGGGCGTTGACCTGGAGTGAGTGGCCGGAGAAGACCGGGACGCGGACGCAGGTGCCGGAGACCTTGAGCTGCGGGATCTCCAGGATCTTGCGGGACTCGTTGCGGAGCTTCTGCTCCTCGTCGGTCTCGTTCAGGCCGTCCTCGACGACCGAACCCGCGAGCGGGATCACGTTGAAGGCGATGGGGCGCTTGTAGACCTGCGGCTCCGGGAATTCGACCGCCTCGCCGTCGTGCGTCAGCCGGTCCGCGTCGGTCACGACCTTCTGCGCCTGCCCGTGCAGCTCCGCCACGCCCGACAGGCCCGAGCCCGACACCGCCTGGTAGGTCGCGACGACCAGCGCCTCGAGACCGGCCTCGGCGTGCAGCGGCTTCAGGACCGGCATCGCGGCCATCGTCGTGCAGTTCGGGTTGGCGATGATGCCCTTGGGGCGGTCCACGATCGCGTGCGGGTTCACCTCGGAGACGACCAGGGGAACCTCGGGGTCCTTGCGCCACGCCGACGAGTTGTCGATCACGACCGGGCCCTGCGCGGCGACCTTCTCGGCCAGCGCCCGGGAGGTCGCGCCGCCGGCGGAGAACAGGACGATGTCGAGGCCCGTGTAGTCGGCCGTCGCCGCGTCCTCCACCGTCACGCCGTCCAGGACCGTCCCCGCGGAACGGGCCGACGCGAACAGGCGCAGCTCCGTGACGGGGAAGTCGCGCTCCTTGAGGATCCTGCGCATGACCGTGCCGACCTGACCGGTGGCTCCGACGATTCCGACCCTCACGGCGACTCCTTTTGCTCTGTTCACGGCTCTGGACGGGCTCTTTCCATCATGCGGCCGACCCCGGCCCACCTGTCCAATTCTTTGCCCACCATGCCCGAGGACTGGGACGCCCACGGGTGTGACGTACGCCTCCGTGAGATTCCCCGGGGCCGGGCCGAACGTTTTCGCGCCCCACGGCGTCGTAGAGGAAACGCGGTAGGGAGGGGTGCTGTGCTGCGCAGAAGGGCCCGGCGCGCCCAGGGGGACTCGGCCGAACACGGCGACGACCCGCTGGACGCGGCGCAGGAACGCCGGGTGCGGGCGGTGCTCGCGCTGGGCGGGGTGCCGCAGGCGGACCTGCTGGACGGGGTACAGCAGGTCCGCCTGCGGCTGCTGGAGCGCGCGGCGAAGGGGTACGAGACGCCGCGTGACGTCTCCGCGTGGGCGGCGGTCGTCGCCTCCAACCTCGCCATGGACTGGCACCGCGCCAAGCGCCGCCAGGAGCGGCTGGGGGAGCGGCTGGCCTCGCTGCGCCAGCACGAGCACCCTTCCGGCGAGGACACCAGCGTGCTCTCCCTCGCCGTCGCGCAGGGTCTGGACGACCTGCCCGACGCCCAGCGCCAGGTGCTCGTCCTGCGCTTCTACGCCGACCTGCCGGTGCGCTCGATCGCCCGGGAACTGGGCGTCCCGGAGGGCACGGTCAAGAGCCGCCTGCACACGGCGGTCCGGGCCCTGCGCGCCCGCCTGCACGAAGACGAGGTGGTGTGACGTGACCGCCCGACCCGGACACGAACGGCAACCGCACGACGACGACCCGGACAACCCCGTCGACCCCGTCAACGACGTGGACGGCGCTGACCGCGCTGACGGCGCTGACGGCGCTGACGGCGCTGACGGCGCTGACGGCGCCGGAGTTTTCAGCCGACAGGGACCCCGCGATCACGAGGGACCCCGCGATCACGAGGGGAGCGACGGCCGCGGCGGTCAGGAGGGTTACGGCGGTATGGACGCGTTGATGGCCGCTGTCCTCGACGTCCGGCCCGGCGATCTCCCCGAGGAGGCCCGTGCCGATTCCGCGTACCTGGCCGCCCACCGCTCAGCGACCGCCGACGTGGCGCTCCTGCGCGAGCAGCTCGGCGTCCTCGCGGACGTCCTGACGGAGCCGGAGCCGGAGCCGGAGCCGGAATCCGAACCCGATCCGGTGTCGGTGCGCGGGCGGGCGCAGGCCACGGCGCCCGCTCCGGTACGGCGGCCGCGCCCACCGCGCCGGGTCCGCCCCCTCGCGCTGCGTGTCGCCGGCGTGGCCGCCGCCGGTGCGCTCGTGCTCGGGGGCGGGTGGGTGGTCCTCCAGGCAGGCCGGGCCGGCCTGGACTCGAGCAAGAGCGCGGACAGCGGGGCGGCGTCCGACGAGAAGTCCGCGGCGTCGGCGGACGGCGACACGAGTCTGCTCGGCGATCCCCACTATCTGGCCTGCGCCCGGCTCGTCGTCGAGGGGGACGTCACCGCCGCCGAGCGGGTGGCCGGCACCACCCGGGAGCGGGTCACGCTGCTCGTCACCCGGTCCTACCTGCCGGCCGGGAGCGGGCCCGAGGTCGACTTCGTGATGGAGGAGGACATGGACCCGCTGCTCGCCAAGGGCGATCACGTCCTGGTCGCCCTGTCGAAGGGGGCCGCCGCCCCCGATGTCTGGACGGTCGGCGAGCTCGACATCGCCCCGGAACGCGAGGCGCTGTCCCGGGCACTGCCCGAGGCGAAGGGCATCAGCTGCGAGTAGGCGGGGCGCGCCGGGGGACGGCGAAGGGCGGGCGCCCTGTGGACGCCCGCCCCTGTCGATCACAGGCCGTCGACCACTACCGGTCGACGCTTCGATCAGTACCGGGTCAGGGGGTGACCTTCTCGATCGCCACGTTGCCGATGCCCGCGACGGTGCCCCGCGCGTTCACCAGCTGGACCTGGCCGAAGAAGGCCCGGCCCGCGGGGGCGGCGGCCGCTGCGGTGACGGTCGCGGAGACCGACGCCGAGGCGCCCGTGCCGAGCTTCACCGGCGTCGACCCGTCGACGTTCACGGTGCCGAGCGAGGACGAGAAGAACACATCCAGGTAGTCGTACGCCGTCGTACCGGCCGGGACCGAGTAGCCGGCGACCTCGATGGTGTACGTGCCGGCGGCGGGCGACGGGATGGAGACCGCCTCCTCCGAGTCACCGTCGGCCTGCTGGGCGACCTGGTTGCCGGCCGCGTCGAAGACCGTCAGGTCCAGGTCGGCGGAGGCGTCGGAGACGTTGCCGATGGAGACGTCGAGCGACTTGGCGCCGGCCGGGACCTCGACCGTGGTGGTCGCGGTCGCGCCGTTCGCGATGGTCGGACGGTCCGACTTGGACGAGCCGAGCGGGCCGCCGGCCAGCTTGCCGTCGATGGCGGCGAAGTTGTTCGTGACCTTCCAGGAGACGGGGGCCGGGGTGCCGACCTTCGCCTCGGGCACGGTCACGGTCGCCGGTTCGAAGGCGGCACCGTAGACGGTGGCGTCCAGCTTGTACGGGTTGTCGAGCAGCGGCGACGTGCGGCGCGACTCGACCTCGATCTCCCAGACCCCGGCCTGCGGGTCCTGGTACGAACGGGCGTCGGGCTTGCAGCCGTTGCCGTTGAGGTAGTCGTTGTAGCAGTAGATCGTGGAGCTGTCCTCGACCCCGACGCCGTAGGGGTGGATCGAGATGAACCGGGTCTGGCTCTTGTCCTTCAGCCCGCTGATCGCGACCTCGAACGCCTTGGCGCCCTCGGGCACGGTCAGGAAGTAGGACTGCGAGCTGTTGCGCTGCACGGTGTCGGAGGCGTGGAACGCGTAGTTCACCGGCGTCGAGACGACGACCGTGTTCAGGATCTGCTTGTCGAGGCCCTCGGTCTTCGGGTCGTCGACCTCGAGGATCACGCTGGTGATGCCCGCGGCCTTCGGCCTGGCCTGGATCTTGACGGTCACCGGCTGGTTGAGCGGCAGGTCCACCTCCTTCGCGCTGACGAGCTTGAAGGTGTGGCCCGCGTTGTTCTCGAGGTGCAGCTTGTGGCGGATCGCCTTGGCGTCGCCGGACGTACGGGTGATGGTGACGTCGTACGTCTTCTTCTGACCGGCCTTCAGGCCGCTCTCGCGGTCGTAGATGCCGGTGCCGAAGCCCGGCGTCTTCAGCGCGAAGTCGAGCGCGGTGTCGACCGGTGCCTTGACCGTGTAGTCATGGGCGGTCGCGCCCTTCCTGATGGACTTCCAGGCGTCCACGATGTTGATGGCGCCCGCGCCCTCCTCGTACGCCTGGAGACCCTCGATGTGGTCGGCGGTCGAGGACAGTGCCGTGCGCAGGATCGCCGGGGTGAGCGCGACCTTCGCCTGCTTGGCGGCCGAGATCAGCAGCGCCGAGGCGCCCGCGGCCTGCGGGGAGGCCATCGAGGTGCCCTGGAGCATGGAGTAGCCCGCCGGCAGGGTGTAGCCCGACTCGGCGACCGGGGCGCCCGGCAGCCAGGTCTGGGTGGTGTTGATCGCGGCGCCGGGGGCGACGAGCGTCGGCGTGAAGCCGCCGTCCTCACGCGGGCCGCGCGAGGAGAAGGGCAGCAGCGCGTACTTCTTCTCCACCTGGGAGCCGTAGTTGGCGGCCCAGGTCTCCTTGGAGATCGCCGCGCCGACCGAGATCACCTTGTCGGCCAGACCGGGGTCGCCGATGGTGTTGGCGCCGGGGCCCTCGTTGCCGGCCGAGATGACCAGCTGGACGCCGTAGGTGTCGATGAGGCGCGTGTACAGCTCGGCGCGCGCGTTGTTGCCGTCGTTCAGGCCCGGCAGACCGCCGATCGACATGTTGACGATGTCGACACCGCGGTTGGCGACCAGGTCGATCATGCCCTCGGTGAGGGCGACGTTGGTGCAGCCCGGGCCGAAGATGCAGGCGCGGGAGGAGACGATCTTCGCGCCGGGCGCGGCGCCGTTCATCTTGCCGCCGAACAGCCCGTTCGCGGCGGTGATGCCGGCGACGTGCGTGCCGTGCTCGCTGGCGATGAGACCGATGTTGGCGAAGTCGGCCTTCTTGCCGACCCAGTCGCCGCCGTACGGGTCCATCGGCACGTCCTTGCGGATCTGCACGACGAACGGCTGCCGCTCGGCGACGTCGGTCGCCGGGTTGTCGGTGCCGAAGTACCCGATCTGGTAGCCGTCCTTGTACGGCTTCATCGCGGTGTCGTCGGTGAAGTCGCCGTTGTTGTTCACGTCGACGGTGACCGTGCCGGCGGCCGCGTCGTAGAGGACGCCCCACGCGTCGGTGGTGTCGCCGTCGCGGTTGACGTCACCCTTGGCGTCACCGCCCGCGGTGGCGGACTCCCGGAAGAGGTTGACCTGGTACGAGCCGGCCTTCGACTTCCAGGTCCGGCCGCCGAAGGTGAAGCTCGGCCCGGACACGGAGGTGGTCATCGGGCGCCAGGAGGCGTCGCTGTCGAGGATCGGGTCGGTGGCCGTCACCCAGTCGACGATCTTGCGCTCACCGGTGGTGGTCTTCTGGAGCGCGGGGTGCGCCAGGTCCACGCCGGAGTCGAGGATGCCGATGGTGACACCGCGGCCGTCCGCCTTCGGGTTCTTCTTCACGAAGTCGACGGCGCCCGTCTCGAAGGACGGGTTGTACGGGTTCTCGGCGGGGGTGTTCTTGTCCGGCGCGGCGTAGGTCTTGGCCGTCGCGGCGGACTTGGCGCCCTTCGCGGTGTCCGCACTCGGCGCCGGGTCGTCGAGGACGATGTTCTGCCGCAGGTCGATGGCGTGCACCGAGGAGAGCTTGGCGGCGGCGGCGATCGCAGCGTCGGCCTTGCCCGTCGGGACGGTGGCGCGGACGTAGCCGACCTTGTCGTAGGACTGGCCCACGGAGCCGCCCTTGACCGCGTCCAGCTCCTTGGCGACCTGCTCGGTCTGGCCGGGGGCGGTCGCGACCATCAGCGTGACGTTCTTGTCGCCGGCGGCCTTGGCCTCGGCGAGGAGGCCGGCGTCGTCGGAGCCGAGCTTGTCGTGGGCGGTCTTCGCGCCCGGGTCGGCCGTGGCTGGGGCCGACCCGGCGTCGGCCGAGAAGGCCATGGGTATCGGTCCGGCCGCGGACAGCGCGGCCACCAGGCCGGCGGCCACGGCTATCCGGGCCACACGTCTTGCGCCCGATATCGGTTCACGCTGGGGGGTGAGGGTCATCGGCATCCCTTGTAGGTAAAGGAAGGAGCAGCACGTGACCAGGACGTTCCTGCCTGATCACGGTGGTCCGGAATGCGATCCCGGATGACCGCAAAGCTTTACCTAAGGGGCAGCTGTTTGGGGAGAGTTGACCGAATCGATATGGATGTATGGGGAAAACCCTCTACGGGCCCCCTGTGCGGCGGCTGTCCGCCGGTTGTGGGGGTTTCGGATCAGGCGTCCTTGGCGCGGGCGTAGTGCCGCGAGGCCTTGGCGCGGTTGCCGCAGGCCGCCATCGAGCACCAGCGGCGGGTCCCGTTGCGCGAGGTGTCGAAGAAGTGCAGCACGCAGGTCTCGTCCGCGCAGCCGCGGATCCGGTCGGGGGCGGCGTGCAGCAGCTCCAGGTAGTTCCGGGCGGCCAGCCAGCCCGGTCCCCACGCGTCGTCCCTGAACTCGGCCCGCTCGCCCGGCCCTTCGGCTGTGAGGGTGGGCCGGATCCGTCCGTGCCCGAGCACGGTGTCGACGCCGACGGTGTCCGCCGGGTGGTCCACCGCCGCCCTGAGCGCGTCGCGGGCCCGCAGGGTGTGCCGCAGGGTCGTCGCGTCGGCGGCGAACCGCTCGCCGAGCCCGTTCGCGGCCAGCCACACGGCCAGCCCGTCCGTGTCCCGCAGCAGATCCCGCACCGCTCCCTCGCGGGTCCAGCGCGTGTTGAGCAGGTCGAGCGCGAGGGGTTCCCCGGTGAGGGGGCGGGGATCGGGGGCTGGGGCGGACATCGGGCTCCTTCCGTTCTAACCGTCTAAGGATACGTGACCGGTTGACGTGGGTGACTCTAACCCTTAAGTTGGATGTCAAGGGTTACATTCGCAGCTGGTCCGAGAGGACGGTCGGTCATGGGCGTCTACCACTCCGGCTCACGTGCGGTGCAGGACCGCGTCGGGGTCCGCGACCTCGCCGATCATGTCGGCCGGGCGATCGGTGACGGCATCGGTCCTGTCATGGCTGCGTTCCTCGAGCTCCAGCCGCTGCTGGTGGCCGGTGCGGCCGACCCGGCGGACGGCCGGGTGTGGGCGACGGCGGTCACGGGCGCCCCCGGCTTCGTCCGGGCCACCGGCCCCCACCGGATGTCCGTCACCACGGGCGCCTCCCGCCCGTCCGAGGTATCCCGCCCGTCCGTCCCCTCCCGCGCGCCGGGCGAGGAGGGTGTGGAGGGCGGCCCGCCGTCGGCCGACCCTCTCGCGGCGGCGCTGGCCACCCCCGGGACCCCGGTCGGCACGATCGTCCTCGATCCGCGCACCCGTCGCCGTCTGCGGCTGAACGGCCGGCTGCGGCCCACCCCGCACGGGTTCGCCGTCGAGACCGACCGGGTGTTCGCCAACTGCCCCAAGTACCTGCAACGCAGGGCCGCCTACGAGACGGTCGACCGCATCCCCGGCAGTCCGCGCCGCGGCACCGGGCTGACCGTTGGGCAGGCCGGCTTCGTCACCGCCTCCGACACCTTCTTCCTCGCCACCGTCCACCCCGACGGCTCCGGCGCCGAAGTGAGCCACCGCGGCGGCGGCCCCGGTTTCGTGCGCGTCACCTCACCGTGCACGCTCAGCTGGCGCGACTACCCGGGCAACTCCATGTTCCTCACCCTGGGTGACCTCGCCGTCGACCCCCGCGCCGGCCTGCTGTTCCTCGACTGGACGACGGGCCGCACGCTCCAGCTCACCGGCGAGGCCCGCGCGAGCTTCGCCCCCGACGGCGCACGCACCGTCCTGTTCACCGTCACGGAGGCGGTCGACACGCCCCGTGCTCTCCCGCTGCGCTGGTCCGCGCCCGAATACTCCCCTGCGAACCCGGATCCGACCGGCTAACGTCCCCCCATGCGCAAGAGATTGAGGGTGGCGGCCTATGCCGTCTGCGTCCGTGACGGACAGCTTCTGCTCGCCCGCTCGCCGGCCCCCGACGGCACCCCCGAGTGGGTGCTGCCCGGCGGCGGCATGGAGCACGGCGAGGACCCCCTCGACACCGTCGTGCGCGAACTGGACGAGGAGACCGGCTACCGCGTCGAAGTGACCGGGCTCCTCGGAATCGACTCCGCCCGGCACACCTTCCGCCGCGAGGGACTCCAGGGTCCGGTGGACCACCACGGCGTCCGCATCGTCTACGAGGCCCGGGTCGTCGGAGGCGAACTGCGCAACGAGGTGAACGGCTCCACCGACCTGGCCGCCTGGCACGACCTGGCCGCGGTGTCCGCGCTCACCCGGGTCGGGCTGGTGGACGTCGCGCTTCGGCTGTGGCGCGAACGGCCCGTGGACGGACGGGTGCCCGTACCGCCGCCGGCCGCCCCGGCACCACCTCCCCGGCAGACGGCCGAGGAGAAGGCCGAGGAGACGGCCGAAGGGCGTGAGCCGGGCGGGAGCGGTGTGCCGGCCTGACCGCGGCCACGACGCCGGCTGCCCCGTGTGTCCGGCGTGACTGCGTGACGGTGTGACGGCAGGAGGAGGAGCCGCCGGGTCGGATCCGGCGGCTCCTCCTCTCCCCTCCTGGCCCCGCCCCGGTCCGTCACTACCGGGGCAGCACCACGACATACGCGGCCGGGTCCCGGTCGCCGGACGCCATCAGCGCCGTGCGGACCACCGCCGCCTGCTGCTCCATCGCGTCCCTCAGCTTCTTCGGCGTGATGTACACGACCGTGATGCCGAGCCGTTCCAGATGCTCCCGCTTGCGGGCGTACTCCGACCAGAGGGCGTCCTCGTCCTGCCGGGGCGCACGGGTGTCCAGTTCGACCGCCACCGCCTGCTCCGGCCAGTACGCGTCCAGACCGCCCAGATGGGGGCCGCCCGGCAGGCGCAGGTCCACGTTCCACACCGGGTCGGGGAGGCCGTACTCGCAGACCATCGTGTAGAGGCGCTGCTCCGCGATGGCGCGGCCCTCCGCCAGCAGCGAGTCCACCGCGTCCACCACGTGCGGGCGGCCCAGCAGCTTGGCGCTGTTCAACTCCCGCACCACGGCCGCCGGTTCGCAGTGGCCGGCGCGTACCGCCTCCGACAGCAGCCGGCGCACCACCCCCGCGTCCGTCAGCTGTGCCACCGCGTCGGCCAGTGCGCGGGGCACCGGCGCCACCGGAACGCCCGTCGCCTGCTCGGGAGTCGGCAGGCTGCCCGTACGGACGACGTGGGCGCAGCCCGCCGAGCGCAGTCGGCGCAGGCGGGGGACCAGGACGTCGATGTGCTCCAGGGACATCAGCGGGGGAGCGCACGAGATGCCGTGCAGGTTCAGGGCCGCCAGTCCGGTGATCATCGCTTCCTTGTACACCGGCCGGTGCGGGTCCCCCGAGCCCGGCTGGGCCGGCACCGCGGGCGGCGGCGTCGCCGTGTCGCGGCCCGCGTACATCAGCACCGCGTGCAGCCGCTCCTCGCTGGTGGGCGGGCCCGGGTGCAGCAGGTACACACCGGGGAGGAGCTGCTGCCAGGGGCCGCCGGGACGGCACTGCTCGTTCGCCTCGGCCGTCGCGACGCCCTGGGTGCGGAGCTGTCCCGCCGTCCTGACGCGGCGCTGGACGTCCGACAGGTGGCGGACGGGGCGGGGGGCCGCCGAGGGGATCTGGGGGAGCGGGGGGTTGTGGTGGTTCATGCAACGTGGATTCCGCGCCGGAGCGGCCTCCTAACCCCTGTTACACGCCTGTCGACAAACCGGGACAAGTTCGCCCTAAAGGACGGATGTTCGGATGCCGATAGGTGCCGAAAACCCCTGGCCCGAGAGAAGGGGTCAGGGGTTACGGGTCGGATTGCCTGAATTCCGTAACGGTGACCGTCGGCGGAATTCATGGCCAAAGGTGTCAGTCGGTCAGGGTCCGCGCGTTCTCCGCGTCCGCGCCATCGGCCGGTGCGCTGCCCGCGTCCGCGCCGCCTGCCTGTGCCCGCAGGGACCGCGCCAGGTCGTCGCGCGCCTCCAGGACCAGCCGGCGCAGTGCCGGGGCCGCCGACCCGTGCGCCGCCAGCCACGCGTCCGTCGCCTCCAGCGTCCGCGGGGAGTCCTGGAGCGCCGGGAACAGCCCCTTGACGACGGTCATCGCGATCTGGATAGACCGCTCGGCCCAGATCCGCTCGATCGACGCGAAGTACCGGTCCGCGTACGGCGCCAGCAGCTCCCGCTGCGAGGGCTGGTCGAATCCCGCGATCGTCGCCTCCACCAGCGCGTTGGACAGCGAGTCCGACTCCGTCAGCTGGGCCCACGCCTGTGCCTTGACCGCCGCGGACGGGCGGGCCGCGAGACAGCGGACCTGGTGCCGCTTGCCGGATGCCGTGTCGTCCCGCGCCAGTTCGGCCGCCAGCGCCTTCTCGTCGGCGAGTCCGTGCGCGACCAGCGGCTCCAGGAACACCCAGCGCAGCTCCTGGTCCACCGCCAGTCCGGCGATCTCCTCCGTGCCGTCCAGGAGACCCTGGAGCAGCTCGAAGTCGGATCCCGAGGACGCCACCGTCGCGAAGAAGCGCGCCCAGGCCAGCTGGTGCTCGCTGCCCGGCTCGGCCGCCCGCAGGTCCCGCAGCGCGACGCCGGCCACCAGCTCCTCACCCGTGCGGCGCCACGACGGCGACGCGTAGTGGACCAGCGCCGAGCCCGTCCACGCGTGCAGCATCTGGAGGACGCCGATGTCGGACTCGCGGTGCGCGAACCGCGTCACCAGATCCACGAAGTCGGACGCGGGCAGCAGCGCGTCCCGGGTCAGGTTCCACAGCGCCGACCAGCACAGGGCGCGGGCCAGCGGGTCGGTCATGGAGCCCAGGTGCTCCCGCAGCGTGTCCAGCGAGGTCTCGTCGAAGCGGATCTTGCAGTACGTCAGGTCGTCGTCGTTGACGAGCACCAGCTCCGGGGCCTCGGCGCCCGCCAGTTCCGTCACGACCGTCCGTGGACCGTCCACGTCCGCCTCGGCGCGGGCGTACCGCACCAGACGGCCGTCCTCGCGGCGGTACAGGCCGATCGCGACCCGGTGCGGCCGCAGCTCCGGGTACGCCTCGGCGGCCTCCTGGAGCACCGCGAGCTCGTCGATCCGGCCCTGTGGGTCCAGCAGGACCTGCGGGGTCAGCGAGTTCACGCCCGCCGTCTGAAGCCAGGACCGCGCCCAGCCGCCCATGTCCCGGCCGCTGGTCTCCGCGAGCACCGACAGCAGGTCCCCGAGGCGCGTGTTGCCGTACGCGTGCCGCTTGAAGTAGCGCCGCGCGCCCTCGAGGAACGCGTCCTGGCCGACGTACGCCACGAGCTGCTTCAGGACGGAGGCGCCCTTGGCGTACGTGATGCCGTCGAAGTTCAGCTTCGCGTCCTGGAGGTCGCGGATGTCGGCGGTGACCGGGTGCGTGGAGGGGAGCTGGTCCGCGCGGTAGGCCCAGGCCTTGCGCCGGTTGGCGAAGGTGATCCAGCCGTCGGTGAAACGGGTCGCTCCGACGAGCGCGAACGCGCCCATGAAGTCGGCGAAGGACTCCTTCAGCCAGAGGTCGTCCCACCACTCCATGGTGACCAGGTCGCCGAACCACATGTGCGCCATCTCGTGCAGGATGACGTTGGCCCGCCCCTCGTACGACGCCTGCGTCACCTTCCCGCGGAAGATGTACTCCTCGCGGAAGGTCACCAGACCCGGGTTCTCCATCGCGCCGAGGTTGTACTCGGGCACGAAGGCCTGGTCGTACTTCCCGAAGGGGTACGGGTAGTCGAAGTGGTCGTGGAAGAAGTCCAGGCCCTGCTTGGTGACGAGGAAGACGTCCGCGGAGTCGAAGTGGGGTGCCAGGCCCTTGCGGCACATCGCGCCGAGGGGGATCTCCAGGGTCGTGCCGTCACCCAGGTCGCGCGTGTAGGTGTCCGTCACATAGTGGTAGGGGCCGGCCACGACACAGGTGATGTACGTCGAGATCGGCTTGGTCTCGGCGAAGCGCCACACCCCGTCCGCGCGCTCGCCGGCCCCGTTGCTCCACACCACCCATTCCTCGGGCGCCCGCACCTCGAAGCGGAACGGGGCCTTGAGGTCGGGCTGTTCGAAGCCCGCGAAGACGCGGCGGGCGTCGGCCGGCTCGTACTGCGTGTACAGGTAGACCTCGCCGTCCTCGGGGTCGACGAAGCGGTGCAGACCTTCGCCGGTGCGGGAGTAGGCGCACCGGGCGTCGACGACCAGCTCGTTCTCGGCGGCGAGCTCCTCCAGCAGGATCCGGGTGCCGTCGAAGACCTCCCCGGGGTCGAGGTCGCGGCCGTTGAGGGAGACGGACGTCACCTTCGGAGCGATCAGGTCCACGAAGCTCGACGCGCCGGGCTCGTTGCAGCGGAAGCGGATCGTGGTGACCGAACGGAACGTGCGGGGATCTTCCCCGGGCAGGTCGCCGACCGCCGACCGGATGTCGAGGGACACGTCGTACCCGTCGACGGACAGCAGGGCGGCCCGCTCCCGGGCCTCGTCGCGGGACAGGTTCTCACCGGGCACGGCGGTACTCCCTCAGTGTGCTGAGCATGGGCTTCTCGGACAGCAGCGATCCTGCCACGTGCCCCTGACGCGGGGCAGCAGGGAATGTGCGGGACGGACAGCGGTGTTACAGGGGAAAAGGCTTCCCGCTGAGGAGAGACATGTCCGAGAAGACCCCCGTCGACTTCTGGTTCGACCCCTCGTGCCCCTGGGCATGGATGACCTCGCGCTGGGTGCTGGAAGTGGAGAAGGTCCGTGACATAGAGGTCCGCTGGCATCTGATGAGCCTCGCCGTCCTCAACGAGGACAGGCTCGAGGAGCTGCCGGAGGAGTACCGGGAGTTCCTCGAGGAGAAGGCGTGGAGGCCGGTCCGTGTGGTGGCCGCCGCGGCGCAGAAGCACGGCGCGGACGTTCTCGGCCCGCTGTACACCGCGCTCGGCACCCGCATCCACAACAACGGTGAGGGCCCCACCCGGGAGGCCATCGTCGGTGGCCTCGCCGACGCCGGTCTGCCCGCCGACCTCATCGACTACGCCGACCAGGCGGACTTCGAGTTCGACGCCGAGCTGCGTGCCTCCCACAAGGAGGGCATCGAGAAGGTCGGCCAGGACGTCGGCACCCCCGTCATCGCCGTCCCCGGCGCCGACGGCGAGCAGATCGCCTTCTTCGGCCCCGTCGTCACCCCCGCCCCCAAGGGTGAGGAGGCCGCGCGTCTGTGGGACGGCACCCTCGCGGTCGCCTCGGTCCCCGGCTTCTACGAGATCAAGCGCTCCCGGAGCAAGGGCCCCGACTTCAGCAACCTGTGACGGCCGTGCTGCCCCGCGAGTGTCACGCGCGGGGCACCCGCGGGTCCATGCCGAAGACCGGGACGGAACGCCTCCGCTCCCCGTCGGCCGGGACCGCGGCGTGGGCCGCGAACCCCGAGCCGGACCTGCCGTCCACCGTTCGGTGGACCCCGGCACGGGGGCGCCTGCGGGGGAGGCCCTAGCGGGCCGGCTGCGGGGGCTCGCGGAACTCCTCGGGGAGGTCGAAGCCGGACTTCCAGTTGAAGTACGACTGCACCCGCACGCAGCCTTCGCGGGTGCAGCGCCGGTATGTGCCGAGATCCGCCCGGTGCACCTGGCCGTGGTTCAGGGCGTACGCCCGCTCCTCGCCCTGGAGGTGCCGGAAGTACTGCTCCGTGTCGCCGCAGTTGGGGCAACGCCTCATCGGAAGACCCATGCGGGCCACTGTCGCCCTGAACGGCCGCCCTGGGGAAGTCCCCACGCCCGCGCCTTCCCCCGCGCAGAGGAGCGGCCCCGCGAGTCATGTCCTCGCGGGGCCGCTCCTTCACTCCGCCGGCCGCCGTGAAGGGTGAGAAGACGATCACGAGGCAGGACGACCTTTATTGCAAGCGACTTGCAGGTGCAGGTTAGCAACAGCAAGGGGGTCGCGGGCAAGAGGAAGAGGGCCCGGGCCACGAGAAGGCCCCCACGTGTCTCCACGTGGGGGCCGAACGGGTACCGGCGGGGGACGGCCGCCTCAGGTCACTGGGCGGCTACGGAGGTGTAGTGCGCCGCGTCACCCTCGATCGAGTAGCTCTCCTTGCCCTCGATGCCCACCGGGATGTCACCCGCGACCGTCACCCGGTGCAGCCGGCGGGGCCTGCCGTCGTAGTTGTCGACCGCGTAGTGCTGGGTGATGCGGTTGTCGAACAGGACCAGCTGGTTCTCCGACCAGCGGTGACGCAGGATGTTCTCCGGCCGGGTGACGTACGACTGCAACAGGTCCAGGATCTTGCGGGACTCGCCCGGCGACAGGCCCACGACGCGCTGCGCGAACCCGCCGATGAACAGGCCCCGCTCACCGGTCAGCGGGTGGACGCGGACCACCGGGTGGACCGTGCGGTACTTGATCGAGGTGAACTGGGCGCGCGCGGCGGCCTGCTCCTCGTCCACCGTCTCCTGCGGCACCGCGTAGTCGTAGTCGTTGGTGTGCTCGGCCCACAACGTGTCGGCCAGCTGCCTGAGCGGCTCGGGCAGCTGGCGGTAGGCCGCGGCCGAGCTGCTGATCAGGGTCTCGCCGCCGTACGGCGGGAGGACCAGGCTGCGCAGGGTGCTGGCCTGCGGCGGGTTGAGGACGAAGGTGACGTCCGTGTGCCAGTGGTTCGCGGCGCGTCCGCGCTCGCTGTCGACCGGCAGCACGTTCGGGACGCCGTCGACGGCCGGCACGGTCGGGTGGGCGGTGGTGAGGTCGCCGAAGTGGCGGACGAAGGACTGCTGGCCCTCGTCGTCCAGGTTCACGTCGTCGAAGACCAGGGCCTTGTGAACGTTGAGCGCCTCACGCAGGGCGGCGTAGGTCTCCTCGTCGAGGGGCTCGGCGATGTCGACGCCGGACACCCGGGCGCCGATGTGCGCGGTGACCTTGCGGATCTCGATGCTCATGGAGGGACCTTTCAGACGAGGGCGGGTACGGCAGCGGTCACGTACTGGTTGGCCGGGCGCGGCAGTCCGTACCTCTCGCGCAGCGTGGTGCGCGGGCCGTACTCGGAACGCAGCAGACCGCGGGCGCGCAGGATCGGAACGACGTGGTCGACGAAGGCGTCCAGGCCGGAGGGCAGGACCGCGGGCATGATGTTGAACCCGTCGGCGGCACCCTGGGTGAACCAGGTCTCGATCGCGTCGGCGACCTGCTCGGGCGTGCCGGCGAAGGTGAGGTGCCCGCGCCCGCCGCCGAGCCGCCCGATCAGCTGCCGCACGGTGAGGCGCTCGCGCCGGGCCAGTTCCACCACGAGGGTGTAGCGGCTCTTGGCGCCCTCGATCGCGCTCTCCGGCGGCAGGTCGGCGGGCAGCTGCGAATCCAGCTCCAGCGCGCCGGGCTCCAGTTGGAGCAGCTGCTCCAGACGCTCGACGCCGTGCGTGTGCACGATGTGGTCCTCCAGGACCTGTTCGTGTCCTCGCGCCTCGGCCTCCGTCGAGCCGATCACCGGGACGATCCCGGGCAGCACCTTGATGTGCCCGGGATCCCGGCCGGCCTGCCGGGTGCGCGACTTCAGGTCGGCGTAGAAGGCCTGTGCGTCGGCGAGCGTCTGCTGCGCGGTGAAGACCGCCTCCGCGTACCGGGCCGCGAACGCCTTGCCGTCCTCGCTCGATCCCGCCTGCACCAGCAGCGGGTAACCCTGCGGCGAGCGCGGGACGTTGAGGGCGCCCTCGACACTGAAATAGGTGCCCTGGTGCCGGGGCGGGTGGACCTTCGCGTCGTCGCCCCAGACGCCGGCCGCCTTGTCGGCGACGATCGCGTCGTCCTCCCAGCTGTCCCAGAGCTTCAGGGCCACGTCGAGGAACTCACCGGCGCGGGCGTACCGCTCGGCGTGCGCCGGCTCGGCGTCCAGACCGAAGTTGCGGGCGGCCTCCGCGCCGGCGGTGGTGACGATGTTCCAGCCGGCCCGGCCGCCGCTGATGATGTCGAGCGAGGCGAACTTACGGGCCAGGTTGTAGGGGGAGTTGTAGGAGGTGGAGGCGGTGGCGATGAGGCCGATGTTCCGGGTGGCCGTCGCCAGAGCGGTGAGCAGGGTGAGCGGCTCCAGGGCGCCGGCCGGACGCTGGGCGATGTTGCCCCACAGCTGTGGCCCGTCGGCGAGGAACAGCGAGTCGAAGGTGCCGCGTTCGGCGATCCGGGCCAGGTGGACGTAGTGGTCCAGCTCCACGTGGGCGTACGGGTCGCTCTCCGGGAGCCGCCAGGACGCCTCGTGGTGGCCGGTGTTCATCAGGAACGCGTTGAGGTGGAGCTGTCGTCGGTTGTCAGCCGTGGTCACTTGTGGTCCTCCGTGACGCCCAGGGCGGCGAGCAGTCGTTCGCGGTACTCGCCGAGCAGCGGGTCCCGGTACGAGCGCGGGTGCGGTCGGTCGATGGTCAGGTCGAGGCCGATACGGCCGTGGTCGAGGACGAGGATCCGGTCGGCGAGCACGATCGCCTCGTCCACGTCATGGGTGACGAGCAGTACGGAAGGCCGGTGGCGCTCCCACAACTCACGCAGCAGGGCGTGCATCTTGATGCGGGTGAGCGCGTCCAGCGCACCGAACGGCTCGTCGGCCAGCAGGAGTTCGGGCTCACGGACCAGTGAACGGGCCAGCGCGGCGCGCTGCGCCTCACCGCCGGACAGCTCGTTGGGCCAGGCCCGCTCGCGGCCCTTCAGCCCGACCTCGGCGAGGGCTTCGCGGCCCTTGTGCTCCGCCTCCTTGCCGTCCAGCCCCAGCAGTACGTTGTCCAGCACCCGCCGCCAGGGCAGCAGCCGGGAGTCCTGGAAGACCACGGACACCCGTTCCGGGGCAGTGAGCTGCCCGCTGCCGGCGACCTCGTGGTCGAGGTGGGCGACGGCCCGCAGCAGGGTGCTCTTGCCGGACCCGCTGTGCCCGAGGAGCGCCACGAACTGTCCGGCGGGGATGTCCAGGTCGATGTCGTCGAGGACCGTACGTTCCTCGAACGACCTTGTCAGGCCGCGCAGTTGTACGGCGGCGGAGCGGGTCAGCTGCTCAGTGTGCGGCGCCACGACAGCACCCTCCGTTCGATGAGACGGACCGCGCTGTCGGAGAGGAGACCGAAGACGCCGTAGATGAGGAGGCCGACGAGGATGACGTCCGACTGGCCGTAGTTCGTGGCCTGGAACATCATGTAGCCGAGGCCGCTGGTGGCGTTGATCTGCTCCAGTACCACCAGTCCCAGCCAGGAGCCGGTCACTCCGAGCCGGAGTCCCACGAAGAATCCGGGCAGCGCGCCGGGGATCACGATCTGCCGGATGAACTGGACCTTCGACAGGCCCTGGACCTCGGCGAGTTCGACGAACCGGTTGTCGATGCCGGACAGCGCGGCATGCGTGTTGAGGTAGATCGGGATGTAGACGACGATGGCGATGATCGCGATCTTGAAGGTCTCGCCGATGCCGAGCCAGAGGATGAACAGCGGGATCAGGCCGAGGGTGGGTATCGCCCGGTTGAGCTGCACGGTCCCGTCGATCAGCGCCTCCCCGGTGCGGGTCAGCCCGGAGGCGAGGGCGAGGACCACCCCGGCGGTGAGGCCGATCGCGAAGCCGTACGCGGCGCGCTCCAGCGAGGTGAGGACATCGGTGGTCAGCGTCCCGTCGGTCCACAGGTGGACGCCGGTCCGCACGACCGTCCAGGGCGCCGGGATCGCCCCGGTGTCCAGGCGTCCGGCGGCCGAGGCGGCGGCCCACAGGGCGATGAGCAGCAGGGGGCCGACCAGCCGGGAGGCCGGCCACGGTTTGCCGGGAGCGAGTCCGCGGCGTCGGCGGCGACGGACCGGGGGCCCGCCGGCAGCCGCCCCGGCCGCCCCGGCGGCGAGGGCGGGAGCCGTGGTCACGGCCGTGGCCGCGCCGGTGTCCGTGCCCGCGCCCGCGCCTGTACTCCCGTCCGTGCTCCTGTCCGTGTCCGCGGCCGGGCTCGTGCCCCTCGTCGGGCCTGCGCCGGTGGTCCGGCCTGCACTGGTGGTCGGGCTTGCACTGGTGGTCATGGCGGTCAACTCCGGTACTCGGCTGCCACGGACTTGGCGGCGATGCCCTCGAAGCGGTGGTCGAAGAGCGAGGCGACATCGAACTTCTTCACGAAGCCGCCCTCCGCGAGAAGGTCCGCGGTCTCCTGCTCCCACTTGACGGCCTCGTCCCAACTCGGCGGGAACAGCGGCTTGTTGGCGAGTGCGGTGATCGACTTGGCCTGGTCGAGGCTCAGGTTCTGCGTCTTGACGAAGAACTCCTCGTTCCAGACGTCCGGGTTCTCGTAGCTCCACACCAGGCCCTGCGCCCACTGCGGGATGAACGCGGCGACGGCGGCCGCCTTCGCCTTGTCGTTCAGCACCGACGCCGGCGCCCACAGCAGACTGAGCAGGTCGACGACGTCGGTGGTGATGACGCGGGCGCCCTTGGGCCCGTACTGCTTGAGGTAGGCGGGCGACTGGGTGTTGCCGAGCGGGGCGATGTCCACCTGGCCCGACTGAAGGGCGGTGAGGAACTGGTTGCTGGTCAGCGGGACGAGCTTCACTTCGTCGTACTTGAGGCCGGCCTTCTTCAGTGCCCGCAGCAGGACCACGCCCTGTGCCTGCCCCTGTGAGAAGGCCAGCTTCTTTCCACGGAAGTCGTCTACGGTCCTGATCTCGCTGCCCGGCTTGGTGGCGAAGACGTAGTTCGGCTTACGCGTGATGTTGATCGCGACGATCTTCGCGTCGAAGCCCTGGTAATGCGCCTGGATCGGCGGGATGCCCGCGTTGTTGGCGAGGTCGAGGGACTTCGCGCGGAAGGCGTTGATGACATCGGGACCGGCCCCGATGTTCAGCCAGTTCGACACCGTGAAGGGCAGTTCGGGCAGCTTCGCCAGCTTGATCTGGAGCTGCTGCTGGCCCTGGAAGGAGGCGATCTTCAGGCTGGTGCCGGCGGGCACCCGGTCGGCGAGCGGGGCCGTGGAGGCGCCCTTCCCACCGGTGGCGGCGCTGCTCTCGGCGCAGCCGCTGAGTCCGGCGACACCCGCGGCGGCGCCCAGCAGGGAGGCGAGGAAGAGACGCCGGTCGACACCGGACGTACGGGAAACAGGCACGGGAGGACCCCCAGGGAACGGGAAAAGGGAAGGGAGATTGGGCAGGCAGAGGAAAGCGGTGCCGGCCGGCATGCCGGACTGCGGCAGATCCCGTGACGGGAAATGCACACAGGACATTCCTGCGAGAAGCTGGAAGGGGCCGCGAAGTATCCGCGACGAAGCGCGACGAACCGAAGGTGTTCGCAGGGAAACGCGACGAGTTCCTACGGCGAAATGCGGGAGAAGGTGGCGCTCCCGGCGCGCCGGGGCGTCAGCAACAGAAAGTGCGACAGCTCATGGGATAGATGTTCCTGTCCACGTGTGGGGCCTGTCAACATTCGGAGTTTCTGAATTAACTCGGCTCAGGCGCCCGGGCCGGAGGACGAGGCCAGCGGATCGCGGTAGAGCACGTCCAGGGCCACCGCCCCGCCCGCCATGGCCAGCACGGTGCCGGGGAAACTGCTCGGCGAGACGGCGGCGGCACGCCCCGCCCCGACCTCGTCCCGCAGCGCGGCGAGACAGTCCTCCCGGTACAGCACGCCCACCTCGGTGACGACGACCCGCTCCGGATTGAGCACGTCCAGCAGCAGCGCGGTCGCCCGGCCCACCATCCGCGCCCGCTCCCGCAACAGCCGTGCGGCCACCGGGTCCCCGGCGTCCGCCGCGGCGACCACACGCATCGGGTTCACCCCGTCGATCACCCCGGCCCGCCGGGCCCGCCCGCACAACGTCCGCTCGCTCAGCTCCACTTGGAGGCAGCCGACCCGGCCGCAGTCACACGGCTCCGTCCCGCCGGGCAACGGCAGATGCGCGATGGCGCCCGCCTGTGAACGCGGCCCGTGGTGGACCTCGTCGTGGGTGGCGAACGCCGCGTCGACCATGTTCCCGACGAACAGGTGCAGCACGCTGAGGCTGCCGCGCGCCCGCCCGAACAACCGCTCCGCGTTGACCAGCGCCCGCGCGTGCCCGTCCACCTGGACCGGCAGCCCGGTGCGCGCACCGACCGTCTCCCGCACCGCCACGTCCCGCCAGCCCAGCAGCGGATGCTCGACGACGGTCCCCGAATCCCGGTCCACCCAGCCACCCACCGCGACCCCCACGCCCAGGGCCCGGCAGCCGGCCGCCTCCTCCAGCAGCGCGCCGAGCCCGTCGGCGGCCCGTGCCAGCACCTCGGACGGTTCGAGGCTCCGATGCCTCAACTCCCGCCGCGCCACCACCCGGCCGCGCAGATCCAGCAGGGAGACGGTCGTGTACGGCACCGCCACATGCACCCCGCCCACCACCAGCCGCGAGTCGTCCAGGTCCACGGGCACGTGCGGCCGGCCCACCCCGTTGCTGCGCCGGGGCGCCTCGGCCTCCCGGATCAGACCGAGCCCGGTGAGCCGGGCGCAGTGGTCGGTGACGGACGCGGGGGACAGCCCGGTCAGCCGGGCGATGGTGGAGCGCGCGACCGGTCCGTGCTCCAGCACGGACCGCATGATCACACTGGCGCTGGTGCGCCGCCGGTCGCTGTCTGCGACCCGGGTGACGGGAGAGGACAGGGCGGGAAAAGCCGCTGTACGGGGCATGGGGAACTTCCTCGGAAGTCGGGAGCCGGTCCGACACTGCGCCGTCCGTGGAGCGTGACGCGCCGGATGATCGGCTCCGCCCGCCTCACACCGGAGGGCGACAGGCGGCCGCGCCCACGCGTCGCAGGTCGACATGGCGACGCGACGAGAAGTTCAGAGCCTGGGCCTGGGCAACCATGGCTCGAAGCTAGCAAAGCGGACCGGCCCTGCCCAGACAGCGACCGACGGGCGAGACGGCCGCCGTTCGATTGGTGAAACCCTACAGAGGCCGCCGAAGGGGCCCGGGTATCCCGAACCACTCCACCTCAGTGACCGGGGTCACCTCGTACCGTGTGTAACGCCCACCTTTTGTCGGGAGCCCACCAACCCCGCGTTCGACCGTTTGTCGACCACTGACGGTGATCGCCCCGCTCCCCCTGGGATAGCGTCGCCGTGTCCCGTCCGTCCCCGTCCCGCGGAGTCCCCATGAGCACCGCCGCCGTCACCCCCGCCCGTCCCGGAACGGTCCTCGCCGACCTCCTCCCCTCGCCCACGCTCCGCGCGGGCGGTGCCTCCACCCGTGTCCGGGACCTCGCGCTCGTGCTCGGCGGCGCCGCGCTCACCGGCCTCGCGGCCCAGATCGCGGTCCCCGTTCCCGGCAGCCCCGTCCCGGTGACCGGCCAGACCTTCGCCGCGCTGCTCGTCGGTACCACGCTGGGTGCCCGCCGCGGGGTCTCCTCCCTCGCCGTCTACGCCCTCGCCGGTCTCGCCGGGGTGCCGTGGTTCGCGGGCGGCAGCTCCGGCGTCTCCGTCTCTTTCGGCTACATCCTCGGCATGATCCTGGCGACCGCCGCCGTGGGCGCCCTGGCCCGCCGGGGCGCCGACCGCTCCGCGGCGCGCATGGCGGGCACGATGCTGCTCGGTGAGGCGATCATCTACCTCGTGGGCGTTCCGTACCTGGCCTACGCCGCCGACATGTCCGCCTCCGCCGCGATCGCGGCCGGCCTCACCCCCTTCCTGATCGGCGACGCCGTCAAGGCGGTCCTGGCGATGGGGCTGCTCCCCACGGCGTGGAAGCTCGTGAAGGAGTAACCGCCCCCCTGGACGCCCGCCGAGAGGTTCGCCGGGTCGGATCGCACCGCGCGACCCGACCCGGCGAACCTCTTTGCGTGCGGCGGCCGGCTCAAGCCCGCCTTCTGATCAGCTTGCGCGCCGCTCGGCTCACGTGCTGATCAGCTTGCGCGCCGCTCGGCTCACGTGCTGCTCAGCCTGGGCGCCGCTCGGCTCACGTGCTGCTCAGCCTGGGCGCCGCTCGGCTCACGTGCCGCTCAGCCCGCCTGGCGCTGCGGCCGCCGCCCGGACCACCACAGTCCGGCCGCGCCCGCCGCGAGCAGTGCGGCTCCGGCCGCGCCGAGCGGCAGCACGTCCCGGCCGACTCCGGTCCTGGGCAGTTCGTCGCCCCCGGGTGCCACGGGCTTGTTGTCGGTGCCGAGGAGCAGCGGCGTCGCGGGCGCGTTGGGCGACGGATTCGCCGTGCCGAACGGCACCGGGCCCTGCTGCCAGAACGTCTTCTTCCCGTCACCGGTCTGGACGGGAAGGCAGATCTTCCCGGTCTTGCTCAGATCGAAAGTCGCGTCGACGGAGTAGGACTTCGCCGCCCCGGCCGCGAGATTGCCGACGGGGCAGGAGAAGCCGCTGTTCGATCCTTCCGGAAGATCCTTCTTCGCGATGGCGTCACACCCCTGGACGCTTTTGACCGTGAGGCCGTCGAACCCGACGACCAAAAGCCTTATCCGTCCGCTCTCCTTGGTTCCCTCGTTCTTCACCGTGGCGGTGATCGACGTTTTCCCGGAACTGTTGTCCACCGAGATCCGCTGCGGCAGTGTCGTCGTCGTCCTCACGCCCGCGGGTGCCTCGTCGACGGGTTTGCCCCCCTTGCTGCTCCCGGGTCCCTGGTCATCTGCCCCGGCGGGGAAGGAAAGGATCAACACCGCCGAGAAAGATGCCGCGACCAGCGATCCGGCGACGGTCGTCGCACGAAGAGAACTCATGTTCGCCCCCCTTGGCTGCGCCTGAATTCGCAGTACTGGAAGAGGTACCACAAGATTTCTCGCCACTATGCTTGTACGGCCTTAAGTGTGACTATTGTGTTTCGGGGGCCGGGCAATGGAGGGGGTGCGGCGGATTGCCGGGAAATGCGGGAAACGCGGGAAACAGGGGAAACGCAGGGAATCCGGAGAGTTCGGGGAACGCGGGGGATCCGGGGATTGGCGGTTTCCCCGGGTTGCTCGTGAACGGGCGCTACCGACTGGTCGAGAGTATCGGCCAGGGGGGAATGGGGCGGGTGTGGCGAGCCGTCGACGAAATGCTCGACCGGCAGGTCGCGGTGAAGGAGATGCGGATCGACGGACTCGACCCGGAGGACACCCGCACCCGCCGCGAACGCACGCTGCGCGAGGGCCGGGCCACCGCCCGGATCGACCATCCCCACGTGGTGCGCGTCTACGACGTCGTGGACGAGGGCGAACGCCTGTGGATCGTCATGGAGTTGGTGGCCGGCCGTTCCCTGGAACGGGTCATGGCCGAGGAAGGCCCACTGAGCCCGCGCGAGACCGCCCGGATCGGCCTGGGCCTGGTCACCGCACTGCGTGAGGTGCACGCGAGGGGCGTGCTGCACCGCGACATCAAACCGGGCAACGTCCTGGTGGAAGGCGAGAGGAGCACGGGGAGGGAGGGAGGCACTGAGAGCGGGAGAGGTACGGCTGACACGGGGAACACGGGGGGCACGGAGAGCACGGGGGGCACGGGGAGCACGGGCATCGGGGAGGGCGGTGGCCGGCGGGTGGTCCTCACCGACTTCGGTATCGCCGCGATCCAGGACGCGACGGCGTTGACCATGGTCGGCATGCTGGTCGGCTCCCCCGACTACATGGCCCCCGAGCGCATCTCGGGCCGTCCGCAGGGCCCGCCGTCCGACGTGTGGTCGCTGGGCGCGACGCTCTGCGCCGCCCTCGCCGGCCACTCGCCCTTCTTCCGGGACACCACCCTGGCGACCCTGCACGCCGTCCTCTACGAGGAGCCTCTGCTCCCCGCCGCCGCCGGCCCGTTGTACGACATCCTCACGGCCCTCCTGGCGAAGGAGCCCACCGCCCGTCCCACCCTCACCCACCTGAAATCCGTCCTCCACCCCATTGCCTTCCCGCCCCCTGGTCCGACGGTGACGGCGACCGGGGAGGGTGGAAGCGCGGGTATGCGCTCGGAGGCGGGGTCCGAACTCCCGTCCCCCGGCCCGTCGGCACACCCACCCCCACGTTCCGGAGTCTCACTCGCCCGTTCCCGGGCGGTGACCGAACGCGGCCCCGCCCCGCACGCCCACGCCGCGCCGGTCCCGTACGTCGCCCAGGACCCGGCCCCCCGCCCCACCGCGCAGGCCGGCCCGCCTCCGGTGGCGAGCCCGGACGTGTCGACCCGCCGGGCGGGCGTGCCGCACGGCGCCGAGCTGCCAGGACCCGCCGTACCGGCCGCTCCCGGTGCGGTCGGGCGTCCTGCGCGAGGCGACGCCGGGCACCGTGACGGACGGGCTGGGCGATGGACGGGCCGCGGCACCGCCACGGCCGCCGCCGTCGGAATCGTCGCCGTGGGTACGGTCCTCGCGATCGTGCTGGCATCGGCCCCCGGCTCGCACGACGGCGACAACCAGGCGGGCGGCTCGTCGTCCGGGCCCGCGAAGGTCACCGGCTCGAGCGCCGGGACCGGCTCGAGCCCTTCGGTCTCGCCGACCGTCGCGGGGACCTTCAGGCCGCCGAGTCTGCCTCCGGGCACACACCAGGAGGCCGGCGGCTTCGCATGGGCCACCCCCAAGGGCTGGCGGCGGGATGTGAAGACGGGCGCAGAGGTGCACTACACGTCCCCGGACGGCACCCAGGAACTCGTCGCCAAGTCCTCCCTGGCCCGAGGCGACCTGATGGAGACCTGGCGGACCTCCGAACGGAACGCCCAGCAGGGCCGGGACTACAACAAGATCCGTCTGGAGGAGACCACGTTCCGGGGCGGCCCGGCAGTCGTATGGGAGTACACCTTCACCCTCGAAGGCACCCCCTGGCACGCCCGGCTCCTGGGCTTCGACGAGAGCGGGAAGTCGTACCAGATCAACACCTGGTACCAGCCCGAGACCGAGGCGGCGGCCCTGAAGACGTACGAGAAGGTCAAGGACAGCTTCGTGGTGAGGTGACGTGAGGCGAGGGAGGTGGAGAGGACGGGAACGAGAGGACGGGAACGAGAGGCCGAGAGGAGAGGGAGGGAGAGGGGGAGGAGAAGGAGAGGGAGAGAAAAGGGGAGTGAGCGGGGGAGGGGGCGCACGAAGACAGGGGCCCGCCGAAGCGGACCCCTGCACACTTCCGACGGCCCGGAGCGCTACTCGGCCTCGACCTTGGCCCCGGTGCTGCCGGCGCCCCCGGTGGTCTGGACCTCGGGCCGGCCCTGGGCCCTGGCCTTGACCCGGCCTTCCTTCACGAAGGCGACGCCGACCACGAGAGCCGCGACGAGCAGCGACAGCAGCACGGTGGTCCGCCCGCTGCTCTCGCCCTCGGTGTCGGTCAGCATGTAGCCGAGCACGAAGACGATGAGCGCGGCCGTCGCCCAGGTGAGATACGGGTACAGCCACATCCGCACGACCAGCTTCTCCGGCGCCTCGGCCTCGATGATCTTCCGCATCCGCAGCTGTGAGAAGCAGATCACCAGCCAGACGAACAGGGCCACGGCGCCACTGGAGTTGACGAGGAAGAGGAAGACGGAGTCCGGGAACCTGTAGTTGAAGAAGACGGCGACGAACCCGAACGTCACCGAGGCGACGATGGCCGCGAGCGGAACACCACGACTCGTGGTCCGGGCGAACATCTTCGGCGCGTCACCGCGTTCGCCGAGCGAGAAGGCCATGCGGGATGCCGTGTAGAGCCCGGAGTTGAGACAGGACAGCACCGACGTGAGCACGATGAAGTTCATGATCTGACCGGCGTGCGCGATCCCCAGGGTGTCGAGGGCCGCGACGTAGGACCCCTTGTCCTTGATGGAGGCGTCGTCCCACGGCAGCAGGGTGACGACGACGAAGATCGACCCGAGGTAGAAGACGCCGATACGCCAGATGATGCTGTTCGTGGACTTCGTCACGGCCCGCTGCGGGTTCTCGGACTCGCCGGCCGCGAGGGTCGCGATCTCGCTGCCCATGAAGGAGAAGACGACGAGCAGTACACCGGTGAGGATGGCGCCGGGTCCGTGGGGCAGGAAGCCGCCGTGGTCGGTGAGGTTGCCGAGCCCCGCCTTGTCGCTGTGGGCACCGGGCAGCACGCCGAAGACCGCGAGGCCGCCGACGACGATGAAGGCGCCGATCGCGACGACCTTGATCCCGGCGAACCAGAACTCGAACTCGCCGTAGGACCCGACGGAGACGAGGTTGGTGGCGGTCAGCACCACCATCACCAGCAGCGCCCACCCCCACTGCGGTACCGCGGGCATCCACCCTTCGAGGATCTTGGCCCCGGCGGTGGCCTCCACCGCGAGAACGACGACCCAGAAGAACCAGTACAGCCAGCCGATGGAGAACCCGGCCCAGCGCCCGAGCGCCCGGTCGGCGTGCGCGGAGAACGAACCGGAGGTCGGATTGGCCGCGGACATCTCGCCCAGCATCCGCATCACCAGCACCACGAGCGTGCCGACGAGGGCGTAGGAGAGCAGGATGCCCGGCCCAGCGGTGGCGATTCCGGAACTGGAACCGACGAACAGTCCGGCGCCGATGACACCGCCGATGGCGATCATCGAGAGATGCCGGTTCTTGAGCCCTGCCTGAAGCCCGGATCCGGATCCGGGTTCTCCGGGACCTCCGGGGCCGTGATCGGCCTTGGTGAGGGTCGGCTGCGAAGTCATAGGGATGGATTTCCTTTGCGCCGCGTGAGCTGAATCAGGTGGATCGTGCGTGGGGGGCGTACGAGCCGGTCCAGTGAATCCGAGGAGAATGGATTCGGGAACCTTCGATTCCAGATCGTTACTTGAGGTTTTCCTGAGCTTCCATGGGGTGGCTCACGGTTTTCGGACGCGGCACCCGGCGCTGCTACCCCATGGCGCTCGTGTCACACTCGACTCATGCGCGTGTATCTCGGCTCGGACCATGCCGGCTTCGAACTCAAGAACCACCTCGTCGAATGGCTCAGGGCGGCGGGTCACGACCCGGTCGACTGCGGGCCCCACATCTACGACGCCCAGGACGACTACCCGCCCTTCTGCCTCCGCGCCGCGGAGCGCACGGCCGCGGACCCCGCGTCCCTGGGCATCGTGATCGGCGGCTCCGGCAACGGCGAGCAGATCGCGGCGAACAAGGTGAAGGGCGTCCGTGCCGCTTTGGCGTGGAGCGAGGAGACGGCGTCTCTCGGCCGCCAGCACAACAACGCCAACGTCGTGGCCGTCGGCTCCCGCATGCACACCCAGGACGAGGCGACGAAGTTCGTCGAGACCTTCCTGGCCACGCCGTTCTCCGAGGACGAGCGCCACATCCGCCGCATCGACATGCTGTCCGCGTACGAGACCACCGGCGACCTCCCCGCGATCCCGCCCCACCACCCCCAGCAGTGACGGCCGCGCCCCGCGGGGTGCGAAGACGCACCCGTGCGGGGCGCCGGGACGTGGCCGCCTGCGAGGTGTGGAGACGTAGCCCGGCCGACCGGGTCCGGTAGGGGACGAGGTTTCGGGGCCTCCACACGGCTCGCCACCCATCCGACCGGGTCGGACGGGCGGGCGAGGTTTCGGGGCGCGCTCCCGCACGGCTCACCGCCCGGCCGACCGGGTCGGGTGGGCGGCTGCACGGTCGGGAAGGGGAAGAGGAGACACCGGTGCCAGAAGGCCACACCATTCACCGGCTGGCGCAGGACTACGCCCGCTTCATCCACCGCCCCCTCCAGGTGACCAGCCCCCAGGGCAAGTTCGCCGACGCCGCCGCCCTCCTCGCCGGCACCGCCCTCACCCACACCGAGGCGCACGGCAAACACCTCTTCCTCGGCTTCACCGGCGACCGGTGGATCCACATCCACCTCGGCCTGTTCGGCAAGGTCACCTTCGGCCCGGCGCCCGCACCGCCGCCCACGGACACGGTCCGCCTGCGGCTGGCCGACCCCACCGCCTACGTGGACCTCCGGGGCCCCACCACCTGCGCCCTGATCACGGACGTCGAGAAGCAGGCGATACACGCCCGCCTCGGCCCCGACCCCCTGCGCGCCGACGCCGACCCCCGAGCCGCGTACACCCGCGTCTCCCGCAGCCGTACGACGATCGCCGCCCTCCTCATGGACCAGAAGGTCATCGCCGGCGTCGGCAACGTCTACCGGGCCGAGGTCCTCTTCCGGCACCGGATGGACCCGTACCGCGCGGGCCGGGACATCACCCCCGCCGAGTGGGACGCGATCTGGGCCGATCTCGTCGCCCTCATGCGGGAGGGCGTGCGCAACAACCGCATCGACACGGTCCGCCCGCAGCACACCCCGGAGGCGATGGGCCGCCCGCCCCGCGTCGACGATCACGGCGGCGAGGTGTACGTCTACCGCCGTACCGACCAGCCCTGCCACCTCTGCGGCGAGACCGTGCGCACCGCGGACCTCGCCGCCCGCAACCTCTTCTGGTGCCCGACCTGCCAGACGAACTGACCCGGCGCCCCCGGCCCCCGCCGCGGGCGGACCCGCGGACGCCTGGACCTGTCAGAACCCGTGCGGCAGCCAGGGAGCCGTGGCCGTGCCGAACCCCACCGCGGCCTCTGCCAGCGCGCCCTGCCTGAGCTCCCGCACCCGCCCGGCCCCCGCCAGCGAGGCGAGGCCGACACCCCCCAGGTACGCCGCCCCCAACTCCCGCACCGACAGAGCGAGATCGGCGGCATCGGACGTACGCACGCACACCGCCCCCTTGCCGTCCCCCGACAGCCGCCAACGCCCCGAGTTCCACGGGCAGAAGGCGTCCTCGACCTCCAACACCACGTCCACCGGCGCCTGGTACGTACGCGCCTCGAGCGCCGCGCCCACGTCCACCAGCCGCACATGCAGCGAGTCCCGCACCCGCAGCTCGCACCGCCGGATGTCGGAGACGAGGTGCTGCCAGGCCTCGTCCATCGGCCGCGCCCGCACCTTCAGCGAGGTCGTGAGATCGATCCCGAACAGGAAGCGCCACAGCGCCGCCTCCGACACCGGATCGGCCCCCGTCAGGTCCTGGAGGACGACCTGCCCGTTGTGCCCGCTGTCGCGCCACTCGGGCCGCACCCGGAAGCGGGTGTACCCGGTGACCTCCCCGTCCCGTTCGGCGAGCACGCACTGGAGCGGCGACGCACCGCCCCGCTCGCTCTGCGGATCCAGCAGTCCGAGCCGCTCCCAGTCCGGCCGGCGCGCGAGCATCCCGGCCCGGCGGGACACGGTCCGCGCGTACACCGCCTCGCAGGCCTCGAGCTCCGCTCCCGGATCGACGTAGCGCAGCCGTACGTCGTCCGTGCCGGCCGGGACGGACAGCCGTACCCGGCTGGTGTCGATCTCGGCGTGCAGCCCGAACGTGGCCGCGGCGTACCCGAACCGTCCGTAGATGGCCGGTTCGGAGGCGGTGAGGATCGCGAGCGGCTCGCCCCACGCCCGCACGTCGTCGAGCTGCCGCCGCATCATCGACGTCAGCACCCCGCGCCGCCGGTGGGTCGCGCTCACCCCGACCATCGACACACCCGCCGCCGGTACCGAGGCCCCGCCCGGCACGGTCAGCCGGAACTCGTACGCCCCCGCCGTGGCCACGCACCGGCCGTCGTCCCACACGCCCAGCGATCGCTCGCACGAGGTGAGCGCCCGGAAAAGCTCCCGCTCCTCGGTCGATTCCCCGAGCCCGCCGAAGGCGCGGAGCAAGGTGCCGTACCACTCGTCCCATTCGCCCGGTTCGAGCACTTTTGGCTCCGGCAACTCCCGCATCTCCCACATCTCCCGCACCTTCCGCTGCTCCCGCCGCCGGCCGCCGAGGAGACCCAGCGGTCCGCCGCGTCACCGGTCATGGAGTCATGCCTAGCAGGCAGGTGCGGGGCGGGCCAGCCAATTTCTCCCTCCTCGGGGCGCGAGCGCTTTCCGTGAAGTTCACTGTGAAGTTGAGCCTCTGAGGGGGGACAAGTGGGACCTCCCGTGCCAAGCGGCGGGTTCGATGGATAGGGTCCCGAACTAATGGCAGTAGGACGACAGCGGCGCGCGGAAGCCGAGACGTTGACGGCCCGGTTGAAGCACTTGTGGCACCGGGTCCGCACCGGCGTGCGCAGAAGCGCCGTGGACTACTTCCGCGGCGACGGTTCGGACTGGATCGCGCTGGCCTTCCTGCTGCTCACGGTCCCGCTGATCGCCCTCACCACGCTCGCCGACTCCGTGTGGTGCTCCCCGGCCGCCCTGGTCCTGCCGATCGTCGCCGGCGGGCTGCTGCTGCGCCCGTCGAGCCTGCTCGGCCTGTACGCGGCGGCGGCCACGGCCCTCATCGTGGAGTCGGTACAACTGGGCCCTTACACACAGGGCCCGTCCAGAGTCACCCCGGGCGTCGTCCTGGTCGTCGCCGCATGCGGTTTCTTCGGGCTGCTCATCGCCCAGTTCCGCAGCCGGGTCGGCGTGCCCTGGCGGCGCGGCGGCACCATGCTGTTCGACCTGCGCGAGCGCATCCGGGTGCAGAGCAAGCTTCCGGGCCTGCCGCAGGGATGGCACCGCGAGATGGCGCTGAGGCCTGCCGGCGGCCAGTCGTTCTCCGGCGACTTCGTCGTCGCGGCCCGGACGAACGGGGGCCGCACCCTGGAGGTCGTCCTCACGGACGTCTCCGGCAAGGGCATGGACGCCGGCTCGCGGGCGCTCCTGCTGTCCGGCGCCTTCGGCGGTCTGCTCGGCTCCCTGCCCCCGCACGCCTTCCTCCCGGCCGCCAACGGCTATCTGCTCCGCCAGGACTGGGACGAGGGCTTCGCCACCTCCATCCACCTGGTCCTCGACCTCGACTCCGGCGACTACGAGCTCTACTCGGCCGGTCACCCGCCGGGCCTCCAGCTCAGCGCGGGCAGCGGCCGCTGGGAGGAGAAGGCCGCCGAGGGCCCCCTCCTCGGGGTGTACGACGGCGCCCAGTTCGACCCGGTGAAGGGCTCGCTGCGCCCCGGCGACGTGCTGATGCTGTTCACCGACGGCCTGGTGGAGACGTCCGACCGGGACATCGTCGAGGGCATCGACCGGCTCACCGGCGAGGCCGACCGCTATGTGGCCGGCGGTTTCCAGGGCGCCGCCTGGCACCTGATCGAGGCGGTGGCGAAGGACGTCAACGACGACCGTGCCCTGTTGCTGATCTGCCGAGAGGGGCCGACCGCCCAGTCGGTCCTGCTGTCCTGACCTCTCCCGAGACGCCCGAGGGAAGAACCGCCATGCTCACCCTGTCCGAGGTCGAGACCCTCGCCCGCGCCGCCCATGAGGGACAGACCGACAAGGCGGGCCGGCCCTACGCCGAGCACCTCCAGGCGGTCGCGGCGGGCGTACGCGCGCGGGGCGGCGACGCCGAACAGATCGCGGCGGCCTGGCTGCACGACGCGGTCGAGGACGAGGCCCTGTCCGAGGCATGGCTGCACGAGGCCGCGCTGAGCGACCGCACGAAGGCCGTCGTCCTGGCGGTCACCAAGCGGGCGGGGGAGACGCCGGAGACGTACGCGGCGCGCATCCTGGCCACCCCGGGCGCGCTGTTGGTGAAGGAAGCTGATCTGGCGCACAACGCGGACCCGGCGCGACTGGCGGTCCTGGACGCGCCGACCCGGGCGCGCCTGACCGAGAAGTACGCACGGATGCGCACACTCCTCGGCCTCACGGGCGCCCCGGATCTCACCGGCGCCCCGGGTCTCACGGGTGATACGGGGCACGCGGGCTGAGAACGTCAGGCGCCGGCTTCCTTCGCGCGCCGCGTGTCGCCGCTGTCCCGGCTGCCTCGGCCGTCCCGCGACTCCCGCGTCTCGCGCTCCCGGGCGAGTGCGGCGGCGTCCCGTTGGAAGGCCCACTCCATCCTGGGCTCCAGCACGAACCGGAAGACCCGCCGTACGGGCGGGGTGCACAGCAGGGTGACGGCCGCGGCGATCGCGACGCTGACGGCGATCTCGCCGAGCGGCCGGTGCAGCGCGGGGTGGTCGAACCAGCCGCGGTAGTCGGCGGTCTTGATCAGGAATCCGTGCAGCAGGTAGCCGCAGAGCGTGCCCGCGCCGAGCGCCGTGAACCACATGGTGCGGCCCGGCACCCAGGAGAAGAAGCAGGCGGTCAGCAGCAGGGAACAGCCGAACAGGGCGAGCTGCATGACGGGGCCGGCCCACCAGGGGGCGCCCAGCTCCTGCGCGGAGTCGCGGTGGTAGAGCCAGGCGCCGTTCATCCGCGGCACCGCCCACCAGGTGAAGGCCAGCGCGAGGGCGAACACCGGCACGGCCGCGATCCGCACCGGGCGACGGCGCACCAGCCGGAAGTGCCGGGGCTCGAGGCACAGGCCGAGGACGAAGAACGGCAGGAACTGAAGGACCCGCTGGAGGTCCAGGTCGTCGCCGATGGCCGGCGTGACGCTCGCCAGCATGGCGATGCCCAGCGCGAGCGGCAGCGGATGGCGGACCAGCTTCCACACCGGGGTGGTGAGCCGCCAGATGAACAGCGCGCACAGGAACCAGGTCAGGTACCAGGGGTCGAGGAGGCTGATGTCCTGGGTGGGGGTGTGGTCGACGTAGCGCCGGAAGATCGGATAGGCCGTCTCGAAGACCACGTACGGCACGGCGACGCCCGTGATGAGCCGCTTCAGCCGGCCGGGACTTCCGTCGAAGCTGCGGGAGAAGAACCCGGAGATGACGATGAAGGCCGGCATGTGGAACGCGTACACGAGCATGTACGCGGCCTGGAGCACCCGGCTGTCGCCCTTCAGCGGCTCCCAGGCGTGACCCACGGCCACCAGCACGATCGCCAGGTACTTCGCGTTGTCGAAGAACGCGTCGCGCTTCGCGGCGGGCCGCGGGGAAGGACGTTCGACGGATCTGTCCCCGGACTGGTCGTGCTGATCGTTCTGGTTCTGGGCCGAGCGCGGGCTCGGAACGAGAGACGAGGCGGCGTGGAACATTTGAGGCACCCTAGCGCCGCGTGTGCGTATTCGTAAAACGGCCCAGGTCATTCCCAGTTATTGCCGTTCGGATTGCCCGCCGCATTGACCGTCGTATTGGCTGCCGGGATGGTGAGCGCACCTCGAGATCGGTTGAGATGTCATGATTCATACCGACTAAAAGGTGCATAACGGCGGTAGGGGACCCGAGTTGACGAGTCTGTGGCCACAATTCGAAATAAGTGCGCAGACGTTGTGTGGACACGGCAGCGAACTGTCTCAATTCCCCGTGCGGGTATGTGCTCGAATTGCCGTGTGAGCGGACCCCGGCCGGACGGCGCCACGCGATGATGCGTCACGGGCCGCATAGGGAGGCCCCGTTGGTGGCACGATGGTCTCGGGAGTGCGGACCGACCGAGGGTGTGTGATCAGTTGTGGCCATTTCACTGTCAGTGGTGCTGCTGTTGGCGATCATCCTGGTGGTGCTGATCCGGGGAGGGTCGATCAAGGCGGGCCCGGCGATAGTCGCGATCCTGTTCGGCTTCTTCCTCGCCTCCACCGGCATGGCCCCATCGATCAACCGTTTCCTCAACTCCCTCGCCGACACCATCAACTCGATCAGCTTCTGACCCCACTCGATCATCGGGCGGTCCGCTCGGCACCGGTGGCCTGCGGGCCCCCGGCCTCGGAACGCGCGCGGCGATCAGGGACGGGAAGGGGGCGGGGCGTGGGTTCGTCGTCGGGGGGTGTCGAGCTGCTGCGGCTGGCGCGACGAGACGAACGCGACGAGAAGATCGCGTATGGGGACGGGAGGCTGAGCCGGCGAGTCGCTGACGTGCGGGTTCTCGGGTCCCTCTCCGGTGTTCCCCGCCACTCCCCGCCGGTCGCTGCCCGATCGGCTGCGCTATGGGCACGGGGCCGGGCCTCCTGCTCGCGGCCGTGCGATCTACGGCTCACCCCACTCGGGGATGCACATCATGCGGTGAGCCGGGATGACGGGTTCGCTCGGCAGCGGATCGATTCCACGGACCCGCACGGCCACGATGTCCGTGGGGATGAGGGAGCGCCCCGGCAGCCTCGTCAAACGCCACCTGAAGGCCTCTGGGACGTCCTTGGCGGGCAACTCCACCATGGCAAGGCTGACCCACCGGTCGTAGTTGGTGGGATATATACGAACTAATGCGTCACATTCGGTGCAAAGTGGTGGCTCGATCCATGTCATGTCGTCGGGGCCGGGATCCGGTCCGGGTGCGGCTGTGGCCCCATCGGCTTCGGCCATCTCGTTGGCGAGGGTGCTCCAGCACCCCTCGCAGTAGCTCGCCATGAGGCCGAACCGTCCGCGCTCACGCACGGCGTGGCTGGTCTCCCCGCAGCGATGGCACGCCAACTGGTCACGATCCCGAATCGCCCCCATGTGTTTGAGTGTGAGCGAACCTGACCAGATCCCAGTAGGTCGCGATTTGGCCTCATTCGACGATCAGGGGCGCAGATGGCCGTCCATGTCCGGTGATGAGCTCGACCTGAGCCGGTGCCCCGGGGCCTCACCCCTCGAAAAAAGAAGTGGGCTCGCCAGTCTCTGAGTCAGTACGCCCGCCAAGGTTGCCCAGGCGAGCAGGGTTACCGGTCGGGACGAAAGCCGGGACGGGGCCGTCACCGTCTGCCGGCGCTGATGTCAGCCGCGCACTGTTGCCAGGAAGAAGCACCCCAACCCGAATGGCCGTAACCGCATCGCACGCTTCGTGGGTGTGGCTCTGCTCGCCGTTGTCCTCATCGGCGGTTTGAGATCGTCGAACAATTCAACGCGACCGAGTACACCTGGCAAGGCGAGCACCGCCGGACGGCCCCGCGGCGGCCCCAAGATGCGTGCTCCCATGTCGCTGATGCCACGGCGGGTCGCTGTGGGGCGAAGCGCGCAAAAACGCACGGCCTGCACTTCCACGATCTTCGGCACACCGGGAACACCCTGGCGGCGTCGGCCGGTGCGAGCACGCGCGAGTTGATGGCGCGCATGGGCCACAGCACCGCCCGTGCCGCGCTGATCCACCGGCCGCGAGTGCCGACCGTGACCGGCTGATCGCCGACGCGCTGAGTGACCTCGTCGACAGGGCACGCCGGCCGAAGGGGCACGCGGGGGACACGTCGGACTGAACACGACCGCGGAAACGCGTCAGGGCCAGGCGGAGGAATGATCCTCTGACCTGGCCCTGATGCGGATGGAGCGGGCGACGGGAATCGAACCCGCGTAGCTAGTTTGGAAGACTAGTGCTCTACCATTGAGCTACGCCCGCACACGACGCGCCGCAGGTCAGCCGACCGCGGCACTTCGAGCATCGTAGCGGGTCGGCGCCCCTCGGTGCACACCCCGTTTCCCCGGCCGCCGCCATCGGCCCCGTGGCTCGGCAAAAGGGGCGGTCAGACGGTCTGCGGCCATGTACCCTACGTGACGCACCAGACGGGGTGTGGCGCAGCTTGGTAGCGCGTCCGCTTTGGGAGCGGAAGGCCGTGGGTTCAAATCCCGCCACCCCGACCACGACCGGCCCTCACCGGCCGTCGCCGACCTCTGGGCGGTCACCTCGCTTGATCGCCTTTGGGGCGTGTCCTCGCTGCCGTTACTATGCAAGCTGCACGCCCGTATGCCTCATCCTCTGGTTGGTCCTCCGGGCGGCGAATCCGCGGGAGCCGGTCTGGCTCTTGCAGAAACCAAGAAGTCAGCCCCCAAGGAGACCGAACCGTGAAGAGCGCCGTGGAGACCCTGAACCCGACTCGGGTTCGGCTCAGCATCGAGGTGCCCTTCGAGGAGCTCAAGGACAGCCTCGACGCGGCGTACAAGAAGATCAACCAGCAGGTCACGGTGAAGGGCTTCCGCAAGGGCAAGATCCCCGCCCGGGTCATCGACCAGCGCTTCGGCCGTGGCGCCGTGCTGGAGGAGGCCGTCAACGACGCGCTGCCGAAGTTCTACACGGAGGCGGTCAACGAGGCCGAGATCGACGTCCTCGGCCAGCCCGAGGTCGACATCACGGAGCTGAAGGACGGCGAGACGCTGAACTTCACCGCCGAGGTCGACGTCCGCCCCGCCCTGGAGCTCCCGGAGGACTTCTCCTCCATCGAGGTCGAGGTCGACGCCGTCGAGGTATCCGAGGAGGACATCGACAAGGCGGTCGAGCAGCTCCGCGAGCGCTTCGCCTCGACCTCCCCGGTCGAGCGTGCCGCCGAGGACGGCGACGTCGTGACGGTCGACCTGGAGGCCAAGGTCGACGGCGAGATCCTCGAGGACGGCGTCGCCAGCGGCGTCTCCTACACCATCGGCTCGGGCGAGCTGCTGGAAGGCATCGACGAGGCCGTGAAGGGCCTGGAGGCCGGTGGCGAGGCCACCTTCACCTCCGAGCTCAAGGGCGGCTCGGCGGCCGGCAAGGAGGCCGAGGTCACCGTCAAGGTCACCCAGGTCGCCGCCCGCGAGCTCCCCGAGCTGGACGACGAGTTCGCGCAGCTCGCCTCCGAGTTCGACACCCTCGAGGAGCTCAAGGCCGACAGCCGCAAGCGCCTCGAGAACACGAAGCAGTACGACCAGGCCACGCAGGCCCAGGAGCGCGTCCTGGAGAAGCTGCTGGAGCTCGTCGAGGTGCCCGTCCCCGAGAAGCTGCTCGAGGAAGAGGTCAACACCCGCAAGCACAACCTGGAGCACCACCAGCTCGGCCAGATGGGCCTCGACCTCGACAAGTACCTGGAGATCCAGGGCAAGACCGCCGAGGAGTTCGACACCGAGACCCGTGAGGCCGCGGTCAAGGGCATCAAGACCCAGTTCGTGCTCGACGAGCTCGTCAAGCGCGAGAAGCTGAACGTCAACCAGGAGGAGCTCACCGAGCACCTCATGCGCCGTGCCGCCTCTTCCGGCATGTCCCCCGACCAGTTCGCCCAGGCGGTCGTCGAGGGCGGCCAGGTTCCGCTCCTGGTCGGCGAGGTCGCCCGCGGCAAGGCGCTGGCCACGGTCGTCGAGTCCGCCACGGTGAAGGACACCAACGGCGAGGTCGTCGACCTGGACGACGAGGAGGAGACCGAGGAGGCCGCTGCCGAGGCGGAGTCCTCCGAGGAGAACACCGAGGAGAAGACCGAGGCCTGAGCGGCCGGACGTCACCTCTGACGCAGACATGAGGGCCCCGGGGCGGTATGCGCTCCGGGGCCCTTCTGTCGTACGGCGCGGCGGCCGTCGCGATGATCCGCGGGGCGCTCGCGCAGGGGCCGCCGCAGGAAGGCGTCCGGGCGGTCGTCCGGGCGGCCTGCCCGGGGGTCCGGGCAGGGAGCCGGTCGGTGGCTCCGCTGCGGAGCGCGACCGGCCACGACCGCGGGCGTGACGGTCCGCGGCCGCCCGCCGGGGAGAGCCCCGCGTCTACGCCCCCGGCGAACACCCTCCTCTCCGGGATTCCCCGAAGGGACCCGCGCGTTAGGGTCCATGAGTACGAGGGCAGGGGAGTCTCCGTTGCCCCCGGCAGTACACGTGAGACGGCCCGGCGCCGTCGTAAGACGAGCAGGTGGATACGTGACGAATCTGATGCCCTACGCCGCCGGCGAGCCCTCCATCGGCGGTGGCCTCGGCGACCAGGTCTACAACCGGCTGCTCGGTGAGCGGATCATCTTCCTCGGCCAGCCGGTCGACGACGACATTGCCAACAAGATCACCGCACAGCTGCTGCTCCTTGCCGCCGACCCGGACAAGGACATCTACCTCTACATCAACAGCCCCGGCGGTTCCATCACGGCCGGCATGGCGATCTACGACACGATGCAGTTCATCAAGAACGACGTGGTGACCATCGCCATGGGTCTCGCGGCCTCCATGGGTCAGTTCCTGCTCAGCGCGGGCACGCCCGGCAAGCGCTTCGCGCTGCCGAACGCCGAGATCCTGATCCACCAGCCCTCCGCGGGTCTGGCGGGTTCGGCCTCCGACATCAAGATCCACGCCGAGCGGCTGCTGCACACCAAGAAGCGCATGGCCGAGCTGACCTCCCAGCACACCGGGCAGACGGTCGAGCAGGTCACCCGCGACTCGGACCGCGACCGCTGGTTCGACGCCTTCGAGGCCAAGGAGTACGGCCTCATCGACGACGTCATCCCGACGGCCGCCGGCATGCCGGGCGGCGGCGGTACCGGGGCGGCCTGAGGACCACTGACGGCAGCCGGGCAGCGCAGGCTGCCCCGCGGATTCCCGTGAGCCACTGAAGCGCTTTCGGAGCCCCGGAGCCCATCGGGCCCTGCGGACCTCCGCCGGAATCCGCTTCGAGGCCCGGGGAGTCCCAGGAGCCCCTCAGAGGCTCAGGGAGCCTCAACGGTCCCCGAAGCCCCTGGGGGCGCCTCAGAGCCCGCCAGGCAGGTGCGGGCTCCCCGGAGGCCGCCAGGCACCCCGGAAGCCGTCAGTACCCCGCCCAGCCCCTTCAGCCACCCGCCCAGTCCTCTTTCCAGGAGACACCGTGAACGACTTCCCCGGCAGCGGCCTCTTCGCCCGCACCGAGGCCGAGTACACCGGCCCTCGCGCCGAATCCCGCTACGTCATCCCGCGCTTCGTCGAGCGCACCTCGCAGGGCGTCCGCGAGTACGACCCCTACGCGAAGCTCTTCGAGGAGCGCGTGATCTTCCTCGGCGTGCAGATCGACGACGCCTCCGCCAACGACGTCATGGCGCAGCTGCTGTGCCTGGAGTCGATGGACCCCGACCGGGACATCTCGGTCTACATCAACAGCCCCGGTGGTTCCTTCACGGCGCTGACCGCGATCTACGACACGATGCAGTTCGTGAAGCCCGACATCCAGACGGTCTGCATGGGTCAGGCGGCCTCCGCCGCCGCGATCCTGCTCGCCGCCGGTACGCCGGGCAAGCGCATGGCGCTGCCGAACGCGCGCGTGCTGATCCACCAGCCGTACAGCGAGACCGGCCGCGGTCAGGTCTCCGACCTGGAGATCGCCGCCAACGAAATCCTCCGGATGCGTGCGCAGCTGGAGGACATGCTGGCCAAGCACTCGACCACGCCGATCGAGAAGATCCGCGAGGACATCGAGCGCGACAAGATCCTCACGGCCGAGGACGCGCTGGCGTACGGCCTGGTCGACCAGATCATCTCCACGCGCAAGCTGAACAACAACTCGCTCGTTTGAGACACGGGGTCGTCCCGTTGGGGCCCCCTCGGCACGGTGTGACACGGTCCACGTCACAGTGAACCGTGCCAAGGGGGGCCCGAACGGGGGGCCAGGCAAGGTACCGTCGGAATAAGGCAGCACCAGGAGCCGCTGGATTCGTAAGCGTCCAGTCGTCTCCCAGGCGAAGGGGAAGCACACCGTGGCACGCATCGGTGACGGCGGCGATCTGCTCAAGTGCTCGTTCTGCGGCAAGAGCCAGAAGCAGGTCAAGAAGCTCATCGCAGGGCCCGGTGTGTACATCTGCGACGAGTGCATCGATCTCTGCAACGAGATCATCGAGGAAGAGCTCGCGGAGACGAGCGAGGTCCGCTGGGAGGAACTCCCCAAGCCGCGCGAGATCTACGAGTTCCTCGAGGGCTACGTGGTGGGCCAGGAGCCCGCCAAGAAGGCCCTGTCGGTAGCGGTGTACAACCACTACAAGCGCGTCCAGGCCGGTGAGAACGGCGGCGGCCAAAGCCGCGAGGACGCCATCGAGTTGGCGAAGTCCAACATCCTCCTGCTCGGCCCCACCGGCTCGGGCAAGACGCTCCTGGCGCAGACCCTGGCGCGCATGCTGAACGTCCCCTTCGCGATCGCCGACGCCACGGCCCTGACCGAGGCGGGCTACGTCGGCGAGGACGTCGAGAACATCCTGCTGAAGCTGATCCAGGCCGCCGACTACGACGTCAAGAAGGCCGAGACCGGGATCATCTACATCGATGAGATCGACAAGGTCGCGAGGAAGAGTGAAAACCCCTCCATCACCCGCGACGTGTCGGGCGAGGGTGTGCAGCAGGCCCTGCTGAAGATCCTCGAGGGCACCACGGCCTCGGTCCCGCCGCAGGGCGGCCGCAAGCACCCGCACCAGGAGTTCATCCAGATCGACACGACGAACGTGCTGTTCATCGTGGGCGGCGCCTTCTCGGGCCTGGAGAAGATCATCGAGACCCGGGCCGGCGCCAAGGGCATCGGCTTCGGGGCGACGATCCGCTCCAAGCGGGAGCTGGAGTCCAAGGACCAGTTCGAGGCCGTCATGCCGGAGGACCTGGTCAAGTTCGGCATGATCCCCGAGTTCATCGGCCGTCTCCCCGTCATCACCTCGGTCCACAACCTGGACCGCGAGGCGCTCCTCCAGATCCTGATCGAGCCGCGCAACGCGCTGGTGAAGCAGTACCAGCGACTCTTCGAACTCGACGGTGTGGAGCTGGACTTCGAGCGTGAGGCCCTGGAGGCCATCGCCGACCAGGCCATCCTCCGCCAGACCGGCGCGCGCGGCCTGCGCGCCATCATGGAGGAGGTCCTCCAGGCGGTCATGTACGAGGTCCCGTCCCGCAAGGACGTGGCCCGCGTGGTCATCACGGCGGACGTCGTCCTCTCCAACGTCAACCCGACCCTGATCCCGCGCGACGCGCGCGGCGGTCGCGGCCCGGGCGAGCAGAAGACGGCCTGACGGCCCCCGCCTCATCCCCACCCGTACGACGAAGGGGCCCCGGTCGACCGGCCGGGGCCCCTTCGTCGTGGCGGCGGTGCTCCAGGGCGTCAGGCCTTGACGCGGACCTGGTCACGCAGCTTCGTGGTGATGTCGATCGCCACGTCCTTGGTGATGCCCTTGGTGGCGTCACCGGGGGAGACCATCGCGATGGTGCTGTAGTCGGCCCAGGCGCAGAACCAGTCGGTCTTCTCCTGCTTGGTGGCCACGTCCGTGCCCTTGGCGGCCTGGCACTTCATGACGGCGCCGTCGAGGTCGACCTTCTCCGGTTCCCCGACCAGCTTGGCGTTCGTGGCGGTGCCGCCGCTGCCGGAGGCGCTGCTCTCGGAGGACTTCTTGAAGTTGGCGAAGAAGAGGTCGAGCGCCTTCTCGGGGTCGGCGATCGTCCCGTAGGCGCCGGCGTAGGTGATGCCCTTGGCCGTCGCGAGTTCGGACGCGTCGGGAACGGTGCTCGGGTCCGAGGGGTCGTACCCGGTCAGGTCCGCCGTCGAGTAGATGCCGATCACGCTCTTGCCGTTCTTGACGCCGCTCTTCCCGAGGTCGGCGGCCGAGTCGTCGCGCGCGCTCGCGCCTTCCTTGGAGGCCCTCTTGTAATCGGTGAGGACGGTCGCGGGCGTGTCCAGCTTGTGCGCGCCGTCGTCCTTCAGGCCGCCCGCGCTCCCGCTTCCGCCGAGCACGAAGTACGCGCCCACACCGATGGCCGCGACGACCGCGACGGCGCCGATGACGAGGCCCGCCTTCTTGCCGCCGCCGCCCGGCGCCGGGGGCTGCGGGACGCCGTAGGGCGGCTGGCCGTAGGCGGGCGGCTGACCGTAGGGAGGCGCGGGCTGCTGGCCGTACGGCGGCTGCTGGCCGTAGGGCGGGGTCTGCGGGGGGACGCCCTGCGGGGGCGGGGCCGGGTAGCCGTAGCCGGGCTGGGGGGCGGGGGGCTGCTGGGGGTAGCCATAGCCGGGCTGGGGGGCCTGCGGCGGCTGGCCGTACGGGCCCGGCTGGCCGTACGGTCCGGGCTGCTGCGGCTGCCCGCCGTACGGGCCCGGCTGGTTGTGACTCATCTCTGGGTTCCCCTCCAGATGCTTATGTGATTTTCACATCCTGGCTCAAAGCCAACACCTGCATGGCGGCGGGGCCCCCACCGTTACAGAGGAAACACGTTTCGGGACGGCCCCGTGACACCCCTAAACTGGGCCCGTGACCGAGAACGCTCAGCAGCAGCCATCAGCGCCCCACACCGAACTGCCGACCCAGTACGCGCCGGCCGATGTAGAGGGGCCGCTGTACGAGCGCTGGGTGGAGCGGGGCTACTTCGAGGCCGACGCGAAGAGCGAGAAGCCTCCGTACACGATCGTCATCCCGCCGCCGAACGTCACCGGCAGCCTGCACCTCGGGCACGCCTTCCAGCACACGCTCATGGACGCCCTCACCCGCCGCAAGCGCATGCAGGGCTACGAGTCCCTGTGGCTGCCCGGCATGGACCACGCGGGCATCGCCACCCAGAACAAGGTCGAGCAGCAGCTCGCCGAGGAGGGCAAGTCCCGCCACGACCTGGGCCGCGAGGAGTTCGTCGAGCGGGTCTGGCAGTGGAAGGAGGAGTACGGCGGCAAGATCCTCGGCCAGATGCGCCGGCTCGGCGACGGGGTCGCCTGGGACCGCGAGCGCTTCACCATGGACGAGGGCCTGTCCAAGGCCGTCCAGACCATCTTCAAGAAGCTCTACGACGACGAGCTGATCTACCGCGCCGAGCGCATCATCAACTGGTGTCCGCGCTGTCTGACGGCCATCTCGGACATCGAGGTGGAGTACCAGGAGGACGACGGCGAACTCGTCTCCATCAAGTACGGCGAGGGCGAGGAGACGCTGGTCGTCGCCACCACGCGCGCCGAGACGATGCTCGGTGACACCGCGGTCGCCGTCCACCCCGACGACGAGCGCTACCGGCACCTCGTCGGCAAGCGCATCAAGCTGCCGCTCACCGACCGCACCATCCCCGTCGTCGCAGACACCCATGTCGACCCCGAGTTCGGCACGGGCGCCGTCAAGGTCACCCCGGCCCACGACCCGAACGACTTCGCGATCGGCCGGCGCCACGACCTGGAGTCGATCACGGTCATGGACGAGCGGGCGGTCATCACCGTCCACGGCCCGTTCGAGGGACTCGACCGCTTCGAGGCGCGCTCCGCCATCGTCGCGGCCCTGCGCTCCCAGGGCCGGATCGTCGCCGAGAAGCGGCCGTACGCCCACAGCGTCGGCCACTGCTCGCGCTGCAAGACCACCGTCGAGCCGCGCCTGTCGCTCCAGTGGTGGGTCAAGGTCGGCCCGCTGGCCAAGGCGGCCGGTGACGCGGTCCGCGACGGCCGGGTCAGGATCCACCCCGAGGACATGTCGAAGCGGTACTTCGACTGGGTCGACAACATGCACGACTGGTGCATCTCGCGCCAGTTGTGGTGGGGCCACCGCATCCCGGTCTGGTACGGCCCCGAGGGCGAGGTCGTCTGCGTCGGCCCCGACGAGGAGCCGCCGTCGGGTGAGGGCTGGCGCCAGGACACCGACGTCCTCGATACCTGGTTCTCCTCCGGCCTGTGGCCGTTCTCCACCCTCGGCTGGCCCGAACAGACCGCGGATCTGCGGAAGTTCTACCCGACCGACGTCCTGCTCACCGGCCACGACATCATCTTCTTCTGGGTCGCCCGGATGATGATGTTCGGCCTGTACGCCATGGACGGCGAGGCCCCCTTCAAGACCATCGCCCTCACCGGCCTGGTCCGCGACGAGCGCGGCAAGAAGATGTCGAAGTCCTTCGGCAACGTCGTCGACCCGCTGGTCTGGATGGACAAGTACGGCTCCGACGCCGTCCGCTTCACCCTCGCCCGAGGCGCCAACCCCGGTACGGACGTGCCGATCGGCGAGGACTGGGTCCAGGCGTCCCGGAACTTCGCCAACAAGATCTGGAACGCCACGCGCTTCGCGCTGATGAACGGCGCGACGGTCGAGGGCCCCCTGCCGGACCCGTCCGAGATGACGGCGACGGACCGCTGGATCCTCTCCCGTCTCAACGAGACGGTCGCCGAAGTCGACGCGTTCTACGACGACTTCCAGTTCGCCAAGCTCTCCGACGCGCTCTACCACTTCGCCTGGGACGAGGTCTTCGACTGGTACGTCGAGCTGTCCAAGACGACGTTCATGGCCGGCGGGGAGCCCGCGAAGGTCTCCGGCCGGGTCCTCGGCGAGGTCCTCGACGTCACCCTCAGGCTGCTGCACCCGGTCGTCCCGTTCGTCACGGAGACGCTGTGGACCACGCTCACCGGTGGCGAGTCCGTCGTCGTCGCCGAGTGGCCCACGGACAGCGGTTTCCGCGACGCGGCCGCCGAGAAGGAGATCGGGAGCCTCCAGTCGGTGATCACCGAGGTCCGCCGCTTCCGCGCCGACCAGGGACTCCAGCCGGGCCAGCGGGTCCCCGCCCGACTGACCCTCGACGGCACGGCGCTGGCGCCCCACGAGGCCGCCATCCGCCAGCTCCTGCGTCTCCAGCCGGAGGGCGAGAGCTTCTCCGCGACGGCGACCCTGCCCGTCGCGGGCGCCACGGTCGCGCTGGACCTGTCCGGCACGATCGACGTGGTCGCGGAGCGCAAGCGCCTGGCCAAGGATCTCGCGGCGGCCGAGAAGGAGAAGGCCCAGGCGAACGCCAAGCTCGGCAACGAGGCGTTCCTCGCGAAGGCCCCCGACAACGTGGTCGACAAGATCCGCGGCCGCCTCGCCAAGGCGGACGAGGACATCGCCCGGATCCAGACCCAGCTGGAGCGCCTCCCCCAGGCGTGAGGCCCACTACCGCGCCATGACGACGAAGGCCCCCGGGACCGTTACGGTTCCGGGGGCCTTCGCCCACGTCTGTCACCGGCCGTCCGTAGACTGGCCCCGTGAGCGAGCTCCCCCCGAACGGCAACCCAGACGACCTGCCCGCCCCCTTCGACCCCCTCGATCCCTTCGACGAGATCATCGCCGAGGAGACCGACCGCGACCCCGATCTCGCGGTCATCGAAGCCGGCAGCCGCACCCTGCGCACCCAGGGCGGCGCGCCGCAGGCCGATGTGCCCACGCGTCCCGAGGACCCCGAGGTCGACAAGGCCCTGCGCGAGGTCGAGGCGGAGCTGGCCACCCGCTGGGGCGAGACCAAGCTGGAGCCCTCGGTCAGCCGCATCGCCGCGCTGATGGACGTACTGGGGGACCCGCAGCGCTCGTACCCCTCGATCCACATCACCGGGACGAACGGCAAGACGTCCACCGCGCGCATGGTCGAGGCCCTTCTGAACGCCTTCGAGCTGCGCACCGGCCGCTACACGAGCCCGCACGTCCAGTCGGTCACCGAGCGCATCAGCCTGGACGGCGCGCCGATCTCCGCCGAGCGGTTCATCGAGACCTACCAGGACATCAAGCCGTACGTCGAGATGGTCGACGGCATGCAGGAGTACCGGCTGTCCTTCTTCGAGGTGCTCACCGGCATGGCGTACGCCGCCTTCTCGGACGCGCCCGTGGACGTCGCCGTCGTGGAAGTGGGGATGGGCGGGGAGTGGGACGCCACCAACGTCATCGACGGTGACGTCGCCGTCGTCACCCCCATCGACCTCGACCACACCGACCGGCTGGGGGAGACGACCGCCGAGATCGCCGCCGAGAAAAGCGGGATCATCAAGCAGGACGCCACCGTCATCCTGGCCCAGCAGCCCGTCGACGCGGCCCAGGTGCTGCTGAAGAAGGCCGTCGAGGTCGACGCGACCGTGGCCCGGGAGGGGCTGGAGTTCGGGGTCGTCGCCCGTCAGGTCGCCGTCGGCGGGCAGCTGGTCACCCTGCGCGGCCTGGGCGGCGAGTACCCCGAGGTGTACCTGCCCCTGCACGGCCCCTACCAGGCCCACAACGCGGCCGTGGCGCTCGCCGCCGTAGAGGCGTTCTTCGGCGTCGGCTCGCAGCGTCCCGAGCCGCTCGACACCGAAACGGTCCGCAAGGCGTTCGCGGCCGTCTCGTCGCCGGGCCGCCTCGAGGTCGTACGGCGCTCCCCGACCGTGGTCCTCGACGCCGCCCACAACCCGGCCGGCGCCCGCGCCACCGCCGAGGCCGTCGGTGAGGCATTCGACTTCAGCCGGCTGATCGGCGTGGTCGGGGCCAGCGGCGACAAGAACGTACGAGGGCTCCTGGAGGCCTTCGAGCCGATCTTCGCGGAGGTCGTCGTCACCCAGAACTCCAGCCATCGCGCGATGGACGCCGACGAGCTGGCCGCGATCGCCGTCGAGGTGTTCGGCGACGACCGCGTCCAGGTCGAGCCGAGGCTGCCCGACGCTCTGGAGGCGGCGGTCACGCTCGCCGAGGAGGAGGGCGAGTTCGCGGGCGGCGCGGTGCTGGTCACCGGTTCCGTCATCACGGTCGGCGAGGCCCGGCTGCTCCTCGGGAAGGGCTGAGGTTCCCCCATGCGTACGCTCTGCTCCTCGACCCTGATCGGCGAGTTCTTCGTCATCGGCTTCGCCGGTCTGGTCGCCATGAAGGACGCCGATCTCTCCACGTCCACGGTCTGGACGGTGTGCGGCATCGCCATGCTCATCAGCGTCCTGCTGTGCGGCATGGTCACCCGGCCCGGGGGCGTCGCCCTCGGCTGGGCGCTCCAGATCGCGCTCGTCGCGTCCGGCTTCGTCGTCCCGATCATGTTCTTCCTGGGGGTGCTCTTCGCCGCCCTGTGGTGGGCGTCCGTGCACTTCGGGCGCAAGATCGACGAGGCGAAGGCGCGGTTCGCCGCCCAGGCCGCCGCGACCTCTCCGGATACCGCTGACGCTGCGTGACAGCTGTCCGGAAACGCCCTGTAACCTCATCCCACCGCACACACCGGCAGTAGAAACACTCCGGCCGTAGAAGGAGTCACCTCGTGAGCCAGCGCACCCTCGTCCTGCTCAAGCCCGACGCCGTCCGTCGTGGCCTGACCGGCGAGATCCTCAGCCGCATCGAGCGCAAGGCCGGCTGGCAGATCACCGCGCTGGAACTGCGGACCCTGGACCAGGACACGCTGGAGCAGCACTACGGCGAGCACAAGGGCAAGCCCTTCTACGAACCGCTGGTGGAGTTCATGGCCTCCGGCCCGGTCGTCGCGCTGATCGTCGAGGGTGAGCGGGTCATCGAGGGTGTGCGCGCGCTCGCCGGTCCGACCGACCCGATCGCCGCCGCCCCCGGTTCCATCCGCGGCGACTTCGGTGTGATCGTGCGCGAGAACCTGATCCACGCCTCCGACTCCGAGGAGTCCGCGGAGCGCGAGGTGAAGATCTTCTTCCCCGGCCGAGCCTGATTCCACGGCGGGCCCACGCGGCTGAAACGGGCGATCGAGGGAACGTGAGCCCCCGAACGCCCGTCTCCAGAAGCGAACCCACACAGCATCTGCAAACAATGGCGGAGACCGCTCCGCCGTGTCCGTGCAGGCGCGTTTACGATGGAAGCCTTCACGTCACAGCACCCACCTCGCCGACCTGATAAGCCCTCAAAGCTCATGGAAGGCCAGTCGAATCCTGATGGGGAACTCAATGTCGTTCATCGGCCGTGACATGGCTGTCGACCTCGGGACCGCCAACACGCTGGTGTACGTCAGGGGTCGCGGGATCGTACTCAACGAGCCGTCCGTCGTCGCGATCAACACCAACACCGGTGGCATCCTCGCGGTCGGCGCCGAAGCCAAGAAGATGATCGGGCGCACGCCCGGCAACATCGTTGCCGTGCGTCCGCTGAAGGACGGCGTGATCGCCGACTTCGAGATCACCGAGCGGATGCTCCGTTACTTCATCCTGAAGATCCACAAGCGGCGGTATCTGGCTCGTCCGCGGGTCGTCGTCTGTGTGCCCTCGGGCATCACGGGCGTCGAGCGCCGCGCCGTCATCGAGGCGTCGACCCAGGCCGGCGCCCGTCAGGTGCACATCATCGAGGAGCCCATGGCCGCGGCCATCGGTTCCGGCCTGCCGGTCCACGAGGCCACGGGCAACATGGTGGTGGACATCGGCGGCGGCACCACGGAGGTCGCGGTCATCTCGCTCGGCGGCATCGTCACCGCCCAGTCCATCCGCGTCGCGGGTGACGAGCTGGACAGCTCGATCATCCAGCACATCAAGAAGGAGTACTCCCTTCTCCTCGGTGAGCGGACGGCTGAGCAGATCAAGATCACGATCGGTTCCGCATACGACCTCGACGACGACCAGCACACCGAAATCCGTGGCCGCGACCTCGTCTCCGGGCTGCCCAAGACCGTCGTCATCTCGGCCGCCGAGGTGCGCAAGGCGATCGAGGAACCGGTCAACGCGATCGTCGACGCCGTGAAGACCACCCTCGACAAGTGTCCGCCGGAGCTGTCCGGCGACATCATGGACCGCGGAATCGTCCTGACCGGCGGCGGAGCCCTGCTGCGCGGTCTGGACGAACGGCTGCGCCGGGAGACCGGCATGCCCATCCACATCGCCGAGGACCCGCTGGACAGCGTGGCGCTCGGATCCGGGAAGTGCGTGGAGGAGTTCGAGGCGCTCCAGCAGGTCCTGGACGCGGCGCCCCGCAGATGACGTAACGCTTCGATTCCGCCGTACGGGATGATCTCCTCTCGCGCGGCGGATCGTTGGCATTCAGGCATAAGCTCCCACAAAGCGCCCTTGGTCATCCTGGCCCGGGGCTACCCCAATTCCCGACCCGCTCCGCGACACCCGTCACCCGCATCCGGACCCACCGGCTTTCCGAACCCGCCTTCTGACACCAGTCTTCTGACACCCGCTCACTGATTCCTGTTCTTGGTTTTTTTCTCGAGGAAGGGCACGGCCGCCGCACGTGAGGGACACACGAGAGAGCCGGCTGCTCCTGGTGCTGCTGATCGCCGTAGCGTTCGCGCTGATCACGGTGGACATCCGGGGCGGGGAGGACTCCCCGGTCGACGGCGCCCGGCAGGCCGCGGCCGCCGCCTTCGGACCGATCGAGAACGGCGTGGCGTCGGCGGTGGATCCCGTCGGCAACGCCGTCTCCGCGGTCCGTGACTCCGGTGAGCGCCATGACCGGCTCACCGCACTGGAGAAGGAGAACGCGGCTCTCAAGGCGAAGCTCGGCAGCGACGACCGCAACCGCAGCCGGCTGACGCAGCTCGACAAGATGCTGAAGATCGCCGGCACCGGCCAGTACGGCATCAAGGGCGCGGAGGTCATCGCGATAGGAGCGGCCCAGGGCTTCTCCTGGACCATCACCATCGACGTCGGCGCGAACGACGGCGTCAAGCGCGACATGACGGTCCTGAACGGGGAGGGGCTGGTCGGCAGGGTCACCACCCTCGGCCCCCACACCGCGACCGTGCTGCTGGCCAACGACCCCGACTTCACCGTCGGCACCAGGATGGAGGCGTCCGACGAGCTCGGCTTCGCCTCCGGACAGGGCGACCGGCCGCTGCGCGTCGAACTCCTCAACGGCAAGGCCGACGTGAAGAAGGGCGACCGGCTGGTCACCTTCGGATCGCAGGCCGACAAGCCCTTCGTGCCCGGCGTCCCGGTCGGCGTCGTCTCCCGCGTCGACCCCTCGGGCGGCGACCTCACCCGCACCCTCTACGTCACCCCGTACGTCAGCTTCACCAAGCTCGACATCGTGGGCGTGGTCGTCGAGGCCCCGAAGAAGGACCCGCGCGACACCGTGCTCCCCTCGAAGCCCAAACCGGTCCCCACGCCGACGGTGACCGTCACGGTCACTCCGAACGCGAACGCACCCGTAGACGGCCAGCAGCAGTAGGAGCTGACAACCCCCATGCGCGTCAACCGGATCCTGCTCTCCGTCCCGCTGATCGTGGTCGCCCTGGTCATCCAGGTGAGCGTCCTCGCCCGCCTGCACCTGCCCGGCGCCGTCCCCGATCTGCTTCTGCTCACCGTCCTGGGCCTGGCCATGGTCTACGGCCATGTCGGCGGCGCCCTCATCGGCTTCGGCGCCGGTCTGCTCGCCGACCTCGCGCCGCCCGCCGACCACGCCGCCGGGCGCTACGCCCTCGTGCTGTGCGTGATCGGCTACCTCGCCGGACTGATCAAGCCCGAGAGCGGACAGATCAAGTCGGCCACCGGCCCGATGGTCGTGGTCGTCGGCGCCGCCATCGGCTCCACCCTGCTGTACGCCGGGGTGGGCGCCCTCGTCGGCGACACCGCGGCCCGCCATGTCGGCCTCACGGGGCTGCTGTTCACGGCCGCCCTGTACGACCTGCTGCTGGCCCCGTTCATCGTCCCCGCGATCATGTTCCTGGCACGACGCGCCGACAACGACCCCCTCGCGGATACCAACTCCGCGGCCAAGAGCCCGGACATCTCGTCCGGCTGGCTCTCCTCGGGGACCGGGCTGAGGATCGGCGGGCAGCGCGGCGGGCTCAAGCTGAAGGCCGCCAAGTCACGGGCGACCCGGGCGGGGCGCATCAAGGGGGTCAAGCGGCTGTGAGCGCGGGTGCCCGGGCGCGCAGCGCGCCTATGGATGAATCACTCGAACGGGGAAGCCGCGGCGGAACGAGGCCTCACAGGCTGATCGTTCATCATTCGTTCGCGCACACACGTCCGCGCACCGAGAGGGGGAGCGAGCCGAAGTGACCAACATTCCCGAGACCGGTCGGACACCACGGGTCCAGATCAGGCTCGTCGTGATCCAGATCCTCGTCCTCTCCCTGCTCGGCACGCTCGGCGGCCGCCTGTGGTACCTCCAGATCCGGGAGGGTGCGGCATACGCCAAGGAAGCCTCCGGCAACCACGTCCAGCAGGTCGTGGAGCCCGCGGTGCGCGGCTCCATCCTGGACGCGCGCGGGGTGCCCCTCGCCGACAACGAGACACGGCTCGTGGTCTCCGCCTCCCGCACCGACCTGCTGAAGCAGAAGGACGACGGCAAGGCGGTCCTGGCCAAGCTCGCGGGCGTCCTCGGCATGAAGCCCGACGAGGTCGCGCAGAAGGTCCGGCTGTGCGACGCGAAGACCCCGCAGCCCTGCTGGAACGGCTCGCCCTACCAGCCGATCCCCATCACCGACGAGGCCACCGCCAAGCAGGCCCTCCAGATCCGTGAACGCGCCGAGGACTTCCCCGGCATCACCGCCGAACCCGAGGCCGTACGCCGTTACGCGGCCCCCGGCAACGCCAACACCGCCCAGGTCCTCGGCTACCTCTCCCCGGTCACGGACGAGGAACTCACCAAGGCCCAGGACACCGACTCGCCCTACCTGCGCTCCGACCAGGTGGGCCGCAGCGGCCTGGAGCGCCAGTACGACAAGGAGCTGCGCGGCAAGGCCGGCGTCACCCGCTACGAGGTCGACAACCTCGGCCGTGTCATCGGCGAGGCCGAGGCGGACGCGGCCCGGCCCGGCTCCAATCTCGTCACCAGCATCGACGCCCGCGTCCAGCGGGTCGCCGAGTACGAGCTGAACAACGCGATGAAGATCGCCCGCCAGCAGTTCGACAAGATCACCGGTGAGAACTACAAGGCCGACTCCGGAGCGGTCGTGGTGATGGAGGCCAAGACCGGCCGGGTGGTCGCCATGGCGTCCGCCCCGGCCTACGACCCCAATGTCTGGGTCGGCGGCATCTCCGCCAAGGACTACACGAAGCTCACCGGCAAGAACTCCGACTACCCGCTGCTCAACCGGGCCATACAGGGTCAGTCCGCGCCGGGCTCCACCTTCAAGGTGGTCTCCACGGCGGCCGCGGTCGAGGCGGGCTACGAGTGGGACGGCGGCTACCCGTGCACCAGCTCGTACTCGGTGGGCGGCCAGGTCTTCAAGAACTTCGAGGGGGAGAGTTTCGGCCCCATCTCGCTCGGCCGGGCCCTCGAGGTCTCCTGCGACACCGTCTTCTACGGCCTCGCGGACCGGGAGTGGAAGAAGGACGGCGGCATCAACCCGAAGAAGGGTGAGCCCAAGGACTACTTCTACAAGGCCGCGCACCAGTTCGGCCTCGGCAAGGAGACCGGCATCGACCTCCCCAACGAGGTCACCGGCCGGGTTCCGGACCGCCAGTGGAAGGAGTCCTACTGGAAGGCCAACAAGGACTCCTGGTGCAAGTACGGCAAGAAGGACGGCAGTTACGTCGAGAAGATCGCGTACGAGAACTGCCTCGAGGGCAACAAGATGCGCGAGGGCGACTCGATCAACTACTCCATCGGACAGGGCGACACACTCGTCACCCCGGTCCAGGAGGCGGTGATCTACGGGGCGCTCGCCAACGGCGGCACGATGTACTCCCCGACCATCGGAAAGGCGATCGTCAGCGCCGACGGCAAGACCGTCAAGGAGATCAAGCCCAGGGTCCAGGGCAAGCTGCCGGTCGACCAGGCGACGATCAAGGGCATGGACACCGCCCTCGAAGGCGTGGTCACCCGCGGTACCGCCGCATGGAAGTTCGGCGGCTGGCCCCAGGAAGAGATCCCGCTGCACGCCAAGACCGGTACCGCGGAGGTCTACGGCAAGCAGACGACGTCCTGGCTCGCCACGTACAGCAAGGACTACACGGTCATCATGACGATCGCCCAGGCCGGTACCGGCTCGGGCGCCTCCGGTGAGGCCGTGCGGCACATCTACAACGCGATGTACGGCGTCTCCGACGACGGCACGATCGACAAGAAGAACGCCCTGCTGCCCACCCCGCAAGCCGGCCTGCCCAAGGTCCAGGCGGACGGCACGATCAAGTCCCCCAAGGTCTCCAAGGACCCGGCGAAGGAGCAGCGCGCCAGCCAGGAGACCGCGCCGGAGCCCGACGGCACTCAGCCGGCGGCCACCGCGCAGCAGAACACCAGCACCAACCGCGACACCCGCAGGCGACGGCGGAAGAGGGGAAGCCGGAGGATGTGCACATGACCGGCGCGAACGGTTTCTCCGTCTCGGGATACGGGCCCGAGCGGGCCGGCTGGACCCGGGTCTTCGCCCGTGACTCGCTGGCCCGGCGACTGGACTGGCCGATCCTGATGTCGGCGATCGCCCTGTCGCTGATCGGCTCGGTCCTGGTCTTCTCGGCGACCCGCAACCGCACCGAGATCAACCAGGGCGACCCGTACTACTTCCTCATCCGTCACCTCATGAACACCGGCATCGGGATCTGCCTGATGATCGGCACGGTCTGGCTCGGCCACCGCGCCCTGCGCAACGCGGTACCGGTGCTCTACGGACTCTCGCTCATGGGGATCCTGGCCGTACTCACCCCGCTGGGCTCGACGGTCAACGGCGCCCACTCCTGGATCGTGATCGGCGGAGGCTTCTCGCTCCAGCCCTCGGAGTTCGTGAAGATCACGATCATCCTGGGCATGGCGATGCTGCTCGCGGCCCGGGTCGATGCGGGCGACAAGCTCCACCCCGACCACCGCACGGTGCTCCAGGCACTCGGGCTCGCCGCCGTTCCCATGCTGATCGTGATGCTGATGCCCGACCTCGGGTCCGTCATGGTCATGGTGATGATCGTGCTGGGCGTGCTGCTGGCCTCCGGCGCCTCGAACCGCTGGGTGTTCGGACTGCTCGGCGCGGGCGCGGCCGGCGCCATCGCCGTCTGGCAGCTGCACATCCTGGACGACTACCAGATCGCCCGCTTCGCCGCCTTCGCCAACCCCAGCCTCGACCCGGCCGGCGTCGGCTACAACACCAACCAGGCGCGGATCGCGATCGGCTCCGGCGGTCTCACCGGCGCCGGGCTCTTCCACGGCTCACAGACCACGGGCCAGTTCGTCCCCGAACAGCAGACGGACTTCGTCTTCACCGTCGCCGGTGAGGAGCTGGGCTTCATGGGCGCGGGCCTGATCATCGTCCTGCTCGGCGTCGTCCTCTGGCGCGCCTGCCGCATAGCGCGTGAGACGACCGAGCTGTACGGCACGATCGTCGCCGCGGGCATCGTGGCCTGGTTCGCCTTCCAGTCCTTCGAGAACATCGGGATGACCCTGGGGATCATGCCGGTGACAGGTCTGCCCCTGCCGTTCGTCTCCTACGGCGGCACGTCGATGTTCGCGGTCTGGGTCGCGGTGGGGCTGCTCCAGTCCATCCGGGTGCAACGGCCCATGTCGGCGTAGCGGCGCGGACAGGCCCTGGACCTTCTGTTTTCGCCCGGCGGCCGCGATTCGGATCCTTCGCGCACTGCCCTTCGGACCCGACTCGGACTAGGTTCGATTCATGACGGAGACGAAACGCGAGATCGAGCGCAAGTACGAATCCGACGACAGTGGACTGCCTGATCTGACCGGTGCCGGCGGCGTCGCGTCCGTCCTCGACAAAGGCGTCGTCGAGCTGGACGCGACCTACTACGACACCTCCGACCTGCGCCTGGCCTCCGCCTCGATCACGTTGCGCCGTCGCACCGGAGGCTCGGACGCCGGCTGGCACCTGAAACTGCCGGTGGGACCGGGCGTCCGGGACGAGATCCGCGCCCCGCTCTCCGACGCCGTACCCGACGAACTCGCCGGACTGGTCCGCTCCCGCGTCCGCGAAGGACAACTCGTACCCGTGGTGCGACTGCGCTCCAGCCGGGACGTCCGCGACCTCCTCGACGCCAAGGGACGGCTGCTCGCCGAGGCCAGCGTGGACGCCGTACGCGCCGACCGGCTGTTCGGCGGCGAGGGCAGCGCCCAATGGACCGAGATCGAGGTGGAGCTCGCCGACGGCGGCGACCCCGCACTCCTCGACAAGGTGGAGAAGCGGCTGCGCAAGGCAGGCGTACGGCCGTCGAAGTCGGCGTCGAAACTCGCGCGGGCCCTGGCTGAGACGAAGGGCGGACATCCCCGGCCGAAGGACCCGGCCCCCGCCGAACCCGTCACCGCCGGCGACCACGTCCTCGCGTACATCCGCGCCCAGCGGGACGCGATCGTCGAACTCGACCCGGCCGTGCGCCAGGACGCCCCGGACGCCATCCACGACATGCGGGTCGCCACCCGCCGGCTGCGCAGCACGTTCCGCTCCTTCCGCACGGTCCTCGACCGGGAGGTCACCGACCCCATCGGCGCCGAACTGAAATGGCTCGCCGGGGAGCTGGGCGTGGGCCGCGACCACGAGGTGCTCGTCGAGCGGCTGGGCGGGGCCCTCGACGAACTGCCCCCCATCCTGGTCTCCGGCCCGGTCCACGACCGGCTGCGCACCTGGGCCAAGGCAGGGGAGCACGGTTCCCGCCGCCTGCTGTTCGGCGTACTCGACTCGCAGCGCTATCTGACGCTCCTGGACACCCTGGACGCCGTGGTCGCCGACCCGCCGACGCTGAAGGCGGCCGCCAGGAAACCGGACAAGGTGCTCGCCAAGGCCGTGCGCAAGGACTTCGCGAAGGTGTCTGCGCTGGTCGAAGAGGCCATGGAGCAGCCGCCCGGCCACGATCGCGACGAATCCGTGCACGAGGCGCGCAAGAAGGCCAAGCGGACCCGCTACGCGGCGGAGACGGCCACCCCGGCGATCGGCGGTGCGGCCAAGAGACTCGCCAAGTGCATGAAGGCGTTGCAGAGCCTGCTCGGCGAGCACCAGGACAGCGTCATGGCCCGCCAGACCCTGCGCGAGCTCTCGGCCGTGGCGCACGCGGCGGGGGAGAGCACCTTCACCTACGGGCTGCTGTACGGCCGCGAGGAGCGCCGGGCGGAGATCTCCGAGGAGGCGCTGCCGGAGATGTGGAAGGCGACGCGGGCGTCGATGGAGGTCTAGGCCGGTTCACGCGGCAGGCCGGTTCACCGTGGGCTTCCTCGCGGGCGGGGGAGTGCTCCGGCCGGGTTACGCTTGATGGTCTCCCTCCCCCAGCCCTCGGCCGGGGGCGCCCCCCGTCAGCTCACGAAGGTAACCCCGCGATGTCTGTCGAGTCGGTCTTCCCGCAGCTCGAAGCTCTGCTCCCGCATGTGCAGAAGCCGATCCAGTACGTGGGCGGCGAGCTCAACTCCACCGTCAAGCCCTGGGAGTCCTGCGACGTCCGCTGGGCCCTCATGTACCCGGACGCGTACGAGGTGGGTCTGCCCAACCAGGGCGTCATGATCCTCTACGAGGTGCTGAACGAGCAGGAGGGGGTCCTCGCCGAGCGCACGTACAGCGTGTGGCCGGACCTGGAGGCGCTGATGCGGGAGCACGCCGTCCCGCAGTTCACCGTGGACGGCCACCGTCCGGTGAAGGCCTTCGACGTGTTCGGGCTGTCCTTCTCCACGGAGCTGGGCTACACGAACATGCTGACGGCGCTGGACCTCGCGGGCATCCCGCTGGAGTCCAGGGACCGCGGTCTCGACGACCCGATCGTGCTGGCGGGCGGCCATGCGGCCTTCAACCCCGAGCCGATCGCCGACTTCATCGACGCGGCCGTCATCGGCGACGGCGAGCAGGCCGTGCTGGACATGACGAAGATCATCCGCGAGTGGAAGGCGGAGGGCCGGCCGGGCGGCCGCGAGGAGGTCCTCTTCCGTCTCGCCAGGACGGGCGCGGTGTACATCCCGCGGTTCTACGACGTCGAGTACCTGCCGGACGGCCGGATCGCCCGGGTGGTGCCCAACAAGTCGGGCGTTCCGTGGCGCGTGTCGAAGCACACCGTCATGGACCTCGACGAGTGGCCCTACCCCAAGCAGCCGCTGGTCCCGCTCGCCGAGACGGTCCACGAGCGCATGTCCGTGGAGATCTTCCGCGGCTGCACCCGCGGCTGCCGCTTCTGTCAGGCCGGCATGATCACCCGCCCGGTGCGCGAGCGCTCGATCACCGGCATCGGCGACATGGTGGAGAAGGGCCTGAAGGCGACCGGCTTCGAGGAGGTCGGCCTGCTCTCGCTGTCGAGCGCCGACCACAGCGAGATCGGCGAGGTCGCGAAGGGCCTCGCGGACCGCTACGAGGACGACAAGATCGGCCTGTCCCTCCCCTCCACCCGTGTCGACGCCTTCAACGTCGACCTGGCGAACGAGCTGACGCGCAACGGCCGCCGGTCGGGCCTGACCTTCGCCCCCGAGGGCGGTTCCGAGCGCATGCGCAAGGTCATCAACAAGATGGTCTCCGAGGAGGACCTGATCCGGACGGTCTCCACCGCGTACGGCAACGGCTGGCGCCAGGTGAAGCTGTACTTCATGTGCGGTCTGCCGACCGAGACGGACGAGGACGTCCTCCAGATCGCCGACATGGCGATGAAGGTGATCGCCGAGGGCCGCAAGGTCTCCGGCCAGAACGACATCCGCTGCACGGTGTCGATCGGCGGATTCGTGCCGAAGCCGCACACCCCGTTCCAGTGGGCGCCGCAGCTCTCCGCCGAGGAGACGGACGCGCGTCTTCAGAAGCTCCGGGACAAGATCCGCGGCGACAAGAAGTACGGCCGCTCGATCGGCTTCCGGTACCACGACGGCAAGCCCGGCATCGTCGAGGGCCTCCTCTCGCGCGGCGACCGCCGTATCGGCGCCGTCATCCGGGCCGTCTACGAGGACGGCGGCCGCTTCGACGGCTGGCGCGAGCACTTCTCCTACGACCGCTGGATGGCCTGCGCGGACAAGACGCTGCCCGCCTTCGGCGTGGACGTCGACTGGTACACCACACGCGAGAAGTCCTACGAGGAGGTCCTGCCCTGGGACCACCTGGACTCCGGCCTGGACAAGGACTGGCTCTGGGAGGACTGGCAGGACGCCCTCGACGAGACAGAGGTCGAGGACTGCCGCTGGACGCCCTGCTTCGATTGTGGGGTGTGTCCGGCAATGGACACCCACATCCAGATCGGCCCGACCGGCCAGAAGTTGCTGCCGTTGACGGTGAAGCAGCCGGCGGGGAGTTCCGGGCACAGTCACTGAGGTGAGCGAGGCACCCGACGGTGTGAGGGACGCGCCGGCGGGGGTGAGCGAGCAGGAGGGGACGGCGGCACTGTCCATGGCCGCCGGCCCTCCCCGGCTCCGCCCGTCGACGTCACCGCTTGCCGCCCCCAGAACCCCTCTGCCGGACCCGGGGGAGGACGCGCAGATTTCCTTGTCGGGAAGGGGCTCGTCGGTGTCCGGTGAGTTGAGCGTGGCGCCGCCTTCGATTCGGCCGTCGTCGAAGTGACGCGGTGCCGCGGGCCGCTTTCCGACGCACCCTCAGCAGCGCATCCACCGGGGCGGTTGTAGCGTCTACGTCGATATGGACCTGCACAAGCCGCCCGCCGGACCGCCCGCGCAGCCGCCCGTTCCGGCGCCCGCGCAGCCGCCTGCCCGGACGCCCGAAGGGTGTCTCGTCGTCGCGATCCGGCTGCCTGTGCGGATCGTGGTGCTGGTACTGGTCCTGCCGGTGCGGATGGCGTGGGACGCGCTCGTCGTGGCGGGGCGGTTCCTCGGGGACACGGTGCTCCGGCCGCTCGGGCGGGCCCTGTCGTGGCTGGCGAAGGCGCTGTTGCTGTGGCCGCTGATCGGGCTGTGGCGGTATGTCGTCGTCCCTGTGGGCAAGGCGCTGGGGTGGCTGGGGCATGTGCTGCTCGTGGTGCCGGTGGTGTGGTCCTACCGGCATGTCCTCACCCCGCTCGGGCACGGCCTCGCCTGGCTGGCCCGGCGGGCCTGGGCCGGGCTGGCGTGGGTGTACGCGTGCGTGCTGACGCCCGCGGGGCACGCCGTCCGCTGGTTGCTGAAGGGGATCGGCACGGTCCTCGCCGTCGTCGGGGCCGGCGCGTACACCGCCGTGGCGTGGCTGGTGCGGTACCTCGTCGTCGTTCCGGCGCGATGGATCCACGCAGCGGTGCTCGTGCCGACCGGGCGGGCGGTCGCCTGGTGTGCGCGAGGGGTGTGGCGGCTGCTGGCGCTGCTCGTCACCGGGATCGGCGTGGTCCTGTACTGGACCGTCCGGATCCTGGTCGTGCTGCCCGCGCTCGCGCTGTGGCGCTGGGTGCTCGCGCCCGTCGGCCGCTTTCTCGCAGTCCTCGCGCGTGAGGTGGGGGAGGCTCTGGGGCACGCCTGGCGGATCGCGGGACGCATCTCGTCGGCCGTCGGACGGCTCCTCGGGACCCTCTTCTGGTGGATCTTCGTGGAGCCGGTGCGCTGGGTGTACCGGACCGTCCTGACCCCGGTGGGGCATGTCGTGCGGGACGCCGTGCTGCGTCCGGCGGCCCGTGCCGCGCGCAGTGTGGGCCGGGCCGCCCGGCAGGCGCTGGCCGCCGCCCGTGAGACGGCCCGGCAGACCCGCGCGGACCTGCGCCGGATGCTTTTCGGCGAGTCGCTGCCACGGGAGGCGGTCGGCCGACGGGAACCATCGACGGGCGAGACACGTACTCTTGGTAGGAGTACGACCGCTCTCACGAAGGACTGAACGACACTGGGCAAGCGACAGCCCGAAGGCCCGCCGCCCGCACCCGCGGTGCAGCGCATCCGACTGCGCTACACCAAGCGCGGCCGCCTCCGGTTCACCAGCCACCGTGACTTCCAGCGCGCCTTCGAGCGTGCGTTGCGCCGTGCCGAGGTGCCGATGGCGTACTCGGCGGGGTTCACACCGCATCCGAAGGTGTCGTACGCCAATGCCGCACCCACCGGCACGGGCAGTGAGGCGGAGTATCTGGAGATCGCGCTCACCGCGGCGCGTGATCCGGAGAAGCTGAGAATCCTCCTCGACGAGTCGCTGCCCACCGGGCTCGACATCGTCGACGCGGTCGAGGCCCGGACCTCGGGGCTCGCCGACCGGCTGACGGCCTCCGTATGGGAGCTGCGGCTGGACGGTGTGGACCCGGCCGACGCCGATCGCGCGGTGGACGCCTTCAACAAGGCGGACGCCGTCGAGGTCCAGCGCATGGCGAAGAACGGCGTGCGGACCTTCGACGCCCGCGCCGCTGTCGTCCAGCTCGAAACGCACAGGGAACCCGCTGATAGGCCGACGGACCAGCCCTGTGCGATACTGCGGCTGGTTGTTCGGCACGTGACGCCTGCCGTACGACCCGACGACGTCCTGTCCGGTCTTCGCGCCGTGGCCGACCTGGCGCCGCCGGTCCCCGCTGCGGTGACCAGGCTGGCGCAGGGGCTGTTCGATGAAGAGACCGGCACGGTGACCGACCCGCTCGCGCCCGACCGCGAGGCAGCACAGGCCCCCACAACGGCCGAACCCGCTGCCACCGCGAAGGCGCCCGCGTAGGGAAGGTTCCGCGAAGGAACGTACGCCGTAGCGCCGCCCTCGTACTCGGGAGCCACCTGGGTCGGGCGGCGAACCGACCAGAAGACTTTCGCCAGGCCGTACGCATTCGGCGTACGGAACCGGCGAGACAGGACACAGAGAGCTCCCGTGCGGCGCCCGCGCCCCGGACGGCGGCACCGCGCATCGCGCGAGCCGCGGACGTCAACGGTGATCGATCCTCAGCGATCGACGCCGGACCAGGCGCGGCGCCCGGGAGCCTGACGGGAGAAACGCCCGCATGCTCGAGCCAACCGAATCCGCAGAGTCCGTCACGGACTCCGAAGCGAACAGCCCCAGCGACACCCTGCCGCCGCGTCGGCGGCGCCGTGCCGCTTCCCGGCCGGCGGGTCCGCCGGTCGCCGCCGCCGACACCTCGGCCGAGATCACCACGCCGGCCATACCGGCCGTGGAGTCCGCCGAGCAGTTGGCGGAGGAGGACCTCGAAGCCGAGGCCACCGAGGCCGCCCAGGGCGACGCCACTGCCGACGGCACGGCAGGGGAAGCCGACGAGGCGCCCGCCGAGGCCGCGCCCCGTACGCGCCGCCGTGCCACCCGCCGCGCCTCCGCGCCCGCCGGGGCTCCGGCCGCCGTCGAGGCCGCCGAGACCGTCCTGCCCGTGGCCGCCGAGGTGAGCGCGCCCACCGCGCAGGAGACCCCTGCCGAGGAGACCTCCGTGGAGGAGGTCTCTGCCGAGGACGCCGCTCCCCGCCGCAGCCGTCGCCGGGCCACGCGCCGCGTGACCACGCCGTCCGCGTCCTCCGAGACCCCGGCCGAGGCCGTCGAGTCCGCCGCGGAGGACGCCGCCGTGCAGCAGCCCGCCGTGGAGCCCGAGACCGCGCCCGAAACCGAGGCCGCGCCCCGTACGCGGCGCCGCGCCACCCGGCGCGCGACCGCGCCCGCCGGTGCGCCGGAGGCGGAGACGCCCGCCGTCGCCGCCGAGCCCGAGGCTCCCGCCGTGACCGACGAGACGCCCGAGGCCCCCGTCGAGGCTCCCGAGGCCGCCCCCCGGACTCGCCGTCGCGCGACGCGCCGGGTCGCCGCGGCCGCCGAGGTGACCGAGGAGCCGGCCGCTCCCGCAACCGCTGCCGCCCCGGCCGCCGAAGAGACGAAGGCCCCGGAGACGCCCGCCGAAACTCCGGCCGCTCCCGCCGAGGCCGCTGAGGCCGACGAGGACTCCGGTTCGCGTCGCGGGCGCCGTCGGGTGGTCCGCCGGGCCGCCGGTGGCTTCACCGCGCCGGCGCAGGAGAACGCGGAGTCCGACGCGCCGCGTCGTCCGGCGCGGCCCGCGGTCGCCGTGTTCCAGGCGCCCGTGTTCGCCGAGCCGCAGTTCCAGACCCCGCAGCGGGCCGCCGCCGAAGCCGCCGCCGCCGAGGCCGAGGTGACGGAGCCCGAGGAGACCGAGGAGCCCGGGGAGACCCAGGAGCTGCCGGAGGAGTCGACCGGGTCGCGTCGGCGCCGTCGGCGCCGCGCCGCGGGCTTCGGTGATGACGCCGGCACCGGCCGCGCCGCGGCACCCACCGCTGCCGCGCCCGCCGCAGCCGTGCCGGTCGCCGACGACGAGTCGGAAGCCGAGCCGGAGGAGGCCGACGAGGCCGAGGACGTCGTCGACAGCGACGACGAGACCGAGGAGACCGGTTCGCGTCGCCGTCGCCGTCGCGGTGGCCGTCGCCGTCGCCGTGGCGATGCCGCCGACGGCGAGGGGGACGCGGGGGACGAGGGCGCCGACGAGTTCGCCGCCGAGCAGGCCACGCAGGACGCCGAGGACACCGCCGAGCAGGAGGACGAGGACGCGGAGGACGCCGAGGACGAGGCCGGTGGCTCCACCGCCGGCAGTCGCCGCCGTCGCCGTCGCCGTCGCCGCGCCGGTGACTCCTCGACCGAGGCCGAGCAGCCGGCCGACGGGGACCCGGAGCGCACCGTCGTCAAGGTCCGTGAGCCGCGCAAGCCCTCCGAGCCGTCCGACGAGGTCCAGTCCATCAAGGGCTCGACCCGGCTCGAGGCCAAGAAGCAGCGCCGCCGTGAAGGCCGTGAGCAGGGCCGCCGCCGGGTGCCGATCATCACCGAGGCCGAGTTCCTGGCCCGTCGTGAGGCCGTCGAGCGGGTGATGGTCGTCCGCCAGAGCGGCGAGCGCACCCAGATCGGTGTCCTCGAGGACAACGTGCTCGTCGAGCACTACGTCAACAAGGAGCAGGCCACCTCGTACGTCGGCAACGTGTACCTGGGCAAGGTCCAGAACGTGCTGCCGTCGATGGAGGCCGCCTTCATCGACATCGGCAAGGGGCGCAACGCCGTCCTGTACGCCGGTGAGGTCAACTTCGAGGCGCTCGGCATGGCCAACGGGCCGCGTCGCATCGAGGCGGCCCTCAAGTCGGGTCAGTCGGTCCTCGTCCAGGTGACGAAGGACCCGATCGGACACAAGGGCGCCCGCCTGACGAGCCAGGTCTCCCTGCCGGGCCGCTACCTCGTGTACGTGCCCGAGGGTTCGATGACCGGGATCAGCCGCAAGCTGCCCGACACCGAGCGGGCCCGCCTGAAGACGATCCTCAAGCGGATCGTCCCCGAGGACGCGGGCGTCATCGTGCGCACCGCCGCCGAGGGCGCGAGCGAGGACGAGCTGCGCCGCGATGTCGAGCGGCTTCAGGGGCAGTGGGAGGACATCCAGAAGAAGGCGAAGAACGGCGGGAACGCCCCGACGCTGCTGTACGGCGAGCCGGACATGACCGTCCGGGTCGTGCGCGACATCTTCAACGAGGACTTCACCAAGGTCATCGTCAGTGGTGACGAGGCCTGGTCGACCATCCACGGATACGTGTCGCACGTCGCGCCCGACCTGACCGACCGGCTGTCGAAGTGGACCTCCGAGGTCGACGTCTTCGCCACGTACCGGATCGACGAGCAGCTCGCCAAGGCGCTGGACCGCAAGGTCTGGCTGCCCAGCGGTGGTTCGCTGGTGATCGACCGGACCGAGGCGATGGTCGTCGTCGACGTCAACACCGGCAAGTTCACCGGCCAGGGCGGCAACCTCGAGGAGACGGTCACCAGGAACAACCTGGAGGCGGCCGAGGAGATCGTGCGTCAGCTGCGGCTGCGCGACCTCGGCGGCATCATCGTGATCGACTTCATCGACATGGTGCTGGAGTCCAACCGGGACCTGGTGCTGCGGCGGTTGCTGGAGTGCCTGGGCCGCGACCGCACGAAGCACCAGGTCGCCGAGGTCACCTCGCTGGGGCTCGTGCAGATGACCCGCAAGCGGGTCGGCCAGGGGCTGCTGGAGTCGTTCTCCGAGACCTGTGTGCACTGCAACGGGCGCGGGGTCATCGTCCACATGGAGCAGCCGACCGCCGTCGGTGGGGGCGGCAAGCGCAAGAAGCGCGGCCGCGGTGGCGACGGACAGGGCCACGACCACGAGCACGAGCACGAGACGGTGACGGCCGACGTCGTCGAGCCGTTCGTGGGTGCCGAGCCGGAGACGGAGAGCGAAGCCGAGGTCGCCGCCGAGGTGGCCGAGCCGGTCGCGCTCGCGGCACCGGAGTTCGCGCCGGACGAGGAGCTCTACAGCAGCATCGCGGAGGCGGAGGCATCGGCCACGCGTGGCCGGGGCCGGCGCCGGGCGAGCCGCAGGGCGTCCGCTCCGGCGGGTGCGCCGAGGGGCGGCGCGCGCAGGTCGGGCGGCTCCGAGACGTATCTCACGGCTGATTCCGTCGAGGCCGTCGCCGAGGAGGCCGTCGAGGCGCCCACCGCGCAGGACGTCACCGCCGAGGTGGAGACCGAGCGTCCGGTGCAGCCGGCCGAGGCGGTCACCGCCCAGGCCGAGCCGGTCGCCGTCGAGGACCCGGTCGTCGAAGCTCCGGTCGCCGAAGCTCCGGCTGCCGAGGCTCCGGTGGCCGACGAGGCCGCGCCCAGGGGTCGTACCCGCCGTCGTGCCACCCGCAAGGTGTCCGCGCCGGCCGGTTCGCCCGCGGGTGCGGAGGCCGCCGTGGTGACGGTCGCCGAGCCGGCGGCTCCGGCCCCGGCCGTCGAGGCCGCTCCGGCGGAGCAGCCCGAGGCCGAGCCGGTCGCCGAGCCCGTCGTCGAGAGCGCGGCCCCGGCCCGCCCGCGGCGCCGTGCCGTGCGCAAGGCCACCGCGCCGACCGCCTCCGAGGAGACGGCCGTCGTGGTCGTCCCGTCGGCCCCGGCGGAGAGCGCCGCCGAGGAGAGCGAGGCGCCCGCCGACGAGGCGGAGGCCGCTCCGGCGAAGAAGGCGGCTGCCCGCAAGACGGCGAAGAAGGCCACGGCGAAGAAGGCCGCCACCAAGAAGACGGCGGCGGTGAAGAAGACGGCCGCCAAGAAGACCGTCGCGAAGAAGACGACGGCGAAGAAGGCGGCGAAGGCGGTGTCGAAGACCACGGCGGCGGCTCAGCAGAGCCAGCCGAGCGTCTCGGCCCCGACGGAGGAGTGACCTCCGGTTCCGCCTGAACCGGCCGTCCGATCCGGTTCGACCGTCGCGCGGGCACCCGGTACCCACCGGGTGCCCGCGCCGGTTCGCCCCTCCCGTGATCTCGCGTCGCAGTGCGCCACAGGGCGGGTTACTCTGTGTCTCGCTTGTGAGGGAGCGCACTCGCTCCGTGAGTTTCACTGTGGTAACCCTTGGGAAAATCGCTGTGCGCGTGCTGGTAACGTGCTTCGTGGTTCCGGTGGCCAAAGACATGCACACCGTGACCACAGCCGATGAGCACATCCGGTTCCAACGCCGGACACGGCTGGCTTCCCGCAAGGAGCCCTCGGGGGGCGGGGTCCTGTGTACAGCCCGTCCGCCCCGCCCACAGGCACCAGCGGACAACCAGGGATGCGGCCGTGCTGAGCATCGACACGGTCCCTTCCCGACCATGCATGACGTGGTGCGCCCTAAAGGTCGCCGTAGAGGAGGGGATGTCGATGACCGACGCCCATGAGTTCATACCGGCCGCCAAGCCTGTGATCTCCGAGGAGGAGATCGAGGCTGCCGTGCGCGTGCTGCGCAGCGGCATGGTCGTCCAGGGGCCCGAGGTGGCCGCCTTCGAGGAGGAGTTCTCGGAGCTGGTCGACGGACGCCACTGCGTCGCGGTCAACTCCGGAACCTCCGCGCTGCACCTGTCGCTCCTCGCCCTCGGTCTCGGCCCGGGCGACGAGGTCATCGTTCCGTCGTTCTCGTTCGCCGCCTCCGCCAACGCGGTGCGGCTGGTCGGCGCCGACGTCGTCTTCGCCGACATCGACCCAGAGACGTTCTGTCTGGACCCGGCCGCGGTCGAGGCTGCCCTGTCGCCGCGCACCGCCGCCATCATGCCGGTGCACCTGTACGGCCACCCGGCCGCCATGGACAAGATCATGGCGATCGCCGGGCAGCACGGGCTCGCCGTGGTCGAGGACGCCTGCCAGGCCCACGCGGCCGCGCTGCACGGCACCCCGGTCGGCGCGTTCGGCGCAGCGGGCACGTTCAGCTTCTACCCGACGAAGAACATGCACAGCCTCGAGGGCGGCATGATCTCCACCGGGGACGCCGAGACCGCCCGGACCCTGCGCCTGCTGCGCAACCAGGGCATGGAGAAGCGCTACGCCAACGAGATCGTCGGCGCCAACGTACGGATGACGGACGTGTCCGCGGCCATCGGCCGCGTCCAGCGCCGCAAGCTGGACGGCTGGACCGAGCAGCGCATCGCCAACGCCGCGTACCTCACCGAGCACATCACCGCGCCGAACGTGATCACGCCGAAGGTCGCCGAGGGCGCCCGGCACATCTACCACCAGTACACGGTGCGCATCCAGGGCGACCGCGACGCCGCCATGGCCAGGCTGACCGAGGCCGGCATCGGCAACGCCGTGTACTACCCGACTCCCATCCACCGGCTGAAGCCGTACTGGGAGCCGGACCAGAAGGCGGGCCGTGACTGGACCCTGCCCGAGACGGACCGCGCGGCCGCCGAGGTCGTGTCGCTGCCCGTGCACCCGGCCCTGTCCACGCAGGATCTGGAGCGCATCGTCACCGCTGTCAATGCTCTGGGGGAGCAACTGTGAGTACCGGGAAGTCGCTGCGGGCGGGACTCGTCGGCCTCGGTTCCATGGGGCGTCACCACGCCCGTGTCCTGTCCGGTCTCGATGGCGTCGACCTCGTCGGCGTCGTCGACCCGATGGGCGACAAGTTCGGCGCCGCCCAGGGCGCGCCGATCCTGGACACCGTCGAGGAGCTCATCGCCCTCGGCGTGGACTACGCCGTCGTGGCCTGTCCCACCGCACTGCACGAGCCGGTCGGCCTGGCGCTCGCCGAGGCCGGTGTGTGCGCGCTGGTCGAGAAGCCGGTCGCCGACACCGTCGACGGCGCGCGCCGTCTCGTCGAGGCCTTCGAGTCGCGCGGCCTGGTGGCCGGCGTGGGGCACATCGAGCGCTGCAACCCGGCGCTGATGTCGCTGCGCGCGCGCCTGGAGGCCGGCGAGCTGGGTGACGTCTACCAGGTCGTGACCCGCCGCCAGGGCCCCTTCCCGCACCGCATCGCGGACGTCGGCGTCGTCAAGGACCTCGCCACCCACGACATCGACCTCACCGGCTGGGTCACCGGACGCCAGTACGTGTCCATCGCCGCGCACACCGTCTCCAAGAGCGGTCGTCCGCACGAGGACATGGTCTCCGCGGTGGGGCGTCTCGACGACGGCACCATGGTCAACCACCTGGTGAACTGGCTGAGCCCGCTCAAGGAGCGGTTCACGTCGGTCACCGGTGAGCGCGGCTGTTTCATCGCCGACACCCTCACCGCCGACCTGACGTTCCACTCCAACGCCGCCGTGACCACCGAGTGGGAGGCCCTCCGGGCGTTCCGCGGTGTGTCCGAGGGCGACATGATCCGTTACGCCATCCCGAAGCGCGAGCCGCTCCAGGTCGAGCACGAGCTGTTCCGGGATGCGGTGCTGGGCAAGCAGGCCGACATCTGCACCCTGCGCCAGGGCATGCGCACCGTCGAGGTGGCTGCGGCCGTCCTCGAGTCGGCCACGAAGAACACCAGCGTTACCCTTCCGGTGGAGGACCTGGCCGTCCATGGCAGCTGAGCATCACACATCGGGGGAACGGTGCGTGCTCGGTAGGACTCCTATGTTCTGTGAGACTTTCCCCGCAGGACCCAGCCGTCACGGCTGGCGGAGACCAGGAGCCCGAGCATGAGTGCTGCGCCTGACGTCAGTGTCGTCGTCGCGGTATACAACACGATGCCGTACCTGACGGAGTGCCTGAACTCCCTGGTCCAGCAGACCATCGGACGCGAGCGGCTCGAGATCGTCGCCGTCGACGACGGTTCCACCGACGACAGCGGCCGCGAACTCGACCGGTTCGCGGCGCTTTACCCGGACACCGTCAAGGTGATCCACCAGGCGAACTCCGGTGGTCCGGCAGCGCCCAGCAACCGGGCACTGGAGCTGGCCACCGGCCGGTACGTGTACTTCATCGGCTCCGACGACTACCTCGGCGAGGAAGCGTTGGAGCGCATGGTGAAGTACGCCGACAAGCACGAGTCGGACGTGGTCGTCGGCAAGATGGTCGGCACCAACGGCCGCTACGTCCACCAGGCGCTGTTCCAGCACGGCGACCGGGAGGTCCGCCCGGACGAGCCGGGGGTGCCCTTCACCCTGGCCAACACCAAGCTGTTCCGCCGCGAGATGGTGGAGAAGTACAAGCTGCGTTTCCCCGAGCACATGGCCGTGGGCAGCGACCAGCCGTTCACCATCGAGGCCCTCGTGCGGGCCCGGAAGATCTCGGTGGTGGCGAGCTACACCTGCTACTACGCGGTCAAGCGGGGCGACGCCAGCAACATCACCTACCGCGCCAACCACCTCTCCCGGCTCGAGTGCACCGCCGAGATGATGAACTTCACGGCCGGCCTCATCGAGGCGGGACCGGAGCGCGACGCCATCCTGCACCGCCATTTCCTCTGGGAGCTGGCCAAGCTCGTCCAGGACGACTTCCCGGGCCTGGACCGCGAGCTTCGCGTGCAGATCTGCGCGGGCATCGCGCGGCTGGCGGACGCGTACTTCACCGACGGCATCCGCGACGCCATGGATGTCAAGCGCCGGGTGCGGATATCCCTGGCCCGGGCCGGCGCGGTCGACGAGCTGTCCGAGGCCATCACCTCGGAGGCGGAGAACGGCGTCCCGTTCGTGATCGAGGGCGCACGCGCCTTCGCGCGCTACCCCGGTTTCCGCGACCCGCGCATCGGCCTGCCCGACCACGTGTTCGAGGTTCTGGCCAAGGACTCGGTGGGCGCCCAGCTCGCCCCCGGCACCCGGCTGCTCACCTCCGAGTGGGAGCAGCAGGGGGACGGTCTCACCTACGTGGCGTCCGTACGGGTGCCCGTGACGGGCGTCTCCGACGGCGTCACCCTGCGGCTCGCCAAGGGCGCCATGCCCAAATCGGCCGACAAGCCGGGCGCCCGGAAGCTGAAGCCGAACCACAAGACCCCGGCGGTGGTGGGCGAGCAGGTCGTCGAACCCGCCGAGGACGGCGCAGCGATGGTGCTGCACGCCCGCGTCCCGCTGGATCACGTCACCGTCAAGCGCGGTGTCCGGGTGTACCTGGACGTGGCCGGCGCCACGTACGAGGTTCCCGTGCGGGGCAGTGACCTGCCCATGCCGCTGGCGCGCCGGTGGGGCCCGGAGGGGGACCCCTACCGGGCGTCGGCCCTGGTGAACGACAAGGGGCGGGTCGTGATCGACACGGCCCGCATGTACCCGCCGAAGAGGGATCAGATCCTCCGGACGCTGGGAGCTCCCGTCCGGAAGCTCAAGTCCCTGGCCGGCCGCGTGAGGTCGGTCGGTGTCAGGAAGTTGAAGTCCGCCGGTTTCAAGAAGCCGACCGGTTCCAAAAGGAAGTAGCGACCCTCCATGAACATCTGTGTAGTAGCACTCGGCAAGATCGGCCTCCCGCTGGCCGTGCAGTTCGCCTCCAAGGGCCACCGGGTCATCGGCGCGGACGTCAACGAGAAGGTCGTCGAGCTGGTCAACGCCGGCGTCGAGCCGTTCCCCGGCGAGCACGACCTCGACGTCAAGCTGAAGCAGGCCGTGGACGCCGGTCTGCTGAGCGCGACCACGGACACCGCGTCCGCCGTCGCCGAGTCCGAGGCCGTCGTCGTGGTCGTCCCGCTGTTCGTGGACGCCGAGGGCACCCCGGACTTCGGCTGGATGGACTCCGCCACGAAGGCGATCGCGCAGGGCCTCAAGCCCGGCACGCTCGTCTCGTACGAGACCACCCTCCCGGTCGGCACCACCCGCACTCGCTGGGCGCCGATGCTGGCCGAGGGCTCCGGCCTGACCGCGGGCGAGGACTTCCACCTGGTGTTCTCCCCGGAGCGCGTCCTCACCGGCCGCGTCTTCTCCGACCTGCGCCGCTACCCCAAGCTCGTCGGCGGCATCGACGAGGCGTCCGCCGCCCGTGGTGTCGAGTTCTACGAGGCCGTCCTCGACTTCGACGCCCGCGACGACCTGCCCCGGCCGAACGGCGTGTGGGACCTGGGCACCGCCGAGGCCTCCGAGCTGGCCAAGCTCGCCGAGACGACCTACCGGGACGTCAACATCGGCCTGGCGAACCAGTTCGCCCGCTTCGCCGACAGCAACGGCATCGACGTCAAGAAGGTCATCGAGGCCTGCAACTCGCAGCCCTACAGCCACATCCACCAGCCGGGCATCGCCGTCGGCGGTCACTGCATCCCGATCTACCCGCGGATGTACCTGTGGAACGACCCGGCGGCGACCGTCGTGCGCTCCGCCCGTGAGGCGAACGCGGCGATGCCCGACTACGCCGTGGACCTACTGGCCGCCGCCTACGGCGACTTGACCGGGGTCAACGTGCTGGTGCTGGGCGCCGCCTACCGCGGCGGTGTGAAGGAGACGGCCTTCTCGGGCGTCTTCCCCACCGTCGAGGCCCTCAAGGCGCGGGGCGCGGTCCCGTTCGTCTCGGACCCGATGTACACCGACGAGGAGCTCGCCGCGCACGGCCTCACCCCGCACGCGGGCGAGAAGGTCACCGCCGCGATCCTCCAGGCCGACCACGCCGAGTACCGCACGCTGACCCCGGCCGACCTGCCGGACGTCACCGTCCTGGTCGACGGTCGCCGTACGACGGACCCGGAGGCCTGGAAGGGCGTCCGCCGGGTCGTCATCGGCGGCTGAGCCGCCCGTCCGCGAACACCCCGTGGCCCCGCCCCCGTACCCGGGCGGGGCCACGGTGCGGCGCTGTCTCCCCGGACCCTGCCGATCACGCGTGGTGGCCGTTCCACCGGCCCGGCCACGGTGCCCGCGGCCGCGATACGGCCGGTGGACACCGGCCGTTCGGGCCCGGCGGGTCCCTCGGGGACCCTTCGGCCTCCAGTATGATTACGCCGTCTCCCCACCGCCCAGGACCAGAATGAAGAGTGCGCAGTGAAAGTCATCAGCATCGTCGGAGCCCGGCCCCAACTGGTGAAACTCGCGCCCATCGCGGCCGCGTTCGCCGGGACCGAACACGAGCATTTCATTGTGCACACCGGACAGCACTACGACGCCGATCTGTCCGACGTCTTCTTCCAGGGCCTCGGCATCCCCGACCCGGACGTCCACCTCGGCGTCGGCTCGGGCACCCACGGCGTGCAGACCGGTGCGGTCCTCTCGGCCCTCGACCCGGTGTTCGAGCGTGAGCGGCCCGACTGGGTCCTGGTCTACGGCGACACCAACTCCACGATCGCCGGCGCCCTGTCGGCCGTGAAGATGCACCTGCCGGTCGCGCACCTCGAGGCGGGTCTGCGGTCCTTCAACCGCCGTATGCCGGAGGAGCACAACCGCGTCCTCACCGACCACAGCGCGGACGTGCTGCTCGCCCCGACCGAGGAGGCCATGCGCCACCTCGCCGACGAGGGCCTGAAGCAGCGCGCGGTGCTCGCGGGCGATGTCATGGTCGACATCTGCCTGCGGATCCGCGACGCCGTCCTCGCGGGTGAGCACGCGGCGCCGGTCCTGCCCGAAGGCATCGACCCCGAGCAGCCGTTCCTGCTGGCCACGATCCACCGGCCGGACAACACCGACGACCCGGAGCGGCTCGCCGCGATCGTCGACTCCCTCGCCGGGCTGCCGGTGCCCGTCGCGTTGCTCGCGCACCCGCGTCTCGTGGCCCGCGCCAAGGAGCACGGCATCGAGCTGACGAAGGGTTCGCTGCACGTCGGCCGCCCGCTGCCGTACGCCGGTCTGGTCGCCGCGGTGCTTGCCTCGTCCGGTGTCGTCACCGACTCCGGTGGCCTGCAGAAGGAGGCGTTCCTGCTGGAGCGCGTCACCACCACGATCCGTCCGGAGACGGAGTGGGTGGAGACGGTCGAGACCGGCTGGAACATCCTCGTCCCGGACCCGCACACGCTGACCGCCGACGAGTGGGCCGCCAAGGTCACCCGTGAGGCGCCCACCGCCGACAAGGGCACCCCGTACGGCGACGGGCGTGCCGCGCACAACGTCGTCCGCATCCTCGAGGAATGGCAGACCCTCGTCCGCAACGGCGAGTGACCCGCCCTGTTCGGGCCGCCGGTCCCCCGGATCGGCAGCCCGAACGGTCCGAAGCGGTCGCGACGCCGGTGATAATGTGACGCCTCGCTGTGCAATCTCGAAGGAAGTCGACATGAAGCAGGCAACATCCCGGGATGTAGCCGTGATCACGCCGTGGTATCCGACGCGGGAACTGCCCTTCCGGGGATCCTTCGTCAAGGCCATGGTGGAGGCGACGGCACCGGGTTGCGACAGCCTCACTGTCTACCACGGCGACCCCTGGGTGGCCCCCATGGACGCGGCGACGACCAAGGCCGTCGAGGCTGCCAACGCCAAGCTGATGTCCCGGGCCGTGCACCGCGTGCCCACCGCCGGCGGCGCCGAGCTCGTCCAGTACCCCGTCACTGTCCCCCGCGGGCAGAACCACGGCGCCCAGGCGCTCAACCACGAACGCCAGCTGCGCAGTCTGCTCGACGGCAAGCCCATCCCGGCGGATGTGGTGCACGCCCATGTGGGCCTGCCCAGTGGCTGGGCGGCGCTGAAGAACGCCCGGCCCGGCGCCAAGGTGTTCGTCACCGAGCACGCGTCGTTCCTGGACAAGGTCTTCGACGACCCCGACGCCGTCCCGCTGTACGACGAGCTCCTCGACGGTGTCACCGGCTTCCTCGTCGTCGGTGACAAGATCACCGAAACCCTGGAGCGTCAGTTCCCGCACCATGCGGACAAGATCCTGCGCATCCCGAACCCGATCTCCTTCGACGCGCCGCGGCCGGAGCCGGTGAAGGATCTCACCAAGTGGATCTACCTCGGCAGCATGGCCGAGCACAAGGGCGTCGGCTGGCTCGTCGAGGCGTTCGCGCAGTGCCACGCCGAGGACCCGACCCTCACCCTCACCCTCGCCGGTGAGGGCCCGTTGCGCCGGCCGCTCAGCGAGCGCGTCGCCGAACTCGGTCTGGACGACGCCGTCCAGCTCCTCGGCGCCATCCCGCACGAGCAGGCGCTGGAGCTGATGCGCGGTCACGACCTGCTCGTGCACCCCAGCCGCTACGAGACGTTCGGCATGACCATCGTCGAGGCGATCGCCGCCCGTATGCCCGTGCTGGTCACCCGCTGCGGCGGACCCGAGAAGACACTCGCCGGCATCGAGGACGCCGCGGGTGAGCTCGTCGACGTGGAAGAGAACGCGGCGTCGATCAGCGAGGGGTTCCGGCGCCTGCGCGCCCGGTTCCTCGACGGCCGGGTGGACCTTGAGCGTGCCCAGGCGAAGCTGGCTGGTAACTTCGGCTACAAGGCCGTGGCCCAGGCGCACTACCGACTCTGGTTCCCCGACTCCCCGTGATGGAGTGTCCCTGACATGCAGGTACTGTTCCTGGCCCTCGGTGCCGCGCGCAAGCGGGCCGTGGTCGAAGAAACCGCTGCCGTCGCCGAGGCCGGCGGTCGGGTCGTCGTCCTGGTGAACGACAAGAAGCGCTGGGCCACCGAGACCTTCGCCGCGGGCGTGAAGCTGATGACCCCCGACGAGCTGGAGGCCCGGCATCTGCCGCGCCGCCTCGAGCGCGCGGTGCTGTACAAGGCACCCCGGCGGGTGGCCGGAGCCCTCGGCCGCGGACCGCTCAGGGAGCGGACGCAGAAGGCGCTCAAGTCCTATGAGAAGGGCGTGGCCGGGCGGGTGCACCGGCGCGTCTTCCTGCCCTTGCACCGCCGGGTGTGGCCCACCGTCGGCGCACGCATGGTCCAGCGCTGCTTCGGTCCGCAGGGCGGCCCCGAACTCGTCGTGGTCGCCGACGCCCTGTCGATCCAGCACGCGGTGCAGTTGCTGGAGACCTGGCACTCCGGCGGCCAGGGAACCCCGCGCATCGCCTACAGCGTCGATTCCGTCGTACCGTCACCCGTCGCTGCGCCCTTGCAGCCCTCAGCCGTTCGCTGACCAACCGAGGAAGACCGATGAAGAACCGTAGCGACCGGCGTCCCCGCGTGCTCTACCTGGCGTTCTACTTCCCGCCGTCGCGGGCGAGTGGCGTCTACCGCGCCCGGGCCACGGCCAACCACCTCGTGGAGAAGGGCTGGGACGTCACGGTCTGTGCGGCGCCGCTCGACTTCCTCTACGACGTGATCGGCTCCGTGGACGAGGAGCTGTCGAAGACCGTCGACCCCAGCATCCACGTCGAGCGCCCGTCGCTGAACCACTACACCTGGCAGCACGATCTGCGGGAGTTCAGCTGGCTGCGCCGCAGCTTCCCGCTGATGGCCAAGCGCGTCTACCAGTTCAGCCAGACGAAGCTCTTCCCCGAACGCTATTCCTCCTGGGCGTGGGCATCCGTCGTACGGGCGCTGAAACTGCACACGAAGAAGCGGTTCGACGTGGTCATCGCGACCGGCAACCCCTTCGCCTCCTTCGGCGCGGCCTGGATGTTCAACAAGCTGACGGGCGTCCCGTACGTCATGGACTACCGGGACTCGTGGACGCTGGACCTGTTCCACGACGAGCCCGCCTTCCCCAAGGGGCACATCGCATGGTCGTGGGAGAAGCGCATGCTGGACAAGGCGTCCGCGGCGGTGTTCGTCAACGAGGCGCTGCGCGGCTGGCACGCCGAGCGGTACCCCGAGGTCGCGGACCGCATGATGGTCGTGCCCAACGGATGGGATGCGGATGTACTGCCCACGGCGGCCGAGACGGCTGTCGAGGAAGCCGCACGAGCCGCTGCGGTCGACGGATCCGCGCAGGACAGCGACGACCAGAAGCCTCTGAAGTTCGCCTACCTGGGCACCCTCACGGCGAAGCAGCCGGTGGAGGAGATGGCCGAGGCGTTCAAGATCGCCCGTAGCCACCCGGACCTGGCCGGGGCCGAACTCCAGATCCACGGTCACCTCGGCTTCTTCAAGAACAGCCCCGGGACGCTCAAGGCCCGCCTGGGTCTGACCGACGAGGGCTCGCGCCCCGAGGGCGTCGAGGACACCGGTCTGCGCTACTGCGGGCCCGTGTCGAAGACCGAGGTCGGCAAGGTGTACGAGGAAGCCGACGTGCTGGTGTTCCTGGCGGGCGGCGGCAGGTACGTCACGTCCGGCAAGATCTTCGAGTACATGGCCTTCGGACACCCGATCGTCTCCGTGCACCAGCCCGGCATCGCCGCGCAGGACGTTCTGGACGGGTATCCGCTGTGGTTCAACGCCAACAGCCTCGACGTGGACGAGCTGGCCGCGTCCATGGTGGCCGCGGGCAAGGCGGCGCGTGATCTGACGCCGGACCAGCGGGCGGCCGCACGCCGGCACGCGGACACGTACACCCGTGAGGCGACGCTGATTCCGTTCGAGCAGCGGCTGCGGGAGATCGTCGGCGCGTGACGCGACGTACCAAGCGCTGTGGCGCCCGGCCGGGAGTTCCGGCCGGGCGCCACCCGTTTGTGCCCGGTCAGCTGATCAGGTCGTAGATGTTCCAGCCGCCGCCGATCTTCACCCGGTTCTGGAAAGGCGCCGAGGCGTTGCCCGTGCCCTTGTAGAGCCACAGGTAGCCGGCGCTGTCCCGGGCGTAGAAATCCGCCTTGCCGTCCCCGGTGGTGTCACCGGAGGCCGCGTACGCGGTGTAGTTCCAGCCGCTGCGGCCGACCTGGACGCGAGCCTGCCAGGGAGCGTCGCCCCGGCCCGTGCCCTTGTAGATCCAGAGCCGGCCGGCCGTGTCGCGGGCGAGCAGGTCGGGCCTGCCGTCGCCTGTGTAGTCGCCGCTGCCGAAGAGGGTGTAACCGGCCCAGCCGGTGCCGGTCTTCCACTTGCCGCTGAGGCCCTGGCCACTGCCCGGCCGGAAGGCGTAGACCCACTGCACGCCGTTGCCGTCGACCGCGACGATGTCGGGGATGCCGTCGCCGCTGACGTCGCCGGGGATGGTGATCGACCGCATGCTGTTCCAGCCGTGGCCGATCTTCGTCTCGTAGCGGTCGCGGGTCCAGTTCCCCCAGCCCTCGTAGACGTAGAGGTCGTAGCTCTGGTAGAGGTCGCCCGAGGCGGTTCGGTAGACGTAGTCCTGGAATCCGTCCCCGTTCACGTCGACCTGCCGGTAGCGGCTGTAGGGCGCGGTCAGGGTGGGCCACTGGCTGCGGGGCTTCAGACCGCTGCCGGTGCTGTCGTACTCGTACCGCTTGCCGCTCGGTGTCATCGCGAACAGGTCGGCCAGACCGTCACCGCTCAGGTCGGTGTCGTTGATCCGGGCGCTCATCTGCCCGATGAGGGCGCTCACCTTGGTGAACACGGCACGGCTGCCCTCGGCGGTGCAACTGGAGCCGGTCGGGCGTGAGTAGACGCCGACGAGCCGGCCGTTGACGACCAGCGGACCGCCCTCGTCGCCGGTGCACGGGGTCCCGCCGCCGGTGTCCTGCTCAGGGGGCGGGGGAGTGGTGCAGAACATCCGTCCCGGGGTCCACGCCGCGCCTGCGGCCTCGGCGCACTCGGTGTCGGGCCGGACCTCCAGAGACGCCCTGCGCAGGTTGGGGGAGGGCGTCCGGGAGTCGCCGCTGGTGCTGCCCCAGCCGGCGAGGGTGCCGACCGTCCCGGGCGTGTCCGCACTGATGTCCCAGTAGGCGGCCGGACGCACGAAGCTGGAGGTGTGCAGCGGGTCGCGCGTGGTGAGGACCGCGATGTCGTCGCGGCCGGTCGCGGGGTCGTAGCCCGGCGCCGTCCAAGTGCGTTTCACCACCGAGGCGTTGGTGTCCGCGCCGTCGGGGTCCATCTCCGTCTCCGCCAGGAGGCTGGTGGTGCCGGCGGCCACCCGCACGCTCTTGGCTCCCGTCACACAGCCCGCGGACGTCACCACCTTGTGCGCTCCCACGGCCGCGCCGCCGCAGATGCGCACGGTGCCGTCGGACTGGGTGGCGTGGATCTGCACCATCCAGTCGTGCGTGGTGGCCGTGCCCCCACCCACCACGGCATGCGCGGGCGCCGTGGCGAGCATGCCGCCCGCGAGGGCCGCCACGGCCGCCGCCGTCGGCAGGGTTCTGCCTAGAACTGACATGAGATTCCCCCCTGTTGGTGACCTGACGTCTCACGGTCTTCGACCAGCGGGGGCGGAAAAAGGTTGTGGGCGGCACCGCCCAGGAAAAGGGTGGTACCGCCCGGCAGCCCGGCAGTTCAGATCACTCGGGGTCGTAGACCTTGCGGTCCAGGCTCGTGGTGACCTTCAGATGCGGGTGGGATTTGGCCCACTTCCAGCCCGTCACCGTGGAGTTGATGTCGCTGACGAAGACGTGGTCCACCCGGTCCAGGCTCAGCTCGGGCAGTACGGAGCGCTTGGCGAGCCGGGCGAGCAGCTGCGGCCTGACTTCCCGGTAGGTGCGGTTGAAGACCTTCTTGTGCCAGGCGTTGGCGACCTTGGTGTGGACCCGCTGCACGGATGCGACGGCCAGCTCGGGGCCGATCGCCTCACGGTTCTTCGCGGCGATCCGGCGCGCCCGGCTCAGCACCGCACGGGGAGCGCGGTAGACGAGGAAGCGCTCGGCGCGCGGGATGCGCAGCTTGCTCTCGGCGTCCTCGATGCTCAGCACGGAGACACTCCGGTCGAGTTCCAGCCGGGTGAACACCTTCGGGGACTGGGCCGTCACGACGGTCACCTCGACGCCCATGCCGACGAGATCGTTGGCGAAGTGGACGATGCGCCGCGCCTTCGCGGGGGACAGGGCGAGGACGACCGCACGCCCGAGCGGCTCGTCCGACGCGGTGGCCCCCTTCTTCGCGGGACCGGTACCGGTCCCGGGCCGGACCTCGGCGGGCGCGACCTGGGGGAGGCGCGGCGGGGCGCCTTCGTACACCTCGACGAGCTGTCTGGCCACGGCCTCGGCGCCCATCCGGCTCTCGAGGGCCTTGCGGGCCTGTGCCGGGTCGAGTTCACCGGCGTTCTCGCGCAGGCGCCAGTACGCCTCGGCGATGATCCGGGGGTCGGCGCTGACGTCCATCAGCGCGCCGGCCGACGCCTCGATGCCGGCCATCGTCTCCTCGGGGCCGCCGCACCGGGTGACGAGCACCGGGCGACCGGAGGCGATCGCCTCGACGACCGTCATCCCGAACGTCTCCGACTTGCTGGCGTGCGTCAGCAGGTCGTGTTCACGCATCAGCGGGCCGACGGCCTCGGGAGCGACCGGCGGGAGGATACGGAACCGGTCGCCCAGACCGAGCTCCTTGCCGCGCTTGCGCAGCTCGTCCTCGAGCGCTCCGTGCCCGATCATGGTGAGCGTCGCCTTGGGCTCCTTGGCGGCGACGAGCGCGAAGGCCTCCAGCAGCTCCGTGACGCCCTTCTGCTTCATGAGACGGCCCACGAACAGCCAGCGCAGCAGCTCGGGGGAACCGTCGGAGTCGAAGGTGAAACGGTCGAAGGCGATCGCGTTCGGTGTGACACCGATCTTGTCGGCGTGCTGTGGGAAGCGTTTGACGACCTGCTCGCGCAGCGCGGTGCTGACGCACAGGACCGCGTCCGCGCGCTCCAGCATCTCGCCGTAGAGCCGCTCCGCCGCGGGCTGTGCGAACACCTTGTCCAGGAAGGAGGAGTGCTCGGTCACCACCACGCGGGCGTCGGGCCGGGCCAGCCGCAGGGCCAGCACACCGCCGTAGATACCGGTGTGGGCGTGTACGAGCGGAGCCTCGATGCGGCCGGTGGGCAGAGTGGTGCTGAGCGCCTTGGCCTGGGCCTCCACCCAGGGGGCGTAGCTCTTGCGGGTGATGCGCGGTACCGGGACGCGTACGACCGTGGCTTCGGGGGAGTCCACGACGTGCCCGTAGGAGATCCGCTCCTGGAGCCGCTCGTCGGTGACACGGACCGCGTCGGCGAGTGGACCGGGGGCCGAGCCGGACCAGTCCTCGGTGTGGAAGACGGTGATGCGATCGAAGTGGCCGCCCACCGCCTCGGTGGCCGTCCGCACGAACGATCCGGCATAGGGGTTGTTCGGAGAGGGGTACCAGGGAGTGAGGACGGCGAGGTCGCAGGGCTCCACCTCGCGCTCGCCGCCGTGCGGCTCCAGTCGCAGGTCGATCTCCGGCCGACGGCGCTTGGCGATCCAGGCGACGGGCAGTGCCTGCGCGTCACCGGCGACGAGGATGTCCGCCTCGGCGAACGGGCCCGACCGGGCGCCCGCCAGCTTCTTGGCCGACGCCCATGCGCTGCCGTCCTTGTCCGCGGCGACCCGGACGATCTCCACTCCGTCGAGCCGGCCGAGTTCCTGCAGAGCCTCGTGCCACTCGGGCGCGTCCAGCGCGACCAGGGAGACCCTGGCTCCCGAGGACGCGATTTCCTTCACCTGCTCGCGTGCCGCTCGCACTCGGTATGTGCCCAGCGCGAGATAGAGCACGTGGCTGTTCATCCGGATCCCTTCACCCTTTCACCTGCATGCCGCGCACGCCCTGCGACGGATCGGTCCTCACGGGCGTCGGTACGGAGATACAGCGCGACAGCGTCACCCTACCGAAGTCGGCAAACCGGCCCGGAAAGCGGACCGGCATTGTCAGCCCTCGAGTTCGACGAGGACGCCGTCCTTCTCCTGGTACACGGCGCCCGTCTGCGGGCACTCCCAGACGCCGGCCTGGTCCGTCCGTTCGGCCAGCCGGACGCCGGACCGGCCGACCCAGCCGACCTGACGCGCGGGGACTCCCACGACCAGGGCGAAGTCCGGCACGTCCTTCGTGACCACAGCGCCCGCGGCGACCATGGCCCACCGGCCGATGGTGATCGGCGCGACGCACACGGCGCGGGCCCCGATCGACGCGCCGTCGGCGATCCTCACGCCGACGGCCTCCCAGTCGCCGCCGCGCTTCTGGTTGCCGTCGGGGTCGACGGAGCGCGGGTTGTGGTCGTTGGTGAGCACCACGGCCGGGCCGATGAAGACACCGTCGCCGAGCTCGGCCGGCTCGTAGACGAGCGCGTAGTTCTGGAGCTTGCAGTTGTCGCCCATCCGCACGCCCGAGCCGACGTAGGCCCCGCGGCCGACCACACAGCCCTCGCCGAGACGCGCGTCCTCACGGATCTGCGCGAGGTCCCAGACGCTGCTGCCGGCGCCGATCTCGGCGCTTGCGTCGACCTGCGCGCTGGGCTGGACCCTGTAGTTCACTTTTTCGCCCTCCGGATGTCTGGCATCTCCGGGTGAGCATACGGGCCCGGGATCGCGTGGCTCGTCCGCCTTCCAGGTCGGGCCGTCCGGGCCGGAGGCGCCGTCTTCGGGGGTGGCCGGGTGTGCTGAAGCGTTTGCTTCTCGACATGCGGTCGCGGGGATCGACGTCCGCCGGGATTCGTGGTCCGTGCACCCGTCGGTCCCGGACGGACTTCTCCCGCAGGCGGCCCGTGCGCGTTCCGGCGATCTTCTCCTTCGTGCCGGATACCTCACGTTCCTCCTGCCGGGGGGTGAAAAGTGCAGTCCGCCGTGAACCGATACCGGCTCCGAGGCCGCTGTTCACCAGGGGCGACGCCCCGCGCCCCGACCGTCCGCCGATGCCCGGCCGTCGGGGCTGGCGGACCCTCCCCCGGGAGGGACGGTGCGGAATGTCCGGTCGACTGGCATATGCCAGCAGCTCGAAATGTGACGTGCCGCGGGCGTGAGTCATGTCACGTTCCGGGCCATGGGGCGGGTGTTGCATGTGCACTTCAGGTGAAGAGATGATCCCTTGACCTTCTTTAATTTCTCTTTATTTACGGGGCGTCTGTGTCAAGGGTGGGGAAAGCGTGGCGGCGTGGTGCCGTCACCGTCATGACAGCGACACTGCTGACCTGGGGGGTCGGAACAGGCGGGACGCCGGCCGTGGCCGCCGTCGCCTGTCCCTCGGGAGTCGAGTCCGACTTCAACGGTGACGGGTTCAGGGACACCGCCATCGCCGACCCGGAGGCCACCGTCGGTGGCGCGGCCAGGGCCGGCGAGGTGCAGATCGTCTACGGCGGCGGCAAGGGTGTCCTCACCCTGTCGCAGGCCCTCGACAGCATCCCGGGGGCGCCCGAGGCGGGCGACCAGTTCGGCCATTCGCTGGCGGTGTACGACGCCGACCTCGACGGGTGCAGCGACCTGGTGGTCGGCATCCCCTACGAGGACATGGGCACCGTTCCCGACGCCGGCAACGTGCACTTGATCTATGGCTCGACGAGCGGGCTCAACGCAGGTACCAAGGCCGTCAAGGAGTTCTACCAGGGCACCGACAAGCCCCTGGGCGGCGGCCAGGAGCCCGAGGACTGGGTGGGCTACGCGGTGGCCGCCGGCAAGACCTCGGCCGGCACGCCGTACCTGATCATCGGCGTCCCCGGCGAGTCGATCGGTGACATCGAGGACGCGGGCGGGTTCCACTACATCAGCGGCACCGCCCAGACGATGGCCTTCGTCCACCAGGACACCGACGTCGCGGGCGCCGTCCCCGGCGCCGCCGAGCAGGACGACCGCTTCGGCTCCTCGCTCGCCGCGACCCCGACCCACTTCGCGGTCGGCACGCCGGGCGAGGCGCTGGGCACCGTGGCCTTCGCGGGCGGCGTGGCCTTCTTCAACCACACGCTCACCTCCAACTCGCCGAAGCCGCTCGGCGGACTAGGCCAGGACCAGGACGTGATCTCCGGGGCCGAGGAGGTCGGCGACCAGTTCGGTACCGCGCTCGCCATGGTCCCGTACCGCGCCTCCGGCGCCACCTCCACCACCGAGTCGCTGCTCGCCGTGGGCGTCCCGGGTGAGGACCTGTCGACGACCGTCGACGCCGGCGCTGTCCAGGTCTTCAAGCTCGCCGCCAACGGCACCTTCACCGAGACCGCCTGGATCGACCAGAACACGGCCGACGTGGACCAGGAGGCCGAGGCCGGCGACTTCTTCGGCAAGCGGCTCGCCGCGGTCAACTCCTCCCCGAACGCCACCTCCACCGCCACCACCACCCGGCTGGCGATCGGAGTGCCCGGCGAGGAGTCGGGAGAGGAACACCCGGAGAAGGGCGGCGTGCAAATCGTCCCGCTGGTCGGCGCGGCCGGCGCCTCCGACCAGTGGATCGACCCCGGGTACGGCGTCGGGCCCACTCCCGCGCCGCGCATGCTCGTCGGCATCTCCCTCGCCGCGACCCCCTCGCTGCTGTACGTCGGCGTGCCCTACGGCCCCGCGGAGAACCGCGCGGTCTACGGCTTCCCGTGGAACGTGGCCTCCGGCGGAGCGCCGACCCAGACGATCAAGCCGGGCGTGGGCGGGGTGCCGGCCACCGGCGTCGCCTTCGGCGCGGTCATCGGCTGACGGCGACGCACCCGCGGCCGTCCGGTCCTGAGGTCCGACGGCCGCGCCGCCACACGCACACAGAGCAAACGGGGAGGAAACCCATGTCCAGACACCCCTGTCCGGACGCGCCGCGCAGCGCGGCGTCCGGGCGCAGACAGGTGCCGCACGCCAGGAAGGCGTGGCGCCGCGGCGGCGCGGGCATCCTGGCGGCGGCGCTGCTGGGACTGGGGCTGGGGGCGACCGGGACACCGGCCGCGGCGGCGGGCGTCTGTACCGCCGGCACCCAGTCCGACTTCAACGGGGACGGCATCCGCGACACGGCCGTCGCCGATCCGCTGGCGACGGTGTCGGGCCAGGAGAAGGCCGGCGCGGTGCACATCGTCCTCGGCGGCGGGAAAGGCGTCACCACGCTGTCGCAGGACACGCCGAACGTCTCCGACGGCGCCGAGGCGGGAGACCAGTTCGGCTTCTCCATCGCCGTCTACGACGCGAACCTCGACGGCTGCAGTGACATTGCCGTCGGCATTCCGTACGAGGACGTCGGCTCGGTCAAGGACGCGGGGCTGGTGCACCTCGTCTACGGATCCCCGGCGGGCATCGCCCAGGGGACACCGAGCCTCGGATTCCGGCAGGGCACCGACGGCAACCTGGCCAACACCTACGAGGAGGACGACTGGGTCGGCTACTCGGTCGCGGCGGGCGTCTCGACGACCGGGGTGCCGTTCCTCGTCATCGGCATTCCGGGCGAGGACAGCTCCGGGCTGACGGACATGGGTTTCGTCGCGTACGCCTACGGTGTGACCCCGACCGTCGCCACGGTCCACCAGAACAGTCCCGGGCTGTGGGAGGAGGCGGAGGCGTACGACCGCTTCGGAGCCTCGGTCGCCGCCACGGACCGGTTCTTCACGGTCGGCGTTCCCGGCGAAAGCATCGGAACGGTCGCCTTCGCGGGCGGTGTCCACGTCTTCCGGCCGTCGATCAACACGGACGGCATCCCCGCCCCTCTCTTCGGCATGGGCCAGGGCCGCACACCTGGACCGGACTCCGCGGCCCAGACCGACGACAGGTACGGCACCGCCCTGGCGATGGCCCCCTACCGACCGTCGGGCGCGGCCACCGTCACCGACTCGATCCTCGCGGTGGGCGTGCCCGGCGAGGACCTCGACACCACCGTCGACGCCGGGGCGGTGCACGTCTACCACGTCAAGGCCGACGGCACGGTCGCCCTCCTCAACTGGATCGACCAGAACGTCGAGGGCGTCGAGGGGGACGCGGAGGCCGGCGACTTCTTCGGCCAGCAGCTCGCCGCGGTGAACACCGCCACCAACGTGGTGGGCACGGCGACCACGATGCGCCTCGCCGTGGGCGTGCCGGGCGAGGAGTCCCTGGAGCAGGCACCGGAAGCGGGCGGCGTCCAAATCCTCCCGCTGATCGGAGCACCGGGCCTGACGGACGCGTGGCTCGAGCCGGGCAGCGGCATCCCCTCCGGCCCCGCACCCCGGACGTACGCGGGAATCAGCCTCGGCAGCACCCCGTCGCTGCTCTACGTGGGCGTGCCCTACGGCCCGGTCGAGGGCCGCGCGGTCCACGGCTTCCCGTGGAACGTGGCCTCGGGCGGCGCCCCGACCCAGACCTGGAAGCCCGGCGAGGGCGGCATCCCCGCAGACGGTGGCGCGTTCGGGACGGCGGTCCGATGACAGGCCACGATGACGACGGACGACCGGCTTCCCCGGCTTCCCGCAGACAACACGACGCAACTGACTTGACCCAACGGGAGAGTGGACGAGTGTCCGCAGACACACAGAGACCGATACGGCGTGGCGTGCTGATGCGCGCCGCCGTCGCGGCCGCCGTCGCCGGCGCGGTGACGGCCGGGACCCTGGCGGCCCTGCCGGGCGGTGCAGCGCAGGGACCGGCACCGGTCGCCGCCGACCAGCCGATGGTGACCGAGCAGCAGGCCATGGCGGCAGCGAAGGACAGCGGCAAGAAGACCGAGGTCGTGGGCCTGCGCACCGAGCGCCGCGAGATCTTCGCCGAGCCCGACGGCACGTTCACCGCCCGCGAGTACACCGAGCCGGTGCGCACGGTGCAGGGCGGCAAGTGGGTCAAGGTCGACGCCACACTGGTGAAGCGGGCCGACGGCAGCTGGGGTCCGAAGGCCGCCACGGTCGACCTCAGCTTCTCGACGGGCCGGGCGGGTGTGCCGTTCGTGACGATGCAGCGGGCGGGGCGTGAGTTCGCCCTGACCTGGCCGTACGGCAAGCTGCCCGCGCCGACGGTCGAGGGCGAGACCGCCACCTACGCGGACGCCCTGCCCGGCGTGGACCTCACCGTGCGGGCCGAGGCCGACGGCTTCGGACACCTGCTCGTCGTGAAGACGCCGGAGGCCGCGGCCGATCCGAGGCTGGCCCAGCTCGACCTGGGCATGGCGACGGACGGACTGAAGGTCACCGAGGACGCGACCGGAGCGATAGTCGCGGAGGACGCCGTCGTCGGCGGCACCGTCTTCCAGGCGGGCAAGCCCGCGATGTGGGACTCGGCCGCCGTCCAGGAAGCCACCACCAGGAAGCAGGGCCCCAAGGCCGTCGCGAAGGCACTGAAGGCAGCGGCGGCCGCCGTCGCGGGCCCGGACGGGAACGCCACCGCCCCGACCACTGCCCCGACCGCGACCACTGCCACCCCCGGCCCGCAGGCAGCGCCGGAGGCCGCGCTCGAGGGCCCGGGCGGCGGCGGCCGGGTCGCTCCGCTGGGCGTGGAGGTCGGCAAGGGCAAGCTTCGTCTCGTGCCCGACCAGAAACTCCTCAAGGGCGCGGACACCGTCTTCCCCGTCGTCATCGACCCGATCCAGCGCACCACCTCGCGCACCTCGTGGACCGGCGTCATGTCCGGCATGCCGAGCGAGCAGGACTGGAAGTACTCCGGCAGCGCGGGTGTGGGCAAGTGCCCCACCGACTACAACCCGGTCTCCTGCAACGGCGTCGGCACCCGTCGCGTGATGTTCACGATGCCGCTTTCCTTCTACAAGGGGAAGCAGATCCTGGGCGCCACGTTCTCCGCCCGGGTCGAGCACATCTACAGCGCCTCGCCGACCGCCGAGCCCATCCAGCTCTACCGCATCGGCGGCCAGAACTACTCGCTCACGTCGTCCAGCAACTGGTCCAACACCTCGGACGACTGGGACGACTATCTGCAGACGGTCGACAAGGCGATCTCGCCGACCTCCTGCTCCAGCCAGGCCAACCTGCACTTCGAGAGCGGCGCTTCTGGTGAGCTGACCAGCGAGATCAAGACGGCTGCGGCCGGCGGCTGGAACTCGATGACGCTGGGCCTGCGCGCGGCCGACGAGTCCCGGTTCGCCGAGTGGAAGCGGATCTGCGGCAACGCCTACCTGTCCGTCTCGTACAACAACCTGCCGCGGCAGATCAAGACGTCCGACATGTCCACCGACCCCGGCGGCGTGTGCAAGTGGGGCGCGACCCGTCCCACCGTCGACACCCCGCCCAAGCTGCGGGCCATCGCGAGCGACCCCGACCACGGCAACGGCCAGACCGACAAGGTGAAGGTCGAGTTCAAGATCGAGTGGGGCGGGAGCAGTCCCGGTTCGTACACCTACATCACGAAGGACGCGCTCTCGCCGACGGCCAGCACCAAGTTCGAGCACACCGTCAGGTCGAGCATTCCGCAGAACACCGTCATCTACTGGAGCGCACGCGCCAACGACGGTGACGGCAACGGGCCCTGGAGCTCGGACGGGGACCCCGCCCAGCGCTGCGAGTTCGTCTACGACGCGACGTGGCCGGGCAAGCCGCTGGTGATGTCGAAGCAGTACCCGTCGGACACCGTCTACCACGACGGCGTCGGCACCTACGGCAGCTTCACCTTCTCCCCCAACCCGAACGACAAGATCGCGGACACCGACGTCGTCAAGTACCAGTACTCCTTCGACGGCGCCGCGCTGACCACCCTCAACCCCACCACCGGGGGCGGATCCGTCACCGCGTCATGGGTGCCGACCAAGGCCGGACGGCACGTGCTGGAGGTGATCGCCATCGACAAGGCGACCCACGCCAGCAGTAACTCCTACGACTTCCTGGTGGCCGAAGGCCGTCCGGTCGTCGGGCAGTGGAACCTCGCCGACGAGGCGGGCGGCGAAGCCCACGACGAGAGCGGCGACTACTCCGCGAGCGCCGGCAGCGCCGTCACCTTCGGCGCGGACGGTCCCGGCGGCAAGGCCGACAAGGCAGCCCGCTTCGACGGCACCGCCGAGTCCTACCTCGACGTGAGCGAGACGGTCCTCGACACGGCCAAGAGCTTCAGCGTCAGCGCCTGGGTCCGGCCCACCGCGCTGGACAAGAACATGACGGTCGTCAGCCAGGACGGCACCGGCGAGCCCGGCTTCACCCTCGGCTACGACGCGTCGGCCCAGACCTGGAAGTTCTCCGTCCCGGTCAACGACGTGGACTCGCTCGGCGAGTGGAAGGCCGTCTCCACCGGCATCTCCGTGGTCAAGGACCAGTGGGTGCTGCTGACCGGCGTGTACGACGCGCAGAAGACCGGCGGCCCGCAGCTCCAGCTCTACATCAACAAGGACCTGAAGGCCTCGGCCGGCCGCCGCTCCTCCTGGAAGTCGTACGGCCCGCTTCAGATCGGCCGGGCCACCGCCAAGAGCGGCTACCGCGACAACTTCACCGGTGACCTCGCCGAGGTCCGCGTCTTCGACCGCGTCGTCTCGGCGGCCGAGGTCTCCGAGCTGATGACCGTCAAGCCGGCCCGCAAGGGCTACTGGCAACTCGACGCGGCCGGTAACGGCGCCTCCGCCGAAACCGGCGGCGGCCAGCCTCTGACCCTGGCGGGCAACGCCTCCATCTACCGCCCCGCCGACCCGCTGTTCGACACGGCGGCCCTGGTCGGCGACGGCAACCTGGTCCTGGACGGCGACGGGGACTACGCGTCCACCGCCACCGCCCCGGTCACCGGCAATAGCAGCTTCACCGTGACCGCCCGGGCCCAGCTCACCTCGCTGGACCCGGAGAAGTCGCAGACAGTGCTGTCCCTGCCGGGCGCCAACGCCAACCGCGTCCAGGTCCGCTACCAGGCGACCACCGGCCAGTGGGAGTTGGCCGTCGCGAAGTCGGACGTGGCCGCCCCCGCCGTCGTCACCTTCACCGACGACCAGGAACTGCCCGACACCGGCGGCTCCGGCCAGCACCTGGCGGTCGTCTACGACGCCTTCGCCAACTCCGTGCGCCTGTACGTGGAGGGCCAGCTCGTCGCCGGCGCCTACGGCACGGACGACACCCTGTGGTCCGCGACCGGCGGTCTCCAGGTGGGCCGTTCGCTGCGCGGCGCGAGCGAGTACTTCGCCGGCGCGATCGACGAGGTCCGCGTCTACAGCGGCGCCGCCGACCCGATCGCGGTGCAGCAGATGGCCGCGCTGACGGCCGTGTCCGATCTGTGACGAACCATCAGTTCTGAGGTGTGCCGGGTCCCTTCGCGGCCCGGCACACCTGTCCCACCGCCTTCCTTCTCCCTTTTCTCATGACGTTCCCCACCACGTTCCTTCGATCAGGAAGTTGCCGAATGTTCTTCCGTGGCCGCTCACTGAGCCGCCGCATGCCCAGACCGGCGTTCGCCGCGACAGTGCTCGGGCTCACGCTCGCGCTGTCCGCGTCGTCGGTCCAGGCATTGGCGCTCGACGACGGCGACCGGGGCCGCACCAGCCGCCCCGGCGTCCAGGACGACGGGGATCCCGCCAAGGGGTCCGCCGCGAAAGCGAAGTCGCGCCCCTCCGACCCGGCGCGCAAGGCCGCGGTCAAGGGCCTCGACAAGGCGGTGTGGCCCAAGCAGGGCGGCGCCGAGGTGAAGCTGGGGGCCACCGCGGAAGCGGGCGGCCTGCCGGTCAGGGTCGGCAAGGCGAAGGCCGGGGCCAAGGCGGCGCAGGCCGCTGACAAGGTGCGCGTCGACGTCCTCGACCCGAAGCGCGCCGCGCAGCTCGGCGCCGGCGTCCTCCTGGGCGTCGAGCGCGCCGACGGCGAAGACGACGCCGCGAAGGTCCGTCTGACGGTCGACTACTCCGAGTTCGCCGAAGGCTTCGGCGGTTCCTACGCCTCCCGTCTCCAGCTGGTGCAGCTGCCGGCGTGCGCCGCTGTCGCGACCCCGGGCAGCAAGGCGTGTCCCGAGCAGCCCAAGGCGCTGGCCACGGTGAACGACGTCAAGTCGGGCACGGTCTCCGCCGACGTGACGGCCGCCCCGGCTCCCGCCGAGGGCGTCTCCACGATGGCCGGCACCGCGACCTCGCTCGTGGCCGTGGCGGCCGGCCCGTCGAGCGCGCAGGGCACGTACAAGGCGACGGCCCTCTCTCCTTCCGCCAGTTGGAGTGTCGCCACCTCCTCCGGCGCGTTCAACTGGAACTACCCGCTGAACACGGTTCCGACCCCGGGTGGTCTGACCCCCACCGTGGGCCTCGGTTACTCGTCCCAGTCGGCGGACGGCCGCACCTCGGCGACGAACAACCAGGGCTCCTGGGTGGGCGAGGGCTTCTCCTACGATCCCGGCTACATCGAGCGTCGCTACAAGCCCTGTTCCGACGACGGTCACTCCGGCTCCGGCGAGCAGTGCTGGGCCTTCGAGAACGCCACGATCATGCTCAACGGCTCGTCCGGCGAGCTGGTCAAGGACGACACGACCGGCAAGTGGCACCTGTCGTCCGACGACGGCTCCAAGGTCGAGCGACTGACGGGCGCCGTCAACGGCGACGACGGCAGCGCCGACGACAAGGGCGAGCACTGGAAGGTCACCACCTCCGACGGCACCGAGTACTTCTTCGGCCTGAACCGGCTCCCGGGCTGGGCGACGGGCAACGAGGAGACCAACTCGGTCTGGACCGCCCCGATCTTCGGCGACGACTCCGGTGAGCCCTGCTACAACGCCACGTTCACCAGTGCGAACTGCCAGCAGGCGTGGCGCTGGAGCCTGGACTACGTCAGGGACACGCACGGCAACGTGATGTCCTACTTCTACGACCGCGAGACCAACTACTACGCGCTGAACGGCAAGACGGACGTCAACGGCACCGCCTACCACCGCGGCGGCTGGCTCAAGCGCATCGACTACGGTCAGCGCGACGGCAGTGTCTACGCCGCGAAGGCGCCGGCCCGGGTCGTCTTCAACACCGCCGAACGCTGCCTGGTGACGTCCGACTTCGACTGCGCGGAGAGCAAGCGCACCAAGGCGAACGCCTCCCGCTGGCCCGACGTCCCCGTCGACCAGGAGTGCAAGTCCGCCACCAAGTGCACCTCGCCGGTCCAGACGTTCTTCACGACGAAGCGACTGGCGTCGGTCGTCACGCAGATGCGCAAGGACGCCACGAACTACCAGGACGTCGACGCCTGGATTCTCACCCACCTGTTCACAGACAACGGCGACGACTCCAAGACGCTGTGGCTGTCGAAGATCGAGCACGAGGGCCGCGTCGGCACGGCGGTCAAGCTCCCGTCCGTCGACCTCTTCGGCGAGCAGCTCGCCAACCGGGTGGACGCGATCGGCGACAACATCGCGCCGTTCTACCGCTTCCGCCTGTCGATGGTCCTCAGCGAGACCGGCGCACAGCTCGACGTCACCTACGCGCCCGCCGACTGCACCAAGGCCACGCTGCCCAAGCCGGGCGAGTCGGTCAAGCGCTGCTACCCCGTGAAGTGGGCCCCGCCGGGCTACGTCGACCCGATCACGGACTGGTTCCACAAGTACGTCGTCTCGGCGGTCATCGAGACCGACCGCACGGGCGGCAGCGACGGCATGGTCACCCGCTACGAGTACCAGGGCGACGCGGCCTGGCGTAAGGCGAAGCCGGACGGCATCACCGACGCCAAGTACCTCACCTGGGGCGGCTGGCAGGGCTACGGCAAGGTCAAGGTCACGAGCGGCACCGCCGACGTGCAGAAGACCCGCGTCGACCACACGTTCATGCAGGGCATGGACGGCGACAAGGACGCCGACGGCAACACCCGCTCGGTGACGGTCAAGGACTCCACGGGCGCGTCGTACACCGACGAGGAGGAGTTCACCGGCCAGGAGCTGGAGGTCGCCACATACGACGGCGCCAAGCTCGTCGGCAAGACGATCAACACGCCCGTCAAGTACACCACCGCGACGCAGAAGAACAGCTGGGGCACCAGCAACGCGGTCATCGTGCGCACCCAGACCGGGCGCGGCTTCAGTCTGAAGTCCGACGGCACCTGGAGCGAGACGAAGTCCACGACGACGTTCGACACGGCGAACGGCACCGGCCGCACCCTGACGGTCGACGACCAGGGAGACGTCTCCACCACCAAGGACGACACCTGCACCCGCACCACCTACGCGGACAACACGGCGAAGAACATCCTGTCGCTGCCCGCCCGCAGCGAGGTCGTGTCCGTCAAGTGCGCCACGACCCCGGACCGCAAGACGCAGGTCCTGGGCGACGAGCGCACCTCCTACGACGGCGGCGCGTTCGGCGCGGCGCCCACCAAGGGTGACGCCACCAGGACCGAGCGGCTGACGGCGCACGACGGCACCACGGCCACGTACCAGGTCACCGGCGCGACGACCTACGACCTGTACGGCCGTCCGAAGACGCAGCAGGACGCCGAGCAGTACGGCACGGCGGACCAGACGAAGACCGTCTACGTCGAGACGAACGGCCTGCTGACCAGGACGACCGTCACCAACGCCCTCGGCCACAACACGATCACCGACTACGCCCCCGCCTGGGGCATGTCGGTGGGACAGACCGACCCCAACGGCAAGCGGACGGACCTCGCCTACGACGCGCTGGGCCGGCTGACCTCGGTGTGGCTGGCGGACCGGGCCTCGACCCAGACGCCGAGCATCAAGTACTCGTACAACGTCCGCAAGGACAAGGTCACCGCGATCAAGACGGAGAAGATCGAGAACGACGGCTCCTACGGCGCCGAGTACCAGATGTACGACAGCATGCTGCGTTCCCGTCAGATCCAGACCGAGGGCCCCGACGGCACCCGCATGGTCGCGGACACCTGGTACGACGGCACGGGCAACGTGCGCAAGACCAACTCGACCTACAACGCGGCCGGCGCGGCCGAGGGCGAGCTGCTGTTGGTCAGCAACGGCCAGGTCGGCGCGCAGAGCCTGCTGGAGTACGACGGTCTGGGCCGCAGCACCGCCCAGATCTCCGCGGTCAGCGGCGCCGAGCAGTGGCGCACCACGACCGTGTACGACGGTGAGCTCACCCACGTCGACCCGCCGGTCGGCGGCGTGCCCACCACGACGATCACCGACAACCAGGGCAACCTCTCCGAGATCCGCCACTACCGCGGAGCCGCGCCGGGCGTCGGCGTGCCGTACGACTCGACCAAGTACACCTACAACACCGCGGGCCTGCTGGAGACCGTCACCGACGCCAAGAGCAACGTGTGGCGCTACGAGTACGACCAGCTGGGCCGTAAGACGAAGTCGATCGACCCGGACGCGGGCACCTCACGCACGGAGTACGACGAACTGGACCGGCCGGTCGTGGCGTACGACGGCCGCAACAAGAAGACCTCCACGTCCTACGACAAGCTCGGCCGCGTGACGACCACGTGGCTGGGGGACCCCGACACCGGCACGAAACTGACGGAGACCAAGTACGACAAGGCCGGTTGGCTCGGACAGGCCTACGGGTCGCTCAGCTACATCACGCCCACGGAGTACTTCGCCTCGGCCGTGCAGTCGATGGACGAGTTCTACCGCCCGCTGAAGACCGCCTATCAGGTCCCCGTGTCCCAGGGATCTCTGGCGGGCACCTACGTCTACACCTCCACGTACAACCGGGACGGCACCCTGCAGACCTCCGGTCTGCCCGCGATCGGCGACCTGCCGGCCGAGGTGCTGACCTACACGTACGACGCGCTGCAACGTCCGAAGACGATGACGGGCACCACCGACTCCTACGTCACCGACACCGTCTACAACAGGAACAGCCAGCTCCAGCAGCTGGAGCTGTTCAAGGGCGGTAGTGGCAAGAAGGTCTGGCAGACCTACGGCTACGAGACCGGCACCGACCGGCTGACCCGGTCGCTGGTCGACGTCTACGGCGCGACCGCCCCGGCGAAGGACTCCACCTACTCCTACGACCAGGCCGGCAACGTCCTGTCCATCGCGGACACCGCGAACTCCGGCGCGCCGGACGTGCAGTGCTTCGCCTACGACGGCCGGCAACGGCTGCAGGACGCCTGGACGCCGTCGGCCACCGCGGCGACCGCGGCCGGCTCCGGCAGCCGCGGTTCCACGACGCCGGTGAACGGCACGGGTCCCACTGCCTGTGACTCCGCCGCCGGTTCCACCGCGCTCGGCGGCCCGTCCCCGTACTGGAAGTCGTACGAGACCGACGCCATCGGCAACCGTGTCTCCGAGATCAACCACGACACCGGCCTGAACGCGGCGAACAACATCACCCGCAGCTACGAGTACGGCGGCGCCGGCGCCCTCGGTGACGGCCCCCACCAGGTCACCAAGGTCACCGAGACGATTCCGACCGGGACGAGGCAGTCGTCGTACGAGTACGACGACGCGGGAAACACCACCAAGCGCACCACGGGCGGCAACGCGCAGATCCTCGCCTGGGACGACACTGGAGCTCTGAGCAAGGTCACCGAGGGCAGTGGCGCGGAAACCGGCTTCCTGTACGACGCGTACGGAAACCGAGTGCAGCGCAAGGACCCCTCCGGTACGACCGTCTATCTGCCCGGCACCGAGCTGAAGCTGTCGACCGACGGCACCAAGAAGGAGGCCACCCGCTACTACGACTACGCCGGTGAGACCGTGGCGGTCCGTACCGCCTCGAACCTCTCCTTCGTAGCCGCCGACCACCACGGCACCGGTGAACTCGCCATCGACGCGGCCACCGGTGCGGTCTCCCAGCGCCGTTTCGACCCGTTCGGCGTCGACCGCGGCACGAAGAGCGGGACCTGGCCGGGGGAGAAGGGCTTTGTCGGCGGAACGATCGACGCCTCGACCGGCCTGACCCACCTGGGGGCGCGGGAGTACGACTCGGCGATCGGCAAGTTCATCTCGGTGGACCCGATCATCGACTACACCCAGCCCCAGCAGATCAACGGCTACGCCTACGCCAACAACTCCCCGGTCACGCACGCCGACCCCAGCGGCATGATCATCCCGGAGTGCCGGGAAGGCCTGATCGAGTGCCGCGGCGGAATGCCGGTCACCAACACGGACCCGGAAGTCTCGAAGGCGCAGTCCGACGTCAGCAAGGCGTCCGGTGACGTGGCGGCAGCGCAGCAGCAGCAGTCCTCCGCGAGGCAGCGCATCAAGTCCGCGGGCAAGGCCCTGATCAAGATCGCCCGGGACATCCTCGGCGTGGACGCGGCCCTGGACTGCATCTCCAGCGGCGACGTCGGCGCCTGCGGCGAGACCCTGCTCAACATCGCCGGCAGCTTCGCGGGCGGCCTGGCGGGCAAGATCCTCGCCAAGTACGGGGCGCCCTGGAAGTGGGCCAAGGGCCTCAAGCTCGCCAAGCGGGTCACCGGCCTGGTCAAGGACATGATCGGCGGGGTCAAGGGCCTGTGGAACGCCAACAAGGCGGTGGGCCGGGCCAAGCTCGGTCTCTCCAAGGCCGCGGAGAAGCTGGCCGAAGTCAGGAAGAAGGCCGCGGCAGCCCGTAAGAAGAAGGGAGCCGACGACGACATCGGCGGCTCCTGCCCCTTCGAGGGCAAGCACAGCTTCCTGCCCGGCACGAAGGTGCTGCTCGCCCACGGCAAGACCAAGCCGATCGAGAAGGTGAAGCTCGGCGACAAGATCATCGTCACGGACCCCAAGACGGGGAAAACGGCGGTGCGCGAGGTCGTGGGCACGATTGTCACCGAGGACGACAAGCAATTCGTCGACCTGACGGTCAAGGGCACGTCCGGCAAGGCCGAGGCCCTGGTCTCCACCACGACCCACCCCTTCTGGTCGGAGTCCGGGAAGAAGTGGGTCGAGGCCGGCGACCTCGCACCGGGTATGCGGCTGCACACGGCGAACGGCGACTCGGTCGACGTCACCGCGGTCCGGCCCTTTGACCGGCGCCAGCGCACGCACGACCTCACCGTCGAGGACATCCACACCTACTACGTCTTCGCGGGTGGCTCGCCCCTGCTGGTGCACAACTGTGGCGAGCGGACCTACGAGGCGGGAGGCAAGCACGGCAGCGAAGCCCGCGGCAGCTCTCGCGGCGAGAACAGCGCCGAACCCAACAACGGACAGGACGCGCTCGACAACTCCGTACAGATCAAGGAGACGTCGCCACGCCGGGTCGGGATCGACCGGACCACCGGCGATAGCGTGGTCCTCGATCGCACCCGTGAGGTTCCGTGCGGCTGCACGGTCGAAGGCGGCACCAACGAGGTCTTCCACGGACACGTGCGGACGGACATCAACACCGATCCGAGCATGGCCAAGGCGAAAAGCGCCCTACGCCGGGGAATCAAGAACAAAGAGGTCAAAACTGAGTAGACACGATGCCTCAGGGCGGCCGGCGCAGGACGGGCCGGGCGGGTCGGATGTCTCTGCGTGGCGCGCGGCCCTCACGGCCGACGTCGGCGGATCCGACCTCGGCCGGGCCACTCGGGCGCTCCTCGCCCTCACGTACGACGATCCGGACCGGGAAGCGGTCGAGGCGCTCCTCCTGGAGTGCCTCGACCCCGGGGGCCCCGCTGTCGACCCGCAGGTGACGGCACTGGCGGTTACCTGCGCCGGCCACGTCGCGCGGCTGCACGGAGCGATCGACGTCCGGCTGGTGGCTCGGGTGCGGGACCTGCTCCAGGATCCCGTGCTCGGGGGCCGGGCCGAAGACGCCGTGGACGACATCGCGTCCTTCGCTCCGGCAGCACTGGAGCAACCGGAAGACGCCGACTGACCCGATCGACCACTGACCGGGGCCCGGTTTGACCCCTCAAGCCGGGCCCCGTAGCCTGTTCCTTCGGCGTGTCGGTTGACGTGCCACATCTCCGTAAACCCTCTTCCTCCCGGGTACCGGTACCTAGGTGGCCGGGAGAGGCCGTCCGTGTTCGTTCCCGGGCGGCTGGACTGCGGGGATGCCGTCCCAGAGCGAGAGAGTGAGATCCGCGTGTACGCCATCGTGCGCAGCGGTGGTCGCCAGCACAAGGTTGCTGTCGGCGACATCGTTGAGGTTGACAAGATTTCCACTGCCAAGGTTGGCGACACGGTCGAGCTCTCGACCCTGCTCGTTGTCGACGGCGACGCTGTGACCAGCGACCCGTGGGTGCTGGCCGGCATCAAGGTCCAGGCCGAGGTCGTGGACCACCACAAGGGTGTGAAGATCGACATCCTTCGCTACAAGAACAAGACCGGCTACCGCCGTCGTCAGGGCCACCGCCAGCAGTACACGGCGATCAAGGTCACTGAGATCCCCGCGGCTGCGAAGTAAGGGACTGAGGAGACATGGCACACAAGAAGGGCGCATCGTCCACCCGGAACGGTCGCGACTCCAATGCCCAGCGGCTCGGCGTGAAGCGCTTCGGCGGTCAGGTCGTCAACGCGGGTGAGATCCTGGTCCGCCAGCGCGGCACGCACTTCCACCCCGGCGCGGGCGTCGGGCGTGGCGGCGACGACACGCTGTTCGCCCTGGAGGCCGGTTCGGTGCAGTTCGGCACCCACCGTGGCCGCAAGGTCGTGAACATCGTTCCGGTCGCCTGATCGGAAGCTTTCGCGAGGCGGACCTCACTTCCCGTGCGGGAAGGCGGGTCCGCCTTTCGCGTGTTACGCAGTAGACAGATACGTACGTTTCGTTTTGTAGCCAGTGCTGGAGGCACCCACCATGACCACCTTCGTGGACCGCGTCGAACTGCATGTCGCCGCGGGTAACGGAGGCCACGGCTGTGCCTCCGTCCACCGTGAGAAGTTCAAGCCGCTCGGTGGCCCCGACGGGGGCAACGGCGGCCGTGGCGGCGATGTGATCCTGGTCGTCGACCAGTCGGTCACCACGCTCCTCGACTACCACCACAAGCCGCACCGCAGCGCCACCAACGGCAAGCCCGGCGAGGGCGGCAACCGCTCCGGCAAGGACGGCCAGGATCTGATCCTGCCGGTCCCGGACGGCACGGTCATCCAGGACAAGGCCGGCAACGTGCTGGCGGACCTGGTCGGCCACGGAACCTCGTACGTCGCCGCCCAGGGCGGTCGCGGCGGACTGGGCAACGCGGCGCTGGCCTCGGCCCGCCGCAAGGCGCCCGGCTTCGCGCTGCTCGGTGAGCCGGGCGATCTCCAGGACATCGTCCTGGAGCTGAAGACGGTCGCGGACGTGGCCCTGGTCGGCTACCCCAGCGCGGGCAAGTCCTCGCTGATCTCCGTGCTGTCCGCCGCCAAGCCGAAGATCGCGGACTACCCGTTCACGACCCTCGTCCCGAACCTGGGCGTGGTGACGGCCGGCTCGACGGTCTACACCATCGCCGACGTGCCGGGTCTGATCCCGGGCGCCAGCCAGGGCAAGGGCCTGGGTCTGGAGTTCCTGCGTCACGTCGAGCGGTGCAGCGTCCTCGTGCACGTGCTGGACACGGCGACCCTGGAGTCCGAGCGCGACCCGCTCTCCGACCTCGACATCATCGAGGAGGAGCTCAAGCAGTACGGCGGCCTCGGCAACCGGCCTCGGCTCGTGGTGCTGAACAAGATCGACGTGCCGGACGGGAAGGACCTCGCCGAGATGGTCCGCCCGGAACTCGAGGCCCGCGGCTACCGCGTCTTCGAGGTGTCCGCGGTCGCCCACATGGGTCTGAAGGAACTGTCCTTCGCCGTCGCCGAGATGGTGGCCGCGGCGCGCGCGGCCAAGCCGAAGGAGGAGGCGACCCGGGTCGTCATCCGTCCCAAGGCGGTCGACGACACCGGCTTCACCGTCTCGCTGGAGGAGGACGGCCTGTTCCGCGTCCGGGGTGAGAAGCCCGAACGCTGGGTGCGCCAGACCGACTTCAACAACGACGAGGCCGTCGGCTACCTCGCCGACCGCCTCAACCGCCTCGGTGTGGAGGGCGCGTTGATGAAGGCGGGCGCCCGTGGCGGCGACGGCGTCGCCATCGGTCCGGAGGACAACGCGGTCGTCTTCGACTGGGAGCCGTCCGTGACGGCCGGCGCCGAGATGCTCGGCCGCCGGGGCGAGGACCACCGCTTCGAGGAGCCGCGTCCCGCGACCCAGCGCCGCCGGGACAAGCAGGCCGAACGCGACGAGGCGACCCAGGAGTTCGAGGGCTTCGAGCCCTTCTGACCCTGTCGGCAGTCCCTCCAGCCCTACGTCCTGTGTGTCTTGCGGACCCGTGGCGGCCGGCCCTCCGTGGCCCGGCCGCCACGGGTCTTTCCTTGCTTCCGCGAAGTCCGGCGGGTGTGAGGACACCGGTGTGAAAAACCGTCGGCGGGAGCCCGGGACTCCTCTGTGCCCCGGGCTCCTCTCACCGTCTCCTGAGGAACCCTTCTTACCGATCCCGGACCATGGAGACGGACGTAAGAAGCCGCGCCATGGAATTCCGTGAAATGGGCTCCGCGGTCAGCGTTATTTCCCGCTTATCCGCGACGCCACGGGCATGCATATGAAGGACGAGTGCAGTCCCACGTCACGCCACGTGAAGATTCGACCACTCGACAGGGTGATCCAGGCGGTGGCCGGCGCGGGCGCGGGGGATGCCCGGACGGATCGAGGCGACGCGGTTGCGGGGGAGCGGTGGCGCGGCCCCGCCGCGTTGCGCCGAGGCCCGCCGGGCAGGGATCGGCCGGCCTCGGACCGCCCGCTCCCGGTGCGGCCGCTCGGGCGCTGCACGGCCGCTCGCCGCCGGGGGCGGGGGTGGGGGCAACTGCGGGGGCCGCTGTGCCCGGCGGGGCTCTGTCGCAGCCGGGTGTGCCGGAGCCACGCCGGAGGAAAATGGCGCGGGCTCTGGGGAGCCGCCGCGTCGAACGGGGCGGGCGGCCGAGGACTCTCAAGCGTTCGTCCGTGTGACTTCGTCACTCTCGGCAATGACATACTTGTTGTGGAGTAACTCACAGGATTTCCAGGGACCATCCGTGGGAAGCCGCGTCGAGTCTTACCAATCACCAGCGACGCAAGGTGAATGCCAGGTTGCGTGCACATTTGCAGCGGGCGGCGCTCACCTTGCATCGCGGTAACCGCAAGTGGGACCATTTCCCCGTTCCCTGTCGCCCCAAGGTAGGTCCTCTGTGTCCCAGCACATAGCCAAGCCCCGTACCACCGCAGTGATCCTGGCCGGTGGCACCGGCCAGCGTGTGGGTCTGTCGATCCCGAAGCAGCTGCTGAAGATCGCCGGCAAGGCAGTCATCGAGCACACTCTGACCACCTTCGAGAAGGCCGACTCGGTCGACGACATCATCGTGCTGATGGCGCCGGGCTATGTACCCGACATCGAGAAGATCGTTTCCAAGGCCGGGTTCCGGAAGGTCCGGAAGATCATCGAGGGCGGCTCCACCCGGAACGAGACCACCGAGCGCGCCATCGCGGCCCTGGGCGAGGGGCTGGCCGACGGCGAGGACCTCAACGTCCTCTTCCACGACGCCGTGCGTCCCCTGCTCTCGCGGCGGGTCATCGACGACTGCGTCACGGCGCTCGAGCGCTACCAGGCCGTCGACGTCGCCATCCCGTCCGCGGACACCATCATCGTCACGCGTACGCACGGCGAGGACGGCGAGTTCATCACCGAGATCCCGGACCGCTCCCGGCTGCGCCGAGGCCAGACCCCGCAGGCGTTCAAGCTGTCCACCATCCGCCGGGCCTACGAGGTGGCGGCGGGCGACCCCAACTTCCAGGCCACCGACGACTGCACCGTCGTGCTGCGCTACCTGCCCGACGTGCCGATCCACGTCGTGGCGGGCGACGAGTACAACATGAAGGTGACGCAGCCGGTCGACGTGTTCATCGCCGACAAGCTCTTCCAGCTCGCCTCCTCCGCGACCCCCGAGCAGAAGGGTGAGGAGGTCTACCGCGAGCTGCTCACCGGCAGGACCGTCGTCGTCTTCGGCGGTTCGTACGGCATCGGCAAGGACATCGCCGAGCTCGCCGAGTCGTACGGCGCCAAGGTCTACGCCCTGGGCCGTTCGACCACCGGCACGCACGTGGAGAACCCGGAGGAGGTGGACGACGCCCTGTCCAAGGCCTACAGCGAGACCGGCCGCATCGACTATGTCGTCAACACCGCCGGCGTGCTGCGCATCGGCAAGCTCGCCGAGACCGACAACGCGACCATCGAGGAAGCGCTGAAGGTCAACTACCTGGCACCGGTGCAGATCGCCCGTTCGGCGTACAAGTACCTGGCGGAGACGAAGGGCCAGCTGCTGCTGTACACCTCCAGCAGCTACACCCGCGGCCGCGCCGAGTACAGCCTGTACTCCTCGACCAAGGCGGCCATGGTGAACCTCACCCAGGCGCTGTCCGACGAGTGGGCGGGTGACGGCATCCGGGTGAACTGCGTGAACCCGGAGCGCACGGCGACGCCCATGCGTACCAAGGCCTTCGGGCAGGAGCCCTCGGGCAGCCTGCTCTCCTCCGAGGCCGTCGCCCGCACCTCGCTCGACGTGTTGCTTTCCGACCTCACCGGGCACGTCGTCGACGTCCGCCAGCAGGACCCGACGGCGGCCGCCGGCCGGGCTTCCGACTTCGAACAGGCCCTGGCCGGGGTGCTCGACCGACAGGATGGCATGGCATAATCCCTCGGAAATAGCAATCGACTTTTCAGGCCTCTGTCGCTTCCCGTTCACGGAGAATTCACAGAGGCCTGAATCCGTAAAATTCCCGAAACCTTCACAAAGGATTTTCCGGACTTTTAGTACACATGATCGGCCCCCTCCCAGAGCAGGTTTCTCCGTGATATCCACCGCTATTCGCGTGGCCCGGGTGGGCAGCGCGGCCGAACTGGCCGCGGCGGTCCTCATGATGCTGGGCTACCCCGGTCTCATGGCCGCCGCGCTCGTGCCGAGCGCCCCCGCCTTTGCCGCCGCGGCCGCCGTGACATACCTGGCGGACCTCTACCTCCACCGCAAGGGCAGTCGTCTCATCGGCCTCCTGGGCAAGGTACGGGCCGGTCTGTCCACCCGGTTCCTGGTCCGCGAACTGCTGCTGATCCTGCTGCTGGCCAGACTCGACCTCGCCGAGGAGCCGGTCTTCTACGCGGCCATCGCCTGCTTCACGGTGTTCTTCGGTCTCCAGGCCCCGCACGGCGCGCTGGTCACCCTGATCGGCAAGCGCCGCCAGATGCCGGTCGTGACCAGGAACGTCGACCTGGCCTCCAGGCTGCGCATCCCGGACGCCCCGCCGCGCAGCCTGCTGAGCCGCGCCACCGTGAAGATGCTGCACCTCGACCTCGCGGCGGTCGTGGGCCTGCTCGTCTGCGCGATCGGCGACTCCGTGGCCCCGGGCTACGCCGGCATCGCCGTCACCCTCGGTCTGGGCGGGCTGTACGTCGTCGCGCTGGTGCCCTACCTGCGGGCGAAGCGGCTGCCGCCCAAGGCCGACAAGGTCCTCGGCGTCATGAGCGCCTGGCTGCGCGAGTACCGGCCGCAGACGGTGCTGTACTTCTCCGGCTCCGACGACTCCGCCTACCAGGTCAACATGTGGCTGGAGACCATGGAGCAGATGGAGTCCCGGCCCCTGGTCATCCTGCGTGAGCGCACCGTCCTGGAGAAGATGGCGCCCACCTCGGTCCCTGTCGTCTGCGTGCCCGGGGGGGTGCACCTGATGAACCTGGACCTGTCCATGGTGCGGGTCGCGTTGTACTGCGCGAACGTCGGCAAGAACATCCACCTGCTGCGCGTGCCGACCATGAAGCACGTCTTCATCGGCCACGGCGACAGCGACAAGGCCGCCAGCGTCAACCCGTTCAGCAAGGCGTACGACGAGGTGTGGACCGCCGGCCGCGCGGGCCGCGACCGTTACGCCATCGCCGACGTCGGCATCCGCGACGAGGACATCGTGGAGGTCGGCCGTCCGCAGCTGGCGCCGATCAGGACCGAGGGCGACGAACCCGCGGGAGCCCGCGGAGGAGCCGGCACCTACTGCCCGACGGTTCTGTACGCGCCCACATGGGAGGGCTGGGACGACAACCCGGGCAACACCTCGCTCCTGCTGGCCGGCGAGAACATCGTGAAGAAGCTGGTCGCCGCCGAGCCCCCGGTCCGTGTCCTGTACAAGCCGCATCCCTTCACCGGCACCCGCAGCGCCAAGGCGGGCGCCGCCCACCGGCGGATCGTCGCCCTGATCAAGAAGGCCGCAGCCCAGCGCGCCGGCGACTCCCGCTTCACCGCGGACCCGGCGGCCCAGGCCAGGGCCAAGGCCGAGCTCACCCGCCTCAAGGCCCGGCTCGACGGTCTGTCCCTCGCGTTCGACGAGCGCGCCGACGAAGCGGTGACCAGCCGTGACGGCATCGTCGACGTCCGCAAGCACGAGGAGGCCGCCCGGCTGCGCGCCGAGTGGAACGAGACCTACTGGCGCTCCTTCCCCTCCTTCGAGCACCGCGTGATCACCGGCACCGGACCCCGTCTCTACGACTGCTTCAACGCCTCCGAGGCGATGGTCTCCGACATCTCCAGCGTGGTCTCCGACTTCATCGCGAGCGGCAAGCCGTATGCGGTCGCGGACTCCGCGGAGCTGGGCGCGGAGGAGTTCAGGCGGCAGAACACCGCGGTGCGTGCGGCCGTGATCCTCGGCAACAGCGCCGCCGAGCTGGACCAGCTGCTGGACGCGGTCCGTGACCCGGCCTCCGATCCGCTGGCCAAGGACCGCAGGGAGCTCAAGGAGTACCTGCTCGGACCCGACGAGCCCACTTCGATCCAGCGGTTCGACACCGCGATCACCGACCTCGCGCTGAAGTCGGAGGCGCGCAACGTCGGCCAGGAGTCCCACGCCGCCGGGGCGGACGGCGCGGTCGGCGCCGCGCCGGACGACGCGGCGGAACTGCCCAAGGGTGTTACGGCCGTCTGACGGCCCTGTTTCCTCAGGCCGGGTCCCGGAGAGAAATCTCCGGGACCCGGCTTTTTGAGTATTGTGTGATGTGGAACACGTGCCGAAATCGAGGCAACCCGCCCCGTTCATCAAACGTCTACCGGGTATCCAAAGTGTTCATGTGAGGGAACCCGTGTGTGATGAGAGGCAAAAGTGACCGCTGCGCAGGCTGACGTCACGGTGGTCATCGGGGCGTACGAAGCGATGCCGTACCTGGTCGAGTGCCTGGCATCGGTCGAGGCGCAGACCCTGGACGCCGCGCGCATCGAGGTCATCGCCGTGGACGACGGTTCCCAGGACGGCACCGGGGAGTACCTGGAGGAGTTCGCCGCCCGCGCTCCCATGACGGTCACGGTCATCCGGCAGGACAACTCCGGCGGCCCCAGCGGCCCGCGCAACGTGGGCCTCTCCAAGGCCACCGGACGCTACGTCTTCTTCCTGGACGCCGACGACCGGCTCGGCGCCGAGGCCCTGGAGCGCATGGTCGGCATCGCCGACCGCAACGGCACGGACGTGGTCCTCGGCCGGGTCGAGGGCATCAACCGCAACCCGCCGAAGTCGATGTGGAGCAAGACCCTCGACCGCACGGACGTCTACTCCTCGAACATAAAGTTCACCCTCAGTGCGCAGAAGCTGTTCCGGCGGGAGTTCCTCGAGCGCCACGGCATGCGATTCGACGAGTCCCTGTGGACCGGCGAGGACGCCCTGTTCACGATGGAGGCCTATCTGCGGGCCGACGGCGTCTCCGTGGTCGCCGACTACACCTGCTATTACCTGGTGGGCCGCAGCGACGGCAAGCATGTGACGAAGAGCGGGAGCTACACCCTGCGCTTCGACTCCGCGCGCGCCCTGATGGGCCTGCTCGAGCGGCTCGTCCCGCCCGGCCCCAAGCGGGACGTGCTTATGGTGCGCCCCTTCCTCGTCACCGTGCTTCCGCAGTTCGGGCACATATTCGTCAGGAACGACGAGGAGATCCGGCGCACCAAGATGGAGCTCGCCAAACCGCTGATGGACGCGTACTGGAACGAGGGCGTCGCCCAACGGCTCCGGGTCCACGAGCGGCTGCGCCTGGAACTGGTGGCCCGGCAGCGCCCCGATCTCCTCGTGGACGTCCTGGAGTTCATCAACGCCAAGACCGAACCGACCCCGGTCCTGAAGAAGCGCAACACCCAGCTCTACCTGGCCTACCCGCACTACGGCTCGCGCACGGCCGGTCTCCCGGACCGGATCTACCTCGCCGAGCCCCGCGAGGCCAAGGAGTACCCCGGCTGGCGCAAGGACCCGGCCGAAACACTCCTGCGCGGCTTCACCCGCAAGGTCCGCCGCAAGCTGCGCAGACTGCGCAGGCGCACGATGAAGCCGGGCGGCACCGCGGCGGTCTGAGAACCCGTGTGCGGGACCCGTCGGCCGCCGCGCACGGCTCCGGCGGCGGCCCTGCCCGGGTCGAAGCGTTCCCCGTGATTGCCGGTGAGCCCGCTGAAGTCGGCCTCCTCATGCAGGTCGGCCGGATCGAGATCCGCCGGCACCTCGCTGGGCGGCCGGTGCGGTATCTCGAAGCAGCGGCACAGCTCCGGCATGCGTCAGCTCCGGCATGCGTGAGGGCCTGCACGGACGCGGGCGTGCCCGCCGGCAGCGCCGCGATGGTGCCCTGGGTGCGCCCGCCCCGAAGTTGGCGGCGATCACGTCGCAGTGGAGGACTTCCTCGACCGGGACGACGTCGAAGGCACTCTTTTCCTGGGGAATCGACACCGGGTCCGCCACCACGCCTTTGCCGTACGCAAGGCGTGAGCAAACGGTCAGGGCGGTGCGCCTGTCCGCGCAGTGAAACCCGTGCGCGGCCTGCGCCCCTGTTCGCGTAGATTGCCTGGCGGGCAGCCGTCGACCTACACAAGGGGCGAAGAACAAGGTGGCAGGGGCAAGGCAGGCCGTGAGCGAGGCCCGCAGGATCGTCGTCAAGGTCGGCTCCTCGTCGCTGACCACCGCCTCCGGCGGGCTCGACGCCGACCGGGTCGACGCACTCGTCGACGTCCTCGCCAAGAGCCGCGGGGGCGGCGAGAAGGAGATCGTCCTCGTCTCCTCCGGAGCCATCGCCGCCGGCCTCGCCCCGCTGGGCCTGCTCCGCCGGCCCCGGGACCTCGCCCGCCAGCAGGCCGCGGCGAGCGTCGGCCAGGGCCTGCTCGTGGCCCGCTACACCGCCTCCTTCGCCCGCTACGGCGTCCGCGTCGGCCAGGTGCTGCTGACCAGCGACGACATGAGCCGGCGCGCCCACCACCGCAACGCCTCCCGCACCCTCGACCAACTGCTCGCGATGGGCGCCTTCCCCATCGTCAACGAGAACGACACGGTGGCCACCGACGAGATCCGCTTCGGCGACAACGACCGGCTCGCCGCTCTCGTCGCCCACCTCGTCCACGCCGACCTGCTGGTCCTGCTGTCCGACGTCGACGGCGTGTACGACGGTGACCCCGGCAGGCCGGACACCTCGCGGATCGCCGAGGTAAGGGGCTCCGGGGATCTCGCGCACGTCGAGATCGGCAGCACCGGCAAGGCGGGCGTCGGCACCGGCGGCATGGTCACCAAGGTCGAGGCGGCCCGGATCGCGGCCGCCGCCGGCATCCCCGTGGTCCTCACCAGCGCCGTCCACGCGGCCGAGGCGCTCACCGGCGGGGACACCGGCACCTACTTCCACCCCACCGGCAAGCGCTCCGCCGACCGGCTGCTGTGGCTCCAGCACGCCTCGACCCCGCAGGGCTCGCTGACGCTGGACGACGGGGCGGTGCGCGCGGTCGTCGAGCGGCGCACCTCGCTGCTGCCGGCCGGGATCGCCGCCGTGGAGGGCGAGTTCAGCGCGGGCGACCCCGTCGAACTGCGCGACACCCGGGGACGCGCCGTGGCCCGCGGCCTCGTCAACTTCGACGCCAAGGAGATCCCGCAGCTCATCGGGCGGTCGACCCGGGAACTGGCCAGGGAGCTGGGCGCGGAGTACGAGCGCGAGGTCGTCCACCGGGACGACCTGGTGATCCTGCACCCGTAAACCCGCTCGAACGGTCCGTACCGGTGGGGGACGTTCCGTGAAACCGCCCCGCGGAGCCGTGCGGCCTGCTCAACTTTGTTCCAGGGACAGATTCCGCACGAGCGCTGCGTAAAGGAGGCCGTCGTGAGACGAGTGCGCCCTGGGGTGGCAGCGGCCCGTGGGAGTGCCGACGAAACCGCATCGGCGTCGCCGCGTACCGCCGGTCCGGCGTCGTCACGCGCCGCGGGGCAGGCGCCCATGCGTGCGCCGGGCGAGGAGCGGGCCCTGACCAGCGTGGCGGCCGGCGACCGGTACCGGGCCCAGGAGAGCGCCGAGTCGAAGGGCGGCCGGCCCGTGGACGTCCCGCGGCTGTGGCACATCACCCTCAGCGTCTCCGGTGAGGAGGCCCCGCTGAAGGAGGTCCGGCGGGCCCTCGAACAGCTCGCCCACGACCACCCCTTCCTTCTGACCAGCAGATACGCGGGCGATCACGCCGAGATCCGGTACTGGGAGGAGGCCCGCGACCTGCATGACGCGGCCGCCGTCGCCCTGCGCCTGTGGGGTGAGCACCGCCAGACCGCCGGACTGCCGCCCTGGGAGATCGTCGGCCTGGAGGTCATCGACCGCCAGACCTATCATCAGCGCATCGCCGAGGGCTACGGACCGGCCCCGGCGACCCCGGTCGGCGTCCACCCCTACTGACAGCCGTCGCCGGCCCGACCGCGGAGCACCGGACCCCGGCACATCTCGGGGTGTGGAACGAACGGCGAACCGGTCCCCGCGGCGCACTACCCTTCCCTTATGACCACGCTCTCGCCGTACGACGCCATGTCCCCGGTCACCCGCGCCGCCTACCGCGCCAAGGCGGCCGCCGCCGACCTCGCGCCGCTGCCCCGGGCCGCCAAGGACGACGCGCTGCTCGCCCTCGCGGACGCGCTGGAGGTCCGTACGAGCGAAATCGTCGAGGCCAACGCGAAGGACATCGCCAAGGCCCGCGAGGCGGGCACCAGCGAGGCGATCGTCGACCGCCTGACGCTCACCCCGGAGCGGGTGCGAGCCATCGCCTCGGACGTCCGGGACGTCGTGGCGCTGCCCGACCCGGTCGGCGAGGTCGTCCGCGGCTCCACGCTCCCCAACGGCATCGACCTGCGCCAGGTCCGCGTCCCGCTCGGCGTCGTCGGCATCATCTACGAGGCCCGCCCGAACGTCACCGTCGACGCCGCCGCCCTCTGCCTGAAGGCCGGCAACGCGGTCCTGCTGCGGGGCTCGTCCTCCGCCTACGAGTCGAACTCCGCCCTCGTCCGGGTGATCCGCGACGCCGTCGGCGGGGCCGGACTGCCCGCCGACGCCGTGCAGCTGGTGCCGGGCGAGAGCCGCGAGAGCGTGCGTGAGCTGATGCGCGCCCGAGGCCTGGTCGACGTCCTCATCCCGCGCGGCGGCGCCTCCCTCATCCGGACCGTCGTCACGGAGTCCACCGTCCCCGTCATCGAGACCGGCACCGGCAACTGCCACGTCTACGTCGACGCCCACGCCGACCTCGACATGGCGATCGACATCCTGATCAACTCCAAGACGCACCGGGTCAGTGTCTGCAACGCCGCCGAGACCCTCCTGGTCCACCAGGACATCGCCCCGCAGTTCCTGCCCCGCGCCCTCGACGCCCTCGCGGAGGCGGGCGTGACCGTGCACGCCGACGAGCGGGTGCTGGCCTACGCCGAGGACTCCAAGGCGACCGTGGTCGAGGCCACGCCCGAGGACTGGGAGACGGAGTACCTCTCCTACGACATCGCCGCCGCCGTCGTCGACTCGCTGGACCGGGCCGTCGAGCACATCCGGCTGTGGACCTCCGGCCACACCGAGGCCATCGTCACCACCTCACAGCAGGCCGCCCGCCGTTTCACCCAGTTGGTCGACTCCACCACGGTGGCCGTGAACGCCTCCACCCGCTTCACCGACGGCGGCCAGTTCGGCTTCGGCGCGGAGATCGGCATCTCCACCCAGAAGCTGCACGCCCGGGGCCCGATGGGCCTGCCGGAGCTGACCAGCACCAAGTACATCGTCACGGGCGACGGGCACGTACGGCGCTGAGGCCCGCGCCGGGGCGCCGTGAGAGGCGTCTCATCGGGCGGGACGGATCTGTCTTCCGCCTGCCCAAACCGACCCCCCAGGTCTACTCTGGACCTGTGCCGGAGGACGTGGGGGGTACGCCGTTCCCTGACGGCTGGGAGCCCGACGACGACCACGACCGCGGGGTGTCGGACGAAGAGTTCGCCTCCGTGGTCTTCGACGAGGCCTTCGTCAGGGCGGCCGTGGTACACGAGCCGACCGCTGTCGAGCGCCTCCTGGCCGCCGCGGAGGCGAGAGCCGAGGCCTCCGAGCGCGAGGCCCGCCGCGCCCGCGCCAGAGGCGAACGCTACGACGACCTCCACGGTCCCGACGGACCCGGCGGTTTCGGCCATGATCCGGACCTGGACGATCTGGACGACTCCGACCTCCCCGAAGACTGGCAACGCCGCTACGGCGCCCCCAAGGTCTTCGGCCGGCAGGTCCGCTGGCACCGCCCCGTGGCCTGGATGCTCGCCCTCGTGATGGGCGTCGGCATGATCGCCCTGGCCTTCGCCGCGGTGTACCGGGGCTCCTCCTCGGGCAGCCGGGACCAGGTGCCGCCGCCCGCCACGACCGGTCTCGAACAGGGAAGCGTGCCGCCCCCCTCGGCGTCCACCGACCACTCCCGGCCACCCGTCTCAGCGGTACCGCGCACGCCCTGAGCGCGCGTCAGAAGTTGTCGTACGGCGGGGCGTTTACCCGGGGTCCGCGCGACCTACTCTCAAAGTATGGCCGGGCCTGAGGACCCACCGGAGGGGACACCCGAGGGCACTCCCGGAGGTGGAGAGGACGAGTACCGATCCGTCGTCTTCGACGAATCGTTCGTCCGCGCTGCCCGCATCCAGGAGTACTCCGCGCAGGAACGCATGGCCGACCACGCCCCCGCCGTCCGCCGCCGGCCGCCCATGCGCCGGGGTCTGTCGCGGCAGGTGCTCATCCTGGTCACGCTGATCGCCCTCGCCTTCGGCACCGCCGTCTACATGGGCGTCCGCAACCCCTACGAGAGCTCGGAGCTGCGCCGGACCGTCGAACCCCTGCGGATGACCGTCATCCCGCTCTCACCGCAGGGCGTCGTGCCCGGGGCGGCCGACACCGAGTCGCTGTTCGCGCACAGTCCCGCCGCACAGTTCCGCATCGGCGCCGAGGGCATCCCGCTGCCCGCCTCCCGGCGCACCGCGCACTTCTCCGACAGCCAGGTCGTCACCGCTCTGACCACGGCCAAGGAGTACATCGTGCACTCCTCCCTCTACCCGGAGGTCCTCATCCGGCAGCAGGTGCGGCCCGTGCGGACACTGATCGCCGCCGACCAGCTCGACCAGTTCGACGAGAGCTTCAGCCACCCGGCCGCCGACGGCAGGCACGCGCCGACCGGCTGGCTGGTCCGCTTCGACCCCGCGCAGGCCCAGCTGGCCGACGACAGGATCCGCGTGCAGGGCACCCTCCAGGCCGCCGAGACGGACTCCTCGACCCTCGAGGTCACCGCGGACCACACCTTCGTGTACGCGCTGCGGGCGGCCGGTACCGCGGCGGACACCCCGGCTTCCCTGTTCACCGTCCGCCGTGAACTGCACTTCCGCTTCGATCGCGCCGACCTGCGCACCCACCAGGTCCAGCTGATCGTGTCCTACGTCCAGGCCGGCCCGCTGTCCTGCGCCGAGGACTCCACGAACCATCTGCGCCCCCTGCTCGCCGGCCAGACCGCCAGGACGGGCGGACCGGCCGGCACGGACCCCTATGCGACGGGCGGCGTGACGGCCCTGTGCGGATCACTCGCGACGAGCGCGCAGCCGAGGGTGTGAGAGCCGAGGGCTGGGCAAGCCCAGGGTGGCGGGAGCCGGGGGTTGCGGGGGCGGAGGGTTGCGGGACCTGTGGTGCCGCCCGGGCTCAGTCCTCGGTGTGCGGAGGGGTGTCCTTCGGTCCGCCGGAGCCGTCCGAGCCGTTTCTGGGCGGCTGGTCCTCCGCCGGAGCCGAACCCGCGAACCCGCCGAAGCCGCGCCGTACCCGGCCACCCAGGTCGCCCGCGCCGCCCGCAAGGTCGCTGACCAGCTTCATCAGCGGGTCCTTGGAACCCTTGACACTGGTCGCGTAGTGCGCGGCCGACTCGCGGAAGGAGTCCGTCACCGAGGTGTCCTTGTCCTCGGTGCGCCGCGGATAGTGGCCGTCCATGATCCGCTGGTGGTCGCGGGACTCGGCCCACTTCTTCAGCTCGGCCGCGCGCACGGTGGTGAAGGGATGGGTGCGCGGCAGCACGTTGAGGATCTTCAGCACGGAGTCGCGCAGATCGCCACCGGCCTCGTACTCCTCGGCCTGCTTCAGGAACGCGTCCACGTTCATCTCGTGCAGGTGGTTGCCGCCGGCGATCTTCATCAGGCCGCGCATGGAGGCCTTCAGGTCCTGGCCGACCAGGAGGCCCGCGCGGTCGGCGGACAGCTCCGACTTGCGGAACCACTCGCGCAGCGCCGTGACGATCGCCATGATCGCGAGGTTGCCCAGCGGGATCCAGGCGACCCGGATCGCCAGGTTCGTCAGGAACAGCAGGATCGTGCGGTACACGGCGTGCCCGGACAGGGCGTGGCCCACCTCGTGCCCGACGACCGCGCGCATCTCCTCCTCGTCGAGAAGTTCGACGAGCCCGGTGGTGACCACGATGATCGGCTCGTCCAGACCGATGCACATCGCGTTGGGCTGCGGGTCCTGGTTGACGTACATCGGTGGGACCTTCTCCAGGTCCAGGATGTAACAGGCGTCCCGCAGCATGTCGTTGAGGTGCGTGAACTGCTGGTCGGAGACCCGCACCGAGTCGGACAGGAACAGCAGCCTGAGGCTCCGCTCGGGCAGCAGCCCGCTGAGCGCCTTGAACACGGTGTCGAACCCGCTCAGCTTGCGCAGCGCCACCAGGGCGGAACGGTCGGCCGGGTGCTCGTACGCGCGCGACGAAATTCCGGGGAAGCGCCTGCGCTGTCTGCCCGGCACGTTCTCGTGGCCGCTGCCGTTGTGCTGGTGGCCGTCGTCGGACATGTCTTCCCCCATGTGCGTCTGTGTGGCCGCCACCTGCTGTGTGGCCCCTGCCTGCCCCTTTACGGACCCTTGTGAGGCCCTTTGCGCCCCCGAAGCAGAGCCCGGCCCAGGCGGCGTTACCGTGGACGGGCACTACACCGAAGGAGTCTCGCACCATGGAGCACCACCCCGCAGCCGCCTGGCTCACCGAGGCCGCCGGCGCCGCTCAGCAGCAGGGGGCGGGGAATCTGCTCCGCGTCGTACTGGTCGTGATGATTCTTGGCTGTGCGCTCACCGCGTGGTTTCTGTTGCGGGGTTACAAGCGGAAAGACGACTGAGCCGCCGGGAAGGTTCCCAATGGCGGAGTCGGCGTGATCGCCGCCCGGGCGCCCGCTTACGATGGGCCGACATCTTTATCCCGCCCTCCCCCCACTCTCGACCTCGCTCGAGCGGGGGGACCACCATCGGATAGGTCCTGCCGAAGATGAGCCTTCACAGCGCCGCTGCCCAGCTGGTCACCCTCGCCGCCGAGGGCGAGGAGCACGGTGGCAACCACGAGAGCCTCAGCCCGCTGGTCACCGGCGGCAGCGCCTTCCTCATCCTGCTGCTCCTGCTGTGGATCACCACCCGCTTCAACCGCGACCGCTGAGCCACGACGTGTTCACCGACGGGCAGTCCGGCATAGCGGGGCGCTCCGGGCATCCGCCGGCCGGGGCCCCGCGACCGGGCCGGTAGGGTCTGCACGCATGGGAGAGCAGGACATGCCTACCGGCCCGTCGAACCCGGGCAGGCGGCGCCTCGGCGTCATGGGCGGGACATTCGATCCGATCCACCACGGACACCTCGTGGCGGCCAGTGAGGTCGCCGCGCAGTTCCACCTGGACGAGGTCGTGTTCGTCCCGACCGGCCAGCCGTGGCAGAAGACCCACCGCAGTGTCTCCCCGGCCGAGGACCGCTACCTGATGACGGTCATCGCGACCGCCGAGAACCCGCAGTTCTCGGTGAGCCGTATCGACATCGACCGCGGTGGCCCCACCTACACCGTGGACACGCTGCGCGACCTGCGGGCGCTCAACCTCGAGAGCGACCTCTTCTTCATCACCGGAGCCGACGCTCTCGGCCAGATCCTGACCTGGCGCGACAGCGAGGAGCTGTTCTCCCTCGCGCACTTCATCGGGGTCACCCGGCCCGGACACAACCTCACGGACCCCGGTCTGCCCGAGGGCGGTGTCTCGCTCGTCGAGGTTCCCGCGCTCGCCATCTCCTCCACAGGCTGCCGTGCGAGAGTCGCCAAGGGCGACCCGGTCTGGTACCTGGTACCGGACGGAGTCGTGCGCTACATCGACAAGCGCGAGCTGTACCGCGGCGAGTGAGGCGAGAGGGGGCACCGGTGAACGACCGATACGACGCGGGATACGGGGACGACCAGTACGAACTGGTCGGCTACGACGAGTTCGGGCAGCCCGTCTACCGGCAGGTCCCGCCCCGGCAGGTGCCGCAACAGCCCTACGACCCGTACGGGCAGCAGGAGCAGCCGGCACACCAGCCCCAGGGGCAGCAGGGGTACGGCTACGACCCCTACGCCACGGAAGGGCAGCCGCCCACGCCCGCCTACGACCCGTACGACACCGGTCAGCAGCCGCGCACGCCCGGCTACGACCCGTACGGCACCGGTCAGCAGGCCCCCGTCGGCTACGACCCCTACGGCGCCGCGCCCCAGGCCCCGTACGACCCCTACGGGCAGGCCGCCCCCGGCGGACAGCAGCCCCGGGCGGAACGGTCCCGCGTCGCCGAGCAGACCGCCTACATCCCGCAGCAGAGCGGTCCGGTCGAGACCGAGCCCGAAAGCGACGCCGACCGCCGAGCGGGCACGGCGGCGGACGGGCGAAGTACCTCCGACACATCCGGGGAACCCCAACCGGGCTACGAGACCCAGCAGTTCGCGTTCGTGGAGGAGCCGGACGGCGACTCCGAGGACGTCATCGACTGGCTGAACTTCACCGAGAACCGCACCGAGCGCCGTGAGGAGGCCAAGCGCCGCGCCCGCAGCCGCGTGGTCGCCCTCGCCGTGGTGCTCGCGCTGGTCGCGGCCGGGGGCGTGGGCTACCTCTGGTACGCCGGGAAGCTGCCCGGCCTCTCGTCGTCCTCGGAGTCCGGAACCGGCACCACGACCTCCACCGCCGCGCAGAAACGTGACGTGGTCGTCGTCCACCTGCACAACACCGCGGGCGGCGGCACCTCCACCGTGCTGCTCGTCGACAACACCACCACCAAGCAGGCGGCCACGGTGCTGCTGCCCAACTCCCTCGTCGTCACGGACGACGACGGCACCACGACGACCCTGGCCAAGTCCGTCGACGACGACGGCTCGGCCGGCACGCGCGACGCGCTGGACACCGTCCTCGGCACCCAGATCGAGGGCACCTGGCGGCTCGACACGCCCTACCTCCAGAACCTCGTCGACCTCGTCGGCAACATCGAGATCGACACCGACACCACCGTGCCCGACCCGGGTGCCAAGAAGGGCGCGGCGCCTCTCGTCACCAAGGGCGAGAGCCAGACCCTCAGCGGCAAGATGGCCGTCGCCTACGCCACCTACCGCGCCGCGGGAGAGGCCCAGAACGCCCAGCTCCAGCGGTTCGGCCAGGTCATGCAGGGCGTGCTGCGCAAGGTGTCGTCCGACGCCCAGGGCGCCACCGTCACCGTGCAGACCCTGGCGCAGATCCTCGACCCCTCGCTGACCGACAAGGATCTCGGCAGCTTCCTGGCCAAGCTCGCGGACCTCGCCAAGGGCGGCGACTACAAGACCGCCCTGCTGCCCGTCCAGACCGACGGCACACTCAACGCGGAGGCCAGCGCGAGCGTCGTCAAGGACGTCCTCGGCGGCGCCGCCAAGAGCCCGGACAAGGACGCGGCCGTGAGCGTCTCCGTGCAGAACGCCAGCGGCACCAAGGCCAACACCGAGGACGCACGCGTGGTGCTTCTCAACGGCGGCTTCACCTTCCTGGAGGCCGCCACCCCGTCGAACACCAAGGCCGCCTCCCAGGTGCTCTACTCGGACGCCGCCGACAAGGAGAACGCCGTCGAGGTCGCCAAGACCCTGGGGCTGGACGACGGCGTGGTGAAGAAGGGCACGGTCTCCGCGAACGCCGACGTCGCGGTCGTCCTGGGCGAGGACTACGAACCCTCCTCGGCCGGGTCGGCAGGCTGAAAGCACTCGTGGGCCGGGCGTGAGCGGCCCACATGCGGGTGATCCACGCGACACGTGGGGTGCCGTCGGCGGTCCGTGAGACCCTTGAGGACAAGTGTCCGCCGACGGAAAGCCACGTAGTGACCGCCACCGACCGCTCCACCGAGCTCATCCAGACCGCCGCCCAGGCGGCTGCCGACAAGCTCGCGCACGACATCATCGCCTACGACGTCAGCGACGTGCTGTCGATCACGGACGCCTTCCTGCTGGCCTCCGCGCCCAATGACCGCCAGGTCAAGTCGATCGTCGACGAGATCGAGGAGCGCCTCCAGAAGGAGCTCGGCGCCAAGCCGGTACGCCGTGAGGGCGACCGCGACGCCCGCTGGATCCTGCTCGACTACGTCGACATCGTCGTCCACGTCCAGCACAGCGAGGAGCGGGTCTTCTACGCTCTGGAGCGGCTCTGGAAGGACTGCCCCGAGCTGGAGCTGCCCGCCGATGCCAAGGCGACCCGCGGCAAGGCCCAGGAGCACGCCAAGCTGCAGGCCGAGGAGGACGACGACGCCACCGGATTCGAGGAGCTGCGGTGAGTGGTTCCGCCGCCGACCGCAAGCCGGGCCGTGGCCGCCGAGTCATCCTGTGGCGGCACGGCCAGACCGCCTGGAACGTGGAGCGCCGCTTCCAGGGCACGACGGACGTGCCTCTGACCGAGACGGGCGTGGCCCAGGCCCGCCGTGCCGCCCGGCTGCTCGCCTCCCTCCAGCCCGACGCGATCGTCTCCTCGGACCTGTCGCGGGCCGCGACCACGGCGGCCGAGCTCGTCGCCCTCACCGGCCTCGAGGCCACCCATGACGAGGCCCTGCGGGAGACGTACGCGGGCCTCTGGCAGGGGCTGACGCACGAGGAGATCATCGCCCGCCACGGCGAGGAGTACGCCGCCTGGAAGCGCGGTGAACCGGTCCGCCGAGGCGGCGGCGAACTGGAGACCGAGGTCGCCGACCGTGCCGCCCCCGTGGTGCTGCGGCACGCGGAGAAGCTGCCCGAGGACGGCACGCTGGTCGTGGTCAGCCACGGCGGCACCATCCGCACCACCATCGGCCGTCTCCTCGGTCTGGACGCCCACGACTGGGAAAGCCTCGGCGGTCTCTCCAACTGCTGCTGGTCCGTCCTCGGCGAGGGTGCTCGAGGCTGGCGTCTGCTCGAGCACAACGCCGGCACCCTGCCCGAGCCGGTGCTCGGCGACGACGACTGAGAGCCCCGTGCGGCCACCGGGACCCGGATTTCGCTTTCCGGCAGGTCGCAGGCTAAAGTTCTTCTTGTTCGCCCGCCGAGCGGGAAGAACGCAAGGGGCTATAGCTCAGTTGGTAGAGCGCCTGCATGGCATGCAGGAGGTCAGGAGTTCAATTCTCCTTAGCTCCACAGTTCACTGATCGGCCGGTCGACACTCTGTTGAGTTGTCAAAGGTCGGTTGAAATCGGTTCACGAAGATCCCGTCCCTCAAGGGGCGGGATTTTTTGTCGTGCCGCTTCGCAGTGCGGCCGTGCGCCGTGCCGTCTCCTCGTCGTCCGGCGTGTAGACGACGATCCGGCACTCCGGCATCCCGTTGATCGACAGCGACATCGACGTCATCCGCAGTTCGCCCACGGCCTCATGCCGGAAGACCTTCACGCGGCGGCCGGGCTCCGCCACGTCTCCGGATGCCCACAGGCGCGTGAACAGCGGGCTGGCCCGGGACAGCCGGCGTATGAAGTCCTCCCAGCAGGGTTCGCCGGCATGCAGCCCGTAAGCCGCCCGCAGGGTCGCCACCATCACCGGCAGCTCCTTGTCCCGGAACAACAGGGGGCAGTCCTGCTCCCGGACCGTGAACAGCCGCCACAGCGCGTTGTCCGGTCCCGGGGCGCACTCCTGCACCGGTGTGATGAACAGGTCGCGATAGACGGAGTTGGCGGCGAGGATGTCGTAGCGCGAGTTGTAGACCACCGCCGGCCGGGGCGCCAGGGCGTCGATGATGCCCTGGATCTCCGGGCCCACGCTCTGCACCAGTGCCCCTGGCGCGGGCGCGTAGGGCACCTCCGCCAGGTGGTACAGGTGCTCCCGCTCCGGCGGGTCGAGCCGCAGCGTGCGCGCCACGGCGTCCAGGACCTGGGCGGAGGCGTTGATCGGCCGCCCCTGCTCCAGCCACGTGTACCAGGTCACGCCCACCCCCGAGAGCTGCGCGACCTCCTCACGCCGCAGCCCCGGTGTGCGGCGCCGCAGACCGGGCGGCATCCCCACCTCGCCCGGTGTCACCCGGGCCCGCCGACTGCGCAGGAAGGCGGCCAGCTCGGGCCGGCGCCGATGCGGCGCCCCCGGTCCCGGCGGTCCCGGATCCGTCCCCGTGCCCACCGGCGCCCCGGTCCCTGCCCCGACTCCTGCCCGTGTCCTGACCCCCGTCCCTGTTTCCGTCTGTGTCCTCGCCCTTGTCTCCGTGCCTGCTCGCGTCCCCATCGTCACGTCCCCCATCGTCGATCCCCCGTCCGTCCCCTGCCAGGTGCCGTCAGTACCAGCATCAGCGGGCTCTCGGCACCGGTACCGGATCCCCATCACGCTCGAACGCATGACGACGACCCCCCGGCCGAGCCCGGTTCCCGCGCCTGTTCCACCCGGTTCAAGTCCTGCTGCCAGTAAAGACCCTGGCACTGACAACCGGCCCCGCCGACTGCTGGCGGTCGTGCTCGCGGCCCAGTTCATGGCACTGCTGGACGTCTTCATCGTGAACGTCGCCGCCCCCACGATCGGTTCCGGGCTGCACGCCTCCGGAGCGGATCTCCAACTGATCGTCGCCGGGTACGCCATCACGTACTCCGTGCTGCTGATCACCGGCGCGCGCCTCGGCGACCGGTTCGGGCACGGCCGCGTCCACCTCGCCGGCCTCGCCCTCTTCACGGCTGCCTCACTGGCCTGCGGTCTGGCGCAGGGCAGCACCGAACTGATCGTGTTCCGGCTGGTGCAGGGCGCGGGGTCGGCGGTGATGATCCCGCAGGTGCTCAGCCTGATCCAGCGCACGTTCACCGGCGAGGCCCGGGTCCGGGCGCTGGGCGCCTACTCGGCGGTCCTCGCCGTAGGCGCGGCGGCCGGGCAGGTGGTGGGCGGCGTCCTGGTCGCCGCCGACCTGCTGGGCACGGGCTGGCGTCCGGTGTTCCTCGTGAACGTGCCCGTGGGCCTGGTCCTGCTGGCCGTCGGCGGGCGCGTCCTGCCGCGCGGCGGGGGAGCGGGACGGCAAGTGACCGGTGCAGAGGCGCGGGAAGGGGCGCGCGGGATCGACTGGCCGGGCCTCGTGCTCCTGGGCGCTGCTGTCTCGCTGATCACCGTGCCGCTCGTGCTCGGGCAGGAGAAGGACTGGCCGCTGTGGTCCTGGGTGTCGCTGGCCTCGGGCGGGACGGCGCTCGTGCTCTTCGGGGGTTACGAGGTCCGGCTCGCCCGGCGCGGCGGCGTCCCGCTGATCGCGCCCCGTGTGCTGCGTCACCCCGGGATGGGTCTCGCCGTTCTGAGGGTGATGGCCGTCATGGCGGTCAACGGGGGCTTCCTGTTCGTGCTGACGCTGCATGTCCAGGGCGGCCTCGGATACAGCGCTCTGCGCGCCGGTCTCACCTTCGCGCCGACCGCGGTGGTCTTCGGGATGGTCGGGCTGACCTGGCGCAGGTGGCCCGCCGCCTGGCAACGGTTCCTGGCCCTCGCCGGGTTCACGCTCACCGCGCTGTCCGTGCTGGGAGTGGGGCTGGCCTTCAGGGGCGGCGACCACGGGGGCGCGTGGCTGTTCGTCGCGTACGCGGGCGTGGGTGTCGGGCTCGCCCTCGCCTTCAGCCCGACGCTCACCGGGGCGTTGGCGGCGGTGCGGCCCGAGGACGCGGCGGACGCCAGCGGGCTGCTCGCCACGGTCACCCAGCTCGGGCAGCTGATCGGGGTCGCCGTCTTCGGCACGCTGTTCTTCAACCGGCTTGAGTCACTTGGGGTCCCGGAGGCGTATACCTCTGCGGAAGCGCTTCTCACATGCATGTTCGCGCTCGCTACGACAGCAATCCTGGGTGCCGTGTCCGGACTGGTACTGAGGCGTCGCTGACCGTATTGGCCCGGCCGTGGCAGAATCAAACGGCCGGAAGGGAGCGCGGCCCGACGGGAGGGAGTAGCGATGCCTGCGAGCATCCTCGGAGAGGTCGGTCACCTCTCCGAAGCGGCGGTGACACCGGACAAGGCCACCCGGCTCAGCTGCCCCTCCTGTGGTTCCGGTCATGTGGCCCAGGTTCTCGGTGACAACGGCGGGATTTCCTACGTGTGCACGGCCTGCGGCCACAGCTGGAGCTGATCGATGGGTGCACACAGGCGGAAGTGCGACTGGTGCGGGAGCGGCACTCCGATCGTCCGTGACATGGAGCCGGTCAACCCCGACTACCAGTACTGGTGCGAGGAATGCGCGCGGGCGCTGATCATAAAAGGCGACCCCATCGAGACGTACCGTGAGCTGGAGGGCGAGCCGATCTACGGGCGGCTCCTCGAGGAGCACTGCACGCTCAAGCGCTTCTATTCGTTCGTCACCGCCTGATCCGCACACCGTTGCGCGCCACTTCGATTGACTCTCATATCAGTTGAAACCGGACAGGGCGGAAACGATTTGGTGGTCCACCCCCCGGGCCGGTAATGTTGGCGTCGCCGCCGGGGAAACCGGGCGACACGGTCGGTACGCGGCTTCGCCGCTTGACCGCGAGGGGCTATAGCTCAGTTGGTAGAGCGCCTGCATGGCATGCAGGAGGTCAGGAGTTCAATTCTCCTTAGCTCCACAGCAGATCCCGCCGGATCGAATGCGATCCGGCGGGATCTTTTTTGCGCCCGGACATTCCGTCGTCGGTGGCCGGACAGATCGTCGGGCCCGGACCGGATCGTAGGACGACGACAAGGGGCCGCCTGGGATCAGGCGGCCCCTTGTCGTCGTCGAACCGTCGTACTGCCGCTCAGCGGCCGAGGGCGCGGCGGCCCCGGCCCTGGGAGAGGACCGGGAGGTTGCGGGCGGGCGCCTGCGCGCGTGTGTCCTCCTCGACGCGCAGAGCGAGGGCCGGGCAGCGGCGTACCGCGCGCAACGCCTTCGCCTCCGCGTTCTGCGGCACCTTCGCCTGCGCCACCGTCGGGAAGCCGTCGGCGCCGAGCTGGAAGACCTCCGGGAGGATGTCGGCGCACAGGCCGTGGCCGCGGCACAGCGTCCAGTCGACGAAGATCTTCTGGCGGCTCGAGCCGCTCTCCTGCGGCGCGATGCCGCTCGTGATGGCCGCCGGGGCCATGCCGGCCTCGAAGAGCGGCAGAACGCCCTCCACGGGCCTTCCGCAGCCATTGCCGAGGACATGCGCGGCCAGGTCGTCGGTGAACGCCTTGATGGTCGACTCCAGGAACATCGCGGAGCCGTCCGGGTGCGAACACGCACCGCGCCGCTTGACGTTCTTGGCGACCTGCTTGAGCGCCTCCAGGGCGGCCGGGCCGCCGCCGTTGATGATGTCCTCCATGCCGCGCGCGGCGGCCGGCAGACCGAGGTAGCAGGGCCCGCACTGTCCCGCGCTCTCGTCGGCCAGCCACTGGGCCACGCGCAGCGACTCGCCCAGGGGGCACGTCTCCTGGCTGATCGGCAGGATCGCGCCGGCGCCGAGCGCCCCGCCCACCGCGTCGAGGGAGTTGCGGGAGACGATCGCCTCGTTGACCGTCGCCGCGTCGATCCACTTGCCGTGGTAGCCGCCGGTCAGCACGCCCTGGGGCACCGGCGGGGCGCCGGCGAGCTGGAGGACGTAGCGCAGCGGCACCCCCGTGGGGACCTCGATGACCATCGGGCGGGCGACCGCGCCGGAGACCGTCAGCATGACGGTGCCGGGCTCGTCGTACAGGCCGGTGTTGCCGTAGCGCTCCGGGCCGATGCGGGCGGCGATGGCGAGCTGGGCGAACGTCTCGGCGTTGGACAGCAGGGTCGGCGCGCCGCCGACGCCGTTCTGCGAGGCGCTGACCTTGCGGCCGGGCGGGATCGGCGGGCCGCCGTCGATGGAGCGGATCAGGGACGCGGCGGCGCCGGTGACCATGCGGATCGGGTTGCGCTGGACGGATGCCTTCAGCGCCGATCTGCGGCCGTTGCTGAGACCGCGCTCGGCGAGCGCGGCCTCCATGGAGCGCTGGGTCGATTCGCGGGTGACCCCCACCACGAGCGTGCGGGCACCCAGCGCCTCCGCGACCAGCAGCGCGCCGTCCAGGATGAGGTGCGGGGCACGGTTGATCAGCACCGTGTCCTTGCGGCAGGCCGGTTCGTCCTCACTGCCGTTGACGACGACGACCGGCCGTACACCGCGCTTGATCGCGGCCTCGGCGACCGAGCGCAGCTTCTTGTGGAAGGGGAAGCCCGCGCCGCCGCGGCCCTTCAGGTTGATGTTCTCGGAGAGCTTCGCGAGGGCCTCTCCGCCCAGGGGTTCGAGCGGCCCGTGCACCTTCAGGTGCATGGGCAGGTCGAGTCTCTCGACAAGGTCGAAGCCCGACGTGAGCTGCGGAAGCCCGACCACGCGGACTTCTGGGACGTCGGGCAGGGCCTCGTTCACCTATAGCCTCCGGAAGGCGTGTTCCAAGGTTCGCCCGAACCCGGTGCGTCGAACGACGCGCCGGGCGTTGGTTCACTGGCGGGACCGCTGTTGTACGTGTCGTTCTGGTTGTACGTGCCGTATGCGGGATTCGTCTCACCGGTGTCGTACACATCACGTCCGCCGTATCCGGCGGTGCCCGGATTGCCATAGACCGGGATGTTGAATCCCGTGTCCTGGAGCGGGTCGTAGGCCGACGGGGGCGCCTCGCCGACCGGCGGCGGGGACGGGATCGGCCAGCTGCCCGACGTGCTGCCGCCGTTGTCGACGCGCGGGATGGCCTCGGTGGCCTGGACGTCGAACGGCAGGTTCATCCGTGCCGTCTGGTCCGCCGCGTACGGCTGCTGCTGGCCGCGCTGCGGTGTGTTGACGGCGCGGTAGGCGGCCGCGAAGCCGTTCGCGGGCTCCGGGGCGGGCGCGGGTGTGTCGTACAGCGGCGACGACGACGGCGACATGCGGGTGGAGCCCATCGTGTCCGTCAGCGGCGAACGGCCCGAGCGGCCCGAGCGGCCCTCGTAGCCGGGCAGCGCCGAGGATCCGGTCTCCGTCGCACGCGCGCGTGACGCTTCGAGGCCGTCCATGGCGTAGCGGTCCTGGGTGCCCAGGAGCGTGGTGATCCGGTCGGCGACCTTGCGCTTGAACGGGCGCGGGGCGGCGCGCAGCGCGAGGGCCGCCATGACTCCGGCCAGGCACAGCTCGTACGAGACCATGAAGAACGGCTTCGCCGCGCGCCCCGCGAACAGGCCGTGGATCAGGGCCGCGCACAGCGCCGGGTAGGCGAGCATGTGCATCGCGCGCCAGCGGGCGGCGACCTCGGCCGGCGCGGCGAACTGGTTGCGCAGCGCGCCGGTGATGCCGACGAAGATCATGAGCAGGGCGGCCAGGGAGCCGAGGCCGATCAGTCCGGCGCTGCCCTTGATGCCGAGGCTGAACGGGATCAGGGCGGCGATCAGGACGGTGTGTTCCAGGGCCAGCTTGACGGTGATGTGCACCACGAGGAACGCGATGGAGCCGACGGCGGTCACGCGGTGGACGCCCTGCGCGAGGATCCGCTGCCGCGTGTTGAGGATGAGCCGGTCCTGGGCCACGAGTCCCCAGATGACCGAGCAGGTCAGGCATACCAGCGACAGGACACCTGCACCGAAGTTGAGGAAGGCCTGGAACTGGTCGCCGCCGACCAGTACGGCCACAGGTATGAGGACCAGGACGACAGCCGTCGCCATCCCATAGACCGACCGGCCGGGCTTGGGAAGCGAGCTGTTACTAGAACGAGGGTTCATGGGGGCAACTCCGAGCAGTTTCGGGAAAGCGGTCCCGCTGCCGAACTCTAAGTGGCTCCATACCGATGGGTACGAGGTTTGAGTTATTGCGCTGTTATCAAACGACAATGTGGCTGGTGTGATGTCCCTTAGCTACTGTTACGCGAAGTAACACTTGACCTTGGTTCAGTTCCAACCCGCCCTTCAGCATCGCAGCAACGTTGTCGCGACCATGCATACGTAAGCGCGTGGCCGCGTGCTCAAGGCCTGCGGTACCCTAACGCCATGCGTGCTGTACGCCTTCTGCTTAGCGAGCCGCGCTGATCAGTCCCGACCGCCGGTGACCGGACGGTTCGGAATCGGCGCGGCGTCCCCTCCTGTGCGAGGGGATTTTTCGTTTCCTGGACGACAACCCGCTGGCAGAGACGATCGATGGAGCTTTGAGGACCATGAGCGAGACGAACCCCGCTGCCGCCGCCGCACCGGCGGAGGCAGCGCCGCACCGCTACACGGCCGCCATGGCCGCCGAGATCGAGGCGCGCTGGCAGGACTTCTGGGACGCCGAGGGTACGTACGCCGCACCGAACCCGAAGGGTGACCTGGCCGGTGACCCCGAGCTGGTGGCCCGACCCAAGAAGTTCGTCATGGACATGTTCCCGTACCCCTCCGGTGCGGGTCTGCATGTCGGCCACCCCCTGGGCTACATCGCGACCGACGTCTACGCGCGCTTCCAGCGCATGACCGGCCACAACGTCCTGCACACCCTGGGCTTCGACGCCTTCGGCCTGCCCGCCGAGCAGCACGCCGTGCAGACCGGCGAGCACCCTCGGATCACCACCGAAGCGGCCATCAACAACATGAAGGCCCAGCTGCGCCGGCTGGGCCTGGGCCACGACAAGCGCCGGTCGTTCGCCACGATCGACCCGGACTACTACAAGTGGACCCAGTGGATCTTCCTGCAGATCTTCAACTCCTGGTACGACGACGAGGCCGACAAGGCCCGCCCGATCACCGAACTGGTCGCCCGGTTCGAGTCCGGTGAGCGTGCCGTGCCGGGCCACACGCGCGCGTGGGGCGAGCTGAGCGCCACCGAGCGCGCCGACGTCCTGAGCGAGTTCCGCCTGGCCTACGCCTCCGACGCCCCGGTCAACTGGTGCCCGGGCCTGGGAACCGTGCTGGCCAACGAGGAGGTCACCGCCGACGGCCGCTCCGAGCGCGGCAACTTCCCCGTCTTCAAGGCCAAGCTGCGTCAGTGGAACATGCGCATCACCGCCTACGCGGACCGCCTGCTGGACGACCTGGACGCGCTGGACTGGCCCGAGGCCATCAAGCTGCAGCAGCGCAACTGGATCGGCCGTTCCGAGGGCGCCCGTGTCGACTTCCCCGTGGACGGCGAGCGGATCACGGTCTTCACCACCCGCCCGGACACCCTGTTCGGCGCGACCTACATGGTGCTGGCCCCCGAGCACCCGCTGGTCGACAAGTTCACCCCCGCCACCTGGCCCGAGGGCACCCACGACGTCTGGACCGGCGGTCACGCATCCCCGGCCGAGGCCGTCGCCGCGTACCGCGCGCAGGCCGCCTCGAAGTCCGACGTCGAGCGCCAGGCCGAGGCCAAGGACAAGACCGGCGTCTTCACCGGTGTGTACGCGACCAACCCGGTCAACGGCGAGCAGGTCCCCGTCTTCATCGCCGACTACGTCCTGATGGGATACGGCACCGGCGCGATCATGGCCGTCCCGGCGCACGACACGCGCGACTTCGCGTTCGCGCGTGCCTTCGAGCTGCCGATCACCTGTGTGGTCGAGCCGACCGACGGCCGCGGCGACGACACCTCGGCGTGGGACGACGCCTTCGCCTCGTACGACGCGAAGATCGTCAACTCCGCCCACGGTGACCTCGTGCTGGACGGCCTGGGCGTCGTCGACGCCAAGGCGCGCATCACCCAGTGGCTGGAGCGCGAGGGCATCGGCGAGGGCACCGTCAACTTCCGCCTGCGTGACTGGCTGTTCAGCCGCCAGCGTTACTGGGGCGAGCCCTTCCCGATCGTCTACGACGAGGACGGCGTCGCCCACCCGCTGCCCGAGTCGATGCTGCCCCTGACGCTGCCCGAGGTCGAGGACTACTCGCCGCGCACCTTCGACCCGGACGACGCGAACACGTCCCCGGAGACGCCGCTGTCGCGCAACGAGGACTGGGTGAACGTCACCCTGGACCTGGGTGACGGCACCGGCCCGCGCCAGTACCGCCGTGAGACCAACACCATGCCCAACTGGGCCGGTTCCTGCTGGTACGAGCTGCGTTACCTGGACCCGCACAACAGCGAGAAGCTGGTCGACCCGGACATCGAGCAGTACTGGATGGGTCCCCGCGAGGGCCAGCCGCACGGCGGTGTCGACCTGTACGTGGGCGGCGCCGAACACGCCGTGCTGCACCTGCTGTACGCGCGCTTCTGGTCCAAGGTCCTGTTCGACCTGGGGCACGTCTCCTCCGTGGAGCCGTTCCACAAGCTGTTCAACCAGGGCATGATCCAGGCGTTCGTCTACCGCGACAGCCGCGGCTTCCCGGTGCCCGCCGCCGAGGTGGAGGAGCGCGACGGCGCGTACTTCCACCAGGGCGAGAAGGTCTCCCGCCTGCTCGGCAAGATGGGCAAGTCCCTGAAGAACGCGGTCACTCCGGACGAGATCTGCGACGAGTACGGCGCCGACACGCTGCGCCTGTACGAGATGGCGATGGGCCCGCTGGACGTCTCGCGCCCGTGGGACACCCGCGCGGTGGTCGGCCAGTACCGCCTGCTTCAGCGGCTGTGGCGCAACGTCGTGGACGAGACCACAGGCGAGGTGACCGTTGTCGACGCCGAGCCCGGCGAGGACACTCTGCGAGCCCTGCACAAGGCGATCGACGGGGTGCGCCAGGACCTGGAGGGCCTGCGCTTCAACACCGCCATCGCCAAGATCACCGAGCTGAACAATCACCTGACCAAGGCGGGCGGCGCGGTACCGCGCTCCGTCGCCGAGGCCCTGGTGCTGCTGGTCGCCCCGCTGGCCCCGCACATCGCCGAGGAGCTGTGGCGCCGGCTGGGTCACACCGACTCGGTCGTCCACCACGACCTGCCGGTCGCCGACCCGGCGTACGTCGTGGACGAGAGCGTGACCTGTGTCGTGCAGATCAAGGGCAAGGTCAAGGCGCGCCTGGAGGTGTCCCCGGCCATCTCCGACGAGGAGCTGGAGAAGGTGGCGCTGGCCGACGAGGGCGTCGTGAAGGCGCTGGGCGGGGCCGGTATCCGCAAGGTCATCGTGCGCGCTCCGAAGCTGGTGAACATCGTTCCGGCGTGAGCATGACGGGACTGCACGCACTGCGGCGCGTACGCGTGACGGGGCCGCGCGCATGACGGGAACGGGTGGAGCACGGGCCGGTGGGCGCGGCTCCGGGTAGTCCCCTACGGGCAGGTTCGGGGTTCTTCTGGAACTCCGGACCTGCCCGTCTCGTTTACCGTTTGAAGTACGGCGTGCCGTCTGCGGCGCCGGACATGGCATGACAGGCCCGAGGAGGAGCTGGTGGAAGCAGTGATCACAGTCGTCGCCCTGCTCTTCGTGCTCTTCCTGGTGCTCGGCGCCTACGCCACGGTGAAAGTGATCGGCGCCGCCAAGCGGGGCGTCGACCGCACCATCGACCAGGCCCGCCGCACGGTCGAGGACCACACCCTGAGGGCCAGGTCCTTCGCCCAGCTCGGACCGGCCGGTGAGATCGCCCAGCTGCGGCTCAAGCTGCGCACGTCCATGCGGGCCACCCAGGACGCGCTGCACGCGGGCGCCACCGAGGACGAGTCCCTCAAGGAGTCCCTCGCCCTGTTCCAACGGCTCAGCGGGCACGGGCACGAACTGGACAGCGAACTCAAGCGCCTGGAGTCCGAACCGGACCGGGCGACGCTCACCGCGCGACTGCCCTCGCTGCGGGAGCGCACCGAGCGCATCACGGGATCGGCGGACTCGCTGCGCTGGGCGGCCCGCGACCGTGCCCGCCGCTTCGCGGACGACGACCTCGACTCCCTCAGCGTGCAGATCGACGTCGAGGCCGGCGCCCTGCGGCACTGGACCACCTCGGACTCCTCCGGCAGTACACCGCCTCCGTGGCCCGAGGCGCCGGCCGCCGACGGCTCGACGCCAGGACAGACCTGGCCGCAGACGCCGGGCGAGCGCACCGTGCAGGAGCCGGCCCCGCCCGCCATCACGCCACCGGGTCCACGCCCCACCTATCCGTGGCAGAAGAAGCCACGCCCCGAGAGCACCGCCTGATCCCGGCGCCGATCCCGCGCTCCGGGGCCCCGGCCCCGAACTCCCGCCCCGCGCCCCGGAGCGGTCCGGGGTCCGGTCCCGTCTGACGGGGTATTTGATTCGGTCAAGGGCGGTCCAGCAGCGAGGGCCCGGACTGCCGCACAGGGGCTACGCCAGGTAACCTCCAGGTCATGTCCCGCCATGTCGCGATCGTCACGGATTCCACGGCCTACCTGCCGCAGCTGACGATGGAGCGCCATGGCATCACCACGGTGCCCCTGACCGTCGTCCTCGGCGACCAGGCTCTCGAAGAGGGCAACGAGATCTCGACCCGTTCTCTCGCCCAGGCGCTGCAGAAGCGACGTTCCGTCACGACCTCGCGCCCCAGCCCCCAACTCTTCGCCGAGACGTACCGCAGGATCGCCGAGTCCGGCGCCACCGGCATCGTCTCCCTCCACCTCTCCGCCGAACTGTCCGGCACCTACGACGCGGCGGTCGTCGCGGCGCGGGAGACCCAGGTGCCGGTGCGGGTCGTGGACACCGGCATGGTCGCGATGGCGCTCGGCTTCTGCGCGCTCGCCGCGGCCGAGGTGGCCGAGACCGGCGGCACGGTCGACGAGGCGGTCACCGCGGCGGAGAAGCGGGCCGCCGGCACCTCCGCCTACTTCTATGTCGACACCCTGGAGTACCTGCGCCGAGGCGGCCGGATCGGCGCCGCCCAGGCCCTGTTGGGCTCCGCCCTCGCGGTGAAACCGCTCCTCCAGCTGAACGGGGGGCGCATCGACCTTCTGGAGAAGGTGCGGACCGCGTCGAAGGCGATCGCCCGCCTGGAGGAGCTGGGGGCCGACCGGGCGGGCAGCGGGCCGGTCGACATCGCCGTGCACCATCTCGCCGCCCCGGACCGGGCGTCCGCTCTCGCCGACCGGCTGCGATCACGGGTGCCCGGCCTCGCCGACCTGTATGTGAGCGAGGTCGGCGCGGTGATCGGGGCGCACACCGGACCGGGTCTGTTGGGGGTCGTGGTCTCGCCGCGTTGAGACTCGGCTCATTCGTGCGGGTGACGAAGTTATCCACAACCGGGTGCGCATCCACGGAAATTGAGCAAGATCATCGCGATCCGGTGAAGTGTCCGATCCTCGTCGCATGGCACTTCGATCACGCTCACGCAGCAGGAACGCGACCAGTGGCCCGGGCCGGGCCCCGGGCTCCGACGGCCGCTCGTCCCCTCGTCTCCGTCGTCCTGGCGGCGGCCGCCCCGGACACCGACATGCCTCGGCGGAGGAGATCCGACGCCGGGCGAAGATGCTGTTCGCCGAACGGCCCCAGGACGCGGCGGAGATGGGGATGGGACCGCCGGGAGCCCCGACGACGCCGGATGCGCCGCATGCCGGTGTTGCCGGCGAGGAGAGCGAGCGGCACCTCCGGGCGGCCGGGCACACGGATGCAGATGCGAAACCCGATGCAGATGCCTACGTCGACGCAGAGGCCGTGGCCGACAGCCATGGCGGCCACGGCATCGACGGCGGCGGTAAGGGTGACAAGGCTCGTAGGAGCGTCCCTTCCGGCCGTGAGGCTTGGCGGGAGCGGGTGGGTTTCGCCCTGCGGGAGCGGATGCCTGTGTGGATGCAGGCACGCTGCGGACTGGAACGCAGGAATGTGCTCGCACTCACGGTGCTTCTCGTTGTCGCCGCCGGCTTCGCCGTGCAGCACTTCTGGGTGGGCCGCGTCCAACCGGTGCGGGCACCACAGGTGGTACGGGCCGCCGCACCCTACGACGCGGGCGCGATGAACCCGGCTGTCGGGTCCGGTACTTCCGCCGGACAGCAGCGCACCGGAGGCACGGCCGGGGCCGAGATCGTGGTGGACGTCAGCGGCAAGGTGAGGAAGCCCGGGATCCACCGCCTGCCGGCCGGTTCCCGGGTGATCGACGCACTGGGCGCGGCCGGCGGTGTGCGACCCGGCACCGACACCGACGGTCTCAACCGCGCGCGATTCCTGGTGGACGGGGAGCAGGTCGTCGTCGGTGGCCCCGCCCCGCAGGCCGGGGCCACCGGGACGAGCACGGGATCGCAAGCCGCGGGCCCTCACGGTCCCGGCGCGGGAGGCGGGCCCCCGGTCCCGGTCTCCCTCAACACGGCCACCGTCGACCAGCTCGACACACTGCCCGGCGTGGGACCGGTGTTGGCGCAGCACATCGTCGACCACCGCGCACAGCACGGCGGTTTCCGATCGGTGGACGAACTGCGCGAGGTCGACGGCATCGGTGAACGGCGCTTCGCCGACCTCCGGAATCTCGTGCGGCCATGAAGCGCGAGGACGCCCAGGTCATCGATGCTCGGGCGGAACCCGCCTCGTCCGCCCGCCGAGCCGTGCACGCCGCTTCCGGGAAGCGGCTGGGTGACGCCAATCCGCGCCAGGAAGGACCGGTGGACCTGAGGCTCGTTCCGCCCGCCCTCGCGGCCTGGGCGACGGCGGCGCTGACGCTGCACGCGTCGCCGAGCCGGGTGGGCGGCATCGTCTCCGTCTGTCTGCTGGTCGGCGGCGCCCTCCTGATCGCGGGACGGCAGGGACCGCGGGGAGGTGCGGGGACCGACCGGGGCCGCGGCGGCGGGTGGAGTGGCCGGCCAGGGGACGGTCGGCCCGTCTGGCCCCGGGTCACCCTCGGCGCCTCCTTGCTCTGCGTCGCCGCAGCCGCCGTGTCGGCAGGGCTGCACGGAGCCGATCTGCGCAGGGGGCCGGTGCCGGAGCTGGCGCGGGAGTACACGACCGTCACCGCCGAGGTCGAGATCACCTCCGACCCGCGACTCACCCGGCCCCGAGTCGCCGGGGACCGTGCGACCCCGGACTCCGTACTCATCGACGCCGAGGTGCGCACCGTCGAGAGGGCGGCCGGGACGGCCGTGGCGACGCGGGCCCCGGTGCTGGTGATGGTGGACATCGGTTCGCGCCGGGGCCCGGGTGGGGCACGTGCGGGATTCGAAGGCCGACAGGAGTCCGGTCTGCGGATGACCGGCGGTGCGCGGGGTGCCGGCGCGCGGTCCGGGGCCTCGTGGCTCGGACTGCTGCCGTCCACCCGGGTGCGGGTCACCGGGCGGCTGGTGCCCGCGCTGGCCGGCGGTGACCGGATCGCGGCCGTGCTGCGGGTACGGGATCGTGCGGCGCCGTCGGTCGTGCGGGAACCGTCGGATGTGCAGCGGTCGGCGGGGCGGTTGCGGGCGGGGCTGCGGGCGGCCACGGACGGACTGCCGGCGGACGCGAGGGCGCTGCTGCCGGGGCTGGTGGTCGGGGACACCTCACGGATCACACCCGAACTGGACGAGGCGTTCAAGGAGACCGATCTCGCGCACACCCTCGCCGTGTCCGGCAGCAACCTCACGATCATCCTCGCCCTGCTCCTCGGCCCGCCCGGACTGGCCCAGCACGTCGAGCGCCGCGGTCTGGCGCCTCGCCTGGGCGTTCCGCTGCGGACGACCGCGCTGCTCGGCGGGGCGCTCACGCTCGGCTTCGTGGTGGTGTGCCGACCCGACCCGAGTGTGCTGCGCGCGGCGGCCTGCGGAGCGATCGTGCTCCTGGCCCTGGCGACCGGCCGTCGTAGATCCCTGATCCCGGCGCTCGCCACTGCGGTGCTGCTGTTGGTGCTGTACGACCCGTGGCTGGCCACGAGTTACGGGTTCCTGCTGTCCGTCCTGGCCACTGGGGCCCTGCTGACGCTGGCCCCCCGATGGAGTGCCGCGCTGCAACGGCGTCGGGTGCCCCCGCGGCTCGCGGAGGCCCTGGCGGCCGCGGGAGCCGCGCAGGCCCTGTGCGCGCCGGTCGTGGCCGTGCTGTCGGCGCGGGTCAGTCTGGTGGCGGTGCCCTGCAACCTCCTGGTGGAGTTCGCCGTCGCGCCGGCGACGGTCCTGGGCTTCGCGGCGCTGGCGACGGCGCCCGTGGCGATGCCTGTGGCCGAGGCGCTGGCGTGGTGCGCGAGTTGGCCGGCCGGGTGGATCGCGGGCGTGGCACGGACCGGGGCGGCGCTGCCCGGTGGGGGAGTGGACTGGCCGGGGAGCTGGGGCGGGGCGTTCCTGCTCGCCCTGGCCACGGCCGGGGTGGTGCTGCTCGGGCGATGGCTGCTGCGGTACCCGTGGCTGTGCGCGGTCTGCGCGGTGTCGCTGCTGCTCGTGGTGGTGCAGCCGCCACCGTTGACCCGGGTGCTCACCGGCTGGCCGCCACCGGGCTGGCGACTGGCGATGTGCGACGTGGGGCAGGGAGACGCGACGGTTCTCGCGGCCGGCGGGGGCGCCGGCGTGGTGGTGGACGCGGGGCCCGATCCGGTACTGGTCGACCGGTGTCTCACCGCGCTCGGCATCACCCGGGTGCCGCTCGTGGTGCTCACCCACTTTCACGCCGATCACGTGGCCGGGTTGCCTGGCGTGCTGCGCGGCCGGGAGGTCGGGGCGATTCAGACGACCGGGTTCGAGGAACCGGTGGAGCAGGTGGCGTTCGTGCGGAAGGAGGCGCAGGCACGGGAGGTGCCCGTGGTGCGTGCCGCGGCAGGGGAGCGGCGGCGGGTCGGCGCTCTCGACTGGGAGGTGCTGTGGCCTCCCCCGAGCCCCGCACCACGTCCGGACGGGCCGAACGACGCGAGTGTGACGCTGCTGGTGCGGGTGGCCGGACTGCGGATGCTGCTGCTCGGAGACCTCGAACCCACGGCGCAACAGGCGCTGTTGCGGTCGCCCGCGGCACCGCTGGTGCGTGGGGTGGATGTGCTCAAGGTGGCTCATCACGGCTCGGCCTATCAGGACCCGGAACTCATACATGCGGTCGCGCCACGGCTGGCGCTGATCTCCTGCGGCGCGGACAACACCTACGGGCACCCCGCGCCCAGCACGGTCGCGGCGCTGCGCGCGGGCGGGGCGGTGGTGCTGCGGACGGACCGGGACGGGGCACTGGCGGTCACCGCCGGCACCGGTGGAGAGCTGCGGGTCACCCGGGGGTGAGGTCGGAGGGGTCCGCGATCGACCCCGATCCTGTACGACCAGCCGCCGTCCGTGGCACGACCAGCCGCCGTCGGTGGCACGGCCTGCCGGGTGTCTGGCCCGTGACCGGCCGGGCCGTCCGGTGGGGGGTCTCTCGGATGATCGGGCGGCTCACCCGCCGGGCCGTCTGCCCGATGACCTGTCAGGTGATCAGCCGGGTGACCTGCCGGGCCGTCCGCCTGGTCCCTGTCTGAGCGGTGCGAGGCGTCGGTGACGATACGGCGGCGCGGGCTGGCGGGCTGCTGATGCGTCGCTGCCGGGTCGGTGCCGGGGTACGGCCGCTGATCACGTGTCGGAAAATGGTTCCGTGAGTGACGTGAGACATGTGCTGGTGCTGCCCGATCGGGAAGCCGCGGAGGAGGTGGCCCAGGCGCTCGGTGAGCGGTTCGGGGTGCGTGAGGAGCCGAGGGTCGTCCGGGACGCGCTGGCGGGGGAGGACGACGCGGAGGACGCGCAGTGGCTCGTCCTGCTCGGCGACGAGGAGGAACTGCTCGATGCGGTTGCGCTGGACGAGTTCGCGGGGGAGTGGGAGGGCTGGCGCGAGGAGCCCTGATACTCCGTCGCCCCGGCTCTCCGGGGGGCGCCGGATTGTCAGTGGCTCGTGGGATGCTTTCGGTGATGGCCAGGAAGACTGCGAATGACGACCTTCTCGCCCCCGTGACGCTCGCCGTGGGCCAGGAGGACCTTCTGCTCGACCGCGCCGTGCAGGAGGTGGTGGCCGCCGCCAGGGCCGCCGACGCCGACACCGACGTACGCGACCTGACTCCGGACCAGGTGCAGCCCGGCACGCTCGCCGAGCTGACCAGCCCCTCGCTCTTCGCCGAGCGCAAGGTCGTGGTCGTACGCAACGCGCACGACCTGTCCGCCGACACGGTCAAGGACGTCAAGGCTTACCTGGGGTCGCCCGCCGAGGAGATCACGCTCGTGCTGCTGCACGCCGGCGGGGTCAAGGGCAAGGGGCTGCTGGACGCGGCGCGCAAGGCGGGGGCGCGGGAGGTGGCCTGTCCGAAGATGACCAAGCCGGCGGATCGGCTGGCCTTCGTCAGACAGGAGTTCCGGGCGACCGGACGGTCGGCCACGCCCGAGGCCTGCCAGTCGCTCGTCGACGCCATCGGCAGCGACCTGCGGGAGCTGGCGTCGGCCGTGTCCCAGCTGGTCGCCGATGTCGAGGGGACCATCGACGAGGCCGTCGTCGGGCGGTACTACACCGGGCGGGCGGAGGCGTCGAGCTTCACCGTCGCCGACCGGGCGGTGGAGGGGCGTGCGGCCGAGGCGCTGGAGGCGCTGCGCTGGTCGCTGGCGACCGGAGTCGCGCCCGTGCTGATCACCAGTGCGCTCGCCCAGGGAGTGCGGGCCATCGGCAAGCTGTCCTCGGCGCGCGGTGGCCGGCCCGCCGATCTCGCTCGGGAGCTGGGTATGCCGCCCTGGAAGATCGACCGGGTGCGCCAGCAGATGCGGGGCTGGACGCCGGACGGGGTGGCGGTCGCGCTGCGGGCGGTGGCAGAGGCGGACGCGGGGGTGAAGGGCGGCGGTGACGATCCCGAGTACGCCCTCGAGAAGGCCGTCGTGGCCATCGCGCGGGCGGCCCGGTCCGGGGGACGCGGGTAGTCACTGGTAACGGCACCCGTCTCCGGCGTCGACAACCAGGCGTTGCGGCTCAGGGCTCAGGGCTCAGGGCTCAGGGCTCAGGGCTCAGGGCTCAGGGCTCAGGGCTCAGCGCTTGAGGCCTTCCCGGGCCTCTCCGTCTCAGTCGTCGCCGCCTCGGGTTGCCCCTGCCCCACGCGTTCCCCCGGGCCTCTGCGCCAGTGGCCCCACCCCGGGCCTCCCCACGCCGGGCCTCCCCACGCCGGGCCTCTGTGCCCGTGGCCCCGCGCCGGGCCTCCCCGTCCCGAACTCCCCACCCCAGGTCTTCTCCACCCGACGCGCGCCCGCCATCCTTCCCGGGATGATCGTCCGCACCCCAAGTGATCCAGTCGCCGTTCCTCCGGTGGGGAGGAGAATCGGGTGTGGTGGCCACACAGCGCCGGAAGCATGGGAAAGGTGGCGATCGGCATGGCTGAGCACCAGCACGCGGCACTCGTTCGCAAGGGATACGAGGCCTTCACCCGTGGGGACATGGATGCCTTGCGAGGGATGATGACGGGCGACTGTACGCACCACGTGCCCGGTTCCCACATGCTTTCCGGGGACTTCAAGGGCCTCGACGCGGTCATCGACATGTACGGCAGGCTGTTCTCGGAGACGGGCGGGTCGCTGCGCGTCGACCTGCGCACCGTGCTCGTCGACGGCCGGGGGCACGCCGTCTCCCTGCACCGCACCACCGCCGACCGCAACGGCAAGCACATGGACGAAAACGGGGGCATCGTCTTCCGTATCGTCGGTGACAAGATCAGCGACCTCGACGAGTGCGTCGAGGACATCGACACGAACAACGACTTCTGGTCGTGACCGGCGGCTGCACCTGCACCTGCACCTGCACCTGCACCTGCACCTGCGTGCGGCTCCTGGGCGTAGGCCGGGGAAGCGCGGGCAGTCGGAAGGCCCCGGCTTCCGCCCTGGGGAAGGGCGGAAGCCGGGGCCTCCGATTCAAAGATCAAAATGGTGAGCCCGTACCCGCGTGGCGAACGCAGGCCGCGTACAGGCTCGGGGTGCCGGACGGGAGCGGATGAGAGGGCCCGCTCTGGACCCCTCCGGCGGTCAGATCAGATAAGGGGTTCAGCCCTTGAGGGTCTCGACCTTGGAAGCAAGCGCCGACTTCTTGTTGGCGGCCTGGTTCTTGTGGATGACGCCCTTCGAGACGGCCTTGTCGAGCTGACGCGCGGCAGCGCGCTGGTACTCGGTGGCCTTCTCGACGTCACCCGCGGCAGCGGCCTCGCGGGCCTTGCGGATCGCGGTCTTCAGGGAGGACTTGACGGCCTTGTTGCGCAGCCGGGCCTTCTCGTTGGTCTTGATCCGCTTGATCTGGGACTTGATGTTCGCCACGAATGAGCCTTTTCAGGTTCAGGCACGGGCCCGTACGGGTCTCGTGCCGATGATTTTCCGAGATGCCCCGAAGGTCCCGGTGAAGTGTTCTCCGAAAGGTTCTCCGGGAGGTTCTCCGACTGGTTCCTCGAGGCGATGCGTCTCGTGCTGAGAGGGCATGAGACACAGCTGCCCAGGCTACCAGTGGCCCCCCGAGTGGCCCAAACCGGTCCCCGGTCGCCGCCCGTGGGACCATGGAGCCTACGTATCGATCCGACCCGAGGCACAAGGCGCCTCAAGAGACAGGACCCTGCGTGCCCGCGACCCCTAACAATGTGCCCGAGCCGAGCCGTACCGCCCCGGCTCTGATCCGCAATTTCTGCATCATCGCGCACATCGACCACGGCAAGTCCACGCTCGCCGACCGCATGCTCCAGCTGACCGGAGTGGTCGATCAGCGGCAGATGCGTGCTCAGTACCTCGACCGGATGGACATCGAGCGCGAGCGTGGCATCACGATCAAGTCCCAGGCCGTGCGCCTGCCCTGGGCCCCGACACAGGATCCGGGCAACACCCACATCCTGAACATGATCGACACCCCCGGGCACGTGGACTTCACGTACGAGGTGTCCCGGTCGCTGGCCGCCTGTGAGGGCACCGTCCTCCTCGTCGACGCCGCCCAGGGCATCGAGGCCCAGACTCTCGCCAACCTCTACCTGGCGATGGAGAACGACCTCAAGATCATCCCCGTGCTGAACAAGATCGACCTCCCGGCCGCCCAGCCGGAGAAGTTCTCCGAGGAGCTCGCCAACCTCATCGGCTGCGACCCCGAGGACGTGCTCAAGGTCTCGGCCAAGACCGGTCTGGGCGTCGAGGCGCTGCTGGACCGGGTCGTCGCCGACGTCCCCGCCCCGGTCGGCGTCCAGGACGCCCCCGCCCGGGCCATGATCTTCGACTCGGTGTACGACTCGTACCGCGGTGTCGTGACGTACGTGCGTGTCATCGACGGTCAGCTCAACAAGCGCGAGCGCATCCGGATGATGTCCACCGGCGCGACCCACGAGCTGCTGGAGATCGGTGTCTCGGCCCCCGAGATGAAGTCGGCCGACGGCCTCGGTGTCGGTGAGGTCGGCTATCTGATCACCGGTGTGAAGGACGTCCGCCAGTCCAAGGTCGGTGACACGATCACCACCCTGCACAAGGGCGCGACCGAGGCCCTCGGCGGGTACAAGGACCCCAAGCCGATGGTGTTCTCGGGCCTGTACCCGCTCGACGGCTCGGACTACCCGGAGCTGCGCGACGCGCTCGACAAACTCCAGCTCAACGACGCCGCGCTGGTCTACGAGCCGGAGACCTCCGCCGCCCTGGGCTTCGGTTTCCGCGTCGGCTTCCTCGGACTGCTGCACCTCGACGTGATCCGTGAGCGGCTGGAGCGCGAGTTCGGGCTCGACCTCATCGCCACCGCCCCCAACGTGGTCTACCGCGTGGTCATGGAGGACGGCAGCGAGCACACGGTCACCAACCCGAGCGAGTTCCCCGAGGGCAAGATCAACGACGTGTACGAGCCCGTCGTACGCGCCACGATCCTCGCGCCCTCCGAGTTCATCGGGTCGATCATGGAGCTGTGCCAGACCAGGCGCGGCACGCTGCTCGGCATGGACTACCTGTCCGAGGACCGGGTCGAGATCCGCTACACGCTCCCGCTCGCGGAGATCGTCTTCGACTTCTTCGACCAGCTGAAGTCCAAGACCCGCGGCTACGCCTCCCTGGACTACGAGCCCACCGGCGAGCAGGCCTCCAGCCTGGTCAAGGTCGACATCCTGCTGCACGGCGACAAGGTGGACGCCTTCTCGGCGGTCACCCACAAGGATGCGGCGTACGCGTACGGTGTCCGGCTCGTCGCCAAGCTGCGCGAGCTCATCCCGAGGCAGGCCTTCGAGGTGCCGATCCAGGCCGCCGTCGGCTCCCGGGTGATCGCCCGCGAGACGATCCGCGCCATCCGCAAGGACGTCCTCGCCAAGTGCTACGGCGGTGACATCTCCCGGAAGCGCAAGCTGCTGGAGAAGCAGAAGGAAGGCAAGAAGCGGATGAAGATGGTGGGTTCCGTGGAGGTTCCGCAGGAAGCCTTCATCGCCGTTCTGAGCAGCGACGACAACGCGGGATCCGGCAAGGGCAAGAAGTAGCCGCGCCGGAGGCCGGTGTTCAGGGCGTGCCCGGGGCCCGTCGCGCTGTCGCGCGGCGGGCCCTTTGGCTGTACTCAGGAGAAAGTGACCGCCCGGAGCCCCTTACGCGCTGGCCAGTCGCCCTTTACTCTGATGCCTGCTCGGTAGTTACTCGTGAGTTAAACAACAGCCGCCGTCAACCACAGCCGTGCGTCGTACGACGCCGCAACGAGCCAGCCGCACCGTCGCGGGCCCTGGAGGATGTCGTGAGCGACACACAGACACTGATCGAGAACCGTCCGCCGTCCGTCGCGGGCCTCTTTCTGGAGCGCGTGACGGCCACGCCAGACGCGGAGGCGTACCGGTATCCGGTGCCCGCCGCCTCCGGCGGGGGCCCCGACGCCTGGAAGTCGCTGAGCTGGGCGCAGGCCGCCGAGCGGGTCTACGCCATCGCGGCCGGCCTCATCGAGCTGGGCGTACGGGCCGAGCAGCGTGTGGCGCTCGCCTCCTCGACCCGCATCGAGTGGATCCTCGCCGACCTCGGCATCATGTGCGCCGGGGCCGCCACGACCACGGTCTACCCGCAGACCAACGCCGACGAGTCGGCGTTCATCCTCTCGGACTCCGACAGCAAGGTGCTGATCGCCGAGGACGCGGCCCAGCTCGCGAAGGCGGTCGAGAAGCGCGCGGAGCTTCCCGCCCTCACCCATGTGGTCGTGATCGACCCGGCCGGTGTCGAGACCGCCGACTGGATCCTCACCCTCGACGAGCTGGAGAAGCGGGGGGCAGCCCGGCTGGAGAAGGAAGCCGCGCTGATCAAGGAGCGGGTCGGCGCCATCACGAAGGACCAGCTCGCCACCCTCATCTACACCTCCGGCACCACCGGCCGGCCCAAGGGCGTCCGCCTTCCGCACGACAACTGGTCGTACATGGCCAAGGCGATCGCCGCGACCGGCCTGGTCGGCCCGGACGACGTGCAGTACCTGTGGCTGCCGCTCGCGCACGTCTTCGGCAAGGTGCTCACCTCCGGCCAGATCGAGGTCGGGCACGTCACCGCCGTCGACGGCCGGGTCGACAAGATCATCGAGAATCTGCCGGTCGTCCAGCCGACCTACATGGCCGCCGTGCCGCGCATCTTCGAGAAGGTCTACAACGGGGTCGCCGCCAAGGCCCGCGCGGGCGGCGGGGCCAAGTACAAGATCTTCCAGTGGGCCTCCGGGGTCTCCCGCGAGTACGCCAAGGCCGCGCAGGACAACTTCCGGCGCACCGGCACGGCGTCGGTCCCCTTCGGGCTGGGAGCCAGGCACAAGGTCGCCGACGCGCTCGTCTTCGCCAAGATCCGCGAGGCCTTCGGGGGCAACCTGCGCGCCTGCGTCTCCGGGTCGGCGGCGCTCGCGCCGGAGATCGGCTACTTCTTCGCCGGCGCCGGCATCCACATCCTCGAGGGCTACGGTCTGACGGAGTCCTCCGCGGCCTCCTTCGTCAACCCCGGCGAGGCCTACCGCACCGGCACGGTAGGCAAGCCGCTGCCCGGCACGGAGGTCCGCATCGCCGACGACGGCGAGATCCTGCTGCGCGGCCCCGGCATCATGGAGGGCTACCACGGGCTGCCCGAGAAGACGGCCGAGGTCCTGGAGGCCGACGGCTGGTTCCACACCGGTGACATCGGCGAACTGTCGCCCGACGGGTACCTGCGCATCACCGACCGCAAGAAGGACCTCATCAAGACGTCCGGCGGCAAGTACATCGCGCCCGCCGAGGTCGAGGGACAGTTCAAGGCGGTGTGCCCGTACGTCTCCAACATCCTCGTGCACGGCGCCGACCGGAACTTCTGCACGGCGCTCATCGCCCTCGACGAGGTCTCGCTCCTCGACTGGGCGAAGGACAACGGGCTGGCCGGAAAGTCGTACGCGGAGGTCGTCGCCGCGCCGGTCACCGTCGAACTCGTCGACGGCTACGTCAAGCAGCTCAACGAGGGTCTCCAGCGCTGGCAGACCATCAAGAAGTTCCGGCTGCTGCCCCGGGACCTGGACGTCGAGCACGGCGAGATCACGCCAAGCCTGAAGCTGAAGCGGCCGGTCGTGGAGCGGGAGTACAAGCACCTCATCGACGAGATGTACGCCGGATCGCGGGAGGCGTAGCGCGCAGGGCGCCCGGCGCGCGGAGTGGCGCGGGCGCGCGACGGCGCGAGAGGCAGCGCGGTGGCGCGCGGCGGGGGCGGAGTCCGGATGCTCGGATTGCGCCCCTCAACCGCCCGTCATCGAACACGCGCGTGCACATGCGTAGCACGGTTCTTGCCCAGGACGGCCCACTTCGGTAACCCAGCGCTCATGGCCGGGACCGTTCTGTCACCCTGTGGGCATCCGAACCGTCCGGGGAGTTGCGCATGGGGGCCATTCCGACGCAACGGGAGACCGCCTCCCGTGCCCACGGCGCGCCCGCGCACTCGGGTGCGCTCCCGCACACGCGCGCGACCCTGACCGGCAGTCCCCTGGCGCCGGGCGCCGCCCGCGGGCTGGTGCGCGCCGCGTTGCGGGAGTGGGCCGGCCTCGGCCTGCTGGGCACCGAGGAACTGGGCGAGCGCCTCACGCAGGACACGACGCTCGTCGTCAGCGAGCTCGTCACCAACGCCGTCGTGCACGCCGGCACCGACGTCGAGCTGGCCTGCCGGCTCGAGGACGACCCCGGCGGCTCCGGCGACGGCTGTCGGGCGGTCGTCGTCGAGGTCTGTGACCACCACCCGTCCCGCGCGCCGCGGGACGGCACCCGCGAGGCGTCGTACGGGACACCGGAATACGGCCGCGGTCTGCGCCTGGTCGCCGCGCTCGCCGACGCCTGGGGAGTGACGTACCGCAGGGGAACGAAGACGGTCTGGGCCCGGCTGCTGCCGACGGCCGCCGAGCCGGACGACGCCGGCCTCCTCGCCAACCCCGACCACCAGCACCTCGGCGCCCCCGACGCCTGTCAGGAGCGCGGCGCCCCCTGCCAGGAGCCCGGAGCCCCCGGCCGCGAGCACGACGTCACCGGTGGCGCGCAGGAAGCCCTCGGTGCCGGGCGCGCCGTCCCCGGTCAGGCGGGGCACGTGGGTCGCCCGGGCCGCGCCGGCGACACCGCGCACCACCCTGCGCACCCCGCCCCCGACGATTCCGCCCACTCCACCCGCCACGCTCCCGCCCACCACGACCGTCCGTCCGCCGCCGAGCCCGGCCATGCCCTCGGCCGGGTATCCGATGACGTGCCCGGTGATCGCATGTCCGGCCGTGCTCCCGGGGCCGCCCCGGGTCCCCTCGACGCGCCGGGCCCCGAGCCGCGGCCTCTCGGCGGACGGGACCGGGACTGGCTCAACCGCGGCGCCCTCTCCTTCCTCGCCGAGGCGTCCGATCTGCTCGCCGGGCAGCTCGACGAGGATCTGGTGGCCGCACTGACCGGCCAGCTGCTCGTGCCGCGGCTCGCCGACTGGTGCGCGGTCTGGCTGGAGGACGAGGTGAGCGGGCGCGGTGAATGGGCCGGCGGACCCGGGCCCCGGCTGGCCCGGGTCTGGCACGGCTGCGAGAACCGCGTCGAGGAACTGCGCCGGGCCCTGGACAAGGATCCGCCGTGTCCGCCCGACGGCGGTCCGCGCTCCGGACCCGAGCCCTTTCCCTGGCCCGGCGCGGCGCTCGGCCCGCACGGTGCCGCTCTCGCCTACCGGCTGATCGCCGGCGGCCGCCCGCTGGGCACCCTGGTCATCGGGCAGACCGGCCCGCTGCCCTTCCCCGACGAGGTCACCGGGCTCGTCGAGGATCTCGGCCGCCGCGTGGCGCTCGCGATCGGCGCGGCCCGTCAGTACGCCCGCCAGGCCACCATCAGCGCCGTTCTGCAACGGGGGCTCCTGCCCGGCGCGGTCGCCGAGATCCCCGGGGTGTGCAGCGCCCTCGTCTACGAGCCGCGCGAACAGGGCGGCCCGAGCGGCGACTTCTACGACCTCTTCCCCGCGGGTGACGGCCGCTGGTGCTTCGCGGTGGGCGACGTCCAGGGCAAGGGCCCGGAGGCGGCCGTCGTCATCGGTCTCGCCCGGCCCTGGCTGCGGCTGCTGGCCCGCGAGGGGTACGGCGTCGCCGACGTCCTGGACCGGCTCAACCAACTGCTCCTCGACGACGCGACCGAGGCCGCCGACGCCGCCGCCCGCGCCTTCGTCGGCCCCGCGGGACCGGGCGACGGCCCGCAGACCCGCTTCCTGTCCCTGCTCTACGGCGAACTGGCCCCCTTCGAGGGAGGCGTCCGCTGCACGCTCGCCTCCGCCGGGCATCCGCTGCCGCTGCTGCTCGGGCCGGACGGCTCGGTCGCCACGGCAGGGCGTCCGCAGACCCTCCTCGGGGTCATCGAGGAGGCCACGTACACCAGCGACAGCCTGGAGCTGCGGCCGGGCGACAGCCTGCTGTGCGTCACCGACGGCGTCACGGAACGACGTTCGGGCTCCCGGCAGTTCGACGACGAGGACGGTCTCGCCACCGCGCTGGCGGGGTGCGCCGGACTCGACGCCGAGCTGATCGCGGAGCGGATCCGGGGGCTGGTGCACGACTTCGGTGAACAGCCGCCGGAGGACGACCTGGCGCTGCTGGTGCTCCAGGCGGAGTAGACACGGCGCGCACCCGGTCCGTCCACGCCCCGCACCCGCTCCGTCCACGCCCCGCACCCGGTGGACATGGCGTCCGCCTGCGTGAGGGCGGCCGCAGGAGGGCCGTGACCGGTGGACGGGCGGGGGAGACCGGGCGGCCGGAGTCACGGATGTATCGTCCGGTTTGTGCTGAAGGCGACGAATGCCGTATCCGCTGCGCCCACCCGCCGACGCGTTCTGCTCGCCGGCGCGGGGCTCGGGCTGACCGCGACCGCCTGTTCCCGCGACGCCGGGCCGCCCGAGGACGCCCGCGGCCCCGGATTCCACGGTCTGCGTCAGTCCGGAGTGGCGACTCCGCGCCAGGCCACCGTGCTGCTCCTGGCCTACGACCTCGATCCCGCCCTGCGTGACGCGGCGGGCGCGCGTGCGCTGAAGTTGGTGCTGGGAACCTGGACGGACGCCCTCGGCCAGACGCTCGGGTCGGCCGGCTCGCGCGCCGTCCGGCTCACCGCCACGGTCGGCGTCGGCCCCGCCCTCCCCGCGCGCCTCGGGCTCCGCGCCCCGGCCGCGCTGCGCGAGCTGCCGTCCTTCACCGGCGACCGCCTCGATCCCGCCCGCTGCGGCGGTGACCTGCTCGTGCAGCTCTGCGCGGACACGGCGGACGCCACCGAGGCGACCGCGGAGAGCCTGACCCGGCTGGCCGGGGAGACCCTGTGGCCGCGCTGGCGGCAGGCCGGCTTCCTGCCCCCGTCCCCCGACGGCGGCGGCACCCCGCGCAACCTGATCGGCTTCAAGGACGGGTCAGCCGGCCCGACCCCCGAGGAGTGCGAACGCTGGGTGTGGTCGGGCCATGCCACCTGTCTCGTCGTACGCCGGGTGCATCTGCGCATCGAGGACTTCGCGCGGCTCCCCGTGCACCGCCAGGAGGAGATCGTCGGCCGCCGCCGGTCGACCGGCGGCCCGCTGGACGACGGCCCCGAGGACGCCGACGCCGACCTCTCCGCCAGAACACCGCAGGGCGCTCACGTCACCCCGGAGCGCTCCCACGTCCGGGCTGTCAGCCCCCGCCTCGACGCGGGAGCCCGGATGCTGCGCCGCAACTACTCCTACGCCGACGGCCCCGCCGACCAGGGTCTGCTGTTCCTCGCGTTCATGCGGGACCCGGCGCTGTTCGCCCGCGTCCAGCGCCGGATGGCGGCCCAGGACGACCTGAGCGGTTTCACCGAGACCCGGGGCTCGGCGGTGGCGTACATCCTGCCGGGAGCCCGCGCCGGCCGGCCGCTGGGCGCGGAGCTGCTGGGCTGAGGGTGTACGGCGCCCCGAGCGTGTACGGATGCCGCCGGAAGCGGGTGGGGTGGCCGGCGGGACGCCGGTCGGCAGGGGAAGGTGCGGGGGTGCGGGACAATGGGCGGTATGCCTTCCGCACTTCCCGACGGCGAGCCGGTCCCCGACGACGGCGCGCTCCCCGCGCACGCGCTCACCGGCGCCGCCGACCGCCCCCTCGGGTTCTATCTGCACGTCCCGTACTGCGCGACCCGCTGCGGGTACTGCGACTTCAACACCTACACGGCGACCGAGCTGCGCGGCACCGGCGGTGTCCTCGCCTCCCGCGAGAACTACGCCGACACCCTGATCGACGAGGTCCGCCTGGCCCGCAAGGTCCTAGGCGACGATCCGCGCGAGGTCCGCACGGTCTTCGTCGGCGGCGGCACGCCGACCCTGCTGCCCGCCGCCGACCTCGTACGGATGCTGGGCGCGATCCGCGACGAGTTCGGTCTCGCGGCGGACGCGGAGGTCACGACGGAGGCGAACCCGGAGTCCGTCGACCCCGCCTATCTGGCCACCCTGCGCCAAGGCGGCTTCAACCGGGTCTCCTTCGGCATGCAGAGCGCCAGGCAGCACGTGCTGAAGGTCCTCGACCGCACGCACACCCCCGGCCGGCCCGAGCGGTGTGTGGCGGAGGCCCGGGCCGCGGGCTTCGACCACGTCAACCTGGACCTGATCTACGGCACCCCTGGCGAGTCGGACGACGACTGGCGGGCCTCGCTGGACGCCGCCCTGGGCGCCCGCCCCGACCATGTCTCGGCGTACGCGCTGATCGTCGAGGAGGGCACGCAGCTCGCCCGCCGGATCCGCCGTGGCGAGGTGCCGATGACCGACGACGACGTCCACGCCGACCGCTACCTGATCGCGGAGGAGACCCTCTCCGCGGCGGGTTACGCGTGGTACGAGGTGTCCAACTGGGCCACCTCCGAGGCCGGCCGCTGTCTGCACAACGAGCTCTACTGGCGCGGCGCCGACTGGTGGGGCGCGGGCCCGGGCGCGCATTCGCACGTGGGCGGGGTGCGCTGGTGGAACGCCAAGCACCCCGGGGCGTACGCGGCGGCGCTCGCCGACGGCCGCTCCCCGGGCGCCGGACGCGAGCTGCTGACGGACGAGGACCGGCGCGTGGAGCGGATCCTGCTGGAGCTGCGGCTGCGGGAGGGCGTACCGCTCGCCCTGCTGCGGCCGGAGGGGCTCGCGTCGTCGCGGCGGGCCCTGGCGGACGGACTGCTCGACAGCGGCCCCTACGACGAGGGGCGCGCGGTGCTCACCCTGCGGGGGCGGCTGCTGGCGGACGCGGTGGTACGGGACCTGGTCGACTGAACCGCGGGGCCCTCGACCGCAGGAACGCGGGCTTCAGGGCAGAGGCTTCAGGGACGGGGGCTCCAGGGCCAGGGGCCTCAGGACACGGTCACGAAGTCGATCAGTTCCTCGACCCGCCCCAGCAGCTCCGGCTCGAGGTCCCGGTAGGAACCCACCCGCTTCAGGATCGCCTGCCAGACCGCCCCGGTGTTCTCCGGCCAGCCCAGCGCCCGGCACACGCCCGTCTTCCAGTCCTGGCCGTGCGGCACCCGCGGCCAGGCCGCGATCCCGACGGACGACGGCTTCACCGCCTCCCAGATGTCGATGTACGGGTGGCCGACGACCAGGGCGTGCTCGCTCGTGACCGCCCGCGCGATGCGCCACTCCTTCGTGCCGGGGACGAGGTGGTCCACCAGGACGCCCAGCTTCGCGTCCGGGCCCGGCGCGAAGTCGGCGACGATCGACGGCAGGTCGTCCACGCCCTCCAGGTACTCCACGACCACGCCCTCGACGCGCAGGTCGTCGCCCCACACCTTCTCGACCAGCTCGGCGTCGTGGCGGCCCTCGACGTAGATGCGGCCGGCGCGGGCGACCCGCGCGCGGGCGCCGGGGACGGCGACCGAACCGGAGGCGGTACGGGTGGGACGTACCGGAGCCGAGGACGTCGGCCGGACGAGCGTCACGACCCGGCCCTCCAGCAGGAAGCCCCGCGGCTCCAGCGGGAACACCCGGTGCTTGCCGAAGCGGTCCTCCAGGGTCACCGTGCCCGCCTCGCAGCGGATCACCGCCCCGCAGAACCCGGTGCCGGGCTCCTCCACCACCAGGCCCGGCTCCGCCGCGACCTCGGGAACGGGCCCGGGCTTCTTCCAGGGAGGGGTCAGGTCGGCGGAGTACGTCCGAGGCCGCGGGCCCGTGGGGCCCCCGTGCGAAGGGCGGTGGTGCGGGACGGGTGGGCGCATTCGGATGACGATAGGAGAAGCCCGGGGGCGATCAGGGCGACACGCCGAAACGGGAGCTCAGCGCGTCCCGCTGGGCCCGCACGAAGGCCGCGTCGACCACCGCCCCGTGACCGGGCACGTACAGCGCGTCCTCACCGCCGAGAGCGAGCAGGCGGTCGAGGGCGGCGGGCCAGTGGGACGGTACGGCGTCGGGCCCCGCCTGCGGCTCGCCGGACTCCTCGACCAGGTCGCCGCAGAACACCGTCTCGGGCGTGCCGGGCGCTCCGGGGCCGCCGGGCGTGCCGGGGACCAGGACCACCAGGTCGTGGGCGGTGTGGCCGGGTCCGACGTTCGCCAGCAGGACCTGCCGGCCTCCGCCCAGATCGAGGGTCCACTCGCCGGAGACGAGGTGCCGGGGCCGGACGAGCGTGTCCGCCGCTTCCGTCGCCGCCGTCTCGTCGAGCCCGTTGCGCACCGCGTCCGCCCGCAGCTCCTCGGCCCGCACGGTGTCCACGCCCACCGCGCCGAAGACCTCCGCGCCCGCGAAGGCCGCCGCCCCGAACACGTGGTCGAAATGGGGGTGGGTGAGCGCGAGATGGGTCACACGGCAGCCGGTCAGTTCCTCGGCCTCCCCCCGCAGCCGCGCCCCCTCCGCCAGGCTCGATCCGGCGTCGATCATCAGCACCGCGCCCGCCCCGACGACCAGCCCCGCCGTGCAGTCCCAGCCCGGCAGCCGCACCCGTCCCACCCCGGCCGCGACCCGCTCCCACCCGAGCTCTTCCCAAGTCACCGTCATACCGCGACGCTAGCCCCACGACGCTGCGCAGGGGCCGACCTTGCCCCGGGTGTACCCCACAGCCGTACACTGGGCCGGGGAACGCTGGCACTCGGATGTGAAGAGTGCCAGGCGAGGCGCCCGGGGGACCGGGACCGACTGCACTGGAGGTGTGTGCGCGATGCTGAGTGAACGCAGGCTCCAGGTGCTGCGCGCCATCGTCCAGGACTACGTCGGTACCGAGGAACCCGTGGGGTCGAAGGCGCTCACCGAGCGTCACAGCCTCGGTGTCTCCCCGGCGACGGTCCGCAACGACATGGCCGCCCTGGAGGACGAGGGGTACATCGCCCAGCCGCACACCAGTGCCGGGCGGATCCCCACCGACAAGGGCTACCGGCTGTTCGTCGACAAGCTGGCCGGCGTCAAACCGATGACCGGTCCCGAGCGGCGGGCCATCCAGAACTTCCTCGACGGCGCCGTCGACCTCGACGACGTGGTGGCCCGTACCGTACGGCTGCTCGCGCAGCTCACCCGGCAGGTCGCCGTCGTGCAGTACCCGTCCCTGACCCGTTCGACCGTGCGGCACGTGGAGCTTCTCTCGCTCGCCCCCGCGCGCCTGATGCTCGTGCTGATCACGGACACCGGGCGGGTCGAGCAGCGGATGGTGGACTGCCCGGCACCCTTCGGGGAGGCCTCGCTGGCGGATCTGCGCGCGCGGCTCAACAGCCGGGTCGCGGGCCGCCGGTTCGCGGACGTGCCGCATCTGGTGGAAGATCTGCCGGACGCCTTCGAGGCCGAGGACCGAGGCACGGTCACGACGGTGCTCTCCACCCTGCTGGAGACGCTCGTCGAGGAGAACGAGGAGCGGCTGATGATCGGCGGTACCGCCAATCTCACCCGCTTCGGACATGACTTTCCCCTCACCATCCGGCCCGTCCTGGAGGCACTGGAGGAGCAGGTCGTGCTCCTCAAACTCCTCGGCGAGGCGGGGGATTCGGGCATGACCGTACGCATCGGTCACGAGAACGCCTATGAGGGACTCAACTCCACTTCCGTGGTGTCGGTCGGCTACGGTTCGGGCGGCGAAGCACTCGCCAAGCTGGGCGTGGTCGGACCGACCCGCATGGATTACCCGGGAACGATGGGAGCGGTACGAGCGGTGGCACGGTACGTCGGACAGATCCTGGCGGAGTCGTAAGTGGCCACGGACTACTACGCCGTTCTCGGCGTGCGCCGTGATGCGTCGCAGGAAGAGATCAAGAAGGCCTTCCGGCGGCTCGCACGCGAGCTGCACCCGGACGTCAACCCCGATCCGAAGACCCAGGAGCGGTTCAAGGAGATCAACGCCGCTTACGAGGTGTTGTCGGATCCGCAGAAGAAGCAGGTCTACGACCTCGGCGGCGACCCGCTGTCGCAGTCGGGCGGCGCCGGTGCGGGCGGCTTCGGAGCCGGTGGCTTCGGCAACTTCTCCGACATCATGGACGCGTTCTTCGGCACGGCGTCGCAGCGCGGCCCGCGCTCGCGCACCCGGCGCGGCCAGGACGCGATGATCCGGCTGGAGATCGACCTCGAGGAGGCGGCCTTCGGCACGACCAAGGACCTCCAGGTCGACACGGCGATCGTCTGCTCCACGTGCAGCGGCGAGGGCGCCGCCCCCGGCACCACGGCCCAGACGTGTGACATGTGCCGCGGCCGCGGCGAGGTGTCGCAGGTGACGCGGTCCTTCCTGGGGCAGGTCATGACCTCGCGGCCGTGCCCGCAGTGCCAGGGCTTCGGCACCGTGGTGCCCACCCCGTGCCCGGAGTGCGCGGGCGACGGACGGGTGCGCTCGCGTCGCACACTGACCGTGAAGATCCCGGCCGGTGTCGACAACGGCACCCGGATCCAGCTCGCGGGCGAGGGCGAGGTCGGCCCCGGCGGCGGCCCCGCCGGCGACCTGTACGTCGAGATCCACGAGCTGCCGCACAACATGTTCCAGCGGCGCGGCGACGATCTGCACTGCACGGTGACGCTGCCGATGACCGCGGCCGCCCTCGGCACCAAGGTGCCGCTGGAGACCCTCGACGGGCTGGAAGAGGTCGACATCCGGCCCGGCACCCAGTCCGGCCAGTCGATCCCGCTGCACGGCCGGGGCGTCACGCATCTGCGGGGCGGGGGGCGTGGCGACCTCATCGTGCATGTCGAGGTCCAGACGCCGAGCAAACTCGATCCCGAGCAGGAGCGGGTGCTGCGGGAGCTGGCCAAGCTGCGCGGCGAGGAGCGGCCCACCGGGCAGTTCCAGCCCGGGCAGCAGGGGCTGTTCTCCCGGCTGAAGGACGCGTTCAACGGGCGGTGACGGTGGATGCGCGGGGGCCTTTTCGTCCCCGCCGCCCTGTCCCCCTCCCGTCCCGGGGGCCGCGTCACGCGACCCTCGTTCCGGCCCCGGAAGGGCCTTGTCCGCAAGCGCCGGGCAGGCCGGCAGCGTCGGCACAGGACACCCGGCGCCAAGGGGAAGGGTCGATTCGGACTTGTTCGGAGGACGTGACAACATGCCGTCATGTCCTCCGCACTGACCGATCTCTTCCCGCATCCGATCGTGCAGGCCCCCATGGCGGGCGGTGTCTCCCTCCCGCGGCTGGCGGCCGCCGTGTGCGAGGCCGGCGGGCTCGGGTTCCTGGCCGCCGGGTACAAGACGGCCGACGGTCTGTACCAGGAGATCAAGCAGCTGCGGAGCCTCACCGGCCGCCCCTTCGGCGTGAACCTCTTCATGCCGCAGCCGGAGCACTCCGGCGCGGGCGCCGGCTCCACCGGAGCGGCCGCCGCCCTCCCCGCCGCCGGTGCCGTCGAGGTCTACGCCCACCAGCTGGCCGGGGAGGCCGCCTGGTACGAGACCGAACTCGGCGACCCCGACAGTGGCCGTGACGACGGTTACGACGCCAAGCTCGCGGTGCTGCTCGACAACCCGGTGCCGGTGGTGTCGTTCCACTTCGGCGTCCCGAGCGGCGAGGTGCTGGACTCCCTGCGGCGCGCGGGAACGTTCACCCTGGTCACGGCGACCACCACCGAGGAGGCCCTCGCGGTGCAGCGGGCCGGCGCGGACGCGGTGATCGTGCAGGGCGTGGAGGCCGGCGGGCACCAGGGCACCCACCGGGACAACCCCGAGGCCGACGGCTCCGGGATCGGACTGCTCGCGCTGATCGCCCAGGTCCGCGAGTCCGTGAACCTGCCGGTCGTCGCCACGGGCGGGCTGATGCGCGGCAGCCAGATCGCCGCGGTCCTCGCGGCCGGTGCGAGCGCGGCCCAGCTGGGGACCGCGTTCCTCGCCGCGGCCGAGTCCGGCGCGCACGCCGTGCACAAGCAGGCGCTGACCAACCCCCTCTTCGTGCGCACCGAACTGACCCGCGCTTTCTCCGGCCGCCCCGCCCGCGGCCTGGTCAACCGGTTCCTGCGCGAGCACGGCCCGTACGCGCCCGCCGCGTACCCGGAGGTCCACCACCTGACGGCGCCGCTGCGCAAGGCGGCAGCCCAGGCGGGCGACGCGCAGGGCATGGCGCTCTGGGCGGGACAGGGCCACCGGCTGGCCCGCGAGCTGCCGGCCGGCCGGCTGGTGGAGGTCCTGGTGTCCGAACTCGCCGCGGCGCGGACAGCGTTGTCAGAGTTCCCGGCTGGTTCCGGCGGCCTCTCGTGACCGCGCCCGTCTTCGTCGTCGACGCACTCCCGGCCTCCTCCACCTGCGTGCTCGACGGGCCCGAGGGCCGGCACGCCGTCTCCGTGAAGCGGCTGCGGGCCGGCGAGGAGGTCGTCCTCACCGACGGCGCCGGACGCTGGGCCCGGGGTGAGGTCGTCGCCGCCGAGGGCAAGGACCGGCTGGTGGTGAGCCTGGGAGAGGTGACCGAGGAGCCTGCCGAGTCGCCCCGGATCACCGTCGTCCAGGCACTGCCCAAGGGCGACCGCGGCGAACTGGCCGTCGAGACGATGACCGAGACCGGCGTCGACGCGATCGTGCCGTGGGCCGCCTCGCGCTGCATCACCCAGTGGAAGGGCGAGCGCGGCGCGAAGGCGCTCGCCAAGTGGCGGGCCACCGCCCGCGAGGCCGGCAAGCAGTCCCGCCGGGTACGCTTCCCCGAGATCGCCGACGCCTCGACGTCCCGGCAGGTGGCGGCGCTGCTCGCGCGCGCCGACTTCGCCGCCGTCCTGCACGAGGACCGCGACTACGGCAGCGCGCCCCTCGCCACCGCCGAACTCCCGGCCCGGGGTGAGATCGTGCTCGTCGTGGGACCCGAAGGGGGCGTCTCCCCGGACGAGTTGGCGCTCTTCGAGGAAGCGGGCGCGAAGGCGTACCGGCTCGGACGGAGCGTCCTGCGCACCTCGACCGCCGGTACGGCGGCCGTGTCCCTGATCCTGGGCAGGACCGGCCGCTGGTCCTGACCCCGTCGGCCCGCCCTCTTGGAGGACATTGTGGAATTCGCCCAGATAAGGCTGCTGGTCACGGACTTCGCCGCCTGCTACCGCTTCTACGCCGACGTCCTCGGGCTCAAGCCGCAGTCGGGGGCGGAGCAGGGACCGTACGAGAAGTTCTCCGCCGCGACCGGCTCCACCGGGATCGCCATCCAGGACCGCGCGATGATGACGCGGGTGCTCGGCGAACTGGGCGACACGGCGAACGGCCACCGCTCCCTGGTGGCCCTGCGCGTCGACGACCTGGACGCCACCTGTGCACGGATCACCGCCCGCGGCGCCACCCTGATCCACGGCCCCGCCCCGATGACCGACCGGATGCGCGTCGCGCACCTCAAGGACCCGGAGGGCAATCTGGTGGAACTTCAGGAGTGGCTGCTGCTGCTCGGCTGAGCGCGACGGCGGTGAACAGCTCCCAGCCGTCCAACTCCCCGTCCAGGGGGAGCAGTCCCCGCCTGTCGGCCTCGTCCACGAAGGCGCGCACCACACCGGGCAGGTGGAGGTTGAGGTGATGGTCGCGGTCGCCGACGCCGCCGCTGTGCCCGTATCCGCTGCTGCCCGAGTAACGCCCCTCCCCCTCCCGGAACACGATGCGGGTGCGCATGCCGCCCCGGTGCAGGGTGAGGATCTCCCGGCACGGCCCGCCGTCCCCGTGCCGGTGGCGCACCGTCCACCCGTAGGTGGTCGACTCGTCGACGACGAGGGTTCTGCGGCGGCGTGCGTCTCCCATGCCTCCCACGGTAGAGCTCACGCGGAATGTGACCGCAAACGGGCTACCGCGCCGCCCGCCCGAGTGGCACGCTGCCGTGCATGGGGGCATTGAGGCGTTGGTGGCTTCTCCCGGGGGTGGCCGTCGCGGCGATCGGCATCGTGGCGTGCGAGCCCGGCGGGTTGAGCACCATGTCCGTGGCGTACACCACCGACTCGGCCGCGACGGCTGAGATGCAGCGCCGGGACGTGAACGTGCGCTGGCTGACCTGCACGGCCCAGTACAAGGACCAGCAGAAGGCGGGCGCGGTCGCCTCCGTGGACTGCCGGGGGAAGACCGGCGACGGGCGGGACATCACGGTCGAGGGCCAGGTCGCGCGGGCGGTCGACGGGGCCTGTGTCCGGGGGGATCTCACCGCCGTGGTCGGCAGGAAGCAGTTGTTCCGGGTGAGCGGGCTGGGTGATTGCAGGTCCGCGACACCGTCGCCGGTCGCCCCGTCCGGATCCGCCCGGCCCGGCGCCCGGCCGACGGTCACCGTGACGGTCACCGTCACCGAGACCGTGGGCGGCGGCGGGGGCGGTGCAGGGAAGTGAGGGAAACCCCTGACCTGCGGTGCCGCCGATGCATACAGTGATCCGGTGACACAGCCCGCGACGCCTGCCGCGTACCTCCGATACCCCCATCTGCACGGCGAGTCGGTGACCTTCACCGCCGAGGACGACGTGTGGCTGGCTCCCCTCGACGGCGGCCGCGCCTGGCGTGTCAGCGCCGACAACGTGCCCGTCACCCTGCCGCGCATCTCGCCCGACGGCACCACCGTCGCCTGGACCTCCACCCGGGACGGCGCCCCCGAGGTGCACATCGCCCCCGTCGACGGTGGGCCGTCGACCCGGCTGACGTACTGGGGCAACGGGCAGACCCGGGTGCGCGGCTGGACCCCGGACGGCCAGGTCCTCGCCGTCAGCACCCACGACCAGGCGACCCTGCGCCGCAGTTGGGCCCGCGCCGTCCCCGTGGACGGCGGACCCGCGACGACCCTGCCGTACGGGCCGGTCGGCACGGTCGCCCACGGCCCGCACACCGTCGTGCTGTCCGCGCCGATGGGCCGTGAGGCGGCGCACTGGAAGCGCTACCGGGGCGGCACGGCAGGCAAGTTGTGGATCGACCGCGAGGGCGACGGCGAGTTCGTCCGGCTGCACGAGGACCTGGACGGCAACCTCGAGTACCCGGTGTGGGCGGGGGAGCGTCTCGCCTTCCTGTCCGACCACGAGGGCACCGGGGCCCTGTACTCCTCCCTCGCCGACGGGTCCGACCTGCGCAGGCACACCCCGCTCGAAGGCTTCTACGCCCGGCACGCCGCCGGTGACGGCACCCGGATCGTGTACATGTCCGCCGGCGAGCTGTGGCTGCTCGACGACCTCGACGGGGCCGAACCGCGCCGACTCGACGTCCGCCTCGGCGGACAGCGCACCGACCGCCGCCCCTACCCCGTGGCCGCCTCCCGGTGGCTGGGCGCGGCGGCGCCCGACCACACCGCGCGCGGCAGCGCCGTCGAGGTACGCGGAGCCGTGCACTGGGTGACCCACCGCGGCGGACCCGCCCGCGCGCTCGCCGCCGAACCCGGCGTCCGGGCCCGGCTGCCGCGCACCTTCCGCACGGAGGGCGAGGAGTGGGTCGTGTGGGTGACGGACGCGGAGGGGGAGGACGCCCTGGAGTTCGCCCCGGCCACCGGCCAGGCCCTCGGCGCCACCCCGCGCCGGCTCGCCGGCGGACGGCTCGGACGGGTCCTGGAGCTCGCCATGGCGCCCGACGGCAGCCGGGCCGCCGTCGCCGCGCACGACGGACGGCTGCTCCTCGTCGAGCGGGAGACCGGCGAGGTCCGCGAGGTCGACAGCAGCGGCGACGGCGAGGTGTCCGACCTGGTCTTCTCGCCCGACTCGGCGTGGCTGGCCTGGTCGCACCCCGGGCCGCGCCCGCTCAGCCAGCTCAGGCTCGCCAACGTCACCGACCTGTCGGTCACCGACGCGACCCCGCTGCGCTTCCGGGACTACGCGCCCGCCTTCACCCTCGACGGCAAGCACCTCGCGTTCCTCTCCACGCGCGCCTTCGACCCGGTCTACGACGAGCACGTCTTCGACCTCTCCTTCGTGGCCGGCGCCCGCCCGCACCTGATCACCCTGGCGGCGACGACTCCGTCCCCCTTCGGCCCGCAGCGGCACGGCAAGCCCTTCGAGGCCCCCGACAAGGACGAGACGCCCGACAGCGAGGGCACCCCGACCACCCGTATCGACCTCGAAGGCCTCGCCGACCGGATAGTCCCCTTCCCGGTGGAGGCCGGCCGGTACTCCGGCCTCGCGGCGGCGAAGGACGGCGTGCTGTGGCTGCGGCACCCCGTGCGCGGAGTCCTCGGCGCCTCCCGTGCCACCCCGGACGACCCCGATCCGCACACCGAACTGGAGCGCTACGACCTCGCCCAGCAGCGCCTGGAGCACCTCGCCGCCGACGCCGACGGCTACGAGGTCAGCGGCGACGGCAAGCGGCTGCTGCTGTGGACCGACGGCAAACTCAAGGTCGTACCCAGCGACCGGCGCGCCTCCGGCGACGAGGACAGCGACGGCAACATCACCGTCGACCTCGGCCGGATCCGCCGCAGCGTCGACCCGGCCGCCGAGTGGCGGCAGATGTACGACGAGACCGGCCGGATCATGCGGGACAACTTCTGGCGGCCCGACCTCGGCGGGGTCGACTGGGACGGCGTCCTCGACCGCTACCGGCCCGTGCTGGAGCGGGTCGCGACCCACGACGACCTCGTCGACCTGCTGTGGGAGGTGCACGGCGAACTCGGCACCTCCCACGCCTACGTCTCACCGCGCGGCGGTCGCGGCGGCGCCCGGCAGGGGCTGCTGGGCGCGGACATCTCCCGTCACGCCGACGGCAGTTGGCGCATCGACCGGATCCTGCCCTCGGAGACCTCCGACCCCGACGCCCGCTCCCCGCTCGCCGCACCCGGAGTCGCGGTGCGCGCCGGTGACGCGATCGTCGCCGTCGGCGGGCAGCAGGTGGACGCGGTCACCGGTCCCGGCCCGCTGCTCGTCGGCACCGCGGGCAGGGTCGTGGAGCTGACGATCTCGCCGTCCGGCGGGGGCGAACCGCGGCACGCCGTCGTCGTCCCCGTCGCGGACGAGGAGGCCCTGCGCTACCACGCGTGGGTGTCGGACCGGCGGGCCTACGTGCACGAGGCGTCCGGCGGCCGCCTGGGGTATCTGCACGTGCCCGACATGCAGGCGCCCGGCTGGGCCCAGATCCACCGTGACCTGCGGGTGGAGGTCGCCCGGGAGGGACTGGTCGTGGACGTCCGGGAGAACCGGGGCGGGCACACCTCCCAACTGGTCGTCGAGAAGCTCGCCCGGCGCATCGTCGGCTGGGACCTGCCGCGCGGAATGCGGGCGTCCAGCTATCCGGAGGACGCGCCCCGGGGGCCCGTCGTCGCCGTCGCCAACGAGTTCTCCGGGTCCGACGGCGACATCGTGAACGCGGCGATCAAGGCGCTCGGGATCGGACCGGTGGTCGGCACGCGCACGTGGGGCGGGACGATCGGGATCGACAGCCGCTACCGGCTGGTCGACGGGACGCTCGTCACCCAGCCCAAGTACGCCTTCTGGCTGGAGGGGTACGAGTGGGGTGTCGAGAACCACGGTGTCGATCCCGACGTCGAGGTCGTCACCCGGCCCCAGGACTACGCGGCCGGGCGGGACGTCCAGTTGGACGAGGCGGTGTCGCTGGCGCTGGCCGCGCTGGAGGAGACCCCGGCGAAGGTACCGCCCGTCCTGCCCTGACCGGGCCGGATCCCCACCGGAGGGCTCCCGGCCCGGCATGGTGGAAGGTGGACCGTGCCGTCGCCGCCCCCCGGTTACGATGCCCCGCAGGAGATCACCAGCCAGAAGGAGAACCGCATGGCAGGGGAAGCACAGGACGACTGTCTGTTCTGCAAGATCGTCGCGGGGGCCGTCCCGGCGACGATCGTGCGGGAGACCGAGACGACCATCGCCTTCCGGGACATCAACCCCCAGGCGCCCACCCACGTCCTGGTGATCCCGAAGGCGCACTACCGGGACGCCGCCGCCCTCGCCGCCGAAGCGCCGGAACTCGCGGCCGACGTGCTGCGCGAGACCCGCGAGGTCGCCGAGATCGACAAGCTGGAGAGCTACCGCACCGTCTTCAACACCGGTGCCGGCGCCGGCCAGACCGTCTGGCACGCCCACGCGCACGTCGTCGGCGGCCGCGGGCTGCACTGGCCCCCCGGATAGGCCGGCATGTCCGTACGCGAACTGGTCGTCCTCGGCACCGCGAGCCAGGTCCCGACCCGGCACCGCAACCACAACGGCTACCTCCTGCGCTGGGACGGCCAGGGCATCCTCTTCGACCCGGGGGAGGGCACCCAGCGCCAGATGCTGCGTGCCGGGGTGGCCGCGCACGACCTCGACCGGATCTGCGTCACGCACTTCCACGGCGATCACTCCCTCGGGCTCGCCGGCGTCATCCAGCGCATCAACCTGGACCAGGTCCCGCATCCCGTCACCGCGCACTTCCCGCGCTCCGGCCAGCGCTTCTTCGACCGGCTGCGCCATTCCACCGCCTACCGCGAGACCGTCGGCATCACCGAGGCGCCGGTCGACGCGGACGGGGTCCTCGCCACCACGGCGTCCTACCGGCTCGAAACCGCCCGACTCTCGCATCCCGTCGAGTCCTACGGCTACCGGATCGTCGAGCCCGACGGCCGCCGCATGCTGCCCGAGCGGCTGGCCGCGCACGGCATCGAGGGGCCCGACGTCGGCCGGATCCAGCGCGAGGGCTCCGTCGGCGGGGTGTCGCTGGACGAGGTGAGCGAGGTGCGGCGCGGACAGCGGTTCGCGTTCGTCATGGACACCCGGCTGTGCGACGGGGTGCACGCGCTCGCCGACGGCGCCGACCTGCTCGTCATCGAGTCGACGTTCCTCGACGAGGACGAGAGACTCGCCGTCGACCACGGCCATCTGACCGCCGGTCAGGCCGCCCGGGCGGCCCGGGACGCCGGGGTGCGGCATCTGGTCCTCACCCACTTCAGCCAGCGCTACTCCGAGCCGGAGGAGTTCGAGCGGCAGGCCCGGGCGGCCGGGTTCGAGGGCGAACTGACGGTGGCGCACGACCTTCTGCGGGTGCCGGTTCCGAAACGGCGGTCCTGCGCCATTCCGGTGGACGGCCCCCGGACACCCAGCGGAAAAGCAGGTCAGCAGGGGTGATCGGCGCAGACACGGCAAGGCGAAATCCGAGTGGGAGCAGCCGTACGATGCTTTGATGCCCCTCCCCAAAGCTGAACTGCACCTGCACATCGAAGGAACCCTGGAGCCCGAGCTGGCCTTCGAGCTGGCCGCCCGCAACGGGGTCGCACTGCCCTACGCCGACACGGACGAGCTCCGCAAGGCGTATCAGTTCGAGGACCTCCAGTCCTTCCTGAACCTGTACTACGAGCTCATGACGGTCCTGCGCACCGAGCGGGACTTCGAGGACCTGGCGAACGCCTACCTCGCCCGGGCCGCCGCGCAGGGCGTGCGGCACGCGGAGATCTTCTTCGACCCGCAGGCCCACCTCGCCCGGGGCATCGGCATGGGCACGGTCGTGGACGGGCTGTGGCGCGCGCTGGGCGGCAGTGAGGCCGCGCACGGCATCTCGACCCGTCTGATCCTCTGCTTCCTGCGCGACGAGTCCGCCGCGTCGGCGCTGGAGACCCTGGAGGCGGCCCGCCCCCACCTCGACCGGATCACCGGGGTGGGGCTGGACTCCGCCGAGGTCGGGCACCCGCCGGCGAAGTTCCGCGAGGTGTACGAGGCGGCGGCCGCTCTCGGGCTGCGGCGCGTCGCGCACGCAGGTGAGGAGGGCCCGCCGGAGTACATCACCGAGGCCCTGGACGTGCTGGGTGTGGAGCGCGTCGACCACGGGCTCAGGTGCATGGAGGACCCGGCCCTCGTCGAGCGGCTGGTGCGCGAGCGGATCCCTCTGACGCTGTGCCCGCTGTCCAACGTACGGCTGCGAACCGTCGACGTCCTCGCCGACCATCCGCTGCCCGCCATGCTCGACGCCGGGCTCCTGTGCACGGTCAACTCCGACGACCCCGCCTACTTCGGCGGGTACGCCGGCGACAACTTCGACGCGGTGGGCGCCGCCCTCGGCCTGGGCGAGGAGCGGCTGCGCGAGCTGGCCCGCAACTCCTTCGTCGCCTCCTTCCTGGAGGACGACGAGGAGCGCCGGGCGCGGTACCTCGCGGAGGTCGACAGCTACACGTTCTGACCTCCGGCCGGACGCACGGACCGGCCGCCGTGCGGTCCAGCCGGCCGCACGGCCCGAAAACCGCACGGCCCGGCCGCTGCTGCCTGACGGCTGCACGTCCGGCGGTGCGCGTCCGGCGGTGGGCGTCGGGCGGTGGGCGTCGGGCGGTGCGCGTCGGGCGGTGCGCGTCTGAGACAGTGTGCGTCCGGCGGTCGTACGTCCGACGTGCGCGTCCCGCGGCTGCTGGTTGTGCGGTCGGTGTCTCAGGCCCCCGGTCCCGGTGCGCCGCCCGCCCGCCGGGGCCCGGCCGTGCCGTACGCCTCCCGGAGCGGGAGCGCCATGCCCTCCACGGGGATTTCCACCACCTGCGGCTCCGCGGCGCCGCCCCGCCGCAGGACTCCGCCCGCGAGCGGCGGACCTCCGCCCGTGCGCAGGGCGACCGCGGTCATCGGTACGGCGACGACCAGCAGCCCGGCGCCCAGCACCAGCCCCATCACCGGGAACCCTGCCCACGCCGACAGGACGCTCCCGGTCAGCGGGCCCGCCGCCGTGCCCAGCGAGGACGCCGAGCCGACGAGTACCGCCCAGCGGCCCCGCGGGTCGAGCGAGGCGGCCAGCCCGATCAAGTACGACAGCACGATCGGGTAGAGCGTGTTCCAGGCGATCTCACCGACCGCGAAACTCACCGGCCCGGTCGCACAGGCGCTGGCGGCCACACAGCCGGCGATCAGAACGGTCCCGGCGCCGATCGGCACCGCCCGCCCGAGCCGCGCACCGAGCACCCCGGCGCCCAGCACGCCCGTGAGCCCGGCGCCCAGTGCCACCGCGAAGACGATGCCGACGCCGGCCTCGGTGAGATGCGCCTGGGTCAGGCCGATGCGTCCGCTGACACCCCAGAGCGAGTTCTGGACCAGCGACCAGCAGGGCATGGCGAGGGCCAGGACGAGCCCGGCACGCGGACGGGGCAGCCGCGGCCGGTCCTCGCGGCGGGCCCGGGCGGGTGCCGTCCGGTCGGGCAGACGCCCCGTCAGCGGCCATACGGCGAGGGCGGTGAGGGCGATCGCGGCCAGCGGCCGGCCGTGCCCCGGGCCCAGGTGCGGCACCGTCAGATAGACGGCGCCCGCGAGCGCGGAGACGCCGAACAGGCCCGCCGTGGAGACGCGGTGGGGGTCGGGGTGGGCGGCGATCCGGGTGGCGGCGACCGTCGTGACCGTGCCGGACCCGAGGCCGCCGAGGACCGCGCCCGTGACCACGGCGCTCACGTCTGCGGCGAGGGCGGCGCCGCCGTACCCGAGCACGGCGAGGGTCAGGCCGGTCCGGGCGAGCGTCCGCGCCCCGATCCGCTCCACGCGGGAGGCGAGCAGGAAACCGGCGGCGGCCGAACCGAGCAGCAGGGCGCTGCCGACGGCTCCCGCCTCGGTGGCGGACAGCGGCAGTCCGGCGTCCAGTCGGCCGACCACGGTCGGCAGCAGGTAGGGGGCGAGGTACCCGGCCGTGAACAGGGCGACGACGGGCCAGGGCAGGGTGGTGCGAGGGGCGGGCACGGGCGTTCCAGGGCATGCGAAAGGGACGGCTCGGAAAGAGGGTTGGGGCGCCGACCGTCGACGGACAGGAACGCGCGGCCAATTTGTATCAAGCACGCGGTTGGCGATGAAGAGCAGGGTGGGTGATGTGGATCACCATGAGTTTGGGGTCGGAGAGTTCGGGTAGCGGAAGCGGCTAACGCCAGTCGGGGGCGCCGCCGAAGCCCGGTGCCGTCGCCTCGATCTTCGCCCTCGTCTCCCGCATCACCGCGACGATCCGCTGCTCGTGCTCCGGCGTCAGCCGGGCCACCGGTACCGAGCAGCTGATCGCGTCCTGGGCGGGGGTGTCGTAGCGCAGCGCGAACCCGAACCCGACGATGCCGAGGACGGCCTCCTCGCGGTCCACGGAGTACCCGCGCAGCCGCACGTCGGCGAGGTCGGCGAGCAGCGCCGGCCGGCTGGTGCGGGAGTGCCGGGTCAGCGCCTCGTACGGCCCCTCGGGTATGTCGGCGTCCGGCCGCTGTGCCAGCAGCGCCTTGCCGAGGGCGCCGGCGTGCGCCGGAAGCCGCCGTCCGACCCGGCTGATCGTGCGCAGGTATTCGTGTGACTCGCGCGTGGCCAGATAGGTCACGCCGTGACCGTCCAGCCGCCCCAGGTGGATCGTCTCGCCCAGCGCCTCGGACGCCTCGTCGAGGCAGGGGCGCACCAGCCGGACGCGCGGGTCGGAGTCGAGATAGCTCGTGCCGGTCAACAGGGCGTGGATGCCGATGCCGTACAGGGAGCCGGTCACGTCGGTGCGTACCCAGCCGCGGCCGATCAGGGTCTGGAGCAGCGCGTACATCGAGCTGCGCGGCACGCCCAGCTCGTCCGCCAGCTCCTGCAACCGGGCCGGCCGGTCCCCCCGCGCCGCCAGCAGTTCCAGCAGCTCGACCGTGCGAGCCGCGGACTTCACCTCGCGGACGCCCCCTGTCTCCGACATGTGCCGATCGTAAGGCGGGGCGCTCGGCGGGGTGTCCGTCCGGGGCGTACCCGGGGCGTGCCCCATTGACGCTCGGCGTTCGCGTATCTAATCTCCATCTTCATACGTAGACGACATCCACATAGGGAGATGAACGAGGGTGAGCCTCGACAGGGAAACGGTCCGGCGCCTGCGGGACGGCATGGCCCAGGGGGTGCTGTCGTTCCCGCTCACGAGCTTCCACGACGACGGCTCCCTCGACCCCGACGGCTTCCGCGCCCACGTCGCGGCCCAGATCGCCACCGCACCCGGGGCCGTCTTCCCCGCCTGTGGCACCGGCGAGTTCTTCTCCCTCGACGAGGACGAGTACCGGCAGGTGGTGACGATCACCGTCGAGGAGGCCGGCGGGCGCCTGCCCGTCGTCGCCGGGGTCGGCTACGGCTGGGCCCAGGCCGCCCGCTTCGCCCGTATCGCGCAGGACGCCGGCGCCGACGCCCTCCTCGTCCTCCCGCACTACCTCGTGGCCGCCCCGCAGGACGGTCTCGTCGCCCAGCTGGAACAGCTCGCCGCCCGCACCCGGCTGCCCCTCATCGCCTACCAGCGCGGCCAGGTCACCTTCACCGCCGCCTCGCTGCGGCGCATCGCCGCCGTCCCGGCCGTCATCGGGCTCAAGGACGGCCACAGCGACCTCGACCGCCTCCAGCGGCTCACCCTCGCCGCCCCCGACGGCTTCCTCTTCTTCAACGGCGCCGCCACCGCCGAGATCCAGGCCCGCGCCTACGCCACCGTGGGCGTCCCCGCCTACTCCTCCGCCGTCCACGCCTTCGCCCCCGAGATCGCGAACGCCTTCTTCACCGCGCTGCGTGACGGCGACGACGGCGACAAGACGGTCGACCGGCTGCTGCGCGACTTCTACGTCCCCTTCGTGGAACTCCGCGACCGCGTACCCGGCTACTCCGTCTCCCTGGTGAAGGCGGCGGCCCGGCTGCGCGGCCGCCCCGTCGGCCCGGTCCGCGCCCCGCTCACCGACCCCTCGCCCGGCGACCTCGCCGACCTCGCGACCCTGCTGGCCGCCGGCCTCGACCTCGTAGGAGCCGCCCTGTGAACCTCACGATCACCGACGTCCGCCTCACCCCGATCCTGGTCGCCGACCCGCCGCTGCTCAACACGCAGGGCGTGCACCAGCCGTACACGCCCCGGCTGATCGTGGAGGTGGAGACGGCGGACGGGACCACCGGCGTCGGCGAGACGTACGGCGACACCAAGTACCTCGAACTGGCCCGCCCCTTCGCCGGGAAACTGCTCGGACGCCCGGTGAGCGACCTGAACGCCCTGTCCGCCGTCGCCGACGAGGTGGCCGTCGACGGCTCCCGGGTCTCGGGGAAGGTGGACGTCGGCGGCCTGCGCGGGGTCCAGACCGCCGACAAGCTGCGCCTGTCCGTCGTCTCCGCCTTCGAGGTCGCCTGCCTCGACGCCCTCGGCAAGGCACTCGGCCTGCCCGTGCACGCGCTGCTCGGCGGCAAGGTGCGCGACACGGTCGAATACAGCGCCTACCTCTTCTACAAGTGGGCCGGCCACCCCGAGGGCGTGGCGGCGGAGAAGGACGACTGGGGCGCCGCCCTCGACCCGGCCGGGGTCGTCGAGCAGGCCCGCCGCTTCAAGGAGCGGTACGGCTTCACCTCCTTCAAGCTCAAGGGCGGTGTCTTCCCGCCGGACGAGGAGATCGCGGCCGTGCGGGCGCTGGCCGAGGCGTTCCCCGGCCATCCGCTGCGGCTCGACCCCAACGGCGCCTGGTCCGTCGCGACCTCGCTGAAGGTGGCCGACGAGATCGGCGGCATCCTCGAGTACCTCGAGGACCCCGCCCTCGGCACCCCGGCCATGGCCGAGGTGGCCGCCGGGACCGACGTGCCGCTCGCCACCAACATGTGCGTGACGACGTTCGCCGAGATCAAGGAGGCGTTCACGCGCGACGCCGTCCAGGTCGTCCTCTCCGACCACCACTACTGGGGCGGACTGCGCAACACCCGGGAACTCGCCGCAGTCTGCCGGACCTTCGGCGTCGGGATCTCCATGCACTCCAACACCCACCTGGGCATCTCACTGGCCGCCATGACCCACGTGGCGGCCACCGTCCCCGACCTCCACCACGCCTGCGACTCCCACTACCCCTGGCAGTCGGAGGACGTCCTCACGCAGCGCCTCACCTTCGACGACGGCCAGGTCACCGTGTCGGACGCGCCCGGCCTGGGCGTCGAACTCGACCGGGACAGGCTCGCGTTCCTGCACCGGCGCTGGCTCGACGACGACGGCTCCCTGCGCGAGCGTGACGACGCCGCGGCGATGCGCGCGGCCGACCCCGACTGGACCACCCCGGCCGTCCCGCGCTGGTGACCTGCCCCGCCGCCCCGCGTCCCCGGACCCGCCCGGACGCGCGGGCACGCGGCGGGACCGGCCACGCCCGACGGGAGGCAGCGGCCGTGGGGCCCGCCTGACCCGCGGCGCGCCCGGGACCGGCGCCGGAGCCGTGCGTGCGCATGCCCACCCCCTGCGTACCCACCGGTAAGGTGCTCGGTCCCGCGTGTGACGGACGGCGTGTTGTCGGTGGTGTGGTGCACACTGGCCGGATCGGCACCACGTCAGGGAGCGCACCGTGACCGCGTCCACCGCGTCCACCGGAGAGGGACACCACCGCCACACCGGCAACACCGGCCGGACCGACGGCCGCAGCTGCCGGGCCGCCCGGGTCGACCCCCTGGCCGCCCGCCGCGGCCCCGAGGATCCCCCCTGGGACGTCTACCTCACCGGCACCGTCTTCCTGGACATCATCTTCACCGGCCTCGACTCCGCGCCGGTGCGCGGGACCGAGTCCTGGGCCCGCGGAATGGGCTCGAGCCCCGGTGGCGTCGCCAACATGGCCACCGCGCTCGCCCGCCTCGGCCTGCGCACCTCCCTCGCGGCGGCCTTCGGGGACGACCACTACGGCGAGTACTGCTGGGACGCCCTAGAACAGGGCGAGGGCATCGACCTCACCCCCTCGCGCTCGATCCCCGGCTGGCACTCGCCGGTCACCGTCTCGATGGCCTACGAGGGGGAGCGCACCATGGTCTCCCACGGCCACGAACCGCCGCCGGCGGCCGCACTGGTCCAGGACAGCGCCCCGGAGCACCCACCGCACGCCCGCGCCGCCGTCGCCTCCCTCACCCCCGGCAGACGCGCCCCCTGGATCGAACGGGCCGCCGCTCGCGGCACCCGCATCTTCGCGGACGTCGGCTGGGACGACACCGGTGCCTGGGACCTGGCCGGCCTCGCCGACCTGGCCCACTGCGAGGCGTTTCTGCCGAACGCGCAGGAGGCCATGCGCTACACCGGCGCCACCTGCCCCCGCGCCGCCGCCCACGCCCTCACCGAGCACGTACCGCTCGCGGTCGTGACGCTCGGCGCGGAGGGCGCCTACGCCGTGGACCGGCGCTCCGGCGAGTCCGCCGAGGTCCCGGCCATCGCCGTCGAGGCCCTCGACCCCACCGGCGCGGGGGACGTCTTCGTGGCCGGCTTCGTCACCGGCACCCTGGCCGGCTGGCCCCTCGCCGACCGCCTCGCCTTCGCCGGCCTCACGGCGGCCCTCTCGGTGCAGGAGTTCGGCGGCTCGCTCTCCGCCCCCGGCTGGTCCGAGATCGCGGCCTGGTGGCGCAGGGTCCATTCGGTCGAGGGCCAGGACCCCGGGGCCCTGCACCGGTACGCGTTCCTGGACGGCCTGCTCCCGGCCCTCCTCCCGGCGCCGGAGGAGGCCGCCCCGTGGCCGCTGCGCAGAGCCGTGCCGACGATCGGTTTCGGCCGCTCGGCGTGATCACCGGCGCATGACAAAACCCCTGGGGCGTTGTCAGTCCCCTGGCGTACCCTTGAAATCGCCAGGCCGCCCTAGGGATTGTCAGACACGACCTAGTGGCAGGCGAGACGTATCCGGGAGGACGTAGAGGCCTTCGGGCCGGCCTATGACTCAGACACCGACAGCTCACACGCCCGCGCAGGGCAAGGCGAGAGCACAGTTCACCGTTCCCGCCCAGCACCCCATGGTGACCGTGCTGGGATCCGGCGACTCCCTTCTGCGCGTGATAGAGACGGCCTTCCCGGCGGCCGACATCCACGTCCGGGGCAATGAGATCAGCGCGGTCGGCGACCCACGGGAAGTCGCCCTCGTCCAGCGCCTGTTCGACGAGATGATGCTGGTGCTCCGCACCGGGCAGCCGATGACGGAGGACGCAGTGGAACGCTCGATCGCCATGCTGCGGGCGAGTGAGAACGGGACGAGTGACGGCCAGGAGACCCCGGCCGAGGTTCTGACACAGAACATCCTGTCCTCGCGCGGTCGCACCATCAGACCCAAGACCCTCAACCAGAAGCGGTACGTCGACGCGATCGACAAGCACACGATCGTCTTCGGCATCGGCCCCGCGGGCACCGGCAAGACCTACCTGGCCATGGCCAAGGCGGTCCAGGCCCTCCAGTCCAAGCAGGTCAACCGCATCATCCTGACCCGCCCCGCCGTCGAGGCGGGGGAGCGGCTCGGATTCCTCCCGGGCACGCTCTACGAGAAGATCGACCCCTACCTGCGCCCGCTGTACGACGCCCTGCACGACATGCTGGACCCGGACTCGATCCCGAAGCTGATGGCGGCGGGCACGATCGAGGTCGCCCCGCTGGCGTACATGAGGGGCCGTACTCTCAATGACGCCTTCATCATCCTGGACGAGGCGCAGAACACGAGCCCCGAGCAGATGAAGATGTTCCTCACCCGGCTCGGCTTCGACTCGAAGATCGTCATCACGGGTGACGTGACCCAGGTCGACCTGCCGAACGGCACGAAGTCCGGTCTGCGCCAGGTCCAGGACATCCTGGAGGGCCTCGACGACGTGCACTTCTCCCGCCTGTCGTCGCAGGACGTCGTCCGGCACAAGCTCGTCGGCCGTATCGTCGACGCGTACGAGCAGTACGACAGCCAGAACGGTACGGAGAACGGCACCCACAAGGGCGGCCGCACCAAGCGGAAGTAGACAAGCCAGCACCATGTCGATCGACGTCAACAACGAGTCCGGAACCGAGGTCGACGAGCAGGCGATCCTCGACATCGCCCGCTACGCGCTCGCGCGGATGCGCATCCACCCCCTCTCCGAGCTCTCGGTGATCGTCGTGGACGCCGACGCCATGGAGCAGCTGCACATGCAGTGGATGGACCTGCCGGGGCCGACGGACGTCATGTCCTTCCCGATGGACGAGCTGCGTCCGCCGTCGAAGGACGACGACGAGCCCCCGCAGGGCCTCCTCGGCGACATCGTGCTGTGTCCCGAGGTCGCCGAGCGGCAGGGCAAGGAAGCGGCCACGGAGCACTCCATGGACGAGGAGCTGCACCTGCTCACCGTCCACGGAGTGCTGCACCTGCTCGGCTACGACCACGAGGAGCCCGACGAGAAGGCCGAGATGTTCGGTCTCCAGGCCGCCATCGTGGACGGCTGGCGTGCGGAGAAGGGCCTCACCGGGCCGTCCCCGGCTCCGACCGTCTCATGAGTCCCACCCTCGTCGCTGGCGCGATCGCCCTGGTCGTCGTCGCCTGGCTCGCCGCCTGCGCGGAGGCGGGCCTCGCGCGCGTCTCCAGCTTCCGCGCCGAGGAGGCCGTGCGTTCCGGCCGGCGGGGCAGCGCCAAGCTCGCGCAGATCGCCGCCGACCCCACCCGCTATCTGAACGTGGCGCTGCTGGTCCGCGTCGCCTGCGAGATGGCGGCCGCCGCGCTGGTCACCTACGCCTGCCTCCAGCAGATCGACGGCACGACCCCGGCCCTGCTCGCGGCGATCGGCGTGATGGTCCTCGTCTCGTACGTCGCCGTCGGCGTGTCGCCGCGCACCATCGGCCGCCAGCACCCGTTGAACACCGCGACGGCGGCCGCGTACGTGCTGCTCCCGCTGGCGCGGATCATGGGCCCGATCCCGTCGCTGCTGATCCTCATCGGCAACGCGCTGACCCCGGGCAAGGGCTTCCGCCGGGGCCCCTTCGCCTCCGAGGCCGAGCTGCGCGCGCTGGTCGACCTCGCCGAGAAGGAGTCGCTGATCGAGGACGACGAGCGCCGCATGGTGCATTCCGTCTTCGAGCTCGGCGACACCCTCGTGCGCGAGGTCATGGTCCCGAGGACCGACCTCGTCGTCATCGAGCGGTACAAGACCATCCGCCAGGCCCTGACCCTCGCCCTGCGCTCGGGTTTCTCCCGTATACCGGTGACCGGGGAGAACGAGGACGACATCGTCGGCATCGTGTATCTGAAGGACCTGGTCCGCAAGACGCACATCAGCCGGGACGCCGAGGGCGAGCTGGTGTCGACGGCGATGCGGCCGGCCGCCTTCGTCCCCGACACGAAGAACGCCGGCGACCTGCTGCGGGAGATGCAGCAGGACCGCAACCACGTCGCCGTCGTCATCGACGAGTACGGCGGCACGGCGGGCATCGTCACCATCGAGGACATCCTCGAGGAGATCGTCGGGGAGATCACCGACGAGTACGACCGTGAGCTCCCGCCCGTGGAGGAGCTCGGCGACGACCGCCACCGCGTCACCGCCCGCCTCGACATCACCGACCTCGGCGAGCTGTACGGCCTCGAGGAGTACGACGACGAGGACGTGGAGACCGTCGGCGGGCTGCTCGCGAAGGCCCTGGGCCGCGTGCCCATCGCCGGGGCGTCGAGCGTGGTCGACCTGCCGGACGGGCGCGCGCTGCGTCTGACCGCGGAGGCGGCGGCCGGCCGCCGGAACAAGATCGTCACGGTACTGGTGGAGCCCGTCGACCCGGTGGGGCCGGCGGGCGCGCCCCAGGACGAGGGGAAATCCGAGTGACGGGCCGCAGCGGTGCGGGAGCGACGCACCACCGGCACTGCGGGGGAGTGACGAACCACCGGCACTGTGAGGGAGTGAGGGAGTGACACCCCAGGAACTGCGTGGCCTGTGCCTTTCCTTCAACGCGGCGGTGGAGGAGTTCCCCTTCAGGCCCGAGATCTCGGTCTTCAAGGTGGGCGGCAAGCTGTTCGCCCTGACGACCCTGGACGCGCGGCCCCTGACGGTGAACCTCAAGTGCGACCCGGACGACGCCGTGCGTCTGCGCGGGGAGCACGAGGGGCTGATCGTCCCCGGGTGGCACATGAACAAGCGGCACTGGAACACCGTGACGGTCGACGCGGAACTGCCGGACCGGCTGGTCCGCGAGCTCGTCGAGGACTCCTACGACCTGGTGGTCGCCGGTCTGCCGCGGGCCGAGCGGCTGCGGCTCGACCGCCCCTGAGTCCGCCCCGTGGCCGCGCGGTCCGGGCCCGGGCCGGTTCTTCGTATGCTCGGGGCATGACCGACAGCAACGCGCTCGACCCCGAGGACCGCAAGATCGTCACCCTGGCCCGTTCCGCGCGGGCCCGCAACGGTGTGCCCGAGGGGGCCGCCGTACGGGACGACACGGGACGTACGTATGTCGCGGGGACGGTGGACCTGCCGTCGCTGCGGTTGAGCGCGCTGCGGACGGCCGTGGCGATGGCCGTGGCCTCGGGTGCGCAGTCGCTGGAGGCGGCGGCGGTGGTGACCGCGTCGGAGGCGGCCGCCGAGGCCGATCTGGCCGCCGTGAGGGACCTCGGCGGTCCGGGCACTCCGGTGCTGCTCGCCACCCCGGACGGGACCGTCCGGCTGACCGTCTCCGCGGGCTGACGGCCGGCGGTCTCGGCAGGGCCGAGGGCCGACCGTTTCCGCGGGGCCGAAAGCCGACCGTTTGCCGGAGGGGGACAGCGGTCCGGGACGGCCCGGGGGCGGAGGCGGGCGGCCCGCTCCGGGCCGGCCGGAGGTAGGCCGGTTTTCAACCTTGCAGTTTCCGTATCGCTCGCGCATCAATGTAACCGCAAGTTCCGACGGACCGTCAGATTTACGTCCCGGGCAGGGTGTCCGCACCCATCCCTCCCGGGCGGTGGTCCGTCGGCATCTCCCGTCCATCCACCCCCCACATGGATTCCCGTAGTCGGGAAGGGAGCGGATCCCATGAGAGGCAAGCGAATCGGATCAGGTGCGGCACTGCTGGCAGGGGCCCTCGCGGTCACCGGGCTGGCCCTCGCGCCCTCGGCTGTCGCCGTCACCCCGGTGACGGCGACGGTCACCGCCAACTGCGGTCTCTTCGGAGGCGGCGCAGCCACCCTCACGGCCACCCAGACGGGCACGGCCGCCACCCTCACCCTGTCCTCCACCGCCATCACCGCGCCGATCCCGATCGGCGCGAACAGCATCAGTTCCACGCTCACGATGGCGAACTCGACCGGTGCCGCCAGGGTCTTCAGCGGCACCGTGAACCCGGCCATGGCCACCGGCGCCCCGATCACGGTGGGTCCCCTCAACGGCACCGTGGCCTCCGGTGACAGCCTGGACTTCTACAAGGGCTCCCTGAAGATGGTCGTCTTCGGGATCACCGTCACCTGTACGTCGGCCGCGGCGCAGGCACCGGGCCCGTTCGTGTTCAGCTGATAGCGGTTGGAAACTGAGCCAACAGGCCGTCAGTTCCGCGGCCCCACCACAGAACTGACGGTCCATCAGCTATATGCGTGATGTCCATTGACTTCTCGTGCGATTCGCACATCAATGCCCCCTGTCGGCGCAGAAGAGCCGCTGCGCCCGCACCCTGGAGGAGGGGGCAACATGGGTTCACCCCGAAGTTCCGGAAGTTCCCGAGGTTCCCGAAGACGGCGCTGGGCGTCGCTGTTCGGGGCGACCGCGCTCGCGGTCACGGTCGGCGGGGCGCTGGCGGCCCCGGCCGGCGCCGCGGTCAACGTGGACTTCCCCACGCACTGCATCCCGCCGGCGATCGCGGGACTTCCGCCGATCGACGGCACGACCACCGCGAAGATCACGGTGGACAAGGCCAGTCCCAAGGTCGGCGACACCGTCGCCGTCACCTACACGGTGGTCTCGCCCGCCGCGAGCAACCCCACCGACCTGGCCCTGCCGGCCGACATCATGACGCCGACGGGCAAGATCGTCCTCGGCGGCGCGCAGAGCGGCGCGGTCACGGTCACGGGGCCCAAGAAGAACGACCCGGTGCCCGGCAAGGGCGTCTTCCCGTCGTTCTCCATGACCGGCACCTTCACGGTCACCGCGCCGGGCGCGATCACCCTCTCGCCCGGTGACTACAACATCCACACCAGCTACATCCTGGAGCTGGACACCCCCTGCACGGTGACCAACCCGCCCGCTCCGGTGTCGGAGACGGTCGTCGTCGCCGACAACCCGCCGGCCAACACCCGCGCCATCTCGCTGGGTTCGGCCTCCGGGAGTCCGGGCGCGGCCGTCGTCGTCACCGGCAGCGGCTTCACCGGGGGCGCGACCGTCACGCTGGCCGGGCGTTCCGGGTCCGCCCTGACCGCGGACACGGCGACCGTGACAGCGGACGCGCAGGGCGGCATCTCCGGCTCGCTCGTCGTCAACGACCTCACCACGACCGGTGTCGTGGCGTACGAGGGAAGCGCGTGGAGCCCGGAGAAGAGTGCCGGACCCGCCGCGTACGTCGTCATCGACGACCAGCCCGTACCCGAGGGCAGCCAGAAGGTGACCACCACGGTCCGGGCGGGCACGCTGTCGATGTCCCAGGCCGGGGACGCCGTCCAGCTGTCCGCGGTGGACTTCGGTCAGGGCGGGGCCTCGACCGGCGCCCTCCAGACCGTGACCGTCAAGGACTTCCGCGGCGGACCCGCGGGCTGGTCCCTGACCGGCAAGGTCACCGACTTCAACGGCCCCGGCGCCAAGATCGACGCCGGCAAGCTGAGCTGGACGCCCGTCTGCGCCACCAAGGCGGGCAGCCCGAGTACCTGTCAGGCCGGTTCGACGGGCACGGTCGGCGCATCAGGGGCGACCCTGGCCTCCACGCCCGACGGCACGGCCACCGGCGGCGAGTTCACCGCCAACGCGCAACTCTCGCTCGACGTACCGTCGTTCACGCCTCCGGGCACCTACGCCGGCGTCCTGACCCTCACGCTCACCTGAGCGTACGCACCAGGTCCACCGGTGGCCGGGCGCCCGCCCCACAGGTCCGCACCCGCCCGTCCACCCAGCCACCGAAGCCCGTTCGCCCGAGCCCAATCGTCCGAGCCCGTTCGCCCGAGCCCAATCGCCGGGGCCCGTTCGCTGGGGGGTCCGCACCCATGCGCAAGCCGTACGCCCTTCTCCTGTCGCTCCTGCCGACCCTGCTGTTCCTGACGCTCGCGACCCCCGCCCGGGCCGCCGACAACGGCGGCTGGTCCGTCTACCCCGTCTCCTCGGCCGTCGCCGCGCGGCCCTACTTCTACGTCTCCGCCGATCCCGGTCAGACGATCGAGGACAAGGTCGTCGTCGCCAACAAGACGGACCGGCCCCTCACCTTCCGGCTGTACGCGGCCGACGCCTACAACACCGCGCGCGACGGCGGGTTCGCCGTGAAGTCGCTCGGCGAGAAGATGCGGGGCGTGGGCGCGTGGGCGGAGCTGCCCAGGGACCGGGTCACCGTGCCCGGCCGGGGGACGGTCACCGTGCCCTTCACCGTGCGGGTGCCCGAGGGCGCCGAGCCCGGCGACCACCCGGGAGCGATCGTCGCCCTCGACGAACGGGTCGAGAAGGGCGACGGCGGGGTCGCGCTGGGGATCCAGCGGGCCGTCGGGGCCCGGGTCTACCTCCAGGTCGGCGGCCCCACACTGCCCGCGCTCGCTGTCGAGAACGTCCGGATCAGCCACGACCAGCCCCTGATCCCGGGCCTCGGCGACAGCACCGCGACCATCTCGTACACGCTGCACAACACCGGGAACGTCACCCTCGCCCCCGAGGTCCGCCTGAAGGCGAGCGGTCTCTTCGGTCGCACCCTGCTCACCCGCGACCTGACGAAGATCCCCTCCCAGCTCCTCCCGGGCCAGCGCGTCCGCCTCACCGAACGCTGGACCGCGGCCCCCCAGCTGGACTGGACCGACGTCAGGCTCACGGCGACCGCCAAGAACACGAAGGAGTCCGCGACAGCGTCCTTCGTGGCGGTGCCGTGGCTGGTGGCGGCGGTAGTGGCGGCGGCGATCGCAGCAGGGGTGTGGTTCCTGACCATACGGCGGCGAAGGCGCGGACGGCCGAGCCGCTCAGGGGCGCGGGGAACTGCGCGACCAGCCACGGCGGACCCGCAGACAAAGATCGGCCAGACCAGCGGAGCCTAAAGCGCGTCGGGTCCCCGCTCACCCGTCCGCACCCGCACGACCGTCTCGACCGGCAGCGCCCACACCTTGCCGTCACCGATCTTGCCGGTGTGCGCGGCGCGCACGATCGCGTCGATCACGGCGTCGGAGTCCGCGTCGTCCACGACGACCTCGATGCGGACCTTGGGCACGAGGTCGACCTGGTACTCGGCGCCCCGGTACACCTCGGTGTGGCCGCGCTGACGGCCGTAGCCGCTGGCCTCGGTCACGGTCAGGCCGTGCACGCCCAGCTCCTGGAGGGCCGTCTTGACCTCGTCGAGGCGGTAGGGCTTGACGATCGCGGTGATGAGCTTCATGCCTGTGGCTTGACCTTCTGGGCGGAGGGGACGGAGTGCGCGGAGACCGGGGCGCCGTGGCCCAGGACGCCGTGATCGTATGCCGTCTCGGCGTGCACCGTAAGGTCCAGGCCGGTGTGCTCGTGGTCCTCGTCCGCCCGCAAACCGATGACCTTGTCGAGCAGCCTGCCGATGCCGTAGGTGACGGTGAAGGCGTACGCCCCCACGACGACGACGGCGACCGCCTGCCTGCCGAGCTGGCCGAGACCGCCGCCGTAGAGGAGGCCCTCGGCGCCGCCGGTCATGGAGTCCACCGCGAAGACGCCGATGAGCAGTGTCCCGATGACCCCGCCGACCAGGTGGACGCCGACCACGTCGAGGGAGTCGTCGTAGTTCAGCCTGAACTTCCAGCTCACGGCGTAGGAGCAGACGACACCGGCGGCGAGGCCGACGACCAGCGCGCCGAGGAGGGAGACCGAGCCGCAGGAGGGCGTGATGGCCACGAGGCCCGCGACCGCGCCGGACGCCGCGCCCAGGGTCGTCGGATGGCCGTCGCGCTTCTGCTCGACGAACAGCCAGCCGAGCAGTCCGGTGCAGCCGGCTGCGAGGGTGTTGAGGAAGGCGGCTGCCGCCAGCCCGTTCGCGCCCAGCGCGGAGCCCGCGTTGAAGCCGAACCAGCCGAACCAGAGCAGACCCGCGCCCAGCATCACCATGGGGAGGTTGTGCGGACGCATCGCGTCCTTCTTGAACCCCAGACGTGGGCCCAGGACCAGGCACAATGCCAGTCCCGAGGCGCCCGAGGTGATCTCGACGGGAAGACCGCCGGCGAAGTCGAGGGCGCCCAGCCGGTCGAGGATCCAGCCACCGGGGCCCCAGACCCAGTGGGCGACGGGAACGTATACGAGGAGCGCCCAGAGCGGTACGAAGACCAGCCACGCGCCGAACTTCGCCCGGTCGGCGATCGCTCCGCTGATCAGCGCGGCCGTGATGATCGCGAAGGTGAGCTGGAAGGTGGCGAAGAGCAGGGTGGGCACCGTGCCCTGCACGCTGTCCGGGCCGAGGCCCGCCATTCCGGCCTGCTCCAGCCCGCCGATGAGCCCGCCGCCGGCGTCGTCGCCGAAGGCGAGGGAGTAGCCGGCGGCCAGCCACACCACCGTGACCAGCGCGATCGATACGAAGCTCATCATGAGCATGTTGAGGACGCTCTTCGTGCGGACCATGCCGCCGTAGAAGAGGGCCAGACCCGGGGTCATCAGCAGGACCAGGGCGGTGGCGGCGAGCAGCCAGGCGGTGTCGCCGGTGTTCGCGTGGGCGGCGGCCAGAGTCACGGGGTCTCCAACGGTGCGGGGGCTCGTCAGAGGTTCACCGGTTCTGGTTTCCGGTCGCGTACGGGTGTGTTTCCGTGACGTTTCGTTGCGTGGAGGTTTCCGGGAGCTCACGGCGGAGGGCATTGCCGCTCGTGTGTGCGGCGGGGCTTCGTGGATCAGGGAGAATGGGGGCCATGAGCGTTCGTAACCAGTCATCCGAGCAGTCGGCCGAGTCCGTACACCGTGCCGGCTTCGCCTGCTTCGTGGGTCGTCCCAACGCGGGCAAGTCCACTCTCACGAACGCTCTGGTCGGGAAGAAGGTGGCCATCACCTCGAACCGTCCGCAGACCACGCGGCACACGGTGCGGGGCATCGTGCACCGCCCGGAGGCCCAGCTGATCCTGGTCGACACCCCGGGCCTGCACAAGCCGCGCACCCTGCTCGGCGAGCGGCTCAACGACGTCGTACGCGCCACCTGGGCCGAGGTCGACGTCATCGGCTTCTGCCTGCCGGCCAACGAGAAGCTGGGCCCGGGCGACCGGTTCATCGCCAAGGAACTGGCCGGGATCAAGCGGACGCCGAAGGTCGCGGTCGTGACGAAGACCGACCTGGTGGATTCCAAGGCGCTCGCCGAGCAGCTCATCGCCATCGACCAGCTCGGCAAGGAGCTGGGGTTCGAGTGGGCGGAGATCGTGCCGGTCTCCGCGGTCGGCGACCAGCAGGTCGAGTTGCTGGCGGACCTGCTCGTGCCGATGCTCCCGGAGAGCCCGCCGCTCTACCCCGAGGGCGACCTGACGGACGAACCCGAGCAGGTGATGGTCGCCGAGCTGATCCGGGAGGCGGCCCTGGAGGGCGTACGCGACGAGCTCCCGCACTCCATCGCGGTGGTCGTCGAGGAGATGCTCCCGCGCGAGGACCGTCCGGCGGAGAAGCCGCTGCTCGACATCCACGCGAACATCTACATCGAGCGCCCCAGCCAGAAGGGCATCATCATCGGCCCCAAGGGCAAGCGCCTGAAGGACGTGGGCATCAAGTCCCGCAAGCAGATCGAGGCGCTCCTCGGCACCCCCGTCTTCCTCGACCTGCACGTGAAGGTCGCGAAGGACTGGCAGCGGGATCCGAAGCAGTTGCGCAAGCTGGGGTTCTAGACCGTCCGTCCTGAGGGCGTCGTCCGCGGGGACATGGCCTGGCGGCCCACCCCGCGGAGCGGTCGGAGCCGCTCCCGGGCCTCCGTGCCCGGCCGGGCTGTGTGGATGGCCAGGAACGGGTCGTGCTCGTGGCCGAGCAGGACCTCGCAGCCCAGCTCCAGCAGGCCGACCAGCGGGTGCAGGGGGCGTTTCGTCGCCCTGTGGACGACATCGCCGACGACGCTCCCGTCACGGCGGTCGAACCGCATCGGCTCAACGGGGTCGACGTGCCCGCCGAGCTCTACGAGCGCACCGACCCCGATCCGTTCTTCCAGCCGACCTCCACCGAACGCATCCGCCGCGAACTCGGCTGCCGCCCGCTGTACCCCGGCGTCTGCGCGGCCCGGGACGCCGGAGCGCGGTAGCCCTGCCCGGACACGAACGGGCGGTCAGTCCACCCCTCTGATGCGTCCCACCAGCACCGCTCCCGCCAGCCCCACTGCCGCTGCCACCAGGTACAGCACCCGGTAGCCGCCCAGCTGGTTCACGAGGGGCGCGGCGAGGACCGGGGCCGCGACCTGGGGCAGGGCGTTGGCCACGTTGATGACGCCCAGGTCCTTGCCCCGGTCCCCGGCCTTCGGCAGCACATCGGTCATCAGCGCGAAGTCGACCGACGTGAACACGCCGAAGCCGATGCCCAGCAACGCCGCCGCGACGATCGCCCCCGGCCAGGTCTGCCAGGTCGCGAGGCCCGCCGTCGCCACCGCCATCAGCACGCCCGACCACATCACGAACGGCTTGCGCCGGCGGACGCGGTCCGACCAGGCGCCCCCGACGACCACCGTGGCGAGCAGCGTCACTCCGTTGACCGCCGTCAGGATCAGCACGCCCTGTTCGGGGTCGGAGTGGTGCAGGCGGTCGCGCAGGTAGTAGAGGAGATACAGCAGCACCAGCGCGTTGCTCAGGTTCATCAGGAAGCGGGTCAGCCACGCCCAGCCGAGATCGGGGTAGGTGCGCGGGCTCAGCCAGAAACCGGCCGCGAACCCCCGCCAGGACCACGCCGGCCGGTCCTCCGCCGGCAGCCGCAGATCCTCGTACCGCAGCACGTAGGGCAGCACGCCCAGCGTCGTGAACACCGCGCAGGCCACGTACCCCGCCCCGATGCCCCCGACGGCCGTGGCGAGCCCCGTGCCGCCGACCACGCCCAGGATCTGCGCAACGCCCAGCCAGCCGCCCACCGACCCGCGCTGGAGCCGGGGGACCCGGTCGGGGACGGCGGCCGTCACCGCCGCGAAGGCCGCGTTCAGCGCCAGCTGGACGAGGCACCAGCCCAACGCCATGGTCCACACGCCGTCCGCTCCGGCGAGCAGCAGGAGCGAGAGGGCGCCGCCCGCGGTGCCCGCCACGATCCACGGGGTGCGGCGGCCCCGGCGGGACGTCGTCCGGTCCGACAGCGCGCCGAAGAGGGGGTTCGCGATCAGTGAGGCCATCGCGCCCACGCCGGTGACCCAGGCCAGGATCGTCTCCTTCGACATGCCGGAGCCGGGTGCGAAGTCCTCGGCCTGGGAGGCCAGCAGGATCTGGAGGGGGCCGTACCAGCCCACCCAGATCGCCCCGTTGGCGAGGGACAGGGCCGATGTCCAGCCCCGCCCGACCCGCTCCACGGGCTCGGTCAGGGCGGTCGCCGTGGCCCTGTCCGCCGTCGTCATCTCTGCGCCCGCAGGATGTCCCGCAGCCAGGCGTACGACGCCTTCGGGGTCCGGGCCTGGGTCTCGAAGTCCACGTGGACCAGGCCGAAGCGGCGCGCGTACCCTTCCGCCCACTCGAAGTTGTCGAGCAGCGACCACACGAAGTAGCCGCGCACGTCCACGCCCGCCTCCACCGCCCGGTGCAGGGCCCGGAGATGGCCGTCCAGGTAGGCGATGCGTTCCTGGTCGTCCAGGCCCTCGTAACTGCATCCGTTCTCGGTGATGACGACCGGGGGAAGCCGGTCGCCGTAGCGGTCGCGGAAGGTGGTGAGGAGTTCCGTGAGGCCCTCCGGGACGACCGGCCAGCCGAAGTCCGTGACCGGGACGCCCTCTATCTGCTGTACGGAGAAGGGCAGTTCGGCCGGCATGGTGATCCCGCCGAACTCGATCTCCGTGCCCTGCGGCGCGCCCACCCTCGTCGGGGCGTAGTAGTTGATCCCGTAGAAGTCGAGCGGCTCGGAGATCACCTTGAGGTCGGCTTGTACGTCGCCCGGCATCAGATCGCCGAGGCCCTCCGGGTATTCGCCCAGCAGCACGGGTTCCGCGAACAGCCTGTTCAGCAGGACGTCGTAGAAGGCGGCCGCCTCCTGGTCCGCGGGCTCCCGGGAGGCCGGCCAGGTCGGGCCGTGCGAGTTGGCGATGCCGATGTCCGTGGCGCCGGCTGCGCGCAGGGCCTGGACGGCGAGGCCGTGGCTGAGCAACTGGTGGTGGGCGACCGGGAGCGCGTCGAACAGGAGCTGCTTCCCGGGGGCGTGGGTGCCGAGCGCGTGCCCGAGCAGGGTGTGCTCGGCGGGCTCGTTGAGGGTGATCCATTTCTGTACGCGGTCACCGAGGCGTCCGGCCACCACCGCGACGTGTTCGGCGAACCGGGACGCCGTGTCCCGCTCCAGCCAGTCGAGCCCGGCCGGCAGGTCCCAGTGGAAGAGGGTGGGGACGGGCCGGACACCGGCCGCGCAGAGTTCGTCGACCAGCCGGTCGTAGAAGTCGAGTCCGGCCGGCGAGTTCACCCTCGGCCAGGAGACCGAGAAGCGGTAGGCGTCCACGCCGAGGTCCGCCAGGAGCGCCACGTCCTCGGGGTAGCGGTGGTAGTGGTCGCAGGCCACCGCGGCCGTGGAGCCGTCCTTCACCCGTCCCGGCTCGGCGGTGAAGGCGTCCCAGACGGAAGGGTCGCGCTCGGTCACCGCGCCCTCGATCTGATGCGCTGAGGTGGACACGCCCCACAGGAAGCCTGCCGGGAACGGGGGCATCGGGTTCGCCGCGTCGCGCGGATCGTTCGCCATGGGCGGGATCATCCTTACCGCTGGGTAAGGAAGTCAACGTCCCGGCGTGAACTGCCAGTTATGCCCCTGCTTCACGCCCGCGCGAGGGACCCCGTTGGGCCCCGGGATCGATCCCCTCAAGCCCCACAGGCCCCCTCAAGCCCCACAGGCCCCTTCGGGCCCCCGGCGGACCACACCCCCGGGCCCGGGCCCCGGCGGCCCTGTCAGGCGCCTTCCTTCAGCACCCGCGAGACCAGCTTCCGCTGTTCCTCCGTGAGCCGGGGATCGGCGGCGTACACCGTGGTGCCGTCCACGGTGATCTCGTAGCTGAAACCGTCCGGTACACCGGCCGGGGGTGCGCCCCGGCCGGCGGTGACGGCCCGCTCGGCCAGGGCGTGCCACTCGTGGGCGTCGGGCCGCCCCGAGGTGTCCACCTCGGCATGGCGCTCGATACCCGCGAATCCGCCCGTGCGACTCACCTGAATACGCATGGGTCCCTGTCTATTACGGACTCAGAGAATCCGCACCCCCACCTGCTCCCACGCCTTCTCCACGGCCTGGAGCTCCTCCCCGCCGTCGCCGAAGCGCTCGCGCGCGGCCTTCACCGTCAGCTTGGCGAAGTCGGTGAAGAAGGCCCGCTCGCCGAGCTCGCCGCCGGTCAGCACGTCGTACCAGAGCAGGCCTGCCTTCTCCCAGGCGTAGCCGCCGAGGGCGGTGGCGGCCAGGTAGAAGGCGTGGTTGGGGATGCCGGAGTTGATGTGGACGCCGCCGTTGTCGCGGCCCGTGCGGACGTACTCGTCCATCGTCGCGGGCTGCGGGTCCTTGCCCAGGACGTCGTCGTCGTAGGCGGTGCCCGGCGCCTTCATGGAGCGCAGGGCGGTGCCGGTGACGTTCGGCGCGAGCAGGCCCGCGCCGATCAGCCAGTCGGCCTCCGCGGCGGTCTGGCCGAGCGAGTACTGCTTGATGAGCGACCCGAAGACGTCGGACATCGACTCGTTGAGGGCACCCGGCTGGCCGTTGTAGGTCAGGTTCGCCGTGTACTGCGTGACGCCGTGGGTGAGCTCGTGCCCGATGACGTCGATGGAGTTGGTGAAGTCGACGAAGATCTCGCCGTCACCGTCGCCGAACACCATCTGCTCGCCGTTCCAGAAGGCGTTGTTGTAGCCCTCGTCGTAGTGCACCGTGGCGTCGAGGGGCAGGCCGTCGCCGTCGATCGAGTGGCGCCGGTACGCCTTCAGGTAGAGGTCGAAGGTGGCGCCGAGCCCGGAGTAGGCACGGTTGACGGTGCCGTCCGGGCCTTCGTCCTGGCCTTCGGCGCGGACCTCGGTGCCGGGCAGGGACGTGCCGTGCCCGGCGTCGTAGATCGTGCGCAGCGGCCGGTCCGACGGCGCCTTGACCGCCGGGACGGCCGCGAGGCCGTACTCGGTGGTGACCTGGCGGCGGATGCGCAGCTCGCCGTCGCGCAGGATGGTGCGCTGCGCGGGACCGGAGACGGCGGGGTCCTCGTTCCGGGCCAGCCGGTCGAGGACGTGTGGCGGTACGACGGTGCAGAAGACGGGCTCGAAGCCCCCGTGGGTCGTCATGACCGGCACCTTTGCACCGTGTTACCCCGCTGTCACCACTGGCCACCATGATTGGTGAAATACGGTGACAAAGGGGCCTGAGCTGGGGTGCCAGGTGGTATGGCGGGGGAGTCGTGGACGGCGAGAAGTGGCGTGACGCACGTTATGCACCTTTTTTCTGGGGTTCCTCCTCACGGTCCCGCATACTGGAACGGACCCGCGCGACGGAAGCGGCTCCGCTAGGCTGCGGAGCACTATGCGTTTCGGGCTGCTTCTCCTTAGCTGCCGCGGCGAGGGCCTGTAGTCGAGGCCGACCCCCTCCCCGCGGTGCTTGGTGTTGCGCGTCGGCCGTCCTTCCGTCCGGACACACTCCGGTCACCCCGAGGAGCCAACGCCCCATGGCGAACCGCCAGCAGCCCAGCCAGATGCCGATCCACAAGTACGGACAGTACGACCAGGTCGACATCCCCGACCGCACCTGGCCGAACAACCGGATCACCGCCGCCCCCCGCTGGCTCTCCACGGACCTGCGCGACGGCAACCAGGCCCTGATCGACCCCATGTCGCCCGAGCGCAAGCGCCGGATGTTCGACCAGCTGGTCAAGATGGGCTACAAGGAGATCGAGGTCGGCTTCCCGGCCTCCGGCCAGACCGACTTCGACTTCGTGCGCTCGATCATCGAGGAAGAGGGCGCGATCCCGGACGACGTCACGATCTCCGTACTGACCCAGGCCCGTGAGGACCTGATCGAGCGGACCGTGGAATCCCTGAAGGGCGCCAGGCGGGCGACCGTCCACCTGTACAACGCCACCGCCCCGGTCTTCCGCCGGGTCGTCTTCCGCGGCTCCAAGGACGACATCAAGCAGATCGCCGTCGACGGCACCCGCCTGGTGATGGAGTACGCCGAGAAGCTGCTGGGCCCCGAAACCGAGTTCGGCTACCAGTACAGCCCCGAGATCTTCACCGACACCGAGCTGGACTTCGCACTGGAGGTCTGCGAGGCGGTCATGGACGTCTACGAGCCGGGCCCGGGCCGCGAGATCATCCTGAACCTGCCGGCCACCGTCGAGCGCTCCACCCCCTCCACCCACGCCGACCGCTTCGAGTGGATGAGCCGCAACCTCTCCCGTCGCGAGCACGTCTGCGTCTCGGTCCACCCCCACAACGACCGCGGCACCGCCGTCGCCGCCGCGGAGCTGGCGCTGATGGCCGGCGCCGACCGCGTCGAGGGCTGTCTGTTCGGGCAGGGCGAGCGCACCGGCAACGTCGACCTGGTCACCCTGGGCATGAACCTGTTCTCCCAGGGCGTCGACCCGCAGATCGACTTCTCCGACATCGACGAGATCCGTCGTACGTGGGAGTACTGCAACCAGATGGAGGTCCACCCGCGCCACCCGTACGTGGGCGACCTGGTCTACACGTCCTTCTCCGGCTCCCACCAGGACGCCATCAAGAAGGGCTTCGACGCGATGGAGGCCGACGCGGCAGCCAAGGGCGTCACCGTCGACGACATCGAGTGGGCGGTCCCGTACCTGCCGATCGACCCGAAGGACGTCGGCCGCTCCTACGAGGCCGTCATCCGCGTCAACTCGCAGTCGGGCAAGGGCGGTATCGCGTACGTCCTGAAGAACGACCACAAGCTGGACCTGCCGCGCCGGATGCAGATCGAGTTCTCGAAGCTCATCCAGGCCAAGACGGACGCCGAGGGCGGCGAGGTCACCGGCGGCGCCATCTGGTCGGTCTTCCAGGACGAGTACCTGCCGAACCCGGAGAACCCCTGGGGCCGCATCCAGGTCCGCACCGGCCAGTCGACGACCGACACAGACGGCGTCGACACCCTGACCGTCGAGGCCACGGTCGACGGCGAGGACACCGTCCTGACCGGTACCGGCAACGGACCGATCTCGGCCTTCTTCAACGCCCTGGAGTCCGTCGGCATCGACGTGCGCCTGCTGGACTACCAGGAGCACACGATGAGCGAGGGCGCCTCCGCGCAGGCCGCCTCCTACATCGAATGCGCGATCGGCGACAAGGTCCTGTGGGGCATCGGCATCGACGCGAACACGACGCGTGCCTCGCTGAAGGCGGTCGTCTCGGCCGTCAACCGCGCGACCCGCTGACCCGCCTGACCGGCGCTTTCGGAGCCCTGACCGCTGTATACGCGGTCAGGGCCCCGTCGTATATCGGCCACCCCGCCGTGGAGGTCACGGGAAGGTCTCGTCCCAGGTGCTGACTACACCTCATGGATGTGGCTAACATCACGGGGGCGTGCGGCGATGTTGCCGCAGGGTTACGGAGGTGCGACGTGCTGCCAGAACGGGGACCAGACGGCCGTGCCACCGGCCTTGCCCGCATCCTGGGCACCCGCACCGCGTGGACGCCCGCGGGCGACGGCGAGTTCTTCTGTCCGGGCTGCGGAGGCGACCGCAACTACCAGCGGCTGACCGGCAGGCGCCGCTTCACCCTCCTCGGCATGCCGGTCGTGCCGCGCGGTGAGACCGGCCCGGTCGTCGAGTGCGCGGCATGCCGCCGCCACTTCGGCACCGACGTCCTCGACCACCCCACCACCATCCGCTTCTCGGCGATGCTCCGCGACGCCGTGCACACCGTCGCCCTGGCGGTCCTGTCCGCGGGCGGCGTCTGCGCCCGTACGTCCCTGGAGACGGCGGTGGGCGCGGTCCGTGCGGCAGGCTTCGCCGACTGCACGGAGGAACAGCTCGCCGCCCTCGTCGCCGCCGTGGCCTCCGACACCGGCAACAGCTACGGCGAACCGTACGGCCCGGGCCTGGCCATAGAGCTCCACGAGGCCCTCGACCCGCTCGCCCCGCACCTCGCCGCGGTCGGCCGCGAATCGATCCTGCTCCAGGGCGCCCGGATCGCCCTGGCGGACGGCCCGTACACCCCGGCCGAGCGGGAGGTCCTCGCGACGGTGGGTGCGGCCCTGACGATCCACGCGGACGAGGTGACCCGCCTGCTGGTGGCGGCCCGCACGCCGTCCTGAGCCTTCCCGGGCAGTGGCCGCATCCGGGACTAGGACAGGGTGCGCCGGTACGTCGTGTCCTCGTCGGAGTCGTACACCAGCTTGCCCAAGGCGTCGTAGCCCTTGACGTGCGGGGCCAGGGTGACCTGCTGGTTCAGCATGCCGGCGGCGGCGAACCAGCCGTGGTCCAGGGTGGCGGTCACCGGGGCGTCGTCGCCGTAGGAGACGGTCACCCTGGCCACCGACGTCTCGACGGCGCCGATGACCCCCCACCGGAAGGGCAGCTTCCAGTTGCCCTTGCCGACGGACGACTGCCGGTACAGCTGCTCGCCGTTGCTGTCGACCACCACCGGCTTCCTGCCCGGCGCGTCGTCGTCGATCGAGCCGGTGCTGATGCCCGAGGCCACACCGCCCTTGACGGAGCAGACCACCCAGCGGCCCGCCGTCCGGTCCTTCACCGCGGCGACGTAGACCCCGTCGCCCGAATCGTTGGTGTCACCGGTGCTCCTGATCGCCAGGATGATCCGGTAGTCCTCGGGCTTGCCCAGATCGGCGAGGCTCCCGGGCGGCCCGCCCTCGGCGTTCAGGCATTCCTTCAGGCCGTCGGAGGCCTGCGCGAAGGTGATCCCGTCGAGCAACTGCCCGTCCGTGGCGGGCCGCGCGGGCCCGGACGCCGTCCCGCCCGGTGTGACCGCCGGCGCCGACGGGCTCCCGGACGCCGTCCCGCCGGTGCCGTGCGGAGCGCCGACCGACGGCTTCGGCGCCGCCGTGTCGGCGCTCCGCCCCCCGTTCCCCCCGGCCACGGCGTACGCGCCCACCGGCACCGCCGCCAGTGTCAGCAGCGCCGCACCGGTCACCGCCACGCGCCGCCGCCGCTCGGCCAGTCCCCGCCGCCGGATCGCCGGATACGGCGCCGCCGAGGGCCGAATGGTGTACGCGTCCTCAGCGAGCAGTTCACGCATCCGCTCCTCGAACCCGAAGTCCTCCCGGTCCATCTGCTCTCCCGAGCCGTTCACCTACTGCCTCCCCCGACTCGACCCTGCACGTGACTGTGCCCTTGAACCGGGCCCCGGCCGTGGGCCCGATCCGGCCCCTGGCTGTGGCTCAAGTTCTGGCTGCGGCCCTCACCGTGATCCCCGTCCTGGCCGCCGGACCTCGTGCGGCCGGCGGCCAGCCCCGGCTGCATACGCAACTTCGCCAGTCCCTTCGACGCCTGGCTCTTCACCGTGCCCTGCGAGCAGCCGAGCACCTCGGCCACCTCCGCCTCGGACAGGTCCTCCCAGTACCGGAGAACCACCACTGCCCGCTGCTTCGGCGGGAGTTGAGCCAGCCCGGCCAGCAGGGAGCCCCGCTCCTCCACCTGCCCGGCGCCCTCGTCGCGCCCCGCCCGATCCGGCGGCGCCGCGGTCAGCGCCTCACTGACCCGCCGCTTGCGGAACCGGTCGCTGTTGCAACTGACCAGCATCCGCCGCACGTATGCCTCGGGATTGTCGCTGCGCGATATCCGTCGCCACGACCGGTACGCCTTGGCCAGCGCGGTCTGCGTCAGGTCCTCCGCGTGGTGGACGTCCCCCGTGAGCAGATACGCGGTTCGCACGAGCCGGGACCACCGCGCTCTGACGAACTCCTGGAACCGGTCCTCTTGTTCGGCCTGCATCAAGCACCCTCCTCGCCCTCCAGACCACCGGTCGGGCGGAATCGGTTGCCCGGGCCGCGCGATCCCGTTCGAATGGAGTGATGGAGAACGACGCGTGGGCCTGGCGGGCCGGCGACCCCGGAGTGCTCGAACTGCCGTCAGGGCGGCTGATCCGCGGCCGCGGGCTGCGCCGCCCGCTGGACCCGGCGGCGCCGGTCCCCGCCTATGGCGTGTACCTCCTCGGCGCGCGGCCCCCCGAGACCCCCTGGGAGTCCCGCTGGCTCCGCTGGCCCGACTTCCGGCTCCCCGCGGATCGCGCGCAGGCCCGCGAGGCCCTCGCCGAGGCGTGGCGCCGCGCGGCCGGCGAGCGTGTCGAGATCGCCTGCGCCGGCGGCCGCGGCCGCACCGGTACGGCCCTGGCCTGTGTGGCGGTCCTGGACGGCGTACCGGCGGACGGGGCGGTGGAGTTCGTCCGCCGGCACTACGACCGGCACGCGGTGGAGACGCCTTGGCAGCGCAGGTATGTGCGGCGGTTCGGGCGGCTCACAGGGCGAGCGTCATGAGGAGACGGTCCTCACCGGGGCCGAAGTAGTCGGGGCGGGGCCCGCCGGGATCCGGGACGAAGCCCAGGGAGCGGTACAGCGCGATGGCCGAGTCGTTGCGCGGTTCCACCGAGAGCCGGACGGAATGAGCGCCTTTCGCCCGTAGCTGACCGAGCAGTTTCGTCATCAGTTGCCGGCCGAAACCCTTTCCGCGCAGTCCGGGGCTGATGGCCAGACTGAGGACCCAGCTCTGGGCGTCGTTCGGCATGGTCCCGAGCACGTATCCGTGGAGGTCGCTGCCGTCGTCCACGACGTACACGAGGTCGGCGCAGGCGGTGAGGAGTTGGCGCAGGACGAAGAAGGGGTAGGGGCCGTGGGGGAAGGCGTCGGCATCGAGGCGCACGATACGGGGTAGATCCGCCTCGGTGACCGCTCTGATCCGTAAGGGTATTTCTCCGGACATCTGGCTCATTATCGAACCGGTGCCCGACGGAGAACGATCTCCGGGAAGAGGAGTCATGCGGTCCCCTTGTGAAATGTCGACAAATCGAATTGGAGTCAGTGCGATTTGCGTATCTGATCTCCATCATTGCCCCGTGCATCCACTCCTTCAAGACCCATGCGTACTGCTACGCTGAATCATGACCTCGGGACCGTCCGCCGCTGACCAAAAGATGAATGATGACGTGCTCTGGGACGACTTCGATCCCGGTGCGTACATCAGCCACAATTACCTTGAGATGCAGGCCGTGGACGAGGAGATTCTCTCCCATGTGCGCGATCACTTCAGTGATCACTTCCGAGGTCGTGGGCGGGCGGCTTCCGGTATCGACGTCGGTGCCGGACCCAATCTCTATCCGGCCCTTGCCATGCTTCCCTGGTGCGACCGGATCACACTTCTGGAGCGGTCGGCCCGGAATCTGGAGTACCTCCGGGGGCAGTGCCCCGACTACGCCCCCCACTGGGATCAGTTCTGGAACGTCCTGTGCAAGGACGAGGCATATGCCACCCTCGATATGACGCCTCGGGTCAGGTTCAAGGAAGCCGTCCAGCAGCCCGAGTCGGGCAGTCTCTTCGACCTCTGCGCCGGTACGCGCCGCTGGGACCTCGGCACGATGTTCTTCGTCGCCGAGTCCATCACCACCTCGCTCGCCGAATTCCGGCGGGGGGTCGGGTGTTTCATGAACGCCCTTGATTCCGGGGCGCCGTTCGCCGCCGCCTTCATGGAGCATTCCGAGGGATATCACGTCGGCGCGAAAGCCTTCCCCGCCCGTGATATCGACGAATCCGAGGTCCGTACGGTCCTCGGCGACTACGCGGACAAAGTGGAGATTCATCGCATGGCCAATCCGAAGCAGCTCGTGCGGGATGGCTACACGGGAATGATCCTGGCCTGCGGACAACGAAAAGACCGACACGAAGAGTGAGTTGTCGGAGTTCTTCACCGATGGTGACAGGCCTGTGCGAGGGGAATGGGCATGCAGATCAAGCCGAGGCAGAACCTGCTCGAAGTGTGGCAGGCCATCGCGCGCCATTCGTTCGACAATGGGGAATGGGAATGGGGCGAATGGGGCGGCCGCAGCAGCGTCGCCGACGCGGAGCGTCTGCTCTGCCTCATGTACCCCGCCACGGAAATCGAGCCCTTCCGCCTGGACGACCCCGACACCACGGAGCTGGACGTGGAGAGGGCGCTCAGGAACGCGGGTGACTCCAGCGAGATTCCCACGAACCTGGTGGAGATCCTCGGCGACTTCATGGAGAACCACCGCGGCGAGGAGAGCCCCACCTTCGCCGGCGGCTATTACTTCGCCCCGGAGAACCCGCAGGAGGAACTCTCCAAGGAGCAGGAGGAAGTAGGCGTCGTCGACTCCTACTCCATGTCGATCACGCTCTGCCTGGCCACCCTCGGCTTCCTCAAGGTGTACCGCGGCAAGACCCAGCGGGCGAGCACCCTGGCCCGCATCGACAAGCTCAGAGACGCCACCAGCGCCCGCCTGACCGCGGCCATGGTCAGCCTGTTGCGCTCCTTCACCGTCAACGTCGTCGACATCGCCTCCGACCAGGGGCAGGCACTCGCCCGGCTGCTCGGCCGGGGCCGACTGTCCGACCGGCAGGTCCTGCAACGCTTCCAGGACCGGTTCAAGTCGCTGCGAGCCCTCATCAGCGAAAGCGTCACCCTCGGCCTGGACACCGACGTCGCCGACCAGCTGCGCAACGAGAACCGGCTGTTCGAATGCGGCTGGGCCTGGAGCCTCGTGAAGGGCGCACCCGAGGTCGAGGTGGAGGCGCAGACCGCCCAGGACATCGGCAAGCAGCCCCAGGGCGTCGCCCACGCCGTGCCGTACCTGTACTTCACCGTCGTCGCCCTCGACGGCATCCCCGACCTGTCCTCCGAGCGCACCCTCGTCCTCGGCCTGCTCACCGCCGAGCAGCAGAAGCTGGCCGACGCGCTGCGACTGCGCTGGGAGATCACCCAGCAGTACTGGTCGGGCATCGCCCGCTTCGACGGCGCCACCTGGCCGCTGGAGGAGATTCCCTGGCGCACCACGCTCCAGCAGCTGGAGTCCGAGTACTTCTCCCTGTCCGTGGCCTCGATCCTCGTCCACGACCTGGTGCGCCGCCGCGCGACGGACGACGACCTCACCCGCACCGTCGCCGTCATGGAACGCCTCGCCGAACGCGGTCGCATCACCAGCCGCACCGCCCGCGAGGACCCGGCGATCGGTCTGCACAACCCCGGCGTCACCCTCCCGCTGCTGGGCAGTGAGGAGATCGGCCCGGCCATGAAGTGGACGATGGGCGACTTCTCCGCGCAGCTGCTCAAGCGGACCGTCCAACTGTGCGCGCTGTCACGGAACATCGGCTCCCAGGACCGCTTGCTCACCCTCGCCGAGAACATCCTCGACCATCTCTGGGCACGTCGTGTCAGTGACGGCGAGGGCGTCGGCCTGTGGGACAACGTGCACGCCGTGTACCCCGAATCACCGGTCCGGGAAGGGCCGTTGTCCTGGAGCATCACCGAGCGCGTCACCGAGTGCATGGTGGCCGCACACGCCCTCTACACCCAGGATCCGATCCGCAGCCCCGAGATGACCGCCCTCGCCCAGGCCGCGCTCAGCGAGGCCGCCCACCTGTTCGGCAAGGAGCAGCTGGAACAGCCTGCCCCCGCGCCCAAGAGCCCCCAGGGAGAAGAGATCAAGGGCATCGAGGCCGACCTGCGTCGCGCCCGTCAGCTCGTCGACAAACAGCCCGGCACCGCCCACGCGCTCGCCCTCGGCGTCCTGGCCCGGCTCTACGCCCTGGCCCGCGCCCGGGGCACAGGCGCCCGGGGGGTGTGAAGGTGCTGGTCTTCGCCGCTTCCGACAAGGGAGGCACCGGCCGCTCCGTCACCAGCGCCAACCTCGCGTATCACCGCGCGCTGGACGGGGACGACGTCTGCTACCTGGACTTCGACTTCGGCTCGCCCACCGCCGCCGCCGTGTTCGACCTGCCCGACGTCCTCTCCGAGGCCGAGGGCCGCGGCCTGCACTCCTATCTCAAGGGCAAGACGAGCGAACCGCTGCGGGTCGACGTCTGGGCGCGCACCGAACACCCCGTCCTGCGCGGCAGGCCCGGTGGATCAGGACGGCTGGTGCTGCTGCCCGGCGACCGCACGGGCGGCGAGTTCGTCACCGACGAGGAGAACCTGCACCGCTGCGTGGACCTCGTCCTCCGGCTGAAGCGCGAATTCGACGTCATCATCGTCGACCTGAGCGCCGGACGCAGTTATGCGATGGACCTGGCACTCGCCGCCACCTCACCCCGGGGCGGGCTCGGACGCCTCAAGAACCGCTGGCTCGTCTATCACCGGTGGACACGCCAGCACGTCATGGCGGCGGCCGAACTCGTATTCGGAAAACAGGGCATTGTGCAAGCCGGTACCGCCATGGGGCACGAACCGGACGCACTGGGTGGCACCATCAGGTTCGTCCGTGCCGCGGTGCCCGATCTGGAGTCACCGTTGTGGTCGCAGGTGTCGCCCGCGCAGTACGCCTGGATGCGGCAGTGCGACAAGGAACTCGAGGAACTCGCGGCCGGCCGCGGCATCGGCAGAACCAGGGTGCTGGCGTCCATTCCGCTCGAACCCGTCCTCCAGTGGCAGGAACGGCTCATCACCGACGAGGACGTGCACGACCGCCGGATCGCCAACAACGAGACCTGGCAGGCCATAGGAGATCTCGCGCAGCGGCTGACCGACGACAAGTTCTGGGGGCAGTTGTGAAGGGGCCGGGCACCGTTTTCCGGGAGAGCAGCGCCGAGCCGCGGACCGAATCCGTGCCCTTCTCCCATCTCTCCCTGGAATTAGGCCACTTGTACATGGAGGACTTTTCCGAGGGGCCCGTCCGGCTGCGTCGGCACTTCGCCGGCGTACGGCCATGGGTGGACGCGGCCCGGGCCGCGTCCGGCCCGCTCCCGACGGGCCGCCGGCCCCGGATCAGCACCTGCTTCCTCATCGACGACTACTTCTCCCGGCTGTCCACCCCCGCCGAGCTGATCCCGCCGCTGCTCGAGGCGGCGGCCGAGGCCGGGCTCACCATCGACTACCTGGCCCGCGAGTCGGGCTGCGCCGGCCCGGCCCTCGCCCCCGGTGCCCCCGCCCACCGAGACCGGACCGAACTCGCCGAGTCCGTCCTGAACCGGCTGGTGGAGTCACCGCCGCCCGGCAGCAACGGCTTCCGCCCGCCTGTCGGCCGCACCGGCTGGCTCACCAACGGCCGTCGCACCCCCTCCCAGCGGACCTCGGCCGCCCTCGACTCCACCGGCGTGTGGCAGCCGCCGAGCGAGACCGAGGCCCGCGGCCACTCCGTGTTCCTGGACGTCGAACTGTGGAACGGGCCCGAGGACGCCCGCACCTGGTCCTGCGCCTTCCTGGCCTCCGTCTGGCAGCTGGTGCGGCTCGGGCTGCTGCGGGACAACGGCGCGGCCGTCCTCACCCCCACCCGGTGGCAGGGCGAGGCTTTCCCGGCCGAGTGGGACGCGCTGCCGCCCGTCCTCCAGCTCAACCCCGCCGCGACGCCCTTCACCGCCTACGCCACCTGTAGCGTCCTGCCGGCCCGGTTCCTGCCCGTCGAGCACGCCGTACGCGTCATCCTCGACCAGGTCCACGTCGAGGCCGAGGCGCTCGCGCAGGTCGCCGAGCGCTCCGCCGGCGAGGGCCTCACGGTCCCCGCGGGCATCGTGGACCGCACGTCCTACGTGTTCCCGCCGGGGTTGTGACATGAACGGCCTGGGCACCCCCTCCGGTCCCGTCCTCGCCTGCGGCGAGGTGCGCACCTGCCTGCTGCCCACCCGCAAGGCGGTGGACGAGCGGACCGCCGTAAGGCTGCTGCGGCTGCGGGCCGACGAACCCGTCCGGACCTCCCGGCGCCCCAACCGGCACGCCCTCTCCCCTGACGTCCTCACCGGCGTCGACTGCCGGCTGCCCACCGCCACCGGGGCCAAGGTCCGCGCCGTCGGCACCGTGGCGGCCCACGCGGGCCTCGTCGAGGGGCGGGTCCTACAGTCCACGGCGTACTTCTGCGCCCCCGCCACCGGGCCCGACCGGCGCAGGCCCTGGGGGTACTACCTGGTCAGGCCCGGTGCTCTGGTTCCGGTCGGCGGCCTGCCCGTGAAATCCGTCACCGAGGGCTTCCTGACCGGGCATCAGGGGGAGCAGCTGGACATCGGCTCGATCGCCGAGAGCCTGCTGGCGAGGATCTCCCGCCGGCACGACCTCCTGGACCACGACGCTCCGCTCACCACGACCGACACCAGCCTGCGCTGGACCGCGTCACCGGCCGACGACGGCGAACCGGCGACGGCCCTCTTCACCGAGCTCGGCCCGGCCTTGCGGATCGTCGAACTGCGCCTGCCACGAGGGACCGCTCCCACGGCGGCCGCCACCCTGTGCGAGGACCTCGCCCTGCACGACTGGCTGCTGACGACGGTCGGTGACAAGCTCGACGGTCTGCCGCCCGGTTCGGAGAACCAGGCGGCCGCGATGAAGGTACTGCGGCCGCTCGTCGACCACCTGCTGCACCTGTGGATGCCCCAGGCGCGACTGGACCGTGCCCTGAGCCCGCCCTGGGAGGAACTGGAGAGACTCCCGGGGTTCAGCAGGCAGTGGAACACGATGGCACAGCGCATCCGGGACCAGCTGGCCTTGCAGAACCTTGTCCGAGGTGACGCGCCGGCCCCGTCCTGACAGCACCACGACATCTGCTCGCGCAGCATCCCGACGGGGGGAGAAAGAGAGATGCATGCACCGACGAACTCGTACTTCCGGGGCGACCGGATCCGAGAAGGCGAGGGCGCCAGACATGTGACGCAGAAGATCCTGATCACCGTGGTGGCGGGTGGCGTCGTCTACCTGCTCACCAATGTCGTCGGGCCCTCCGACGAGGACGGCCCGTGGCAGCTCGTGCTGTCCGTGCTGTGCGGTGGCATCGTGCTGATCGTGCAGTTCCTGGCGTCGTTCGTGACCCAACTGGGCGATCTGAGGGAGTCGGTGGACAAGCGGTTCGCCGACATAGGCGAGGCGACGAAGCTTTTCACCGAGGTGGAGCGGCTGCGCGGCGACGGCGTGCCCCGGCTCGCCGAGCACGCCACGAAGGTCGTCTCCATGGGGCCCGACATCCTGCACGAGTTCGCACACGCGGAGATCGACCGGCTCGCCGCACAGATGGAGGACTTCACCAACCTCAGCGCCGAGTGCGCGGGGGAGAACCACGACTGGCTCCTGACCCTCACCAAGTGCGCCAGAACGAGCATCGACGCCATCAGCACCACCGTCGTCGACGACGGGTTCTGGAACACCGAACCGGCGGGACGCTATCTGACCGCCCAGCGCGAGGCGATCCTCGAACGGCGGCTCTCGGTCCGGCGCCTCTTCATCGTGAAGCGGCCCGAGGAACTGGCCGCCCTGGAACCGATCTGCGCGGAGCAGCGGGAGATGGGCATCCAGGTCCAGGTGGTGGCCCTGGAACAGCTCCCGCTCTTCCTGCGCCGCGGCAAGATGATCGACTGCATCGTCTTCGACGGTGTGCTGTCGTACGAGATCCACGCCGACCAGCTGAGTGTGAACACCTCGACCACGGTGAACGCCCGGGCCGACGAGGTGCAGCCCCTGATCCGCCGGTTCGACCAGCTGTGGGAGGCCGCCGCCGCGGGCACCTCGCCGAACGGCACCCCCGACAGCGTCCGGAACAGGGCCTAGCCCAGTACCTCCGCCAGCACCCCCGCCGTCTCCACGATCAGTTCGCTGTCGTAGGCCGCCCCGCGGTCCGGCTTGACGAGCTGGACCGCGAGGACGACGGGGGCGCCGTCCGGGGTCCAGGCGATGCCGGCGTCGTTGTTGGCGCCGTACCAGCCGCCGCCGGTCTTGTCGGCGATCGTCCAGGTCGGGGGGAGCCCCGCGCGGAAGCGGTCGGCGCTGGTGACGGTGCCGAGCATCCAGTCGGTCAGACGCCGGCGGTCGGCACGGGCCAGCGCGTCACCGAGGACGAGGCGGGCGTAGGTGCGGCCGATGGCGTACGGGGTCGTGGTGTCCGTGACCCGGTCCGGCTCGGCCGAGTTGAGGTCCGGCTCCCAGCGGTCGAGGCGCGTGACGCGGTCGCCCACCGAGCGGGCGAAGCGGGTGATCGCGGCCGGGCCGCCCAGCTCGCGCAGGAGCAGGTTGCCGGCGGTGTTGTCGCTGCGCTGGACGGCCGCCGCGGACAACTCGGCGATCGTCATGCCGTCGGCCACATGGTCCTTGGTGACCGGGGAGTTCTCCACCACGTCCGCCGACGTCCAGTGGAGACGGCGGTCCGGTGTCCCCGGGGGCAGGTCCCGCAGCACGGCCGCCACCGCAAGCGGCTTGAACAGGGAGCAGACCGGGAAGCGTTCGTCGGCGCGGTGGCGGACCGAACGGCCGGTGCGCAGATTGCGGGCGAACACCCCGAGCCGGGCGCCGTGGCGGGCTTCGAGGTCACGCAGCCGGGCGGCCACCGAGGTGGGGGTGGAGTTGGAGCCGCTGGTGGCGTGCGCGGGGACCGCGGTGAGGAGGGCGGCGGCGGTCGCGGCCGCGCCGGCCGTCAGGACCGTGCGGCGGGAAGGGCTGGGGGAGGAGCTGCGGGAAAGGTGCGAGCCTAAGATCGTTCTCTCCGTCCTTCGGGGATCATGGTCTCCTCTGTCACGGACGTCGCCGCGCTCCCGCTGGTTGCGCCGTCCCGGGTCGCGCGCAGCAACAGCGGCGGTGTCGCCAGCAGCAGGACGCCCGCGACGGCGAGGGCGGTGCGGGGGCCGGTGAGGGTCGCGAGGACGCCCCACAGGGCCGTGAGGGTCGCGACGGCCGCCTTGGTGCCCACCGACCACGCCGACAGCATCCGGGCTACCCGGTCCGTCGGAGTCAGCTCGAGACGGACGGTCGCCATGACCGGGTTGTACAGCCCGATGCAGGTGATCAGGCCCAGCTCCACGACCATGACGAGCACCAGCCCGCCCGTGCCCGGCCCGACGAAGGCCAGCCCCAGCGGCCAGCACACCCGCAGCGTCCCCACGGTGCGCAGCACCCGGCGCCGTCCGTACCGGGACACCGCGCGCGGAGCCAGCCGCGAGCCGATGAGGCCGCCGACGCAGGGCAGGGCGAAACCCAGCGCGTACTGCCAGGGCGCGAAGCCCAGCGGGCCCAGCATCAGCACGGCCAGCGGGGGCGATCCGGCCATGATCAGGCCGTTGACCAGCGCTGTGTTGAGGAACAGGGGTCGCAGGGACGGATGGGCCAGGAGGTGGCGCCAGCCCGCGAGCAGGTCCCCTGCGGTGAGCCGGCGGGAGGGGTCCTTGCGGACGGGCTGCCGCTCCCGCCTGCGGATCGCGTACAGGCCCGCCGCCGAGAGGAGGTAGCTGACCGCGTCCGCCGTGACCGTCAGGATCGGCCCGAACAGACCGATCAGGGCGCCGCCGAGCGGCAGTCCCAGCATGGTCGTCGTCCAGGTCGTCGACTCGAACCGGCCGTTCGCGGTGAGCAGGTCCTCCGGCGGCAGCAGCGACTTCAGGAACGCGCCGCTCGCCGCCGTGAACGAGATGTCGGCCGCCGCCACGACCATCGACACCAGCAGCAGCTGCACGAGTCCGAGCCGGCCGACCGCGTAGGCCGCCGGGACGCTCAGCATGGCCGCGCACCGCGCCAGGTCCGCCGCGATCATCACGGGCCGCTTGCGGCGGAACTCCACCCACGGGCCGAGCGGCACCGCCAGCAGCGCCCCCACCGCCGGCCCCACCGCGGCCAGCGCCGCCACCTCGGACGGTCCCGCGTGCAGCACCAGTACGGCGATCATCGGAAACGCGTTGAACGCCAGGTAGGTCCCGTAACCGCTGACCGCGTACGCGGCCCACAGCCACCCGAAGTCGCGCCCCAGCGCCCGTCGTGCCATCCGGGGGATCCTAGTGCCGTGACCGGAAGGGTTCACCGGCTCGCGACGCCCGGCATGGCACTCCCCCACCCGTCGGCCGGGGGAGTGCCCCCACGCCGCGTTGTCGCCTCACCCGAGTACATCCGGTACGCGGGCGATGGTCCGCCTTGCGATGCTCCCCCACCGCCTGAACGGCGTGGGAGGTGCCCCCATCACCGGACACCGCGAGCTTCCCGGCAGACCTTTCCGGTCGCGGCACCGGCGGTCGGGCACACCGCCCCCGCGGCGTAGGCGAGAATGGGCGCATGAGCCAGTTCCGCGACGACGCCATCGTGTCCCGCACCCGGCAGCCGGGTGCGGCGGAGCGCGGTGCGACGCGGTCGCGCGCGGGGCACGGCGTCCGCTCACGGCGACGCGGCGGCCGTCGGCACCCCCGGCCCGCCGCCGCTCCCGGCGGTGTCCGATGAGTCTCTTCCGGGACGACGGCATCGTCCTGCGCACCCAGAAGCTCGGCGAGGCCGACCGCATCATCACGCTGCTGACGCGCGGGCACGGACGGGTGCGGGCCGTGGCGCGCGGGGTGCGCCGGACGAAGTCCAAGTTCGGAGCCCGCCTCGAACCCTTCTCCCATGTCGACGTGCAGTTCTTCGCGCGGGGCAGCAGCGAACTGGTCGGCCGCGGGCTGCCGCTGTGCACGCAGAGCGAGATCATCGCTCCGTACGGCGGCGGGATCGTGACCGACTACGCCCGCTACACCGCCGGTACGGCCATGCTGGAGACCGCCGAGCGGTTCACCGACCACGAGGGCGAACCGGCCGTCCAGCAGTACCTGCTGCTCGTCGGGGCGCTGCGGACCCTGGCCCGCGGTGAGCACGCCCCCCACCTCGTCCTCGACGCGTTCCTGCTGCGGTCGCTGGCCGTCAACGGATACGCCCCCAGCTTCGGCGACTGCGCCAGGTGCGGGATGCCGGGCCCCAACCGGTTCTTCTCCGTCGCGGCCGGCGGCTCCGTCTGCGTCGACTGCCGGGTGGCCGGCAGCGTCGTACCCTCGCCGCAGACCCTGCTCCTGCTGGGCGCGCTGCTCACGGGAGACTGGGAGACGGCGGACGCGTGCGAGCCGCGGTACGTCCGGGAGGGCAGCGGGCTGGTGTCCGCCTATCTGCACTGGCACCTGGAGCGCGGGCTGCGCTCCCTGCGGTACGTCGAGAAGTAGGCACGAGCAAGCAGCAGGGCAGGCAGCAGCCGCAGCGGTGACACGCAGGCGAAAGCCGGCGGACGGAAAGCCGCGGCGGCGAGCGAGAGACAGACGACAGACAGAGGAGACGAGAGGCACATGGTCGTACGCGGGTTCCTGGGGCGGCAGCGTCGGGAGTACAGGAAGCCGGAGCCGCACCCCTCCGGCGCGCGCCCGCCGAAGCTCCCGGGCGAGCTGGTCCCCGAGCATGTGGCCATCGTCATGGACGGCAACGGCCGCTGGGCCAAGGAGCGCGGGCTGCCGCGCACCGAAGGGCACAAGGTCGGCGCCGAACAGGTCCTCGACGTGTTGCAGGGCGCGGTCGAGATGGGTGTGCGCAACATCTCGCTGTACGCCTTCTCGACCGAGAACTGGAAGCGTTCGCCCGACGAGGTGCGCTTCCTGATGAACTTCAACCGCGACTTCATCCGCAAGACCCGCGACCAGCTCGACGAGCTCGGCATCCGGGTGCGCTGGGTGGGCCGGATGCCCAGGCTGTGGAAGTCGGTCGCCAAGGAGCTCCAGGTCGCCCAGGAGCAGACCAAGGACAACGACCGTCTCACCCTGTACTTCTGCATGAACTACGGCGGCCGGGCCGAGATCGCGGACGCGGCCCAGGCGCTCGCCGAGGACGTCAAGGCGGGCCGCCTCGACCCGTCGAAGATCACCGAGAAGACCCTCGCGAAGTATCTCTACTACCCGGACATGCCGGACGTCGACCTGTTCCTGCGGCCGAGCGGCGAGCAGCGCACCTCCAACTACCTGCTCTGGCAGAGCGCCTACGCGGAGCTGGTCTTCCAGGACGTGCTGTGGCCGGACTTCGACCGCCGTGACCTGTGGCGGGCGTGCGTCGAGTTCGCTTCCCGGGACCGCCGTTTCGGCGGCGCGATCACGAACGAGGAACTCCTGGCCATGGAGGGGAAGTCCGAGGACCCGGAGGTCACTTCGTAGCCTCCGTTCCCGGCGCCGGCCGCGTACTCACAGGCCGTCCGGCGTCTGAGGAAGCCCGTTCGGGGCCGACGGGGGGTCCGGGGGCGCAGCCCCCGGGAGCCGGTCACCCGACCCGACCCGCACCGCTCAGCTGCCGGAGGCACCCGCGCAGTCGGAACACGTGCCGAAGATCTCCACCGTGTGGGCCACATTGACGTACCCGTGCTCCGCGGCGATCGCCTCGGCCCACGTCTCCACCGCGGGTCCCTCGACCTCCACGGCCTTGCCGCAGACGCGGCAGACGAGGTGGTGGTGGTGCTCCCCGGTGGAGCACCGGCGGTACACCGACTCGCCGTCCGAGGTGCGCAGGACGTCGACCTCCCCCGCGTCGGCGAGGGACTGGAGGGTGCGGTAGACCGTGGTCAGGCCGACCGAGTCGCCCTTGTGCTTGAGCATGTCGTGCAGATCCTGGGCGCTGCGGAACTCGTCGACCTCGTCGAGCGCCGCCGCGACGGCGGCACGCTGCCGGGTGGAACGGCCCTTCACGGGCGGTCCAGCGGTTGTCACCGTTGCCTCCTCACGTCTGCGGCTTGCCGGGCCATTGTGCCAGCCCCGGCTGTGCGGGGTCAGACGCCGACCTCGTCCTCCGATGCCCGGGTGGCCGGAATCGCACACTCGGCCGGGTCGCCGTCGGGGTGGCCCGCCGCCAGTGCGCGGGCGCGGCGGCGGGCCAGGGGAGCGGCCAGCACGCTCAGCGCGATGAACGCGGCGATGGTCAGCAGGACGATCGTCGCGCCGGGCGGGACGTCCTGGTAGTAGGAGGTGACCGTGCCGCCGATGGTCACCGTCACGCCGATCGCCACCGCGACGGCGAAGGTGGCGGCGAAGCTGCGGCTGAGCTGCTGGGCCGCGGCCACCGGGACCACCATCAGGGCCGACACCAGCAGCAGGCCTACCACCCGCATCGCCACCGTGACGGTGACCGCCGCCGTGACGGCCGTGAGCAGGTTCAGGGCGCGGACGGGCAGGCCGGTCACCCGGGCGAACTCCTCGTCCTGGCTGACCGCGAAGAGCTGGCGGCGCAGTCCGACGGTGACCGCGACCACGAACGCCGCGAGCAGGCAGATCGCCGTGACGTCCGACTCGGAGACGGTCGAGAGCGAGCCGAAGAGGTACGACGTCAGGTTGGCGTTCGAGCCCGTCGGGGCCAGGTTGATGAACATCACGCCGCCGGCCATGCCGCCGTAGAAGAGCATGGCGAGGGCGATGTCGCCACGGGTCTTCCCGTACCAGCGGATCAGTTCCATGGCCACGGCGCCCACGACCGAGACGGCCGTGGCCATCCACACCGGGGACCAGGACAGCAGGAAGCCCAGGCCGACGCCGGTCATCGCGACATGGCCGATGCCGTCGCCCATGAGGGCCTGGCGGCGCTGGACGAGGTAGATGCCGACGGCGGGGGCCGTGATGCCGACCAGTACGGCGGCCAGCAGCGCCCGCTGCATGAAGGCGTAGTTCAGGAGGTCCATCAGCTCAGCAGTCCCGTGCGGATCGGTTCGGCGCCCGCGGGTGCGTGCGGGTGTACGTGGTCGTGGCCGGGCAGCGCGTGCTGGCCGACGGCCGGTGTGGGCGGGCCGTCGTGCAGGACGCAGCCGTCCCGCAGGACGACCGCCCGGTCGATCAGGGGCTCCAGCGGGCCCAGTTCGTGCAGGACGAGCAGCACCGTCGTACCGGCCGCGACCTGGGCCTCGAGGGTCCGGGCCAGGACCTCCTGGCTGGCCAGGTCGACGCCCGCCATCGGCTCGTCCATGATCAGCAGTTCGGGTGCGGCGGCCAGCGCTCGGGCGATGAGGACGCGCTGGTGCTGGCCGCCGGAGAGCGCGTCGACGTTGTCCTTGGCGCGGTCGGCCATGCCCACGAGGTCCAGGGCGTGCCGCACGGCCTCCCGGTCGGCCTTGCGGAAGACGCCGAAGCGGGTGCGGGAGAGGCGGCCCGACGAGACGACCTCGGTCACCGTGGCCGGGACCCCGCCGGCGGCCGTGGTGCGCTGCGGTACGTAGCCGACGCGCGCCCAGTCCCGGAAGCGGCGCCGCGGGGTGCCGAACAGTTCGACCTCCCCGGCGCTGACCGGGACCTGGCCGATCACGGTGCGTACGGCGGTGGACTTTCCCGAGCCGTTCGCGCCGAGCAGGGCGACGACCTCACCGCGCCGCACGGTGAGGTCGATGCCCCGCAGGACCGGGCGCGAGCCCAGCTCCGCGCGGACACCGCGCAGGGAGATGACGGTCTTCGCGTCGGTGACGTTCGCGTCCATGGCGCCCTCCGTAAAGATCACTTCGTTCCCAGGGCTGTCCGCAGCGCCTCGAGGTTCGCCTCCTGGACCGAGAAGTAGTCCTTGCCCCGGGACTTCTCCGTGATGCCCTCGATCGGGTCGAGGACGTCGGTCTTGAGGTTCGCGTCGGAGGCGATGGTCTTCGCGGTCTTGTCGCTGACGAGCGTCTCGTAGAACACGGTGGTGACCCCGTCGGCCTCGGCCATCTTCTCAAGCTCCTTCACGCGGGCGGCGCTGGGCTCCGACTCGGGGTCGAGGCCGTTGATGGCCTCCTCGGTCAGGCCGTAGCGCTCGGCGAGGTAGCCGAAGGCGGCGTGGGTGGTGACGAACACCTTGGTCCTGGTGTTCGCCAGCCCGTCCTTGAACTGCGTGTCCAGGGCGCCGAGCTTCTTCACGAGGGCCGCGGTGTTCTTCTCGTAGTCGGCCGCGTGGTCCGGGTCCGCCTTCTCGAAGGCCTTGCCGACGCCCTGGGCGACCTGGGAATAGCGCACCGGGTCGAGCCAGATGTGCGGGTCGAGGCCGGCCAGCTCCTCGTTCTGGTGGTCGTCGTGCTCGGCCGCGTGGCCGCCGACCTCGTTGCCGTGCTTCTCCAGCGTGGTGAGGGAGGCCGCGTCGATCTTGGTCTTGACCTCGGACTGGGCCACCGCGTCGTCGACGGAGGGCTGGAGGTTCTTGAGGTAGAGCACCGCGTCGGACTCCTGGAGCGCGGCGGTCTGCTTGGCGCTGATCTCCAGGTCGTGCGGCTCCTGGCCGGGCTCGGTCAGGCTGGTGACGTGCACATGGTCCCCGCCTATCTGCTCGGCGAGGAAGGCCATCGGGTAGAACGACGCGACGACGTCGAACTTGTCCGTGCCGGACGCGGCCGCGCTGTCGGTGGAGCAGGCGGAGAGGGTGCCGAGGCCGAGGGCGGTGGCGGCCGCGACCGCGGTGCCGGATATGAGTCGTCGTGCGTTCATGACAGTCATTTTCAACAAATATGGAAACCGTTGTCAACAAGCCCTGGTGACGGCTGGGTAAGGGTCTGGGCAGGGATCCGATTTGGTCGAGGGGGAGTCCCCGCCGGTACCCTGAAGTCTTCTCTGGAAGCGCATCTCGCTTCGTCGCCCGTCGTCGTTATGAAGAGAGCACCGTGGCCGCCGACAAGATCGACACCATCGTCAGCCTGAGCAAGCGCCGTGGCTTCGTATTCCCCTGTAGTGAGATCTACGGCGGTCAGAAGGCCGCCTGGGACTACGGACCCCTGGGTGTCGAGCTCAAGGAGAACCTGAAGCGCCAGTGGTGGCGCTACATGGTGACGTCGCGCGAGGACGTGGTGGGTCTCGACTCGTCCGTCATCCTGGCCCCCGAGGTCTGGGTGGCCTCCGGCCACGTCGCCACTTTCTCCGACCCGCTGACCGAGTGCACCTCCTGCCACAAGCGGTTCCGTGCGGACCACCTGGAAGAGGCGTACGAGGCCAAGCACAAGCGCCTGCCGGAGAACGGCCTGGCGGACGTGAACTGCCCCAACTGCGGCAACAAGGGCCAGTTCACCGAGCCCAAGCAGTTCTCGGGTCTGCTCTCCACCCACCTCGGTCCCACGCAGGACACCGGCTCCATCGCCTACCTGCGCCCCGAGACCGCCCAGGGCATCTTCACCAACTTCGCCCAGGTGCAGACCACTTCGCGCCGCAAGCCGCCGTTCGGCATCGCGCAGATGGGCAAGTCCTTCCGCAACGAGATCACGCCCGGCAACTTCATCTTCCGCACCCGCGAGTTCGAGCAGATGGAGATGGAGTTCTTCGTCAAGCCGGGCGAGGACGAGCAGTGGCAGGAGTACTGGATGGAGCAGCGCTGGAACTGGTACACCGGCCTGGGCCTGCGCGAGGAGAACATGCGGTGGTACGACCACCCGAAGGAGAAGCTCTCCCACTACTCCAAGCGCACCGCTGACATCGAGTACCGCTTCCAGTTCGGCGGCAACGAGTGGGGCGAGCTGGAGGGTGTCGCCAACCGCACCGACTACGACCTCTCCGCCCACGCCAAGGCCTCCGGCCAGGACCTCTCCTACTACGACCAGGAGGCCCAGGAGCGCTGGACGCCGTACGTCATCGAGCCCGCGGCCGGTGTCGGCCGCGCGATGCTGGCCTTCCTGCTCGACGCCTACATCGAGGACGAGGCGCCGAACGCCAAGGGCAAGCTGGAGAAGCGGACGGTCCTGCGCCTCGACCACCGCCTCGCCCCGGTGAAGGTCGCGGTCCTGCCGCTGTCCCGCAACCCGGAGCTGTCGCCCAAGGCCAAGGGCCTCGCCACCGCGCTGCGCCAGAACTGGAACATCGAGTTCGACGACGCCGGCGCCATCGGCCGCCGCTACCGCCGCCAGGACGAGATCGGCACGCCGTACTGCGTGACCGTCGACTTCGACACCCTGGACGACAACGCGGTCACCGTCCGCGAGCGTGACTCGATGAAGCAGGAGCGGGTCTCCCTCGACCAGATCGAGGGCTACCTCGCCGGCCGCCTGATCGGCTGCTGAGCCCCGCCTCTTCGCGCCTCCCGCCGAACGCCGGTGCCGGGTCCCTTCCGAGGGGCCCGGCACCGGCGTTCGTGGTTCTCCTGCCAGGGCCTACAGGTCGACGTCCGCGTAGAGCGCCGCGTGGTCGGAGGCCGCGTTCAGCTTCGAGGTCACGGTGTCGAAGGACTTGATGCCGTCCGCGAAGATGCCCCGGGTCTCCAGGCCGACGTGCTGCACCTCCTGCCACACATCCGGTGACATCAGGAGGTAGTCGATCTTGTCCCGCTCGTCCTTGCAGTCCCCGAACGTGCCGGGCAGTCCGCGATAGGACCGGTGGCTCATCGCGTCCCGGAGTCCGGCGCCCTCCAGCGCCGCGGCCGAGTCGCTGGTGGGGAAGTCGTTGAGGTCCCCGGCGACGATGACGTGCGGGGTGCGCTCCAGCGTGGCCCGGTAGATCTCCGCGACGCGCTTCGCCTGGGCCAGCCGCAGCTCCGGGTCGTCATGGGACTTGCTCTTCAGGTGGTTGCCGAGGATCACCAGGGGTGTGCCGTTGAGCCCGATCTCGAACTCGGGGCAGTCGCGGCTGAACAGGCGCTGGTCGGGACGGTCCGGGTTGGTCTCGAAGAGGTGGGTCCGCAAGGACGTGATCGGATACCGGCTGAAGATGCCGACGTCGATGCCCCGGCTGTCGTTGCCGTCGATGAGGAGGGCGTAGGGGTACGGCCGTCTGCCGAGAGCACCGGCCAGTACCTGCGAGTTGAAGCGCTCCAGGGCGAGGCGGTCCTCGACCTCCACGGTGAGCAGGATGTCGGCGTCGACCTCCGAGACCACCCGGCCGGTGTTGCGCACCGTGTCCAGGTCGAGGTCGTCCTGACTCAGTTCGGCCCAACCGGCCCACGCGGCACGGCCCTTGGCGGTGACCTCGATGCGGGGGTGCTTCCCCGGACCCGGCGGCTTGAACAGCCCGGAGTCCTTGCCCGGACGAGACTGGTTCACATAGATCGGCGGCGGGTCCTTCGGGTCGAGGTCGTACGCCCGGTGCTTCTCGATGAGAGCGGCGATCTTCGCCTTGTCGTCGTCCGTGTACACCGGCAGGTCGAGGAGACCGACCAGTGCGGCGAAGTCGTCGAGGATCTCCCTGCGCTTCGCCGGATCCTCGATGCGGAAGGCCGTGGGCCGGCGGAAGAGGTTCTCCATGTTGAAGGTGGCGATGCGGATGCTCATGGCAGCCTCCATGGCGGCGCGGAGGGCCGCTCGGCCGGTGGCAGGCGCCGCCCGGGTGACTGCGCACCGACATCTCCCATTGTCCTCGCGACGGCCGACACGTCGACCGGACGGGCGACCGGACGGACGGCCGGTCGCGAACGGCGGTCCGCGACGACCGCCGGCCGGCGGCGGCGGCCAACGCTTGAGGACCGGCGCCGAGGACCGGCGGTTGAGGGCCGGTGGCTGCCGGTGGTCGAGGGCCGGTGATCGAGGACCGGCGGACGCGAGTCGACGAATAACAGATAACAGATGTTGAAATCTGTCATCTGTCATGCCAAGCTGGTGGGCATGACGATGCGAACCCGCTCCCTCGGCACCACCGGTCCCCAGGTCTCCGCCCTCGGCCTCGGCTGTATGGGCATGTCCGCGCTGTACGGCGGCGCGGACCGGGCCGAGGGGATCGCGACCATCCACGCCGCCCTCGAGGCCGGTGTGACCCTGCTGGACACCGGCGACTTCTACGGCATGGGCCACAACGAGCTGCTGATCGGCGAAGCCCTGCGCTCCGCTCCGGCCGCCCGTCGCGAACAGGCGCAGATCAGCGTGAAGTTCGGCGCCCTGCGCGACCCGGACGGCGGCTGGAGCGGCTACGACGGCCGCCCGGCAGCCGTGAAGAACTTCGCCGCCTACTCCCTCCAGCGCCTGGGCGTCGACCACATCGACGTCTACCGCATCGCCCGGCTCGACCCCGACGTGCCGATCGAGGAGACGGTCGGCGCGATCGCCGAGCTGGTCGAGAAGGGGTACGTCCGGCACATCGGCCTCAGCGAAGTCGGCGCCGAGACCATCCGCAAGGCCGCCGCCACCGCGCCGATCGCCGACCTCCAGATCGAGTACGCCCTGATCTCGCGAGGCATCGAGAAGTCGATCCTGCCGGTCACCCGTGAACTGGGGATCTCCGTCACGGCGTACGGCGTGCTGTCGCGCGGGCTGATCTCCGGGCACTTCACCGCCGACCGCAAGCTCGCCGCGAACGACTTCCGGGCCCACTCGCCCCGCTTCCAGGGCGACAACCTCCAGCACAACCTGAACCTCGTGGAGGCCCTGCGGAAGATCGCCGGACAGAAGGGCGTCTCCGTCGCGCAGATCGCGATCGCCTGGGTACTGGCCCAGGGCGAGGACATCGTGCCCCTGGTCGGCGCCCGGACCAGGGAGCGGCTCGCGGAGTCGCTGGGCGCGCTGGACGTCGTACTGGATGCCGCCGACCTCGCCGCGATCGAGGACGCCGTCCCCGCCGACGCGGCCGCCGGTGAGCGCTACGCGGCCGCCGCGATGGCCCACCTCGACAGCGAGCGCTGACCCGCTCTCCGGGTACGGTCTGAGCATGTCACCGACCACCGAGACCCTGACCGCCGAGCGCATCCTCGAGGCGACCGAGGACGTGCTGCGCCGCCACGGCCCGGCCAAGGCCACCGTGGTCGACGTGGCCCGCGCGCTCGGCGTCAGCCACGGCAGCGTCTACCGGCACTTCCGGACCAAGGCGGCGCTGCGCGCGGCGGTCACGAAACGGTGGCTGGACCGTACGTCCGAGAGCCTGTCCGCCATCACCGCCGACGAGTCCCGCGCCCCGGAGGCCCGGCTGCGCGACTGGCTCGCGGCGCTCTTCGAGGCCAAGCGCCGCAAGGCCGGCGACGACCCCGAGCTGTTCGCCACGTACATGGTGCTCACCGGGGAGACCGGCGAGGTGGTCGACGAGCACCTCGCCGACCTGACCGGCCAGCTGACCCGGATCATCGAGGCGGGTGTCGCGTCCGGCGCCTTCACGGCCGCCGACCCGGAGACCACCGCCACCGCCGTCTTCCACGCCACCGGCCGCTTCCACGATCCCGGCTACCACCGGGTGTGGGAGCGGCCGGGGGCGCAGGACGACTTCAGGGCCCTCGTGGACCTGGTGCTGCGCGGCCTGAAGGGGGTCTGATGTCCCCGACGATCCGCAGGGCCGTGATCCCCGCAGCCGGGCTCGGTTCCCGGCTGCTGCCCCTCACCAAGGCGATTCCCAAGGAGATGCTCCCGGTCGGCGACAAGCCGGTGATCGAGCACACCGTGCGCGAGCTGGTGGACTCGGGCATCACCGACATCACCATCGTCGTCTCCGGCGGCAAGAGCCTGATCCAGGACCATTTCCGGCCCAACCCCGCCCTGGTCGAGCAGCTCCGCGCCGACGGCAAGGACGCCTACGCGGACGCCGTCCAGGAGGTGGCCGAGCTGGCCCGCCAGGGCCACATCACCTACCTGGACCAGCACGGCCCGTACGGCAACGGCACCCCGGTGCTCAACGCCGCCCGGTCCTTCGGCGACGAACCGGTCCTGGTCCTGTGGCCCGACGACGTCTTCGTCGCCGGGACACCCCGCGCCCAGCAGCTGATCCGCGCCTACGAGCAGACCGGCTGCCCGGTCCTCGCCCTGCTGCCGATGGACCCCGCCGACTCCCAGCGCTACGGCGTCCCCGTCGTCAAGGAGGATCTCGGCGACGGGACGCTGCGCATCACCGGCCTCGTCGAGAAACCCGAGCCGGCCCTCGCGCCGTCGTCGTACGCGGCCATCGGCGGCTATGTCATCACCCCCGGCATCATCGACGAACTGCGCGAGCAGACCCGCCGCTGGTACGAGCACCGGACCGGCGAGATCTACCTGACCGACGCCATCAACGCCTACGCCCGTGACCGCGCGGTCTACGGCCAGGTCATCGAGGGCCGCTGGTACGACACCGGCAACCCGGCCGACTACCTGGTCGCCCAACTGGCCCACGCCCTGGCCCACCCCGAGTACGGACCCGTCCTGCGGGGCCTGGTCGGCGACCTCGACGCGGGCGAGGCAGGCGGGGCAGGGGGCGGGACACGCGGGGCGCCGGGCCGGGGGTGAGCGTGGGTGAGCACCCTCAGGCTCCCGCCGTGCACCGCCAGAAGTCCCGCATCAGCGGAGTCGGCGCCGGGTTCTCCATCGCCACCTGGGTGAGCAGAAGGGTGACCGTGCCGGACTGCGGGACGATGTGTCCCGTCGTCCCCGTGCCGCCGACCCAGCCGTAGCGCCCGGGGACGTTCCAGGGGTCGACGGGGCCGACGTCGACCGAACCGCCGTAGCCCCAGCCCTGGCCCTCCAGGAAGAGCGCCCCCGACTCCCGCTGCCGCGCCGTCAGATGATTGGCCGTCATACGGCTCACCGACGTCGGCGAGAGCAGCCTGCGCCCGCCCGCCTCACCGCCGTCCAGCAGCAGACGGGCGAACGCCAGCCAGTCGTCGGCCGTGGACGCCAGTCCGCCGCCGCCCGACGGGAACGCCGGTACGCGGCTCCACTGGCCGTCCGGGGTGTCCGCCACCTCCAGGGCGCCCGCGCCGTCGGGACGGTAGGCGGTGGTGAAGCGGTCCCGCTTCTCCTTCGGGACCTCGAACGCCGTGTCCTTCATGCCCAGCGGCTCGAAGATCCGTTCCGCCAGGAACTCGGGGAGCGGACGGCCGGACACCCGGGCGATCAGGATGCCCTGGAGGTCCGACGCCGTGCCGTACAGCCACGCCTCGCCCGGCTGGTGCAGCAGCGGGACGCGGGCCAGCTCCGCCAGCCAGGCGTCCGGCTCGGGACAGGCCTGCGGCTCCCGGCCGTCCCTCTGCACGCCGAACAGGGCCTGCACCGCCGGGAGCGTGAAATCGGACGGGAAGCCCCAGCCGGGGCGGGAACTCAGCAGGTCCTCGACCGTGATCGGCCGGGCCGCCGGGACCACGTCGTCGACGGGAGCGGCCGGCGTACGGACCACAACGGGGTCCGCCAGCTCGGGCAGCCACTCGGCCACCGGCGAGTCCAGCCCCGCACGCCCCTCCTCCACCAGCATCATCAGCGCCGCCGCCGTGACCGGCTTGGTGATCGAGGCGATCCGGAAGAGGGACTCCCGGTCCATCGGGACACCGCCCTCGGCGTCCTGCGCACCGGCGGTCACCACCTCCACCGCGTCACCGCGGGCCACGAGGCCCACCGCCCCGGGTACGGTGCCGTCGTCGAGGTACCGCCGCAGGGTCTCGTGCAGAGCGCTCATGGTCCGGCCTCCCGGTGGGATCTCTTCTCTTCGTCCCTGAGACCGCCGGGGCGACCGAAACTCATCGCGGCTCGCGGCCCTCCGTGGGATCCACCGTCGCCTGGTGCGCCTCGGCGAGGTGGTCCGCCGCCTTCAGCCAGGGCAGGAACTGCGCCCCCACGCGCCAGCCGCACGTGTCACACCTGATCGTGCGCTGCACTCCCGTGCGCCGCACCCTGACGACATGCTCGCGCCCGTGCTGGTCCCAGCGGCTCACCTTGCTCGCGTTGCTCTCCACCACTCCCCACCTTCCGGCCGTCGTCCGGCCAGCAAGGAGTGTGCAGCAATACCGACATCAACAGGGGTTTCGGGGTCCCCGAATCGACCGAGGGCCGTGCCCCCACCCGGCACGCGGGACCGGGGTCACCCCACCCTGCGCGGCAGCCGCAGGCTGAGCAGTCCCGTCACGACGACCCCGCACAACTGCACGGCCAGCGTGGTGACCAGGGCGTCCCGCATGCCCATCCCCGGTACCAGGGAGAGGAACAGGGTCCCGAGGGTGGCCACGCCCAGCGCCAGCGCCGCCTGTTGGGTGGTGACCATCACACCGCTGCCGACGCCCGCGCGGGCCGGCGGCACCTCCGACATCACGATGCGCATGACGACGGGCAGTTGCAGGGCCTGCCCCGCACCGGCGACCGCCGCGCCCGGCAGAAGTTCGACGAAGCCGACGTCCGGCCAGTCGGCGCGCACCGTCAGCAGGAGGAGGACCACACCCACGCCCTGGAGCACCGAACCCGCCGTGACCACCCGGGCGCCGAACCGTGCGACCAGCCGCGGCCCGGCCAGCGAGGCCACGAAGAACGCCAGGGCCATCGGCGCGAGCGCGAGACCGGCGGGCACCGGACCCAGCCCCGCCCCGCTCTGGAGCGCCACGGCGATGACGAACATGAAGCCGCTGAAGCCGATCGAGAACGGCACCATCAGCGTCAGACCGCGCCGCAGCCCGGTGAGCGCGAACAGGCTCGGCGGCACCAGCGGGGTACGGCCCTGCCGGTCGGCCCGCCGCTCCACCGCGAGGAAGGCACCCGCCACCAGCGGGAACGCGGCCAGCGACAGCCACGTCCACAGCGGCCAGCCGGCCGCCCGGCCCTCGGTGAGCGGCGCGAGCAGCGTCAGCAGGGCGGCGGCGAGGAGCACGGTGCCGGGTCCGTCCACGGGCTCGGGGTGCTGCGAACGCGTCTCCGGGACGGTACGGACGGCGAGGACGAGACCGACGACCACGACGGGCACGTTCACCAGGAACACGGACCGCCAACCGCTGCCGGCGAGGTCCGCGGCGACCAGGACGCCGCCCAGGATCTGGCCCGCCACCATGGACAGCCCGGCGGTCGCGCCGTACAGGCTCATCGCCTTGGCGCGCCGGGGTCCCTCGGTGGACGACTGGATGGTGGCGAGCACCTGCGGGACCATCGCGGCGGCCGACGCGCCCTGCGCGACCCGCGCCGCGACCAGCGACCACGCGTCGGGGGCGAGCCCGCAGGCCAGTGAGGTCAGGCCGAAGGCGGCCATGCCGCCCAGAAAGAGCCGGCGGCGGCCGAACAGGTCGCCGAGCCTCCCGCCCAGGACGAGGAGCACGGCGTACGCGAGCCCGTACCCCGCGACGACCAGTTCGAGGACGGACTCGCTCGCCGCGAGGTCCCGGCCCATGGTGGGCAGGGCGACGTTGACGATGAAGAAGTCGATCAGGGGGAGCGCAGCGGCGAGCAGGACGGTGAACAGCCCGAGCGGGCCGAGCGCACGGGGCGCCGGGGTCCTCCGGGCGGCGGCTGGGGTGGTGATGATGGTTTCGGTCACGCTCCCGAGCCTGCGCCGATGCCCAACCGGGTACCAGATGCTCCTTATCCTGGTAGAAGGAGTACCTGGCAACAGGGTCCGGCCGGCCGCACGCTGGAGGCATGACGACGATGGCCCAGGAAACACACGCGCGCGAGCCCCTCGGCAACCGTGCCGCGGTCCAGGCGGTCCCCGACCCCGGCGGTGTCCGCGACGCCCGCGCGGTCGGCGGCTCGGCGATCCGGCGCCACGAGCTGGCCGCCTTCCTGCGCAGTCGCCGCGAGCGGATCACGCCCGAGCAGGTGGGTCTCCCGCGTGGAACGCGCCGCCGCACTCCCGGGCTGCGCCGCGAGGAGGTCGCCCACCTCTCGGCGGTGGGCGTCACCTGGTACACCTGGCTGGAGCAGTCCCGGGACATCCAGGTGTCGGTCCAGGTCCTGGACGCCCTCGCCCGCACACTGCTGCTCGACCCGAGCGAACGGGCCCACCTCTTCCAGCTCGCCGCCGCGACCGACCCGACCCCCGCCTCGTCGTGCACCGGCGTCACCGACGCCGTACGCGACATGCTGGACCAGCTCGACCCGCTGCCCGCCTGCGTCCAGAACAGCCGCTACGACATCCTGGCCTACAACCGCACCTACGCCCATCTGCTGTGCGACCTCGACGCGATCCCGCCCGAGGACCGCAACTGCATGCTCCTCGTCCACACCGACCCGCAGTGGCGCGAGGCGGTCGTCCACCTCGACGACACCATGCGCCTGATGGCGGCGAAACTTCGCGCCTCCATGGCCGGCCACCTCACCGAGCCCGCCTGGAAGATGCTGGTCAAGCGGCTCCAGGCGGAGTCCCCCGAGTTCCGCGAGAACTGGGAGCGCTACGAGGTCGTCGCGACCCGCAGCAAGACCAAGCAGTTCCGCAACCCGCACGTCGGCCTCCTCGACCTCACCCACACCGACCTCTGGCTGAGCCCGGAACTCGGCGCGCGCATGGTGACGTACGCCCCGGCGGACGCGCGGACGCGGGAGCGGCTGGAGAAGCTGTACTCGTTCGCGCTCGCCCAGGAGACGGGGGAGGGACCGGCCCCTGACGGCTCCGGGCGCACCCCTTCCGCGGGGAGCGCCCGGAGCGTCGTCACGCGCTGACGCCCGTCGCCTCCCGGATCTCCGGCGCCTCCAGCCGCTGCGCGGTCCGCTCCGCCGTCCGCCGTGCCCACGGCCCCGTGGTCACGGCGCCCAGGACGAGGACGACCGCGCCGCAGCCGGTGAGGATCCACCAGCCGGGCACGGAGGCGGAGGCGAACGTGTCGCGGTACGACGAGGCGCCCACGCCCGCCGCCAGGACCGCGCCGATCACGGCGACGCCCAGGGTCTGGCCGAGCTGCCGGCTGGTGGAGGCGACCGCCGCCGCCACCCCCGCCTGGCTGCGCGGCATGCCCGACACCGCCGTGTTCGTGATCGGCGCGTTCACGAAGCCGAAGCCGATGCCGAACAGGACGTACCCGAGGAACAGCGTCACGTCGGACGTCTCCGCGTCGAAGACGGCGAACAGCAGTCCGCTGGTCGTCATGGCACTGCCCGCGATCACCAGTGGCAGCCGCGGGCCGCGGCTGCCCACCAGCCGGCCGGACAGCGGGGCGCACAGGAACGTCGGCACGGCCATGGGCAGCATCCACAGCCCTGCGTGCAGGGCGTCGAGCCCCCGCACGTTCTGCAGGTACAGCGTCGACAGGAACAGGAACCCGCCCAGCGCGGCGAACGCGCTGATCGCGACGACCGTCGCCCCGCTGAACGGCGCCGAGCGGAAGAACCGCAGGTCGATGAGAGGCTCGGCGCGGCGGGGCTCGTACCGCAGCAGGCACAGCAGCGCGGCGAGCGCGACGGCGGCGAAGGGACCGCTGGTGGCGGCGCCCGCCTCCGGCGCCTCGATGATCGCGTACGTCAGGGAGCCGAAGAGGACGATGACCAGCAGCTGCCCCACCGGATCGGGGCGGCGGGCCTTCGGCGCCCGGGACTCCGGGACGTAGCGCAGGGTCGCCAGCAGGGCCGCGAGCCCGACCGGCAGGTTGATCCAGAAGATGGAGCGCCAGCCCACCGACTCCACCAGCAGTCCGCCCAGCAGAGGGCCCGCCGCCATCGAGATGCCCACGACCGCGCCCCACACCCCGATCGCCCGGGCCCGTTCGCGCGGGTCGGTGAACGTGTTGGTGATGATCGACATGGCGACCGGGTTCAGCATCGAGCCGCCGACCGCCTGCACCGTCCGGGCCGCGATCAGCAGCTCCAGGTCCGGGGCGAGCGAGCACAGGAGCGACCCGGCCGAGAACACGACCAGACCGGCCATGAACACCTTCTTGCGGCCGATCCGGTCGGCGGTCGATCCCGCGAGCATCAGCAGCATGGCCAGGACGAGCGTGTACGCGTCGATCGTCCACTGAAGGCCGGCGGTGGAGGCGTGCAGGTCGCTCTGCATCGCGGGCAGGGCGACGTTCAGGACGGTGACGTCGAGGCTCACGATCAGCAGGCTCATACAGCAGATCGCCAGGACCAGGAGACGTCGGCGCGGGCTGAGCTCGGGCATGCGGTCCATCGTACGCCCACATCGATAGTGCGGCTAACTAATGGTTTCTGCATGCTCTGAGGGTGGTCGGGAACGGCTGAGGGTGGTCGGGAACGGCTGCGAGTGGTCGCTGAGGACGGCTGCGGGTGACTGAGTACGCCGAAGGGCGGGCCGCCGGACGGCCGGGGGACGGCGAGGGGCGGCCGGGGGACGGCGAGGGGCGGCGGGAAAAACGTGAGGCCGGGCATGCCGCCCGATGCGTGACAATGGGTGGATGCCCACGACCGCGCCCACGCAGAACACGACTCTCCGGATCGGCCCGCACACCGTCACCCCGCCGGTCGTCCTGGCCCCCATGGCCGGGATCACCAACGCGCCCTTCCGCACCCTTTGCAGGGAGTTCAGTGGCGGCAAGGGCCTGTTCGTGAGCGAGATGATCACGACCCGGGCGCTGGTCGAACGCAACGAGAAGACCATGCAGCTGATCCACTTCGACGCGACCGAGAAGCCGCGCTCGATCCAGCTGTACGGAGTCGACCCGGCCACCGTCGGCAAGGCCGTCCGCATGATCGCGGAAGAGGGCCTCGCCGACCACATCGACCTCAACTTCGGCTGCCCGGTCCCCAAGGTGACCCGCAAGGGCGGCGGCTCCGCGCTCCCCTACAAGCGCCACCTGCTGCGGGCCATCCTGCGGGAGGCGGTGAGCGGGGCCGGCGACCTCCCGGTGACCATGAAGATGCGCAAGGGCATCGACGACGACCACATCACCTACCTCGACGCGGGCCGCATCGCCGTCGAGGAGGGCGTCACCGCGATCGCGCTGCACGGACGCACCGCCGCCCAGCACTACGGCGGCACCGCCGACTGGGAGGCGATCGCCCGGCTGAAGGAACACGTCCCGGAGATCCCCGTCCTCGGCAACGGCGACATCTGGTCGGCCGGGGACGCGCTGCGCATGGTGCGCGAGACGGGCTGCGACGGCGTGGTCGTCGGCCGCGGCTGCCTCGGCCGCCCCTGGCTGTTCGCCGACCTCGTGGCCGCCTTCGAGGGCCGGCACGAGGACATCGCCCGCCCGTCCCTGCGCGAGGTCGCCGACGTCATGGTCCGGCACGCCACCCTGCTCGGCGAGTGGATCGGCGACGAGCCGCGCGGGGTCATCGACTTCCGCAAACACGTCGCCTGGTACCTCAAGGGCTTCGCGGTCGGCTCCGAGATGCGCAAGCGGCTGGCCATCACCTCCTCGCTCGCCGAACTCCGTGCCGGACTCGACGAGCTGGACCTCGACCAGCCCTGGCCCACCGGCGCCGACGGTCCCCGCGGCCGCACGTCCGGCAACAACAGGGTCGTCCTGCCGGACGGCTGGCTGAAGGACCCGTACGACTGCGCGGGCATCAGCGAGGACGCGGAACTGGACACCTCCGGCGGCTGAGGTCCGGACCGCCGGGCCCCGGCCGCCGGACGGCCCGGCCGCCGGGTACCCCGGTCGTCGCGTGCCCGCCGGTCCGGTGGTGGTCCGCAGGTCCGGTGGTCAGCCCTTCGACGGGTGGGGGGTCGAGCCGTATGCCGTCAGGAACTTGTCGCGGAACGAGCTCATCTTCCACACCGGTGCGTTGTGGGCCGGCTTCAGGCCGTCCGTCCAGTTCCAGGCGGCGATCTTGTCGAGGACCTTCGGGTCCTTGGCGACGATCGAGACCGGCACGTCCCGGCTGGCGTGGTTGCCGCTGACCCGGGAGATGGGCTGGTGGTCGCCGAGGAAGACCAGGACGGTGTCCTCGGTGCCGTAGCGCTCCAGCCACTGGGTGAGAGCGGTCACCGAGTACTGGATGGACTTGCCGTACTCCGTCTTGGACCTGGCCGAGTCGGCGATCACGTCGGCCGCCTTCTCACCGGCCGCCTGGATGCCGTCGAAGACCGAGCCGTCGCCGACCTCGTCCCAGCCGACCATCTTCGGGATCGGCGCCCAGGGCTGGTGACTGGAGGTCAGGATGACCTCCGACATCAGCGGCTTGTCACGGTCGGTGCGGCCGTGCTCCAGCCGCTGGAACGCCTCCAGCGCGTACTGGTCGGGCATGGGCGACCAGCTGAACTTCGGCCCCTGGTAACCCATCTGGAAGGCGTTGTAGACCTTGTCCAGACCGTAGAACTTCGCCTCGGGCCACCCCTTCTGCACGCCCGGCATGATGCCGACCGTGTCCCAGGCGCCGGTCTTCTGGAAGGCCTTGGTCAGGGACAGGTGGTCGCTGGCCATGACGGTGCGGTAGCGCTGCTGGGTGCTCACCCACAGGCCGGACAGGGTGGTGGAGTGGCCGAGCCAGCTGCTGCCGCCGTACGTCGCGGAAGTCAGCCAGCCGCTCTTCGCGCTGAACCCGGCCTTCGCCAGCGCCTGGGTGCTGCTGTCGAGGGTCCGGTCGACGCCCGGCGCCATGCCCGCGTCCTCGATGGCACTGCGGCCGTAGCTCTCGATGAAGGTGAAGATGACGTCCTTGCCGCGCAGGTCCGGCACGAGCTGGTCTGCCGGGGTGGCCCCGAAGGTGTCGTAGCGGGCCTCCTTCCCGAACGCGGCCTCGTCCTTGACGGTGTCCCGCACCCGCTTGGCCTCGGCGGCGAGCGTGTTCACGACCCGGTCGGAGGCGACCGGCAGCCCGGCGTACTGAAGACCCAGGACGGAGCAGGTGATCCAGGCGGTCCCGGCTATCAGCGTGCCCCGGGTCGCCTGCCGGGTGTCGCGCACCAGCAGGCCGCTCAGCCGGACCGTCGCCAGCGCCATCACGACCATGATCAGCACGACGAGCAGGGCGAGCCCGATCGACGCGGCGAGCGCGACGGCCCCGCCCAGCGAGTCCGCCACGTACGACTGCGCGTCGCTCAGCAGCGACCAGTCCAGGACGAGGTTGAAGTCGCGGCCCAGGTACTCCATGAACTGCATGTCCATCACGTTCAACACGGTCAGCGCGCCGAGGGCCGCGCCGGCCAGCGCCGCCAGTGCCACCCGGGGCCGGCGCGGCAGCGCCAGCAGCACGGCCGCGCCGATGATCGCCTCACCCGGCAGCCGTACGAATCCGCTGACATGGAGCGAGAAGAGACGGTTCGGCAGCAGCAGCGCGCCGAGCACGAGCACCAGGGAGAGGACGGTCGCCGTCCACCACACCACGCGCGCGGCCCCTGGATACCGGCTCCGCCAGTCCCGCCAGTACGCGATCCGCGCGCGGAACCCACGAGCCGCGGACCCACCGCCTCCACTCGGGCTGCCCGAACCGTCCTCGCCCGGCCCGTGCGAACCGTCCGCACCCGGCCCACCCGCGCTCGGCCCGTCCGAACCGTCCTCGTTCGGCCCACCCGCGCTCTCCGGCGTCGGGCCGTCGTCGGAGGAGGGCTCGGCGGTGGGGGAGTCGGCCGAGCGGTTGTCGGCTGAGCGGCTGTCGGCCCTCGGGGCTTCGGCTGACGGGGTGCCTGCCGTCGGGGCCGGTGCCGACGACTTGTCTGCCGTGACGGTCTCCGCCGTCGCGGTCTCTGCTGCCGGGGTCTCCGCCGTCGCGGTCTCGGCCGGTCGGCTGTCGCCGGAAGGGGACTCCGGCGTCGGGGCCTGCGCCTCCGGGGTCTCGGACGACGGGTCTCCCGCCGACGGGGTCTGCGGTTGCGCGGTCGCCGCGGTCGTCACGGTGTCGTCCTCGGGGTCTTTCGGTGCAGGCGGCTGGGATGAGCGAGTGGAGACAGGCACCCGAGGGTCCTTCCGTACGAAGCCCGGCGGTTCGGCGGATCCGACGTGGGACGGATCCGCCACAGTTTCGTACGGCCTGCCCCCGGCCCGCGTTCAGCCCCCCTCGGCCAGCGCTCGGCAAACACCACGCAAACGCCGCGCCAAGCAGCCCGGCCAGGGCCCGGCCGAGGCCCGACCAGGGCCGGACCGGGGTCGGACCGGGAGATCGGTCACGCGCCCCCGACCGCCGTGAGCAGCGCCAGCGGGGCCGCCGCCGAACGGGACTCCCGTACACACGCGTGTGGGTACGGTACCGGCTCGGCATGGGTGTCGCGGCCGTAGCCCGCGAGGACCTCGGGGAGACGGTGACCCGTCGCGGTCGCCGCGGCGACCAGCCCGTGGGCGACCGTACGGGCCTCGTCGTGCAGACCGTAGCGGGCGAGGCCCAGCGTGATCAGCGCGTTGTCGTGCGGCCAGACCGAACCCCGGTGGTAGGAGAGCGGGTGGTACGCCGGCTGTCCGGACGCCAGCGTGCGCACGCCCCACCCGGAGAAGAAGTCCGGTTCGAGCAGGCGCCGGCCGACGATCTCCCCGTACTCCTTGTCCAGCAGACCCGACCAGAGGAGATGGCCCGCGTCCGAGGCGAGCGCGTCGACCTGGCGGCCCTCCCCGTCCAGCGCGAGCGCAGGGAAGGAACGGTCCCGCATCCAGAAGTCCCGCTGGAACCGGTCCCGCAGGTCGGCGGCGGCCTGTTCCAGCAGCGCCGCGTACTTCTCGTCCTCCCACACCGTGCGCGCCAGCCACGCCGTGCGGCGCAGCGCGTCGTACGCGTAGCCCTGGGCCCCCGCCGCCAGCACCGCGCCCGTCGGGCGGGTGCCGTCCGCGGAGCAGATGGCGCCGGGGGAGTCCTTCCAGTTCTGGTTGGCCAGTCCGCCCTGGTCGGCCCGGTACACCAGGTAGCCGCGGGAGGTGAGCCCGCCGTGGTCCAGCATCCAGCCGATCGCCGCGCGGGCGTTCGGCTCCAGCCGGCGCGCCAGTGCCGCGTCACCGGTCTGCTCGACGTACGCGCCGAGGACGACGAGGAACAGCGGGGTCGCGTCGACCGAACCGTAGTAGCGGCCGTACGGGACCTGGCCGAAGTGGGCGAGTTCGCCGTGCCGCATCTCGTGCACGATCTTGCCGGGCTGGGCCACCGACTCCGGGCCGGTCTCGGTGGCCTGGGCCGCGGCGAGCGCGAGGAGCGTGGCGGCGGCCGGGCCGGGTCGGTAGGGGAGGGCGAAGAGCGAGGTGAGCAGGGCGTCGCGGCCCAGCAGGGTCAGGAACCAGGGGGCGCCCGCCGCCGGGACGCGCAGCTCCTCGCCGTCCGGACCGGTCGCCTGGACCTGGAGCGAGGCCAGGTCCGCGAGCCCGCGCGCACAGGCGGCCGCGAGCTCCGGCCAGCCGGTCGGGAAGGCCACCCCCTCCACGAACGCGCCTTCCTGCGCGAGGAGTTGGCCGGTCACGGAGGCCGGGGAACGGGGCACCCGCAGGGCCCGCTTCTCGCCGTGCGGCCGGGCCATCACCCGCAGGGTCAGCTCGGCGGAGTCGTGCGGCTCGAGCTCCAGCCGCCACACCAGGCGGCGGGCGCCGGTGCCGGTCTCCTCGACGCCGTCCGGCACGGGCTCGGCCGTCACCGTCGTGCAGGACGTCCACTCGCCGCGCCGGTAGGTGAACTCGACCCCGTCGTCCAGGACCTGGCGGCGGCGGACCACCCCGGTCTTCGCGTACGTCCGGTGGTCCGAGCGCAGTTCGAACTGGTCGGTGAAGTCGGCGTCCGCGGTGACCGCGAGACGGACCGTCGTCGGCACCGGGCGGTTGCTGACCACCCGCAGCGACTCGACGAACGAGCTGTCCCCGACGGCCTGTTCACGGAAGAGCGTGCAGGAAGGCGGCTCGTTGCGGCCGCCGCGCGGGACGAGTACGCACCGGGTGGTGTCCCCGTCCGCGACCGGCGAGAGCACCTCTGGCACCGCGCCGTCGACCGTCAGCTGCCAGCGGCTGAGATGCCGGGCGTCCCGGACGAACAGCCCTTCGGGGGAGCCTGCGGCCGCCCCGGGACCCCGTACCCCACTGATGTCCCCGCGGTCGCCCACGGCCGCGAACGTCCCGCCGTACACGAGCAGATGATGCCGTTCCGTCATCCCCGGTCCCCTCCCTTGAGAGCCGTGATTTCCGCGCTGTCCGTGCTGTCCGTGCTGTCCGTGGTCCTTGGTCCCGAAGTCGCGGCACCCGCACTCGGGTACGTGACTGCTGTGCTTGAAGTCGCTTCACTCGCACCCTGGTTTGCAACCGCTACGCCTGAAGTGGTGGCACCGGCACCCGGGTTCGGGGCCGCTGTCCCTGAAGTCGGTCCACCCGCAGCCGTGTTCGTGACTACCGGGCCCGGGGTGAGGGCACGCGTCGCTGCGGGCGTGACCGCCGTCCCCGACGTGGTGTCGTCGTGCAGCAGGTCGAGCGTGAGTGCGGCGGTCCAGCTGAAGCCGGTCGCGCCGCATGCCTCACCGGTGTAGGGGTCGACGTACTCCGCGAAGTCCGAGCTGTCCGCGATCTCCAGGACGGCCCGCCGCAGCGCGTCCGCGCCGGCCTGCTCGCCGTGCTGCCTGAGGCCCCGCTCGAGCAGCCAGCTCGTGTTGAACCACGCCGGGCCGCGCCAGTAGCGGTGGGGGTCGAACTCCTCGCCGAGCAGGTCGTAGCTGGGTGCCAGGCGGGTGGCTCCGCCCAGGCCGAAGTGCGGGCCGCGCAGGGTCCGTACGAGACCGGCGGCCACCTCGCGCGGCAGGCCCGGCAGAAGAAGGGGGACGAGACCCGAGACGCCGCGCTCGCGGATGAGCGCACCGGCGGGAGGGCGCCCACCCGGCTCCGGAGGCCCACCGCGCAGGCCCCGGCTCCGGTCCGCCTCCCCACCGCGCTGATCCCGACCCGGGTCCGGGTCTCCGCCGCGCAGATCCCGGCAGAAGAACATGCCCTCCGCCGGGTCCCACAGCCGCTCGACGAGCGCCGCCGTCAGCCGCTCCGCGCGCGCGTGGCGGGCCGTGCCGGCCGCGCCCAGTTCGTGCGCGATGCGCGCGAGGGCGTGCTCGGAGGCGATGAGCAGCGCGTTGAAGGAGGGGTCCTCGACGGCGAACTCGCCGCCCCCGACGCCGTGCCCCGAGCCCTCGTGAACCCTGCCGCCGTGCCCTCCGGCCCGGTGATCCCCGACGCCGCGCCCGCCGGCCGCGGCCCCGTGATTCCCGGCGCGTCCGCCGTCCGCGTATCCACCGTCCCGGTACTCCGTGGCCAGCCGCACGTACCGCCCGTAGTCCAGGTCCGTCGGACGGTCCTCGGGCGCCCCGTGGTCGAGGTCGGCGCGCCGGAAGGAGCGGGCGGGGGCCGGGGTGACGCGGGCGAGCGGAGTGTCCCAGCTCGGCGCGTTGTCCATGCCCTGCTCCCACGGATGGACGACGGACACCAGCCCGCCGCCGCCCAGGTCGCGCCGGTGCAGCAGATAGCGGTGCCAGGCGGCCAGCCGGGGGTACATCCGGGCGAGGAAACCGCGGGCGCGCGAGAGTCCCGGATCGGCGCGGTGCACCAGCCAGACCGCGAGCGCGTGCACCGGTGGCTGCACGATGCCGGAGGTCTGTACGGTGCGCGGGGCGCCCGCAGCGCGCCCCGCGGTCGAGGAGCGCCAGAAGTCGGGGCTCGGGAAGTACGCGTCGAGCGGCACGGAGGGGTTGAACACGATGTGCGGGATGCGTCCGTCGCCCCATTGGGCGTCCAGGAGCGTCTCCAGCTCCGTCTGCGCGCGGTGCGGCGAGACGTGTCGCAGCCCGATGGCGATGAACGCCGAGTCCCAGGACCACTGGTGCGGGTACAGGCCGGGTGAGGGGACGGTCGACGTCCCCGTCCAGTTGCCCGCCAGCACGTCCGCCGCCCTGCGCCGCAGAGCCCCGGCCCGGGGCGCGCGGTGCGAAGCGCCGGTGTGCGGGGCCCCGGAGTGCGGGGCCCCGGGGCGCGCGGAGGCGTGGTCCGCGGTCGCGTGGTGTCGCGTCGCGTGGTGCGGCGGGCCCGGCGGGGTAGCCGGATCGTATGCAACGGCGTACTCCGCCGGGCGGGCGACGAGCTGGGCAGTGCGATCCACTCGGGGCTCCCCGAAGACGACAGGGCCGACTGGTTCGGCAGCGGCTACCGTAGGGTTACGTCTATTTAACACGCAAAACTCAATATGTAATGCAGGCTTGAGAAACACAAGGGGGTGCGCATGACGGGACGAGGCCAGGGCAGTGCCGGCGATCTGCTCGAACTGGTGCGCACGGGGCGGGCGACGACACGTGGTGCCCTCCAGCAGGCCACCGGCCTCTCCCGCGCCACCGTCGGCCAGCGTCTGGACCGTCTCTTCCGCGCCGGCTGGCTGCGCGAGGGCGCCGGCGGCCCGGTCGACTCCCCGCTGGGCGGCCGGCCCTCGATCACCCTGGAGTTCGACGACGCCCACGCCGTCGTCCTGGCGGCGGACCTGGACACCCGGCACGCGCGCGCGGCCGTGCTGACGCTGACCGGCGAGATCCTCGCCGAGCACGGCGGCACGCTGGTCGTCGAGGACGGCCCGGACGCGGTGCTCGGTGAGCTGGGCGGCTGGTTCGCGGAACTGCTGGAGAAGGCGGGGCACCGGCCGGACGAGGTGTGCGGCATCGGCCTCGCCGTCCCCGGCCCGGTCGACAGCGAGACCGGCCGGGTCGTCCAGCCGCCGATCATGCCCGGCTGGGACGGCTACGACATACGGGGCCGTCTCGCGAGAGCGTTCACCGAACGCACCGGGGCATCCGCCCTCCCCGTCCTCGTCGACAACGACGCCAATCTCATGGCGTACGGCGAACAGCGCACCGGACACCCCGACTGCTCGGCGTTCGTACTGGTCAAGGTGTCGACCGGGATCGGCGCGGGGGTCGTCGTCGGCGGCTCGATCTTCCGCGGCGTCGACGGCGGGGCCGGCGACATCGGACACATCCGGGTGGGCGCGGAGGCGCTGTGCCGGTGCGGGTCCTACGGCTGTCTCGCGGCGGTCGCCAGCGGTGGCGCCGTGGCGCGAAGGCTGGCGGAGTCGGGTGTTCCGGCGTCCTCGGGCTCAGATGTGCGCGACCTGCTCGCCTCCGGTCACCCGGAGGCCGCCGCGCTGGCCCGTGAGGCGGGCCGCCGGGTCGGGGACGTGCTGGCGACCGTGGTGACGCTGCTCAACCCCGGGGTCCTGATGATCGCCGGAGATCTGGCCGGAACCGCCTTCCTCACGGGTGTGAGGGAGCTGCTGTACCAGCGTGCGCTGCCCCGTTCCACGGCCCGTCTGGACGTCGTGACCTCGCGGCTGGGGGAGCGGGCGGGCCTGGTGGGCGCGGGTGCGCTGGTCGTGGAGCACCTGTACGCGCCGGAACGGGCGGAGGAGCGGTTGCTGGCGCTCGGGGTGTGAGGGACGCTCGTGGGAACGGGACGTCGGGACGCTCGCGGGACGAACGTCGGGACGCTCGTGTGACGGGCAGGTTTCTGCTCCTGTGCGGCTCCGCGAGCGCGTCCGCATCGTGAAACCGGGGCGCCCACGCAGGCGTGGTCGCAGCGTGATTCTCGCCACCTCTGAGGGGGGAGATGCTCAGATGAGCGGATCAAGAGCGAGTGCACTTCTCCAAGGCCTGGCACTCAGTGCCATCCCTTGATCGTTCATCGATCGAAATCAACCGTGCCTCGTTATGCTCATGTGAGCGTCATATGAGGCGCGTAAGAGGTGTGTTCGTTCAAGAAGTGAAAACATCGAAGCCCGTGTGCTTGCCAAGCCTTGACTTTCGATCCGCTGGCGGACGGCTGGTTACGGGCACATGACGCGCGAGTGGACGTACCCAGGAGCCTTTGATCTGGGTATGTTCCTGGCCGTCAGGGCAGCCACCGCGTCCTCGAGGAGTCGAGACCCGTGTCGGAAAACAAAGATCTCCACGTAGCCGAGCAGGCCGGGACCGTTGAGGGCGTGAAGTTCGTCTACGACTTCACCGAGGGCAACAAGGACCTCAAGGACCTCCTCGGCGGCAAGGGCGCGAACCTCGCCGAGATGACCAACCTGGGCCTTCCGGTCCCTCCGGGCTTCACGATCACCACCGACGCCTGCAAGGTCTACCTCGACAGCGGCGACGAGCCCGCGGCACTGCGTGACGAGGTGAGTGCGCACCTCGACGCGCTGGAGCAGCGCATGGGCAAGAAGCTCGGCCAGGCCGACGACCCCCTGCTGGTCTCCGTCCGCTCGGGCGCCAAGTTCTCGATGCCCGGAATGATGGACACGGTCCTCAACATCGGCCTCTCCGACAAGTCCGTCCAGGGTCTCGCCAAGCAGGCCGGCGACGACCGCTTCGCCTGGGACTCCTACCGCCGCCTCATCCAGATGTTCGGCAAGACCGTCCTCGGCGTCGACGGCGACCTCTTCGAGGACGCGCTGGAGGACGCCAAGACGGCCAAGAAGGTCACGGTCGACACCGAGCTGGAGGCCGCGGATCTCAAGAAGCTGGTGACCCGCTTCAAGAAGATCGTCAAGACCGAGGCCGGCCGCGACTTCCCGCAGGACCCGCGCGAACAGATGGACCTCGCCATCCACGCGGTCTTCGACTCCTGGAACACCGACCGCGCGAAGCTCTACCGCCGCCAGGAGCGCATCCCCGGCGACCTGGGCACGGCCGTCAACGTCTGCTCGATGGTCTTCGGCAACCTGGGCCCCGACTCCGGCACGGGCGTGGCGTTCACCCGCGACCCCGCCTCCGGCCACCAGGGCGTGTACGGCGACTACCTCCAGAACGCCCAGGGCGAGGACGTGGTGGCGGGCATCCGCAACACCGTCCCGCTCGCCGAGCTGGAGTCGATCGACAAGAAGTCGTACGACCAGCTGATGCAGATCATGGAGACGCTGGAGAACCACTACAAGGACCTCTGCGACATCGAGTTCACCATCGAGCGCGGTCAGCTGTGGATGCTCCAGACCCGGGTCGGCAAGCGCACGGCCGGCGCGGCCTTCCGCATCGCCACCCAGCTCGTCGACCAGGGCCTGATCGACGAGGCCGAGGCGCTCCAGCGGGTCACCGGCGCCCAGCTCGCCCAGCTGATGTTCCCCCGCTTCGACGAGGAGGCGAAGGTCCAGCAGGTCGGCCGGGGCATCGCGGCGTCGCCGGGCGCGGCGGTCGGCAAGGCGGTCTTCGACTCGTACACCGCGGTGAAGTGGTCCCGCTCCGGCGAGAAGGTCATCCTGGTCCGCCGCGAGACCAACCCCGACGACCTGGACGGCATGATCGCGGCCGAGGGCATCCTGACCTCGCGCGGCGGCAAGACGTCCCACGCGGCCGTGGTCGCCCGCGGCATGGGCAAAACCTGCGTCTGCGGCGCCGAGGAACTCGAGGTCGACACCAAGCGCCGCCGGATGACGGTCCCCGGTGGACACGTCGTCGAGGAGGGCGACCTGATCTCCATCGACGGGTCGAGCGGCAAGGTGTACCTCGGCGAGGTGCCCGTCGTCCCCTCCCCGGTGGTGGAGTACTTCGAGGGCCGGATGCACGCGGGCGCCAACGACGCCGACGAGCTGGTCGAAGCCGTGCACCGGATCATGGCGTTCGCCGACCGCAAACGCCGCCTGTGGGTGCGCGCCAACGCGGACAACGCCGAGGACGCGATGCGCGCCCGCCGCTTCGGCGCCCAGGGCATCGGCCTGTGCCGCACGGAGCACATGTTCCTCGGCGACCGTCGTGAGCTGGTCGAACGCCTGATCCTCGCGGACACCGAGGACGAGCGCGAAGAGTCGCTGAAGGCGCTCCTGCCGCTCCAGAAGCAGGACTTCGTGGAGCTGTTCTCCGCGATGGACGGCCTCCCCGTCACGGTCCGGCTCCTGGACCCGCCCCTGCACGAGTTCCTCCCCGACATCACCGAACTGTCGGTCCGCGTGGCCCTGGCGGAGTCCCGCCAGGAACCCCACGAGAACGAACTCCGGCTCCTCCAGGCCGTCCACCGCCTGCACGAGCAGAACCCGATGCTGGGCCTGCGAGGCGTACGCCTCGGCCTCGTGATCCCCGGCCTGTTCACCATGCAGGTACGCGCGATCGCCGAAGCCGCCGCCGAACGCAAGGCAGCGAAGGGCGACCCGCGCGCGGAGATCATGATCCCGCTCGTCGGCACAGTCCAGGAGCTGGAGATCGTCCGCGAGGAGGCCGACGCGGTCATCGCCGAGGTCGAGGCGGCGACGGGCGTCCAGCTGAAGCTCTCCATCGGCACGATGATCGAGCTGCCGCGCGCCGCACTGACCGCCGGTCAGATCGCCGAGGCGGCACAGTTCTTCTCCTTCGGCACGAACGACCTCACCCAGACGGTGTGGGGCTTCAGCCGCGACGACGTGGAGGCCTCCTTCTTCACGGCCTACCTGGAGAAGGGCATCTTCGGCGTCTCCCCGTTCGAGACCATCGACCGGGACGGCGTGGGCTCCCTGGTCAAACTGGCGGTCGAGGCCGGCCGCGCGACCCGCCCCGACCTGAAGCTCGGCGTCTGCGGCGAACACGGCGGCGACCCCGAGTCCGTCCACTTCTTCCACGAGGTCGGACTCGACTACGTCTCCTGCTCCCCGTTCCGGATCCCGGTCGCGCGACTGGAAGCGGGCCGAGCGGCTTCACAGTCGACGGGCAGCGACCACCGCTGACCCCCCGATAACCCCGGAGCCGCCGCCGGTCCCCGACCCTCACCGATCGGCAACGGCCCCGGCGCACCAAGGAGGACGGCACCCTGTGCGGGGGTGCCGTCCTCTTGTGCATCGTCAGTGACGACTGTCAAGCCACGGCATTGACCAGGCGAAACGCCGTTTGCTGGCGTTGGCTGCCGTTGAACCCGCGTGACGTCGTTGTGCCCTCGTTGTGCCCTCCACCTGCGGCTGAATCCCGTCACGGGCCGTCACCAATGGGGCCTCGTCCTGCTTAGCCGGCTTGGGTCGTGGGCAACGTGGTAGGTCACGGCCCTGCACGTCACACTGTGGTCCCTGTCTCCCGGAGCCGAAGCCCCCGCCAGCGGCATGATGGCATCATGGCGAACCAAACCGCTGGCGAGCGGCTCGAAGTACAGAGTGCAGCACTCAAGTACATCACTGAAAACCGCAAGAAAATTGCCGCACAGGCAGAGGCCCGCTGCCCTCACGATGGACGTTTGCTTGCTGCGATCTACCCCGTAGGGGGGAAATCTTGGGAATGGCGAGTAGGGGAGCACCTGACACGTGAGCAAGTGGTCAGGGAGCGTCTCGCCATGGCGGCGATGGAGTACGAGGCTCTAATCGAAAACGGCACACACCGTGAAGAGGCATGGGAGGGGACTCTGGGGCTGGCCAGCGACCACAGCCTAGGGGATCGCGTGCCTACCTCACCCCCGAAGGTCACGGGACCATGCGCAGTTTCACCAAGGGAACACGACCCAGCCGACCTGGCGAGACTACGTGACGACCTCCCGAGAGGGGACTTCGCGAGCTGCGTCAAATGTCGGCGCACCTTCATGATCCAGACTCCGGTGATGATCTACGCCGCTGGATACGGCCTCATGAAGCGCACCAGAAAGCCGATCATCGTCCATCCTGGCCGGGTGAATCCCGTTCGTCCCGGTGACCGTGTTCCTGAGGGTATCCAGGTGTACGGGTTTGAACCTCCCTGGTATCCATCACCCTGGCGGATCATCGGTCTCCCGGATGAGTAGCTCATGTACCCTGGCTCCGACAATCTCAGATTCGCGCGTACGTGGCTCGTCGAACCTGTCCGTGATGTTGCGCACCCGGACCGCACCCGGAAGGGGTCGGTTTCGCGTGCCCACAGTAGCGTTTGTGGCGACTGCACTAGCTGGCGGAGTTGTTGTCGGAATCTTGATTTTGGTCTACGCGACCGTTAGACGGATTACTCCCGAGTCATTCAAGATCAGCGCCACCATTGCCCGGTGTGCCTCGTTCTCGGTCGAGATTAAGGCGGCAAGAGGTTCAGGTCGTTGAGCCATGTGGCGGGCTGGCCGGGGCGGGACCGGCCCGGAGAAGCCGCAAGCACGGCCCGACCGACGGGCCCGCCCGCGTAGCAGGCGGCTTGGCGGCCGGGGCCAGCACGCGGGAGTTGATGACGCGGTCGGGGCACAGCAGTCCCCGGGCGGCGCTGACCTACCAGCACATGACCAGCGACCGTGACCGGGCCATCGCCGACCGGCTCGGAGCCATGATCCGCGACGGCGGGGGAGGGGCCTCCGGCTAGGGGATGTGGACTCCGCGTGGACTCTAGTGGCGCGCATGTGGCACGACCTCTAACACGACGAAGGGCCAGCCTGGGAGGTAGCCCCTTCTGAGCTGGCCCTTCTGGCTGTGCCCCCGGCAGGATTCGAACCTGCGACACCCGCTTTAGGAGTTCGGTCGCGAGCTGGCTTGGTGGTGTTTCCTGCCGACGTTATGACCAGGCACGGATACTCATGGCCGTCTTCGTCCGCCCTTGTTGATGTCAGCTGTGGATGTCAGAGACCTTCTTTCGCCTCGGAGTCCAAGCAAGGCGGCAGGGGGTGGGGATTTTCCCTCCGTACGACAGGGCTAGCACGACGCATCTGGCATCCCGGCGGTCGTAGCCTGTCGCTTCCCTGATCTCGGTGATCGATTCCTGCCACTTCCCCTGCTGGATCAGCTGTCGTGCCCGTTCCTGCGTGAACCTTGGGACGGGGATCCTAAGGGCGCGGATGATGTCGGCATCCCAGCGCTGTTGGCGCGCACGCCGGACCCGCATCCAAGTTCCGATCGACCACTTCATTGCTTCCCCCAGTAGCCCGCACGGTGGCCTCAAAGCTGACTGAGGATACGGGGTGGCAGGCTCACAGCCGCGTACGCGTACCGCCGTTGAAGCCCAGTGGCGGTGGTGGGTTGGATGGGTTGCCTGCTGGAATGACACCCAGACGCAGGCTCGGCTCGCACTCATGGGAGCAGCCCGCGGACTCCCGGGCGAACTGGAGCCGGCGAAAGCCAGCGGCGGCCCCGGCGACGTCCGTATCGGTCCGGTAGATGAATTGACCATCCATGTCCGGTGATGAGCTCGACCTGAGCCGGTGGTCTGAGGCGTCACCCCTTGAAAATAAGTGGGCTGTCCAGTCTCTGAGTCGGTACGATCCGCCTGGCTATGAGTCGTTTAGCGGCCCAAGACGTCGCGCTCGGGTTCGCCCCGACGCGGAAACCCCGGTTCGAATCCGGGCCGTGGCCACCCCTGGCGCGTCTGTCCCTGTCCCGGTCGGGGCCGAGTCCTAGCGGCGATTTGGCCTCAGTTGGCGATCGTGTTGCTCGGGAGGCCGGTGGAGCCTCAACCCCGGAGTCAAGGTGCCCCGCCGGCCTGCCCTCTCGATGCGAACTACGGGCGGGGCGTTTGCTGAGGCCTGCAAGCCAGGCCAGGAGGCTTGCCAGGGTCAGGCACGGGCAGTGCTGGTCGGCGCAGTTGCTGTACTCCGCTGCTGTACAGCGCGGCCCGCCATAAGCGTGGTCACCAGCGCGAGGGCGTCCAAATAGGCGCTCAGGGCATTGGCGGCCACGCTCCATGTCATCACGATGATGACCACCAGCACTGTGATCACCCACGGCTTTGCGCCGAGGTTTGACAGGCCGTACGGGGTAAGGGGCACACTCATGCTGGGAACCTCCAAAGGGTTCGTTGCCCACTTCGTCGTCTCGCCGGCAAGCCTGTGCGACGGAGTGGGCGTTCTCGTATGCCCATAGTGGGCGGGCCTAACGGACCCTTGTCAATTCACTGGTTGCTGAGCAATGAGCAGTCCAATTGGTCTGGCAGTTGAAAGCACGTGGCTGAACCGACCAAGTTGGTGAGCAGCAAGCACTCCTCCACCTGTGGAACGGAAGGCACCTTCCTACAAGTGCCGAAAGATGGCGACGAGTTGGAGTCTTTGACCGAGGGAGGATTTTCGACCTTTCCCGCTCAGTCGACAGTAAACGTGACCCTTATCACGCATCGCCAGACACAGGTAAGTCGCAGTTCAAGTCGGCGGAGCCTCCAAGACCGATGCCCGAATCGAGGCGACGGGCACGGGGCGCCAGTGAGAGCGGTGCCCTACCAAACCGCAGCTTTAGAGATCGTGCTCATCCTTATCAGGTCGATCACGGGTAGCTGACGGCATCTATCAACTCGCTTGCGGCCTCGAATGATCGTCCGCCTGGAGCCGGGACTGACCGCTGCTGTCCGCGCTTGTTGGTGTCAGCCGTTGGTGTCAGGTGTCAGGGCACCTCTTGACAGATCGTCCCAAGTCAGCGTTCGCCGTGTCCGGGTGCCGTGAGATCCACCCATATCCAAGGCTTGCGGTGCCACGTACGCACTTCGCCTATGACGAGGTCAATGGTCGTCCCCACAGGCGGCAGCTCCTGGGCGAGTCGCTTCACTCCAGGTTCGCTCTTGCGGCGAATCAGGTCCATTGAGGCGCCCACGGGTTCGTAGTCGTTCAGTTCCGCCATGAGGCCCCATGGCTCGTGACTGGTGATCGTTGCTTGGACGGTCTCGCCCTGACGAAGCTCGCTGAGGGGACGCCTCGACTCATCTGCCATGGCGGCATCATCCCTCCTCAGCCCACCACTCTCCCCAGCTCCCATCCCGTCCGCCGTCGACCCACACACCGTGGAGCGGGCGTGGTTCCTGGCGTCCGCGCGCCGCGCGCTGGTCCGTCTGCGCCTGGCCGCCGACATTCCCACCCCCCAGCACATCCGACGTGAGTGAAGGAGACAGTACGACCCCGAGAACGCCATGGAGATCCTCGCCATCGTCGAGAGCCTGCCGGCCGCACTGACGTCGGTGGCGAACGTGATGAAGATCCTCGCGGAGCGCTCCGACTCGGAGTTCCCGCTGGAGAAGGAGGTCGCGGACGGCTTCAACGACATCTTCGGCGCCCTGATGAGCGCCGTCGCGGTCGCCGAAGACATGGGCCCGCTGTTCCGGCAGGCCCATGAGCAGGACATCGCCCGTCACGAGGACCCCCGCAACGGCCCCGAGGCTGAGAAGGGCTGGAACGTCTAACCATGAGCAGCACCGCCACCGCCAAGAAGCAGCACGTCAGCAGTGGCCCGGTGCTGGACTGGGCGGCCGGTCACGGACCCGTGACCGGCGCCCTGTCCGCCACCACCGGAGCCTTCGCCCTCGCCACCACCGGAGCCGCCACCGCCACGCCGGATCGGCCGGCCTGCCCTGGGTCCTGCCCGCCCTCAAGGGCGAGCTGAAGACCGCGGACGACAAGCCCGTGCGGTCCGGGGTCGACTGGCTTGCGGGCACCTATGAAGAGGCGCTGGTCATGTTGGATGCGGTGCTGGACATCGGTCTGCATCGCAAGAAGGCGTATCAGGACCTGCTGCCCAAGGCGAACACGGACCTGTTGCCGATTAGCGCGAAGATCCCGCAGATCTTGCTGGTCGTCGACGAAGGTGCCGAGATCCTGGTCAGCACCGACCGGCAGATGAAGGAACTCGCGAAGAAGATCCTGGAAGTCATCCGGATGCTGCGCGCCATGGGCATCCGCACCGTCCTCACCGCCCTGGGGGCGACCGGCAGCGTGCTGGGCAACCTGATGATCCGCCGCGAGGGCAAGGTGCGCGTCGCCCTCACCGGTGGCGAGACCGAGGGGATGGACCTGGGGAAGATGTTCCCCGGCCGCCGCGGACTGCGCGTGGAGCAGGCCCCGTACAAGGGAGCCGGGTTCATGGGCACCCCGGAGTCGCCGGCCGCGCTGTTCAAGGCGTGGCGGATCCTCCCGAACCAGATCCGGGAGATGTCCACCCGCTCGACCCGGAGGCGGTAAAGGCCCTGATTGTCACAGCGTCTCCGCGGTATCGGGCGCTGGTGCGGCAGGCGGCTTCTACTGGGCTGCGCCAGGGCGAGCTGTTCGGCCTGGAAGTTGGGGAGCAGTCCGAGACCGTCACGGTTGGGCAGCAACTGATCGGACCTGACATAGGTGTGCCGTACTTGGGTGAGCCGAAGACCAAGCAGAGCTACAGAGCAGTGCCCCAGGGGCAGTCCGTCGTCGACGAGATCGAGCGCCACCGGAGAGACTTCCCGCCCAGGGGCGTGTATATCGAGGACCGGACGAACCCTCGTAAGCCCGTGTGGCGTCATGCCCGCTTGCTGTACACGAGCCAGACGGGTGGCGCGATCCGGCGCGGCAGCTGGGCGAGGCTGTGGGCCCGCAACATCGAGCGGGCGAACGCCTACCTGATGAAGTCCGGCAGCAAGGTACGCGTCCCTGAGGGCACGACGCTTCACGACCTGCGTCACTTCTACGCCTCCGTACTGATCAAGAACGGGGCTACACCGAAGCAAGTTCAGATGCGCCTCGGTCACGCTAAGCCATCGATCACGTTGAACGTCTACACGCATCTATGGGAGGCGGACGTGGATCGGACAGCCGACATGATGGAAGCCGTTCTGAACGACGTGCCCTGAGAGTGCCCTGAGGGCATGAAGTACGGCTGACTTCCCAGGTAGGGAGGCAGCCGTACACCCTGTGGGGGGTGCCGTCCTCTTGTGGTTTTCGGCGGAGTGGCTGGAAGTCGATCACCTGATGTGATGGTGAGGCGGCGGCTGAAGGTTTCAGCACGTAATCCACGCGCTACTTTCTGTAGTCATCGGTGGCCGAAGGGGCTGCCGGGCTCTCAGAAGGGTGTAGCGATGAAGAGGGCTTTCCTTGGGGTTGTGGCGGCAGGCCTGATGGTGGCTGGGGTGGGGACTTCGGTGGCCGACTCGTGGCACAAGGTCGGCTCCATGAGCACCACCGGTGCTGACTTCTTGGAGGGGCGGTACCGCTTCAACTCGTCGGAGCGTAACCATGGCTCTTTCGAGTGGGAAGGCAAGTTGCGTGACACGAAGGTGGCGGATGGCCACAACGTTTACGTGATGGTGCGTGTCGAGTCACATGCTTGGTCGCGATACAAAGGCAAGCAGGGAAAAACCGTCACCTTGCACCACTCGAATTGGGATGGAGCTCAGCTCTACACCGATGATGCGGAGATGAAGGTTTGTCGCGATCGGGGAAGCCTGAGGCCTGACAACTGTTCTCGCACTAAGCCTTTTTCGAACCCGCGCTAAAGGGTCTGCTGAACCACAGAGCCCAGATGCCTGCATCTGGGCTCGTTCTCACAGGGGAACCACAATCAACGCATCAGACGCCCTGTCCGCCACGGATATTGACCTTTTCTATGGCGAGACCCTAGCTGTCAAAAGCGCCAGAATCAGCCTACGTCGTGGTGAGGTCGCGGCGATCACTGGGCAGAGTGGCTCGGGTAAGTCCTCGCTTCTGTACTGCCTCGCAGGCGTGTTGCCTGTGGCACGAGGTGAAGTGCGGTTCGATGGACGTGTTCTCGGTGAACTCGATGATCAAGAACTCAGCGCGCTGCGCCGAGAGCGCTTCGGATTCGTTTTTCAGTACGGAGAGCTACTTCCGGAGTTGACGATCGAGGAGAACACGGCGCTGCCTCTCCGTCTGGCCGGGCACCGAAAGGCGGCAGCGCTGACGGCCGCCGGGGAAGTGCTGAGCCGGCTAGGTCTTGCCGACCTCCGACAGCGGCGGCCTTCACAAGTCTCTGGAGGTCAGAGTCAACGCGTCGCAGTCGCACGGGCGTTGGTGCATCAGCCGGCAGTGGTGTTTGCCGACGAGCCAACAGGATCCCTGGACAGCGCTAACGCTACAGCTGTGCTAGACGAGTTCCTGTCCCTAGCTCGTTCTCAGGGAACTGCCGTGATACTCGTCACGCACGATGCTCAAGTGGCCTCCCGGGCGGACAGCCAGTACGTAATGCGTGATGGCGTTCTGTCGGTACTGGCACGGGAGGCGGCATGAGTACGTTTCTCCTGGGGCTACGGCTGTTGTTTGGCAGCGGGCGTGGCAACCGCGTGCGGTTCTTCCTGATGGTTGCAGGCAGTGCTGTCGGTGTGGCTTGCCTAGGCATGGTGCTTGCAATTCCTGGGATCCTCGCTGCTCAGGACGGACGCAAGGCTGCGCGTGAGGCAAATTGCCCTCGTGATGACCGGCGGGGCTGCTTGGATGCGGACACCGCTCCGCTTGAACTTCATCTGACTGACCCATTCGGTTCGCGACCTATGACTCGCGTCTTCTATGCGCCGGGTGCATTTTCCATCGACCCTCCGCCCGGCTTGAAGAAACTGCCCGGTCCCGGGGATGTGTTCCTATCGCCGAAGCTGCACGAGGAGCTTAAAAAGGAGTCTGGCCTCACTCAGCTCCTGCCGGGACGAGAACGGGGGAAAATCGGTAGGGAAGGACTGGCCCACCCAGATGAGCTGTTCGCATACATCGGTGTCGACCGTGACCAGTTGAAGGACGGATCTCCGGTTACGACCTTCGGACAACCGTACACAAACGACGAAACGGTTGAGCCTTCGACGCTGGACATTGTGCGGTTCACGCTTGCAGGCGTTGTGTTGCTTCCGCTGGCCGTCTACCTGTCCGTGTGTGCTCGCTTGTCTGCGGCGGCGCGCGCCCGTCGGCTCGCCGCCCTGCGGCTGATCGGTCTGAGCAAAAAGGACGTTCAGCGCGTCAATGCGGCTGAGACGGTCGTCGCGGCGTTGCTCGGGGCGGTGCTCGGCCTAGGTGTCTATGCTGTGGCCAATCAACTTGTTTCCCGTATTGGCCTTCCTGGATTCAGATGGTTCCCATCCGATGGCGCGTTGTCCATGCCAACGACCCTGGTGTGCCTTTTTGGTTGTCCTGCACTGGCTTGGTTCGCGGGTGTGGTAGGGGCAAGAAAGGCTGCTAGCAATCCGCTGGCCGTAAGAAGTGCTGCACCGGAAAAGTCGCCCGCCAAGTGGGGATTGTTGCCACTCCTGCCAGGACTGGGCATCGTCGCCGGATACTGCGTGGCCGGGGCAACAGGGCACGTACCACGGGACACTTCAGTCTCGTCGATTCTGATGCCGCTCGCCGTCGTCCTCATTGGTGTCGGAATCGTTCTATCCCTCCCCGTCATGTCGCGGAGTCTGGCTCGAAAGGTGGCGCACAGTAGCCGCTCGCTGTCTCTCGGCTTGGCTATGAGGCGCAATGAAGTCGAGCCGGGCGGGGCTCTCCGAGTCGCAACTGGACTGGTGCTAGTGGTCTACGCGGCATCCTTGGCGCAAGGAGTACTCATTGAATTGGATCAGGTTTCCAAGAATACTTCTCCAGTCCAGACGTACAGCCTTCAACTCGACGGGATTTCACAAAAGAAGCAACGGGCCTTTGAAGAAGTGGCGGGAGTGCAGGGCCACCTGGTTGAGGCGCGATCGTGGAGCAATCTTAACCTTGAAGAGTGGCAACATTCCGCCGGTATTCTGATCGCCACGTGCGCTCAACTGCAAAGGGTGGCGCCCATGACGAAGGGGTGTGTGGACGGGCGTCCCACACGATTGCTGCTTCCGGAGCAGCCCTACGACGAGGCCAGTAGACCGGGAGCGGTCTATCCATTCCATCTCTACGGTCAAGGTGGTCAACGCCGGGTTGTCGAGATGCGAGTGCCGGAGGAGGAAATTCGCTATCACGATAGCGCGGCAATTCCCATTGCCAGTAGCGGTGATGTGCTCCTCCCGCCTTCCTTTTTCCCCGCCGGATTTCGTCCTGAGGGTGCCACTCTAGTTCTCCTCAGCAGTTCACAGCCCTCCACTGTCCGGGCCGTACTCGATAACATTGGTGGTGTCGATCCGACGGCTGAGGTGGTTACCCCAGGAGTGGTGGTTACCGCCCTTCAGCAGATCACCGTGGTCAAGACCATCCTGGGTATGGGTATGGTCCTCGGCCTCATCATTGGCGTAGCCGCTTACCTCGTTGCTGCCACGGACCGCGCGGTCGAACGTCGACCGCAGGTGACTGCCCTGTCCCTGCTGGGGGCGCGGCCGCGTACGTTGCGGGCTGTGCAGGTGGCGCAAGTTGTGTTGCCGCTGGCGGTAGGCCTTGTGCTGGCGGTCGTGGCCGGGAAGGCAGCCGAGTCCAGTTACCTCGTCACCGGTGGTGGCCAGGTCTTCTGGGACGGGGCTGGATTGCCGTTGCTCTTGGCCTGCGCACTTGGGGTCGTGGCGATTGCCGCTGTCGGATCCTTGCCCTTGATCGGGCGGCGTATCGACCCGGAGTTGATTCGGCGGGATTGATCGGCCCTGGCGCTGCATGCTGACTGCTGCCCGCATCGTCGGCACTGGATGCCGTACTGGATGCCGTACGGGAGGCCCTCCTCCAGGGGCCACACCAGCCGACTTCGTACACGTGTGCGGCTGGGCCGCGGTGCGGGCAGGGAGGTGCCGGGGCTCAGGCATTGAGGGCGCCGTAGGACACCCCGGTCAGCTGCTCGGAGGAGGCCCACAGCAGCTCACCCGCCCGGTCGTCGACGGTCCAGGGCGCTCGCCTCGACGACCCGGGCGCCCCGCGCCACATCGCGAGGGACGGCCCGGTGAACGAGTCCGGGCGGACCCCGGGTGCGGTCGCCGCGTGAAGGGCCGGCAGCGCACCGGCCTCGGCGGGCTGGGCGAAGACCCGGTTGCCGAGCGCCATCAGCCGCTCGGCCCCCCGACGTCCCTCGGCGCGCGGCCCGGCCGTCTGGAGGTTGGTCGCCGCGTATCCCGGATGCGCGGCCGCCGCGACGACATCCGCCCCGGCCGCGCCGAGTCTGCGCGCCAGCTCGTGCGTGAAGAGCAGGTTGGCGGTCTTGGAACGGCCGTAGGCAACCCAACGGCGTTACCGTTTTTCGGAGTTGAGATCGCCCGGGTCGATGTTGCCGAGCAGGTGGGCCATGCTGGAGACGGTCACGACCCGAGCGCCAGCCGGTCGGTCCTGCGCGGCGAGCAGCGTGGGCAGCAACAGCCCGGTGAGGGCGAAGTGCCCGAGATGGTTGACCCCGAACTGCGTCTCGAACCCGTCGACGGTGGTGCCGTACGGCAGCGCCATCACGCCCGCGTTGTTGACGAGCAGGTCGAGCCGCTCGTACGGCAGCGCCTCCGCGAACTCCCGCATCGAGGCGAGGTCCCCGAGGTCGAGCGGCCGCAACTCGACCTCTGCGTAAGGCACTTCACCGCGCAGTAGCCGTACGGCCTCCTGGCCCCGTGTCTCGCTCCGGCAGGCGAGCACCACCCGCGCCCCCTTGCGGGCCAGCTCACGTGCGGTGATGTACCCGAGGCCACTGTTGGCCCCGGTCACGACGGCGGTGCGCCCGCTCTGATCGGGGATGTCGTGCGCGCTCCAGCCGGACATGGCCGTACTCCCTCCGCAGTGTGCGTGCAGCCTACGGCGCTCCCGGCCGCCCCGCCCCGCACGCACCCCTCACCCGGCGCAGGGGCTCGGGCCGAGGTCGGACGGGCGGGTTGCTGTACGAAGCCGGCAGTACGGGGTGGCACGCGTCATCGACTCCCGCACGGGCCGACTGGTCCCGAGCCATCAAGTCAGCGCACCCCAGGGTTACTTCATCAACGACGTGGCCCTGCTCGGCGACCGCGCCTGGTTCACCAACTCGTGGGACGCCGTCCTGCACGGCGTCCCAGCGGTGCCGTCGGCCGGTGCTCCTCGTGCTCGTACCGCAGGATCACGGGACGCTCGGTGTCCCATGTGCACGGCTCACGCGTCCCCTCGCCACACGGGCCCGGGCCACACATCCCCCGTCACCTCTGCCCTCGCGCGAACCCGGGGGAGTACTCGTCCGTGTACCCCTGGGCATGCCCGGCGTCGTATCCCTCGCCGTAGCCGCCCGGGTGGCCCTGCGTGTGCCCCGGGGCGTACTCCTCCGCGTATCTCTGTGCGAAGTCCTCCGGCATCGGTGTGGTGTCCAGGTAGAACCACTCGGCCGTGGGGCCGGGGGTGGGGACAGGGGCGGACACGGAGGCCGTGGCGGTGGCCGGGGCCGTCCGGCGGCGGGGGAGCGGGTCGGAGCGTGCGGGGTCGTCGGCGGCCGGTGCCGTGTCCGTCCCGGTGGGCGCGGGTTTCGCCGGGCCCGGCATCAGCAGTTCCACGCGCAGGCCCTTGCCGCGCTGCTGGGCGGTGAACTCCTCCACCTGGCTGCGGCAGGCGTGGTCGAGGTGGGTCACGCCGGTGAGGTCGAGCCGGATGCGGGGCCTGCCCGCCTCTGCGGCGGACTCGAGCGCCTCGATGACCTGGGGCAGCCGCAGGAAGGTCGCGTTGCCGGCCATGACGACCTTCGCCGTGTCGTCCTCCGTGTGCTGCCGGATGACCGTCTGCGACATGCGCACGGCGGCCAGCACGATGCCTGCCGCGAGGCCGATCAGGACGCCCTCCAGGAGCGCGGTGGCCACGATGACCAGCGTGGTCAGCGTCATGACCGCGAACTCGCCCCGGTCCTGCCGCCACATCTTCGGGAACTCGTGGGGGGCGAAGAGTTTCCAGCCGGCGTGGACGAGGACGCCCGCCAGGACCGAGATCGGGATCAGGGCCAGCACCTGGGGCAGCAGCAGCGCGAACGCCAGCAGCCACAGGCCGTGCAGGGTGCGCGAGAGACGGGTCTTCGCGCCTGCCTGGACGTTCGCCGAACTGCGGGCCACCACGGCCGTGATGGGAAGGGCGCCGAGCAGGCCCGCGACGGTGTTGCCGGCGCCCTGGGCGATCAGCTCGGGGTTGTAGCGGGTGCGCGGACCGTCGTGCATACGGTCCACCGCTGCTGCCGTGAACAGGGACTCGGCCGAGGCGATCACCGTGAAGGTGAGGATCGCGGTGATGATCCCCGCGTCCGCCAGGCCGGCGAACTGCTCCGGGCCCGGCACGTCTACGGAGGCCAGCAGGTTGCCCACCTGGAGCGTCTTGACGTCGACGCCCGGGAGCGCGGCGACCGCGATGCCGATGCCCACTGCGACCAGCGCCGCCGGAACCTTCCTGACCGGTCCCGGCGCCTTCTTCCACAGGACGCTCAGGACGACGGTGACGATGCCGAGCGCGGCCGCGATCATCGCCTGCGGGTCGGCCACCGTGTCCGCGAGCAGGCCGGGGACACCCGCCATGTTCTCCAGCGGGGTGCCGGGGGCCTTCGCGTCCGCCACCGGGTAGGCCTGGCCGAACATCAGCGGCAGGCCGATACCGGCGAGCATGCCCTGGACGACGGCCAGGGAGATCGCCTGGAAGAACCGGCCCAGTCTCACCAGGCCGAGGACGATCTGGAGGAGGCCGGAGAAGAGCACGATCACGCCGAGCATGGCCACGCCGTACTCGAGGACGGTCTCCGCGACCAGTGCGGCGAGACCGGCGGCCGGGCCGCTCACCTGGAGCGTGCTGCCGCGCGCCGCGCCCACCACGAGACCGCCGATGACGCCCGAGATGATGCCCAGTTCGGCGGAGACGCCCGAGGCGACGGCGACACCGATGCAGAGGGGGAGCGCCACCAGGAAGACGACGAGAGACGCGGTGATCTCGTTGGCCAGGTCTCCCTTCGGCAGGGCGGCCCTCAGGGCGGCCTTCGCGGGGGCGCCCCGCTCCGGCGTGGGAGTCGGTGCAGTCGCCGAGGCGGGGGCAGGGGCGGGCGTGGGTGTCGGCGGGGCCATGGGCCGGGGCGGTGGCGCGGGCGGCCGATGCCGGGGACCGGTCAGCCCGGCCGCCTCCCCGAACGTGCGGCCCCTTCCGTCGCTGTCCGCGGAGCTCCAGTCGGTGCCCGTGCCCGTGCCCCAGCCCGTGTCGCCCTTCCCGTCACTGTCTGCGGTGCCCCGGTCGGAACCTGTGCCCCGGTCTGTACCCGTGGCCGCAACGGCATCCGTGCCCGTGTCCCAGTCCCCGCCCGTGTCCCAGTCCCCGCCCGTGTCCCAGCCGGTACCCGTGTCCCAGCCGGTACCCGTGTCCCAGTCCGTACCAATGTCCCAGCCCGTACCCGTGCTCGTACCGGCGCCCGCGCCCGCCCCGGCTCCCGTGCCTCGGCTCCGGGCGTGCCGGGCGTGTGTGCCGCTCATGCCGCGTGCACCCGGAACAGGCCGTCCTCGTCGTCGAGTTCGTGCACCTGGCCGGTGTGTACCTCGTAGTACCAGCCGTGCAGTCGCAGCCGTCCCTCGTCGAGACGTCGTCGCGCGGCCGGGTAACCGCGCAGCATCGAGAGCTGGTTGACGACGTTGAGCTGGGCGACGTCCGGCATCGACGGGTCCTCGACGGCGCCGTCCAGGACGGGGGCCAGCCTCGGGCGGGCCAGTTGCAGCCAGGCGTCCACACCGGGCAGGGCGGACAGGTCGTCGCCGGACTTGATGGCGCCCATCGCGCCGCAGTGGGAGTGGCCGCACACCACGATGTCCTGAACGCCGAGCACCTCCAGCGCGTACTCGATGGTGGCGGCCTCACCGGAAGCGGCCGGTCGGCCGTGCGGCGGAACGATATTGCCCGCGTTTCGCAGCTCGAATATCTCGCCGGGTCGTGCGCCCGTGATCAATGCGGGCACCACCCGTGAGTCCGAGCAGGTGATGAACAATGCCTCGGGATATTGCCCCTCGGCCAGTCGCCGGTATTCGCTGCTTTCCAGGTCGACCCGCCGTTTGAACGAGCGGGCACGGTCCAGCAATGCCTTCATCGACATCCTCCCGGTTCAGACCAGTTGAGGCCAGTTCAGAGCTGGTCGGTATGGGGGCCGACCAGTTCCTCATCACCGTAGAGAGGCGTTTGCCAGGCGAAGGTTAGAGGAACACTAAACCGCCGACAAGAATGGGACAGTTTTGGTCCGGAGTTGAGCCGCTGATCACATTGTCCGAGAGGTGTAAGGCGGTTTCCTGACCGTTCTTGTAGCGTGACGGATCCACGGAATCACGGAACACGCGAATTCGGCGCACAGGAGAGACGGGAACGCATGGGTGTACGAGTCCTGCTCATCGAGGACGACCGGACGATCGCCGAACCGCTCGTCGAGGGCCTCGGGAACTTCGGGCTGGCGGTGCGTCATGTAGGCACCGGGAACGAGGGTTTGACGGGCCCGTACGGCGATGTCGTCCTGCTCGACCTGGGGTTGCCCGACATCGACGGTATCGACGTCTGCCGGGGCATCCGGCAGGTCTCCGACGTTCCCATCATCATCCTCAGCGCCCGGGGGGAGGAGGCCGACCGGGTGCTGGGTCTGGAGCTGGGCGCCGACGACTACCTGGCGAAGCCGTTCAGCATGCGTGAGCTGGTGGCGCGGGTGCGCGCGGTCACCCGGCGGACCCACCGTGGCCTGGTCGAGGGCGAGTTCGCGGGACGGGAGCCGGTGGGCTTCGCCGGTCGGGAGCCGGTCGGCGGAGAGCCCTTCGCGCCGGCCGCCGCTTCCTTCGCCCCTCCGGCCATGGAGGCGTTCGATGCGTTCGAGGTCTTCGAGGGCACCGCAACGGCCACCCCGGCCGGGCCGGTCGCTCCGCCCGCGGCGGCGACCACGGCCACCCCCTCCCCGGTCGCCGCCACCGCCGCAGCCCCGGTGACCGCCGCGGCCGGTCCGCTGGTCGTCGACCGGCGGACCCGGCAGGTGTGGGTCGGGGAGGAGGCGGTGACGCTGACGCCGAAGGAGTTCGAGTTGCTCGCGCTGCTCACCGAGGATCCGGGGGCGGTGTATTCGCGGCAGCAGATCCTGGACCGGGTGTGGGACCCGCACTACCAGGGGCCGACGAAGACACTGGACGTCCATGTCGCCACCCTGCGACGGAAGTTGGGCAACTCCGCCTGGATCCAGACGCTGCGCGGAGTGGGCTTCCGGCTGGCGGTGCACACGGCCGCCCCGAGCGCGCGCCGGCCATACGAACCGCCGACCCCCCTCCCGCCGCCCCCCACCGGGCCGGTCGACCACGCCCCGACCACACACGCCCAGGCGGCCCATGACCGGTCGGCCCACCACCCTTCGGTCCACGACCCCTCGGCCCATGACTTCGCAGCCTACGAGTCGTACGGCCACCAGCCTCCGGCCGCCCGCCCGAACCCGTCGTACCCGTCATACCCGCCCTCGTCGCCACCGGGGCCCGCGCCCACGTCCGGGCGGGACCGCGCCCAGCGGCACCCGGCGGCCTACCGATGACGCGTCGGCTGCTGCTCAGCTACCTCACGCTCGCCGCCCTGCTCCTGCTCTGCCTGGAGGTCCCGCTGGGCTTCGTGTACTCGCGGGGCGAGCGGGAGCGGGTGATCAACGCGGCGAAGGACGAGGCGGAGTCGGTCTCCGCGTTCGCCTCGCTGTCCATCTCGGCGGGCCGGGCGGCGCAGGACCTGCCCGAGCGGGCCGCGCACTGTGCCGAACGCATCGGCGGCAAGGTGCTGATCGTCGACGGGAACGGCGCACTGCTGGCCTCCTCGCATCCGCTCACCGGGCGGGAGGAGGGTGGCCTCGCCGCCTGGCCGGGTATCGCCGCCGCGCTGCGCGGCACCGCGACGGCCGATGTGCGCACTTCCACCATCGGCGGTGTGCAGTACCTCGCGGTGGCGACCCCGGTGCGTCACGGGGTCGAGGAACAGGGCGCCGTCAGGATCACGGTGCCGACCCGGACGGTGTCCGAACGGGTCCACCACGCCTGGTTGCTGCTGGCCCTGGGCGGTCTCGCGGCGCTCACCGCGGTGGCCGCGCTAGGGTTCGTCATCGCCCGCTGGACCGGTCGGCCCATCCGTGAACTGGAGCGCGCTACCCACGAGTTGGCGGTGGGCGGCGCCGCCACCCCGGTGACGGTCACCGAGGGGCCGCCGGAGGTCCGCAGCCTCGCCGCGACCTTCAACCGGACCGCCGCCCGGCTGGAACACCTGCTGGCCTCGCAGCGGGCCTTCGCGGGTGAGGCCTCGCACCAGCTGAAGACGCCCCTCGCGGCGCTGCGGCTGCGGCTGGAGAACCTGGAGAACGACATCGCCCTGAACGCGCGGGGCTCGCTCACCGCCGCACTGACCGAGACGGACCGGCTGGCGCGGATGGTGGAGGGGCTGCTCGCGATGGCCCGGCTCGACGAGAGCGCCGCCGAACGGGAGACGGTCGACCTGGGCCGGGTGTGCGGGGAGCGCCATCGTGCCTGGACGCCGCTGTTCGAGCGGCACGGCGTCCGGTTGGCGCTGGCCGGTGACTATGCGGGCGAGGTGCTGGCACTGCCCGGCGCGGTCGAGCAGATCCTCGACAACCTGCTGTCCAACGCCCTGCGGGTGGCGCCCCCGGGCTCCACGGTCTCCGTCGACCCGCGTCACCACGCGCCTCACGAGAGGCGGTTCCCGCACCGCCATCCGCATCGCACCGCGCACCGGCCGGCCGGTCCGGCATGGGTCGAACTGCACGTCATGGACGAGGGCCCCGGTATGACGGAGGACCAGCGCCGACGGGCCTTCGACCGCTTCTGGCGCGCCCCGGACGCCCCCAAGGGCGGAACCGGCCTGGGCCTCGCTCTGGTGCAGCGTCTCGCCCACGCCGGCGGGGGCGAGGTGGTCCTGCGGTCCGCGCCGCGCGGCGGCCTCGACGCGGTGGTCCGGCTCCCGGCCGTACCGGCTGCCCGGCCCGCCGGCTCGGCAGGACCGGCCGTCCCCGCCCAGCACCCGGCGAGACGCCTCCAGACCACGACACCGGGCCGACGGTAGCGATGCGGACGCCCGAGGTGGGACGCCCGCTTGCCCGCTGCCCGCTGCCCGCTGCCCGCTGGCCGCCGGACTCCGGACGGCGTGGGCGTCGGGCATCCGGCCGTGCGGCCGCGAGGCGTGAAGCCGCGAGGCCCGGTCGGCCGGGTGGACGTGGTGCCCGGCCGTCAGGCCGTCCGCACCTCGTACGTGGTGATGCGTACCGTCTCGTCGTCCAGGCACTTCCCGTTCAGCAGGTCGAAGCGCTGCTTGAGCAGGGGGGAGGCGACGAACGTGCGGCCCTGGTGGGTACCGGTCAGGCCGCGTGAGAGGACGGCCGCGCCGCCGAACGGGTCGCGGTTGTCGACGGCGTACAGCTCGCCCGCCCGGTCCCGGAACAGGGCGACCTGACGGCCGTCGGGCAGCAGGGCGGCGACGCCCCGGCCGGGGATCAGCCGGCTGAGGTCGCAGACCGTGAACCACTGTTCCTGCAAGCGGAGTTGAACCTTGAGGTCGGTCGTCTCGGGTGCCAGGGTCATCGCTGGGCGCTCCCTTCCAGGGGACGGTGGCCGATGGACAGCAACGGCAGGTCGGGCTTGATCTGGTCACGCTCGGGCACGAAGCCGACGACCGGGTCGGGGGTGTCGGGGGCGTTGACGAAGGACACGAACCGGGCGAGCTTCTCCGGGTCGTTGATGGTGGTCGCCCACTCGTCGGCGTAGTGCGCCACGTGGTCGGCCATCAGGGACTCCAGCTCCTCGCAGATACCGAGGGAGTCCTCCACCACCACGTCCCGTACGTGGTCCAGGCCGCCGGGGATCCGGTCCAGCCAGGTCGAGGTGCGCTCCAGACGGTCGGCGGTGCGGATGTAGAACATCAGGAACCGGTCGATGAGGCGCACCAGTTCGGTGTCGGTGAGGTCCTGGGCGAGCAGGTCGGCGTGGCGCGGGGTGGCGCCGCCGTTGCCGCCGACGTAGAGGTTCCAGCCGTTGGAGGTGGCGATGATGCCGAAGTCCTTCGACTGGGCCTCGGCGCATTCGCGGGCGCAGCCGGACACCGCCGACTTGAGCTTGTGCGGCGAGCGCAGCCCCCGGTAGCGCAGCTCCAGGTCGATCGCCATCCGGACGCTGTCCTGGACGCCGTAGCGGCACCAGGTCTGCCCGACGCAGGACTTCACCGTGCGCAGCGACTTGCCGTAGGCGTGGCCCGACTCGAAGCCGGCGTCCACCAGGCGGGTCCAGATCAGCGGGAGTTGCTCGACCCGCGCGCCGAACATGTCGATCCGCTGACCGCCGGTGATCTTCGTGTAGAGGCCGAAGTCGCGGGCGATCTCACCGATCACGATCAGCCCCTCGGGGGTGATCTCACCGCCGGGGATGCGCGGGACGACCGAGTAGGAGCCGTTCTTCTGGAGGTTGGCGAGGAAGTGGTCGTTGCTGTCCTGGAGAGCCGCCTGCTCGCCGTCCAGGACATAGCCGCTCGCGCCGATCGTCGGGGCCAGGGAGGCGATGATCGAGGCGACGGCCGGCTTGCAGACCTCGCAGCCGTCACCGCCCCGGGCGCCGTCCCGGCCGTAGCGGTCCAGGAGGTCCTGGTAGGTGTTGATGCGCAGGGCGAGGACGATCTCGTAGAGCTCCTCGCGGGTCTGCGAGAAGCAGCCGCACAGGCCCTTGTCGACCTCGACGCCGCTCGCCTCCAGCTCCGCGGTGACCAGCTGGCCGAGCACCTTGGCACAACTGCCGCAGCCCGTACCGGCCTTGGTGCACTTCTTCACCTCGGGCACGGTCGTGCAGGAGTGCTCGGTCACCGCGCCGCGGATCGTGCCCTTGGACACGTTGTGGCAGGAGCAGACGATCGCCTCGTCCGGCAGCGCGGACGGCCCGAGCTGCACGGACTCCCCGGCTCCGGCCGGCAGGACCAGCGACTCGGGGGCGACGGGCGGCACGGACCCCGTGAACGCGCGCAGGGTGCCGTAGGCCTCGGCGTCGCCGACCAGGATGCCGCCGAGCAGCGTGCCGTCCCGGCCGATGACCAGCTTCTTGTACAGGCCCGAGCGGGAGTCGGAGTAGACGACGTCGAGGCAGTCCTCGGCGGTGCCGTGCGCGTCGCCGAAGGACGCCACGTCCACCCCGAGCAGCTTCAGCTTGGTGGAGAGGTCGGCGCCGGTGAAGGACAGCTGCTCGGACTCGTCGTCGGCGATGGTCGCGGCGACGGTGATGGCCTGCTCGTAGCCGGGGGCCACCAGGCCGTACACCCGGCCGTCGGCGGCCAGCGCGCACTCGCCGATCGCGAAGACGCGCGGGTCGTTCACGGTGCGGCACTGCTCGTCGACGGCGATGCCGCCGCGCTCGCCCACCGTCAGGCCGCACTCGCGGGCCAGCTGGTCGCGGGGGCGGACACCGGCGCTGAACACCACCAGCTCGGTGGCGAGTTCGGAGCCGTCGGACAGCTTCATGCCGGTGACCGCGCCGGACTCGTCGACCACGATCTCCTGCGTGCCCACACCCGTGTGGACGGACAGGCCCATGTCCTCGATGGTGCGCAGCAGCGCGGCGCCACCGCCCTCGTCGACCTGGACCGGCATCAGACGGGGCGCGAACTCCACGATGTGCGAGGTGAGTCCGAGACCCTTCAGCGCGCCGGCCGCTTCGAGGCCGAGCAGGCCGCCGCCGACCACGGCGCCCGTCGTCCTCGTCTTCGCGTACTCCTCGATCGCGAGGAGGTCGTCGATCGTGCGGTAGACGAAGCAGCCCTCGGCGTCCTTGTTGGGGACGGGCGGCACGAAGGGGTAGGAGCCGGTGGCCAGGACGAGGATGTCGTAGTCGACCGCCAGTCCCGAGCGGGCAGTGACCCGGCGGGCCTCGCGGTCGATCGTCTCCGCAGGGTCGCCGACGTACAGCTCTATGCCGTGGTCGGCGATGAACGCCATGTCCGTCATGGACAGGTCCTCGGGCGTCTTCCCCGAGAAGTAGGAGGTGAGCTGCACGCGGTCGTACGCGGGACGCGGCTCCTCGCACAGCACGACCACGCGGTGCGTGGCGGTGAGGCCGCGCTCGGCGAGCGCCTCGAGGAAGCGCTGGCCGACCATGCCGTGGCCGACGAGCACGATCGTGGGGCCGGTCCGGTCCCCGACAATTGCGGTCGTGGTCATCAGGAGCCTCCGTCGTTGGTGAGCAGGTGGAGCAGGGGGCCGCCGTCGGAGGGGAGCGGCTCTGCTCCCTCCCAGGCGCGTGCCAGCGCGCCCACGGTGCCGAGTTCGCCGACGAGGACCCCGCCGACCAGGCGGTCGTCGCGGACGACGACCTTGCGATAGGTGCCCCGGGTGGCGTCGGCGAGCTGCACGACGTCGTCGCCGGGGAGCGGCTCCGTCTCGCCGAACGCGGCGAGGTCGAAGGCGCTGTTCCCGGCGAGGGTGAGCCGGGTGAGGGCACGGGTGCCGCTGTAACGGGCGTTCTCGTCACCGGCGAGCGACGCGGCGAGGACGTCCGCCTGTTCCAGCGCCGGTGCGGCCAGCCCGTACACGTTCCCGTCGTGCTGGGCGCAGTCGCCGATCGCCCGGATGTGCGGGTCGGACGTGCGGAGTTCGTCGTCCACCAGGATTCCCTTGTGCACGGCGAGGCCCGCGTTCTTGGCGAGACCGGCGCGCGGGCTGACCCCGCAGGCCAGCACCACCAGGTCGGCGCCGAGCGTGTAGCCGTCGGCCATCTCGACCGAGCGGACGGCGCCGCCCACGCAGCGCACGTCGCGGACCCGGCATTCGGTGTGCACCTCGACGCCGAGGTCCTTCAGGTGGCGGAGCACCAGCCTGGACGCGTTCGGGTCGAGCTGGCGCTCCATGAGGCGCTCGGCCTGCTGTGCCAGGACGACCTGGGCGCCGCGCACGGCGAGCGCGCGGGCCGCGGAGACCCCGAGGAGCCCGCCGCCGATGACCACCGCCCGTACGCCCGGCCGTACCGCCTTGGACAGGCCGAGGCAGTCGTCCATGGTGCGGAAGGCGTGGACGCCCTCCGGCAGGACGTGGTCCGGTGTGAACAGACCGCGCAGGGGAGGCAGCACCGGGTTGGAGCCGGTGGCCAGCACGAGGGTGTCGTATGCGATCTCCGAGCCGTCCGCGCAGGCCACGGTCCGCCCGTCGCGGTCGATGCCGGTCACCCGGGCCCGGACCAGTCCAGCGGGCGCGGGCAGCGCGATCACCTCGGGGGCGTACCGTCCGGCCAGCACCTCGGCGAGCAGGACCCGGTTGTAGGGCCGGTGCTCCTCCTCGCCGATCAGCAGCGCGGGCGTGCCCAGCTCGCCGAGCCGGCGGGCGAGTCGTACGCCCGCGAGGCCGGCGCCGATCACCACCACACGCGAATTCGAGGTCATGTCCAGGAGCGTGCGTTGCCGACGTTACCCGGCAGCATCACCGTTGTTTCCCGCGAGGAACGCTGCCCTCAGCGGGGCCGTGGCGCAGGTGTGAGGGTTCGGCCCGCGCCCCCGCCGTACCCTCCCACCCCCGGCGCGCCGAGCCGCACGTACGGGTCATCGGGGGCTGGCGACGTGCTCGTACGCTCGTCGCCGCGGACGGCGAGTGTGCGCGTGGTGGTCGTCGTCGAGGACGGTGGACGTGCTCGTACGGTCGCCGGTCGCAGGCGGCCGGTGCAGGAGTCGGCCGGGGGAGCGGGGCGGGGCCGGTGGACCTGCCGCCGCTGTCCGGCGGTCAGGCGCGGGACGACGTGAGGTGGGCGAACACGACGACGTTCCCCTGATAGCCGGTCGACTTCGTGTAGCCCCCACCGCAGGTGATCACCCGCAGCTCCGGCCTGCCCGCCGCCCCGTACACCTTCTTGTCGGGGAAGTCGCGGGCCCGGTACACCTCCACGGCGTCCACGGTGAAGACGGCCACGCTGCCGTCGCGCCGGTCCACCTCGACGGCACTGCCCTTGCGCAGCGCGCCCAGGTCGTAGAAGACGGCGGGACCGTCGGCGTTGTCGACGTGACCGGCGACGATCGCGGTGCCGGTGTCGCCGGGAGTCGTACCGGCCTCGTACCAGCCGGCCAGGTTCTCCTTCTCGGCCGGGGGGACGTCGAGGTTGCCGGTCGGGGTGAGACCGAGTCCCGTGAGGGGGGCGTCCACGTGGATCGCGGGGATCCGGACGCGGTTGGGCGGCGAGGGCGGCAGCGCCGGCGCGGACGGGGTCCGTACGTCCGGGCCGCCCGAGTGGGCCTCGGCCGCGGACGGCTGCGGAGGGGCGTGCGTCTCGGCGCCGCTGTGCAGCAGCCATGCGCCGCAGCCGAGAGCGACCACGGTGACGGCCGCTATGGCGGTGTTCCCGACCCTGCGCATCCCAGGCCCCTTCTCCGTGCTCTCCAGGTTCTCCGTGCTCTCCGGGCGCTTCGTGCTCCCGGGTTCTCCGGGTTCTCCGGGGCCTCCGGGTTCTTCATGAAAGCCTTCGTGGCGCCCCCTCGTCGGACGCCCCTGGTCACGGGGGACCCCGTGCCCCCTCCGGGCCGCGAGGGGCGTCGGACCCGGAGGGGGAGGGGCGTGCGGTACCGGCGGACGGACAGCGGAGGGTGTCCGTCAGATCCCGTCGCCTCTCGCCCGGCGATGCAGGAGCCAGGTACCGCCCGCGGCGGCGACGGCGAGAGCCGCCACACCGGCCGCGGTCTGTACGGGGTCGGGGCCCAGTGCGCCGCCGACCCCCGTCTTCACACTTCCCCGTGGAGGCACCGGCTGCCGGTCCGAGGTCAGCACGACCACCAGGTCACCGCTGACGCGCCGCCCGCCCGCGGCGCACTCCGCGACGATCTCGTACGTCCCCGGCTGCGCGCTCGGCGGCACCCGGAACCGTCCGACCGCCTCGCCCTCGTGCGCGCCGGGCGCGAGCGGGAAGCGACCGGCGCCCACCGCCCCGGCGTCGCCCACGGCCGCTCCGCCGGCCCCGCACGCCGCCGTGCCGACCGAGACCTGCCCGCCCGGCACCGCGGTGGAGGGGTACACCTCCAGGCTTCCGGCACGGGTACCGGCCTCGACGCCGTGCGCGGGCCCGGCGAAGGCGGCCGCGGCGACGACGGCGAGCGCGGTACCGCTCAGCAGACGTGCGGTACGGCACGCGGTGCGGCGTGCGGTACGACGGGCGATGCGTCGCATCGGTGCTCCTTCGAGCTCTTCGAGTCTCCCTGCCCTTCCGAGGTAAGTCGCAGGGACGCGAGCGCGCTTCCTGAGGGTGTGTCAGGAATGGGATGAACGGGTGTCAGATGTGCGGACGGAACACGCAACTGCGCGCCCGTTTCAGCAGGTCACCGCAGTGGGGCCGGCGCCGCACGGAAAAGCGCCCCCAGGAGGGGTGAACGGGTGACCGCCCCTTCCGAAACCGGCGGACGGTTGCGGACGGCCCGGCCTGCGGCCGTCCGCCGGCGGGCGCCGACGCGGGGCCCGCGCGAACCGCCCTGACGGGGACGGCTGCCGTGGGACGGGGGAGCGGCCGCTGGCGGCGGGGGCGATGCGGGGACGACTCGCCGCGGGGGCGGTGTCACCGTCGGGCGAGCCAGTCCCCGCCCTCGATCAGCGCCCCCCGGGCCCGGAGACGGGCCGCGACGGCCGGTGCGGCGACGTAGACCCAGGCGCGGACGGACAGCGGAGCGGAGCCGTCCCCGCGGGCCGTCACCTGCGCCCCTGCCTCCGTCGCCACCCCTGCCTCCGTCGCCACCCCTGCCTCCGTCGCCACCCCTACCTCCACCTCGCGAGCGACCCGCTCGTACAGGTTGCTCGGGTCGCCCGGCGCGTACTCCTCCAGCCGGTCGAGTTCGGCCAGCAGTCGCCCGTACGCCCGGGGATGGGGCGTGACGAGGGCGCCGGCCACCGATCCGCCCGGTGCCTCCACCGCGTAGGGATAGCCGGGGCCTCGGTACAGCACCGCCCCCGCCAGCCGCGCCGGCTCCTCGCGGAGGGTGCGGCCGCGCAGGAGGAGGTCGTGGTTGACCTCGCCCGGCCGAAGGGTGCCGTAGACGAAGAAGGGGAGTCCCGCAGCGCTCACGGAAACGATTCTCTCCCCTTCACCGCCCTCTCACCGGTCCCTCGCGTAGGGCTATGGACATGACATGTCATGCCCACTTAAATGCCAGGACGACGTCAGCGCCACCTCCACAGGCCACCCACAGGCCACCCCCACACGCGCCCCCACGGCGCCTTCTCGAGGAGACCGAGACACTGATGAGTCGGATACGGCAGCACGTCCGAGGTTCCCGTCTCGCCACCGCCGGCATCGCCGCCACCACGGCCACGCTCCTGGCCGCCGTACTCTCCCCGGTCGCCGACGCGGCCGACAGACCGACCCGGGAGACCGCGCTCGACAACGCGGCGGCGGCCCTCGCCGACCGCGCGACGACTCTGGGCCTCACCTCCGGACAGAGCACATCCGTCCGTGACGTGGTCGTCGACAAGGACGGCACCCAGCACGTCCGCTACGACCGTACCTACCGTCAACTCCCCGTGCTCGGCGGCGACTTCGTGGTGCATCTCGCTCCCGACGGCGCGTACCGCAGCGCGGACCGGGCGACCCGGGCGGCGATCTCACTCGCGAGCATCACCCCGAAGGTGCCGGCCCCCGAGGCCGCCGACATCGCCGTGAACGCCCTGCGCGCGGCCCACCTCGGCAAGACGCTGAAGCAGGTGAAGGCCAAGCCGCAGCTGGTCGTCGACGCCCTGCACGGCGTCCCGAAGCTGGCCTGGCGGACCAATGTCGTCGCCCTGGACCCGCTCGGCAACCCGGTCGCCCGCGCGGTGCTGACCGACGCCCGCACCGGCGCCCGGATCGACGCCTGGGACACCATCGAGACCGCCACGGGCGACGGCAAGTCCCTGTACGGCGGCACGGTTCCGCTGGAGACGATCCTGTCGGGATCGACGTACCAGCTCAAGGACCCGACGCGCGGGAACACGTACACCGGCGACGCGGCCAACAAGACCGACCTGTGCATCTTCGGCATCTGCATCAGCCGCGCCCCGGCGACCCTGTTCACGGACGCCGACAACCACTGGGGCACCGGCGCCACGACGGACCGCTCGACGGCCGCCGTCGACGCCCAGTACGGCACCAACGCGACCTGGGACTACTACAAGAACGTGCACGGCCGCAACGGCATCGGCAACGACGGCAAGGGCTCCTACAACCGCGTCCACTACGGCAACAGCTACAACAACGCTTTCTGGGACGACAGTTGCTTCTGCATGACCTACGGCGACGGTGACGGCACCCAGCTCGGCCCGCTGGTCGCCCTGGACGTGGCAGGGCACGAGATGTCCCACGGCGTGACCTCGAAGACGGCCGCGCTCGCCTACTCGGGCGAGTCGGGCGGTCTGAACGAGGCGACGTCCGACATCTTCGGCAGCCTGGTCGAGTTCCACGCGGGGAACGCCTCCGACACCGGCGACTACCTCATCGGCGAGAAGATCGTCCGCTCCGGCTTCGGCCGCGACGCCCTGCGCTACATGGACAAACCGAGCAAGGACGGCAACTCCGCCGACTACTGGAGCAGTTCGGTCGGCAACCTCGACGTCCACTACTCGTCCGGGGTCGCCAACCACTTCGCCTACCTGCTCGCGGAGGGCAGCGGCACGAAGACCGTCAACGGCGTCACCTACAACTCCCCGACGTCCAACGGCTCGACACTCACGGGCATCGGCCGCGACAAGCTCGGCGCGATCTGGTACCGCGCCCTGACCGTCTACATGACGTCCTCGACGAACTACGCGGCGGCGAGGACGGCCACCCTGAACGCGGCCCGCGACCTCTACGGCGCGGGCACCACGGAGTACAACGCGGTGGCCGCGGCCTGGTCCGCGGTCAACGTCAACTGACCCATCCCGCCCGCCCTTTGACGCCCGGCGCGGCCGCCCTGTCCCGAGGACCGGTGCGGCCGTGCCGCGTCGCGTGGGCACACACGCGCCGCGCGCGCCCGGCCCCTGGTCCGCGCGCGTGAAGGTGAAGCGGAGCTTCCCCTTCACCGCGTAACGCCTCGATCACGCTTTGCCGTTCCGGCCGCCCCCGGGGATTTCCTCCTGCGGATCATGCAGGTGAGCCCCAGTGGTTCGCACGGGGGTACCACGGAAAGGTGTTCGGATGAAAACCGCCATCCGGCGTTCGGCCGCGACCACGGCCGCGTTCCTGCTCGCTTTCGGAGGGCTGACCGCCCTGACGGTCACGCCTGCTCAGGCCGACGATTTCGCGTGCAGCTACCAGGACAAGACGTTTTCCACGCCCGGGGACAACACGTACGTCGAGATCGAGTTGTGCATCCGGCGGGTCGCCGACGGCTACGAGGCCACCGCCGACGTCAGCTGGTTCAACGGGGGCACCAGCAGCGTCGACGGCAATCGGAAGTTCGACCGGTTCGACGTTCAGGTGCGCGTCGAGCAGTACGTCTCGGGCTCGGACGACGTCAAGGGAAGCCGCACCTGCGACATCCAGTACAACGTCAACAGCTTCCCGCGGTCCAGCCAGCTCTGCTCCAAGTTCGTCACCCACAACCGGACCGCCACGTGGAGCGCCGACGGAAAGGTCGTCTACGACATCGACCGCGACGGCGAGGGCGCCTCCACCTGGAACCTGACCGGCTCACCGCGGATCGACTGACCTGTTGACCGGGTGAGCGTGAATCGGCTGACCGGTTGACCGGCTGACCGTGGACCGGCTGACCGGCTGGCTGGGGACCGGTCGACCGAAGCCTGTCTGCCGAATGCCCGTCCGTCCGGCCGGCCGCCGGTCGATCGACCGGCGGCCGGGCCCGGGTCCCGCGTCCACTGCCGGGGGACCCGGGCTCGGAGACTCCTTCGTGCTCTTCGTGCTCTTCGTGCTCTTCGTGCTCGGCGCGGCGGCTTCCCGGATCGCCGTGTGAAGGAATCGTGCTTCCCCGTGGCTGGATCACCCGTTACGCTCCCCCAGCGCGCACACGGCGCGAGCAGGGGGTACCGGGGGTAATGGGGGACATGACCGAGGAAGTTGCCGCGCCCGAGAAGGGCCCGAACGCATGGGTTCAGGCCATCGCGGCGCTGGTGGTGGTCGGGGCGCTCGGGGGCGGGCTGTACGTGATCCAGCAGAACGACGCCAAGGCGGCCGACAAGCCGGCGAGCTGCCGGCTCGACGACGAGGACAAGAAGGCCGCCGAGAAGGCGAAGGCGGCGCACCGCGTTTCGGGGACGCAGCTGTGCACGGCGCTGAACCGCGCGGACCTGCCGACGCTTCTCGGCACCCCGCAGGAGCACGCGCTGACGGCGTACGGCAGTGACGGTTCGGTCAGGACGGCGGGCGCCGCCGAGATCCCTTCCCCGGAGGGCACCGTCCAACTGGACACGTACACGGTGAAGCTCTCGCGGTCCTACGACGAGCTCCCCATCGCGGGGATGGAGGACCTGCTGAACGAGGCGGAGTCCAAGACGGTGCTGGGGCACCCCGCGGTGCTCTACTCGAGCCGGACGTTCGCCATCAGCTTCGATCTCAGCGGCAGCGGCAAGTCGGACACCGGCCCCGGCGGCATCGCCCGTGCCCTGGTCGTCGCCCCGGACACCAAGGACGGCGGCGGCTCGTACGAACTCGCCATCTGGCGCCAGGACGACGTGCGACCGGACGACACGGCACTGCTGCGCGTCGCGCAGGAGGTCCTGCCCCTGATCCCGGGCTGGACGACCGCCGGCTGACGCCCGGCCGGCCGTGCCGGACGGCTTCGCACGCGCCGGACACGGCAGAGGGCCGGCACCCCGCAGGGTGCCGGCCTCGTCGCCGCGTGAGCCGCCCCACCGGGACGACCGGGTGAACCGGCCGTGTGGCGTTTCAGGCGACCGGTTCCGGTTCCTGCGCCCGGATCCCGGTCGCGGGCCGCTCCGGCTTGCGGTCCCGCATGACCAGGGCCGCCAGGACCGCCGCCGCCAGGACGCCGATCGCGCTGACCGTGAAGGTCGTCGTCATCGAGGCGGTGAAGGCCTCCCGGGCCGACCGGACCAGGCCCGTGTCCTGTCCGGCCACCGCCAGCGCCCCGCCGATCGACTGCCGGGCCGCCTCGGGGGCGTCGGACGGCATCTCGGCGGCGAAACCGCTGGTCAGCAGGGAGCCGAGAATCGCGATACCGAGGGCGGTGCCGGCCTGCTGGATGGTGTCGTTGAGGGCCGAGCCGACGCCCGCCTTCTCCTCGGGGATGGTGCTCATGAGCGCGCCGACGGCGGCCGGCATCGCCAGGCCCGCGCCGAGGCCGAGCAGCCCGAGGGCGATCGCCGGGACGGTGAAGCCCGAGTCGGCGTCGACCGTCGTCAGCAGGGCGAAGCAGGCGGTCATCACGAGCATCCCGGACAGGATCACGAAACGGTTGCCGATCTTCTCCGCCAGCTTCACGCCCACGCCGTTGCCGAGCAGCGCGGCGACGGCGAGGGGCAGGAAGGCGAGGCCCGCCTTGACGGGCGAGTAGCCGAGGACGAACTGGAGGTACTGGGTGAGGACCAGCAGGAGACCGCCGTTGCCGATCTGGACCAGGGCCAGCGAGAGCGAACCACCGCTGAAGTTGCGGTGCTTGAAGAGGGCCAGGGGGACCATCGGGGCGGAGGTGGCGTTCTCCCAGATCACGAAGCCCGCCAGACCGACCGCGGCGACCGCCAGCGAGAGCGTGGAGCGGCCCCCGAACGCGCCGTGCTGCGGAAGCTCGATGATCCACCAGACCAGTGCGGTCATACCGACCGCGGAGAGCACGGCGCCCAGCGGGTCGGGCTTCTGCCAGGGAGCCCGGGACTCCGGCATCAGGACCACCGCGGCGACGACGGCGAGCCCGACGACCGGGACGTTGACGAGGAAGATCGAGTGCCAGGAGAAGTGGTCGATCAGGACGCCGCCGAGGACCGGGCTGCCGACCAGTCCCAGCATCGACACCGAACCCCAGGCGGCCATCGCCCTGCCGCGCTCCTCGTCGTCGAAGACGGTGATGAGGATCGAGAGGGTGGAGGGCATGATCAGCGCCCCGCCGACGCCCATCGCGGTGCGTACGGCGATCACCTCGCCGGGGGTGGTGCAGATCGTCGCGGCCAGTGAGGCAGCCCCGAAGAGCAGCAGGCCGATCAGCATCACCTTCCGGCGTCCGAAGCGGTCGCCGAGGCTGCCGGAGGTCAGCAGGAGGCCGGCGAAGACCAGGATGTAGGAGTCGAGGATCCACTGGGTGTCCTGGGCGCTCGCGCCGATGTCCTTGGTCATCGAGGGGACCGCGACGGTCAGCGCCATGCTGTCGATCGTCAGGACCACCGTGCTCAGGCACAGCACGACGAGGATCCACCAGCGGCGGGGGTCGCGACGGTCCTGCGCGGTCTCCTCGAGACGTTGCGTCGGGGCTTCCATCGGAGGCGTCCTCTCGTCCTGCGCACAGCGTTCCACGTTGCGCACACTGTTCCGGTATCGGCGTACGGTGTTCCGTCCGATGCGCACACTGTACGCATGGGGGAACGATGTGCGCAACCATCGAACTCTGTACGCTGGGGCGCACGATGTACGCAGTCGTATGCCTGCGCACCTGCCGATCAGGTATCTGCGCACCGAGGAACCGGAGGGCCCGTGGCCGCCAGGACGAAGAACCCCCACCCCGTGCCGTCCGTCTGGGCCAGGGAGCGCCGTGAGCCGGACCAGCCGACGCTCAGCCGGGAGTCGATCGTCCGCGAGGCGATCGCCATGCTGGACGCCGACGGCATCGAGGCGCTGAGCATGCGCAAGCTGGGCGCCCGGCTGAACGCCGGCGCGACCTCCCTGTACCGGCACGTCGCCACCAAGGACGAACTGATGGAGCTGGCCGTCGACGAGGTCGCCGCCGAGATCCACGTCCCGTCCGCCGACGGCGCCGACTGGCGTGCCGCCGTCACCGACGCCGCCGGCTCCTTCCGCGCGACGGCGCTACGGCACCCCTGGCTGTCGTCGGTCCTCGGCCAGGCCGGTCTCGCCTACCTCGGCCCCAACCTCATGGCCTTCGCGGAGCGGCTGGCCGCGCTGTTCACGGCCGCGGGCTTCGGCGAGCCGGGCCGCGCCATCGAGCCCGTGCTGAGTTACGTCATCGGCGTGAGCACCACCGAGGCTGCCTGGCTCACCACGGTCGCCCGCTCCGGCGAGACCGAGGTCGACTTCATCGCCCGCCTGATGCCCGCCGCCCAGCAGGCAGCCGCCCCCTACGCCCATCTCGCCGAGGACTACGCCACGAGCGCCGCCGACGCGACGGACCCGGTCGCGCTGCGCGAGGACAAGTTCACCTACGGCCTGGAGGTCGTCCTGGACGGCCTCGCGCTGCGACTGCCGGGCGCCCGCTAGGAACCGGCCCGCCGGCCGCGCTACCGCGCTCCACCGGGCCCGTACCCTCAGGACCTCCGAGGACCCCTAGGGCCTCGCGATCTCCACCCGCACCGCGCACACCTTGAACTCCGGCATGCGCGAAGTGGGGTCCAGCGCCGGGTTGGTGAGGTTGTTGGCGCGGCCTTCACCGGGCCAGTGGAAGGGCATGAACACCGTGTCCGGGCGGATCCCGGTGGTGATCCGGGCCGGCGCCACCGCCCTCCCGCGCCGCGACACCACGGCCAGCGGGTCGCCCTCGGCCGCTCCGAGCCGCGCCGCCAGCCGGGGGTGGAGTTCCACGAACGGGCCCGGCGCGGCGGCGTTCAGCTCCTCCACGCGCCGGGTCTGGGCGCCGGACTGGTACTGCGCCACGACCCGCCCGGTGGTGAGCAGCACGGGATAGTCGTCGTCCGGTTCCTCGGCGGCCGGACGGTGCGACACCGGCACGAATCGCGCCCGTCCGTCCTCCGTGGCGAACCGGTCGAGAAAGAGCCGAGGCGTACCGGACACCCGCCCTTCGCCCCCTTCACCCCTTTCGCCACCCGTCCCGTCACTTCCCTGCGCCGGCTCGCCGCCCCCGCTGCCGGCCTCCGCGCCCCCGTCGCCCGCCCCGGTCCCGGTCTCCGCCGGGCAGGGCCAGAACACTCCTTCGCCCGCGCCCCGCGTCAGCCGCTCGTAGCTGATGCCGGAGTAGTCCGCGACACCGCCCGCGCTGGCCCGACGAAGCTCCTCGAAGACCTCCTCGGGGTCGGTCGGGAACCCCTTCTCGACGCCCAGCCGCTCCGCCAGCCCGTGCAGGACCTCCAGGTCGCTGCGCACCCCCTCAGGCGCGGTGATCGCCCGGCGGCGCAGCAGCACCCGTCCCTCCAGGCTGGTCGTCGTCCCGGTCTCCTCCGCCCACTGGGTGACGGGCAGGACGACGTCCGCGAGGGCCGCCGTCTCCGACAGGACGACATCGCACACGGCGAGGAAGTCCAGGGACCTGATCCGCTCCTCGACATGCGCGGCACGCGGCGCCGACACCACAGGGTTCGACCCCATCAGCAGCAGCGAGCGCACGTCGGACCCCAACGCGTCGAGCAACTCGTACGCGCTGCGTCCGGGCCCCGGCAGCGAGTCGGGATCCACGCCCCACACCCCGGCGACGTGCCGTCGTGCCGCCGGGTCGTCCAGCTTGCGGTAGCCGGGCAGCTGGTCGGCCTTCTGGCCGTGCTCGCGTCCGCCCTGGCCGTTGCCCTGCCCGGTCAGACAGCCGTAGCCGCTGAGCGGCCGTCCCGCCCGTCCCGTCGCCAGACACAGGTTGATCCACGCGCCGACCGTGTCGGTGCCCTTGGACTGCTGCTCCGGCCCGCGCGCGGTGAGCACCATCGCGGCCTCGGGCTCGCAGAACAGCCGCGCCGTCTCCCGGAGCTGTGGAACGGACACCCCCGTGATCCGTTCCACGTACTCCGGCCAGTGCGCCATGGCGGCCGCCCTCGCGTCCTCCCAGCCGGCGGTCCGCTCCCGCACGTACTCCTCGTCGACCCGGCCCTCGGCGACGATCAGGTGCAACAGGCCCAGCGCCAGGGCGAGATCCGTGCCCGGCCGGGGCGCGAGGTGCAGGTCGGCCTGTTCGGCGGTCTTCGTGCGGCGCGGATCGATGACGATCAACGTGCCGCCGTTGTCCCGCAGTTCACTGAAGAACCGCAGAGCGGGCGGCATGGTCTCCGCGAGGTTGGATCCGACCAGGATCACGCACCCCGTCCTCGGGATGTCCTCCAGCGGGAAGGGCAGCCCCCGGTCGAGCCCGAACGCCCTGATGCCGGCCGCGGCCGCGGACGACATGCAGAAGCGGCCGTTGTAGTCGATCTGCGAGGTGCCGAGCACGACCCGCGCGAACTTGCCGAGCGCGTACGCCTTCTCGTTCGTCAGCCCGCCCCCGCCGAACACCCCGACCGCGTCGGCCCCGTGCTCGGACCGCACCCTCGCCAGCTCCCCGGCGATCCGGTCCAGTGCCTCTTCCCAGGTGGCCGGCACCAGTGAACCGCCGGACCGCACCAGCGGGGAGGTCAGCCGCACCCGCGAGGAGAGCACCTGCGGCGCCGTACGGCCCTTGCCGCACAGCGCGCCCCGGTTCACCGGGAAGTCCGGGCGCTCGACCACCTCGACGCCCCCCGTGGGCAGGGGCGACAGGGCCATCCCGCACTGCAGGGCGCAGTACGGGCAGTGGGTGGGCGTCGAGGTGGTCGGCATACGCCCCAGCGTGCTTCGGCCGTGTTACGCGCCGTGCGGCCTCCTGTTACGGCGGTGTGGTGGTGCCCTCCCCGCCGGACCCCGGCCCGCGTGAGGAGTGCCGTGAGGAGACCTCTCCCGGGAGGGCCGCGAGGAGCACCGTGGTGGGCGCACAGCGCCCCACCTGAAGTCGTCGCAGCTCGCACAGAAGTTGCCTCTGATCCGGAAGACGCCACACGTGACTCATTCGCTATCGGTAGTTGGCCGATCACGCATGGTTGAAAGGTGAAGGGCCAGCAGTAGAGTCGACGCTCATCAGCCGCGCGGTCTCATGGCAGCGCGCGGTCTCATGGCAGCGCACGGCCTCTGGCAGCGCACGGCCTCTGGCATCGCACGACCCACACCCTCGCACCACCCCGCACGGCATCGCACGACCCCGCACGGCTTTCGAATTCCCGGGCGCGCCGCCGCCCCGGACATGTCATCGAGACTCGAAGCAGCCTGGAGGTCCCCCGACATGCCTCTGCGCCACCTCACCCCCCGCGATCAGCGTCTTTTCCTGCAATACGGCCACGGCCCGGCCGTTCCCGTCCCGGACCCGCTGATCCACCACGCCGTCGAACGGCACGCCACCGCCACCCCGCACGCGATCGCGGCCGAACACCAGGGCGCGACCCTCACCTACGCCGAGCTGAACCGTCATGCCGACGCCCTCGCCGCCCGCCTGGTCCGCGAGGGCGTCGGTCCCGGCGATCGTGTCGGCCTCTTCGTCCGCCGCTCGATATCCATGGTCGTGGGCCTGCTCGGCATCCTGAAGGCGGGCGCGGCATATGTCCCTCAGGACATCGGCGTCGCCCCCAGGACCCAGCTCGACCACGTGGTCCGCACCGCGGCCACCGCCGTGGTCCTCACCCAGCGCGAGCACGTTTCGAGGGTCCCGGCCGGCCCGCGCGTGATTGTCCTCGGCGACCCCCGTGACGTCCTCCTCGGCGACCCTGGTGACGTCCCCCTCGGGCTCCTCCTCCCCGCCCCTCCCCGCAGCGGCCCCCTCGCCCCGGCCCTGTCCTCCCGCCCCCGGGTCACCCCCGACCACGGCTGCTACGTCCTGTTCACCTCCGGCACCACCGGTCGCCCCAACGGCGTGGAGGTCACCCACCGCAACGTCGCCAACATCCTCCTCACCAGCCCCGGCTCCCTCGGTATCCGCCCCGGCGACCGCGTGGCCCAGCTGCTCAACATCGCCTTCGACATGGCCGCCTGGGAGATCCTGGGATGCCTCGCGCAGGGCGCCACCCTGGTCATCCGGGGCAAGGACGTCGCCGAGGCCGCCCGCACGGCCACCGTGCTGATCGCCACTCCGACGGTCCTGTCCGGCATCGACCCGGCGGCCTGTCCCCGGGTGCGCGCGGTGGCCGTCGCCGGGGAACCCTGCCCGCGCCCGCTGGCGGACCGCTGGGCGCGCCGCGCGGACTTCTTCAACTGCTGCGGCCCCACCGAGACGACCATCGTCAACACGATGAGCCGCCACGACCCGGCCGCCCCGCTGCTGACGATCGGCCGACCCACCCCGAACAACACCGTCTACGTCCTCGACGCCGACCGCCGCCCCCTGCCGATCGGCGAGGTCGGTGAGATGTGGGCGGGCGGCGCCTGCGTGTCCGTGGGCTACCTGGCCAACGAGCCGCTGAACGAAGAGCGGTACGCTCCCGACCCCTTCCTCGGCGGCGGCCATCGGATGTTCCGCACCCGTGACCTCGGCCGCTGGACCCCAGGCGGTGAGCTGGAGCATCTCGGCCGCACCGACGACCAGGTCAAGGTGCGCGGCTTCCGTGTCGAGCTGGACTCCGTGTCGTCGGTCCTGGAGGGCCTCCCCGGCTGCGTCCGCGCGGTGACCCTCAAGCGCGACGCCCGCAGCCTGGTCTCCTTCGTCTGCCCGGCCGACGTCGACCCGGCCGCGGCCCGCCGCGCGGTCGCCGAAGCGCTGCCGTACTACTGCGTGCCCGAAGATGTCATGCCCCTGACATTTCTGCCGGAGACCGACCGCGGCAAGATCGACAAACAGGCCCTGCTGAGAATGGCCCAGGAGCGACTGGCGGTGGGCGCCCGGTGACGACCTCGCTGAACCGGTCGGAGACCGAACTGCCGCCCGTCACGAAGCTCCGCCGCCTGCTCAAACACCCCCGGCTGATGCACCACAACCGCCTCGTGGCCCTGGTGATCGTCCTCAACCTGGGGTACGCGTACGAGAATCGGACCCTGTCCGATCGGTCACTCGGTCACGCCGTCCTCGCCAATCTCGCGCTGGCCGTCCTGATCCGCCAGCAGTACGTCGTCAACCTCCTCTTCCGGCTGGCGACTTCGGCCCCCACGCACTGGCCGCTGCGGCTGCGCTGGATGCTCGGAAAGGTCTACCACTTCGGCGGACTGCACGTGGGCGGGGCGCTCGCGGGAACGGTGTGGTTCCTGGCGCTGGCGCTCAGGACGACGAACGGGTCTCTCATGGCCGTGAGTTGGACGCTGATCGCCCTCCTGGCGCTGATCGTGGGGACGGCTCTTCCCCCCTTCCGCTCCCTCCACCACGACGCCTTCGAGAAGATCCACCGGTTCGGCGGCTGGAGCGCCCTCGCCCTCTTCTGGACGCACACCCTGATGTCCGCGCCGGATCCCCTGTCCCTGTCGGCCCTCGCACTCGTGACGTTCAGCGTGGCACTGCCCTGGCTGCGGCTGCGCAGGGTCGACGTACGCACCGAACGCCCTTCCCCACACGTGGCGTTGGCGCGCTTCGACTACGGCGAGACCCCGTTCGCCGGCTCCTCGACCGCCATCAGCCGCAGCCCGCTCAAGGAGTGGCACTCCTTCGCCAACGTCCCGGCCCCCGGCGAGTCCGGCTTCCGGCTCACGATCTCGCGGGCGGGCGACTGGACCGGCTCCTTCATCGACGACCTGCCGTCGAAGGTGTGGACGAAGGGCATCACCACGGCCGGGGTCGCCAACATCGAGGTCCTGTTCGAGAGGGTGGTGTACGTGGCGACCGGCAGCGGCATCGGCCCCTGTCTGCCCCACCTGCTGGCCGCCGAGGTCCCCTCCCGCCTGGTCTGGGCGACCCGCGACCCCCGCGCGACCTACGGCGACGCCCTCGTCGACGAGATCCTCGCCGTCCAGCCGCAGGCCGTCGTCTGGGACACGTCCCGCGAGGGCAAGCCGGACATGGTGGCGCTCGCGTACGCCGCGTACCGGGACTTCGGCGCGGAGGCGGTGATCTGTATCTCCAACAAGAAGCTGACCTGGCAGGTGGTGCACGGGCTGGAAGGGCGCGGGATTCCGGCGTACGGCGCGATCTGGGACTCGTAGAGGAGGCGATGGAACGGTGACAACGGACAACCCGACGGACAACCTGAAGCTGGAACGCGAGGGCGCGGTCGTGACCGTGCGCCTGCACCGCCCGCACGTCCTGAACGCGCTGAACTCCGCACTGCTCGCCGAACTCCTCGAAGTCCTGCGCCCGTTGGACGCCGACCCGGAGGTCGGCTGCTTCGTGGTCACGGGGTCGGAGCGGGCGTTCGCCGCCGGGGCCGACATCAGGGAGATGGCGGGGAAGTCGGCCGTGGAGATGGCGGAGGAGGACTACTTCTCACGCTGGGAGGAGTTCGCCGATCTGCGCACCCCGAAGATCGCGGCCGTGGCCGGCGTCGCTCTCGGCGGCGGCTGCGAGCTGGCGATGATGTGCGAGCTGGTGATCGCGGGGGAGTCGGCGGTGTTTGGCCAGCCGGAGATCAGGCTCGGTGTGGTCCCGGGCATCGGCGGCACCCAGCGGCTGACCCGTCTGGTCGGCCGGGCGAAGGCGATGGACCTCGTCCTCACCGGCCGCACGATGGACGCGCGGGAGGCGGAGGCGTGCGGCCTGGTCTCCCGTGTGGTGCCCGACGAGCGCGTCCTGGCCGAGTCCCTGACCGCGGCGGCGACCATCGCCTCGTACGGCCGCACTGCGGTCCGGGCGGCCCGTGAGTGCGTGGACCGTGCCCTGGAGACCGGCCTGCGCGACGGCATCCGCTACGAACGCCGGGTGTTCCACGCCCTGTTCGCCACCGAGGACCAGAAGGAGGGCATGGCCGCGTTCCTGGAGAAACGGCCCCCGGTCTTCCGGGGACGTTGACAGCCGGGGGCAGTCGACCGGGCCGGGGCCGGGACCAGCAGGCGCCGCCTGCCCCCGCCCCCGGTCGTTCCCGGTCCGCCCCCGTCCCGTCCCCGGTCCCGTCCCCGTCCCCGCCCCCGCCCCCGCCCCCGCACCGGTCTCGCCCCCGACCTTTGGGTGCGGGAGCACGTACCTCCACGCAGTCCTCGCGCGGACCTCCACGCAGTCCTCGCGCGGACCTCCAGGCAGTCCTCGCGCGGACCTCCACGCAGTCCTCGCGCGGTCCCCACCCAGAGGCCACGCCCCGGTCACCCCGAGGCCGCCAGGGCCAGCGCCCTCGTCACCCCGGGTTCCTTCGGCCCGAGGAACCGGGGGTCCGGCTCGAACACGGCGTCCAGGGCAGCCTTACCGGCCGCGAGGACCTCCCGGGCGCCCCCGTAGTACCAGGTCACGTCATGCTTGGCGGCGACGCCGACCCCGTACGAGTCCACCCCCGCCGCCTCGCACAGGGCGACGGCCCGCCGGATGTGGAAGTCCTGGCTGATCAGTACGGCCCTGTCGACCCCGAAGATCTTCTTGGCGCGGACGCAGGAGTCCCAGGTGTCGAAACCGGCGTAGTCGCTGACGATCCGCGCGTCGGGCACCCCGTGCCCGGTCAGATAGGCGCGCATCGCGTCGGGCTCGTCGTAGTCCTCACGGCTGTTGTCACCCGTCACGAGCACGACCTCGATACGGCCCTCCCGGTACAGCTTCGCCGCGGCGTCCAGCCGGTGCGCGAGATACGGCGAGGGCTCGCCGTCCCACAGACCGGCGCCGAAGACGACGGCGACCTCGGTGCGCGGCGCGTCGGCGGTCGTACCGAGCCGGCAGGACGTGGACACGTACAGCCAGGTGGCCGGCAGCAGCGCGAGCACGCACCCGGCCATCACGGCCTGCACCAGCCGCCGCCGCCCGGCACGGGTGCGCGGCAGCCGCGGTCGACGGATGTGCATACGGTGTCCCCCCAGGTCGTGAGCCCCTACGGCCCGGAAAGACGCAGCCCACTGTGATCCGGTTCGCTCACGTGCCACGAGCCACATCTCACACCGGCCCCCGGCACGGCGTGAACGACCCGAAAACACTCGTGACGGTCAGGCAACCGGGGTGCAACCTCGTGCCGTCAGGATCTGTTCATGACGGCGTCGCCCTCGCAGTACGACGAGTCCGAAGTCCACCTCGACAGTACGGCGCACATCATGAACCGGATCAGCTCCCAGCTCGCCAGCCAGCTCAGCCTCGTCCAGCACGACGGCCGCCGGCGTCCCGGACCGCCCGCGCTGGTCGTCGTCGCCCACGGCAGCCGCGACCCGCGCGCGCTGAGCACCGTCCGCACGCTCCTGGACCGCGTCCGCGAGCAGCGCCCCGGCCTGTCGGTGCACCTCGGCCACATCGAGCTCAACGAGCCGCTGCTGACGGACACCCTCGCCGGCCTCGACGCCGACGGCACGGCGGACGCCGTCCTGGTCCCCCTCCTGCTGGCCCGCGGCTACCACGTCAAACGGGACATCCCGGAGATGGCCGCGAAGGCGAGGGTGCACACGCGCGTGGCCGCGCCGCTCGGCCCGCACCCGCTCCTCGTGGAGACCCTGTACGCCCGCCTGGTTGAGGCGGGGTGGCGCACCGACATGACGGAGGCGGAACGCCGGACGAGCGCGGTCGTCCTCGCGGCGGCGGGCTCCCGCGACCCCGACTCGGCCGTCGACACCCGCCGCACTGCCGGCCTCCTGGCGCGGCGCCTGGGCGTGCCGGTGGTCCCCGCGTACGCCTCCACCGCGACCCCGACCGTCCCGACGGCGCTGCGGGCCCTGGCCGCGCGGGGCCGCGACCGGGTGGCGGTCGCCTCCTACTTCACGGCCCCCGGCCGCTTCGCGACGGAGTCCGCGGCGGCGGCCCCCTGGATCGCGTCCGCCCCCCTGGGCACCCACCCGGCGATGGCGAGCCTGCTCCTGCACCGCTACGACCAGGCATGGCAGATGAGCAACTCCAGCAAGGCCGCCTGACGGCACGCGGGCGCGCGCGAGAACCCACGGCCCGCCCGCACCCGCCCGTGCCCGGCACGCGGCGGCCTGGCGAAGTGGCGTGGGCGCACGCGTCCGCTGACCGCCCCGCACCCGCCGGTGTCCGGCACGGACAGTCCCGGCGAAGTGGCGCGGCCCTGCCCGTCCGCTGACCGCCCCGCACCCGCCCGTGTCCGGCACGCTGCGGCAGCCCGGCGAAGTGGCGCGGCCGGATCGGCCGCTGACCGCCCCGCACTCGCCGGTGACCGGAACGCGGCGGCTCGGCGGGCGCCTCGTGGCGCCCGATTGTCACCGCTGCCGCTTACTGTCGAGACATGGAAGGCACCGCACACCTCGACACCGCCTATGACCCGACGTCAGTCGCCCGCTGGGCGCCTGAACCCGACAAACGGCCGGGCCGGACCGCCTTCCAACGAGACCGTGCCCGCATCCTGCACTCCTCGGCGCTGAGAAGGCTCTCGGGCAAGACGCAGGTGGTGACGCCGGGCACCCGCACCGACGCCTGGGACGCCACCCCCCGCACCCGCCTCACCCACTCCCTGGAGTGCGCCCAGGTGGGCCGCGAACTCGGCGCCGCCCTCGGCTGCGATCCCGATCTGGTCGAGGCGTCCTGCCTCTCCCACGACCTCGGGCACCCCCCGTTCGGGCACAACGGCGAACAGGCGCTGAACGAGTTCGCGCGGGACTGCGGCGGCTTCGAGGGCAACGCCCAGTCGCTGCGGCTCCTCACTCGCATCGAACCCAAGCGCTTCACCGCCGAGGGCTCCGTGGGCCTCAACCTCACCCGTGCCACCCTCGACGCCGCCACCAAGTACCCCTGGCCCCGAGGCGCCCACCCCGTCGACCCGGCATCCTCCAAGTTCGGCGTCTACGAGGACGACCGGCCCGTGTTCGACTGGGTCCGTGAAACGGCCCCGGGCACGCGCACGTGCTTCGAGGCGCAGGTCATGGACTGGGCCGACGACGTGGCGTACTCGGTGCACGACGTCGAGGACGGCCTGCACGCGGGGCACATCGACCCCAACTGCCTGCACGCCGAACCGGAGCGCCAGGAGATCTTCCGGGTCGCCGTCGGCCGCTACGTCCCGGGCGGCACCGATCCGGCCGAACTCGCCGCCGCCCTCGACCGCCTCCAGGACCAGGACTGGTGGCCGCACGGCTACGACGGCACGGCGGCCGCCCAGGCCCGTCTGAAGGACGCCACCAGCCAGCTCATCGGCCGCTTCTGTCTGGCCGCCGAGGGCGCCACCCGCACGCGGTACGGCACCGGCCGCCTCACCCGCTACGACGCCGAGCTCGTCGTACCCGACGAGGCGCGCCTGGAGTGCGCGGTCCTCAAGGCTGTCGCCGACCGGTACGTCATGCAGCGCGCCGAACAGGAACGGCTGCGCGCCGACCAGCGCGTCGTCATCACCGAGCTCGCCGAGGCGCTCACCGCCCGCGCCCCCGACGGCCTGGACCCCCAGTTCCACGCCCTGTTCGAGCAGGCGGGCGACGACCGCGCCCGCAAGCGGGTGATCGTCGACCAGATCGCCTCCCTCACCGACGCCTCGGCCCGCTCGCTTCACAGCCGTCTGACGGGGCAGACGAGACCCTGACGAGTGCGTACCGGGCGCGCCCGAGGTGCGTCCGAACGGGGCCCGAACGTGACCCAGCGTGCCCTGATCGGGCACGTCCCCCTTCCCCCATCACGCTGCGTGCGGGACGCTCGCATGTGGCGGCACCCCTACGAGGAGGCATCACGTGGTCGACGCGGATCAGACATTCGTCATCGTCGGAGGAGGCCTGGCCGGCGCCAAGGCGGCCGAGACGCTGAGGGCGGAGGGCTTCACCGGCCGCGTGATACTGATCTGCGACGAGCGCGACCACCCCTACGAGCGACCGCCCCTCTCCAAGGGCTTCCTGCTCGGCAAGGAGGCGCGGGACAGCGTCTTCGTGCACGAGCCGGCCTGGTACGCGCAGAACGACATCGAACTGCACCTGGGCCAGACCGTCGACGCGATCGACCGCACCGCGAAGACGGTCCGCTTCGGCGACGACGGCACACTCGCCCACTACGACAAGCTGCTCCTGGCCACCGGCGCGGAGCCGCGCCGGCTCGACATCCCCGGCACCGACCTCGCCGGCGTGCACCATCTGCGCCGGCTCGCGCACGCCGAGCGCCTGAAGGGCGTCCTCGCCTCCCTCGGCCGGGACAACGGCCACCTGGTGATCGCCGGCGCCGGCTGGATCGGCCTGGAGATCGCGGCGGCGGCCCGCGAGTACGGCGCCGAGGTCACCGTCATCGAGCCGGAGCCCACCCCGCTGCACGGCGTCCTCGGCCCGGAGCTCGGGAGCGTCTTCGCCGACCTGCACCGCGAGCACGGCGTCCGCTTCCACTTCGGCGCCCGGCTCACCGAGATCGTCGGCCAGGACGGCATGGTCCTCGCCGTCCGCACCGACGACGGCGAGGAGCACCCGGCGCACGACGTCCTCGCCGCGATCGGCGCGGCCCCCCGGACAAGCCTCGCGGAGGCGGCGGGCCTCACCCTCGCCGACCGCGCGCACGGCGGCGGGATCGCGGTCGACGCCCGGCTGTGCACCTCCGACCCCGACATCCACGCGGCCGGCGACGTCGCGTCCTTCCCGCACGGCCTCTTCGACACCCGGCTGCGCGTCGAGCACTGGGCCAACGCCCTCAACGGCGGCCCGGCGGCCGCCCGCGCGATGCTCGGCAAGGAGGTCGCCTACGACCGCGTGCCCTACTTCTTCTCCGACCAGTACGACCTGGGCATGGAGTACAGCGGCTGGGCCCCGCCGGGGACGTACGACGAGGTGGTCATCCGGGGCGACGCCGGCAAGCGGGAGTTCGTCGCGTTCTGGCTGCACGAGGGCCGTGTCCTCGCCGGGATGAACGTGAACGTGTGGGACGTCACAGAGCCGATCCAGAAGCTGATCCGCGCCCGGACCCCCGTGAACACGGACGCCCTGGCCGACCCGCACGTCCCCCTGGAGGGTCTCGCCCCGTAGCGCGCCCCTCGGGTGTCGGCGCGCCCCCGTAGAATCACCTCGTGGCAGGACGGATCAACGACGAGGACGTGAAGGCGGTACGGGACGCGGTCCCGATCGACGCCGTGGTGTCCGAGTACCTCCAGCTGCGCAACGCGGGCGGCGGCAACCTCAAGGGCCTCTGTCCGTTCCACGACGAGAAGTCGCCGTCCTTCCAGGTCAGCCCGAGCAAGGGACTCTTCCACTGCTTCGGCTGCCAGGAGGGCGGCGACACCATCTCGTTCGTGATGAAGGTAGACCACCTCACCTTCTCCGAGGTGGTCGAGCGGCTCGCCGCCCAGGCCGGCATCACCCTGCGCTACGAGGAGGGCGGCTACAACCCCGCCCACCAGCGCGGCGAACGCATCCGTCTCGTCGAGGCGCACAAGGTCGCCGCCGAGTGGTACGCGGAACAGCTCGCCACCGGGCCCGAGGCGGAGACCGGCCGGGTCTTCCTCGCCGAGCGCGGCTTCGACCAGGCCGCGGCCCTCCACTTCGGCGTCGGCTACAGCCCGCAGGGCTGGGACCACCTCACCCGTTTCCTGCGCGGCAAGGGCTTCACCGACAAGGAGCTGCTGCTCTCCGGGCTTGCCCAGGAGGGGCGCCGCGGGCCCATCGACCGCTTCCGGGGCCGTCTGATGTGGCCCATCCGCGACATCGGCGGCGAGGTGGTCGGCTTCGGCGCGCGCAAGCTCTACGAGGCGGACAACGGGCCCAAGTACCTCAATACGCCCGACACCGCGATCTACAAGAAGTCCCAGGTGCTGTACGGCATCGACCTCGCCAAGCAGCACATCGCGAAGACCAGCCGGGCGGTCGTCGTCGAGGGCTACACCGACGTCATGGCCTGCCACCTGGCCGGTGTCACCACCGCCATCGCGACCTGCGGCACGGCCTTCGGCGGCGACCACATCAAGATCCTCCGCCGGCTGCTGATGGACAACGGCAGCGCCCGCGTCATCTTCACCTTCGACGGCGACGCGGCCGGCCAGAAGGCGGCCCTGCGCGCCTTCGAGGACGACCAGAAGTTCGCCGCCGAGACGTACATCGCCATCGCGCCGGACAACATGGACCCCTGCGACCTGCGCCTGGCCAAGGGCGACGAGGCGGTCGCCGACCTGGTCGAACCCCGCACCCCCCTCTTCGAGTTCGCACTGCGCCAGATCGTCGTCCGCTACGACCTCGACACCCCGGCCGGCCGCGCGGCCGCGCTCGACGAGGCCGCGCCCATCGTCGCCCGCATCAAGAACAGTGGCGCCCAGCACGAGGTCGCCGTCCAGCTGGCCGGCATGCTCGGCATCCTGGACACCCAGTTCGTCGTCAAAAGGGTTGCCCAGCTGGCCCGTTGGGCCCGCGACCGAGGTGGCAAGGGTCCGGCGCCGGCCCGGGGCCCGCAGCCGTACGAGTCCGCCGCCCGGCCGCCGGGCGGCGGCCCCGCCCTCAACCTCCGCAACGCCGTCTACGCCACCGAACGCGAGCTGCTCAAGCTCGCCCTGCAACGCCCCGAGCTGGTCTCCCCGGCCTTCGACGCGTACGGGATCGACGAGTTCACCGCCGCCCCCTACGCCGCCGTACGCCAGGCGATCCAGGACGCGGGCGGCGCCGAGTACGGCGTCAAGGACGGACAGGAGTACCTCGTCCGGGTCCGGGAGGCAGCACCCGACGACGCGGTCCGGGCCATGGTGACCGAGCTGGCCGTCGAGGCGATCATGCGCCGCACGGTCGACGAGAACTACGCGGGCGAGCAGTTGGTGACGGTCCGTCGGCGGGCCGTGGCGCGCCGGCTCACCGATCTCCAGAGCACACTGACGCGTCTCGGCCACACGGACCCGGCCCAGTCGGCCGCCGTCCAGAACGAGATGATGATCCTGACCAGGTACGACAGGGCGTTGCAGCACGAGGGCCCGTCCGCTCTCTGAGCCGCCGCCCGCGGCAGGGTAGCCGCGCGGTCACGGACCGGACGCAAAAAGTCGCCGCACGCCCCTCGTGGCGGCTGTGTGTCGTACTCCACACTGGGGTGCGGTGCCTGAGTCCTCGGAGCGCGGCCGATCCCGGAGGGACGCGGCGTGGCCGCCGACTCCGCCCCCCGAAGTACCGCTGCTGCTCACCTCAGCAGCGATCATCCTGGAGGTCGCCCCCGTGCAGACCCAGACCCTGACCCAGTCCGTCAGCACTGCCGAGAGTACGGCCGGTACCACCGGTACCAGTACGGCCGACGGCACCGAACCGGACGCCGAGGCCGACGTCCTGAACGCCGTCCCGCCGCAGAACCGTCCCGCGCACCACCCGGAGACCCGGACGGAGACAGCCGCGCCGCCAGACGCGGAAACGGACGCGGAGACGGACGCGGAGACGCAGAGCGAGCAGGAGTCCGAGCCGCCTGCCGAGGCCCTGCTGGACGCCCCCGAAGGCGCCTCCGAAGGAACCCCCGAGGACGTTCCGGAGCTCCTCCAGCCGCCGCGCGCCCGTCCCCGCGCCACCGACAGCGGCAGCCCCTCCTCCGACCTGTTCCGGCAGTACCTGCGGGAGATCGGCCGCATCCCGCTGCTCACCGCGGCCGAGGAGGTCGACCTGGCCCGCCGCGTGGAGGCCGGCCTGTTCGCCGAGGAGAAACTGAGCGGCGCGAGCGACCTGGACAGCCAACTGGCCCTCGACCTCGACCGGTTGGTCGTCCTGGGCCGGATGGCGAAGCGCCGCCTCATCGAGGCCAACCTGCGGCTCGTGGTCTCCGTCGCGAAACGGTACGTCGGGCGCGGGCTCACCATGCTCGACCTCGTCCAGGAGGGCAACCTCGGCCTGATCCGGGCGGTCGAGAAGTTCGACTACGCCCGCGGCTACAAGTTCTCCACGTACGCCACCTGGTGGATCCGCCAGGCCATGTCCCGCGCGCTCGCCGACCAGGCCCGCACCATCCGCGTCCCGGTCCATGTCGTCGAACTCATCAACCGGGTCGTCCGCGTACAGCGCCGGATGCTCCAGGAACGCGGCTACGAGCCGACCGCCGAAGAGGTCGCCGCCCAGCTCGACCTGCTGCCGGAGCGCGTCGGCGAGGTCCTGCGCCTCGCCCAGGAACCGGTCTCCCTGCACGCCCCGGTGGGCGAGGAGGACGATGTGGCCCTCGGCGACCTCATCGAGGACGGCGACGCGGCCAGCCCCGTCGAGTCGGCGGCGTTCCTGCTGCTGCGCGAGCACCTCGAGGCCGTGCTCTCCACCCTCGGCGAACGCGAGCGGAAGGTCGTCCAGCTGCGCTACGGCCTGGCGGACGGCCGGCCGCGCACCCTGGAGGAGATCGGCCGCATCTTCGGCGTGACGCGCGAGCGGATACGGCAGATCGAGTCCAAGACCCTCAACAAACTCCGCGACCACGCCTTCGCGGACCAGCTCAGGGGCTACCTCGACTGAGCGGGACCCCGACCGGGCGGAGCCGCTCGCCCTCACCCGATGCGAGCGGCCCCCGTCGGTCCCCGGCCGGATACCGTTCTCCCGTCAGTCGACCTCGGCCAGTGCCTCCGCGAACTGCGCCTTGTACAGGCGCGCGTAGGCCCCGTCGGCCGCGAGCAGGTCGGCGTGCGCCCCCTGCTCCACGATCGAGCCGTTCTCCATCACCAGGATCGTGTCGGCGTCCCGGATGGTCGACAGCCGGTGCGCGATGACGAACGACGTACGCCCGTGCGCCAGTTTCGCCATCGCCTTCTGGATCAGCACCTCGGTCCGGGTGTCGACGGAACTGGTCGCCTCGTCCAGCACCAGGATCGTCGGGTCGGACAGGAACGCCCGCGCGATGGTGATCAGCTGCTTCTCACCGGCGCTCACCCCGCTGCCCTCGTCGTCGATCACCGTGTCGTAGCCCTCGGGCAGGGTACGGACGAACCGGTCCGCGTGCGCGGCCCGCGCCGCCTCCTCGATCTCGCCCCGGGTGACCTCCCGCGACGCCCCGTACGCGATGTTCTCGGCGATGGTGCCGCCGAACAGCCAGGTGTCCTGGAGCACCATGCCGATCCCGGCACGCAGTTCGTCGCGGGACATCCGCGCTATGTCGACTCCGTCGAGGGTGATGCGCCCGGCGGAGACGTCGTAGAACCGCATGAGCAGGTTCACCAGCGTCGTCTTGCCGGCGCCCGTCGGACCGACGATGGCGACCGTGTGCCCGGGCTCCACCGTCAGGGACAGGTCCTCGATGAGCGGCCTCTCCGGGTCGTACCGGAAGGACACGCCCTCCAGCGCCACCCGCCCGTGCAGCTCCGCGGGCCGCTCGGCCGCGACCGGGTCCGCCTCCTGCTCCTCCGCGTCCAGGAGTTCGAAGACCCGCTCGGCCGAGGCGACGCCCGACTGCACCAGGTTCGCCATCGACGCGACCTGCGTCAGCGGCATCGAGAACTGGCGCGAGTACTGGATGAACGCCTGCACGTCACCGATGGACAGAGAACCCGAGGCGACCCGCAGTCCGCCGACCACCGCGACCAGCACGTAGTTGATGTTCGACACGAACATCATCAGCGGCTGCATCACCCCGCTGTTGAACTGGGCCTTGAACCCGGCCTCGTACAACGCGTCGTTCTGCTCGGCGAACTGCTGCGCCGACTCCTCCTGGCGCCCGAACACCTTCACCAGCGTGTGGCCGGTGTACATCTCCTCGATATGGGCGTTGAGCTTGCCGGTGGAGCGCCACTGCTGCACGAAATGCGGCTGCGACCGCTTGCCCACGCGCGTGGCGACGACCGCCGACAGCGGCACGGTGACGAGCGCGACCAGGGCCAGGATCCACGACACCCAGAACATCATCACCAGCACACCGATGATGGTCAGCAGCGAGTTGATGAGCTGCCCCATCGACTGCTGGAGCGTCTGCCCGATGTTGTCGATGTCGTTCGTCGCGCGGGACAGCACCTCGCCGCGCTGACGCTTGTCGAAGTACGACAGCGGCAGCCGCGACAGCTTCGTCTGCACGTCCTCGCGCATCCGGAACATCGTGCGGTTGACGGTCTTGTTGACCAGGCGCGTCGCCACGGCCATCAGCAGACCGGCGATCAGGAACACTCCCAGCGCGAACAGCAGGACGTTCCCCACCGCACCGAAGTCGATGCCCTTGCCGGGCGTGAAGTCGGTGCTCCTGAGCATGTCGGCGACGCTGCCGTCACCGCGTTCCCGCATCGAGTCGAGAACCTGCTCCTTGCTCGCCCCGGCCGGCATCTCGCGTCCGACGATGCCCGCGAAGACCAGGTCGGTGGCCTGGCCGAGGATCTTCGGCCCGACCACGCTGAGGCCGACGCTCAGCGTCACGCAGACCAGCATCGCGTACAGGGTGAACCGCTCCGGCTTGAACTGGGCGAGCAGCCGCCTGCCGGACACCTTGAAGTCCAGCGAACGGTTCTCGGGACCGGTGCCGGCCATCATGCGCCCCATGGGCCCGGCCATCAGGCAGCCTCCGCTTCCGTGAGCTGGGAGAGCACGATCTCCCGGTAGGTCTCGTTCTCCGCCATCAACTCGCCATGGGTACCCGTACCGACGATCAGACCCTCGTCGAGGACGATGATCCGGTCGGCGTCGCGGATGGTGGCCACCCGCTGGGCGACGATCACCACGGTCGCCTCGGCGGTCTCCCGCCCGAGCGCCGCCCGCAGCGCCGCGTCGGTGGCGTAGTCGAGGGCCGAGAAGGAGTCGTCGAAGAGATAGATCTCCGGCCGCTGCACGAGCGTGCGCGCGATCGCCAGCCGCTGCCGCTGACCACCGGAGACGTTCGTCCCGCCCTGCGCGATGGGGGAGTCGAGCCCGTTCTCCAGCTTGCTCACGAAGTCCTTGGCCTGTGCCACCTCCAGCGCGTGCCACAGCTCCTCGTCCGTGGCGTCCGGATTGCCGTAGCGCAGGTTGGTGGCGACCGTGCCCGCGAACAGGTACGGCTTCTGCGGCACGAGACCGACGGTCTTCGCCAGCAGCACCGGGTCGACCTCGGCGACGGCCACCCCGTCGACGAGCACCTCGCCCTCGGTGACGTCGAACAGCCGGGGAACCAGCCCCAGCAGCGTGGACTTGCCACTGCCGGTCGAGCCGATCACGGCCGTCGTCTCGCCCGGCCGCGCCACGAGGTCGATGGACTTGAGGACGGGCTCCTCGGCACCGGGATAACGGAATCCGGCCTGCCGGATCTCCAGATGCCCGTGCCGCCGCAGTTCGGTGATTGGAGCCACCGGCGGGACCACGGACGACGAGGTGTCCAGCACCTCCTGGATGCGCTCGGCGCACACCTCCGCGCGCGGCACCATCATGAACATGAACGTGGCCATCATCACGGACATGACGATCTGCATGAGATAGGCGAGGAACGCGGTCAGATCACCGATCTGCATCCCACCGCTGTCGATCCGGTGGGCGCCGAACCACACCACGGCGATCGACGACAGGTTCACCGTGGTCATGACCACCGGGAACATCAGCGCGAGCAGGTTGCCGGTCTTCAGCGAGATGCCGGTCAGATCGGCGTTGGCCTCGCGGAACCGCTGCTGCTCGAACTCGTCCCGGACGAAGGCGCGGATCACCCGGTTGCCGGTGATCTGCTCCCGCAGCACCCGGTTCACGGTGTCCAGCTTCACCTGCATCGACCGGAACAGCGGCCGCAGCCGGCGCACGATGAGCGTCACGCAGACGCCCAGGGTCGGCACCACGGCGATGAGCACGGCGGACAGCGGCACGTCCAGGCCGAGCGCCAGCACGACCCCGCCCACGCACATGATGGGCGCCGACACCATGAGCGTGAAGGTCATCAGGGCCAGCATCTGGATCTGCTGGACGTCGTTGGTGGTCCGGGTGATCAGCGAGGGCGCGCCGAAGTGACCGACCTCGCGGGCGGAGAAGGACTGCACCCGGTCGAAGACGGCCGCCCGTACGTCCCGGCCGATCGCCGAGGCGGTTCTGGCCCCGTAGTACACGGCGCCGATGTTGCACACGACCTGCGCCAGCGAGATGCCGATCATCACGGCGCCGTAGGACAGGATGTAGCCGGTGTCCCCCTCGACGACGCCGTTGTCGATGATGTGCGCGTTCAGCGTGGGCAGGTAGAGGGTGGCGCACGTCTGGAGGAACTGGAGCGCCACCAGCAGGGCGATGGGTTTCTTGTAGGGCCTGAGATAGGTCCGTAGTAGTCGTATGAGCACGCTACGTCTCTCGGAGTCGGCGGGGCGGAGCAGAGGAGGGGCATTGGTTGCCCCTGGCCCCTATCGTCGGACACTCCACCCGCGTTACCTCAACCGATTAAGCTCACAGCAGTGCTTTTACGGCCGTCCGTGTACACCCGAGGCGGACCCGTGCACCGGATACCCCGCGAGGGCCCACCGGGCTCTCGGCCCGGACCTGCCCGTCCCCCGCCTGGCCCGCCGGTCCGCCCTACGCGCGGAACGCGCCCGGGTGGGTCTGCTCCCGTACCGACACGTACTGCTGCCGCACGGCCTGTCCGACGGCCAGCTCCTCACCCGGGTCCAGGACCTGCGCCGCCGCGCCCTGCCAGGCCGGCGGGGTCCGCGGGTCGAGGGTGCCCTGCGACGCCCCGAGCGCCCACGCGGCCTGCCGGGCCGCCCCGATCGCCGCGTAGTCCGCCGGCTGCGGTACGACGACCTGCGCCCCGAACAGCGCGGGCGCCGCCGCCTGTACGGCCGACAGCTCGGCCGCCGCCCCGAGCAGGAAGATCCGCCGCACGTCCACGCCCCGGCCGCGCAGCACGTCGAGCGCGTCCGCGAGCCCGCACAGCATGCCCTCGAAGGCGGCCCGCGCGAAGTGCTCGGGCTTCATGGACTCGCGGCGCAGGCCCGCCAGTGTCCCGGCCGTGTGCGGCAGGTTCGGCGTCCGCTCGCCCTCCAGGTAGGGCAGCATGACCAGCCCGTGCGACCCCGGGGTCGACTTCATCGCCAGGTCCGACAGCGCCTCCAGATCGGGCGCCCCGATCAGCTCGGCGGCACCGCGCAGGGTCCGTACGGCGTTCAGGGTGGTGACGACCGGCAGGTGCATGCCCGTGGCGTCGGCCAGCGAGGTGATCATCCCGCTCTGGTCGACGAGCGCCTCGTGGTGCACGGCCATCACGGAGCCGGAGGCGCCGAGGGACACGACCGCGTCCCCGTGTCCGATACCGAGCCCCAGGGCCGCGGCCATGGTCTCGCCCGTCCCGGCGGAGATCAGCAGCCCCTCCGGCGTCGTACCCGCCGCGTCGGAGGGTCCGATCACCTCGGGGAGCATGGCCTGGTGGCCGAGGGCCAGCTCGACGAGATCTGGCCGGTATCCGCCGGTGGCGGCGGACCAGTACCCCGTCCCGGAGGCCCCGCCGCGGTCCGTCGTCCTGCGCACGGGCCGCCCGAGGAGCTGCCACACGAGCCAGTCGTGGGCCTGGAGCAGCACGGTGGTCCGGGCGGCCGCGTCCGGCTCGTTCTTCGCCAGCCAGCGCAGCTTGGTCACCGGCTGGGCGGCCTGCGGGACGCATCCCACCGCCTGCGCCCACGCCTCACGCCCGCCGACCGCGTCGATCAGGTCGGCCGCCGCGACCTGCGCCCGCTTGTCCCCGCCGACCATCGCCGGCCGCACCGTGTTGCCCTGCGAGTCCAGCGGCACGACGGCGTTCTGCTGCGAGGAGACGCCGATGGCCTGGACGCCCTCGAGCAGCCCACCGCCCGCGGCCTCGCCCAGCGACAGCAGCCAGGCCTGCGGATCGACGTCGGAGGGCCGCCCGCCCACACTCTCGGCGCCTTCCAGCGGATGCGGCGCATACCCCTGCCGGAGCACGGCTCCGGTGTCCGCGTCGCAGACGACGATACGAGTGAAATCGGGTGAACTGTCCAACCCGGCGACTATCCCCATGAAGAAAATTCTGCCGCACGCGCCGCCCGGGTTGGGCCGCGGAGACCGCGGGGGTGTGCCGGGGCGGTCCGGCGTGGGGCGTTGTCGCTGGTCGCGCCCCCGCGCCGGAGCCGCACAAGTCACACGCCCGTGTCCCCGGGGCGGCCGTTTCCGGCGCCCCCGGGACGCGTCGAGGGCGTCGCTAGGTGTTGCTGGTGCCCCAGTCGTCCCCGGCGGCGCCATTCGTGTTGCGGTCGCGCAGGGACCGCACCCGGCCCGCGACCGATTCGGGAACGCGGTCACCGACCTTGTCGCTGACCGCGTGGTACGCCTTGCCCGCGTACTGCCGGCCCTGCTGGGCGGCCGTCTCCGCGGTGTTGCGCACGGCGGGGTTCTGTGCGACCTGCCGCGCGGACTTCTTCAACTGCTCGTACCGCTCGCGTCCGGCACGCGTGCCCAGTACGTAACCCACAGCGAGCCCGACGACGAACGTGAGCCTGTAGCGCATGGTGGCCACCCTCTCCTTGCGTATCCCCTGGCACGACATCGGCGCCGGGGGGAACCGATTGGCGGAGCACCCCCCTGCTTGCGCTAATGTATGTGTCGCAGCGAGCGAGCGCCCCCTGGCGAATACCCAGGCAAGTACGTTCGATGCAACGAGGCATTCCCCTGTAGCTCAATTGGCAGAGCAGCCGGCTGTTAACCGGCAGGTTACTGGTTCGAGTCCAGTCGGGGGAGCTCGGTCCCCTGTAGCTCAATTGGCAGAGCAGCCGGCTGTTAACCGGCAGGTTACTGGTTCGAGTCCAGTCGGGGGAGCATCGTGATCGAGGACCCCGTAGGGGTCCTTTTTCATGTCGGCGGGAACCGTGCAGGCCAGGGGCACTGTCCTCCTGGTCGTGCAAGGTCCACCAGCCGAAGCGTGAGATCGTATGAGCGGCTATGCTGCGGCAGACGGCGCGCACACATGTACGCGACACGCCGCTATGGGGCGGTAGCTCAGCCGGTTAGAGCAGCGGACTCATAATCCGTCGGCCGTGGGTTCGAGTCCCACCCGCCCCACCTTTGCAGGCTTCTGACCTGCGGAAACGTTCTTTTTTGGGTGTCGGATCGTCAACTTTGCCTGGGCGGACTGGATCCGCTGCTCGTGAGTTTGGAGTCCGGAGACGGCCTGGGGAGCTGCAAACCGTCTGACCTGCAGCTGAGTGGATGATCGAGGTCCTGGCTCGCGGTCCGGGCGACTGACTTGAGGGTCGATGCCAAGACCCACGGGCCGTACAGGGGCCGGGAGGGCGTAGCCGTGTCCAGGCCGACGGTGTCTCGGGGTCGATCCGTTGTCCCATTTGATGGTGGCGCTGCTGGGGCAGCCATCCACGGGGCGGCCGGTTGAGCACCGGGCCGGTGGCGGAGGCGGTGCTGATACCGGCGCGGCCAGTGCGCGGACGCGGGTGGGGCGACGTCGGCTGGTATCTGCGCTGTGGAGAGCCTGTCGCTGCTGAGGAAGTGTCCCGGCGACGGCCGAGGGGCAAGGAAACGGCCCGAAGAGGAAACGGCCCCGATGGGGTTATTCGACCCTCTCTCGTATGGCCCCCTAGCCCCGGGCGGCGGGACCGGCATGCGGGCCCGTCACCGGTGCTGCGGCATGCCCAGCTCGTCGGTGTACCGGCCGAGGCCGTCCTCGGCGGTGAGAGCGGGGGCGAACATCTGCTCCTGGCGGCGGGGGGCGGCGACGTAGCGGCCGATGTCGAACCAGCTGAACATCGAGTCTCTGCCGGTGTACGTCGATGTCTTCGCCGGTCATCGAGGACTACAGCCAGACCGGTTTCGGGGCACGGTCGCCGGGCGGCCGATCAGCCTTCAGCCGGATCAACGTGCCGTGGATCAGCGGAGTTCGCCGCGGTGCTGGAGCCAGGGGCCGTGTGCCGCCAGGCGCGGGTGCATCCGGTGCTGGGATACGCCGTCCATGGACGGTCCTGTGCCCGAGACCTGGCTAGTGCTGTGACCGCATAGGTTCGCCGGGTCGGCGGTCGTGGCGGTTGCATGTGCGGTGACATCCGATCCGACCGCTGGAGGCGCGGTGGCCGAGCCCGTCCGTGTGCGCAGACTGACCGACCACGAGGGGCAGAAGCTGCAGCAGATCGTGCGCCGGGGCGGCACGAGTTCGGTGCGCTACCGGCGGGCGATGATGCTGCTGGCCTCCGCTGGAGGGGGCACCGGCAGCGGATGATCAGGCGATCCCGGCCGGCCCGCGGAGCGGGTATGTGCGGCGCTGATGTGTCCTCAGACGCCCGCTTCCACCAGGTCGTCGGTATGGAAGGTGCGGCGGTAGGAGGCGGGTGAGACACCGAAGGCGGTGCGCATGTGGGCGCGCAGGGAGTTGGCGGAGCCGAAGCCACAGCGGTGGGCGACCAGGTCGATGGACAGGTCGGTGGTCTCCAGCAACTGCTTGGCCAGTTCCAGGCGTTGCGCGGTGAGCCACTGCACGGGGGTCATGCCGACCTCGTCGCGGAAGCGGCGGGTGAAGGAGCGCAGGCTCATCCGGGCGTGTTCGGCCAGGCGGTTCAGGGAGAGGGGTTCGCCGAGGTGTTCCAGGGCCCAGGCGCGGGTGGCGGTGGTGGTGCCGACGGTGGGTTCGGGCACCGGGCGGTCGATGTACTGGGCCTGGCCGCCGTCCCGCCAGGGCGGGACGACGCACATGCGGGCGGCGCGGTTGGCGGCGGCGGCGCCGTGGTCGCGGCGGATCATGTGCAGGCACAGGTCGACGCCGGCGGCGACGCCCGCGGAGGTCAGGACGTCGCCGTCGTCGACGAAGAGGACCTCCTCGTCGACCTTGACGCGGGGGTAGGCGCGGCGGAACTCGGGAGCGAGGCCCCAGTGGGTGGTGGCGGGCCGGCCGTCGAGGAGGCCCGCAGCGGCCAGGACGTAGGAGCCGGCGCAGATGGACACCAGGCGGGTGCCGGGCCGGATGCCGGCGATGGCCGCGGTGACCTCGGGCGGCAGCGGGCCGCCGCGGCCCAGCTCGGGCATGGCGTGCGTGGGCGGGACGATCACGGTGTCCGCGGCGGCCAGGGCCTCGGGACCGGCCGCGGGCTGCACGGTGAACCCGGCGTCGCTGAGGACCGGGGCGCCGTCGGCGGTGCAGACGGTGACCTCGTACAGCGGGCGTGAGCCGGCGTCCAGGACGCTGCCGAAGACGCGGGAGGGGATGCCGAGTTCGAAGGGCGGGACGCCGGGCAGGGCGAGGACGGCGATGCGGTGCCGCCCGGCCGCGTCGGCGCTCGGGTCGGGGAGGGGGTCGGTGCACGGCCACTGCCTCTCACTCATGGCCAGATCCTGTCACATAGTGGCCAGACGGCCAACACCATGGTGGGGGCGGATGCCGGATCGTGGACTGCGTCGCGCCGGGAAGGGCCCGGACGGCCGGTATCCGATCAAGACGGAAAAGAGTGAGGCGGACAGCATGCGTGCGGTGGTCGTGGAGCAGTGGGGCGGACCGGAAGTGCTCGTGGAGCGTGAGGTCGCCCGGCCCGAGCCGGGACTGAACGAGGTCCTGGTGCGGGTCCACGCGGCCGGTGTGAACCCGGTGGACTTCAAGACCCGGGCCAGCGGGGCCCTGATCGAGTGGGGAGAGGTCCCGGCGGTCGGCTGGGACGTCTCCGGTACCGTGGAGGCCGTCGGACCGGGCGTGGGGATGTTCCACCCCGGGGACGAGGTGTACGGCATGCCGCTGTTCCCGCGGCAGGCCGGCGCCTACGCCGAGTACGTCGTTGCCCCGGCCCGCCACCTCGCGCCCAAGCCGGCGAACCTCACCCACGTGCAGGCGGCGGCGCTGCCGCTGGCCGCGCTGACCGCCTGGCAGGCCCTGGTGGACACCGCCGGGGTGCGCGCCGGTGAGCGGGTGCTGGTGCACGCGGCGGCCGGCGGGGTCGGCCACCTGGCCGTGCAGATCGCCAAGGCCCGCGGCGCGTACGTCATCGGCACGGCCAGCGCCGGCAAGCACGACCTGCTGCGGCAACTGGGCGCGGACGAGGTGATCGACTACCGCACGGTCCGCTTCGAGGACGCCGTCGGGGACGTGGACGTGGTGCTGGACGGGCTCGGCGGCCAGAACGCCGAGCGGTCCCTGACGGTGCTGCGCCCGGGCGGCCGGCTGATCACCCTGCCCGGCCCCGACGACTTCCCCGCCGACGTCCCCGGCCACGTCCGGGCGGTGTGGATGCTGGTCGAGCCCGACCACCTGGGTCTGCGCGAGATCGCCGCCCTGGCCGAGCGGGGCGCGCTCACGCCCGTGGTCGAGACCGTCGTCCCGCTTGCCGAGGCCGCGAAGGCGCACGAGATCGGCGAGCAGGGCCGCACCACCGGGAAGATCGTCCTGAGCGTCGCCTGACGCCTGCCGCCCCGGCCGGGGCGGCTGCGGGCAGGTGGAGCGGGACTGGAGCCCCGGGACCGACCGGTCCTGATCTGGCCTCACGCCTGGATAAATAGGATGAAGACAAGGAGTAGTGCCCCATGCGAGCGTTCGTCGTCACCAAGTACAAGGAGCCGCTGCAGGAGGCGGACGTCCCCGAGCCCACCGTGGGGGAGCACGACGTGCTCGTCCGGGTGGAGGCCGCCGGACTGAATCAGCTGGATGAGAAGATCCGCGCCGGTGAGTTGAAGCAGATCCTGCCCTACAAGCTGCCGCTGATCCTGGGCAACGACGTCGCGGGCACTGTCATCAGCGTCGGGACGGCGGTTCGCGGCTTCAAGCCCGGAGACGAGGTCTACGGTCGGCCCGACCAGGACCGCATCGGCACGTTCGCCGAACGCATCGCCGTCGCGGAGGGCGACCTGGCGCTCAAGCCCGCCTCGATCAGCATGAATGAGGCCGGCTCGCTGCCGCTGGTGGCGCTCACGGCGTGGCAGGCGCTGGTGGAGCGCGGAAAGGTGCGGCCCGGCCAGAAGGTTCTCATCCACGCCGGGGCCGGCGGGGTCGGTTCGATCGCGATCCAGCTCGCCGCGCACCTCGGTGCGCACGTCGCCACGACCGCCAGCGCTTCCAACGCGGACTTCGTGCGCGCGCTCGGCGCGGAGACTGTGATCGATTACCGCAGCCAGGACTTCGAGCAGCTCCTGACCGGCTACGACCTGGTGCTGGACAGCCTCGGTGGGGAGACTCTCGAGAAGTCCCTGCGGGTGCTCAAGCCCGGCGGCAAGGCCATCGAGATCGCTGGTCCCCCGGAGCCCACTTTCGCGCGCGAGGCCGGCCTCAACCCGCTGCTGCGCCTGGGGGTCGCCGTCCTGAGCCGCAAGATCCGCAAGCAGGCGAAGAAGCTCGGCGTGACGTATGAGTTCATGCTCATGCGCGCCAGCGGCGACCAGCTCCGCCAGATCACCACCCTCATCGACCAGGGCGTGGTGCGTCCGGTCGTGGGAAAGGTGGTCGGCTTCGACCAGACCCCGCAGGCGCTGCAGTCCCTGTCCCAGGGCGGCATCCGCGGCAAGGCCGTCGTCGGCCACAGCTGACCCGCCGCAACCGCGACGGGCGACACAGAACGCACGAGGACACCACCCACGTCTGTCGCCTCCCAGTCGGTCGGACGGCGCGAGCGGAACAAGCAGGAGAAACTCGACCGCATCGTCGCTGCCGCCAGTGAACTGTTCGCCGAACACGGCGTCGATGAGGTCACGACCCAGCAGATCGCCGACCAGGCCGACATCGGCACCGGGACCCTGTTCCTTTATGCCAAGACCAAGGGCGAACTCCTCCTCCTTGTCCAGAACGCCAAGTACGTCGAAGCACTTGAGCAGGGCCGGGCGGACGCCGAGACCGTCCCGGGCGTGCTGGACGCGGTGCTGGCGATCGTCCGGCCGATCGTCGAGTGCAACCGTCCGTGATGTTCCTCAGCATGGCGGCAGGCGTGAACATCGCCTTGAGCGTCGAGGAGATCGTGCAGGACATCCGCAGGCAGGTCGACGTCCTGCTGCCTCGCTGAAGCGCGGCCCCAGCCTCAGGCCCAGGCGACCATCCGGGCAGTCCTCGGCTGCGGCATGGCCCGAATCCCCAAAGGGCAGGTCATCCGGCCGTTGCTACCCATACCGGCATGACTGGACGGGTGGGGCGGCCGGCCGGAGGGCTACCGCCACCGCGTGCTGCTGGGATTCCGGAAATTGCCCACCTACGTGGCGTCGAGTCCCCCGTCGCACAGTCCCTGTCCGCAGGATTCCGGGTCGGGGCCCGTTGGTGCGGTCAGGGCTTTGTGGGTCGATTCAGCAGTTCAAGGGCGCCTTCGACACGATGATGCCGTCCTACCGCGTCGTGCGTGGCGCAGGCGGCCAGGTCGGGGCGCTCGTAGGGCTGCCGGCAGACATGGCAGTCGTAGGTGACCGCCCCACCACTCGGCCATACACGCTGGGTCCGTGCAGGGACCGAGCGAGCGTCCCGGCCGCCAAGCACGTCCAGGTCAACGGCCTAGGCGTCGGGACTACGCTCCTGGCCATGACGACTTCTGCCGCCGACTACGACTGGCTGCCTGACCATCAACTGCACGTGGTGCCCACCCTGGCTCATGTGGAGCGGCTGATCGATCACGTCACGCGGATCGTCCACGACTACACCGATCAGGGCCCGTTGACCCTGACCGAGGTTGTGCACGACGACCGGGCTCACATCAAGGTGACCGCTCGGATCTCATGCAGCAGCACGGCATCCCCGGCTCCGTTGTCGTGGATCCATAGGAAAGGAGCAGGTCAGTGACGTATCTAGCCATCTTCGAAGATCAGAGTCGTGGCGTTCGACGGACGGACCTGCTCGCGGCATTGGAGCGAGACTGGCCTTCCGCTGTGATTCGAGAGCGGCAGGGATCGCAGGAGTCAAGGGACGTCGTTTGGACTGTTTCGGAGGGTGGCCAGGAGCTTGAGGGCTACTCTCACGTGGACGGAACTTGCATTTACCTTGACTCGCCTCTCGAACTGGCGGCCAGGTTTGCACTCTGGTTCAGGGATATCGTACCGACGGATATTGAGCTGTTCTTCTGCGACGACAGTTACAGCTTCAATGGAAGTGTTGAGCCGGGCATGAGCATGGGGGATGTAGTAGCGATTGCTGCCGATGAATGATCTTGCTCAAGAGGGTGCGATCGTTTCCGTGCGATCCGCTGACCTTGGGCAAAATCGAGCGGCCCCGCCGGAGTGTTTCCGGTGGGGCCGCTGCGGTGTCTGACGGCAGTAGTTTGACGGCAACGTCAACTGGACGGGTGCCACACAAGTCGGCGGGTTGTCTCCGTTGTCGCCCTCGGCTCGGTCGCCGAGTGCGCGTCCGAGGAGGTCGATGGCCTGGTGTTGGAGTCGGAGGCGGACATGGAGCGTCTGAAGTGACTGGTCGTGACACCGCTGAGCGGCTTGCCCTGTATCTGGCGCACCTGCACGCCGTGACGGGTGAAGACCCGATCATCGAGGAGGTCGAGCCACGCGACCCGAGCGATGGCCGAGTTCTGTCCCTCGGGTACAGGGACGTGCCGGGACCCGGCCTTCTGACTGGGGTCACGTACGGGCTATCGCTTTCAAGCCCCGGAGGGGGGGTGGCCCGTCGTCATGAAATGGTCATCACACTTCGAAGCCGAGATTTGTCTTGGGTCAGTGTTCCGGCCAGGGCTGTTGCTGCGCTACGCGGGATTTCGCCTCTTGATCCTGGTCGTGCAATTGGCTATGCGCAGCGATTTGTCGAAGAGTCGGCGATGTCGAGCCTTCTCTTGGGGGGCCCGGCGAGTAATCTGGGGCTCGTCCCGTTCAGTATGGTCCCGGCCGAATTGGGGGGTAAGGGTGAGGATGCGTTGGACTTTGTGGGCGTCTATCCAATCTACTCATCCGAGCGAGAGTTCGCGAAAAAGAATGGGTTCAAAGCGTTCTGGGAACTCGAATGGGATCGATTTGATCCATTGCGTGAGCCGATTGTTTGAACTGGTTGAGTTTGATGGGCGGTAGTGGACCGCAACGTCAGGGGGCCCGGCCCGGGCTGGCACTGCACCTCGGCGGGCCTTGCCAGTCAGGCTCTCTCGACCAGCCAATCCGGTTCGCTGAGAGCCACCGCTTTCCGCGCCGAACGCACCGCCTCCCCACCAAAATCACCCCAGGCTTCCGCGGCCGCAGTGGCGCTTGAGCTCTCCCCAAACAGCAACGTAGGCCATGAAGACCGCAAACAGCTCTTGAAGGTAGATGTCACACAGGCTCGAATTTCGCCATCAGCGTCCGACGCAGATAGTGGAGCCTCTGCGCCGTTGGAATGTGAATCCGCTGCGGGCGGGGCGAGATGGCCTTCTGCGCGATGCCACGTTAGCCCGTGCGATTTGTGTCGTGCGACGCAGTTGGGGACGCGTTGGGGACGCAAGGATAGGAACAGGCTGACAAAGGCAGGGGAGTGTCTGCATAGGTCACGTCATCTGACCTGCGGAAACGCCACGGATCGGCGTAGAAACGCAAGGACCGCCAAGATCCTCAAAGGACTCATAATCCGTCGGCCGTGGGTTCGAGTCCCACCCGCCCCACCTTTGCAGGCTTCTGACCTGCGGAAACGTTCATTTTTGGTGTCGGGGCGTCAAGTATCGCTCAACGGACTGAATCCGCTGCTCGCGAGTTCGGAGCGGGGTGAGGATCTTGCTCCCTCGCCGGGCAGGCGTCGCGCTGACCTGCGAAAATTCCGATGATCAGGGCTTGTGCCGACGAGCCGGCAGCGCCTCCGCGGCTTCGATTCTTGATCCTGGGGACATGTTGGGGACATGTTGGGGACGCGGGGTTTCGGAGGGTTCTGCTGATCACCGGCGGCGGGCCCTCTGGCCCGCCGCCCGGGAAGCTCCGTGCGGGACTGCTGACCGGCCGCAACTACGGGGAACTTGATCGCGTCGGCACCGGGGCGCGAGGGCCTGGTGCGCGTTGGGCGGAAACTGCCTGAACAGGAAACGGCCCGGTCTGTTCGATGAGCTGCTCGAGCGTCGCAGACGGTGACCCGGTAACCGAGGAAGGGTCCGGCCCGGCTGAGGGCAGCGGCGAAGTCGACGGCGTCGACAGAAGATCAGAATCCGCGGCGGAGGGGTTTGGGTGTGGAGCAACGGCGGCGGGTCTGCCCAGTGGCAGTTCGCTCACGGCGGCGGCCGGGTGGGGCAGGGCAGTCGGGTCAGCGCGTTGGATCAGGACATCGATCTCGCCGCCACAGGTCAGGCCGACGGCGAGGGCGTCGTCGTCGGAGCAGCCGAAGCGGGCACGTACGAGGCCGCCCCCGCCCTGGAGTATCTGTTGGCGCAGGTCGCAGACGGCTCCTTCCTTCCACCGGCCTCAGCCGCGCTCCTGCCACTGTCCATCGGAGCAAGCTGCGTCGGCCGGGCCTTACTGACGTTCTGCTCGATGACGCGCCCTGCCAGGTCACGGCACTGTCGGCCCGTCAGTTTTCTGATCGTCGAGGTGAGGAGTCTGCGGCGCGGCGAGTCGGAGAGTCAGTACGTACGAGACCACCACCGCCACGATTACCAACGGCATCACGGTCAGCCCTACGGAACCAAGAAGCAGGGTGGCCAACAAGGTGCAGGTCATGGGCAGTTTGAGCATGGCTACGCTCAGCGCGCCCACGCCGAGGGCGAAGCCGGTGGTGGTGTCCAGTCCGGGAAGGTGGGACATGGCCAGTCCGCCCGCACCGCCGACGAACAGGGAGGGGAAGACCGGACCTCCGCGGAAGGCGCTGAGGGAGGCGCTGTAGGCGAGGGACTTGAAAACGACGAGGAGCAGCAGGGTGCCGAGGGAGTAGGTGGCGTGGTCGGCCAGGAGGGGGCCGATGGTGGTCTCACCGGAGAACAGCACGCCGGAGATCGGTTTGCCGGTGACGCTGGTGTAGAGCAGGGCGAGCAGTCCGACGAGTACGCCCATCGCCACCGTGAGGGGCAGCCTTCGCCGCTTGACGTGCGTCTCCAGGTGCTGGGCGGAGCGGCGGATGGCCTCGCCGAGGATCGCGGCGGCGAGGCCGGCGAGGATCGCCCAGCCGAACGCGGCGAGTGTCGGCCGGTCGGCGGGCGGCACCTGGTGCAGCGACAGGGAGTAGGTGCCAAGTCCGGTCCAGGAGTCCAGGCCGGTGAAGATCAGGGAGCCGACGCCTGCGGCGAGCAGGCCGGGCACCAGCACGACGCCGAGCATCGGACCGGCCAGGCCGGAGGCTTCCATGAGCAGGAACGCTGCGATCAGTGGGGAGCCGAGGAGTTCGCTGATCGCAGCGAAGCTGCCCGCTGCCGCGACGACGGCGAGGGTGGTGGGAGGGGCGTCGCGTTTCAGCATCCGGATCGCGCCTGCCGCCAGTCCGCCGCCGAGGGCGATGAGCGGGGCCTCCGGGCCGAGGACGGCACCGAGGCTGAGCGTGGCGATCGATGCGAGGGCGACGCCGGGCACCGAAGCCACCGACGGGGTGTCGCCGGTCTTGAGCCCTTCGGCCGGCTCGTGTCCGCCCTTTCCGGGCAGATGGCGAATCGCGAGGGCGACCAGCACGCCGGCCACGGCGAGTAGGGGCACAGCCCACCAGTCCGGTGTTCCGCTGAAGCCGAGGCTCTTGGGCAGGTCCTCGTACAGCAGGGACTGGAGTTCGGAGACGAGGGCGAGGAACCCGTAGGCCACGCAGGAGATGGCGACGCCCAGTACGGCCGCGATCACCAGCAGGGAGATGTAGCTACGGGTACGGACGATTTCGAGTGGGTCCTGCTGTGCGGTGGCGGGTCCGGCCGGCATACGTATCCACTCCTCGCAGACGGGACTGGGGTCACGGACTCAACATCCCCGTCAGGTGCTACCACGGGATGGCGAATCAGCCCGGCCTGCCGTGCTCGCGAGACCCGCGAGTCCACAGCGTTCACTCGTTCGGCCAGCTCGGCGTCAGGACGTGCTGCCGAATTCTGGGGGCCGCTCCGAGGACGGAGACGGCCCGGTCGGAGACTTCCGCCATCACGCTGTCACGTCGGGACGTGGACGGTGCGCCCAGCGATCTCCTGGAAGAGGGTCAGGCTCCGACTGGGCCGTCCGTGGCTCCGAGAGGCGTCGGCATATGGCCTGTCAGATAGTGGACCGCGCCGGATCCTCCTTGATTGGACGCTCATGGACCGTTATCCCCCCATCGCCGACCACGGTCTGGTGGGCGACCTGCAGACCGCCGCTCTGGTGTCCTCCGAGGGCGTGGTGAACTGGTTCTGCTCGCCGAGGTTCGACTCGCCGAGTATCTTCGCCTCGCTGCTCGATCACGACCGTGGCGGGTATTTCCGGCTGGCGCCGGAGCACTCGGACGTGTCGTGCAAACAGCTCTACTACCCGGACACCGGCGTACTCGTCACACGGTTCATGTCGCCGGAGGGCGTCGGCGAGGTCATCGACTGGATGCCCGCGAACACCAGCCGCGTCCCCACCGACCGCCACAGCCTGGTCCGGGTGATCCGCGTGGTGCGCGGGACCGTCCGGTTCGTCCTGGAGTGCAGGCCGAGGTTCGACTACGGCCGGGCCGACCACGAGCTCGATCTACGGCCCCAGGAGGCGGTGTTCCGAGGCCCTGATATCGCGGGTCACCTGCAGACGTCCTTTCCGCTGGTACGGGACGGGCAGGACGTGAAGGGTGCGGTCACGCTCGCAGTCGGCGACTCGGCCGTCGCCGTGTTCACCACGTGCGCCGTCGACGGCGAGGCACCGCCTCCGCTCACGGTCGAGGGTGTGACGGAGGGACTGTGGCATGAGGTGGAGTTCTGGCAGAGATGGCTGCGCACCTCCCACTACCGGGGGCGCTGGGCCGAGATGGTGAACCGTTCCGCCATCACGATCAAACTCCTGACCTACCACCCGACCGGTGCACCGGTCGCCGCCGCCACCATGGGTCTGCCGGAGCAGGTCGGCGGTGAGCGCAACTGGGACTACCGGTACACGTGGGTGCGGGACGGATCGCTCTCCGTACGTGCCCTGCTCGACCTCGGGTTCGCCGAGGAGGCGTCGGCGTTCACCAAGTGGCTGGGCGAGCGGATGCGCGACCGGGCGGACCTGCCCGGCGAGCGGCTTCAGATCATGTACCGGGTGGACGGGGACCCGCACCTGACCGAGGAGATCCTCGACCACTGGGAGGGGTACCGCGGCTCGTATCCGGTACGCGCCGGGAACGCCGCCGCCGACCAGTTGCAGCTCGACATCTACGGCGAGGCCCTCTACGCGATGGCCGAGGGCATGGACGTCAGCGAGGAGCTGGGCTATCACGGCTGGAAGGGACTCGCCCGGACGTTGGACTGGCTGTCCGAGAACTGGGACCGTCCGGACGAGGGAGTCTGGGAGACGCGCGGGGGCCGCAACGACTTCACGTTCAGCCGGGTGATGTGCTGGGTCGCCTTCGACCGGGGCCTACGGCTGGCGACGGACCTCAGCCGGCCCGGCGACATCCCGCGCTGGCGCAACGCCCGCGACAGCATCCTCGAACAGGTCATGGACAAGGGCTGGAGCCAGTCCGAGCAGGCCCTGGTGCAGCACTATGGCGGGGACGTTCTGGACGCCTCCCTCCTGCTGATTCCGCGTGTGGGGTTTCTCGCCGCGAAGAGCCCCGGCTGGCTCTCCACCCTGGACGCCATGGAGCGCAAGCTCGTCTCGGACAGCCTGGTGTACCGGTATGACCCGACAGCCTCCCCGGATGGCCTCCGCGGCTCGGAGGGCACCTTCAGCCTCTGCACCTACCTCTACGTCGATGCCCTGGCCAGGGCGGGGCGGGTCGGGCCGGCCCGCTACACCTTCGAGAAGATGCACACCTACGCCAACCACGTCGGCCTGTTCGCCGAGGAGATCGGCCCGAGTGGCGAGCAACTCGGCAACTTCCCGCAGGCGTTCACCCACTTGTCGCTCATCATGGCGGCGTCGACCCTGGACGAGGCCATCGACCGGCAGCGGCAGTGTCGCTGAGTCCGGGCGGCAGCAGGTCCTCGAACCGCGGGCAGTCCAGGAAGGGCGGCCCGCTTCTGCGGACGGCGCTCATGGTTCGGCGCGCCCGGAACCGGCTGCCCGTGGCCGGTTCCGGCCCCCGAGGCCCTGGGAGTCGGCCGTCCGTGCGTCGGCCCGGCGGGCGGCGTCGCCGAATTCTCGCTCGACCGCGTCGTCGAGGAGGCGGAGTTCGGCGCGCAGGGCGGGTCCGCACTCGTCCGGCAGGGTTGCGAGGAGACCGACCAGGAGGGCCCGGAGCCGTCGGCAGACCTGGACCGAGGTCGCACCGTAGTCGCGGATCTCGGTGACGGCGAGTTCCAGGTAGTTCTCCCAGGACCGGCCGGGCAGCACGAGGCGCGGCCGGCCCCGGTCATCGGCGAGGACGTACTGCCCGCGGAGTCCGACGCGTCCAACGGCGTACAGGAACGCCTCGACGTGGTTCAGCACCTGAACGGCCGTCGTCGGGTCGTTGACCGCGGGGGAGAGGGCGCGGATGGCGATGTCGACCAGGATGCGCAGGGCGAAGGCCGGGTCCTGTTCGATGGTCCGCTCCGCCCCGAGGGCGAGGAGGCCGGTGATCCGACGCGGGTCGGGCGCGGACGTACCGCCGTGGGTCTCGACGACGATGCCGCCGGGCGGCACGAAATCGCCGACAGAGGCGGCCAGCACGAACACGCAGTCGTGCCGGGCCGCGAGCGAGACCATGCCAGGTGCGTCGAACGCCTGGATGACACCGCCGCGTTCCGCCCGGATGAGGGCCACCGGGGCGTCCGCCGGGCGCACCCCGCTGGGCATCTCGGTGCTCCGTGCATGTGCAGCGATGCGGTCGAGGACCTGTTCGCCGAGGCGTCCCACGATGTCGGCGATGGCCACCGGCCGCAGGTTGTGGGTGAAGCGGTTGAGGTAGATCAGCAGGAGCAGGAGGCTCACGGACACGGCGATGCCGGCCAGGGTCACACCGAGGTTGGGCACGGCGTCGGTCTCGATGCTCCGCAGCAGTGTGTAGGCGAACGCGAAGGTACCGGTGAAGGTGGCCAGTACTGCCTTCTGCAATCGGTCGCGGTACCACAGCCGCATGTAGCGTGGTGAGAGAGTGCCGGTGGCCTGCTGGATGACGAGGACACCGATGGTGACGACGAACCCGAGCAGGGCGATCATCGCGCCGACCACCGAGCTGAGGACGCCGCTCGCGGTGGACGCGGAGTAGGTCCAGGTCTTAGGCAGCCAGGACGCCCCGTCCACGGCGGACGCCGCCTCGGCGAGGGCGACGCCGAGCACGAGCCCGAACAGGGGGACGATCCACAGACTGGCCTTGGCGTACTGCCGTAGCCGGAAGCGGGCGGCCCACGAGATCATGCCGAGTCCATCAGGACGGCGGTGTCGTCCGGCAGCGGTGTGATCGTCTGGGTCCCGGTGACCGGGATCAGCCGGCCGTCGGTCCTGACCACGAACAGGATGTCGCGGTCCGCGGGGATCGGCTGGGATCCGGGCTGCACGTGGAAGCGGGCGCCGTGTTCGTACCGGCCCGCCAGGCGATGCCGGACGAGCGAGTGACCGAAGAGGATGTCGCCGCCGGTGTAGGGGGCGACCACTCCGTGGCTGTCCCGAGGCGGTCCCACCCGGTAGACGGGCCCTTGCACATTGTCCTTGACGACGACGGAGGCGAGGGCGTTGAAATCGTCGTCGTCGGTGAGCAGGAACACCGCCGTCACACCTTCCAGCCGGGCTCGGGGGTTGGTCGCGGTGGCCAGCATCTCCCCGTGCGCGAGCTCGATTCCGGCTGCGGTGATCCGCCGGCGTTCCTCCTCGAGCCCGGCCCACATCAGGACGTCGAGCCCGGCGGCTTTCAGGGCCTTCCCGAGGCCGATCACCCATGGGGCCCCGCCCACCAGGAGCGGCCGTGTCCGCGCCGAGCGGACCACGCCCAGCTTCCGGGCCACGGGCGCGGCGGTCAGAGCGTAGACCAGGACCGTTCCCACGATCACGAGGAAGGTGATCGGCAGGATCTTGGACGCGCCGGGCAGGCCCTTCTCCACGAGAGTGGCGGAGAAGGCGGACGCGGTCGAGGCCGCGACGATGCCGCGTGGCGCCATCCACCCGATGAAGCCCCATTCACCCACGGTCAGGTCGGAACCCCAGGCGGAGGCGTACGCGATGAGCGGCCGGACCAGGAGGACGAGCACGGCGATCAGGATCAAGGAGGGAACCAGCACGGGCACCACGGACGCGGGCGTGACCGCGGAGGAAATGGAGATGAACAGCAGCCCGATGATCATCTGTACAAGTGTTTCGAGGAAGGGCCTGCGGGCCGGCATGTCCAGGCCAGGGAGGTTGGTGATGGCCAGTCCGGTGAAGATGGCGGCGATGAGCCCGGTGTCGTCACGGGCGATGTCGCAGCCCGCGGAGACGAGGATCACCGTCGCCAACTGGGCCAGGGTGCCCAGTGTTTCGCCGAGCCGCAACTTGTGCAGCGTCAGCCAGAGGATGACGGTGCCCACCGCACCGCCCACGAGGCCGACGCCCACGCTGATCAGGAACTGCCCGATCTGATACCCCCGACCGAGGTCGACCCGGTGAGAAGTCGCGACCGCGTGGAAGACGACGGCTCCCAGGATGGCGCCGATCGGGTCGGTCAGCGTTCCCTCCCAGATCAGAATGCGCCGCAGTCGGTCCGTCGGCCGGACGTATTCGAGCAGAGGGCCGACGACGGTGGGACCGGACACGACGAGGATCATCCCGATCATCGCCGCCCCCCGCAGCGGGATGCCGAACAGGGCCGGCCCGATGCCTCCGACGGCGAAGAAGGTGACCAGGATGCCGATGACCAGCAGCCGGACGACGACCGAGCGGGTACGGCCGGTCAGGTTGCGCAGGTTCAGGCCGAGCCCCGCGTCGTAGAGGATCACGGAGACGGACAGCGACACCAACGCGGGGAAGTCCGGGCCGACGAGCCGACCGGGGTGAATGACGTCAGTCAGGGCGCCCGCAGTGAAACCGACGGGCAGGAGAATGATCAGCGCGGGGACGCGCAGCTTGTTCGCCAGGATCTGCGAACCCGTGGCGAGGGCGACCGTCAGGGCGATGCCCAGGAGGATGTCCTCGCCGGTCATAGCGGTCGACCTCCTCTTGACGCTCGCCGCCTTGAATGCAAGCGCGGCCACCCCCGTCCACCGGGGGATCTGGGAATCCGACCGCGCCCGACCTGACCCCGATGAGAGGCGCTGCGGGATCTCCGCGGAGTCCGCTCCGTGTCCGGGGCAACCGTGGGCAGGAAGGCGGGGTGCATATCGATCCAATCCACTACACCTTCGTACGGCACGCATCGCCACCGAGCCGTCCGAGTGACCCAGGACGTCTTCGCCGACGCCGGGCAAGGCGTTGAGGGCGGGGCGACGACGAGGCCGAGGAGATCGGATCCTGCGCGCGCCGGTCAGGGAGACGCTCAGCCGCGAGCGGGCGTGGACACGACAGGCTCGGACGCGGCCGACGTCTGCGGCGACTCGCCGTCCCCTTGGGCGTACTGCGCTGCCCGTGGTGCGGACAGGACGTGGCATCGCCTCCGATGTGGTCACTTGATCAGCAGGACTACGGCAGGCCGCCCACCGGGACGGTCAGCGCGGTCGCCTCGGCCTCGGTCTCGCGGGTCACGGGAATCTCCGGGGTGCGGAACCGGTCGAGGAAGGCAGGCGCGATCGCCGGGATGATCAGGTAGACCAAGAGGACGACGAGTGCCTGCGTGGTCCCGTGGCCGTCGAAGTAGATGGAGTTGCGGAGCAGGATGTAGGCGTTCCGAGGCGGCAGGAACGGTCCGATGTCACGCCGGCTTTTGGCGGGGACCACGACCAGGGTGTCGCTCGACTTGCCCGGCAGGTAGGCGCCATAGAGCTTGCTCTGGCCGATCGCCTTCATCACCGCAGACTCATCGGCGTAACTGTGGGTCTCCAGTGACACCTTCGAAGCCACCGCGTTCACGACCGGGGACGCACCGGTCACCCCGAACGGAGTGTTGCGCAGGACGAGCAATTGCAGTGCACTGACCAGGCAGAGAGCGAACACGCTCTGCGACCCCCAGGGCGATCAAGGCCTTCCTCAGCACGTGAAAGCCTCTCGGTCCGCGTCGGCCCTGACGCTCGCACTGTGCAGGGGCAGGCGGCGCCCGCTCCGAGCAATCGACGGCATCCGCCGATCCGGGGCTCCTGCTCCGACTGGCTTGCTACGCATCGCTTCCATGCGTGCACGCTATGTTCACCCTGTCAGTCGGGCACGCCGAGTGTTCATCAGGCTGAGTGAGCGTGTGAGCGAGGGGCTTTCGGCCGCTAGCGGACGTCCAGGCCGCCCCCTGACAGGGGCCCTGGCGGAGCGGGGTGGGGTCCTCGATCACCACAACGGTGGTGACCTGTCCCTGCACGGGCGTCCGGCGGATCGGGGCAGTTCTTAACCCGATCGTGTGGCGTGCCTGGCCAAGTGTGGTTATGTTGCGTGCCGGTTTGTCGTATTTGCGCCGCAGGGTGTTTTCGTCTGGGAGCCGGGTACGCGACGGCTCCTGTGGCTTGTCCTGACGGACCTGGCCGACGTCCAGCCGTACTCCTGCGCGTCGTCCGGTTGCCGAGGGCGTTCGTCCGCAAACGCTGAGGGAGAGAACGTGGTGGCAGGAAACGTCGACACGAGCCAGGGAGCGGTGTCCGCGCAGCTCCTCAGGGGCCAGAAGGCGCTGGTGACCGGGGCCAACTCGGGCATCGGCCTGGCTACCGCCGTTGCCCTGGGCCGGGCCGGAGCGGACGTCGTGGTGAACTACGTCGTCGGCGCGGACGAGGCCGAGAAGGTCGTGGCGGACATCGAGGGCTTCGGGGTCCGCGCCTACGCCCACGAGGCCGACGTGTCCGACGAGGACCAGGTGACCGCCATGGTCGCGCGGATGGTCGAGGAGTTCGGCACCATCGACATCATGGTGGCCAACGCGGGCCTCCAGCGGGACGCGGCCGTGACGGAGATGACGCTCGCCCAGTGGCAGAAGGTCATCGACGTCAATCTGACCGGTCAGTTCCTGTGCGCGCGGGAGGCTGCCAAGGAGTTCGTCCGGCGCGGCGTGGTGGAGGAGGTCTCCCGTTCGGCCGGGAAGATCATCTGCATGAGCTCGGTCCACCAGATCGTCCCGTGGGCGGGGCACGTGAACTACGCCTCCTCCAAGGGGGGTGTGGGCATGCTGATGCAGACCCTCGCCCAGGAGCTCGCCCCGAAGCGGATCAGGGTCAACGCGGTCGCACCCGGCGCCATCCGCACGCCGATCAACCGCGACGCCTGGTCCACCCCCGAGGCCGAGGCCGACCTGCTGCGCCTGATCCCCTACCGCCGCGTGGGCGACCCGGACGACATCGCCAACGCCGTCGTCGCCATGGCGTCCGACCTGCTCGACTACGTCGTCGGCACCACCCTGTACGTCGACGGCGGAATGACGCTCTTCCCCGGCTTCGCCACCGGGGGCTGATCTGCGATGCAGGATCACATCACGCCCCGCCGGGTGGTGATCCTCGGCGGAGGGTTCGCGGGGCTGTTCGCCGCCCGTGCCCTCCGGAAGTCGCCGGTGGCCGTGACCGTGGTCGACCGCCGCGCCCACCACCTCTTCCAACCGCTGCTGTACCAGTGCGCCTCCGGCATCCTGTCCGAGGGGCAGATCGCCCAACCGCTGCGCGGGGTCCTGCGGCGCCATCACAACGTGAGGTGCGTCCTCGCCGAAGCCACCGACGTGGACGCCGGCGCCCGGGTGGTGCACGCCCGGCGGCCCGGTGGCGGAATTGTTCAGCTGCCCTATGACGATCTGATCGTCGCGGTGGGGATGCGCCAGTCCTACTTCGGGCACGACGAGTTCGCCGCGCACGCCCCCGGCATGAAGACCCTGGACGACGCGCTCGACATCCGCCGACGGATCTACCGGGCGTTCGAGATGGCCGAAACGGCGGCCAACGAGCGGGAACGGCAGCGGTGGCTCACCTTCGCCCTCGTCGGCGGCGGGCCGACCGGTGTCGAACTCGCCGGACAGCTCCGGGAGATCGCCGACCACACGCTCGACCGGGAGTTCCAGAGAATCGATTCCGCCAAGGCCCGGGTGCTGCTCTTCGAAGGGTCCGACGCGGTGCTGGGCGCGTTCGGCCCCCCACTGGCCCACCGTGCGGCGCGAACCCTGCGGGACCTCGGTGTGGAGCTCCACCTGGGCACGAGGGTCACCGACATCGACGCGCACGGCCTGACGGTACGGGACCGTGACGGCAGGACGACGTGGTTCGGCGCACGCACGGTGCTGTGGACGGCGGGCGTCGAGGCCCCGCCGATCGCCGCGGCGCTGGCCCGGGCGACCGGCGCCGAGCAGGACCGGGCCGGCCGCATCCTCGTCGGACCCGACCTCACCGTGCCCGGCCATCCGGAGATCCGGGTCACCGGTGACGTGATGAGCCTGAACAGGCTGCCGGGCCTGGCCGAGGTCGCCATGCAGTCCGGGGCGTACGCGGGCCGGACGGTGAGGCACCAGGTCGAAGGCAGGACGAAGAAGCCGAAGCCCTTCAAGTGCGTGGATCTCGGCAGCGCCGCCTACATCGCCCGCGGCCGCGCTGTGGTCAAGGCCGGCCCGCTGCATCTGTCGGGATTCACCGGCTGGCTTGCCTGGCTCTTCATCCACCTGGCCTTTCTCACCGGCTTCCGCAGCAGGATGGGCGCTGTGCTCAGCTGGTCCGTCGCCTTCGCCACCAGCTCGCGCCGGGAACGCGCGTTCACCCTGCCCGACACCGACGGATCGGCGGTCGGGGCGGGCGGCCCGAAGGCGCCACCGCCTCCCTGAGAACGCGCCGTCCGGGCCGATTCTCTCCGGGCGTCCCCCGCATCCTGTCCCTCCTCAGCCCGCCACTCCGGCAGGGCAGACCATCGAGGCGCACATGCTCAGCACCGTTGCACTTCTGGCCGACAGCACCCCGGCCCAACTCCTGCCGGCACGGGAGCTGATGGCCTTCACCCTGGCCTCGCACATCCTGCTGGTCCCGTTCGGCGTCGCACTGCCCTTCATCACGCTGCTCATGCACCACCGGGCGCTGCGCCGCAACGACCCCGTCGCCCTCCTGCTCGCCCGGCGCTGGTCGGCGGTGATGGCCGTCCAGTTCGCCATCGGCATCATCACCGGCACCGTGCTGTCCTTCGAGTTCGGGCTGCTGTGGCCCGGCATGATGGGCCGCTGGGGCGACGTCTTCGGCCTCGGGTTCGGCGTCGAGGCATGGGCATTCTTCCTCGAGGCCGTCCTGATCGCGATCTACCTCTACGGCTGGCGCCGACTCAAGCCCTGGACGCACTTCTGGCTCGCCGTACCGCTGCCGCTGGCCGCCCTGATGGGGGCGTTCGGCATCATCGCGGCCAACTCCTGGATGAACACCCCCCAGGGATTCAGCCTGGACGCCCAGGGCAAACCGATCCACGTCGACGTGCAACAGGCGATCTTCACACCGATGTTCGGACCGGAGTACTGGCACTTCGTGGTCGCGATGCTCCTGACCGCCGGCTACGTGGTCGCCGGGGTGTACGCGGTCGGCTGGCTGCGCGGGCGTCGCGACCGCTACCACCGGCTCGGCTTCACCGTGCCGTTCACGGTCGCCGCGATCCTCACTCCCGTCCAGTTCATGCTGGGCGACTCCGCCGCCCGCGCCGTCTTCCACAAGCAGCCGATCAAGTTTGCCGCCACGGAGATCGTCTGGAAGACCGACACCCACGTACCGGAGTACATGTTCGGGCGGTTGCATCCCGATGGGACGATCTCCGGAGGGATCAAGATCCCTCAACTGGACTCGATCCTCGCCGGCTTCAAGCCCAGCACCCAGGTCACAGGCCTGACCTCGGTCCCCGCGAGCGACCGTCCGACGGCCACCCAGGCCACCATCGCCCACTGGGCCTTCGACATCATGGTCACCATCGGCAGCCTGCTGATCCTGCTCGCGCTCTGGTACGCCTGGTCCTGGTGGAGACATCGGGACAACCCGCGCAGCCGCTGGTTCTACCGCTGTGCCGCGCTCGCCGGAGTCGCCTGCCTCTTCACCGTGGAGTGCGGCTGGATCACCACCGAGGTCGGCCGTCAGCCCTGGATCGTCTACAACCACATGAGGGTCTCGGAGGCGGTCACCAGCACGAGCGCCGGATCCCTGTGGACGATGCTCGGCATCGTCATCGTCGTGTACGTGGCTGTCTTCGGCGCGTTCCTCGCGGTCGTCCTGAAGATGCGCACCCGCTGGCGCATCGAGGATGAGGGTGCGGCCGCGGCGCGCGCCGAACAGCCGCCCGAGACCGACACCCCCTACGGGCCCAGGAGCGAGCCCGAGCCGACAGCCTCCGGCGCAGCGCCTGGCGGCGGCTCCGGCCACACCTCCGGCGGTGCGTCGTAATGGCCGAATTCATCGCATGGGTGCTGGTGGTCGCGATCGCCGCCTACGCCTGCGCCGGGGGCACCGACTACGGCGCGGGTCTCTGGGATCTCCTCGCGGGCGGGGCGGAGCGCGGCAAGCGGCCACGCTGGCTGATCGACCACGCCATGGCACCGGTCTGGGAGGCCAACAACGTCTGGCTGATCTTCGTTCTGGTGATCATGTGGACCGGCTTCCCGACGATGTTCCAGGCCGTCTTCTCCGCCATGTGGCTGCCGCTCGCCCTCGCCGCTGTCGGCCTCGTGCTCCGCGGCGCCGGGTTCGCCCTGCGCAAGCCGACCCGACGCCTGGCCCAACAACGGATCTACGGTGCGATGTTCGCCGTCTCGTCACTGGTGACGCCGTTTTTCTTCGGGGCGGTGCTCGGCGGCATCGCCTCCGGGCACGTCGAGGTCGGCACGACCGCCTCGGCCGACGCCTGGGCCAATGGAACCTCCGTCCTGACGGGGCTGCTGGCCGTCGCCGCCACCGCCTTCCTCGGTGCGGTCTTCCTGTGTTCCGACGCCCTTCGGTTCGACGCGCACGACCTCGTCGACTATTTCCGCCTGCGCGCGCTGCTCGCCTTCGCCGTGGTCGTCGTTCTCGCACTCATCGCCCTGCCGGTCACCCACGACGACGCCCGCTACGTCTGGGACGGCCTCACCGGGGGCATGGGACTGCTGCTCATCGTTCTCGCGGCGGTCTGTGGTCTGGCCACGGTGCTGCTCGTGTGGCGCCGGACCTACGGTTGGTCGCGCTACACGTCGGTGGCGAGCGTGGCCCTGGTCGTCGGCGCCTGGGGCTTCGCGCAGCGGCCCTACCTGCTGCCCACCACGCTGACGGTGACCGAGGCGGCCGGCGCCCCGCACACCCTGCGCTGGCTGATGATCGTCACGGCCATCGCGATCGTGCTGGTCGGTCCCGCACTGGTTCTGCTCTACCGGCTCGACACGATGGGGGAGTTGGAGGAGCTCACCGACGCCGACACCTGACCCGCCAGAGCGCCCGGCGGCGATCTGTAGCGGCGCTCGGCTAGCCCAAGCGAGAGAGCCGCCGGTCAGTTCAGCCGGGCGGCGATGTGGTCGCCGACCCGCAGGGCGTTGGCGATGGCGGTCAGCGACGGGTTCACCGCGCCGATGCTGGGGAAGAAGCTGGTGTCCACGACATAGAGGTTGTCGAGGTCGTGGGCTTTGCAGTAGACGTCGAGGGCCGAACTCTTCGGGTCGTCGCCGAACCGCACGGTGCCGGCCTGGTGGGCGGTGGCACCGATCGGCATGCCCTTGTGCAGGTAGATGCTGTGGTCCAGCAGGTGGTGCTCGTGCATGCCCAGGTGACCGAGCATGCCCCGCAGCTTGTGCTGGAGGCGCTTGAGTCCGGCGGTGTTGTTCTTCTCGTCGAGAGCCAGGTGGATGGCGTCGTCCTTGTCGAGGGTGACGCGGCTCTCGGGCAGCGGAAGGTCTTCCCCGCACAGCCAGAAGTCGACGGCGTGGTGGGCGAGTACCTCGAAGGGCATGTCGGGTGTGACGGCACCGGCCCAGCGCGGTGCCTCGCCGTGGATCTGGTCGGCGTCCGACTTGCCGAGCATCTGGATGCCGCCGAGCGGGTAGTCCCAGTCGTCCGCGCCGAGATACCAGTCGTTCAGCGCCAGGGTCTTCTGGAACCGGGTCGGGTTGGGCTCCTTCGACACTGCCATCAGCGCCAGGTTGTTGTGCCGCATGTAGTGGCGTCCCACCACGTCCGAACTGTTGGCCAGGCCGCCGGGGTGCTTGTCGTTGGCCGAACGCAGCAGCAGCACGGCGGAGTTGACCGCGCCGGCGGCGACCACCACGATGTCGGCGCTGAATTCCTCGGTCGTTCCGTTGTCGAGCTCGGCGACTACTTTGGTGACGGTGCGTCCGGTGGGGTCGGTCTCCAGGCGCCGCACGTTGGCGCCGGTCACCATCGTGACGTTGTCATGCTTCAGCGCCGGGTCGACGCAGATCACCTGCGCGTCGGACTTCGCGCCCACCAGACAGGGGAATCCGTCCACCCGGTCGCAGCGGATGCAGACGCTGTCGTGGGTGGCCCGGCCGTGCTCGTCCTGGACGAGGTTCACGCCGATCGGCAGGTGGAAGGGGTGCAGGCCCACCTTGCCGAGATCGTCGCTGAGCTGCTGGATACGCGCCTCGTGCTCGACCGGCGGGTAGGCGTACTGCGCGCTGGTTGGCCCTCCGGTGGGGTCCTCGCCGTGCCGGCCGTGCACCAGGTAGAGGTGCTCGGCCTCGGTGTAGTACGGCTCCAGGTCGTCGTAGTGGATCGGCCAGGCTGGAGAGACGCCGTTGTGGTGGCGCAGTTCGCCGAAGTCCTCGGGACGGAGCCGGAAGAGCGCGGCGCCGTAGAACTTGGTGTTGCCCCCGACGTAGTAGTTGACCTCCGGCGGGAACTCCTTGCCGTGCTTGTCGTACCAGAACTCCGGGGCACGGTACTTGCCCTTGACGAAGACGGCGGTGGAGTCCCAGTTGTCCCGCTCCCGCGGCAGGTAGCCGCCGCGCTCCAGTATCAGGATCCGTTTGCCGGTGGGGGCCAGCCGGTGGGCGAGCGTTCCGCCGCCCGCTCCCGTACCGATGACGATGACGTCGTAGTGCTGATCGTCGGCCATGAGAGGGTCCCGTTCTAGGAGTCGTCGGCTGTCCTGGCCGTAGTGCCCGCCCGGAGGGGGCCGCTGCGCCGCGTCGCTCCGGACAGGCACTCGACAATCGGAACATTTAGGTCCAAATTTCACCGTAACGGGTGGGTGGGGCAGGAGCGACCCGGGAGCCGGACAGGTGCGCGGTCACCTGATCTCCCGTACGGCGTGCGCCGCCTTGTCGGCGATCGTCTGCGGGTCGGCGGCCGCGTCGACGGTCAGGCCGGGCTCGTTCGGACGCAGGGGTTCGAGAGCGGCGTACTGGGAGTCCACCAGCCGGGCGGGCATGAAATGGTCCACCCGGCCTGCGACCCTCCGGGCGGCGGTATCCCGGTCGAGAGCCAGATACAAGAACCACGTGCCCGCGCCTGCGCTGCGGAACAGATCCCGGTACTCGCGCTTGAGGGCCGAGCAGGCCATCACCCCGCCCCGCCCGTCGTCGGTCGCCTCGCGGATCCGGTCGGCGATGGACAGCAGCCACGGCCCACGATCCTGGTCGTCGAGCGGCCGGCCTGCGGCCATCTTGGCGCGGTTCGCGGCCGGGTGGACGTCGTCCGCTTCCAGAAAGGGGACCGCGAGCCGCTGTGCGAGCAGCCGCCCCACGGTGGACTTCCCCGAACCCGAGACCCCCATGACCACCACGACCGGGGGTGCCGGATCGGTTGTGGCCATGGTGAACCTCCGAGGCCATCGGGGCCCTGGGCGAGCTGCGGTGTCCGCTGCGGGAGTCGAGATGCCTCGGGAGATCGCCGCCGTGCGCTCGCGCCGGCAGCGACACGGGCAGCCGGGCCCACTCAGGCGCTTTGAGGGTATTCATCTAGATTTGTATCATGAGTCCGATGGGCCGTCCTGCCGATCCGGGTGCCGCCAGGTTTCTGCTTCCGTACCCGCCCTCACGGATCGGCGGCCTGCCCGGGGGCCTGCCCGTGGCGGTGTGGGAGGGCACAGGCGATCCGCCCGCCGACGAGAGCCTGGCGGAGGTGGAGTTCTTCGTCATCCCCTACGGCCGCACGGACGTCGCGGCGGCGCTGCTGCCGCGCATGCCGCGGCTGCGCGTCGTCCAGTCCCTGTCCGCCGGTGTCGACGAACTTGTGAAGCACATTCCCGCCGGCGTCGTGCTCTGTAACGCCAAGGGAGTGCACGATGCCAGCACCGCAGAGCTGGCCGTGACACTCGCCCTCGCGTCGCTGCGCGGAATCCCCGGCTTCGTCCGTGCCCAGGACACCGAGCAATGGCAGTCCGGCTTCCACCCGGCGCTGGCCGACCGCACCGTTCTGCTCGTGGGATACGGCTCCATCGCCGCCGCCGCCGAGGACCGGTTCACCCCCTTCGAGTGCGACATCCTGCGGGTCGCCCGGACTGCCCGCACCGCCGCGCGCGGCCCCGTCCACGCCCTCTCCGATCTGCCCGAACTCCTGCCCCGCGCCGACATCGTGGTGCTCACCGTCCCGCTCACCGACGACACCCGCGGCATGGTCGACGCGGACTTTCTCGCTCTCCTGCCGGATGGCGCCCTGCTGGTCAACGTGTCCAGGGGCGCGGTGGTGGAGACCGACGCGCTGCTCGCCGAACTCAGGACGGGACGGCTGAGCACGGCCCTCGACGTCACCGACCCCGAGCCGCTGCCGGCCGGGCATCCGCTCTGGCACGCGCCCAACACGCTGATCAGCCCTCATGTCGGAGGCAACAGCTCGGCCTTCCTGCCACGGGCTCTACGGCTGATCCGCACCCAACTGCTGCGTTACGACGCCGGGGAGCCGCTGGAGCACACCGTGCTGCCTCGTGAGGTCTGAGCCGGCCCGGGGTCCGATGCGTCAGAGGACGGCGATCGGGTTGACCGGTGAGCCGGTGGCGTCCGGCAGCCTCAGTGGCGCGATCACGCAGAGGAAGGACCAGCGTTTCTCCGCCTCGCAGAGCGGCGCCAGGTCCTCGAACTGAAGGTAGTCCAGCAGATGAAGGCCCATGGCGTGGACCGCCAGCACATGCACGGGGAAGTCGACACCCTCGGTGGAACTCGGGGCCGTGTCGTTGTTCCCGTCACCACCGAGCACGGCGACCCGCCGGTCCGCCAGGAACTCCAGCGCCGACGGGTGGAGCCCGGCGCGCTCACGTGCCGCGTGCCACGCTCCCAGTTCGGTGCGGCGTCGGCGGTGGCCGACCCGGATGAAGAGGAGGTCGCCCTCTCCCACGGGCGCGTGCTGGGCTGTCTCGGCCGCGGCGAGGTCATCGGCGGTCACGTGATCACCCGGTTCGAGCCAGGGCACCCCGCGCAGCCGCGGAACGTCCAGCAGCACTCCGCGTCCCACGATCCCGTCACGCACCGCATCGAGGGAGAGCGCCGTGGCCCCGCCCGCCGTGACGCTGCTGGCGGAAACGCCGCCGTGCAGGGTGCCGTCGTAGATCACGTGGCACAAGGCGTCGAGATGGCTGTCGGCGTCGCCGTGCACGTTCATCGCGAAGCTGTCCCGCGCGAAGTGCAGTCCACTGGAGGCCCCTTCGCCTGGCCGCCCGCTCATCCGGTGTTTCGCGGGCTCCGGATTGTCCGGGCCGGGCATCGTCTCCACCGGCGCGGCGAGCGTCACCGTCCGGCCGGTCCGCACCTCGCGGGCGGCGGCCAGCACCCGGGCGGGAGTGAGCGCGTCCAGAGCCCCCCGCTCGCCCGAGGCCCAGGCGGCGCGCGAGAGCAGGCGCCGGTACAGCACGCCGAACTCGTCCTTGGTCAGCCGTGGTGGTTCGGCCGGACGGCCATGGGTGACCATGGGTCAGCGCCCGTGCTCCGCGTCGAGCGCCCGGTCGAGGGTGGTGGCCGCCATGATGAGCGACAGGTGGGTGAACGCCTGGGGGAAGTTGCCCAGTTGCTCCCCGCTCGGACCGACCTCCTCGGCGAAGAGCCCGACGTGGTTGGCGTAGGTCTGCATCTTCTCGAAGGTGTAGCGGGCCTGGGACAGCCGCCCCGCCCGGGCCAGCGCGTCGACGTAGAGGAAGGTGCACAGACTGAAGGTGCCCTCCGAGCCGCGCAGCCCGTCCGGCGACGCCGCCGGGTCGTAGCGGTAGACGAGACTGTCGGAGACGAGCTTGCGGTCCATCGCGTCGAGGGTGGAAAGCCAGGCCGGATCCCTCGGGGCGATGAAGCCGACCCTCGGCATGAGCAGGAGGGAGGCGTCCAGGACGTCTCCTCCGTAGTGCTGGACGAAGGCGCGTTCGTTCTCGCTCCAGCCGCGGTCCATGACCTGCTCGAAGATGGCGTCCCTGGCGCTACGCCACTTCACCACGTCGGCGGGCCTGCGGAAGTCCTCGGCCAGGCTCAGCCCGTGGTCGAAGGCGACCCAGCACATCACCCGGCTGTAGGTGAAGTCCTGGCGGCCGCCGCGGGTCTCCCAGATGCCCTCGTCCGGTCGGTCCCAGTGGTCGGCGAGCCAGTCCAGCAGCCTGGCCATCGTCTTCCATCCCCGGTAAGTGTTCTGCTGCGCGATCTCGCGGCCCTGGGACACGGCGTAGAGGGCCTCGCCGTAGATGTCCAGCTGGAGCTGGTCGGCGGCGCCGTTGCCGATGCGGACGGGGTAGGAGCCGCGGTAGCCCTCGAAGTGTTCGAGTGTCTCCTCCGGCAGGTCGGGGTTGCCGTCGATCCGGTACATCGTCTGGAGCGGCTCGTCCTCTTTACCCTCGCGCTCGTGCAGCCTGTCGACGAGCCAGTGGACGAAGGCGGTGGCCTCCTCGACGAAGCCGAGGTCCAGCATGGCCCGCACGGACAGCGCGCCGTCGCGTACCCAGGTGAACCGGTAGTCCCAGTTGCGCTCTCCGCCGACCTGCTCGGGCAGGCCCATGGTGGCCGCCGCGATGAGGGCGCCGGTGGGGGCGTAGGTGAGGAGCTTGAGGGTGATGACCGAACGGTGCACCAGCTCGGGCCAGCGGCCCCGGTAGCGGGACTGGCGCAGCCAGTCCTGCCAGAAGAGGCCGGTGTCATCGACCTGTGCGGTGAGCCCGTCGACCGTGAGAGGCGCGGGTGCCTCCCCGCCGGACGCGCAGACGGTGAACTCGGCGCCTCCCGACTCGCCGGCGCTCAGCGTCACCCTGCCGCGTACGTCCTGGCCGTCCCGCTCCAGCGGGAAAGAGGTCTGTAGATGCGCGTCCATGCCCGGGGACCGGAACAGGCCGGTGTTCCCGCCGAGTTCCAGCCGGTGCTCGGCCCGGCCGTAGTCGAAGCGCGGCCGGCACTCGAGCGTGAAGTCGACGGTGCCACGCACGGCCCGTACGACGCGTATCAGGGTGTGCCGGTCGGTGGCGGTGCGGGTTCGGTCCGGAGGCATGAAGTCGACCACTTCACCCACCCCGTCCGGCGACATGAACCGGGTCACCAGAATGGCCGTGTCGGGGTAGTAGAGCTGCTTGCACGTCAGGTCCGGGTGTTCGGGAGCCAGCCGCATGTACCCGCCGCCGTCGTGGTCGAGCAGAGCGGCGAAGACGCTGGGCGAGTCGCACCGGGGAGCGGCGAACCAGTCCACGACACCCTGCGAGGAGACGAGCGCGGCTGTCTGCAGGTCGCCCACCAGGCCGTGTTCGGCGATGGGAGGGTAGCGGTCCATGGCTGCTCCGAAGTCTCGGAATGAGGTTTCCCCTGCGTCCACTATCGGCCAGTCGGGTGATCCTGGCGCGCCGGAAGCCACTGAAGGCGCCCGGGGGTGCCGGAGTCCGAGCAGCACACTCGGCTTGCCGACCTCCCTCGGCCGGGCATTACTTACTGGAGTCGGCCGGACACGGACGGGAGAGCTCCGGCGCTCGGGCGGCACCCTGGTGCCGCGGCGGCTCCGTCGGTGAACGAGGGAGGTGGCGCATGGAGATGATCCACGTCCGGCTGGTGAGCCCCACTGATCTCACCTCTCGGGCGGTGGGGCTGCTGACCGACGACCGCTGGCACCGCGACGTCGCCTCGATCCGGTCACGGAAGGCAGTACACCACTGCGTCGGCCGGGGGACACGGCCGCTCGGCTGGTCCCGGGCGTGCGGATTACGAGGAGCCCCCAGGTGTGCGGTCGGCGTCCGCCGTCGGCCGACATCGCCCCATCTGACCTGCTAGAACGTCATGGATCAGCGTAGAAACTCAAGTGCCGCCAAGATCCCCGAAGGACTCATGATCCGTCGGCCGTGGGTTCGCGTCCCACCCGCCCCACCTGTGCAGGTCTTTCCCCTGTGGAACGTCGCCTCTCAGGTGCCGGAACGTCAACTCGGGCTCGTCGGACTGAATCCGCTGCTCGCGAGTTCGACGGCGAGTGCCCCGTTGCGACGGGCCACTCCCGTTCCTCGTCGCCGACTGGGCGGCTGTGGAGGCTCTACTGCCTGAGGTCGATCGTGCGGACCGGCTGTCCCGTGGTGCGGGCGATGGTGTCGAAGTCGTGGTCGCAGTGAAGCAGTGTGAGCCCCGCTTCCTCGGCGGCGGCAGCCACTAGGAGGTCCACGGGGCCCGCGCTGCGGTGCTCACCCTTGGCGGTCAGCTGTTCCTGGACGACACGGGAGCGGCGGTAGACGCCGTCCGGCATGGGGCACCAGACGTAGTGGGCGTCGAGCGCCGCCTTCACGCGCGTACGGTCTGCGGCCGAACGGGCTGAGTAGAGGACCTCGAGTTCGGTGATGTCGCAGATCGCGACGAGGCCGGCGCCGATCCTGTCATCCCAGTCGGCCGTGTTCTGGCGGAGCAGGACGCGGGCGAGCGCGGAGGTGTCGATGAGGTAATCGGCGACGGTCACTCATACGCTCCGGTGTCGGAGGCGGCGTCGGCTGTGCTCGTGGGCCGGTACTTGCTCTTGTCCAGGAGAAGGTCCATGTCCAGTGCGCCGTCGGTCACCAGCTCGCGGGCTTCGTCGAGCGCGCGCAGACGCCTATAACGGGCCGTTACTTCCCGCAGCGCGGTGTTGACGGTCTCGCGCTTGGTGGTGGTGCCGAGTTCCTTGGCCGCTTCTTCCAAGGCCTCGTCGTCGAGGTCGATCACGGTACGACTCATGGGTGCCCTCCTGTATATATCGACTAGAGTGTACCAAGATACAAGATCTTTTATATATGGCCCGTCGGTGGGAGGTAGCAGAGGTCCTGGCCTGTCAAAACTGCTCCTGAGGCTCCCCTGGCAGCGGGGCGAGCCTCAGTGGGTGGGAAGGTCAGTCCGCTGCCGACGGGCCACGGACGGGGCCCGCGGCGGAAGAAGCGGGACCAGATCGCGGCGAACACGATCGCCCCGAGGACGAACATGAGCAGCGGCACCCAGGACTGCTCGGTGCCGGGCCCGACCCCGAGCTCGGACAGCCAGGACTGCACGACGAAGTGGCCGACGTAGGCGGTCAGGGACATGGTGCCCACGGCGACGACCGGTTTGGCCAGGCGGCGCAGTCGCGGGAGGCGGTCCATCGTCACCGGCACGCCCGCGATCATGAGGATCGCCACTCCCACGCTGCTCATGATGTCGAACGTGGTGCCGCTGTGCGGGCCGGCCGTGAATGCCCTTCTCGAAGGCGCGCCGCCATGAAACACCGGCCACGTCCGCGGCGACGGGTGCCCTGCGACCGCAGCGGGGCAACTGCCACTGTCAGACCCAGGTGGCAGCATCACCGAAGTGAACGCCCTGAGGCGTCCTCAACTCACCTCCGTAGCCCACGAAGAGGAGCATTCCCCTTGCGACTGCATCACGTAGCGCCCGGCATTGCCGCGGGCATCCTCGCCCCGGCCCTCCTGCTCGCCACGCCGTCCTTCGCCGCCACGGCGGCACCGACCGCGGTGACGGTGCCCGCGGTGTCCTCGTCCGCGGCCGAGCCGGACGCCGATGACCTGAGGGTGGCCATAGTCCGGATCCTCGCCGACCCGGACAGCGGCCGGCGCGTCATCGCCGAGGTCAACGCCCTCCTGGACGCCAACGACTCCGACGCGATGCGCGCCTGGCTGGAGACGGGCTACCGGATCGCCCAGGCCGAGGACGACCGCGTTGCCATCGCCCGCATCCTCGCCGACCCGTCCATCAGCCCGGCCCTGCGCGCGGCAGCCAACGCCGCACTCGACGACAACACACCCGATGCACTGCGCCGCTTCCTGGAAGTCGGCAGGTACCAGGTCGCCTGACCGGCACGGCGCCGCACCACAGCGCGTCGCCCGGGTGGCACCCCCTGCCGCACGCCCGGTCGCCGGAACGCCGAGAATCCGGGCGGGGCCGCCTGCACCTCTGTGTGGCGGCGGCCCCCGCCCGGCAGGCCCTGCGCCGGCTCGGCGCCCTCCGCAGAGCTCTGTGGTCTCGCCGCCCGGTGCGGCAGGGGCCACTGACACCTCCGACAGCAGAAAGCACATTCTTCGATGACCACACAACTCCTACGCACCGGGCGCAGCGGTCCGCAGACCGCTTCCGCCGTGACCGACCTGCCGTTCAAGCCTCAGCTCGTCAAAGCGGTGTTCAGGGACGTGACCTCGTTGCACGTCTCCCGGCCGGCCGCGTGGGCCGCCGCGTCGGTGACGCGGACCGTGCTGACGGAGATCATCGACGGCGCGAGAAGCGCGGCGGCCGAGGAGGCCAGGACGAGGCTGACTCCCAAGGACCTCATCTCGGCGATCGACCGGAACGTCGAGGTGGAGGTGGGATCGGCGTGGTACCTGCACAGCCCGACCTTCCACGGCCTGATGGGCGAGATGCGCAACGCCGATGGTGCGCTCGTGTCTCTTCGTGAGCGCCGCGGGGCGCGTACACCGAGTGGTGTGGCCGGCGCCCACCGGTTCGAGGCCGGGGTGAGAAGGCTGCTGGGGAGCCGGCGGGTGAGGGCCGTCCCGGCGATGGTCCGCGACCTGGACGGAATCGCGAGCGTGTTCCTGACGGCCCTGGCCCGGGACGCGGCCAAGGTCGTCCGCGAGGGCGGGGTCAAGCGGTTCGGGACGGTCAGTCTGGTGGTGCCGGGCGAGCCGGCCCCGGCCCCGCTGCTCAAGGATCCGCTCCTCGCCCTGTCCACCCGCTGCGGGGACGGGCGCACTGTTGGCGGGGGTGACGTCCTGGCCGCCGTCACGATGCAGCTGTTCGGCGATCTCAGACAACGCGCCATCACCGAGGCGGCCGAGATGACACGGAACACGTCGGCCAACTGATCGGGCCCGCCCCTGCGCTCTGTCCACTGCGCACGGTTCCCCCGTGTGCGGCTCCCGGAATCTGCCGCCCGCATTCGGCTCCGGCAGGCTCGCGAGAACGGGCTCGTCGCATGGGCGCGGACCGCCGGCCGCAGGCACCCCACGGGGAAGACCTCCCTTAAATGGCCGTGCGAGGACGCAGGATCAGTGCGCCGCCGAGGCCGGAGATCAGCTGCGCGGCGCTCACCACGGCGGTGGTGTCGGCGGTCGCGGCGAGCAGCCCTCCCGCGACCATGACCACCACACCGACGCAGAACATCCGCTTGCGGCCGAAGAGGTTGCCCAGCGTGCCGGCCGACAGCACCAGACTGGCCACCACCAGCGTGTGCGCGCTGGTGATCCAGATCAACGCACTCGGGCTGACGTACCCCTGGTTTCCCGAGGATGTGGTCGGAGTCGGTTGCTGGGCGCACCGCCGTTGGGGCGCCAGGGCGGTGCGCCGTCGGCCGCTATGCCTGCTGGTTGATGAGCCCGGCGTAATAGCCGAGGTTCCGCTCGATCTCATCGAGACCGACCTCGGCGATGGCCTTGCCCAGCTGCGGCACGCGCGCCTGGAATCCCGGCCAGTTGACCGACTCGGCGAACTCCGCCCAGGACGCGCGCAGGTCGGCCACCGGCGGCAGAGTCGACCGGTTGATCTGTGCCTTCGCGCCCAGGACGGACGCCCTGTCGAAGGACGCGATGCGCGCTGCCACGCCGTTGACGAGGTCATCGAGCTCGGCGTCGGGGACGGCCCGGGTCACCCATCCGTACTTCTCGGCGCGCTCGGCGTCGTAGTCCTCGCTGGTGAGGACCGCTTCGAGCGCGCGGTCCCGTCCCAGCAGCCGGGCCAGACGGTCACTGCCGCCACCGCCAGGGACAATGCCGATCGCGACCTCGGGCTGGCAGAAGACCGCCTCCTCGAGGCTGGCGTAGCGCAGGTCGAAGGCCAGGGTGATCTCGTCGCCCCCGCCCCGCGTACGCCCGCGGATGGAGGCGATGCTGATGAAGGGGGCGCTGCTCAGCCTGGTGACGAGTTCGACCCACGTCGGGGTCCCGTCCGCGGCGTTCAACGCCAGGAGTTCGGGCACCTGGCCGAGATCGGCGTGGTTGAAGAAATATCCGGGCGTACCGCTGTCGAAGACGACGACCTGGACCTTCTCGTCTCTGCTCAACTCATCGACGACAGTGATCAGTTGGATGACAGTGTCCGCGCCGACGACGTTCACGGGCGCATTCGTGAAAGTAACGCGGCGGATCTTCGGCGCCACGGTCTCGATGCTGAACATGCCGTGCTGCGTCATGGTGTGCTCCGGTTCTGAAGTGTTCGAGCGGGGTGGGAAGGGTTGCGTGGGCCGGCGTGAACGCGCGGTGCACGTACGCCGGGGGGAGATTCGGCCAGACGACCCGGCTGCGCTCCACGCTGGAGAACCGCGTCGCCGGCTCGGCCGCGAACCGGCGGGCCGGGGGAGTCCAGGCCGCGTGGACGTAGGCGAAGGTGCTGAACCGGCCGTCCGCGCGCAGTACGCCGGTCACCGCGTCGAGGATCCGACGCTGCCGCCGTGCGGCATGACGGTCCACGGCAGACCGGACACGACGGCGTCGACCGGATGGGGGACGAGCGCCGGCAGGTCCTCGGCGGAACCGTGGACCACCTCGACGGTGCTGTCCCGGCACCGGTCCGCGAGCCGGCGGGCGAAGACGGGGTTGAGCTCGACCGCGACCAGCCGTGTCCCCGGTGCCGGCCGTCGCCGTATCGCCTCGGTGATCGCACCGTGCCGGACCCCAACTCCACCACGGCGTCGCCGTGTTCCAGATCCAGGCCGGCGGTCATGGCCTGCGCCAGTGTCGCTGAACTGGGGGGCGACGGCGCCGGTGAGCCGGGGGCGGCGAAGGAACTCGCGCATGATCGACATGTCCGAAACCTAGGGAGCGTCTGGGTCGTCGGAAACCATCCCGAGCGCCCGACGGGGTCACCCGCCAGGACGAACCAGTCCGCTCTCGTAGGCCATGACGACGGCCTGAATCCGGTCGCGAAGGCGCAGCTTGGTGAGGATCCTGGCCACGTGGGTTTTGACCGTGGTCTCGCCGAGGAACAGCTTCCCGGCGATCTCCGCGTTGTTCAGCCCGCGGGCCACCAGGCTCAGCACCTCGCGCTCGCGGTCGGAGAGCACGTCGAGCGTTGCGTCGGTGAGCGGAGCGAGGGCACCTGTGATGTAGCGGTCGATCAGCCGCCGCGTCACCGAGGGGGCGATGACCTTGTCGCCGCGCAGGACGCTGCGGATGGCCACGAGCAGCTCGGCGGTCGGCGCGTCTTTGACGAGGAAGCCGCTCGCTCCCGCACGCAGCGAGGCGTAGACGTACTCGTCGCGGTCGCACATGGTGAGGGCCAGTACCTGCGTCCGGGGCAACGCGGCCCGAACCTGCTCGGTCGCCGAGATGCCGTCCAGGCAAGGCAGCCGTACCTCCATGAGGACGAGGTCCGGGCGCAGGGTGAGCGCCTGCGCCACTGCCGTCTCGCCGTCCCCGGCCTCGCCGACGACCGTGAGGTCCGGCTGGCCGTCCACGACCATGCGGAGGCCGGCCCGCATCAGCTCCTGATCGTCGCAGATCAGCACGCTGGCCTTCTGCGTCATGGCGCCCGGCCAAGACCCCGGCCGGCCCCGGTGACGAGGACGGTGTGAGTGGAAAGGTTCATGGAAGGCTCCGGTGAGTCGGTCGGTGAGCAAGCGCATCGGTGGAGGTCAGCGCGGTGGGATCGGCTTCGCACGCGCCCTCCCCGGCTGATGGCGGTCTTCGAACACGGCCAGCGCGACGACGATTGCGGCGGCGACGACGGCCGACAGCCAGGCCGGCACCGCTGTCGTGACCGCGCATCCGACGACCAGGGCGGACAGCGTGATCAGCCGTGCCGGGCTCAGTGCGTCGAACAGGGCCGCCCCGTGCCAGGTCTGCGCCCCGATGTAGAGGGCCGGCCCGCCGAAGAGGAGCAGGTTGGTGGTGATGCCGGCGTGCTCCACCGGAGGTGCGATGACCCGTTCGTCGCCCGCGGCGGCGGCGATGATCCCGGCGACGGAGGCCATGAGACTGAGGACGCCGCTGCGCCCGGCCCTGATGGGGTCCTCGGTCCGCTCGTAGTGGCGGACGACGTGTTCGGAGCGACTGAAGAACAGCCAGAACAACGCGACCGTTCCGGTGAGCGCCACACTGCTGGTCAGCAACGTCATCGGCGCGTACGGCGCCGTGGTGAGCGCGGTGCCGGTCGTCATGATCGTCTCGCCGAACGCGATGATCATGAACAGTCGGCCGCGTTCCAGCAGGTGGCCGCCGGCGAAGGCGACCTCTCGGGAGTCCAGCCTGCGGCCGGGCAGTGGATGCGCCGCCCAGGTGCCCGCCAGCTCGATCAGGATGGCGGCGGCCCACCAGGTCAGCCGCGCGCCGCCGTCGACCGCCGCGCCGATCAGCCACAGAGGTGCGGCCGCGACGAACCAGACCAGGACGCGGATGAAATGTTCCTGGTTGACCCGGTCGAGGCCGACGGTCAGCAGCCATACGGTCCGGCCGATGTGAATGAGCAGGAAGGTGGCGACGAAGACCCAGCCGGCGTCGCCGAAGGCTCGTGGGATCGCGGCGTTCATGAACAGCCCCGCGAGCATGACCCCCAGCAGCATCCGCCTGGTCCGCGGGTTCTCGGCCGGGACGAGGGTGACCGCCCAGGTGGTGTACGCCCACGCCGCATAGACGGCGAGGTAGAGCACGAGCGCCTGGGCGGCGCCGGTCCAGGTGGGATGTACGAGGAGCCGGTGCGACAACTGGCCGATCGCGAAGACGTAGACCAGGTCGAAGAACAGCTCCAGCGGCGTGACCTCCCGGCGCGCCGGGTCGCTGGTCACCTGCACGATGACTCTCCTCAGTGCGGGAGGCGTCCCGACTTTGTCGTGCCTCCTGTGGGGCCGGTGTCCGTGTGAACCGTCAGTCGGCGAGGAAGGCGCTCACCTGGCGGGCGAAGTCCTTGGCGTGCTGGAAGAGGAAGGCGTGCCCGGCGTCGCTGTAGGCGACGAGGGTGGCGTCGGGGACGTACTGGACAGCGGTGTAGGACGCCAGGGCGGGGATCATCGCGTCCTTGATGCCGGTGGCGTACAGGACCGGCTGCCGGATGGTCGCCAGGTCCGCGCGCACCTGCTCGAAGGGGATCGACGCATCCTTCTGGATCGCGGCGATCTGGCCCATGGCCGCCGCCTCGGACACGTCGGGGCGTCCGGTGGCCAGCCGGGTGGCGACCCGGGCGAGGTGTGCGTACCCGGCGGCGCGCCCGGTGTCCGTGTCGGGGAAGAAGAGGAACACCAGGTCGTCCCCGGTGACCTCGGGCTTGGTCATGGTGGCCCGCACCTTCGGGTCCGGGTCGGGAGCACCGGGCACCGTCCCGCCGGGGTTGGCGGCCGCCACGACCAGCTTGCGGACCAGGTGGGGCCGGGTGCGGGCGATGTGCTGGGCGACGGTGCCGCCCAGGGTCCAGCCGAGCAGGTCGACCTGCGTGAGGCCGAGGGCCTCGATGAACTCGACGGTGCCGTCGGCGAGTCCCTCGACGGAGTCGCGTGGGGTGCCGGTGGTGTAGCCGGTGCCGACGTTGTCGAACACGATCACGTCGTGGGCGGCGGCGAGGTGGTCCAGGAACTCCGGGTCCCACCAGTCGAGGGTCCCGCGGACCCGGTTCAGCAGGACCAGCGGGATGCCGCCCCGGGGGCCGACGCGCCGGTAAGTGAACGTCGTGGAGGGGCCTTCCACGGTGAGGTCCTTCGCCGCGTCTGCCAGATAGGTGCTCATGGCGGGCTTCGCTTTCCTGTCGCTGCGTTTCATGACGGTCTTGTGGGAGTGGTCAGGCGGGCAGGCGGTTGAGCTTGCGCAGCTGCTGATCGAACATGCGGGAAGGCACGATGCGGCGCATGGTGCGCACGCGCCCGGTCATGGCGCCGGCGGTGTAGCGCAGCTTCGGCTTGGCGTCGGTCGCCGCCGCGACGATCTCCTTGGCGACGACGGCGGGGTCGTCGCCGTCCTTGACCGCGCCGGCCATGTACTCCTCGAAGACGTGGCGCTGCTTGGCGTAGACGTCCAGGGGCTGGTCGGGTCGCACGCTGGCGGCGTCGAACGCGGTGTTGGTCCAGGCGGGTTCGACGAGCAGGGAGCGCACGCCGTACTCGCGGAGTTCGTGGTCGACGGACTCCGAGTAGCCCTCGACGGCGTGCTTGGAGGCGGCGTAGACCGCCATGTAAGGCTGCGGCATGAAGCCGACGATGGACGAGATGTTGATGATCCGTCCGCTGCGCTGGGCGCGCATGTGTGGCAGGACGGCGTTGGTCATGCGGATGACGCCGAAGACGTTGATGTCGAAGAGGCCCTGGGCCTGTGCGGCGGAGCTTTCCTCGGCGGCGCCCGCCGAGCCGATGCCGGCGTTGTTGACCAGGACGTCGATCCGCCCGAAGCGGTCGATCACCTCGCCGACCGCGGCGGTCACCGAAGCGTCGCTGGTCACGTCGAGGTCGAGGAAGGTCACGCCCTTGAGGGGGGTGACCTGCGCGGTGTTGCGGCTGGTGCCGACCACCTCGTGGCCCGCCGCCACCAGCGCGAGGGCGGCCGCCTTGCCGATGCCGGAGGACGCACCCGTCACGAGGGCTACCGGACGTGTTGTCGCCATTGTGGGCTCCTGACTCATGGACTGCTTCGTCTTTACGGGGGTGTGGGGGTCGCGGCGTCGGACGCGGACGCCCGTCATGCCGAGGTCCGTCGCCGTCGCCGCAACCTCCAATCGGTTTCACCAATGTATCAACTTCTCATTCAAAGGCAACATGACAGCATCAATTAAAAAGACATCCGTAGCGTTCACGTATCTCTTACGGAGGGTCACGACGTCAGCGGGTCCTCCCCCGGAGCGCCCGCACCGCACCCGAGGAGCGCCCGCTCGGGCACTGTGGGAGGCATGCCTCTGTGTCGGTGCCCGCCCCGCTGCTGCCCTCCGGATGGACCAGGTCGGCGGCCCGATGCACGGCGATGCCCCGCCGGGCTCGGCTCCGGCGGGGCATCGGGCATGAGGCCGGTCTGCGGTCACCGCTCCTGTCGGCGCCGGCGACCGTCTCAGAGGGAGGGGCTGTCAGCGGTCGAGGAAGGCGTTCACCTCGGTGCCGAACTTGACGGCGTACTGGTAGAGGAAGCCGTGACCGGCGTCCGGGTAAATGTGCAGTTGCGCGTTGGGGAGGTACTTGGCCAACAGGTGGGAGTTCTTGGCGGGCATCAGGATGTCGCTCTCGCCGTCGGCGACCAGAGTCGGCTGGAAGAGGGCGTTCAGGCGCACCAGCTTGGACTTGTCGGGGATGCCCCACTCGGACCACGCGGTGAGCTGGCGGTCGCGGGTGGCGAGGCTGGAGGGGGCGTCGGGGTCAGTGATGCGCTGCCCGAGGCGCTGGAGGAACTCGCCTCCCGCGGCCTGGCTGGAGGCGGTGTTCTTGAAGAAGAGGAAAAGGTAGTCCTCGGGGCCCGGGGTGTCCTTCAGGGTCCGACGCAGGATGTTCGGGTCGGATGCGCGCTGGTCCACTCCGCCCTGGGGGCCGGTGGCGGCCAGGACCACACGGCGGACCTGCCAGGGGCGGCGCAGGGCGACCTCCTGGGCGACCTCGCCGCCGAGGGAGAATCCGAACACGTCGTAGCGGGGCAGCTTGAGGGCGTCGATGAAGTCGATGGCGTCCAGGGCCATCTGCTGGACGGTGCTGGCGGTGGTGCCGGTGGAGCCGCCGACACCGACGTTGTCCACGAGGATGACCTCACGCTTGGCGGCGATGGTGTCGATGAGCTTGGGGTCCCAGCTGTCGAGAGTGCCGCGGAAGTGCTGGAAGAAGACCAGCGGCACGCTGCCCCCGCTGGGGTGGCCGAAGCGGCGGTACTGGTAGGTGACGCCGTTGGCGGCCTTGACGCGCAGGTTGGGGGCGGTGCTGGCCCTTTCCGCGTTCTGCGCCTGGGTGGCCGAGTGCCGCGTGCCGCCGGAGCTGCCGCTCACGGCATTGGCCATGCTCGGTGCCGTGACGACGACAGCCGCGACGACGGACATACTGGCCAGCGCCACCGCGGTCCGCCGGGAGATACGGGTACCTCGAGTGTTTGAGGACATGCCAATTCCTTGAGTCGGGCCGGAGATCTCCCCGGCGCGTTGAACCTGCCGTGCGCTCCGTGAATGCTCTGCGGGCGCACGGGAGTCGGGGCTATTCCTGACCCGGCGACTTCGTCGAACCGGGCTCGCCCCCGTACGCATGTGAAAGCCCCAACGGGTCCGGGGACCTCCCGCTTGGATGCAGACCAGAGGTCACGGACTGCGCGAGGGTGGGGGAACTGGGAGCGACGACGCCGGTGAGCCGGGGGCGGCGAAGAGACTCCCGCATGATCGACATGTGCTGAAGCTAGGGATCGGCAATGTCGTCGGGAGTCGTCCCGGGCGCTCGACTGCGTCATCCGCCAGGGTGAATCAGTCCGCTCCCTTGGATCACGACGACAGCCGCCGTCGGGTCGGGCTCGAAGCGTCGAGAGCATGACAATTGCGCGGGTCGTGACCGGAGGGTTTGCCCCGGAGTGGTGAGTGGTGAATCTGTCGTGCGCCGACATCGTGGGCTGCGCGAGCCGGTGCCGCCGGCTTCCGGCCGCTGTCGCGACGCACCTGTCGAGTGGGCGCCGGCGTGGAGGGCGAAAGCGTTGCCTGACCGGCGACTTCGTCGAGTCGTCGCCTGTCGGGCGGTGCGGCGCAAACTCCAATATGTATCATCTATGTATCAGATAGAGGCGCATGCGCGGCGGGAAAGAATCAGTTATCGGGATACCCGTAGCGTTCACGTATCCTCTACGTGGGGACGGAAGCGAACGAGACAGGGAGACCGCTATGGGCCGACCGCTGCGGGCAGATGCCGAGCGCAGTGTGCGTGCGATTTTGGAGGCGGCCGAGCGGGTCCTCGCCGACGACGCCGGTGCCTCCATGGAGCAGATCGCCGAGGCAGCGGGGCTGACCAGGATCACGGTGCACCGCCGGTTCGCGAATCGGCAGGCGCTGCTGGAGGCGCTCGCCGTCTCCGCGAAGCAGCAGCTCCTCGATGCCATCGGGGAAGCCCGGCCCGACTCCGCCCCCGCGCTCGTGGCCCTGTACCGCGTGACCGCGAACGTCCTGCGGGTCAAGGGCACCTGGCGCTTCACCCTCAGTCACGCCACGCCCCATACCAGCGCCGCAGCCGCCATCTGGGAAGAGATCGACACCTACACCCTCGAACTCCTCGCGCGAGCGCAGAACGAGGGACTCCTCGCCCCGGACGCGGACCTGGACTGGACGCGGCAGGTGTATTACGCCCTCCTGAGCGAAGCCCTCGACAGGCCGGGCGCCGACCAGGATCCAGCCGCGCAGGACCCGGACGCGCTGGCCGCACTCGTCATCGACACACTCCTGCACGGCGCGGGGCCACGCGGCTGAGCCGCGACTGCTCGACACGACGCCGGATCCACTGACCGACCGCCGACGCCGCCGAAGCGTGTCGGCGGCCCTCACTCACGCCTGGCGGCGCTGGTTGGCCCGCGTAGCCACGCGGACGCGCGGTGGGGCACCTCGGCCCCTTTTCCCTGTACCGAAACTTGTCTCCGCACGGTTATGAGTGGATCGACGAGCGTTTCCAACTGCCCGCCCCCGACCTGCCCTCACTCGGCAAACCCGACCCGGAGACGGCCGCCGAGATGGTCCGTACCCGATGGGAACTCGGAAACGCACCGGCGCCGAACATGGTGCACCTGCTCGAAGCCCACGGCGTCCGGGTCTTCTCCCTCCCACCGGATTCACTGGAGGTGGACGCCTTCGCGGTATGGCGGGGCAGCGTCCCGTTCGTCTTCCTGAACACGATGAAGACCGTCGAGCGCGGCAGGTTCGACGCCGCCCACGAACTGGGCCACCTGGTCATGCACGGCAGTGGCGAGCGCCTCTGCACCGGCCCGGACGCCGAACGTCAGGCGAACGACTTCGCCAGCGCGTTCCTCATGCCCGCCGCGGGTGTGGATTCGACGTCCGTTCCCGCAGTCCTGTCTGCGGGAACGGGCATGCCACGTTCAGGCATGCGGCAGGAGCTGCTCCACGCCGGCCTCCATCGCCGCTTCGTCCACCCAGGGCGGGTTCGCGCCGTGGACGGAACAGGTCACGGCGGCCACGCGAGCGGCGAAGGAGCAGGAGTCGGTGACGTCCTCGAGGCTCAGTGCGTCGAGTCGCCCGCCAAGGTGTCCGAGGGCGGCGAGGCGGTGGAGCAGGCCCGCGGTGAAGGAGTCCCCGGCGCCGACGGTGTCCACAACGTCCACGGCCGGGGCTGGGACGGTGACCCGCAGGCCGTCGAGGGAGGCAAGGGCGCCGCGCCCGCCCAAGGTGATGACGACGAGGCGCGCGCCAGCGGCATGCCAGGTGTCGCACGCCTCCTCGGGGTCGGCACCGGGAAGCAGCAGCGCGAGGTCGTCCTCGCTGAGGCGAAGGATGTCGGCGAGGGCGCACCAGCGGGGAAGCCGTTCGCGGTAGACGGAGGGCGGTACGAGCTGGGTCCGGACGTTGGGGTCGATGGACACGGTGACGTGCTCGCGCGCCCTGGCGAGATTGTCCTCGATGCGGCTGCCGCCGGGCTGCTGTATCAGCGCCAGAGAGCCGGTGTGCAGGCAGGCCGCATCGTCCAGCCGGGCGCCGGCGAGTTCGTCGTCGGTCCACTGCCAGTCGGCGGCGCTGTCGGCATAGAACGTGTAGGTGGCCTGGCCGGAGTCGTCGAGGTCGGCGACGGCGAGGGTGCTGGGCTCGGGGGCGGCGGTCACGCTGCCGGTCAGGTCGACGCCGGAGGCACTGAGGCGGGCACGGAAGAGGGTGCCGAAGACATCCGTGGAGAAGCGCCCGAGGAAGCGGGTGGGGGTGCCGAGGCGGGCGAGGGCGACGGCGGTGTTGGCGGGGCCGCCACCGGGCAGGGCGCGCAGCGCGAGTTCATCTGAGCTGGACCGGGCGGGGTCGGTGAAGCCGTCGGCGACGCACTCGCCGAGGACGGTGACGCTGCTGGGGGCCTGGGGTCGGGCCATGGTGGTTGCTTGCCTCTCTCGGGAAGAGCGGGGGGCGAAGGGCACCGGGCCGGTGGCCTGATGCGACCCATGCGCAGGTATTGACATGCCGCTCAAGACGCACGTAACTTCCCTGCCACACGGAAGTAACGCGCGTTATTAAAGCGCGAAACCGGAGGTGCTGTCTCACCTCCGGACGGCCGAAAGGGACTGGAAGTGGCCACGAACAAGACGCATCGCGTGACCATGAGCGATGTGGCGCTCTACGCGGGTGTCTCGCGGACCACCGTCTCCTTCGTCCTCAACGACAAGCCCGGCGCCGCCATCCCCGAGGAGACCCGTCGGCGGATCCTGGAGGCGATCGACGAGCTCGGCTACCGGCCCAACGCCGGGGCGCGGGCGTTGGCCGCGAACCGCAGCGGGTGGTTCGGGCTGATCACCGAGATCGTGACCGGTCCCTTCGCGGGGGAGTTGATCACGGGCGCGCAGAGCCGCGCCTGGGGTGACCGGAGGTTCCTGCTGATCGCCGCGAGCGAGGGCGACCCCGCCCAGGAGGCCGCCGCGCTCGACCAGATGCTGGAGCACCGCGTGGAAGGGCTCCTGTACGCCACGACCTGGCACCGCGCCGTCACGCTCCCCAAGGCCGCCCGGGAGGTGCCGACGGTGCTCGTCAACTGCTACGACGCCGAAGGGGAGCTGCCGTGCATCCTGCCCGACGAGGTGTCGGGCGGATACAAGGCGACCCGCCGGCTCCTGGACGCCGGTCACACCCGCATCGGGTTCATCAACCTCGACCCGGCCATCCCGGCCGCCATCGGCAGGCGCGAGGGGTACGAACGCGCCCTGCGCGAGGCCGGGATCACCCCCGACCCCTCCCTCGTTCTCCCTGGCTGGGCGACCGCCGACAGCGCCTATACCGCCGCCTGCGAACTGCTGGACCGCCCGGCCGGCGACCGGCCGACCGCGCTGTTCTGCGGAAACGACCGCATGGCGATGGGCGCGTACGACGCGATCAAGGAACGTGGGCTGCGCATCCCGCACGACGTGGCCGTGGTGGGGTTCGACAACCAGGAACTCATCGCCGCCTATCTGCGGCCGAAGCTGACGACGCTCGCCCTGCCCTTCGAGGCCATGGGCACCAAGGGCGTCGACATGCTCGCCGCCCTCGCAGCAGGGCAGCCGCTCGACACCCACCGGGTGACGATCGACTGCCCGCTGCTCGAACGCTCGTCGGTCTGACCACTAATCAGCCCGCCGAGGAATCCCATCCCGTCTTCGCCCTGTGTGTTGAAGAGAGGAAAAGAGTCTCCATTATGGCACCCTCCCGCATACCTTCACGGCGGCCACGAGCCGTCCTGAGAGCGGTCACCGCGACCGCCGCCGCGGCCCTGGTCCTGTCCGCCTGTACGGGTGGCTCGGGCGCCGCCGGCGCCGGTGACACTTCTGGCAACCAGCTGCTCACCATCCCGCGCGAGGATCTGGCGACGTTCACGCGCAACTTCAACCCACTCTCGCCGCAGGCCGCCCCCATGACCCTCCAGTCGGTCTACGAGCCGCTGGCGGTGCACAGCATGGCCGACGCCAAGGACACGCCGTGGCTGGCCACCAAGTGGGAGCAGGCCAAGGACGGCAAGTCCCTCACCTTCACGCTGCGCGACGGCGTCAAGTGGTCGGACGGCCAGTCGCTCACCGCCGACGACGTCGTCTACACCTTCGAGCTCCAGAAGAAGGTGCTCGGCGGCTTCGACTACCTCGACAAGGTCACCGCGGTCGACGCCCACACGGTGAAGTTCTCCTTCAACAAGGCGTTCTCGACCGCGTTCTACGAGATCAGCGGGCACTACATCCTGCCGAAGCACATCTGGTCCAAAGTGAAGGACCCGGCGAAGTTCACCAACCCGAACCCGGTCGGCACCGGCCCGTACACCAAGATCGAGAAGTTCCAGAGCCAGTCGTACGAGCTGCGGAAGAACCCCGACTACTGGCAGCCCGCGAAGCAGCAGATCGCCGGCATCCAGATGCTTGCCTTCTCCGGCAACGACAGCGCCAACATCGCCTTCACCAACGGCGAGGTGGACTGGACCCAGTCGTTCATCCCGGACATCGAGAAGTCCTTCGTCGCCAAGGACAAGAAGCACAACCACTACTGGTTCCCGGCCACCGGCGCCATGATCAACTGGCAGCTGAACACCACCAAGGCGCCGTTCAACGATCCGGCCGTGCGCAAGGCGCTCAGCATGGCCGTCGACCGTGACCAGATCACCAAGGTCGCGATGAACGGCTACGCCGAACCCGCCGACTGCACGGGCCTGGCCCGCACGTACGACAAGTGGCGCGACACATCGCTGGCAGCCTCCTGCACCTGGACGAAGTCCGACACCGACGCGGCGGCCAAGGCCCTCGACGCGGCCGGCTACAAGGAGAGCGGCGGCAAGCGGAAGCTGAAGAACGGCAAGAACTTCACCCTCGACATCTCCGTCGGCTCCGCCTCCTCCGACTGGATCTCGGTCGCCAACATCATCAAGCAGGACCTGGCGAAGGTCGGCATCACCGCCACCGTGAAGACGCCCGACTGGTCGGCGGTCTCGTCGTCGTACAACACCGGCACCTTCGACACCGGCATCGTGTGGAGCAACAACGGCGCCACCCCGTACGAGTACTTCCGCGGCGTGATGTCGACCAAGATGGTGCAGCCGGTCGGCAAGCAGGCCACCGAGAACTACCACCGCTTCGGCGACAAGAAGGCCGACGAACTCATCGACGCCTTCGCCGCCGCCACGGACGAGAAGACGCAGCGCGAGCAGATGAACGGTCTGCAAGAGCTGTACAACAAGGACGCACCCGTCGTCCCGCTGTTCACCGGCCCCGAGTGGGGCGCGTACACGGACGCCCGCTTCACCGGCTGGCCCACCGAGAAGAACCCGTACGCCACCCTCGGCAACCGCAACGGCAGCACGGTCCTCGTGCTCACCTCGCTGAAGCCCGTCAAGAGCTGACGCCGCCCGCGGACCGGCGGCCGCCCTCCTCCCCGGACGGCCGCCCCCGCGCACCGAGCCACACGTTCACCCCCCACCGACAGGGAGCACGACCCGTGCGTCTCATCCTGCGCAACCTGGGGTTCTATCTGCTCGCCTTCTGGGCCTCCATCACCCTGAACTTCGTTCTCCCGCGCTTCATGCCGGGCGACCCGGTCTCCCGGATGTTCGCGCAGGCCCAGGGCACCATGCAGCCCGACCAGATAGCCCAGCTGCGGAAACTCTTCGGCCTCGACAACCGCCCCCTCTGGGAGCAGTACGTCTCCTACGTCAAGAGCGTCTTCACCGGCGACCTCGGCATCTCCATCTCCCGCTTCCCCACCCCGGTCTCCGACGTGATCGGCTCGCAGATCGGCTGGACCCTGCTCCTCGGTGGCGTCGCGCTCGTCATCGCCGCCGTGCTCGGCAACCTGCTCGGCATCGTCGCCGCCTGGCGGCGCGGCGGCGTCCTCGACTCCGCCTTCCCGCCTCTGCTGATCTTCGTCGGCTCGTTCCCGTACTTCTGGCTGGCCATGGGCGCGCTGTACCTGTTCGGGGTGAGCCTGGGCTGGTTCCCCATGCGGCACGCCTACGACGTCGGACTGACCCCCGGCTTCAACGGCGAGTTCCTCTCCAACGTCGCCTCCCACCTGGTGCTGCCCGCGCTGACCATCGTGCTGGTCTCCATCGGCGGCTGGATGCTCGGCATGCGCAACACCATGATCGCCACAACGGCCGAGGACTACATCACCATGGCCGAGGCCAAGGGGCTCAGCCCCTCACGGATCATGTTCCGCTACGCCGCTCGCAACGCGATGCTGCCCTCCGTCACCAACTTCGGCATGGCCCTCGGCTTCGTCGTCGGCGGCGCCCTGCTCACCGAGGTCGTGTTCGCCTACCCCGGCATCGGCTACCAGCTGCTGATGGCCGTCCAGGGCCTGGACTACCCACTGATGCAGGGCATCTTCCTGACGATCACGGCGGCGGTACTGATCGCGAACTTCCTCGTCGACCTCGTCTACGTCCGCCTCGACCCGCGCGTCCGCGTCCGCTGAGGAGGCTGCCGACATGACCGCCATCGAAATCGCCACGGCCACCACGCCGACGGCCCCCGCACGTGCTTCCCGTCGGCGCGGACTGCTGCGCCAGCTCATCGACAGCAGGAAGGCACTGGCCGGGCTGATCCTGCTCGCCCTCTTCGCGCTCCTTGCCCTGCTCGCTCCCGTCCTCGTCCCGGGTGACCCGTCGCTCATCAACTCCACGGGCAGCCAGACCCCCTCGGCCGCACACTGGCTCGGTACGACCGCCAAGGGACAGGATGTACTCGCCCTCACCCTGTGGGGTGCGCGCAGCTCCCTCTTCGTAGGGTTCACCGTGGGGCTCGTGGCAACCGCGGTCGCCATCGTCGTCGGCTTGGCGTCCGCGTACTTCGACCGCGTCGTCGACGACGCGCTGACCCTGGTCACCAACATCTTCCTGCTGCTGCCCGGCCTCCCGCTGCTCATCATCCTGGCCGCGTTCCTGCCGCCCGGGACCTCCACCGTGATCCTGGTCCTCGTCGTCACCGGCTGGGCGGGCTCGGCCCGTGTCCTGCGCGCGCAGGCCAAGTCGATCCGCGGCAAGGACTTCGTGGCCGCCGCCGTCGTCACCGGAGAACGCCCCCTGCGGATCATGTTCCGCGAGATCCTGCCCAACATGGCGTCCGTGGTGATGACCACGCTGCTCGGCTGCGTGATCTTCGGCATCGGCGCCCAGGCCGGCCTGGAGTTCCTCGGCCTCGGCGACAGCAGCGTCGTCAGCTGGGGCACCAACCTGTACTGGGCCAGCAACGACGGCGCGCTGATGACCGGCGCATGGTGGGCCTTCGTCCCCTCCGGACTGTGCATCGCCCTCGTCGCCTTCGCCATCGCGCTGGTCAACTACGCGGTCGACGAGATCACCAACCCCAGGCTGCGCAACCGCCGTGCCCGCCGAGAGAGGAGGGGCTGAGCCATGGAACCCGTACTTGAGGTGAACGGGCTGCGCGTCGAATACCGCGGCGACGGACGAACCGTCGTCGGCGCCGACGACGTCTCCTTCTCCATCGGCGCCGGAGAGATCTTCGGCCTCGCCGGAGAATCCGGCTGCGGCAAGTCGACCATCGCCAACGCGGTGATGCGGCTGCTGAAGCCCCCGGCGGAGATCACCGCGGGCAGCATCCGCTTCCAGGGCAGGGACGTCCTCGCCCTGGACGCACGCGAGCTGCGCGCCTTCCGGTGGCGGGAGATCGCCATGGTCTTCCAGTCGGCGATGAACTCGCTCAACCCCGTCCTGACCATCGGCGAGCAGATCGTCGACATCTTCACCACCCACGAGCGGATGAAGAAGCGGGCCGCGCGGGAGCGGGCCGGCGAGCTGCTTCAGCTGGTCGGCATCGACCCGGGAAGGCTGAAGGCGTACCCGCACCAGCTCTCCGGCGGCATGCGCCAGCGCGTGGTCATCGCCATGGCCGTCGCACTCCGCCCCCGGCTGCTGATCATGGACGAGCCGACCACCGCGCTCGACGTGGTCGTGCAGCAGGAGATCATGGCGCAGATCCGCGACCTCCAGCGGGAGCTGGGCTTCTCCATCCTCTTCATCACCCACGACATGTCCCTGATGGTCGAGCTGTCGGACCGCATGGGTGTGATGTACGGCGGACGGATCGTCGAACTCGCCGACGCCAAGGACTTGTTCGCCCATCCGCTGCACCCCTACACCGAGGCGCTGATGAACGCCTTCCCGCCGCTGACCGGCCCGCGCCAGGAACTCACCGGCCTCTTCGACGCCCCGCGCACCGCCGACAGTTGCGGCTTCCACGTCCGCTGTCCCGAGGACCGCTCGGACTGCTCCATGAACATCCCCGACCTGCGCGAGATCGCGCCCGGCCGCTGGGTGGCCCGCAGCCTCGAAGGAGCCCCCCGATGACCGAACCCCTGCTGTCCGTACGCGGTCTGACCAAGGACTTCCAGGTCGGCACCGTCTTCTCCCGGCGCCGCGTCCGTGCCGTCAACGACGTCTCCTTCGACCTGCCGGCCGGCCGGATCACCGCCCTGGTCGGCGAGTCCGGCAGCGGCAAGTCCACCATCGCCCGCTGTCTCGCCCGCCTCGAACAGCCCTCCGCCGGACAGGTGCTGCTCGACGGCGAGGACATCCTGCGCACCGAGCGACGCCGGGCGTCACGGGCCTACCGCCGCAAGGTCCAGATGGTGTTCCAGGACCCCTTCGGCTCGCTCAACCCCGTCCACCGTATCGAGCACTTCCTCACCCGGGCGCTCGTCCTGCACGGCCACTCCGCCACTCCCGAGGCGCTGCGCGAGCTCATAAAAACGGTCGGCCTGACCGAGGACATGCTCCAGTCCTACCCGCACGAACTCTCCGGCGGCCAGCGTCAGCGCGTCTCCATCGCTCGCGCGTTGGCGGTGGAACCGCGCATCGTCCTGGCCGACGAACCGACGTCGATGCTGGACGTCTCCGTGCGCGTCGGCGTGCTCAACCTGATGCGGCGCCTGCGCGACGAGCGGAACATCGCCATGCTCTACATCACCCACGACCTGGGCTCCGCCCGCTACCTCGCGGACACCACGATGGTCATGTTCGCCGGCGAACTCGTCGAGGGCGGCGACGCGTTGGCGGTGATGGACGCCCCCGCCCACCCCTACACCCGCCTCCTTCTGTCCGCCGTGCCCGATCCCGAACGGGCCGGCAGCTACGACCCCGTCGAGCGCGCCCGCCTGCGCGAGGCGATCCTCAACCCCACGTCCTGCCCCTACGACGACGACGGCACGTGCAGCCGCACCGAGTCCGTCCGCCACATCGTCGGCGAAGACGACGGACAGCCCCACTGGGTGCGCTGCCACCTGCGCGCACCCGCCTCCGACATCGCCCGCCGCGTCCTCAAGGCCACCGACCGGCCGGACGGCGAGGCCACGGACGACACCGACGCCACCGAGAAAGCGGAGACCACCGCCGCATGACCCACGACCTCACCCTCCCCTCCGGCAGTCCCACCGCCGAGGGGCTGGCCGAACGCGCCCTGCGCGACCCCCACCGCCCCCGCTTCCACTTCACCTCGCCCGGCGGCTGGCTCAACGACCCCAACGGGCTGAGCCACTGGAACGGCGTCTACCACCTCTTCTACCAGTACAACCCGCTCGCCGCCGCCCACCACCGCATCCACTGGGGCCACGCCACAAGCACCGATCTCGTCCACTGGACCGACGAACCGGTCGCCCTCGTCCCCGGCACCACTGGCCCAGACCGCGACGGCTGCTGGTCCGGAGTCCTCGTCGACGACGGGGGAGTGCCCACGCTCGTCTACTCGGGCAGGCACGACGAGCATGAACTCCCCTGCGTGGCCAGGGGATCGGCGGACCTGAGGTACTGGACCAAGGACCCGGCCAACCCCGTCATCACCGCCCCGCCGGAGGGTGTCGACATCACGGCCTTCCGCGACCACTGCGTCTGGCGGGAGGGCTCGGGCGAGAACACGGTGTGGCGTCAGCTGGTGGGGTCGGGAATCCGGGGCGCCGGCGGAACGGCCTTCCTGTACGAATCCGACGACCTGCGCAGCTGGCGCTACGTCGGCCCCCTGCTGACCGGCGACGCCTCGCAGAACCAGGGCGAGCTCGACTGGACCGGCACGATGTGGGAGTGCGTCGACCTCTTCCGGCTCGGCGAGGACGAGGAGGCCGGCAGCACCGACGCGCTGGTCTTCTCCGCCTGGGACGAGGGCACCACCCACCACCCCCTGTACTGGACCGGCCGCTACCAGGGCGACACCTTCACGCCGACCGCCCTCCACCGCCTCGACTACGGCGGCCGCTACTTCTACGCCCCCCAGTCCACCCGTGACGAGCACGGCCGCCGCGTCATGTTCGGCTGGCTCCAGGAGGGACGGACGGACGAGGCGAACGCGCAGGCCGGCTGGTGCGGCGTGATGTCCCTGCCGAGGGTCGTCACGGTCGCCACGGACGGCGGCCTGCATCAGGCCCCGGTGCCGGAGCTGATCGAGCTGCGGCGGGAACGCGTAGAGGTGGCGGCGGGCCCGCTGGCCGACCCGTACACCTCGCTGCCCGCCGTGCGCGGGGACCAGCTGGACATCGAGACGACCCTGCGTCTCGCTCCCGGAGCGACCGCCCGGCTCGTGGTCCGGGAGACACCGGACGGCGTGGAACGCACGGTCGTGGAGGTGAGCCGGTCGCACGACGGAGCGAGCGGCACCCTCCGCCTGCACCGCGAGACCACCAGCCTCGACCCGACGGTCGACACCGAACCCCGGTACGGGCAGCTGCCGTTGGACCCCGACGGCCGGGTCGACCTGCGGGTCCTCGTCGACCACTCCGCACTGGAGATCTTCGCCAACGGGCGTGCCCTGACCGCCCGCATCTACCCCACCCGCCCGGACGAGGCCGTCGGCGTCGGTATCGGTGCCGACGGCGACGTGGCCCTGGAGCGGTTCGACGCCTGGCAGATGGCGTCGGCCTTCACCGACGGACCCCGGCCGCTGTGGCCGTGACGGTCTTACACACGGCCACGGCCCGCGGGGTGGACGTCCCCCCGGGCCGTGGCCCACCCCCTGTTCTCCCTCAGGAGCCGCCATGAGCGTGTCCCGCCGTTCCCTCCTGCTCGCCGGAGGAACCGCCGCCACCCTGCTGCCTCTCGGAACCATCCTCCCCGCAGCACAGGCCGCCGCCCCGAGCGCCGCCGGAGCGACCCCCGCCGCCACCCCGATTCCCGACCCCATCCCCGTCACCGGCACCTGGACCCGCACCTCCGACGGCGGCCAGAAGGCGACCGCCGACCGTCGCGGGCCCGCCCTCGCCCTGTCCGAGCAGCAACTCGCGACCAAGGGCACGTACGCGGCCCGCGTCACGCCCCAATCCTCCTCCTCCGTAGGCGCGTTGGTGATCCGGGCCGCCCTCGACGGCTCGACCGGATACGCGGTCGCCCTCGACCCCGGCCGCGCCCGCATACGGCTCTACGACCTGGCCGGCGGCGACACACTTGCCACCGCTCCGCTCCCGGGCGCGCAGGCCGAAAAGCCCTACGACCTCGAAGTGACGGTCGACGGACCCGAGCTGACGGTGCGTGTCGACGGCAAGCGGCTCCTCCACACCGAGGACCACCGCCACGACAGCGGCTCGTTGGGCCTGCTCGCCCAGGGCGGCAAGGTCACCTTCGGCCCGCCCTCCCTCTCCTCGGTCACCACCAACCTCACCGGCTGGACCACGAGCGGCGGCACCTGGACGGCGAGTCCGCTGGGCTGGCGCGCGGCACCGACCCAGGGAGCCACCGCCCGCGCCATCACCACGACCAAGACGTACGACACCACGCTCCAGGCCGACCTGCTCCTGCACGACGCCTCCGCCATCGCCTCACTGCTGGTGCGCACCGACGCCACGGCCACGCACGGCTACGGCGTCCAAGTCGACGCGGACCAGGGCAGGCTGAGGCTCTACCGCATCGACGGCGACGTCACCCTCGGCACCTGCGCGACCACCATCAAGGCCGACAAGGTCTACCGTCTGCGCGTCGAAGCCGAACACGACGAACTGCGCGTGCACTGGCAGACCGACTTCCTCTCTCCCGACGGCTACAGCCCCGTCATCACCGCCCAGGACTCCACCCACACGAAGGGCCGACTCGCCGTCACGGCTTCGGCCGGCGAGGTGTCCTTCGAGAACATCGCCGCAGCCGACCTCGCCACCGGCCTCCAGGGCTGGACGGCCCGCTCCGGCACCTGGACCCCCGACCTGCGCGGCATCCGTGGCGAGAACGGTCTGCGCACGGCCCCCTGCACCGACGGCGACCTGGTGGCGAGGGCCGACATCACACCCGGCGACCGCTCCTCCTCGGCCGGCCTCGTCCTGCGCGCGTCCGCGAACGGCTCCGGCGGCTACGAAGCCCGCCTGGAAGCCGGCCGTGACGCCGTCGTCCTGCTGGACCGCTCCTCCGGCACCCGCCTCGCATCCGCCTCCGGCCCGGTCCGGCGCATCGCGTCAGGCGGCACCTACCGCGTCGAGGCCCGCGCGACGGGCAGAACCATCGAGGTGTACGTGGACGGCGTACGGGCGCTGAAGACCCGCGTGTCCCGCACCAAGGGCGCCGCCTTCGGCACCGCGGCCGCGCACGGGACGTCGTACTTCCAGAACGTCGAAGTGCGCGGCACCGCCGACTACTTCACCGAGCCGTACCGCCCCACGTACCACTACTCCCAGCTCACCGGCCCCACCAGCGACCCCTGCGGCCTGCTGCACCACGACGGCGAGTACCACCTCTTCCACCAGGACGAGGGCCGCTGGGCGCACGCGGTCAGCACCGACCTCGTCCACTGGCAGCCCCTGCCGAGCGCCCTGCCCTGGAACGCCTACGGCCACTGCTGGACCGGCTGCGCGGTCGTGGACGCCGACGACACCTCCGGTCTCTTCGACGGCGGCTCGGGCCTGATCGCGTACTACACCAGCTACCACCCGGACAAGCCGGGCGGAAACGCCAGCGTGCGCATCGCCTACAGCAAGGACAAGGGCCGCTCGTGGCAGTGGCACGGCGAATCGACCCCGGCCGTGCAGAACCCGGGAGGCCCCGACGCCGGCTGGACCTTCCGCGACCCGAAGGTCATCCGCGACGAGGCTCACGACCAGTGGCTGATGGTCGTCTCCGGCGGCGACCACATCCGCTTCTTCACCTCCACCGACCTCCTCACCTGGACCCAGGTCAGCTCCTTCGGCTACGGCGACTGGGCCACACCCGGCGTCTGGGAGTGCCCCGACTTCTTCCCGCTCCCCGTCGACGGCGACAAGGACAAGGTGAAGTGGGTCCTCACCCTGAGCACCGGTGCCGTACGCGCCACGAACGGCTCAGCCGCCCAGTACTTCACGGGTGAGTGGAACGGCACCGGTTTCACTCCCGACCAGAAGGCCGGCTCGGTCCTGCGCGCCGACTCCGGCCGCGACTACTACGCCGCCATGTCCTTCTACGGCCTGCCCGACGACCGCCGCGTCTGGCTCGGCTGGATGAGCAACTGGGACTACCCCTTCAGCGGCCCGACCGGTGGCTGGAACGGCCAGCTGAGCACCCCCCGCGAACTGACCCTCACGGACACCGCCGACGGCGTACGCCTGGCGCAGCGCCCGGTCCGGGAGCTGACGGCCCTGCGCACGTCCACCACGACCCGCAAGGACCTCGCCGTCGACCCCACCTCCGCGAACCCGCTCGCTGGAGTCCGGGGGATCGCCTACGAGATCGAGGCCGAGGTCACCCTCGGCACCGCGACGGAGGTCGGCTTCCGGCTCCGGACCGACGACGACCAGCACACGGCAGTCGGATACGACGCCGAGGCGCAGGAGCTGTTCGTGGACCGCTCGGCATCGGGCCTGAGCGACTTCACGCAGTACTTCGCGGGCCGCACGACCGCGCCGATGAAGACGACCGGCGGCCGCGTGACCCTGCGCGTGTACGTCGACTCGTCCTCGGTCGAGGCATTCGGCGCGGACGGACAGGCCGTCGTGACCAGCCTGATCTTCCCCGGCCCGGACGCCGACGGCATGGCCTTCTACGCCAAGGGCGGCACCGCACACATCGACTCGCTCAAGGTGCACAGGCTCGACAGCACCTGCCGCTTGGTGGATCGGGTGAAGCCGCTGGTGGCCGCCCCGACCGGCGGTGAATTCCGCTCGGACGTCGGCAAGCTGACGATCACCCCCGCCGGCCGCTGGTCGACGGAGAGCGCGGGCCGCGCCGGAAGCTTCGACAAGGACTCCAACGCGATCTCGGCCCGCACGGCGACGGACCTGGACCTCACCACCCTGGTCCGGCTCGGCGGCCCCGACCCGGACACCGGCGGCGCCCTCTCCCTCCTATGGCGCGCCTCCTCCGACGGCACCGACGCCTACTGCCTCAACATCGACCCCGACCTGCGAGTGATCCGCCTGGTCGCCAAGGCCGACGGCTACTTCGACGACGCCAAAGCCCTCGCCCGCGTCCCAGCCCTGGTCCGCCGCGGCACGACGTACCCCGTCCGCGTCCTCACCGAGGGCGACCGCATCCAGGTGTTCCTCAACGGCACCCGGATCATCGACGTGACGGACACGACGTACACAAGCGGACACGTCGGCTTGAACGTGTTCGGGGGGAGGGCGGCGTACCAGGACACGTACGTGCGGGAGTAACCTGTGTGACCTGCAAAAACGTCATGAACGGACACTGATCGGCCAGGACCGCCAAGATCCTCAAAGGACTCACATCCGTCGGCCGTGGGTTCGAGTCCCACCCGCCCCACCTGTGCAGGCTTCTGACCTGCGGAAACGTGCATCTATGGGTGTCGGATCGTCAACTTTGCCTGAACGGACTGAAATCCGCTGCTCGCGACTTCGGAGCTGGGCGAGCCGGGTGATGGCCGCGCGGTAGGCGGTTGGGTCGGGGAGGACGGCGGGGCGGACGTTGAGGTCGACCGCGACCGCGTGCCCAGGGGCGTCGTGCACTCGGCGGCACGTCTCGACGACCCGGGTCGCCCCCGGCTCGACCACCCCTGCCAGCGAACCGGTGTGCAGCAGAGTCACGTCAGGGCCGAGGGCGAGGTCCTCGGGGTCCCAGCGGCCAGGAAGTCGTACGTGGCCGCCCCTGTGGCGGTGTCCACGTAGGCGAGGGCGACTGTGGTGCGGCGGGAGGCGCTGGGCAGGCGGTGGACCGGCACACCGGTGGTGGCGAGATGGGCGCCGATCAGGGCGCCGGGGGCGTCGTCGCCCCAGCAGCTCATCGAGGTCGCCGTCCTGCCCAGGCGGTGGAGGCCGACGGCAACGTTGGCCGGGCTTCCGCCGGGGTGCGGTGTGAGGTGGTCGGCGCCGGTGCGCCAGACCAAGTCGACGAGTACCTCACCTGTCACGGCGATGGTCAAGGCGGATGTCCTTTCTGATGGCTGCGGATCGTGCAAAGGGGGAGGGCGCGCCAGTAGCGGGGAGTTTGTTGACTGACGCGCCCGGTCTGTGTCCCGTCAGTCCTGCTGGAGCCAGACGGCGGTGTCCGCCGGCAGCAGGCCGCTGTCGAGCGGGCCAGACGCCAGCAGCACTGTGCAGGCTTCGGGAAGGGGGAGGGGCTGTTCGCTGAGGTTGACCGCGCAGGACACGCCGTCGCCTCGTTCGAAGAGCAGGGTGCCGTCCGGGCTGTCGAGCCAGCGGAAGTCCTCGCCCCGCAGGCCTGGGTGGGTGCGGCGCAGGCGCAGGGCGGAGCGGTAGAGCTGGAGCATGGAGGTGCGGTCGGCCTGGTTGGCCTCGGCGGTGTAGGACTTCCAGTTTTCGGGCTGGGGGAGCCAGGGGGCGGCTTCGGCGGTGCTGAAGCCGAAGGGTGGGGTGTCGCCGGTCCAGGGGAGGGGGACGCGGCAGCCGTCGCGGCCTCGGACGGTGTGGCCGGAGCGTTCCCAGGTGGGGTCCTGGAGCGCCGACTCGGGGAGGTCTTCGACCTCGTAGAGGCCGAGTTCCTCGCCCTGGTAGATGTACGCGCTGCCGGGCAGGGCCAGCATGAGCAGGGCGGCTGCGCGGGCGCGGCGGGTACCGAGGGCCAGGTCGGAGGGGTGGTGCCGGTCGCGCAGCGGGGTCGTCACGCCGGTGTGGGCGCGGCCGTAGCGGGTGACGTGGCGTGTCTCGTCGTGGTTGGAGAGGACCCAGGTGGCGGGGGCACCGACCTTCGCCAGATCGGTGATCGTGCGGTCGATCACCTCCCTCAACTTGTCGGCCTCCAAGGCGCACTTGAGGAAGTCGAAGTTGAAGGCGGTGTGGAGTTCGTCGGGGCGCAGGTAGTGGGCGAGGCGGCCGGGGCGGACGTGGGCCTCGGCGACGAAGACGAGGGGGTCGGGGTAGCCGTCGGCGACGGCGCGCCAGCTGCGGAAGATGTCGTGGACGCCGTCGCGGTCCCAGTGCGGGTGGTTCTCCTGGTCCTCGCCTGCGATGACGGAGAACTCCGTCAGGCCGAGGTCCGGGAGGGCCGGGTCCTTGACCATGCCGTGGGCGACGTCGATGCGGAAGCCGTCCACGCCCAGGTCGAACCAGAAGCGCAGGATGGACTCGAACTCGGCTCGGACCTCGGGGTTGTCCCAGTTGAGGTCGGGTTGTTCGGGGGCGAAGAGGTGGAGGTACCACTGTCCGTCCGGCGTGCGGGTCCAGGTGGGGCCGCCGAAGGCCGCGTGCCAGTCGTTGGGGGGCTCGCTGCCGTTCTCCCCTCTCCCGTCACGGAAGATGAACCGGTCTCGTTCCGGGGAGCCGGGCGCTGCCGCCAACGCCTTCTGGAACCAGGCGTGTTGGTCGGAGGTGTGGTTGGGGACGATGTCCAGGATGACGCGCAGGCCCAGCTCGTGGGCTTCGGTGATCAGCTTCCGGGCTTCGTCGAGGGTGCCGTACGTGGGGTGGATGTCGCGGAAGTTTGAGACGTCGTAGCCGCCGTCGGCCAGCGGGGACGGATACCAGGGGTTGATCCAGATCGCGTCGGCACCGAGGTAGGCCAGGTATTGCAGGCGGGAGCGGAGGCCGGCGATGTCGCCGGTTCCGTCACCGTCGCCGTCGGCGAAGCTGCGTATGTACACCTGGTAGATCACGGCGGAGCGCCACCAGGGGTCGTGTGCTGTGCTCACGTTGCCGGGTTCCTGACTGTGTTCGGTGTGCATGTGGGGGTTGGTGGGGTGCGTCGAGTCCCGGCGCGGCTCGTGTCAGCCTTTGACGGCTCCGCTGGTGAGGCCGCGGACGAAGTACCGCTGCAAGGTCAGGAAGACCAGGATGGGGACGAGTATGGAGAACAGGCCGCCTGCCGTGACGAGTTCCCAGCCGGCGCCCTGCTGTCCCAGCAGGCTGTTGGTCGCGACGGTGATGGGCTGCTTGTCGCCGGGGCCCACGAAGATGAGGGCGACCAGGAGGTCGTTCCAGACCCAGAGGAACTGGAAGATCGCGAAGGAGGCCAGTGCGGGGGTCGACATTGGCAGGATCAGTCGGTAGAAGGTTTGGAAGTGGCTGGCGCCGTCGATCTTGGCGGACTCGATGACGTCCTTGGGCAGGGTCGCCATGTAGCTGCGCAGGATGTAGACGGCCATCGACATGCCGAAGCCGATGTGCGCGAGCCAGGCGGCCGGGAAGGTGCCGTTGAGGTGCGCGGAGGCGTAGAGCTTGATGATCGGGACGAACGCGACGTAGTTCGGTACGACGAGCAGGCTCACGATGATGATGAAGAGGGTGTCGCGGCCTTTGAACGTCATGAAGGTGAAGGCGTAGGCGGCGAAGGCGGCGATGAGGATCGGCAGGAAGACTGCCGGGAGCGTGATGGCCACGCTGTTGAGGAAGGCCGAGCCGAGATCCGCCTGCTCGATGGCCTTGGAGTAGTTGCCGGTGGTCAGGTCGGTCAGTCCGCCGGGGTGGGCGAACAGCGTCCACCAGCCGCTGGAATTGGCGTCGTCGACGCTGCGGAAGGACGTGATGACCACCCCGAGGGTGGGCACGATCCACAGGGCGCAGACGAACAGCGCGCTCAGCCGTACCGGGAGCCGGCCGCGCGTCGTGCTGCGCCTGCCGCTCTCTGCGGGGGCGGCCTGGGTGCGGTTGCGGTGCTGTGCCGTCGAGGCGGTCTTCTGGATGGTCATGCCGACTCCTCCGCCCTGAAGTGGCGAATCTGGTAGATCATGATCGGCACGATGGCGATGAGCAGCATGACGACGATCGCTGACGCGTGGCCATAGTCGTAGTTCGTGTACAGCTGGTTGAAGAACTCCAGGCCGACGACATTGGTGTTGAAGGACCCGTTGGTCATCACGTAGATCACGTCGAAGATCTTCATGACGGTGATGAGGACGGTGACGAAGACCGTGATGAGCGTTCCCCGGATCTGCGGGATGATGATCCGCCAGAAGATCCGCATCTCGCCCGCGCCGTCCAGGCGGGCCGCCTCGAGGGTGTCCGCGGGGACGCCCTTGATGGCCGCGGACAGCAGCACCATGGAGAAGCCGGCCTGGCCCCACAGCAGCATGACCATGAGCAGCATGCTGTTGGAGTGCAGGGTGCTTTGCTGGAGCCAGGGGACAGGGTCGTGGCCGAAGGCGGTGACGACGCCGTTGAGCAGGCCGGTCTGCGGGGTGCCGGCCGGTTGGGTGGCGTACATGAAGCGCCATACCGTGGCGGAGCCCACGGCGCTGATGGCCATGGGCATGAAGATGATGGTCTTGGCCGCCTTCTCGGCGTTGGGCGACAGGCGGTCGGCGAGCGCGGCGACGAGTAGGCCCACCACGATGCAGGCGGCGGGGACGATGGCGATCCACAGCAGCGAGTTGAGCAGGGTCTGCCGGAAGGCCGGTGTTCCGAGGAGCTCGCTGAAGTTGTCCAGTCCGACGAAGCCCGAGCCGTCGCTGTTCTTGAAGCTGTCGACGATGGTGACGATGGTCGGGTAGACCAGGTAGACCCCGATCGCCGCGATGGCCGGCGCGATGTAGAGATAGGGCTTGATCCGGGTTTCCCAGCGGCCCGGCAGGGCTTCGGCGAGCTTGTTGAGCACCCAGTAGACGGCCAGGGCGGCGGTAACACCCGCCAGCACCGTGAGCACCGTCGAGAGTACTTGGCTGACCACTGCGGTCACCTTCCTCGAACGCTAGTTGGTGTCGGGTCTGTTCGGCGGCTGCCGAGGGCGGACGGGGGCGCTGCGGTCGCCCGTCCTCGGCAGCCCTGCCGCGCGGTCAGTTGGCGGGCCAGCCGGCATCGATGTTCTTCAGGGCCGTGTCCAGCGACTCCTCACCCGCGATCCAGGCCGTCATGTCCTTCCAGAAAGTTCCGGTGCCGACCGCGGTCGGCATGGCGTCGGAGGCGTCGAAGGCGAAGCCGGTGGAGTCGTAGGCGACCTTGGCGATCGTCTGGGTGGTCTTCAGCGGGTAGTTGCTGAGGGGGAAGTCCTTGTGCGGGGAGATGAAGGAGGAGCCGTTGCCCGCCGCGGTGGTGCCGAGGTCGGTGGCCGCGAGCAGCTTCATGACCTTGCGGGCGGCCGGGCTGTCCTTGTAGATGGAGGCGGTGTCGCCTCCGCCCTCCACGGGGTTGTCGCCGCCCGCCGTGGCCGGGGGCAGGCCGAACACGCCGACCTCGGTGTCCAGGTTCTTCTGGACGCTCTTGGGGAAGAACCCGGTGATGAAGCTGCCCTGCTGGTACATGTAACAGCCGGGCTTGCTGTTGAACATCGCGTTGCCGGCGGTGCCGAAGGCGTTGCTGGCAATCGACTTGCGGCCGCCGAGCACGTTGCCGTCGGTGAAGGCGATCTTTTCGAACTGGGCGGCGGCCTGGCGGACCAACGGCGAATCGAACTTGATCTTGTGTGAGATCCACTCGTTGTACTTGTCGATGCCGCCGTACTTCAGGACCAGGTTCTCGAACCAGTCCGTGGCCGGCCAGCCGGTCGCCGTACTGGACTCGATGCCCAGACACCAGGGCGTCTTCCCGTCGGCCTTGATCTTCGCCGTGAGGGTGTTGAGCTCGTCGAGGGTCTTCGGCGCGGCGTAGCCGGCGGTCTCGAACGCCTTCTTCGGGTAAAACACCAGGCCCTTGACGTTCATGCTGACCATCAGACCGTAGGTCTTGCCGTCGACCTTGGCGACGTCCAGCGTGCCCGCCGTCATGCTCTTCTGTAGCGCCGGGAGATCGAGGACGTCGTCCAGCGGGGTGACCTTGCCCTTGGATGCGAGGTCCTTGATGATGCCCGGCTGCGGCATGAGTGCGATGTCGGGTGCGTCGCCTGCCTGCACCTTCTGCACGAGCAGCTGGTTGATGTTGTCGACCTTGCGCCACTGGACGGTGATTCCCTCGGCCTTGGCCTGGGGGGCGAGCTTGGACTTGAGGCCGTCGATGATCGGCTGGTCCATGCCCGTCCAGATCGTGACGGTCTTCGTGCCGCCACCCGCGCTGCTGTCGGAGCCGGATGAGCAGCCGGTGGCGAGCAGCGTGAGGGCGCTGACGGCGCTCACCCCGAGAACCAGCTTCCGTGTGGGCATGTGTTCCTCCTTGGTCGGTGAGCCGGCGACGCAGGGGCCGACGTCTCGCACCTGAGGTGATCTCGCTGCTGGGGCGGGGGGCTTGCGCCGGGTCACCGCAGCGGTTACTAATTCGGGTTAGTTGCCGAAAGCTAGCCCTCACCTGTTTGTCGCGTCAATAAGCTGTTACGAGGGAGTTATCCGTGGATGTACGGGTGCGGCGGACCCGGCCCGGCTCAGCCCCTGGCGGGCCGCGCCGGGGCCGCAGTGGAGCCGCGTATCACGAGCGGGCAGTGCAGCAAGGTCCGTCCGGTCTGCACGGCGGGCCCGCCGGCGGCGAGTTGTTCGGCGGCCAGGCGGCCCATTGCCTCGTACGGCAGCCGTACGGTGCTCAGTGCCGGGTGTATCTCCGCGGCGAGCTGGAACTGGTCGTCGTAGCCCATCACCGACACGTCCTCGGGCACGCGGAGTCCCGCCTCCAGCAGGGCCAGGAGCACGCCGACGGCCATCCGGTCGTTGCCGCACATGATCGCCGTGGGCCTGGCGTCGCGCCGCAGCAGCCTGCGGGCCAGCTCGTAACCGGAGTCGGCATGGTAGTTGCCGGACAGCACGGTGTGATCCCGCGGATCGAGTCCGGCGCCGCGCAGTGCCTCGCGGAAGCCCCGCAGGCGGGCCTTGGTGGCCCAGGCGCTGGCCGTGCCGGTGAGGTAGGCGATGTCCCGGTGGCCGAGATCGAGCAGCGCCTGGGCGGCCTCCCGGCCGCCGCGCACCTCGTCGGGAAGGATCGACGGGGTGGAGTCGTCCGGGACGAAGCAGTTCACGAGGATCGTCGGGACCCGCCCGGCGCTCTCCGGGATCACCACCGACCTGGTGCCGGCCGCGGCGAAGATCAGGGCGTCGGTCTGCCGGTCGAGCAGTTCGCCGACCAGCTGAGCTGCCTGGCGGTTCGAACCGCCGGTGTTGACCAGGAGCAGCAGATTGCCCTGGCGTACCGACGCCTCGTGGGCCCCCTTGATCGCGGAGGCCGCGAACACGCCGAAGTCGGCGTCGTGGCTGACGAAGCCGATGGTGGCGCTGCGCCCCTGGCGAAGCCCCTGCGCGGCCCGGTTGGGGCGGTAGCCGAGTTCGGCGACCGCTTGCAGGACCCGCTGCCGGGTCTCGTCACTGATCGTCTGGCCGGCCGTCTTGTTGAGCACGAAGGAGACGGTCGCGGGGGAGACGCCCGCCAGGCGCGCGACATCGGTCCGGCGCGGTCTGCCCGCCCTCGGTCGGTGATCTTCATGGGTTGACACGCCGCCAGAGTACGAGACCACCCCGCACCTGAGAACCGGCTGTCACGCCGACCGGCCCTCGTGCGCTTCATCACATTTCGCCTGCAATGAGAGGAACCTCCGACATGCCCGCATGGCTCCACTACGCCCCCGCGAAGGGCTGGATGAACGACCCCAACGGGCTGATCCACTGGAAGGGGCGGCACCACCTCTTCTACCAGTACAACCCGGAGGGCACCGACTTCACCAACCAGCACTGGGGCCATGCCAGTTCCCCGGACCTGCTCACCTGGACCGAGCACGAGGTGGCGCTCCTCCCCGGCCCGCGGGAGACCGCGCCCTACGACGCGACCGCCTGCTTCTCGGGCTGCGCGGTCGAGCACGACGGCGGGGTCTCGATCCTCTACACGGGTGTCCTCGGCGACGCCCAGCTCCCGTGCCTGGCACGCGCCGCCGACGACGGGCTGTCGGGCTTCGTCAAGGACCCGGCCAACCCCCTCGTCCCTGCTCCACCCGCGGACGACATCACCGAATTCCGCGACCACAGCGTGTGGCGAGAGGACGGGCTGTGGCGGCAACTGGTCGCGGGCGCCCGCCGCGACCACGGGGGCTCGGTGTTCGCTCTGTCCTCGCCCGACCTGCGGACGTGGGACTACGACGGAGTCTTCGTCGACCGGGCCGGCTCGAAGGTGCCGGGCGCGGTCTGGGAGTGCCCGGACTACTTCGCCGTGGAGGGCACAGGAGCACTGCTGATCTCCGTCATCCACGAGGACGGCGAGGAGGGGCCCGCGGTGTGGTGGATGACCGGCACCACCTCGGGGGCCGACTTCGAGGTACGCAAGACCGGCGTCGCGGATGTGGGCGACCGCTTCTACGCCCCGCAGTCGTACTGGACGTCGGACGGCCGCAGGATCCAGTTCGGCTGGATACGCACCCACCAGGACCCAACCGGCCTCGGCGGCAAGGCGGTCGGCGCCATGACCCTGCCACGCGAACTCTCGGTACGGCACGGCCGCCTGCACTGCGAGCCGGCGGCCGAACTGACGCGGCTTCGGCTCGCCTCGACACCCATACCGGTGACCGGTACGGCTGACCTCGACGGCAGGAGGACCGCCGGTGAGCTGGTGCTCCACGCCACGGCGGCGGATGGCGTGCGGGCAGTCGCCCTGCGCTCCCTGGACGGAGCCGAGAAGGCCATCGACCTGGCGGCTTTCGCCGGACTCGACGGACCGCTGCGGCTGTTCTGGGACGCGGGCATCGTCGAGGTCTTCCGCGGCGGCGTGGCCGGGACATGGTCCGACCTTCGCATCACCGAGGTCGCCCAACTGCGGCTGGACGGTGACACGGATGCGGCGGGCGGGCGGGCCGAGGTCTGGGAACTTGCCCGACCGAAGCGCCTGACCGGCCCGGCGGCCGGGCACCACGCCATATGACGGTGCGTCTGACCTGGCCGGCCCCCGGCCCCACATCGATATGGCCTCCAGGGCTCACCGACCGACCACGAACCCGCGCCAAGAGCTCGCTGCCTCCAGGGGCGGTGATCAGAACAGATGTCTCTCGTCCGGCCCCGTGGCATCCCCGAGGAGATCCAGACGTGCACCGGGGCTTGATGCTCGGAGCGCCCGCCCGGTGACCTGCCTCATCCCTCGTGGCCCCCGACTTCGGGCCGCCACTCAGTGCGCGAAGCCCGAGGCGTCGCGGCGCCGAACGGATCGGGCCGCCACCGCACATCGCCCGAGAGGACAGGCGCCGTCGGAACAGGCCGGTGCTCCGCGGCCGGGGCCTCCCCGAGTGGAGGTGACAGGTGCCCGAACGGAAGGCCGAGGAGCAGGAACCCGCAGCCGGTGAGGTCGACCAGCAGGGCCAGCATCGGTGGCGGGTGGTGCAGGCGCAGGGTCCCGCCCGTCTCGGTGGTCTGCTGGGAGGCGTGGAGGAAGGCGTTGAGGCCGCTGCAGTCGCAGAACGTGACAGGCGTGAGGTCGACATCGATGGTCCGGATACCGTCGCCAAGACACCGCTCCAGTGCCGTGCGCACCAGTGGGGTCGATTCCAGGTCGATTTCACCGGTCAGGGTGAGCAGCGCCCTCTTCCTTCGGTCACGGCGGTAGACGGTGAGCTGTGGGAGGGGCATGATGCCTCGGTTCTCACGACCATCCGGCAGCGCACGCGGTGACGCAGGGATTCCCTGTCCCTTGGCCCGCTCCCGGCAGGGGCGTACGTTCGGCGGAGGTGGAGCAACGGCCGGTCCGACAGGACATGAGGACCCACCCGGTTCCCTCCAGGGATGCGCCGGGTGACGAACGAAAAGGTCCGCTTCCCCGCACCATCTGTATCGAGCAACGACAAGCCGCCGGGGTCTGGGACGTCAGTACGGAGCATAGCCCTCTACCCGGTCCGACGGACGGCCGGAAGCCGCCCATTCCCCGCGACGCGGTCGGCGCGGTGGCGGACTTCCCGGAGTCGGACCGTCGACGGGAGACGGTCCAGGCCGGCCGAGTCCCGCGCGTGCGCGAGCGTTTTCCCAGGCGGCGGAGCTGCCTGTCCGGAATCGGAGGGAAGGTCGCTGTCACCGGTCGGCTGCCGCCGGGTGTTCGCGCTCATCTCACCCTCTCCTGGCCCGTGTGCCGCGCATGTACCGAGTGGAGCCTCTCGACCGACACCGCGAGGTCGGACACCTCCATGCCCGCCCATGTCCTGAGCCGTTCGGTAACCTCCCGGCGCACTGCGGCGCACTGCGCCCCGATGTCGGACGGGTAGCCGAGCTCGACTGTGATGCGCAGCCGTGCCTCGCCGAGCACCGCCTGCCGTCTCGCGGGAGACTCGGCGTCTCGTCCTGCGGTGTTCCGCTCCGGTGCCCGCCGCACGGATGTGGTCACGCGTGGCGTCCGGCGGCCGGGTGGCACGTGGCCGGCCGACTCGGTGAACCGGCTCAGCGCATCGCGCGCCACGTGGGAAGCGATCTTCGCGACGACCCGGTCGGCAACAGTGGTCGCACCCCGCTCCCCGCGGGGAATGCCGGGACGCCGATCGTCTTCACCAGTCACTGCCGCCAGTCTCCCCGAGCCCGTCGCCGGTCATCGCGGAACCGCTCCTGCCGGTCTCGGCGGCGGACGAAGTCGCCCGGTTCGAGATCACCTTCCGTGAACCGCCCGATCAAGAGACCGACGACACCCAGCCCCAGCACCAGCAGGAAAGCCCAGAAGTCACCGAAATACGCGGCGAAACCCAGCGCCATTCCGGCCATCAAGCCCACCACGGCCCTGCTCATGACGCGCTCCTTCACTCAAGCGGGCTGCTCCGCCCCGGCTACTGGATACGCTGCCGATCTTCGCTTTCGTCCTCGTCCTCGGGCAGCTTCACGTCGCTGACCGTGATGTTGACTTCCACGACTTCCCGACCCGCCATCCGCTCCACCGCGGAGATCACGTTCTCCCGCACCGCACCGGCCACGTCCGTGATCGAGACGCCGTACTCGACGACGATCTCCAGATCGATGGCCGCCTGTAGCTCTCCGACCTCGACACTGACCCCTCGGGTGGCGGATTTGCCACTGCCGGCGCCGGGCATCCGCTCCCGCATGGACCCCATCGAGCGGGCGAATCCGCTGCCGAGGGCATAGACGCCGAGCACGTCCCGTGCCGCCATTCCGGCGATCTTCTCCACCACCACATCGGCGACGGTCGTCCGGCCTCGAGAACCGGGCGCACCACCGTGCCTTACGCCGGTGTTCTCAGTCATCGGGATATTCCTTCCTTGAGGGGACCACCTGCGCACTCACCGTTCAGATCGTAGTCTTTTTAGTGAGTTATGACCGAATTGCGGACCGTGGGTGGGGGGTGACCGGCCGAGTGGCTCCTGTTCCGAAGACTGCCTGGCCTTGGGTCGACACCGCCCAGTACGAACTGACCCGGCGAGGCCGGCATCGCGCGGCAGGAGGGACCGACCTGTCGGTGTGTGCGACCGCGGTCCACCACGGACACACCGTCCTCCACGTGGACAACGACTTCGCGACGGTGGCCGGAGTGCTCAAGGAGGTTCAGCAGCGAGACCGCGCGGCGCGCGACCCCGCCGTCGGAGGTCGCGCGGCCGCCCCGGCTGCCGGCGGGGACCACGGGCGCTGCCCACGGGGGGTCCGGGCCCGCGGACCTGGTCGGTCCGCGTGCCCGTCGGCATGCGGTACTTGCGGGGTCCGGAGGGGAGTACGGTTGCGGCACCGAGCGCACCTCGCACGCCGTCATCGGTTTCGGCGTCGCCCTCGGGGAACGGCACAGGCCGGCCCACATCGGATCCGGCCGGAAATGAGCCGCCTCATGCCTCCAGGCTCGTACTCTCCCGCCGTCTTCCGTATCCGGACCCGCGCAGAGCGGTAGCGGATCACCGGCTTCCGGGATGCCCCCCGGGGCATTCCGGCATCTCGCCGACGGCCCTGGACCCATCAGCACGTCCGAACCGGTCAGCACGTCCGAACCGGTCAGCACGTCCGAACCGCTCAAGAGGATGCGAGACGCATGTATTCACAGGATTCGATCTCCGGCCGCCGGCGTGGCCGTCCCGAACCGAGCGCGGAGGTGCTCTCAGGACTGGCCTGCCTCATCTGCGGCACCGACTACCGGAACGCAGCCGACCCCCAGGCGGTGGTGGTCTCCCACCGCGACGACAAGCAGCTCCTCGCCTGCCACGGGACGTGCGCACGCATGGCGAGCGGGTCGGCCGACGGCCTGGACGAGACGCCGCTCCCGCTGGCCGAGCGCGTCCGCAGGCACCGGGCCGAGGGCTCCTGAGCCTGATGCCGGGCAGCCGCGACGAGCATGCCGAGAACGAAGCCAACGAAATACTGGGGAAGCCATGAGCCTGATGAGTCTCGGAGTACTTGCCTCCTCCCGCAAGGAGAACGAGTTCCGCCTGCCGTTGCACCCCGCCCACCTCGGCCGGATCGCCCCGGACGTACGCGAGAAGATCTTCCTCGAACAGGGATACGGCGAACGCTTCGGCGTCGCCGACGACGCGCTGCGACCCCTCGTGGCCGGACTGCGCCCGCGCGAGCGGATCCTCGCCGAGTGCGACATCGTGCTGCTGCCCAAACCGATGCACGACGACATCGCCGAGCTCCGCGAGGGCCAGGTGCTGTGGGGGTGGCCGCACTGCGTGCAGGACGAGAAGATGACCCAGATCGGCATCGATCGACGGCTGACCCTGATCGCCTGGGAAGCCATGAACCACTGGACCTCCACGGGCGCCTTCAGCGTCCATGTGTTCCACAAGAACAACGAGCTCGCCGGATACTGCTCGGTGCTGCACGCCCTCCAGCTCGGCGGGCTGACCGGCAGCTACGGGCGCCGCCTGCGCGCGGTGGTCATCAGCTTCGGCGCCACGGCGCGTGGAGCCGTCACGGGCCTCGGCGCCATGGGGGTCTCCGACGTCACCGTGCTCACCCAGCGTGCCGCAGCGGCGGTGGCCTCGCCGATGCCCTCGGTCGTGATGGGCCACTTCGAGGAGCAGGCGGACGATCCGTCGCGGCTACAGGCGGTCACCGCGGCCGGCGCCGTGCCGCTGGCGGAGTACCTGGCCGGGTTCGACATCATCGTCAACTGCGTCCTGCAAGACACCGACGCGCCGCTCATGTTCGTCACCGACGAGGAACTCGCCCTGTTCCGGCCGGGGACCTTCTTCGTCGACGTCGCCTGCGACGAGGGGATGGGCTTCGCATGGGCCCGTCCGACCACCTTCGGTGAGCCCATGCCCGCGGTGGGAGCGGGGTGCCACTACTACGCGGTGGATCACAGCCCGTCCCACCTGTGGAACTCCGCCAGCTGGGAGATCAGCGAGGCGCTCCTTCCCTACCTGCGCAAGGTCATGAGCGGTCCCGGGGCATGGGACACCGACGTCACGGTGAGGAAGGCCATCGAGATCCGCGACGGCGTCGTCCAGAACCCGAAGATCCTCTCCTTCCAGCACCGGTCAGCCGCCTACCCCCACCCGCCGGAGGCCCCGGCGTCCGCTCCCACCCCGCTGCTGCACCCCGCCGCGCAGCCGGCCTGACACATCCCGGACCGGGCGTGTCACTTCCTCTGCGGGGTGTCACGCGACGGCCGGGCCGGTGGCGTCGCACCGTCAGTTGCCGCCGGCCGCCTTGAACATGTAGTTCTCGGACTTCTCGCGGCTGACGTTCCAGTACGAGACCAGGGGGTTGTCGTCGATGTTGAGGAAGTCGGCCTCGTCAGGCAGCGGGACCTCGATCGGCCCGCTGTCCGCATCGGCGTTGGAGACGCGGCCCTGGAGGCTGACGGTCATCGTCTCCACGGCCTCGGTCGGCGCGCCGACCCGGAAGAGGAGCATGCCCGCGTACGCCTTCTCGCCCGGCCCGATCGTGGCTCCCTTCATCTCGGACTCCATCGGGCCGACCTGCTCCTCCCGCCCGTCGCCGAAGCGGACGATCGGGTAGCGGTACAGGGCGCATTTCTTGCCGCCGGTGTTGGTGGCCGTGAGGAGGAGGTGGCGGACCGAGTCATGTGCGTAGAGCGTGGTGGCGATCGAGATGTTCGCGTCGGTGCAGGCGGCGGTCGCCGTTTTACCGCCACCGGCGTTCCCCGACCCACCGGCGTTCCCAGACCCACCGCCCGAGTCCTGCGAACCGGCGCCCGAGTCCTGCGAGCCGGCGCCCTTGCTGCCGGACTGAGTGGAGATGGTCGCGCTCGGGGTGGCGGACGGGGTGGTGCCTGTGCCGTTGTTCGTGCCGTCCGGCTCACAGGCCGTGGCGGAGAGGAGGGCGGTGAGGGCCGCGGCTCCCAGGGCGTAGTTCTTCCAGCTCTTGTGTGCAGTACACATGTGATCCCCCGTGTGCAGCCATGTGGTGCGAATTTCGACCAACCAGGTTGAATGACGCAGCGAGGAGATCGCTGAACTCCCGTTCCCGCGTAACCGTGAGGGAACGCAGGTATGGAGGTCGTACTTCCCTTTCGCCGCTTCAGGGACTGCCCTGAGATTTCTTCGGCCGGACGGTGGCGGGCGGGTAGCGCCGATGACCGGAGTCAGCCCCGTGTGCGGGCCCTACCCGTACCTTCCGGCTTACCAGGATTGCGGCCCGCAGCCGCCTCACCCTCACGTCATGCCGGCAGCAGCGAACGAACGGCGATCGGCCACCTCGACCGCCGGCTCGCACAGGCCAGGGGGGACTCGGCCGAGCTCCCCCGTGATGTTCAGATTTGGACCCGGTTCCCGTTTGCGATACCGCCCCCGCTTCGAGTCTCCTGGATGTACCACTCGTAGATCGATTCGTTCTGGGTCCAGGAAAGGCCGCCGAAGGTCTTGTACGTGCCGCACGTAGTGGTCGTGTGCCAGGCGCCGTACTGATAACCGGTGGTGACCGCATGGGTGACAAGGCGGATACGCGCAGAGGTCACTCCGATACCGCAGGGGAATCGCACCGACATGGCGCCGGTGAGGTTTTTTCTGGAGGCGGAGAGGGTGAACGTTCCGCTTCCACACACGTAGCTGTCGCAGAAATCGCTGCGCCCGGCTGCCGCGACAGCGCCGGCCCGCGCGCTGTCCGGCGCCGCCGGGGCTGCGGAAGCCGGAGCGGCTGTGGCAATACCGATCAGGGCGATCGCGCAGCCGGCTGCCGCGGCCGCAGTTCGAATCTTCGATATGGGCACTGTGAGTTTCCTTCCGTCGATGTTGCGGACCTCGTGACCGATCGCCGTCCACCACAGGGCGGCGAACAGCGCCGTCGTGGCCGTCGGGACACAGGGGAGTCCGGTCTCCTCGAAACCAGGACGGAGTACACGACAGGGCGGGGGCCCAAGGGCCCTGTCGCCTGCCGAAGAACTTTCCCGGGCGTTGCTGCCCGGGTGTATGGAAGTTAGTTGGAGGGGCCGATGCTTCTCGACCAACCGTGGGTTGAACTGTGCTTGCAACCAGGGTGGTTGCTGGTCTACCCCCAGGGTTGTAGCTGTGGTGGAAAACTGGCTGTAGCGGTCGCCTGGGGCCTACGCTCGGACGATGTTCGCGCAGCGCATATGGAGCGGGGCGGCTCGCCGGGCCTTCCCACAGGTGGCGGACATCGTCTATGCGGTTGTGTCGGTCTGGATCTCGAGCACCGCGCTGCGCAACCTGCCCGACCCGCACGGCTACTGGCGGCACACCGATGTATGGGCCTACGTGCTGATCGCCCTGGTCTATCTTCCGCTGGCCGTGCGCCGCCGGGCTCCCCTGACCGTGCTCATCTGCACGGCGGCCCTCGTGTTCTTCTACTTCACCCTGGCCTACTACCACGTGGTCGTGGTCAGCGGCCTGGGCTTGGCCCTCTACACCGTCGCGGCGCAGTGCCCGCGCAGGGTTGCTGCGAAGTGCGCCGCCGCATCGCTGCTCGTGCTGCTCTGGGGCGCGCGGCTCGCCGAGCCCGGGAGCGGCCCGTTCAGTGTGGCCTTCGTGACCGTGATGGTCGCCGTCACGTGGGTGACCGGCGACCGGTCCCGCCGGCTCGCGGAGCGCGGCGAGCGCCTCGCGGTGCTCACCGAGCAACTGCGCCTGGAGCAGGAGGAGAAGGCGCAGCGGGCCGTCATGGCCGAGCGCATGAAGATAGCCCGTGAACTGCACGACGTCATCGCCCATCACGTGTCGGTGATCTCCGTGCAGACGGGCCTGGCCGGATACGTCTTCACCTCCGATCCGGGGACGGCTCGCGAGGCGCTGGAGACCATCGCGGACAGCGCCCACGAGGCCATGGCGGAGATGCGCCGCATGCTGGTCGTGCTCAGGGAAGGGACCGCGCGCGCCCAGGACGCGGCGCGCGACCACACCGCGACCCCCGGGCTCGGACGGCTGGACCAACTGGCCCGGCGCGTCGAAGCCGCGGGTGTCCCCGTCGACGTCCGGATCACGGGTGCCCCGTTCGCCCTGCCGCCGGGCGCCGACCTGTGTGTCTTCCGGGTCATCCAGGAAGCTCTCACCAACGTCATGAAGCACGCGCCGACAGCGAACGCGAGCGTCACGGTGCACTACGACGAGGCCGCGGTCCGCGTCCGGGTGACCGACGACGGACAGGAGGCGGTCATGGCCGGCACCACCGAGGGGGCCGCCGGCCATGGTTTGATCGGCATGCGTGAGCGGGCCGGTATCTACGGTGGGACGGTGACCGCTGGTCCCGGCCCGCAGGGCGGGTTCGAAGTCGCACTGACCGTCCCCGTGCCACGCGACAGGTGAACGGGCGTCTCTGCGGTGGAAAGCCGGGTGGAGCGGTCGCTTGGGGCCTACGCTCGGACGATGTTCGCGCAGCGCACGTGGGGCGGGGCTGTTCGCCGGGCCTTCCCACAGGTGGCAGACACCGTCTACGCGGTGGTGTCGCTCGGCATCATGAGCACCATGCTGCACAACTGGCCGAACTCGGATGGCTATTGGCGGCACACCGATGTATGGGCCTACGTGCTGATCGCCCTGGTCTATCTTCCGCTGGCCGTGCGTCGCCGGGCTCCCCTGACCGTACTCGTCAGCACGGCGGCCTGCACGCTGTGCTATATGACCCTGGCCTACTACCACGTGGTCGTCGTCTGCGGACTGGGCCTGGCGTTCTACACCGTCGCGGCGCAGTGCCCGCGCAGGGTCGCTGCGAGGTGCGCAGTGGGGTCGCTGCTCGTGCTGCTGTGGGGCACGCGGCTCGCCGAGCCCGGGATCGGCCCGCTCAGTGTGGTCTTCGTGACCGTGACGGTCGCCGTTCTGTGGGTGACCGGCGACCGGGCCCGCAGGCTCGCGGAGCGCGGCGAGCGGCTCGCGGTGCTCAGCGAGCAACTGCGCCTGGAGCAGGAGGAGAAGGAGCAGCAGGCCGTCATGGCCGAGCGCATGAGCATAGCCCGTGAACTGCACGACGTGGTCGCCCACCACGTATCCGCGATCTCCGTGCAGACGGGCCTTGCCGGATACGTATTCACCTCGGACCCGAAGACGGCCCGCGAGGCGCTGGAGACCATTGAGGGCAGCGCCCACGAGGCCATGGCGGAGATGCGCCGCATGCTGGTCGTGCTCAGGGAAGGGACCGAGCGAGCACAGGAGGGGGTGGGCGACCACGACGCGTCCCCCGGTCTCGGGCGGCTGGACCAGCTGGCCCGGCGTGTCGAAGCCGCGGGTGTCCCCGTCGACGTCCGGATCACGGGTGCCCCGTTCGCGCTGCCGCCGGGCGTCGATCTGTGCGTCTACCGAATGATCCAGGAAGCTCTCACGAACGTCATGAAGCACGCGCCGACGGCGAGCGCGAGCGTCTCGGTGCACTTCGACGAGGCCGCGGTCCGCGTCCGGGTGACCGACGACGGACAGGAGGCAATTCCCGTCGGCACCACTGCGGGGCCTGCCGGCCATGGTTTGATCGGCATGCGCGAGCGGGCCGGTATGTACGGCGGCACGGTGACCGCTGGTCCCGGCCCGCAGGGCGGGTTCGAAGTCGCACTGACCGTCCCCGTGCCACGCGACAGGTGACAAGCGTCTCGGCTCCCGGCCGGGCAGCCGCGAGGAAGGCGGAAACCACGCATGCCCACAGTGCTCGTCGCAGACGATCAGATCCTCATCCGCTCGGGACTCGTCGCACTCCTGCGGGCCGCACCGGGAATCGAGGTCATCGGCGAGGCGCGGGACGGCGAGGAGGCCATCGAGATCGCCAAGCGGACCGGACCCGACGTCATCCTGATGGACATTCGGATGCCGGGCATCAGCGGGATCACCGCCACCGAGCGCATCCTTGCCCAGGCCGCGCCCCCGCCCCCCAAGATCCTTGTCCTGACCACTTTCGACCTCGACGAGTACGTCTACGGCGCGCTGAAGGTCGGCGCCTGTGGCTTCCTGCTCAAAGACACCCCACCGGACCGGCTGCTCGCCGCCATCGACACCGTGCACGCCGGCGACATGCTGTTCAGCGCCTCCGTGATCAAAGGGCTCATCGAGACCTACACCCCCCGCCCGGCCGCGCCCGAGCCGCACTTCGGGCTGGACACGCTGACCCCCAGGGAGTTAGAGGTCCTCGGGCTGGTCGGGGCGGGCATGTCCAACTCCGACATCGCCCAGAGACTCGTGCTCAGCACGGCGACCATCAAGACACACGTCCACCGCTGCATGAGCAAGCTCACGCTGAACAGCCGGGCCCAGGCGGTGGTCTTCGCGTACGAGACCGGACTGACCTCCCGCGGCGCCGCAGCCCGGGGCACGGACAACACCTGAGGTGTGGGAACTGCCATGTCGTCAAAGGTGCCCGGGATGGACAAAGGAGCGCGACCGCCGCCGGGCCCGCGCGGTCTGGCGCGGTGAGACGGGAGATGATCCTCGACGCCATCGCAGCGGGGCCCGACGCCTTCTCATGGACGGCGTCCCGTACGCCAGTGCCCCTTCCCGGATTCGAGCCGCCGGGAAGGGGCACTTCGTATCCTCCCCGACCGGGGCTTCGGCAGAGCTCCGGGCGTCCCCGGCCGTCAGCGCCGGGCGGTGTCTGACGCTCGGGCCGGCACGCAATCGGCTGCCCTACTGCTGGCCCACATCTACGCCGGCGATCCGCCCCAGACGCGCGGGCTGGCGAGTGAGGAGTTGTAGCTCGTGCAGTATGCGTAGGACGTCGTACCGGAAGCCGCAGTGGCGCCCACCGCGTATGTGCCGTTTTTGCACTTCGCGAACCCGTTGAAGGGGGCGCCGGTGCACTTGATCCCCGCCGTGTTGCCGTCGTCGAACACCTTCGCGCACGTGAACGCGGACGGGGCGGCGGAGGCGCTGTTCGCCATGGCCACGAGGCCGGAGCCGGCCAGGGTCAGGATGGCGAACGTACTCATGAGCTGTCGCTTCAATCCAAGGTCCCTTCGGTTCCCGGATACGGGGGAGTCCGTCCCCAGCGGTGGTGCGGTCGCCCGCCCGGGGCGATGTTGTCCGGGTACCTGGAAAGCTAGCTGGCAGGACTGTTCCCTCTCGCCCAACCAGGGGTTGAACTGCGCCTGCAACCAGGGTGGTTGCCGGGGTACCACCAGAGGCGTAACTGTGGTCGTAAGCCGGGTGGAGTGATTGCTCCCGGCCTACGTTCGCCAAGAACTAACGGCACGAAGATCACCGACGATCGGGAGGAGCCGCTGGCGTTTACGACTTCCCGGCAGAGCATGGGATCGTCCTCGACGCGGCACCGGCCTTCGGCTACCGCCTGCCGGAACTGTGGGGCGGCGACGCACGGGCGCCCTCCAGGCCGGAACCGGGGTACAGGCCGAGGGGAGTTACTCGGACTCTCCCGCCGCAACGGCACGGCTGTTGATCGCGTCGGCGATGGAGTAGGCGATACGGACGAAGGACTCCACCTGCTGCGCCGACAGGTCCCGCGCGGAGGTCTCCTCCAGGGCCCGCCACATGGCTGCCAGGGGCTCGCGCATGGCACGGCCCTTGTCGGTGAGGTGGACGACCATGACGCGCCGGTCGTATTCGGCCGGCTCGCGGACGAGCAGGCCGGCATCCTGCATGCGACGTAGGGACTTGGAGACGGTGGAGTGGTCCAGGCCGACGCTTTCGAGCAGTTCGGACTGGGTCTGGCCGTCCCGGTCCAGGAGTTGCATCAGCAGCAGTTCCTGTCCGGGATGCAGGTCCATCTCGCGGAGCATGGCGGCGGCGCGGGCGCGGTGAGCGCGGGCGAGCTGGAAGATCGCGTAGCTCATCGGCCCCTCGCCGGCCGTGCTGGGGATGCGGGGTGTGGGGACGGACATGTGGTTCCTCAGACGGTGTGGGTGGGGTAGTCGGTGTAGCCGGCCACTCCGCCGCCGTAGAAGGTCGCCGGGTCGGGGGTGTTCAGCGGCGCGTCAGAGCGTAGCCGCTCGACCAGGTCCGGGTTGGCGAGCGCGAGGGCGCCGACGGAGACAAGGTCGGCCGTGCCGTGGTCGACGTCTTTGGCGCGGGTGGGCAGGTCGGTGCCGGCCCGGTTGAGGATGAGCGTGGTCGGCCACAGCGCGCGCAGGGTGCCCAGCAGCTTCTCGTCGCCCGTGTGGAGGATGTGGAGGTAGGCGAGGCCGAGCGGGTCGAGGGCGCGTAGGAGCGCCGGATACAGGTCGGCGGTGTCGGACTCGGCGATGTCGTTGTAGGGGTTGCCGGGGGAGATACGGATGCCGGTGCGGTCGGCGCCGATCTCGTCGGCCACCGCGGCTGCGACCTCGACGGCGAAGCGGATGCGGCCCTCGACGGACCCGCCGTAGCGGTCGGTGCGCTGGTTGGTGTTATCGGCGAGGAACTGGTGCACGAGGTAGCCGTTGGCGCCGTGGATCTCCACGCCGTCGGCGCCTGCTGCGACGGCGGCCGCTGCGGCGCGGCGGAAGTCGTCGACGGTCGCCGCGACCTCCTGCGTCGACAGAGCCCGGGGTGTCGGCATCTCCTGGGGCCCGGACGCGGTGAACATCGCGCCCTGCGGCCGGATCGGCGAAGGGGCGACCGGCCGGCGCCCGTGGGGGGTGTTGTCGGGGTGGGCGATGCGTCCGGTGTGCATCAGCTGGATGACGATCCGGCCGTCGGCCGCGTGCACGGCGTCGGTGACCTTGCGCCACCCGGCGATCTGATCGTCGTTGTGGATGCCGGGAGTGAGGAGATAGCCCTGGCCGTCGGCGTTCGGCTGGGTGCCCTCGGTGATGATGAGCGCGTGCGAGGCCCGCTGGGCGTAGTACTCGGCGTTCAGCTCGGTGGGGACGCCTTCAGGGGTGGAGCGGTCACGGGTCATGGGGGCCATGACCAGGCGGTGCGGGAGGGAGATGTCACCGACGGTGGTCGGTGTCCACAGGGCGTTCAGCATGAATGGGTCCTTCGGCGCGGTGGCGAACAGGTGGTGATCGGTGAAGCGGAGGGCGTGACGGAAGGAGGGGCGTGATCAGTCGAGGGTGAGGACGAGCTTGCCCCGGACATGCCCGGCGTCGCTGACCTGCTGGGCCGTGGCGGCCTGGTCGAGCGGGTAGGCGGTGACGGTCGTGACGAGCCTGCCGGTCGCGGCGTCCTGGGCCAGCGCGGCCAGGTCGGCGGCGGAGCGTTCCAGACTGCTGGAGAAGGTGATGCCGAGCTGGTGTGCGCGGAAGTCGGCGATGGTGACGATGCGCTCGGTGCCGCCGCGCAGGGTGATGGAGTCCTCCAGGGCTCCCTTGCCGGCCAGGTCCAACACCGCGTCCACGCCATCTGGGGCGAGCGCCCGGACCCGCTCGACCAGGCCCTCGCCGTAGAGGGTCGCGGTGGCGCCGAGCGAGGTGAGGTAGTCCTGGTTGGCGGGGCCGGCGGTGCCGATGACACGTGCTCCGCGGGCGGTGGCGAGCTGGACCGCCAGGGTTCCGACGGCTCCGGCCGCGCCGTGCATCAGCACGGTCTCCCCGGAGACGACGCCGAGCAGGTTCAGGACCCGCTCGGCCGTCGCGCCCGCCACCGGCAGCGCGGCCGCGTGCTGCCAGTCGAGGCCGGCGGGCTTGGGGGCCACGGTGGTGGCCAGCGCGTACTCGGCGTACGAGCCGGTGTCCGACCAGCCCTGCACCTCGTCCCCCACCTTCACGTCCGTCACGCCCTCACCCAGGGCGTCCACCACGCCGGCGAGTTCGCCGCCGGGGACGGAGGGCAGCGGCGTGGGGAACATGTCCTCCATCGCCCCGGAGCGGATCTTGCCGTCCAGCGCGTTCAGTCCGGCCGCCTTGACGCGGACGCGGATCTGCCCAGGGCCGGGCTGCGGGACCTCTGTGTTCGCCTCGTGCAGCACTTCCGTGCCTCCGAAACGGTCGAACAGGATCGCCCTCATGACTACTCCTCTCGCGCCCCCACCCATTTAGGTGGCTGGACACATAATTACCGTAACAGCAAACATGTGGCTAGCCAAGTATTTGCTGTCGCTCGCGCTGGCAAGAGCGGTCGTGGTCGCGTCGGCCTCTTCGGGGCGGCGGTCGAAGCGGGACCCGCGTCCAGGCGGGCCCGGTGAGCCGGAGGTCCCGCCCCCGGTCGGCTCCTTCAAGCCCTGCGCCCGGCCCGGTTCGGCGGGCGGACGCGGATCTTCCCGCCCGGGGTGCCGCAGTCGCCTCCGCTCCAGGGGCACCCGCCAGGGGCGAGGTCGCCGACCGACTCGGCGTACCGGCCCGACGAGATGAACAGACGACGCTCTTCGGGTCGACCGCGACGGCCAGGGAAAGCGGCGGCGAACGCTCCAGCGGCAAGCCACGGAGCGGACACGTCCAGGCAGCTCGGCTCTCGCAGACAACCCCGAAGAGTGCTGCTCCCTCATACCAGTTGCACCGGGATACTCGGAGAGGAGCGTTCCTTGGCCCGTCAGTGGTCCCGCAGGAAGTTCGTGGTCTACTCGCTCGCCGCATCCACGCTGACCGTCGCCGCGCCGCTCGGCTGTGACACGGCGCCGGCCGAAGACGCCGGGCCCACCGCGGCCACGACGCGCCGGCCGGCCGACGTTCTGGTGACCGGCGCCGACGAGGAGATGCTGGTCCTCGAAGTCACCGAAGCCAACAGGATCGTCGTACGACTGCCGCGCGTCGAGGTCGGCCAGGGCGTCACCACCGCGGTCGCCATGATGATCGCCGAGGAGCTGGACGCCCGGCTCGCCGACGTCGACATCCCGCTCGCCGACGCCCGTGCCAAGGGCAACCAGTCCACGGGCGGTTCGAGCTCGGTGAGGTCGCTGTACGGTCCGGCCCGTGAGCTCGCCGCCTTGGCGCGCGCCAAGCTGGTGACCGCGGCGGCCAGGCGCTGGAACCTTCCCGCGCCGTCCTTGCACACCCGGAACACGAAGGTGATCGCACCGGACGGGCGTTCGGCCACCTTCGGTTCACTGACCGCGAGCGCCGCCCGGATCACCCGGCCGGCCGTGTCGAGCGGCCCCAAGCCCGCGTCCCGGCACCGGGTGATCGGGCGGCCGACGACCCGGATCGACGCCCGGGACATCATCACCGGCAAGGCCGAGTACGCCGGGGACCTGGCGGTGGCCGGAGCGAATCCGACCGTGGTGGCCCGGCCGCCGACGCTCGGCGGGAAGCTCGTCTCGGTCGACTCACGGGTCGCACGCGCGATGCCGGGCGTCCACGCCGTCGTCAGGGTCGCCGGTGGGGTCGCCGTGGTGGCAGAGTCCTTCCACCACGCTTTCAAGGCGAGGGACGCCCTGCGGATCACCTGGGATCCGGGGCCGCTCGCGTCGCTCTCCGATGCCGCGATCCGCTCGCGGTTGCGGGCCGCCGTCCCACGGCTCGGCAACCCGCCGCGTGGATCGGCGCAGACGGAGGGCGAGTTCGAGTTCGCCTTCGTCAGCCACGCTCCCATGGAGGTGCTGACAGCGGTGGCGGACGTTCGTGCGGGCCGCGCCGAGATCTGGTTCTCCTCCCAGACGCCGATGGACGCGCGCGACAGCATCGCCTCGGCGGTCGGGCTGCCTGGTTCGAAGGTGACGGTTCACGTCATACGAGGCGGCGGCTCCTTCGGCCGGCGGCTGAACTACGACGCCGCGATCGAGGCGGCCCTCATCTCGAAGGCGGCACGCCGGCCGGTCAAGCTGATGTGGAGCCGCGCCGACGACATCCGGCACGGCCGGATGCGCCCGGCCAGCCATCACCGGATCCGCGCCAGCCACGCACAGGGCAGGGTGGTGGCGTTCACCCACGCGATGGCCTCGGTGAGCGAGTCGTACGAAGGGCAGGGCCTTTCCGCTCAGGGGTACGCCGGCAACGGGGTGACGCCGGCCGTCGCACCTGCTTCCGGCCCGCTGCCCAGCGACAGCGGCCTGTACAACTTCGGGCGTGTGTCCGGGAACTCGGGATCGGTCGAACTGGCGATACCCCTCGGCGCCTGGCGGTCGGTGGACTCGGGGACGATGCGGACCGCGGAGGAGATCGTCGTCGACGAGGTCGCGAGAAGCCTGGGAAAGGACCCGATCGCCTTCCGGCGCACCACACTCAGGAACAAGGCCGTCAGAGCCGTGCTCGACAAGGTCGCGGACGCCGGTGCCTGGGGCCGGACCCTGCCGGCGGGCCAGGCACAGGGCGTCGCCGTCCACGAGGAGTACGGCTCCTGCGTGGCCTGCCTGGTCGAAATCGACGCCACCGACCCGAAAGACCCTCGGGTGACCAGGGTGGTGATGGCGGCCGACGTCGGAACGGCCGTCAACCCGCGCGGCCTTGAGGCCCAGCTCATGGGTACCGCGATCGACGGCATCTCCACCGTCCTGCGGGCCGGTCTGCACATCGACCGGGGTGCCGTCCGCGAGAGCAGCTACGCCGATTTCCACTACGCCCGTCAGCGGCACGCCCCGTTGCGTTTCGAGGCACACGTCATGCCCTCCCGGCGGGAACCGGGCGGGGCGGGCGAACTCGGCGTCCCGGCCGCGGCCGGCGCCGTCGCCAACGCCTATGCCCGGGCGACCGGTTCCAGGCCCCGCCGCTTCCCGCTCAATTTCTGACCCGACCTCCGAGAAGGTGCTGATGCCCTCCTACTCCTTCGTCCTCAACGGGAAGCCGGTCACTGTCGAGGCCCCGTCCGACATGCCGCTGCTGTGGGTCCTGCGGGACATGCTGAACGTCACGGGACCCAAGTACGGCTGCGGCGTGGGCGTCTGCCGTGCCTGTACGAGCCACCTCGACGGCGAGGAGATCCAGCCCTGTGTCGTGCGGGTCGCGGACTGTGCGGACCGCGAGGTCACCACGATCGAAGGCCTGGCCGACGGCGACGATCTGCACCCCGTGCAGCAGGCGTGGCTCGACAGCGATGTCGCGCAGTGCGGCTTCTGCCAGCCGGGCCAGATCATGGCCGCGGTGGCCCTGCTGAAGAAGACGCCCCACCCGACGGACGCCGACATCGACAACATCGAGAACGTCTGCCGCTGCGGTACTTACTCCCGGATCCGCGAAGCGATCAAGAAGGCCGCGGCGAACGGCTGACGGTCGGCCACGGGGGCCAGGGCGTCGGCGGGTGCGGCGTTCCGCGTGACGGTCTGGGTGCCTCGATGGCCTCGGTGGCCCGCGAGGCGGGGGTGGGGATCGCCACCATGTTCCGCCGCTTCCCCACGAAGGAGGAGCTGGTCGACGCCGTCTTCATCGACCGCATGGACGCCTACGCCGATGCCGTCGCCGTCGGCCTCGAGGACCCCGACCCCTGGAACGGGTTCGTCGGCTGCATCGAGGCCGCCTGTGCGATGCAGGCCGCCGACAGCGGCTTCGCCGACGTCCAGTCTCGCGGTGCTCGACTCCGCGCAGCGCTCGCACTGACGGGCGGGCCGCCCGATCGGCACCCCGTCGCAGCGTGAGGAGCGGCCGGGCGGACCGGTCCCAGCCGTCAACTGTGCATCGGGCGCCGGACAACATGCCTGGCGAAGGCCGCGACGCCCAGCAGAACAACCGCCGGACGGGTCTGCCACGGTGTCTCGTCGACCCGGGGCGTTCATCGACGCGGGCGTGCCCGACACGGGGCCGCGACCCCCTCGATGCCGAAGTGACGGGCCTCACAACGAAGGGAAAACCCGTCGCCCGCTCCCGGCGTCTAGCGGGTGTGAGACGAGTGAGGAAAGCACTGGACGAGCCGGACGAGGAACGTCTCGTCCGGCTGGTGGCCAAGGGCGACCGTGCGGCCTTCGAGGAGCTGTACCAGCGCACCGCGCCATGGCTGGCAGTCCGCCTGCGACGCCGCTGCGCCGACGAACAGATCGTCGCCGAGGTCATGCAGGAGACGTATCTGGCGGTGTGGCGTGCGGCGGGCGCGTTCGCCGGGGCCGCCGTCGGAGGGACCGCCGTCGGCTGGCTGTGGACGATCGCGGCACGCCGCCTCGTCGACGCGTTCCGGCGACGAGCCCACCACGCGCACCCGCCGCTCGCGGCGGCCCCGCGGACCACGGCGCCGGCCGCCGAGGAGGAGGCACTCGCGGCGAGTACCGACGGCGACGTCGGCGACGCGCTACGGCGCCTCGCGCCGGAGCTCAGACAGGTTCTGCAGGCCATGGTGCTCGACGGACTGTCCGTCAGGGAGACCTCGGTCCTGCTCGGCGTGCCCGAGGGCACGGTCAAAACGCGGGCCCGCCGGGCCCGGACCGAGATGCGGAGGGCCCTGACATGAGCGTGGAACACGCGTCGGCACATCTCATCGACGCCTACGCGCGCGGCGACGGCGATATCGCCGCCGACGAGGTGTGGGCCCTGGAAGCCCACCTGGAGGCGTGCCGGGTCTGCCGCGACCGGCTGTCGGCCGCCGTCACGACGGGAGTGCCGGCCGTCACGGCGCTGGTCCGCGCCGTCCGGTCCGACCTCGAACCCCTGCTGTCCGCCACCGCAACGATGCCGCGCGGACCGCGACGCCCCACCTGGTTGTCCAGGTGGGCGGCGCCCACGACGGCACCTTGGCTGGCCATGGTCATGAGCGTGACGCTGCTCGCCCTTCTGCTCGACGTGGCCGGATACGGCACCGGCATGGCACCGGTGCCGCTCGTGCTGCTGTTCGCCCCCGTCCTGCCCGTGCTGGGTGTCGCGGCGTCCTGGTCACGGGGCCTGGACCCGGCGTACGAACTGACCGCCTCCTCGCCCCGGGCCGGGCTGCCCCTGGTCCTGCGGCGCACCGCCTCCGTGCTCGCCGTCGTCGTCCCCGTACTGCTGGCGGGCGGCTGGACGACCGGAGTGACAGCCGCACAGTGGCTGCTGCCCTGCCTGGCGTTCACCTCCACGACCCTGGCGCTGGGCGGCGTGATCGGCGTGACCCGCGCCGCCGCCGCACTCGTCACGGTATGGGCCGCCGTGGTCCTGGCTCCGGCCCTGGCCACCAGCCGCACCCCCGTCGCCCTGGACAGGGACGGCCTGCCCGTGTGGGCGCTGATCCTCACGCTCGCCACCGGTGTCGTCATCGCCCGCAGGGGCGCGTACGCCGTGCTGGGAGCCCATCGATGACCTACCGGAAGGAACACCACGCGATGTCCGCAGTGAGCGGAGCCGACCTGGCGCCGACACGCCACGCCTGGGCGGTCCGGGCCTCGGGCCTGAGAGTGCGGGTGGGCCGCACACGGATGGCCGTCGACGGGCTCGATCTCTCCCTGGGCACCGGCGTGCACGGCCTGCTCGGACCCAACGGGGCCGGCAAGACCACCCTCATCCGCGCGCTGGCCACGGTCCTGCGCCCCAGCGGGGGCACCCTGGAACTGCTCGGTGAGCCCGCCGCGGGAGGCCGGGGGGACCAGCGTGCGCTGCGTCGCCGAATCGGCTATCTGCCGCAGGAGTTCGGCTACTACAAGCGATTCACGGCGCGTGAGTTCGTCGAGTACATGGCGTGGCTGAAGGAGGTTCCCAAGGCGGACATACCCGCCGCCGTACAGCGCGCCGTGGAGAGGGTGGGGCTGGCGGACCGCGCCGACGAGCGGATGAAGGCCCTGTCGGGCGGCATGGTCCGCAGGGTGGGCATCGCCCAGGCCATCGTCAACGACCCGGAGATCCTTCTCCTGGACGAGCCCACGGTCGGTCTCGACCCGGCTCAACGGCTGCGGTTCCGCGAGCTGTTGCAGCAACTGGGCACGGACACCTGCGTCGTGGTCTCCACCCATCTGGTGGAGGACGTCGCGGCCGCCTGCACGGACGTGGTGCTCTTCGCCGAAGGACGCCTGGTCTTCCAGGGCACCCCCGACCGGCTGGCCGCGGCGGGCGGACCCGAGCACGTGGGCGACAGCCCGCTCGAGCGCGGCTACTCCGCCCTGCTGCTCGACCCCGAACAGACGAGGGGCAACTGGTGAACGTCCGAGTCCTGCGTACCGAGCTGAAGCGCTCCCTGGCCCCGTGGGCCGGCGTCGTGGCCCTGACGTCGGCGTCGGCGCTGCTGTACCTGATCTCCGAACCGTGGTCGCAGACCACCACGGCGTGGACGGGCCAGTGGACGTCCATGGCCCTGTGGACCCGCAGCCTGCTGTTCTACCTGTGGCCGCTCGCCGTAGGACTCGGAGCACTGCGGGGCCTGCGCGACCACCGCTCGAAGATCTCCGATCTGCTGACGAGCACACCGCGTCCCCCCTGGCACCGCGCCGCCACGTCGGCGGGCACGACGGCGTTCACCCTGGTCGCGGCGTTCGTGTCGCTGATCCTGGCGGGCGCGGTCCAGGTGGTCGCCCACACCGGGTACACCCACCTGGGGTGGCTGCCCATCTCGCTGGTGGGCGTACTCGCCCTCGTCGCGGGGGCGGTGCTGGGCATGGGGGCCGCGCGGGCCCTGCCCTCCGTGCTCACCCCGCCCGCGCTCGCCATGGGCGCCTTCGTCTTCACGGCCTTCCTGGCCCGGACGGAGACGGCCGCGGCGCCGGGAGCCCCCGGCGCGGAGCCGAACCGGCTCGTCCTGCTGTCGCCCGCCGTGGAGGAGGTACCGAACACGTTCGTGACGCTCTCCGCCTCCGTGCACCTCGGGCAGACGATCTGGATGCTGGGCGTGGTGTCGACCGGTTTCGCGCTGCTGGTCGCCGCGACCCCGCGCACCCGGCTGCTTGCACTGGCGCCCGTCCTGGCGGGCGCGGCGCTCGCTCTGCTCGTCCTGCCCTCCGATCCGCGCCGGATGTTCGTCGTCGACGAGGCCGCCGCGAAGCAGGTGTGCGACGGCTCCGTCTGCGTGAGCAGGACGCAGCAGGCACGGCTCGCCGGCCTGACGGGTCCCGGCAAGGAGGCGCTGCGTCTGCTGCACGGCGCGCTGGGCGGCCGGGCACCGGAGACGGTCCGGGAGAACACCGCCGTGCTGCCGGACGGCGCCACGCCGCGGTGGTCCCGCACGACCGTGCTCTTCGACTTCGACGACGACATGTTCGCCGCCGCGAAGGGCGAGGAGGTGACCAGGGCTCTGATCGCTCAGGGCATGGTGCCGGGATGCAGTCCCGTCGGCTGGAGCACGTTCGGAGGCGACCAGTTCGCGCAGACCGTCGCGGTGGGCTGGCTGCTGGGGGATCTCGAACCGTTGCCCGGCAGCGGGTCGGCAGCATTTGACCGCGCCGTCGTCGCCAGGGTCCGCCCGGTGTGGGATGAGCTCATGGCGCTGCCACGGGCACAACAGCTCGCACGCATCAACGCGATGCGCGCCGCCGCTCTCTCCTGCGAGGGCGACGCGTTCGAGGTGCTCAAAGGCGGTCCGTCCCGGTGAGATGGCTGATGCTGTACGCATACTCGCGTCAGGTGCCCGCGTCGCTCGCCACGGTGCTGATCAGCGCCGCGGCCGTGTGGGTGCTCACCCGGGACGGCAGCGCCGCGCCCGGTGGTGCGCAACTGCCCGCGGTCGTCCTCACCGCGGGCGCCATGGCTCTCTCGACCGGACTCGGCGGGCAGGACCTCGACCTGGACCGCAGTGCCGCGATCCGCTGGGCGCCCCGCAGAGCGGCGCACGTGCTGCTCGGCGGCGCGATCGTCGGCGCCGTGCTCCTGACCGTGCAGGCGGTGGGCCGGGACCTGGCCACCACCGCGTTCGTCGCCCGGGACTGCGCGGGACTGGCGGGGCTGGCCGCCCTCGGTGCGGTCGTCGCGGGCGGGCGGTACGCGTGGGCGTTCCCCTTCACCTGGCTCGCGTTCGCGGTCCTCGTTCCGCCCCTGGCGACCAGTGTGCCCATGAAGGTGGCGACCTGGATGCTGCTGCCGACCGGCACGCCTGCGGCGACCTGGACGGCACTGTGCCTCGCGGTGGCCGGTACGGCGCTCTACGCCCTCGCGGGACCGGAAGCAGTGTCTCGGTGCCCAGCGCGAAGTCGGTGTCCAGGACGAACCGCGGGCCGGTCAGCGGGGTCGCGGTCGTCGAGCGTCGACGTCCCGGACTGAAGTTCAATGCCGGTGGCGGTCGGCTGATCGCCGGGGCCTGATGAACCCCGCCCGTGACACGGAAGCGGGCCCTGCCGTGAACGCCACCCCTGAATCCTGGTCGTCTATGTCGTCGAATCCACCGTTTCGGCCTGGTCGGCCGGCTATCTTCGCCAGACTCTCACCGCCTCCCTCACGGTCGCGCCGCTGGCGTACGCGGCCTACCAGGCCGGCACGGTCATCGGCCGAGCCGCCGCCGATCGGCTCGTTCAGACCCTCGGAGCGGTCTCCGTCGTCCGCATGGCGGCCCTGCTGGCCGCGGGCGCTCTGGCAGCTCTGGCCGCCGCGCCGAACTGGCCGTTCGCTGTTCTCGCGGCCGGGGCGGTGGGCCTGGGCGCGTCCGTCCTGGCTCCGCTGTGGCTTGCCTCCGCCGCCCGGCTGAGTCCCACGGCCTCGGAGGCGGTCCTGGCACGGCTGAACCTCTTCAACTACGCCGGCGTCGTCACCGGGGGCGCCCTGAGCGGACTGCTCGGTTCCACCGGTCACTTCCGCCTCGCCTACGCGGTACCGGCCGCCCTCGTGGTCCTTGTCCCGGCCTCCGCCCGCCATTTCACCCGGCCTTCGAGCTCGGCCCGAAGGGAGAGCCTCCCCCGAACGCCCTGAAGCGGCCATCGAGGCGCCGCCGCGGCACAGGGGTGGAGCCTCTGCACAGGGGGCCCGCTGCGCAGGGTTGGGGACTCGGTCCCCAGCTGGTGTGTGAGGACACCGCGGACGAGTGAGTCCTATCAGCCGGGCGGACGTCGCCGCCTTCCTGCACCGGGCGGCGCACGAACCGCTCCGGGGGCGGCGAAAGGGGTCTGTCGCGTTTCCGAACCGTCACGGGACTTGTCACGAGGACGGGCGGCGTGCCAGTGTCCGGCCATGGTTACGTAACCATGGCCGGTTTACAGGGGTCCGAGCGTCTGTATCCGGACCTTGGTTCATCACTGCCTGGCGGCTCAGGTGACGAACCCGCACTCCGCCCTCCGCGATTTCCGTCACTGGAGACGACTATGACCAAGACCCTGACGAGGTCGAGAACACTGGCCGGTGTGATCATGACCGGCTTCGGCGCGGCCCTCATGCTCCTGACCGCCCCCGCCCCTGCCCTCGCCCAGGCGGCCGCCGAGGCGCCGGCCGCCTCGCACGCGCCGGTGACGCCCGCGTCGAAGGGTGGTACCAGTGACTTCCGCGGGGTGAACTGGGCGGACCCGCGGGACAACTACGCCAGTGACGCCGTGGTGCCCAGCGGACTGTCGGTGAACGACAACTACCGCACCGTGTACCGCACCGCGGACAAGATGGTGCGCGGCTTCAAGAAGAACCTGGGTGCCAACACCCTGCGGCTGCCGATCAACCCGGCGAGCGTGGGCACCACCTGGTGGAAGTCGTACCGGGCGACGATCGACGCGGCCACGGCCTACGGTGACAAGGTCATCGTCAGCTACTGGGAGGCCGACACCAGCAAGGACGGCCTGGTCGACGACACGGCCGCCTGGAAGAAGATGTGGAACACCGTGGTGCGGGAGTACAAGCACAACCCGCGGGTCTACTTCGAGCCCATGAACGAGCCGCACGGCTACACCCTGGACCAGTGGGTGTCCGTCACCAGTGGCTGGCTGGCCCAGCACAAGGACGTCCCGCGCGGCCGGGTCGTGATCAGCGGCACCGGCTACAACGACAACGTCACCGGTGTCGGCGCTGCCCGCGAGCTGCGGGGAACGCTGCTGTCGCTGCACTTCTACGGGTTCTGGGCCGACCACACCCAGCAGTCCGAGTGGGTCGCCGACCTCGAAGCGCGCCTCGGCAAGTACGCCGGCCGGACGATCATCGACGAGGCAGGCGCCCCGATGACCATCGGCCTGAACTACGGCGCGTGGAACGGCAACATCTACACCTCGTACCTCGCGGCCGTGGCCGACACCGCCCGCAGCAAGGGGATGGGGCTGGTGTACTGGCCGGGGCTGCGGTTCGGTGACGCCTACTCGATCGAGTCGCTGGACTCCAAGGGCAACCTGGTGGACAACAGCGCCACCGGAGTCGCGCTGCTGCGCTGGGGTTACGGCTTCGGCAAGACCCCGCCCGTCAACAACCTGCCGCCCGCGCCTCCCGGTGAGGTCCTGCGTGGAGTGGGCTCAGGCCGCTGCGTCGACGTGCCCGGCTTCAGCACGGCCAACGGCACCCAGCTCGACCTCTGGGACTGCAACGCCGGCGGCAACCAGTCCTGGAACTGGAACGCGGACAAACAGCTCACCGTCTACGGCAACAAGTGCATGACGGTGGGAGGCACCGGAGCCGCTGCGGGAGATCCCGTGGTCATCACCGACTGCACCGGCGCGGCGGCACAGCAGTGGAACGTGAACGCGGACCTCTCGGTGACCAGCGTCGCCAACCCGGCGCTCTGCCTGGACGCGGCCGGAGCGGGCACCGGCAACGGCACGGCCGTCGATGTCTGGTACTGCAACGGCAGCAACAACCAGCAGTGGGCCAGGAGCTGACACGTCGCCACCGGTCGCCCCTCGACCACTGATCCGCATCGTACGGGCCCGGCGAGTACCCTCGCCGGGCCCGTACGGGTCAGCGCGGCCGCGCTTCGCCCTCCGGTGACGGCGGTGGCGCTCCGGTGCTCGCGCGGACCACCAGCCGGGTCGGGACCAGGGTCTTGTCGATCATGTCGGGCCCGGTGCGGCCGATCTTGCTCAGCAGCCTCTGGAGGCTGAGCCGGCCGACCGCGGCGAAGTCCTGCCGCACGGTGGTCAGCGGTGGCCAGAAGGCATGGGTCTCCTCCATGTCGTCGAACCCCACCACGCTGACGTCGTCGGGGATCCGGCGGCCGAGCTCGTGCAGGGCACGCATGACACCGAGCGCCATGTGGTCGTTCGCGGCGAAGATCGCCGTCACCTCGGGCCTGCGCCCCAGGGTCAACCCGTGCCGGTATCCGGATCGGGTGGTCCAGTCGCCGTACAGCACCGGGGGCGGGACGATGCCGGCACGGCGCAGCGTCTGCTGCCAGGACTCGACCCGATGGGCCGCGGAGAACGAGGTCGGGGGCCCCGCGATGTGCCATACCTGCTGGTGGCCGAGTTCCAGCAGGTGTTCCGTCGCCTGCCGGGCGCCCAGTGCCTGATCGGTGTCCACCACGGTGTAACCGGGGCCGGTGTCGGAGTCGACCACCACCATCGGAACCCCCGGCGGGAGGCTGAACTCCGTATCGTCCAGGAGGTGCGCCTCGAAGACGAGGATCACTCCGTCGACGGCGGCCTCGCTGAGTCGGTCGTAGGCGCCGGAAACCCTGCCCATGGTCGGGTCCGGCACGGGGATGAGGGTGACGGCGTACTTGGCGCGTGCGGCTTCCCGGGTGATGGCGTCGAGCGTGCGCGCGTTTCCGAACGTCTTGAGCGTGAAGGTGATGACACCGATCGTGTTGAACCGCCCGCTCTTGAGCGCGCGTGCGGCTCCGTTCGGCCGGTAGCCCAGCGCCTGCATCGACTCCACGACCCGCTGCCGGGTCGCCGGGTCGACATTGGTGTGGCCGTTGGACACGCGCGAAACCGTCTGCGGCGCGACACCGGCGTGACGGGCGACATCCGCCATCGACGGCCGGGGCCGTCCGGACACGGGTTTGTCCCCCATCACCATGATCCCCTGTTCCCTGTTTCTCCGGCCCTGACGACAGCCTAAGGGCTGTCCCGTAATCCCTGGTGGATCAGTGCGTGGCGTCAGATGCGGTGCATCGCAAGGCGGAGGCACGTCCGCATACCGGATGTATTCGGGCGTTCCGACAACGCGGCGAGGTGCCGTAGCTGTCGTCGCGCGCCCGCCAGGGATTGCGGGACAGCCCTTAGGCCCACTCGCGGGGCGCCGGCGGTGCGAGATGCCTCGGCAGTACGCACCGCCCCAGCGGCTCGTGCTCCGGAGGATCATGATGTCGGCGGCCCTGGTCGCGGTCCCGCACGGGCCGGTGGTCCTGGCTGGTCACAGCTCCGTGTGCGGCCGGGCCCGGCGTGGCCGGCGGGCGGACCGGGAAGCAGGCGCACCCGGCCGCTTTTGCTGATGCCGGCTGAATGCTGACCCCGGCTTTGCTGCGTATGGCAGTTACCTGCAACAATGTTGCAGCAAGCTGGGTGGGTGGCTGAGAACAACGAATCGAGAGGGCGCCGCGTCCGCACGTCGATGACCCGCAAGGAGTGGGCGAGCCTCGGCGGGATGGCCGCCTTCATCCTGGCGCTGCACGTCATCGGCTGGTTCATCCTCGTGGTGGTCGTCGCGCCCGAGCACTACAGCCTGGGCACCAAGACCTTCGGCATCGGCATCGGCGTCACCGCCGCCGTCACCGGCCGGGCTCGACGCCGATCCTGGTCCTCCACGCCCGGGAGCACGCCTTCTGCCTCCCGTGCAAGAACCGGAAGGCCGACTCGACGTCATCCGCGTAACGCCCGGCCACGTCCTGCCAGTTGACGACGGCCCACATCGCGTCGAGCGCAGCGACCGCGGTGGGCGGCGTGACGCCGTGAGCGCGTCCGTGTCCGCACGGATGTCCTGCTCGTGATCGTCTTCTCCACCTTCACCCGTGGGCGGCACGCCAGAGGGCTCCCGCGAGGCGCGAGGACATGACTTGCGGGAGCCCTTCTGCCGTCGACCACCGTGCCGGCGAGTACGCAGCGGGCCGGCGGACGACTCGCGACCTGCCCCGGTGCACATACGGCCACCGGCCGTGGTCACCGCGACCCCGCGCCCGGCAACTGGCCCACACCGGGTGCCACAGCCGTGCGCGACGGCGGCCCTCGGTGCCTCAGCCTCATGCCACCGGCACCGGCACGGACGAGCGAGGGCCGGGTGCCTCGGCCTTGCGGATGTCCGATCCCGTGCATGGCCGCAGAATTGGCGTTACGGCCTGTTCGTCCCGGAATCGGAGGCGTCCATGAAGGACCTCAAGTTCGAGCAGAAGAGTTCGCTGTCACGCATCGAGGCGGCTGACCGGCTCACGGCGCTCGCAGCCGCCCTGCGGGAAGGCGGGGATGCCGACCTGGAGCTCGGCGCCGGAACGTTGAGCCTGCGGATCCCCGAGAACCTCCGCACCGAGATCGAGGTCGAGATCGGGGGCGGGGAGATCGAGTTGGAGATCGAGTTCAAGTGGCCGACCGCGTCGGCCCGGACCGCGCCGGCCCGCACAGCGTCGGCACGGACGGCCACGGGCTCCGGGACGGGCTCGGGCTCGGGTTCGGGCTCGGGTTCGGGCTCGGGTTCGGACAAGGCCACGAGACGGAAGACCGCGTCGGCGGAGTCCGGCCGAAGCGGCACGGGGGCCGACAGGAGCAAGACCGCGAAGCGGGCCGCCGCGAAAACGTCCTGAGCCGTGCCCGGGACCTCGGGCCGACCGCCACGCTCCGTGCGACGCCAGCTTTCGACGCCGACGTATCCCGCCTTCGCGGCGCGGCCCCTCGCGTCCCGCCCTCGCGGCGCGGCCCCTGCCGAACGGGAGCCGGGTTCCGCGACGGCCCGGGCCACGTCCGGCCCGGGACTGCCACCGTAGTGCCTCAAGGGTGCGCCGCAGCCGGGGGCACCGCACTCCGAGGGGTCGTGGCGGGACTCGCCGTGTCGGCCGCCGTCCGCGGGTCTGCGGGCGGTCACGCCTCCTGCGGCGACGGGGCCGGGAGTTCGCCCGAGCCCCGGACGATCAGGTGCGTGGGGACGGTGATGGTCCGGGCGCGGGAGCGATCGCCGTCGAGCCGGGCCAGGGCCGTGGTCGCGGCCGCCCGGCCGAGTTCCTCCGGGTCCTGGGCCACGACGGTCAGCGCCGGTTCGAGGGCCTCGGCCAGCGACACGTCGTCGAAGGCGACGACGGCCACGTGCTTGCGCCCGCTGCGGGCCAGTTCGGCGACTATGCCCAGCGCCATGATGTTGTTGCCGGCGAACAGGGCGGTGGGCGGATCGGCCAGGCCGAGGAGCCGGGCGGTCGCGGTCTCGGCGCCCCGCTGATCGTGTGCGTTGGTGACGAGCGAGCGGTCGTGGGGGAGACCGGCCTCCTCCAGCGCCGAGCGGTAGCCGGCCAGACGTTCGCGCCGGGTGTACAGCTTCGGGGGCAGGTCGCCGACGAAGCCGATGCGCCGGTGCCCGTGGGCGACGAGGTGGGCGACGCCGTCGTGGGCCCCCGCCCGGTTGGAACTGACGATGCTGTCGGTGGCGAGGCCGACTCCGGGACGGTCGAGGAAGACCACCGGCAGTCCCGCCGTACGGTGGGACTTGAGGTGGGAGTGGTCGGCGCCGACGGACGGCACGACGAGCAGGACGCTGACGCGGCGCGCCAGGAACTTGTCCGTCAGGGCGCGTTCACGCTCGGGGTCGTCCGCGGAGGAGCCCATGAGCAGGGTCAGTCCGCGTTCGCGGACCGTGTCCTCGATGGCGCGCGCCACGGCTCCGAAGAACGGGTTGGCGAGGTCGGGGATGACCAGACCGATGGTGGTGTCCGGGCCGCCGACGCGGATGTTGCGGGCCATCAGGTTCGGCTGGAAGCCGAGCTTGGCCACTGCGGCCAGCACCTGTTCCCTGGTCTGCGCGGAGGCGGGCCCGTCCTCGTTGAGGACCCGGGAGACCGTCTTGGCGCTGACGCCGACTTCTCGGGCGACGTCGGCCAGGGTGGGGCGGCGGTTCGCTGCCATGGAGGAAACCGTCTCCTGAGGGCTCTCGGTTCCGGCCGCGGCCTCGGCCGGAAACTACGGGAGCGGTGTTGTGCTGTCAGGTGGCCTGGACTCCGGCGGCTTTCGCGGCCTCCGAATCCGCTACGACAGTATCTCCGGCCGCGTCGACGGTGAGAGCGCCGGTCATGATGGCGACGACCTCGGCCATGGAGTAGTCGGAGGGCTTGATCACGGCCGCCCGCCGACCGAGGCGGTGGACGTGGATCCGGTCGGCGATCTCGAAGACATGGGGCATGTTGTGGCTGATCAGAACCACCGGCATGCCCTTGTCCCGGACCCGGCGGATGAGGTCGAGGACCTGGCCCGACTCCTTGACGCCCAGGGCGGCGGTGGGTTCGTCCATGACGACGACGCTGCTCGCCCAGGCCACCGAGCGGGCGACCGCGACGGCCTGGCGCTGCCCGCCGGAGAGCGTCTCCACCGACTGCGTCAGCGAACGCAGACCGATCTTCAGGTCGGCCATGTGCTCGGCCGCCTCCTGGCGCATGCGCTTCTTGTCCAGCATGCGCAGGACGCTGCCGAGGACGCCGGGGCGGCGGAGCTCCCGCCCGAGGAACATGTTCGAGGCGATGTCCATCGAGGCGGCGACGGCGAGGTCCTGGTACACCGTCTCGATGCCGTGGGCGCGGGCGCTCTGCGGACCGGAGAAGGTGATGGGCGCGCCGTTGAGGCGTATCTCGCCGGCATCCGGGACCACCGCGCCGGTGAGGGCCTTGATGAGGCTGGTCTTGCCCGCGCCGTTGTCCCCGATGACGGCGAGGACCTCGCCGGGGAGCAGGTCGAAGTCGGCGCCGTCGATGGCGGTGACCTGGCCGTACCGCTTGACCAGGCCGCGGGCCTGGAGGACGGGGGTGGGGGTGGTGGCGCTCATCGGGCCTTCCTCCGGGAGATCTGGTCGACGGTCACCGCGAGGATCACCAGGACGCCGGTGATCAGGGTCTGGTAGATGGAGGCGACGCCCATCAGCTGGAGGCCGTTGCGGAACACGCCGACGATGAGGACGCCGATGAAGGTGCCCAGGACCGAACCGCGGCCGCCGAAGAGGCTGGTGCCCCCGAGGACCACCGCGGTGATGCTGTCGAGGTTGTCGGTCTGTCCGGCCTGCGGGTCGCCGACCCCGGTGCGGGAGATGAGCAGCAGGGCGGCGACGCCGTACAGCAGGCCGGCCACGGTGTAGATGCCGATGGTGAGACGGGAGGTGCGGATGCCGTTCAGCCGGGCGGCCTCGGCGCTGTTGCCCAGGGCGTAGACGTGCCGGCCCCAGCCGGTGCTGCTCAGCGCGTAGGCGAGGAGGAGGAACAGGGCGATGGTGACCAGGGAGCCGTAGGTGATGTCCGTGTGGCCCAGCGGGAAGGTCTCCCCGAGAGCCGTCAGGGGGCCCGGCAGACCGGTGACCGTCTGCTCCTCGGAGTAGATGTGGGTCAGCGCGAACGCCACGTTGAGCATGCCGAGGGTCACGATGAACGGCGGCAGCGGGATCTTCTGCACCAGCAGCCCGTTGAGCAGCCCGAAGCCACCGCAGACGGCCAGCCCCAGCGCGATCGCGACGAGCGGCGGGATGGAGCCCTCGGCCGCCGTCTTGGCGATCACGATGCTGCCGAACGCCATCACCGCCCCGCACGACAGGTCGATCCCCGCCGTCAGGATGATCAGGGTCTGCCCGATGGCGAGGGTGCCCACGACCATGACCTGCTGCACGATCAGCGAGAAGTTCCCGCCGGTCAGGAACCGGTCGGTCGAGAAGGAGAAGAAGGCGCAGGCCAGCAGGAGGGCGGCCAGGGGTCCGGTGGTCGGCGCCGTGAGCAGTCTGCGGGCCGTGGTCGGCGCTTTGAGCTCCGAGTACGGCGTGGTCGTGGCTGTCATGCGAAGTCCTTGTCGGAAGACAGAAGTCCTTGTCGGAGGACGGGGTTTCGAGCGGCTCCGGCGAACGACGCGCGTCCTGCGGAGGACCCGGCCCCGCCGCGGGGACAAGGGAGGGGGCGGACGTCCCCGGTCGGGGGGATGGGCCGACCGCCCCGCCCAGGGGAGTGACGGTGTCGTACGGTCCCGGGGGCCGGGGAGGCTCAGCCCCAGCAGTTCTCCAGGCCGTAGGCGGTGTCCTTCGAGGTGACCCCGGCCTGCGCCTTGTCGGTGATCAGCGTGACGCCGGTGTCGGTGTAACCGGACGCCTTCTTGCCGTCCTTGGCGTACGTCACGACGGCCTTGACGCCCTCGGCGGCCATCTTCAGCGGGTACTGCTGCGAGGTCGCGGCGATCTTCCCGTCCTTGACGGCCTGGGTGCCGGTGCAGCCGCCGTCGACGGAGACGATCAGGACGTCCTTCTCCCGGCCCTTGGCCTTCAGCGCGGTGTAGGCGCCCAGGGCCGCCGGCTCGTTGATGGTGTAGACGACGTTGATGTCCGGCGACTTCTGGAGGCAGTTCTCCATCGCCGTCTGGCCCTTGGCCTGGTCACCGCCCGTGTCCTGGGCACACACGACGTCCTTGTCGGTGGCGCCGAAGCCCTTCAGGAAACCGTTGTGCCGCTGGACGCCGACGGAGACGCCCGGCGCCAGGTCGAGGGCGGCTATCTTCGCGGTCTTGCCCGCCATGGCCGCCTTGGCGTACTCGCCGATCAGCTGGCCGGCCTTGAGGTTGTCGGTGGCGAAGAGGGCGTCGACCGCGGACTCCGGCTCGGTCGGGGTGTCCAGCGCGATGACCAGGACACCCTTGGCGCGGGCCTTCTGGATCGCGGGCACGATCGCCTTGGAGTCGCTCGGGGTGATCAGGATGCCCTTCACCCCGGCGGCCACCATGTTCTCGATGGCGGTGACCTGACCGGCGTTGTCCCCGTCGAACTTGCCCGCCGCGGTGGACAGTTGAGCGCCGTTCTCCTTGGCTGCCTTCTCCGCGCCCTCCTTCATCTTCACGAAGAACGGGTTGGTGTCGGTCTTGGTGATCAGACCGACCTTGACCTCGCCCGAGCCCGAGTCCGAGCCGGAGGAGCCCGAACCGGAGCCGGAACCGCAGGCCGTCAGGGTGAGCGCCGCGACGCCCGTGACCGCGGCGGCTCTGAGGAGGGAGGAGGACAGGCGAGTGGTGCGAGACATGATCGACTCCTGAGGGATAGCGGGCGGTACGGGTTGGGATCGGAGCGGGCCGCTCGGAGTGTCATCGTTGACTTATGTCATCGTTGACACTGCCTGGCCAGGATGATGGACTCCGGATCCCGGCAACGTCAATGCCTTCCACCCGTCACAAATCGGCAACGTCCGTGACCGCCGCCCTCGCACGACCGGTCAGTGGCCGTATCGCCGCCCTGCCCGGCGCACGGTCCTACCGACCCCGTCAAGATCTTCCGAGCCCCGCCAAGACCCTCCTAGACCTTCCGAGACCTTCCGAGCCTGCCGAGAGAGAGCAGCCCATGAGCCCGCGTCAGATCACCGTTCTGGGGGAGTGCGTCGCCGACGCCTTCGCGGAACCGGCGAACGCCTCGAACGAACTCGCTCTGCGGGTGCTGCCCGGCGGCGGACCCGCGAACACCGCGGTGGCCCTGGCCCGGCTGGGCACACCGGCCCGCTTCCTGGCCCGGCTGTCCGGCGATGTGTTCGGCCGGCTGTTCCGGGCCCACCTGGAGGCGTCCGGTGTGGACCTGTCGGACGCCGTCGCTGCCGCCGAGCCGAGCACGCTGGCCGTGGCGGAACTGGACGCCACCGGGCAGGCCGCGTTCTCGTTCCACGCCCAGAACACGGCCGACTGGCAGTGGACCGCGGACGAACTGGCCGGGGTGGACCTGTCCGCGGCGGCCTGTGTGCACACCGGGTCACTCGCCCTGGTCAGCGAGCCCGGCGGAGCGGTGGTGGAGGATTTCCTGGCGGTGGCGGCCCGGCGGACCACCGTCAGCATCGACCCCAACGTCCGGCCGCTGCTGGTGCGCCCCGAGGTCTACCGCGCCCGGCTGGCCCGCTGGTGCGCTCTCGCGGACATCCTGCGCCTGAGCGAGGACGACCTGGCACTCCTCCTGCCGGGCACCCCGCCCGAGCAGGCGTGCGACATCTGGCATGCCGCCGGGGTGCGGCTCGTCGTGATCACGCTCGGCGCCGACGGCGCCCTGGCCTCACTCGACGGCGAACGGGTGCGGCTGCCCGCGGTGGCCACCCGGGTCGTCGACACGGTGGGCGCGGGGGACTCCTTCACCGCCGGCCTGCTGCACCACCTCGGTGCCCGCGGACTCCTCGGTGGCAGACTGACCGGGCTCGGTCTCGACGAGGTCGCGCAGGCCTGCCGGTTCGCCGCCCGGGTCGCGGCCCTGACCTGCTCGGTCGCCGGCCCCAATCCGCCGTGGCAGGACCAGCTGACACAGCTTTCGGCCACCGGCGCCTGACGGGCGACGAGGTCGGGGAACCGGACACGAAGGTCCCGCGACCCCACCGTCGGCGCCCCGCAACCGACGCCCGCCGGGCCACCTCCGACGCCGGAAACGCCGCCGCACGACCGACGCCGGGATCCATGACGCAGAGAGTCCATGACGCCCGCAGTCGACGCCCGTAACGCCACGCCGCCGCACGACCCACGCCCCGCAACCTGCGCCCACCGGCGCCACGACCGACAAGGACACGAGACCGTGAAGAAGACCCTGCTCGCCGAGTTCACCGCCCGTGACGGAGCCGAGGGCGAGGTCGCCCGTCTGATCGGCGACTACGCCCTGAAGGTGCGCGAGGAAGAAGGCAACATCACCTTCGACGTCTACACCAGGGCAACCTCCCCGCGCGCCTTCTGGATCTTCGAGGTGTACCGGGACGAGGACGCGTTCCAGGCCCACCTGAAGGCCCCGTACGGCGGCCCGTTCAACGCCGCACTCGTCCCGCTGATCGAGGAGGATGCCTCCGTGCTGACGTTCCTGGACCCGCTGACCACCCGCCCGTGACGAGCCGTCGTCCGCGAGGGCCCGCCATGTGACCGACGGTCACCGGCGGGCCGTCAGCGCAGCACCAGCGCGTCCCCGTAGTGCCGCAGTGCCACGGCGAGGGCAGCGGCAACGGTGACCGCGAGGGCCGGTGCGGCGATGTCCGCCGCTCGGCGTCCGGTGGCCCACGCGGGCAGGAGTCCCGCGGGAACGGCCGACGCGCACAGGACGACCGCGAGTCCGGCCAGGGAGCTTTCGAGGAGCACGGTGACCAGCAACTCGAACGGATTGCGCCAGTCGCCGAAGCGGGCCGCCCACAGGGCCGTCGAGGTGAGCACGGTGGCGACGATCGCGGCGTACAGGGCATGGCAGAGACCGCCGGATCCCCGCAGCGCGACGAGCACGCCGGCGCAGACGGTCCCGGCACACAGCGCGGTCAGCACATCCAGCCGCCACATTCCGGTCCCGTCGCCGACGGCCGAGGCCGGCCGGTAGGCCAGCCGGGTCACGACCGAGGCGGCGACGGCGGCGACGGCCGTCAGCGCCGCGAGCCGGTACGCGGCCCGGTGGGTGTCGCGTGCGGCGGCCCACAGGGCCGGGACGGCGATCGCCGCCAGTGCCACGGCCTTGTACGCGCCCGACGGTGAGTGGGGGCCGTCCAGCAGGGCGGCGTTCAGCACCCGGTCCGTGCGGAACACGCTGAAGTCCATGGCGAGCCACAACGCGCCGCCGAAGATCAGTGCGCCGACCGCGATCACCGTCAGCCGGTCCCGCGGCCCGATGCGGTCGGCCCCGCGCCGACGGCTCCACAGGTCGGCGAACGCCGTGGTCAGCGCTGCGGCTCCCACGACGGCCACGGGAAGGACGATCAGCAGCGGCCATCCGAGCACGGTCCCCTCCGGGGCGGTGCCTTTCCGGGGTCAGGCGTCCGGGGCGCCCGAGCTCTCGCGGATGATCAGTTCGGTGCCGGCGAACGTCGGGGCGGGGAGCCGGTGGTCGTTCTCCAGTTGGCGGCGCAGCAGAGCGAAGGCGTCGCGGCCCAGCCCCTGGAAGTCCATCCGGACGGTGGTGAGGGAGGGGGTGACGAATGCCGAGTGCGGGGCGTTGTCGAAGCCGATCACGCTGACGTCTCCCGGTACCGTCCGCCCGGCGTGGTGCAGGGCGCGCAGTACGCCCAGCGCCAGGTCGTCGTTGCCGCACAGGATCGCCGTGACGCTCGGGTCGTCGGCGAGTTCCCGGCCCTGGTCGTAACCGGCCCGGGCGTCCCAGCCCTTGCCGCCGTGCGGCTCGGGCGGGGTCACACCGGCCGCCTCCAGGGCCCCTCGCCAGCCCTGCGCGCGCGGTCCTTCCGAGCCTCCGGTGCCCACCGACGTCGGGATCGCGACGTAGTGGACGGTGCCGTGGCCGAGCCCCAGCAGGTACGCGGTGGCGGCACGGGCCGCTTCGCGGTCGTCCGCCCATACGGCCGGACGGGGAGGGGTCCGGCCGTGGGACGGCGCTTCGACGATCGCGGCGCACGGGACGTTCTCCGGAATCCGGTCCAGGGCCGAAGCGGCGAGCCGGTCGAAGCCGATGACCATCAGTCCGCCGCCCTCGGCCGCGGCCGAGGAGATGGTGCGGTCGAGGTCCTCCTCGGGTGTCAGCAGCTTCACGCCGAGTGCGTAGCCCGCGGCTCGGGCCGCCTCCTCCAGGCCCTGGAGGGTGGCCGCATAGCCGTACAGGGTGGTGTTCGACGTCAGTACGGTGACCGCTCGGGTGACGCCGCTGGCCAGGGCGAACGCGGTGGCGTTGCGCCGGAATCCGAGTGTCTGGATCGCGGCCTCGACCCGTTCACGGGTCTCCTCGCGGACGTTCGGGTGGCTGTTGATGACCCTGGAGACGGTCTGGTACGAGACGCCCGCGGCCTTGGCGACGTCCCGGATGCTGGCAGCCTTGCGGGGTTCCCGTTCGGCATCCGGGAGACTGGCAGGGCTTCTGTGACCGGTCACATCCATTTGCCGATTGTCCGCGGTCATCACGTCGACGGTCAACAGAAGGCGTCGATTCGCCGGTGATCGTATCAAGGGGGCAGCCGGCGAGGCGGGCGTGATGCGCGGGAGCAGCGGCGGGGCAGGGTCAGGGGCGGTTGGCGTCGTCCTCAGTCCTGCGTGGCGTAGACGATGAGGTTGTTCACCGGGTGCCCCTGGGCGTCGAAGTCGCCGTCGCAGGTGATCAGCCGCAGGGCCCGGTCCCCCGTCGGGCCGTAGACCTTCTCGGTGGGGAAGGAGCTCTTGCTCACGCTCTCGGTGCTCGTGACGGAGAAGTGCGCAGCCTTTCCCCGCCGGTCGGTGACGGTGATGTCCGCACCCTTCGCGATCTTGTGGAGGTCGTGGAAGACGGCCCTGCCGAACCGGGTGTCGTTGTGGCCGATGATGACGGCGGCACCGGGTTCACCGGGCACGGCCCCGCCGGTGTACCAGCCGGCGGTCATGCCCTTGTCGGCAGGCGGGACCTCGACGGTGCCGTCCGTGTGGAGACCGAGCTCCATCAGCGAACTGCTGATGCCGAGGGAGGGGATGGAGACCTCGACGGGGGCCGGAGACCGCTCGGTCGGCTGAGCGCCGCCGGACGCCGGAGCGCCCGCGGCGGTCGGGGAGGCCGGGTCGGCCGCGGCGGCGGTCTTTCCCGGCGCGGACGAACAACCGGTGAGCACGGCCAGCGTCACGGGTACGGCGAGGACGAGGCGGGCGAAGCGGGCGGTGGCCGGCAGGGTGGCGCGCCGCCGTACCGGACGGTGTGCAGGGGACACGACGGAACTCCAGGCAGGGACGGGCGCAGGCGCGGCGAGACGCGGCGGCGCGGGTGGCACGGGTGACAGGCGATGGCGCCGCCCGGTGAGGGGCGGCGCCACGTGGTGCCGGTCGGACGGGGCGGGCGGGGTCGGCCGGGGTGCCGGCCGCAGGGTGGGCCTGGTGGGCCGGGATGCCGTTCCGCGTCCGTGGGTCAGTCGTGGTGCCGGGCGGCGGTGCGGCGGCGCACCACGAAGGTGCCGGCGCCCGCGAGCAGCAGGGCGCCGGCGGCCGAACCGGCGAGAGCGGTGGTGTTGTCGCCGTCGCTCCCGGTCTCGGTCACGGCCTCGCCCGCGGCGACACCGCCCCGCGGCAGTCGGTCGTCGCTTCCGGCGTCCCTGGGGCCCTCCTTGGCCTCCTTCGCCTTGGCGGCCTTGTCGGCTTCGGCCTTCCTCTTGGCCACGGCCGTGTCCTGGTCCGTGGCGGGGCTCGCCGACGGGGTCGGGTCGGCGGCGACGGCCGCGGTGGCGGGGGCGAGCAGCACGCCGCTCGCGAGGGCGGTCAGTACGGCGAAACGCAGGGTGAGACGGCGGGGCATGTACGACTCCAGTGCCGGCCCGGCCTCCGTGACCGAGCGCTTGACCGAAGACTCGCCCTTAGTTGTGAAGAAGCTGTCAGAGCGTCATGGTCATCGGGTCATCGAGTCACCGGGTCATCGAGGCGGCGGGGCGCGGTCAGAGACTGCGGAACACCTCCACGGTCGTCCATCCGCGCAGCGTCGCGTGAATCGACGAGCGGAATGCGGCCTCGGCCGTGGCGGCGTCGAGAGCCCCGGCCAGTTCAAGAGTCACGAGCCCGTGCAGGGTTGTCCAGATCGAGTGGGCGATCGCCGTTGCGTCGCCGGCGAGGACGGACGAGAAGAAGTTGCAGCCAGGGACCGGCAAAGGCGGGCGAGACTGCGAAGCCGCCCGGGCCCTGCGCGAAGTACGGCCAAGGGTGAACTCACTCCTGGTCCGGAAAGGAACCGTCGGTCATGGGGTCATCGGGTGGTTGCGGGGCGGGGAGCCGCAGGGTGAAGACCGAGCCCCGTCCCTCGGTGCTCGCCACGGTGACCGTGCCCCCGTGCGCCTCGGCGAGCTTGAGCACGATCGCCAGCCCGAGACCGCTGCCGCCGGTGCTGCGGTTGCGGGACTTCTCCGCCCGCCAGAAGCGGTCGAACACGTGCGGGACGTCGGCCGCCGGGATGCCGCTGCCGGTGTCGGACACCTCCACGGCCACCTCGTCCCCGGCCCGCGTGACGTACGAGCGCAGCGTCACCCTGCCGCCGGCCGGGGTGTGGCGCACCGCGTTGGAGAGCAGGTTGCTGACCGCCTGGCGCAGCCGGACCGGGTCGGCCTCGACCGGCGGCACAGGAGGGGAGCCGGGCGCCGTGCGGACCTCCAGGGTCACGCCCGCGGTCTCGGCAGGTGCCAGGTGTGCCGCGGCGACCTGGCCGAGCAGGTCGTCGACCCACACCGGCTCCCGGTGCAGCCGCAGCGCGCCCGCGTCCGCCGCCCCCAGGTCCTGGAGGTCGTTGATGAGGTGCTGGAGTTGCAGCGCCTCGTCGAGGAGCGAGGAGACGAACGCCGGGTCCGGCTCGGCCAGTCCGTCGTGCGCGGCCTCCAGCCAGCCACGGATGTTGCTCAGCGGGGTGCGCAGCTCGTGGGCCACGTCGCTGACCATCACCTTGCGCTGTTCCTCGAGCCGGGCCCGGTGTGCGGCCATGTCGTTGAAGGCCGCCGCCAGCCGGCCGATCTCGTTGTCCGGGCCGACCGGCACGGGCGCCAGGTCCAGGCCGTCCCGCATACGCTGAGCGGCGCCGGTGAGTGCGTGCAGCGGACGTACGAGCCGGGCTCCGGCGATCACCGAGGCGCCGACGGTGAGGGCGAGGACGAGGGCCGTGACACCGGCGATGCGCGCGGTGTTGGCCGGTGAGAGGTCGAAACCGGACACGCTGACGGCGCCGGGGCCGTCGATGAACAGCAGGGCGGGCGCGGCGACATAGGCCGTGAGCTGTTCCCGGCGGGCGCTGCCGACACAGGCGGCCACGGCCCGGTCGTTCCCGCTGTCGCGGGTGCGCGGGGCGGCGTCGGTCGGACGGCCGGCCTCGGCCGCCTTCTTCTCGTCCGTCCGCCGCTTGACCGCCTCCTCCTCGGTCGAGCCGGTCTCGGGCACGGGGACCGGCTCCGCCGAGCCGGTATCCGTGGCTCCCTGCCCGTATCCCCGGTCCCAGGACAGGTCCAGGTTCAGGTTCGGCTTCACGTCCGTCAGGCCCTGCCGCTTCAGACAGGCGTCGGCGAGCTGCTCGAGGGCGCGCAGCGCCTTCTCCTCGGTCGGGGTCGTCCCGGCCCCGTCCGAGGCCAGGCACCTCAGCTCGAGGCCGCGGTCGGCGCCGTCGCTCACGAACCGGACCCGGGGCCGCCCGCTGGGACTGTCGACGACATCCGCGGCGATGCCCATGTCCGCGAGGCACTCCGTGCTGCGCGAAGTGGCCCGGCGCAAGGCCGCGCGCTCCTTCGCGGGCAGCAGGAACGGCCCCACGGCTCGTGGGTCGACACGGTCCGTGCCGACCGGAACGGCGTCGGGCACCAGCACGGTGTCGACCGACAGGGGGTCGACGACCGCCGACGCCTGCCGCGGCAGCGAGGCGGCGGGCGAGGCGCCGGCGGCGGAATCGAGGAGCGGCTGACGGCTCTCGGTGGTCAGCACGATCCGGCGCCCGGACTCCCTGGCCAGCTTCCGCACGGTGCCGGCGGCGCCCGCCCAGTCGGGGTGGCCGGCCGCGTAACCCAGCAGGGTGTCGTAGATCCGGGCGTCGGCACTGAGGTTGCGCCCCTGCTCCTGGCGGATCGCTACGGAGGTCGTCTGCACGGTGAGCCAGGCGGTGGCGGCCACCGAGCACGACGCCACCAGGGCCGACACCGTCAGCAGCCGGCCGAGCAGGCTCCTGCGGAGCGGCGGCCGCGTCGGCTTCATCCGCTTCGTCCGTTCCCCTCGCGGCGGCTGCTCGTCACGACGACGCACGGCGGGTGTCCTTCGCGGGGTCGGTCAGCTTGTAGCCGACGCCGAACACGGTGATCAGCCGGACGGGCCGCCGCGGGGCCCGTTCGATCTTCTTGCGCAGATGCATGACGTGTACGTCGACGGTGCGGCCGCTGATGTACTTGTCGAAGCCGTGCAGTTCCGCCAGGAGCCGCTGTCTGGTGAACACCCGGTCGGGCTCGGCCGCCATCGCCGCGAGGATGCGGAACTCGCCCGGGGTGCACACGACCGGGGTGCCGCCGACCGACACCTCGTGCCGGACCGGATCGACCCTGAGCGCGCCGACCGTCAGCGTCTCGTCACCCCGGACGGGTACGGGTGTCTCGGGTGCGGGTGCCACGGGTACGGCCGCGGAGGCGGGGCCTGGGGCGGGATCGGGCACGGAGGATGTCGTGCGCCGGTTGCGGCGCAGCAGCGTGCGGACCCGGGCCACCAGCTCACGGGGGCTGAACGGCTTGGTCATGTAGTCGTCGGCGCCGAGATCGAGCCCGAGCAGGAGATCGTCCTCGGTGCTGCGGGCCGTCAGCATGAGGACCGGTATCTCCCGGTCCTCGGCGCGCAGGATCCGCACCACGTCGAGGCCGTCGGCCCGCGGCATCATCACGTCGAGGACGAGCAGGTCGGGTTCCCGGTGCCGGACCTCCTCGAGAGCCGCACGGCCGTCCCCGACGACCGTGACCGCGTGTCCCTCGTGTTCGAGGTAGCGACGCACCAGCTCTGCCTGTTTCGCGTCGTCTTCGGCGACCATGATGTTTGCGCACACGCCGAGGATCGTAGCGAGCGCCCCACCGTGCACCGCGGCAAGTGGTCCCGGTGGAAGGGGAGTTAGCTGCCCGGGCAGGTCACCACAGGGCGGTCGTCCAGTCCAGTTGGCGGGCGATCTCGGCGTCGGGCCGAGGCGGCGCCTGGTTCCCTGAGGTGCGGGGCGGGGACGCGTGGACGCCTCGTGAGATGTTGCCGCTGACCGTGGTGTTGTGCTCCACACGGGGGCGGCGCAGCGTCTCGTAGCGGGTGAGCGCGGACTCGGTGTCCGGCGCGTCGCGAAGGCACTTGGCGAGGATCACCGCGTCCTCCAGGGCCATGGAGGCGCCCTGTCCGGTCGCGGGGGAGGCGGCGTGGGCGGCGTCCCCGACGAGAAGGGTCCGGCCGCGGCGCCAGGGCGTGCCGTTGGGAATCTCGGTCGCGTTGGTGACCAGGACGGGGGCCGTGGTGGCCGCGACGATGTCCGCGGCGGGCGTGGCGTCCTCGCGCAGCAGCGGAACGAGCAGGTCACGCCATTGTCCCGGGGTCGCTGAGGCGATCTCGTCGGTGCTCAGCGGGGTGTCGGCGCAGACCCGGGCGAACCAGTACGTCTCCCCGTCCGGTGACGTCGTACAGCCGAAGGCGGCCGCACCGCCCCGGATCATCGTGATGCACGCGGGCTCGTCCGCCTCGGCCTTCGGGGCCGTGGTCGTGTAGCCGTAGAAGACGTGCTGTCCCGCGTAACGGGGCCGAGCGGTCGGGTCGGTGGCCCCGCGGACCGTGGAGTTCAGGCCGTCGGCGCCGAGCAACAGCTCGCCCGACGCCGTGCTGCCGTCGGTGAAGTGCGCGGTGACGCCTTCGGGCCCGCTGTCGACGGAGGCGAGCCGGGCGCCGTGGATCACCTCGATGCCACGGCGGGCGGCCTCCGACCGCAGGGCCGCGCCGAGTTCACCGCGGCGCAGGCACCGGTACCGCAACGCGGGGTCGTCGGCTTCACCGAGCGGAGCGCGGGCCACCTGACCGCCCTCGGCGTCGAGCAGCCGCATGACGGTGAGCGGGAAGCCGACCGACGTGACCGCCGAGGTCGCGTCGAGCTGCGCGAGGGCCCGCATACCGTTGCTCGCGAGGGTGAGGAACGCGCCGATGTCCTCGGCGGAGTCGGGATGCGCCTCGTACACGGCGACCTCCTGCCCGGCCCTGTCCAGCGCCAGAGCCGCCGCCGTGCCGGCGATCCCGCCGCCGATGACCAGTAGGCGCGTCATGCCCCACCCCGACCTTCCGTCACGGACGTACGGACCCCGTTGTCGTACGCCCCCCGGTGGAACGCCCGGCCGGGGGCCCGGAGTTCCGGCCGGGACCCGCATGGCCGGTTCGGGGCCGTCCCGTCACCCGTTCAGCGTCCGGCAGCCGCCAGCAGGGCTTCGAGCTGGCGCAGGGGCTCGGGGCCGACGATGCGCAGGACGACCGTGTCGGCGCCGGAGTCCCCGAGGGCCCGGATGTCGGCGACGGCCCCGTCGGGCCTGCCCGAGACGGTGAAGACCTCCTCCTGGGGCCGGCCGAGCCAGGCCCCGTGACCCTCGGTGTGCGGGTGCAGGGTCCGCGCGACCTGCTCGGGGTCGTCGCCCACGCAGGCGAAGGACAGCACGGTCAGCGTGTGGTCGGGACCGGCTCCGCCCTTGGCGGTGAGGGCCCGGGTGTTCTCCAGATCCCGCGGGCCGTGGCCCTCGGCGATCAGGGTGCCGTCCGCGACCCGGCCGGACAGTTCGAGGGAGCGGGGACGGACCACGCCCGCCACCACCGGCGGCACCTCGACCGGCGGATGCACCAACTTCACACCGTCCAGGCGCACTTCGCGCCCCTCCAGGGCGACCCGCTCACCGCGCAGCAGCGCGCGCACCGAGGTGATCGTCTCCTCCAGGAGGGCCAGCGGCGACCGGGGGGCGGCACCCACCGACTCCATCCACTCCCGCACCCCGTGCCCGATCCCGGCCACCAGCCGCCCGGGGAACACCCGGGCCAGCGTGGCCAGTTCCATCGCCAGCAGCGCCGGACTGCGCAGCGGGGCCGGGGTGATCCCGATGCCCACCCGCAGCCGCTCGGTCGCCCCCAGCGCCACGGCCGCCGCCGACACCCCGCCGTTCCAGCCGAGGTCCTCGACCACCCACAGGTCGTCCACCCCGAGCGCCTCGGCCCGGCGCGCGAACCCGGGCAGGTCCTCGGGAGCCCAGTCGCGGTCGTACATGACACCGAGCCGTACGTTCGTCGTGTTGGTCATGGACCGGAACCTACGGCTGGACGGCGAATGGATCAACGGCGTATCGAGGCCGCGCCGGTCGCCCGGGGAAGCCGCCCGCCGCCTGCGCCCGGGGCATTGTCAGTGGTGGCAGGCAGGATGTGAACCATGACAACACCCGGTGCAGTGATTGTGGACGCCGTCGCCTACGCGCAGGCGATCGAGGACGCGGTGCGCGCCTCGGCCGCCTACTACGCGGGTGGCACCTCGGTGCTGGACGACGACGCCTACGACCGGCTGGTGCGCTCCATCGCCGAGTGGGAGGACGCGCATCCGGAGCAGGTGCTGCCCGACTCGCCTACGGGGAAGGTCGCCGGCGGGGCGGTGGAGGGCGACGTCCCGCACACCAGGGCGATGCTGAGCCTGGACAACGTGTTCTCCCCGGAGGAGTTCACCGCGTGGACCGCCTCCCTGGCCCGGCGCGTCGGCCACGAGGTCACCCGCTTCAGCGTCGAACCGAAGCTGGACGGTCTGGCCATCGCGGCCCGCTACACCCGCGGCCGCCTGACACGGCTGATCACCCGGGGCGACGGGACGGCCGGGGAGGACGTCTCCCACGCGATCGGCACCGTCGAGGGCCTGCCGGCGGAGCTCACCGAGCCGGTCACGGTGGAGGTGCGCGGCGAAGTCCTGATGACGACCGCCCAGTTCGAGCACGCCAACGAGGTCCGCACCGCGCACGGCGGCGCGCCGTTCGCCAACCCGCGCAACGCCGCGGCGGGCACCCTGCGCGCCAGGGACCGCGCCTACACCGTGCCCATGACCTTCTTCGCCTACGGCCTGCTGCCCGTGGACGACACCGAGCCGGAGCTGACCGCGCTGCTGGAGGAGGGCGCGCACAGCGACCTCATGATCCGGACCGGCGCGTACGGAGTGCACACCACCGCGGCCACGGCCGTTCCCGGCATCACCGCGAGCACCGTCGAGGAGGTCCTGGCCCGCGTGGGCGAGATCGCCGCGCTGCGGGCCTCGCTGCCGTTCGGCATCGACGGGATCGTCGTCAAGGCGGACCTCGCCGACGACCAGCGGGCCGCCGGCTCGGGCACACGGGCTCCGCGCTGGGCGACCGCCTACAAACTGCCCGCGGTCGAGAAGATCACCCGGCTGCTGGCGGTGGAGTGGAACGTGGGCCGGACCGGCATCATCGCCCCCCGAGCCGTCCTGGAGCCGGTGCGGATCGACGGCTCCACGATCACCTACGCCACCCTCCACAACCCGTCCGACATCACCCGCCGCGACCTGCGCCTCGGCGACCACGTCATGGTCCACCGGGCCGGTGACGTCATCCCCCGCATCGAAGCACCCGTCGCCCACCTGCGCACCGGCGACGAGCAGCCCATCGACTTCCCCGAAGCGTGCCCGCGCTGCGGATCGGAGATCGACACCAGCGAGCAGCGCTGGCGTTGCGTCAACGGCCGCAACTGCCACCTCGTCGCCTCCCTGTCCTACGCCGCAGGACGCGACCAGCTCGACATCGAGGGCCTCGGCCACACCCGGGTCGTCCAACTCGTCGAAGCCGGCCTGGTCGCCGACCTCGCCGACCTGTTCGCCCTCACCCGCGATCAGCTCCTCGGCCTCGACCGGATGGGGGAGACCAGCACCGACAACCTCCTGGCGGCTCTCGCCACGGCCAGGAACCAACCGCTGTCCCGCGTCCTGTGCGCCCTCGGCGTCCGCGGCACCGGCCGCTCCATGTCCCGCCGTATCGCACGCCACTTCGCGACCATGGACCGCCTTCGTGCCGCCGACGCCGAAGCGATCCAGCAGGTCGACGGCATCGGCACCGAGAAGGCCCCGTCCATAGTCGCCGAACTCGCCGAACTCGCCCCGCTCATCGACAGACTCGCCGCCGCCGGGGTCAACATGACCGAGCCCGGCGCCACCCCGCCCGCCCCGGCAACGCCCGACGGAACCGAGGGGCCGGAGGGGGCCGGGGGTGAGGGCACGCGGGCCGCCGGTGCCGGGCCGCTGGCCGGGATGACCGTGGTCGTCACCGGCGCGATGACCGGAGCCCTGGAGAAGCTCAGCCGCAACCAGATGAACGAGCTCATCGAACGCGCCGGCGGCCGCTCCTCCTCCAGTGTCTCCAAGAAGACCAGCCTGGTCGTCGCAGGAGAGGGCGCCGGATCCAAGCGGGCCAAGGCCGAAACCCTGGGCGTCCGTCTCGCCGCGCCCGACGAGTTCGCCGTTCTCGTCGCCGACTACGTCGAGGCGGGTCCGAGCGGGGAGCCGGCCGTGTAGACGAGGTCTCCGGCCGAGGGGACGAGGTCTCCGGCGGGACGAGGTCCGGCAGGACGGTCCCCGGCGGGACGAGACGGAGAAGGTCCGCGTCCGCGTCCCTGGGCAGCGGGAAGCGCGTGCGGGCCCGCCGACCCTGAGGTCGGCGGGCCCGTGGCGGTGACCGGTCGGGCGAGGCGCGATGGGGGACGCTGCCTCGGGCCGGTCACAGGGGGAGGGTCGCACCCGGCTGCCAGGCCACTTGGGCCTTCGGCGGCGTCAGCCCTTGACGGGCTTGCCGCGGCCCCACGCCCAGGCGAGGCGGTCGGCACCGGACTGGTTGGTGGTGGCCAGCCAGGGGCGGGCCGTGGTGCCGGTCAGGGTCTGCACCGAGTACGTGTCGTCGGTGCGCAGACCCGGCCAGTACACGGAGCCCATCTTCAGCTCGCGGAAGGTGTCGGTGACGGCCTGGACGTAGTTGACGAAGTTGTTGTCCGGCGTCTTCACGTTGTAGTTCAGCCCGGTCGTCATCGGGGCGCCGAACTCGTCCGCGACGGTGCGGTTCGCGCAGTCGCCGATGCGCACCTTGAGGTCGGCCACCCACTGGTCGTAGGTCGCGTAGTCCTTCCAGAACCCGTAGTGGTGCAGGGAGAGGTACGTGCCCTTCAGGCGCGGGTCGGCACAGACGGTGGTGACGTGGTCGTTGTATCCCGCGCCGCTGACGAACACCCGGTTGCGCGGGACCTTCGCGTACGTCGACAGCCACTTCGCCGCGATGTCGGCCCACTCGGTGTCGGTGTAGCCGTGCGGCTCGTTCATCGGCTCGAAGTAGACGCGCTCGTCGTTCTTGTACGCCTTGACGACGGTGTTCCACATCGGCCAGTAGGTGGCCGTGTCGTCGATGTAGCCGTCCTTGCGGGCGCCCGTGCCCTCCCAGTAGGACACGATGACCTTGAAGCCCTGGTCCGAGGCCGCGTCGATGACCCCTCGGTACGACTTCCAGTACGCGCCGTTGACCGTGTACGGGTTGATGGGCAGCCGCACCGTGTTGGCGCCGAGGTTCGCGCGGAACGCCGCGATGATCCGGCTCGCCTTGGTGTAGGTCTGCCGGTACGTGTCGGTCGTCGACAGGCCGGAGAGCTGGAGCAGGTCGTCGGCGAAGTTGTCGCGCGGGTCGGCCCAGTTCACGCCCTTGAACTGGGTCGTGTCGGTGGCCCGTGCAGCGCCGGAGGAGGCGGAGGCCGGACTGCCGGCCAGGGTCGCGCCGGCGACGGCGGCGACGGCGACCGCGACGAGGCCGGTACGCAGGCGTGGGGTGCGGGAGGTGCTGGTGGGGGGCTTGCGCATGGACGTGCCCTTTCGGGAGAGGCGGCCCGGCGCAGGGGGGAACGCGCGGGCTGGGCGGCGACCGCCACACGATGTTTGCGTAAACATGAAGTCCCTGGAGTGGCTGGATGTTTACGTAAACACGGCGGCGCCGGAATCGTGACACCCGGCACTGTGATCGTCAAGGTTTCGGGCACGTAACGTCTGAAGCGGGAGTGACGGACGGGGTGTTGGTCGGCCTTGGCGAGGTCCCCCTCCCGGAGGCCGGACCTCACCCCGTTCTGATGATCCCGTCGGCCGACACCCTGGCGATCGCGTCGGCGGACACCCTGGTGATTCCGTCGGCCGACACTCCGGCGATCGCGTCGGCGGACACCCTGGTGATTCCGTCGGCCGACACTCCGGCGATCGCGTCGGCCGACCCTCCTGCGGCCCCGTCGGCCGACAGGCGGTCGGCGCAGGCGGGACGGGTCCCGGGGCGGGCGTCCAGCGGGGCCCGGTCCAGGCGGCCAGCACCCGGGGTCCGGCGTCCAGCGGTCCAGGGCCGGACGCCCAGGGTGCGGCGTCCAGCGGTGCAGGCGTCCATCGCTCGCGGGCCGGGGCGGGGTGTCCGGGCCTCCAGGCCAGGCGCCAAGTTGTCTCGGCTCAGGCGCCCAGCGGTCCAGGGCCGGACGCCCCGGGTCCGGCGTCCAGCGGTGCGCGTCCATCGCTCCCGGCCCGGGGCGGGGTGGCCAGGGCGTCCAGGGTCTCGCGCCCAGTCGGTGCCCGGCTCAGGCCCAGCGGTCCAGGGGGCGCCCAGCGTGTCCCGGGTCAGGCCCCCAGCGGGTCCAGTGTCAGGGGTTCGATCTTGCCTTCCAGCATGGCGCCCAGGCCCTGGGCGGCACAGATGTCGGGGCGTTCGGCGATGTGCACCGGCATGCCGGTGGCCTGACGCAGCATCTGGTCGAAGCCCGGCAGCAGGGCGGAGCCGCCGACCATCATGATCCCGCGGTCGGCGAGGTCGGCGACCAGGTCGGGCGGGCATTCACGCAGCACCCTGCCGATGCCGTCGAGCACGGCGGTCAGCGGAGTCTCGATGGCGTCCCGTACGGCCGCGGTGTCGACCCGCACGGAGCGCGCGAGGCCGGTGGCGACGTCCCGCCCGTGGATCTCGGTGGACACGGGCCCCTGCGAGGTCAGGCCGTTGCCCGAGAGGGCTACCTGAAGGGGCCGCACGGACTGGCTCGGCAGCATCAGCTCGTGCTCGTGGCGCAGGTGCTGGACGATCGCGTGATCCACGGCCTCGCCGCCGACGGGGATGCGCTCGGCGGTCACGATCGAGCCGAGCGAGAGGACGGCGACCTGGGTGGCGGCCGCCCCGCACACCATGATCATGGTGGCCTCGGGGCGTTCGACGGGCAGCCCGCAGCCGACGGCGGCGGCGATGAGGGTGTCGACGAGTTCCACCCGGCTGGCGCCCAGGCCCACCAGCGTCTCGATCGCGGCGCGCTGGGCTAGCGGGTCGGCGTCGTGCGGGGTGCAGGCGGCGGCCCGCAGAAACGGCTTGCGGCGCAGCTGACGGCGGACCTTGTCCCCGAGCAGATGACGCAGCATGCGCTGCGCCATCTCGATGTCGACGACCGTGCCGCCGGAGACCGGGCGCACGACGCGGATGTAGTGCGGCGTGCGCCCGGTCATCTTCTCGGCGAACTCGCCGACCGCGATCAGCGCGCCGGTGCGGGTGTTGACGGCGGCGGCGGACGGCTGGTCGACCACGAGCCCGGCCCCCTTCACATAGACCCGCGTCCGCGCCGCTCCCAGGTCGACGGCGAAGTGGCAGCGGCGCAACTGCTCCAGACTGGCGGTCATGGGAGGTCCCTCCGAGAGCACAGACCGTGGGGGCTCGCCGGGCCGGCGGGCCTCTCGTGCGGGGGCCGCCGGGCGGTCGGCCTCCTTCGCATCGTGCGGGGGCGGGGAGGGAGCCGCCTTCTCAGGGGGGCCGGGCGGGGCGCCGCCGAATGGGGGTTTCGTCCGTGGCACGCGGAGCAGGTGACACGCGATCGGTGAGTGTCGGTCGACGATCTCCCGACCAGGGACCAGGATCCCCCGCGGGCTGTGGGTGCGCTCCGCCGACTTCGGTCCCGGCCAGGCAGGACCCGCCGACTTCGGTCCCGGCCAGGCAGGACCCGCCGACTTCGGTCCCGGCCAGGCAGGACCGAAGCGGGTGCGCCGGTCGGCGGGCGTGGGCGGATGCTGCCGACGGGACAGTGCGTGCCCCCGGTGGCGGCGGGTCTCCAGGCGGAGCGGTCGGCCGCGAGCGGGCGTTCGCTCGCGGCGCTGTCGTCCGGCGGTGGCGGCGCTCGGCAAGCAGTTTTCCCCGGAGATCTTCATGAAGTCGCCAAGTCCCTGACAGAGGAAGCCAGTTCATCCCGCCCGGTGCTGAATTTCGCCGTTACCCGTGCCGGGCCGCGCCCGTGCCCGTGCCGGGCCGCGCCCGTGCCCGTGCCGGGCCGCGCCCGTGCCCGTGCCGGGCCGCGCCCGTGCCCGTGCCCGTGCCGGGCCCGTGCCCGTGCCCGTGCCGGGCCCGCGCCCGTGCCGTGCCGGGCCCGCGCCGTGCCCGCGCCCGTGCCGGGCCCGCCCGCGCCCGTGCCGGGCCCGCCGGCGCTACAGCGCGCGGGCCGCTTCCAGCACTGGTGTGAGGGAGGGGACCACCGCGTCACAGCCCGCCCCCAGCAGGGCCTGCTCGACGGTGGGGTTGCGCGCCAGACCGATGAAACGCAGGCCGGCGGCCCGGGCGGCGGCGAGCTCGGCGAGCGTGGAACCGATCAGGACGGCGGTGGCGGCGGGCGCGCCGAGCGGCTTCAGGGCGCCCAGCAGCCGGTGCGGGCTGGGCGTGAGGGTGCCGAGGTCGTCGTCGCGGCCGTGGACACCGGCCGTGAGCGGAAGCCGGTAGGACTCCAGACAGCGGTGGACGGCGGGCGCGCAGACGTCCGTGGCCACCCCGACCCGGCGGCCTCTGTCGTGCAGGGTGCGGACGAGGACGACGCAGTGGTGCGTCCTGGGCGCGTCCGGTACGGCGTTCAGCTCCAGGTGGTCGAGACGGTCCCGCAGGATCGGGCCCGACCGGTCCTGGGCGAAGGTCCGCAGCACGTCCAGCGGGTGCACGAACAGTTCCCGGCCCGCCCCCGCGGCGCCCGGGCCGCCCAGCGGGCGGCCGGCGAGGGCGTCCTCGGGGTCGCGGTGTTCGGCGACGATCCTGAGCAGGTCGAGGGCGGCCTCACGGGCGGTCGTGGCCGTGAACAGCCGGACCAGCGGGCCGTCGAAGCCGAACAGTACGGTCTCGGAGTCGGCGAGCAGTTCCTGGAGCGGCCGTGCCGAGGGCCCGGCCGGCCGGCGCACCTCGGGAGGCGGGGCGTAGTCGGGCGCGAGCGTGACCGCGCAGCTCACCGTCAGACCCGGCACCGGCCACCTGCCGAGCTGCGCGTTGACGGCCCGCTGCGCGCCGGCCGCCCGGCGGACGGAGTGGTGGCGGGTGACGAGGGAGGCCGCCTCGCGCAGATGCGCCAGCAGCCGTCCGGGCACGCCGGTGGCCTGCGCGCGCACGAACGCCACCGGGTCGTGGACCCGCCAGGTCAGCTCGGCGGCGGCGGTGAAGACGCCCTTGCCGGAGCTCGGCAGGGAGATCCGGTCGGCGGTGTGCCGGGGGGTGAGGTCGACCTCGTAGTACGTCGCCGTGCGGGGCGGCCGGCCGTCGTAGGGCAGGACGGGGTCGAGGAGGGTGAGGGGGCAGTCGGGGCGGGTGTGCACGATCGCGGTGCGGCCTGGGGCGGGTATGCCGAGCAGGCGGAGGTCACGGGTGAGGAAGGGGCCGCGCACCAGGTCACGAACGTCTTCGCGGTCGTCCGCCCCGCCTGTTCCGTCCGCCCGTCCCGTCCCCTCCACGTCGTCTCGGCCCAGCGGGCAGTACCAGGCGTGCGGCGGGGCGTCCGGGTCGTCGCCGAACAGGGGCCGGAAGCGGTGCGGACCGGCGGCGGCGGAGCTGTCGGCGAAGGCCGCGTAGAGGTCCGGGGGGACGGTGAGGACGACGGGGGCGGTGCTCGGCGGGGGCGCGGGCATCCCGGGTCCGTCACCGAACGTCACCCGCAGGAGAGGCCGCCCGGCCGGCTCGGCGAGCGGACCGGGGAGCCCTCGCAGGGCGGCGGCCAGCACCGGAAGGAGGTACGTCCCGGGCCGGATCCGTACGAGGTAGCCGTTCTCGCGGACCCGGACCTCGTACTGCTGGGGAGTCAGATCGCCCCTGGCGAGGACCTCGTGGACCGCGTATTCGAGGGTGATGCGGGTTTCGGGGCTGGCGGTGAGGTCGGTGGCGGTCTCGAAGAGGAGCGTGGTGCGCTCGCTCGCTCCCGCCACCGGCCGCTCCGCCACCGGCCGCTCCGACTCCGGCCGCTCCGCCACCGGCCGCTCCGACTCCGGCCGCTCCGACTCCGGCGAACCGGCGCCCGACGGCGGCGGCCCGGGCGTCTCCGATGCCGGCGGTTCGGACTCCGGCTGTTGCGGCCAGGGCCGTTCCTCGACGTTGCCGCCCAGCCTGCGTACCGTCTCCTCGCTCACCGTGGCGAACGCCGGGGCCGTGCCGTCGGGGCCGCCGGTCTCCGCGCGGAACTCGCCCGTCCTGAGACCCGCCCGCTCGTCGATCAAGGCGCCGATCCGGTCAAGGAGTCCGCGGGCGCGGCCGCGTGCCGTGCGGGGCAGGGTGCGGAGCAGCAGATCGCGGACGCCGGGGCGGAAGTCGTACGAGCCGGGCGGGCCGGGGGCGGTGGTCAGCAGGCCGCTGAGGATCACCTCGGCCAGGTGCTGGGGCCGCGGGTCGCGGCTCACGGCCCGCTGGACCAGGCGCATCACCGGGACCGAGGGGACGGCCAGGGCCAGATGGCCGGCCAGTCGGAAGGCCTCCCGGGAGGCGGTGGAGCGAAAGCGCAGGACCAGGTCCTGCGCGGACAGCGCGGCCCCACCGGGCTCCTCCTGTCCGGAGGAGGGGGGTGGAGCGGGCGCCGCCGGCAGCCAGGCCACCGCCCCCGGGACGCGGGCTCCGCCCGGGTCCGCCACCAGCGCCGCCCAGTTGGCCAGCCAGGGGGCGCCCGGTTCCAGGACGGGGAGCGGGAGCGCCCCGCCGGGCCGGGGCGCGGCGTCGGGGTCGTACGCGGTGAAGGCGAGCGCGCGCAGCGGGGCCGCCCTGGTGGCGGACGAGAGCAGTCCCGGCTCGGCCGGGAGGGCCGTGGTGGGCCACAGATGTTCCGGGAGCGGCTGCACGACGGCCAGCGGCATCCTGGTCGCCCAGTGCCGCAGGGTCCGGTACCAGTGCTCGCCCGCCGGACCGGGGCGCCACTGCGGGCCCATGCAGTCGCTCACGATCAGGGTGACCGTCCGGCCGTCCGCCGGGTCGGGGACGTGCCGGGCCTCGCCGTCGGGCGTGGCCGGGTGCAGGGTGACCGTGCGGAAGACGCCCGACTGGGCCAGGGCGGTGTGAAGTTCACGGACGAGGGGTCGCCAGACCGGCATCGTCGGGCCGGTGTCGTGGACGAGGTTGAGCCGCAGCCAGCGGTCGCGCGCGGGGCGCAGCACGGGGAGCCAGACGTCGGGGTGGGCGCCCAGCCGGGCGATGCGGTCGGCCGTCGCCCGCTCGTCGAGGAGACGGGCGCGCGCCGAGGGCACCGTGCGCTTCAGCGGACGCAGGGCCCGCTGGAGGGCGAGGGGGTGCGGGAGCATCGTGGGAGCGGGGGCGAGGACGGGACTGCTCCCGGCGGTGGCGCCGGAGGCGGGCGCGGGTGTGGGAAGGCGGAGGGGGACCCGCTCGGCGGGGGCCGCGGGTGTCGGCCCGGCCGGGGCACCGTCGTCCGCACCGCCGTCCGCACGCCCGGCCGTACCGCCGGCCGCGCCCGAGGGCGTGCCGGCGTTCGTGTCGCCGGCCGTACCGGCGCTGTCGCGCTCGGCCCGCTCGGCAGCCGCCGAGGCCGCCGGGTCCGTCCCGTCCGGCGCGTTCCGCTCCACCGGGTCGCCCGACAGCTGGGCCAGCCACAGGAGTTCGGCCAGCTCGCGGGGTGTGGGCGGGGTGTCCGCCGCCGCCGTCAGCAGCGCGGTCAGCCGTTCCAGGGCGGACGGGACACCCTTCGGTTCGCGCATCGGGTTCGTCGTCGGCGCCTCCTCAGAAGCCATCGCCGTCCGCCGTGGCGCTGAGGTAGGGCATCAGTCGCTCCGCCAGCCCGTCGCGGGAGTCGGCGTCCAGACCGGCGACGCCGGTGAGGTAGAGGGCGTTGAGGAGCTGGTCGGTGGCGAGTTCGCCGTCGGCGGCGCGGGTCAGGAAGCGGTCGATGAGGTGTTCCGCCTCGCCGGGCGGAGTGTCGAGGTGGGCCCGGACGATCTCGGTGAGCTGGTCGCGGCCGGGTCGGCGCAGCTTCAGCCGGACGCATCGGCGCAGGAACGCGGGCGGGAACTCCCGCTCGCCGTTGCTGGTCAGCACGACGAACGGGAAGGCGCGGCAGCGGATCCGGCCGCGGGTGACCTCGACGGGGGTGTCCGAGCCGTCGGCCAGGACCTCGGCGGTGACGTCCTCGGCGGAGTGACGGGCCGCGCGCATGAGTTCGGGGATCTCGTACTGACCCTCCTCCAGGACGTTCAGCAGGTCGTTGGGCAGATCGAGGTCGCTCTTGTCGATCTCGTCGACGAGGAGCGCGCGGGGGCGTTCGTAGGGCAGCAGGGCCGTGCCGAGGGGGCCCAGGCGCAGATGGTCCTCGACCCCGCCCCCGGATTCGCCGTCCCGCTCGCGCCGGGCGGCCTGCCGGGCCGCGTACAGCCGGGACAGCGGGTCGTACTGGTAGAGGCCGTCGGCCAGGGTGGAACGGCTGGTGATGTTCCAGCGCAGCACAGGACCGAGGCCCAGCTCGCGCGCCACCGCGTACGCCAGGGAGGACTTGCCGGTGCCGGGCGGGCCGGTGACGAGCAGGGGGCGGCGCAGCACGAGGGCCGCGTTGACGAGTTCGACGCTCTCCGGGGTGGCGACGTACGAGCGGGCGCGGTGGACACGGTCGGGGGAGACGGCCGCCTCGTCGTCGGCGTCCCGGGGCGGCGGCACGACGGGCTCCCCGTCGAACGCCCGCCAGGGCGGCGGCGCGGGCAGCCGGGCGACGCCGTCGTGCGGCTCGCTGTTCCCGGTGTAGACGGACCAGTGCGGCATGGTTCTCCGAAACTCGCGGTGACTCGGTGTGGCCGGTGGGGCTCGTGCGACTCGGTCGTGTGCGGGGGCGGGGGCGGGGGAGCGCCGGGGCTCAGGTCACGGGTGAGCGGGGGTGGCCGGACGTGCCGCCGTGCGGGTCGGCGAAGAGGCGCGGGTCGTCCCACAGCAACTGGATGTCGTGCGCCCAGTGGCCGTCCTCCGCGTCGGCCTCCTCCCGCAACGCGAGGATCCGGCGCGGGAGTTCGGCGGGCGGTACCCCGGACACACAGGTGTCGAGCTCGTCCAGGAACGTCTTGCCCGCGCAGCCGTCCCCGCCGGCGCACGACTCGTCCGGCCCGGTCCGACAGCCCTCGCGGGACCAGATGACCATCGGGGCGGGCGCGTTGAGGGAGGTGTCGAAGTGCGGGCGGGTGTGGGAGGCGGCCGGGGCGGTCGCGAAGCCGGCGAGACAGGCGTCGTCCTGGCGCAGCCGCATCCGCAGCCGGCGGGGTTCCTCGGGGCTGCCGCACTCGACCCGGTGCACCCGGGCGCCGGGCGCCGCGTCGAGCCGGTTCCACACCCGGGTCAGCTGGTGCCGGACACCGGCCCTGCGGCGCGCCTGGTCGGTGACGACGAGCGGGTACACACAGCCGAGCGGGGTGTCGTCGTCGGGTGTGCTCGCCCACCGGTCGACGGGCAGGTCGATCCAGTCGCGGGGCAGCGCGAACGCGAGCAACTCGTCGCAGCCGGGCGTCAGATACCGGAAGGCGGCCTCGATCCGCTCCTGCACGTAGGCGCGCAGCCCGGTCTGCGGGACGGTGTCCGAGCCCACCGGGTGCCGGCGGCCCCCGCTGTACGCCGACACCTCGACGCGCACGTGTCCCTCGCCCGCGCCGCTGTGCTGGAGGTCGACGAGGATGGGCGACCAGTCGGGTGCGGCGGCCGTCTCGACGGGGGCCCGGAGGATCGCCTCCACATGGGCGGTGAAGCGGGCGACCGTGGCGGCCGCGTCGGCGCCGTCCACCTCGCAGAGCACGAACAGGGCCGCCGACCACAGCGAGTCGAACCCCTCCTCGGGCGCGTCCGGGTCCAGCGGACCCCTGGCGGACTCGTAGAGCCGTACGCGCCGCGCGCGATCGCCGTCCAGACCCGCGCGGACGGCGCGCTCGACGAGGGCGCGCAGCCGGGCGCGGTCGGCGGTGCCGTGGTCCGAGGTGGGGACGAGGCCCTCCAGGTCGGGCCAGTAGCGGGCCATGACCTCGGTGGGCATCATCCGCCCGTTGTGCACGCCCCGGTCACCGGCCGCCGCGGTGACCATGCCGACGACCTCACCGGTGTCGGCGAGCGTGACCGCGGCGCCGCTGAACCCGGGGGCGAGCGGCTGGCCGCCGGGCTGCCACGCCTCCAGCTGGATCCACTCGCGGTTCAGCAACTGCGTCGCGGTGATGCGGTATTCGGCGAGAGTGCCCTCGTCGAAGCCGACCGGGAAGCCGTAGACGACGAGCTTGCGGGGCCGGTCGGGCCGCCGGTCGTGGGCCGCGTCCACGGGGGCCAGCGCGGCCGGGGCGACCGGGACCTCGTGCGCCAGCTCCAGGACGGCCAGGTCGCCGAGGTCGGCGGTGCCGCCGCCCCAGCCGCCGTCGGCGACCACGCGGGCCGGTACGGCGGGAGAGCCCGGGCGTTCGGTGAACGTCACCGTCAGGGCGTCCTGGTCGGCCCCGTGCACGACATGGGCGCAGGTCAGGACCCTGCGCGGGGTGACGAGGAAGCCGGCGCCCGCCACCTGGCCCGCGCTCTCGATCCGGGCGTGCCATTCGGCGCTGTTCATGAGGTGGGGGAGGGCGACCACGTCAGCCGCACGACGAGGTGACCCTCGGCCGTGCCCTTGGCGATGATCGCGCCGGTCTCCGCCGACAGCTTCACCCCGAACTCGATCTCCACCCCGTCAGGCCGTAACGTCCCGTCCCGGAACACCCGCAGGGCGGACTCGGCGGCCGCGCGCACGCCCTCCAGGGCGCCCTCGAAGGTGCGGGCCGCCTGAACCGTCCCGTCCCCCCGGGCCACCAGCCGGGAACCCGGCCGCCCCTCCGCGACCGCCTCGACGGAGACGACGGCACCGTCGTCGGTCTTGAACTCCACCAGTCCGTCCACGACGCCCCCGTAACCCCTTTCCGGAACTCCCGCGTCTTCGCACTCCTGCGGCGCTGCGCGCACCCATTGTCACGGACGGTACTGGGGATTGTCCTGCGTTCCATGCGCCTGCGTGATCCGGATCACCCCCAGCTCCACCAAGTCCTGTGGCCGGATGCGAAGTTGATCGGCCGTCGCCTCCACCTCCCGCGGGGCCCGCTTGAGGATCGCCGCCGCCGACTCGGGCGCGATGACCGAGAAGTAGCTGTCCGGGGTGGCCCAGGTGCGGCCCGGCGCGGCCAGCGCCAGCGCGCCGCCGGAGCCGCCCTCGCCGATGACCAGCGTGGTGAGCGCGGTGCGGGCGGTGGCGACCGCGCCGAACAGCTCCGCGATCGCCGCGCCCGCCCCCTGCCGTTCCGCCTCGGCGTCGTTGGCCGCGCCCGGGGTGTCGACCAGGGTCAGCACCGGTATGCCGAGCCGGTCCGCGAGGCGGATCAGCCGGGTGGCGGTGCGGTACCCGGCGGGCCGGGTCGCCGCCCCGGTCTGGGCCGCGTAGGCGACCGTACGGCCTTGGTGCACGCCGAACCCGCACAGCATCCCGTCGGGGTCGACGCCGCCGCACCGGTCACCGGAGATCGCCAGCCGGTCGCTGAAGTAGGCGTCCAGGTAGCCACGGGCGCGCGGTCGTTCAGCCGCCCGGGCCCGCCGGACCGCCTCCCACCCGGTACGCGGCAGATCCGTGGCGCCGAGAGCGCCGGGAACGGGCGCCGGGGCGGGCACGGAAGGTGACCGCGGTGCTCCGCCGGTCAGCAGGCGCAGCCACCGGCCCAGGACGTCCCGCAGCTGCGCCGCAGGCACCACGGCGTCCGCCGCTCCCGCCGCGACCTGGGCCCCGGCCGTGTAGGCGGCGGGGTCGGCGTCCGGCGGGCGGACGCGGGAGCCCGCGAAGCCGACCTGGGCGTCCGGCAGGGCCAGCACGACGTCGGCGCCCGCGCCCAGGGTGGCCCAGCCGCCGCCGGTCGTCGGATCCCGCACCACCGCGACCTGCGGCAGCCCCGCCTCCCTGGTGAGCGCCGACTGCCGCGCCACCCGCTGGAGCTGGGTGAGGGCGAGCATGCCCTCCTGCATCCGGCTGCCGCCCGTGGCGACCAACGGCACGACCGGGAGCCGGTGTTCACGGGCGTAGGTGTACGCCGCCTCCAGACGGTCGCCGGTGCGCTCACCCAGCGAACCGCCCAGGAAACCGAACTCGAAGGCGATCAGCACGGCCCGGGTGCCCCCGACGCTCGCGGTGCCGCAGACGACGGACTCCGACTCGCCGGTGCGCCGGGCGGCGCGCTCGCGCGAGGCGCCGTAGCCCGGCCAGCCGAGGGGTCCGTCCGGAGCGGAGGCCCACTTCCCGCCCGGCGGGTCGGGGAGAGCGATGAAGTCGTCGGCCACGAGGGCGATGGCCTCCCGCGCGCTCGCCCGCTCCGCCGTCATGACGGCAGCGCCCGCTTCATGATCTTCCCCATGTCGTTGCGCGGCAGCACCTCGAGATACCGGACCACGCGAGGCCTCTTGTGCGGCGCGAGACGTCGGGCGACATGGCCGGCCAACTCGGCCTCGGGCGGCGGGGATCCGGGATCCGCGGGGACGACCCACGCGACGATCCGCTCCCCGAGGTCCGCGTCCGGCTCACCGGTCACCGCCGCCTCCCGCACCCCCGGATGCTCCAGCAGCGCGTTCTCGATCTCACCGGCCCCGATCTTGTACCCGCCGCTCTTGATGAGATCGGTCGCCTTGCGCCCCACGATCCGGACGTAGCCGTCAGGATCGCGCACCGCCACGTCCCCGGTCCGGAACCAGCCGTCGGAGGTGAAGGCGGCGGCTGTCGCCTCCGGCCGGTTGAGGTACTCCGTGAACAGGTTCGGCCCGCGCACCTGGATCTCGCCGACGCTCTCCCCGTCGTACACCCCGACGGCCGAGCCGTCCTCGTCCACGAGCCGCAGCTCCACGCCCGGCAGGGGCACCCCGACGGTCCCGGCCCGTGCCTCCCCGTCCGCCCGGACGCTGGTGTTCATCAGCGTCTCCGTCATCCCGTACCGCTCGATCACCCGCCGCCCCGTCGCGGCCGCGATCCGCTCGTGGTCGTGCACGGGCAGCGCCGCCGATCCCGACACCAGCAGCCGCGCCCCGGCGAGCGCCTCGGCCAGCCCGGGGTCGTCCGGCAACGCCTCGGCGATGCGGTGGTACATCGTCGGCACCCCGAAGAGCATGCTCGCGCCGGCGCTCAGCTCACGCGTCACGCCCTCGGTGTCGAACCGCCCGAGGTGCCGTACGGCCCCGCCCCGGCGCAGCGGACCGAGGATCCCCAGCACCAGCCCGTGCACATGGAACAGCGGCAGCCCGTGCACGAGGACGTCCTCCCCGGTCCACTGCCAGGCGTCGGCGAGCGCGTCCAGGGTGGTGGCGACGGCCCGGCGCGGGATGACCGCGCCCTTGGGCGGCCCGGTGGTGCCGGAGGTGTAGACGACGAGCGCGGGGTCCTCCTCGCCCGCGGGCGCCCCGACGGCCGGCCCTCCGGCGCCGCGCACGCCGCCGACCGTGACGCCGCCCTCGACCTCCACGTCGATCCGCGTCAACTCATCCAGCGCTCCCGGCAGTTCGTCGCCCGGAGCCGCCAGCACCACCCCCGGCGCGCTGTCGCCCAGGATGTGCCCGAGCTCCTTGTCCCCCGACTTCGGGTTCAGCGGCACGGCGGCCACCCCGGCGAGCAGCAGGCCGACGACCCCGACGGCGGTCTCCAGCGTCGGAGTCGCCCAGACGGCGACCCGCCCGCGCTCTGCGCCGCGGCCCGATGCGGCACCCCCCGTCGCACCCCGCACGCGCTCACCGACGGCACCGGCCGCCGAGGCGAGCTCCGCATACGTCAGGGAGCGCTCACCGAAGCGCAGAGCGGGGCGCCCGGACGGGTCGTCCGTCAGGGCCGGGAAGAGAGAGGACACGGGACGGGCTCCTTGAGTGGCTGCGTGACACGTCGAAACCGTCCTACCCCACTCGCCCCGTGCCCACCTGTCGAGCCGCCGCTCCCACGATGCCGGGGCCTCCCCGGCCCGAAGGCTCAGGTCAAACAGGTTGTGCCCACCGCGGGGACGCCGGATAGCCTGCCCGGACACGACACGGACGTACCGCAGCGTGCGGGCGTACGCACGTACGGACGTGCTGAAGTGCGGCCGCGGACGGACAGCAGACCTGCGACCGGCGGATCAGCGGTCCGGCGACCGACGGAACGACAGACGTACGAGAACGGAGTCCCGCTGTGCCCCGAGTCGCTCTGGTCACCTACGACCCCCGGCCGGAACCGAGCAAGGACCGCGATCTCCCCGTGCTGCGCGCGGCGCTGGAGGCGGCCGGGGCCGAGGCGGACGCCGTGTGCTGGGACGACCCGGACGCCGACTGGGCCTCCTACGACCTCGCCGTCATCCGCTCGACCTGGGACTACAGCTGGCGCGCGGCCGAGTTCACGGCGTGGACCGAGCGGTGCGGCAAGCTGACGCGGCTGGCGAACCCGGCCGCCGTCGTGCGCTGGAACACCGACAAGCGGTACCTCGGGGAGCTCGCCGCGGCCGGGGTGCCCACGGTCCCCACCCGCTACCTCGCCCCGGGCGGTCCCGAAGGCGCCGCCGGTCTGCCGGGCGACCACGAGTACGTCGTCAAGCCCACCTCCGGCGCCGGCGCCCGCTACGCCGCCCGCTACACGCCCGAGCGGCGCGAGGCGGCCGAAGGGCACCTGGCGCGGATGCACGCCGAGGGGCTGACGGCCATGGTGCAGCCGTACATGCGGAGCATCGACACCGGCGGTGAGCGGGCGCTCCAGTTCTTCGGCGGACGCCTGCTGCACGCCAGCCGGAAGCGGGCCGTACTGGCCCCCGGCACGGCCTTCGACGCGGACAAGGTCGCCCACCCCGGCCTGGAGCCGTGGACCCCGACGCCGGCCGAGCTCGCCGTCGCCGGACGCGCCCTGGCCGCGGTACCGGACGCGTCGGAGCTGCTCTACGCCCGGGTCGACCTCGTGGACGGCGACGACGGGGAGCCGCGCGTGATGGAGCTGGAGCTGGTCGAGCCGAACCTCTTCCTGTTCCTGCACCCGGGGTCGCTGCCGGCCGTGGTGGCGGCGATCCTGGCGGCGGCCGTCACTCCCTGACGACCGCCCCGACGGCCGCTTCCACGGCCGCCCCGCTCCCGCTCCACCGCGGCGGACGCCCTACTCCCGGACCGCCGTGCGTTGCAGCAGGCCCCAGGTGAACTCCGCGACGGCCTCCCGTCTCACGCCCAGGCCGTCGGGTGCGGTGAAGGCGAGTCCCCAACGAGTGGGGGCGGTGCCCTCCAGGGGGCGGGCCGGGGCGAAGGCGCGGGCGACCTCGTCGACGGTGCAGGACCAGGGGGTGAGGTCGTCGAGGGTCGTCAGGAGCGGGGGCGTGGCTCCGGGGGCGCGGACCAGCCACTCGTTCCAGACGCCCCCGTTCGGGGCGACCAGCGCCTCGAAGCGCAGCTCGGGCCAGAGCGGCAGCGGCCAGAGCCAGGCCTCGCAGTCGAGGTCCCCGACGCGGCGGGGCGTCCGGGACTCCGGCTCGCCGAGGACCGAGCGGTACCGGGACAGCGAGCCCCGTGCGTGCGGGGAGTGGAGCATCGCCTGCCAGCGCTTGTTGGCCTCCCGCATCTGTGCGAGGGAGACGCCCAGTCCGTGGCGGGCGTCCTCCACCAGATCCGGGTTGTGGTCGGCCATGCGGCGCAGCAGGACCTGCTGGAAATCGAGCGCCGCGAAGGAGCCCGCGAGGCGTTTCTGGGTCGGCATCCCTCCATCCTGGCCCACCGGGCGTACGGTGCTGGGCCACTGTGCGTTTCCCGACCATTGCCCGGCGCAACGCCGTATGACAGTGTTCGCCATGCCGATCGCCTGTTGAAATCTCGAACGCAGGCACTGAGACGACTAACAAAGGGAGGGGGCCGGTTGTGGGACGCCTCGTACCTGCCGTGACCCGAGCGCTCGACATCCTCGAGCTCTTCCTCGACGGAGACGGTTCGCTCTCCGCCCCCGACATCGTGCGCAAGCTCCAGCTTCCGCGCACCACCGTGCACGAACTGGTGACCACGCTCTCGGCGCGGTCGTACATCGTCGGCGTTCCGGGACAGCCCGGACGCTACCGCCTCGGGGTACGTCCGTACCAGCTCGGCAGCCGCTACGCCGAGCAGCTCGACCTCGCCGCCGAGGGTCAGCAGGTCGCGCGGTCCGTCGCTGAGACGTGTGACGAGACGGTGCACGTGGCGATCCTGGAGGGCGCCGACGTCATCTACATCGCCAAGGTCGACTCCACGCACGCGGTCCGGATGGTCTCGGCCGCCGGACGTCGCCTTCCCGCCCACTGCACCTCCGTCGGCAAGATGCTGCTGGCCTCGCTCCCGGAGCCGGAGCTCAGCGCGCGCATCCCCGACGACGCCGACCTGATCCGGATGACCCCGAACAGCATCACCGAGCCCGGCGCCCTGCGCGAGGCCCTGGCGGAGATCCGGGAGCGGGGCGTCGCGGTCGAGAGCCGCGAGTCCAATCCGGACGTGAGCTGCGTGGCGGCTCCGGTGCGCGACCGCACGGGGCAGGTCGTCGCCGCCCTGTCCATCTCCGTGCCGATGATCCGCTGGAGCGAGGAGCGCCGCGTCGAACTGGAAGAGCTCGCCGCGAAGGGCGCCGCCGAGCTGTCCGAGCTCCTGGGCTACCGGAGCGTGGCATGACGACGACCGGCGCGGCCTGGGAGGTGGCGGTCCGCGCCGAGGCGGCCCTCGGCGAGGGGCCGACCTGGGACCCGGCGGCCGGCCGCCTGCTCTGGCTGGACATCCTGGGCTCCCGCCTGCACGGCTACGACCCTTCCACGGGCCGTCGCACGGTGCGGGTGACCGACCAGCACGTGGGCGCGGCCAAACCCCGCGCGGGGGGAGGGCTGGTCCTCAACCTGCGGGACGGCGTGGGCCTCCTCGACCCCGACGGCGGCTTCCGCTGGCTGCACCACCAGCCGGTTCCCGGCCGCCGCGCCAACGACGCCGCCGTCGCCCCGGACGGCTCCCTCTGGGCCGGCACCATGCGCTACGACGAGGCCCCGGGCGGCGGCACGCTGTCCCGGCTCACCGGCGACGGCCCGGCCGAGCTGATCCTCGACGACGTGGCGGTCAGCAACGGGACGGGCTGGAGCCCGGACGGCACGCTGATGTACTACGTCGACTCGCCGACCCGCCGGGTCGACGTCTTCGCGCACTCGGCGGACGGGCGGGTGAGCGGCCGCCGCCCCTTCGTCACGATCGAGGACGGCGCGGGCTTCCCCGACGGCCTCACCGTGGACGCCGACGGCTGCGTGTGGGTGGCGCTCTGGGACGGGGGAGCGGTCCGCCGTTACACCCCGGAGGGCGAACTCGACCGGGTGATCGTCCTCCCGACCCCCAGGATCACGGCCTGCGCGTTCGGCGGCGCCGGCCTGACGGACCTGTACATCACGACCGCGCGCGTGGGCCTGACGTCACCGCACCCGGTGGCGGGCTCGCTCCTGGTCGTACCGGGAGCGGGCAAGGGCCTCCCGCAGCCGGCGTTCGCGGGCTGAACGGACGGACCGGGGACGGAACCGACCGACCGCCGTGCGGGCCGGTTCCGGGCCAGGCCCATCCTGAGTGGGGCCGCCCCGTAACGGATCCGCCGCCGAGCGGGCCGGGTCCGAGCGGGCCGGGTCCGAGCGGGCCCGCTCCCGGCTACTCCAAGCCCGCTCGCTTCAACTCGTCCCCGGTCAGCGGGGGTCCGTTCAGGGCCGGTTTCAACGGGCCCAGCGCGGCCGCGAGCAGCACCGACGGACTCAGCAGCACCTCCGGCCCGCGCTCCAGCGACGTCACGTCCGTCACCCGGCGGGCGATCCGTCCGTTGCCGGTGGCGGTGAGCATCAGGCGTCCCACGTACGCGGCCACCAGCCGGTCCCGGGCCGTGGGCCCTTCCTCCGTCGCGCCCTCACAGAACACGTCCTGGCCGACGGCGAGGTCCCACGCGGTGCCCACCGGGCGGGCCACCGCCTTCTGGATCCGCCGGGACAGTCCGGCGGCGCCCCACCCGCGCCGGCGCACCACGTCCCGAAGGATCACCGCGCTCTGGGCGGCGACGGCGAGGCCGTGGCCGTAGAGCGGGTTGTACGCGGCGAGGGCGTCCCCGACGACGACGAAGTTCTCCGGCCACGCCGGCATCCGCTCGTAGAAGTGGCGGCGGTTGACCGTGGCGCGGGTGAACGACACCCCGGACACCGGCTCGGCCTGCTCGAGGAGCTGCCCGATGACGGGGTGGCGCAGTTCCTCGCGGGCGAAGCGGAGGAAGTCGTCGTCGGCGGCCGAGGGCTCGCCGCCCCGGGTGCCATTCAGGGTGACGATCCAGTGGCCGTCCTCGATGGGGAGCAGGAACCCCGCCCGCCCCGGCACGTCCTCGCGCGGGTCGGGCTGCACGTTGACGACCGGGTAGCCGGAGCGGGCCTGCTCGGGCGCGCGGTAGAGACGGCTGGCGTACGCCAGCCCGGCGTCCACCTCACGCCGCTCCACCGCGGGCAGCCCCAGCTCCTCCAGCCACCGCCCGGCCCGCGACCCCCGCCCGGTCGCGTCGACCACCAGCCCACCGGACACCACCCGCTCCTGGGAACCCCGTGCCCGCACCCGTACCCCGGTGACCGTGCCCGCGTCGCCCTCCAGGCCCAGGACCTCGGCACCGGAGAGCAGTTCGATCCGGTCGTCCATGAGGACCTGGGCGCGGATCGTCGCGTCCAGGAGGTCGCGGCCGGCCAGGATCACGTGGTGGGACTCGGGCCAGCGGCGGAACCAGCCGCGTGCCCCCATGACCACCATGTCCGTCGTGACCGGCGTCCGGCGGGCGCCGGCGGCCCGGAGGGCCTCGGTGACGCCCGGCAGCAGTTCCTCCACCGCCCGTACCCCGCCCGACCACAGCATGTGGGCGTGGCGGGCCTGGGGCAGGCCCTTGCGGGGGGCGGGCCCGTCGGGCAGCGCGTCCCGCTCGACGACGACGACCCGTTCGGCGACGCCGGCCAGTGCGCGTGCCGCGAGCATGCCCGCATGGGATCCCCCCAGGACTACGGCGGTTCTGGCGGGGTTGGAGGGCTCACTCATGCGTGGACATGCTCTCTGCCGGGGCGGCCGCGTGGGCACGGACCGCCTGGATGTCGTCGGGGTGGCGAAGTACGTGGGACACGGCCTGGATCTCCCGCAGGAGGTAGGTGGTGTCCGGGCGGGAGGAGCCGGACGGGGCGGTGGGAGAGGTGGAGGAGGCGGGGCGCTCGGGCTCGGCGGCCGCCGACGGCTCGGCGGACTCCGGTTGCCGCAGGGCCCGTTGCCGGGCGTCCAGCGCGTCCAGGAGCGTCACGGCGGCGGCGAGCGCCTGCGCCCGGCCGCGCTCGAAGCCGAGGGCGACGGCGGCCTTGTAGGACCGGGCGCGCAGGTCGTCGTCGAGGTGCCGGGCGAGCTGGAGCAGCGCGTCGCGGATGAACGTCTCGCGGCGGATCAGGCGCAGTTCCGGCGTGGCCCGCAGGGCGAAGGGCTCCCGGGCGCCGGTGACACCCCTCATCAGCCGGGACAGGGGCTTGAGGCTCCGGTGCCGGCGGCGGACCCGCCACCGCTCCTGGAGGTACTGGCCGGCGTGCGGCACGATGAAGCCGATCGCGACCAGGGTGGCGGCGATACAGGCGGCCGACGGGGCGATGTTGGTGTTCAGCCAGTCCAGGTCGTGCCCGGTCCAGCGGGCCCCGACGGCCGTCAACTTGGCAGCGCTGAACAGCAGGTTCGTGACGTAGCCGGCTCCCAGGAAGCGCAGTCCCCAGCGCAGCCAGGCGTCGAGGCCCTCGGTGCGGCTCCAGTTCCAGACGAGCCGGGCGGTGACCGAGCAGGCCACCGTGTGCGCGAGCAGGTAGAGCAGGATCTCCTCGCGCATGAAGGGCGTGTTGGCGTAGTAGGTGTCGAGGTCCTGGATCTGCTCCACGGGCACGTCGGCGAGCGCGAAGAGCACCCAGAGGGCGACGACCACCGCCGCGTAGACGGAGACCACCCAACGGGTCGCGCGCCGGGTCTGGGCCGAACGCTCGCTGCGGCCGTTGCGCCACGCGATGATCAGCAGCAGCCAGGACGCGGAGAGCGCGGTGAGCAGGGAGTACACCCAGGGTGCCGCGATGTTCGGCACGCCGGTGACCCGGTTGGTCCAGGCGATGGTCTTCGGGGCCGCGAAGACGAACACCGCACAGGCGAAGATCAGCAGCCCGCCGACGGCACGCAGCAGCGGGTCGCGCCAGAGTTTGAGGATGCTGGGCAGCTTGATGGCGAGGGCCGCGCCGAGGACCACGGTGGGCAGCCAGAAGGAGACGTACAGCCCGTGGTTCACCGCGCCGTGCCCCTGCGCCCGCGATAGCCGAGGGTCCGCTGGACGGCGGCCGTCTCCCCGTCCGGGCCCGCGGCGGCCGGTCCGCAGTCGGAGAGGTAGCGCCGGAAGCGGGCGGCGAGCCGGTGGCCGAAGTCGTCGGCCTCGGCCTCCTCGTCCTCCCGGGAGCCGTTGCGGGCGGCGACGGTCAGCGCGAGGGAGTCCCAGCCGGACCGGCCGGCCAGGACACCGGCCGCCACCGTGCCGACGCCGTGGTGGTGGTGCCGGTGACCTGCGTGCAGGTGCCACAACTCATGGCCCAGGATGACCAGTTGCTGGACGTCCTCGGCGCGTTCCTCGACGATGACGAGGTCGAAGTCATGGAACTCCACCCACAGTCCGGTCACTTCGATCTCGTCGGGGAACCTCTCGAACCGCACCTCGACGGGCCGCCCGCCGCGCCGCGCCGACATCTCCTCGCACAGCACCCGGCACACGTCCCGCACACCGGCGGGCCGGCCGGGGCGCGCCCGTACGGCGGCGGAGAGATCGCCGGTCAGCTCGCGCATGGCCGGTCCGGTCCTCGGGCGCCGCAGCGCCGAGCCGATCCGGGCCGCCCTCCCGAGCGCGCCCGCGATGTCCATCAACTCCCCCTCCTCGACCGCCCTGCGGCAGCCCGCTCGAGCCTACGCGGCCGGTTGTGCTCACGTCACGGGAAGTTTTCGCGGGGGTGTTGCAGGAAAGCGCTGTCAGAGAACGCGTCGAAACCATTGACGGGCGGGCACATCGATTTTACGGTCCCGTTCGAAGTCACGAGCACAATCCGAAATATCGAACCAAGCCGAACGGTGAACCGCGCGAACCAGCCACGGACCCACCCGTGACCGCCTACGGACAAGCACCCCCTCCTCGAAAGGCGTACATGCGCACCGCACGACTGACCCTCGACCCCGCCTTCACCATCGGCGAAGTCAACCCCCGGCTTTTCGGCAGCTTCGTGGAACATCTCGGGCGCTGCGTCTACACCGGCGTCTTCGAGCCCGGCCACCCGACCGCGGACGAGGCGGGACTCAGGACCGACGTCCTGGACCTGGTCCGCGAACTCGGCGTCACCGCCGTCCGCTACCCCGGCGGCAACTTCGTCTCCGGTTACAAGTGGGAGGACTCGGTGGGCCCCGCCGAGGACCGTCCGCGCCGCCTCGACCTGGCCTGGCGCTCGACGGAGACGAACCGTTTCGGCCTCTCCGAGTACATCGCCTTCCTGCGCAAGATCGGCCCGCAGGCCGAACCGATGATGGCGGTCAACCTCGGCACCCGCGGCGTGGCGGAGGCCCTGGAGCTCCAGGAGTACGCCAACCACCCGTCAGGCACCGCGCTCGCGGAGCGGCGCATCGCGCACGGCGACAAGGACCCCTTCGGCATCCGGCTGTGGTGCCTGGGCAACGAGATGGACGGCCCCTGGCAGACCGGCCACAAGACGGCCGAGGAGTACGGCCGTCTGGCCGCCGAGACGGCCCGCGCGATGCGCCAGATCGACCCGGCCGTCGAACTCGTCGCGTGCGGCAGTTCCAGCCAGTCGATGCCCACGTTCGCCGACTGGGAGGCCAAGGTCCTGACGGAGACCTACGACCTGGTCGACCACATCTCGCTGCACGCCTACTACGAACCCCACGACGGCGACCTCGACTCCTTCCTCGCCTCGGCGGTGGACATGGAGTCGTTCATCGAGAACGTCGTCGCCACCTGCGACCACGTGGGCGCGAAGCTCAAGTCGAAGAAGAAGATCAACCTCTCCTTCGACGAGTGGAACGTCTGGTACCTGTCGCGGTGGGAGGAGCACGCCCGCACCGCCGACCCGGCCGACTGGCCGGAGGCCCCACGGCTGCTGGAGGACAACTACAGCGTCATGGACGCGGTCGTCTTCGGCTCGCTCCTCATCGCGCTGCTGAGGCACGCCGACCGGGTGACGGTCGCCTGTCTCGCCCAGCTCGTCAACGTCATCGCGCCGATCCTCACCGAGCCGGGCGGCCCGGCCTGGCGGCAGACGACGTTCTTCCCGTTCGCCCAGGCGTCGAAGCACGGCCGGGGCACGGTCCTCGACGTACGCGTGGACTCACCGACGTACGAGACCGCCAGGTACGGCGAGGCGGACCTGCTGCACGCCACCGCCGTGCGCGCCGACGACGGCACGGTCACGGTGTTCGCCGTCAACCGCAGCCGTACCGAGGCACTCCCCCTCCACATCGGTCTGACCGGCCTCGACCTGACCTCGGTCGTCGAACACAGCGTGCTCGCGGACGCCGATCCGGACGCCCGCAACACCCTCGCCGATCCCGAGCGGGTGGCCCCGCACGCCGCCGAGGGCACCGCGCTGACGGACGGTGGCCTCACCGCGACGCTGGAGCCGTTGTCGTGGAACGTGATCAGGCTGGCTTGACCGGGACCGGCCCGACGTGGCCGGGCCAAGGAGAGTGAACGCCGATCGCCGGCCGGTCCTGCCCGACCGGCCGGCGATCTGTTCGCTCATCCCTCGGCCGGCTGCTCACCGCTGCCGTCCGGGGCGGCCTCGGCTTTCGTGTGGAGGACCTCGCGGGCCTGCTCGGCGGCGCGCAGGGTGCTCTCGCTGACGAAGTCCACGAAGCGGGCGATGTTCTCCAGCCGGGTGCCGGCCGGGGTGTCGGGGCCGAGGATGCGGACGCCCTGCCGTGAGGTCTCGACGACCTGGGCGAGGGACCGGGCGCTGGCGACCGTCGCCTGGTACCAGACGTCGTCGTCGATGACGTAGCGCTCGCGGCGGCGGTCGTCGCGCTCCCGGCGGGCGAGCCCCTGGCTCTCCAGGAACGTGATCGCCTTCGAGATGGACGCCGGGCTGACCTGGAGGCGCTGGACGAGTTCGGACGCGGTGAGGCTGCCCGTGTCCGTGGTGTAGAGGCAGACCAGCACCCGGGCCATCATCTTGGGCAGGCCCGACTGTATGAAGACGGTGGTGAGCGTCTCCTCGTACTCGCGCACCGCCTCGGCGTCGCGACCGTGGGCCGGCGGGGCCGCCTGCGTCCCCCGGGGCGCCGCCGGCCTGCGCTGGTGGGCGCGGCGTTCGGTGGCGCGGTGGGCGAGGTCGGCGCGGTAGGCGGTGGGGCCGCCGTTGCGCATGACCTCACGGGTGATCGTCGAGGTGGGACGGTCCAGCCCTCTGGCGATCTCCGCGTAGGCGAGGCCGTCGGCCAGGCCCGACGCGATCTGCTGGCGCTCCTGCTGCGTGAGCCTGCCTCCCGGCATCGCGATCTCCTCCGTCGTTCATGAGGCCTCCAGCATAGCGTTCAGTTCTGAACCATTGCAACGCGCTAGGTCCCGGTTGTTGCGTTAGCTTCCAATCCATTGCAACGAAATAGTGGCCTTGAACTGCAAGTATGGTAACCGGATGCAATGAATGTGTTGCTGAATCTATGAACGCAACGTAGCGTTTCCCTCATCAGAAACAACGCACCGAAGGAGCGCACGATGCAGAAGTTCGCCACCACCGCCCCCGTCTCCGCCGTCCTCGCCCTCTCCGCGGGACGCATCCGGATCATCGCCGCCGACCGGGCCGACACCACGGTCGAGGTCCTGCCCGCCGACGCCTCCAAGGCCCGCGACGTGAAGGCGTCGGAGCAGATCACGGTCCAGTACGCCGACGGCGTCCTGCGGATCGAGACCGCGCCGGCGAGGAACCGGATCCTCGGCACCACCGGCTCCGTCGACGTGACCGTCCAACTCCCCGCCGGCTCCCACGTCGAGGCGAAGGCGGCCGCCGCCGAGTTCCGGGGCGTCGGCCGGCTCGGCGACGTCGTCTTCGAGGGCGGCTCCGGCGCGGTCAAGCTCGACGAGGCCGACAGCGCCCGCCTCGCCGGCCTCGACGCCGACATCACCGTCGGCCGCCTGAACGGGCCCGGCGAGATCAGCACCCAGAAGGGCGACCTGAACATCACCGAGGCCGTGCGCGGCTCGCTCGCGCTGAGCACCCGGATGGGCGACATCACCGTCGGCGCCGCCCGCGGAGTCTCCGCCTCCCTGGACGCCGGCACCGGTCACGGCCGGATCGACAACTCGCTGAAGAACACCGACGGCACCCCCGGCCTCGTCATCCGCGCCACCGCCACCCAGGGCGACATCACCGCCCGCAGCCTCTAGACCTCCGCCCCGCAGCCTTTCGAAGGAGCCCCCTCTCATGACCAGCTTGGCCATCGCGGCGAACGGGCTGCGCAAGTCCTACGGCGACAAGGTCGTGCTCGACGGCATCGACCTGGCGGTCCCCGAAGGAACGGTCTTCTCCCTGCTCGGGCCGAACGGCGCCGGCAAGACCACCGCGGTCAAAATCCTCTCCACCCTCGTCACGGCCGACGCCGGTGACCTGCGCGTCGGCGGCCACGACCTCGCCGCCGACCCGCAGGCGGTCCGGGCCGCGATCGGCGTCACCGGCCAGTTCTCCGCCGTCGACGGCCTGATCACCGGTGAGGAGAACATGCTCCTCATGGCCGACCTGCACCACCTGACGAGGGCCGAGGGGCGCCGGGTCGCCGCCCGGCTCCTGGAACGCTTCGACCTGGTGGAGGCCGCGAAGAAGCCCGCCTCCACCTACTCCGGCGGCATGAAACGCCGCCTCGACATCGCCATGACCCTGGTCGGCAGCCCGCGGATCATCTTCCTCGACGAACCCACCACCGGCCTCGACCCCCGCTCCCGCCACACCATGTGGCAGATCATCCGCGAGCTGGTCCGCGACGGCGTCACCGTCTTCCTCACCACCCAGTACCTGGAGGAGGCCGACGAACTCGCCGACCGCATCGCCGTACTGAACGACGGCAGGATCGCCGCCGAGGGCACCGCCGACGAACTCAAGCGACTGATCCCCGGCGGCCACATACGGCTCCGCTTCACCGACCCGGCCGCCCACCGGACCGCCGCCGCCGCCCTGCGCCAGGTCACGGAGGTCACGAGCGACGACGAGAACCTGGCGCTGCGGATCCCCAGCGACGGCAGCCAGCACGCACTGCGCTCCCTCCTCGACCGGCTCGACACGGCCGGCATCGAAGCCGACGAACTGACCGTGCACACCCCCGACCTCGACGACGTCTTCTTCGCCCTCACCGGCACCGCCGAGGTCCCCCGCCGACCGAGCCAGCCCGACCAGCCCAAGGAGAACGTCCGATGAGCACCCCTGCGGCCACCCGCCCGGCCCGTGTCTCCCTCGCCGTCCGCGACTCGACCACGATGCTGCGCCGCAACCTCCTGCACGCGCGCCGCTACCCCTCCCTCACCCTGAACCTGCTGCTCACCCCGGTGATGCTCCTGCTGCTGTTCGTCTACATCTTCGGCGACGTGATGAGCGCCGGCATCGGAGGCGCCGACCGCTCCGACTACATCGCCTACATCGTCCCCGGCATCCTGATGATGACCATCGGCGGCACCGTCATCGGGACCGCGGTGTCCGTCTCCACCGACATGAACGAGGGCATCATCGCCCGCTTCCGCACCATGGCGGTCTACCGCGGCTCGGTGATCGTCGGGCACGTCGTCGGCAGTGTGCTGCAATGCGTCGCCAGTGTCCTCCTCGTCGGCGCCGTCGCCGTCGCCATCGGCTTCCGGTCCGCCGACGCCACGGCCGTGGAATGGCTGGCCGCGTTCGGGCTGCTCGTCCTCTTCGGCCTGGCGCTCACCTGGATCGCGGTCGGCATGGGCCTGGCCAGCCCGAACGCCGAGGCCGCCGCGAACAGCGCCCAGCCGCTCATCCTCCTGCCGCTCATCTCCAGCGCCTTCATCCCGGCCAGCACGATGCCGGGCTGGTTCCGGCCCATCGCCGAGTACCAGCCGTTCACCCCGGCCATCGAGACCCTTCGCGGCCTGCTGCTCGGCACCGAGATCGGCGACAACGGATGGATCGCGCTCGCCTGGTGCCTCGGTCTCGCGGTGCTCGGCTACCGCTGGTCGGCCGCGAGGTTCAACAGCGAGCAGAAGTAGGCGTCATGACGCCGCGGGCCACCTCCCGCGACCCGTCCCGACCGGGGCGGCGCACCCCGGCAGCGTGCCGGAGCGCGCCGCCCCGCCCGTGTCGCCGGCCGCGTCCTCGGCCTCGAGTCCCCTGACGGCACAATGGGCTCATGAGGATCTCGGCACGCGCGGACTACGCGGTACGGGCGGTACTGGAGCTCGCCGTGCGGCAGGGCGGCGACCCGGTGAAGGCCGAGTCGATCGCCGCCGTGCAGGACATCCCGCACAAGTTCCTCGAGGGGATCCTCGGAGACCTGCGGCGCGGCGGGATCGTCGACAGCCGGCGTGGCGGGGGCGGCGGCTACCGGCTGGCCCGCGACCCGGCGGCGATCACCGTCGCGGACGTGATCAGGGCGGTGGACGGCCCGATCGTGTCCGTACGCGGCGAACGCCCGACCGGTCTGTCCTACACGGGTTCGGCACAGCCCCTGCTTCCGCTCTGGATCGCCCTGCGGGCGAACGTCCGACGGATCCTGGAGGGTGTCACGATCGCCGACATCGCGGCGGACGCCCTGCCGGACCCGGTGCAGGCGCTGGCGGCGGAACCGGCGGCCTGGGAGAACCCGTAGCCGATCCATGGCACCGGGCGCCGCGGGCTGCCGCGGGGCTGGTCCGGACCGTGTCGGCTGTGGGGGCCCGAGGCTCGTTCCACGGTCCGGACCGTGTCGGCTGTTGGGGGCCCGAGGCTCGTTCCACGGTCGATCCACGCTGATCGCAAGGGAGTTCAGGGAGTGATCGACAAGGAGTGACCGGGTGTGAACGGGCCGTGGTGAATGGCCGGAGTTCGGCCTGGGCGCGCCCCACCGCTCTCCCTACGATGCGATCGCCCCGGTTCTTCACAGCAACTCCATTGATCCTGCACAGAGTTGCCGAGGGGACCCGGACGCGCATCCACCCCCCACCGATCCGAGCGAAGGACAGAGACCATGGCAAGTGGGCTGCTCCTGGGCGGTGCGGTCGCCGCTCTCATCACCGCGGCGATCCCCACGCACAACTCGTCCCCCGTGTTCGACAACCCGCCCCCGGACAAGATCGTCATCGACGTCGCCACGGTGAACGGCTCCGGCTGTCCCGCGGGCACGGCGGCCGTCGCCGTCTCCGAGGACAACACCGCCTTCACCGTGACCTACAGCGACTACCTCGCCCAGGTGGGCGGGGGTTCCAACCCCACGGCGTTCCGCAAGAACTGCCAGCTCAACCTGATCGTCCACGTCCCGTCGGGCTTCACGTACGCCATCGCCAAGGCGGACTACCGTGGCTACGCCTCGCTCCAGTCCGGCGCGAGCGCCGTGCAGCGGGCCTCGTACTACTTCCAGGGCTCGTCGCAGACGGTCTTCAAGAACCACAACTTCAGCGGCTCCTACAACGACAACTGGCAGGCGACCGACAGCACCGACTGGGCCCAACTGGTCTGGGCGCCCTGCGGAGTCCAGCGCAACTTCAACATCAACACCGAGCTCCGGGTGAACGCGGGCTCGTCCTCGCCGAGCAAGGTCAGCTTCATGACGATGGACTCCACCGACGGCGACCTCAGCACGGTGTACCACATGGCCTGGCAGCAGTGTCCGGGTAAGTAGGTCACCAAGGGGTCGCCCGGCTCCTTGCGGGGCCACTTGTTCCCGAACTCGCTCCCGTCTTCGCCGGCGTGGGGCTGATGGTTCGTGCCGCGCTCCCGCATGTCGCCTGGGCGTCACCGCGTACCCGGTGACGCCCAGGCGGACGAGGGAGTGATCAGGTGCGCCGGGTCAGCGCTCGACCCCGAGGGTCAGCGTTCCCGCGTAGCCGGACGAGGCCGAGCTGCCCAGGGCCGTCAGGGTCAGAAGGCCGGAAGCGGCGCCTCCGCCGTCGTAGACGGAGTCCCGGGCGAGAGTGGTGCGGGTGACCCTGTTCGCCGAGTAGGGGGAGAGCCTGCTGACGGCGGTAGTGATCGTCTCGCTGAAGTAGAGCTGGCCGGTGTGGAGTTCCTGGCCACCGGTGAAGGAGCCGTCGGGGGTCAGGGTGACGTTCGTGTGCACCTTGATGTGGACGTGGATGCAGCGGCCCACGTACCAGCCCGGGTAGATCGTGGTGATGTCGGCGACGCCGCTGGAGTTGGTGAGGACTCCACCGCGCAGGAAGGTGCCGTCGTCCGGTTCGCTGTGGCCGTTGGCGCCCACGAAGCCGGAATACTCGCCGAGGTGGTCGGCGTGCCAGACCTCCACGAGGGCGTTGGAGAGGGGCACGCAGGTGTCGTCGTCGACGACCGTGAGGGTCAGCTTGAGCGGGATCCCCGGCTTGCCTTCGGTGATGTCGGGGCGGACGTACTGTCCGTCGAGGTAGTAGGGGCCTTCGGTCATCTCCCTGGTGAGGGTGCAGACGGCCGCGGCGGCGACGGGGGTGGTGTCGGCCGCGTCGGCGACGGGGGCCTCGGGCGTGGCAGCGGCGCCTACGGCCAGGGCCGCTGCGGTCGCGCCCGAGGCGACGAGCACGGTGCGGCGCGCGACGGAGCGGCGCGCATCTGAAGTGTCTGTCATGAGCACGACACCGTAGGGACGGTTCCTGTCGACAGGCTGTCAGTCCGGCAAAGTGACAGCCCGTCAAGTTGCTTCCAGGGCAAGTGTCGACAGACGTCCCGGATGGCACAACGGTGCGCCGGCGCCCGGGGCGTCATGGTGCGAGGTGTCAGCCCGCCTGACCCATCCCCGCCGCGTTCGGCCAGCTCTGGGCGTTCGGCCAGCCGGTCGCCGCCGCGGGCGAGAGGCCGTTGGTGCCCCGGACCTGGGCGGCCGTGAGCCCGCCGCGGGCCGGGACGCCGGGCGGGGTCGGGCCCATCGGCGGGGTGGGCGCCGGTGCCATGGCGGGCGCCATCGCCGCCGGCGCCATGGCGGGGGCCATAGCGGCGGGAGCCATGGCAGGGGGTGCCATGGCGGGGGCCATCGCCGCCGGGGTCATCGCCGCGGGTGCCATGGCGGGAGCCATCGAGGCCGCCGGGGCCATCGGCGGAGCCGCGGCCGGGACGGGGGCGGGAGCCGGGACGGGCACCGACTGGGGGAAGATCTGGGCGGCGGCCGGGAGCGGCATCCCGGCACCGTCGGACGGCGGGGTCTGCGCCATCGCAGGGGCCATCGCGGGTTCGGGCATCGACATCGGGGCGGCGGCCGGGGCGGCCGCGACCAGCCCCGGCATCGCCATGCCCATGGCCTGAGCGGCAAGGCCGGGCATGCCTGCCCCGTTGGTGACCAGTCTGTCCACTGCCGCCGTGCCCGAGCTGTAGCCGGCGCCGGCGCTCAGCTCGGGTACGGCGGCTCCCCTCCTGGTCCCGTAGAGCACCTGTTCCAGGCCGGACACCAGGCGACGGACGTCCACCTGGGGGCGCACCACGAGCCGCAGGAAGCGGCTGGACGAGCCGATCTTGTTGCCGCACTCGCGGACCAGGATGCGGTGCTCGGCGAGCAGCCGGTCGCGGACCACGGTGCCCTCGGCGCCGACGGGAAGGCGCACGAAGAGGAAGTTCCCCTGGGAGGGGTAGACGGTCAGCCCGGGCAGCGCGCTGAGCTGACTCGCCATGTCGAGACGGTCCCGGCGCACCTGCACCAGGCTCTGCGCGTACTCGGGGCCGTGCTCCTTCAGCATGAACACCACGTACTCGGCGAAGGCGTTGAGGTTCCACTTCGGGAGCATCGAGCGGACCCGGCCGGCCAGCGAGGGGTTGGCGACCATGTAGCCGAAGCGGATGCCGTGCAGACCGAAGTTCTTGCCGAGGCTGCGCAGCACGATGACGTTCGGCCGGATCATCGCCTCCTGCACGACGCTCGGTTCCTGCTCCGCGTCCGCGAACTCCAGGAACGACTCGTCGATGATGATCAGGTCCAGGTCGGCCATCGCGTCCATGAACTGCACGAGCGCGCGCTTGTGCAGGAAGCCCCCGTCGGGGTTGTTCGGGTTGCAGATGACGGCGACCTTGGTTCCGCGGGTCCGGATGAACTCGGCGTACTGCGCGAGATCCAGGGCGAAGCCGCTGGACTCCTGGAGCGGGAACATGTCGACCCGCTTGCCGGTCTCCATGGGCTGGTCGGTCCAGCGGCCGAAGGTGGGCACGGGGACGGCGAGGGACTCGCGGACCAGCAGATGGTCGATCCAGGTGATCAGCTCGGTCGACCCGTTGCCCATCGCCACGGCCTGCGGCGGGAGTTGGAGCAACTGGCACAACTCTGCCGTGATCGTGTCGGCGCCGCTCGGGTAGTACGTGATGATGTCCCGCAGCCGCGCGGCCATGGTGTCCATCATGGCCGGGGTGGGGAAGTACGGGTTGCAGGGTATGCAGAAGTCCACCGGGCCGACCCCCTCGCCGCCCTCCCGTGTCAGCGCCGCCATCGACGGGCTGTGCGCCGCGGTGTTGCGGAACAACGAGGAGACGTTGTCGGCCATGGAACCTCCGTATGGGGCGGGCCCGGCGGGGACGACCGGGCCCGTCGTCATTGGGTGGCCCGCGCGGGGGAGCGCGGGCCGCTCTTACATACGGACGCTCCCGTGACGCTGTTCAACCGCTGAGAAATCGGTAAGAAGTTGTGGTTTAGCTGTGGAGGCGGTCAGGAGCCGAACGAGTGGATCGTCGTCGTCCGGTAGGTCTGCCCAGGTCGCAGCAGTGTCGAGGGGAACGCCGACTGGTTCGGCGAGTCCGGGAAGTGCTGGGTCTCCAGGCACAGGGCGTCGCCCTGACGGTAGGCGCGCCCACCGGTGCCGACGAGGGTGCCGTCCAGGAAGTTGCCGGAGTAGAACTGGAGCCCCGGCTGGTCGGTGGCGATCTCCAGGGTGCGGCCCGAACCGGGGTCGCGCAGCGTGGCCACATGCACCGGTTCGGCGGTGACGCCTTTGTCGAGGACCCAGTTGTGGTCGTAGCCCTGGGCCCGGACCTGCTGGACGTGACCGGCCCGCAGGCCGCTGCCGATCGTCCTGGGCTCGCGGAAGTCGAAGGGTGTGCCGGAGACCTCGGCGAGCTCGCCGGTGGGGATCAGTCCCGCGTCGGTGGGCGTGTAGCGGGCCGCGGCGATCATGAGTTCGTGGCCCTCGACGGTGCCCGCGCTCTCGCCCGCGAGGTTCCAGTAGACGTGACTGGTGAGGTTGACGACGGTGGCCCGGTCGGTGGTGGCCTCGTAGTCGACGCGCCAGTCGCCGCGCCCGGTGAGGGTGTACGTCACCTTCACGTCGAGCGTGCCCGGGTAGCCCATCTCCCCGTCGGGGCTGGTGCGGTACAGACGCAGGCCCGTGTCGGAGCCCTCGGTGAACGGTTCGACGTCCCACACCTGCCGGTCGAACCCGGTGGCGCCGCCGTGCAGGCTGTTCACGCCGTCGTTGACGTCGACCTGGTGGGCCTCGCCGTCGAGGGTGAAGCGCCCCTCGGCGATGCGGTTGCCGTAGCGGCCGATCAGCGCGCCGAAGTACGGCGTCCTGGCGACGTAGTCCTCGATGGTGTCGAAGCCGAGACAGACGTCGGCGTGGCGGCCGTGCCGGTCGGGGATCTCCAGGGACTGGACGATGCCGCCCCAGGAGAGGACCTTCATCCGGGTGCCGCCGTTCTCCAGCGCCCAGCTGTCGATCTCCGTGCCGTCGGCGAGCCTGCCGAAAAGCGTCTTCACCACGTCGTGCCCTCCCTGACCCGCCCGCCGGGCTCCCCGCCCGCGGTTCCCTGCCTGTCCGGAAACAGAGCGGGCCCCGCCTTCCGGCGGGGCCCGCTGTGGTTCAGGAACCTGACTTGCGCTTGTTCCAGACGTCGAACCCGACCGCGATCAGCAGGGCGAGGCCCTTGATGACCTGCTGCCAGTCGGTGCCGACGCTGAGGAGGTTCATGCCGTTGTTCAGCACACCGAGGACGAGACCACCGATGATGGCGCCGAGCACGGTGCCGACACCGCCGCTCATGGACGCGCCGCCGATGAAGGACGAGGCGATCGCCTCGAGTTCGAAGCTGAGGCCCGCCTTCGGCGAGGCCGCGTTCAGACGGGCGGCGACCACCAGACCCGCCAGGGCCGCCAGTACGCCCATGTTCAGGAAGACGAGGAAGGTGACCTTCTTGTCCTTGACGCCGGACAGCTTCGCGGCCGGCAGGTTGCCGCCGATCGCGTAGATGTGACGGCCGAACACGGCGTTGCGCATGACGTAGCCGTAGCCGACGACCAGCGCGCCGAGGATGATCAGGATGATCGGCGCGCCCTTGTAGCTGGCGAGCAGCATCGTGACGGTGAGGACCGCGGCGGAGATGGCGACGAGCTTGAGCAGGAAGAGGTTCCTGGGCGGCACCTCGAGCGAGAACTCCTGCTGACGCTTGCGGTCGCGGACCTCCTGGAGCACCACGAAGGCCAGCAGCGCGAAGCCCAGCAGCAGTGTCAGGTTGTGGTAGTTGGTCTCGGGACCGACCTCCGGCAGGAAGCCGTTGCCCATCTTCTGTAGACCGTCCGGGAACGGGCCGAGCGTCTGGCCCTTCAGGAACATCTCCGTCAGACCGCGGAAGATCAGCATGCCCGCGAGGGTGACGATGAACGAGGGTATGCCGAGATAGGCGATCAGGAAGCCCTGTGCCGCGCCGGCGGCCGCGCCGATCGCCAGGCACAGCACCAGCGCCAGCGGCCACGCGACGCCGTGCTGCACGGTCAGTACGGCCGCGAAGGCGCCCGTGAACGCCGTCAGCGAACCGACCGACAGGTCGATGTGACCCGCGATGATCACCAGCATCATGCCGATCGCGAGGATCAGGATGTAGCTGTTCTGCAGGACCAGGTTGGAGACGTTGCGCGGCAGCAGCAGGTCGCCGCCGGTCCACACCTGGAAGAGGACCACGAGCAGGCCGAGCGCGATCAGCATGCCGTACTGCCGCATGTTGCGCCGCAGCCCGTCCACGATCAGCTGCAGCAGCCCGCCGCCGGTGGCTGAGCCCCCGCTCTTCCCGGGCGGCGCCGCCGCCGGGCTCTTGTCGGTCACGTCCGTGCTCATCGCGTTACCTCTTTGTCCTTCGTCATCTGACGCATCAGCACTTCCTGCGTGGCCTCGGCCCGCGGGAACTCGCCCGTGAGCCGTCCGGCGGCCATCGTGTAGATGCGGTCGCACATGCCGAGCAGTTCGGGCAGCTCGGAGGAGATGAAGACGACCGCCTTGCCCTGGGCGGCCAGCTGGTCGATGACCGTGTAGATCTCGAACTTGGCGCCGACGTCGATGCCGCGCGTCGGCTCGTCCAGGATCAGCACGTCAGGACCGGCGAAGATCCACTTGCTGAGGACGACCTTCTGCTGGTTGCCGCCTGACAGCTTGCCCACCGGCTCGAAGACGGTCGGCGCCTTGATGTTCATCGACTTGCGGTAGCCCTCGGAGACCTGCCGCTCCTCGTGCTCGTCGACCACGCCCCGCTTGGCCACCTTGCGCAGGGCCGTCAGCGAGATGTTGCGGTTGATCGTGTCGATGAGGTTGAGGCCGTAGTGCTTGCGGTCCTCGGTGACGTACGCGATCCCGTGGTCGATCGCCTCGGCGACCGTCCTCGTGCGGATCTCCTTGCCGTCCTTGAGGACCGTGCCGCCCGCGTGCCGGCCATAGGTGCGCCCGAAGACGCTCATGGCGAGTTCGGTGCGGCCGGCGCCCATGAGGCCCGCGATGCCGACGATCTCGCCGCGGCGCACCTGGATCGACACGTCGTCGACCACCTTGCGCTGCTGGTCGATCGGGTGGTGCACCGTCCAGTCGCGGATCTCCAGGGCCGGGGCCGCGTCCTTCTCCGGGTCGTGCGGGGTGCGCTCGGGGAAGCGGTGGTCGAGGTCGCGGCCGACCATGCCGCTGATGATGCGGTCCTCGGTCGTCTCCGCCGACTTCACATCGAGCGTCTCGATGGTGTGCCCGTCGCGGATGATCGTCACCGAGTCGGCGACCTTGCGGATCTCGTTGAGCTTGTGGGAGATGATGATCGAGGTGATGCCCTGCGTCTTCAACTCCAGGATGAGATCCAGGAGTTTGCCGCTGTCCTCGTCGTTCAGCGCCGCCGTCGGCTCATCCAGGATGAGCAGCTTGACCTTCTTCGACAGCGCCTTCGCGATCTCCACGAGCTGCTGCTTGCCCACGCCGATGTCGGCGACGCGGGTCTCCGGGTGGTCGTCGAGACCGACCCGGCGCAGCAGCTCCGAGGCGTGCCGCAGGGTCTCCCGCCAGTCGATGAACCCGCCCTTGGCGTGTTCGTTGCCGAGGAAGATGTTCTCCGCCAGGGAGAGGTACGGCGACAGCGCCAGCTCCTGGTGGATGATAACGATGCCGTGCTGCTCGCTCGCCCGGATGTCCTTGAACTGGACGACCTCTCCCTCGAAGAGGATGTCACCGTCGTAGGTACCGTGCGGATGGACGCCGGAGAGCACCTTCATCAAGGTGGACTTCCCGGCGCCGTTCTCACCGCAGATGGCATGGACCTCGCCCTGACGGACGGTCAGTGTGACGTCCGACAGCGCTTTGACGCCGGGAAAGGTCTTGACGATCGAGCGCATTTCCAGGACGGGTCCCGCCATGGTCGTGCCTTCCAATCCGTAAGGTTCGACGCTTACTTGAGCTGGTCCGCGGTGTAGTAGCCGCCCTGGACGAGCTCCTTCTCGTAGTTCGTCTTGTCGACGCTGACCGGCTGGAGCAGGTAGGCGGGGACGACCTTGGTGCCGTTGTCGTACGACTTGGTGTCGTTGATCTCGGGCTTCTTGCCGTTGAGGGTGGCGTCGACCATGTCCGTGGCGACCTGGGCGAGCTTGCGCAGGTCCTTGTAGACGGTCTGCGACTGCTGACCCGCGATGATCGACTTCACCGAGGCGAGCTCGGCGTCCTGGCCGGTGATGACCGGCAGCGGCTTGGCGGCGGTGCCGTAGCCGTCCGACTTCAGCGCGGCGATGATGCCGATGGAGATGCCGTCGTAGGGCGAGAGCACCGCGTCGACCCGGCCGGTCTTGTAGGACGAGGTGAGGTTGTCCTCCATGCGCTTCTGGGCGGTGGCGCCGTCCCAGCGCAGCGTGGTGACCTGGGTGATCTTGGTCTGGCCGGACTTGACCACGAGCTTCTTGCTGTCGATGTACGGCTGGAGCACGCTCATCGCACCGTTGAAGAAGTACTTGGTGTTGTTGTCGTCGTTGGAGCCGGCGAACAGCTCGATGTTGAACGGACCCTTGCCGCTCGCGAGACCCAGCTTGTCGACGATGTAGCCGGCCTGGAGCTTGCCGACCTTCTCGTTGTCGAAGGACGCGTAGTAGTCGACGTTCTTCGTGCCGAGGATCAGGCGGTCGTAGGAGATCACCGGGATCTTGGCGTCGGCGGCCTGCTGGAGGACGTTGTTCAGGGACTTGTTGTCGATGGCGGCGATGATCAGCGCCTTGACACCCTGGGTGATCAGGTTCTCGATCTGCGAGACCTGCTGGTCGGGGTCGTCCTCGCCGAAGACCAGCTTGGTCTTGTAGCCCTTGGCCTTGAGGTCCTTCTCGACGTTGGCGCCGTCGGTGATCCAGCGCTCGGAGGACTTGGTCGGCATCGCGATGCCGATCGTCCCGCCCTTGGAGTCGCCCGCCTCCGCCTTGCTGCCGCCGTCACCCGACTGCCCGCAGGCGCTCAGGGTCAGGGCGAGGGAAGCGGCTCCGGCTATGGCGGCGAGGGCGGCTCTGCGGTTACGCATGGTCATCATCCTTGATGTGTGTGCAGGGATCGGTCTCGCGGTGCGAAGGGCGCTCCCGGAAGTGACGCCGGAAAGACCGAGAGGAGATGTGTGGGATTCTGCGCGCCTGTGTCGGCTTCTGTGAAGCAGGGTTTCCGGAACGTTATGACTGAATGTCGAACCGGTTCAGTTCACCCGGCAGACGTGAGCCCAGAGGGGCCATGTCGCCGTCCGCTCCGTGACGCGCGAGGAGGTCGAGGGCGAGCCGTCCGCGGCGCACCCGCTCCCGGGCGGTGGAGAGCGTCAGATCCCGCATGTGGTGGCCGTACGGGTAGATCGCCGGGGCCTTCGACAGGCCGAACTTGAGGTAGAGCGGTGCGCCGCGCCGGATGAGTTCGGCGACCTCGTACATCCGGATGTAGCCGCCGAGATCGTCGGGAGCCTCGATGTACATGTCCATGGGGGCGCCCGACACCCGCCGGATCTCCGTGAGGTGATCCAGCGTCAGGTCGCTGGGCACATTGACGGAGTCGGCGCCGAGACGCTCGTACACCGCGTACGCCGCCGGGTTGACGGGGCCGATGAGCGCCGACACCTTCAGCGTCGTATCGGCCGGGATGAGACCGGCCGTGCGGGCCCGGTGCAGCGTCCACAGCACGCCCTCGTCGGCGACGAGCAGGCACTTGACGCCCAACTCCGTTGCGCGGACCGCGTCTTCGACGCATCCGGCCACGGCGTCATGGCCGCGGGCGCGGAGCCCGCCGCCTCGGGAGTCGGTGCGCGTCGAGCCGCCGATGTCCCAGGTGCCGCGCGGCCCGGTGAACAGGCAGAGCTCGATGTCGCGTTCGCCGGTGGCGTCGACCATCTCGGTGATCTCGGCGTCGTTCAGCATCCACACGCCGCTGCCCTGGCTGATCCGGTGGATCGGCACGTCGAGGCGCGAGGCCTCCTTGAGGATGACGGCCAGCGCTTCGGGACCCTCGCACGAAGGGACCTCGGTGCGCCAGCGGCCGCCGCCCGGGAAGGAGTGGGGGGAGGCGTCGGCGGGGTCGAGGGCGGGCGCGCCCAGGCCGAGCGCGGTGAGCGCCTGCTCACCGGGTCGGCGGGCCGCCGTGGCGGAAGCGTCGGTGGTCACATCTCGTCCTTCGTGTTCGATATGTCGGTCAAGGTTCGCGGCTCAGGTCGTGCGGGGTTTGGGTGTACGCCGGTGCGGGGCGGTCAGGTCGCCTCGCACCGGCGTACGGCTTGTCGGGAGCTACGGCTTGAGCAGCACCTTTCCCACCTTCGGATCACCGGATCCCACCAGCTCGATCGCCTCGGAGAACTCGGCGAGCGGCAGCTCGTGCGTGACCAGCGGCAGCGGATCGAGCAGCCCGGCGCCGAACACCCGGACGGTGTGCGACCAGGCGTCCGGCGGCGCCCCGAAGACGGTGTGCACCTCCAGCTGCCGTACGACGAGGTCCGTCGGGTCGAGCCCGTCGGCGCCGGCCGCCGGGATCCCCGTCAGCACCAGCCGTCCACCGCGCCGCAGCAGCGAGGCCGCGGTACGCGCGGCGGACGCCGATCCCGCCGTCTCGATGACGACGTCGAAGTCGTCCGGCAGCTCCTCGTCCCGGGTCAGGAAGCCGGAGGCGCCGAACTGCCTGGAGAGAGCCTCCCGGTCCCGGCGGGTTCCCACGACCAGCAGCTCGGCCGGTGAGCCGGCCTTGAGGAACTGGACGGCGAACATGCCCAGGGTGCCGGTGCCGACGACGGCCACCTTCTCGCCGGGCAGCGCCCGGGCCTTGATCGCGGCGGCCGCGATGCAGGCGGCGGGTTCGAGCAGGGCCGCCGCCGTGAGGTCGGCGTCGTCGGCCAGGACGTGCAGCAGCCGGGCCGGCAGGGTGAGGGTGGCGGCCATGGCCCCCGGCTGGGTGAAGCCGGTCTCCTCGTACCCGTCCGTGCAGAGCGTCGTCTCGCCCGCGTGGCAGCGGTCGCAGACCTGGCAGTTGCGGAAGCCCTCACCGACGACCTTGCGGCCGACGAGCGACGAGGGGACCCCGGCGCCGACCGCCTCGACCGTCCCGGACCACTCGTGGCCGGGGGTCAGGGGGTAGCGGACGTACCCGTCGGGCCGGTTGCCCTGGTACACCTCGCGGTCGCTGCCGCAGATTCCGGTGGCGTGCACGCGGACCAGCGCCTCGCCGGGTTCCGGGTGCCGCGGCTCGTGCGGGACGAGCCGGTGCTCTCCCGGCGCCTCGACGACGACGGCTGTGCTCACTTGGTGCTGCCCTTCGGCTTGCGCTGCTCCCAGCCCTCGGCCCACAGGTCGAACCGGGCCTGCTGCTGCGGGAACTCCGCGGCCGCGTCGACGTCCAGCTCGACACCGAGACCGGGCTTGTCGGAGAGGTGGAAGTAACCGTCGATCACCTCGGGCGCGCCCTTGACGACCTTCTTGATCTCCGCGTCCGCGAAGTCGTTGAAGTGCTCGAGGATCTTGAAGTTGGGGGAGGTGAACCCGACCTGGAGCGAGGCGGCGGTCAGGACCGGGCCGCCGACGTTGTGCGGGGCGACGAGCACGTAGTGCGCCTCGGCGGTGGCGGCCAGCTTCCGGGTCTCCCAGATGCCGCCGATGTGGCCGACGTCCGGCTGGATGATGTCCACGGCCTGGCTCTCGAAGAGCTCGCGGAACTCGACGCGGTCGTGGATGCGCTCACCGGTGGCGACCGGGATGTCCACCTTGGCGGCGACCTTCTCCAGGGCCTTCAGGTTCTCGGGCGGGCACGGCTCCTCCAGCCACGCGGGCTTGAAGGGCGCGAGCTCGTTCGCGAGCCGGACGGCCGTGGCGGGGGAGAAGCGGCCGTGCATCTCCAGCATCAGCTCGGCGTCCGGCCCGATGGCGTCGCGCACGGCCTCGATGAGGGAGACCGCGTACAGGGTCTGCTGGTGGTCCAGCTCGAAGTGCCCGGTGCCGAAGGGGTCGATCTTGAGCGCCTTGTAACCGCGCTCCATGACGCCCTGGGCGGCCTTGTGGTAGGCCTCCGGGGTCCGCTCGGTGGTGTACCAGCCGTTGGCGTAGGCCTTGACCTTGTCGGTGACCTTGCCGCCGAGGAGCTGCCAGACGGGCACGCCGAGAGCCTTGCCCTTGATGTCCCAGCAGGCCATCTCGACGACGGCGATGCCGGACATCACGATCTCGCCGGCGCGCCCGTAGTCGCCGTACTTCATGCGGCGCACGAGGTCCTCGACAGCGAACGGGTCGGAGCCGAGAATGTGATTGGCCTCGGCTTCCTTCAGGTAGCCGATCAGCGCGTCGGTGTGACCCAGCATGCGGGTCTCTCCGACACCCGTGATGCCCTCGTCGGTGTGCACCAGGACGTAGGTCAGGTTGCGCCACGGCGTCCCGACCACGTGTGTGCTGATTCCGGTGATGCGCACGGAAGTTACCCTTCGGCTGTTCGAGATTTCGTCACATGTTCGAAATGCTGGGCAGACAGTAAGGACCGGGCGAGGGGAGTGTCAATGGGTCGAACAGGTAACGGTTTCGACGGTTTCGGTGCTCCTTTCGAAAGTTGGGTGGTGGCGGTGTGTGCCAGGTCACTCAACTTACCGCGCCGGTATGGCCGGTTTCCCACACAACTTTCACAGCCGGACCCGGGTGCGTGAGGGTCCTGGAACCTAGTCTTCCCGCGTCATGGACTACTGCCACCCGTGCCGAAGGCACCTCAACGGCGCCCTCGCCTGCCCGGGGTGCGGCGCACCTGCCCCGCAGCTACGCGCGTATCCGCCCGCCGCGCACGAGCCGGAGCCCCACCCCCCGGAGCCGCACGCCCAGGAGCCCTACGCCCGGCCCTACGCCCAGGAGTCGTACCCGCCGGAGCCGTACGCCCGGGGTGCGGCGGCACACGAGACGCCCGGCGACCACGGCCGCGATCACGGCCACGGTGATCACGATGACCACGGCGGTCGCGGCGAGGGCGGCGATCCCGGCGGACACGAGGACCTCGGCGGCCAGGGCGGTCACGAAAGCCACCACGCTCACCACGACCCCGAAGGTCACCACGACCCCGAAGGTCACCACGACCCCGAAGGCCGTGACGGCCACGACGGCGAGAGCGGGCCGCAGGGGCGGGCCGCGCGCCGCCGTGAGCAGGGCAGGGGTGGCCGCCGGGGTCCCGGGAGCACGGCCTCCGCGCCGGACGCGAGCCGCCGTGACCGCAAGGCGTCCGTCCACCGCAGGCGCCGCAAGCGCGTGGTGCTGATCTCCGTCGGCTTCGCCCTGGCGGCGGCCGGCCTGAGCCTGGCCGAACTGGGTGTGGACGCACCGGGGTTCACCTCCCCCGGTCATCCCGCGGCGGCCGGTGGAGAGTCGTCCGAGGCCGACGGGTCGGAGACGGAGCCGAGCGCGTCCGCCCAGCCCCTGGACGACAGGGCGGGCCGGGACGGGGGCGAGGCCTCGTCCTCCCCGAGCCCCTCGGCCTCCCCGTCGGCGTCGGAGTCCCCGTCGAGCGGGACGGCCACGCCGAGCCCGGACAAGGGCCTCCAGTCGGCCACCCTCCCCGGAAAATCCGGGGACACGTCCGGGCCGACGGCTTCGTCGGATCCGGACTCCGGATCCACGCCGACCGCCGCCCCGTCGCCGTCGGGAGCGGCACCGGCCCCGTCGCCGTCGCAGACCTGCGAACGCTTCCTGTGGTGGTGCTCGTAGCGCTCGGAGGCGGGCTGCCGCCGACCGGGCCCGCCGGGTGTACGGGGAACGGGTGGGCCGGTCGCCGGCCCGGCTGGACGCCCGTCCAGGAAGATGTGTCGAACATCCACGGGTCGCGCGTGCCGCCGGGCGGCGGGCCGGGTCCGGCGCCCGCCCGTCCTGGGAGCCGTCGTCGAGTCACCGCCCGGTGGGGACGCCTCCGTCCGCCATCAGGCCGGTGACCAGCGCCGATGTGATGTCACCATCATGTGCGTAATGGAATCGTGACGAGCTTCCCGTGCAACCCTCTTGACCGCCGTGAATTGTTAGCGCTCACAATGACCTCCGCATTCACCAGTCAGTGACCGACGTCAGCACGGGGGAGATACGAGCGTCGTGCCCGTTGTGTCCCAACCCGCCTTCCCCGATGGGGCCGTTGGCTCTGCCGGGACCCCGGAGTGAAGCCGGCGGCGAGAAGCCGACCGCCCGCATCCCACGACTTATCCGCAGACGAGCGCCGAGGAGGTGCGGCCGTGACACACACTCAGCTCCGACCGCCCACCATGGCCGACGTGGCCCGCCTGGCCGGCGTCTCGCACCAGACCGTGTCCCGGGTGCTGGGGGACCACCCCAACGTGCGGGACGCGACCCGGGCCAGGGTCCTGCGTGCGATCGAGGAGATGGGTTACCGCCGCAACTCCTCCGCACGGGCCCTTGTCACCCGCCGCACCCGCACGCTGGGTGTGGTCGCCTCCGACACGACCCTCTACGGACCCGCCAGCACGCTGTTCGCGCTCGAAGAGGCGGCGCGTGCCGAGGGCTATCTCGTCTCGACGGTCAGCCTGCGCGAACTGACCATGGACAAGCTCTCCGAAGCCCTGGACCACCTCAGCGAGGGCGGGGTGGAGGGAGTCGTCGCCATCGCCCCGCAGCGGTCGGCGGTGGAGGCCCTCGCCGAACTCCGCCATCCCTTCCCGGTGGTGGTCGCCGGAGGCGGGTCGGGCATGGACATCCCGGGTGTCGGTGTGGACCAGCACCTGGGGGCGAGACTGGCGACCGGTCACCTGCTGGCCGCCGGCCACCGCAACGTCTGGCACCTCGCCGGACCCGAGGACTGGCAGGAGGCGGCCGACCGGGCCGCCGGCTGGCGGGCCACCCTCGAATCGGCCGGCGTCGAGCCGCCCATGCTGCTGCGCGGTGACTGGAGTCCGCTGTCGGGCTACCGTGCGGGCCAGGAACTGGCCGGCTGGGTGGGCCGCGGGCTGACGGCCGTCTTCGTCGCCAACGACCAGATGGCGCTGGGGGTGCTGCGGGCGCTGCGGGAAGCGGGCGTACGCACTCCCCAGGACGTCGCGGTGGTCGGCTTCGACGACATCCCGGAGTCGGAGTACTTCGCGCCGCCGCTCACCACCGTGCGGCAGGACTTCGCGACGGTGGGCAAGCGGGGCATCGCCCTGCTCCTGGAGCTGATCGAGGGCCGCCCGCCCGCCACCCCGCCCCGGATCGACGTCGAGCCCCAACTCGTCGTACGTGCAAGTACTTTCCCTTCCGCCGCTCAACCGGAGGGCGCGCCCCTCTGACGAATCCGTCGGACGCCCTCGACGGCAGTATGGCCGAAATGCCGAACAGTGATCGACAGGCTGGACGCGGCACGGCCCGTCCCATCGAGTACCAGCAGGTCCATCCCCGGGCCGGCTCTTCAAAGGAGAAGAACATGCTCAGCAGAAGGAACTTCCTCACCGCGGCGGTCGGCGTGGCGGCGGCGGGTGGCCTGGCGGCCTGCGCCAAGGAGGACGACAACGCCTCCAGCGGCTCCTCCGGGGACGGCAGCAAGGCGCTCACGCTCGGCTTCTCCCAGGTCGGCTCCGAGAGCGGCTGGCGCAGCGCCAACACCACCTCGGTGAAGGACGCGGCCAAGGCGGCGGGTTACAACCTGAAGTTCTCCGACGCCCAGCAGAAGCAGGAGAACCAGATCTCGGCGATCCGCAGCTACATCACCCAGGGCGTGGACGTCATCGCCTTCTCGCCGGTGGTCGTCACCGGCTGGGACGCGGTGCTGAAGGAGGCCAAGGCCAAGAAGATCCCGGTGGTCCTCACCGACCGCTCCGTCGAGACCTCCGACGACTCCCTGTACGTCACGCTGGTCGGCTCCGACTTCACCGACGAGGGCCGCCGCGCCGCCAAGATCCTCGAGAAGGTCATCGCGAAGGCCGGGCTCAAGGGCGCGGTGAAGATCGCCCAGCTGGAGGGCACCACCGGCGCCGCCCCGGCGATCGAGCGGGCCAAGGGCTTCAAGGAGATCATGGACGCGGAGCACAAGGACGACTGGAAGGTCGTCGTCAGCCAGACCGGTGACTTCACCCGCGCCGGCGGCAAGCAGGTCATGGCCGCCTTCCTCCAGTCCAACCCGGACATCAACGTCCTCTTCGCGCACAACGACGACATGGCCATCGGCGCCATCCAGTCCATCGAGGCGGCCGGCAAGAAGCCCGGCAAGGACATCCTGATCGTCTCGATCGACGGCGTGAAGGACGGCTTCGTGGCCATGTCCGAGGGCAAGATCAACGCCATCGTCGAGTGCAACCCCCTCCTCGGCCCCCAGCTGATGGACGTCGTGAAGAAGGTCAAGAACGGCGAGACGGTCGAGCGCTGGATCAAGACCAAGGAGGGCGACTTCATGCAGGACCAGGCCGCGGCCGCGCTCCCGAGCCGCAAGTACTGACCGACGCACCCACCGGCAGGGAGCCTCCGGCCGACCGAGATCTCGGTCGGCCGGGCCCTGTGGGCCTGCGGCGAATCGCTTCAAAGAGGAGCGCTGCCGTGACTCCGCCCCGGATGAGGGGCTTCCAGCCCGAAGGCTGCGGTCCAGCCCGAACCGGCCCCTTGCAGAGCGTAGTCAACCTAACGCGAGATGAACTTACCCACCGGGCAAAGCCGGTGGCCTCCTCACTAGGAGAGGTATGGCAGAGCCACGGCCCGTCCTGGAAATGACGGGCATAGTCAAGGAGTTTCCGGGGGTACGGGCTCTGTCGGATGTCGACTTCCGGCTCTTCCCCGGTGAGATCCACGCACTGATGGGCGAGAACGGCGCAGGCAAGTCCACCCTCATCAAGGTCCTCACGGGAGTCCACTCCCTGGACGGCGGCACGATCACGCTGGACGGCGAAGCCGTGCGCATCGCCAGCCCGTCGCAGGCGCAGCAGGCCGGCATCAGCACCGTCTACCAGGAGGTCAACCTCTGCCCCAACCTGTCGGTGGCGGAGAACATCTTCATCGGACGTGAACCCACTCGGATGGGCCGCATCCAGTGGAAGGAGCTGCGCCGGCGGGCGGCGGAACTGGTGGACCGGCTCGGGCTCGACATCGACGTCACCGCCCCGCTGTCCTCGTACCCGCTGGCCGTGCAGCAACTGGTCGCCATCGTCAGGTCGTTGGGCACCGGCGGCGGCGAGGGCGAAGGACCCGCCGCCAAGGTGCTGATCCTCGACGAGCCGACCTCCAGCCTCGACCGCGACGAGGTCCTCCAGCTCTTCGCCCTGATGCGGCGGTTGAAGGACGAGGGCGTCGCGATCCTGTTCGTCTCGCACTTCCTGGACCAGATCTACGAGGTCTGCGACCGGATGACCGTGCTGCGCAACGGCACCCTCGTCGGTGAGCACATGGTGAGCGACCTCGACCAGGTCGGCCTCGTCCAGCTCATGCTCGGCAAGGCCATGGGCCAGCTGGACGAACTCCACGAACAGCAGCTGCACTCCGACGCGGGCGAGACGCTGCTGCGGGCGGACGGCCTCGGCAGGACCGGCGGCATCGCCCCGTTCGACCTGGAGATCAAGAAGGGCGAGGTGATCGGGCTCGCCGGTCTGCTCGGATCGGGCCGTACCGAACTCGCCCGGCTGCTCTTCGGCGCCGACCAGCCGGACGCCGGCCAGGTGACCATCGGCGGCAGACAGGTCTCCATGAGCGCCCCGAACGACGCGATCGGCGCCGGGGTCGCCTTCTGCTCCGAGAACCGCAAGAGCGAGGGCCTGGTGCCCGACCTGACGGTGCGGGAGAACATCATCCTGGCCCTCCAGGCCTCGCGCGGCTGGACCCGGCCCATCCCGGTCTCCCAGCGCGACGAACTCGTCGCCAAGTACATCAAGGCGCTGGACATCCGCCCCGCCAACCCCGAGGCCAGGGTCGGCCAGCTCAGCGGCGGCAACCAGCAGAAGGTGCTGCTGGCCCGGTGGCTGATCACCCAGCCGAAGCTGCTGATCCTGGACGAGCCGACGCGCGGCATCGACATCGGCGCGAAGGCGGAGATCCAGAAACTCGTCGTCTCGCTCTCCGAGGACGGCATGTCCGTGCTGTACATCGCGGCCGAGCTGGAGGAGGTACTCCGGCTCAGCCACACCATCGGAGTGCTGCGCGACCGCCGACTGGTGGCGCAGATCGCCAACGGGCCCGAGATCACCACGACCCGGATCCTGGAGACCATCGCGAGCGGAGAGCACCAGTGACCACCTCTTCGACCACCTCTTCCCGGTGGCGAGCGCTGACCCACCACCACCTGTTCTGGCCTGTGGCGGTCCTGGTCCTCCTGCTGCTCGTCAACGTCCCCTTCACGCCCGACTTCTTCTCGATCAGGATGGCGGACGGCCACCTCTACGGCAGCCTCGTCTCCATCGTGCTGTTCGGATCGCCCCTCATCCTGGTGGCGGTCGGCATGACCCTGGTCATCGCGACCGGCGGCATCGACCTCTCGGTAGGCGCCGTGGTCGCCATCACCGGGGCGCTGGCATGCTCGTACATCAGCGACCAGAAGGATCAGGGCGCCCTGTCCGGGGTGCTGCTCGCGATGGGCCTGGGCCTGCTGGCCGCGGTCGTCTGCGGCCTGTGGAACGGGTTCCTGGTCGCCAGGATGGGCATCCAGCCGATCATCGCCACCCTGATCATCATGGTCGCCGGACGCGGTGTCGCCCAGCTCATCACCGACGGCCAGATCATCACCATCAACAGTGAGCCGTACAAGCTGATCGGCGGCGGCTACTGGCTGACCCTGCCGTTCTCCATCTTCGTGGTCGCCGTGGTCGTGGCCGTCACCGTGGTGCTGACCCGCCGCACGGCTCTCGGCCTGCTGGTGGAGGCGGTCGGCGGCAACGCCGAGGCCAGCCGCCTGGTGGGCATCAGGTCCCGGCGCATCAAGATCATGGTGTACGCGTTCTGCGCGCTGTGCGCGGGCATCGCCGGCCTGATGATCAGCTCCAACACCTCGGCCGCGGACGGCAACAACGCCGGCCTGTGGATCGAACTCGACGCGATCCTCGCCGTGGTCATCGGCGGCACCTCGCTCCTCGGCGGCCGGTTCTCCGTCGGCGGCACGGTGGTCGGCGCCCTGGTCATCCAGACCCTGACCACCACGATCTACACCATCGGCGTGCCGACCCAGACCAACCTGGTCTTCAAGGCCGCCGTCGTCATCGTCGTCTGCCTGCTCCAGTCCCCGAAGTTCCGCGCCAAGGTGTTCGGTGCGAGATTCGCCGCCGGGTCCGCCGCCAAGGGGAGCGCCGCGCCGGCCGCGGCCCCGGCGGACGCCGCCACGGCGACCGAGGCCAGCCCCAAGATGGAGGTGTCGTGATGAGCGCGACCACCCAGAGCCCCCCGGCCTCGGACAGCCGTACCCCGTCCCAGGCCACGCGACTGCTCGGCGACCGGCGGCTGCCCGTCGTGGTGACCGCTCTGCTGTTCCTCGTGATGTACGGCGTCGGCCTGAGCCGGTACCAGAATTACGGGTTCGGCGAGCCGCAGGTCTTCCTGAACCTGTTCATCGACAACGGCTATCTGCTGGTCGCCGCGGTCGGTGTCACCTTCGTCATCCTGTCCGGCGGGATCGACCTGTCCGTCGGTTCGATGATCGGCTTCACGACGATGTTCACGGCCTGGCTGGTGGAGCGCCAGGGGCTGCCGATCCTGGTGGTGATCCCGATGGCGCTGGCCGTGGGCGCCTTCGGCGGCTTCCTGATGGGCTATGTGATCCACAACTTCGAGATCCAGCCCTTCATCGTGACCCTCGCCGGCCTCTTCCTCTTCCGCGGTCTGTGCCTGGTCATCAGCAAGGAGTCGATCTCCATCAGCGACTCCTCGGTGAGCAGCATGGCCCAGGCGCAGGTGTCGCTCGGGATGGGCTTCCTGTCGATCGGCGCGATCGTCTCGCTGGTCGTCCTCGCCGTGGCGTTCTACGTCCTGCACTACACCCGTTTCGGGCGTCGCGTGTACGCCATCGGCGGCAACGAGCAGTCGGCCATGCTGATGGGTCTGCCGCAGGGCGGCACGAAGATCGCCGTGTACACGGTGAGCGGCTTCTGCTCGGCGCTCGCCGGACTCCTGTTCACCCTCTACATCCAGTCCGGTGACCCGCTGCACGCGACCGGTATGGAGCTCGACGCGATCGCGGCGGTCGTCATCGGCGGCACGCTGCTGACCGGCGGCTCCGGCTATGTGCTGGGAACGCTGTTCGGTGTGCTGGTGCTGGGCCTGATCAAGAGCATCATCCAGTTCGAGGGCACGCTCAGCTCCTGGTGGACGAAGATCGCCACCGGTGTGCTGCTGTGCGCGTTCATCCTGGTCCAGCGCTTCATGACGACCCGCAAGAAGACCTGAGCCGCAGGGCGCGTGTCAGAGGACGAGCCGCAGGCGGACGCTCCCGGCCCCGGGCCGGGAGCGTCCGCCTGCGGCTGTGGGCTGCCGTCCTCAGGGTGTCGTGGGGCGGGGGTCGGTCTTGAAGACCGTCCAGATCGTCTTGCCGACGATGTGTTCCGTGATGCCGAAGTCGTCGGCGATCTGGCGGGCCAGCAGCAGACCCCGCCCCGAGCAGGCGTCGGGTGACGGAGGGCCCGCGGGCACGGGCCGGTCACCGGTGTCGCGTACGGCGAGCCGGACCAGCGGGCCGTCGAGGGTGAGGCTCACGCAGTACTGCCTGCCGGGAGGCACACCGTGCAGGAGGGCGTTCGTGGCCAGCTCCGACGCGCACAGCGCTATGTCGTCCAGCCGGTCCACACAGCCCCAGTCGCTCAGGACCTGGTGGACGAAGGCGCGGGCGGCCCGTACCGAGGCGCGCGAGCGGGGGAAACGACGTTGCCGTGACAGGGGCACGGGGGCACCTCCGGTGGTTCTGGGGCGTCCTGCGGCGAAACCTTACTGTTGTTCGCGAAAGGTGACAAGGCGCTGAAGGGTGGCTGAGGGTGGCGGTTGGCCGATGAGTCAAGTCGCCTACCGTGTAGGGCGGCAGGGTCGAAAGAACGGTCGGCCGTACAGGAGGAGTCGTGGGTACGAGCGGATGGGTCAGCACATCGTTGCCGTATCTGATGCCACGAGGGACCGGGCAGGGCGACGCCTGGGCGGCCGAGGCCGCGGCGCAGGGGCGGCGCGGCACCCAGCGCATCGTGCACGCCGGTGAGGTGCCCGCCCCGGCCGACGTGGCGGCGCTGCTCGGCGTCCCCGAAGGCGAACCGGTCGTCGTACGCCGGCGCCTGATCCTCCTCGACGACGAGCCCAGCGAGCTGACCGACACGTACTACCCGGCCGCCATAGCGGGGGGCACCCGTCTCGCCGCGACCGCCAAGATCCCCGGCGGAGCACTCACCCTGCTCGCCGAACTCGGCCACGTCGGCGTCCTCGTCCGGGAGGACGTGACGGCCGGGATGCCGGACGGGGAGGAGCGCCGGGCCCTGCGGACCGGTCCCGAGGAACCGGTCCTGCGGCTCGTCCGGCTCACACTGGACCAGGACGACCGGCCGATCCAGGTCGACCGTATGGTGATGCCTGCCCTACGGCAGAGGCTGCGCTACCAGATCAGGATCGGATGACCGTGCCCAAGGCAGACCCGGAAGCCGTCGACCGCCGCTCCCTCCATGAGCGCATCGCGGCCGATCTGCGCGACGACATCATGAGCGGCGAGCTCGCCCCCGGCGCCAACCTGCCCACCACCGCCCAGCTCAAGGAACGCTTCGAGGCGTCGAGCGCCACGGTCCAGAAGGCCCTGCGGCTCCTCAAGGACGAATGCCTGGTGGTCGGCAGGGCGGGCGCCGCCGTCACCGTCCGCGAGCACCGCCGGCGCACCGTCCGCCCCGCCGCGCTGATGACGTCCAGCCGGACCGGAGCGCCCTACCGCTGGCTCGCCGAGGCGGCCAGACACGGCACGCACGCCCGCACCCGGCTGCTGGACGTGGCCGAGACCCGGCCGCCGGCCGACGTCCGTGCCGTCCTCGGTCTCCCGTCCGACGGGACCGCGCTGCTCCGCGCCCAGATCCTCCTCGTCGACGACGAACCCGCCGAGCTGGTCGAGGCGTACTACCCGCTGGACATCGCCCGGGGCACGGCCCTGGCGGAGCGCCGCAGGATCCGCGGCGGCGCCTCCGCCCTGCTGACCGAACTCGGCCACCCGCCCCGCCGCAGCACCGACCGGGTCTCGGCCCGGGTGCCCACCCAGGCGCAGTACCAGGCGCTGCACCTCACCAGTGGCATGCCGGTCCTGCGCACCCTGCGCGTGATCCACGGCGACGGCAGCCGTCCCGTCGAGGTGACCGTGATGGTGAAGGCGGGCCATCTCTACGAGTTGCAGTACGAGTTCACGGCCGAGGGAGCGGAAGAAGAATGATGGTGCTCGCCCTGACGGGGGTCCTGGCAGTCGTCCTCGGCGGTTGCGCCTGTGTCTGGTGGGCGGCGCGAGGCGGCCCGCGCTGGGCGCGTGCCGTGGCCGTCGCGACCCTCGCGGCAGGCGAACTGGCCCGCGGGCTGACGCGCACGAACCGCAGGAGCCCGGAGTCCGGCGGGGACGACTGAGCCGCGGGCGCGGACGATCCGGCCGGTCGGCCGGGCCGGGTCAGCCCTGGTCGTCCTCCGCGTCCAGCATCCGCCGCAGCATCCGCCGCAGCGCCACGCGCTCCTCTTCCGCCAGCCCTGCCAGCGGCTCCCGCGCGAACCGCAGCGACTCGCGCAGCCCCTTGGCGATCCGCCGGCCCTCGTCCGTGGCCGCCGCCAGCTTCACCCGGCGGTCGGCCGGGTCGGGGCGACGCTCGACCAGCCCGCGGGACTCCAGGCGGTCGACGATGCCGGTGACGTTGGACGGCTCGCACTTCAGCTTCTTCGCCAGCTTCCGCATCGGCAGCGGCTCCAGCGACAGCAGGCTCAGCAGTCGGGCCTGCGCGCCGGTGAGTGCGTGACCTGCGGCGGCTTCCTCGTAGTCCTCGTAGTAACGGGCCACGACCTCGCCGATCAGACCGACGACCTCCAGGGTCAGGGCATCGGGGAGAGGGGCCGGATGTGGGGTGGGCATGGAATCAGGGTACCCCGTTACTTGACATCCTGAAATATTCAGGAGCATGGTTGTTTCAGGTAGTGAAGCATTTGCACGCGTTGAAAGGCAGCCCCCCATGACCGACTCCGCCCTCCCCACCACCAGCCGCGAATGGCGTCTGCTCAGCCGTCCCGTCGGCTGGCCGAAGCCCGAGGACTTCGAGCTGGCCGAGGCGGAGATCCGGCAGCCCGGCCCGGGTGAGGTGCTGGTACGCAACGCGTTTGTCTCCGTCGACCCCTACATGCGCGGCCGCATGAGCGCCGCCAAGTCGTACGTGGCCCCCTTCGAGCTCGGCAAGGCCATGCAGGGCGGGGCGGTCGGCGAGGTCGTCGCCTCCGCAGCCCAGGGCGTCTCCGTCGGCGATCACGTCCTGCACTTCGGCGGCTGGCGCGAGTACGCCACCTTCGCCGCCGACCAGGCCGTCAAGGTCGACCCCGAGGCCGCGCCCCTCTCCACCTACCTGGGTGTCCTCGGGATGACCGGCCTGACCGCCTACGCGGGGCTCCTGCGCACCGGTTCCTTCAAGGAGGGCGACTCCGTCTTCGTGTCGGGCGCGGCCGGCGCCGTCGGCAGCCAGGTCGGCCAGATCGCCCGGCTCAAGGGCGCCTCCCGGGTCATCGGCTCGGCCGGTTCCGACGAGAAGGTCAAGCTGCTCGTCGACGAGTACGGCTTCGACGCGGCCTTCAACTACAAGAACGGCCCCGTGGCCGCGCAGCTGCGCGAGGCCGCTCCCGACGGTGTCGACGTCTACTTCGACAACGTCGGCGGCGACCACCTCGAGGCGGCCATCGGCTCGCTCAACGAGAAGGGCCGCATCGTGATCTGCGGCATGATCTCCGTCTACAACAACACCGAGCCGGCTCCCGGCCCGAAGAACCTCGCCCGTCTCATCCAGACCCGCGGTCGCATCGAGGGTCTCCTGGTCGGCGACCACTACGACCTCCAGCAGCAGTTCGTCCAGGAGGTGGGCGCCTGGGTCCGCTCCGGCGAGCTGAAGTACCGCGAGACGGTCGTCGAGGGCATCGAGAACAACCTGGAGGCGTTCCTCGGGGTCCTGCGCGGCGACAACACCGGAAAGATGATCGTCAAGCTCTGACCCCCGGTCCGTGACCCCCGGTCCGTGAGGCCGCACGGCGGTGGTCTTCGACGCCGTCGTCGGCACGGGTCGGCCGCCCCGGCCGTAGGCCACGGTCGGCCGCCCCGGCCGTCCCCGACGGTCGTCGTCCGTGACGAGGCCGCACCCCTGGACGTGGGGTGCGGCCTTCGCTCTCGTCCGTCTCCGCGGCCCTCTCGCCGGCCCTCTCTCGGGCGGCCCCGCGGGGCGGCCGCTCCGCGGGGCCGGTCCCGTGCGCCGGGCCGTCAGCCGCAGACCAGTGCCGCGCCGTGCACCGCCGCCGCCAGCCGGTCGTTCTCCGGCGCGCATCCTCCGGGGAAGGCGAACCGGCGCCGTGTGTAGCCGTAGGCGAGCCCGCTGCGCGGATCCGCGAACGCCTGGCAGCCGCTCGCCCCGCTGTGCCCGAACGCCCCGGCGCCCAGGAACGGGTGCCAGGTGTCCGCGGTCGCCTGGAAACCCAGCCCGTACGACTTGTGCGTGCGCGCCACCACGTCGTACCCGACGGAGTGCAGCTGTCCGAACTCCGCCGCCGTGTCCTCCTTCAGCAGCGGCGCCTTCCCGCCGACCTCGCTGATCGCCGCCGCGTACAGCCCGGCCAGCCCGCGCGCCGAGGCCACCCCGCCCACCGAGGCCGGCCCCCGGGCCCGGATCAGCGGGTCGTTCGGCAGGAGTTCCAGGTCGGTCGGGACGGCGGCGTGCCGGTTGAAGGCGACGGCGGCGAGCGTGTGCGGCCCGCCGGGCAGGGAGTCCATCAGTGCCCGCTGCTCGGCGGTCGGCGTCATCGGCCGGGCGGTGCGAAAGCGTGGCTCGTGCGCCGCGGGCAGTCCCAGGAAGAGGTCCAGCCCGTACGGGACGCGCACCCGCTCCGCGTACACCTCCTGGAGCGTACGGCCCGTGGCCCGCCGTACGACTTCACCGGCGAGCGCCCCGATGACCAGGGCGTGATAGCCGAAGGCGGTGCCCGGTCGCCAGAACGGCCGCTGGTCGGCGAGACGTTCGGCGATCTGCCGGTCGTCGGCCAGCTCCTGCGGAGAGAACCCGCCGTCCGTGCCGATCACCCCGGCCCGGTGCGCGAGCAGTTCGCGCAGGGTCAGCGCGCCCTTGCCCTCGGCCGCGAACTCCGGCCAGTAGTAGGTGACCTTGCGGTCCAGCTCCAGGGTGCCCTCCTGCACGAGGAGGGCGACCACCAGGTGGGCCGCGCCCTTGGTCGACGAGTAGACGCCGTAGAGGGAGTCGGGTCCGGCGTCGTCGCCCGGGACCCACAGGTCGACGACCCGCCGACCGTGCACGTATGCGCACAACTGGCCCTCGTAGTCGGGCTGTTCCTCCGCCACGAACGCGGTGAACTCCTCCCGAACCGCTTCGAATCCGTCGGCGACGCTGCCGTGGATCTCCCTCGTCGTCCGAGTCACTCGAGTCATCCGCTCTCCTCAACCAGCCCACTGCTCGCGCGCGCCGACAAATCCCTCAAGCCCGGCCTCGCTCCGTACCACGCCATCACACCGAAGCACCTCCTCCTGCTTGCCGAGATCGTTGCTTCCGTGGATCGGTACGGCGAGGTGTACCTGTTCGACTCAACTGCGACGGGCAGGTGTTGGTGTCACCGATGCCCCGGATGGGCCTACGAGGGCCGCCACAGGCGTCCTGCGCGGGGCTCACCGCCCTCCGCAATGAAATGTGCACGACCGATAGAGTTCGGCCATGCGCGATCTCGGGGTGGGGTTCACATACCTCCTGAAGGGCCAGCGGTGGGTGGCCCGGCACGGCAGGCAGTACGGGTTCGGGCTCCTTCCCGGCCTGATCACGCTCGTCCTCTACGCGGCGGCCCTGGTGGCGCTCGCGGTGTGGGGCGAGGACTTCGTGGGATGGTCGACACCGTTCGCCGACGACTGGTCGAGTCCCTGGCGCGGTCTGTTCCGCGGTCTCCTCGTCGCCGTGCTGTTCGCCCTCGGCCTGCTGCTCGCCGTCCTCACCTTCACCGCGGTCACCCTGCTCATCGGGCAGCCCTTCTACGAGAGCCTCTCCGAGAGGGTCGACCGGGACCTCTCGCCCGACGGCACGGCCCCCGAGTCCGCGCTGCCGCTCTGGCGCGAGCTGTGGATCTCCGCCCGCGACAGCCTCCGCATCCTCTGCCGCGCGCTGCTGTGGGCCGTGCTGCTGTTCGCCCTCGGGTTCGTCCCGGTCGTCGGGCAGACGGTGGTCCCGGTGATCGGGTTCTTCGTCACCGGCTTCTTCCTCACCGAGGAACTCGCCGCCGTCGCCCTCCAGCGCAGGGATGTCGACCTGCGCGCCCGCCTCGCCCTGTTCCGCTCCCGCAAGACCCTGATCTGGGGCTTCGGCACCCCCCTGGGCCTGGCCTTCCTGGTACCCGTCGTCGCGGTGTTCCTGATGCCGGGTGCGGTCGCGGGCGCCACGATGCTCGCCCGTGAACTGCTCGGCGAGGACACCCCCGAGGGGGATGACCCGGACGGGGGAGCCGGCGGCGGGGGAAAGGGCAGGGGCGACGCGGGGTACCACGCCGGCGGGGCCCACGCCCCCGACCGACGGAACGCCACGCCCTGACCAGGCTGCCGCCCGCCGCCCCGAACCCGCCTCGCCGGCGCCGCCCGCCGAAGAACCCGGCTGCCCACGCCCCCTCCGCCGCGGGGCCGTGCGCCGCTACGCCCCCGCCGCCACGCTCAGGATCGCGCGCACCTGCGCGACGATGTCCAGCCGGTTGCGCACGAACTCCGGATCGGTGACCGTGCCGGTCGCGGGATCGGTGTTGCCGGTCCCGAACTGGAGCACCGGCGTGTGCACATGGCCGCCCGGCAGGCTGTCGTGCAGCCCCAGCCTGTCGCGCAGCAGGGTGGCCCGGTAGGCGATCTCGTTGGAGAGGTAGTTCCCGCCGCCCCCGGCCCGGGCGATCGAGCCTGCGGTCGGTCCGTCCGGCCGGACGACGGGGTCGGTGCCGCCCGCCGGGATCTCGGTGACGCCCGTGTTGTCGTAGACCGGGAACCGGCCCGTGTCCGCCGCCACGATCGCGGTGTACGGCAGGGTCGTGGTCGTCCACTGCGGCTGCGAGGCGGGGTCGGCGACCGGGACCGTCTCCGTCCGGCCGATGTTCTCGTTGTCGGGGAAGCCGCCGCGCCAGGCCCCGTTGGTGCGCTCGACGTCGAAGCGGCCGACGCGGCCCTGACTGACGGTCGTGAACAGGTCGACGTGCGGCAGGTACGGCCGCAGGGCGCGTTCCACCGTGTCGTCCGCGAAGTCCCGCCAGCGCACCGGGAAGACGGTGGTCTCCACCCGGGCCGGGCCGTTCGCGGTCCGGATCATCGTGCCGTCGAGGGCGAGCGCGGTCGCTCCCGAGGGATTGGAGATCCGGATGTCCCGGTCCAGGGTGAACGGGTCGAAGCCCGTGACCAGAACGTGCTTGAGCCCGTCGGCGTGCCGCGGATGGCGGATGTCGGTCTGCCCGCGTGAGGTGCGCTCCAACGTATCGAGCAGAGCGGCCCGTTGGCCGTCGGTCATCGTGAACGCGGGTTGCCAGGTGCGCACTTCGGTCGTCATGCCGAGCCGCGCCCAGTACAGCGGCCGGTCGTCGTCCCGGCTGAGGTCCCCGCCGGCGGGGCCGCGCCCCTGCACCCGGTCCACCGCCCGCCGCCACAGGGCCCCGCCCTCACGGGTGACGACCCGGCGGGCCTGCGTGTAGGAGTGGGCGGCCGCCAGGCCGCGGGCGAGACGCGGGGCCACCACGTCGAACCCGGACCGGGCGAGGATCTCCCGGGGAACGGCCTGCGTCAGCCGCTGTTCCTCGACGGTGGGCGAGCGGGCGGGCGCGGTTTCGACCGCGGTCGCGGTGGTGGGGGAGGAGAGTCCGGCCAACAGGGCCAGACCGAGGACGCCGACGCGAACTCGTATGGAATGCACGGGTGATGGGGTCCTTCCGTCGCTGTGGGGGAGAGCGTGGAGGTGGGACGGCGGAAGTATCCCGTGACGCGAGGGGTCCACGCCATGCCGCCGCCCGCGGCCCACCCGCAGCGGCCGAGTGGCGGAAGGAGGTCGTCTACTGCCGTGGCGCGAGGACGTGGCGGCCGTCCTGCTCACCTGGTTCCCCGGTCAGGAGGGCGGGGCCGCGCTGGCGGACGTCCTGACGGGCGCCCACGAACCCGGCGGCCGGCTGCCCACCCAGTGGGGTTCCCTCGCCGACGCCCCCGTCACCGAGGTCACCTCCACCGACGGCGAACTGCGCTACTCCGAGGGCGTCCTCATCGGCTACCGGGCCTGGGAGAAGGCGGGCCGCACCCCGGTCTTCCCCTTCGGACACGGCCTCGGCTACACCGACTGGACGTACGAGTCGGCCGACATCACGGGTTCCGCGGTCACGGTGTGGATCCGCAACACCGGCGAGCGCCCGGGCCGCGAGGTCGTACAGGTCTACCTCGCCCCCACCGGTACGGCCCCCGGCGCGGGGCCGGTACCCGACCGCCCGGTCCGCTGGCTGGCCGGCTTCGCCGGCGTCGAGGCGGGCCCGGGGGAGAGCGCCGAGGTCACCGCGGAGATCCCCGCCCGTGCCTTCGAGGTGTGGGACGAGGCGGACCACCGGTGGTCCTTTGTGAAGGGTTCGTACGAAATCCAGGTGGGCCGCTCGATCGCGGACCGCAGGATCACCGCGACGATTAACGTGTGAAGCGGCGTTCGTCGCCCCGCTGACAGCCCCGGTCCGGGACCTGACCCCTGGACCGGGGCAACATCTTTTCTCCGGCCCTCGGCCGCGGCCCCTACCGGACCGAGAAGCCGTACACCGTCTCCGACCGGTACCGGCCCCCCGGCCGCAGCACCGTGCTCGGGAAATCCGGCCGGTTCGGCGAGTCCGGGAAGTGCTGGGTCTCCAGCGCGACACCCTCGCCGGGCTCGAAGGGCTCGCCCAGATGGTCGGCGGTGTACAGCTGGAGCCCCGGCTCGGTGGTCGCCACCGTCAGCACCCGCCCGGACGCCTGATCGTGCAGCTCGGCCACCTCGACCGGGTTGTCCGTGAGGCCCTTGTCGAGCACGAAGTTCTGGTCGTGGCCGGAGCCGACCTTGCGGGCCGCGCGGAAGTCGAAGCGGCTGTCCGCCACCGGCGCGAGTTCACCCGTCGGGACCCGGTCCGCGTCCACCGGCGTGTAACGGGAGGCGGCCAGCCGCAGTTCATGGCCGCCGGCGCTGCCGCTCCCGGGCCCGCCCAGGTTGAAGTAGCTGTGGTTGGTCAGGTTCACCACCGTCGGCGCGTCCGTGACCGCCTCGTACACGAGCCGCAGCGCCCCCGCCGCGTCCAGCGTGTACGTAGCCGTGGCCTCCAGGCGGCCGGGGAAGCCCTCCTCGCCGTGCGGGGAGACCCGGCTGAGCCGCAGTCCGTGCTCGACCGGCTCGACGTCCCACACCCGCTTGTCGAAGCCGCGTTCGCCGCCGTGCAGGGAGTTCGGCGCGTCGTTCGGCGCGAGCGCGTACGTCAGGCCGTCGAGCGGGAAGCGGGCCTGCGCGATCCGGTTGGCGTACCGCCCGACCAGCGCCCCGAGGTAGGGCTCCGGGTGCGTGACATAGCCCTCCAGACCGGCGAACCCCAGCACCACGTTGGCCGTGTGCCCCTCCCGGTCCGGCACCTCGACGCACTGCACGATCCCGCCGTACGACAGGACCCGCACCCGGGTGCCCGCCCGCTCCAGGGTCCAGCGGTGCACCGCGGTGCCGTCGGAAAGTGTTCCGAAGTGTTCGCTCATGAGCGAAACCCTAAGTCACGGGGTCTTCGCGGTGACTCCTCGATAGGCCATCTCCGCGAGCCGCGCCTGTCCGTTCTTGCTCGGGTGGAACCAGTCCCAGTGGCTCAGCTGGTCGGTGCCGAAGCGGAAGCCGTACACCGCGCCGCCGTCGAAGCGGCACCGCACGTCCTTCGCGCAGACCTCCGACAGCACCGAGTTGTAGGCCTCGACCCGCTTCTGCACGGTGTCCCGGCGCAGGGTCGCCGCCGCGTCCAGAGCGTCCGCGTCGCCCAGCATCGACGGGCACAGACCCAGCTTCCACACCTGCTTGCCCAGCATGTTCGTCCGCCCCTGCGACCACAGCCGCTTCAGGTCGGGCACGCTCGTCACGTACACCTGCGTCTTCGGCAGCGCGCGGCGCAGCGTGCTCAGCGCGTCCTGGAACTGCCCGCGGAAATCGGCCACCGACGTCATCGCCGCCGGCGACTCCCGGCAGGCGTCGTTCGCCCCCGCCATCACCGTCACCAACTGCGGTTTCACGGCCACCGCCTGGGTCATCTGGGCCGCCAGGTCCGCCATCCGAGCCCCGGTCGCCGCGTAGTTCCAACTGTGCGTGGCCGCCTTCGCCGGGCCCAGCAGCCGGACGGCGAGGCTGTTCACCTCGGCGCTGCTGCCGGTCGCCCAGGACACCTCCGGGCAGTCCGCGAGCACCGTACACGCGTCGAAGCCCCGCGTGATCGAGTCGCCCACCGCCGCGACCGAGGAGGGACTGGAGTCCCACAACGGCGACGGCGACGGCTCGGCCCGCCGGGCCTGCGTACCCGGCGGGCCGTCACCGCCGCCGCCCCCCAGTGCGTCACAACCGGCCAGGCCCAGGACGGCCGCCGTCGTGCCCGCGAGCACGGCTCGCGCGTGCCGCTTCCGTTTCCGCATCCGCTGGTGTTCCCCTCGCTCCTCGAAACAACGCCCCCCTATGACAACGCGCGGGAGTTCCCGGCGAATCACACCCACAAGATGGAACGCCTCACGCCCGTACAGGCGTCCTGCCGGGTGAATGGCGGAGGTTTCACGGCACCGGGACCGACGGTACGTCACACTCCTTGCGCCGCCGCACGGTAGCCTCGCCATCAACACGGCTGCCTGCCACCGCCGTCATGCCAGCCTGCAAGACTGTCCCGCTCTGCCCGGAGGTCCCGGTGACGACACGTGGAGTTCTGTACGTGCACTCCGCGCCGCGCGCGCTGTGCCCGCACGTCGAGTGGGCCGTCGCGGGGGTGCTCGGCACGCGCGTCAACCTCGACTGGATCCGGCAGCCCGCCGCGCCGGGCACCTGGCGCTCGGAGTTCTCCTGGAAGGCCGAGCCCGGCACGGCGTCCAAGCTGGCCTCCGCGCTGCGCGGCTGGCACCTGCTGCGCTTCGAGGTCACCGCCGAGCCCTGCGCCACCGCCGAGGGCGAGCGCTACAGCTGCACTCCCGACCTCGGCATCTTCCACGCCGTCACCGGCATCCACGGCGACATCCTCATCCCCGAGGACCGGCTGCGCGCGGCCCTGCTGCGCAGCCGGCGCGGCGAGACCGACCTGGAGGCCGAACTCTCCAAGCTCCTAGGCAAGCCGTGGGACGACGAGCTGGAACCGTTCAGATACGCGGGCGAGGGAGCCCCCGTGCGCTGGCTGCACCAGGTGGTGTGAGACACCCCGCTCCGCGAGGGGCGCGCGGCCGGTCCCCACCCGCTCGACGCCGGCCCGCAACGCCAAGTGGCCCGGACTCCCCGAGGGAGTCCGGGCCACTTGGCGTTCACGGCGGGGATCAGACCGTCCGGAACGCCAGGACCACGTTGTGCCCGCCGAACCCGAACGAGTCGTTCAGCGCGGCGATACGGCCCTCGACGGGCAGCTTGCGCGCCTCGCCCCGCACGATGTCCGCGTTGGCCTCGGCCTCGGGGTCGAGGTTCTCGACGTTGATGGTCGGCGGGGCGACCCGGTTGTACAGCGCCAGGATCGTCGCCACGGACTCCACGCCGCCCGCGCCGCCCAGCAGGTGACCGGTCATCGACTTGGTCGCGGAGACCGCGAAGTGGTCCGCGTCGTCGCCGAAGACCTTGCGCAGCGCCTTCAGTTCAGCCACGTCACCGGCCGGCGTCGATGTGGCGTGCGCGTTGACGTGCACGATCTCCGCCGGGTTCAGGTCGGTGTTGTCCAGCAGGTTCTGGAGGGCGTGCGCGATGCCGCGGCCCTCGGGCTCCGGCTGCACGATGTCGTGGGCGTCGGAGGAGATGCCCTGGCCGACCGCCTCCGCGTACACGCGGGCTCCACGCCGGGCGGCGTGCTCGGCGGACTCCAGGACGATCACGCCGGCGCCCTCGCCCATGACGAAGCCGTCGCGGGCGATGTCGTAGGGACGCGAGGCGCCCTGCGGGTTCTCGTTGTTCTTGGACATCGCCATCATGTTGCCGAACGCGGCGATGGGCAGCGGGTGGATCGCCGCCTCCGTACCACCGGCGACGACGACGTCGGCGCGGCCCGTACGGATCATCTCGATGGCGTAGCCGATGGCCTCCGCGCCCGACGCGCACGCCGAGACCGGCGTGTGCACGCCCGCGCGGGCGCCCACGAGCAGGCCCACGTTGGCGGACGGGCTGTTCGGCATCAGCATGGGCACGGTGTGCGGGGAGACGCGGCGGACGCCCTTCTCCTTCAGCACGTCGTACTGGTCGAGCAGGGTGGTCACGCCGCCGATGCCGGAGGCGATGACCGCGCCGAGCCGGTCGGGGTCGACATCGCCCCGGCCGTCGTCCGACGCGTCGGCGTCCGGCGCGACAGTGCCGGCCTTGCCGGAGAAGCCGGCGTCCTTCCAGGCTTCCTGGGCCGCGATCAGCGCGAACTGCGCCGAGCGGTCCAGCTTGCGGGCCTGCGGCCGCGGGATGACCTCGAGGGGTTCCACCGCGACCGGGGCCGCGATGCGGACGGCCTGGTCGGCCGCCCACTCCTGCTCCAGGACCTTGACACCGGACTTACCGGCGACCAGACCCTCCCAGGTAGAGGCTGCGTCGCCACCCAGCGGTGTGGTTGCGCCGATACCGGTGACGACCACGGTGCGATTGGTCGGGCTCACGGATTCTTTCTCCAACGTTACGAGGATTCAGCGGCGCCACCGCCGGGTGGCGGGGCAGTTCAGCCCAGGGGACCGATGGATCAGGCCTGCTGGTTCTTGAGGATGTAGTTCGTCGCGTCGCCGACGGTCTTGAGGTTCTTGACGTCCTCGTCCGGGATCTTGACCTCGAAGCGCTCCTCGGCGGCGACGACGACCTCGACCATGGACAGCGAGTCGACGTCCAGGTCGTCGGTGAAGGACTTGTCCAGCTGGACGTCCTCAACCGGGATGCCGGCGATCTCGTTCACGATGTCGGCGAGACCGGCGACGATCTCTTCCTGAGTGGCGGCCATGTTGGCGCTCCTTCTTCGATATTCCAGAGGGTGTGGCATTGGGTTTCTCCCACGCCGGACCGGATGATCCGGCACGGAGTGCCTAGGGGAGGGTAACGACAGTGGCGGCGTAGACGAGACCCGCCCCGAATCCGATGACGAGCGCGGTGTCGCCGCTCTTCGCCTCGCCGGTCGCCAGAAGCCGCTCCATGGCGAGCGGGATCGAGGCGGCCGAGGTGTTTCCGGTGGTCCGTACGTCACGGGCGACCATGACGGACTCCGGCAGCTTGAGAGTCTTCACCATCGAGTCGATGATCCGCTCGTTGGCCTGGTGCGGGATGAAGACGTCGAGTTCGTCGGCGGTGATGCCGGCGGCGTCCAGCGCCTCCTTGGCGACCTTCGCCATCTCGAAGACGGCCCAGCGGAACACCGCCTGGCCCTCCTGCGTGATCGCGGGGAACTTGGCGACCTCGCCGTCGCGGTAGTCCGTCCACGGCACGGTCTGCTTGATGGTCTCCGACTTGTCGCCCTCGGAACCCCAGACCGTCGGGCCGATCGCCGGCTCGTCGGAGGGGCCGACCACGACCGCGCCCGCGCCGTCGCCGAACAGGAAGGCCGTCGCACGGTCCTCCAGGTCGGTCAGGTCGGACAGCCGCTCGACGCCGATGACGAGCACGTACTCGGCGGAACCTTCCACCACCATGCCCTTGGCGAGGGTGAGGCCGTAGCCGAAGCCCGCGCAGCCGGCCGAGATGTCGAAGGCGGCGGCCTTGTTCGTGCCGAGCTTGTCGGCGATCTCGGTGGCGACGGCCGGCGTCTGCTTGAAGTGCGAGACGGTCGAGACGACCACCGCGCCGATCTGTCCGGCGGTGATCCCGGCGTCGGCGATGGCCTTGCCGGACGCCTCGACGGACATGGCGGCGACGGTCTCCTCGTCGTTCGCCCAGTGCCGGGTCTGGATGCCGGAGCGCGAGCGGATCCATTCGTCGGACGAGTCGATCGTCTCGAGGATCACCTCGTTGGGGACGACCCGGACGGGCCGGTAGCCGCCGACGCCGAGGATGCGGGCGTACGGGGAGCCCTTGCTGGGCTTGATCTTCGCCATCAGGGCTCCTCAGGCGACGCCGTGCTCGGCGATGAGCTCGCGAGCGGCGTCGAGGTCGTCGGGGGTCTTCAGCGCCAGCGTCTTCACACCGGGCAGGGCGCGCTTGGCGAGACCGACCAGGGTGCCGCCGGGGGACACCTCGATGAGCGCGGTCGCGCCGAGTTCCTTGAAGGTCTCCATGCACAGGTCCCAGCGGACCGGGTTGGCGACCTGGCCGACCAGACGCTCCAGGATCTCGGCGCCGGTGGCGACGGCCTGTCCGTCCCGGTTGGAGACGTAGCGGACCTTCGGATCGGCCGGCGCGAGGTCGGCGGCGGCCTTGGCGAGAGCCTCGACGGCCGGTGCCATGTGGCGCGTGTGGAAGGCGCCCGCGACCTTCAGCGGGACGACCTTGCGGACGCCCTCGGGCTTGTCCTCGTTCAGCGCGGCGAGCTGCTCCAGCGTGCCCGCGGCGACGATCTGGCCCGCGCCGTTGATGTTCGCCGGGGTCAGCCCCAGCTTCTCCAGGTGCGCGACGGAGACCTCGGGGTCGCCGCCGAGCAGCGCGGACATTCCGGTCTCGGTGATCGCGGCGGCGTCGGCCATGGCCAGGCCGCGCCTGCGGACGAGCGCCAGCGCGGCGGTGTCGTCGAGGACGCCGGCGAAGGTGGCGGCGGTGATCTCGCCGACGCTGTGGCCGGCCACGGCGCCGGGCGTCACCTCGCCGAGTGCCGTCGCGGACAGGATTCCGGCGGCCACCAGCAAGGGCTGGGCCACCGCGGTGTCACGGATCTCGTCCGCGTCGGCCTGGGTGCCGTAGTGGGCGAGGTCCAGGCCGATGGCGTCCGACCACGCGGCGACGCGGGCCGCGGCACCGGGGAGTTCGAGCCAGGGGGTCAGGAAGCCGGGCGTCTGGGCGCCCTGGCCGGGAGCGACGAGTACGAGCACTCTCACACTCTCTCTTGTGGACGGCCGAGGCCGCCCGTGGGGACAGGGACGAAGAACGGCAGGGGGTTTTGTGGAGCCCCGACAAAAGCTTAGGTCTGAGGATCGCCGTCGACCAGACGCCCCAGGATCAGCGCGATCCGGAGCGTGAACGCGGAGCGTACATCCGACGGCGACCAGCCGGTGACGTCAGTCACACGTCGAAGCCGGTAGCGCACGGTGTTCGGATGGACGAAGAGCATCCGGGCGGCCCCTTCGAGACTGGACGCCTGTTCGAGATAGACGGCGAGCGTCTCCAGGAGCGCGGAACCAGCCTCCTCGAGCGGTCTGTAGATCTCCTCCACCAACTGCTCACGCGCACCGGGATCACCGGCGATCGCGCGCTCCGGCAGCAGATCGTCCGCCAGCACCGGCCGGGGTGCGTCCTGCCAGGCGGAACCTGCCTTGAGCCCCGCCGCGGCGGCCTGTGCCGACCGGGTCGCGGCGAGCAGGTCGGGCACGACGGGCCCGGCCACCACGGGTCCCGCGGCGAACGGGCCGATCAACGACCTGGCGACGGCGAGCGGGTTGTCGCTGCCGCCGGCGATCACGACCAGCCGGGAACCGAGCACCCCGGTGAGGACCTGGAGCTTGGCGTGCCGGGCGGCGCGCCGGATCGCCTCGACGGTCAGCTCGGAGTCCCCGTCGGGCGCGGTGCCGAGGACGACGCACACATGCTCGGGCGCGTTCCACCCGAGGGCGGCGGCCCGGCTCACCGCCCCCTCGTCGGCCTCGCCGCTCAGGACGGCGTTCACGACGAGCGACTCGAGCCGGGCGTCCCAGGCGCCGCGTGCCTCGGCTGCCTGGGCGTAGACCTGGGCGGTGGCGAAGGCGATCTCCCGGGCGTACACGAGGAGCGCCTCGCGCAGTACGTTCTCGTCGCCGGGGGCCGCGACCTCGTCGATCGCGGACTCCATGACCTCGATGGTGGTCCGCACCATCTCGACGGTCTGGCGCAGCGTGATGGCCCGGGTCAGCTCACGCGGCGCGGTCCCGAACACATCGGTGGAGATGGCCTGCGGGGCGTCCGGATGCCGGAACCACTCGGTGAAGGCGGCGATGCCCGCCTGGGCGACCAGCCCGATCCAGGAACGGTTCTCCGGGGGCATCGCCCGGTACCACGACAGTGTCTCGTCCATCCGCGCGATGGCCTGGGCGGCGAGACTTCCGGAGGACTTCTCCAGCCGCTTCAGCGTCGCGGGGTGGGGGTGGACGGCGTGCGCCGCGGGATCGGGATGACTGGTTTCGGGTTCGGGCACGGGACAAGACTGCCTTATCGGGACGGGGCTGTGGGCCGCCGGGTCGCGGGACGGTGTCGGCACGCGGCCGTCACCCGGTCACCGCACGGACGGCGGCGGGTCTACGGTGGTCCCGTGATGGACGTACGGCGCGCCGCCGAGCGCTACCGAGGCGGGGACCCGGCGGCCGGGATCGACACCCGGCACGCTTTCTCCTTCGGCCCGCACTACGACCCCGGCAACCTCCGCTTCGGCCCGCTCGTCGCCTGCAACGAGGAGCGCCTCGCGCCCGGCGCCGGCTTCGACGAGCACCCCCACAGCCACACCGAGATCGTCACCTGGGTGATCGAGGGCGAGCTCACCCACCGCGACTCGGCCGGCCACGAGACCGTGGTCCGCCCCGGGGACGTGCAGCGGCTGAGCGCGGCGGGCGGTGTGCGGCACGTGGAACGCAACGACGCCCATGTGCCCCTGGCCTTCGTGCAGATGTGGCTGGCGCCCCTCGACCCCGGCGGCGACCCGTCCTACGAGACCGTCCGCGGCATCGCCGACTCCACCCCGTACGCCGTCCCGGAGGCGGGCGCGCTGCTGTACGTACGGCGACTGGGGGCGGGCGAGCGCACGGCGGTGCCGGACGCGCCGCACGTCTATGTCCACGTGGTGCGCGGCGAGGCCCGCCTGGACGCCGAGAAGCTGGCGGCGGGAGACGCGGCGCGCATCACGGACGCCGAGGACGTGGAGGCGGTGGGCGTGACGGACACGGAACTGCTGATGTGGGCCTTCGGCCAGGGAGGCGAGGAACTCAGCCCCGCGCCTCGGCCAGCACCGCGTCGGTGAAGGCGGGCCACGCCTCGACGGCCCACGGTCCGAACGCCCGGTCCGTCAGGGCGACCCCGGCCAGGCCCGCCACGGGATCGACCCACAGGAACGTACCGGACTGCCCGAAGTGACCGAACGTGCGGGGCGAGGAGGAACTCCCCGTCCAGTGAGGCGACTTGGAGTCGCGGATCTCGAAGCCGAGACCCCAGTCGTTGGGGTTCTGGTGCCCGTACCCCGGAAGCACGCCCTTGGTCCCCGGGTACTGGACGCTCATCGCCTCCGCCACCGTCCGGGGATCCAGCAGCCGGGGCGCCTGAAGCTCCGCCGCGAACCGCAGCAGGTCCGTCACGGTGGACACCCCGTCCTTGGCCGGGGAGCCCTCGAGGGAGGTGCCGGCCATCCCCAGCGGCTCCAGGACGGCCTGTCGCAGATACTCCGCGAACGGGATCTCCGTGGCCTTCGCCAGATGGTCGCCGAGCTGCTCGAAACCGGCGTTGGAGTACAGCCGCCGCTCTCCCGGGGACGCCGTCACCCGGTGCTCGTCGAAGGCCAGCCCGGAGGTGTGCGCGAGGAGGTGGCGGACGGTGGCTCCGGGAGGCCCGGCCGGCTCGTCCAGCTCGATCGCCCCCTCCTCGTACGCGACCAGGGCGGCGTACGCGGCGAGCGGCTTGGTGACCGAGGCCAGCGGGAAACGCCGGCCGACGGGGCCATGGGTCCCCAGGACCGTACCGTCGGCCCGGACGACACCCGCGGAGGCGGAGGGAACCGGCCAGTTCTCGATCAGCGCGAGGCTCTTGAGCGACATGCCGTCGAGCCTATGCGGCTCAGAGGAGCAGCTCCATCAAGGGGTCCGGCTTGGGCTTGAAGCCGAGGGAGGCGTAGAGGGGGGCCGCGTCGGCCGACGCGGTGAGCTGGATCTGTACGGCGCCCCGGGCCCGGAACCACTCCAGCAGCGCGTCCATGCACGCGCGCGCGTACCCCCGGCGGCGCGCCTCGGGGTCGGTGGCGACGCTGAAGACGAAACCGATGTTCCCCCGGGGGTTGCCGGCCCGTCCGATCCGGTACTCGACCGTCCCGACGACCAGCGCGGCCAGCGCGCCCGGCCGCTCCGGGTGTTCCACGACGAAGGCCGCGAAGTCGCCGTCCGGGTCGGACAGCCGCTCGCGCAGGGTGGGCAGCGATTCGGCGTGCCAGCCGGTGGAGGAGTCCACCGGGAACAGCGAGTCGATCATCACTTGGCGCAGCCGGAGCACTTCGGCGGCATCCTCGGGCAGGGCACGGCGTACGGGACTCATGCTCCGACGCTAACCAGCGGGATCAGGCCGCGTCCCCCGGTTTTCTTACCGATTCCGCTTGCTTGGAGCGCACTCCAAGGCCATAGCGTGGAGGCCATGACGGTGTTGCAGACCACGCCCGTGACCATCGAGCAAACCCCCGCCCCCCAGGACGTCTGCGCCGCGCCACCTCCGCGGCACCCCCGTCCGGACGGGCAGGACAGTTACACGATCAGCGAGGTCGTCGCCTTCACCGGCCTGACGGCGCACACCCTGCGCTGGTACGAGCGGATCGGGCTGATGTCCCACATCGACCGCTCGCACACCGGCCAGCGTCGCTACAGCAACCGTGACCTGGACTGGCTCGACCTCGTCGGGAAGCTGCGGCTGACGGGCATGCCGGTCGCCGACATGGTGCGGTACGCCGAGCTGGTGCGGGAGGGCGAGAGCACCTTCGGTGAGCGCTGCGAGCTCCTGGAGGCGACCCGGCGCGACGTGCGGGCCCGGATCGCCGAACTCCAGGACACCCTCGCCGTACTCGACCGGAAGATCACGTTCTACGCGGACGCCACCGGCGTCCGCCACGACGAAGCGGAAAGGACCGCCCGATGACCGACCCCAGGATCCCGACGGCACGACTCGGCGGGACGGGGCCCGAGATCGGTGTCCAGGGCCTCGGCTGCATGGGCATGAGCTTCGCGTACGGGCCCGCGGACGCGAACGGGTCCCGGGCCACCCTGGAACGCGCCCTGGAGCTCGGCGTCACGATGTACGACACGGCGGACGCGTACGGCGCGGGGGAGAACGAGAAGTTCCTCTCCCCGTTCCTCGCCGCCCACCGCGACGAGGTCGTCATCGCGACCAAGTTCGCCCTCGCGGTCCCGCCCGACGACCCGACCCGCCGGATCGTACGCAACGACGCGCCCTACATCCGCCGATCCGTCGAGGCGAGCCTGAAGCGGCTGGACGTCGACGTCATCGACCTCTACTACATGCACCGGCGCGATGTGAACGTGCCGATCGAGGACACCGTCGGGGTGATGGCGGAGCTGGTGCGCGAGGGCAAGGTCAGGCAACTGGGCCTGAGCGAGGTGACGGCGGCCGAGCTGCGCACGGCCCACGACGTCCACCCCATCGCCGCGGTGCAGTCGGAGTGGTCGCTGTTCAGCCGCGACATCGAGTCCCAGGTGGTCCCCGCGGTCCGTGAACTGGGCGTGACCCTGGTCGCGTACTCGCCGCTCGGCCGGGGCTTCCTCACGGGCTCCTTCGCCGACGCCGACCAGGACCTCACCGCCGACGACTTCCGACGCCGGCAGCCCCGCTTCACCGGTGACAACGCCGCCGCGAACGGGGCCCTCCTGGACCCGCTCCGGGCGATCGCCGAGGCGCGCGGGGCCACGCCCGGCCAGATCGCCCTGGCCTGGGTCCAACAGCAGTCCCGGGTCCACGGCCTGTCCGTGATCCCGATCCCGGGCACCCGCAAGCCGGCCCGGGTGGAGGAGAACGCGGCGGCGACGGCCGTCCACCTGACGGAGGACGAACTGGCGCTGCTGGAGCCGATAGCGGGCAAGGTGGCGGGCGACCGCTACGCGGACATGAGCTTCACCTCCGCCGGCCGGGAGTAGGGGGTCCGCGGCCCGCGGCCTAGAGCTCGGCCAGCAACTCGGCCTTCTTGACGGAGAACTCGTCGTCGGTGACCAGCCCGGCCCGGTGCAGCTCGCCGAGATGCCGGATCCGCTCGGCGATGTCGGCGGGGTCCCGGCGCGGCGCGGTCGTGGCCGGGACGGCCGCCACGGCGACGCGCCCGCGGACCGCCGAGAGGACCGCCGCCGCGAACGGCAGTGATTCGTGCACCGGCCCGTAGCCCAGGCCGAAGACGACGGCCGCCGGGTCCTGGTCGGCCTGGGCCGGAGCGGTCTCGCCGCTCAGCAGCCGCAGATGTCCCTCGAACACCTCGGGCGAGCGCCACTCGACGCCACTGAGTTCGGACACGGCGAAACTCTGGTCGCCGGCCTTCCACTTCGCCGACGAGGCCCCCGTCCAGAACCACCGGAAGCGCACCGTGCGCCCGTCGAACGAGGCCTTCCCGTCGTAGGCCTTGAAGGACAGCGGCACCTGGGGGGCGTCCACCAGGAAACGTTCGGCCGGCCCGGACCCGGTCAGCCGCGCCCGCAGCTCGTCGGCGTAGTACTCGGCGAGCGTCTCCCGTTCGGCGGGCAGCACGAGCCGGTACGGGTCGCACGCTTCCTTGAGCTGCCCCGCGGCCGCCTCCATCAACGGGTCGGCTCCCGGCCGCGGCTCCGCCTGGAGCACGACCGTCCCGCGTTTGCCGGCGGTCAGCGTGACCCGGCCGATGGCGGCCAGCGGAATCCGGCGCTCGCCCAGTGCGGAGAGCAGCTTGGGCGTGCGCAACCCCCGTTCGTAGCGGATGAGGACGGAATCGGACTCGAACTCCCAGGCGGCATGAAATCCGGCCAGTACGTCACCCATGCGGCTCATCGTATGCGGGACACCCATTCTTCGTCCCCTCCCCGCGCGCACCGCAATTCCTGCGTCTCTACGCGCGTCCGGCCTCTGTCGTATCGGACAAACCCGCCGTGCAGGCGGCAACGCCGTGGGCGCACCGCACCGAGTGGTACGCGCCGGTGCCGATCTCGGCGAAGTTGCGCAGACTGTCGGTACCCGGCCGGAAATAGCCTCCGTGGCCCTGGGCGTCCCGCGCGGACAGCACCCGGGCGCCGAACTCCCGCGCCATCGGGTCCTCGCCGTGCCCGAGGCCGCCGACCTCCAGGTGCGGCACGTCCTGCACCCAGTCGTCGGCGTCCCGCATCGCCCATACCCTGGCGCCGGTTTCCAGTTGGGCCGCGTTCTCCACCCGCATCCCCGGGCTGCCCGCCACCGCGATGTCGGCCACCCGGTCCGGCATGGAGTGCGCGGCCACCCCGCACACCACGGAACCGTAGCTGTGGCAGAACATGGCGACGGGGGCGCTGCCCGGCAGGGCCGTCAGCAGGGCGTTCAGCCGGACGGCGCCGCTCTCGGCGCGCATCGCGGTGGCCGAGTCGATGCCGAGGCCGTCGGGGGAGGTGTAGTCGGCCCAGGCGATCACGGCGGTACGTGTCGAAGGGCTCGCCTCGCCCTCGGCCGCGTACAGGGCCTGGGCCATGCCGACCGGCGCCGAGTACTTGCGGTTCGTGCGCTGGAAGGTGAGGAGATCGGTGTCGACGCCGGGGACGACGACGGAGATCCGCTCGGCCTTGTCCAGGTTGCCGAACACCTCGGCGACCCGGCCGGAACCCTCCGGGTCGAAGGCCAGGATCTGCCGGTCGCCGGTGCTCATCGACTCGTAGCGGTGCATGCGCCGACCGGCCAGCTGCTGCCCCGACGCCGTGAGCCGCTTGTCGTGCATACGGGCGCGCTCGAGCCGCACCTGCTGGTGCAGGGCCACCCGGTTCGCGCGGTAGCGCAGTTCGGCAGGGGCGCCGTTCATGTTGCCCACGGCGAGCGCGTAGTCGTGTGCGAGCCCGGTGCGCTGCGGCGCGGTGAGCGAGGCGAAGAAGCGGGCGAGCCGGGCGGGCGCGGAGCCGGGGTCCGGCAACAGGTGGCCGTTCATCCGGCCGTGTTCCCACGCCGTGCGCGAGCTCTGCAGGGCGGTGGTCTCCCGCTGGTGGCGCAGGGCGGTCCAGCCGGTGGTCGTCAGCATCACGAACACCACGGCCAGGGCGGCCAGTGCGCGCCAGACGCCGAGTTGCGGGGAGGTCTCGAAGGAAGTCACTGAAAGGACACACTAGGAGAACGAGAGGGTCTCGGGTGACCCAAGTGACACGGATCACGTTTGACCGGGCGTGGGGAGGGTCATAAAGCTTCTCAGGGTCTTCGCGACCGTCAGGCCTCGCGCCAGTTTCCCAGCAGCGCGGGACCCACCCCGTCCAGGTACAGGGCCGTCAGTGCCCGGATCCTCTCCAGGCTGAAGTCCGCGCCCGTGGACCACTGGCGTTCCGTCACCCGCATCACCCCGCTGAACACGGCCACCGCGAGCCGGGGCCGCGGGTCGGCGTCCGGGTCGAGCCCCTCCCGCTCCGCGATCACCCGCGCGAGGTCCTCCTCGATCTCCGCCGAGCGCCGCAGGTGTGCGGCGAGCAGCACCGGCGTCGACTCGACCACCCGGTACATGCGCAGATACAGCTCCACGGGCACGACGGACTCCACGACCTCGTTGATCGAGTCCCAGCCGTCCAGCACCGCCTGGCGCAGGGCCTCCATCGGCGCCTCGTGAGGGGGGCGTTCGCGCACCGCCTGGACGAACCGCGCGACCGTCATCTCCACCAGGGCGAGCGCGGCCTCGTCCTTGCCGGCGAAGTAGCGGAAGAAGGTGCGCTGCGAGACGTCGACGGCTTCCGCGATGTCGTCGACGGTCGTCCCGTCGTAGCCCCGCGAGGTGAACAGCTCCACGGCGGCGCGCAGCAGCGCGTCCCGGGTGCGCTGCTTCTTGCGCTCACGCAGAGTTTCCATGATGTGTCAGTTACCGACTTATGAACTCGTTTGTCAATTGTCAGCGGCTGTCACTAACCTCGAACGCATGACCAGTCAGACCACCATCGACACGACGGGGCCGGGCGGCAAGGCACCGGCAGACCCGTCGGACGGGCGGCCCGCCAAGGGGCTGCGCGGCCACCAGTGGCTCACCCTCATCACCGTCGCCGTCGGCGTCATGATGGTGGCCCTCGACGGCACCATCGTGGCCATCGCCAACCCGGCCATCGCCAGCGACCTGGGCGCCACCTTCGCCGAGGTCCAGTGGATCACCAACGCCTACTTCCTGGCCCTCGCCGTCTCCCTGATCACCGCGGGCAAGCTCGGTGACCGCTTCGGCCACCGCCAGACCTTCCTCATAGGCGTCGTCGGCTTCGCCGCCGCCTCCGGGGCCATCGGCCTGTCCGGCAGCATCGGCGCGGTCGTCGCCTTCCGCGCGCTCCAGGGCCTCTTCGGCGCGCTGCTGATGCCGGCCGCGCTCGGTCTGCTGCGCGCGACCTTCCCGGCCGAGAAGCTCAACATGGCCATCGGTCTGTGGGGCATGGTCATCGGCGCGTCCACCGCCGGCGGCCCGATCCTCGGCGGCGTCCTCGTCGAGCACGTCAACTGGCAGTCGGTGTTCTTCATCAACGTGCCGGTCGGCGCCCTCGCCCTGCTCCTCGGCGGGCTGATCCTGCTCGACCACCGTGCCGAGAACGCCCCGCGCTCCTTCGACCTCCTGGGCATCGCCTTCCTCTCCGGCGCGATGTTCTGCCTGGTCTGGGCCCTGATCAAGGCTCCCACCTGGGGCTGGGCGGACGGCGCGACCTGGGCGTTCCTGGTCGGCTCCGTCGTGCTCTTCGCGGCCTTCGCCTTCTGGGAGACCAAGGTCAAGGAGCCGCTCATCCCGCTGGGCCTGTTCCGCTCGGTCCCGCTGTCGGCGGGTGTGGTCCTCATGGTCCTGATGGCGATCGCCTTCATGGGCGGTCTGTTCTTCGTGACGTTCTACCTCCAGAACGTGCACGGCATGAGCCCGATCGACGCCGGCCTGCACCTCCTCCCGCTGACCGGCATGATGATCGTCGGCTCCCCGCTCGCGGGCGCCGCGATCACCAAACTGGGCCCGCGCATCCCGCTGGCGGGCGGTATGGCCGCCACGGCGATCGCCATGTACGGCATGTCCACGCTGGAGACGGACACCGGCAGCGGTCTCATGTCGATCTGGTTCGCCCTCCTGGGCTTCGGCCTCGCGCCGGTCATGGTCGGCGCGACGGAGGTCATCGTCGGCAACGCACCCATGGAGCTGTCGGGCGTGGCGGGCGGTCTCCAGCAGGCGGCCATGCAGATCGGCGGCAGCCTCGGTACGGCCGTGCTCGGCGCCGTGATGGCCTCCAAGGTCGACGGCGACCTGCCCGCCAACTGGAAGGGCGCGGGCCTGCCGGAGCTCACCCCCGCCCAGCTGGACCAGGCCTCGGAAGCGGTCCAGGTCGGGGTGGCACCGGTGGCGAAGGGCACTCCCGCCGAGATCGCCGCGAAGATCACCGACGTCGCCCACGACACGTTCATCTCCGGGATGAGCCTCGCCTCCCTGGTCGCGGCCGGGGTGGCCGTCGTCGCCGTGTTCGTCGCGCTGCTCACCAAGCGGGGCGAGAACGCGGAGGCGGGTGCGGGCGTGGGGCACATCTGACGGTTCCTCAACCCTGACGGAACTTCAACGAATTTCCCCTATCAGGGTGACGACGCTAAAGGTTCCTCGCCTCCGGGTCCCGCCACAGGTCACAGTGGGTCATGCCCTCCGGAGGGGAGGGCGGCCCGGGCCGCGGCGCGCTGCCGGAGGGGGGCAGCGCGCCGACTGTCCGGCAACTGCGGGGAATATTGCGCGTGTCGCGGGTACCCGACTATCAACACATCCCCGGTAACCAGGGAGTTGTTCGATGGCCGGCTTCGGAAACGGCACGCGCAGGTACCCCCGCTCACGTGGCCGCATGGGGTCACGGACCGGGCCGGATCGCGCGACGCTCGGCATCGTCGGCCTCGTGTGCGCGGTCGCCGGATTCTTCGCATTGGGGATCGTCCTCGGTCCCGCGGCGATCGTCTGCGGATGGCTGGCCATGGGCCGCAGTTGGGCGGGCTCCCGTCCGGTACCGGCCCTGGTCGCCGTCGCCCTCGGCGCGATCGACACCCTGCTGGCGATCATCTGGCTGGCGGGAGCGACGGGAACGGGCAACGGGCTGCTTTAGGGCCGGCCGTCGCCTTCCCGTCTACCCGGAGCGGTGGTGGGTGGGCACGGGCGCGGGTCCAGGGGGCAGAGCCCCCGGGGGCCTGTCCCGCAGCGCCACCACCTCCGCCCGCAGCGCCCGCACCTCCTCCGTCAGCGCGCGGATCGCCTCCGTCTGGGCCCGCTCCTCGACGTCGTCCTTGTCGAACCGGGCGATGAACCAGGCCGCGATGTTCGCGGTCACCACACCCAGCAGCGCGATCCCGGACAGCATCAGCCCGACGGCGATGATGCGCCCCAGCCCGGTGGTCGGCGCGTGGTCCCCGTACCCCACCGTGGTCATCGTCGTGAACGACCACCACAGTGCGTCACCCAGCGTGCGGATGTTCCCGTCCGGCGACTCCCGCTCCACCGACAGCACGGCGAGCGATCCGAACATCAGCAGCCCGACGACCGCCCCCACCACGTACGTCGTCATCCGGATCTGCGAGGCCATCCGCGCCCGCCGCCCCACCAGCAGGAGCGTCGAGACCAGCCGCAGCAGCTTCAGCTGCTGCACCATCGGCAGCACCACCGCGCACAGGTCCAGCCAGTGCGTACGCACGAACAGCCGCCGGTCGGGCGTCAGCGCCAGCCGCACCCCGTAGTCCACCGCGAACGCCCCCCACACCACCCACTCCACCCCCGTGCAGGCGGCGGTCAGCGCATGGTCGGCCGAGGTGTCCACGATCGGGACGGCGTAGGCGACGGCGAACACCACAGCGAGGGCCAGCAAAGGCCGCTGAGTCCACAACTCCCACCGGCCCTGCGCCGACTGTTCTCGCATGCTCGCATAGTAAAGAACGAGTAAGGGGTGGCGGAGCCACAGCTCCACCACCCCTCGCTCGCCCCTCGGTCATCCCAGGGAGCGCCCGGCGCTACGCGTCGCCGCCCGCCGCCCCCGGGTCGGCCGCCGAGACGTCGAGCAGCTGGTACCGGTCGATGGCCTGCTTCAGCAGCGAGCGGTCGACCCTGCCCTCCTTCGCGAGCTCGGTCAGCACCCCCACGACGATCGACTGGGCGTCGATGTGGAAGAAGCGGCGGGCCGCCCCGCGGGTGTCCGCGAAGCCGAAGCCGTCCGCGCCCAGCGACTGGTAAGGGCCCGGCACCCAGCGTGCGATCTGGTCCGGCACCGACCGCATCCAGTCGGAGACGGCCACGAACGGGCCCTCGGCCCCGCTCAGCTTGCGCGTCACGTAGGGCACCCGCTGTTCCTCCTCCGGGTGCAGCAGGTTGTGCCGCTCGACCTCGACGGCCTCGCGCCGCAGCTCGTTCCAGGAGGTCGCCGACCAGACGTCCGCCTTGACGTTCCAGTCCTCGGCGAGGATCTTCTGCGCCTCGACCGCCCAGGGGACGGCCACACCGGACGCGAGGATCTGCGCCGGGATCGACCCCGAGGTGCCCTCGCTGAAGCGGTAGACGCCCTTCAGGATGCCCTCGACGTCCACGTCCGCCGGCTCGGCCGGATGCCGGATCGGCTCGTTGTAGACGGTCAGGTAGTAGAAGACGTCCTCGCCGTGCGGGTGTTCGGCGGAGCTGCCGTACATCCTGCGCAGACCGTCCTGCACGATGTGGGCGATCTCGAAGCCGAACGCCGGGTCGTAGGCGACACAGCCCGGGTTCGTCGAGGCGAGCAGCTGGGAGTGGCCGTCCGCGTGCTGGAGGCCCTCACCGGTCAGGGTCGTACGCCCGGCGGTCGCACCCAGTACGAAACCGCGCGCCAGCTGGTCCGACATCTGCCAGAACTGGTCGCCGGTGCGCTGGAAACCGAACATCGAATAGAAGACGTAGACCGGGATCAGCGGCTCGCCGTGGGTGGCGTACGCCGAGCCCGCCGCGATCAGGGAGGCCGTGCAGCCGGCCTCCGAGATGCCGTCGTGCAGCATCTGTCCGGTCGGCGACTCCTTGTAGGCGAGCAGCAGCTCACGGTCGACCGACTCGTACTGCTGACCGAGCGGGTTGTAGATCTTCGCACTGGGGAAGAAGGAGTCCATGCCGAAGGTGCGGTACTCGTCCGGCGCGATCAGCACGAAGCGCTTGCCGAGCTCCTTGTCCCTCATGAGGTCCTTGAGGAGCCGCACAAAGGCCATGGTTGTGGCGATGGACTGCTGACCCGAACCCTTCTTCACACTCGCGTACGTCTTTTCGTCGGGCAGCGTGAGTGGTTTCGACCGCACCACACGGGTCGGGACGTAGCCGCCGAGACTCTTGCGGCGGTCGTGCATGTACTGGATCTCCTCCGAGTCCCGACCGGGGTGGAAGTACGGCGGGAGGCCGCCCTCCAGCTCCTTGTCGGGAATCGGCAGGTGCAGCCGGTCGCGGAAGCCCTTGAGGTCGGCGACCGTCAGCTTCTTCATCTGGTGCGTGGCGTTGCGGCCCTCGAAGTTCGGCCCCAGCGTCCAGCCCTTGACCGTCTTGGCGAGGATCACCGTCGGCTGGCCGGTGTGCTCCACGGCCGCCTTGAACGCCGCGTAGATCTTGCGGTGGTCGTGACCGCCACGGCCGAGGTGCAGGATCTGGTCGTCGGTCATGCCCTCGACCATCGCGCGCAGCCGGTGGTCGTCACCGAAGAAGTGGTCGCGGATGTAGGAACCGGACTCGGTGGCGTAGGTCTGGAACTGGCCGTCCGGCGTCGTGTTCATCCGGTTGACGAGGGTGCCGTCGCGGTCCTGGGCGAGCAGCGGGTCCCAGGAGCGGTCCCAGATCAGCTTGATCACGTTCCAGCCGGCGCCCCGGAAGACCGACTCCAGTTCCTGGATGACCTTGCCGTTGCCGCGCACCGGGCCGTCGAGGCGCTGGAGGTTGCAGTTGACGACGAAGGTCAGGTTGTCCAGGCCCTCACGTGCGGCGATGGTCAGCTGGCCGAGCGACTCCGGCTCGTCCATCTCGCCGTCGCCGAGGAATGCCCACACCTGCGACTTCGAGGTGTCGGCGATCCCGCGCGCGTGCATGTAGCGGTTCATCCGCGCCTGGTAGATCGCACCGATCGGGCCGAGGCCCATCGACACGGTCGGGAACTCCCAGAAGTCCGGCATCAGACGCGGGTGCGGGTACGAGGACAGCCCGTGCGGCGCCTTCGACTTCTCCTGGCGGAACCCGTCCAGGTTCTGTTCGCTCAGCCGGTCGAGCAGGAACGCGCGGGCGTAGATGCCCGGAGAGGCGTGTCCCTGGAAGAAGACCTGGTCGCCGCCGTCGCCCTCGTCCTTGCCCCGGAAGAAGTGGTTGAAGCCGACGTCGTAGAGGGACGCCGAGGAGGCGAAGGTGGCGATGTGACCGCCCACCCCGATGCCCGGCCGCTGGGCCCTGGACACCATCACGGCCGCGTTCCAGCGGGTCGCGTTCAGGATCCGGCGCTCGATCTCCTCGTTGCCGGGGAAGAAGGGCTCGGCCCGGGTGGGAATGGTGTTGACGTAGTCCGTGCTGCGCATCTCGGGCACGGCCACGCGCTTCTCGCGGGCCCGTTCGATCAGCCGGAGCATCAGATAGCGGGCCCGCTCCCGGCCGCGCTCGTCGATCGCGGCGTCGAGGGAGTCGAGCCACTCCTGGGTTTCCTCGGGATCGAAGTCAGGAACCTGACTCGGAAGGCCGCCAATGATGATCGGGTTGCGATCGGATCCGGAAGCCACGCTGTTCCTTACCTGTCAGAGGGCTGTGTGGGGCTGTGGGACTGTTCTTCTCGTGTGGTCGCCTCGCGGGTGCCTCGCGGGGCGTCTCGCTCACTCTCCAGTGCCTGCACCGCCCCCATCGTGTACCTAGGGGCCGCAAACGTCATCTCTACCCCGAGGTAACCGGCACCCGTTCGAATCTCGTACCCTTGGATGGTTCTCAAATGCGCAAACAGGGCAGATAGGTGTGGTGTACGTCACCATCCGTCCGAATCGCGTGCCTGGAGTTGCGTCGACACGGCCAGGATCGTCACCGTTTCGGCGGTCCGAACCGCCGGGTACTTGCGCGATCCGTCCCGCCCGTGTGGACTACGGCCAATGCTTCGCGCACGCGCGTGGCTGAGACATTCCCGAATCATGATCAGGAGGCAACCCGTGAGCGCGACCGCGGACCACGCGGAGGAGCGGACCAGCCCTGCCGTCAGGCTGGGTTTCCAGCCCGAGCAGGTGGTCCAGGAGATCGGCTACGACGACGACGTCGACCAGGAGCTCCGCGAGTCCATTGAGGAAGTCATCGGCAGCGATCTGGTGGACGAGGACTACGACGACGTCGCCGACGCCGTGGTGCTCTGGTTCCGCGACGATGACGGAGACCTGACGGATGCGCTGGTGGACGCCACCACGTACATCGAAGAAGGCGGGTCGATCCTCCTCCTGACGCCGAAGACCGGCCGGACGGGATACGTGGAGCCGAGCGACATCTCCGAAGCCTCGACGACTGCGGGTCTGTCGGCCAGCAAGAGCGTCAGCGTGGGCAAGGACTGGAGTGGCAGCCGGCTGGTGACGCCCAAGGCCGCGAAGTCCAAGAAGTGACGTCCAGGGAGTGACGTCCGAGAAGTGAACTGAAGTGCTGTGACGCCGGACGGGCCGGCCCCTGTGGGCAGGTCCGTCCGTCGGCCTTCGGCGATCGCTGCGTAGGGTGGTGTTCACCCAGACAGCCCCACCGAAGGGACATTCAGGCGATGGCCATCCAGGTCGGCGACAAGGCCCCCGACTTCGAGCTCAAGGACAACCACGGCCGCTCCGTGAGGCTCTCCGACTTCCGCGGGAGCAAGAACGTCGTCCTGCTCTTCTATCCCTTCGCCTTCACCGGCGTGTGCACCGGCGAACTGTGCGAGGTGCGCGACAACCTGCCGAAGTTCGCCGACCGCGACACCCAGGTGCTCGCCGTCTCCAACGACTCCATCCACACCCTGCGCGTCTTCGCCGAGCAGGAGGGCCTGGAGTACCCGCTGCTGAGCGACTTCTGGCCGCACGGCGAGGTCAGCCGCGCCTACGGCGTGTTCGCCGAGGACAAGGGCTGCGCGGTGCGCGGCACCTTCGTCATCGACAAGGAGGGCCTGGTGCGCTGGACGGTCGTCAACGCGCTGCCGGACGCCCGCGACCTCGGTCAGTACGTCGCCGCGCTCGACACCCTGTGATTCTTCGGCGTCAGGGCCTGCGTGGGGCGGGAACCCGTCACTAGGATCGACACGTTGATCCGATATCCGACGTATCAGGGGCTCCCCGCCCCGGAACACCAATGGAGGACCCGTGGGAGTCAGCCTCAGCAAGGGCGGCAACGTATCGCTGACCAAGGAGGCCCCGGGCCTGACCGCGGTCATCGTCGGTCTGGGGTGGGACGTCCGCACCACCACCGGCACCGACTTCGACCTGGACGCCAGCGCACTGCTGCTGGACAGCTCCGGCAAGGTCGGCAGCGACGCGAACTTCGTCTTCTTCAACAACCTCAAGAGCCCCGACGGCTCGGTCGAGCACACCGGTGACAACACCACCGGTGAGGGCGAGGGCGACGACGAGGCGATCAAGGTCAACCTCGCCGCGGTCCCGGCCGACATCGAGAAGATCGTCTTCCCTGTGTCGATCTACGACGCGGAGAACCGGCAGCAGTCCTTCGGCCAGGTGCGCAACGCGTTCATCCGCGTCGTGAACCAGGCCGGCGGCACCGAGATCGCCCGTTACGACCTGAGCGAGGACGCGTCGACCGAGACCGCGATGGTCTTCGGCGAGCTGTACCGGCACGGTGCGGAGTGGAAGTTCCGGGCCATCGGCCAGGGCTACGCCTCGGGTCTGCGCGGTATCGCGCAGGACTTCGGCGTCAACGTCTGAGCCGACCGCAGGGCCCGAGTCACCGAACGTCCGATCGTCCGGCGCCGCACCGTTTACGGTCGGCGCCGGACGCGCAGGACAACCGAAGAGGCACCACCTGAGCACCACCTAGGGGAGGACCAGCAGACATGGGCGTCACGCTCGCCAAGGGAGGCAATGTCTCCCTGTCCAAGGCCGCGCCGAACCTCACCCAGGTGATGGTCGGGCTCGGCTGGGACGCGCGCTCCACCACCGGAGCCCCCTTCGACCTGGACGCCAGCGCGCTGCTGTGCAACAGCGGACGGGTGATGGGGGACGAGTGGTTCGTCTTCTACAACCAGCTCAAGAGCCCGGACGGCTCGGTCGAGCACACCGGTGACAACCTCACCGGAGAGGGCGAGGGCGACGACGAGTCGCTGCTGGTCGACCTCTCCAAGGTGCCGCTCCAGTGCGACAAGATCGTCTTTCCGGTCTCCATCCACATGGCCGACGAGCGGGGCCAGACCTTCGGCCAGGTCGCCAATGCCTTCATCCGTGTCGTGAACCAGGCCGACGGCCAGGAGCTCGCCCGCTACGACCTGAGCGAGGACGCCAGCACGGAGACCGCGATGATCTTCGGCGAGCTCTACCGGTACCAGGGCGAATGGAAGTTCAGGGCTGTGGGACAGGGGTACGCGTCGGGGCTGCGGGGCATCGCTCTAGACTTCGGAGTCAACGTTTCGTAAAGCCGAGTACGGCACGGGGGAAACCCTCCCCCAGACTTTGTCTGGGAGGCGCCCCCAACACACGATTGGGTAGCCAGTGCTTCTGAAAACCTTCGGCTGGTCGTTCGCGATCACCGCGCTCGGCCTGGTCGCAGCGGCCTTCTACGGGGGGTGGGAGGCCCTCGGTATCGTGGCGATCCTCTGCATCCTGGAGATCTCGCTGTCGTTCGACAACGCGGTGGTCAACGCCGGGATCCTGAAGAAGATGAGTGCCTTCTGGCAGAAGATCTTCCTCACGGTGGGCGTCCTGATCGCCGTCTTCGGCATGCGGCTGGTCTTTCCCGTCGTCATCGTCGCGATCAGTGCGAAAATCGGTCCGATCGACGCGGTCGACCTCGCGCTCAACGACAAGGACAAGTACCAGCAGCTCGTCACCGACGCCCACCCGTCGATCGCCGCCTTCGGTGGCATGTTCCTGCTGATGATCTTCCTGGACTTCATCTTCGAGGACCGGGACATCCAGTGGCTGCGCTGGATCGAGCGCCCGCTCGCCAAGCTCGGCAAGGTCGACATGCTGTCGGTCTGCATCGCGCTGATCGTCCTGCTGATCACCTCCTTCACCTTCGCCACCCACGCCCACCAGCACGGCGGGGCGCACGCCGACAAGGCGCAGACGGTCCTGATCTCCGGTATCGCCGGTCTGATCACGTACATGGTCGTGGGCGGTCTCTCCGGCTACTTCGAGGACAAGCTCGAGGAAGAGGAGGAGCGCGAGCACGAGGAGGAGGAAGAGGCCGCACGCACCGGGAAGAAGCGCCCGGCGGTCGTCCTGGCCGGCCAGGCCGCGTTCTTCATGTTCCTCTACCTCGAGGTCCTGGACGCGTCCTTCTCCTTCGACGGCGTGATCGGCGCCTTCGCCATCACCAACGACATCGTCCTGATGGCCCTCGGCCTCGGCGTCGGCGCCATGTACGTCCGGTCGCTCACCGTGTACCTGGTCCGCCAGGGCACCCTCGACGACTACGTCTACCTCGAGCACGGCGCCCACTACGCGATCGGCGCCCTGGCCGTGATCCTCATGGTCACCATCCAGTACCAGATCAACGAGGTCATCACCGGCCTCGTCGGTGTGGTCCTGATCGCCTGGTCCTTCTGGTCCTCCGTGCGCCGCAACCAGGCCCTGGCGGCGGCCGAGGGAAAAGCGGCGGCCTCGGACGACAAGACTGAGGTCTCGTCCGGGGTGTGACCGCCTTCTCAGCGAGGAACGCTCTGAGCGGGGCGGCCGGTGAGGACGAGTCCTCCACCGGCCGCCCCGCCGGTATTTCACAGTGGACGTGGGGGGCGGGAATGGGCATATTCGACGGGCTCCTGGGCAGCCGGGCGGCGGACTTCGACTCGGGCAACGCGGCCACCAACTCGATCGAACTGACCAAGCGGCACTCCCAGGTCTCCCTCACGAGGCAGGGCGCCGCGACCGGCAACCTGCGCGTCAACCTGACCTGGCGGATGCGCACCTCCGACATCGGCGGACCGCAGCGCGAGAGTCTGCTGCGGCATCCCTTCAAGGCGCTGCGGCCCCCGGAGGTCGTCGGACACAGCCAGAGCATGGTCAACGTCGACCTCGACCTCGGCTGCCTGTACGAGCTGGCCGACGGGACGAAGGGGGTCGTGCAGCCGCTGGGCGGCCTGCTGGGGGACGTGAACGCGCCGCCCTACGTGAAGCTGAGCGGCGACGACCGGTTCGGGTCGGCGTCCGGCGAGACGATGTACGTCAACCTCGACCACCGGGACGAGATCAAGCGGCTGCTCGTCTTCGTCTACATCTACGACCAGACGCCGGCGTTCGACCGGACCCACGCGATCGTCACGCTGTATCCGAGCAACGGGCCGCGGATCGAGATAGGCCTCGACGAACGGCATCCGCAGGCCCGGTCCTGCGCGGTGGTGATGATCGAGAACGTCAAGGGTGAACTCATGGTGCGGCGCGAGGTGCGGTTCGTCTACGGGTTCCAGGCGGAGCTGGACCGCCTGTACGGGTGGGGACTCCAGTGGGGCAGGGGCTACAAGACGAAGGTGGAGAAGTAGCGCCCGCGCCCCGCGCGGCTCACCCGGCCACTCACCGTCCGACGAACTGAGGGCCCTGCGGCGGCAGCCGGAAGGAGCCGTCCGGGTAGCCGTAGCCGTAGGTCGGAAGGCTGGCCGGGTAGCCGTACGCCGGTTGCTGCGGTTGCTGCGGTTGCTGCGGTTGCTGCTGCGGGACGGTCGACGCCGGCTGCTCGGGCGGCAGGGGCTGCGAGAGGCTGGGCGTGCGGGGGGCCTGGGACGGCTCGGGGGCCGGGGCCTCCTCCGACTCGTCCACCGAGATGCCGAAGTCCGTGGCCAGGCCCTTGAGGCCGTTGGAGTAGCCCTCGCCCAGGGCGCGGAACTTCCAGCCGTCGCCGCGCCGGTACAGCTCGCCGCAGATCAGGGCCGTCTCCTCACCCGTCTCCGGGCGGATGTCGAAGGTGGCCAGCGGCTCGCCGTCGGTCGTCGCGTCGTACAGCGCGATGGTGAGGGAACGTACGCGGTCGAACGTCACCCCGTCCGCCGAAGCGACCAGGAGAATCTGGCCGACGCCGGACTCGACACCGGACAGATCTGTCTGGATGGTGTCCGTGAGGCCCTCGGCGACGCGCTTCTTGCCGAGCCGCCACACCTTCCCGGACGGATGCCGGGGCTGGTTGTAGAAGACGAAGTCCTCGTCGGAGCGCACACGGCCGTCGAGGCCCAGGAGCAGCGCCGAGGCGTCGACGTCCGGGACCCCCTGTCCGGGGGTCCAGCGCAGCACGGCGCGTACCGTGGTGGCTTTCAGCGGGACGTTCGACCCCTTCAGCATCGCGTGCGTCATGCGGTCATCCTGCCTTCTCGGGCCTGCTCACGACAACGCGGGGTACACGGCAAGTCTCATCCGCGAGTTACCTGAAATTCATGCCGGGTGGGAACCTGGGACATCGATCCCTACGTACTATTACCGGCCACCTCATGCCGAATCCACAGACTTACGCGCACCACGGGGGAGATTCATGCGTCATTTCGGGCACCTCGCCCCTGAGGTGCGGCACCGCCTCTTCCACCGGGAACCGTGCGTCTTCGACACGGACTCCCCGGCAAGGCTGCTCTCCGCGGCCCTGGGGGCCACGCTGTACAGCCCGGCCACGCGGCCCCGGCTGGCGGACGACATCGTCAAGCAGACCGGGCGCGGCGTGGTGTCGATGGTGCTGTGCCTGGAGGACTCCATCGGCGACGAGGACGTCGAGGCCGGCGAGGCGAACCTCGTCCGGCAGTTCGCCGACCTCGCGGCCCGCAGGGACGCCGGAGAGGCGGAACTGCCGCTGATCTTCATCCGGGTGCGGACGCCCGAGCAGATCCCCGACCTGGTCCGGCGTCTCGGGGCCACCGCGGAACTGCTCAGCGGTTTCGTGTTCCCGAAGTTCACCGAGGAGCGGGGCATCCCCTTCCTGGAGGCGCTGGCGGGCGCCGAGACGGCGAGTGGGCGGCGGCTGTTCGGCATGCCCGTCCTGGAGACGCCCGAGCTGATGTACCGCGAGTCGCGGGTGGACGCCCTGGAGGGCATCGCCCGCGCCGTCGACAAGTACCGCAGCCGGGTCCTCGCCCTGCGCCTGGGCGTGACCGACTTCTGCTCCTCGTACGGCCTGCGCAGAGCGCCCGACATGACCGCCTACGACGTCCAGATCGTCGCCTCCGTGATCGCGGACGTGGTGAACATGCTGGGCCGGGCCGACGGCACCGGGTTCACGGTGACGGGGCCGGTGTGGGAGTACTTCCGGGTCCCCGAGCGCATGTTCAAGCCGATGTTGCGGCACAGCCCCTTCCTGGAGGGGCAGGCCGTCGAACTGCGCGAGAAACTGATCGAGCACGCGATGGACGGGCTGCTGCGCGAGATCTCGCTGGACCACGCCAACGGCCTGCTCGGCAAGACCTGCATCCACCCCTCCCACGTGCCGGCCGTGCACGCGCTGTCCGTCGTCAGTCACGAGGAGTACAGCGACGCGGCGGACATCCTGCGGCCGGAACGCGGCGGTGGGGGTGTGCTGCGGTCGCAGTACACGAACAAGATGAACGAGGTGAAGCCGCACCGCGCCTGGGCCGAGCGCACCATGCTCCGCGCCGAGGTCTTCGGTGTCGCGCACGAGGACGTCAGCTTCGTCGACCTGCTCGCCGCCGGCATACCCGGCTGAATAACCACCTCACTCACAAGGGACGCATGAACAACGCAGTGAACAACGGGGACGACGGCATATGGTCCGGGACCTGGGTCGCCGAGCGGCTCGGTGTCGAGCTCGTGGGCGACGACACGCTGACGAGCCTGCTGGGGCTGGCCCTGCGCCGCAACCCCAAGCGGGCGCATCTGCTGGTCTCCAACGTCCTGGGCAAGCACGTCCCGCAGTCGCCGTCCGTGGTGCACGGCCACGGGTTCGCCCTCGGCCGCCGGGTGCGTGAACTGCTCGGCGCCGAGGAGGCGGCCGAGGCGGTCGTCCTCGGCTACGCGGAGACCGCCACCGGCCTCGGTCACTCGGTCGCCGACGGCATCGGCACGGCCCCCTGTCTGCACTCCACCCGCCGCCCGGTCGCCGGGGTGGCGCAGGCGGGCGGCTTCGAGGAGTCCCACTCGCACGCGACCTCGCACCTGCTGCTGCCGGAGGACCCGGCGCTGCTGGTCGGGAGCGGGCCGCTGGTCCTGGTCGACGACGAGTTCTCCACCGGCAACACGGTCCTGAACACCATTCGGGCGCTGCACGAGCGGTATCCGCGGGGGCGGTACGTGGTGGTGGCGCTGGTCGACATGCGCTCGGCGGCCGACGCGGGCCGCCTGGACGACTTCGCCCGCGAGATCGGCGCCCGCGTCGACCTCGTCACCACCGCCTCCGGCACGGTCCTCCTCCCGGAGGGGGTGCTGGAGAAGGGCCAGGAGCTGGTCACCCGGTACGAGGCCGAGGCCGCCACGAGCGGTGCCCGGTCGTCCGCGGGGGCGGCGGCCGCGCTGCCGCAGAGCGTGGAGGCCGACGCGCGGGGCAATCCGCCAGGGGCGCGGGGAACTGCGCGACAGGCCGCGACGGACCCGCACCCGGACGACGACCGCACCCGGCAGACGCGGCCCCCCGGCCACCTCACCCGCGTGGACCTGCACTGGCCGCGCGGCCTTCCCGACGGCGGCCGGCACGGCTTCACCCCCGCGCACCGGATACGCCTGGACGCGGCCCTGCCCGAGATGGCCGCACGCCTGGCCGAGGCGTTGCCGCACGACGCGCGGAGCGTCCTCGTGCTCGGCTTCGAGGAGCTGATGTACGCCCCCCTCCGGCTCGCCCGCGAGCTGGAGCAGGTCGTCGGCGCCGAGGTGCGCTACTCGACCACCACCCGCTCGCCCGTCCTCGCGGTCGACGACCCCGGCTACGCGATACGCAGCCGAATCGTTTTCCCCGCGCACGACGACCCGGCGGACGGCCCCGGCGAGCGTTATGCCTATAACGTCGCGGGCGGGGACTTCGACGCCGTCGTAGCCGTCGTGGACTCCGTGGCCGACACCCGGGAACTGCACGCCCCCGACGGCCTCCTGTCCCAGCTTGCCGCGCACACCCCGCACGTCGTCCTCGCGGTCGTGCCGTCGTACGTCCCCGAGCCGCTGTACGCAGCCGCCTTGTCGGAAGAGAGACCCGCCATGCTGCCCGAGCCCCTTCGTGGCCCCGCCTTCTCCTCGTACCCACCGGAAGAGGTCGGCTGGCTGCTCCAGGACCTCTCGGACGTGACGCTGGAGGCGCCGACGGAGGAGCGCGAGGAGGCCATCCAGAGCGGCGGCGCGCACTACGCCGAGTCGCTGCCCGTCGAGTACCAGCCCAGCGAGCAGTACCAGGAGCTGTTCCACGCGGCGCTGGAGACCTCGGCGGCGCGCATCGCGCAGGCCGTGGGCGTCGTCACGGAGACGGTGATCACCGAGCGGTCCCCCCGGCCGGTGCTCGTCTCGCTCGCCCGGGCAGGCACCCCCGTCGGGGTGCTGATGCGCCGCTGGGCGCAGTTCCGGCACGGCCTCGACCTGCCGCACTACGCGGTGTCGATCGTGCGCGGCCGGGGCATCGACGCCAACGCGCTGCGCTGGCTGGCCGCCCATCACGACCCGCGTGACGTCGTCTTCGTCGACGGCTGGACCGGCAAGGGCGCGATCACCAGGGAACTGGCCGCTGCGATCGAGGAGTTCGAGGAGGGCGGCGGTGCGGCCGGCTTCGACGCGGAGATCGCGGTGCTGGCCGACCCGGGTTCGTGCGTGCGGACGTACGGCACCCGCGACGACTTCCTCATCCCCTCCGCCTGTCTGAACTCGACCGTCTCGGGGCTCATCTCGCGGACCGTGCTGCGGGCCGACCTGGTCGGGCCGGACGACTTCCACGGCGCGAAGTTCTACCGCGAGCTCGCCGGCACGGATGTCTCCGTGGCCTTCCTGGACGCCGTCGCCGCCCGCTTCCCCGAGGTCGCGGACGCCGTCGACGGCGCGGTGAAGGAACTGCTCGCCAGTGACCGGACGCCGAGCTGGGAGGGCTGGGCGGCCGTCGAGCGGATCAGCGAGGAGTACGGGATCCACGACGTGAACCTGGTCAAGCCCGGGGTCGGCGAGACCACCCGGGTGCTGCTGCGCCGGGTGCCGTGGAAGATCCTGGCGCGGGCCGGGGCGGGCGCCGACCTGGACCACGTACGGCTGCTCGCCGGGCAGCGAGGAGTACCCGTCGAGGAGGTCGGCGACCTGCCCTACACCTGCGTGGGGCTGATCCACCCGCAGTTCACCCGGGGCGCGACCGGCGCCGACGGCAAGGCGGTGGCGGTCTGATGCCGGTTCTGGTGGCGAGCGATCTCGACCGTACGCTCATCTACTCGGCGGCCGCCCTGGCGCTGACCATGCCGGACGCGCGGGCCCCGCGGCTGCTGTGCGTGGAGGTGCACGAGGCGAGGCCGCTGTCGTTCATGACGGAGACGTCGGCGCAGCTGCTGACCGACCTGGGCGACCGGGCGGTGTTCATGCCGACGACGACCCGGACCCGCAAGCAGTACCAGCGCATCAACCTGCCGGGTCCGGAGCCGAAGTACGCCATCTGCGCGAACGGCGGCCATCTGCTGGTGGACGGGGCGACCGACCAGGACTGGCACGCGAGCGTGCTGGCCCGGCTGGCCGACGAGTGCGCGCCGCTCGGCGAGGTGCAGGAGTACCTGGCGAAGACGGCGGACCCGTTCTGGCTGCGCAAGCAGCGGGTCGCCGAGGATCTGTTCGCCTACCTCGTCGTGGAGCGCGAGCTGCTGCCCGAGGAGTGGGTGAAGGAGCTCGCTGCCTGGGCGGAGAACCGGGGCTGGACCGTGTCGCTCCAGGGCCGCAAGATCTACGCGGTGCCGAAGCCGCTGACCAAGAGCGCGGCCGTGCGCGAGGTGGCCCGCCGCACCGGTGCCGAACTGACGCTGGCGGCGGGGGACTCGCTGCTCGACGCCGATCTGCTGCTGGCCGCCGACCGGGGCTGGCGCCCGGGTCACGGCGAGCTGGCCGAGACCGCCTGGACGGCTCCGGAGATCACGGCCCTGCCCGAGCGGGGTGTGCTGGCCGGCGAGCGCATCCTGCGGGAGTTCCTGAAGAATTCCTGAGAAATCGCCGCGCCGTCGGTCAGCCGCAGCAGCCGCCGCCGCAGCATCCGCCGCCCCCGCCGCCCGCCTTGGGCGCGGGGGCGGACTTCGTGCCCCCCACGGCCACGGTTGAGAGAAGCTTCACTGTGTCGTCGTGACCTGCGGGGCAGTCCGCGGGGTCGGCGGACCGCGCCATCGGGCGGCTCAGTTCGAAGGTGTCGCCGCAGGTCCGGCAGCGGTACTCGTAGCGAGGCATGCCGCCAGACTAAGCCCCTATGCTCGGAGACGGTGTCAGCAGTTTCACCTCTGTTCACTTCTGTCGATTCCTTATGTGGAGAATTTGCGAAGGGCGCTGGTAATTTGAGAGCGCCGTGTTGAACCCCGAGGTCGGGAGGGTTCAAGGTTTGCGGCCGCGTCAACGGCAACCATGTCAGGCCCTCGTAAGTCTGTACGTCTGCCTGCGAGCAATACGGAGTGCGGAGGGAGACGCGTCGTGACCCAGGCGGGGCAGGGGGAGGAGCCCCAGCGGCCGGACGAAACCATGCAGTTGAAGGTCCCTGCCTCTTTCCGGGCGGACGAGACCATGCAACTGCGGGTGTCAGATATACCGGATGTGCCCGATATATCTGACAGTGAGAGTGAAGGCGGAGAAAGACCGCGTTCGTCAAAGAATCCCCGAAAAGCACCTCGTCCTTCCGTTTTCGTCCAGATCTCATCTTTTCTGGGTCCACGACTCGCCCCGCTCCTCGCCGCGCTGGCCCCGTATGTGGCTCGTGTCACGCCGTACGCCCGCAAGCTGCGCCCGCAGTACCCGCGCCCCGGCCGTGCCGACTGGCGGCGCTGGATACCCTCCTGGCGGCAGTGGCTCGGCGGCGTCCTGTCGTCCATAGGTCTGAGCTGCATGCTCCTGGTCGTCGCCTACGCGGCCACCGACGTCCCGGACAACATCAACTCGTACGCCACCCAGCAGGACAACGTGTACTTCTGGGCCGACGGGACGCCGATGGCCCGTACCGGCTGGGTGCAGCGGCAGGCGATGCCGCTGAAGGACATCCCCGAGGACGTCCGCTGGGCGGTGCTGGCCGCCGAGAACGCCAGCTTCTACAGCGACCCCGGCATCTCCTTCAAAGGCATCGGCCGCGCCCTGTTCCGCACGATCGGCCAGGGCGACACCCAGGGTGGCTCCACGATCACCCAGCAGTACGTGAAGAACGTCTACCTGAACCAGAACCAGACGGTCAGCCGCAAGTTCACCGAGGCCATGATCGCCCTCAAGCTCGACAACCAGATGAGCAAGGACGACATCCTCGAGGGCTATCTCAACACCAGCTGGTTCGGCCGCGGCACCTACGGCATCCAGCGCGCCGCCCAGGCCTACTACGGCAAGGACGTCGGCGAGCTGAACGCCAGCGAGGCGGCCTTTCTCGCCTCCCTCCTCAGGGGCGCGGGCCTCTACGACCCGACCCTGGGCCCGGCCAACCGCGCCCGGGCCGTGGAGCGCTGGACCTGGACCCTGGACCGCATGGTCGAGGTCGGCAAGCTGTCCAAGGCCGAGCGCGCCAAGTACACGAAGTTCCCCGAGCCGCTGAAGTCCAACCCGCTGTACGACACCGGTGAGCAGAGCGACTACCTGGTGGAGCTGGCCTCCCAGTACGCCAAGAAGGCCGGGAAGATCTCCGACAAGGACTTCGACCTGGGCGGCTACCAGATCTACACGACCTTCGACAAGAAGCGTGAGGCCCAGCTCACCGACGCCGTCACCAAGGCCCGCAAGAAGGCCCTCAAGGACGACCCGAAGGGCGCGACGACCGCGCACTACGGCGCCTCCTCGGTGGCCTCCGACGGGCGGATCCTCGCCGTCTACGGTGGCCCCGACCACCGTACGCAGGGCTACAACGAGTCCAACGCCACCACCGTGCCCGCCGGATCGGCCTTCCAGCCCTTCGTGTACGCGGCCGGCCTGGAGCACGGCATCCACAAGACCCGCGAGGGTGACACCGAGACGGTCACCGGCGAGACGCTCTACGACGGCGACAACGGGGTCCCGGTGACGACGCCCGAAGGGCCGTACTGGGACCGCAGCGGCAAGCGGGCGGCCGCCAAGAACGACGGCGGCAGGTCCTACGGACAGATCTCCCTGCACCGGGCGCTGGAACTGTCGGTCAACACGCCCTTCATGCAGCTGGGCATGGACACCGGCCTGGACATCGTGCGCTCCACCGCCGAGAAGTCAGGACTGCTGCCCTCCAGCTTCGGGGCGCAGGTGCCCGCGCTGTCCACGGGCAGCGCCACGCCCAGCGCGATCCGCATGGCGAGCGGCTACTCCACCTTCGCGGCGGGCGGCAAGCACACCGAGCCCTACTCGGTGCGCCTGATCACCAAGAACGGCACCAAAGTCGTCCTGGACACCCCGCCCTCCGACCGGGCCTTCGGCGCCGACGTGGCCGAGGAGGTCAACTCCGCGCTCGCGGACTCCTTCAGCACCGCCCACCCGGACGACGTCCCCGCCTCGCAGCGGGACGCAGCCCGGACCGGATCGCTCGGCCAGGTGACGGGGAAGGCCGGCACCACCCAGGACGACACCGCCGCCTGGTACGTCGGCAGCGCCAGGGCCGTCTCCACGGCGGTCGTCGTCTACCGCATCGACCTGAGCAAGAGCCTCGAACCGCTTCCACTGAAGGGCGTCGCCGGCACGACCGGCGACAGCGTCCCGTACGGCATCTGGTCAGGTGCCATGCGCCCGCTCGGCTGACCACCGAACCGGGCACCCGCGTCCCCCAGAATCCGGAGAATGATCCGCACATGAAGTCACCGTCGGGCCGCCGCCGCAAGGCCCCGGCAACCACCCGCCGCCCCGCCGCCACACATCCGGGGTTCCTGACGCTGGCGGCGCTGCTCGTCGTCGCGTCCCTGGTGGCCGGCTACCTGGTGCTCAACAGCACCGCCAACACCGAGCCGACCGCTTCCTCGGGGGACAGCAAGAAGGCGTCGGCGGACGCCACCAAGGAGCCGAAGTGGGACGGCAAGACCCACGTCCTGGGGGACGGCTCCACCTCGTACACCGGGCCGCAGACGGGCCAGTTGAAGCCGGTCCCGCTCAAGCCCGGTGAGAAGCCGCCCCAGTTCGTCGTCTTCTCCTGGGACGGCGCGCTGATGGGCGACGACGGGCTCTTCGAGCACTACCGGAAGCTGGGCGGGAAGTACAACGCCAACATGACCTTCTTCCTCACGGGCATCTACCTGCTGCCCAAGAGCAAGAAGGACCTGTACTCCCCGCCGCAGCACCCCGTCGGGTCGTCCGCGATCAGCTTCCCCACCGACGAACACATCCGCACCACGCTGGAGCAGCTGGGGGAGGCGTGGAAGGAGGGCAACGAGATCGGCACCCACTTCAACGGCCACTTCTGCGGAGCCAAGGGCGGCGGCTTCTGGAGCGTCGACGAGTGGAAGAGCGAGATCGACCAGTTCTACGACTTCGTGGAGCACTGGAAGACCAACACGGGCTACCAGGACATCCCCCCGCTGCCCTTCGACTTCAAGAAGGAGGTCACCGGCGGCCGGGCGCCCTGCCTGGAGGGCCAGGCGAACCTCCTGAAGGCCGCCAAGAGCTACGGCTGGCGCTACGACGCCAGCTCCTCCGGTGACTTCCAGATCTGGCCCACGAAGAAGAGCGGCCTCTGGGACTTCCCCCTCCAGGCGCTCCCGTACGACGGCGGCAAGTACCAGGGCCTGTCCATGGACTTCAACTTCCTGGCCAACCAGTCCGACGGCCAGCCCGAGGGCGACCCCGCCAAGTACCCCGAGTGGGAGCAGCAGACCCGCGACGCCTACATGGCCGGCTTCAACCGCGTGTACTACGGCAGCCGGGCCCCCATGTTCATCGGCAACCACTTCGAGGAGTGGAACGGCGGCATCTACATGAAGGCCGTCGACGAGGTCATCGAGAACGTGTGCACCAAGAAGGACGTCAAATGCGTGTCCTTCAAGGAACTGTCCGACTGGATGGACGTCCAGACGCCCGCGACGCTGGAGCGGCTGCGCGCCCTCGACCCGGCACAGAACCCGGACTGGTCGACCGTCGTGAAGTAGTAACCAAACCTCTACCGCAACCCTCTTCACACGTGCTGCACATGACATGCAAAGATGCCTCTCCCGGCATCCGTCCGCCGGGGCAAGAGGGGAAACATCAGTGAAGTCAAGGAAATTGAAGCCGACGCGTCGCCGTGTCGCGATACTCGGGGCCGCCGCCACCTCGGTCGTCGCCGGAGTGGCTCTGCTGCCCAACTGGTCCGCCGGCGCCGCGGTCGTCGACGACCCCACGGTGGACGCGGGGACCAAGGCCACCTTCCAGCGTCTCGCGGACGCGGTCTTCACCGACCGCACCGACGCTCTGGTCACCGGCAAGCAGGGCGACCGGGCGAAGCCGCTGACCGACGGCTTCTCCGGCGACGTCAAGCTGTCCTCCGGCACGGCCCGCACCGAGGACACCACCCTGTCCTCGCTGGGTAAGCGCAGGGACAGCCTGGCCAAGGCCGGCGAGAAGTACAGCAAGGCCACGACGACCGTCACCCTCGACGCGACGCGCGTGACGGGCCGTACGGCCAAGGCCGACGTCACCGAGACCACCACCCTGACCTACGCGCAGGCCCGCGGTGACGCCCCCAAGACCACCGGGTTCCAGTCCAGGCACGAGCTGACGTTCAAGGCCGACCGGCAGGGCAACTGGCAGCTCACCACCATCCAGGACACCGACCAGGGTGGCCTCGCGGTGAACACGCTGTCCAAGCCGGTCGCCGTCAAGACGGCGACCACCGCGGACGACACCATGCCGAACGCCCCGCGCGCGGCGATCACCCGCAACCCGGCCGCCGTCCCGAAGACCGGCACCGCCTACGACTACAAGGCGATGGCCGCCTACGCCGAGAAGTACTGGAACGTCTACAACAAGGACTACCCGGACTTCAACAACCACACCGCGGGCGGCGACTGCACCAACTTCGTCAGCCAGTCGCTGAAGGCCGGCGGCTGGAAGCACGTCCCCGGCTACGTGTACGACTACACCAGGTGGTTCGGCAACGCCGACATCCAGTCGGACTCGTTCGTCGGCGTCAACGAGTGGTCCTGGTTCGCGCAGAACTCCAAGCGGACCACCCCGCTCGCCAACGTGTACCAGCTCGAGGTCGGCGACGTCCTCCAGATGGACTTCGACCGGGACGGGTCAAAGGACCACACGATGATCGTCACGGCCAAGAGCAACGGCGTGCCGTACCTCACGTACCACTCGAACAACACGCTGCGTAAGTCGTTGTCGAGCATCATCACGCAGAACCCGAACGCGTACTACTACGCCTACCGCACCTGACCGGTCCGGTGACTCAGGCCGGGAACTCCTCCCGCCGGCGCTCCAGCTGACGGTCCCGCTCCTCCGCCAGTTCGGGGTGGCGGGCCCGCCAGTAGGGGTTGTCGTGCGGCAGGGCCGATCCGACCCTGCCGTACATCCCGAAGACGAGCAGCAGGATCCCGATCACGAAGCTGAGCATGCAGTTCTGGATCTCGAAGGCCAGGAAGTTGTAGTCGGTGTCCAGCAGGGCCATGTTCACGAAGCCGCTCAGGACGAAGAGGACACCGAGGGCCATGTTCAGCGTGGACGCGAAGTTCCCGCCGATCACCATGCCCACCAGGAGCAGCAGGCCGGCGGCGACCGACAGCCAGCTGAGCGCGCCGTTGGTGTTGAGGCTCCACACCTCGTCGCCGCCGGTGTCGAAGAACCCGATCTTGTCGAGGATGCCGAAGATCCCGAAGACGATCAGACCCAGGCCCATCAGCCCGGCGCCGATCCGGTAGACCCGGTTCAGGCGGTGATCGACCGGCAGATGCTCGTTGAAGCTGATCCGCCGCCTGGACCGGCCGTGCAGTGCGTGTGTGGCCATCTCCGCCTCCCTCGGGGGTGGATGCGCCGATGTAAGGCCGTACGCATACTCAATATCCGCCCACCGGGCGGACGCGGCAATGTCAGTGCCCCGTGCCCCGGTCCTCACGGATCCCGGCCACCACGTTCGCCACCGCCCGCCGGACCGCCTCCGTCTCGGTCAGGAAGTGCCAGTAGTCGGGGTGCCGGCCCTCCAGCGTGGCGATCGCCCGCTCCAGCCGGGCCACCGAGTCGTCCAGCGGACGCGCGTGCCGGGGGTCCGGGGTGTTGCGCCCCGCCATGGCGAGCCGCTGTGCGTCCCGGATCGCGAACCGGGTCCGGTCGATCTCCGCCTGAGGATCCTTCTGCACGGCGTTCAGCCTGGTCAGCCGTTCACCGGCGGCCGAGACCGCCTCGTCCGTGGTGTTCAGCAGCGCGCGCGCCGTCGACAGCAGCGCGGTCGCGTCCGGCCAGCGCTGCGCGTCCCGCGCGCTCTGCGCCTCCTTGAGCTTCACCTCGGCCTGCCGGACGTTCTCCCCGGCCTGGTCGGGAACGTGCTGGAGGTCCTGCCAGCAGGCCGCCGAGAACCGCCGCCGCAACTCGCTCAGGATCGGCTCCACCTGCCCCGAGCGGGTCGTCAGCGCCTCGGCACGGGTACGCAGCGAGACGAGCCGGTGGTCGATCTCGGCGGCCCGCTCCGGCAGCCTCCCGGCCTCCGCCCGGACCGCCTCGGCCTCCCGCGCCACCCGTTCCGCCCGCTCCAGGGTGTGCGGCACGCCGTGCTGTCCCGCGCCCTGGTTCAGCTTCGTCAGCTCGGGCGCGAGCGCCGCCAGCCGCGCCGCGAGGTCGTCCGCCCGCAGCCCGCTCTCCCGTACGGCGTCCAACGCGTTCGACGCGGCCAGCAGGGCCTGCCGGGCCCGCTCCACGGCGGGCGCCAGGCGGGCCAGCTGCGTCTCGGCCTTGCCGAGCAGCGGGCCGAGCCCTTCGGCGAACCGGTCCAGCTCCTGCTTGACGCGGCCCAGCTCGTCCTTGGCGCGGGTCAGCTCGGTGCGCGCCTGGGTGGCCGCCGACGCCTCCAGGTCGTCCCGGTCCAGGTCATGGGCGTCGACGGCGTTGATGTACTGGCTGCTCGCCTCGTCGATGCGCCTGCCGATGGCCCCGAAGTCGGAGACCGCGCGCCGGGCGGCCGGGGAGTCGTCCACGGCCGTGATCGTCTCGATCGAGATCCGCAGGTCGCGCTGGGCGGTGTCCAGTTCGTAGAACGCGGCCGCCGCCGCGTCCTTCGCGGCCTGGGCCTCGGCCCGCTGTCCCTCCGCCCGGCCGCCGAACCAGCGCCGCGTGCCGCCGCCGGCGAACGCGGCGGGCAGCGCGAGGACGACCACGAGGGGCAGGGCGACGAGGGTCAGGGTGTCCCGGAGCGCATGCGGTCCCCGGTACACGCGGCGGCGCTGTGCGCGCGGCACCAACGGCGAATACGGCTGCGCTGGTGTCGCCGTCACATCCCTCTCCCGTGCTGTGATCCGCCCTGCCCGGTGTCATTCTCCCACCCGTTAGGGACGAACACACGGGTCGGTCAGTTCGCTTTCCTGACGGTGACTTTGCCGTCGGCGCTGCGGGCGTCCACGACATGCGCGCTGGACTCGTCGCGCGGAACGGACACGTCCACTCCGCCGTCGTCGGTCTTCGTGGTCACGCGGTAGGTCGCCTCGGGCAGCGAGATCGTCACGGAACCGTCGTCGCTGACCGACTCCACCCGGTCCGGTACGGCGCTCAGGGTGAGGTGCACCGAGCCGTCCTTGGTGCGCGCGTTCACCGTGCGCGAGGAGACCTCGGCGTGGACGGAACCGTCATCGCTGCGCAGCTCCAGGGGCCCGCTGGAGTCGGTGACGTGTACGGAGCCGTCCTGGGTGTGCACGCTCAGCGCGTCCCGGAAGCCCCGCGCCCGGACACTGCCGTCGTCGCTGCCCACCTTCACGGCGACGCCCCGGGGCACTTCGACGCGGTGCTTGCCCGAGCAGTCGGCGACCACGCCGGAGCAGTGCATCCGCAGCGTCAGCCGGTCGTCCTTCATGGACCAGGTCACCCGCGGCTTCCTGCCGACGGTGACCGACCCCTGGAACCAGCGGGTGACGTCGACCGTTCCCGCCTTCGCCGTGTCCGACGCGACGATCTCGAGCGCGGAGTCGTCGGAGTCGATCGTGAGCGTGCGGCCCTGAAGGGCGAAGGACCTGTGATCGGGGTGCTCGTCGTCGGCGGCGGACGCGCCGCAACCGGTCGCACCGGCGGCGAGAGCCACCACGACCCCGGTGACGAGGACCGCGCGGGCGGAAAGAGTCGTACGGGCCATGGTGATCTCCCCCTGGGCTGCCTGGCGTTGCCCTGACGACACTAGGGAGCGGGGGGCCACCGGACGATCCGGCCCGCTCCCGGATCGGGGGTGGGGCTAACCCCCGATACGGGTTTGCGGGGCACGGCTCCGGGCAATGTAGGCTGTCGACTCGTCCCGGGTGCGTAGCTCAGGGGTAGAGCGCCTGCCTTACAAGCAGGATGTCGGCGGTTCGAAACCGTCCGCGCCCACCAGGAGAGCGAGAGGGCCCCCGGAGAGATCCGGGGGCCCTCTCGCGTTGTCTCCGGCGTCTCCGGCGCGGATCTCCCCGGGCGCCGGGACGGGTGCTGGTCGCCGGGACGGGTTTCTAGTCGTCCTCGCCCGGCGGGGCCTCGTGCGCGTGCTTCAGGCTCATGCGTGCCTCCACGCGGTCCGGGGCCGCGACCTCCGACCAGAAGCGGTGGCAGGTCACGAAGACCGCGAGCTCGTGCTCCCGCCGGCGGAGCTTCTCCACCTCGGCCTGCTCGTCGGAGGTCCAGCCGGGGGACGCGGGGCGCTCGGCCTTGCGCCAGCCCGTGTTGTCGCTGAAGCCGTCCATGGGCTCGACCGACCAGGGCAGCCGCTTCAGCAGGGCCGACAGCTCGGCCCTGACCTGATGCAGCTCCTCCTGACCGGCGCGCAGGTCGCTGGGAAAGTCGTAGGTCGTAGCCACCCGGCAATGGTACGCCTGTTCGAATTTGAGTAGCGAGCTCCTCGGGGGTGTTCGTGTGAACAATCGTTCGAATGTATCCGAGGGGCCGGCCGCTGCCGCGCCCCGAACCCGGCGCCCTGCTCCCCGCGCCCGGTACCCGCCTCGGGCGTCGGCGATGAGTTCGGGCGGCTGGTCCGGTCTGCCCCTGCATGACTCGCATCATCGCTGACATCTCCGTATCCCTCGACGGCTTCGTCACCGGACCCGACCCCGGCCCGGACAACGGACTGGGCACCGGCGGTGAGGCCCTGCACACCTGGGCGTTCTCCGACGATCCCGACGACCGCCGGTATCTGAGCGAGGGGACCGCCCGTTCGGGCGCCGTCATCCTCGGCCGCCGTCTCTTCGACGTGGTCGACGGACCCGGCGGCTGGGACGACAGCGTCGGCTACGGCGCCGGCGAGGTCGGCAGGCCCGCGTTCGTCGTCGTGACGAGCTCACCGCCCGAGGCGGTACGGCTCGCCGACCTCGACTGGACGTTCGTCACCACCGGTCTGGCCGATGCCGTCACCGCCGCGCGTGAGCGCGCCGAGGCGGCGTCGTCGCACAGCGGCAAGGATCTCGACGTGGTCCTCATGGGCGGCGGCGCCACCATCGGCTCCGCGCTCGCCGCCGGGCTGGTCGACGCGCTGACCCTGCACCTGGCGCCCGTCGTGCTCGGCGCCGGGACGCCGCTGTTCACCGGCGGCCCGCCGCGCGCGCTGGTCCGGCGGAGCGTGACCTCGACGTCGACGGTGACGCACCTGACCTACGACGTCCTCTGACGACGTCCCGGCGCAACCGCGGGAGGGGTCTCACTCGCCGCGCGGCGGAACCGTGCACGCGGCGGTGGCGCCGGGCAGGCGGTGGCGGTTGCGCGACACCCAGCGGTAGACCACGCGGGCGAGGGAGCGCAGGCCGGGCAGCCTGAGGACGGCGCCCAGGACGCGGTACCCGGCGGACGGCGAGGTGCCCAGCCAGCGGCTCACGGCGTCGGCCCCGCCCGCGAGGACCGTGCCGCCGTGGAGCAGCAGAACCTCCCGGTCCAGCCGTCCGAGGTGCGGCGCGGTCGACTCCGCGGGCAGGAACTGCCACGGAACCGCTTGCAGCGCCGGTGCGGCGAGGTTGCGGATGCGGTCGACGGACGCCTGGCAGAAGCCGCAGTCCCCGTCGTAGGCGAGTACCGGGGGCGCGGGGCGCGGACTGTGCGAAGCGGGGCTGATCACGGGTTTCCCTCCACCCCCCACCCTCGGTGGGGGAGCTGACCGGTTCCTCTCCGCAGCCTCGCACGGGCCGGGACCGCTGGTATCGGACCACTGGTGTCGGACCCCGGACCTAAGGTGGCGTGCATGGAGGAACAGGACGTGGAACAGGTGCGGTTGGTGCCCTGGGCCGAGGGCGACTTCTGGCTGCTGCGGCGGTCCAACAGCCCCGCCATGACCGAGCAGTTGGGCGGGCCGGAGAGTGAGGAGGAGCTCCTTGAGCGGCATCGGCGCTACGTCGAGCTGTCCTCCGGACGCATGTACCGGGTCACGCTCGCGGACACCGGGGAGACCGTCGGGTCGATCGGGTACTGGGAACGTGACTGGCACGGTGAGCGGGTGTGGGAGACGGGCTGGGCGGTCCTGCCCGAGTTCCAGGGCAGAGGGCTCGCGGTGGCGGCGGCCCGGGCCCTCGTCGGCGTCGCACGGCAGCGGGAAGGGCGGGGCGGACGTCCGGCACTGCACGCGTTCCCGAAGGCGGAGCACGCCGCGTCCAACGGGGTGTGCCGCAGGGCCGGGTTCACCCTGGTCGGACAGGTCGACTTCGAGTACCCGAAGGGCAACCCCATCAGATCCAACGACTGGTACGTCGACCTGCGCGCCGGGCTGCCCGCCACTGCCGGATAAGGTCCGCCGGCTCCTTCTCGGGGCGCTTGGCGGCAGGGTGCTGCCCGGGTCCGGCGGGACGTGGACGGCCGGGCCCGCAGATGCGGTCGTCGCCCGCCGGGCGGTTCTGGCACGCGGCCGGGCGGCGGGGCAGACTGGGAGGCATGTGCCGGAGTATCAAGACGCTGCGTCCCCCCGCCCTGCCCGAGGAGGCGACGGAGGACGAGGTGCGTGCCGCAGCCCTTCAGTACGTCCGTAAGGTGTCCGGTTTCCGGGCGCCGGCCGAGCACAACCGGGAGGTGTTCGAGCGAGCGGTCGAGGTCATCGCCGCGGCCACGGCGGAGCTGCTGGACGGGCTGGAGGTACGCGGGGCCGGCCGCGCCGCGGCAGCGGAAGCGCGCGCGTAGGGGCGGCGGCCCGGCCGACCGGTGCGGGAACGGCACCGCGGTACCCCGGACGGCACGGGCCGGCGTGAAACGAGGCGTCGGCCCTGGTGTCGACCGGCGTGGCCCGCGGCCTGGGCCCGGTGAGGCCGGGTACGGACTGGGGTGCCGGGCCTTGGGCGGCCGGGTACGGGCCGGGGTGCCGGGCCTTGGGCGGCCGGGTTCGGACCGGGGTGCCGGGCCCTTGCGTGGCCCGGGTGCCGGACTCCGGGGGGCCGGGGTGCCGGGCCCGTGGATCGGCGTCGATCGGTGCGGCGGCCCTGGTGTCGACCGGCGTGGGCGTCTGGGCCCGGTGAGGCGGGCGCGGACCGGGGTGCCGGGCTTGCGCGGCCGGGATCGGACCGGGATGCCGGGCCCGTGGATCGGCGTCGATCGGTGCGTCGGCCCCGGTTGGGATGCCCGTCGGGCAGGGGGCCGGGCGGGGCCGGGCCCGTCGTGACCTAGTTGTTGTGGGTCAGGGCGTTGGTGACGGCGCAATAGCGGTGGGCAAGGTTGGTGGCGAGGTCGCGGAGGTGAGCCCTGGCTTCGGTGGGGCCATGCAAGGTGATGGCGCTCCCGAACGGCAGTAGTGCTTGACCTGTCGCAGCGAAGGTTGAGTGATTCTCATCGAAGGTTGAGCGATCTTGCCGGACGCATATCGCATTATTCGGGGTCAGTGCCGCTTCGACTCGAGGCCGGATTCGTGGTGGGCCTCGCCCGGGCCACCCCAGTGCAGGCCATCACTGCTGTAGTCGTGGCGTTGAGGAAGAGCATGAACGTCCACGACGCGTCGGCGGCGTCGATGCGGCCGATCCGCCTGTTGCCGAGATGTGAGGCGGGCGCTGGAGCCGGGCTTGGTCGCCCAGCTCACCGGGAGATGGAAGACCGGCAGAGCCCCCGAACGGCAAGACCATTTGGTGCGACCATGCCCTTCCGAACGGTCGCGATCAGAGTGTTGCCGCCGCAAACACACAGAGCTGTGGGCACCCAGCGGTCCGGGTGGCCACAGCTTGTGTACAGGCGGTCAGGCGAGGGTGACCTCGACCGGCAGTTTCTTGATGCCGTTGACGAAGTTGGAGCGGACCCGGGGGACGTCGCCGGCGAGGCGGATGCCGGCGAGGCGCGGGATCAGTTCCTCGAACATGATGCGGATCTCGGTGCGGGCGAGCAGGTTGCCCAGGCACAGGTGGGGGCCGCCCTTGCCGAAGGTGAGGTGGTCGTTGTCCTGGCGGGTGACGTCGAAGTCGTACGGGTTGCCGAAGACCTCTTCGTCGCGGTTGCCGGAGGCGTACCACATGACGACCTTGTCGCCCTCCTTCACCCGCTTGCCGCCGAGTTCGACGTCGCGTGTCGCGGTACGGCGGAAGTGGTAGACGGGCGTGGCCCAGCGCAGGAACTCCTCGACGGCGACCGGGATGAGAGAGGGGTCTTCCTGGAGCCTGGTCAGCTGCTCGGGGTGCTGGATGAGGGCCAGCATGGAGTGCGAGATGGTGTGCCGGGTGGTCTCGTTGCCGGCCACGACCAGCAGCAGGAAGTAGTTGTCGAAGTCCTGCGCGGAGAGCGGGACGCCGTCGCGCGGGGTTTGGTTGATGAGTCTGGAGATCAGGTCGGTGCCGGTGCCGCCCCGCCGCTGGCGGACCAGCTCCCGTCCGTACTCGAAGACCTCCAGCGAGGCCGGGCTGCGGAAGGGCAGATCCTTGTACTGCTCGCTCTCCTCGCTGTGGAGGAGGACATCGGCGTAGTCGGGGTCCGTGTTGCCCATAATCCGGTTGCCCCAGTCGATGAGCTGCTGGTTGTCCTCCGGGGGGACGTCGAGGAGCCGGGCGAGGACGTTGATGGGGAAGTCGGCGGCGACGTCGGCGACGAAGTCGAACGTGCCCTTGGCGAGGGCCGTGTCCAGCGTCCTGGCGGTCAGGCCGCGCAGGAAGTCGGCGTACTCGTTGATGACGCCCTGGCCGAACTGACGCTGTAGCAGGCTGCGCATCGCGCGGTGGCGTACGCCGTCCAGTTCCAGGATGGAGGCGCGCTTCTTGATCTGATCGTCGTCGAGTTCTTCGAGGTTGGCGAACTTGGTGGAGGTGAAGGTCTGCGGGTCGCGTCCCACGCGGGCGATGTCCTCGTGCCGGGTGACGGCCCAGAAGCCGTGGTTGGGCTCGGGCTCCGGTTGCCAGTGGACCGGGTCCTGGTGGCGCAGGGTGTGGAACATGCGCCAGGGGGTGACGCCGTCGAGGAACTTGTCGTTGTCGGCGAGGTCGACCTCGTCCAGCGGCATCGGGTCGTCGGGGGCGTGGTGGGTGTCGGTGGTGTTCAGGGTGCTCGTCATGGTGTGCTCCTGCGGGGTGCTCAGAGGTGGTAGGAGTACTCGGCGAACTCCCAGTCGCTGACGTGTCGTTGGAAGCGTTCGGCCTCGTCGCGCTTGTAGGCGAGGAAGGACGCGGTGAAGTCCTTGCCCAGCAGTTCGGTGAGCGCTTCGTCGGCTTCGAGGGCGTCGAGCGCGGCGGTCAGGTTCATCGGCAGGACCTGGGACTTCTCCAGGTGGTAGCCGTAGCCCTCCAGCGGCGCGGGCGGCTCCTTGCCCTCTTGGACGCCGAGCAGGGCGGCGGCAGTGAGCGCGGCGATCGCGAGATACGGGTTGGCGCCGGCGTCCCCGAGCCGTAGCTCCAGGCGGGCGCCGGAGCCGCGCTCGGGCGGGATGCGGACCATGGCGCTTCGGTTGTCCAGGCCCCAGTTGATCAACCAGGGTGCGAGGGTGTCGGGCCCGAAGCGCTTGTACGAGTTGACGGTCGGGTTGAGCAGCGCGGCGAGCGCCGGGGCGTGGGTGAGGAGGCCGGCGATGGCGTGCCGGGCGTTGCCGGAGAGACCGAAGGCGCCGGCCGGGTCATCGAAGACGTTGCGGCCGTCGGCGTCGACGCAGGAGAAGTGCAGGTGGAAGCCGGAGCCGCCCGAATCGTTGAAGGGTTTGGCCATGAAGGTGGCCAACTTGCCTTCCTTACGAGCCAGTTCCTTGACAGCGGCCTTGAAGCGGAACGCCCGGTCGGCGGCGTCCAGGGCGTCGGAGTGGGTCAGGTTGATCTCGTACTGGCCGCCGTCGAACTCGTGGTTGCCGGTGATGACGCCGATGCCGAGGTCGCGCAGCTGTCGCAGGGTACGCAGCAGGTGGTTGTCGGGGTCGGCGCGCAGGCCGGCGGTGTAGACGGATCCGGTGACGGTGGGGCTGCGCCGCCAGCCGTTCGGGGCGGTGGCGTCCTCTTCGAGGAGGAAGTACTCCAGCTCCGGGCCGACGACCGGGCTCAGACCCGCGTCCGTGCATCGGGCCAGCACCGAGCGCAGCAGATCGCGCGGCGACTCCGCGGCCGGGCCGCCCGTCGCCGGGTCGGTCGTGTCACCGAGACACCACGCAACGCCGGGCTCCCAGGGCACGCGTGCGAGGGTGCTCAGGTCCGGTCGCACGGAGATGTCGGGCAGGCCGGCATCGATGCCGCCCTGGATCGCGACGACGTCGCCGCGCGGGGTGGTGTGGTAGACGGCGCGGCAGAAGGCCAGGCCGTGCTCGCAGGCCGACGGCAGGTGGTCGAGCAGCACGTCGCGGGCGCGGTCGGTGCCGATGAGGTCGGGGTAGGTCACCCGGACCACGTCGATGCCCTCGGCGGCGAGCCGGTCCTGGTGCCGGCGGACGGATGGGGTGTCGTGAGCGCTCACCGATGTCTCCTCGGCGGATTCGGGGCACCTCTCGGGCGTCGAGCCCGGGGGGAGGGTGGCGGAGCGAAGACTGGTTGGGGCGCCGGGCGATGCCGCGGTCGTGAAGCCCCGGTCAATCATTTGAAGCCAAACGGTATGGAGGTGGCCGCCTTCCCGCAAGGGGGTGTGCCAAAGAATTTATCCATCCGGATAGGTATTGACCAGAGCGTGGCGGCTTCCTATGTTGTTTGAAGCCAAACGAGTCAGGGGTTCGGCTTCCCGCACCCCTGTGGCTGGGGGCCCGGCCACCGGCCGGGCCCTTCCATCCCGCCCCTGCCCCTCGCTCCCGCCCGCTCCGGCGCACCCACCTTCCAGGAGGACCGGCCATGAAGGTCGTCGTCGACATGAACAAGTGCAAGGACCACGGACAGTGCGTCTTCGCGGCCCCCGACGTTTTCCAGCTGGACGACAACGGACGGCTTGCCTACGTCAGCGACCCGGACGACACCCTGCGCGACGAGGTCGAGGAGGCCGCGGACGTCTGTCCGCTGCAGGCCATCCGGATCGAGGACTGAGCGGCATGACGACGCAGCGCATCATCGTCGCCGGGGCCTCCATGGGCGGCCTGCGCGCGGCCGAACAACTCCGCAGCGCCGGGTGGACCGGCGCGATCACCGTGATCGGGGACGAGCCCCACATGCCGTACAACCGGCCGCCTCTCTCCAAGGAAGCGCTGGCCGGAAAGGCGTCGTTCGAGTCCCTGGCCTTCACTCCCAAGGCAAGCGCGGCCGACGTGGAGTGGCGGCTCGGTACGAGCGTCACGAGCGCCCGACTCGCCGAGCGGGTCGTCGTGCTCGACAGCGGCGAGGAGCTGCCCTTCGACGGACTGGTCGTCGCCACGGGTATGCGTCCCCGGCGCCTGCGCTGCGAGGGCCCCGCGGTCGGCCGTCACACCGTACGGACTTTCCGTGACGCTCAGGCCCTGCGGGCGGATCTGGTCCGGCCGGGCGCCCGGGTCGTCGTCATCGGTGCCGGGTTCATCGGCTGCGAGGTGGCCGCCACCGCGGTCGGTCTCGGCGTCTCGGACGTCACCGTGGTCGACCCACTGCCGCTGCCCATGGTCGGACCACTCGGCGAGCTGCCGGCCCGTGCGCTGCTGGGGCGGCACGAGGAACGTGGTGTGCGCTTCGCTCTCGGTGCGGGTGTCTCGGGGTTCGAGGGCGAGGAGCACGTCATCGGGGTCGTACTGAGTGACGGGACGGTGCTCCCGGCCGATGTGGTCGTGGAGTCGGTCGGCTCCGTCGCCAACACCGAGTGGCTCGACGGCAACGGTCTCGACCTGACCGACGGCGTGCTCACTGACGGGCAGCTGCGGGTCGGCGGACTGCCGTACGTCGTCGCGGTCGGCGACGTCGCCCGCTTCCCCAATGCCCGCTACGACGGCGTACCGCGCCGGGTCGAGCACTGGTCGATCCCCGGCGACACCGCGAAGCATGCGGCCAAGGCACTGATGGCTCATCTCACGGGTGCGGAAGTCGGCTTGCCGCCGTTCGCGCCGCTGCCCACCTTCTGGAGCGACCAGCACGACTTCCGGCTGCTGTCCTTCGGTTCCCCCGTACTCGGCCTCGCCGACATCCGCGTCCTGGCCGGCGATCCGGGCGGCGACATGATCGTCGGATACCACGCCGACGGCGGGCGGCTCGTCGGCGTCGTCGCCCTCGGTGGCTCAGCCGCTGCCACCGGCGCCGCCCGCTACCGCGCCCAGCTGCTCAAGCAGCCCGCCCTCACCGCGTAAGGAACCAACGTCATGGCCAGCGTCCGTGGTTACTTCCATCCCAAGACGGCGACCGGATCATCGTCCCTGATCCCCTCACCCCCCTGGCACTACTCCGGCGACCTGCTCACGATCGAGTACCGCACCGATCCCGCACGTGTACGGGAGTTGCTGCCCGCACCGCTGGAACTCGCCGAGGAGGACCCGGGCGCGGTCGCGCTGATCTGGGCCGACTGGCAGTCCTGCTCCGGTACGAAGGAGGAGCTGCTGGACCCGGTGCGCGCCCAGTACAAGGAGGCCTTCGCCGTCGTCCGCTGCTCGTACCAGGGGCGGACGTACTCGCGCTGCGTGTACATCTGGGTCGACAAGGACTTTGCGATCGCCCGCGGACTGCACCAGGGCTACCCGAAGAAGCTCGGTTCGATTCACCAGACGCGCCCGCACCTATACGGTCCGGCCCCGCGCATCGAGGCCGGAGCCCGCTTCGGCGCCACCCTCGCCGCAGCCGACCGGCGCCTGGCACAGACGGTGGTGACCCTGCGCGAGCCGTCCGAGACCAACGGCTTCGTCAACGGCCACCCGATGGCCCACCACCGCTGGCTTCCCTCCATCGAGAACGGCAAGGGCCTCGCGCTCGACGAGTTGATCGAGACCGGCGCCGCGTCCTTCGAGGCCGGACAGCCGTGGGTCGGCGATGCGGAACTGGAGCTGTTCGAGGCGCCGACGGAAGATCTGGCCCGGCTGGAGATCCGAGAGCCGATCGCCGCGTACTACCGGCAGGTGGGCGTCGTCTGGGACGGCGGTCGACTGCTGGAATCCGGCACCTCCGAGGCCGAGTAACCCCCCTTACACATCAGAAGACCTGGAGACCGGACATGACCGAGCACATCACCACGGTGGCCGGGGTCGCCGTCGACACCCGGCACTGGATCGGCGGCGAACGCGTGGCGTCCGTCGAGACGTTCACCGACGTGTCGCCGATCGACGGAAGCACCCTTGGAGAGATCTCCCGGGGCACGGCGGCGGAGGCCGCGGCGGCCGTCGCCGCCGCTCGCGCCGCCTTTCCCGCCTGGGCCGCCACGTCGCGCGCAGAGCGTGCCCGCATCCTGCACGCCATCGCCGACGGAGTCGAGAAGCGCATCGAGGACCTCGCCAATGTCGAGACGCTCGACAACGGCGCCCTCCTGCGTTCCCACCGCCGCGGTGTGATGCCGCGCGTGGCGCACAACTTCCGCTTCTTCGCCGACTGGCTGCTGAAGCTGGAGCACGAGGACTTCACCACGTACACGAGCGGCTCCGCCGCGGGCCGCGGCCACACCAACCACGTGAGCTGGGACCCGGCGGGCCCGTGCGTGCTGATCACGCCGTGGAACGCCCCGCTGATGCTGGCCACCTGGAAGGTCGCCCCGGCGCTGGCCGCCGGGAACACGGTGATCCTCAAGCCCGCCGAGTGGTCCCCGCTCACTGCTTCGCTGCTCGCCGACATCGCGGCCGAGGCAGGGCTGCCGGCCGGTGTCCTCAACGTCGTGCAGGGATACGGCACCGAGGTCGGCAACGCTCTTGTCTCGCACCCGGACGTCCGCCGGATCAGCTTCACCGGTTCCGTGCCCACCGCCCAGCACATCGCCCGGGCGGCCGCCGCCAACCTCACCCCTCTCAGCCTCGAACTCGGCGGAAAGTCACCGCTGTTGGTCTTCGCCGACGCGGACCTCGACCTCGCCGTGGACCTGGCGGTGGAGCAGTACGACAACGCCGGACAGGTATGCCTGGCCGCGACCCGCATCCTTGTCGAGGAGACGGTCTCGGACGAGTTCACCCGCCGGTTCGTGGAAAAGGCGAGCCGGCTCAGGCAGGGTGACTCGCGTGACGAGGGCACCGACCTCGGCCCCAACATCCACCCGCGCCAGCTGGAGAAGATCGACGGTTTCGTGCGTCGCGCGCTCGACGACGGGGCTCGCGCGGTCATCGGCGGCAAGCGCAAGGACGCTCTGTACTACGAGCCGACCCTCCTCACCGACGTCGCCCAGGACTCGGAGATCGTGCAGGAGGAGGTCTTCGGTCCGGTCCTGACGCTCCAGACCTTCGGCGACGAGGAAGAGGCCGTGCGCTTCGCCAACGACACCCGCTTCGGTCTGGCCGCCACCCTCGTCACCGGCGACCACGAGCGCGCCGAGCGGGTCACCGCGCGGCTCGTCGCGGGCACGGTCTGGGTCAACTGCTTCTTCGTACGCGACCTCCAGGCTCCCTTCGGCGGCTCCCGCCACTCGGGCGTCGGCCGGGAGGGCGGCACATGGAGCTTCGACTTCTACTGCGACGTCAAGAACACCGTCACCGCGCCGAACGGATGGCAAGACCATGGGTGAAATCGTCGGGGCGGGTCTGCTCGCCCACGTCCCCACCATCGTGCTGCCGGAGGGGGACCGGCTCGAGCTGAACCAGGGCAAGGAGATCACCCTCGTCACCGGCTTGCGACAGCTCCGCGAGGACGTCTTCGACAGTGACGACTACGACACCGTCGTGGTCCTGGACTCGCACTGGGCCACCACCGTCGAGTTCGTCGTCACCGCCCAGCAGCGCAGGGCCGGACTGTTCACCTCCGAGGAACTGCCGCGCGGCATGTGCCGGATGCCGTACGACTTCCCGGGTGACCCCGAACTGGCCCACAACATCGCCCGGTTCGCCGACAAGCACGGCACCTGGGTCACCGCGATCGACGACGAGTACCTGCCGATCTACTACGCCACCATCAACCTGTGGAAGTTCCTCGGCGAGGGGCTGCCGGACAAGCGATGGGTGACCATCGGCGTCTGCCAGACCGGTGACATGGAGGACCACCTGCGGCTCGGCCGCGCCCTGGCGGACGGTATCGCCGCCACTCCTGGCCGCCGCGTGCTGCTGATCGCCTCCGGAGCGCTGTCGCACACCTTCTGGCCGCTGCGCGAGCTTCGCGACCACGAGTCGAGCGACCCCGGCCACATCTTCACGTCCGAGGCCCGCGATGCCGACTACGAGCGCATCGCCTGGTTCAAGGAGGGCCGCCACGGCAAGGTCCTCGACACCATGGACGAGTTCTGGAAGTACAAGCCCGAGGCCCGCTTCTACCACTACCTGATGATGGCCGGCGCCCTCGGCGAGCAGGCATGCGTCGCCGAGGCACGTCAGTACGGCGAGTACGAGAACTCCATCGGCACAGGCCAGGTCCACCTCTGGTTCGACCGCCCGGCCGAGGGCTGGACCGGCACCGGCGCGCCCGCGTCCGCCTCCCCGCCCACCCCGCACAGCCGCTCCTAGAAAGGCCCCGCCATGCCCGAATACCGCCGTGTCCTCCTCGACGGAGCCGCCGTCGAGACCGTCCGTGACGGTGACGAACTCGTCGCCGGGGACGGCCGCCGGGTCAAGATCGAGGACGCCCAGCACCTGCCGCCGGTCGTGCCGTCCAAGGTCGTCGCCGTTCACCTCAACCACCGCAGCCGGGTCGACGAGTTCCAGATCCAGCTGACCCCGACGCCGACGTACTTCCACAAGCCGACCTCCGCCCTCAACTCCCACAAGGGCGCCATCGTCCGCCCCGAGGGCTGTAAGTGGCTCAACTACGAGGGAGAGGTGGCGATCGTCATCGGCCGGACCGCGCGCAACATCTCCCCTGCCGAGGCGGGCGAGTACATCGCGGGCTACACCGTCGCCAACGACTACGGCCTGCACGACTTCCGCGACACCGACGCCGGTTCGATGCTCCGGGTGAAGGGCTCCGACACCCTGTGTCCGCTCGGCCCAGGCCTGGTCAGCGACTGGGACTTCCACGGCAAGTACCTGCGCACGTACGTCAACGGCGAGCTCGTACAGGACGGTTCGACGGATGAGATGGAGTGGGACATGCACTACCTCGTCGCCGACATCGCGCGCACCATCACTCTCCACCCCGGCGACGTGCTGCTCTCCGGTACCCCGGCCAACTCCCGCCCTGTCCAGCCCGGTGACGTCGTCGAGGTCGAGGTCGAGGGCCTGGGGCGGCTCACCAACCACATCGTCACCGGCCCCACCTCGATCCGTACGGACGTCGGAGCCCAGCCCACCGAATCGGAAGAGGTCCTGTCCACCGCGCTCGGCGGCGACTGGGAGTTCCGCGGTATCCGGCCCCCCGAGCGCTGATGCCCACCGTAGGCGGAACCGCACCCGGCCTGCCGCGACGGTGCCCGGCGTGGTGCTTCACCTGTCCGTCCCGTGCGGCCGGGCAGGGGAGAGGCCGCCGTGCGTGTACGGGCCGGTAGGGTCGCACCCATGACCGAAGCCACCGGGACCCCTGAGGGCCGCAGGCCGCGCAAGCGGGTGAACTACGGGGAGGGCCGGGAGGCCCTGCTCAACGCGGCCGTGCGGGTGGTGGCCCGGGGTGGTCTGCGCAAGCTCACCTATCGCGCGGTGGCGGAGGAGGCAGGGGTCACCCACGGTCTTGTCGTCCACCACTTCGGCACCCGTGACGCGCTGATCGAGGAGGCGCTCGCCCACACCGTACGCTCCAGCCTGAGCGTCAGCGCGGTCGAGCCGGGGACCGGCAAGGTGTCCGACTTCTCGGCCGGAGTGTCCGAGATGGTCACGGCCGATCCGGACACCCAGGTCTTCCAGTACGAGCTGCTGCTCGAATCCCGGCGAAGGCCGGAGCTGCTGCCGCTGATCCGTGGGCTGTACGACGAGTACTTCGATGCCACCGAGCGCGAGCTGTCCCGGATGCTCCCCGAGGGTGCGAACCGGGCGATGACGCGGCTGGTCTTCGCCGCCCTCGACGGTCTCGTCCTGCACCAGCTCGTTCTGGGCGGCGGACCCGAGGTCACCGACGCGGCCATCGAGGAGCTCCGCTCCCTGCTGCGGTTGCTCGACGCCGACGCAGACGGCGAGAGTGCGGGCGACAGCGGCGCCTGACTCGCCGACCTGCCTGTTGTGAGGCCCCGGACGCTTGGCGCCCGGGGCCTCGTTCGGCTCGGATGCCACCTCGGCCACGGCCTCGTACAGACGATGCGGTGGCCCAAAAAACACCACACAAACCCTTGCCATCTGGATAGTTCCAGCCCACTATGAGGCAACTCGTTTGGCTAGAAACGAAACCTCTCCCCCTTCCAGGCAGGTGATCCGCGTGGACAGTCAGACGGTCGAACCAACACAGACCGTGCAGAGCCCCTCCGCCGCAGGCCGACTCAAACCCAACTCCCTCGGTGTTCTGGGAATCCTCTTCTTCGTTCTCTCCGCGCAGGCGCCGCTGACCGGCATAGCCGGTGCCGTGCCCATCGCCGTCGCCATTGGCAACGGCGCGGGTGCGCCCGCCGCGTATGCCGCGGTCGGCGCCGTCATCCTGCTGTTCTCCGTCGGCTTCGTCGCCATGGGGCGACATGTCGTGGACGCCGGCGCCTTCTACATCTACATCGGCAAGGGGCTCGGCCGCCCCATCGGCTCCGGGAGCGCAGGAGTCGCGCTCTTCGCCTACTGTGCGGTCCAGGCCGCCATGTACGGCTTGTACGGCTTCATCGTCAGTGGCCTGGTCGAGCAGTACACGGGGCTGAGCGCACCGTGGTGGGTCTGGGTCCTGGTCACCATGGTGATCGTCCAGATCCTCGGTGCCGCCGGGATCGAGATGGGCGCCAAGATCCTCGCCGTCTTCGTCCTGGCCGAGTTCAGCATCCTGTTCGTCTTCGCCCTGGTGACCTTCTTCAAGGGCGGCGGCCCCGAGGGGCTGGGCTTCGCCCACAGCTTCTCGCCCCATGCGGCCCTGCACGGGGCACCGGGCGTGGCGCTGATGTTCGCTGTGGCGTCGATGTTCGGCTTCGAGGCCACAGCGATCTACGGCGAGGAGGCACGGGAGCCCCGCAGGACCGTCCCCCGGGCCACGTACCTGTCCGTCATGGTCGTCACCGTCTTCTTCGCCTTCACCTCGTGGATGCTGGTCTCCGCCCATGGCGCCTCGAACGCCACCGCGGCCGCCGGGAAGGCGCTGGAGAGCGGCGACGCCACGTCCTGGGTCTTCGCGCCGATCACCGCGCAGTTCGGCGGCTGGGCAGGCGACGCGCTGCCCATCCTGCTGGCCACCTCCCTCTTCGCCGGCGTCCTCGCCTTCCACAACTCCGCCAACCGCTACCTGTTCTCGCTCGGCCGCGACGGCCTGCTGCCGCGCGGGCTGACCGCGATCAACCGACGCCACTCGCCCTGGGCGGCCGGCGGCGTGCAGACCGTGATCTCGCTCGCGTTGGTCATGTCCTTCGCGCTGCTGGGCAAGGACCCGGTGCTGAGCCTCTTCTCCTGGTTCAGTGGGGTCGCGGTGCTGGCGGTCATGCTCCTGTACTTCCTGACCTCCGTCTCGGTGGTCGTGTTCTTCCGCCGGGAACGGCTGGACACTCGCGCCTGGAACACGCTGATCGCCCCCGTCCTGGGTGCGCTCGGCATCGCCGGTGCCATCTGGCTGATCCTGGCCAACTTCACCACCCTCATCGGCGGGGACCAGGGCACGGCGATGTGGCTGGAGCTCACCGTCCCGGCGGTCCTGGTCCTGGGCGTCATCGCCGCGCGACTGACTCGTGGCAGGGCGATGGCCGACGTCTGAGCCTGCCCCGCGGTGTGGCCGGCCCGGTCCTTGTCCTCCCCCTCGGGCCCGGGCCGGCCACACCGACCTCTCCGGGCCGGGGGAGGGCTTGCCCTCAGCCCGGGGTGCGTGAAGAAGCCGTCAGCCGGCCGCTATGCCACGTGGCCGACGTGCCAGCCGTACGCTCCGCGCCGCCGAGGTCGAGGCAGTCGCGCGTCATAGCCCTGGTGATCTCCGGATCCGCATCCCCAGAAAGCGCCCCCCTGGAACGCCGGCCGATCTCCGGGCGCGATGGCGCATGGACCGATCCACCGAGCGCGGTGGTCGGCCCCCGGCCGCCGAAGCAGGCGCCGAGCACCGGTACGCCGAGGTGGTGATCCATGCGCAGGGGCGCGAGTTCGCCCGTGCATGTCCATGACCCATTGACCGTACGACCGAACGACAAGCCGGTCGAGACCCCGGTCTCCCCTGCGGGGACCGCCCGTGGCTTATTGTTTGGATTCAAACGTAACGCCATGACCTGGAGGCTACGCATGCTGGACATCACCCACGACGACTGGCTGCGCCGGGCCAAGGCACTGGACGTGTCAGGTGCGCACCACATCGACGGCGCCGACGAACCCGGCGGCGGGCAGTCCTACCCGGCCGTCTCGCCCCGCGACGGGCAAGTCCTGGCGCACGTGGCCGACGCCCAGCCCGCCGAGGTGGACGCCGCTGTGGCCGCCGCGCGCCGGGCCTTCGACTCGGGGCCGTGGCCACGCCTGGCACCTGCCGACCGGGGCCGGGTCCTGTTGCGGATCGCTGATCTGCTGGAGGAGCAGCGTCACCGGCTGGCGCTGACGGTCAGCCTGGAGATGGGCAAGCCGATCACGGACGCGTACGACATCGAGCTGCGCGCCGCGATCAACACCTTTCGGTGGTACGGGCAGCTGGTGGACAAGCTCACCGACGAGTCGCCGCACACCGCGCCCGACGCGCTCGCCCTGGTCACCCGCGAACCGGCGGGTGTCGTCGGCGCGGTCGTCCCCTGGAACTTCCCTCTCACACTGGCGAGCTGGAAGGTCGCTCCGGCGCTCGCGGCCGGCTGCACCGTGGTGCTCAAGCCGTCGGAGAACTCGCCGCTGTCCGCGTTGCTGCTCGGTCGGCTGGCGACCGAGGCCGGGCTGCCGCCGGGCGTACTCGACGTCGTCACCGGCGACGGGCCCACCGCCGGACGGGCGATCGGCCTCCACCCGGACGTCGACGTGCTGGCCTTCACCGGATCCACCGCCGTCGGGCGGCACTTCCTGCGGTACGCGGCCGACTCCAACCTCAAGCGCGTCTGGCTGGAGCTGGGCGGCAAGTCACCCAACATCATCCTCCCGGACGCACCCGACCTGGAGAAGGCCGCCGAAACCGCCGCCTGGGGCATCTTCTTCAACCAGGGCGAGATGTGCACGGCCCCTTCGCGGCTGCTCGTCCACTCCTCTGTTGCCGAGCGCGTGACGGACACCATCGTGGCGCGGGCCCGGGAACTACGGATCGGTGACCCGCTCGACCCGGTGACCGAGATGGGGGCGCTGGTCGGTGAGCGCCACCTGCAGCGCGTACTGGAGCACATCGGCACCGGCCTCAACGAGGGCGCTCGGCTGCGGGCCGGGGGCAGCCGCACACTCACCGACACCGGCGGCAGTTACCTGCAGCCCACCGTCTTCGACCACGTGGATCCGGGCATGCGGCTGGCCCGTGAGGAGATCTTCGGCCCCGTCCTGTCCGTGCTCACCTTCGACGACCTCGACGAGGCCGTCGCGCTCGCCAACGACACCGAGTACGGCCTGGCCGCCGGTCTGTGGACCTCCGACCTGTCCACCGCCCACCAGGTCTCGCGCGCGCTGAAGGCCGGCACGGTCTGGGTCAACTGCTACGAGGAGGGCGACCTCACCGTGCCCTTCGGCGGCGTGAAGCAGTCCGGCAACGGACGCGACAAGTCCGCCCACGCCATCGAGAAGTACACCGAACTCAAGACCACCTGGATCCAGCTGTGACGACGCCCGCGCGACCGCTGATCGCGATCCCCGCCCGCTTCGCCGCCTCCACCTCCGCCCTGCGCTACGCCGCCGAGGTCAACGCCCGCGCGCTGGTGGAGGCGGTCTGGCGGGCCGGCGGTGAACCGGCCACCATCCACCCCGCCGAGCCCACCGCCGCCGGCGTGGCCGCCCGCCTCGCCCGCTTCGACGGCGTCCTCCTCCCCGGCGGCGGCGATCTCGCCCCGTACCGCTACGGCGCGAACGACACCCACGACAGCGTGTACGACGTCGACGACCTCCAGGACGCCTTCGATCTGGAAGTCGCCCGCCAGTCCATCGACCTGGGCCTGCCCCTGCTCGCGATCTGCCGCGGCCTCCAGGTCGTCAACACCGCCCTCGGCGGCACCCTCCACCAGGACATGGGCGGTCCGGACCGCGAGCACCGACATGTCGTGCACCCGATGGCGATCCGGCGCGGTTCGCTGCTGGAACAGGCCACCGGCGCCGAGAAGGTGGAGGCATCCTGCTACCACCACCAGCGGGTCGACCGTACGGGCGCCGGCCTCACGATTACCGCCCGGGCCGCCGACGACACGGTGGAAGGGCTCGAACTGCCCGGAGTTCTCGGCTGGTTCGCCGCGGTCCAGTGGCACCCCGAGGACACCGCCCATGAAGACCCCGCCCAGCAGGGACTGTTCGACGCCCTTGTAGGCGCCGCACGCGACCGCCATTGACAGCACGAGAACTCACCGCCGTCTTCCTCGTCGGACGCCGCACAAGTCCTGCCCCCGCGGCTACCTCGCTCCCGGCATAACTCTGCGGCGCATCACCGCCGCCCGAGGGCTGGGACCGCAGGACATCGCCATCGCCCGATGCGGTCAGCTGCCGCGGTCCACCGGCGGGGAGGGGGATCGCTGCCACCGCGTCACCGGTAACGCGGGGGCTCCGAGCGCCGCCGGCCGTCATCGCGGCGGAGGCGTTCTCCCGCCTGCGTGCTCAAATCATGAGGTGCCGGTCTGCAACCCTGCGATGAGTCCGTCGAGTATCCGCAACTGGCGGGAGGGTGTGGTCAGGCGAGCCGCGAAGATCGCGTTGATCTGGAGTCCCATCAGCGTGGCCATCGCAAGGTCCAAGAACGCATCGAGATCGCAGGATGGGTTGATCTCTCCCGCTTCAGCCGCAGTGTGCAGATACGAGAGCATCTGATCGCGCCAGCGCGATATCGCCTGGTCGTAGACGCCGATCAGTTCCTGATCGGCTACCGCGTAATTCCAGAAGCCGATGACCACGCGGGCCTCATTGAGACGCTCGTCGTCCAGGGGCATGATCTCGACGCAGAACTTGCGGAACGCGTTCAGGCCGTTGGCGCCGGCGATGGTGCGGGCGGCCCGCTGCTCGGTGGCTGCATTGGCGCGCTCCAGCGCGGCCCGCAGAATTGCTGCTTTGGTGGGAAAGTATCGTGCGAGCGCACCGTTGGTGAATCCAGCTTCGGCGGCGAGATCCCGCATGTTCAGCGCCGCGAATCCTCGCCGCGCGACAAGGCGCCATACGGCTTCGATGATCTCTTCACGCCGCGCGTCGTGGTCCACGATCTTGGGCATGGTGACACCTTACCAACGGGTAGACGCCCGAATGCTGAGGGCTGTGGTCGCACTCGCGGACCTCACGGCGGATGAGTCCGAGGGGTCGCGTGACCCGCAGACCCAACCCTGTGACCTGGTGAACCTCTTACGCAACGTGCTCGCGGCAGGGCTGCACGGAGCGAGGGCGAGGAGCTGTCATTCCCCGTGGGCGTGAGAGGGGTCCCCATGGCGCCCCCTTCCCAGCGGCCCCATAAGGGATTACATTGGAGCTATTAATCTACAACTGTAGACGACAGGCTCTGGTGCGGCACCAGTCGGTACGCGGCATCGAGGCCCTCTGAATCCGGTAGCGGCCAGCCCGCCCCGGGCACCTGGTCATCCCCAGCGCTCAGGTGGGCGCTCAGCCCTCGTCATGACCAACACCACCTCTTAGGACAGAGCATGCCTGATCTTGAGCCAGATGAATTCCGCCGCCAGGGCCACCAGTTGGTCGACTGGGTCGCCCAATACCGCACCTCGCTCCCTTCCCTGCACGTGCGGCCGAAGGTCTCACCGGGCTCCGTGAAGGCGCAGCTTCCTCGTGAACTGCCTGAGCAGCCGTCCCAGGCGCTGGGCGATGATCTCATCGCCTTGCTCAACGACGTGGTCGTCCCCTCGTCGCTCCACTGGCAGCACCCGGGCTTCTTCGGCTACTTCCCAGCGAACGCGTCCCTGCTGTCGCTCCTCGGTGACATCGCATCGGGCGGGATCGGAGCGCAGGGAATGCTCTGGTCGACATCGCCGGCCGGGACGGAGATCGAGCAGGTCCTGCTCGACGGCCTGGCGGATGCCCTGGGCCTTGGTCGCGAGTTCACTTTCGCCGGAGGTGGAGGCGGTTCGCTACAGGATTCGGCTTCGTCGGCATCGTTGGCCGCCCTGCTGGCTGCGCTGCAGCGCAGCAACCCGGACTGGCGCGAACAGGGCGTGGACGGCACCGAGACGGTGTACGTCACTGCCGAGACCCACTCGTCGCTGGCCAAGGCCGTGCGTGTGGCCGGGCTCGGCGCGCGAGCATTGCGGATCGTCCCCTTTACCCAGGGCACGCTGTCCATGTCGGCGGATGCCCTGGCAGACATGCTGGCCAAGGACGCGGCCGCCGGAAAGAGGCCGGTCATGGTCTGTCCGACCGTGGGAACAACCGGCACGGGTGCCATCGACCCAGTGCGAGACGTCGCGCTGGCAGCGCGTGCGTACGAGGCGTGGGTGCACGTCGACGCCGCGTGGGCAGGAGTCGCGGCGTTGTGTCCCGAGTTCCGCTGGCTCCTGGACGGCGTGAACCTTGTCGACTCGTTCTGCACCGACGCACACAAGTGGTTCTACACCGCCTTCGACGCCTCGTTCATGTGGGTGAGGGATGCCCGAGCGCTGCCCACAGCGCTGTCCATCACACCGGAGTACCTGCGTAACGCTGCGACCGAATCGGGCGAAGTCATCGACTACCGCGACTGGCAGGTCCCGTTGGGCCGTCGTATGCGTGCGTTGAAGATCTGGTCGGTGGTGCACGGCGCCGGACTGGAAGGCCTGCGCGAAAGCATCCGCGGCCACGTCGCTATGGCCAACTCCTTGGCCGACCGGATCGAGAGCGAGTCGGGCTTCGCCCTGGCCACCCCGCCATCACTGGCACTCGTATGTCTGTACCTCGTCGACCGGGAAGGGCGCCCCGACGACGCCGCTACCAAGGCAGCAATGGAGGCGGTCAACGCCGAAGGGCATTCGTTCCTCACGCACACATCGGTCAACGGTCACTTCGCGATTCGCGTCGCCATCGGCGCGACGACGACGCTGCCCGACCACATCGACACCCTGTGGGACTCGCTTCGCAAAGCCGCTCGCCAGAGCGGTGGATGACTACTGACCTTGGCGGATTGGCTTCGTGTGCCGGGGCTGAGGGTCAGGCCGGGTTTCGGTGAGGCAGCCGTCGATGAGTGCCGGATGGCGCTGGATGTGGGCGAGGCCTTGACGGAGGGTGCGGGTGAGGTGGTCAGGGTCGGTGAATGCGGTGTTGGCCATCGGGTCTCTTCGTAACAGGGACCAAACCCCTTCCAGCGGGTTCGAGTCGGGGCTCTAGGAGGGGAGCTGGACGATCGTGAGCCAATCGTGGCCCGCAGCGTAATCACGCAGGCCGGCGGTGCGATGGGTGTGGAGACGCATACCGCATGACACCGGTATACCGCAGTGATCACTCAAGGTCACTACCCGAAGGCAACCCGCAAGCTCAGTCACGGCAGCTGTAGTTCGTGACTCGTCGGGTCCTGATCATGTTGTGGCTGCCGCGATCTCGTTCCGGCGACGGTAGGCGGTCGCCTGGTGCTGGTGATGGCGGCGCCACCTCGACCAGCGAGGCGGCCAGCAGCAGACGAGTCGGGCTGTACGCCGGATTTGCCACCCGGTCGCCTCGCGGCGGCCGGGGAGACTGCCATCCATCGACGAGCTGACCCGACTACTGCTCCACCCCGGCCACGAGGGCCCGCTGGCTATGGGCCAGCGCCTCGGCCGCGGTTAGCGGCACGAGGATCCTGGAGTCGACCTCGAAGACGTTCTGGAGCAGCGTGGAGAACGACAGGGCGGGCAGCGAGTCGATTCCCAGACCCGTGAAACGCGCACTGGGGCGCAGGTCCGCGGGGGAGCAGTCCAGCAGCGTGCTGGCGGCCCACCCAGCAGGTAGGCGCGCGCACCGTTGCCGTAGACCTAGGTCGCCGGCCGGCGGCGCATCAGGTACGCCGCGGCGGCCCCCGCGCCGAACAGCGCGAGCACCGAGACGCCGGTCGCCAGCCACGTCGTGCCCAGCCAGTGGGCGCCGAAGTAGCCGAGCGCGGCGCTGTAGCCCGCCCAGGACAGGCCCGCCAGCGCGGACCAGGGGAGGAACTCGCGCGGGCGGCGATGGGCGGCGCCCGCGATCAGGGAGACCACGGAACGGCCCGCGGGGGCGAAACGGGCCAGCACGACGAGGGCGCCGCCGCCCCGGGCCAGCGCGTCGCCGAGACGTTCCTGCGCGGTGGTCAGCCGACGGGAGCGGGAGATCGCCCGGTCCAGGCGCTCACCGCCGCGCCAGGCCAGCCGGTAGGCCACCAGGTCGCCCAGCACCGAGGCGGTCGCCGCGGAGAGGATCAGCACCATGACGTCCGGCACGTCGTGCGGGACCTGACCCGTCGCCGCGCCGGAGCCGGCCGCCGCGGCCGTCGCCGCGGTGATGACGAGCACCCCGCTGGGCAGCACGGGAAGGAAAACGTCGAGGAGGACCGACAGGCCCACCACCGCGTAGATCCATGGGCTGCCGAACAAAGCCCCCACGCTTTCGACCACCACTGACTCCCCGTGTCTCCCCCGTGACGGCCCGACCGTGCCGCTGTGTCGCGGGGGAGCGGCAGGTGCGGCCAATGACAGCCATACAGCGTACGCCCGGGGTGTGGCAGCAGATTCACGGGGGGCGCATGTGTTCGGCACGACACGTTCACCCGTGGCGGGCGGCCACGCACGGATCCGCGGTCACCCGGTGCCGAGGAGGCCCGGGTGACCGCGGATCGTGGTGCCGTTCGGAACGGGTCAGGCGGAAACCGTTGCCTTGCGCGCGGCGGGTTCCCGCTCGGTCGTCGTACGGCCGGCGAACAGGCGGTCCAGGCCGAGAGCGCCGGAACCGGTGAACACCAGCAGCAGGAAGGCCCAGCAGAACATCGCGGAGGCCTCGCCGCCGTTCTGGATCGGCCACAGGGCGCCCTGCTGGTGCACGTCGAAGTAGGCGTACGCCATGGAGCCCGAGGCCAGGAGCGCGGCGGCCCGGGTGCCGAGCCCCAGCAGCACCAGGCTGCCGCAGACGAGCTGGATCACGGCCGCGTACCAGCCGGGCCAGGCGCCGGTGTCGAGCGTGCCGCCGTCGGTGCCCGCGGCGCCGCCGAGGACGCCGAAGAGCGAGGCCGCGCCGTGGCAGGCGAACAGCAGCCCTACGACGATGCGGAAGAGGCCGACCGCGTACGGCTGTGCGGTGTTGAGGCGAGCGGACATGGTGGGGGTGCTCCTTCGGTGTCGGTCGGGCCGGTCCCGGATGGGGCAAGGACCGGTCGGTGGGGGCGGCGGTACCGAATGAGCGACACACGTTAGGCGGACCCGATCAGTGCTTGCAAGTTCAACTTTTAGCCATGGGGAGGGCGCTCTCCGGGGACCCGTCCGGGGTCCGGCACGGGGTTCGACCTCCCCCGTCGCCGCACGGAGGGAGGCTCCGGTCGCCGCGTCCGCATCCGAAAGAGTGACCGAATCCACTCCCGCAGCGGGCGCCCGCCGCGCCGGCCCTCGGGCGCGCCACCGCGGCCGTTCCGGAGCCAACCAGCTTGCCTGTGACCTTTCTTGACGGTCCGTCAAGTAGTCGGTGGGTGCGCGGACTCACGTCCGGTCCGCCGGTCACCCGGACGTCCTGCGGGTGAGGACGGTCTCTCGCTCAGGGCGTCAGATCGGACTCCCGCACCGTCGCGAGTGCCCCGTCCTCCCGCGCCTGCTCCAGTCGTAGCCGGGCCGAACGCCCGCGCAGCGTGAGGAACATGAGCTGGTTGCCGAACCACGGGCCGCCCTTCTTCCGCCAGCCGACCGGCGGCCGGGGGCAGCGGCCGTGCCGGCGCAGACCGCGGCCGAGTGCCCGGGCGACGGCGCTCCAGCCGAAGCGGAAGCCGACCCGGATCGACACGGGCACGGAGTTGTGGACGGGGGAGCAGGTGAGCTGGAGCACCCGGGCGTCGGGGCCGGGCCCCTCGTGCCAGTGCGGCTCGGCCAGATACGCGTGGTGCACGTCCCCGGAGAGCACGAGCACGCTCGCCGGCGCCCGCGCCCCCGTCCCCGCCTCGGCGATCAGCTCGGCCAGCGCGTCGAAGGACTTCGGGAAGGCCGCCCAGTGCTCCAGATCGGCCCCCCGCCGCACCTTCTCCCCGATGCGGGCCCAGCGCGCCCCGCGCTCACCCAGGCACAGGGCCGCGTCCCATGCCTCGGCGTCGTGCACCAGATGCGGCAGCAGCCAGGGCAGCGAGGTGCCGATCAGGAGGTGGTCGTAGGAGCCGAGGCCGTCGAGGGCCTGTTCGCGCAGCCAGTCCTGTTCACCCGGGTGGAGCATCGAGCGCTCGTCCTCCCGCAGGACCCGCGCCGCGCGGCTGTCGACCATCAGCAGCCGCACCCGTCCGAAGTCGCGCCGGTAGCTCCACCGCACGGACGCCGGGTCCGCGTCGGCCCGGCAGGCGAAGGCGCGCAGTTCGTCGGTGCCGTCGGGGGTGTCGCGCACGGCCGCGTAGAGCGGGTCGGCGGCCAGCTCGGCGGGGGAGAGGTTCCCGAGGTGCTGGTGCACCCAGTACGACATCAGGCCGCTCAGCAGCCGCTCGCGCCACCAGGGCGTGTCCCGCATGTCGGCCAGCCAGGAGGCGGAGGTGTTCCAGTCGTCGATGACGTCATGGTCGTCGAAGACCATGCAGCTGGGCACGGTGGACAGCAGCCAGCGCACCTCGGGGTCGAGCCAGGACTCGTAGTAGAGCCAGGTGTACTCCTCGAAGTCCGCGACGCCGGCGCCCGGCGGGTCGGCGAGGCCGCGGCGGGTGGCGATCCGCTCCTTGGTCGCGTCGGAGACCTCGTCGGCGTAGACCTGGTCGCCCAGCAGCAGCAGTACGTCGGGCCGTTCGGCCGCCGGATCGGCGGCGAGGCGCGTGGCCAGGCTGTCCAGGGCGTCGGGGCCGACGGGGTCGTGCCCGCCGGCCGGCGGCGCCGCCCAGCGGCAGGAGCCGAACGCCACCCGGACCCCGTCCCCGGTGTCGTCCCCGGGGACGGCCTCCGCCGGGGTGCGGATCTCGGAGGGCGGGAAGCGGGAGTCGGGCGGCGGCCACACGGGTGTGCCGTCGAGGAACACCTCGTAGGCCGTGGCCGTGCCCGCCGTCAGCCCCGTCACCTGGACGAGGGCGTAGTGGTGGCCCGCCACCTGGAAAGTGCGGGCGCTGCCCTCGGCGCCGTCCGCGCAGCGCACCTCGGCCGTGCACGGGCGGCTCGCCTCGACCCAGACGGTCGCCGTCGAGCCGTCGGCGTACCTCAGCAGTGGTCCCAGCCGCAGTTCGGTCACACGATCACCCTCCTCCGTCGCCCCGTACGGTACGGAACGACGGAGGAGCGTGGGGAGATCCGTGCCGTCACGAGTCGGTCAGCAGCCCGCGAGGTAGCTGGTGAGCGCGCTCTTCTCGGCGGAGTCCACCGAGAGGCCGTAGTAGTACTTCACCTGCACCCAGGCGCGGACGTAGGTGCAGCGGTACGAGGTGACCGAGGGCATCCACTCGGCCGGGTCCTGGTCGCTCTTGGACTGGTTCACGTTGTCCGTGACGGCGATCAGCTGCGGGCGGGTGACGTCGTTGGCGAAGCCCTGGCGCTGGGCGGTGGTCCAGGCGCTCGCCCCGGAGTCCCAGGCCTCGGCGAGCGGGACCAGGTGGTCGATGTCGAGGTCGGAGGCGGCGGTCCAGGTGGCGCCGTCGTAGGGGGAGTACCAGCTGCCGCTGGTGGCGGTGCAGGCGGAGTTGGTGACGACGTTCGTACCGTCCCGCTTGAGGATGTACTCACGCGTGTTGCACGTGCCGCTGATGGTGATCCAGGTGGGGAAGAGGTCGCGGTCGTAGCCGGTGCGGTTCTCGGCCTTGACGGTGAGCGAGGCGAGATAGGTGCGGGCGGTGGCCCCGCTGACCGGGGTGGGGAGGGCGGCGGAGGCGGTCGGGGAGTTGAAAAGCCCGACCGAGGCTATGAGGCCGGTGAGGGCGGCGAGTATGCTCAACCGTCCACGCGCGTAGAACTTCGACATGCGAACTCCATGGGGGAAGCGGGGTGTTGGAGCGCGAGCGAGGGAATGCTCGCGGCCTCACGTTGCGGGGAGATGTGCGCCGGGTGAGAAGTTAGTGACGTGTGCATGACACGACAAGGTTTATCGCAGAACGATCTCGTACCATGGGGAACGCAGAAGGGGAGTAGCTCTTCGCCGGATCGTCGACATACCGCTCAGCTCGTCTGAGCCGGCGCCCGGAGGCAGGCCCGTCACAGGGTCGGCCGGCGAGACCTTCGGCAAGCAGTGCACATCCGTGCCTCACGGCAGGGATGACATGTGCGCTGCCCTGCCGAGGTGCCTTACCCCCGAAGTGCTTTCCCGGGCTTCAGGACTCTCGGCGGGGCGGCCCCGACCGATTGAGGAACCTTGATCAGCATCACCGTGACGGCGCTCGTCTTCGGCGTCGTCTTCCTGGCCGAGCTGCCGGACAAGACCGCGCTCGCCGGCCTCGTCCTGGGCACCCGCTACCGCGCCTCGTACGTCTTCGCGGGGGTCGCCGCCGCCTTCGCGCTGCATGTCGCGCTGGCCGTCGCGGCGGGCAGCGTGCTGACCCTGCTCCCGCAGCAGCTCGTGCAAGCGCTGACCGGCGTCCTGTTCCTGGGTGGCGCGGCGGTCCTGCTGCTGAAGAAGGACGACGGGGAGGAGGAGGTCAGGCGACCGGAGAACCAGTCCTTCTGGAAGGTTGCGGGTACGGGCTTCATGCTGATCCTCGTCGCCGAGTTCGGCGATCTCACCCAGATCATGACGGCGAACCTCGCCGCCCGCTACGACGATCCGCTCTCCGTCGGACTGGGGGCGGTGCTGGCCCTGTGGGCGGTGGCCGGACTCGGCATCGTCGGCGGAAAGGCGCTGATGAAGCGGGTGCCGCTGAAGCTGATCACCAGGATCGCGGCGCTGCTGATGCTGGCGCTCGGGGTGTGGAGCCTGTGGGAGGCGATCGCCGGCTGAGCCCGACGCCCACCCGGCGCGCGGCCCGGTGTCCTGTCCGGCGCCGAGCCCCGCGAGTCCGCCCGGGCGGTGAACGGCGGGTGAATGCTCTCCTGTGTCCGGGGCCCGGGGTGGCGGTGGACCCGGATTGTTTTGTACCGTGGGGAAACAAAGTGGCTCCCGCTCGTTTTCCCTGACCGGCGGGCGGGGCCGCCTTGTCCCTTCCTGTCTGGAGTTGCCCATGCCGGTCCTGAACGCCCGCGCCCTCCTGCTCGACATGGACGGCACCCTCGTGAACTCCGATGCCGTCGTCGAACGGATCTGGCGGGGCTGGGCCGACACGCACGGACTCGACGGGGACGAGGTCATGAAGGTCGTCCACGGCCGTCAGGGCCACGCCTCGATGGCCCTGCTGCTGCCGGACCGGCCCGTACACCTGAACCTCGCGGACAACGCGCGGATGCTGGCGGAGGAGACCGCCGACATGGACGGCGTCGTGCCGGTGCCCGGCGCGCCGGAGTTCCTCGCCTCGCTGCGGGGCGTTCCGCATGCGCTGGTCACCTCCGCGGACGTCCCGCTGTCCACCGCCCGGATGGCCGCGGCGGGACTGGCGCTCCCCGACGTGCGCGTCACGGCGGAGTCGGTCGGCGCGAGCAAGCCGGACCCCGAGGGCTTCCTGAAGGGCGCGGCCGAGCTGGGGATCGCCCCGGCCGACTGCGTGGTGTTCGAGGACTCCGGCGCGGGCATCGCGGCCGGCCGCGCCGCCGGCATGCGGGTCGTGGGAGTCGGCCCGCGGGCGGCCGGGCACGGCCCGGACGCGGTGGTCCGGGATCTGCGTCAGGTGCGCGTGGAGACGACGGAATCCGGAGTGCGGATCCACGTGGCCTGAATCGGGACGGCTCCGCGGTTCATGGCCCCGGTCCCGAGCCCGGTCCTGGTACGGGGCCGGTCCTGGTGGAGGAGCGGGTCCGGGTTGGTGCGGGGCCGGTCCGGAGGTGACGGCGGAGCGACGGGCTCCCGGCGCGGTGCGCCCTCACCGGCCCGCCCGGGTTCCTCCGGCCGGGCCGGGTGCCTGGCGGCGCGGGGGTCACGGTTGCTGCGTTTCCGACTCCAGGCGGGCCCGGGTCAGCTGCCCGTACACGCCCATGCCGTCCTCCGTCGTGCCGCGGGACCACTGGTAGTTGCGCAGCGCGTCCTCCACCTCGCCGGTGAAGGAGCCGTCGGCCTGACCGTTGTAGAGGAACAACTGGTGCAGGCGCTGCTGGAGTTCGGTCACCTCGGCGCCCTTGTCGCCACGCCGCAGGACGACCACCTCGGTGGAGTCGTCCTGGTTGGCCGCGCCGTTCCCGGGCGCCAGGGAGCCGGTCACCCGGGCGGTCGGCGTGGCCGTGGGACCGGCCTCGGCCGACGGGGACGCCGAGGGCGAGGCGCTGGTCCTTGACGCGGAGGGCGACGGGCTCTCGCTCTCGGAGGGCGACGGCGAGTCCTCGGAGGCCGACGGGGACGCGGAGCGGCTCGCCGTGACGGAGGCCGAGGGCGCGCTGGTCGAGGCGTCGGGCACGGCCGCCCGCACGTCCTCGGGAGCGGCCCCGTCACGCGTCGGCTTCTCGTAGGTGAACAGCCCGGAGGCGAATCCCGCCGCCGCCACCACGGCCACGGCGGCGGCGGTCGCCGCGACCAGCAGGGTGCGACGGCGGCGCGGGCGGTGCGGTTCCTCGTCGTCCGGGTGGACCGCGCCGGCGTCCGCCGCCTCGAACAGGCTCAGGTCGGTGGTGCTGGGCTCGCAGGCGGACCGTGTCAGGGGAGTGGGCAGCGCCGCCGTCATGTCCGGCGCCGGCCCGGCGGGTTCCACGGCACGCAGCGGCATCGTCGCGTCGGCCGGAGCGGACGGCCCGTGAGGCATGGGCCGAGCGGCCGGCCCGGTCGGAACGACAGGCAGCGGCATGGTCACGTCGGCCGCGCCGGCGGAACCCCCCGCCGCACCCTCGGACCGGTCAGCGAACTCACCGGCGGGCCCGCTGCCGAAGGCGCCCCCGGGCGTACCGGCGGGCCCGCCCGTGAAGTCGCCCCCGGCAGCACCACCGGGCTCGCTTCCCGGCTCGTTCCCGAACTCGACGTAGGGGCGTATCCGCAACGGATCGAAGTCCTCCGCGGCTGCCGCCTCCGTCGTGCGCGTGTCGCGCAGGTTCTCGGAGGCGCGCCGGGCGCAGGCGCAGGACGGGGTGTTGTCGAGCGCGCGGAGCGCCCCGCACTCCGGGCACGGCAGTCCCTGCTGCCCCGAGTGCCCCTGGTGCCCCGTCGGATCGATCACGTGTTCGCCCCTCCCCATTCAAACTCCAGAGATTATGCAGATCCTTCACACGCCCCGCCGCCCGGGACCCCGGAATGTCGGATTCCGTCAAGAACGCAACAGGACTCAAGAGGCCATAACGGGTCACACCAATCACGATGGGAAGGGTCACCAGAGCCTCAGGAGGCATCCATGGTCTTGGACGCGCACAGCAGGACGGCGGATCCACGTGAGGAACACGTGTCCGGAAACGTCCTCGTCTCGATCGGCGCCCTGCTGCTCGGCATGCTGCTCGCCGCCCTGGACCAGACGATCGTGTCGACCGCCCTGCCCACGATCGTCAGCGAACTCGGTGGTATGGAGCACCTGTCGTGGGTGGTCACCGCCTACCTGCTGGCGTCCACGGCCGCGACCCCGCTGTGGGGCAAACTCGGTGACCAGTACGGGCGGAAGAAGCTGTTCCAGACCGCGATCGTCATCTTCCTGATCGGTTCGGCGCTGTGCGGAATGGCGCAAAACATGCCGCAGCTGATCGCCTTCCGAGCGGTCCAGGGCCTGGGCGGCGGCGGGTTGCTGGTGTTGTCGATGGCGATCGTCGGCGATATCGTCCCGCCGCGCGACCGCGGCCGCTACCAGGGCCTGTTCGGTGCGGTGTTCGGGGCGACCAGTGTCCTCGGGCCGCTGCTGGGCGGTCTGTTCACCGAGCACCTGAGCTGGCGCTGGGTCTTCTACGTCAACCTGCCCGTCGGCGTCGTCGCCCTCGCCGTCATCGCGACGGTCCTGCACATCCCCCACAGGTCCACCCGGCACGTCATCGACTACCTCGGCACCTTCCTCATCGCCGCCGTCGCCACCTGCCTGGTCCTGGTGGCGTCCCTCGGCGGCACCACCTGGGACTGGGGCTCGCCGCAGATCATCGGCCTGGCGCTGCTGGGCGTGCTCCTGGCCGTGGCGTTCGTGGCCGTGGAGCGGCGGGCGGCCGAACCGGTGCTCCCGCTCAAGCTGTTCCGCATCCGCACCTTCACCCTCTCCGCCGTGATCAGCTTCATCGTGGGCTTCGCGATGTTCGGCGCGATGACGTACCTGCCGACCTTCCTCCAGGTGGTGCAGGGCGTCTCGCCGACCCTGTCCGGCGTGCACATGCTGCCGATGGTGGCGGGCCTGCTCCTGTCGTCCACCGTCTCCGGACAGATCGTCAGCCGCACCGGCCGCTGGAAGGTCTTCCCGATCGCGGGCACCGCCGTCACCACCGTGGGCCTGCTCCTCCTGCACCGGCTCGACGAGCACAGCTCGACAGGCGTGATGAGCGCCTGCTTCTTCGTCTTCGGGCTCGGCCTCGGCCTGGTCATGCAGGTACTGGTGCTGATCGTGCAGAACGCCGTCGCGTACGAGGATCTGGGCGTCGCCACCTCCGGCGCGACCTTCTTCCGCTCGATCGGGGCCTCCTTCGGCGTCGCGATCTTCGGAACGGTCTTCTCGGGCCGCCTCGGCGACAAGCTCACGGACGCCTTCCGGGGCGTGCAGCTCCCGTCCGGGGTCTCGGTGCAGGGCCTCGAGTCCGACCCGCGCGGCATCGCCGAACTGCCGTCCGACCTGCGGCCGCAGGCCCTGCACGCGTACGCGTCCGCCATCACCGACGTCTTCCTGTACGCCGCGCCCGTCGCCCTCGTCGGCTTCGTCCTGGCGTGGTTCCTCAAGGAGGACCCGCTGCGCGGCTCGGTCACCGCGCCCGACGTGACGGAGACCCTCGCGAGCAATCCGGTGCAACGGTCCTCGTACGACGAGGTGTGCCGGGCGCTGTCCGTCCTGGGCACCCGCGAGGGCCGCCGCGAGGTCTACCGGAAGATCGCCGCCCGGGCCGGCCAGGACCTGCATCCGGCGTCGAGCTGGCTGCTGCTGCGGATCAAACGCTGCGGCAGTGTCGAGCCGGCGACGCTGGCCGAGCGCACCACCGTCCCGCTACCGGTGATCCTCGAGGCCGTCCGCCAGATCGAGGGCCGCGGGCTCGCCGTGCGCGAGGGCCTCGACATGATGCTGACCGACGAGGGCCGCGAGGTCGCCGAACAGCTCGCCGAGGTCCGCGAGGCGTCGCTGGCCGAACTGCTCGGCGACTGGTGGGGCCCGGACCGGCCCACCGACCTGGTCCAGCTCGTCAAGGAGCTGAACAGCGAGCTGTGCGGCTCGGACCGGGAACAGCCGCACGACGAGCCGACGGTGACGAAGCTCAGCTGAGCTCCCTGCGGAACCAGTGCTCGGCGTACGGGTCCGTGTTGTGCGGCCCCGTCTCCGTGTAACCCAGCCGGGCGTACAGGGCGCGCGCCTCGACCAGGTCGCCGCGGGTGTCGAGGATCATCCGGACGGCGCCCAGCGAGCGGGCGGCCTCCTCGGCGGCCCGGACGAGGAGCGCCGCGCCTCCCCTGCCGCGCAGCCCCTCCCGGACGAACACCCGGGTGAGCTCGGCCGTCGTCGCGTCCAGCAGCCGTACGCCCGCCGTGCCGGCCGGCTCGCCGCCGTACCGTCCGACGAGCAACTGCCCTCCGGGTGGGGCGAGTTCGGTGCCCCCGTCGGCGGCGATCCCCCGCTCCAGCTCGCCCGGGTCGCTCCTGCGTCCCTCATGCAGCAGGTAGTAGCGGTCGCTGACCTCGGTGTAGTACGCCCGCCAGAGCGCGAGGGCGTCCGGGGCGTCGAAGGGTTCGGCGGTGATGGTCCAGATCGGCGACGTCGTCATGCGCGACATTGTCCGAAGGCGGCGCGGCCGACACGCAACCGATTAAGTGCGGAGGATACCGCAGCCGTTTGGAGCGGACCTTCCGGGCAACCCGATGCAAGAACCGGCCCGTGGGGCCGACACACCGGAAGGCAAGGCATGTCCACAGGAGTGATCATCGCTCTGATCGTGGTCGTGGCGGCCGTCATCGCCGTCGCGGTCGTCCTGGCCGTGCGGGCCCGCGGCTCGCACGGCGGACACGGTCTGAAGCGCCGCTTCGGACCCGAGTACGACCGGGCCGTCGCCCGCCACGACGGGGACGTCAAGGCCGCCGAGCGGGAGCTCGACACCCTCGTGGAGCGGCACGGCGGGCTCCGCGAGCGGCCGCTGGAGCCCGCCGAGCGCGAGCGGTTCGAGGCCCGCTGGACCGCGGCTCAGGAGCGGTTCGTCGACTCGCCCCAGGAGGCGGTCATGGAGGCGGACCAGCTGCTCGCGGAAGTGGCGGGCGCCCGGGGCTTCCCGGACGGCGGCCAGTACGAGGAGCAGCTCGGCGCACTCTCCGTCCACCACCCGCACCACGTCCACGGCTACCGGCGCGTCCACCGGGTCGCCCGGGTCGGCGCGAACGGCGCCGCGACGCGCGACGCGCACACGCCCGGCACAGGTGAGGGCCGTGCTCCCGGCACGGAGGACATGCGGTCCGCCATGGTCGAGGCCCGTGCCCTCTTCGACGACCTCCTCGGCCACACCGACCACGACACCGGCCGCCGGCGCGCGCAGGAGCACCGGCAGCCCGTGAGCCAGGACGGCTCCCGCTCCGGTCACCACCTGCCCCGGGGCTTCCACCGGCACCAGGCGAAGGAGGGCTGACCGCGATGCGTGACGTGACACCGGACGTGACACCGAGCACGGGCACCGACCCGGAGAACCGCCGACCGGCGGACGACCGCACCCGCCCGGCGAAGCACGACGACACCGTTCCCGCCGGAGAGGCCGTACGGCCCGGAGAGACCGGCCGCCGTGCCGAGACCGCGCCGACCGGCGATGCCGTACCGGCCGGTGAGACCGTGCGGCCCGGATCCGCCGGGCTCGGCGGCGGACACGGCTCGACCGGGGAGGCGGTACGGTCCGGCGACCGCGTGCCGACGGACGGGACCGCCCTGCCGGGCGGTCGGACGCCGTCGAAGGAGCCGGGCGGTACGACAGCCGCAGGGGAGGGGACGCGGTTCGGAGCGGGCGCCGACGACGGCGCCGGCCGGGCGACGCACGGTTCGCCGGCGGGTGTCGAGCAGGGCGAACGGGGCGCCGACGCACTCCGCGCCTCCGGCGACGGAACGCCGGCCCGGCACCAGGACGCCGGCGCGGTGCACACCGACACCGTCGCGGGCCGGGTGCCGACGGCGGCCGCCGCCGAGCAGGGCGGTCACGGCGCGTCCCTCCTGCCGGTCGACGAGTGCGACCGCATCGCCTCACGTCTGCGGCACGCGGTCGTCGGGTTCGTCGACGGTCCGCGGGACGCCGTCGCGGAGGCCGACCAGGTGCTGGAGGAACTCGCCGCCCGCTTCACGGACGCCGTCGACCGGCGGCGCCGTACCCTGCGCGGCTCCTGGCAGTCGACGGAGGGCGCCAAGGACGGCAAGGACCGGGCGGTGGCGGCCGCGACGACAGCCGACACCGAGCAACTCCGCCTGGCCCTGCGCGACTACCGCGAGCTGACGGAGCGGCTCCTGCACCTCTGACACCCCGGTCCCTCGGGCCCCTCAGGCCCCATCGGTCCCATCGGCCTCACCGGTCTTTCCAGCCGTCGCCCGGCGCTCCCGCCACTCCCGTACGACCGCTTCGACGTCGTACGGCTGCATGCCCAGCGGGGGGCCGGGCGGCGGCTTGAACATCATGTCGCGCAGTTTGACGTTGACGTCCGTGACGATCTTCCGGACGAGACGTTCCGAGGGCGCCGCGTACGCCGCCGCGAGCGCGTCCTCCGCCTCCTTGCGCAGAGCGAGCGCGGGTGGCAGGACGGAGAGCCCCTCACGGGCCATCTTCCGCTTGATCCACCACAGTTCGTCATACGCGGTGTCCGCGATCTCCGGCAACGGCTGCCCCGTACCCGGGAGTTGATCGAACTCGCCGCGCCGCTCCGCGTCACGGATCTGCTTGTCGACCCAGGACTCGAACGGGACACCCGGTGGCTTTCGCTCGGTCATGCGTCCATTGTGCCGGACGCGGTGGGGCCGGGCGATTTATCATGCGGCCGCTGTACAAGCACACTTAGGACCCAGGAAGCCGACAGGCATGTCAAAGACACCTCAAGGGGAGCGCACGTGCTCGAACTCACCATGGCCACCGTCTCCGGGACGGAAGAGGGCGCCACGGCCGGCATGCTGATGGCCGACTCGCCCAGCGACCCGGGGGCCGTGCTTCGGGTGGGCCGTGACAAGTCCCTGTGTCGCCTCGCGACCCCCGAGGACTGGCTGTTCGTCTCCCGGGTGCACCTGGAGTTCCTGTGCGGCCCCGAGGGCGTCTGGCAGGTCTCCTGGCTGCGCGGCTCGCAGGACGAGCCGTCCTCCGAGGTGCGGGTGGTCTCCGGTGCCTACGCGCAGCCGCTCGCGTACGGCGGGACGCTGCCGCTGGCGCGCGGCGGCTCCGGCGAGATCATCGTCCTCGACCGCACCGGGCCGCGCAGCGTCAACGTGGGGTTCTACCACGAGGCGTGACAGCCGTGGCCGCCGGGGAGTGCCGCGTTTTCCCGCGGCCCGGAGGCCGGAGGCCGGAGGCCGGCCGGCCGGGCGCCCGGGTGACGCGGTCCACTGGAAGACAGAGCGGACGGCCGGCACGGCCACGGCCGGGTGACGTGGACCGTGCGCCGACGGCCGTGCCGGCGCGCGCCGGCGGCCGTGCCGGCCTGTGCGCCGACTGCTAGGCCAGTACGCGTGCCAGTGCGAAGCCGTCGTAGCCCTTCGCTCCGACGGTCTGGACGGCGGTGCCGCTCAGCCTCGGGTGCGAGCCGATCAGCTCGATCGCGGCCCGGGTGCCGAGGACGTCCCCCGAGTCGTTGGCCGCGTCCGCGACCTGGCCGCCCCGCACGACGTTGTCGACGACGATCAGACTGCCCGCGCTCGTGAGTTTCAGCGCCCACTCCAGATAGTGCGCGTTGTTGACCTTGTCGGCGTCGATGAAGACGAGGTCGAACGGAGGCGGGTTCTCGTCTGCCAGCAGCGGCAGTGACTCCAGGGCCGCCCCGACCCGCACCTCGACCACCTTGTCGAGGCCCGCGCGGGCGATGTTGCGGGTGGCGACCTCCGCGTGCCGGGGGTCGTACTCCAGCGAGACCAGCCGGCCGTCGGCCGGGAGCGCGCGGGCCAGCCAGATCGTGCTGTAGCCGCCGAGCGTGCCGATCTCCAGGATCGCCCGCGCCCCCTGGATCTCGGCAAGGAGTTGCAGCAGCTTGCCCTGGTTCGGCGTGACGCTGATCGGTGGCAGCCCGGCGGCCTCGCTGTCGCGCAGCGCGGCGGCCGTCACCTCGTCGTCCGGGGCGAGGCGGTCGGTGAAGTAGGCGTCGACGGCGTCCCAGGCCTGCGACTCGCTCATGCGCTCTGCCCTCTCGTGTGCCTGACAATTCCGGCGGCTTGTCCGCTCAGGAATGCTAAGTCGAGCGGCACGCGTCGCCGACCGGGGCTTTCAGCCGTTCGGCGCAGCAGGTCCGGCGGGAGGCGGAAAAGACGCGGAAGGCGCCACCCGGGGCTCGGGGGGAGCGGAGGGCGGCGAGGGAGGGCGCACCGAGGGCCCGGGCGGTGTACGGGGCGGCCTGGACTGGTCCTGAAGGGCGGCGGACCGGGGCGGGGCGGACGAGAGGGAAGACCCGGAGGAGACGGGCGGCCGCACCGGCCGGGGCGGCGTACCTCCCGCCGACGGCGGCCGCGTCGGCACGGGGGGCGCCGTCGGCAGGACGGGTGCCGCCCCCGGCGCGGCGGGCACCGCTCGCGGTATGGCGGGCGGCGTTCCGGGCCCCTTGGGCGTAGCTCCTGGCGTGGCGGGTGCCGCTCCGGTTGTGGTGGGCGCACTCCTTGGCATGGCGGGCGGCGTTCCGGGCCTCTTGGGCGCAGCTCCTGGCGTGGCGGGTGCCGCTCCTGTGGCGGTGGGCGCACTTCGCGGCATGGCGGGCGGCGTTCCGGGCCTCTTGGGCGTAGCTCCTGGCGTGGCGGGTGCCGCTCCTGTGGCGGTGGGCGCACTTCGCGGCACGGCGGGCAGCGTTCCGGGCCTCTTGGGCGCAGCTCCTGGCGTGGCGCGTCCCGTCTCCGGCAGGGTGGGCGCAGTTTTTCCCGCGGCGAGCACCGTCTGTGGCATGGCGGGTGCCGCTCCCGCCGTGGTGGGCGCAGACGGCGCGTTGTGTGTGCCCGGCGCAGTCGCCGCCCCCGTTCCGGGGGGTGCCGGCGGCTGGAGGCCCGACGCGTGCCGGGGTTTCGGCGCACTCGCGCGGTGGGCGCGGCCCCAGCGGACTCCCAGGACGACCGCGACCGCGTTCAGGACGGCCACTGCGCCGACGACCGTCAGCAGCCACACCGGGATCCCGGCCAGCGCGAGCAGCCGGTCCTCGTAGATCACCTGCCGGTACGCGGTGTCCGCCGCCGCCCGGCGCAGTTCGTGGTCGCCGGAGATCTCCGACGGCCGTGGGAACTCCTGCGCGACGGCCGTCAGGTAGGGCGTGCCCTTCGCCAGCGCGGCCAGCGGCCCCGTCGCCCTGCCGACCGGCCCCGCGAACGTCACCCGGGGCCGCTCGCCGCCGATCGGCGAGGCCGGTTCCATACGGTGGGCGGCCAGGACGTACAGACCGAGCGACTGCGGTGTGGCCGCCAGCCGGGACAGCCGCATCGGGTAGACGAGGGAGTCGGCGGCGAAGGTGAGGCGCAGCGGCTCGAGTTCGCCCCGCAGGGCCGCGCCGGTGCTCTCGGGGACCAGCCGGACCGCCACGTACTCCCAGCGCTTGTCGACATACGGCTGGAGCGCGGCCGCGAGGCGGGCGGGCAGGGCGAAGCCGTTGCGGCGCAGCCAGTCGTCCAGGTCGGACGGGTCGGTGGCGGTGAGCCGGGCCACGTCGAACGGACCGAGCCGCTCGCGTCCGGTCACGCCGACGCCTGCGACCGCCCCGGGCGGTGGCGCCCCCGCCGTGTCGCCTCCCGTGGTCAGCGGCCAGTCGCCGTCCTGCGGCCAGAAGTGGTGGCGGGTGCGGTGCACGGGGGCGGTGGCCGCGGCCAGCTGGTCGAAAAGCTCCGGGTCGCCGAGCTCCACCGTCGCCCGGTGCGGCACGGGCATGATCCAGGCGGCCCGCTCGGCGTCCCCGCCGACCGTCAGACGCATCACGATCTGTTCCCGCGCGCCGTCCCAGCGCACGGCGGAGACCTCCCGGCCGACCACGACCTCCCGCTGGTCGCCCGGCACCAGCGCGCCGCAGCCGCAGGCATAGGCCGGCGCGACGAGCGAACCGAGCTGGATCGCGAGCAGAGTCAGCAGCACGGCGGTGATCCGCATGCGTGACCGTGCCCACCGCGCCTGCCGTCCCCGCAGTAAACCGACCATGCCCTGTATCCCCTCCAGCACTCCGTACCCGCCAGCGCGCATTGTGGTGGCTACGACGGTACGGCTGAAGCCCCCGTTCCGTTCGAGGCCTGATCCAGATCCCGCCCCCGCCCCGCCCACGCCCCGCTCGTGGCCCACCCACACCCCGCTCGTGGCCCACCCGCGTTCCGTCCACGTTCCGTCCGAAGCCCGCCCCTGGGCGTGACTCGTTCCCAGCCCCCGCCCACGGTCCCTTTCCCGACCCTTTCCGGTCCCGTTTCCGTCCCTTTTCGCGTCCCGTGTCCCGCGGTGTGAAAACGGCAGGGCCGGGGGACGACTATCGTCTTCCGGACAAAAGGAGAGCGGACGTCAGGTGAAGCGGGGGTTGCCTGCGTCTGTGCCAGAGGGCGGTACGAGCTTCATACGGTGCGGGAGGAGGACCTCGCGCACCGGACGCGTGAGACCAACGGAGTCGGAGGCCGACGAGGCGTGGCGAATGCGGAGCACAGCGGGCCCCCGGCGAATGCCTTCGGGCCGACGCCGGCCGACACGGCGCGGGCGCGCCTGCGCGTGGCCCGCCTCGGCCTCTGGCTGGTGGCGGCGGTCCTCGCCGTACGCCAGGCGGCCGTCGTCCTGGGCACCCCGCGCGGAGAACGGCTGACGGACCTGGAGACCTGGGTCGGACCGAACGGCGTACTGCACGTCAACGGCTCGCTCTACGACTCGACGCGCTTCGCGGGCACGCCCTTCACCGGGCTCGTCCTCAAGCCCCTCACCCGCGCGGCCGAACAGGCCCTCGGCTGGGGCTGGACCTTCGGCACCCTGCTGCTGGTCGCCGCCCTGGGCCTGGTCATGGCCCGCGCCCTGCCCCAGCCGATCGGCAGACGCACGGCCCTGCTCGCCGCCCCCGTCGCGATCAGCCTGCTGATGCTGTCCCTCCCGGTGCGCAACACCTTCTGGCTCGGCCAGACCAGCATCGTCCCGGTGCTGATGGTCCTGCTCGGCTGCTTCGTCGTACGGGACTGGCGGGCCGCCGGTGCCCTGATCGGCCTGGCGGCCGCCCTCCAGCCCACGGTCCTGCTCTTCGCCGCGCTGCTGTGGTTCACCGGGCGGCGCCGCGCCGCGGCCGCCACCGGAGCCGCCTTCACCGCGGGCACCGCGCTGGCCTGGGCGGCGATGCCGCACGACTCGTACACCTACTGGGTGCACCACATGGCGGGTGTCGGACTCGGCGGTGAGGCCGACGCGCTCGCCAACCAGTCACTGCACGGCGCCCTGCTCCGCCTCGGTCTCTCCGGGCCGCTCGAGATCGGCCTGTTCCTGTCGCTGGGCGCGGCTGTGGCCGTCCTGGGCGTCCGCCGCGCGGTTCGCTACGCCCGCGACGGCCAGTTGCTGCTGGCGGTCGCCGTCACCGGCTGTGCGGCCGTCGTCGTCTCGCCCACGACCTGGCAGCACCAGTTGCTGTGGGTCCTGCCGACGGTGGTGGGACGGGTCGGCAGGCGGGCGTCCAACCGCTATGTGTGGCCGGTGGCGGTGATCCTCGTGATGACCCTCCCGGCGCAGATGATGCTGCCGCACATGGCGGTCCTGTACCCCCTGCGCGACAACGCGGTGCTGCTGTCGGCCGTCGCCGCGGCCACGGCCCTCCCCTTCCTGCCGCGCACCTCCCCGTACTACCGCGCGCCCGTCCCGGCGGAGTACGCGCAGCCGGTGCCCACCCGCTGGAAGCACGTACCGCTGCTCCCGTTCCTCAAGCGGGTCCTGACCCGCCCGAACCTCCTCCTCGAGCTGCTGCTGATGCGTGTGACGTACGCGGCGTACCAGCAGGTCAGGCTGGCGGCGACCGGCGGCACGAACTCCGGCGGGCGGGCGCGGGCCGAGGAGCACGGCCAGCAGATCCTCGACATCGAGCGGTTCCTGCACATCGACATCGAGCACTGGGCGAACCACGCGGTCGTCAAGGTCGAGTGGCTGCGGAACTTCTTCGACTTCTATTACGAATCCTTCCACTTCGTGGTCCCGCTGTCGGTGCTGGGCATCCTCTACTGGCGCCGCCCGGTCGACTACCGCTGGGCCCGCTCCTCGCTGGGCTTCGCGACGCTGCTGGCCCTGGTCGGCTTCTGGCTCTATCCGCTGGCCCCGCCCCGTCTGATGCCGGATCTGGGCGTCATGGACACGGTCCACGGTGTGCAGGACTTCTCCAAGCCGGACTACGGCACGCTCACCTCGCTCACCAACCAGTACGCGGCGATGCCGTCCCTGCACTTCGGATGGGCGCTGTGGTGCGGTCTGGTCATCGCGATCGTCGCCCCGAGATGGTGGATGAAGGCACTCGGCCTGCTGCACCCGCTCCTCACGGTGTCGTCGATCGTGGCGACCGGCAACCACTGGGTGCTGGACGCGGCAGGCGGCGCGGCGGTGGTGGGCGGCGGCTTCGGCCTGTCGTACCTGTTCATGGGACCGCGAGCGCGGTTCGCCACGGCGACGGCCGTGAAGGCGGCCGATCCGGCGTCACCGAAGCCGGGGACGCCGGCCCGGAAGGAGCCGACCCGGAGCTGTCGATGACCGCTCGCCGCGGGTCGTCACCGCTCGCCGCCTGCGCCCCTCCCGGCCGGTCGTCCCTCTCCGGCCAGCCGCTCCTGGAGCCGCGCGTGCCGGAACTGGTAGACGGGGCCCGTCGCCCGCAGCAGGTTCCGGCGGCGGGCGTCCTCCAGGAAGTGCACCAGCCTCACGGGGGTGCCCTCCTCGTAGTGCAGTTGTACGGCGGTGAGGGCGGTGGCGGCGGCGAGGTTGCCGGCCAGGCCCGAGGCGACGCCGGTCCACAGGACAGCCGTCAGCCCGAACAGCACGCCCTGCAAAGGGGACTGCGCCCAGGCCACGAGGGGGCCGACGTACAGCGCGAGGGCGAAGCCGGTGAGCAGGCCGAGAAACAGCCGCAGCCCGAGGTGATGCCGCCACACGTCACGCGGGCCCACCGACCGGGTGTCCACCACCGAGGGCCGGGCGTAGCCCTCCCGCACCTTGGCGTAGCGCCCCGAGCCCACCGACAGGAAGGGAGCTCGGGAGACGATGTCGTAGCCCCGTCCCGTGACCAGCACCTCGGTGAAACCGAACGGCAGCGTGATCAGGTACCAGAGCCAGTACGGCGGGACACGGTCCCTCAGCAGCGGCACCACCCAGCACAGTGCGGTGCCCACGACCAGCCACTGCGCGATGCCTGACAGGACGGTCTCCCGGGTGAAGATGTCGCGCCAGCCCGCACTCGACAGCGGCTGCGGGACGCTCAGCTCCGCGACACGACGGGCGACCGCGTAGCCGCCGCCGATCGCCGCGAGCGGACCGAGCACGGCGATGAGGGGCGTCGGGTCGAGACGCCAGGCCATGATCATGCCGGGCGCCCCGCACACCAGAGCGGAGACGATCCAGACGGCGATCATCCGGGGACGGTGCCCCGTCCAGCCGGGAATGTGCCACCAGCGCAGATCGCGGGTGTCCTCCCGGGCCAGCCGGGCCGCGACGTACCGGAGCGTGCGTTCGGCCGTGGCCGCCGAGTAGCGCGGGCGTGGGTGTCCGGGGCGCCGGGTGTAGGCGGCGGCGACGGCGTGATCGAGGAGATGGTTCTCGACGGCGGCGGGGGTGGGGAAGCGGGCCGCGTCGAGCAGTTCGTCGACGGGGCCGTCGTCGCCGTAGACGTCGCGGAGCAGGGCGACGGCGAGCGGGCCGGTGAGGGCGGTGGCGAGCGGCCCGGTCTCCGTGAGGAGCCGCCCGGTCAGCTCCCGCCAGGCGGGGGACGGAGCGGAGGGCAGCCGGTTCAGCAGATATCCGGCGGCGTCGGCGGGCCGGACCGGCAGGATCTCCACGGCGAGAGCGCCGCCCAGCCGGGCCTTCCTGGCGGTCAGCACGGCTTCCCTGGCCCGCGACACCACCACCAGCCGGAAGGGCGCCGGCTCCAGCGCGCTGACCATGGCCCCGCGCAGTGCGCCGGTGACCTCGTCGAGGCCGTCGAGGAAGAGGGAGATCCGTCCCTGCTCGAGCAGGTGCCGGGCACGGGCGCGTCCGCCCCTTCCATGGAAGAGGGTGTACGCGCGGGTGAGCCGGTCGGCGGCCCAGTCGGTGACGGTCTCCTCGGCGGGGTTCCACCCGTCGAGGGAGAGCAGCACGGGGACGGGTACACGGGCCCGCTCGGCGGGCTCGGTCCACGCGGCCCGGTGGGCGAGCGCGTCGAGCAGCAGCAGTACGGCGGCGGCGGTCTTGCCGGCGGCCGGCGGCCCGACGACCAGCAGCCGTCCGGAGGCCAACCCGCCGTAGACGGCGTGCAGTTCCGCCAGCCCGCCGCCGTCGCGAAGCTGCGCCCGGGTGACCGGTGCGAGCCCCGGCAGCGCAACGAACCGTGCCCGGGCAGCCCCCTCGGCCGTCGCCCCGCCGATGCGCCCCGCCACCTTGCGCTCGCTCACCCGCCACCGCACGGGCAGCGGCGCGGGTTCGAGCAGCCGCCGCAGCCCGGCCTCCTCCTGCCACTGCACCCCCACGGCCCGCGCGAGTTCGTCGGCGGTGGCGCCGAGGGGGTCTTCGGCCTGCGATCCGGCGTGGGCGGTCTGCGTGATGTGGGCGATGTGGTGATGAACGTTCTGGGTGTTGTGATCCCCGGCCTGGAAGGCGGTGGGCCCGTGGAAGGAGTTCCCTGAGACGGAGTTCCCGGAGACGGAGTCTCCGTCGCCACGGTCGGACTCTGCGCTGCCGGGATCGGTCATCTACCGGACCCGGACCCGGACCCGAAGTGGTTTTCCTGCCGGTTGTGATCTCCGGTCTGGACGGCGGTGGGCCCGTGAAAGGTGTTGCCGCTGACGGCGCCACCGCGAGGCTGCCCGTCACCGCTGCCGAACTCCCTCGTCAGCTCGACGAGTTGCTCGACGAGCCGCTCCCGCTCCGGGCCCCCGAGGGACTCGATGACGGACGCGAACTCCCCCTGCCACAACACGGCGTGTACGGCCCGTACCCGTTCCCGCTCACCCTCGTCGGCGGCGTCCAGCACGGCGGCGGTCCGGTCGAGCCGCGCGAGCGCCTCCCGCTCGGCGTCGGCGTCCCCCCGCCCGACGAGCCGGGCACACCGCACCCGGAACCAGGCCCAGCTGTCCGCCCCGGCCGCCTGCACGACGGCCATCCCCCCACCGGCCGCAGCCGCGGTCAACGCCTCACCGAACATGTCCGGTCCCCTCCCCGTGGATGCCCCGGCCCGCTGGTGTGCGCATGGGACAAAACGCATGGTACAGACGGTAGTTGGGGCTGACCCGGTGTTCTGGTCACCGAAAAGGGAGAATCACGGGATGGTCGGGAAGAAGGTGTTCGGGAAGACGGCGGTCGAGAGCATGAGGGCCGCGAACGCGAGGGCGTGGTTCATGAGGAGGACGCCGTTCCTCTGGCTGGCGGTCTCGGCGCTGTCGTGCGTGGGGCTGTGCCTCACGTGGTTCTGGGGAGCGTGGTCCGGCGGCCTGGACGTGGCGGAGACCTGCACGCTCCTGAGAGGCCAGAAGTACGACGACACCTACCGCGCGGAGCATTGGCGCGAGCCGTCGCAGTTCTTTCCACTCCACAACAAGTGCAACGCCTCGTACGACCTCGTGCCGTTCTGGGTCAACCCCGTGCTGGTCCTGCTGGCGTTCCTCGTCGTGGGCTGCCTGATCGCCGCCGCCCTGAGGACGATCGCCTACTTCCGCCCGGCTACCACCGCCCCACCGGCTGCCTGACCCGGCCGCGCCGAGCCGTCCGCGTAGGGCCCGGCCGCCAGACCCCGCAGCCGACGCTCGGGCCGGATGCTTCTCGTGCAGCAGGTACCAGGCGAACGACCAGTGTCCCAGCCTGATCATCCATGCCCCTCCCAGACCGGTCCGCCTGCCGTCCGAGTCGGCACGGGCGGCGGGGCGGATGAGAACCGCGAAGAGGGGAGCGGAGAACAGCTATTAGCGTCGTGGTGGACGGCACCGCACGGCAGCTCTCGACTTGATCCCCGAGCGATCGTTTCCGGCCGAAAGCACTACCGGGAGGCGGCGCGGCGCGCGGGACATCCGTCGGGTGAGAACGACGCCGATACGACGGCCAACGGTCGCCGACTCGACCGTTCGGCCTTTCGCGTAGGGAAGCCGCACGGTCGACGAACGCCACGATCCAGCCGATCACGCTGCCCGAGGGCGACTGCGCAAGGTGATAAATCCTTGACGCAAGGTGAGAGGGAGGTTTGAATTCGCTTACTTTTTTGAACGATCTTGTAACTCTGGGGGCGGGGTTCTGTGCGTTTCGCACGGGGTGGGTCAGGCGCGGGCAGACGTCGTAGACGCGGTAGACGCGGGGCAACGGGAGCGACGACGGCCGCTCTGGCCGTCCTGCTGGGTATGTTGGCGCTGCCCGCCCAGGAGGCTGTGGCCTCCTCGCCGGAGGCGGATCCAACAGCTCTGACCGAAGGGCAGCAGGCCTTGGCCGAGGCCGAGGATTCCGGCCGGCGCGTCGAGGTGGTGGGGGAGCGGACGGACCGGACCACGGTCTACGCCAACCCCGACGGTTTCACCTTCACGCTGGAGCAGTCTGTCGTCCCCGTACGGGTGGCCAAACCGGACGGTGGCTGGCAGGCGCCGGACGCCACTCTCGAGAAGCGTTCCGATGGCTCGGTCGGACCCAAGGCCGCCGCTGTTTCCATCGCCTTCTCGGCGGGAGGCGACAAGGCGCCGCTGGCCCGCATCGAGGAGCAGGGCAACTCGCTGGAACTCCGGTGGCCGGGCAAGCTGGCCGCACCGAAACTGGACGGTCCCAGCGCCGTGTACGCCGACGTCCTTCCGGGTGTCGACCTTCAGGTGACCGCGACCCCCGAGAGTTTCCAGCCCGTGTTCGTGGTGAAGACACCGGACGCCGCAGCGAACGAGGAACTGAAGAAGCTCACCTTCGGGCTCAAGGCCCAGGGACTGGACGTCCGCGAGGGGGCGGCAGGCAACCTCGCAGCCGTCGACGGCAGCGGTCGTACGGTCTTCAAGGCGCCGCCGGCGCGGATGTGGGACTCGGCGGGCGGGAAGCCGCAGACCTCCGAGGCCACGCCGGGAGCTGCCGGGGCGCAGACACAGCTGATGCGGGCGCAGGCGCTTACCGAGGAGCCGGTCGCACCGGTCGTGACCTCGGACCCCGCCGAAGTGGCGCCGTCCGGCTCCGGTCTGGAACCCGGCCAGGGCGACAAGGTCACCAAGATGGACGTCGCCGTCACCAAGGACACCCTGTCGGTCGTGCCGGACACGGCGATGCTCACCAAGTCCCAGGCCTCCGCCTTCCCGCTGTTCATCGACCCGACCGTGACCTGGGGCGAGTCCGAGCGGACCTTGCTGCGCAGCGACGGCTACGAGTCGTACGGCTGGGGCAACGGCGACGACGACCAGGGCAAGGGCGCGGGCAAGTGCGGTACCTGGAGCGGCTATTACTGCGGCCCGGGTTACGTGCAGAAGCTGTACTTCGAGTTCTCCCCGGCGAGCCTGAAGGGCAAGAAGGTCCTCGACGCCACCTTCCGGGTGACCGAGCCGTGGGCGTTCCAGTGCGACCCGCGCTGGGTGGACCTCGTCCGTACGAACAACATCTCCTCCGCCACCACCTGGTCCTCACGGCCGGCTGAGCTGGACCTGATGGTCGACCGGAACGTCTCGGCCGGCCGTGGTTCGCTGTGCGACCCGGACGCCCCGGACGCCCCGATCGAGTTCAACGACAGCGCGGACGAAACGAACGAGAACCTCACCTCCACGGTGTCGAACTTCGCGGCGGGTCAGTTCTCCCGGCTGACGCTGGAGATCAAGGCGCACGACGAGTCCGACCCGTCGGCGTGGAAGCGGTTCAAGAACGACGCCGTGCTCGCGGTGAAGTTCGTGGCGGTGCCCGCCCTTCCGACGGAGGTCGGTCTGGTCACCGGTACCGGCTACGTCTGCTCCACCAACGCGGCCGACCCTGCCATCGTGTCCGACCCGACCCCGCTCGTCCAGGGAAAGCCGCTTACCGCGCCCGGCGGTTCGGTGGGAGCGAGTCTGCGCATCCGGTGGCGGGTCGAGAAGTCCAGCGGCACGGCATGGGTCCTGGCCACTCCTGACGTCGACGGCCCGACCTCGGGTTACGTCGCGAACCAGGTCAAGCAGTCCCGCAGCCTGGCGACCCTCCAGGAGGGCGTGCTGTACCGGCTGAAGGCGTTGACCATGTCCTACTACGACGACGGCAGCAACCGGCAGAACACCGGTTATACGACGCCGTGTTACTTCAAGGTGGATCCGACGGCTCCCAAGGCGCCGCAGATCGCCGTGGGCACGCCGTACACGGTGTGCACCGCCAATGACTGCACGGCCCATGGCGGGCCCGCGGTCAAGGGCACGTTCACGTTCAAGCCGGCCACGGATGACACGAACATCGTGGGCTACCAGTACCGGCTGTCTGCCAGAGCCGAGTGGACGACCGGGCCGACCGTCCCGACCGGGTCCGTCGTCGTCACGCCCACCAAGGAAGGGCTGAACCGGCTGTACGTGAGAGCCAAGGACAACGTCGGTCGCTACGGTGCGGAGTCCCTCGTCGACTTCGTGGTCGCCGACGCCGAGAAGCCGGTCGGACAGTGGAACTTCACCGAGACGGACGGCGTGGCGGTGGATGCCGCGACGTGGGACGGCGCGGACAACGCGACGCTGGCCGGTGGAGCGGTACGTGACCACCGTGGCCGTCGTGGACTGATCACGCACGACGCAGCCGGCGCGGCGTTGGAGACACCGGTGACAGACAAGGGCCTGGTTCTCGACGGCAGCACGGGGTACGCGGCGACATCCGCGACAGTGCTGGACACCTCCGCCTCCTACACCGTCTCGGCCTGGGTGCGCGTCGACCCCGCTGCTTCACGCACACTCACGGTGCTCAGCCAGGCGCCGGACAGCGCCGCCCCCTTCACGAAGAAGTACATCCCCTTCGGGCTGTCGTACGCCGCAGACGGCGCCAATACGTGGAGCCTCAGCGTGATGGGCACCGACGGCACTGTGCGCAAGTCGAGTGCCCCGAAGCCCTCGCCGCGCGGCGTGTGGACGCACGTGGTCGGAGTGCACGACGCGCAGGCTCAGAAGATCAGTCTCTACCTCAATGGGGTGCTGCAGAGCACCGCCGACTCCGGTACGGCGTACAAGGGGTCGGGACCGCTGCAGATCGGCCGGGGCATCTGGGCCGACACCTACACCGACTACTTCAACGGCAGCGTCGACGAGCCCAGGACGTGGCAGCGGGCCCTCTCGGCAGAGGAGGTTGCGGAGGAAGCCAGAACGCTGACCTCGAAGGCGTACGCCGGAGTGGAACTGGTCGCCGACTGGTCGGCGGATCGAGGTTCCGGCACCACGATTGCCGATACCACCTCCGGTTACGGCAGGTCACTGACTCTGGGTGCTGGTGCGTCGCTGGACGGTGAGTCGATTCTGCTGGACGGCGTGGACGACGCGGCCACCGCCTCCGGGCCGGTCGTGGACGACACGGGCTCGTTCACCGTCACCGCGCTGGCAACGCTGGACAGCGCCAAGCTGCTGAGCAAGGACGTGGGCTATACCGGCCAGGCGGTCGGCCAGAAGGCTGCTGACGGATCCGCTTGGGGCTTCTGGTTCGAGCTCACCGACAAGGTGACCGTGTTGGACCCGGAGACCGCGGAGGAGAAGACGGTCCCCGTGGGTTTCTGGCACTTCGGCCGGCTCGACGCGCAGGGCGCCTTCAGCGCCGTGACCTCCGAGAAAGAGGCGCTGCTGGACTCCATGGTCCGCATGACCGGTGTCTTCAATGCACAGGACGGCACGATCAGCCTCTACCTGGGAGCCGTCCAGAACGGCGACGACAAGGCGTTCACCGCCAAGGCCGGCTCGGGTGAGTTCGCGGTGGGCAAGGGCTTCACCGGCAGTGCATGGCAGCACTACCTGCCCGGACGGATTGCGGAGGTCCGTCTGTGGGCGGGTGCGATGACCGGCTCCGATCAGGTCGAAGAGACCGTGGGCGACTGACGGCAGAGGTGAGGGCTGCCCCGAGGGGCGCCCTCACCCACAGGTGCACGCAGGCCCGTCGGCGCGGCGACCTGCTGATTCTTCTCCGAACCGGACCGGGTGGGACGAAACACATGAAGCTTGGCAGGGGCACCTCAATGCGAGAGGGTGACATGACACGGCATCGAGCCGTTCGGCTCTTGGTGCAATCGCTGGCACTGGCGCTCATCGTGCCCCTGGGTGCGGCCCAAGTGGCGCAGGCCACCGAGTCGTCGGGTCTGGGGCGCCCCGACGTGCCCAAGTCGCGGGTGAGCAAGGTGGAGGCGTTCCGGGGCCCGGGCGCGAAGGAGGCCCGGGCGCAGGTCGCGCGGGACAGGAAGACCAACAAGGGACAGTCCGACGCGGCCCGCGCCCAGCAGTCGGCGGCCTGGCCGGCAAAGGGTGCGGCGACGCTCGGCCTGGCGGGTGGCAGAACAACCGGCGTCGAGCCCGGCGGCCTGCCGGTCACCATCACTCCGCCCAAGGGTGGCGCAGCCGCGGTGAGCGGGGAAGGGCGCGTCACAGTCCTGGACCAGAAGGCAGCCCGCGCGGCAGGCGTCACCGGCGTGCTCCTCACCATGGCCGCGGACAGCGCCGGCAGCGCCGAAGTCAGCGTCGGCTACGGCGGCTTCGCCTCCGCCGTCGGCGGCGGCTGGTCGCAGCGCCTGCGCCTGGTGCAGCTTCCCGGGTGCGCGCTGACGACGCCGGAGAAGAAGGAGTGCCGCACTCAGCGTTTTCTGATCTCGGACAACGACTTCGCCCACCAGTCGGTGTCGGCGAAGGTGAGCATCGCGGGAGACGCGGACGGCCCGTCGACCCAACTCCTGAAGACCGCTACCAGCGCCGCCCCCGCCACCACCGTGCTGGCCGTCACCGCCGCGGCAGCAGGCTCGGGGGAGTCCCCCAAGGGCACCGGAAACTACTCGGCCACCCCGTTGTCGGCGTCCTCGTCATGGGAGGCGGGCGGCAGTTCGGGCTCGTTCACCTGGTCCTACGACTTCTCGCTGCCCCCGGCGGCGGCCGGCCCGCAGCCGCCGCTGTCACTCTCGTACGATTCGGGCAGCGTGGACGGCCGTACCGCCACCTCCAACAACCAGGGCACCTCGGTCGGTGAGGGATTCGGGCTCACCGAGTCCTACATCGAGCGGTCCTACGGTTCGTGTGACGACGACGGACACGACGACGTCTTCGACCTCTGCTGGAAGTACGACAACGCCCGCGTGGTGCTCAACGGCAGAGCCTCGCGGCTGGTCAAGGTCGACGACGCCCAGTGGCGGCTCGAGAACGACGACGCGTCGAAGGTGACGCGCTCGACGGGCGCGGACAACGGCGACGACAACGGCGAGTACTGGACCGTGGTCAGCGGTGACGGCACGAAGTACGTGTTCGGCCTGGACAAGCTGGACGGCGCGGACACCCAGCGCACCAACTCCGTGGCGACCGTGCCGGTCTTCGGCGACGACTCCGGGGAGCCCGGCTACTCCGGGGGCGACGCGTTCGGCGACCGCGCGCTCACCCAGGCCTGGCGGTGGAACCTCGACTACGTCGAGGACACCCGAGCCAACGCGGCCACCTACTGGTACACGAAGGAATCGAACTACTACAAGAAGAACAAGTCCGAGACCGCGAACGCCTCCTACACACGCGGCGGCTATCTGAGTCGGATCGAGTACGGCCTGCGCAAGGGCGCGCTGTTCACCGACAAGGCGGACGCCAAGGTCACTTTCGGTTACGCCGAGCGCTGCACCGCGTCGGACTGCTCGAGCCTGACCAAGGACACCTCGGACAATTGGCCGGACGTCCCGTTCGACGCGATCTGCTCCAAGGACGACGACGAGTGCAACGCGGCCGGCCCGGCCTTCTTCTCCCGTAAGCGTCTGACCGGGATCGACACCTTCTCCTACAACGCCACCAGCACCGCGTACGACCCGGTCGACTCCTGGGACCTGACCGAGGAGTACCTGGACGGTGGGGACATCGGTGACAGCTCCGACCAGGTCCTGACGCTGAAGTCCCTCAAGAGGACGGCGAGGGCCGGCGACACCGCCGTCGCCCTCGATCCCGTCGCGTTCACCTACCAGATGCGTCCCAACCGCGTCGACGCGACGGACGACATCCTGCCCCTGACCCGCCCGCGCATCTCCACCGTCACCTCCGAGACCGGTGCGATCACCAGAGTCACCCTGTCCGGCGAGGAATGCGTGCGCAGCCAGGTGCTGAGTGCGGCGCCCGACTCCAACACCCGTTCGTGCTACCCCCAGTTCTGGCACGTCAACGGCGCTGAGAACGCCTCGATCGACTGGTTCCACAAGTACCGCGTGCTTGCCGTGACTGCCTCGGACCCCACCGCCGCCAATGAGGCGGTCGAGCACGCCTACTCGTACAGCGGTGCGGCTTGGGCCTACGGCGACGACCCGTTCGTGAAGAAGGAAGAGCGCACCTGGTCCGAGTGGCGTGGATACGCGCAGGTCACGGCGTGGACGGGCGCGACGGACGTGACGCGCTCCCGCACGGTCTCCCTCTATCTCCAGGGCATGCACGGCGACCGAAAGGGCGACGGCACCACCAAATCCGTCTCCGTGGCTCCCCTGGCGACACCGGCCCTCGGCGCGGCGTCGATCACCGACAAGAGCGAATACGCGGGGCGGTTGCGCGAACAGGTCGTCTACGACCGTTCCACAGCCGTCTCGGCCACGGTCGAGGACCCGTGGTCGCAGGAGACCGCCCGGCAGACCCCACCCGGAGCCGGGGACCACGTCGCCCGCTACGTACGCACGGAAAAGGCGCACGGGTACACCTACCTGACGGCGTCGCAGACCTGGCGCGAACGTCTCACGAGCACGTCGTTCGACAGCTATGGCATGCCGATCACCGTCGACGACTCCGGCCAGGTGGGCAAGGCGTCGGACGAGACCTGCACGCGCACCTGGTACGCCCGCAACGCAGACCTCGGCATCATCAGCCCGGTCTCCCGCACCCGTACCGTCGCCCGTACCTGCGCGACGGCGGACGCCTCGATGACCCTGCCCGCGTCCGTGGATCCGGCCAAGCCGGCGCGAGGCGATGTGATCGCGGACGTCAGCACGGTCTACGACACCGCGAACGCCACAGCGTGGTCGGCGACGCAGAAGCCCACCAAGGGCCTGGCGACGTGGACCGGCCGCGCCACCGGCTACGCGCCCACCGCCGACACCAACGGCGACCGGCTGCCGAGCGGCTGGCAGAAGATCTCCACCACGACGTACGACACACTCGGGCGCCCCCTGAGCGTCAGTGACGCGACCACGAACGCCCCCACCTCCCTCGCGTACACCCCCGTCGACGCAGGGCCGCTGACCAAGACCATCACCACCGACCCCAAGACGTACAAGACGGTCAGCTTCCTGGACCCTCGCCGCGGCCAGCCGTTGCGCATCTACGACGTCAACAGCAAGAAGACCGAGCTGAGCTACGACGCCCTTGGCCGCATCACCCAGGTGTGGCTTCCCAACAGGATCAGCGGCAGCCAGGCCCCCAACCAGAAGTTCGCCTACCACCTGGACAACGCCAAGGCCTCGTGGGTCTCGTCCTCGTCGTTGAAAAAGGACGGCGAGACCTACAACACCAGCTACACGCTGTACGACGCGCTGCTCAGGCCCCTCCAGACCCAGTCACCGTCGCCGCTGGGCGGCCGGCTGCTGACGGACACGCGGTACGACACGCGCGGTCTCGCGTACGAGACGTACGCCGGCATCTTCGACAACACCAGCACGCCCAATGGCACGTACACCCGCGCCGAGTACGGCGAGGCGCCCCAGCAGACGGGGACGGTGTTCGACGGAGCCGGCCGCGCCACCGTCTCCAGCCTGTACGTCTTCGGAGTCAAGAAGTGGTCCACGACGACCGGCTACACCGGCGACTCCGTGGCGACGACGGCACTCGAAGGCGGCTCGGCCCAGCGGACGATCACGGACGTACGAGGCTGGACGACAGAGACACGGCAGTACGCGAGCACGAGCCCGGCCGACACGGCCTTCGGCACCACGCCCGGAGCCCCCTACACCTCCACGAAGCTGACCTACGGCCTGGACGGCCAACAGGAGACGCTCACGGGCCCCGACGGCGCCAAGTGGTCGTACGGCTATGACCTGTTCGGCCGCCAAGCCGTCGCAGTCGACCCTGACAAGGGGACCACCACCACCGAGTACGACGTCCTCGACCGCCCGGTCAAGTCCACGGACTCACGCGGCAAGTCGGTGCTGACCGGTTACGACGAGCTGGGCCGCGTCACCGGTACCTGGGAAAGCTCCAAGGCGGACGCCAACCTGCTCACCGGCTTCACCTACGACGCGCCCCTCAAGGGCCTGCCGACTTCCTCCACCCGATACGTGGGCGGCAAGTCGGGCGCGGCGTACACGCAGACCGTCACCGCGTACGACGACCTGGGCCGTGCCACCGCCACCCAGCTGGACCTGCCGCAGAGCGACCCGTTCGTGAAGGCGGGTTCCCCCGCCACGCTGGCGTACGAGACGTACTACAACATCGACGGCACCCTCAAGCAGACGAAGGACCCCGCACTCGGAGGACTGCCGGCCGAGCGCGTCGACTACGACTACGACGCGGTGGGTGACCTGACCTCGATAGCCGGGGCCACCGGCTACCTGCTGGACGTGGACTACTCGGCTCTCGCACAACCTCAGCTCCTGACGCTGGGCACGGGCGGCACCGGAAACAAGAGCGTCTACGTCGCCAACGACTTCGAGGAGGGCACCGGTCGCCAGACCCGCAGCCATGTGACGGACCAGACTCACGGCTACATGCTGCAGGACCTCAACTACACCTATGACCAGACCGGCAATGTCACCGCGATCAGCGATCCGACCCTTCTGGGCGGAAGCAGCTCGGCCGACACGCAGTGCTTCGCCTACGACGCCCATCAGCGCCTGACCGAGGCGTGGACGCCCGCTTCGCAGAAGTGCTCCGACACCCGGAGCGCGTCGAGTCTGTCCGGCCCGGCCCCGTACTGGTCGAGCTACGAGTACAACACCGCCGGCCAGCGGACCGGTGAGACGGTCCACAAGAGCAGCGGCGACACGAAGACGACCTACTGCTACACCAGCACCGCACAGCCGCACACCTTGACCGGCACCACGACCAAGGCCGACTGCAAGGCCCCGGAGCGCGTCTACGACTACGACAAGGCCGGCAACAGCTGGCACCGCCCGGGAGCTCGCGCAACCCAGACCCTCGACTGGTCGGCCGAGGGCAAGCTGAGCAAGCTCACGGAGAACGGGACGTCGACCGACTACCTGTACTCCGCCGACGGCAACCTGCTGGTCCGTAACACGGGGAGCGGCGAGCGCGTTCTCTACGCCGGCTCCACCGAACTGCACCTTCGCGCCAACGGCAGCATGTGGGCGCAGCGTTACTACGCAGCCGGTGACGTCACAGCAGCCGTCCGAACCAACCAGTCGGGCACCAACAAGCTCAGTTACCTGACGGGCGACCACCACAACACCTCATCCCTGTCCCTCAACCCGGATGCCGCCCAGACCTTCACCAAGCGCTACATGACGCCGTTCGGGAACGACCGCGGCGCACCGCTCTACGGTCCCTGGCCTGATGACAAGGGTTTCCTCGGAAAGACAAGGGACACGACCACTGGCTTGACCCACGTCGGGGCCCGCGAATACGACCCGGGCATCGGCCAGTTCATCAGCGTCGACCCCATCTTGGCAGCTGACCAGCCACAGTCCCTCAACGGCTACAGCTATGCCAACAACAACCCGGTCACGGGCAGTGATCCGACCGGGCTCTGGTGCGACAGCTGCAACAACGGTGCCGGCTGGACCCGTCCCGACGGAGGCACGACAGGCGATCCGGACGGGGGGAAAAACTCAGACGGCACTGTACGCGGAACACCGAACGGCGGCAGTGGCGGCAGCGGCACAGCTTCCACAAGCGGTACCACGAGTACCACGCCAACAGCCGCGGAACAGTATCGCTGTAACTTCCTCGGATGCGAGGCGCGCGAAAACCCGGCTAGGTACTGTCAGCACAACCCCGTGTTCTGCAAGATAACTTCCTATGGTCCCGCCTTTGAGCAGATAGCTAAGAAGTCATGGGAAGCAGAGAAGGATGTTCTTGGGATTGGGGCCTTTGAGGACTGCAAAAATGGCGACGCCATGGCATGCGTGGAGCTCGCGAAGGACGCCATATTCGCCGCCAAGCTGAAGTTGTTCGAGCAGGCGATCGCGAACGGGGTAATGCGTCTCGCCGATTGCAAGTGTTTCCTGGCGGGCACAAAGGTCCTCATGGCCGACGGGGCGACCAAGGAAATCGAAGATGTGCGGGTCGGTGACATGGTTCTCGCCACTGACCCCAGGACGGGCAAATCGAGCACCCGTAAAGTCACTCGCCTTATAGCTACAGAAGATGACAAGTACTTCAATAAGCTATCTATAGCGACTGAAAAGGGTACTAAAACCCTTATTGCAACTCATGGGCATCCGTTCTGGTCGCCTTCGGAGGGCGACTGGGTCGAGGCTGGAGACCTCGCCGCTGGCATGACCCTGCTCAGTGACGACGGCAGTCGTGTGGAGGTCACAGCCAACCACCCCTTTGTTGAGCGCGCTCGCACTTACAACCTCACGGTCGACGACCTTCACACGTACTATGTGCTGGCGGGCGAGACTCCGGTCCTGGTTCACAACAGTGGATGTGACGTCGCGTTGGGGCCGGGCGGGGGTTCTGCTGACGCCCTGGAGGGCTTCACTTCGACCAAGCCGGAGACTGAGTTTGTCTTTGATTCGGGCTCGGGAAGATTTCTGGCGGGAGACCGTGAGCGTATTCCTGGAGGCCTCAGCCCGCACGAACAGCTGGCTGAAAAGGCGGGCATGGATAAAGGGACGGTCCTGGGTGGCACGCTCTTCCGGGACAATGGGCGCCTTGTTTTCACGGAAAACAGTGGCCACTATGGCCACAGATGGACAGACTCCACGCGTCAGCAGTTCCAGAAGTTCATGACTGAGCAAGGGATTGACTTCGATTACAGGCCATGGGGTTGAGATGACCAGCTGGAATCCGGTGGTATATCGAGGGGACGGGGCATGGATCGGAATCATGCCAGACGGCCTGATCGGGGTCGGAGTGGAGTCAGAAGGGAGGGCTTCTCTGGCTAGCTCCGGGTTCGTTCCCATGTGGCCTTACCTCGAACGTGATCTTTCCGGAGCTTTGGTTGAATTTTCCAATTCCTGGCTGGATCTCGGCCGGGGAGGGATTTCGACTCCTGAGAGACTCATTGAGCTGACAGTCGAGTCGGCGTGGAAGTCTGGTCGTTCGTATTGGATGCAGCTAGCCGCTCCATGGGTAATTGAAATGGCTCATCGAAAGGAGTTTGATCGAGGAGTCGTTCTGGAACTTCTCCTTGATATGTCGGTATCTGAGATATTGCCACCGGATGTGCGAGAAGAAGCGAGGCGTGCGAGCGGGTAGGCGGGGCGTGGGGACAGCTCATCAAAATTCACCGCGAGGCTTATGAAGGGTGGATTTGGTGACCGTCAGGCCTTCGCCACCGGAGTTGGAGACCGTTGGATCCTGGGGATTTCGCGGGCGCGGAAGTTCTGGCTGTCTGCCAGGAGATGGCGCCGGCGAGCGGTGAGGTCACCTTCGCCGGTGGTGTGGATCTACGCCTCGATGGGCCGTTCATCCTCACTGAAGGTTCGCTCGCAGCAGCGGATGAACAGATCTTCGTCCAGCAACTGGACGTGCTGATCGGCGCCACCGTTCTCTCTGCCGTCGGAGTCGGCAGCGGTGTTCGGGACGGGGCAGACCGCGTCGCCTCCCCCGTCCCTGCCCGGTCGCTCCGATTCCCTCCGCCCGGCTACACCCGCTGAATGATCGTTCCCGTAGCCAGTGCGCCGCCCGCGCACATGGTGATCAGGGCGAACTCCTTGTCCGTTCGTTCCAGTTCGTGCAGGGCCGTCGTGATGAGGCGGGCGCCCGTCGCGCCGACCGGGTGGCCCAGGGCGATCGCGCCGCCGTTGACGTTGACCTTGGACAGGTCCGTCCCGAAGACCTTGGTCCAGCTCAACACCACGGATGCGAAGGCCTCGTTGATCTCGACGAGGTCGATGTCCTTCAGTGACATGCCCGCCTTGCCGAGGACGGCACGGGTCGCGTCGATGGGGCCGTCCAGGTGGAAGTGCGGGTCCGCGCCCACCAGCGCCTGGGCGACGATCCTCGCCCTCGGCTTCAGCTTCAGGGCGCGGGCCATCCGTTTCGAGGCCCACATGATCGCCGCCGCGCCGTCGCTGATCTGGGACGAGTTGCCGGCCGTGTGGATCGCCGTGGGCATGACCGGCTTCAGGCGGGAGAGGGCCTCGGGGGAGGTGTCCCGCAGGCCCTCGTCGCGGTCGACCAGGCGCCACATGCCCTGGCCCGACGCCTGCTCGTCCTCCGTAGTGGGGACCTGGACGGCGAACGTCTCGCGCTTGAAGCGTTCCTCCGACCAGGCCGTCGCCGCACGGTCCTGGGAGAGCAGGCCCAGGGCGTCCACGTCGGCGCGGCCGAGGCCCCGGTGGCGCGCGATGCGTTCCGCCGCCTCGAACTGGTTCGGCAGGTCGACGTTCCACTCCTCGGGGAACGGCTTCCCGGGGCCGTGCTTGGAGCCCGAGCCGAGGGGGACGCGGGACATCGCCTCGACGCCGCAGGAGATGCCGACGTCGATCACGCCCGCCGCGATCATGTTGGCTGTCATGTGCGAGGCCTGCTGGGAGGAGCCGCACTGGCAGTCGACCGTCGTCGCGGCTGTCTCGTAGGGGAGGCCCATGGTCAGCCAGGCGGTGCGTGCAGGGTTCATGGACTGTTCGCCGGCGTGGGTCACCGTGCCGCCGACTATCTGTTCCACGGCGTCGGCGGGGATGCCGGTGCGGCCGAGGAGTTCGCGGTAGGTCTCGCCCAGGAGGTAGGCGGGGTGCAGGTTGGCGAGCGCGCCGCCGCGCTTGCCGATGGGGGTGCGGACTGCTTCCACGATCACGGGTTCGGCGGCCATGGGTGCGGATCCCTTCGGAACTAGTACGTGTTCTAGTTCTGCTGGGTGCAGTCTGCTTACGTGATGTGCGTCACCGCAAGGGTCTTGCAGCCTCGAGGGTCCTGAACTACCTTCACGGCAGTCTATTTCTGATGAACCGTCAGATCGCGTAAGCCAGATGGCTGGAGCCGCCGATGCCCTGTCCAGCGCTTCCCGACGGGTTCGACTTCACCGATCCCGACCTGCTGCAACACCGTGTACCTCTGCCCGAGTTCGCCGAGCTGCGGGTCGCCGAACCGGTCCGCTGGATCCCTCAGACGGGCAATGTCGCCGGCTTCCAGGACGACGGGTACTGGGCCGTGACCCGCCACGCGGATGTGAAATACGTTTCCACCCACCCCGAGATCTTCTCCTCCTACCTCAACACCGCGATCATCCGCTTCAACGAGCACATCGAACGGGATTCGATAGACGCTCAGCGGTTCATCCTGCTGAACATGGATCCGCCGGAGCACACGCGCGTGCGGCAGATCGTGCAGCGCGGGTTCACACCCCGGGCCATCCGGGCGCTGGAGGAGCGGCTGCGGAACCGGGCCACGGCGATCGTCGATCGCGCCCGCGCGCAGGACGGCTCCTTCGACTTCGTCACCTCCATCGCCTCGGAGCTGCCCCTCCAGGCCATCGCCGAGCTGATCGGCGTGCCCCAGGAGGACCGTTCCAAGATCTTCGACTGGTCCAACAAGATGATCGCGTACGACGATCCCGAGTACGCGGTCACCGCCGAGGTCGGGCACCAGTCCGCTGCCGAGATCCTGGCGTACGCCATGAACATGGCCGCCGAGCGGAAGCAGTGCCCCGCTCAGGACATCGTCTCGACGCTGGTGGCCGCCGAGAACGAGGGCAACCTCAACTCCGACGAGTTCGGGTTCTTCGTGCTGATGCTCGCCGTGGCCGGGAACGAGACGACCCGCAACGCCACCACTCACGGGATGCACGCCCTCCTCACCCACCCCGGGCAGTGGGAGCTGTACAAGCGGGAGAGGCCCGACACCGCCGCCGAGGAGATCGTGCGCTGGGCCACGCCCGTCGTCGCCTTCCAGCGGACCGCCACCCAGGACACCGAACTAGGCGGGAAGCTGATCAGGAAGGGGGACCGGGTCGGCATCTTCTACGCCTCGGCGAACCGTGATCCCGAGGTGTTCGAACGGCCCGACGAGTTCGACGTCACCCGGGATCCGAACCCGCACCTCGGGTTCGGCGGCGGCGGACCGCACTTCTGCCTCGGCAAGTCGCTCGCCGTGCTCGAGATCAACCTCATCTTCAACGCCATCGCCGACGCCCTGCCCGATCTCCGGCTCGTGGAGGAGCCGCGCCGGCTGCGGTCCGCCTGGATCAACGGGGTGAAGGAGCTGCGGGTCGAGGCGGGGTGAGCGGTGATCCGTCCTCGCGGCGATCAGTCCTCGCCGGACACCGCGCTCATGGCGGTCAGCGCGAGGAGGGCGGGGACCAGGCGCAGGCCGCGTGGGCCGCGCGTCCGGGTGTCCCGCGGCGGCTCGGTCGGGTGCTCGGTGCCGGTCATCCGCCCAGTGCAGCACGGCCGGGTGAGGAAACGCCGAAAGCGGCGGCCCCGGGGATCGGGGGCCGCCGCTGTCAGCGCGCGTATCGCGCGTTCATGGGGGGTTCGGCTCAGTACCAGCCGTTGGCCTGCCAGAAGTGCCAGGCCGCGACCGGGCTGCCGTAGCGGGAGTTCATGTAGTCCAGGCCCCACTTGATCTGGGTCTTGGCGTTGCTCTTCCAGTCGGAACCGGCCGAGGACATCTTGGAGCCGGGAAGGGCCTGGACGAGGCCGTAGGCGCCGGAGGAGGCGTTGGTGGCGCTGACGTTCCAGCCGCTCTCGTGCTTCACGATGTTGGCGAAGGCCTTGTACTGAGCCGCGTTCGGGATCATCTTGTGCGCGATCGCCTGGGCCTGGGCGGCCGAGGGGGCGGACTTCGTCGCGGCGTGGGCCGGGGCTGCGGACAGCGCCATGCCTGCGGTGGCGGCGGCCACGGCGATGCCGGTGAGGGCCTTCTTCGGGGAAGCGATGCGACGGATGACGGAGACGGACACGAGGAACCTTTTCCTTCGGGGACGATTGTGGTCGCTTGCATGCCGGAGTCACGCGGTGCGTGCCGCACCGTGTGGTTGCGGTGGGTGGCTGCATGCCGTGGCGCCGAGGCCCGTGGGCTCGTCGGCACCGTGCGACGTCATCCAGAGAAACAGGATCGGGATCCGTCCGCAAAGACCCCTTTTGCTAGTTGTGGCCGTATTGGGAGAGTGAGTGCGCCGTGTGACCTGGCTCTCAATGCGCAGGTCAGAGCCCGAATTGGCATGCGCATGGCTTCCGATTTGTCCGACTATGCAGGGTAGTAGGTGATGTGGGTCATGTGGGGTGGTTCACCGGTCAACGGCCCTGCGGAGCCTTCTCCGGTGCCTCGAATGTGACGGCGGTCTCGAAGGCGGCGCGGCGGGTGGCTCTGCGCAGCGCCTTGAGCACGGGCGGGCCGAGAGTGAGGGTCAGCAGGACCGTGACGAGCGCCCTGCCCAGGTCCCAGCCCAGCGAGGTGGCCACGCAGTACGCGGCGAAGCGGGCCAGGTTCGCGGCCACCGTGCCGTCCGGGTCGAAGGTGACGCCGGAGGCCAGCGTGCCCATGAAGGGCCACCCGGCCATGTTCATCGCCGTGCCGTAGGCGAAGGCGGCGAGGAAGCCGTACCCCGCCAGCAGGATCAGTTCGGCACGGCCACGGAGCCGGTCGGCGCCCGGCAGCAGACCGGCGCCCATCGTGAACCAGCCCATCGCCAGCATCTGGAACGGCATCCACGGCCCCACCCCGCCCGTGAGCAGCGCGGACGCGAACATAGTGACGGAGCCGAGGACGAAGCCGAAGCCCGGGCCGAGGACCCGGCCGCTCAGCACCATCAGGAAGAACATCGGCTCGATGCCCGCCGTGCCCGCGCCGATCGGACGCAGGGCCGCGCCCGTCGCCGCCAGCACGCCCAGCATCGCCACCGCCTTCGCGCCGAGCCCCGACTCCGAGATCGTCGCCGTCACGACCGCGACCAGCAGCACCAGCAGACCCGCGAAGAGCCAGGGGGCGTCCTGGGCGTGGGCGTTCAGGGCGGAGGTGGGCGGGGCCAGGAAGGGCCAGCCGAACGCGATCACGCCGACCGCGCTGACCAGTGCCAGCGCGGCGAGGGACCGAGGGCCCAGGTGCACCGGACGCCGACGGGGCCCCGTCATCGCGGCGCCTCCCCCAACGCCGCCCGCACCTGCGCGACCGTGAGCCACTTCCGCGGGGCCAGGATCTTCGTGACCTGCGGGGCGAAGGAGGGGGAGGAGACCACCACCTCCGCCGTCGGGCCGTCGGCGATCACCTCGCCCTCGGCGAGCAGCACCACTCGGTGGGCCAGTTCCGCGGCCAGCTCCACGTCGTGGGTGGCCAGGACGATCGCGTGCCCGGCGGCGGCCAGCCCGCGCAGGACGGTGACCAGGCGGGCCTTCGCCGCGTAGTCCAGGCCCCGGGTCGGCTCGTCCAGCAGGAGGAGCGGGGGGCGGGCGGTGAGGACGACCGCCAGCGCGAGGGTCAGACGCTGGCCCTCGGAGAGGTCGCGGGGGTGGATGCCGTCCGTGATCCCGGGGAGGAGGTCCGTCACCAGGGCGCGGCAGCTGCCTGGGGCGGCCCCCGCGTCCCGGTCGGCGGCCGCGCACTCGGCGGCGACCGTGTCGGCGTACAGCAGGTCGCGCGGCTCCTGGGGGACCAGACCGACCCGGCGGACCAGGTCCCGGGGCGGAGTGCGGTGCGGCACCAGGCCGCCCACGTGGACCGTTCCCGCCGACGGCTCGACCAGACCCACGAAGGTGTTGAGCAGCGTCGACTTCCCGGCGCCGTTGCGTCCCATGAGGGCGATCGTCTCGCCGGGCCCGACGGTGAGGTCGACGCCCCGCAGGGCCTGGACGCGGGCCCGGCGAACGGCGAGGGAACGGGCCTCGGCGGGAGAGGCGGGGAAGCCGGGGGCCGCGCCGGCCGCGGACGCGGACGGACGCCGGTGCCTGCGGAAGCCGGCGAAGCGCTGACCGGGCAGCCGGGGGACCGGCGGATCCGAGGGATTCACGTGATCCGACGGATGCGAGGGGGCCGAGGGATGCGAAGGGGCCGAGGGACGCACGGCATCGGAGGGAGTCGCGGCATCGGAGGGATGCGCGGGGCCGGCCCCTTCGGGCAGCCGTTCCCGCAGGTCACCGGCGCGGCGGCGGGCGTCCCTGACGGTCAGCGGCAGGGGGGTCCAGCCCGCCAGCCGGCCCAGGTCGACCACCGGCGGGAACACCGGGGACACCGCCATGACGTCCGCCGGGGGGCCGAGGAGCGGCGCCGCCCTCGGGGAGGGCAGCAGGGCGACCTGGTCGGCGTACTGGAGGACGCGTTCCAGACGGTGCTCCGCCAGCAGCACCGTCGTACCGAGGTCGTGGACGAGGCGGAGCAGTACGGCGAGGACCTCCTCGGCGGCCGCCGGGTCGAGCGCGGACGTGGGCTCGTCCAGGACGAGGACACGCGGGTGCGGGGTGAGGACCGAGCCGATCGCGACCCGCTGCTGCTGGCCGCCGGAGAGGGTCGCTATGGGGCGGTCGCGCAGGGCGGCCAGGCCCAGCAGGTCGAGGGTCTCCTCGACGCGGCGCCGCATCACCTCCGGCGCCAGGCCCAACGACTCCATCCCGTAGGCGAGTTCCTCCTCGACCGTGTCCGTCACGAAGTGCGAGAGCGGATCCTGCCCCACCGTGCCCACCACGTCGGCCAGTTCGCGCGGCTTGTGGGTGCGGGTGTCCCGGCCGGCCACTGTGACGCGGCCGCGCAGGGTGCCGCCGGTGAAGTGCGGTACGAGGCCGGAGACCGTGCCGAGGAGCGTGGACTTGCCGACACCCGACGGGCCCGCCAGCAGCACGAGTTCGCCCTCGGGGATGGTGAGGTCGACGCCCCGGACGGTGGGTTCGGCGGCGCCGTCGTACGTCACGGAGACGTTCTCGAAGCGGATCACGACGGCTCCTCGGGAGAGGCGGGGCTTTCGGGGGCGAGGAAGGCGGGCAGCAGGCCCAGGAGGACGGCCGCCGCGGGGCCGAGCGGGAGGGCCGGGGCGGTCAACGGGACCACACCGGGATGCAGGGCCGCCGGGTCGGACGTCGCGGCGAGGATGAGGAGAGCCGCGACCGCGACGCCGGAGGCGGCGACCAGGCACGCCCGCGGGGTCCAGCGGTCCGGGCGGTAGCGGGTGCGCGGGGAGCGTCGGCCGCCCAGCCGCAGTCCGGCGAGGGCCGCGGTGACCCCGGCGAGCAGTACCGGCAGGCCGTAGGTGCCGCCCGCCGCGGTGAGCAGACCGTATGTTCCCGCGCAGACGCCCAGCAGACCACCGAGCGTGAGGGCGGCGGTCGTCCGGCGGACCGGCGCGGGGACTTCGGCGGTACGGCCGTAGCCGCGGGCGTCCATCGCGGCGGCGAGCGCGACGGAACGTTCCAGTGCGCCCTCCAGAACCGGCAGTCCCACCTGGAGCAGACCGCGCAGGCCGCTGTCGGGGCGGCCCCTGAGGCGGCGGGCGGCGCGCAGACGGTGGACGTCCGCGATCAGGTTCGGGGCGAAGGTGAGGGCCACGACCACCGCCACCCCGGTCTCGTACAGGGCGCCCGGGAGCGTCTTGAGCAGGCGTGAGGGGCTGGCCAGTGCGTTGGCTGCGCCCACGCAGACCAGCAGCGTGGCCAGTTTGAGGCCGTCGTAGAACGCGAAGAGCAGGCCCTCGGCCGTGACCGCGCCCCCGAGCCGGATGCCCTGCGCCCAGTGCGGGAGCGGGACTTCGGGGAGCGTGACGAGCACGTGCGTGCCCGGGATCGGGGAGCCCAGGACGACGACGAAGAGGAGACGGACGAGGAGGACCGCGAGGGCGAGCTTGAGGAACGCGGAGTAGGAACGGGACCAGGGAGTGTCGGGACGGCACGTGGTGACGACGTAGGCGGAGACGGTGAGGCAGAGGCCGAGGAGGAGCGGGTTGGTGGTGCGGGTGGCGGCGGTTCCGAGGCCGAGGGCCCAGAGCCACCAGGCGGCGGGGTGGAGCGGGGTGGTTCGCGGGCGGGGGCGGCGCTCAGCCATTCCCGCGCGATCCTCGCCGCCGGGCCTGCCGGACCGCTGCCGCGCCCAGCAGCGCCACGGCGGCCGCGCCGGCGTAGAGGCCGACGGACGGGCCGCCGCTCTCCTCCGGTTTCCCGGCGGAAGCCGGCTTCTCCTTGCCCGACGCCTTGCCCGACTCCTGCCCGGAGGTCTCTCCCGATGACTGCTCGGGCGCCTGCCCGGACACCTGCTCGCCGCAGCCCGTCCGCGGGTACCCCGTGATCGCGCACAACAGGGCGTTCGTGTCGTAGCGCAGGGGCTTGGCGACCGCGGCCAGGGCCTCGGCCGTCGTCGCGCCGGGGGAGACCCGGGCGCAGGCGGTGCGCGGCGACGGCGGCGTCTCGCCGCCTGGTGCGTCCGCCGTCGTGCCGAAGTCGATGACCAGCGCCACCCGCTTCGTGCCGTCCCGCGCCGGTGTCTTCGCGCAGATCGCGGTGAAGGAGGCCGCTTCGCGCGGCTGCGAGGCATCCTGGGAGTCCGCGCTCACCGCGAACCGGAAGCCCTGGACGTCGCCGTCGGACGGCCGGGCGGTCGACGGTCCCTGGGTGGCGTACGTCCAGTCGTCGCCGGAGCGGTCCCAGAAGGACCAGTAGCGGTATCCGGCGGCCTGGGCCGACTGGACCGCGCAGGTCAGGGGCAGCAGCAGCGCGGCGAGGACGAGGGCGGCGCACCGGCGCGTCACGGCTGCTGCTTCCTGCCGCGTCCGCTGATCAGGAAGCCGATGCCGATGCCGGCGACGAGGAAGACGCCGACGGTCCACCAGACGCCGAAGCCGGAATCCGAGTCGTCCTTCTTCTCGGTGGCGGAGGTGTCGTCGGAGCCGGCGGCCCGACCGTCGGCCTTCGTCGTGGCCTTCGGGGCCGGACCCGTCGCGTCGAGCTGCGCGACCAGGTCGGCGCCGCCGAAGCGGCGGGGGTCGGCGCCCATGGCGTGGGCCGCGAAGATCAGCTGGGCGTAGGCGGCGGGGCCGCTCTGCTTCGCCCAGGCCGCGGAGTTCTGCTCGAGCCAGGCGAGGGGCTTCCTCGCCTGCTCGGTCCACCCCTGCGCGGCGAGGGCGACCACGGTGTCGGCGGTGTTGCCGTGGTCGGGCTGGTCCGCGGCGCCGGGGAGCGCGGACTTCAGGTAGCCGTCGGTCAGGACGGCTGCGGCGAGGTAGGCGGCGCCGTTGCGGGCGAGCCCGCCCGGGGTGCGCGCGTCGGCTGCGGCGCAGGTGTGCTCCGCCGACGTCGGCGTCTTCCCGGCCGTCGTCACGAACCCCTTGCCGAGGGCGCCGAGCACGCCCGCCGCCGTCGCGTCCGCGTTGGCCGCGAGGCCGCCCTTCTTGTCGGGCTGGTACGCGAACGCGCCGCCGCCGGCCCGGTCGCACGGAACGGAAAGCCTCACGAGGGCGTCGTACGCCGACTTCCCGGCCTTCTTCACCGCGGCGGGCTGCTGTCCGGCCGCCGCCATCGCGCCCGCGACCACCGACGTGGAGTTCGCGTCACTGGCCCCGCCGGGGGTGTAACCCCAGCCGCCGTCGGCGTTCTGCACGGACTTCAGCCAGCCGACCGCCTTGTCGGTCGTGGCCTTGTGGCCGCCGAGCGCGGCCAGTGCCTGGACGGCGGCCGCCGTGCTGTTGGTGTCCACCATCAGCTTGGCGTCGCAGGGCTTGGCGGTGTCCGCGCGGAACGCGGCGAAGGCGCCGTTCGCGCACTGCTGCCCGGTCAGCCAGGCCACGGCCCGCTCGGCGGGGGTGACGCCCGTGGTCCGCTGCGCGAGCAGGGCCAGCGACTGGCGCCAGACGCCGTCGTACGTCGGGTCGGCGGTGCCGTACAGCCCGTCGGGTATCGCCACCGACGGGGTCGGGGTCGGGGTCGGGGTCGGGGACGGGGTCGCGGCGACGGCGGGGACGGCGGCACCCAGCACGACGGTGGCGGCGGCCAGGGTCGCGGCGCTGCGGCGGATGTTCATGATCGGCGGGTGCCTCTCCCGGTCGGGGAGGTCACGCGGCCGGGCAGCACGGGACATCCCGGCGGCTCGGCTCCGTGACCTCGACGGTGCCGTGCGACGGCGGGCTTGCTGACGCACGTGAGCCGGTCACGGTCCGTACCGGGCGATCCGGCTTGCCACTGTGCCCACCAGGACGGCTGGGCGGCTCACGGTTGCGGGTCAGCGCCGGAATTGCACCGGCTTCCCCCTGTACGGGCGTGATGACGACGCGGCCACTCTACCGGCAGGTAGGAATCAGCCCGAGGGGTGGCTGTGCCCGGGAGTAGGTTCACGCCCATGTCAGCGACGGGGAGACTGCTCGGCTCGGGGCGCACGGCCGACGTGTACGAGATCGACGAGGCGTGGGTGCTGCGCCGCGACCGGGAGGGCAGGGACGACTCGGCCGCCCTCGGGGCGGTGATGGCGCACGTGCGTGAACACGGCTACCCGGCGCCCGCCGTGCGGCCCTCCGCCTCGCGCACCGACCTGGTGATGGAACGGCTGCACGGGCCGACGATGCTCCAGGCGTTCGCGGCGGGCACGCTGGCCCCGGAGGAGGCGGGGGCGGTCCTCGCCCGGCTGTTGCGCGAGCTGCACGCCCTCCCGGGACGGGTCTCGGCGGGCGCCCGCATCTTGCACCTCGACCTTCACCCGGACAACGTGGTCCTCACGCCCGAAGGCCCCCGGGTCATCGACTGGGCCAATACGGAGGAGGGTGACCCGGGACTCGACTGGGGCACGTCCGCGGTGATCCTCGCCCAGGTCGCCGTCTCGGCCGAGCCGTTCGCCGGCCCGGCCCGCGCGATGCTGACCGCGCTGCTCGCCGACCCCCGCGGCCTCACCGAGGAGGGCTTGGGGGAGGCACTCCGGCGGCGGGCGGCCAATCCGACGATGAGCCGGGAGGAGACGGAACTCCTGGGCCCGGCAGAGGGGTTGATCCGCTCACTGACGGGCTGAGTGTGCTGCCGGGCCGGGCCGGGCCGTGTCGGCGCGGCTCGTCTCGGCGCGGCTCGTCGGGGATTCACACCGCCACGTACGTCACCGGCTCGGTCCCCGTCACCGCCTCCGCGCGCCCCTGCTTCACCAGGCGTCGTAGGTGCGCCTCGGCCTCCGAGACCGCGATGTTCCGGGAGCCGTGGGCGATCTGCTCCCACGGCCGGTTCCACTCCATGCGTTCCGCGAGCTGCCAGGGGGTGAGGGGGGTGGCGAGGAGCGCGAGGAGGCCGGTGAGGCGTTCCTCGTGGTGGACGAGCAACTCCCGCACCCGGGACGGGGCGTCGGTGAAGGCGTGCTGGTGGGCGGGGAGGATCTCGGCGGGGGCGAGGCGGCCGACGCGTTCGAGGGAGTCGAGGTAGTCGCCGAGCGGGTCGGTGACGGTGGCGTCGTCGGGGTCCTCGTACAGGCCGATGTGCGGGGTGATCTCCGGCAGCAGGTGGTCGCCGGAGAAGAGGCGTCCGCGGCCCGCGAGTCGAGCGGGGTGGTCCTCCTCGAGGTGGAGACAGACGTGGCCGGGGGTGTGGCCCGGGGTCCAGATCGCGCGCAGACGGCGGCCGGCGAGGTCGAGGAACTCGCCGGGGACGATCTCGCGGTCCGGCAGGGCGGGCGCCAGCCCGGGGAAGGGGCGACGGTGGTCGGGGGGCCTGCGGAGCGGAGCGATGTGCCCCTTGGGTGCGCCGGCCGCGGCGAGTTTGGCCGCCATGTACGTGTACCAGCGCTCGGGGCGCGTCTCGCGGGTGCGCCGCACGATCGAGGCGTCCGCCGCGTGCATCGCCACCCACGCCCCGGAGGCGTCCCGCACCTGGCCGGACAGACCGTGGTGGTCGGGGTGGTGGTGCGTGATCACCACTGCGGCCACTTCCCCGACCGAGGTGCCGCATGCGGTCAGTCCGGCGGTCAGGGCGTCCCAGGAGGCCGGGTCGTCCCAGCCGGTGTCGATCAGGACCGGTCCGCGGTCGGTGTCGACGACGTAGACCAGGGTGTGGCCCAGCGGGTTGTCGGGGATGGGCACCCGCAGGGAGCGGACGCCGCCGCCGTGGTCGTACGTGGTGGGTCCGTCCGAACTGCTTTTCATCTGCCCTCCGTCACACGGCCATCGCCCACTATAGCCAGAACTGACGTATCGTCAGGTGGGTCGGTGGAAGCTCGGGGAGATTCGTATTGGCCACCGTGAAGCGGTCGTCGTCTGTCGCCGACGGCCTCCGCCGGCCCTCCTCGGACGGTCCGCTGCGCGCCGGCCACGGCCCGTCGCCGCTCCGGGCCGACGCCCCCCGCCGTCCGTCTGCGCTCGGGATCGCCCGGACAGGGGGAAGCCCATGCGCCCGTCCCGCCGGACTCGGCGGACGACCCGGAGCAGGCGGCTCGCGGACGACCCGCGCGGCATGACGGAATTTCCCGGCAGCGGTGAAAACCCGCTGGTGGGGGCCGGTTCAACGGCGGCCCTGGCTTAGTTCGGCCGAAACTGGTATCAGTTCCTGAAACACCGTCAGAAACGTAGACGACGACGAAGGCAGTGGCCATGGCCGAGCTCGTGGAACACGGACAGCTGTTCATCGGCGGGGAATTGACCGACCCCCTGGGCAAGGACGTCATCGAAGTGGTCTCGCCGCACACCGAGGAGGTCATCGGACGGGTGCCGCACGCGTCCACGGCCGACGTGGACCGGGCGGTCGCGGTGGCGCGGAAGGCCTTCGACGAGGGGCCCTGGCCCCGCCTGTCGCTCGACGAGCGGATCGCCGTAGTGACCCGCATCAAGGACGGCATCGCGATGCGTCACGAGGAGATCGCCCGGGTGATCTCCTCCGAGAACGGCTCCCCGTACTCCTGGAGCGTCCTCGCGCAGGCCCTCGGCGCGATGATGGTGTGGGACGCGGCGATCACCGTCGCGCGCGGCTTCACCTACGAGGAGCGGCGCGACGGAGTGCTCGGGAAGATCCTCGTACGGCGGGAGCCCGTGGGGGTGGTCGCGGCCGTCGTCCCGTGGAACGTCCCGCAGTTCGTCGCCGCCGCCAAGCTCGCGCCCGCGCTGCTCACCGGTTGCACGGTGGTGCTGAAGCCGTCGCCGGAGTCACCGCTCGACGCGTATCTGCTGGCCGAGATCGCACAGGAGGCAGGGCTGCCTGAGGGCGTGCTCTCGATCCTTCCGGCGGACCGTGAGGTGAGCGAGTACCTGGTCGGGCACCCGGGCGTCGACAAGGTGTCGTTCACGGGCTCGGTCGCGGCCGGCCGGCGGGTCATGGAGGTGGCGTCGCGGAACCTGACCCGCGTGACGCTGGAGCTCGGCGGCAAGTCGGCCGCGGTCGTGCTGCCCGACGCGGACATCGCCACGGCCGTCCCCGGGATCGTCTCGGCCGCTTTCATGAACAACGGGCAGGCGTGCGTGGCCCAGACCCGCATCCTCCTGCCGCGCTCGCGCTACGACGAGTTCGCGGACGCGTTCGCCGCCGCCACGGCCGCGCTGATCGTCGGCGACCCGCTGGACCCGGCGACCCAGGTCGGCCCGCTGGTGGCGCGGCGCCAGCAGCGCCGGAACCTCGACTACATCCGGATCGGGCAGGAGGAGGGCGCGAAGATCCTCACGGGCGGGGCGCGTCCGGCCGGTCTGGAGCGCGGCTGGTACGTGGAGCCGACCCTGTTCGGCGATGTCGACAACTCCATGCGGATCGCCCGGGAGGAGATCTTCGGTCCGGTGATCTGCCTCCTGCCCTACGGCGACGAGTCCGAGGCGCTGAAGATCGCGAACGACTCGGAGTACGGGCTCAGCGGCAGCGTGTGGACGGCCGACGTCGGGCACGGGATCGAGGTCGCGCGGCAGGTCCGTACCGGCACGTACTCGGTGAACACCTTCAGCCTGGACATGCTCGGTCCGTTCGGCGGCTACAAGAACTCCGGGCTGGGGCGGGAGTTCGGGCCCGAGGGCTTCGGTGAGTACCTCGAGCACAAGATGATCCACCTGCCGGCGGGGTGGGAGGGGTGAGCCGGGTGGAGATACCTCCCGCGCAGGCGCAGGCGCAGGCGCAGGCGCAGGCGCAGGCCGGCGCGGGGGCGGCGGACCGGTGGCACGTCGAGGTGGACCGGTCCCTGTGCATCGGCTCCGCCCAGTGCCTCCACCACGCGCCCGACGGCTTCCGGCTGGACACCGCGCGCCAGTCCCATCCGCTGGACCCGGACACGGACGCCAACGAACGGGTGCTGACGGCGGCGGAGAGCTGCCCGGTGGAGGCGATCATGATCACGCTGGCGGGCAGCGGTGAAGCGGTGTTCCCACCGGAGGAGTAGAAAGTTCCTCTTGGGGTATTGCGCAATGTTCTGGGCGTTTTATCCTGGTAGTGGCCTACGAGACGAATGAGGGGGTCCGACCGGAGTAGCCGACTTCTGCGAGATGCGAAGGCATCCGCCGGGGCCGACGTCGACGGACGGACCGAGGTGGCACCCGAAGGTCGCGGGACAGGACCCGAGGGTGAACCCCCGTCCGTCTCGTAGGTCCTATTCGTGCGTCCGGGGGGACGCGGGAGCGTGGGGGTCCGTCACGTCGATCAGGCGGCACACCGTCTCGATGTCTATCCGCACCTGGGCGATGGAGGCACGGCCCGACAGCCAGGTGATCAGCGCCGAGTGCCAGGTGTGCTCGATGACGCGGACGGCGGAGAGCTGCTCCGGGGTGGGGTCGGTCAGCCCCATCGAGTCGAGGATGATCGCCGTCGTCTGACGGGACACCTGGTCGACCTCCGGTGAGACGCTGCGGTCGGCGAAGGTCAGGGCGCGGACCATCGCGTCCGCCAGATGCGGCTCGCGCTGGAGTGCGCGGAAGGCGCGCATCAGCGTCTCCGCGACGCGGTCCGCCGCCCGCTCGCCCGTCGGGGGCTTCTTCCTCAGCGTTCCGTGCATGTGGTCCAACTGGTCCTGCATCGTGGCGACCAGCAGGTGCACCTTGGAGGGGAAGTAGCGGTAGAGGGTGCCGAGGGCGACCTGCGAGGACTCCGCGACCTCCCGCATCTGCACCGCGTCGAAACCGCCCCGGCTGGCCAACTGGGCGCTCGCGTGCAGAATGCGGCGGCGGCGCGCCTCCTGCCGCTCGGTGAGCGGGGAGGACGCGGGCCCGCCCGGTCGGGCGGAGCCGAGTGGGGGAGAGGGGCGCTGCGCGCCGGGTTCCGCAGACATGGGTCCCGTTCCGTGACAGTCGGTGAGGCTCAGTGGGCACACAGCTCGGCGGGACGGTCGGCCGTGGCGTGAATCACCTGATCCACTGCTCACAGCTCTGCTACCTGCCGGTAGATTCGGAGCCTCCCGAACGATCAAGTCTGAAACTTGTTCTAGATTAGCGTCCCGTCGTAGTCTCGCGGGACAATGCAGGCAGAAGGGGGCCCGGAGTGACCGCTGAGGCCAGTCAGGCAGGGTCACGGCAAGACCTCGCTGCCGACGGCAGGCGACCGCTCGACATCGCGCTCCTCACGTACAAGGGGAACCCGTTCTGCGGGGGCCAGGGTGTCTACGTACGCCACCTCTCGCGTGAGCTCGTCCGCCTCGGTCACCGCGTCGAGGTGATCGGCTCCCAGCCCTATCCGGTGCTGGACCCGGGCCACGGCGACGACCGCCTCTCCCTCACCGAGCTGCCCAGCCTCGACCTCTACCGTCAGCCGGATCCTTTCCGCACCCCCGGGCGAGGCGAGTACCGCGACTGGATCGACGCCCTCGAGGTGGCCACCATGTGGACCGGCGGCTTCCCCGAGCCGCTGACGTTCTCGCTGCGGGCCCGCCGTCACCTCCGCGCGCGCAGCGGCGAGTTCGACATCGTGCACGACAACCAGACCCTGGGCTACGGGCTGCTGGGGGACATCGGCGCGCCCCTGGTCACCACCATCCACCACCCCATCACCGTGGACCGGCAGTTGGAGCTGGACGCCGCCGAAGGGCGGCGACGGCGGTACTCCGTGCGCCGCTGGTACGCGTTCACCCGGATGCAGAAGCGGGTCGCGCGCCGGCTGCCGTCCGTGCTCACCGTCTCCGGCACCTCCCGCCAGGAGATAGCCGACCACCTCGGTGTCCGCGACGACCGCATCCACGTCGTCCACATCGGCGCCGACACCGACCTGTTCTCGCCGGACCCGGCCGTGGCCGTCGTCCCCGGCCGGATCGTGACGACGTCCAGCGCGGACGTCCCCCTCAAGGGACTGGTCTTCCTCGTCGAGGCCCTGGCGAAGGTGCGCACCGAGCACCCGCACGCCCACCTCGTCGTCGTCGGCAAGCGCCCGCAGGAGGGGCCCGTCGCCCAGGCGATGGAACGGTACGGCCTCGAAGGCGCCGTCGAGTTCGTCAAGGGCATCTCCGACGCCGAACTGGTCGACCTGGTGCGCTCGGCGGAGGTCGCCTGCGTGCCGTCGCTCTACGAGGGCTTCTCGCTGCCGGCCGCCGAGGCCATGGCCACCGGCACCCCCCTGCTCGCCACGACCGGCGGGGCGATCCCCGAGGTCGCCGGGCGCGACGGGGAGACCTGTCTCGCCGTGCCGCCGGGCGACTCCGGCGCGCTGGCGACGGGTCTGGGACGGCTGCTGGAGGACCCCGAACTGCGGGCCCGGCTCGGCGCCGCCGGCCGCCGACGGGTGCTCGAGCGTTTCACCTGGGCGCGGGCCGCCGAGGGGACCGTGGCCCGCTACCGCGAGGCGATAGCCGACGGCGGTCGCCCACGGGTCGCCGGGGCTTCCGCGGCCGTCGCCGCCCCCCGAACCGTCGAGTCCGTCGGCGCGGGCGCCGGCGCCGACGCCGTATCCGAAGCATCCGATCGCGATCGCGAAAGCAGGGCCACGTGCTGACCGTCGACTTCTCCCGGTTCCCGCTCGCCCCGGGCGACCGGGTCCTGGACCTCGGCTGCGGCGCCGGCCGGCACGCCTTCGAGTGCTACCGGCGAGGCGCGCAGGTCGTGGCCCTCGACCAGAACGCTGAGGAGATCCGCGAGGTCGCCAAGTGGTTCGCGGCGATGAAGGAGGCCGGCGAGGCCCCCGAGGGCGCCACCGCGACCGCGATGGAGGGCGACGCCCTGGCCCTGCCCTTCCCCGACGAGTCCTTCGACGTCGTCATCATCTCCGAGGTCATGGAGCACATCCCGGACGACAAGGGCGTCCTCGCCGAGATGGTGCGGGTGCTCAGGCCCGGCGGCCGCATCGCGATCACCGTCCCGCGCTACGGCCCCGAGAAGGTCTGCTGGACCCTCTCGGACGCCTACCACGAGGTGGAGGGCGGCCACATCCGCATCTACAAGGCGGACGAACTGCTCGCCAAGATCCGCGAGGCCGGCCTGAAGCCCTACGGCACCCACCACGCCCACGCGCTGCACTCGCCGTACTGGTGGCTGAAGTGCGCGTTCGGCGTCGACAACGACAAGGCGCTGCCGGTGCGGGCGTACCACAAGCTGCTGGTCTGGGACATCATGAAGAAGCCCCTCGCCACCCGGGTCGCCGAGCAGACACTGAACCCGCTCATCGGCAAGAGCTTCGTGGCGTACGCGACCAAGCCCCACCTCCCGCGTCTCCCCGAGGCGGCCGGCCGGTGACCACTCCCCGGACAGAACACCTCGTCCTGCCCGGGGTCCTCACCGCGGAGCAGGCCGCCGAGACCGTCGCCGGCATCCTCGCCGTACAGCGGGAGGACGGCGCGATCCCCTGGTTCCGGGGCCACCACCTCGACCCGTGGGACCATACCGAGGCCGCGATGGCGCTGGACGCGGCGGGCGAGCACGAAGCCGCGGAGCGGGCGTACAGCTGGCTGGCCAGGCACCAGAACGAGGACGGCTCCTGGTACGCGGCCTACGCGGACGGTGCCTTCGACGACGTCACCGACCGCGGGCGGGAGACGAACTTCGTCGCCTACATCGCCGTCGGCGTCTGGCACCACTACCTCTCCACCGGTGACGACACCTTCCTGGACCGCATGTGGCCGGCCGTCTACGCGGCGGTCGAGTACGTGCTGCGGCTCCAGCAGCCCGGCGGGCAGATCGGCTGGCGGCGCGACGACGACGGCACCCCCACCGCCGACGCGCTGCTCACCGGCTCCTCCTCCGTCCACCAGGCGCTGCGCTGTGCGCTGGCCATCGCCGAGCAGCGCGAAGAGGCCCAGCCCGACTGGGAGTTGGCGGCGGGAGCGCTGCGCCACGCGATACGACGTCATCCCGAACGGTTCCTCGACAAGGACCGTTACTCGATGGACTGGTACTACCCGGTGCTGGGCGGCGCGTTGACCGGTACGGAGGCCAAGTCCCGTATCGAGGCCGACTGGGAGCGGTTCGTGGTCCCGGGACTGGGCGTGCGGTGCGTCGTCCCCAACCCGTGGGTGACGGGCGGGGAGTCGGCCGAACTCGCCCTCGCGCTGTGGGTGATGGGCGAGTCCGACCGGGCGCTGGAGATCCTCCAGTCGATCCAGCATCTGCGTGATCCGGAGTCGGGTCTGTACTGGACCGGTTTCGTGTTCGAGGACGAGGCGATCTGGCCCCGCGAGCTGACCACCTGGACCGCGGGATCGCTGCTGCTCGCCGTGGCGGCCCTCGGCGGCCACGAGGCCACCTGCGCCGTGTTCGGCGGGGAGCACCTGCCGTCCGGGCTCGAAGTCGACTGCTGCGTCTGACCGTTGCCCGGGCGGGTCCCAGGAGCCCGGCTCCGGACCCGCCCGGGCGACGGCCTAGTGGCGGTGGACCCGGTTGGCGATCGCGTGACCGATGAACAGGTAGACGACCGCTGCCAGGCCGTAGCCGGCGACCACCCGCGCCCACGCCTCGTCGAACGTGAACAGGTCACGGGACCAGCCGGCCAGCCAGTTGGCCGCGTCATGGACGAACTGGACGAGGTCGTTGCCCCGGTTGGCGTCCAGCAGGTACATGAGGATCCACAGCCCGAGGATGACGGCCATGACGTCCGCGACGACCGCTATGACCGTTCCGGCGGAGTTGGAACCACTGCGATATCGAGACATGTTCTCCGTCTGGCCCCGGAATCCCGGTTGAAACCAGGAGCGTTCGCACCCCGTACGCCCGTGGCCATGATCTGCGGAATCGGCTGCGGCGACGGCGCCTTCGCGACCGGGACGCGGGTCGGCGCCGTCCCGCCGCGATCGGTTCGGTGACCCCTGGCTACGAGTTGAGTTCCGCGAGCACCCGCAGGGTGTTCCGGTCCGGGGCGACGACCAGCAGATCCGTCACCGGCCCCTTGCGCCAGGACTCCAGCCGCTCGGCGACGCGTTCGCGGGGGCCGACGAGGGAGATCTCGTCGGCGAACGTGTCCGGGACGGCCAGCACCGCCTCCTCGCGCCGCCCGGCCAGGAACAGCTCCTGGATGCGTTCGGCCTCCTCCCCGTAACCCATGCGTGCCATCAGGTCGGCGTGGAAGTTACGGGTGGCGTGGCCCATGCCGCCGATGTAGAAGCCGAGCATGGCCTTCACGGGGAGCAGCCCCTCGGTGACGTCGTCGCAGACGCGTGCCTGGGCGAGGGGCGCGACCCGGAAACCCTCGGGCAGCTCGGCCACCGCGGGCCCGTACGCGTCCGGCCGGTTCGGGGACCAGTACAGCGGCAGCCAGCCATCGGCGACGCGGATCGTCTGGGCGACGTTGCGCGGACCCTCCGCGCCCAGCAGCACCGGCAGGTCCGGGCGCAGGGGGTGGGTGATGGACCTGAGCGGTCTGCCGAGGCCCGTCGCGTCCGGGCCCCGGTAGGGGTGGGAGTGGAAGCGGCCGTCCAGTTCCACCGGCGCCTCCCGGCGCAGCACCTGGCGTACGACGTCCACGTACTCCCGGGTCGCGGTCAGCGGGGACTTCGGGAACGGGCGCCCGTACCAGCCCTCCACCACCTGGGGGCCCGACAGGCCTAGCCCGAGCATCATCCGGCCGCCGGAGAGATGATCCAGGGTGAGGGCGTGCATCGCGGTCGCGGTGGGGGAGCGGGCCGCCATCTGCGCGACCGCGGTGCCCAGTTTGATCGTCGACGTCCGGGCGGCGATCCAGGTCAGCGGAGTGAAGGCGTCCGAGCCCCAGGACTCCGCCGTCCACACGGAGTCGTAGCCGAGCCGTTCCGCCTCGAGCGCCAGCTCCACATGGTCGGGGGAGGGGCCGCGGCCCCAGTAGCCGAGCGCCAGACCGAGCCGCATGGCAGCCTCCTGACGGTGCGTCAGACAACGGGAGGCTGCGACTGTACGACAACGGCCCCCCGCCCGGAAGGGCGAGGGGCCGTGTGACCCTGTGCGCGCGGGGACTCAGCCGCGCTGGATGCCGGAGGCGTCCCGCAGCACGCCGCGGCGGCCGTCCTGCGTCTGGGCGACCAGACCCTGCGAGCCCTGCTCCACCGCGAGGTACCAGGTGCCCGGCGCCAGTTCGGCGATCGGCATCGGAGCGCCGTCCTCGGCGTACAGCGGACGCGGCACCGGCACGGCGAACCAGAACGGCGAGAAGTCCCCGGCGGCCGGCTGCGCCGGAGCCGGCTGGCCGCCGAACGGCTGCTGGCCCGGCTGGCCCTGCGGCTGACCGCCGAAGGCCGGCGGCTGCTGCGCGCCCGGGTAACCGTAACCGGCGGGCGGCTGCGCGCCGTACGGCTGCGGGGCCGCCGGCTTGGGCGCCGGGAGGAGAGCGGCCTGGAGGGCGGGGACCAGCGGGGTGGCGATCGCGGCGCCGGCCAGAACGAGGGCGGCGATGAAGCCGAGGATGAGACCGGCGGCCGCGCTGGTGCCGTCACCGACGTCCACCAGGGTCCAGAAGAGGCACCACGCGACGAGGACGGAGAACGCCGCGCCCACCGTCCCGAGGTCCAGACCGGCGACCTTGCGCGGCTGCGGCAGCACACGGTTGAGGACGATCAGGGCGGCACCGATGACACCGCCCATGTAGAGGCCGAGGCCGTAACCGAGGTTGTCCCATGCGTTGACGGAGATGCTGCTGTACCCGTCGACGGTGTAGAGCTTGAGGAACGACGCGATGAACAGCAATACCGCTGCCCCGATCAGCACGCCGTCGCCTCGAGTGAGGGAGCGGATATTCACTTCAGGTCCTTCGTCAGTCGTCTCGTCATCGGTACACGCACACACGTATCGGTAGAGGCGTCGCTGTCACCGTGTCGCCGTCAGGCATCGGTGGGAAGCGCGGAGGTGACCCCTCATCGTAGGGACGACACTATCGTCACCACGATTGCGCTGTCCGCAGGTAGATGCGCCCTGATCACTACCCGCGCAGGAAACTCACGATTCCCTCAGAGATCCCCTCCGCCGCGCTCTGCCGCCAGACGCCACTGGTCAGCAGCGCCGCGTCCTTGGTATCGCGCATGTTGCCGCACTCGATGAACACCTTGGGAACCGTTGACAGATTGAGACCGCCCAGGTCCTCACGCGTGACGAGACCGGTGCCGTCGCCGACGTAGTTGGACGGCGAAGTGCCCGTGGTGCGGGCGAAGTCGCCCGCGATCAGCTTCCCGAGGTCCTTCGACGGGGCGACGACGGCGCGGGTGTCGGCGGCGCCCTCGTGCACCGTGCCCGGCAGGATCACATGGAAGCCGCGCTGACCCGCCCCGGCGCCGTCGGCGTGGATCGAGACGACCGCGTCGGCGTGCGCCGCGTTCCCGATCCGGGCGCGCTCGTCGACGCACGGTCCGAACGGCCGGTCCCCGTCCTGCGTCAGTCGCACCGTGGCGCCCTGCCGTTGTAGCAGCGTGCGCAGCCGGTGGGCCACGTCCAGCGTGAACTTCGCCTCGCTGTAACCGGAGTTCGTGGACGTCCCGGTCGTGTCGCATTCCTTCCAGTTGGTACCGATGTCCACCTTGCGGTTGATGTCGGCGGTGTGCTGGAAGTTGGTGAGGTTGTGGCCGGGGTCGATGACCACGACCTTGCCCCGGAGGGAGGTGGCGTCGGCGGGGGCGCTGCCCGTGCCGGCACCCGTCTTGCCGTCACCGCCCGTGCTGTCCGCGCTGCCCGTAGGGGAGCCCAGGGTGCTCGGCGCCGCCCCCGCTGCCGACCCCGGTCCGTCCGTCCCGCCGCCGGTCCCGCTCAGGGCGCCGTACGCCAGCCAGCCCAGCAACGCCCCCGGCACGAGCGCGGCGAGCGCCAGGGTCAGCGGGCGGCGCAGCGGGGAACGGCGCGGCGACCGGGGACCGAAGGGGTCGGAGGGATCGAAGGGGCCGGGGTTCGAGCCTGCGTACGACACGCCTGCCACCCTAACGGGCACCCTGGCGAGGCCTCAGCGGGACGGCGTCCGGACGGATGACGCCTGGGGAGGGGTGGGGCAGCGGCGGAGCCGCCGTACGTGCGGCGGGGTGCGGCACACCGCCGCACCCGAGCCCGGCATCAGGTTTCGGACCTGGCGCGGGGTGTGGGGAGGGCGGTCTTGGAAGGGCTGTCCCGGGCGGAGGGGCGGTCCGCGGGCGGGGCTGCTTCGTCAAGAGAGGATAAAGAAATCGTTAGTACGCCGAAGCATCGGAATAGTTGCTCATGCATACGAGTTCATGACCCATGTACCCCGCACGGCGTCACCACGCGCCCCCACGGGTGCCGCCGCAGAACTACCGAACGACCGCCCCGGAGGCCCCGCCCGATGACGCACACGACGACCGACCGCCCCACCCGCGCAGCGAGCGGAGCCGTCGTTCCGGTCCTCGCCTTCGCGGGCATCGTGGTCGCGGTGATGCAGACCCTGCTCGTCCCGGTCATCAAGGACCTGCCCCAGCTCCTGGGTACCGCGCCCAGCAACGCCACCTGGGTCCTGACCTCGACGCTGCTGTCGGGCGCGGTGGCCACCCCGATCATGGGCCGCCTCGGCGACCTGTACGGCAAGCGGCGCCTGCTGACAGCCAGCCTCGCGGTGATGGTCGTCGGCGCGCTGGTCAGCGCGCTCACCAGCGACCTGATCACGATGATCGTCGGCCGCTCCCTCCAGGGCTTCGCCATGGGCGCGATCCCGCTGGGCATCGGCCTGATGCGGGACATGCTGCCGCGCGAGAAGCTCGGCTCGGCGATGGCCCTGATGAGCTCCTCGATCGGCGTCGGCGGCGGCCTCGCCCTGCCGCTCGCGGCCCTGATCGCCCAGCACGCCGACTGGCACGCCCTCTTCTACGGCGCCGCCGGCCTCGGCGCCGTCGCCATCGTCCTCACCCTCCTCGTCGTCCCCGAGTCCCCGGCGCGCGCCGAGGGCACCTTCGACGTCCTGGGCGCGATCGGCCTCTCCACCGGCCTCGTCCTCTTCCTGCTGCCGATCACCAAGGGCAGCGACTGGGGCTGGACCTCCGGCACCACCCTCGGCCTCTTCGCCGCCGCGGCCGTCGTCCTCCTTCTGTGGGGCGTGATGGAGCTGCGGATCAAGGCCCCGCTCGTCGACCTGCGCACCACGGCCCGCCCCGCCGTCCTCTTCACCAACCTCGCCTCGATCATGGTCGGCGTCTCGTTCTACGTCGTCTCCCTGGTCCTGCCGCAGCTGCTCCAGCTGCCGAAGGCCACCGGCTACGGACTCGGCCAGTCGATGGTCGTCGCCGGTCTGCTCGTCGCACCGCTCGGCCTGACGATGATGTTCACCGCGCCCGTCTACGCCAAGCTGTCCGCGAAGTACGGCCCCAAGGTCACCCTGATCCTCGGCATGGTGATCATCGCGATCGGCTACGGCGCCGGCCTCGGCCTGATGAGCGCGGCCTGGCAGAGCCTCGTCATCGCCGTCGTCCTGGGCGCGGGCATCGGCCTCGCCTACTCCTCGCTGCCCGCGCTGATCGTCGGCGCGGTCCCGGCCTCGGAGACCGGCGCGGCCAACGGCCTCAACACCCTCATGCGGTCCATCGGCACATCGGTCTCGAGCGCCGTCATCGGCATGGTGCTCGCCAACACCGCGAACAACGTCGGCGGTGTCGCCGTACCGACCATGCACGGCTTCCGCGTCTCCTTCCTGATCGCCACGGCCGCCGTCGCGATCGGCCTGCTCCTCGCCCTCTTCCTGCCCGGGCAGCAGCGTCCGTCGGCCGTTTCGCAGCTGCGCGCCAGCAGCGAGGAGGACGCCAACCTCAGGCGGGCCGAGGACGCCCTGCGCGGCTTCCGCGGCCGGGTCCTGGACGCCGACGGCGTCCCGGTCGCCCGCGCCAAGGTCACACTCATCGACCGCCGCGGCCGCCAGGCCGGCGCCACCCTCTCGGAGGAGGACGGCACCTACGCCCTCGCCGTCCCGGCCCGGGGCGCCTACGTCCTCGCCGCCAAGGCCACCGGCCACGGCCCGCTGGCCAGCTCCGCGACCCACACGGGCGACGAACGTCCGGTGGACCTGGACCTGTCCCTGCCGGGCGAGACGGTCGACGCCTGACACCGCCGACGGCGCCCGGTCATCCCAGGCGCCCGGTCATCCGGTAGCTGTAGGCGCTCGGGCACCCCGGTGACCGCAGGCGGCCGGGCACCCGATAGCTGTAGGCGCTCGGACACCCGGTGACCGCAGGCGCCCGGACGCCCGGCCGCTCGTGGAACGTCTGCCCGCCGGCCCCTTTCCGCACCCCCTGTCGCTCCGGCGGCGGGGGGTGCGGCAGCATGGGCGGCCCACGCGCCGCGTGCCGACCCGCACCGAGCGCCGACCCGCACGTCGTTCACCCGCACGTATCACTGGAGGACCCCCATGCCCGCGGCACCCAAGCCCGAGATCCTGGCCGCGTTCGAGGCGGCGAAGGGGTTCATGCCGGTCGACGAGGGGCTCGCGCTGTACGCGGCGGCCGCCGAGGCGGGCGCGCTCGGACTCCCGCTGCTCGAGGTCGGGACGTACTGCGGGCGCTCCACGATCCTGCTCGCGGACGCCGCCCGTCAGGCGGGGGTCAGCGCGCTCACGCTCGACCACCACCGCGGCAGCGAGGAACAGCAGCCCGGCTGGGAGTACCACGACCCGGAGACCGTCGACCCCGAGGTCGGCCTGATGGACACCCTGCCCACCTTCCGCCGGACCCTGCACCGGGCCGGCCTGGAGGAGCACGTGGTCGCGCTGGTCGGGAGCTCGCCACGGATCGCCGCGTTCTGGAACTCGCCCCTCGGCCTCGTCTTCGTCGACGGCGGCCACACCGACGAGCACGCCACCTCGGACTACGAGGGCTGGGCGCCGCACGTCGCCGAGGGCGGGCTCCTCGTCATCCACGACGTGTTCCCCGACCCCGCCGACGAGTTCACCGGCCAGGCCCCCTACCGCGTCTACCTGCGCGCCCTGGCCTCAGGGGCCTTCACGGAGGTCTCGGACACCGGCTCGCTGCGGGTGCTGCGGCGGACGGGCGTGGGAATCTAGGACACGGGCAGGCCAGACCGCCGGGCGGCCGCCCCACTCAGGCACGGGGCGCGCGCTCAGGACCGGGGCGCTCGCTCAGGACCGGGGCAGGGCTCACGACGTTGTCGCGTTCCGGCGGCGACGGCGGTGCACCACTGCCAGGACGACGACGGCCAGGGCGCCCGCGGTCCATGTCCAGGGGTTGCCGAGGAAGCGGCGGTAGGGCGGAGCGGGCGAGGCGTCGAGCGGGATGACGGCGAGGTCGTTGGCCGGGGTGCGGTCGAACGGGTTGTGCGTGCGGATGGTGCCCTTCGCGCCCGGGACCTGACGGTCGATACGGATGTGGAAGTCGATCGCGGTCGTGCCCCCCTCGTGCCGCACTTCGTAGAACCCGTCGTGGCCGATCTCGCAGACGAACGCGCCCCCCGGCTTCTCCGGTCGCGCGCAGGCCCACTTCCCGACGTCCCCCTCGAAGGTGTACGGGATCGAGGTGACCGTGGTGCCCTCCGGCGGGACCACCTCGAAGCGGCCCGTCTCCTCGTCACCCCGTGTCCGGCCGGGGCCGAGGTCCTCCAGTCCCAGTCGTACCTTCACCGTGTCGCCGACCCGGCCCCGCACGGTCGCGGTGACCGGACGGTAGTCGGCCTGCACGGTGGTGGTGATCCCGAGCCTGCCGTGACTGTCGTCGAAGTCCTGGCCCGCCGTACGGACCAGGGTGAGCGGGGAACCGGTCCCGCGCACGGTGTGATCGGCGGGGCGGGACGAGGGTGACGACCAGGTGTAGGTCACCTCGCCGGCCAGTCTCCCGGGCGGCGTGACGGTGTAGACCAGCGGCGCGCCGGTGCGGTAGGCGGCGCCCGCCGCGGCCTTCGTGGGGAAGGTGCACCAGGCGGAGGTGGCCGCGCGGCCCGCGTAGAAACAGTTGCTGTGCAGGGCGGTCAGCGTCACTCCGTCCGACGTGTTGACCTGGAGGGCGACGCCCTGCTTCGTGGGGAAACGGGTGTTGTTGGCCAACCGTGCCGTCAGGTTCGCGGGCTTTCCCGGTGCCAGACCGCTCACGCCCTTCTCCTGTCCGGGCGCGGAGAGCGTCGGACCGCCGACGGTCATCCGGGTGGTGCCGGTGATGGTGGGCGCGTTGTCGGCGGTCGCGGTGTACGTCACCGTCCCGCTGTCCCCCGGCTCGACGCCGTCCACCCCGAGGAGGGAGAGGGGTGTGTAGCTCTCGCCGTCGCCGTTCTGCAGGGTGCCGTATGCGCATGTGTAGACGGCACCCTCGGCCGGGCACGTGTCGCTGTGCGCGAGCCGGGCGACGCCCTTCAGCCCCGACGCGTCCACGACGACCCGGACGTTGCGGGCCGGTTCGCCACCCTTGCTCGCCTCGACGTGGACGGGGACGGCGAAGCTGTCGTTCGGGGCGGCCCCGGACCCCTGGTCGGCGTTGTACATGACGAAGCTCTCGGGGGCCTCGAACCGCATCACGACCCGCTCGGAGCCGTCGGCCGCGGCGGGCGCCACCGCTGTGGCGAACAGTGCCGCGACACTCGCCGCCAGCGCGGCCGGACGCCTGAGGATCCGTATCGCTAAGGACATGCGGGCACTATGCCAGCGCTGGTCCGGTCCGGACCTCTACAGCCAGCCCTGCTGCCGCGCCTCCCGCATCGCCTCCATGCGGTTGCGGGTGCCCGTCTTGCCGATCGCGGAGGACAGGTAGTTGCGGACCGTGGACTCCGAGAGGTGCAGCCTGGCGGAGATGTCGGCGACCGTGGCCCCGTCGACGGAGGCCTTCAGGACGTCGCACTCGCGGACGGTGAGCGGGTTCGGACCGGCGCTCAGCGCGGCCGCCGCGAGCGCCGGGTCCACGACCGTGTCACCGGACAGCACCCGGCGGATCGCCGCCGCCAGTTCCTCCACCGGCCCGTCCTTCACCAGGAACCCCGAGGCCCCGGCCTCCATGGCCCGGCGCAGATAGCCGGGACGGCCGAACGTGGTCAGGATCAGTACCCGGCAGCCGGGCGCCTGCTCGCGCAGCTCGGCGGCGGCGTCCAGGCCGCTGATGCCGGGGAGCTCGATGTCGAGGAGCGCGACGTCCGGGCGGTGCAGGAGCGCCGCGTCGACGATCGCGTCCCCGGTGCCCACCTGCGCGACGACCTCGATGTCGGCCTCCAGCCCCAGCAGCAGGGCCAGCGCCCCGCGCATCATGCCCTGGTCCTCCGCGAGCAGCACCCGGATGGACTTGGCGGGACGGTGGTCACGGGGCATCTCGTTCACGGGCCAACCCGGCATCTCGGTCACGGCCCAAGGTTAGGGCCGACGACCGCCGACGGCACCGTGTCCGCGGGCTGCGCAGCCTTGGGGGACCCCATCCCTTCCGGTATCGCCTGCGATATCCCGTGCGGTCCGGAGCGCACGTCGGTGGGAGCGGCGGTGCCGGTGCCGGTGGGGGTGGGGGTTCCGGTCCCGGCCGGTGTCTCCGTACCGGTCCCGGCCGGAATCCCGGAGGCGGCGGAGGCGGCGGCGGAGGCGGCGGCGGTCACGGCGCCCGGGTCGGGGATCTCGCGTTCCCTCGGCAGTTCCGCCGTGACCGTGAAGCCGCCGTGCGGGCCCGGGCTCGCGGTCAGGGCGCCGCCCGCCGCCGCGAGGCGCTCGCGCAGGCCGGTCAGTCCGGTGCCGCCCCCCGGCGCGCAGCCGCCGTCGGCGCCCGCGCCGCTCCCGGCACCACCGCTGCCACGGGCTCCGTCGCCCGTGCCGTTGCTGCCGCCATCGTCCGTCACCGTCAGGCGGACCCGTTCCGGTGTGCCGGACACCGTTATCCCGCAGTGGCTCGCGTCGCTGTGCCGGACGACGTTGGTGACCGCCTCGCGCACCACCCAGCCCAGCAGGGCCGAGGTCTTCGGGTCCGGCGGCGGCCCCGACCGGCTCACCGACGGTTCGACGCCCGCCGCCGTCAGGGCCGAGCAGGCCCGGTCCAGCTCGCCCGCCAGGCTGCCCTCGCGGTAGCCGGTGACCGCCTCGCGGATCTCGGTCAGCGCCTGGCGGCCCACCGCCTCGATGTCGGTGACCTGGGAGAGGGCCGCAGCCATGTCCCGCGGGGCCAGCCGCCGGGCGGCTTCCGACTTCACCACGATCACCGACAGGGTGTGGCCCAGCAGGTCGTGCAGATCGCGGGAGAAGCGCAGCCGCTCCTCCTCCACCGCCCGGCGGGCGAGTTCCTCGCGGGCGGCGCGCAGCTCCCGTACGGCCTCGGAGAGGGAGAGGATCGCGGCCGTCACCATCGTCGAGATCCAGGTGGCGTAGGCGATGGAGAGGCCGTCCCAGCCGTCGCGGACACACGCGACCGCGCCTGCCAGGACGGCGACGGCCGTGCCGAGGGAACGCAGGTGCCGTCCGCGCACGACGGCGCCGGTCGCGAGGCCGAACAGCGGGAGGAAGAGCAGCCAGCTGCCGCCGTAGCCCAGGGCGAGTCCACAGGTGACGAGGCCCATGAGCGCCAACGCCACCCGGGTGGAGGTCGCCTCGCGGGTCTCCTTCACGAAGGCGCGGAAGACGACGTAGATGTAGAGCGAGTTGAACGTGAGCAGGCCGAGGCTGCCGATCCACGGGTTCGCCTCGCCCTGGAAGATGTTGGAGAACGCGCCCATCCCCATCAGCAGCCACGGCAGCAGGGCGAAGCCGCTGGCCGGCGGGCCCGGGTCCTCGGGCGCCTGCCCGGCCCTGCGGGCGCTGCGGTACTCGGCCTTGTGGCGGTCCTTGTCGGCCTTCCAGCGCCGCTGGTTCCCCAGCGCCTCCCGGAACGCCGAGCGCCATGTGCTCCGACGGCAGTCCGCCGAGCGCCGCCTTCCCCGGAGTGACCTGCTCCTGTTCTCGTTCACCTGGTCGTTCGCCTGTTGGTTCGCCTGTTCGTTCATGCGTCCGTCCCCCGTTCCCGCGACCGTGCGTTCTGCCTCCACACGCGCCGCGCTCGGCGTGCGAGGGCGCCGCGCTCGGCGGTGCGCCTGCCACGGCATGTGTGCCTGTCTTCGACGCTACGGTTCCGGGCCCGCTCGCGGCAGTGCGAGATGTACGCAGTCGGGCAGGACAAATGTCATCGGCGGCCGTATCTGACATGCCGTCAGGTGTCTTCACAACTTCCGGGGCCTGGGCTATACAGGGGGTCGCCGCACTGGAACGCGTTCTAGATCCGTTCTGGCTCGGGCGGGTTCCGCGGCCCCGTGACGGCCTCGGTGCGGCCGATCGGTGCGGACGGCCGTGCCGAGGTCTCTGGACGATGCGATCGATCCGATCGATCCGAGCGATCAGGAGCTCCATGCCCATCGACGCAGCCAAGGCGCTCGCCGCCGAACCCCGGACCGGCGAGATCACCTGGGACCGCCGGGACGTCCAGCTGTACCACCTCGGCATCGGCGCGGGAGTCCCGGCCACCGACGCCGATGAACTGCGCTACACGCTGGAGTCCCGGCTGCACGTCCTGCCGAGCTTCGCGACCGTCGCCGGCTCCGGCTCGCCCGGGGTGATCAGCGGGCTCTCCATGCCCGGCGTCGAGGTCGACCTCGCCCGCGTCCTGCACGGCGGCCAGCGCCTGGAGATCCACCGCCCCCTCCCCGTGACCGGCCGGGCGACCGCCACCGGACGCATCGCCGCCGTGTACGACAAGGGCAAGGCCGCCGTCCTCGTCATGCGCACCGAGGTCGCGGACGACGACGGGCCGCTGTGGACCAACGACGCCCAGATCTTCGTCCGGGGTGAAGGCGGCTGGGGCGGCGACCGGGGCCCCTCCGCCCGGCTCGACCCGCCCACCGGCGTGCCGGACAAGGTGGTCGAGCGGGCCGTCCGCGAGGACCAGGCCCTCCTCTACCGCCTCTCCGGTGACTACAACCCGCTGCACGCCGACCCGGAGTTCGCGAAGCTCGCCGGGTTCGACCGGCCCATCCTGCACGGCCTGTGCACCTACGGCATCACGCTCAAGGCGGTCGTCGACACGCTGCTCGACGGTGACGTCAGCCGCGTGCGTGGCTACGCCACGCGGTTCGCCGGAGTGGTGTTCCCGGGCGAGACCCTGCGCATCCGCATGTGGCGCGGCGAGGGCGCGGTGCGGGTGGCCGTGAGCGCCGTGCAGAGGGACGACGCGCCCGTCCTCGCCGACACGCTCGTCGAACACTCCTGAACCGACCGTTTCGCACCACCTCCAGAAACACCCAGCATCCGAGGGGACCCGAGGGGAGCCGCACCATGCGCGCAGCCGTACTGCACGAGATCGGCCAGGACAAGCTGGAGGTGCTCGACGACGTCGACGCGGTGGGTTTCGGCCCCGGACGGGTCAGGATCCGGGTGCGGGCCACGGGCCTGTGCCATTCGGACCTGTCCGCGATGGGCGGTGTGCTGCCGCAGCCCGCGCCGTTCGTGCCGGGTCACGAGGGCGCGGGCGAGATCCTGGAGGTGGGGGAGGGCGTCACCGGGGTGAAGCCCGGCGACCGCGTCGTCGTCTGCTGGCTGCCGGCCTGCGGGGCGTGTCCCGCCTGCAAGCGCGGCCAGACCGAACTGTGCCTGGCCGGATTCATGAACGCGGGCACGCCCAACTTCCGCCGCCCCGGCGGGGACCTCTTCGGCTTCGCCGGCACCGGGACCTTCGCCGAGGAGGTCGTGGTCGACGCGGGCTGCGCGGTCCCGATCCCCGACGACGTCCCCTTCGACATCGCCGCGCTCATCGGGTGCGGGGTGACCACGGGCCTGGGCGCCGCGCTCAACACGGCCGACGTGGAAGCCGGTTCGTCGGTCGCCGTCATCGGCTGCGGAGGCGTCGGCATCTCCGCGATCCAGGGCGCACGCCTCAAGGGCGCCGCCGAGATCGTCGCCGTGGACCCGGTCGCCTCCCGCCGGGAGGCCGCCCTCAAGTTCGGCGCCACCAAAGCCGTCTCGCCCGAGGAACTGCCCGGGGCGAAGCAACTGGTCACCGGGGGAGAGGGGTTCGACTACGTCTTCGAGGTCGTCGGCCGCTCCGCCACCGCCCGCACCGCGTACGAGAACACCCGGCGCGGCGGCACCCTGGTCGTCGTCGGCGCGGGCGCGCTGGACGACTACCTGCAACTCAACATGTTCGAGCTGTTCTTCGACGAGAAGCGGATCCTGCCCTCGATGTACGGCGGCGGGGACGTCCTGCGCTCCTACGAGCGGACGATCGCCCTGTGGCGGGCCGGCCGGATCGACCTGTCGGGCCTGATCACCCACCGCGTGCCCCTCGCCGAGATCAACGAGGCGCTGGACCAGATGCGTACCGGGGCCGCGCTCCGTACGTGCATAGAGATCTGAGGGGCGGCCGTCCGGATGACACTGCCACTTGAGGGACTGGCCGCGATCGTCACCGGCGCGGGCCGGGGACTCGGCCGGGTCGAGGCGCTGGAACTGGCGAGGCTGGGCGCGGCCGTCGTCGTCAACGACTACGGTCAGTCCGGCCGCGACGGTTCGGGTGAGGCGTCGGCCGGCCCCGCCGAGGACGTGGCTCGGGAGATCCGCTCGGCCGGCGGCACCGCACTCGCGCACACCGGGGACGTCGCCGACTTCGAACAGGCGCGGGCGCTGGTCGAGTTGGCGATCGGCGAGTTCGGCAAGCTGGACATCCTGGTCAACAACGCGGGCATCCTGCGCGACCGCATGGTCTTCTCGATGGCCGAGGACGAGTGGGACGCGGTCATACGCGTGCACCTCAAGGGGCACTTCAACACGACCCGATTCGCCGCCGCCCACTGGCGCGCGCGGTCCAAGGCGGCGGGCGGTCCGGTGTACGGGCGGATCGTGAACACCTCCTCGGAGGCGTTCCTGGCGGGCTCGGCCGGACAGCCCAACTACGCCGCGGCCAAAGGGGGAATCGTCGGTCTGACGACGTCCACGGCGCTCGCCCTCGCCAAGTACGGAGTGACGGCCAACGCCATCTGCCCGCGCGCCCGCACCCGGATGACGGAGGACGTCTTCGCCGGGTTCGCGCAGCCGGGCGGGGGCGGCCTCGATCCTCTCGCGCCCGAGCATGTCGCGCCGCTGGTCGGCTACCTGGCCTCGCCGGCCGCCGCCCGGATCAACGGGCAGCTGCTCGTCGCCCACGGCGGCATGGTCGCCGTCGTCGAACGACCCCGCGTGCGGGCGAAGTTCGACAGCAAGGAGGACGTGTTCAGCTACGAGGAGCTGGACGACGTCCTCGGCGCGCACTTCGCGGACCGGCCCCGGGACGAGACGTTCGCGGCGACGGAGGTACTGGGGCTGCGACGAGGCCAGGAGCAGGGACAGGGCTGATGTGCGAAGGGGCTCCGTCGTCCATGGACGACGGAGCCCCTTCGGTGTACGGCGTACCGTCAGGCAGTCGCCTCGGCCATGTCCTCGGCCCGGTCGCCCGTCCTGCTTTCGGTCCTGCTGTCGGTCCTGTTCTCGGCCGGCTTGCGGTGCCGGCCGTGTGGGGCCGAGTCACCGCCCTGGGACGAGACCGGGCCCCGGTGGCGGCCCGGTCCGGCCGTCTCCTGGGAATCGGTGGACAGCGGCTGCCACGTGATTGCGTCGCTCATCGGAAGATTTCACCCCGTCAACATGATCTTTCTTTACAGCCGGGTGATTTTATCCAGCACACCGAGGTGGTGATCCAGGCGGCCACGCCAACCGCAGCTACTTCGTTACAAGTCGGCCGAGCGGGGCCTGCTGGAGGGGGACCGGGCGGGGGGCGGTGGGTACCGGCTTCGGCAGTCCGTCGGGCGGAGAGGCTCCCCCGGACCGCGAGACCGACCGGGACGGTGACGGCGAGGGTGACTGCGAGGACGAAGGCCAGGCCGAGGGTGACGGCGAGGACGGGGCGGTGAGCGGCGCCGTCAGTGATGCCACCCCGCAGGGCTCCGCGTCCGTGGCATACGGCAGCCGCAGAACGCCCTCCGGAGTCCACAGGCCGCTGCCCGCCAACCACCCCTCTGGCGCGTGGAGTTGATACAACCGGCGGTCCGCAGGGCGCCAGACGCCGACCCAGCAGCCGTAGGCGCCGTCGACACGGAGCGCCACCGCGCAGCCTTCCGGGAGGAGCGCCTGTCCCGGCTGGCTCGCGAAGGGGGTGAGGACGAGATCGGGCGGGTGCAGGCACTCCGGGAAGCGGACCGGCAGTGTGCTGCCGAGGACACCCCAGCCCAGCCGCGCCTCGCCCGGTGAGGGCGCGTCCGAGCTGATGAGCAGCAGGCCGCTGTCCGGGTCGGCCAGCAGCAGGCGGTCGTCGCTGTCCGCCGCGATCTGCAACAGGGGGGACACCTCGCCGCCGCGCTCCAGGTCCACCACGATCGTCTTGGTGCGGCCGCCGAGCTCCTGATCCAGCGCGAGCATGCGGCCCGTACGGTCCAGCCAGACGCCGCCCGAGCAGCGGCCGGGGATCTCGGCGAGGTGCTCGGGGCCGAAGGTGCCGCCCGCGACCAGCCACACGGCCGTCGCACGGCGCCCGACGGCGAGGGCGTAGGCGCGTTCTCCGCAGGGCGCCGGCGGGAGCAGCCGCAGCAGGGTGCCCTCGTCCGGGCACGCGACGGCGCCCAGCGGCAGCTCGCCCGTGCCCGGTCCGGTCGGGTACAGCAGCGAGAAGGCGTGGCGTCCGTCGGTCGGCCGCCGGATCAGGACCCGCCCGTCGGCCATCGGCTGCACCTCCGTGCCCGGCTCCTCCGGTTGGTTGCCGGGCAGCGGTACGGCGTACGGCTCGGGACCGTCCAGGGTCCAGCGCTCGGGAAACCAGCAGTCACCGTCCCGGGCGAGGCGCGCGGCATAAGCGCCCCCGGCCGCGATCACACAGCCGGCCCGGGCGGCGCGGTCCGCCTGGGCGCCGCGGTCCGCCCGGGCTCCTCGGTCTGCCGCGATCGAGCGGGCTGCCCGGGCCCCGGGAACCGTCGCGGTCACGTGGTCCGCCCGGGCCCCGGGAACCGTCGCGAGCGGGTGGTCCGCCCGGACCCCGTGGTCCGTCGCGAGCGGGTGGTCGGCCGGGCTCGTGCGGTCCGTCGCGAGCAGATGATGCGGCGGGACCTCGTGGTCCGCTGTGATCGAGCGAGCCGTCCGGCTCCCGCCGGCCGTCGGGATCGGGTGATCGGCCGAAGCCCCGGAGTCCGTCGTCATCGGGTGCCTCGGGTGCCTCGGGTGTCTCGGGTCCGCCTCGCGGCCTTCCGCGATCAGGCGGTTCGACGGGCTCTCGCGGTCCGCGACCGGGGGATCCGCCGGGCTGCCGCTTCCCGTCGTACCCGCGAAGACCGGGGTGGTGTCGCGATCCGCTGGAACCAGGTACTCCACCGGAACCGGAATGAGGGAACCTGCCGGAGTCAGGGGACCCTCTGGCAGCTGGGAATCCCCTGGCCGCTGGGCATCCTCTGGAACCAAGTGATCCGCCAGGAGTGGGTGGTCCGCCGGGAGTGGGTGGTCCGCGTCCTCCTCCCTGGGCTCCGCCGCCTGCGGAGAGGGGTCGGCGGCGCCGTCCTCGGGGCCCTCGGGCACCTCCCCGTCCGCCGCGACGGGCTCGATCGCACAGGCCGGCATCGTCATCGTTGCGTCACCTCCGGCGACGAAACTAGTTTTCGTACGCACGGGGGTGGGACCGCCGAGCGGCCTTCTTCCCTCATAAGAGTGGTGCAGAAGCGATTCTCCTGAGGGCTGCACGAGGCGTGTGCATCGGCCGCCGGCCGACTTCGTGACGACCTCCGGGCGGCGGCACCGCCGGTTCCCGTGGCATCGGCGGCACCGGTACGGGCCCGTGGACCGGCCAGGTAGCCTTTCCCCGTGCCCCGTCTGTCTGAAGTCATCGCCGCGCTGGAGACCCTGTGGCCCGCCGAGCGGGCCGAGTCCTGGGACGCGGTCGGCACGGTCGTGGGCGACCCCGAGCAGGAGGTCACCCGGGTACTGTTCGCCGTCGATCCCGTCCAGGAGATCGTCGAGGAAGCCGTGCGGCTCGGCGCCGATCTGCTCGTCACCCATCATCCGCTGTATCTGCGCGGGACGACGACCGTCGCGGCCTCCACCTTCAAGGGCCGGGTCGTGCACACCCTGATCAAGAACGACATCGCGCTGCATGTCGCCCACACCAACGCCGACACCGCCGACCCGGGTGTGAGCGACGCCCTCGCGGGTGCGCTCGACCTGCGGGTCGTACGGCCTCTCGTGCCGGACCCGAGCGACCCCGAGGGGCGGCGCGGCCTCGGCCGTGTCTGCGAGCTCGACCACCCGCTCACCGTCCGCGAGTTCGCCGCCCGCGCCGCCGAACGGCTGCCCGCCACCGCGCAGGGCATCCGGGCGGCGGGTGACCCGGACGCGCTGGTGCGGACCGTCGCCGTCAGCGGCGGCTCCGGTGACAGCCTCTTCGACCACGTCCGGGCGGCCGGCGTCGACGCCTTCCTCACCGCGGACCTGCGCCACCACCCGGCGTCGGAGTTCATCGCGGACCGCGCCCACGGCGCTCACCCACCTCTCGCGCTGCTCGACGCGGCGCACTGGGCCACCGAGTGGCCCTGGTGCGAGCTGGCGGCTGCCCAGCTCGACGAGATCTCCGACCGGCGGGAGTGGGGCCTCAGGGTCCACGTCTCCGGTACGGTCACCGACCCCTGGACGGCCCACGCGGCGTCCAACACCACCTCTAGCTCAATGGGAGCCCCCAACTGAACGCCGCGCCCGCCGACCAGATCCGTCTCCTCGACGTCCAGTCCCTCGACGCCCGCCTCCAGCAGCTCGCGCACAAGCGGCGGTCCCTGCCCGAGCACGCCGAGATCGAGTCGCTGAACAAGGACCTCGCGCAGCTGCGCGACCTCCTCGTCGCGGCGCAGACCGAGGAGAGCGACACCGCCCGCGAGCAGACCAAGGCCGAGCAGGACGTCGACCAGGTCCGTCAGCGTGCCGCCCGCGACCAGCAGCGGCTCGACTCCGGGGCCATCACCTCTCCCAAGGACCTGGAGAACCTCCAGCGGGAGATCGTCTCCCTCGCCAAGCGCCAGGGCGACCTCGAGGACATCGTCCTGGAGGTCATGGAGCGCCGTGAGAGCGCGCAGGAGCGGGCCGCCGAGCTGACCGAGCGGGTCGGGTCCGTCCAGGGCAAGATCGACGACGCCGTCGCGCGCCGGGACGCCGCCCTGGAGGGTTTCGACGGCGAGGCCGCGACCGTCGCCAAGGAGCGCGAGGTCATCGCGGCCTCCGTGCCCGCCGATCTGCTCAAGCTCTACGAGAAGCTGCGCGAGCAGCAGGGCGGCGTCGGCGCGGCCAAGCTCTACCAGCGCACCTGCCAGGGCTGCCGCCAGGAGCTCGCCATCACCGAAATCGCCGAGATCCGCAAGGCGCCGTCCGACACGGTCGTACGCTGTGAGAACTGCCGTCGCATCCTCGTGCGCACGTCCGAGTCCGGTCTGTAGCCGGTACTGATGCCGGTGGCCGGTCCCCGGCAGCCGGTGACTCGTGCCGGTGGCCAGTGGCCAGTGGCCGGTAGCCGGTGGCCGGTGCCGCGTTCCGGTGGCCGGTGACGCGTTCCGGCGGCCGGTCCCCGGTGGTCGACAGCCGGTCCCTGGTGGTCGTTGGTCCGTAGTCCGTCAGCCGGTCGGTAGTCGGTCGGTAGTCCGTAAGGGGCGTATGTCGTGCGGGAGTTCATCGTCGAGGCCGACGGCGGGTCGCGGGGCAACCCGGGGCCCGCGGGCTACGGCAGCGTGGTGATCGACGCGGCCACGGGGGAGACCCTCGTCGAACGCGCCGAGTACATCGGCATCGCCACCAACAACGTCGCCGAGTACCGGGGACTGGTGGCCGGTCTGCGCGCCGCCCGGGAACTCGACCCGTCGGCCACGGTGCGCGTGCGCATGGACTCCAAGCTGGTCGTGGAGCAGATGTCGGGCCGCTGGAAGATCAAGCACCCCGACATGAAGCCGCTGGCCGCCGAGGCGGCCCGGATCCTCCCGCCCGGACAGGTCACCTACGAGTGGATGCCGCGCGAGCGGAACAAGCACGCCGACCGTCTGGCCAACGAGGCGATGGACGCGGGCAAGCGGGGCGAACAGTGGGACGCCGGGGCGTCACGGGCCGAGCTCGGCGCCCGCGCCTCGTCGGCCCCGACCGCTCCCGAACCCTGCGGACTGCCCGGCGACGCCGCCGCGGGCGCGGCGAAGGCCCGCGAGGCCCTCACCCGGTCCCGCCCGTCCGCCGTCGCGATCACCGACCCGACCGCGGCCACCGACCGGGAGGAGTCGACGAAGACCGGCGCCGATCTCCGCGCCGCCCGCACGGTCGCCGGCCCGGCTCCGGCGCCCGCCGGCGTCGGCTCCAACGGTGTCACGCCCGCGGCCACCCCCTCCGTCGGCTCCAACGGTGTCACGCCCGCGGCCACCCCCTCCGTCGGCTGGGGGACGGCTCCGGATCTCGGGGCGCCCGCCACCTTCGTCCTGCTGCGGCACGGCGAGACGCCCCTCACGCCGCAGAAGAGGTTCTCCGGCAGCGGCGGTACGGATCCGTCGCTCTCGGACGTCGGCCGGGAGCAGGCCGAACGGGTCGCCGCCGCCCTCGCCCGGCGCGGGACCGTCCAGCACATCCTGGCCTCCCCGCTCGCCCGCACCCGTCAGACAGCCGGCGCGGTCGCCGCCCGGCTCGGTCTGGACGTCACCGTCGAGGACGGGCTGATCGAGACCGACTTCGGGGCGTGGGAGGGGCTGACCTTCGGCGAGGTCCGTGAGCGCTACCCCGACGACCTCAACGCCTGGCTGGCCGACCCGGAGGCCGAACCGACCGGCGGCGGCGAGAGCTTCGCGGCGACCGCCACACGTATCGCGGCGACCCGGGACCGGCTGGTCGCCGCGTACGCGGGCCGCACGGTACTGCTGGTCACCCACGTGACGCCGATCAAGACGTTCGTACGGCTCGCCCTGGGCGCCCCGCCCGAGTCGCTGTTCCGCATGGAACTGTCGGCGGCCTCGGTGTCGGTGGTGGCCTACTACGCGGACGGCAACGCCAGCGTCCGCCTGCTCAACGACACGTCCCACCTGCGGCCCTGAGGTACGAGGCGGTCCGCGCGAGCCCTTCGATCCGCAGCCAGTCCCGCGCCGCGACCGCGTCCGCCGGGATCATCCAACTCCCGCCCACGCAAACGACGTTGGGCAGGGACAGATAGTCCGGCGCGTTGTCCGGACCGATCCCGCCGGTAGGGCAGAACCGGGCCTGGGGGAGCGGTCCGGCCAGTGACCTGAGGTAGGCCGTGCCGCCCGCGGCCTGTGCCGGGAAGAACTTCATCTCCCGCACCCCTCGCTCCAGCAGCGCCACGACCTCCGACGTGGTCGACACCCCGGGCAGGAAGGGCAGGCCGGACGCCCGCATCGCCGCCAGCAGGACGTCCGTCCAGCCGGGGCTCACCAGGAACCGCGCCCCGGCCGCCCCGCACGCCGTCACCTGCTCCGGCGTGATCACCGTCCCGGCCCCGACGACCGCCTCCGGCACCGACCGGGAGATCTCCCGGATCGCGTCGAGCGCTGCCGGCGTCCGCAGGGTCACCTCGATCGCGGGCAGCCCGCCCGCCACCAGCGCCCGCGCCAGCGGTACGGCGTCGGCGGCGTCCTCGAGGACCACCACCGGCACGACCGGTGCCAGATCGAGTACCGAGGCAGCCGAAGAGGAGGGCAGGGGTGAGGTCATGCGGCTCATCCTGCCCCCGGTGTGCACCATGCGCAAAGGGTGTTGCACATGCTGCAATGGCTGTTCGGGCTCAGTGCACCTCGTCCACGAGCACGTCCAGACTCCAGGCCGTGGTCGCGGCCTTCGCCTTCGCCGGAGCCTTCTCCTCGACCGCATAGCCGAGGTCCCGCAGCGCCTCCACCAGCTCGGCGGGCCCGGCGGGGGCGATCCCCGCCGTCAGCAGGCTCCGTACGATCCGTCCCTTCGTCGCCTTGTTGAAATGGCTGACGACCTTCCGCGTCGGCGCGTGCAGCACCCGCACACTCGCCGTCCGCCCCGCGACCTCGCCCGCCGGCTTCCAGGCCGCCGCGTACGCGGCCGACCGCAGGTCCAGCACCAGCCCGTGCCCGGCCGTCTCGGGCAGCACGGACGCCATCGGCGTACGCCAGTGCGCGCCCAGCGCTCCGAGCCCGGGCAGCTTGACGCCCATCGAGCAGCGGTACGACGGGATCCGGTCCGTCACCCGGACGGCGCCCCACAGCCCGGAGAAGACCAGAAGCGACCTGGCCGCGCGCCTCTTCGCGGCCGCGTCGAGGGAGGCAAGGCCGAGAGCGTCGTACAGGACACCCGTGTAGACCTCCCCGGCGGGACGGGCCGGCGCCGTCCGCAGCTCCGTGTTCTTCGCGATCTCGCCGCGCAGCCCCTCGCTCAGTCCGAGCACCTCGCGCGCCTTGTCCTCGTCGGCCGCGCACAGCTCGACCAGCTCGTCGAGGACCGCCTCGCGGGCGGCCGCGAGCCCCGGCAGCGAGAGGCCCTCCGACTTGAGCGGGGCGCCACGTCCGAAGGACGCCTTGCCTTCGGAGGGAGGCAGCAGGACAAGCACGGGACATCTCCTTCGGTAGAGCACTGCTGCGAAAGCGTACGGCGTGCCACGAGAGGGCCCCGCCGAGGTCCGTGCGCGTTCATGCCGACAGGCGGCCGCCCGGCGGCATGAACGGAGGCAGGAAGGCGTTGCACTCCTGGAAGCAGACATGGGGGGTGGCGCGTGAGCCGTGAACAGGCGTTGTGGACCAGAGCCAGGCTGGGGCGCTGCGGCCCGCCGCTGGACCTTCTCACCGCGCGCTTCGACCGGCACGTCTACGCCCCGCACGCCCATGAGGAGTTCACCGTCGGTGTCTGTGTGGGCGGCTCGGAGATCATCGCCTACCGCGGCGGCCACATCCGTACCGGTCCCGGGTCCATCGTCGTCCTGGCCCCCGACGAGACGCACACCGGCGGGCCGGGCAACGACACCGACGGCTACGCCTACCGCGCCCTGTACGCCGGTCCCGCCCTCCTCACCGAGGGCATCCTCGGCGGAGTGCCGCACTTCCGCGAGCCCCTCCTCGACGACCCCGAACTGGCCACCGCCCTGCGCCGGGCCCACACCGAACTTGCCGCCTGCCCCGATCCCCTGGAGGCCGAGTCCCGCTTCCCGTGGCTGCTGACGGCCCTCGCCCGACGTCACTCCACGGCACGTCCGGTGTGCGACACGGTCGCCGGCGCCGAGCAGCTCACGCACGCCGTCCGCACCCGCCTCGCCGACGAACTCCTCGACCCGCCCTCGCTGGCCGACCTCGCGGCGGACCTGGGCCTGTCCCGCTACCAGCTCCTGCGCGCCTTCCGTACGACGACCGGCATGCCGCCCTACGCCTGGCTGGCCCAGTACCGGGTCGCCCGGGCCCGTGGCCTGCTGGAGGCGGGGGTGCGGCCCGCGGAGGTCGCCGGCCTGGTCGGCTTCGCGGACCAGGCCCACCTCACCCGCTGGTTCCGCCGCGTCCTGGGCGTGACCCCGGCGGCCTACCGCAACAGCGTTCAAGACACCTGACCGGGGCCGGGCCGACACTCCCCCTATGACTGCACGCGGCTGGTTCCTGTTCTCCCTCATGGGAGTGGTCTGGGGCATCCCCTACCTGCTGATCAAGATCGCGGTGGAGGACCTCTCCCCGTCCATGGTCGTCTTCACCCGATGTGCGCTGGGCGCCGCCCTCCTGCTGCCCTTCGCGCTACGGCAACGCGGCCTGACCCGGACGGTACGGGCCCACTGGAAGCCCATGCTGGCCTTCGCGGTCATCGAGATCATCGGCCCCTGGTTCACGCTCACGGATGCCGAGCGGCACCTCTCCAGCTCCACCGCCGGCCTGCTGGTCGCGGGCGTCCCGATCGTCGGCGTGCTGGCGGCCCGCTTCCTCGGGGACACCGAGGTACTGGGCGTGCGGCGGGTGGCCGGCCTGGCCGTGGGCCTCGCCGGGGTGGCGGTCCTGACCGTCCCGCACCTCACGGGAGGCGACGCGAAGTCCCTGGGCGAGGTGCTGCTGACGGTCGTCGGCTACGCGACGGCCCCGCTGATAGCGGCCCGCCGCCTCAAGGACGTCCCGACCCTCCATCTCATCGTCCCCTGCCTCACCCTGGCGGCGCTGGTCTACGCACCGGCGGCCGCCGCGACCTGGCCGTCGCAGATGCCCGAGGTCCCCGTCCTGGCGGCGCTGGCGGCCCTGGGGGTCGTCTGCACGGCCCTCGCCTTCGTGGCGTTCCTGGAGCTGATCAAGGAGATCGGCCCGACCCGCTCGACGGTCATCACCTACGTCAACCCGGCGGTCGCGGTCGCGGCGGGCGCGCTGTTCCTGGACGAGCCCCTCACCGCCGGCGTCCTGGCCGCCTTCACCCTCATCCTCGCGGGCTCGGTGCTGGCGACGGCGGCCGGACCGGCGGCCGGACCGGGACGCCGCCCGCGCCCGGTACCATGGTCGACACGGCAGACGAGCCGGGCGGACGGCCGCGTGGAGTCCCTTACGGGGCTTCCCGAGGAACGTCCGGGCTCCACAGGGCAAGGTGGTGGCTAACGGCCACCCGGGGTGACCCGCGGGACAGTGCCACAGAAAACAGACCGCCCGGAGCTTCGGCACCGGGTAAGGGTGAAACGGTGGTGTAAGAGACCACCAGTGCCCAGGGTGACCTGGGCAGCTAGGTAAACCCCACCTGGAGCAAGGTCAAAAGGAAACACCCCGGTGTTTCTGCGAGGACGTTCGAGGGCTGCCCGCCCGAGTCCACGGGTAGACCGCACGAGGCCGATGGCAACATCGGTCCTAGATGGATGGCCGTCTCCCCGGCCGCCGCGAGGCGACCGGGCGACAGAACCCGGCGTACAGCCCGACTCGTCTGCCGCCAAGGGCACCCGGCCAGCTAAATCGCAGTTCAGGGGCCCTTTTTCGTAGGTCGAAGGGCTTGCCCGAACCCGGTCCACACCGGTTCAAACCGGATCGCGCGGCTACGAGCGCAGCCACGAATAGTGAGGCTGGAGGCGGTCTGGCTCTACCGCCTGAGATCCGCCGGCCAAGCGGGGGTGTCGGCGGCCGCGGTGCTGCGCCGAGACCAAGGGGGCTGGGAACATCGGCAGCGAGGCTGAGGTCGATTGTCGGCCTCAGCCCCTGGGGTTCACCCTCCGCCTTCAGGGCTCTCAGGAGAGAAGACGTTGCAGGAACGGGCTCGGACTGCCGTGCCAGAAGATGTCGAGGCTGTCCCGTGCCCGGGTCGCCGCTACGAAAAGCAGGGACCGCGCCCGCTGTTCTTCCCTGCGGTAGCGGGCAGGATCCGCTTGGCGTAGCTGGTTGACCTGCTCACGGGGGACCAAACCGTCGCTGACCCCGGCGATGATCATGCGCTGGTACTCCAGCCCTTTGAACCGGAACATGGTCCCGATGTGGATCCCGGGTTCGCCCCGGGCGCCGTCGGCGCCGATCTCCAAGGCTCGGATGCCGTGTTCCCCCAACGTGCTTCCCAGTTCGCTCGCCATGCGGTTGGTAGGGACGCAGATGGCGATCTGCTCGTGCGCGATCCGTTCGTCCGGATGGGCGTCCCAGGCCAGGATGTGCGCGGCGATCGCCTCACGTTCCGACTGCCAGTCCGAGGACGGGTGCATGCCGGGCGTACCGCCGCTGAGCACGGAACGGTACCCGGCGAGAGTTTCCGAACTGCCGTCGAGGTCGTCGTAGATCTCCTCGCCGAGCACCTCCAGTGCGGAACGCAGGATCTGTCGCGTCGTCCGGTAGCTGAGGCTGAGCTTCGCGGACCGCCCGCGGATGTTGATGCCGAGACTGCCGAGTGTCACCTGGTTCTTGTAGATGCGCTGGTGGGTGTCGCCGACCAGGAACAGGTCGTCCGTGTCACGGGCCGTCATCGCGCGCAGCATCTTCCAGTGTGCGGGGCGCAGGTCCTGCGCCTCGTCGACCACGATGTGCCGGTAACGGTAGCGCAGCCAGCCACCGGAGCCGTCCTGGAGGTGGATGTTGTCCAGGCCGCCCGCTTCCTCCCGCCGGCGCTCGATTGCGCGGATGCGCTGTTCCCGCCCTATCTCGAGGCGAGCGGCGCGCTCGGCCACCTGGTCCCACGTCTGGCGTCCGAGCCGGTCCAGACGCTGGGTGAAGCGCTCGGCGAGTTGCCAGACGGCGGCTCGTTCCGCCCGGCCCACGTTCTTTCCCCGTCCGGCGCGGCGGGCGCGGAAATAGTCAGTGCGAGTGCCGACGGCCTGTCCGAGGATGACCTGCGTCCACTCGTCGTGGAGGAATTCCGCGTCCCAGCCACTCTCGCCGAGCTCGTCGAGCATCGCCCGCCATTCCCTCACGGCCTGGCTGTCGTCGATGGTCTGTTTACGGCTGCCCGGCTCGGCTTCTCGCACAACCCGTAGAGCGAGTTGGTCGACGTGGCTGACCTCCACCCGCGACAGCAGTTGCTCGCCGCCCAGTTCCAGGAGCCGGGAACGCAGATCCGAGGCGAGGTTCTTGTTGTAGGTGGTCAGCAGCACGGGCTTGGTGTGGCCGGGCGGCAGCTGGGACACGAGGTGGCGGACGCGGTGCAGGGCGACGATCGTCTTGCCGGTGCCGGGGCCACCGCCGACCCTGGCGGGGCCGGAGTAGCGGCGCTCGACCAGCTTGGACTGGGCGGGGTGGAGGAAGACCTTCCAGCGACCGAAGTCCCCTGCTTCCAGTGCCTCGCGCAGGGCGTCGTCGGACGTGGTGACGACCGTGGCGGGCCGCTCGGCGGCTGTCCGGAAGTCCTCGGTGTCGACGGGGTCAGGGGCGGCGACAGGTGCGGTGACCTCGTCCCGTACCTCGTCGAAGGGCCTTCCGTCGTACAGCGCCAGCAGGACCTCACCGGTGAGCTGCGGCGCGTACTCGATCAGTCCGAGGAGCTGCTCCTCGGTGGTGAGGGTGCGGATGACCGGCACCAGGGGCTCCGCCACTCCCAGCTCGCTCAACTGCGCGTCGCTCCAGGCGGCAAACAGCGGTTGAGCTGAACGGGGCGGGGCTTCAGCGGGCGGGGCTTCAGCGGGCGCGGCCGGGACGGCGGGCGACGCTTCCTGCGGCGGAATGCGTCGCAGGATGCTGTCTTCCACCACCTGGAGGTCGACGTACTCGATGCCGCCGGTGACGTGGTTGATCCCGTAGGCGAGCCGGTCGTAGACCTCCTTACGGTGCTTGACCGAGACGATGAGCCAGTCGTCCTCGGCCAGCCGGAGCAGCAGAGCCCGGTACTCGTCGTTGATGCGCGCGGACCAGATCCGGCTGTCGCCCTTGAGCTGCTTGAGTTTCAGCCCGGGGGTGCGCGGGTTGTCCTTGAATTTGTGCTGGAAATCGAACAGGGCGCCCTTGACCGTGCGCGGCAGCCGGAGGATCTCCTTGTCCGCCTTGTCGAGCAGGCGCAGCGTCACGCCCCCGGTCTTCGTCATGCCGACTCCCCGTTGTCGTTCTTCTTCTCGTCATGCCCGGCCGTACCCGTGCCCGGTCGGCTGTGATCCGCGGGACTGTTCGATGTCCCCTCGCCGTTGATGCCGAGGCGTGCCGCGATCTCCTCCGCGCTCCACCCGGCCGCCGGTCGTACGTCCCACAGTGCGGCGGCGAAGGCACGGTCGCGGTCCTGGGCCTCGATGTCCGGTTCCTCGGCCGTGCCCTGTGGTGCCAGAACCACACCCAGCCTGGCGTTCGGCCAGGCAAGTTCGGCCTGCCAGCCGTGTTCGTCGAGTTCGTAGCCGTCCTCGGGCGCGGGGACACCCAGTTCGGCGAGCGCGTGGGCCAGCTCGGCCAGTCCCGCCTCGTCGGGGTCCACGTACTCCAGAACCGCGTCCCATGCGCCGTCGCGCTTGGGGCGGAACACGGAGGGGGTGTCCTCGGTCGTCCTCGCGGGCACCGCGGGCAGGCCGGTCGTGACGGCCACCGGTGGCAGGCTGTCGGTCTCCCGCTGTGTGCCATCGGCGGAAATGATGCGGGTCGAGGACAGCCACCCCGCTCCGCCGGTCACGGTGAGCACGTCGGCGGTGAAGCCGTCCAGCAGCGAGGTGGTGAGTTGTGCGCTGTCGCCTCCACCATGCTCCAGGAACTGCAACACGTTGCTCCAGTACAGCCATGCTCGCCATCGCCGCTTATGGGTCGTCTCGTCCGCGACGGCGTGGGCGCTGTCGTCCAGCAGCGTCAGCCCGGTCCAGACAGGCGGCCGGTGTCGTACGTCGGCGACCAGGACGAGCCGGCATCCGGACCGGTCCGTCGCGGTCAGGACGCGCAGGGGCCCCTTCGGCGTGTCGGAGTGTTCGCCGCGGAGAGCCGCTTCGACGGTCCGCCCGACCGCGTCTGCTCGCACCGGTGTGTCCCGCAGGCCGGCAGTCCCGAGGAGCCCGGCGACGGCGGCTTCGGCCCGGTGGTGCCACTGCCCGGCGTCGGGGGCGCGGAGATAGGCGAGCAGCAGTTCGGCCGGGTTGACCCACACTGTCTCGGACAGTTCGCCCCGCAGGCCGCCGCGCGTGCGCTCGTAGTAAGCGCGTGCCCTCTTCTGGGCCTCATCGTCGTAGGGCTGCCACACCGGGTCTGCGGGAGCGATTCCGGCGTATCCGGTGTCGCGGACCCGGTTCCGCCACTCCTTTATGTCGTGGTAGGTCAGTTGGAACACCCGGAGCCCGTCCGCCCGCAACCGGGCGCGTTTTGCCGCGTCGTCCGCGAGACGGTTGTGCTCGGTGCCCGCGTGGTAGCGATATCCGTCCAGGTAGACGGCGAGCCGTGGGCCGGGTGCGTCGAGTCGCTCGAAGAGGACGTCGGGCCGGGTTCCGTCGAGTACGCGCTGCTGCGAGACCCGCCAGCTCGTGGTCGTGCCGTCACCCGTGGTCAGCCGGAGATCCAGCGCCCGTGTGCCGGCCGGAGTGGTGTACGTGTCCGCCGTCGCCCGGGACTCGGGCTGCTTGGCCCACTCCTCCAGTGTGTCGACGAACATGACCTCCAGGTCGCTCTCCGCCTGTCGCTCCAACGGGATCTGACGGGTCGTCGAAATCCGCGAGGTCCGCCAGCGTTCACCGTCGGCGCCGAGGAGCTCGTCCAGCATGGACTGCACTTCCCGGCGGGAGACACGGTCGTAGTCCGATGGGGGCACCCTGCGCAGCAGGCACTGATGGCAGCCGTCCAGCTCTTTCTGCTGGCAGGCGCAGTTGTCGATCACCTCGCGCGCCTTGAGGAGTACCTCGCGGAAGCCGTCCGCGGACGCCAGTCGGTGAAGATAGCCCGTACCGCCGGGCAACCGGTCGTAGACGACGAGGAACCGCCGCGGGAAGTCCGCGCCGAGCTGGTCCGGGCTGTCCGGCATCGAGGCGGCGGCGATGTCGATGTGGTCGGGGTCGCCGCCGTAGCGTGCCGCGATACCGGCGAACAGCGCCGCGGTGAAGGAGGCGAGCCGTTCCCGGGCCCGGGTCACGGAGGCGGGCAGCAGGATCCGTACGGCTTCCGTGGTGAGCTCGTGGGCCAGCAGCAGCGGTACGTCCTGTCCGGCCGTCCTTTGGCCCGCTCCACGCGCGGAGCCGTGTGTCCGCCGACGGGGGCACCACAACAGATGGTGGGCGCTGCCCTTCGTGGCTGCTGCCCCCGAGTCGGTGAGCGCGTGCTGCGGCTGGTCGACGACCGGTCGGCCCTCCGCCGTCGCGCCACCGCAGGTCGTGCACACGTAGAACGGATTGATCCGTACTTCCTCGCCGGCCAGCGGCACCGTGGAACTGCCGTCCTGCCGGTCGAGTCCCAGGTTCAGCGTTCGGATGACGGCCTTACGGGAGAAGTCCACGCCGAAGGTTGCGGTGTCGTGCCGCCAGGAGTCGATGGCCAGATGTTCGGGATCGATGTCCACGGTGGTGAGCACCGCGTACTGCCTACGGGCCCGTTCGTCGCGGTCGTCACGTACCCGGGCGTCGTCCCGCTTGTCCCGGGCGACGACCCGGCGGGGCTGAAGCACGTACTGCACGCAGCCCGCGTCGGCGATCTCCCGCCCGTCGCAGCGCGGGCAGGGGGAGGTGTCGGCCTGCGCGTTCTGGGTGCGCACGTATCCACAGGAGGGACAGAGCCGCCACACCGACCAGGCCCGGCGCTCCGGACTGCCGATGTCCAGGGCACGCACCACGTGCTTGTAACCGTTGACGTAGAAGCTGTTGCCGGGGGCCAGTTCGGTGAGGGCTGTTTTGCGGGAGCGCTCGTAGTCGCGGGTCTCGCTGCGATGGACGCGCTCGGTACCGGCGGGTGGCCCGGCTTCTCTCGGGTTTCCTGTCTCGGACGGGTCGTCGCTGTCCGAAAGTGCCTCGGACCAGTACAGGGTGGCTTCCAGCTGGGTCGTGGTGTCGGCCAGGCTGTAGTTCGGCAGGAGTCCCAGTTCGACGAGTGTGCCGTGCGCGCTGGTCCGGCTCAGTTCCCGCAGCAGGTCTCCGGTGCTGCGGCGTTCGGCGAGCAGTTCCCGCCGTTCCCGGTCCTGGATCTCGTCGGTACGGGCCAGCGAGTCGACGGCCTCGTCGATCGCGGCGATCCTGCGCCGCAGTTCCTCCCGCCGCCCCGTCCAGTCCTCCTCCGCCTCTTGGAGAGCTCGTACGACGCCGTGGGCCGCGTACTTCCGGAGTTCGTCGGCGGCGTGCGTGGACACTCCGGTGTCGTCGTCGCCGTCAGGTGCGGAGGGGCCGTTCGGGGTCGGCGTGGGCGCGTCACCTCCGGGAAACAGGGTCAGGAACCGCTCGACGAGCGTCGCCCCGTGCGTCTGTGCGGCGTCCGCGAGGTCCTGGCACCAACCCGTCGTACCGAAGAGGGCGGAGGCCAGCCGGGGCACGGGCTGGAGGCGTTCGCCGTCAGCGGTGGCGAGCTCTCCGCGCGCGGCGAGGTCCAGCAGCCACGCGGTGTACTGCCGGCGCAGGATCTCCACCGCCGACAGATAGCAGCCCGGCGGCACGATGTCGCCGGCGATCATCTCCCGAGGCTGGTCCAGGTAGTACAGGTCGCGGGCCCTGCGCCCACCGAAGGCGACGACCAGCGCGTTGCCCGTCTTGCGCCCCGCCCGGCCCGACTGCTGCACGTAGTTCGCGGGCCCCTTCGGCAGCGAGCCGATCAGTACGGCAGAGAGATCACCGATGTCGATGCCGAGTTCCAGCGTGGGGGTGCAGGACAGCACGTTCGGGTCGGTGTAGTGCGTACCGGCCCGGAAGGTCCGTTCGACCTGCTCCCGCTGTGCACGGGTCAGCATGCCGGTGTGCTCGGCCGTCACGACACGGAAGGTGCCACCGGTCAGGTACAGCCGCCGGTAGTAGTCGTTCGTGTAGTCGCGCTCCTGAAGAGCGGCGAAGCCCGCGCCGGTGACGCTCCCGCTGCCGCCGTGCCGGTCGGTCGGCGTCGAGCGCAGCATGCCCGGCTGCGGCGGTGTCAGGTATCCCTTGCACCGGTAGCGCGGGCACGGGTGGCCGTACCAGCGGGTGCGCCGCTCCGGAGGAACGACCTGCTGCCAGCCGCAGTCCTCACACGCCACGAACGCCTTGTTGACGATCGAGTCGTCCAGCAGCCGCACCTGGATGTGGCCGGGCTGGAGACCGTACACGCGCGTGGTGCGGTCCTTCGCCGTCCGCACGCTGAGCACGTGCTCGTCGGCGAGGGCGGGCAACAGCCGACGAAGGTACTCGGTGGCCCCGGCGGCGTCCAGCCCGAGGCAGCGGCGGGTCCAGTCCTGGAACCAGGCCTGCCGGCCGGTGATCACGTCGAACTCGGTCCGGTCCTTCTGCCCGTCGAGCAGGAATCGCGGTGGGGCGACACCTTCGGGAAAGGCGGGCATGCCGTCGGGCCGCCGCCCGCTGATGAGGAACCGGTCGGCGCCGGCCTCCCGCATCCACTGCTCCAGCCAACGGTGCCGGACCGCGCCGCGCAGCCGCAGCCGCTCCAGAAGGCCCCGCACGTAGGCGAGATACCGCTCGGGAGTCGGGAGCCCGCCCGTCATCACCATCTGGCCCGGCAGCGCGAGATGCAGATCGCGGGCGAGGTCGGTGACCCGCTCGGGGTTCTCGACGACGACCTCGGCGGCGGCCGTCCGCGTGAGCTCCAGGGTGCGGCCGAGGCGTGATCGCAGCCCGAACTCCATGACCGTGGCGAAGGCCAGCCGTTCACCGATCAGCCGCCAGGTACGTGCATCGCCTGTGCCACGGCCCGACAACACCCGGTCGACGCCCGGTTCGTCGTGCAGATCCGGTGGAACAACGGCGGCGAGTGCCTCTGGATCGTCCACCGAGTCCAGAACGTTGCCGATCAGGTCGTTGAGCGCGGTCGTCGCTCCCGCCTCGTCGAGATTGTGCGCAAGCAGCGACCTCAGCGAGAACTTGTACGAGGCGTTGGCGACGTACCCGGCGCGGTGCGCGGCGTCCTGCGTGGAGTCGTTGAACAGCAGCGTCTTGCGTTCCTCCGGGACCAGCGCGATGTCCCCGCCGGTGAAGAGCTGGGTGACCGTGGCCGAGGCCAGCGCGGCCTGCGCCGTACCGAGGAACCGGATGCTGTTGTCGGTGTTGCACGCCGGACAGCGGTCGTCCTTGGCCGCCTTGTCGGCGGTCTTCTTGTCCAGCAGCGCGAGGGCGAACCAGGCGTCGACCGGGTCCCCGTCGTCTCCCGCCGTCGGTAGCCGGTAGGTACCCTGCGCCCCGTCGAGCACCACCACGGAGAGCGGATCGACACCGCTGCCCGCGGGCAGGCGCCCGGCCAGTGCGTCGAGGGCCTGGCGCCGCTCCGGCTCGGTCGCCGAGATGAAGTAGCGGATGCGGCGCTTGTCCCGGCCGACGCCGGCCCGCCAGATCCGGTCCTGTGCCATGACGAGCTGCTGCGGATCGGACTCCGGGGACAGCGCGGCCCAGCCGGATCGCCCGCACGCGCGGCAGTACACGGCGGGCAGGTGCACCTGCGCGGGGCGCACCGCCGTGTCCGTGCCCGCCAGCGGCTGCGGCCGGTTCGCTCCGCCCGAGGCCCCGTAGCCCGCGGAAGAACCGTCCTCCTCGTCCGAGGGGGGAGCGGCGGCCAGGGCCGCGCGCCGGGCCTGTGCGCGGTCGTCCTCGTACCAGCGGAACTCCGGTGTCCGGCCGACCCCACGCAGCACACGTGTCACCGGCCGCACCCAGAGATGGGCCTCGACGTGCAGCAGGGGACGCGGACGTCGTTCGTCGGAGTCCGGGTCCCGGGCGGCGGAGAGCAGGGCCACGAAACGGGCCAGGGCTTGCAGCACCAGCTGCGGGTTCTCCCGGGCGGTGCGTCCCCAGGCGTATCCGAAGCGCGCGAGCCGGTCCCGCAGCCCCCACTCGTCCAGCGGCTCGCCGTCGAGCAGCGCGAGGATGCCCTGCGTGAAGTCGTGCCGTTTCAGCAGACGGCCGATACGGAACGCGTCGAGGCCTCGTTGCCCCAGCATGTGCGCGGCGAGCCCGTCCAGGTCCAGCTGGTCCGGCTTCGCCTCCACGCCCACGCCACCCGACGCCGCGATGACCTCCTGCGGAGTGGGTGGCTCGGGAAGCGCGTAGTCGACCTCGCCGGTGAACTCCTCGGCGGTCATCCGCTCCTCGCCGATGACCGCGTCCGCCGTGAAGGGCATGCCGAACACCTGTGCCGCCACGTCCAGGATGCCCCCGGCCGACGTGCCCGCCCGGCCCGCCCCGAGCGTCGCGGAGGTCGCCACGGGGCAGATCCGCCCGAGCGGCCGGTCCGGTTGCGTGGCGCCGACCGCTGTCGCCAGCCGCCGCAGCAGCATGGCGACGTCGGTGCCTTGGGCGCCGTCGTAGGTGTGGAACTCGTCCAGCACCACGTACGCGACGTCCGCGCCGTCCCACAGGACCCGGTCCTCACCGCGCTGCAACAGCAGGTCCAGCATCTTGTAGTTGGTGATCAGTACGTCGGGCGGGGAGACGCGCATCTCCTCGCGGCGTGTCATGACCCGCCGGAAGTCGGTGTCCGGCCGGTCGCCGATGTACAGCCCCGCGGTCACCTGGGCGAGGTCGGGCGCGGTCAGGTAGTCGCTGATGCGGCCGGCCTGGTCGGTGGCGAGCGCGTTCATCGGGTACAGCAGTACGGCCTTCACGCCGCGCCGCCCGAGCGCCTTCTGCCGTCGGCAGTGGTCGAGCACCGGCACCAGGAACGACTCGGTCTTGCCGGAGCCGGTGCCGGTCGTCACGAGCGTCGGCTCGGCCGCCCTGCCGCCCAGCGTGCTGAGCCGCTGCCACGCCTTGGCCTGGTGCCGCCACGGCGTGAACCCGGGCCGCCACTCCAGGTGCCGCTCCCACCCGTCGTCCGCCTTGTGGAACGGCGTCCTGATGCGCAGGTACGGCCCCCGGAAGATCCCCGACTCGGGGTCTCCCAGAAACCGCTCGAGGGCCCGCCGGGTGTCGTCGTCGGCGAGCGCGTAGGTCGTCGTGAGGTACTGCGTCAGACTGCCCCGAAGCTGCGCGGCGGCCAGAGTGGGTTTCACGACGCTCCCCTTACGTCTGCGGATCCCGGGGCGCTCGCGTGGCAGCGGTCACCCCGTGTGCTGCGGATCAACCGTATAGGGCAGGTCGGACAGTGTGTGACGGGACGGGGTACACCGGAGTCCCGTTCCCGTCGGAGGGGCCTGTGACAGCCGCGCTCCTCGCCGAACCGTGGCTGATTGGCGCCCTTTCGGGCTTTCCTCACTGGTTTCACCCTGAAGGAAAACGAAGGAAGCGCGCAGAGCGCACAGAACGCACGCACGAGAGCAAAGGAAGAGCCGAGCACGGGCAGCGCCGAGGGGGAACGCCATGTCCGTACCGCTGTACGTTCCCGTCCTGCCGACCCGGCCGCACGCGGCGGCCGCCTACCGAGGGCTGGCGCCGGACGTACAGCGTCGGGTCGCTCCGCTGTGGACGCTGCCACCTCGCGCCGGCATGCTGCCGAAACCGCTGGCCGAACGCATCGCCAAGGAGGCCGGTGACGTCTCCACGGCACAGCGCCTCGGCTGCGGATGGCTGGACGCGCCCTTCGCGGACGAGGACGAAGCGGCGGTGCTGGCCGCCGTCCTGACTCCCGAGTGGTGGGATCACCGCAACCTGCGGCCGGTCACCGGGCCGGGCCGTCCCGGCGCCCAGCAGTCACTCGCGCTCACCGCGGCCCGGCATCGAGAGGACGGACTCGGCATCCGCGTACGGCTCCCCGGCGACTGGAACGACCGCACGGCATCGGACGTCGCCGCACTGCTCGGCCGGATGCCCACAGGCCACCCGGCCGACCTGTTCCTCGACCTGGCCACCGTCCTTGCGGACCGCCCCGACGCCGCCAAGGAGGCCGTGCGAGCCCTGGACACCCTGATCCCGCTCACCTCCTGGCGCACAGTGACCGTCATGGCCGGCGGCTTCCCCGAACCGCCCGACGACTTCCGGGAGGGCGTCCCGTACGAGGCCCCACGCACGGACTGGGAGGCCTGGCACGAGATCGGCCACAGCGAACGCCCGTACCTGCCCCGACTGCGCTACGGCGACTACGGCATCCATCCCGCCACGTACGTCACCCAGACCCCGCCCGCACGCGGCGGAGGTCCACCGTGGGGCATCCTCCGCTACACCACCGCCCGCGCCTTCCACCTGTCCAAGGTGCCGCACGGCAGGCAGTACGACGACGCCAACCGGGAAGCCGCCAGGTGCTTCACCGGTCTCGTGGAATTTCGCGGCTCGAAGGCGAGCGCGGGGGAGAGTTGGCTGCGAGACCGGTCCCGGGGTGCTGTAAGCACGGGTGCTCACACGACTTGGAACAAGATGGGGAACATTCAGCACATGACGTTCGTGGCCCGGAGTCTCGATGGCTGAGTGGTTTGCGCCGATCCGGATGACCGACCGCTATCGGGATCAGGACTCGGGAAACGTCTGCTGGCCGGGAATGGGCGGAGTGGACCGGCGCTGCCTGCGCAAGCGGTTGGCGAGCGTTTTGTCATAGCCCTGGGAGTGGTTGCGCTTGTGTCGCTCCTTCACCGTTTTGCGCAGCGGGTCGGTGGCCCGCTCGACGGCGAGGACGACGGACATCCTGTCCTCCTCGGCCCGTTGCGCTCCGAGTTCCGCGAGTTGTTGGATCGTCGTTCCGACGGTGCCCACCAGTCCGTTCTTGATGAGTGCGGTGAACTCGGTGTTGGTCAGATAGCGGTCGACCTGTGGATATCCGAGCCGTCGTCCACCGTTGGGGCCCAGCGTGGCGTCATCGTTCAGAAGCAGCCGCACGTAGGGCACGGACAGGTACATGCCCGGTGCAGGGCCCGGATCGATGGTTTCCGTCAGCGGCCAGTAGGCGAGCTTCACGAAGCATGGGTCGGGACCGAGGCGCCACTCGTGGGGCATGCCTGCCGGGCGGCTGAGGGCTGCAACCCTTTCCAGCCGGTCCAGTTGACTCAACAGCCGCTTGTCGACACGGATCCATCGGTTTCTTGCCTCGTGTGGCAGGCGCTTGTACTGCACCAACACGAAGCTTTGCGTGGCCTCGTGGTAGTAGATCATGTCGGTGCCGAGGCGGGTTTCGACGTCGGTTGCGTTGACATTCGCGATCTCGATACGGCGGCCGAGGTGCTCGAAGACGCGGATGTCGCATCGGAAGGAGGAGCCCAGAGAGTTCTCCTCGTACGGGTACCCCATGGACTGGAAGACATCGTCTCCGTCGAAGAAGTGGTGCATGTCGTAGTCGATCAGCGATGGCTCGTAAGGTTCTGCGATCAAACCGGCCAGGACTGGTTCGTCACGACCAGCCGGGCGGCGCCAGGCGGCGAGCCGCGCTGGCGGAATTCCGCCGGTCACCAGAGCCAGCCGGGCAGCTTCGAGCTGCTCTTGCCATGATGCGTCCTCGGGCCGACCCTGCGGATCGAGGCGTTCCGGCGTGGCCGCTTCGCCGAGGAATTCGAGCAGCAGGCGCAGCTTCTCGTGTTGCTGGGCGAGAACAGTCAGAAGAGCTTCGGAGATCGTGTCTTGCAGGACTGTGACTTCTCTTCTCGAAGCCGCAGAGAGCGCATCCCGTACAGGGAGCGGCAGCTGCTGCCCGACGGAGTGCATCGACACGGGAACCGGACATTCCCGCAATAGGTCCACGGTCACTCGGGAGTCGATTGCCGCCACCTTCTCTCCGCGTGGCTGTCGTACAACTCCCAGCCAGACCAGTGGGGACGTCTGGTCGGATGCGGACGGCCGTCTGACCAGCAGGGTGATCTGAGGTCGAGGATCACGTGGCAGTGAGGCGGCGGCGACAGTTTTGGTGAAGACCTGCTTCAGCCGTAACTCCATGTCGATTCGGTCGAGTTGGTCTTCACTGAGCGCTACGACGTAAACCATGCACGGAGAGTACGCGAGGCATCACGGGTACTCGCATGTGGGTGAACGGCCGCCGAGAGGGCACCGCACCTCGGCCCAGACTGTCTTGCCGGGAGCGCCGTGGCGCGATGCGGTCCCCCACTCGTCGGCCAGCGCTGCGACCAGCATCAGGCCCCGGCCGGACTCTGCCTCGACAGGCGGTTCATTGGGGGATAGCGGCGGTACGCGTTCCGTGCGAGTGTCGGACACCTCAACCCGAAGAGCCGCCTCTCCGGCGATGAGCCGCACCTCGAAGTCCCGTCCGGGCACGTGACCGTGGCGCACGGCGTTGGCGGTCAGCTCCGCCGTGATGAGGGTCAGCGTGTCGTTGGCGGTGGATGCGTGGGGGTGCCCCCACGCATCGAGCCGGTCCGCGACCAGGCGGCGGGCGAGGCGGGCACCGCGCGGTGTTGAGCTGAAGCGCATCGTGAACTCGTCCTTCGTGGTGCCCATTTCTGCCGCACCACGCTTCGCGGTCACTGCCATGGACGTGGGGGCGTGCTCACTGTTCATGGCGCCCACGCTGCCGGGTGCCCCCTGCTGTGCCCAGACCCGACGCGCACACAGCGACGCGCCGTAGGCGACGGTGTGTTTCGTGTACGCGGCGGTCTGCGGCGGTGAGTTCCTGGATCTACTCCCCGTACTCCCTCAGCAGCTTGTTGAGGTTGCGGATCTTGTCCACGTCGCGCTTCGGTAGAGGGTCGCTGCTGTTGAAGTGCATGACGTTGTTGCGGATCTTGCGGATCTCATCGAGCCGCTCGATGAACACCTTGCGGTCGAGCGGCCATCCGAGTTGCTCCCACAGCTCGGGGTTCTCCAGTACGCGTTTGTAGTCGCCGACGGTCATGTCGCCGAAGGACTTGATGCGTTCGCCCTTCGAGTCGCAGAGTTTGGTGACCTCGGGCAGGGTGAAGGCGCCCGCGATGACCTGCCTCAGCCTGCGGTCCATCTCCCCGATCAGGAGGAAGTGTCCCGCCAGATCGCCGTACGCCTGGGCCACGTCGGCGGCGGTGACAATGCCGGCGATGGCGTTCCGCTGGTCCCTGACGAGGATGAAGTCGTGCTCGGCCAGTGTGGGCAGGACGTCGATCAGGTCATGGTCGTAGCGGACGTCCCGCGCGTCCACGATGGCTTGCGAGAGGTGGGCGTCGGGGTCGGCGTGCCGGGCACGAGCTATCGATTTCCAAGAGACGGATCTCGCCAGGCTGTGCGGACCGGCGAGGACGGGCAGTTGGGAGAAATCGTGGAGCACCATCAGCGTGATGACCTCCTCGAAGGTGGCGGTCGGCTTGACGCTGACGACACCGCCGAGGGCGGACGGGAGGGTGCCGACGGTCAGCCCGGTCTCGCGTGCCTCCTGCTCTTCGGACGTGCCGACCGGCACTGTGACGGTCGCTGGGGACCCGGCGAGAGGAATGTCCTCGGTGTCCTCTTCCGCGGCTCTGACGAGGTGGACCGTGGCGGTCAGGGGGACCTTGTCGAACTCGGGCGAAGTGATGAGGCTGTGGTTGGCGAGTTCGGCTTCGATCTGCTCGTTGACAAGTCCTCGGCCGGTCGCGCCCCACCAGCCCAGCAGCTCCTGTACGGAGATGGTGAGCGGACTTCCTGCCTCGGCCGACTCACGTGCCTTCTTCAGTCGGGCGTGGCGCTCGCTGGGGGACAGCGACGTCTGTCGCTCCTCCTCCGGTTCCGCGGGCTCGGCTTCCTCGGCGGCGCGATCCAGCAGTTCCTGGCGCAACTGCGTAAGGAATCTGCCGTCGTCCACCTGCCACGCCTCCCATCCGTCGAACGTCCCGTACCCGACAGCGACCGTGGCTGCTTTGGACGGCGAACGGAACTCTTCCCCGTCCGCGAGCCGGATCCATCCCCGGGAGGTGACCGTGGCGTCGTGTTTCTCGCCCATCCGGGGTCGAACGAACGACAGGCGCTGGCCTTCCGCCAGAAGCCCGGCGCTGAGCAGATCGGTGAGGGTCACTCGCCGTCCGTCCAGGAGGTAGCGGGCGCGGGACTGCGTCTCTGCGGGACCGGCGGTGGAATCAGTCATGTCACCTGCGCCTTTGTTGATGGAGGGGGCCAAGAGTGTCTGCTTCAGAGGTGGCGCCCGATGTGAGCGATGCGGATGGCCTTTTCGTCGTGAACCAGCCGGAAGTAGATGCGGCCGGCGCCACGGTTCAGATTTCCGTGCAGCTGGAAGCATTCGTCCTTGCCGTTGTCCTCCCACATTCGGTCTTTGCGGGAGTTCTCGTGTTCCCCTCTGATGTTCGGAGCTTCCCAGTGAGGTCCTGTGGAGGAATCCGGGTCCCATTGGGCGGCGGTGGCCTCAAGTTGTCGCAGTAGCTGGCGGGCACCCTTGAACCACCGCGGATCGAGGTTCTCCAGATCATCCTTCACCCGGTCGAGGAACTGGAGATGGGGGAAGAAGTCTGCTCGCCCGGCCCAGAGTTGGGCTCCACTGGAGACGCGGTCCAGTCCTTCACGGAGAATCCAGTCCTCGTGCTCGCAGAGGTGCGCCTTCCGGGAGGTGTGCCGGACCTTGTCCGTGTACTCATCGACGACGACGTCTCCGGGCCCAGGGCCCTCCGACAACTCCTCGATGTCCAGGTCCAGCCAGGCGGTGTCCCAGTCCGAAGCCAGCGGCAGACTGAGCGCGAGCCCGTCCACCATCAAGGCCGCACGAAGTCCGTGGACGTCGACTCCCTTGAAGCGGTGCCATACGTCGTCCCGCTCGTCCGCAGCCGCTGCGTGCAGGGCGGCTGTGAAGGATGTACAGCGGTCGCGCATCCGCTGGAAGTAGAGAGCCTCTTCCTTGTTGCGGGCGTCATTGCGCCATTCCGCGTAGTAGTAGCCCCGTGCGAGTTCCGTCTCGTCGAACGGATTCTGGGTAGCGAGGCTGATGCCGCGCAGACGCTGTAACTGCCTGAGCACGCCCACGAAGGCGCGCATGCCCTCCGAGACCTCGTCCGCCTCACACTCGGACGCACAGGACCGTTCGTTGAGAAATACATGCAGTGGCACGCCCCACCCCATTCCTGTTCCGTGCCTGCGGCCCCGACCCCCCGGGGCGCGTTCGTCGACTCCATGCGCCTGCTCAGTCGAGCAGCTGGTCGAGGGAGTTCTCCCACTCGTCGAAGAAGCCCTGCGGCCACTCGGAGAGCCGCCCGTCCGGCCCGATCACCGGGCTGACGACTTCCGACGTCTGGTCCTTGCGGCGGAAGTAGTGCACGGCCGTCGCGTCGGTGCTCAGCAACCCCTGCTTGACGCGAAGGCGCAGCCCGTTGAGGACGTGGTCGCTGTGTGTCTCCATCACGATCTGCGCCCCGCTCGCCGCCGCCGCACTCGCCAGGTACGCCATCCAGGTCTGACCCTGCGGATGCAGATGCGCCTCCGGGTTCTCCAGCAGGATCAGCGAGCCGGGCTTGGCCGACAGACAGGCGACAACGATCGGCAGGGCGTAGGTGAGTCCGAACCCGACGTTGGTGGGCCGGTAGCTGTTGGAGGCGAACGCACCGGAGCCGAAGCTGTAGCTGAGCCGGACCGCGTCCGTGCCGGCGATGTCCTGCGCCTTCAAGGTCACCCCCGGGCACAACTTCTGCATCCACGCCTGGGTCTGCCCGAGGAGACTGGAGGACGAGACGTCCGAGAGGATGAGCGGACCCGCCGTGACGGGTTCGTCCTGGTGGGTGCGTAGGTAGTTGACGGTGTGTTCGCCGTTGGCGCCGAGAAAACCGCGGGTGGTGACGGCGTGGTGCGAACGGGGGTAACTGACCTGGGGGGAGACCCGGTCGGCCTTGAGGTATTGGAAGCCCGGCCCGAACAGGGTCGGCAGCAAGGCCGCCGGTTCGACGGAGGCCCGGATGTTCTTCTCGTCGTCGTGCTGGAGCAGCTTGAGGTGGTCGGCCTCCTGCTCGTAGAGCGCGGTCCACTGCGCCGTCGCTCCGTCTCCCCGAAGCGTGAGCGCGATGTGCGGCCCGGTGTCGTCGTACGACTCGTGCCGTACATCCTGCCCGGTGCCGAGTTGCACCAGTTCGTCGTTGAGGAGCAACCCGGCATCCCGGTCACCGACCGGGGCGAGGTCGCCCGACTCGTACGACTGACGCAGCAGACCGAGGGACTGGAGTACGGAACTCTTGCCGGACGAGTTGAGTCCGGTCAGCAGGGTGAAGGGGGCCAGGCGTAGCTCCTGGCGGGCGAATGCCTTGAAATTGGTGAGCGTGAGCGACTCAAGCATCCGTGTTCTCCAACACCTCGCGGATCAGGTCCTTCATGGACTGGAAGCGGTAGTTGACCTTGTCGGCGTCGCCAGTACCGGAGGAGATGGAGTCGTAGAAGTGGGGATCATCCATCAACTTCTGGAATCTCTGTTCAAGGATCAGGGCGCGGTCGCGTAGGGCAACGAGTTCTTCTGCGGTGCACCGGGCCACCGTGACCGCCTGTACCTCGAAAAGAGCCTTGTTGATCGGGTAACGGCGGGTGACCCCGCTGAACTGCTTACGGAAGGCCCGATCTCCGAGGATCAGTCGGCAGGCCCGCATCGCGCGGTAGAAGCCCTTTTCCAGATCCGCCAACTCTTGCTCCGGCAAAGAGTTGATGTCGTGCATGGTCCTGCGGAGGAAGCCGTCGAAATCCTGTGTGACATATCGCTCGGGGGGAGTCATCGCGAACGCTAGAAAACGCAGGCAGAGTTCACGCTCCGCCATACGGGAGGGATTGACGCTGTGCCCTGTCGCCTGAAGGAAGAAGCCGCTCTCCGCCAGCTTGGCCAGCAAAGCGCGCGCCGGCCCGGGAATCAGAGCGTGCCGCAGCTCCTGCCGCGTGAGCGGCTGACCACCCGTGTTGATCCGCGCGAAGATGTTGAACCTGGCCTCCTCCGGCGTGCCCCGCCGGATGAGCAGGACGGAGAGCTCCGTCTCCATAATGCGTGTCTGCATCCGGCCCGGCAGATCCTCGAAGCGGCTGCCTTCGTACTGAGTCAGGTACTCCAGGTCTCCCAGCCGCAGTGGCTCCAGGCCTGCGGCATCGGGTTTGACGAAGCGGACGATCGTGGTGAGGCGCTGCACCCCGTCGACCACGGACCAGGACTCGTCGTCCTCCTCCGCCGCGTATAGCGTGGGCAACGCGATGCGCAGCAGCAGCGACTCGATCAACCGGCTCTGGGCTCTCTCGTTCCAGATGCCCGACTTCCGTTGGAAGTCGGGCTGCAGGTCGATCAGGCCGCGCTTCAGCCGCTGGATGACGAGGTCGACGGTGGGGTTGCGAGGATGGACCTCGATGAGTTCCGGGTCGAACGGCATCCGGCCGGCTTCGCCGATGTCCTCGACCTCGATGCCGGTACTGCGTCCGGTATCGGTGAACTCGACCGCCACCTCTTCCGGCGGGGGCGCCGTGTGATCGTGGGAGGTGGTGTCCGACGACTGTTCCGGCTCCGGCGCGGGAGCGCTGCCGACCAAGATCTGCTCCTCCGCATACGTGCATGCCGTCCATGAATCGAACGTGTCCGTACAGTAGCTGATCGACTACTGCCAGCGCCTTGTGTTCTGTCCGGACGGTGCCAGTAGGGCAGGGGGACCGAGCGGCCCACACGATTCCCTCCGTGGGTCGGGGACGCCCGGTACTCCACCGTCCGAACGTGTCACCTTCGCTGGGCGGGCGCCGCGGGGTTGGGTACGCGTCGGTTGAACACCCACACCCCTTGCGAGTGGGTGGCCCCCATGACCCGCCCCGCGTTCCGCAGCCACGGATTGGCCCGCTGGAACGGTGCGAAGTTGTCGTTGGAGACGATCACCCCGCCGACCGCGTCGGCGATGCTGATCACCAGCGCGTCGCCCCGGCCCTCGGTTCCGGCCGGGGGCTGCACGACGGTGTTGTCGGCGATGGCCTTCTCCACGAGGGGGCGCTCCTCGGCGGAGACGTCGTGACGGAGCGTGGCGTCGACCACGACGTGGATGTCGCTGTCGGGGTGCTTGAACCGCAGCGACCGTACGGCTGCCTCCAGCGCCGCGAAGCTCGGCCTGCCGCCCGCCGTACGGGGAGGCCGCCCGTTCCACGCGAGATTGGATCCGTCGATGACGAGCGGCGGCGCGACGGCATTGATACCGGCCGTATGGGGGCCGGAACGCGGCGGAGCGGGCTTTGCGGCGCCGTTGTTCCGGCTGCTGGCGCCTGCTTGCTGTGGATGGGTCGGGGCGGTCGCCGGGCGGGCGGTGGCCGGGGCGAGGGCGAGCAGCCGGTCGAGTTCCTTCTTCACCTCCGGCAACACGTTCCCGTCCCCGAACACCTTCACCTCGCCGTCGAGGACGACCTCACCGGTCTTCTGGAGGGTTGCCCTGACGGTCAGCAGACCTTCCTTGCTGTAGGTGTACTCCAGGTCGAAGACACCGTCCTCGGCCCTGCACCGCTCGGGGTAGGTCAGGACCAGGTCGGTCAGCTTGACGTTGTCCAGGTGGTCGACCTCACGATCGGGGTCGCCCTCCCACACCTCGACGGTCAGCTGGGAGATGTTGTCCTTCGTCGGCTCGTACGACTTCACGCGTTGCTGCGGCAGGCGCTGGTTGCGGTCGATGAGGGCGCTGAAGCTCCGCTTGCCCTCGCGGTCCTTGGTGATCGTGCCCAGGGCGTGCGTGTTGACCACCCGGATGATGCTCTTCAGCTCGCCGTCCATGGCGGCGGCACTGATCGCCGCTCCCTCTGCGACGGCGGTCATCGGGTCGCACAGGGAGGTGTCCACGAGTTCGCAGTCGAGTGCTTCGGAGACCGCGGCGCGCACCGCCGGAATCTGACTGCTGCCACCGATCATCAGCACCGCGGTGAGGTCCTGCGGGTCGATCCGAGCCTGCTCGAGGCATTCCTCCACCGGGTCGAGCGCACGGTTGATGAGATCCTGAATGGCCTCGGAGAACTCGTCCTGCCCGATCTCGACGGTGACGTCGTCGGGCGTCAGGACGCGGACCGACTCCTGATGGGAGAGCAGGATCTTGGCCCGCTCGATCTCCAGGGCGAACATCCGCTTCTCGGAATCGCTCCAACGGCCGCGCACCGGTGCCCGGTCGAGGACCATGCGGCGCAGCCGGGCGTCGATCTCCAGGCCGCCGAGCTGGTTGACGCCCCGACTCGCCTTCTCGTCGAAGAATCCGTCGTCGTGCAGCAGGAGGGTGGCGTCCATCGTGCCGCCGCCCCAGTCGAAGACCAGGAACTCGCCGTCGACCTCCATCTCGTGCGCGTAGGCGATCGCCGCCGCCGTCGGCTCGTTCAGCAGGGTGCGCACCGTGAGGCCCGCGGCGCGCGCGGCCTCACGGGTCCGGAAGCGGGCCGCCCCGGTCGCGTTGGCGGGCACGGTGATGACGGCCTCGCGGATCTCGGTCGCGGCCTCTTCCTCCGCCGCCCCCGCGATGGCGTGGAAGACACCGGCGGCGGCGGTGGTCGCAGCGAACCGCGCACCGCCCAGAGTGACGAAAGGTTCCTCGCGCAGCATCCGCTTGCACGCCTCGACGGCCTGCTCGGAGCGGAGTTTGGCCTCCCAGCCGAACAGGGTGCCCGGCCTCAGCGAACTCGTGCCGACGACCGAGGGGTAGAGCAGCTCGAAGCCCTCACGCCGCCAGTTGGCGTCCAGCCCCTGCCCGCCGATCTCCAGGACCTCGACGTACTCGCCGTTCCACTGGGCCGCGACCGAGTTGGTGGTCCCGAAGTCGATTCCGGCTGCCGTCATGCTTCCTCCCCCGCCTGCACACCCGCGGGTCCGGCGATGCGCCGCAGCTGTCCCGCGAGAATGACCTTTCCTGTCAACTCGTCCACATAGGCCGGACTCAGCAACTCGAAGACGTCTCCCTCGCCCTCGGTCACCACGAACCGGTCGCTCTCCTCGGGCTCCGTCACCCGTAGCAGCCGCAGCTCCCGCAAGTGCGCCGTCATCGCGCCCTCGACGGTCTCGCGGCGGTCTCCCGCACGGGACCAGAGCAGCGCGTCGATCTCGGCGACCCGCCCGGCGAACTGTGCGCGGGTGCGGAACTCGTCCAGGACCGCCCTGCGCACGGCCGCGGTGAGTGCGCCTGCGGGCGGCACATCGTCGGCCTTGGCAGCTTCCAATGCCTCCGGCACGCGGGCCGCGACCCCCTTGATGACCGTCATCGCGTCGATCGGATCGGGGGGTGAGGGAGCGTCGACGACGCCGGCCTCCGCGGCCGTCACCGGGGTGTCGGCCTGCCGTTCCCTGCGGCGCTTCAGACCTCCGGGCTTGTGCGGTGCTGACGAGCCCTGCGCGCCCGGTTGCGTCTGGCCGCACGCGGGACACGGGCGGTGTGCTCGCTCTCTCTTGGGCGTCTTTTTCTGGGAGGGCATCAGGCCTGCTCTGCTTCGTTCGGTCAGGGCGGTGGGGCGGTCGACGACGTCGGCTGGTTCAGTGGGTGGAAGTGTGGCGATCGACGCGCGGGACGGTGGTCCGGAATTCGTCGAGCAACTCGACGGCGGCACGGGCGCGGATGGCCTCCAGCTCGCCGCCGCTGGTGACTTGCGTCCGGCGAGGCAGCGCTTCCACGGGGGGCACCAACTGGCGCGGCACCTCGGAGGGCAGGTCGTATCGCGACCGGTCGAGCGGCAGCTGGTAGAAGACGCCCCAGCCCGCCTCGCCGCGCAGCGCGCCACGGATGCGTTCCTCGGCCATGTTCAGCTCCGACTGGGCCCTTGCGTCGCCCTCGCGTTCCCGGAATATGTCGCGGCAGCGCTCCTCCCACCCGCCGGCGCCGTGATCCAGGCCGATCTCCAGGAACGGATTGCTGAACGGACCGCGGTCGTTCCTCTTCGTCCCCCGCCAGGAACGAAGGAGCCGGACGTTGCGTTCGGCGACGGCCCCTCCCTGCGCGGCGGCCTTCTCGGCGTGCTCCTCGGCGGAGTCGAGCAGCCTGTCCCGTACCGCCGGCGAATCGAGCCGCTCGCTCTGACCGACGGCCGCGTACGCCGCGATGGCGTGGGCCTCCTGTACCAGGTCGGCGGGAACCTTGCGGTTGCCCACGCTGCTCCGGGTGAGGGAGTAGGCCTGCTGGGCCGCCGCGTCCAGGTCGCCGTCCTTCACGAGGTCGTAGGCGCGGTTCAGGGCGACGAGGGCGTAGAACGGACTCCGTCCGGCGTCGACGAGGTCCCTCGGGCGCCACAGGGCGGCCATCAGCGGCCAGAGCCCTCGGTCCTCGGTCATGCTCGGCGGCCACTGCCCTGACAGCGCGCCCGACTTGAGGTCGCGAAGCTCGATCTGCTGAGGCCGGGGCAGGGCGGCGTCGAGTGCGTCGATGGCCGTCACGTCGCCGGCCATGACGACGTCGTACAACAGGTCCCACACGTCGTCCGGTTCCTGGCGGACGAGGGTCTCACCGCGCAGGAAGGATCGTCGGCGGAGATAGGCCTCCCACGCGAGGCGCTCGGCCTGCTCGGCGGTCACCTTGGCGGGGGCGAGGCGTGCGCGCAGATAGAGGCCTTCCCGCTCGTCCCGGCTCGTCCAGGGAGCGTCCTCGGGCATGAGGCCACCGTGGTCGATCAGATCGTCGATGACGGACAGGGGCGCCCACGCGAGAAGCTCGTCGAGAAACCGGTTCGGCACCGGTATCGCGCCGCGTGTGGCCGCGGTCGCGAAGAGGCTGAAGGCGGGTCCGCCCGAGAGCGCGTGGGAGCGCTTGCTCATCAGGTCCAGGCTGGGCGCCGTCGAGCACAACACCCTGCACCGCTCCAGGCCCGCCTCGTTGAGCCATCGAACACCGCCGGCCCAGAGGCTCCGCAGATGGCCGAGGACCGACTCCGGCGGCAGGAGACGTAGTGCCGTTTGCACCGCGGGCAACAGGGTCTCGCGGTCAGGATCACCTTCGAGGGCCTGCGTGAGGACCGCCCGGTCCGCCTCGGGTACCCCGGCGGCGGCCACCGTCTCCGTGAGCATGGCAAGCACGGCTTCGACCGCCTCGCCGCCCCCGACGCCGAGCCAACGCCACTTGCGCTGGACGAAACCGCTCACGGCTGAGGAGCCTTGGCTCTCCCGGCGTTCACGCGCACGTCTCAAGCGCTCTTGTTCAGCGGCCTTCGCTGCCCGACGAGCGGCGGCCGGGTCCGTCATGTCGTACACGCCGACAGGTTATCCATGGGATCTGACAATCCATATGGCCTCATACATATCGTGACCATGGGCGATGCGCGGATCCAGGCCACGCGGTCCGGATCCTGGTGCCACGCGAGGAGACGTGAACGGCGGTCAATGGGCTCGTGGCCTACTCGGCATCCTGGGGCGTGGCCCCTGACCCACTCGGCTCCGTGGATCTCGTGTCAGTGCTCTCGTCTCTTCTGGCCCGCTTCGATGGGGACGTGGCCCCGCCGTTGAAGTTCGTCGCGTTCCACGTCAGGGATCGCCATCGACTCGGCGAGCACGGCGGCGAGCGCGTCCACTTGAGCGTTCTCGATGTCGGAGTGGAAGAGCCACCGGATGTTCTCGTCGCGCGTGATGAGGTCGATGGCCAAGCGCGCGTTCTTGTCCTGGGTCGTCGCCGCTCGGACGTATCGCACGTGGTCGATCGGGATGACCTGACGGATCTCGCCTTGCTCGAGGAACGTGTTCGTCCTGGCCGTGATGACGCGGCGATCCGTGACGGCCACCAGTGTCTTCGCCGCGGTCTTGTCCCTCGCCGCCGCCAGCTTCTCCTTCGCCCCGCCGAGGATCGCGGAAATCGGACCGAGGGCGTCGAGCTGGTCGGGGAAGCCGAGGACACGCAGGGTCTCGCCGTCATCGAGGAACCATTGCAGGATGCGCAGATACGGCCCGGAATCCAGCGATGTGGGTGCGCAGACGACGCCCGGCGCCCCGAGTGGAGGAGCCGGCGGCCTGAGAACGTCGGCGAGTGGCTCAATCGCTTCCAGGAGACGGGCGGAGATGTCGCGGGCCGCCTTCACGTCCTTCCGCTTCCCTGGCAGCGGCCAAGTGTCGGGTCCTGGGAGCTCGGCGATGATCCGCAGTTCTCGCGTCAGCGCGCCGACGAGGTTCGTCGTCTCGGTGAGAGCGGAGTCGAACTCCGCCCGGGTGTCGCGCGCGATGACGTCGACGAGCCGCGCCTCGTCGGCGTCATCGCGTCCAGCGGCTCTCGCCCTTCCGGCGCGCAGCGCCTGATATCCGGTCCATGCCTTGACGGAGGACAGGAGGGCGTTGGCGTCGAAGACGATCGCCTCGGCGTTCGTCTGGAGGTACTCACGGCGGCGACTCGGGTCGGCCCCCTCGATCTCTCCGACGTGACCACGGACGTTCAGCCGGTACAGCTCAAGCTGCTTGCGCAGCGAGGCCTCACTGCCCGCGACGTTGTCCCACAAGGAGGCGGGGACCGATTCGATCTCCCGCGCGTGGTCGACCGCGCGATCGATGGTGGTGACGAGCCCCGTCAGCTCGGTCCACTGCTCATTGCGGATGGCCGCGAGTACCTGGCTGGTCAGCGCGATGTTGGTCCTGACAAGACCCGTGACCTCGCTCAGCTGCATCTGAAGGCCGACCATGGCCAGCGCCGGCCCGATCGAGGCCGCGTTCTGTGCCGTGCTCACCGCAGCTACGGGGAGAAGGCGGGCCTGAGCGACTATTTTTCCGCCGAAGAAAACTGCTCCGAGGTTCGCGCCGTCCTTCACGGCAAGCGTTGCGCCGGCATTCAGCCAGGCCTGCGTCCCGGCGCCGAGCCTGTAGAGCCCCTGCACGCTGGCGAATGCGTTTCCGAGGTTGCCGGCCACGGTCGCCGTGTTTCCGATCGCGGCGAGGAGCGTGGATATCTGCTTGCGGTCGACAGCCGGCACGATTCCGAAGTCGAGCAGATCGGCCCTCAGTTCCGCGGGAACCTCACCGCAGACGACAGCAACCCCTGGAAGTACCTCCACCAGAACCGTCGATACCGTCGTCGAGTCGATGTCGGAGTCAGGTGTCGGATCGTCCGCAGCAGGTGAGTCGGCGGTATCGCTTTGGCCGTTCTCCTCAGGCTCGGCGATCTCCATCGAGTCCGAAAGGTCCTGCATGCGATTCCTCCCCCAAGAGCGCGCAACGGCCGGACGGCGTCGGCGTTCGCTGCCGAAGTCTACGGCTCGACATGCCGCGGCCTAGCTCGAATCCATCAAGCTGATCCCGGACCTGGCTGGTGCCGGGCGTGGGTGCACCGGCGGCGCGGGACCGCTTCCGCGCCGCCCGAAGCCGCCTGGGAATCCTTCCTGCGGACGGGGTCCTAATGCCCCGCAGTTCCTTCTAAGTGGGGGTGACGGGACGTCGAGGGGCAGCCGGGTGGCCTGTTGTCTTCCCAGCTCGGCACCGGGGCGCGGGAACCCGTGACACGGTGGCCCGTGATGTCCTTCAAAGCCCTTGGGGAAACTACCGACCCCACCAAACCCGGCCTGGGCGGGCGCGAGTTGGGGTGCCACCCGTTCGAGTGACGAGGCCGTCAGGTGGTCGCGCGGGTGGGGTACGGTCGCCGCACACAACCACAGACAGAGAACGGCCCCCGGCAGGACGGCAATCCCGGCGAGGGCCTGACCACACAGGAAGAATCCCGCTTCCCAATGGCTGACCCGCAGTCTAACGCGGCTGTGTCCGCGTACCCGTTGCCCGAGCGGCACTCTCCGCCCGCGCCTCCGGAGCTCCCGCCGGACGCGCCCCGCGCCGGAGTCCTCCACGTACGGCACCGCCACACCGAGCGCTACACCGTCGTCGGCAACCACTTGGCCCAGCACCCTCGCCTCTCCGCCACGGCGATCGGCATCGGCGTGCACATCCAGTCCCTGCCGGACGGCGCTTCCGTGACCATCAAGGCGCTGAGCCTGCGCTTTCCGGAGGGCGAGGTGACGATCGGCAAGGCGCTGCGGGAACTGGAGGCGGCCGGGTATCTGGTCCGTCGCCGGGTGCCGCTCGGGGGTGGGCGTATCGCCACGCGTACGTTCTTTCTCGATCACCCGGGGGTGGGGGTAGCACGAGCCTCGGTGCGGGGCGGCGGTTCGGGGGCGGCTGTTGCTGCTGTCCCGACCTATGCGGTGGCCGGGGATGAGCGTGAGGTTCTGTCTGCACCGGGGCCGGGAGCTGTTCCGGCGGCAGCGGAGGTCTCGCGGTCGGACTCGGCGCAGGCTTCTTCTGGACGTACGAGGCGTGCGGCACCCGAACCCGTCGCGGCGTCCACCGGCCCGGCGGCCGACCTGCTCGCGCGGCTGCGGCTCGCCGATCCCCGGCTGCTGCTGTCCGAACGGGACGTCCAGCGGCTCGTGCCCGCTGTAGAGACCTGGCTCGCCCGTGCCGCGACGTCGGACCAGATCACCCGCACGCTCACCGCCGGCCTGCCGTCCGAGGCCGACCCCATCCGCCACCCGGCAAGCCTCCTCGAATACCGGCTGACCACCCTTCTCCCACCGCCATTGCCAGCGGCGCCTTCCTCTACGGCGACGGTGATGTCCCCACTGCGACCAGTCCCGCTGGTCAGCTGCGACGGTTGTGAACGCGCGATCCGCACGCATGACCCGCACGCACTCTGCCGGGAGTGCCACGAACGCAAAGGCCGTCGCAAGGTCGAAGTGACCCGACGCTCGGTCGCCTGAGCACTTGTTCTGGTGAACTTTCGAGGTTCGGCGATGTGGTGACCGTGTGCTTTCTAGCGTGGGCATCGGTCGGTACGGGCGGTGGAGGTGAGCGGACGGGTGAGTGAACTGGTGCGGGAGCCGGACGAAACCGCGGCTGTGGACAGGGGCTCGGACGTCGAGACGGAGGCGACGGGGTCGTCGGAACCAGGGTCGGGCATCCTCCGTGTCTTCGGGCGCCAGCTGAAACGGTTCCGGCTGCGGGCGGGTCTGGAACGCACCGAGTTCGGGTCGCGGACCGGGTACTCGGCGTCCACGATCGCGGCGTTCGAGCAGGGGAGGCGGGTGCCGTCGCCCCGGTTCATCGACGTGGCGGATGGGTTGCTGGACGCGGGTGGCGTCTTGCAGGAGATGAAGGAGGAGGTCGCGCGGGCGCAGTACCCGGCGTTCTTCCGGGATGCGGCTCGGTTGGAGGCGGAGGCGGTTGAGCTGTGGGTGTACGGAACTCTTGCGATCCCTGGCCTCCTTCAGACCGAGGAGTACATGCAGGCAGTGTTCGAGATGTGGCGCCCCCTGTTGGATGAAGTGACGGTCCAACAGCGGGTTGCTGCACGACTGGCCCGACAGCAGGTTTTCCAGCGGAAGCCGCCTCCGTTGGTGAGCTTCGTTATCGATGAGTCGGTTCTGCGGCGGCCGCTGGGAGGTGCCGCCGTCATGCGTGGACAGCTGGAGCAGCTGCTGCTCGTTGGCACCTACCGCAACGTGGAGATCCAGATCATGCCTTTGGACAGGGAAGACAACGCAGGAGTCGATGGGCCGTTCGTCGTTCTGCACAGAGACGGTGCAGACCAAGTCGCTTACCTGGAAGCCCAGGGACGGAGCACAATCGTGAGCGAGCGAACAGAGGTTCGCGGCATCGTGTCCCGTTATGGAATTATCCGAGCGCAAGCCCTCACTCCGCGTGAGTCCATGGCTTTCATCGCAAAGTCGCTGGGAGACGTATGAGCCTCGAAGAGACCGCCAACAGCTCTGACCAGCTCAACTGGTTCAAGAGCAGCTACAGCGGCGGAGCCGGTGGTGAGTGTGTGGAGGTGGCCTCCTGCACACACGGGATCCACGTGCGGGATTCCAAGGACACTGTTCGTACGGGACTGGTCGTCGGACCGGGGGCCTGGGCGACGTTCGTCGGGTACGCCGTCGGGGAGACCGGCTGAGTCAGCGGCTGCACCCTGCCGTTCGGGTTCACACCATCCGAATTGCTGCCTTGAGGTCGTCCATGAAGGTTTGCCAGGACGGTAGTTGGGACACCGGGCCGTAGGGGTCGAGGCGTTCGAGCAACTTGTGGCGATGGTGGGGGAAACGCTTCTGGAAGCCTGCCAAGCGCCGTCCGGTACAGCCGCTTGCGGCGGCCAGGGTGTCCTTGAGGAGCTTCTTGGGGTCGACGACCTTCTCGGCTGCCACTCCGGTGGGGAGATTCAGTTTCATCCGGCCGTTCGGATTTTCGGCGACCTGCCGGATGCTCGCCTCGTCGAGGAGCAGCCATGCCTCCAGCATCCGTACGGGAACGACCGCGATGTGGGGATGGCCGGGCCATTCGGCGGCGACCGCCTTGGCGACCTCTTCCCTGCGGTCGTCGCCGGATGTCCCGTCCGCGTCCCGGTGGACGATGATCAAGTCGTAGTCGTCGCCGAACTTACGCACCTTGCGCAACTTCTCCGGGACCGCGTGGCAGGACGTGAAGCCCAGCCGACCGAAGTCCGGAGACGTGATCGAGACCGCCTTGCCGGAAGAAGCGGCGACCGCCTCGATATGCGGGACAAGCCCGTCATCGCTGGTGCCTTCGCCGGTGAACAGGATCCGCAGGGTCACGCGGCACCCCAGTCGATGAGTGTGGTCTGCGCTCCTGGCGGAGTGGTGAGGTACGGGAGGATGTCGGCTTTGGTCACGTAGTCGCGCCGTCCTTCGGTGACCCGCCAAGTGTCGTGAAGCGGGCGCAGCCGTAGCGCGCGAGCTGTCGAGCTGTCCTCTAGCCGGTGTACGGCTGTCTCCGCGAAGAGCAGGTCTTCGGGTGACACGAGCTGGACGACACCGGGGGAGTGGGTGTTGATGAGTACCTGCCGGAACGGGTTGTCCGGGCCGGGCTCGGCTGTGGGATCGACGGCGAGATCTCTGACGAGGTCGACCATGGGGATGAGGTTCGCCGGATGGATGCCGTTCTCCGGTTCCTCCATGCACACCATGCCTCGAACGGTCGGGTCCTCCAGCAGGACGCACAGTGCGAGAAAGCGCAGAGTGCCCTCGGAGAGGCTGCGGGCCGGGAGCATCATGCCGTCCGGCTCACGTACGTGGACGGTGAGTAGCTGACGTACCTCGTCCTGGTCCACTCCCAGGTCCCGGACCTGGACGCCGGTCATGTCGGACAGACGTCCGGCGACCCGTGCGTACACCTGCTCGGGATCTCCGCTGGGCGTGGTGTGCGCGACGCGGTACAGAGCGGCCGGCAGGTGTGATCCGTCGACCCCCATCACCTGTGCGTCGATGAATCGGTCGGCGCTCCGCAGAGCTGACGGCTCAAGAGCCAGTCGTCGCCAGGACTCCATCTCACGGCGAGCGGCGAGAATCGTCGGGTCGTCGCTGGAGGTGATGGTGGACACCACGGTGGCGGGAGCGCGTGAAGCGGCGGCGGGTTTCGGCTGACCCCGGCTGCCACCGTCCTGGTGGATCTTGACGATGGATTCGCCCGATGTGGCATCCGTGTCGGTCGAGATGAAGGGTGCGCCGCTGCGATGACCGGCGATGACCGCGTTGCGGAATTGGCCTGCACTGTGCGGGAAACGCAGATGCTGCTTGGCTTCACCCTTTGTGATGTGGCGCAGGTTCTCGCGGAGAAGCGTGAGCCGACCGAACCGGTCCAAGCCTGAGGGTTCCTGGTAACCGATCTCCAGCTCGTAGCGGAGGAAGGACGTCGTTGGCTTGGCGGCTCGTCCGAAGTCGTCTTCGATCGCCAGCGGCACGATCATCTCGGCCGCGAACCGCATGCGGTGATGGCCGGAGGCGAAACCCTTCCAGAAGAGGTCACGTGGATCACCGTGACGTTCTCCGTGTACGCCACGAACCTCCTGGGCGGCCTCCATCATCGACTTGTCGGCGAGCAGGGAAAGGAACTGGATCGCGTCGAACACGTTCGACTTGCCGGTGCCGTTCTCGCCCGCGATACAGGTGAAGGGGCCGAAATCGATGGACAGTTCCAGCAGGTTCTTGAACCCGTGGACTTCCAGTCGGGTGAGCATCAGGCATCCACCTCCAGCGAGTCGTGTGTCGCGTCGCTGCTCAGCGTAGGTGTGGAAGCGGGTGCGGGCGGGGACCAGCGACCAGCGGCGATCTCGGCGTCCAGGCGCGCTTGGAAGTGCGCGTGAGCACCCCGCATCTCGGCTTCGCGGTCCGCCTTGTAGAAGGGCGGTTGGTATCCCTCGGGGGGCGGTGTGGTGTCCGGGCTTTCGAGATGAGCGAGGAGGGCGGGGTAGATGTCTTTGGTCTGGCCATGGCCATAGGCGTATGAGTCGCGGGCCACCCTGCGCCCATGCGCGTCGAAGTACATCTCGGCTTCACGTTCCGCGAGTACGGGGAAGCGCCCCTTGTAGATTGCGACGATCTGATTGACGGTGATGCCGAGCCATACGGAGACAAGGGCGTCCAGCTCGACTAGGGCTGCGCGGCGCGCGTACTCGGTGCGGAGAGGCGTGGCGTGGGTCCAAGTGGACGTGAGATGCCCTGAAAGAGGTGCGAGACCAGGCCACTCCCTGGCCCAGCCTTCGTACCCGGGCCAGGTGGCGCTAAACAGTTCCTGCCAGAGGGAAGCATAGATGCCGGTCAAGCAGTTCAGGCGGAGGGTACGAAGAAGGAGAGGGTGCGCTAGGGGATGGTCGGATGTGGGGGCGGGCATGTCCGGTGCGCCCCCGGCCTGAAGATCTGCTCGCCCAGTGATGCGCAGGAGGTAGTCCAATGGCAGGGCTGCCCAGAAACCTGCGCTCAGGGCAGTCAGGCGATTATTATCCAAGGCCATGGAATGGACGGCATTGACGTGCGCGGGTCCGGGTGGGAGAAGAGCTGCGAATAGGCTGCGCTCGCTATTGAAAGGGATCATCCGTCGCCAGGATAGGCGAAAATATTCTGTATATCGGCGGCCGTCCCAGGAGTCCTGGGCTTCCCTGTATCGATCTTGGTCGCATGCGCGCACGTAGTTCGTCTTGGGGACGAAACCGGGTTCAAGATCCGATAGATTCAGGGGAATCCAGTCGTTATTGCTCCGACAGGGAATCTTGGGCTCCTTGGCGAATGGAAGTGCGCCACCGAAGTGAGGACCCTGAAGCACAACGTCTTCCAGGGAAGTTACAGTCTTACTAGACCAGCGGATATAGCCTTGTTCTTTTCCTGTCTTTTCGTTGTAGCCGGAGCTGATCCGGGGCCTCAAGGTGCCTACTCGGCTTTGTGTCCGACCCAGAGCGTCGATGGCGCCTTCCTCAAGTGCCGTGACTGGGAACAGAAGCCGAGTTTGCGCGAGGGGTAGTTCGGTGTCTCCAGTCAGTCGCCGCCAGCTTCTCAATCTGTCCCTGTTCACGGAAATCAGGCGCGCACGGTGCGGCCGTAGATCCCATGCACCTCTATGTCGCACACCCGGAACTGGCCCCGCCCCGTCGTGCCCGAAAGAATCGAGAAGTGTTTCTGGTGCAAAAAGCCAGCTCGCATGCCTGAAGGAAATCCGCTGGCGATTCCCGTAGATATGCAGACCAAATAGCGCGTTGTCGCTGATCTCGCTGAAGAGCTTCATCTTGTTCATGAACTGTGCGTGCAGGCGCAAGTGGGCGTATGCGGAAGCCCTGAACTGTCTTTCCTTTTCTCCGCCGAAATGAGTATCGGGATGGATTAGACCCGCTGCTCCGGACGCGCCCAGGTTGTCCCATGCTCGACACATGAATGCCCGGTAGAGGTCGGGCCGAGTGCCAGACATCAGTGGGTAAGTTGCCATACTCCCGAGCATTGCGACTGTTCCCGTGTTGGCTGTAAGCTCACCGAGAAGATATTTGGTAGCCGTCGAGTCGACATCGGCGAGTATTTCACCCTTCCGCAATCTCCATGCTGTCGTGCTCGGCTTCTCTTCAAGTTTGAACCACGGTTCCAGCTCCGCCAGTACGGCATCTTCCAGCCAATCCGGTCGAACCCAAGGCGGATTCCCCACCTGCAAGTCATAGCCACCCCGCGCGAACACCTGCGCAAAGTCCAGTTCCCAGTGGAAGAACCCCTGCGCTCGCGCCACATCCCCCGCAGCCCCCGCCCAAGGGAACCGCAGCTCCAGCTGCTGGAAGTGCTCCATCCCCATCAGGTCCGGCAGCGCATCCTCATAAGGCTCAAGCTCCGCCAGTGACCCGAACTCCGCCACTAGCGAGTCAGCCGGGACATCCTCCGTGCCGACCAGCGACTCCGCGAACTCCAGCCAGTCGTCAAGCCCTGCCAGCGGAACCACCGCTCGCTTCCGCGCACCCCCGATGGCCTCCTTGCGGCGACCCGCACGCCGACGCTCCACCGAGGCCGCCGTCAGCTCACCGGCCCCCGTGACCTCGCCGAAGAGGTCGGTCGTCTCCCAGGACATCAGGACGCCGGACTCGTCGGCCGCCCGCAGGCCCTCCGCCGCAGCCCCCGACGGGAGTTCGTCCGCCGCCCGCTCGTACACCGCCGCCGTACCGTCCAGCAGACCAGCCTCCTGGACCGGCCAGAACCACAGCGCGCACCACGCGTCCATCAGGGTTTTGAGGCGCCAGTAGGGGGTGTCCGGTGCCGTCAGGTCGGCGACGACCTTCTCCCGCTGGACCGCGACCTCCGGCGACCGCAGCCAGCCGTCCTCCGCGCCCCAGACGTCGATCCGGCGCGAGATGTCCCGCTCGGAGATTTCCAGGCGTCGTACGACCAGCTCCCACAGGAACTCCACCCGCCGGGCCGCCGCCTGAAGTCGCTCGGCCTGCTTGGTAGTTGGGGTCCGTGTGATCATCTTGCGCCAGTTGCCCAGCGTCCGCGCCGCCTCCGGGGCCAGCGCCTTCGCCTCCTTCTCGGCGGCGACCGCGCCCCACTCCTTCGCGGGGAGGAGGAAGTGGTGGACGGCGTTCTCCTCGACCCGCTGCACCGACCCGCTCCGAGTCGTGCGCTCGGTCACCGTCAAGGGGAGCCCCTGGCCCGCCTCCGTCAGAGGGAAGCGTTCCGGGGTCGTGCCGAGCCAGGCCGCCTTCTTCAGTTTCTCCGGCGGGTAGACCTCACGCCGGCCGCCGATCAGTGAGTTGCCGCGTCGCAGGTGCAGGCCGAACCACGGGGCCTCCATGCCGGGGTGCATGGTGTTGAGCCACAGCGACACCTCCGCCAGCTCCACAGCCGTCTCGTTCAAGTCCACGCCGTAGGAGTTGTGCAGGGCGACGTACGCCTTGGCCTTCTGGAGTTCGACCGCGTACTTCTCCGTGTCGATCGGTGTGCCCAGCTCCTCCTGGCGGCGGCGCAGGTACTCCGCCGCGACCTGGTTGATGGCCTCGTTGAGGAACGCGCCCGAGCCGAGTGCCGGCTCGCAGATCTTCCAGTCGAGCAGCTCGCGTGCCTCGGTCGTCGTGCCGTCCTGGTCCAGGCGGTGCTGGAGGGCCAGTTGGACGGTGACCTTGGTGAGCGACTCGGGGGTGTAGTACGAGGCGGAGGTCTGGCGGTCGCGGCCCGAGAGGCGGTAGACGAATGAGCCGGGGGTGTAGGTGACGCGGACGTCCTCTCCGGTCTCCTCGTCGCGGCGGTACACGAACACGTCGCGCGGATAGTCGTCGATCTTCGACTTCGGGATCAGCCAGGAACCGTCCTTCGGGTCGCCGCCCTTCGCGACCTCGTACAGATCCTCGTTGTCGGCGGCGATGAAGCCGCTGTACGACATCAGGCCCTCGTACACGGCCCCGAGCTGGTTGATGCCGAGCTGGGCGTACGAGATGAAGCCGCCGCGCTCGCCCTTCTTGCCGCGCGTGATCATCAGCAGGCGCAGCACCTTGTAGAGGGTGGCGTTCCGCAGCCGGGTGTCCAGAACACGAGCACCGATGCCGCCGCCGTCGGTGTCGTCCTCGTCCTCGTCGGTGTCGTCGTGCGGGTGCGGGATCGCGCCCAGGCCGATCAGCCGGATCGAGTCCGCCTCGAACAGCTTGGAGTGCAGCGGCTCGAAGCGCAGGCCCACGTCCTCGCTGGCCTTGGCGTCCGCTTCGACGCCGTCCGTCTCCAGGGCCGAGGGGCCGTGCGTGCGGCGGGAACGGTAGCCCTCCTGCACCTTGCGGAAGAGCAGGTCCAGTGACTCGTACAGATACGTGCCCTGCCGGGACTTCTCGTCGACGAGGTCGCGTTCGGCGATCAGTTCGCCGAGGCGGCCGAGGCCGTAGCCCTGCTGGTACTCGGGATAGTCGGCGGGCAGGATGCCCAGCTCGGGGCGGGCCTCCGCGTAGAGCAGGAACAGGACGCGGTAGAGGTAGCGGAGCGACTCGCGGGTCAACTGCTTGCCGAGGTCGCCCAGTTCGCCGATGTCCTCGGGGCGTACGTCCTGGTCGCGCAGCCGGGCCAGGACCTCGCTCGCGATCAGCTCGACGCTCAGCCGTAGACCGTCGCGGAGTTCGCTGGAGACGCCCACCGCATGCTTGGTGGACTTGCCGACGAGTTCGGCGAGGGGGTTCTCGCCGCCCTCCTCCGGAGTGCGCAACGAGTCCGCGCCGAACAGGGCGGCGATCGTGTCGAGTTCGCCGCCCGCCTTGGTGTCGTTGCGTTGCAGGGCCGCGTCCAGGGAGACGGCGAGATAGCGGCCCTCGCCCCACACCGTCCGGTCCGCCAGGACGACGACCCCGCCGACCAGCAGCAGCACGTAACGGGGCGCGTCCTCGCAGGCGAAGAGGAACGAGGCGAGCTTCGAGCCCGTCGGTACGGTGTTGCGGCCCTCCAGCGGCACGGGGTCCAGCAGGCGGCCGGGGCCCTCCGGGTCGAGGGCGGCGTCCGGTTCGGCGGCCCAGCCGCAGTCGACCGCGACCAGGCCCTTCTCGGCGTGCGCCACCCGCACCTCGTACGGCTGGTCGGCGCGGGTGACCGTCATAGTGCGGGGCTTGGCGTCGTAGCCGAGCGCTCGCAGGACCTCGGCGTTCAGGGCGCGAACCCGCTCGGCCCAGGCGGGGGAGTCGTATGTCGCCGAGTCGTCCTCGGTGTCCTGGGCGGCCGCCGTGCCGTCCTCGTCCTCGGGGAGCGCGAAGGAGGAACGGGCCCGGAAGTAGCGCCGGCGCAGGTCACGCAGGCCTACGCGAGGGGTGACGGGCAGGACGTCGTCGGAGTCCGGATCCCCCGACACCGTTTCCGACGTTCCTCCGGCCGCCGCCGCGGCCGCCCGTTCGGCCTCCGCCCTCGCCTCGTCCTCGCGCTGCTTCCAGGTGGCGAGCAGGCCCGACTTGAGGTCCTTGGGCAGCACCTCGGCGAGGTAGTGCGCCGAGAAGTAGTCTCCTCGGTTGACCAGGGAGTCGTACGTCATGTCCGGTCTCTTCTCAGGGAATCTCAGGTCGGGGGAGCTGGCGGGCGGGGTCCGGGCCGTGGGCGGGCATCGGCTCAGGCCGTGGACGGCGCCGGCGCGGACGCCTCCGGGTCGGGGACCAGGACGGCGAGGACCCGCAGCAGCGGGCGGCCGGTGGTCAGCAGCGAGTCAGCCAGTGAGGCGAGCGACTTCTTCGTCCGCTCCCCGGCGAGGGTGGGCTGCTCCCAGTCGCCCAGCCGGGCCTTGTAGTCGTCGATCGGTTTGCGCAGCGGCTCGTCCCAGGCGTCGCGGTGCCGGTCGAGGAAACGCTCGGCGGCGGCCAGGGCATCGGGGATGCCGGCCTCCAGCGCGGTCGCCGGCTCGCTGTGACGCATCGGGTTGGCCATGGTCGGTCCGACCCCGGAGCGGCGCAGCAGCCCCACCATGTCGTCCTCGACCGTGCCACCTCGCGTGACGCCCATCCACTTGACGACGGTCGGCCGTCCCAGCGCGTTGGAGTAGACGCCCTGCACGAGGTACGTCGGCTCGGGCACGTCGGCCGTGATGATCAGAGCCTCCTGGCGGCCGAGACGGACCAGGACCTTGTCCGTCAGCCACTCCACGACCGGATGCAGATCCGTGAGCAGAGAGATCTCCGGCCAGCTGGACGTGGACGACTCGCGGGCCCGCTTCAGGGAATGGTCGGCCAGCCGGCGGTTGAAGGTCACCAACAGCCGCTCGCGCAGCCGCTGTTCGCGCACGTAGTCCAGCGGAAGCGCCTTGAGGCGGTGCACCAGGTCGGTGGGCGGGCGGAAGGACAGCAGGCCCGACTCGGTGTCCCGGTGCAGGTCCAGGCTGGTGGTCGCGTCGGGGAACACCTCACGCAGCGCCTCGTCCAGGAACTCGGCGGTCGACGTGAACAACCGGGGCACCGCCGCATTGCCCGTGCTCGCACTCGCCTCGCCCGGCGCCGACGCTCCGGCACCGTTCCCGTAGGCGTCTGGCGGGTCCGTGTCCTCCGCGCCCGGTTCTGCGTCGCCCACCGACCCGAAGAAGTCTGCGAGGAAGTCGTCCATGGCCGCGTCCGCCTCGGCCTCCGCCCGGCGCGCGTCCAGCGACTCGTCCACCGTACGGCCGCGCAGCAGATCCTGGATGAGGGACTTCTCCTCGGCCTCCGCCCGGTACAGGCCCGTCACGGCCTCGGCCGTGCCCAGCGCCCGGTGCGCCTGGTCCTCCCGCTCCAGCAGCCGCTCCGCCACCACCGTGTCGTCCTTCGCCCCCTCCACCTCACTGGTGAGGATCAGCGCGCGGAACTGCGGCTGGTGCGCCTGCCCGTAACGGTCGATACGGCCGTTGCGCTGCTCGATGCGGATCAGCGACCACGGCACGTCGTAGTGGACCAGCTGGTGGCACTGGCGGTGCAGGTTGACGCCCTCGGACGCCACATCTCCGGTCAGCAGAATGCGTACGGGTGCGTCCGCCAGGCCGAAGTCCTCCACGCACTGCATCTGCTGCTCGTCCGACAGGCCGCCGTGCATCACCCGCGTCGACTCCTCGGCCGAGCGGCCCCGGAAACCGAGTGCCGCCGGCAGGACCGTACGCAGCCACTCCAGGGTCTGCACCCGTTCCGAGAAGACCACCACCCGTGCGTCCGACTTCGGGCCGACACCGATCGCCTTCAGCTGTTCGACCAGCGCCGTGAACTTCGCGGAGTCAGCCTCCGTGAGCGGTGTCACCAGCTCCTGGAGCGTGCGCAGCGCGGCCAGTTCGGCGCGGGTCGCCGTCGGCTCGTTCTTCTTCTCGAGCGTCTTGATGCGTGCGGATACCGTCGCCTTCAGAGCCGCGTGCGAGGACAGGAACGACTTCAGCAGCGTGTAGGGGAAGAGGGGCACACCGCTCACCGACGTGCCGTTCTCGCCTGGTAGCCAGACCGCCGCCAGCTCCTCGAAGATCTTCTCCTCGGCAGGTGTGGCCTCACACCGAACGGACTGAGAGGGGCCGCGGTCCGCCCACTGGCCCTTCATCTGCTCGCGGACCTCGGGGCTGACCTTCGTACGGCGGATGAAGAGGTGCTCGATGTCCTCCGCGCGGTAGTGCTCCGGATCCCGGATCGCCGCCGGGTCGAGGAGGCTGATCAACTCCGCGAACGACTTGGCGTCACCGTTGTGCGGGGTCGCCGAGGCCAGGATCAGGGCGTCGGTGCGCGGGGCGAGGATCTGCGCGAGCTGGTTGCGCAGGGAGCCGCGGTTGATCAGGTTGTGCGACTCGTCGATGACGACCGCGTCCCAGTTGATGCGCTCCAGGTGGTGCTTGTACTGGTCGGTGTTCTTCAGGGTGTCGATCGAGACGATGACCCGCTTGAAGTACGTGAACGGGTTCCGGCCCGCCGGGATCTCCCGCTGGATGCGCTCGATGCCGACCGAGTCGAGTCGTACGAGCGGGATCGCGAACCGGGTCCACAGCTCGTGCTGGAACTGCTCCAGGACGTGCTGCGGGGTGACCACCAGGATTCGCTCGCCACGCCCCCGCCGGATCAGCTCGGCCAGCGTCAGACCGATCTCCAGGGTCTTGCCCAGACCGACCACGTCGGCGATCAGCAGCCGCGGGCGCAGGTTGCGGCCCGACAGGGCCAGCTCTGCGGGGCGGCGCTGGTAGGGGAGGGAATCGAGGAGGAACGAGTCGGCGAGGGCCAGCCGGCGCTCCGACTGCGGCAGCGCGGTCTTGCGCAGGACCGCCTCCAGGAAGAGACGGGAGCGGCGGAAGTTCGACGACTCGTCCCGGACCAGCTTCGTACGGCGGGGGTCGATCAGCTCGATCGTGTCCAGGCCGGTGAAGAACACGGCCTCCTGGTCCCGCACGAAGTCGGACACGCCGACCACGTCGACCTTCGCGCCGTCGTGCTCGGTGCGCACGGAGTTCCGCACGAGCCACACCTCGTCGCGCACGAAGACCTGCGCGCCTGCCGGAAACTGGTCCTCCCCGGAACCCACCGGTGCGGTGCTGCTCTGCTGGGCGGTCACCCGCTGCCTCCCGTGTCCGTCGTGCTGTGCTGTTGTCGCGGTCGCCGCCCGGCGCGGACCGACGTACCGCTCACGCTGTTGTACCGCTCCACTGTGCCGTATCGGCGGCAAAGCGCGTGAACCACCCTCACCGGGGCAGACCCGCAGGTCAAGGCGTCGCGGTGCGGGGAGGCCGCAGGTCGGGATTCGGCGAGGCGTGAAGGGGCGTCTCGGTGGCGCGCCTGCGCGCCGAGAGGGTCAGAACGCGGCACCCGCCGCGTAGGCCTCGCGCAGCTGCTGGGCCGTGCGCTTGGCCTGTGCGGAGTGGCGCAGGGAGCGGGCGGGGGGCCGACCGGTGCCATGCGCACGCCGAGGCCCGGCCTGCGCGCCACCTAGGTCCATCTCATCCTGCATGTCCCGTTTGTCGTGTGCGCTTCCCGGCAACAGAACCGTCGGGTCGGACGGGGCGGGCGGCGCGGCTGGAGATGTCTCGTGCGGCGACGTCAGCAACAGGGTGGGCTCGGCCCCCGAGGTGGGCTCGTCCGGGAACGCGGGCCGTGGCTCGTCACGGGGCAGTGTCACCGGATCGGGCGGAGCGAGGGTCGAAGGTACGACGCTGCCCGATACCGCTGCCGGCAGCAGCGTGGGAAATTCCTGCGGGGGCGCGGCGGTGTAGGTCGTGAGCCGTCGGCGAGCCTGGGCGAGTTTCATGCCCTGCGCCTCGACCAGGGCGCGGCACTGCTGGACGACCTCGGTGACCGTGGGCCGGGCTTGCGCCTGGTGGGACAGCATGGACGTCAGCAGAGGTACCAGCTCGGGCGGTGCACCGGTCAGATCGGGAACCGTCGCGGGATCGGTCACCATGTGGAAGAGGACATGGATGTTGTTCGCCCGATACGGCAGGTGCCCCGTCGCGGCGAACAGCAGCACTGTCCCGAGTGCGTACACGTCGACGGCGCTCGTCAGCGGCTTCTCACCGTTGGCCTGCTCGGGCGGCATGCAGGACGGGGTGCCGACGACGGTGTTGGCGGCGGTGAGGGAGGCGCTCGACTCGGCGAAGACAGCGAGACCGAAGTCGATGATCTTGGGGCCGTTCGGTCCGAGAAGAATGTTCGCGGGCTTCAGGTCACGGTGCAGCAGACCCTGCTTGTGTACGTAGCCCAGGCCCTCGGCGATGGTCGCGCCGAGCGAGAGGACGAGCAGCGCGGGCAGCGGGCCGTGCGTCATCACGTGCTTGCCGAGGTCCGGTCCCTCCACGTACTCGGTCGCCAGCCACGGCTGCTCCGCGTCCGCGTCCGCATCGAGGAGCTGAGCGATCCGCGCGCCCCAGACCGTCTTCAGGATGTCGATCTCCTGCGCGAAACGCAGTCGGGACGTCGAGTCGACGACCGACGGCTTGATGACCTTCACCGCGGCGGGCTCGCCACCGGGCGACTCACCGAGATACACCTGCCCCATCCCGCCCTGCCCGATCCGGCCCAACAGCTCGAAGCCGCCGATCTGTGCGGGATCCTCGGGGCTGAGCGGCGTCGTCTGCACTTCTGTCCTCGGGTCGGGTCCGGCCGGTGGAAGGCGGCGAATCGGGTGGATGACAAGCTAGCCGATCAGGCCGACCGACAGGCCGGAAACCTCCTGGCCGAACCCGTGGAACGCCCACGTCACCTGTTGTCGAGCTCCAGCGTCACCGGGACTGCGAGCAGCTGGTCTGCCAGCGGCCAGATACTCAGAGCCAGCGATGCGAGATGGGCGCCTCGTGCGTTGATGCGATGCTCGTTCCAGGCAGAGGCCCAGCCGTTGATCTCGGCGGTCGGCGGCGGATTGAGCAGTGTCCCGTGGGTGAGTCTAAGGAGGCTGTGCTCGCCGAGCCACTTCCGTTTGTCGTCCCAGGCCATGTTGCCCAGCGCGGGATTCAGACGGGCTGTGACCAGGGTCAGGTTGCCGAGGGTGTGAACCAGTTCGTCGCGGTCGGCGCCCTCGGAGGGATCGTCTTCGAGGGGAGGCCAGTTGTCGCGCCAGCTCTGCGGCATGACGTGCTCAATGGTCAGCTTCGCCCCGAGCTGCTCGCCGACAGGGACGGTGAGCTGCTCGGTGTGGTCCGTACGCAGCTCGTCCTCCAGCGCTTCGAGGAGGATGCGGACGCGGTGGCGGTAGAGGCGGGTGTAGATCGGGTCTTGTTCCAGTGCGGTACGGAACTCCGTGTCCGTGGGCCACTGGCGGTGATGGCCCTGCATGGCTGAGAGCGCCTTGATGATCACCTCGTCCGCGTGCTCGGGCTGCCGGGACGCGGCTGTGACGAGGTCACGGAAGACGTTGTTGTAGTCGCGGCTGCTCAGGTTGAGGATCGCCCGGCGGACGAGGTAGCTGTCGATCGCCCGGATGGCACGGTGCCGCCGCTCCGCCGGCAGTACGGCGTCGTCGAGGCCGTACAGGAAAAGGAGCAGGGGCATCGGGGTGGAGGTCTGCATGACCTTCATTCGGTAAAGGAAACGGCCCTCGACGCCGTGCAGTGGGTGCTGGTCGATCAGGTCGTAGATCTCGGCGTACCGCGCGAGTTCGGCGAAGACGTCCTCGCTGGGAGCGCTGGCCGAGTTCAGCCAGTGCTCGAACTCCTTGAACAGGGAGGAAGCGGTGAACTCGCGCCCTGTGCGCATCGTGAGCCAGTAGGTCAGGAAGACGTCGAGGCGGCTGCGTGTGATGCGGCCGGTCGTCTGCTCGGTGCGCCACTCGTCCTGGTCGAAGGGAGCCCAGTAGGCCTTGTAGAGCCGGTCGACGTCCGCTCCGGAGTGTTCGGCGTTGCGAAAGAGCAGGTTCTTGATCAGATCCGCATGTTCCAGAGGCGTACCGCGGCTGTTGAGCGTTTCGAAGACGACCTGCGCGTCGTCGTGCTCCTCCAGGTCGATGATGACCAGACGCAGTTGCTCCCGCATCATCTGTACGAGCGTTCCGAGGCGTTCGTGCGGCTCAGGGCATTCCGACAGCCACGCGTCGATCTCCTGCTGGAAATAGGCGACAGCCCCAGCGAGACGGCCGTCTCCTCCTTCTCCGAGCATCACGGAGCGGAACTCGTCGCGGTCGGCGTTGGTGGGCCACACTTTGTAGCGGTGGTCCGGATGCCGGCCGCTGTCGAACAGGTCCTCGTCGTTCTCCAGGAACTTGCTCAGCAGTCGCACCGACCTCTCGTGGTCGAGTGCCGTCGCCGACAGCCGGGCCGCGAACAGAAACAGCTGAAGTGTCGTGAGCCGCTGCTGGCCGTCGATGACCTGCCGGGTCTCCAGGTTCGACGAAAGGTAGGGCGTCTCGTCGAAGACCACCGCGCCCAGAAAATGCGGCGCCACCGTGTCCCCGGTCTGCGCGGCCCGTTCGACCCGCTCGACGGTGCGGCGAATGTCCTCCCACAGGGCTGCCCAGTTGTCGTCCCTGGTCCATACGTACGGCCGCTGGAACAAGGGCACCGTGTACCGGATATCCCTACCGAAGATGCGCCGCAGATCGACGGTGTCCGCTCTCATGGCCCCCCACATCACTCGCGTTCACACCACGGTATAGATCTCCAGGCCCGGTCTCAGGCCGATCGGTGAACCCGCCTCCCGCGAGCGGAGTGCGGCCGAATTCCATCGAACGCGCGCGGGTTTCCCGCAGGCGCATCCTGCGGGACGGACCGGACCGTTGTCCGCCTGGACCAGACGTCGGCCCGGACCGACAACGGTCCGGGCCGTCCCGCCCGAAATCGTCAGGGCAGGGGAACCGTGTCCTGCGCCCTGTTCCTCCCCGACACCCGCCCCCGTACCACCGCGAAGGCCACCACGGCGAGGGCCACCGCCGTCGACAGCACCACCTGGTCGCGGCCGCCGCCGTCTGCCGTGTCGGTGAGCATGTAGCCGAGGACGAAGGTGATGAGGGCGATGGTCGCCCAGGTCAGGTAGGGGTAGAGCCACATCCGGACGACCAGTTTCTCCGGCGACTCCCGTTGGATGATCTTGCGCATCCGCAGCTGGGAGAAGCAGATCACCAGCCAGACGAAGAGGGCGATCGCGCCGGAGGCGTTGAGGAGGAACTGGAAGACCGTGTCGGGCCAGAGGTAGTTGAAGGCGACGGCGACGAAGCCGAAGACGACCGAGGCGAGGATGGCGGCGCGGGGGACGCCGCGCCCGGTGGTCCGGCCGAAGGCGGCCGGGGCGTCGCCTCGGCGGCCGAGCGAGAAGGCCATGCGCGAGGCGGTGTACAGGCCGGAGTTGAGGCAGGACAGCACCGAGGTCAGCACGATGGTGTTCATGATCTGGGCCGCGTGCGGGATGCCGATGGAGCTCAGGGCGGCGACGTACGAACCGTCCTTGAGGATCGCCGGGTCGTCCCAGCGCAGCAGCGACACCACGACCAGGATCGAGCCCAGGTAGAACACCGCGATCCGCCAGATCACGCTGTTGGTGGCCTTGGTGACGGCGGCCCGCGGGTCGGCGGTCTCGCCCGCAGCCAGGGTGACGATCTCGCTGCCCATGAAGGAGAAGACGACCATCAGGACGCCGGTGAGGATCGCGCCGGGTCCGTTGGGCAGGAAGCCGCCGTGCGCGGTGAGGTTGGAGAAGCCGCTCGCCGGGTGGTCGGAGCCGGGCAGCAGCCCGAAGAGGGCGAGGCCGCCCAGCACGATGAACGCGGCGATGGCGACGACCTTGATGCCGGCGAACCAGAACTCGAACTCGCCGTAGGAGCTGACCGAGGCCAGGTTGGTCGCGGTGAGGACGATCATGACGATCAGGGCCCAGCCCCACTGGGGCACGGCCGGGATCCAGCCGGCCAGGATCTTGGCGCCGGCGGTCGCCTCGACGGCGAGCACCACGACCCAGAAGAACCAGTACAGCCAGCCGATGGTGAAGCCGGCCCAGCGGCCGAGCGCGCGGTCCGCGTAGGCGGAGAACGAGCCGGAGGTGGGGTTGGCCGCGGCCATCTCGCCGAGCATGCGCATCACGAGGACGACGAGGACGCCGACGAGCGCGTACGAGACGAGGATGCCGGGGCCGGCGGCGGCGATGCCGGAGCCGGAGCCGACGAACAGGCCGGCGCCGATGACGCCGCCGATCGCGATCATCGACAGGTGGCGGTTCTTGAGTCCGGCCTGAAGGCCGCCGGACCCGCCGGGCTCGCCGGATCCGCCGGACCTGCCCGGCTCGGTGGGAGGGGTTCTGGGGACGGTTGTGGTCATCTCGACATCCAGGGGAAGTGCGGACAGGGAGTAAGGACCAGGGGGGCGTCTGGAAATTAGTTCAGTACGATCCAAAAGAACAAGACTTGTTTAACTGTTCACCTTGCTCTATTTTTCGTGCAGCGCGGAACCCTCTCTTCCGGGAGCCCTCTGTGGACCACACCGTGACCCCGCTCGCCAGGCCGTTAAGGTGGCGCCGTGGTGAATGCACCGGGCAAGTTCGGCCCCTACAGCGGCTGGGACACGCGTGTCCTGGCCGGCCGGGGCCCCACGGGAGCGGAACTCGTCCGGTCCCGGATCGCCCTGCGGGTGCGGCTGCGGTCCGTGTCGCCGGGAGACCGGCTGCCGGACGCGGGGGTCCTCGCCGAAGAACTCGGGATCAGTGAGATCACCGTGCGCCGCGCGCTGGAGGTCATGTGCCAGGACGGCCTGCTCGACCGCCGTCGGGGCCGGGCGGGCGGGACCTTCGTCGCGGCGGACTGGGACGAGGTCGTCGCCGCGATGTACGACGCCGACGAGGCGGCCGCACTGGACTCCTTCCACCTGCTGCTCGAGTGCGGGCTCGTCGCCCACACCGCGGGCGAACTGCCGGACGGCGGGCTCGACGGGCTGCGGGCCATGGTCGAGGAGATGGACCTGGCCGACGACCCGGCCCGGCTGCTCGAACTGGAGACCCGCTTCCACCTCGACCTCGCGGAGACGCTCGGCGGCGCCGGCATCAGGGAGTTCGCCGCCGACCTCCTCGGCAAGCAGTGCCTGCTGGGGCCCGCGCCGGACCCCGCCGTCGTCCGGGCCCGCAACCGCTGCCACGCCGACCTGCTCGACGAACTCGGCCGCGGCGCGATGGACCCGGCGGTACGAGCGGTGAAGGCACACCGGCACGCCGAACCGAACTGACCCCCCGGAAGGGAGCTGTCGCCATGTCTGACCCCGGACCCGCCGGACCGTCGCCGACGCCGGGCCCCGCCGGCGGCACCCCGCAGCGGCTGCGCGGCGGCGTCCTCGGCATGGCGGACATCGCCGCCGCCACGATGGCCAACGTCGGCCCGGCCATGAGCTTCTTCTTCGGCTTCGCCTTCCTGGCCACCACCGCGGGCGTCGCCTCCCCGCTGACCATCGTGGCGGCGGGGGTGGCGGTCGCGCTGTTCGGCAACACGCTGGCCGAGTTCTCCCGGGCGCACCCCTCGGCGGGCAGCTTCACCACCTTCGTGGGCAAGACCTTCGGGCCGGTCAGCGCGGTGACCACGGCCCTGCTCGCCGGACTCGGCTACATCATCGCCATGGCCTCCGTGATCGCGATCTCGGGCGGGTTCATGCAGATCACCCTGCACCACTACACCGGCGTCGACCTGCCGTGGATCCTCTGGACGCTGCTGCTGACCGGGCTGGCGGTGGTGCTGATGCTGCGCGGGATCGTGGTGTCCACCAAGTGGGCCGGCTACTTCTTCGGCGTGGAGATGCTCGTGCTGGTCGTGGTCTCGGTCGCGGCGATCGTCGAGCACCGGGGCGACCTCTCCCTCGCTCCGTTCCTGCCCTCCCACCTCACCCACGGCGTCAAGGGCCTCGCGGCGGGCTTCCCGCTGGCGGTGTACCTGTTCATCGGCTGGGAGAACTCGGCCGCACTGGCCGAGGAGACGGAGAACCCGCGGCGCAACGTCGGCCGCGCCGTCTTCTCCTCCGTCGCGATCATGACGGTGAGCTACATCCTCTTCTCCTACGCCACCGTGACAGGCTTCGGCTACGACGTGCAGCGACTCGGCGACTCCCGGATCCCCTTCATCGACGTCGCCCAGCACACGCTGGGGGCGCTGGCGCTCCTCGCCTACCTCGGCGGCCTGACCTCCACCCTCGGCGTGCTGATCGCGGGCATCAACTCCCAGGCGAGGCTGGTGTTCAACGCCGGACGCGAAGGGCTGCTCCCGTCCTTCTTCGGGTACGTCCATCCCACCCGCCGTACGCCGAACAACGCGATCGTCACCTTCACCGCCACCGCGCTGCTGATCATCGCGGGATGGGGCCTGGGGCATCTGTTCGGGGACGGAGGTCAGATGAACCCGGTGGTCTTCTTCGCCGAGTCCTCCAGTCTGGGCGCGATCCTGATCCTGCTGGTCTATCTCGCGTCCAACATCGCGCTGCCGCTGTACTACCGCAGATACCGCCCGCAGGAGTTCCGGATCCTGCGGCACCTGGTGCTGCCGGCGGTCGGGGCCCTCGCCGTCCTGGTCCCGCTGTACTACCTCGCCAAGCCCGGACAGCCCGCCCCGTACAGCTGGTTCCCGTACGCGGCCGCGGCCACCCTCCTCGCGGCCGTCTGCTACGCGACGCTCCTGGTCCGACGCGACCCGGGCCTGGCCGACCGGGTGGGATCGGTCGTCGCCGACGCGGAGTGAGGACGGCGGTGACGGCCGCGGGTCGTCCCGCCGAGAGGGCGGGCGCGCGGTTCCGCGGTCAGGAGACCGCCGCCTCCAGGTACTGGCCGAGGTAGCGGAACCTGCCGCCGGTCACCTGGTAGTCGAACATCGCGTCGTCGTTGAAGCCGTGTCCCTGCCGGTACTTGACGGTGCGGGTGATCCCGGTGTGCGCGACCTCGCGGAGCCTGCGGGCGATCGCGCCGCGCTCTCGCACCGCCGAGCCGTTCTTGTTGCAGGCATCGGCCAGGAACATCACGGCGTCGTAGGCCTCCGCTGCGTACCAGCCGGGGGCCGCGCCGAAGCGGGCGCGGTAGGCAGCGGTGAAAGCCCGGGTGGAAGGGCGGGCCGCGGGGTCCACGAACGAGGTGGCGAAGACCCAGCCGGTCGCGGCGGCGCCTGCGGCGGTGAGGAAAGCCGGACCGAAGGCCTGCTCCGTCGCCATGCCGGTTCCGGTGAATCCGGCGGCCTTGAGGGCGGATGCGAGACCGGCGGTCCGCGCCGCGTCCCCCGTGCAGATGACCGAGTCCGCTCCCGCGGACATCACCGCCGCGGCCAGCGAGGCGTAGTCGATCTTCCCGGCGGGGACGCTTTTCAGGGTGGTGTCCCGGCCGGACTTCCGCAGCCCCTGCTGGGCCAGGTCGCACAGGGTCCAGGCGGTGTCGCCCTGCGCCCGGTCGTCCACCAGGAACACGTTCCGCGCGTCGACGTGGTTGCCGAGGTAGCCGATGCAGGGGGCGGCGAGCAGACTCCTCTCGACATGCAGCGCCGCATGGGAGCGGAACTGGTTGTAGCCGAACGACCTGCCCTCGAGATTGACGTCCACCGAGACGGACACCACCGGCATCGTCGCCTTCGTGTACGAGGCCTCCGTGCTGAGGAAGCAGGCGTCGGTGGTGGGCCCCAGCACCGCGAGGACGGCGGCGTCCTTCGTCAGCCGTCCGGCCAGGCTCCCGGCCCGGGTCGGGTCGCCGCCGTCGTCGTAGGGGATCAGCTTCAGGCGGAAGGGACGGCCGCTCTTGGCGTTGACCTGCTCGACGGCCAGCCGGGCACCGTTGAGCTGGGCGTTCCCGCTCTCCTTGTGGGCCCCGGTCAGATCACCCTGGAACGCCACGACCAGTTCCGGGCGTGGGCTCGCGCCCGACGGAGGCGCCGTCGGCGTCCCGGAGCGGGTGCTCCACCACCAGGCACCGCCGCCGCCGGCCGCAAGCACCCCGGCGGTGGAGCCGAGGCGCAGGAAGCTGCGGCGGCGGATGCCCGGCACGGCGGGCGGGGCGGCCGCGACGGCCGTCAGCGTCGCGGCTTCCGGTGACACGGGTGCTACCGGTGACACGGGGTTCGCGGGCGCGGACACCTGCGTCGGCTCGATGGCGCCGAGGGTGAGCACGGCGGCGGACCGGTCGTTGATCAGCCGCATGACCGGCTCGGGCAGCCAGCCGGGCGGCCCGGCGGGGCGGGCGTCCGGCCCTTCCGAGCCTTTTCCACCGGCCTCCGTCTCCCCGAGGGCCTCGCGGAGACGGGCGAGGGTGGGACGGCGCGGCGGATCCTTGTCCAGACAGGCCCTCAGCAGCGGAGCCAGGTCGTCCGGCAGCGCGGCGGGGTCGGGATCCTCGTAGACCGTGCGCAGCAGCATGCCGGCCGCCCCGCCGCCACCGAACGGCCGTACCCCCGTCGCGGCGAACGCCAGCACGCACCCCAGCGAGAACACGTCGCTGGGCGGGCCGATCTCCCCGCCGCGCGCCCGCGCCTGCTCGGGCGAGAGGAAGCCGGGCGAGCCGACGATCATGCCGCTGGAGGTGAGCGCCGTCGCCTCCGGGGCGCGGGCGATGCCGAAGTCGATGAGCCGTGGCCCGTCCGGGGCCAGCAGGACGTTGCCGGGCTTCACGTCGCGGTGCACGAGACCGGCCGCGTGCACCGCGTCGAGCGCCTCGGCGAGCCGGACGCCGAGCACCCGCACCGAGGCCGGGGCGAGCGGTCCGAACGTGTCCACCGTTTCGGAGAGCGACGGTCCCGGCACGAACGAGGTCGCCAGCCATGGAGTGTCGGCATCGGCGTCGGCGTCCAGCAGCGGGACCACCCAGGGGCTGTCCACCCGCCGGGCGACCTCCACCTCGCGGCGGAACCGGGCCCGGAAGCCCGGCTCGTCGGCGTACGAGGCACGGACCGTCTTGACCGCGGCGATCGCTCCGCCCGGCGCCCGCGCCAGGAAGACGACGCCCATCCCGCCCGCGCCAAGGCGCCGCAGCAGACGGTAGCGTCCGAGCCGGGAGGGGTCGCCGGCGCGCAGCGGCTCCATCAGACGGTGAGCGGCGCGGGGCCGCCGTACACGAAGTCACCCTGTTCGACCTGCCAGAGGAAACCCCCGGTGCCGTCGATGACCATCAGGCCGGTCCCGGCCATCTCGCCGGTCTGCTCGAAGGCGAACGCCTTCGTGATGCCTTCGTACTTCCCCGTCTGCACGGTCTTGAGCAGGTTCTCCCGGGTGCGCTTCTTCGCCGGCAGCCCGGACAGGGCCTTCAGCAGCATCCCGGTCACGTCGTACGCCTCCGCCGCGTACCGGGGTGGAGCCTCCCTGAAGCGCGCACGGTAGGAGGCGGCGAACTTCGCGGCCTCGGGCTTGCGGGTCGGGTCGACGACCGGAGCCACCATCACCCAGCCCTCGGCTGCCTCCTGAGCACCCGTCAGGAATCGTCCGTCGAGCAGGGCCGGCCCGGACACGCGCGCGCCCCGGAAGGCGCGTTGCCTCAGCGTCGCGGCGATCAGCGCGCCCCGGTCGGGCAGCCCGGCGAAGAACACGGAGTCGGCGCCCGCGGAGAGCACCGCGTCCACCGCGGTGCCGAAGTCGTGACGCATCGCGCTGACCACCTCCGGCACCGCCGGCTGCTGTGCGTTGCTCAACTGAGTACTGAGGGAAGTGCCGAGATCCGTCCCGTAATTGCCTGCCGGACGGTCGACGACAAGCCCGACCTTGCGCGAACGGGCCGTGCCACGCAGGTAGTTGCTCATGTACAGGGCGAGCACTGAGTCGGGCAGCCGTCCGAGCAGGAACGAGCGGAAGCCCTGGATGACGAGGCTGACACTGCCGGGGGACACCGCGACGACCGGCACGAGTCCGGCGTCGTACTTGGCGAGCGCCGCCTGGGCGGTCGCGTCGGTGGTCGGGCCGACCACGGCGAGGACCGCCGGGTCGTCCGCGAGCTCCGCGGCGAGCCGGGTCGAGGCCGCCGGATCGCCCTTGTCGTCGACGGCCCTGACCTTCACGGTGAACGGGGCGTCACCACGCGCGTTGAACTCGGCGACGGCGAGCCGCAGTCCGCGTTCCTGAGCCCTTCCCGACTCGCGCTGCGGGCCACTGAGGTCGCCGTGCAGCGCGAGGGTGTGCACGGGCCGTCGCGCGGCCGCGGGCTTGTCGTCCTTCGCGTCGTCGTCGCGGGTCGCCGCCCACCAGGCCGTTCCCGCACCCGCCGCGACCGCCACCGCCCCGCCTGCGAGCAGCAGGAAACGGCGTCTGCCGGTCGGTCGCGCGTCCTGCGGCCCGGACGGCGAAGCCTGGTCGGCCGAGGCCGAGGCCGAGGCCGGGTCAGGGGGCGTGTCCTGCACGTCGGAGGCGGTTTCCGGGAGGCCCCCCGCTGCCGTGCCCGGTCCCGCCGAGGCGGTGGCCGGGACCTGGGTGTGCTCGATGTCCGGCAGCGCGAGCGCGGCCGCCGACCGCTCGGCGATCAGACGGGTCACCGCCTCGGGCAGCCACCCCACCGCCTGTTGGTCCTGTGGACCGCCGTCGGCCGCCCGCGGGTCCTGTGGACCGCCGTCGGCCGCCCGCGGGTCCTGTGGACCGCCGTCGGCCGCCCGCGGGTCCTGTGGACCGCCGTCGGCCGCCTGCCGGTCCTGTGAACTGCCCCCGGCTGCCTGCTGGTTCGGCAGGCTGCCCTCGGTCGTCAAACGCCGCACCAGCTCCGCCGCGTCCGGACGCCGGGCCGGATCCTTCTCCAGGCAGGCCTCCACCACCTCGCGCAGCTCCGCCGGCACCCCGTCGAGGTCCGCCGGATCGTGCACGGCCCGGTAGAGCAGGGCGTCGACCGCTCCGCCGCCGAACGGCGCCCGGCCGGTCGCCGCGAACGCCAGCACACAGCCGAGGGAGAACACGTCGCTCGCCGGCCCGATGTCGTCGCCACCGGGTCCCGTGGCCTGCTCGGGCGAGAGATAGCCGGGGGTGCCGACCACCATTCCGGTCGCGGTGAGCGCCGTGTCCTCCGGCGCCCGGGCGATGCCGAAGTCGATGAGCCGCGGACCGTCATGGGCGATCAGTACATTGCCCGGCTTCAGGTCCCGGTGGACCAGCCCGGCCCGGTGCACCTCGCCCAGGGCCTGGGCCAGCCGGGTCCCGAGCAGCCGCACCCCGGGCTCCATCAGAGGTCCGTACGCGGCCACGGCCTCGCCCAGCGACGGGCCGGGTACGTACGCCGTCGCCAGCCAGGGCGCCTCGGCGTCTGCGTCGGCGTCCACCAGCGGCACCGCCCACGGGCTGTGGACCTGCCGGGCCACCTCGACCTCGCGGCGGAACCGCTCCTTGAAGCCCGGCTCCTCGGCGTACTCGGCCAGCAGCACCTTCAGCGCCACCAGGGCGCCGTTCGGGGTGCGCGCCAGGTACACGACGCCCATGCCGCCGGCGCCGAGCCGGCCGAGCAGGCGGTGGTCCGCGATACGCGCGGGGTCGGAAGAACGCAGCGGCTCCATCAGTTCTTCCCTCCGAGCTGGTTCTTCACGCGGTCGAGCATCTTGGTGGCGGCGGCCGACGCGTACTGGCCCAACTCGTCGTTGGTATAACCCTTGGCGCCCATCACCGACACCCCCACGGTGACCGTGCCGAGCCGGGTGACGAACCAGCGGTACGTCTGTGCGCTCGTCCCGGAGAGGTACTGGCCTATCTCCACCACCTGATCGTCGGCGTAGGTGTTGCCGCCCTGGCCGTAGGGACTGGCGGCCGACATGAGCCCGGCTATCCGCTCGTCGGTGCGGACCTGCTGGACCCGGCAGCGCAGCGCCTCCTCCAGGGTGGTGGACAACTGCTGGTCGGCCGCGGTGACGTCGGCGTGCACGGTCACCGCCGCGGTCACCTTCAGCGTTCCCCTGCCGCCCGAGCCCGGCAGTTCGCTGTAGCGGGACAGCGAGGCGAGCACACTCGAGGGAAGGGGCCGGCGCTGCCAGCGGCACTGTTGGTCGAGCACGGCGACGGTGCCGGGGGCGCTCGCGGCCGGCTGCTGGGCACGGAAACCCGCACCCCAGTCCGCCGGCCGCAGCGCGACCGCCTGCGCCACCGTCTCGGCCCGCCGCCTCGTCCGGGGCACCTCGGCGGGGGCCGCCTCGAACGGCGACAGCGACGCGGTGCCGCCGCCCGGCGAGGAGGCGGGCGAGGAGGGCGAGCCGGACGCGGACGGCGCCGGGGTCCGGGCGGACGCCGAAGGGCTCGGCTCTGCCGCCTTGTCGTCCCCCGCGCCGCAGCCGCCCAGCAGCACGGCTGCCGCGGCCGCCGACGCCGCGGCCCTCAAGGGCCACGTCGCCCCCAAGGGCCAAGTCGTCCTGCGTCTGCCTGTGTTGTCGCCCATGCCCGCCCCTCCGCCTCAGCGCCCCCGCTTCGCGTGCGGTGATCGTACAGAGGTACGCGAGAAGTGGACGGACGGTTCCGTGAACGGAGTTCGGTCTTCAGTGCGGCACGGCCCCCGTGGACGCGGTGGACAACTGCCGTGCGTGGCGCCGCGTCTCGCGACCGGCTGTGCCGGGGGAACGACGATGCCGTCCTCGCGGCCGCGGCGGGGCTCCCGTCTCCTCGGCCTTCCCGAGGTCAGGGCGCTGGTTCTTGCGTCGGCCGATCGTCCGCGCTCGCCAGGGATCGCCGCGCCACCCGTGCCAGATGCCGCGCGAAGACCGCCTCCGCCTCCGGCGTCAGGGTCCGCAGCGCCACCAGTGCCGTGATGACCACGTCGCACAGTTCGCCCTGGACGTCCTCCCACGAGTGGGTGACGCCCTTGCGGGGGTTCTGGCCGGTCGCCCCGATCACGGCCTGCGCGACCTCACCGACCTCCTCCGACAGTTTCAGCAGCCGCAGCAGCAGGCCCTCCCGGCCGCCGTGCGCCCGGTCGGCGTCCAGCCAGCTCGACAGCGCGTCGACGGTGGCCCAGAGACCGGCGGGGCCCACAGGGGCGTGGGGTCCGGTGGGCACGGACTGCGGGGGCTGCGGCTCGGTGCTCATGGACGAAGCGTGTCAGGCCCACGGACCCGCAGTCCCGGCGTCCAGGGATCACGGGCCCGTGCCCGGAGACGGCGTCCCGCGCGGCAGGCCACCGTCCCGTGTCCGGAGGCGCCGTCCCGCGCGGCAGGCCACCGTCCCGTGTCCGGGCGGCACGGTCTGGCTTTGCGGACCGGGCCGGAATGCGGCGTCCGAGCGGCGCGGTCCCGCTCCGCAGGCCGCAGCCCCGTTCTCGGGGTCGCGCAGTCCCGTTCCGGCGTCGCACAGTCCCGTTTTCGGGGTCGCGCAGCTCCGCTTCCCGCGCCGGGCCGAAGGCCGAGGTGCTGCATCCGGGGGCCGCAATCCCGCGCCGGAGGGCTGGTCGGGCCGGGCCGATTCGGCGTCCGGGGCAGCGTGGGCCGGGGGGCTCTTGTCGGGCGTCCGGGGCCGCGCGGGTCCGGTTACTCCTCGAACAGCGCTTCCTGTTCCCCCTGTTCCCGTCGGCGCAGCCGTTTGGCGCGCATGCCGATGACCGCGGCCGTCGCCGCCGCCGTCGCGCCCAGCGCCGCCGGGACCATCCAGCCGCGGTCGACCAGGTGGCCGAGGGCGTGGTCGAGGGAGAGGCGGCCCGGGCCCGTGATGGCGAGGCCCGCGGCGGCCAGGCCCAGGGAGGCCGCGTGCTCGTAGCCGCCGTTCTGCGCGAAGAAGCCGTTGGGGAGGTGTACCGCGGAGGCGCCCGCCATCGCGCCGGCCGCGGCCGCGCCCGCCGCCGGGGTGGCCAGGCCCAGCGCCAGCAGTGTGCCGCCGCCGGCCTCCGCCAGGCCGGCCGCCGTCGCGCTGGCCTTGCCTGGTGCGTAGCCGACGGACTCCATGAACTGGCCGGTCCCTTCCAGACCGTGCCCGCCGAACCAGCCGAACAGTTTTTGCGCGCCGTGCGCCGCCAGCACTCCGCCGGTGCCCAGTCGGAGCAGCAGCAATCCCAGATCACGTCGGTCGTAGCAGGTCACGGTGACTCCCTGAGCAGAAAAGCGCGGACGTGGAAGAACGGGAACGGAACAGACAAGACAGGAGCAGCCCCCTCCGCGTTTCCACCGTCGCACCACTCACACCCGTCCGGCCCGTCCTGGACGCCGTTCGGGTGGCGGGGCCCGGACAGCGGTGTGAGTGTGGCCCGTATGGCGATCCAGACCGACAGACTCAGCGACCCGGCCGTCCGTGCCTTCGTCGCCGCCGTCAACGCCCATGACGAGGAGGCCTTCCGCAGCCTGCTCACCCCCGACGCGACCATGGCGGACGACGGCTCCGATCGTGACCTCGCCCAGTGGGCCGACCGGGAGATCTTCTCCTCGCGCGGCCACATGGACGTCACGAAGGAGTCGGACGGCGGCCGTGCCCTCCTCGCCGACTACCGCAACGACACCTGGGGCGAGATGCGCACGAGATGGAGCTTCGTCGTCGAGGACGACGGCCGGATCTCCCGTTTCGAGACCGGTCAGGCGTAGGGCCTGTCGGCGACCGGTACTCGACGGTGAAGGGCCGTTCACCGCCGGGAAGGCGGTCAACGGCCCTTCGGGTCGGGGTGGTTCACCAGGAGCGGGCGGTGGCCGCCTGTTCCGTCAGGGTGAGCTGCCCCGCCTTGATGGTGGCCAGGCGCGGGGCCCGGCGGGCGATCGACGAGTCGTGGGTGACCATGATGAACGTCAGCCCGTACTCGTGCCACAGCCCTTCGAGCACCTCCATGATCTCGTCGCGCATGCCCTCGTCGAGGTTGCCGGTGGGCTCGTCGGCGAGCAGCACCTTGGGCTTCTTGACGAGCGCGCGGGCGATCGCGACGCGCTGCTGCTGACCGCCGGAGAGTTCCGCCGGGGCGTGGGTGCGGCGCTCGCCCAGGCCGACGGAGCGCAGTGCCTCCGCGGCGCGCTCGCGCCGTTCCGCGCCCTTCACCCCGAGCGGGACGAGCGCCGTCTCGACGTTCTCCTGCGCGGTCAGGGTCGGGATGAGGTTGAACGACTGGAAGATGATGCCGATCTTCTCGGCGCGCAGCCGGGTCAGCTTCGCCTCGCTGACGCGCGCGAGGTCGACGCCGTCCAGCTCGACGCTGCCCGCGGACGGGCGGTCGAGGCCGCCGATCATCTGGAGCAGCGTGGACTTGCCGCCGCCCGTGGGGCCCTGGATGACGAGCTGGTCGCCGTCCGCGATCGTGAGGTCGATGCCGCGCAGCGCCTCGATCGTCTCCTTGCCGCGCGTGTAGCGCTTGGTGACGCCGGTGAGGTTGTACATGGGGTCTCCGGGTTCTCCGTGTTCTCCGTCCTCCGCGGGGGAGTGACGGAGGATGTGACGACTGGTCGGGGCGCGGGTCAGGAGACGCTGCGCAGGGCGTCCGCCGGGCGCATCCGGGAGGCGCGCCAGCCGCCCATCGCGCCGGCGATCAGTCCGCCGGCGACCGCCAGGCCCACCGCGAGCGCGATCGTGGTGACGGAGACGGGGGCCGAGAGGGCGATCTCCATCGTGTTCGCCGCGGACCGCTGACCGGGGCCGCCGCCGTCCGGGCCGCCGCCCATGCCGCCACCGCCGCCGGTGCTGCCGAGCTCGGCGGTCAGCTTCGGGCTGACCGCGGTCACCGTGTAGGCGGCCGCGAGGCCCAGGCCGATGCCCAGGGCGCCGCCCAGGAGGCCGTTGACCATGGACTCGCCGACGACCTGCCGGGTCACCCGGCGGCTGGGCCAGCCGAGCGCCTTCAGGGTGCCGAACTCGCGCACCCGGCGGGACACGGCCGAGGAGGTGAGCAGCGCGGCCACCAGGAACGCGGCGACGAGGACGGCGACCGACAGCCACTTGCCGACGCTGGTCGCCAGGTTCGAGGCGGTGGAGAGGGAACCGGAGACGGTCTCGGCCAGGTCGGCGGAGGTGGTGACCGTCGTACCGGAGATGTTCTTCTGGATCGTCGCCTTGACGGTGTCGATCTGCTGGGAGTCGGTCGCCTTGACGTAGATCGTGGTGACCTGGTCCGCCGCGTCGGCGAGGGTCTGCGCCTGCTTCAGCGGCAGGAAGACGTCCGTGGCGGAGTCGCTGCTGTCGGGCGTGGCGATGCCGATGACCTTGTACTTGGTGCCGGAGATCGTCAGTGTCGAACCGACCTTGTACGACTTCTCCTTGGCGTACGACTTGCTGACGACGGCGACCTTGGCGTTCGTCTGCGCCGACGTGAACGTCACACCCGAGGTGATCTTGGAGGTCGCCAGCGGGCCGAGGTCCTGGCCGGTGACGTCGACTCCGGCCACGGAGTACGAGTTGACGTCGAAGGAGGCGCCGCCGCCCTGGACCTGTGGGGCCGCGGTGGACCCGCCGCCGTTGCCGCCGCCGGGGCCGCCCTGACCGCCGTTGCCGCCGCTCGTGCCGGTGGAACTCTGCGCCTTGCCCTGGGTGAAGGAGCCGTCGACCTTGGTGACGTTCAGGGTGAGGGCGCCGACCGCGGCCGCCACGCCCTTCTGGCCGGCGACCTGCGTGACGAGCGCGGCCTTCAGGGCCTGCCCGCCCTGCGTCATCACCCGGTCGGAGCTCTGTTCCGCGTCGTCGTCCTCGGACGAGGCGTCGAACTCGAATCTGGGGCCCCCGGAACTGTTGGCCGTGGGGGCCGTGCGGGCTTTGGTGACGGTCATGTCGGTGCCGAGGCCGTACAGCGACTGCAGGACCTTGTCCTGTGCCTGCGTCATGCCGGCCGACACCGAGTTGACGGTGATGACCAGCGCGATTCCGAGCGCCAGACCCAGTGCGATGACCAGGGCGGCCTTCTTGCGCCGGCCCAGTTCACGCTTGAGATAGATGCCAAACATCCCGTTCCTCTGAGGTTCTTGGCGCCCGCTGTGGGCGCGGCCACAACCTAGGGAGGAACCTTTGAGCCGTCCTGAGTAAAGGATGTGTGAGAACTGAGAATGCGGACGGCCGTATCAGAATTCCTTGAGACAGCTGATTCCTAGGCTGTGGAGGGGCTTTTCCCAGGTGGCAGGGGTTGAGTGGGGATTTCCTTCTACCCCGGACTCCCTTGTACGGTCCCGCAGTGCTCGCATTCCGCCGCCCGTCCCCGGGCTCGTCGCCGTGCCTGTCCCGGCGCTCCCTGCTGGCCCTCGCGGCCGCCGTGCCTCTGACCGCCGCGCCGTTCGCCGCGGGCCCGGCCGCCGCCGTGTCCGGCGCGGCGGTCGGCGGCGCGCGGCTCGTCGCCGACGGCGTCCAGGTGAACGGGGGCACCGCCCTGCCGGGGAAGCTGACCGCCCGGGCCTGGCTGCTCGCCGACCACGACAGCGGCGAGGTGCTCGCCTCCTGCCGCGCGCATCTGCGGCTCGCGCCCGCCTCCACGCTTAAGATGCTGTTCGCGGACACGCTGCTGGACCGGTTCGGGCGCACCGAGCGCTACTCGGTGACCGAAGCGGACCTGGCCGGCATCCCGTCCGGCTCCAGCCTCGTCGGCGTGAAGGCCGGGATCACGTACACCGTCGAGCAGTTGTGGCAGGGCGTGTTCCTGCGCTCCGGGAACGACGCCGTGCAGGTGCTCGCCCGTCTGAACGGCGGGGTGGCGAGGACGGTCGCCGAGATGCAGGCGAGGGCGGCCGACCTCCAGGCGCTCGACACCCATGTCGTCAGCCCCGACGGTTACGACCACGAGGGCCAGCTGTCGTCCGCCTACGACCTGGCCCTGTTCGCCCGGCACGGGCTGCGCAACGCCGACTTCCGCGCCTACTGCGGGACCAGGGCCGCCCGCTTCCCGGCCGGGGGCGGCGGGACCTTCCGGATCGAGAACACCGACCGGCTGCTGTCGGGCACCCACGGGGTGACTCCGTACCCGGGACTGATCGGGGTGAAGAACGGGTTCACCAGCAACGCCGGGAACACCTTCACCGGGGCCGCGACCCGGGCGGGACGCACCCTGGTCGTCAGCGTGCTGCATCCGAGGAGCGGTCACAACGCCGTCTACGAGGAGACGGCGGCGCTGCTCGACTGGGGCTTCGCGCAGGGGAGTTCGGTGCGGGCGGTGGGAACGCTGGTCGAGGCGTTGAGCGAGGGCGGGGCCAGGGCGAGCGGGCCGGGCGGGTCCGCCGGAGAGGCGCCGCATGGCGGTGCCCGGGCGTCGTCGGCGGGCGGTGGCCCGGACGGCTGGGGCGTGCTCGGCGGGGCGGCGGGAGCGGTGGCGCTGATGGGGGGCGGGACGTACGCGCTGCGCCGGCGCCGTGACGGTGGGGTGCGGCCGGTCCCGGGTGCGGTTCCTCCGGCCGACCGGGAGACACCGTCGGCCGGTTGACGGTGGGGCAGGCGTCCCACGGCGCCGGTGCGTACCTCGCGGTCCCGGCGAGGTCCACCCCCACCCGGCGCCATGGGACGCCTGCCCCTACCCCCCTGGAGATGGCTCGAGGTCGTCCCGTGCGGAACTGTCGTGCTTCAAGTGTGAAGTTCTTGTGCAGAAGAGTTGAGCATAGATCCGTCATCGGCCGCAATGGCGCGGACGGTCAAACTCCGCTTGTGCAGGTTGAGGAGTTGACTATCCGTGGGCGACCGGCGCGCCGCACACTCGCCGGCCGTTCCCTCAGCCACGCCCCACGTAGGGCATCGCCGTCGCCAGCACGGTCACGAACTGCACGTTCGCCTCCAGGGGAAGCTCCGCCATGTGCCGCACCGTGCGCGCCACGTCGGCGACGTCCATCACCGGTTCCGCGGCGGTCTCCCCGTTGGCCTGCAACGCGCCCGTCTGCATCCGTGCCGTCATGTCGGTGGCCGCGTTGCCGACGTCGATCTGCCCGACCGCGATGCCGTGGGCCCGGCCGTCCAGCGACAGGGACTTGGTCAGACCGGTGAGGGCGTGTTTGGTCGCCGTGTAGGGCGCCGAGAGCGGGCGGGGCGTGTGCGCGGAGACGGACCCGTTGTTGATGATCCGGCCGCCCCGGGGAACCTGGTCCTTCATCTGCCGGTACGCCCCCTGCGCGCACAGGAACGCCCCGTTGAGGTTGGTGTCCACCACGTGCCGCCAGGCGTCGTAGGGGAGTTCCTCGAACGGCACGCCGCCCGGTCCGAACGTGCCCGCGTTGTTGAACAGCAGGTCCAGCCGCCCGAAGCGCTCGCGCACGGCCCGGAAGAGGGCTGCCACCTCCTCCGGGCGTGAGACGTCCGTCCGTACGGCGAGACTCGCGCCCCCGGGGACCAGTGCGGCCGTCGCCTCCAGGGTCTCCGGGCGCCGCCCGGCGAGCGCCACCGACCAGCCCGCGCGCAGCAGTTCCACGGACACCGCGCGCCCGATCCCGGACCCGGCGCCCGTCACGAGCGCGACCCCGGCCGGGCCGGCGTTCCGATCGGTGCCGTCACTGACCTCGGTGTCCGCGCCGGCCTCGGCGTCCGCGCTGACCTCGGTGACCTGGATGGTCGTGATGTTCCCGGTGTTCCCGGTGGGCTCGGCATTCATGGGCCCGCAGCGTACGTGAGCCCCACCGCGCGCAGCCGGTAGGCGGAACGCGCGCCTCCGCCATCCGACTGTTGTGTACGCGCCAATCCGATGACTCCCCGGGGCCGTCCGCGGCCACTCCAATGCGTGGTGCAGCCATTCCCCAGGGGAGGACCGGAATGACACCCGCAGCACACCAGTCCCCGTACACCCCCGAACTCCGCGCCGCAGCACGTCACTTGGGGCGCCGCCGGTTCCTGACCGGCACCGCGGCCGCCGCCGCGCTCGCCTTCACGGTGAACCTGCCCGCCGCCGGCACCGCGGCCGCCGCCGAACTCGACCCGGCACGGCTCACCGACGACCCCTTCACCCTCGGCGTCGCCTCCGGCGACCCCGGGCCCGGCTCCGTCCTCCTGTGGACCCGCCTCGCGCCCGCCCCCTACCTGGCGGACGGCGGACTGCCCGCCAAGCGCGTCACCGTCCGCTGGGAACTGGCCCGCGACGCCGGGTTCCGGCGGACCGTCAGACGCGGCACCACGCTCGCGCACCCGGAGTTCGGCCACAGCGTGCACGTGCAGGTCGACGGCCTCGACGACGACCGCGCGTACTACTACCGCTTCAGGGCGGGCACCTGGATCAGCCGTACCGGCCGCACCCGCACCGCCCCGGGCCACGGCGCCTCGCCCGCCGCCCTCACCCTCGGGGTGGTCTCCTGCCAGCGCTACGACCAGGGTTACTTCACCGCGTACAAACACCTCGCCGAGGACGACGTGGACGTCGTCCTGCACCTCGGCGACTACCTCTACGAGTACGCCGTCAGCGGTGTGGGAGGCGCCCGCGCCTACCCGGCCGGGACCGTGCCCGCCGTCTACGGCCACGAGATGGTGACCCTGGACGACTACCGGCTCAGGTACGCGCTGTACAAGTCCGACCCCGACCTGCTGGCCGCCCACGCCGCCCACCCCTTCGTCGTCACCTGGGACGACCACGAGACCGAGAACAACTACGCGGGCGCGGTGTCGGAGAACGACGATCCCGCCGAGGAGTTCCTGATCCGCCGGGCCGCCGCCTACCGCGCCTACTGGGAGAACCAGCCCCTGCGCCGCCCGCAGCTCCCCGACGGCCCCGACCTGCGCCTCTACCGGCGCCTGCACTGGGGCCGGCTCGCCCAGCTCGACGTCCTCGACACCCGCCAGTACCGCTCCGACCAGGCGTACGGCGACGGCTGGCAGTTCCCCGGACCCGACTCCGAGGACCCGGCCCGCACCCTCACCGGCGACGCCCAGGAGCGGTGGCTGATCGACGGCTGGCACCGCTCGCGCGCCCGGTGGAACATCGTCCCGCAGCAGGTCACCTTCGCCCGGCGGTACAACTCCACCGCCGTGCCCTCCCAGGTCTCCATGGACTCCTGGGACGGCTACCCGGCCTCCCGGACACGGGTCCTGGCGGGCGCGCAGGCCGCCGGCGTCGAGAACCTGATGGTCCTCACCGGTGACGTGCATGTGCACTACGGCTTCGACATCAAGCGCGACTTCGCGGACCAGGCGTCGAAGACGCTCGGCACGGAGATCGTCACCTCGTCGGTCTCCAGCGGCGGCAACGGCTCGCAGAAGCCCGCCAACTGGGCCACGTTCATGGCCGCCAACCCGCACCTGAAGTTCTACAACGGCCTGCGCGGCTACGCGACCGTCTCCCTCGGCCGCGACCTCGCCCGGGCCGACTTCAAGACCGTCCCGTACGTGACCCGGCAGGGCGCCCCCCTCACCACGGCCGCGTCCTTCGTGACGGAGGTCGGCGACCAGGGGCTCAAGCCGGCCTGACAACCGCGCGGCCCACCGCCTTCACGGGGCCGGCGGCCACACGTCGCCCCAGTCCGCGTCCCGGGCCGCCCGGTACAGGTCCCCGTGCTTCTTCGTCACCGTCGTACGGCTCAGCCGCTCCTCGGCCTCGCACAGGTCGAGGAGCACCTGGCCCTTGCGGATCTGCGGCCGCCTGACCACCCGGGACGAAGCGGGGGAGACGGGGAGGCGGGCGGCCGCGACATAGCTGAACTTCTCGTCCTCGTAGGGCAGCGAGCCGCCCTTGACCTGACGGTGCAGCGAGGAGCGGCTCACCCGGGCCGAGAAGTGGCACCAGTCCGTGCCCGGCACGATCGGACAGGCCGCGCTGTGCGGACAGGGCGCGGCCACCCGGAACCCCGCGGCGATCAGCCGGTCGCGGGCCTCGATCACCCGGGCGTAGCCGTCGGGGGTGCCCGGCTCGACGATCACCACGGCCTGCGCTGCCGACGCGGCGGTGTCCACGAGCGTGGCCCGGTCGGGGGCGGCCAGCTCGTTCAGGACGTACGACACGGTGACCAGGTCGACGGGGTCCAGGGTCAGCGCCGTGCCGATGCGGGCGCGCTGCCAGCGGGTGTCGCGCAGCGCCGGGTTCGCGGCGGCGACCTCGCGGCCGAGGGCCAGGGCGGGTTCCGCCCAGTCGAGCACGGTCACCGGGCGCATCCCGGCCCAGGTGGAGCTCACCGCCCAGGTCGCCGCGCCCGTCCCGCCGCCGACGTCCGTATGACTGCGCGGCGCCCACTGCGGCACGGCGTCCGCGAACGCCTCCAGCGCCGACCGCACCGCCTCGAACGTCGCCGGCATCCGGTAGGCGGCGTACGCGGCCACGTCCGCGCGGTCACGCAGGATCGGGGCGTCGGTCGGGGTGGCGCCCCGGTAGTTGGCGATGAGCCGATCGACGGCCTGCCCGGCCTGCTTCGGCGGCAGACCGTCGAGCAGGTCCGTCAGGGCACCGCGGAGGGCCTCGGAAACGGATACGGAGACGTTCACCCCCGGATTTTCTCAGGTACCGGCCACTGCCCTCACCCCGCCACCCGCGCGTGCCCGTGCCACGGCCCGCACGGCGTTCATCGCACCGCCATCGCCATCCGCGTCCCGACCAGGGCCCGCGGCCCGCTGTCCGGCGCCCGTCGCCTCGGATGCACCGTGTTCGCCAGCAGCACCACGAACGTGTCCGTCGCCGGATCGAGCACCAGCGAGGTCCCCGTGAAGCCCGTGTGCCCGGCCGCGCCCTCGCCCGCCAGCTCGCCCATGAACCACGGCTGGTCCACCGCGAAGCCCAGCCCCGGCGGGGTCAGCAGCAGTTCCACGAAGTCGGGGCCCAGGATGCGGGCGGGACCGTACGAACCGCCCGAGAGCAGGGTGCGGCAGAACACCGCGAGGTCGCCACCCGTCGAGAACAGCCCCGCGTGTCCGGCCACCCCGCCCAGCGACCAGGCGTTCTCGTCGTGCACGACGCCCCGGAGCATCCCCCGGTCCGCCTTCGCCCACGGGCGCCGCTGGTCCTCGGTCGCCGCCGCGCCGGGGCACGGCCCGAAGTCGGTCGAGGTCATGCCCAGCGGACGGGTGATCCCCTCCCGTACCAGGACGTCCAGCGTGCGACCGGTCAGCCGCTCCAGGAGCCGCTGGAGGAGCAGCATGTTCAGGTCCGAGTACAGGTACGAGCCCGGTGCGCCGACCGGCGTCTGCGCGCGTAGCAGGTCCCAGCGCCGGGCGTCGTCCGCGCAGTCGTACAGGGGCAGCTCGGGGCGCAGCCCGGAGGTGTGGGTGAGGAGCTGGCGCACGGTGATGCCGTGGGCGGCCGCCGCGTGGAAGTCGGGCAGATAGGCACCCACCCGCGCGTCGATGCCGAGGGTGCCGCGCTCGATCTGCTGCACCGCCGCGACCGAGGTGAACAGTTTCGTGAGGGACGCCAGGTCGAAGGGGGTGTCGACGGTCATCGGGATCCGCGCCCCCGCCGCGAGCTCCACCCCCGCGTCGGCCGCCGGGTCGTAGGCGGAGTACCGCACCGCCCAGCCCGCCGCCTCCCGCACGGCGATCACCGGGCCGCGCCCGGCGACCACGACGGCGCCCGCCGCCCAGGGCCGGTCGCCGGTGGTGAGGTCCACGACGTCGCGGACGAGGAGCCGCGTCTCCTCGGGGTCGAGCCCGGCCCGCTCCGGTGTGTCGACGCGCAGTCTCGGTGCGCTCAGCTCCCTGCTCCCTCCGGTCCCGCCTTCGTCCAGGGACGGCACATTCCCATGAAGCAGGCCGAAGCCACCAGTGCGGCAGCCAACTGGACGACGGCCATCGGGACGGCGGTGTGCTCGCCGGCGATCCCGACGAGCGGCGAGGCGATCGCGCCGATGAGGAAGGAGGAGGTGCCGAGGAGCGCGGAGGCGGAACCGGCCGAGTGCCGGACCCGCGACAGGGCGAGGGTCTGCGCGTTCGGCAGGACGACGCCCATCGCGGACATCAGCACGAACAGCGCGGCGGCCACCGGGGCCAGCCCGGCCTCGCCGAAGACGCCCGTCGTCATCAGCAGCAGGGCGGTCGAGGCCAGCGCGACCGTCACGAGGCCTGCGGCCAGGACCCGGTCGAGCCGGACCCGCCCCACCAGCAGCCTGCCGTTGACCTGGCCGACCAGCACCAGCCCGATGGAGTTCGCGCCGAACAGCAGGCCGAACGTCTGCGGGGAGGCGCCGTAGATCTCCTGGACGACGAAGGGCGAGGCGCTGATGTACGCGAACAGCGCGGCGAAGGCGAAACCGCCCGTGAGCATGTAGCCGGTGAAGGGCAGATCGCCGAGCAGCCGGCGCATCGCACGCAGGGCCTCGCCGACCCCGCCCCCATGACGCTCGGCGGCGGGCAGCGTCTCCGGGAGCCTGGTCCACACCACCACGGCCAGCAGCAGCCCCACCCCGGTGAGGAGCAGGAACACGCCCCGCCAGTCCGTCCCACGCAGGATCTGCGCACCGATCAGCGGCGCCACGACCGGGGCCACCCCGGAGATCAGCATCAGGGTGGAGAAGAACCGTGCCATCGCCAAGCCGTCGTACAGATCGCGTACGACCGCCCGCGCGATCACGATCCCGGCCGCGCCCGCGAGCCCCTGCACCAGCCGGCAGGCGACCAGCAGCTCGACGGTCGGCGCGAGGGCGCACAGGGCCGTCGCCACGACGTAGACGGCGAGCCCGGCGAGCAGCGGGCGCCTGCGCCCCCACCGGTCGCTCATCGGGCCGACCACCAGCTGCCCGAGCGCCATACCGGCCAGACACGCGGTCAGCGTGAGCTGGACGGTCGCGGCGGGCGCGTGCAGCGAGCGGGTCACCTCCGGCAGCGCCGGGAGGTACATGTCCATCGAGAGCGGGGGAGTGGCGGTCAGACCGCCGAGGACGAGGGTGACCAGCAGGCCCGCCCGGCGCCGGGCGGACAGGCTCGGCGCGGCCTCCCCGCCGGTGTCCCTGTCACGGTCCGTCGCCGCCCGCCGCGCCGCGCCGGGCACGGCCCCACCCTCCGGCATCCGGCCGCCCCTCCCTCTCCGACATCTGTGCGACCTATGCTCTCAGCTCGAACACACTGCTGGGACGGCATGAGGGCGGGGCAGGGTATGACGACGGACACGGTGCGGTGGGGGATCCTGGCGACCGGCGGGATCGCCGCCGCGTTCACGGCGGATCTGATCGACCTGCCCGAGGCGGAGGTCGTGGCGGTCGCCTCGCGCTCCGAGGTCTCGGCGAAGGCGTTCGCCGACCGGTTCGGCATACCCAGGGCCTACGGCGACTGGGCCGCGCTCGCCGCCGACGAGGACATCGATGTCGTCTACGTCGCCACCCCGCACGCCGCCCACCGCACCGCCGCCGGACTCTGTCTGGAGGCCGGGCGCAACGTGCTCTGCGAGAAGGCGTTCACGCTGAACCTGCGCGAGGCCGAGGAACTCGTGGCGCTGGCCCGGGAACACGACCGCTTCCTCATGGAAGCCATGTGGATGTACTGCAACCCGGTCGTCCGCCGCCTCAAGGCCCTCGTGGACGACGGCGCGATCGGCGAGGTCCGCACCGTGCAGGCCGACTTCGGCCTCGAAGGGCCCTTCCCGCCTTCGCACCGGCTGCGCGACCCCGCGCAGGGCGGCGGCGCGCTCCTCGACCTCGGCGTGTACCCGGTCTCCTTCGCCCACCTGCTGCTCGGCGCGCCCTCGGGCATCGCCGCCCAGGCCGTCCTCTCCGCCGAGGGCGTCGACCTCCAGACGGCCCTGGCCCTGTCCTGGGACTCCGGCGCGCTCGCCACCCTGCACTGCTCCCTGGTCGGCGGCACGGGCACCACCGCCTCCCTCACCGGCTCGCGCGGCCGGATCGACATCCCGTCCGGGTTCTTCCACCCCGAGCGCCTCGTCCTGCACCGCGCCGGACGCGACCCCGAGGAGTTCACGGCCGACCCGGCCGACGGTCCCCGGACGACGCTGCGGCACGAAGCCCGCGAGGTCATGCGCGCGCTGCGGGCCGGTGAGACCGAGTCCCCGCTGGTCCCGCTGGACGGCACCCTCGCGGTCATGCGGACCCTCGACGCGGTCCGCGAGCGGATCGGGGTGCGCTACCCCGGCGAGAACGCGTAACCGTTCACGAGACGTCCCGTCTCATCCGCTTGGTACCGTCGACACATGGCCACACAGTCCGGAAAGCCGGCCCCCGACACCACCCGCCGCAGCGAACGGTCCCGGCGCGCCATCTACGACGCCGCCCTCGCCCTCGTCGCGGAGACCGGCTATCCGAAGACCACGATCGAGGGCATCGCCGCCCGCGCCGGCGTCGGCAAGCAGACCATCTACCGGTGGTGGGGGTCGAAGGCCGACGTCCTGCTGGAGGCGTTCCTCGACCTCGGCGAACAGGCGGCGCGCGACGCCGGGGCGTCCGACCGGGGGCTCTACGCCATCCCCGACACCGGGGACCTGGCCGCCGACATCAAGGCCGTCCTGCGGGCCACCGTCGACCAGCTCACCGACCCCCGGTTCGAGGCGCCCTCCCGGGCCCTGGCCGCCGAGGGCGTGGTAGACGAACAGGTCGGCCGCGAGTTCACGGCCAAGCTGATGGAACCGTCCATCCAGCTGTACGTCGACCGGCTGCGCTCCGCCCAGGAGGCCGGCCAGGTCCGCGCCGACCTCGACCCGCGCATCGCCCTGGAGTTCTTCATCTCCCCGCTCGCGCAGCGCTGGCTCCAGTACACGGGCCCGATCTCCTACGAGTACACCGACACCCTCGTCGACTACGCCCTCCACGGCCTCGCGCCCCGCTGAACATGCCGCACATGGGTCACTCTGGCCCCACCGGTCCCACCTGCCCCGATTCACGGCTACGGCCCCCCGATGCCCAGGATGGTGGGACCATGAGGCATGCTGTCCGCACCACAGCTAGACGAGGGGACAGATGAGCGCGGAGTTCGGCGGCCGGACCGGCCTGTGGGGCAAACTCTCGGAATGGCTGCGCAGCGGCCCGGCCGAAGCCGCCGACGAGGGCGGCCGTGAGGCCCTGCTGCTGGCCGCCGCCGGTGCGGGACTCCCGCTGGCGCCCGCCGCGCACCCGGCCCCCGGCTACGGATGCTCCTGCGACCGGGTCGGCTGTCCGACCCCGGCCCGGCACCCGGTGTCCTTCGGCTGGCAGACGCAGTCCACCACCGACCGCGCGCAGATCGAACACTGGGCCCGCCAGCAGCCGGAGGCCAACTTCATCACCGCCACCGGCATGACGCACGACGTGCTCGACGTGCCGCTGGAGGCGGGCCGGCAGGCGCTGGAGCGGCTCCTCGACTCCGGCGTCGAGGTCGGCCCGGTCGCCGAGAGCGACGACGGCCGGATGCTCTTCTTCACCCTCACCCGCGGCACCCCCGAGGACGAGGACGAGTGGTGGCCGTGCGAGCTGGACTGCCACCCGGAGACCATGGACGAGCACCCCGGCCTGCGCTGGCACTGCCGCGGCTCCTACGTCCTGGTACCGCCCGCCCGGCTGCCCGGCGACGACGGCCGGACCGTGCACTGGTTCCGCGGCCCCGAGCACCCGCTGCCCGACCCGCTGACCCTCCTCGAAACCCTCACGGACGCCTGCGCCCGCCACGCGGACCAAGAGCCCGACCACACCAACACCCCCTGGCCCTCCCACCACTGACCAGCGGCGCGAAGCCCCGCGCGGCATCGCGCCCCGCCAGGGCCACGGGAAACGACGCGCCCAGCCCCCACCGGACCCGCGGCCGAGAACGGACCCCTGTGCTCGCACGTCGCAGGGGTGCGGCACCGCGCCCTGCCAGGGCCACGGGGAACGGCGCGCCCAGCCCCCACCGGGCCTGCGGCCGAGAACGGACCCTTGTGCTCGCACGTCGCAGGGGTGCGGCACCGCGCCCTGCCAGGGCCACGGGGAACGGCGCGATCAGCCCCCACCGGGCCTGCGGCCGAGAACGGACCCTTGTGCTCGCACGTCGCAGGGGTGCGGCATCGCGCCCTGCCAGGGGCGCGGGGAACGGCGCGATCAGCCCCCACCGGGCCCGCGGCCGAACACAACCCCCAGCGCCCCCGGCAAAACCCGCCACACCCAGCGGAGCGCTTACGCGCCTTTGGCCCCCGTCAAGCCCTCCAGCCGGCTGAGCATCGTCACCTTGCCGTTTCCCGAGCCCTTCGGCGGCGTCAGGGCGATCTCGTTGGCGACGAACTCCATCGTCAGGGACTGCTTGATCTCACCGGTCGTCAGCGCGGCCACGTTCTTGTTCGGGGCGGGCACGGTGGCGCCCACGGCGGCCGTCTGCTTCATGTAGTGGTGGGTGGTGAAGAACACCAGCGCCCCGCCGTCCGCGGTGCGCAGCGCCAGCGGCGCGTAGTCGCCGCTGGTGAGCGGCTCGTCGATGTACTGCGTGGCCAGGCCCGGCTTGGTGGCGTTCTTCGCGCGGGCGGCGCGCAGCGTGTTGGTGTACGCGCCGTCCGCGAACGCGCCCCGGCCGCTCTGCAAGTACGCCGTGTAGTCCTTGCTCAGGTCCTTCGGGGCGACGGCCAATCCGGCGGAGTCGGCCGGCACGGCCTGGGCGACGCCGTTCCTGCCCCCGTGCCCGAACGCCGGCACCGAGCCCGGTGCCACCAGCGTCAGATAGGTGGCCTGCCACGGCTGGGAGCGCCCGGCCCGGGTGAAGACCATCAGCCAGCGCGCGTCGCCGCCCTTGTTGCCCTTCGCGTCGGCGACGAACCAGCGCGGCCAGCCCGCCTTCTCGACGATCGTGTACTTCACGTCCGACAGAACCAGCGGGGTGTGCTCCGCATTGCCGTTCGGGCTGTTGGCGCGGCCCGCCTTCAGCCGCGCCTCGTCGATGGTCCCGAGCGCGCCGGTGGTGTACGCCGCGTCCAGTGAACTGTCGTACGCCGCGTCGGCCTTGTTGTAGGCGGACGTGAACTGCTCGACCGCCTTGACGGCTTCCGCCTTCGTGGCCGCCGGGAGCAGCTCGAGCTCCCCGTGGACCACCACGCAGCCGCTCGCGGTGAGCGAGACGGCGGTGAGCGAAGCCGCTACGAGTGCGTACCGGTCACGCCCGCGGAGCCTTCGACTGCGCGGAATCCCGGTCGTCAGCCCGCGTTCGCGTTCCGTGCTCATCAGGTGACTTCACCTTCCCCTTCCCGGAGGCGAACCCTACCGGGGCGAGGAACAGCGCGAGTGTCGGCACCAGGTAGAGCAGCCACACCGTGACCTGGAGGACGGTCGGATCGGGCTGGAAGTTGAACACGCCCTTCAGCAGCGTGCCGTACCAGCTGTCCGGGGGGATCGTGCCGGTGATGTCGAAGGCGAGACGGTTCAACCCCGGGATCAGATCGGCCTCCTGGAGGTCGTGGACGCCGTACGCCAGCACGCCGGCGGCCACCACGACGAGCATGCCGCCCGTCCAGGTGAAGAACTTCGCCAGGTTGATCCGCAGCGCTCCGCGGTAGAACAGCCAGCCCAGCAGGACGGCTGTCGCCAGGCCCAGGGCCACACCGATCAGCGGCCGCGGGGTGCCGTCGCCGGCCGCGTGCACCGACGCCCACACGAACAGGGCCGTCTCCAGGCCCTCCCGGCCGACGGCGAGGAACGCGGTGGCCACCAGCGCGCCGGTGCCCATCGCGAGCGCCGCGTCCAGCTTGCCGTGCAGCTCCGACTTCAGGTGCCGGGCGGTGCGCCGCATCCAGAACACCATCCAGGTGACCAGGCCGACCGCGAGGATGGACAGGGAGCCGCCGAGCGCCTCCTGCGCCTGGAACGTCAGTTCCTGGGAGCCGAATTCGAGGACGCAGCCGAAACCCATCGCGATGAGCACCGCGATGCCGATACCGGCCCAGACCGGCTTGAGCGCGTCCCTGCGGTCCGTCTTCACCAGGTAGGCGATGAGGATGCAGACGACGAGACTGGCCTCGAGGCCCTCGCGCAGTCCGATCAGGTAGTTGGAGAACACGGGCTACGCCTCCTTGGAGAACAGCGTCCGGCCCCACCAGTCGTCCTTGTCGCGGACGCCCGGCGGGACGGCGAAGACGGCCGAACCCACGTGCTGGATGTACTCGTTGAGCGCATCGGTCGCGAGGTTGCGCTGCACGCGGATGAATCCCTCGCGCACGTCACGCTGGTAGGCGAGGAAGAACAGGCCCGCCTCGAGCCGCCCCAGACCGTCGGTGCCGTCGGTGAAGGAGTAGCCGCGGCGCAGGATCGTCGACCCGTGGTTGGAGTCGGGGTGCGCGAGCCGTACGTGCGCGTCGGGCTTCATCGCCTTCAGGAAGGGCTCGTCGCGCTCCTTCGCCTTGCCCACCGGAGCGCCCTCGCCCTTGTCGCGGCCGAAGATGTCCTCCTGCTCCTGGAGCGAGGTGCGGTCCCAGGTCTCGATGTGCATGCGGATCCGGCGGGCGACGAGATAGGAGCCGCCGACCATCCAGTCGGGACCGTCCTTCTCGCCGACCCACACGAACTTCTTCAGCCGGTCCGTCTCCGTGCCCGCGATGTTGCGGGTGCCGTCCTTGAAGCCCATGAGGTTGCGCGGGGTCTGCGCGTCGGGCGTCGTGGAGGAGGTCTTGCCGAAGCCGAGCTGCGACCAGCGGATGACGACCTTGCCCATGCCGATGCGGGCCAGGTTGCGGATGGCGTGTACGGCGACCTGCGGATCGTCCGCGCAGGCCTGGACGCACAGGTCGCCGTTGCTGCGGGCCGCGTCGAGCGCGTCCCCGGCGAACGTGGGCAGGTCGACGAGGGCGTCGGGCCGCCGGTCGGCGAGGTCGAACTTCTTGAACAGGGACGGCCCGAAGCCGACCGTCAGGGTCAGCCGGGACGGCTTGAGCCCCAGTGCCTCGCCGGTGTCGTCCGGCGGCGCCTCGGGGAGACCGCCGAACGCGCCCTCGCCGACCGCCTTCCCGGCCGTCATCCGGCGGGCCGCCTCGGTCCAGTCCTTCAGCAGCTGCACCAACTCGGCCCGGTCCGTGGTCGTCACGTCGAAGGCGGCGAAGTGCAGCCGGTCCTGCACGGGCGTGGCGATGCCCGCCTGGTACGTGCCGTGGAAGCCGATCGCGGCGCCCGTGTCGGCGCCTGCCGGCTGGACGTCGTCGCCGGCACGGGTCATCGCGACCGCGCCGCCGGCCGCGGCGGCGCCGAGCGCGAGGCCGGCACCGCCCCAGCCGATCAGCGACCGGCGGGAGGGACTGCTGCCCTGGGTCTCGGTCATGTCCTGGCCCTCCGGTTACTTCGCGACGGCGGCGGCGAGCTTCGACAGCGGCTCGGCGAGCGCGTTGACCGCGTCGGACAGTTCCTTGCGGCCGGCGGCGCCGACCTTGTCGTACGAGGTGAACGCGTACGAGGTCGTGTTCGGCCGGTACTTGTCCAGCAGCGTGTTCAGTGCGGCGAACTGCTTGTCCAGCTCGGTGACCAGGGCCGCGTCGTTCTCCGCGGCGACCGGCTTGAGCAGCTCGTACGACTTCTGGGCGCCCTCGACGTTGGCCTTGAAGTCGACGAGGTCGGTGTGCGAGTAGCGCTCCTCCTCGCCGGTGACCTTGCCGGTCGCGACCTCGTCGAGGAGTTCCTTGGCGCCGTTGGCCATCGAGGTCGGGGTGATCTCGGCCTTGCCGACCCGCTTCTGCCAGTCGGTCAGGTCGGTGGTGAGCTGGTCGGCGAGGGTCTTCTCCGCGGCGGTGATCTTCTTGTCCTGCCAGAGGGCCTTCTCCAGCCGGTGCCAGCCGGTCCAGGTCTGCCCGGCCTCCAGGCCGTCGGCGCGGACGTCCACCTTCGGGTCGATGTCACCGAAGGACTCGGCGACCGGCTCGGTGCGCTCCCAGCCGATGCGGGAGGGCGCGTAGGCCGCCTTGGCCGCCTCGACGTCACCCGCCTTGACGGCCTTCACGAAGGTCGCGACGAGCGGCAGCGTGGCGTCGGCCTGCTCCTGCGCGTACTCGCGGTAGGCGGCGACGGCCTTGTCCAGTCGGGGGTCACGCTTGGCGACCGAGCCGCCGGTGACCTTGAGGTCCTGGCGGATGCCGGTGCCCTTCATGCCGGGCTTGCAGGCGATCCGGTAGTCCCCGGCCTTCACCTCGGCGGTGACCCGCTGCTTGGTGCCGGGGCCGATGTTCTCCCGCTCGCTGACGATCCGGTCGTCCGGGAAGAGGATGTAGACCTCGGTGACCTTGGAGCCCTTGTTCTCGATGGCGAGCTCGAGGTGTCCGGCGGAGATCTCCTTCTTGGAGGTCTCGCACTTGGCGTCGGTGGCGGTCACGTTGATGACACGGTCGCCGCCCTTCGCATCGCTCTTGGAGGTGCAGCCGGTGACGGCGGTCAGGGCGGTCACGGCGGTGACGGCGGTGACGACGGACAGTCTGGCGGCTCGCATTCGGGCTCCCAGCGATGGCTGATTATTGACGTGACCCGGCTCATAGGGTTGGTGAGCCTCGCCTAACTTATCCAAGGCTTACCTGCGTAATACCCGTCCGCGCAGTGATTCACCTCTCATGGACGCCGTAAGAGCACGAGGCGATCACGGTGACTCAAACCGGACCCCAAGGAATGGTCAAAGGAGATTCAAAGATTCCGTTTCGTGGCCACCGGGTGACGCTCCGGGCCGCGACGGAGAAGGAGGGAGGGGGCGCGGTCCGCCCACCAGGGGCGCGGGGAACTGTGCGACCGGCGTGCGCGACCCGGGGGCGCGCGCCCGCCACCCCGCCGACGCTGCGGCGCGCGCACTCCGCACGAACCGAAGCCGCGGGCCGGGGCGGGTGGGGGTCCGGCGCGGCGCCCCGGGCGACGAGCGGTGCTTCAATTCCCCGGTGACTGATTACGACGTGCTCCGCGTCTTCTGCGCGCCGAACGGCGGCTACGGCAACGAACTGGGCGTGGTCCGCGAAGGCTCGGTGCTGCCGGACCGCGAGGACCGCCAGGACCTCGCCGCGAAACTCGGCTTCGGCGAGACGGTGTTCGTCGACGACCCCGAGCGCGGAATCATCGACGTCTACACGCCCACCCGGCGTCTCCCCTTCGCCGACCACTCGTGCGTGGGCGTCGCCTGGCTGCTCGACGTGCCCGAACTCGTCACGCCGGCCGGCGCCGTGGGCACCCGCCTGGACGGCGAGTTCACCTGGATCGAGGCGCGCGCGGAGTGGGCCCCGCCGTGCGTGTTCCGCCAGTACGCCACCGCCGCCGAGGTGGACGACCTGCCCCTGCCGACGCCCGGCGCGGCAAGCGCGGCCGAGTTCCCGTCGGGCGAGGTTCCCGGGACCCTCTACGCCTGGGCCTGGGAGGACGAGCCGGCCGGCCGGATCCGCGCCCGCGGCTTCCCCTCGCGCGAGGGTGTCGACGAGGACGAGGCGACGGGCGCGGCGGCGCTCCTGCTCACCGAGCGGCTCGGCCGCGCCCTGAACATCACCCAGGGCGCGGGCTCCCAGATCCTGACGGCGCCGCAGCCGTTCGGGTGGGTGGAGATCGGCGGCAGGGTGTTCCTGGAGCGCTGAGCCCTCCGGGCCAGGGCCTTTCCCCGGATCAGGTCGCTCGGAGCCGCGGCGCCTCGCAGCGGCCCCGGGCGGGGTCCGGTGCGTGCGGCTGCAAGGCGGAGGAGGGCGTCGACGCGAAGCGCCGGCAGCAGACGACGAGGCGGCTGGGGGTCGCCCCTTCCGGGGGGAGTGGGTGCCAGGGCCCGTGAGCCCTCGGCAAGATCCCAAAGAAAGGCGAAGGCTTGCGTCCGTACGGGTGGTGTGGCGTGTGCGCGAGGAGATGAGCGGGGACCTCTGGGCGTGACCACTGAGTCCCGTGAGAGGAACGCCATGCGTATCCGTTCAGTTCTGGCCGCAACCGTCCTGGGTATCGCCCTCGCCGCCACCGGGGCGACGACCGCCACCGCCGACGAGGGCCCCCGCCAGCACCACCACTCCGGTGGGGACGAGGGCGTCTGTAGCCCGTACATCGGCGCGATCGACACGGTCTCGGCCGACATCTTCTGGGCCGGCAAGCACTGCGACCGGTTCTGATCCGACGCCGGGCCCCCTCGCGGTGAGCGAGGGGGCCCGGTCCGTCCGCCCGCGAAGCCGGCTCACGCCGAGAGCGGGAACTCCGCGCCGAGCGCTCGGAACACGGCCGTGTTCAACGCGAAGGCGCGCCCCCGGGCGAACGGAAAGCCCGCCCTCAGAGGGGAGAGCGGGCTGAAGGCGGGGCGCCGACCGTGCGGTCGCCGGGGCTACGGCAGGGTGAGGACCTCCGCGCCCGTGTCGGTCACCACCAGCGTGTGCTCGAACTGGGCCGTCCGCTTACGGTCCTTGGTCAGCACCGTCCAGCCGTCGTCCCACATGTCGTACTCGTGTGTGCCGAGCGTCAGCATCGGCTCGATCGTGAACGTCATCCCCGGCTGCATGACGGTCGTCGCGTGCGGGCTGTCGTAGTGCGGGACGATCAGCCCGGAGTGGAACGACGAGTTGATCCCGTGCCCCGTGAAGTCCCGCACCACGCCGTACCCGAACCGCTTCGCGTACGACTCGATGACCCGCCCGATGATGTTGATCTGCCGGCCCGGCCTGACCGCCTTGATCGCCCGGTCGAGGGACTCCCGGGTCCGCTCGACCAGCAGCCGCGACTCCTCGTCGACGTCCCCGACCAGGTACGTGGCGTTGTTGTCGCCGTGCACCCCGCCGATGTACGCCGTCACGTCGAGGTTGACGATGTCGCCGTCGCGCAGGACGGTCGAGTCGGGGATGCCGTGGCAGATGACCTCGTTGACGCTCGTGCACAGCGACTTCGGGAACCCCCGGTAGCCCAGGGTCGACGGGTAGGCGCCGTGGTCGCACATGTACTCGTGCGCCACCCTGTCCAGTTCGTCGGTGGTGACCCCCGGCGAGATCAGCTTCGCGGCCTCCGCCATCGCCTGAGCGGCGATGCGGCCGGCCCGGCGCATCGCCTCGATCGTCTCGGGCGTCTGCACCTCCGGACCGGTGTACGGCGTCGGCGCGGGCTTGCCGACGTACTCGGGGCGGCGGATGTTTCCGGGCACCGGACGGAGGGGGGACAGCTCCCCCGGGACGAGCAGCGACTGGCCAGACATGCCAGTGAGTCTAACGAGCGGCCATGGGGGAACATGACGATGGCGAGAGGAGCCGTCATGCCCCTGTTCAAGAAGCGGACCGCCGGCAAAGCCGGCGAGTGGTACTACTGCCTGGAGCACAAGAAGGTCGAAGAGGGGCCGGAGTGTCCGGCCAAGGACCGGTTCGGCCCCTACACCACCCGGGCGGAGGCCGAGCACGCGATGGAGATCGCCCGCGAGCGCAACCTCCAATGGGAGAACGACCCCAAGTGGCACGACGCCCCGGCGGCAGGAACCACCGACGACTGACCCCGGACCGGTTTCCGAGTCCGACCCCGGGCCGGTCCCGACCCCGGGCCGGTCCCGATCCCGGGCCGGTTCCGGGTCCGGTTCGGGCTCCGGGTGTCGGCCCCACTGAGCAGCGCAGCAGCCCGATCCGGCGAGCCGGCCGCGCAGCTCGTCCGGGACCGTCCGGTTCCGCATCACCCCGCGGAAGATGCCGCCGACCCTGTCGAAGGCGCCCGCGAGGGCGGGGCGGAGCAGCACCGGCCGGATGTTCCCGGCCGGCCCGGCGACGGTGATCTCCCCGCCCCACGGCGCGGCCGACAGCACCACCGGCACCGCCCGTGCCGGTGCACCCGCGAGGTCACCACGGAGGAGGGGGCGGTGCGGTGAGGCGTTCCGCGAGGTGGGCCAGGCGGTCGCCGAGGCGGCGGCGCCCGCGCGGCGGCGGCAGTGTCTCCCCGGCGGCCGCGCTCACCAGGTGCTGCACGGTGTCCAGGTCCAGCTCGGAGCCGTCCGGCACGGCCAGCGTCTCGTGGGACAGGGCCGTCAGCTCCCCCTCGCCGGGACCGAGGCTCAGGATCAGGACGCCGGCCCGGCGGGCGGCCGACACCCGCTCAAGGAGCGGCGCGTCCCCCGACGGCGACGCCACCAGCAGCGTCTCGCCCCGCCGGGCAGCCTCGATCCGGCCCAGGCCGACCGCCAGATGCGCCGGGTCGCAAGGACGCGCGTCATGCCGTACGAGGGTGGGCGCCAGCTCCGGCGTACCCGACCACGCGGCCTCGTCCACCAGATGCGCCGCGAGATGCCAGGGCTCGTAGACAGCCGTCCCCACCAGCAGCAGCCCGCCGCCGTGCGACACGACCGACCCGCGCAGCACCCCGGCGAACCTTCGTGTCGCCCCCAGCCACTCGGTCCCGGCGAGCACCTCACGCAGCAGCGCGACCCGTACGGCGTCCATGCGGCCGCATCGTGCCGCAACCGGCCACCGCCCGCCCGGGGTTCGCCCCTCGTTCACCCGACATGACGAAGGGCCGCTCCGCACGCCGACGTAAAGTCGGCCCATGACCTCTACCGACAGTGCACAGAACGCCCCCTCGGCCACCCCGGCGAAGGCTCCCACCAAGGACCCGTGGGACCTCCCCGACGTCTCCGGACTGGTCGTCGGCGTGCTCGGCGGGACCGGCCCGCAGGGCAAGGGGCTCGCCTACCGGCTCGCCAAGGCCGGCCAGAAGGTGATCATCGGTTCGCGTGCCGCCGACCGCGCCCAGGCTGCCGCCGACGAGCTCGGGCACGGTGTCGAGGGCGCCGACAACGCCGAGACCGCCCGCCGCAGCGACATCGTGATCGTCGCCGTGCCGTGGGACGGCCACGGCAAGACCCTGGAGTCCCTGCGCGAGGAACTGGCCGGCAAGCTGGTCGTCGACTGCGTCAACCCGCTCGGCTTCGACAAGAAGGGCGCCTACGCGCTGAAGCCGGAGGAGGGCAGCGCCGCCGAGCAGGCCGCCGCCCTGCTGCCGGACTCGCGCGTCGCCGCCGCCTTCCACCACCTCTCGGCCGTCCTCCTCCAGGACCCGGAGATCGAGGAGATCGACACCGACGTGATGGTGCTGGGCGAGGAGCGGGCCGACGTCGAGATCGTGCAGGCGCTGGCCGGCCGGATCCCCGGCATGCGCGGCGTCTTCGCCGGCCGGCTGCGCAACGCCCACCAGGTGGAGTCGCTGGTCGCCAACCTGATCTCCGTCAACCGCCGCTACAAGGCCCACGCGGGGCTGCGCGTCACGGACGTATGAGCGCATGGGGGACACTGGTCGTAGCCGGCCCACGGAGCCGGCCCAGCAGTGTCCCCCCGACAGGAGAACCGGACCCATGTCCCCCGTGCCCCCGCCCAGCCAGAGCCGGCGACTCGCCCTCTACACCCTCGTCGTCTGCGTCCTCGCCGTGGCCGCGGCGGTCGTCTCCTTCGCCCGGGGCAGCTTCCTGGGCGTCGTATGGGTGCTGCTCGCGGGCCTGTCGTCCAACATGACCTGGTACTACGTGAAGCGGGACAAGCTGCGCAGGACGGCCGGGGCCGACGTCAGCGGCTGACCGCGCAGAAGTCGTTCGTGCCCTCCCAGAAGCGGTACAGCGACTGACCGCAGTACGTCTCGAAGTCGCCGATCCCGAGGCCGCGCAGCACGGCGTCGATCATGTCGAAGAACACGCCGTTGACCGCCGGCACCCACAGCAGCGCGAACACGAACAGCAGGCCGAACGGCGCGAACGGCTCCACCTGCCGCTTGACCCCGTACGACAGCCAGGGCTCGATGACCCCGTAGCCGTCCAGACCGGGCACCGGAAGGAAGTTCAGGATCGCCGCCGTGACCTGGAGCAGGGCGAGGAAGGCGAGCGCGAACCGGAAGTCGGCCGGCACTCCGTCCAGCGCGTCCAGCCAGAACGGCGCGGTGCACACCACCGCGAACAGCACGTTCGTCAGCGGACCGGCCGCCGAGATCAGACTGTGCCGCCACCGGCCCCTGATCCGCCCTCGCTCGATGAAGACGGCGCCGCCCGGCAGACCGATCCCGCCCATGATCACGAACAGCACCGGCAGCACGACGCTGAGCAGGGCGTGGGTGTACGCGAGAGGATTGAGGCTCAGGTAGCCCTTGGCTCCGACGGTGATGTCCCCCGAGTGCAGCGCGGTACGGGCGTGTGCGTACTCGTGCAGGCACAGGGACACGATCCAGGCGGCCGTCACGAACAGGAACACCGCCACGCCCGGCTGCTCGGCGAAGCCCGTCCAGGTCGCCCAGCCGGTGACCGCGGTCACGGCCAGGATGCCGAGGAAGACCGGACTGATCCTCCGCTCGGCACTGCGGGTGGTGGCGGTGGTCATGGGCCCCCCTGAGTTCGTACGCGCGTGTGGAGGCCCGACCGTACCCGGCCCGGGCGTACCGGGAAAACGTCTCGCGGCCTGCCCTCGGTTCCTGGAAGGTGGGGTTCCCCCGGAAACCCGGCCGAGCGACGACCACGGGAGGGGCCGGGGGACGGCCGAGCGGCGGTCGGGGAACGGACGGGGGACAGGCCAGGGACGGCCCATGGCCGGCCCGGGGACGGCCGGGACAGCCCGCCGGCCGACGGGGGCGGCCCAGGACGGACGGCAGTCCGCGGAGCGGGAGGACAACGGGCTCGCGCCACCCCGGAAGAACCCCGTGACCGCTCACGATCCCACCGGAGAGAATGGACCCCGTGCGCTACCGCATCCTCGGCACCACCCAGGCACTCCGTCCGGACGGCAACCCCGTCGCCGTCGGCGGAGCACGGCTGCGTGCCCTGCTGGCCGTGCTGGCGCTGCGGGCCGGCCGGAGCGTTCCCGCGGGGCTGCTGGTGGAGGAGGTGTGGGCGGGGGAACCGCCCGCCGACGCTCAGGGCGCGCTCCAGGCACTGGTCGGACGGCTGCGCCGGGCCCTCGGGGCCGACGCGATCGACTCCGCCGAGGGCGGCTACCGGCTGGCCGCGGCCCCGGACGACGTCGACCTGCACCGCTTCGAGCGGCTGACCGCCGACGGCATCCGCGCGCTCGCCGACGGCGACTCCGCCAAGGCGGCCGTCGTCCTCGACGACGCCCTCGCCCTGTGGCAGGGCCCGGCCCTCGCCGACCTGCCCGACGGGGCCGCCGAGGCGGCCCGCTGGGAGGCACGCCGCCTCGACGCGGTGCGCGCCCGGCACACCGCGGCGATCGCCCTGGGCCAGGCCGAGCGGTCGCTGCCCGAACTCACCGCGCTGTGCGACGCCCACCCGCTGGACGAGCCCCTCCAGGCCCTGCGGCTGCGCGCCCTGCGGGAAGCGGGCCGCACCGCTCAGGCGCTGGCCGCCTACGACGGGGTGCGCCGGATGCTGGCGGACCGCCTGGGCACCGACCCCGGGCCCGAACTGCGGACCCTGCACGCGGAGCTGCTCGGCCACGCCGACCGGGGTGACGCCGGGATGCCGCCCCGTCCCGTCCCGCCCGAGGCCCCGAGCGGGGCGCCCGCACCGGCTGCTCCCGCTCCGCCGCCCCCGCCCCTCGGCAACCTCCGGGCCCGCCTGACCTCCTTCGTCGGCCGGGAGAACGACATCGCGGCCATCCGGGCGGACCTCGAGACCGCCCGGCTCGTCACCCTGCTCGGGCCCGGCGGGGCGGGCAAGACCCGCCTCTCCCAGGAGGCGGCCGAGGCGGTCCGGGACGCGTCACGCGACGGCGGTCGGTACGCGTCCGGCGACGGCCGCCGGTACGCGGCGCGCGACGGTGCCGGGGGTGCCGTGGACGGCGGCGGCCGGCACGGGACACGCGGCGGTGTCGGGGACGCGTCCGGCGACGGCGGTCGGGACACGGCGCGCGACGGTTTCGGCGGCGCCGTGCCCGACGGCGGCCGGCACGGGACACGCGACCGTGCGGGGAGCGCCGCGCCGGACCGCGTCAGGGAGACGGCCGGCGACGGTGTCCCGGACACCGCGCGCGACGGCGTCTGGCTGGCCGAGCTGGCGCCCGTCGCCGACCCGGACGCCGTGCCGCAGGCCGTCCTCACCGCCGTGGGAGCCCGGGAGACCGTGCTGTACGGTGCCGGCGCCGAGGAGATACGGGTCGCGGCCGAGCGTCACGACGACCCCCTGGAGCGTTTGATCGAGCACTGCGCCCGACGCCGCATGCTGATCGTCCTCGACAACTGCGAGCACGTGGTCGGGGCAGCCGCCCGACTCGTCGAGGAGCTGCTCGCGCGGTGCCCGGAGGTGACCGTGCTCGCCACCAGCCGTGAGCCGCTCGGCGTGCCCGGGGAGGTGCTGCGCCCGCTGGATCCGCTGCCGGAGCCCGTCGCGCTGCGGCTGCTCGCCGACCGGGGCGCGGCAGCCCGCCCCGGCTTCCGGACCGACGCCGACGGCGAGACGGCGGCGGCCTGCGCGGAGATCTGCCGTCGTCTCGACGGCCTGCCCCTCGCCATCGAGCTGGCCGCCGCCCGGCTACGGATGCTGACCCCTCGCCAGATCGCCGACCGGCTCGACGACCGGTTCCGGCTCCTGACCTCGGGCAGCCGCACGGTCCTGCCCCGCCAGCAGACCCTGCGGGCCGTCGTGGACTGGTCCTGGGACCTGCTCGACGAGGACGAACGCGACGTCCTGGCCCGGCTGTCGGTCTTCGCCCGCGGCTGCGACCTCGACGCCGTCGAAGCGGTGTGCGGCCCGGCCGCCCCCGACTCCCGAGCGGGCCGCGACCCCCTCGCGCCGCTCGACCTGCTCGCCTCGCTCGTCGACAAGTCGCTCGTCGTCGCCGCCCCGGACCACCGTGGCGACATGCGCTACCGGCTGCTGGAGACCGTCGCCGAGTACGCGGGCGAGCGGCTGGACGAGTCCGGGAGGCGGGCGGCGGCCGAGCGTGCGCATCTGACGTACTACCGCGAACTCGCCCGCACCACCGAGCCGTTGCTGCGCGGCCCCGGCCAGCGGGACGCCATCGACCGCTTCCAGCTGGAGTACGAGAACCTGCGCACCGCGCTGGGCCGCGCCGTCGCGGCACGTGACGAGCAGGAGGCGCTCTGCCTGGCCCTGTCCCTCGTCTGGTACTGGCAGATGCGCGACCTGCGGATCGAGGCTCGCGGCTGGTGCCTCGAGGTGATGGCGCTGGGCCCCGACCCGTTCGCCGAACCCCTGCGCCCGGCCGCCCCGGTGTGGAAATCGTGCATCGACGCCCCGCCACCGATGGCGGGCGAGATCCTCGCGGAGGCCCGGCGCGGCGTCCACCTGGCCCATCTGGCCTGCATGGACACCGAGATGGAGGCCTGGCAGACCGCGACATCGCAGAACAAGCTCCGCCGGATCGCCGAAACCTACGAGCCCGGCCAGCCGCAGACCTGCCGCGCGCCCGGCCTGCTCTGGTTCTTCGCCGTGATGATGACGGGTGCCCCCGACCGTATCCGCGCCATCATCGACGCCAGCGTCGACACCTGCCGCAGGACCCCGGGCTACGAGTGGGAGCTCGCCTCCTGCCTTCAGATGCGCGCCAACATCCTCGCCAACCGGGCCGACTGGGCCGGGAGCGCGTTCCGCGACGCGGCGGAGGCCCTGGAGATCTTCCGGCGCCTGGGCGACGCGTGGGGCACGGCCGAGGCCCTCTCCGCCCGCGCCGAGGCCCATGAACGCCTGGGCGCCTACCGCGAGGCCGCCGCCGACTACGAGGGCGCCATCGAGCAGGCCGAACGGCTCGGCGCCCGCTCCCAGTCGGCGGTCCTCGCCGCCCGGCTGGGCAGCGCGCTGCTGGAGGGAGGCGAGGAGGAGCGGGGCGAGCGCGTGCTGCGCGAGGTGATCAGCGGCGAGGAACGCGCGGTCAACGAGGCCATGCACATCGCCCGGCTCTTCCTCGCCGGCTGGCTGGGCGCCACCGGACGTCACGCCGAGTCCCGCGAGCAACTGCGTCTGCTGCGCGAGGAGTTCACGTTCGGTCACTTCGCGGTCTTCGACTGCTTCATCCTCGGGGCGGAAGCATGGCTGGACGCGGTCGACGGCCGGTACACGCAGTCCCTGACGGGCATCCGGTCCGCCCTGGAACGGGCCACGGACCCACTGGCCATGGCCATGGCCCCGCAGATGCGCTCCTTCTATCTCTTCATCGCGGCGACGTCCCTGTCCCGTGTGGACGGCAGTGTCCGCGCAGCCGACGCCGCCCGCTGCCTGGGCGCCGCCGAGACCCTGCTGCCGCAGTGCCATGTGCCCCAGCGGGTGGAACGCGAGGCCCGCGACCTGGCCACGGTCTGGACGCGCGCCGCGCTCGGCGACAAGGAGTTCGAGCGCGCGTACGCCGAGGGCGGTGGCCTCTCCTACGAAGAGGCCACCGCCCTGGTATGACGCGCCCGGTCACTGTCCGTCGAGCCGCGCCTCGTCCGGCGCGCCGGCTCAGGTCTTCGTGCGGAACTTGTGGATCGCGACCGGCGCCATCACCGCGGTGAGCCCTATCGACCAGGCCAGCGTCACCCACAGGCCGTGGGCGACCGGGCCGCCCACCATCAGTCCGCGTGCCGCGTCCGCGAGCGAGGACAACGGGTTGTACTCGGTGAAGTTCTGGAGCCAGCCGGGCATCGACCGGGTCGGTGCGAAGATCGACGAGCCGAACTGGAGCGGCATCAGCACCAGGAAGCCCATCGCCTGCACGGACTGCGCGCTCTTCATCATCACGCCGAGGGTGAGGAACACCCACATCAGCGCCGAGCCGAACACCGTGGCCAGCCCGACGGCGGCGAAGAGGCCGGGCCAGTGGGTGATGTCGAAGCCCACCAGCACGGCCACCACCACGAGGATCACGCAGGCGACCAGCATGCGCATCAGCTCGACGACGATCTTGGCGAAGAGCACCGAGCCGCGTCCGATGGGCAGCGACCGGAAGCGGTCCATGACCCCGGAGTTGAAGTCCGTGTTGAAGCCGGTGCCCACGCCCTGCGCCATGTTCATCCCCATCATGGCCAGCAGCCCGGGGATGACGTACTGCACGTACGCCTCCTGCCCGCCGCCCAGCGACTGCCCGATCGAGCCGCCGAAGACGTACACGAACAGCAGGGTGAAGATCACCGGGAAGAGGACCGCGTCGAACATCGACTCCGGGTCCTGCCGGATCCACAGCAGGTTGCGGCGGATCAGCGCGCCGGTGTGCCGGAGATGGGCGCGCACCGGGATACGCGCGTCGGCGGCCGTGCTGATCTCGATCGTGGCCGCGCTCATACGGCGACCTCCTCGCGGGTCTCGGTGGGGCGGGCGTCCTGCGGGGCACTCGCGCGGTGGCCGGTGAGGGACAGGAACACCTCGTCCAGGCTGGGCAGTTCGGTGGTGATGGAGGCCAGCGTGATGCCACGCGCGGTGACCGCGCCGACCACGGCGGTCAGCTGCTCGTCGCTGAGGACCGGCACGAGGACGGAGCCGCGCTCGGCGTCCACGCTGGTGGTGGCGAGTCCGGTGATGCCCAGCTCGTCGATCCATCCGGCGAGCGAGCGCAGGTGCGCCGGATCGGCCGGGCGGACCCGCAGCGCACGGCCGCCGACCCTCGCCTTCAGCTCCTCGATGGCGCCGTTCGCGATGACCTTGCCACGGTCCACGACCGTCAGCTCGGAGGCGAGCTGCTCGGCCTCCTCCATGTACTGCGTGGTGAGCAGCACGGTGACGCCGTCCCCGACCATCGCCTTGACCTCGGCCCACACCTCGTTGCGGGTGCGCGGGTCGAGGCCGGTGGTCGGCTCGTCGAGGAACAGCACCTGCGGACGGCCGATCATCGACGCGGCGAGGTCGAGCCGCCGGCGCATGCCACCGGAGTAGGTGCTCGCGGGGCGCTTGGCGGCGTCCGTCAGCGAGAACCGCTCCAGCAGCTCGTCGGCCCGGGCCCGGGCGTCCTTGCGGGGGAGGTCGAGCAGCCGCCCGATGAGGTAGAGGTTCTCCCACCCGGGGAGCTTCTCGTCCACCGAGGCGTACTGCCCGGTGAGCCCGATCACCCGGCGCAGCTGCCGGGGCTGGCGCAGGACGTCGTAGCCGACGACGGTGGCCCGTCCGCTGTCGGGGGCGAGCAGGGTGGACAGGATCCGTACGAGGGTGGTCTTCCCGGCGCCGTTCGGCCCGAGCACCCCCATGACGGTGCCCTCCCGTACGTCCAGGTCGACTCCGTCCAGTGCCTTGGTCTCGCCGTAGTGCTTGACCAACCCCCGAACGGTCACGGCGCTTCCCGCGCCGCTGGGGTTCTTGTCGATTCGCGTCATGCCGGAACAGTCGCAACCCCCACCGACAAACCACCGACAGCCCGCCGACAGCAACCGTCTCCGCCCACAGCCCGCCTACAGCCCGCCTACAAGGTGCCTACAGCTCGCCGCCGGTGGGTCGGCGGCGGGTCTCGGGCCCACTGCACGGCGGCCCGCGACCCGGACGCGCGGCAGCCCGCCGACGGGGGAAGATCGGCGGGCTGCTCCGGTGCGGTGTCGGCTCTGTGTGTCTAGTGGACGGAGTGCTCGTCCAGCGGGAACGTGCCGCCCACGACGTCCTCGGCGAACGCCTTCGCCGCGTTGCCCATGACCTCACGCAGGTTCGCGTACTGCTTGACGAACTTCGGCACCCGGCCCCCGGTCAGCCCGAGCATGTCGGTCCACACCAGTACCTGGGCGTCCGTCTCGGGTCCGGCGCCGATGCCGACGGTCGGGATGTGGAGCACCCGGGTGACCTCGGCCGCCAGCTCCGCCGGGACCAGCTCGAGCACCACGGCGAACGCGCCCGCGTCCTGCACGGACTTCGCGTCCCGCAGCAGCTGCTGGGCGGCCTCCTCGCCGCGCCCCTGCACGCGGTATCCCATCGCGTTCACGGACTGCGGGGTGAGACCGATGTGGGCCATCACCGGGATGCCGGACTCCACCAGGAGCTCGATCTGCCGGTGCGAGCGCTCGCCGCCCTCCAGCTTCACGGCGCCGACGCCGGCCTCCTTCACCAGACGGGTCGCCGAGCGCAGTGCCTGCACCGGCCCTTCCTGGTAGGAGCCGAAGGGCAGGTCGCCGACGATCAGCGCACGGCTGGTGCCCCGAACGACCGCCGCCGACAGCATGGTCATCTCGTCGAGGGTGACGGGTACGGTCGTCTCGTACCCGAGGTGGCAGTTGCCCGCCGAGTCGCCCACGAGCATGACCGGGATCCCGGCCTCGTCGAAGACGGACGCGGTCATCGCGTCGTAGGCGGTGAGCATGGGCCACTTCTCGCCGCGCTCCTTGGCGAGGGCGAGGTCGCGGACGGTGATACGGCGTGTGCCCTTGCCTCCGTACAGCGCCTTGCTGCCGTCGGAGGTCTTGGAGTGGGCAGCCGAAAGCTGCGTCATTGCACCGGCTCCTTACGTCATCTCGAGGCGCCCTCACGGCGTCCCCGGACCACCACCCATGGTGGCACTTCGTGCCGGGGAGAGCCAGAGCGCCCCCTGTGGGCAAAGCCTCAGTCCGCCCGGCCACCCCGGCCCGCCCTGCGGATCCGGCAGTTTCAGACCCGGAAGACCCGGTGGACCCGGTCGGCCGCGCGGGTGAAGTCCGCGCGGCCTCCTCGCGCCTGCGGGTAAAGGCTCAGTAAGAAAAGCGGCGCCGGAATCGATACGAGACGGTCTCGTATCGAAAATGTCCTAGGCTCGTCGCCATGACTACTCCTGCCGTCCCCGCGGCTCCGCGCATACCGGAAGCGGTGCACCGGCGTCGATGGGCGATCCTCGGTGTGCTGATGCTGAGCCTGCTGATCGTGGTGCTCGACAACTCGATCCTGAACGTCGCGATCAAGACGATCTCGACGCCCGCCCCGACCGGCCTCGGCGCCACCCAGAGCGAGCTGGAGTGGGCGATCAACTCCTACACGCTCGTCTTCGCGGGACTGCTGTTCTCCGCCGGTCTCCTCGGTGACCGGATCGGCCGCAAGAAGGTCCTGCTCGGCGGTCTCGCCGTCTTCGGCATCGGCTCCGCGCTCGCCGCGGAATCCGGCTCGCCCGCCCAGCTCATCGCCTTCCGTGCGCTGATGGCCCTCGGCGCCGCCTTCGTGATGCCCGCGACCCTCGCCGTCCTGATGAACGTCTTCGAGCGCGAGGAGCAGCCCAAGGCGATCGGCATCTGGGCGGGCGGCGTCGGACTCGCCATCGCCATCGGCCCCATCACCGGCGGTCTGCTCCTCGACCACTTCTGGTGGGGCTCCGTCTTCCTCATCAACGTGCCGATCGTGCTGCTCGCGTTCGGACTGATGCTGTGGCTGGTGCCCGAGTCCCGCGACCCGAACCCCGGCCGCATCGACCTCGTGGGCGTCGTCCTGTCGGTCATCGGACTGGTCCTGCTGGTCTACGGCATCATCAAGGGCGGCGAACTGGCCGACTTCACGGCCCCGACCGTGCTGGCGCCCATCGCGGGCGGCCTGGTCGTCCTCGTCGCGTTCGTGCTGTTCGAGAAGCGCAGCGACCATCCGTCCGTCGACATGAACTACTTCAAGAACAAGGTGTTCTCGGCCGCGATCGCCGTCATCGCGCTGGTCTTCTTCGCGCTGATGGGCGTCACCTTCTTCTCGGTCTTCTACACCCAGAGCGTGCGCGGGTACTCGCCGCTCCAGACCGGTCTGCTGATGCTGCCGCTGGCCGCCGCGCAGCTGATCTTCGCGCCCCGGGCCCGGCTGGTCGTCGACCGCATAGGGATCAGGGCCACGACCACGGCGGCGATGGCCGTCCTCGCGGCGACGCTCGCCGCGTTCGCCACGCTCGACGCGGACACCCCGATCTGGCTGCTCGAGGTCGTGTTCTTCTTCATGGGCGCCGGGATGGCCCACATCATGACCCCGACGAGCGTCGTCATCATGCAGGCCCTGCCCCGGGAGAAGGCCGGTTCCGCATCGGCGCTGAGCAACACCTTCCGTCAGCTCGGTGGCGCGCTCGGCATCGCCGTCCTCGGCTCCGTGCTGTCCACGTCCTACCGCGACGGCATCGAGGGTCACCTCGGCACGCTGCCGGTGGGCCTGCGCGACACGGCGGGCGAGTCCATCGAGGCGACGCTCGGGGTCGCCGCGAAACTCGGTGAGCGGGGCAAGGTGCTGGTCGCACCCGCCAACGACGCCTTCCTGCACGCCATGCACGTCACCGCCCTGTGCGGGGCCGTCGTGGCGGTCGCGGGCGCCGTCGTGGTGGCCGTCTTCCTGCCGGGCCGGCCGAAGCCCGTGCAGGAGGACGCGGCGGAGGAGGAGTTGGCGCGGGCGAAGCCGTGACGGCCCCGGGCGGGCGGGGGGCGGCACTGCCCCCCCCCGCCCGCCCGGGCCGCCGGCGGACGCCGTCGGACGACAATGTCCCCAGCGCGACGAAAGGACCGAGCAACGTGAGCCTCGCCGACAGGGGGACCACCGAAGGGCGGGCCGCCGACCGCGGAACCGCCGGCCGGGTGCCTGCGGGCAGGGGGGCCGCCGGTACCGGGACCGCCGTGGAGCAGCCCCTCCGGGGACGGCCGCGCAGCGAGGCCGTGGAACGGGCCATCATCGAGGGCACCATGAAGCTGCTGGAGGAGGGCGTCCCGCTCGCCGAGATCTCCATCGAGCGCATCGCCCGTACCGCCGGCGTCGGCAAGGCCGCCATCTACCGTCGCTGGAGCGGCAAGGAAGCACTCTTCGTCGACGTGCTGCGCGCCGCCGAACCCCAGGATCCCGAACTCCCGGGCACCTCCATGCGCGACGACCTGATCGTGCTCCTGGAGGCACTGCGGCGAAGGGGCCTCGCCAACCGGTCCTCGGCGATCCTGCACAACGTGCACGCCCAGATGAAGAGCAGCCCGAAGATCTGGGCGGCGTACCACAACACGGCGATAGAACCCCGGCGCCGGATGGGCGTCGAGGTCCTGCGCCGGGGGCAGCAGAACGGCGAACTGCGGGCCGACCTGGACGTGGAACTGGTGAACGACATCTTCGTCGGCCCCATGCTCGTCCGCGCGGTACTGCGCCCCGACACCGACCTCCCGGAGGAACTCCCGGAGCGCATCGTCGACACGCTGCTGGCCGGGCTACGGCCCGTCAGTTCCCCCACCGGGTAGCCCGAATGTGCGCGTTTCGTCACAGACCGGGTCACCCGCCCCAGGTCCGGAACCCCTGAGACCGCCCCGGTCGTCCTCGTGCCCGTACGGCCGTCACGGGACGGCGAGATCAAAGCCGATCATCCCCTAGGTTGGTACCCGGGGGACGGACGGTGTGCAAGGCAGGCAGTGAGGCGACGGTATGGCGCAGCAGGCGTACATGACGGAGACGGACGGCAACGGAGGCTCGGGTCACGAGCCTCGGGGAGTCCGGCTTCGACGCCTGATCGGCACTCTGTTCGGCCGCGTCCTCGCGGGCTGGCGCGGCGATCCGCGCATCTGGCGGCGCGGCCTGGTGCTCACCGGCTTCGCCCTGGCGTTCTCCCTGGTGATGCTGGTGCACTCGCGCATCCCCAACCGCTACGGCAACCTCGGCAGTCTCACCGAGACCTTCCTGCCCTGGATCGGCGTGTTCGTGCCGGTGCTGCTGGTGCTGGCGCTGGTGCGCAGGTCGGCGACCGCGCTGATCGCCGTCGTCCTCCCGGCCGTGGTCTGGACGAACCTCTTCGGCGGGCTGCTCAGTGACAAGACGGGCAGCGGCGGCGACCTGACCGTCGTCACCCACAACGTCAACGCCGACAACCCGGACCCCGCCGGCACCGCCCGTGACGTGGCCGCGTCCGAGGCCGACGTGCTGGCGCTGGAGGAGCTGACGGCCGCGGCGGTGCCGGTGTACGAGAAGGCGCTGGCGGCGACGTACAAGTACCACTCGGTGCAGGGCACGGTCGGCCTGTGGAGCAGGTACCCGCTCAGCGGTGTGAAGCCCGTGGACATCAAGCTGGGATGGACCCGCGCGATGCGGGCGGCGGTCGCGACGCCCGAGGGCGAGGTCGCCGTCTACGTCGCCCATCTCCCCTCGGTGCGGGTGAAGCTCCAGGCCGGTTTCACCGCCCGGCAGCGCGACAAGAGCGCGGACGCCCTCGGTGAGGCGATCGCCGACGAGAAGCTGACACGGGTGGTCCTGCTCGGGGATCTCAACGGCACCATGAACGACCGCTCGCTCAACGCCGTCACCTCCCAGATGCGCTCCACGCAGGGCGCGGCGGGCAGCGGCTTCGGCTTCAGCTGGCCCGCGTCGTTCCCGATGGCCCGGATCGACCAGATCATGGTGAGGGATGTGGAGCCGGTCACCTCGTGGACGCTGCCGCAGACGGGCAGCGACCATCTGCCGGTGGCGGCGCGTGTGAAGGTCACCACACCTTAACCAGGGGGTCACCCGCTGGAATAGCGGGCCGAGGAGACTTTGTTCCGTACTTGAACATACGAACCGTATGATGAACGGAACCCACTCTCCCTGAAAGGCAAGTTCTCCATGCCCCTGGCCCTGCTCGCCCTGGCCGTGGGTGCCTTCGGAATCGGCACCACGGAGTTCGTGATGATGGGCCTGCTGCCCGACGTCGCGGACGACCTGCATGTCTCGATCCCGACAGCCGGACACCTGGTCTCGGCGTACGCGCTCGGCGTCGTCATCGGCGCGCCCCTGCTGGCCGCGGTGACGGCACGGATGTCCCGCCGGACCGTCCTGATCTCCCTGATGGGCCTGTTCGTCGCGGGCAACGCCCTGTCGGCCTTCGCGCCCGGCTACGACTCCCTGCTGGCCGCCCGCTTCGTCAGCGGTCTCCCGCACGGCGCCTTCTTCGGTGTGGGCGCGGTGGTGGCCACCAACATGGTCGCCCCGGAGCGCAAGGCCCGCTCGGTGTCGCTGATGTTCCTCGGGCTGACCGTCGCCAACATCGCGGGCGTCCCCGTCGCCACCCTCGTGGGCCAGCACCTCGGCTGGCGGGCGACCTTCCTCGGCGTCAGCGTCATCGGCCTCGCGGCGATAGCCTCCCTGGCCCTGCTGATCCCGCGCGACCACGATCAGGCGCCCGCCGTCGGACTGCGGCGTGAACTGGCCGCCCTGCGCTCGCTGCCGGTCTGGCTGGCGCTCGGCACCACGGTGGCCGGCTTCGGCGCCCTGTTCTCCGCGTACAGCTACATCACCCCCATGCTCACGGACTCCGCCGGCTACGCCGACTCCAGCGTGACGCTGCTGCTCGCCCTGTTCGGCGTCGGCGCGACCATCGGCAACCTGGTCGGCGGCCGCCTCGCCGACCACGCGATGCGCCCGACCCTGTTCGCCGGTCTGACGTCACTGGCCGTGGTCCTGGCCCTGTTCCCGCTGCTGATGACGACGGCGTGGGGCGGAGCGCTGGCCGTGGTCCTGCTGGGAGTGGCGGCGTTCGTGACGGGTTCGCCGCTGAACCTGATGGTGATGGAGAAGGCGGCCGGGGGCCCCTCCCTCGCCTCCTCCGCCAACCAGGCGGCCTTCAACATGGCCAATGCCGGCGGCGCCTGGATCGGCGGCCTGGCCCTCGCGGCCGGGTTCGGCGCCACCTCGCCCGCGCTGGCGGGTGCGGTCCTGGCGGCCCTGGGTCTGATCGTCGCGGGCATCGCCTACGCCCTCGACCGCCGCCGGGCCCCGCAGCCGGCCTCCCGCGACCGTATCGTCGCGACCCATGTGCCGCGGGCCGCCGCCGAGGCGGGCGCCCGTCACTGACGTGGTCCTGTCGGCGGACGCCGACGCGACCCCTCCGCCGGGAGCTGCGCTCCCACGGCGGGGGCGTCGTCCTTCTGAGCGGAGGACGGCGGGCGTGCCACTGGCCGACGATTGGCTCTCGACCCGGAACGGCCCTGCCTGAAGACTGGCGATTCGCCGCCGTGTCCGAGGAGTTGCGATGCAGGTAGCCGTGGTCACCTTCGACGGGTTCAACGAACTCGACAGCTTCGTCGCGTCAGCGCTGATCAACCGGTGCCGCAAGGACGGCCTGGAGGCGTTCGTCACGACGCCGACACCGGTGGTCACGTCGATGAACGGCGTGGAGGTCACCGGGCAGCGACCGATGGAGTTCGCGGCCGAAGCCGACGTCGTGCTGATCGGCAGCGGGGTCAGGACGCGGGACGTGGTCGCCGACGACCGGCTGATCTCCAGGCTGCCGCTCGACCCCGCGCGCCAGCTGATCGGCGCCCAGTGCTCCGGTGCGCTGGTACTCGCCCGGCTCGGCCTGCTGGACGGCATGCCCGTCTGCACGGACCTGAAGACCCGCCCCTTCGTCGAGGCCGCCGGTTTCACCGTGCTGGACGCGCCGTTCCACGCCGAGGGCGACATCGCCACGGCGGGCGGCTGTCTCGCCTCGCAGTACCTCGCCACGTGGGTGATCACCCGGACGCTCGGGGAGGACGCGGCGCGCGGCGTGCTCGACTACGTGGCGCCGGTCGGCGAGAACCAGGAAACCGTCGAGCGCGCCCTGCGTGCCGTCCACGCGGGCGAGACCGCTTCCCGCGCCGGCGTCCGACGCTGACGGGCCGCCGGCCTCCCGCGCCGACCTCCGGCGCTGGCGTCCCGCGCCGACCTCCGGCGCTGGCGTCCCGCGCCGACCTCCGGCGCTGGCGTCCCGCGCCGACCTCCGGCGCTGGCGTCCCGCGCCGACCTCCGGCGCTGGCGTCCCGCGCCGACCTCCGGCGCTGGCGTCCCGCGCCGACCTCCGGCGCTGGCGTCCCGCGCCGACCTCCGGCGCTGGCGTCCCGCGCCGACCTCCGGCGCTGACGTCCCGCGCCGACCTCCGGCGCTGACGTCCCGCGCCGGTGTCCGGCGTCCGGGTCCCGCGTCGGCGCCCGGCGATCAGACGCCGACGTCCGACGCGGTCGGCCTCGCCGGGCGGGCCGGTCCGGCTCCCTTGCCGAAAGGGCTGACCGGGCCGCGGTCAGGTAACTGTAAAGAACCTTGACAGTTAACTGGTCTAGTCCAAACATGGTCACTGCTCACCCCGCGGTGCAGCCCTTCCGCTGTCCCCGCATGCCCTTTTCCCCATGGGAGCGTCAGTGAGACGACCTGGTCACCTTCGCGCACTGCTGTCCTGTCTGAGCGTCGGCGCTCTGTCCACCGGGCTCCTCGCGCTCGGGGGAGGAAGCGCGCTCGCCGCGCCGCACCCGATCCCGGCCGCCCCCGGCAAGCCGATGCCGAACCATGTGGTGGCCCCCTACTTCGAGGCGTGGACCGGTGAGAGCCCGGCCGCCCTGGCCGCCGCCTCCGGCAACAAGTACCTCACCCTGGCCTTCCTCCAGACCGCCGCCGCGGGCTCGTGCACCGCGTACTGGAACGGCGCGGCCGACCAGCCGGTCTCCAAGGCGGCCTTCGGCCGCGACATCGCCGCGATGCAGGCACGCGGCGGCAACGTCGTCCCGTCCTTCGGCGGCTGGTCCGCGGACACCACCGGGACCGAACTGGCGGACAGCTGCACCAGCGTCGACGCCATCGCCAAGGTGTACGAGAGCCTCGTCACGACCTACGGCGTCACCCGGATCGACCTCGACGTCGAGGGCGACTCCATCGACAACGCGGCCGGGATCGACCGCCGCAACAAGGCCATGGCCCAGGTCCAGCGCTGGGCCGGACGCACCGGCCGCGAGGTGCAGTTCTCCTACACCCTGCCGACCTCCACCACCGGCCTCGAGGCCAATGGCCTGGCCCTGCTGAAGAACGCCGTCGCCAACGGCGCGCGCGTGGACGTCGTCAACCTCATGACCTTCGACTACTACGACGGCGCAGGCCACGACATGGCGGCTGACACCGGGACGGCCGCGCAGGGGCTGCACGACCAACTGGCCGCGCTCCACCCGAAGACGAGTTCCGCGAAGCTGTGGAGCATGATCGGCGTCATCGAGATGCCCGGCATCGACGACTACGGCCCCGAGGAGACCTTCACCACGAAGGACGCGGTCACGGTGGAGAAGTGGGCCGAGACCAAGAAGATCAACACGCTCTCCTTCTGGGCGCTCCAGCGCGACAACGGCGGCTGCCCCGGCACCGGCGGCTCCGACTCGTGCTCGGGCATCACCCAGGACACCTGGGCCTTCAGCCACGCCTTCGCACCGTTCGCGCGACGAGGCCGGCAGTAGGCACACCGCGGACACCGGGGCCCGGTCGCACCACGCGACCGGGCCCGACGGCGCCATGGGGGCCAGGGGCTGTCAGACCGACTCGCGCCAGGCGTTCGTGATGGGCAGGCGGCGGTCCTTGCCGAAGCCCTTCGCCGAGATCTTCGTGCCCGGCGGGTACTGACGGCGCTTGTACTCGGCGGTGTCCACCATGCGCAGCGTCTTGACGACGAGCTCACGGTCGTAGCCCGCCGCGACGATCGCGTCCGCGCCCTGGTCCCGGTCCACGTACAGCTCGAGGATCGCGTCCAGGACCGGATAATCCGGGAGCGAGTCGGTGTCCACCTGGCCGGGGCGCAGTTCCGCGCTCGGCGGCTTGGTGATCGAGTTCTCGGGGATCGGCGGGGTCTGGCCGCGCTCCGCCGCCGCGCGGTTGCGCCACTCCGCGAGCCGGAAGATCCACGTCTTGTAGACGTCCTTGATGGGTCCGTACGCGCCCACCGAGTCGCCGTACAGCGTCGAGTAACCGACCGCCAGCTCCGACTTGTTGCCCGGGGCGAGGACGATGTGGCCCTCCTGGTTGGAGAGGGCCATCAGCAGGGTTCCGCGCAGCCGGGACTGGAGGTTCTCCTCCGCCAGACCCGTCAGACCCAGCGAGCTCATGTACGCGTCGAACATCGGCTCGATCGGCACCGTGCGGAGGTTCAGGCCCGTCCGGCGCGCCAGTTCCGCCGCGTCGCCCTTGGAGTGCTCGGAGGAGTACTTCGACGGCATCGAGACGCCGTACACGTTCTCCGCGCCCAGCGCGTCGCACGCGATCGCCGCGACGAGCGCCGAGTCGATACCGCCCGACAGCCCGATCAGCACCGACCGGAAGCCGTTCTTCGCCACGTACGCGCGCAGGCCCACGACCAGCGCCGAGTAGACCTCCTCGGCGTCGTCCAGGCGCTCCGCGTAGCCGCCGCTCAGCTCGGGCTCGTAGGCCGGGAGCGGCTCCTCGGACAGCACCACCCGGTCGATGCGCAGACCGTCGTCCACGACCCCCGTCGGCGCGTCGGCCGAGGCGGCGGGCAGGTCGAGGTCCAGGACCATGCACCCTTCCGAGAACTGCGGCGCCCGCGCCACGACCTCGCCGTCGCGGTCGACGACGATCGAGTCGCCGTCGAAGACCAGCTCGTCCTGCCCGCCGATCATCGCGAGGTAGGCGGTGGTGCAGCCGGCCTCCTGGGCCCGCTTGCGGACCAGCTCCAGCCGGGTGTCGTCCTTGTCGCGCTCGTAGGGGGAGGCGTTGACGGAGAGCAGCAGCCCGGCCCCGGCGGAGCGGGCCGCGGGCACCCGGCCGCCGTCCTGCCAGAGGTCCTCGCAGATGGCGAGGGCCACGTCGACGCCGTGCACCCGCAGCACCGGCATGGTGTCGCCCGGCACGAAGTAGCGGAACTCGTCGAAGACGCCGTAGTTGGGCAGGTGGTGCTTGGCGAAGGAGAGGACCACCTCGCCGCCGTACAGCACGGCCGCCGCGTTGCGCGGCGAGCCCGCGGGGCGGCCGAACTTCGGCCGGCCGCCCTCGGACCGGTCGAGGTAGCCGACGACCACCGGCAGTTCACCGTGGCCCTCGTCGGCGAGGCGGACGGCGAGCTCGCGCAGGGCCGTGCGGGAGGCCTCCACGAAGGAGGAGCGCAGGGCGAGGTCCTCGACGGGATACCCGGTCAGCGCCATCTCCGGGAACGCCACGAGATGCGCTCCCTGCTCGGCGGAGTGCCGGGTCCAGCGGAGGATCGTTTCGGTGTTGCCGACGAGGTCGCCGACGCGCGAGTCGATCTGGTTCAGAGCGAGACGAAGTTGAGGCACGTCCACCAGTGTAATCGTCAAAACGACGCGATGGGGGGCGTGGGGTGTCGGACACCCCACGCCCCCCACGCCCCTCCGCGTACGACATGCCCACGACGCGCGGACGAGCCGCGCGGGACAGGCGTACGACGGGCTCAGCGCCGGCGGTACGACTCCACGTAGCCGTTCGTGGGCGAGCCCACCCCGGTGACGTCGTCGTAGCCCTTCACGGCGGACAGCGAGCTGTCCTTGCCGAGGCTGCGGACGGAGGTCAGCAGCCCGGCCGTCGCGTCGTAGCTGTTGGCGAAGTCGACGCGCGCGACCGCGAGCCCGGACCCGGTCGGGTTGTCCGTGACGTCGTGGTAGACCCGCGAGCCGTACTTGGAGTAGATCGACGGGTTGGCGAAGCCGATCGCGCCGCCGCCGCGCGCCTCCTGGGCCAGCGCCTGCACGGCCGCGATGACCGGCGCGGCCAGCGAGGTCCCGCCGATGCGGTACTCGCTGTACTGCTCGGTCCCGTCCGGGAAGGTCTGGGTCTGGCCCACCCGGAAGCCGGTGTTGGGGTCGGCGATCGCCGAGATGTCCGGCACCACGCGGTTGCCCGCGGCGTTGTTGGCCGTGGCGAGCGCCTTCGGGACGACGCTCTTCTGGTAGTACGGCTCGGCCACGGTCTTGCTGGTGCCGCCGCCCGCACCCGAGGTGTAGGCGCCCGGGAAGCCGGTCCAGCTCTTGCCGTCGGCGGACAGCGCGGCCTTCTCCGTGCCCCAGCCGGTCTCCCACAGGTACGTGTCGCCCTTGCCGACCGCCAGCGAGGTGCCGCCGACCGCCGTCACCCACGCCGAGTTGGCCGGGGTGTCGACCTGCTTCGTACCGGTGTTCGCGACCTCGTCGCCGTTGTCGCCGGAGGAGAAGTAGAAGCCGATGCCCTCGACCGCGCCGAACTGGAAGACCTGGTCGTAGGCGGCCGCGAGGTCCGGCGTCTGGTTGGCCTCGATGTCGCCCCAGGAGTTGGAGACGATGTCGGCCAGGTGGTTGTCGACGACCTTGCTGAGCGAGTCGAGGAGGTCGTCGTCGTAGCAGGACGCGGCGCCCACATACGTGACGTCCGCCGCCGGCGCGACCGCGTGCACGGCCTCGACGTCGAGGGTCTCCTCGCCGTACCAGCCGGCCGCCCCGCACTCCTCGGTCCTGGTGTAGTCCGAGGGCAGCACCTGGGTCAGCTGGCCCGTCTTCCAGAACTTGTCGCCGTGCGCCTTCGCGTAGGTGGCCGCGTCGAGGGCGATCGTCGGCGAGGCGTACGCGTCGGTGATGGCGACGCGGACATGCTTGCCGGTGTACCTGCCGGCCCCGTACGCGGCACGCAGCTGCTTGCCGGTGTACCCCTGCACGGCGTACGGGATCTTCTTGCCGTAGGCCGACGGGAGGGTGCTCGCGGTGTTGGAGCCGTAGTACGTGGAGAACGGCCCGGAGTTCTTGAACACCGCGTCCGGCGGCGGAAGCTGGTCCTTGGACGCGGCCTTGTGCGGCGCGTTGTCCAGGCCGGTGACGGTCAGGACGGCGCCGTCCAGGCCCGCCGGAGCCGAGGCGGCCTTCGACGGAGCGCGGTAAGTACGGCTGCCCTTGGCATAGTTGTGCAGCTGGGTGCCGAACGCCTTCTCGACGGCGGCGACGTCACCGCTGACGGACACGTAGTGCCGGGTCGTGCCTGTCACCTTCAGACCGGCCGCCGTCAGCCACGACTTGACCGCGGCCACCTGGGCCTTGGTCGCGCCGAAGCGGGCGTCGGCCTGCTGGGCGGAGAGGTACTTGCCGTAGGCGGGCGAGGCGGGGTCGGACACGGCCTTCGCGTACGCGGCGAGGCCGGCGGCGTCCCGCCCGGCGAGATAGACCCGGGCGGAGACCTGGGCGCTGTCCGCGGTCGAGCCCTTGTCCGCCTTGGGCGTGGCCCACGCGGGCTTGGTCCCGGCCAGCGTGTCACGGGCCGGCCCGTCCGCGGCGTGCGCGGCGGGTATGCCGAGCGCCAGCGCGCCGGCGATCATGGGCAGTGTCGCTGCCATGCTCGCTCCGGCGCGCAGCGCGGCGCGGTTGGATCTCATAGGACCCCCTGTATGTGGTTCGACGCGAGTAGATCACTCGACGTGCGGGCCACTCTTGCGACGAACGCTTCATGCCAGGGGAATGCGAAAACCAAGAAGCGCCCAAGTGACCGCTTGCTGGGCGGATTTGACGGAAACGTCCGTGAAATCGAGGGAAAACCCTATGGGTTGCTCCGGCGGGTGCGCCACGGGGCGCGCCGGAGCCCGCGCCGTCGGCGTTACGGCTTGGCGCCCCGTGCCTTCAGCATGTCCGTCATCAGGTCGATCTCCGACTGCTGGGCCTCGACCATGCCCTGCGCGAGCCGCTTCTCCACCCCGACCGTGCACTTGGCGACGCACCCCTCGGCCATGTGGATGCCGCCCTTGTGGTGGTCCGTCATCAGCTGGAGGTAGAGGACCTCGGCCTGCTTGCCGTTGAGGGTGCCGAGCTTCTTCAGCTCGGTGTCGGTGGCCATGCCGGGCATGAGCGCGCCGTCCTCGCCGTCGCTCATCGCACCCATGCCCATCCAGGACATGGGCGCGTCGGACGACACCTTCGGCAGCCCCCAGAGGTCCAGCCAGCCGAGCAGCATGCCGCGCTGGTTGGCCTGCGTCTGCGCGATGTCGTAGGCGAGCCGCCGGACGTCCTCGTCGGTCGTCCGGTCCCGCACGATGTACGACATCTCGACGGCCTGCTGGTGATGCACCGCCATGTCCCGGGCGAATCCCGCGTCGGCGGAGCCGGCGGTGGGCGGCGCGTCGCCCGCTCCGCCGTCCTCGGCGACGGAGTACGTGATGGCTCCGGCGGCGACGAGCACTCCCGCCACGGCGACCGCCACTCCCGCGTACCTCACTTCGGCAGACCGCCCGAGCAGGCCGCGCCCGGCTCGGGCGTCTGCTCGCCCTGCACGAACTTCTCGAAGAACTTGTCCAGGTTCGGGTCGCTCGCGCTCGTCACCGTGCGCTGGTGCGCCCACGCGGTGAGCACGATCGGGTCGGCCTGGTCGTCGTCCGGGCTCATGAGCGTGTACGGCGTCTTCTTGACCCTGGCGGCGAGGGCGGCGACGTCCGCCTTGCTCGCCTTGCTGTTGTACGTCACCCAGACCGCGCCGTGCTCGAGCGAGTGCACGGCGTTCATGTTGTTCAGCTTCCTGGTGTAGACGTCGCCGTTGCAGTTCATCCAGACCTGGTTGTGGTCCCCGCCGACGGGAGGCTCGGTCGGGTACTTCACGGTCTTGCTCACATGGGTGCGCCCGAGCGTCCCCTTCCACGTCTTGACCCCGTCCGAACCGGTGACGAAGTGCCCCGAGGTCGCCTTGCCGTCGGCGGTGGTGTCCTTGTCGTCGTCCGACTGTGACTTCACGACGAACACGCCACCGGCGACCAGCGCGACCACGGCGACGACGGTGCCGCCGATCACGAGCACCCGGTTGCGCCGCTCACGGGCCTGATCGGCCCGCCGCATCTCCTCTATGCGCGCTTTGCGCGCCGGACTGCTGGTCTTGTCGGCGGAACCCATGAGGCCTGTCCTTCTGGGGAAAAGGGGCGGGACGATCGGGGCGTGCGAGTCCGCTGATCGTAATGGGGGAGGCGCGCAAAGTCGTAGACGGGTCACGGCCAAGAGGCGGCTGAGGACGGCCGAGAGCGTACGAGGGGCACGGCGGGAGTGGGCGGAGCCGCCGGGCGGGCGTCGTGGGTGGCCGCCGTGCCCGGACCCCGTGCCCGGTCGCCGTGCCCGGACGGCGTGCCCGGACCCCGTGCCCGGTCGCCGTGCCCGGTCGCCGTGCCCGGACCCCGTGCACGGACGCCGTGCCCGGACGGCGTGCACGGTCGGGGTGTCCACGGCAGGGAGGATGTCAAGGCAGGGAAGTCCGAGATCGGGAGTCCATGATCGGCAGACGATAATTTGTAGCGGAGATGCGCATTATCTACGCTTCCTTCCATGCGGCTGTTGCGATCCACCGACCTGGCACTACGCGTCCTCATGCGTCTCGCGGTGGCGGGCGACACCCCCGAGGCCACCCCCACCACCCGCGCCGTGGCGGCCGCGATGGAGGTCCCCTACACCCATGCGGCGAAGGTCGTGGCCGAGCTTCAGCACCTGGGTCTGCTGGAGGCGCGCCGGGGCAGGGGCGGCGGCCTGGCCCTCACCGACCGGGGCCGCACGGCCTCCGTCGGCTCGGTCGTCCGCGCCTTCGAGGGTGACGGCGACGTCGTCGACTGCGAGGGCGCCACTCCGTGCCCGCTCAGGTCGGCCTGCCGTCTGCGCGGCGCCCTGCGCCGGGCCCAGGAGGCGTTCTTCGCCTCCCTCGACCCGATCACGGTCGCGGACATCGTGGCGGAACCGACGGGGCCGTTGCTGCTGGGCATCCCCGGGTTCGCCTGACCCGGCCGCCGTGCGAGGACCGCCGACGCGCAACGGCCGGCCGCGGGGCGCCGGGAGCCGCCTTCACGTTTCCCCCATGCAATGCGGTTGAAGGCGCATCGCCGGGCCGGATTGGATGGCCCGATGGAACGCATCGAAGCAGAGCTGTTCACCGCCGGCGGCAACAACGCCGTAGTCCGCCTGCCCGGCCGGCGGTTCCCCGGAGTGCTGGTGCAGGGCGACTCCCTGCACATCCTGCGCACCGACGTGGCCGAGCTGGTGGAGGCCTGCGAGCGCGGTGACCTGGGCGACGCCCGCGACGCCGCCGGGCTCCTCCTGGCCGGCCTCGACACCCTGCTGGAGCGCTACGCGACCGCGCTCGACGAGCACGAGATCCCCCGGCCGTACTGAGCCGGGCGGCCCGCGACGGCCCGTGTACCGCGCTCGTGCGGCCCCCGCGCCCACGCGCCCCCTCCGGGCGCCCCCTCCGCGCCCGGAGGGGGCGGGCCGCCGCGCCGGCTCAGGCGCGCGCCAGCCACAGGTCGGGGCCGAACACCTCGTAGTGCACGTCCGCGGGGGCGACGCCCTTCTCGATCAGCTGCGCCCGGACCGCCCGCATGAACGGCAGTGGCCCGCACAGGTACGCGCGCGTACCCGGCGCGACGGACACGTCCGTGAGGTCGGCGAGGCCCGTCCGGGCGTGGGCCGGGGCCTCCCGTTCGTACCAGAGGTGCACGGAGGCGTCCGGCAGCTTCGCCGCGTACGCCTCGTGGTCGGTGCGCAGGGCGTGGTCCGCGGGGGAGCGGTCGGCGTGGACGACCGTCACCGGCGCGTCGTGGCCGGTGGCTGCGAGATGGGCCAGCATCGAGACGATCGGGGTGACGCCGATTCCCGCGGAGGCGAGCAGCAGGGGGGTGCCTCCCGCCTCGTCGAGGACCAGGTCGCCGTACGGCTCGGAGAGCTCGAGCACGCTGCCCGCCTCCACGTGCGCGTGGAGGTGGTTGGAGACCTCGCCCTCAGGGGTCGCCGGGCCGCCGGTCACGCGCTTGACGCTGATCCGGCGTTCGTCCGACCCCGGTGCGCCGCAGAGGCTGTACTGCCGGATCTGGCGGGCGCCGTCGGGGAGCCGCGTGCGGACGGAGACGTACTGGCCCGCGCGGAAGTCCCGCACCGGGGCGCCGTCGCGCGGACGCAGGGAGAACGTGACGACGTCCGCGGTCTCCGGGACGCGTTCCACGATCTCCCACTCACGCCAGGTCCCGGGGGTCTCCCCGCTCTCCTCGTACAGGCGGCGCTCGATGGCGATCAGGGCGTTCGCCATCAGCCAGTAGACCTCGTCCCAGGCCGCGGCGACCTCGGGCGTGACCGCCTCGCCGAGGACGTCGGCGATGGCGGCGAAGAGGTGCTCGTGGACCACCGCGTACTGCTCGGGTGCGATGCCGAGCGAGGCGTGCTTGTGCGCGATCCGGGTGAGCATCGCGTCGGGGCGGTCCTGCGGAAGGCCAGGCGCCTGCGGACGCTCGGGCGTGTGCTCGACGAGCCGCGTGGCGAAGGCGGCGATGGACCCGGCCAGGGCCTGGCGCTGGGTGCCCGCCGCCTGGTTGCCGCGGTTGAACACATCGCGCAGGAGGTCCGGATGCGCCGCGAAGAGGCCGGCGTAGAAGCGCTCGGTGATCTCGCCGATGGCCGCGCCGACGGCGGGGAGCGTGGCGCGGACGGTGGCTGCGGACTGCTCGGACAGCATCGGGGCTCCTCAAAGCTGACTCGGTGTTCTGCTGCCCGGCAACCTAGTTAAAGTCGCATCTGAGATGCAAATTAAGTGAGCCGAGTGAGACGGGGGAGGTCGGGCATTACGGATGTCGGCCCGAGCAGGCAAGATGGGCGACAGAGCAGTGCATCTGCCGGACGTGAGGTAATACATCTGCCGGACGGAAGGCGTTCAGGCCCCGGTCGCCGAGACGATCATGGTCGGCAACGCGCACGAAATGGTGTTGTGGTGTGATGCTCGGGTGCCCGACCGCCTCTGCCCGGGACGGGGTACAGGCGGCCTGACCAGCAAGGATGGGGAAGCGGAAGATGGACAAGCAGCAGGAGTTCGTGCTCCGGACGTTGGAGGAGCGCGACATCCGGTTCGTACGGCTGTGGTTCACGGACGTGCTGGGCTTCCTCAAGTCCGTCGCCGTGGCCCCGGCCGAGCTCGAACAGGCCTTCGACGAAGGCATCGGTTTCGACGGCTCCGCCATCGAGGGCTTCGCCCGGGTCTACGAGTCGGACATGATCGCGAAGCCGGACCCGTCCACCTTCCAGGTCCTTCCCTGGCGCGCGGAGGCCCCCGGTACCGCACGCATGTTCTGCGACATCCTCATGCCGGACGGTTCCCCGTCCTTCGCCGACCCCAGGTACGTGCTGAAGCGCGCCCTCGCGCGCGCCTCCGACCTGGGCTTCACCTTCTACACCCACCCCGAGATCGAGTTCTTCCTGCTGAAGAACAAGCCGACCGACGGCTCCCGCCCCACCCCGGCCGACAACTCCGGCTACTTCGACCACACCCCGCAGAACGTGGGCATGGACTTCCGCCGCCAGGCGATCACCATGCTCGAGTCGATGGGCATCTCGGTCGAGTTCTCCCACCACGAGGGAGCCCCCGGCCAGCAGGAGATCGACCTGCGCTACGCCGACGCCCTCTCCACGGCCGACAACATCATGACGTTCCGCCTGGTCATGAAGCAGGTCGCACTGGAGCAGGGAGTCCAGGCGACCTTCATGCCGAAGCCGTTCTCCGAGCACCCGGGCAGCGGCATGCACACCCACCTCTCGCTCTTCGAGGGCGACCGCAACGCCTTCTACGAGTCGGGTGCGGAGTACCAGCTCTCCAAGGTCGGCCGGTCCTTCATCGCGGGACTGCTGAAGCACGCGGCCGAGATCGCCGCCGTCACCAACCAGTGGGTCAACTCCTACAAGCGCATCTGGGGCGGCTCCGAGCGCACGGCCGGTGCGGGCGGCGAGGCCCCCTCGTACATCTGCTGGGGCCACAACAACCGCTCCGCGCTGGTGCGCGTGCCGATGTACAAGCCCGGCAAGACGGGTTCCGCCCGCATCGAGGTCCGCTCCCTCGACTCCGGCACCAACCCGTACCTGTCGTACGCCATGCTGCTCGCCGCCGGCCTCAAGGGCGTCGAGGAGGGCTACGAGCTTCCGCCGGGCGCCGAGGACGACGTCTGGGCGCTGTCCGACGCCGAACGCCGCGCCATGGGCATCGAGCCGCTCCCGCAGAACCTCGGCGAGGCGCTGGGCCTGATGGAGCGCAGCGACCTCGTCGCCGAGACCCTCGGCGAGCACGTCTTCGACTTCTTCCTGCGCAACAAGAAGGCGGAGTGGGAGGAGTACCGCTCCGAGGTCACCGCGTTCGAGCTGCGGAAGAACCTGCCGGTGCTGTAAGCGCAGCTCAGGGCGGGTTTCCCGCTGGGACGGCACGTGGGGCCGACGGTCGTGGACCGTCGGCCCCTCGGTGTCCCGCCCGGTCGCCGGCCGTCCGTGCCGGCCGGGTTCGGGCCGTCCTTGAGCCGGCGGCTTCCGGACGACCCCCGTGGTCCCGCGCCGCGGCCGGAGTCCTACCGGGCCTTCAGCTGTGCCAGCACCTGGTGCAGCGGCTCCGTCTCCCGGCGGCGGTACTCCTGGATCGCCCAGCCGTTGCCGTCGGGGTCCTTGAAATACATGAAGGTCGCTCCGTCCTGGGGCGAGAACCGCTGGGGTTCGGTGACGTCCAGGCCACGGCCCGTCAGTTCCTCGTACGCCGCCTTCGCGTCCGTCACACAGAGCTGCATGCCGTGGTACGTGCCCGGCTGCGGTGTCCCCGTGGGGACCTGGAGGCCGTCCACCAGGGCGATCGAACATCCCGAGCCGGGCGGGGTGAGCTGGACGATGCGTACGCCCTCCATGACCTCGCCGTCGAGGTCGACGTGGAAGCCGACCTTGTCGCGGTAGAACTCCTTGGCCCGGTCCACGTCGGACACCGGCAGCAGGATCACCTCTAGGGTCATGTCCATGGCTTGACTCCCTTGTCACGGCCGTCGCTGTTCGGAGAACCCGAGTCTCACAGAACCTCCGGCCCCGCAGCGTCCGAAGTTCCACAGAAGCGGAAACCGGTCCGGGGCGCCACCGAAGGGTGCGGGTTACGCTCAGGTGCGTACGACCTTGATCCGAGGGAGGGCCGGGGATGATGGCGCCGGGGCGCAGGAGCAGCACCTTCACACGGCTGCTGCGGCACGGCTTCACCGACCCCTCCGCCGCCGAGCGGTTGCTGGACGGGCCCGAGCTGTCCCCCGTGCGCAACGACCCCTTCCTGCTGGAGGCACTCGGCGGCACCGCCGATCCCGATCTCGCCCTGCACGGACTCGTCCGGCTGCTGGAGGCGCAGCCCGGGCTCACCGCCCGCCGGGAGCTGCTCGACACGCTGATAGCGGCCAAGCCGCTGCGCGACCGGCTGCTGGGGGTGCTGGGGGCGTCCGCCGCCCTCGCCGACCACCTCGCCCGGCATCCGCGGGACTGGGAGGTGCTGGTCACCTACGAGCCGCGGGACCTCCACCCCGGGGTGGAGGAGTTCGTACGGGAGCTGGCCGGGGCCACCGACCCCGTGTCGCTGCGCGTCGCCTACCGGCGGTGCCTGCTGTCCATCGCGGCGCGGGACGTGTGCGGGACGACCGATCTCGCCGAGACCGCCGCCGAGCTGGCCGATCTCGCCACCGCCACGCTGCGGGCGGCCCTGGGTCTCGCCCGGGCCGCCGCGCCCGACGACGCCGCGCTGTGCCGGCTCGCCGTCATCGCCATGGGCAAATGCGGCGGACACGAACTGAACTACGTCTCCGACGTCGACGTGATCTTCGTGGGCGAGGCAGCCGACGGGGCCGACGAGGGCAAGGCGCTGCGGGCCGCCACGAAGCTGGCCTCGCACCTGATGCGGATCTGTTCCGAGACCACCGTGGAAGGGTCCATCTGGCCCGTCGACGCCAATCTGCGGCCCGAGGGGCGCAACGGGCCGCTGGTGCGGACGCTGTCCAGTCACCTCGCCTACTACCAGCGGTGGGCCAAGACCTGGGAGTTCCAGGCGCTGTTGAAGGCGCGGCCGGTGGCCGGCGATCTGACGCTCGGCGCCGAGTACGTCGCCGCGGTCGCGCCCATGGTCTGGCAGGCCGCAGAGCGGGAGAACTTCGTCGCCGACGTGCAGAAGATGCGGCGACGGGTCGTCGAGAACATCCCGGTCGCCGAGGTGGAGCGGGAACTGAAGCTCGGGCCGGGCGGGTTGCGGGACGTCGAGTTCGCCGTACAGCTGTTGCAGCTGGTGCACGGGCGGGCCGACGCGTCGTTGCGCAGCGGCACCACGCTCGACGCCCTCCAGGCGCTCGCCGCGGGCGGCTACGTCGGACGCGCCGACGCCGAGCAACTGGACGCCGCCTACCGGTTCCTGCGGTCCATGGAGCACCGGATCCAGCTCTACCGGCTGCGGCGCACCCATCTCGTGCCCGAGGCCGAGGACGACCTGCGGCGACTGGGCCGCTCCCTCGGACTGCGCACCGACCCGGTCGTGGAGCTGGGCCAGGAATGGAAGCGGCACGCCGCCGTGGTGCGCAGGCTGCACGAGAAGCTGTTCTACCGGCCGCTGCTCGACGCCGTCGCCCAACTCGCGCCCGGTGAGACCCGGTTGAGCCCGAAGGCGGCCCGGGAACGGCTGGTCGCACTGGGCTACGCCGATCCCGCGTCCGCACTGCGCCACCTGGAGGCACTGGCCTCCGGCGTCTCGCGCAAGGCGGCCATCCAGCGCACCCTGCTGCCCGTGCTGCTGGGCTGGTTCGCGGACTCCGCCGACCCGGACGCGGGTCTGCTCAACTTCCGCAAGGTGTCGGACGCGCTCGGCAAGACGCCCTGGTACCTGCGGCTGCTGCGGGACGAGGGCGCCGCGGCGGAGAACCTCGCGCGCGTGCTGTCCGCCGGGCGGCTCGCCCCCGACCTGCTGATGCGGGCCCCGGAGGCGGTGGCGCTGCTCGGCGACGGGGACGGCGGGGGCCTCGAGCCGCGCGGGCGGGCGCACCTGGAGCAGGAGATACTCGCCGCGGTGCGCCGGGCCGACGGGGTGGTGCAGGCCGTCACCGCGGCCCGCGGGGTCCGCCGGCGTGAGCTGTTCCGGACGTCCGCTGCGGACATCGTCGCCTCCTACGGGACGGAGGCGCAGCCCGTCGAGGCCGACCAGGGCGCCCTCGTGGACCTGGTGGGCGCGGCCGTGTCCGACCTGACGGCCGCCACGCTGGCCGGTACGCTCCGCGCGGTCGTGCGGGACGGCTGGGGCGACTCGCTCCCCACCCGTTTCGCCGTCATCGGCATGGGCCGCTTCGGCGGTCATGAACTCGGCTACGGATCCGACGCCGACGTCCTGTTCGTGCACGAGCCGCGGGACGGCGTCGACGAGCGCGAGGCGGCGCAGGCCGCGAACAAGGTCGTCTCCGAGATGCGCCGCCTCCTCCAGATCCCCAGTGCCGATCCGCCGCTGCTCATCGACGCCGACCTGCGTCCGGAGGGCAAGTCGGGCCCTCTCGTACGTACCTTGAAGTCGTACGAGGCCTACTACCGCCGCTGGTCGCTCGGTTGGGAGTCGCAGGCTCTGCTGCGGGCCCAGGTCGTGGCCGGGGACGAGGAGTTGGGGCGGCGGTTCATCGAGCTGATCGACCCCCTGCGGTATCCGGCGCACGGGCTGGGCGAGGAGGCCGTGCGGGAGATCCGGCGGCTGAAGGCACGTATGGAGTCGGAGCGGCTGCCCCGGGGCGCCGATCCGAAGCTGCACACCAAACTCGGCCCGGGCGGGCTGTCCGACGTCGAGTGGACGGTGCAGCTGGTCCAGATGCGGCACGGCGCGACGGATCCGGGGCTGCGGACCACACGCACCCGTGAGGCCCTCGCCGCCGCGCGTGAGGCCGGACTCGTCCCGGAGGAGGACGCGGCGATCCTGGACGAGGCGTGGGTGCTGGCGACCCGGGTGCGCAACGCGGTGATGCTGGTGCGCGGGCGCGCCGGGGACACCTTCCCGTCCGACGCGCGGGAACTGGTCGCCGTGGGGCGGTACTTGGGGTACGGGACCGGGCTGGTGGGCGACATGCTCGACGACTACCGGCGTACCGCGCGCCGGGCCCGGAGCGTGGTGGACGAGCTGTTCTACGGCGGCTAGACGGGCAGCGGGAAGACGGGCAGGCAGGCCGGCCGGCGCGGGTCAGCGGGCAGACGTGCACCGGTCAGGGGGCAGGCCGGCACGGGTCGGCGGGCAGACGGGTACAGGTGAGCGGGTGGCCGGTGGGCCGTCCGGTGAAAGCCGTGCGGGAGTCGGCCGGAGCGCGGGCGGGCAGCGGGCGGGAGGTACCGGGGGCGAGGTGTGCGAGGGCTAGGCGACGCGCTGCGTCGGGCCGTCGGCAGGCGTTCCCGCCGATCCTCGCGCGCGTGACGACGCCCTGCTCCTGCGGGTCAGTCCCACACCCAGCAGGACCACCGCCATGCCGGCGAGCACGCGCGCGCCGATGTGCTCGTCCAGTACCACCGCGCCCAGCGCGACCGACACGACCGGGAGCAGATAGCCGACCGTCGCCGCCGCCGTGGGGCCCTCGTCCGCTATCAGGCGGTAGTTGAGGTAGAAGGTCAGGCCCGTGCCGAGGACGCCCAGCGCGGTGACGGCGAGCAGGGCCGTGACGTCCGGGTGGAGGGGGCCGGCCGCCGGGAGGGCCAGGGTGCTCCAGGCCGTGGCGGTCAGCAGCTGGGCCGCCGACATGGCCATGGGCGAGTCCGAGGCCGTCAGGTGGCGGGCCATGTAGGCGAAGGCCACGGCGTAGCTCGCCGCGGCGGCCAGCAGGTACAGGGCGGGCCGGCCGAGGAGGCCCTCGTGCTGCCAGGGGGCGAAGATCACCACGGTGCCGGCGAAGCCCAGGACGAGGCCGGTCAGCCGTACCGGGTGCAGCCCGCGGTCCGTGCCCAGGCCGACGCCGATGAGGAGGGACCAGAGCGGGGTCGTGGCGTTGAGGACGCCCGCGATGCCCGAGTCGACGTGCCGCTCCCCGAGGGCGAAGAGCGCGAAGGGCAGCGCGTTGCAGAACAGGGCGGCCACGGCGAGGTGGCGCCAGGTGGTCCGGGACCTGGGGAGGCGCTGGCCCGCCCGGCGGGCCAGGAGCAGCAGGACGGCCGTGCCCAGGGCGCACCGGGCGATGGTGATCTGGGCGGGGGTCAGCCCATGGGTCAGGGCCATTTTGATCCAGAGGAAGCCGGAGCCCCAGAAGAGGGCGAGCGCGGCCATGCGGAGTGTGGAGGCGAGGGGCATGCTCCCTACCGTCGCCCGCACCACCTGTGAGGACAAGTGAAATGTTCTGGATGGTTCGTTAAGCTGGACTGCATGATCGATGTGCGGCGAATGCAGGTGTTGCGGGCGGTCGTGGGCAGCGGCTCGGTGACGGGGGCCGCGGCCGTGCTGGGGTACACGCCGTCCGCCATCAGTCAGCAGATCGCCGCGCTGGAGAAGGAGGCGGGAGCCGCCCTTCTGGAGCGGGTCGGCCGGGGCGTGCGGCCCACGGCCGCCGGACTGCTGCTCACCGAGTACGCGGACGCCATCGGGCGGCAGGTCGCCGAGGCCGAGACGGCGCTCGCCGACCTGCTCGCCGGGCGGACGGGGCGGCTCGCGGTGCGGTACTTCGCCACCGCCGGGGCCGGGCTGGTGGCGCCGGCCGTGGCGCGGCTGCGCGCGGCACATCCCGGCGTCCGGATCGATCTGAAGCTGACGGTGGACTCCGTCGACCCGGTGGCGGAGGTGCGGGAGGGGCGCGCCGACCTGGCGTTGCTGGTGTGGGGCGAGGGGCGGCAGCAGAGCGGCGTACGGCTGACGCATCTGCTCGACGATCCCTACCTCGCCGTCCTGCCGCGCGGTCACCGGCTGGCCGGACGGCGGAGCGTGCGGCTGGCGGAGCTGGCCGAGGAGGGGTTCGTGGGGAGCGAGTGGCCGGGCCCCTGTCTCGACGCCCAGCTCGACGCGTGCGCGGCGGCCGGGTTCCGGCCCCGGTTCGCGGTGCAGAGCGAGGACTACGTGACCGCTCAGGGGTTCGTGGCCGCCGGGCTGGGCGTGAGTCTGGTGCCCCGGCTCGGGCTGGGGAGCCGGCATCCCGGGGTCGTCGTACGGGAGGTGCGCGATCCCGTGCCGCTGCGGACCATCCAGGCGGTGGTCAGGGAGACGGCGCCGACTCAGCCGGCGCTGGACGCGTTCATCGACGCGCTCAAGGGCGCCGCAGAAGAGAAGTGACATCCTGTGCCCCGCCGGACCTGGCGGAGCCTGTCCCGCGGCGCCGAGCGGTTGTCCGCGGGCCGCGAGTGCAGGGCTCGCTGAGCGTGTGAGGCCCTGCGGCGCCGGGCGTCGGGCGAGGACATCGAACGTCGAGCCGTGGTGCCCGACGTCGTGCCGTGACGCCCGGCGTCGAGCCGTTGGGCCGCGCTTCCTGTTCCGGCGGAGGTCATACCCTGGTGGGGAGCGGAGGGCTGTTCCGGCCTCTCGCCGGCACCCGCCTGGGCAGGGCGTACGGCAGGGCTCCGTACCAGATGCGGGCCACCGTGAAGCCGAAGGCCAGGCAGAGGATGCCGCCCACCGCGTCCAGCCAGAAGTGGTTGGCCGTCGCGACGATGACCACCAGGGTCGCCGCCGGGTAGAGCAGGCCGAGGATGCGGACCCAGGGCAGCTTGGCCAGCGCGAAGACCGTCAGGCCGCACCACACGGACCAGCCGATGTGCATGGACGGCATCGCCGCGTACTGGTTGGACATGTGTTTGAGGTCGCCGGACGCCATCGAGCCCCACGTCTGGTGGACCATCACCGTGTCGACGAAGTCGCCGCCCGGCATCAGCCGCGGGGGCGCCAGGGGATACAGGTAGTAACCGACGAGGGCCACCGCCGTGGTGGCGAATAGCACCAGGCGCGCCGCCGCGTACCGGCCGGGGTGACTGCGGTAGAGCCAGACCAGGACGGTGAGCGTGACGACGAAGTGCAGGGTCGCGTAGTAGTAGTTCATGCCCACGATGAGCCAGGTCACCGAGTTCACCGCGTGGTTGACGGACTCCTCCATGGCGAGGCCGAGGCCGTGCTCCACGCGCCAGATCCAGTCCGTGTTGCGCAGCGCCTCGGAACGCTGTTCCGGAACCGCGTTGCGCACGAGCGAGTAGATCCAGTAACTCACCGCGATGAGGAGGATCTCGAACCGGAGGCGGGGGCGACGGGGGGTGCGCAGCCGGTCGAGGCGGCGCTGTCGGGGTGCGGCCGTGACGGGGTTCGGAAGGGCCTGGTCACGGCCTTCCAATGGCGTCACAGTCGATTCACCCATGGACATAAAGTCTGCCAGAAAAGACCTCTTCGACCGATCATCCCCCGGCCGGGTCCGGCCCGCACTTCCTACGGCGGGTGGACCACTTCGTCTACTGCCGGCGTACCGGCGGGAACCCGGACGTCTCCGTCCTACGGACGATTCCGGTCCCCGGGAGCCGAAGCGGTCGAACCGCGCACCACCAGCTCCGGCATGAACACGAACTCGCTGTGGGGCGCCGGAGTCCCGCCGATCTCCTCGAGGAGCGTGCGGACCGCGGCCTGTCCCATCGCGGGGACCGGCTTGCGGACGGTCGTGAGCGGCGGGTCGGTGAAGGCGATCAGGGGGGAGTCGTCGAAGCCGACCACCGACACGTCCCGCGGAACGGCGAGATCCCGCTGCCGGGCCGCCCGTATCGCGCCGAGCGCCATCATGTCGCTGGCGCAGACGATCGCCGTGCAACCCCGGTCGATCAGGGCGTTGGTGGCCGCCTGGCCGCCCTCCAGGGTGTACAGGGAGTGCTGGACGAGGTCGGTCTCGATCGTGTCCGGGCTGAGGCGCAGCTGTTCCTGGACCGCCCGGACGAAGCCCTCGATCTTGCGCTGGACCGGCACGAACCGTTTCGGTCCGAGGGCCAGGCCCACCCGGGTGTGGCCGAGCGAGACGAGATGGGTGACCGCCAGGGTCATGGCCGCCCGGTCGTCGGGCGAGATGAACGGCGCCTGGACCTTCGGCGAGAAACCGTCCACCAGCACGAAGGGGACGCCCTGGGCGCGCAGCTGCTCGTAGCGCTCCATGTCGGCCGTGGTGTCCGCGTGCAGCCCCGAGACGTAGATGATGCCGGCGACGCCTCGGTCGACCAGCATCTCGGTCAGCTCGTCCTCCGTGGAGCCGCCCGGGGTCTGGGTGGCGAGGACGGGGGTGTAGCCCTGGCGGGTCAGCGCCTGGCCGATGACCTGGGCCAGGGCCGGGAATATCGGGTTCTCCAGCTCCGGCGTGATGAGGCCGACCAGACCCGCGCTGCGCTGGCGCAGCCGGACCGGGCGCTCGTAGCCCAGGACGTCCAGAGCGGCGAGCACGGACTGACGGGTGGTGGCGGCGACACCGGGCTTGCCGTTGAGAACGCGGCTGACGGTCGCTTCGCTCACCCCCGCCTGCGCAGCGATGTCGGCAAGCCGTGTGGTCACAGGGGTGGACTGTACCGGTCGAGTGCTGCCTTGCACACCGACCGGACGCCGTGGGCGACCTGGTGAACGGCCCGCGGGCTGCTGCGTCATCGCGCTCCTCATGAAAGTGATGGCAAGAGCTTGCAGAGTCTTGCACAGTGCCCCTGTGTCCCGCTATGAGGCCTCTGGGCCATGACAACTACGGTCTCGCGGCGGTCGAGGGGAGGTCACGCACGGGTCACGCGCGGATAACTTCGGAGATCTCTTGCGCTTTTTTGCTGCAAGCTCTTTCGTGCCGCTTACAACGCTGTTACGTTCACGTCGCCCGACGGCAGCAACGGCGCGGTCGGAGTCGGCAGGACAGCGGACGGGACCGCTTCCTGTAGCTAAACGGGCTCTCACCCTCAAGGAGAAACTCATGCGGCGTGGCATAGCGGCCACCGCGCTGGTGGCGTCCTTCGCCCTCGCGGCGACGGCCTGCGGCGGAGACGACAGCGGCAGCGACAAAGCGTCCGGGCCGGTCACCATCACCTGGTGGGACACCTCCAACGCCACCAATGAGGCGCCGACGTACCAGGCCCTGGTCAAGCAGTTCGAGGCCGCCAACAAGGACGTCAAGGTCAAGTACGTCAACGTGCCCTTCGACCAGGCGCAGAACAAGTTCGACACGGCCGCCGGTGCCTCCGGCGCCCCGGACGTGCTGCGCTCCGAGGTCGGCTGGACCCCCGCCTTCGCCAAGAAGGGCTACTTCCTGCCGCTGGACGGCACCGAGGCCCTCAAGGACCAGGACAAGTTCAAGTCCAACCTGATCGAGCAGGCCAAGTACGAGGGCAAGACGTACGGCGTGCCGATCGTCACCGACACCCTCGCGCTGGTCTACAACAAGGCCCTCTTCTCCAAGGCCGGCATCACCGAGGCCCCCAAGACCTGGGACGACCTGAAGACCGCCGCCGCCACCGTCAAGGCGAAGACCGGCGTCGACGGCTACTGGGGCTCCACCCAGGCCTACTACGCCCAGTCCTTCCTCTACGGCGAGGGCACCGACACCGTCGACGCCGACGCCAAGAAGATCACCGTCGACTCGGCGGCCGCGAAGAAGGCGTACGGCACGTGGCTGGGTCTGTTCGACGGCAAGGGCCTGCACAAGGCCGACACGACCGCCGACGCGTACGCCCACATCCAGGACGCGTTCGTCAACGGCAAGGTCGCCGCGATCGTCCAGGGGCCCTGGGAGATCACGAACTTCTACAAGGGCAGCGCCTTCGCGGACAAGGCCAACCTCGGCATCGCCACCGTCCCGGCCGGTTCCACCGGCAAGGCGGGCGCGCCGACCGGCGGCCACAACCTCTCGGTCTACGCGGGCTCGGACAAGGCCCACCAGGCCGCGGCGCTGAAGTTCCTCAACTTCATGACCTCCGCCACGAGCCAGGCGACGGTCGCGCAGAAGAACTCCACGCTGCCGACGCGTGACGACGCCTACACCGCCGCCGTCAAGGCCGACCCGGGCATCGCCGGCTACCAGACGGTCCTGTCCGCCGCCCAGCCGCGCCCGGCGCTGCCGGAGTACAGCTCCCTGTGGGGTCCGCTCGACACCGAACTGCCCAAGATCGCGGGTGGCAAGGAGACCCTCGACAAGGGCCTGAGCAACGCTGAACTCGCCATCGCCAAGCTGGTGCCGGACTTCAGCAAGTGAGCCGGTGTGGCCGCCGGATCTTCCACATCCTGGAGGGGGGAGATCCGGCGGCCACCGGTCTGTGAGCCTTGAGCCGTACCCCCGTCGACGATCCAGCGTGAAGATCCAGAAGGTGTCGAACCATGACAGTCGCCATCGACCGCGCGACCGGCAAGCGCCGCGGTGACCGTGAGCCGAGGCCCGGGCCGGCCGGGCGCCTGAGGCGCGGCTACCAGAAGCACTGGTACGCGTACGCCATGATCGCCCCGGTGGCGGTCGTCCTCGGCGTCCTCGTGCTGTACCCCCTGGTGTACGGCCTGTACCTGACGTTGACGGACGCCAACAGCCTGAACACGGCCCGCACGATCGGCGTCAACCACATCGACGCCACCTACAAGTTCATCGGCCTCGACAACTACGCCGACATCCTGTGGGGCCCGACGGCCTACGACCGCTTCTGGTCGCACTTCATCTGGACGATCGTGTGGACGGCCGCCTGTGTCGCCCTGCACTACGGCATCGGCCTCGGCCTCGCCCTGCTCCTCAACCAGAAGCTGCGCGGACGCACCCTGTACCGGCTGATCCTGGTGCTGCCCTGGGCGGTGCCCACCTTCGTCACCGTCTTCGGCTGGCGGTTCATGCTCGCCGACGGCGGCATCATCAACTCCGCGCTCGACGCCCTGCACCTGCCCTCGCCGCAGTGGCTCGAGGACACCTTCTGGCAGCGCTTCGCCGCGATCATGGTCAACACCTGGTGCGGTGTGCCGTTCATGATGATCTCGCTGCTCGGTGGCCTCCAGGCCATCGACGCCTCCCTCTACGAGGCCGCCGAGATGGACGGCGCGAGTGCCTGGCAGCGGTTCCGGTTCGTCACCCTGCCGGGGCTGCGGTCCGTGAGCTCCACCGTCGTCCTGCTGGGCATCATCTGGACCTTCAACCAGTTCGCCGTCATCTTCCTGCTGTTCGGCACCACCGCCCCCGACGCGCAGATCCTCGTCACCTGGGCGTACTACCTCGGCTTCGGACAGCAGCCACGTGACTTCGCCCAGTCCGCCGCCTACGGCATCCTGCTGCTGGCCATCCTGATCGTCTTCACCTCGTTCTACCGCCGCTGGCTGAACCGCAACGAGCAGCAGCTCGCGATCTGAGGCAGGAGTTCCCATGAGCAGCACCACAGCAGAGACCTCCGCCGCCGTACCCGAGCAGCGCTCCGCGAAGTCCCCCCGCCGCACCCGCCGCCGCGGCGAGAACAGCCTCGCCGGCTCCCTCGCCTCCCACGGCATCCTGCTCGTCGCGAGCGTGATCGCGCTCTTCCCGATCGCGTGGCTGGTCTACCTGTCCCTCGGCCCGGACAAGGACGACTACCTGCACCCGGGCGGCATCTGGGACAAGATGTCGTTCCGCAACTACACGTTCGTCCTCGAACACACCCAGTTCTTCGAGTGGCTGAAGAGTTCGCTCATCGTCACGCTCGGCACGACGGCCGTCGGCGTGCTCATCGCCGCCACCACCGGCTACGCCGTCTCCCGCATGCGCTTCCCCGGCTACAAGAAGTTCATGTGGGTGCTGCTGGTCACCCAGATGTTCCCCGTCGCGGTGCTGATGGTGCCGATGTACCAGATCCTCTCGGACCTGAAGCTCATCGACAACTACTTCGGCCTGATCCTCGTCTACTGCACGACGGTCATCCCGTACAGCGCCTGGCTGCTCAAGGGGTACTTCGACACCATCCCCTTCGAGATCGACGAGGCGGGGCGGGTGGACGGGCTCACCCCGTTCGGCACCTTCTTCCGGCTGATCCTGCCGCTGGCCAAGCCCGGTCTCGCGGTGGCCGCCTTCTACAACTTCCTCACCGCGTTCAGCGAGGTCGCCTTCGCGTCGACGTTCATGCTCAGCGACGACAAGTACACCCTCGCCGTGGGCCTGCAGTCCTTCGTCAGCGAGCACGACGCCCAGCGCAACCTGATGGCCGCCACCGCGGTGCTGATCGCGATACCCGCCGCCGTGTTCTTCTACCTCGTGCAGAAGAACCTGGTGACCGGCCTCACGGCGGGCGGCACCAAGGGCTGAGCCCCTGCGAGACTCCCGCGCGCCGAATGACGCGCGGGTGGCGGCCGCGGTGTCCATCCGACCCCGCCGGCACCGCGGCCGCCTCATCCACCCGCCTCGTCGACCCGTCTCGCGACCACTCGCCCTCGACCACGAAGCCGAGCCCCAACTCCATGTCAACAGCCCCTCCCCCACTCTCGAACGCGCTCGAGCGGGAGGGACCCCCATCGCCCCAAGGACGCCATGAGCCAGCAGCCCGCAGCCCCGGCCCCCACTACCACCTCGGCTGTCACCACCGTCGCCAAGCGCCGTGACTGGTGGCGGGACGCGGTGATCTACCAGGTGTACCCGCGCAGCTTCGCCGACAGCAACGGCGACGGCATGGGCGACCTGGAAGGCGTACGCTCCCGCCTCCCCTACCTGCGCGACCTCGGCGTGGACGCCGTGTGGCTCAGCCCCTTCTACGCCTCCCCCCAGGCCGACGCCGGCTACGACGTCGCCGACTACCGCGCGGTCGACCCCATGTTCGGCAACCTCCTGGACGCCGACGCGCTGATCCGCGACGCCCGCCGGCTGGGCCTGCGGATCATCGTCGACCTGGTCCCCAACCACTCCTCCGACCAGCACGAGTGGTTCAAGCGGGCGCTGCGGGAAGGGCCCGGATCGTCGCTGCGTGACCGCTACCACTTCCGGCCCGGCAAGGGCGCGAGCGGCGAACTCCCGCCCAACGACTGGGAGTCCATCTTCGGCGGCCCGGCCTGGACGCGCGTCACCGAGCCGGACGGCACCCCCGGCGAGTGGTACCTCCACCTCTTCGCGCCCGAGCAGCCCGACTTCAACTGGGACCACCCGGCGGTGGGGGACGAGTTCCGCTCCGTCCTGCGCTTCTGGCTGGACATGGGCGTCGACGGCTTCCGCATCGACGTGGCCCACGGCCTGGTCAAGGCGGCGGGTCTGCCGGACCTCGGCGCCCACGACCAACTCAAGCTGCTGGGCAACGATGTCATGCCGTTCTTCGACCAGGACGGCGTCCACGAGATCTACCGCCAGTGGCGGCTCATCCTCGACGAGTACTCCGGCGAGCGCATCTTCGTCGCCGAGGCGTGGACCCCGACCGTCGAGCGCACCGCGAACTACGTCCGCCCCGACGAACTCCACCAGGCCTTCAACTTCCAGTACCTGGCCACCGAGTGGGACGCGGCGGAGCTGCGCGAGGTCGTCGACCGCACCCTGGAGGCGATGCGCCCGGTCGGCGCCCCCGCCACCTGGGTGCTGTCCAACCACGACGTGACGCGGCACGCCACCCGCTTCGCCAACCCGCCCGGCCTCGGCACCCAGATCCGCACGGCGGGCGACCGCGAGGTCGGCCTGCGGCGCGCGCGGGCGGCCACGCTGCTGATGCTGGCGCTCCCCGGCTCGGCGTACGTCTACCAGGGCGAGGAACTCGGCCTCCCGGACGTCGTCGACCTCTCCGACGAGGTGCGCCAGGACCCGGCGTACTTCCGTGGCGCCGGGCAGGACGGCTTCCGTGACGGCTGCCGCGTCCCGATCCCGTGGACGCGTGAAGGCTCGTCGTACGGCTTCGGCGACGGCGGCAGCTGGCTGCCCCAGCCGTCCGGCTGGGGCGAGTTGAGCGTCGAGGCGCAGGAAGGGGTGCCCGGTTCGACGCTGGAGCTGTACCGCTCGGCCTTCGCAGTCCGCCGCTCGCGGCCCGACCTGGGCGCGGGCGACTCGGTGGAGTGGCTGAAGGCGCCGGAGGGCGTACTCGCTTTCCGGCGCGGGGAGTTCGTCTGCGTGACGAACACGACCGGGGAGTCGGTGACGACGCCCGCGTACGGACGGGTGCTGCTCGCGAGCGGTGAGGTGAGCGAGACGGACGGCGGCGAGGCGAAGCTGCCGGCGGACACGACGGCCTGGTTCAGCACGGTCTGACAGCCCCTCGGGGGGAGTCCGGAAGTTCTTGCATCAACTTCGCACGGCCCGCTGCCTTTTCAGGCGGCGGGCCTTTAACATCTCCGTCACCGCAAGATTGCTGAAATGTTTCAGCAAGCGCCTTCAACGGAGAAGGACATCCCCACATGGCAAGCAGCAGACCGCTTTCGGGCGCCCTCGCCCTGGCCGCCGCGGCCGCCGTCATGGCCCCCACCGCCGCGTCCGCCACCCCGCCCGGCACCAAGGACGTCACCGCCGTCCTCTTCGAATGGAACTTCGCCTCGGTCGCCAGGGAGTGCACGAACACCCTCGGCCCCGCCGGCTACGGCTACGTGCAGGTCTCCCCGCCCGCCGAGCACATACAGGGCTCGCAGTGGTGGACGTCGTACCAGCCGGTGAGCTACCGGATCGCGGGCCGCCTGGGCGACCGCACGGCGTTCCAGAACATGGTGAACACCTGCCACGCGGCGGGTGTGAAGGTCGTCGTGGACAGCGTCGTCAACCACATGTCCGCGGGCAGCGGCACCGGCACCGGCGGCTCGTCGTACACGAAGTACGACTACCCGGGCCTGTACTCGTCCTACGACTTCGACGACTGCACGTCCCGCATCAGCAACTACGGCGACCGCTGGAACGTGCAGCACTGCGAACTGGTCGGACTCGCCGACCTGGACACCGGCGAGGACTACGTCCGCAAGACGGTCGCCGGGTACCTGAACGACCTCCTCACCCTCGGGGTCGACGGCTTCCGCATCGACGCGGCCAAGCACATCGACACCGCCGACCTGGCCGACATCAAGTCACGGCTGACGAAGCCGGGTGTGTACTGGAAACAGGAGGTCATCTACGGCAGCGGGGAGGCCGTCCAGCCGACCGAGTACACCGGCAACGGGGACGTCCAGGAGTTCCGCTACGCCTACGACCTCAAGCGGGTCTTCAACAACGAGAACCTCGCCTATCTGAAGAACTACGGCGAGGGCTGGGGCTACCTGAACAGCTCGGTCGCGGGCGTCTTCGTGGACAACCACGACACCGAGCGCAACGGATCGACCCTCACCTACAAGGACGGCGCGAACTACACGCTCGCCAACGTCTTCATGCTCGCGTACCCGTACGGCGCCCCGGACATCAACTCCGGTTACGAGTGGTCGAACGCGGACGCGGGACCGCCCGACGGCGGTGCGGTGAGCGCCTGCTGGCAGAACGGCTGGAAGTGCCAGCACGCCTGGCCGGAGATCATGCGCATGGTCGCCTTCCGCAACGCCACGCGGGGCGAGCCGGTCGGCAACTGGTGGGACAACGGCGGTGACGCGATCGCCTTCGGGCGGGGCGCGAAGGGCTACGTGGCCATCAACCACGAGAGCGGCTCCCTGAACCGCACCTTCCAGACCGGGTTGTCCGCGGGCACCTACTGCAACGTACAGAACAACACGACCGTCACCGTGAACTCCTCGGGACAGTTCACGGCGACGCTGGGCGCCAACACGGCGCTGGCGCTCTACGCGGGCAAGTCCAGCTGCTGAGCCGGTCGGTGAGGCAAGGGTCGTGAAAGTTCTTTCTCGTTCTTTCACGACCCTTGCTGTAAAGCTTGCGTCGGCGATACCGTCGCGCGGGCGCCCGGCGACGAAGCCGTCCCGCGGCGTCGGGGTCGGACCCAAGAGAGCCGCATTCGCAAGGAGTTCCCGCCTGTGACACCGAGATGGCCGGCGCCCCCGACGCGCCGCACCACGCCGAACGCCCGACGGGTCGCGGCCGTCACCGTGGCCGCGCTGGCCGCGGCCCTCGTGCAGCCCCTCGCGGCGCACGCGGACAGCCCGCCCCCACCGCCGTCCGACGCGAAGCTGGCGGCCGCACCCGCCCGCCACGACGACACCCGTGAGCAGTTCTACTTCGTCATGCCGGACCGCTTCGCCAACGGGGACCCCTCCAACGACAGGGGCGGGCTCACCGGCTCGCGGCTGTCCACCGGTTACGACCCCACCGACAAGGGCTTCTACCAGGGCGGCGACCTCAAGGGCCTGACACAGCGCCTCGACTACATCAAGGGCCTCGGCACCACCTCCATATGGATGTCGCCGATCTTCAAGAACGAGCCCGTGCAGGGCGCCGGCAAGGGGGGAGCATCGGCCGGCTACCACGGCTACTGGATCACCGACTTCACCCGGGTCGACCCGCACTTCGGCACCGACAAGGACCTGGAGACCCTCATCTCCAAGGCGCACGCCAAGGGCATGAAGGTCTTCTTCGACGTCATCACCAACCACACCGCCGACGTCGTCGACTACGACGAGAAGTCCTACTCCTACCTCTCCAAGGGCGCCTTCCCCTACCTGACGAAGGACGGCGAGCCCTTCGACGACGCGGACCACGCCGACGGCGCCGAGCCGTTCCCCCCGGTGGACGCCGACTCATTCCCCCGCACGCCGACGGTGCCCGCCGCGAAGAAGAACACCAAGGTGCCGTCCTGGCTCAACGACCCGACGATGTACCACAACCGCGGCGACTCCACCTACGCCGGCGAGTCCACCACGTACGGCGACTTCTCCGGCCTCGACGACCTGTGGACCGAACGTCCCGAGGTCGTCAGCGGGATGGAGAAGATCTACCAGCGGTGGGTGCGCGACTTCGGCATCGACGGCTTCCGGATCGACACCGTCAAGCACGTGAACATGGAGTTCTGGACCCAGTGGGCGACGGCCCTGGACACCTACGCGGCCGAGCACGGACGCGACCACTTCTTCATGTTCGGCGAGGTCTACTCCGCCGACACGTCGATCACCTCTCCCTACGTCACCCAGGGCCGCCTGGACGCCACCCTCGACTTCCCCTTCCAGGAGGCGGCCCGCCAGTACGTCTCCCAGGGCGGCAGCGCCCGCAAGCTCGCCTCGGTCTTCGCCGACGACTACAAGTACACGACCGACAAGGCCAACGCCTACGAACAGGTCACCTTCCTCGGCAACCACGACATGGGCCGCATCGGGTACTTCCTGAACCAGGACAACCCGAAGGCCGACGACGCCGGACTCCTCGCCAAGGACCGGCTCGCCAACGAGCTGATGTTCCTCAGCCGCGGCAACCCGGTCGTCTACTACGGCGACGAGCAGGGCTTCACCGGCGCCGGCGGCGACAAGGACGCCCGCCAGACCATGTTCGCCTCCCTTACGGCCGACTACCTCGACGACGACGAGATCGGCACCGACCGCACCCACGCGAGCGACGCCTACGACACCCGCGGCCCGCTGTACCGGCAGATCAGCGCCCTCTCCCAGCTGCGCCGGGCGAACCCCGCCCTCACCGACGGCGTCCAGACCGAGCGCTACGCGGCCGACGGCGCCGGCGTCTACGCCTTCTCCCGCAACGGCACCGGCAAGGACACCACCGAGTACGTGGTCGCCTTCAACAACGCCGACGGGGCACGGGCCGCGACCTTCGCGACCGGCACCGCGAACACCGGGTTCCGGGGGATCTACGGCACCACGAAGACGGTCGCCGCCGGCGCCGACAAGAAGATCACCGTGACCGTCCCGGCGGGCTCGGCCGTCGTCCTCAAGGCCACCCGCAGGCCGCCCGCCCCGGCCACCGCGCCGACCGTGTCCCTGCACGCGCCCGCTCCCGGCGCGATCGGGACCGTCACACTCGATGCCGATGTCGACGGGGGCCGGCTCAACAGGGTCGTCTTCGCCGCCCAGACGGGCAACGGGAAGTGGCGGACCCTGGGCTCCGCCGACCACGCCCCCTACCGGGTCACCCAGACCGTTCCCGCGGACGTGCCCGCGGGAACGGCCCTGCGCTACAAGGCGGTCGTGATCGACTCGGCCGGACGCACCGCCGGTGCCACCGCGGCCTCCGTCACCGGCGCCCCGCCCGTCGAGGAGCCCCCCACCGCCTCCTCCCGTGACTACGCGATCGTCCACTACAAGCGCACCGACGGCGACTACACCGACTGGGGCCTGTACGCCTGGGGCGACCTCGCCGACGGCGAGTCGACGACCTGGCCGGACAGCCACCCCTTCACCGGCCGTGACGCCTACGGGGCCTTCGCCTACGTCAGGCTGAAGCCGGGCGCCTCGTCCGTCAGCTTCCTCGTCATCGACAAGGACGGCGACAAGGACGTCTCCGCCGACCGCACGATCGACGTCACCCGGACCGGCGAGGTCTGGATCGAGCAGGGCAAGGACGGCGTCGTCACGGAACGGCCCGGCCTCCCCGCCCAGGACACCGCCAAGGCCGTCCTGCACTACCACCGCGCCGACGGGAACTACGACGGCTGGGGTCTGCACACCTGGACGGGCGCCGCGGCCCCGACCGAGTGGTCCGCCCCGCTGAAGCCCACCAGGACCGACGCCTACGGCGCGGTCTTCGAGGTGCCGCTCACCGCCGGTGCCACCGGCCTGAGCTACATCCTCCACAAGGGCGACGAGAAGGACCTCCCCACTGACCAGTCGCTGGACCTGACCGCGAACGGCCATGAGGTGTGGCTGCTGAACGGGCAGGAGAAGTATCTGCTCCCGCAGCCGGCCGGTTCGGCCGCGGCCCTCGACCTGACGACGTCCAAAGCGGTCTGGATCGACCGGAACACCGTCGCCTGGAACGGCTCCGAGGCCGCCGCCTCGACCCAGTTGCTGTACAGCCGGGACGGTTCGATCGCGGTCCGCAACGGCACGCTCACCGGGTCGGCCAAGTGGCTCCGTCTGACGAAGACCGCCCTCACCGACGCCCAGAAGGCGAAGTACCCGCACCTCAAGGGGTACACCGCCTGGGCCGTCGACCCGCGCGACCGGGACCGGGTACGTGAGGCGCTGAGCGGTCAGGTCGTCGCCTCCCAGCGCGCCGTCGGGGGCACCTCCCAGGCTTCCGGCTCCGGGGGAGGGGCGGTACTGGCGGCGACCGGCGTGCAGATCGCCGGCGTGCTGGACGACCTGTACGCCGGTGCGACCGGGGCGCGCCTCGGGCCGGTCTTCCACGACGGCCGCCCCACCCTGGCCGTCTGGGCGCCGACGGCGCAGCAGGTGTCGCTGGAGCTCGACGGCTCCACCGTGAGAATGAAACGCGACGACGCCACGGGTGTCTGGTCCGTGACCGGCCCCAGGTCCTGGAAGAACAAGCCCTACCGGTACGCCGTGACGGTGTGGGCGCCCGGTGTCGGCAAGATCGTCACCAACAAGGTCACCGACCCCTACTCGGTCGCCCTCACCACCGACTCCGAGCGCAGTCTCGTCGTCGACCTGGACGACAGGTCCCTCGCCCCCGGCGGCTGGTCGACGCTCACCAAACCCAAGGCCGTCCCGCTGAAGGACGCCCAGATCCAGGAGCTGCACGTCCGGGACTTCTCCGTCGCGGACACCACTGTCCCGGCCGAAGACCGCGGCACCTACCGGGCCTTCACGGACCGGGAGAGCGACGGCTCGAAGCACCTGCGGGAGCTGGCCGCGGCCGGCACCTCGTACGTCCACCTGCTCCCCGTCTTCGACATCGCCACCATCGCCGAGAACAAGGCCGCGCAGGCGACCACCGACTGCGACCTCGCCTCCTACCCCGCCGCCTCCGACAAGCAGCAGGCGTGCGTGACCGCCGTCGCCCCGAAGGACGCCTACAACTGGGGGTACGACCCGTACCACTACACGGTCCCCGAGGGTTCGTACGCCACCGACCCGGACGGCACCGGGCGGACCGTCGAGTTCCGCGAGATGGTCAAGGCGCTGAACCAGGACGGCCTCAGGGTCGTCATGGACGTGGTCTACAACCACACGGCGGCGAGCGGCCAGGCGGCGACCAGCGTCCTCGACCGAATCGTGCCCGGCTACTACCAGCGGCTGCTCGCCGACGGTTCCGTCGCGAACAGCACCTGCTGCGCCAACACCGCGACGGAGAACGCGATGATGGGCAAACTGGTCGTCGACTCCATCGTCACCTGGGCCAAGGAGTACAAGGTCGACGGCTTCCGCTTCGACCTCATGGGGCACCACCCGAAGGCCAACATCCTGGCGGTGCGCAAGGCGCTCGACGCGCTCACCACCGCCAAGGACGGCGTCGACGGAAAGAAGATCATCCTCTACGGCGAGGGCTGGAACTTCGGCGAGGTCGCCGACGACGCCCGGTTCGTGCAGGCCACCCAGAAGAACATGGCGGGCACGGGCGTCGCGACCTTCTCCGACCGGGCACGTGACGCCGTGCGCGGCGGCGGCCCCTTCGACGAGGACCCCGGCGTCCAGGGCTTCGCGTCCGGGCTCTACACCGACCCCAACTCCTCGACCGGCAACGGTACTCCGGCCGAGCAGAAGGCCCGGCTGCTGCACTACCAGGACCTCATCAAGGTCGGGCTGTCCGGCAACCTCGCCGCGTACCGCTTCACCGGCACCGACGGCAAGGAGGTCACCGGCGCCCAGGTCGACTACAACGGCGCCCCGGCCGGCTACGCGGACGCACCCGGCGACGCCCTCGCCTACGTCGACGCGCACGACAACGAGTCACTGTTCGACGCGCTGACGTACAGGCTGCCCGCGGACACCCCGGCGGCCGACCGCTTCCGTATGCAGGTCCTCGCCATGGCCACCGCCGCGCTCTCCCAGGGCCCGGCCCTGTCCCAGGCCGGCACCGACCTGCTGCGCTCCAAGTCCCTGGACCGCAACTCCTACGACAGCGGCGACTGGTTCAACGCGATCCACTGGAACTGCGCCGCAGGCAACGGCTTCGGGCGCGGGCTGCCGCCGGCCGTCGACAACGCCTCCAAGTGGCCTTACGCCGAACCACTGTTGAAGTCGGTCGCAGTCGCCTGCCCGCAGATCACCGCGACCTCCGCCGCCTACCGGGATCTGCTGCGCATCCGTACCACGGAGAAGGCGTTCTCCCTCGGCGCGGCCGCACAGGTGCAGTCGGCGCTGTCCTTCCCCCTGTCGGGGAAGAACGAGACACCCGGGGTGATCACCATGCAACTCGGTGACCTCGTCGTCGTGTTCAACGCGACACCGGCGCCGGCGAAGCAGACGGTCGACGCGCTCGCCGGGACGGGATACCGCCTGCACCCGGTACAGGCCGGGGGCGCCGACCCCACCGTCCGCGCCGCGTCGTACCTGACGGGATCCGGCACGTTCACCGTGCCGGGACGCACCGTGGCGGTCTTCTCCCGCACCGCGTCCTAGCCGGACGCGGCGCAGCCCCCTGGAGACGCCCTGGACAGGGGCATTACCTTGGTGGGGCAGACCTTGAATCCGGTCTGCTCCACCGGGGGAGTCCGAGGGTTGACAGATGAACGTCAACGGCAGGCGGACCGATACGACCGTGCTGGTCGTGGACCGTACGGCGGCCGGGCGGTTCGCCCTGGGTGTCGTGCTGCGCCGCGCCGGCCACCAGGTCGTCGCGGTCGGCACCGGCCACGAGGCCCTCACCGAACTCGACGTACGGCTGCGCAAGGGCACCCTGCCGGACGTGGCCCTCGTCGACGTGGAACTGCCGGACATGAGCGGCTTCGAGCTGTGCCGCCGGCTCAAGGCGCGCCCGCACATGGCGGGGCTGCCCGTCGTGCACTTCTCGGCCGGCGACGTGGCCCCCGGCGCCCGCGGACAGGGACTGGAGGCGGGCGCCGAGGCACACCTGGCGATGCCGGCCGAGCCCGAGGAGATCGACGCGGTGGTCCGGGCGGCGGTGCGGGCCGCACGGCTGCGGGCCGACGACCAGGCGGCCGCACGGCGGCTGTCGCAGCTGTCGGAGGCGATCGTCGGCATCCAGGCGGCGCGCTCCCCGCAGGAACTCGCCGACGCCGCCGCCGAGGGAACCGCGCGGCTCACCGGTTCTCCCGCCGCCGTCTTCGTCCTCGGCCCGGACGACGTGCTGCACCGGGGCACCTCGAGGAACCGCACCTCGCTCGCACTGCCGGACCAGGACGCCCACCGGGCCGTCGTCGCCCTGCTGCGACGGCTCACCCACGGACAGGCCGGAGTGCGGATCACCTCGGTGCCCGCACCGCTGTGGCCCGCCGGGTTCTTCCGGCCCGGAGTGCCGCACGACGCCCGGCTGGTGCTGACCCCCACCCAGGACGGCAGGTCCTCGGTGTGCCTGGCCACGCCCACCCGCGAGGTCCGCCGGGTGGACCCCGAGACCGAGTCCCTGCTGGCCCGGCTCGCCCAGGCCACCGTGCTCGCCGCCGAGCCGCTGCTGATGTACCAGGCCGAGCGGCACGTCGCGCTCACCCTCCAGCACAGCTTCCTGCCCCGCCCGCACCGGCTTCCCGAGCTGCCGGGCGTCGACGTCGCCGTCCGCTATGTGCCAGCCTCCCGGGAGACCGAGATCGGCGGTGACTTCTACGCCGCCCTGCGCACGGGGGAAGGGGTACTGGTCGCGGTCGGCGACGTCGTCGGGCACTCGCTGGAGGCGGCCACCGTCATGGTCGAGATCCGGCACGCGCTGCGCGCCTACTGCGTCGACGAGAGCGACCCGGCCGTGCTCGCCGAGCGCCTCGACCGGATGCTGCGGCTCTACCACCCCGGGGTCACCACGACCGTCTGCCTGGCCCTGATCGACCCCGGCACCGGGCGCACCCGCATCGCCAACGCCGGTCACATCCCGCCGCTGATCGTCCGGGACAACCGCAGCGCCGACTACGTCAAGGCGGCCGGCCCGCTGCTCGGCCCGGGCGTCCCCCACCCGCCGCCCACCGAGCTGTTCCTCGAACCCGCCGACCGGCTCCTCATGGTCACCGACGGTCTGATCGAGACCCGGGGCACCGACCTCGCCGTCTCGATGGAACACCTCCGCGCGGCGGCCATCGGCGCCATGCCGGGCCTGGACGCCCTGTGCGACACCCTCCTCACCAGCTTCGGCCACGACCGGCAGGACGACATCGCCATGCTGGCCCTACGGCTGACGGCACTAGGCTGAGCCTTGTTGCCGCCCCAGAACAGGAGTGCCCATGCCGCAGATCACCATCGAACGCTCCCCAGGACTCGACCACGTCGACTGGAACGCGTTCGCGCTCGCGCTGCACCCGGTGGTCGTGGAGACAGCGGCCGCGCGGCTCGAAGCCTGCAAGACGCGGGTCCTTCGGACGGAGGACGAGGTGGTGGGAGACGTGGCGATCGGGCCGGCGGGCGGGCCGGCCATCGTGCACGTCACGCTCGCCCTGCTCGCCGGCCGCTCCGACGCGACCAAGGCCGAGCTCACCGAAGCCGTACTGGAACTGCTGCGCAAGCACATCGAGCCGGCCGACGGGGTCTCGGCGGTGCACGCCTCCGCCGAGGTGCGCGACCTCGACCCCTCGTACCGCAAGTACGAGGAGCAGTACGGATCCTGAGCCGTTTCGGGACTCAGGACGCGAGGGCGATGAGCCGGGTGACCAGGCTGCCGAAGGGGCCGTCGGCCGGCTCGCCGCCGAGCACGGGGCGCAGCAGGGCCCGCAGCTCGTCGTCGTAGGCCGCGCTGACCGCCGTCAGCGCGGCGAAGTCGTGCACGAGCTGGACCTCCAGCTCCTCGCGTGGGATGCGCCGGCCGTCCAGCCAGATCAGCGCGGTCGACTCGGCGAGCGAGATCCAGGAACGGACGGTCAGCTCCAGACGCGGGGGCGCGTCGGTGATCCCCAGATGCGACAGGATCTGTTCGTAGGCGTTCTGGCGTACGGAGTCGATCAGCGCGTTCGTCGTCGACGACCCGACCGCCGGACCGCCGCGCATCAGGGCGGAGAACCCCGGGCCGTGCGCGTCGACGAAGTCGAAGTAGCGGCGCATCACGCGCAGCAGCCGGGCGCCGAGCGGCCCTTCGTGCGGCTCGGCGAACCGGCCCGCCAGATCCTCCGAGGCCCGCTTCAACGCCGCTTCGTACAGGCTGAGTTTGCCGGGGAAGTAGTGGTAGACGAGGGGGCGCGAGATGCCCGCGGCCGCGGCTATCTCGTCGATGGAGACCTCGTCGGGCGAGCGCTGGGCGAACAGTTCGAGGGCGACGCCGATCAACTGCTGCCGCCGCTCCTCGACTCCCATTCTGCGACGAACCCCGGTAGTCATGCGAACACCTTACCGATCGGATCCGGCCCCGAACGGACCGGACCGGCGCAGATGTTCACCCCATCCGTCACCTATCCGGCCACTTGTCCGGTCGCATGTCAGTCACCTTCGGGCCGACCGCCGACCGCCGACCGCCGACCGCCGACCGGTCACAGCAGCCCGGTCAGCGCAGCCCGTTGATCGACCGCCCGTTCTTGAGAGTGCCCTCCAGGCCGGCCTGCGCGCCCCGCTTCGTCGGGACCGCCAGCAGGTTGCCCCGCCCGGACCCGGTCACCCCGCCCGTCGCCCGGACGGACGTCGTCGCCCGGTCGCCGGCCGCGAGGAGGTACCAGCCGCCGCCCTTCGACTTCCACAGCACCCCGGCCAGCACATGCGGATCGCGCGGCCCGCACGCCGGTACGTCCCCGGCCTTCGCCACGGCCGCCCCGAACAGACCGCCCGGCGTGTGGAACTGGGCCAGCACCTGGCTCCCGTCACCCCGCCAGGTCTCGGCCCTGGTGCACACCCAGGCCGCCGTTCCGCTCCCGTCGGGCAGCTGCTGCCGGGTGTAGCCCCAGGCGTTGACCGTCCGTACGCCCTGTCCGCGCGCGTCGGCCAGCGAGCAGGCGAACGGCGCCCAGGTCCGCAGCGCCTGCGCGCCGCTCGCCTCCTCGGGAGCGGCCGGACGCCCCGCGGTGAGGCGGGCGGGGACGAGTTCGCCGAGGTCGCTGAGCAGATGGGTGCCCGAGGCGTCGGTCAGCTGGAGCACGTTCCACGTCGTGCACGTGCCGGTGTGGGTGGCCGGGCTGGCCAGCGGCGAGGTGATCCCGTCGGTCAGCGTCAGGTCCATCACCCCGGCGCCCGGCTTCGACAGGTCCCGCTCGCCGGCCTTGGTGACCCAGGGGGCCGTCAGATAGCGGACATTGCCGTCAGCCCGGCCCAGCACCAGCGCACTCGCCTCGGCGCCGGTCGCGCCGTCGACCCGCGCGAAGTCGAGGGCCGCCCCGGCGGTGCCGTCCTTGGGCTCCGCATAGCGGGCGATGCGCAGACCGTCGTGGAGGATCACCACGCGCGCGTTGTCGACCTCGCCCGCGTAGAGGAGCTGCGGCGGTCCGGCGGGGCCGCCGAAGGGGGTCTCCGGGGTGGCGGAGACCCGCACGCTCTGCCCGGGACGGGCCCAGACGGCGAGGGCGCGGCGCAGGAGCGCGGTGTCGCCGGTGAGGGGACCGCGCGCGGGCCAGACCGAGAAGTCGGTGCGCGCGGAGGTCTTCCAGGCGGCGGGGGTCACCTTCACCAGCCGCCCGGGGTCGAGGGCCGCCTCGGCGGCCGGGTTCTGCGCGTACACCGGGGCGGCCGCGCCGTCGGGTCCCCAGCCACCGCCGGGCAGCACGACCAGGGCGCCGCACACGGCAAGCGCGGCCGCGGCGGCGAGCGCGGCCCTGGTGTGCTGGCGGCGGCGCATCAGATCGGTGGGCCGGACCTGGAGCGAGCAGGCGTCGAACTCGGGGGAGTCGAGCAGGGCGTACTGCGCGGCGGGGACCCCGGCGGCCTCGCGCAGGGCCGCTGTCGCAGCGGTGTCCTGAACGCCGCACCCGGTGAGCACCTCGCGGACCTCGCCGTCGGTGAGTTTCTCCAGGCCGCGCAGCACATAGGCGGCCCGGGCCGGGCCGGACAGGGCGGCCAGGCGCTGGTCCAGAGCGAGTTCCTCGGCGCCGCCGGAGCGGGGGAAGAGGCGCAGGCCCCACACCTGGGGGAGCAGCGGCGGGAGCTGCCCGCGCCGGGGCAGGGCCCGCAGCCGCAGCGGCTGTGCGGCCTCCAGCGCCGTACGCACCACGTGAAGGCGGATGTACGCGTACCCGGCGTCGCCCTCCCCGCCGGTGGACTGGGCCGGGATGACGGGGGCCGAGGCGCGGCGGCGGGGCAGCGCACGCTGGGCGAGGGCGTGGGCGGTCAGAACGCGCCGGCCGCGGCCGAGACCGGGCGGAAGCACCAGGTAGGCGAGCCGGACGAGCCGCGGATAGTGCTCGACGAGCGCGGCCTCGGCCTGCTCGACATCGACGGTCCGGTCGGCGGAGGATCCGGGTGCGGGGCGCGGGGCGACATCCTGTGACTGCACGTCCAGAGGAACGAGCGAAACGGGCGATGGTCACCCCGGGTGGTCCCGTCCTCCCGGAGCGCCGTCGCCGGGTCGGCCCCGGCCGCTGGTATCGCGGGGGCGGGGGCTCCGGCCCCCGGGCACCGGTATTTTGAGCGCACCGCGCGCGAGAGCCGTATCCAGGACGAGGCTCTTGCCAGGGAGGAAACAGATGATGGTGACCCGACCGATGCTCGCGGCGGCCGCCGCCGCGGCGGCGCTGGTGCTGACGGGATGCGGATCCGGAGGCTCCGGGAAGGCCGAGGTGACCGTCCCGGTGACGGCGACCGGCAGCCTGGAGCACCTGGCCGCCGAGGTGAAGTGCACCCCCGACATGCAGACCGACGCCGACGAACTCCGCCAGGCACTCTGCAAGAACGCCGACGGCAAGTTCATCCTGCTGACCTTCGCCACCGACCGAGGTCAGCGCGAGTGGATCAACGGGGCCAAGGACTACGGCGGTCACTACCTGGTCGGCCGCAAGTGGGTGGCCGTGGGGGAGGAGACCAGCACCGTGACGGCGCTGCGCAAGACCCTCGGCGGCGACATCGAGGAGGGCACGGACCACTCCGCGCACGTGTCGGGCGACCCCTCCGGCAGCGCGACGCACTCCGGTCACTGACCGGGCCCCGGCACACCGGCCGGGGCCCCGTCCACCGGCCCCGGCACACCAGAAGGCCGGCGGTGAGGATTCCTCACCGCCGGCCTTCTCAGTCGGCTGTCAGACGGACCCGCTCAGCGGGTCACTTGCACTTCTGGCCGGTGTTGATGCAGTTGACCATCTTGTTCATCAGGTTCTTCGAGAAGAAGTTGATGAAGTCGTTGTGGTCGGTGATCGGCTTGTGCAGGTTCTCCGGGAAGCTGTCGACCGCGTACGGGTTCACGACCGTCCCGTTCTGCAGCTTCGGGGCCGGGACGTTGTAGACCAGCCGGACCTGGAGCTGGGGGATCGCCTTGAAGCCGTTGGCGCAGGTGCCGTTCGCCTGGACGAACGCCACGTGCGTGCGGTGGTTGGCGCTGTCGATGTTCTTGCCGTCCCAGCAGCTCTGGAAGTTGGTCGTCCGCACGACCTGGCTGCCCTGCGGGCAGATCGGGTACTGGGTCTCCAGCTGCACCTTGTTCTCGAAGCCGGTGCAGCTCCAGTTCACGTTGGCGTTGGCGTTGCCGTTGACGAAGGCCTTGGCGTCACCGGTGATGATGCGCAGGGCCGACGGCATCGCGACGACCTTGCCCTTCTTGTTGCCGACGAACTTGATCTGCGCCTGGGCGGGCTGAAGGATCTTGCCGACGTTGCCTTCCTTGCCGCCGCCGTCGTTGTTCTGGTCGAAGTCCTGGCTGCCGTCCTGGACGCGCAGCACCGGCCAGAAGTACGAGGACTTGTCACCCTGGTTCTGGCAGCTGGTGCCGGCCCCCAGCAGTTCCTGGTCGCTCGCGAAGGCGTCGTTGTTCTGGTTGCCGACGTAGTCGTGCAGGTGGTGGGCGCCGTTGGCGACACCGGGGGCCACGATCACGTTGTCCGTGTTGTGGTTGTCGTTCCCGTTGGTGCCGCAGTTCGAGGTGAACGTGCCGCGCGAGCCGCCGTTGCCGTTCGCGGCGAGACCGTTCGCGCCCACGCCCAGCTGTGCGTTCGCCTGGACCTTCGTGATGTCCACGAAGTCCGCGGCGGTCGGGCCGTTGCCGCCCTGGCCGTTCTGCCCCTGGCCGGCGTTGCCGCCGTTGTTCTGGCCGCCGTTCTGCTGACCGCCGTTGTTCTGCTGGCCGCCGTTCTGCTGCTGGCCGCCGTTGTTCTGGCCGCCGTTCTGCTGCTGGCCGCCGTTGTTCTGCTGCCCGTTGCCCGCCTGGCCGGCGTTGGTGTTGTTGGTGCCCTGCGTGGTGCAGGCCGCCAACTGGCTCAGGGAGTTGTCGAACTGGCCACCGGAACGCTGGATGTTGATGCGGATCCGGTCGATCGTGGCGGCCCTCTTCTCCTTGAGAGGCCCGGTGATCGCGTTCTGGACGAAGCTGGCGTCGCCCGCCTGGGCCTGGCGCGTGGAAGCGAGCCGGGCGTAGGCCTCGGTGATCTGCTTGTCCAGGTTGGCCAGTTCGGTCGCGACGCCCTGCTTCGCCCCGTTGGGCACGTTCGTCAGCTTCTGCCCCACATCCGGGCAGGAGATGGTGGCGACCTGTGCGGCCGCGTTGGCGGCCTTGGTCTGATTCTGGCCCGAGTTCGACTCGTGCGCCGAAGCGTAGAAGTTCGCCCAGATCAGCCCGCCCCCGCCGAGCGCTAGGGCCGCCGATGCTGCCACGGCCTTCGTGGCCATCGACGAACGGCGTTTACGTATGTTGCGTCCCATGGAACTCCTCTGACTTCCTTGCGGGGCAGCATCGAGGCGCCCGACAGGAGTGAAGCTGAAGCTGCCCCCTCCTTTACGCACGACGCCCCACAGGTGTTCAGCCCGCTCAGAAATTGATGAGAGCTCCATGCGGCGAAACAACCCCAAAACCCTCACACTGCACAGCAGTTGGCGGCCTCAGCGATCACGGTCCAGATAGGCGAGAACGGCCAGTACCCTGCGGTTGTCGTCGTCCGAGACCTCCAGACCGAGCTTCACGAAAATGTTCGCGGTGTGTTTGGCGACGGCCCTCTCGGTGACGACCAGTTTGCCCGCGATCGCCGCGTTCGACCGGCCCTGCGCCATCAGTTCCATCACGTCACGTTCGCGCGGGGTGAGCCGGTCCACGGGCCCCCGGCCGTCCCCCGAACGCCGGGCCAGCAGCTGCTGGATCACCTGCGGGTCCATCGCCGTACCGCCGGCCGCGACCCGCCGTACGGCGTCCACGAACTGCTCCGCGTCGAACACCCGGTCCTTCAGCAGATAGCCGATCCCACCGGTGCCGTCGGCGAGCAGCTCACGCGCGTACAGCTGCTCGACGTGCTGGGAGAGGACGAGGACCGGCAGCCCGGGCCTCCTGCCGCGGGCCCTGAGCGCGCACTGGAGACCCTCATCGGTGTGCGTGGGCGGGAGCCGGACGTCCACCACGGCGACGTCCGGCTCCAGTTCGGTGAGCGCCCGCTCCAGTTCGGGCCCGGTCTCGACGGCGGCGGCGATCTCGAAGTCGTAGGCCTCCAGCAGTCGGACGAGACCGTCCCGCAGCAGGAAGAGGTCCTCGGCTAGGACAACACGCAAGGGATCTCCATGGTCACCATGGTGGGACCGCCGGCGGGGGAGCTGACGGCCAGGACGCCGTCGAATGTACCCAGTCGCCGCTCGACCCCGGCCAGGCCCGAGCCCCCCTCCACGGCCGCGCCACCCCCGCCGTTGTCGGTGACCGAGATCCGCAGCTGACCCGCCCCGTGGTGGAGGTCCACCCAGATCCGGTCGGCGCCCGAGTGCTTGACCGCGTTGGTGAGCAGCTCGCTCACCGCGAAATAGGCCGCCGACTCCACCGGGGCGTCCGGGCGCCCACCGCCGAGCTCGACGTCCACCTCGGTGCTGACGGGCAGCCGCAGCGCCAACGCCCGTACCGCGTCACCGAGTCCGCGCTCGGCCAGCACCGGCGGATGGATGCCGTGCACCAGGTCGCGCAGTTCGGCGAGCGCCTCGGCGGACGACCGACGGGCCTGCGCCAGAAGCTCCTTCGCCTTCTCCGGGTTCTTGTCGACGAGCAACTCGACGGTGCCGAGGTCCATGCCCATCGCCACCAGCCGCGCCTGGGCGCCGTCGTGCAGATCCCGCTCGATGCGCCGCAGCTCGGCGGCGGAGGTGTCGACGGCGTCCCGTCGGGTTTCCGTCAACACCCGTACTCGCTCGGCCAGTTCGGCCTGGCTTGGGGCGAGCACCGCCTTGGTGAGGCGGAAGTGGACCTGGAAGGCGCTCACGGCGTACCGGTGCGCGACGACGAGGACGACGGCGCCCAGCGCGGCCGCGGCGAACGCCGTCGTCCAACCGCTGACCGGTACGAAGCCGTACCAGTACGGTCCGTACGCGCCGTAGGGCCCGCCCGTCATCGTCCGCCACAGCCCCAGCGCCAGCGCGAACCCCTCCAGCGGATAGAGGACCAGCACGGCCGGCAGCAGCGCGGTCACGAACCCCGCCGTCATGTCCACCTGGAGCCAGCGCAGGTCCCGCCAGGTCGCCGGGTCGCGCAGCAGCGCGTAGGTCCGCTTCCACGGGTTGGCGGTCTCCGGGAGCGGCCGGTACGCCGACGGAATGCGCACCCCGCCCCAGCGTTCGGCGAGCGCCCGCCGCCGGTCGGCGTAGGCACGCACCCCCTTCACCACGTAGGGCGTGGTGAAGGCGCCGACCCCGATCGGTATCAGGACCAGGGACACGAGGGAGAGGCAGAAGCCGAGGACGGCCGCCGGCAGCGACACGACGGCCAGCGCGAGCCCCCGCCCGGCGGCGAGCACCATCCCCCGGGCCCTCGAACCGCCGTCGCCGCTGTTCGTGTTGGTGTTCATGGCGTCAGTCTGGCCGAGCCGGGACCGGCGGTCACTGGGCCGACGCCCCCGGTCAGGGGGTGGTGCCAGGTACACCCCGGACCTCGGGCCCGCCGCCGTCGTCCGCCGCGAGGACCTTCGCCTCGACCTCCGGGTCCAGGCCCTTGCGGGTGCGGTCGGGGCGCTGGGGAGCCGTACCGCCGATCGAGCGCAGCCAGTCCCAGGTGTCGGCGACGGTCTCCTCGACCGGACGGCAGGACAGCCCCGACGCGACCGCCCGCGAGATGTCGGCCGCGTGCAGGGCGTCGTGCATGTCGCTGCCCGGCGGCACCCACACGGGCAGCTCGGTCCACGGCTCGATGCCCGCGTCGAGAATGATCTCCGGCGCGGTCCAGCGCAGTTCGGCGTCGGAGCCGGTGGTCCGCACGCACGCTTCGAGCAGCCCGCCCATCGTCGCGTGTCCCTGCGGGCTCATCAGGTTGTACGGCCCGCTCAGCTCCCGTTCGACCGCGCCGAGGATCCACCTGGCGAGGTCGCGGGCGTCCACGTACTGAAGGGGCAGCTCGCGCGGCCCGGGCGCGAGGACCGGGCCGCCGCGGGCGATCCGGGTCAGCCACCAGGGCAGTCGGCCGACGTTCTCGTACGGGCCGAGGATCAGTCCGGCCCGTACCAGGACCGAGTCCTTCGCGCCGAAGGCGTCCAGGACGGCCAGCTCACCGCCGCGCTTGTCCCGGGCGTAGTCGGTCTGTCCGGCGTCGGGTGCGGCCCCCTCCACGACGGGCGCGTCCTCGCCGTACCCGGCGGGCGGGGCCCAGGTGTACACCGAGCAGCTCGACACGTACACGTACCGGCCGGCGCGGCCCCGCAGCAGCCGCGCCGCCTCGTGCACCGCGCGGGGCGCCGCCGACCAGGTGTCCACCACGGCGTCCCAGTCACCCTCGGCCAGGGCCCCTAGCCCTCCGGGCGCGGTGCGGTCACCGGTCAGCAGCCGGGTACCGGGGGCGGGTGCCTGCCGCCCGCGGTTGAACACCGTCACGTCCCAGCCGCGCCCGAGGGCCGTCTCGACGACGGCCCGTCCCACGAACTCCGTACCGCCCAGCACCAGAAGTCTCATACCGGTGACTGTGCCCGCTCCGGACGCGGCGGGGAACAGCGCTCTGCCCTCGGCAGAGAAAGGGGCCGGTGGAGCGGTCAGTGGCCGGTCGGCGGCGTGTACTTGTAGCCGACCCGGCGCACCGTCTGGATCGACTGGCGGTGCTGTGCGCCCAGCTTGCGGCGCAGCCGGGCGATGTGGACGTCGACCGTGCGGCCGTCGCCCACATGGCCGTAACCCCACACCGTGGTGACGAGCTGGTCGCGCGTGTGCACCCGGTTCGGGTGCGCGACGAGATGCGCGAGCAGCTCGAACTCCAGGTAGGTGAGGTCGAGTTCCTGCCCGTCCACCGCGGCGGTGCGCTGCACGGGGTCGATGCGCACGAGCGGGCGCCCCGCGCCCTCGGCCACCTGGCCGGCCGCGGGCCGGTCCGTCACCGGCACCGGCAGGAACGGCGGCTGCTGGTCGGCCGGGACGAGCACCAGATAGCCGATCATCGGCGGCTGGCCCGGCAGGGCGGGCAGGGTGTGCGGGGGAGCGGGCAGCCAGGTCGCGCCCGGCGGCAGGAAGTCGGCGACGTCGACCACCTCGTCCCGGTCCACGGCACGCAGACGGTGCCTGGCCGGAGCGGACGAGGGGCTGAGGCTGGGGGCGGAGGAGAGAGTACGAGTGGTCGCCATGAGAGGTCAGCTCTTTCGCGCGAGAAGTTCGTCGGGGAGGACGACGGCCGCGATTCGTGGTCGGGCTCGTCGAGGACGTACGTCGTGCGCGCTGGCCGAAGGCCGGGGTGTACGGCTTTAGAGGGCCGGCGCGTTCATCGCGCGGCAACACACCCGGTCGAAGTCATGGTGCTGACGGGAAGGCCAGAAGGGCTCGAGGTCGTGACGACCCGTCGCGGTGCACTTCTGGAAGGTGGCCATGGGCCCATTGAAGCAGACACCCGCCCGTTACAGGAGTCTCCTCTCACAGCTTGGACGCTTCCTGGCGTGAAGTCGACGTCGTCCCGCGCCCCGGACGCCCGGGAGGGCGCGGACACACGTAAGGGGCGCCCGCCGAAAAACGGCGGGCGCCCCTCACGGGAGTGACCGGGGATCAGACCTGGCCGGCCTTCTCCAGCGCCGAGCAGCAGGTGTCGACGATCAGTCGCGTCACCAGGTACGGGTCGACGTTGGCGTTCGGGCGGCGGTCCTCGATGTAGCCCTTGCCGTCCTTCTCGACCTGCCACGGGATACGGACCGAGGCGCCGCGGTTGGAGACGCCGTAGGAGTACTCGTTCCACGGGGCGGTCTCGTGCAGGCCGGTCAGACGGTCGTCGATGCCGGCGCCGTAGTGCTTGACGTGGTCGAGCGGCTTCGAGCCCTCACCGAGCGACTCGCACGCGGTGATGATGGCGTCGTAGCCCTCGCGCATCGCCTTGGTGGAGAAGTTGGTGTGGGCGCCGGCGCCGTTCCAGTCGCCCTTGACCGGCTTGGGGTCGAGGGTGGCGGAGACGCCGAAGTCCTCGGCGGTGCGGTAGAGCAGCCAGCGGGCCACCCACAGGTGGTCGGAGACCTCCAGCGGGGAGACCGGGCCGACCTGGAACTCCCACTGGCCGGGCATGACCTCGGCGTTGATGCCGGAGATCGCGAGGCCGGCGGCCAGACAGTTCTCGAGGTGCGCCTCGACGACCTCGCGGCCGAAGATCTCGTCCGCGCCGACACCGCAGTAGTAGCCGCCCTGCGGGGCCGGGAAACCGCCCTTGGGGAAGCCGAGCGGGTAACCGTCCTGGAAGAAGGTGTACTCCTGCTCGATGCCGAAGATCGGCTCCTGCGCGGCGAACTTCTCGGACACCTCGGCGAGCGCGGCACGCGTGTTGGACTCGTGCGGCGTCATGTCGATGTCGAGGACCTCGCACAGGACGAGAACGTCGTCGCCGCCGCGGATCGGGTCGGGGCAGGTGAAGACCGGCTTGAGGACACGGTCCGAGGAGTGCCCCTCGGCCTGGTTCGTGGAGGACCCGTCGAAGCCCCAGATCCCCAGCGCGTCGAGACCGGCGGGCTCGCCCGCGATGATCTTCGTCTTGGAACGGAGCTTCGCCGTCGGCTGGGTGCCGTCGATCCAGATGTACTCAGCCTTGAAGGTCACGGGCCACTTCCTTCGGGGTGTGTCTGACGCACTTGCGGGTGCTGCGGCGCTGCGGCACTGGGGCGCCGCCTGTCTGCCCGGCAGCTTGTCAACAGGCGATTTCCCGATCATTGCTCGAATGTGAACCCCGTGTTACCTGGTGGTTCTGTGGTGCGGCTCACGGTGTGAGCGCGCCGCCCCGGCCGGAAAGCGGCCGTTCGCGGACGCCGGCCGGGATGCGGGCGGAGAAGGGGGCGGGCTCGTATGCGATGGGGTTCCGCGCGCTTCCGCGCGCCGTGCACCCCGGAACGCGTCGGTCCTGCTGCCCGTGGCCGCGAGCAGCAGGACCGGTGACACCTGGGAGGTGTGTGCCGGGGCGCCGCCGGCTCAGAGAAGAGTCCGGCAGCCGGGGTTCACCCCACCTTCTCGATCAGGGCCCGCCGGATCAGGAACTTGCCGGGCTCCCGGACCTGTTCGAAGGCCGCGTTGTTGAGCAGGGCGCAACTGCCGGAGACCGAGGTCACCTCGACGGTCGTGGACTTGTTGTTGTCCAGGTTGGTCACCCTGAGCTTGGTTCCCGCCGGGAACTGGTTGCTCGACGCGGCCGGTGCACCGCCCTCGCCGGAGAGCGTGACCGTGGAGCCGTTGCAGACCTGCTGCCCGGAGGCGGCACCGCCGCCGTTTCCCGCGTTCCCCGTGTTGCCCGCGTTGCCGGCCGGTGCGGAAGCGGCGGGCGCGGAGGCCGCCGGTGCGGAAGCGGCCTGCGAGGGCTGCGTCGCCTGGGAGCCCTGAGCCGACTCCCCAACGATGCACCCGGACGCCTGCTGCTGCACCTTGATCTGCGCGATGACCGCCTCGCGGTTGGCGATCCGGGCCGCGGACTGCGCGTCCGGGTTCGCCTTCTGGCCCTCGATGAATTTCTGGTTGTTGCCGAGGGCTGTGGCCAGCCCCCCGCAGACGGTCGGGTCCCCGGCGGACAGCGTGTTGGCGTTCTGCGTGTCCTGCGAGGCGTTCGAGGTGGACGCCATTGCGAAGGCCCCGGCGCCCGCCACCGCCGCGGCGCTGACGAGCAGCGCGATCTTCTTCTTCGTACCGAGAGTTCTCCTGCGCGACATGCGCGCCTCCTGAGGGATAGGGGAACGTACGCCGGTATGTACGAGATACCGAACGAAGCTACTCAGCGGTCACCGATGCCAATCGAAGTGGCGTGCGTCACACCGGAGTCGGCGGCGGGTGGTCGCGGTCAGCTCCTCCCGTCCTCGTAGGCCACCACGGTGTCGTTGACGTGCTGGAGCAACCCCTCCGCCTGGGCGGTGAGTTCGGCCTCTCCCGTTTCCGAGCCGTCACTCCACTGCCCGTTCGCGAACACCACCGACCGGACGGTCATCGTCCGCCGGAAGACCCCGGCCGAACCCGGCGGCACCGTCGGCAGACCGGCCCGCGGGGGCGGATCCAGCGAGACCACCTGATAGGTGACCGGGTCCATGGAGGACATCATGAACACGCGTGAGGCGTCCTGCACCCGCTCGAAGCTCAGCACGGTGACCGTCACCTGGGAGCGCCGCGCGGCGTCCGTGAACAGTGCCGCCGTCGACCGGACGCATTCCCCGCCCTGTTCGATCAGCTGGGCCAGTTCGGGCGACATGCCCCGGGCGCAGTCGATGGTGGTGGCCAGGTCGACGCGCGCGTACCGGGAGCCGTCCTGGAGCCGGACGCTCGTCGAGGGGAAAGCCTGCTCCGGCCGGATGACCGGGCGGGCCAGGAGCGAGGGCAGTGTGCTCGGGGCGTCGGACGGGAGGCTCGCGTCCACGGACGGGACGGCCGCGAGGCCCGAGGCGGCCGCGGTCGTCGCCGACGCGGTCACCGGGGGAGCGGACACGTGCCGGTCGGCGTCGCCCCCGTCCTCGATCAGCACGGCGCCGACGGCGACGGCGGTGACGAGGACCGCGCCCGTCCAGGCGGTCGTCGTCCGCCCGGTCCGCCGACGCCGCCGTATGCGCTCCTGCTCGGGAACGAACCCGAGTCCTTGATCACCGAAGGTCATGGCGGCGGAGGGTAGCAGCGTCCGGCACGCCGACTCCCGCCGCCGGACCAACCGTCGGCTTCCCGGCTAACGGGACAGAGCGTCCCGTACGGCCTCGTCCGTGCGGGCCACCAGCGCGGTGCCGTCGTCCGCCGTGATGATCGGGCGCTGGATGAGCCGGGGATGCGCGGCGAGCGCGGTGATCCAGCGTCCGCGCGTGTCCGCGTCCCGCGCCCAGTCCTTCAGGCCGAGTTCCGCGGCCTCGGCCTCCTGGGTGCGGGTGATGTCCCAGGGCTCCAGACCGAGGCGGTCGAGCACCGCACCGATCTCGTCCTCGCTCGGCACGTCCTCCAGGTAGCGGCGGACGGTGTAGTCGGCGCCCTCGGCGTCGAGGAGTGTGAGGGCGCTGCGGCACTTGGAACAGGCGGGGTTGATCCAGATCTCCATGCCATACACGGTAGCGGTCGAAGGGGCCGAAAGGCCTTGTGATCAGGGGCGTTTGTCAGTGGTGGACGGTAGAATAGAAGCAGTGTTCGAGGGTTCGCCGGAGGTTCCGGACCGGGCCCTGACCGCGACAGGAGGATGCCTGTGCCCGCTGCCGCACTGAAGCCGAAGCCGTTGCCGACCCAGTCCACCGCCAAGCGTTCCGTGCAGCTCGATCTGCCCTATGTGCCCGTCGACAAGCGGCCGTTGCCGCCCGGGCGACCGCGCGAGTGGTACGTCATGCACAACCGCCGCCTCAAGGCCATGCGTCTGGCGATCGCCCTGCTCGACCTGGGCGTGTATATGCCGAACCAGGCCCGCAACGAGAAGATCCGCAGCACGGCGCAGCTGATCGGCGTGCACGCGCCGTCGGACACCACGTGCCACATGGTGCGGGCGCTGCTGCGGTACAGCCGGTGAGGCGGGCGCCGGGTGCCGTCGTGCGTGACGGCGCCCGGCGCCTGTGGCCGGTGTCCGCGCCGGTGAGCCGGGTCCGCCGCGGTGGCCGGTGTCCCACACCGCGGGTCCGGGCGCCGGCTCCTCGTCTCGCGCGCCGCCGTGCGGCCCCCGCAGGACGGTCACCTCACCAACTCCTTCTCCACCGGTGTCCGGAACCTCGGCGTCACCCTGGTGGTCCCCAGCCACCCCGCCAACCGCTCGGCCTCCGCCCCGATCGCCGCCTCCGCCCCGCCGCCCACGCCGTCGTCGGCCAGGATCCGCCAGACGATCTCGCCGTCGGCCCGCTGGGCCCAACCCCCCACCACCCGCCCGTTCCACCACACCGTCGGGCCCACGTTCCCGCTGTAGTCGAACAACTGGGGGCGCAGCTCCGGGGCCAGATACCAGTCCCGGCCCTGCCAGCCCATCGCCGTGGGATCGAGAGCGGGCAGCAGGGCCGCCCACGGCTGAGCCGGGGCGGACACCGCGTCCACGTCGTCCTCGACGACGTACCCCGTCCCCTCGTCCAGGGTCACCGCCCGCGCCCCGATCGCCTTCAGCGCCCGGCGGACGTCCGTCACCCGCCAGCCCGTCCACCACTTCAGGTCGGCCTCCGTGGCCGGGCCGCACGCCGTCAGCCAGTGCCGCAGCAGGTCCGACTGGGCCTGCTCCACGGGCAGTTCGGCGTGCTCGGGAGCGAGGGCCCAGCGGAACTGGCTCGACGTCCACGAGCCCAGGGGGCGCCCCCTGACCACCTTGCCCTCCACCCCCAGCACCCTCAGCAGCCGTGTCACGACGGTGTGGACGCCTTCGTAGGGCTTGCCCGCCGCGTACACGAACTGCTCCCGCAGACGCGGTTCCTCCCGGGCCAGTTCGGCCGCGGTCGCCTGGCCGAGCCGGCCCAGAGCGGCCAGCGCCGACTCCTCGACCTCCTTCAGCCAGCCCGCGTCCGGTGCGCCAGCCTTCGCCATGTCCTTCACCAGGCCGGCCCGCTCCCGCGCGGCGACCGCGAGGCCGGTCGAGGCGTGCACGACCGCCGTGGACCCCGTGGGGAACACGAAGACGGTGTGCCGCATGCCGTGCATCCGCACCAGGCTCCGGTCCGCGTACAGCGCGCGGTCGGTCTCCGGCACCGTCGCCGCCGGGTCGGCGAGGCGGGCGCCGACCGCCAGATACACCGTCGCCGGGTCCGAGCCGTGCAGGGCGAGCAGCGCGTCCGCCACCGCCTCGGGTGTCGCGACCCGCGCCTGCGGGGCCAGCCGGTGCCGCAGGGCCAGCCGCGCCCGCCGCTCCTGGGCATCGATGTACCGCACCCCGTCGCCCGTCCCGTCGCCCATCCCGGCCTCCACCCGTCCTCGCCTCGTCGCGCTGTCGCCGTCCGGCACTCGTCCCTGTCCGCATCCTCTCCGACCCCACTGACAATCGGCCCCGCCTCCCGTGACGGCCGACGCCCCGCCTCGGCGCCCCCTGGCCGCCGAGGCCGACTGTCATCACCCGTTCGGCCTACCCGGCATGCGGCCGGCCCCCTGCCGCCCTTCACTGCGAACAGGGGCCGCAGACGCCGCGAAGTACCGAGAACCGGGAGGCGATCGTGGTGCGGAGACGACGCGCATGACCACCCCCGCCGACCGTGCCCGGCGCGGCAGGGACGCCCGTAAGCGCGTCCCCCGTTCCGCCCACGCCGTCTGGATCCCGTCCGTCGACCGGCCCGATCCCGTGGCCCTGCTGGAGCGGCAGGGCCGCGACCGGCTGCCCGAGCTGCTGCCGATCCGGTACGGGCGGATGGCCGCCTCGCCCTTCGCGTTCCTGCGCGGCTCGGTCGCCGTGATGGCCGCCGACCTGGCGTCGCAGCCGCACACCGGACTGACTGTGCAACTGTGCGGCGACCCCCACCTGCTCAACTTCGGGCTGTACGCCTCCCCCGAGCGGGCGCTCCTCTTCGACCTCAACGACTTCGACGAGACGTTCCCCGGGCCCTTCGAATGGGACGTCAAACGGCTCGCGGCCTCCGTCGCCGTGGCCGCCCGGGAGAACGGACACCCCGAGCCGAGGGTGCGGCGCGCCGCACTGGAGGCCGTGGCCGCCTACCGCACCGCCATGCGGCGACTGTCCCGGCTCGACGAGCTCGCCGTCTGGTACGAGCGCATCGACGCCGAGCGGCTGCTGCCCCTGCTGCGTTCCGCCCGGCACCGCGGACGGGACGGGGCCAGCCTCACCCGGGCCCGCCGCCGCACCAGCCTCCTGGCCCTGCACAAACTCACGGAGGTCGTCGACGGGCGCCGCCGCATCATCCACGACCCACCGCTGATCGAACCCGCCGGCGCCTCCGACAGCGCCGCCCTGCGCAAGATCTTCAGCGACTACCGTTCCACCCTCGCCGGGGAGCCCCGACTGCTGCTGGAGCGCTACCGCTTCGTCGACGCCGCCCGCAAGGTCGTCGGCGTCGGCAGCGTCGGCACCCGCTGTTTCATCGTGCTGCTCGCCGGGCGCGACACCGACGATCCGCTGCTCCTCCAGATCAAGGAGGCCCGCGCGTCCGTCCTGGAGGAACACCTGCCGCACGGCCCCTACGTCCACCCCGGTCACCGGGTGGTCGCCGGGCAGCGGCTGCTCCAGGCCGCCGGGGACGTCTTCCTGGGCTGGATGACCGGGCCCCAGGGCCGCGCGTTCTACTGGCGTCAGCTGCGCGATCTGAAGGGCGCCGCCGGCGTCGCCGGGATGTCCCCGGCCGAGCTCACGGCCTACGCCCGGCTCTGCGGAACCGCCCTGGCCCGCGCCCACGCCCGCTCCGGCGACCGCATCGCCATCGCCGGCTACCTCGGTGGCGCCGACACCTTCGAACGCGCCGTCGCCGACTTCGCCCTGGCCTACGCCGACCGGACCACCGCCGACCACGCGGTGCTGGGCGCGGCGGTCGCGGCGGGCGTGGTGCGCGCGGCCCCGGGCGTCTGACCACCGGCTGCCACCGGGCCGGTGAGGACGGCGTCCTCACCCCTTCCCGCCCGTCCGGGCAACGGGGCCGGACCCGCCCGTCCCTGAAACGGGGCCGGATCCCCGCCCGTCCGGGCAACGGGGCCGGATCGCCGGATCGCCGGTGCGCTCCCGTTCACTCACGGAGCCCGCCGCGCCCGGCTCCGGGGCCCCGGAAAAGGAGATGCACGGTGAGTGACGGATTCCGTACGCTGGAGACGCCCACCCGCCCCCACCACCACGCTCAGTAGTCGTTCCTGCCCAGGAAAGGAGGCACACCATGGGTACCGTCGTTCTCTCCGGGGCCGTCGTCCTGGTGGTCCTGGGATTCGGAAACCCGCTCTACTGGCTCGCCGCGGCCGGCGTCCTGTTCCTGTACGTGCGATACGGGCTCGGCTCGTCCGCACCGTCCGCCGGGTCCACGGGCCCCGCGCCGAGTGCGGCCCCCGCGCCGACGACGTACAAGGCATACCGTGACCGCCGGGACAAGCAGGCCAAGTGGGAGCGTCGCTACCGTCGCGAGCGCCCCATGGAGTCCCGCCGTCAGGAGCGCGAGCGCGGCAAGTAGGACCGCCGGGCGGATCCGCCTAAAGGCCGGGGGCTCCCCAGACCGGGAACCAACGGCTCAGGTCCTGCTCGATCCGCAGTTCGCCCGCGAGGGCGGCCCGCACCTGCAACTCCAGTGCGCTGTCGCGCCGCTGCCCCGGACCGGGCAGCGGCGCGAACGGATAGTACGAACCCCGTTTGTACAGGTACACGAGCGCCAGCCGCCGTCCGCCCGCCGCCTGTCCGGCGGCCCGCTGTTCCTCGAACCCGGCCAGCGAGCACAGCAGTTGCGGCCCGAAACCGTTGACCTCCATCGCGCTGTTCACCGCGTGCAGATCGTTGACCAGCTGCGGCAACTGGTCGGGGGCTCGCTGCGAGACCAGCCAGGAGTAGCCGTAGTCGTCGCGCACCAGCCGCACCGGGGGACCGGTGCGCTCGGTGTCCGCGTCGAGGAGGGCCTGGACCTCGCGGTGCGTCTGCTCGAAGGCCGAACCCTCGACGGTCGCGAAGCACACGGCACCCTGCCCGGTCGGGGTGAACCCGGCCGCCGCCTCCAGCGTCACCGCCGCCGAGGGCAGCGCGAACAGCCGGTCCAGGTCGGGTACGCCCGGCTTGGTCCGGCCGAGCAGGATGTCCAGCAGCCCCATGATCAGCCCGCCTTCCCCGGGGTCGCCGCCTCACCGAGTTCGGCCGAGATCCGCCCCAGCTGTTCGAGCCGCTGTTCCAGGCTCGGATGGGTCGAGAACAGCCCCGCCACCCCGGGCTCGGAGCCCAGCGCAGGCGTGAAGTAGAACGCGTTGAATGCCTGGACCGTGCGGAGATCCTTCGTCGGGATACGGGCCAGGTCGCCGGAGACCTTCGTCAGCGCGGAGGCCAGCGCCGAGGGACGGCCGGTCAGCTGGGCCGCCGCCCGGTCCGCCGCCAGCTCCCGGTACCGGGACAGCGCCCGGATGAGCAGGAAACTGATCGCGTACACGGCCGCCGAGACACCCATCACGACGGCGAAGACGACGGCGGCGTTCTGGTCCCTGCGCGCGCCGCCGAACATCTGAGAGTAGAACGCGAACCGCACGATCAGCCCCGCGATCACGCCCAGGAACGAGGCGATCGTGATCACCGCCACGTCCTTGTGCGCCACATGCGACAGCTCGTGCGCGAGCACACCCTCCAGTTCGGCGGGCTCCAGCCGCCTCAGCAGTCCCGTCGTCACACACACCACCGCGTGGTCGGGGTTGCGCCCCGTCGCGAACGCGTTCGGCATGTCCATCTCCGAGACGGCGACCACCGGCTTCGGCATGTCCGCGATCGCGCACAGCCGGTCGATCACGGCATGCAGCTCGGGATACTCCTCCCGCTCCACCACCCGCCCGCGCATCGCGAACAGCGCGACCCGGTCGGAGAACCAGTACTGGGCGCCCAGCATCGCCACCACGACGACCACGACCAGCACCCACGACTTCAGCAACACGACCAGCGCGGCGACGAACGCCACGTACAGCAATCCGAGCAGGAACAAGGTGACCGTCATCCGCACGGTCAACCGCCGGTCGCTCCGGAAACGGCTCTGCATCTGCATCACCCCGCAGTCAGGCACTCGCCCCACTGCCAGTGTGCACCGCACCCACCCCATGAACGGGTCCCGAACGGTCCTGGGCGGAGCAAAAGCTCCCGCCGGCGACCGTTGGGTACGGGCGCCGGCGGGACCGCGGGCGGCACGCCCGCCCCCGCGCCCCTTCTAGTACGGCGCCCGGAACCGCAGGTACCCCAGCAGCAGGATCACCGAGGCCACGCAGCCCAGCACGAGTGCCGTCGACAGCCAAGAGGACCGGGGCGACGCCACCCGGTCCGGGTCGCCGCGGAACGGCACCGGCTCGGGCGGGTTCTCCTTCCAGCGCGCCGCCAGCATCCGGGCCCGCGCCGAGGGCTCCTTGTGCGCCGCGCCGTCGGCCCACTTGAGGTCGAACTCCCGCTCTGTGTCGTCCTGTTCGGGCATCCCCGTATCTCCCCCGTCACCTCTGTCGAGGTCTCCTCGTCGAACAGCAGTGCCAGAAAATATACGACGCCGCCCCCGCCCTGAGAAACAGGAACGGGGGCGGCGGCACGGCCCGCAGGCCGATGACTCACGGGCCGACGACTCACGGGCCGGTCGGCCCGGGGCCGATCACACGTCGAAGTACAGCTCGAACTCGTGCGGGTGCGGACGGAGCTGGAGCGGGGCGATCTCGTTGGTGCGCTTGTAGTCGATCCACGTCTCGATCAGGTCGGACGTGAAGACGTCACCGGCGAGCAGGAACTCGTGGTCCGCCTCGAGGCGGTCCAGGACGGCCGGGAGCGAGGTCGGGACCTGCGCGACGCCCGCGTGCTCCTCGGGGGCCAGCTCGTAGAGGTCCTTGTCGATCGGCTCGGCCGGCTCGATCTTGTTCTTGATGCCGTCCAGGCCCGCGAGCAGCAGCGCAGAGAACGCCAGGTACGGGTTGCCGGAGGAGTCGGGCGCGCGGAACTCGACGCGCTTGGCCTTCGGGTTGGAGCCCGTGATCGGGATACGCATCGCGGCGGAGCGGTTGCGCTGCGAGTACACCAGGTTGACCGGCGCCTCGAAGCCCGGGACCAGGCGGTGGTAGGAGTTCACCGTCGGGTTGGTGAAGGCCAGCAGCGACGGGGCGTGCTTGAGGATGCCGCCGATGTAGTAGCGGGCCATGTCCGACAGGCCCGCGTAACCGGCCTCGTCGTAGAACAGCGGCGAACCGCCGGTCCACAGCGACTGGTGGACGTGCATGCCCGAGCCGTTGTCGCCGAAGATCGGCTTCGGCATGAAGGTCGCGGTCTTGCCGTTGCGCCAGGCGACGTTCTTCACGATGTACTTGAAGAGCTGGAGGTCGTCGGCCGCGGCGAGCAGCGTGTTGAACTTGTAGTTGATCTCGGCCTGGCCGGCCGTGCCCACCTCGTGGTGCTGGCGCTCGACCTGGAGGCCGGACGCGGCCAGCTCCAGGGAGATCTCCGCACGCAGGTCGGCGAAGTGGTCGACCGGCGGGGTCGGGAAGTAGCCGCCCTTGTAGCGGACCTTGTAACCGCGGTTGTCCTCGAGCGCACCGGTGTTCCAGGCGCCGGCCTCGGAGTCGATGTGGTAGAAGGACTCGTTCGCGGAGGTCTGGAAGCGCACGCTGTCGAAGACGTAGAACTCGGCCTCGGGGCCGAAGTACGCGGTGTCGGCGATACCGGTCGACGCCAGGTACGCCTCCGCCTTCTTCGCCACGTTGCGCGGGTCACGGGAGTACTGCTCGCCCGTGATCGGGTCGTGGATGAAGAAGTTGATGTTCAGCGTCTTGTCACGGCGGAACGGGTCCACGCGCGAGGTCGACAGGTCGGCGCGCAGCGCCATGTCGGACTCGTGGATGGCCTGGAAGCCGCGGATCGACGAGCCGTCGAAGGCGAGCTCCTCGTCCGGATCGAACGCCTCGACGGGCAGCGTGAAGTGCTGCATGACGCCCGGCAGGTCACAGAAGCGGACGTCGACGAACTTGACGTCCTCGTCCGCGATGAACTTCTTGGCCTCGTCGGCGTTCTGGAACATCCAGCTCCTCCTACTCCCGGCCGTCGAGCCGGGGTGGTAGTTCGTTCGTGCGGCCAGTGCGGTGGCACACGCTGTCGTCGACCCTAGGGACGGGTGATTTCTCGGGCGTGACCCATTTGTTTCGCACAAGTTAACCGGAGCCTGCCCGGTGTACCCCACCTGTCCGTATCGCGAAACGGGCGCAGTACCGTGGTCGGGTGGACAACAGGGATGCAATCGGCTCGTGGCTCTCCGGCCCCCGCGCGGCCGCCGAGGAAGCCGGTGTCGACTTCGGATACCGGGGCGAGCAGCTCGGTCTGCCGGAGGAGGGACCCGGCTCGATCGCCCGCCCCGGCAGGCGGCTCGGCGCCCTGGCCGTGGACTGGGGCCTCAGCGTCTTGATCGCATACAGCTTGATCACCGACGGCTACCGACCCCCGGCCACGACCAACTGGGCCCTGCTCGTCTTCCTCGTGATGAGTCTCCTGACGGTCGGCACGGTCGGCTTCACCCCGGGCAAGCGCCTCTTCGGCCTGCGCGTGGTCTCCGTCGGGACGGGCACCGTCAGCCCCGCGCGCTCCGCGGTGCGCACGGTCCTGCTCTGCCTGGCCGTCCCGGCCCTGGTCTGGGACCGTGACGGCCGCGGCCTGCACGACCGGCTGGCCCGAACGGTGGAAGTACGGATCTGAGACCGAGCCCCCGCGCCGACCGCACCAGCCGCACAGGCCGCACCAGCCGCACAGGCCGCACCAGCCGCACAGGCCGCACAGGCCGCACCGGCCACACCGGCGGGACAGGCCGACGGTACGACGAAGGGGCGCCCGGAGTGATCCGGGCGCCCCTTCGTGGGTGAGGCGGGGGGAGCGGCTCAGCGGGCCTTGCCGCCGCCGCCCTTCGGCAGGCGCATGCCCTTGGGCATCGGCCCCTTCGGCAGCGGCATGTTGCTCATCAGGTCGCCCAGGGCGCGCAGCCGGTCGTTGGTGGCGGTCACCTGCGGGCCGGCCAGGACCCGCGGGTACTTCAGCAGGGTGGTGCGCAGCTTCTTCAGCTCGACCTGGCCCTCGCCCGTGCCGACGATCACGTCGTACACCGGCACGTCCGCGACGATGCGGTTCATCTTCTTCTTCTCGGCGGCCAGCAGGCTCTTCACCCGGTTCGGGTTGCCCTCGGCGACCAGGACGATGCCGGCCTTGCCGACGGCCCGGTGCACCACATCCTGGCTGCGGTTCATCGCCACCGCGGGGGTGGTCGTCCAGCCGCGGCCGATGTTGTCCAGGACGGCGGCGGCCGCGCCCGGCTGGCCCTCCATCTGACCGAAGGCGGCCCGCTCGGCACGGCGTCCGAACACGATCGCCGTCGCGAGGAAGGCGAGCAGGAAGCCCAGGATGCCCAGGTAGACCGGGTGGCCGATCAGGAAGCCGATCGCGAGAAAGACGCCGAACGTGATGAGGAAGACACCCGCGAGGACAAAACCGATCGTCTTGTCGGCCTTGTGGGTCATCTTGAACGTCAGGGCGATCTGCTTCAGTCGCCCGGGGTTAGCGGCGTCCGCCGCGCTGTCACTTCTCGCCATGCCACGAAGTCTACGTGGCCCGGGAAGCGCCTACGACGGCAGGAGGGGAGGTGTGGGGAGGGGTGGGTCAGGGGCGGACGGAGGTGACCGCTTCGAGGACGCGCTGCGCCTCGACCCGGTCCTTGGCGCGACGGCGGTCCTCCAGCACGGAGGTCCAGGCGTTGCGACGGGCGGTGCGCTGGCCGCTGCTCATGAGCAGCGACTCGACGGCGCGCAGCGCGGTGCTGAAGGTCGGGATCGCGGTGGCGCGAACGGGCGCGGCCTGCATGGTGGGTGTCCCCCTCGGACGGCTTCGGGTACGGGGCTGGAGCGGGGCGGTGCGCGGCTGGTGCGGTGCCGGATGTACGTGAAGTGATACCAGCGTCACTGTTTGGTGTTACCAGGGCGTGACCGACCGGTCAAACACGAATGAAACCTTGGTGCGCTGGGCCGAAACGCTGACGCGGCCCCGGCGTACGCCCTCATCTGCGAGGACGGCCGGAGCCGCGTCGAATCGGTCAATACTGGCGAGTAGCAACTTGTGCGGGAATTCACACACTCGGCCTGCGTCCGTACGGCGCAAGCGGGCTGACGTCCTGTCAGACGGCCTGCGAGGCGATGAACGCCCCGCGCTTCTCGACGGCCATCTGGTACAGGCGCCCGGCACGGTAGGAGGACCGTACCAGCGGGCCCGACATCACGCCGGAGAAGCCGATCTGCTCGGCCTCCTCCTTCAGCTCCACGAACTCGTGCGGCTTGACCCAGCGCTCCACCGGGTGGTGGCGCACCGAGGGCCGCAGATACTGCGTGATGGTGACCAGCTCGCAGCCGGCCTCGTGCAGCTGCCGGAGCGCCTCGCCGACCTCCTCGCGGGTCTCGCCCATGCCGAGGATCAGGTTCGACTTGGTGACGAGCCCGTAGTCACGGGCGGCCGTGATGACGCCGAGCGAACGTTCGTAACGGAAACCGGGCCGGATCCGCTTGAAGATCCGCGGAACGGTCTCGACGTTGTGCGCGAACACCTCGGGCCGCGAGGAGAAGACCTCCGCGAGCTGCTCCGGAACGGCGTTGAAGTCGGGGGCGAGCAGCTCCACCTTCGTGCGACCGGCCTCCCGCTCGGCGGTCTGCGCGTGGATCTGCCGGACGGTCTCGGCGTAGAGCCAGGCGCCGCCGTCCGCCAGGTCGTCGCGGGCCACGCCGGTGATGGTGGCGTAGTTCAGGTCCATCGTGACGACGGACTCACCGACGCGCCGCGGCTCGTCGCGGTCCAGCGCCTCGGGCTTGCCGGTGTCGATCTGGCAGAAGTCGCAGCGCCGCGTGCACTGGTCGCCGCCGATCAGGAAGGTGGCCTCACGGTCTTCCCAGCACTCGTAGATGTTGGGACAGCCGGCCTCCTGGCACACGGTGTGCAGCCCCTCGCTCTTCACGAGGTTCTGCATCTTGGTGTACTCGGGACCCATTTTCGCCCGGGTCTTGATCCACTCGGGCTTGCGCTCGATGGGGGTCTGGCTGTTACGGACCTCCAGGCGCAGCATCTTGCGTCCGTCGGGTGCGACTGCGGACACGTCGGCTCCCTGCCTGTCTGCTTGGACTTTCGATTCTTCGGCGTACACCAGGGTACGCCCGTGTTTACCGGGCTCTGCTGTGAGCCCGGCCTCGGACCCGGGGGGCCCGTTCCCGGTCAGGCCGTCGCCTTCTCGATCTCGCGCGGCCGGGGTTCGGCGTTCTCGAGGACGTCCTTCAGGTGCCGCTCCACCACCGGCAGCACCTCGTCGATCGTGATGTCCCGGCCCAGCTCGTTCGCCAGCGAGGCGACGCCCGCGTCCCGGATCCCGCACGGGATGATCCGGTCGAACCACTGGTTGTCCGGGTTCACGTTGAGCGCGAAGCCGTGCATCGTGACGCCCTTGGCGACCCTGATCCCGATTGCCGCGACCTTGCGGTCCTCGCGCCGCTGACCCGCGTTGGAGGGGGCGTACTCCGGGCCGTTCAGCCGGGGATCGAACTCCTCGTCGGTGAGCCGGGGATCGAAGTCGAGCGACAGGCCGCCGAGCGGCGGGCGCCCCTCCACGGGGTCGCCGAGCACCCACACTCCGCTGCGGCCCTCGACCCGGGACGTCTCGAGGCCGAACTCGGAGCACACCGCGATCAGCGCGTCCTCGAGGCGCCGCACATGGGCGACGACGTCCACCGGCCGCGGCAGCTTCAGGATCGGGTAGCCCACGAGCTGCCCCGGCCCGTGCCAGGTGATCTTGCCGCCGCGGTCCACGTCCACGACCGGGGTGCCGTCCAGGGGGCGCTCGTCGTCGGCGGTGCGCCGGCCCGCCGTGTACACGGGAGGGTGCTCCAGGAGGAGCACGGTGTCCGGAACCTCGTCGGCGAACCGCGCCGCGTGCACGCGGCGTTGCTCGTCCCACGCCTCCCGGTACTCGACGGCGTTCCCGCCGAACCCCATCCGGACGAACCGCAGCTCGCTCACGGCAAGCGCCTCCCTGAAAGTCGTCAGGCACGTAACGCGCCCAAGCCACTGTACGTCCGCGCGTTTCGCGTCAGCCCCGGGGTCAATCCTCACACGATCGGATGAATGAACGTCGAGATCTGCGACCGTCTGCTTACGCTCCGCTACATTCGCGCCGTTCACGAGGCCAAACGGGCTGCTGACAGCAGCAGGGCACTTCATCCGGGCACGTCAAAGGCCCGGCAGGCAGGAGACCGCACCGCAGATGACGGAACGACCCGCGCAGCGCACTCCCAACCGCCAGCTCGCCGCGCTCATCGCAGAAGCAGGCTTCTCCAACGCGGGGCTGGCCCGTCGCGTCGATCAGCTCGGCCTCGAACACGGGCTGGACCTCAGATACGACAAGACATCCGTGACCCGGTGGCTGCGCGGGCAGCAGCCACGGGGCACCACCCCCGCGCTCATCGCCGAGGTCTTCACCCGGCGTCTGGGCCGCCGCCTCACCGCCCAGGACCTCGGGCTGGACGCCTGCGCCCCCGTCTACGCGGGTCTGGAGTTCGCCGGTACCCCCGAGGAGGCCATCGACATCGTCGGCGGGCTCTGGCGCAAGGACTCCGGCAGCCACGCCGAACTCCGCAAGATCGCCTTCACGCCCGCCGGGCTCGTCGTGCCCAGCCGTGACTGGCTGATCGGGCGGGCCGACGAGAAGGTCGCCCGCAGCGAGCCGGTCGCCCGGGTACCCGTCCAGGGCCGCCCGGCCCTGCGGTCCACCGCTTCCCAGCAGCCCCCGTCCGGGCATCCGGGGCCGGCGCCCGCCCTGGTGACGCCCGGACCGGCGGCCGTGCCCCGGCAGCGCGGGCAGGGCGGCGAACGGGGCCTCGGCAGTGAACGGGGCCCCGGCCAGCGGGTCACAGGCGGCGACATCTCCGCGCTCCGTTCGGTCGGCGAGCTGTTCCGCACGCTCGACGACCGGTACGGCGGCGGTCACGCCCGCCAGGCCCTCGTGCGCTACCTGGAGCACGAGTGCGAGCCGATGCTGCGCGGCGCCTACGGCGAGCAGACCGGCCGCCGGCTGTTCGGCGCGGCCGCCGATCTGACCCGTCTCGCGGGCTGGACCTCCTTCGACATCGCCGCGCACGGCCTGGCCCAGCGCTACTTCGTCCAGGCCCTGCGCCTCTCCCAGGCGGCCGGCGACCGGGCGTACGGCTCCTTCGTCCTCGTCACCATGAGCCGCCAGGCCGTCTATCTCGGCCACGGGCGGGAGGCCGTGCAGCTGGCGCGGGTGGCCCAGCAGGGGGTCGGCTCGGGCGCCCCGCCCGTCGTGCAGGCGCTGCTGCACTCGGCGGAGGCACGCGGGCACGGGGTGCTCGGCGAGGTGCGCGCCTCCACCGCCGCGCTCGTCCGCGCCGAGCGGGCGCTGGAGGCGGCCAAGTCCGGCGACGAGGTGCCCCACTGGGCGCGCTTCTTCGACGAGGCGCAGCTGGCCGACGAGTTCGGGCACTGCCACCGCGACCTCCAGCAGTTCCGGGCGGCCGCCCAGCACGCCGAACGCTCCCTCCAGCTGCGGCCCGCCGCATACGCCCGCAGCCGGCTGTTCTGCCGCGTCGTGCTCGCCTCCGCCCGTCTCGGCCTCGGCGAACTCGACCAGGCGTGCCAGCTGGCGGCCGAGGCCGCGGGGCAGGCGGCGGAGATGCGGTCCGTGCGCGCGCTGGAGTACGTACGGGACTTCGAACGCAGGCTCGAGCCGTACAAGGACGCGACTCCCGTCCGCATGTACCGCGACAAGGTCGCAGCCCTGGCCTGACCAACCTCGAGGGTTCCGCCCCCAGACCCCCGTACCGGCCCTGAACGGGCCTCGTCCTCACACGCCGGACGGGCGGAAATGCCTGGCCGTGGCCTCCCCACCGACCGAGACGGGTGAGGGGTGGATGAGTGAGCCGAGGCCGGGGGTCTGGGGCGGAGCACCTCAGGGGTGCCCCGGTCACGGCTCATGCCGCTGCCTGCTCCTCGCGGGCCGTCGGCGAGGGTTCGGCGGCGTCCAGCGATCCGGCGGCGCCCAGATCGGAGACGATCGCCGACGCGGCCCGGTGCGCCGAGTGCAGCGCGCCCTGCACGGTGCTGGTGTCCCGGTGGTCGCCGCACACGTACAGGCCCGCGAGCAACCGCACCGCCCGCCGCAGATCGTGCGGCGCCCGCATCGCCGGCACCGCCTCGGCGGTGTGGTGCACGGCCAGCGTCTCCCAGCGCGCGGTCGAGGTGCCGTACAGCCGGGACAGGTGCATGCGTACGGCGGTGTCGACGCCCGGCGGGGGTGTGCCGAGGACGGTGGACGAGATCAGCGCGCGCCCCCCGGGCGCGCGGCTCGGGTCGACCCGGCTGACCACCGCCGTGTGCGCGACCGGCCCGCCCCGGTCGGCGTCGAGCAGCAGCGAGGCGCCGGTCGCGGGCGGCTCGTCCGTCGTGTGGTGGAGGACCGTCACCGGGTGGAAGTCGGGCACCCGCAGGCCGGGCAGCAGCTGCGCCGCGGTGCGCGCGTCGGTGGCCACCAGCACGGCCCGGCAGCGGAACTCGCCGTGCTCGGCGGTGGTCACCGAGGTCGTGGAGACCGAGGTGACCCGCACGCCGGTGTGCACGGTGCCGGGTGGCAGCGTCCGCGCGAGCAGGTCCGGCAGCACCTCGGCGCCGCCTTCCGGCAGCGACAGCCGGCCGGCCGCGAAGGCGCGCAGCGCGAGGTCCGCGCACCGGCTGGAGGTGGTGAGGTCCGGGTCGCAGAGCAGAGCGGCGAGCAGCGGACGCAGGAAGCCGTCGATGGTGCGGGCGGGCAGTCCGCGGGCCGCGAGGGCCTGGGCGGCCGGCAGCTCCGGCCGGCGCATCAGCCGGTCGGCGGGGGTGGCGGCGAGCCGGGTGAGCGCGGCGCCCAGCCGGGCCTGGTCCACGGCGCTGCCCAGCGGGGCTCCCGCCCGGCTCCTCGGCGGGGCCGCCGTCCGCACCTGGGTGGACGGGGAGCCGCCCGCGCGCGGCCTGGGCAGCGCACTCGGTCGGGGAGCGCTCGCCAGGGCGCGTACGGCGTGCAATGCGCCCCTTGCGCTCCCCGCGCCCGCCTGCGCGCCGGCGCGGTGATGGCGTCCGTCGCTGTGCAGCAGCACCCCCGGCGCGAACGGACGCAGGACGAGCGCGTCCAGCCCCGGTGTCCGGTCCAGTTCGGGATACGCCGTGGACAGCAGCTGCCCGATGCGGTCGAGCCGGAACCCGTCGACCTTCTCCGTCGACATGCGGCCGCCCACCCAGGGAGCGGCCTCCAGGACTGCGGTCGTTACTCCTGCGCTGGCCAGCCGGTGCGCGGCGGAGAGTCCGGCGACTCCGGCTCCCACCACGACGACATCTGCCTGGTACGCGGGCTCAAGCACGTGCCCCTCCTCGAGGTTGCGCGGCCGGTGCAGACGTCATGCCCCCAACAGCCGTCCCGGATACCCGAGTTCGGATCGAGGTTAGGGCCGTGACCGGTCAGGAACAGTCGCGCATCGACAGGGCACGGTCGCACGCCGGTCGCATACGGTCACGTGCAGGATCAGGCTGCCCGGACGGCGTCCTCGATCCCGGGGAACGCGAAGGTGAACCCGGACTCCAGCAGCCGCTTCGGCACCACCCGCGCGCTGCCCAGCACGTCCCCGGCCATCTCGCCCAGCACCGTCCGCAGCACCGGCGCCGGCACCGTGAACAGCGTCGGCCTGCGCAGCACCCGCCCCATCGCCTCGGTGATCTCACGGTTCGTCAGCGGCTCGGGCGCCGTCAGGTTGAACGGCCCCGAGAGGTCACCGCGGTCGAGCAGATGCCGGATCGCCGCCACCTCGTCGTGCAGCGCGATGTACGACCAGTACTGCCGGCCGTCGCCCATCCGCCCCCCGAGCCCGGCCGCGAAGAGAGGGAACAGCCTGCCCCAGGCCCCGCCGCCCCGCGCCACGACCAGCCCGGTCCGGGTGAGGACCGTGCGGACGCCCGCCTCCCGCGCCGGACCCGCGGCCGCCTCCCACTCCACGCACAGCTCCGGCAGGAAGCCGCTCCCGGCGGGCGAGTCCTCGTCCACGACCCGCTCGCCCGTCTCGCCGTACAGACCCATCGCGCTGCCGTTCACGAACACCCGCGGCCGTTCGTCGAGCGAGGCGACGGCTTTCGCCAGCGCCGCCGTACCGTGCACCCGGCTGTCGTGGATCCGCTTCTTGTACGCGTCGCTCCAGCGCCGTTCGCCGACCCCCGCCCCCGCCAGATTGACCACGGCGTCGCAGCCGGCGAGCCCCGCCGTGTCCACCTGCCCCCGCTCGGGATTCCAGCGCACCTCGTCCGCGCCCCGGGGCGCATGGCGCACCAGACGCACCACCTCATGCCCGTCCGCGGTCAGGGACCGCACCAGGGCGCTGCCGATCAGTCCGGACGCGCCGGCCACCGCGATTCGCTCACGTTCCATGCGGCCATCCTGCCCGGTCGCCGGAGAAAACCCCGGTCCGGTACCGCCGCCCCGCCCTAGGGTGACGGTCATGCCCGAACCTTCCGCACCCCGCATCCGCACCGCACGGTCCGCCGACGCCGAGGCGCTGGCCCTCGTGGACCGGCTGACCTGGTCCCCCCTGCACGCGGTCATGCCCGAGCCGGAGCCGCCCTACCACCCCTTCTTCGACGAGCGCCATGTCCCCGAGGACTATCTCGTCGCCGAGCTGGACGGCCGTGTCATCGGGTACATCCGCCTCGCCCTGTCCACCTCGCTCGCCTGCAACGCGCACGTCCGGCAGATACAGGGCCTCGCCGTCCTCGACGAGGGGCGCGGACGGGGCGTCGGACGGGCGCTGGTCCGGGCCGCCGTCGAGGAGGCCCGTCGGCAGGGCGCCCGCCGCGTCACCCTGCGCGTCCTCGCCCACAACACCCCGGCCCGGAAGCTCTACGAGTCCGAGGGGTTCGTACTGGAGGGCGTGCTGCCGGAGGAGTTCCTGCTGGACGGGGAGTACGTGGACGACGTGTTCATGGGGCGCACCGTGTAGGTCCTCGCGCGGCTCACGAGGTCGTCAGTTTCCCCGTGTCCACCCGGTCCGTCGCCTTCGCCGCCCGTGCGGCGTCGTCGGCGACCTCGGCCGCCGTCAGCACGTAACCCGTCTCGTCGTCGGAGGTGGAGCGGGCGAAGACGACGCCGAAGACCCGGCCGCCGGTGGTCAGCAGCGGGCCGCCTGAGTTGCCGGGGCGGACGGTGGAGCGGATCGAGTAGATCTCACGGGTGACGATCTCGTCGTTGTAGATGTTCCGGCCGGTGGCCTTCACCCGGTTCGCGACCGTCGCCGCCTGGAGGTTCAGGTCGCCGTCCTGCGGATAACCGGCGACGACCGCGGAGTCACCGCGCTCGGCGTCCTCGTCGAAGCCCAGCACCGGGGCCTTCAGGTGCGGCACGTACAGCACGGCCACGTCCTTGTCCGGGTCGAAGAGCACCACACGCGCGTCGTACGACGGGCCGACGCCCCCGATGCGTACGGTCGGGTCGTCGATGCCCGCCACCACGTGCGCGTTGGTCATCACATGCTCGCTCGCGTACACGAAGCCGCTGCCCTCGCGGCCCTGGTCGCCCGCGACACCCTCGATCTTCACCGTGCTCAGCTTGGCCGCCGAGGTCGCGCTCGGGGTGACGCTGTCGCCGGTGGGCTTGGCGACCGCGGCCGTCGACTCGTTCTCGAACGGGTTGAAGACCTGCGGGAAGCCCGCCTGGGTCAGGGCCGAGGTGGCCCGCGAGAACCAGGTGGGCGTGGTGTCCGGCATGGCGTCCTGGACCGCCCCGAGCAGCCGCGAACCCCGTATGGACGAGGTGACCACCGGCGAGGAGGAAGCGCCCAGCACGCTCGCCGCCACCCACGCCACGATCAGCACCGCCACCGCGTTGGCACCCGCCCCGCCGACCCCGTCGGCCACCCTCAGCGGTCCGCGGTCCAGCTCCCGCCGCAGCCGCAGCGCCAGCCGCCCCGCCAGCTCGTGCCCGGTCACCGCGGGGACGAGGACCGTGAACACCGCCGTCACCGTCGCCGCCGTGGTCCCGGGCGTCACCAGGTCCATCATCCACGGCAGGACCCACACGCCGATCACGGCGCCGCCCACGAACCCGGCCAGCGAGACACAGCCGGCCACCAGCCCCCGCCGGTAGCCGGAGCCGGCGTAGGCCAGCATCACCAGCACCAGCAGGATGTCGAGCAGGTCCACACGGCCGCCTTTCTCTTCGAGCCCCTGGTTGAGTACGTGCGGGAGGGGCCCAGTGATCAGCTACCCATCGATCACGCGCGCGTGACAACGCGAACCGGCCACGCGTGCGTGTACCCCGAAAAACGTCGTGGAGCGGGAGGATGGTTCCGCCAGGTGGCACAGCACACATCGCGGGCGGACCGGAACAGGCCGACAGTGAGTCCATGTGTGCCCTCCGACCGGCCGCCCGGGGCGCCCGGGGAACGCGTGGACGGCGCTCGGCGCGGATACCGGGCCCGCTGCTCGTGCTCGTCGGCTGCCTGCCCGGGTTCGTGGCCGTCGCCGCCCTGGCGCTGTGCGCGGGAGGCGACGGCCACACCGTCACGGCCGTGGGCCGCCCGCCCGCAGCCCGGCCCGCCGGCGCCCACCGGGCGGCCCGGCCGCCCGTCGTGCCCCGCGCCGCCTGGCTGGACGACCTCGCCCGGCACGCGCAGCCGCCCCCGCGCTACGACGACAAGGTCGTCGCCGTCTTCGTGCACCACACCGATTCGCCCAACGGCTACGCCTGCGCCGACGCGCCCCGCATCATCCGCTACCTGTACGCGGGCCAGATCGGCGCCCGGGACTGGGACGACATCGGCTACAACTTCCTCGTCGACCGCTGCGGCACGATCTACGAGGGCCGTGCGGGCGGGGTCGACCGGCCCGTCACCGGTGCCCACACCCAGGGCTTCAACCACCGCACGGCCGGTATCGCCGCGCTCGGCACCTTCACCGCCGGGGTCCCGGTGCCGCAGGCGATGATCGACGCGATCGCCGCGCTGGCCGCCTGGAAGCTCGGGCTGTCCGACGTGGACCCGCGCGCGGACGTCCGGCTCACCTCCAGCAACAGCCGCAGCCGGTACGCCTCCGGCACCACCGCCACGCTCCCCGCCCTGGCCGGCCACCGGGACGGCTACATGACCAGCTGCCCCGGCGCCGCCCTCGCCGCCCGTCTTCCGGAGATCCGGGAGGCCGCGGCCCGGCTCCAGGGCAGACAGGGCAGCCAGGGAACGCAGCGCAAGCAGGTCAAAAGGGGCAAATGGGACGGCCGGGCCGGAACGGCCGGAACGGCCGGAACGGCCGGAACGGCCGCACGGACTCTCACAGCAACGCCTTAGGCGGTGTTCAGGGTTCTCCCATCCCCGCGTCCTACGGTCATGCACAAGACGAACCGACCGGAGGTGGGGATCATGGACAGCAGCCGTATCCGGCCCGCGGAGACCACGGGCGACGGGGGCGACACGGCGACCGCGGGGCAGGGGCCGGCCTGGAGCAGGGCCGCACGCAGCCCGTGGACCGTGCTGTGCGCCGTCGCCGCGGTCGTGCTGGGCCCGGCGGCGACCACCGCCTCCGCCCTGGAGCAGGCCAACAAGGCGCCGATGCACCACGCGGTGCAGATCGACCGGACGCAGGCGTACATCCCGACGGACAGCAGCCGCCGCAGGCTCACGGTGTGACCCGCCGACCAGGTCACCCGACGGCGGTCACTCCTTGAAGCGCTGCCAGAGCCGGGGATACCGCTCGGCGAGAGCTCCCTCGTTCTCGAAGTCGACGGGCGTGCCCTCGGGTTCGGCGGGCGCGGACGGAATGCCCAGGTCCGGGGCGACGGTCCCGGTGAGCTGCTCGTATGCCTCGTCGGCCGCGTAGCCGAGTTCCTCGCCGTCGCCGTCGATCTCCTCGTCGAAGTCGTCCAGCAGGTCGGCGAGCGAGTCCGGGTCGTTGTGCAGGGCACCCTCGAAGACCTCGCGGCCCTGGCCGATCAGCCAGCACCGGAAGAAGTCGAAGGCGTCGTCGCTTGCCCCGTCCAGCAGCAGCCAGGCGGCACCCCACAGGTCCCAGCGGTAGGCCCGGTTGAACCGGGACTCGAAGTGCCGGGCGAAGTCGAGCACGGACTCCGGGTCCAGTCGCAGCAGCCGCTCCACGAGCAGGTCGGCCTGCTCCTCCGGATCGCCCCCGGCGGCCTCGCGGGAGGCGTCCACCAGCTCCCAGAACTCCGTCTCGTCCATCACGCGTCCAGCATCGTGCCTCGCGCTGCCCCACGCACCCGGAGTGCCGGGCATTCCGGCCGGATCCTCACCCTCTCCCGGATCCTCACCCTCTCCCGGATCGGCGGCTGCTCCTCCGGGCCCGTGGCGCTCCTTCCGGATCCGCGGTGCTTCTCCCGGGCCTGCGGTGCTTCTCCCGGGCCTGCGGTGCTTCTCCCGGATCCGCGGTGCTTCTCCCGGGCCTGCGGTGCTTCTCCCGGGCCCGTGGCGCTTCTCCCGGATCCGCGGGTGCTTCTCCCGGGCCCGGGGTGCTCCTCCCGGGCCTGCGGTGCTTCTCCCGGGCCTGCGGTGCTTCTCCCGGGCCCGTGGCGCTTCTCCCGGATCCGCGGTGCTTCTCCCGGGCCCGCGGTGCTCCTCCCGGGCCCGTGGCGCTTCCCCCGGGCCTGCGGTGCTCCTCCCGGGCCCGTGGCGCTTCTCCCGGATCCGCGGGTGCTCCTCCCGGGCCCGTGGCGCTCCTCCCGGATCCGCGGTCCCTCTCCCGGGCCCGCGGCGCCCGTCCCCTCGGATCTGTGGCGCCCCTTCCGTGGCCCGTCCCGCCCCTCCCGTGCTCCGCAGAGCTATTCCGGAGAGCCGTAGAGCGCCGTCAGCCGTGCCGCCCCCGCGGCGAACCGCTCCCTCAGCGGGGCCGGGGCGAGCACCTCGGCCTCCGGCCCCAGGGCCAGAAGCTGTGTGTGGGCCACCTCCTCCGATTCCACCCGAAGGGTGACCGTCACCCAGCCCTCGGCGTCCGGCTCCGCGATCTCCGCCAGCGCGTCGCGTGCGGCCACCGGGTCCACGGCGTGGGGCAGATCGCGCACTCCCGCCGGCGACAGCCGCAGGACCACCTCCGACCGCAGGATCGACCGCGCGAACCGCTCGGCCTGGGCGCCCCAGAATCCGGGCAGATCGAAGTCCTCGTCCCTGAAGAAACGATCCTTCAGAATCTCGACGCCGACGAACCGGTCGATGCGGTAGGTCCGGAACGTGTCAGCCCCGCCGACGCGGGCGCACAGATACCAGACGCCCGCCTTCAGCACGAGCCCGTACGGCTCCAGCTCCCGCACCACCTCGCGCTCCCCGCGCCGGTAACGGGCGCTCACACACCGGTCGTCCCACACCGCGTCCGCGACCAGCGGCAGCAGAGCCGGCGCCGCCGGCTCCCGGAACCAGGCAGGCGCGTCCAGATGGAACCGCTGCGCCGCCGTACGCGGGGCGTCCCGCAGGGAGGGCAGCAGCGCCGCCGACACCTTCAGCCGCGCCGCCGACGCGATGTCCTCGAGACCCATCTCCCGCAGAGCCCCCGGCACCCCGCTCAGGAACAGGGCCTCGGCCTCGCCGCGCGCCAGTCCCGTCAGCCGGGTCCGGTATCCCCCGACGAGCCGGTAGCCCCCCGCCCGCCCGCGCTCCGCGTACACCGGCACGCCCGCCTCGGACAGCGCCTGCGCGTCCCGGGTGACGGTCAGCTCGGACACCTCCAGTTCCCGTGCCAGCTCGGACGCGGTCATGGTGGGCCGGGACTGGAGGAGGAGCACCATCTTGATGAGGCGGGCAGCGCGCATGGGGACATGATGCCGGGGACCGCCGACAGCGAAGGGGGGTACGGCGATCGCCGTACCCCCCATCGTCGAACCGTGACCTACAGGCCGTAGCGCTCCCGCGCCTCCTTCACCGAGGCCGCCTTGACCTCACCGCGGCGGGCGAGCTGGGCCAGGGCCGCGACGACGATCGACTCCGCGTCGACGCCGAAGTGGCGGCGGGCCGCCTCGCGGGTGTCGGAGAGGCCGAAGCCGTCCGCGCCCAGCGAGGACCAGTCCTGCTCGACCCACTGCGCGATCTGGTCCGGGACCTGGCGCATGTAGTCGGAGACCGCGAGTACCGGGCCCTCGGCGCCCTGGAGGGCCCGGCGGACGTACGGCAGGCGCTCCTCGCCGCGCAGCAGGGCCGCGTCGGCGTCCAGCGCGTCGCGGCGCAGCTCGGTCCAGGAGGTCGCGGACCACACGTCGGCGGCCACGCCCCACTCCTCGGCGAGCAGCTTCTGCGCCTTCAGGGTCCAGTGGATGGCCGTGCCGGAGGCCAGCAGCTGGATGCGCGGGGCGTTGGCCGCCGCCACCTGCACGCCCGCCGACTCCGCCGTGTTGAAGCGGTACAGGCCCTTGAGGATGCCCTCGTCGACGCCGGGCGCGGACGGCTTGGCCGGCTGCGGCATCGGCTCGTTGTAGACGGTGAGGTAGTAGAAGACGTTCGGGTCCTCGCCCGGGGCCGCCTCGCCGTACATCCGGCGCAGACCGTCCTTGACGATGGCCGCGATCTCGTACGCGAACGCCGGGTCGTAGCTGAGGGCGGCCGGGTTGGTCGCGGCGATGACCGGGGAGTGGCCGTCGGCGTGCTGGAGGCCCTCGCCCGTCAGCGTCGTCCGGCCGGCCGTGGCGCCGACGAGGAAGCCGCGGCCGAGCTGGTCGCCGAGCTGCCACATCTGGTCGGCCGTGCGCTGCCAGCCGAACATGGAGTAGAAGATGTAGAACGGGATCATCGCCTCACCGTGCGTGGAGTACGCGGTGGACGCGGCGATGAAGTCGGCCATCGAACCGGCCTCGGTGATCCCCTCGTTGAGGATCTGGCCGTTCTTGGCCTCCTTGTAGTACATCAGCTGGTCGCGGTCGACCGGCTCGTACGTCTGGCCCTTGGGCGAGTAGATCCCGAGCGACGGGAACAGGCTCTCCATGCCGAAGGTGCGCGCCTCGTCGGGGACGATCGGCACCCAGCGCCTGCCGGTCTCCTTGTCGCGGACCAGGTCCTTGACCAGCCGGACGAAGGCCATGGTGGTGGCCACGTTCTGGGAGCCGGAGCCCTTGTCGAAGGAGGCGAAGACCTTGTCGGCGGGGGCCGGCAGCGGGGCGAGGGCGTGCGTGCGGCGGGCCGGGGCCGGACCGCCGAGGGCCGCGCGGCGCTCCTGGAGGTAGCGGACCTCGGGGGAGTCGGCACCGGGGTGGCCGTAGGGGACCACGCCGTCGACGAACCGAGCGTCCGGGATCGGCAGCTCCAGCAGGTCGCGCATCGTCTTGAACTCGTCCACCGAGAGCTTCTTCATCTGGTGGTTGGCGTTCTTCGACGCGAAGCCCTCACCGAGGGTGTGGCCCTTGACCGTCTGGGCCAGGATGACCGTCGGGGCGCCCTTGAACTCCACGGCCGCCTTGTAGGCCGCGAACACCTTGCGCGCCTCGTGGCCGCCGCGGGAGAGGTGGAAGCACTCGAGGATCTTGTCGTCGCTCAGCAGCTTCGCCAGCTCGGCGAGCGCCGGGTCCTTGCCGAAGAAGTCCTCGCGGATGTAGGCGGCGCCGCGCGTCTGGTACGTCTGCACCTGGGCGTCCGGTACCTCGCGCAGCCGGCGTACCAGCGCGCCCGTGGTGTCCAGCTGGAACAGCTCGTCCCAGGCGGAGCCCCACAGCGACTTGATCACGTTCCAGCCGGCGCCGCGGAACTGGGCCTCCAGCTCCTGCACGATCTTGAAGTTCGCGCGGACCGGGCCGTCGAGGCGCTGGAGGTTGCAGTTGATGACGAAGGTCAGGTTGTCGAGACCCTCGCGGGAGGCGAGTGCGAGTGCCGCCGTCGACTCGGGCTCGTCCATCTCGCCGTCGCCGAGGAACGCCCACACGTGGGACGCGGAGACGTCCTTGATGCCGCGGTTGGTGAGATAGCGGTTGAAGCGCGCCTGGTAGATGGCGGAGAGCGGGCCGAGACCCATCGACACCGTCGGGAACTCCCACAGCCAGGGCAGCCGGCGCGGGTGCGGGTACGACGGGAGACCGTCGCCGCCCGCCTCCTGACGGAAGTTGTCGAGGTGCTGCTCGCTCAGCCGGCCGTCGAGGAAGGCGCGGGCGTAGATGCCGGGGGAGGCGTGGCCCTGGATGTAGAGCTGGTCGCCCGAGCCGTCGGCCTCCTTGCCCTTGAAGAAGTGGTTGAAGCCGGTCTCGTAGAGCCAGGCGGCGGAGGCGAAGGTGGCGATGTGGCCGCCGACGCCGTGTTTGCTGCCCCGGGTCACCATCGCGGCCGCGTTCCAGCGGTTCCACGCGGTGATCCTGCGCTCCATCTCCGGGTCACCGGGCGCGGACGGCTCGGCGGCGGTGGGGATGGTGTTGACGTAGTCCGTCTCGAGCAGCTTGGGCAGCGCGATGCCGTTGCCCTCGGCGCGCTCCAGTGTGCGGCGCATCAGGTACGCGGCACGGTGCGGCCCGGCCGCCTTGGCGACCGCGTCCAGGGAGGCCTGCCATTCGGCGGTCTCCTCCGGGTCCCGGTCGGGGAGCTGGTCGAGCGCGCTCGGCTGGATGGCCTGGGGGTCGGTCATGTCGCCGCCTTCCTCAGTCGAAGGGGGTTCCCTGTGAGGTGTTGATCGGGGGGTGCCCTTGGTCTTTGGCAGGACAGGGCGTGGGGCGCCGGCGCGATACCGAGGTGCGGCTCCGCCGACGGCCCGTCGGTGACTGTAACTCCCTGATCGATGATCGATCAAAGGGTGGAAGGGCAAAACCTCTCGATTACGAGAAAGTAGGCACGGGGTGCCTTGCCGACAGGCACCCGGTGCCGCGTCAGGGGAGGGTTTTCGCAGGTCGGAGGCCACGTATGAGCGCGTGTACGCTCCACTGAAACGAGGGCCGACGGCTGGGCCGGGCCGCGGGAAGCGTCGACGCCGGACAGGCCCTACGCCCGGTCCGGACGGGCCCTACGCCCGGGGAGCGCATCCGAGGACATGTGCCTTCACCAGCTCGGCGATCCTCGGGTCCTGCCGCCGGAACGCCTGCACGAGCGCCTCGTGCTCCTCCGCGTACGACTGCTGCACGGTCCCCAGCCAGCGGATCGACAGCGCCGTGAACACCTCGATGCCCAGGCCCTCCCAGGTGTGCAGGAGCACCGAGTTCCCGGCCGCCCTGACCAGCTCACGGTGGAATCCGACGGTGTGCCGCACCTGGGCCGTGCCGTCCGCCTCGCGGTCCGCCTCGTACAGGGCGGCGACATGCGGTTCCAGGGCCGAGCAGTCCTCCGCGAGCCGCTGAGCGGCCAGCTCCGCCGCGATCGCCTCCAGGCCGGCCCGCACCGGGTAGCTCTCCTCCAGGTCCGCGGCGGTGAGGTTGCGCACCCGTACGCCCTTGTTGGGCGCGGACTCGATCAACCGCAGCGACTCCAGCTCGCGCAGCGCCTCCCGCACCGGCGTCTGGCTGACCTCCAGCTCGGTCGCGATCCGCCGCTCCACGATCCGCTCGCCCGGTTTCCAGCGCCCGCTCACGATCCCCTCCACGATGTGCTCGCGGATCTGTTCGCGCAGCGAGTGGACGACGGGCGCGGTCATGAAGGCTCCTTCGAGAGGGGCCGCTCGGGCCTCCGGGGGCGTTTGACGTTTAGACAATACGGCCGTGAGCGCTTTCCAGAAGGGCACGCGGGGGTGCTTTTACGCAGGTGAGACGAGACTTACACGAGCGTGACCGGGGCCGGCCCGCCGGTCGGCCCCAAGTCGGCTCAGAGGTCGAGAACCGCGCGCAGCGCGTTGTCGACGAGTGCCATCTGCCCGGGGCCGATGTTGCCGTGCGCGGTGCCCGTGCCGAAGCGGGCCGCGCTGACCTGGAGCAGGTTGACGGCAACAACGGACGCCTCGATGGGCGAGGTCAGGCGGACGCTCATCGCCGTGTCGGGGTGTACGGCCGGGGCGTGCAGCACCAGGACGACCACCGCCCCGTAGGCGTCGGCGAGCCCGTCGAGGCTCACGACGAGCACCGTGCGGACGCCCTTGCCCGTGTCGACGTCCCACACGTCCCCCTTGCGGACGGTCACAGGGCGTCACCTTCTCCTTCGAGGTCAAGCGTGCCGAGGGCGGCCAGCTTGTGTGCCGCGTCCAGCGTCATCTGTCGACGGAGGGCTCGCAGTATGTAGTCGTTGAGGGAGGGGGCGTCGGCGGCGGCGTCCCGCAGGGCCTTGTCCATGGAGTCCGGGATGCGCAACGTGATGGCACTCATGACGTCAAATATAGTGGCGCACATGGCTTCATGAGTGGGTTCGCCGGAACCGGGACAAAGGTGCCCCCGCCCGGAGAACCGGACGGGGGCACCTGTGCTGCTGGAGCGACGGGGTCAGAGGCCGAGCTCGACCTCGAACTCGCCGGCCTCCAGGATGGCCTTGACCGCGGTCAGGTAACGGGCCGCGTCGGCGCCGTCGACCAGACGGTGGTCGTAGGACAGGGTCAGGTACGTCATGTCGCGGACGCCGATGACCGTGCCCTCCTCCGTCTCGATGACGGCCGGACGCTTGACCGTGGCACCGATGCCGAGGATCGCGACCTGGTTCGGCGGCACGATGATCGTGTCGAACAGCGCGCCGCGCGAACCGGTGTTGCTGATGGTGAAGGTCGCGCCGGACAGCTCGTCCGGGGTGATCTTGTTCGCGCGGACCTTGCCCGCCAGGTCGGCCGTGGCCTTGGCGATACCGGCGATGTTCAGGTCGCCCGCGTGCTTGATGACCGGGGTCATCAGGCCCTTCTCGGAGTCCACCGCGATACCGATGCTCTCGGTGTCGAAGTAGGTGATCGTGCCCTCGTCCACGTTGATCCGGGCGTTGACGGCCGGGTGGGCCTTCAGCGCCTGGGCCGCCGCCTTCACGAAGAACGGCATCGGCGAGAGCTTGACGCCCTCGCGGGCCGCGAAGGAGTCCTTCGCCTGCGCGCGGAGCTTCATCAGCCGGGTGATGTCGACCTCGACGACCGACGACAGCTGCGCCTGCTCGTGCAGCGCCTTGACCATGTTGTCGCCGATGACCTTGCGGATGCGGGGCATCTTGACGGTCTGGCCGCGGAGGGGGGAGGCCTCCAGGGCCGGCGCCTTCCTGGCTGCCGGGGCAGCGGCGGCCGGAGCCGGAGCGGCGGCGGCCTTGGCGGCCTCGGCGGCGGCGACGACGTCCTGCTTGCGGATACGGCCGCCGACGCCCGTGCCCTTGACGGCGGCCAGGTCGACGCCGTTCTCGGCGGCGAGCTTGCGCACCAGCGGGGTCACGTACGCGCCGTCGTCACCCGCGGGAGCTGCGGGCGCGGGGACGGCGGGGGCGACCGGAGCCGGAGCGGCCGGCGCGGGAGCCGGGGCGGCGGCGACCGGAGCCGGGGCCGGGGCGGCCGGGGCGGGAGCCGGGGGGGCCGGGGCGGGAGCCGGGGCAGCGGCGGCGGGCGCCGGAGCCGGGGCGGCCGGAGCCGGAGCCGGGGCGGCCGGAGCCGGGGCGGCGGCCGGAGCCGCGCCCGGGGCACCGATGACGGCGAGCTTCGCGCCGACCTCGGCGGTCTCGTCCTCGCCGACCGTGATCTCGAGCAGCACACCGGAGACGGGCGCCGGGATCTCGGTGTCGACCTTGTCGGTCGAGACCTCGAGCAGCGGCTCGTCCTCCGCGACCTCCTCGCCGACCTGCTTCAGCCAGCGGGTGACGGTGCCCTCGGTGACGGACTCGCCGAGCGCGGGCAGGACGACGTCCGTGCCCTCGGCGGAGCCGCCGCCGGTGGCGGCCTCGGCGGTGGGAGCGGGGGCCGGGGCAGCCTGCTCGGTGGACGGCGCGGCAGCGGCCGGCTCCGGGGCGGGCTCGGCGACCGGCTCGGCGGCCGGAGCCGGAGCGGCGGCGGGGGCGCCGGTGCCGTCGTCGATGACGGCCAGCTCGGCGCCGACCTCGACCGTCTCGTCCTCGGCGACCTTGATGGAGGCCAGGATGCCGGCGGCGGGGGAGGGGATCTCGGTGTCGACCTTGTCGGTCGAGACCTCGAGCAGGGGCTCGTCGGCCTCGACGCGCTCACCCTCGGCCTTCAGCCAGCGGGTGACAGTGCCCTCGGTGACGCTCTCGCCGAGCGCCGGAAGGGTTACGGAAACCGCCATGGTTTCGGTTGCTCCTTAACGATTGCGGAAGTCTGAGTCGTCGCTTCGTCGACCGAGGGGTCAGTCGTGCGAGTGCAGCGGCTTGCCCGCCAGGGCCAGGTGGGCCTCGCCGAGCGCCTCGTTCTGCGTCGGGTGGGCGTGGATGAGCTGCGCGACCTCGGCGGGCAGCGCCTCCCAGTTGTAGATCAGCTGGGCTTCGCCGACCTGCTCGCCCATGCGGTCGCCGACCATGTGGACGCCGACCACGGCACCGTCCTTCACCTGGACGAGCTTGATCTCGCCCGCGGTGTTGAGGATCTTGCTCTTGCCGTTGCCCGCGAGGTTGTACTTCAGAGCGACGACCTTGTCCGCGCCGTAGATCTCCTTGGCCTTGGCCTCGGTGATGCCCACGGAGGCGACCTCGGGGTGGCAGTACGTCACCCGGGGGACACCGTCGTAGTCGATCGGGACGACCTTCTGACCGGCAAGGCGCTCCGCCACCAGCATGCCCTCGGCGAAGCCGACGTGCGCGAGCTGGAGCGTGGGGACCAGGTCACCGACGGCGGAGACGGTCGGGACGTTGGTACGCATGTACTCGTCGACCAGGACGTATCCGCGGTCCATGGCGACGCCCTGCTCCTCGTAGCCGAGACCGGCGGAGACGGGCCCGCGGCCCACCGCGACCAGCAGGACCTCGGCCTCGAACTCCTTGCCGTCGGCCAGCGTGACCTTGACGCCGTCGCCGGTGTACTCGGCCTTGGAGAAGAAGGTGCCCAGGTTGAACTTGATGCCGCGCTTGCGGAAGGCGCGCTCAAGAAGCTTGGAGGAGTTCTCGTCCTCGACCGGGACGAGGTGCTTGAGGCCCTCGATGACCGTCACGTCGGAGCCGAAGGACTTCCACGCCGAGGCGAACTCGACGCCGATGACGCCGCCGCCCAGGATGATCGCGGACTTCGGCACGCGGTCCAGGACGAGGGCGTGGTCCGAGGAGATGATCCGGTCGCCGTCGATCTCCAGACCCGGCAGCGACTTCGGCACGGAGCCGGTCGCGAGCAGCACGTGGCGGCCCTGGACCCGCTGACCGTTCACGTCGACGGAGGTCGGGGAGGACAGGCGGCCCTCACCCTCGATGTACGTCACCTTCCGGGAGGCGATCAGCCCCTGAAGGCCCTTGTACAGACCGGAGATGACACCGTCCTTGTACTTGTGGACGGCGGGGACGTCGATGCCCTCGAAGGTGGCCTTGACGCCGAACTGCTCGCTCTCGCGGGCCTGGTCGGCGATCTCACCCGCGTGCAGCAGGGCCTTGGTGGGAATGCAACCCCGGTGCAGGCAGGTGCCGCCGACCTTGTCCTTCTCGATCAGGGCGACGTCCAGGCCCAGCTGCGCCCCGCGCAGGGCCGCGGCGTAACCGCCACTACCACCGCCGAGAATCACTAGGTCGAAAACGGTGCTGGCGTCGTTCGCCACGTCACGTCCTCCATGCATGTGCGCCGTGCGCCGGTCGTCGCTGACCGCCGGCGGCTGGTGTCCGGCCGCTCTTTCTTCGGCCCTGTGGTGGGGGCCCTGTCCTGCCGAGGCCCATCTTCGCACTTGCAGGAGGCGAACGAGACGCGGGGCCGGGGTGTGAGACACCCCACGCTCACTTGTGACAGATGTGAGGAGACGTGCTCCGGGGCGCGGGGAACCGCGCGACCGGCCACGTCGGGCCCGCACCCGCCACATGACGGACGGACCCGAGTGATCAGGCGCACAGTCCCCCTCTGCCGGAGGGACTAGCCGAGGTCGCCGGAGGCGGTCAGCTCGGCCAGCCGCACCAGCGTCCGCACCGCGGTGCCGGTACCGCCCTTCGGGGTGTAGCCGAACGGGCCGCCCTCGTTGAACGCGGGCCCGGCGATGTCCAGGTGCGCCCAGGTGATCCCCTCGCCCACGAACTCGCGCAGGAAGAGACCGGCCACGAGCCCGCCGCCCATCCGCTCGCCCATGTTCGCGATGTCCGCGACCGTGGAGTCCATGCCCTTGCGCAGGTGCTCCGGCAGCGGCATCGGCCACGCCGGCTCGCCGACCTCCTCCGCCGCCTCGTGCAGCGTGGAACGGAAGGCGTCGTCGTTGGCCATGATGCCGAAGGTCCGGCTGCCCAGCGCCAGCATCATGGCGCCGGTCAGGGTCGCGACGTCGACGATCGCGTCCGGCTTCTCGGCGGAGGCCGCCCACAGCGCGTCCGCGAGGACCAGGCGGCCCTCGGCGTCCGTGTTGAGGACCTCGACGGTCTTGCCGCTGTACATCCGCAGAACGTCACCCGGGCGGGTGGCGGAGCCGGACGGCATGTTCTCGGCGAGCGCCAGCCAGCCGGTGACGTTCACCTCGAGACCGAGCCGTGCGGCGGCGACGACCGCGGCGAAGACCGCCGCCGCACCGCTCATGTCGCACTTCATCGTCTCGTTGTGCCCGGCCGGCTTCAGCGAGATGCCGCCCGAGTCGTAGGTGATGCCCTTGCCGACGAACGCGAGGGTCTTCTTCGCCTTGGAGGAGGTGTACGACAGCTTCACCAGGCGCGGGGCGGAGGCCGAACCGGCGCCGACGCCCAGGATGCCGCCGTAGCCGCCCTTGGTGAGGGCCTTCTCGTCGAGCACCTGCACCTTGATGCCGTGCTCCTTGGCCGCCGTCTGGGCGAGAGCGGCGAACGCCTCGGGGTCGAGGTCGTTCGGCGGCATGTTGATCAGGTCGCGGGCGCGGTTGAGCTCCTCGCCCACGGCGGCGGCCCGCAGCAGCGCAGCCTTGTGGGCGGCGTCGCGCGGCTTCCCGCCGAGCAGGGCGGCCTCGGCGAGCGGGGCCTTGCCGTTCTTGGAACGGGTGTCGTCGCCGTTGTGCTTGTACGCGTCGAAGGAGTACGCGCCGAGCACCACGCCCTCGCCGACCGCGCCGAGATCCGCGGCGTCGGTCACCGGCAGGACGAAGACGGCCTTCTTCGCGCCGGTGAGGGTGCGGGCAGCCGATCCGGCCGCCTTGCGCAGCGCCTCGGGGTCGAAGCCGGAGTCCTTCGCGGGCTCCGTGCCGAGCCCCACCGCGAGCACGAGCGGTGCCTTGAAACCGGCCGGGGCGGGCAGCTTGGTCACCTCGCCCTCGGCCCCGGAGGCGCCGAGGGTTTCCAGGACGGCGGCGAGCCGGCCGTCGTAGGCCTTGTCGACGGCTTCGGCGCCTGGGGCAACGATCGGGCCTTTCGCGCCCTTGGCGACACCGATCACGATCGCGTCGGCCCGGAGGCCGGGCGCCGCGGCGGTGCTGAGAGTGAGAGCAGTCACGGTGGTGAAATCTCGCTTCCGATGTGGAGTTGCGGTGGCCGGAATGTGTGGGTCGACCGGGCCCGACAGCCGACCCTAGAACCGGGTCGTGGGTGCGGTCGTATCCGGGGGTGCCTCACCGGCGCGGCGGACCGGCGTGACGAATCCCGGAACGAGCGTACGCGTGCGTGTGCGTTCGCTCATGCACGCGAGTGTTCACCCGTCGGCGACGTCGTGGCCACCTCCCGATCCTCGCACTCCATGAACCGCGTCACACCCGTCGGGTCGGGTGTGACGCCCGGGGTGCGGGGACGCGGCACGGCGGCATGGGCGATCATCGTCGGGTATGCCGTCGCACAACCTGGAGCCCGCCCGGTGAGACGCCCGATCCTGCTGCTGTCCCTCCTCGCGCTGCCGCTCGCGGGCTGCGCCTCCGCTCAGGACCGCACAGCGGACGGGACGCCGCACCCGGCGTCGGGCACGGCGTCGGGCACGGCGTCCGGCCGTACGCCGGACGGGAGTACGGGCGCCGGCCCGTCGGCGGGCAAGCGCTGGCAGCCGGCTCCGGGCACCGGCTGGCAGTGGCAGCTGAGCGGCCGCCTGGACACCACCGTCGACGTGCCGGTCTACGACATCGACGGGTTCGACCACACCGCGGCCACGGTCGCCGCTCTGCACGACGACGGCCGCAAGGTCATCTGCTACCTCTCCACCGGCGCCTGGGAGGACTGGCGCCCGGACGCGGCGGAGTTCCCCGGGTCGGTGATCGGCGAGGGCAACGGCTGGAAGGGCGAACGCTGGCTCGACATCCGCGCGTTGGACGTCCTGGAACCCCTGATGGCGGCCCGCCTCGACATGTGCCGCGACAAGGGGTTCGACGCGGTCGAGCCGGACAACATGGACGGCTACGAGAACACCACGGGCTTCCCGGCCGAGGCCGCCGACCAGCTCCGCTACAACCGCCTCATCGCCCGGCTCGCCCACGACCGGGGCATGTCGGTCGGCCTGAAGAACGACCTCGACCAGATACCCGAACTCGTCGACGACTTCGACTTCGCGGTCGACGAACAGTGCGCCCAGTACGGCGAGTGCGAGCAGCTCACCCCCTTCATCGAGGCGGGCAAGGCCGTCTTCCACGTCGAGTACGAACTCCCCACGAGCGACTTCTGCGCCGACTCCCGCCGTCTGAAGCTGAGTTCCCTGCTCAAGAAGTACGAGCTGGGCGTGTGGCGCGAGGCGTGCTAGTGCCGCGGCGGGCAACGTTTGCCCGTCAAGGAGCGGCGTCCGGTGCGTGCTCTCGGCGTGCCGGCCGGAAGTCCTCGTACTGGACGTACCTGGGCTTTCGGCCGGTGCGGCGAGAGTGCGTGCCGGGCGTCGCGACGGGGCGAACGTTGCCTGTCGCGGCACTAGCCGGCGCTAGCGGCCCAGGCACAGCAGCAGGAGCGTGACGGTCGCCGCCGTCTCCGCCAGCCCGCCGAACACGTCCCCGGTGATCCCGCCGAAACGGCGCGTGCAGTGCCGCAGGAGGACTTCGGCGGCGACCAGGGCGCCGAGGACGGCCAGTGCGGTACGGACGGCGTCGTACGGCTCCAGAAGGGGCCCCGGATCGACCGCCCCGATGACGGCGCCGACGCCACCGTCGTACGGTCCGAACCACCCGCCCGCGACCGCCGCCGCCAGCGTGACGAGTACGGCGGTGAGTACCGCGCCCCGCACCGGGACCACACCGGCCACCGCCGCCCCGAGCCCCTCCGGCCGCGCGGCCGGCACCCCGTCGCGGGCCGCCAGGGTCAGTGCGAGACGCGCGGCGACCGCCGAGACGACGGCGGCCAGCGCGCCCCGGGCCCAGGAGGCGTCGTAGAGCTGCGTCAGCGCGGCGACCTGGGCGAGCAGCACGAGGATCAGGGTGAGGACGCCGAACGGACCGATGTCGGACTGCTTCATGATCCGCAGCGCGTCCTCGGCGGGCCTGCCGCTGCCGAGACCGTCCGCGGTGTCGGCCAGCCCGTCGAGATGCAGACCGCGGGTGAGGGCGGCGGGCACGGCGGCGGAGGCGACGGCGGCGAGCAGCGGGCTGGCGCCCAGGTACAGCAGCAGCAGACCGAGCCCGGCCGCACAGCCGCCCACGACCAGCCCGGCCACCGGGGCGCTCAGCATGCCCCCGCGCGCGGTCTCCCGGTCCCAGCGGGTCACCCGGACCGGGAGCACGGTGAGGGTGCCGAAGGCGAAGCGGAGGCCGTCGAAGGGCGAGGTCATGGACACGGCGGCAGACTAGCCCGGACGCCGCACCCACGCGGCAGCCCGTCCCGCACCCCGGGAGACTGGCGGCATGGGCCAGTGGGTGCAGCGCAACATCGTCGAACCGGGCAAGGTCCCCCTGCTCGTCGCCCTGACCGCGTTCGTCCTCACCTTCCTGATCACCCGGGTCATCACGCGCCTCATCCGCGCGGGCAAGGGCCCCTTCGGCAACATCAGCTCCGGCGGGGTGCACATCCACCACGTCGTCCCCGGCGTGGTCCTGACCGTCACGGGCGGCTTCGGCTCGGTGGCGAGCGGCCGGAGCGGCTTCGGGGCGGTCGCCTTCGCGGTGGTCTTCGGCATCGGTACGGGCCTCGTCCTCGACGAGTTCGCGCTGATCCTGCACCTCGACGACGTGTACTGGACCGAGGCGGGCCGCAAGAGCGTGGAGGCGGTGGTCCTGACGGCGGCGCTGGGCGGGCTGCTGCTGGTGGGCTTCGCGCCGTTCGGCGTCAACGACATGAGCCAGGACGAGCTTCAGGACCGGGGCAGTGTCATCTCGACCGTGGTGCTCAACTTCGCGTTCTCGCTGGCCGTGCTGAGCAAGGGCAAGGCCAAGATGGCGGTGTTCAGCGTCTTCATCCCGTTCCTGGGACTGCTGGGCCTGGTACGGCTGGCCCGGCCCGGCTCACCGTGGGCCCGCCGGTTCTACCGGCGGCGGCCGCGGGCGCGGGCGAAGGCGGTGCTGCGCGCCTACCATCACGACCGCCGCTGGGCGGGGCCCCGGCGGATCGTGGGGGACTGGCTGGGCGGGAAGACCACCGCGGAACTGGCCCGGTCCGAGGGGCACAAGTGAGGGCGGCCCGCTCGGAAGCGGCCCCCGGCCGCACGGCGCCCCCGGGACATCAGGCCCGTTCACGCCTCACGCCGCACCCGTGGACGAGCACGGCACCCCGGCCCTCGGCGGGGCGTTCAACCCCGCAGTCGCCTCGCGCCGGCCGGCGAGGCCGGGTGCCGGTGCCGCCCGGTGAGGGTCGGCGGTGCCAGGAGCCGGAACCGTCCCGCGGCCCGTGACCGGGCCGTGGGACGCCGACCGTCCCGGGGCTTTCGGCGGAGCCGTGAGCCGCCCCGGCCCCCTGCCCTGCGGCGCAGCCATATGACGGCGCGACGGCGTGCCCTGCGCAGGAGGGTGCCCGTTCCGCCGCGCGTGCTCCGGGTGGGCTCACCCGGGGTTCGCCGGTCATGGCGCCGGTCACGGGCACGGCGTCGCGCGTGCGTCTCCGTCACCGCGGACAGCACCAGTACCGCCGCGATCGCCGCCAGGTGCTCCTGGCCCGCCAGGTTGTTCTTCAGCAGGACCTCGGCCACTATCGCGACGATCACCGCCACCGCCGTCGCGTACGCCCGATAGCGCCGGCCCAGGAACACCGCGAGGCCGACCACGGCCGCCGACGGGCCGGTGTCCACGATCCGGGCGTCGGCGGCGGGCAGACCGAGCGGGCTGCCGGGGCCGAGGGCGATGCCCACGCGCGCGTACAGCGTGCCGGCGAGCGTGGCGGCGTAGGCGACGCCGAGCGTCCGCCACCAGCCCAGGCACAGCTCCGCGATCCCGAAGACCAGCAGGATCTGTGCGAGGGCGCCCCAGACCGGCAGGTCCAGCGCGGGCACGAACAGGGACAGCGGGGTGCGCAGCAGGGCCAGCCACAGAGGGTCTTCGGCCCGTACCGCCCCGATGCCCTGGACCGGTCGGTACCCCCACGACTGGTTCTGCACGACCTGGGTCACCGACGTCAGACACACCGCTGCGAGGGTCATCGGGACCGCCCGCCGGCGCCGCCGCGCAGCCGACGCCCGCGCGGCCTCGTACAGCGGCCCCCATTCGGCGCGGGCCCAGCGGACGACCGTCCTCACCGGTGGGTCTCCAGGTGCGCCCGGCGCAGCCACCCCGGCAGCCCCGGCGCCTCCAGGAAGCCCTCCGCCCGCGCCGACGCGATCCCGATGCGGGGCAGGTCCGCGCTCTTCTCGAAGAGCAGGAACCGGGGCTCCCAGATCGGCCGGTACTTGGCGTTGGCGCGGTACAGCGACTCGATCTGCCACCAGCGGGAGCAGAAACTGAGCAGCGAGCGCCACAGCCGCAGCACCGGCCCCGCGCCGAGCCGAGCGCCCCTTTCGAAGACCGAGCGGAACACCGCGAAGTTCAGCGAGACCTGGGTGATCCCGATCTCCCTGGCCTCCCGGGCCCGCCGGAGCAGCTCGATGACCATGAACTCCATCAGCCCGTTGTCGCAGTCACGGTCCCGCCGCATCAGATCGAGGGACAGCCCGCGCGGCCCCCAGGGCACGAAGGAGAGCAGGGCCCGCAGCTCCCCCCGGGCGTCGGTGCACTCCAGCATCACGCAGCGGCCGTCCCGCGGGTCCCCGAGCCGCCCCAGCGCCATGCTGAACCCGCGTTCGGTGGCCCCGTCCCGCCAGTCGTCGGCGCGTCGGAGCAGGAACGCCATCTCGTCGGCCGGGATGTCCTCGTGCCGTCGTACGCGCACCGAGTACCCGGCCCGCCGGACCCGGTTGTACGCCTGGCGGACGGTCCGCATGGCCCGCCCCTCGAGGGTGAAGTCGCCGACCTCCACCAGGGCCTCGTCCCCGAGCTCCAGCGCGTCGAGCCCGTGCCGGGCGTACACGGTGCCGGCCTCCTCGCTCGCGCCCATCACCGCCGGGATCCACCCGTGCGCCCGTGCCTCGGTGAGCCACGGCCCGATCGCCCCAGGCCACGCCTCCGGATCGCCGATCGGGTCGCCGGACGCCAGTGACACCCCGCCGAGGACGCGGTAGGCGACGGCGGCCTTCCCGGTCGGCGACCAGCACACGCTTTTCTCCCGGCGCAGCGCGAAGTAGCCGAGCGAGTCCCGCTCGCCGTGCCGGTCGAGGAGCTCCCGAAGCCGTTTCTCGTCGTCGTCGGTGAGCGGGTCGACGGTCCGCCGGGAGCGGAACGCGGCGTACAGGACGGCGAGCACCAGCACCGTGCTCAGCACGTTGACGGCGACGTCGACCCAAGTGGGCGGGGCGATCCCGTGGACGCGGCGGTCGTCGGCGGCGACGGAGACCAGCCGCAGGGCGCCGTAGCGCCAGCGTTCGAGGAAGGTGGAGGGCGTGGACGCCCGGTCGGTGACCGTCACCAGCAGCGCCGCCAGCAGCGAGGCCCCCAGCAGCCCGCCCGCGCCGACGGCCGCGGCAAGCCTCGGATTGGACCGGTCGCCCTTCGCGTAGAACTCCCGCCGTCCGGCGAGCAGCGCCGCGACGAACGCGGCGGTCAGCGCGAGCGAGACCCAGTTCTGCGGTTGCCGCCGGACCTCCGGGAATGCCATGGCCAGCGCGAACAGCACCAGGAACGCCCCGCTCAGACCCAGGTTCAGGAGCCACGCGGCCCGTTTGCGCCGCCGCATCGTGACGGCCAGGAAAGCGGTGAAGACGCCGGAGGCGAAGCCGGCCGTCAGCAGATAGGGCGTGAAGAGGTTCTCCTGGTTGTGCCGCCGCACGTCCTGCCCCAGGGAGACCCACACCGCACTGAGGAAGTTGACGAACGCGACGGCACGCAGGTACCAGACGGCGAAGGCGGCGGCGCCCCGGGTATTGCCCATGAGAGGTGATCATATGGGTGCACTTCAGGGAAACCGCTCTTTTGGCGCCGCCTGTCCCTTCTTGCCCCTTTACTGCTCCTTCGGTTCCTCCACTGAAGCCCCGGCCGCCTCGCCCTGAACCCCGGTCGACCCGCCGAAACTCCCGGTCGGTTCCCCGGAAGCGTCGGCCCCCTCGTCGGAGACCGCGGACTCCTCGTCGGAGGTCCCGGTCTTCTCGTCGGGCACTTCGGGCTTCTCGGGAAGCTCCGCCGCCAGTGCGGCCGCCGCCTGCACCAGGGGCAGCGCGAGCAGGGCGCCGGCGCCCTCCCCGACCTTCACGCCCTGGTCGAGCAGCGGTTCCAGGGCCATCCGGTCGAGCGCCTTCGCCTGTCCCGGCTCACCGCTGCGGTGCGCGGCCAGCCACCAGTCCGGCGCCCGGAACGCGACCCGCTGCCCGACGAGCGCACAGGCGGCCGCCACGACGCCGTCCAGGACGACCGGCAACTTCCGTACCGCGCACTGGAGCAGAAAACCCGTCATGGCGGCGAGGTCGGCCCCGCCCACCGTCGCCAGCAGCTGCAACTGCTCCCCGAGCACCGGCCGCGCCCGCCTGAGCGCGTCCCGGACGGCGGCGCACTTGCGCATCCACGCCAGGTCGTCGATCGCCTCCCCGCCGCGCCCCGTCACCACGGACGCGTCGGTCCCGCACAGCGCGGCCACCAGCACACCCGCGGCCGTGGTCCCGCCGACGCTGATGTCGCCGAGCACGACCAGATCCGTACCGGAGTCGGCCTCCTCGTCAGCGACGGCCACGCCCGCCAGGAAGGCCGCCTCTGCCTCCTCGAGGGTCAGCGCGTCCTCGATGTCGATACGGCCGCTGCCACGCCGCACCCGATGCCGTACGACGTCCTCGGGGAACGCGTCCGGCTCGCAGTCCAGCGCCATGTCCACGACCCGCACGGGCACGCCGAGGCGGCGGGCGAGCACGGAGACGGGACGGCCGCCCTCGATGACCTCCCGTACCAACTCCGCGGCGCTGCCCGCCGGCCGGGCCGAGACGCCCAGCTCGGCGATGCCGTGATCGCCCGCGAACAGCACCACCCGCGGCCGCTCGACCGGCCGCACGGGCGCCGAGCCCTGCGCCGCCGCCAGCCACTCGCCCAGGTCGTCCAGGCGGCCCAGCGAGCCGGGCGGCACGATCTGACGTTCCCGGCGCGCCTCCGCGTCGCGGCGCACTCCGCCGTCGGGGCGCTCGATCAGATCGGTGAAGTCGTCGAGATTAAGCGAGCTCATTCGCCGAACAGTACCGGCACCGATCGAACAGTTCCGCGCCACATCGTCACCACGCCCGCGTGACGTCATTGCGTCAAAGATCGGTATCCCATACGTTCCGTTTTGCCGCTAATTGTCGTGCCGCGGACCGCCGTCCGCTCCCGATGCCGTCCCCGGAGCCGCTGATGCCCCCCAGGCCCGTCCACGAGCCGCGCAGAGACGACTGCCCCTGGTGCGGCTCGAAGCACCTGCGCACCCGGGTGCGCGCACCGGACCTGCGCCACCGCAGGCCCGGCACCTTCGTGGTCGACGAGTGCCGGGACTGCGCCCACATCTTCCAGAACCCGCGGCTGACGGCCGAAGGGCTGGCGCTGTACGACGCCGACGGCGACGAACGGGCCGGCCGCGCGCACCTCACGGCGACGGCGCGGGCGATGCTGCCCTTCCCCGAGCCGGAGAGCTGGCTGGACGTGGGCACGGGGGACGCCGCCTTCCCCGAGGCGGCGAAGGAACTGTTCGCCTACACGGCGTTCGACGGGGTGGACCCGACCCCCAGGGTCGAGCGGGCGAGGGCGGCGGGCCGGCTGGAGGAAGCGCACGTGGGCGGCCTGACGGCGCCCGAGGTGCTGTCCCGGGTGCGCGGCCGCTACGACGTGGTCAGCATGCTGCACCACCTGGAACACACCCCGGACCCCCGGCGGGAGCTGGCGGCGGCGCTGACGGCCCTGCGTCCCGGGGGCCATCTCCTCCTCGAACTCCCCGACCCGGCCAGCGCGTCCGCGGCCGTGCTGGGCAGGTGGTGGAGCTCCTACGACCAGCCCCGCCACCTCCACCTGATTCCCCTGACCAACCTCCGGGCCGAACTCGAGGTCCAGGGCTGCGACATCGTGGTGACGGACCGCCGCACCGCGCACACCCCGCACGACCTCGCGGCGGCCGCCGCCCTCTGCACGAACCGCACCCGTTGGCGCCGGGCGGCCGCAGCCCTGCGTGTCCTGGCGGCCGCACTCGACCACCTCCTGGCCCCCGCCCTGAGCCGCACCCGCTTCTCGAACACGTACCGGGTCATCGCCCGAAGAAGGTGACCGTCGGAGCACGGCCCCGCAGCCGGGTTCACACGACCGTCCCGTGGCAGGTGCCCACGCAGCCGGTGACCGTCGGCCGAAGGCCGTCCCGTGCCGGTGCGTGCGCAGCCGGTGATCGTCGGGTGGCGGCGCCGGTGCCGGGTGTCCGCGCGCGAGGGCGGAAGGGGCAGGCGGCGGCCGTCCCGGGCCGGTGCCCGCGCAGCGGGTGACCGTCGGCCGACGGCCGTCCCGTGCCGGTGCGTGCGCAGCCGGTGATCGTCGGGTGGCGTGGTGCCGGGTGGCCCTCGCAGCCGGTGACCGTCGGCCGAGGGCCGTCCCGTGCTGGTGCCCGCGCAGCCGGTGTCCGTCAGTCGACGGCCGTCCCGTGCCGGGGCGCGCGCAGCTCGTGGCCGTCGGGTGGAGGCCGCCCCCGTGCCGGTGACGCGCGCAGGGGCGGGGGCTCAGGGGCCGGTCGCCGGGCCGCGCAGGACCAGTGCCTGGCCGGCCACCACCAGGACCACTTCCTCGCACTCGGCGGCGATCGCCGCGTTCAGCCGCCCCAGCTCGTCGCGGTACCGGCGTCCCGACGCCGTGGCCGGAACGATCCCCGAACCCACCTCGTTGGACACCAGTACGACGGTCCGCCGGGCGGAGCGCACGGCCTGTGCCAGCTCCGCCACCCGCGAGCGCAGCGCCCGCTCGCCGCCGTCGGCCCACTGCGCGTCGTCCCACGCCCCGGCGGAGTCCATGACGTCGGTCAGCCACAGCGACAGACAGTCGATCAGCAGCGGTGCGCCGTCCTCGGCCAGCAGCGGCACCAGGTCGCAGGTCTCCACGGTCCGCCAGGACCCCGGCCGCCGGTCGCGGTGCGTGGCGACCCGGGACGCCCACTCGGTGTCGCCGCCCCGGGTCCCCCCGGTGGCGACGTAGAGCACGGCGGGGAAGGACTCCAGCCGCCGCTCCGCCTCCACCGACTTGCCCGACCGGGCCCCGCCCAGCACCAGAGTGCGCCGCGGCACGTCCGGCACGTCCTCGTACACCCCCACGGTCAGCGTCGACCCGTCCGGCACCGCCCGCGCCCCGGCCGCCGCGAGCCGCCGCCGCAACTCCGCGCCCGGCGGCACGTCGTGGTCCAGGTGGACGGCGACCACGTCGGTCGTCGGCCCCACCGCGCCCACCGCCCGCAGCTTCGCCAGCGCGTCCGGCCGACCCACCAGGTCCGCCAGGACCATGTCGTACCGCTCGGCGGTCCCGGACCCCTCCTCGAGTCCGGCCGGTGCGCCCCCGGGCGGCAGGTACAGCAGCCGCTGCCCGTCCGGGCCGGCCACCGCGTACCCGGTGCCGGGCGCGTCCATCGCCACCGCCCGCACCCGATGCCCCGTCAGCAGCGTCAACTCCCGTCCGTCCGGCGCCCGGCCGGGCTGCGGCAGCCCGGCCGGCACCTCCACCGGGGGGCCGTCGTGCGGGTGCGTCAGCAGCACCTGCCGCACCCCGCCCAGCGAATGCCCCGTCCGCGCGGCCGCGAACGCGGCGCCCGGTGTCAGGTCGAGCAGCAGGGCGCCGTCGACGAGCAGCGCGGTCGCGGCCCGCGCGTGCTCCCCGAGCGAGGTCGCGCACACGGCGCAGGGACAGTCGGGGCGGGGCAGGCCCGCGGGGGCACCGGTACCGAGCAGAGTGACTTCCACGAAGCTGATTTTCGCGTGTCTGACCAGGTCTTGCGCATCCGACTAGGCTGCACAGCAGAAGCCGGACCAAGATCCGGCTTCTGCTCTGCTCGTGGTCACAGCTGGGAGGCGTACATGGCGGCATGGACGTGGCGGTTCGAGAAGGCCGACGGGACGGAGGTCCAACCCGCGGTGGAACCCGAGGAGTTCACCACGCAGGGGGACGCCGAGTCCTGGATCGGGGAAGCCTGGAAGGACCTCCTCGAAGGCGGTGCCGACCAGGTGCGGCTCTTCGAGGACTCCACCGAGATCTACGGCCCGATGAGCCTGCACGCGAACGAGGCGTAGCCCTCAGTCGGGGTGGTCGCCGCACGGCCACCCCGGCCACCGCTCACCCGTACGAGTGAATAACGCCGGCCCGGCCAACGGCGCACGGCCCCGGGTGGCGCACAGTCCCAGCCGCGCACGGTCCCGGGCGGCGCACCGACCGTCTCAGCCGCGGACACCGCACAGATGCAGCAGCGCCGCCACCTGCCGGTAGGGGTCGGTCCGTCCGGCCCGCTCCTCGGCGGCCAGCAGACTCTCCCGCTCCCGCGGGTCCTGCGGGATCTCCGTCCCGTCCGCCGCCGTGTCCGTGAAGACCCGCACGCCGTACCAGGCCTGGAGCGGAGCCCCGATCCCGGCGAGCGCGCCGGTCAGTGTCGACAGCCTGTCCGCCCTCACGTCGAGCCCCAGCCGGTTGCGGTAGGCGACGGAGTCGAAGGAGCCCAGCGCACCCGCCCAGTCGCCGGACAGCCCCGGCCGCATGGCCAGCGCGTCCGCGTTGCGCACGAGCAGCGACAGCAGTCCGCCCGGGGCCAGCATCCGCGCGAGCCCCGCGAGCAGGGCGTCCGGCTCCTCGACGTACATGAGCACGCCGTGGCAGAGCACCACGTCGAAACTGCCGGGCAGGAAGTGCACACCGGTGTCCCGGCCGTCGCCCTCGATGATCCGCATCCGCTCCCGGATGCCCTCGGGCTCGCCGCACAGGGCGTCACGGGCCGCGGCGATCATCGTCGCGTCCCGCTCCAGCCCGGTCACCTGGTGACCGAGCCGGGCCAGCCTCAGCGCCTGCGTGCCCTGGCCCATCCCCACGTCGAGCACACGTAGCCGCTGCCCCACCGGGTAGCGCCCCACTATCTGTTCGTCGAGCTGCCGGGCCACCAGCTCCTGCCGTACGACATCGCGCAGCCCACCCAGCCTGTTCAACCAGGCCTCGGCCGCCCCCCCGGAGAAAGCCGCAGTGCTCAGGGCCGCGCTCCACGCTTGACCTGCGGCTTGGGCAGCCGGAGCCGGCGCATCTGTAGGGAGCGCATCAGCGCGTAGGCCACCGCGCCCCGCCGGTTCTGGTCGGGGAAGCGCTCGGCGAGCCGCTTGCGCAGCCGGAAGGCCGTGACGAACGAGTCCAGCACGATCAGCACGATCACGACGAGCCACAGCAGCAGCGCGATGGTCTGCAACGAGCCCACCCGCACCATGCTCAGCACGAGGATGACCACGGCCATGGGCAGGAAGAACTCCGCCACGTTGAACCGGGAGTCGATGAACTCGCGCGCGAACTTGCGGACGGGGCCCTTGTCGCGGACCGGCAGATAACGCTCGTCCCCGCCGGCCAGCGCCTGGCGCTGCCTGTCCAGCTGGGCGCGGCGCTCGCTGCGCTGACGCTTGGCGGCGTCCTTGCGGGACGTCGACGTGTTGGCGACGCTGCGGCGCTGGGAATGGGCCTCACTGCGCTTGGGCGTGGGCCTGCCCTTCTTGGCCTGCGGGTCGCGGGGCTGCATGGAGTCGGTCACCACGGCCTTGTCGGCGGGGGCCTTCTCTTCCTTGGCACGGCTTCGGAACACAAAACCCAAGGGTAAGCGCTCGCGGGCATGGACCCCAGCCCGGAGGGGAACGATCCGGCAACGCCAGTCGTCTGTAGAAGGGACAGACCGGGACAGGAGCAGGGAAGAGGGGGCGCAGGGTGACCTTTCGCTCACCCTGAAGGTCACCTACTCCCTACGCCGGAGCAAGCTCCCGGTCAGTCGTCCTTGGGGATGAGCGCATCCGTCCCCGAACAGTGCGTCAATGGATGCAGGGCCCGTACTGTGGGTTCTGTCGCAGAGCTGGAGCTGGACGTCAGAAGGGGGCGCGCGAAGCCCATGAGCGGTGTCATGAAGCGTATGGGGATGATCTTCCGCGCGAAGGCGAACAAGGCCCTTGACCGGGCCGAGGACCCGCGCGAGACCCTCGACTACTCCTATCAGAAGCAGCTGGAGCTCCTCCAGAAGGTCCGCCGCGGCGTCGCCGACGTCGCGACCTCCCGCAAGCGCCTGGAACTCCAGCTGAACCAGTTGCAGTCGCAGTCCTCCAAACTGGAGGACCAGGGCCGCAAGGCGCTCGCGCTCGGCCGTGAGGACCTCGCCCGCGAGGCGCTCTCCCGCCGCGCGGCCCTCCAGCAGCAGGTCACCGACCTCGAGACGCAGCACTCCACGCTCCAGGGCGAGGAGGAGAAGCTCACCCTCGCGGCGCAGCGACTCCAGGCCAAGGTGGACGCCTTCCGTACGAAGAAGGAGACCATCAAGGCCACCTACACGGCCGCCCAGGCCCAGACCCGCATCGGTGAGGCCTTCTCCGGCATCTCCGAGGAGATGGGCGACGTGGGCCTGGCCATCCAGCGCGCCGAGGACAAGACCGCCCAGCTCCAGGCCCGGGCCGGCGCCCTCGACGAGCTGATGGCCTCCGGAGCCCTGGACGACCCGACGGGCATCGCCAAGGACGACCTCCAGGCCGAGCTGGACCGCCTCTCCGGTGGTACGGATGTAGAGCTGGAACTTCAGCGCATGAAGGCCGAACTCGCCGGCGGCACCCCGCAGCAGGCCATCGAAGGCGGCACGGGCGGGCCGCAGTCCCAGCAGCAGCCGCAGGACACCCCGCGCTTCGACAAGCAGTAGCCCTGCGCGGGGGACCGGAGCCGAGGAGGGCGACATGATCGTTCGGATCATGGGGGAGGGCCAGTGGACACTGGCCGACTCCCGTCTCGTCGAACTGGACGAGCTGGACGACGAACTGCTCGCGGAGATGGAAGGCGGCGACGAGGACGGCTTCCACCGCACCCTCGGCGCCCTCCTGGATGCCGTCCGCCGCCTCGGCGAGCCCCTGCCGGACGACGCCCTGGAACCCTCGGAGCTGATCCTCCCGGCCCCGGACGCGAGCCTGGAGGACGTCCGGGAGATGCTGAGCGACGACGGGCTGATCCCGGGCATCCCGAGCTGAGAGGCGGCAGCCTCCCGGCGCCGGGCACGGTGGTCCGACCGGTCCGGGACGCCCCCTGTGGGGGACGTCGGCGACGAGGCCCGTTCAGGACCGACAGCGGGGGTCCGGGGGCGGTGGCTCCCGGCCACGGCACGGAAAGCGACGGCAACCGAGAAGTGACCCCCCTGAAGTGACCCCCTTCGCCCAGGCCCAGCGCCGGCTGAGAGCCCACCCCCTCGCCCTGGACGCCGCGCTCGCCGCGGGCGTCCTCGTCTGCATGCTGGCCGGCTCCTTCGTCGACCCGCACGGGGAGCACGGCGTCAGCTGGAGCGTCCGCAGCCCGGACCCGCTCAGCCTGCTGCTGATGACCCTGTCCGCCGTCGCCCTGGTCTTCCGCCGCAGCGCCCCCATGACGGTCCTCGCCCTCACCGGCACCGCCTCCGTGATCGAGTCCGTCACCGGCGACCCCCGCGCGCCCGTCGCCATGTCCGCGGTGATCGCGCTGTTCACCGTCGCGGCCGGCACCGACCGCGCCACCACGCTGCGCGCCGGACTGCTCACCATGACGATCCTGACCGGCGCGGCCATGCTCGCCGGCCCCCTGCCCTGGTACGCCCAGGAGAACCTGGGGATCCTCGCCTGGACCGGCATCGGCGCCACCGCCGGTGACGCGGTCCGCAGCCGCCGGGCCGTCGTCCAGGCCATCCGGGACCGCGCAGAGCGCGCGGAACGCACCCGGGAGGAGGAGGCCCGTCGCCGGGTGGCCGAGGAGCGGCTGCGCATCGCCCGCGACCTGCACGATGTCGTCGCCCACCACATCGCCCTGGTCAACGTCCAGGCCGGAGTCGCCGCGCACGTCATGGACAAGCGGCCCGACCAGGCCAAGGAAGCCCTCGCGCACGTCCGCGAGGCCAGCCGCTCCGCGCTCAACGAACTGCGGGCGACCGTCGGCCTGCTGCGCCAGTCCGGCGACCCGGAGGCCCCCACCGAACCCGCCCCCGGCCTGGACCGGCTCGACGAACTCGCCGACACCTTCCGCAACGCCGGTCTCCAGGTCGAGGTGGCCCGCGCCGACCAGGGGACCAAGCTCCCGGCCGCCGTCGACCTGGCCGCCTACCGGGTCATCCAGGAGGCCCTGACCAACGTCCGAAAACACGCGGGATCCGAGGCGAAGGCCGAGGTCAGCGTCGTGCGCGTCGGACCGAACATCGAGGTCACCGTCCTGGACGACGGACATCCCGCGGACGACGGGGCACCGGCGGCCGGCGGCGGTCACGGGCTGCTCGGCATGCGCGAGCGGGTCACCGCCCTGCGCGGCACGCTGACCACCGGTCCCCGCTACGGAGGCGGTTTCCGCGTCCATGCGATCCTGCCGGTCAAGACCCGCACGGCCACCACGGGGGAGAGCGCATGACCATCCGCGTCCTGCTCGCGGACGACCAGGCGCTGCTGCGCAGCGCGTTCCGCGTGCTCGTCGACTCGGAGCCCGACATGGAGGTGGTCGGCGAGGCGTCGGACGGCGCCGAGGCGGTCCGGCTGGCCAAGGAGCAGTGCGCCGACGTCGTCCTGATGGACATCCGCATGCCCGGTACCGACGGACTCGCCGCGACCCGGCTGATCAGCGCCGATCCCTCTCTGGCACAGGTCAGGGTGGTCATCCTGACGACCTTCGAGGTCGACGACTACGTGGTGCAGTCGCTGCGGGCCGGCGCCTCAGGCTTCCTCGGCAAGGGCAGCGAGCCGGAGGAGCTCCTGAGCGCCATCCGGGTCGCCGCCGGCGGGGAGGCCCTGCTCTCCCCGACCGCCACCAAGGGCCTGATCGCCCGCTTCCTGGCGCAGGGTGGCGCGGCCGACGACGACCGCGACCCGGCGCGCTCCGCCCGGCTGGACGCGCTCACCGTGCGCGAGCGCGAGGTTCTCGTGCTGGTCGCCGGCGGGCACTCCAACGACGAGATCGCCGAACGCCTCGAGGTCAGTCCGCTGACCGTGAAGACGCACGTCAACCGGGCCATGGCGAAGCTGGGCGCCCGCGACCGGGCCCAGCTCGTGGTGATCGCGTACGAGTCGGGGCTGGTACGTCCGAGGGTGGAGTGAGCCGGGTCCCGTCGTGCTGCTCCCGGAGTGGGCGCGGGACAGGTGAAGGGACCCGGAGCGTACGGACGCCGTACCGGCATCGCCCAGGGTGAGGAGGCGGCACGTTCCGCACCGGCACATCGCCCACCACGTCACCCGTCCGCCACGCCCGGCACCCTTCTGCCGATCACCCCGGACGTGTGGGAAGAACCCGCGACCGCCCGGGGTCCGACCGTGCCGCGCCGGTGCCCTTCCGCCGTACGGGTTCCCTATCCTGTGAGCTCGAACTGCTCGGCGGGGGAAGGGGACCGGGACGTTGGCGCTGCACAAGGACGACCCGAAGGCGCTCGGCGGATACCGGATCCTGGACCGGATCGGGACCGGGGGCATGGGCGTCGTCTACCTGGGCCGGTCCCGGTCGGGGCGCGAGGTCGCCGTCAAGCTGGTGCACGCCCAGTACGCGCAGGACGGGGTGTTCCGGGCTCGCTTCCGGCAGGAGATCGAGGCCGTCCGCAAGGTGAGCGGCGCCTTCACCGCCCCGGTCGTGGACGCCGATCCGGAGGCCGTCCGGCCCTGGATGGCCACCCAGTACGTGCCCGCACCCGCGCTCTCCGCCCGGATCAGGGGTGGCGGCCCGCTGAAGGGCGCGGAGCTGCGGCGGCTGGCCCTGGGACTGCTGGAGGCGCTGCGCGACATCCACCGGGTCGGGGTCGTCCACCGTGACCTGAAGCCCGCCAACGTCCTGATGGCCGAGGACGGTCCCCGGGTCATCGACTTCGGTATCTCGCGCGCCACCGAGAACCAGACCCTCACCGAGACCGGTCACGCGATCGGCACCCCGCCGTTCATGTCCCCGGAGCAGTTCAAGGACGCCCGGTCGGTCGGCCCCGCCTCCGACGTCTTCTCCCTCGGCGCGCTGCTGGTGTTCGCCGCGACCGGGCGCGGACCCTTCGACGCCGACAGCCCCTATCTGACGGCATGGCGGGTGATGCACGAGGAGCCGGCGGTGGACGCGGTCCCCGAGCCGCTGCGCGCGGTCCTGACCCGCTGCCTGGCCAAGGACTCCGCCGACCGGCCCGGACTCGACGAGCTGGCCGAGGAGTTCGGGCGGGCGCTGCCCGAACCCGCCCCGGGCGACGCGGAGACGGTGACCCTGCGCCTGCCGCCCCCGCCCGCGGTGGGCGAGGAAGCGGGCAGGCCCGAGGCCGCGCCCCGCAGCCCGGGCGCTGGCTCCCGGCTGCGCCGCGGTCCGGTCCTGGCCGCGGTGGCGGGCCTGCTGGCCGTGGCGTTCACCGGCTACCTCCTCTTCGACCCGTTCACGAGGAGCGAGACGTCGGGGGAGTCCGGCAGCACCGGCCCGGAGGCCCGGGAGTGGGATGCCCTGCCCAACGGCTGGAAGCCCTGGCGGACCTCGGTCTACGGCACCGCCGCGAGCGGGGTGGCGAAGCCGCTGGAGGACGACGGGACCTCCTGGGGCAATTCCCTGTCCTGCGCGATGGGCAAGGGCGCCCTCTACTGCGGGGGCGACGGCGTCCTTCCGGTCCGCGTCGACGGGGCGACGGGCCGTCTCGCCTGGCGGGCGGATTCCCAGCCTCCGGGCCTGGCCCGGGAGAGGTACGACAGCACGGTTCTCGGGGAGCACGACGGCGTGCTGCTGACCGAGCAGTCCGTTCTGAACAGCGCGCGCAACGGCCAGACCCGCCATGCCGTCGCCCTCGACTCCGCCACCGGAAAACGGCTCTGGTCACGCCCGTTGCACGACACGGGCTCCGTCGATCCCTCGGTCGTCGGCGATCTGCTGATGACCGCGGACGGCTACCGCGTGACCGCCCGCGAAGTGCGCGACGGCACCGCACGCTGGACGGCCGCCCTGCCGATCGGTGACGGCTACCACTGCCGGTTCCACCTCGTCGGCAGCCTTCCGTACGCCGGCTGCACCGACGCCGCCAACGTCGGGGAGACCACCCGCAACGTGCTGTTCGCCCTCGATCCGGCCGACGGCTCCACCCGGACGGTGAGGGTGCCCGACGTCGAGGCCGTCCCGCTCGGTGCCGTCGGCGGCGACCTGGTCTTCGTGGTGTACGCCGCGCGCGACTCCCGGGTCGCCGGGGAGTCGGTGTTCGGCGAGGTGCTGCTGCTCGACCCGGACACCGGCGCCGTACGCAGGAAGAAGCTGTCCGGCGACCCGCGCGGCGAGCCGGCGCTGGTGGGCGGTGTGCTCTGCTTCGCCTCGTCCGCGGGTCGGCTGACCGCCCACTCGCCCGACACGGGCGCGCGACTGTGGCAGACCTCGACGACCCTCCAGCAGCCCGGCACACCCGTCGCCGACGGGCGGGGGCAAGCGGTGTTCGCGGCCAGCGCCTCCGGACGGGTCGCCGCCCTCGACATCGCGACGGGCAGCCTGCTGTGGGAGTCCACGGCGCGGGCCGAGCGGGTAGGGGGCGGCGCCGGCGCCGGCTACGCCGCGGCACAGGTGTTCCTCGACGAGGGAGCCCTAGTGGTGCTCAGCCCCGACGGGACCGTCTTCACACTGGACCCCGCTCACCCCGACCGGCAACCGCGGTCGGGGTGAGCGGGAGCCACGCGTCGGGCCGGGGCGCCGCCGGTCAGGGCAGCGCCAGCATGCGCTCCAGCGCCAGCTTCGCGAACGCCTCGGTCTCCCGGTCGACCTCGATCCGGTTGACCAGCTTGCCCTCGGCGAGGGACTCCAGGGTCCAGACCAGGTGCGGAAGGTCGATCCGGTTCATCGTCGAGCAGAAGCAGACCGTCTTGTCGAGGAAGACGATCTCCTTGCCCTCGGGTGCGAAACGGTTCGCCAGCCGGCGCACCAGGTTCAGCTCCGTGCCGATGGCCCACTTGGAGCCGGCCGGGGCCGCCTCCAGCGCCTTGATGATGTATTCGGTCGAGCCGACGTAGTCCGCCGCGGCCACGACCTCGTGCCGGCACTCCGGGTGCACGAGCACGTTCACCCCGGGGATCCGGGCGCGGACGTCCTCGACCGACTCCAGGCTGAAGCGGCCGTGCACGGAGCAGTGGCCGCGCCACAGGATCATCTTCGCGTCGCGCAGCTGCTCGGTGGTCAGCCCGCCGTTCGGCTTGTGCGGGTTGTAGAGGACGCAGTCCTCCAGGGACAGGCCCATGTCCCGCACGGCCGTGTTGCGGCCGAGGTGCTGGTCGGGCAGGAAGAGGACCTTCGTCGTCGAGGGCTCTCCCTGTCCGAACGCCCACTCCAGGGCACGCTGTGCGTTGGAGGAGGTGCAGATCGTGCCGCCGTGCTTGCCCGTGAACGCTTTGATGTCCGCGGAGGAGTTCATGTACGAGACGGGCACGACCTGCTCGGCTATGCCGGCCTCGGTCAGCACGTCCCAGCACTCGGCGACCTGCTCGGCGGTGGCCATGTCGGCCATCGAGCATCCGGCGGCCAGGTCGGGCAGGACCACCTTCTGGTCGTCGGAGGTCAGGATGTCCGCGGACTCGGCCATGAAGTGCACACCGCAGAACACGATGTACTCGGCCTCCGGGCGGGCGGCCGCGTCCTTGGCCAGCTTGAAGGAGTCGCCCGTGACGTCGGCGAACTGGATGACCTCGTCGCGCTGGTAGTGGTGGCCGAGCACGAAGACCTTGTCACCGAGCTTCTCCTTGGCGGCGCGGGCGCGCGCGACCAGGTCCGGGTCCGAGGGCGAGGGCAGGTCGCCGGGACACTCGACGCCCCGCTCGCTCCTCGGGTCGGCCTCACGGCCGAGCAGCAACAGGGCGAGCGGAGACGGCTGTACGTCGAGCTCCGTGGTCTGGGCGGTGGTCACGACACGCACCCTTTCTACTTTTCGTCGATCTGACGTTATCTATCATAACCCGCTTCACGTCACTTTGACGATGGTCATCGCGTCGGTGTGACGTGAATCCCCACCGCGGGACCGGAGCCCTGCCCGCGCGGGCCCGGAGGGCGCTGTCCCCCGCATCGCACGTGTGCGAGCATGAAAGGGAAGAAGAAGAGGAAAGAAGTGGAGACACGGTTCCTCGGCCCGGAATGAATCCGCGGCCCCGGCGGTTGGAAACGTCGGCAAGCAGTCTCCGTACAACCCGGGAGAGATGTAGATGTCCGTATCGGACGAGAAGACCACTGTCAGCGACGGCATCCTCCTGTCCGACGCCGCCGCGGCGAAGGTCAAGGCCCTGCTCGAACAGGAAGGCCGTGACGACCTGGCCCTGCGTGTCGCCGTTCAGCCCGGCGGCTGCTCCGGCCTGCGCTACCAGCTCTTCTTCGACGAGCGCGCGCTCGACGGTGACGTGGTGAAGGACTTCGACGGCGTCAAGGTCGTCACCGACCGCATGAGCGCCCCGTACCTGGGCGGCGCCTCCATCGACTTCGTCGACACCATCGAGAAGCAGGGCTTCACGATCGACAACCCGAACGCGACGGGCTCCTGCGCCTGCGGCGACTCCTTCAGCTAGGTCGTCGGTTCGCACCTCTGAACGACGCGAAGGCGGCGGCCCCCTCCAGGGGGTCGCCGCCTTCGCGTGCGCACCGCTCGGACCGCCGCGCCGGATTACTGCGCCTGCGGCAGCCGCGCCCCCGCCTTCTCCAGCGGGATCGCCCGGCCGTCCGTGCCGACCACCTTCCGGCCGTCCAGCGGCTCGTCCAGCCGCACGGTCTGGTGGTACTCCTTGGCGATCATGATGCAGACCTTGTTCGGCCAGGGCGTTGCGGTCACGGTGACCTTGACCTCGTCGCCGCTCCGGGCCGCCGTGGCCTTGTAGTCGGCGCACACCCCGCCGGTGAAGCTCACGGTCAGCTCGTCGCCCTCGGCGGTGTAGCCGTCCACCTTGACGTCATGCGCTTTCGAAGAGGAGGAGCCGGTCGGCGTGGGTACGGGCGCGGGTGTCGTGGCGGACTTCAGATACGCCGGCTCGACGGCCGGCTGCGTCACCGTGTAGCCGTCCGCGGTCCCCGCCGCCCGCACCTCGAACAGCCAGGACGGCACGAGCACCTGCCGACCGCCCGAGGTGTGCGGGGCGAGCCCGAGCACCGCGTCCTCGACCGTCGCCGTCTGAGCCTTCGGAGCGGCCGTGGACGCGTTGCACGGGCTCTCCAGCCGGTCCTTCAGCGGCACCGGGCCAGTACAGCCGCCGATGCCCATCCGGTGGCCGGTCCCGGGCGCCGCGTTCAACGCGTCCAGCGCCTCCCGCGCGCTGAGCAGCGGGTACGTGGCACCCTTCACCGGAGTTTCCAGCTGCCCGTTGCCGCCGACCACGGTGCCCTGGGCGCCGACGCTGATCCCGGTCGTCCAGCCGTAGGTGGGCAGGGAGCCGATCACGGGGTCGGCGTTCACCACCCGCTGGGTCCCCATGACCTGGCTCGCGTCCACCTCGGCGCCGCCCTGTCCGACCGCTGCCAGGACCGGCGCCGCCGCCTTCTTCGCGGCCTCCTCGCTCACCGGGTCGCCGGCCGGGGTGACGGACGTCCCGGCGCATTTGTCGGTGCCGGCCGTGCAGTTGTCGGTGCCGGGCGCGTACCGGGTGAACGTCCACATCCCCGGCGCCTGTCGGTTCACCCGCAGCACCGGCCCCGAGCCGTCGTTCCCGGAGCCGACCTTCCATGCCGCCCCGTCGGCCACCGGCGTCCCCTCTGCCCCCAGCACCTTCGCCAGCCGCGCCACCTCGTCCTTGGCGACCTCGCCCTTCGCCCAGTACACGGGCGCGGTGCCCGGACCGTCGGGAAGCGGGCCCGCGGTCTTGTAGGTCACCCCGTAGGGGTTGGGCTCGCCGGGCGCGATGCCGTTCGTACCGCCCTGCGAGGCACCCGCACCCGCACCCGTACCCGCGGAGTAGTCGTCCAAGGGGAGCGCCGAGGGCGTCCCGTCCCCGGACGGCGACCCGGCTCCGGCGCTCCCGCCGGAACCGCCGGTCGCACTGGCGGTCAGATAGGCTCCGCCGCCCCCCACCAGCAGCACGGCGGCCGCGACGGAGGCGATGAGGACGGGGGAGCGGCGCCGGGGGCCGGCAGCGGACCCGCCGTGGACCGCCGGCCCGACGACGGGCTCGTCCGGCCCGGAGTCGGCAACGGAGGCCACCTCGGCAGAGTCGGAGTGGGGGAGGGGGTGCCGCTGACCCGGGTCGGCGTCGGCATCGGCGCCCGCGTCGGAATCGGAGGGCTCTCCGGCAGTGGAGGCCGGGGCAGGCTCCGATGCGGAGACGGCGGGCTTCACCGCGGCGGAGACCGAAGCGACCCCGGCGTCCGAAACGGCCGGAGGCCCGGAGGGACCCGTCTCCTCAGGAGCGCCGGCCTCATCGGCACGCGCCGCGCCCGCCTCGCTCTCCCCGGCCGGGGTGTCCCCGGGCCGCGCGTCTGCGCCCTGCGCCTCCCGGACCTCGGCGTCCTCGGCCGTGGCCTTCTCGGAACCGGTCTCCTCCGGCTCGCGCGCGGCGTCGTCGTTCTCGGGTCGCTCGGTGTTCACCGCATCGCTCCTTCGGCTGCCCTGCTGTCGTACCCCACATCCCTACTACGAGGGACGGCGATGGGACGCGACGGGGGAGCGCACGGTTCCCTTCCGTGCGCCGTACCGAAGAATTCGAGGGTTTACCCCTAGTTGCCGTAGTCCGGCATGGCCTCCAGAAGTCGTGCCGACGTCGCCGGAACGGTCACTCCGTGGATGAGTGACGGGGAGACCGGACGGGAAGCGATCTTCTCGGGGGCCGCCCAGTGCCGGGCCATCCGGACGCAGTCACCGCGCAGCGACACGAGGTCGCCGTCGAGATCGGCCGGAGCGGGCGTGTGGAACTCGAGGTTCTTCATAGCCGAACCGTAAGCACGCTGGAGCCCGCGAAGAAAGATCTACTATCGGGTAGTTTCGGCTGCTTCAGTGGCGCGAGTCGACCGGGTAGCGTGAACTGTCAATCCCCCTCCCCTCAGGAGAGTCCACGCCGTGCGCATCGCAGTCACCGGCTCCATCGCCACCGACCACCTCATGACGTTCCCCGGCCGCTTCGCCGACCAGCTCGTCGCGGACCAGCTGCACACGGTCTCGCTCTCCTTCCTGGTCGACAACCTGGACGTGCGCCGGGGCGGTGTGGGCGCGAACATCGCCTTCGGAATGGGACAGCTGGGTACCCGGCCCATCCTGGTCGGCGCCGCCGGCGCCGACTTCGACGAGTACCGGGCCTGGCTGGACCGGCACGGCGTCGACACCGGGTCGGTCCGTATCTCCGAGACCCTGCACACGGCCCGCTTCGTGTGCACCACCGACGCCGACCACAACCAGATCGGCTCCTTCTACACCGGCGCCATGAGCGAGGCCCGGCTCATCGAGCTCAAGACCGTCGCCGACCGCGTGGGCGGGCTGGACCTGGTCGTGATCGGCGCCGACGACCCGGAGGCGATGCTCCGCCACACCGAGGAGTGCCGCGCCCGCTCGATCCCCTTCGCGGCCGACTTCTCCCAGCAGATCGCCCGTATGAACGGCGACGAGATCCGGATACTGCTGGAGGGCGCGACCTACCTCTTCTCCAACGAGTACGAGAAGGGCCTCATCGAGTCCAAGACGGGCTGGAGCGACGCCGACATCCTCGCCAAGGTCGGCCACCGCGTCACCACCCTCGGCTCGCGCGGCGTCCGCATCGAGCGCGCCGGCGAGGACCCGATCGAGGTCGGATGCCCCGAGGAGGAGGCCAAGGTCGAGCCCACCGGCGTCGGCGACGCCTTCCGGGCCGGCTTCGTCTCCGGCCTGGCCTGGGGCGTCTCGCACGAGCGCGCCGCCCAGATCGGCTGCATGCTCGCCACCCTCGTGATCGAGACGGTCGGCACCCAGGAGTACCAGCTGCGCCGCGCCCACTTCATGGACCGCTTCACCAAGGCGTACGGCGACGACGCGGCCACCGAGGTGCGCAAGCACCTGGCGTGACTCAGGACGTCCGGCGGACCACGTAGGCCGAACCGCGGTCCGCCGGCTCCTCGCCGACGTACTCCTGTCCCCGCATCTCGCACCACGCGGGGATGTCCAGCCGAGCCGCCTCGTCGTCGGAGAGCACCCGCACCGAGCCGCCGACCGGCACGTCCCCGATCACCTTCGCCAGCTCGATCACGGGAATCGGACACCGCTTGCCCAGCGCGTCCACGACGAGCACGTCGCCGCGGACGTCCGCCACGGGCGCGGGCGCCCCGAGCTTCTCCCGCACTCCCGCCACCGCCCCCGGCAACACGTCGAGGAACCTCTCCACGTCCTCCTCGGCTGCTCCCACCGGCAGCGAAACCCGCACGTTTCCCTCACTCAGCACCCCCATCGCCCTCAGCACATGGCTGGGGGTCAGTGTGCTGCTGGTGCAGGACGACCCCGAGGAGACGGAGAACCCCGCCCGGTCCAGCTCGTGCAGCAGCGCCTCTCCGTCGACATACAGACAGGAGAAGGTGACGATGCCGGGCAGCCGCCGCTCCGGATCCCCGACGACCTCCACGTCCGGTACGAGAGCCCCCACCCGGGCCCGGATCCGCGCCGTCAGCTCCCGCACCCGTACCGCCTCCTGCGCCGCCTGCGCCCGGACCGCCCGCAGCGAGGCCGCCGCGGCCACGATCGCCGGAATGTTCTCGAACCCGGCCGCCCGCCCCGACTCCCGCTCGTCCACGGGCCCCCGCGGCGCGAACCGGACGCCCTTGCGCACGACGAGCAGGCCGACACCGGACGGCCCGCCCCACTTGTGCGCGCTCGCGGCCAGCAGTGACCAGGGGCCCTCCACGGCTCCCCATCCGAGCGACTGGGCGGCGTCCACCAGCAACGGAACCCCTGCCTCCCGGCACAGCTCGGCCACCTCCGCCACCGGCTGCTCGGTCCCCACCTCGTGGTTGGCCGACTGAAGACAGGCCAGCGCGGTGTCGGACCGCAGCGCGTCTGCGTACGACCCGACGGAGACCGCCCCGGTCCTGGTCACCGGCGCCCTGGTCACCGTCCCGCCCTCCGCCTCGAACACCTCGGCCGAATGGAGTACCGAGGAGTGTTCGACGGCTGACACGATCAGGTGACGTCCTGCCCTCCGGCGCCCCGCCAGCGCGCCCGCGATCCCGGAGTGCACGGCCCCGGTCCCGGAAGACGTGAACACCAGCTCGTCCGGCCGGCAGCCGACGGCCTCGGCCGCCGCCTCCCGCGCCGCGTCCAGCAGCATCCGGGCCCGCCGCCCCTCCCGGTACAGACGGGCGGGATCCGCCCACCCCTCGTCGAGCGAGGCCGACAGCGCCTGACGGGCGACGGGATGAAGCGGGGCAGCGGAAGCAGCGTCGAAGTAGGCCACACGGCAACGTTAAGACGTGCGGGAGCGGGGAAGGAGCGCGGGCCTGCGCCGATGTGCGACTGCGCGACGGGGGCGCGAAAGGCCCTTACCGGCCCTTGACCTCCGCACAACCCGCATTGACGACCTATCAGGCGTCGCTCCCCGCCCCTTGGGGGTGACCCGCGGCGCGTATGCCACCCTCCCCGCGACCCCCCGGAGGGCGTCGGCTAGGGTTTGGTCCGCATAAACATCCAAACCCCTGCCCGACGCAGGGCGGCGACCGACCAGCGAGAAGGCAGGCCGCAGCCAACCGCGCGGGCGAGACTCTCGGGAAGGCGCTACGTGAGTCCCAACGGCTCCGACCTCCCCCGCTGCCTGAAGGGCGCGGGTGGTACCCCCACGTCGCGGCGCCCGATGCGGCGGAAGCTGCTGCAGGCAATGACCGCGGGCCTGGTCCTGGCGACCGCCACCGGTTGCACATACAAGGACTTCCCCCGCCTTGGTATGCCCACCCCGGTCACAGAAGAGGCTCCGCGGATCCTCTCCCTGTGGCAGGGCTCGTGGGCAGCCGCGCTGGCCACCGGCGTGCTGGTGTGGGGCCTGATCCTGTGGAGTGCTTTCTTCCACCGCCGCAGCCGCACAAAGGTCGAAGTTCCTCCGCAGACCCGGTACAACATGCCGATCGAGGCGCTGTACACGGTCGTGCCGATCATCATCGTCTCGGTCCTGTTCTACTTCACGGCCCGTGACGAATCGAAGCTGCTGAGCCTCGACAAGAAGCCCGACGTCACGGTGAACGTGGTCGGCTTCCAGTGGAGCTGGTGCTTCAACTACATCGAGAACGTCGACGGTTCCGACGGGGACGCGAAGACCGACAAGAACCTGGCCGCGATCCCGGACCGGTTCAAGAAGGACTTCCCCGACAACGCCGGCGGCGTCTACACCTGCGGCACCCCCGGTGAGCGGAACCCGCAGACCGACAACCCGGGCCCGACCCTCTGGCTCCCCGAGGGCAAGACGGTCCGCTTCGTCCTCACTTCGCGTGACGTCATCCACTCCTTCTGGGTGGTGCCGTTCCTGATGAAGCAGGACGTCATTCCGGGTCACACCAACTCCTTCCAGGTGACGCCCAACCGGGAAGGCACCTTCCTGGGCAAGTGCGCCGAGCTCTGCGGCGTCGACCACTCCCGGATGCTGTTCAACGTGAAGGTCGTCTCTCCGGAGCGGTACGAGCAGCACCTGAAGGAAATCGCCAAGAACGGGCAGACCGGTTACGTTCCGGCCGGCATCGAGCAAACGAACCCCGAGAAGAACCGGGAGTCGAACGTCCTGTGAGCATCCTCAACGAACCCCAGGGTGCCTCCGCAGCTGAGGACTCGTACGAGAACGAGCTGCCGGTCAGGCGCAAGCAGCCCGGCAACGTCGTGGTGAAGTGGCTGACGACCACCGACCACAAGACCATCGGTACGTTGTACCTGGTCACGTCGTTCGCGTTCTTCTGCATCGGTGGCGTCATGGCGCTCTTCATGCGCGCCGAGCTGGCCCGACCGGGCCTGCAGTTCATGTCGAACGAACAGTTCAACCAGGCGTTCACGATGCACGGCACGATCATGCTGCTGATGTTCGCGACGCCGCTGTTCGCCGGCTTCACCAACTGGATCATGCCGCTCCAGATCGGTGCTCCGGACGTCGCGTTCCCGCGGCTGAACATGTTCGCCTACTGGCTGTACCTGTTCGGCTCGCTGATCGCGGTGGCCGGCTTCCTCACCCCGCAGGGCGCGGCCGACTTCGGCTGGTTCGCCTACGCCCCGCTGTCGGACGCGATCCGCAGCCCGGGCATCGGCGCCGACATGTGGATCATGGGCCTGGCCTTCTCCGGCTTCGGCACCATCCTCGGCTCGGTCAACTTCATCACCACGATCATCTGCATGCGCGCGCCCGGCATGACGATGTTCCGTATGCCGATCTTCACCTGGAACGTCCTGCTGACCGGTGTCCTGGTCCTGCTGGCCTTCCCGGTCCTGGCGGCCGCGCTGTTCGCCCTGGAGGCGGACCGCAAGTTCGGAGCCCATGTCTTCGACGCGGCCAACGGCGGCGCGTTGCTGTGGCAGCACCTCTTCTGGTTCTTCGGCCATCCAGAGGTGTACATCATCGCCCTGCCGTTCTTCGGGATCATCTCCGAGGTGATCCCGGTGTTCTCCCGCAAGCCGATGTTCGGTTACATGGGCCTGATCGCCGCGACGATCTCGATCGCCGGTCTGTCCGTGACGGTGTGGGCGCACCACATGTACGTCACGGGTGGCGTGCTGCTGCCGTTCTTCTCCTTCATGACGTTCCTCATCGCCGTCCCGACGGGCGTGAAGTTCTTCAACTGGATCGGCACCATGTGGAAGGGCTCACTGTCCTTCGAGACACCGATGCTGTGGGCGACGGGCTTCCTCATCACCTTCACCTTCGGCGGTCTGACCGGCGTCATCCTGGCCTCCCCGCCGATGGACTTCCACGTGTCCGACTCGTACTTCGTGGTGGCGCACTTCCACTACGTCGTCTTCGGCACCGTCGTCTTCGCGATGTTCTCCGGCTTCCACTTCTGGTGGCCCAAGTTCACCGGCAAGATGCTCGACGAACGCCTCGGCAAGATCACCTTCTGGACGCTGTTCGTCGGCTTCCACGGCACCTTCCTGGTCCAGCACTGGCTGGGCGCCGAGGGCATGCCGCGCCGGTACGCCGACTACCTGGCGGCCGACGGCTTCACCGCCCTGAACACGATCTCGACGATCAGCTCGTTCGTCCTCGGTCTGTCGGTCCTGCCGTTCTTCTACAACGTGTGGAAGACCGCCAAGTACGGCAAGCCGGTCGGCGTCGACGACCCGTGGGGCTACGGCCGCTCCCTGGAGTGGGCCACCTCCTGCCCGCCGCCGCGCCACAACTTCCTCACCCTGCCGCGGATCCGCAGCGAATCCCCGGCGTTCGACCTGCACCACCCCGAGATCGCCGCGCTCGAGCAGCTGGAGCACGCCGGCCACGGTGCCAGTGCCATCTCGGGCAGCAAGGAGGCCGGCAAGTGAAGATCCAGGGCAAGATGTTCGTCTGGCTGAGCGTCTTCGTCCTCGTCATGGCGATCGTCTATGGCGTGTGGTCGAAGGAGCCGGCCGGTACCACGGCCCTCTTCCTGGCCTTCGGCCTGTGCATCATGATCGGCTTCTACCTGGGCTTCACCGCCCGGCGGGTCGACGCGGGCGCGCAGGACAACAAGGAGGCGGACGTCGCGGACGACGCCGGCGAGCTGGGCTTCTTCAGCCCGCACAGCTGGCAGCCGCTGGCGCTCGGCACCGGCGGCGCGCTGGCCTTCCTGGGGGTCGCTGTGGGCTGGTGGCTGCTGTACTTCTCCCTCCCCCTGGTCCTCATCGGCCTCTGGGGCTGGGTCTTCGAGTACTACCGCGGTGAGAACCGCACCCAGTAACACGCGCCGCACGCGCACCGGGCCCGGACACTCCGTCAGGAGCGTCCGGGCTCACTCTTTTGCCGTAACGGCGGTCCGCCGTCCGTGTCACCCAGCGCGCCGCTGCCGACCCGGCTCCCTAGCGTGAAGCCATGAGCCACGAACCCCGCCCTCGCACCGTCGCGGGCTGCACCCTGCTGGTGATCGCCCTGGGCGCGGTCGCCAGCGCCTGCGGCTCGGACGGCAATCCGCTCTCCGCGCGCCCCTATGACGCGACGGACCAGATCTCCTTCAGCAACCTCGCAGGCGACGGGAAGAAGACCGACCCGGACAAGCCCCTCGAGGTCACCGCGCAGGACGACGACCGCATCACGGACGTCACCGCCGTGGACGGCGCAGGCCGCTATGTGGCGGGCGAACTCGCGGCCGACGGCAGTCGCTGGCACAGCACCGAGCCGCTGGCCGCGAACGCCCACTACACGGTCCGCGTGAGCACCGAGGACGACGACGGAGCCCCCGGCCGCCGGGTCCTGTCCTTCGACACCGGCAAGCCCACCTCGAAGAAGCGCCTGGCGGTCGAGTTCGGCCCCGAGGCGGGCGAGTACGGCGTCGGCCAGCCCGTCACCGCGAAGCTGGACCAGCCCATCAAGGACCCCGCCGAGCGGGCCGTCGTCGAACGGGCCCTCAAGGTCGACTCCACGCCGGTCGTGCAGGGCGGCTGGCACTGGGTGGACGACAAGGAACTGCACTACCGCCCCAAGGACTACTGGCCCGCTCACGCCACCCTCCGCGTGCACAGCAACCTGGACGGCATCAAGATCAGCGACCGGCTGTGGGGCGGCCCCGCCAAGGAGCTCAAGCTCACGATCGGGGACCGGGTGATCGCCGTCACGGACGCGTCCTCGCACTCCATGACGGTCTTCAAGAACAACGAGCAGATCAACCAGATCCCGGTCACCACCGGAAAGCCCGGCTTCGAGACCCGCAACGGCGTCAAGGTCGTCCTGGGCAAGGAGTACTTCGTACGGATGCGCGGCACCACCGTGGGCATCGCGGAAGGCTCCGCGGACTCCTACGACCTGCCCGTCTACTACGCCACCCGCGTCACCTGGAGCGGCGAGTACGTCCACGCGGCCCCCTGGTCGGTGGGCTCCCAGGGGTACGCGAACGTCAGCCACGGCTGCACCGGCATGAGCACGTCCAACGCCGAGTGGTTCTTCGACAACGTCCGCCAGGGCGACGTCGTCCAGGTCGTCAACAGCAACGGCAACACGATGGAGACCTTCGGCAACGGCTTCGGCGACTGGAACCTGGACTGGAAGAAGTGGACCAAGGGCAGCGCACTGACCGGCGGCACACAGCGAACCGGCCAGGAGACGGCGCGACTCAGCCCGGCGGCCGTGTAGGCGCCGTCAGGGGCGCGGAGCCGCGGTCCGTGCGGCACCCGCCCCCGGTCCGGCGCTACGCGCTCTGCTGGAGGCTTTTCGTCCGCAGCAGGGCGGCCAGTGCCGCCGCGAACTCCGCGGGCTCCACGGGCAGCGTCACAGCCGCGTCGGCGCGGCTCCAGGTGGCGAGCCAGGCGTCCTGGGGGCGCCCGATGAGAAGAAGCACCGGCGGACACCGGAACACCTCGTCCTTGAGCTGGCGGCACAGCCCCATGCCGCCCATGGGCGCGGCCTCGCCGTCCAGGACGACGACGTCGATGCCGCCCCTGTCCAGCTCCCGCACCACCGCCGGCGCCGTCGCACACTCCACGAACTCCACCACCGGGACGTCCGGCGCGGGCCTGCGCCCGGTCGCGAGACGTACCTGCTCGCGGGTGTTGGAGTCGTCGCTGTAGACCAGCACCGTGGCGGTCGCCTGCATGCTTCCTCCGTGACATCAGCGTCGTACGGACAGAACCGATGCCGCGGATGCTACTCCCTCGGACCCCCCGCCCACACCGCATGGAACACCACTTCGATGGGCCATCCGGGCACTACACGGGGTGCGATCACTCCGAACGGCACCCCCCGGAGTGAGGGCGGGATAAGGGACCGACATAATGTCGGTCGTGGCGACAGCAACGACAGTAGATACCGGGCACGCGCACCCGTCGGTCAATCGGCCGAACCTCACCAGCGTCGGAACCATCATCTGGCTGAGCTCCGAGCTGATGTTCTTCGCGGCCCTCTTCGCGATGTACTTCACCCTGCGATCGGTGACGGGTCCTGATCACTGGAAGGAAATGGCCGAGGCCCTGAACTTCCCGTTCTCGGCCACCAACACCACGATCCTGGTGCTCTCCTCGCTCACCTGCCAGCTCGGCGTCTTCGCCGCCGAGCGCGGTGACGTGAAGAAGCTCAGAATGTGGTTCATCGTCACCTTCATCATGGGTGCGATCTTCATCGGCGGTCAGATCTTCGAGTACACGGAGCTGGTGAAGAAGGACGGGCTCTCGCTCTCCTCCGACCCGTACGGCTCGGTGTTCTACCTGACCACCGGCTTCCACGGCATGCACGTGACGGGCGGCCTCATCGCCTTCCTGTTCGTCCTCGGGCGCACCTACGCGGCCAAGAGGTTCACCCACGAGCAGGCGACCGCGGCCATCGTCGTGTCCTACTACTGGCACTTCGTCGATGTCGTCTGGATCGGCCTCTTCGCCACGATCTACATGATCAAGTAGCCGGGCACGCTCGCTCCCGCACATCCCACGCATCGACGCAGAAGATCCTGACACCGGGGTAATCCGTGAAAAAGCTCTCCGCACGACGACGCCATCCGCTGGCGGCGCTCGTCGTCCTACTCCTCGCGCTGGCGGCCACTGGGGGGCTGTACGCCGCGTTCGCGCCCGCGAGCAACGCGCAGGCAGACGACACCGCCCAGTCCCTCACCATCGACGAGGGCAAGAAGCTCTACGCCGTTGGTTGCGCAAGCTGCCACGGCGCCGGCGGTCAGGGGACCTCCGACGGTCCGAGCCTGGTCGGCGTGGGCGCCGCGGCGGTCGACTTCCAGGTCGGCACCGGGCGCATGCCCGCGGCTACCTCCCAGGGCCCCCAGGTGCCCAAGAAGAAGGTCATCTACACGCAGGCCGAGATCGACCAGCTCGCCGCGTTCATCTCCTCCCTGGGCGCCGGCCCGTCCGTCCCCACCGACGCCGAGTACGGCCCGGAGGGCGCGGACATCGCCAAGGGCGGTGAGCTGTTCCGCACCAACTGCGCGCAGTGCCACAACTTCACCGGCAAGGGCGGCGCCCTCACCAAGGGCAAGTACGCTCCGACCCTCGAGGACGTGGACCCGAAGCACATCTACGAGGCCATGCAGACCGGCCCGCAGAACATGCCTTCCTTCCCCGACACCACCCTGTCGGAGCAGAACAAGAAGGACATCATCGCGTACCTGCACGCGGTCAACAGCGACGACACCGACAACCCGGGCGGTCTGGAGCTGGGCGGCCTCGGGCCGGTCAGCGAGGGCCTGTTCGCCTGGATCTTCGGTCTCGGTGCCCTGATCGCGGTCGCCGTCTGGGTCGCCGCTCGGACCGCAAAGGCCAAGAAGTCATGAGTAGCCACAACATTCCAGAAGAGAACCTGCCTGCCGAGCAGTCCGCAGGACACAACGAGCACGGTCACGGTGCGGTGGGCGTCGCGGACGAGCACAACCCGTTCGCGGACCCCGGTCTCCCGCCGCACGAGCACCGCGTCCAGGACATCGACGAGCGGGCCGCCAAGCGGTCCGAGCGTGCGGTCGCCTTCCTGTTCACGCTGTCGATGCTCGCCACGGTCGGCTTCATCGCCTCGTACGTGGCGATCCCCGCCGACAGGTCGATCTTCGTGTTCCCGATCGGCCACCTCAGCGCGCTGAACTTCGCGCTGGGTCTGACGCTGGGCACGGCGCTGTTCACCATCGGCGCCGGCGCGGTCCACTGGGCCCGCACCCTGATGTCCGACGTGGAGGTCGCCGACGAGCGGCACCCGATCGCCGCGCCCCCCGAGGTCCGGGCGAAGGTCCACGCGGACTTCGCGCAGGGCGCCAAGGAGTCCGGGCTCGGCCGTCGCAAGCTGATCCGCAACACGATGTTCGGCGCGATGGCCCTGGTGCCGCTGTCCGGTGTCGTGCTGCTGCGCGACCTCGGCCCGCTGCCCGAGGACAAGCTGCGTCACACGCTGTGGGCCAAGGGCAAGCTGCTCGTCAACATGAACACGAACGAGCCGCTGCGTCCGTCGGACGTCGCCGTCGGTTCGCTCACCTTCGCCAAGCCCGAGGGCCTGGAGGAGCACGACGAGGAGTTCCAGAACGAGATCGCCAAGGCTGCCCTGATGATCGTCCGGCTCCAGCCGGACAACATCAAGGACAAGCAGGAACTCGACTGGTCCTACCAGGGCATCGTGGCGTACTCGAAGATCTGCACCCACGTCGGTTGTCCGATCTCGCTGTACGAGCAGCAGACGCACCACGTGCTGTGCCCCTGCCACCAGTCCACCTTCGACCTCTCCGACGGTGCCCGAGTGATCTTCGGTCCCGCCGGTCACGCCCTGCCGCAGCTGCGCATCGGCGTGAACGACGAGGGCTACCTCGAAGCGCTCGGCGACTTCGAGGAGCCCGTCGGTCCTGCATTCTGGGAGCGCGGATGAGCACCACTGAGAACCACGCGAGCAACGAGTCCCGCGACCGCGGGAAGGCGCCGGCCGGCGAGCGGATCGCCGACTGGGCCGACGGCCGGCTGGGGATCTACTCCCTGGCCAAGGCCAACATGCGCAAGATCTTCCCCGACCACTGGTCGTTCATGCTGGGTGAGGTCTGCCTCTACAGCTTCATCATCATCATCCTCACGGGTGTGTACCTGACGCTGTTCTTCCACCCGTCGATGACCGAGGTGGAGTACCACGGCAGCTACGTCCCGCTCCAGGGACAGCTGATGTCGGAGGCGTTCAGCTCGACGCTGCACATCTCCTTCGACGTGCGTGGCGGTCTGCTCATCCGGCAGATCCACCACTGGGCGGCGCTGATCTTCCTCGCCGGCATGTTCGTGCACATGATGCGCGTGTTCTTCACGGGCGCGTTCCGCAAGCCGCGTGAGATCAACTGGCTGTTCGGCTTCCTGCTGTTCGTCCTGGGCATGTTCACCGGTTTCACCGGCTACTCGCTCCCGGACGACCTGCTCTCCGGCACCGGTGTCCGCTTCACGCAGGGCGCGATCCTGTCGATGCCGATCGTCGGCACGTACATCTCGATGTTCCTGTTCGGCGGAGAGTTCCCGGGCCACGACTTCGTGGCGCGGTTCTACTCGATCCACATCCTGCTGCTGCCGGGCATCATGCTCGGCCTGGTGGTCGGCCACCTGATCCTGGTCTTCTACCACAAGCACACGCAGTTCGCGGGTCCCGGCAAGAGCAACAAGAACGTCGTCGGCATGCCACTGCTGCCGGTGTACATGGCCAAGGCCGGAGGCTTCTTCTTCCTGGTCTTCGGTGTGATCGCGGCCATCGCGGCCATCGCGCAGATCAACCCGATCTGGGCCATGGGCCCCTACCGTCCGGACCAGGTGTCCACCGGCGCCCAGCCCGACTGGTACATGGGCTTCGCCGAGGGCCTGATCCGCTTCATGCCGGGCTGGGAGATCAACCTCTGGGGTCACACGCTCGTCCTGGGCGTGTTCATCCCGCTGGTGCTGTTCGGCGTCGTCCTCGCTGCGCTGGCCCTGTACCCGTTCATCGAGTCCTGGGTCACCGGCGACAAGCGCGAGCACCACATCCTGGACCGTCCGCGCAACGCGCCCACCCGTACGGCCCTGGGCGTCGCCTGGGTCACGATGTACATGATCACGCTGGTGGGCGGCGGCAACGACCTGTGGGCCACGCACTTCCACCTGTCGATCAACTCGATCACCTGGTTCGTCCGGATCTTCTTCTTCGTCGGACCGGTCATCGCGTACATCCTCACCAAGCGGATCTGCCTCGGCCTCCAGCGCCGGGACCGGGACAAGGTGCTGCACGGTCGCGAGACCGGCACCATCAAGCGCCTGCCGCACGGTGAGTTCATCGAGATCCACGAGCCGCTCAGCCAGGAGCAGCTGCACACCCTCACGGCGCACGAGCAGTACCAGCCGGCCGCGATCGGCGCTTCCGTCGACGCGAACGGTGTCGAGCGCAAGGTGAAGGGCAAGGAGAAGCTTCGCGCCAAGATCAGCGAGGCCTACTTCGGTGAGGACCAGCAGATTCCGAAGCCCTCCGTGGAGGAGTACAAGGAGATCACGAGCGGCCACGGCCACCACTGATCGCTGAGGCGTCGCCACGCCGCAGGAGAAGGGCCCCGTCCGGTCTTCGGACGGGGCCCTTTGCCGTGCCCACGGGCTGGATAGGGTGGGGTTCACCCTGTTCCGCGTCACACAGCGGACGAACGACACATGACGACACACGCAGGAGCGGCTATGAGCGCTGTGACCCCCGCTGGAGGCGACACCGCGGCGGACCGTTCCTGGCCCGAGGTGCTGAACGGCCTGCTGTACGGCCGTGACCAGGACGCGGACGCCACGTTCTGGGCGCTGGACAGGATCATGCGGGGCGAGGCGACCGACGCGCAGATCGCCGGGTTCGTGGTGGCGCTGCGGGCCAAGGGCGAGACCGTCGCGGAGATCAACGGTCTCGTCCGGGCCATGTACGAGCACGCCAACCTCATCGAGGTGCCGGGACCGACCGTCGACATCGTCGGCACGGGCGGCGACGGCGCGAAGACGGTCAACATCTCCACCATGTCGGCGATCGTCGTGGCCGGCACCGGTGCCACGGTCGTCAAGCACGGCAACCGGGCAGCGTCCTCGGCGTCCGGCGCCTCGGACGTCCTGGAGAAGCTCGGCGTCAATCTGGAGCTGACCCCGAAGCGGGTGGCCGAGGTGGCCCAGGAGGCCGGGATCACCTTCTGCTTCGCGGTCAAGTTCCATCCGGCGCTGCGTCACGTGGGCGCGGCGCGCGGCCAGTTGGGCATCCGCACGGTGTTCAACGTGCTCGGCCCGCTGACCAACCCGGCCCGGGTACGGGCCCAGGCGGTGGGGGTCGCCGACCCGCGCATGGCGCCGGTCGTCGCGGGCGTCTTCGCCGAGCGCGGCAACTCCTCCCTCGTCTTCCGGGGCGACGACGGCCTCGACGAGCTGACCACCACGGCCACCTCCCACGTGTGGGTCGTGCGCGACGGCAAGGTCGCCGAGGAGACCTTCGACCCGCGTGACGTCGGCCTCGACCTGGTGCCGGTCGAGGCGCTGCGGGGCGGGGACCCCTCGTACAACGCGGAGGTCGCCCGCCGCCTCCTGGAGGGCGACACGGGACCCGTGCGGGACGCCGTGCTGCTGAACTCGGCGGCGGCGCTGGTGGCGCTCGAGCCGGGCACCGGGACCCTTGCGGAGCAGTTGCGGGCCGGTATGGCGAGGGCGACGGAGTCGATCGACTCGGGCGCGGCCAAGCGGGCCCTGGAGCGCTGGGTGGCCGCCAGCAACGCGTAGCGGTCCACAGTTCGCCGTCCCGCGATCCGGACACGGGTTGCGGGACGGCGATCACCTCACGTACGTTCCTGTACCAGGTCATGAGTGACAGTCATGAGGCCCCGGCCGACTGTCCGGCAACCCTCCGTCCGTGGCGGGGTGCCCCGGGTGAGGACCAGGCCGTAGGCAGCGAGGTCTACGGCAAGCGCGGACCCCTCGCACTCTTTCGAGTGAGCACCGCCAGGGGTCCTGGTCGTTCGAGGGAGCCTTCCGTGAGCAAGCGAATGCGATAGGGCGTAGAGCCCCGCCTCCGCACACCCCTTTCACCTTCCCCCGTGCTCGAGCCATGCCCGCTCGCACGGTGGTTCCCCCTTGCCTCTCACGGGAGTTCGCCATGTCTGTCCCCACCGCTGCCGCCACCCGTACGATCTGTGCCCAGCTGCCCGTTCTCGGCCGGGATGTCACCGTGCCGCTGGTGACGGGCGGCACGGTCGCCTACGCGGCGCTCGACTACGCGGCCAGCGCCCCCGCCCTCCAGCGCGTCTGGGACGACGTGGCGGCCTACGCCCCGTACTACGGCAGCGTCCACCGCGGCGCCGGCTACCTCTCCCAGCTCTCCACGGACCTCTTCGAGAACGCCCGCCGCACGGTCACCGAGTTCCTCGACTGCCGTCCGGACGACCAGCTGGTCTTCACCCGCTCGACGACCGACTCCCTCAACCTGCTGGCGCGGGCCCTCCCGGCCGACTGCCAGGTCTTCGTCTTCGAGACCGAGCACCACGCCTCGCTGCTGCCCTGGAAGGACGCCCGGGTCACCTACCTCGACGCCCCGCGCACCCCGCGCCAGGCCGTCGAGACCCTGGAGCGCGCCCTGGCCGCCCGCGACCCGCACGGCCCGGCGCTGGTCTGCGTCACCGGCGCCTCGAACGTCACCGGCGAGTTGTGGCCGGTGCGCGAGCTGGCGGCGGCGGCGCACGCCCACGGCGCCCGGATCGTCCTGGACGCCGCCCAGCTGGCCCCGCACCACCCGGTCTCCGTCCGTGACCTGGACGTCGACTGGGTCGCCTTCTCCGGACACAAGCTGTACGCGCCCTTCGGCGCCGGCGTCCTGGCCGGCCGCGCCGACTGGCTGGTCGCGGCCGACCCGTACCTCGCGGGCGGCGGCGCCAGCCGTAAGGTCACGCGGCGCGAGGACGGCGGGGTGGACGTGGAGTGGCACGAGAGCGCCGCCCGTCACGAGGCCGGCTCCCCGAACGTGATCGGCGCCTACTCGATCGCCTCGGCCTGCAAGGCGCTCACCGAGGCCGGCTTCGAGAACCTGGTCGCGCGGGAGGAGCGCCTGATCGCGAGGGTGCGGGCCGGGCTGGCCGAGGTCCCGCAGGTGAAGGTGCTGTCCCTGTTCGGCGACGACGCCCCGCGGGTCGGCGTGATCTCCTTCGTCGTCGAGGGCTGGAACAGCTCCCACTTCGCCGCGGCCCTCTCGGCCGAGTACGGCATCGGTGTCCGTGACGGCCTCTTCTGCGCCCACCCCCTGGTCCGCACGCTGCTGGGCGGCGACCCGCAGACCCAGGGCGAGTGCGGCGCCCCCGAGGCGGCGCCCGGCGAGAGGTCCCTCAACGCGATCCGGGTGAGCTTCGGCGCGGGAACCCCGGACGAGCACGTCGAGCGCTTCGTGACGGCGGTCCGTGAACTGGTGAGCGACGGGGCGAAGTGGCGGTACCGCACGGAGGACGGCCGCTGCGTCCCCGCGGTCTGAGCGACGGTCCGCGGGAGGCGGTGGTCAGCGGGTCAGGAGTCCAGCCCGATCGCGAACGCCGCCTCCAGGTCGTGCTGCGAGTACGTGCGGAACGCCACGTGGGTGTCGGTCCCCTCGACTCCCGGGATCTTGCTGATGCTGCCCGGGATGACCTCCGCCAGGTCCTCGTGCTCCTTCACCCGCACCATGGCGATGAGGTCGTACGTCCCGGTGACCGAGAAGACCTCGCTCACGGAGTCCAGCGAAGCGATCCGCTCCGCGATCTCGGGGATCCGGTCCACGCTGGTCTTGATGAGGACGATCGCGGTGATCACGGCTGGTTCTCTCCCTCGGGGGCCGGAGCTGGGGCGGCCCTCACTCTAGTCGCCCGCCCCCTTCTCGCCGCCGCCTTCCCCGGGCGGCCCTGCGGGCCCTCGTCGTCGCGGAAACGGGCCCACGCGTAGCCGAGTCCCAGCGCGAAGCCCACCAGGTGCGCCAGGTAGGCCACCCCGGGCCCCTGGGCGGCCCGCCCCGCCGCCGCCCATTGCAGGGCCGCCCAGCAGGGCAGCACGACCCACGCGGGGAACCGCAGCGGCAGGAAGAACAGGAACGGCAGGAGACTGGTGACCCGCGCCCGGGGGAACAGGTACAGAAAGGCGCCGAGCACCGCGGAGATCGCCCCGGAGGCTCCCACCAGGGACTGCGCGGACCCGGCGTTGGCGGCGGCGTAGCCCAGCAGGGCCAGGTAGCCGCAGCCGGTGTAGAAGAGCGTGAACTCGACGCGTCCCATCCGGTCCTCGGTCATCGTGCCGAAGACGTAGAGGAAGAGCATGTTGCCCAGCAGGTGCACCCAGCTGCCGTGCACGAAGAGGGCGGTGGCCGGGGTCAGGACGGCCCGTGGCGTGCCCTCGAACAGCTCGCCGGGGACCACGCCCCAGCGCCGGAAGTAGGCGCGCTGCGCGGCCGCCAGTTCGTCGCCGGTGCCGTAGGCCGCGTTGAAGCCCGAGGCCGGGCCGATCAGGAAGACCAGGCAGCACAGGGCGATGAGTCCGTAGGTCACCGGCGCGGAGGTGTTCCGGACCGCCCTGCCGACCGTCCCGTTCCAGTTGCTGATCATGGGTACAGAGCATGACGTAACGGGACGCACTCCCGTGGGCCGCCTCGCCGCCGTGGACGGGTGGGCGGCGAGTACCCGCCAGGCCGTAGGGTTACGAGCCATACACGCGGGGGAGCCTCCGGCCCGACCGCGGTGACAGCGAGCACGACACGAGAAGGAAGCGGAAAGCCACGATGACGGTTCCCCTGCCGACCGCCACGACGCGGTGGCGCTGCACGCTCTGCGGCAACCTCACGCGCTTCGACGTGACGCGCTCCTCGAAGGTCGTCGAGTACGTGCACCTCGACCTCGCCGGTGAGCCGAAGATCGAGGAGCGCGAGGTGGTCGATGAGACCATCGAATCGGTGCGGTGCCGCTGGTGCAACGCCGTGGACCAGGTGGAACTCGTGGATCGGCCGGGCGCCGGTTCCTGACGACGGGCGTCCTCCCGCTCGAGCGAAGACGAGAGCGTGGGAGGCCCCGCACAGTATTGGGGTGTGACGGATGGTGGAGAGCGCAGGCGGGGGGCCGGGCGACGGCGCCGCCGAGATGCTCGACCGTCCGCTGCCGGACGGCGTGCGGCGCAGGGTCGTACAGATCGTCTCCGACGGCTTCGGCGGGCTGACCGTCACCGAGCTGCCCGCCCAGTTGCGCCAGTACGCCCGGTTCGCGCCGAACCGGCGGGCGAAGTTCGCGGGCAACGCGATGGCGGCCGCGCTGGAGACCGATCCGCTCTTCAGACAGCGCATCGCCGAGAAGTTCAGAGAGGCCCAGCCGGAACTGGCCGGCGCTCTGGATGCCGGCTCGCCGACCCCGGCCGCGGACCCGCACGAGGTGGCGGCCGCGGCCTACGTGCTGCGGCCCACCGGCTGGGTGAAGCTGGTCACCGCGGCCGGCGAGGAGGCCCAGCGGGCCGACGCCGAGCGCGCCGGCGAGGAGAGCCGGGCCGAACTGGAGCGGCTGCGCGAGGATCTCGACCGCGCCCGTGAGCAGACCCGGACGGACACCGCGTCGCTGCGGACCGAACTGGAAGCGGCGAAGAAGGAAGCCGAGTCGGCCCACCGCAAGCTGCGTTCGGCCCTCAGTGACGTCAAGCGGGGCGAGGCCGCGCTGCGCAAGGTGCGGGCCGAGCTGGAGGCCGTGCGCGCCGAGGGGCAGGTCCAGGTGTCCGCCGCGGAGAGCGAGTCCCGGCGGCTGAAGGGGCGGCTCGCGGAGGTGGAGGCGGCGCTGGAGGCCACCCGGAGGGCGGCGCGCGAGGGCCGCAGCGTCGAGGACATGCGGGTGCGGCTGCTGCTGGACACCGTGCTCGACGCGGCCCAGGGGCTGCGGCGGGAACTGGCGTTGCCGCCGGTGTCGGTGCGTCCGGCGGAGACCGTCGACGCGGTCGAACCGGGGCGGATGACCCCGAAGGACATCGCCACGCGCGCCCTTTCGGAGAACGATCCGGCCATTCTCGACCAGCTTCTCGCGCTGCCGCAGGCCCATCTCGTCGTCGACGGCTACAACGTCACCAAGACCGGCTATCCGCAGATGCCCCTGGAGAAGCAGCGGCTCAGGCTGCTCGGGCAGCTCTCGCAGCTCGCCGCACAGACCGGCGCCGAGGTCACCTGCGTCTTCGACGGGGCCGAGCTGGCCGCTCCGGTGCTGCTCGCGCCGCCGCGCGGGGTGCGGGTGCTGTTCTCCAAGCCCGGTGTCACGGCCGACGAGCTGATCCGTCAGCTGGTGCGGGCCGAGCCGCCCGGGCGGCCGGTCATCGTCGCCTCGACCGACCGCGAGGTGGCCGACGGCATCGCGAAGGCGGGTGCCCGACCGGTGGCTTCCGCGGTACTTCTGAAGCGACTGTCCTGAACGGCGAAGTTCCGTGTTTAATGACCGAATTGGCGGGATCGTCACGCAACGTAGGGTCAATCGAGCATGACTGCACGTGAGTTACATGAAAAAACTGCGTTGCGTGATGTGTTTTTTTCTTCTGAGGATTTGAACTGATCACGGCGAGGTCACTAAGGTCGGGGCTCGAATCTCCAAACGGGTGATCACTCAAAAGAAGGAGCCCGTCTCCGTGGCGTCCCACCGTCGACCGAAGCAGCCGAGTCGCGCGCGCGTGACCGTGCTGACCACCGCAGCCGCCGCTGCCGTCGTACTGAGCTCGCAGGCCGCCAACGCGGCGCCCAGCGAGAAGCTCACCAAGGACGAGGTCAAGAGCAAGGTCGACAAGCTCTACGAAGAGGCGGAGCAGGCCACCGAGAAGTACAACGGGGCCCAGCAGAAGCAGGAGAAGCTCCAGAAGGAGATCTCCACCATCCAGGACAACGTGGCCCGGGGGCAGGCGGACCTCAACGAGCTGCGCGACTCCATGGGCCTGGCGGCCGCCGCCCAGTACCGCACCGGGTCCATAGACTCGTCCCTCCAGCTCCTCCTCTCCTCGAACCCGGACGACTTCCTGGACAAGGCGTCCGCCGCCGACCAGTTGAGCGCCCAGCAGGTCGAGGCGCTCAAGAAGATCCAGGAGAAGCAGCGCGAGCTGGCGCAGGAGCGCACCGAGGCCTCCGGCAAGCTCAAGGACCTCGCCACCACCCGTACCGAACTGGGCAAGAAGAAGAAGGAAGTCCAGGCCAAGCTCGCCGAGGCGCGCAAGCTCCTCAACACGCTGACGGCCAAGGAGCGGGCCGCCCTCTCCGCCGCCGACGCCCGCGCCAGCCGGGACTCCGGCGACCGTGTCGACCTCGGCGACGCCCCCACCGGCTCCGGCCGCGCCATGGCCGCTTTCCAGGCCGCGCAGAGCCAGCTCGGCAAGCCCTACCAGTACGGCGCCACCGGCACCGCCACGTACGACTGCTCGGGCCTGACCTCCTGGGCCTACGCGCAGGCCGGCGTCGGCATCTCGCGGACCTCGGAGGCGCAGGCCAACGACGGGACGCGCATCTACTCCCAGAGCGCCCTCAAGGTCGGCGATCTGGTGTTCTTCTTCAACGACCTGCACCACGTCGGCCTCTACGCGGGCAACGGCCAGATCATCCACGCCCCGCGCACCGGCACGGTCGTCCGCTACGAGTCGATGAGCACGATCGGCGGCCCCTTCATGTTCGGCGTCCGCGTCTGATCCGCCCCCGGATCGGGACACGACGCCCGCCCGAACGGGCGAATCGTGACAACGAGAAGTGACCCCACGCCCCGCCGGTGACCTGCGTCAGCGGCGGGGCGTCACTGTGTGTTGCCGCCGAGGTCTTTGGCCCACCCCCCACACCGGGGCTACTGTCTGCCGCGTTTCCTGTCCGCCAGTGGAAGGAGCGCGGCTTCCCGTGGGGTCCCATCGCCGCCTTGCACAGTCCGGGTTCGACCGGGGCGCCTCCAGCGCCCTGAGCGTGCTGTCCGTCGCGGCCGCCGCACTCGGCGCCGTGTCCGCCGTACCGGCCACAGCCGCTCCGCACGACGACACCCGTGCCGAGGTGGACCGTCTCTACGAAGAGGCCGAGAAGGCCACCGAGGCCTACAACACGGCCGACGAGCGCGCAGACACCCTGCGGGGGCAGGTCGGTGCGGCCCAGGACCACATCGCCCGGCAGCAGGAGCGCGTCAACGACCTGCGCGACCAGCTCGGTTCGCTGGCCGGAGCCCAGTACCGCTCGGGCGGCCTCGACCCCTCCCTGGCGCTGGTGTTCTCCGACGACCCGGAGGACTACCTCGCCAAGGCCTCCGTCCTCGACCGGATCACCGCGCACCAGGCGGGCGAGCTGAGGGAACTCCAGGGCGCCCTGCGCGAACTCGCCCAGGAGCGCGCCGAGGCCACCGCCAAGCTCGCCGAGCTGGAGCGCAGCCGCAAGGCCGTGGTGAGCCACAAACGGACCGTGGAGCAGAAGCTCGCCAAGGCGCGGCAGCTGCTCAACGCCCTGCCGTCCGCCGAACGCGCCGCCTACGACCGGGCCTCCCGCTCCGGCCGCGACGACATGCAGGGCCTCTCGGGCGCCGTCCCCGTCTCCGGCCGCGCGGGAGCCGCCGTCGCGGCGGTGCGCTCCGCGCTCGGCAAGCCGTATGTCTGGGGCGCCAACGGGCCCACCGGCTTCGACTGTTCGGGCCTGGTGCAGTGGTCGTACGCGCAGGCCGGGGTCTCGCTGCCGCGCACCTCGCAGGCCCAGGCGCACGCGGGCCGGCGGGTTCCGCTCTCCGAGGCTCGGCCCGGCGACATCGTCACCTACCGCTCCGACGCCAGCCATGTCGGCATGTACGTCGGCAACGGGCAGGTCGTCCACGCCCCCTACCCGGGTGCGCCGGTGCGCTACGACCCGGTCGGGATGATGCCGGTGTCGTCCGTCACCAGGCCCTGAGCGGAGCCCGCGCGGCCCCGCCGCCGTACGATCGAGGCGATGGCTGGTCGAGGGCGGGCGCGTGGACCCGGGGTCCGGGGGCCGTTTCTGCTGCGCGTCCCGCTGCTGGTCCCTCCGCTCGTCTGCCTGCTCGTCGCGCTGGTCGGGTGCGGCGGGCGCGCCGCACCCGACCACGCGCGGGCCGATGTGCAGCGGGTCCTCGACCGGCGGGCCGCCGCGGTCCTCGGCCATGACCCGGGCGCCTTCGCGGCCACCGGCGCCGCCTCCGGGTACGCCGCCGTGCGAGCCGTTCCGTGGGCCGCCTGGTCGTACCGGGTGAAGGCCGTGCGCCGCAGCGGGGACACCGCCACCGCCGACGCCGAACTCAGCTACCGCGTCGAGGGCTACGACAAGGCCCCGGTGACCACGGCCCGCACTCTGCGCCTGGCCCGGGACGGGACCGGCCGGTGGTCGGTGACCTCGGACAGACCCGCGGCGAAGACCGGCGAGCAGCTCTGGGACCAGGGCACGGTGAGCGTCGTGCGGGGCGCGCACAGTCTGGTGCTGGGGGTCGGGCAGTCCGGCGAACGGCTGCGGTCCTTCGCCGAGCTGGCCGACGACGCCGTCCCCGCGGTCTCGGCGGCCTGGGGCACGGACTGGGCGGGGCACGTCGTCGTCCTCGTGCCGAGGTCGCTGGACGGCATGGCGGGCCTGCTCGGCTCGCCCTCCTCGTCCTACCGGGGGATCGCGGCCGTCACGACGGGGGAGACGGGCGGCGGGGCCGGGGCGCCCGCGGACCGGATCATCGTCAACCCGGACGCGTACGGCATGCTCGGCCGGGTCGGCCGGCAGGTGGTGCTCACCCACGAGACCACCCATGTCGCCACCCGCGCCCACACCGGCGCGGCCACCCCGCTGTGGCTGTCCGAGGGGTACGCCGACTGGGTGGGCTACCGCGGCACCGGCCGCACTCCCGCGGAGGCTGCCCCGGAACTCCAGCACGACGTCACCGGCGGGACCGTCCCGGCGGCGCTGCCGGGCGACGGCGATTTCGGCTTCTCCGGCGACGCGGACCGGCTGTCCAAGGCGTACGAGGGCGGTTGGCTGGCCTGCCGGATGATCGCCGAGCGGTGGGGCGAGGTGAGGCTCGACGCGTTCTACCGGGCCGTGGGGGCGCACGGGAAGCGGGACGGGGCGGTGGAGGACGCGCTGAGGAGCGTGCTGGGCACCTCCCTGGCGCGGTTCACCGGGGACTGGCAGGACTACCTGCGCACGCAGCTCGCCTGAGCCGCCGACCGGCCGGGCAGCCGGGGCCGGCCGGTCGACGGACGTCCGGTGCCCGGCGGCCGGGGTGGTGGCTGCGGCGGGCCCGGCCCCGGCTCAGGGGGAGACCGCGGGCTCGTCGGCGCGGGCGGCCCGACCGGACGGGGGAGCCGGGTCGGGCCGCGGCGCCGTCGAGCGCCACAGCCGGACGGCCGCGGTGAGCGCGGCGCCCGCCAGCAGGCCGTTGCGCACGAACAGCAGCGTGACGCCGAGCATGCGGCTCGCGACGACGTCCGCGAAGAAGACGGGGAACTCCAGCACCGTCACGAAGGACGCGGCCAGCACCAGTCCGGCGGGCAGCGTCATGGTCCCGGCGCGGAAGCACAGGCAGACCCCCGCGAGACCGATCAGCCACACGAGGTACTGCGGGCTGATCACACGGCTGGTGACGGTGAACAGCAGGACCGCCGTGAACGCCGCCTCCGGGAGCGTCCGCGGCGTGAAACGTCTCGCCCTCAGCCGCCACAGCAGCAGCCAGCCGAACGCCAGCGCGGTCAGACCGACGGCCACGTCGCTCACCACGCCGACGTACGGGCCGAGGAACTCCGGGGAGCCGTAGTTGAGCAGTACCTCGCCCGGCCAGCCGAAGCACCGGGCCACATGCAGGGTGAGGGCGCCCAGCGACTCCACCTCGGTGCCCCGGTCGCGCTGGAAGGTGACGAAGGCGAAGGCACCGGGCGCGGCGAGGGCGGACACCGCGGCCAGGGAACCGGCGGTCACCGCCGCCGCGGCCCAGGCCCGCCCGCGCACGGCCCCCGTGAGCAGCAGCGCGGGCCACACCTTCAGCAGCACGGCGAAGCCGGTCAGCGCACCCATCAGCCGGGGATGCCGGGCGCCGGCGACCAGCGCGGCGACCGCGACCGCCGTCACCATCACGTCGTAGCGCGAGTAGACGGTGGGGCCGAGCAGGGGCAGGCCCGCCGCCCACGTCCAGGCGCCGCGCAGCGACCGGCCGGGGCGCAGGCCCGTGTTCAGCAGCAGCATCAGGACGGCCAGGTCGGCGAGGAACGCCAGGACGAAGAAGGCCGACGCGTAGTCGAGGAAGGGCAGCAGGGCGGGGGACAGGATCGCGAGGGCGGCGGCGGGCGGGTACTGCCAGGTGACGTCGGCGGCCGGGAACGTGCCGGTGCTCAGCACCTCGTACCAGCCCCGGTAGGTGACGGACACGTCGCTGGTGACGTCCGGGCCGGGGAAGAGGAGCACCTTGAAGACGAGGAGCAGCAGCGCGAGCCTGGTCACGCCCCAGGTCGTCAGCAGACAGGTCGGGGGCTGCCGCGCGGCCGTCGTCTCCATGGCGCACATGATCTCCCGCCGGGCTGTGAGGCGCGCTCGGGCGCGGCTGTGAACAGCGTTTGGATAGGGTCGGCTGCGATGCACAAGACCCTGATCGTGACGAACGACTTCCCGCCCCGCCCGGGCGGCATCCAGGCGTTCCTGCACAACATGGCGCTCCGGCTCGACCCCGACCGACTCGTCGTCTACGCGTCCACCTGGAAGCGGTCCCGCGAGGGCGTCGAGGCGACGGCCCGCTTCGACGCCGAGCAGCCCTTCACCGTCGTACGGGACTCCACGACGATGCTGCTTCCGACGCCCGGGGCGACCCGCCGGGCCGTCGGGCTGCTGCGGGAGCACGGCTGTACGTCGGTGTGGTTCGGGGCGGCCGCGCCGCTCGGTCTGATGGCGCCCGCGCTGCGCAGGGCGGGCGCCGAGCAGCTGGTGGCCACCACGCACGGGCACGAGGCGGGCTGGGCGCAGCTGCCCGCCGCCCGGCGGCTGCTGGCCCGGATCGGGGAGAGCACGGACACGATCACCTACCTCGGCGAGTACACCCGCTCGCGGATCGCGAGCGCGCTGAGCGCGCAGGCGGCCGGGCGGATGGTGCAGCTGCCGCCGGGTGTCGACGAGAAGGTCTTCCATCCGGGATCCGGGGGGGAGGAGGTCCGGGCGCGGCTCGGGCTGACCGACCGGCCGGTGGTGGTGTGCGTCTCGCGGCTCGTGCCGCGCAAGGGCCAGGACACCCTGATCCGCGCGATGCCGGGGATCCTGGCCGCCGAGCCGGAGGCGGTGCTGCTGATCGTCGGGGGCGGGCCCTACGAGAAGGACCTGCGCAGGCTCGCCCGGGAGCACGGGGTGGCGGACGCGGTGCGCTTCACCGGGTCGGTGCCCTGGTCGGAGCTGCCCGCCCACTACGGCGCGGGGGACGTCTTCGCGATGCCCTGCCGGACGCGGCGCGGCGGCCTCGATGTCGAGGGGCTCGGGATCGTCTACCTGGAGGCGTCGGCGACCGGGCTGCCGGTCGTCGCCGGGGACTCGGGCGGGGCGCCCGACGCCGTGCTCGACGGGGAGACGGGATGGGTCGTGCGCGGCGGTTCCCCGGCGGACGCGGCCGAGCGCATCGTCGCCCTGCTGGGGGACGCCGAACTGCGGCGCCGGATGGGGGAGCGGGGGCGCGCCTGGGTGGAGGAGAAGTGGCGGTGGGACCTGCTGGCGGAGAAGTTGAAGACGTTGCTCTAGCTTTTCCCTCCGCGCCCTAGGCGGAAGGGGAAAATCCGCCGATGCTGCGCACATGACAGCAAAACTGATACAGCGTCAGATGACTGGTAGTCAGCTGACAAGACGTCAAATCCTGGGCATGGCCGCCCTCCAGACGGCCGCCACGCTCGGCTTCAGCCGCGTCGGCCTCCAGTCGGCCCGCGCGGCGGAGCCCGCGGCGGTCGAATCCGCCCCCGCCGTCGTCGTCGGCTCCGGCTACGGCGCCGCCGTCGCCGCCCTGCGCCTCGGCCAGGCCGGCATCCGCACCCTCGTCCTCGAGATGGGCCGGCTGTGGAACACGGCCGGCGCCGACGGCAAGATCTTCTGCAACACCGCCGGCCCCGACCAGCGGTCCATGTGGTTCCGCACCCGCACCGAGGCGCCGCTGGCCACCTTCCTGTGGCTGGACCTCGTCAACAGGGACATCAGCCTCTACCCGGGCGTCCTGGACCGCGTGCACTTCGACAACATGTCCGTCTTCGTGGGCCGCGGCGTCGGCGGCGGTTCCCTGGTCAACGGCTCCATGGCGGTCACCCCGCTCCAGTCCTACTTCGCCGAGCAGTTCCCCACCGTCGACGCGAACGAAATGTACGCGACGTACTACCCGCGGGCCCGCGCCATGCTCGGCGTCAACAGCATCGACCCCGCCTGGTTCGAATCGACCGAGTGGTACAAGTTCACGCGCGTCTCCCGCAAGCACGCGGCGAACACCGGCCTGCGGACCACCTTCGTGCCGAGCGTCTACGACTTCGACCACATGCAGCGCGAGGCCGCGGGCACCGCTCCCAGATCCGCCCTCGGACAGGAGGTCATCTACGGGAACAACTACGGCAAGAGGAGCCTCGACAAGACGTATCTCGCCGCGGCGCTGGGCACCGGGAACGTCACCATCCACACCATGGAGAAGGTGCGCGGCATCAGCCGGGCGAGCGACGGGACCTACCTCCTGACCGCCGACCGCATCGACGTCACCGGCAAGGTCGTCGAGACCAAGCAGTACGGCTGTACGTACCTCTTCCTCGGCGGCGGCAGCCTCGGCACCAGCGAACTCCTCGTCCGGGCCCGGGAGACCGGCACGCTGCCCGCCCTGGACGCGTCCGTCGGGGCGGGCTGGGGCAACAACGGGAACGTGATGCTGGGGCGGGCCAACCACCTGTGGGACACCGTCGGCGCCAACCAATCGACCATGCCGGTCATGGGCATCGACGACTGGGCGAACACCGCCAACCCCGTCTTCGCGGAGATCGCCCCGCTGCCCACGGGACTCGAGCACTGGGTCAGCCTCTACCTGGCCATCACCAAGAACCCGCAACGGGCCGCGTTCACCTACGACGCCGCCTCGGGCGGGGTGAAGCTCGGCTGGAGCGCCGCGCAGAGCGCCGTCTCCTCGGGCATGGCCAAGAAACTGTTCGACCGGATCAACGCGGCGAACTCCACCATCTACCGCTACGACCTCTTCGGCTCGTCCAGCAAGGTCTTCGCCGACGACTTCACCTACCACCCGCTCGGTGGCTGTGTGCTGGGGAAGGCGACCGACGACTACGGCCGGGTGAAGGGATACCCGAGGATGTACGTCACCGACGGCTCACTGGTGCCGGGCAACATCGGGGTGAACCCGTTCGTCACCATCACCGCGCTCGCCGAACGCACGATGGCGCGGGTCCTCGTGGAGGACACCGCGCCATGACGCCCGGTCGGCAGAGCTCCGGCGTGCGCTACTTGGCGTAGATCGCCTCGATCTCGCTCGCGTAGTCCTTCGCCACGACATTGCGCTTGAGCTTCAGGGACGGCGTGAGGTGGCCCGAGTCCTCCGTGAACTGGGAGGAGAGAATGCGGAACTTCCGCACCGATTCCGCCTTCGAGACCGCGGCGTTGCCGTCGTCGATCGCCGACTGGATGGCAGCCTGAAGGTCGGCGTCCTCGCGCAGCGACGCCGCGGTCGAGCCCGCCGGCTTGCCGTGGTCGGAAGCCCAACGGCCCAGGAACTCCTCGTCGATGGTGACCAGCGCGCCCACGAACGGCCGCCCGTCGCCCACCACCATGCACTCCGCGACCAGCGCGTGCGCCCGGATCCGGTCCTCGATCACGGCCGGCGCGACGTTCTTGCCGCCCGCGGTGACGATGATCTCCTTCTTGCGCCCGGTGATCCGGAGGTAGCCGTCCTCGTCGAGGGTGCCGATGTCACCGGTGTGGAACCAGCCGTCGGCCAGCGCCTCGGCGGTCGCGCCCGGGTTGTTCCAGTACTCCTTGAACAGGTGCTCGCCGTGCAGCAGCACCTCCCCGTCGTCCGCGATCCGCACGACCGAGCCGGGCAGCGGCTGACCGACCGTGCCGATCTTCTGCCGGTCCCAGGGGTTGAAGGCGGTGGCGGCACAGGACTCCGTCAGGCCGTAGCCCTCCAGGACGGTGAAGCCGATGCCGCGGAAGAAGTGGCCGAGGCGCTCGCCCAGCGGGGCGCCGCCGGAGATCGCGTACTCGCCCCTGCCGCCGAGGACCGCGCGCAGCTTGCTGTAGACCAGCCGGTCGAAGACCTTGTGCTTGATCTTCAGGCCGAGGGGCGGGCCCGCCGGGAGCTCCAGCGCCTTGCTGTAGGCGATCGCGGTGTCCGCCGCCTTGTCGAAGATCGCGCCCTTGCCGTCCGCCTGCGCCTTGGCGCGCGCCGAGTTGTAGACCTTCTCGAAGACCCGCGGCACGCCCAGGATCAGCGTCGGACGGAAGGACGCCAGCTCGTCGGTGAGGTTCTTGATGTCCGGGACGGTGCCCAGCTTGATCGGCGCCATCATCGGGGCGATCTGCACCAGCCGGCCGAAGACGTGCGCGAGCGGGAGGAAGAGCAGCACACTGCACTCGCCGGTGCGGAACAGCGGGCGCAGCCGCTCCACCACGTTCCCGCACTCGGCGAAGAAGCTGCGGTGGGTGAGCACACAGCCCTTGGGCCGGCCGGTCGTGCCGGAGGTGTACACGATGGTCGCCGGGTCGTCGGCCCGTGCCTGCGAGCTGCGCTCCTCGACGACCTGGTCGGAGACGTCCCTGCCGAGCAGCCCGAGCTCCTCGACGCCCGCGGCCTCGATCTGCCAGACGTGCTTCAGCGCCGGCAGGGAGTCGCGCACCGACTCCACGGCCGCCGCGTGAGAGTCCAGCTCGACGACGACGGCGGTCGCGCCCGAGTCGGAGAGGATCCACTGCACCTGCTCCGGGGAACTGGTCTCGTACACCGGGACGGTGACCGCGCCCGCGCACCAGATCGCGAAGTCGAGCAGCGTCCACTCGTAGCGGGTGCGCGACATCAGGCCGACCCGGTCGCCGGGCTGGACGCCGGAGGCGATGAGGCCCTTGGCGGCCGCGTGCACCTCGGCCAGGAAGGCCGTGGCCGTCACGTCCTGCCAGGCGCCGTCCACCTTGCGGGCGATGACGGCGACGTCGGGATGCTGCGCGGCGTTTCTGCGGACGATGTCGGTCAGATTGCCGTCCGCAGGGACCTCGTACAAAGCCGGAAGGCTGAACTCGCGCAAAACTGCTGCTCCTCATAGGGCGCCGGCGCCACGACGTTGTGCGATGCGACGGTGCGGTCCAAGGCTCGGACTGCACTCAGGATCCCGGTGGGTCTCGTGGGTACCGGAGATTCGGCGGATACCGGTGATCTCGGTGGTTGAAATCCTGAGTACGACTGGACTGCCCGGACGTTACCCGCCGGTATGGCTTCTTCGACAGGGGGGTCCGACGAGATGTTCGCTGCGTCACACAGACTGGTGGTTCCCGGTCGACAGTAGTCCACCGCTTTACTGACTGGCCAGTAACCGGTATCCCGGTCGCCACTGTTCACGTATGCCGCACACGCCTACCCTTGATCGACATGGCATCCACACCGCCCGGAAACCGCAGGACACGCATCCACGTGGTCAGCGACGTGCACGGCAACGCGCGCGATCTGGCCCGGGCCGGAGAGGGCGCGGACGCGCTGATCTGTCTGGGCGACCTGGTCCTGTTCCTGGACTACGCCGACCACTCCCGCGGCATCTTCCCCGACCTCTTCGGCGAGCGGAACGCCGACCTCATCGTCGAACTGCGCACCGCCCGCCGCTTCGAGGAGGCCCGCGAGCTCGGCGCCCGCCTGTGGGGCGGCATCGGCGGCGACCGGGCCGCGCTGATCGAGCAGGCGGTCCGCAAGCAGTACGCCGAGCTGTTCCCGGCGTTCCCCACCCCGACGTACGCGACCTACGGCAACGTCGACATGCCGCAGCTGTGGCCCGAGTTCGCCGGGCCCGGCACGACCGTGCTGGACGGGGAGCGGGTGGAGATCGGCGGCCGGGTCTTCGGCTTCGTCGGCGGCGGCCTGCGGACCCCCATGCGCACGCCCTACGAGATCAGCGACGAGGAGTACGCGGCGAAGATCGAGGCCGTGGGCGAGGTGGACGTGCTGTGCACCCACATCCCGCCGGAGGTGCCGGAGCTCGTCTACGACACCGTGGCCCGCCGCTTCGAGCGGGGCAGCCGGGCACTGCTGGACGCCATCCGCCGCACCCGGCCCCGCTACTCGCTCTTCGGGCACGTACACCAGCCGCTCGCCCCCCGGATGCGGGTCGGCGCGACGGAGTGCGTGAACGTGGGCCACTTCGCGGGCAGCGGGAAGCCATGGGCGCTGGAGTGGTGACCCGGCGCCGTCCGGCCGCCGTTGCGACTCCGGGTGAAGGGGGCAGGCCGACCGCGCGGTAGCCTTCACGCTGCACACACGTGCGCGGCGGCTGGCGCACGGTGTCCTCTTCTCTCCCCTTGACCGGCCCGCATCCGGAGGAGCCACGGCGATGGCGGAACACACCAGCTCGAGCATCACGATCGAGGCGGCACCGGACGTGGTCATGGCGGTGATCGCCGACTTCGCCCGCTACCCGGACTGGACCGGAGAGGTGAAGCAGGCGGAGGTCCTCGGGACGGACGGACAGGGCCGCGCCGAGCAGGTCCGCCTGGTCATGGACGCCGGCGCCATCAAGGACGACCAGGTCCTCGGCTACACCTGGACCGGAGAGCACGAGGTGTCCTGGACGCTGGTGAAGTCCCAGATGCTGCGTCAGCTCGACGGCTCCTACCTCCTCAAGCCGGCCGGCGCGGGTGCGACCGAGGTCACCTACCGGCTGACCGTGGACGTCAAGATCCCCATGCTGGGAATGATCAAGCGCAAGGCGGAGAAGGTCATCATCGACCGCGCGCTGGCAGGACTGAAGAAGCGCGTGGAGTCGGGCGAGAGCGGCCCCGCGGCGACCGAGAAGTAGACCGGGCACCCGGAAGACGGAGGTCGGGGACCTGCCCGCCCTCCGTTACGGTTCACCCTCATGCGCACCATCCTGATCACCGGCCCCGGCGGCAGCGGACGCACGACCGTGGCGGCCGCCACCGCACAGCGCGCGGCAGCGGACGGCACCCGCACCCTGGTCCTCAGCGCCGACCGCACCGACACCCTCGGCGCGGCGCTCGGAGCGCGGACCGGGGCGAGGCCCGTCACCGTCGCCCCGAACCTCACCGCCTGGCGCCCCGACGCCACCGCAGGCTTCCGGGACGACCTCGCCGGATTCCAGGACCGTGCCTCCACCGTCCTCGACCTGCTCGGCGCCTCCCGGCTCGACCCGGAGGAGGTCACCCCCCTCCCCGGCGCCGAGGAGCTGACCCTGCTGCGCGCCCTGCGCGACGCCGCCCTCGCCGACGGCGGTGAGCTGCACGAACTGCTCGTCGTCGATCTGCCGCCCGTCCCGCAGGCCCTCGCCCTGCTGGCGCTGCCGGAGGAGCTGCGCCGCTACCTGCGCCGGCTGCTCCCGCCGGAACGCCAGGCCGCCCGCGCCCTGCGCCCCATGCTCGGCCGGCTCGCCGGGGTGCCGATGCCCGCCGAGTGGCTCTACGAGACGACCGCCCGCTGGGACCTGGAACTGGCCGCCGTCGAAGCCGTCCTCGCCGACCCCGGCACCGCCGTGCGTCTGGTCGCCGAGCCGGGACCGGCCGGTGCCGAGGCCGTCCGCGACGCCCGCCTCGGCCTCGCCCTGCGCGCCCTGCCCGTCGAGTCGCTCGTCGCCAACCGGGTGCTGCCGGAGACGGCCGACGACGGTCCGCTCGGCCGGCTCGTCACCCAGCAGCGCAAGGCCCTGGGCGAATGGGGCGAAGCGGCCCGTCCCGTCGCCCACCTCGGGCACGACCCCCGCGGCGCCGACGACCTCGCCGCGCTCGCCGTGCCCGCCGTCAACCCGGCGGCCTCCCCGGTCGAGTGGCCCGTCACCGACCGGCTCGCGCAGGACGGCGTGCTCGTCTGGCACCTTCCGCTGCCCGGCGCCGTACGGGACGAGCTCGACCTCGTCCGGCGCGGCGACGAACTCGTCGTCACCGCCGGTCCGTTCCGCCGCATCGTCGCGCTGCCCTCCGTCCTGCGCCGCTGCGCCGTCGACGGCGCGGCCCTGCGCGACGGCGAGCTGCGCGTGCGGTTCGCGCCGGATCCCGGACTCTGGCCGCAGACGCACTGAACGACGTTCCGCCGTTCGGGTAACGTCGTAGGGACGAGCCGTCATCAGGCCTCGTCGACCAGGAGTCATCAGGAGTCCGCCATGAGCGAAGAGCGCCCCACGCCCGACGCCGCCGGGGAGCCCGCCGGGACAGCAGGCTTCGACGAGCAGCCCCGCGCGACCGACGCCGACGCCTGGGCCACCGCCGCCGCGGAGGACCTGGCGGCGGAGAAGGCCCGCCGCCGCGTCCGGGACGACCGGCCCCCGGGCTCGGCCGCCGAGGAACTGCGCAAGCTCGTCGACGCCGTCGGCGACAAGCTGTCCTCGATCCAGTCCCCGCTGCTGGGGGCGGTCGCCGGACCCGCCGCCCAGCAGGTGGTCCGGCAGGTCGTCCAGCAGGCCAAGGCCGCCGTGGAGCCCGTCATCGAGCGCAACCCGGACGTCTTCGACCACCTCGCGGCAGCCGGCACCGAACTGCTCGCCGCCTACCGCTCCGCCGTCCAGACCCAGGAACGACGCTGGACGGCCGGGGCGAACGACCCGGGCGCCACCCCCCGCGACCCGGGCCGCGACGGCGACGACACCGGTCCCGGCCAGCGCATCGACTTGGACTGAAGCTCTCGGGGGGCAGGGCCTCGGGTACGGTTGCCGTAGCGGGGCTCGACCGAAACTGAGGGATTCATGGGACTCACCATCGGCGTCGACATCGGCGGCACGAAGATCGCGGCCGGCGTGGTCGATGAGGAAGGCAACATCCTGTCGACCCACCAGGTGCCGACCCCGGGCACGCCCGAGGCCATCGTGGACGCCATCGCCGCCGCCGTCGACGGCGCGCGTGTGGGGCACGACATCGTCGGTGTGGGCATCGGCGCCGCCGGCTACGTCAACCGGCAGCGCTCCACGGTGTACTTCGCGCCCAACATCGACTGGCGCCAGGAGCCGCTGAAGGACGAGGTCGAGGCCCGCGTGGGTCTCCCGGTCGTGGTGGAGAACGACGCCAACGCCGCCGCGTGGGGCGAGTACAAGTTCGGCGCCGGCAAGGGCCACCGCAACGTCATCTGCATCACACTCGGCACCGGCCTCGGCGGCGGCATCATCATCGGCAACAAGCTGCGCCGCGGTCACTTCGGGGTGGCCGCCGAGTTCGGCCACATCCGCATGGTGCCGGACGGTCTGCTGTGCGGCTGCGGCTCGCAGGGCTGCTGGGAGCAGTACGCCTCGGGACGCGCCCTGGTGCGCTACGCCAAGCAGCGCGCCAACGCCACCCCGGAGAACGCCGAGATCCTGCTCGGCCTGGGCGACGGCAGCCCCGACGGCATCGAGGGCAAGCACATCTCCATGGCCGCCCGGCAGGGCGACCCGGTCGCGGTCGACTCCTACCGCGAGCTGGCCCGCTGGGCCGGCGCGGGTCTCGCCGACCTCGCCTCCCTCTTCGACCCCTCCGCCTTCATCGTCGGCGGCGGTCTCTCCGACGAGGGCGAGCTGGTCCTCGACCCGATCCGCAAGTCCTACAAGCGCTGGCTGGTCGGCGGCAACTGGCGCCCGGTGGCCGACGTCATCGCGGCCCAGCTGGGCAACAAGGCGGGCCTGGTGGGGGCGGCGGACCTGGCGAGAGAGCCCGACCCGATCATGTAGTCGCGCGGCATGCCGTAGCGCATGCCGTCCGGCCTGTCGTACCGCACATCTGCGTCAACGCGGGGGCTGCTCGCGGCCCCCGTTCGCTTTTCCGGACGTACGGGACGGGACGGCGTATCTTGATCGCTATGCCGACGACCTCGCTGCCGACGACCTCGCCGCTTCCCGACTCCCGCACCGAGCCCGACGGTTCGGCCGTCCTCCGGGTCCTCAGCTACAACATCCGCTCCATGCGGGACGACACCGACGCCCTCGCCCGGGTCATCACGGCCTGCGCGCCCGACCTGGTCCTCGTCCAGGAAGCCCCGATCTTCTTCCGCTGGCGCAAGAAGCTCGCCCGGCTCGCGGCCGCCTCGGGTCAGGTGATCCTCACCGGTGGGGGCACGGCGGCGGGACCCGCCGTCCTGTGCTCGCTGCGGGCGACCGTCGAACGCACCGAGGACGTCCTGCTGCCGCTCACCCCCGGCCAGTTCCGCAGGGGACTCGCGACCGCCGTGGTCCGCTTCGCGGGCGCCCGGCTGGGTGTGGCCGCCTGCCACCTCGGCCTGACCGCCACCGAGCGCTACGAACAGGCGGGGATGCTGCTCGACCGGCTCGCCGGGATGGGCGTCACGCACGCGATCGCGGGCGGCGACATCAACGAGCCCCCCGGCGGACGCACCTTCAGCCGTCTGACCTCGGTACTCCAGGACTGCCGCACCACCGCGCCCTGGGGCGCCGAGCACACCTTCCCCGCCGGCGCTCCGGACCGCCGCATCGACGGCATCTTCGTGACGAAGGGCGTGGAGGTGCTGGGCTGCGGCGTGCCGGTCGGGCTTCCCGGAGTGACCGACGCCGATCTGCGCGCGGCCACCGATCACCTGCCCGTACTGGCCGCGGTGCGCGTGCCCGCAGCCTGAACCCCGCCCGTCGGACGGGGCCGGGCGCGACGGCCCGGAGGCCCGTGCGTCAGACGACCGCTCCCCGCCCCGGGTCCCCGTCCTCCTCGTCGTCGGTGCGCATCCGCATCACCAGCGTGGCGAAACCGCCGAGGAAGCCGCCGATGCCGACGGTCGACAGCCACCACGTCATCTCCCAGCCCAGCAGGACCGCGAGCAGGAGCAGCAACGGGCCGCCGATCACCCCGAGCCAGGCGAACTTGGCCGTGGTGTCGGCGTCGGGCAGCGGGGGCGGCTCCGGCGGGACGAAGTGACCCTCGTCGTCCGCGTCGAAGTCGTCCTCCGCCGGCTCGGGCGCCGTGTGGTCGCGGGGGCCGACACCGGGCGCGAAGGCGATCGAGCTGCCCAGCGGCTTGGCCGGTTTCTTCTCCTCGCCGGGATCCCGCGCGGGCTCCTCGGCGGACGGTGTCCCCGACTCGTCGTCGTTCGGCTCGACCTCGAGCAGCGCCAGGTCCTCGACCGACTTGAACGGCTTGGAGCCCGGCGGGTCGGCCGGCTCCTCGCCGTACCCCGCGACGATCGCCGCCCACGCGGCGTCCTCGTCGAAGGGCACGCTCTGCTCCTCCGGCTCGCGGCCCTCCAGACCCCCCGCGCCGTCCCGCTCGTCCCGGTTCTCCCGGTCCTCACGGTCGGAGTCGTGCTCAGCCACCTACGGCCGTCCCTTCCTTGCCGACACTGGGCGCGATCCGGGCGATGAACGCGTAGCTCTCCTCGAAGATCCGGTCCGCATCGTGGTCCAACGTTGCCACGTGGTAGCTCTGTTCCAGCAGGATCTCGGTCACGTCCGTCGAGGACACCCGGCCGAGGATCCGGGCCGGGTCGGCCGGCGGCACGACATGGTCCTGGACGCTGTGCAGAAGCAGCAGCGGCTGGGTGACCTGCGGCAGCTCGCCGTCGACAAGCCGGAGGAAGGTCCGCAGGGAGTGCGCCGAGTGCAGCGGTACCCGGTCGTACCCGCTCTCCAGCACACCCGCCCTCGCGATGTCGCTGGTGATGCCCTTCGTGGTCCTGACGAGGTGGCGGGCCACCGGAAGGGCGTACGCGGACAGGCCGTGCACCTTGTTCGCCGGGTTGACGACGATGACGCCCTCCACTCCCTCACCGTGCTTCGCGGCGAGCCGCAGGGCCAGCGCGCCGCCCATGGAAAGACCGGCCACGAACACCCGCGCGCAGCGGTCGCGCAGCGTGCGCAGCTCGCGGTCCACCTCCGCGTACCAGTCCTGCCAGCCGGTCGGCGCCATGTCCGTCCAGTGGGTGCCGTGGCCCGGCAGCAGCGGAAGGGAGACGGTCAGACCCTGCCCGGCCAGGTACCGGGCCCACGGGCGCAGCGACTGCGGGGAACCGGTGAAGCCGTGACAGAGGAGCACCCCGACCTCTCCGCCCTCGTGGCGGTACGGCTCGGCTCCAGGAAGGACCGGCACCTTCGGTCTCCTGTCTTCGTCTGTTCTTCGTGGGAGGGACGTGTGCTTCACCGTACGCGACCGCACTGACACCGACCAGGGTCGTCGGATCCTTTGCGGCCACTCCGGGTTAAGGTCTGAGCGACACAAACAGGAGGCACTCGCTTGTTGTACGGCGCGATGAAGGTCGCTATCGGGGGACCGCTGAAGGTCACCTTCAGGCCCTGGGTGGAAGGCCTCGAGAACATTCCCGCCGAGGGCCCCGCGATCCTGGCGAGCAACCACCTGTCCTTCTCGGACTCGTTCTTCCTGCCCGCGGTCCTCGACCGCAAGGTCACCTTCATCGCGAAGGCCGAGTACTTCACGACGCCCGGGGTGAAGGGCCGGCTGACGGCCGCCTTCTTCAAGGGCGTCGGCCAGCTCCCGGTGGACCGCTCCGGCGGCCGCGGGGCCGGCGAGGCCGCGGTCCGCAGCGGCATCGAGGTACTGGAGCGGGGCGAGCTGTTCGGCATCTACCCGGAGGGCACGCGCTCGCCCGACGGCCGGCTCTACCGCGGGAAACCGGGCGGCCTCGCGCGCGTGGCGCTCGCCACCGGCGCTCCGGTGATCCCGGTCGCGATGATCGACACCGAGAAGATCCAGCCGCCGGGGAAGGTCCTGCCGAAGGTCATGCGGCCCGGCATCCGCATCGGCGAACCGCTGGACTTCGCCCGGTACCAGGGCATGGAACACGACCGCTTCGTGCTGCGCGCCCTGACCGACGAGGTCATGTACGAGATCATGAAGCTCTCCGGCCAGGAGTACGTCGACATGTACGCGACCGCCGCCAAGCGGCAGATCGCGGAGGCGGCGAAGGCCGAGAAGGAAGCGGAGAGGTCCGCGAAGGCGGCGCTCGCGCAGGCCGAGAAGGACCGGACGAAGAAGGACCCGGACCAGTAGTCGCGGGTCGGTGGTCGGGGGCCAGTGGTCGGGGCCGGGGGGCGGGGAACGGATGGCCGGACGCGAGAGAGTCATCAGGATGTCGGTCGAGCTGCCGCTGTGGCGTGCGCTCGCCGGTTACCGGGTGCTCACGATGCTCTACGCGGTGGGGTTCTTCGCCACCGCCTACGACGGGTTCGCCCGGCCCTGGGTCGCGGTCGCCTACTACTGCGTCCTGTTCGTGTGGACGGTGGCCACGCTGCCCAAGGTCGCGAACGCGGCGAGCTGCACCAAGCGCTTCCTCGCCGCCGACCTCACCGTGGCGCTCACCGGGATCATGCTCACGACCGTCGCGGACGCACCCGAACGCATCCAGTCGGGCGGCCCGACGCTGCCGTCGATATGGACCGCCGGTTCGGTCCTGGCGTTCGCCATCAAGGGCGGCTGGCGCTGGGCGGCCTTCGCGTCCACGGCTGTCGCGGTCGTCAACCTGGTCGAGCGCGGAACCCCGGCCCGCGACACCGTCCACAACGTGATCCTCGTCTGGGTCGCCTCCATCGCCATCGGCTACGTCGTCGAGGTCGCCCGCGCCTCCGAGCGCACCCTCGCCCGCGCGCTGGAGATCGAGGCCGCCACCCGGGAGCGGGAGCGGCTCGCCCGGGACATCCACGACGGGGTGCTCCAGGTGCTGGCGATGGTGCAGCGGCGCGGCGCGGTCATCGGAGGCGAGGCGGCCGAACTGGGCCGCATGGCGGGGGAGCAGGAGGTCGCGCTGCGCACCCTGGTGGCCGGCGGTCTCGTGCCCGTCTCCCGGGTGTCGCAGGACGTGGCCGAGGGCGCCGTCGTGCGGGTGGTGGAGGAGCCCGCGCAGGAGACGGGTCCGGTCGACCTGCGCTCGCTGCTGGCCCCCTTCGCCGCCGCCCGGGTCAACCTCGCCGAGCCGGGCGCCCCGGTCCTGCTGCCCGGGCCCGCCGCGAAGGAGCTGGCCGCGGCGGTCGGGGCGGCCCTGGACAATGTGCACCGGCACGCCGGGGCGGACGCCCGGGCCTGGATCCTGGTCGAGGACGAGCCCGACGAGGTGGTCGTCACCGTGCGGGACGACGGGCCCGGCATCGCCGAGGGGCGGCTCGCGCAGGCGGAGGGCGAAGGACGGCTCGGGGTCGCGCAGTCGATCCGGGGCCGGCTGCGCGACCTCGGCGGCAGCGCCGAGCTGATCTCCACCCCGGGGCAGGGCACCGAGGTGGAGCTGACGGTGCCGAAGCAGAAGGCGGAGAAGAACGTGCGGCGGGGGAAGGCGGGACAGTGATGAGCAGGCGACAGGATCCGATCAGGGTCATGGTGGTCGACGACCACCCCATGTGGCGCGACGCGGTCGCCCGGGACCTGGCCGAGGCCGGTCTCGAGGTGGTCGCCACGGCGGGCGACGGCGAACAGGCCGTACGCCGGGCCAGGGCCACCACGCCCGACGTGCTGGTGCTGGACCTGAACCTGCCGGCCAAGCCCGGCGTCCAGGTCTGCAAGGAGGTCGTCGCCGCGAACCCGGCCCTGCGGGTCCTGGTGCTGTCCGCGAGCGGTGAGCACGCCGACGTGCTGGAGGCGGTGAAGTCCGGCGCGACCGGCTACCTGCTGAAGTCGGCGTCCACGGAGGAACTGCTGGACGCGGTGCGCTCCACGGCCGTCGGCGACCCGGTGTTCACCCCCGGCCTGGCCGGACTGGTCCTCGGCGAGTACCGCCGGCTGGCCTCCGATCCCGGCCCCGCCGCCGGCGGCGGCGACGAGCCGAACGCGCCGCGGCTGACCGACCGGGAGACCGAGGTGCTGCGTCTGGTCGCCAAGGGCCTGAGCTACAAGCAGATCGCCGAACGCCTGGTCATCTCCCACCGCACGGTCCAGAACCACGTCCAGAACACCCTCGGCAAGCTCCAGCTGCACAACAGGGTGGAACTGGTCCGGTACGCGATAGAGCGCGGCCTCGACGACGAGTGACGCGGCGGCCAACCACCGGCTTATCCACCGGAATTGAACCCGTCGGGCCATATCTGTGTGACCTGGATCACCATTACCGTGACCTTCGTCGGCCAACCGCGGCGAAGGGACACTTCCATGCGCGTCGGAGTACTGACCGGAGGCGGGGACTGCCCCGGCCTGAACGCCGTCATCCGGGCGGTCGTCCGCAAGGGCGTCCAGGAGTACGGCCATGACTTCGTCGGGTTCCGGGACGGCTGGCGGGGTCCCCTGGAAGGGAGGTCCATCCGCCTCGACATCCCCGCCGTACGCGGCATCCTGCCCCGCGGCGGCACGATCCTCGGCTCCTCGCGGACCAACCCCCTCAAGGAAGAGGACGGCATCCGCCGCATCAAGGACACCCTCGCCCGGCAGCGGGTCGAGGCCCTGATCACCATCGGCGGCGAGGACACCCTCGGGGTCGCCGCCCGCCTCAGCGACGAGTACCGGGTGCCCTGTGTCGGCGTGCCGAAGACCATAGACAACGACCTGTCCGCCACCGACTACACCTTCGGCTTCGACACCGCCGTGGGCATCGCGACCGAGGCCATCGACCGGCTGCACACCACCGCCGAGTCGCACATGCGGGTCCTGGTCGTCGAGGTGATGGGCCGTCACGCGGGCTGGATCGCCCTGCACTCGGGCCTGGCCGGCGGCGCCAACGTCATCCTCATCCCCGAGCAGCGCTTCGACATCGAGCAGGTCTGTGCCTGGGTGACCTCCCGTTTCCGGGCCTCGTACGCGCCGATCGTGGTGGTCGCCGAGGGCGCCATGCCCAGGGACGGCGACGTGGTGCTGAAGGACGGCTCGCTGGACTCCTTCGGACACGTCCGGCTGTCCGGCGTCGGCGAGTGGCTCGCCAAGGAGATCGAGCGGCGGACGGGGAAGGAGGCCCGTACGACGGTCCTCGGCCATGTGCAGCGAGGCGGCACCCCGAGCGCCTTCGACCGCTGGCTCGCCACCCGCTTCGGCCTGCACGCCATCGACGCCGTCCACGAGGGCGACTACGGCACGATGGTCGCCCTGCGCGGCACGGACATCGTCCGGGTACCGATCGCCGAGGCCACCGCCAGACTGAAGACGGTGGACCCGGCGCTGTACTCGGAGGTCGGGGTGTTCTTCGGCTGACGGACGCCGACGGGCCGGCGCCCCGCCGGCGGCTCGGCGGACCGCTAACGGGCCGGCCGGGGCTCGGCGCACACCCGGGCCACCAACTCCCGCACCACGGACGGCCCGTTCAGCGTCAGCACCGACTCGGGATGGAACTGGACCCCGGCGACGGCGTTCATCGGCGCGCCCTCCGCACGACGCGGCCCGCGCAGCGCGTGCACCTCGCCGTTCGCGGCCCGGCTCACCTCCACCCCGTGCGCGGCCAGCTCCCGCAGCGCCTCGTCGTCGCACCGCGCCACGAAGCTGTTGTAGAACCCGACGGTCTCCTGGCGCCCGAACAGGTCAACGGTCGTCTGCGCCCCCTGGTACGGCACCTCCTTGCGGACGATGTCCAGCCCCAGCTCCGCCGCGATCAGCTCGTGCCCGAGGCAGACCCCGAGGACACCGTGCCGGTGCTCCCGGACCACCCGCGCGGTCAGCTCCCGCAGCAGCCGCATCTTGGGATCGGACAGGTCGCACGGGTCACCGGGGCCGGGGCCCAGCACCACGGGCCCCTCGTGCGCGAGCACCGACTCCGTCAGCCCGGGCTCGTCGTAGCGCCGCACGCCCACCTCGAGGCCGATCGACCGCAGTACGTGCGCGAGCATCGCGGTGAAGGTGTCCTCGCCGTCGACGACGAGCGCGTGACCGGTCAGCTCCCCGGTCCGCTCCTGCATCCGCAGCCAGAACGGCGCCAGCGAGGCCCGGCGCCCGTCCAGCGCCTCCCGCACCCGGGGGTCGTCGGCCAGCCGGGGCCGCGCGCCCTCCGTGCGGGGCCTGCCCGGCCGTACACCGAGCGCGGCCAGCACGCCCGCCGCCTTCGCGTGCGTCTCCGCGACCTCCCCCGCCGGATCCGAACCCCGTACGAGGGTGGCGCCGACCGGCACCCGCAGCCGCCCGGCCGCGTCGATGTCGGCGGTGCGGATCAGGATCGGGGAGTCGAGGGTCTGCGCACCGCCCGAGTCCCTGCCCAGCAGAGCCAGCGCACCGGCGTAGTAGCCCCGCCCGCCGACCTCGTGGCGCTCGATGACCCGGCAGGCGTTCTGTACCGGAGAGCCGGTGACGGTCGCCGCGAACATGGTCTCCTTCAGGACCTCCCGCACGTCCAGCGAGGATCTGCCGCGCAGCTCGTACTCGGTGTGCGCGAGATGAGCCATCTCCTTCAGCCGGGGGCCGATCACCACCCCGCCCATGTCGCCGACGGTGCACATCATCTTGAGCTCCTCGTCGACGACCATCGACAGCTCCTCGACCTCCTTGTCGTCGGCGAGGAAGTCCAGCAGAAGCTCGGGTGTCGGCCCCTCGGCCGGATACCGGTACGTCCCGCTGATGGGGTTCATCACGACCGTGCCGCCGGACATCCGCACATGGACCTCCGGGCTGGCGCCCACCAGGGTCCGGTCCCCGGTGTGCACGACGAACGTCCAGTAGGCGCCCCGCTCGCCCTCGAGCAGCCGCCGGAAGAGGGCCAGCGCGTCGGCCCGGCCGAAGCCGGGGATCCGCCCCTCGTACGTCCGGCGGATCACGAAGTTGGCGCCCTCGCCCCGCCCGATCTCGTCCCGCAGCACCCGTCCGACGATCTCCGCGTAACGCTCGTCGGGCACGTCGAAGCCACCGTCCTCGACGCGCACGTCGTGGGCCGGGAGCCGGTCGACGGCGTCCGCCAGCGGCAGGACGTGCGTCTCCTGCGGGATCAGCACCGTCAGGGGCGTGCCGTCGTCGCGGACGTCGAAGCCGCGCTCGCGGATCTGCCGGAAGGGGACGAGGGCCAGGCCCTCCCCGGGGAGCTCGGCGAGCCGGTCGTACGTGGCGACCGGACCGAGCAGGACCTCCACCGTGTCCGCGTCATGGCCGGGGGTGCGGCGGCGGAGCAGGGCGAAGGGGCGGTCGTCGTGGAGCAGCCGTGCCAGGTCCATGGGATTCCTCTTCCGTCGATGCGACCGATGCCGACCGACGCCTGTCGGTGTCGGAGCGGGTATCGGTCTCGGTGAGGAACGGCCCCGGAAACGCCGAAGGCCGCCCCTCGGGCGGCCTTCGCGAAGTCTTGCGTACGCGCAGTTCAGTGGGCCGCCGGATGAGCGGTCCACCACCAGTTCTGGATCGAAAGCGCGAACATGCGACGCACCCTACCCCACGCGCACCTGAGCGGGAGGGCGTCTCACCTGTCGAGCCGGGAGAAAACGACTCGACACGACCCCGTAATGTTGAGGGCGTGACCGTGAACGCGAAGACCAGCGCGAGCGCTGGCAACACCTGGCGAGACCTGCCCGCGGCGCAGCAGCCCGAGTACCCCGACACCGAGGCTCTGCGCGCAGTGATCGCGGACCTCGAGTCGTATCCGCCGCTCGTCTTCGCGGGCGAGTGCGACCAGCTGCGCGCCCGGATGGCGGCCGTCGCCAAGGGAGAGGCGTTCCTGCTCCAGGGCGGCGACTGTGCCGAGGCCTTCGACGGCGTGTCCGCAGATCACATCCGCAACAAGCTGAAGACCCTGCTCCAGATGGGCGCCGTGCTGACGTACGCGGCCTCGGTGCCGGTCGTCAAGGTCGGCCGGATCGCCGGCCAGTACTCCAAGCCGCGCTCCAAGGGCACCGAGACCCGTGACGGCGTGACCCTGCCGACGTACCGCGGCGACTCGGTCAACGGCTTCGACTTCGATGAGAAGTCCCGCATCCCGGACCCCGAGCGGCTGAAGCGGATGTACAACGCCTCCGCCTCCACGCTCAACCTGGTGCGCGCCTTCACCACCGGCGGCTACGCCGACCTGCGTCAGGTGCACGCCTGGAACCAGGACTTCGTGAAGTCGTCCCCGTCCGGCCAGCGCTACGAGCAGCTCGCCCGTGAGATCGACCAGGCGCTGAACTTCATGCACGCCTGCGGGGCCGACCCGGAGGAGTTCAGGACCGTCGAGTTCTTCTCCTCGCACGAGGCGCTGCTGCTCGACTACGAGTCCGCCCTGACCAGGGTCGACTCCCGTACCGGGCGGCTGTACGACGTCTCGGCGCACATGGTGTGGATCGGTGAGCGCACCCGGCAGCTGGATCACGCGCACATCGAGTTCGCCTCGAAGATCCGCAACCCGATCGGCATCAAGCTCGGCCCGACGACCACGGCCGAGGAGGCGCTCCAGTACATCGAGCGCCTGGACCCCGACCGTGAGCCGGGCCGGCTGACCTTCATCGTCCGTATGGGCGCCGACAAGGTCCGCGACAAGCTGCCCGAGCTGGTCGAGAAGGTCAGCGCCTCGGGCGCGACCGTGGCCTGGATCACCGACCCGATGCACGGCAACACCTACGAGGCGGCCTCGGGTCACAAGACCCGCCGGTTCGACGACGTGCTCGACGAGGTCAAGGGCTTCTTCGAGGTCCACAAGGGTCTCGGCACCCACCCGGGCGGCATCCATGTCGAGCTGACCGGTGACGATGTCACCGAGTGCGTGGGCGGCGGCGACGAGATCTTCGTCGACGACCTCCACCAGCGCTACGAGACGGCCTGCGACCCCCGGCTGAACCGCAGCCAGTCCCTGGACCTGGCCTTCCTCGTCGCCGAGATGTACCGCGACCAGTAACCGTCGGGCAGGGCAGCGGCATGGCAGTGGGGCGCGGATCACATACGATCCGCGCCCCACTCCACTTTTGTCGACACTGAGTGCCGGGTAAGGTTAGGTTAGCCTTATTGATCTCGGCGGGAGGTGAGTGCGTGTTCGTGTGCAGCTGCTTCGGCGTGACCGAGGCGCAGGTCCAGCAGCATGCGGACGACGGCGCCTGCACACCCCGCCAGATAGCCTCCGCCTGCAAGGCGGGCACGGACTGCGGGTCGTGCGTCCGCCGGATCCAGGCGATTCTCGGCCGGGGCGCGCTGCCGCGCCGGGGCACCGCCGACCGGGGTCGGCCGGTCCTCGCCGGACTCACCGGCACGGACGGATTCGAGGAACTCGAAGGACCCGAGGAACTCGGGGAAGCGGCCTAGGCGGAGCTTCAGCTCTCCGGCTGCTCGATCAGCTGCGCGAGGTACAGCGCCTCGCCGAGCTTCTCCAGCAGTTCCAGCTGGGTGTCCAGGTAGTCGATGTGGTGCTCCTCGTCCGCGAGGATCGACTCGAAGATGTTCGCGGACGTGATGTCGCCCTTTTCGCGCATCACCTTGATGCCGCGCCTCAGACGGTCGATCGCCTCCACCTCGACCTGCCGGTCGGCCTCGAACATCTCCCTGACCGTCTGCCCGACGCGCACGTGGAACAGCCGCTGGTAGTTCGGCAGCCCCTCCAGGAACAGGATCCGGTCGGTGAGCACCTCGGCGTGCTTCATCTCGTCGAACGACTCGTGCCGCGTGTACTTGGCGAGCTTCGTCCAGCCGAAGTTCTCCTGCATCTTGGCGTGCAGGAAGTACTGGTTGATCGCGGTGAGCTCGCCGGTGAGCTGCTCGTTGAGGAACTCGATGACCTCGGGGTCGCCCTGCATCGCAGAGGCTCCTTCCACGTGGGGAATCGGGGTGAGGAATCGGGGAGGCTGCCGCCGAATGATTGCACCGGTGTCGAAGATCGTCCAGTAAGTGCGTACTTAGTAAGTTAGTGCATGCTTAGTAGCAGTTGCCCGATTCGGGATATGCCCGGTCATGGCTGGTCATGTGCACCGTCCGGGGTCTGTCAGGATGGAGTCATGGGGCATCCGGTGGAGCGTGAATCTGGGGAAGAAGCAGTGTCCGAGCTTCCGCCGGGACAGCGACTCCAGCGGGGCTGGCCCGTCACGCACTACGGTCCGGTGCCCAGGTTCCGGCCCGAACGCTGGGAGTTCCGGGTCTTCGGCGCCACCGCCGACGGCGAGAAGCGCTGCTGGAACCACGACGAGTTCACGGCCCTTCCCTACACGTCCGTCGTGGCCGATCTGCACTGCGTGACGAAGTTCAGCATGCTCGGCGCCGAGTGGGGCGGCATCCCGGCCCGCACGATCCTCGAGAGCGCCCCCCCGGCCCCGAACGTCACCCATGTGATGGTGTGGGCCGAGTACGGGTTCAGTTCGAACCTGCGGCTCGCCGACTTCGCCGCGGAGCGCACGATCTTCGCCACCCACAAGGACGGCGAGCTGCTCACCGCGGAACACGGCTTCCCGCTGCGGCTGGTCGTTCCCCACCTCTACGCCTGGAAGGGCCCCAAGTGGGTCCGCGGCGTCGAGTACATGACCGCCGACCGGCGCGGCTTCTGGGAGGAGCGCGGCTACCACAACGTCGGCGATCCCTGGAAGGAACAGCGCTACTCCTACCAGGAGGGCCCGGGGGACGGGCCGGAACTCTGACGCCTGCGGCAGGGCGTCAGCCGTCCCGCAGCTTCTTCAGCCGCTCCACGTCCGCCGCGTGCCCCTCCCTGCCGCCGGGTGTCTCGATGATCAGCGGTACGCCCGCGGTGGCCGGATGGGTCATCAACGCCCGGAACGGGTCCTCGCCGATGTGACCGGCGCCGATGTTCTCGTGCCGGTCCTTGTGGGCGCCGACCACGTCCTTGGAGTCGTTGGCGTGGATCAGCTTCAGCCGGCCCTCGCCGACCGTGTCCACCAGCAGGTCGAGGGTCCGGTGCATACCGGCCGGGCCGGTCAGATCGTGCCCCGCCGCGAAGATGTGGCAGGTGTCGAGACAGACGCCCAGCTTGGGATGGGCGTCCAGCGCCTCGAAGTACGGCCCGAAGTCCCAGGTGCGGGAGCAGAGCGAGGCGCCCTGGCCGGCGGTGGACTCGAGCAGCAGGAACGGGTCGTCGTCGTGCGTCAGCTCGTCCAGCAGCGGCAGCAGGTACTCGCGCACCTGCTTCAGCGCCACCGACCGGTCCCGCCCGCCCGTCGCGCTCCCCGTGTGCACGACCACTCCCAGCGCGCCGATCTCGCGCCCCCGACGCAGCGAGTGCCGCATCGACTCCACGGACCTCTCGGCCGTCGCCTCGGTGTGCGAGCCGAAGTTGATCAGGTACGGCGCGTGCACGTACGCCGGGACCGACCGCTGCGCGCACGCCTCCCGGAACGCCTCGTCCTGCCGGGGGTTGCCGACGGGAGTGGCCCAGCCGCGCGGGTTGGCGACGAACACCTGGACCGTCTCGGCGCCCAGGTCGTGCGCGTACGACATGCCCACGGAGTGCAGACCGCCGGCCACCGGGACGTGGCCGCCGACCGGGTTGCGGGAGGGGAAGGGGGCTGAGGAACTCACCCGTTCAGGGTGTCATGCCCCGGGCACCGCCCGGTCACCGGATGGTGATCGTGATCGTCGACCCCTTGGGGGCCGTCGAGCCCGCCTCCACGGACTGCTTCTTCACGGTGTCGCCGAACAGCCCGAGCAGTCCCCGGTCCTCCTTGACCTCGAACCCGGACTGCTTCAGGAGCGACTTGGCGTCGTCGACGCTCGCACCGACCACGTCCGGGACCTCGACCATCTCCGGTCCCTTGGACAGCGTCAGCGTCACCGTGTCGCCGTCGGCGGCCTCGCTGTCCGCCTTCGGGGTCTGCGCCGCCACCTGGCCCTTGTCGAACTCGGAGGTCACCTGTCCGGGGGCGACCTTCACCTTCAGGCCGGCCTCCTCCAGCTCGGCCCTGGCGTCGGCCAGGTCCTCGCCGGTGACGTCCGGGACGTCGACCGGGCTGCCCTTGCTGACCACGAGCGAGACCGCGGTGCCCGCCCGCCGCTGCGCGCCGGCCTCCGGGGCGGTGCTGATCACGAAGCCCTTGAGCACGTCCTCGCTGAACGCCTCGGTGACCAGCCCCGGCTCCAGACCGTCGGACTTCAGCAGTTCCTCGGCCTTGTCCAGGCGGGAACCCTGCACGTCCGGCACCTTCACGATCTCCGGGCCGTCGGAGACGGTGAGCGTCACGGAGTCGTGTCTGCGGATCCGCGCGCCCGGCCCGGGGTCGGTGTCCATGACGGTGCCGCGCTTCGCGGTGTCGCTGTGCCTGTGCTCGACCTTGCCGACCTGGAGCCCGGAGGCCTCCAGCCGCGACCTGGCCTCCGCCTCCTTCTGCGTCAGCACCGCGGGGACCCTGGTGAACTGGCCGGAGTTGATGTACCAGACACCGGCGCCCACACCGAACACCAGCAGAACGGCGGCGACGAGCGCGAGCACCCCGCGCCGGGGCCGCACGGAACGGCGCCGGGGCGGCAGGGGCGGCGGGCTCTGGAACCGCGAGGTGCGGTTGAGCGGGTCCTCGCCGCCGAAGGGGGCGTCCTCGTTGACGGGCAGCGGGCGCGGCACGGTGAGCGAGCGCGGGATGACGCTCGTGCGGTCCTCGGCGTTGTCGTGCGCGGCGGACACGGCCTGCGGCGGCAGCGCGTCCAGCTGGTCCTCGGTGAGCGCGGCCCGCGCTTCCAGCGTCTGCCCGAGCAGCGCCACGGCGTCGTAGGCCCGGGCGCCGGGATCGCGGGCGGTGGCCGACGCCACGAGCTCGTCCAGTTCGAAGGGCAGCCCGGGGACCAGGGACGACGGAGGGGGGACGTCCTCGTGCAGGTGCTTGTAGAGCACGACCGCGGGGGAGTCCCCGTCGTGGGGTTTCTCGCCCGTGAGCATCTCGTGGAGCACCACCCCGCACGCGTACACGTCGACGCGGGGATCGGCGGTACCGGACTGCTCGATCTGCTCGGGAGCGAGATAGGCGACGGTGCCGAGCACGGCTCCGGTGGTGCTGGTCACGGTGTCGACGGAGCGCACCAGCCCGAAGTCCGCGACCTTGACCCGCCCGTCATCCCCTATCAGCACGTTCTCGGGCTTCATGTCCCGGTGCACGAAGCCGGCCCGGTGCGCCGCGCCGAGCGCGGCCAGCACGGGCTCCAGGATGTCGAGCGCGGCGCGCGGCTGAAGCGCCCCGCGCTCCCGCAGCACATCACGCAGAGTGCACCCGGCGATGTACTCCATGGCCAGATAGACGTACGACCCGTCGGCACCCTGGTCGAACACCTGGACGACGTTGGGGTGGGCGAGCCGGGCGACGGACTTGGCCTCCCGGATGAACCGCTCGACGAACGCCGCGTCGGCGGCGAGCGCCGGGTGCATCACCTTGAGCGCGAGCACACGGTCCAGGCGGGTGTCCACGGCCCGGTAGACCGTGGCCATCCCGCCGACCGCGATGCGCGCCTCGACGCGATACCGGCCGTCGAGCAACTGCCCGACCAGAGGGTCCTGAAGGGTCGTGTCCACGCAGGTGAGTGTACGAGCCGCCGCTGACACCTCCGCCGGTTCCACCGCGATCGCAGCGGGACTGGAGCCGACCTGTGACGCAATCCACGGCCCGGGCGACGGCCCACTCCGGAGACCGGACGGTAACGGGGCGGCCGCTCAGAAAGCGGGGCGTTCGGGGTCCAGCACCGCCCGGCCCTCCACGGGGGAGGAAGCCTCGGCGAAGTAACGGGGCGGGATCCGGCCGGCCAGCCGGGCCAGCCGTCCCGCCTCGACGCCCGCCCGCATGGCCGACGCCATCCGCTCGGGATCGCGCGCCCGCGTCACCGCCGACGCCAGCATCACCCCCGCACACCCCAGCTCCATGGCCAGCGCCACGTCCGACGCGGTGCCGGCGCCCGCGTCGAGAATCACCGGCACGCGCGCGTGCTCGACGATCAGCTGGAAGTTGTGCGGGTTGCGGATGCCCAGTCCGGAGCCGATCGGAGAGCCCAGCGGCATCACCGCCGCGCACCCCACGTCCTCCAGCTTCCTGGCCAGCACCGGATCGTCGTTGGTGTACGGCAGCACCGTGAACCCGTCGTCCACGAGCGTCTCCGCCGCCTCCAGCAGCTCGATCGGGTCCGGCAGCAGCGTGCGCTCGTCGGCGATGACCTCCAGTTTGACCAGATCGGTGCCCAGCGCCTCCCGCGCCAGCCGGGCCGTCAGCACGGCCTCCCCGGCGGTGAAACACCCCGCCGTGTTCGGCAGCACCCGGATCCCGAGCCGGTCGAGCACCGACAGCACTGAGCCGTGCACCGACGGGTCCACCCGCCGCATGGCGACCGTCGTCAGCTCGGTCCCGGACGCCACCAGCGCCCGCTCCAGCACCTCCAGGCTGGGCGCGCCTCCCGTACCCATGATCAGACGGGACGAGAACGGCGTGCCGCCGAGGACGAAAGGATCGTCGGCCATGACTCAGCCTCCCTGGACGGCGGTGAGGACTTCCACCCGGTCACCGTCGCTCAGCGCCGTGGACGGCCACTGCGCGCGAGGGACGACGGTCTCGTTGAGCGCGGCGGCCACCCCGGAGGGCGCCGGCGTCAGCGACCGTACGACGGTGTCGAGAGCCGTGCCGGGAGCGAACTCCCGCCGCTCCCCGTTGACCGAGACGTTCACGCGGGCGCTCCCGTGGGCGTCACCTCGGGCGTTCATGCGGGCTGCTCCGTGAGTGCGGCGGCGCCGAAGCGCCGGGGCGTGAAGGGGCGGGCCTCGTCCGGGAGCTCCCCGGTGGCCAGGACGTGCGCCATCGCGTCGCCCGTCACCGGTGTCAGCAGTACGCCGTTGCGGTAGTGGCCGGTGGCCAGCGACAACCCCGGCAGCTCCGTGGGCCCGAGCAGCGGCGCGTTGTCCGGGGTCCCGGGCCGCAGCCCCGCGCGCGTCTCCGTGAGCGGCAGCTCGGTGATGCCCGGAACCAGCTCATGGGCGTCGCGCAGCAACTCGTACACGCCCCCCGCCGTCACCGTCGTGTCCCAGCCCAGCTCCTCGCTGGTCGCGCCCACCACCAGCTCGCCGTTCTCCCTGGGGACCAGGTAGACCTGGCTGCCGCGCACCACGGCCCGCACGGTCCGGCTCAGGAACGGCGCGTACCGCGGCGGCACGGTCAGCCGCAGCACCTGGCCCTTCACCGGCCGCACGGGGGGCAGCACGTCCTGCGGCACCCCCGCGAGCCGCCCGCTCAGACTCCCGCCGGCGAGCACCACCTGACCCGCCTCCAGCGCCGTACCGTCCGGCGTGACGACCCCCGCGGCCCGCCCGCCCACCACGGACAGCCGCTGGGCCCGCACCCGGTGGAAGACCACGCCGGCCCGCTCGCACGCGGCCAGCAACGCGCCCGTCAGCCGCCGCGGGTCGATCTGGTGGTCGCCGTCCACCCGCAGGCCGCCCCGCACCCCCGGGGCGAGCAGCGGCTCCAGCCGCCGGCACTCCCGTCCGGAGAGCCATTCCGACTCCAGCCCCGACTGCTGCTGGAGGGCGTGCAGTTCGCGCAGATGGGCGCGGTCGTCGGAGTCCAGCGCGACCGCGAGCGTGCCGCAGCGCCGGTAGCCGAGGTCGTGCCCGGTGAGCTCCGTCAGCTCGGCCGCGAAGTCCGGATAGCGGCGGGCGGAGGCCAGGTTGAGGCCGAGCAGGGTCTGCTCGCCGTGGTGCAGTTCCGTGACGGCGGCCAGCATCCCGGCCGCCACCTGGGCGGCCCCGCCGCCCGGCGCCGGGTCGGCCACCGCCGTGGCGAAGCCGCGCTGCGCGGCCCGCCAGGCCGTGACGAGGCCGATGATCCCGCCCCCGATGACGAGGACGTCTGACGTACGTGGAGACGACATGGGCGTCCAGCCCCTCCCTTCGCCGGCATGACCCGGATCAGGTACGTACGGTCGGAGGCCGCCAGCCTCCCTCTCAGCCCGGTGCGTCCGGACTCCCGCGAGTGCTCTAGGTTGGCCACCCTAGCCGGACGCCGCGCGCCTCAGTAAGGGAGCCTCCGCTCATGCCCGTCTCGCTCGACGGCCTCGTCCTCGCCCCGGTCGCCGACCAGGCGCCGGGCCAGGTCGGCACCCGTACCCGCTTCGCCTACCACGAACGCGGCGGCCAGATCTGGGCGGAGTACGCGGGCGGTGACGTCGTACGCGGACATCTGGTGGGTACCCGCGAGGGGGACCGGCTCGACTTCCGGTACGTACAGCTCAAGCACGACGGGACGACGTCCTCGGGGCACTGCGTGTCGACGGTCGTACGACTCCCGGACGGCAGGGTGCGGCTGGAGGAGACCTGGGCATGGGAGTCGCAGGAGGGCAGCGGCACCAGTGTTGTGGAGCAGGTCACGGCGCACGACGGCTGACTGACAATTCGTCAGCCACCTAAGGTGATCAGGTGAGCGAGCAGAGGCAGGAAGAAGGCGGCCCGTCCGGGCGGCGCGTGGTGGTCGTCGGCGCGGGCATGGCCGGGGTGCAGACCGCCGTCGCCCTGCGCGAACAGGGCTTCGACGGCACGGTGACGCTGATCGGCGCGGAGCCCCACCAGCCCTACGACCGCCCTCCGCTGTCCAAGGCCGTTCTGCTCGGCAACGCCGAGGGTTCCGCCTTCGACGTCGACTTCGAGGGCCTCGGCATCGCGCTCGTGCTCGGTCGCGAGGTCCTCGGCCTGCGCCCCGCCGACCACGAACTGGACACCGGGACCGGTCCCGTCCCCTACGACGTCCTCGTCCTCGCCACGGGCGCCGAGCCGGTCCGGCTGCCCGGCGCGGAGGGTGTGCCCGGCGTGCACCTGCTGCGCACCCTGGACGACGCGCAACGGCTGCGGCCGGTTCTCGCCCGGCAGCACGACGTCGTGGTCGTCGGCGCCGGCTGGATCGGCGCCGAGTTCGCCACGGCCGCGCGGGAGGCCGGCTGCGCGGTCACCGTCGTCGAGGCCGCCGACCGGCCGCTGGCCGGGGCCCTGCCCGCCGAGGTCGCCGCCCCGATGACCGCCTGGTACGCCGACCACGGCATCGTTCTGCGCGCCCACACGCGCGTGGAGCGCGTCGAGCCCGGCGCGGTCGTCCTCGACGACGGCTCGAGGCTGCCCGCGGGCGCCGTCGTGGTGGGCATCGGCGCCCGCCCCGCCACCGCCTGGCTGACCGGCTCCGGCGTCACGCTCGGCGATCACCGCGAGGTCGTGGCCGACGCCCAGCTGCGGACCTCCGTGCCGGACGTGTACGCGGTCGGCGACTGCGCCTCCTTCCCCTCGGGCCGGTACGGCGAGCGGCTCCTCGTCCACCACTGGGACAACGCCCTCCAGGGTCCGCGCACGGTCGCGGCGAACATCATCGGCGAGGCCACCGGCGAACCCCCGGCCGTCTACGACCCCGTCCCGTACTTCTGGTCCGAGCAGTTCGGCCGCTTCGTCCAGTACGCCGGACACCACGCCGACGCCGACCGCGTCCTGTGGCGCGGCGACGCGTCGGGTCCGGCCTGGACGGTGTGCTGGCTGCGCGAGGACCGCCTGGTCGCCCTGCTGGCCGTGGGCCGGCCGCGCGACCTCGCCCAGGGCAGGCGGCTGATCGAGTCGGGCACACTCATGGACCCGCGGCTCCTCGCGGACCCGGCGAGGCCGATGAAGGCGGCGACGGCCGGGGCCTGAACCCCTGCTCGGACCGTCCCGGCTTCCGACTGTCAGCGGCAGATGGCAGGCTTGTTCCCGTGACCGAGATTGACGCAAAGACCGATGCTCTCGTCCCCGCCTGGCTCACCGTGCCCGACATCGCGGAGATGCTCGATGTCGACGTGATCCGCGTCCGGCAGCTGATCAAGGACGGCCAGCTCATCGCCGTGCGCCGTGGAGAGAACCGCGCGCTGCACGTCCCCGCCGCCTTCATCGACGGGGACAAGGTGGTGAAGGGCCTGGTCGGGACCCTGACCCTGCTGCGGGACGACGGCTTCAAGGACGAAGAGATGCTCGAGTGGCTCTTCACCCCCGACCCGAGCCTGCCCGGCACGCCCGCGCAGGCCCTGAGTGAGAATCGCGGCACGGAGGTGAAGCGCCGCGCCCAGGCGCTCGCCGTCTGACCCGCTCGTTCGATCCGACACCCGGCGTACGGGGGCGCTCTCTCCCGTACGCCGCCCTGGGGGAATTCCGTATGCCCGACACCGCCCGCACCCGCCTGGCCGGCGCCCTGCTGTACCTCTGCACGGACGCCCGCACCCGCCAGGGCGACCTTCCGGAGTTCCTGGACGCGGTCCTCGCGGGCGGTGTCGACATCGTCCAACTGCGTGACAAGGGCATGGAGGCAGCCGAGGAGCTGGAACACCTCGAGGTGTTCGCCGACGCCTGTGCCCGGCACGGCAAGCTGCTCGCGGTGAACGACCGCGCGGACGTCGCGCACGCGGCGGCCGCCGGTGTCCTCCACCTCGGGCAGGGCGATCTGCCGGTCCCCGCGGCGCGCGCGATCCTGGGCGAGGACGTCCTCATCGGCCGCTCCACGCACGCGGAGGCGGAGGCCGAGGCCGCCGCCGCCCAGGAGGGCGTCGACTACTTCTGCACGGGCCCGTGCTGGCCCACACCGACCAAGCCCGGCCGGACCGCCCCCGGCCTGGACCTGGTCCGGTACACCGCCTCCCTCGGCACCGACCGCCCGTGGTTCGCCATCGGCGGTATCGACCTCGGCAACCTGGACGAGGTGCTGGCGGCGGGCGCCCGCCGGGTCGTCGTCGTCCGGGCGATCACCGAGGCGGACGATCCGGGCGCCGCGTCGGCGGAGTTCAGGAAGCGGCTGAGCGAGGTGTGACCGGCCGCCGGCCGGCCCGGGCCCGTTCTCCCCGTCCGCGGGCGGGGAGTGACCAAAGCCCTGTCCAAGGGATGGACAACAAGTCGACAAACCGGGCAAATGTCCCGCATCCGGTTGGGGGACCGCCCACCCCTGACTAACCTGCGGGTATGGCCCTAGGAACCGCATCCACCAGGACGGACCGCGCGCGCACCGTGCGGGACATGCTGGCGACCGGCAAGACGACGTACTCGTTCGAGTTCTACGCGCCGAAGACGCCCAAGGGTGAGCGGAGCCTGTGGAACGCGCTGCGCAGGGTCGAGGCGGTCGCCCCCGACTTCGTCTCGGTGACCTACGGCGCCGGCGGCTCCACCCGGGCGACCACGGTCAAGGAGACCCAGCAGATCGTCGTCGACACCACCCTCACGCCGGTCGCGCACCTCACCGCCGTGAACCACTCCATCGCCGAGCTGCGCAACATCATCGGCCAGTACGCCGACGCAGGGATCCGCAACATGCTCGCCGTGCGCGGTGACCCGCCGGGCGACCCGATGGGCGCGTGGGTGGCGCACCCCAGCGGCCTCACCTACGCGGCCGAACTGGTCAGGCTCATCAAGGAGTCGGGCGACTTCTGCGTGGGTGTCGCGGCCTTCCCCGAGATGCATCCGCGCTCCGGCGACTGGGACACGGACGTCGCGCACTTCGTCGACAAGTGCAGGGCCGGTGCCGACTACGCCATCACGCAGATGTTCTTCGAGCCCGAGTCGTACCTGCGCCTGCGCGACCGGGTCGAGGCCGCCGGCTGTGTGACTCCGGTCATCCCCGAGGTCCTGCCGGTGACGAGTGTGAAGATGCTGGAAAGCCTGCCCAAGCTCAGCAACGCCCACTTCCCGGCCGCCCTGAAAGAGCGGATCCTCACAGCCAAAGACGATCCGGTCGCTGTACGCTCCATTGGCATCGACTTCGCCACGGAGTTCTGCGCTCGGCTGCTGGCCGAGGGAGTGCCCGGACTGCACTTCATCACACTCAACAACTCCACGGCGACGCTGGAAATCTACGAGAACCTGGGCCTGCACCACCCGCCGCAGGCCTAGACCGGTCGCACCGATTTACGACACACTGCGTAGCGGCCACTGGGAGAGGGGCGTACATGGGCTGGACGGTCCTCTACATCGCGTTTGGCTTCGTCGCGCTGTGGCTGCTCGGCGAGGTTCTGTTGCAGTACAAGGCGCGGCTGCGCTGGAGGCTGCTCGCCTTCGTCGGCTTCCTGGGCGTCGTCCTCGGTGTCCTGATCCCGTCGGTGGTCGTCATCGCGCTGGGTGCGGCCGCCTTCGCGGTCGGCCAGACCTACGTCACGCTGTCGTTCCGGCGCGGCTTCGCGGAGGGCTGGGCCTTCCGGCGTGGCGACGCGGACACGGACGGTGACGACGGTCCGGTCGCCAAGCGCCGCCGCGGCAAGGCCGAGCGCAAGGACCCCACGCTCGAGGTGTCCGGTCTGGAAGCGGGCGAGGCCGGGGCCGACCCGCAGTACGGCGCCGACCACCGCGCGTTCGGCCAGGACGAGAACGCCTTCGGCGACCGAAGCACCTTCGGGGACGACGACTACGACCGCGACGACGTCTTCACTCCCGCCCGCGCCGCCGACCCCTCGGCCGCCGGGACCACCTCCGTCTACGAGCCGCAGCCCATGCCCGACGACACCGGCTCCTACGGCGTCTACAGCGACACCGCGTACGCCAACGCGACCGGCCAGGGCCAGGGCCAGTCGCAGGGCCGGCCCCAGGACCAGTACGCGACGGCCGCCCAGGGCGCCGACCAGAACTACGGGTACGACACGTACTCCGAGTACCACCAGCAGCAGTACGGCTACGACGCCACCGGCGAGCAGCAGTACGCCGCCTACTCCGACCCGTACATCGGCACCCAGACCTACGGCGGCGGCTCCTACGACGCCAACTACGGCCAGCAGCAGTACGGGCAACAGGGCTACGCCCAGGAGCAGTACGGCACGGGCGGCTACGGGGAGACCCCGTCCGGCGGCGTCTGGGTCCCGCAGCAGCGCAACACCGACGACCCGCTCGGCGGTGAGTACCAGCCCGAACAGCAGCAGTACCCGTACCAGGGTGACGGGCAGCAGCAGGGCCACGGCCAGGGCAACACCGGCTACGACGAGCAGTACCGGTTCTGACCGCCGCGTTGCGCTCGGCACGCCCCCTGCCGGGTGAGCCGTGTGCTCCGGGTCCGGTGGGAACTCACTGCGAGCCGCGGAACTGCGGGCCCTCCACGATCAGTCCGGACACCAGCGCGCCCGACATGCCCGCGTGCGGCAGTCCGCCACCCGGGTGGGACCAGCCGCCCACCGTGAACAGGCCCTGCAACGCGGTGGAGTTGGCCGGGTGCAGCAGCCGCCCCCCGGCCGCCGCCAGCGCCGGCGCCGGGACCGACCCGCCGGCCGCACCGGTCTCCCGCGCGATGTCGGCGGGGGAACGCACCTCATGCCACAGGACGCGGTCGCGCAGACCGGGGACGGCCCGCTCGGCGGCGGCCATCAGCGCGTCCACGTGCTCGTCGCGCGTCTCCGCCCCGGCGGGCACCACGGCACTGAGCGTGACCGCCTCGTGGTCGCCGTCCGGGACGAGCGCCGGGTCGCCGGGCCGCAGCACCGTGGTCGTCGGCCGCGCGGGCACCGACGGCATCCTGCCGAAGAGGCTCTCCAACTCCGCGTCGCGGTCCCGCGTGTGCACCACAGTCCGGTGCGCGGTCCCCTCCGGCCGGGCGCCGCGCAGCGCGAGCAGCACGGTCAGCCGGCTCGGCAGGCCCCGCTGCGGGGCGACCTCGCCTTCCGCGCGGGCGGGCAGACCGCCGGCGCTGCCGGGAGCGACCACGAAGTCCGCCTCCCGCACCTCGCCTCCGGCGAGTTCCACGCCCACCGCCCGGCCGTCCTTCTCCAGGATCCGGGTGACCTCGGCGCCGAAGACGAACTCCACCCGGCGGGCGACACAGCGCTCGTGGACCGCGCGGGCCAGCTCCCGCAAGCCCCCGCGCACGTACCACATGCCGAAGGCGTGCTCCATGTACGGCAGGACGGCGGCGCTCGCCGGGGTGACCCGCGGGTCCAGGCCGTACGCGAGCGCATGGCCCTCGACCAGCGCCGCGAGCCTGGGGTCACGCAGCTCCCAGGCGCCGACTTCGGCGAGGGTGCCGGCCACGCGGGTGCGCAGCAGCCGCTTGTGCGGGACCGCCGGGTAGGGCTCGCGGGCGGCCAGCACCGACCAGTCGGGCCACAGCGGCTCCTCCAGGAGCGGACGGCGGGTGCGGTCCCACGCCTCACGGGCCCGGACCAGGAAGTCCCCCCAGCGCTGCCCGGCAGGCGCCCCGAGCGCCTCGTCCAGCGCCGTGACGACACCCGCGCGCGAGGCGTTCGGCAGTGACACCTCGGTGCCGTCCGCGAAGACGTGCCGCGCGGACGGGTCGACCTGGACCAGCTCGACGCAGTCCTCCAGCGGCTCCTTGCCGGTCTTGACGAAGAGGTCGCGGTAGACGGCGGGCAGGGGCAGCAGAGCGGGCCCCGTGTCGAAGGCGAACCCGTCCCGCTCGAAGCGGCGCACCGCTCCGCCGTACGTCTGCGTACGCTCGTACACCGTCACCCGGTGGCCCGCCACGGCCAGCCGGGCGGCCGCCGCCAGCGCGCCCATCCCGGCGCCGATCACCGCAATCCCTGCCATGCCCGTGACCTTATCGGCCGCCACCGACCGTCACCGGGTCAGGCCGGTGGCGGCGGCCACGGGTGCCGCTCCAGCCGGCGTTCCTCACGCCGTTGCGCCCTGCGCCTCAGGAACCGGCGGATCCGGGACACGAGGAAGAACAGGACCAGCAGCCCCGCCAGCAGCAGGGCGCCCGCGACGACCGAGGCGGCCACCGGATGGAAGATGGCGAACGTCACGATGCCGGCGACCCCGAGATCCTCGGCCAGGCTCACCACCACGTTGCTGAACGGCTCCGGCGAGGTGTTGACGGCCATCCGGGTGCCGGCCTTGACGGCATGACTGGCCAGCGCCGTCGAGCCGCCGAGCAGGCCCGCCGCCGCATCGGAGAGGGAACCGCTCTGCCCGGCGAGCAGCGCGCCGACCCAGGCTCCCGCCGCCGGCCGGACGACGGTGTGCACCGTGTCCCACGCCGAGTCGAAGTACGGGATCTTGTCGGCGACCGCCTCGCAGAGGAACAGGAAGCCCGCGACGATGAGCACCTCGGGGCGCTGCAACGCCTCCGGGACGTCGTCGCTCAGGCCGGTCGCGCCGAACACGCCGAGGAGCAGCACCACCGCGTAGGCGTTGATGCCGCTGGCCCAGCCGCTGGTGAACACGAGGGGGAGTACGGACACGGACGCGATCGTAGCCAGTCGGCGGCACGGCGTCCTGGGGTTGAGCGCGCAGAGCTGAGTACACGTACCTAGGGGAGGAGATGAGTACGCGCACGGATGGGGCGGACCTGCGCGAACGGGAGAGTGGTGGCACGGAAGGGGGCGCGGCTCCGGCACCGGCGACACGGGGCGCCGGAACGGAGCGGCCCTCGATCCGCTCCTTCCGCCGGCGGTTTCGGCGGGAGCGAGACGCGGGGGGCACCCCGGGGGAACGACCGCACGGGGGAACAACGGGGGAAACGGGGGACGACGGGGGAACGGGGGGAGCACGAGAGAGCGCCGGTTCGAGGCGGCCCACGGGGGACGTGGCCACCGCGGACCGGCGCTTTCGTGCGCCCGCACGCGCGGGTGCGGGCCGGTGCCGCGCTCGCGCGTGCAGGCCGCCGCCGCGGCTACGGGCGTCCGCTGACCCGCCCCTGGAGCAGCCGCGACAGCGCCGAATGGACGTCGTCCAGGGACCGCTCCGGCTGGAAGGCCTGCCAGTCCAGCGCGGCCACCAGCACCATGCCCACCAGGGCCGCCGCCGTCAGCTGCACATCGATCTCCTCGCTGAACTCGCCGTTCTCGACGCCCTCGCGCAGCACCCCCTCGACGACGGCCACCGCCTCCTGCCTGACCACCATGAGCGTGGACTGCCAGGCCCGGTTGGTGCGCCACAGCTCGGCCACGTAGAGCTGGGTGAAGGACGGGTAGCGGTCGATGAAGACGAGTCCCGCGCGGACCATCGCGTCCAGGGCGTCGACCCTGCTGCCGCCCTCGCGGGCCGTGCGCTCGGCCGCTTCCCGCAGTGAGGCGGTGAGCAGACCCACGCCATGCCTGAGCAGCTCCTCGAAGAGGACCGACTTGCTCGCGAAGTTGTAGTAGACGGTGCCCTTCGCGACGCCGGCCCGTTCGGCGATCTCGTCCACTGTCGTCGCGGAGAAGCCCTGCTCGGCGATGAGCGTGACGGCTGCCTCGTAGAGCTTCTGCCGGGTGGCCTCGCGGCGGGTGCGGCCGCCCGGGGTGGTGCTGCTTTCCATGGTCTCGATTGTCACAGGTACCCCGCCCGCCGGACGCCCGATCCTCACAGGCTCAGCTCCGGGTGCAGCCGGTCCACGGTCCAGACCTGGCGGCGGCGTGCCGACAGGGCGGTCAGCGCGAGAGCGCCCGCGGTGAAGGCGACGAGCACCACGCACGCGTGCCACACCGGTCCCGGACCGCCGCCCGTGATCAGCCTGCGCAGCGCCTCGACGACGTAACTCATCGGCAGGTAGGGGTGGATGGCGCTGAAGAAGCCGGGGCTGGTCTGCACCGGGTAGGTGCCGCCGGCCGAGGTCAGCTGGAGCATCAGCAGGGCGAGGACGAGGATCCGGCCCGCTGCCCCGAAGCGCGCGTTGAGCCACTGCACGAGGGCCGCGAAGCACGCAGTCACCAGGAAGAGGAAGCCCACCGTGCCGGCCGCGTGCGCCATCTCCAGGCCGATCGCCCAGTGCAGCACGGCCATCAGGGCCGTCGTCTGGAGCACGCCGATCGCGACCACCGGCAGCCAGCCCGCCAGCGCGATCCGCCACGCCGGGGCGCCCGCGGCGAGCGCGCGCCGGTTCATCGGCGAGATCAGCATGTACGCCACCATGGCGCCCACCCACAGCGACAGCGGGATGAAGTACGGGGCGAAACCGGTGCCGTAGTTGGGTGCCTTGTGCAGGTCCTGCGAGGCGAGCTGCACCGGGTCGGCCATGACGGCGGTGCGCGCGTCCCGCTGCCGCGCGTCGTAGTCGGGGATCTGCCCGGCGCCGTCGTGCAGGCCGTCGGCGAGCTTGCCGGAGCCGTCGGAGAGCTTGTAGATGCCGCCGTTGAGGTCCTGGGCACCCGTCTCGAGCTTGGTGACGCCCGCGTCGAGGTCGACCGACCCGGTCCTGGCCGTGCCGATCCCGGTGTGCAGCGCCTTGGCGCCCTTGGCGACCTTGGCGGCGCCCGTGTTGAGCGCGTTGACCTTGGTCACGGCGTCGTCGAGGTCCTCGGAGAGATGCGGGGCGCTGTCGGCGAGCGACTGCGCCTGCTTCTGGAGGGCGGCCAGGTTCGTGCGGAGCGTCTTGAGGTCGCCGTCCTGGTCGGCGACGAGCGTGTTGAGGTCGTCGGCGACCTTCGCGACGTCGGCGGCCGCGTCCTTCGCCTTCTTCAGGTCGGCGCACGCGGTGTCGGGCAGCACCGGCGTCTCACAGCGTGCCTCGTACACGGCGGCGAGCGTGTCCGAGGCCGTGTGGGCACCCTCGGCGGCGGTCGGCGCCACCTTCACCAGGGTCGCGAGGTTGTCGCGGATCACCTTGGCGGAGTCGGCCACCAGCTGGGCGGTGTCCCCGATGGTCTTCTCGTTCTTCTTGACGAAGGGCCCCAGGGTGTCGGCGACCCCGTTGACCTTGTCGGCGAGTGTCTGGGTGCCGTCCGCGACCTTCTGCGACCCGTCCTCGAGGTCGTCGGCGCCCTTGTCGAGCTTCTTCAGGCCCTTCGCCAGCTTGCCGCTGCCGTCCTGGGCGTCGCTCAGCCCGTCGGCGAGGTCCTTGGAGCCCTTCTCGGCCTTACCGATTCCCCCGGTGAGGTCGTCTGCCCCGTCGGCGGCCTTCGCGGTCGCGCCGTGGATGTCGGAGAACGAGACGAAGATCTTGTCGAGGAAGGACCGCGAGGCCTTCGTGGACGCCGCCCTGCGCACCTCGCCGAAGACCGTGCGCGAGATCTGCCCGACGATGTAGTTGTTCGCGTCGTTCGTGCGTACCTGGAGGGCGCTCGTCTCGGGGGAGTCGCCCGCGCTGGAGGCGATCCGCCTGCTGAAGTCGGCCGGCATGGTCAGTGACAGGTAGTACCTGCCGTCCTCCACGCCCGCACGCGCCTCGGCTGCGCTCACCTCACGCCAGTCGAAGACCTCGCTGTCGCGCAGGCCCTTGGTGATGTCGTCCCCGGCGCTGAGCCTCTTCCCGTCGGCGGTGGCCCCCTTGTCGTCGTTCACGAGCGCCACGGGGATGCGGTCGAGGTGCCCGTACGGGTCCCAGAACGACCACAGGTACAGCGCGCCGTACAGCAGGGGCAGCAGCAGGAGCGCGACGAGAGCGGCCCGGGGAAGCCTGCCCCGTCCGAAGCGCCGCAGCTCAAGGACGGCCAGTCTCGGCGATCGCATCCGTCTTCTCCTCTTCCTGCTCGGTGCCGGTGGACGGGGTGGAGCCGGCGGGCTCGGCGGGCTCGCTGGGCTCCTTGGGCTCGGCGGGCTCGGTGGGCTCGCTGGGCTTGACGGACTGCGTCGATGCGGCGGTCCCGGTGGACGCGTCGGGCAGGGCGATCGAGCCCGTGGAGACCACGACCGCGCCCTCGGGGGCCTCGCCGCACACCGCGAGGACCGTCGTCCCGGCCTCGGCGAGGGACCTGAGCAGAGCCCAGGCCTCCTCCCGCTCGGCGTCCGCGAGCTTCAGGTCGACGTCGTCGACGCCGAGGAGGCCGGGGCGCCCGATGAGCGCCAGCGCCACGGACAGCCGCAGCGCTTCGAGCCGCTCCAGATCGCGGACGGCGGTCCGCGGCCCCTTGGGCAGGGATTCCTGGTCGAGCCCGGCGGCCGACAGGGCGGCGTCGACGCGCAGCCGCACCCCGGCCGCCCGCTCCGCGCGCGGTCGCAGCAACTCGCGTACGGAGCCGCCGAACCGCCGCTCCAGCAGCGCCCGTTCGCGCAGGTGCTCCCCGACGGTCAGGGCCGGGTCGAGATCGGTCACGCCGGTGACGTGCGCGAGCGCGCCGACGCGCCGCACGGCCGCCGACTGCTTCGGCAGCCGTGCCCCGCCCACCGTCGCCGTCCCCTCGGTGGCCTTCATCCGCCCGGTGAGGGCGAGCAGCAGGCTGGTCCGGCCGGAGCCGGAGGGCCCCTTGACCGCGATCAGCGAGCCGGGCTCCGCGTCGACGCCGATGCCTCGGAACACCCATCCCCGAGGGCCTCGGAGCCCGAAGCCGTCGGCTGTGACACCGACTCCGTCCACAGGTCCCCCTGGTTTCAACAATTTGAACTGACTGGTCAGTGCAAAAAATAACCCGAACCTGCGCTCGAAGCAAAAGCCCAGGTCAGAACGGATTGTCAGTGGCATACCGCACGATGGGCCCATACGGCACCCCGTATCGGGGCGTGCCGTCACACAGACGACAGGAGGTTCGTCATGGCCACCTACCACGCAGCCGCCGCACACCGGCGCCGCGCCACCGGCCCTGCACCCTCACTGAACGGCCCGGCGAGCGATGTGCACCCCGTGCTGCGCCGCACCACGGCCCCGCCCGCCGCCCTCGACCTGCTCGCCCAGGCCCGCGCCGGGCTCGACGAGGCGGCCGTCCTCGAAACCCCCAACGAGCGCTACGCGACGGCCCATCTCGCGGCCCTGCGCACCGCGGCGGCCGTGCTCGCCGCCCGGGGCCGCCCGGAACCCTCCCCGCGCCGCCGGGCCCGCATCCGCAGCGCCTGGGAGGTACTCCCCGAGATCGCAACCGAACTCGCCGAGTGGAGCGCGCTGTTCGCCTCCGGAGCCCGGCGCCGCGCCCGGGCCGAGGCGGGCATCCAGGGCGCGGCCACCCGACGGGACGCCGACGACCTGATACGCGACGTGGCGATGTTCCTCCGTCTCGTCGAACGCATGCTGGTGCTCCAGCCGGTCCTGCCGCAGCCACGCCAGGAGGGGGACGACCCGGACGGCTCCGGGGCGGGGCGTGACCTCCCGGACGCGGGCTGACGTGGGCCCCCGCCACGGCGTACCGCCGTGACCGGGCGAGGTGCCGGAGGCAATAGGGTGGAAGGCGCCTGAAGCCTTCTCTCCGCCCGCCCGCTCTGCGGGCCGGACCGGCCCGGGGAGGCAGCCCGTTCGCTCCGCCGCGCAAGAGGCGGTGCCGCGCCGAGGAGTCAACTGCCGTGTCGGACCCGATGCGCCCGCCCGTCTCCCCCCACCGCCCCGGAACGACCCCGCAACGCTCCGAAACCCCTCGGCCCCGGGCCGCCCTCCGCACCGCCGTGGTCTGGGAGGTCCTCCAAGAGGCTCTCGATCGCCGGGTCAAGGCGACCGGGCGGGAGTCGCTCGACGTCCTCGACACCGGCGGCGGCAGCGGCAACTTCGCGGTGCCCGTCGCCCTCCTCGGGCACCGGGTCACGGTCGTCGACCCCAGCCCCAACGCGCTGTTCGCCCTGGAGCGCCGTACGGCCGAGGCCGGCGTCGCCGACCGGGTCACGGGTGTCCAGGGCGATGCCCACGGACTCTTCGACGTGGTCGAGCGGGGCGGCTTCGACGCGGTCCTGTGCCACGGCGTCCTGGAGTACGTCGACGACCCGGCCGAGGGTGTCCGCAACGTGGTGGCCGCGCTGCGTTCCGAGGGCGTCCTCAGCCTGCTCGCGGCGGGCCTCGGCGGAGCCGTGCTCGCGCGCGCCCTCGCCGGCCACTTCAAAGAGGCCCGGCAGGCCCTCACCGGCCCGGACGGGCGCTGGGGCGCGGGCGACCCCGTGCCGCGCCGTTTCACGGCGGAGCAGCTCACCTCCCTGGTCGAGGGCGCGGGCCTGCGCGTCGGGTCGGTGCACGGCGTGCGGGTCTTCGCCGATCTCGTCCCGGGTGTGCTCGTGGACACCGAGCCCGGCGCCCTGGAAGCCCTGCTGAAGCTCGAGGAGGCAGCCGCCGCGCTGCCCGCCTTCCACTCCGTGGCCACCCAGCTTCATGTGCTGGGGGAGACACGGGGGACCGACGGGACCTGAGCGTCTCCCGGGGCGGAGCGCTGATCAGGGCCTTGGCCGCGCATGGAGTACGCCACAGGCCCCCCGTTCGGGCGCGCTGCGCCGTATGATCGGGGGAGACCGCCCGGCATGACGGGTCGGCCGCCGGGGAATGGAATCCTCAGCGAGTCGGGACGTCCATGACGGGATCCGGTTGGCCAATTGGCGTAGAGGGGCGGGTTTCACGGGGGCGATTCCCTGCCTATCCTGAAGGGACCCCCCGGGTCGCCCCCCGGCGACTGCACGATGAGGAGGACTCCGTGCCGCTCTCGGAGCACGAGCAGCGCATGCTCGAGCAGATGGAGCGAGCGCTGTACGCCGAAGATCCCAAGTTCGCGTCGGCGCTCGAGGGAAGCGGGCTGCGTACGTACACCCGGCGGCGGGTCTACCAGGCGGTCGCAGGCTTCCTCGTGGGTATCGCGCTCCTCATGGCCGGTATGGTCGCCAAACAGGTCTGGCTGAGCGTGGTGGGCTTCCTCGTCATGCTGGGCTGCGCGGTTCTCGCGGTGACCGGCTGGCGCAAGGCCCCCAAGCCGGGCGAGCAGTCCTCGGCAGGAGCCCCGGGCGCCCCGCACACCCGCGTGCAGGGTCGGCAGAAGCGCTCCATGATGGACCGGATCGAACAGCGCTGGCAGCGCCGCCGTGACGAACAGGGCGGTCACTGACATCCCGACATCACCCACAGACGGACAGTGTTGAGGGGCGACCACCCGGCCGGGTGGTCGCCCCTCAACACTGTCCCGCCACAACCCGACCCCGCCCCGCCCCGACCCCGCCTGCCGGGCCCCGAGCCGTGCCAGACCCCCGCCGACCCCGTGCCCAGCGCTTAGGGCCCGCCCCAGGGCCACCACCCCGGGCCTCACCTCTGGACCCTCCTGAACCCGGCCCCCGCCTCGCGCCCCGCGCTGTGGGCGCGTGTCAGGTGAGGCCTTCCGCCGATGCGTCGCGGGTTGTGCCCGTGGCCGTGTCGTGCCGACGCGAGGGGTCCCGGGGCGCGTGCCAGGTCGGGCCACGACGCCCCGCCCCGCGCTGTGGGCGCGTGTCAGGTGAGGCCTTCCGCCGATGCGTCGCGGGTTGTGCCCGTGGCTGTGTCGTGCCGACGCGAGGGATCCCGGGGCGCGTGCCAGGTCGGGCCACGACGCCCCGCCCCGCGCTGTGGGCGCGTGTCAGGTGAGGCCTTCCGCCGATGCGTCGCGGGTTGTACCCGTGGCCGTGTCGTGCCGACGCGAGGGGTCCCGGGGCGCGTGCCCCGTCCCGCAGACCTCGCGTCCGGGGCCGCCCCGGCAGAGGCTGGGGCCGGGCCCCCCAGCCTCTGCCGGCCGCCCCAGGCCTCCTCGGGCTCGCCCCAGGGCCTCCTCGGGCCCAGGGCGGCTCCTCCGCCTCGGGGCCGGTTCGGCTCACAGGGCGGGCGGATCGGATCTCTCGGCTCAGCCGCCCTGCTGCTGGCCTGACGGGCGGCGTACGAGGGCTGCCAGACGAGCCGCCCAGGACGCCTTGCGGGACTTCCAGCGGTCGGACAGGTCCCATACCGCGCGGACGGCCGAACGCGGCGCCACGACGGCACGCACGCGCGCGGACCAGCCGGCCTTCTCCCGCAGAGCCGCCCGCACCCTGCGGACGTCGTCGGCGAGCCCGGCCTCGGCCCTGGGTTCCGGGGCGAACAGCACCTGTTCCACGGCGCCCGCGACCCGGTGCACCGAACGGCCCACAGTCTCGTCCAGCTCCCCGATCCGGACGATCCGCGCCGCCGCCCGCCGTGGGGTCAACGCCTCGTTCGGCTCGATGCCGTAGTCCCAGGCCGTGTCGGTCAGCTCGCGCCACACTGCCAGCACATGCCCGACGGCCACGTCGTCGGCCTCCTGCGGCGGCACGTCCAGCAGGACTCCCGGACCGGTGTCGTCCGGCTGCTCACCGTGGGCGCCGTCCTTGCGCCGGCCCGGGGGCGCCCCGGCCTGCGAGGACGTGGAGTGCTGAGCGGACGCCAGCCGCACCGAACGCCGTCGCAGCCGCCACAGCATCGGCAGCAGCGGTACGGCGAGTACCGCCAGGCCCAGCAGCGTCCACCCGGCGATCGCGTACCAGCGGGGACCGTCGCCGTCCTGCTGCGTCGGGTCCAGCGGCAGCGCCGCGGCGCACCCCTCGAGCTTCTTGTCCTGGGCCGAGCAGCTGGTGCTCGCCGAAGGCTCGGTCGAAGGCGCCGCGTTCGCCGAGCCGGAGGGCTGCGGCAGCGCGGGGACGTCCTCGCCCGTGCTGTCGGGCAAGGTGTAGGTGGGCGTCGAGCCCCGGGTCGGGGTCGGCTCGAAACGGGTCCAGCCGACACCCTCGAAGTACAGTTCGGGCCAGGCGTGCGCGTCCTTCAGCCCGACCGCGACCGAGCCGTCCGACTGCGGAGTCCCCGGCGCGAAGCCCACCGCGACCCGCGCCGGTATGCCCAGCGTGCGGGCCATCGCGGCCATCGCGAACGAGAAGTGGACGCAGAAGCCCTGCTTGTCCCGCAGGAAGCGGGCGATCGCGTTGGAACCGCTGCCGACCTCGACCTCGGTGTCGTACTCGAAGCCGCCCGTCACCGCGAAGTAGTTCTGGAGCTCGACCGCCTTCTGGTAGTCGCTCGTGGCGCCCTTGGTGATCTCCCGGGCCTGCCGTGCCACCACCGGCGGGAGGGAGTCCGGAACCTTGGTGTACGCACTCTTCACGGAGCCGGGCGCGTTGGGTGCCGAGGCCAGCTGCTCCGCCGTCGGCTGCACATCCAGGCTCGTCACCTGGTACGTCTTGCCGCTGGTGTTCTGGCCGTGGTCGCCGACCAGTGTCATGCCGACCGGCTCGTACCGCCAGTTGCCCTTGATCCGGACGCGGCTCGGCGGGTACGGCATCGGCAGCCAGTCCTGCGCGTACCCGGCGGCGGCCGCGATGCGGGTGGTGATCTCCGCGCGCTTGACGTCCGGGCCCAGTCCGGTGGGCGAGGGGAACTCGTCCGGGACGGCGACGATGTGACGCTTCGCCGGTTTCCACGTCGTGCCGTCGAAGTCGTCGAGCGACACGATCCGCAGGTACATGTCCGAGATGTTCGCCGCGTTGGTCCGCAGCGTGAGGACCGTGCGGTCCTCGTCCACGTTCAGGCTGTCGCGCAGCGAGACGAGCGGGTTGACCGCGGAGATGGTGCCCCCGCTGCCGTTGCCCATGCCCACGCCGGTGCCCGTGCCGCCCAGCAGGCCGCCCTGTATGGCGGGCAGCGGGAGGAGCGGCACCACGAGGGCCACGCCCAGCGCGGCCATGCCGATCCGCCGGCCGGTGCGTACCGGAGCCACCGGGCCGGGTTGCTCGCCCGCTCTGCGCGGCCCGCCGCCGAAGACCCGGCCCCACTGCGAGAGCCGCTCCCGGCCCTCGGCGAGCAGCAGCATCAGATAGCCGGCCGCGGCGACGAGGAACCACAGCCAGTCGGTCGCCCCGTCGGACAGGCCCGCGGCGACCGAGTACAGCGCCAGCAGCGGCAGACCGGCCGGAGCCGCGTTGCGGTAGGTCACCGCGAGGGTGTCCACCGCCAGGCCGATCACCAGCACGCCGCCGATGACCATCAGCCGGATGCCGTCGGACAGCGGGGCCGGGATCGCGTACCGCCCCACGTCGTCGGCGCCCGTCTGGAGCAGATCACCGAGGTGGCGGAAGACGTCAGGGCCGGGAACGAGGCCGGCGAGGGCGTACTCCCGGGCGAACAGCAGGGTCAGCAGCACCAGCGTGACCAGGGACTGGGCGGCCACGGTCAACGGCCGGGCCATCGGCACCCGCCGGGTCGCCACGCCCACCCCGGACTGGATCGCCAGCAGGAACGCCGCCTGGAGGAGCCAGGTCGCCGGGGTGACGAGAGGCAGCATGGCGCACGCGGCCATCAGCGTCGCCGCCGCCGAACACAGCGTCATCCGAGCCCGCCCGCTCATGCCCTGCCCTCCCCGCCGCTCGTCCCGCCCGCCGTCGTCAGACCCGCCCGCTCACGGTCCGCCTGGCGCCACAGCTCGCTCAGCGAAGCGCCCCGCGGCACGCTGAGGGCCGTCCAGCCCGCCTCGCGCAGCATCCGCAGCCGCTCCTCCTGCCTGTTCATCGGATCGGGTGCGCCGTTCGGTTCACGCACCCAGCTGTCCCCGTCCAGCAGGAAGGCCACCGCGCCGCCGCTGCGCTGGCGCATCTTCGCGGCCACCGCGGCCTGCTCCTCGTCGAGATCGCCGAGAAAAGCCACCAGCAGCCCCTCGTTGCCGCCGCGCAGCACGTCGTACGACCGGGACAGGCCCGTGCCGTCGGAGTGGTCGACCACCGCGAGGGTGTCCATCATCAGACCGGCCGCGTCCGCCGACTCCTGGCTCGGACCGGCGAATCCGTCGGCGCCCTCCCCGGGCACCGAGTCGCCCGTGTCCGTCAGCAGCCGCACCGAGAAACCCCGCTCCAGCATGTGCACCAGCGCGGAGGCCGCGCCCGAGACCGCCCACTCGAACGCGGAGTCCGGGCCCGCCCCCTGGTAGGCCAGGCCCCGGGTGTCCAGCAGCACCGTGCAGCGGGACCGCTGGGGCTGTTCCTCGCGGCGCACCATCAGCTCGCCGTAGCGGGCGGTCAGCCGCCAGTGCACCCGGCGCAGGTCGTCGCCGTGGCGGTAGGCGCGCGGGATCACGTCGTCCTCGCCGGCCAGCGCCAGCGAGCGCTGCCGTCCGTCGCCGTACCCCTTGGCCTCGCCGCTCAGACGGACCGGGGGCAGCGGCTCCACGCGCGGGATCACCGTCAGGGTGTCGTAGGTGGAGAAGGCCCTGGTGAGCTCGCACATGCCGAACGGATCACTCAGGCGCAGCTGGAGCGGGCCCAGCGGATAGCGGCCGCGCAGGTCGGAGCGGACCCGGTAGGAGACCTCGCGGCGGCCGCCCGCCTCGACCCGGTCCAGGACGAAGCGGGGACGCGGGCCGAGCACGTAGGGCACCCGGTCCTGGAGCATCAGCAGGCCGGTGGGCAGCCGCGAGACGTTGTCCATCCGCAGGTGGACGCGGGCCTCGCTGCCGGCGGGCACGCGCGCGGGGGAGAGCCGTCGGCTGCCCGCGACCCGGTAGCGGGTGCGGTAGACGACGGCCGCGCAGATCAGCGGCAGTGCGGCGAGCAGCAGCCCGACCCGCAGCAGGTCGGGCTGTCCGAGCACATAGGCGCAGATGGCGGCCGCGATGCCGGCGGCCAGGAAGGAGCGGCCGCGGGTGGTCAGACCGGCCAGGGCCGTGCGTGCGCCGCTTCTCTCGCTCTTGTCCCCGCGGCCCGTCGACGACTGCCCGGCCCCGCCGGCGGCCATCACAGCCTCCGCGACTGCTGGCCGTACGCCGGTGTGCCGTGGGCCAGCCCGTACCCGTGCTGCTGGGGGGAGGCGGGCACCGAGGTGTGCTGGATGATCTCCTCGACGACCTGCTCCGCCGTGCGGCGGTTCAGCTGCGCCTGCGCGGTGGGCAGCAGACGGTGGGCCAGGACCGCCACGGCGAGGTTCTGCACGTCGTCCGGCAGCGCGTAGTCCCGGCCGCTGAGGGCGGCGGTGGCCTTGGCGGCGCGCACCAGGTGCAGCGTGGCGCGCGGGGAGGCGCCGAGTCTGAGGTCGGGGTGGGTGCGGGTGGCGGAGACCAGGTCGACCGCGTATCGGCGGACAGAGTCGGCGACGTGGACACCGCGCACGGCGTCGATCAGCTTCACGATCTCGTGGGCGTGGGCGACCGGCTGAAGGTCGTCCAGCGGGCTGACCCCGCCGTGCACGTCGAGCATCTGGAGCTCGGCCTCCGCGCTCGGGTAGCCGATGGACACCCGCGCCATGAAGCGGTCGCGCTGGGCCTCGGGCAGCGGGTACGTGCCCTCCATCTCGACCGGGTTCTGCGTGGCCACCACCATGAACGGGCTGGGGAGCTCGTAGGTCGTCCCGTCGACGGTGACCTGGCGCTCCTCCAGTGATTCCAGGAGCGCCGACTGCGTCTTGGGCGAGGCACGGTTGATCTCGTCGCCGATCACGATCTGCGAGAAGATCGCGCCCGGCTTGAACTCGAATTCGCGGCGCTGCTGGTCCCAGATGGACACACCGGTGATGTCCGAGGGCAGCAGGTCGGGCGTGAACTGGATACGGCGGACGGAACAGTCGATGGACTTCGCCAGTGCCTTGGCGAGCATCGTCTTGCCGACGCCCGGCACGTCCTCGATCAGCAGATGCCCCTCGGCGAGGAGCACGGTCAGCGAAAGCCGTACGACCTCGGGCTTGCCCTCGATCACTCCCTCCACCGAACTGCGGACACGCTCCACAGTGGCGGTCAGATCTGTGAGGCTCGCTCGCTCGTCATAGGTCGTCACCCGGCCCTCCTCGGCCCAAAACTTTCTCCGGGCCGACGCTCTGTGCGGCAAACCGGCCCACCCCGAATCACGGACGCCGTCCAAGAACTGCTCAGCGTGGCGTCACACCCGCATTCTTGCCGCCGTTACCGATTCGTGTCACTCGCCTGTGGACAACTGTCCGCGATATGTCGGTGTTATGGCCATATGGGCGCCCACGGTGCGGAAATCAACAGCGAAACGACAGCGAACGACAGTGACGGACGGCACGCAGGACGGCGCCCGTGAACGGTCGCACAGGGTCCGAGGGGTGTTTACGCGGGGTCGACCTCGCGCAGCAGACCCGTCTTCACGTCGAAGACGAACCCGCGCACGTCGTCGGCGTGCACCAGGAACGGTGAGGTGCGCACCCGCTGCATCGACTGCCGTACGTCCTGGTCGACGTCCCGGAAGGCCTCAACCGCCCAGGCCGGACGCTGGCCGACCTCCATTTCCAGCTCGGTGCGGAAGTCCTCGGTGATCGCCTCCAGACCGCAGCCGGTGTGGTGGATGAGAACGATGCTGCGCGTGCCCAGCTTGCGCTGGCTGATGGTGAGCGAGCGGATCACGTCGTCCGTGACTACGCCGCCGGCGTTGCGGATCGTGTGGCAGTCGCCGAGCTCGAGACCGAGCGCCGCGTGCAGGTCGAGACGGGCGTCCATGCAGGCCACGACCGCCACGCGCAGAACGGGACGGGCGTCCATGCCGGGATCGGTGAAGGCGGCCGCGTACCGCTCGTTCGCCTCGACGAGGCGGTCGGTGACGGGGCTGGTGGCGCCGTCGATTATGGCGCCTTCGGGCCGTGCGGGAACCGATGCGGAAGTCGTCATACCTATGACGGTACTGGTCACGGCCCTCCCGGTCCTGCTGTGAGAACGGAAAAAGAGCGTCATCACGTGCTCTTTGTGAGGTAAGCCACAGGTGGGAGGGCGGCTGATCCGGCCGGGCCGCGCCGCGCAGGCCGGTTGATTGACCGCGAGACAGCGTGGACTAAAGTGACGCGGAGCGGGAGGCGACGATCTCCCTGCTGGACTGAACCCCGTGAGACCCCGGCCCGGCCGCCGAGATCTCCCCGCGGCGCCGGCAGGCCTTCCCTTCCTGAGGGGGCGGGGGACCCGGCGGTGCGTACATCCGCCGGATCTGAGAGGGCCCCTTGAGTCACAGTCGACACGTCCCGGTGATGCTCCAGCGGTGCCTGGACCTGTTGGCCCCCGCCCTCCAGCAGCCGGGATCGGTGGTGGTCGACTGCACGCTCGGCCTCGGCGGCCACAGCGAGGCCCTGCTGACCCGGTTCCCCGAGGCCCGGCTCGTCGCTCTCGACCGCGACAAGGAGGCGCTGCGCCTGTCCGGTGAGCGCCTCGCCCCGTTCGGCGAGCGCGCCACCCTCGTGCATGCGGTCTACGACGAACTGCCCGAGGTACTGGACCGGCTCGGCATCGCGCGCGTGCAGGGCGTCCTGTTCGACCTCGGCGTCTCCTCCATGCAACTCGACGAGGCCGACCGCGGCTTCGCCTACGCCCAGGACGCCCCGCTCGACATGCGGATGGACCAGACGACCGGCGTCAGTGCCGCCGAGGTCCTCAACACCTATCCGCCCGGCGAACTCGTGCGGATCCTGCGGGCGTACGGCGAGGAGAAGCAGGCCAAGCGGATCGTCTCCGCGGTCGTGCGCGAGCGCGCCAAGGATCCGTTCACCAACAGCGCGCGGCTCGTGGAGCTGATCCGGGGTGCGCTTCCCCAGGCCGCCAAGCGCACCGGGGGCAACCCGGCGAAGCGCACCTTCCAGGCGCTGCGCATCGAGGTCAACGGCGAACTCTCCGTCCTGGAACGGGCGATCCCGGCCGCGGTGCAGGCGATCGACGTGGGCGGGCGGATCGCCGTCCTTTCGTACCACTCGCTCGAAGACCGGCTGGTCAAGCAGGTGTTCGCGGCCGGCGCCGCCAACACGGCGCCGCCCGGGCTGCCGGTCGTCCCCGAGCGCTATCAGCCCCGGCTCAAGCTGCTCACCCGTGGTGCCGAACTTCCCACGGAGGAAGAGGTCGCCGAGAACCGGCGTGCCGCTCCGGCGCGCCTGCGCGGGGCCGAGCGGATCAGGGAGTCCATCGAATGACGGGCGTGAGCCGAGGGTCCGGAGCTTCCGGCCCGGGGGAGGGCGAGTGAGCAGGAAACCCGAACTGAAGGGGAGGGCCGCCCGGCTCGCGCGGCTTTTCCCGGCCGGCCCCCGGCAGGCGGCCCGCACCCCGTTCGTCCTCCTGGTCGTCCTCCTCCTGGGCGGCGGGCTCATCGGACTGCTCGTGCTGAACTCCGCGCTCAGCGAGGGCTCGTTCAGGATGGACGACCTCCGGAAGGACACCAAGAGCCTCACCGACGAGCAGCAGGCGCTCCAGCGGGACATCGACTCATACTCCGCCCCCGACGCCCTCCAGCGCCGCGCGCGCGAACTCGGCATGGTCCCTGGTGGGGACCCGGCCTTCCTGAACCCCGACGGCACCGTGAAGGGCGTCCCCTCGGCCGCCGCCGAGCAGTCGCAGGACGTCCCCGTCGCCGTCCGGCCGCCCGAGGCCGTCTCGCTCCCCCGGACGCTCGGGGCGCCGCCCTCGGCCGCGGGGCCCACGCCGGGCACCCCCACAGGACCGAGCGAGCCCCCCGCTCCGAGCGCCGCCCCGACCGAAGCCATCCCCGAGACCCCCGGCAGGTGACGGAAGTGTCCGACAGGGAACCGCCGCGCCGGCGCGTACCCGGCCCCGCCCGGCCCTCCCGCCCCGCGTCCGCCCAGCGGCGCCCGGGACCCGGCGCCCGTCCCGCCCGCCGCCCGACCGCACCCGCCGCACGCCCCGGGGCCGCCCGCGCCATCAGGCTGGGCAGCCCCCGCCCCCGGCTGCGGATGGTCGGCCTCGCGCTCGCCCTGGTGCTGATCGCCTTCGTCGTCCGCCTCCTCCAGGTGCAGGCCGTCGACGCGAGTACCTACGCCGCCAAGGCCGAGCAGAACCGGTACGTCGGCCAGGTGCTGGCCGCCGAGCGCGGCGAGATCACCGACCGCACCGGAGTGGCCTTCGCGACCAGCGTCGACGCCTACGACATCACCGCCGACCCCACGATGTTCACGCGCCGGCAGCTGAAGGTCGACGACGGTCCCGAGCAGGCGGCCGCCCTTCTCGCGCCGATCCTCGGCCAGGACCAGTCCGCGCTCGTCAGGAAGCTGCGCCCCGAGGACGCGAACCTGCGCTACGTCAAACTCGCCGGCCGGCAGACCCCGCAGGTCTGGAAGCAGATCAGGGACCTGAGGTCCGCCCTGTCCGCCAAGGCGGAGACGGACCCCTCCACGGTCAACGCCCTCGCGGGCGTCTTCTCCGTCCCCAGCAGCAAGCGCGTGTACCCCAACGGCGAACTCGCCGCCGGGATACTGGGCTGGGTCAACGCCGACGGCAAGGGCGGCGGAGGTGTCGAGCAGCAGCTGAACTCGACTCTGACGGGCAAGGACGGCAAGATCCGCTACGCGCAGTCCGGTGGCCGCCAGGTGCCCACCGCGGGCTCCACGGAGACCCCCGCGGTGCCCGGCGCCGACGTCGAGCTGACGATCGACCGGGACATCCAGTGGGCCGCGCAGAACGCCATCACCGAGCAGGTGAAGGCGTCCCGCGCGGACCGCGGTTACGTCATCGTCCAGGACAACCGCACCGGCGAGATCCTGGCCATGGCCAACTCGCCCGGCTTCGACCCGGGCGACCTCTCGCGGGCCGACTCCGCGGACCTGGGCAACCCGTCCGTCCAGGATGCCTACGAGCCCGGCTCCACCGCCAAGGTCATGTCGATGGCCGCCGTGCTGGAGGAGAACGCCGCCACCCCGCTCACCCATGTCACCGTGCCCAACCGGCTGCACCGCGGCGACCGGCTCTTCCAGGACGACATCGACCACCCCACCTGGTACCTCACGCTCAACGGCGTGCTCGCCAAGTCCAGCAACATCGGCACCATCCTGGCCACCGGCCAGCTCGGCAGGACGCAGGCGCAGGCCAACCAGGTGCTCTACTCCTACCTGCGCAAGTTCGGCATCGGCAGCCTCACCGGACTGGACTTCCCCGGTGAGACGCGGGGCATCCTGGCCCCGCCCGGCAAGTGGTCGACCTCGCAGCAGTACACGATCCCCTTCGGCCAGGGCATGTCGCTCAACGCGCTCCAGGCGGCCTCCGTGTACTCGACGATCGCCAACGGCGGGGTGCGCGTCGAACCGACCCTGGTGCGCGGCACCAAGGGTCCCGACGGACGCTTCACGCCGGCCGAGGCTCCCGCGAAGACCCGGGTCGTCAGCCAGAAGACGGCGAAGGCCCTCGCCCAGATGCTGGAGTCGGTCGTGGACGACCAGGAGGGCACGGGCGCCAAGGCGCGTATCCCGGGCTACCGCGTCGCGGGCAAGACCGGTACCGCCAACCGTGTGGATCCGGCCACCGGCACCTACAAGGGCTACACCTCGTCGTTCGCCGGGTTCGCGCCCGCCGACAACCCGCGGGTCACCGTGTACTGCGCCATCCAGAACGCCACCCAGGGCAGCTACTTCGGGGGCCAGATCTGCGGTCCCGTCTTCAAGCAGGTCATGGAGTTCGCCCTGAAGACCCTCCAGGTCCCGCCGACCGGCGCCAAGGCCGCGAACCTCCCGGTCACCTTCACCCCCTGACCGTCCCGCACCCGCCCGCACCCGACCCCGACCCGTCACTGTTCAGCGCCGAACAAGCCAGGAACCAGCCCGTGACCATGATCACTCCCGACCCCGGGAACCCCGCACCGCCCGCGACGTCCCCCGCGTCCCCGCCCTCGCTTCGCCCGCAGGCGGGTGCGCCCGGTACGCTCACCGCCGTGCCACACGCTGATCAGTCCCAAATCACCCAGAAGGGCGCTTCCGTGACATATCCGGGGCCGCCGCGACCGGTCCGGGTCTCCGCCACACCCCTCGCGGAGCTCGCCGGCCAGCTGGGTGCCGAGCCGCCGGAGAGCGCCGCCGTCGAGGTCACGGGCATCACCCATGACTCACGCGCGGTCCGCCCCGGCGACCTGTACGCCGCGCTTCCGGGCGCCCGCCTGCACGGCGCCGACTTCGTCACGCAGGCCGCGGGACTGGGCGCCGTCGCCGTCCTGACCGACCCCGCCGGCGCGGAACGCGCCGCCGGGACCGGTCTGCCGGTCCTCGTGGCCGACGATCCGCGCGGGCGGATGGGCGAACTGGCCGCCACGATCTACGGGCGCCCCGGCCGCGGCCTGCTCCAGATCGGGATCACGGGGACCTCCGGCAAGACCACCACCGCCTACCTCGTCGAGGGGGGCCTCAAGCCGGTGAGGTCCACCGGGCTGATCGGCACCGTCGAGACGCGCATCGGCGACGAGCGCATCAAGTCCGAGCGCACCACCCCCGAGGCCACCGACCTCCAGGCGCTGTTCGCCGTCATGCGCGAGCGCGGTGTCGAGGCGGTCGCCATGGAGGTCTCCAGCCACGCGCTGGTCCTGGGCCGGGTCGACGGCTGCGTCTTCGACATCGCCGTCTTCAACAACCTCAGCCCGGAGCACATGGAGTTCCACTCCGGCATGGAGGACTACTTCCAGGCCAAGGCGCAGCTGTTCACCCGGAAACGCAGCAAACTCGGCGTGGTCAACTTCGACGACGAGTACGGCCGCCGGCTGATCCAGGAGGCGGAGGTCCCGGTCGTCACCTTCTCCGCCGAGGGCCACCCGGACGCGGACTGGCGCGCGGTCGACGTCGAGGTCGGCCCGATGGACTCCACGTTCACCGTGCTGGGTCCGGACGGGGTCCGGGTCGCCGCCAGGTCGCCGCTGCCCGGCTCCTTCAACGTGGCGAACACCCTCGCCGCGATCGTCTCCCTGGCCGCCGCGGGCCTCGACCCGCGGACCGCCGCCGACGGCGTCGCCGCGGTGCCGGGGGTGCCGGGCCGGCTGGAACGCGTGGACGCCGGACAGTCCTACCTCGCGGTCGTCGACTACGCGCACAAGACGGACGCCGTCGAGTCGGTCCTCAGGGCGCTGCGCAAGGTCACCAAGGGCCGGCTGCACGTCGTCCTCGGCTGCGGCGGGGACCGGGACCGCACCAAGCGGGCCCCGATGGGCGCCGCGGCCGCCCGGCTCGCCGACATCGCCGTACTGACCTCCGACAACCCTCGCTCCGAGGACCCCCTCGCCATCCTCGCGGCCATGCTCGAGGGCGCGGCGTCCGTGCCCGCGCACGAGCGGGGTGAGGTCCTGCTGTTCGAGGACCGGGCCGCGGCGATCGCCGCGGTCGTCGCCCGCGCGCATGCCGGGGACACCGTGCTGGTCGCGGGCAAGGGCCACGAGCAGGGCCAGGACATCGCCGGGGTGGTCCGTCCGTTCGACGACCGCCAGGTGCTTCGCGAAGCTATCCAGCAGACCCAGGGATGAACTTGTGATCGCCCTCTCCCTCGCCGAGATCGCAGCAGTCGTCGGCGGGCAGACGTACGACATACCGGATCCGTCCGCGGAAGTCACCGGACCGGTCGTCCGGGACTCCCGTGACGTGGTGCCCGGCAGCCTCTTCGTCGCCTTCGTCGGCGAACGCGTGGACGGCCACGACTACGCGGCCGCGGTCGTCGAGGCGGGGGCGGCGGCCGTACTGGCCTCGCGCCCCGTCGGCGTTCCCGCGATCGTCGTGGACGACGTCCAGACGGCGCTGGGCGCCCTCGCCCGGCACGTCGTGCACAAGCTCGGCACGACCCTCGTCGCGCTCACCGGCTCGGCCGGCAAGACCAGTACCAAGGACCTCATCGCGCAGGTCCTCATGCGCAAGGCGCCCACCGTCTTCACACCGGGCTCGCTCAACAACGAGATCGGGCTGCCGCTGACCGCCCTGTCCGCGACCGAGGAGACGAGGTTCCTCGTCCTCGAGATGGGCGCCCGCGGCATCGGCCACATCCGTTACCTCGCCGATCTGACGCCCCCGAGGATCGGCCTCGTCCTCAACGTCGGCACCGCCCACATCGGCGAGTTCGGCGGCCGCGAACAGATCGCACAGGCAAAGGGCGAGCTCGTCGAGAGCCTGCCGCCGGCCGCTGGGGGCGGCGTCGCGATCCTCAACGCCGACGACCCGTTGGTACGGGCCATGGCCTCCCGTACGAAGGCGAAGGTGGTCTTTTTCGGAGAGTCCGGCGAAGCGGACGTTCGGGCCGAGAACGTGCGACTCACGGACAGCGGACAGCCCGCCTTCAGCCTTCACACACCCTCCGGGTGCAGCGATGTGACCATGCGCCTGTACGGTGAGCATCACGTGTCGAACGCGCTCGCAGCGGCCGCCGTCGCCCATGAGCTGGGCATGTCCGCGGAAGAGATCGCCACCGCGCTCTCCGAGGCGGGCTCCCTCTCCCGCTGGCGGATGGAGGTCACCGAGCGCCCGGACGGCGTGACGATCGTCAACGACGCCTACAACGCGAACCCCGAGTCCATGCGAGCCGCTCTGCGCGCGCTCGCTGCAATGGGCAAAGCCTCACAGGCAAGGGGGGGCCGGACCTGGGCGGTGCTCGGCAAGATGGCCGAGCTCGGGGACGAGGCGCTCGCCGAGCACGACGCGGTCGGACGGCTCGCCGTCCGGCTCAATGTCGGCAAGCTCGTCGCGGTCGGGGGCAGGGAAGCCGCCTGGCTGCAACTGGGCGCATATAACGAGGGTTCGTGGGGTGAGGAGTCGGTGCACGTGTCCGACGCACAGGCGGCGGTCGACCTGTTGCGCAGCGAGTTGCGCCCGGGGGACGTCGTGCTCGTGAAGGCGTCCCGTTCGGTCGGCCTGGAGAGCGTCGCGCAGGCGCTGCTCGCGACCGGCGCCGAGGGTGAGGGCGTCGCCCGATGATGAATCAGATCCTGTTCGCGGGTGTGATCGGCCTCTTCCTGACGCTGGTCGGCACGCCGCTGCTGATCAAGCTGCTGGCGCGCAAGGGCTACGGCCAGTACATCCGCGACGACGGCCCGCGCGAGCACGCCAGCAAGCGCGGTACGCCGACCATGGGCGGCATCGCCTTCATCTTCGCGACGATCGCCGCGTACTTCCTGTCCAAGGTGATCACCGGCAAGCCGCCGACCTACACCGGTCTGCTGGTGCTGGGCCTGATGTGCGGCATGGGCCTGGTCGGCTTCCTCGACGACTACATCAAGATCGTCAAGCGGCGTTCGCTGGGTCTGCGGGCCAAGGCGAAGATGGCCGGCCAGCTGATCGTCGGTATCTCTTTCGCGGTGCTCTCACTCCAGTTCTCCGACTCGCGCGGCAACACCCCGGCCTCGACGAAGCTGTCGTTCATCACGGACTTCGGCTGGACGATCGGCCCCGTGCTGTTCGTCGTCTGGGCGCTGTTCATGATCCTCGCGATGTCCAACGGCGTGAACCTGACGGACGGTCTGGACGGCCTCGCCACCGGCGCCTCCGTCCTCGTCTTCGGCGCCTACACGTTCATCGGCGTCTGGCAGTTCCAGGAGTCCTGCGCCAACGGCGAGACCCTGACCAACCCCAGCGCCTGTTACGAGGTGCGCGATCCACTGGACCTCGCGGTCATCGCCTCCGCGCTGATGGGCGCCTGCCTGGGCTTCCTGTGGTGGAACACCTCGCCGGCCAAGATCTTCATGGGCGACACCGGCTCGCTGGCGCTCGGCGGTGTGCTCGCGGGTCTCGCGATCTGCTCCCGCACCGAGCTGCTGATCGCCCTCCTGGGCGGCCTGTTCGTGCTGATCACGATGTCCGTGGTCATCCAGGTCGGCTCCTTCAAGCTCACCGGCAAGCGCGTCTTCCGCATGGCGCCGCTCCAGCACCACTTCGAACTCAAGGGCTGGTCCGAAGTCCTTGTGGTGGTCCGCTTCTGGATCATCCAGGGCATCTGCGTGATCGTCGGACTTGGCCTCTTCTACGCGGGATGGGCAGCGGACAAGTGACCGACTGGCAGGGGAAGAACGTCACCGTCGCCGGGCTCGGCGTCTCCGGGATCCCGGCGGCCAGGGTCCTGCACGGGCTCGGCGCGAAGGTCACCGTCGTCAACGACGGCGACGACGCACGCGCGCGTGAGCAGGCCGCCGAGCTGGAGGCGCTGGGCGTCACCGTGCGCCTCGGTGACGGGGCGACCCTGCCCGAGGGCACCGAACTCATCGTCACCGCACCCGGCTGGAAGCCCGACAAGCCGCTGTTCACAGCGGCCCACGAGGCCGGGGTGCCGATCTGGGGCGACGTCGAACTCGCCTGGCGGCTCAGGGAACTGGACGGCAGACGAGCCGCGCCCTGGCTGTGCGTGACCGGCACCAACGGCAAGACGACCACCACACAGATGCTGGCGTCGATCCTGAAGGCGGCCGGCCTGCGTACGGCGGCCGTCGGCAACATCGGCGTCTCCCTGCTGGACGCCGTCCTCGGCGAGGAGCACTACGACGTCCTCGCCGTGGAACTCTCCAGCTACCAGCTGCACTGGGCGCCCTCCCTGCGCGCCCACTCGGCCGCCGTCCTGAACCTCGCCCCCGACCACCTCGACTGGCACGGCTCCATGGAGGCGTACGCGAAGGACAAGGGGCGCGTCTACGAGGGCAATCGGATCGCCTGCGTCTACAACGTGGCCGACAAGGCCACCGAGGACCTGGTGCGCGAGGCCGATGTCGAGGAGGGCTGCCGGGCCGTCGGCTTCACCCTCGGAGCTCCGGCGCCGTCCCAACTCGGCGTCGTGGACGGCATCCTGGTGGACCGCGCCTTCGTCGAGAACCGGCAGACGAACGCGCAGGAGCTGGCCGAGGTCTCCGACGTCGACCCGCCGGCCCCGCACAACATCGCCAACGCCCTTGCGGCGGCGGGTCTCGCGCGCGCCTTCGGCGTCCCCGCCAAGGCCGTACGCGACGGCCTGCGGGCCTTCACCCCGGACGCCCATCGCATCGCCCACGTGGCGGACGTGGACGGCGTGGCGTACGTCGACGACTCCAAGGCGACCAACACGCACGCCGCACAAGCCTCGTTGGCGGCCTACGAGTCGATCGTCTGGATCGCCGGCGGACTGGCCAAGGGCGCCACCTTCGACGAGCTGGTCGCCAAGTCGGCGGAGCGGCTTCGTGGCGTCGTGCTCATCGGCGCCGATCGCGCCCTGATCCGTGAAGCCCTGGCGCGACACGCCCCGGAAGTACCCGTCGTCGACCTCGACCGGACGGACACTGGGGCGATGCTCGCGGCTGTCCAGGAGGCCCGGCGCCTCGCCGTCGAAGGCGACACGGTGCTCCTCGCCCCTGCCTGCGCCTCCATGGACATGTTCGTCAACTACAACCAGCGCGGTGACGTGTTCGCTCAGGCGGTTAGCGAACTCGGAGCCTGACCCGGCCGCCTGCCGGGCGACCTTGGGAGGGACGCGTGGGACCGTCACGGCCGACGTACGGCGCGGCAGCCGAGCACAACGCCGGCACCGCGCCCTGTGGAGCAGCAGATGCCTGGTAGCCGTACCGGGCGTCCGCCCGTCCAGCGGACCGTCCGCAGACCCGCCGACGCCTCACGCCAGCGCCGCGACAACCCCGTACGACGGCTCTACACGCGGGTGCACAAGGCCTGGGACCGGCCGCTGACCGCCTACTACCTGATCTTCGGCGGCAGCCTGCTGATCACCGTGCTGGGCCTCGTGATGGTCTACTCCGCCTCCCAGATCACCGCGCTCCAGATGTCGTTGCCGGGATCGTTCTTCTTCCGCAAACAGTTCCTGGCCGCCTCCATCGGGGCCGCGCTGCTGCTGGTCGCCTCCCGGATGCCGGTCAAACTGCACCGGGGGCTCGCCTATCCGATCCTCGCGGGCGCCGTCTTCACGATGGCGCTGGTGCAGGTGCCGGGCATAGGGATGTCGGTCAACGGCAACCAGAACTGGATCTCGCTGGGCGGCTCCTTCCAGATCCAGCCCAGCGAGTTCGGCAAGCTCGCGCTGGTGCTGTGGAGCGCCGATCTGCTCGCCCGCAAACAGGAGAAGAACCTGCTCGCGCAGTGGAAGCACATGCTGGTGCCGCTGGTGCCGGTCGCGTTCATGCTGCTCGGGCTGATCATGCTCGGCGGCGACATGGGCACGGCGATCATCCTCACGGCGATCCTGTTCGGGTTGCTGTGGCTGGCGGGGGCGCCCACCCGGCTCTTCGTCGGAGTGCTGTCGATCACCGCCACCCTCGGTGTGATCCTCATCAAGACCAGCCCCAACCGCATGGCCCGGCTCCAGTGCATCGGAGCGACCGATCCGGGACCGGGCGACGCCTGCTGGCAGGCCGTGCACGGGATCTACGCTCTGGCGTCCGGCGGGATCTTCGGCTCGGGGCTCGGCGCGAGTGTGGAGAAATGGGGTCAACTTCCCGAAGCGCACACCGACTTCATCTTCGCCGTCACCGGCGAGGAACTGGGTCTGGCGGGGACGCTGTCGGTACTCGCCCTGTTCGCGGCTCTAGGCTATGCGGGTATCCGCGTGGCCGGACGCACGGAGGACCCCTTCGTCAGGTATGCCGCGGGAGGCGTGACCACCTGGATCACCGCTCAGGCGGTGATCAACATCGGTGCGGTGCTCGGCCTGCTGCCGATCGCCGGCGTCCCTCTCCCGCTGTTCTCCTACGGGGGTTCCGCCCTGCTGCCGACCATGTTCGCCATCGGGCTGCTGATCGCCTTCGCACGCGACGAGCCCGCTGCGCGAGCGGCGCTTGCGATGCGACACCCCCGCTTTGGTAGAAAGCGGGGGACCGGGGGCCCTGCGTTCGACCGGGGTCCCCGGAGATGGAACACGATGCGACGGCGTGCCTCGGCGGCGCGCTCGTCCGGAGAGCGGTGAATTTCGGTGCATGTCGTACTCGCTGGTGGGGGGACCGCCGGCCACATCGAGCCCGCGCTTGCCCTCGCGGACGCCCTGCGCAGGCAGGACCCCACTGTGGGGATCACGGCCCTGGGCACGGAGCGCGGCCTGGAGACCACGCTCGTTCCGCAGCGGGGCTACGACCTCGCGCTGATCCCCGCCGTACCGCTGCCGCGCAAGCCCACTCCTGAGCTGATCACCGTCCCGGGCCGGCTGCGCGGCACGATCAAGGCCGCCGAGCAGATCCTCGAGCGCACGAAGGCGGACGCCGTCGTCGGCTTCGGCGGTTACGTGGCCCTGCCCGGCTACCTGGCGGCCAAGCGCCTCGGCGTCCCGATCGTCGTCCACGAGGCGAACGCCCGCCCCGGTCTGGCCAACAAGATCGGCTCGCGGTACGCGGCCCGGGTCGCCGTTTCCACGCCCGACAGCAAGCTCCGGGACGCCCGCTACATCGGCATCCCGCTGCGCCGCTCCATCGCCACCCTGGACCGCGCCGCCGCCCGCCCCGAGGCACGGCACATGTTCGGCCTCGACCCCAACCTGCCGACCCTGCTGGTCTCCGGCGGTTCGCAGGGCGCCCGGCGCCTCAACGAGGTCGTCCAGCAGGTCGCGCCCTGGTTGCAGCAGGCCGGTATTCAGATCCTGCACGCGGTCGGCCCGAAGAACGAACTGCCGCACGTGCAGCAGATGCCGGGAATGCCCCCCTACATCCCGGTACCGTACGTGGAGCGGATGGACCTCGCGTACGCCGCCGCCGACATGATGCTCTGCCGCGCGGGCGCGATGACCGTCGCCGAACTCTCGGCCGTGGGACTCCCGGCCGCCTATGTCCCGCTGCCCATCGGCAACGGCGAACAGCGGCTCAACGCCCAGCCGGTGGTCAAGGCGGGCGGCGGACTGCTGGTGGACGACGCGGAACTGACCCCCGACTGGGTCAGGGAGACCGTTCTGCCCGTCCTCGCCGACCCGCACCGGCTGTACGAGATGTCCCGCGCGGCCAGCGAGTTCGGCCGCCGCGACGCCGACGACCTGCTCGTCGGCTTGGTGTACGAGGCGATCGCCGCCTCCCGTGCGCGCCGTTAGGCACGAGGGACGAAAGGACAGGGGAGCGTGGCCGGATCCGCCACCGCCGAGCGCGGTGCACGCCAGCAGGAGTCGTCCGGCCCGCCCCTTCTCCGGCGGTTGGGGCCGCGCCGGCTTCGTATGATCATCATTCTCGCGCTGGCCGTCGTGCTCCTCGGCGCGGGCGCGGGCTGGGTGCTGTACGGCTCGCAGTGGCTGCGGGTGCAGCGGGTCTCCGTGACCGGCACGGACGTGCTGACCGTGCGGCAGGTGCGCGAGGCGGCCGCCGTGCCGGTCGGATCGCCCCTGGTCTCCGTCGACACGGACGCGATCGAGGCCCGGTTGCGCGCCGAACTGCCCCGGATCGACTCGGTCGACGTGGTCCGTTCCTGGCCCCATGGGATCGGCCTGAAGGTGACGGAACGGACGCCGGTCCTGCTGGTGCGGAAAGGGTCGGCCTTCGTGGAAGTGGACGACGAAGGCGTCCGTTTCGCTACGGTTTCCGAGGCTCCGAAGGGGGTACCGCTGCTCGATATGGCCGTGTCCTCGTCGCGTTCGGCCGCGGCGAGCCTGCGCCGCTTCGGCGAGGCACGGCTGGTGCGCGAGGCCGTGGAGGCCGCGGGCTCCCTCCCGGCCGCCGTCACCCGGGCCACCCGGGTCGTCAAGGTCCGTTCCTACGACGACATCTCGCTGGAGCTGACCGGCGGACGCACGGTGGCTTGGGGAAGTGCCGAGAACGGCGCCGCGAAGGGCCGTACACTCACCGCTCTCATGAAAGCCGCCCCGGCTGCCCGACACTTCGATGTCAGTGCTCCCACCGCCCCGGCGTCAGCGGGGAGTTGACGCGCATCCGCGCAGGCCAGCACCCTGGTTGGGCAGCGACATGGCTGATCACATAGGGTGAAAAGAAAAACGGGAGGTTCGGCGTGTTCGTTGAACGGGCGCCACTTGTCGACTTAGTGTCCTGTTCAGAAGACTCCAAGGAACGGACACACTGGTAACCCTAAACTTCAGGGTTAGGGTTCGGGTCGGCGAAACGGACCGCCCCATTCGGCATCAGTCGTCGGATCGCATCACCTGTGAGGCGACGACACGTAACTCGAGGCGAGAGGCCTTCGACGTGGCAGCACCGCAGAACTACCTCGCAGTCATCAAAGTCATCGGTGTCGGCGGCGGTGGTGTCAATGCCATCAACCGGATGATCGAGGTCGGTCTCAAGGGCGTCGAGTTCATCGCCATCAACACCGACGCGCAGGCGCTGTTGATGAGCGACGCCGACGTCAAGCTCGACGTCGGCCGTGAACTCACGCGCGGACTCGGCGCCGGCGCCAACCCGGCCGTGGGCCGCAAGGCCGCCGAGGACCACCGCGAGGAGATCGAGGAGGTCCTCAAGGGGGCCGACATGGTCTTCGTGACGGCCGGAGAGGGCGGCGGCACCGGCACCGGCGGCGCGCCCGTCGTGGCCAACATCGCGCGCAACCTCGGCGCCCTCACCATCGGCGTGGTCACCCGCCCCTTCACCTTCGAGGGCCGGCGCCGCGCCAACCAGGCGGAGGACGGCATCGCCGAACTCCGCGAAGAGGTCGACACCCTCATCGTCATCCCCAACGACCGGCTGCTGTCCATCTCGGACCGCCAGGTCTCGGTCCTCGACGCCTTCAAGTCGGCCGACCAGGTCCTGCTCTCCGGTGTCCAGGGCATCACCGACCTCATCACCACCCCCGGTCTGATCAACCTGGACTTCGCCGACGTCAAGTCGGTCATGTCCGAGGCCGGTTCGGCCCTCATGGGCATCGGTTCGGCCCGGGGCGACGACCGCGCGGTGGCCGCCGCCGAGATGGCGATCTCCTCGCCGCTCCTCGAGGCCTCCATCGACGGTGCCCGGGGCGTCCTGCTCTCCATCTCCGGCGGCTCCGACCTCGGCCTGTTCGAGATCAACGAGGCCGCCCAGCTGGTCAGCGAGGCCGCGCACCCCGAGGCCAACATCATCTTCGGCGCGGTCATCGACGACGCCCTGGGCGACGAAGTCCGGGTCACCGTCATCGCGGCGGGCTTCGACGGGGGGCAGCCCCCGGCCCGCCGGGAGACCGTCATGGGGTCGTCTTCGTCCACGGCCCGCCGCGACGAGCCCACCCCGGTACGGCAGTCCGAGAGCCGTCCGTCCTTCGGCTCGCTCGGCAGCGTGACCCCGAAGGAGGAGCCGGCGCCGGCCCCCGAGCCGGTGGCGGACCTCCCGTCCTCCCCGCCGGTGCCGCCGTCGCGGTCCTACTCGGACAGCGCCGCCGAGGAGCTGGACGTGCCGGACTTCCTGAAGTGATAGGACAGCGCGAGAGCGTGAGCGGCGCGCACTTCGCCTTCACCGACCGGTGGGGCGGGGTGAGCGCCGCTCCGTATGAGGAGCTCAACCTCGGCGGAGCGGTCGGCGACGACCCCGAGGCCGTGCGCACCAACCGGGAGCTGGCCGCCAAGTCGCTGGGAGCCGATCCCGGCCGGGTGGTCTGGATGAACCAGGTGCACGGCAATGATGTCGCCGAGGTCGAAGGACCGTGGACCACCCCGCTGACCCCGCCGGTCGACGCCCTGGTGACCGCTGCCCGTGGACTCGCCCTCGCCGTGCTGACGGCGGACTGCGTGCCGGTGCTGCTCGCCGACCCCGTCGCCGGGGTGGTCGCGGCCGCGCACGCCGGGCGGCCCGGCATGGTCAAGGGCATCGTGCCTGCCGCGGTCGACGCGATGCGGTCGCTCGGCGCGGACCCCTCCCGGATCGTCGCCCGCACCGGCCCCGCCGTGTGCGGGCGGTGCTACGAGGTGCCGGAGGCGATGCGCGCCGAGGTGGCCGCAGTCGAGCCGGCCGCGCACGCCGAGACGAGCTGGGGGACTCCCGCGGTCGACGTGACCGCCGGAGTGCACGCCCAGCTCGACCGGCTCGGAGTGCACGACCGGGAGCGGTCGCCCGTGTGCACACGGGAGTCGAAGGATCACTTCTCGTATCGCCGCGATCGCTCCACGGGGCGACTCGCGGGATATGTCTGGTTGGACTGATGGGGCATGACGGACCGTAAGGACGAACTCGCCGCAAACCTGGCGAAAGTGGAGGAGCGCATCGCGGCCGCCTGCGCCGCAGCCGGCCGCGCGCGGGACGAGGTGACCCTGATCGTGGTCACCAAGACCTACCCGGCGAGCGATGTGCGGATCCTGTCCGACCTCGGCGTGCGCCATGTCGCCGAGAACAAGGACCAGGACGCGGCGCCGAAGGCCGCCGAGTGTGCCGCGCTGCCCCTGCGCTGGCACTTCGTGGGCCAGTTGCAGACCAACAAGGTGCGCTCCGTGGTCGGTTACGCGGATGTGGTGCAGTCCGTCGACCGGGCCAGGCTGGTGACGGCCCTGTCGAAGGAGGCCGTGCGGGCCGGGCGCGAGGTGGGCTGCCTCCTCCAGGTCGCCCTGGACGCAGGGGCGAGCGAGCGGGGTGAGCGGGGCGGTGTCGCCCCGGGCGGTGTCGGGGAGTTGGCCACTCTGGTCGCCGGCTCACCGGGGCTGCGGCTTGACGGACTGATGACCGTCGCACCCCTGACCGGTGAGTACGCCGGGCGCCAACGGGAGGCCTTCGGGCGGTTGATGGATTTGTCGACTGACCTGCGCCGAAGCCATCCTGCTGCGAACATGGTGTCGGCAGGGATGAGTGCGGACCTCGAGGAGGCCGTGGCGGCCGGAGCGACACATGTACGCGTCGGCACCGCGGTACTCGGAGTCCGCCCCAGGCTCGGGTAACGTCGCCAGGAAGTCGGACCACAGCAGAAAATATGGTCATTACCGCCGAAAGGCGGACACAAGGGCCACGTGGATCGCGGGACTTGGCAGTCGAAAGTCGATCCACCACAGAGCGGAGGACTCAGAGAATGGCCGGCGCGATGCGCAAGATGGCGGTCTACCTCGGCCTCGTGGAGGACGATGGGTACGACGGCCGGGGATTCGACCCCGACGACGACTTCGAACCCGAGCTCGACCCGGAACCCGAGCGGGATCACCGGCGGCACGAGCCGTCCCACCAGTCGCACGGAGCACATCAGTCCCAAAGGGACGAAGAGGTGCGAATCGTGCAGCCTCCCGCCCAGCGCGAGCCGGTGGCGCGATCCGCTTCGCCAGGCGCGGAATCCGGGCGTCCGGCGCGCATCGCGCCCGTGGCATCCATCACACAAGAACGTCAGTCCCTGGAGAAGAACGCACCGGTGATCATGCCCAAGGTCGTGTCGGAACGAGAGCCGTACCGGATCACCACGCTTCACCCCCGGACCTACAACGAGGCCCGTACCATCGGGGAACACTTCCGTGAGGGCACCCCGGTGATCATGAATCTGACGGAGATGGACGACACGGACGCGAAGCGACTTGTCGACTTTGCGGCCGGTTTGGTGTTTGGTCTTCACGGCAGCATCGAGCGGGTGACGCAGAAGGTGTTCCTGTTGTCGCCTGCTAACGTCGATGTCACGGCGGAGGACAAGGCCCGCATCGCAGAGGGCGGGTTCTTCAACCAGAGCTGAGACGCAAGACCGGAAAAGCAGTACAGAGCAGTACAGAGCGGCACGGAACAGGGGAGAGGGAAGCACCGAACATGAGCGTGGTCCTGGATGTCGTCTACATCGCGCTGATGGTCTTCCTCATCGTGCTCATCTTCCGGTTGGTCATGGACTACGTGTTCCAGTTCGCCCGCTCATGGCAGCCCGGCAAGGCGATGGTGGTCGTTCTGGAGGCCACCTACACTGTCACCGATCCACCGCTCAAGCTTCTGCGGCGGGTCATCCCGCCGTTGCGTCTCGGGGGCGTGGCGCTCGACCTGTCCTTCTTCGTACTGATGATCATCGTCTACATCCTGATCTCGATCGTGAGCCGGCTGTGAGCGATGTGAACTACCGTCTTGCCGATGCCGACGACTACGTTGAGGTGAAGAGATGCCGTTGACCCCCGAGGACGTGCGGAACAAGCAGTTCACGACCGTCCGCCTCCGAGAAGGCTATGACGAGGACGAGGTCGATGCCTTCCTCGATGAGGTCGAAGCCGAACTGACCCGCCTGCTTCGTGAGAACGAAGACCTGCGCGCCAAGCTGGCCGCCGCCACGCGCGCTGCTGCCCAGAACCAGCAGAACATGCGCAAACCGCCGGAACAGGACCAGCAGCAGGGTGGCATGCCCCAGCAGGGCGGCATGCAGCAGGGCGGTATGCAGCAGCAGGGCATGCCCCAGCAGGGGATGCCTCCGCAGGGTATGCCGCAGCAGGGCATGCGAGGCCCGGGTGGCCCGGTGCCCGCCGGCATATCGGGCCCGCCGCAGCAGCAGATGGGTGGCCCCATGGGTGGCCCGCCCCAGCTGCCGAGCGGTGCGCCGCAGCTGCCTGCCGGTCCCGGTGGCGGCCAGGGTGGTCCGCAGGGTCAGGGTCCGATGGGCCAGGGTCCTATGGGCCAGGGTCCGATGGGCCAGGGCCCCATGGGCCAGGGACCGATGGGTCAAGGCCCCATGGGCCAGGGACCGATGGGCCAGGGCCCCATGGGCCAGAACCCCATGCAGCAGCAGATGGGCGGTCCGATGGGCGGCCCCATGGGCGGTCCGATGGGCGGCCCCGGTCAGGGCCCCGGTGGCGACAGCGCCGCCCGTGTCCTCTCGCTGGCCCAGCAGACCGCCGACCAGGCGATCGCCGAGGCCCGTTCCGAGGCCAACAAGATCGTCGGTGAGGCCCGCAGCCGCGCCGAGGGTCTCGAGCGCGACGCCCGTGCCAAGGCCGACGCCCTGGAGCGGGACGCGCAGGAGAAGCACCGCGTCGCGATGGGCTCCCTGGAGTCCGCCCGCGCCACGCTGGAGCGCAAGGTCGAGGACCTGCGTGGCTTCGAGCGCGAGTACCGGACGCGGCTGAAGTCGTACCTCGAGTCCCAGCTGCGCCAGCTGGAGACCCAGGCCGACGACTCCCTCGCCCCGCCGCGCACGCCGGCCACCGCCTCCCTGCCGCCGTCCCCGGCGCCTTCGATGGCTCCGGCCGGTGCCGGTGCCCCGTCCTACGGCAACCCCGGCATGGGGGCTCCCGGTCAGGCCGCTCCGTCCTACGGCGGTCAGCAGCAGATGTCCCCGGCGATGACCCAGCCGATGGCGCCGGTGCGGCCGCAGGGCCCGTCGCCGATGGGCCAGGCCCCCTCGCCGATGCGTGGCTTCCTCATCGACGAGGATGACAACTGACGGCCAGTAGTACGCCTTAGGCGTCGGCAGCGTTCAAAGGGCGGGACCCCGGATCACGATCCGGGGTCCCGCCCTTTTTACGCGTGTTGACAGCGATCAGGGCGACGGACGCCTCCTACGCGCGTCTTCGAGGCCCTTTCCTCGGCGTGAGCCCGCTGTGGACCCGCCCGCCGGACCCGTGGGGACCGGCCGGACATGAGGGAGGGCCCGGCACCCCCTTCGGGGAACCGGGCCCTCGTCACTGTGCCTCGCGTCACGCCTTGCGCAGGCGGAAGGTCAGCGTCAGACCGTCGTCCGTGAACGGGGCGCCGAACGTGTCGTCCGCCTCACCCCGGGCGAAGTCCGTGGCGAGGACCTCGTCGGCGATGAGGCCGGCGTGGCCTGACAGGGCGTCCACGGTGGCCGGGTCGGTCGCGGTCCAGCGGAGCGCGATGCGGTCGGCGACGTCGAGGCCGCTGTTCTTGCGGGCCTCCTGGATCAGCCGGATCGCGTCCCGGGCCAGGCCCGCACGGCGCAGCTCCTCGGTGATCTCCAGGTCGAGGGCGACCGTCGCGCCGGAGTCGGAGGCGACCGACCAGCCCTCGCGCGGGGTCTCCGTGATGATGACCTCGTCGGGCGCCAGGGTGACCGTCTCGCCGTCGATCTCCACCGACGCCGTACCCTCGCGCAGGGCGAGGGAGAGCGCGGCCGCGTCGGCGTTCGCGACGGCCTTCGCCACGTCCTGGACGCGCTTGCCGAACCGCTTGCCCAGGGCGCGGAAGTTGGCCTTGGCGGTCGTGTCGACCAGGCTGCCGCCGACCTCCGAGAGGGACGCCAGCGACTCGACGTTGAGCTCCTCCGTGATCTGCGCGTGCAGCTCGCGGTCGAGGGTGTCGAAGCCGCCTGCGGCGATCAGGGCGCGCTTGAGGGGCTGGCGCGTCTTGACGCCCGACTCCGCGCGCGTGGCGCGCCCCAGCTCCACCAGGCGGCGGACCAAGGCCATCTGCTTCGACAGCTCGGGGTCGATGGCGGAGAGGTCGGCCTCGGGCCAGGAGGACAGGTGCACGGACTCCGGGGCGCCCGGGGTGACGGGCACGATGAGGTCCTGCCAGACCCGCTCGGTGATGAACGGCGTCAGCGGGGCCATCAGCTTCGTGACCGTCTCGACGACCTCGTGCAGGGTGCGCAGCGCGGCCTTGTCGCCCTGCCAGAAGCGGCGGCGGGAACGGCGTACGTACCAGTTGGACAGATCGTCGACGAACGCGGAGAGCAGCTTGCCCGCGCGCTGCGTGTCGTAGGCCTCCAGAGCCTGCGTCACCTGGTCGGTGAGCGCGTGGAGTTCGGAGAGCAGCCAGCGGTCCAGGACCGGGCGGTCCGCGGGGGCCGGGTCGGCCCCGCTCGGCGCCCAGTTCGACGTACGCGCGTACAGCGCCTGGAAGGCGACCGTGTTCCAGTACGTCAGGAGGGTCTTGCGGACGACCTCCTGGATGGTTCCGTGGCCCACCCGGCGGGCCGCCCACGGGGAACCGCCGGCCGCCATGAACCAGCGCACCGCGTCCGCGCCGTGCCGGTCCATCAGCGGGATCGGTTCCAGGGTGTTGCCCAGGTGCTTGGACATCTTGCGGCCGTCCTCGGCGAGGATGTGGCCGAGGCAGACGACGTTCTCGTACGACGACTTGTCGAAGACCAGCGTGCCGACGGCCATCAGCGTGTAGAACCAGCCGCGCGTCTGGTCGATGGCCTCGCTGATGAACTGCGCCGGGTAGCGGGACTCGAAGAGGTCCTTGTTCTTGTACGGGTAGCCCCACTGCGCGAACGGCATCGAACCCGAGTCGTACCAGGCGTCGATGACCTCCGGCACGCGCGTGGCCGTCTGTCCGCAGTCGTCCTGCGGGCACGCGAAGGTGACGGCGTCGATGTACGGGCGGTGCGGGTCCAGCCCGGACTGGTCGGCACCGGTGAGCTCGCTGAGCTCCGCGCGGGACCCGACGACCGTGAGGTGGTCGTCGGTGCAGCGCCAGATCGGGAGCGGGGTGCCCCAGTAGCGGCTGCGGGAGAGCGCCCAGTCGATGTTGTTGTTCAGCCAGTCGCCGAAGCGGCCGTTCTTGACCGTCTCCGGGAACCAGTTGGTCTTCTCGTTCTCCTGGAGGAGGCGGTCCTTGACGGCCGTGGTGCGGATGTACCAGGACGGCTGCGCGTAGTAGAGCAGCGCGGTGTGGCAGCGCCAGCAGTGCGGATAGCTGTGCTCGTACGGGATGTGCTTGTAGAGGAGACCGCGCTGCTGGAGGTCATCGGTGAGCTTTTCGTCCGCCTTCTTGAAGAAGACGCCGCCGACCATCGGGACGGACTCCTCGAAGGTGCCGTCGGGGCGGACCGGGTTCACGACCGGCAGGCCGTACGCGCGGCAGACCTTGAGGTCGTCCTCACCGAAGGCGGGGGACTGGTGGACCAGACCCGTGCCGTCCTCTGTGGTGACGTACTCGGCGTTGACGACGTAGTGCGCCGGCGCCGGGAACTCCACGAGGTCGAACGGACGTTGATAGGTCCAGCGCTCCATCTCGGCGCCGGTGAAGGTCTGGCCGGTGGTCTCCCAGCCTTCGCCGAGCGCCTTGGCGAGCAGCGGCTCGGCGACGACGAGCTTCTCCTCGCCGTCGGTCGCGACGACGTAGGAGACCTCGGGGTGTGCGGCCACGGCCGTGTTGGAGACCAGTGTCCAGGGGGTCGTCGTCCAGACGAGAAGGGCGGCCTCGCCGGCGAGCGGACCGGAGGTGAGCGGGAAACGGACGTACACGGACGGGTCGACGACCGTCTCGTAGCCCTGGGCCAGCTCGTGGTCGGAGAGGCCCGTGCCGCACCGGGGGCACCAGGGGGCGACGCGGTGGTCCTGGACCAGCAGGCCCTTGTTGAAGATCTCCTTCAGCGACCACCAGACCGACTCGATGTACTCGGGGTCCATCGTGACGTAGGCGTCGTCGAGGTCGACCCAGTAGCCCATGCGGGTCGTCAGCTCGGAGAAGGCGTCGGTGTGGCGGAGCACGGACTCGCGGCACCTGTCGTTGAAGGCGGCGACACCGTAAGCCTCGATGTCCTGCTTGCCGGAGAAGCCGAGCTCCTTCTCGACCGCCAGCTCCACCGGGAGGCCATGGCAGTCCCAGCCGGCCTTGCGGGCCACGTGGTAGCCGCGCATCGTGCGGAAGCGGGGGAAGACGTCCTTGAAGACGCGCGCCTCGATGTGGTGGGCGCCCGGCATGCCGTTGGCGGTGGGCGGGCCCTCGTAGAACACCCACTCGGGGCGGCCCTCGGACTGGTCCAGGCTCTTGGCGAAGATCTTCTGCTCGCGCCAGAAGTCGAGCACCGCGTGCTCGAGGGCGGGCAGGTCGACCTGGGCGGGCACCTGACGGTACTGCGGCTGCGTGTTCAACGAGCTTCCTCCGGCGGACATACTGCCTTCCGTCGGAGGGACGAGAGCCGTCTTGCCTGTGTACGCCGTCTGCGGCGCGCTCCCGCGGTACCACCCTCCTTGGCCCTCCGGTGCGCCCTGTGCGCCGGTGAGCCCCCTCATTGGGGTCGCGATGCCGGTTCTACTGGCCCCCGCCTGACGGCTGCGGCTTTCTTCCGGCGGCTCCGGGGTGATCTTCGCGTCGCGCTCGCCCCCGGGCTCCCACCGTCCCCGGGTCGCTCTGGGCTGCGTACGCCGCTACTCGTCCCCATCCATGCTTTTCGCTGCGCCCAGTGTACGGCTCCACGACGACGGCGGCCGACCGGTTATCGGGGGCGCAGGGAGCGCGGCGGGGGCCGGTCGCGGATGACCCGAATGGTGGCTGTATGGGAGGGTTCGCTCGTTCGGATCGCGGGATGCCCGGATCGGCGGATTACCCGGCGGGGAGCTGGGCACAACGGATGCAGGCTTTCCGCGTGGCGTGCGCGAGGCGGGCGAATCGGGCGGTGCGTCCCGTTGCCGCGGGCTCGGAGTCGATTTATCGTCCCAGCACGATTCGCGTGCAAGATCACAATATGTGAAGGGGCCGCGGCCATGGTGGCGAAGAAGACCGCCGTACAGCAGTCGGCGTCCGGCAGGTCCACGAGTGCCTCGGGCGGTGCGGCCAAGGACGTCCGGGCCGTGAGCACGGTGCGGTCCGCTGCCGCCGGGGTCACGAAGAAGGCGGCCGGCGAGGACGCGGCCGAGCAGGCGGCGGCCCGAAGACCTGGGGATGAGGCCGAGGAGACGGCCGGCCGGGTCGGGAAGGACGGACCGGCCGAAACCGCGTCCGCTGCGAAGAAGGGCGCCGCGAAGAAGAGCGCGGCGAAGAAGCCGGCCGCGGAGAAGCCGGCCGCGGAGAAGCCGGCCGCCAGGAAGGCGGCCGGTAAGAAGGCGGCCTCGGCGAGGACGGCGACCGCCAGGAAGGCGACCGGCAGGAAGCCGGGGGGCGAGAAGATCGTCGGCGCCGAAGGCGTGACCGGGACGAGTGCGGGCAGTAAGAGCACGGCCAAGAAGGTGGGCGCGGCCTCGGCCGCGGAGCAGACGGGAGCCACGACTGTGGTTGCGAAGAAGACTCCGGGTACGGCCACAGCGGCGAAGACCGCCGTTCCGAAGGCACGCCTCGCCGCGGCGGAGCCGGGCGAGCTCGCGGTGCGCCCCGGCGAGGATCCGTGGACGCCGGAAGAGGCCGAGGAGGCCCGCGCCGAGCTCGAGTCCGAGCAGACGCGGCTGCGCGCGGAGCTGGCCTCGTCCGAGGCGGCCCTGACGGGACTGATGCGGGACTCCGGGGACGGCGCAGGCGACGACCAGGCGGACACCGGGACGAAGAACATCACCCGTGAGCACGAACTGGCGCTGGCAGCCAACGCGCGCGAGATGCTGATCCAGACCGAGCACGCCCTGGAGCGGCTGGATGCCGGGACGTACGGCCTGTGCGAGAACTGCGGCCAGGCCATCGGCAAGGCCCGGATGCAGGCCTTCCCGAGGGCCACGCTGTGCGTCGAGTGCAAGCAGAAGCAGGAGCGCCGGTACTGATCACCTGGCTGCCGGGGGGTGTGCCGTACCCTCGTCCTCAGTCAGGTACCTAGGTTGAGGGACTCACGTGGCAGAGGCGGAGCGCGTCATCGGTACGCCGGACACCCCAGAGGCGGAATCCGAGCCGGAGCAGTCGTCCGGCCCGGGCGGCCAGGAGAGCACCGAGGCGCGGCCCAGGGGCAAGCGCCGGATCGCCGTGCTCTTCGCCGTCGCCACGTTCGCGTACGCACTCGACCTGGTCAGCAAGATGATCGTGGTCGCCAAGCTGGAGCATCACGCGCCGATCGAGATCATCGGCGACTGGCTGCGGTTCGAGGCCATTCGCAACGCGGGCGCGGCCTTCGGCTTCGGCGAGGCCTTCACGATCATCTTCACGGTGATCGCGACGGCCGTGATCGTGGTGATCGCCCGGCTCGCCCGCAAGCTCCACAGCCTGCCCTGGGCGATCGCCCTCGGGCTGCTGCTCGGCGGTGCGCTGGGCAACCTCACCGACCGGATCTTCCGCGCGCCGGGCGTCTTCGAGGGCGCGGTCGTGGACTTCATCGCGCCGAAGCACTTCGCGGTCTTCAACCTGGCCGACTCGGCGATCGTCTGCGGCGGCATCCTGATCGTGCTGCTCTCCTTCAAGGGGCTGGACCCGGACGGGACCGTCCACAAGGACTGACCGCCCGGCGGTTGTCCACAGGCCCGTACGGCGGTACGGGAGTCGTCCGGCATACTCGACGGGTGAGCACGATTCCCGAGATCCGTACCCTGCCCGTGCCGGACGGCCTGGAGGGCGAGCGCGTCGACGCCGCCATCTCCCGCATGTTCGGCTTCTCCCGTACGAAGGCCGCCGAGCTGGCCGCGGCGGGGAAGGTCACGGTCGACGGCTCGGTGGTCGGCAAATCCGAGCGGGTGATCGGCGGGGCCTGGATGGAGGTCGAGATGCCGCAGGCCCCGGCGCCCGTGCAGATCGTCGCCGAGCCGGTCGAGGGCATGGAGATCGTGCACGACGACGACGACGTGGTCGTGATCGTCAAGCCGGTCGGCGTGGCCGCGCACCCGTCGCCCGGCTGGAGCGGGCCGACCGTCATCGGCGGGCTCGCCGCGGCCGGCTACCGCATCTCCACGTCGGGCGCCGCCGAGCGCCAGGGCATCGTGCACCGCCTCGACGTCGGCACCTCGGGGCTGATGGTGGTCGCCAAGTCGGAGCGGGCGTACACGTCGCTGAAGCGCCAGTTCAAGGAGCGCACGGTCGACAAGCGTTACCACACGCTCGTCCAGGGCCACCCGGACCCCACCAGCGGCACGATCGACGCGCCCATCGGCCGGCACCCCCAGCACGACTACAAGTGGGCGGTCACGGCCGAGGGCAAGCCGTCCGTCACGCACTACGACCTGATCGAGGCCTTCCGCGCGGCCTCCCTGCTGGACGTGAAGCTGGAGACGGGCCGTACGCACCAGATCCGTGTGCACATGGCCGCGCACCGCCACCCCTGCGTGGGAGACCTCACGTACGGCGCCGACCCGACGCTCGCCAAGCGCCTGCACCTCACCCGGCAGTGGCTGCACGCCGTACGGCTGGGCTTCGAGCACCCCGGGGACGGGCAGTGGGCGGAGTTCGCCAGCGACTATCCCGAGGACCTGAGCAAGGCGCTGGAGCGGGTCCGCGAGGAGACCTACGGATGAGCGGCCCGCGCGGGTACACGGTGCGGGTCGCCGAGGACCCGGCCGACCGCGAGGCGTGCTTCGCGGTGCGCAAGGAGGTCTTCGTCGGCGAGCAGGGCGTGCCCGAGGACCTGGAGTACGACGAGTTCGACGCTGTCGCCGTCCATGTGCTCGCGGTCCGGGACGACGACGGGCTGCCGCTCGGCGCCGGGCGGCTGCTGTACGGAGAGGCTGCCGCGAGCAGGACCGGCGGCGATCTGTCGGTGGGCTCGCTCGGGCGGCTCGCGGTGACGCGCGAGGCGCGCGGGCTGGGGCTCGGGGTCGCGTTGGTGCGGGCCGTCGAGGAGGCGGCACGCGCGCGTGGGCTCGCGGCCGTCGATCTGCACGCGCAGACGCAGGCGCTGGGTTTCTACGAACGGCTGGGGTACACGGCCTACGGGCCGGAGGACCTGGAGGCGGGCATTCCGCACCGGTCCATGCGGCGTTCGCTGTAGCCGACGGTGAGCGTGCGACGCTGGGGGTCCGGATGTTCTTGATCGTCTAGACCCGGAGCTGACCGTGGACCAGTTGGCCCTGTTGTTCGTCCTCTTGCTCGGGGCCGTGGTGAGTGTCCCGGTCGGCGACCGGTTCGGACTGCCCGCGCCGGTGCTCATGACCCTGCTGGGGATAGTCCTCGCGGTGCTCGACTTCGTGCCCAACGTGGAGGTCCCGCCGGAGCTGATCCTGCCTCTGCTGCTGCCTCCGTTGCTGTACGCGGCGGTGCGGCGGACCTCCTGGCGGCAGTTCGCGGCGAACGTGCGGCCGATCTTCCTGCTGGCCGTGGCGCTGGTGTTCGTCACGATGGTGTGCGTGGCCGCCGTGGCCCACGCCATCGTGCCCGGCCTGCCGATCGCGGCGGCCGTCGCGCTGGGCGCGCTGGTCGCGCCGCCCGACCCGGTGGCCGCCACCGCCGTGGCCGGGCAGCTCGGTCTGCCCCGCCGGCTGGTGTCCATCCTGGAGGGCGAGGGCCTGTTCAACGACGTGACGGCCATCGTGCTCTACCACGTCGCGATCGCCGCGGCCGTGAGCGGGTCGTTCTCGCCGTGGAAGGCCGCTCTCGACCTGGTGCTGTCCGCGGTGGTCGCGGTCGCGGTGGGTGTGGCGCTCGGCTGGGGCACGAACCGGCTGCTGGACGTCCTCGGGGACACGACGCTCCAGATCGGCCTGACGCTCCTGGTGCCGTACGCCTCGTACGTGCTGGCGGAGGAGTTCCACGGGTCCGGGGTGCTGGCCGTGCTGACCACCGCGCTGTTCCTCGCCGAGTACGCCACCGACCCCGACGACGTGCTGACCCGGCTGGCCGGCCACACCTTCTGGGACATCATCGACACGCTGGTGACCGGAGTCGCGTTCGGGCTGATCGGCCTGGAGCTGCACAACGCCATCCGCACGGCGTCCGGGAGGTGGGGCGAGATGCTGGGGTGGGCCGCGGTGATCGTGGCCGTGGTCGTCGTCGTACGGCTGCTGTGGCTGCTGCCGGCGACCTGGCTGACCCAGCGGCTGCACGCCAGGAAGGACCACCTCGAGGACATCCCGACCAACTGGCGGGAGACCCTCGTCATGTGGTGGTCCGGGATGCGCGGGGTGGCCTCGGTGGCGCTGGCGCTGGCCGTGCCGCTGAAGACCGAGGACGGGGGGCCGTTCCCCGACCGTGACGAGATCATCTTCATCGCGTTCGGTGTGATCATGGCGACGCTGGTCCTTCAGGGACTGACCCTGCCCTGGCTGGTGAAGCGGCTCGGCGTGCAGTCGGACACCGACCGCGAGAAGGCGTTCGAGAAGGAGCTGGCCGTGCGGGCCGCGAAGGCGGCCAAGCAGCGGCTGAAGGAGATCGAGACCGAGGAGGACCTGCCGGAGGAGCTGTCCGAGCAGATGCTGCGGCGGGCCTTCGACATCGGCCTGCGCATCAGCCCGGAGGTCGGGGAGGACGAACGGCGGGAGGGGCACGACCAGCGGGTGCGCAGGCTGAAGCGGGTCCGGCGGATCCAGGGGGAGATGCTGAGCGCGGCACGGCACGAGGTGGTCGCGGCGCGCAGCGAGCCGGGCGCCGACCCGGGGATCGTGGACCGGGTGCTGCGGCATCTGGACGTGCGCAGCCTGCGGTGAGGCGGGCGGACCCGCCGTCCGGCCCGCCCCGTCGGGCGCCCCCGACGAGGGCCCGGGCCGCACGGGCCCCATGGCTCCTCACCCCGGGGAACCCGGCAGCCGAAGGTGACGTGCCCGGCGCCCGGGGAGACCGGCCGGCGCAGCGAAGCAGGTCGTCCGGGCCGCGTGGGCACGCAGGGGGAAGGGGCGGGTCAGCGGACCGTGCGTGGTGCCTCGTGGGCGCGGTGGGCCGTGCCCTCCGGCGAGGCGGACTGGCCGGGCAGACGGCCCGGGGGCAGCGCCGCGTCGGTCGTGCTGACCTTCGGGAGCGCGTAGGGGTGCTCCTTGGACAGCCAGCGGATCATCTCCTCGCGGACCCTGACCCGCACCGTCCAGATGTCGTCGGCGTCCTTCGCCGTGACCAGGGCCCGCACCTGCATCGTGTTGGGTGTGGTGTCGGTCACGTCGAGCCCGTAGGCGCGGCCGTCCCAGGCCGGGCACTCGCGCAGGACGTCACGGAGCTTCTCGCGCATGAGTTCCACGGGCGCGGTGTGGTCGACGTGCCAGTAGACGATCCCGGTCATCTGCGGGGTGCCGCGCGACCAGTTCTCGAAGGGCTTCGAGGTGAAGTACGAGACCGGCATCGTGATCCGCCGCTCGTCCCAGGTCCGTACGGTCAGGAAGGTCAGGGTGATCTCCTCGACCGTGCCCCACTCGCCGTCCACCACGACCGTGTCGCCGATGCGCACCATGTCGCCGAAGGCGATCTGGAGGCCGGCGAACATGTTGCTGAGCGTCGACTGGGCGGCCACACCGGCGACGATGCCGAGGATCCCGGCCGAGGCCAGCAGGGAGGCGCCCGCCGCGCGCATGGGCGGGAACGTCAGCAGCATCGAGGCGGCCGCCACCACTCCGACGACGGCCGACACCACCCGCATGATCAGCGTGACCTGGGTCCGCACCCGCCGGACCCGGGCCGGATCGTGGTGCATGCGCGCGTAGCGCGAGTACGACGTCTCGACGATCGCCGCCGCGATCCTGATGACCAGCCAGGCCGTGGAGCCGATGAGCACCAGGGTGAGGGCCTGGCCGATTCCGGTCCGGCGGTCCTGGAGCAACTGCGCGGCGTCGTAGGACCCTCTCAGCATCGCCACGCCGAGCACCAGCTGATAGGGGATGCGGCCACGGCGCAGCAGACCCCACAGCGGGGTCTCGGGGTGCCGTCGGTCGGCCTTGCACAGCAGGCGGTCGGTGGCCCAGCCGATGAGGACTGTCAGCACCACCGAGCCGCCGACCACGATCACGGGGCGGAGCAGGTTCTCCATGCCTTCGAACGTAACCGGGTCTCAGGGGCCTTGAACCTGTGGTTTTTGTGAGGAGGCGCACGCGCGGCGCTGTCGGCGCGGGCTGGCACCATGGGCTCATGAACATCATGCTCTTTCACTCGACCTACGGTCTGCGGCCCGCGGTGCGCGCCGCGGCGGACCGGCTGCGTGCCGCCGGGCACGAGGTCCGGACGCCGGACCTCTTCGGGGGGCGCACGTTCGACACGGTCGAGGAGGGCATGGCGTACAACGAGGAGATCGGCAAGGACGAGCTGCTGAAGAGGGCGGTCCTGGCGGCCGCGCCCTACTCCGAGCGCGGGCTGGTGTACGCCGGGTTCTCGCTCGGCGCGTCGGTCGCGCAGACCCTCGCCCTCGGCGACGCGAAGGCGCGTGGTCTGCTCCTCCTGCACGGCACCTCGGACCTGGCGCCGAACGTCTCGGTGGACGGCCTCCCGGTGCAGCTGCATGTCGCGGAGCCGGATCCGTTCGAGACGGACGACTGGCTGAGCGCCTGGTACCTCCAGATGGGCAGAGCGGGCGCCGATGTGGAGGTCTACCGGTACGCGGGTGCCGGGCACCTGTACACCGACCCCGAGCTGCCCGACTACGACGAGGAGGCGGCCGAGGCCACCTGGCGGGTGGCGGCCGGCTTCCTCGAGACGCTGTAGCGGTCGCCGCACCGGGGGGCCGGGGCGCGACGGAGGGGGCCCGGGCCGTCCGCCGACGACCCGGGCCCCCTCTGTTCACCTCCGGCCGACCACGACCGCCGGCCTGGCCGGTGCGTCGCGGACCTGGCGGTGCCTCGCGGAACCTAGCCCGGGAAGCACTCCTTGGGCGGGTGCACCTGTGACGGGAAGTGCCCCGACCACACCCACGAGGTGGGCAGGGAGTTGTAGATCCTGAACCACCGTGCACCGGACGGCGTCTTGGTGGTCGAGCACTGGATCCGCAGGGTGGTGCCCCTCGGCTCCGTGCGGTACCTCGTCGACGACGACGTGGGCTCGGCGTATATGGGAGAGCTCTCGGCCGTCGTCAGGTTGACGTATGCCGGTGCCGCAGCCGCTGTGACCTCCGCCGCTTCGGCGGAGGTGGCGGTGAGTCCGGCGAGGGCAAGGGCGGCGCCGAGCACGGCGGTCTTCGTCAGGACACTCTGGGGGGTGGCCATGTGACTCCAATCGTGACGGAACTGACGGGCCGTCAGTGTGACGATCCGACAACGCTGGCGACGCTATCAAGATCCTCTCCGGCTCACCCGGAATTGTTTTCTACACCGGGTCGTAGGTGCGCTCGACCTTCTGTGTGCCGCTGAGCGTGCGGTACGAACGGGACCAGGCCGAGGTCGCCTTCGGATTCGCGCGGTCCGACAGAACGTAGTAGTCCATCTGCGCGCGCTCGGCGGTGATGTCCAGGACGCCGTAGCCGTGGCGGTCGGTGTCGACGAAGTGGACGTGCCGGTTCGCGGCCCGGATGATCGGGGAGGCGATCGCGGTGAGCGTGCCCTCGGGGACCTTCACGATGTCGTCGAGGTTGTCGGAGGTCACCGAGGTGACCACGAACTCCGTCGCCGCCGAGGCCGACAGCGGGTACGTCCCGGCGTCCACCGGCACGTCGTTGGCCCACGCCATGTGGATGTCACCGGTCAGGAAGACGGTGTTGCGGATGGCGTTCGAGCGCAGATGGGCGAGGAGCTCGCGGCGGTCGTCGGTGTAGCCGTCCCACTGGTCGGTGTTGAGGCCGAGGCCCTCCTGCGGCAGACCGAGCAGCTTGGCGAGCGGCTTGAGCAGGTCGGCGGAGAGCGAGCCGATCGCGAACGGCGAGATCATCACCGAGTTGCCGACCAGCCGCCAGGCCGTGTCGGACGCCTTCAGTCCGGACTTCAGCCAGTCGAGCTGGGCGCGGCCGGTGATCGTGCGCTCCGGGTCGTCCACGGCGCCCTTGCCGACGGCGACCTGCTGCGAGCGGAAGGACCGCAGGTCCAGCAGGGACAGATCGGCGAGTTTCCCGAAGCGCAGCCTGCGGTAGGTGGTGCCGGCGATGGCCGGACGGACCGGCATCCACTCGAAGTAGGCCTGCTTGGCGGCCGCCTGACGGGCCGGCCAGGCGCCCTCGGTTCCCTCGGTGTGGTTCTCGGCGCCGCCCGACCAGGTGTCGTTGGCGAACTCGTGGTCGTCCCAGATCGCGACGACCGGCGCCTTCGCGTGCAGGGCCTGGAGGTCGGGGTCGGTCTTGTACTTGCCGTGCCGGATCCGGTAGTCGGCGAGGGTGAGGATCTCGTGGGTGGGCGCCGTCTGCCGTACGACGGTCCCGCGCGTCCCGTACTCGCCGGTGCCGTACTCGTAGATGTAGTCGCCGAGGTGCAGCCAGGCGTCCAGGTCGCCGCGGGCCGCGAGGTGACGGTACGAGGAGAAGTAGCCGGCCTCCCAGTTCGCACAGGAGACCACGCCGAAGCGCAGGCCGGTCACGGTGGCGTCCGCCGCCGGCGCGGTGCGGGTACGCGCCGCCGGGGAGTCCGTGCCGCCGGCCGAGAAGCGGAAGTAGTAGTCGGTGGCGGGCGCCAGGCCGCGGACGTCGGCCTTGACCGTGTGGTCGGTCGCGGCGGTCGCGGTGACGGAGCCCTTGGCGACGATGTTCGTCAGGCCCCTGTCCGTGGCGACGACCCAGCCCACCTCGGTGTCCGGGCCGAGCCCGGAGCCGGGTATCGCCTCGGGGCCGGGCGTCACCCGGGTCCACAGCAGGACACCGTCGGGCAGCGGGTCGCCCGAGGCGACACCGTGCAGGAAGGCCGGAGTGTCCGCGGCGGCGCGGGCCGGGAGGGCGGCGGCGAGCGGGCCGGCCAGGACGGCGGTCGCCGCCGCGGCCTTGACGACCGTACGGCGGCGGGGTGAAAGGGAGTTGGGGCCCTGAGGCGCCTCGGATGATCTGTATCGACTGGTCACGACCGATCAGGTTACTGATCGGTACATGGCGAGAGCGGGCGAACTCGGAAAGTTCGCCCGCTCTTCACCCGGAGGCCCCGACTCCGCGCCGGTGTCAGCCCTTGAGGGCCTCGCCCACGACCTTCTCGAAGTCGGCCACCGTCAGCAGCGGGTTGCCGCCGTTGAGCTGCTTGCCGTCCATGACGAAGCCCGGCGTGCCGTTCACGCCTTCCTTGTTGTCGTCGAACGTCTTCGACATGGCCATCGCCCAGGCGTCGTAGGTGCCCTTCTTGACCGCGTCCTGGAACTTCGTGTTGCCCTTCAGCGCGGTGACGGTGTCCGCCACCTTGATGAGGTACGCGTCGTCCTTGAACTTGTCGGTCGTCTCGTCCGGGTGCCACTTCGCCGAGTACAGCGCGGTCTTGTACTCGAGGAACGCCTCAGGGCTGACGTTCAGAGCGGCGCCCAGAGCGCTCAGCGCGTTCTTGGAGCCCTCGCCGTTGTCCTTGTTGTCGATGAACGTGGCGCCGACGTACTGGAACTTGTACTTGCCGGCGTCGATGTCCTTCTTCACCGTCGGGCCGACGGTCTGCTCGAACTGGGCGCACACCGGGCAGCGCGGGTCCTCGTAGATCTTGAGGGTCTTCTTCGCGGTGCTCTTGCCGATGACGACGGTCGTGCCCTCGGAACCCGTCGTGTTGGCGGGAGCGACGACCTTGGCGTCCTTCGCCGCGTCCCAGTAGCTGGGCTTGTTCGCCTGGACGACGGCGTAACCTATGCCGCCGGCCAGGGCCAGCACGCCGACGACCGAGCAGGCGACGATGATCTGCCGCCTGACCTTGGCGCGCTTGGCCTCGCGCTCGCGCTCGATGCGCAGCCGCTCCCGGGCCGCCGTCTTCGATGCCGCGCTGTTCCGCTTGCTCATGGTGTTCTCCTGATGGACGCGCACTCGTCGTACGCGGAAGTTCGTGTGGGGACCGAGGGACTGAGACGGTGCTCAGCTGCCCGGTCTGGGCAGACGTCCCGGTCTGGGCAGAGGTGCCGGCCCGTACGGACGCGCCGGTGCGTTCAGACCGCGGCGGGCGAGCACGGCGGTCCACGCCGTCCCACGGAGTGCACGAGGAACCGCTCACGGACGGTGGCCGTACGGCGCGTGGGCCGCGGCAGGCGGCGGGCCGCCGGGGCGCGTCGCACCGTCACGGCGGCGACGGCCAGCAGCAGCGGCCGGAAGGTGGTCGCGGTGGCCGCGCGCAGCAGCTGGGCCAGCGCCCGCTCGCCCCGGCGCAGCCAGGCGGCCGCGATCAGCCCGACGCCGACGTGCGCGGCGAGCAGCAGCCACGCCGTGGCCGGGTCGGCATGGGCGAGGAGCCCGCCGAGCCTGTCGGTGTCGGTGCCGGTGACCTGGGCCAGCGGGGTGCCGACTGCGGTGCCGTCACCGCACAGCACGTCCCAGCCGACCGAGGCGAGCGGGCCGGCGACCGGGCCGCCCGCACGGCCGTAGCAGACGTGCTGGCCGGTGGTGAAGACGGTGTCGGCCGCCAGCTCCAGCGGAATCAGCAGGGCGGCGATCCGCCCGAACCCGCACTCGCGGCCGGCCAGCGCGTACGCGAGGGCGAACACGGCGGCCGTGACGGCGGCCACCGTGTTGAGCGGCAGCGGGGCCCGGGACAGCAGCACGTGCGACGCGGTGCTGAGCGTCACGACGCATGCCGTGAACAGCGCCGCGCGTACGGCTCTGAGGCGGGTCCCGGATATGTCCATAGCGGAGGAGAGTGTGTCACGTGCTCCCGTAGGAGACCCCTAAAGGGTCCCTGTGAGAAGGCTGACCGTCACAGACCCGGAATCCGGCCGTTGCGGAACAGGTCGACGAAAACCTGGTGGTCGGCACGCGCGCGTGCGCCGTAACTGTGGGCGAAGTCGACCAGGAGAGGCGCGAAGCCCTCCTCGTCGGCCGCGATCGCCGCGTCGATGGCCCGCTCGGTGGAGAAGGGGACCAGGGACTCGCCCGAGGTGTCGTCCGCCGCCGCGTGCATGGTCGCCGTGGCCCGGCCCAGGTCGGCGACGACGCCCGCGATCTCCTCCGGGTCGTCGATGTCACCCCAGTCCAGGTCGACGGCGTACGGCGAGACCTCGGCGACCAGCTGGCCGGCCCCGCCGAGCTCGGTCCAGCCCAGCCACGGGTCCGCGTGCTGCTGGAGGGCGCGCTGGGAGATCACCGTGCGGTGGCCCTCGTGCTGGAAGTAGTCGCGGATCGACGGATCGGTGATGTGCCGCGAGACGGCCGGCGTCTGGGCCTGCTTGATGTAGATCACGACGTCGTTCTCCAGGGCGTCGCTGTGGCCCTCCAGCAGGATGTTGTACGAGGGCAGACCGGCCGAGCCGATGCCGATCCCGCGACGGCCGACGACGTCCTTCACGCGGTAGGAGTCAGGGCGGGCCAGCGAGGTCTCCGGCAGCGTCTCCAGATAGCCGTCGAAGGCCGCCAGGACCTTGTAGCGGGTGGCCGCGTCCAGCTCGATGGAGCCGCCCCCCGGCGCGAAGCGGCGCTCGAAGTCCCGGATCTCCGTCATCGAGTCCAGCAGCCCGAAGCGGGTCAGCGAGCGGGCGTCGCGCAGCGCGTCCAGGAGCGGGCCCTGCGCGGTGTCCAGCGTGAACGGCGGCACCTCGTCGCTCTTGGCGCCGGTGGCCAGCGCGTGGATGCGCTCGCGGTACGCGTCCGCGTACACCTCCACCAGCTCGCTGATCTGGGCGTCGCCGAGCGCCTTCGCGTACCCGATGAGGGCGACGGAGGCGGAGAAGCGCTTCAGGTCCCAGGTGAAGGGGCCGACGTACGCCTCGTCGAAGTCGTTGACGTTGAAGATCAGCCGGCCCGTGGCGTCCATGTACGTGCCGAAGTTCTCCGCGTGCAGGTCGCCGTGGATCCACACGCGCGAGGTGCGCTCGTCGAGGAACGGGCCGCCCCGCTTCTCGGCGTCGAGATCGTGGTAGAAGAGGCCCGCGGTGCCCCGGTAGAACGCGAACGCGGAGGCCGCCATCTTGCGGAACTTCACCCGGAACGCGGCCGGGTCGGCGGCCAGGAGCTCGCCGAACGCGGTGTCGAAGACGGCGAGGATCTCCTCGCCGCGGTGCTCGTCGTTGAGCTGCGGAACCGACATCGCTGGGTGCCTCCTGGTGCATGACATGTACGACAGCGTCTCTGTCGTCTCCAACGGAAGAAGGTACGCGGGAGTGCCCGTTTCCCTCCGGTGAAGGTACGCGGGGAAGCGGCCGCGGTGTCAGTCGTCAGGCATAGACTTCGACGCTGTCCCCCGGAGTGTCCGCAACCGGTGGGACACCAGTCGACCCATGTTCCCCTTGGAGGCCGCAGCCGTGTCAAAGCCGCCGTTCACGCACCTGCACGTCCACACCCAGTACTCGCTGCTGGACGGTGCCGCGCGGCTCAAGGACATGTTCGACGCGTGCAACGAGATGGGCATGACCCACATCGCCATGTCCGACCACGGCAACCTGCACGGGGCGTACGACTTCTTCCACACCGCGAAGAAGGCCGGAGTCACCCCGATCATCGGGATCGAGGCGTATGTCGCCCCCGAGTCGCGCCGCAACAAACGCAAGATCCAGTGGGGCCAGCCGCACCAGAAGCGCGACGACGTCTCCGGTTCCGGCGGCTACACCCACAAGACCATCTGGGCGGCCGACGCGACGGGCCTGCACAACCTCTTCCGGCTCTCCTCGGACGCGTACGCCGAGGGCTGGCTCCAGAAGTGGCCCCGGATGGACAAGGAGACCATCTCCCAGTGGTCCGAGGGGCTCATCGCCTCCACCGGCTGCCCCTCGGGCGAGCTCCAGACCCGGCTGCGCCTCGGCCAGAAGGAAGAGGCACTGAAGGCGGCCGCCGACTACCAGGACATCTTCGGCAAGGACCGGTACTTCCTGGAGCTGATGGACCACGGCATCGAGATCGAGAGCCGGGTGCGTGACGGTCTCCTGGAGATCGGCAAGAAGCTCGGCATCCCGCCGCTGGTCACCAACGACTCGCACTACACGTACGCGCACGAGGCGACCGCGCACGACGCGCTGCTGTGCATCCAGACCGGCAAGAACCTCTCCGACCCGGACCGCTTCCGCTTCGACGGGACCGGCTACTACCTGAAGTCCACGGACGAGATGTACGCCATCGACTCCTCGGACGCCTGGCAGGAGGGCTGCGCCAACACCCTCCTGGTGGCCGAGCAGATCGACACCACCGGCATGTTCGAGGCGAAGAACCTCATGCCGAAGTTCGACATCCCCGACGGCTTCACCGAGATCACCTGGTTCAAGGAGGAGGTCCGCCGGGGCATGGACCGCCGCTTCCCGGGCGGCGTCCCCGACGACCGCCAGCGGCAGGTCGAGTACGAGATGGACGTCATCATCCAGATGGGGTTCCCGGGCTACTTCCTCGTCGTCGCCGACTTCATCATGTGGGCGAAGAACCAGGGCATCGCGGTCGGCCCCGGCCGTGGCTCCGCGGCCGGCTCGATCGTCGCCTACGCGATGGGCATCACCGACCTCGACCCCATCCCGCACGGCCTGATCTTCGAGCGGTTCCTCAACCCCGAGCGCGTCTCCATGCCCGATGTCGACATCGACTTCGACGAGCGCAGGCGCGTCGAGGTGATCCGCTACGTCACGGAGAAGTACGGCGCCGACAAGGTCGCCATGATCGGAACCTACGGCAAGATCAAGGCGAAGAACGCCATCAAGGACTCCGCGCGCGTGCTGGGCTACCCGTACGCGATGGGCGACCGCCTCACCAAGGCCATGCCCGCCGACGTCCTGGGCAAGGGCATCGACCTCAACGGCATCACCGACCCCTCGCACCCGCGGTACAGCGAGGCGGGCGAGATCCGGGCGATGTACGAGAACGAGCCGGACGTGAAGAAGGTCATCGACACCGCCAAGGGCGTCGAGGGCCTGGTCCGGCAGATGGGTGTGCACGCGGCCGGCGTGATCATGTCCAGCGAGCCCATCGTCGACCACGCCCCCATCTGGGTGCGGCACACGGACGGCGTGACCATCACCCAGTGGGACTACCCGCAGTGCGAGTCGCTCGGCCTGCTGAAGATGGACTTCCTCGGGCTGCGCAACCTGACGATCATGGACGACGCCGTCAAGATGGTGAAGTCCAACAAGGGCATCGACCTCGACCTGCTGGCCCTGCCGCTCGACGACCCGAAGACCTTCGAACTCCTCCAGCGCGGTGAGACCCTCGGCGTCTTCCAGTTCGACGGCGGCCCCATGCGCTCCCTGCTGCGCCTGATGAAGCCCGACAACTTCGAAGACATCTCCGCCGTCTCGGCGCTCTACCGTCCCGGCCCGATGGGCATGGACTCGCACACCAACTACGCGCTGCGCAAGAACAAGCTCCAGGAGATCACCCCGATCCACAAGGAGCTGGAGGAGCCCCTCCAGGAGGTCCTGGCCGTCACCTACGGCCTGATCGTCTACCAGGAGCAGGTGCAGAAGGCCGCGCAGATCATCGCCGGGTACTCGCTCGGCGAGGCCGACATCCTCCGCCGCGTGATGGGCAAGAAGAAGCCCGACGAACTGGCGAAGAACTTCACCATCTTCCAGGCCGGCGCGAAGAAGAACGGCTACAGCGACGAGGCGATCCAGGCCCTGTGGGACGTGCTGGTCCCCTTCGCCGGCTATGCCTTCAACAAGGCGCACTCCGCCGCGTACGGCCTGGTCTCGTACTGGACCGCCTACCTGAAGGCGAACCACCCCGCCGAGTACATGGCCGGGCTGCTCACCTCGGTCAAGGACGACAAGGACAAGTCGGCCGTCTACCTGAACGAGTGCCGGCGCATGGGTATCAAGGTGCTCCCGCCGAACGTCAACGAGTCGGTGCACAACTTCGCCGCGCAGGGCGACGACGTGATCCTCTTCGGCCTCGAGGCCGTGCGCAACGTCGGCACCAACGTGGTGGAGTCGATCATCAGGAGCCGCAAGGCCAAGGGCAAGTACGGCTCTTTCCCCGACTACCTGGACAAGGTCGAGGCGGTCGCGTGCAACAAGCGCACCACCGAGTCGCTGATCAAGGCGGGCGCGTTCGACACCCTGGGGCACACCCGCAAGGGCCTCACCGCGCACTTCGAGCCGATGATCGACAACGTGGTCGCCGTCAAGCGCAAGGAGGCCGAGGGGCAGTTCGACCTCTTCGGCGGCATGGGCGAGGAGGAGACCAGCGAGCCCGGCTTCGGACTGGACGTCGAGTTCACGACCGACGAGTGGGAGAAGACGTATCTGCTCGCCCAGGAGCGGGAGATGCTCGGTCTGTACGTGTCCGACCACCCGCTGTTCGGTCTGGAGCACGTGCTGTCCGACAAGGCCGACGCGGGCATCGCCCAGCTCACCGGAGGCGAGCACGCGGACGGCGCGGTCGTCACCATCGGCGGGATCATCTCCGGTCTCCAGCGCAAGATGACCAAGCAGGGCAACGCCTGGGCGATCGCCACCGTCGAGGACCTCGCGGGCTCCATCGAGTGCATGTTCTTCCCGGCGACCTACCAGCTCGTCTCGACCCAACTCGTCGAGGACGCCGTCGTCTTCGTCAAGGGCCGCCTCGACAAGCGGGAGGACGTGCCGCGGCTCGTCGCGATGGAGCTCCAGGTCCCGGACCTGTCGAACGCGGGCACCAACGCGCCCGTGATCCTCACCATCCCGGCCACCCGGGTCACCCCGCCGATGATCAACCGCCTCGGCGAGATCCTCACCCACCACCGGGGCGACAGCGAGGTCCGGATCAGGCTCCAGGGCCCGACCAAGACGACCGTCCTGCGTCTGGACCGGCACCGGGTCAAGCCCGATCCCGCGCTGTTCGGCGATCTGAAGGTGCTGCTCGGCCCGTCCTGCCTGGCCGGCTGATCGCGGCGGACGCCGGGCGGAGACACGCACCGAGGGGCGCATCCGGTACCGGATGCGCCCCTCGGTGCGTCCGAGCCGCAACGGCCCGCCGCGCGGATGCCGGTTGCGGACGTCAGTTGTGGCCGAAGCGCTTCTGCCGGCCCTTGCGGGCCATGTCGGCGGGCGTCACCTGCACGATGTGCTGCTCGGCCTGCGACTCCATCGAGGGCTGCTGTGCCGCCTGCTGACCACGCGCGGACTGCGGCTGCTTGCGATCCTGCTTCTTGTTCTTGGCCATGGTGATCTGCCTCCTGTGGGGGATCTGGGGGCCAGAGACGGGACCAGATTCACATAGGCTGACTTACGACGCATTTCGGATAATTACCGTCTGTAACAGGGGTTGTCGGAACGCAAGCCCCCGAAACGCCACGCCGAAGATCGAGTTCCGGCCGTTAACCCCCGCGCAGTCGGGCAGACTCGAAGGAAGCCCGAAGCAAACCTCCCGGAAAGAGGGTGAGTCGTGTGGACCGCTGCATCGTCCTGGTGGACGCCGGGTATCTGCTGGGGGCCGCCGCAAGTCTCCTCGCCGGAGAGCCCTCGCGATCGAGGATCACCGTCGACCACTCCGCCCTCGTCCAGGGCCTGCGCGAACAGGCCGAGTCGGAGACCGAGCGGCCACTGCTGCGCATCTACTGGTTCGACGGCGCCCCGGACCGCGTCCCCCAGCCCGAACACCGCAGACTGCGGGTGATGCCCCGGGTCACCGTCCGGCTGGGCGCACTGACCCGCAGCGACGGCCGCTGGGCGCAGAAGGGCGTCGACGCCGCCATGCACGCCGAGCTGACCGAACTGGCCCGCAACCGCGCCTGCTCCGACGTCGTGCTCGTCACCGGCGACGGCGATCTGCTGCCCGGCATGATGGCCGCCAAGGAGCACGGAGTCGCCGTCCACCTGTGGGCCGTCCAGGCCGCCGACGGCGACTACAACCAGTCGGAGGACCTGGTCGCCGAGGCCGACGAACGGCGCGTCCTGGACCGCAACTGGATCACCAAGGCCGTTCGCGCCAAGGAACTCGGCGGGAACTGCGCGCCGCAGCCCGCGCCCCGGCCCGAGATCGCCGCGATCCTCTCCGCGCCGCTGCCCGACTCCGGGCTCGCCGCCCAGCGCAGCGCCGAGGAGGTCGAGCACGCCTCCGCGGCCGGCGTCTCGGAGAACGGCGCCCAGGAACGCGTGCCCGCCCCCAAGGCAGGCGTGCCGACCCCCAAGGACCTGGCAGCCCTGCGCGCCCCCGGCGCCCCGGCGGCCCCGCCTCCCACCACCGCGACCCTGCGCTGGTCCTCCGACAAGGGCTGGGTCGACCGTCCCGGGATCGCCGCCGAGCCCTCCGAGGTCGCCGCGATGCCGACCCTCGCGCAGCTCACCACGGCGGAGCAGCGCTGGGCCGACCGCGAGGAGGACATCACCACCGTCGGCGGCGACCCCTACGAGGTGGGGCAGGTCTTCGCCCGCCGCTGGATGGGCCGCCTGGGCGAACAGGGCCAGCTGCAGAAGCTGTCGGGGATGTACCCGCGGATCCCGCACCGCATCGACGGCGAGCTGCTGAGATACGCGGCCCGCTTCGGACTGCTCGCGCACAAGGACGACCAGATCGACGAACACGACCGGTACGCCATCCGGGCGGGTTTCTGGCGTGAGATCGACGTACGGACCACCGCCGAACACGCCCCGGCAGGGGACTGAACGGGCAGGACGGGACGCCCCCGACGGCGAGCGGTGGTCCGCGACCCCGTAGTCTCGTCCTTTGTGAGCAAGCGCGCGGCACCGCCCATCCGGCAGGGGGACGAGGTCGTATGTGCTGTGCGCGGGCTGACCAAGACCTATCCGGCGGTCCGCGGCCGGCGCGGCACCCCCGCGACCCCCGAGGTCCGGGCCACCGACGACGTGCGGCTGGACATCCGGCGCGGTGAGATCTTCGGGCTGCTCGGGCCGAACGGCGCGGGCAAGACCACCCTCGTCCGGCAGATGACCGGACTGATGCGGCCCGACGCGGGCAGTGTGGAGATCCTCGGGCACGACATCGTGCGCCATCCGGAGCGGGCCGCCCGGATCCTCGCCTACCTCGGGCAGGAGTCCACCGCCCTCGACGACCTCACCGTCTCGCTGGCCGCCGAGACCACCGGACGGCTGCGCGGTCTCGACGTGCGCACGGCACGCCGGGAGCGGGACGCCGTCCTCGACGAACTGGGTCTCACGCCGATCGCCGGGCGGCCGCTGCGCAAGCTGTCCGGCGGACAGCGGCGGCTGGCCTGCTTCGCCACCGCGCTGGTGGGGGAGCGGCCCCTGCTCGTGCTGGACGAGCCGACCACGGGGATGGACCCGGTGGCCCGGCGGGCCGTCTGGGCCTCCGTGGACCGGCGGCGGGCCGAGCGTGGGGCGACCGTGCTGCTCGTCACCCACAACGTCATCGAGGCGGAGACCGTCCTCGACCGGGTCGCCGTGCTCGACCAGGGCCGGGTCATCGCGTGTGACACCCCCGCGGGGCTCAAGGAGCAGGTCGCCGACGAGGTGCGGGTCGAGCTGGTGTGGCGGGAGCGGGCGCCGCTGGACGTGCCCGAGGTCGCCGCTCTGCGCGAGCGGGCCGTGGAAGCGGGCCGCCGCTGGACGCTGCGGCTGGCACCCGAGGAGGCCCGCGCGGTCGTCGCCACCGTCACCGGCGGGGCCGCCTTCGCCGCCTTGGACGACTTCACCCTGGCCACTCCGAGCCTGGAGGACGTCTATCTGGCGCTCGGCGGAGCGGCACGTCAGGGGCTGGTGCGGGCGTGAACGCGGTGGGAGGGACGAGCACGGCGGGAGCGCCGGGCGCCGAGGTGAGTGCGCGAGCCTGCGGGTCCGTATGGGACGGTATGAGAACCGTAGGGAAGAGGAGCAGCGTCACGTGAGTGTCGTACCCGCCGAGGTTCTGCCGGGCAGCGCCCGGGCCGTCACGCAGACCGTGCCCCGCGCCGCCGCCGAGCTGGCTCCCCGCGCCCGGCTGTGGCCGTCGCTGGTCGCCGTGTACCGGGCGCAGCTGTCCCGGGCCCGGGTGGCGCGCATCCCCCTGCTGTTCGTGGCGACCTTCCAGTCGGTCGGCATCCTGATCATGATGCGGGGCGTGGTGGACGGCGGCCACGAGGCGGAGGCCGTCGTGGCGGGCTCCGCGGTCCTCGTCGTCGCCTTCGTGGCGCTGAACCTGCTCGCGCAGTACTTCGGCCAGTTGCGCGCGAGCGGCGGACTGGACCACTACGCGACCCTTCCCGTGCCGCCGGCGGCCGTGGTGCTGGGAGCGGCGGGGGCGTACGCCTCCTTCACCGTCCCCGGGACCCTGGTGACCGCGGTGTTCGGGTGCGTGCTGTTCGGACTCCCCCTCACCCACCTGTGGGTGCTCGCGGCCGTGATCCCGCTGGCCGGCGCCGCCCTGTCCGGCCTCGGTGCGGCCTTCGGGCTGCTCGCGCCGCGGCCCGAGCTGGCCACGGTGCTGGGACAGCTCGGCATGTCGGCTGCGCTGCTGCTGGGCGTGCTGCCGCCGGACCGGATGCCGGAGGCGGTGCGCTTCGCCCGCGATCTGCTGCCCTCCACATACGGCGTCGAGGCGTTCGCCCGGACCTTCCGGGCCAGTCCCGACTGGGCGTTCGTCCTCGGTGACCTCGCCGTGTGCGCGGGTGTCGGCGTCGTGTCGCTGGCGGTCGCCACCTGGGCGTACCGCCGGGCCGCCGTCCGGTGACGCGCCGCTCGGGCGGGCCTGGCACGATGGCAGGGTGACCGCACCGCTGACTCCCCCTCCGCCGCCGCACGAACCCTCTCCACACGCGGCCTGGCCGCCGTCGCCCGGCGGGTACGCGGGGACGGCCGCGCCCCACGACGTCGCGTACGGACAGGACGGGCCCGGCATGAAGACCGAACTGCGGGAAGCCGCCGTGATCACCGCGGCGGTCGCGCTCGCCGGGTTGCTGCTCGGGCTGCTGTGGGTGTGGCTGGCGCCGAAGGTGCCGCTCGTCGGTGAACTGACGGACGGCAACTGGGTCGTCTACTTCAAGGACACCGAGGGCGAGCAGGCGATCGGCGTGGACGGCACGTTCACTCTGCTGGCCCTGGCGTGCGGCGCCTTGAGCGCGGTGGCGGTGTTCCTCCGGCGGCGCCGTGGCGGGGTGCCGCTGGTGATCGCTCTCGGCCTCGGGGGGCTCCTCGGGTCCCTGCTGGCGTGGCGGCTGGGGGTGTGGCTGGGGCCCGACTCCGATGTGATCGCGCATGCGCAGGCGGCCGGCAAGGGGGTCACGTTCTCGGCTCCCCTGAAGCTGGGGGCGAAGGGGGCACTGCTGGCATGGTCGTTCGCGGCGGTGCTGGTGCATCTGGGGCTCATGGCGTTGTTCGGGCCCAGGGATCCCGATCCGTACCAGATGGATGTCGGCGTGCCCAAGGACGGATACGGGGCGCCGATGGCGTAGGACGGTCCTCCTGCCCCCGCCGCGGGCGGTCCTCCCGCCCCCGCCGCGCCTTCCCGTCCGCGGGAGCTGCGCCCCTTCCCGTCCCCGGCGCCTGTGTCCCGGACGGCCCCGCCTCCGGACGGCCCCGCCCCCGGGCTCCGGGCGGGCGGTTCACGCCCGGGCGATGGGGGACAACGTGGCCGCCGTGAGGGTGGCCAGGTCCTTGGGGGAGAGTTCGACCTCCAAGCCCCTCCTGCCCGCCGAGACGCAGATGGTGGGGTGGGTCGTGGCCGAGGCGTCCACGACCGTGGGCAGCTTCCTGCGCTGCCCCAGGGGGGAGATGCCGCCCCGGACGTAGCCCGTGGTGCGTTCCGCGAGGGCCGGGTCGGCCATCGCCGCCCGTTTGCCGCCCACCGCCGACGCCAGGGCCTTCAGGTCCAGGGAGCCGGCCACCGGGACCACGGCCACCGTCAGGGCGCCGTCCACGTCCGCGACCAGGGTCTTGAAGACCCGGTCGGGGGAGACGCCCATCGCCTCGGCCGCCTCCTCGCCGTAGGACGGGTGGCCCGGGTCGTGCTCGTAGGCGTGCACCGTGAACTCCACGCCCGCGGCGCTCAGGGCCACCGTGGCCGGGGTCCCGCCGGACTGTTGCTGCTTCTTCGGCTTCTTCGCCATGCGGGCCTTCAGTTGAGACTGGTCGGGCCGCGCGTCAGGTCCGACGCGGGCAACGAGGGCAGGCTGCGGATGATCGCCGTCTCCGCGCGCAGCAGCGTCAGCTCGTCCCGCAGCCGGGACGCCGTGTCGGGAGCCTGGAGCAGGCGCTGCTTGGCCGGCGTGTCCAGCATCATCGCGGCAGCCACCAGGTACGACACCACCGACGGGTCGTCCGGGAGGTCCGCCCCGGTGGCCAGTGAGCGTTCGCGGGCGCCCGCCAGCCGCTTCTGGTACTGCCGGAAGGCGCGCAGCACGCCCTCGGCGAGGGCGCCCGCCTCGTCGCCCGGCTCCTCCGGCAGCTCCTGGAGCTCGGCCGTGAGGAACGGGCCCGAAGCGTCCACCGACAGCAGTTTCACCCGGGTCGTGCCCGTCGCCAGTACCTCGAAGGTGCCGTCGGCGCGCTCGCGGATCGTCGCCGCGTCGGCCACGCAGCCCACGTCGTGGAAGGCCTTCAGCGGGGCGTCGCCGAAGCCGGCCGTGGGACCGCGCTCGGCCGGCGAGGTCGGATCGGGCAGGCCCGGTGAACTGGGCGCCACCTCGTGGCCGTCGCGGACGGCCACGACGGCGAACCGGCGCGATTCGTCCTCGGAGGTCTTCAACAGGTCGCGCATCATGGCGCGATAGCGCTCCTCGAAGACGTTGAGCGGGAGCACGAGTCCCGGGAACAGCACCGAGTTCAGGGGGAAGAGCGGCAGACGGACGATGGTCACGACGCAGAAGCCTAGTGGTCCGCGGGACGGGCTCGTTCGCCGTGTCCGTTCCCTGGATGCCACGCAGGCTGCCCGGACGGTCCCGAGCGCACTTCCTCGCGTACCGCCAGGAAGTGGCCGAGCGGGTCGTCCGACAGCCTGCCCCAGGGGAAGGACGTCGCGTACGGGCCGATCAGGCGCAGTTGCGCGAGGGCGTCGTCGCGACGGCCGAGGCGGACCAGGACGTAGGTCAGCACATTGCGGATCTCGGCCGGCCACGGGTCGACGGACGGGAAGCGGGCGGACAGTGCGACGGCGCGGTCGGCGGCCGCCTCCAGTCGCTCGCGCGGCACCTCCGGCCCGCAGCCGTCGGTCAGGTAGGCGAAAGCGGCCCGGGCCGGCAGCGCCTGGACGAGGGAGTCGGCCGGCGCGTCCTGCGCGGCCCGGTCGGCGAAGTCGAAGCACTCCCGGTGGGAGCCGTGCCACGACTCGGCGAGATAGCGCTTGGCGGCCACATGGCAGCCGTAGTGGTGCGGGGCGCGGCGGACCGCCGCCTCCCACAGTTCCCCGAAGTACTTGTGCCCGGCACGCGCACCGCGCGCGTGGTCCAGGGCGATCCGCCACGGCACCGGGTCGCGGACGTCGCTCTGCGCGGCCGCCGTGATCAGCGGGCTCACCTCGCGCAGCAGCTCGGCCCGGGCCGGCGACCGCCAGGCCCGGTCCACCGCGAGCTGGGCGGCGACCAGCAGGACGTCCGGGTCGCGAGGAGCGGCGGCACGCCACTCCTCGAACCACTCCGGACGTGAGTGCGCGAAGGAGGCCAGCCGCATCGTGTACCGGTCGCGGTACTCCCACTCGGCCCGTTCCCGGGTGTGGGCCATGAGCTGGGCGGCTGGTGCGTAGGCGTCCAGGCCGGCGGCGACCAGGGCGGGACCGAGACGGTCGTCGGGCACGTCGAGGAGCACCTCGTCGTCGGTGGGGAGCCCGGCGGCGCTGTGGGGGGCGGCGGCGTTCCGTGTCGTCCTGGATGCCCGGGAGACGCGGATGAAGGGGGGCAGCAGAGCCATGGTGTCGCCCATTGAAAAGCCGCAGGTTCAGATAGCGCCAGAGGGTGCGGTCAACCTCACGAAAGTTGTACGTCACACGGTCAAGGAGCGGTAAAAGGTCACAGTGAGGCGTCTGTGCGTGCGCCGGACACCGGTCGTCGGCCCCGCCCGGCGGACGCGGTCAGCCGCGGCGCAGCAGGCGCGTCGCCCCCGCCGCAACCGTCGTCGCCAGGATCCAGCCCAGCAGGATCAGCGCCGCCGACAGCCACTGCCAGCCGCCGCTCAGCTGCCACTCACCGGCCTGCCCCAGGTCGATGACCGGAAGCAGCAGGTCGAGGGCGAACAGGGCGGGATTCCAGGGCGGGTGCCCGTCGTGGTCGACGGGCGGATGGGCGGCGTGCCCGAAGGCCAGCGAACTCGCCGCCCACAGCAGAGCCATCCACACCGCCGCGCGGCCCGGCCGGTACCCGTAGGCGACCGTCCAGTCCTGCGCATAGCCCCAGAGCTTCGCGGCGGGCGGCAGGGTCTCCCGCCGCCGCCGCTGCTTGGCGAGCAGTGCCTCGCGGGCGTCCTCGTCCTCCCCGCCGGCCCGCAGCACGGTGGCCAGCCGTTCGTACGGCTCCGGGGCGTACTCGGCCGTCGCCGCGGCCACCCAGCGCAGCCGCTCGGCCAGCGGGAACGGGCCCTGCGGCACCAGGTTCTCGTACGCGAAGCCGCCCATGTGCAGGCTGCCGGGGCCGGGCCAGGCGCTGGCCCGGTCGACCAGGTTGATCACCCGGGCGCCCGACAGCACCACCTTGCCGCGCCTCGGTGGTTCCCCGAGGAAGCGCAGCTCGGGCGTCTGCACCCGGCGCAGGGACAGTTCCTGGTCCTCCGTGAACAGGAACCGGGCCCGCTCCAGGTCCACGGCGTCCCCGAACCGCCCGTCGTCCAGGCGTACCCCGCCCCGGCACTCGAAGCGCTGGATACGCGTCCCGCGCGCGGGTGTCGTGCCGCTGAGCGCCTGGCCGCCGACACCGGCCGGAGTCAGGTACAGCGAGCGCTCCACCGTCAGCTGGGGCGCGTTCAGCGCGAGCCGCGTGTACGGGTTGGCCAGCCGCGCCCCGCGCAGGCTCAGGGAGACGCCGATCTTGGCACTGCGCAGGCTCAGCTCGCCGTGCGACTCGAGCAGCTCGGCCTGGAGGTCCTGGCCGACCGTCATGCCGTCGGCGGCGATCGAGCGGCCGCTGCGGTCGCGGTAGACGATCGCCTGGTTCAGCAGCAGATCGGTGCCGATGTGCGCGTCGGTGAGCCGCACGCCGTTGTGGAAGCGGCAGCGGGGCAGGTGGAGATCGCCCTCGGTGTGCACCCGGGCCGCCTCCAGGCGGGGCACCGAGCAGTCCACCATCCGCAGGGTCGTGAACCGGGCCTCCGGCAGCAGCACCTCCCGCTCGAACCGGCAGCGCTTCATCTCCAGATACGGCACCACCGTGCCGCCCGCGAGGTCCAGGCTGCCGCTGATCTGCACGCCCACCAGCTTCAGCGAGGCGACCCGGCCGGCCAGCGCGGGCGGCCCGGCCAGCAGCAGCCAGGCGACGATCCGCGCCCGCACGGTGCGCGACGCGCCCCAGGGGTGCCCCCCGTGCGGGTCGTCGACGACCGTGTCCCCGCTGCTCAGGTCGTACACGCTGCCGTTGCGGAAGGCCTGCCACATGCCGGCCTCGGCGGCGGTCAGGTCGTCCGGCAGATCGCCCGCGTCGTCTCCGGCACGGATGCTGGCCCCCTCGGTCACTCCACGTACCCCTTCCGTCACTGACGGGTGTCGCACAGCTGTTCATGCCCGGCGAGCGACCCCCGAACGCTAGACCCGAAGGCGATCTTCCGGATTCCGGCCACGTTCTGTATCAGCCATTGATACGTGCGGACGACGCCCGATCCCGGTCTGAGAGAATTGAGCCTGTGATCTCCCGAATCGATCTGCGCGGCGACGCCCTCCCCGAGGGACCCGCCCTGCGCGACCTGCTGCCCCGAGCCGACTTCGACGTCTCGGCCGCCCTGGAGAAGGTGCGTCCGATCTGCGAGGCCGTCCATCATCGGGGTGACGCGGCGCTGATCGACTTCGCCGAGAAGTTCGACGGTGTGAGGCTGGAATCCGTACGCGTTCCCGCGCGGGCGATCGCGGAGGCGCTGGAGCGGCTCGACCCGGCCGTGCGCGCGGCCCTGGAGGAGTCCATCCGCCGCGCCCGCCTCGTCCACCGCGCGCAGCGCCGCACGACGCACACGACCCAGGTCGTGCCCGGCGGGTCGGTGACCGAGAAGTGGGTGCCGGTCGAACGGGTCGGGCTGTACGCGCCCGGTGGCCGTTCGGTCTACCCGTCCTCCGTCGTCATGAACGTCGTCCCGGCGCAGGAGGCCGGCGTCGGGTCGATCGCGCTCGCCTCCCCGGCGCAGGCCGAGTTCGACGGCCTTCCGCACCCGACGATCCTCGCCGCGTGCGCCCTGCTCGGCGTCGACGAGGTGTACGCCGCCGGCGGCGCGACCGCCGTCGCGATGTTCGCGTACGGCACCGAGTCCTGCGCCCCCGCGAACATGGTCACGGGCCCCGGCAACATCTGGGTCGCCGCCGCCAAGCGTTACTTCGCCGGCAAGATCGGCATCGACGCCGAGGCGGGACCGACCGAGATCGCCGTCCTGGCGGACTCCACGGCCGACCCCGTCCACGTCGCCGCCGACCTGATCAGCCAGGCCGAGCACGACCCGCTGGCCGCCGCCGTCCTGGTCACCGACTCCGTCGAGCTGGCGGACGCGGTCGCGAAGGAGCTGGAGCCGCAGGTCGCGGCCACCAGGCACGTCGAGGACCGGATCGTCCCGGCGCTCGCCGGCCGGCAGTCGGCGATCGTGCTGGTCGACGGCGTCGACGAGGGCCTGCGGGTGGTCGACGCCTACGGCGCCGAGCACCTCGAGATCCAGACGGCCGACGCCGCCGCACTGGCCGACCGGGTCAAGAACGCGGGCGCAATCTTCGTCGGACCCTGGGCGCCGGTCTCCCTCGGCGACTACGCGGCCGGCTCCAACCACGTGCTCCCGACGGGTGGCTGCGCCTGCCACTCCTCCGGGCTGTCCGTGCAGTCCTTCCTCCGCGGCATCCACATCGTCGACTACACCCGGGACGCGCTGGCCGAGGTCGCGCACCACGTGGTGACGCTGGCGGAGGCGGAGGACCTGCCGGCCCACGGAGCGGCGATCAAGGCGCGGTTCGACTGGAAGGTACCGACGAGCAAGTGAGCTTCGGAATCGACGATCTCCCCGTCCGGGACGAGCTGCGCGGCAAGTCCCCCTACGGCGCGCCCCAACTGGACGTCCCCGTACGGCTGAACACCAACGAGAACCCCTACCCGCTGCCCGAGGCGCTCGTGGAGCGGATCGCGGAGCGGGTGCGCGAGGCGGCCCGCAACCTCAACCGCTACCCGGACCGGGACGCCGTGGAGCTGCGCACGCGGCTCGCGCAGTACCTGACGGACACCTCCGGGCACGAGGTCGGCCCGGCGAACGTGTGGGCCGCCAACGGCTCCAACGAGGTCATCCAGCAGCTGCTCCAGACCTTCGGCGGACCGGGCCGCACCGCGATCGGCTTCGAGCCGTCGTACTCGATGCACGGGCTCATCGCGCGCGGCACGGGAACCGGATGGATCTCGGGTCCCCGCAACGAGGACTTCACCATCGACCTGGCGGCCGCCGAGCAGGCCGTCGCCGAGCGCCGGCCCGACGTCGTCTTCATCACCACCCCCAACAACCCCACCGGCACCGCGGTCCCGGCCGAGACGGTCCTCGCGCTGTACGAGGCCGCGCAGCGCGCCAAGCCGTCGATGGTGGTCGTGGACGAGGCGTACATCGAGTTCAGCCACGGCGACTCACTGCTACCGCTGCTCGAAGGTCGGCCGAATCTCGTCGTCTCGCGCACCATGTCGAAGGCATTCGGCGCGGCCGGCCTGCGCCTCGGCTACCTCGCCGCGCACCCGGCGGTCGTGGACGCCGTCCAGCTCGTCCGGCTGCCGTACCATCTGTCGGCCGTCACCCAGGCGACCGCGCTGGCCGCCCTGGAGCACACCGACACGCTGCTGAAGTACGTCGAGCAGCTCAAGTCGGAGCGCGACCGGCTGGTCACCGAGCTGCTCGCGATCGGCTACGAGGTCACGGCGTCCGACGCCAACTTCGTGCAGTTCGGGCGGTTCGAAGACGCCCACACGGTCTGGCGGCAGATCCTCGACCGGGGCGTCCTGGTCCGGGACAACGGCGTACCCGGCTGGCTGCGGGTCACCGCCGGAACCCCCGAAGAGAACGACGCGTTCCTCGACGCGGTCCGTGATGTGAAGAAGGAGCAGAGGCCATGAGCCGCGTAGGACGTGTAGAGCGCACGACGAAGGAGACGTCGGTCCTCGTCGAGATCAACCTCGACGGCACCGGCAAGGTCGATGTCTCGACCGGCGTCGGCTTCTACGACCACATGCTGGACCAGCTCGGCCGGCACGGGCTGTTCGACCTCACCGTGAAGACCGACGGCGACCTGCACATCGACTCCCACCACACGATCGAGGACACGGCCCTCGCGCTCGGCGCCGCCTTCAAGCAGGCCCTCGGCGACAAGGTGGGCATCTACCGCTTCGGCAACTGCACGGTCCCGCTGGACGAGTCCCTCGCCCAGGTCACCGTCGACCTCTCCGGCCGTCCGTACCTCGTGCACACCGAGCCCGAGAAGATGGCGCCGATGATCGGCGAGTACGACACCACGATGACCCGGCACATCCTGGAGTCCTTCGTGGCCCAGGCCCAGATCGCGCTGCACGTGCACGTGCCCTACGGGCGCAACGCGCACCACATCGTGGAGTGCCAGTTCAAGGCGCTGGCCCGGGCCCTGCGCTACGCCGCCGAGCGCGACCCGCGCGCGGCCGGCATCCTCCCCTCCACGAAGGGCGCCCTGTAAGCCATGAGCGGACTGTCGACCGTCCTGATCGTCGTCGGCCTCTTCCTGGCCGGCGGCATCTACTCCTTCGTCAAACAGCAGATGCCCAAGAGCCTGATCGTGCTGCTCTCGATCGGCGCCGGGATGTGTCTCCTCGCCGGCGTCGTACGGCTGGAGGTGTGGAATTGAGCACCGCCCCGAACAGCTCGAAAAGCCCCAAGAAGGTCGTCGTCTTCGACTACGGCTTCGGCAACGTCCGCTCCGCCGAGCGCGCCCTCGCGCGCACCGGGGCCGACGTCGAGATCACCCGTGACTTCGACACGGCCATGAACGCCGACGGGCTGCTGGTGCCGGGCGTCGGCGCCTTCGCCGCCTGCATGCGCGGCCTGAAGGAGGCCCGCGGCGACTGGATCATCGGCCGCAGGCTGTCCGGCGGGCGCCCCGTGATGGGCATCTGCGTCGGCATGCAGATCCTGTTCGCCCGCGGCATCGAGCACGGCGTGGAGACCGAGGGCCTCGACGAGTGGCCCGGCGCGGTCGAGCCGCTCCGGGCCGAGATCGTGCCCCACATGGGCTGGAACACCGTCGACGCCCCGGCCGGCTCCGAGCTGTTCGCCGGACTGGACGCGGACGCGCGCTTCTACTTCGTGCACTCCTACGCCGTCCAGGACTGGTCCCTCGATGTGCACAACCCGCTGATGCGCGCTCCCAGGGTGACCTGGTCCACGCACGGCGGGCCGTTCGTGGCCGCCGTCGAGAACGGCGCGCTGTGGGCCACGCAGTTCCACCCCGAGAAGTCCGGCGACGCCGGAGCCCAGCTCCTCACCAACTGGATCGGAACACTGTGAGCAAGCTCGAACTCCTCCCCGCCGTCGACGTCCGCGACGGCCAGGCCGTCCGCCTCGTGCACGGCGAGTCGGGCACCGAGACCTCCTACGGCTCCCCGCTCGAGGCCGCCCTCGCCTGGCAGCGCTCGGGCGCCGAGTGGCTGCACCTGGTGGACCTGGACGCCGCGTTCGGCACCGGCGACAACCGCGCCCTGATCGCCGAGGTCGCGGGCGCGATGGACATCAAGGTGGAGCTGTCCGGCGGCATCCGCGACGACGACACCCTCGCCGCCGCCCTCGCCACCGGCTGCACCCGGGTGAACCTGGGCACGGCCGCCCTGGAGACGCCCGAGTGGGTCGCCGAGGTCATCGCCGAGCACGGCGACAAGATCGCCGTCGGTCTGGACGTCCGGGGCACGACTCTGCGAGGCCGCGGCTGGACCCGCGACGGCGGCGACCTCTACGAGACGCTGGCCCGCCTCGACAAGGAGGGCTGCGCCCGCTACGTCGTCACCGACATCGCCAAGGACGGCACCCTCCAGGGCCCGAACCTGGAACTGCTGAAGAACGTGTGCGCGGTGACGGACCGGCCGGTCGTCGCGTCCGGCGGCGTGTCCTCCCTCGACGACCTGCGGGCCATCGCCGAACTGGTGCCCCTCGGCGTGGAGGGCTCCATCGTCGGCAAGGCCCTGTACGCCGAGGCGTTCACCCTGGAAGAGGCGCTGGAGGCGGTCGCCCGGTGAGTGACGTACGACGTGTGACGACCGGCGCGCCCTGGGAGGACACCTTCGGGTACTCCCGCGCGGTGGAGCTGCCGAACGGCCTGGTGCTGGTCTCCGGGTGCACTTCGGTCGTGGACGGCGAGATCGCCGGCGGCGGCCCGTACGAGCAGACGGTCAACGCCTTCAACGTCGCGTTCGCGGCGCTGGAGCAGCTGGGCCTCGGGCGCGACGACGTCGTGCGCACCCGCCTGTACCTCACCCACGCACGGGACGTGGACGACGTCGGACGCGCCCACAAGGAGCTGTTCGACTCCGTCCGGCCCGCCGCGTCCATGCTCATCGTGTCCGGCCTCGTGGACCCCAGCCTCGTCGTCGAGGTCGAGGTGGAGGCCTACCGAGGAGGGTCCCCGGCATGACCCTTGCCGTACGAGTCATCCCCTGCCTGGACGTGGACAACGGCCGGGTCGTCAAGGGAGTCAACTTCCAGAACCTGCGCGACGCGGGCGACCCCGTCGAGATGGCCAAGGTGTACGACGCCGAGGGCGCCGACGAGCTGACGTTCCTGGACATCACCGCCTCGTCGGGCAACCGCGAGACGACGTACGACGTGGTGCGCCGCACCGCCGAGCAGGTGTTCATCCCGCTGACCGTCGGCGGCGGGGTGCGCACCCCCGAGGACGTCGACAAGCTGCTGCGGGCCGGTGCGGACAAGGTGGGCGTCAACACGGCCGCCATCGCCCGCCCGGAGCTGATCAAGGAGATCGCCGAGCGGTTCGGCAGCCAGGTGCTGGTGTTGTCGGTGGACGCCCGGCGGACCGCCGCCGGGACCTTCGAGGTGACCACCCACGGAGGCCGCAAGGGCACCGGCATCGACGCGGTCGAGTGGGCGCACCGGGCGGCCGAGCTGGGCGCGGGCGAGATCCTGCTCAACTCGATGGACGCGGACGGCACCAAGGACGGCTACGACCTGGAGATGATCGCCGCCGTCCGCAAGCACGTGACGGTCCCGGTGATCGCCTCCGGCGGCGCCGGCAAGCTCGCCGACTTCCCGCCGGCCGTCGGTGCGGGCGCGGACGCGGTGCTCGCCGCGTCGGTGTTCCACTTCGGCGACCTGCGGATCGGCCAGGTCAAGGACGCGCTGCGGGAAGCGGGCCACCCGGTGAGGTGACGCCGCCCGCTCCCGAGAGCCCCGGTCGCCCCAGGGAGACCGGGGCTCTTTCTCGTCCGGATGCGAAGGGAACCTGTGCTTCGGGCACCTGCGCCGCGCCGAACTGCCCCGCTGACCGCCCTCACTCCTTCGGCTGAGCCAGTTGCACCAGATTGCCCACCGTGTCGTCCAGGACGGCCGCGACGACCGGACCCTGGTCCTGCGGCGGCTGCGTGAAGCGCACACCCAGCCCGCGCAGCCGCTCGTACTCCGCCTCGATGTCGTCGACGGAGAAGACGATGCACGGCAGCCCCGCCTCCCGCAGCGCCGTCCGGTACGGCTCCGCGATGGGGCCCTGGCCGGGTTCCAGCAGCAGTTGGAGATCCTGCTGGGCCCCCTCCGGCGCGCCCACCGTGACGAGCAGCGTGCCCCCGCCGAGCTCCATGTGCAGACGCGTCTCGAAGCCCAGGACCTCCGTGTAGAACGCGTGGGCCTTCGCGACGTCGTCGACGTACACGCCCGTCATGGAGACCTTGATCATGTCCGGCCCTCTCAGATTCCGAGCTGCTTGGCGGCGTGCAGCCTGGCGATCGCGTCCTTCTCGCCGTCCAGCTCCACGTCGGCGGCGCTCTGGCGGCCGTGCAGGAACAGCAGCAGCTCCGACGGCTCACCGGTGGCCGTCACGACCGGCGTGCCCCGGTTGGCGACCGCCGTACGGCCGTCCGGGCGCCGCAGCACCAGACCGGTCGGGGTGCCGCGGCCCATCAGCCGCGCGGTGCGCTCCAGGCGGGACCACAGGGCGTCCTGGAAGACCGGGTCGAGCTCGCGCGGCGTCCAGTCCGGCTCGGCGCGGCGGACGTCCTCGGTGTGGACGTAGAACTCGATCGTGTTGGACGCCTCGTCGAGCTGCTTGACCTGGAAGGGGGAGAAGCGCGGCGGACCCGTGCGGATCAGCTGGATCAGCTCCTCGTACGGCTTGGCGGCGAACTCCTCCATCACCTTGTCCAGACGGGACGCGAGCTGCTTGATCAGGATGCCCCCGGCGGCGTCAGGACGGCGCTCGCGCACGACCACGTGCGCGGCCAGGTCGCGGGTCTGCCAGCCCTCGCAGAGGGTCGGAGCGTCGGGACCCGCCGTCTCCAAGAGGTCGGCGAGCAGGAGCCGTTCACGCTTGGCGAAAGTCGACATGCAGTCAGCCTACGACCGCGTACCGGCTCCGCCCACCCGTCGCCCCGCCACCGCCACCCACCGAAGCCCCTCGCGCCGCTCCTTCCGATCGGTGGACACGACCCGTCACCGCCGGTGGCGCGCGGCACAATGGCGGACATGACCAGCACGCCGTCCGCCCGCCGCCAGACCCCCACTCCCCGGTCAGGCGCTTCGCCCCACGGTTCCGCCTCCCCCGCCGGCCGCCTCGACCCCGAGATCGCCGCGCGCCTCAAGCGCAGCGCCGACGGCCTGGTCCCCGCCATCGCCCAGCAGTACGACACCGGTGAGGTGCTCATGCTCGGCTGGATGGACGACGAGGCGCTGCACCGCACCCTCACCACCGGCCGCTGCACCTACTGGTCGCGCAGCCGCCGCGAGTACTGGGTCAAGGGCGACACCTCCGGCCACTTCCAGTGGGTCAGGTCCGTCGCCCTCGACTGCGACGCCGACACCCTGCTCGTCAAGGTCGACCAGGTGGGCGCCGCCTGCCACACCGGCGCGCGCACCTGCTTCGACGCCGACGTGCTGGCCGTCGTACCGGCCCCGGACGCCGATTCCGGCGTACCCGCCACGGATCAGTAAGGTCAGCCGCCATGGACCTCGAGACGTTCCGCAAGCTGGCCACCGACCGCCGCGTCATTCCGGTCACCCGCAAGCTCCTCGCCGACGGCGACACCCCGGTCGCGCTGTACCGCAAGCTCGCCGCCGAGCGCACCGGCACCTTCCTGCTGGAGTCCGCGGAGAACGGCCGCACGGCATTTCAATGGTCCCGGTACTCCTTCGTGGGCGTCCGCTCCGCCGCCACCCTCACCGCGCTCGACGGCCGGGCCCACTGGCTCGGCACCCCGCCCGTCGGCGTCCCGGTCGACGGCGATCCGCTCGCCGCCCTGCGCGCCACCGTCGAGACCCTCCACACCCCCCACGAGGACGGTCTGCCGCCCTTCACCGGCGGCATGGTCGGCTACCTGGGCTACGACATCGTCCGCCGTCTGGAGAAGATCGGCCCCGGCGAGCGCGACGACCTGAAGCTGCCCGAGCTGACCATGCTCCTGACCAGCGACCTGGCCGTCATGGACCACTGGGAGGGTTCGGTCCTGCTGATCGCCAACGCGATCAACCACAACGACCTCGACACGGGCGTCGACGAGGCCTACGCGGACGCGACGGCCCGGCTGGACGCCATGGAGGCCGACCTCTCCCGCCCGGTCGCCCAGCCCCCGGCCGTCCTGCCGCCCTCCGAACTCCCCGAGTACAGCGCCCTGTGGGGCGGCCCGGACTTCCGGGAGGCCGTCGAGGACATCAAGGAGCGCATCCGGGCCGGCGAGGCCTTCCAGGTCGTCCCCTCGCAGCGCTTCGAGACGGCGTGCACGGCGAGCGCGCTGGACGTGTACCGGGTGCTGCGCGCGACGAACCCGTCCCCGTACATGTACCTCTTCCGCCTCGACGGCTTCGACGTCGTCGGCTCCTCCCCGGAAGCCCTGGTCAAGGTCGAGGACGGCCACGCGATGGTCCACCCCATCGCCGGCACCCGGCACCGCGGGGCCACCCCGCAGGAGGACCAGGCCCTCGCCGACGAACTGCTCGCCGACCCCAAGGAGCGCGCCGAGCACCTCATGCTCGTCGACCTCGGCCGCAACGACCTCGGCCGGGTCTGCGAACCGGGCTCGGTCGAGGTCGTCGACTTCATGTCCGTCGAGCGGTACTCGCACGTGATGCACATCGTCTCGACCGTCACCGGGAAGGTCGCGGCCGGCCGCACCGCCTTCGACGTCCTCACCGCCTGCTTCCCGGCCGGCACCCTCTCCGGCGCCCCCAAGCCGCGCGCCATGCAGATCATCGACGAACTGGAGCCGTCCCGCCGCGGTCTGTACGGCGGCTGCGTGGGCTACCTGGACTTCGCGGGCGACTCCGACACCGCCATCGCCATCCGTACGGCCCTCCTGCGCGACGGCACCGCCTACGTCCAGGCCGGCGCGGGCATCGTCGCCGACTCCGACCCGGTCGCCGAGGACCAGGAGTGCCGCAACAAGGCGGCGGCGGTCCTGCGCGCGGTGCACACCGCCAACCGACTGGCCGAGCACGGCGTTTCCGGACGGCCGGCCGGCGTGCCCGTCCACAAGTAGGACGCGTCTCACGTGAACCCCGGGTGCCGGTTCGCCCGGGGTTCAGGCGATAGTGGAGTACGTGACTGCCGTACCGCACCCTCGATCCGAAGCCGCCCCCGCCGGGTCCGGCCGCCGGAGCCTCGCGCTCGCCCTGCTGTTCGGCGCGCTGGGCTCGGCCGTGACCCTGCTGTCCACCCGGCAGCGCTGGTCGGAGGGCACGGCCACGGTGGCCGGCGGCGCCTTCCCGCTCACCGCCAGGGGCAGCGACGTCACGGGCGTGCCCGCGGCGCTCGCCATAGCGGCCCTCGCCGCGCTCGTCGCCGTGTTCGCCGTCCGCAAGGCCGGCCGCTTCGCGGTCTCCGCCCTCCTCGCGCTCTCCGGCGCCGGCATCCTGACCGCCGCCCTGCTCGGCGCCTCCGACGGCTCAGCGCTCGACGAGCAGGCCGCGCGCGCCTCCGGCGACACCTCGGCGACCGTCGCCTCGTTCAGCCACACCGCCTGGCCCTACGCCGCGGCCGCGGGAGGCGCCCTGATCCTCCTGGCCGGCCTGCTCGCCCTGCGCTACGGCCGCCTGTGGCCCGCCATGTCCGGCCGCTACGAACGCGACGGCACCCCGCGGCCCCGGCGCGCGGCCAGGCCCGTCGACCCGGACCGGCCCGAGGACATGTGGAAGGCCCTCGACCGGGGCGAGGACCCGACCGGCGCGGGTCCGGCCTGAACAGCGCGTCACCCACCGTCGACGGTCCGTCTCCGGCACGGGTCCGCGCCTGCGCGGCCGGGCGGCTCCCGGTGTGGTGAATCAGACGCGACCGGAAGCCACCCCCGCGTCCGGGACGTGCACGGGTACGGGACAATGGACCAGGAACGTCCGGCTCGGACGGACACAGAGACAGCAATGAGGAGCAAGTCATGGCGGGCAGCAGCCACGGACACACCCCGGCCGCCTGGACCGGTGTCACCATCGCCTTCATCGGTTTCGCCGTCGCGGGCGCGTTCATGGTGATGGCCGAGCCGATCGGCTTCTGGGCCGGCATGGCGATCGTGGCGCTCGGCGGTGTCGTCGGAGGCATCATGCGCGCGATGGGCCTCGGCATGCCGCGGGAGGCCCACCCCGTGCACCAGGTCACGGCCGCTCGCGAGCCGGCGGGCGCCGAGGGCTGAGCCCCCACGACCTCAGCAGGACACCCGTGAGGGGCGGCCGGTGCACACCGGCCGCCCCTCACGCGCGCGTGGCGCCCCCGCGGGGCACAATGCGAGGCGTGAACGCCGACAGCCGACGGGTGACGCCCCCGGCCCCCCGCACCAGCCCGGACACCGTGCGCGGACGGCTCGCGGTGCCCGCCGGGATCCTCGCGGCCGTCGCCGGGGCCTTCGCGTACGTCGGGACCGTCGACCCCAACGAGCCCGGCCACTACCCGGTCTGCCCCCTGCTGCGCGTCACGGGCCTGTACTGCCCGGGCTGCGGCGGCCTGCGCAGCGCGCACGCCTTCGTGCACGGGGACCTCGCCGCCGCCCTGCACGACAACGCGATGGCCGTCGTCGGCTTCCTGGGCTTCGCGGTGGTGTGGACCGTCTGGGTGGTCCGCGCGGCCCGCGGACGCCCCGCGCGCATGGAACTCACCCCGGTGCGACTGTGGACCCTGGGCGCGTTCCTGCTGGTCTTCACGGTTGTCCGGAACCTGCCGTTCGGTGGCTGGCTGCATCCTTGATCAACCGGTGAACGTCCACTATGGGGCGCCGCCCGCCCGGGCATGCGAAGCTTGTTCGAGAGCGGGGGAGCGGCCGCCGTCAACCGGATGCGAGGCCTTCGCCTTCCTCCGGATACCATCGCAGTGACCAACGGTTTCTCCCTGGTCGCTGGAACTGTCAACCGCCTGTCAGCCGTCTGAAAGGGGGCCGCTCGCGTGAGTGTGCTCGACGAGATCATCGACGGAGTCCGTGCCGACCTCGCGGAGCGGCAGGCGCGCGTCAGCCTCGACGAGCTCAAGGAGCGCGCGGCGAAGGCCTCCGCCCCCAAGGACGGGGTGGCCGCGCTCCGGGGCGACGGCGTCAAGGTCATCTGCGAGGTCAAGCGCTCCAGCCCCTCCAAGGGCGCGCTGGCCGCGATCGCCGACCCGGCCGGACTGGCCGCGGACTACGAGGCGGGCGGTGCGGCCGTCATCTCCGTCCTCACCGAGGAGCGCCGCTTCGGCGGCTCCCTCGCCGACCTCGAAGCGGTCCGCGCCCGGGTGGACATCCCCGTGCTGCGCAAGGACTTCATCGTCACCTCGTACCAGCTGTGGGAGGCCCGCGCGTACGGCGCCGACCTCGCGCTGCTGATCGTGGCCGCCCTCGAGCAGTCGGCCCTGGAGTCGCTGATCGAGCGTGCCGTCTCCATCGGCCTCACCCCGCTCGTCGAGGTCCACGACGAGGACGAGGTGGAGCGCGCCGTCGACGCGGGCGCCAAGGTCATCGGCGTCAACGCGCGCAACCTGAAGACCCTCGAGGTGGACCGGGGGACCTTCGACCGGGTCGCCCCCGAGATCCCCGCCCATGTCGTCAAGGTCGCCGAGTCCGGCGTCCGGGGCCCGCACGACCTGATCGCGTACGCCAACGCCGGCGCCGACGCGGTCCTGGTCGGAGAGTCCCTGGTCACGGGCCGCGACCCGAAGACGGCGGTGGCCGACCTGGTGGCGGCGGGCGAGCACCCCGCACTGCGCCACGGCCGGGGCTGAGACCCCGCTAGGCTTGCCCCGATGACTCCGACGACGCCCGGGACGATCACGGACCGGTACGCCCGCCTGGCGCGCGGCTGCCGCCCGCGGGGCTGCCGCGCGCCCGCCCGCAGGGTGCACGGCCGCCGGGTCCGGTACGTCATCGGCGACGAGCCGGGCCAGGTGAACGGCATGCGATGGCAGCGGCGCCCCGCCAGGGGCGCGGGGCTCGGTCGGCCATGCGGCTTCGCCGCGTGAGCGCGACCGGCCACGGACGGCCCGCGGCCGTCTGACAGACCCCGCCCCCACGGCGATTCGTGTTCACCCACACCGTCTCACCGTGAGGTTTCCGCATGCCCAGCGAGTTCTTCATTCCCGACCCCGAGGGTCTGGTCCCCAGCGCCGAAGGCTACTTCGGCGCGTTCGGCGGCAAGTTCATCCCGGAGGCCCTCGTCGCCGCCGTGGACGAGGTCGCCGTCGAGTACGACAAGGCCAAGCACGACCCGGAGTTCGCCCGCGAACTCGACGACCTGCTCGTGCACTACACCGGCCGCCCCAGCTCCCTCACCGAGGTGCCCCGGTTCGCCGAACACGCCGGCGGCGCCCGGGTCTTCCTCAAGCGCGAGGACCTGAACCACACCGGCTCCCACAAGATCAACAACGTGCTCGGTCAGGCGCTGCTCACCAGGCGGATGGGCAAGACGCGCGTGATCGCCGAGACCGGCGCCGGACAGCACGGCGTGGCGACGGCCACCGCCTGCGCCCTCTTCGGGCTCGAGTGCACCATCTACATGGGCGAGATCGACACCCAGCGGCAGGCCCTCAACGTGGCCCGCATGCGCATGCTGGGCGCCGAGGTCGTCGCCGTGAAGTCCGGCAGCCGCACCCTGAAGGACGCCATCAACGAGGCGTTCCGCGACTGGGTCGCCAACGTCGACCGCACGCACTACCTCTTCGGCACGGTCGCGGGGCCCCACCCCTTCCCGGCCATGGTCCGTGACTTCCACCGGGTCATCGGCGTCGAGGCCCGCCGCCAGATCCTGGAGCGCGCCGGACGCCTGCCCGACGCGGCCGTCGCCTGCGTCGGCGGCGGCTCCAACGCCATCGGCCTCTTCCACGCCTTCATCCCGGACGCCGGCGTCCGGCTCGTCGGCTGCGAACCGGCCGGTCACGGCATCGAGACAGGCGAGCACGCGGCGACCCTGACCGCGGGCGAGCCCGGCATCCTGCACGGCTCACGCTCTTACGTCCTCCAGGACGACGAGGGTCAGATCACCGAGCCGTACTCCATCTCCGCGGGTCTGGACTACCCGGGCATCGGCCCCGAGCACTCCTACCTCAAGGACACCGGCCGCGGCGAGTACCGCGCGGTCACCGACGACGCGGCGATGCAGGCGCTGCGTCTGCTGTCGCGCACCGAGGGCATCATCCCCGCCATCGAGAGCGCGCACGCGCTGGCCGGAGCCCTGGAGCTCGGCAAGGAACTCGGCAAGGACGGGCTGATCGTCGTCAACCTGTCGGGTCGCGGCGACAAGGACATGGACACGGCCGCCCGCTACTTCGGCCTGTACGACACCGACGGCGAGGTCGCCGCCAACGCGGCGGACACCGCCGAGATCGAGGGGGACGCCAAGTGAGCGGGGCCGCATTCACCGGTGGGAACAGCAGGCTGCTGTCGGACACCCTTGCCGCCGCCAAGGCGCAGGACCGCGCCGCTCTCATCGCTTACCTCCCGGCCGGTTTCCCGACCGTGGACGGCGGCATCGAGGCGATCAAGGCCGTCTTCGACGGCGGCGCGGATGTCGTCGAGGTCGGTCTGCCGCACAGCGACCCCGTTCTCGACGGCCCGGTCATCCAGACCGCCGACGACATCGCCCTGCGCGGCGGGGTGCGGATCGCGGACGTCATGCGGACGGTCCGGGAGGCCTTCGAGGCCACCGGGAAGCCGGTCCTCGTCATGACGTACTGGAACCCGATCGACCGCTACGGCGTCGAGCGCTTCACCGCCGAACTGGCCGAGGCGGGCGGAGCGGGCTGCATCCTGCCCGACCTGCCGGTCCAGGAGTCGGCGCTGTGGAGGGAACACGCGCACAAGCACGGTCTCGCGACGGTCTTCGTCGTGGCGCCGAGCAGCCAGGACGCGCGGCTCGCGCAGATCACCGAGGCGGGCAGCGGCTTCGTCTACGCCGCCTCGCTGATGGGCGTGACCGGCACCCGTGAGTCGGTGGGCACCCAGGCCCAGGACCTGGTCGAGCGGACCAGGGCCACCGGCACCGGTCTGCCCGTCTGCGTCGGCCTCGGCGTCTCCGACGCGGCCCAGGCCGCGGAGGTGGCCGCCTTCGCCGACGGCGTGATCGTCGGCTCGGCCTTCGTCAAGCGGATGCTGGACGCGCCCGACGACGCGGCCGGCGTCGAGGCGGTGCGCGCACTCGCGGGTGAGCTGGCGAGGGGCGTACGCCGACAGGCGTAGCCAGGACAAGAGGAACAGAGCGGGACATTTCCGCGGAGATGTCCATGGGTCACTCGAACGGGTGGACCTGGGACCGGGGAGGCGCAATGCGCCTCCCCGGTTCGTTCTGGGGGTGTGAGCGAGAAGAATCGTGCGGGAAAGCGCACCGCCAGGGAGCGGCTGGCGGTCGAGCGAGAGAAACAGAAGGCCGTGGAGCGGCGTCGGCGGACGCTGATCGTCGCCTCCAGCGTCCTCTGCGTCCTGGGCCTGGCGGCGGTGATCGGAGTGGTCGCCGCGAACTCCGGAAAGGACGACAGCAGCGACAAGGCGGGCCCGGTCGTGGCGCCCTCGGGGGCCCAGGGCCAGGACGCGCTCGCGATCCCCGTCGGCAAGGACGGCGCCACGTCCACGCTCACGGTGTGGGAGGACTTCCGCTGCCCGGCCTGCAAGGCCTTCGAGACGGCGTACCGCCCCACGATCCACGAACTGACGGACGCCGGGAAGCTCAGGGTCGAGTACCACCTGGCGACCCTCATCGACGGCAACATGGGCGGCAGCGGCTCCCGTAACGCGGCCAACGCGGCGGCCTGCGCGCAGGACGCCGGGAAGTTCCCCGCCTACCACGACGTGCTGTACGAGAACCAGCCGGAGGAGACGGACGACGCCTTCGCCGAGAACGGCAAGCTCCTCGGGCTCGCTGCCAAGGTGGACGGCCTCGACACGCCCGCGTTCCGTACCTGTGTAGAGGACGGCACCCACAACAGCTGGGTCGCGAAGTCCAACCAGGCCTTCCAGAACGGCCATTTCGGCGGTACTCCCACCGTGCTCTTCAACGGCAAGAACATCTACGCGGACCAGTCGATGACGCCGGCGAAGCTGAAGAAGATGGTGGAGGAGGCCGACAAGGGGTGACCGGGGCCGGCGGCCCCTCACTGCCGCCCGTTATGGAGCCGTAGCCGGGCTGCCTGCCGTCGGCCCGGTCCGGCACGGTAGCGTCGACCCTGCCATGGAACTTGCCTACATTCCCAGCCCGTCGCACGGGGTGCTGTATCTCGGCCCCGTTCCGCTGCGCGGCTACGCGTTCTGCATCATCATCGGCGTCTTCGTCGCGGTCTGGCTCGGCAACAGGCGCTGGGTCGCCCGTGGCGGGCAGACCGGCACGGTGGCCGACATCGCCGTCTGGGCGGTGCCCTTCGGCCTGGTCGGCGGCCGGCTCTATCACGTGATCACGGACTACGAGCTGTACTTCAGCGAGGGCCGTGACTGGGTGGACGCCTTCAAGGTCTGGGAGGGCGGCCTCGGTATCTGGGGCGCGATCGCGCTCGGAGCGGTGGGCGCGTGGATCGGCTGCCGCCGCCGGGGCATCGCACTGCCCGCGTACGCCGACGCCATCGCGCCCGGCATCGCGCTCGCCCAGGCGATCGGCCGCTGGGGCAACTGGTTCAACCAGGAGCTGTACGGCAAGGAGACCGACCTCCCCTGGGCCCTGCACATCACCTCCTCGGCGGACGGCCGGGTACCCGGCTACTACCAGCCGACGTTCCTGTACGAGTCGCTGTGGTGCGTCGCCGTCGCCCTCCTCGTCATCTGGGCCGACCGCCGCTTCAAGCTGGGGCACGGGCGGGTCTTCGCGCTGTACGTCGCCGCGTACTGCGTGGGCCGCGCGTGGATCGAGTACATGCGGGTCGACGACGCCCACCACATCCTCGGCCTGCGGCTGAACGACTGGACCGCGCTGGTCGTGTTCCTGCTCGCGGTGACCTACTTCGTGATCTCGGCGAAGAAGCGGCCGGGGCGCGAGGCCGTGGTCGAGCCGGGCGCGGATGCCTCCGGCGGCGGGACGGAGGCCGAGGGCGCCGACGAGGGCACGTCGAAGGACGCGTCGAAGAGCGAGGCCGACGGCGACGCGAAGTCCGACGCCGAGGGTGATCCGAAGGACGACGGCGAAGCGAAGGCCGAGACCGGCACGAAGGCCGAGACCGGCACGAAGGTCGAGACCGGCACGAAGGCCGAGTCCGACGTGAAGTCCGATGCCGCGACGGACGCCGGGGCGAAGTCCGGCGCCGACGTGAAGCGCGCCGGGGGCGCCAGGGCCGACGGCGCCGCCGAGGCGGCGGCCGAGGTCAAGGCCGCCGCCGACGCCACAGCCACGGTCAGGGCCGACGCGGACGGGCAGCGCGAGGCCGAGGAACCCGGCGGGGCCAAGGCCGAGGCCAGGGACGAAGCAGGGTCGGCCGGCAAGAAGGGCTGACGGCCGCAGGCCGTACGACGACGAGGGCGCCCGGGGTCACCCCGGGCGCCCTCGTCGTGTGGGGGCGGGCAGGGAGGCCTCAGCCTCCGCGGGCCGCCAGGGAAAGGGTGCGCCGGGCAGCCGCCACCACGGCCGCGTCGATGAACCGGCCGTCCGGGAGCGCCTGGGCGCCCTGGTCCGTGGCCGCCGCCTTCACGATCGTCTCGGCCTCCTCCAGTTCCTGCCGGGTGGGCAGGTAGGCCTGCTCGATGATCGGCAGCTGGCGGGGGTGGATGGCGGCGCGGCCCAGGAAGCCGAGGGTACGGCCTCGGGCGCAGCTGGTGGCCAGGCCCTCCAGGTCGCGGATGTCGGGGTGGACCGACTGCGGCGGGGGCGCCAGGCCGGCGGCCCGGGCGGCGACCACGACCCGGGCGCGGGACCAGTCGAGGCCGGCGTCGTCGCGGACGCCCAGGTCGGCCCGCAAATCCGCCTCGCCGAGGGCGATTCCGCGCAGGGAGGGGTGGGCGCGGGCGATGGCGTAGGCGTGTTCGATGCCGAGTGCCGTCTCCAGGAGGGCGTGGAGGGGGGTGGCTCCACGGTCCGCGGGCGGGATGCTCTCGGCGACGCGGGTGACCTGGTGCGGGGACGTCACTTTCGGCAGGCGCAGCGCGGAGACCCCGGGGAGGGCGGCCACCGTGCGGAGGTCCTCAGCGGCGAACGGGCTGTCCAGGGCGTTCACCCGGACGTGCACCGGGACCGGCTGGGGCTCGCCCAGGCGTTCGGCGGTGGCCGTGCGGGCGTACTCCTTGCGGTCCGGGGCGACCGCGTCCTCCAGGTCGACGATCACGACGTCGGCGCCGCAGGCGAGGGCCTTGGTGACGGTCTCCGGGCGGTCGCCGGGGACGTAGAGCCAGGTCAGAGGGGTCTTGTTCACAGGGCGCCCGCCTCGCGCAGGGAGGTCAGCTCGGCCGGGGTCAGGCCCAGTTCGGTCAGGACCGCCTCTGTGTCGGCGCCGTGCGGGCGGCCGGTCCAGCGGATCGCGCCGGGGGTGGAGGAGAGCCGGAAGAGGACGTTCTGCATGCGGATCCGGCCCAGTTCCGGATCGTCGACCGCGGTGATCGTGTCGAGCGCCTGGTACTGGGGGTCCGTCATCACGTCCCGCACGTCCTGGACCGGGGCGATCGCCGCCTCCGCCTTCTCGAAGGCGGCGAGCACCTCGGTGCGGTCGCGGGCGGCGATCCAGCCGCCGACCGCCTCGTCGAGGAGGTCGGCGTGGGCGGCCCGGTCGGCGCCGGTCGCGAACCAGGGCTCCTCGATCAGCTCGGGTCGGCCGACCAGGCGCAGCACGCGCTCCGCGACCGACTGGGCGGACGTGGAGACGGCGACCCAGCCGCCGTCGGCCGTGCGGTAGGTGTTGCGCGGAGCGTTGTTGGCCGACCGGTTGCCGGTGCGGGCCTGGACGTATCCCAGCTGGTCGTACCAGAGCGGCTGGGGGCCGAGGACGGTGAGGATGGGCTCGATGATCGCCATGTCGACGACCTGCCCCTCGCCGGTGCGGTCGCGCGCGGCGAGGGCCGTCATGACGGCGTAGGCGGTGGCCAGGCCGGCGATCGAGTCGGCCAGGCCGAAGGGCGGGAGGGTCGGGGACGCGTCCGGTTCTCCGGTGATCGCCGCGAACCCGCTCATCGCCTCGGCGAGGGTGCCGAAGCCGGGGCGGTGTGCGTAGGGGCCGAACTGACCGAAGGCGGTGACCCGGGCGAGGACGAGACCGGGGTTGGCCGCCGACAGCGCGTCCCAGCCGAGGTCCCACTTCTCCAGGGTGCCGGGGCGGAAGTTCTCGATGATCACGTCGGCAGTGGCGGCCAGCCGCAGCAGTGTGGCGCGGCCGCCGGGCTTGGAGAGGTCGAGGGTGATGGTCCGCTTGTTGCGGCCGAGGAGTTTCCACCAGAGGCCCACGCCGTCCTTCGACGGGCCGTGGCCCCGGGAAGGGTCCGGCCGGGTGGGGTGCTCGACCTTGACGACCTCCGCGCCGAAGTCGCCGAGCATGGTGGCGGCGAGGGGGCCGGCGAAGAGGGTGGCCAGGTCGAGGACGCGGACACCGTGCAGGGGAGGGGTCTTCTCGGTCATGACGCGCACGCCGTCCCGGTCTCGGAGCGGGAGGGCGTCGAGGCGGTGGCGCCCGGACGGGCGGCGGTGAGCGCCCGGGCGGCGCGCCTGCCGCCGGGGATCGTGCGGCACCGCCGTCGCGTCCCGCTCCGCCCGGGCCGCGGGGGCTGCTCGGGGCGGGCGACGAGGTCCGTGTCCGTGCCGCCGGGCACGACGATGTCGGTCATGGGCGGGAAGCCTCCCGGTGGGTGAGGGACCAGGTGAGGTGGGCCAGGGCGTCGAAGCCGACGCCGTTGAGGTCGGCGACCGAGGTGGCCAGGCGGTTCTTGAGGGGAGCCGTCCAGCGGTCGGGGAGGGCGGCCGGGTCGCCGGTGAGCAGGGCGGCGATCCCGCCGGCCGTCGCGCCGACCGAGTCGGTGTCCAGGCCGCCGGACACCGCACGGCCGATGGAGCCGGTGAAGTCGCCGTCCGCGTGGGTGAGGGCGGCGGCGAGCAGGGCGGTGTTGGGGACGGCGTGGACCCAGTGGTATCCCCTGTGGGTGGCGTGGAGTTCGTCCACCACGGTGTCGAAGTCGGGGTGTTCCGCCGCGAGCCGGACGGCGTGGGTGACGGCCAGCGCGAGGCGGGAGCGGGGCGGGACGACGGTCAGGCCGGCGCGCAGACAGGCGTGGACGTCCTGGGCGCCGGTCGCCGCCGTGGCGATGGTGGCCGCCGTGAACATCGCCGCGTGGACGCCGCTCGCGGTGTGCGTGAGGGTGGCGTCGCGGTGGGCCTGCTCGGCAGCCGCCGCCGGGTCCCCGGGGTTGGTCCAGCCGTGGACGTCGGCGCGGATGAGGGCGCCGATCCACTCGCGGAAGGGGTTGCGGTGGCGGGCGGTGAGCGGGGGTTCGATGCCGCACAGGAGGTTGCGCAGGGCGACGCGTTCGGCGGTGAAGGTGCGTCCCGCCGGGAGTTCGTCGAGCCAGAGCCCGGCCACGTCCGCGGTGGTGAAGTCCCTGCCATGGCGTTGCAGCAGCAGGAGGTTGAGGAGCGGGTAGTTGAGGTCGTCGTCCTCGGGCATGCCGTCGATGTTCTCCGCGAGGGAGGTGGTCGCCGAGCGGCGGTTCCAGGGGTGAGCCTCGAGGAGGGGCCGAGGGACTCCCCGAGCGGTGAAGTACTGGCTGAGCGGCCAGTTGCCGGTGGCCCGGGCGAGTTCACGGACGGCGTCCAGCGGCAGTTTCTCGACCGGTTTGCCCAGCAGGCAGCCGGCGGCCCGGCCCAGCCAGGCCGCTTCCAGGGCGGCCGGGGCGGGGGCCGCCGGGTGGGCGCCGGCCGGCCGGTCCGGCCACTGCGGGCACAGGGCCCTGATCCTGCCCAGGTCGGTCGGCTCGTGTTCCGTCAACCGGCTGGGCAGGTCGGCCAGTTCGTCCATCAGGTCCTCCGCGAGGAGGCGCAGGTAGCGCGAGGCGGGCTGGGGGGACGCGCCCGCCCTGACCGGCGCCTCGCAGCCGCCGGCCGCTTTCCAGCGCGCGGCGATCGCCCAGGGCTCACGGCCGTCCTCGGCTGCCTGGCGCAGTTCGTGACCGAGGAGGTCCTCGGGCTGGACCCAGGTCAGTCGGAGCACCGCGGGCCTCCGAGTGCGGAGAACGCCTGCTCGTGCGCGCGGCGCAGGCGGACGTCGCGGTCGAACATCTCCCGGGTGACCTCGGCGAGTGCCGCCGCGGGCTGCCAGAGGTCGAGGCGGCTGGCGTCCGCGACCTGCTTGGCCCAGTCGTCGGGGACCGGTGAGCCGAGGGCCCCCGCCACCGCGCCCGCCATCGTCGCGATCGAGTCGCAGTCGCGGCCGTAGTTGACCGCGCCCAGGACCGCCTGCCGGTAGTCGCCGTCGGCCACCAGCAACATTCCGAGGGCGACGGGCAGTTCCTCGATCGCATGCAGGCGGGAGGGGCGGCGGGCGGCCAGTGAGGGCCGGCGGTAGTCGGGCCCCACCGTGTCGTACGGCGTCAACGCCTCCCGCAGCGGGACCAGCGCGGACTCGAAGTCGGTGTACCGGGTCGCCGTTTCGCAGACCTTCTCGATCGCCGTGCGGGTGCCGTCCCGGGCCAGCTCCAGACACGCCGCGACGACGGTCTGCGTCGTCGCGCCCGGCGCACAGGCGGCGGCCACCGCCGCCGCGAAGACTCCCGCCGCCTCCCGGCCGTACGACGACTGGTGGGCGCCCGCGATGTCCAGCGCCTCGGCGTACGCGCCCGCCGGGTTGGCCGCGTTGACCAGGCCCACCGGGGCCATGTACATCGCCGCACCGCAGTTGACGATGTTGCCGACGCCTGCCTCCCGCGGGTCGACATGGCCGTAGTGGAGCCGGGTCACCAGCCATTTCTCCGCCAGGAAGATCCGGTGGAGGGGAAGTGCCTCCGCCTCGAGCTCCGGGATCCAGCGCGGTGTCGTCAAGAGGTCGGGGACCAGGTGGTCGGCGATCGCGTAGGCGTCCAGGTGATCGCGGACCGTGGCGTAGACCCTGATCAGCGCGTGGGTCATCAAGGTGTCGTCGGTGACGTGTCCGTCGCCCTTGTGGTAGGGGGCGAGAGGGCGGGCGGTGCGCCAGTCGTCGCCGTTCCAGGGGCCGACGATCCCGTGGACGCGGCTGCCGTGGCGCTGGAGGATCTGCTCGGGGGAGTAGCCCTCGACGGGACCGCCGAGGGCGTCGCCGACGGCCGCGCCGACGAGGGCGGCAGTGATGCGCTCTTCCAGGGCGGGTCCGGTGTTTTGTTGCGTTCTGGGCTTCATGCCCGAATCATCCACCTGGTGGGGCCGGTTGTGCGGCTTCCAGGAGTCCGGCGAGTTCCACCAGGTCGGTCCCGGTGAGCCGGGGCAGTACGCAGCCGGAGAGGGTGCGGCAGCTGTCCCGCCAGGAGGCCGGGATCGCGGAGCAGCCGCCCAACGCGCCGGTCAGCGCGCCCGCCAGGGCGGGGGCCGAGTCGGCGACCCTGGAGAGACAGGCCGCCGCCGGAACCGCTTCGCGGATCCGGCCGCCGGACCCGGTCACCAGCGCCAGGGCCACCGGGACGGTCTCCGCCGCGGCGATCCCGTAGCTGTAGACGTGGTCGACGATCTGGTGTTCCAGGAGCGGAACGAGCGCGAAGGCGCTGTCGGCCTCGCGGGTCAGCGCGAGGGCGTGCCGGGCGTTGCGGCCGATCTCCGTGTGCGCGGGGAGTTCGGCGAGCGCCGCCGTCACACAGGCCTCGGGGCCGGCGCCGACGAGGGCCAGGGCGACAGCCGCCGCCATGGCGCGGGCACCGTGCACGCCGTCGCCGTCCTGGGTGTAGCGGGCGTCGAACTCGGCGAGCTCGGCCGCCCCTCGGGGGTCGCCGGGGTGGGCCACCGCCAGGACGCAGGCCCGCATACAGGCGGCGTCGTCGAAGTAGTGCGGGTTGTCGTGGCCGGTGGCGGGAGGTCGCAGTCCGGCCGCGAGGTTGCCGAGTCCGGCGCGGACGGAGATACGGGCGCGCAGGGGGAGGACGGCGGACTCGACCTCGGGCGCGCGGTCGGCGGCCGCCGCGACCTCGCAGGCGACGGCGTTCCAGGTGAGGTCGATGGCGGCGCGCATCCGGCGTTCCCGGCTGAGGTCGCCGAGGGCGCTGTCGTCCCCGGCGCGCAGGACGGCCTCCGCCGCGAAGGCCGCCCACTCGGCGTCGTCGGAGGGGCCGAGGCGCAGCGGCTCCGGGGGCTGGTTGAGGGCGATGGGGACGGGGAGGGTGGTCGTCGCGTTGTGTTCGGCGAAGGTGTCGAGCTCGCGGGTGAGGCGGCGGGTCCACTCCGGCATGCGGGCGGCCCTGTGGCGGGCCGCGGGCCAGCCGGCGGCGTCGCCCGCGGCCAGGCCCAGCAGAAGGCCCTCGATGCGGTGCGCGTCCTGCGGGTGGGGGGGTGTCCCGGCCTCGGCTTCGCCCTCGGCGCGGGGCCTCCGGGGGAGAGCGGGTTCCTCGGCCCGGGCTTCGCCCTCGGCCGTGTGGTTCCCACCCGCACCTCCTGTGCGGCTCTCGTCGTCGGGTGCGGGTGGCCCCCACAGGGCGTCCTCGCCGTCGACGACCTCCAGCGCGTGCGGCTTCGCCGTGGTGGGTGGGGAGGGTGTGGGTGTGGGCGGCTTCGCCGTGGTGGGGGCGGCGGGCGTGGGTGTGTGCGGCTTCGCCTCTAGCGTGTGCGGCTTCGCCGTGGTGGGTGGGGAGGGTGTGGGTGTGGGCGGCTTCGCCGTGGTGGGGGCGGCGGGCGTGGGTGTGTGCGGCTTCGCCTCCAGCGTGTGCGGCTTCGCCGTGGTGGGGGCGGCGGGCGTGGGTGTGTGCGGCTTCGCCTCCAGCGTGGGTGGCTTCGCCGTGGTGGGTGGGGAAGGCGTGGCGGTCGTGGGTGCATCCGGCTTCGCCGTGGTCGGCGGCGTGTGCGGGTTCGCTGTGGTCTTCGGTGTGTGCGGGTTCGGTGTGGGTGGGGTGGTCGTCGGGGTGCCGACGGAGTCCGTGCCTGTTGCTCCCTCGTCCCACGGTGCGGGCGGTCTCATGTGCTCGCCTCCGTGGCGTCGTTGGCCGCCAGGGTGAAGGCGGTCGGGTCCGGCAGGGTGCAGCGGCCGAGGGTGATCAGGTTCGGTACGAGTTCCTCGACGACCATGCCCTCGCCCCATTTGCCGCCCTCGCCCGGCACCAGCAACTCCGCCACATCCAGCACGTGGTGGCCCGCCATGGACGGCAGACAGCTGCCGCGCGCCGGGCCGATCGCCGCCGCCCACTCCGCAGGGATCGCCGACGCCCCCCTCGTCGCACCGGCCAGCGCGCCCGCCACCGCCGCGGTGGTGTCCGCGTCGCGGCCCATGTTCACCGCTGTGAGAACGGCTTCGCGGAAATCGCCGTCGGCTGCCGCGTACGCGCCGAAGGCCAGGGCGACGGCTTCGGGGGCGAGGTCGGTCCAGGGATAGCCGCCGATGACGACGGCGGAGCGGACCGCCCGTTCGCCCCGGTGGGCCACCGCCACCGCCCGGCGCAGGGAGCGCGCCGTCCAGGAGTCCTCGGGGACCACGGCCAGGGCGGAGGCCACCACCGCCATCGCCGGCGCTCCCGCCATCGCCGCCGCCACTCCCGCCGCGACCGCCTGGCCGCCGTAGATGCCCTCGCCGTCGTGGCTCACCGCGCCGTCGATCGCGACCAGCCGGGCCGCTTCCGCCGGGCGGCCGGCGGCGAAGACGCCGAAGGGGGCCGCGCGCATCGCCAGGCCGTCGCTCCACGCGTGCCGGTGCTGCGCCGAGATGGGCGCGGCCAGGCCCCGGCGGAGGTTCTCCAGGGTGCCGCGTTCGCTGAAGCCCGCACCGCGGAAGGGTCCCTCGTCGAGGTCGGCGATCCACTGGTGCCAGGCCGCCTCGACATGGGCCGGGGTGAGTGCGGAGCCGTGGCGGGCCAGCAGCAGGCCGGAGAAGATCGCGTACTCGGTGTCGTCGGTACCGGCCGGCCGGTCGGCGACGTAGCCCGTGATGCGGCCCCAGCGGGCGCGGATCTCGGAGGGCTTCATGTTCTCCGCCGGGGCGCCCAGGGCGTCTCCCACGGCCAGGCCGAGCAGGGCTCCGCGGGCCCGTTCGCGGAGTGCGGCGGCGTCCCCCGGCGCCGGAACCGAGGGGATGCAGACGGTCGATGCCATACGGGGCCTCTCCTGAGGGGGTCCGCACGGGGCGCGGAGCCCTTTGCGGATGTGTCCCACCATCGGCGGTTGACCTCAGCCTCGGGAGCCTTCATGTCACCCGGTCGACATCTGTGCGGGCTTGCGATCGTATGAGCATTCGAGGGTAAAGCCGCAGGTTAGCGCAGCCTTTCCTTGCTGGCGGACGGGAATTCTCCGGCGTATCTTCAGTGTGTCGAAAAGTGGAATCAATCTAAACTTAGCCTTGCCTCAGCTTGCTGAGCCTCTCCGTAGCACCCGTCGCACCCGAAGCACCCGAAGTGCCCGAAACACCATCTGGGGGATCTCATGGCCATCATCGAGACCGAAGCCGCGCTCCACGAGGCGCACCGTGACAACCACACCCACCGGGATGTCAGCGGGGGCTGGCTGCGGCCCGCCGTCTTCGGCGCGATGGACGGCCTGGTCTCCAACCTCGCCCTGATGACCGGTGTCGCCGGGGGGTCGGTGACGCAGCAGACCGTCGTCATCACCGGCCTGGCCGGTCTCGCCGCCGGCGCCTTCTCGATGGCCGCCGGCGAATACACCTCCGTCGCCTCGCAGCGCGAGCTCGTCGAGGCCGAACTCGACGTCGAGCGGCGGGAGCTGAGGAAGCACCCCAAGGATGAAGAGGCCGAGCTCGCCGCGTTGTACGAGGCCCGGGGCGTCGAGCCGGCGCTGGCCCGCGAGGTCGCCCACCAGCTGTCGCGCGACCCCGAGCAGGCCCTGGAGATCCACGCCCGTGAGGAGCTGGGCATCGATCCCTCCGACCTGCCCTCGCCGCTGGTCGCCGCCGTGTCGAGCTTCGGGTCCTTCGCGCTGGGCGCGCTGCTGCCCGTGCTGCCCTACCTGCTCGGGGCCGCCTCGCTGTGGCCGGCCGTGCTGCTGGCCCTGTTCGGTCTGTTCGGCTGCGGGGCCGTGGTGGCCCGGGTGACCGCGCGGACCTGGTGGTTCAGCGGGCTGCGGCAGCTCGCCCTCGGTGGTGCGGCGGCCGGTGTGACGTACGCCCTGGGCGGCTTGTTCGGAACGGCCGTAGGATAGGGCGGATGCTATGTATGCGTTGGGCCGCATAAATAGTCGTTACCGGCTGGTTTCGAATGCTTAACCAGCGGGCATGAGCCGTAAGCGCTGTGGGCAATGACGCCTCCGGCGCACTTGCGGGGTGAACGACGCCGCTCCCCCCTCGCCTTCCGGCCCGGCGGACTCCGATCAGATCGATCACGTCCCGTCCGGTCCCCACATACTTCCAGCCACGTGCGCGACACCCCCCTCGCGACTCCGTGGCGTCCGCATGCTGGAACGGAGTATCCGGTTCCCGAGAACCGCTCCATCATGTAACCTGCACGAAATTTTGCGTTACGCAGAGGGCCAACGTCGTCCCTTCGCCAGCAGACATGCCACTTGAGACGACGACGGGAGAGCCGATGCGTACGCCGCGCCAGCCGTCCCAGCATTCCGCGAATGGCCAGAACTGGTCCTTCATGGATGCTCGCCCTGCTGCGCAGGGTATGTACGACCCCCGCAACGAGCACGACGCCTGTGGCGTCGGCTTCGTGGCGAACCTCACCGGCGAGGCGAGCCACACGCTGGTCGAGCAGGCGCTCACCGTTCTGCGCAACCTCGAACACCGCGGCGCCACCGGCTCCGAGCCGGACTCCGGCGACGGCGCGGGCATCCTGACCCAGGTCCCGGACGCCTTCTTCCGCGAGGTCGCCGGATTCGCGCTCCCCGAGGCCGGTGGCTACGCCGTCGGTATCGCCTTCCTCCCCGAGGACGGCCTCCAGGACGCCGTCTCACGGATCGACACGATCGCCGCCGACGAGGGCCTCACCGTCCTCGGCTGGCGCGAGGTCCCGGTCGCCCCCGGGCTGCTCGGCGCCACCGCCCGCTCGACGATGCCGGCCTTCCGCCAGATCTTCGTGACGGACAACGCCAGCACGGGCATCGACCTCGACCGCAAGGCGTTCGTGCTGCGCAAGCGCGCCGAGCGCGAGGCCGGCGTCTACTTCCCGTCGCTGTCCGCCCGGACGATCGTCTACAAGGGCATGCTGACCACCGGCCAGCTCGAGCCCTTCTTCCCGGACCTGTCCGACCGCCGCTTCGCCTCGGCCGTGTCGCTCGTCCACTCGCGCTTCTCGACGAACACCTTCCCGTCGTGGCCGCTCGCGCACCCGTACCGCTTCGTCGCGCACAACGGTGAGATCAACACCGTCAAGGGCAACCGCAACTGGATGACCGCCCGCGAGTCGCAGCTCGTCTCCGACCTGTTCGGCAAGGACGAGAAGTCCATCGAGCGGATCTTCCCGGTGTGTACGCCGGACGCCTCCGACTCGGCGTCCTTCGACGAGGTGCTCGAGCTGCTCCACCTCGGTGGCCGCTCGCTGCCCCACTCCGTGCTGATGATGATCCCGGAGGCGTGGGAGAACCACGACTCCATGGACCCGGCCCGGCGCGCCTTCTACGAGTTCCACTCCACGATGATGGAGCCCTGGGACGGCCCGGCCTGTGTCACCTTCACCGACGGCACCCAGGTCGGCGCCGTGCTCGACCGCAACGGTCTGCGCCCCGGCCGCTACTGGGTCACCGACGACGGCCTCGTCGTCCTCGGCTCCGAGGTCGGCGTCCTCGACATCGACCCCGCGAAGGTCGTCCGCAAGGGCCGCCTCCAGCCCGGCCGGATGTTCCTCGTCGACACGGCCGAGCACCGCATCATCGAGGACGACGAGATCAAGGCGCAGCTCGCCGCCGAGAAGCCCTATGCCGAGTGGCTGGAGGCCGGCGAGATCGAACTGGTCGACCTGCCCGAGCGCGAGCACATCGTGCACACGCACGCCTCGGTCACCCGCCGCCAGCAGACCTTCGGCTACACCGAGGAAGAGCTGCGCGTCATCCTCGCGCCGATGGCCAAGACCGCAGGCGAACCGCTCGGTTCCATGGGCACGGACTCGCCGATCGCCGCGCTCTCCGCGCGCCCGCGACTGCTGTTCGACTACTTCACCCAGCTGTTCGCGCAGGTCACCAACCCGCCGCTGGACGCGATCCGCGAGGAGCTCGTCACCTCGCTGCGCTCCTCCCTCGGCCCGCAGGGCAACCTGCTCGAGCCGAGCGCCGCGTCGTGCCGCACGGTCACCCTGCCATTCCCGGTCATCGACAACGACGAGCTGGCCAAGCTCATCCACATCAACGCCGACGGCGACATGCCCGGCTTCAAGGCCGCCACGCTCTCCGGCCTGTACCGGGTGCACGGCGGCGGTGACGCGCTCGCCGCACGCATCGAGGAGATCTGCGCCGAGGCCGACGCGGCCATCGAGAACGGCGCACGCCTCATCGTCCTGTCGGACCGACACTCGGACGCCGAGCACGCCCCCATCCCGTCGCTGCTGCTCACCGCGGCCGTCCACCACCACCTCATCCGCACCAAGCAGCGCACCGAGGTGGGCCTGCTGGTCGAGGCCGGCGACGTCCGCGAGGTCCACCACGTCGCCCTGCTGATCGGCTTCGGCGCCGCCGCCGTCAACCCGTACCTGGCGATGGAGTCCGTCGAGGACCTGCTGCGCGCGGGCACCTTCATCAACGGCCTGGAGCCCGAGCAGGCGATCCGCAACCTGATATACGCGCTCGGCAAGGGCGTCCTGAAGGTCATGTCCAAGATGGGCATCTCGACCGTCGCCTCCTACCGCGGCGCCCAGGTCTTCGAGGCCGTCGGTCTCGACGACGCCTTCGTGGAGAAGTACTTCAACGGCACCGCCACCAAGATCGGCGGCGTCGGCATCGACGTCATCGCCAAGGAGGTCGCCGCCCGGCACGCCAAGGCGTACCCGGCCAGCGGCATCGCGCCGGCCCACCGCGCCCTGGACATAGGCGGCGAGTACCAGTGGCGCCGCGAGGGTGAGCCGCACCTGTTCGACCCGGAGACGGTCTTCCGCCTCCAGCACTCGACGCGCACGGCCAGCTACGACATCTTCAAGAAGTACACGGACCGTGTGAACGAGCAGTCCGAGCGCCTCATGACGCTGCGCGGCCTCTTCGGCTTCAAGTCGGACCGGCAGCCGATCTCCATCGACGAGGTCGAGTCCGTCGACGAGATCGTCAAGCGCTTCTCCACCGGCGCGATGTCGTACGGCTCCATCTCCAAGGAGGCGCACGAGACCCTCGCCATCGCCATGAACCAGTTGGGCGGCAAGTCCAACACCGGTGAGGGCGGCGAGGACGCGGACCGGCTGTACGACCCGGCGCGCCGCTCGTCGATCAAGCAGGTCGCCTCCGGCCGCTTCGGCGTCACCTCCGAGTACCTGGTCAACGCGGACGACATCCAGATCAAGATGGCCCAGGGCGCCAAGCCCGGCGAGGGCGGCCAGCTGCCCGGCCACAAGGTCTACCCGTGGGTCGCCAAGACCCGGCACAGCACCCCCGGTGTCGGCCTGATCTCCCCGCCGCCGCACCACGACATCTACTCCATCGAGGACCTCGCCCAGCTGATCCACGACCTGAAGAACGCGAACCCGCAGGCGCGGATCCACGTGAAGCTGGTCTCCGAGGTCGGCGTCGGCACGGTCGCCGCGGGTGTCTCCAAGGCGCACGCGGACGTCGTGCTCATCTCCGGCCACGACGGCGGCACCGGCGCCTCCCCGCTCACCTCGCTCAAGCACGCGGGCGGCCCCTGGGAGCTCGGCCTCGCCGAGACCCAGCAGACGCTGCTGCTCAACGGCCTGCGCGACCGCATCGTCGTGCAGACCGACGGCCAGCTCAAGACCGGCCGTGACGTGATCATCGCCGCGCTGCTCGGCGCCGAGGAGTTCGGTTTCGCGACCGCGCCGCTCGTCGTCTCCGGCTGCGTCATGATGCGCGTCTGCCACCTCGACACCTGCCCGGTCGGCATCGCCACCCAGAACCCGGTGCTGCGCGACCGCTTCGCCGGCAAGGCGGAGTACGTCGTGAACTTCTTCAGGTTCATCGCCGAAGAGGTCCGCGAGATCCTCGCCGAGCTGGGCTTCCGCACCATCGAGGAGGCCGTCGGCCACGCCGAGGTGCTGGACGTCGAGCGCGCCGTCGACCACTGGAAGGCACAGGGCCTGAACCTGGCCCCGCTGTTCCACGTGCCCGCACTGCCCGAGGGCGCCGCGCTGCACCAGGTCATCACGCAGGACCACGGCCTGGAGAAGGCGCTCGACAACGAGCTGATCAAGCTCGCCGCCGACGCCCTGGCCGCGGACTCCGCGACCGACGCCCAGCCGGTGCGCGCCCAGGTCGCCATCCGCAACATCAACCGCACGGTCGGCACCATGCTCGGCCACGAGGTGACGAAGAAGTTCGGTGGCGCGGGTCTGCCCGAGGACACCATCGACATCACCTTCACCGGTTCCGCCGGCCAGTCCTTCGGCGCCTTCCTCCCGCGCGGTGTCACGCTGCGCCTGGAGGGCGACGCCAACGACTACGTCGGCAAGGGCCTCTCCGGGGGCCGGGTGATCGTCCGTCCCGACCGGGGCGCCGACCACCTCGCCGAGTACTCCACGATCGCGGGCAACACCATCGCCTACGGTGCGACCGGCGGCGAGCTGTTCCTGCGCGGCCGCACCGGTGAGCGGTTCTGCGTCCGCAACTCCGGCGCGACGGTCGTCTCCGAGGGCGTGGGCGACCACGGCTGCGAGTACATGACCGGCGGTCACGCGGTCGTCCTCGGCGAGACGGGCCGCAACTTCGCGGCCGGCATGTCGGGCGGCATCGCCTACGTGATCGACCTGAACCGCGAGAACGTCAACCCGGGCAACCTCGGCGCCGTCGAGACGCCCGGCGAGGCCGACAAGCAGTGGCTGCACGACGTGGTGCGCCGCCACGCCGAGGAGACCGGCTCCACGGTCGCCGCGAAGCTGCTCGCCGACTGGGACGCCGCCGCGGAGCGCTTCAGCAAGATCATCCCCAGCACGTACAAGGCAGTGCTCGCCGCCAAGGACGCCGCCGAGCAGGCGGGACTCTCCGAGTCCGAGATCACCGAGAAGATGATGGAGGCGGCGACCAATGGCTGACCCGAAGGGCTTCCTGAACCACGGCCGTGAGGTCGCCAAGTCCCGTCCGGTCGACGTGCGTCTGAAGGACTGGAACGAGGTCTACGTCCCCGGTTCGCTGCTGCCGATCATCAGCAAGCAGGCCGGCCGCTGCATGGACTGCGGCATCCCGTTCTGCCACAACGGCTGTCCGCTGGGGAACCTGATCCCCGAGTGGAACGACTTCGCGTACCGCGAGGACTGGTCGGCGGCCTCCGAGCGCCTGCACGCCACGAACAACTTCCCGGAGTTCACGGGCCGGCTGTGCCCCGCTCCGTGCGAGTCGGCGTGTGTGCTGGGCATCAACCAGCCGGCCGTCACCATCAAGAACGTCGAGGTCTCGATCATCGACAAGGCGTGGGAGACCGGTGACGTCGCCCCGCAGGCCCCCGAGCGCCTGTCCGGCAAGACCGTCGCGGTCATCGGCTCGGGCCCCGCGGGCCTGGCCGCCGCCCAGCAGCTCACCCGGGCCGGCCACACCGTCGCCGTCTACGAGCGCGCGGACCGCATCGGAGGCCTCCTCCGGTACGGCATCCCCGAGTTCAAGATGGAGAAGCGGCACATCAACCGCCGTATCGAGCAGATGCGCGCGGAGGGCACCCGCTTCCGTACCGGGATCGAGATCGGCCGCGACCTCAAGGCGACCGACCTGAAGAAGCGCTACGACGCCATCGTCATCGCCGCCGGCGCCACGACCGCCCGTGACCTCCCGGTCCCCGGCCGTGAGCTCAAGGGCGTGTACCAGGCGATGGAGTACCTGCCGCTGGCCAACAAGGTCCAGGAGGGCGACTTCGTGGCGCCCCCGATCTCGGCCGAGGGCAAGCACGTCGTGGTCATCGGCGGCGGCGACACCGGCGCCGACTGCGTGGGCACCGCCCACCGGCAGGGCGCGGCCTCGGTCACCCAGCTGGAGATCATGCCCCGCCCGGGCGAGGAGCGGGACGCGGTCTCCCAGCCGTGGCCGACCTTCCCGATGCTGTACAAGGTCACCAGCGCGCACGAGGAGGGCGGCGAGCGGGTCTACTCCGTCTCCACCACCCACTTCGAGGGCGACGAGGACGGCAACGTCCAGTGGCTGCACCTCAGCGAGGTCGAGTTCGTCGACGGCAGGCTGACCCCCAAGCCGGGCACGGAGCGCAAGATCCCCGCCCAGCTGGTCACCCTCGCCATGGGCTTCACCGGCACCGACCGGGAGAACGGCCTGGTGGAGCAGTTCGGTCTGGAGCTCGACGCGCGCGGCAACGTCGCCCGCGACGCCGACTTCCGCACCAACGTCCCCGGCGTGTACGTCGCCGGTGACGCGGGCCGCGGTCAGTCGCTCATCGTGTGGGCGATCGCGGAGGGCCGTTCGGCCGCCCGCGGCGTCGACCGTTTCCTGACCGGCACGAGCGAGCTGCCGGCCCCGATCCGCCCGACGGACCGTTCGCTGCTGGTCTGACGGCCCGGCCCGAAGGGCCCCCACACGTCCCGTACAAAGGCGTACGGAACACAGACGGCGCCTGCCCCACAGTCCCCGACCGGACGACCGGGCAGGCGCCGCCGCATGTCCGCGTACCCGCCGCTTCCCTGCCCGGCGCCCGTGCGAGCCTGCCGGCGCACCGGCCTACGGCACCTCGAACGTCTCCCCGTACACCTCCCACCGCAGCGGCGGGCGCAGGCCGAGGTTGCCCTCGCGCAGGAACCGGCGCTGCGTCGTGTCGACGCGGGAGGTGTCGATGCCGGGGTGGCGGGTCAGCATCGCCCGGCGGCGGGCGTCGAGGAAGGCGTCGAGGTAGGCCGTCTCGTCACCGCCCCGGGCGGGGGTGCGGGCCTGCCGCACGGCGCGCGAACGGATGCCGTCGAAACTGGTCGGACCCGCGCCCGGCCCGTGGAAGACCAGGGCGTCGTAGTAGATGAACTGCCCGAGCGCGCCCAGCCCGTCGGCCCGGCCCCGGTGGACCGCCGGGTCGAAGTAGACCCGGTCACGCTCGACGTCCTGCGCCGCCCGGAAGGCGGGCACCCTCGACTCCGTCCGCCACGCGGCCGGGAACCCGGGGTCCAGACCGGCGTGCGAGGCGGTGCCGTCCACCCGGCGCAGGGCGGGAAGGTAGCGGGCCAGCGCGTTGCCGGGATGGTCACGGGTGTAGCGCTCGACGAGGGTGCGCAGATCGTGGGTGCCGGTGCAGAAGCCGATCAGGCCCGCCGTGTAGCCCTGCCCGTCCCCGATGTCCTCGACATAGCCGTACGCCTCGCGCCAGTTCAGCGTCCCGTTCTCGGCGCTCGCCACGATCTTCTGGGCGAGTTCCTTGCTGCCGGGGGTGGCGAGGCCCGGCGAGGCCGCCCGGACGCCGGCGGTCGGCTGGGCGAACGGGGCGGGAGTGAGCAGGTACACCGTCGACGCCACGGCGGCGCAGACCAGGGCGGCGGCACGTTTCATGCCGCACACCCTAGAGCCGGAATATCATATTCCTTGTCATTCCATCCCAATCGGCCGCCGAACGAACAAAAGGGCGAAGGACGGTGGGTGTGGGAGGCTGTGCGCCATGGTCGCGATCAGTCTCACCAAGGTCCAGGAGACCGCACCCGCGCTGGTCAGCCTCTACAAGAGCGCCGGGGTGTCCCTCAGCAAACACGGTCTCGACGGGCAACGGGCCGCCGTCTACCTCGTCGTCGACTACTCCGGGTCGATGAAGCCGTACTACCAGGACGGCAGTGTGCAGGCGCTCGCCGACCGGGTGTTGGGGCTGTCCGCGCACCTCGACGACGACGGCCGGGTACCGGTCGTCTTCTTCTCCACCGACGTCGACGCCGTCACCGACATCGCCCTCGCCGACCACCAGGGGCGGGTGGACCGGATCGTCGCCGGGCTCGGGCACATGGGCAAGACCAGCTATCACCTCGCCATGGACGCCGTCATCGACCACTACCTCGACAGCGGCTCGACGGACCCCGCGCTCGTCGTCTTCCAGACCGACGGCGGCCCGATCAACAAACTCGCCGCGGAACGCTATCTGTGCAAGGCCTCCAAACTGCCGATGTTCTGGCAGTTCATCGGCTTCGGCGACCGGGGCAGCAAGCAGTTCGACTTCCTGCGCAAGCTCGACGAACTACCCGTACCGGCGAAGCGGGCGGTCGACAACGCCGGCTTCTTCCACGCCGGTTCGGACCCGCGGGAGGTGCCGGACACGGAGCTGTACGACCGTCTGGTGGGAGAGTTCCCGCAGTGGCTGGGGTCGGCCCGGGCGCAGGGGATCATCCGGTGACCCTCCTGCTGCCCGCCGCCGGCCGTGCGGCCATGCCCTGGAAGAACGGCGGCGGCACGACCCGTGAGATCGCCTGCTCCCCGGCGGGCGCCGGTATGTCCGCCTTCACCTGGCGGGTCAGCCTCGCGGAGGTGGCCGCCGACGGCCCGTTCTCCGCGTTCCCCGACGTGGAGCGGACCCTGACGCTGGTCGAGGGCGCGGGGATGGAGCTGACCGTGGGCGGTCGCCGGCGGCTCGTCGACGCCCGCCACGTGCCCCACGACCTGCCCGGCGACGAGCCCACCGACTGCCGGCTGCTGGACGGGCCCGTCGTCAACCTCAACGTGATGTGGCGCAGAGGCGCTCCGGCCCCCAACGTCGCGGTCGTACGCGGTCGGCTCGGTCTGCGCGCGGCGCACGCCCTGGTCATCGCCCTCGGCGAAGGCGGCTCCACGGAAGTCGAGGGGACGCCGCTCGCCCGCCACGACGCCCTCCTGCTGACCGGGGAGGACGTGAGCGTCGACGCGCACGGTCCGACGGCGGTCGTCGGCCTCACCCCGTGACGCCGGGCCCGTGACCCGCAGCTCCGTCCGCGGCTCGAACTGCCACCGCGTGGTCCCGCCCGCCTGTCCCCGGGGCTCCCGGGTGTCGCTCGCGAGGGCTGTCCGCACCGTTGGCTCGACCGGCCCCTCGTGCCACCCTGGTGGGGTTGATCCGAGGGGGAGGCGACGACGCATGGCTGACGGCGCGCGATCGGTGAACGAGGGCGCGAACGGGGGGAGTCCGCGTCCGGAGGGAGAGCCGGGCAAGGGCGAGAGGATCGCCGACTGGGCCGACGGGCGGCTCGGCCTGTACGCACTGGCCAAGGCAAACCTGCGCAAGGTGTTCCCGGACCACTGGTCGTTCATGCTGGGCGAGATCTGCCTCTACAGTTTCCTCGTCCTCCTCCTCACCGGCGTCTACCTCACGCTCTTCTTCGAGCCGAGCAGCGCCGAGGTGGTCTACCACGGCACGTACGTCCCCCTCAACGGCGTCACGATGACGAGGGCCTACGAGTCGACGCTCGACATCAGCTTCGACGTGCGCGGCGGGCTGCTGATCCGGCAGATCCACCACTGGGCGGCCCTGGTCTTCGTCACCGGCATGCTCGTGCACATGATGCGGGTGTTCTTCACCGGCGCGTTCCGCAAACCCCGCGAGGTCAACTGGCTGTTCGGCTGGCTGCTCCTGTTCCTCGGCATCCTCACCGGACTGACCGGCTACTCCCTCCCGGACGACCTGCTCTCCGGCACCGGAGTCCGGTTCGCCGACGGCGCGATCCTTTCCATCCCGATCGTCGGGACGTACCTCTCGTTCTTCCTCTTCGGCGGGGAGTTCCCGGGGCACGACATCATCGCGCGGTTCTTCCCGATCCATGTGCTGCTGCTGCCGGGGATCATGCTGGGTCTCGTCGTCGCCCACCTCATCCTGGTGTTCTTCCACAAGCACACGCAGTACCCGGGGCCCGGACGCGACCAGAAGTCGGTCGTCGGCATGCCCTTCATGCCCGTCTACATGGCGAAGGCGGGCGGCTTCTTCTTCCTGGTCTTCGGTGTGCTCGCGGTCATGGGCGGCATCGCCAGCGTCAACCCGGTGTGGGCGTTCGGGCCCTACCGCCCCGACCTGGTGACGACCGGCGCGCAGCCGGACTGGTACCTCGGCTTCTCCGAGGGGCTGATCCGGGTGATGCCCGGATGGGAGATCAACGTCTGGGGACACACCCTGGTGCCGGGCGTCCTCATCCCCTTCACGCTCTTCCCGCTGATCCTGCTGGCCATCGGCGTCTATCCGTTCGTCGAGGCGTGGATCACCGGTGACAAGAGGGAGCACCACATCCTCGACCGGCCGCGCAACGCGCCCGTGCGCACCGGCCTCGGAGTGGCCTGGCTGACCCTGTACGCGGTGCTGCTGATCGGCGGCGGCAACGACATCGTGGCGACGCATCTGCATCTGTCCATCAACGCGATCACCTGGTTCGTGCGGGTCGCCGTGTTCGTCGCCCCCGTCCTCGCCTACATGGTCACCAAGCGGATCTGTCTCGGCCTGCAACTGCGGGACCGGGACAAGGTGCTGCACGGCCGCGAGACGGGCACCATCAGGCGCCTCCCGCACGGCGAGTACGTCGAGGTCCACGAACCCCTGGGCCAGGCACAGCTGTTCACCCTGACCCAGCACGAGCAGGCGCCGCCGTACGAGATCGGGCCGCTCACCGACCACAACGGCGTGCGGCGGCAGGTCAGGGTGTCCCAGCGGGTACGGGCGAGGCTGGCACGCGCCATGTTCGGGGCGGACAGCCACATCCCCAAGCCGACGCCGGAGGAGCGCCGCGAACTGACCGGCGGCCCGGGGCACTGACGGCGGCTGTGCCCGCCGCCCCGGTCAGGGCCCGGGCGGCGGCCAGTTGCGCAGCAGGGCGTCCATGGCGTCCAGGATCCGCGTCCAGGTCTCCTGGGTGTCGGGGGCGCTGTGGCTGAAGCCGCCGCCCAGCTCCAGGGTCACGTAGCCGTGGAACACGCTGCCCAGGAGCCGGACGGCGTGCGTCCGGTCCGGCTCGGCGAGGTCGTAGCCGCGCAGGACGGCCCGGGTCATGCGCGCGTGCCGCGGGCCGGCGCTCGCGGCCGCCGCCTCGGAGTCGAGCCTCAGCTGGGCGGCGGCGTAGCGGCCGGGGTGCGTGCGGGCGTAGTCGCGGTACACGTCGGCCAGGGCGGTCAGCGCATCCTTGCCGGCCCGCCCGGCCAGCGCGTGGTCGCCCCGGTCGGCGAGCTCCTCCAGGGCGAGCAGCGCGATCCGGGTCCGCAGGTCGTCGGAGTTCCTCACGTGCGAGTACAGACTCGCCACCTTGACGTCGAAGCGGCGGGCCAGCGCCGAGACGGTCACCCGGTCGAAGCCGACCTCGTCGGCCAGCTCTGCGCCCGCCCGGACCAGGCGTTCCGTGCTCAGCCCCACACGCCCCATGCTCATCCTCTCGTCAAGCCCTGTGCGGCCGGTCCCGCCCGTCCGCCCCGCTCGCCCGGTCCCACCGGCGCGGCGTGCTCGCACAGTCGGTCCGGTCGGTCCGGTCGATCCGGTCCGGTCCGGTAGAGCCGGTGGGTCCGGTCCGGTCGAGCCGGTCGGGCTCGCTCCGGTCGCTCTCGGTGAGCCCTCCGCCGACAACAATTATGCGTTTGCCTAAAACATTTAGGCAAATTAGCCTGAGCCTTATGAGGCCGCTGACCGAGCAAGAGATCCGTGCCGCGTTCGTGAACTGCACCAAGGGGGAGGCGAAGCGCCTGACCGTACCGCGTGACCTGGCCGACCGGCCCTGGGACGATCTGGACTACCTGGGCTGGCGGGATCCCCAGGCCCCCGACCGGGCCTACCTCGCCGTCGAGCTCGACGGCCGGCCGAAGGCCCTCGCCCTGCGCTCCTCCACCTCCGGCTCCTGGCAGTCGCGCCGCAGCATGTGCACGTTGTGCCTGACCACCCACTCCGGCGGGGTCTCGCTGATGGTCGCGCCGAAGGCGGGCAGGGCCGGCCAGCAGGGCAACTCGGTGGGGGCCTACATCTGTAGCGATCTCGCCTGCTCGCTGTACGTGCGGGGCAAACGGGACGCGGGCGTCGGGGCCCGGCTGCCCGAGACGATCACCCTGGAGGAGAAGATCGGGCGGACCGTGGCCAACCTCGCCGCGTTCCTCGCGAAGGTGACGGGCTGACGCCGCCCGGAGCCGCCACCGATCCACCCCGCGCCGCGGCCGAGCCGCCTCGTATCGGGGGCCCGAGCCGTCCCGTGCAGCGGCCGAGCCGTCCCGGCCGCTGCCGAGTCGCCCCCCGCGGTGTCCGTGTTCGTGTCCGTGTCGGTACCCGTGCCGGGGCCGTCCCGGCTGTCGTCGAACCCCCGGACCGTGGCGGGGGTTACCCGTGCCCCCGCAGTACCTCCGTCCGGCAGGCATCCGCGCTGCCCCAGGCGGTGCGCAGGGCGCGGGCCTTGGTGAGCCAGAGCGACAGGTCGTACTCCGCCGTGTACCCGATCGCGCCGTGCAACTGGAGAGCGGCGCGCGCCGTCGTGTACGCCGCCTCGCAGGCGCTCACCTTCGCGGCGGCGACGTCCGCCGGGCTCATCGTGACGGCGGCGCCCAGAACCAGGGGGCGGGCGAACTCCAGCGCGATCTTCGCGTCCGCCAGCCGGTGCTTGACCGCCTGGAACGAGCCGACGGGGACGCCGAACTGGACCCGCTGCCCGACGTACGCCACGGTCCGCTCCAGCAGCGCGAGGCCCACGCCGAGAGCCTGTGCGGCGGTGGCCAGGCGGGCCCAGAGCAGGGCGCGCTCCGCGGGCGGATCGGGAGTGAGGAGCTCGCCGCCCGGCAGGAGACGGGTGAGCCGGCGGGCGGGGTCGAGGGAGGCGTGGACCGGACCGTGACCGGGGGCGAGACGCAGCCCGTCGGGGGTCAGGGCCAGGCGCAGCGTCGCCGCGTCGCCGTCCACGGCGTACGAGCCCTCGCGCGCCAGCGTCACCATCTCCGCGCCCGACGCCAGCGCGGGCAGGAACCGCTCGGCGGGGCCCGGATCGAGCAGCAGGGCCGCCGCGGCGACCGTCTCCACCAGAGGGCCCGGGACCGCGTGCCGCCCCAGCTCCACGAAGGCGACGGCCAGTTCCACCGGCCGCGGCCCCACCCCCTCGTAGGCCTCCGGCACCGCCAGCGCGAACACGCCGGCCTCGGCGATCCGCGACCACAGCGCCCGCCCGCGCGCCTGCTCGCCCCGGCTCCAGTCGCGCACCACGGCGGGGGTGCCGGCCGCACCCAGCATCGCGTCCAGCGACTGCGCGAAGGCCCGCTGTTCGGTGTCCAGGAGGAAACGCATCACCGGCGGAGCCGGCCTCGGCGAGGTCATCGGCGGCGTCCCCTCGGCAGGCCGAGCAACTGCTCGGCGACGATGTCGCGCTGGATCTCGTTCGTGCCCGCGTAGATCGGCCCGGCGAGCGAGAAGACGTAACCCTCCGCCCAGCCCGTGTCGGCCGCCTCCCCTTCCTCGCCGAGGAGATCCAGCGCCGTCTCGTGCAGCGCGATGTCGTACTCCGACCAGAAGACCTTGTTCAGGCTCGACTCGGGCCCCAGCCGCTCCCCGGCGAGGAACCGGGAGGCGGCCGCATAGGTGAACAGCTGGTACGCGCGGGCGCCGATCAGGGCGTCGGCGACGCGCGCCGCGCCGGCCGGCGGGCTGCCCCGCTCCAGCCAGAGGGCGTGCAGCCGGTCGGCGGCAGCAAGGAAGCGGCCGGGGGAGCGCAGCGTGAGCCCGCGTTCGTTGGCCGCCGTCGACATCGCGATCCGCCAGCCCCGGCCCGGTTCCCCGATCATGTCCTCGTCCGGCACGAACACCTCGTCCAGGAACAGTTCCGCGAACGCCGGCTTCCCGTCGAGGCGGCCGATCGGACGGACGGTGACCCCTGGGGCCCGCAGGTCGAACATGACGTAACTGAGCCCCTGATGCGGCTTCTCGGTGTCGGGGTCGGTGCGGAACAGGCCGAAGGCGCGGTCGGCGAAGGCCGCCCGCGAGGACCAGGTCTTGCTGCCGCTCAGCCGCCAGCCGCCGTCCACCCGGACCGCCCTGGCGCGCAGCGCGGCCAGGTCCGAACCGGCCTCGGGCTCCGACCACGCCTGCGCCCAGACGACCTCACCGGTGGCCATGGCGGGCAGCACCCGGGCCCGCTGTTCCTCCGTGCCGTGGTCGAGCAGCGTGGGGGCGAGCAGGCTCACGCCGTTCTGGTTGACGCGGCCCGGGGCGCCCGCCGCGTAGTACTCCTCCTCGAAGACCAGCCAGCGCATCAGCCCGCAGTCCCGCCCGCCGTAGCGCGTCGGCCAGCTCACCGCCGACCAGCCGTCCGCGGCCAGTTCCGCCTCCCACGCGCGGTGCGCCGCGAAGCCCTCGGCGGTCTCCAGGGAAGGCAGCGGCCCGGGCGGCACATGGGCGCGCAGCCAGGCCCGGGCCTCGGCGCGGAACGCGTCGTCGGCGGGGGAGTGTGCGAGGTCCACGGGCGCCTCCTCGGGTCCGCGTTCTTCCCTAACAAGTGTTTGGTAGGTTAGCGTGCCGTCATGAAGAACGTCGAGACTCCGCCGTACGTTCCCGGGCACGCGCTGCTCGACGGCCGCACCGCCGTCATCACCGCGGCGGCCGGCGCGGGCATCGGCGGAGCCACCGCGCGCCGCTTCCTGGAGGAAGGCGCGCGCGTGCTGATCAGCGACGCCCACGCGCGGCGGCTCAAGGCCCACCAGGCCGAACTGGCCGAGGAGTTCGGCGAGGCGTCGGTGGCCGCACTGCCGTGCGACGTCACCGACGAGAGCCAGGTGCGGGCCCTGTTCGACGCCGCCGTACGCGAACACGGGCGGCTGGACGTCGTCGTCAACAACGCCGGCCTCGGCGGAACATCGGACCTCGTCGACATGACCGACGAGCAGTGGACACGGGTCCTGGACGTCACCCTCAACGGCACCTTCCGGTGCACCCGGGCCGCGCTGCGGCTGATGCGGGACACCGGCGGGGGAGTCGTCGTCAACAACGCCTCTGTCGTCGGCTGGCGCGCCCAGGCCGGACAGGCGCACTACGCCGCCGCGAAGGCGGGCGTGATGGCGCTGACCCGCTGCGCGGCGATCGAGGCGGCCGGGTACGGAGTGCGGGTCAACGCAGTCTCACCGAGCCTCGCCATGCACCCGCACCTGGTGAAGGTGACCTCGGCCGAACTGCTGGAGGAACTCACCGCCCGCGAGGCCTTCGGGCGGTACGCCGAACCCTGGGAGGTGGCCAACGTGATCGTGTTCCTGGCGTCGGCCTACTCCTCGTACATGACGGGCGAGGTCGTCTCCGTCAGCGGCCAGCACGCCTGAGGACCGGAGCAGCCCACAATGGACCTGTGCCGACCAAGAAGAAGCCCCAGGTGACCGCCGCAGAGCCCGCGACACCCGCCACGGAGCCCGCCGCGCCCGCCACGGAGCCCGCCGCGCCCGCCACGGAGCCCGCCGCGACCGCCGCCGCCCGCGACCGGCGCGGCGAACTCCTCGGCACCGCCGCCGAGGTCTTCGCCGAACAGGGCTACAACGCCACCACCGTCCGCAAGATCGCGGACCACGCGGGCATGCTGGCGGGCAGCCTCTACTACCACTTCGACTCCAAGGAGTCGATGCTCGAGGAGATCCTGCGCACCTTCCTCGACGAGCTGTGGAGCGGCTACGACACCGTCCTGGCCGCCGGACTGGGCCCCCGCGAGACCCTCGAAGCGCTGGTCACCGAGTCGTTCCGGGAGATCGACCGGCACCGCGCCGCCGTCGCGATCTACCAGAAGGAGAGCCGGCAGCTCGTGACGCAGGAACGCTTCGTGTTCCTCGCCGAGTCGCAGCGCAGGTTCGAGCAGGCCTGGCTGTCCACCCTGCAACGCGGTGTCTCCGACCGCGTCTTCCGCTCCGACCTCGACATCCGCCTCGCCTACCGGTTCGTCCGCGACACCGTCTGGGTCGCCGCGTCCTGGTACCGGCCCGGCGGACAGCACAGCCCGGAGGAGATCGCCCGCCAGTACCTGTCGATGGTGCTGGACGGGATCGCCGTCACGTGAACCACCCTTTCCTGTGAGGGAGTCGCCATGGCCGAGGCCTACATCGTCGAAGCGGTCCGCACGCCTGTCGGACGGCGCGGAGGAGGACTGAGCAAGGTCCATCCGGCCGACCTGGGCGCGCATGTGCTCAAGGAGCTCGTCGCGCGGGCCGGGGTCGACCCGGCGGCCGTCGAGGACGTCGTCTTCGGCTGCCTGGACGCGGTCGGACCGCAGGCCGGGGACATCGCGCGGACCTGCTGGCTGGCCGCCGGACTGCCGGAGGAGGTGCCGGGCGTGACCGTGGACCGGCAGTGCGGCTCCTCGCAGCAGGCCGTGCACTTCGCCGCCCAGGGCGTCCTGTCCGGCACACAGGACCTGGTGGTCGCGGGCGGCGTGCAGAACATGTCGCAGATCCCGATCGCGTTCGCCACCCGGCAGGCCGCCGAGTCCCTCGGCTTCACCCAGGGCCCCTTCGCGGGCAGCGAGGGCTGGCGCGCCCGCTACGGCGACCGGCCGGTGAACCAGTTCGCCGGCGCCGAGATGATCGCCGCCAAGTGGGGCATCACCCGCCAGGACCAGGAGGAGTTCGCCCTGCGCTCGCATCATCGGGCCTTGCGCGCACTCGACGAGGGCCGCTTCACCCGCGAAACCGTCGCCTACGGGGACGTCACCGCCGACGAAGGACCGCGCCGGGACACCTCCCTGGAGAAGATGGCCGCGCTCAAGCCGGTCATCGACGGCGGGACCGTCACGGCCGCCTGCTCCTCCCAGGTCTCCGACGGCGCGGCGGCCATGCTGCTGGCCTCGGAACGGGCGGTGCGCGAGCACGGTCTCACCCCACGCGCGCGCGTGCACCACCTCTCCGTCCGCGGCGAGGACCCGATCCGCATGCTGACGGCCCCGATCCCGGCCACCGCCCACGCCCTGAAGAAGACCGGGCTGTCGATCCACGACATCGACCTCGTCGAGATCAACGAGGCCTTCGCGCCCGTCGTCCTGGCCTGGCTGAAGGAGACCGGCGCGGACCCGGAGAAGGTCAACGTCAACGGCGGCGCCATCGCCCTCGGCCACCCCCTCGGCGCGACCGGCACCAAGCTGATGACCACCCTGCTGCACGAACTGGAGCGCACCGGCGGCCGGTTCGGCCTCCAGACGATGTGCGAGGGCGGCGGCCAGGCCAACGTGACGGTCATCGAACGGCTCTGAGCCCGGTCGTGGAACGGCTCTGAGCCCGGTCGCGGAACGGCTCGGAGCCGCGCCGCCGAGCCGGGTCGCCGAGCCGCGCCGCCGAGCCGGGTCGCCGAGCCGCGCCGCCGAGCCGCGCCGCCGAGCCGGGTCGCCGAACGGCTCAGAGCCCGCTCATCGAACGGCTCTGAGCCCGTTCAGGGAGGCCAGCCGCTCCTCCGCCTCCTTCATGATCCGCTCCACCAGGTCCGCGCACGACGGCAGGTCGTCGATCACCCCGGCGACCTGCCCGGCCGCCATCACCCCACCGTCCGTACGCCCCTCCACCATCGCCGACCTCAGCAGCATCGGCGTGTTCGCGGCGAGCAGCACCTGACTCCAGGTGAGGTCCTTGCCGTGACGCAGCGCCGTACCGTCGCGGACCATCTCCCGCCAGGTGAGGCCGGACAGCCTGCGGAAACCGGCCGCGTGCCGCACCGCCCGCAGCAGGGCCCTGACCCGGCCCGCGTCCTCCAGGGCGTCGACCAGCCCGCTGCGCAGCATGCGGTGCGGGAGGCCGTCCACCGCCCGTGTGACGACGACGTCCCGGACCGTCGCCGCCAGATACCGCGCCTTCACCGCCTCCGGGACCGGCGAGTCCGAGGTGAGCAGGAACCGGGTGCCCATCGCGACCCCGGCCGCCCCGTACGCCAGCGCCGCCGCCAGCCCCCGCCCGTCGAAGAAGCCGCCCGCCGCCACGACCGGTATGTCCACGGCGTCCACCACCTGCGGCAGCAGGACCGTCGTCGCCACGTCCCCGGTGTGTCCGCCGCCCTCGCCGCCCTGCACGATCACCGCGTCCGCCCCCCACCCGGCGACCTTCTCCGCGTGCCGCCTGGCCCCGACCGACGGGACGACGACGACACCCGCCTCCTTGAGCACGGCGATCAGCTCCGGGGACGGCGCGAGCGCGAAGGACGCCACCCGCACCCCCTCGTCGACGATGATCCGCACCCGGTCACCGGCGTCCGCCGCGTCGGCCCGCAGATTGACCCCGAACGGCTGCGCCGTCCGCGACCTCACCTCGCGCACCGCCTCACGCAGCCGTCCGGGGGTCATGGTCGCCGAGGCCAGCACCCCCAGCGCCCCCGCCTCGGCCGCCGCCGACACCAGCCGCGGGCCGGCCACCCACCCCATCCCGGTCTGCACGATCGGGTGCCGGACCCCGACCAGCCGGGTGAACGCCGTCTCCATCAGGCCGCGACCTCCCGGGTCCGGGCGCCGTGCGGGTCGATCACCTCGCGGATGAGGCGCAGTTCACCGGCGGACGGTGCACGGGTGCGCGGTACCTCGTCCGGCACGACGAGGTCGAACCCTGTCGCCTCCCGGACCTGCTCGACACTCACGCCGGGGTGCAGCGAAGCCAGCCGCATCGCGTGGTCGGGTGTGGCGAAGTCGAAGACCCCGAGGTCGGAGACGACCCGGGGAATGCGGTGGTGGCGGGCGCCGGCCGCCCGGTCGTACCCGACCCCGCACACCATGTCGACCCGCTCGACGAAGACGCGCCGCGAGTGCCTCGGTATCCAGTAACTCGTCGGATTGTTCAGCGTGTTGACCGGCGCCCCCCGCACCCCGAGCAGCTGCCGCGTGGGCCTGGCCCAGTCGCCGATGCACGAGATGTTCTGGTTGCCGTACCGGTCGATCTGGCTCGCGCCCATCATCACGTGCCGCCGGCCCCCGGTGACCAGGGCCAGGTGCTGCCGGTACGGCAGCCAGCCCTCGACGGTGCCGTCCAGGCCGACGAGCAGGGCCTCGCCGTCGGTCAGCAGCAGGTCCGGCGCGAAGGTGTGCCGGGCGAGACGGGCGCCGACACCGGGGATCACTCCCATGGGGCTCGCCAGGATCTCGCCCGCGCCGCGCCACGCCTCCGCGCAGGCGATCACGCAGTACTCGGCGCGCGTCACCTCGCTGGTCACCTCGCTCACGACTCCTCCCCGGCCGCCGCCCGGTACGCCTGCTCGTCCCCGCCGAGGTACCGGGCCGCGAACTCCGGCCAGGGCGCCGTCGCGTACCGCTTCTGGAACGCCTCGTCCCGGCCGTAGTCGGGGGCGCAGGACGTGAAGTGCGCCCCGTTCGGGGCCTCCACCACGCCTGTCACCGTGTGCCGCTTGACCAGGAGCGACTGCGGTGGCGCCTCCTTCGTCAGCTCGGCCGTGTCGACGATGCGTTCGCAGCTGACGTACGCCTCGTCCGCCGCCTCGCAGAAGAGGTCGTCGAAGTACGGGTCCGGGCCCAGGTACTGCCCGTTGCCCAGCCGGTCGGCCCGGTTCACGTGCACCAGCGCCGCGTCCAGCCGCAGGGCCGGCATCGCCACGAACGTCTCCTGGTCCTCGTACGGCGACGTCACCGTCCGCAGACCGGGATTGACCCGCATCACGTCCGATCCGACGCCCGCCCGCACCGGCAGGAACGGGAGCCGGTTCGCGGCGGCGTGCAGACCCCACATGAACATCGCCTCGTCGATCTCCGTCAGCTCGAAGGCCCCACGCTCGCGGGCGGCGCGGTAGTGCGGTTCCAGGGGGATCGAGTCGAGGGTGACGAAGGCGGCGACCAGCCGGCGGATCCGCCCGGCCGCGGCGAGCATGCCCACGTCCGGACCGCCGTACGAGACCACGGTCAGGTCGGTGACCTCCGACCGGAGCAGCGCTCTGACCAGCGCCATCGGCTTACGGCGTGAGCCCCAGCCGCCGATGCCCAGGGTCATGCCGCTGCGCAGCCGGGACACGGCCTCCTCGGCGCTCATCGTCTTGTCACTCATCCGAGCCCTCCTGCTTCCCCGCCCTGCCGAAGGTGTCGCGGACCCGGTCGGCCACCCCGCCGACGCTCGCCTCATAGGTGAAGCCCTGCTCGAAGCGGTAGCTGCGGCGCACGTCGACCGGGTCGATGCCGTTGATGGCCGCCTTCGCCAGACGCAGCAGCTCACCGTCCTTCGCGGCGATCTCGACCGCCAACTCCAAGGCGGCCGCCGGCAGTTCGCTCGGCGGAACCACCCGCCACACCGAGCCGTGCCTGTGCAGCTCGGCCGCCGTGACCGTGCGCGAGGTGTAGTACAGGGCGCGCAGCAGGTGCTGGGGGACCAGCCTGGCCAGATGCGTGGCCGCGCCCAGCGCGCCCCGGTCCAGCTCGGGCAGTCCGAACACGGCGTCCTCACTCGCCACGATCACGTCCGCGTTCCCCACGAGGCCGATGCCGCCGCCCAGACAGAAGCCGCGCACCGCCGCTACCACCGGGACCTCGCATTCGTACACCGCCGAGAATGCCTCGAAACAGCCGCGGTTGGCGCCGACCAGCGCGCTCGCGCCCCGCGCCTGGATCTCCTTGATGTCCACGCCCGCGTTGAACCCGCGCCCCTCGGCGGCCAGCACCACACACCGCGTGTCGGGATCGCGGCCGGCCGCGCGCACGGCGTCGGCCAGGGCGAACCAGCCGCTCACCGGCAGCGCGTTCACCGGCGGGTAGTCGACCGTGACGAGCGCGATTCCCTTTTCCGGCCCCTTTTCCGGGGACGAGGTGGAGACACCCATGGAAGCATCAGCTACCTTTCCACCAAACGTTTGTTAGGTGGAAGGTAGCAGCGAATGGAGCTGGACGGAAAGGTCGCCGTCGTCACCGGCGGCACCCGCGGCGTGGGCGCCGGCATCGCTCGCTCCCTCGCGCAGGCGGGCGCCCACGTCGTGGTCTGCGCCCGCACACCCCCTCACGCCCCCGTCGCACCAGCCGAGTTCGTGCCGCTGGACGTGCGGGACGCCGACGCCGTACGGCATTTCTTCACCGGGCTGCCCCGGCTCGACATCCTCGTCAACAACGCGGGCGGCACCCCCTACCGCACCCTCGCCCACACCGACGCCGAACGGCACGCGCGCGTGATCGAACTCAACCTCCTCGCACCGCTGACCGTGTCCCTCGCCGCCCACGACCACCTCAAGCGCACCGGGGGCTCGATCGTGATGATCGGCAGCGTCAGCGGCAGCCGCCCCTCACCCGGCTCCGCCGCCTACGGCGCCGCCAAGGCGGGCCTGGAGCACCTCGCCCGGTCCATGGCCGTCGAGTGGGCGCCGGAGGTACGCGTGAACACCCTGGTCGTCGGCATGGTCCGCACCGAACTGGCGCACCTCCACTACGGCGACGAGGACGGCGTGGAGGCCGTCGCCCGCACCGTCCCGCTCGGCCGCCTCGCCCTCCCCGGCGACGTGGGCTCGGCCGCCGTCTTCCTCGCCTCCGACGCGGCCCGCTACATCAGCGGAGCGAGCCTGCTCCTGCACGGAGGCGGCGAACGGCCTGCCTTCCTCGACGCCGCGACCGCCGGCAACGAGACCCAGGAGAGCGAGCCGATCGAGGAGGAGGCCGGGAAGAAGGCGTGAGCTGACGGGACACGTCACTCAGGACACAAGAGTCGCCAGGACACAAGAGGTGCCAGGACACAAGAGGTGCCAGGACACAAGAGGTGCCAGGACACAAGAGGTGCCAGGACACCTGAGGTGAGGGGAGACGCGGGATGAGCGGAATCTGCGACCGGCGGGTCGTCGTCGTCACGGGCGCGGGACGCGGACTCGGGCGCGCCCACGCGCTCGCGTTCGCCGCCGAGGGCGCGTGTGTCGTCGTCAACGACCTCGGCGTCGGCCTCGACGGCACACCCGGCCCCGACAGCCCGGCAGCGCGGACCGCCGACGAGATCCGCGCGGCGGGCGGCGAGGCGATCGCGCACGGCGGCGACATCGCCACCTCCGACGGCGCCGCATCCCTCGTCCGTGCCGCGCTGGACACCTACGGCCGCCTCGACACCCTCGTCAACAACGCCGGCTTCCTGCGCGACCGCATGCTCGTGAACCTCGCCGAGGACGACTGGGACGCCGTCCTGCGCGTCCATCTCAAAGGCCACTTCCTCACCCTGAAGCACGCCGCCGCCCACTGGCGAGCCGAGGCCAAGGCCGGCCGGTCGCCCGCCGCCCGCGTCGTCAACACCAGCAGCGGCGCGGGACTGCTCGGCTCGGTAGGCCAGGGCAACTACAGCGCCGCCAAGGCCGGGATCGTCGCCCTGACACTCGTCGCCGCCGCCGAACTCGCCCGCTACGGCGTCCAGGTCAACGCCATCGCGCCCGCCGCCCGCACCCGCATGACCGAGCGCACCTTCGCCGCGGCCATGGCCGCCCCCGACGACGGCTTCGACGCCATGGCCCCGGAAAACGTCTCCCCGCTGGTCGTGTGGCTCGGCTCGGCCGCAAGCGAGGGCGTCACCGGGCGCGTCTTCGAGACGGAGGGCGGGCGGATCACCGTCATGGAGGGCTGGCGGCCCGGACCCACCCTGGACAAGGCGGCCCGGTGGACCGCCGCCGAAGCCGGAGAGGCCGCACGCGAACTCCTGACGCAGGCGACGGCACCGGGACCGGTCTACGGGGCCTGAGGCACCCGGACCCGTCACCGGCGAGCCGGGGCCTTGATCACCCGGACCCGTCCTGCGCGAGCCGGGCCGTCGCCCCCCGCTGCGCTTCGGTCATGACCGCGAGGAAGCGGTTCACGGTCTCCAGTTCCTGCGTGCCGAACTGCTCGCAGGCCGCCACGATGTCCCGCGCCCAGGCCTCGAAGAACACGGCCAGTTCGCCGAGTTTCGCCTCGTTCAGTTCGACGAGCACGCGCCGCTTGTCCGTGGGGTGCTTGACGCGGTGGACGAAGCCCTTGGCCTCCAACCGGTCGACCAGGCCGGTGACCGAGGCCGGGGCGAGGCCCGTGAGCTCCGCCAGGTCCTTCGCGGTGAGCGGGCCCTGGCGCTGGAGGAAGTCGAGGGTCTTCTCCTCGGTGGCGTTCAGGCCCTGCTTGGCGGCGATCGCCGAATGGAACATCACTGTGACGGCGCTGTGCTCCCGGCCCACGGCCATGAGGCGGTCCAGGGCCGCGGCCCGCCGGGCGTCTGCCTCTGTCATGGAGTCAGCTTAACAAATATTTCGTTCGCTCGAACTAACTACTTGCGCCCGGCGGCGGTGGGGTGCAACTCTTTCGTTAGGCCGAACGAAATAAATCCGGCCTGCGCCGACCTGCCCGGCTGAGCCCGTCGGCCCTGCTCCACGCACTCTCCGCGACCCGACAGGAGACACCCATGACCGCCACACTGACCCCGCCGCCACACACCGGTGCGGAGCCCCACCCACGCCGCTGGGCCGCCGCCGCCGTGATGATGACCGCCGCGCTGATGGACCTCCTCGACACCACCATCGTCAACGTCGCGATCCCCTCCATCGGCCGCGACCTGCACGCCTCCACCAGCGAACTGCAGTGGACCGTCTCCGCCTACCTGCTCGGCTTCGCCGCCGCCCTGATCGTCTCCGGGCACCTCGGCGACCGGCTCGGCCGCCGCACCCTCTTCCTCGCCGGAACCGCCGGATTCGGACTCGCGAGCCTCGCCTGCGGCCTGGCCCAGACGCCCGCTCAGCTCATCGCCGCCCGCGCCCTACAGGGCCTCCTGGCGGCGGTCCTGATACCCCAGGTGATCGGCTCCTTCCGCACCCTCTTCCAAGGCCGGGAACGCGGCACCGCCTTCGGCATGTACGGCGCCGTCGCCGGGTTCGCCTCCGCGCTCGGACTGCTGCTCGGCGGAGTCCTCACCGACGCCGACCTGTTCGGCTGGGGCTGGCGGTCGGTGTTCCTGGTGAACGTGCCGGTGGCCGCGGCGACCCTCGCCGCAGGGGCGCTCCTGGTGCCCGCCACCAAGGAGCGGTCCGCCGGACGACCCGACGTGATCGGCAGCCTCGTCCTCGCCGGCGCCCTGGTGGCCATCGTGCTGCCCCTGGTACAGGGCCGGGCAAACGGCTGGCCGCTGTGGGGCTGGGCCTGCCTGACCACCGGACTGCTCTCGGTCGCCGCGCTCGCCGTGTCCGAGGCACGCCGACGCGGTGAAGCCACGGTCCCGCTGCTCCCCGCCCGCGCCTTCCGGCTCCCCGCGTTCTCCGTCGGCGTCCTCGTCCAGCTCCTCTTCTCCGTCGGTATGCAGGGCTTCTTCCTCGTCTTCGCCGTCTGGCTTCAGGCCGGCCAGGGCTACACGCCGATGCAGGCCGGAGTGGTCACCGTGGCCTTCTCGGCCGGCGGCTTCCTCACCGCACCGACCGCCGACGCCCTCGCCGTGCGCTACGGCAGGCTCGTCCTCGGCGCCGGAGCACTGCTCATGGCGGCAGGCTTCGGCTGGGTGTGGGCCGCGATCCGCGACGCCTCCGACGCCCACACCGCGGCCTGGCCACTGACGCCCGGCCTGATCATCGCCGGCGCCGGACTCGGCTTCCTCGTCGTGCCCCTGGTCAACGTGGTCCTGTCCGCCGTACCCGCCGACCTCGCCGGCGGCGCGTCCGGCATCTTCTCCACCGCCCAGCAGTTCGGCGGCGCACTCGGCGCAGCAGTGATCGGCACGGTCTTCTTCGGCCACGCGGACCACGGCCTGACACAGGCGCTGGACACGGCGATGCCATGGGTGACCGGCGGCTTCGTCCTGTGCGCGGGACTGTGCGCGCTGCTGCCGCACACCGCGACCTCCGACCCCTCCGCCACATGAACAGTCACGTGTCGCACTCCAGCACCGTGCGGCACAACCCGCACCGCGCCCGCACCCGTCCCCGCACCGGCACCCTGATCCGCTGATGGCAGGTGGGACAGGGAAACGTCACCCGCAGCGACCCCGGCGGGTCCGGGACGAAGGCGTACGGAGTGTCCGGCGCCGCCGCCGACCCATGGGCCTGGGCATGCCGGCGGTCCCGGGCATAACGCCGCCGGCCCGCCCAGCCCGCCGCCGTCAGCGGAGGCTGCCGCTCGTCATGACGCGCCCGCTCCATGCCCCGCCCGTACGCCGTGTACGCCTGCGCACTGGTGAACCACACCGACGGATCCTCACCGAAGACCAGCGACCGCTTCGCCAGCACATACCCGAACTCCTCCGGCGTCAGATACCCCAGCTTCTGCGAGGACGCCGCGTCCTCCCGGTAGGCGTCCAGGAGGAGCCAGCCCGCCCCCAGATACGTCGTCGCCGTGTCCGTGAGGATCTCGTTGTCCCGCGTGCCCCGGAACGACAGCCCCAGACGATGCAGATAGACGTGCATGATCTCGTGCGCCAGAGCCGCGCCGATGTCCCGCCGATGCGTACGGAACCGGTCGTTCAACTCCACGAAGTACTCCGGCCCCGCCGTGAGTTCGATGTTCGCCGCATGCTCCATCTCACGGAAGGCCACGATCACCCGCGCGTCCGGCAGCCGATAGTGCCGCACCAGCTCACGGGCCACCCGCTGCACCCCCAGATGCAGGTCGTCGGTGTCGCAGAACGCCACATCCGCCGGGACCACACTGCTCGCGAACTGATGGACCGTGTCGTACGACAACCGTTTGTACAACGCCGTGACAGCCGCCCGCACCGTCTCGAGATGCGGGTATCCGTGCTCCACCGGCCCGCCGTTCGCCACGCCCGCACCCCCAAGACGCCGAGAACCCCGTTCCACTGTACGGGCAGCACGGAAACCCGGCCGGGGCATGCCCTAGGGTGATCGCCCATGACCACCAGCAACACCCCCGAAACCGGCGGCGACGTCGACCCCGCCGTCCGCGAGGAGCTCGCCCGGCTGCGCGACAGCATCGACAACATCGACGCGGCCGTCGTCCACATGCTCGCCGAGCGCTTCAAGGCCACCCAGCAGGTCGGACACCTCAAAGCCCGCCACCAGCTGCCGCCCGCCGACCAGGCCCGCGAGGCCCGCCAGATCGCCCGGCTGCGCACCCTCGCCGAGAACGCCAAACTCGACCCCGCGTTCGCCGAGAAGTTCCTCAACTTCATCATCGCCGAGGTGATCCGTCACCACGAGCGCATCGCCGAGGACACCGTCAACGGCTCGGCCCCCACACCGCACTGAACGCACCCGCGCACCGGACCGACGCCAGGCCGTGAGACACCGAGCATGAGAAACCGGCGTGAACACGGGCGTGGAACACCGAGCGTGAAACCCCGGACACGCACCGTCGACAGCCCCGCCCCCTGAGGCACCACCAGTGCCACCCCCGCGCCAGGCCGTCCCACCGGAACAGCGCCCGGCGCGAGAAGGGACATAGGGCGCGTACCGATCCGCCCCTGTGCCGGACCAGCACTATCAGGCAGCATGTCGTTCATGTCCGTACTGACGCGCGACGAAGCGCAGAGCCGTGCCAAGCTCCTCGACGTCCACCGCTACACCATCGAGCTCGACCTGACGACCGGCGACGAGACCTTCGAGTCCAGCACCGTCATCCGCTTCGCCACCCGAGCCCACGGGGACACCTTCATCGAGCTCAGGCCCGCGGCACTGCACTCCGTCACCCTCGACGGCGAGCCCCTCGACCCCCGCACCCTGGTCGACAACCGGCTCCCGCTGAACGACCTCACCGCCGGCGACCACGAACTGCGCGTCCGGGCGAGCATGCGCTACTCCCGCACCGGCGAAGGCATGCACCGCTTCACCGACCCCACCGACGGCGAGACCTACCTCTACACCCAACTCTTCATGGACGACGTCCAACGCGTCTTCGCCGCCTTCGACCAGCCCGACCTCAAATCGGTCTTCGAGCTCACCGTCAAGGCCCCCGACACCTGGACCGTCCTCGCCAACAGCATCACCGAACACCTCGGCGACGGCCACTGGCGGGCCGCCCCCACCCCCCTCATCTCCACCTACCTCGTCGCCGTCGCCGCCGGCCCCTGGCACTCCGTACGCACCGAACACCACGGACTCCCCTTCGGCCTGCACTGCCGCCGCTCCCTCGCCCCCCACCTCGACGCCGACGCCGACGAACTCCTCGAGATCACCCGGCAGTGCTACGACCGCTACCACGAGAAGTTCGAGGAGCCCTACCCCTTCGACTCCTACGACCAGGCGTTCGTCCCCGAGTTCAACGCCGGCGCCATGGAGAACCCCGGCCTCGTCACCTTCCGCGACGACTTCATCTACCGCTCCGCCGTCACCGACACCGAACGCCAGACCCGCGCCATGGTCATCGCCCACGAAATGGCCCACATGTGGTTCGGCGACCTCGTCACCCTCCAGTGGTGGGACGACATCTGGCTCAACGAGTCCTTCGCCGAGTACATGGGCTACCAGACCCTCACCGAAGCCACCCGCCACACCGACACCTGGACCGACTTCGGCGTCGTCCGCAAAGCCTGGGGCTACGACGCCGACCAGCGCCCCTCCACCCACCCCGTCGCCCCCGAGAACGTCGACGACACCGCCTCCGCACTCCTCAACTTCGACGGCATCTCCTACGCCAAGGGCGCCTCCGCCCTCCGCCAGCTCGTCACCTGGCTCGGCGAGAAGGACTTCCTCGCCGGCATCAACACCCACTTCGCCCGCCACAAGTTCGCCAACGCCACCCTCGCCGACTTCATCGACTCCCTCGCCGCCCACACCGACCGCGACGTCCACGCCTGGGCCGACGCCTGGCTGCGCACCACCGGAGTCGACACCCTCACCCCCACCCTCACCGGCAGCAACGGCGACCACACCCTGACCGTCGACCACCACGGCAGCCGCCCGCACCGCGTCGCCGTCGGCCTCTACGACCTCGACCTCGCCGACGAAGGCCGCCTCACCCTCCGCGAACGCCTCGAAGTCGACATCCCCCAGACCACCCCCCGCCCCATCGGCAAACGCCCCGCCCTGCTGCTCCTCAACGACGGCGACCTCACCTACACCAAGGTCCGCTTCGACCCCACCTCCTTCGAAACCGTCCGCACCAGCCTGTCCGGACTGCCCGACCCGCTCACCCGCGCCGTCGTCTGGAACGCCCTGCGCGACGCCGTCCGCGACGGAGACCTCGCCCCCACCGCCTACCTCGACGCCGCCCGCGCCCACCTCCCCAGGGAAACCGACCTCGCCCTCGTCGAAGGCGTCCTCTCCTTCGCCTCCCGCCAGGTCGCCGACCGCTACGTCACCCCCGAACAACGCCCCGCCGCCGTCGCCACCCTCTCCGCCCTCTGCCGCGACCTCATCCGCCGCACCGAGGACGGCGACCACCCCGGCCTGCGCCTCATCGCCGTCCGCCACTTCATCGCGGTCGCCGCGCACCCCGACACCATCGCCGCCTGGCTCGCCGACGGCACCGTCCCCGGCGGCCCCGAACTCGACCCCGACCTGCGCTGGCGCGTCCTCGCCCGGCTCGCCGTCCTCGGCGCCACCGACGACGCCGCGATCACCGCCGAACTCGACCGCGACCCCTCCGCCACCGGCCGGGAAGGCGCCGCACGCTGCCGCGCCGCACTCCCCGACGCGGACGCCAAACGCGCGGCCTGGGCCACCATGTTCGAGGACGACAGCCTCTCCAACTACCTCTTCACCGCCACCGCCCAGGGCTTCTGGCAGCCCGAACAGAGCGACCTCCTGGCCGACTACGTCCCCCGCTTCTACCAGGACGCCGTCGCCGTCGCCGCCCGCCGGGGCCCCGCCATCGCCGAAGCCGCCGGCCGCTGGGCCTTCCCCGCCCACGCCGCCGATCCCGACACCCTCCGCCTCGGCGAGCAGTGCCTGGCCGACGCCGACCCCATCCCCGCCCTGCGCCGCAAACTCGTCGACCAACTCGACGACCTGGCACGCGCGTTGCGGGTGAGGGGAGCGTAGGGCCCCGCCCGGGAGCCCGGGAGCCCGGGAGCCCGGGAGTCCGAGAAGCCCGGGAGCCCGGGAGTCCGAGAAGCCCGGGAGTCCGAGAAGCCCGCCGACCCGGGGGCCCCGGGCCGCCGTGCCACTCAGCGCCCGGTCAGCAGAATCCAGCCCGTCCGGCGCTTGAGGACGGCGGGCCGCCGTGCCACTCAGCGCCCGGTCAGCAGAATCCAGCCCGTCCGGCGCTTGAGGACGAGGCCCGTCCAGGGCCGAAGCGGGGGCCCGGGGGCGCAGCCCCCAGCAGCGCCCACACCAGTCCCGGTGCCATCTCCCGCACCGGGACTGAAAACACACGTCCCCCGTAAGGGTTCCCTCACCGGATGTTCCGGACGTGACCGAGCAATCCCCGACAAGCTGACACTCCCCGCTGCGGACAACCACCCCCGCGCCCCGGAGGAGCCCCCGTGAGCATGCCGCCCCTCGCCTCAGGGCCCCAAGGCCCCCACGCCCTACGGCCCTTGCTCACGACCGTCCTCGACGCCCTCGACACCGGCGCCCGCACCCGCGGAGGACCACTGCCCGCAGGCGGACCGAAAGCGGTCGCCGCCCGCGTACGCCACGCCGTCGGAGACCTGCTCCCCGAAGTCGGCGACCCGCACGCCCTCACCACCGTCGTCCGCGCCCTCGCCGAAGGCGCCGCCGACCCCGCCCACCCCCTCTGCGCCGCCCACCTGCACTGCCCGCCCCTCGCCGTCGCCACCGCCGCCGACCTCGCCGTATCCGCCCTCAACCCCTCCCTCGACTCCTGGGACCAGGCACCGGCCGCATCCGAACTCGAAAAACTCGTGACACAGGCCCTCGCCGCCCAGGCAGGCATGGCCGACGCACTCGTCACCACCGGCGGCACCGAAGCCAACCAACTCGCCCTCCTCCTCGCCCGCGAAACCCACGGCCCCACCCTCACGCTCGTCTGCGGCGCCAACGCCCATCACTCCCTGCCCCGCGCCGCCTGGCTCCTCGGCCTCCCCGAACCCGTGATCATCGCCACCCCCACCGGCACCCTCGACCCCACCGCCCTCACCCACACCCTCAACACCCTGCCCGGCCCCCTCATCGTCGCCGCCACCGCCGGCACCACCGACGCCGGACTCATCGACCCCCTCCCCGCCATCGCCGCCCTCACCACCACCCACGGCGCCCGCCTCCACATCGACGCCGCCTACGGCGGCGGCCTCCTCTTCAGCGACCGCCACCGCCACCGACTCACCGGCCTCGACACCGCCCACACCCTCACCCTCGACCTGCACAAACTCGGCTGGCAACCCATCGCCGCCGGACTCCTCGCCGTCCGCGACCCCCAGGACCTCACCGCCCTCCACCACCACGCCGACTACCTCAACGCCGACGACGACACCGAAGCCGGCCTCCCCGACCTCCTCGGCCGCTCCCTGCGCACCACCCGCCGCCCCGACGCCCTCAAGATCGCCGTCACCCTCAAAACCCTCGGCCGCACCGGCCTCGGCGCCCTCGTCGACCAAGTCTGCGCACACGCCCACGAGTTCGCCGACCTCATCACCGCACATCCCGGCTTCGAACTCCACGCCCCACCGACCATCAGCACCGTCCTCTTCCGCACCGCACACGCCACCGACGACACCGTCGCCACCATCCGCCGCCGCCTCCTCACCCAAGGCCGCGCCGTCCTCGGCCGAGCCCGCCTCGACGGCCGCCTCTGGCTCAAAGCCACCCTCCTCAACCCCCACACCCGCCCCACCGACCTCGCCGCTCTCCTCGCACTGGCAGAAGGACACACCCCCCGATGAACACACCCCCACACCCCGCCACCGACACCCCCCGCGACCTCGTCGGCATCGGCATCGGCCCCAGCAACCTCTCCCTGGCCGCCCTCTCCCACCCCCTCGCCGAACTCGACACCGTCTTCTACGAACAACGCCCCCGATTCGACTGGCACCCCGGCCTCCTCCTCGACGGCGCCCGCATCCAAGTCCCCTTCCTCGCCGACCTCGTCACCCTCGCCGACCCCACCAGCCCCTGGACCTTCCTCAACTACCTCAAAACCCACCAACGCCTCTACCCCTTCTACTTCGCCGAGCGCTTCCACACCCAGCGCGCCGAGTACGACGCCTACTGCCGCTGGACCGCCGACCACCTCCCCGCACTCCACTTCCGCCACCAGGTCGACGCCGTCCGCTGGAACCCCGAACGCGACATCTTCGAAGTCGACCACACCCAACTCGACACCGACGGCGAAGCCGAAGCCCTCGGCCGCACCCACACCCGCAACGTCGTCCTCGGCATCGGCACCGAGCCCTACATCCCCGACGCCCTGCGCCCCCTCACCGACGCCCCCGGCGTACCCGTCATCCACGCCACCGACTACCTCACTCACCGCGACACCCTCCTCGCCGCCGGCCACATCACCGTCGTCGGCTCAGGACAATCCGGCGCCGAAGTCTTCCTCGACCTTCTCCGCCACCGCCCCACCGGCCACGAACAACTCCACTGGATCGGCCGCACCGACGCCTTCGCCCCCATGGAGTACTCCAAACTCGGCCTCGAACACTTCACCCCCGACTACACCCGCTACTTCCACGCCCTCCCCGAAAACACCCGCGACCGCCTCACCACCACCCAATGGCAACTCCACAAAGGCATCGACGCCACCACGCTCGCCGCCATCCACGACGAGCTCTACCGCCGCACCCTCCACGGCGACTGGCCCGACACCGTCCTCACCCCCGGCGTCCGCGTCCGCACCGCAGGCCGCATCGCCACCACCCAGATCGAACTCCACCTCGAACACCTCCAGCAGAACACCCGCACCCGCCTCACCACCGACGCCGTCGTCCTCGCCACCGGACACCGCGAACGCTCCCTCGACCGCATCCTCGCCGGCCTCGACCCCTACATCCGCCGCGACAACAGCGAACGCCCCCGCATCGACGAACACTTCCGCCTCGTCCTCGACCCCTCCATCACCGCCACCGGCTGCAACGTCTACGTCCAGAACGCAGAACGCCACACCCACGGCGTAGGCGCCCCCGACCTCGGCCTCGCCGCCTGGCGCAGCGCCACCATCCTCAACACCCTCACCGGCAAAGAGACCTACCCCCTCCCCACCCGCACCGCCTTCACCACCTTCGGACTCGAACAACCACAACCCCGAGTCCCCCAAGCCCGACAGGCCGCCACCCTCACCCCCCTCGCCGACCGACGCTGAGAGCCAAGGGCACAACCAGACGGACCACGCACGCGAAAAGGCGGTGCTCACCCAGTGGCCGACCAGGCCACCGCATGAAACACCGCCCCGCGCAACGCAACTACAGAACCGCCCAGCCGCTAGAAGACCGGCGTACCGTCACGCGTCAACTTCCAGTCCACCGACGCGAAGTCCTTCGGATCCAGCACACCCTTCGCCGTCACCCACTCCGAGATCCGTGTACGGATCTCCGTCGACTCCGACCACAACTCCGGCGCCGACGCCACATGCGGGAACGCCCCACCACCATTGGCCCGGTAGTTGTTCACCGCCAGCACGAACTGCTGCGCATCGTCCAACGCCACACCACCGAACGTCAGATTCTTGATCCGCGAACCCGCCGCCTGCGCGATATCGATCTCGTACGCCAGACCCGACACATAGTCGTAGTTGTAGTCCGGACGCCCCGCCGCGTTCGTCAGCTTCTCCGTGTCGACCACCGCACCCGCCGCCGTCTGCACGAAATACTGCGCCGAGTACTCCAGATACGCCCGCACCTGCGCACCCGTCAGCAACTTCGCCACCAACGTGTTGTCATACACGTACAGACTCGACAGATCCCGGATCGTCACCTGTCCGGCCGGAATCTCCGACGTACGCGAGAACGGCGACGCCTGCGCGATCACCGGCAACGAGGCATACGACGTACCCGCCAGAGCCGCCTTGACGACGTCCTCCTGCACCTTCGTGATCAGGTCGATGATCGGAGCGTCCTTGTACCGCGCCTCCACCGTCGTCAACGTCTCCGTCGCCGAACCGACCACCTGGTTGACGTACGCCACGACCTTCGCGTGCTCGTCACCCAGCAACTTCGTGATCTTCGGATCATCGGCCACGGAGTTGGAGTTCAGCACCTTCGAAGAAACCGACTCGACCGCCCACCGCCCCTTCTCGAACACCAGCTCCACATCGAACACCGACAACCGCTCCGCATACGCCAACGGCTCCGACAACACGACCGTCTTCCCGGTCTTCGCGTTGACGACCTTCAGCTCCGGGATCTCCACATGCGCGTGACCCACCAGCACCGCGTCGATGTCCGGCACCTGCTGCGCCACCAACGCCGCCGAGTTCTCCACATACGGCAACTGGTCACCGTACGACGACGTACCCGACGAACCCGAATGCGCCGACACGATCACCACATCCGCACCCAGCGACTTCAGCTTCGGCACCCACTTCGCCGCCTGCTCCTCCAGCCCCGGGAACGCCAGCTTGCCCTGCACATACGCCTTGTCCCAGATCGCGATACCCGGGTTCGTCAGCCCCAGCACCGCCACCTTCACCGGCGGCGCACCCTTCACGCAGAACGTCTTGATCACATACGGCTGGAACGCCGGCTTCAGCGTCTTCGCGTCCACCGCGTTCGCCCCGAGCAACGGGAACCGCAACTGCGACTCGAACTTCCGCAGCGTCTCGATGCCGTAGTTGAACTCGTGATTGCCCAGCGCCGCCGCGTCATACCCGATCGCGTTCATCGCCTGCGCCATCGGATGCACCGGACCACCCTTGGCGGTGATCGGATCCACCTTCGCGTAGTAGTACGTCAGCGGAGTGCCCTGGATCGTGTCACCCGCGTCCACCAGCAGCGTGTTCTCGCGCCCCTTCTCCGCACGGATCCGGTTCACCAGCGTCGAGATCCGCGCCAGACCCTGCGCGTTACCGGCCGCGTCCTTGTACTCCGCGTCCTTGAAGTAGTCCCAGTTGAAGACATGACCGTGCAGGTCCGTCGTCCCCAGCACCGTCAGCGCATACCGCTTCGGCTGCTTGACCGGCTTCCCCGGCTTCTTCGCCTCGGCGGCCTGCGCCGGCGCCACCGCGGCACCCGCGATCGCCACCCCCGCCCCGGTCACAGCGGACTTCTTCAGGAACTTCCGGCGATTCAACGGCATGTCTCATGCTCCTCGGGCAAAGGTCAACGACGCGCGTAGATTCTGACCCGGCCACGACCGACGGCAACAGGTCCAGGAGGTTTCGATCTGATGACCACCACGGTCAACTCCCGCCAAGGGCCAGGGAAAGCCATGACAAGGTAGGACGTATGACCTCCCCGCAGAATCCCCCGTACGGCACACCCGAAGCCCCCCTCCTCACCGTCCGCGGCGAGGCCGAACTCGAAGTCGACCCCGAGATCGCCCGCATCGGCATCACCCTCACCGCCCGCGGCCGCGACCGCCGCACCACCCTCGACGACCTCACCCGCCGCAACACCACCACCCTCGACCTGATCAAGTCCTACGGCGACGCCGTCGAAAACCTCTCCACCGGCAGCATCTCCCTCACCCCCGAACTCACCCACCGCGGCCGAGGCGAACGCGTCCGCACCTACCACGGCACCATCCGCCTCACCGCCGAACTCACCGACTTCACCGCCCTCGGCGAACTCACCACCCGCCTCGCCGACCTCGACCTCACCAGAATCGACGGCCCCACCTGGGAACTCCGCCCCACCTCACCCGTCCACCGCCGAGCCCGGCAGCAGGCGGTACGCGAAGCCGTCCAACGGGCCGACGAGTACGCCGAAGCACTCGGCACCACCGTCGCCGCCCTCCTCGAACTCGCCGACACCGGCACGAACGGCCGACCCCGCGCCGCCTTCGACCGCCGCGCCGTCCGCTTCTCCATGGCCGCCACCGACACGGAAGCCGCCGCACCCGAACCCCTCGACCTCGAACCACAACGCATCCAGGTCCACGCCGAGGTCAGCGCCCAGTTCACGATGAATCCAGCGAGCCGCTGAATTCACCCATTCGGGGAAGGCGCAGTAAGAGCCGCAGTAAGAGTCTGGGTAAAACCGAAAAGTGCTCATCAGAGCAGCGGCCCGCACAATTTATTAGTTGACGGCGACGACAACAAGCCTTCACCCAAAGGTTGTTGGACGGCCATACCCTCCGAATTCCCTACCCGCCGGTAAGACATAGGCTCGAAACATGCGCCGAGCAAAAATCGTCTGCACCCTGGGCCCCGCCACCGACACATACGACCAGATCAAAGCCCTGGTCGACGCCGGAATGGACGTAGCCCGCCTCAACCTCAGCCACGGCGGCCACACCGAGCACGAGGAGCGCTACCAGCGCGTCCGCAAGGCCTCCGACGAAACCGGCCGCAGCGTCGGCCTCCTCGCCGACCTTCAAGGCCCGAAGATCCGCCTCGGCACCTTCACCGAAGGCCCCGTACTCCTTGAACGCGACGACACCTTCACCATCACCGTCGAAGAAGGCGTACAAGGCGACCGCCACCGGTGCGGCACGACCCACGCCGGCCTCGCAGACGACGTCACCCCCGGCGAACGCATCCTCGTCGACGACGGCAAGGTCTGCCTGGAGGTCACCGACGTCGACGGACCACACGTCCACACCCGCGTCATCGAAGGCGGCGTGATCTCCGACCACAAAGGCCTCAACCTCCCCGGCGTCGCCGTCTCCGTCCCCGCCCTCTCCAAGAAGGACGAAGACGACCTCCGCTGGGCCCTCCGCACCGGCTTCGACGCCATCGCCCTCTCCTTCGTCCGCAGCGGCCGCGACATCACCGACGTCCACCGCATCATGGACGACGAAGGCCGCCGCCTCCCCGTCATCGCCAAGGTCGAAAAACCCCAGGCCGTCGAGAACATCGACGACATCGTCGCCGCCTTCGACGGCATCATGGTGGCCCGCGGCGACCTCGGCGTCGAGATGCCCCTCGAACAGGTCCCCCTCGTCCAAAAACGCGCCATCAAACTGGCGAAACGCAACGCCAAGCCCGTCATCGTCGCCACCCAAATGCTCGACTCCATGATCGAGAACTCCCGCCCCACCCGCGCCGAAGCCAGCGACGTCGCCAACGCCGTCATCGACGGCACCGACGCCGTGATGCTCTCCGGCGAGACCAGCGTCGGCAAATACGCCATCCAGACCGTCCGCACCATGGCCAAGATCGTCGAAGCAGCCGAAGAGGACATCCTCGCCAAGGGCCTGCCCGACCTCACCACCAACAACAAACCCCGCACCCAGGGCGGCGCCGTCGCCCGAGCCGCCGCAGAGATCGGCGACTTCCTCGACGCCAAGTTCCTCGTCGCCTTCACCCAGACCGGCGACACCGTCCGCCGCCTCTCCCGCTACCGCTCCCCGATCCCCCTCCTCGCCTTCACCCCCGAACCGGCGACCCGCTCCCAGCTCAGCCTGACCTGGGGCGTCGAAACCTTCCTCGGCCCGCACGCGGACTCCACGGACGCGATGGTCGACCAGGTCGACGAACTGCTGCTCCGATACGGGCGCTGCCAGAAGGGTGACGTGGTGGTGATCACGGCGGGTTCGCTCACCGGGGTCTCCGGCTCGACGAACCTGGTCCGCGTCCACCACGTCGGAGAGGACGACAGCCCGAAGTAGCGGGATCGGGTCAGTACTTGGGGCCTACGTGGGTGTCGAGTAGGGCGACGGAGGCTTTGCGGGCGATGGAGATGTTGAACGGGTCGCTGCCACGAGCCAGGGTTGTCCACTCGACGCTGACCTTGTCGAGGGTGTCCGTGAAGAGCTTCCGGATGCCGTCGGACTTGTTGGCGAAGAAGTAGCGGGGGTATTCGTAGCGCTTCCGCTCCCCGCCGACGGTCTTCTCGGTCCAGTTGGTGATGCGGCACCCATCGGAGTGGATGAGGCCTCGGATGAACTCCCAGGGGTGAGCGTCGACGATCGTCTGCTGCCAGGGTTCGAGGACGATCCGGCGGTTGTGCTTCTTGCCAGGGCCGTGCTGGGGGAAGAGGCAGGGCCAATGCTTGCTCGTGCTGGTCACCGCAACGCAGCCCTGCTTCTTGACGCGGCATACGCTGTTTTGGGGACGGACCTTGCGAATTGCCTCCTCGCAAGCGTCGATGACCCCGGGCCATGCGTTGTCGCACACGATCCGCATGGCGTACACGTCTCTTCGGCCGGCGCTGATGCAGCCGTCGCCGAGATAGAAGCCCAACAGGTATGCGTACGCCGCTGGGTCCTCAGGGTGACCTGGCAGGTCTCGGCATCGGGGGCATGGCCGACCGGTACGTCGGCGAGGTTCAATGCGTGCATGCCAGGAGCGGATCGCCGCGCGGGAGATACCGGTTTCCTTGCTGACGGAGTTCAGGCTGCGCCCCTGGGTGACCAGAGAGATTGCTCGCTTGCGTGTGCTGACGTCGTACATGTGCCCACTCTGTGAGAGTGATCGTGACGACACGCAGCAAAAAGCGGATGTTCACGAGAACGGGAACATCCGCTTTGGTTCATAGGCCTTGGATTCGAAGGAAAAGTGCCCCAGGTGGGATTCGAACCCACACTGTCCGCTGTTTGAGAGCGGCCTCTCTGACCGATTGGAGTACTGGGGCCTTAGAAAGGAAGGAGAAGTGCAACCCCTCGCGCACTCACCTTACCGCAGCTAGGTAGGCTCTTGTCAGCAGTACCCCTGCCCCTGAACGAGGAGCCCCCGTGACCGCCCCCGAGTCGCCCCAGCCCGTGGACGCGCCCGACGACGACAAGTCGCACGTACCTCCGCTGACGACCCGTGTCGTCATCGCCGAGGACGAGGCCCTGATCCGCCTCGACCTCAAAGAGATGCTGGAGGAGGAGGGCTACAGCGTCGTGGGCGAGGCCGGCGACGGTGAGCAGGCGATCGAGCTGGCCCGCGAGCACAAGCCGGACCTGGTCATCCTCGATGTGAAGATGCCCAAGATGGACGGCATCTCGGCGGCCGAGAAGATCGCCGAGGAGCGCATCGCGCCGGTGCTGATGCTGACCGCGTTCTCGCAGCGCGACCTCGTCGAGCGGGCGCGTGACGCGGGTGCGATGGCGTACCTGGTGAAGCCGTTCAGCAAGAGTGACGTCGTGCCGGCGATCGAGATGGCCGTCTCGCGGTTCACGGAGCTGCGGGAGCTGGAGAACGAGGTCGCGGACCTCACCCTTCGCCTGGAGACGCGCAAGCTGGTGGACCGGGCGAAGTCGATTCTCCAGACGGAGTACGGGCTGACGGAGCCGGCGGCGTTCCGGTGGATCCAGAAGACGTCGATGGATCGCCGTATGTCGATGCAGCAGGTGGCGGAGGCGGTCATTCAGGACGCGGACGAGAAGAAGTCGTCCAAGGGCTGATCTGCCCAGCCGCATACGAGACGACGAGGCCCGCGCCCGGAGAAGGGGCGCGGGCCTCGTCGTGTGCGAGTGGTGTTGCGGGGTGGTGCTCAGTCCTCGCCGAGGTATGCCTTGCGGACGGACTCGTCGTGGAGGAGGTCCTGGCCGGTGCCGGAGAGGACGATCTTGCCGATCTCCATGACGTGGCCGTGGTCGGCGAGCGAGAGGGCGGCCTGGGCGTTCTGCTCGATGAGCAGGATGGTCATGCCCTGGGCCTTGAGCTCGACGATGGTGGCCATGATCTTCTGCATCATGATGGGGGAGAGGCCCATGGAGGGCTCGTCCAGCATGAGCAGTTTGGGCTGGGACATGAGGGCGCGGCCCATGGCGAGCATCTGCTGTTCGCCGCCGGAGAGGGTGCCGGCGGCCTGCTTGCGGCGCTCTCCCAGGATGGGGAAGAGGTCGTAGGCGCGCTGGATGTCCTTTTCGATGCCGGGTTTGTCGCTGCGGAGGAAGGCGCCGAGGCGGAGGTTGTCCTCGATCGTCATGCGCGGGAAGATGTGCCGCCCCTCGGGGGAGTGGGCGAGTCCGAGCGAGACGATGTCGTGGGCGGGGATCTTCTTGAGCGATTTGCCGTTGAATTTGATCTGGCCGCCGACGGGCTTGAGGAGTCCTGAGAGGGTGCGCAGGGTGGTGGTCTTGCCGGCGCCGTTGGTGCCGATCAGGGTGACGACCTCGCCGGCCTCGACCTTGAACGAGATGCCTTTGACGGCTTCGATCTTGCCGTAGGCGACCCGGAGGTCCTCGACTTCGAGCAGTGCGGTCATCGGTCGTTCTCCTTGCCGGGCACGGCGTCCGTCGGGGTTGCGGCGCTGTCGGCGTTGGCTTCGGCGGCCTCGACTTCGGCTATCTCTTCGTCGCCGGGGGCGTTTTCGAAGGGTTCGCCGAGGTAGGCGGCGACCACTCGTTCGTCGCCCTGGACGGTGGCGCTGTCGCCTTCGACGAGTTTTTCGCCTTGGACGAGGACGGCGACGCGGTCGCAGAGGTTGAAGATGAAGCGCATGTCGTGCTCGATGACGAGGACGGCGATGCCCTTGTCGCGGATGGCGAAGACGAGCTCCTCCGTCGCGCGGGTTTCCTGGGGGTTCATGCCGGCGGTGGGCTCGTCGAGGAGGAGGAGGCCGGGCTCGCTGGCGAGTGCGCGGGCGATTTCGAGCTTGCGCTGTTCGCCGTAGGGCAGGTTGCGTGCGAGGTGGTCGGCTTTTTTCTCCAGGCCGATGAACTCCAGGAGTTCCATGGCGCGTGCGCGGCTGGCGGCTTCGGCGCGGTGGAAGCCGGGGAGGCGCAGGACGGCTGACCAGAAGCCTTCTTTGGTGCGGGTGTGGCGGCCGACGAGGACGTTTTCCAGGACCGTCATGTTGGCGAACAGGCGGATGTTCTGGAAGGTGCGGGCGATGCCGGCGGCGGTGACTTTGAAGGATTTGGGCGGGAGGACTTTGTCCTTGTAGCGGACTTCGCCCTCGGTGGGGATGTAGAGGCCGGTGAGGCAGTTGAAGAAGGTGGTCTTGCCGGCTCCGTTGGGGCCGATGAGGCCGACGATCTCTCCGGCGTTGACGTGGAGGTCGACGTCGCGGACGGCGGTGAGGCCGCCGAAGCGCATGGTGACGCCGCGGGCGTCGAGGACCCTTTCGCCGGTGGGGGCGACCGTGGTGGTGGTGTCGGTGGTCATGGTGGTCAGGCCCCTGCCTTCGTCAGGACGGTGGGAGCTTCCGCGTCCTCGTGGAACTCGAGCTGACGTCGCCGGTTGGGGATGAGGCCTTCCGGGCGGAAGCGCATCAGCAGGATGAGGGCGAGGCCGAAGGCGAAGAGCTGGTAGTCGCCGAGGAACTGGAGTTTGTTGGGGATGAGGAAGAGGAGTGCGGCGCCGATGAGGGGGCCGCTGATGGTGCCCATGCCGCCGAGGACGACGGCGGCGAGGAGGAAGGCGGAGTTGGGGGGGATGGGGCCGGCGAAGAGGTACTGCTCGGGGGTGACGGTGTAGGTGACGTGGGCCTGGACGGTGCCGGCGAGGCCGGCGAGGGAGGCGCCGACGGCGAAGGCGATGAGTTTGACGCGGAAGCCGTTGATGCCCATGGCGAGGGCGGCGGTCTCGTCTTCGCGGATGGCGACCCAGGCGCGGCCGATGCGGGAGTCGCCGCTGCGTCGGAAGACGAGGACGACGATGGCCGTGATGATGAGCATCAGGAAGAAGTAGTTGGCGAAGCGGCCGATGGTGAATCCGGCGATGGCGTGTTCGGCTCCGAAGTCGAACCCGAGGATGTTGAGGTTCGGGATGGAGGAGATGCCGTTGGAGCCGTTGGTGATGTCGGGGCCGGAGGTGCCGTCGAGGTTGTTGGCGGTGATGCGGAAGATCTCTCCGAAGCCGAGGGTGACGATGGCGAGGTAGTCGCCGCGCAGCCTCAGGGTGGGGGCGCCGATGAGGACGCCGAAGATCAGGGAGGCTGCGGCGCCCACGAGGACCGCAGCCCAGAAGGGGAAGTGGACGTGGAAGGGGGAGCTGGGGGATCCGGAGACCATGGCCGCGGCGTAGGCGCCGACGCCGAGGAAGGCGACGTAGCCGAGGTCGAGGAGTCCGGCGAGGCCGACGACGATGTTGAGGCCGAGGGCGACGGTGCCGAAGATCAGGATGTAGACGCCGACGGTGGCGTACTGGTCGTCGGTCTGGGTGAAGGGGAACATCGCGGCGGCGACGAAGGCGCCGCAGATGGTGATGTTCTGGTGGCGTGCGGTGATCTGGGAGGCCTGGTTGACGAGGCCGGACTTGTTGAGTGCGGCGAAGCCGAAGCCGGCGGTGATGAGGAAGCCGATGAACAGTTCGTCGTACTCGGTGCCGATGCCGTAGGTGAAGACGGTGAGGCCGAGGCCGAGGATGGCGACGATGACGAGGATCTCGGCGTAGGAGGGCAGGGTGCCGACGGGGCGGGCGGTGCCGCCGGAGAAGGCTGCCTTGGTGATGTCGCGGCCGCTGCGCAGGCGGTGGCGGACGAGGTCCCAGCCGGTGTCGTCGGGGTCGTGGGGCTCGGGTTCGGGCCGTTCGAAGGGGAGGGCGAGGGCGCCGAGGAAGGCGGCCAGGGTGGCGAGGGCTGCGATGAAGCCGCCGGGCTCCAGGTTCACGACGCCGCCGAGGTCGACGGTGATCGCGATGATCGTGTACCAGACGGTGGCGAAGGCGGCGAGGGCGGCGAACTTGAGTGCGCCGTCGGCGCCGGCGGGGGTGAGCCAGCGCAGGCCCTTGATGCCGTAGGAGGACAGGCCGAAGAGGGTGGTGAGGGCGCCGCCGATGAGGGCGAGGACCTGGAGGCCGCCGGGGTAGCCGTAGACGGTGAGGTCGCCGGGGAAGGCGGAGGTCCAGGTCCAGGCGAGGAAGGTGGAGACGACGGTGAGGGCGCCGCCGCCGGTGGCGAGGGCGCGGCCGGCCTGGGCCGGGATGCCGATGAGACCGGTGGTCGCCCCGGTGGTGGGGGTGCTGGGGGTCTCGGCTGTGGTGGTCTGTGTGGTCATCGGTGTCACGCCCTGTCCGCGACGCGCTCGCCGAGCAGGCCTTGTGGCCTGAACAGCAGTACGAGGATGAGAAGTACGAAGGCCCAGACGTCTGCCCAGGACTGGCTGCCGAATTTGTCCATGCCGGGGATGTCGGCGATGTAGGCGGTGGCGAGGGTTTCGGCGATGCCGAGGACGACGCCGCCGATCATGGCTCCGTAGATGTTGCCGATGCCGCCGAGGACGGCTGCGGTGAACGCCTTGAGGCCGAGGATGAAGCCCATGCGGTAGTCGATCTGGCCGTACTTCAGGCCGTAGGCGACGCCGCCGACGGCGGCGAAGACGGCGCCGAGGGCGAAGGCGATCACGATGATGCGGTCGGTGTTGACGCCCATGAGCTTGGCGGTGTCGGGGTCCTGTGCCGTGGCTTGCATGCCGCGTCCGGTGCGGGTCTTCATGACGAAGTAGGCGAGGACGGCCATGCTGATGGGGGCGGCGGCGAGGAGGAAGATGTCACCGGTCTGGATGGTGACGTCGCCGATGTGGAAGGGGCCGCCGTCGATCTGGGGGAAGGTGCGGGCCGACTTCGCCTCGGGGTACCAGGCCCAGACGGCCTGCTGGAGGGCGAGGGAGAGGCCGATGGCGGTGATGAGGGGGGCGAGTCGGGGTGCGCCGCGCAGGGGGCGGTAGGCGAACCGTTCCGCTCCGATGGCGACGAGGACGGCGACCAGGACGGCGCCGATGAGCATGAGCGGCAGGGCTATCCACATGGTCGTGCCGTTGGGCAGTACCCAGAGGTAGACGGAGAGAGCCCCGAAGGCGCCCGTCATGAAGATCTCGCCGTGGGCGAAGTTGATGAGCTGGACGATGCCGTAGACCATTGTGTAGCCAATGGCGACGAGCCCGTACATGGATCCCAGTAGCAGGCCGTTGACCAGCTGCTGCGGCAGTTCGTTCACCGCATGTCCTCCGAGACGTTCGGATGATTTCGACGTATGTGTCCGGATGTGAGTTCGCGCGGGGCGCCAGTGGAACAGCGCCCCGCGCGGCTCGTGTGATGCGGGTGGGTCAGCCGGAGTAGGTACCGGACTTGACCGGCTTCCAGGCGCCGTTCTCGACGGCGTACACGGTGAGCTGCTTGTTGGTGGCGTCACCGAACTCGTCGAAGGAGACCTTGCCGGTCACACCGTCGAAGGAGACGTTCTGCATGGCGGCGGTGACCTTGGCGCGGGCGTCGTCCGGGAGCTTGCCGCCGTTGTCGTCGACGACCTTCTTCACGGCCTCGATGATCGCCCAGGCCGAGTCGTAGGAGTAGCCGCCGTACGCCTCGTAGGCCTCCTTGTAGCCGCCGTTCTTGTAGTTGGCGACGAACTCCTTGGCGGAGGGGAGCTGCTCGACGGGGGCGCCGACCGAGGTGGCCAGGTCGCCGGTGGCGGTGGCGCCGGCCAGCTTGATGAAGTCGGCGCTGTAGATGCCGTCGCCGCCGACCACGGGGATCTTGGCGCCTGCGGCCTTGATCTGCTTGCTCAGGGGGCCGGCCTGCGGGTACTCGCCGCCGTAGTAGACGACGTCGGCGCCGGAGTTCTTGACCTTGGTGGCGATGGCCGAGAAGTCCTTGCTGTCCGGGTTGATGTGCTCGGTGCCCGCCACCGCGCCGCCGAGCTTCTTGAACTCCGCGGTGAAGGTTCCGGCCAGGCCGGCGCCGTAGGTCTTCTTGTCGTCGATGACGAAGACCTTCTTCTTCTTGGCGTCGTTGATCAGGTACTGCGCGGCGAACGGGCCCTGGATGGCGTCCGTGGTCGCGGTGCGGAAGTACGACTTGTAGACGCGCTTCTTGGAGGTCGCCCAGTCGGTGCCCTGGGTGAGCGCCGGGTTGGTGTTGGCGGGGGAGACCTCGACGAGCTTGGCGTCGTCGAAGACCTTCTGCATCGACTCGGCGACGGAGGAGTTCAGCGGGCCGACCACGCCGAGGACGGACTTGTCGGCGACGAGCTTGGTGGCGTTCTGCTGGCCCGAGGACGGCTGGGCCTGGTCGTCGAGCGCCTGGATCTTGAAGGTGACGCCGTCGACGACCTTCTGCTTGTTGGCCGTTTTGGCGGCGAGGTCGACGGAGTTCTTGATGCCGAGGCCCAGCGCGGACAGGTCGCCGGTCAGCGGGGCGTCGACGCCGATGGTGACGACGGTGCCGTCGCCGGAGTCGGAGCCCTTGTCGTCGCTGTCACGCGAGCCGCAAGCGGTGAGGGTGAGAGCTCCCGCGGACAGCGCGGCGGTAATGGCGATGAGCGAACGTTGACGCACGTTCCAGTCCTTTCCCTGGGCGGCCCTCCCCCCTGGAAGAGGCCGAGTCGAGCGCTGAACCGAAGGGGTATTCCAGCTGCGCGGTGACTGGGCGTGACTCTAGGCGGGTGAAGCTGACGGGGAGGAGGGTCTGACCCATGCTGTGACGCTCTTGTTATGACACGAGGTAATGCAGAGCGGTACTTGGTGGGTGGAAGGGCTGAATTCAGGCCGATTCGCCCTGTCCGCATGTTGAGAACGTGCAGGACGGGCCCGGGCCGTTTCAGGCGTCTCAGGCGTTTTGGTAATGACCGGAATCGTTGCTGCAGGCGACTTGTAGGGCCTCGGACAGGTCGTGCGCATAGCGCGTGCCCAGGATGAAACTGTGAACCTGTATTGCGCGCGCATTACGTAGAGTTACGTCTATGAAAGGCAGTCCGGCGTCCTTCGGCGCTTTTCCGCATTCCGTTACGCGCAAGGTGATGACGACCTTGTGGGCGGACCCGGCTTTCGTCCGGAACGGAGCCCGCGGGGCCGAGGTCAGGGAAATCCCGGCATAGGGCTGGGTCACGCGTGTGACGGTGACAGGCGGGCCGGACTCGACGCCGAGCAGCACCTCGAAGGCGAAGGTGCGAGGGCGGGTGCCGGGCGGTACGAGGACCTCGCCGAGGTAGCTGACGTCCACCACCTGGGACGGGAACGGCGGTGCGGGCGACGCCTGTTCGGGAGGGCGCGGCCGGGTCGCGTACAGGTATCCGCCGCCCGCGAGGAGCAGCGCGGCGCAGAGGGCGGCGAGGGCGGCCCGGCGGTGGGCGGCGTAGAGGCGGTCGGGGCGACGGAGCAGACGTCGGAGGGGACTTGGGGCGCTCGCGCCGAGGAATCCGAGGAATCCGCCCGGGCCGGGGAAGCCGTCGGGGCGCCGGGAACCGGGGAACTGCCGTGAGCCGGGGGAGCGGTGGGTCGCCGGGGTGCCGAGGGCGGCGGGGGTGCGCTCGCGCCCGGCGGTGCCGGCGCTGCGAGTCGGCCCGGGGACTTCGCCGGGGGCCGGGGCGTCGTGCGGATCGGAGGTGTCGTGCGGGTCGGAGGTGTCCCACGCGTGCGTGCCCTCGCCGGGCTCCACCGGGCCTACGCCGCTCACTGCCAGGGCCCTGCGGTCGGGGCGCCGGAGCGGTAGCGGTCGGCACAGCCCTCGCCTGCCTCGCGGTCGATCAACTCGTCGGCCGCCGCGGCGCCTCGGGTCTTCTTCGCGGCCCGCGCGCCGTCGACGACGGTCCGCAGGATCTCGTACTGCCCGTCGGACAGTCCCATCGACTGGTAGTCGCCGTAGGCGGTGCTGTCCAGCACCGCGCGGGACCAGTGGGCGACGAGGCGGGTGCACAGTTCCTGCGGCGAGGTCGTGGACGGGGTCCCGGACGGCGCGGGGCGCGGGGTGGCGGGCGGGGGTGGTGAGGCGGTTCCGCTCGCAACGGCGCTCCCGGAGCTTCCGCAGCCGGTGGCCAGCAGGCCGGCCAGTAAGGCCGGTCCGAGCAGCCGTGCCGCCGCCCCCGCCCGTGCCGCCGCCCCCGCCCGTGGGCCTCCTCCGGTGGTCATGCCCTGACGCTAGGCCGCAGCGGTGCCGGGGAGCAACGGGCGCGTGCCCGTCACCCTCCGCGGCGCCGTCGGCGGCCGGTCGTCAGCCGGCGGGGCGTGCCTGCGGGCCGTCGCCGGGCCGTACGTCGCGCAGCAGGCAGGTGAGGCGCGCGGTGCACACGCGCCGCCCCTCCTGGTCGCTGATCACGATCTCGTACGTCGCCGTCGAGCGCCCCTGGTGCACGGGTGTGGCGACGCCGGTGACGAGGCCGGAGCGGGCGCCTCGGTGGTGGGTGCAGTTCAGGTCGACGCCGACGGCGATCTTCGAGCTGCCGCCGTGCAGCATGGCGCCGACCGATCCGAGAGTCTCGGCGAGGACCGCGGAGGCGCCGCCGTGCAGCAGTCCGTAGGGCTGGGTGTTGCCCTCGACGGGCATGGTGCCGACCACCCGGTCGGCGGAGGCCTCGAGGATGTCCACGCCCATGCGGGTGCCGAGGTGGCCGGCGGAGAACAGGGCCAGGATGTCGATGCCGAGGGCCGTGTACTCGTCGATGACCTCTTGCGGGAACTTCACGTGCTGCTGCTCGCCCATGGGGCCCGGCTCCGTTCGTCGATCACAGTCCGGCGTGGATCACAGTCCAGCCGGATCACAGTTCAGCATGGCTGAGCAAACGCTCAGTCGGTAGCCGATTGTTCCAGACGGACGACGACGGACTTGCTGGCCGGGGTGTTGCTGGTGTCGGCGGTCGCGTCCAGCGGGACCAGGACGTTGGTCTCCGGGTAGTACGCGGCGGCGCAGCCCCGCGTGGTCGGGTAGAACACGACCCGGAAGCCGGGCGCCCGCCGTTCCACGCCGTCGCGCCACTCGCTCACCAGATCCACGTAGGACCCCTCGGCGACCTTCAGCGCGCGTGCGTCCTCGGCGTTGACGAGGACGACGCGGCGGCCGTTTTTGATGCCCCGGTAGCGGTCGTCGAGGCCGTAGATGGTGGTGTTGTACTGGTCGTGCGAGCGCAGCGTCTGCAACAGCAGACGGCCCTCGGGCAGCCGCGGGTACTCGACGGGGGCGGCGGTGAAGTTGGCCTTGCCGGTCGCGGTGGGGAAGCGGCGCTCGTCGCGCGGGGCGTGCGGGAGGGTGAACCCTTCGGGGCGGGCCACGCGCGTGTTGAAGTTCTCGAAGCCGGGGATCACGCGCGCTATGCGGTCACGGATCGTCGCGTAGTCCTGCTCGAACTCCTCCCACGGCACCTTGCTGCTCTCGCCGAGCACACGGCGCGCGAGGCGGCAGACGATGGCCGGCTCGGACAGCAGGTGCCCGCTCGCGGGGGCGAGGCGGCCGCGCGAGGCGTGCACCATGCCCATGGAGTCCTCGACGGTCACGAACTGCTCGCCGCCGCCCTGGAGGTCGCGCTCCGTGCGGCCCAGTGTGGGCAGGATCAGGGCCCGCGCGCCCGTCACGACGTGCGAGCGGTTGAGCTTCGTCGACACGTGCACCGTCAGCCGGGCGCGCCGCATGGCCGCCTCGGTGACGTCGGTGTCCGGGGAGGCGGAGACGAAGTTGCCGCCCATCGCGAAGAACAGCTTCGCCTCACCGTCGCGCAGCGCGCGGATGGCGCGGACGACGTCGAAGCCGTGTTCGCGCGGGGGTGCGAAGCCGAACTCCTTCTCCAGGGCGTCCAGGAAGGCCGGCGCGGGCCGTTCGAAGATGCCCATGGTGCGGTCGCCCTGCACGTTCGAGTGGCCGCGCACCGGGCACACGCCCGCGCCCGGACGGCCGATGTTGCCGCGCAGCAGGAGGAAGTTGACGACCTCGCGGATCGTCGGCACGGAGTGCTTGTGCTGGGTGAGACCCATGGCCCAGCAGACGATGGTGCGCTCGGAGGCGAGCACCATCCGCAGGGTCTCCTCGATGTCCGCGCGCGTGAGGCCGGTCGCGGTGAGCGTCTCGTCCCAGTCGGCGGCGCGCGCCGTCTCGGCGAACTCCTCGAAGCCGTGGGTGTGTTCGCCGATGAACGCCTCGTCGAGTGCGCCGTCCGTCTCCAGGATCAGCTTGTTGAGGAGGCGGAACAGGGCCTGGTCGCCGCCGATGCGGATCTGGAGGAAGAGGTCGGTGAGCGCGGCGCCGGAGGTGAGGCCCTTGGGGGTCTGCGGGTTCTTGAAGCGCCCGAGGCCCGCCTCCGGCAGCGGGTTGATGCTGATGATCTTCGCGCCCCCCGCCTTGGCCTGCTCCAGTGCGGAGAGCATGCGCGGGTGGTTGGTGCCCGGGTTCTGCCCGGCGACGATGATCAGGTCGGCCCGGTAGAGGTCCTCGAGCAGGACGCTGCCCTTGCCGATGCCGATGGTCTCCGACAGGGCCGAGCCGGACGACTCGTGGCACATGTTGGAGCAGTCCGGCAGGTTGTTGGTGCCGAGTTCGCGGGCGAACAGCTGGTAGAGGAACGCGGCCTCGTTGCTGGTGCGGCCCGAGGTGTAGAAGACGGCCTCGTCGGGGGATGCGAGGGCGGCCGCCTCCTCGGCGATGATGTCGAAGGCGCGCTCCCAGGTGACCGGCTCGTAGCGCTCTCCCCCCTCGGGGAGGTACATGGGGTGGGTGAGGCGTCCCTGCTGGCCCAGCCAGTAGCCGCTGCGGCCCGCGAGGTCGGCGACCGGGTGCGCGGCGAAGAACTCGGGGGTGACCCGGCGCAGGGTCGCCTCCTCGGCGACCGCCTTCGCGCCGTTCTCACAGAACTCCGCGGTGTGCCGGTGCTCGGGTTCGGGCCAGGCGCAGCCCGGGCAGTCGAAGCCGTCCTTCTGGTTGACGCGCAGCAGCGTCAGCGCGGTGCGCTTCACACCCATCTGCTGCCTGGCGATCCGCAGGGAGTGCCCGACGGCCGGCAGTCCGGCCGCCACGTGTTTCGGTTCGGCGACCTGGGGAGCGTCCTGGACCGGATCGTCCTTGGGCGGCTTCGTTGCCATCGCGCGCTCTCCTTCGCTCGCCTGTGCCACACGGCTGCACGATCCTCGCACGAGGCGCCGACACCGTTCACGTGCCGGTCGGCGAAAGGCGGCGAAGCCTGCGCGGTCGGCGGTCGGCGGTCGGCGGTCGGCGGTCGGCGGTCGGCGGGCCGTGGCCGGCGGGCCGTGGCCGGTGGACGGCGGGTACGGGCGTCGTCGGACCGGGCGGTGGGCGGTGGACGGCGCACGGGCGGCGAATGGAAGGCGGCTGGACGGCGGTCGGTCGGATCACGCAGGTCGGATCACGCAGGTCGGATCACGCAGGTCGGGTCGCGCCGGCCGGGTGCGGGCGGACGGCCGGCTGGCGGTGGGCGGTGGGCGGTGCGCGATCCGGTCGGTCGTGGCGGCCGGGGCCGAGTGTCAGTGGGGCGTGGCAGGATCGGGGGCGTGGCAGAGACAGCATCGAAGAAGACCGACACCCCCTCCGGCGAGAGCCGCCCGCGCCTGATGCTCATGGACGGGCACTCGCTGGCCTACCGCGCGTTCTTCGCGCTGCCCGCGGAGAACTTCACCACCGCGACGGGCCAGCCGACGAACGCGATCTACGGTTTCGCGTCGATGCTGGCCAACACCCTGCGTGACGAGGCGCCGACGCACTTCGCGGTCGCCTTCGACGTGTCCCGCAAGACCTGGCGCTCCGAGGAGTTCACCGAGTACAAGGCGAACCGCTCCAAGACACCGGACGAGTTCAAGGGCCAGGTCGAGCTGATCGGCGAACTCCTCGACGCGATGCACGTGTCGCGGTTCGCGGTGGACGGCTTCGAGGCGGACGACGTGATCGCCACGCTCGCCACCCAGGCCGAGGCCGAGGGCTTCGAGGTCCTGATCGTCACCGGCGACCGCGACTCCTTCCAGCTGGTCAGTGAGCACACCACGGTGCTGTATCCGACGAAGGGCGTCTCGGAGCTGACCCGGTTCACCCCGGAGAAGGTCTTCGAGAAGTACGGGCTGACCCCGGCCCAGTACCCCGACTTCGCGGCGCTGCGCGGCGACCCGTCCGACAACCTGCCGGGCATCCCCGGTGTCGGTGAGAAGACGGCCGCGAAGTGGATCAACCAGTTCGGTTCGTTCGCGGAGCTCGTCGAGCGCGTCGAGGAGGTCAAGGGCAAGGCCGGGCAGAACCTGCGCGACCACCTGGAGGCCGTCAAGCTCAACCGCCGTCTCACCGAGATGGTCACCACCGTCGAACTGCCGAAGACGGTCGTCGACCTGGAGCGCGCCCCGTACGACCGCACGGCCGTCGCGATGATCCTGGACACCCTGGAGATCAGGAACCCGTCGCTGCGCGAGCGGCTGCTCGCCGTGGACCCGGCCGGCGCCGAGGCAGAGGCGACCATGGTGATCACCGCCGGGGTCGAGCTGGACGGCACGGTGCTGGGCACCGGCGAGCTGGTCGGCTGGCTCGCGGAGCACGGCGCCGAGACCCTGGGCGTGGCCACCGTCGACACCTGGGGGCTGGGTGCCGGCTCCGTCGCCGAGGTCGCGCTCGCCGCGGCCGGGGGACCCGCCGCCTGGTTCGACCCGGCGGAGCTGGACGAGGCCGACGAGAACGCCTGGGCGGCCTGGATCGCCGCCGAGGACCGGCCCAAGGTCCTGCACAACGCCAAGGGCGCCATGCGCGTCTTCGCCGAGCACGGCTGGTCCGTCGCCGGCGTCCGGATGGACACGGCGCTCGCCGCCTACCTGGTCAAGCCGGGCCGCCGCTCCTTCGACCTGGACGCGCTGTCCCTGGAGTACCTGGGCCGTGAGCTGGCGCCCGCCGCGGCCGCCGACGGCCAGCTCGCCTTCGGCGCGGAGGACAGTGCCGAGGCCGAGGCCCTCATGGTGCAGGCCCGCACGATCGTCGACCTGGGCGAGGCGTTCCGCGGCCGTCTGGAGGAGGTCGGCGCGGCCGACCTGCTGGGCGACATGGAGCTGCCCACCTCCGCCCTCCTGGCCCGTATGGAGCGGCACGGCATCGCCGCCGACCGCGCCCACCTGGAGGCCATGGAGCAGATGTTCGCCGGCGCCGTCCAGCAGGCCGTGAAGGAGGCGCACGAGGCGGCCGGGCACGAGTTCAACCTGGGCTCGCCCAAGCAGCTCCAGGAGGTCCTCTTCGGTGAACTGGGCCTGCCGAAGACGAAGAAGACCAAGACCGGCTACACGACCGACGCCGACGCCCTGGCCTGGCTCGCCGGTCAGACGGACAACGAGCTGCCGGTCATCATGCTCCGCCACCGCGAGCAGGCGAAGCTGCGGGTCACCGTCGAGGGTCTGATCAAGACGATCGCCGCGGACGGCCGTATCCACACCACGTTCAACCAGACGGTCGCCGCCACCGGCCGGCTGTCGTCCACGGACCCGAACCTCCAGAACATCCCCGTCCGTACCGACGAGGGCCGGGCGATCCGCCGGGGCTTCGTCGTCGGTGAGGGCTTCGAGTCGCTGATGACCGCCGACTACAGCCAGATCGAGCTGCGCGTGATGGCCCACCTGTCGGAGGACGCGGGCCTCATCGAGGCGTTCACCTCCGGTGAGGACCTGCACACCACGGCCGCCTCCCAGGTGTTCGCCGTCGAGCCCGGCGCGGTGGACGCGGAGATGCGGCGCAAGATCAAGGCGATGTCCTACGGCCTGGCGTACGGTTTGTCGGCGTTCGGCCTGTCCCAGCAGCTGAACATCGAAGCGGGTGAGGCCCGCGGCCTGATGGACGCCTACTTCGAGCGCTTCGGCGGCGTACAGGACTACCTGCGCCGCGCGGTCGACGAGGCGCGGGCGACCGGCTACACGGCGACGCTCTTCGGCCGCCGCCGCTACCTGCCCGACCTGAACAGCGACAACCGGCAGCGCCGTGAGGCGGCCGAGCGCATGGCCCTCAACGCGCCGATCCAGGGCACGGCGGCGGACATCGTCAAGATCGCCATGCTGAAGGTGGACGCGGCACTGGGCGCGGCGGACCTCAAGTCCCGCATGCTGCTCCAGGTCCACGACGAAATCGTCCTGGAGATCGCCCCGGGCGAGCGCGCGGCGGTCGAGGAACTGGTCCGTCGCGAGATGGCCGGCGCCGTCCACCTGAGGGCCCCGCTGGACGTGTCGGTCGGCTCGGGCACGGACTGGGAGTCGGCAGCGCACTAGCCTCCGGCGGCGGGACGGGGGACCGGCGAGGCCTGCTCCGGCCTCGGCGTCTCCCGGTCTGTCCCTGGCTCGGTCCGACCCGTGGACGAGGGGCCCGGCGAGGCATCGGCGCATCGGGCGGGCCACGGTGTTCGCGTGCGCCGAGGTGGTGCGGACCGCCGTGTCCCCTCGTCGTCGCGGCGACGAAACCGCTCAGCGGACGCCCGGACGGCTCCGCCGCGCGCTGACCTCCTCCGGTTCCGGCCGCCCCGCGCGGGGGTCTTGTGCTGCCGGGCCGGCCGGACGCCGCAGTCGCACGACGACCGCGTACAGCAGCAGCCCCGGCACCAGCCCCGCGCCCGCCCCGAAGCACACGGTCGGGACGAGCTCCCACGGCTTCGCCCCGCGCGTTCCCCAGTACTCCCACCACCGCATCATCCGCAGGACCGCCGCGACCAGCGCACACCCGCCGATGACGGCGCCCGCCCACCACCGGTCCCGCGCCGACAGCAGGGCGACCCCCACCGGCTCGACGGCCGGCGCCCGGCGCAGCGCGTGCGTCACGAACACGGTGATCACCACCGCGGCCACGGCCGAACCGCCGTACTGGAGATACCAGTACAGAGGTGAGCCGGCGACGGTCTCACCGAGGACGGGGAACAGCCGCATGCCCCAGCGGTCGAGGTGCGTGAACGCGTCCCACACCACGTGGGTGAGCGCGCCGAGCACCGCGGAGACGTACCACCACAGGGCCGTGGCCGGCCGTGCCCGCGCGCGTGGCGTTCCGCAGCGGGTCAGCGCCGCCGTCCGGCCCTGCCGGGACCGGGGCAGCAGCGCCACCAGCGGTTCGCGCACCAGCAGCCAGAAGCCCACCAGCCCCCAGGCGATGAGCACGTCGACGGTGAACACGCCGGCGAGGGAGTGCGTGACGTCGCCGAACTCCATGGCCGAGTCCAGGACACTCGCCGCGTAGTAGGTCATGTCGGGAGCGAAGGAACCCGCCACGAGGACCGCCGGGACGAGTCGGCCGCGGCCGGTGCCGTCGGCGCGCACGGCGGGCAGCACGGCCGCTGCGTGACTCAGGGTGAACGGCAACGGGGCTCCCCGGGGCGGACGTTGACGGACCGGTCGGCCCGGTGATCGACGACGTCCAGTATGCGGGGGACGGTTCCCGGGCAACGGCACATGACCGGCGGGTGAAAACGACGCCCGAACGGGTGCCGGTGCAAAAGAAGTTGTCGTAGGGTCGCCTGGGTCGGCGTGCCCGAAGGGGCGTCGAACAGCAGGGCAGAGCAGGGCAAACCCCCCGCGGGTGCAACCCTCGGGGCGGGTTGACCGTCACAACAGTGACGGCGGAAGCAACGGCTGCGGCAGCGGCAACAGCCGTGACGGCAGGATGCAGGCGAAGAGATCGGGCGTACGGCGTCCACGGGAGGGTTTCACTTCATGTCGGCGCATTTCGGCACGAGGCTGCGCAAGGGAGCGGTCAACACGACCGTGGCCGCACTGGCCGTAGCGGCTCTGGCCGCGTCCCAGGCACCGGACGTCACGGCCGACGGCCACGGCAGACAGACCGCCGCCGACACCCCGTCGTCCGCCGACACCGGCACCGAGAGCGGCGCCACCGGCAACTCGCCGTACTACACGGACCTCCCCCCGCTGAAGAGCCCGAACCCCGCGCCGAGCCAGAGCTCCTCCGGCGCCCCGGCCGCCACCGGCGCCACGGAGGGCGGCATCCCGGCGACCGTCCTGGACGCCTACAAGAAGGCCGAGGCGGAGCTCGCGCAGTCCAAGCCGGGCTGCAACCTGCCCTGGCAGCTCCTCGCCGCGATCGGCAAGGTCGAGTCGGGACAGGCGCGCGGCGGCAACGTGTACGCCGACGGAACGACCATCTCGCCGATCCTCGGCCCGGTCCTCAACGGCGTCGGCTTCGCGAACATCAGCGACACCGACAACGGCGCCTACGACGGTGACAGCACCTACGACCGCGCCGTGGGTCCCATGCAGTTCATCCCGTCCACGTGGGCCTGGGCGGGCCGTGACGGCAACGCCGACGGCAAGAAGGACCCCAACAACATCTACGACGCCGCGCTCGCGGCCGGCCACTACCTGTGCCGTTACGACTGGGACATGTCGGGCACGTCCGGGATGCGCAGCGCGATCCTCAGCTACAACAACTCGACGGACTACCTCAACACGGTCCTGTCGTGGCTCGAGTACTACCGCAAGGGCTCCCACGAGATCCCCGACGGCACCGGCACCGTGCCGGCCAACCGCAGCGACGACGACACCGGCTACACGCCCCCCTCGCCGTCCACCCCCGTGACGCCCGGCGCACCGAGCACACCCGGCACGCCGCCGAAGCCCACCACGCCGACCACGCCGCCGAAGCCCACCCCGCCGGCGACGCCCACGAAACCCACCACGCCGCCGACACCCACCGAGACGGTCGACCACCTCGAGGACGCGGGCACGGCGGACCTCGGCGCCATGGCGGGCAACACGTTCACCGACCGCATCAGCGCCCGCGCGGAGACGGCGGCCGGCAAGGCCGTCGCCAAGGTCAGGATCCGCTTCACCGTCGTCGGCGACACCGACACCACGTTCACGGGCGGCGAGAGCGTCGCCACGGTCGTCACCGACAGCAAGGGCGTCGCTCTCGCCCCGGCCCTCCGGGCGGGCGAGAAGACCGGCGCCTTCACCGTCCGCGCCACGGTCCTCGGCCGTACGCTCTCCGCCCTCGACTACACGGCCACCGTCACCGCCCGCGCCGCGGACACCCTCGCCCGCACCGGCAGCGCCACCCTGACCTGCACCGCGGGCGGCGAGTTCGCCGACCGGGTCGAGGTGAAGGCCACCTACAAGGGCGCCGTGGCGGACAAGGTCGCGGCCACCGCCACCCTGATCAGGTCGGCCGACGACACGACCGTGAACGACAAGGGCCCCTACTTCAAGGACGCCGCCGGCAACCCCGTCCGCACCCTGGACCTCCAGACGGACGCCGACGGCCTGCTGGCCCTGCCCGCGCTCTACGCGGACGACACCGCCGGCGCCTACCTGCTCCGCATCACCACCACGGGCGGCGCGACCCTGACCCTCGAACTCACCGTCACGGCCGCCGAGGCCTCGACGCCGAGCCCGACGCCCGGCGAGTCGGAGTCGACGACCCCGGCCCCGTGACCGTCCTTCCCCGCTACGACGGCGGCGCCCCTCTCCTCAGAGGGGCGCCGCCGTCGTGTGCGACGTGTTCTCATCTCGGCCTCGCGTTGCTACCGTGCCCGACCTGACGATCCATCAGTTCCGTTGACGGTTCCCTTGGCTGCTCCACCGGGAGGCCCGTATGCGCGCCCTGATCGCCGCCGCGACCGGTCTCGCCGTCGCGCTCGCCCTGATCCTCACCCTCACCGCGGTGGGCACACCGGCCGGCAAGACCTCCCCGAAGCCACTGCTGACGACCGTCCCCGCACACCCCTGACCGCCCCGACCGCCGGCTCCGCCCGCGAAGGAGGCCGAGATGCGCCGCAAGGCCAGCCTGGTCCTGCTCGCCCTCGCCGTGTTCTTCGCGGCGCTGTCCCCCCTGCTGCGCTGGTACGCCTTCCCGCGCCTGGCCAAGATCCCGGCGAACGAGTACCAGACCATGGTCCTGGAGGCGAAGAACGCCACCCTCCTCGACTACAACCACCTGACCGCCCGCACGGTCCCCAAGGTGACCATCGTGCAGACCCTCAAGGGTGATGTGGAGGCCTCCGAGAAGATCGAGAAGACGGCCGGCCGGGACGTCGTGGTCTGGGACGGTCTGTCCTACGTCCAGGGCCCCGACGGCAAGATGGTCTCCGAGGTCCCCGAGCGGTACATCTTCGACGCGCACACCCAGGAACCCGTGCACGCCACCGGCGAGATGGTCGACGGCGACCCGGTACGCCGGGAGGGCATCGAGTTCAAGTGGCCGTTCCTGACGGAGAAGCGGGACTACCAGTACTTCGACGCCCAGACCCGCACCACGGCCCCCATCCACTACAAGGGCACCCAGACCTTCCGCGGCCTGAAGGTCTACTACTTCGAGCAGACCGTCCCCTGGACCAAGGTCCCCATGCCCAAGACGATGCCGGTCAAGGGCATCACCCCCGAGGACATCGCCAAGACCGGCACCACCCGCTGGTACACCACGGTCCGTAAGTTCTGGGTGGAACCGGTCACCGGCGCGCCCGTCAACGGCGAGGAGATCCACCAGGAGGAACTGCGCGGCGGCAGTCTGCTCACCGGCCGGGCGAAGGTCACCGCGTTCGCCGGACACGTGAAGATGCGCGAGGACTACATCGAGCACACCGTCGCCCTCGTCAAGTCCAACCGCACCCTGGTCCTGCTCCTGACCGCCTACCTGCCCTGGGGCTTCCTCCTCCTCGGCGTCCTGCTGATGTCCCTCTCCCTCTACGTCGAGGCCCGCTCCCGCCGCCCGGGCGAACCCACCGCCGCCGCGCCCGCCGCACCGCAGCCGGTCACCGCCTGAGCCGCGCGTTGGTGTACCGGGTCGGCTCGGCGCCCGCCGGATTCTCGGGCCACGGATGCTTCGGGTAGCGGCCCCGCAGCTCCGCCCGTACCGCCTTGTACCCGTCCTTCCAGAAGGAGGCCAGGTCGGCGGTGACGGCCGCGGGCCGGCCGGCGGGCGACAGCAGGTGCACGAGCAACGGCACCCCCGCCACCCGCGGCGACTCCTGAAGCCCGAACATCTCCTGCAACTTCACTGCGAGGACCGGCCGTTCCGGGTCGCCGTAGTCGATCCTGACCCTGGATCCGCTCGGAACGGCGATCCGCTCCGGCGCCAGCTCCTCCAGCCGCACCGCCTCACCGGACGCCCAGGGCAACAGCCGTCCGAGTGCCTCCCCGGCGTCGATCCGCCCCAGGTCGCTCCGCCGCCGGGCCCGGCTCAGCTCGGGCTCCAGCCAGTCGTCCACGCGCGCGTACAGCGACGCGTCCGAGACGTCCGGCCACGGATCCCCCAGATGCCTGCGCACGAACGCCAGCCGCTGCCGCAGCACGCCCGCCTCGGGCGACCAGCGCAGCAGCCTCAGCCCCTCCCTCTCCAGCCCCTCGACCAGCGCACCGCGCACCAGCCCGGGATCGGCATCCCGCAGCGGACGCGACGCCAGCTCCACGGCCCCCAACCGCTCCACCCGCCGCGCCACGACATCGCCGTCGGCCCAGTGCACCTCGTCCCGCTCGTCGAGCAGCGCGCCGGCCGCGAGGCGGGCGACCTCCTCGTCCACGACCGCCGCGAGTTGCACACGCGCGTGCCCCTTGCCGACAGGCCGGTCGGCGACGGCCACGGCGAGCCAGGAGGCGCCACGCAGACCGGTGCCCTCCCGGACCTCGGCCCGCGTCCCGGACACCATGAGAAAGGAACCCCCGTCGGCCTTGGCGAGCCGCTCGGGAAAGGCGAGGGCGACAACCAGACCGGCGACGGCATCGGAACCCGCCCCCGCGACAGTCCCGGCGCCCGCGACAGCGCCGCCGCCTGCCACAGCCCCGCCGCCTGCGACAGTCCCGGCCTCCGCGACAGCTCCCGCTCCGGGCGCCGTGCCGGTTCCGGGCGAGGTGGCGGACGCGGCGCCCGCACCGGCTCCCCCTTCTGTCCGGCGGGTGCGCCCCGTCCCCGCCGGGGCATCCGTGTCCGGCTCCGGCAGGAGGGCGTCACGGGCAGGGGCGGGGGACAGGCCCGTGGTGGCCACGGCCCTCAGCCGGCGCACCTCGGCCCGCCAGCGCCCGCTGTAGGCGTCGCCTCCACGCCGGACGCCGCGCAGAGCGGCGGCCAGATCGTCGCCGTACTCCCGCGGGGCCTCCTCGCTCAGCAGCGCGACCACCTCGACGGCGCGGTCCACACCCACCGACGCGGCCCCGTCCAGCAGCGCCCGGCCCAACCGGGGGTGCAGTCCCAGCCCGGCCAGCCGCGATCCCCGCCCGGTGGCCCGGCCGGTGGAGTCCACCGCCCCGATCGCCGTGAGCAAGGACCTCGCAGCCGCCATCGCCCCGGCCGGCGGCGGATCGAGCAACGCCAGCCCGGAGGCCTCGGGATCCCCCCAGCAGGCCGCCTGGAGGGCGAACGCCGTCAGATCGGCCACCCTGATCTCCGGAGCCGGGAACGACGGCAGACGGGCATCCTCCGCCTCCGCCCAGCACCGGTACACCGCACCCGGCGCCTCCCGCCCGGCCCGCCCCGCCCGCTGCCGGCCCGCAGCCCGCGAGGCCCGTACGGTCGCGAGCGCGCTCAGCCCGCGCGCGTGGTCCACCCGAGGCTCCCGCGCCAGCCCGGAGTCCACGACCACCCGCACCCCGGGCACCGTCAGCGAGGACTCCGCCACCGAGGTCGCCAGAACCACCCGGCGCCGCCTCCCGGGAGCCAGCACCGCGTCCTGCACCGCCGCCGGAGCCCGCCCGTGGACCTGGAGCACATCGACGCCGCCCAGTTCACCGAGGAGCCCCGCGACCCGCGCGATCTCTCCGACGCCCGGCAGGAAGCACAGCACGTCACCCGACCGCTCGGCCAGCGCCCGCCGCACCACCGACGCCACGTGCGCCAGCAGCGCGGGATCGACCCGCATACCGTGCGGCGGCCGCACCGGACGGGCCGGAGGCGCCCACACGACCTCGACGTCGAAGAGGGACCCGTGGGCCTCCACCACGGGCGCCCCGCCCAGCAGCCGGGCCCACCCCGCCGTGTCCGTCGTCGCCGAGGCCGCCACCAGCCGAAGCCCGGGGCGCAGCGTCTCGCGCACGTCCCACAGGAAGGCGGCCGACGTATCCGCGTCGAGATGCCGCTCGTGGCACTCGTCCAGCACCACCACGTCGACGCCCGACAGCTCCTGGTCACGCTGAAGGCGTTGCAGCAGCACGCCCGTCGTCACGACCTCCACACGCGTGTGCCGCCCGACGACCCGTTCCCCGCGCACGGTGTGGCCCACGCTCTCCCCGGGCCGCTCGCCCAGCAGCCACGCCATCCGCCGGGCCGCCGCCCGCGCAGCGATCCGCCGCGGCTCGGCCACGACCACCCGGCGCGCCGGCCCCTCGCCCAGCAGCCCGGCCAGGGCGAGCGGCACCAGCGTCGTCTTGCCGGTGCCGGGCGGCGCGGCGAGGACGGCGGTTCCGTGCCCGTCCAGGGCCGCGTTCAGAGCGGGCAGGGCCGCCCGCACGGGCAGCGCTTCCAGGGCGTCGTCACGAGGGATCACGCCCCCAGTGTCGTACGCCCCCGAGAACGCGTCCGCTCCCGCACACGCGCGTACGGGAGCGGAGGAGGGGGTAGCGGAGGGGAGGGAGGCCGCTAGTCCCGTTCGCAGACGAAGACGGCCGTCCCCGGGATGAGGTTTCCGCGCAGCGGCGACCAGCCGCCCCACTCCGAGGAGTTCCAGGCCGGCCACTCCGGCTCGACCAGGTCCACCAGCCGGAAGCCGCCCGCCACGATGTCGCGGACCCGGTCGCCCAGCGTGCGGTGGTGCTCCACGTACACCGCGCGGCCCTCGTCGTCCTGCTCCACATAGGGAGTGCGGTCGAAGTACGAGGAGGACACCGACAGACCCTCCGGGCCCGGCTCGTCCGGGAACGCCCAGCGGATGGGGTGGGTCACGGAGAACACGAAACGGCCGCCCGGCCGCAGCACCCGCCGTACTTCCTTCAGGACGAGCACCGGATCGGCGACGAAGGGCAGCGCCCCGTATGCCGAGCAGGCCAGGTCGAAGGAGGCGTCCGCGAAGGGCAGCGCGCCCGCGTCGGCGCACACCAGCGGGAACGACCCGCCGATGCGCAGCGCGTGCTGGAGCTGGCGGTGGGAGAGGTCCAGGGCGACCGGTCGCGCGCCCTGTGCGGTCAGCCAGCGCGAGCACTGGGCCGCGCCGGCGCCGATCTCCAGGACCGATCTGCCCTTCAGGTCCTCCGGCGGGCCGAGCAGTTCGGCCTCCACCTCGTCCAGGCCCTCGGGCCCCCACACGAAGCGGTCGTCGCCGAGGAAGGTGCCGTGGTCGATCTGGTATTCGTCCGCGTTGCGGTCCCACCAGCCCCGGTTGGCCCGGGAACTCTCGGCGACGTCGGCGTCACGTCGGGTGGCTTCCGGCTCGATGGCCGGCTCGGACGATGCGGGCTCTTGGATGATCGGCTCCCTCGTCGTACTCTTCCGTGCAACCTGCCCTTCGGTGTCACCCGAGGTGTCACCGAAGAGGCTTCCTGCGGCCTGCGTGACCTCAGGAGAAAGGTTGTGTGCCGGGTTTGCGGTGATCCGCCCCGGGTGTGCGCCTTCGCGCATTGACCCGGCCCGGCTGCCCCCGTATGCTACAAGTTGCGCTGTGGGCCTGCGCACCTCAGACATAGCAGGCTGCGCCGCATCTGTTGTATGTCCCCTCGGTTGTCGAGGCGTCATCACCATGTCCTGGTGAGGCGTTTCCTGAGCTGTCCGGTCTTCATCAGAGCGACACGGGTTCCCGGCGTAGCAGTACCTACGACTCACTGTCCGTACCGGAGCCCTTTCCCACATGACGAGCAGCACCGAGACCACCGCCACCACCCCGCAGGTTGCGGTCAACGACATCGGTGACGAGGAAGCATTCCTCGCCGCTATCGACGAGACGATCAAGTACTTCAACGATGGCGACATCGTCGACGGCGTCATCGTCAAGGTTGACCGGGACGAGGTTCTCCTCGACATCGGTTACAAGACCGAAGGTGTCATCCCGAGCCGCGAGCTCTCGATCAAGCACGACGTCGACCCCAATGAGGTCGTCGCCGTCGGTGACGAGATCGAAGCCCTTGTTCTCCAGAAGGAGGACAAGGAAGGCCGCCTGATCCTCTCGAAGAAGCGCGCCCAGTACGAGCGCGCCTGGGGCACCATCGAGAAGATCAAGGAAGAGGACGGCATCGTCACCGGTACCGTCATCGAGGTCGTCAAGGGTGGTCTCATCCTCGACATCGGCCTCCGTGGCTTCCTGCCGGCCTCCCTCGTCGAGATGCGCCGCGTCCGCGACCTCCAGCCTTACGTGGGCAAGGAGCTCGAGGCGAAGATCATCGAGCTGGACAAGAACCGCAACAACGTGGTCCTGTCCCGCCGCGCCTGGCTGGAGCAGACCCAGTCCGAGGTCCGCCAGACGTTCCTCACGACCCTCCAGAAGGGTCAGGTCCGCTCCGGCGTCGTCTCCTCGATCGTCAACTTCGGTGCCTTCGTGGACCTGGGTGGCGTCGACGGTCTGGTCCACGTCTCCGAGCTGTCCTGGAAGCACATCGACCACCCCTCCGAGGTTGTCGAGGTCGGCCAGGAAGTCACCGTCGAGGTCCTCGACGTGGACATGGACCGCGAGCGTGTCTCCCTGTCGCTGAAGGCGACCCAGGAAGACCCGTGGCAGCAGTTCGCCCGCACCCACCAGATCGGCCAGGTCGTGCCCGGCAAGGTCACGAAGCTGGTTCCGTTCGGTGCGTTCGTCCGCGTGGACGAGGGCATCGAGGGTCTGGTCCACATCTCCGAGCTGGCCGAGCGCCACGTGGAGATCCCGGAGCAGGTCGTCCAGGTCAACGACGAGATCTTCGTCAAGGTCATCGACATCGACCTCGAGCGTCGCCGGATCTCGCTGTCGCTGAAGCAGGCCAACGAGTCCTTCGGTTCCGACCCGGCCTCGGTCGAGTTCGACCCGACGCTCTACGGCATGGCCGCGTCGTACGACGACCAGGGCAACTACATCTACCCCGAGGGCTTCGACCCCGAGACCAACGACTGGCTCGAGGGCTTCGAGTCGCAGCGTGAGGTCTGGGAGAACCAGTACGCCGAGGCGCAGACGCGCTTCGAGCAGCACCAGGCTCAGGTCATCAAGTCCCGCGAGGCGGACGAGAAGGCCGCTGCCGAGGGCGGCGACGCCGCGGGTGCGGCTCCGGCCGCGTCCGGTGGCGGCGGCGGTGGTTCGTACTCCTCCGAGGGCGCGGACACCTCCGGTGCGCTGGCGTCTGACGAGGCGCTTGCCGCGCTGCGCGAGAAGCTGGCCGGCGGCCAGAGCTGATCGCCCGGCCGTCAAGGCTGAGCTGACTGTTTGACCGAGGGCCCGCACCTTTCGAGGTGCGGGCCCTCAGTGCTGCCCGACGGCGATTCGGTGAGATCGGCCGCGTGGGCAAGTTCCCCCGAGCCTCGGGGTAGTTATTTCCCGAGCGGCTCCGTGCGACCCCGTGGCCCGCCACCCGGTCCCTTGAGCGGGCCGGCAGGAGTCACCTGATCAAGGGCGTGGTCCGGGAATACCCACCGTCCGGCGCACGTTGGACAGTACGAACACGAGGGGAGCGGTCCAAGTGCTTGATCCGCAGGGTTTGTACGCATGGGAGCCGAAGGGCCTGGCAGTCGTCGACGTGGCGCTGGCCCAGGAGTCGGCCGGACTTGTCATGCTCTACCACTTCGACGGATACATCGACGCGGGTGAAACCGGCGACCAGATCGTCGACCGGCTCCTCGACTCGCTGCCCCACCAGCTCGTCGCGCGCTTCGACCACGACCGGCTGGTCGACTACCGGGCCCGCCGCCCGCTGCTGACCTTCAAGCGCGACCGGTGGACCGAGTACGAGGAGCCGGCCATCGAGGTACGGCTCGTGCAGGACACCACCGGTGCACCGTTCCTGCTGCTGTCCGGCCCCGAGCCGGACGTGGAATGGGAGCGCTTCGCCGTCGCCGTCCAGCAGATCGTGGAGCGGCTCGGCGTCCGCCTCGCGGTGAACTTCCACGGCATCCCCATGGGCGTCCCGCACACCCGGCCCGTGGGCCTCACCCCGCACGGCAACCGCACGGACCTCATGCCGGGCCACCGCAGCCCCTTCGACGAGGCGCAGGTCCCCGGCAGCGCCGAAGCGCTCGTCGAGTACCGGCTCATGGAAGCGGGCCACGACATCCTGGGCGTGGCGGCACACGTCCCGCACTACATCGCCCGCTCGGCGTACCCCGACGCGGCCCTGACCGTCCTGGAGGCGATCACGGCGGCCACCGGCCTTGTCCTGCCGGGCATCGCGCACGCCCTGCGCACGGACGCCCACCGTACGCAGACCGAGATCGACCGCCAGATCCAGGAGGGCGACGAGGAGCTCACCTCCCTCGTGCAGGGCCTGGAGCACCAGTACGACGCCGCCTCCGGTGCCGAAACCCGCGGCAACATGCTGGCCGAACCGGTCGACATCCCGTCCGCGGACGAGATCGGGCAGGAGTTCGAGCGGTTCCTCGCGGAGCGCGAAGGCGAGAGCTGAGCAGCCCGGTCGCGCGCACGCCGGCAGCAAGCCGGCAGCCGGGCGATGAGCAGCGCACAGGGCCTGCCGGGTGCATCGTCACCGGCAGGCCCTAAGCTTCCTGTCATGCTGAAAGTGGGCCTGACCGGCGGCATCGGCGCCGGCAAGAGCGAGGTGTCGCGGCTGCTCGTCGAGTGCGGGGCCGTGCTGATCGACGCCGACCGCATCGCACGTGAGGTCGTCGCGCCCGGCACCCCGGGGCTCGCGGCCGTCACCGAAGCCTTCGGCGAGGACGTACTCGCCCCCGACGGCAGCCTCGACCGCCCCCGCCTGGGCTCGATCGTCTTCTCCGACCCCGGGAAACTCGCGGTCCTCAACTCGATCGTGCACCCCCTGGTCGGCGTACGCTCCCGCGAGCTGGAGACGGCCGCCCCCGAGGACGCCGTCGTCGTCCACGACGTCCCCCTCCTCACCGAGAACGCCCTCGCCCCGCTGTACGACGTGGTGGTCGTCGTCGACGCGGCTCCCGAGACCCAGCTCGACCGGCTCGTCCGGCTCCGCGGGATGACGCTCGACGACGCACACGCGCGTATGGCCGCCCAGGCGACACGCGAGCAACGCCGGGAGATCGCGGACATCGTGATCGACAACGACGTACCGCTCGCGGACCTCCGGCGGCGCGTGAAGGACGTATGGGCCGACCTCGCGCACAGGGCGCACGCGCCGCACGGGACCTCTCCGGAATAGCGGCCCTCGCTCCGCGCGTTGAACCCAGCGAGCAAGGGAAGGATTTTTCCGTGCCCGATACCAGCGGTTCGACCGGACGAACTCCGGAGACGCACGTCATCGACTTCCGTGCCGCGGAGCATCTGCTCGCCGCACGGGACCCGCGGGGCGCGGTGAAGTTGCTCGACAAAGTGATCGCCGCACACCCCGAGAACACCGCCGCCCGGCTGCTGCGCGCGCGAGCCTTCTTCGCCGCCGCCCAACTACGGCCAGCCGAGCTGGAGTTCACCGTCGTTCTGGAGCGCGAGCCGGACAACGCCTTCGCGCACTTCGCGCTCGGCCGCACCTACGAGCGGCAAGGCCGCGGCGACCAGGCCAAGCGCCACTTCCGGCTGGCCGCGGCCCTGGACCCGAACCCGCAGTACCTCGAAGCGGCGCGTTTCGAAGCCTGAGAACGGCCGGTATCCAGCGGCACCGGTGACCGGTGACCGGTGACCGGTGAACGCTGATGTCTCGCGTCTTCCGCCGGTTCGTTCCCACCCGGCTTCGCCGGTGCCCAGCGGTTCTCCATTCTGAATCGGGCTTCGGGACGATCTCGGCGGCGGGAGCAGCCTCAGCGGCGTTCCTCGTGACAGGTGACAGGTGACAGGTGACAGGTGACAGGTGACAGGTCGGAGGTCACTGCTCTCAAGGGTGACGGTGCTCGGGCGGCAGGTACGGGGGGATGTCGCGACCCGGCTGGTAGTGGGGACCCTGCCGCCGATGCCTGAGGATCATCGCCAGATCGACCGTGATCACCAGCCACAGCACCCCACACGCGGCCGCCCATCCCGGACGCCCCGCGAGGGCGAACGCGGCCGTACCGAAGATCGCCCAGGCCAGACCCCACAGAGTCAGCCACAGACGCATCCTCAGCGCACTGCGCGCTGTCGTCGGCTCACTGCCCGTACGCATTCCGATCACCGCTCCTCCCTGCAACGTACTCTTCCGTCCGGACGTTCTCCAGGGGGGTCGGCAGCCCGGAGGGCCCGCCCGGATCTCGCCTCCACCGTGCCTCGAACAAGAGGATCATCCCTCGAACGAGTGAACTGGCGGACAGCGGGAACGGCCGTACGCAGATGGGCCGTTGAACGGGCATGAGGCTGAAGAAGCGAGACGGATACGAGGGAACAGGCCCCGGCGCGATCACCCCGGACGGCTGCGCGGTCGAGCTCTACTCACGCCTGCCGGTGGGGAACGAGCCGGACGTCATCGCCGCGGCGGTACCGCCGGGTGCGCACATCCTGGAGCTGGGCAGCGGGGTCGGCCGGGTGACCCACGCCCTGCTGGAGCGCGGATTCACCGTCACCGCGGTCGACGAGTCCGCCGAGATGCTGGAGCGCGTCCACGGGGCACGCACGATATGCAGCTCTATCGAGGATCTCGCCCTGGGGGAGACGTTCGACGTGGTCATGCTTGCCTCGTTCCTCGTGCACACCGGGGATGTCGAGGTACGGCGAAGGATGCTGCGTGCCTGCGCACGGCACGTCGCGGACGGCGGATGCGTGCTGATTCAACGCGAAGGGGAGGACTACCACTCCACCGTGCCGCGCAAGCGCGTCGACCCCAGCGGTTTCACGATCGGGATCGTCTCGTCCGAGCCCGTGGGTGACGGCGTCCACTGCGTGCGCGCGGAGTACGAGTTCCCGGACGCGGTGTGGACCCAGACCTTCCGGGCCCGCCCCCTGACGAAGGAACAGTTCGAGGAGGCGTTGGCTGAGGCGGGCCTGAAGGTGGACCGCTATCTGACGGAGGACCGGATCTGGGTGAGGGTGATGCCGCTGACGCGGTAGCGGCCGCCAGGGGCGGTGGCGTGAGAAAGGCCGGTGGGGCTGCGATGAGTTCGCTGCGGGAGGTCGGTCTACCTCCCTGACAGCAAAACGGACCGCTCACCGCAGGAGACCCTCATGTCCGAGACCACGGCTCCCCTCACCGTCACCGGCTCCGCCCCCGCTTCGGCATCCGCTACTGCCCGGGGTCGACGCGCCCGGATCGCGCTGCGGGGCTTGCAGGTGCTCCTCGCGCTCTTCTACGGGATCGCCAGCGCCCTGCCGAAACTGATCGCACACCCGTCGGCCGCCGAGTCCTTCGACAAGATGGGCTGGGGCAGCGGGGGCATGTACGCCATCGGCGCCCTGGAACTCGCCGGAGCGGTCGCCCTGCTCATCCCGGTGCTCCAGTCCGTGGCGGCGACGGCGCTCGGAGCGCTGATGGTGGGTGCGTTCGTCGTCCAGGTGGTCGTCTTCGACGGCCAGAACGCGGCCACGCCGCTGATCCTGCTCGTACCGCTTGCGCTCATCGCCTGGAAACGACGGGAGTCGAACACGGAGCTGCTGCGCCTGGCCCGACGGGGAGCTTGACGGGAGGGGAGGGGAGGGGACGGGGGGAGGGGGGAGGGGGCCCCGGATGGCTTGGACCCAACCCGATGGTTCCACCCGGCGTCGTCTTACGGTGGAGACATGGACGCCTCCCAGGCCCCCACCCACTCCGCCTCGTCGGACTCCGCCGCATCGAGATCGACCTCGCCGGACTCCGCCCTCTCGCACTCCGCCTCGAGCTGCGCCCCCTCGGACTCGGTTCTCTCCGAGTCAGCAGCCTCCCCCTCGGACTTCACAGTCTCCCCTTCCGAGTCCCCTCGCTCCGTCCTCGTTCCCTCCAGCCCCGTTTCCTCCGGCTCCGTTTCCTCCGGCTCCGCCCTCGTCGAGCTCGATCGGCGGGTCGCGGAGTGCCGGGCGTGTCCCCGCCTGGTGACCTGGCGTGAGGAGGTCGCCCGTACCAAGCGGGCGGCTTTCGCCGACTGGACGTACTGGGGCCGGCCCGTTCCGGGGTTCGGTCCGTCCGACGCCCCGCTGCTGATCGTCGGACTGGCCCCGGCCGCGCACGGTGGCAACCGGACGGGCCGGATGTTCACCGGCGACCGTTCCGGTGACGTGCTGTATCAGGCGTTGTACGACGTGGGGCTCGCCTCGCAGCCCACCGCCGTCTCCGCCGACGACGGGCTGGAGCTGTACGGCGTGCGGGTCACCTCGCCCGTGCACTGTGCGCCGCCCGCCAACAAGCCCACCCCGGGGGAGCGGGACACCTGCCGGCCGTGGCTCGTGCAGGAGCTGCGGCTGCTGCGGCCGACGCTGCGCGCCGTCGTCGTCCTCGGCGCCTTCGGCTGGCAGGCCGCGCTGCCCGCGTTCGGCCCGCGTTCGGCGAGGCGGGCTGGACCGTGCCACGGCCCCGGCCCGCCTTCGCGCACGGGGCGCGGGTGCCGCTGGACAGGCCGGACGGCGGCGACGGCCTCGAAGTCTTCGGTTGCTTCCACGTCAGCCAGCGCAACACCTTCACCGGCCGTCTCACCCCCGAGATGCTGCGGGAGGTACTGCGCACGGCGGCGGGAGCCGCGGGGATGGTGTGAGCGCCGGTCTTCGGCGTGGTCCCGGCGGAGACGGGCCGGTGGTGGGGCCGGCGCTGAGTCGGAGTCGGTGGATGAGGCCGGAGCCGAATCGGGTCGGTGGACGACGCGGGGTCGGGTCGGGTCGGTGGATGAGGCGGGACCGACGCAGTAGTGCCGTGCGTGGTCGGACGGGCGGGCCGGTGGTGGCCGTCGACGGTATGCCGTTGCTCCCGTGGCCGCCGCGCCTTGTGAGCCTGGCGGGGCACTTCACGAAGTCCAGAGTGTTCGGGGTGTCCGGGGTCTCCGGAGCGTTCGGGGCGGCAAGGGTGTCCGAGACGTTCGGAGCCTGCGTCGCTCATGTCGCTCACGTGGCTTACACGGCCTACGTGGCTTGCGGCGCATCCGGGAGGTCAGGGTCGCCGAAGAGGTGGCGGACCGTGGAGCGGTAGTTGGCCTGCACGTGGTTCAGGGCGTGGGCACGGGCGCGGATGGGGTCGCCGGAGGCGATGGCGTCGTAGAGGTCCTGGTGTTCGGTGAGGAGTTGGGGCCATTCCTCGTTGCGTCGGGTGAGCCATTGCAGGCGGCCGGCGACCGGTTCCATGACCGAGATCAGCAGGGTGTTGCCGGCCATGGCGAGGAGGCGGTCGTGGAAGCGGGTGTTGATGTCGGTGATCGCCTCCGCGTCCCCGGCGTCGGTGGCGCCGGCCGCGCTCGTCAGCAGGTCCCGAAGTTCCGCGAGGTCTGCCGGGGTCGCCCGGGTGGCGGCCAGTCCGGCCGCGTACACCTCCAACGCCTCGCGCAGTTCGAAGAGTTCCTTCACGTCCGTGGGACTCAGTGGCCGTACGACCGTACGGCGCGGTGTCTCGAACAGGACGAAGCCCTCGGCGACCAGCGCCCGGATGGCTTCCCGGACGGGGACTCTGGAGACGCCGAACCGGTCGGCGAGCTCGCGCTCCACGAGCCGGTCCCCGGGACGCAGGCTGCCGGCGATGATCTCCTGCCGCAGGGCCCCCAGGACGCGCTCGCGCACCGCTCCCAGAGGTTCGATCTTCGTCATGGGGCCCATCTTCGCCGATGCGAGGGGGCTTTTACGGAGCCGTAACGGGACGGACATCGGTCAGAAGGCTTGACGGCGAGACCATGGCGGCAGTTTGGTATACCAAACGGTCCGGTCAGTAGTCCTCCTCCTTCCCCTCGCCCATGGAGGTCCCGTGTCCCTCGCCGACAGAGCCGAAGTCACCGGAGCACCCGCGTTCGTCCCCGATCCCCGGCTCACCAACGAAGACCTCGCGCCCGCCGGGAAGCGGAACTGGAAGGTCTTCGACCTCTTCGCGATGTGGATGTCGGACGTCCACAACCTCGGCAACTACACCTTCGCCGCAGGGCTGCTGGTCCTCGGCATGAACGTGTGGCAGATCTTCACCTCCCTCCTCGTCGGCTTCGTGCTCATCTACATCGGCATGAACTGGATGGGCAGGATCGGCCAGCGGCACGGTGTGCCCTTCCCGGTCATCAGCCGCATCAGCTTCGGCGTCTGGGGCGCGAACATCCCGGCCCTGATCCGGGCCGTGATCGCCATCATGTGGTACGGCATCCAGACGTACCTCGCTTCCGTCGCCGTCAACGTGATGCTGCTGGCGGCGTGGCCGGGCCTGGAGTCCTGGACGCACAGTTCCTTCCTGGGCCTCGACGCGCTGGGCTGGCTCTCCTTCGTGTCCCTCTGGCTGATCCAGGCGATGATCATCAGCCAGGGCATGGAGTCCGTCCGCAAGTTCCAGGACTTCTGCGGCCCGGCGATCTGGCTGGTCATGATCGCGCTGGCGGTATGGGTGCTGTCCAAGGCCGGCTGGACCATCTCGCTGACGTCCACCCCGCACCCGGTCTCCGTGGGCGAGCAGTGGCGGCAGTGGTTCGGCGCGATCGGCCTGATCCTCGCCACGTACGGCACGCTGATGCTGAACTTCTGTGACTTCTCCCGCTTCGCGCCCGACTACAGGACGGTCCGCCGCGGCAACTTCTGGGGACTGCCCCTCAACTCGACGGCGTTCGTGGTGGTGTCCGTGATCGTGACCGCCGGCTCGCTCGAGGTGTTCGGCGAGGCCATCACCGACCCGGCGGAACTGGTCGCGAAGGTCGGCAACACCTGGGTGCTCGTCCTCGGCGCACTCACCTTCGCTATCGCCACCATGGGCGTCAACATCGTCGCCAACTTCGTGTCTCCGGCGTACGACCTGGCCAACGTCTGGCCGCAGAAGATCACCTTCAAGGTCGGCGGCATGATCAGCACGGTCGCGGCGCTGGTGGTCACCCCGTGGAACCTGTTCTCCAATCCCACGGTCGTCAACTACTTCCTGGGTGGTCTCGGCGCCTTCCTCGGGCCGCTGTTCGGCGTGATCATGGTGGACTACTACTGGGTCAAGCGTGGCCGCGTGGACGTCGACGAGCTGTTCGACGCCACCCCCGGCTCCCGCTACTACTACCGCAAGGGCGTCAACCCGAAGGCGCTGTGGGCGTTCCTCCCCTCCGCGGCGGTCGCGGCGGTGCTCGCGCTGGTGAAGACCTTCAGCGATGTGGCTCCGTACTCCTGGTTCATCGGGACGGCGCTCGGCGCCGGCCTGTACGTGCTGCTGTGCCGCAGTGAGCGGACGGCCGGTTCCGTGGCCGCCGTCGGGAAGCCCGCGGAGGTCTGAGAAGCGTGCGGAACGTGCGGATCGTCGTCACCAACTGCAACACCACGCAGGAGATGACCGGGGAGATCGTGCGAGGTGCCCGGGCCGCGGCAGGCCGGGGCACCACCGTGACCGGACTGACCCCGGCGTGGGGGCCCGAGTCGGCGGAGGGCTGGCTCGACAGCTACCTCTCCGCCGCGGCGGTCATGGACGCGCTGCGGACCTACGACGGCGGGCCCTACGACGCCGTCGTCATGGCAGGTTTCGGTGAGCACGGACGTGAGGGCGTCAGGGAACTGGTGGACGTACCCGTCGTCGACATCACCGAGGCCGCGGCGCATCTGGCGTGTCTGCTGGGGCGCCGGTACGGGGTCGTGACCACGCTGGAGCGGTCCTGCGGCCAGATCGAGGACAGCCTGGAGCTGGCCGGGGTGGGCCGCAACTGCGCCGCCGTGGTCGGCACCGGGCTCGGCGTCCTCGATCTGGGCGACCGCGCCCGTACCGAGGCGGCCTTTCTGGCGGCCGCCGGACGGGCCCGGGCGGCGGGGGCCGAGGTGCTGGTCCTGGGCTGTGCCGGCATGACGGGACTGGAGCGGATGGTGGGGGACGAACTGGGCCTTCCGGTTGTCGACGGGGTGAGCGCGGCGGTGAAGCTGGCCGAGGGCCTGGTCGGACTCGGGCTGACCACCAGCCGGGCAGGGAGCTTCGCGAAGCCGGTGCCGAAGCGGAGGGCGTGGCGGGCCGAGCCGTAGGAGACGCACCCGGGCGGCGGTGAGGCACACCGGGTCAAGGGGACCCCTCATCTCCGGGGGCCTGTGGAGCGGGGTTCTGCAAAGGCTCCTGGCGTCCGGCATGCGGTGGGGTCTGCTGGTGCGGGAACTCCTCGGTGCGCTCGGCCGCTTCGACGCGCTCGCCGCGGTAGAGGCGCAACTGCGGGGCGGCCCGCGCGCGGGGGTCGATGCTGAGCCGGTCCGGCGGCCCCAGCAGCCGGTGGACCAGCGGGCCCGTCCATCCTCGCAGCCGCAGGCCCGCCAGTGACACGTACCGCCGTCCGTCCTCCGTGTACCTCACCGAGACCAGCCCCCGTCGCACTCCCGATCGTCACGCTCTGTGACTGCACCTCTCATTCAAGCGCGCACCACTGACAATCGCCTCCCGGCGGGCGACCGTCGGACCGTGCGGCGCCGCGCGGCACCACTGCCCGCGCGCGCGGAGCCGGCCCCGGGGAGAGGCCCGGTTCGGCGGCTGCTCGGTCAATAACCCGTTGGGGTCGCGCCGTTGATGCCGCTACCGTCTGCGTCGTGGCGAAACTCAATCAGATCATCGCAGTCGAGAAGGGCGTCAAGTCCAAGGCCCACCAGGACCTGACCGCGGCTCAGCACGGACTCCAGAAGCCCGCCCTGCTGGCCGGTATCTCGCGGACCTACCAGCCCAAGGACGAGGAGGGCGAGCAGCTGCCGCCCGAGTCGACCCGGGTGCAGGTGAAGGCCGAGGACGTGCTGCGGGAGACCGCGGCGACCCTGACCCGGCTGTTCGACGTGACCGCCACGAAGGACTGGGCCAACTGCGACGCCCGCGCCGACGTGAAGGTCGACGGCCGCGTCCTCGTCGCCGAAGTGCCGGTGTCCTACCTGCTGTTCCTGGAGAAGCAGCTCGTCGACCTCACCGCCCTCGTGCGCCGGCTGCCCGTGCTCGACGCCTCCGAGTCCTGGGCGCAGGACCCCTCCACCGACGCGTGGAAGACCGAGCCGGTACGGACGCTGCGCACCAAGAAGGTGCCGCGCAACCATGTGAAGGCGGAGGCGACCGACAAGCACCCGGCTCAGGTCGAGGTGTACTACGAGGACGTGCCGGTCGGTTACTGGACGACCGTGAAGTTCTCGGGTGCCCTTCCCGCACGCCGGATCAACGAGCTCCTGGGGCGGCTGGAGAAGGTGCAGCAGGCGGTGAAGTTCGCCCGGGAGGAGGCGAACGGCACCGAGGTCGTCGACCAGCGGGTCGGTGACGCCGTGTTCGGCTATCTGTTCGGGTAGCCTTCGAGACCCCCCGGTCCGTCGAGGCCGGGGTGCGCGAGGAGCGCAAGCTGAAGCTGAAGCTTGTCGTGACGAGCGAACCGTACCCGCCGAGCACGTCAGGGACGGATCGCGATGAATCTCAGACTCTCGCTCCAGACTCAGCATTCGCCGCCGATCGCCGGAGCGACCGGGCCCAGGCCCCCGGACGTCGAAGTGCCGGTTCAAGTCCGGCCCGCGCAGCTCGATGCGCGGTGGTCCAAAGGCAGGACGCGACGACATCACGACTGACCTGGGTCCTCAAGTGCGCCGGCGTGCGACATGGGTGGCTCTACAGGGGCCGGGGGCAGGCTACGCCCCCGGTCCCGCTCCCGTTCCCGGCCTTGCGTTCATAAAGAACGCGGGATCCGGGCCGGCCGTCACCTCGTTGAAACGTAATCGTCCCAGCCTCTCCAGGACCGCCCCGTACCGTGGACACCACAGCTCACAGCTGACCGCCCCGGCCACCGTCGCCCGAAGGCAGACCCCGCCCTCGCCCGACAGGAGCTCCGTGTCACCGCGCCCGCACGTTCCCGCCCGCGCATTCACCTACCCCGGCGCACTTCCGCCCTGGCTCGCCCACGCCCTGCGCGCCCAGCGCGGGCCCGTGCCCTGGAGCGCGGTCACGCGGGGGGCGCTGGCCGCCGGGCCGTTGCTCCTCGCGGCCGTTCTCGCCGGCCGGGCCTCCCTCGGCGTGGTCGCCGCCATCGCCGCGATGCTCGCCGGGATCAACGACCGGCCCGGCAGCAGGCGGACCGCCGTGAAGCGGCTCGGGGCGCCCGCGCTGGCGGGCGCCGGGGGACTGCTCGTCGGGACGTACGCCGGGGACCATGTCGGGGCACTCGCGCTGACAGCCTTCCTCACCGGACTCGGGTTGCTCGCCGGCGGGACGAGCGCCGTCGGGCCGGTCGCCTCCGCGGCCGGGACACAGCTGCTCGTCGCCTCGGCGATCGGGGCCGGCATGCCCGTCCCGGAGGCCGGGTGGGCGCGCGCCCTCGCCTTCCTCGCCGGAGCCGGATGGCTGACAGCGCTGCGTCTCGTCCTGCCCACGCCCGGCGCGATGACCGGCGACTTCCGCTTCGACGGCGAACGGGACGCGGTGGCCCGCGTGTACGACGCCGTCGCGGAGCTGCTCGACGCCACGGGGGCCGAGCACGCCACCGCCCGCCGCGCCGCGCTCACCGCGGCCCTCGACCACGCCCAGGACGCTCTGGCCGGCCCCCGGCTGCGGCGCTGTGCCGGCTCCGCGGCCGAACGGCGGCTGCACGCCCAGTACGCCGCCGCGCTGCCCCTGGCCGAGGCGGCGACCGCACTCGCCTGGGCCGCGGAGCCCCTCTGCGACCGGGCTTCGGCGGGACCCCGGCGGCTGGCCGCCGCCGTACGCGAGAACACCCACACCGGGCCGCTGCCCGCGCCCTCCCGTTCGGCCCCCGCGCTGCGCGCGCTGGACGACGCGCTGCTGCACGCCGCCGACGCCTTCGACCAGGGCGGCGGCGAGCTGCACACCCGTCGCAGTGCCGCGCGCGACCTGCTGCGCGCCGGGTTCGGGGCGGGCGGCCGCGAGTACGGGCTGCGGGTCGGCCTCTCCTTCGGGGCCGCCGTCGCCGTCGCCCAGGTGCTCCACCACTCCCGGTGGTACGGCTCGCACACGCACTGGTACTGGCTGCCCGCCACCGCCGTCTTCCTGGTCAAGCCCGACCTCGGGCCCCTGCTGTCCCGGGTGCTGTGCCGGGCCGCGGGAACCGTGCTGGGGGCGCTGGTCTTCGCCGGTCTCGCCGCTGTGCTGCCCCGGCCGGAGGGCCTCGTCGCTATGGTCGCGCTGTGCGGGGCGCTGATCCCCGTGTCCACCCGGCACTTCGCCGCCCAGACCGCCGTCGTCACCGTGCTGGTGCTGTCCCTGGTGATGGTCGGCGGGGAACCCCAGGCCTCCGTCAGCCGGATCGGGGAGACCTTGTTGGCCTGCGCGATCGTGCTGATCGTCGGACATCTGCCGGTCCCGGGGAAGGGCGGCGGCCAGGTGCACGCGCGGCTCGCCGCCGCCGCGAGCGCCGCGCACGCCTACCTCACCCATGTCCTCGACGCCTCCGACGACCGGGCCGCGCGCTGGGCCCTGCGCCGCGAGGCCTACCGTGCCCTCGCCGAGGCCCGCACCGCCATCGCCCTGGCCGCCCACGAACTGCCCGCGCTGGCCCGGCACTCGGAGGGCACCGACGAGGTCGCCGCCGTCCTCGAACGGCTCGTCGACACGACCACGGCCTGCGCCGTCCACCTCGACGACACGGGAGGGCTCGGTGCCCGGCACCGGGAGCGGCTCGCCGCACTCCTCGGCGAACTCGCCGCGGGGCGGGAACGGGTGGGGCTGCGGGTGTCCGTGCCGGACCTGCCGGTCGCCGGACGGTTCCGCCCGTCGGACTCGGGACGGGACGCGCGCCACGGCTCTCACGAGGACACGGGCCGTCGTACGTCGACGCGATCGCGCTTCCTCCGACGCCCTCCTCTGCGGCGCCCTCCGCCGAGCCCGGCGCAGTACGTTCCGCGAGGGCGATGAGTTCCGCTCGTCCGTGAGTCATCCTCCGCGACGGACCGTTGCACAGGAGGGGCAGCCATGGCGCAGCCGGAGCTTCCGGAGATCGTCTCGCGCGAGGAGTGGCGCACCGCGCGCGAGGACTGCTGGAGAAGGAAGAGGCGATGACACGCGCGCGTGAGGCGCTCACCGCCGACCGGCGCGCCCTGCCCATGGTCGAGGTCGGCAAGGAGTACGTCTTCGAGGGCGGCAGCGGCAGGGCCGGACTCCTCGACCTCTTCGACGGCCGTCAGCAGCTCGTCGTCCACCACTTCATGTTCGCCCCCGAACGGCAGGCCGGGTGTCGCTGCTGCGCGGCCTTCCTCGACCAGGTCGGCCACCTCGCGCACCTGCACGCGCGCGGTACCTCGTTCGCCGCCGTGTCCCGGGCGCCGTTCACGAGGATCCTGCCGTTCAAGGCACGCATGGGCTGGACGGTGCCCTGGTACTCCTCCTACGAGGACGACTTCAACGCCGACTTCGAGGCGACGGTGCTCCGGGACGGGGGCTTCGCCGAGCGGCCGGGGGTCAGCTGCTTCCTCCGCGAGGCCGACCGCGTCTTCCCCACCTACTCGCTGTTCGGGCGGGAGCTGGACCGGCTCGGCCCGGCGGCCGGCTTCCTGGATCTGACGGCGATTGCGCCACCGGGCGGCGTCCGCGTCCTCTACCACGACGAGTACGACTTCTGACACGGAGAGTGCCCGAGATGTTCGTAAGGTGACCGGACTCTCACACTCCGCGTTGAACCCGTGTCAACTACGTCTCAGTCCCGCAACTGCCCGAGCCGTTCGACCTCCCAAGAGCGTTAACTCCTACAAGCGTGATGTTCAACGGAGGTAGGTGGCGTGATGGTGAACGGGCGAACAGTGCTCGAACGCTTTCCCGCGGGCGGGCCGCGCGGCTCCTGGCCGGCGGAGGAGTTCGCGCATGCCCGGCGCATGGAGGGGCTGGCCGCCGAGGTCGTCATGGACCTCGCCTCGGACACCTTCCTCGTGGTCGTCCGCGGCGGCGACAGCCCTCGGTGAGCCGTCAGCCCGCCTGTGACCGGGCGGGCACCTGCCCTGTGAACTGCTCGGCCTGAAGCGTGTACAGCTCGGCGTAGACACCGCCCCCCGCCAACAGCTCGTCCGGCGTCCCGGACTCCACCAGTCGGCCCTGGTCCAGGACGTGCACCAGGTCCGCGTGCCGGACCGACGCCAGCCGGTGGGTGATCAGCACGACCGTCTGGCCGCTGCCGGCCAGCGCGCGGATCTTCTCGAACACCTCCAGCTCGGCCCTGGCGTCCAGGGCCGCCGTCGGCTCGTCCACGATCAGGACGCGCCCACGCCGGTAGGCCGCCCGGGCGATGCCCAGGCGCTGCCACTGGCCGCCGGACAGCTCGTGACCGCCGCTGAAGTGCCGGGCCAGCAGGGTGTCCAGACCGCGGGGCAGGTCCGCGACCACCTCCTGGGCGCCCGCCTCGGCGATCGACGTCGCGAGCCTTTCCTCGGTGAGCTGCGCGGCGGAGCGGCCGATCGCGACGTTGACCCGGGCTGTGAACGGCCACCGCTTGAAGTCCTGGGCCACCATCGCGATGCGCTCGGCCAGCCGGTGCCGGTCCGCGTCCGCGGCGTCCACGTCGTCCCACATGATCCGCCCCCGGTCCGGCTTGTACAGGCCCGCCAGCAGCTTCACCAGGGTCGTCTTGCCGGAGCCGTTCTCGCCGACGAGCGCGATGATCCGGCCCAGGGGGAGCGAGAGGGTGACGTCGTCGAGAGCCGGGCGCGTCGACTCGCCCGGATAGCCGAAGGTGACGTTCTCGAAGCGGATCTCCCGTGGCTCCTCCGGCAGAGCCGCGCCGCCCACCGGGATCGCCCGTTCGGCGGCTTCGGTATAGAGGCGTTGCAGGTCGCCCACGAACAGGGCCTCCTCGTGCAGCTGGTTGACCTCCAGGACGAGGGTGTTCAGGCTCGCCGAGCCCCCGCGGATCGCGATGACGGCCGTGCCCGCCACCGCCAGCGCCATCGTCCCGGTGAGCAGCAGTCCGCCCAGCGTGGCGTACGTCGCCAGCGTCGCAAGGCCCGTCCAGGTCGCTGCGAACAGTCCCGTGCGGGCCGCGAGCCGGGCCAGCCGCGCCTGCTCCGCCTCCGCGGTCTCCGACATCGCCCGGAAGTGCCGCAGCAGGAAGGGACCCACGCCATGGACGCGGATCTCGGGCGCGGCCGCCGGCTCGGTGAGGAGACCGGCGATCAGATGCCCCGCGCGCGCGTGCTGCACCCAGGTGTGGAAGGACTCGTAGCGGCGGCGGGCATTGGTCAGGGCGCTCCAGGCGCTGGGCAGCGTCATCGTCACCAGCAGCGGCAGCAGGAGCGGGTGGAGCACGGTGAGGACGCCCGCCGACGCGGCCAGCGAGATCATCGCGTTCACCACGCGCGTGCCGTGGCTGATCATGTAGCGGCTGGAGCGGGCCCCGTACTGCGCGGTGTCCAGCAGCTTGTGGAAGGCGTGGTCCTCGATCGCGGCGAGTTCGACCGCGGCCGCCCGCTCCAGATACAGCTCGGTCGCCACCCGCTCCACCTTGGGCTCGAGCCGCCCGGTGGCATACGTCGACGTGGCCCGCAGCAGCGTCCCGGCCAGCAGGACGACGGTCATGACGACCAGGGCGGGAGCGGCCGCGCGCAGCCGGTCCTCGATCGGGCCGCCGGCGATCAGCCGGCCCAGGACGGCGTTCATCGCGAGCAGGCCGACCGCCTGCGCCGCACCCCGGGCGATCTCGGCGGACAGCACGATCCGGGCGGCTCTCGGATCGGCCTGCCGGGCCAGGCGGAGGCTGGCGCGCAGCAGGGACGGCAGCCGGGTCACCATGGAGCGGACGTTCAGTTCCAGGAAGGCGTGGCCGTGCTGGTTCCAGCCCATGTCGTAGCGGAGCGGGCCGCCGAAGAGGAGCCGCTCCGACTCGGACACGTCACGCTCGTCGGGGCCCTGCGGCCTGCGCGCCTTCCCCGTCTTCCGGGCCGTCCCCGCCTCGGCTTCCCGAGTCTCTGCCACCGCCGGCCTCCCCGATCGCGATCGTCGACGAACGGCCACTATCGCGGGATGTGCGGAGTGAGGGCAGGGCGCGGGAGGGGAGAGCCGGGACGCGCGGGCGTGCGCCCGGACGGCGCCGGGGCCGTCCTGCCGAGCGGCGGTCGGCTACGCGCTGATCGCCCGTGACCAGGTGGGCGTCGTGCCCGTGAGGCGGCACAGGGCCAGGTACAGGGGGATCGGCGGGGTGTACGGAAGCGTGCCGTCCGGTCGGTGCACCAGGCCGGGAAGCCGCGGCGAGTCCGCGAGCAGCGCACCCGTGGCGTAGTGCGCGGGCGCTGGCCATTCCAGGGCGTAGTCGGAGTCGGCGGGGACCAGCCACCACCAGCGCGTCTCGTCGGCGTAGACGCAGCCCACACGTGGCAGACGCGGCATGAGCAGCGGGCCGAGACGGGCGGGTACGGACACGGCGTCGCAGCCCAGCGGGGCCGTCATGCCGTCGGGCACGGTCAGCCGGCGGGGTGGCTCGGGGGCCGGGGCGCAGCCCGGCCCGCGGCGCAGCCGGACCAGGGTGTCGAGGGTGAGCAGCGGAGACCGGCCGGAGGCGGCGCTCATATCCTTCCCCGCTCGCGCCCGTGCGGGAGGGCGCCGGCGGGGAGGCCGCCGGTCCATCCGTCGCGACCGCCCTCGAGCCCAGCGGGGGTGCGGTTCCATTGCGGTGCGACGCGGAGGGACCGACCGTCGGGTGCGGGTGCGGGTGCGGGTTTGGCGGAGGCCGCGGGGACGGGTGCGCCCGGCGGCACGGGATGCGGTCGTCTCACCGTCGGCCGGGGCAGTGCCCGGTGCCACTGCTCGGCCTGCTCGCCCTCGTCGCCCTGCCCGTCGGACGGCTCCGGCTTCGGGCGCGAGCCCCAACCCAGGTCGTTGCGGGGCCCGGCCGGGTCGGTGTGCGGCTCGGAGGAGGTGTCGTGGACATCGTCCAGGCTGTCGAGGAGCTCACCGAGGTCGGCGTGGTACTGCTCGGCCGGGTCGAGGCCGAGGCCGTGGCAGGGTTCCGCGGGGTCGCGGGACAGGTCGGCCCAGACCAGCAGGCCGGGCCCGTGCTCCTGGGCGCCCCAGGCGTGACAGAGGGCCTCGACGAGGAGCAGTCCCCGCCCGTGCTCCTCCTCGGGCCGCTGCGGGGAGGGATGAGGCTCTCCCGGCGCGCACCCCTCGTCCCGCACGACTATGCGCACCAGGTCGTCGCCGTCGTGCAGCTCGCAGACGACGACGTCGCTCGCGGTGTGCACGATCGCGTTGGTGACCAGCTCGGATATGACGAGGGCGGCGGTGTCGCAGGTGTCCTCGCACACCGCCCAGCCGTTCAACCGGGCCCTCGTCAGGCGTCTGGCCTGGGCGGGGGAACCCGGATGGGCGGCCAGCTCGAATCGAAACCGGCGCTCGACGACGGTCTGGTCCGGGCCTGCCGCCTCCCCCGTTCTCGAATGCGCTCGAGCGGGGATACCCCCATCGGCGCCGAGACCCTGGGGGCGGCCTGCGGCGGCGTCTGTTCCTAAGGGCGCGGGCGGAATCACGCTTGCCACTATCTCCCCGCCGTGCACACTTGGCAAGTGTCACTCTGAAAAATGCAGAGTGCTGTGTGACGCGGTGAGGGGCCGTGGCACACTGCACGCAACAGCACGTTGAACGGCGCCAGTTGGGATCGCCGAAGATCCGTACGGCTCGTACAGATTTTCGAACAGGTCATCGAGTGGCGCCGTAGGGCTGTCGGGAATCTTTCCGTGACCGGCCGGCCGGGGCCTGTGGGCCCCCGTGGCCGGCCGGGCTCTTCGTGGAGGTGGAGCGTGAGCGAACCGCGGTCCGCGCCGACGGTCGGACAGGTCGTCCTCGGTCGGCGTCTGCTGGACCTGCGGGAACGCGCCGGGCTCAAGCGCGAGGAAGCCGCCCGCATCCTGCGCGTCGCGCCCGCCACGGTCCGCCGCATGGAGATGGCCGAGGTCAGCCTCAAGATCCCGTACCTCCAGCTGCTGCTGAAGGCATACGGGGTCACCGACGAGGAGGCCGAGGGCTTCGTCCAGCTCGCCGAGGACGCGAACAAGCCGGGCTGGTGGCAGCGGTTCCACGACGTCCTGCCCGGCTGGTTCTCGATGCACGTCAGCCTCGAGGGCGCCGCCGCCCTGATCCGCCAGTACGAGCCCCACTTCGTGCCCGGCCTGCTCCAGACCGAGGACTACGCGCGTGGTGTCCTGAAGTCCGGCGCCATCGGGCAGACCCGCCCGGAGGACATCGAGCGCCTCGTCGACCTGCGCATGCAACGCCAGGATCTGCTCACCCGTCAGGATGCGCCCCGGATGTGGGTCGTGATGGACGAGACGGTGCTGCGTCGCCCCGTCGGTGGTCCGGAGGTGATGCGCGCGCAGATCGACAAACTGCTCGACGCCGCGAAGCTGCCCCACGTGACGCTGCAGATCGCCCCGTTCGTCAACGGGCCGCATCCGGGCACGTACGGGCCCTTCGTGCTGTTCCGATTCGCCATGCCGGAGCTTCCGGACATGGTCTACAGCGAGTACCTGACCGGCGCCGTCTATCTCGACGCCCGCAGCGAGGTGGCGACCCACCTCGAGGTCCTGGACCGCATGGCGGCGCAGGCCGCTACAGCACATCGCACGAAGGAGATCCTCCGGGATCTCCGCAAGGAGTTGTGAATGAACCGCATCAAGACCCAGTCCAGGCCGCGGATCCGCGCTCAGCGGATCTACAACGGCATGCCCGCCCGGGAACTGGGCAGCGAGGGCTGGCAGAAGCCGTGGAGCGGCGGCAACGGAGGCAACTGCCTGGAAGCGATGAAGCTCGCCGACGGCCGGATCGCCGTCCGGCAGTCCACCGACCCCGACGGGCCGGCGCTGATCTACACCCCCGACGAGATGACGGCCTTCATCGAGGGAGCCAAGGCGGGGGAGGCGGACTTCCTGCTGTCCTGAACAGACCTGTCTGACACTTTTTCAGCGCACCTTCGCCCGCCTCCGACTGTCTTCGCCCCACCACAACCGTCCGCACCTCCACTGACGACTTTCCCTGTTCGACACTCAACTCTTTAAATCTGGTACTGACTTGAACACTTTCCGCATCTCATGCTTACGGAGTGCCTCATGACCGGGCAGGACCCGCTCGGCGCCGTCGAGATCGACACCAGCAAGCCCCACCCCGCCCGGATGTACGACTGGTACCTCGGGGGCAAGGACAACTACCCCGTCGACGAGGCGATGGGGCGGCAGATGCTAGCCCTCGACCCGCGAGTGCCGGTGATGGCACGAGTCAACCGGGCACGCCGAACTCGGTGAACCGGTGCCGGGCCAGGACGACGGCGTGATCCCCGGGTACGGGGCGGTGGGCCGCAAGGCCTGAGGCCATGCCGTGGGGGCGTCCGCCGGGCGCCCCCACGGTGTTCCGCCATGGCCGGCGGCGGTGGACGGCCTCACGCGGCTGAGCCGAGTGGCCGAGCAGCGCGGCAGAGCGGGGCGGCGGGCGGTCGGGGCGGTCGCTGGTCCCCGCCCCGTACCCACGGGGCAGCACGGCCTGCCTCACACGGCGATGCCACGCTCCGTGTCCGGCAGACGTGTGTCCGCCGGGAGGATCCGGCACAGCGCGTCCAGCGCCGCCCCGTAGGCGTGCTCCGGCGGGGTCGCGTAGCCGACGACCAGCCCGTCCTGCGGTGCCATGTCGCTCTCCGGGTGCCGGAAGGCGGCCAGGCCGTCCAGGGCGACTCCCTGCGAGGCGGCCGCCTCGAGCGCGGACCGCTCGCTGCCGGGCGGCAGCCGCAGCACCGCGTGGAGCCCGGCCGCGACCCCGGTGATCCCGACGTGCGGCGCCCGCGCGACGAGCGCCTCGACCAGCCGGTCCCGGCGACCGCGGTAACGCTGCCGCATGCGCCGTACATGACGGTCGTACGCCCCGGACGCGATGAGGTCGGCGAGGCTCAGCTGGTCCAGCACGCTCGCCCACGCCTCCCGTTCCCCCTTGGCCGCGAGGACACCGTCCACGTACCGCTCGGGCAGCACCATCCAGCCCAGGCGCAGCGCGGGTGACAGGCTCTTGCTCACCGAGCCGACGTAGATCACGCGCTCGGGATCGAGCCCCTGGAGGGCGCCGACGGGCTTGCGGTCGTAGCGGAACTCGCCGTCGTAGTCGTCCTCCAGAATCACGCCGTCACGCGCGCGTGCCCAGTCGATCACCGCGCTCCGGCGGCTCGCGTGCAGGGGGCCGCCGGTCGGGAACTGGTGCGCGGGGGTGAGCAGGACCGCCCGCTCGCGCGCCAACCGCTCCACACGTGCCCCGTCCGCGTCCAGCGGCAGCGCCGTCGTGCGTACGCCCGCCGAAGCCAGCAGCCCCCGATGGAAGGCCAGGCCGTACGCCTCCACGGCCAGCGGACCGCGCAGGACCCCGCCACCCGGGGTGAACAGCAGACGCAGCGCATGGGCGAAGCCCGAGCAGATCACGATGCGTCCGGGCTCGGTGCGCACGCCACGCGCGCGTGCCAAGTACCCGGTGAGGGCCTCCCGCAGTTCCCGGCGGCCGGCGGGATCACCGGGCCCGAACACCTCGTTGGGCGCCTGCTGGAGGGCCCGCCGGTAGGAGGCCAGCCAGGCCGCGCGCGGGAACGAGGAGGCGTCAGGGGTGCCCTGCCGCAGGTCGTGCCGAGGACCACGCGCGCGTAGCGGTGCCCTCTCGGGCGGATGTCCGGCCGGTCCCGAGGACTCGGCGCTCGGCCGCTGCCCCGAGAGCGTGGACGACGCCCCCACGGCGACCCGCGTGCCTGATCCCTGCCGGGCGGTCAGCCAGCCCTCCGCGACGAGCTCCGCGTACGCGTCGGCCACCGTGTTGCGGGCGACGCCCAGGTCGGCGGCGAGGGAACGGTACGGCGGCAGCCGGGTGCCGGGAGGCAGGCGTCCGCCGCGCACCGCCTCCCGCAACGCCCGGATCAGAGCGGCCCGTCGACCGCCGGGACCCGTCAGCTCCAGGTGCAGGTCGGCGCCGATCCGCTCCGCGGCATCGACCCACGAATCCGCCATGGAATCGAACCCTACCGGCAGTCTCTGCCGCCCGTGGGAGGAGGAGCAGCAAGGGTGCGCCGACGCCCGGGCCAGGGCCTGTCGTGTGGATCAAGTCGCGCGTCGCGGGGTGTGGCACGCACATCTGCGACGTTGTCGTCGGTCGCCGCCCCCCACTCTCGGCTTCGCTCGACCGGGGGGACCCCCATCGCGTCGGCTCTCTCCTCCGCCTTGCAGATGCACGCACCACACCCCGCTCGGGCCGGCCTGCAAGGCACCGTGAGTCGGGCCGGCCTGATCCGAACGACAGGTCCTAGACGCTCATCGGCCGGTCGTACGGCCCGATCGGCATCGGCAGCCGCGAGCTCCCCGTCAGATGGCGGTCGACGGCCGACGCCACCGCCCGCCCCTCCGCGATGGCCCACACGATCAGCGACTGCCCGCGCGCCGCGTCCCCCGCGGCGAACACACCGGGGACGTTCGTGGCGAAGGCGCCGTCCCGCGCGATCGTGCCGCGCGGCGCCAGCGTCACCCCGAGCTGCTCGACGAGACCGTCCTCCCGGTCGGGCCCGGAGAAGCCGAGGGCGAGCAGGACGAGGTCGGCGGGGAGCGCCCGCCCGGTGCCCTCCACCGGCCTGCGCCGCTCGTCGACCTCGACGAGATGCAGCGACCGTACGTGTCCGGTCTCGTCGCCGGTGAAGCGGAGCGTGGACGCCGCGAACAGCCGCGCGTCCGCGTCGGCCGCCGGCGCGGACTCCAGGTCGCGCGCCTCCTCGTGCGCCGCCGAGAGCCGGTAGACCTTGGGATACGTCGGCCAGGGGTCGGTGTCCTCGTCGCGCTCCGCGCCGGGCTGCGCGTAGATGTCCAGCTGGGTCACCGAAGCGGCTCCCTCACGCACCGCCGTGCCCAGACAGTCGGCGCCCGTGTCGCCGCCGCCGACGATGACGACGTGCTTTCCCGCGGCGGACATCGGGGACGCCTTCAGGTCCCCCTCATTGACCCGGTTGGCCAGCGGCAGATACTCCATCGCCTGCTGGATGCCGGTCAGTTCCCGGCCGGGGACGTGCAGTTCACGCCACTCGGTCGCGCCGGTGGCGATCACCACGGCGTCGTAGCGGACCCGTAGATCCGCGGCCATGACGTCCCGCCCTATGGTGGTCGAGGTGCGGAACTTCGTGCCCTCGGCCCGCATCTGCTCGATCCGCCGCTCCAGGTGGTGCTTCTCCAGTTTGAAGGCCGGGATCCCGTACCGCATCAGTCCGCCGATCCGGTCGTCCTTCTCGTACACGGCGACCGTGTGCCCTGCGCGCGTCAACTGCTGTGCCGCGGCGAGCCCGGTGGGACCGGAGCCGATCACCGCGACCGTCTTGCCGGACAGCCGGTCCGGTGGCCGCGGTGGTGTGAGGCCGTCGGCCCAGGCCCGGTCGGCGATGGCGACCTCGACGTTCTTGATGGTGACGGCCGGCTGGTTGATGGCGAGAACGCACCCCGCCTCACATGGTGCCGGGCACAACCGGCCCGTGAACTCGGGGAAGTTGTTCGTCGCGTGCAGCCGGTCGCCCGCCGCCCGCCAGTCCTCCCGGGACACCAGGTCGTTCCACTCGGGGATCAGATTCCCGAGCGGACAGGCGTCGTGGCAGAACGGAATGCCGCAGTCCATGCACCGGTCGGCCTGCCGGCTGACGATGGGCAGCAGCGCCCCGGGGACGTACACCTCGTCCCAGTCCCGGACCCGTTCCTCGACCGGTCGGCGTGGCCAGTCCTCACGGGGGGTGGTCATGAATCCCTTGGGATCGGCCATGGGCGTCTTCCTCGCGTACGCGTACGACAGGCCGAGCGTCATCGGGCGGCACTCTTTCGGCCACGATACGTCCGGTCGGGCCTCCACGCAGAGTGGGCGACAGCGCTTTCTCCACTGGGCGTACGGGCGTAGGGGCGTCCAGGCGTCCGGGGCCGGCGACCGGGTCCGGTGTCCGGGGCCGGGGCCCGAGCGCAAGTCCGTGCCGGGTCCGGGTCCGGGTCCGGTCAGACGAGGGCCAGGACGTACACGAGCGCCGAGGCGGCGGAGGCGACCGCGCGCACGTGGTTCCACCGTGTCCACTGGCGCAGGTAGGCCGGCCAGTAGGTGACGGCCTCCGGCGTGCCGGGTTCCAGCTTCGCCAGCGCCTCGTTGCGCGGCACGTTGGCCATCACGGTCACCCCGAACGCACCGCACAGATACAGCGCGCTGCCCAGCAGCAGGTGAACCGCCCCGTCGTCCGGCCACAGCACGAACGTCACCACTACGATCACCGCGCACAGCGCCGCAGCACCGAGGAAGAGGACCATGAAGGCCGGTGTCGTCGCCGAGGAGTTGATCGCGTTCATCGCCGCGACACCCTGCGCGGGCGGCAGGGCGGCGAGCCCTCGCATCACCAGGACCGAGAAGGCGCAGAAGACCCCGGCCATCAGTCCCGTGACCAGAGCGCCCAGCACCGCGAGCACCAGATACGGTCCATCGATCATGACAACGTCAACTCCCACCCGTCGAGTCGGGATCCTGCCCCGTACCGCCCTTCACCTCAAGTGAAATCCCGCTCATGATCGACGGCCATGGCCGGGACGCGCGACGGCATGCGCGGACGTCCACGGGACCGGCCTCCGCGCTACGCGACCGCCGCGTCCGTCCCCTCCCCACGCCACGCCCGCATCCGGGCCTCCACGTCCGCTGCGATCCGCCGACGGGCCTCGTGCCGCGGCACGCCGCTCATCAGCAGCCGGTCGTACGGCGTGTCCAGATGGCGTACGGACGCCACGACCGCGCAGACGACAGCTCCTTCGGACAACGCCCGTCCGGCGGCACTGCGTCCCACCCGGCCACTGCCCCGCAGGGAGGCGTGTGCCGCTATCCCGCGTGCCCGGTCCTCCGGGCAGCCGGGGAGCAGGCGCAGGATCTCCGCCGCGAACGCCTCCGTGAAGCGCGCGTCCTGCGCCGCCCGGCGCCGCGCGTCCCGTGTGCGGCGCCGCCGCCGCGCCTCGTCGTCCGCCAGGCACCGCTCCTCGGCCCGCGCGAGCGCCGCCTCCTCGACCAGGACGCCCTGACGCTCGTAACGCCCCTTGCGGCGGTTGAACCGGACCACCACCGCCGACAGCCGGCTCTCCTCCCGCGATCTGCGGGTCAGCGCCGTGTCACCGCGAGGCACGAACACCAGGTGCCCCAGATCGGCACAGTCGAGACAGCGTGGCGCGGCCTCCTCCAGAACCAGCATCGACAGCGGCCCGCGACGGCATCCGGCGCAGTACTTCCGCCGAAGCGGCTGGACGACGAGAAGTCCGGTAGGGGACGCGGAGGTGGTGAGGGCTGCGGCTGCCATAGCGGCTTCATTCCCCTTCCCGGACGCGGCAGCACCTGGTCACGGGCCTACTCGTCCGGGGCATCCGGCATCCACGCATCCGGCATCCACGTATCCGGGCATCCACGCATCCGGGCATCGAGGCGGCCGGACCGGTGCCTGACGCATCATGGGCCGTGTGCGACTCGAAGCGATCACCTGGGAACGGCTCGGCGACGCCCTCGCCGAGCGGCTGCTCGACCTGAAACCGGCCGACGGCGGCGCCTGGCCGCGCATCGCCTTCGACGGCGCCCCGGCGGCCCGACCCGCAGACCTCGCCGAGCGTGTCGCCGAGGCGCTGCGCGTCCGCGGCCGCCCTTCGTATGCCGTGGACACGCACGGTTTCCTGCGCGCGGCCTCCCTCCGCCTGGAGTACGGCCGTCACGACGTCGAGGCCTACTACGACGGCTGGTTCGACACCGGCGCCCTGTGGCGCGAGGTGTTCGGTCCCCTCGAACCGGGCGGCGACGGGCGGATCCTGCCGGATCTCCGGGACCCCGTCACCGACCGTGCGACCCGCAGCCCGCACGTCCGGCTCCCGGCCGGCGGCTTCCTTCTCCTGCACGGCCCCCTTCTTCTGCGGCACTGGTTCCCCTTCGACCTGACGATCCACGTCCTCCTCTCCCCGGCGGCCCTGCGCCGACGCACCCCCGAAGCCGATCACTGGACGCTGCCCGCCTTCGAGCGCTACGCCCAGGAGACCGATCCCGCCGCCGTGGCCGACGTCGTCGTCCGCGCGGACGACCCCCGCCACCCGGCCTGGGGTGGCTGACCCGCACTGCCGGACCGCAGGACGGCAGCGGCCGCCACCGGGCCGGACACACGGAGGGACACCCGATGGTCATGATCGGCCGAGCCGGTCATGTGTCCCGCCCCGCCCGAGTCGCCGCCCGCCTCCCCGCACCGGGAGCGTCTGCTCCAGTCCGCCCCGGCCCGCCCGCCGCTGTCAGGGGCGGCCGCCGGCCGGACGGGCGCGGCCGCCGGCCGGACGGGGCGGGGTCGCTCAGAGCCAGCCGTTGCGCCTGAAGCCGCGGTACAGGACCCAGCAGGCGACGGATATCACGCCGATGACCACGGGGTAGCCGAACCTCCAGTGCAGCTCCGGCATGTTGTCGAAGTTCATGCCGTACACGCCGCAGACCATCGTCGGTACGGCGATCACCGCGGCCCAGGCGGTGATCTTCCGCATGTCCTCGTTCTGGGCGACGGTGACCTGTGCCAGGTGCGCCTGAAGGATCGAGTTGAGCAGTTCGTCGAAGGCGGCGATCTGCTCAGTGGCGCGCAGCAGATGGTCGGAGACGTCCCGGAAGTACGCCTGTATCTCCGGGTCGACCACCCGGACCGGCCGGTCGGCGAGGTCCAGGAGCGGACGGGAGAGCGGCACCACCGCGCGCTTCAGCTGGAGGAGTTCACGCTTGAGCTGGTAGATGCGCCCCGGGTCCGCGCGTGCGCCGTTCGCCGCGAAGACGTCGGTCTCGACCTGGTCGATGTCCATCTGCACCGCGTCGATGACGTTGAGGTAGTCGTCCACCACATGGTCCGCGATCGCGTGCAGCACCGCCGACGGTCCCTTGGCCAGCTGCGCCGCGTCGGATTCCAGCTCCTCCCGCAGCGGGCCCAGCGAGCCGTGCCGTCCGTGGCGCACCGTGATCACGAAGTCCCGGCCGACGAACACCATGATCTCGCCGGTGTCGACCACTTCGCTGGTCGCCGTGAGCTCCTCGTGCTCGACGTAGCAGACCGTCTTGAACACCGCGAACAGCGTCTCCCCGTACCGCTCGACCTTCGGCCGCTGATGGGCCTCGACGGCGTCCTCGGCCGCCAGGGGATGCAGGTCGAAGAGTTCGGCGATGCCCGCGAACTCGTCGTTCGTCGGCTCGTGCAGACCGAGCCACACGAAGCCGTGACCGCTCTTGCGCACCCGCTGCACCGTGTCCACCAGGTCGCCGCCGTGCGGGGCACGGACCCCCTCCCGGTACGTCACGCAGTTCACGACCGAGGAACCGAGCGGGGATCGCGCGGGATGGCTCAGGTCGACCCGCGGGCGTCGCCGGGCCAGCCGCGCCACCCTGCGCAGGCCACCGACCCTCCCGAGTCCGGTGACCTTCCGCAGATTCCCTGCCATGGTCATCTGGGTCTCCTTGCGTGAATCTCCGTGTCGCGTTCCTGCGCCCTGGCGAGCCAGTCTGCCAGGCCCGCGCAGACCGCAGGTAAGCCTGTGGAAAGGGCAGGTTCCGCTTTGTTCCCGCCTGTGGACGGCCCGTACCCCGCTCGGTCCGCGAGACCGGAGGCAGCCCTTCCCGGTCCGGCCACCCGCGTCGCCGCCGTACCGGAGCCCGGCTGTCCCCGCACTCCGATCCCGGCCGCGTCGACAGCGCCGGGCAAGCGGGACAACTGGGATGATCGACACATGACGCGATCCGACGGGTACCTGCTCGACAACCGGCAGTCCGAGGCGGGGGAGCGCTTCGACGCCTTCGCCGCCCTCTTCGACGCCACGACGTTCCGCCACCTCGACGGGTTCGGGATCGGAGCCGGCTGGCGCTGCTGGGAGGCCGGCGCCGGGGGCACCTCCGTGGTGTCCTGGCTGGCCAAGAAGGTCGGGCCGACGGGCAAAGTCCTGGCGACCGACATCGACACCTCCCGGCTGACGTCGGCCGCCCGCCCGCCGGTCGAGGTACGCGTGCACGACCTCGGTGTCGAGGAACCGCCGATGGAGGGCTTCGACCTGGTGCACGCCCGGCTCGTCCTGGTCCATGTTCCCGACCGGGAGCGGGCGTTGCGATCCATGGCCAAGGCCCTGCGACCAGGAGGACGGCTCCTGATCGAGGACGCGGACCCAGCTCTGCAACCTCTGCTCTGCCCCGACGAGCACGGTCCCGAACAGCAGTTGGCGAACCGTTTGCGGCACGGCTTCCGCAAGCTGCTCGCCGGTCGCGGCGCCGACCTCTCCTACGGTCGCAAGCTTCCGCGCCTGCTGCGTGAGGCCGGGTTGACCAGGGTCGAGGCCGACGCCTACTTTCCCGTCACCTCGCCCGCCTGCGCGGCCCTGGAGTCCGCGACGGTCCGCGAGATCCGCGGCGAGCTCGTCGAAGCGGGACTCGCGACGGACGAAGACATCGACCGGCATCTGGCGAACGTCGCCGCCGGTGGCATGGACCTGGCCACGGCTCCGATGATCTCGGCCTGGGGACGCAAGGGCTGAGACGCGGGCGCTGAGGCATCGGGCGCGAAGTGGCGGGGCCGGTCGGTGGCCCCTTCCCGACACGGTGACCTCAGGCGGTGCCTATGGGGTGCCTCATGCGGTGACCTCAGCGGATGTCGACCCTGCCGCGCGTCGGCGCCGTCTCGTCATCCGGCGTGGGTGGTCTGCCGCCCACGCGTTCCACCGCCTGAGCCCCCGCCCGGCACCCCTCGGACACCGCGGCCTCCGGGTCGGCGCCCGTGAGCAGCGCCGCCAGGAACGCTCCCGTGAAGGCGTCACCGGCGCCCGTGGTGTCCGAAGGCGCCGCCGGAGCGGCGGGAACGCGGGCGAGGACGGTGCCGTCGCGGGCGACCAGCGCACCGTCGGCACCCTGTTTGGAGACCACCAACGGGACGAGTCGACTCAGTGCGGCCGCCGCGCCCACCGCGTCGGGCACCCCGGTCAGCAGACAGGCCTCGTCACGGCTCGGCAGCAGGACGTCCACGTCCTCCACCAGCGACAGGAAACGGTCGACGCCCAGCTCCACCAGGAAGCCGGCCGACGCCGGGTCGAGACTCACCGGCACTCCACGCGCGCGTGCCGACGCCGACGCCGTACGGACCAGCGCCCGCCCGGACTCGGAGAAGAGGAGGTAGCCCGACAGGTGCACTCGGCCGACCCCGTCGAGAAGCACGTCCGACCAGTCGCCGGGGCCGAGCCGCAGGGACGCGCCGCTGTCGGTGAGGAAGGTCCGCTCGGCCGCCGCGCCGGTGTCCACCAGGCAGATCACCGTCCCGGTGGCCGCCTGCGGGTCGACGACCAGCCGGGGCCGTACCCCGCAGGCGGTCAGCTCCCGTTCGTGCCAGGCCGCCGCGTCCGCGCCCACCCGGCCGAGCAGCCGCACATCGGTGCACCCCCAGTGGGCCGCCCAGCACGCCACGTTGGCGCCCGCGCCGCCCGGCAGGGTCCTGATCACGGAGGCCGTGTCCGTCCCCGATGCCAGCGGCCCCCGATGCCGGGCGACGATGTCCGTCACGACGTCCCCCACCACCAGCAGCGCCCCGCTTACCGGACGCCCGGCGGCGAACACCCCGGCCGCCCCCGTTGCACCCGAGCCCGAGCCCGATCGGGACCGGGACCCGGTACCCGAGCCGTGCCCCGGTTCGGGGCCGGACTCCGCTCCAGGCCTTGAGCCGTGCAGCGTCCCCGGCCCGGACTCCGCTCCCGAGCCTGAGCCGCGCATCGCCGCCCAGCCGGACCCCGCTCCGGACCCCGCCCCCGATCTGGACCCCGCGCCCGCGCCCGCATCCCGGGTCACGGCATCCTGGTCGTCGTGACCGTCGGACGTCCCGTCCGGTGGGGCGGTCATGCCTCGGCCCACGCCGTCGCGATCCGGGCCGCCAGCCGCACGTTGCCGCGCACCGCGGCAAGATTGGCGCTCAGGGACGCGCCGTCGGTGTGCCGGACCAGGTAGTCGAGCAGGAACGGTGTGACGCCCTGGCCCGTGACGCCGGCCTCCTCGCACGCGTGCAGCGCGTCGGCCAGCACCCGCGCGTGCAGTCCGGGATCGAGCTGCTCCTCCTCGGGAACCGGGTTGGCGACGATCAGTGCCGACTCCGGCATGGCGAGCGCGTCCTGAGCCCGCATCACCTCGGCGACCTGCCGCGGGTCGGACACCGTCCAGTCCACGGGGTGTCCCGAGTCGGACAGGTAGAACCCGGGGAAGCGGTCGGTGCCGTACCCGGCGACGGCGACGCCCAGCGTCTCCAGCCGCTGCAAGGTCGCCGGCACGTCCAGGATCGACTTCACCCCCGCGCACACCACCGTGATCCGGGTGCTCGCCAGCAGCCCCAGGTCGGCCGACTCGTCCTGGGTGACCGTCCACTGCCGGTGCACCCCGCCGAGCCCGCCGGTCGCGAACACCCGTACACCCGCGCGCGCCGCCAGCAGGGCCGTCGCCGACACGGTGGTCGCCCCGCTCGCCCCCGAGGCCACGGCGAGCGGCAGGTCCCGATGACCCAGCTTGCGGAATCCGTCCTCGTTGGCGACCCGCTCCAGCTGTTCCTTGTCGAGGCCCACATGGGGTCGCCCGTCCAGCACGGCGATCGTCGCCGGCACGGCGCCCCCCGCGCGTACGACCGCCTCCAGCTCCAGCGCCACCTGGAGGTTGCGCGGGCGGGGCAGCCCGTGCGAGATGATCGTGGACTCCAGGGCCACCACGGGTTGACGCGCGTCGACCGCGTCCCGCACCTCTTCCGACACCACCAGCACCACGCGCCCGCCTCCTGTCGTCGGTCTCCCCTCATCTCTGGCGGGCGGCGCGCCCGGCCAAACCCTTGCGGCCTGTGGGGCAGGACACCAGCCTGGGAGGTATGACGGACAACACGACACGTCTCGACCACGTCGTCCTCTGGGTGCGTGATCCGGTGGCAGCCGCCGAGTTCTACGCGAAGGCCGTCGGCCTGGAGCCCGTCCGGCTCCAGGAGTTCGCCGCCGGCGAGGAACCGTTTCCCTCCGTTCGCGTCAGCGAGGAGGCGCTCCTCGATCTCATGCCGTTGTCGATGGCGGAGCGGATGACGATGCTTCCCGGCGCCGCCGAGAGCTCCGGGCACCCCGTGAACCATGTGTGCCTCGCCCTGCCGAAGACCGGGTTCGACGCTCTCCGCGACCGCCTGGAGGAGCACGCCGTCCCGGTCTCGGACGTCTCGCACGGCTCCTTCGGAGCACGCGGCGACGCCACCCGCAGCTTCTACTTCCGCGACCCGGACGGCAACGTCGTCGAGGCGCGGCACTACGACTGACGCATGTCCGGCGGGCTGCCCGCGGCGGTCCTGCCCGTGCCTCCGTCCGCGTTCCTGTCCGGGTTCTCGTCCGGGTTCTCGTCCGGGGCCCTGAGCGCGCCGCGGGTGAACAGCACCAGGGCGGCCGGCGGCAGGAGCAGAATCGCCGCGGAGGCGTTGAGCCAGGCGTAGCTCGCCTGCGCGACCACGAGCCCGGCGATCGCTCCGCCGACCCCCGCCGAGGTGTTCATGGCGAGGTCCGAGAGCCCCTGGGCGGCGGCCCGCGCGGACGGGGGCACCGAGTCGGTCAGCAGCGCGGAACCCGACACGAGCCCGGCCGACCAGCCCAGCCCGAGCACGAACAGCCCCGCGGCGGTCTGCCCGTGGCTGTCGCCCGCCGTGCCGGCCAGGAACAGCGCGACGGCCAGGAGCCCTGCCGCGAGCCCCGCCACCGAGAGCCGCCCCACCCGGTCCGCCAGCCGTCCCATCAACGGCGCGAACGCGTACATGCCCGCGATGTGCCCGCTGATGACCAGCCCGATCAGATCGATGCCCGCGCCGTGGTGGGCGAGGTCGAGCGGGGTCATCGACATGACCGAGACCATCGCGGTGTGCGACACGGCCACCGTCACGAGTGCGAGCCGCGCGCGGGGCGAGGCCGCGACGGCCGTCAGACCGGCCCGCAGGGAACGGGCTCGTGGGGACCGCTCCTCCTCCGGCGCGAGCGCGCGGGCCGTCAGCAGCGGGTCGGGGCGCAGAAGCACGGCCACCAGGACCGCCGCCACGACGAAGATCCCCGCCGCCCACAGGAAGGGACCCGCCGCCGCGGGTATCCCGAGTCCGGCGGCACTGCGGCCGGCCGGCGCGGCGATGTTCGGGCCGAGCACCGCGCCGATGGTGGTCGCCCACACCACGTTCGAGATGGCTCGGGCCCGACGGTGAGGCTCTGCCAGGTCGGCGGCGGCGAACCGGGCCTGGAGGTTCGCCGAGGAGGCCGCGCCGAAGGCAGCCATGCCGCACAGCAGCAGCGGGAAGTCGCCGGCCCTCGCGGCCGCCACGACGACACCCGCGCCGAGGGCTCCGAGAAGATAGGCCAGCACCAGTCCCGGCCGGCGCCCGCGCCTGCTCATCAGCGCGGCCATCGGCATCGACAGCACGGCCGTACCGGCGACGGTGGCGGTGGGCGCCAGCCCGGACAGCGCCTCGGTGCCGCTGACCTGCCGGGCCAGGACGGTGGCCAGTGCGATGCCGGTGGCGACGCCGAGACCGCCGAGGATCTGGCTCACGATCAGCACCGCGCTCGTGCGGCGCCGCAGAGCGGGCAGGGACGCGGCGTCGACGGGCGAAGGGGCGGCGCGCTCGACGGCCGTCAAGGACCGCTCCTCACCGTCGCACGGCCGTACCCACGACCTGGGGATGTGATCACCGGCGCAGTCTCCTCCCCTGAACAGCGGCTCCGGTAGTACGCCTGCGGCGGTCTCAGAACAGCGGCTCGGGCAGTACGCCTTCGAGTGCGAGCAGCTTCCGCTTGGTCTCCAGACCGCCTCCGAACCCGCCGAGGCCGCCGTTGCTCTCGACGACCCGGTGACAGGGCACGACCACCGGCAGCGGATTGGCGCCCATCGCCACCCCCACGGCCTGCGCCGCCGTCGGTTGCCCCACCCGCTTGGCGAGGTCGCCGTAGCCCACGACCGCCCCGTACGGGACGCCGGACGCGAGTTCGCGCAGCACCTGGCGGTTGAAACCCGAGATCAGCGACCAGTCCAACGGCAGCTCGAAGGCCCGTCGCTCGCCGGCGAAGTACGCCTCGACCTGGCGTATCGCCTCGGCCAGCAGGGGGGAGCCGGGCGCCTCGACGGGCTCCGTGCCCAGTCGGGCCGCCAGCCGGCCGAGCGCCTTGTCCCGCACCGCGTCGGTCGCGTGGAACACGACGTTGAGCAGGCCCTCGCCGGTCGCGGCCAGCAACAGCGGACCGATGTCGGTACCGATGACGGTCCACACGACCTGCTGCTCAAACTGCCCCTGGCTGTCCATGCGCCCACCGTACGACCCGCCACTGACAATGCCCGGGGGGCGGAGCGGCCGGCCCGCTCCGCCCCCCCGCCCCGACGCCCGGGGACCGGCCGGACGTCAGTACCGGTAAAGGGCCCGCCGCACCACGTCGGGCTTGTTGGTGATGACCCCGTCGACGTGGTACCCGGCGGCGGCACGGGCGGTCGCGGCGTCGTCGACGGTCCAGGCGAACACCTTCACCGGTGTGCCGTGCGGTCCGGTGAGCGTGTGCACGGCGGCGACGTACGCCGGCGAGAGGGAGGCGAACGACGGGTTGACCAGATCCGCGAAGGCCGCGAACCGGGACAGGTCCGCGACGGCCGGTGTACCCAGCAGGCCGGTCCTCACCGCGGGCTTCAGCTCGTGCACGGTGCGCAGGCTGTCGGCGCTGAAGCTCTGCACGATCAGCCGGTTGGTGAGGTGCCGCCGGTCCAGCCAGCCCTCGTTGCTCAGCAGCTTGAGGGTCTGCTGCTCGATCCCGGGATAGAGCTCCGGGTTCTTGACCTCCAGAAGGAGCTTCTGATGGTGGTGCTCGACCCGGTCGAGGTACTCCGCGAGCGTCGGCACGCGCGTGCCCGCGTACGCGGAACCGAACCAGCTCCCCGCGTCGAGGCGGGCGATCTCGGCCGCGGTGAAGTCCCGCACCTTCCACGGAGCGCGTCCGGGGAAGACCTCCTCGACGTCGGTCGTACGGCGGAGGCTGTCGTCGTGGATCACCACGAGTTCGCCGTCCTTGGTGCGCTGGACGTCGTTCTCCACCCAGCCGATGCCCAGCGCGGCCGCCTCGTCGACGGCGGCCAGAGTGTTCTCGGGAGCGTAGGCGGAGGCGCCCCGGTGGGCGATCACCGACGGCCGGAGGGCGATGCCCGCCCGTGCGTCGTGAACGGGAAGCAGGAGGGCGACGGTGCCCAGGAGGGCGACGGTGCCGAGAACCGCGGCGGTCGTGGCGGCAACTGCGCGCGCGTGCATGCGTACTCCTCGCGTCAAACCATCACATACAGCTCAACAGTGACAGCAGTGGGTCATCGACGGAGCCGTACAGGACGATCACAGAGCGAAAGAAGACGGCCGGTGCCGCTCACGGGTGCCGCACATGTGCGATAGGGACGTGTTTCTTTGCCGGAAAATCGTTCGACCATTCCGGTGGGGGTCATACTCTCTCTCAGCCTTGACCGCGCTCAGCGGTCCTGAGAGGGGCGCGTTTTCAGGCAGATCCAGCAACAGGGCGAAGGGCAACCGCGCATGCAAGGCACGGTCGACGGTTTCAGCTACGGACTCGTCACCCCGCTGGTGGCCTATCTCATGGCCTGCCTCGGCGGTGCTCTCGGCCTGCGCTGCACCACCAGAGCCCTGCTCGTGGCCCAGTCCTGGCGCCCGGGCTGGCTGGCCCTCGGCTCGGCGGCGATCGGCTCCGGTATCTGGACCATGCACTTCATCGCGATGATCGGCTTCACGGTCGAAGGCGCCCCGATCCACTACGACAAACCGATGACCTACGCGAGCCTGGGCGTCGCCATCGTCATGGTGGGCGTAGGGATCTTCATCGTCGGCTACCGGGGCGCGACCGGGACCGCGCTGTTCACCGGGGGCACCATCACCGGACTGGGCATCGCGTCGATGCACTACCTGGGCATGGCCGGAATGAGCTTCAACGGCACCTTGCGGTACAACACGCTCACCGTGGCCGTCTCCGTCGCCATCGCCATGGCCGCCGCCACCGCCGCCCTGTGGGCCGCGGGACAGGTCAGGGGTTTCCTGTGGAGCGTGGGTGCCAGCGCGGTGATGGGGCTGGCCGTGACCGGCATGCACTACACCGGGATGGCCGCCCTGAGCGTCCATCTGCATCCGGGGACCCCGACCGCGGGCGACTCTCCCGCGGCCCTCCTCGCCCCGATGCTGATCGGCCCCCTCGCCTTCCTCTGCCTCGCGGGTGCCGTCGTGATGTTCGACCCGCTGATGGTCATGGGCAGGCCCGACTGGACCCCCACCGAGCACAAGCCCGGCGTCCCCGCGCACCCGCCCGCCCCGCACCCGTCGGGCCGCTCCCAGCTCCACAGTCGCCGGAAGGTCACGCACCGCGAGTCCCGCACCCCGCAGAACCGCTGACTCCCGGAGCCGGCGCACTCCGGGCGGACCCGGACGGAACCTGGGCGGAACCCCTGATCGGACCCCGTTGTCAGTGGGTGGTCGTACGGTGGATGACATGCGGCCCGTTTCCCACATCGAACGCACGGTGGCGCCTTTCGAGGTCGTCAGCCCCTACCAGCCCAGCGGCGACCAGCCGGCGGCCATCGCCGAGCTGGCCAAGCGCGTCGAGGCAGGTGAGAAGGACGTCGTCCTGCTCGGCGCGACCGGCACCGGAAAGTCCGCGACCACCGCGTGGATGATCGAGAAGCTCCAGCGCCCCACCCTGGTGATGGCGCCGAACAAGACCCTGGCCGCCCAGCTGGCGAACGAGTTCCGCGAACTGCTGCCGAACAACGCGGTCGAATACTTCGTCTCGTACTACGACTACTACCAGCCCGAGGCGTACGTCCCGCAGTCGGACACCTACATCGAGAAGGACTCCTCGATCAACGAGGAGGTCGAGCGCCTGCGCCACTCCGCGACCAACTCGCTGCTCACCCGCCGCGACGTCGTCGTGGTCGCCTCGGTCTCCTGCATCTACGGCCTCGGCACCCCGCAGGAGTACGTGGACCGGATGGTCCCGCTCCGCGTCGGCGACGAGGTCGACCGGGACCAGTTGCTCCGCCGCTTCGTCGACATCCAGTACACGCGCAATGACCTGGCGTTCAGCCGCGGGACCTTCCGGGTGCGCGGCGACACCATCGAGATCTTCCCGGTCTACGAGGAGCTCGCCGTCCGGATCGAGATGTTCGGCGACGAGATCGAGGCCCTGTCGACGCTGCACCCGCTCACCGGCGAGATCATCAGCGACGACCAGCAGCTGTACATCTTCCCGGCCACCCACTACGTGGCGGGACCCGAGCGCCTGGAGCGGGCCGCCAACGACATCGAGAAGGAGCTGGGCGAGCGCCTGGCCGACCTGGAGAAGCAGGGCAAACTCCTGGAGGCCCAGCGTCTGCGGATGCGCACCACCTACGACCTGGAGATGCTCCGCCAGATCGGCTCCTGCTCCGGTGTCGAGAACTACTCGATGCACTTCGACGGCCGGTTGCCCGGCTCCCCGCCGAACACCCTGCTCGACTACTTCCCGGACGACTTCCTGCTCGTCATCGACGAGTCCCATGTCACCGTCCCGCAGATCGGCGCCATGTACGAGGGCGACGCCTCCCGTAAGCGCACCCTCGTCGACCACGGCTTCAGGCTGCCCTCGGCGCTCGACAACCGCCCGCTGAAGTGGGAGGAGTTCCAGGAGCGCATCGGGCAGACCGTGTACCTGTCGGCGACACCCGGCAAGTACGAGCTCTCGCGCGGGGACGGCGTCGTCGAGCAGATCATCCGCCCCACCGGTCTGATCGACCCCGAAGTCGTCGTCAAGCCCACCGAGGGCCAGATCGACGACCTGGTGCACGAGATCCGCACCCGGGTGGAGAAGGACGAGCGCGTCCTGGTCACCACGCTGACCAAGAAGATGGCCGAGGACCTCACGGGCTACTTCCTGGAACTCGGCATCCAGGTGCGCTATCTGCACAGCGACGTCGACACGCTGCGCCGTATCGAGCTGCTGCGCGAGCTGCGCGCCGGCGAGTTCGACGTCCTGGTCGGCATCAACCTCCTGCGGGAGGGCCTCGACCTGCCCGAGGTGTCCCTGGTGGCGATCCTCGACGCCGACAAGGAGGGCTTCCTGCGCTCCGGCACCTCGCTGATCCAGACCATCGGCCGCGCGGCGCGCAACGTCTCCGGTCAGGTCCACATGTACGCGGACAAGATCACCCCGGGCATGGAAAGGGCCATCGACGAGACCAACCGCCGCCGGGAGAAGCAGGTCGCCTACAACACGGCGAACGGCATCGACCCGCAGCCGCTCCGCAAGAAGATCAACGACATCGTCGCCCAGATCGCCCGCGAGGAGGTCGACACCGAGCAGCTGCTCGGCACCGGCTACCGGGCGAAGAAGGACGGGCGGGGCACCAAGGCCCCGGTGCCCTCCCTCGGTGACAAGGCGGCCAAGGGCGCCAAGTCCAAGTCGGCCGGGGGCAAGGCCAAGGAGACGGTGCCGACGGACCGTCCCGCGGCCGAACTCGCCGGGCAGATCGAGGAGATGACGGAGCGTATGCGGGCCGCCGCCGCCGATCTCCAGTTCGAGGTGGCCGCACGGATCCGCGACGAGGTCTCGGAGATGAAGAAGGAGCTGCGGCAGATGAGGGAGGCGGGTCTGGCCTGACGGGCCCCTGCGGTGGCTGTGCCCTAGCCCGCACGCACTGTGTTGCAAGAACGACACAAAGTCCGGGCCTGGGTACGGCACTGTCAGTGCCTTTGCGTAGGGTTTCCGTCAACCGCGGGATCGCGGCAACAGGGGACAGTCCGAGAGGGGAATCAGCGCGTGACCGTCAACATGACCAAGGGTCAGGCCATCAGTCTTCAGAAGAACGACGGGGGCAGCCTGACCGCGGTGCGCATGGGTCTCGGCTGGCAGGCGGCCCCGCGGCGCGGCCTGTTCGGTTCCCGGACCCGGGAGATCGACCTCGACGCCTCGGCCGTTCTGTTCGCCGACAAGCAGCCGGTCGACGTCGTCTTCTTCCGCCACCTGGTGAGCGACGACGGCTCCGTCCGTCACACCGGTGACAACCTCGTCGGCGGTGTCGGCCAGGGCGGGGACGACGAGGCGATCCTCGTCGACCTCGCGCGCGTGCCGGTCCACATCGACCAGATCATCTTCACGGTGAACTCCTTCACCGGCCAGACGTTCCAGGAAGTGCAGAACGCCTTCTGCCGTCTGGTCGACGAGACCAACGGCCAGGAGCTCGCGCGCTACACGCTGGCGGGCGGCGGCGCCTACACGGCCCAGATCATGGCGAAGGTGCACCGGGTGGGCGGGGGCTGGAACATGACGGCCCTCGGCACGCCGGCCAACGGCCGCACCTTCCAGGACCTGATGCCCGCGATCCTGCCCGCGCTGTAGGGCGCGAAGCGGCACACGACGACACCGGACGCGACGCAGGGGGACGACAGGCGATGACGGCCGAGCTGGTGCGGGGACAGAATCATCCGCTCTCCCAGGTCCGCCTCGAGATCCGGGTCTCGGCAGGCAGGCCGGTCATGGCGGTCGCCGCGCTCGGCGACGAGAGCGGCCAGGTCCCCGGCGTCGAGTGGGTGGCGCACCCGGGTGTGCCCACCCTGCCCGGCCTGGAGGTCTCCCGGCAGGCGGCCGCCGACCACCGCCTCGCGGTGGATCTGGACGCCGTGTCGGCGACCGTGCACCGGGTCAGCGTCCTGCTGGCGCTGCCCACGGGCGTCGGCGGACCGGTGAGCTTCGGCTCGGTCGCCGCCCCCTTCGTCGCGGTCACCGGCCTCGACGGCAGTGAGGTCGCCACCTACACGATCACCGGTCTGGACGCGGAGTCGGCGGTCGTCGCGCTGGAGCTGTACCGGCGCCAGGGCGCGTGGAAGGTGCGTGCCGTCGGCCAGGGCTACGCGGGCGGTCTGGCCGAACTCCTCACCGACCATGGCCTGCCGCAGGCGCATCAGCTCGCGGCGGGCATCAACGACGCCGTGGTCCAGGGCCTGGCCCGCTCGGTGCCTGCCCCTCCACCGCGTACGGCCGAAGGCGACCGCTCCCGGCAGGCGGCCGCGTCCACGCTCGGACCGGACCAGAACGGCTCGCCGTACGGTGCGCAAGGCACCCAGGGCGGCGCCGGCCCGTACGGGGCGACCCCGCAGGGCCCCTCGGGGGTGGGCTACCCGGCGGGCGCCACGCCGACGGACCCCGAGGCCACCCAGCAGACGCCGGCGGCAGCCACCAGTGGTGGCCCGATCGACTACAGCCACCCGCGCCGGCAGAACGCCGCTCCGCCCCCGCCCCCGCCCACCGCGCCCCCGGTCGAGCCCGGGCAGCCCGCCCGGCCCGTCGCGGGTGACGCGACCGGGTGGTCCATGGAGGAGCGGCTCTACAACCAGGTCTGGGGCATGTTCGAGGATCTGGCGCGCAGCACGGCCGCCTACCGCAGCGCGGTCGACTTCGCCGAGGCGCGGATGGAGAAGGAGCTGGACCAGGTCCTGTCCGACCCGCGCAGCAGGCTGGGCGGCCAGGGCGACGCCGCCCGGGAAGCGGCCCAGTCGAGGCACATTCAGCTCGTCGACCAGGCCAGGGAGGCGCTGGACCGGGACCTGGTCCAGCTGGGCGCCGAGGCGGATGTCGTGGAACCGGCGCTGCCCGCGGCGTACGCGCGCTGGGACAACCCCGTCTGGCACGCCTACCGGGTGCCGATGGAGATGCCGATGGCCGTGCGGCTGGGGGATCTCCACCTTCCCGAGAGCGATCCGCTGCGTATCCCGATGCTGGTCAGGCTCCCGCTCGAACGGGGCCTGTGGATCGACAGCGGGCGGTCCGGCTCGTCCGACGGGTCGTTCGCCGACTCCCACGAACTGCGGCGCCTCGCGATGGAGTCGGCCGTGGCGCACATGGCCCGGCTGCTGGCGGTGCATCCGGCGGACGAGTTCACGGTGCACGTCATCGATCCGGCCGGTTCGGGCGCCCGGGAACTCGCGCCGCTGGTGCACAGCGGGGTGCTCGCGGCCCCGCCCGCGGTCGGCGCGGCAGGTGTCGCGGCGGTCCTGGGGCGGCTCACCGAGCGCGTCGACCTGGTGCAGATGGCGGTGCGTGGCGGTATGGCCGACTCGCTGCCGCCCGGCTTCGACACGGCCCAGCAGCTTCTGGTCGTCAACGACTTCCCGCACGGTTTCGACGACCGTGCCGTGACCCAGCTGCGTTACCTCGCCGACGAGGGTCCCGGCGTCGGCGTCCACCTGATGATGGTGGCCGACCGGGAGGACGCCGACAGTTACGGTCCGTTGCTGGACCCGCTGTGGCGCGGGCTGCTGCGCCTGACACCCGTGGCCGACGATCACCTCGCCGACCCCTGGGTGGGGCACGCCTGGACGTACGAGCCGAGCGTCGTGCCGTCCGGCAGCCAGGTGCTCCAGCAGGTGCTCGCGCAGGTCGCGGAGGCGCGCACCAAGTACTAGTAAAGGCTCCTGACCAGCACGCTTGGTCTTTCTTTTGCCAATCGCTTTACCTTTTCTTGGTGGTTGGGGTACTGTTTTCCTCACGGAGGGGAGTACTCCCGCTGCGACGTACCCGTCAATACGGATCAGGCCTGATCCCGGGGCGTCGGCCCGGTTCCGGGTGGAAGAGACCTCCGGCAGCGCGACGACGCTGATCACCTGCCGTTACGTACTGCCGGAGGCGCAGTGGATGTTTCCCTGGCCCTATGGGTCCTGACCATCGTGGGCCTTGCCGCCCTCATCGCGGTCGATTTCTTCATCGGCCGCAAGCCGCACGACGTGTCGATCAAGGAAGCCGGGATCTGGACGGTCGTCTGGATCGCCCTTGCCGGACTCTTCGGAGCCGGGCTGCTCGTTTTCGGCGGAGGTGAACCGGCCGGCGAGTTCTTCGCGGGCTTCATCACCGAGAAGTCGCTCAGTGTCGACAACCTCTTCGTCTTCGTCCTGATCATGGCGAAGTTCTCGGTCCCGTCGCAGTACCAGCAGCGGGTCCTGCTCGTGGGCGTCCTCATAGCCCTGGTCCTGCGGGCGATCTTCATCGCCGCGGGCGCCGCGATCCTCGCCAGCTTCGCGTGGGTGTTCTACCTCTTCGGCGCCTTCCTCATCTGGACCGCCTGGAAGCTCATCCAGGAGGCCCGGGCCGACGAGGAGGACGAGGAGTTCGAGGAGAACAAGCTGCTCAAGGCCGTCGAGAAGCGCTTCGGCGTGGCCGACCGCTATCACGGCACGAAGCTGTGGATCGAGCAGAACGGCAAGCGGGTCATGACCCCGATGCTGGTCGTGATGCTCGCCATCGGCACGACCGACGTGCTCTTCGCCCTCGACTCGATCCCGGCGATCTTCGGTCTGACGCAGGACCCGTACATCGTCTTCACGGCCAACGCGTTCGCCCTGATGGGTCTGCGTCAGCTGTACTTCCTCATCGGCGGTCTGCTGAGGAAGCTGGTCCACCTGAGCTACGGCCTGTCGGTCATCCTCGGCTTCATCGGCGTGAAGCTGGTGCTGCACGCCCTGCACGAGTCCGGGGTCCACGTCCCCGAGATCAGCATCCCGGTCTCCCTCGGCGTGATCTGCTCCGTCCTGATCGTCACCACGATCACCAGCCTGCGGGCATCGCGCAAGCAGGCGGCGGACGAGGCGGCGCAGACCGGGAGCGAAGGCGCTCCGAAGGACAGCATCGAGGCCTGACCACGGAGTACGTAGGAACAACCACCCCCGGGAGCGGTGCGCGGCCAATTGCCGAGCGCCGTTCCCGGTGCTTCGTTGAGAGCTGGGCGTTTCCGTGCGGGAGCGCCGGATCCGGGTGGAGGCACCATGGGCACATCGCAGAGGTTCGTCCAGATCGTCGAGTTCGAGACCGACCGCATCGACGAGATGCGGGCGCTCGCCGAGGAAGGGGATCAGCGCATCACCGGGCGAGCCGACGGCCCGACGCGCCGCCTGGTCCTGAAGGACCGGAACCAGCCGAACCGCTACCTCGTGGTCGTCGAGTTCGACTCCTACGAAGAAGCCATGCGCAACAGCGACGACCCCGAGACGGCCAAGTTCGCGGAGCGGATGGGCGCGCTCTGCACCAGCCCGCCGTCCTTCACCGACTGCGACGTCGAGGACACCACCGAGTTCCGCTGACGGCGTCCGCGCACGGGCCCTCCTGTACCGGCCCGGCAAGCACAGGCGCCGGCCGGTACGGACCGCGGGGCCGGCACGGAGTACGGGTCGCGCGAGCCGTACGGCTGGCATGCGCAGCCCCTGCGCCTCTGCGACCATCGCAGCATGATCGCTCGGCTCGGATCGGTCACGGCCCGGTGGACATCCCTGGTGCCCGCGCTGGCGGTGGTCCTGCTGGCCCTGACCTGGGGGCGTGACCTGCCTGGCGCGGTCGTCGCGGTGGTCACCCTGGTCCTCGCCGGAGCGGTCCTCACCGCCGTGCACCACGCGGAGGTCGTCGCCCACCGGGTCGGTGAACCCTTCGGATCCCTCGTCCTCGCGGTCGCCGTGACCATCATCGAGGTCGCCCTGATCGTCACCCTGATGGCGGACGGCGGCGACAAGAGCTCGACCCTGGCCAGGGACACGGTCTTCGCGGCCGTGATGATCACCTGCAACGGCATCGTCGGCCTGTGCCTCCTGGTCGCCTCGCTGCGCCACGGCACGGCGATCTTCAACCCGGAGGGCACCGGCGCGGCGCTGGCGACCGTCGCGACCCTGGCCACGCTCAGCCTGGTCCTGCCGACCTTCACCACCAGCAAACCGGGCCCGGAGTTCTCCACCGTCCAGCTCACCTTCGCCGCACTGTCCTCACTGGTCCTGTACGGCCTGTTCGTGGCGACCCAGACCATCCGGCACCGCGACTACTTCCTGCCGATCACCCGGCAGGGAGACGTGATCACCGCCGACGACCACGCCGGCGCCCCCACATCCCGGACCGCCTGGACCAGCCTCGGGCTGCTCGGCCTGGCGTTGATCGGCGTGGTGGGCCTCGCCAAGGGCGTCTCGCCCACGATCGAGTCCGGAGTGGACGCCGCCGGACTGCCCCAAGCGGTCGTCGGTGTGATCATCGCGCTGCTCGTGCTGCTCCCCGAGACGATCGCTGCGCTGCGCTCCGCCCGCCGCGACCGGGTGCAGACCAGCCTCAACCTCGCCCTAGGCTCCGCGATGGCCAGCATCGGTCTCACGGTCCCGGCGGTCGCCCTGGCCTCCGTCTGGCTCTCAGGGCCGCTCGTCCTCGGCCTCGGCCCCACCCATATGGTGCTGCTCGCGCTGACCGTCGTCGTCAGCTCGCTGACGGTGGTACCGGGACGGGCCACGCCGTTGCAGGGCGGCGTCCATCTCGTGCTGTTCGCGGCCTACCTGGAGTTGGCGATCAATCCGTAGCCGGTCGCACGGCGGCCACCCGCACCGGCCGGGTCTCCGGCAACAGCGCGAAGCAGCCCAGGCTGAGCAGCGCGATCCCCGTCAGATAGGCGCCCACACCCCACGGGACACGCCCCGAGTGCTCGGCGAGGGCGGTCGCCACGATCGGCGTGAGCGCGCCCCCGAGGACACCGCCCAGGTTGTAGCCGACCGCCGCACCGGTGCAGCGCACGCGCGGCGCGTAGAGCTCCGGCAGATACGCCGAGATCACCGCGAACATCGTGACGAAGGCGAGCAGCGCCCCCAGGAAGCCGAGGAACATCGGCAGCGGCTGGCCGGTCGAGAGCAGCGCGACCAGCGGGAACATCCACAGCGCCGCCGCCGCGCAGCCCACGAGGCACAACGGCCGGCGGCCGAAGCGGTCGCCGAGCATCGCCATCACGGGCGTCAGCGCACCCTTCACCACCACGGCGGCCATGATGCAGACCAGCATGACCGTGCGGCTGACCCCCAGCCGTTCCGTCGCGTACGCCAGGGACCAGGTCGTCACCGTGTAGAAGATCGCGTACCCGACGGCGAGCGCGCCGGCGGTCAGCAGGACGAGCCGCCAGTGGTCGCGCACGACCTCGGCGAGCGGCATACGCGCGTGGTCGTCGATCTCCAGGAACCGGGGGCTCTCGGGCAGCGACGACCGGAGCCACAGTCCGAGCACGGCCAGCGCCCCGGCCGCCCAGAAGGGCACCCGCCACCCCCACTGCGTGAACTGCGCCTCCGCCAGCGTCACCGAGAGGACCAGCACCACCCCGTTGGCGAGCACGAAGCCCACCGCGGGGCCGACCTGCGGAAAGCTCGACCACAGCCCACGCCGCTCGGCGGGCGCGTGTTCCGCGGTCAGCAGCACCGCACCGCCCCACTCCCCGCCGAGGCCCAGCCCCTGGAGGAAACGCAGGACGAGCAGCAGCAGGGGAGCGGCCACCCCGATCGTGTCGTACGTCGGCACACAGCCCACCGCGACCGTCGAGGCACCGGTCAGCAGCAGCGAGACGACGAGGACCGGCCGCCGCCCGCGCCGGTCCCCGATGTGCCCGAACAGCACCGCTCCCAGCGGCCGCGCCACGAACCCCACGCCGAACGTCGCGAACGCGGCCAGCGTCCCGGCCGCCGGCGAGAACGTCGGGAAGAAGAGCGGCCCCAGGATCAGCGCGGCCGCGGTCCCGTAGGCGAAGAAGTCGTAGAACTCGATGGCCGTCCCGGCGAGCGAGGCGGCCGCGAGCCGTGGCATGGAGGGCGCCGTCACGGTGCGTACGTCGTGCATGCCGCCTCAACTACCCACAGTGATCGCGGGTTACGGGGGCGCACGGGGGTGCGGCCCGCCGCGAGGGGGCTCAGTAGGTCACGATGATGCGCCGTGCGGGACCGTCGACGCGGACCGTGCCGTCGTAGGGGATGACGAACTGCGGGTCGGTGTGGCCGAAGTCCACGTCGAAGACGGCCAGGGTGTCGGGCGCGTACGCCCGCAGCGCGAGCTCCACAGCCGCGCGCTGTCCGGCGGCGTAACGAGCGGCCTCCTCCGCGCTGTTGGGGTGCTCGAAGGACCAGCTCTTGGCGCGGCCCATCAGCAGCGCGGGGAAGTGCCGCAGCAGTCCGCGCTCACCCATGCTGCGCAGGACACGGGAGACCTCCGCGGCGCTCGGCAACTCCTCCGAGGTCTCCAGGATCAGCACCCCGCCGTCGTACACCGACAGGTCGCGTGAGATCTCACGGTCGGCCATCAGCAGCATGGAGAGGGTCTCCAGGTTGCCGCCCCAACTGCGGCCCTCCACCACACGGTCGGCGTTGACCCAGCCCCAGCCGGCGCCGGGCCGGTCGGCCGGCTCCGCCTCGAAGGTCGCAGGGTCGGCCCAGTCCCTGTCGACGTCGTTCCAGCGCTCGGCGGGCCGCAGCTCATAGGGGCCCGAGGTGAACAACGCGGCGCGCTGCGAGTCGGCGGTCCACGGGTGCATGGCTCCCGGACGCCCGAGCTCGCACATGACGCTCGCGCCGTGGTAGCCGACGATGCCGGTGTTGTGCAGGTACGCCAACAGGTTGGTGTTGTCGCTCCACCCGAAGAACGGCTTCGGGTGGGCGCGCAGCAACTCCCGGTCGAGCAGGGGCAGGACGGTGATCTGGTCATCGCCCCCGATCGACGCGACGACCGCCTTCACCTCCGGGTCGGCGAACGCGGCGTGGAGGTCGTCGGCGCGTTCCTGCGGCGTCGCCCCCATCCTGCGGGTCGTCGGGTACTCGACGGGCTCGAGGCCGAACACCTCGCGCAGCCGCGCCAGGCCCAGTTCGTACGGCCGGGGGAAGAGTCCCGGCAGGCCCGAGGAGGGCGAGACGACGGCTATGCGGTCGCCGGGCGAAGGCTTGGGAGGATAGGAGGGAGCGAACATGCCGAGAGGGTACGGCCCGCTTCCCCGCGGTTTCACCGTGATAGACCGGTGCGACGCGGCGGTTCCCGACGGACCGCTCACGACGGACCGGAGGAACCGTGCCCCGCAGCCTGGCCAACGCCCCGATCATGATCCTCAACGGCCCCAACCTGAACCTGCTGGGGCAGCGCCAGCCGGAGATCTACGGTTCGGACACGCTCGCCGACGTCGAGACGCTCTGCGTCAAGGCGGCTGCTGCGCACGGCGGCACCGTGGACTTCCGGCAGTCCAACCACGAAGGGCAGCTGGTCGACTGGATCCACGAGGCGCGGCTGAACCACTGCGGCATCGTGATCAACCCGGGGGCCTACTCGCACACATCGGTGGCGATCCTGGACGCCCTCAACACCTGTGACGGTCTGGCGGTCCTGGAGGTCCACATCTCCAACATCCACCAGCGGGAGTCCTTCCGGCACCACTCGTACGTCTCGCTGCGCGCCGACGGGGTCATCGCGGGCTGCGGGGTGCAGGGATACGTGTTCGGCGTGGAGCGCGTCGCGGCGCTGGCGGGCGCGGGCAAGGCCGACGCGTAAGCATCGTTCTCAAGGCGCGCACCCCTTACCGCGTGCCCTCAGAGGCGACCCGCGTCCACGATGCGCCGCAGGAAGCGCCGCGTGCGTTCCTGCTGCGGGTCGCCGAAGATCCGCCCGGCTGTGCCCCGCTCCAGCACGACGCCTCCGTCCAGAAAACAGACCTGGTCGGCGACCTCGCGCGCGAACCCCATCTCATGGGTGGCGAGCACCATGGTCATGCCGTCGGCCTTCAGATCGCGGACCACGTTCAGGACCTCGCCCACCAGCTCCGGGTCGAGGGCCGCGGTGATCTCGTCGAGCAGCAGCAGCCGGGGACGCACGGCCAGGGCACGGACGATCGCCACACGCTGCTGCTGACCGCCGCTGAGCCGGTCGGGGTACTCGCCCGCCTTGCCGGCCAGCCCGAGCCGCTCCAGGAGCGCCCTGGCGTCTTCCTCGGCCTGTGCGCGGGCGACGCCGTGCACGCGGCGCGGGGCGAGCGTGATGTTCTCCAGCACCGTCATGTGCGGGAACAGGTTGTACGCCTGGAAGACCACGCCGATACGGCGCCGTACCGCGTCCTGGTCGGCGCGCGGGTCGGTGATTTCCTCACCGTCCAGCCAGATCGCGCCGTCGTCGATGTCCTCGAGCAGGTTGGCGCAGCGCAGCAGCGTGGACTTGCCGGAACCGGAGGCGCCGATCAGGGCCGTCACCGTGTGCGGGGCGACCTCCAGGTCGACGTCCCGCAGGACGACGGAGCCGCCGAAGGTCTTGCGGACGGACTCCATCCGCAGCACCGGAGCGGGCAGTGCCGCGGCCCCCTGCACTCCGGAGTCGCTCATGTCGTTCCTCCCTGGGCCCGCTGACGGTCCATCCGGGCCGTCACCCAGTCGGTGAGGCGGGTCATCGGGATGGTCAGGGCCACGAAGACCAGTCCCGCGACGATGTACGGCGTGTAGTTCAGGCTGCGCCCCACGATGATGTCCGCGGCGCGCACGGCGTCGATCGCGCCGCCGATGGAGACGAGACCGGTGTCCTTCTGCAGGGACACCAGGTCGTTCAGCAGCGGCGGCACCTGGCGGCGCACGGCCTGGGGGAGCACCACGAAGCGCAGCGCCTGCCGGTTGGTCAGACCCAGCGAGCGGGCCGCGGCGCGCTGGGAGGGGTGCACGGACTCGATGCCGGCGCGGAACACCTCGGCGACGTACGCCGAGTACGTCAGCGTCAGCGCCGTACCGCCCAGCAGCACCGGATCGACGGTGACGCCCTGGAGCCGCAGCGCCGGGACGCCGAGCACCACGATCATCAGGTTGATGATCAGCGGGAGACCGCGGAAGAAGTCCGTGTACGCCGCCGCCAGCACGCGCAGCGGGAAGAACACGGGCCCGCGCAGCGTGCGGGCCACGGCGATGAGCATGCCGAGGACGAGCACGGCGGCGCCGCAGACCAGCAGCAGCCTGACGTTCAGCCAGAGCCCTTCGAGGACCTTGGGGAGCGCCTCGCGCGCGTACTGCCCGTCGAAGAAGGTCTCCTTGGTGCGCGACCAGCCCGGCGCGCTGACGACGACCAGGTAGAGGACGGCGGCCGTGACCAGGGTCGACAGTGCGGCGATCGCCGTGGCGCGGCGGGCACGCGCGCGTTTGTGGCGCTCGCGCTCCAGCCGCCTCGGCGAGGGGACGTAGCCGTCACCGGGGGCGTCCCGGTCGCCCCCGGGGATGTCGCCCTCACCGTCCGCACCTTCCCGGCCGGACTCGTCCTTCGTGACCGTCACTTGAGCACCGGGGCGTCGACGGCGTCGGAGAGCCACTGCTGCTCGATCTTCGCCAGGGCGCCGTTCCCGCGCAGCGCGTCCACGGCCGCGGTCACGCAGGAGGTGAGCGCGCTGCCCTTGTCGAGCACGAGCCCGAACTGCTCCGGCGTGCCGCCCCGGTTCTCGAACTGGCCGACGATCTCGGCGTCCGTGACCTCGGCGGCCGTGATGTAGAAGGCGGTCGGCAGGTCGGTGACGACGGCGTCGACCTGGCCGTTCTTCAGCGCGGACTTGGCCTGGTCGTTCTTGGCGTAGACAGCCGCTTCCCCGGTCGGCTTCACCACGTCGTTGATGTAGTTCAGGCTGGTCGTGCCGACCTGGGCGCCCAGTTTGAGGCCCTTGAGGTCCGCGATGCTCGTCGCCTTGGCGGCCTTGGTGCCCTTCAGCGCGATGACGGCCTGGCGCACGTCGTAGTAGCCGGACGAGAAGTCCACGGCCTTCTTGCGCTCGTCACTGATCGACACCTGGTTGATGTCGAAGTCGAAGGTCTTCTCGCCCGGCGCGAAGGCCTTGTTGAACGGCACGCTCTGCCAGACGACGGCGCTCCTGTCGTAACCGAGCTGCTGCGCCACGGCGTACGCCACCGCGGACTCGAACCCCTTCCCGTTGGACGGCTTGTCGTCCTCGAACCACGGCTCGTACGCGGGCTCGTCGGTCGCGATCGTCAGCTTGCCGGAGGTCTCGGTGGCCAGCTTGCCCTTGGCGCAGGTGTCCGCGCTCGAACCGGAAGGCGCGGAAGCCGCCTTCTCCTCCGGCTGCGGGGCGCAGCCGACGGCGGTCGCGAGGAGGGCTACGGTGGCGCCGGCCACGGCGCGGCGCAGAACACGGGGGGCGATGTGCATGGCGGGAGAGTGGCAGCGAAACCCCTGTTTGTCGAGGTCACCCCAGCGATTGTCCGCATGGTGGGAACGGGTGTTGCGTTCTCGTGAACAGGCTCGACGCCTCCCCTGGGCCGCCGGTCGAGGGCGGGGATCGTGGACCGGCGGCCCGATCCGCGCCGGAGCCGTCATCCCGCGCGGAACTGCTGACCAGTTGACCGCGCAACCACACGTGCGGAAAGCGCGTGCGCCGGGTCGACGCGTGCACGCGATTCACACGGGGCGCGCGTTCGGTGGCGCGCGCCCCGGGAGCGGAACCTCAGGGGAAACCTACGGCCGGTTCACCACCCGCGCGCGTGCCACTCCGGAAGGTGCGGCCGCTCCGCGCCCAGCGTGGTGTCGTTGCCGTGGCCCGGATAGACCCAGGTCTCGTCCGGCAGCACATCGAAGATCTTCGTCTCGACGTCGTGGATGAGGTCGGCGAACGCCGCCGGGTCCTTGCGGGTGTTACCCACTCCGCCCGGGAAGAGGCAGTCGCCGGTGAACACGTGGGGGTGGCCGTGCGGGTCGTCGTAGACCAGGGCGATCGAACCGGGCGTGTGACCGACCAGGTGGCGCGCCGTGAGCTCCACGTGGCCCACCCGGATGACGTCGCCGTCGTCGACCAGGACGTCGGTCGGCACGGGGATGCCCTCGGCGTCCTCCCGGCCGGCGTGGGTACGCGCGCCTGTGGCCGCCACGACCTCGGCCAGCGCCTGCCAGTGGTCGCCGTGCTGATGGGTGGTGACGACGGACGCGATGCCGTCGTCGCCGATCGTGCCGAGCAGGGCCCGCGCGTCGTTCGCCGCGTCGATCAGCAACTGCTCGTCCGTGGCCCGGCAGCGCAGCAGATAGGCGTTGTTGTTCATCGGGCCGACCGCGATCTTGGTGATCATCAGGTCCTTGAGCTCGTGCACGTCCGCCGGGCCGCCGACCGTCACCTCTCCGCTGTACGTCATGGCGGCAGCCTATAGCGGCGGAAGGGCGGGCAGCGGTCCGCCGTCGGCCGTCAGGGCCGAGCCGTCGCGGCGCCCCGCGAGCCAGCCCAGCAGGTCCGCCGGCGGGCCGGTGACGCTCACCTCGCATCCGTCGGCCTCGCGGCCCGTCCGCCACACGCGTGTGCCGTCCGTCAGCCGGGTCGGCGGCACGTCGGGGTGCCCGGTGAACCGCTCCGCGAGGAACTCGGTCTCCCGTGCGGTGAACTCCTGCGGGAGGTCCTCCAGCTCGTAGCCGATGCCGAGGTCCACCGCGTGCAGCTCCACCTCCACCCATCTGCGGAAGGGCACGCGGGCCGCCGAGTCGACGACGCCGTTGCGCAGCTCGACCGTGCGGGACCAGTCGGCGGGCGCGGCGCCTGTCGCCTGGAAGCGGGCCGCGCTCTCCCGTACGTCCGTGAGCTGGACGTCCAGCGGGCGGCGGGCGTCCCGTTCGATGTCGGCGTCACGGGTGTGCGCGTCGGCGTACATGGGCCGGCCCTCGAGGACGTTCACCAGGGCGTCCGCGTTGCGGGCGAGGTGAGCGAGGACATGTGCGCGGCTCCAGCCGGGCAGACGTGACGGCGCGGCCGCGGACGCGTTGTCCAGCTTGGCGACTGCGGTGAGGAGCCGCTCGGTCGCGTCACGTACAGACTCCAGGTCACGAGCGTGATCAATCATGGTGCTGACCCTAGCTCCGCCACCCCTTCGGGTGAAGGTGGCCGACCGAGCCCGCAAATCGAATGCGCGTGCTATATGGTCGATGGTGGCGTCGGGCATGCTGGAAGGCCGGGGATTGTTGTCATCCGGTGAATCCCGACCGGCGTTGTCAGTGGCTCCCCCTAGTCTGAGAAAGACGGGGGCCCCGCCCCTGTCACTTCTCTCAAGAAAGGTGCGGACCGGCGTGGCCGACCGTCTCATCGTCCGTGGCGCGCGCGAGCACAACCTCAAGAATGTCTCGCTCGACCTGCCTCGCGACTCGCTCATCGTCTTCACGGGCCTGTCGGGGTCGGGCAAGTCCTCGCTGGCCTTCGACACCATCTTCGCCGAGGGCCAGCGGCGCTACGTCGAGTCCCTCTCCTCGTACGCCCGCCAGTTCCTCGGCCAGATGGACAAGCCGGACGTCGACTTCATCGAGGGCCTCTCCCCGGCCGTCTCCATCGACCAGAAGTCGACCTCGCGCAACCCGCGCTCCACGGTCGGCACGATCACCGAGGTCTACGACTACCTGCGCCTGCTCTTCGCGCGTATCGGCAAGCCGCACTGCCCCGAGTGCGGCCGACCCATCACCCGCCAGTCGCCGCAGGCCATCGTCGACAAGGTCCTGGAGCTGCCCGAGGGCAGCCGCTTCCAGGTGCTGTCGCCGCTGGTGCGTGAGCGCAAGGGCGAGTTCGTCGACCTGTTCGCCGACCTCCAGACCAAGGGCTACTCCCGCGCGCGGGTCGACGGCGAGACGATCCAGCTGTCCAACCCGCCCACCCTGAAGAAGCAGGAGAAGCACACCATCGAGGTGGTCATCGACCGCCTCACGGTGAAGGAGTCCGCCAAGCGCCGGCTCACCGACTCGGTGGAGACCGCCCTCGGCCTCGCCGGCGGCATGGTCGTGCTCGACTTCGTCGACCTGCCCGAGGACGACCCCGAGCGCGAGCGCATGTACTCGGAGCACCTGTACTGCCCGTACGACGACCTGTCCTTCGAGGAGCTGGAGCCCCGCTCCTTCTCGTTCAACTCGCCCTTCGGCGCCTGCCCCGAGTGCTCCGGCATCGGCACGCGTATGGAGGTCGACCCCGAGCTGATCGTCCCGGACGAGGACAAGTCCCTCGACGAGGGCGCCATCCACCCCTGGTCGCACGGCCACACCAAGGACTACTTCGGCCGCCTCATCGGTGCGCTCGCCGACGCGCTCGGCTTCCGCACGGACATCCCCTTCGCGGGGCTGCCGCTGCGCGCCAGGAAGGCCCTGCTGCACGGCCACAAGACGCAGATCGAGGTCCGCTACCGCAACCGGTACGGGCGCGAGCGCGTCTACACGACCCCCTTCGAGGGTGCCCTGCCGTTCGTGAAGCGCCGGCACGGCGAGGCCGAGAGCGACGCCAGCCGTGAGCGCTTCGAGGGCTACATGCGCGAGGTGCCCTGCCCCACCTGCAACGGCACGCGCCTGAAGCCGCTCGTCCTCGCGGTCACGGTCATGGAGAAGTCCATCGCCGAGGTCTCCGGGATGTCCATCAGCGACTGCGCGGACTTCCTGGGCGAACTGCGGCTCAACGCCCGCGACAAGAAGATCGCCGAGCGGGTCCTGAAGGAGGTCAACGAGCGGCTGCGGTTCCTCGTCGACGTCGGTCTGGACTACCTCTCGCTCAACCGCGCGGCCGGCACGCTCTCCGGCGGCGAGGCCCAGCGCATCCGCTTGGCCACCCAGATCGGCTCCGGCCTCGTCGGTGTCCTGTACGTCCTCGACGAGCCGTCCATCGGTCTGCACCAGCGCGACAACCACCGGCTGATCGAGACCCTGGTCCGGCTGCGGGACATGGGCAACACGCTGATCGTCGTCGAGCACGACGAGGACACCATCAAGGTCGCCGACTGGATCGTCGACATCGGTCCCGGCGCCGGGGAGCACGGCGGCAAGGTCGTGCACAGCGGCGGTCTGAAGGAACTCCTCGCCAACGACGAGTCGCAGACCGGGCAGTACCTGTCCGGCAAGAAGGCGATCCCGGTGCCGGACATCCGGCGCCCGCAGGACCCGTCCCGACGGCTCACCGTCCACGGGGCCCGCGAGAACAACCTCCAGGACATCGACGTCTCCTTCCCGCTGGGCGTGTTCACCGCGGTCACCGGTGTGTCCGGCTCCGGCAAGTCGACGCTGGTCAACGACATCCTGTACACGCACCTGGCCCGTGAGCTGAACGGCGCGAGGAGCGTGCCGGGGCGTCACACGCGCGTGGACGGCGACGACCTCGTCGACAAGGTCGTGCACGTCGACCAGTCGCCCATCGGCCGCACCCCGCGATCGAACCCGGCCACGTACACCGGTGTCTTCGACCACGTGCGCAAGCTGTTCGCGGAGACCACCGAGGCGAAGGTCCGCGGCTATCTGCCCGGTCGCTTCTCCTTCAACGTCAAGGGCGGCCGCTGCGAGAACTGCGCGGGCGACGGCACGATCAAGATCGAGATGAACTTCCTCCCGGACGTCTACGTCCCGTGCGAGGTCTGCCACGGCGCCCGGTACAACCGGGAGACCCTGGAGGTCCACTACAAGGGCAAGTCCATCGCCGACGTCCTGAACATGCCGATCGAGGAGGCCACGCAGTTCTTCGAGGCCGTCCCCGCGATCGCCCGCCACCTCAACACCCTGAAGGACGTCGGCCTCGGCTACGTCCGGCTCGGTCAGGCCGCGACCACCCTGTCGGGCGGCGAGGCCCAGCGGGTGAAGCTCGCCAGCGAGCTCCAGAAGCGCTCCACCGGCCGCACGGTCTACGTCCTGGACGAGCCGACCACGGGCCTGCACTTCGAGGACATCAGCAAGCTCCTGAAGGTGCTCGGCGGCCTGGTGGACAAGGGCAACACGGTCATCGTCATCGAGCACAACCTCGACGTGATCAAGACGGCCGACTGGGTCGTCGACATGGGCCCCGAGGGCGGCGCGGGCGGTGGCCTCGTCATCGCCGAGGGCACGCCGGAGGAGGTGGCCGGGGTGTCGACCAGCCACACCGGCAAGTTCCTGCGGGAGGTGCTCGGCGCCGACCGGATCAGCGACGCGGCTCCGGTGAAGGCCCCGCGCAGGGCGGCCGCGAAGAAGACGGTCGCGGCGAAGACCACGGCACGCAAGACCACGACCGCCAAGGCCACCGCCGCCAAGCCGGCCGCCACCAGGAAGGCCGCCGCCGACACCACGGCCGCGGACGGGAAGGCCGCAGGAGCGTCGAAGGCGACGCCTGCGAAGAAGACCACGCGGGCCCGCAAGGCATAGGAGACACGGCTCCCAGGACCTGGAGAGCCCACGGGTCACGAGGCCCGAAGCGGACACCGGCCACCCGGCCGGGTGATCCGCGCGGAGTGGTGCGGCGCCCCGCGGGAAACTTCCCGCGGGGCGCAATCCGTCGTCGCACGCGTCCTAGTCGGGAATCGACGGAGACAGGATCGGGAACCCGCCCAGTTCGGCGGCGTACGGGGGTTCCGCGCCGGCCCGTGAGCAGGTGACCGCCGCCGCGCGGGCGGCGAACCGCAGCAGCCGCTCCCAGTCCTCGGCGCCCAGATCCGCGAGTCCCGCCGGGGACAGGGCGCCCTGGACCCGCAGGCCGTGCAGCAGAGCCGCGTTCACCGTGTCCCCGGCACCGATGGTGTCCACCACGTCCACCGGTTCGCCCGGCACCGCGTACACGGATCCGTCCCGGGTGAAGGCGGTCAGCCCGTCGCCGCCCTGGGTGATCACGACGGCCGACGGACCGGCGGACAGCCACTCGCTCGGCGTGCCGCCCAGCCACGAGGCGTCCTCCTCGGACAGCTTGAGCAGGGACACCGAGGGCAGCCAGCTCCTGAAACGGGCCCGGTAGGCGTCCGCGTCGGGGATCAGCCCGGCCCGGATGTTCGGGTCGAGCGCCGTGAACAGCCCTCGCGCGGCGGCGGCCCGCATCAGCTCCTCGTACGCGCTCGCCCCCGGTTCCAGGACGAGCGAGCAGGTGCCGAAGGACACCGCGCGCGTGCCCGTGGGCAGGGTGGCCGGGGCCGTGAACAGCCGGTCGGCGGTGCCGTCGACGTAGAAGGAGTAGGCGGCCGAGCCGGCCGCGTCGAGGGTGGCCACCGCGAGGGTGGTCGGCTCAGGACCGCGCTGCACCGCGGACACGTCCACGCCCGAGCCCCGCAGCCCGGCGAGCAGCGCCTCACCGAAGGCGTCCCGTGAGGTGCGGGAGCAGAAGGCCGTGGGAGAGCCAAGGCGGCCGAGGGCGACGGCCGTGTTGTAGGGGCCGCCGCCCGGTGCCGGCTGAAGTGCCGCGAGGGCGCCCGCGCCCTGCGGTACCAGGTCGATCAGGGCCTCACCGGCGACGACGATCACGGGGGTCGTTCCTCTCTGTGGCTGTCGGGGACTGCTCGGGCCATTGTCCGCGGGGCAGCCGCACGACGTGCGGGGAACAGCGGAGCCCGCCACCCCGGGCGGGCGCCACGGCGTTCGAGGAGTACCCGACCGACCGGCGGGCCGTCCCGGCCGTCCCGACCGACGGGCCGTCCCGGCCGTCCCGGCCGTCCCGACCGGCCGACCACCCCGACCGCCGTTCAGTCCCAGTCCCACCCGATGCCGACCATGCCCGACCGCACCCGTGGCTCGACGAGATGGACGGAGCGGTGGCGGCCGCTGAGCGGCAGCTCCTGGCGGCCGCCGCGCGGGGCCGCCGCCGAGTGCTGGGTGAACCGGTGGCAGCGCACCGGCACGGCGTTCTCGTCGAAGCGGACCTGAAGGGCGTACTGGCCGCCCGCGGCGCCGAAACCGCGGACGTACTCGCGGGACACGCCCGCGGTGCCGTCCTCGACGCCGTAGCGGAAGAGAAAGGTGTCGCCGGCCCGCAGACGGGTGTCGAAGAGGAGTTCGGCCACCAGCACACCGGTGGCGTGGTGGCGCCGGACCCGTCCGGCCCGGCAGTTCTCCAGGGCGTGCACCGTCATCCGTTCCGGCGCGCAGCCGGGGTCGCCGTGGTGGACGGCCACGAAGCGGTCCACGCCGTCGCGGTGGGCGCGCACGATGTGCTGCGACTCGCGGCCCAGGAGTTCCCGCCGCGATCCGATACGAACCCGCTCGTGGTGCCCCAGGGTGTGCAGCCCGCCGTCGATGGGGCACTCCAGTTCGCCGAGCAGCTGTTCGAGGATGCCGGAGGCCTCCAGCAGGGAGCGGTAGGAGCGGCCCGCGGACTGCCCGGTCACCGCGCTGCCCTCGCCGCCGTCGGGCTCGGCGAGCAGCCGGATCAGGGACTCGTCCGGCAGGTGGAGGATCTCCTCCAGGGCGCGTACGGCGCGCAGCGACTCGGGGCGCTGCGGACGGCGGGCGCCCTGCTGCCAGTAACTCAGACTCGTCACGCCCACCTTCACCCCGTACCGCGACAGATGGTGCTGGACGCGTTGCAGGGGCAGGCCGCGGGCGGCGATCGCGGCCCGCAGCGCCACGTGGAAAGGACCGCCCCGCAGGGCCGTGTCCAGTTCCGCGGAGGCGGCGTCGACGACGGCGTCCGCGTGCTGTGTGGCGTGCGGCATGCAGGGGCCTCTCTGTGAATGCTCACGACGGCTGGTCGGACCGTACGCGTGGGTGGTCGGGGCCCGGCCGGCGGCGCCGGAGCTCCTTCACATCCGTAGGGCGGCCCTCAGCCGCCCGAGTTCCCCCGCATTGAAGCGTGTTGACCTGGTCCCGACAACACCTGATGCCCGAGTGGCACGTGCGTGTGGCCGAGTCGGTGCCTTCGGGTCCCGCCCCCGGTGACCGCTCGTCCACGGCACCGGTGGTCACCCGGCCGTCGTCCGGAGCCCGCCGGAGTGTCACCGCGCGCCAGTAGGGTGTGAGACATGGCCGACCCCTCCAGCTACCGCCCTAAGCCGGGACAGATCCCGGACTCTCCCGGGGTGTACCGATTCCGCGACGAGCACCGCCGGGTGATCTACGTCGGAAAGGCGAAAAGCCTGCGCCAGCGCCTGGCGAGCTACTTCCAGGACCTGGCCGGCCTCCACCCGCGCACCCGCACGATGGTCACCACTGCCGCGTCGGTGGAGTGGACGGTGGTGTCCACCGAGGTCGAGGCGCTCCAGCTGGAGTACTCCTGGATCAAGGAGTACGACCCCCGGTTCAACGTGAAGTACCGCGACGACAAGAGTTACCCCTACCTCGCGGTCACGATGAACGAGGAGTTCCCGCGCGTCCAGGTGATGCGCGGTCACAAGAAGAAGGGCGTCAGGTATTTCGGGCCGTACGCGCACGCGTGGGCGATCCGGGACACGGTCGACCTGCTCCTGCGTGTCTTCCCCGTGCGCACCTGCTCCGCCGGTGTCTTCAAGAACGCCGCCCGCACCGGCCGGCCCTGTCTGCTCGGCTACATCGGCAAGTGCTCCGCGCCGTGCGTGGGCCGGATCTCCGCCGAGGAGCACCGCGACCTGGCCGAGGACTTCTGCGACTTCATGGCCGGCCGGACCGGCACCTACCTCCGCCGTCTGGAGAAGCAGATGATGGAGGCGGCCGAGGAGATGGAGTACGAGCGGGCCGCCCGCCTGCGCGACGACATCGAGGCCCTGAAGAAGGCCATGGAGAAGAACGCGGTCGTGCTCGCGGACGCGACCGACGCCGACCTGATCGCGGTCGCCGAGGACGAGCTGGAGGCGGCCGTCCAGATCTTCCACGTCCGTGGCGGACGCGTACGCGGTCAGCGCGGCTGGGTGACCGACAAGGTCGAGGACGTCACGACCGGCGCCCTCGTCGAGCACGCCCTCCAGCAGCTGTACGGCGAGGAGCGGGGCGACTCCGTCCCCAAGGAGGTCCTGGTCCCGGCCCTTCCCGAGCCCGCCGAACCCGTCCAGGAGTGGCTCGCCGAGCGCCGCGGGTCCGGCGTGTCCCTGCGCATCCCGCAGCGCGGCGACAAGAAGGCCCTGATGGAGACCGTCGCACGCAACGCTCAGCAGGCGCTCGTCCTGCACAAGACCAGGCGCGCCTCCGACCTGACCACGCGTTCGCGTGCCCTGGAGGAGATCGCCGACGCCCTCGAGCTGGACAGCGCGCCGCTGCGCATCGAGTGCTACGACATCTCGCATCTCCAGGGCGACGACGTGGTGGCCTCCATGGTCGTCTTCGAGGACGGACTCCAGCGCAAGAGCGAGTACCGGCGTTTCCAGATCAAGGGCTTCGAGGGCCAGGACGACGTCCGCTCCATGCACGAGGTGATCACCCGCCGTTTCAGGCGCTACATCTCCGAGAAGGAGCGGACGGGGGAGTGGACCGACGGCGAGGACGCCCTCTCCGACGCCACCGGGACCGCCCTCGCCGACGCCTCCGAAGCGCCCCTCACCAGCAGCCTCAAGGACGACGACGGCCGCCCCAGGCGCTTCGCCTACCCGCCCCAGCTGGTCGTCGTCGACGGCGGACAGCCGCAGGTCGCGGCGGCCAAGCGGGCGCTGGACGAACTCGGCATCGACGACATCGCCGTCTGCGGGCTCGCCAAGCGCCTGGAGGAGGTCTGGCTGCCGGACGACGACGACCCGGTCGTCCTGCCCCGCAGCAGCGAGGGGCTCTATCTGCTCCAGCGCGTCCGCGACGAGGCCCACCGCTTCGCGATCACCTACCAGCGCACCAAGCGGGCCAAGCGTTTCCGCGCCGGCCCGCTGGACGAGGTGCCCGGTCTCGGCGAGGCGCGCAAGCAGGCACTGATCAAGCACTTCGGCTCGGTGAAGAGGCTGCGCGCCGCGACCGTCGAGCAGATCTGCGAGGTCCCGGGGATAGGCCGCAAGACGGCCGAGACCATCGCCGTGGCCCTCGCCCGGGCGGCAGCGCCCGCCCCCGCCGTGAACACGGCCACGGGAGAGATCATTGATGATGAGGAACCCGATACGACGGCGGGATTCCCCGGAGATCCCGTGACGACGGGCGCCCCGGAAGAACAACGGGGGCAGGAGACATGACAGAGCACGAAGCACACCCCACGGCAGAGCAGGAACAGGCGCCCACCCCGGTGCCCGCGGCCGCGCCCCGGCAGGGCCCCGGGACACCCGGCGGGGATTCCACCGCGCGTCCCGCGGCCCCCGACACCCCTCAGCAAGAAGTACGTCAGGAAGACGGAGCACAGGTGAGTACGGACGTCACGCCGCCCGGGATCCCCGAGGCGGCCATCCCCGAGCTGGTGATCATCTCCGGCATGTCCGGGGCCGGTCGTTCCACGGCGGCCAAGTGTCTGGAGGACCTCGGCTGGTTCGTCGTCGACAACCTCCCGCCCGCCCTGATCCCCACCATGGTGGAGCTGGGCGCCCGCTCCCAGGGCAACGTGGCGCGGATCGCGGTCGTCGTCGACGTCCGGGGCCGGCGCTTCTTCGACAACCTCCGCGAGTCCCTCGCCGACCTCGAGTCGAAGGGCGTCACCCGGCGGATCGTCTTCCTGGAGTCCTCCGACGACGCGCTCGTGCGCCGCTTCGAGTCCGTGCGCCGCCCGCACCCGCTCCAGGGCGACGGCCGCATCGTCGACGGCATCGACGCCGAGCGCGAGCTGCTGCGCGAGCTGCGCGGCGACGCCGACCTGGTGATCGACACCTCCAGCCTCAACGTGCACGAACTGCGCGCCAAGATGGACGCCCAGTTCGCCGGCGACGAGGAGCCCGAGCTGCGGGCCACCGTGATGTCCTTCGGCTTCAAGTACGGCCTCCCGGTCGACGCCGACCTGGTCGTGGACATGCGCTTCCTGCCCAACCCGCACTGGGTCCCGGAGCTGCGCCCCTACACCGGCCTCAACGAGGAGGTCTCGGCGTACGTCCTGAACCAGCCGGGCGCCAAGGAGTTCCTCGACCGGTACGCCGAGCTCCTCCAGCTGGTGGCCGCGGGCTACCGCCGGGAGGGCAAGCGCTATGTGACCATCGCGGTCGGCTGCACGGGCGGCAAGCACCGCTCGGTGGCCATGTCGGAGAAGCTCGCCGCGCGTCTGGCGGCCGAGGGCGTGGAGACGGTGGTCGTACACCGGGACATGGGACGGGAATGACAGGACGTTCTCCACGGCTCGGCCGGCTGCGCAGGGTCGCCCCCGACGGGCGCGTGAGCCGTCCGGTCGAGGCCCGCGGCGGCAAACCGCGCCGCCGGGGCACCCAGCCCAAGGTCGTCGCCCTCGGCGGCGGCATGGGACTGTCCGCCTCGCTCACCGCGCTGCGCCGGATCACCGGTGACCTCACCGGCGTCGTCACGGTGGCCGACGACGGTGGTTCCAGCGGGCGTCTGCGGGAGGAGCTGGGCGTGCTGCCGCCCGGGGACCTGCGCAAGGCGCTGGCCGCGCTGTGCGGTGACGACGACTGGGGCCAGACCTGGGCCCGGGTCATCCAGCACCGTTTCCAGTCGCAGGGCGAGATCAACGGCCACGCGGTGGGCAACCTGCTGATCGTGGCCCTGTGGGAGCAGCTCGGCGACCACGTCCAGGCGCTTGACCTGGTCGGCAGGCTGCTGGGCGCGCAGGGCCGGGTGCTGCCCATGTCCGCGGTGCCGCTGGAGCTCCAGGCGCTGGTCAAGGGGCACGATCCGGATCGGCCCGACGACGTCGACACCGTCCGGGGACAGGCGACCGTGGCGTTGACGCCCGGCGAGGTGCAGTCCGTGCACCTGGTGCCGAACGACCCGCCGGCCGTCCCGGAGGCGGTCGAAGCCGTCCTGGACGCCGACTGGGTGGTGCTGGGGCCGGGTTCCTGGTTCTCCTCGGTGATGCCGCACCTGCTGGTGCCCGATCTGCTGGACGCCCTCGTGGAGACGAAGGCGCGCCGGGTGCTCTCGCTGAACCTCGCCCCGCAGCCCGGAGAAACCGACGGCTTCTCCCCGCAGCGTCATTTGGAGGTTTTGGGACGACACGCCCCTAAACTCGCCCTGGACGTGGTGCTGGCCGACGTGGCCGCCGTGCCCGACCGCGACTCGCTGACCGACGCCGCCAAAAGGTTCGGGGCCGCGGTCGAGCTGGCGCCGGTGGCCCGGCCCGACGGAACCCCGAGGCATGACCCGGAGCTGTTGGCCGCCGCGTACGACCGTATTTTTCGGATGCATGGAAGGATCGGCCCATGGCGATGACGGCAGCGGTGAAGGATGAGATCTCCCGGCTCCCCGTCACCCGGACCTGCTGTAGAAAGGCGGAGGTCTCCGCCATTCTGCGGTTCGCCGGCGGCCTCCACCTGGTGAGCGGGCGCATCGTGATCGAGGCGGAGCTGGACACCGCGATGGCGGCCCGTCGGCTCAAGCGGGACATTCTGGAGATCTTCGGCCACAGCTCGGAGCTGATCGTGATGGCCCCGGGCGGTCTGCGCCGCGGCTCGCGCTATGTCGTGCGGGTGGTCGCCGGAGGTGACCAGCTGGCCCGGCAGACGGGCCTCGTCGACGGCCGCGGCCGTCCGATCCGGGGTCTGCCCCCGCAGGTGGTCTCCGGTGCGACCTGCGATGCGGAGGCGGCCTGGCGCGGGGCGTTCCTGGCGCACGGCTCGCTCACCGAGCCGGGCCGTTCGTCCTCCCTGGAGGTGACCTGCCCGGGCCCGGAGGCCGCGCTCGCGCTGGTCGGCGCCGCCCGCCGGCTGTCGATCGCCGCGAAGGCCCGCGAGGTGCGCGGGGTCGACCGGGTCGTGGTCCGGGACGGCGACGCGATCGGTGCGCTGCTGACCAGGCTGGGCGCGCACGAGTCGGTGCTGGCCTGGGAGGAGCGCCGGATGCGCCGCGAGGTGCGGGCCACGGCGAACCGGCTCGCGAACTTCGACGACGCCAACCTGCGCCGCTCGGCGCGCGCCGCCGTCGCCGCGGGGGCCCGTGTCCAGCGCGCTCTGGAGATCCTCGCGGACGAGGTGCCCGAGCACCTGGCGGCGGCCGGCCGGCTGCGCATGGACCACAAGCAGGCGTCCCTGGAGGAGCTCGGCGCGCTCGCCGACCCGCCGCTGACCAAGGACGCGGTCGCCGGACGGATCCGGCGGCTGCTGGCGATGGCCGACAAGCGTGCCTCGGACCTCGGTATCCCGGGTACGGACGCGGGGCTCAGCGACGAACTCGCCGGCGACCTGGTCGGCTGACTGTCCTTCAGAACGCCGGTGGCGTCGCCCATTTGGGTGACGCCACCGGCGTTTTCGTGGCGATGAGGCGCTCTTGACTGGATCATGAACTGTCATGAGCCTGGCAGGGTTCGCTGCTGGGGCGGACTCAGGCAAGGGGGGTTCATGAGACGAAGAGCGAGATCGATCCTCGCTGTCGGCGCGTTGCTGCTCGGCGGAGCGGCACTCGCACCCATCGCCCAGGCACAGCCCGGCAACACGCCGAAACCCGACGCGGACGAGGTCAAGGTCTTCCGCGCCGACGTCACCCGGCAGCAGGTACCCCTGCTGCTGGCGACAGGCCAGGACGGTCAGGAACTCAGCGAGCAGGTACCCGCGAAGGGCACCGCGACGGTCGAGGTCTACCTCACCGACAAGCAGGCGAAGAAGCTCGGCAAGCAGGGCGTCGGGCTCACCGAGCACACCCTTTCGGCCAGGGCGGAAAACCGCCTCGACGCGGCCGCCGAGGGAGTGTTCCGCCCCTACAGCGGCAGCGGCGGCCTGAAGGAGGAGATCCTCCGCACCGGCCAGGAGAACCCTGGCCTCACCAAGGTCGTCTCCCTCGGCAAGACCGTGGGCGGCCAGGACATCCTCGCCCTCAAACTGACCAAGAACGCGAAGAAGTCCGCGGACGGCTCCAAGCCCTCGGTCCTGTACATGTCCAACCAGCACGCGCGTGAGTGGATCACCCCGGAGATGACCCGGCGGCTGATGCACTACTACCTGGACAACTACGGGACCGACAAGCGCGTCAAGAAGATCGTCGACTCCAGCGAACTGTGGTTCGTCCTGTCGGCCAACCCCGACGGCTACGACTACACCTTCCAGAACACCGACAACCGGCTCTGGCGCAAGAACCTGCGGGACGTCAACGGCGACGGCGTGATCTCCACCGGCGACGGCGTCGACCTCAACCGCAACTTCGCCTACAAGTGGGGTTACGACAACGAGGGTTCGTCCCCCAACCCCACCAGCGAGACCTACCGCGGCGCGAGCCCCGGATCCGAGCCCGAGACCAAGGCGCTCGACGCCTTCGAGAAGCGGATCGGGTTCACGTACGGCATCAACTACCACTCCGCCGCCCAGCTGCTCCTCTACGGGGTCGGCTGGCAGGTCGCGACCGACACACCGGACGACGTCGTCTACAAGGCGCTCGCCGGCACCCCCGACAACTCCGCGGTCCCGGGCTACCACCCGCAGGTCTCCTCGGAGCTGTACACGACCAACGGCGAGGCCGACGGACACGCGGCGAACGTCAACGGCATGGGGATGTTCACCCCCGAGATGTCGACCTGCCAGACCGCCTCGGGTCTCGACCCGAACGACCAGTGGAACGCCTCCGACTGCCAGTCGGTCTTCAACTTCCCGGACGACGAGAAGCTGATCCAGGACGAGTTCGCCAAGAACGTCCCCTTCGCGCTCTCGGTCGCCGAGACCGCCGCGCACCCCGACACGCCGTCGTCCTCGGTCGGCCTGAGCGCCGCCGACTTCACCCCGGCGCCGTTCACCACCTCGTACTCGCGCGGCGCCGACCAGGAGGTCTCCGTCGTCGTACGCAAGGCGGTCCGCGACAAGAAACTCCAGTACCGCGTCAACGGCGGCCGTACCAAGGACCGGAAACTCAAGGCCTGGAACGGCGGCGAGACCTACGGCGGCGAGGACAACCTCCGCTTCGACGAGTACCGGGCCGAGGTGCGGGACGGCAGGCCGGGCGACAAGGTCGAGGTGTGGTTCACGGGTGAGACCGGCGCGACCAAGCACGGCAGGACGGTCTCCAGCGCGCACTTCACCTACACGGTCGCCGAGCGGCCCAAGGCCGACACCCTCGTCGTCGCCGAGGAGGGCACGGCCGCCACACAGGCGCAGACCTACGTCGACGCGCTGAAGGCCAACGGCCGCAAGGCGATCGTCTGGGACGTCGCCACCCAGGGCGCGCCCGACGCGCTCGGCGTGCTGAGCCACTTCGACACGGTCGTCCACTACACGGGCGCGAGCGCCCCCGGCAATCCGACCCAGCTCGAACTGCGCGCCTACCTCAACGAGGGCGGCAAGCTGATCGAGGCGGGCGAGCTGGCCGGCGGCAGCGTCGCCCTCGCCGACGGCACCCCGTCGAACGACTTCAGCCAGTACTACCTGGGCGCCTACTCCCGCACGTCGACCCCCGGCGCCACCGGCTTCACCGGCTCCGGCAAGCTCGGCGGCCTCAGCGCGACCCTCGGCCCGGCGACCGGCAACCCGCTCGACAGGGCGGGCACCTACGGCGTCACCTCGGACGAGCTGCCCGCAGCCGCGTACCCGCAGTTCGCGAGCGCCGGCGCCGGCCGCTTCGCCGGGACGGTCAACCCGTACGGGCCGTACACGGGCTCGTACATGGCCGCCGCCGTGCACACCGACGACGGCTACAAGCGCCTCACCCGCACCGTCGACCTCAGCAGTGTCGGCGCGGCGGGCAAGCCGGCCCTGCGCACCCGGCTGCTGTGGGACACCGAGCCCGGGTACGACAACGCGATCGTCGAGATCCACACGGTCGGCGCCGACGACTGGACGACGCTTCCTGAGGCGGGCGGCGCCACCAGCACCGCCGTGCCCGCGGAGTGCGGCGCAGGCTTCTACGTCGGCGAACACCCGTGGCTGGGGCACTACCTCACCCTCGGTTCCGGCGACTGCGCCGCCACCGGCACCACCGGCTCCTGGAACGCCCTGACCGGCGCCTCCAGCGGCTGGCAGCAGGTGGACTTCGACCTCAGCGGCTACGCGGGCAAGAAGGTCGAGATCTCGATCGCCTACGTCACCGACCCCGGCAGCGGCGGCCACGGAGTCCTCGCGGACGACGCCTCGCTGGTCGTCGGTGGCGCGACCGCCGAGACGGAGGGCTTCGAGACGTCGCTCGGAGCCTGGCGGGTCACGGGTCCGCCCCCGGGCAGCCCCGCCGTCCTGAAGGACTGGGCGCGCACCGGCGCCCTGTTCCAGACCTACGGAGCGGTCACCACCGACGACACCGTGCTGCTGGGCTTCGGTCTGGAACACGTCACCTCGGCGGCCGACCGCAAGGCGCTCATCGGGAAGGCGCTCGACTCACTTGAGAGCTGAAAAGCGCCGGTCAACATGGCGTGACGGTTCGTAACCGGATCGAGCGATCGGGCCTCCGGCCCGGGCGGTCCGTACCCCTACTGGCGGGTACGGACCGCCCTGCCGTGTATGGGCGGAGTCGATGTCACCCCGGCGGCCTCGGAGAGGTAGGGTCGGTGTTGGTCGGGGACATCCCAAATACAGCTCGCCGGCACCGCATAGCCGGCGTACCAACGAGGAGATCGGTTCGTGACGATCCGCGTAGGCATCAACGGCTTTGGCCGCATCGGTCGTAACTACTTCCGCGCGCTGCTGGAGCAGGGTGCTGACATCGAGATCGTGGCTGTCAACGACCTGGGTGACACCGCGACCACCGCTCATCTGCTGAAGTACGACACCATCCTGGGCCGCCTCAAGGCCGAGGTGTCGCACACCGCCGACACGATCACCGTCGACGGCCACACGATCAAGGTGCTGTCCGAGCGCAACCCGGCGGACATCCCGTGGGGCGACCTGGGCGTCGACATCGTGATCGAGTCCACCGGCATCTTCACCAAGAAGGCCGACGCCGAGAAGCACATCGCAGGCGGCGCCAAGAAGGTCCTGATCTCGGCTCCGGCCAAGGACGAGGACATCACCATCGTGATGGGCGTCAACCAGGACAAGTACGTGGCGGCCGACCACCACGTCATCTCCAACGCCTCCTGCACCACCAACTGTGTGGCGCCGATGGCCAAGGTCCTCGACGAGAACTTCGGCATCGTCAAGGGTCTGATGACGACGGTCCACGCGTACACCAACGACCAGCGCATCCTGGACTTCCCGCACTCGGACCTGCGTCGCGCCCGCGCCGCCGCCGAGAACATCATCCCGACCACCACGGGCGCCGCCAAGGCCACCGCGCTGGTCCTCCCGCAGCTCAAGGGCAAGCTCGACGGCATCGCCATGCGCGTGCCGGTCCCGACGGGCTCGGCCACCGACCTGGTCGTGACGCTCCAGCGCGAGGTCACCAAGGACGAGGTCAACGCCGCGTTCAAGAAGGCCTCCGAGGACGGCGACCTCAAGGGTTACCTGACGTACACCGAGGACCCGATCGTCTCCTCGGACATCGTCGGCGACCCGGCCTCCTGCACCTTCGACTCCTCCCTGACCATGGTCCAGGAGGGCAACTCGGTGAAGATCCTCGGCTGGTACGACAACGAGTGGGGCTACTCCAACCGCCTCGTCGACCTCACGGTCTTCGTCGGCAACCAGCTCTGATCGTCGGATCAGGCACCTCGATGTGAGTGCAGGGCTCGGGCGGCGCAGGGACGCGCCGCCCGAGCCCTGACGCACGTACGGATCAGCCTTCTCACGGTCGCCGGCGATCACGCGTGATCCCCGGCACCACGAGCCCTCCTCAGGAGCCCCCCGTAATGAAGACGATCGACGAACTTCTCGCCGAAGGCGTCGCAGGCAAGCGGGTCTTCGTCCGCGCCGACCTCAACGTGCCGCTCGACGGCGCCGCCATCACCGACGACGGCCGTATCCGCGCCGTCCTGCCGACCGTCAAGGCCCTCGCGGACGCGGGCGCCAAGGTGGTCGTCGCCTCGCACCTGGGCCGCCCCAAGGGCGCTCCGGACCCGGCCTTCTCCCTCGCCCCCGCCGCCGCCCGGCTCGGCGAACTCCTCGGCTCCGCCGTGGCCTTCGCCACCGACACGGTCGGGGAGTCCGCGCGTTCCACGGTCGCGGGCCTCGCCGACGGCCAGGTCGCCGTCCTCGAGAACCTGCGCTTCAACGCGGGCGAGACCAGCAAGGACGACACCGAGCGCGGCGCCTTCGCCGACCAGCTCGCCGAACTCGCCGACCTCTACGTCGGCGACGGGTTCGGGGCGGTGCACCGCAAGCACGCCTCCGTCTACGACCTCCCGGCCCGCCTGCCGCACGCCGCCGGCTACCTCATCGCCACCGAGGTCGGCGTCCTGAAGAAGCTCACCGAGGACGTCGAGCGGCCCTACGTCGTCGCCCTCGGCGGCTCCAAGGTCTCCGACAAGCTCGCCGTGATCGACCAGCTGCTGGGCAAGGCGGACCGCCTCCTCATCGGCGGCGGCATGCTGTTCACCTTCCTGAAGGCCAAGGGGTACGAGGTAGGCGCCTCCCTCCTTCAGGAGGACCAGCTGCCGGTCGTCCGGGAGTACATCGAGCGGGCGGAGAAGAACGGCGTCGAGCTGGTCCTCCCCGTCGACGTGCTGACCTCCACCGAGTTCCCGGACCTGAAGACCAAGGCGCCGGCGCACCCGAACACCGTCGCCGCGGACGCCATCCCCGCCGACCAGCTGGGCCTGGACATCGGTCCCGAGACCCGCAAGCTGTACGCCTCGAAGCTCGCCGACGCCGGCACCGTCTTCTGGAACGGTCCGATGGGCGTCTTCGAACACCCCGACTACGCCGAGGGCACCAGGGCGGTCGCCCAGGCCCTCATCGACTCCCCGGCCTTCACGGTCGTCGGCGGTGGCGACTCCGCCGCGGCCGTCCGCCTGCTGGGCTTCGACGAGAACGCATTCGGCCACATCTCGACCGGTGGCGGCGCCTCCCTCGAATACCTCGAGGGCAAGACGCTCCCCGGCCTCGCCGCACTGGAGGGCTGACCCCGCATGACCACTCGCATGCCGCTGATGGCGGGCAACTGGAAGATGAACCTCAACCACCTCGAGGCCATCGCCCACGTCCAGAAGCTCGCCTTCGCCCTCGCCGACAAGGACTACGAGGCCGTCGAGGTCGCCGTCCTGCCGCCCTTCACCGACCTGCGCTCCGTGCAGACCCTGGTCGACGGCGACAAGCTGAAGATCAAGTACGGCGCCCAGGACATCTCGGCGCACGACTCGGGCGCCTACACCGGCGAGATCTCCGGCTCGATGCTCGCCAAGCTGAAGTGCACGTTCGTGGCGGTCGGCCACTCCGAGCGCCGCCAGTACCACAACGAGACCGACGAGCTCGTGAACGCCAAGGTCAAGGCCGCCTACAGGCACGGTCTGACCCCGATCCTGTGCGTCGGCGAGGAACTGGACGTCCGCGAGGCGGGCAACCACGTCTCCCACACCCTCGCCCAGGTCGAGGGCGGTCTGAAGGACCTGCCGGCCGAGCAGGCCGAGTCCGTCGTGATCGCCTACGAGCCCGTGTGGGCCATCGGCACCGGCAAGGTCTGCGGCGCCGAGGACGCGCAGGAGGTCTGCGCCGCCATCCGCGCCAAGCTCGCCGAGCTCTACGGCCAGGAGCTGGCCGACCAGGTCCGCATCCAGTACGGCGGCTCCGTGAAGTCCGGCAACGTCGCCGAGATCATGGCGCAGGCCGACATCGACGGCGCGCTGGTCGGAGGCGCCTCGCTGGATGCCGACGAGTTCGTCAAGATCGTGCGCTTCCGCGATCAGTGATCCGAACCGTGAGTAGGCGGTAGCGACGATCCGTCGTACTCTTGCGGGGGCATGGCGCCACGCGGCGCAGCCGCACGTCACAACGACGCCATGCCCCCGTTGTTCGTCCCAGTCGTCATCCGAATCCTAGGAAGTTGGTCCAGCCGTGGTTTTGGGGTTCTCGATCGCCCTGATCGTCTTCAGCCTGCTGCTGATGCTGCTGGTGCTGATGCACAAGGGGAAGGGCGGCGGCCTCTCCGACATGTTCGGTGGCGGCATGCAGTCCTCCGTCGGCGGCTCCTCGGTCGCCGAGCGCAACCTGGACCGCATCACCGTCGTCATCGGTCTGCTGTGGTTCGCCTGCATCATCGTGCTCGGCATCGTGATGAAGACGAACAGCTGATCAGCTTCGCACAGGCACGCACATTCCGGTACGTAACGCCCCATGTTCGGTACGCGCAGCTGAGCGCGGCCTATCATGGGGCTTGCGTCCGGGTGTGGAAGCTGTAACTCCAAGCACTGGACGCGCGTTGGGCCTTACGTAGACTGAGGCGCTCGCAGCGAAGCGAAACGCCGACTCGCTTTGCGGCACCATCACGCAGGGAGTTACGACCGTGGCAAGTGGCAACGCGATCCGAGGAAGCCGGGTCGGGGCGGGGCCGATGGGCGAGGCCGAGCGGGGCGAGTCCGCGCCGCGTCTGCGCATCTCCTTCTGGTGCTCCAACGGACACGAGACGGTGCCCAGCTTCGCCAGCGACGCGCAGGTTCCCGACACCTGGGACTGTCCGCGCTGCGGCTTTCCCGCCGGGCAGGACCGGGACAACCCTCCGGCCCCGCCGCGCACCGAGCCCTACAAGACGCACCTCGCCTATGTACGGGAGCGGCGCAGCGACGCGGACGGCGAGGCGATCCTCGCCGAGGCGCTCGCCAAACTGCGGGGCGAGATCTAGCGACCGAGACCGGCCGGGTACCCGAGGGTGCCTGGCCGGACCTGTTTCCCGCACGTGCGGCGTCCACCCGCGCCGTGCCCCTCGGTCATGGCTCCGCCCTCGCCGCCCGCCGTCCCGCCGACACCCCTTCAGCCTTCTTCGGGCTGCGTCTCCACGGGCCGTTGCCCGCACTCGCCGTCGCCGCGTTGATACCCGCGGGCCAGGCGGACGTACCTGTGGGTGTCCCCGCACGGCAGTGGCACGTCCGCTCATGTGCCGCGCTGATCAACTAGGTTGGGTCCGGCGGGGCAAGCGTGCACAGCACGGACAGTCGAGGAAAGAGGGCTGAAGTCCGACATGAACGCAGACGGCCGTACGAGGCTCAACCAGACGCCCGAGTGGACCGCTCTGGCCAAACACCGCGAGGAACTCGGCGAGGTGCGGCTGCGGGAGCTGTTCGCCGCCGATCCCGGGCGGGGCGCCGGATACACGCTCCAGGTCGGTGACCTGCACATCGACTACTCCAAGCACCTCGTCACCGACGAGACTCTGCGGCACCTGCGCGAGCTGGCCGCCGCCGCCGACGTGTTCGGCCTGCGGGACGCCATGTTCCGCGGCGAGAAGATCAACACCACCGAGGACCGTGCCGTACTGCACACGGCCCTGCGCGCCCCGCGCGACGCGGTGATCGAGGTCGACGGGGAGAACGTCGTCCCGGCGGTGCACGCCGTGCTCGACAAGATGGCCGGCTTCGCCGAACGCGTCCGCACCGGCGCCTGGACCGGCCACACCGGCCGACGTATCCGCAACGTGGTCAACATCGGCATCGGCGGCTCCGATTTGGGCCCGGCGATGGCCTACGAGGTGCTGCGCGGCTACACCGACCGCGACCTCACGGTCCGGTTCGTGTCGAACGTGGACGGCGCCGACCTGCACGAGGCCACCCGCGACCTGGACCCGGCCGAGACGCTGTTCATCATCGCCTCGAAGACGTTCACCACCATCGAGACCATCACCAACGCGACCTCGGCCCGCACCTGGCTGCTGAACGCCCTCGGTGACCAGGCGGCCGTCGCCAAGCACTTCGTCGCGCTGTCGACGAACGCGTCCAAGGTCGCCGACTTCGGCATCGACACGGCCAACATGTTCGAGTTCTGGGACTGGGTCGGCGGCCGCTACTCCTACGACTCGGCGATCGGCCTGTCCCTGATGATCGCCATCGGGCCGGACCGCTTCCGCGAGATGCTCGACGGCTTCCACCTCGTCGACGAGCACTTCAGGACCGCGCCCGCCGAGTCCAACGTGCCCCTGCTGCTCGGCCTGTTGGGTATCTGGTACGGCAACTTCCACGACGCCCAGTCGCACGCCGTGCTGCCCTACAGCCACTACCTCTCGAAGTTCGCCGCCTACCTCCAGCAGCTGGACATGGAGTCCAACGGCAAGTCCACGGACCGGGACGGCAGGGCGGTCGAGTGGCAGACCGGCCCGGTCGTCTGGGGTACGCCGGGCACCAACGGGCAGCACGCCTACTACCAGCTCATCCACCAGGGCACGAAGCTCATCCCGGCGGACTTCATCGGCTTCGCCGAACCGGCCGACGAGCTGAGCGCGGAACTCAAGGCGCAGCACGACCTGCTCATGGCCAACTTCTTCGCCCAGACCCAGGCGCTGGCCTTCGGCAAGACGCCCGAGGAGGTGCGCGCGGAGGGGGTGCCGGAGGAGCTGGTGGCCCACAAGACGTTCAAGGGCAACCACCCCACGACCACGATCCTCGCGCGTGAGCTGACCCCCTCGGTCCTCGGCCAGCTCGTCGCGCTCTACGAGCACAAGGTGTTCGTGCAGGGAGCGGTGTGGAACATCGACTCCTTCGACCAGTGGGGCGTGGAGCTCGGCAAGGTGCTCGCCAAGCGCGTCGAACCCGCCCTCACCGAGGGCGCCGAGGTCCCCGGGCTGGACGCCTCCACCGAGGCGCTGGTCGCCAAGTACCGGGAGCTGCGCGGCCGTTAGCGGTCGCCGCAGGGACGAGAGGCGGTCGGGAGGCGGGCGGCGCGTGGCCGTCCGCGTCCCGTAGACTCCCCGGCGATCATGAGGCCGATCTCCCGGGGGAGACCAACGTGACGAGTGCGCGCAGGAGTTGGACCGACGGCTCGCTGACCGTCGGCTCCTTCCTGAAGCCCTATCGGGTGGCTTCGGCGGTGTTCCATCCGGTGTGGATACCGGACGCGCTCGATCCGACGGTGGAGCGGCTCAAGCGTGGCCGGGTCATCGCCGGGATGGTCGCCGCCGTCGGTGTCTACACCTACGTCCATGGCGGGTTCGCCTTCGAGGAGATGCTGGAGAACACGGCGATCGCCTCCGCGGTGATCTTCTTCCTCACCCCTCTCACGGTCGGCGTGATGCTCTTCGCCTGGCGGCGCACCGGCACCGTCCGGCAGCTGAGGATGCCGCTCGTCGACTCGCTCAAGCTGCTGCTGCTCTTCGCCGGCGGTCTCCTCACGACCGTGGGGATCTTCCGGGCGAGCGACATGTTCGGGCTGGTGCCGACGCTGCTGCTCACGCTCGTGGGCCTGTGGATGGTCGTCTTCATGGTGGCCGGTGCCATTCGGCTGTCGGGCAACTTCTTCGGCTCCGCGGCGGTGCACCGCTGTCTGCCGCCGCTGCTCGCCACGGTGACGACCTGGCTGATGGCCGTCCCCGACCTCGTGACCGGTGATCTGCACGGCCTCGGCCTCACCCTGGGCATCGTCTTCATCCTGGGCGCGCCCGTGACGGTCACCGGGCTCGCGCTGCTGGAGATGCGCCGCCTCAAGCGGCGGTACGGCATCCGGCTGGGCGCCCACCCGGCCACCCTGGCGCCGACGCCCGCGGGAACGCCGCCCCAGCTGCCGCCGCAGGGCAACCCGTACGGACAGCCGCCGCACGCACCGGCCCCTGCACAGCCGTAGGCACCGGCCCCCGGGCAGCCGTGCCCTCAGGGGAACCCGTACCAGCAGGGTGCGCCCTCTCCGTACGCCCCGTCGCCCCGTCATCCGTACGGTTCCTACGGGGCCCCACAACGGACAGAACCCGTACGGCGGTTGACCGTACGGGTTCTGCACAGCGGTGATCTCGTCAGGCGGATGCCGGCGGGTACAGCGACCTCGGCAGCTGTGAGGCCGCCGCCGCGTCCAGGAGCCACAGGGTGCGGGACCGGCCACGGGCGCCCGCCGCCGGAGCCTGGATCTCGCCCGCGCCGGACAGGGCGATCGCCACGGCCCGCGCCTTGTCCTCGCCGGCCGCGAGCAGCCACACCTCACGGGCCGCCCGGATCGCCGGAAGGGTGAGGGTGACCCGGGTCGGCGGGGGCTTGGGCGCGCCCCGGACGCCGACCACCGTCCGCTCGGTCTCCCGTACGGCCGGCAGCTCCGGGAAGAGCGAGGCCACATGGGTGTCCGGACCGACGCCCAGCATCAGGACGTCGAAGGCGGGCACGCCGCCGTGGTTCTCCGGTCCTGCCGCGCGGGCCAGCTCTGCGGCGTAGGCGGCCGCTGCCGCCTCCACGTCGGCGCCGTGGGGCCCGTCGGACGCGGGCATGGGGTGCACACGCTCGGGGTCCACGGGGACGGAGTCCAGCAGGGCCTCACGGGCCTGCGTCACGTTGCGCTCCGGGTCGCCCTCGGGCAGGAAGCGCTCGTCGCCCCACCACAGGTCGAGCCGGGACCAGTCGACGGCGTCACGCGCGGGGGCCGCGGCCAGCGCGGCCAGCAGACCGTTGCCGTTGCGGCCGCCGGTGAGGACCACGGACGCCTGGCCCCGGGAGGCCTGGGCGTCCACGATCTTCGTGATGAGGCGGGCCGCCGCGGCCTGCGCCATCAGCTCCTTGTCGCGGTGCACGACCAACTGGGGCGTGCTCACTGCGGCTCCGCCTTCCTGACCGGCGGCATGTGCGCCGGAGTGGGCCGGTCGGCGTCGCCCTGGCCCGACGGGGCGGCGGCCGGCAGAGCCGGCGCGGAGTCGCGGACCGCGGGCGCCGGGTCCGGCACCGAGCGGACCGGGAGGGACGGCGTGGGCTGGGAGGCGGCCTCGGCCCGCTCCGCCTCCCGCTCCGCGGCCGACTGGATCCCGCCGAGCCGGTCCACGCCGAACCGCAGGGCGGACGCGTACGTGTCGTCGGGGTCGAGCCTGCGCAGCTCCTCCGCGAGCAGCTCGGACGTCTCGCGTCGCTTGAGCGCCACCGCGCGGTCCGGCTGGCCCGGCAGCGCCAGGGTGGCCATCGCTCCGTCCGACCGGTGCAGAGTGATCGGGCCGCCGGTCGTCTCCATCCGGACCTGCGTCAGACCCGGGCCGGCCGAGACCGCGCGCCGGACGTGCACATGGAGCCGGTCGGCGAGCCACATGGCGAGCAACTCGACGCTGGGGTTGGACTCCTCGCCCGCCACTTCGGCGGAGACGATCTCGCAGCTGACCTGGTCGAGCGCGGCGGCCAGCATCGAGCGCCACGGAGTGATCCGGGCCCAGGCCAGGTCCGTGTCGCCCGGCTCGTAGCTCTCGCCACGGGCCCGCAGCTCGTTGATGGGCTTCTCGGCCGCGAAGCTGTCGGTGACCCGGCGCTGGCCCAGGGCGCCCAGCGGGTCGCCCGCCGGGTCGCGCGGAGCGTCCACCGACCACCAGACCACCACCGGGGCGTCCGGCAGCAGCAGCGGCAGCACGACGGACTGGGCGTGGTCGGAGACCTCGCCGTACAGCCGGAGGATCACCGTCTCGCCGCTGCCCGCGTCCGCGCCCAGCCGTACCTCGGCGTCCAGGCGTGACGTGGTGCGGCCCCGGGGGGAGCGCGAGACGCGCTTGATGACGACGAGCGTGCGCGAGGGGTGCTCGCGCGAGGCGTCGTTGGCGGCCTTCAGGGCGTCGTAGGCGTTCTCCTCGTCCGTGACGACGACGAGGGTGAGCACCATGCCGACGGCGGGTGTGCCTATCGCACGCCTGCCCTGCACCAATGCCTTGTTGATCTTGCTGGCGGTGGTGTCCGTGAGGTCTGTCTTCATGGCCGGCGCCAGCTCCGTCCGTCTCGCTCGAGCATCTGGTCGGCCTCGATCGGCCCCCACGTGCCCGAGGGGTACTGCGCGGGCTTGCCGTTCTTGTCCCAGTACCGTTCGATCGGGTCGAGGATCTTCCAGGACAGCTCCACCTCTTCCGTGCGGGGGAAGAGGTTCGAGTCGCCCAGCAGCACGTCGAGGATGAGGCGTTCGTACGCCTCGGGGCTGGACTCCGTGAAGGACTCGCCGTAGGCGAAGTCCATCGACACGTCCCGGATCTCCATGGAGGTGCCGGGCACCTTGGAGCCGAAGCGGACCGTGATGCCCTCGTCCGGCTGGACGCGGATGACGATCGCGTTGGCGCCGAGCTCCTCGGTCGCGGTGGAGTCGAAGGGGGAGTGCGGTGCCCGCTGGAAGACCACCGCGATCTCGGTGACCCGGCGGCCGAGGCGCTTGCCGGTGCGCAGGTAGAAGGGCACGCCCGCCCAGCGGCGGTTGTCGACCTCCAGCTTCACCGCCGCGTAGGTGTCGGTCTTCGAGTTGGGGTCGATGCCGTCCTCTTCGAGATAGCCGACGGCCTTCTCGCCGCCCTGCCACCCGGCCGCGTACTGACCGCGGACGGTGGCCCGGCCCAGGTCCTTCGGCAGCCGCACGGCGCCGAGCACCTTGGTCTTCTCGGCGGCCAGCGCGTCGGCGTCGAAGGAGGCGGGTTCCTCCATGGCGGTGAGGGCCATGAGCTGGAGCAGGTGGTTCTGGATGACGTCGCGGGCGGCGCCGATGCCGTCGTAGTAGCCGGCCCGGCCGCCGATGCCGATGTCCTCGGCCATGGTGATCTGCACGTGGTCGACGAAGGACCGGTTCCAGATCGGTTCGAACATGGTGTTGGCGAAGCGGAGCGCCAGGATGTTCTGGACGGTCTCCTTGCCGAGGTAGTGGTCGATTCGGAAGACCTGGTCCGAGCCGAAGACCTCGTGGACGACCTTGTTGAGCTCCTCGGCCGAGGCGAGGTCGTGACCGAAGGGCTTCTCGATGACCGCGCGCCGCCAGGAGCCGTTCTTCTGGTCGGCCAGCCCGTGCTTCTTCAGCTGCTGGATGACGACCGGGAAGGAGCGCGGCGGCACGGACAGGTAGAAGGCGAAGTTGCCGCCCGTGCCCTGCGCCTTGTCGAGCTCCTCGATCGTGCCGCGCAGCCGCTCGAAGGCCTCGTCGTCGTCGAAGGTGCCCTGCACGAAGCGCATGCCCTGGACGAGCTGCTGCCAGACCTCCTCGCGGAAGGGCGTGCGGGCGTGCTCCTTGACGGCGTCGTGGACCTCCTGCGCGAAGTCCTCGTGCTCCCACTCGCGGCGGGCGAAGCCGACCAGCGAGAAGCCCGGCGGCAGCAGACCCCGGTTGGCGAGGTCGTACACGGCGGGCATGAGCTTCTTCCGCGACAAATCGCCCGTGACGCCGAAGATGACCAGACCCGACGGCCCCGCGATACGCGGGAGCCGTCGGTCGGCGGGGTCACGCAGCGGGTTGCTGCTCGACAGAGTTCAGCCCTCCGAGGGGGCGAGGCGCTGGAGCTCCGCCTCGGTCGACTTGAGCAGGTCGTTCCAGGACGCCTCGAACTTGTCGACGCCCTCGTCCTCGAGGAGCTGGACCACCTCGTCGTAGGAGATGCCGAGCTTCTCGACGGCGTCGATGTCGGCACGGGCCTGCTCGTAGGTGCCGGCGATGGTGTTGCCGGTGATCGAGCCGTGGTCCTCAGCGGCGAACAGGGTCGCCTCCGGCATGGTGTTCACCGTGTTCGGCGCCACCAGCTCGTCCACGTACAGGGTGTCCTTGTAGGCGGGGTCCTTCACACCGGTGGAGGCCCACAGCGGACGCTGCTTGTTGGCGCCCGCCTTCTCCAGCGCGGCCCAGCGCTCACCGGCGAAGACCTCCTCGTACGCCTGGTAGGCGAGCCGGGCGTTGGCGAGACCGGCCTTGCCGCGGGCGGCCTTGGCCTCGTCGGTGCCGAGCGCGTCGAGCCGCTTGTCGATCTCGGTGTCCACGCGGGACACGAAGAAGGACGCCACCGAGTGGATCTTCGACAGGTCCAGGCCGCGCTCCTTGGCCTGCTCGAGGCCGGACAGGTAGGCGTCCATGACCTGGCGGTAGCGCTCGAGCGAGAAGATCAGCGTGACGTTGACGCTGATGCCGAGGCCGATGACCTCGGAGATGGCCGGCAGGCCGCCCATCGTGGCCGGGATCTTGATCAGCGTGTTGGGGCGGTCGACCAGCCACGCGAGCTGCTTGGCCTCGGCGACCGTCGGCTTGGTGTGGTGCGCCAGGCGCGGGTCCACCTCGATGGACACCCGGCCGTCCTGGCCGCCGGTGGCGTCGAAGACCGGACGCAGGATGTCGGCGGCGTCACGGACGTCCGCCGTCGTGATCATGCGGACGGCCTCTTCGACGGTGACCTTGCGGGCCGCGAGGTCCGACAGCTGCTGGTCGTAGCCGTCGCCCTGCGAGATCGCCTTCTGGAAGATCGACGGATTGGTGGTGACGCCCACGACGTGCTGCTGGTCGATCAGTTCGGCGAGGTTGCCGGACGTGATCCGCTTGCGCGACAGGTCGTCCAGCCAGATCGCGACGCCTTCTTCGGAGAGGCGCTTGAGTGCGTCTGTCATGGAATTACATCTCCTACGGGTCGTGTGTGAGCGTCAGCGCTGGGCGGCGGCGATGGATTCCCGGGCCTTCGCGGCCACGTTCTCGGCAGTGAAGCCGTACTCCTGGAAGAGGACCTTGCCGTCGGCGGAAGCACCGAAGTGCTCCAGGGAAACGATGCGGCCGGCGTCCCCGACGTACTTGTGCCAGGTGAGACCGATACCCGCCTCGACCGAGACCCGGGCCTTCACGGACGGGGGCAGGACGCTGTCCCGGTACCCCTGGTCCTGCTCCTCGAACCACTCCACGGAGGGCATGGACACCACACGCGTGGGCACACCGTCGGCTTCGAGCCGCTCGCGCGCCTCGACGGCGACGTGCACCTCGGAGCCGGTCGCGAGGAGGATCACCTCGGGCGTCCCCGTGGAGGCCTCGAACAGGACGTAGCCGCCCTTGGCCGCGTTCTCGTCCGGCTCGTAGGTCGGCACGCCCTGTCGGGTGAGGACCAGTCCGTGCGGGGCGCCCTTGCCGAAGACCTTCGTCCAGCGCTTGAGGATCTCGCGCCAGGCGATCGCCGTCTCGTTGGCGTCGGCCGGGCGGACGATGTTCAGACCCGGGATCGCGCGCAGCGACGCGAGGTGCTCGACCGGCTGGTGCGTCGGTCCGTCCTCGCCGAGGCCGATCGAGTCGTGCGTCCAGACGTACGTCACCGGCACGTGCATCAGGGCGGACAGACGGACGGCGTTGCGCATGTAGTCGGAGAACACGAGGAACGTGCCGCCGTAGACGCGCGTGTTGCCGTGCAGGGCGATGCCGTTCATCTCCGCGGCCATGGAGTGCTCGCGGATGCCGAAGTGCACGGTGCGGCCGTAAGGGCTCGCCTCGGGCAGCGGGTTGCCCTCGGGGAGGAACGACGACGTCTTGTCGATCGTCGTGTTGTTCGAGCCGGCGAGGTCGGCGGAGCCGCCCCACAGCTCGGGGATGACGGCGCCGAGCGCCTGGAGCACCTTGCCGGACGCGGCGCGGGTGGCGACGCCCTTGCCGGGCTCGAAGACCGGGAGCTTCTCCTCCCAGCCGGTGGGCAGCTCGCCCGCGGCGACGCGGTCGTACTCGGCGGCGCGGTCGGTGTTGTTGTCCCGCCACTGCTGGAAGGACTTCTCCCACACGGCGCGGGCGGCCTGGCCGCGCTCCAGGGCCCCGCGGGTGTGGGCGATGACCTCGTCCGCGACCTCGAAGGACTTCTCCGGGTCGAAGCCGAGGACCCGCTTGGTGGCCGCGACCTCGTCGTCGCCGAGCGCCGAGCCGTGCGCGGCCTCGGTGTTCTGCGCGTTCGGGGCGGGCCAGGCGATGATCGAACGCATCGCGATGAAGGACGGCTTGTCCGTCACCAGCTTCGCGGCCTCGATCGCGTCGTACAGGGCGTGCGGGTCCAGGTCGCCGTCCGGCTTGGGGGTGACGCGCTGGACGTGCCAGCCGTACGCCTCGTAGCGCAGAACGGTGTCCTCGGAGACGGCCGTCTCGGTGTCGCCCTCGATCGAGATGTGGTTGTCGTCCCACAGCAGGATCAGGTTGCCGAGCTTCTGGTGGCCGGCCAGCGAGGACGCCTCCGCGGAGATGCCCTCCTGGAGGCAGCCGTCACCGGCGATCGCGTAGACGAAGTGGTCGAACGGCGACTCGCCGACCGGGGCCTCGGGGTCGAACAGGCCGCGCTCGTAGCGGGCGGCCATCGCCATGCCGACGGCGTTCGCGACACCCTGGCCCAGCGGGCCGGTCGTCGTCTCGACGCCCGTGGTGTGGCCGTACTCCGGGTGACCCGGCGTCTTCGAGCCGAAGGTGCGGAACGACTTCAGGTCGTCCAGCTCCAGGCCGAAGCCGGCCAGGTACAGCTGGGTGTAGAGGGTCAGGGACGAGTGGCCCGCGGACAGCACGAAGCGGTCGCGGCCCACCCAGTCGGCGTCCGCCGGGTCGTGCCGCATCACCTTCTGGAAGAGGGTGTAGGCGGCAGGCGCCAGGCTCATCGCCGTACCGGGATGGCCGTTGCCGACCTTCTGTACGGCGTCGGCGGCCAGGACGCGGGCGGTGTCCACCGCCCGCTGGTCCAGCTCGGTCCACTCGAGGTCTGTGGTGGTCGGCTTGGTGCTCACCCTGGGTCAGGGCTCCTCTCCACATGTCACGCATGTCGAATGCCGGTGCACGCGGCGCCCACCGGCCGTTGTCGAGCCTACCCCCGACAGAACGCGCATTTTTTCGAGTCGTTCCAGAGTGCCGGGAGTCGTCGCGATCCGCCTCCCGACTGGTGTGTTCCCTGTTCGGCAAGTGAATACGGAGCCGCTCGTACGAGTGCTCAACAGAGTGCCTTCCGGCTCTTGCGCGCCCGCCGTCCAACACGACCCCACCCCCGCGAATGCCCGGGTATGGGCAACGTCTACAGTGGCGTGGTACGCGCGAGCCTTTACCCCGCATTCACATGGGGAGGCTTGCTGGGAGTCTCTGTCAGGGGTGTGCGTGACGGCCGTTGAATCCCGTCCAGTAGGGATTGTCGGGGCGAGTCAGAGCCCGAGCCGGCGGCCGTTCGGGGCCCGGGTCAAGGCGTTCGTGGCGCTGACCAAGCCGCGGATCATCGAACTGCTGCTGATCACCACCGTCCCGGTGATGTTCCTGGCACAGCAGGGCGTTCCGGACCTCGGCCTGGTGGTCCTCACCTGCCTCGGCGGCTATCTGTCCGCGGGCGGCGCGAACGCGCTCAACATGTACATCGACCGCGACATCGACGCCCTGATGGACCGCACCTCGCAGCGTCCGCTGGTCACCGGGATGGTCAGCCCGCGTGAATGCCTCGCCTTCGGCATCACCCTCGCGGTGGTCTCCACACTCCTGTTCGGTCTGACCGTCAACTGGCTGTCCGCCTGGCTCGCCCTCGGCGCGCTCCTCTTCTACGTCGTCGTCTACACGATGATCCTCAAGCGGCGTACCTCGCAGAACATCGTGTGGGGCGGCATCGCCGGCTGCATGCCGGTCCTGATCGGCTGGTCGGCCGTGACGGACTCGGTGTCCTGGGCGCCGGTCGTCCTCTTCCTCGTCATGTTCTTCTGGACGCCGCCGCACTACTGGCCGCTGTCGATGAAGGTCAAGGACGACTACGCGCGCGTGGGCGTGCCGATGCTGCCGGTCGTCGCCTCCAACAAGACCGTCGCCAAGCAGATCGTCCTGTACAGCTGGGTGATGGTCGCCGTCTCGCTGCTGCTGACCCCGCTGGGCTACACCGGGTGGTTCTACACCTCGGTCGCGCTGGTGGCCGGCGGCTGGTGGCTGTGGGAGGCGCACGCGTTGCAGAACCGCGCGAAGGCCGAGGCCACGGGCGGGAAGCTGAAGGAGATGCGGCTGTTCCACTGGTCGATCACCTATGTCTCGCTGCTGTTCGTGGCGGTCGCGGTGGACCCCTTCCTGCGCTGAGGCCCGTCCCGCCGGTTCCCCCGTGCCCGCCGGGTCCCCTCGGGGCGGCCCGGTACGCCTCGTCGCGGCATGACGGCCGGGGTTGCGTGGTCAAGGCCACGCACCCCGGCCGTCGCCGTTCGATCTACCCGTCGGTAGCATCCTGGCCATGGCAGACACCAAGCAGGTTGACGAGACCGCCGACGCCAAGCGGGCCGCGAAGGCCGAGCGCAGGGCGGCCCGGCTGGCCAAGCAGATCAGCGCCTTCGCCAAGGAGCACGGCGGCGCCGAGGGCCAGGTCGCGTACCTCGGCGAGCGCGGCGCCCGTATCGTCCTCGTCGGCGAGGACGGCGGCTGGGGCGACCTGGTGGCCCCGTCGGTCGCCATCGCCGAGAGCGCCGTCGGGAAGGCGGGCATCACCGTCCACGCGGCCTTCGACGGCGAGTTCGCCGCGAAGGTGAGGACGGGCCCGTACGAGTGGACGCGGATGGCCGGGATCCAGGTCGGCGGACCGAAGAACGACTGAGCAGCAACAACCTGACACCCCGGTGACCCGTTAGGACCCGTGAACACGACGTGGTCCATCTCCCGGGAGTCCGGATGATCGAAACGCCGTCCTTGGTGGACCAGTACTGCCACGGCGTCCTGAGAACGGAGCTGGGTCTCGGCACGTTCGAGGCCCAGCTGGCCCGTACCGAGGGCCCGCCCGCCCCGGGCACGACGCTCTTCGACACCCAGACGGGGTTCGCGGTACGCCGCTGGTGCCCTCCGCTGCTCGGTCTCGAACCGCATGCGCCCCCCGCCCGTTATCTCGCCCGGCGTCGTGAACTGGGCGTACTGGAATCGGGCCGCCGGCTGCTGCGCGGCAGCGGTATCACCACGTACCTGGTCGACACGGGCCTGCCGGGCGACCTCACGGGACCGGACGAGCTCGCCTCGGCCGGCGCCGCCGAGGCGCGGGAGATCGTGCGCCTGGAACTCCTGGCCGAACAGGTCGCCGACACCTCCGGCACCGTCGAGTCCTTCCTGGCCAACCTCGCCGAGTCGGTTCACGGAGCCGCCGCCGACGCGGTGGCGTTCACCTCCGTCGCGGGGGTACGGCACGGTCTCGCCCTCGCGCCCGAGCCGCCCGGGCCGGGTGAGGTGCGCGGCGCGGCGAGCCGCTGGCTGGCCGCGCGCAGGGTCGGCGGCGAACTGTTCGACCCGGTGCTGCTGCGGCACCTGCTGTGGATCGCCGTCGCCTCGGGGCTGCCGCTGCAACTGCACGCGGGCCTCGGCGAGCCGGGGGCGCGCATCGACCGCACCGATCCGGTGCTGCTGACGGACTTCGTGCGGGCCACGGCCGGCCTCGGCACCGACCTCGTCCTGCTGCACGGCTACCCCTACCACCGCCATGCCGCCCACCTCGCGGGCGTCTTCCCGCACGTGTACGCCGATTCGGGCGCCGCGCTCGTGCGGACCGGCGCCCGGGCGGCGACGATCCTCGCGGAGATCCTGGAGCTGGCCCCCTTCGGCAAGATCCTGTTCTCCAGCGGCGCCCGGGGCCTGCCCGAACTGCACGTCGTCGGGGCCCGGCTGTTCCGTGAGGCCCTGGCCCGGGTGCTCGGCGCCTGGGTCGCGGACGGCGCGTGGTCGCCCGGCGACGCGCAGCGGGTGGCCGGACTGATCGCGGCGGGCAACGCGCGCCGGGTGTACGGGCTGGGCTGAGGTGGAGAGACCGGACGCGTGCGGGGTGTACGGGCCGGGCCGGGATCGCGAGACTGGGGGCATGACCAGCCGCACGGAACACTTACTGGACCGTTTCGTCACCGGGCTCGCGGCTCTGGAGCCGGTCGCCGTCTGGGCCCACGGCTCGCTCGCCGGGGGCGACTACCAGGAGGGCCGCAGCGACCTGGACCTCATCGCGGTCCTGACGGGGCCGGTCACGCCAGGACCGTTGTGGGCCCTGGCCCGGCTGCACGCCCGGCTGCGGGGCGAGCCGCTCGCGCCCCTGCTGCACTGCTCCTACCTCACCCCCGACACGGCGGCCGACCCGGAGCGCCGGCACCTGACCTGGGCGCACGGTCAGTTGTTCCGGCGCACGGTCACCCCGGTGACCCGTCGGGAGCTGCTGGACTTCGGGCGGGTGCTGTACGGGAAGGCGCCCCGCGCTCTCCTTCCGCCCGTGCCGGACCGCGAGCTCGGCGACTTCGTCGTCCGCGACCAGCGGGACTTCTGGCGGCCGGCGGTCGACAAGGCCCCTCTGTGGCGTCAGGACGTCTGGGTCGACCTGGGGCTGCTGACCTTCGCCCGGGCGACGGTGACCGTGCGCGACGGCCGTCTCATCTCCAAGCGCCAGGCCCTCGACGAGCTGTCCGTGCTGGGGGCGCCGCAGGAGGTCGTGGCGGACATCGCGCGGCGCCGGTACGAGGGGCACGCGGGCGAGGACGGCGTGACGACGGGCGCGGACTGGCCGGCCCGCCGTGCCGGGCTGACCCGGGACTATCTGGGACCGGCGATCGACGGACTGGTCACCGCGCACGCGTGACGCACGGGCGCGAAGTCGCCCCCTGCCCGTGGCACGCGCGCCGGTGCCTCACGCGCGCGTGCCGACCGTCGCCTCCGCCGTGGGGCCCGGCAGGTCGATCGTCGTTCCGGAGCGCTCATGCAGTGCCAGCAGCACGCGCAGCACGGCGATCCAGACCAGACAGGAGCCGAGCATGTGCAGGCCGACGAGGGCCTCGGGAAGGTCCGTGAAGTACTGGACGTAGCCGATGACGCCCTGTCCGAGCAGCACCAGGAACAGGTCGCGGGTACGGTCCAGCGGGTCCCTCGGCGCGTCCACCGCCTTGAGGATGAACCACAGGGCGAAGGTCAGCGTCACCACGATCCAGGCGAGCACGGCGTGCAGCTTGGCGACCGTCTCCCAGTCCAGCGGCATCCGCTCGACCTTGCTGGAGTCACCCGCGTGCGGGCCCGCGCCGGTCACCACCGTGCCGACGGCGATCAGCAGCGTCGAGGCGGCGACCAGGAACCACACCAGCTGCTGTACGGGCTTGCCGACCAGCGGACGGGGCTCCCCGTCGCCCTCCCCGGCGCGCTGCCACATCACCGCGGCGACCGCGATCAGCGCCGAGGCGGCCAGGAAGTGCGCCGCGACCGTGTACGGGTTGAGGCCGACGAGCACCACGATCCCGCCGAGCACCGCGTTGCTCATCACCAGCCAGAACTGCGCCCAGCCCAGCCGGGTCAGGCTCCGCCGGTACGGCTTCTCGGCGCGCGCGGCGATGATCGCCCAGCCGATGGCCGCGCACAGCACGTACGTCAGCATGCGGTTGCCGAACTCGATGGCCCCGTGGAAGCCCATCGCGCCGGTCGTGGTGAGCGAGTCGTCGGTGCACTTGGGCCAGGTCGGGCAGCCCAGACCGGAGCCCGTGAGCCGCACGGCGCCGCCGGTGACCACGATCACCACCGCCATCACGAGTGCGGACAGGGCCGCCCGCCGGACCGTCCGGCGGGTGGGGGTCCAGCGTGCGGCGATGAAGGCGAGGGGGTTGCGCACGGCGGCTACGACGTCGGCGCGAGTCACGTTTGGCACGCCTCCCATCGTAGGCGCCCGCTTGTGCACGCGTTCACGAGGGGCCCGTGTCCGTGCGGTCCGGTGCTGCCGGGTCACTCCCAGCGGAAGAACCGGCCGGCTGCCGCGAGCCCCACGACCGCCCAGACGGCCAGGATCCCCAGGTCGCCCCAGGGCATGCCCGCGCCGTGCTGGAGCACGTCCCGCAGGCCGTCCGAGAGGGCCGAGACGGGCAGCAGGCCGAGTACGTCCTGCGCGCCGGGCGGGAACTTGTCGAGCGGGACGATCACCCCGCCGCCCACCAGCAGCAGCAGGAAGACCAGGTTGGCCGCCGCCAGCGTCGCTTCCGCCTTCAGAGTGCCCGCCATCAGCAGGCCGAGGCCCGAGAACGCGGCCGTACCGAGGACGAGCAGCAGCAGGGCGGCCGCCGGGTTGCCGTGCGGGTTCCAGCCCAGCGCGAAGGCGATCGCCGTCAGGACGAGCACCTGGAGGATCTCCGTGACCAGGACCGACAGCGTCTTCGCCGTCATCAGGCCCCACCGCGGCAGCGGGGAGGCGGCGAGCCGCTTCAGCACCCCGTAGCGGCGTTCGAACCCGGTCGCGATGGCCTGGCCGGTGAAAGCCGTCGACATCACGGCGAGCGCGAGGATGCCGGGGGTGAGGAAGTCCACCGCCTCGCCCGCGCCGGTGTCGACGATGTCCACGCTGCTGAACAGCACCAGCAGCAGGGTGGGGATCACGGCGGTGAGCAGCAGCTGCTCGCCGTTGCGCAGCAGCATCCTCGTCTCCAGCGCCGCCTGGGCCGCGATCATGCGGGGGAGCGGGGCCGCCCCGGGCCGGGGGGTGTAGGTGCCAGTGGCGGTCACGAGCGCAGCTCCTTGCCTGTCAGCTCCAGAAAAACGTCCTCCAGGGTGTGCCGTTCCACCGAGATCCGGTCCGGCATCACCCCGTGCTGGGCGCACCACGAGGTGACCGTCGCCAGCAGCTGCGGGTCGACCTTGCCCATCACCCGGTAGGAGCCCGGGGTCAGCTCGGCGGCGGAGCTGTCGGCGGGCAGGGCCTTGAGCAGGGAGCCCACATCGAGGCCGGGACGTCCGCTGAACCGCAGGGTGTTCTCGGCGCCGCCGCGGCACAGCTCCTCGGGGGAGCCCTGGGCGATGACCCGGCCCGCGTCGATGATCGCGACGTCGTCGGCGAGCTGCTCGGCCTCGTCCATGTAGTGGGTGGTCAGGATGACCGAGACCCCGTCCGCTCGCAGGTCCCGGACGAGTTCCCAGGTGGCGCGGCGTGCCTGGGGGTCGAGGCCGGCCGTCGGCTCGTCCAGGAAGACCAGCTCGGGGCGGCCGACGACGGCCATGGCCAGCGCGAGGCGCTGCTGCTGGCCGCCGGAGAGGCGGCGGTACGTCGTCCGGCCGCAGGAGCCCAGGCCGAGGCGCTCCACGAGGGTGTCGACGTCCAGCGGGTGGGCGTGCAGCCCCGCGACGTGGCGGAGCATCTCGTCGGCCCGCGCTCCCGAGTAGACACCCCCCGACTGGAGCATCACGCCGATCCGGGGACGCAGGTCGGAGCCCTGTCTCAGCGGGTCGAGGCCGAGGACGCGCACCGAGCCGGAGTCGGGCCTGCGGTATCCCTCGCAGGTCTCGACGGTGGTCGTCTTTCCGGCGCCGTTGGGTCCGAGGACGGCGGTGACGCCCGCCCGGGCCGTCAGACAGAGGCCGTCCACCGCGGTCTTCGTCCCGTACCGCTTCACCAGGGCCTCGACCCGGACGACAGGCTCGCTTCGCATGGCTCAAGAGTCTAGGTTCGCGGGCCGGGGTTCAGCCGTGGGGGTCCCCGCCGGAGCGGAGCCGGGAGGGGAGAGGGCGCGGGAACCGGCCACGTGCGACGGCTTCCGGGGGCCGGCGGAGTCAGATCTCGTCCTCGCGGGACCGGTGCAGCGGCAGCCACCGCTGGGCGTAGGCCACGGCGTCCGCGACCGGGAACAGCCGTACGTCGGCCGCGCCGACCCTGCCCCGTACGACGTCACGGTCGCGTTCGAAGTCGTGGCCCAGCTCGTCGAAGCGGTCGGAGTCGATGGACACCTCGGTCATGACCTCCCACGTTCCGTCCGGCCCCGGGCGGCCCACCTCGACGAGCGGCGCCGGGATCCGGTACTCGGCGAGGTGGAAGCTGGTGCAGGTGGCGTAGCCGGCGCCCAGGAGCAGGACCCGCGCCCCCGCCTTCTCCAGCCGGGCCAGCGGGCTGCGTTCGCCGAGCCGGCAGTCGGGTGCGTGGCCCTCGACCAGCTCCGCCGCCCGCGCCCCGAGCGCCGCGAACGAGGTCTGCGGGTGGGCGCTGCGCAGGGCACCGGGCCAGGTGCGGACCGTCTCCGGGATCACGCCCACGCCCAGCGCGGGGGTGATGAGGGGGTCGTAGGCGGGCATGGTCGCCCGGATCCGCTGCCACCACTGCGCGGGGACCGGCGGATTGCTCCACAGGGCGGGGTCGGACAGGTCGCCGGACTGGGTGGGGACGACGAGTGTGCCGTCCGGACCGAGCACGTCGAGCAGTCCGCGAACGACCGTGACGGGACCTCCGCAGACCCAGCCGAGCGAACTGAGCGAGGAGTGGACGAGGAGGATTTCTCCTGGTTCGACACCCAGGGCGCGGACCTCCGCCGCGAGGGTGTCGCGGGTGACAAGTGGGCCGGTGGGAGCGGGTATGGGCATGGTTCGGCAGTGTCCTGGACGGGGGCTGCGCGGACCAGTCCTTTTCTTGCCGGTCCGCCCCCCGTCGATCGATCAAAGATCGTTTCCGCAGGTCAGATTAGGTTTACCTAAGTGACGCAGGGCACCGCCCGGCGATCCGGGCACGGCTTGCCTGCCTCTGAGGAATTACGCAACAATGGCGTTGTGAAAAACGTCGGCGAGGCTCGGGAGACCCCCACGGGGACCCCCCAGGAGGAGATCGCGACCGGTGAGCGCTCGACGCGCAACCGGGTCGCGCGGTCCATCCTGGACCACGGGCCGTCGACCGTCGCCGAGCTGGCCGGGCGGCTGCGCCTCACCCAGGCCGCCGTGCGCCGCCACCTCGACGCACTGGTCGCCGACGACGTCGTGGAGGCACGAGAGCAGCGGGTGTACGGAGCGCGGACCCGCGGGCGCCCCGCCAAGGTCTTCGCCCTCACCGACTGCGGCCGCGACGCCTTCGACCAGTCCTACGACAAGCTTGCCGCGGACGCCCTGCGCTGGATCCAGGAACGCTTCGGCGGGGACGAGGCCGTCGTCGCCTTCGCCCGCGCACGCATCGTCGAACAGGCCGCCGGGTACCGCCAGGCGATCGAGGCCGCCGCCCCCGAAGAGCGGACCGAAGCCCTGGCCAAGGCCCTGAGCGCGGACGGGTACGCTGCTACGGCGCGCAGCGCACCGGTCGGCGAGCAGCTGTGCCAGCACCACTGCCCCGTCGCTCACGTCGCGGAGAAGTTCCCGCAGCTCTGCGAGGCGGAGACCGAGATCTTCTCCCAGTTGCTCGGAACACACGTCCAGCGACTGGCGACCATCGCGCACGGCGACGGCGTCTGCACGACGTTCATCCCCAGAGTTTCCACAGCCACCCACAACGCATCCACAAGCACGGCCGGGAGGAACCCCGCATGACTCTCCCCACGGAGACTGCCCACCCCGAACTCGAGGGCCTGGGTAAGTACGAATACGGCTGGGCCGACTCCGACACGGCCGGCGCCTCTGCGAAGCGCGGCATCAACGAGGACGTCGTCCGGGACATCTCCGCGAAGAAGTCCGAGCCGGAGTGGATGACGAAGCTCCGCCTCAAGGGCCTCCGCCTCTTCGCGAAGAAGCCCATGCCGAACTGGGGCTCGGACCTGTCGGGCATCGACTTCGACAACATCAAGTACTTCGTGCGCTCCACCGAGAAGCAGGCGGAGTCCTGGGAGGACCTGCCCGAGGACATCAAGAACACGTACGACAAGCTCGGCATCCCGGAGGCGGAGAAGCAGCGCCTCGTCGCCGGTGTCGCGGCCCAGTACGAGTCCGAGGTCGTCTACCACCAGATCCGCGAGGACCTGGAGGAGCAGGGCGTCATCTTCCTCGACACCGACACCGCGCTGAAGCAGCACCCGGAGCTCTTCAAGGAGTACTTCGGCACCGTCATCCCGGTCGGCGACAACAAGTTCGCGTCGCTGAACACCGCGGTGTGGTCCGGCGGCTCCTTCATCTACGTGCCGAAGGGCGTGCACGTGGAGATCCCGCTCCAGGCCTACTTCCGCATCAACACGGAGAACATGGGCCAGTTCGAGCGGACCCTGATCATCGTCGACGAGGGCGCCTACGTGCACTACGTCGAGGGCTGTACGGCCCCGATCTACAAGTCGGACTCGCTGCACAGCGCCGTGGTCGAGATCATCGTCAAGAAGAACGCCCGCTGCCGTTACACGACCATCCAGAACTGGTCGAACAACGTCTACAACCTGGTCACCAAGCGCGCCGTGGCGTACGAGGGCGCGACCATGGAGTGGATCGACGGCAACATCGGCTCCAAGGTGACGATGAAGTACCCGGCCGTCTACCTGATGGGCGAGCACGCCAAGGGCGAGACCCTCTCCATCGCCTTCGCGGGCGAGGGCCAGCACCAGGACGCCGGCTCCAAGATGGTCCACATGGCGCCGAACACCTCGTCCAACATCGTGTCGAAGTCCGTGGCGCGCGGTGGCGGCCGGACGTCCTACCGCGGTCTCGTCGAGATCGGCGAGGGCGCCCACGGCTCCAAGTCCAACGTGCTGTGCGACGCGCTGCTCGTCGACACCATCTCCCGCTCCGACACCTACCCCTACGTGGACGTCCGCGAGGACGACGTGTCCATGGGCCACGAGGCCACCGTCTCCAAGGTCAGCGACGACCAGCTCTTCTACCTGATGAGCCGGGGCATGACCGAGTTCGAGGCGATGGCCATGATCGTGCGCGGCTTCGTCGAGCCGATCGCGAAGGAACTCCCCATGGAGTACGCGCTCGAACTCAACCGGCTGATCGAGCTGCAGATGGAAGGCGCGGTCGGCTGAGCCCCGCCCCTCCATCACCAGCTAGCAAAATCTGACGCAGGAAAGTGAGCAGACCGACAGCCATGGCTGAGGCTACGAATATCCCGGTGGGGTCCACCACCGCCGGACAGATCGCGGTGGCCGCCGAGTCGACCGTCGCCACGCGCATGAGCGCGCCCGCGTCCTTCGACGTGGCGGACTTCCCGGTCCCGCACGGTCGCGAGGAGGAGTGGCGGTTCACGCCGCTGGAGCGGCTGCGCGGACTGCACGACGGCACCGCCGTCGCGACCGGCGAGGGCGTGAAGGTCGCCGTCGAGGCGCCCGAGGGCGTCATCGTCGAGCTCGTGGACCGCGACGACCCGCGCCTCGGGAAGGCGGGCACCCCGGTGGACCGGGTCGCCGCCCAGGCGTACTCCGCGTTCGAGAAGGCCGGCGTGGTCACCGTGCCCAAGGAGACGGTGCTCACCGAGCCGATCCGCATCGCGGTGCACGGCGAGGGCGGGGTCTCCTACGGCCACCAGGTCATCGAGCTGGGCGCCTTCGCCGAGGCCGTCGTCGTCATCGACCACACCGGTGACGCCGTGATCGCCGCCAACGTCGACTACGTCCTCGGGGACGGCGCGAAGCTGACCGTGGTCTCCGTCCAGGACTGGGACGACAAGGCCGTGCACGTCGCCCAGCACAACGCCCTCGTCGGCCGTGACGCGACCTTCAAGTCGGTCGTGGTGACCTTCGGCGGCGACCTGGTCCGCCTGCACCCGCGCGTGGCGTACGCCGGCCCCGGCGCCGAGGCCGAGTTGTTCGGTCTGTACTTCACGGATGCCGGTCAGCACCAGGAGCACCGCCTGCTGGTCGACCACAACGTCCCGCACTGCAAGTCCAACGTCGTCTACAAGGGCGCGTTGCAGGGCGAGGGTGCGCACGCCGTGTGGATCGGTGACGTGCTCATCGAGGCCAAGGCCGAGGGCACGGACACCTACGAGATGAACCGCAACCTGGTCCTCACGGACGGCGCGCGCGTCGACTCCGTGCCGAACCTGGAGATCGAGACCGGCGAGATCGTCGGCGCCGGTCACGCCTCCGCCACCGGCCGTTTCGACGACGAGCAGCTTTTCTACCTGATGGCCCGCGGCATCCCGGCCGACGAGGCCCGTCGCCTGGTGGTCCGCGGCTTCTTCGCCGAGCTGGTCCAGCAGATCGGTGTCGACGACATCGAGGAGCGCCTGCTCGCCCGGATCGAGACCGAGCTGGAGGCCACCGTCTGATGGCCGACGACCGTGCTCGATTCATTCGGGCCTGTGGGCTCAGCGAGCTGGAGGAGGACACCCCGACACGGGTGGAACTCGACGGCACGCCGGTCTCGGTCGTCCGTACCGAGGGGGAGGTGTTCGCCATCCACGACATCTGTTCCCACGCGAACGTCTCGCTCTCCGAGGGCGAGGTGGAGGACTGTCAGATCGAGTGCTGGCTGCACGGCTCCAGCTTCGACCTCCGCACCGGCAAGCCGTCCGGCCTTCCCGCGACGCGCCCCGTCCCCGTATACCCCGTAAAGATCGAAGGGGACGACGTGCTCGTCTCCCTCACCCAGGAGTCCTGAGGCACCCATGGCAACGCTTGAAATCCGAGACCTGCACGTCACCGTCGAGGCCGACAACGCCACGAAGGAGATCCTCAAGGGCGTCGACCTCACCGTGAAGCAGGGCGAGACGCACGCCATCATGGGCCCCAACGGCTCCGGCAAGTCGACCCTCGCCTACTCGCTCGCGGGCCACCCGAAGTACACGATCACCGGCGGCACCGTGCTGCTCGACGGCGAGGACGTCCTCGAGATGTCCGTCGACGAGCGCGCCCGCGCGGGCCTCTTCCTCGCCATGCAGTACCCGGTCGAGGTTCCCGGCGTGTCCGTGTCGAACTTCCTGCGTACCTCCGCCACCGCCGTCCGCGGCGAGGCCCCCAAGCTGCGCACCTGGGTGAAGGAGGTCAAGGAGGCCATGGAGCGTCTCCACATGGACACCTCCTTCGCCGAGCGCAACGTCAACGAGGGCTTCTCCGGCGGTGAGAAGAAGCGCCACGAGATCCTCCAGCTCGAGCTGCTCCGGCCGAAGGTCGCGATCCTCGACGAGACGGACTCCGGTCTGGACGTCGACGCCCTTCGCATCGTCTCCGAGGGCGTCAACCGCGTCCGCGAGACCGGCGAGGTCGGCACGCTGCTGATCACGCACTACACGCGCATCCTGCGCTACATCAAGCCCGACTTCGTCCACGTCTTCTCCGGCGGCCGCATCGTCGAGTCCGGCGGCGCCGAGCTCGCCGACAAGCTGGAGAACGAGGGCTACGAGGCATATGCGAAGCTCGACGAAGTAGACACGAAGGGTGGCGTATCCGCGTGACGCAGCTGCCGGGCCTCCTCGACACCGAGGCGATCCGCAAGGACTTCCCCATCCTGGACCGACAGGTCCACGACGGCCGGAAGCTCGTGTACCTGGACAACGCGGCGACCTCGCAGAAGCCGCGCCAGGTACTGGACGCCCTGAACGAGTACTACGAGCGCTACAACGCCAACGTCCACCGCGGTGTGCATGTGCTCGCCGAGGAGGCCACGGCGCTGTACGAGGGCGCGCGCGACAAGGTCGCCGCGTTCATCAACGCGCCGAGCCGCGACGAGGTGATCTTCACCAAGAACGCCTCCGAGTCCCTCAACCTCGTGGCGAACATGCTCGGCTGGGCCGACGAGCCCTACCGGGTGGACTCCGAGACCGAGATCGTCATCACGGAGATGGAGCACCACTCCAACATCGTGCCGTGGCAGCTGCTGTCGCAGCGCACGGGCGCGAAGCTGAAGTGGTTCGGTCTGACGGACGACGGCCGGCTCGACCTGTCGAACATCGACGAGATCATCACCGAGAAGACGAAGATCGTCTCCTTCGTGCTGGTGTCGAACATCCTCGGCACGGTGAACCCGGTCGAGGCGATAGTGCGCCGCGCGCAGGAGGTCGGCGCGCTGGTGTGCATCGACGCCTCGCAGGCCGCGCCGCACATGCCGCTGGACGTGCAGGCCCTTCAGGCCGACTTCGTGGCCTTCACCGGCCACAAGATGTGCGCCCCGACCGGCATCGGCGTCCTCTGGGGCCGCCAGGAGCTGCTCGAGGACCTGCCCCCGTTCCTCGGCGGCGGCGAGATGATCGAGACGGTGTCGATGCACTCGTCGACGTACGCCCCGGCGCCCCACAAGTTCGAGGCGGGCACCCCGCCGATCGCTCAGGCGGTCGGTCTGGGCGCGGCCATCGACTACCTGTCCGCGATCGGCATGGACAAGGTCCTCGCCCATGAGCACGCGCTCACCGAGTACGCGGTGAAGAAGCTCGGCGAGGTTCCCGACCTGCGGATCATCGGCCCCACCACGGCCGAGGACCGGGGGGCGGCGATCTCGTTCACGCTCGGCGACATCCACCCGCACGACGTGGGCCAGGTGCTGGACGAGGAGGGCATCGCGGTCCGGGTGGGCCACCACTGCGCCCGTCCCGTCTGCCTGCGGTACGGAATTCCCGCGACCACGCGAGCGTCGTTCTATCTGTACTCCACGCCGGCCGAGATCGACGCTCTGGTCGACGGGCTGGAGCACGTACGGAACTTCTTCGGCTGAGGGGTTGGCGAGCGAGCGCATGAAGCTGGACTCGATGTACCAGGAAGTCATCCTGGACCACTACAAGCACCCGCACGGGCGTGGTCTGCGCGATGGCGACGCCGAGGTGCACCATGTGAATCCGACCTGCGGCGACGAGATCACTCTCCGTGTGAAGTACGACGGTACGAAGATCGAGGACGTCAGCTACGAGGGCCAGGGCTGCTCCATCAGCCAGGCGAGCGCGTCCGTCCTCAACGACCTGCTGGTCGGCAAGGACCTGGCCGACGCGCAGCGGATCCAGGAGACCTTCCTGGAGCTGATGCAGTCCAAGGGAAAGATCGAGCCCGACGACGCGATGGAGGAGGTGCTGGAGGACGCGGTCGCGTTCGCCGGCGTCTCCAAGTACCCGGCCCGGGTCAAGTGCGCCCTCCTCAGCTGGATGGCGTGGAAGGACGCGACGGCCCAGGCCCTGGGCGGAGCCGACGCCGAAAGGAAGACGGCATGACCGAGACCGTTGAGATGAAGCCGGCCTCCGAGGAGGAAGTCCGCGAGGCGCTGTACGACGTCGTCGACCCCGAACTGGGCATCGACGTCGTCAACCTCGGGCTGATCTACGGCATCCACATCGACGACGCGAACATCGCGACGATCGACATGACCCTGACCTCGGCGGCCTGCCCGCTGACGGACGTCATCGAGGACCAGGCGAAGTCCGCCACGGACGGCCTGGTCAACGAGTTGCGCATCAACTGGGTCTGGATGCCGCCGTGGGGCCCGGACAAGATCACGGACGACGGCCGTGACCAGCTTCGCGCGCTCGGGTTCAACGTCTGAGATCCCGCTTGGCGGGCAGCATGTGGAAGCGGCGGCACCCCCGGTCGGGGGTGCCGCCGCTTTCACATGGGAGGCGTCAGCCCAGGGGGCTCACCAGGCGGAAGGAGAAGTCCGCCCGGTTGGTCGTGTTGTAGCCCCAAGGGTCCAGGCGCAGCTGGAAGTTCTTGTGACGCAGCGCGTAGTTGGGGTAGTTGACCGACTGGAGCAGCACCGCGCCCGGCGCTCCGGAGTATCCGGGGCAGAAGGTGGCGTCCTGCTTGAACAGCGAGGAGCCGTCGTTGCGTTCGGCACGCAGCACGAAGTTGCGGTGGCGCAGGTACCTGCCGTCGTGCGTCGCGAACGTGTAGCAGGAGCTGTTGGACAGCCCCTTGACCACGGTGAAGGTGGAGTCCTCGCGGGACTCCGAGCCACGCGGCGCGTCGAGTTTCACCAGACCGTCACTCACGTGCCAGTACCGGTCGGGGTAGTTGACCGCCTGCACCGACCGCTGGTCACCGGACGGCGCCGGGTCGGCGGGCTTCCTGGTCGGCGGGGCCGAGGGCCGCGCCGAGGTGTGGGGAGACGAACTGCCCTGTGCCTCGGGGGAGGAGGAGGACTTCGGCGACGCGGACCCGGACGGGGACGCGGAGGTGTTCTTCCGCCCCGCCGGTGTCGCCGACCCGCTCGCGGAGGGTGTGGCGAAGGAGATCAGGCCGCCCCCCGTCTCGTCGTCCGAGAGTGTCTGTCCCTGACGGCCCTTCGACGTGTCCTCCAGGGGCTTGTCGTTGAGGGCGATTGCGGTCACGCACGCCACGATGGTGGCCACGGCGAGACCGCCGGCCAACCAGAGGCGTCGTGTTCCGGGTGCCCGGGAGGTATCCGGGGCCCAGCCGTTCTCCCAGGGTTGCTCCTGGGACGGCCGGGACTTGTTTTCTGGCATGCGCTGTTCCTCCAGCGGTACCCCTGACGGCTGCCGCGGCTGCGATGGCCCGGTGTGTGAACGGTGAAACAGTAGTGGAACGTGTGGCTCACGTTCAGCCGTTTGGGCGAGCGCTTTCCATAACGCTTTCGACTCTGCGGCCACTTGGGGGCGCGGCTCACCCCGTGGCCCGTAGCGGCGAGGGGCGCGGGAGCGGTGGTCGGGTCACCGTTGTGTACGACTGTACGCATCGTTGTGTACGCTCGTACACATGGGATATCTGACGCTCGCCGGCGCCATCGCCGCCGAGGTGGCCGCGACGACGGCCATGAAGTACAGCGACGGGTTCAGCAGGCTCTGGCCCTCGCTGCTGACGGCCGTCGGCTATGTCGTCTCCTTCCTCCTCCTCGCCCAGACCCTCAAGACCGTCGGCATCGGCACGGCGTACGCGATCTGGGCCGGGGTCGGCACCGCGGCCATCGCCGTCATAGGGTTGGCCCTGTTCGGGGAGTCCCTGACGCTCACCAAGGTCGCGGGCGTCCTGCTGATCGTCGGGGGAGTGGTCGTGCTGAATCTGGGAGGTGCGCACTGATGCCCCGGCGCCACGACCCCGAGCGGCGGCAGCGGATCATCGACGCGGCGATCCGGGTCGTCGGCGACAAGGGACTGGCCGGGCTGAGCCACCGCACGGTCGCCGCCGAGGCGGACGTGCCGCTGGGCTCCACCACCTACCACTTCGCCACCCTCGACGAACTGGTGACCGCCGCCCTGCGCCAGGCCAACGAGGGTTTCGCCAAGGTGGTGGCGGCGCACGGCGGCCTGACGGACACCCGCCTCGACCTGCCCGCCGAACTGGCCGGACTGCTCGGCGACTGGCTGGCCGGCGAACGGACCGGCGTCGAGCTGGAGTACGAGCTCTACCTGGCCGCCCTGCGCCGGCCGGCGCTGCGGCCCGTCGCCGCGGAGTGGGCCGAGGACCTCGCCGCCCTCCTCGCCCGGCGCGTCGACCCCCTCACCGCCCGCGCCCTGGTCGCGCTGATGGACGGGATCTGTCTCCAGGTGCTGCTGACGGACACGCCCTACGACGAGGAGTACGCGCGTGAGGCGCTGGCACGGCTCGTGCCGCCCGCGCCCGTCACCCGTCCGGGCCGGTCCCCTCGCCGAGGCGCCGGACGGAACTGAGCGCCTCCTCGACACTCGCCACCACGTCCGTCACCGGATACTGCACCTGCCGTACCACCCGCTCCCGGTCCACGACCAGCGTCAGCCGCTTCAGCCGGCTCACCCCCGCCGACCGGAACGTCGGCAGCCGAAGCGCGGTGATCAGCGCCAACCCGGCGTCGGACAGCAGAGGAAAGCCCAGCCGCTCCTCCCGGACGAACGCGCGCTGCTCGTCCGGGCGTTGGGTGGACACGCCGTGTACCGCCGCGCCCGCCGCACGGAACCCTGCGAGCCGGTCGCGGTAGGCGCGGGACTCCAGCGTGCAGCCCGGGGCGCCCGGGATGTCCGTCCAGTCCGGAGGGTAGGCGTCCGGGCGGGCAAAAGCGCCAGGGACGCAGTAGAGAACGGTGTACGGCGCGTCGTCGGCGACCGGATCGCGCGGCGCACCCCGGTCGTCGACCAGCAGGAGTCCCGGCAGCCGGGTTCCCACCAGCGCGTGCACGCGCCGGGCCTCCGCAGAGGACTCCCCGGCCGTGGCCGTGGTGTCTCCGTCGCCCAGGACCCAGGCGTCGCCCCAGTCCTGAAGGGCGACCAGAACGGGCAGCAGCGCCCGGCCGCGTGGAGTGAGCCGGTACTCGAAACGCGCCGGACGCTCCTGGTACGGCACCCGCACGAGCACCCCGGCCTCGACGAGGAGCCGTAGCCGCTCGGTCAACACCTTCCGGGACAGTCCGAGTTCACGCTGCAACTCGTCGAACCGGTGCACCCCGCGGGCCGTGTCCCGGACGATCAGCAGGGTCCACCAGTCCCCGACGACGTCCAGCGCCTGCGCGATGGCACAGCCCGAATCCTCCAGGCTCGTCCTGCGGGCCATGGGCCTCCTCCCTCGCTGACGGCCATGCTGGCACAGCTGGTTCCCAAGAGGAACTCACGAGGTCGCCGGGGTCGCACGGCTCGCCGACTGAGACACCGCTGTGCGGGTTGGCCACTGCGGCCCCCGCCGGTTAGGTTGCCCTCATGACCGACACGACTGCTCCTCGCACCACCGGCGCCGTGGCCGCCGGCCTCGCCACGATCGCCGCCGACGGCACCGTTCTCGACACCTGGTTCCCCGCGCCCGAGCTCGTCGCCGAGCCCGGCCCGTCCGGCACCGAGCGGCTGTCCGCCGGGAAAGCCGTGGAGCTGCTCGGCGAGGGTGCGACGAAGGCGGTCGGCCCGGACGCCCGCCGCGGCGTCGAGGTGGTCGCGGTCCGCACCGTCGTCGCCGCGCTCGACGACAAGCCGCTCGACGCGCACGACGTGTACCTGCGCCTGCACCTGCTCTCCCACCGGCTCGTCAAGCCGCACGGGCAGAGCCTCGACGGCATGTTCGGCCACCTCGCCAACGTCGCCTGGACCTCGCTCGGCCCGGTCGCCGTCGACGACGTCGAGAAGGTCCGCCTGAACGCCCGCGCCGAGGGCCTGCACCTCCAGGTCACGTCCATCGACAAGTTCCCGCGCATGACGGACTACGTCGCCCCGAAGGGCGTCCGGATCGCCGACGCCGACCGGGTGCGCCTCGGCGCCCACCTCGCCGCGGGCACCACGGTCATGCACGAGGGCTTCGTCAACTTCAACGCGGGCACGCTCGGCACCTCGATGGTCGAGGGCCGCATCTCCGCGGGCGTCATCGTCGGCGACGGCTCGGACATCGGCGGCGGCGCGTCCACGATGGGCACGCTGTCCGGCGGCGGCAACGTGATCATCTCCATCGGAGAGCGCTGCCTCATCGGCGCCGAGGCGGGCGTCGGCATCGCTCTCGGCGACGAGTGTGTCGTCGAGGCCGGCCTGTACGTCACCGCGGGCACCCGGGTCACGATGCCCGACGGCCAGATCGTCAAGGCCCGCGAGCTCTCCGGAGCCTCGAACATCCTCTTCCGCCGCAACTCGGTCACCGGCGCGGTCGAGGCCCGCCCGAACAACGCGGTCTGGGGCGGCCTGAACGAGATCCTGCACAGCCACAACTGACCGCCGGCGGCCGGTGGCCTTCCATCGATCAACTCGATCGGCGGGATCAACGCGCCGACCTGCTGCTGAGCGGTCGGCGCCTGTCCACGTCGGTCACCACGGAGTGCCCTTCCACGGCCCGAGGGCGGCCCGGGAGGGCGCTCGGGTCGGTCGGCGCCCGGCCCCACTCCTCGTCGGCGTGCGCCTGCCGTACGACCGGGCATGCAGCCGTGGCCGTGTCGGCAACTCGTTCCCGTGGCGCGGCGAGTCTGTCAGGCCGGTCGTACGACGGGAACAGACCGCTCAGGTTCCTTCCGCGATCTTTACTCCTGGCAGGATTCCGAGGGGCGTCCGGCACCCGTCACCTGCGCCGTCTTCCCTTCCGTCCGCCGCCGGCCCCCACCGCTGAGACCCGACGCACCGAAGGCTGCACCCTCGGCGCCGTCCGGACGCTGCCGAGGATCGAGCCCCGCGCCGCCCTCGGCTCAGGACTCGAGGAGTGTGTGCCCGGTCGTTGCGTCCACATGGTCCGGGACCTCGTCGTGGCGATCGCCCACGCTCAGCGTCCCGGTGGGTTCGAACATGAGGATCGCGGCGCCGGACGGAGCGTACGGCTTGTGCTCCGCGCCTCGCGGGACGGTGAAGACCGCTCCCTGGGGGAGCAGGACCGTGCGCTCCCCACGGGCGTTCTCCGGTTTCGGCGTACCTACGCCGCAGACAGGTCTTCGCGGGTCGCTGCCCCGCGCTCGGCGGGGGTTCAGAACTCCGGGTCGGCGATCAGGCGGTCGTAGGCCGCGTGCAGCTTGTCGGTCGTTGCCCGGTCGGCGGGGCGCAGTGGCGGCCGTACCGGGCCCGCCGGCAGGCCGATTTCGCCGAGCAGGGCCTTGGCGGTGACGGTTCCGGGCAGGTCCGAGGCCATCATCAACTCCATCAGCTCGGTCGCCCGTTGCTGGCGTCGTGCGGCTCCCGTGGTGTCACCCGCGTCGAACGCGTCGAGGACCGCACGGAGGTGGGCCGGAACCACGTTCGCGACCGTGCTGACGTATCCCGCCCCTCCCACCGCGTACAGCGCGAGGTTGTGCTCGTCGCTGCCCGCGTAGTACGCCAACCCGGTGCGGGAAAGCACCTTCTGAGCGCCGAGGAAGTCCTGGGAGCAGTCCTTGACCGCGACGATCCTGGGGTGCTCGGCGAGCCGGAGCACGGTGTCCGGCTCGATGCGGACGCCCGTGCGGCTCGGGATGTCGTACAGCATCACCGGCAGCCCCGATCCGTCCGCCACCTCCCGGAAGTGCGCCTCCAGCGCGTCCTGCGGCGGCCTGCTGTAGTACGGGCTGACCACGAGCACCCCGTCCGCGCCCGCCTTCTCGGCGGCCAGGGCGAGTTCGACGGTGTGGCGGGTGTCGGAGGTGCCCACCCCCGCCACGACCGAGGCCCGGTCGCCCACCGCGTCCCGCACCGCGGCCACCAGCTGCGCCTTCTCGGTGTCCGACGTGGTCGGCGACTCGCCCGTCGTACCGGAGAGCACCAGTCCGTCGCAGCCGGCGGACACCAGCCGGTCGGCGAGCAGGCGCGCGCCGTCGAGATCGAGCGCACCGGCACCGGTGAAGGGCGTGATCATCGCGCAGAGGGCGCGGCCGAAGGGGGTTGTCGTCATGGGCGTAGTCTCGGCGATACGACAGTGAAGCTCTACTTAATTTTCCTAAGGGGTATGAGTAAGCGTTGCTGCGAGGAGGGTGCGGTGGACCGCTGATCGCCCGGCCGGGGCCGGGACCCGGTGCGGGGCGGTGCGGGCGTCCCGTTGCGGGGGTGGGGGTGGTCGGCCGGGGTACTCGGAAGTTCTGGGAACACAGAGGAGGCGGCGCACCGATGACGGACAGGACACCGGCCGACCTGCGTCGGCAGATCGAGCAGACCCGGCACCGACTGGGGGTCACGGTGGAGGAGTTGGCGGTCAGGGCCGACCTCCGGGGTCGTACCTGGGCCCGCGCCGCCGACCTCATGGACCGCGCCGGCGCGGTCGGCGTGCAACTGCGCAGCACGGCGTCCATGGCCGGGTACCGGATCCAGAAGCGGGCGAACCGGGCCGGTCACACGGTGCAGGGGCGCGCGGGCCGGGCGGGCCACGTGATCCAGGAGCATGCGGGCCGCGCCGGTCATACGGTGCGCAACACCGCGGCGCGCGCCGGTCACGGTGCCCAGGGCCGCGCGGTCCATGCCCGCCGTGCCGGCCACGGCCTGCGGGGTGCGGCCTCCCGCGCGGGGGGCGCCGCGCCGTCCGTGCCCGCTCCGGTCCGGGCGCCGGTGCGGTTCGCTCAGCGGTATCCCCGGCCGGCGGTGGTCGTGGGCGCCGCGGTGGCGGCACTCGTGGCGGCCGGTGCGATCGGGAGGAACAGGGCCAGGGCGGGGGTGAAGCCCCGGTAAGGGCATCGTCCCAGGCATCGTCCTGGGGTCGGGTGAGGGAGGGGCGACGGCCCGGTGTCCGCGGCGTGCGGATGCCGGGCCGTCGGCCTGTCGGGCCACCGAAGGCCGTTTTGTCCGAGCGTGGGGGATCGTGATGTCACCCACCGAAGACTCGATTGTCCTGGACAAAAAAAGTTTTCGGTGAGACGGTGGACGCATGCTGGATGTGACCGTGATCGAGGACCCCGAGGCCGCCGCCGTCTCCCTGGACCCCATACGGGCCGGGCTGCTGGCCGAGCTGGCGGCCGGACCCGCCTCTGCGGCGATGCTGGCCGGCCGCGTCGGGCTGCCGAGACAGAAGGTGAACTACCACCTCAAGGCGCTGGAGCGGCACGGCCTGGTCGAGTTGGCCGGTGAGCGTCGCAAGGGCAACGTCACCGAGCGGCTGATGCGGGCGACCGCCGCGTCGTACGTGATCTCGCCGCTCGCGCTCGCCTCCGTGCAACCGGATCCCGACCGGTTCCGGGACCAGATGTCCGCGCGCTGGCTGCTCGCGCTCGGCGCCCGGCTGGTGCGTGACGTCGGCTCGCTGATCACCGGTGCCGCGAAGGCACGCAAGGGCCTGGCGACCTATGCGCTGGACGGGGAGGTGCGCTTCGCCTCGGCGGCGGACCGGGCGGCGTTCATCCAGGAGTTGACGGCGGGGGTCAGCGGCCTGATCCGCAAGTACGACGCCCCCGACGCGGAGGACGGCCGTGACCACCGGATCGTCGTCGCCGTCCATCCCACGGTCAAGGCCGAACCCGGGACCGGCAGCCAGGACCGCGGTCCCGGCCGGACCCGAGCCCCCGAACTCGACAGTCAGTAGCCAGTAGGAGCCAGTAGGAGCCGGCAGCGGCCACCAGCCAGTGGTCGGTACGCAGTGGTCGGCAGGCCGCAGTCAGCGGTCAGCGGTCAGCAGTCAGTAGGCACCAGCCAGAAGCCGACAGTCAGGTCAGGTGAGACAACCATGTCCAAGGAATTCGAGATCGCCCGCGAGTTCGAGGTCGACGCCACACCGCAGCAGGTGTGGGACGCCTTCACGGCCGGGACCGGCGGCTGGCTGTGGCCCATGGAGGAGCCGGAGCCGCATGCGGGCGGCAAGGGCCCCTTCGGGTCCACGGTCACCGTGTGGGACCCGCCGCACCGCTACACCAACCGGGTCGAGAACGTCGACGGCATCTCCGAGCAGACCCTCAACCAGCTCGACTACACCGTCGAGCCGCGCGACGACGGCCGTCGCGCCTGGGTGCGCTATGTGCACAGCGGCATCTTCGTCGACGACTGGGACAACCAGTACGACGCGGCGGGCCGGCACACCGACTTCTACCTGCACACCCTGCGCGAGTACCTCACGCACTTCGACGGCCGTCCCGTCGCCTTCGTCACCTTCGACGGGCCCGACGCGTCCAAGGAGTCCGGCGCCCTCACCGCCGTGGCGCGGGCGCTCGGCCTGGCGGACGACGCGTCCGAAGGCACGAGCGTCCGGGGCGCGGGCCCCGAGGGGCGCTCCCTCGACGCCGTGGTCGACTTCCGCAACCCGTACTTCGTAGGGCTGCGCACCGACAACGCCCTCGTCCGCTTCTTCGGCCGCAACCACTGGGGTTACCCGGTCGGCGTCAGCGTCCACGACTTCGCTCGGGACGCCGACGCCGAGGCGAACGAGACCGCCTGGCGGGGCTGGCTGGACGCGGTGTTCAGCCGGCCCCTGTGACCGCTGCCGCAGGTGTTACGGCTTGAACCGCAGCACCTGCGGGTCGTGGTCGCTGATCTGGTCGTGGAACTCCGAGTTGATGTGCACGCTGTCGTACGCGAAGTCGCCGTCGTGCTTGATCGACCGGCTCACCAGGATCTGGTCCAGGACCTGCTGGTTGCCCTGGTAGTCGTAGGTGTAACGCTCGTTCCGGGACAGCGACTTGATCGCCGACCAGAGCGTGCCGTCGCCCTCGAGGATCTGGGCGGTGCCGGAGAACTCGAAGTCGTTGATGTCGCCGAGGGCGATGACGTCCGCCTTCTTCTGCACGTCGAGGATGTCCTTGACGAAGGCGTTGACCAGCGTCGCCTGCTGGTGGCGCTGGGTCTCCGAGCTGCGCACCACCGGCTGGTACTGCGCGGTCAGGCCCTGGTCGCCGCCCTTGGAGTTGAAGTGGTTGGCGATCACGAAGACCGTGCGGCCTTGGAAGACGAACTCGCCCACCAGCGGCTTGCGGCTGCTCGCCCAGGCCGCGTTCGCCGGGTCGATGCGGCCGGGGGAGGCGGTGAGCTGCGGCCGGCCGTTCACCTCGGTGACGCCGACGGCGGTGGTGGCGTCACCGCCCGCGCGGTCGGTGAAGGAAACCCGCTCGGGGTTGAAGAGGAACACCTGACGGATGTTTCCGCCCGGCTCGCCGCCGTCGGTGTTGTTCGTCGGGTCGATCGAGCGCCAGTCGTACCTCGGGCCGCCAGCCGCCACGATCGCGTCGATCAGCTTGCCGACGGTCACGTCGGCGGCGGTCGTCCCGTCGTTCTTCGCGCCGTTGTTGTCCTGGATCTCCTCCAGGGACACGACGTCGGGCGACTGGAGGTTGTTCACGATCGCGGCGGCGTGCTCCGCGAAGGTGGCGTCGGTCGGGTCGAGGTTCTCGACGTTGTACGTCGCGACCGCGAGCTCGTCCGCCTTCTGCTTCTGCGTCGTCTCCCGCTCCAGGCCGCCGCTCACGAGCGTGCCGAGCCGGCTCGCGACGAGCGTGTAGCCGCCGAACTGGTTGTAGTCCAGCGGACCCGAGGTGACACCGTCGAGGGTGTCGCCGACGTTCGCGACGGGGAAGTCGGCCGTCGCGCCGAGCGACTGGATCTGGAGCCGGCCGGTGTTCTGCGACGCGTAGGAGTCGTACAGCGTGCCACCACGGCGGGTGTCGTTCTCGTGCGGCTTCACCGTGACCCACAGCTCGCTGTACGGGTCGGTGGCGGTGACCACGCCGGCGTCCTCGACCTGGACGTTCATGCCCTCGAGGGACTCGTAGTAGTCCAGGGCGTACGTGGCCGGGCGCAGGGGGAGCGCGTTGACCGAGTTGTTCGCGGCGGGGTCGCCGGCCGGGGCGTAGGCCGCCGGGACCGACTTCTTGTTCACGACGGCGGCGGCGGGGACCGCGTTGCCGCTGGAGAGGACCGTCACCGTCGGCTTGGTGATCTCGGTGACCGACTGGTTGCCGGTCGAGACACCGCCCGGCACGAACTCCGAGACCGTGCCGTTGACGGTGACGGAGTCACCGACGGCGACCTTCGGGGTGGAGCTGGTGAAGACGAAGACGCCCTCACTGGTGGCCGGGTCGGCGTCCGGGTTCGGATCCTGGATCCAGAAGCCTCTGGACGAGCCGTAGGTGCGCACGCCGGTGACGATTCCGGCCACACCCGTGACCGCCTGGCCGGCGTACGGCGATATCCGGGTCGTGCCCTGGATGTCGTGGACGGCCACCGTTGCCGCCTGGGCGGGAGTGGTGAGTGCGACGGTGGAGGCCGCGGAACACACGGCGGCGACGGTGAGCGCGGCGAGACGCGCGGACTTCTTGCTCGGCAACGGAAATCCCTCCGGGGACGTACATGAGTGCCGGGACGAGGGTGGAGCGTGGAACCGGGGGCCGCGACCGGCAGGGCGGAGGCGACGCGCGTAGAAAATACAGTGAACAGATGTCCATCGGATTTCTACGCGCGTCAATCTCCTGCCTGGTCACGCCACTTGTCAAGGTTTCAGCCATGTACGGGGCCTGGCGGGGAGATGAACCGGGCGGCATGGGTCCATACCCGTCTAGGCTGAGTGGCCCAGTGCCCCCAGCGGGCCGGTGGCACCACGCGCCCTAGGAGAACCAGCCGATGTCAGACAGCTCCCCCCTGCCGCCGGTGCGGCTGCACCCCGAAGCGGAGCTGGCGCGCGACGCGCTGTCCACACCGTTGCTCTCCCGGGCCGCCCTGCTCGCCCGCTGGGCGGGCCCCGGCACCCGGGTCGACGCCGGGGGAGGGCTGGTCGAGGAGCAACTGGCGCCCGCCGCCGAGGCGCTCGGGCTGACCGGTGACGACGCCGCCGCCCACGCGAGCGAGGCCTGGCGGGTCGCCCTGGACGCCGGGCTCGTGGAGGTCGTCGACGAGGATGCCGGCACCGTCATGGCCGGCGAGGAGCTGGCGCTGCTGACCTCGGGTTCCCCGCACGACATCCTCGCCGTCTGGCTCGGCGCCCTGGAGACCGTGCTCGCCGACGCGGCGGTGCCCGACCTGGACGAGCTGATGGAGGCGATGGACGAGGGCGGCGAGATCGACTTCTCCCGGCTCGACTGGAACCCCGAGGCCGAAGCGGAGTTCCTCGACGGCGTGCTCGGCAACCTCTACCTGCTCACCGCCGGCGAGGACGGCCCGGGCGACGCCGCCGTCCCGCTCCCCGCGCTCGCCGCGTCGATGATCATCCCCGGTGACATGGAGGAGCCCACCAACGACGTCCTGGAGCAGGTCTCCGACGCGATGATGCGGCTCGACGACCAGTTCCGGCTCCTGGAACCGATCGGCATCGTCTCCTACCGGCCCGTCGACGAGGACCTGATGGCCGACCCCGAGGAGGAGCCCACCGCCCCCCTCGACGAGACCGACGTCTCCCGCTACGGCATGGTCCGCCTCACCCCGCTCGGCGTGTACGGGCTGCGGGCCCGGCTGCGGGAGGCCGGCTTCGACGCCCCGGCCGTCGGCGACCTCGCCGACAAGGGCGCCGACGTCCTCCTCGAGGGCAGCGCCGGCTACGGCTCGCGCGCTGCCCTCGCCGAAACCGAGCAGTGGCTGATGCGCCGCGAACCCCTCGACGCGGCAAGGGAGTTGCTGGCCGCAGCCCGCGGCTCGGACCCCGGCGCGCCGCTGCGCCGACTCCGCTGCCAGCAGGCCCTCTCCCTCCTCGGCGCCCAGGCCGAACCCGCCGTCCGCGAGGTCCTCGACGACGCCGAACTCGGCGGCCTCGCGCGCGTCTGGCTCAGCGAACTCGGCGCGACGGACGTACCGCCGCCCTCCGAGGAACTGGTTTTCTGGCTCACCATCGACACCCTGGCCGCGCAGCTCGCCGCCGAGGGCAACTCCGAGGAACTCCAGGCCCTGGTCGAGGGGCTGGCCCAGCAGCACGGCGGATTCTTCTCGGCTGCGTGGCGCGTCGACCACCCGGCGACCCCGGATGTGCTGGAGGCGATGGGACGCCTGCACCCGGACAAGCGCATCGCGAAGGAAGCACGCAAGGCGGCGTTCAAGGCGCGGTCGCAGCAGGGCGGATGAAGCCGCCCGGGGTGCGGGGCCCCTCGCCGCGCTGAGGGGCTTTCTTTGGTCTCCGGTGGCGCTCCCGTGGCCTGATCCTTACGACTTCATGGAACGGGGTCCCCTGAAGTCGCTCCCTGTTCAACTCCCGTTCAGGCATGGGCGGGACGGTGTCGCCGGAACCGAGGTCCGCCACCCTCCACGGCACTACCACCGTCTCAGGAGACACCATGTCGCTCACCCGCAGGGACTTCGCCAGACAATCCGCGATCACCGGTGCCGGGGTCGCGCTGGCGGGCAGCGTAGGCGCCCTCGCCACCGCGCCGAACGCCCTCGCGTCCACGGAGACCGACTCCGATGTGGACACCGCGGACGCGAAACAGGCGTCCGCGGCCCGGCACCACGGGCTCGGCTACGGTCCCCTGGTGCCCGATCCCGCGGGCATCCTCGCGCTGCCCGCCGGGTTCAAGTACCGCGTCATCACCTACAGCGGCAGGACCAAGCTGGAGTCCGGCGAGATCACCCCGTCCAACCACGACGGCACCGCCACCTTCTGCGGCCCGCGCGGCGCGACCCTGCTCGTCAACAACCACGAGCTGAAGGGCCCGCGTGCGAACTGGCAGTACCCGGTCCCGCTGACCGCGGGGCTCGTCTACGACCCGGCGGCCGCCGGTGGCTGCACGGTCGTCGAGGTACGCCCCGGCGGGCATGTCGCCGAGTGGGTCGGTATCGCCGGCACGTCCACCAACTGCGCGGGCGGCACCACCCCTTGGGGCACCTGGCTCACCGGCGAGGAGACCGAGGACAAGGCCGGCCAGAACGGCATGACCAAGGACCACGGCTACATCTTCGAGGTCGACCCCGAGGACCGCCGCGCCAACCGCGACCCCAGGCCGGTCAAGGCATTCGGCCGGTACGCCCACGAGGCGGTCGTCATCGACCCCAAGCGCGGCCACGCCTACCTCACCGAGGACGCCTCGGGCCCCAACGGCCTCCTCTTCCGCTGGACCCCGCCGGCCGGCTTCCGCCACGGCCGCGGCAAGCTGCGCACCCTCGCCGACGACGCAGGCGTCCTCCAGGCGTTCAAGTGCTTCGACTCGGGCGGCAAGTTCGTCGACGACCTCTCCCGCGCCACGAAGATCGGCACGGTGTACGGCGTGGACTGGGTCGACGTCCCCGACCGCGACGCCAGGACGGTGTCCGTCCGCAAGCAGTTCACCGACGGCCAGGTCACCCGCGCCCGCAAGCTGGAGGGCATGTGGTGGGGCGACGGCGGCACGTACATCGTCTCCTCGTACGCCCGTGACGAAAGCCCCGTCCAGCACGACGGCGCCGTCTGGTTCTACGACCCCAAGCGCCGCACCCTGACGCTGAAGGTCCTGCTCGGGGTGAACCCCGACCCGTCCGTCGACGGCGCCTTCGACGGACCGGACAACATCACCGTCTCCCCGTACGGCGGCCTCGTGATCGCCGAGGACGGCGAGGGCGTCCAGCACCTGTTCGGCGCCACCGACAGCGGCCGCACCTACCCCATCGCCCGCAACGAACTGAACATCGGCACCGCGGAAAAGCCGGAGTACAGCGAGTTCACCGGCGTCACCTTCTCGCCCGACGGGCACACCCTGTACGCCAACATCCAGACGCCGGGCATCATGCTGGCCATCACCGGTCCCTGGAAGCGGCAGAAGCGGTGAGCTGCAAGCCGTAATTAATTCACTCGCTCGACCCGCGGCCGTCCTCCTAAAGTGATGCATGTCCAGGTGCGAAGGCAGGACCTACTTCCACTGATAATGGGGCGGCCGCGGGTTCGAGTCCCGCCACCGGCACAACGCGCCGGTGTAGCTCAGGGGTTAGAGCACCTTGTCGGTTCCGCCGGCTTCGATCTCTGGACACCACAATTTCACAGCACCTCCCGGTGCGCTGGCTGCGGCTACTTCTTTGCCATAGAAACAGAAGCCGCCGCCGACTTTTTCTCGGGAGGCGCAGCATGTGGTGGGTGCCCGGTGCGCAGGCAACGGTTACTTCATTGGATCGGACGGTCGCGGGTTCGAGTCCCGTCATCGGCTTCAGGTCGGTGTAGCTCAGTCGGTAGAGCATCTGGCTAAGTCCGTCGCCGACCCCTGATCTCGGGCACCCTCCTTTTGTTGCGCCTTCCCCGATACATCATCATGAACAATGAATTCGGGGGAATTCACCATGGCGCGCTTCAATGTCCGTGCCCGTAAGCCGCAGTCCGTCTCGCCCGTGACCACCACGGGCCGCGTGCTCCGCACCCACCAGGGCGGCCGGGGCCATGAGCGGGACGCCCGCTCCGAACTCTTCCTGCTGGCGATCGCCAACTTCGTGTCCCAGCAGACCTTCTACGAGTCCGGCGCCGCCCGTGACGACCGCTTCGCCGCGCTCGTGCGCGAGCTCGCCGTCAGCGACCCTGCCTGGACCGCCGGTCTGCTCGGCTGGCTGCGCGGCGAGGGCAACCTCCGCACCGCCGCGATCGTGGGCGCCGCCGAGTACGTACAGGCGCGTCTGGCGGCGGGCGCCACCGACGGTCCCTCGAACCGGCAGGTCGTGGACTCCGTGCTGCGGCGTCCCGACGAGCCCGGCGAGCTGCTCGCGTACTGGACGGCGACGTACGGCCGCAACATCCCGAAGCCCGTCAAGCGCGGCGTCGCCGACGCCGTACGCCGGCTCTACAACGGCAAGTCGCTGCTGAAGTACGACACTGCGTCCAAGGGCTACCGCTTCGGCGACATCCTCAACCTGGTGCACGCCGCGCCGGACCCGGCCAAGCCGTGGCAGGGCGAGCTGTTCCGGTACGCCCTCGACCGCCGGCACAACCCGGACACGGCTGTGGTGCCGAAGTCGCTGCCCGTGCTCGTCGCCCACCGTGACCTGATGGCGCTGCGCCCCGCCAAGCGGCGCAAGGTCGTGACCGGAGCGCAGGGTGCGCGACGTCTGGCCGAGGCGGGCATGACCTGGGAGGCACTGGCGGGCTGGCTCCAGGGGCCGATGGACAGGGCGGCGTGGGAGGCGGTCATTCCCACGATGGGGGCGATGGCCCTCACGCGAAACCTGCGCAACTTCGACGAGGCCGGTGTCTGCGACGAGGTCGCCGCGCAGGTGGCGGCGAAGATCAGCGACCCGGCGGAGGTCGCGCGCTCGCGGCAGTTCCCCTTCCGCTACCTCGCCGCGTACCAGCACGCGCCCTCGCTGCGCTGGGCGTACCCGCTCGAGCAGGCGCTCGGCCATTCGCTGGCCAACGTGCCCGCGCTGCCCGGCCGGACGCTGGTGCTCGTCGACCGTTCGGGTTCGATGTTCTACGCGCGTCTGTCGGACCGCTCCGAGCTCAACCGGGCCGACGCCGCGGCGATCTTCGGCACGGCGCTCGCGCTGCGGGCGGCGGACGCGGACCTCGTCGAGTTCGGCACCGGCAGCAACGCGATCAAGTTCCGTAAGGGGGAGTCGATGTTGAGGATTCTGGAGCGTTTCGGTGACCTCGGTGGTACGGACACCACCGAGGCAGTGCGCCGGCACTACCGCAAGCACGACCGGGTGCTGATCGTCACCGACGAGCAGTTCACCGCGAGCCGCCACGGTGACCCGACCGACCAGGTCCCGGCGAACGTGCCGGTCTACACCTGGAACCTGGCCGGCTACCGGGCGGGTCACGGCCCGTCGGGGAAGGCGAACCGGCACACCTTCGGCGGGCTCTCGGACGCGGCTTTCCGGATGGTGCCCCTGCTGGAGGCCGCCGACGACACGCGGTGGCCGTGGGCCGCCGCGGCCTGAGAGGCCGCGGAGTCAGCCGAGCCGCGAGACCTGGTAGTGCCCGATGCGCCAGTCGTCGCGCTCGCGCCGCACCAGCACACCGAGGTACACGGCGATCGTGGGCCGGTCGGTGAACGAGAACTCGACCTCCAGATAGCCGAGGACGAGGTCGTCGGCCAGACGTCGGGTCTCGAGGATCCGGTAGCCGGCCGTCATGCCGAGGGGCTGGGAGTCGTAGTAGTCCGCGACTCCCGGCCTCCCCACGCTGTAGGGGTGCAGACCCTGGAAGATCGCGTCCTCGGTGAACAGGGCGGCGACCCGCAAAGGTTCGTGCGCGTCGACGGCGGCCTTCCACCGGTCCAGGACGCCGCGCACGATCTCGTCGTCGCCCTTGGTGCCGCTGTTCATCGCAGTGTCCGTGTTCATCGCAGTGCTCCTGTCCGCCGGTCAGTGGCCGGCGCTCATTCCCCGTCGGCGTGCGGGACCTCGCCGGTGACGAACGGGGCGTTCTCCCAGTAGACGACCGCGTCGACGATGCCGCTCCGCTCGCCCATCCGCCCGACGGGATGCAGGGCGGCGAGGAAGTCGTGCGTGGGTCCGGGACGACCCGGTAGGAGGCTGTGGCCACCAGCCGGGAGCAAGGCGGCCGTGGCGGTCCACGCGGGGCGGGCGCACGATGGGGGTCGGGCAGCGCGGCGGCATCGGGCCGCCGCGGCCCGACGAGGCCTCACGGAGCGGAGCGGGACCATGCGGGAGTTCCTGGTCGAGATCACCACCACCGTCCCCGAGGGCACCGGTCAGGGCGAGGTCGACGAACGGCGCGCCGCCGAGGCCGTCCGAGCCCGTGAGCTGGCGGCCTCCGGCCATCTGAGCCGACTGTGGCGACCGGTCGGTGAACTGCGCAGCATCGGTGTCTGGTGCGCCGCGGACGAGGCGGAACTCCATGAGAAGGTGCTCGGCACGCTGCCGCTGCGCCCCTGGATGACCCTCACCGTGACCGCGCTCCAGCCCCACCCCAACGACCCCGGCCGGGCCCGCCCCGGCAACCCGCTGTGACAGCTCTCCGCTGTCCCGCGGCCCGGACCGCCGCCGCGACCCTTCGCTTCAGACGGTGGTCGTGCGCGGCTGCGGGCGGGGGCGTTCAGGAGGGCCAGGCGGTTGCCCCGGAGGGAACCGGGACGGGCGGCGTCGTCGTAGACCTCGGCGAACATGACCTGCCCCTCCGGCTGGGCGACCACGGCACGCGCCGCCGCCCGGGTGTCGGTCACGGCGGCCTCCCCGCGGTCGGGGGCCTCGGCGACCACCGACTCGACCATGCCGACCTGCGCCTCGTGGATCCCCTGGAGACGTTTTCGCGGACGGCCTCGGGCTGGTTGCTCGGTTCCACGGCGCCGCCGTCGCTCTTGCGCGGACGGGGGACTGATATCTAACATTTCAGTTATGGAGGCTGTGCCGCGCACTCTGCTCAGGGACCGCGCCTACGAGGCGATCCGGGACGCCATCGTCGCGGGGGACATCGCCCCCGGCGCGGTGGTGCGGGACGCCGATCTCGCGGAACGGCTGGGTTTGTCCCGCGCGCCGGTGCGGGAGGCGTTCGCCCGGCTCGTCGACGAAGGGCTGCTGGAGAGCAAGCCGCAGAGCTACACGCGGGTGACCCCGGTCGTGGCCTCCGACGTACGCGACGCGGCGGCGGTGGTGGGCGCGATGCACGAGCTGGCCACCCGGGTGGCGGTGCCCCGGCTGTTCGCGGCGGACGTCGAGGGGATGCGCTCGGCCAACGAGCGGTTCGCCGCCGCCGTACGGGCCGGGGACGTCGACGCCGCCCTGCGCGCCGACGACGCGCTGCACGACGTCCTCGTCCGGGCCGCCGGCAACCGCGCGGCCGCCGCCACCATCGCCCGCTACACCCCCCTCATCCGGCGGCTGGAGCGACGGCGCTTCGGGGAGGGCGGCACCTGCCGTTCGGCCGGACTGCACGGCCGGCTGATCGAGGCCTGCGCCGACGGTGACGTGGACGGGGCGGTCCACGTCACGGCGGAGATCTGGCGCACCCTCGCGGACCTCGCCGACTCCGACGGCTGAGCCACCGAGCCACCGAGCGGCCGAGCGGCTGAAGGGCTGAGCGGCCGAGCCCGAGGAGTGACCCAGCGACCGATCGACCGACCCACTGCTCCAGGAGGCCTCATGTCCCTCTCCTCGTACGCGCGTTACCCCCTTCTCTTCGGCCCGTCCCCGGTCCATCCGCTGGAACGGCTGACCGCGCACCTCGGCGGAGCCGCCCTCTGGGCGAAGCGGGAGGACTGCAACTCCGGCATCGCCTACGGCGGCAACAAGACCCGCAAACTGGAGTACCTGGTCGCCGACGCGCTCGCTCAGGGCTGCGACACGCTCGTGTCGATCGGCGGGGTGCAGTCCAACCACACCCGTCAGGTCGCGGCCGTCGCCGCCCGCGCCGGACTGAAGTGCGTGCTGGTGCAGGAGAGCTGGGTCGAGTGGCCCGACTCCGTCTACGACAAGGTCGGCAACATCCTGATCAGCCGGCTGGCCGGGGCCGATGTGCGACTGGTGCGGGCCGGGTTCGGGATCGGCTTCAAGGAGAGCTGGGAGCTGGCCCTCAGGGAGGTCGAGGAGTCGGGCGGGAAACCGTACGCCATCCCGGCCGGGGCCTCCGACCACCCGCTCGGCGGACTCGGCTTCGCCGGGTGGGCGTACGAGGTCGCCGAACAGGAGCGGGAGTCGGGCGTGTTCTTCGACACCGTGATCGTCTGTTCCGTGACCGGATCGACCCAGGCCGGCATGGTCGCCGGGTTCGCCGCGCTGGAGGAGGCCGGCGGGCGGCCGCGGCGCGTGATCGGCATCGACGCCTCGGCCAAGCCGACCGAGACCCGCGAGCAGATCGCCCGCATCGCCGACGGCACGGGCCGGCTGATCGGCGTGCGGCGGGAGCTGACCGTCGAGGACGTCGAACTCGACGAGCGCTACCACGCCGGTGTCTACGGTGTCCCGGACGAGACGACCCTGGAGGCGATGCGGCTCGCCGCGCGGACCGAGGGCATGGTCACCGACCCGGTGTACGAGGGGAAGTCGATGGCCGGACTCGTCGACCTGGTCGCGCGCGGCGAGATAGGCCGCGACTCCACGGTGCTGTACGCCCACCTGGGCGGTCAGCCCGCCCTGAACGCGTACAGCGCGCTGTTCGGGTAACCGGTCACTCCTGTTCGCCGCTGCTCCGGCTGGTGCGTACCGTCGAGGATCGCCGCCCGGTCGGAACGCGGCGCCGCATCGTCACCGGCGGCCGGTTGGCGTGGGCCGGAGGCCGCGGAGGCGATCCGGCGGGCGCGGTCGTCAGGGACGCCGGCGGGCCTGAAGCGTGCCAAAATGCGGAGAGAGCCCCCGCTTCGCAAGGAGTATCTGGATGACGCAGGTCAGGCCGATGCGTGCGGACGCTCGCCGCAACTACCAGCGCCTGCTGGAGGTGGCGGCCGAGGCCTTCGCCGAGCGAGGGGAGAGCGCCTCCCTCGACGACATCGCCAAGCGGGCGGGTGTCGGTTCCGGCACGCTGTACCGGCACTTCCCGACCCGGCAGGCGCTGCTCGAGGCGGCCTACCTCGACCGGATCGAGGCGCTCGCCGTGCGGGCCGACGAACTCGGCGGCGAACTCCCGCCGGGCGAGGCGCTGGTGGAGTGGCTCAACGAGCTCTGCGTCGGCACGATCCAGGTGCGCGGCATGAAGTCGTTGCTGGGTTCCGCCGTCACGGACGGGAGCGCGGCCGCCGTCACCGCCTGCGGCACGAACATGAAGGGGGCGGCTGCCCGGCTGGTGGAGGCGGCGCAGCGGGAGGGGACCCTGCGGGCGGACATCGAGCCGATCGACGTCCTGCGCCTCGCGCACGGAGTGGCGACGGCGTCGGAGCTGGCCAAGGGGGACGGCGACGCCATCCGCCGTTATGTGTCGCTGCTGACCGAGGGCCTGCGGCCCGTGCGGTGACGACAGCGGGCGCCCCCGTGCCGGCGGGCGCCCGTGGCTGAACGACTGCGGTGGGAACCACAGCGTATGCACGACTGGGGTTGTACGACTGCGGTTGGAGCGACTCCGGTTGAACGACTACGGCCGGCGCCGACGGCGGTCGGGTCGCCGCGGCTGCCCGCCCGCGACCCGCGGACCGGCCGGCGTACGGCTACAGCGCCTGGGCGCCGGGCTTCACCATGTTCCGTACGGTCCGGGCCTTGACGAACTCGCCCATGGCCGTCATGTCCCACTCGCCGGAGAACTGCCGGATCAGCTTGGCCATCAGCACACCCGTCTGCGGTTCGGCGCCGGTGAGGTCGAAGCGGACGAGTTCCTCGCCGGTCGAGGCGTCCAGCAGACGGCAGTAGGCCTTGGCGACCTCCGTGAACTTCTGGCCGGAGAAGGAGTTCACCGTGAAGACCAGCCCGGTCACCTCCTGCGGGAGACGGCCGAGGTCGACGACGATCACCTCGTCGTCACCGCCGCCCTCACCGGTGAGGTTGTCGCCGGAGTGCTTGATCGCGCCGTTCAGGATGGAGAGCTTGCCGAAGTAGCAGCTGTCGATGTGGTTGCGCTGGGGGCCGTAGGCGATGACCGAGGCGTCCAGGTCGATGTCCTTGCCGCGGAACGCGGGCTCCCAGCCCAGACCCATCTTGACCTGCGAGAGCAGCGGGCGGCCGCCCTTCACGAGGGAGACGGTCTGGTTCTTCTGGAGACTCACGCGGCCCTTGTCCAGGTTGACCTTCCCGGTGGCCGCGGGAGCCGCCGGGGCGGGCGGCGCCGGGGGCATCGGCGGGGCCGCCGGAGCCAGCGGCGACTGCGCCACGGGCGCCGGGGCGGCCTGCCGCGGCGGAGCGGCGGGCGCCGGTTCCTCCACCGTCACACCGAAGTCGGTGGCGATGCCGGCCAGGCCGTTGGAGTACCCCTGGCCGACCGCGCGGGCCTTCCAGGCGCCGTTGCGCAGATAGATCTCGACGACCACCAGCGCCGTCTCCGAGCCGAGCTGCGGGGGAGTGAAGGTGGCCAGCACGCTGTTGTCGTCCGCGCTGCGGATCGTCGCCGTCGGCTCGACGCCCTGGAACGTCTGCCCCGCCGCGTCCGGGCTGGCGGTGACGACGATCTTCTCGATGCCCGGGGGGACCGCGGACGTGTCGACGGTGATCGCGTCGGGGGCCGCACCGCCACCGGAACGGTAGGTCACGCCGGGGCCGCTCGGCTGGTTGTAGAAGATGAAGTCGTCGTCGGAGCGCACCTTGCCGTCGGCGGTGAGCAGCAGGCCCGAAACGTCGAGCCGCACCGGAGCGGCGACGTCCACCGTCACACGGGCGGTGGAGAGAGGGATGTTCGAGCCGGGGGTCATAGCTGTCATGCCGGGTGAACGAGCGGGACCACTTTGCCGTTCCCTTACCCGGACCCGAACGGACGCAGGCAGGGACCTGGCGGCGATACCGCGCCCACCACGATCGTCCGTCCGGCCGTTGCGTCCGCCGGTCAGTACGGCCAGATCGGCGGGTCGCTGACGAAGTGGCCGCCCAGGTAGGCGTGGGCGATGTTCTCCGGGTCCAGCTCGCCCTGCTCGGCGATCAGCTTCTCGGCGTACGGTTCCGAGTCGTCCTGCGGGTCGTAGCCGAGCGCCCGCGCGGTGCTCAGGTCCCACCACAGCCGGGTGTTGTCGGAGGAGCCGTAGACGACGGTGTGGCCGACGTTCTCGGCGGTCAGGGCCGCGTGGAAGAGGCGGGCGCCGTCGGCCGGGCTCATCCACACCGACAGCATGCGCACACTGGTCGGCTCGGCGAAGCAGGAGCCGATGCGCACCGAGACGCTCTCCAGGCCGTGTTTGTCCCAGTAGAGCTGGGCGAGGTCCTCGCCGAAGGACTTGGACAGGCCGTAGAAGGTGTCCGGGCGGCGCGGGGTGTCGACCGGGATCAGCTCGTCCGCGGCGTGCGGCGCGTCGCCACGGGGGCGGGGGGTGAAGCCGACCGCGTGGTTGGAGGAGGCGAAGACGATGCGCTGCACACCCTCCTCGCGGGCGGCCTCGTACAGGTGGTGGGTTCCCGCGATGTTCGCGCTCAGGATCTTCTCGAAGGGGGCTTCCAGGGAGATGCCCGCGAGATGGATGATCGCGTCGACGCCCCGCACGGCCTCGCGGACCGCGGCCCGGTCGGCCAGGTCCGCGACGATCGCCTCCGGCTCGCCCTCGACCGGACGCAGGTCGAGCAGCCGCAGCCGGTAGCCGTAGGCGGGCAGCAGGTCCCGCATCAGGGTGCCGAGGCCGCCGGCGGCGCCGGTGAGCAGGACGGTGCGCGGAGCGGGCATCCTCGGGTCTCCTTGGATCGCTGAGGTCGACATCATGGGGTGGGGCGGACGTATGCGTGGCCACAGTTCACATTCATGGACACGCTAGGGAGCGGTGGCCGTGCCCGTCAAGTGTCCTGCGCGCAGGGCAAAACTGCTGGTGTCTCGGGGGTTTGCCCGCTTGACCCGGCTCGATCGGGCACCCTAGCGTGAGCTTGTTCAGGAATATGGACGCTGCTCAAGAATATGGACCCGTTATGGACCCGGGAGAGCCCGTGACGTCAGCCCCGCTCGCCGACCGCCTCCGCGTCCCCAGCGGACCGCTGTTCTTCCCCGTCACCGCCTACGGCCCCGACGGCTCACTCGACCTCGACACCTACCGCGCGCATGTCCGCCGCGGCGTCGGGGCGGGGGCCGCGGCCGTCTTCGCGGCCTGCGGGACCGGGGAGTTCCACGCGCTCGCCCCCGAGGAGTTCGAGGCCTGTGTACGGGCGGCCGTGGCGGAGACCGCCGGGCGCGTGCCGGTCGTCGCCGGCGCCGGCTACGGGACCGCGCTCGCCGTGCGCTTCGCGCGGCTCGCCGAGTCGGCCGGCGCGGACGGCCTGCTCGCCATGCCGCCCTATCTCGTCGTCGCCGCCCAGGAGGGCCTGCTGCGGCACTACCGGTCGGTGGCGGCCGCCACCTCGCTGCCCGTCGTCGTCTACCAGCGCGACAATGCCGTCTTCAGCCCGGAGACCGTCGTCGAGCTCGCCCGGACCGAAGGGGTCGTCGGCCTCAAGGACGGCCTCGGCGACCTCGACCTCATGCAGCGGATCATCAGCGCCGTCCGCACCGAGGTTCCCGGCGACTTCCTCTATTTCAACGGCCTGCCGACCGCCGAACAGACCCAGCTCGCCTACCGGGCCCTCGGCGTCACCCTGTACTCCTCGGCCGTGTTCTGCTTCGCCCCCGAGATCGCCCTCGCCTTCCACCGGGCGCTCACCGCCGGCGACGACAGCACCGTCCGACGCCTCCTCGACGGCTTCTACCGGCCGTTCGTCGAACTGCGCGCCCAGGGCCGCGGCTACGCCGTCTCGCTGGTCAAGGCCGGGGTCCGGCTGCGGGGCCTCGACGTCGGCGAAGTACGCCCGCCGCTGCACGAACCGGGCGAGGATCATGTCAAGCAGCTCGCCCGGCTGATCGAGCGCGGGCACGCGCTGCTGGAGGAGGACCGTTAAGTGAAGGCGTCGACTTTCGTCTATCCCTGGGACGTCGTGGGCGACCCCGCGGCACCGGCCCGGATCGCCGCACTCGGCGTGGAACAGGTGACCCTGGCCGCCGCCTACCACTCCACCCGCGCCCTCACCCCCCGCCACCCGCGCCACCGCATCGTCACCGCTGAACACGCGGCCGTGCTGTACCCGACGGACCCGGCCGGCGGCCGCTGGAAGGACAGCGCCCTGCGCCCCTACCCGGCCGGTGACTGGGCCCCCGGCGACGCCTACGCGCAGGCCGCCGAAGCCCTCGCGGGAGCCGGGCTCGACGTGCACACCTGGGTGGTCCTCGCGCACAACTCCCGGCTGGGCGCCGAGCATCCGGACACCTCCGTCGTCAACGCCTACGGCGACCGCTACCCGTGGGCCCCCTGCATCGCCCAGCCCGCCACGCGCGTGTACCTCGTCGACCTCGCGGCCGAGGCCGCCGTACGCCCCGGCGCGGGCGGCACCGAACTGGAGTCCCTCGGCTGGTACGGGCTCCAGCACCTGCACGCCCACGACAAGACCGGCGGCGTCGGTCTCGACGACGCCGGCCAGTACCTGATGGCGCTCTGCTTCTGCTCCGCCTGCCGGTCCGGCTACGGCGAGCACGGACTGGACGCCGACGCGCTCGCCGCGGCCGTACGGGAGGCGCTGGAGCCGCTGTGGCGAGGCGCGCCCGACGACGGGGGCTGGACCGGGGTGGAGAAGCTGCTCGGGGAGGAGACGGCGGCGGCCACCCGCGCGTGGCGCGACGAGAGGGCCCGCACGCTCCAGGAGACCGCGGTGCGCGCGGTACGGGACGCGGCGCCCGACGGCTTCCAGGTCCTGCTGCACGCCGACCCGGTGACCCACCACGTCGGCGCCAACCCGGGCGTCGACCCCGCGCACATCCTGTCCGTCGCGGACGGGGTCGTCGTGCCCTGCGCGGGCGGCCCCCGCCCGCTGGCCCCGTTCGCCGCGCAGGGCCGCGACGGCGCGGTCCTCGCCGCCAACCTCGGCATCGTCTCCGGCATGGGCGGCAGCCCGGGAACCCTGACCGCCGACATGGCCCGGGCCCGTGAACTCGGCGCGACGGAAGTCCGGCTGTATCACGCGGGGTTGGCGTCGGACGGAGACCTGGAGGCCGTACGGGCGGCGCTGGCCTCGCGCTGAGGGCCCGCGCGCAGCAGCGGCAACACCGTCACCAGCCGGGCCAGACCCAGCAGGACCAGCGGCCACCGGTACGGCACGAGTTCGACCAGGCACGCGCCGAGCGCGAGGCCGCACACGTTCGGCGCGTACAGCAGGGTGCCTGCCGTGCCGGTGACCCGGCCGAGCAGCGCGTCCGGGGTCTCCCGCTGCACGGCGGTGAGCGCGGCGATCAGCACACAGGGCAGCCCCGCCCCGATCGCCGCGCCCGACACCAGCACCACCGGGTCCGAGGGGACGGCGCGCGCGACGACCCCCAGAGCCGTCAGGGCGATCCCACAGCCCGAGAACCGGCGGTCACCCAGCCGCCGCAACGCGGGTCCCGAGAACAGGCCCACCACGACCGAACCGGCGCCCTGGACGGCGTAGAGCGCGCCCGAGTACGCGGGGGAGTGGCCGAGGCCCTCGACGACGGCGTAGGTGAACGCGCCGTTCAGCCCCCCGAACAGCATCGTCGTACCGCCCGCCACCACCAGCGGGCGCAGCCCGGGATGCCCCCACAGGAAACGGACGCCGTCGGCCGTCCGCACCCGGCCACCGCCCGCGGCCGGTCCAGGGCGGTCCTCGCGGACCCGCACGCACGCGTACAGCGCCGCCGCGCACACGAAACTGGCCGCGTCGAGCAGGGCCACGGCCGGGCCGCCGAAGGCCGCGTAGAGGCCGGCCCCCGCGAGCGGGGCGAGCAGCTTCATGCCCTCCGTCGCCGTCGTGCGCAGTCCGTTGAAGTCGCCGAGCGACTCCGGGGCGACGACGGCGGCGACGAGCGCGGACTCCGCCGCGTCGGCCACCACCGAGGCGGCGCCGTACAGCGACAGCACCACCCACAGCAGCCACAGCCGGCCGGGGGAGTGCACGGCGAGGACGGTGAGCAGCAGGGCCGCAGGGCCCAGGTTCAGCGCCACGAGCAAGGGCTTCCGGCGGCGGGGGAGGTCGGCCAGGGCGCCCAGCGCAGGCCCGAACAGGACGGGGACCCACAGCGCCAGCATGCACAGCACCGCGAGCCCGTCCGAGCCGGTGAGATCCTTGACCCACACACCGGACGCCAGCCAGAGCGCCGAGGTACCGAAACCGGACACCAGCGTCGCGGCAAGGCAGAGCGCCGCCTCACGGTCCCCGAGGACGCGCACCACGGACCAGTTCTTCTTCATGTCCGGTGATCGTGGCGCTGAGGCGTCCGCCCGCGCATCGGGCAGATGCCCCGGGCCGGATCGCCGACGGCAGCTCGTCACGGGCACCCCCTAGGGAACGCCGCCGGGGCGCCTGAGGCACCGGTCCCGGACCCTCCGGCGAACCAGGTCGGGCCGCCGTCGGGTCTGTCGCCGGTCGCCGGTCCCGGGGGGCGGCCGGAATTCCCGGGCGTGGCGCCGATGAGTTCGCATGGCGCCGGCGGTCCACCCTCCATGACCGACACCACCGTCGCATTCGACCTCGGCCCGCAGACGCTGATCGTGGCGCGCCTCGCGGAGGGGGTCCGCGACGAGCAGCTCGCGGACCCGACCCCCTGCCCGCGCTGCGCCGTCCGCAACCTGCTCGGGCACCTCACCGGCCTCTCCGTCGCCTTCCGGGACGCGGCCCGCAAGGACCTCGGACCCACCACCGACACCCCCGCGGACGCCGCCGGGCCGGACATCGGCCCCGGCTGGCGCGAGGACCTGGCCAAGGCGCTCGACGCACTCGCCGACGCCTGGCGCGACCCGGCCGCCTGGACCGGCACGACCCGCGCCGGCGCCGTGGACCTGCCCGGCGCGGTGGCGGCCGCCGTCGTCGCCGACGAGCTGGTGATCCACGGCTGGGACCTGGCCCGGGCCACCGGCCAGGAGTACGCGCCCGACCCGGCCGCCCTGCGCGCCTCGCACGACTTCCTGCGGGCGGCCGCAGAGCAGTCGGACCGCGGCGACGGCGCCTTCGGCCCCGTGGTGCCCGTCCCTGACGACGCCCCGCTGCTCGACCGGGCGGTCGGCCTCAGCGGGCGTGATCCGAGGTGGACGCGGTAGCGGGACCGCCCGGCCCGCCCTGGACGGCCCCCTGCGGTTGCCGTAGACGGACGCAATCACGGCGCGTCCGGCGAGAGCGAAACGTACGCTCCCCACCATGCCCCTGAGCCTCACCGTCCTCGGCACCGCCTCTCCGCACCCGGGGCCGGGCCGCCCCTGCTCCGGCTACCTGCTGCGCGGAGCGGGGGCGGAGGTATGGGTGGACGCCGGACCCGGGACGTTCGCGGAATTGCAACGGCACACCGACCCGGACCGGCTCACGGCGATCTGGATATCCCACCTCCACGTCGACCACAGCGCGGATCTCCTCGCCGCGGCCTACGCCCTCGCCTACGGCGGGATGACCCCGCCCGCCCCGATCCCGGTCTACGCGCCGCTCGACTGCGCCCGGCGCCTGGCGGGTTTCTTCGGCCGGCCCGACGTACGGTTCCTGAGCGAGGTCTTCGACTTCAGGGCCCTGTTCGACGGGCACACCGTACGGCACTGGAACCTGCGCCTCACCTCGCGCGCGGTGGTGCACGACACCGAGGCGTACGGGCTGCGGGCCGAGTGCCAGGGGAGCGTGCTCGCGTACTCCGGAGACAGCGGACCGTGCGACGCCCTCACCGAACTCGCCTCCGGGGCGGACCTGTTCCTGTGCGAGGCGGACATCGACCGGCATCGCGAAGGCGAACACGAACCGCAGGTGCATCTCACCCCCGAGGAGGCCGGCGACGCCGCTCGCCGGGCCGGAGTGCGCGAGCTGTACATCACCCATGTCGGACCCACGCTGACCCGGAAGGCCGCGACCGCGCGGGCCGCCGTCGCCTTCGGTGGACCCGCCCGCACCGCACGTGAGGGCGAGACCATCCCCTTCTGACCCCACTTGGGGCCCTTGCGCCCCGGCAACCCCGACTTCCTTTGTCAGAAGCATTGACGAAACACGGGCCCGCTCCTACCTTCAACGCGTCGTACCTCGTACGTCATATATGAGACGCGATACGCCAGATCCGAGATCAGATACGCGACACCCGAGAGGCGCGCATGACCTCTGTGCCCACGCCGATCCCCTCCCGCACGCAGTACGTGCTGGAGGAGATCAAACGCCGCATCCTCACCGGGCGGCTGACGCCCGGTCAGGCCCTGGTCGAGACCGAGCTCGCCGCCCAGTTCGGGGTCTCCAAGACCCCGGTGCGCGAGGCGCTCAAGACCCTGGCCGGCACCGGACTGGTCGTCATGAGCCAGTACAAGGGCGTCACGGTGCGCATGGTGGACGCGGACATGGCGCGCGAGGTCTACGACGTCCGCCTGCTCCTCGAACCCGAGGCGCTCAAGCGGGCCGTGCGACGAGGCGCCTCCCTGGATGCCGCCCGCGAGGCGCTGACCAAGGCCGACGGGGCGACCGACACCGCCGAACGCTCCCTGGCCAACCGGGAGTTCCACCGCGCCCTGTACCTGCCGTGCGGCAACCCGCTGCTCGGCAGGATGCTCGACGAGGTGCGCGACCAGGCCGCCCTGGTCTCCGCCGTCGCCTGGGCCGCCTCGCCCTCCTGGGAACGGGAGGCGGGCGAGCACCGCGAGATCCTGCGGCTCGCCCTGGCCGGGGACGCCGACGGCGCGGGCCGCGCCCTGCACGCCCACATCGCGTCCTTCGTGCACCGGGCGTTCCCCGAGACCGCCCATGAGGCCCCCGCGGAGACCAAGGCAGAGAAAGGCCAGGAATGAGCAGCGTGGCGTTCGAGACCCAGCGCGCGGCCCTGGCCGACGTGGTGGCCATCCCGGTGACCCCGTTCGCCGAGGACGGCTCCGTCGACGGCGACGCCCACCGGGCCCTGCTGCGCCGGCTGCTCGACGGCGGGATCACCACCCTCACCCCGAACGGCAACACCGGCGAGTTCTACGCCCTCACCCCCGAGGAGCGCCGCCACGTCATGGAACTCACCGCGGAGACGGCCGGCGGACGGGCGGTGATCCTGGCCGGCGTCGGACACGACGTGCCGACCGCCGTCGCCTCCGCCCGGCACGCCCGTGACCTGGGCGCGGGGATGGTGATGGTCCACCAGCCCGTCCACCCCTATGTCTCGCAGCGCGGCTGGGTCGACTACCACCGGGAGATCGCGGCGGCGGTGCCCGAGCTGGGTGTCGTCCCGTACATCCGCAACGCGCAGCTGCACGGCGAACGCCTCGCCGACCTGGCCGACGCCTGTCCGAACGTCATCGGCGTCAAGTACGCCGTCCCGGACGCCTCCCGCTTCGCCGCCTTCGCGCGGGACGCGGGTCTCGAGCGCTTCGTCTGGGTCGCCGGACTCGCCGAGCCGTACGCCCCCTCCTACTTCTCCGCCGGCGCCACCGGCTTCACCTCCGGGCTCGTCAACGTCGCCCCGGCCGTCTCGCTGAACATGATCGAAGCGCTTCGATCCGGGGACTATCCGGCCGCGATGAAGGTGTGGGAACAGATCAGGCGCTTCGAGGAACTGCGCGCCGCCGACGGCTCCGCCGACAACGTCACCGTCGTCAAGGAAGCCCTTGCCTCCCTCGGCCTGTGCCGACGTGAGGTGCGCCCGCCGAGCCGGACGCTGCCGGAGCACGAGAGGGCCGAGATCGCCGCCATAGCGGCCGGGTGGTCCATATGAAGCGCTTCGACGACCAGCCCAGGAAACGCCCCGAGGAACTCAGAAGCCACCAGTGGTACGGCGCCGAGGGCCTGCGCTCCTTCAGCCACCGCGCCCGCACCCGCCAGCTCGGCTATCTCCCCGAGGAGCACCTCGGCAAGCCGGTCGTCGCGATCCTCAACACCTGGTCGGACATCAACCCCTGTCACGTCCACCTGCGCGACCGCGCACAGGCCGTCAAGCGGGGCGTGTGGCAGGCGGGCGGCTTCCCGCTGGAGTTCCCGGTCTCCACGCTCAGCGAGACCTTCCAGAAGCCGACGCCGATGCTCTACCGCAACCTGCTCGCGATGGAGACCGAGGAGCTGCTGCGCTCCTACCCCGTCGACGGCGCCGTACTGATGGGCGGCTGCGACAAGACGACACCCGCGCTGCTCATGGGCGCGGCCAGCGTCGACCTGCCCACGGTCTTCGTCCCGGCCGGGCCCATGCTGCCCGGCCACTGGCGCAACGAGGTCCTCGGCTCGGGCACCGACATGTGGAAGTACTGGGACGACAAGCGGGCCGGCCTCATCGGCGACTGCGAGCTGGCCGAGCTGGAGAACGGCCTCGCGCGCTCGCCGGGGCACTGCATGACGATGGGCACGGCGTCCACGCTGACGGCCGCCGCGGAGGCGCTGGGCGTGACGGTGCCGGGCGCGTCGAGCATCCCGGCCGTCGACTCGGGACACGACCGGATGGCGGCGCAGGCCGGCATGAGGATCGTCGAACAGGTCCACAAGGGGCGCGTACTCTCCGAGATCCTGACCCGGGACGCCTTCGAGGACGCCGTGACGACCGTCCTCGGCCTCGGCGGTTCGACCAACGCCGTGATCCACCTGATCGCCATGGCGGGCCGCGCGGGCGTCGAGCTCACCCTCGACGACTTCGACCGCGTCGCCCGGACCGTCCCGGTCCTCGCCAACGTGCGGCCCGGCGGCCAGAAGTACCTCATGGAGGACTTCCACTTCGCGGGCGGACTCCCCGGCTTCCTCTCCCGGATCCCGGACCTGCTCCACCTGGACCGCCCGACCGTCTCGCACGACACCCTGCGCGAGCAGCTCGCCGGCGCCCAGGTGCACAACGACGACGTCATCCGGCACCGGGAGGACCCGGTCGCGAGCGAGGGCGGGGTCGCCGTCCTGCGCGGCAACCTCTGCCCGGACGGCGCGGTCATCAAGCACATCGCCGCCGAGCCGCACCTGCTCAAGCACACCGGCGCCGCGGTCGTCTTCGACGACTACCGCACCATGCAGCGCACCATCAACGATCCCGCGCTCGGGATCACCGCCGACACGGTCCTGGTGCTGCGGGGCTCCGGCCCCAAGGGCGGCCCGGGCATGCCCGAGTACGGCATGCTGCCCATCCCCGACCACCTGCTCAAGCAGGGCGTGCGGGACATGGTGCGGATCTCCGACGCACGGATGAGCGGGACGAGTTACGGCACATGCGTCCTGCACGTGGCGCCCGAGTCACACGTGGGCGGGCCCCTCGCCCTGGTGCGCACGGGGGACTCCATCACCCTCGACGTGGAGGCCCGGTCCCTTCAGCTCAACGTGGACGACGAGGAGCTGGACCGGCGCAGGGCGCAGTGGACGCCGCCGCCCGTCCGCTACGAGCGCGGCTACGGCGCGCTCTACAACGAACAGATCACCCAGGCCGACACCGGCTGCGACTTCGCGTTCCTGGCCCGCCCGGGCAAGGTCGCGGACCCGTACGCGGGCTGACCGCAGCGGCACGGCCCCGGCCGTCCCATGTGCACCGAGAAAGCGCTTCACCCGCACGGAAGCACGATGCGCACGAACGCAGACGTCGCACGACGCACACGACGCACGACGCACAGGACGCACGACGCACACGACGCACAGGACGCACGACGCACACGACGCACAGGACGCACGACGCACACGACGCACGACGCACCGAGAGACGTACTGAGAACGGAGAACAGTCATGGCCCAAGCCGCAGCCGTGGCGAAACCGCCCGCGCCACCCCGGCGGCGCCGTGCCTCCGCCGCGCCGCGCAGACTGCCGTATCTGCTGATCGCGCCGGCGGCGCTGCTGATGCTGGGCTTCATCGCCTACCCGGTCATCAGCGTCTTCTACTACAGCCTTCAGAACTACAACCCCACCAAACCGTGGCGCAACGGCTTCGCGGGCTTCGACAACTTCGTCCACGCCTTCACCGACGACCCGCAGTTCTGGGACACGCTCACCTTCAGCGCCAAGTGGGTCTTCGTCGAGGTCGGACTCCAGCTGCTGTTCGGTCTGGCGCTGGCACTGATCGTCAACCAGACCTTCGTCGGGCGCTCGCTCGGCCGGGCGCTGGTCTTCTCCCCGTGGGCCGTCTCCGGCGTGCTGACCTCCGCGATCTGGGTGCTGCTCTACAACTCCCAGACCGGCATCACCCGTTACCTGGCGGACATGGGGATCGGCGAGTACGGCACCAGCTGGCTGTCGGACACCTCCACCGTCTTCCCCGCGGCGATCGTCGCCGACCTGTGGCGCGGCGTCCCCTTCTTCGCGATCCTCATCCTCGCCGACCTCCAGTCCGTCTCCAGGGACCTGTACGAGGCGGCCGAGGTCGACGGGGCGAGCCGGATCAAACAGTTCTGGCACATCACCCTGCCCCACCTGAAGGACGCGATCGTCCTGTCCACGCTGCTGCGCGCGGTGTGGGAGTTCAACAACGTCGACCTGCTCTACACGCTCACCGGCGGCGGCCCGGCGGGGGAGACCACCACCCTCCCGCTGTACATCGCCAACACCAGCGTCGACGCCCACAACTTCGGCTACGCGTCCGCCCTCACCACGGTCGCGTTCGTGATCCTGCTCTTCTGCTCGATGGTCTATCTGCGGCTGAGCAAGTTCGGAGGAGGCGACAAGTGATCACCAAGGAGGCCACCGAGGTCACACCCGTCCCCGTGCGCGTGCCCGGCGCGCCCGCCCGGCGCCCGTCCCGGCAGAAGCGTGCCTGGGACGAGGCCCCCCGCTGGCAGATCTACCTCCCCCTGGGGATCTACCTGGTCTTCACCCTGGTCCCCTTCTACTGGATCCTCCTCTTCGCGCTCCGCCCGGCCGGCTCGACCGCGCTCGTGCCCTGGCCGATGACCTTCGAGCACTTCGAGAAGGTCTGGAACGAGCGGGACTTCGCCGTCTACTTCCAGAACAGCGTGATCACGGGCGTGGCGACCCTGCTGCTCACCACCGGCGTCGCCCTGGCCGGCGGCTACGCCCTCGCCCGCTTCGAGTTCAGGATCAAGCGCGGCTTCATGCTGGCCCTGCTGTGCACCCAGTTCGTGCCGGGCGCGCTGCTCCTCGTACCGCTGTTCCAGATCTTCGCCGAGCTGAAGATGATCAACTCGCTGGGCAGTGTCATCATCGCCGAGACGGTCTTCCAGCTGCCCCTGTCGATGATCCTGATCAGCGGCTTCATCCGGAACGTGCCGTACTCCCTGGAGGAGGCCGCCTGGGTCGACGGCTGCAACCGGCTCACCGCCTTCCGGATCGTCGTGCTCCCCCTGCTGCGGCCCGGGCTGATCGCCGTCGGCTCCTTCGCCTTCGTGCATGCCTGGAACCACTTCCTGTTCGCCCTGATGTTCCTGTCCGACCAGACCAAGCAGACGATCCCGGTCGGCCTCAACACCCTGATGAGCGCGGACAGCGTCGACCTGGGCGCGCTGGCCGCGGGCGGCATCATCGCCGCCGTCCCCGTGGTGGTCGTCTTCGCCTTCATCCAGAAGTGGCTGATCACCGGCTTCAGCGCGGGGGCGGTGAAGGGGTGAGGCTCCGTCGGACCACGGTGGTCACGGCCGCGTCGGGGCTGCTGCGCGAGTGCGGTCCCGCGGCGGGCCCCGGCCGGACGCCTACCCTGCACGGAAAGATCGACAGCGCCGCGGTGGCCGACCGCGAGGTGGCACGCGGCGCGGGCGCAGGGAGGATTCCATGAGCACCGCCGAACCGATGAGCGGCCCGGTCCCGATCGTCCTCGCGGGCGCGCGCGGTCACGGCCGCTGGCACCTGGACAACATCCGCCGCCTCCAGGACAAGGGCATCGTCCGACTGGCGGGCGTCTGCGAGCTGACCCCGCTGACCCCGGCGGAGATCCCCGAGGGCCTCGGCACGCCCGAGCAGTCCGCCGACTTCGGCGCGCTGCTGGACACGACCGGCGCCCGGATCGCCGTCGTCTGCACCCCGATCCCGACCCACACCGACCTGGCCCTGACCGCGGCGCGCAAGGGCGTGCACCTGCTCCTGGAGAAGCCGCCCGCGCCCTCCTACGCCGAGTTCCGCCGGATGGCCGAAGGAGTCGCCGAGGCGGGCGTGGTCTGCCAGATCGGCTTCCAGTCGCTGGGCTCGCACGCCGTGCCCGCGATCCGCGAACTGATCAGGAACGGTGCGATCGGTGACATCGCGGGGGTCGGCGGCGCCGGCGCCTGGGCCCGCGCCGAGTCGTACTACCGGCGCGCGCCCTGGGCGGGCAAGCGGCGGCTGAACGGCGTCGACGTGATCGACGGGGCGCTCACCAACCCGCTCGCCCACGCCGTCGCCACCGCCCTCGCACTGGCCGGCGCCACCCGCGCGGACGACGTCACCCGCATCGAGACCGAGCTGGCGCACGCCAACGCCATCGAGTCCGACGACACCTCCTGCGTCCGTGTCAGCACCGCCGACGGCCGCGAGATCGTCGTCGCGGCCACGCTGTGCGCCGAGGACCCGGACGACCCGTACGTCGTCGTGCACGGCAGCCGCGGCCGGATCACCTACTGGTACAAGCAGGACCGCGTCCTGCTCCAGCGGGCCGGCCACGGTCCCGAGGAGTTCGAGTACGGCCGCACCGACCTGCTGGAGAACCTCGTCGAGCACCTCGTCGACGGAACGGAACTGCTGGTCCCGCCGGCGGCGACCGAGTCGTTCATGCGGGTCGTCGAGGCGATCCGGGTCGCCCCCGACCCGGTGCAGCTGCCTGACGACGCCTGGCGTCCGCTGCCCGACGAGGAACGGCGGGTCGTTCCCGGCATCGACGGCCTCGTCGCGGCCGCCGCCGACACCCTCGCCCTCTTCTCCGAACTGGGCGCCCCGTGGGCGTTCCCGACCGCGCATCCGAAAGAGGTGAGCCCCTGATGACCGCACAGCCCCCCGACGCACCGGTCGTCCTGCGTGTCGCCGGCCGCCCGGTCGCCCGCTACGTCACCCGGCCCGAGCTGCCCGCCCGGTTCTCCCCGCGTCCCTACCTGCACCCTGTCACCACCCTGGCGGGCACGGCGGTCACCGAGCTGAGCCCGGCCGACCACGCACACCACCTCGGCGTCGGTGTAGCCGTACCCGACGTCGAGGGGCACAACTTCTGGGGCGGACGCACCTACGTCCGTGACCGGGGCCCGACCGAACTCGACAACCACGGCGCCCAGCGGCACAGCTCCTTCCAGCTCCGCGACCCGGACGGCTTCGTGGAGGAGCTGCGCTGGGTGGCCTCGGGAACGGAACTGCTGCGCGAACGCCGTACGGTCGCGGCCACCGAACTCACCGACTCCGCCTGGGCGCTGGACTTCACCTTCTCGCTGACCAACGTCACGTCCGACCCGCTGTCCATCGGCAGCCCGGCGACGAACGGACGCCCCGGAGCGGCCTACGGCGGCTTCTTCTGGCGGGCCAGGAAGGAGGACACGCCTCCCGCGGTCTTCACCGCCGGTACGGAGGGCGAGGCGTCGGTCCACGGCGCTCCCGCCGACTGGCTCGCCCTGGCCGGCGCGGACTGGACGCTCGTCTTCGCGGGGGCCACCGGCACCACCCGGCGCGACCCCTGGTTCGTCCGCACCGCCGAGTATCCGGGCGTCGGCTCCTCGCTGGCTTCGGGGGCGAGGCTGCCGGTCCCGTCCGGCGGGACGGCCGTACGCCGGATCGTCACCGTCGTCGCCGACGGCCGCCTGGACCGGACCGAGGCGGCGGCACTGGTACGGAAGGCGGTCAGCCAGTGAGGTACGAGACGTACACCAACCCCGTCCTGAACGCCGACTGGTCGGACCCGGACGTGGTGCGGGTGGGTGACGACTTCTACCTCACCGCCTCCAGCTTCGGCCGCGCCCCCGGGCTGCCCCTGCTGCACTCGCGCGACCTGGTCAACTGGACGCTGATCGGTCACGCCCTCGAACACCTCGAACCCGTCGAGGAGTTCCGGTCCCCGCGGCACGACTGCGGAGTGTGGGCGCCCTCGCTGAGGCACCACGACGACCGCTTCTGGATTTTCTGGGGCGACCCCGACCAGGGCATCTTCCAGATCAACTCACCTGAGATCAGAGGGCCTTGGTCGCGCCCGCACCTGGTGAAGGAGGGCAGGGGACTCATCGACCCGTGTCCCCTGTGGGACGAGGAGACGGGCGATGCCTATCTGGTCCATGCCTGGGCCAGGTCCCGCGCGGGCGTCAAGAACCGGCTCACCGGTCACCGTATGCACCCGGAGGGGACGGCCGTCCTCGACGAGGGCAAGGTGATCGTCGAGGGGGACCGGATCCCCGGCTGGTTCACGCTCGAAGGCCCGAAGCTCTACCGGCACGACGGCTGGTTCTGGATCCTCGCGCCCGCCGGGGGAGTGGAGACCGGCTGGCAGGGCGCCTTCCGGTCCCGGGACTTCTTCGGCCCGTACGAGGAGCGGATCGTCCTGGAGCAGAAGGACACCGAGGTCAACGGCCCTCACCAGGGCGGCTGGGTCCGCACCCGTTCCGGCGAGGACTGGTTCCTGCACTTCCAGCAGCGCGGCGCCTACGGCCGTGTCGTCCACCTCCAGCCGATGCGCTGGGACGGCGCGGGCGGCTGGCCGGTGATCGGCGACGAGGGCGCACCGGTGCGCGAGCACCGGCGGCCCGACCTGCCGGCGGGGCCGCCCGCCGCGCCCGCCACCGACGACGACTTCCCCGGCGGACGCTTCGGCCGCCAGTGGTCGTGGACGGCCAACCCCCGCGACGGCTGGGCGCCCCGGCACTCCGCCGACGGACTGCGCCTGACCTGCGTGCGGACAGCGGACGCGGACGACCTGCGCACCGTGCCGGCCGTCCTGACCCAACGACTGCCGGGGCTCCCGTCCGCCGTCGAGGTGGAGCTGTCTCTGCACGGCGAGGAGCCGGGAGCACGCGCCGGACTCACCGTCCTCGGTGACGCCTTCGCCTGGATCGGACTCCAGCGGGGCGCCGACGGAGCCGTCCACCTGGTGCACCGGTTCGCCGAACCGGTCGCCCCGGGGGCGCCTCCCACGCCGTGCGGGCATGGCGGCAGGGAACGGGACGCGGCGCACCCCAGGCCCGCCCCCAGGGGACGGGCGTGTCTGCGGATCGAGATCGGCGCCGGGGCCCGCTGCCGGTTCGCCTACGACGTCGGCGACGGCCTGCGCTACTCCGGTCCCGTGTTCACCGCCACCCCTTGGCGCTGGGTCGGCGCCCTGCTCGGCCTCTTCGCTCTCGCGCCCGCCGGGACCGGTTACGCAGGGACGGCCACGTTCGACGAGTTCCGCATCAGACCGCTCTGAGCTCCGCCTCCTCATCACCTCCGTACGCCTGTGGGAGCCGCAATGACGCACTTCCCTAGCAAGCGCTTGCCGAGACCGGGTGCGGTCCCGGCGGCCGTCGCCGGCCCGCCGACGGCGCGAGCCGTCCGCGCGGACTTCGAGCCGCGTGGGTTCCCCGTGCCCCGCCCGCACCCCGCGGCCGCCGCCCCCGCCCGGATCACCCGCTCGTGCGGACCGCGCAAGCGGAGCGGAGGCATGCCGTGAGCCCGCGCCGGCACCACCCAGCGACCCCCCACAACTTCATATCGTCCGTCGGGATCCAGAAGAAGAGAGCCGAACACATGAAGAGCAGCATCCGCAGAAGCAGGCGCGTCGCCCTGGCCGTCGCCCTGGGCTCCGTGCTCGCGCTGACCGCCACCGCCTGCGGCGACGACGGCAGCGGCGGCGCGGGGGACAAGGGAGGCGAGGGCTCCGGCAAGGGAGAGATCACCTTCTGGGACAACAACGGCGGTGTGCGCACCGACGTCTGGAAGGAGATCATCGCCGACTTCGAGAAGGCGAACCCCGGTATCAAGGTCAACTACGTCGGTGTGCCGGCCGACAGCGTCCAGTCCAAGTACGACACCGCCATCCAGGGCGGCGGACTGCCCGACGTCGGCGGCGTGGGCACCGCGATGCTCGCCGAGGTCGCCGCGCAGGGCGCCCTCGAACCGCTGGACGACCGGATCTCCAAGAGCACGCTGAACGGCAAGCTGAACCAGAAGTTCCTGGACGTCGTCAAGGCGGCCGGCATCGGCGGCAAGACGTACTCGGTGCCGACCTCCGCGAACAACGGCACGCTCTGGTACCGGACGGACCTGTTCCAGCAGGCCGGTCTCGACGCCCCGACGACCTGGACGAAGTTCTACACGGCCGCCGACAAGCTGACGGACAAGAAGAAGAACGCCTTCGGCTACACCATCCGCGGTGGCGCGGGGTCCATCGCCCAGGCACTGGACGCGACCTACGGGCAGAGCGGTATCACCGAGTTCTGGAACGGCGACAAGACCACGGTCAACGACCCGAAGAACGTGGCCGCGCTGACGAAGTACGTCGGTCTGTTCAAGAAGGACACCCCGTCCGCCGACGTCAACAACGACTTCACCAAGATGGTCGCCCAGTGGGACTCCGGCACCATCGGCATGCTGAGCCACAACCTGGGCTCCTACGGCGACCACGAGAAGGCGCTGGCCGGCAAGTTCAAGGGCATCCCGGCGCCGACGCAGGACGACGGCACGCGGGTGCAGGTGTCCAACCCCGTCGACGGACTCGGGCTGTTCAAGGCGAGCAAGAACAAGACCGCCGCCTGGAAGTTCATCGAGTTCGCCGCGTCGCACGAGTCCAACAGCAAGTGGAACAGGACGGCCGGGCAGGTGCCGGCGAACTCCGAGGCCGCGCAGGACGGTTGGGTGCAGGAGTCGGAGCCGACGAAGCTGGCCGCCGAGGCGCTGGCGGGCGCCGGCACCAAGATCGTGCAGCTGCCCTACTACCTGCCCGACTGGAACACGATCTCCAAGGCGGACAACGAGCCCAACTTCCAGAAGGTGCTGCTCGGGAAGCTGAGCCCGAAGGACTTCCTGGACACGCTGGCCGAGCAGCTGAACGCCGCGCAGGCCGACTGGAAGAAGAACCACGCGTAGCCGGGCGGTCTCGGTCGTGGGGAACTGCGGGCCCGTCGGGCCGGTCGCGCGGTTCCCCGCGACCCCAGGGAATCCCACTCCCCGCTGTCGAAAGGTGCACGTTCGTGTCCCTCAGCCGTAGACAAGTCACTTCGGCGGCGCTCGCCGCCGTTCCGCTGGGCGCGGTGGCGGCCGGGCCCGCCCGGGCCGGGGCCCGCCGGCCCCGCACGCTCTTCATCGCCGGTGATTCCACCGCCGCCCAGAAGTACTCCGACGCCGCTCCCGAGACCGGGTGGGGCATGGCGCTCCCCTTCTTCCTGCACAAGGACCGGCCGGTCGCCAACCACGCGGTGAACGGCCGCAGTTCCAAGAGCTTCGTCGACGAGGGGCGGCTCGACGCGGTCCTCGCCGCGATCCGGCCCGGGGACCTGCTGCTCGTCCAGTTCGCGCACAACGACGAGAAGAGCACCGACCCCACCCGCTACACCGAGCCCTGGACCACCTACCAGGACTACCTGCGGATGTACGTGGACGGCGCGCGGGCGAAGGGCGCCCGGCCCGTGCTCGCCACGCCCGTCGAACGGCGCAGGTTCGACGCCGGGGGGAACGCCGTGCCGACGCACGGTGAGTACCCGGCCGCCATGCGCGCGCTGGCCGGGGAGGAGCGGGTGGCGCTGCTCGACCTCCAGGCCCTGTCGCTCGCGCTGTGGCAGCGACTCGGCGTCGAGGAGACGAAGACGTACTTCAACTGGACCGCCACCGAGCAGGACAACACGCACTTCAACCCGCCGGGCGCGATCGCCGTGGCGCGGCTCGTCGCGCGGGAACTGCTGCGGACGCGGGTGCTCGGGCCGCGAGACGCCGTCCGGCTGCGCGACGAGATCCCCACGTCCTGGATCACCTGGCCGGCACCGCTCGCCTGAGGACCGGCACCGCCTTACGCAACAAGAGGAGACCCGCACAGTGCGTACACAGATATGTCATGGACGCGTCATAGCAGCTCTGATGGGGTGCACCGCGCTGGTGCTCACCGTCACCGGAACGGCCTCCGCCCGGTCCGCGCCCCACCCGGCGTCCCCCTCCGCCTCCCGCGACCTGGGCCGGCAGGTCCTCGGGGCGAAGGACGGCTGGGCCTCGTACGGGACCGGCACCACGGGCGGGTCGGCCGCCACCGCCGACCAGGTGTACACCGTCACCACCTGGGCCGGCTTCAAGGCCGCTCTCGCCGCCGGCGGCAGCGCACCGAAGATCATCAAGGTGAAGGGCGTCATCGACGCGGTCGCCGAAGGGTGCGACGCCTTCGCCGAGCCCGGATACGACTTCGACGCCTACCTGGCCGCCTACGCGCCCGAGACCTGGGGGCTGGACACCGATCTGAGCGCCGAGCCCGACGACAGCCCGGAGGGGCTGCGGCGCGCCTCCGCCGCTGCCCAGGACCGGGCCATCAAGGCGAACATCCCCGCCAACACCACCATCGTCGGAATCGGGAGGAACGCCGGCTTCAAGGGCGTCAGCCTCCAGATCAAGGCCGTCGACAACGTGATCATCCGCAACCTGGCGTTCGAGTCGCCCATCGACTGCTTCCCGCAGTGGGACCCGACCGACGGCGCGAAGGGCAACTGGAACTCCGAGTACGACACGGCAGTCGTCTACGGCTCGACGCACGTGTGGATGGACCACAACACGTTCACCGACGGATCCCACCCGGACAGTGCCGCGCCGACCTACTTCGGCATGCTCTACCAGCAGCACGACGGCGAGCTGGACATCGTGCGGGGCGCCGACTACGTCACCGCCTCCTGGAACGTCTTCAGCGAGCACGACAAGACGATCCTCATCGGCAACAGCGACAGCGAGTCGACGGCCGCCGGCGACCGGGGACACCTCAAGGTGACCTTCCACCACAACCAGTTCTCGAACCTGGTCGAGCGCGCCCCCCGCGTCCGCTTCGGGCAGGTCGACTCCTACAACAACCACTTCATCGGCGACGACTCCTACTCCTACAGCTTCGGCGTCGGCAAGGAGTCCCAACTGGTCGCCCAGCACAACGCGTTCACGCTGCCCGAGGGGATCAGCGCCGCCAAGGTGCTGAAGAGGTGGAACGTGTCGCCGCTGACCGCCGACGACAACTACGTCAACGGCAGGCTCACCGACCTGATCGCCGTGCACAACGCGGAGATCCCGGCCGAGGTCGTGCAGTCCGGCGCGGGCTGGACCCCGACCCTGCGCACCAGGGTCGACCCGGCGCAGGCGGTCCCCCGCATCGTCGACTGCGGCGCGGGCGCCGGACGCCTGGGCTGACCCCTCGTACGACGGCCGGGGCGGCGCCCGCCACCGCCCCGGCCCCCTCAGCGAACAGCCGCACCGCCAAGGAGCACCCGCATGCCCTCGCCCCTCCGGACCGGACACCCCCGAGACCCCCGACTCCCGCTCTCCCGGCGGGGATTCCTCACGGCGGCCACCGGCGCGACCGCCGCCCTCGGCCTCGCCTGCGCACCCGCGCGGGCCGCCACCACCGCGCGGCGCGGTCCTTTCTGCCGCCACGGCTCGCCGGCCGCGCGCCTCACCCCGCAGACCCTGTACGTCGACCCGCTGGGCCGGGGCGACTTCACCGCCGTCCGGGAAGCGGTAGCCGCCACCACCGGCAGCGGCTGGACCCTGGTCCTCGCCCCCGGCACCTACCGGGAGACGGTCGTCCTCGACGCCACCCGCACCGAGGCCACCTGGATCGGCGCCTCCGACGACCCGCGCGACGTCGTGATCGTCCACGACAACGCGGCCGGCACCCCCAAGCCCGGCGGCGGCACCCACGGCACCACCGGCTCGGCCACCACCACCGTGCAGGCCGCCGGCTTCACCGCCCGCCGGATCACCTTCGCCAACGACTGGCTGCGTGCCGACCACCCCGACATCACCGGAACCCAGGCCGTCGCCATCAAGGTCCAGGGCGACCGCAGCGCCTTCCACCACTGCCGCTTCCTCGGCCACCAGGACACCCTGTACGCCGACTCCACGGCCCTCACCGCCTTCGCCCGGCAGTACTACGCGCACTGCTACGTCGAGGGCGACGTCGACTTCGTCTTCGGGCGGGCGACGGCCGTCTACGAGCACTGCCGTTTCCACACCCTGAACCGCACGGACCTGGCCACCGCCCCCTACGGCTTCGTCTTCGCCCCCTCGACGGCGGGCGCCAACCCGCTCGGGTTCCTGGTCACCCGGGGCCGGATCAGCAGCGAGGCGCCCGACGCGTTCTACAAGCTGGCCCGCCCCTGGGTGCCCAGCTCCGACACCACCGCCCGCCCGAGCCTCACCGTCCGCGACACCCGGCTGGACGCGGGGATCGACGCCATCGCCCCGTACACCGACATGTCGGCCTCCTTCCCCTGGCAGAGCCAGCGGTTCGCCGAGTACCGCAACAGCGGTCCGGGAGCCCGGATCACCGTCCCCGGGAACCGCCCCCAACTCAGCGCGGAACAGGCACGGTCGGCGACCCGCGCGGCCTACCTGGGCGACTGGGAGCCCTGGAAGGAGGAGTGCTGAGATGCTGCGTCGACGCACCCTCCTCGCCGGCATGACGGGCGCCGCCCTGATCACCGCGACCCCGGCCCACGCCCGCTCCCGCCGTGTCCTGCACATCCACCCCGGCGACTCGCTCCAGGCCGCCGTGGACGCCGTCGACGGCCCCGGCCGGACGATCGTCGTCCACCCGGGGACATACCGTCAGGTCGTCGACGTACCGGCCGACAAGGAGGAGTTGACGATCCGCGGCGCCTCCCGCGACCCGCGTGCCGCCGTCGTCGTCTTCGACAACGCCAACGGGACGCCGAAGCCCGACGGGTCCGGCACCCACGGCACGGCGGGCTCCGCCACCTTCACCTCCGCCGCGCCCGGCCTCACCGTCCGCGACCTCACCCTCGCCAACGACTGGCTGCGCGCCGACCACCCGGAGATCACCGGCACCCAGGCGGTGGCCGCCCACGTCACCGGCGACCGCACACACTTCGACAACGTCCGCCTGCTGGCCCACCAGGACACCCTCTTCGCCGACACGACGGCGCTTGACGCCTTCGACCGGCTGTACTTTCACCGCTGCTACATCGAGGGCGACGTCGACTTCGTCTTCGGACGCGGCCGGGCCGTCTTCGACGCCTGTCACTTCCACACCCTCCAGCGGGAGGTGGCCTTCACCCCCAAGGGCATGGTCTTCGCCCCCGCCACCGCCCGGGCCGACCCCTACGGCTTCCTCGCGGTGCACGGCCGGATCACCTCCGGCGCCGAGGACGCGGCCTACAAGATCGCCCGGCCGTGGGTGCCGTCGTACGAGACGACCGCCTGGCCCTCGCTGGTCGTACGGGACACCTGGATCGGTCCCGGCATCGACGCGGTGACCCCGTACACCGACATGCGCGAGGCCTACCCCTGGCAGACCATGCGCTTCCGCGAACACGCCAACTCGGGTCCCGGCGCGGTGATCACGGTGCCGCAGAACCGGCCGCAGCTGACCGCCGAGGAAGCGGCCGGGCACACCCGGCGGACGTATCTCGGCGACTGGAGGCCGTATGCGCGCCCGTGATCCGGGGGTGGGGCGGCGGACGTTCGTGGTGGGCGGCGGGGCCGCGTTCCTCGCCGGGGGAGCCGCCACCGCCGACGCGCGGGCCGCCACCGGGGAAGGCCGGCCGGCCCTGGAGGAGGGGCAGACCGTCGCGGCGGACGGGACGGCCCTCGTGGAGGGGCCGCTGCCCGGCTTCCACCCCGCGCTGAGAGCCGAGCTGACCTTCCCCCTCGCCTGGGGGAACTCCCCCATCCGCGACTTCCGCGCCTGGCGCCGTGCCGCCCGCGCCAAGGTCGAGGAACTGCTGGTGGTCGGGCGGCAGGACGGCACCCCGTACGCCCCCGAGTTCACCGACCGGAGCCGGGAAGCCGGTTACACCCGCGAACTGGTGACGCTCTCCCTCTCCCGGTACGAACGCGTGCACGCCGCGCTCCTCACCCCGGACGGCCCCGGCCCCTTCCCGGCCGTGCTGCTCCTGCACGATCACGGGGCGAAGTTCGACATCGGGAAGGAGAAGCTGGTCCGGCCCTGGTACGACGACACCCGGCTCGCCTCCGCGCAGGCATGGTCGCAGCGGTACTTCAGCGGGCGGTTCGTCGGCGACGAGCTGGCCCGGCGGGGCTACGTCGTGCTGTGCGCGGACGCCCTCGGGTGGGGCGACCGCGGGCCCCTCGCCTACGACCAGCAGCAGGCCCTGGCCTCCAACTTCCTCAACCTCGGCTCCTCGCTCGCCGGGCTCATGGCCCGCGAGGACGCCCGGGCCGCCGGCTTCCTGGCCGGTCTCGGCCGCGTGGACCGCCACCGGGTCGCGGCGGTCGGATTCTCCATGGGTGCCTTCCGGGCCTGGCAGGCGGCCGCGCTCAGCGACGACCTCGCGGCCGCTGCGTCCGTCTGCTGGATGACCGGCCTGAAGGAGATGATGGTGCCCGGCAACAACACCCTGCGCGGGCAGTCCTCGTACTACATGCTCCACCCCGGGCTTCCCCGGTTCCTCGACTTCCCCGACGTGGCGGGCATCGCCGCCCCCAGGCCGATGCTGTTCTTCGACGGCGGGCTCGACCCGCTGTTCCCCGCCGACGGCGTCCGCGCGGCCCACGACAGACTGCGCGCCGTGTGGCGCTCGCGCCGCGCCGAGGAGCGGCTGCACCTCAGGAGCTGGCCGGACCTCGGCCATGTCTTCGTCGACCGCATGCAGGACGAGGTCTTCACCTGGCTGGACAGCGTCCTGTGAACCGTCCCCCTCCCCGCCTCCCGGGGCGTGCCCGCTTCCCCTCACGGTGCTCGTCCCCCGCGAGGCGCCTCACCTCCCCATGAACGACGGAAAGGACCCGCACTCCATGTCTCGTCGTACCGCTCTCACGGCCGTCACCGCCCTCGCCCTGGGCGCCGGACTCGCCGCCCTCCCCACCCAGGCGCAGGCCGCCACCGTCGTGGTCGGCAACTCCGCCGACCTGTCCACCGCCATCAGGAACGCCACCGCCGGCACGGTCATCCAGGTGCGCGGCGGCACCTACTACCCGACCGCCACCCTCCAGTCCACCGCCAACGGCACCTCCGCCTCGCCGGTCACTCTCACGGCGTACGGCTCGGAGACGGTGAAGATCGACGGCTCGTCGCTCCCGGACGGTGACTGGATCTTCAAGCTGACCGCCGACTACTGGAACGTCTCGAACATCACCTTCCAGAACTCCCCGGACAGCGCGGTCGTCTGCCAGTCCTGCACCGGCACCAACTGGAACAACATCAAGACCATCGACGGCGGCGACTCCGGCTTCACCCTCACCGGGGACGGGACCGTCGGCAACACGGTCAGGAACATCGACAGTTACGGCAACTACGACGCCGCGAACCACGGCGAGAACGCCGACGGTGTCGCCGTGAAGTTCGGCTCCGGCTCCGGCAACCTCATCACCGGCGCCCGCCTCTACAACAACTCGGACGACGGGATCGACTTCTGGTCCTTCTCCTCGCCCGTCACCGTCGAGCACACCTGGTCCTTCGGCAACGGCGCCAACCGCTGGTCCGATTCGGCGTTCGCGGGCGACGGGAACGGCTACAAACTGGGTGGCGACGGCGAAGTGGTCGCGCATGTCGTCAACAACTCGGCCGCCTGGGGCAACGCCGGGAACGGCTTCACGGAGAACTCCAACACCGGCGCCCTGGTCCTCAACCGCACCACCGCCTACGCCAACAGCAAGTGGGGTTACTACTTCGCCACCGGCTCCGCCAAGCTCGGCAGGAATCTGGCGGTGAGCAACGGCGGCGGGACGGTCAGCAAGGGCTCCAAGGTCACCTCCTCCGGCAACAACTGGGACTCCGGGGTCTCGACGCCCGCCTTCCGCTCGACGGACGCGAGCACCGCCTACAACGCCCGCAGTTCGAGCGGCACGCTGCCCGCCACCACGTTCCTGACGACCGGGTCGACGACCATCGGAGCGACCATGAACTGACCTCCCGTCAGCCCTCTGGGGCGCTTGCCCGGGCGCCCCGGGCGAGCGCCCGGAGGCCGGAGCCCGAACCGGGCGCTTGACCCGATTTTTGCCGCCGAACGGGTCTCGATCGGGCAACGGGTCTCGCGCTCACCCGTGTGACGCGCGTAGAAAACGTGTCATGTATAAGCCACTACGCATCGCGGCCGTTGCCGCGACCTGTGCCGTCGCCGGCGCCGCCCTGTTCGGCGCCGGCGCGGCGACGGCCGGCCAGTCCACGGCCAACTCCACCCACGAGCCCTACAACATCGGGCTCCTGGTGAAGGACATCGACACCTACTACGGCACCGCGCCGGACGCGAACGGCGTGTACCAGGCGTCGCCGGCCAGCCCGTACGCCAAGGACCTCGCGAGCCTCGACAAGGCCGCGAGGAAGTACATCGACAAGGCCGCCCGCAAGGCCGTCAGGAAGGGCGAGAAGCCCGCGGTCGTCTTCGACATCGACGACACGCTGCTGCTCAGCCTGGACTATGAGAAGCGGTACAACTACACGTACAACTCGGCCACTTGGGCGGCGTACGTGAACAAGGCCGACCGTCCGGCGGTGTTCGGGACCCCCGAACTCGTGCAGTACGCCGAGAAGCAGGGCGTCGAGGTGTTCTACAACTCGGGCCTCGGCGAGGCGCAGCGTTCGGCCGCCGTGGAGAACCTGAAGAAGGTCGGCGCCGACATCAACCTCGACGCCGCCCACATGTTCCTCAAGAACGCGGCCGCCCCGCCGTCCTACCTGAGCGGCTGCGCCACTCCGGGCGCCTGGACCTGCACGACCGTCCAGTACAAGTCCGGCACCCGCAAGCACATCGAGGACGACCTCGGGTACGAGATCATCGCCAACTTCGGCGACCAGTACTCCGACCTCGACGGGGGCCACGCCGACCGGACGTACAAGCTGCCCAACCCGACGTACTTCGTGAGCTGACGTCCCGTGTGAGCCGGCGCCCCGGCGCCGGCTCACCCGCGCGAGTACCTCTCAGGAATCGCCCTTGTCGTCCTCGTGCGCGGCGAAGTCGCCTCCCACGGAACCCTTCTGCCGGTCCGACCCGCCGGTGACCGCGTAGGTGTCGTCCTTGGCGTCGCGGCCGCCGCGGTCGTGGTCGTACTGCCCGGCGAACACCCACTCGCCCTTGGCGACCGTACGGCCCTCCTTCAGCACCCAGGTGTAGACCAGGAAGCCGTCCCGCTCGGCCACCGAGAAGGTGAAGTCGTCCTCGGGCAGGGAGCGCCAGGCTCCCGTCGACGAGACCCCGCCGGTCTGCGCGACCTTCAGCTGCACGGTCAGCCGGGTGAGCGCCTCGGACGTCTTCAGTGTGACGTTGCTCTGCGCCCAGAATTCGTTGCTGTGCGCGTCGACCGAACCGTCCGACCACAGCGGCCCGTCCTCGTCGTCGGTCGTCGCCGGCAGCGCGGTAGCGGGCGGGGAGGGGGTCGCCCCGGTGTTCTTCGAGGGGGAGGTGCTCGGCTTCACGGGGTCCTTCGCGCCGCCGCCCGAGCTCGGCGTGGCCCGGGGCGAGGCCGGCGGACGGCTCGTCGCGTCCGGGGACCCGACCGGCGGCGAGGAGACGGAGACCGTCTGCTGGGCCGGCGGGGTGTCGCCCTTCACTGCGGACGCCACCGCGTAGCCGCCGACCGCGAGCATGCCCGCGACCGCGGCCGTGGCCCCCACGATCCGCGCCCAGCCCCACAGCACCGGACGGCTCGCCCGGTGATCGGTGCGCTCCTGCCCCTGTCCCGCCATGCCGCGCTCGACGCGGGCCAGGATGTGCGCCCGGTCGGGCTCGTGTGCCTCGGCCGCCTCGTGCAGCCGGGCGCGCAGATCGTCGTGCACGTCCCGCCGCATCGTCATCGGTCCCTTCCTGAGGCCGGGGTCCCGCCGGTGCGCACCATGGCGGGCATCGTGAGCGGAGCTCCCTTGGCGCCGAGCAGCTTCTGGAGCTCGGCCATTCCCTTCGAGGTCTGGCTCTTCACCGTACCGACCGAGACCCCGAGGGCGAGCGCCGTGTCCTTCTCCGAGAGGTCGAAGGCGTGCCGCAGCACCACACAGGCCCGTTTGCGGAACGGCAGTCTACGCAGTGCCGACCGGACGTCCACCGCGCCGGCGATGTCGGGGTTCTCCGTCTTCTCCTCGCGCTGCGACCAGAACAGGGCGACCCTGCGGCGCTCACGGACGGCGCTGCGGATGCGGGTGCGTGCGAGGTTGGCGACGACGCCACGGGCGTACGCCACCGGGTGGTCGGCCGCGCGCACCCGGTCCCAGCGGTTCCACAGCGCGAGAAGGGCGTCCGCCGCGAGATCGTCGGCGGCGTCCGGCTCACCGGTCAGCAGATGGGCGAGGCGGGACAGTTCGGCGTAGTGGCGGTCGAAGAAGGCATGGAATTCCACGGAGGCGGCGTCGTCGACGACTGTGCCCACGGGTGACCTCCTCTCGGTACGACTGGTACGGCTGGCAGGGCGGGTACGGCCGGCGGGGCTCGTGGCGCCCGACGGGCCCGCCTGTGCGTGTCATGCGAATGACATGGGGAGGCTCCGGGGAGGCGGCCGGGGCGAGATCGGGAAGCGTAGCAGTGAACGACTGCTCGGCTTGGTGCGGGGGTTCGAACATCATGTGGCAGGCCGAACGACTCCGGAGCCCGATTCCGTAACACGGCGAAAACCTGAGCACGGTTCAACGCGTGAACAATCCAGCCAGCATCCGCACCCAGATCCTTCAGGCACCTAGGAGCACCAGCCATGTCCGAGACGAAGAAGGCGGCCGGCCGGCCGAGCACCTCGCCACCCGCGGCGAGCAGCGTCGACCGGTTCTTCCGGATCACCGAGCGGGGATCCACCTTCGGCCGGGAGATACGCGGCGGCTTCGCCACGTTCTTCACCATGGCCTACATCCTTGTCCTGAACCCCATCATCCTGGGCAGTGCCAAGGACAAGTTCGGGCACCAGCTCGACACCGTCCAACTCACCACCGCCACCGCCCTGGTCGCCGCGGTCATGACGATCGTCATGGGCGTGGGCGGCAACCTGCCCCTGGCACTCGCCGCGGGCCTCGGCCTGAACGCGGTCGTCGCCTTCCAGATAGCCCCGCTGATGAGCTGGGACGACGCGATGGGCCTCATCGTCCTCGAAGGACTGCTCATCTGCGTGCTGGTGGTGACCGGTCTGCGCGAGGCCGTCATGCACGCCATCCCGCAAGGGCTGAAGCAGGCGATCAGCGTCGGCATTGGTCTGTTCATCGCCTTCATCGGCTTCGTCGACGCCGGTTTCGTCAGCCGTATCCCGGACGTGGCGGGCACCACCGTCCCCGTGCAGCTCGGGGGTACCGGCACCCTCACCGGCTGGCCGGTGCTCGTCTTCTGCCTCGGCGTGCTGCTGACGATCGGACTGCTGGCCCGCAAGGTCAAGGGCGCGATCCTGATCAGCATCGTGACGATGACGGTCCTCGCGATCGTCATCGACTCCCTCGCGGACATCAAGTCCTGGGGCCTGACCACACCGTCGTTGCCCGACAGCGTCGTCGACACCCCGGACTTCGGGCTGATCGGTCACTTCAGCCTGTTCGGCGCGTTCGGCGAGACCGGCGTCATCACGGTCGTCCTGCTGATCTTCACCCTGGTCCTGTCGGACTTCTTCGACACCATGGGCACCGTCGTCGGCATCAGCGCGGAGGCCGGCCTCCTGGACGAGAAGGGCGACGTTCCCCACCTCGGCCGGGTGCTGCTCATCGACGGCGCGGCGGCGGTGGCGGGCGGCGCCGCCTCGTCGTCCTCCGCGACCTCCTACATCGAGTCGGCCGCGGGCGTCGGCGAGGGGGCGCGCACCGGCTTCTCCAACCTGATCACCGGCGGCCTGTTCGCCCTCGCCCTGTTCCTGACCCCGCTGCTCACCATCGTCCCCCTCCAGGCCGCCGCCCCGGCCCTGGTCGCCGTCGGCTTCCTGATGATGACCCAGGTCAAGAGCATCGACTGGGACAAGTACGAGATCGCCATCCCGGCGTTCCTCACCATCGCCGTGATGCCGTTCACGTACTCGATCACCAACGGCATCGGCGCGGGCTTCGTCGCCTACGTCGTCATCAAGACCGTGCTCGGCAGGGCGAAGGACGTCCACTGGCTGCTGTGGGGGGCTTCTGCGCTGTTCGTGGTGTACTTCGCGATCGACCCGATCAAGCAGATCCTCGGCGTGAAGTAGACGCCCCGAAGAGGCGCGCGGGAAACCGCGTGAGCGGCCCACGGCGGACCCGTGGGCCGCTCACGCGGGCCACCTCAACGCTTCAGTGCCGCTTGCATCATCGCCTTCGCCACCGGAGCGGCCAGCCCGTTGCCGCTGACCTCGGAGCGCGCCGCGTCGGACTGTTCGACCACGACCGCCACGGCGACCTCCTTGCGGGAGGAGCCGGACTTCCCGTACGACGTGAACCAGGCGTACGGCGCCTTGCTGTTGTTCTCGCCGTTCTGGGCGGTGCCCGTCTTGCCGCCCACCGTGACGCCGTCGATGAGCGCGTTCGTGCCCGTGCCCTTCTCGACCACCGTCTGCATCGCCGACTGCAACTGCTCGGCCGTGGAGGCGCTGACGACCTGGGTGGCCGACGCCTTGTCGTCGTAGTCCTGGAGGACGTCGCCTCCGCCGTCGGTGATCTGCGCGACCATGTGCGGCGAGACGAGCTTGCCGCCGTTGGCGATGGCGGCCGACACCATGGCCATCTGCAACGGCGTCGCGGTCACGTCGAACTGGCCGATCCCGGTCAAGGCCGTGGAGGAGGCGTCCATGCCGGACGGGTACACGCTCGGGTACGCCCGCACCGGCACGTCCTGGCTCTCGTCGTCGAAGCCGAACTTGTCGGCCGTCGCCTTCAGCTTGTCCTGCCCGAGCTGGACCGCCATGTGCCCGAACACGGTGTTGCAGGAGTACTGCAACGCGACCCGGATCGTGGCGTCCTCGCAGGGCGCGGACGTGTTCTCGTTCCTCAGGGGCGTCCGTGTGCCCGGCAGGGTGTACGGGGTCGGGCTGTCCGTCTTCTCGTCCACCGACGAGTACAGCCCGTCCTCCAGCGCGGCCGCCGCCACCACCAGCTTGAACGTCGAGCCCGGAGCCAGCGGCTGGCGCAGCGCCCGGTTGGTGAGCGGCTTGTCGGAGTCCGCGTTGAGCTTCTTCCAGGCGGTCCCTGCGGTGTTGGCGTCGGTCAGCGACGACGGGTCGTACGACGGGGTCGACACGACCGCAAGGATCCGGCCCGTCGCCGGGTCGATCGCGACGGCCGCGCCCTTCTTGTCGCCGAGCGCGTCGTACGCCGCCTTCTGCACGGCCGGGTCGATCGTGGTGAGCACGTCGCCCGGGTCCGCCCGCCGGCCGGTGACCGTGTCCAGCGCGGTCTTCAGACGGATGTCCGTGCCGTTGAGCAGGTCCGCGTAGATGCCCTCCAGCTGGGTCGGCGCGTAGCTCTGCGAGGCGTAGCCCGTCACCGCCGCGTACAGCTCGCCGTTCGTGTATGTGCGCTTGTATCTGAGGTCGCCGCCCGTGGTGACGGCCGAGCCGGTGATCGCCTTTCCGCCCACGATGATGTTCCCGAGCGGCTCCGCGTAGGTCAGAATCGCGTTGCGCCGGTTCTTCTTGTCGTCCGCGAGTGCCTGGCCCTCGAAGAACTGCACCCAGGTCGCCCGGAGGAGCAGGGCGAACACCAGCAGCAGCGCGAAGACCGAGGCGCGCCTGATCGTCTTGTTCATTGCGAACAGGTAGACGAACGGGACGGTGGAGATCGTTCCCTTCGCCCGGCATTCTCATCGTGCACTCATCCGGGACCGGACCGGGCGACGGCCGGCCGCGACCGGCCCGGAACCGAGCCGCTGACGTGCCGGCCGGTGACGACGGGTCCAGACGTCGGCGCTGCGGCCGCGGCGGGTCCGGGCCGGCCGGTGTGTCCGCGGCCGGTTCAGGTCTCCAGGCGCAGCACGATCTCCTCGATCTCGCCGCCACGCGCCTGGGCGTAGCCGGTGGCCCGGGCGGTGGGCCGGAAACCGCACTTCTCCAGGACCCGGAGAGAGCCGGCGTTGTCGGCCGCCGCCCGCGCGAACAGCGGCCGCTCCGGGACCTCGGACACCAGCGCCCGCAATGCCTGTGTGGCGATGCCGAGGCCCCAGTAGGCACGGTCCACCCAGTACGTCACCTCGCGCTCGCCCGGCTCCCCGTACACCGCGGCGCTGCCCACCACGTCCCCGTCGGCCAGGATCGTGCGCGGCACGGCGGACGAGGCGCGGATCTTCTCCCAGTGGGCGTCGAAGGCGTCCCGGTCGGCCGGTTCCTTCGCGGTGAACGCGGCCATCCGCAGGGATTCGGGGTCGTTCTGCTGCCGGAAGAACACCGGCAGATCGCTGTCGTGGACCTGGCGCAGGGTGATCAGCATGCGTCAGAGCCTACGGGTCGCCAGGGTGAGCCGGTCGCGCGCGTCGAACAGCGCGTCCTTCACCAGCTGCTCGTGCGCGGGGGTGAGCCTCGCCACCGGCACCGAGCAGCTGATCGCGTCCCGGGCCGGCGTGCGGTACGGGATCGCCACGCCGAAACAGCGCAGGCCGAGCGTGTTCTCCTCGCGGTCCACGGAGAACCCCTGGTCGCGGATCTGGTGGAGCTCCTCGATGAGCTTCTCGCGGTCCGTGATCGTGTGCTCGGTCAGCGCCGGCAGCGTCTCCGGCAGCAGCTTGCGGACCTGCTCGTCGGTGTACGTGCTCAGCAGCGCCTTGCCCAGGGAGGTGGAGTGGGCGGGCAGCCGGCGGCCGACGCGGGTGAAGGGGCGCAGGTAGTGCTGGGACTGGCGGGTGGCGAGGTACACGACGTTCGTGCCGTCGAGCCGGGCCAGGTGGATGGTCTCGGTGGTGTCGTCCGAGAGCCGGTCGAGGGTGGGGCGGGCGGCGGCGACCACCTCGTCGCCGTCGATGTAGGAGGTGCCGACGAGCAGCGCCCGCACTCCGATGCCGTACCGCGTGCCCGTCGCGTCCGTCTCCACCCAGCCCAGCTCCACCAGGGTGCGCAGCAGCATGTAGAGGCTCGACTTGGGGTAGCCGACGGCCTCCTGGACCGACGCGAGTGAGTGCATTCCTGGGCGGCCGGCGAAGTATTCCAGCAGCTCAACCGTCCGCACCGCGGACTTGACCTGTGCTCCGCCCCCCGTCTCGCCAGCCGACATCGCCCTTGACCCCTTCGTTCGACGGGAAATACGCTCCGACAGCATATTCATCATCAGAGACAGCGTTCAGTATATCGAACAACCCTGGTGAATGAGCCAGTACCAAACGTGGTCAGAACCAAGCGTGGAGGGACCCGCGGTGGCAGCAGCACCAGTCTGGAGTGTCGACCCCCGAACCGGGAAGCAGCGTGAACAGGTTGCGGTGGAGGCCACGGCCCAGGAGGTCGACGCCGTCGTGCGCGCCGCCCAGGACGCGCGCGGCTTCCTCGCCGACCGTACCGTCCGCGCCGCCTTCCTGCGTTCCGCCGCCGACCGGCTCCAGGCGGCCAAGGACACGCTCGTCGAGGTGGCCGACGCCGAGACCGCGCTCGGTCCGGTCCGGCTGACCGGTGAGCTCGCGCGCACCTGCTACCAGCTGCGCGCGTTCGCGGACATCGTCGACGAGGGCGCGTTCCTCGACATCGTCATCAACCACCCCGACGACACCGCCACCCCGCCCATCCCCGACCTGCGCCGCTACAAGGTGCCGCTCGGGGTGGTGGCCGTGTACTCGGCGTCCAACTTCCCCTTCGCGTTCTCCGTCGCCGGCGGTGACACCGCGAGCGCGCTCGCGGCGGGCAACCCGGTCGTCGTCAAGTCGCACCCCGACCACCCCGGCCTGTCCGAACTGGTCGCCAAGGTGGTGCGCACGGCCGCCGCCGAGCACGGCATCCCGGCGGGCGTGCTGGGTCTGGTCCACGGCTTCGAGGCCGGCGTCGAGCTGATCAAGCACCCGCTGGTCGCCGCGGCCGGCTTCACCGGCTCGATCCGGGGCGGGCGCGCGCTGTTCGACGCGGCCGCGGCCCGGCCGGTGCCGATCCCGTTCCACGGCGAGCTGGGTTCGCTGAACCCGGTGGTGGTGACCGAGGCGGCCGCCGCGGAGCGGGCGGAGGCGATCGGGACCGGCCTCGCCGGATCCATGACGCTGGGCGTCGGCCAGTTCTGCGTGAAGCCCGGACTGGTGCTCGTGCCGTCCGGCGCGGCGGGCGACGGGCTGGTCAAGTCGCTCACCGACGCGGTCAGCGACACCGACGCGGGCGTGCTGCTCGACCACCGGATGCGTGACAACTTCATCGCCGGGGTCGCCGAGCGGGCCGGGCTGCCCGATGTGGAGTCGCCCGTGACGCCCGGTGCGGGCGGGGAGCACACCGTCAGCGCGGGCTTCCTGACCGTGCCCGCCTCGCGGCTGGCCGCCGAAGGCGCGCACGACCTGCTGCTCGAGGAGTGCTTCGGCCCGGTCACCGTCGTGGTCCGCTACGACGACGAGGGCGAGGTCAAGGCGGTGCTGTCGCGCCTGCCCGGCAACCTCACGGCGACCGTCCAGCTGTCCGAGGAGGAGGCCGCGGGCGAGGGCCGGGGCGGGGAGATCCTCGCCGAGCTGACCCCGCTGGCCGGACGCGTGCTGGTGAACGGCTGGCCCACGGGTGTCGCCGTCGCGCCCGCCCAGCATCACGGCGGGCCCTACCCGGCCACCACCTCCACGTCCACCTCGGTGGGCGGAACCGCCATCGAGCGGTGGCTGCGGCCGGTCGCCTACCAGAACGCTCCCGCGGCGCTGCTGCCGGTGGAGCTCCGGGACGACAACGAGCTGGGTCTGCCCCGCCGGTTCAACGGGCGTCTGGAGCGGTAACGCTCCACCCGGTGCCGTCGGGCACCGTGGGGGGCGCGGTGGTTCGGCGCAGACACGTCCGTCGTGGCTTGTCGCGCAGTCCCCGCGCCCCTTGGCCTCTCGGCTCCCCTGAGATGATGAGGCCATGGACGTTTCCCTTCCCGAACTGCCGTTTCCCCTCCGCACCTACGGGCCCGACGGTCACTGGTCCCATGAACACGGGGTGCTCACCGGGTGGGCCGGGGCCCGGCAGGACCGGTTCGTGCCGCCCACCGGGGACGGGGTCGACCCCGCGGCCGACGCGCCGCGGCTGCTGGGGGCGCCGGAGGGCGACTTCCAGCTCATCGCGCGCGTCACCGTCGGCTTCAACTGGGCGTTCGACGCGGGGGCGTTGTACGTCCATGTCGGTGAGCGGGCCTGGGCCAAGCTCTGCCTGGAGTACTCCCCGGACGTGGCCACCGTCTGCACCGTGGTCACCCGTGGGCACTCGGACGACGCCAACTCCTTCATCGTGGAAGGGAGTTCCGTCTGGCTCCGGGTGAGCAGGACCGGGCGCGCCTTCGCCTTCCACGCCTCCCGGGACGGCCGGCGCTGGACCTTCGTCCGGCTGTTCACGCTGGGGGAGGAGAAGGAGACCGGCGCGGCCCTGGTCGGTTTCATGACGCAGTCCCCGATGGGCGAGGGATGCGTCGTGACCTACGACCACCTCGAGTTCAGGACCGAGTGGCCGGACGATCTCAGAGACGGAAGCTAGTGCCGCGGCGGGCAACGTTTGCCCGTCAAGGAGCGGCGTCCGGTGCGTGCTCTCGGCGTGCCGGCCGGAAGTCCTCGTACTGGACGTACCTGGGCTTTCGGCCGGTGCGGCGAGAGTGCGTGCCGGGCGTCGCGACGGGGCGAACGTTGCCTGTCGCGGCACTAGACCGCACGGTTCCCGGCCGCCCGGAACCGGCGACACGGCCGCCCCGTCCTTCCCTGCATGATCGAAGAACGCGAGACCGGACACCGGACGATCCGCACCGCCGTCCCCGCCGAGGCCGAGAAGGTCGCCGCGCTGCACGCGCGTGCCCGGGCCACGTACTACCCCGACGGGCTCCCGCAGGACGGCACCGACTGGCTCGCCGTCTGGCGCACCGCCATCGAGCGGTCCGACGGCCAGGTGCTGTGCGTGGTCGAGCGGGGCCAGATCGTCGGCCTCGCGTCGTTCCGCACGCCGGAGGGCGCTCCCGCCGACACGGTCAAGCTGTTCCAGTTCCACGTCGACCCCGGCCACTGGCGGGCGGGGATCGGGACGGACCTGCACGTGGCCTGTGTCGAGCAGTGGCGGGCGGACGGCCGACGCACGGCCCTGCTGGACGTGCACGTCGACAACCGGCGCGCCCAGGCCTTCTACGCACGCCAGGGCTGGCGTCCGGACCCGGACAACCCGCCGGCCGAGGGTGACCACCATCTCTGGCTGAGGTTCGAGGTGACCGGGGAATGAACCGTCCTGCTTGAACGTTCATGCACTCGGCGGAGGGAACCTCCGTGCGGGCCCCGCCGGGAGTCCCCGTACCAGTCGCACGACCTGGAGAGAGCCGAGACATGCGCGTCGAGATCTGGAGCGACATCGCCTGCCCCTGGTGCTACGTGGGCAAGGCCCGCTTCGAGAAGGCGCTCGAGGCCTTCCCGCACCGCGACCAGGTCGAGGTGGTGCACCGCTCCTTCGAGCTGGACCCCGGCCGCGCCAAGGACGACATCCAGCCCGTGCTGACCATGCTCACCAGGAAGTACGGGATGAGCGAGGCGCAGGCGCAGGCCGGCGAGGAGAACCTGGGCGCCCAGGCCGCCGCCGAGGGGCTCGACTACCGCACCCGGGGCCGCGACCACGGCAGCACCTTCGACATGCACCGCCTGCTGCACTTCGCCAAGGTGCAGGGCAGGCAGGACGAGCTCATCCAGATCCTCTACCGGGCCAACTTCGCCGAGGAGCGGTCCCTCTTCTCCGAGGGCGACGACCGGCTCGTGGAGCTGGCCGCCGAGGCCGGTCTCGACGCCGGCGCCGCCCGCGAGGTCCTCGCCGACCCCGACCGCTATGCCGACGAGGTTCGCGCCGACGAGAGCGAGGCCGGCCGGCTCGGTGCGAACGGCGTGCCCTTCTTCGTCCTCGACCGTGCCTACGGCGTCTCCGGCGCCCAGCCCGCCGAGGTCTTCGCGCAGGCCCTCACCCAGGCCTGGGGCGACCGCTCCCCGCTGAAGCTGATCGACGACGGCGGTGCGCAGGCCTGCGGTCCCGACGGGTGCGCGGTGCCGCAGCACTGAGATACCGCAGGTGAGGGCACATCCATAAGCGATCCTTGGCGGAATCACGTAGGAATCGGCAATGGACGAGGGGAGGCCGGGGTCCCACAGTGGACCCATGGAAACCTTCGAGAGCCTCGTCCGCGCCGAGTTCACCCCGAAGACCACATACCTGAACACGGCGAGCAACGGCCTGCTCCCGGCCCGCACCGTCGCCGCCCTTCACGAGGCGGCGCTGCTGCGCGCCGAGGGCAGGCCGCTGACCCCGCTGCACGAGGACGTGGAGGCGTGCCGGGCCGCGTACGCCCGGCTGGCCGGCGTCCCCGCGAGCCGGGTGGCGCTGGGTGCCTCCGTGGCCGCCCACACCGGCGTGATCGCCGCCTCGCTTCCCGCGGGCGCCGAAGTGCTCACCGCCGAGGACGACTTCACCTCCGTGCTGAACCCGTTCCATGTCCGCGGGGACCTCAAGGTGCGCGCCGTCCCGCTGGAACGGATCGCCGAGGCCGTGCGCCCCGGCACGGCGCTGGTCGCGGTCAGCGCCGCCCAGTCCGCCGACGGCCGGCTCGCCGACCTGACCGCCCTGCGCGAGGCGGCCCGGGCACACGGCGCCCGCACCTACGTGGACTTCTCGCAGTCCGCCGGCTGGCTCCCGACCGACGCGGACGCCCACGACTTCTCCGCCGCGGTCTCCTTCAAGTGGCTGCTCGGCCCCCACGGTGCGGCCTTCCTCGTGGTGCCTGAGGACTTCGGCGGGCTGTCCCCGGTCCTCGCGGGATGGGTCGCCGGCGAGCGGCCCTGGGACAGCTGTTACGGCCCGGTGGCCGAACTCGCCCACTCGGCACGCCGCTTCGACCTGACGCACGCCCTGTTCAGCTACGCCGGGCTGCGCCGCTCCCTCGAACTGGTGGAGGAACTCGGTGTGGCGGCGATCGGCGCCCACGACCTCGCCCTCGCCGACCGCTTCCGCGCCGGCCTGGCCACGCTCGGCCACCGCCCCGTCCCGGCGCCCGGCTCCGCGATCGTCTCGGTGCCCGGACTCGGCTCCCGCCAGCCGGAGCTGGCCGAAGCCGGCATCCAGGTCTCCGACCGCGCCGGTCATCTGCGGGCCGCCTTCCATCTGTTCAACACGCCGGCCGACGTCGACCGCCTGCTGGACGCCCTGGCCTGAGACCGGGGCGTCCGGTGCTCGACGGGCCCGGGCCCCCTCACCCGCATCGGGGGGAGGGGGCCCGGGCCCGTCGGCGCGTCCGGCGCGGGACAGGAAATTCAGCGCACCGGCGTGAAGTCCCGTGCGCCGATGAACTCCGGCCTGCGGATCGGCGCCGCGAACGGCTCCACGGCCGTGTTCTCCACGCTGTTGAACACGATGAACACGTTGCTGCGCGGGAACGGGGTGATGTTGTCGCCGGACCCGTGCATGCAGTTGCAGTCGAACCAGGTCGCCGAACCGGCCCTGCCCGTGAACAACTTGATGCCGTGGTCGCCGGCCATCGCGGTCAGCGCCTCGTCCGACGGGGTGCCCGCGTCCTGCATCTGGAGCGACTGCTTGTAGTTGTCCTTCGGCGTGGCGCCCGCGCAGCCGAGGAACGTCCGGTGCGAGCCCGGCATGATCATGAGCCCGCCGTTGGTGTCCAGGTTCTCGGTCAGCGCGATCGACACGGACACGGTCCGCATGTTCGGCAGGCCGTCCTCGGCGTGCCAGGTCTCGAAGTCGGAGTGCCAGTAGAAGCCCCCGGCCCCGAAGCCCGGCTTGACGTTGATCCGCGACTGGTGGACGTACACGTCCGATCCCAGGATCTGCCGGGCCCGCCCGACGACCCGTTCGTCACGGACCAGGGCGGCGAAGACCTGGCTGAGCCTGTGCACCTCGAAGACGGACCGGATCTCCTTGGAGCGCGGCTCGACGATCGACCGCTCGTCCGCCCGGATCTCCGGGTCGGCGACGAGGCGCTCCAGCTCACGCCGGTACACGGCGACCTCGTCGTCGCCGATCAGTTGCTCGACGGTGAGGAAACCGTCGCGCTCGTACTCCTGGAGCGCGGTCGTCGGGATCGGGCCAGGCGTGTCGGGGGAGCCCCACAGGACGGGGTCCTTGCGGGGGACGGACACCTCGGTGGTGCCACGGGTGGGATAGAGATCGGTCGGGGTGGTCACGACGCTCACACCTCCTCGGGCTCGGTCAGCAGGGGGTACACGCCGTTCTCGTCGTGGTCCTCCCGCCCCGTGACGGGCGGGTTGAACACGCAGATGCAGCGGAAGTCCTCCTTGACGCGGAGCGTGTGCCGCTCGTGCCCGTCGAGGAGGTACATGGTGCCGGGCGTGATGCGGTGCGTGAGCCCGCTCTCGTGGTCGGTCAGCTCGGCCTCGCCCTCGACGCAGACGACGGCCTCGATGTGGTTCGCGTACCACATCGACGTCTCGGTGCCGGCATACAGAATCGTTTCGTGCAGGGAGAACCCGACCCGTTCCTGGGCGAGCACGATGCGCTTGCTCTCCCAGGTGCCGGACGCCGCCCTCACATGCCGGTCGGTGCCTTCGATGTCCTTGAACGAACGGACGATCACGGTGCTGCGATGCCTCCTAGGTCGGGGAAGGATGAACGGGGCCCGAGGGCGTCAGACGGTCTCCCGTACGGCGCGGGCGACGACGCTGAGGCCCTCGTCCAGTTCCTCGGGGGTGATGGTCAGGGCCGGCAGCAGTTTGACGACCTCGCTCTCCGGACCGGACGTCTCGATCAGCAGCCCGAGTTCGAAGGCGCGCTGCGCGACCCGCCCGGCCCGCGCCTTCTCGTGGAACTCCAGGCCCCACACCAGGCCGCGGCCCCGGTACTCCTTGATGTCGGCGAGGTTCTCCTCGGTGATCGAGATCAGCCCCTGCTCCAGCTGCTCGCCGCGCGCCCGGGTCTGCTTCTCCATGGCGGACCCGTCGGCCCAGTAGGTCTCCAGGGCGGCGGTGGCGGTGACGAAGGCCGGGTTGTTGCCGCGGAAGGTGCCGTTGTGCTCACCCGGCTCCCACACGTCCAGCTCGGGCCTGAACAGGCAGAGCGACATGGGCAGTCCGTAGCCGCTGATGGACTTGGAGACCGTCACGATGTCCGGGACGATGCCGGCCTCCTCGAAGGAGAAGAAGGCCCCGGTGCGCCCGCATCCCATCTGGATGTCGTCGACGATCAGCAGCATGTCCTGCCGCTCGCACAGCTCCTTGAGCGCCCGCAGCCACTCCGGCCGCGCCACGTTGATGCCGCCCTCGCCCTGCACCGTCTCGACGATCACCGCGGCGGGCTTGTTGAGCCCGGAGCCCTGGTCCTCGAGCAGCCGCTCGAACCACAGGAAGTCGGGGATCTGGCCGTCGAAGTAGTTGTCGAACGGCATCGGCGTGCCGTGCACCAGCGGGATTCCGGCACCGGCCCGCTTGAAGGCGTTGCCGGTCACGGCGAGCGACCCGAGGGACATCCCGTGGAAGGCGTTGGTGAACGACACGATGGCCTCGCGTCCCTTCACCTTCCGCGCCAGCTTCAGCGCGGCCTCCACGGCGTTGGTGCCGGTCGGGCCCGGGAACATGACCTTGTAGGGCAGGTCGCGCGGCCGCAGCACCAGGTCCTGGAAGGTCTGGAGGAAGGACCGTTTGGCGACGGTCGACATGTCGAGCCCGTGCGTGACCCCGTCCCGCATCAGATAGTCGACCAGCGCCCGTTTCAGCACGGGGTTGTTGTGGCCGTAGTTGAGGGAGCCGGCGCCGGCGAAGAAGTCCAGGTACCGGTGACCGTCCTCGTCGTACATGCGGCTGCCCTGCGCGCGGTCGAAGACGGCGGGCCAGCCGCGGCAGTAGCTGCGCACCTCGGACTCGAGGGTCTCGAAGACGCTGAGGTCGGGCTGGGTGATGGTCACGACGAAAAACACTCCTCGGTGGGGGTCGGAAGGAGGGCGGGAAGGCTGCGGGGCGTTGCGGGAGGCGCGGAGGTCAGAAGGAGAGGGGGCCGATGCGGTACAGGACCTCGGGGTCGTGCGGGCCGTCGGGGAACAGCCCGGCGTCGAACAGCACCTCGCGGGTGACGGTCGCCCCGTGCCGCTCGGCGTACGAGGCGAACAGCCGCTCGGAGGCGGTGTTGCCCGGCGTGATCGTGGTCTCCACGGTGGTGAGCGGGCGTTCGGCGGCGAGCCGCGCGGTCAGTTCGTCCAGCAGCGCGGCGGCGAGGCCGCGACCGCGCTGCGCCGCGTCGACGGCCACCTGCCAGACCAGCAGGGTGTGCGGGTCCTCCGGGCGCACGTACCCGGTGACGAAGCCGACCGGCTCGCCGCCTTCGGCGCGTGCCACGGCCGAGGTGGCGGCGAAGTCACGGCACCACAGCAAGTAGCTGTAGGAGGAGTTCAGGTCGAGCGTTCCGGATTCCTTCGCGAGACGCCAGAGTGCTGCTCCGTCTTCCACCGACGGTCGGTCGATAAGTAGGTCTGCTTGTGCGGCAGTCATGCGGCTTGAACTTACCCAGCGGAATCAAAAAAGGCATGGAGAGGCCGTGGTGATTCCGTGATGCCGCAGGGACGTGTCACCGTTTCATCCCTTTTTGCACCGCACAAAAAGTGCATATTACTCTGCTTGTGCAATGCGTCACGCGCTGGTGACCCACTCGAAATTCCCTGCGTTTAGGTCAGGGAAATCCGGGCAGGAGAACTCGGGAACGCTATCGCCGAGAAAGTGACGGAGAGGATTGCCGAGGGAATACGAGGGGAAATTCACAAATCATCGTGAATTCAGGCTCCGGTAACCCGTCGATGAACTCACCGAGAATGCCCGCGTGACCGTCGCGCCGGGCGTACTTCCCGATCATTTCGATCATGTGGAGCACACCCGGCGGAATGCGGCCGGGCGCCGGGCGGTCGGGCGGCCGGCCGGTCGTGGGGGCGCCTAGGGCGTGTCTGACAATTCCCGCCGGACGCCGCGCGCCCGGCGGGAATTGTCAGACACGCCCTAGCGCCAGGCGGCTTCCACGCCACGGCGGGCTGCCGCGAGGTCCACGTCCTGTCCCCGCTCCGCCAGTGCCGCGCCCAGCGCCGCCAGGCACCCCTGCACCACGCCGACGGTCGCATCGCCGCCGTAGTGGTTGACCCGGATCATCTCCTCGGCCAGCGCGCCCCCGCCCGCGGCCAGCGGCAACGCGGGGTCGCTCGCCAGCGCCCGGGCCACCAGCTCCGAGGCCACCACCCCCGGCGGCGTCCGCAGCGTCGTGGCGACGGGCGCCGCCTCCGCCGCGTCGCGCACGTACGGCTCCAGACCGCCGCCCAGCGCCACCGCGCCCGCCCGGGTCGCGGCGGCCGCGGACGCGTGGCGGGCCATCACCGTCTCCAGCCCCTGCGCCTCGATCCGCTCGACGCACGCCTCCAGCGCCAGCATCTCCAGCTGCGCCGGGGCGTGCAGCAGCGCCTTGCGACCGCCGTCCACCCACCGCTGCTTCCAGTCCAGCAGGGACAGGTACGAGCGGCGCGGAGCCCCCGGGTTCGCGGCCATCAGCGCCCACGCCCGCTCACTCACCGACACCGCCGAGACGCCCGCCGGGCCGCCCATCGCCTTCTGTGCGCCGATCACGCACAGGTCCACGCCCCACGCGTCCGGCAGCACCGGCTCCGCACCGATCGAGGCCACCGCGTCCAGGTAGAACAGCGCGCCGTGCTCCCGCACCACGTGGCCGATCTCCGCGACCGGGTTGGTGTTGCCGGTCGCCGCCTCCGCGTGCACCAGCGACACGAAGTCGATCTGCGGGTGCTCGGCGAACGCGTCCCGGACCTGCGCGGCCGTCACCGCCGTGTGGAAGGGCACCGCGAGGTCGATCACCGTGGCGCCGCAGTCGCGCAGCCAGTCGCCGAAGGTCTGCCCGTACGGGCCGGTGATCACGTTCAGCGCGGTCGTACCGGGTCCGGCCGTACCGCGGATCGCGCCCTCCAGCGGCAGCAGCGCCTCGCCCTGCATGATCACGACGTCCTGCCGGGTGTCCAGCAGCCGGGCCACCCGGTCCTCGATCGAGGCGAAACGCGCGGCGCTCAGCGGTGCGAGGTCCAGGAACGGGTGTGTCACGGCGGTGCTCTCTTCACTCACGGGGTAGAGGTGACGAGACTAACCGGCACGCACCCCACCCTCCCCGCCCTCCCCACTGACCACCACCTCGCCCCCTCACCGGTGACTTCCCAGGCCGAACGACCTCGTAGCCATCGGTTTGGTTTGAGAGCCTCAAACTTCTCCTTATAATCGGAACCCATAGTTCTCTTACAGGAAGGCCCGCCGTGAACACCCACCCCGGCCGCCGGACCCGCGTCCTGGCCGCCACCACCGTGACGGCCGGGCTGCTGCTCGTGGCCGCCTGCACCTCCACCGATGACGGCGGCAGCGGGTCCAAGACCGCCGCCGGCGGGGTCGAGCTCGCCAAGGCGGGCCAGCTCACCACCTGCACCCACCTGCCCTACCCGCCGTTCCAGTCGGAGATCGACGGCAAGGTGCAGGGCTTCGACGTGTCCCTGATCGACCTCGTCGCCAAGAACCTGGGGGTCGAGCAGGAGATCCTCGACACCCCCTTCGAGAATTTCAAGACCGGCGCCTTCCTCAACTCCGGCACATGCGACCTGGCCGCCGCCGGCATGACCATCACCGACGAGCGCAAGAAGAACGTCGACTTCTCCGACCCCTACTTCGACGCCACCCAGGCGGTCCTGGTCGACAAGGGCGCGGGCGTCACCTCGCTCGCCGACGTGAAGGCCAAGGGTGTCAAGCTGGGCGCCCAGGCCCAGACCACCGGCGAGGACTACGCCAAGAAGCAGGGCTTCGACCCGGTCTCCTTCGAGTCCTCCGACGCCGTGCTCAACGGCCTGCGCACCGGCCAGGTCAAGGCCGTGATCATCGACTACCCGGTCGTCCAGGGCTGGCTGAAGACCAAGGCGAACGCCGACGCCTTCAAGGTCGTCGACAACCTCAACACCGGTGAGCAGTACGGCTTCACGGTGAAGAAGGGCAACACGAAGCTGGTCGCCGCGATCAACAAGGCACTGGCGGACGCGAAGGCCGACGGCACCTACAAGAAGCTGTACGAGAAGTGGATCGGCCCCTACGACGAGTCGGCCGCGTCCCCGTCGGCCGCCGCCTCGGCCTCCTGACCCCATGGCCGGTACCGACGTACGACTCCAGCCGAGGAAAAAGGGCCTGACCCGACGTCAGAAGCGCCGCCTCTCACGCGGCGCGCAGTACGTCGTCTTCGTCGCCGCCGTGATCGTCTTCGCGGTCACGGCGGACTGGGGCCGGCTGAAGAACCAGTTCGCGCAGTGGGACATCGCCCGGCAGATGTTCCCCGACGTCATCACACTGGCGCTGAAGAACACCGTGCTGTACACGGCGTCCGGCTTCGTCCTCGGTCTGGTGCTCGGGCTGGTCATCGCGCTGATGCGGCTGTCCTCCGTGGGCCCCTACCGCTGGCTGGCCGGCGTCTACATCGAGATCTTCCGCGGTCTGCCCGCCCTGCTGATCTTCGTCTTCATCGGCGTGGCCGTGCCGCTGGCCTTCCCCGGCACCGAGATCGTCGGTGGCACCTACGGCAAGGCGGCCCTCGGGCTCGGCCTCATCGGGGCCGCCTACATGGCGGAGACGTTCCGCGCCGGCATCCAGGCCGTGCCCAAGGGGCAACTGGAGGCGGCCCGGTCGCTGGGCTTCACGCCCGCGCGCGCGATGGTCTCGGTCATCATTCCGCAGGCGTTCCGGATCATCCTCCCGCCGCTCACCAACGAGCTGATCATGCTCTTCAAGGACTCCTCCCTGGTCCTGCTGCTCGGAGTGACGCTGGAGGAGCGCGAACTGTCCAAGTACGGCCGTGACCTGGCCAGCACCACCGCCAACTCCACGCCGATCCTGGTCGCCGGCCTGTGCTACCTGCTGGTGACCATCCCGCTCGGCTTCGTCGTGCGGCGCATGGAGGCGAAGGCCCAGGAGGCCGTGAAATGAGCCGACCGGAGATCGAAGTCCGCGACCTGCACAAGTCGTTCGGCACCAACGAGGTGCTGCGCGGCATCGACCTGGAGATCGGCCAGGGGGAGGTCGTCTGCGTGATCGGCCCGTCCGGATCCGGTAAGTCGACGCTGCTGCGCTGTGTGAACCTGCTGGAGGAGCCGACCAAGGGCCGGGTTCTCGTCGGCGGCACCGAACTCACCGACCCCGACGTCGACATCGACGCCGTACGCCGCCGTATCGGCATGGTCTTCCAGCAGTTCAACCTGTTCCCGCACCTGACCGTGACCGAGAACCTCACGCTGCCGCAGCGCCGGGTGCTCGGGCGCGGCAAGGCGGAGGCGGCGAAGGTGGCAGCCGAGAACCTGGAGCGGGTGGGACTGTCGGAGAAGGCGGGAGCCTACCCCTCCTCCCTCTCCGGCGGGCAGCAGCAGCGCGTCGCGATCGCCCGCGCGCTGGCCATGGGCCCCGAGGTGATGCTGTTCGACGAGCCCACGTCGGCGCTCGACCCGGAGCTGGTCGGTGATGTGCTCGCGGTCATGCGCATGCTCGCCGACGAGGGCATGACGATGATGGTCGTCACCCATGAGATGACCTTCGCCCGCGAGGTCGCCGACCGGGTCGTCTTCATGGACGGTGGGGTGATCGTGGAGGACGGCGCCCCCGACGAGGTCATCGGCAACCCCCGTCACGAGCGCACCCGCCATTTCCTCTCCCGGCTGCTGGACCCGGCGATGGCCCGGCTGGCCGAAGCGGGGGAGGACTCCCCGGGCCAGGTGGGCGACCACAAGGGCGAGCCGGAGCAGTAGCTAGTGCCGCGGCGGGCAACGTTTGCCCGTCAAGGAGCGGCGTCCGGTGCGTGCTCTCGGCGTGCCGGCCGGAAGTCCTCGTACTGGACGTACCTGGGCTTTCGGCCGGTGCGGCGAGAGTGCGTGCCGGGCGTCGCGACGGGGCGAACGTTGCCTGTCGCGGCACTAGGGTGCACCGCATGAGCGATCGCGCGGTGCTGCACGTGAAGGGCCGGATCCTGACGGGATCCGACGAAGTCCGCGACGCGTTGTGGGTCGTCGACGGTCGGATCTCCTACGACCGTCCCGTCGGCGCCCACGACGTCCGGACCGTCGAGGGCTGGGCCCTGCCCGGCCTGGTCGACGCCCACTGCCATGTGGGACTGGGCGCGCACGGCCCCGTCGACCGGGACGTCGCCGAGAAGCAGGCGCTGACCGACCGCGAGGCGGGCGCCCTGCTGATCCGTGACGCCGGCTCGCCCTCGGACACCCGCTGGGTCGACGACCGCGAGGACCTGCCGAAGATCATCCGGGCCGGCCGGCACATCGCCCGCACCCGCCGCTACCTCCGCGGTTTCGCGCACGAGATCGAGCCCGACGACCTGGTCGCGTACGTCGCGCAGGAGGCCCGGCGCGGCGACGGCTGGGTCAAGCTGGTCGGCGACTGGATCGACCGCGAGGTGGGCGACCTGGCCCCCAGCTGGCCGCGGGAGGCCGCCGAGGCGGCCATCGCGCAGGCCCACAGCCTGGGCGCGCGGGTCACTGCGCACTGCTTCGGCGAGAACTCGCTGCGCGACCTGGTCGAGTCGGGCATCGACTGCGTCGAGCACGCGACGGGCCTCACGGACGACCTGATCCCGCTGTTCGCGCAACGCGGTGTCGCGATCGTGCCGACCCTCGTCAACATCGCCACGTTCCCGCAGCTCGCGGCGGGCGGCGAGGCCAAGTTCCCGCGCTGGGCGGCCCATATGCGCCGCCTCCACGAACGCCGTTACGACACCGTCCGCTCCGCCCACGACGCCGGCATCCCGGTCTTCGTCGGCACGGACGCCGGCGGCACACTGCCGCACGGTCTGGTCGCCGCCGAGGTCGCGGAACTGGTGACGGCGGGCATCCCCGCGGTGGAGGCGCTCTCGGCCACCACCTGGGGCGCACGCGCGTGGCTCGGGCGCCCCGGTCTGGACGAGGGCGCCCCGGCGGACCTGGTGGTCTACGAGACGGACCCGCGCGCCGACGTGCGGGTGCTGGCGGCCCCGCGCCGGGTGGTGCTGAACGGCACGGTGGTGAGCTGAGAGCGGTGCGCCGCGGGCGGCCACAGGGAACGTACGTGCCGATGGATTCGAAAGCATGCACGGAAAGCCCGCGCTGGAGTGAACCACCCCCGGCGCGCTGGCCGTTCACCCCTTGTACGTAACTCTTGCGGGCGGGTCCGGGCACCTCCGCTGCCGTTGCCGCTGCCACCGCCGTTGCAGCTGCCCCTGCCCCTGCCCCTGCCCCCGCCCCTGCCCCTGCCCCCGCCCCTGCCCCTGCCGCTGGCGGAGCCCTGCCGGGGGCCTGCGCGGTTCCCGCCCGTGTTCGGACTGCGCCTTGGCCCGGGACCGTGTCCGGGCCCTGCGCGGGCTCGTGCCCGTCGGTGTCCGGACCGCGCACTGCTCAGGGCCCCTGTCCGGTTCCGTGCCCGTCGGCGCCCGGGTCCAGCCCGGCCGAGGCATCCCCCGTCAGCTGCCCGTCCTCACCCCCGGGTCAGGGCCAGAGCCTGGTCCAGTGCCTGGAGGAAACGGTTCACCGTCGCCCGGTCCCGGACCGCAAGCCGCAGCCACTCCTCGTCGAGACCCGGAAAGGTGTCCCCGCGCCGGACCGCGAACCCCAGCGTGCGCAGCCGTCGGCGGACGGCGTCGGCCCGGGGCAGCCGTACGAGGACGAAGGGGCCCTCGGCGGGTTCGGCCACCCGCACCCCGTCGACGCCGAACTCCTCGAGCCCGGCCACGAGATGCGCCCGGTCCGCGGCGACCCGGTGGGCGGCGTGGGCGGCCTCCGCCAGCGCCTGGGGGCCCATGCACGCCTCCGCCGCCACCAGTGCCGGCGTGGACACCGGCCACAGCGGTTGCGCCCGTTCCAGGTCGGCGATCGTCTCCGGGGCGGCGAGGACGTAGCCGATCCGCAGTCCCGCCAGCCCCCAGGTCTTGGTCAGACTGCGCAGCACGACCAGACCGGGCACGTCCGTGCACCCGGCGAGGGCCTCCCGCTCGCCCGGCACCGCGTCCATGAACGCCTCGTCGACCACCAGCGTCCGCCCGGGCCGGGCCAGCCGCCGGATCGTGTCCGCCGGGTGCAGCACCGACGTGGGGTTCGTCGGATTGCCGATCACCACCAGGTCGGCCTGTTCGGGTACGGCCGCCGGATCCAGCCGGAACCCGTCCTCCTCGCGCAGTACCACCCGGTCCACGCTGTGCCCGGCGTCCCGCAGCGCCGCCTCCGGCTCCGTGAACTGAGGGTGCACGACGACGGGCCGCCGGACCTTCGGGGCGCGCGCCAGCAGCACGAACGCCTCGGCCGCGCCCGCCGTCAGCAGCACCCGCTCGACGGGAAGTCCGTGGCGCGCCGCGACCGCCGCCCGGGCGGCCCGCCCGTCCGGGTAGGCCGCGAGGCCGCCCAGGGACGCGGCTATGCGCTCCCGCAGCCAGCGCGGGGGCGTGTCCGCGCGGACGTTCACCGCGAGGTCGACGAGCGCCGAGCCGTCGTCGCGCACCTCGGCGTCCCCGTGGTGACGCAGGTCGTGGCCGCCCGCGCCCCCCTGGGCGGCATCCTGCCGACCGCCGGGGTGCCCCTCGGCGTCCCCTTCAGTGCGCATGGGAGTGCGCGTGTCCGTGATGGTGGTGGCCGTCGTGGTGGCCCTCGTCGTCCGGGTGGAAGTGCGGCTGCTGCGGCTGTCCCACCTTGTCCTCGAAGCCCGGCAGCGCGATCCGGTACACGCACGAGTCGCAGTTCATCCGCAGGTCGCCCTTGACGGCCTCCTCGTACCGCTCCATCACCAGGTCCAGCAGCTCCGGTTCGGGACCGATGACGTCCGCCGACCGCACCTCGACCTCGGGATGCGCGGCCGCCCAGTCCTCGGTCTGGTGCCGCACCCGGTCCGGCAGGATCCCGGTGAACAGGAAGTAGGGCAGGACGACGATCCGCCGCGCCCCGAGCTTCACGCAGCGGTCGAGCCCGCTCGGCACGTCCGGCGCGGCCAGCGACACGAACGCTGTCTCCACGCCCGCGTACCCGCGTCCCTCCCACAGCAGCCGCGCCGCCTTGTGCACCTCGGCGTTGGCGTCCGGGTCCGTCGAGCCGCGCCCGACCAGCAGCACGGTGACGTCGGCCAGGTCCTCGGAAGTGCGGCTCCCGGCGCCCAGCGCCTCGTCCAGCCGCCGCTCCAGCACGTTCAGCAGCGCCGGGTGCGGCCCCAGCGGGCGCCCGTAGGTGTAGGAGATGCCGGGGTGCCGCTCCTTCTCGCGGGACAGTGCCGCCGGGATGTCGCCCTTGGCGTGCCCGGCGGACACCAGCATCAGCGGAACGGCGGCGAACCGCCGTACGCCACGCTCCACCAACTCCGTCACCGCGTCGCCGAGCGGCGGCGGGGACAGCTCGATGAAGCCGCCCGCGACGGGCAGTTCGGGGTGGCGGCGGCCCAGCTCCCGTACGAAGTCACGGAACGCCTCGGCTCCGGCCTCGTCCCGGGTGCCGTGGCCGGCGATGAGCAGGGCGGGCGGCGGGGTGGTCACTGTTTCTCCTCGGAGGACGAAGCGGGGGACGAAAGGGCGGTGTACAGGAGGGCGTTGAGGGCGGCGGCGGCGACCGCCGAGCCGCCCTTCTCGGACACGTTGCTCACGGCGGGCAGCCCGCTCTCGCGGAGCGCGGCCTTCGACTCGGCCGCCCCGACGAAGCCGACGGGCAGGCCGATGACCAGCGCGGGGGAGGCGTCCAGCGTCAGCAGCTCCTCCAGGGCGGTCGGCGCGCAGCCGATCACCCAGAGGGCGCCGGGCCCGACCTCCTCGTAGGCCAGCCGGATCGCGTGGGCGGACCGGGTCAGCCCGGGTCCGGCCGTGGCGTCCTTCAGACGGCAGACGGTCTCCCGCCGGGTGATTCCCGCGGCCACCATCTCCACGTCGACGACGACGGGCGCTCCGGCGTGCAACGCGCGGTGCGCCTTCGCCAACTCGCTCTCGTCCAGCACGAGATCGCTCGCGTACTCCAGATCGGCGGCGGAGTGGATGACCCGCTCCACCACCGCCCGGCTGAGCGGCGCGAAGCGCGAGGTGTCCAGGCGGGCACGCAGCCGCCGGAAGGACTCCTGCTCGATCGGATGGACCACACGGTTCACAGGGCGCCCTCCGGGGAGCTGTCCTGAGCGCTGTCGGGCGAGCTGTCGGAGGAGTTCTCCTGCCAGCGGTAGCCGCGGGGCGTGACCATGCGCCCCGCGATGTTCCGGGTCGCCGTGTTGCCCACGGTCACGACCGTCATCATGTCGACCCACGCCGGGTCGAGTTCCCCGAGGGTCGTCAGCCGTGCGGTCCCGTCCGGGCGCGAGGCGTTGCGCACGACGCCCACCGGCGTCGTCGGCTCCCGGTGTTCCGCGAGGATCGACAGCGCCTTGGGCAGCTGCCAGTCACGGCCCCGGGAACGGGGGTTGTAGAAGGTGACGACGATGTCCGCCTCGGCCGCCGCCCGCACCCGCCGCTCGATGACCTCCCACGGCGTGTGCAGATCGGACAGGCTGATCGACACGTGGTCGTGGCCCAGCGGCGCGCCGAGGATCGCGCCGGCGGCGAGCGCGGCGGTCACCCCGGGGACTCCGACCACGTCGATGTCGTCGGACGCCTCGGCGAGCGCCGGGGAGGCCATCGCGTACACGCCCGCGTCCCCGCTGCCGATCAGCGCGACGCTCAGCCCGCGCCGGGCCTGCGCCACGGCGGTCCGGGCCCGCTCCTCCTCGGCGCCGAGCCCCGACTCCAGGATCCGGGTGCCGGGGCGCAGCAGGTCGCGGATCTGGTCGACGTACTGGTCGAGGCCGACGAGCACCGAGGCCCGTTCCAGCTCGGCCTTCGCGCGGGGCGTCAGCAGGTCCCGCGCGCCGGGACCGAGCCCGACGACCGCGAGCCGCCCGCGCGCGGGGCGCCGTACGACGGCACAGGTGGCCATCGCGGGCCGCCCGTCCGCCCGTTCCGACTTCCGCTTGGGAACGAGGAGTTCGCCCCCGCCGACCAGGGCGGCGGCCTCCGCGACGGAGGGTGTGCCGACGGCCGTGAGGGGAGCGTCCGAGGGGTTCGGCACCTCGACGGCGGCCAACTCCTCGGCGGAGTACGTCACCACGGGCACGCCGAACCGCCGGGCCGCCTCGACGATCCCCGGCTCCTCGGCCTTGGCGTCGACACTGGCCAGCTCGGCGATGCTCGCGGGAGACAGTCCCGCGTCCCGCAGGGCGCCCGCCACCAGGTCGAGCACCTCGTCGACCGGGGCGCCCCTGGACGCGCCGACCCCGACGACGAGGGACGGCGGACGCAACAGCACCTCCCCGGCCGCGGGTTCGACCGCACGGTCCGTCAGCCGCACGGTGTACGACCCCCGCTCCGCGAACGGCACCGGCGGCAGCGGCCACGGCACCTCGGCGGCCAGCACGACCGGTTCGCCGTCCAGCAGAGCCCGGGTCACGCCGGCCACATCGCCCTCCACCGGGAGGCCGAGCGTGTCGAGGCCGGGGATGCCGACGGCGTCCGTGGCCGTGGTCACCACCGGCAGCGCGCCCAGCAACTCGCCGACAGCCAGGGCGAGTTCGTTGGCGCCCCCGGCGTGCCCGCCGACCACCGGGACGGCGAACCGCCCGGCCTCGTCCACGCACACCACACCCGGGTCGGACGTCTTGTCGGACAGCAGGGGCGCGACCAGCCGGACGACCGCCCCGGTCGCCAGGAAGCACACCAGCTGCTCGCACTCGGCGAACGCCCGCCGGACGGCGTCCCCGACCGGGCCGTCGTACACGCGCGTGCGGTCCGGCCAGGCCGCGGCCAGCCGGTCGCGTGCCGCCGCCCCCGCCGCGGTGGCGGAAATGAGGCCGATCACAGGGCTACTCCTTCTCGATGGACAGGGTGCGCGCCGACGGCGTCTCTGACACCCCACAGCAGGAAAACGGGATTGGTCGCGGCCAGCCGGGTCACCTCGCCCGGCAGCGGAGCGAGCCGCGAGGAATGCAGCAGCACACCGCCGCAGTCGAACCCGGCGTCGCCGAGTGCGGCACGCACCGCCGGGACCCGGTCCAGCGCGGCCATCGCGACGACCACGCTGCGCCGGGCCCGCCGTGCGCACTCGGCGACGATGCCGGGCAGCTCACGCCCGCCGCCGCCCACGAACACCGCGTCGGGATCGTCGAGTCCGGCCAGCGCGCCGGGCGCGCCGCCGTGCACCACGTGCACGTCGACGCCGTGCGCCTCGGCGTTGGCGCGGATCCGCTCGACGCCGTCCGCCGCCTTCTCGACCGCGCTGACGGCGGCGCCGAGCCGCGCGCACTCCACGGCCACCGACCCCGACCCGGAGCCCACGTCCCAGACCAGGTCGCCGGGGCGCGGCCCGAGCCGGGCCAGCGCCAGCGCCCGCACCTCGAACTTGGTGATCATCGAGTCGCGGTGGGCGAACGCGCCCTCGTCCAGGGCCCACCCGGCGGGCCGGATCCCGGGCCCGGCCAGCGTCCGTACCGGACCGAGCGCCCGCGCCTCGTCCAGACAGAGCACGACGCTCACCGCCGTGCCCCAGTCGCGTCCGGCGGCCTCGTCGGGGGAGACGCGCTCCACCCGCTCGCCCGCCGGGTCGCCGAGCGCGCAGGCCACGACGAGCACCCGCCCGGGCGCGCTGCGCGCGAGCGCGGCGCCCAGTTCGGCAGGTCCTGCGCCCGGACCGGTCAGGACGGCGACCTTCGGATGCGCCCGGCAGACATTGACGGCCGTCCGCGGATCGCGCCCGTGCGCGCTCACGACGACGGCGTCGTCCCAGGTCAGTCCGAGCCGGGCGAAGGCGGTGGCCACGGAGGAGACACCGGGCCGGACGTCCAGCAGCTCCGGCCCGAACCGTTCGGCCAGCGCCCGCACGATCCCGAAGAACCCGGGGTCGCCGGAGGCCAGCACGACCACGCGCCGGTCCGTCTCGACGTACCCCGCCATGGCGTCCAGGGCCGGCGCGAGCGGACCGAGCACGATCCGCTCGACCGACGCGGGCAGTCCCGCGGCCTCCAGGTGCCGCCGTCCGCCCACGACGAGCTCCGCGCCGGCGAGGACCTCCCCGCCGGGCGCCGTCCCCGTGCCCGTACCGACGACGGTGATCAGCCCTCTCACGTACTGGCACCCCGGGTCCGCAGCGCCCGGCGCGCCTCCGGGTCGGCCTTGCGGTAGCCGTGGAAGTGCCCCGGGTGGTACAGGTGCGAGCGGGTGCCGTGCGCGTCGAGGGCCGGGCCGACCAGGAAGAGGGTGTGCTTCCAGAGCTTGTGCTCCTTGACCGTCTCCTCCAGCGTCTCGATCGTGCACTTCACGACCAGTTCCTCCGGCCAGGTCGCCTGGTGGGCGATGACCACCGGGGTGGCGGTCGGATAGCCGCCCTCCAGCAGCTCCCGCACCAGCTGCCCGCTGCGCGCGGCCGACAGGAAGATCGCCATGGTCGTGCCGTGCCGGGCGAACTCCCGCACCTCCTCGCCGGGCGGCATCGGCGTCTTGCCGCCGCCCAGCCGGGTGAGGACGACCGACTGCGCGACCTCGGGGATCGTCAGCTCGCGCCGGGCCAGGGCGGCGACGGCCGAGAAGGAGGACACACCGGGCACGATCTCGGTCTCGACGCCGATCTCCTCGCACCGGTCCAGCTGTTCCTGCGTACCGCCCCAGAGCGCGGGGTCGCCGGAATGGATACGGGCGACCTTCAGCCCCTCCCGGCGGGCCCGCTCGTAGACGGTGACGACGTCCTCCAGGGACATGGTCGCCGAGTCGAGGATCTCCGCGCCCTCGCGCGCGTGGTCGAGAACCTCCGCCTGGACCAGGCTCGCGGCCCAGATCACCACGTCGGCGTCGGCGATGGCACGCGCCGCGCGGAACGTCAGCAGGTCGGCGGCGCCGGGGCCGGCACCGACGAAGGTCACCTTGCCGGTGGGGGCATCGGCCATGGATTCAGGTCCTCTCATAGCGGGCTTTGTCCGTGTTTTCCGGGGTCAACCGAGAGCGCGGATGTGCGCGATCGGGGGTTGATCGGATAGCAAGGGCCTATGGCGGTCTTCGTCGCGCTCGGCGCGTTCCTCATGACGCTGGCCGGCGGCTGGACGGCACAGCGCGTCACCGACCGCCGCCACCTGGTCCTGGGCCTGGCCGGCGGCCTGATGCTGGGCGTCGTCGGCCTCGACCTGCTGCCGGAGGCCCTGGAGGCGGCCGGTACGGAGGTCTTCGGTGTCCCGGCCGCGCTGCTGCTCTTCGTGGCGGGCTTCCTGGTGGCCCATCTGGTGGAACGGCTGCTGGCGGCACGCCAGGCCGCGCACGGCGCCGAGGAGCACGCCTGCCCGGTTCCGCCGCACGAGCACTCCGGCCGGGGCGTCCCCGGCGGCCGGGCCCCCGAGGTCGGTCTGACGGCGGCCGCCGCGATGGTCTTCCACAGCGCCATGGACGGCGTGGCGATCGGCGCGGCCTTCCAGGTGGGCGGCGGCATGGGACTCGCCGTGGCCCTGGCGGTCATCGCCCACGACTTCGCGGACGGATTCAACACCTACACGATCACGAGCCTGTACGGGAACGCCCGCCGCAGGGCCCTGGCCATGCTGTTCGCGGACGCGGCGGCGCCGGTCCTGGGCGCGGCCGCGACGACCTTCGTCACCATCCCGGAGCAACTGCTCGGCGGCTACCTGGGCTTCTTCGGCGGCGCGCTGCTGTATCTGGCGGCCGCCGAGATCCTCCCCGAGGCCCACCACGAACACCCCGCCCGGTCGACCGTGCTGTGCACCGTCGCGGGCGCGGCCTTCATCTGGCTGGTGGTGGGCCTGGCCTCGTGACCCGGGACCCCGTGACCCGGAAGCGGACGGACTCACAGCTTGCCGCCCCGGCCGCCCTCGCGCCGCGCGGGCGCGATGAGCGTGGAGAGGTAGGGAAGCGGCTCGCCGTCCAGCTCCCCGGCCGGCCGGATGGACTCCTCGGCGAGACCCAGAGCCGATCCCCACACGGCGTCCCCGAGCCGCCCGGTCTCCCGCAGCGCCTCGGCGACCTCCGCGGCCTGCCGTCCGAACTTGTACGCGACGACGGTCCCCGGCCCGGCGAGCGCGTCCTTCAGCACCGCCGAACCCGCGGTCACCGGCACCAGCGTCAACGGCTCGGTGCCCTCCGTCAGCACGGCGCCCGACCGCGCCGCGAGATCCTGCATGGCGGTGATCCCCGGGACCGTCTCGATCACCACGCCCGGCACCGACTCCGCGACGGTCTGCGCGAGATACGTGAAGGTGGAGTACACGTTGGGATCGCCGATGGTCGCGAAGGCCACGCTGCCGTGCTGCCGCAGCAACCCGGCGACCCGTTCCCCGGCCGCGTCCCAGGCGGCCTCGCGCCGCGTGCGGTCGGTCCGCTCGTTGAGCGCGAAGACGACCCGGACGACCTTCTCCTGCGGCACGTAGTGCAGGACGGTGGCCTCGGCCCGCCCCCGTTCCCCGCCGTCCATCACGGGCACGACGACGATCTCGGCGGCCCGCAGCGCGTTGACGCCCTTGACGGTCACCAGCTCGGGATCGCCGGGCCCCACCCCGACTCCGACCAGTCTGCTGTCGCTCATGACGTCCGGCACCTCTCCACGAACCGACGGGCCACACCGGGCTCGGACGCCCAGTGCGTGTGCAGATAACTCGCGTGCACACCGCGTTGCACAAAGCCTTCGACCTGCCGCGGGACCCGCACCCCCCAGGCGGGAGCCGCCCCCGAGCCGGGCTCGACGACGGTCCGGTGGAACTCGTGCCCCCGCATCCGTGTCCCGGCCACGGCCAGCACACTGTCGCTCACGGCCACGGCGTCCCGGTAGCCGAGCGTGAGCCGTTCGCTCATCCGCGCGGTGGCGTCGAGCACCCCGCACATGGGCCGCCCGTCCAGTTCCCGGCACAGGTAGAGCAGTCCGGCGCACTCGGCGGCGACCGGAGCGCCGGAGTCCACCAGCGCGGCGACCTCCTTGCGCAGCGGCTCGTTCGAGGACAGCTCGGCGGCGTACACCTCGGGAAACCCACCCCCGATGACCAACCCGGCGGTCCCTTCCGGGAGCCGCTCGTCCCGAAGCGGATCGAAAACGACGACCTCGGCCCCGGCGGCCCTGAGCAACTCGGCGTGCTCGGCATAGGAAAAGGTGAACGCGGCCCCGCCCGCAACGGCAACCACCAGGCCGTCCGGCGTTTGAGGACGAGGCCCGTTCGGGGCCGACAGCTGGGGGCTGGGGGCGGCAGCCCCCAGGGCCGGGACGGGAAGGGGCGGCGGGGGCGAGGCGACAAGCGCCTCGGCCGCGTCCCACGCCGTACCCGGCAACACCCCCGCCGACCGCGCCAGCGCAGCCAGAGCCTCGAGATCGCACCCGTGCGAAACCTGCGCGGCCATGGCCGCAACCGCCTCCACCGCGGCGGCCCGCCGCTCGGCGACCGGCACCAGCCCCAGATGCCGGGACGGCGTGTCCACCTGGGCCACCCGCCGCAGCACACCCAGCACCGGCACCCCGGCCGACTCGAGCGCCTCCCGCAACAACTCCTCGTGCCGGTCGGAAGCGACCTTGTTCAGGATCACGCCCCCGATCCGCACCTGTGGATCCCAGGAGGCGAACCCGTGCACGAGCGCGGCCACGGACCGCGACTGCGACGAGGCGTCGACCACGAGGACGACCGGCGCCCGCAGGAGCTTCGCCACCTGCGCGGTGGAGGCCAGTTCGCCTTCCCCGGCGGCCCCGTCGAACATCCCCATCACACCCTCGATCACGGCGATGTCGCACCCGTGCGCCCCGTGCGCGAACAGCGGCCCGACCAGGTCGGGCCCGCACAGATAGGCGTCGAGGTTGCGCCCGGTCCGCCCGGTCGCGAGCGAGTGGTAGCCGGGGTCGATGTAGTCCGGCCCGACCTTGTGCGGGGACACGGTGAGCCCCCGCGCGGTGAGCGCGGCCATCAGCCCGGTGGCGACGGTGGTCTTGCCGCTGCCGGAGGAGGGCGCGGCGATGACCAGCCGGGGCACGGAGCACGCCGACGCCGATGACGCCGGCGACGAGGAGGAGTTCAGCACGGCGTCACCACTCGATACCTCGCTGCCCCTTCTGCCCCGCGTCCATCGGATGCTTGACCTTGGACATGTCGGTCACGAGGTCGGCGCACTCGACCAGCTTCCCGGGCGCGTTGCGCCCGGTGATCACGACATGCTGGGTGCCCGGCCGGTCCCGCAGCACGGAGACGACCTCGTCTACGTCGACCCATCCCCAGTGCATCGGATAGGCGAACTCGTCGAGCACGTACAGCTTGTACGTCTCGGCGGCGAGATCGCGTTTGACCTGCTCCCAGCCCTCGCGGGCCTTCTCCTCGTTCGTGGAGTTGTCACCTTGGAGGTCCCGCTGGACCCAGGACCACCCCTCGCCCATCTTGTGCCAGTCGACGGAACCGCCCTCGCCGGAAGCACCCAGCACCCGCAGCGCGTTCTCCTCGCCGACCTTCCACTTCGCCGACTTGACGAACTGGAACACCCCGATCGGCCACCCCTGGTTCCAGGCGCGCAGCGCCAGCCCGAACGCGGCGGTGGACTTGCCCTTGCCCACCCCCGTGTGCACGACGACCAGCGGCCGGTTACGGCGCTGCCGGGTCGTCAGTCCGTCGTCCGGCACCACACTCGGCTGTCCCTGAGGCATTACGCGGCCCTCCTCGAAGTCCCCTGCACGTCCCTGACCAACCCGGCGATGGAGTCCGCCCGCAGCTCGTCCAGCGTCACCGCCGTACCCGCCAGCTCGCCCGCGAGCCGCCCCGCGAGTCCCAGCCGCACGGGCCCCGACTCGCAGTCGACGACCACGGACGCGATCCCCTCGGCGGCGAACAGCCGTGCCGCCCGACCGGCGAGAGCGACCGGCTCGGGACCGCCGGTCGCCCGCCCGTCGGTCACCACGACGACCAGGGGCCGCCGCGCGGGATCGCGCAGCCGCTCCACCCGCAGCACGTCGTGGGCCTTGAGCAGCCCGGCGGCGAGCGGCGTCCGACCACCGGTGGGCAGCGACTCCAGCCGTACGGCGGCCGCGTCCACCGACGAGGTGGGCGGCAGCGCGACCTCCGCGGCCGCCCCCCGGAAGGTGACGAGACCGACCTTGTCGCGCCGCTGGTAGGCGTCGAGCAGCAGCGACAGCACGGCGCCCTTCACCGCGCTCATGCGCTGCCGGGCGGCCATCGACCCGGAGGCGTCCACGACGAACAGCACGAGGTTGCCCTCGCGGCCCTCCCGGGTCGCCTGACGCAGATCGTCCCGGCGCACCACGAGTCCCGGCCCGGACCGCCCCCGCGTCCGCTGATGCGGGGCGGCGGCCTGCACGGTCGCCGCCAGGTGAAGCTTGGTGAGGGCGCCCCGGGGCCGTCGGGCCCCGGTGGTCCGACCGTGCTCGGTCCGCGCCCGAGACCGCCGTCCGGTGGCGCCCTCGCCGATCCCGGGCACACTCAGCACCTTCGTACGGAACGGCTCGGCGGCCCTCACCGCGGACTGCTCCCCGGCCCCGGAACCGGCCGGCTGCGGCTGCCCGCCCTCGCCGGCCCCTTCGCTCCCGCCGGCCTCCTCGGCCTCGGGAGCGGCGCCGGTGTCGTCGCCCTGGGGACCGTCACCGTCGCTGCGCGGCGGCGGCCCGCCGTCCCCGCCGCCCGGCCCGTCGGGGTCGGGATCGGGCTCCTCGTCGTCCGGGCCCGCGAACTCCTCCAGGGTCTCGTCGAGCTTGTCCTCGTCGAGCCCGGGCGCGTCGAACGGGTTGCGGCGCCTGCGGTGCGGCAGCGCGAGCAGCGCCGCCTGCCGTACGTCCTCGGCGAGCACGTCGGTCCGCCCGGCCCAGGCGGCCAGCGCGACCGCGGTCCGTGCCATCACGATGTCGGCCCGCATACCGTCCACCTCGAAGGCGGCGCAGGTCGCCGCGATCTGCCGCAGCGCGCCGTCGCCGAGCCGAACCGACGGCAACAGTCGGCGCGCGGCCACGATCCGCCCGCGTACGGCGCTCTCCTCCTGCGCCCACCGCGCGGCGAACCCGTCCGGATCGTCGTCGTAGGCGAGCCGCCGCCGGACGACCTCCACCCGCTGGTCGGGCTCGCGCGAGGCGGCCACCTCCACCGTGAGACCGAACCGGTCGAGCAACTGCGGCCGCAGTTCGCCCTCCTCCGGGTTCATGGTTCCCACGAGCAGGAACCGCGCGGCGTGGCGCACGGAGACGCCCTCGCGTTCCACGTACGAGGCGCCCATCGCGGCCGCGTCGAGCAGCAGGTCGACCAGGTGGTCGTGGAGGAGGTTGACCTCGTCTACGTAGAGGATCCCGCGGTGCGCGTCCGCGAGGAGCCCCGGCTCGAAGGCCTTGACGCCCTCGGCGAGCGCCCGCTCGATGTCGAGGGCGCCGACGAGCCGGTCCTCGGAGGCGCCGACGGGCAGCTCGACCATCCGGGCCGGCCGGGTCTCGAACGCGCCCGGCTCGTGCGGGCCGTCCGGGCAGGCCGGGTCGGGGGAGTCCGGGTCGCAGGAGAACCGGCAGCCGGCGATGACGTCCAGCGTGGGCATGAGCGCCGACAGGGCGCGCACGGCCGTGGACTTGGCGGTGCCCTTCTCACCGCGGACCAGCACACCGCCCACCTTCGGCGAGACGGCGTTCAGCAGCAGCGCGAGCCGCAGGTCGTCCTGGCCGACGACGGCCGTGAACGGGAACGGGGTACTCACTTCTCGTCGCCCTCCAAGTCGCCTTCCAGCTCCAGGTAGGTGGCGCGCAGCCGCTCGATCGTCTCGGCGTCCGGCTCGGCCCACAGCCCGCGGTCGGCGGCTTCGAGGAGCCGCTCGGTGATGCCCCGCAGGGCCCACGGGTTGGACTTCTTCATGAAGTCCCGGTTCTCCGCGTCGAAGACGTACTCGGCGCTGAGCTTCTCGTACATCCAGTCGTCGACCACCCCGGCCGTGGCGTCGTAGCCGAAGAGGTAGTCGACGGTCGCCGCCATCTCGAAGGCGCCCTTGTAGCCGTGCCGGCGCATGGCCGCCATCCAGCGCGGGTTGACCACCCGGGCCCGGAAGACCCGGTGCGTCTCCTCGCCCAGGGTGCGTGTCCTCACCTGGTCCGGCGTCGCCGAATCACCCACGTACGCCTCGGGGCTGGCGCCCGTGAGGTGGCGGACCATGGCGACCATGCCCCCGTGGTACTGGAAGTAGTCGTCGGCGTCGACGAGGTCGTGCTCGCGGGTGTCCACGTTCTTGGCGGCGACGGCGATCCGCCTGAACGCCGTCTCCATGTCCCCGCGCGCGGCCCGTCCGTCGAGTCCGCGCCCGTAGGCGTAGCCGCCCCAGACGGCGTACACCTCGGCGAGATCCGCGTCCGAGCGCCAGTTGCGGGCGTCGATCAGCGGCAGCAGCCCCGCCCCGTAGGCCCCCGGCTTGGAGCCGAAGACCCGGGCCGTCGCGCGCCGCCGGTCGCCGTGCGCGGCGGCGTCCTCGTCCACGTGGGCGCGCACGAAGTTGGACTCGGCGGGCTCGGCCAGCTCGGCCACCGCCCGCACGGCGTCGTCGATCAGCCCCACCACGTGCGGGAACGCGTCCCGGAAGAAACCGGAGATGCGGACGGTCACGTCGATGCGCGGCCGGCCGAGCTCCGCCAGCGGCACCACCTCGAACCCGGTCACCCGGCGCGAGGCGTCGTCCCACACCGGGCGGCAGCCGAGCAGCGCCAGGATCTCGGCGATGTCGTCGCCCTGGGTGCGCATCGCCGAGGTGCCCCAGACGGTCAGGCCGACGGACTTGGGGTACGCGCCGGTGTCCTGGAGGTAGCGCTGCACGAGGGAGTCCGCGAGAGCCTGCCCGACCTCCCAACTCAGCCTGGACGGAATGGCCTTGGGGTCGACCGAGTAGAAGTTGCGCCCGGTCGGCAGCACGTTGACCAGCCCGCGGGTCGGCGAGCCCGACGGGCCGGCCGGGACGTAACCGCCGTCCAGGGCCTTCAGGATGTGCCCGATCTCGTCGGTGGTACGGGCGAGCCGCGGCACTACCTCGGAGCACGCGAACTCCAGCACCGCGACGGCGTCCGGGAGTTCGACGCCCAGCACCTCACGCACGAGGTCCCGGCTCCCCGAGACCTCCCACCCGCGTTCCTCCGCGCCCTCCGCGATCCGCCGGCACAGCTGCTCCAGCAGGTCGACGGCGTCGGCGCCGGTACGCGCGGGCCCCTCGACGAGGTCCGTCAGCTCGACCGGCACCTTCACCGGCGCACCCGGCTCGGCGAGCAACTCCTTCTCGGCCAGCCCGAAGTGCGCGGCCAGCGCGGCCCGCAGACCCGGCAGCGCGTTCGCCTGCCCGCCCCACACCTGTGAGGCGCGCAGCACCGCCAGCACGAGGTTGACCCGCGCCTCGCCGACCGGACCGCCACCGAGGATGTGCAGCCCGTCCCTGATCTGCACGTCCTTGATCTCGCACAGATAGCCGTCGATGTGCATGACGAACGAGTCGAAGTCGTCGTCGCCCGGCTGCTCCTCCACATGCAGGTCGTTGTGCAGCTCCGCCGCCTTGACCAGCGTCCAGATCTGCGCGCGCACGGCCGGCGCCTTCGTCGGGTCCAGGTCGGAGACGAGCGCGTACTCGTCGAGGAGCTGCTCCAGCTTGGCCAGGTCGCCGTAGGTGTCGGCGCGCGCCATCGGCGGCACGAGATGGTCGACGACGGTGGCGTGCCCGCGCCGCTTGGCCTGGGTGCCCTCACCGGGGTCGTTGACGATGAAGGGGTAGACGAGCGGCAGATCACCGAGGACGGCGTCCGGGGCACAGCCCCCGCTCAGCCCGAGCCCCTTGCCCGGCAGCCACTCCATCGTGCCGTGCTTGCCCATGTGGACGATCGCGTCGGCGCCGAAACTGTTCTCCAGCCAGCGGTAGGCCGCCAGGTAGTGGTGCGAGGGCGGCATGTCGGGGTCGTGGTAGATCGCGATCGGGTTCTCGCCGAAGCCGCGCGGCGGCTGGATCATCACGACGACGTTCCCGAACCGGAGGGAGGCCAGCACGATGTCGTCCCCGTCGACGTACAGCGAACCCGGCGGCTCGCCCCACGCCTGGAGCATGCCGTCGCGCAGCGCGGGGTCGAGCTTGTCGAACCACGCCCGGTAGTCGGCCAGCGGCACCCGCGCGGGCGCGGCGGCCAGCTGCTCCTCGGTGAGCCATTCGACGTCGTGACCACCGGCGTTGATCAGCCGGTGGATCAGCTCGTCGCCGTCGTCGGGGTGCCCGCTGACGCCGTAGCCCGCGTCCCGCAGCGCGTCGAGGACCCGCACCGCCGAGGCCGGGGTGTCGAGGCCGACCGCGTTGCCGACCCGCGAGTGCTTGGTCGGGTAGGCGGTGAAGACGAGCGCGAGTTTCTTCTCGCTGTTCGGCTTGTGCCTCAGCCGGGCGTGCCGGACGGCGATCCCGGCGACGCGTCCGGCCCGCTCGGGGTCGGCGATGTACACCGGGACGTCGTCCGGGCCCTGCTCCTTGAAGGAGAAGGGGACCGTGATGATCCGCCCGTCGAACTCCGGGATCGCGACCTGCATCGCCGCGTCCATGGGGGAGAGGGCGGCGTCGGACGCCTCCCACGCGCTCTTCGACGAGGTGAGGCAGAGCCCTTGCAGGACGGGGACGTCGAGGTCGGCGAGAGCGCCGATGTCCCAGGCCTCCTCGTCCCCGCCCGCCGAGGCATGCGAGGCGTGCGTGCCGCCGGCGGCCAGGACGGTGGCGACGAGGGTGTCGGTCCGCCCGAGGATCTCGTACAGCCCCGGGTCCGCACCGCGCAGCGAACCGCAGTACACGGGCAGGGCGTTGGCACCGCGCGCCTCGACGGCGTCGCACAGCGTGTCCACGAACGCGGTGTTGCCGCTCAGTTCGTGCGCCCGGTAGAAGAGCACCCCGACGGTCGGCCGGCCTTCCACGAAGGGACGCTCGCCGTGGACGCCGTACTCGGGCATCTTCCGCGGCTCGACGAACCCCTCGCCGGTCAGCAGCACGGTGTCGGAGAGGAAGCGCGCCAGTTCGGTCAGGTTGGCCGGGCCGCCCTCCACGAGATAGCGCAGCGCCTCCGCCACCACACCGGCGGGCGCCGACGACTCGGCCATCAGCTCCGCGTCGGGCACGGTCTCGCCGCCCAGCAGCACGGTCGGCACGCCGGACGCCCTGAGCGCGGCGAGCCCGTCCTCCCAGGCGCGCTTGCCGCCGAGCAGCCGGACGACCGCGATGTCCGCGCCGTCGAGGAGCGCGGGGAGTTCCGCGGCGACGTCCACCCGGGTCGGGTTGCCGATCCGGTACGAGGCACCGGTGGCGGCCCTCGCCGCCAGCAGATCGGTGTCGGCGGTCGACAACAACAACACTGTGCTCATGCGGGCGCTCCCGGTGGAATGAAAGGCAGTCCTTGTGGCGCGCCCGACTCGATGAGCCGCCAGAGCGCGTCGGTGTCCGCGTGCTGTTCGATCAGGTCGCCGAGCCGGTCGAGCTGCTCCTCGCGCAGCGCGGCGAACGAGGTGTCGGCGGCGGGCACGAAACGACGGCCCGCGGCGGCCGCCACCTCGCGCAGGAAGGCCCGCCGGAATCCGTCCGACTCCAGTGAGCCGTGCCAGTGCGTGCCCCAGGTCTGCCCGACCCGGCAGCCGTCCAGGGCCTGCCCGCGGCCGTCGGAGAGGAACGGCTCCCCGCCGGTGACGTCGGCGACCCCGTGATGGATCTCGTACCCCTCGACCCGCTCGCCGAGGGCTTCCCCGACCGGCCGGGTGAGGGTCTTCTCGCGGGCGAACCGCACCCGGACCGGCAGGACTCCGAGGCCCTCCACCTGTCCGAGCCGGCTCTCGACCTCGTCCTCGATGTGCTCGCCGAGGATCTGGAAACCCCCGCAGATGCCGAGGACGGGCCGCTGCTCGGCGACCCTGCGCAGGACGGCCTCGGCCAGCCCCCGCTCGCGGAGCCACTCCAGGGCGCGCACGGTGCCCCGGGTCCCCGGGATCACCACCAGGTCCGCGTCGGCCAGTTCCTCCGGCCGGTCCACGAACCGCACGACCACGCCGGGTTCGGCGGCCAGCGCGTCCACGTCCGTGAAGTTGGACATGAGCGGCACCGCGCAGACGGCGACCCGCAGCACGTCCTCACCGACGGGCGGGGCGGTGTTCGACTCCCGCACGGTCCCCCGCAGCGACACCCTCAGGCCGTCCTCCTCGTCGATCCCCAGCCCGTGCCGGAACGGCAGTACGCCGTAGGTCCGCCGGCCGGTGAGCCCGTGCAGCATGTCCAGGCCCGGCTCCAGCAGGGAGACGTCCCCCCGGAACTTGTTGACCAGGAACCCGGCGACCAGCTCCTGGTCCTCGGGCGAGAGCAGGGCGACGGTCCCGAAGAAGGAGGCGAAGACGCCCCCGCGGTCGATGTCGCCGACGACGAGCACGGGCAGCCGCGCGCCGCGCGCGATCCCCATGTTCACGATGTCGGTCCGCCGCAGGTTGATCTCGGCCGGACTGCCCGCCCCCTCACAGATCACCGCGTCATACGTGCCCCGCAACTCGGCGAGGCAGTCGAGAACGGTTCCGAGGAGCCGTTGCTGCCGCCCGCCGTGGTAGCCACGGGCGCTCATCTCGCCCACCGGCTTGCCGAGCAGCACGACCTGGCTGCTCTGCTCTCCGCCCGGCTTGAGCAGCACGGGGTTCATCAGCGCGGTCGGCTCCACCCGGCAGGCCTGCGCCTGCATGGCCTGCGCCCGCCCGATCTCGGCGCCCTCCCGCGTCACGAACGAGTTGAGGGACATGTTCTGTGCCTTGAACGGTGCGACCTTCACCCCCTGCCGCACCAGCCACCGGCAGATACCGGCCGTGACGACGCTCTTGCCGGCGTCGGAGGTGGTGCCGGCGACGAGGAGACCTCCGCCCGGACCCCCGCTCATGACGTACCGCCCTTCAATGGGTCCTTCGTGACGGAGCGCGTGGCGGCGACGCGTGGGGTGACCGCTCGCGCGGCGACGGTCACGCCGAGCGCGAGCAGGCCGACGCGGCGGGAGAGCCGTGCGGCGCGTTCGATGTCGCGGACGACGACGGGCCGCCCGGCGGTCCCGTTCAGGACGGGCCGGTGTTCCACCCGCCCGGCGTACGACAGGGTCCCGCCCAGCCGCACTCCCAGGGCGCCCGCGAAGGACGCCTCCACCGGCCCCGCGTTGGGACTCGGATGCCGGCGGGCGTCGGCACGCCAGGCGCGCAGCGCGCCCCGCGGATCGTCCCCGGCGACGGCGGCGAGCGCGGCGGTCAGCCGGGCTCCGGGCCAGCCGGCGACGTCGTCGAGGCGGGCGGCGGCCCACCCGTAGCGCAGATACCTCGGCGAGCGGTGCCCGACCATGGCGTCCAGGGTGTTGACGGCCCGGAACCCCAGCAGCCCCGGCACCCCGCCCACGGCGCCCCACACCAGGGCACCCACGACGGCGTCGGAGGTGTTCTCGGCGACGGACTCCACGACCGCGCGGGCGATCCCGTCGGCGTCCAGTGCCTGCGGGTCACGTCCGCACAGATGGGGCAGCCGCTCCCGGGCGGCCTCGAGATCCCCCGCCTCGAGGGCCCGTCCGACGGCCCGGGCCTCGCGGACGAGGGAACTGCCCCCGACGACGGCCCAGGCGGCGGCGGAGACGAGAGCGACGGAAGCGGCGGGGGAGCGCCGTACGGCCTTCTCGGCCACGGCTCCCAGGCCCGCGGCCCCACCGGCGCAGACGACGGCGTGGAGGGCGCCCCATCCCCGGTGGTCACGCCACAGCAGCCGCTCCACGGCGCCGGCGGCCCGCCCGAACGCGGCGACCGGATGCCCGCGGCGCGGATCGCCGAGCAGCAGGTCGCCCAGAAGGCCGGTGGCGGCGCCGTACGCGTAGAGGCGATCGGCACGCATCGGCTCAGCCGGCCGTGCGGTCGGGCAGCGACCTTGCGGGGTACCTCAACGGCCCAGCGAGCATGGCGATATGTCCTCACTCAGGGTGTCCACGCCCTGGTTCGACGAGACCGGCGGCGAGAGTTCCTGGCTCCCGGGGGTTTCTACCCCGGTGACAGTGGCGGGACCGCGCCGGATTCACACCGGCTTCCTCTTCTGCCGCCGTACATGGCCCGGGCAGTCCACCACGGGCCCGGAAGGGCCGTCAACTTGCTGTTGACCTGCGGGGGGAGAGTGTGCAGAACCCCACACGGGCCCGATCGGCGGGGTCACAGGCAACGGGTCACGACGAACGAGGGGTGCGGGACGGTGATCCGTCCCGCACCCCTCGCTCGTCGATGTGATGTGTCAGGCGACGATCAGTGAGATCCCGTAGGCCACCGCCGCCGCGCAGGCCGCGAAGCACGCGTACGCGCCGGTCACCGCGAGGGTGGCCGAGCCGCCCTCGGCCGTCGCCCGTTCCTGCCGCGACAGGCCCATGACGCCGAGGGTGAACAGGGCCACGAGGCCCACGGTGACCACGAGGCTGACGCCGAAGACGGAGCCCAGGGCTGCCCAGTCGATCTTCATGCTGCTTCTCTTCCTTCGTACCGGGTGCGCGGACTCAGACGGCCGCGGCCGGGGGAGCGGCGGGGGTCGCGGGCTCGACGGCGGGGCCGGGGATCGTGGCCGTCAGGTCCGTGGCGAGGTCCTCGGCGAGGATGCCCACGGGCGGCGGGGTGACGACGGCGATCGCCGTCGTGATGACGCCCGCCGGCTCCTCGGCCGCGTTGACGTTCGAGGCGTCGACGACCTCGCGCCGGGAGATCTTCCAGATGGCCGCGCTGGAGGCGATCAGGAAGACCGCGACGACGGCCGTGCCCCAGTCGCCGAGGTCGGTGACGGACTCGGCGAGCGCGCCCACCAGGGCCGCGGCCGGGAGCGTCAGACCCCAGGCGACGAACATGCGGGTCGCCGTCGACCAGCGGACCACACCGCCCTTGCGGCCCAGTCCCGCGCCCATCACCGCACCGGAGACCGAGTGGGTGGTGGAGAGGGAGAAACCGAGGTGGGAGGAGGCCAGGATGACCGTGGCCGCGCTGGTCTGGGCGGCGAAGCCCTGCTGCGGCTGGAGGTCGGTCAGGCCCTTGCCCATGGTGCGGATGATGCGCCAGCCGCCGAGGTAGGTGCCGAGGGCGATGGCCATGCCGGCGGAGAGGATGACCCAGGTGGGCGGGTCGGAGTCGGGGGCCACGGCGCCGCCGGCGACCAGGGCCAGGGTGATGATGCCCATCGTCTTCTGCGCGTCGTTGGTGCCGTGCGCGAGGGACACCAGGCCGGCCGAGGCGATCTGGCCCGTGCGGTAGCCCTTGGCCGCCGCCTTGCCGTCGGCCTTCTTGCCGAGGGTGTAGGACAGGCGGGTCGCGAGCATCGCCGCGACTCCCGCGACGATCGGTGCCGCGATCGCCGGGATCAGCACCTTGGTGACCAGGGCGTCACCGTGCACCGCGCCCGTACCGGCCGAGGCGATGGTGGCGCCGATCAGACCGCCCATCAGGGCGTGCGAGGAACTGGAGGGCAGGCCCACCAGCCAGGTCAGCAGGTTCCAGAGGATCGCGCCGACCAGGGCGGCGAAGATGACCTCGGGACGGATGCCGGTCTCGTCGACGAGACCCTTGGAGATCGTGTTGGCGACCTCCACCGAGAGGAAAGCGCCCACAAGGTTCAGCGCGGCGGACATGGCCACCGCGACCTTGGGCTTGAGTGCACCGGTCGAGATGGTGGTGGCCATCGCGTTGGCGGTGTCGTGGAAACCGTTCGTGAAATCGAACGCGAGTGCGGTTACGACCACAATCGCGAGGATCAGCGAGAAGCTTTCCATTTACCCAGGCAATCGTTCGAAGTCATTGGCAGGTCGACCGTAGGCAATCTGGGTGAACGGAAGATGAACTGAGCAGGGCGTCCGGGTGTCCGTGCGAGGGGGTCGGCGGGAGCGCCCCGGCACCCGGCGCGGGACGGGGCAAGCGCCGTACGGACGCCTGCCTTTCGCGAACCCCGACGGCTCGCTCCAACGGCACCCCGAGAGACATCGGTCACCCCGTGACGGGCCGCCCACAGGGCGTGATCCGCGGCGCACCGACCCCCTGGGAGCGGCTGCCCGTCCGTGCGGCGATCCCGCCGTCCCGGCGCCGGCCGACGCCACCGCCTTCGCGGCCGCAGCCACCGCATGACGGGACCGCCGCCCTCGTGCATGAGGCCCCTGTCGTCGTGTCGGGTCCGCGCCCGTCGTGTACGAAACGACGTGTCCCGGGCTCCGTGTCCGAGCTCCCCTCCGGCAGGGCGGCGCAGCAGGCGGCCGGGAACAGCGAGGCGGCCGCTTTCCGGCCCGCACACCCACGGCCGGCGGCAGCCCCCTGCGGCTCCTGGCAGGATCGCGGCATGGCTGAGCAGCGACGCGAGCAGGGGGACACCCGGGATCACCGGGACGGCGTACCGGGCACGGACGGGCGGCGCGGCAGACACGCCGTCCCCGAGGAGGCACGGGCCTGGGAGGCGCTCGTGACGGCGGCCCGCCGCACCGTGGCCGACCGGCTGGTCGTCGGCACCTCGGGCAACGTCTCGGTACGTGTCGGCGACACCGTGCTGGTCACCCCGTCGGGCGTGCCCTACGACCGGCTCACCCCGGACGACGTGACGGGCGTCGACCTCACCGGCCGGCAGGTGCTCGGCGGCCTGCGCCCGACGAGCGAGCTGCCCATGCACCTGGCCGTCTACCGCACCACGGACGCCGAAGCGATCGTCCACACCCACGCCGTCCACGCGACCGCCGTCTCGACCCTCGTCACCGAGCTCCCCAGGGTCCACTACATGGCGGGCGCGCTCGGCGGCCCGGTCCGGGTCGCCCCCTACGCGCTCTACGGCACCGACGAGTTGGCCGAGAACGTGCTCCGGGCGCTCGAAGGACGCAGTGGCTGCCTCCTTCAGAACCACGGCACGCTCACCCACGGCACCACCCTCGACCAGGCCTACGACCGCACGGCCCAACTGGAGTGGATGTGCCGCCTGTGGCTGACGGCCGCGTCGGTACCGGGCCTGAGCCCCTCGCTCCTGACGGAGGAACAGATCGGGGAGGCGGGCGAACGGCTGCGCGGGTACGGGCAGCGCCACTGACCCGCCGCCCGGCCGCCCGGACAGGCGCGGACGAGCGGTCCTCACCCGGCCGCGCCCGGCCGCGCCTGCCCCCGGGCCCCTTCGGCCGGGCTCCACCACTGGCCGGGAGGAGGGCGGGCCAGGACACTGGACGCGTGCGCACTGTCAGAGCGACGGCCGCCGCCGTCACCGCAGCCCTGGCCGCGGGAGCCGCCAGCGTCGCCGCCGGCCGGCTGGCCAGCGACGCCGCGCTGAAGGCACCGCCCGGCCGGCCCCTGCCCACCGAACCCCGGCTCACCGTGCACGGCACGGCCGCCGGCCAGATCACCCTCACCCGTGACCTGGCCACGCTGCGCCCCGGCACCTACGGCCTCTCCGGCAAGGGCTCCCACGCGGTCCTGGGCCCCCTCCTGCCCACCGCCCCGCACTCCGCCGACACCGTCGTGCGCCGCCTGGAGCGGGTCACCCACGGCAGCCTGAACCCCGGCGACGCGGTCTGGCTCACCCCCAACCTCCATGTCGGCAACCCCTCCAGCGCCCTCGGGCTCGACCACGCCGACGTCGACATCCCGGGCGAGCTGGGCAACCTGCCCGCCTGGTTCGTACCCGGGGCGCGCAACACCTGGGTGATCGCCGTGCACGGCCTGGGCACCACCCGGGAACACGCCCTGAACCTCATGGGCTTCCTGCACCGCCGCCACTTCCCCGTGCTCGCCCTGGCCCACCGCGGCGACCTCGGCGCACCCCGTTCCCCGGACGGCCTCAACCACCTGGGCGAGACCGAGTGGCGCGACCTGGACGCCGCGATGCGGTACGCCGTCCGGCACGGCGCCCGACGCGTCGTCCTGCTCGGCTGGTCCACCGGGGCCACCATGGCGCTGCGCGCCGCCGCCGACTCCGGGCTGCGCGACATCGTCTCCGGGCTGGTGCTGGACTCCCCGGTCCTCGACTGGCGGACGACGGTGCGCGCCCTCGCCGCCGCCCGGCACACCCCCGGCGCGCTGCTGCCGCTGGCCGTCCGCGCCGCCGAGGGCCGCACCGGCCTGCACACCGGCCCCGGAGGCCGGGGCCCCGGTGGTCACGCCGACACGGCCGCCGACCCCGGCCGGCTGAAGGTCCCGACCCTCGTGCTGCACGGCCCCGACGACGCCGTCGCTCCCTGGAGCGCCTCACGCCGCCTCGCCGCCCGCCGCCCCGAGCTGGTCACCCTGCACACCGTCCGCCACGCCCCGCACGGCGCCATGTGGAATCCCGACCCCGCGGCCTACGAGGAGGCACTGCGCCGCTTCCTGACCCCGCTGATGTGATCCGGCGCCGTGCGTGGGGCTCGTCCGTGAGTCCGCTCCGGTGGGTTCGCGACGGGTTCCTCGACCGCTGCCGACGGTTCCGTTCAAGCCCGTACCACTGGCCTGAAGGCGTCTCCCCGTCCCGCGCGAGAGCCGGTGCCTTGGCCAGTCCCGTAGCCCGCCGTGACATTCCGTTTGGGTTTTCGGACCGTCAACCGGAAGACTGCACCCGTGACGTCCCGTATCCCGCGCGACTCCAGGCTTCGACTCGTCCGCCCGCGACCCCTGGCCGCCGCACCCTCAGCTGTGAACGAGCGGCGCCCGCGCCGCCCCGCCCCCCGCCCCCCGGAGGGCACCCCGGCCCCGGCGGAGCTGGCCAGAATGGCGCGCTCCGGACTGGCCGCCGCCGCCCGCGTCGCCCGCTGGGCCGACAACGCCCTCGGCCCCGGCCGGGACGCGGCCACGGCCGACGGCAAGGCCACGCTCTCCGACGCGACCGCCGAACGGGCCGCCGCCGATCTGGGCCTGACCACGGATCGGATCCGCGCCGACTGGGACACCGCACGCCTCGCCGGGCTCGTCGAGGTGCACGGCGACAGCGCCCGGCCCGGCTGGCGGCTGCGCGCCTGGAACCGCGACGACAGCGCCGTCCTGCGCGGCTGGGTCGCCCTGTTCGACGCGTGGTCGCTCGCCTCCCCGGAGCCGGAGGACCAGGAGCCCGGCGCCGTCGCCGAGGTCGTCTCGGCCATGCCCCAGGTCCTGTCCTTCCTCCAGCTCTCCGCCGGGCCCGTCCCCGTCGAGCAGCTCCTGGACCTGCTCCGCCAGCGCGTCACCGAACTGCGCACCGAGCGCTGCGAGGTGCCTTACAGCGCCGGCTCGGAACCCGCGACGCCGATCGCCCCGGTCCTCTCCGCCGACGCCGACCCGGCCGAGCCCGCCCAGGACGCCGAACTCGCCCCCCTCCTCGACTGGGCGCTGCACGCCCTCGCCGCCGTGGGCGCCCTCACCTGCGGCGGCGGACAGGCCACGCTCACACCGCTGGGCAGCTGGGCGGTCTGGGTCAAGCTGGAGCAGATCTGCGTCGCCGCGCAGAGCCCCGCCGGCAACATCGAGCAGTCGGCCGAGGCCATGCTCCGCGGCTGCGCCCAACTGCGTCCGAACGCGGCCCGAGCCGAGTACCGGGCCTGGCTCGCCGCCCGTACCGTCGGCAGCGCCGTCGCCGAACTGCTCCTCGCCGCCCGCGGCGACGACGCCCTGCTGCGCGGCCTCGCCTTCGAGGCCTTGCGCGTCGTCGGCGCCCCCGCCGAGCCCGATGTCCGCGCGGTCGTCGACGAACCGGCCCTGCGGCCCTACGCGCTGCTCTGGCTCGCCGAGCACGACGGAGTCGACCCGGAGGACGCCCACGAGGTGCTCACCCGCCAGGAGGCCACCTGGCTGTGGGTGGACACCGCCGCGGCCGTCGCCGACCACGGGGAGGCGCCGATGCTCGTGCGTCACCTCGAGTCGGCCTTGCAGCCGACGGTCCCCGCGCTGCTGACCGAGGTGCGGGCCGTCGGGCATCCGCGCACGGTGCAGGTACTGGTGGCACTCGCCGCCGCGCACCCCGACCCGGCGCTGGCCAAGGCCGTACGCCGGGCCGCCTTCCAGGTGCACACCGGAGGCAGCTGAATCAGTTCCGCACCCGCCTCCGCACGCTCGCGGAGCGGCCCGCTGGGGCTCCGGAGCGGTCGTCAGCCCTGTATCTCGGGGGCGTAGGTGCCGAAGCTCCAGATGTTGCCCTCGAGGTCTCTGGCCATGTAGTCCCGGGAGCCGTAGTCCTGGTCCGTCGGGGGCATGAGGATCTCCGCGCCGTGCTCCACGGCCCGCCGGTGGTGTGCGTCCACGTCGTCCACCACGACGTACACCCCGGCCGGACCCGCGTCCTTCATCGCCGTGTCGAAGACACCGCCGCGGCCCTTCGAGCCGAGCATCACCGCGCCGTTGCCCTGCGCCAGCTCGGCGTGCACGATCGAGCCGTCCTCGCCCTCGTACACGGACAGCTCCGTGAACCCCAGGGCCTCCGTGAGCTGTCTGACGGCCGCCTTCGCGTCGGCGTACAACACCGTCGGGCAGATGCCGGGCCGCGCGCTGGTCGTGCCTGCCATACGGATCACTCCCTCGTGATCGATGCCGGTTTCGTCACCCGCTGCCCAGTCTCGCACCCCCCACCGACAACGCCGCCGGGACGGGAATCCGGCAGGAGCACGGAAACCGGACGCAGGGAGAAGCGGACGCCGGAAGCGGACCCACGGGGAAGCGGCGGCCCGTGAAGATCGAACACCTGAACCCAGAAAAAGTGCTTGCACGATCCCGTTAGACTGGCCTCATGGCCATTCTCCTCGCGCACTAGACGGCGGGAACGTCCTCAGCCGCCCAACCCGCCAACGACCTTCGCACTGGAGTCTGTCCGTGATCTCCGCCTCCGGCATCGAGCTGCGCGCCGGTGCCCGCATCCTCATCGAGAACGCCTCCTTCCGTGTGGCCAAGGGCGACCGCATCGGTCTGGTCGGGCGCAACGGCGCCGGCAAGACCACGCTGACCAAGGTCCTGGCCGGTGAGGGCATCCCGGCCGCCGGGCAGGTCACCCGCTCCGGCGAGGTCGGCTACCTCCCGCAGGACCCCCGCACCGGCGACCTCGACGTGCTGGCCCGCGACCGCATCCTCTCCGCCCGCGGCCTGGACGTCCTGATCCGCAAGATGCGGGAGAACGAACAGCGGATCGCGAACGGCTCGGGTGCCACCCGCGACAAGGCGATGCGTCAGTACGAGCGCCAGGAGACGGAGTTCCTCACCAAGGGCGGGTACTCCGCCGAGGCCGAGGCCGCCACCATCGCCGCCGCGCTCAACCTGCCCGACCGGGTGCTCGGCCAGCCGCTGCACACGCTCTCCGGCGGTCAGCGCCGCCGCGTCGAGCTCGCCCGCATCCTGTTCTCCGACGCGGACACGCTCCTCCTCGACGAGCCGACGAACCACCTCGACGCCGACTCGATCGTCTGGCTGCGCGACTACCTCAAGACGTACCGCGGCGGTTTCATCGTCATCAGTCACGATGTCGACCTGGTCGAGACGGTCGTCAACAAGGTGTTCTACCTGGACGCCAACCGCTCCCAGATCGACGTCTACAACATGGGCTGGCGGCTCTACCAGCAGCAGCGCGAGTCCGACGAGAAGCGCCGCAAGCGCGAGCGGCAGAACGCCGAGAAGAAGGCCGCCGCACTGCATTCGCAGGCCGACAAGATGCGTGCCAAGGCCACCAAGACGGTCGCCGCGCAGAACATGGCCCGGCGTGCCGACAAGCTGCTCTCCGGCCTGGAGGCGGTCCGCCAGTCCGACAAGGTCGCCAAGCTCCGCTTCCCCGAGCCCGCGCCCTGCGGCAAGACGCCCCTGATGGCCGAGGGCCTGTCGAAGTCCTACGGCTCGCTGGAGATCTTCACCGACGTCGACCTGGCCATCGACAAGGGTTCGCGCGTCGTCATCCTCGGCCTGAACGGCGCCGGCAAGACGACCCTCCTGCGGCTGCTCGGCGGCGCCGAGAAGCCCGACACCGGCGAGGTCGTCGCAGGCCACGGCCTCAAGCTCGGCTACTACGCGCAGGAGCACGAGACCCTCGACCCGGAGCGCACGGTCCTGGAGAACATGCGCTCCGCCGCCCCGGACCTGGATCTGGTCGAGGTCCGCAAGACGCTCGGCTCGTTCCTGTTCTCCGGCGACGACGTCGACAAGCCCGCCGGCGTCCTCTCCGGTGGTGAGAAGACCCGGCTGGCGCTCGCCACCCTCGTCGTCTCCTCGGCCAACGTGCTGCTGCTCGACGAGCCCACCAACAACCTCGACCCGGCCAGCCGCGAGGAGATCCTCGGCGCGCTGCGCACCTACAAGGGCGCGGTCGTCCTCGTCACCCACGACGAGGGTGCCGTGGAGGCGCTCCAGCCCGAGCGGATCATCCTGCTGCCCGACGGTGTCGAGGACCTGTGGGGCGCCGACTACGCGGATCTGGTCGCCCTGGCCTGACCGGGCACCGGCGGGGGGCCGTCAGGCGGTCCGCCCAGCGGTCCGCCGGAGGGTCCGCCGCGTGCCCCGCACGGTGGTTCGCCGCGTGATCCACGGGGGTGGATCATTCGTCTGGATCATTCGGCCCACCGGTGATCCATCATCTGTGTGAGATCTCCTCGTATCGAGGTGTGTCCTACATCGATTTCACGGCCGATCCCTTTGTCGACAAGGGATCGGCCGTCGCGCGTCTCTGACCTGCCACTTCGCAGGAGAACCCGTTCGGCCCCACGAACAACACCCGTTGGAATCACAGGTTCCGTTTGTGGGGACGCGCTCCTGTCGTCAAAAGCCTGTGGCACGGACCTTGCCGAATGGGTGGCCATCGCGAGCCGGAGGGGTGATCATGAGGAGGACCAGAGCGCACTTCCCATGAGGAGGCACGGGTGGCCGAGACTCTGAAGAAGGGCAGCCGGGTGACCGGCGCCGCGCGCGACAAGCTCGCGGCAGACCTGAAGAAGAAGTACGACTCCGGTGCGAGCATCCGGGCGCTGGCCGAGGAAACCGGTCGCTCGTATGGCTTTGTTCACCGGATGCTCAGCGAGTCGGGCGTCACGCTGCGTGGGCGTGGCGGGGCGACCCGAGGCAAGAAGGCCGCCTCGTCCTGATCCGGGACGGCTCAACGCCTTCGGTGACCACCCGGTCGTTCTCCCTCCTGGCCTTGAAGGGGCCCGGCGGGACATCGGATCGACCGGGTGGTTACTGTGCAGTCACTTAGCCGACCGCTAGCTGACCGCACCATCGGAGGCGCCTCATGGCCACGCCCGGCCAGGAACTCGTTCCCCTGCTCGACAAGGACGGCGTACGGCTCACCGTGGACGACGCGCTCGCCACGGTGACGCTGGCCAACCCGGCCAAGCGCAATGCGCAGAGCCCCGCGATGTGGCGGGCGCTCGCCGAGGCCGGTCGGCTGGTGCCGGGCTCCGTCCGCGTGGTCGTGCTCCGCGGCGAGGGCAAATCCTTCTCCGCAGGGCTCGACCGGCAGATGTTCACGCCCGAGGGGATCGACGGCGAGCCGTCCTTCATCGAGCTCGCACGCAGTGGCGACGCCGAACTCGACGCCGCCATCGCCGGGTTCCAGGAGGGCTTCACCTGGTGGCGGCGCAACGACCTCGTGTCCATCGCCGCGGTCCAGGGCCACGCCATCGGTGCGGGCTTCCAGCTGGCACTCGCCTGTGACCTGCGCGTCGTCGCCGACGACGTGCAGTTCGCCATGCGCGAGACCAGCCTCGGCCTGGTACCGGACCTCACGGGCACGCACCCCCTCGTCTCCCTGGTCGGCTACGGCCGCGCGGCCGAGATCTGCCTGACCGGCCGGTTCGTGCACGCCGAGGAGGCGGTGAGTTCCGGGCTCGCCAACCTCGCCGTGCCCGCGCAGGAGCTCGACACCGCCGCTCACGAGCTGGCCGCGGCGATCCTGGCCGCGCCCCGCGAGGCCGTCATCGAGACCAAGGCGCTGCTGCGCGGCGCCGGGGACCGGACCTACGACGAGCAGCGCGCCGCCGAGCGCGCCGCCCAGGGCCGCCGCCTGCGGGACCTGGCCGGCATCGGCGAGTGAGCCGGGTCCTCGCGGACCCCGGTCACTCCACCGCCGTGACCAGCACGGTCACCGTCGGGTGATCCCGTAGCACCTCCGACACCACCCTGCGCACCTCCCGGGCCACGTCCACGGCCCGGTGGTGCGCGTTCACCGCGATCTCCACGCGCGCGTGACGGCGCGGCAGGGCGGTCGCGTGCTCCCGCTCCTCGATGCGTACCGCCCTGCCGATGACATCGGTCAACCGGGTCACCCCCGGCACGGACAACGCGGCGACGGTCGCACGCGCCTCGTCGCCGTGCTGTGCCGTCCTGACGGGCGGCGGCTCCGGAGCGGGCTGTGCCGCCTCGGGTTCCGGGTCCTCGTCCAGCAGGGCCGTCACCCGCAGGTCCACCTTCGACACCGCCAGACCGAGGCGCTCCGTCGCGGCCGCCGCCAGCGCCGAGCGCAGACGCGACGCCGTCGCCGGCAGCGGCTCGGACGCGTACGCGGCGATGTCGGCCGTCACCCGCAGCGGCCCGGGCGGCAGGGCGCCGGGTGGGGGCGGCACCGCGGGCTCGTACACCCCCGCCGGGTCGGCCCCCGCGATCTCCAGCGTGCCCAGCCGCACGCCCTCCACGCTCCGCGCCGCCCGCCGCAGCACCGCCTCGGCCGCGACCCCCGTGATCCACGCGCCGTCCCGCGGCCCGCCCAGCGGCAGCAGTCTGCCGAGGGCCAGCTGATGCCGTACCGCGCTCGTCCATCCGTCCGCCGTCATTGCTCCAGCCTGCCGCATCCCCGGGGCGCATCGGGGCAACCGCGCTTACCGTGGTCGAAGGGGAACGAACGAACCGGACGTAAGGACGTACGGCGATGACCGAGGCAACGGAGCAGCAGCGGACGCAGATGCCCGACGGAGGCACCGAGCCGCTGGGGACCCGCAAGACGACCAGACGCGGCGGTGGGGACCCGTCCACCCGAGGACGGACCACCATCGCAGACGGGGTCGTGGAGAAGATCGCCGGCCTCGCGGCGCGGGACGTCCTGGGCGTCCACGCGATGGGCAGCGGACTGAGCCGCACCTTCGGCGCCGTACGGGACCGCGTGCCCGGCGGTTCGAAGTCGGTGACCCGAGGCGTGAAGGCCGAGGTCGGCGAGGTGCAGACCGCGCTCGACCTGGAGATCGTCGTCGACTACGGCGTGGCCATCGCCGATGTCGCCCAGGCCGTGCGGGAGAACGTGATCGCGGCCGTTGAGCGGATGACAGGACTGGAGGTCGTCGAGGTCAACATCGCCGTGAGCGACGTCAAACTGCCCGACGAAGAGGACGAGGAGCCGGAGCCCCGGATCCAGTGACGCACGGACGGCCGGGTGACCGGACCGCCGAGGGGAGATCACCTTGAGCATGGCCGTGGCCGGCATGATCGCCGGCATGGCACTGGGCTTCGCCGGATACTTCGGCGGGTTCGGGGCCTTCCTGCTGGTGGCGGCACTGGGCGCCATCGGGTCCGTCGTCGGCCGGTTCCTCGAAGGGGACCTGGAACTCGGCGACTTCTTCCGCACCCGCGATGACCGGCGCCGGTGACCCCCGTGGACGAGGGGAGCGTCGCCGCGGGGCGACGCCCGTCCGCCGTTCCCCCGGGCGAACGCGGCGCGACCCGCATCGCCGACCGGGTCGTGGCCAAGATCGCGGCCCAGGCCGCGCGCGAGGCGGTGGGCCCCCTGCCGGGCGCCGCCGCCGGCCCGCACGCCACCGTTGTCGTCCACCATGAGGCCGCACGCGTCCGGGTCCACCTCGAACTCGGCTACCCGACCGATATCGGCGGACGCTGTCACCGTGTGCGTCGGCATGTCACCGAGCGGGTAGGCGCGTTGGTGGGAATGGAGGTTCCGGAGGTCGCCGTCCAGGTGGAGCGGCTGCACCTGACAGAGACCTCCGGCGTGGCGCACGGGAGGACGCGATGAGCGAGCCCGGAGGCTTGCAGGGCACAGTGCCCGTTCTGGAGAAACCCACGCAGGACGACGGCCCCGGCGCGCCGGGTCCCGCCGAGCACCGCTTCTGGTCGGCGCGTCGCGTTCCGGCCGGTGTCGTCGCGGCACTGCTGCTGGTCGTCGCCGGGGCCTTCCTCTACGACGTGGCCGCCGTCCGCGCCCACCGCTCGGCGTCGGCCTGGCGGAGGGGACTCGCCCGGCAGCTCGCCGAGCGTCCCCTCGACGACATCTGGGTACTGGTGGGCGCCGGTGTCGTGGCGGCCCTCGGGCTGTGGCTGATCCTCCTGGCCGCCACCCCGGGCCTGCGGGATCTGCTGCCGATGCGCCGTACCCACCCGGACGTCCGGGCGGGCCTGCACCGGGGCGCGGCCTCACTGGTGCTGCGCGACCGGGCCATGGAGGTCGCCGGCGTGCAGTCGGTACGGGTGCGCACGGGCCGCCGCAGGGCCGACGTCCGCGCGCTCTCCCACTTCCGCGACCTGGAGGACGTCCGCGCCGACCTGGACGCCGTCCTCGACGACGCGATCCGCGGTCTGGGACTGGTCAGGCCGCTCAACCTGACCCTCCACGTACGGCGACCGGCGAAGAAGAGGTGAGGATGATGCCGGGAACCGTGAACCGCGTGCTCCTCGCACTCGTCGGACTGGTGCTGCTCGCCGTGGGCGGCGCCGTGCTGGCCGTGGGCCTGGGCGTCCCGGCGCCGTCCTGGTGGCTGCACGACGGACCCCACGACCGCCTGCTCACCGCCGCCGAACGCACCCGCTGGCGCGCCGACGCCTGGTGGTGGCCGACGGTGATCGCGGTCCTCGCCCTTCTCGTCCTGCTGGCCCTGTGGTGGCTGACCGCGGTTCTGCGCCGTCGTCGCCTCGGGGAGCTCCTGGTCGACACAGGCGACGGCGCGGGAGCGCTGCTGCGGGGCCGCGCCCTGGAGGGCGTACTCGCGGGCGAGGCGGGGCGACTGGACGGCGTGGCCCACGCCCAGGTGGCCCTGACGGGCAGCAGGGAGGCGCCCGCCGCGCGGGTCCGCCTGCTGCTGGAGCCCCACGTGGACCCGGCGACGGCCCTGGACCACCTGACGGCGCGGGCCCTGACCCACGCCCGGGAGTCGGCGGCGCTGGCGAGGCTCCCGGCGGAGGTGCGGATGCGGGGCGCCGGACACAAGGCGCCAAGGGTCAGTTGAGGGACCTGGACACAAGACCCGAAGGGTCGGTCGAGGGACCTGGACACAGGGCGCAAAGGGTCGGTGGAGGCACCCCTGAGCGCGGGGCTGCGCACGTCCGGGGGCAGGTGAGCCGCCCCCGGAGCGCGGAGCGGCGTCGGCGGCGGACCGTCAGAAGCCGTGCCGCATCCCGCCGTCGACCGGCACCATGAGGCCCGTCAGGTAGGAGGCGGCCGGGGACAGCAGGAACGCGGCCGTCCGGCCGAACTCCGCCGGGGTCCCGTACCGCCGCAGCGGGATCCGGGACTCGTTCGCGGCCCGGGTGGCCTCCGGGTCGGCCGACAGCCCGTCCAGCTCCCGCACGCGGTCGGTGTCGATCCGGGCGGGCAGCAGGCCCACGACCCGGACACCCCTCGGCCCGAGTTCGTCGGAGAGCGACTTCGCGAACCCGGCCAGTCCCGGCCTCAGGCCGTTGGAGATCGTCAGCCCGGGAATCGGTTCGTGCACCGACCCCGACAGCACGAACCCGATGACGCCGCCCGCCTCCAGCTCGGCGGCGGCCGCCCGCGCCAGCCGGACCGCCCCGAGGAACACCGACTCGAACGCGGTCTGCCACTGCTCGTCCGTGTTGTCCGCGACGAACCCGGGCGGCGGACCGCCCACGCTCACCAGCACCCCGTCGAACCCGCCGAAGGCGTCCCGTGCCGTCGCGATCAGCCGTGCCGCCGCGCCGGGGTCGGCGTTGTCCACGGCGACCCCGACCGCGTTCGGCCCCAGTCCGGCCGCGGCGTCGGCGACGCTCTCCTCGTTCCGCCCGGTGAGGACGACCTTCGCGCCGTCCGCCACGAGCTCGCGCGCGGCGGCGTGGCCGAGGCCGCGGGTGGCCCCGGTGACGACGTACACCCGGTCCTTCAGTCCAAGATCCATGGCTCCTATCCTGCCCCCTCGTCACCGAACAGGGCGAGGGCGGTGTTCACCAGACCGATGTGACTGAAGGCCTGCGGGAAGTTGCCGAGGTGCCGGCCGGCCGTCGGGTCGTACTCCTCCGCCAGCAGCCCGACGTCGTTGGCCAGGCCCACCAGACGATCGAACAGGGCACGTGCCTCGTTCGTCCGGCCCGTCATGTGCAGCGCGTCCGCGAGCCAGAACGAGCAGGCCAGGAAGGTGCCCTCGTCGCCCGGCAGGCCGTCGACGGCCGCGCCGTCCGTGCTGTAGCGGCGCAGCAGACCGCCGTGCCCGAGCTCCTCGCGGACCGCGTCGACGGTCCCGACCACGCGCGGGTCGTCCGGCGGCAGGAAGCCGACGCGTGGGATGAGCAGCAGCGAGGCGTCCAGCTCGTGCGAGCCGTAGTACTGCGTGAACGTGCGCCGCACCGGGTCGTAGCCCTTCTCGCACACCTCGCGGTGCACCTCGTCGCGCATCGCCCGCCAGCCCTCCAGATCGCCGCGCAGCCCGGGGTACTCCTCCAGTGCGCGCACGGCCCGGTCGGCGGCCACCCACACCATCACCTTGGAGTGCACGAACTGGCGACGGCCGCCGCGTACCTCCCACAGTCCCTCGTCCGGCTGCCGCCAGTTCTCGCAGAGCCACTTCATCAGCGCGCACTGAAGCGACCACATGTGCGGCCTGGGGGACATGCCCGCCGTCCTGGCCAGCGACAGCGAGTCCATGACCTCGCCGTAGACGTCCAGTTGCAGCTGGCCCACGGCTCCGTTGCCGATGCGTACGGGCCTGGAGTCCGCGAAGCCCGACAGCCAGGGCAGCTCGCACTCGGGCAGCCGGCGCTCGCCCGCCAGCCCGTACATGATCTGTAGGTCCGCCGGATCGCCCGCGACGGCGCGCAGCAGCCAGTTGCGCCAGGCCTCGGCCTCGTCCTGGTAGCCGGCCGCCAGGAGGGCGCCGAGGGTGAGGGTGGAGTCGCGCAGCCAGCAGTAGCGGTAGTCCCAGTTGCGGACCCCTCCCGGCTCCTCGGGCAGCGAGGTGGTGAGCGCGGCGACGATACCGCCGGTGGGAACGTAGGTGAGCGCCTTGAGGGTGATCAGGGAGCGTACGACGGCGTCCCGGTGGGGCCCGTCGTAGCGGCAGCGGGCGGCCCACGCCTGCCAGTCCTCGACGCTGACCCGCAGTGCCTCCCACGGGTCGACGAGCGGCGGGCGGGACTGGTGCGAGGGATGCCAGGTCATCACGAAGGCCACCGACTCGCCCTCGGCGACGGTGAACTGCGAGTGGGTGCCGAAGTTCTCGCCCCAGGTGGGCACCTCCGGCACGCTGCGGAACCAGACCGCGTCGGGACCGCCGATCGCCACCCGGTGCCCGTCGGAACGGCGCATCCACGGGACGACCCAGCCGTAGTCGAAGCGCAGCCGCAGCGTGCTGCGGACGGTGACCCGGCCGCGCAGCCCCTGCACGATGCGTACGACGTCCGGGGCCCGGTCGCGCTGGGGCATCAGGTCGGTGACGCGGATCGCGCCCTCGTCGGTCTCCCACTCGGTGTCCAGGACCAGGGTGTCGGGCCGGTAGGCCCGCCGTGTGCAGGGACCCTGCACGCCCTTGGGGGCGATGCGCCAGTGGCCGTTCTCCTCGTCGCCGAGGAGGCGTGCGAAGCAGGCTCCGGAGTCGAAGCGGGGCAGGCAGAGCCAGTCGACGGAACCGTCCGTGCCGACCAGGGCGGCGGTCTGTTCGTCACCGATGAGCGCGTAGTTCTCGATGCGGGGGTGCACGCAGTTCCGGGTGCCCGGCGGGCCCGGAGCACAATCAGGGCTGCGGCCGGGCGGGTGAGGGCGGGCCCACCCCTGCACCGGTGCCCCGTAGGACGCCCCCCGGGTCCGGCGGGGCCTGGTTCCGTTCCCGGGCGATGACGGGCGCACCTGCGTCCGCGGGCCGCCGGATCCGCCGGCCGGCCGGGCGGGACGGCGGCCACGACCTCCGACGGCGGCGAACACACCCGACGGCGGCGACGCCGTCCGACCCGGCGTCAGACCGGCGCAGGCTCCGCCCGCTCGGTCTCGCGGGCGGCTGCCTGGGCCCGGTCGCGGGCCTCGCGGCGGACCAGGATCACCCAGCCGACGGGCACGCCCGCGGAGAACAGCCACCACTGGATGGCGTAGGCGTAGTTCAGGGCCGCGTCCTCGCTGCCCGGCCGGCCGACCAGCTCCGGGCTGTCGCCCTTGGGCTCCGGCGCCGTCTGTGCGATGTAGCCGCCGAGCACCGGGACGCCGAGGCGCCGGGCCTCCTGCTCGCTGTTGATCAGCATGACCTGCCGGTCCGGCAGTCCCTTGAGGTCCTTGATCCCGCTCGCCGCCGTCGTCTCGTCGGGCATCAGCCGCCCGGTGACGGTGACCTGGCCGCGCGGCGGCGCGGGCACCTTGGGGAACGCGGTCTGACTCGGAGCGTCCGCGGGGATCCAGCCCCGGTTGACCAGCAGCACCTTGCCGTCCGTCAGGACGAACGGGGTGAGCACGTGGAAGCCGACCGTCTCGTCGGCGTTGACCCGGCGCCTGACGACGACCTCGTGCGCGGTGTCGAAGGAGCCCGTGGCGGTGACGCTCCGGTACCGCTCGTCGCGGGTGACGGTGTGCCCCGGGGTGGTCAGCCGCTCCACGGGCACCGCCTCGGCGGTCAGCGCGTCGGAGACCAGCTGGTTGCGCGCGGTGCGCTCTTCGTAGCGATGCATCTGCCAGAAGCCCAGCCTGATCATCGTGGGGATGAAGAGGAGGGAGACCAGCGTGAGGATCACCCACTGCCGGGACAACAGGAAGCGGTACACCCCACGACCGTACAACTCGGTCGTGGGGTGCCTGCGCCCGGGTACCGGAAGCGGGCCCTCCGGTGCCGGGCCCCGGAGCCTCCTGGGCCGGGCCCGTCCGGGCCGGCTCACACCTTGTCGACGATGCCCACCCTGCCCTCCGCGCGGGCGCAGTGCGCGCCGCAGTACCAGTGACCCTCCACCTCGACGCCCTGGCCGATGATCTGCACCCGGCAGTGCTCGCAGATGGGGGCCATGCGGTGGATCGCGCAGGAGAAGCAGTCGAAGACATGGATCGCGCCCTGCGCGTGCACTTCGAAGGTCATTCCGTAGTCATTGCCGCAAACTTCGCATCTCGCCATGCGCCACAGGGTGAGCCGTCGCTTCCCCGGGGGCGAGCGGACGGCGGGCGAGTCGCGCGGCAATCACCCGTACGCACGGGTCGCGGGCCGGCTTCGCGTACAGCCTCGCGTGCTGCTCCAGGTATGCGTGTACGGGTCACCCGTCGGCGGGCTCCACGTCCCGCAGGAGCTGCCCGAAGGCCGCCTCGTCGACGACCGGGGTCCCGAACTGCCGCGCCTTCACCACCTTCGACGTGCCCGAGTCGGGGTCGTTGGTGACCAGCAGACTGGTCAGCCGGGACATGCTCGTGGCGACGTGCAGTCCGGCCTCGGCGGCCCGGTCCTCCAGCAGTTCGCGCTCGACCGACGTGTCACCCGAGAAGGCGACCCGCATGCCCTGCTTGAGCCTTTTGCCGTCTTCGTACCGGCCCGGGTTGGGATGCGGACAGGCGGGCCTCTTGCGTGACGGCCGCCAACTGCCGGGCCGGTAGCTGCCGTAGCCGCCGCCCGGACCGCTCGCCTGCCGGCCGATCAGCGCCGACGGCCGGTCGGCCCACTCGGTGAGCGGCCGGCACTCGAGCAGGGGCAGCCGCACACCGCCCGCCGCCGCGGCCCGCAGGCTGGGACGGAACGCCTCCGCCAGCACGCGCGCGTCGTCCAGCGCGTGGTGCGCCCGCTGCTGCACGACACCGAAGTGGGCCGCCAGCGACTCCAGCTTGTGGTTGGGCAGCGGCAGCGCCAGCTCCTTGGAGAGCGCGATGGTGCACAGCCGCTGCCGTACCGGGGCCTCACGCTCCGCGCGCGCGTACTCCCGGGCGATCATCTGCCAGTCGAAGACCGCGTTGTGCGCGACGAGCACCCGTCCGTCGAGCCGGACGGCGAACTCCTCCGCCACGTCCCGGAAGAGGGGCGCGCCCTCGAGTACCTCGCTCGTCAGGCCGTGGATCCACACCGGGCCCGGGTCGCGCTCCGGGTTGACCAGCGTGTACCAGTGGTCCTCCACCTCGCCGCGCGCGTCCAGCCGGTAGACGGCGGCCGAGATGATCCGGTCGTCCCGGGCCAGGCCGGTGGTCTCCACGTCAACGACCGCGTACCCCTGGGGATACGCGGTCGGCCACTCCGTGGGGGAGGACGCTGTCGTCGTGTGGTCTTCGAGCATGGTCACTGAGGATACGGGCCCCCACCGACACCCCGCCGCACCCGCCCCGAAGAGGAGGCGCGCGAAGCCCTCACCGGCGTACGGCAGTTCGCGAGGCGCACACGCGCGTGAGGATGGCCATCGGCTGACGCCCGGCCAACTCCGTCCCCTCGCGGGGTGATTCGCCCCTGATGAGCCTATTGACCTCAATGTCGCCCGGTGCAGGCCCACCGTGCCTTCTTCCGTGAGCGTCGGTGCTGCGACCCTGCCCGCCCGGGTGCCATCCTCCGTCCTGTGACGGAACCCACCCACGCCGAGGCCCACAGCGGCTCGCTCGGATCACGGCTGAACTGGCTTCGCGCGGCGGTCCTCGGCGCGAACGACGGCATCGTCTCCACCGCCGGCCTCGTCGTCGGCGTGGCCGGCGCGACGGACGACCGTTCGGCCCTGGTGACGGCGGGCCTCGCCGGTCTGCTCGCCGGGTCGATGTCCATGGCGGCGGGGGAGTACGTCTCCGTGTCGACCCAGCGGGACTCCGAGAGGGCCGCTCTCGCTCTGGAGCGGCGGGAGCTGCGCGAGCAGCCGGAGGCGGAACTGGAGGAACTGACCGACCTGCTGGAGGAGCGCGGACTGTCCAGGGGCGTCGCCAGGGAGGCCGCCGTCCAGCTCACGGAACGGGACGCCCTGAAGGCGCACGCGCGCGTGGAGCTCGGCATCGACCCCGACGACCTCACCAACCCCTGGCACGCGGCGTGGGCGAGCTTCCTCGCCTTCACGGCCGGCGCCCTGCTGCCCCTGCTCGCCATCGTGCTGCCCCCGGCGGACCTGCGCCTGCCGGTGACCGTCGCATCGGTCCTGGTGGCGCTGGCCGGGACGGGGTGGAGCAGCGCACGCCTCGGAGCGGCGGCGCCGGGACGTGCGGTGCTGCGCAACGTGGCGGGCGGGGCGCTGGCGATGGGCGCGACGTATCTGGTCGGATCGTTGCTGGGGGCGGCGGGGGTGTGAGGCGCGGGCCGCCGGCGTGGCCCCGCGCCGCGGGGGAGCGGTCGCCCCGCCGGGGCCTTGCGCCGCGGACGCCGGTTGGCGGAGATCGCCAACAAGCAAGCGCATACCGTCGGTAATACTTGTGGGTAACAACGTCTAGCCGCAGCCCACCAGCGGTTCTACGGTGCCAGCATGCCGAACCTGCCCGATGTCGTGCTGTGGTCGATACCCGCATTCGTGCTGCTCACCGTGATCGAGGTGATCAGCGTCCGGCTGCATCCCGACGAGGATGCGGCCGGATACGAGACGAAGGACGCCGCGACGAGCGTCGGCATGGGGCTCGGAAGTCTCGTGTTCGACTTCGTCTGGAAGATCCCGATCGTCGCGATCTACACGGCGATCCACGAGCTGACCCCGCTCCGGGTCCCCGTCCTGTGGTGGACGGTCCCGCTGATGCTGCTCGCGCAGGACTTCTTCTACTACTGGTCCCACCGCGGACACCATGTCATCCGCGTGCTGTGGGCCTGTCACGTCGTCCACCACTCCAGCGAGAAGTTCAACCTCACCACCGCGCTGCGGCAGCCCTGGACCTCGTTGACCGTCTGGCCGTTCTACGTCCCGCTCGTCGCCCTCGGCGTCCACCCGGCCGCGCTCGCCTTCTGCTCCTCGGCGAACCTGGTCTACCAGTTCTGGATTCACACCGAGCGGATCGACCGGATGCCCCGGTGGTTCGAGTTCGTCTTCAACACGCCCTCCCACCATCGCGTCCACCACGCGTCCCAGGGCGGCTACCTGGACCGTAACTTCGGCGGCATCCTCATCGTCTGGGACCGGATCTTCGGGTCGTTCGTGCCCGAGGTCGACCGGCCCGTCTACGGGTTGACCAAGAACATCAACACGTTCAACCCGATCAAGGTGGCCACGCACGAGTACGTCGCCATCGTCAAGGACGTGAGGGCGGCGAGCGGTTGGCGCGAGCGGACGGGTCGGGTGTTCCGGGGGCCCGGCTGGCAACCCGCGTCGGCGTCGGCGTCCCCGTCCGTGTCAGGGGCGCCGGCGCCCGCTCCCGCACCCGCGGCCACCGCCGCCCCGGCCGAGGAGAGCACGGCCGCGTGACCCGCTCCCGAGCCTCCCGCGTCCTCCTCGGCGCGTTCGTCCTCGCGGCGGCCGTCGACCTGGTCGCCCTCGCGGTCGGCGCCGACGCCGGGCACACGGCCGCCAAGCCCCTGCTGATGCCCCTCCTCGCCGTCTGGGCGGTGCTGCGCGGCGCGCCACGCCTGCTCGTCGCGGCCCTCCTGTGCGGCTGGGGCGGCGACGTCATGCTGCTGCTCGACGCCGACCCCGCGTTCCTCGCCGGCATGGCGTCCTTCGCCGTGGGCCACGTCTGCTACCTGACGCTGTTCGCCCGCACCGGCCGGCCGGGCACGCGCGCCGCCCTCCTGGCCCCCTGCTACGCCATCGCCCTGATCGCCACCGTCGCGCTGCTGTGGCGGGACCTTCCCGCGGACCTGCGCCTCCCCGTCGCCGTCTACAGCACCCTGCTCACGGCCATGGCGTACTCCGCCGCCACCCGGTCCGGTCCGGTCGCGGGCGTCGGGGGAGCGTTGTTCCTGCTCTCCGACACCCTCATCGCCACCGGTGTCGCCGACTGGCCACAGCCGCCCCGGCCCGACCTGTGGATCATGCTCACCTACATCGCCGCACAACTCCTGCTGGTACTCGGTGGAACGAGCCGTCGAAAGGGCTTCCGCCATCGGCCTTGCGCCCCCGGCCTTCGGCCGCTGACGTCCAGCCCCTGACCTCAGCCCCTGCCGGGCAGCGGCAGCGCCGTCAACAGGCCCGACACCGCGACCACCACGCCCAGCGCGACGATCTCCACGCGCGCGGGCGAGCAGGCGGCCAGCGGGTCGGGGGCCCGGCGCAGCCTCGTTCGCGCCCACAGGGCGAGCAGGGCGACCGCGACCACGACGAGCACCTTGGCGAGCAGCACCCGCCCGTAGGCCGTCGTGGTGAGCTGGTCGAGCACCGCGTCCGACGGCAACCTGCGCAGTGAACTGCACAGTCCGGTCACGGTGACCCCGGCGAACAGGACGGCCGCCACGCGCGCGTAGAGCCCGAGCAGCGCGGCGCCCGTATCGGCGCCGCCCCACAGCCGAAGGGTGCGGAGCGCGCTCAGCAGTCCGCCCGCCCACACGGCCGAGCAGGTCAGATGCACCACCGTCAGCCCGGAGCCGATCAGCGGCGTGTGTTCGGTCGGCGGGTGCGCGCGCAGCGCCTCCGCGAGGACCACCGCCGCGAGCGGCCACACCTGACGGTTCGGCCGGCGGGTGAGCGCGCACAGCCCCGCAAGGGCGAACGCGATCGCCTCCAGAAGTGCGAGGACCCCGCTCCGCGAGCCGTGACCGTGCGGCGCCAGCTCCCCGGCGGCCGCCGCGGCCGCGGAGCCCACGACCGCCGCGTACGGCGCCCAGGCGACAGGGAGGTGGGGCGGGGCGTCGGGCACCCGACGGATGAGACCGGCCGTGAACAGCTCTCCCACCTGCACGCACAGGGCCGCGAACAGCAGCGTCCGCAGCAGTGCGACCAGCCCGGTGTGCGCGGTCGTGGACTCCCCGGTGCCGTGCGCGGCGACGGACGGCCCGAGCAGCGGGACCAGGGCCGCGAGCGCCACCAGGACGAGCAGCGTCACCGCCCGGCCGGGGCCGCCGGTACGGCGTGCGGATGTGGTTGCTTCTACTGCTTCGGTCGGTCGTATGAGGGCCATGGCAGGATCTTCACCACGTCCGTCATATCGGGCAACTCATCATGAATCGCAATGAATCATCCGAATGGTCAGGACACTCGGGCGGGAGCGGGCCGCCCGGGGGCTCAGAGCCAGCGCGCCGGATCCGACCCCCAGGGCCCCGGCGGACGCGCCCAGTCGCTCGGCCCGCCGTCGAAGGACACCGGCGGAAGGGCATGCCGCAGCCGCCCGAGAGGGCTTCCGGCCTCCGTGAGCCAGGGCTCCGCGCCGTGGCGCTCGTCGGCGCTCACCCCCGGCGCCACCGACTTGGTCATCCCTTTGCCCACCCCTTGGTCCATCCGGACACCTACGCTCCGGAGGCCCTCGCCCTCGCCCTCGCCCTCGCCGTCGCCCTCGCCCTCACCCGCCCCGGCTCCGTCGGTGAGCCAGGCCGCCGTCCGGGCCAGCGCCAGCCGAACGGACCGGCCGCCGCCGTCGTGCGACTGCTCGGTCAGTGCCCGTAGTACGGCCGCCGCGAGGAGATAGCCGGTGCCGTGGTCGAGGGCCTGGGCGGGCAGCGCGCCGGGCCGCTCCGAGGAGCCCTCGACGGCGGCGATGCCCGTGGCCGCCTGGACCAGGCTGTCGAAGCCGCGCCGCTCGCCCCACGGTCCGTACGCGCCCCACGCCGAGACCTGCGCGACGACCAGCCCGGGCCGGCGCTCGGCCAGCGCCTCGGGCGAGAGTCCGAACCGGTCCAGGGTGCCCGGGCGATAGCCGGTGACCACGACGTCCGCCGCTGCGAGCAGCTCCTCGAAGGTGCGCCGGTCCGCCGTCAGGTCCAGCAGCGCGGAGCGCTTTCCGAAGCCCGTGTCGGCGTGCTGGTCGGGCAGTTCCGGCAGCTGGGGCGCGTCGATGCGCAGGACGTCCGCGCCCAGCAGGCCGAGGGTGCGAGTGGCGACCGGGCCGGCGAGGACCCGGGTCAGATCCAGGACGCGCAGCCCGGCGGCGGCCAGCAGTGGACCGTCCTCCAGTGGCGCGAACGTGCGTGCGCGTGCCCCGTCCACCCGGCCCCGTTCGACCAGGGGGCGAGCGGCGATCGCGGACGACTGCTCGTGCGCCGCCCATTCCTCGGGTGTACGCGAGGCGACGGCCAGGCCCCCGGCCGCGTACACCGCGTCCTCCACGTCCAGGGCCGAGCGCTGGGTGAGCGATGCCCCGACGGCTGCCGGTGCGGCGTCCTCGGGCAGGGTCAGCGCCCTGAGCAGCCGCTCCCGGTGGTGCGGGTAGTTGGCGTGGGTGCGCACCCATCCGTCGGCCGTCCGCCAGAACCGTGACAGCGGGGCGAAGGCGACCGGCGCCCGTCCGTCGATCAGCAGGTGCCGCTCGCTGAGGAAGGCGGCGGCCACCGCCGCGTCGTCCACCCGCACGCCGGGCATCCGCGCCGAACCGGCCCGCCGCGCGCCCAGTTCGGCAGCGGCCAGCGCGCACACGCCCACGCAGGCGCGCGCCAGCTCCCGCACGGGCAGGCGCGCCGGAAGCGTGTCCTCCCGTACGACGGTCGACAGGCGCGCGAGGAGGGCGGGATCGCCGCCCAGCTCCGACCAGGCATACTTGATTCCAGTCATGACTGCACTATGCATCATTGATGCAATCAATATATGGCCGGGACGTGATCGGCCGGAGGCGCAGGAAGGGCCGGGCGGAAGTCCGCCCGGCCCTGGAACCGCCCGTCAGGAGTGCCTGCTCGCAGGCTTCTACTTCACGGCACGCAGCGCGTTCACGACACCGTGGCCGAAGAAGCCGTTGACGTGCTTGCCGCCCACGCAGGTCGCGTCCACGACCCCGTCACCGTTGCCGTCGTACGGTCCGGCCGGGCACGCCGTGCTGTCGGCCTGGAGCTTGAGCAGCTCCTGGAGTTCGGCCGCGTTCGCGCGCGGGTGCGTCGACTTCAGCAACGCGGCCACACCGGCGACGTGCGGGGACGCCATCGAGGTGCCCTGAAGGAAGCCGTACGCGTTGTTCGGCAGCGTCGACAGGATGCGGCCGTTGGCCGACGGGGTGTCCGGGATCTGGTACTTGTCGCCACCCGGAGCCGCCACGTCGACGACGCCCAGGCCGTAGCTGGAGTAGTACGACTTGGTGCCCTTGACGCCCGTCGCGCTCACCGTGACGACGCCCGGCAGCTGGGTCGGGACGTCGAAGCACTCGTGCGGGTCGACGGTCCGTTCGACCGGCGTGGAGTCGTCCGGGCTGGAGGCGTCGACCAGCGAGTCGGAGTCCAGGTCGTGGTTGGAGTTGCCCGCCGAGGCGACGTTGATCGTGCCCTTCTTCTGGGCGTACAGCTGGGCCCTGTTGACCGCGTCGACGATCGCCTTCTGGTCGGGGTCGTCCATGCAGTTGTACAGCCACGGGTCGACGTAGTAGCTGTTGTTCGTGACCTCGACGCCGTGGTCGGCGGCGAACACGAAGGCGCAGACGACGTTCTCCGGGTAGAAGAGGCCGTCCTTGGGGTCGCTCACCTTGATACCGGCGACCTTCACGCCGGGCGCGACACCCGCCACGCCGATGCCGTTGCGGGCGGCGGCGATCTCACCGGCCACATGGGTGCCGTGGTAGTCCTCGGTCGGGTTGTACGGGCGCCAGGCGCCGGGGGTGGTGTCCGCGACGCCGCCCACGCAGTTCGCCGACTGGGACGCGGAGAAGTTCGGCGCGAGGTCCGGGTGGGTGTCGTCGACCCCGGTGTCGATGACGGCGACCGTCACCTTCTTGCTGCCGGGGTTGATCGTGGCGGCCTTGTCGGCGCCGATCGCGCGCAGGTCCCACTGGTCGGCCTCGAGCGGCTCGCTCTGGCCCGCCGCGTCGGACGCCTTCTCGACCTTCGCGGCCTCCGCCTTGGTGAGGACCTGGGCAGCCCCCTCGTCGGTGGTCCCGGCGGCGCTGAGGGGCGCCGTGCGGGTGGCGCCGGCCGACTGCACGCCGCGCACCGCGCGTATCTGCGGGCCGAAGTCGGGATTCGCCGAGTGGACGACGAGCACGCCGATCTTGTCGTAGGTCGCGACGACCGTGCCGCCGGCCTCGGTGATCGCCTGCGTCACCTTCCGGATCGTGCTGTGGTTGGCCTTCACGTTGACGACGTACGCCAGGGTTCCGGCATCGGCCGCCTGGGTGGCGGAGGTCGTCACGGGGGCCGCGGAGGCCCCCGTCGGCAGGAAGCCGAGGGAAGCGGTCAGCGACAGCACGACGGGCACCGCGAGTGCGAGGCGGCGTCTGGAAGGCAGATGAGCCATGGGGTCTCCACATCATCCGGAAAGGGGACCTGACCCGAGCACAGGTGCTGCTGGGCAGGTACATGACGGGTGGTGCTGGCCCCGAAGCTATCTCCCTGACTCACCGGCCAGCAATGACTTCCAGGCGGCGAGTTTGCCGGCCCATGACCTGACGCTGCCCCTGATCGTTGGTCATGACCTGCCGGAGGTCACTTCGACAAACCCGTCCGACGCGTTGAACCCGCCCTCGTGCGGCGCCGTGACCTTGGGCAGGGAGCGAGAGGACACTCGCCTCCTTCGCCGTCCGACCCGCGTCCGCAACGAGGAGACTTCGTGGCCACCGAGACACCGCCCCCCTCGAAATCCCCAGCCCAACTCCCTGCCACCGAGGAGTTCGTCGCGGTGCAGGAGAGCGCGGAGTTCGGTGAACTGCGCAGCTCCTACCGAAACTTCGCCTTCCCGCTGACCGCCGCCTTCATCGTCTGGTACCTGCTGTACGTCCTGCTGTCCAACTACGCGGGCGACTTCATGGGCACCAAGCTGTTCGGCAACTTCAACGTGGCCATGACCCTCGGCCTCGGCCAGTTCCTCACCACGTTCCTCATCGCCTGGTGGTACGCGAGGACCGCCGCCGCGCGGTTCGACCCCAAGGCCGAGGCGATCAAGTCCCGGATGGAGGGCGGAGCATGAGCCCCGCACAGCAGACCCTGATCGCCGCGGGTGAGGCGAGCGAGCACCGCACGCTGATCATCATCCTGTTCTCGGTGTTCGTCGCCGCGACCCTCGTCATCACCGTCTGGGCAGGCCGCCAGACCAAGGACGCGGCCGACTTCTACGCCGGCGGCCGCCAGTTCACCGGCTTCCAGAACGGCCTCGCCGTCTCCGGCGACTACATGTCCGCCGCGTCCTTCCTCGGCATCGCGGGCGCCATCGCCCTCTTCGGCTACGACGGCTTCCTCTACTCGATCGGCTTCCTCGTCGCCTGGCTGGTCGCCCTGCTCCTGGTGGCCGAGCCGCTGCGCAACTCCGGCCGCTACACGATGGGCGACGTCCTGGCGTACCGCATGCGCCAGCGGCCCGTCCGCACGGCGGCCGGCACCTCCACCATCGTCGTCTCGATCTTCTACCTGCTGGCCCAGATGGCCGGCGCCGGCGTCCTCGTCTCGCTCCTGCTGGGCATCACCAGCGACAGCGGCAAGATCGGCATCGTGGCGCTGGTCGGCGTGCTGATGATCGTCTACGTGACGATCGGCGGTATGAAGGGCACCACCTGGGTCCAGATGGTCAAGGCGGTCCTGCTGATCGCCGGCGCCCTCCTGCTCACCTTCCTGGTCCTGCTGAAGTTCGACTTCAACATCTCCGACCTGCTGGGCTCGGCCGCCGACAACAGCGGCAAGGGCGCGGCCTTCCTGGAGCCCGGTCTGAAGTACGGCGCCACCGGCACCACCAAGCTGGACTTCATCTCCCTCGGCATCGCCCTGGTCCTGGGCACCGCGGGCCTGCCGCACATCCTGATCCGGTTCTACACCGTGCCCACCGCCAAGGCCGCCCGGAAGTCGGTCCTGTGGGCCATCGGCCTGATCGGCGCCTTCTACCTGATGACCCTCGCCCTCGGCTTCGGCGCCGCCGCGCTGATCAAGCCGGACGAGATCACCGCCTCCAACAAGGCCGGCAACACCGCGGCGCCCCTGCTGGCCCTCCATCTCGGCGGCGTCGACTCCAGTTGGGGCGCGATCCTGCTGGCCACCATCTCGGCGGTCGCCTTCGCCACCATCCTCGCGGTGGTCGCGGGTCTCACCCTCGCCTCCTCCTCATCCTTCGCCCACGACATCTACGCCAACGTCATCAAGAGGGGGACCGCCACCGAGAAGCAGGAGATCAACGCGGCCCGCTACGCCACCGTCGGCATCGGCGCCGTCTCCATCCTCCTGGGCGCGCTCGCCCGCGACCTGAACGTCGCCGGCCTGGTCGCCCTGGCCTTCGCGGTCGCCGCCTCCGCCAACCTCCCGACCATCCTCTACAGCCTCTTCTGGAAGCGGTTCACCACCTCCGGAGCCCTGTGGTCGATCTACGGCGGCCTGGTCACCGCGGTCGGCCTGGTGCTGTTCTCGCCGGTCGTCTCGGGCAAGCCCAGCTCGATGTTCCCGGACGTCGACTTCCACTGGTTCCCGCTGGAGAACCCCGGCATCATCTCGATCCCGGTCGGCTTCCTGCTGGGCGTCGTGGGGACCCTGCTGTCGAAGGAGGAGCCCGACAAGGCCAAGTACGCCGAACTGGAGGTCCGCTCCCTCACCGGCACCGGAGCACACTGAGCAGCCTCCGGCCACGCTCCCTTCACGCGGCCGTGTCGTAGATCCCTACGACGCGGCCGCGTCCTGCCGCACGGGATCCGGTGGGATCGGGCCCTGTCGTTGTCACCGGTGTCACGTAGGCTCGCAAGGGACGGAGAAGAACACCCGATCGCTACGAGGGAGGGGGCCCACGTGCTCATCGACACCTACGGCCGAGTGGCCACCGACCTGAGGGTCTCGCTGACCGACCGGTGCAACCTGCGCTGCACCTACTGCATGCCCGAGGAGGGTTTGCAGTGGCTCGCCAAGCCCGACCTCCTCACGGACGACGAGATCGTCCGCCTGATCGGCGTGGCGGTCTCCACGCTCGGTGTCGAGGAGGTCCGCTTCACGGGCGGCGAACCCCTGCTGCGCCCGGGCCTGGTCGGCATCGTCGAGCGGGTGGCGGCCCTCGCTCCCCGCCCCCAGATGTCCCTGACGACGAACGGCATCGGCCTGCGCCGCACCGCCGCGGCCCTGAAGGCCGCGGGTCTGGACCGGGTCAACGTCTCCCTCGACACCCTCCGTCCGGACGTCTTCAAGACGCTCACCCGCCGGGACCGGCACAAGGACGTCCTCGAAGGCCTCGAAGCCGCCCGCGAGGCCGGCCTGACCCCCGTGAAGGTCAACTCGGTCCTGATGCCGGGCCTGAACGAGGACGAAGCCCCGGATCTCCTCGCCTGGGCGGTCGAGAACGACTACGAGCTGCGCTTCATCGAACAGATGCCCCTGGACGCCCAGCACGGCTGGAAGCGCGAGGGCATGGTCACGGCCGGGGACATCCTGGCCTCCCTGCGCACCCGTTTCGACCTCACCGCGGAAGGCGAGGGGGAACGCGGCTCGGCCCCGGCCGAGCGCTGGCTGGTGGACGGCGGCCCGCACCGCGTGGGCGTCATCGCCTCCGTCACCCGCCCGTTCTGCGCCGCCTGCGACCGCACCCGCCTCACGGCCGACGGCCAGGTCCGCACCTGCCTCTTCGCCCGCGAGGAGACGGATCTGCGCGCGGCCCTGCGCTCCGGCGCACCGGACGAGGAGATAGCCCGCATCTGGCGCCTGGCGACCTGGGGCAAGAAGGCGGGCGCCGGTCTGGACGACCCGTCGTTCGTCCAGCCGGACCGCCCGATGTCGGCCATCGGCGGTTAGGACGAGCCTGCCTGTCCGCCTGCCTTACGGGCGGGCGGACCGGTGTCGGCGACCGGCCGGTCAGGATGCCTCCGGTGACTCCCACTCGGTCAGCAGCACGACGTCCTTGAGGAAGCCTCGCACGCCGAGGAACTGCGAGAGATGCTCGCGGTGCTCCTCGCACGCGAGCCACGTCTTGCGCCGCTCCGGTGTATGGATCTTCGGGTTGTTCCACGCCAGTACCCAGACCGCGTCGGCACGGCAGCCCTTGGCGGAACAGATGGGGGTCTCGTCACTCACGCAGTCGTCTCACCACACGCACACAAAGGCGACGCCGAGCAGCCACGGGGGGAGCTGCCCGGCGTCGGTCCGTCGCTCCGACGGGGGATGCGGAGCGCGTACGAAGTATGTCACGGCCCGCCACTCGGACGGCACTGGAACAACATGATTGATCTGAGCTTTTCCTGAGCTTGGCGCACAGTCCGCTCAGGGCCGGCTCATGGTTTCCGTTCGGCCGGATCGGGCGCCGGTTCCCTCCGGAAGGGTTCCGTGAAGCCCTCCTCTTGCGGAGCTCGCGGGCCGGGGTCCGGCTCCTCGTCCTGTGCGCGAGGCGGAGCGATCATGGTGCGCACCGGCACGCTCAGGAACGTGGAGGGGAGCGAGGGCACGTTCTCCCGCCCCGCGTTGGCGATCACCACCGAGACATAGGGGAGTACCACCCCCAGGACCAATGCCACGATCGCCACGTGCCGTTCCACGTTCCACAGTGTCGCCGCGAGGATCACGGACACCGTACGGATCGACATCGAGATGATGTACCGCCGTTGCCGGCCCCGTACATCGTCCTGGAGCCCTTGACGCGCACCGGTGATCCGGAACACCTGAACGTTCCCGCCGCCGCCCTGCTTCCGCATCGCATTCCACCGTCCGCCCGCATCGACCTCGCTCGGCCCCGGTCCGGCCCGCACCCGATCGGGGAGCCGCGCCCGGACACCGTCCACGGTACGCCGCGACTGCGCCGCCTTCGAGACCGGGTCGCCTCCCGTCAGGGCGAACGCTCTGCGCCGTCCCGCGTACGGCCGTACCCGACATGCGCCGTACGGCGAGCGGACCGAGACTGAGGGGCAATGCTCACGTAGAGGTGTACGAGGAGGCGGCCATGGGCTGGTTGTGGGCGATCATCGTGGGATTCGTGCTGGGTCTGATCGCGAAGGCGATCATCCCGGGCAAGCAGCACAGCCCGCTCTGGCTGACCACCATTCTCGGCATGCTGGGCGCGATCGTGGGCAACTCGATCGCCCGCGCGGCAGGGGTCGAGTCCACATCCGGGATCGACTGGAGCCGCCACGCCTTCCAGCTGATCGCCGCGATCATCCTTGTCGCCCTGGGCGACATGCTCTACATGGCGACGCTGGGCAAGAGGAAGTACCACGCCTGAGCCGGGCGCCCGAGAGGGGCGCGGGGAACTGCGCGACAAGCCACGGACGAAGCCACGGCCGACGGCAATCCCGCACCACTCCCTACGCGCACCCCTCCCTACGCGCACCCCTCACGGCGCACGCTCTCCGCACCACCGCAGGGCGTGAGCGCGCCGCTCAGACGTCGGTGACCTCGACGGCGGCCAGGTTCTTCTTCCCTCGCCGCAGTACCAGCCACCGCCCGTGAATGAGCTCCTCCTTCGCCGGGACGGCGTCCTCCGCGGTGACCTTGACGTTGTTCACGTAGGCCCCGCCCTCCTTCACGGTCCGCCGTGCGGCCGACTTGCTGGGCGCCAGGCCGGCCTCGGTCAGCAGGTCCACGACCGGACCGAGCTCGGCGACCCGGATGTGCGGCACCTCGGAGAGGGCCGCGGCCAGCGTCCGGTCGTCGAGGTCGCCGAGCTCGCCCTGGCCGAAGAGGGCCTTGGACGCGGCGACCACGGCGGCCGTCTGACCGGCGCCGTGCACCAGCGTGGTCAGCTCCTCGGCCAGTGCGCGCTGGGCGGCCCTCGCCTGCGGACGCTCCTCGGTCTGCCGCTCCAGCTCCTCGATCTCCGCATGGGACCTGAAGCTGAAGATGCGCAGGAACTTCGAGACGTCCCGGTCGTCCGCGTTCAGCCAGAACTGGTAGAACGCGTACGGCGTGGTCATCTCGGGGTCGAGCCAGACCGTGCCGGACTCCGTCTTGCCGAACTTGGTGCCGTCGGCCTTGGTGATCAGCGGGGTGGCCAGCGCGTGCACCACGGCGTCGGGCTCCGCCCGGTGGATCAGGTCGGTGCCCGAGGTCAGGTTGCCCCACTGGTCGCTGCCACCGGTCTGGAGCGTGCAGCCGTACCGCCGGAACAGCTCCAGGAAGTCCATGCCCTGGAGGATCTGGTAGCTGAACTCGGTGTAGCCGATGCCCGCCTCGGAGTTGAGCCGCCGGGAGACGGCCTCCTTGGCGATCATCTTGTTGACGCGGAAGTACTTGCCGACGTCCCGCAGGAACTCGATGGCCGACAGCCCCTGCGTCCAGTCGAGGTTGTTGACCATGACCGCCGCGTGCGGGCCCTCGAAGTCGAGCAGCGGCGCGATCTGCGCGCGCAGCCGCTCGACCCACTGGGCGACGACCTCGGGCGCGTTCAGCGTCCGCTCCGCCGTGGGCTTCGGGTCGCCGATCAGACCGGTGGCACCCCCGACCAGGCCCAGCGGACGGTTGCCCGCCTGCTGGATCCGGCGCATCGTCAGGATCTGCACGAGGTTGCCGAGGTGCAGGCTGGGTGCGGTCGGGTCGAAGCCGCAGTAGAACGTGACGGGACCGTCCGCGAACGCCTTGCGCAATGCGTCCTCGTCAGTGGAGAGGGCGATCAGCCCGCGCCACTTCAGTTCGTCGACGATGTCCGTCACGGTTCTCGTATCTCCTTGATGATCTTCAGGCGGTCCGCTGACCGTCTTCGGGCGGTCGAGCGACCACCGGCTACGAGGTTATACGCCCTGACTGACAGAGCTCATATTGAAGTCCGGCACCCTCAGCGCGGGCATCGCAGCCCTAGTGAACCAGTCGCTCCACTCCCGGGGCAGCGTCTTTTCGGTGCGCCCCGCCTCCGTCGCCCGCCCCAGCAGGCCGACCGGTGACTCGTTGAACCGGAAGTTGTTCACCTCGCCGACGACCTCGCCGTCCTCGACCAGGTAGACACCGTCGCGGGTGAGACCGGTGAGGAGCAGCGTCGCCGGGTCGACCTCGCGGATGTACCACAGGCACGTCAGCAGCAGCCCGCGTCCGGTGCCGGCGACCATCTCCTCCAGGGAACGGTCCTCGCCGCCGTCCAGGATCAGGTTGTCGGCCCCGGGCGACGCCGGAAGACCGGTCAGGGCCGCACTGTGCCGGGTGGTCGTGAGGTGCTTCAGCTCACCGGCCGCGATCCACTCGGTGGGCCGCACGGGCAGACCGTTGTCGAAGACCGACTGGTCGCCGCCCGAGGAGTGCGCGATGACGAACGGCGGGGACTCCAGCCCAGGCTCGTTCGGGTCGCTGCGCAGCGTCAGCGGCAGGTCGGACAGCTTCTCCCCGAGCCGGGTGCCGCCGCCGGGCTTGGAGAACACCGTCCGGCCCTCGGTCGCGTCCCGGCCGGACGCCGACCACATCTGGTAGATCATCAGGTCGGCCACCGCGGTCGGCGGAAGCAGTGTCTCGTAGCGCCCGGCGGGCAGCTCGATCCGCCGCTCCGCCCAGCCCAGCCGTACGGCCAGCTCGGCGTCGAGCGCCGCCGGGTCGACGTCCTTGAAGTCCCGGGTCGAGCGCCCCGCCCACGCCGAACGCGTCCGGTCCGGGGACTTGGCGTTCAGCTCCAGCGTCCCGTTCGGCTGGTCGTGCCGCAGCCGCAGCCCGGTCGACGTACCCAGGTACGTCGACACGAGCTCATGGTTGGCGAACCCGTACAGCTCGCGGCCGCCCCCACGCGCGCGTGCGAACGCCTCGCCCAGCGCGGGCGCGAAGTCCGCGAACACCGCCGACGAGGTCTCCGCGGGCGCCTCGGTGAATTCGGGCGACCGGTCCACACCACTGACCAGCGGCTGAGCGTCCTCGGCCGGACCCGCGCCCCGCGCGGCGGCCTCGGCGGCCCTGACGAGGGACTCCAGCTCGTCCGCGGTGACGGCGGCCCGCGAGACGACACCGGAGGCGGTGCCCTCCTTGCCGTCGACCGTGGCGATCACGGTCAGCGTGCGCCCGCGCGTGACGCCGTTGGTGGTGAGCGCGTTGCCGGCCCAGCGCAGGTTCGCCGTGGACTGCTCGTCGGCGATGACGACACAGCCGTCCGCCCGCGACAGCTCGAGGGCGCGCTCGACGATCTCGTGCGGCTTCTGCGCCTTGTTCCCCGCGCTCATCGACCGGCCTCCTGCGTGGTGTTGAGGATGTTGACTCCCTTGAAGAGGGCGGAAGGGCAGCCGTGCGACACCGCCGCCACCTGGCCCGGCTGGGCCTTGCCGCAGTTGAAGGCGCCGCCGAGGACATAGGTCTGCGGGCCGCCGACCGCCGCCATCGAGCCCCAGAAGTCGGTGGTCGTCGCCTGGTAGGCGACGTCCCGCAGCTGGCCGGTGATCCTCCCGTTCTCGATCCTGAAGAACCGCTGGCCGGTGAACTGGAAGTTGTAGCGCTGCATGTCGATGGACCAGGAGCGGTCGCCGACGACGTAGATGCCGCGGTCGACGCTGCCGATGAGACCCTCGGTCGACATACCGGCCGGATCCGGCCGCAGTGACACGTTGGCCATGCGCTGCACCGGCACGTGGCCGGGGGAGTCGGCGAAGGCGCAGCCGTTGGACCGCTCGAACCCGGTCAGCTTCGCGATCCGCCGGTCCAGCTGGTAGCCGACGAGCGTGCCGTCCTTCACGAGGTCCCAGGACTGGCCCTCCACGCCCTCGTCGTCGTAGCCGACGGTCGCCAGCCCGTGCTCGGCGGTGCGGTCACCCGTGACGTTCATCAGGTCCGAGCCGTAGCGCAGCTTGCCGAGCTGGTCGAAGGTGGCGAACGAGGTGCCGGCGTAGGCGGCCTCGTAGCCGAGGGCCCGGTCCAGCTCGGTGGCGTGCCCGATGGACTCGTGGATGGTCAGCCACAGGTTGGACGGGTCGACGACCAGGTCGTACAGTCCCGGCTCGACGCTCGGCGCCCGCATCTTCTCGGCGAGCAGCTCCGGGATCCGGTCGAGCTCCTCGTCCCAGTCCCATCCGGTCCCCGTGAGGTACTCCCAGCCGCGTCCCACGGGCGGCGCGATCGTGCGCATCGAGTCGAACTCGCCGCTCGACTCGTCGACCGACACCGCGTTCAGTGCCGGGTGCAGCCGGACCCGCTGCTGGGTGGTCACCGTCCCGGCCGTGTCCGCGTAGAACTTGTTCTCGTGGACGGTGAGCAGCGAGGCGTCGACGTGGTTGATCCCGTTCGCCGCCAGCAGCCGCGCGCTCCAGTCCGCGAGCAGCGCCGCCTTGTCCTCGTCCGGGACGGTGAACGGGTCGATCTCGTAGGACGAGATCCACGTCTTCTCGGCGTGCACCGGCTCGTGCGCCAGCTCCACCCGCTCGTCGGAGCCGGCGGCCCTGATCACCTGCGCGGAGAGCTTGGCCATCGCCACGGCCTGCGAGGCGACCCGCGCCGCCGCGTCCATCGTCAGATCCACGCCCGACGCGAACCCCCATGTACCGCCGTGCACGACTCGCACCGCGTACCCGAGGTCGGTCGTGTCGGACGATCCGGCGGGCTTGGCGTCCCGCAGCCGCCAGGACGCGCTGCGCACCCGCTCGAACCGGAAGTCCGCGTGCTCCGCCCCGAGCGCACGCGCGCGTGCGAGAGCGGCGTCGGCGAGGGCGCGTAGGGGTAGGGCCGTGAAACTCTCATCGATGCTATGGGGCACCTACGTCTCTCCCTGGTGTCGTCACGTGTGAAGGCCTCGATCATGTCGCGCCCGGCGGCCCCCGGACCACACCTTTCCGCCGCGCTTGCGCAAACTTTCTGTAGGGACCCCACAGCCAGTCCGGTGAGCCACTGTCGGTGCCCGAATGTCCGTCGCCCGAAGCGGACCGATAGGTTTCGAGGGAAGTCACCTGCCATCCAGTGTTCGGGCGGGTGCGTCAGATCCCTATCGAAAGGGTGATCCGTTGAGCCGCTCGGTTCTCGTCACCGGAGGAAACCGGGGCATCGGCCTCGCCATCGCCCGCGCGTTCGCCGACGCCGGCGACAAGGTCGCGATCACGTACCGCTCGGGCGAGCCACCGGCCGCCCTGACGGAGCTGGGCTGCCTGGCGGTCAAGTGCGACATCACCGACACCGAGCAGGTGGAGCAGGCCTACAAGGAGATCGAGGCACAGCACGGCCCCGTGGAGGTCCTGATCGCCAACGCCGGCGTCACCAAGGACCAGCTCCTGATGCGCATGTCCGAGGAGGACTTCACCTCGGTCGTCGACACCAACCTCACCGGCACCTTCCGTGTGGTCAAGCGCGCCAACCGCGCCATGCTGCGGGCCAAGAAGGGCCGTGTCGTCCTGATCTCGTCGGTCGTGGGACTGCTCGGCTCCGCCGGGCAGTCGAACTACGCCGCCTCCAAGGCCGCGCTGGTCGGCTTCGCGCGTTCCCTCGCCCGTGAGCTGGGGTCGCGCAACATCACCTTCAACGTCGTCGCGCCCGGCTTCGTCGACACCGACATGACCAAGGTGCTCACCGACGAGCAGCGCGCGGGCATCGTCTCGCAGGTCCCGCTCGGACGGTACGCGCAGCCGGAGGAGATCGCCGCGACGGTGCGGTTCCTCGCCTCGGACGACGCCTCGTACATCACTGGAGCCGTCATCCCTGTTGACGGCGGACTGGGAATGGGTCACTGATCACCATGAGCGGAATCCTCGAGGGCAAGCGCGTCCTGATCACCGGTGTGCTGATGGAGTCCTCCATCGCCTTCCACACCGCCAAGCTGGCCCAGGAGCAGGGTGCCGAGATCATCCTGACCGCGTTCCCGCGGCCCACGCTGACCGAGCGCATCGCCAGGAAGCTGCCGAAGCCCACCAAGGTCATCGAGCTCGACGTGACGAACGACGAGCACCTCGGCCGGCTGGCCGACATCGTCGGCGAGGAGCTCGGCGGCCTCGACGGCGTCGTGCACTCCATCGGCTTCGCGCCGCAGGACGCCCTCGGCGGCAACTTCCTCAACACGCCTTTCGAGTCGGTCGCCACGGCCATGCACGTCTCGGCGTTCTCCCTGAAGTCGCTGACCATGGCGTGCCTGCCGCTGATGCAGAACGGCGGCTCGGTCGTCGGCCTCACCTTCGACGCCTCGTTCGCCTGGCCGCAGTACGACTGGATGGGCCCCGCCAAGGCCGCCCTGGAGGCCACCAGCCGCTACATGGCCCGTGACCTGGGCAAGCAGAACATCCGCTGCAACCTGGTCGCGGCGGGTCCGATCGGCTCGATGGCCGCCAAGTCCATCCCGGGCTTCGCCGAGCTGGCCGCGGTCTGGGACGAGCGTTCCCCGCTGGAGTGGGACCTCAAGGACCCCGAGCCCGCCGGTCGCGGTGTCGTCGCGCTGCTGAGCGACTGGTTCCCGAAGACCACCGGCGAGATCGTGCACGTGGACGGTGGCCTGCACGCCATCGGAGCCTGAACCCCGGCACGTCGTCGACGCCCCGTTCTCCCGCCCGCGCGCGGGGAGCGGGGCGTCACCCGTTCGGCTCACCCGGCCGGGCGGGGGAGTGCCGCGGGGAGGCAGTCTGAAGTGCGGGTTCCTTACCGCGCTTTCCTCCCCAGCACGGCCGAGGAGGTCCCCTTGTGCGCCTGTCTCGCAGCCTGGCCCCAGTGACCGTCGCCGTCTGTCTCGTCCTGTCGCTGCCGTACGACGCGATGCCGCACGCACGCGTGGCGGCCCGGCCAGCCATCGCCGCGCCGGCCGAGGAACCCTTCGGCGCGGAGTGCCGCACCGAGGTCCGCGGCTCCCGTGTCGTCGCCTACTGCCACAACCCCTACGCCGACACCGACCGCGTCCGTCTGCACATCGAGTGCGACCGCTGGTGGGACCTCGACACCGACGGCACCCCTGCCGACGTGGGCCCCGCCCGGACGGTCCGGCTCACCGGCCGCTGCTGGAAGGAGGTCCGCTCGGCGTGGATCAGTCACCGGAAGGGGTGAACCGCCCGGGGCGGCACACCAGCGGATAGCCGGCCGCCTCGACGGCGGCGGCCTCCGCGTCGCCCGCGCGGATCGCGTCCACCAGCCGCGTGTGGTCCATGTACGTCTCCGGCGTGAGCTCGTCGCCGACGTCCTCGCGCAGCCAGTCCCGCAGCACCTCGCCGAGGTCCGCGTACATCGCCGTCATGACGTCGTTGTGGGAGGCCGCCACCACCGCCAGGTGGAAGGTCGCGTCCGCCGTCACGAACGTCTCGGCGTCACCCGACTCCCATGCCTCCTCGCGCCGCAGGAGGAGCGCGTCCAGCTGCTTGAGGTCCTTCTCCGTGCGGCGTCCGGCAGCGAGCTTCGCCGCGCTCGACTCCAGCGTGGAGCGCAGCTCGGCGATGTGCCCCGGATCGGCGTCGGCGAAGCGGCGGTGCATGACGCCCGCCAGCTCGCTGGTCGCCACGACATACGTGCCCGAGCCCTGCCTGATGTCCAGCAGCCCGTTGTGCGCGAGCGCGCGGACGGCCTCGCGGACCGTGTTCCGGGCGACTCCCAGCTGTTCGACCAGCTCGGGCTCCGTGGGGATACGCGCGCCGACCGGCCATTCGCCCGAGGTGATCTGGTTGCGCAGCGCGGCGATGACCTGCTCGGACAGTGCCGAACGGCGGGGATGGCTCAGTGGCATGGCACACCTTCGCACGGGCGGGGCGGTCGAGGGGGACCAGGGGATGGACAACCAATCATCCCATGATTCTATGATGGGTGGCATGGCGAGCGAGCAGACCCGGACGAAGACATCCCCGCCCCCGCGCCCTCCGCAAGAGGGTGAGCCGCCCCGAACGGCCACGCGCGCGGGGCGCCGGGGCGCACGGCTGCTCGTCGTCGGCATCGTGCTGGCCGCCCTCAACCTCCGGCCCGGCATCACGAGCCTCGGCGCCCTCCTCGAAGAGGTCCGTGACGGGCTCGGCATGAGCGGCAGCGTGGCCGGGCTCCTCACGTCCGTGCCCCCGCTCTGCTTCGCCGTCTTCGGCGTCACGGCGCCCCGGCTGGCCCGCCGCTTCGGGCCGGGCGCGGTGGTGTGCGCCGGCATGGCCGCCATCGCGGCGGGACTGCTGCTGCGCCCGTACGCGGGCGGCACGGCCGGGTTCCTCGCCGCCAGTGCCCTCGCCCTCATGGGCATCGCCGTCAGCAACGTCCTGATGCCGGTCATCGTCAAGCGCCACTTCCCCGACCGGGTCGGCTCCATGACCGGCCTGTACTCGATGGCCCTCGCCCTCGGCACCTCCACCGCCGCGGCGATCACCGTGCCCATGACCGAGGCGCTGGGCGGCAGTTGGCGGACCGGGCTCGCTCTGTGGGCGGCCTTGGCGGCCGCGGCCGTCCTGCCCTGGGTGCCGCTCGCCCGCAATCGTGGGACGGGGACCGCAGCCGACGGCGGCGCGGGCCCGGCGGGGGAGCGACGGACGGCACGGGAGCAAGGGACTGCGGGGGAGCAACGCAAGCAGGACCCGCAGCGTGCCGAGCCCGCCCCGCAGGGCCCCGAGCCCTCCCCGCCGGCCCACGGCCCGGGCCGGCAGCCCCACGCGCGGGTTCCGCAGGCGGACCCGGTTGTCCCGCAGCCCCCCGGGTCCCACGCGCGCGTGCCGCAGCCCGACGCGTCCGCCCCGCAGTCCCACGCCGCTGCACCGCAACCCCACGCGCGCATGCCGCAGCCGTCGGCGGCCCCGCTGCGCGTCACCCGCAGCCGGACCGCCTGGGCGCTCGCCGTCTTCTTCGGCCTCCAGGCCACCGCCGCGTACATCACCATGGGCTGGATGCCGCAGATCTTCCGGGACGCCGGGGTACCCGCGAGCACGGCCGGGCTGCTCCTCGCACTGACGATGGCCATGGGGGTGCCGCTGGCCTTCGTCATCCCGCGCGTCGCCGCGAGGCTGCCGCACCAGGGCCCGATCGTGGTTGCGCTGGGCGGCTGCGGCCTCGTCGGATACGCCGGCCTGTACCTCGCGCCGTCCGGCGGCGCCTGGGCCTGGGCCCTGCTGCTCGGCATCGCCAACTGCGCCTTCCCGCTGGCTCTCACGATGGTCGGGATGCGCGCCAGGACCGGCCCGGGAGTGGCGCAGCTGTCGGCGTTCGCACAGAGCACCGGCTACCTGATCTCCATCCCCGGGCCGCTGCTGGTCGGGGTGCTCTACCAGCACAGCGGCGGCTGGGGACTGCCCCTCGCGCTCATGGCGGCCCTGATGGTCCCGCAGACGGTCGTGGGCGTCCTGGCGGGCCGTGACCGCACGGTCGAGGAGGAAGCCGCCCGCTGACCCCGGGAGGACCGCCGCGAGGGCGGGGTGGGAGACTTGCCGTATGCCAGTGCTCGATCCGAACCCGCGCAACGGCCAGAAGAAGATGCTGCTCGTCTTCGGCTCGTTCCTCGCCATCTTCGTCGTCATCGCCGTGATCGCGACCATCGCCTCTCCCTGACGGGCCGGCCGTGACGACCCTGCCGAGCCCCTCGGCTCAGGGCCGGGGGTAGGGCTGGCACCCCCTCCCCTAGGGGGCCAGGGTCAGGGTCAAGTGGGTGGCTCTCCGGATGGGTTGGGGGCCGCCGATTACGTAACTTCGAGGGGTGACCGCGGCGCGCGGCTCACCTGCCGAGGTCCACGGACCACTCGAAGTCAGCGGAGGCACCCATGTCGGCCCCTACGCACACCCGGCCCCACCCGGCCGTCCAGGGCGGCGTCGACTCGCGGCTGCCCTGGTGGGCCCTCGCCCTGCCGATGCTCGCCTTCACCGTGCTGTTCGTGCTGATCCTGAACCCGGCCGACGCCCAGGCGGCCACCGGAGACCCGGCGATCACCCATCTCGTCGAGCGGGTGCAGCAGCTGGTCACACGCTAGGGCGAAGCCCGGGACCGCTGGTGAGGCCGCATGTCAACTCCCTGCGCCCCATGGCCTGTTTCATGCGAAGCTGGGACTCATGAGCGTCGCTGAACCCCGCAGGATCGTCCTCTTCCGCCATGCGAAAGCCGACTGGCCACAGGTGACCGACCATGAGCGTCCGCTCGCTGAGCGGGGCCGAAAGGACGCCGCCGTCGCCGGACGCAGACTGGCCGACACCGGCATCCCCATCGACCTGGCCCTCTGCTCCACCTCGACCCGCACGCGCGAGACATGGAAGCTCGCCGTGCAGGAGTTCCCGCAGCGGCCGAAAACCGTCTACGAGGAGCGGATCTACGAGGCCTCGCCCGGTGAGCTGATCGCCCTGCTCAACGAAACCCCCGACGACGTGCGCGACGTCGTCCTGATCGGCCACAACCCGGGCATCCAGGGCCTCGCCGACATCCTGTCCGGACAGGCCGAGGGCGACGCGGGCGAGCGGATGCAGCGCCGCGGCTTCCCGGCGGCGGCCTTCGCCGTCCTCACCCACGACGGTTCCTGGAAGTCCCTGGAACCGGGCGTGGCCACGCTGCGCGACTACTGGGCGCCCGAGGAGTAACCACCCGGCACGCGAGAGGGCCCGGCACCGCGACGGCGCCGGGCCCTGTCCATGATGTCGGTGTGCCCCGGCGCCTGTGGGCGCAGGTGACCCGTGGCTGCGTCCCGGTGCCCGGCCATCCGCCCGTGAGGGCGTCCCGGTCCCAAGGCATCCGCCTGCCAGGGTGCCCCGGTCCCCGGGCGTCCCGGTCCAACAGGGCATCCGCCTGCGCGGGTGTCCCGGTCCCCGGGCGTCCCCGTGTCAGGGCGTCCGGTACGGCCGTCGCCGGTGCTACCGCTCGTCGTGCGTCTCGGCGGCCTCGACCTCTTCGCGGGTGATCCCGAGCAGATACAGGACGGTGTCCAGGAACGGCACGTTCACCGCCGTGTGCGCCGCCTCGCGCACGACCGGCTTGGCGTTGAAGGCGACCCCGAGTCCGGCCGCGTTCAGCATGTCGAGGTCGTTGGCGCCGTCGCCGATCGCCACGGTCTGGGAGAGCGGTACGCCCGCCTCCGCGGCGAACCGGCGCAGCAGCCGCGCCTTGCCCGCACGGTCCACGATCTCGCCGGTGACCCGGCCGGTCAGCCTGCCGTCGACGATCTCCAGCGTGTTGGCCTGGGCGAAGTCCAGCCCGAGACGTTCCTGAAGGTCGTCGGTGACCTGGGTGAAGCCGCCGGAGACGACCCCCACCTGGTACCCGAGCCGCTTCAGCGTCCGGATCAGCGTGCGCGCCCCCGGCGTAAGCCGCACCTCGGTGCGGACCTTGTCCACGACCGAGGCGTCCAGCCCCGCCAGCAGCGCCACACGCGCGTGCAGCGACTGCTCGAAGTCGAGCTCACCGCGCATCGCGGCCGCCGTCACCTCGGCGACCTCGTCCTCGCAGCCGGCGTGCGCGGCGAAGAGCTCGATCACCTCGTCCTGGATCAGCGTGGAGTCGACGTCCATGACCACGAGCCGCTGGGCCCGCCGGTACAGGCCGGCGTCGACCACCGCGACGTCCACCCCCAGCGCCGCAGCGTCCGTGACCAGGGCGGTGCGCAGCGGCTCGGTCTCCACCCCGGAAACGGCGAACTCCACGGCGGTCACGGGGTATTTGGCGAGCCGGAAGATGCGGTCGATGTTCCCGCCGGCCTTGGTGATCTTCGCGGCGACCGCCGCCGTGGCCTCCGCGGTGAGCGGATGCCCGAGCACGGTGACCAGGGACCTGCCGAGGCCTCGCGGCCGGTTGTCACCGATACCGGAGATGATCTCGGCCTGCATCTTCATCGACTCGGCCCAGCTGTGGACCGTCGACCGCAGCTCGCCCTCCAGACCGGAGGACGGCTCGGTGACCAGGGCGCACAGCACCATCCGGCCTCGGGTCACGACCTGCTCGATGTCGACCACGTCGACGGAGAAGGCGGCGAGGGTGTCGAAGAGGCCGGCCGTGATGCCAGGCCGGTCCTTGCCGAAGATCTTGACAAGGAGCGTGGGGACGTCGGAGGACGAAGTCTGCGAAGCGCTCATGGTGTACCCACCGTATCCGGCACTCCGTGCCGCCCGCCGCCGAGGTCCGCCTGACGGACGGGTAACAGTGGAAGTCAGCGAGGTGGCGTGCACCTGGACGGCCGGTCTCGGGTTCAGCGGCGGGGGCCTCTCATCGGGACCCCCCGGGCGCTTTGGGCCCCCTCGGAGGGGCGGGCGGAGGCGGTGGCGGGGGCGGTGGGCCCTCCTCCGGGCCGGGCGGCGGTCGTTCCCCGGCGCGCGGCCCGGGCCGCGGGGCGGCGGGCCGGCGCGGTGAACGGGGCGGCGGCCCCATCGGCCGTACCACCGTCGGGGCGCCGTAGACGTCGTCCGGTCCCGGCGGCACGGCGGGAAGCCGCCCGCCACCCCGCCGGACCGCCGGCGGGGCACCCGACGGCGGCTCGCTCCGCCGGGAGCTCTCGTACGGCCTCGACGGCCCGGCCCCGTCGCCACCTGCCCGATCGGGCCGGGCGTCCTGAACGTCCCGCCCCTCCCGCAACTCCTCCGGCACCCGCAGGTAGGGGTTGGTCGCCGGGTTCGGCGGACGGTACGAGGGCGCCCCCGGTCCGTACGGCCCCGCCCGTCCGCCCGGGGGACCCGACGGCCCGCGGCCCCCGCCGGGGCCCGCCGCGCCGCCCCCCGCGTCACCCCGTGCCGGCGGTGCCGTCCGCCGTCCCGCGGCCCCCGTGGCCCAGGCCGACAGCGCACCGACGGCCCCTGCCCCCGCGCCCCACACGGCGCCCAGCAGCAGCGCCACACCGAGGTGCCCGCGCAGCTCGATCCCGGCCCCGAAGGCGTCGAACCCCAGCACGGACAGCGAGGCGTCCACGGACACGTTCGTCAGCCAGGCGATCAGCGGCAACGCCAGTCCCGTCGCCATCCCCAACCGCAGGGCGCAGCGCCCCACGAACCCGGCCACACCGACCCCGCGCCCGCCCGGTCCCGCCCCGGCGACCGACCCCGATCCCGCGCCCGCTCCCGAGGCCGGCGGAAATACCGGCGCCACCGGTGTCCGCACGGCCGTCAGCACCCCCGCGAGCAGCATCATCAGCGCCGCCGCCACGCCCAGCAGCCACACCCGTCCGTCCAGCCCCGCGAGGCGGTGCAGGGTCACCGACTGTTCGGTTCCGGCGCTCAGCAGATCGTCCAGGGGGTCCGGGAGGACGCCGGTCAGCGCGCCCGTCGCCCGTCCGTCCCACGGGACGAACAGACCGATCGGGATGCCCAGCCAGACCCCGTTCGGCGCGCCGAGCAGCGCCGCCCCCGTGATCCGCCTCGGGTGGTCGTCGCCGATCGCCGCGTACGCCGCCGCCGCGAACCCGGCCGCCACGGCCACCAGCAGCACGGTCACGACGGCGGACACCGCGGGCCTCACCACGCGGTGCACCGCCTCCCAGCCGGGCGGCAGCGGAGTGCGCCGCGAGGCCAGCAGGGCGATCAGCAGGATGCCGAGCGACCAGCCGAGACCACCGAGCAGCGTGGGTGCCGTGTCGACGGTGAAACCGACCGCGGCCTTCGCGTCGACGAGGTCGCCGAGCCGGTCGGGCAGCAGTCCGCCGATGTCCCCCAGGCCCGGGACCTCCAGTCCGCCACCGCCCCCGCCGCCCCCACCGGGCAGGTCGTCCAGTCCCAGCGCGCCCCCGTCCAGTGTGATGACGTCGTGCCCCGCCCAGGCCAGCCCGCCCAGCATCGCCACGTACAGCGCCACCACCGCGCCCACGCGCGCGAGGAGTTCGGCGGGGGCGATCACCGCTCCGGCCCCGCGCAGCGACCGCAGGAAGAACCACGACAGCAGCAGCGCGCCGACCAGGCTCACCCCCAGTGGCGTGATCTCGATGGCGGTGTTCGCCTCCGCGCCCGTGAGCCCGAAAGCGGACACGTCACCCGACGGAGTCACCGAACCCCCGGCGCCCAGCGCCACCACCGCTGCGGTCATCGGCCCCAACGAGCCCGCGGAGTCCGCCTCCAGCAGGTGCAGCCCCAGCGCCGCCGTACCCGCCATCCCGATCAACGCCCAGCTCACCGCGGCGATCGCGGCCAGCAGCACGTCCGTCCACGGCACGCCCCTGCCGCGCGCCACGCTCCCACTGCCTTCGACACCCGTACCGGCACTCATGCAGACCCCCCGATCCGCGGCGCGCGGCGGCGAAGATCGCCGCTTCCGTCCCCCTCGCGTGCTTTACCACTCTCCGGGCCGGTTTCAACCCCGTCAACGGGAACGGCCGATACGCTCGCACCCGCTCCGCACAAGGCCCGACTTTCGGTCAGGGGGCCGCTACTGAAATAGTTCCCCCCGATGTTCGACATCCCTAGACTCCCCGTTGATGGGGCTGCATCGGGGGACAACTCAGTGGGGCTGGAGTGCCGGAACTCGTACTGGAATTGAACGGACGCACCTGGACGCTCGATCCGTCCAGGCAATACACCCTCGGACGTGATCCGCAGGGGGACATCGTCTTCGACGACGCCAGGGTCTCCTGGCGCCATGCCACCGTCAGCTTCAACGGGCGCAGTTGGGTCGTCGAGGACCACGGGAGCACCAACGGCACGTTCACGCAGGGGCAGCGGATCCACCAGCTGGACATCGGTCCCGGCACGGCGCTGCACCTGGGCAACGCGACCGACGGACCGCGGGTGAACGTCTCGGGAGCGCAGGCGCCCGCCGCGCAGCCCCAGCAGCAGCCGTACGCCGCGCAGGCCGCGAACCCGGGCTGGGCCCAGCAGGCCCCGCAACCGCAGTCGCCGCAGGCCGGCTGGCAGCCGCCGCAGCAGGGCGCGCCGCACGTCCCGCAGCAGCAGGGGCCGGGCGAGCCGTATGTGCAGAAGGTGCCCGGCGGAGGCGCGGGGGCGCCGCCGGTCTACGGAGACCGCAGCCCGACCACGTTCCACCAGTTCTCCCTCGGCCGGGTGATGCGCATCGGCCGTGCCCTCGAGAACGAGCTGGTCGTCTCCGACCTCCAGGTCTCGCGTCACCACGCCGAGTTCCACTCGACGCCCGACGGCCGGATGGAGATCCGGGACCTCGGCTCGCACAACGGCACCTACGTCAACGGCCAGCCGATCCCCAAGGGCGGCTCGGTCCAGCTGGGGCCCACCGACGTCGTCGGCGTCGGCCACTCGACGTTCCGGATCGTCGCGGACCGGCTCGAGGAGTTCGTCGACACCGGTGAGGTCTCCTTCTCGGCCCGCCACCTGACCGTCACGGTCGACGGCGGCAAGCAGATCCTCAAGGACGTCTCCTTCGGCGTCCCGGAGAAGTCACTGATCGCGGTCATCGGACCGTCGGGTTCCGGCAAGTCGACCCTGCTCAAGGCGCTCACCGGCTACCGGCCCGCCAACCAGGGCGACGTCCTCTACGACAACCGGAACCTGTACAAGCAGTTCGCTGAGCTGCGTCAGCGCATCGGCCTGGTTCCGCAGGACGACATCCTGCACAAGGAACTGACCGTCAAGAAGGCCCTGAAGTACGCGGCCAAGCTCCGCTTCCCGGCCGACACCACGGCCGCCGAGCGTGACGCCCGCATAGACGAGGTGCTGCGCGAGCTGAAGCTGGACATCCACAAGGAGAAGAAGGTCACCTCCCTCTCCGGTGGCCAGCGCAAGCGCGTCTCGGTGGCCCTGGAACTGCTCACCAAGCCGTCGTTGATCTTCCTGGACGAGCCGACCTCCGGCCTCGACCCGGGCATGGACCGCGATGTGATGCAGTTGCTGCGCGGCCTCGCCGACGACGGCCGCACGGTCCTGGTCGTCACCCACTCGGTGGCCGAACTCGCGATCTGCGACAAGCTGCTGGTGATGGCTCCGGGCGGTGCCGTCGCCTACTTCGGCCCGCCCGAGGAGGCGCTGAACTTCTTCGGCTACGACACCTGGGCCGATGTCTTCTCCGCCTTCGAGAACTACCGCGACTACGACTGGGCGGGCCGCTGGAAGGGCTCGCAGCACTACCAGATGTACGCCGCGGACATCGACGCCATCGCGCCGCAGTCCGTACAGATGCCGCCGATGCAGGCGATGAAGCCGCCGAAGCCGCAGGGCTGGATGTCCCAGTTCGTCACGCTGGTGCGCCGCTACGCCTCGGTGATCGCCTCCGACAAGGGCTTCCTGGCCCTGACGGTGATCCTGCCGGCCGTCCTCGGCGCGGTGAGCCTGCTCATCGACTCCGGCAACAGCCTGCTGCCCAACCCGGTCAACCCGAAGACCGGCCGGATCATCCCCAACGGCACGGCCACCACCGTCCTGCTGATCCTCGCGGTCGGCGCCTGCTTCGCGGGCGCGGCCAACTCGGTCCGCGAGCTGATCAAGGAACGGGTCATCTACGAGCGGGAACGTGCCACCGGTCTGTCCCGCTCCGCGTACCTGATGTCCAAGGTGTTCGTGCTCGGCGTGGTCACCCTGCTCCAGGGCCTGATGGTCGGCGTCATCGGCTTCGCGAGCCGGGAGATCCCGAAGGAGGGCCTGGTCCTCGGCAGTGCCACCATGTTCGAGCTCTCCATCCCGATCATGGCGCTGGGCTTCACGTCGATGATGTTCGGACTGGTCATCTCGTCGCTGGTGAAGACGGCCGAGAAGACCATGCCGCTGCTGGTGATGTTCGCGATCATCCAGGTCGTCTTCACCGGCTGCCTGTTCACCCTGAACGGCGCGGTCGGCGTCAACGAGTTCTCGTATCTGATGCCCTCGCGCTGGGCGGTCGCCGCCGCGGGCGCCACGCTGGACTTCAACAAGATCAGCCCGCCCAAGGACGGCGGTGCGACGGACCCGCTGTGGGAGCACAGTGTCGGAGTCTGGGGCCTGGACATGGCCGCGCTGATCGTCCTCGGTGTGATCTGCGGCTTCTTCGTGGCCCGCTTCCTGCGCCGCCACGAGCCCGAGGTCATGCGCAAGTAGTCCCTTCGCCGTACGCCGATGGGCGGCACCCCTGGTACGGGGTGCCGCCCATCGGCGTACGGAGAGCGCTCGGCGCGCGGTCGCTCGGTACGCGGTCGCTCGGTACAGGATCGCTCAGTACGCGCTGTCGACGTTGTCGATCGTGCCGTACTTGTCGGCCGCGTAGTTCGCCGCGGCGGTGATGTTGGCGATCGGGTCGTAGATGTTCCAGGACGTCCCGGCGACGTGGTACGCGGCGAAGGTCGGCGGGATCACCTGGAGCAGGCCCTTGGAGGGGATGCCGTTGATGGCGTTGATGTCCCAGTTGTTGATCGCCTTCGGGTTGCCCGAGGACTCCCGGATGATGTTGCGGTGCAGGCCGCTGTAGGAGCCCGGGATGCCCTTGGACTTCATGATGGCCAGGGAATGCTTGATCCAGCCGTCGAGGTTGTTGGCGTAGCGCTTGACGGTGACCTGCTTGACCGCGGCGCGCTTGGCGGAGCGGCTCGCCGCCTCCTTGGCCTTGTGCGCGGCGGCGGCCTTGTGCGCGGCGGCCGCCTTGTGCGCGGCGGCGGACTTCTTGGCGGCGGCCTTGTGTGCGGCGGCGGCCTTCTTGGCGGCGGCCTTGTGCGCGGCGGCGGCCTTGTGCGCGGCGGCCGCCTTGTGCGCGGCGGCGGACTTCGCGGCGGTGGACTTCGCGGCGGCCGCGGCCGCCTTCTTCTTCGCCTCGATGGCGTCGATCTTCACGCTCTTCGCTGCCAGCTGGTCGGTCACGTCGGCCTTGACGTTCTGCACCGGCGCGGAGCTGTAGGCGACCCGGGCCGAGGAGACGGCGTCCGTAGTGGTCGTCTGCGCGTCGGCCGGCACCACGGAGAAGGCGAGGGCGGCGGCACCGAGCGTGGCTGCACCGGCGATCGCGATCTTGTGAGTGTTCTTGGGCATGCGGAAGGACCTCTTCGAATAGCGCGGAGGTCGCTCTCTTCGTCCGACGTCGGACAGCGGGTGCTTTCGGCACGAGCGCCGGAGGTGAACCCGCGGCGCTGAGCGACGTGAGCCATTCTTAGCGGCCGCAAAAAGGGCAGGCAAAGGTGTGACGTACGATCCTCGATAGTGGATCGGGGAAGGGCAAATCGGGACAGATAGAACCATCTGCCCCGTTCACCGCGTCCCCTTTGACTCCTATTGCCCGTAGTACGTGATCCGCGCCCTATGTGCGGGCTCACACGGTCGCCACCCCGTTCTCACGGATAGTTGCCCGAGCAATGCTCTGTGTCAGGACTCGTCGGGCGGCAGGAGGAGGTGCACGTCCCCGAACTCGTGCCACAGGTAGCGCCCTTCCAGCGCCGCGCCGTACCCACGGTCGATCGCGTCCCCTCCCGCCACCGCCTCCAGCATCAGCAGATGCGAGGCCTCCGGCTCGTGCAGCCCGGTCAGCAGCCCGTCCACCGCCCGCACTCCACGCTCGGGAGTGACGACGAGATCCGTCCAGCCCGCACACGCGCGTACGACGCCGCCGGCCCCGGCCGCCGACTCCACGGCCCGTACAGCGGTGGTCCCCACCGCGATCACCCGCCCGCTCGCCCGCCCGCCACCGGTACCCCGCACGGCATTGATCAGCCGGGCCGACGCCTCGGGCACCGCGAACCGCTCCGGATACGGCGGCTCGTGCACCTCCGCCGAGGCGACCCCGGTGTGCAGCGTGATCGGCGCGAACTGCACCCCCCGGCTGACCAGCTCCGCCACCAGCCCCGGAGTGAAGGGCCGCGCCGCACTCGGCATCTCCGCACTGCCCGCACCATCGGCCGAGGGCAGAGCGAACACCGTCTGGTACACGGACAGCGGCTGGTCCCGCTCGGTGTAGGAGTAACGGATGGGCCGCCCGTACGCCCGCAGCAGCCCCGGCACCGCCCCGGCCGGAGACACCCGGGCCCACCACAGCCGCCCGCTCCCCGGACTCAGCGGCTCCTCCGGCACCAGCCGCACACCACCGGCCAGCCGCACCTCGGACCCCACGGGCCCTCCGGCACGCGCGCGTGTGGTGCCGCTGCCGTCCGGATCACGCAGTTCGACCGCCCACCGTCCGTCGTCACCGCGCGTGGAGAAGTGCACCACCACACGCGCGTGCCCGACCCGTCCGTCCACGGCCGCCGCCAGCGTCGGCGAGGTGTTCACCACGAGCAGGTCCCCGGCCCGCAACAGCCCCGGCAGCTCCCGGAACCCGTGATGCGCCACCTCCGTCCCCCGCGACACCAGCAGCCGTACGTCGTCCCGGTCCCGCCCCGGCTCGCGCTGCTCGGCCGGCACCCGCGCCGACAGCTCCGCGGGCACCTTCCACCGCCCCCGGCTGCGCGCGTGCCCGAACACCCCCGTGGCCGGCGTCATCGCCCTTCCTCCAGCAGCGCCGTAGCCGTGTACCGCCCGCTCGCCGGACGCGCGTCCAGCAGCCGCAGGAAGGCCGGCGCCACCCCGGCCGGATCCGGCCGGGGACCGTGGTCGTCCGGTACGGCGGCCGCGTACAGGTCCGTGGCCATGTCCCCGGGATCCACCGCCCACACCCTCAGCCCCGGCTCCTCCTCACCGAGCACCGCCGCGAGATGGTCCAGGGCCGCCTTGGACGCCCCGTAGCCGCCCCAGGTCCCGTACGCCTCGGCGGCCGCGTCGGAGCTGACGGTGATCACCGAGCCCGCCCGCGCCCCGCGCAGCAGCGGCAGCGCCTCCTGGACGAGCCCCAGCGCCGCCACGACGTTCACCTCCAGCGCCCGTCGCAGCCCGTCCAGGGGCAGTTCCGCCAGCCGTACCAGCGGCTCGGCGCCCAGCGCGCTCGCGTTGTTCACCACCAGGTCGCAGCCCCCGAGCCCCCGCGCGGCCGCCACCAGCTCGGCCCGGTGCGCCGCATCCGTGACGTCCCCCGGGCGGGCCTCGACCCGCGTCCCGTGCGAGGCCACGGCCGCCGCCGTCTCCTTCAGCGGCTCCGGGGTCCTGGCGTCGAGCACCAGATCCCACCCCCGCGCGGCCAGCGCCCCGGCCAACGCCCGCCCCAGCCCCTTCGAGGCTCCCGTGATGATCGCTACCGGCATGACAACCGTCCCCTCGTCCGATCCGCCGCCGTCCGGCGGTGATCCCAACCTAGGAACGGGCTCGTGCCCGCCGCCTCGGACGCGGGACGCAAGCCGGGAGGGCCCTTCGTCCTACGCCCGCACACCCGGCCCCTCGCCCTGAGCCGCCGTACCGGGGACCTCCGACCTAGGACTTCCGCCCCGGTCCACGGCCGTCACAGGTCCGATCCGCGCTGTCACACCCCGCCGGTACCGTGAGGACATGAGTCAAGGCCCCCGGTCCGGCCTCGCCGCGGTCAGCACCGCGCTGCTGGCCATGAGCAGGCACCTCGAGGTCCGTGACGTCCTCAAGACGATCGTCGCCTCCGCCCGCGAACTGCTGGACGCGCAGTACGCCGCCCTCGGCGTCCCCGACGACCACGGCGGCTTCGCCCAGTTCGTCGTCGACGGCGTCAGCGAGGAGCAGTGGAAGGCCATCGGCCCGCTGCCGCGCCAGCACGGCATCCTGGCGTCGATGCTCCAGGAGGCCCGCTTCGAGCGGCTGGCCGACGTGCGCCAGGACCCCCGCTTCGAGGGCTGGCCGTCCGCGCACCCCGAGATGTCCGACTTCCTGGGCCTGCCCGTCCGCGACGGCGACGAGGTCATCGCCGCCCTGTTCCTGGCCAACAAGAACTGCGCCAGGCCCGAGGGCGGCTGCGGCTTCACCGAGGACGACGAGGAGCTGCTCTCGATCCTCGCGCAGCACGCCGCCATCGCCCTCACCAACGCCCGCCTGTACGAGCGCAGCCGCGAACTGACCATCGCCGAGGAACGCTCCCGGCTGGCCCATGAACTGCACGACGCGGTCAGCCAGAAGCTGTTCTCCCTGCGCCTGACGGCTCAGGCCGCCGCCGCTCTCGTCGACCGCGACCCCGCGCGCGCCAAGGACGAACTGCAGCAGGTCGCCGCGCTCGCCGCAGAGGCCGCCGACGAACTGCGTGCCGCCGTCGTGGAGCTGCGCCCCGCCGCCCTCGACGAGGACGGACTCGTGGCCACCCTGCGCACCCACATCCAGGTGCTGGACCGCGCCCACACCGCGCGCGTGACCTTCACCGGTCAAGGCGTCCGAGCGCTGCCCGCAGCCCAGGAGGAAGCCCTGCTGCGGGTCGCGCAGGAGGCCCTGCACAACGCGCTGCGGCACTCCGGTGCGCAACGCGTCGAGGTGACCCTCGGCAGACGCGGCCCCGACACGTTTCTGCGTGTCACCGACGACGGCGGCGGCTTCGACCCGACGACGGTCCGCCGGGCCGGCCGTCACCTCGGTCTGGTCTCGATGCGGGACCGGGCGAGCGGTGTCGGCGGCAGACTCACCGTGCGCTCGGCGCCCGGCGAGGGCACCACGATCGAGATGGAGGCTCCCGGTGGCTGACGCAATCAAGGTGCTGCTCGTCGACGACCACCAGGTCGTCCGCCGGGGCCTGCGCACCTTTCTCGAGGTGCAGGACGACATCGAGGTCGTCGGCGAGGCCGCCGAGGGCGCCGAAGGGGTCGCCCTCGCCGAGGAGCTCAAGCCCGACGTGGTCCTGATGGACGTCAAGATGCCCGGCATGGACGGGGTCGAGGCCCTGCGCAGACTCCGTGAACTGGACAACCCCGCGCGCGTGCTGATCGTCACCAGCTTCACCGAGCAGCGCACCGTGGTCCCTGCCCTGCGCGCCGGCGCCGCCGGGTACGTCTACAAGGACGTGGATCCCGATGCCCTGGCCGGCGCCATCCGCTCGGTCCACGCCGGCCACATCCTGCTCCAGCCCGAGGTCGCCGTCGCGCTCCTCTCCCAGGAGGAGGGCAACTCGGGTCAGGGCAGAGGCGGCGCGCTCACCGAACGGGAGCGCGAGGTGCTCGGCCTGATAGCGGACGGCCGTTCCAACCGCGAGATCGCCCGCGCCCTGGTGCTGTCGGAGAAGACCGTCAAGACTCACGTCTCGAACATCCTGATGAAGCTGGACCTCGCGGACCGCACACAGGCCGCGCTGTGGGCCGTACGCCATGGTCTGACCCGCTGAAACACGCTCCGGCGCACCACCGGCAGCGTCGCGGGGCGCTCCGGCCGGGCAACGCGGAAGGTTAACTTCCGATCCGAGATTCATACCGTCGTGGGAATGTCCCCCGGATGGCGCAACCTTCGTGGCCCGCCGCCGTTCTCCAGTGCGTGCCGCGGCGACTGCCGCGGCGATCGCTAGGAGGGCTCAGAAGTGAAGAACCTGAAGAAGGCAGCGGCCGTGACGATGGTGGCCGGTGGGCTGATGGCCGCAGGTGCCGGCATGGCCTCCGCCGCCGACGGCGCCACGGCCCTCGGCGAGGCCAAGGGCTCGCCGGGCGTCGTCTCGGGCAACCTCGTCCAGGCCCCGGTGGACGTCCCGGTCAACGTGGTCGGCAACAGCGTGAACGTCGTCGGCGTGCTGAACCCGGCCTTCGGCAACCTGGGCCTCAACCACTGAGGTCCGGTTCGCACCCTCGGTGACCCCCGGCCTCCCCTCGGCCCCCACCGGGGGAGGCCGGTCTGCTTGTCGCTCCAATGATCCGAACGAGGTGTCTTCCCGGCAGCCCCCGCACCGCCCCGAGCACTGCCGCGTTGGGCAGCGCACGACCCGCGGCCGGGTCGGACACGCAACCGCAGGAGGAACGCTTCTCATGAACATCGCCAAAAAGGCCGCCGTGGCCCTCACCGTCGCCGGTATCGCCGCGGGCGCCTCGGCCGGTGCCGCCGTCGCCGACGCGGGCGCCGAGGGCGCGGCCGTGAAGTCGCCGGGCGTCGTGTCCGGCAACGTCGTCCAGGTGCCGGTACATGTCCCGGTCAACCTCTGTGGCAACACGATCAACGTGGTCGGCCTGCTGAACCCGGCGTTCGGCAACACCTGCGTCAACAACTGATCCCGAAGCAGCACCACGGAGGGGCCCACCCGTCGACGACGACGCGTGGGCCCCTCCGCGCGCCGGAGAATCAGCCCGTCCGGCCTTGAGGACAAGGCCCTTTCAGGGCCGAAGAGGGCTGGGGGCCCAGCCCCCGCAGACGCTCGCTCCGCCTCACGCCGACCAAGAAGCCCCCCTCACCGAACCCCCCGCTCCCGCTCCTCCACAACGGAGTTGTACGCGGCGACCAGAGCCCGCCGAGCCGTCCGCTCCACCGGCCGCAACGCCTCCGCACGCACCACCATCTCCGCCGAGCTCACCGCACCCCCGGGCCCGTTCTCCCGGGCCAGGGACACCAGCAGCCCGACCCGCTGCGCCAGCTCCAGCACCCGCACCGCCCGAGGCGGATACCCGGGCGCCAGCACCTCCCGCCCCTGTTCGGCCCGCGCCCGGTACGCGTCGATCGCCGCCTCCGCCGCCGGCCCCGACCCTGCCAGGTCCAGCCGTGACAGCACGGCCGTGGCGTCCCGCAGCGCCTCCGCCAGTTCCCGCTCCGCCTCGCCCAACGACGGCACATCGGCCGGCGGAGCCTCCCGCACCGGCAGGCAGTGCCACACGACCTCGACATGCACATCACCGTCGGGCCCCGCCTCGTACACCTCGGGCACGAGCCCGTACCCGGCGCCGTGGCAGACCACCGCTTCCTCCGCCTCCAGCGCCCGCTTGTTGAACTCCGGCGGTCCGCTCAGCCCCAGCGGATGCCCCGGAGCAGGCAGCGCCACCCGCAGTCCGTTCACTCCGAGCGCCCGCAGCCGACCCAGCGCGAGCGTGAGTCCGACCGGCGCGGCCTCGCCGGGCAACCCCTCCACCCGGTGCACGGCGTCCTCACCGACGACGGCGATCACGGCGTCGTCCGGCGAGACAATTCCGGCCAACAAGGCATTTCCCCAAGCGGCGAGGCGACCAGAGCGCGGTTCCGAGAACATGCCTCCACCCTAAGGACCGGACCGATGGAACGGGCCGCCCGACCGGTGGCGTAGATTTTCCCGGAGAGCCGCGCCCACCCACGCGCGGCGGACCGAGCCACCGGCGCCCGCGACAACCGACCGGCCGCACTGCAAGGGGAGACAACGCGCTCATGAGCGATGTTCTGGAGCTTCAGGACGTATCCGTGGTCCGTGAGGGCCGGGCTCTGGTGGACCAGGTCTCCTGGTCGGTCAAGGAGGGCGAGCGCTGGGTCATCCTCGGTCCCAACGGGGCCGGCAAGACGACCCTCCTGAACATCGCCTCCACCTACCTCTTCCCCAGCGCGGGCACCGTCTCCATCCTCGGCGAGACCCTCGGCAGGCCCGGCACCGACGTCTTCGAGCTGCGCCCGCGCGTCGGCATGGCCGGCATCGCCCTCGCCGACAAGCTCCCCAAGCGGCAGACCGTCCTCCAGACCGTGCTGACCGCCGCGTACGGCATGACGGCCGGCTGGCAGGAGGAGTACGAGGACGTCGACGAGCAGCGCGCCCGCGCCTTCCTCGACCGCCTCGGCATGAGCGACTATCTCGAACGGAAGTTCGGCACCCTCTCCGAGGGCGAGCGCAAGCGCACCCTCATCGCCCGCGCCCTGATGACCGACCCCGAGCTGCTGCTCCTCGACGAGCCCGCCGCCGGCCTGGACCTCGGCGGCCGGGAGGACCTCGTCCGCCGCCTCGGCCGCCTCGCGCGCGACCCCATCGCCCCCTCGATGATCATGGTGACCCACCATGTCGAGGAGATCGCCCCCGGCTTCACCCACGTCCTCATGATCCGCCAGGGCAAGGTCCTCGCCGCCGGCCCGGTCGAACTCGAGCTCACCTCCCGCAACCTCTCGCTCTGCTTCGGCCTCCCGCTCGTCGTGGAACAGGTCGGCGAGCGCTGGACGGCACAGGGCCTCCCGATGGCCTGACCGCTCCCCGTGCGCCCTGTCCCCGGCAGGACATGCGGCTCTACCATGACGGTGTGAACGACATCGACGCGTGGGTGTGGTGGCTCGTCGGCGCGGCAGCGCTCGGTATCCCCCTCGTGGTGACCGCGATGCCCGAGTTCGGCATGCTCGCGGTCGGCGCGGTGGCCGCCGCCGTCGCGGCAGGTCTGGGCTTCGGCGCCGTTGCCCAGGTGCTCGTCTTCATCGTCGTCTCCGTCGCCCTGATCGCCGTGGTACGCCCGATCGCGACCCGGCACAGCAGACAGCGTCCGCAACTCGCCACCGGCATCGACGCGTTGAAGGGCAAACAGGCCGTCGTGCTGGAGCGGGTCGACGCCTCGGGCGGCCGTATCAAACTCGCCGGAGAGGTCTGGTCGGCGCGCGCACTCGACACCGATCGCGCCTACGACGTGGGCCAGGAAGTCGACGTCGTGGACATCGAGGGGGCCACGGCGATCGTCATCTGACCTTGTACAACTCCCGCACCACGCAAGTGAACAGAACACCTCCCGAGCCGTACGACGGTCTGTCACACTCGACCAGCAAGATCTTCAACAGGCATAAGATCTTCCGAAAGCGCCGAGGCGGAGAAAGGTACGGGGAGCCGCGATGGAACCGGTCATCATCGTCCTGGTCATTCTGGTGGTGTTGGTCTTCATCGCCCTGATCAAGACGATCCAGGTCATCCCGCAGGCGAGTGCCGCCATCGTGGAGCGGTTCGGCCGCTACACGCGGACACTCAACGCGGGCCTCAACATCGTGGTCCCGTTCATCGACACCATCCGCAACCGCATCGACCTGCGCGAACAGGTCGTCCCGTTCCCGCCGCAGCCGGTGATCACCCAGGACAACCTGGTCGTGAACATCGACACGGTCATCTACTACCAGGTGACCGACGCCCGGGCCGCGACCTACGAAGTCGCCAGCTACATCCAGGCGATCGAGCAGCTCACCGTCACCACGCTCCGCAACATCATCGGCGGCATGGACCTGGAGCGGACCCTGACCTCCCGCGAGGAGATCAACGCGGCGCTGCGCGGCGTCCTCGACGAGGCGACGGGCAAGTGGGGCATCCGCGTCAACCGCGTGGAACTGAAGGCCATCGAGCCACCGACCTCCATCCAGGACTCGATGGAGAAGCAGATGCGCGCCGACCGTGACAAGCGCGCCGCGATCCTCACCGCCGAAGGCACCCGCCAGGCCGCCATCCTCACCGCCGAAGGCGAGAAGCAGTCCCAGATCCTGCGCGCCGAGGGTGAGGCCAAGGCAGCCGCGCTGCGCGCCGAGGGCGAGGCCCAGGCCGTGCGTACGGTCTTCGAGGCCATCCACGCCGGCGACCCGGACCAGAAGCTCCTCTCCTACCAGTACCTCCAGATGCTCCCGAAGATCGCCGAAGGCGACGCCAACAAACTCTGGATCGTCCCCAGCGAAATCGGTGACGCCCTCAAGGGGTTGTCCGGCGCGATGGGCAACTTCGGTAACTTCGGCGGCGGTTCCGGCGGCAACAACGGCAACAACGGCGGTAACGGCGGCGGTTCGGAGCGCCGCGAGAAGCCCTCGATCGACTGACTCGGCCTCCGCACGACACAGGTTCCCCGCCACCCTCCAAGGGGTGCGGGGAACTGCGCGACCAGTCACAGCGGGCCCGCGGACAGAAGGCCGGCCCCGCGCGGAGCGCTACGCGGCCTCTCCGGCCAACCAGTGCGGCAGGGCGGCGAAGTCGTCCTGCCCCAGGGCCAGGAGCATCGCGTCAGCAGGCGTCGGCTCGAACGGCTGCCGCAGCAACGGCATCTCCGCCTGCTCCGGAGTCCGGTTCGCCTTACGGTGGTTGTCCTCCGCGCACGAGGCGACCGTGTTCAGCCACACGTCCTGACCGCCCTGCGCCCGCGGCACCACGTGGTCGACGGTCGTCGCCCGGCGACCGCAGTACGCGCAACGGTGCCGGTCCCTTATCAGCACACCCCGCCTCGACCACGGAGCTTGTCTTCGGAAGGGCACCCGTACGTACCTGCACAGCCTGATCACACGAGGCGCCGGGATGTCGACCTCGGCTCCGCGCATCCGCAGTTCGGGGTGGGCCTGCTCGACGACGGCCTTGTCCTGGAGCACCAGAACGACGGCTCGGTTCAACGTCACCGTCGACAGCGGCTCGAAGCTCGCGTTCAGTACCAGCGTGTCCCGCATACCAGCCCACCTCCTGTGTGCACCGGCCCACCCCCTGGCGGGCTGGGATCAACTCTGGCCGGGCACGCCGAGATGGACAACGCAATATCTGCTGCTCCACGGGAGGTGACCCCCGCGACCCCCGGCAACAAAAATGCCCGCCTCTGATCACTTCCAAGACCAGAGGCGGGCAAACGTTCAATGAACGATGAGCTGACTCATCACTCCGCCGGAACTTCGTACTCCCCGATCAACTGCGCGCGGGCGAGCGTGTGGAACCGCAGATTGAACCCCACGGCCGCGGGCGAGGCGTCGGAGTCCGGACCGAGCTTCTCCTGATCCACCGCGTACACCGTGAAGACGTACCGGTGCGGCCCGTCCCCGGGCGGCGGCGCGGCCCCGCCGAAGTCCTTGCTGCCGTAGTCGTTGCGCGCCTGCACGGCACCCTCCGGCAGCCCCTCGAACTTACCGCTGCCCGCACCCGCCGGCAGCTCGGTCACCGAGACCGGGATGTCGAACAGCACCCAGTGCCAGAATCCGCTGCCTGTGGGGGCGTCGGGGTCGTAGCAGGTCACGGCGAAGCTCTTGGTCCCGGACGGGAAGCCCTCCCACCGCAGCTGCGGCGAGGTGTTCCCCGCCGCGTGGACCTGGGCGTCATCCAGCGTCGCCCCCTCCCGCACATCCTCGCTCGTGACCGTGAACGACGGCACCGGCGGATGGAAATCGTGGGGCAGTGGCCGCCTTTTCAGCTCGGTCACGTCGACACCTCCTGATCGATCGGAAAGGCACTCCCTTCGGAGCCTACGACCTTCACGTCCGGCGCGAGCACGCGCAGAGGGCCCGGAGCGCCGTACGGCACTCCGGGCCCTCTCTCCGCGCGTGTCAGAACCAGTTGCGCTTGCTGCCGACCTCGGACAGCCACTGGTTGAGGTACGCCGCCCAGTCGGTCGCCCGGTAGTCGTTCAGACCCACCTGGAACGAGCGGAAGGTGTCACTGCCCTCGCTGAACAGCCCGGGCTTCTTGTCCATCTCCAGCACGACGTCCATCGTGTGCTCGTCGGCCACGAAGCTCAGCTCGACCTGGTTCAGCCCCCGGTACTGCGACGGCGGGAAGAACTCGATCTCCTGGTAGAACGGCAGCTTCTGCCGCGTACCGCGGATGTGCCCGCGCTCCAGGTCCGCGTTCTTGAAGCGGAAGCCCAGCTGGATGAAGGCGTCGAGGATCGCCTTCTGCGCCGGCAGCGGGTGGACGTTGATCGGGTCCAGGTCGCCGGAGTCCACGGCGCGGGCGATCTCCAGCTCGGTGGTCACACCGATGTGCATACCGCGCAGCGTCTGGCCGTCGATCGTGGTGACCGGCGTCTCCCAGGGGATCTCGAGCCCGAACGGCACCGCGTGCACAGCGCCGGCCTGGAGCTCGAAGGCGCCCCCGAGCCGCAGCTTGGTGAACTCGATGTCCTGCTTGTACTCCTGGTCGCCGCTCTCGACCTCGACCTTGGCCTGAAGCCCGACCGAGAGCCCCTCGATCTGCTGGTTGACGGACCCGCCCTGGATCCGCACCTCACCCTGGACGACACCGCCCGGAACGACGTTGACCTCGGTCAGCACCGTCTCGACCGAAGCCCCGCCGGCCCCCAGACTCGCGAGCAGCTTCTTGAACGCCATGTCTCTCCCTCTACGACCTTCTTCTTACGGGATCCCTCGACCCCTACATACGCGATCCCGGCGTGACCGGTTCCGCGTCCCACACCCTGGCAAGCCGGACGCCCGCTGACCACCCCGACGCACCCACACGTCTGCATTACGCTCGGAGGGCATGATCGCGACCCCCGACCGTACGCCCCTGCCCAGGACCTTCTTCGACCGCCCTGTCCTGGAGGTGGCCCAGGATCTGCTCGGCCGCCTCCTCGTCCGTACGACCCCCGACGGTCCGATCGCCCTGCGCCTCACGGAGGTCGAGGCATACGACGGTCCGAACGACCCCGGCTCCCACGCCTATCGCGGCCCCACGGCCCGCAACGGCGTCATGTTCGGTCCGCCCGGACATGTGTACGTCTACTTCACCTACGGCATGTGGCACTGCATGAACCTCGTCTGCGGTCCCGACGGCAGGGCGAGCGCGGTCCTGCTCCGCGCCGGTGAGATCGTCGAAGGGGCCGAAGCGGCCCGCAAACGTCGACTCTCGGCCCGAAATGACAAGGAACTGGCCAAAGGACCCGCCCGCCTGGCCACCGCCCTGGGCGTGGACCGGACCCTCGACGGTACGGACGCCTGCGCCGCGGGCGACACCCCCCTGAGGATCCTGACCGGGACCCCGGTCCGGTCCGACCAGGTACGCAACGGCCCGCGCACCGGAGTCTCCGGCGACGGATCGGTCCACCCCTGGCGGTACTGGGTGGCCGACGACCCGACGGTGAGCCCCTATCGCGCCCACGTCCCCCGGCGCCGTCGAAGTTGACTCGCTGTTGGCCGGCGCGTAACGTAGCCCGAGTCGCTTGAACCGGGTACGGCAATTGCCTGCAGCCGGAAGCGGCCAACCCACTACCTACGACGCCCCTCAGCGGGAGCGAATTCGGCATGCCCGCATGCCCGAATTCCAACCCGGTGGAACTCGATTATGAGTTGCGGAGGGAATCGGCTAACGTAGTGAATGTCGAAAGGCCGACAGGCGAAAGTCCAAAGCCGAAAGACAATCCCGCCGACAGGGAATCGGATCGCGAAAACGATCTGATAGAGTCGGAAACGCAAGACCGAAGGGAAGCGCCCGGAGGAAAGCCCGAGAGTATCGGGTGAGTACAAAGGAAGCGTCCGTTCCTTGAGAACTCAACAGCGTGCCAAAAATCAACGCCAGATATGTTGATACCCCGTCCCCGGCAGTGATAGCCGAGGATGAGGTTCCTTTGAAACAAAACACAGCGAGGACGCTGTGAACGGCCGGGCTTATTCCGCCTGGCTGTTCCGCTCTCGTGGTGTCGTCCCGATTACGGGAAAACATTCACGGAGAGTTTGATCCTGGCTCAGGACGAACGCTGGCGGCGTGCTTAACACATGCAAGTCGAACGATGAACCACTTCGGTGGGGATTAGTGGCGAACGGGTGAGTAACACGTGGGCAATCTGCCCTTCACTCTGGGACAAGCCCTGGAAACGGGGTCTAATACCGGATAATACTTCCACTCGCATGGGTGGAGGTTAAAAGCTCCGGCGGTGAAGGATGAGCCCGCGGCCTATCAGCTTGTTGGTGAGGTAATGGCTCACCAAGGCGACGACGGGTAGCCGGCCTGAGAGGGCGACCGGCCACACTGGGACTGAGACACGGCCCAGACTCCTACGGGAGGCAGCAGTGGGGAATATTGCACAATGGGCGAAAGCCTGATGCAGCGACGCCGCGTGAGGGATGACGGCCTTCGGGTTGTAAACCTCTTTCAGCAGGGAAGAAGCGAAAGTGACGGTACCTGCAGAAGAAGCGCCGGCTAACTACGTGCCAGCAGCCGCGGTAATACGTAGGGCGCAAGCGTTGTCCGGAATTATTGGGCGTAAAGAGCTCGTAGGCGGTCTGTCGCGTCGGATGTGAAAGCCCGGGGCTTAACCCCGGGTCTGCATTCGATACGGGCAGACTAGAGTGTGGTAGGGGAGATCGGAATTCCTGGTGTAGCGGTGAAATGCGCAGATATCAGGAGGAACACCGGTGGCGAAGGCGGATCTCTGGGCCATTACTGACGCTGAGGAGCGAAAGCGTGGGGAGCGAACAGGATTAGATACCCTGGTAGTCCACGCCGTAAACGGTGGGAACTAGGTGTTGGCGACATTCCACGTCGTCGGTGCCGCAGCTAACGCATTAAGTTCCCCGCCTGGGGAGTACGGCCGCAAGGCTAAAACTCAAAGGAATTGACGGGGGCCCGCACAAGCAGCGGAGCATGTGGCTTAATTCGACGCAACGCGAAGAACCTTACCAAGGCTTGACATACACCGGAAACGGCCAGAGATGGTCGCCCCCTTGTGGTCGGTGTACAGGTGGTGCATGGCTGTCGTCAGCTCGTGTCGTGAGATGTTGGGTTAAGTCCCGCAACGAGCGCAACCCTTGTTCTGTGTTGCCAGCATGCCCTTCGGGGTGATGGGGACTCACAGGAGACTGCCGGGGTCAACTCGGAGGAAGGTGGGGACGACGTCAAGTCATCATGCCCCTTATGTCTTGGGCTGCACACGTGCTACAATGGCCGGTACAAAGAGCTGCGAAACCGTGAGGTGGAGCGAATCTCAAAAAGCCGGTCTCAGTTCGGATTGGGGTCTGCAACTCGACCCCATGAAGTCGGAGTTGCTAGTAATCGCAGATCAGCATTGCTGCGGTGAATACGTTCCCGGGCCTTGTACACACCGCCCGTCACGTCACGAAAGTCGGTAACACCCGAAGCCGGTGGCCCAACCCCTTGTGGGAGGGAGCTGTCGAAGGTGGGACTGGCGATTGGGACGAAGTCGTAACAAGGTAGCCGTACCGGAAGGTGCGGCTGGATCACCTCCTTTCTAAGGAGCACTTCTTACCGATCCCCACGGGGTGAGGTCAGAGGCCAGTACATCGGCGTACGTCCGATGCTGGTTGCTCATGGGTGGAACGTTGATTATTCGGCATTCTCAGTCATCTCGGGCTGCAAGTACTGCTCTTCGGAGCGTGGAAAGCTGATCATGAGTGGCGAGGGTGCCGGGCACGCTGTTGGGTATCTGAGGGTGCGGCTGTGAAGCCGTCCTTCTGATGCCGGCCCCAGTGCACTCCAGCTCAGGTTGGGGGTGATGGGTGGCTGGTCGTTGTTTGAGAACTGCACAGTGGACGCGAGCATCTGTGGCCAAGTTTTTAAGGGCGCACGGTGGATGCCTTGGCACCAGGAACCGATGAAGGACGTGGGAGGCCACGATAGTCCCCGGGGAGTCGTCAACCAGGCTTTGATCCGGGGGTTTCCGAATGGGGAAACCCGGCAGTCGTCATGGGCTGTCACCCATACCTGAACACATAGGGTATGTGGAGGGAACGCGGGGAAGTGAAACATCTCAGTACCCGCAGGAAGAGAAAACAACCGTGATTCCGGGAGTAGTGGCGAGCGAAACCGGATGAGGCCAAACCGTATACGTGTGAGACCCGGCAGGGGTTGCGTGTGCGGGGTTGTGGGATCTCTCTTTCACAGTCTGCCGGCTGTGAGACGAGTCAGAAACCGTTGATGTAGGCGAAGGACATGCGAAAGGTCCGGCGTAGAGGGTAAGACCCCCGTAGTCGAAACATCAGCGGCTCGTTTGAGAGACACCCAAGTAGCACGGGGCCCGAGAAATCCCGTGTGAATCTGGCGGGACCACCCGCTAAGCCTAAATATTCCCTGGTGACCGATAGCGGATAGTACCGTGAGGGAATGGTGAAAAGTACCGCGGGAGCGGAGTGAAATAGTACCTGAAACCGTGTGCCTACAAGCCGTGGGAGCGTCGCGCATCGAGCTTGCTTGGTGCGTCGTGACTGCGTGCCTTTTGAAGAATGAGCCTGCGAGTTTGCGGTGTGTTGCGAGGTTAACCCGAGTGGGGTAGCCGTAGCGAAAGCGAGTCCGAACAGGGCGTTTCAGTAGCACGCTCAAGACCCGAAGCGGAGTGATCTAGCCATGGGCAGGTTGAAGCGGAGGTAAGACTTCGTGGAGGACCGAACCCACCAGGGTTGAAAACCTGGGGGATGACCTGTGGTTAGGGGTGAAAGGCCAATCAAACTCCGTGATAGCTGGTTCTCCCCGAAATGCATTTAGGTGCAGCGTCGTGTGTTTCTTGCCGGAGGTAGAGCACTGGATAGGCGATGGGCCCTACCGGGTTACTGACCTTAGCCAAACTCCGAATGCCGGTAAGTGAGAGCGCGGCAGTGAGACTGTGGGGGATAAGCTCCATGGTCGAGAGGGAAACAGCCCAGAGCATCGACTAAGGCCCCTAAGCGTACGCTAAGTGGGAAAGGATGTGGAGTCGCACAGACAACCAGGAGGTTGGCTTAGAAGCAGCCACCCTTGAAAGAGTGCGTAATAGCTCACTGGTCTAGTGATTCCGCGCCGACAATGTAGCGGGGCTCAAGCGTACCGCCGAAGTCGTGTCATTGCAGCAATACGCCCAACGGCGGCTGTGATGGGTAGGGGAGCGTCGTGTGCCGGGTGAAGCAGCACCGGAAGGTAGTTGTGGACGGTTCACGAGTGAGAATGCAGGCATGAGTAGCGATACACACGTGAGAAACGTGTGCGCCGATTGACTAAGGGTTCCTGGGTCAAGCTGATCTGCCCAGGGTAAGTCGGGACCTAAGGCGAGGCCGACAGGCGTAGTCGATGGATAACCGGTTGATATTCCGGTACCCGCTGTGAAGCGTCAAACATCGAGCATCGTGATGCTAAGGCCGTGAAGCCGTTCCGGACCCTTCGGGGAAAGGAAAGTGGTGGAGCCGCCGGCCCAAGCGGTTAGTAGGTGAGTGATGGGGTGACGCAGGAAGGTAGTCCATCCCGGGCGGTGGTTGTCCCGGGGTAAGGGTGTAGGACGGTGTGTAGGCAAATCCGCACGCCATATAGTCTGAGACCTGATGCCGAGCCGATTGTGGCGAAGTGGATGATCCTATGCTGTCGAGAAAAGCCTCTAGCGAGTTTCATGGCGGCCCGTACCCTAAACCGACTCAGGTGGTCAGGTAGAGAATACCGAGGCGTTCGGGTGAACTATGGTTAAGGAACTCGGCAAAATGCCCCCGTAACTTCGGGAGAAGGGGGGCCATGTCTGGTGAGAGGACTTGCTCCTCGAGCTGGGTGTGGCCGCAGAGACCAGCGAGAAGCGACTGTTTACTAAAAACACAGGTCCGTGCGAAGCCGTAAGGCGATGTATACGGACTGACGCCTGCCCGGTGCTGGAACGTTAAGGGGACCGGTTAGTCACTCTTCGGGGTGGCGAAGCTGAGAACTTAAGCGCCAGTAAACGGCGGTGGTAACTATAACCATCCTAAGGTAGCGAAATTCCTTGTCGGGTAAGTTCCGACCTGCACGAATGGCGTAACGACTTCTCGACTGTCTCAACCATAGGCCCGGTGAAATTGCACTACGAGTAAAGATGCTCGTTTCGCGCAGCAGGACGGAAAGACCCCGGGACCTTTACTACAGTTTGATATTGGTGTTCGGTTCGGCTTGTGTAGGATAGGTGGGAGACTTTGAAGCGGCCACGCCAGTGGTTGTGGAGTCGTCGTTGAAATACCACTCTGGTCGTGCTGGATGTCTAACCTGGGTCCGTGATCCGGATCAGGGACAGTGTCTGATGGGTAGTTTAACTGGGGCGGTTGCCTCCTAAAGAGTAACGGAGGCGCCCAAAGGTTCCCTCAGCCTGGTTGGCAATCAGGTGTTGAGTGTAAGTGCACAAGGGAGCTTGACTGTGAGACCGACGGGTCGAGCAGGGACGAAAGTCGGGACTAGTGATCCGGCGGTGGCTTGTGGAAGCGCCGTCGCTCAACGGATAAAAGGTACCCCGGGGATAACAGGCTGATCTTCCCCAAGAGTCCATATCGACGGGATGGTTTGGCACCTCGATGTCGGCTCGTCGCATCCTGGGGCTGGAGTCGGTCCCAAGGGTTGGGCTGTTCGCCCATTAAAGCGGTACGCGAGCTGGGTTTAGAACGTCGTGAGACAGTTCGGTCCCTATCCGCTGCGCGCGCAGGAATATTGAGAAGGGCTGTCCCTAGTACGAGAGGACCGGGACGGACGAACCTCTGGTGTGCCAGTTGTTCTGCCAAGGGCATGGCTGGTTGGCTACGTTCGGGAGGGATAACCGCTGAAAGCATCTAAGCGGGAAGCCTGCTTCGAGATGAGTATTCCCACCCCCTTTGAGGGGTTAAGGCTCCCAGTAGACGACTGGGTTGATAGGCCGGATGTGGAAGCCCAGTAATGGGTGAAGCTGACCGGTACTAATAGGCCGAGGGCTTGTCCTCAGTTGCTCGCGTCCACTGTGTTAGTTCTGAGGCAACGACTGTTGCCGGCTAGAGCTCGAAACAAGTGAAAAGTGTGCTTGTTCGCTCGAAACCATTAGGGTTTCGGTGGTCATAGCGTGAGGGAAACGCCCGGTTACATTTCGAACCCGGAAGCTAAGCCTCACAGCGCCGATGGTACTGCAGGGGGGACCCTGTGGGAGAGTAGGACACCGCCGAACAATCTTTGGAAGGACCCCTGGTCCCAGCGTTCAGCTGGGGCCAGGGGTCCTTTTGTTTTTCCGGAGCGCGCCGGGTACCCGGGTGCGCGAGAATGTTTGCGGTACCGAAGACAGGAGTTACCGATGTCCACCAACTCTCCCGACGACCGACCGGAGCGCGACCAGCGGCGACGGGACAATGGTGGGGACCGCGACAACCGCGGCGGCTTCCGGCGCGAGAACGACCGGGGTGGTGCCGGCCGCGACGACCGGGGCCGTACCGACCGTGGTGAGCGCGGGGGTTTCCGGCGTGACGAGCGTCGGGACGACCGGCGTGACGACAGCCGTGGTGGGTTCCGGCGTGACGACAACCGCGGTGGGTTCGGTGACCGTGACCGCGGGGGACCGGCCCGCCGTGACGATCGCCGTGACGGCGACCGCGGTTCCCGTCCGTCGTTCCAGCGTGACGACCGTGGCCCGCGCCGCGACGACCGCGGCGAGCGTCCCCCCTTCCGCCGTGACGACCGTGGTGAGCGTCCCGCCTTCCGGCGTGACGACGACCGTGGTCCGCGTCGGGATGACCGGGGCGACAACCGGGGCGGTGGCTACGGCCGTCGGGACGACCGGCGTGACGACAGCCGTGGTGGGTTCCGGCGTGACGACAACCGCGGTGGGTTCGGTGACCGTGACCGCGGGGGACCGGCCCGCCGTGACGACCGCCGTGACGACCGCCGTGACGGCGACCGCGGTTCCCGTCCGTCGTTCCAGCGTGACGACCGTGGCCCGCGCCGCGACGACCGCGGCGAGCGTCCCCCCTTCCGCCGTGACGACCGTGGTGAGCGTCCCGCCTTCCGGCGTGACGACGACCGTGGTCCGCGTCGGGATGACCGTGGTGAGCGTCCCCCCTTCCGCCGTGACGACCGTGGTGAGCGTCCCGCCTTCCGGCGCGATGACGACCGTGGTCCGCGTCGGGATGACCGTGGCGAGCGTCCCCCCTTCCGGCGTGACGATGACCGTGGTCCGCGTCGGGATGACCGTGGCGAGCGTCCCGCCTTCCGTCGGGATGACCGTGGTGAGCGTCCCGCCTTCCGGCGTGACGACGACCGTGGTCCGCGTCGGGATGACCGTGGTGAGCGTCCCCCCTTCCGCCGTGACGACCGTGGTGAGCGTCCCGCCTTCCGGCGCGATGACCGGCGGGACGACCGCAGGGACGACCGTCGTGATGACCGTCGGGGTGACGACCGTGGTGGTTTCGGTCGGCGCGATGACAGCCGGGGCGACCGTGGTGGGTTCCGTGGTCCTCGGGACGACCGAGGTGCCCGCGGACCCCGTCGGGACGACCGTGGTGGACGTCCCGGTGGATTCCGGGGCCGTGACGGGCGTGACGACCGGCGGGGCGGCGGGGATCGGTTCCGTGACGAGCGGGAACGTGAGCCGATCAAGCGGCTGCCGATCCCGGAGGACGTCACCGGTGACGAGATCGACAAGGATGTGCGGCAGGAGCTCCAGAGCCTGCCCAAGGGGCTCGCGGAGGATGTCGCCAAGAACCTGGTGATGGTCGCCCGGCTGATCGACGAGGACCCCGAGGGCGCCTACGGGTACTCCAAGGTGGCCCTGCGGCTCGCTTCTCGTGTCGCCGCCGTGCGGGAGGCGGCCGGCTTCGCCGCGTACGCCAACCAGAAGTACAGCGAGGCGCTCGCCGAGTTCCGCGCCGCGCGACGGATGAGCGGCGGTGTCGAGCTGTGGCCGGTCATGGCCGACTGCGAGCGTGGGCTCGGGCGGCCGGAGAAGGCGCTGGAGATGGCCGGGGCTCCCGAGGTGAACAAGCTCGACAAGGCCGGCCAGGTGGAGATGCGGCTCGTCGCGGCCGGCGCCCGGCGCGACATGGGGCAACTGGACGCGGCCATCGTGACCTTGCAGAGCCCCGAACTCGCCGCCGGCTCCGTCCAGCCGTGGACCGCGCGGCTGCGGTACGCGTACGCCGACGCACTGCTCGCCGCCGGCCGTGAGGGCGAGGCGCGCGAGTGGTTCGCCAAGGCTCTCGAGGCCGACCGCGACGGCAGCACCGACGCCTCCGACCGGCTCGCCGAGCTGGACGGGGTCGACTTCGTCGACGCCCTGGGCGAGGACGACGAACTCGACGAGTCCGAGTCCGACTCGGAGTCCGCGGTGACCGTCGTCGAGAAGGCGACGGAAGCGGCTGACGCCGGGGACCCGGCCGAGGACGAGGCCGGACCGGACGAGGTCGAGTTCGGTGCGGTCGATCGTGACGAGGACTGACGCAGGCCGGTAGCAGCGGCGAGGGGCGGGATCCGGTACCACCGGGTCCCGCCCCTTTCGTGCGTTCGGGGGTGTGCGTTCAGAGGTCCAAGGCGCGCAGGACCAGACCGGACGCGGGCTTCGGGCCGAACGACGTCGACTTGCGGGGCATCGTGACACCCTGGCGGGCGAGATCTCGGACGACCTCCTCGCGGACGGGGTGCAGGAGTACCGCAGTACCGCCGTCGCGTTCCGCCTTGCGTACCGTCGCGGCGGTGTCGTGGATGTAGGCGATGCGGGTGGGGTCGTCCTCGGGGATGTGCCAGACGTGCTCGAGGAGTGTGGCGTGCAGGACCGTCGCGTCCAGGGTGCGCCAGGCCTCGGGGAGATCGGCGGGGACCGTGCGCTCGACGAGCGCCGGGTCGGGCCGGTCGACGAGGTGGAAGGCGCCGTCGCCCGCCAGGAGGAACGCATTGCCCGGGCAGGCCGCGTCCGCCAGGGCGGCGAGAGCTTCCTGGAGGTCGGCGTCCAGGCGCCGGACGCGGAACCGGCCGTCGAGCGCGGCCAGCGCCTCCGCGACCGGCAGGCCGTGCAGGAGGCGGTGGATGGCGCGGACGCGCAGGGGATAGCGGGCCGTGTCGACCAGGAGGACCAGGCCGTGGTCCCAGGGGCTGGGGGACGGGTGCTCCGCGCGAAGGCGCAGGTACGTCGCCCAGCGGTGGTGGCCGTCGGCGATGAGAGCCTGGTGGCGGGAGAGGTCCGCCTGCACGCGGGCGGTCTCGGCGGGGTCGGTGATCGCCCAGAGCCGGTGGCTGTAGCCGTCCTCCGTGGTGGTGGACAGGAGCGGGGGGTGCTCCGCCGCGCGGTCCACGATCTCGGCCGTCGTGCCGTCGCCGCGGTAGGTGAGCAGGAGGGGTTCGAGGTTGGCGTGGGTGGCACGCATCAGGGCCGCGCGGTCCGCGACGATGTGCGGCATGACGTCCTCGTGCGGAAGGACGATTCCTTCCGACGGTTCCGAGACGCGCAGGGTGCCGATGAGGCCCCGCTGGAGCATGCCGTCCGCGTGCCGCTGCTCGTAGACGTACAGGGCGGGCTCGGGGTCGGTGGTCAGGACGCCCTCGGACAGCCAGCGGCGCAGGGTGTCGGCGGCCTGTTCGTTGCGGGCGGCGGGGGTGGTGGCCTGGGGGAGGATCAGGCGGACGATGTTGTGCGGATCCGCGTCCTGGAGGTGGTGCAGGCCGTCGGGGCGGACCACGACGTCGTACGGCGGGGAGGTGACGGCGGCGAGGCTGCCGACCCGGTCGGGGTCGTAGCGCAGGCCTCGGAACGGGGTGAGTTCCAGGCCTCGGGGCGCCGTTGCTTCCGAGTGACCTGCTGAGTTCATCCCGGCATCGTACGTCTGCCGGTGGCATGCGGGATGATCGGGGGAAAGCGGAGCGAACGAGGAGCGATGTGCAATGAGCCGGAGCGTCAGGACGAGGCCCGAGGGCAGTGGGCAGGCCCTGAGCGAGGCGTACGACACGGCGTTGCTCGACCTGGACGGGGTGGTGTACGCGGGCGGCAACGCGATCGCGTACGCCGTCGAGTCGCTGGCCACCGCCAGAGCCGGCGGGATGCATCTCGCGTACGTCACCAACAACGCGCTGCGGACGCCGGACGCGGTGGCCGGTCATCTGACGGAGCTGGGGATACCGACGGGCGCCGACGATGTCATCACCTCGGCGCAGGCCGTCGCGCGGCTGATCAGTGAGCAGGTGCCCGCGGGGTCGCGGGTGCTGGTGATCGGCGGGGAAGGGCTGCGGGTCGCGCTGCGCGAACGCGGGCTCGAGCCGGTGGAGTCGGCGGACGACGATCCGGCGGCCGTGGTGCAGGGGTTCGGCGGGCCCGATCTGCCGTGGGGCCGGTTCGCGGAGGCTTCGTACGCCGTCGCGCGCGGGGTGCCGTGGTTCGCGTCCAACACCGACCTGACGATTCCCAGCGGGCGCGGCATCGCACCGGGCAACGGGGCGGCGGTGGAGGTCGTGCGGATCGCGACCGGTGCCGAGCCGCAGGTCGCGGGCAAGCCGTTGCCGCCCATGCACCGGGAGACGATCCTGCGGACGGGCGCGCGACGGCCGTTGGTCGTGGGGGACCGGCTCGACACGGACATCGAGGGGGCGTTCAACGGGGAGGTCGACTCGCTGCTGGTCCTCACCGGTGTCACCGACGGGCCGCAGCTGCTCGCCGCGCCGCCGCAGCACCGGCCGACGTACGTCGACGGCGATCTGCGGGGGATGCTCACCGGCCAGCCGGAGGTCACCGGGGACGGTGGCGGGTTCCGGTGCGGTGGCTGGACCGCGACCGCGGGCACCGAAAGCCTGGAGCTGACGGGGGACGGCGAAGCCCTGGACGGGCTGCGGGCGTTGTGCGCGGCGGCCTGGACGGCGGCCGGTGAGGGGACCTGTGAGCTGGACGGAGGGAAGGCGCTGGCACGGCTGGGTCTGTGAACCGGCGGCCCGGACGACGGGTGGGCGGGGAGACCGCGCAGCGGTGGAGCCGGTACCAGGGATCGGGGCGTCTTGGCAGGGTAGGCTAACCTAACTGCGTGTTGGTCGACAGTGTTCCCGAACAGCGCGCGGAGACCGCCCCCGCGCCTCCTCGACGTCCGGCGATACGTTCCGTCGGGCTGCTCGCCGCCGTGGTGGTCCTGCTGCTGGTCGCGGTGGCGAGCATCGCCGTCGGAGCCAAGGAACTGTCCGTCGCCCAGGTCCTGCACGGGCTGTTCGAGAACTCGGGGACGTACGCGGACGTCGTCGTCGACGAGCGGTTGTCGCGGACCGTGCTCGGGCTGCTGGTGGGGGCCGCGCTGGGACTGTCGGGCGCCGTGCTCCAGGCGCTGACGCGCAATCCGCTGGCCGACCCGGGGTTGCTCGGGATCAACGCGGGCGCCTCGGCGGCCGTCGTCACCGCCATCACCTTCTTCGGCGTCACCAGCCTGAACGGCTATGTGTGGTTCGCCTTCTTCGGAGCGGCCGCCGTCGGTGCGCTGGTCTGGTTCCTCGGCGGCAGCCGCGGGGCCACCCCGGTGCGGCTCGCGCTCGCCGGCACGGCGATCAGCGCCGCGCTCTACGGCTATCTCCAGGCCGTGATGATCATGGACGGCGCGGCGCTCGCCAGGATGCGGTTCTGGACGGTCGGTTCGCTGTCCTCGGCGACCGCCGAGACCATCCGGCAGGTACTGCCCTTCCTGGTCGTCGGCGCCCTGCTCGCGTTCGTCCTCGCCCGGCCGCTTAACGCCGTGACGATGGGCGACGACACCGCCAAGGCGCTCGGCGCCGACCTCAACCGCACCCGGGCGCTGTCGATGCTGGCGGCGACCGTGCTGTGCGGGGCCGCGACCGCCGCCTGCGGGCCGATCGTCTTCGTCGGACTGATGGTCCCGCACATCGTCCGCTCGTTCACCGGGCCGGACCTGCGCTGGATCATGCCGTACGCGGCCGTCCTGTCGCCGGTGCTGCTGCTCGGCTCCGACGTGGCCGGCCGGGTCGTCGCCCGCCCCTCGGAGGTCCAGGTCGGCATCATCACCGCGATCATCGGCGGACCGGTCTTCATCTTTCTCGTACGACGGCGGAGGACGGCCCAGCTGTGAAGAGCGCGCCCAAGATCTCCCACGGACGCCCCCGGACGCTGCGCACCCCGGGCGGGTTCTCCGTCCGGCTGGAGCCGCGGACCCTGATCGTCGTCGTCCTTCTGGTGGTGGTCGCGATCGCCGCGAGCGTGGTGCTGATCGGGACCGGCGACTTCCCGATACCGGCCGGTGACGTCCTGAAGACGCTGCTCGGCGACGGCAACGCCGGCCAGGAGTTCATCGTCAACGAACTGCGGCTGCCGCGGGTCCTCGTGGGCCTGCTCGTCGGCGCCTCGCTGGGGCTCGGCGGGGCCCTCTTCCAGGCCGTGTCGCGCAATCCGCTGGGCAGCCCGGACGTCCTCGGGCTCGGGCAGGGCGCCACCGCCGGCGCGCTCGTGATGATCGTGCTGTTCTCCGGGAGCGCCGCCCAAGTGACCGTCGGCGCACTGGTGGGCGGTCTCGTGACGGGGGCGCTCATCTATCTGCTGGCGTGGAAGCAGGGGGTGCACGGGTACCGGCTGGTGCTCGTCGGCATCGGGGTCTCGGCCGTCGCCACGGCGGTCAACGGCTATCTGCTCACCAAGGCCGACTTCGTCGACGCGGCACGGGCGGTCGTGTGGATGACCGGCACGCTGGACGGCCGTGACTGGAAGCAGGTCTGGCCACTGCTCGTCCTGGCCGGTGTGCTCGTGCCGCTCGTTCTCGCCAACGCGCGCGGGCTGCGGATGATGGAGATGGGCGACGACGTCTCCCACGCGCTGGGCGTGCGCGTCGAGCGCGTCCGGCTGCTGCTGATGGTCTCCGCCGTGCTGCTCACCGCGGCCGCCACCGCGGCCGCAGGGCCCGTCAGCTTCGTGGCGCTCACCGCGCCGCAGCTCGCCCGGCGGCTGACCCGCTCGCCCGGGCCCAACCTCGTGCCGTCCCTGTGCATGGGCGCCGCCCTGCTGGTCACCGCGGACTGGGCCTCGCAGCGCCTCTTCGGCGGCGGGCAGCTGCCGGTGGGCGTGGTGACCGGAGTGCTGGGTGGGGTCTACCTGCTCTGGCTGCTCGTCACCGAGCGCAGGGCGGGGCGGATATGAGCGGCGCGCTCGGTGACGGCGGCCGCCGATCCGATCCGAACAACCGAAGGAGCACCGTGAACCGCCTGTCCGCCGAGAACGTCACTCTCGCCTATGACCAGCGGGTCATCGCCGAACAGCTGACGGTGGAGATACCGGACGACTCCTTCACGGTGATCGTCGGCCCCAACGCCTGCGGCAAGTCGACGCTGCTGCGGGCGCTGTCGCGGATGCTGAAGCCGAGCCGGGGCCGCGTGCTGCTCGACGGGCAGGTCATCCAGTCGATGCCCGCGAAGAAGGTCGCGCGGACGCTGGGGCTGCTGCCGCAGTCGTCGATCGCGCCCGACGGGATCACCGTCGCCGACCTCGTGGGCCGCGGCCGCTACCCGCACCAGGGCATCCTGCGCCAGTGGTCGGCCGAGGACGAGCGGGTCGTGCAGGAGTCCATGGCGCAGACCGGGGTCGCCGAACTCGCCGACCGGTACGTCGACGAGCTGTCCGGCGGGCAGCGCCAGCGTGTGTGGATCGCGATGGCCCTCGCCCAGCAGACGCCGCTGCTGCTGCTCGACGAGCCGACGACGTACCTCGACATCCAGCACCAGATCGACGTCCTCGACCTGTGCGCGCAGCTGCACGAGGAGCAGGGGCGCACGCTCGTCGCCGTCCTGCACGACCTCAATCACGCGGCCCGGTACGCCACGCACCTGATCGCGCTGAAGGGCGGCGAGGTCATCGCGCAGGGCGCGCCGAACGACATCGTCACGGCCGGGCTGGTGGAGGAGGTCTTCGGACTGCGCTGCCAGGTCATCGACGACCCGGAGACGGGAACGCCGCTGGTGGTGCCCGCGGCGCGCAAACCCCGGGTGCGGGCCCGGCGGGCGGTCGCTACAGAAGTGTCCTGAGCTGGAACAGATCGCGCAGGCCCGCGTCGAGCTTCACCCGCCCCGAACCCCAGGCCTTCGCGAAGTTCAGGTCGCCGTCGACCAGCGCGACCAGGTCGTCGCCGGTCATGGTCAGCCTGATCTGGGCCTTCTCCACCGGCGGCCCCTGAAGGGTCTCCTGCACGACGATCCTGCCGCCCGTCATTCTGCCGACGAAGGTGACGTCCAGGTCGGTGATCCGGCAGCTCACCGATCTGTCCAGGGCCGCGGCCGCACGGACGTCCCCCTCGGTGTCGCCCATGCTGTCGGAGAGCTTCTCGAGTGCGGCGCGGCACTCCTCGGTCGTGGCCATTGCGACCGACGGTACCCCAGGCGTTCGGAGTACCGTCTTGGCATGAGCGACACACCGCCGCAGACGGGGACGGAGACCGCGCCGCAGGAGCGGGAGCACGATCCCGCCGCCCCCGCCCCGCTGGACATCTCCCGCGCCCCGACCGGGAACGCCGAGGTGGATGTGCTGCTGGACCGGCTGGCCGACGCGGACCACCTCGCCACCGACGGACACGTCGAGGTGTACGAGGATGTACACAGGGGGCTGCGCGACGCGCTCACGGCGCTCGACGCCCGCCCGGGACCCCCGTCGCCCGCCCCTCACCCGACCACCCCCCGATGAGACCCTTCGGGGCACACCTTTCGACCGGCGTATGGCAATAGGAGCTGAACCGAACGTGGCAGGAGTCGCACGACGCCGTCTGGACGCGGAGCTGGTCCGCCGCAAGCTCGCGCGCTCGCGTGAGCACGCCGGCCAGCTGATCGCCGCCGGGCGGGTCAGCGTCGGCAGGACCGTGGCGACCAAGTCCGCCACCCAGGTCGAGACGGCGGCCGCGATCGTCGTGGCCGCCGACGGTGACGACCCCGACTACGTGTCCCGGGGCGGCCACAAGCTCGCGGGCGCGCTCGCCGCCTTCGGGCCGCAGGGGCTCGCGGTGGAGGGGCGGCGGGCGCTGGACGCCGGCGCGTCGACCGGCGGGTTCACCGATGTGCTGCTGCGGGCGGGAGCCGCACACGTGATCGCCGTCGACGTCGGATACGGACAACTCGCCTGGTCTCTTCGCAGCGATGAACGCGTCACCGTCAAGGACCGTACGAACGTACGCGAGTTGACGCTTGAAGCGATCGATGGGAAGCCTGTGGATCTTGTCGTGGGGGACTTGTCCTTCATCCCGCTGGGGCTGGTGCTGCCTGCCCTGGCACGCTGCACCGAGCCGGAGGCGGACCTGGTGATGATGGTCAAGCCGCAGTTCGAGGTGGGGAAGGAACGGCTCGGCAGCGGGGGTGTCGTACGGAGTCCGCAGCTGCGGGCGGAAGCCGTGCGGGGCGTGGCCGGGAAGGCGTGGGACCTGGGGCTCGGCGTGCGGGGTGTGACGGCCAGCCCGCTGCCCGGACCTTCGGGCAACGTCGAGTACTTTCTGTGGCTCAGGGCCGGGGCGCCTGCCCTCGACCCGGCCGACGTCGACCGTGCAGTTGCGGAGGGGCCGCGTTGACCCAGAACCGAGCTCGTACTGTTTTCCTGCTCGCCCACACCGGGCGGCCAGCGGCCATCCGCAGCGCCGAACTGGTCGTCAAGGGCCTGGTGCGTGAGGGCATCGGGGTGCGCGTCCTGGAGTACGAGGCCGCTGACCTGCCCCTGCCGGAGGAGGTGGAGCTGGTCTCCGAGGCCACTCCGCAGTGCCTGGAGGGGTGCGAGCTGCTCATCGTCCTCGGCGGCGACGGCACGCTGCTGCGGGGAGCGGAGTTCGCACGGGCGTCCGGGGTGCCGATGCTCGGCGTCAACCTCGGCAGCGTCGGCTTCCTCGCCGAGGCCGAACGCGACGACCTCGACAAGGTCGTCGACCGGGTGGTGACCAAGGCGTACGAGGTCGAGGAGCGGATGACCGTCGACGTCGTCGTGCATCGCAACGGGGACATCGTGCACACCGACTGGGCGCTCAACGAGGCGGCGGTGCAGAAGGCGGGCGCCGAGAAGCTGCTCGAAGTGGTCCTGGAGATCGACGGGCGGCCGGTCACCGGTTTCGGCTGCGACGGGATCGTGCTGTCGACGCCGACCGGGTCCACGGCCTACGCGTTCTCGGCCGGCGGGCCCGTGGTGTGGCCCGAGGTCGAGGCGTTGCTGATGGTGCCGATCAGTGCCCACGCGCTGTTCGCGAAGCCGCTCGTGACCTCGCCGAACTCGGTGCTCGCCGTGGAGCTGCTGCCCCACATTCCGCCGGGCGTCCTGTGGTGCGACGGGCGGCGGACCTTCGAGCTGCCTCCGGGGGCCCGTGTCGAGGTGCGCCGGGGCGCTGTGCCCGTCCGGCTCGCCCGGCTGCACCACGCTTCGTTCACGGACCGGCTGGTGGCGAAGTTCGCGCTGCCGGTCGCAGGCTGGCGCGGGGCCCGGCACTAGCCGGTCGCCCGCACAGGGGTGGTGGGGGACCCGCGGCGGACGCGGGTCCCCCGGCCGGTCGCGTGGTTCCCGGTTCTTCTCGTCCCCGGGCAACCTCACTCACCCGGGTGACAGGGTGCCTCGCACTTTCCGGCCCCGACCTCGTAAGGTCTTGTCCGTGTTGGAGGAGATGCGGATACGGTCGCTCGGAGTCATCGACGACGCGGTCGTCGAGCTGTCGCCAGGCTTCACCGCGGTCACGGGTGAGACAGGCGCGGGCAAGACCATGGTGGTGACCAGCCTCGGGCTGCTGCTGGGCGGACGCGCGGATCCCGCGCTCGTGCGGATCGGCGCCGAGAAGGCGGTCGTGGAGGGGCGCATCGCCCTGCCCTCGGACGCCTCGGTGGTGATTCGGGCCGAGGAGGCCGGGGCCGAGCTCGACGACGGGGCGTTGCTCATCAGCCGTACCGTTTCCGCCGAGGGACGGTCGCGGGCGCACGTGGGCGGGCGGAGCGTGCCGATGGGCGTGCTCGCCGAGCTGGCCGACGAGCTGGTGGCCGTCCACGGGCAGACCGACCAGCAGGGGCTGCTGAAGCTGTCCCGGCAGCGGCAGGCGCTCGACCGGTACGCGGGCGACGCGGTGACCGTGCCGCTCGCCAAGTACACCGAGGCGTACCGGCGGCTGCGGGCCGTGGCCGTAGAGCTGGACGAGATCGTCACCCGCGCGCGTGAGCGGGCCCAGGAGGCCGATCTGCTGCGCTTCGGGCTCGACGAGATCGCCGGGGTCGAACCGCGTGCCGGGGAGGACGTGGAGCTGGCCGAGGAGGCCGAGCGGCTCGGGCACGCGGAGGCGCTGTCGTCGGCCGCCACGGCCGCCCACGCCGCTCTCGCCGGCAACCCGGAGGACCCCGAGGGCATCGAGGCCACCACGCTCGTCGCGGGCGCGCAGCGGGCCCTGGAGGCCGTCAGGTCGCACGATCCGGCGCTGGCCGCGCTCGCCGACCGGATCGGGGAGATCGGGATCCTGCTGGGTGACGTGGCGGGGGAGCTCGCCGGTTACGCCGACGACCTGGACGCCGATCCGCTGCGGCTGTCGGCCGTGGAGGAGCGGCGGGCCGCGCTCACCGGGCTCACCCGCAAGTACGGGCAGGACGTGGACTCCGTGCTCGCCTGGGCGGAGCGGAGCGCCGCCCGGCTCACCGAGCTGGACGGCGACGACGAGCGCATCGACGAGCTGACCGCCGAACGGGACGCGCTGCGCAACGAGCTCGGCGGGCTGGCGCAGGCGCTGACGGACGCGCGCACGGAGGCCGCGGAGCGGTTCGCCGCCGCCGTGACCGCCGAGCTTGCCTCGCTCGCCATGCCGCACGCGCGTGTGTCGTTCGACATCCGGCAGACGGAGGACCCGGAGGGCGTCGAGGTCGGCGGCCGTCCGGTCGCCTACGGACCGGCCGGTGTCGACGAGGTCGAGCTGCTGCTCGCACCGCACCCGGGCGCGCCGCCGCGGCCCATCGCCAAGGGCGCGTCCGGCGGTGAGCTCTCACGTGTGATGCTCGCCGTGGAGGTCGTGTTCGCCGGCACGGATCCCGTCCCGACCTACCTCTTCGACGAGGTCGACGCGGGTGTGGGCGGCAAGGCGGCGGTGGAGATCGGGCGGCGCCTCGCCCGGCTCGCGAGGACCGCCCAGGTGGTGGTCGTCACCCACCTTCCCCAGGTCGCGGCCTTCGCCGACCGGCAGCTGCTGGTCGAGAAGACCAACGACGGGTCGGTGACCCGGTCCGGCGTGAAGGTCCTGGAGGGTGAGGAGCGCATCAGGGAGCTGTCCCGGATGCTGGCCGGCCAGGAGGACTCCGAGACTGCCCGGGCGCACGCGGAGGAGCTGCTCGCCACGGCCCGGGCGGACGGCTGACCGCGACAGGGCGCAGGCCCCCGGGGTTCCGCTCCGGGGTGAGGGCACGCTCCGGTTCACCCCGGAGGGGCCGGTGCACGCCGAGGGGGGCGGGGTCCGGTGGGGTCCGGCGTCCGTGGCGGCGGCCGGGCCCGGGGCGACGGCGGCGGTCCGCGCGCCGCGGAACGCGGGGGGCGGGCGCGCACGCGGGAGCGCGCGCACGACGCGGGGCGGACGGACGTTCGGTGTCCCGGTGACCCACTGTCCCGGTGACCCACGATTTCGGTGACCCACTGTCCCGGTGACCCACCATTCCGGCGTCCCGGCGCCCCGGCGGCCGTTCTGGTCGCGGCGGCGCTGCGAGGGAGCTGTCCGCCGTCGCGGTGCGAGCCGCTTCGGTCGGCAGGTGGCGCTTGCCGGCGCGCCTCTGCCCGCGGATCCGGCCGGGCGGGCGGGACGCCCGGCGGGGCGGGGCACACGCACTCGGCGTGCTGCCCGGGCGGTGGTGGCCGTCGGCGGCGGCCGTGGATGCCGTGCGGGCCGGGTCGCGCACGCCGGCGCCGTCGCGCGCGGCGTGGTGTTCGGGGGCAGGTGGGCGAGGCGACGAGGCCGACGCTCGCGTAATCGAACGGAACCCCGACTTCCCTCACCCGTGTGGGTGATGCAGAGGTGCTCATGACCGGGTGTCAGGGCGCTCGACGGCACGGAACACCCGTACGTCCTGGCATCCTTGGGAGCAGTGCGTGGAGGAACGCCAGCGGTCCACCCCTCCGCCCGGTCCTTCTGTACGTTTCTTCGTGACCGTCCGACGCCGAACCAGGAGCCCCGGCCACGTGAGCAGCCACTCACCGCACGGCCAGTCGTCGCTGCGCACCGTGCAGGTGCTGGGCGGCGGCAACGCCGGCAGCAGCGCGCACGTGCGCTCCCTGGCCGCGGGGCTCGTCGCGAGGGGCGTGCGAGTGACGGTGTGCGCCCCCGACGAGGCGGACGACACCTACGACTTCACGGGCGCCGGGGCCGAACACGTGCATGTGCCGCGCAGCAGCGATCCGGGGTCCGTGGCGGTGCTCCGGGCGGCCTGCACGGACGCCGACCTCGTCCATGCGCACGGACTGCACGCCTCCTTCCGCGCCGTGCTGGCGCTCAGCGGCCGGCGCACCCCGCTCGTCGTGACCTGGCACAACCGTGCGCACGCCGAGGGGGCCCGCGCCCATCTGCTGCGGCTGCTGGAGCGGCGGGTCGCGCGGGCGGCGACCGTGGTCCTCGGCACCACCTCCCATCTCGTCGACCGGGCCCGCAGGACCGGCGCGCGCGACGCACGGCTCGCGGCCGTGGCGCTGCCCCGGCGGCGCCGGGCCGAGGGGAGCGAGGAGGCCGAGCCGCCTTCGCCCAAGCTGCGGGCCGAACTCGGTGCCATGGGCCGCCCGTTGTTCGTGGCCGTCGGCTCGCTGGACCGCCACCGCGGCTACGGCCTCCTGCTCGACGCCGCACGCGGGTGGCGCGCGCTGGATCCCCTGCCGCTGGTCGTGGTCGCGGGGGAGGGGCCGCAGCGGGCGGAGCTCCAGCGGCGTATCGAGGACGAGGCGCTGCCCGTCCGGCTTCTCGGGCGACGGGACGACGTGAGCGAGCTGCTGGCCGCCGCCGACCTCGCGCTGCTGCCCGGCGCCGGTGAGTCACGGTCGGTGGTGGCGCAGGAGGCCCTGCACGCGCGGGTGCCGCTCGTCGCGGCCCTCGCCGACGGGGTCCGCGAACTCGTCGGCGACGCGGCCGAACTGGTCCCGCCGCACGACCCGGAGGCCTTCGCCGCGGCCGTCGTACGTCTCCTCGACGATCCGGGGAGGGCCGAAGCCCTGCGCGACCTGGGCACCCGGCAGGCGGCCGGCTGGCCCACCGAGGACGAGACGGTGGCCCAGGTCCTCAGCGTCTACGACGAGCTGACGCAGCCCCAGCCGATGATCTGAGCCTCACGGCACGTGCCGCCGCGCCCGCAGGGCCAGGCTCAACGCGAGGACCGTCTGCGGGTCGTCGAGGTCGGTGCCGAGCAACTCGCCGATACGGGCGAGGCGGTTGTACAGCGTCTGGCGGTTCAGATGCAGCTCCCGTGCCGTCTCCGCCTTGCGGCCGGCGTGCGCCAGATAGGTCTCCAGGGTGGGCAGCAGCGGCGGCTTGGCGCGGTGGTCGTGGTCGCGGACCGGACCGATCGCACGGTCCACGAAGGCCGCCAGGTCGGGATGGTCACGCAGCCGCCACAGCAGGAGGTCGATGTCCAGCCGACGGGCGTCGTACCAGGGGCGGTCCGGCAGACCCTGTGCGGCGGTCGCCGTCTCCGCCGCGTGCCGCAGGCCCGCCGAGGCCGCCGCCCAGCCGCCCGCCACCCCGACCACCACCACCGGCGGCTGGGCTCCCGGCCGTTGCATCCCGGCCCGTTCCACCCCCGCCCGCAGCGCCGCCGCGACCCGGTCCGCCACCGCCGACCGCTCCGACTCCGACCGCAGGCCCAGCAGCAGCGGCACCCGGCCCTCCACCGGCCGTACCCCGAGCAGCACGGGCACGCCGACCGACGCCAGCTCCTCCGCGACCGCCCGCGCCAGCACCGCCCAGCCGCCGCCGGGGGCGAGGCCGTCGCCCAGCCGCATGACGACCGGGAGCAGGGGAGCGGCGGCGGGCTTGAAGCCGAGGACCCGCGCCTGCGCAGGGGCGTCCTCCGCGGCGATCCGGCCCTCGGCGAGGTCGGTGAGGAAGTCGCCCCGGCCGCGAGCCGCGAGCTCCTCCTCCTGGCGGGCCTGCATCAGCACCACGGCCAGGATCCCGGCCGCCCGCTCGGCGGCGATCCGGTGCACGGGGGCGAGTGGGGCGCGCACGGGCAGCAGGACGAGCCGGGCGCGCACCGAACCCGTCCCCGGGCCGCCCCCCGGCACGTCCACCAGCACCGAGCCGGCCGGCGGCGGCGCGTCCTTGTGCGGCCCGCGCAGCCCTTCCCACACCTGGAGCGGGTCCGCGCCCTCGGGGCCGGCTCCGGCGGCGTACAGAAGCTGGCCCTCGGTGGTCTCCAGGAAGACGGGGTTGCCGCCGAAGTCCGCGAGGATGCCCAGGACCTGCGGTATGCCGCCCCCGCCGAGCAGGGCTTCCGTGCAGCGCCGGTGCACTTCCTCGGCCTGCTGGAGCAGCGCGTAGTGACCGTTGACGATCTCGGTGTGGATCTCCTCCGTGACCGTCACGAACGGCACCTCGCGGTGCAGTTGGACGAGGGGGAGCCCGGTCGCGCGGGCCGTCTCGACCAGGGCCGCGGGGAGACGGGTGAAGCGCGGGCCCAGCTCGATCACCAGGGCCGCGATGCCCCGCTCGGCCAGGGTGCGCACGAACACCCGCTGCTCGGCCGGACGGGTGCCGAGGCCGTAGCCCGTGGTCAGCAGCAGCTCGCCGCCCTTGAGCAGCGAGGCGATGTTCGGGACCTCGCCCGCGTGCACCCAGCGCACCGTGCGGCCCAGCCGGTCGGCGCCCGCGAGGATCTCCGGGAGGCCGCTGCGCAGGCCGGGCAGCTCCAGCGCGCGGCGCACGGTGATGCCGGCGCTGCGGCTGTCGAATCGGTGGTCGGGGCGGCTGTCCATGCAGCGGACGCTACCCGCGCGGACGTTGCGGCGACATCCGCACCCCGCATGCGGCGGGTGCCGCCGGGGAGCGGCCGCTCACGGAGTCCGGTGTGGCCGCCGCGGCCCGTGAGGACGACAGCCCGGCCAACGAGCCGCTGCGGGTCGCGGCGCTCGCCGACCGGCTGGGCCACCGGGGGGGGGTGTGAGCGGGCGGAGGGCCGACCTGGGACGCCTTCGTCCTCGCCGCGGCGCTCGGCCGCGTCACCGACCGGGCCGTGCTCACTGCGGGCCCGGTTCGGGCGTCCGTGCGCGACCCGTACACCCTCGCCCGGAGCGCCGCCGGCAGCCGCCGTCACCCGTGGTCGGCCGTCACCCGTGGCGGGGCCGTCGGGCGCGCCGAGGCCGGCGCCGACCGCGCCGAAGTGGTCCGCGCCCTGCCCCCGGCGGTGGCCGCCACCGTCGGACCGGTCGGCCCGCTCGGCGCGGTGCGCTCCCGCATCGACGCCCCCGCCGAGGCGGGGCTCGACGAGATCGCGCTGGTCCCGGCGACGGGCGCCGGTCCGGCGGGGAGCGGACGCCGACGGCGCCGGCCGCGACGGCGGGGCTCGGGACGGGCTGACCGGCGGGGCGGGCAGCTCTCAGGCCGGCTTGATGTTGTGGTTGAAGCGGAACACGTTGTCGGGGTCGTACCACCGCTTCACGTCGGCGAGCCGACGGGCGTTCGCCTCGCCGACGCCCGCCACGACCCGGTCGGCGCCCTCGTCGCCGATGAAGTTGAGGTAGACCGCGCCCGTGCTCCACGGCTGTACGTCGGCCCGGACGTCCCGGACCCACTGGATGCACCGCTCGTCGTCCGCCGGGTCCGCCCACAGTCCGAAGGGGTGTACGCCCCACGGCGCGTCGCGGTAGGGCACGGGGTACTCGTGCGAGCCCGTGCCGATCGCGCCGCCCTGCGGGAACAGCGCGTGCAGCGTGCCGGTCGGCACGGGCATGGCCCGGCCGCGCGCGCAGTACACGTCCACGAAGTCGTCCGGGGCGCCGGTCAGGTACTCCGCCGACCAGTAGTTCCGCATCCCTGGCGGATCGTCGAGCATGCACTGGACGTCGGCGTACGGCATCGCCCCGACGACCTCCGCCTCGTGCGGCAGCGCCAGCAGCGGCTGGGCGAGCTTGCGCATGTCCTCCTCGGCGCCCGCGTACGTCAGCAGCGCCCCGCACAGCAGCGAGCCGACCAGGTGCGGCGGGACGAACTCCTCGGGCGGGCCCGCCACGTAGAGCACCGCGCCGCCCGCTTCGTCCGGGCCGGCCGTGATCACGTCCCGGTAGGTGCGGGTGACCTCGGGGCCGAACTCCGGCAGGTAGAGCAGCAGCGCGATGGAGAACTCGGGCATCTCGTGCAGCTTCAGGGTGAGCGAGGTGGCGACGCCGAAGTTGCCGCCGCCGCCGTGCAAGGCCCAGAACAGGTCCGGGTTCTCGTCGGCGCTCGCGTGGACCCGGTGGCCCTCCGCGGTGACCAGCTCGACGCCGAGCAGGTTGTCGACGGCCAGGCCGTACCGGCGGTCCAGCCAGCCGGTGCCGCCGCCCAGGACGAAGCCGCCGACGCCGGTGGTGGAGGCCCGTCCGCCGGTCGTGGCCAGGCCGTGGGGCTCGCAGGCGCGGTCCAGGTCGCTCATGGTGGCCCCGCCCGCGACCCGTACCGCCCGGGCGACGGGATCGACGGTGACTGTGCGCATGTGACGCAGGTCCACCACCACGGCTCCGTCGCCCAGTGCCATGCCGGCGACGCTGTGGCCGCCGCCGCGCACCGCGACCGGCAGGTCCAGGTCCCCGGCGAAGCGCACCGCCCGCACCACGTCGGACTCGTCCACGCACTGGGCGATCACGGCCGGACGGCGGTCGATCATCGCGTTGAAGACCGTCCGGGCCTCGTCGTAACCGGGGTCCTGCGGGGCGAACACGTCGCCGACCAGATCCTCGCGCAGCGCGGCCAGAGCCGCGCCCGCCTTCGATGGGGATGCCATGAGGCGCCCCCTTCCGGAAAGGGGCTGTTGTCGGCTCCCAGCCTAGGCGGGCGGGCGGCGCCGGTCCTGTTCAGCCGCCGTAGGCCCCCGACGCCGTCAGGCGCAGGGCCGTGTCGATCAGCGGGACGTGGCTGAAGGCCTGCGGGAAGTTGCCGACCTGGCGCTGGAGGCGCGGGTCCCACTCCTCGGCGAGCAGACCGAGGTCGTTGCGCAGGGAGAGCAGCTTCTCGAACAGCTTGCGGGCCTCGTCCACCCGGCCGATCATCGCGAGGTCGTCCGCCATCCAGAACGAGCAGGCCAGGAAGGCGCCCTCGTCACCGGGCAGACCGTCGACGCCCTCGTCGCCGCCCGAGGTCGGGTAGCGCAGGATGAAGCCGTCCGGGGTGGACAGCTCGCGCTGGATCGCCTCGATGGTGCCGATCACGCGCTTGTCGTCCGGGGGGAGGAAGCCCATCTGCGGGATGAGCAGCAGGGACGCGTCCAGCTCCTTCGAGCCGTAGGACTGCGTGAAGGTGTTGCGTTCCTTGTCGTAGCCCTTCTCGCACACGTCCCGGTGGATGTCGTCGCGCAGCTCGCGCCACTTCTCCAGCGGTCCGTCGGCGTCGCCGGACTCGATCAGCTTGATCGTCCGGTCCACGGCGACCCACGCCATGACCTTGGAGTGCACGAAGTGGCGGCGTGGCCCGCGCACCTCCCAGATGCCCTCGTCCGGCTCGTCCCAGTGGTCCTCGAGGTAGCGGATCAGCTTCAGCTGGAGCAGGGAGGCGTAGTCGTTGCGGGCCAGGCCCGTCATGTGGCCCAGGTGCAGGGCCTCGGTGACCTCGCCGTACACGTCCAGCTGGAGCTGGTGGGCGGCGCCGTTGCCGACCCGGACCGGGCCGGAGTTCTCGTAGCCGGGCAGCCAGTCGAGCTCGGCCTCGCCCAGCTCGCGCTCGCCCGCGATGCCGTACATGATCTGGAGGTTCTCGGGGTCGCCGGCGACGGCGCGCAGCAGCCACTCGCGCCAGGCGCGGGCCTCCTCGCGGTAGCCGGTGCGCAGCAGCGAGGACAGTGTGATGGCCGCGTCGCGCAGCCAGGTGTAGCGGTAGTCCCAGTTGCGGACGCCGCCGATGTCCTCGGGCAGGGAGGTGGTGGGCGCGGCGACGATGCCGCCGGTCGGGCCGTACGTCAGCGCCTTGAGCGTGATCAGCGAGCGGATCACGGCCTCGCGGTAGGGGCCGTGGTACGTGCAGTGCTCGACCCACTCGCGCCAGAAGTCCTCGGTGGCCTGGAGCGACTGCTCGGGTTCCGGGAGGGCGGGCGGCTGCTTGTGCGAGGGCTCCCACGAGATCGTGAACGCGATCCGGTCACCCGGCGCGACCGTGAAGTCGGCGTACGTGGTCAGCGACTTGCCGTAGGTCTCGCACTCGGTGTCGAACCAGACGGAGTCGGGGCCGGCGACGGCCACGGTGCGGCCCTCGTGCTTGTGCACCCACGGCACGACCCGGCCGTAGGAGAACCGCATCCGCAGCGCGGAGCGCATCGGGACGCGGCCCGAGACGCCCTCGACGATCCGGATCAGCTGGGGAGCGCCGTCACGAGGGGGCATGAAATCGGTCACGCGGACCGTGCCGCGCGGGGTGTCCCACTCGGATTCCAGGATCAGCGAGTCGCCCCGGTAGGTGCGCCGGGCGGCGCGCGGCGGGGGCGCGTCGGAGGCGTGCGCGGGGCCGAGGCGCCAGAAGCCGTGTTCCTCGGTGCCGAGCAGACCTGCGAAGATCGCGTGCGAGTCGAAGCGGGGCAGGCACAGCCAGTCGACTGTGCCGTCCCGGCAGACCAGTGCGGCGGTCTGCATGTCTCCGATGAGTGCGTAGTCTTCGATGCGCCCGGCCACGTGCAACTCCAGTCGAACGGCCACGTCACCCCCGTCAGGAACGGGGGCTGTCGCTAGTGCGGTCAAGGGGTCGTTTGTATTGCGTCGTTGAGCGCTGAAGCAAAGCAGCCGCTCAGCCATATAGGCAAAACGCCGATTCATGCTCAACGAACTGACGAGCTCTCGTTGTTCCGGTGGGGGTACGGGCGGGGGTGTGCCGTCTTGCCGACCGGGCTCGGCAGTGAGTGTCCGAGCAGGATACGACGCACGTAGATGATCTGCGTGCCGCTCCCGGCAACGCGAGTGGGCCGAACGGGTGAGCAGCCGGTGGGAAACCGGTGCTCGGGGGCCACCCGTGTCGACCCGTGCGCGGAGAGTGGCCGGAAGCCATCTCTCCGAGGCGCTGATACCCTGGTAGCCCGTGGACCGGTGGTCTCGAAGCCCCCGAACCGCACCTCCGAATCGCGACCACGGGAGCCCCCTCTTGGCCATGACGCCCAAATCCACGACGACCAAGCACATCTTCGTCACCGGGGGTGTCGCCTCCTCGCTCGGCAAGGGTCTGACGGCCTCCAGCCTCGGCATGCTGCTGAAGGCACGGGGACTGCGGGTCGTGATGCAGAAGCTCGACCCGTACCTGAACGTCGACCCGGGCACGATGAACCCCTTCCAGCACGGTGAGGTCTTCGTCACCAACGACGGCGCCGAGACCGACCTGGACATCGGGCACTACGAGCGCTTCCTCGACCGTGACCTCGACGGCTCCGCCAACGTCACCACGGGCCAGGTCTACAACACGGTGATCGCCAAGGAGCGGCGCGGCGAGTACCTGGGAGACACGGTCCAGGTCATCCCGCACATCACGAACGAGATCAAGCACCGCATCCGCCGCATGGCGACGGACGAGGTCGACGTGGTGATCACCGAGGTCGGCGGCACGGTCGGCGACATCGAGTCGCTGCCGTTCCTGGAGACGGTCCGCCAGGTCCGGCACGAGGTCGGCCGGGACAACGTCTTCGTGGTGCACATCTCTCTCCTGCCGTACATCGGCCCCTCGGGCGAGCTGAAGACCAAGCCGACCCAGCACTCGGTCGCCGCGCTCCGCAACATCGGTATCCAGCCGGACGCGATCGTGCTGCGCTGCGACCGCGAGGTGCCGACCGCGATCAAGCGCAAGATCTCGCTGATGTGCGACGTCGACGAGGACGCGGTGGTGGCCTGTCCCGACGCCCGCTCGATCTACGACATCCCGAAGACCGTCCACGGCGAGGGCCTGGACGCCTACGTCGTCCGCAAGCTGGACCTGCCGTTCCGCGATGTGGACTGGACGACCTGGGACGACCTGCTCGACCGCGTCCACAACCCCGACCACGAGGTCACCCTCGCGCTGGTCGGCAAGTACATCGACCTGCCCGACGCCTATCTCTCGGTCACCGAGGCGCTGCGGGCCGGCGGCTTCGCCAACAAGGCCCGCGTGAAGATCAAGTGGGTCACCTCGGACGACTGCAAGACCCCCGCGGGCGCCAGGGCGCAGCTCGAGGACGTCGACGGGATCTGCATCCCGGGCGGCTTCGGCGACCGCGGTGTGCTCGGCAAGGTCGGCGCGATCCGCTACGCCCGCGAGAACCGCATCCCGCTGCTCGGCCTGTGCCTGGGTCTGCAGTGCATCGTGATCGAGGCCGCGCGCAACCTGGCCGACATCGGCGACGCCAACTCCACCGAGTTCGACCCGGCCACCGCCCACCCGGTCATCTCCACCATGGCCGAGCAGCTCGACATCGTGGCCGGCGAGGGCGACATGGGCGGAACGATGCGCCTGGGCATGTACCCGGCCAAGCTGGCCGAGGGCTCCATCGTCCGTGAGGTGTACGACGGCAAGGAGTACGTCGAGGAGCGGCACCGTCACCGCTACGAGGTGAACAACGGCTACCGGGCCGAGCTCGAGAAGAAGGCGGGCATCCTGTTCTCCGGCACCTCGCCGGACGGCAAGCTCGTCGAGTACGTCGAGTACCCGCGTGACGTCCACCCCTACCTGGTGGCCACGCAGGCCCATCCCGAGCTGCGCTCGCGGCCCACGCGTCCGCACCCGCTGTTCGCCGGCCTGGTGAAGGCGGCGGTGCAGCGGACCGTCGAAGCGGGGCGGAGTTCGAAGTAACACACCAGTTGTACGGTGGCCGGGGTGCAAACCTTCAAGGGTGGGTACCCCGGTTTTCGTTTGCGCACGTGGCACGTGGAAGGACGCATGGCATGACGATCAAGGACACCGCCGAGGCGTGGGAGATCCGGTCCAGCGAGACGCCCTTCGTCGGCAAGAAGACTGCCGTCCGCACGGACGAGGTGGTCATGCCCGACGGCTCGGTGGTCCGCCGGGACTACCAGGTCCACCCGGGGTCCGTGGGCGTCCTCGCCCTGGACGACGACGACCGTGTCCTGCTCATCAAGCAGTACCGCCACCCCGTGCGGATGAAGCTGTGGGAGGTACCGGCCGGGCTGCTCGACGTGCCCGGCGAGAACCCGCTGCACGCGGCCCAGCGCGAGCTGTACGAGGAGGCGCACGTCAAGGCCGAGGACTGGCGGGTGCTGGCCGACGTGTACCCGACGGCGGGCGGCTGCGACGAGTCGGTGCGCATCTTCCTGGCCCGCGGCCTGTCCGAGGCGGACGGGGAGCGCTTCGAGGTGGAGGACGAGGAGGCCGACATGGAGCACGCACGCGTGCCGGTCGACGAGCTCGTCCGGGGTGTGCTCGCGGGGGACCTGCACAGCAACTGCCTCGTCGTGGGTGTCCTCTCCCTGGTCGCCGCGCGCGCCGGCGACGGGCTCGACGCGCTGCGCCCGGCGGAGGCGCCCTGGCCGGCCCGCCCGTTCGAGGCGTGACGCGCCGTCCTGCACCCCTCCGGAGACCGTCCCGTCCCCGTCCCGTTTCCCCGTCCGGTGTGACGATCGGCTGATCCGATCGGGGGATGTCTCGTGGTCCCCGCCGTGCTCCTCCCGGAACGTCGCAGAGCGTGAACTAGGCTCGGGAATCGCCCGATCCGGAGTCCCGGCGGGCTTGCGCGTGCGGTAGGACGGGAGTGTGGCCCGTGACGGACCAGGCAGTGGACACAGGCGGCGTGCAGCTGTCGGGACACGCTGCGACGGAGGGCCATTTCCTGGGCCGTACCCGGGAGTTGAAAGAACTGCGCGCCGACATCGAGCGCGCCGGGCTGGACACCATCTCCGGGCGGAAGGCCCCACGCGCGCGCGTGCTCCTCATCGCCGGCCGGCCCGGCTCCGGACGCACGGCGCTCGCCGAGGAGCTCGTCCGCCAGGTCGGCGACCGCTACGAGGACGGCGTCCTGCGCGCCCGTCTCGCGGAGCCCGACGGCACACCCGTGCCGGTCGAGCGAGCCGCCCGAGAACTGCTCGCCGCGCTGGACGTGCCGGCCCCGCCCGGCGCCGACGAGGACGAGCTCGCGGCCCTCCTGCGCCGAGCCCTCGCCGAGCGCCGCGTGCTGCTCCTGCTGGACGACGCGGCCGGCGCCGAACAGGTCGACGCGCTGCTCCCGGACGCCCCCCAGTGCCTGCTCGTCGCCGTCTCCGCCGGACCGCTCACCGGCATCGCGGACGTGCGCCCCTGCACCCTGGGCGGCCTGGACACCAAGTCCGGCCTCGAACTGCTGACCCGGTACACCGGCTCGGTCCGTATCACCGTCGACCCGCGCTCCGCCGAGGGTCTCGTGGAGGCCTGCCAGGGGCATCCCGCCGCGCTGAACCTGGCCGGCGGCTGGCTCGCCGCCCGTCCCCAGGCGGCCGTCGCCGACCTCGCCAAGCAACTCCACGCGGAGGGCGACGAGGGGACCCCCCTCAGCCGGGTCTTCCGGCTCGTGCACGCGGCGCTGCCCGCGCCCGCCGCCCGGATCCTGCGCCTGCTCTGCCTCGCCCCCGCCGGCCTCGCCGACCCGCACACCGCCTCCGCCCTCGCCGGCTGCTCGGTGGGCGCCGCCCGCACCACCCTGGACGACCTCGCCGCTCTGGGCCTGCTGCGGCCCCTGGACTCGCCGCTGCCCCAGTACGAGGTCCCCGGATGCCTGTACCCCCTGCTGCGCGCCGCCGCCGAGACGCTCGACCGCCCGGCCGAACTCCAGCTGGCCCGGGCCCGCATGCTGGAGCGGACGGTACGGCTGCTCCAGTCCTGCCGGGCCGTCACGGAGACCGACAACCCCCAGGCCCGCGAGAAGCTCCAGGGCATGCCCAGCGCCGTGCGCTTCCCCACCCCGCGCGCCGCCGCCGAGTGGCTGCGCGCCCGCCGGCCCGCCCTGCTCGCCTCGGCCCGTCTCGCCGTCGGCGACGGGGAGCTGGACACCCTGGCCCGCCGGCTGATGTCCCAGCTGGTCAGGGCGATGGTCGCGCACTTCGGCACCCAGGCGGCGGCGCCCGACCTGTACGGCATCCACCAGCTCGTCCTCGACGTGGCCGAGCGCCGGAACCTGCCCCGTGAGAAGGCCGCCGCCCTGCTGAACCTCGCCGACGTCGATGCCAGGACCGGCCGCACGACGGAGGCGCTGGTGCGCTACCGGGCCGCGCTGGACGCCGGACGGGAGGCGAGCGACCCGTACGCGATCGGCCGCGCGATGGAATCCGTAGGCGGTGCGCACCTCCAGCTCGAGGACCACGACAGGGCCGCCGACTGGTTCGGCCGGGCCCTCGCCCAGCGCCTGGCCCGCGACGAGCGCGCGGACGCCGCCCGGCTCTACGGCCGCATCGCCACCGCCCACACCTACGCGGGCCGCTACGGGGAGGCGCAGCGGGCCTGGCGGGCGGCGGCGGCGGGACACCGCAAGAACGGTGACGTCGGCGCGTACGCGCGGGCGCTGAGCGAGCTGGCCCGGGTGCAGGAGTACGCGGGACGCCCCGAGGAGTCGCTGCGCACCTGTCAGGAGGCCGTGGAGTGGGCCCGGCGCGCCGAGGACACCCGCCTCCAGGCCGCCGTACAGCTGAGGCTGGCCGACACCCTGGAGCGCCTCGGCGATCCGGTGGCGGCCGGCCTGCACCGGAGCGCGGCCGAGCGCATCCTGGGAGAGGAGCTCCCGGACGGCGAGCCGAAGGCGGACCCGCGGCCGACGTCGGATCCGGAGCCGCAGCCGGGCGCCGGGCCGCAGCCGGGTGCCGGGCCGCGGTCGGAGACGAAGGCGGATGCGGGGCCTGATGCGGGGCCGGAATCGCAGGCGAATGCGGTGCCGGAACAGCCCGGTCACCTGGAACACCGCGCTAACACCTGCGAAATCCGCAGTACATCCGCAGAAGATTGATGCAATGAAAGGCTAGACAGCGGGAACGCCTTCATTAAACTGGCTCTGCCGCACGTTCTCCTGCGGTGCGTCCCGGTGTGCCCCGTATCTCCGGGAATGTCTTGCTGTGCCCCCACACCCTCTGAGCCAAGGACCGTGATCCACGTGAAGGTCGGCATCCCCCGCGAGGTCAAGAACAACGAGTTCCGGGTGGCCATCACCCCCGCCGGTGTGCACGAACTGGTGCGCCACGGCCACCAGGTCGTCGTCGAACGCAACGCCGGTGTCGGCTCGTCCATCACGGACGAGGAGTACGTGGCCGCCGGTGCGCGCATCCTCGGGACCGCCGACGAGGTGTGGGCCACGGCCGACCTGCTGCTGAAGGTCAAGGAGCCCATCGCCGAGGAGTACCACCGCCTCCGCAAGGACCAGACGCTGTTCACGTACCTGCACCTGGCCGCGTCCAAGGAGTGCACGGACGCCCTCGTGGAGTCCGGCACCACGGCGATCGCCTACGAGACCGTCGAGCTGCCGAGCCGTGCGCTGCCGCTGCTCGCCCCGATGTCCGAGGTCGCGGGCCGGCTGGCGCCCCAGGTCGGCGCCTACCACCTGATGCGCGCCAACGGCGGCCGCGGTGTGCTGCCCGGTGGTGTGCCGGGCGTGCTGGCCGCCAAGGCGGTCGTCATCGGCGGCGGGGTCTCCGGCTGGAACGCGGCGCAGATCGCCATCGGCATGGGCTTCCACGTGACCCTGCTCGACAAGGACATCAACAAGCTCAAGGAAGCCGACAAGATCTTCGGCACGCGGATCCAGACGGTCGTCTCCAACGCCTTCGAGCTGGAGAAGGCCTGTCTGGAGGCGGACCTCGTCATCGGCGCCGTCCTCATCCCGGGCGCCAAGGCCCCCAAGCTGGTCACCAACGAGCTGGTGTCCCGGATGAAGCCGGGAAGTGTCCTTGTCGACATCGCGATCGACCAGGGCGGCTGCTTCGAGGACTCCCGTCCGACCACCCACGCCGAGCCGACCTTCCCGGTCCACGAGTCGGTCTTCTACTGCGTCGCCAACATGCCCGGCGCGGTCCCCAACACCTCGACCTACGCGCTCACCAACGCCACGCTGCCCTACATCGTCGAACTCGCCGACAAGGGCTGGGTGGAGGCGCTGCGCCGCGACCCGGCGCTGGCCAAGGGCCTCAACGCCCATGACGGCAAGGTCGTTTACCGCGAGGTCGCGGAGGCGCACGGCCTGGAGCACGTGGAGCTGGACTCCCTGCTCGGCTGAGCCCCGGCCCACGCGGCCGGCCAAGTGACCCAAGGAAAAAGGCGATACGTCAACACGGTCGTCAACCCCGCGCACCAGGCCGGACCTTGCCCGACAAGGTCCGGCCGGATGTGTGTATGGTCACTTTGCGGCTCTCGGCCAACTCGCCTCGAACGTAACGCTTCGACCGATTCGTACACCGGCGAAACCTGCCGTGCGACGGCCGTACGCCCTTGACAGCGGGATGTTTCATTGCCGACACATCGGGCCGGGTCCGGCGGATTGTGTTGCTGCGGACACCCGACACGCCATAGAGTCGCCAACCGTCGGCATGGTGCCACGCTGACCTTGTCTAGAAGTTTCCTGGTCACCAAGGAGGTAAGACGACTTGTGAATGAGTCGACATTTGCTCCCGGGGGTGGTCAACCAGGAATGCCGACGCGGGCCCAGGTTTCCGCGGGGCCCGAGGCTGTCGGCTCCGTCGCTGTCCGAACCTTCGCAGCCCACCAGAGCCAGCGCAGCCCTCATATGGCTCTGTCAGCACACCAGAGCATGGATGGCCATTACGTGAACGCCATGGCCGGCGACGGAAGTGGCGCGCCCCACAACCAACTCGCCGACTACGACGAACTGCCCGAAGGGCACTTCTACGATCCCGATGCCGAGTACGAGCCGGACCCGGAATACGCGGCCACGCTCGCGCCCGACGCGGCCCGACAGCGCCGTGAGCGCGTCGGTCCGACCGGACGCCCGCTGCCGTACTTCCCGATCCCGGGCCCGCTGACCCAGCACGGCCCCGCGACGATCATCGCGATGTGCAACCAGAAGGGCGGCGTGGGCAAGACGACGTCGACCATCAACCTGGGTGCCGCGCTCGCGGAGTACGGCCGGCGCGTGCTGCTCGTGGACTTCGACCCGCAGGGCGCGCTGTCGGTCGGTCTCGGCGTCAACCCGATGGAGCTCGACCTCACCGTCTACAACCTGCTCATGGAGCGGGGCATGGCGGCGGACGAGGTGCTCCTCAAGACGGCGGTCCCGAACATGGACCTGCTGCCCAGCAACATCGACCTGTCGGCCGCCGAGGTCCAGTTGGTCTCCGAGGTCGCGCGCGAGTCCACGCTCCAGCGTGCGCTCAAGCCGCTGATGGACGACTACGACTACATCGTCATCGACTGTCAGCCCTCGCTCGGCCTGCTCACCGTGAACGCCCTGACGGCCGCTCACAAGGTGATAGTGCCGCTGGAGTGCGAGTTCTTCGCCCTTCGTGGTGTGGCGCTGCTGACCGAGACCATCGAGAAGGTCCAGGAACGGCTCAACCCGGAACTGGAGCTCGACGGGATCCTCGCCACGATGTACGACTCGCGCACCGTGCACAGCCGTGAGGTGCTCGCGCGGGTGGTCGAGGCCTTCGACGACCACGTCTACCACACGGTCATCGGGCGCACCGTCCGCTTCCCGGAGACCACGGTCGCCGGTGAGCCGATCACCACGTACGCCTCCAACTCCGTCGGCGCCGCCGCCTACCGTCAGCTCGCCAGGGAGGTGCTCGCCCGGTGTCACGCCGAGTGAGTCTGCCGGGGGCCGACGAACTCTTCCGTACGACAGGGGGAACGGCGCTTCAGCCGTCCGCGCCCCGGCGTCCCGCCAACGGCGAGGCCCGGGTGCCCGCGCCGGCCGGCGAGAGCGACGGGGTGGCGGCCGGCGGCGCGGAGGACGCGCCGCAGGCCGTGCCCGCGCAGGGCGGTGACGGCGGGGGCGCCGAGCACGTGGCGGCCGACTCGGGCCGGACCGACGCCGGGGAGTCCCGCACCCGGGGTGCGCCCGGAGAACGCTCCGAGGGCCGTCAGGGCCCGCAGGAAGGTTCTGCCTCCGCCGCCGCCGACAGCCAGGCGCGCAAGCGCGCACGGCAGGCGGCCCGCAGGCCCAGCGGCCGGGAGCGGCACGACGAGAAGATCACCGTCTATGTCTCCGCCGAGGAGCTCATGGACCTGGAGCACGCCCGGCTGGTGCTCCGCGGCGAGCACGGGCTGGCCGTGGACCGGGGGCGCATCGTCCGCGAGGCGGTCGCCGTTGTCCTCGCCGACCTGGAGAGCCGCGGGGACGCCAGCATCCTCGTACGACGACTTCGCGGGCGGTAGCGGTAGCCTGCGGGGCCATGACCTCGAACGACGCTCCCGCATCTGCCTCCGGCGGCTCAGCCGGCCGCAGGCGTGCGCTGGGGCGCGGGCCGGGGCCGGCTCCGCCGGAGCCGGTCGCCACGCCCGAGGCGCCCGAGGTGGTGTCCCCGGCGCCTGCCGCGCCGCCGGCCGAGCCCGCCGCTCCCGCCGACGAGCGGGGCGGCGGCGGGCCCGAGGGACGGCAGCCGTTCGACGCCGGGCCCTCGGGGCCTCCCGGGCCCTCCGAGCCCCCCGAATCCCCTGACGGGGTCTTCACGGTCCGGCTCGCCAACTTCGAGGGGCCCTTCGACCTGCTGCTTCAGTTGATCTCCAAGCACAAGATGGACGTCACCGAGGTCGCGCTGTCGAAGGTCACCGACGAGTTCATGGCGCACATCCGCGCGATGGGCCCCGACTGGGACCTGGACCAGACGACCGAGTTCCTCGTCGTCGCCGCCACCCTGCTCGATCTCAAGGCGGCCCGGCTGCTGCCCGCCGCGGAGGTCGAGGACGAGGCGGACCTGGCGCTGCTGGAGGCACGGGATCTGCTGTTCGCCCGGCTGCTCCAGTACCGGGCCTACAAGCGGGTCGCCGACATCTTCACGCAGCGGCTGGAGAGCGAGGCCCGCCGCTATCCCCGTACCGTCGGACTCGAGCCGCACCACGCGGAGCTGCTGCCCGAGGTCGTCATCAGCATCGGCGCGGAGGGGTTCGCGCGGCTGGCGGTCAAGGCCATGCAGCCCAGGGCCAAGCCGCAGGTGTACGTGGACCACATCCACGCCCCGCTGGTGAGCGTGCAGGAGCAGGCCGGGATCGTCGTCGCACGGCTCAGGGAGCTCGGCGAGGCGAGCTTCCGCACGCTGGTGGAGGACACCGACGACACCCTGACCGTCGTGGCCCGTTTCCTGGCGCTGCTCGAGCTGTACCGGGAGAAGGCCGTGGCCCTCGACCAGGAGAGCGCGCTCGGCGAGCTGCTGGTGCGCTGGACCGGTGGCGACGGGGAGGCACAGCCGGTGGTCACGGACGAGTTCGACCGGCCGCCCGAGGAGCCCGAGAAGGAGACGAAGACGTGACCGAGGAGACCGTCGCCGCACTCGACCTCAAGCCGGCCCTGGAGGCCGTCCTGATGGTCGTCGACGAACCCGCGACCGAGGAGCACCTCGCGAAGATCCTCCAGCGGCCGAGGCGCAAGGTCGCGGACGCGCTGCGCGAGCTGGCCGACGAGTACACCGTGCAGGGGCGGGGCTTCGAGCTGAGGCTCGTCGCGGGCGGCTGGCGGTTCTACTCCCGGCCCGAGTACGCGGCCGCCGTGGAGGGCTTCGTGCTCGACGGCCAGCAGGCCCGGCTCACCCAGGCGGCGCTGGAGACCCTGGCGGTCGTCGCCTACCGCCAGCCGGTCAGCCGCAGCCGGGTCTCCGCGGTGCGCGGAGTGAACTGCGACGGCGTGATGCGCACCCTGCTCCAGCGCGGTCTGGTCGAGGAGGCGGGCGCGGAACCCGAAACAGGTGCGATCCTGTACGTGACGACGAACTACTTTCTGGAGCGGATGGGCCTGCGCGGTCTGGACGAGCTCCCGGAGCTCGCGCCCTTTCTCCCCGAGGCGGAGGCGATCGAGGCCGAGATGCAGGAAGGGGTCCCGTCGTTCGATCCGGACGCACCGGATGCAGATGCAGACGACACGACGACGACGGAACTTTGATGCGAAGCAGTGGCAGCGGCAGTGGCAGGAACAACGGGCGCGGCAAGCCCCGGGGCGCCGGTGGGGGCGGTTCCCAGTCGAGGGGCGGCTCGGGAGGCCGCGACGACAGGTCGAGGGGCGGCTCCGGAGGCCGTGACGACAGGTCGAGGGGTGGCTCCGGAGGCCGTGACGACCGGCCCCAGGGCGGGGGAGGGCGCGACGACAGGCCGAAGCGCCCGAGCAAGCCCCGTCCCGAGGAGCGCCGCTACGACGTAGGCCCCGGCGCCACCCACGAGGGCCCGAAGGCCGGACGCGGCGGAGCGGCCCGCGGCGGCGCCAAGGGCGGCCCCAGGCAGGGCCAGCAGCGCGGCGGACGCACGGAGCCGGCGCGCTCCCGCGAGTACGAGACGCGCGCCGAGGAGCGCAACCGGGACCGGTACGCGGGCAAGCCGGAGATCAAGCTCCCCAAGACCTTCCCGGGCGCCGAGCAGGAGGGCGAGCGGCTTCAGAAGGTCCTCGCGCGTGCGGGTTACGGCTCCCGGCGTGCCTGTGAGGAGCTGATCGAGCAGGCCCGCGTCGAGGTCAACGGTGAGATCGTCCTGGAGCAGGGCAAGCGGGTCGACCCGGAGAACGACGAGGTCAAGGTCGACGGTCTGACGGTCGCCACCCAGTCGTACCAGTTCTTCTCGCTGAACAAGCCGGCCGGCGTCGTCTCCACGATGGAGGACAACGAGGGCCGTCAGTGCCTCGGCGACTACGTGACCAACCGCGAGACGCGGCTGTTCCACGTGGGGCGGCTGGACACCGAGACCGAGGGCGTCATCCTGCTCACCAACCACGGCGAGCTGGCGCACCGGCTGACCCACCCCAAGTACGGCGTGAAGAAGGTCTACCTCGCGCACATCGTGGGCCCGATCCCGCGTGACCTGGGCAAGCAGCTGAAGGACGGCATCCAACTGGAGGACGGGTACGCGAAGGCGGACCACTTCCGGGTCGTCGAGCAGACCGGCAAGAACTACCTGGTCGAGGTGACCCTGCACGAGGGTCGCAAGCACATCGTGCGCCGGATGCTGGCGGAGGCCGGGTTCCCGGTCGACAAGCTGGTCCGCGTCGCCTTCGGTCCGATCACCCTGGGCGACCAGAAGTCGGGCTGGCTGCGACGGCTGTCCAACACCGAGGTCGGCATGCTGATGAAGGAAGTCGACCTGTAGGACTGGTGAAGCTCCGGCGCCGGGAACTCCCGGGGCTCCGGGGCCTTGTGCGCGACCGCACCCCCTATTTATAGTCGAGATGACTATTAAGAGGGGGTGTTCGTCGTGCGGGGTTATGACAAGTACGCCCACGAACCCTTCGCCGTCACCGTCGATCTCGCCGTCCTCACCCTCCGCGCGGGCGCACTGCACGTGCTGCTCGTCGAGCGGGGCCAGGAGCCGTACGCCGGCCGGTGGGCGCTGCCCGGGGGCTTCGTGCGGCCGGACGAGTCCGCCGAGACGGCCGCCCGGCGCGAACTCGCCGAGGAGACCGGCCTGAAGGACGTCCGCGGACTGCACCTGGAGCAGCTGCGCACCTACAGCGAACCCGGCCGCGACCCCCGGATGCGGGTCGTGTCCGTCGCCTTCGCCGCACTGCTGCCCGACGCCCCCGAGCCGACGGGCGGCGGCGACGCGGCCCGGGCGGCCTGGCTGCCGCACGACGACGCGGAGCCGCTCGCCTTCGACCACGACCGGATCCTCGCCGACGCCCACGACCGGGTCGGGGCCAAGCTCGAGTACACCTGCCTCGCCACGGCCTTCTGTCCGCCCGAGTTCACCCTCGGAGAACTCCAGCAGGTCTACGAGACGGTGTGGGGGACGGAGCTCGACCGCCCCAACTTCCGTCGCAAGGTGCTCGCGAGCCCCGGGTTCGTCGAACTCGTGCCCGGCGCCGTACGTCTGACCGGCGGTCGCGGAAAGCCCGCCGCCCTGTACCGCGCGGGCACCGCCACCGCGCTCCACCCGCCCCTGCTGCGACCGCCCCGGGAAGGACGATCCGCATGACCACCTCGACCACCGTCAGGAAGCGCGCCACCGGGTCCCTGCTGGGACTCGCGCTGGGGGACGCCCTCGGATTCCCCACCGAGTTCAACGACGTTCCGTCGATCGTCGCCAAGTGCGGCCCCTGGCGGCAGATGGAACTGCCCGCGCGCGCATTCGTGTCCGACGACACCCAGATGACCCTCGCGGTCGGGCGGGCCATGCGGACCGCCATGGACCGGGGGCTGCTCGTGCCCACGGCGCTGGCCCGCCCGCTGCGGGAGGAGTTCGTGGCCTGGTACCGGTCGCCGGACAACAACCGGGCCCCGGGACGGACCTGTCTGACCGCCTGCGAACTGCTCGAGGACGAGCGCCGCGACTGGCGGGACGCCAGTCAGGCCGGCTCCAAGGGCTGCGGCGCCAACATGCGCGTCGCCCCCGTCGGCCTCGCCCCCGGGCTCAGCGAGGAGCAGCGCGCGGGCGCCGCCCAGCTCCAGTCCGCCCTCACCCACGGGCACCCCACCGCGCTCGCCGCCTCCGACCTCACCGCCCACGCCGTACGGCTGCTGACCCAGGGCGCCGAGCCGGCGGCCCTGACCGGCCTCCTGCGGACGTACGCCCTCGACAACCGTTCGCGCTACCACCACCGCTGGCTCGGCGACCTGTGGACCCGCAGCCAGGACCCGAGCCCGGAGCAGTTCATCGCGCGCGGCTGGGACGACTGCCTGGGCGTGCTGGAGCGTCTCCAGGAGGCCCTGCGCGACCCCGCGCCCGAGAGCGACCCGTGTCTGGCCACCGGGGCGGGATGGATCGCCGAGGAGGCCATGGCCACCGGCCTGCTGTGCTTCCTGCTCTTCCCCGACGAACCGGTGGCCGCGCTGCGCCGGGCCGCCTGCTCGTCCGGGGACTCCGACTCCATCGCCTGTCTGGCGGGCGCCTTCGCGGGCGCGTACGCCGGGGCCGACGCCTGGCCGACGGCATGGGCGGACCGGATCGAGTACCAGGGGGAACTGGTGACGCTCGGGGCGCTCTGGGACCAGTGACCGCCGCCGGGCTCAGGCCAGGTTGATCGCGCCGCCCTCGACCGTGATGTTCTTCGCGGGCAGCGGCTTGGGCGCCGGGCCGCCGGCCACCGAGCCGTCGGCGATGCGGAACTCGCTCTTGTGGCAGGGGCAGTGGATGATGCCGTCGGCGATGCTGCCGACGGTGCAGCCCTGGTGGGTGCAGACCGCGGAGAACGCCTTGAAGTCGCCCTTCGCGGGCTGGGTGACGACGACCTTCTCCTCCGCGAAGATCTTGCCGCCGCCGACGGGGATGTCGGTCGTCTTCGCCAGTTCCTGGCCGGCGGAGGCGTTCGAGGACTGCTGGGACGACGAGTCGTCCTTGCCGCCGTACTCGCCGCAGCCCGTGGCGAGCGCTGCTGCCGCGCCGCCCGTCGCCAGGAGAACCGTGCGCCGTGTCGCGGGGAGGGTCATGTCGTCACTCCGAAGGTGCGGAAGAACCAGAGGGCCGAGGTCAGCCAGATGATCGTCAGGACGGCGAGGACCAGCCCGCCGACGATCGGAAGCAGCCAGCCCGGGAGTCGCTCCGAACGGAGCAGCAGCATCTTGGCACTGAATGCGCCGAAGAAGAAACAACCCAGGAGGGAGTGCCACAAAACGCGCGTTTCGTATGTCTGATAGCCAAGCGCGTACAGGCAGTGCACCGCAACCGGGACCGCGATCAGAAAGGCCGCGCGGCCGGACCAGCGGTGCAGCGTGCCGGACCAGGCGGGCCCCGGCAGCTTTCCGTACAGCATCAGCGCCGAGACCAGCTGGATCAGCGCGAAGGACATCGCGGTCGTCGCCAGCCACGACTTGACCGCGCCCGTGCTGCTGAAGCCGGCCAGATTGAAGGCCGTCCCGGCCGGGTCGTGGACCTTGCCGTACACGCCCAGGGCGAGCGCCACCGCGGCGGCGACGAGCGCCGGGACCAGGTAGCGGGCCGGATGCGGATCGTGCCGCGCGGGCCCCGGGAATCCCTGGGTGGCGGCGTTCGGGTCGACGGTCATGATGGCTCCCTGCTCGAAGGGGGTCAGGGGGTTGCGGGGCGGGCCGTGAGCCGCTGTCCGTCGACCGTCACCGCGCCGGTCTCCGGGTCGATGCGGGGCGCGGGGGCGGGCTCGCCGTCGCGGGTGACGATGCCGACCTGGGTGCCGTCCTTCAGCACGATCCAGCCGCCGTCGATCTTCGCGGAGCGCACGGTGGCCGTCGCCCGCCACAGCCCGGACGGCTTCTTCGCCCGGTCCGCCGAGAAGGCGTGCCGCCCGCCGCCCACGCTGACCGTGCCGTCGACGCTCCTGCCCTCCTGGAGCGTGCCGTCGAGTGTCGCCCCGTGCTCGCCGGTGAGCCGCAGCGTGCCGTCGTCCTCCACGTCGCCCCTGAGCCAGGACTCCTTCGTGCGGCCGTCGCAGAAGTAGGCGATCGCCTTGCCGTCGCGGACGGAGACGGCGATCGCCGCCGCGTCGTCGTCTGTGCGGCCCGCGTAGTCGGCGTCGGCGGCCGGGACCCGGGAGGGCGAGGGGGTGGCAGTCGGTGAGGGGGAGGCCGCGCTCCGGGCGGGGAGCGGGCTCGGCGACTTCTCCTCGTACGAGGACGAGGCGGTCCTCGTCCCCGTGGTCGCGTTCAGTGTCAGCAGGCACAGGCCGAGCACCAGTCCCGCGAGAAGGGTGAGCAGGGGTCCTGGACGCTTCATGTCGGGCCTTCCCCGGTGCGGGCGTGCTGCCGTCGAGTGCCATGAGAGCGCAGGCCGCACCCGACGTAAAGGGCGTACGGGGGCGTACCCGTCTCGGCAAGCGGGCGGCGCGCCCCGGACCGGCGGGGGCTGACTAGGCTGGCTGCGTCAGGAGCCGTAGCCGGCACACCGGTGCCGGACTGCGTGAGTACGTGACTACGTGACTACGTGACTACGTGAGCAAGGAGCAGCGCCGTGGCGGTACGAGCGGTCCGGGGAGCCGTGCAACTCGAGCGGGACGAGGCGGGCCACATGGACGAGCAGGTCGGGGCCCTGCTCACCGCCGTCCTGGAGCGCAACTCGCTCAGCGCCGACGACCTGATCAGCATCTGGTTCACGGCTACACCGGACCTGCACAGCGACTTCCCGGCGGCCGCGGCCCGCAAGCTGGGCATCGTCGACGTGCCGCTGATCTGCGCCCAGGAACTCGACATCGCGGGCGCCATGCCGCGCGTCGTCCGAGTCCTCGCCCACGTCGAGTCCGACACGGCGCGCGCGGACATCAGCCATGTCTACCTCGGCGCAGCCGCCGCCCTGCGCAGGGACATCGCGCAGTGAGGACCGCGCTCGTCCTCGGAACCGGCCTGATCGGCACGTCCGCCGCCCTGGCCCTCGCCCAGCGGGGCGTCGTCGTGCACCTCGCCGACCACGACCCCGGACAGGCCCGCACCGCGGCGGCGCTCGGCGCCGGCACCGACGAGGAGCCCGAGGGCCCGGTCGACCTCGCGATCGTCGCCGCCCCGCCCGCCCATGTGGCCGGCGTGCTCGCCGACGCCATGCGGCGGGGGGTGGCCCGCGGATACCTCGACGTGGCCAGCGTGAAGGGCGGCCCGCGCCGCGAACTCCAGGCGCTCGGCCTCGACCTGTCGGCGTACATCGGCACGCACCCCATGTCCGGCCGGGAGAAGTCGGGCCCGCTGGCCGCGACCGGCGACCTGTTCGAGGGCCGCCCCTGGGTGCTGACACCGACCAGGGACACCGACACCGAGGTGCTGAACCTCGCCCTGGAGCTGGTCTCGCACTGCCGTGCCGTCCCGGTGGTCATGGACGCGGACGCCCACGACCGGGCGGTGGCGCTGGTCTCCCACATGCCCCACCTGGTCTCCAGTCTGGTCGCGGCGCGCCTGGAGCACGCCGAGGAGGCCGCCGTCCGGCTGTGCGGGCAGGGCATCCGGGACGTCACCCGGATCGCCGCCTCCGAACCCGGCATGTGGATCGACATCCTGTCCGCGAACCCGGGCCCGGTCGCCGACCTTCTCACCGACGTCGCCTCCGACCTGGAGGAGACGGTCCAGGCCCTGCGCTCCCTCCAGTCCTCCGACGATGCCAAGCGGCGCGAGGGCGTCGGCGGCATCCAGGACGTGCTGCGCCGCGGCAACGCGGGCCAGGTCCGCGTCCCCGGCAAGCACGGGGCCGCTCCGCGGGCGTACGAGGTGGTGGCGGTGCTCATCGACGACCAGCCCGGCCAGCTGGCCCGCATCTTCGCCGACGCGGGACAGGCCGGGGTCAACATCGAGGACGTACGCATCGAACACGCGACCGGGCAGCAGGCGGGTCTGGTGCAGCTGATGGTCGAGCCGAAGTCCGCGGTGGTGCTGTCCTCGGCCTTGCGTGAGAGGGGCTGGGCGATCCGGCAGTAGGCGCGTCCCGCGTCGCGGGCGCCCGGTGCGGAACGGGTACCGGCCGGACGAGTGACGCGCGGCCGGTAACCTGGTGCGGGGCACAGTCGCGCCCCGTACCTCCACCGCCTCGCACCAGGAAGGTGTCCCTCCGTGGAAAACGGCGCCGCCCAGCCCGTGATTGTCGCCATCGACGGCCCCTCGGGCACGGGCAAGTCGAGCACGTCCAAGGCCGTGGCCGCCCGGCTCGGGCTGAGCTACCTGGACACCGGCGCCCAGTACCGGGCGATCACGTGGTGGATGGTGAACAACGGGATCGACATCGAGGACCCCTCGGCGATCGCCGCCGTCGCCGACAAGCCGGAGATCGTCTCCGGCACCGACCCGGCCGGTCCGGTGATCACGGTCGACGGCACCGATGTGGCCGGACCGATCCGGACTCCGGAGGTCACCGCCAAGGTCAGCGCGGTGAGCGCCGTACCGGAGGTGCGGGCCCGGATCACCGAGCTCCAGCGCTCGCTGGCGGCCTCCGCCGAGCAGGGGATGGTCGTCGAGGGCCGGGACATCGGTACGACCGTGCTGCCCGGCGCCGACCTGAAGGTGTTCCTCACCGCGTCCCCGGAGGCCCGTGCCGCCCGGCGCAGCGGTGAGCTGAAGGGCGCGGACGTCCACAGCACGCGCGAGGCGCTGATCAAGCGGGACACGGCCGACTCCTCGCGCAAGACCTCCCCGCTCGCCAAGGCGGACGACGCCGTCGAGGTGGACACCACCGAGCTGACGCTGAACCAGGTCATCGAGTGCGTCGTCACCCTCGTCGAGGAGAAGCGGGCGGCGAAGTGACTTCTGGGTCCACGCCCTCGCTCAAGGGCGCCGAGGTCGGGCGGCGCATCGGCGTCGGCCTGATGTACGGGCTGTTCAAGCCGCGTGTGCTGGGTGCCTGGAAGGTGCCGGCGAGCGGCCCGCTGATCTTCGCGATCAACCACTCCCACAACGTCGACGGCCCGATGGTGATGGGCGTGGCGCCCCGGCCGACGCACTTCCTGATCAAGAAGGAAGCGTTCATCGGCCCTCTCGACCCGTTCCTGACCGCCATCGGCCAGCTCAAGGTCGACCGCGACACCACCGACCGGACGGCGATCACCCGCGCGCTGGGCGTGCTGGAGAACGGCGGAGTCCTCGGGATCTTCCCGGAGGGCACGCGCGGCGAGGGCGACTTCGCCGCCCTGCGCGCCGGTCTCGCGTACTTCGCGGTGCGCGGCGGGGCTCCGATCGTGCCCGTCGCCGTGCTGGGAAGTTCCGAACGGAGTGGACGGTTGATAAAGGCACTGCCACCGCTGCGCTCCCGTGTCGACGTCGTCTTCGGCGAGCCGTTCGAGGCGGGCGACGGCAGCGGGCGGCGTACCCGCAAGGCGCTGGACGCGGCCACCGAACGCATCCAGAAGCAGCTTGCCGCACACCTGGAAAACGCCAGGCGCCTGACCGGGCGCTGAGCGACACTGAATAACCGAGTAGTGGATCAACCCGCACAAAACGGCTGCTCCACCGATCACCACGAATGAACGACGAGGTACGGACTTCATGAACGACCACATCCAGCCCGACGGCTCGGAAGCCTTCGAGCACGATCACGGGGCGCTCGGCGACGCCGAGTACGCGGAGTTCATGGAGCTCGCCGCCGTCGAGGGCTTCGACATCGAGGACGTCGAGGGGGCGATCGAGGAGGCCGGCCACGGGCCGCTGCCCGTGCTCGCCGTCGTCGGCCGCCCCAATGTCGGCAAGTCGACCCTGGTCAACCGGATCATCGGCCGCCGCGAGGCCGTCGTCGAGGACAAGCCGGGCGTCACCCGGGACCGGGTCACCTACGAGGCCGAGTGGTCGGGCCGCCGCTTCAAGCTCGTCGACACCGGCGGCTGGGAGCAGGACGTCCTCGGCATCGACGCCTCCGTGGCCGCACAGGCCGAGTACGCGATCGAGGCGGCCGACGCCGTCGTGTTCGTCGTCGACGCCAAGGTCGGCGCCACCGACACCGACGAGGCGGTCGTACGGCTGCTGCGCAAGGCCGGCAAGCCCGTCGTGCTGGCCGCCAACAAGGTCGACGGCCCGAGCGCCGAGGCCGACGCGGCCTACCTGTGGTCCCTGGGCCTCGGCGAGCCGCACCCGATCTCCGCGCTGCACGGCCGCGGCACCGGCGACATGCTCGACGCCGTCCTGGAGGCCCTTCCGGAGGCTCCCGCCCAGACCTTCGGCACCGCGGTCGGCGGCCCGCGCCGCATCGCGCTCATCGGCCGCCCGAACGTCGGCAAGTCCTCGCTGCTGAACAAGGTGGCGAACGAGGAGCGTGTCGTCGTCAACGAGATCGCGGGAACCACCCGTGACCCGGTCGACGAGCTGATCGAACTCGGCGGCGTGACCTGGAAGTTCGTCGACACGGCGGGCATCCGCAAGCGCGTCCACCTCCAGCAGGGCGCCGACTACTACGCCTCGCTGCGCACCGCGGCCGCCGTCGAGAAGGCCGAGGTGGCGGTCATCCTGATCGACGCCTCGGAGTCCATCTCGGTCCAGGACCAGCGCATCGTCACCATGGCCGTCGACGCGGGCCGCGCCCTCGTCATCGCCTACAACAAGTGGGACACCCTCGACGAGGAGCGCCGCTACTACCTGGAGCGGGAGATCGAGACCGAGTTCGCGCAGGTCGCCTGGGCGCCCCGGGTGAACGTCTCGGCCCGCACCGGCCGGCACATGGAGAAGCTGGTCCCGGCGATCGAGGCCGCCCTGGCCGGCTGGGAGACCCGCGTCCCGACGGGCCGCCTCAACGCCTTCCTCGGCGAGCTGGTCGCGGCCCATCCGCACCCGGTCCGGGGCGGCAAGCAGCCGCGCATCCTGTTCGGCACGCAGGCGGGGACCAAGCCCCCGCGGTTCGTCCTCTTCGCCTCCGGCTTCATCGAGGCGGGCTACCGGCGCTTCATCGAGCGCCGGCTGCGCGAGGAGTTCGGCTTCGAGGGCACCCCGATCCACATCTCGGTGCGGGTGCGGGAGAAGCGCGGCGCCAACAAGAAGAAGTAGCACGGTACGGCTGGAGGGCGGCACCCGCGTCGGGTGCCGCCCTCCAGCCGTGTCCGCCGGTCAGAAGGTCCGCCGGGATCCCGGGGGGAGTGCCGCCGGGATGTGGTGCAGTGCGGTGGGTGCGGGCTGCTGGCCGAGCTGTCCCACCCGCTGCCACTGGGACTGCTGCCCGGACCCGTGCCGTGCGCTCTGCGCCCCCGCGCTGTAGGCGCTGTACGAGCTGCTGAACGATCCCGGGCGGGGCGCCGGGTAGGAGCTCGTGTGGTGCGGGATGTTCCCGAACGCGGTGAACCCCAGGTCTTCCTCGCCGCTGCGGTCACCCGGCAGCGAGCGGAACGCCTTGACGTACTCGGCGTAGAGCGCGTCGTAGATCGGCGTGGCCGATGGGCCGCCCTGGGAGTCCTGCGCGGGTCGCGCGGACGGGATCGACTGGAAGGACGGGCGGCGGGGGACGTCGTAGGTGTGCACGTATGTCCAAACGACGTGGCACAGGAAGGGATGCGGCTCCGCGGCCGGCCTCGGGGGGCGCGCAACCGCGTTCGGACACGGCCGGCCCGCGCCGGCGCGGACGCCGGCGAACGCACCCGGCCGCCGTCCGCCGACAGCCGCGGATGCGACCGCCGTCCGTGCACGGCTGCTGACCTGCCAGGGGCACCGCGGTGCTCAGCCGTCGTGGGCGTCGCCGGTCGCGTATGCGTCCTGCGGATGCGACCGCCGTCCGTGCACCACCCCTCCGGGCGCCGTGTGGCCCGCAGCCCCGCCTCGGCGGCCCGACTCAGGTCCCGGCGAGCGGGAGGGCGGCTCCGACCAGTTGTCCGTTGGCGGCGGCCTTGTCCAGGGCGTCCCGCAGCAGGTCCTCCCGGGGCTGACGGCCGATGGAGCCCACCGGCGCCGCGAACATCAGCACTTGCTGGTGCTTGTTGGCGGCGGCCCGCCACCCTTCCGTCACCTGCAACGGCTGGTGCGCCTGCCACCAGGCGATCGGCTGCCCGCCGTTCGCAGAGGGCTGGAGAACCGCGTGCAGCTGGCCCATCGCCAGCAGTACGGACCAGCCGTGCTGCACCGGCGGCACCTCGGTCAGCTGGGACAGCGGCATGAAGCCCTGCTCGATGAGCAGCGGCAGGAAGTCGTCACCGGCGCCGGTCGCGCCGGGCCGCACGATGGGCGCGGTCGGCTCGACGACCAGGGCCGGGTGCAACTCCCCGGCGATCAGCACGAGTCCGCTGGTGACGCCGAGCACCGCCTGCTCGGGTACGACCTTGCCGGGGTCCAGGTCGACGGTGTCGCCGCTGATGGAGCGGACCGCGCCCTGGAGCTGCTCCTCGGTGACCTGGACGACCTGCGAGGGCAGGCAGGTCGAGTGGGCGAAGGCGAGGACGGCGGTCTCGTCCCCGATGAACAGGACGGTGCTGGTGTGCTCGTTGTCGGAGTCGCCCGGGGTGCGGCAGGACGTGCAGTCGTAACTGCCCGGGGCGTTGTCTCCGGCGAGCAGCCGGTCGGCTTCTTCGTCGCCGATCTCGGCGCGTACCTCGTCGCTGACGTCGAGCATGCGCGGCACGGGTGACTCCCTCGGATGCGGTGCTTGGGCGAGGCGGGTGGCTCCCGGCTCGTGATCCGGGTCGGTCCCCGGCTCATGAAGAAGACAACGGGCGATCTGTGGCCAGGGTCACGCTGGACGGCGAACGGAATCGAACCATCCTGCGCGCGCGGTCACGATGTGTGCGGAATCCGCCACTCCATGTCAAGTAACGGCGAGGTCACGGAAGTTGATTCGGTGAGCTGACTCACAGACGGGGCAGGTGCCCGACCGACAAATCAGGAAATGGAGGAACGAATGAGGTGGCCTGAAATCGTCGCTACCTACGGTAACCAGTAACTGGCCTGGGGCGACGGCCGCTTGGTTGATAACGACCCGTCAGCTGCCTAGATTGCTCCGCCGTGTGCAACGAGCACCGCTCGGGTACGTCCGCCGGCCGCGCAGAGCCAGACACAGCGCAGCACCACCGCCGTCGGACGGGGCCGAGCGCGACGACCGCGTCCTCGCGCGGACGGCGCGCTCCGGCCAGGGGGAGCCTGGGTTCGTAGAGAGGGACCCACATGTCCGAATGTGCCGATATCCACACCCGCACGTCGTCGCGCAGGACGGCGGTCCTCGCCGGGGCGATACTGCTCGCCCCCCTCGGACTGCTGTCCGCGACCGGCAACGCCTCGGCGGCCGACAGCGGGGTGTGGGACCGTATCGCCCAGTGCGAGAGCGGCGGCAACTGGTCGATCAACACCGGCAACGGCTACTACGGCGGGCTCCAGTTCTCCGCCCAGACCTGGCGCGCGTACGGCGGCACCGCCTACGCGCCGACCGCCGACAAGGCCGGCAAGGCACAGCAGATCTCCGTCGCCACCAAGGTGCAGAACGCCCAGGGGTGGGGCGCGTGGCCGACCTGCTCGGCGCGCGCCGGAGCGTCCGGAAGCGCACCGGGGAGCGGATCGTCCTCCGCCGAGTCGAGCTCCGCCAAGTCGAGCTCCTCGAAGTCCGGTTCCTCTTCCTCTTCCTCGAAGCACTCGCAGTCCACGAAATCCACGAAGCACGCGCAGTCCTCGCGATCGGGTGAGTCGAGGGCGCCGGAGCGCTCGGCGGACCAGACGTCCCGCGGTGCGACCCGTGAGGACTACACCGTCCGGGCGGGGGACACTCTCAGCACCATCGCGGCCCGCAACGGGCTGACCTGGCAGCGGGTCTACGCCGCCAACAGGGCCGTCGTCGGCGGTGACCCCGACCTGATCGTGCCCGGACAACGCCTCATGCTCTGAGCGCCCCCTCGGAGGACACGGTGGCCCCACCCGGCGGGACGGCCGGGCGGGGCCACCGCGCGCGCCGTGAGCCACACTGTGCGCATGCTGGAGACCTCCGCCCGACTGCTGCGCCTGCTGTCCCTTCTCCAGGCCCACCGTGAGTGGTCCGGCTCCCAGCTCGCCGACCGGCTGGGCGTCACCGCGCGCACGGTGCGCCGGGACGTGGACCGGCTGCGCGAACTGGGCTATCCGGTCAACGCCAGCCCCGGCACCGGAGGCGGTTACCAGCTCGGCGCCGGCGCCGAGCTGCCCCCGCTGCTGCTGGACGACGACGAGGCCGTCGCCGTCGCGGTGGGGCTGCGCACGGCCGCCGGACAGGGAATCGAGGGCATCGGCGAGACCTCGGTACGAGCGCTGGCGAAGCTGGAGCAGGTGCTGCCGCACCGGCTGCGCCGCCGGGTGGGCGCCCTGAACGCCTTCACCGTGCCGATGCTGCGCGGCCCTCGGCCCGGCGGCATCGACCCGGCCGTCCTCACCGAGCTCGCCCACCTCTGCCGGGACGCCGAACGCCTGCGGTTCGACTACCGGGGGCACGACGGTACGGCGACCCGCCGCGCGGTCGAACCGCACCGCCTGGTGTGCACCGAGCGCCGCTGGTACCTGGTCGCCTGGGACCTCGACCGCGCGGACTGGCGTACGTTCCGCGTGGACCGTCTCACCCCGAGGCCGCCGCACGGGCCGCGCTTCGAACCGCGCGAGCCGCCCGCCGAGGACCTCGCCGCGTACGTCTCGCAAGGCGTCTCCACGCACGCGTACGCCACCCGGGCCACCGTCCGGCTCCTGGTGCCGCTGGCGGAGGCCGTCGAACGGATCTCGCCCTCGGCCGGGACGCTGGAGCCCGACGGCGACCGGGCCTGCGTCCTGCGCACCGGGGCCGCGAGCCTCGACGTGATGGTGATCCACGTGATGCTGACCGGCTTCGCGTTCGAGGTCGTGGAGCCCGTCGAGCTGATCGAGGCGATCAGGGCGGCCCGTGACCGGCTCGACGGCGCTCTGGCCCGGGCCGCGCGGACCGGGCCGTCCGGCGGCGCGTAGCGCGTCCGACCGCCCGGTCCGGTCGGCCCGCACCCGCCCCTTCCGACGCCCTGGGTCGGGCCCGCTGTCGCCCCGGCGGTGCGCGGAGGGTGTGTGGAGGAGCCGTGCATTTCCTATGGGCAGTCAGCTCTCGCGAAGGGGCGCGGAATCTTTGTGCGGCGGTGCCGGAAGGCGGCTGTCCGCGCGCTTTCCGCCCGGCAATTCAGGGACCCGACAAGGCGAGCGGGAATTGCGTTCGAATACGCGCGGAAGGCGTATGGAACCGCTCATACGTGTGATGGAGTTCGACCGAAACGCATGTCGTGATCCTGTGACAGAAGTGTGACCCGGGCGTTCCGCATCGCCGGCCCGGGGTTCCCGGAGCCGGGCTCGCGCCCTAGCGTGGCGGTATGGCACCGAATCCCGCTCCGCCAGCGGAGCCCCAGGACAATCCGGACGGATACGTCGGCCTCGACGTCGCACGGGCCGAGCGGCTCGCGCGGGAACGGGGGTGGTCGACGGTGCGTTCGCTGGAGCCCGGCACGATCCTCACCATGGAGTACCGCTTCGGGCGGCTGAACTTCGAGGTGCGCGAGGGGCGTGTGGCGCGCGCCTGGAAAGGCTAGGCCGCTCGGGGAGTACCGGACGGGCACGGCGAAGGCCCCGGTTCCTTGACTTCGGAACCGGGGCCTTCGGTGCGGAACCGGGTGGTGCGTACCGGGGTCCCGCCGCGGGAGTGGCCTGCGCGCAGGCGTCCGGGGAGGTCAGCCGCCGGTGAGCGGGCGGGCCGTCGAGGCCGCCGCGCCGCGGGGAAGACGGTCCGAGTGAGGTGGCCGGCGGCTGCCGACCGGGGTGACCGGGGTGCGCTCCGAGCGGGTGGAGTGCGGGCCGGGCGCCAGATAGACCGGCGCGCGCGGCGAACGGGCCGGAGCCGCCGCCTCGCGGGCCGCGGCGGCCTCGGCCTGGGCCGTTGTCGCCGTCGCGGCCGACGTGAACGACACGGGCACGGCGACGGGGGCGGCCGGGGACGGGGCCGTTCCGGTGCGGCGCTCGCGCCAGCGGTCGCGCAGGTCGAAGATCGCGACCTCGGCGCGCGCGATCAGCGGCTCGCACCAGGGCAGCGCCAGCAGGATCAGCAGACCGGCGGCCCAGCCGAGGACCACGTCGCTGAGCCAGTGCGTGCCGAGGTACACCGTGGCGAGGCCGACGCCGAGCGAGGTCACCGCGGACAGGGCGGACAGCCAGCGGCGGGCCCTCGGCGTGGAGGCCAGATACGCCAGGATTCCCCAGGTCACGACCGCGTTGGCGGTGTGGCCGCTGGGGAATATATCGCCGCCGAGGCCCATTTCGTTGGAGCCGATGGTCGTCGCGTAGTGCGGTCCGAGCCGGCCCATGCCGAGCTTCGCGGCACCGACGGTGATGTTCAGCAGCAGCAGAGAGGCGCCCAGCGTGAGGAGCGGGCGCAGGGTGTGCTGCCGCCAGGATCTCCAGCCGAGCCAGGCGGCGACCATCACCGCGGTGGGACCGCGCTGGCCGAGCACCACGTAGTAGTCGACGAACCAGTGGATGCCGGACCACTGCTGGTAGGGCCGGAAGAACATGACGAGCCAGTCGAGGCGGACCAGCCACGAGGTGATCACCACGAGCCACACGATCGCCAGATAGAAGGCCAGGGTCGCCGAGAACAGCGCGATCCGGTGCCTGCTCATCTTCGGCACGTCGATGTGTGCCGGTCGTTCCGGCTCCCGGTCCAGCCTGGCGAACACCCGGTCCAGACGGGTGAGGTTTCGTTCGGTACGCACCTAAACGACGTTACAGCGAGTGAGCTCGAGACCCGGCCGATTCCGCTGGTTTGTGATGACGATGTGATGTGGGATTGCTCTCAGAAGGGCAATTATTCCTACGGATTCAGCAATCGTCGAACACTGTTCCCTTCAATTCCTTTGATCATTCGAGGGGATAGTTTTAGAGAACGTAGAAAGGTTTCCCGAAAAGCCGGATTGCCCTTACGGGGGACCGCTGCCGTTCAGCCACCACGCGCCGTACGCGGCGGACGCCGCCGCGAGGCACCCCACCACCGCCGCGGACCTGGACGTCCGCAGCCGTGCCAGGGACCGGGCGGGGGGCAGCAGCAGCGGGAAGGCGGGCAGCAGCAGCCGCGGCTTGGAGCCGAAGTAGCTCGACGCGCACAGCGCGAGCACGAGGACCGCACCCGCGTACACCAGCAGCGGGAGCGGCTGGCGCTGCCGCACGCAGACGGCGTACAGCCACAGCAGCAGAGCCACTCCGACGATCAGCCCGAGGCCGGCGAGGGCCGACGGAAAGGACGTGAACTTGTCGGCGACGAAGCGGGCGAAGGCGTAACCGCCGTCGAAGCCGTTGCGCCATCCGGCTTGGACGTCGAGGTAGCCGAGGGGGCCCCCGCCCGTGCGGTGGCCGACCCAGAGGACGTATCCGGCGGTGCCGAGGGGGGCCAGGAGCATGCCAAGGGCGCGCGTGGCCGGTGAGGCGCGCCGGCCGGTGTGCGCGCCGGGCCCGGGCGCCGTCGCGCGGCTCGGCTCGAACGGGGGCGCCCGGCGAGCCTCCCGGTTGCGGCGGAAGGACATCGCGCCCGCCACCCATACGGACGCGACCACCGCGAGCCCCACCGGGCGGGTCAGCCCGGACAGCGAGGCGAGCACTCCCGCGGCCACCCACCGGCCGGTGAGCACCGCGTACAGCGACCAGGCGGCCAGCGCGGTGAACAACGACTCGCTGTACGCCATCGACTGCACGATCCCGACGGGCAGGACGGCCCACACCAGGACCGCGTACACCCCGGCGCGGCGGCCGTACACATGGTCGGCGACCGCGAAGACGCCCCAGGCCGCGGCGAGCGAGGCGAGCAGGGACACGACGAAACCGGCGTCGGCGAAGGACAGCGGGGTCGCCGCGTGCAGGAGCCTCTCCAGCCAGGGCAGCAGGGGGAAGAAGGCGAGGTTGGAGTGGATGTCGCCGTTCGGCAGGCGGACCCGGTAGCCGTACCCCAGCTCGGCGACCCTGGTGTACCAGAGGGCGTCCCAGCGGGCGGTCAGCAGCGTGTACGCGCTCTTGTCGCGGGCGGCGCTCCACAGGACCAGGGCGAGCAGACCCAGGGCGCGCACGGCCGCGTACCCCAGGAGGGCGGGGGCCGCCCGGCGCAGGGTCGCGGCGCCCGGGGGCCTCACGCGCGTCTCGAGATCGGTCACGGGCCCGATTATCGACGGCGTGCCCGGCGCCCGGGACCGCCGGGCTGCGGGGGCGGCCCGGGAAGGGGGCCCGGAGAAGGGGTACGGGGATGGGCGGGGGAGTGGCGCCGGAGTGACGGGGGAGTGGCGTACGCCACATGGTTGCCCCAGGACGGTGAGAGGTCCGCCACGTGGCCCCGGCGCGAACTCGCGTACGCTGCCTTCCACTCGTGTTCGTCTGCGCGGGCCGGAGATCACCGCTCCTCTCCGGCCGAGCCCCGGGGAGTCCCCACCCCGTGAGCCCGCCGAACCGAGGGATCACCTGGGAGGTACGTACATGTCCGGGACGACCACGGCCGCCGCTGGGCTGCGCCGTCGGGCGGCCGGGGCCGGTGCCAACCGCTGGGTCGTCCTGGTGGTGCTGTGCGTCAGCCTGCTGCTGGTCGCCGTCGACGCGACCGTGCTGCACGTCGCGGTGCCCGCCGTCACCGAGGACCTGCGGCCCGGCGCCATCGAGCTGCTCTGGATCGTCGACACCTATCCACTGGTCTGCGCCTCGCTGCTGATCCTCTTCGGCACGCTCGGCGACAGAGTGGGCCGCAGACGGATCCTGCTGCTCGGGTACGCCCTCTTCGGTGTCGCCTCCGCGCTGGCGGCGTTCGCCGGGAGCGCGCAGACCCTGATCGTGGCGCGGGCGCTGCTGGGCGTCGGCGGCGCGATGATCATGCCGGCCACGCTGTCGATCCTGCGCCAGGTGTTCCCGGACCGGCGTGAGCGGGCGCTCGCGATCGGCATCTGGAGCGCGGTGGCCGCGGTGGGCGCCGCGATCGGGCCCCTTCTCGGCGGCTTCCTGCTCGAGCACTTCTGGTGGGGCTCGGTCTTCCTCGTCAACATCCCGCTGATGCTGGTCAGTCTGCCGGTGGGACGACTGCTGCTGCCCGAGTCCCGGGGCACGGCGGACGGCCCCTGGGACGTGGTCGGCGCGCTGCTGGCGGCGGTCGGCCTGTTCGGCGTCGTGCTGGGCGTGAAGCAGCTGGGAGGCGGGGAACTCGGGCCGCTCACCGTGGTCCCGCTGCTGGTGGGCGCGGTGCTGATCGTGCTGTTCGTCCGACGTCAGCGGCGTCGCCGCCATCCGCTGGTGGACCTGCGGATGTTCCGCCGGCCGGCGTTCAGCACGTCGGTCGGCTGCATCGTGCTGGCGATGCTGGCGCTGGTGGGTCTCGAGCTGATCGCCGCGCAGTACTTGCAGCTGGTGCTGGGTCTGTCCCCCCTGGAGACGGGTCTGCGGCTGCTGCCCCTGACCTTCGCGGCGATGGCGGCCGGGCTGGCCGGGGCACGGCTGCTCCGGCAGGTCGGCCCGCGCCGGATGGTGTGCGGGGGGTTCGTCCTCACGGCGGTGGCGGTGCTGACGCTGACCGCGATGGGCGGGTCGGACAACACGGGACTGCTGCTGTTCGGGTTCCTGCTGCTGGGCTTCGGCCTGGAGACGACCCTGTTCGCGGCGTACGAGTCGATGCTGAGCGAGGCTCCGCCGGAGCAGGCGGGCGGGGCGGCGGCGATCGGCGAGACGTCGTACCAGCTGGGAGCGGGGATCGGGATCGCGCTGCTGGGAAGCGTGATGAACGCCGCGTACGCGCCCGGACTGAGGTCGGTGCCGGGAGTGCCGGCGTCGGCGTCGGACGCGGCCGGGCATTCGCTGGGCGAGGCGTACGAGGTCGCCGGGCAGCTGGGCGGGCCGGTCGGGGTCGCGCTGCGGCGGGTCGCGAGGGACAGCTTCGTGCACGGTCTGCACGTCACGCTGCTGGTGAGTGCCGGGCTGCTGCTGCTGGGGGCGTTGATGGCGTTGCGGCTGCCGCGGGTCATGCAGTGCGAGTCGCCTCCGGTGGGGGTGGAGCTTCCCTCGCCCCGGGAAGTGATGGAGTCCCGCGTCTCCGCGTGAGCCCCCGCCCGAGCGCCGCTCGTGGTCGGCCGACGGGCGAACGTTTCCGGTGGGGTGCTCCGCAGGCGGCGGCGTGCGGTAGCGTCGGACGGTAGTTAGCGGTGCTAGTTTTAGTGTGGCGGAGGGTTTGCCGATGTCTGCGTCCTCGAAGTTGCCCCCGTTCGACCCCGCCGACCCGCTCGGGATCGACGATCTGCTCGAACCGGAGGATCTCGCGATCCGTGACACCGTGCGGAGCTGGGCCGCCGACCGGGTGCTGCCCCGGGTCGCCGAGTGGTACGAACGCGGGGAGCTGCCGGAGATCCGGGAACTGGCGCGCGAGCTCGGCGCCATCGGCGCCCTCGGGATGTCGCTCAGCGGATACGGGTGCGCGGGCGCCAGCGCCGTGCAGTACGGCCTCGCCTGTCTCGAACTCGAGGCCGCCGACTCCGGAATCCGGTCCCTCGTCTCCGTCCAGGGCTCCCTCGCCATGTACGCCGTGCACCGCTTCGGCAGCGAGGAGCAGAAGCGGACCTGGCTGCCGGGGATGGCCGCGGGGGAGATCATCGGGTGCTTCGGGCTCACCGAACCCGATCACGGCTCCGACCCGGCCGCCATGCGGACGTACGCCAAGCGGGACGGCTCCGACTGGGTGCTGAACGGCCGCAAGATGTGGATCACCAACGGCTCCGTCGCCGGGGTGGCCGTCGTCTGGGCGCAGAGCGACGACGGCATCCGCGGGTTCGTGGTGCCCACCGCGACTCCCGGGTTCTCCGCGCCCGAGATCAAGCACAAGTGGTCCCTGCGGGCCAGCGTGACCAGCGAGCTCGTGCTCGACGACGTGCGGTTGCCCGCCGACGCGGTCCTGCCGGAGGTCACCGGGCTGCGCGGACCGCTGAGCTGTCTGTCCCACGCGCGCTACGGCATCGTGTGGGGCGCGATGGGAGCGGCACGCTCCTGCTTCGAGACCGCTGTCGCGTACGCGAAGACCCGCGAGCAGTTCGGGCGGCCCATCGGCGGGTTCCAGCTCACCCAGGCGAAGCTCGCCGACATGGCGGTCGAGCTGCACAAGGGGATTCTGCTCGCCCATCACCTCGGGCGGCGCATGGACGCCGACCGCCTGCGTCCCGAGCAGGTCAGCTTCGGCAAGCTCAACAACGTACGGGAGGCGATCGAGATCTGCCGGACCGCCCGTACGATCCTCGGCGCCAACGGGATCTCGCTCGAATACCCCGTCATGCGGCACGCCACCAACCTCGAGTCGGTGCTCACCTACGAGGGCACCGTCGAGATGCACCAGCTCGTGCTGGGCAAGGCGCTCACCGGACTCGACGCCTTCCGCTGACCCGGCCCGGAAGCCGGGGCAGGGCCGGTGAGCGGCCCTGCCTCAGCTCTGATTGAAGAAACCGTCCGTCCGGTGCGCGGACGGGTCCCCGTTCACGATCTCCGTGTTGGCGGGGCTCAGCAGGAACACCCGGGTGGACACCCGCTCGATCGAACCCCGCAGGCCGAAGATCAACCCGGCCGCGAAGTCGACCACGCGCTTGGCGTCGCCGGCCTCCATGGCCGTCAGGTTCATGATGACCGGCACGCCCTCGCGGAACAGTTCCCCGATCGCCCGCGCGTCCCGGAAGCTGTCCGGGGTGACGGTGCCGATGCGGCGGCCCTTCTCCTCGGCCGTGTCCGTCGCCACCTTCACGCGGGGGTCGGTCACCCAGGCGTCGCCGGAGTCGGTCCCCTCGGAATAGTCGTCGTCGTAGTAACGCTCGTCATCGTTGTCGTCGACGAGGCCAAGCCAGGCACTCGCCTTGCGCACCGATCCCATGGACGCCTCCTCTCACAGCGGTCTTTCTGCTTTCCGCATTCCCCATGGTCGTCCATGATGCGGATGTCGCGCCAAGTGGATAGACGCCGCGCGGGGGGTTTGTGACGGTACTGGTGCACAGCGGATCCGTCGAGAGCCCGCGTCTCCCAAGGGTCGTACCGGATACGGCTGCTGACTGTGAGTGAAATATGATTCTTTGTGGCGGATGGGTGACGGACGGTGCGTCCGGGTGAATCGAGTACCCCTCATCCGGCGCGACAATCGGTCGATAGCATGCGGCAGCTCAATGTCCCAAGGACGACGGGGGTTGTCGTGTTCGGAATCGTCAGGCCGTGCAGTCACCGGCTCGGAGAAGGTCTCAAGACCCAGTGGATGGCCCACCTGTGCGGGCTGTGTCTCGCGCTGCGCGGCGACCACGGGCAGTTCGCGCGGGTCGTCACCAACTACGACGGGCTGCTCGTATCGGTTCTGACGGAGGCTCAGGCGCCCCGCGTCACGGCCGACGGGTGGCGGCGCACGGCGGGACCGTGCCCGCTGCGCGGGATGCGTACCGCGTCCGTCGCGCAGGGCGAGGGCGCCCGGCTCGCGGCAGCCGTCTCGCTGGTCCTCGCCTCGGCCAAGGTGCGCGACCACGTCGCCGACGGGGACGGGCTGCTGGCGCGGCGGCCCGTCGCCGTGGCCGCGCGCCGGATCGCCGCGAGCTGGGGGCGGGCCGGGGAACGCGGCGGAGCCGCCGTCGGGTTCGACACGGCCGTCCTCGTCGACGCCGTGGACCGGCAGGTCGGCATCGAGGCGCTCGCCGGGCCCGGCACCTCGCTGACCGCCGTCACCGAGCCGACCGAGACCGCGACCGCGGCCGCCTTCGCGCACACCGCCCTCCTGGCGGGCCGTCCGGGCAACGCCGCGCCGCTCGCCGAGGCGGGCCGCCTCTTCGGCCGGCTGGCGCATCTGCTGGACGCGGTCGAGGACCGGGAGGCCGACGCGGCGGCCGGCGCCTGGAACCCGCTGACGGCCACCGGCACCCCGCTCACGGAGGCCCGCCGGCTCGCCGACGACGCCCTGCACGGCATCCGGCTCGCTCTGCGCGACGTCGCCTTCGTGGACGGCAGGCTCGCGCATCTGCTGCTGGCGCACGAGCTGGAGCGTTCGGTCGACCGGGCGTTCGGGACACAGTCGTGCGGACACACGCACACGCCGGAGGGCGCCTTCGGGCCGCCGACCGGGCCGTACGCCCCTCAGGGGCCGGTGGATCCACACGCGCCGGGCAACCCCTACGGGGGCAACCCCTTCGGTGGTGAGCCGCCCCGGCCAGGGAAGCGCGGCTTCTGGGCCGGCTGCGCGGTCGCCCTCGGACTGTGCTGCACCTGCAAGGCCTGCTGCGCCGACGAGTTCGAGGGGCCCTGGTCGCGGAAGAAGCGCGAGGGCTGGTGCCGCGACGGCTGTGACGGCTGCGATTGCTGCGACGGGTGTCAGTGCTGCGAGTGCTGTGAGTGCTGCTCCTGCGACTGTTCCTGCTGACACGGCGTCACTGATGCTGCCCGTGGCGCCCCGTGTGGGGCGCCACGGTGAGCGACGGGCATCCCCGGAACGTATCTCTGCTCGAGGACGCGGACTTCGTAGGGCCGTCCATCGGGACCGGCGGTCGGCCGTTCGCGCGCCGGAAACCCGCGGAGCCACCGCTCCGGATGCTCGAAAGGATCAATGATCATGCCCGGGCGCTCTGACAAAACCGTTCCGCTCGCCGTGAAGATCGTGGTGAGCGGTGGGCTCGGGGTCGGTAAGACGACCTTCATCGGGGCCGTCTCCGAGATCGACCCGCTGGACACCGATGCGCCGATCACCCAGGTGTCGGTCGGGGTCGACTCGCTCGAGGGCGTGGAGTCCAAGACCACCACCACCGTGGCGCTCGACTTCGGACGGATCACCCTCGACCATGCCATCGCGCTGTACCTGTTCGGCACGCCGGGGCAGGACCGGTTCGCCTTCCTGTGGGACGACCTCGTGGAGGGAGCGCTCGGAACGGTGGTCCTCGCGGACACCCGGCGGATCGAGGAATGCTTCCCTGCCGTCGACTACTTCGAGGCCCAGGGCGCGCCGTTCGTCCTCGCGGTGAACCGCTTCGACGGGGCCGAGCACTTCGAACTGGCCGAGGTACGGGCGGCGTTGGGACTGAGCGCCGAGGTGCCCGTGCTGGAGTGCGACGCGCGCGAGCGTGGCTCCGTACGGGACGTGCTGGGGGCGTTGATGGATCGAGTGGTCGGATTTCGCGCCGCCGCGGGGCGCAGCGCGATCGGGGCGCGCTGATCGCCGCAGGGCAGCGTGAGGTGCGGAGAAAGCGGTGGAGAAGGCGCATGTCGAGGGGAGGGCGCGGAGGTGAAGGCGGAGCTGCGGTGAGGGCAGAACGCGAGAAGGGCGCCCCGGGAGCGGGGGCCGCAGTGGGTCAGCTCAACAGGAACAGGACCACACGCGACCGAAGTCGATGTGGGAGCGGGTGACCAGACACTGCTGCGGATGCATGGGTCAAGTGGAGCAGGTCTCCGGTGGTGCGTCAACCGACGTGAGACGTACCGCTCACACTGTGGACAGCCTTGACAGTGAGCGGAAACGCCCACGTACTCTCGCCGCACGGCCCTGCTGAGGGGCTAGGCCGTATCCGCGCCGCGGCGCGCTTCTCATCCGGTGTGTGAAGGCACCTGCCCGTGTTCGATCCCAGCTGTCACGGAGCCTTCGCATGCCTTCCGAAACCCTCGACCCCGAAGCACCCGCCACCCTCGTGATCGTCGGGGCCGGGCCGCGGGGGACCGGCCTCATCGAGCGGATCGCCGCCAACGCGCCCGAGCTGTACGCCGGTTCGGGGCTAGAGATCCATCTCGTCGACCCGCATCCGCCGGGCGCCGGACGCATCTGGCGCGCCGCCCAGTCGCCGCTGCTGTGGATGAACTCGCACGCCGAGGACGTCACCATGTTCACCGACGAGTCGGTGCGGATGGCCGGGCCGGTGCGGCCGGGGCCGACCCTGCACGAGTGGGCGGGCATCGACGGGCAGACCTTCGCCGACCGGCAGATCCAGGGCTCCTATCTGCGCTGGGTGCACGAACAGGCCGTCGCCGCGCTGCCCCCGGAGATCACGGTCCGGCACCATCCGGGGCGCGCCCTGCGGGTGAGCGGCCCCCGGGAGGGGCGCCAGCAGATATGGCTGGAAGGCCGGGACCGGCCCCTGGTCGCCGACCTCGTCGTCCTCGCCCTCGGTCACCTCGACGCCGAACTGGACCAGGAACAGAGCGAGTTGGCGGCCTACGCGGCTGAGCACGGGCTCGTCCACCTGCCGCCGGACTTCACGGCCGACAGCGACCTGTCGGCGCTGGTGGCGGGTGAGCCCGTGCTGGTGCGCGGCTTCGGGCTCGCGTTCGTCGACCTGATGGTGCTGCTCACCGAGGGGCGCGGCGGCCGCTACGAAGGCGACACGTATGTGCCCTCCGGGCGGGAACCGGTGCTGTACGTCGGCTCGCGGCGCGGAGTGCCGTACCACTCGAAGATCGGCTACGACTGGACCGGCGAACGGCCGCCGCTGCCCCGGTTCCTGGGGCCCGCCGAGATCGACGGGCTGCTCGCCCGGCCCGGGGGCTTCGACTTCCGGCGGGACGTGTGGCCACTGGTGGAGAAGGAACTGGGCTTCGCCCACTACCACCGGCTGTTCACGGCCCACGCCGAGCGGACCGCGATCGCCTGGACCGACTTCGAGGAGAAGTACGAGGCCGCGTCCGCGGGCGCCGAGCGGGAGGCCCTGGTGGCGGCCGCCGTGCCCGACCCGCGTGACCGGCTCGACCTGGCCGCGCTCGACCGGCCGCTGGACGGGGTGACGTACGCGTCCTTCGAGGAGTTCCAGGAAGGGCTGCGCGGATATGTCGAGGGTGACCTGAGCCGCCGTCACGACCCCTCGCACAGCACCGACCTGGCCGTCTTCCTGGGGCTGCTGTCCGTGTACGGGCAGTTGGTCCGGCTCGGGGACATCGGCTCCTGGTGGCACGGGTTCTTCAGCTACCTGGCCTCCGGGCCGCCCGGACCCCGGTTGGGACAACTGCTCGCGCTGTCCCGGGCGGGGATCCTGAACTTCGTCGGCGCCGGCATGGCCGTCCACGCGCGGGACGGGGTGTTCCGGGCGTCGAGTGCGACCGTGCCGGGCTTCTCGGTCGAGGCGCGGGCGCTGGTCGAGGCCCGGCTGCCGGAGCCGACGCTCCGGCGCGCCCTCGACCCGCTGCTGCGGGAGCTGCACGCCGACGGCGCGGGCGAGACCCCGGACGGGCTGCTGCGGGTGGACCGGGCCGACGGGCGGGTCCTGGACCGGGACGGCCGGCCGCATCCACGGCGCTTCGCGCTCGGGCCGCACACCGACGGCCGTACGCCGGGCGCGTTCACCCGGCCGCGCACCGGCGGCCCCGCGTTCCGGCAGAACGACGCCACCGCCCGGGCCGCCCTGGTGTTCCTGCGGGACCTGGGCGCCGATGCCGTCGGGTGAACCGTCCCCCTTCGAAGCGTCACGGAAGAAAGGGTTCTCCCCCATGACCTCATCGCACGGCCGGGGCCCGCTGCACCTGGCCGCCGCCGTCGACCTGCCCGGGGTGTCGGACGCCGGTCCCCATGTCGAGCTGGCGCGGCTCGCCGAACGCGGCGGGCTGGACTTCGTGACGCTGGACGACACCTTCGCCCGGCCCGGGCCCGACGCGTCGGCCGTGCTGTCCCGGGTGGCGCCCGCCACGCGACGCGTCGGACTGGTGCCCACCCTCAGCACCACCCACACCGAGCCCTTCCACGTGCAGGCCACGGTCGCCACGCTCGACTGGGTCAGCCGTGGCCGGGCCGGCTGGCGGATCGACGTCTCCACCAGCGAAGGGGAGGCCCGTCTCTTCGGCCGCCGGTACGCCGCGCCGCCGGACGCCCTGTGGCGGGAGGCCGGTGAAGTCGCCGACGTGAGCGCGAAGTTGTGGGACAGCTGGGAGGACGACGCCGAGATACGGGACGTGTCCACCGGCCGTTTCGTCGACCGGGACAAGCTGCACCACGTCGACTTCACCGGCTCGGCGTTCTCGGTGAGGGGCCCCTCCACCGTGCCGAGACCTCCGCAGGGGCACCCCGTGCGGGTGGTCGACGCCACCGAGGGGCCCGCCCGGTCCACCGCCGCCCGCCACGCCGACGTGGCCCTCGTACGCGCGGCGGGTTCCGCGCAGGCCCGTGACGTGCGCGACCGGCTGCGCGCCGACGCGGCCAGGTCGGGACGCGACCCGAACTCCCTGCTCGTCCTGGTGAGTCTGCTGATCGACCTCGGGGACGGCGAGCACGCCGCCGAACCCGGCCACGGCGGGGGCGGCCCCCGGCAGACGGCGCGGGGCCCGCTCTACCGGGGCGGGCCCGTCGACCTCGCCGACCTGATCGCCTCCTGGTACGAGGACGGGGCCACCGACGGCTTCCACCTCATCCCCGTCGAACCGCGCCGCGACCTGGAACGGCTGGTCAACGGGACGGTGGCACTGCTCCAGCACCGCAGCCTGTTCCGCACCTTCTACCCGGGCAGCACGCTCCGCGAGCACCTGGGGCTGGCCCGGCCCGCCAACCGGTACGCGGGGGGAGCGGCATGAGCGCCCGGCAACCCGGCGGTCCGCGGCCGCCCGGCAGACGCCTGCACCTGGCCGCACTCTTCCCCGGCGCCGGCGACACCACGGTCTGGGCCGATCCCGACGCCAAGTCGCAGATCGAGTTCTCCTCCTTCGAGCGGTTCGCCCGGACCGCGGAACGCGGCCTGTTCGACTTCCTCTTCCTTGCGGAGGGGCTGCGGCTGCGCGAGCACAGGGGCCGTATCCACGACCTGGACGTGGCGGGACGGCCGGAGTCCCTCACCGTCCTGAACGCGCTCGCCGGGGTCACCGAGCACCTGGGGCTCGCCGCCACGGTCGACGCCGCCTTCAACGAGCCGTTCGAACTCGCCCGCAGACTGGCCACCCTCGACCACCTCAGCGGCGGCCGGGCGGCCTGGAACGTGGTGACCTCCGCGGACGCCCTCACCGGCGAGAACTTCCGCCGCGGTGGCTACCTCGACCACGCCGACCGGTACGACCGGGCCGCCGAGTTCGTCGCCACCGCGCGGAAGCTGTGGGGCTCCTGGACACCGGACGGGGTGCCCCGGCCGTTCGCTCACCGGGGCCGGCACTTCGACATCGCCGGGGAGTTCACCCTGCCGCGCTCGCCGCAGGGGCACCCGGTGGTGATCCAGGCGGGGGACTGCGGTGAGGGACGGGAGGCCGCCGCCGCCACCGCCGACATCGTCCTCACCCGGCACGGCACGCTGGAGGCCGGGCGGGCCCTCTACGCCGACGTCAAGGGGCGGCTGGCCAAGTACGGCCGCGGCCCCGGCGATCTGAGGGTCATGCCCGGCGTCACCGTCGTCCTCGGGGAGACCGCCGCCGAGGCGCAGGAACGGGCCGCCACGATCAGACGGCAGCAGATCTCCCCGCAGAACGCCGTCCTCGCCCTGGAGCAGATCTGGGGCCTCGACCTGTCGGGGTACGACCCCGACGGGCCGTTGCCCGAGATCGACCCGGTGGCAGGCTCGGGGCTCACGCGGGGCCGCACCCGGCGCGGGGACGCCGTCGCGACGGCGCGGAGGCTGCGGGCGCTGGCGAAAGAGAAGGGGCTGTCCCTCCGGCAGACCGTGATCGAGACGAGCGCCCGGCAGTCCTTCGTCGGCACGCCCGAGGCGGTCGCCGCCGGACTGGAGGAGTTCGTGCGCGAGGACGCCGCCGACGGCTTCGTCCTCGAACCGCATCTCGCGCCCGGCGGCCTCGACGGGTTCGTCGACCGGGTGGTGCCACTGCTCCAGGAGCGCGGCGTGTTCCGTACGGAGTACGAGGGAAGCACCCTGCGCTCACACCTCGGGTTGCCCGACCCCGTAGCCCCCTAGGGCGTGTCTGACAATTCCCGCCGGGCGCGCGGCGTCCGGCACGGCACCTCGCCGCGTTGTCGCATCACCCGAGTACATCCAGTACGCGGGCGATGCTCCGCCTTGCGATGCACCGCACCGCACCGGACGCCGCGCGCTGATCCGACGCGAATTGTCAGACACGCCCTAGCCCGGTAGCCCTCTAGGAGCTCTCTTACGGATCATGAGCGGAGATCCGAGTGCAGACCTGCTCGCGTTGGCAGAACTGCCGCCTGCAACGATGCGTCTGTGAGCTATGACCTTGCTGTATGGGACGGTGACCGTCCAGTCGACGACCGCCAAGCGGGCTCGATGTATGACGGGTTCTACGAGCGCTACCTGGAGTCGGACGATGTCGTTGTGCCTCCGGCGCCGCGCATCGTGGCGTACGTGGATGCCCTCGTCGCGCGGTATCCAGATGACGTCGACCACAACGTCGTGTGGGCGTCGACACCGGTCATCGATGAGGCATCGGGCCCGATCGTGTACTTGGTCATGTCTTACGCCAGGGCCGAGGAAGTGTCCGAGTACGCCGCTGAACTGGCGCGCGAGCACGGCCTCGTCTGCTTCGATCCGCAGAGCGAATGTCTCCGCCCCTGAGCTGGCTGTTGATCAGCGGGCGGACCAGAGGAAGATGCCCGCAAGGAGGAGGCCGGCGCGGTAGACCGTGGCGGTTTTCTCGTAGCGGGTAGCCAGGCCGCGCCACTGCTTGAGGCGATTGATGCAGCGCTCGACGGTGTTGCGCTGCTTGTAGGCTTCGCGGTCGAATCCGGGCGGGCGCCCGCCGCTGCGACCCTTGCGCTGGCGGTTGGCGATCTGGTCGGCAGGCTGCGGGATCACAGTCCGTACTCCGCGCCTTCGCAGAAGGTCCCGAATAGCTCGTGACGAATACGCCTTGTCGGCCAGCACCATGAAGGGCCTGGTCCTGGGCCTACCGATACGACGTGGGATCCGGATGGCAGCCATCACGTGATCGAACGCCGGCGCGTCTCCGGCCTGGCCGGGCGTGAGCACGAAACACAGCGGGCGACAGCGACTGTCAGCGGCGAGATGGATCTTCGTGGTCAGTCCACCACGCGACCGTCCGATCGCGTGGTCGGCGGGCTCATCAGCCGGGGCCCCTTTTTACGGGCCCCGGCGCCGTTCTGGTGCACGCGCACAACCGTGGAGTCGACCGCGACGACCCAGTCCAGCTCGCCGTCCGCATCGGCTTGGGCGAGCAGGGCAGTGAAGACGCGATCCCAGGTGCCATCGATCGCCCAGTTCCTCAACCGTGTGTAGACGCCTTTCCACGAGCCGTACTCCGCGGGGAGGTGCACCCATTGTGAGCCAGTCTGGAACTTCCAGGCGATCGCGTCGATCACCTGTCGGTGATCGCGCCACCGCCCGCCGCGCCTCGGTGTCCGGTCCGGCAACAACGGCTCTATCCGCGCCCACTGCGCGTCAGTCAACGGCACGGCCAGACCAACGATCCGATGATCGGTAAGAAACGCCCTAGCCCGGTTGGCGGCTCGGCGGCTCGGCGGCTCGGCGGCTCGGCGGCTCGGTGGGCCGGTAGGGGACCGGCGCGTCGCACGACGACAAGACGATCGCATGACGACAGAAGACGATCCCATGACGACAGGACTGATCCCATGACAACGGACACGGCGAAGGACCCGGCGACGGACGCCTCGGATGACTGGAAGCGGTGGCACGAGCGCCGCGTCGCGGCGGTCTCGGCGCCCTACGGGCCGCTCGGGCTCGTCGGCACCTACTGGCTCGAGGACTTTCCGGACGGCCGACTTCCGGACACCCCCGGGACCTGGGTGGCCGAGGGGGATGCCGTGGTGCTCACCGCGGGCGGCTCCGACGGGCTGACCGTGGACGGGAAGCCGTTCAGCGGGCGGACACGGCTCGGCGCCGACACGGGACCGGTGGACGCGGCCCGCGTCGCCCACGGTGGGCGGCGGCTGGTCGTGCTGGTCCGCGAGGGTGTCGTGGGGGTGCGCGACCACGATCCGGACTCCGCGGCCCGGCGCTGGTTCGCCGGCATCGACGCGACCCCGTACGACCCCCGCTGGTCGGTGCCGGGCCGCTTCACCCCGTACGGCGAGGAACGCACCGTACGGGTGCCGAACGCCGACGGGCGGGAGCGTGGTCTCGGGCTCGGTGGGGAACTGGCGTTCGTCCTGGACGGGCGGCGGCACACCCTTCGGGTGAGCGTGCAGGGGGACGGTTCGCTGTGGGCGGTGTTCGCCGACGCCACCAGCGGGGTGAGCAGCTATCGCTTCCGGTTCCTGTACTCCGGCGCACCCGATGCGGACGGACGCACGACGGTCGACTTCAACCGGGCCGTACTGCCTCCGTGCGCCTTTGTGGATGCATTCCTCTGCCCGTTCCCGCCGCCGGGGAACACATATGACGTGGCGGTCGAGGCAGGAGAGCGCAACCTGGTCTGAGCTGGGACAAGAGGCTGTAAGGGGGATCAACTCACGCAGTTCGTCGAAGGTCTGACGGCCGAAAGGCGCCCTTGCGCCGACCGGCCGTTCGGCCGAATACTCCCCCTCAGCGCTTGTCAGGGTCACGGCGTGTCCGAAATCCGGACGAATGCCTGTCCCTGGCTGCGCCTCACGGGCCCCGACCCCACACCACGGGCCCCCGACTTCCCCTGGGAGGGAACGAAACGTGAGGATCAAGCGCACCACCCCCACCACCCCCACGCGCGGTATCTCGAGACGGACCCGGCTGACCGCCGTGGCCACCGGACTCGTGGCCGCAGCCGCCATCGCCATCCCCCACGCGAGTGCGGCCGACAGCGCCACCTTCAGCAGCGCCCAACTCAAGAGCGCCGGAAACTCGGTGCTCCAGGCGGACGTCCCGGGCACCGCCTGGGCGGTCGACGCCAAGACCAACCGCCTCATGGTCACCGTCGACAGCACGGTCTCGGACGCCGAGATCGCGAAGATCAAGGAGCAGGCGGGCAGCAACGCCGGCGCGCTCACGATCAAGCACACCCCGGGCAGGTTCAACAAACTGATCGGCGGCGGCGACGCCATCTACGGCGGCGGCTACCGCTGCTCGCTCGGCTTCAACGTCGTCAGCGGGAGCACCTACTACTTCCTGACCGCCGGGCACTGCGGCGAGGTCGCCTCGACCTGGTACTCCAACTCCGGACAGACCACCGTGCTGGGGACGAACTCCGGCTACAGCTTCCCGACCAACGACTACGCGCTGGTCCGCTACACCAACACCTCGGTCGCCAAGGCGGGCACCGCCGGCAACACCGACATCACCAGCGCCGGCAACGCCACCGTGGGCCAGTCGGTCATCCGGGACGGCTCCACGACCGGTATCCACACCGGCCGGGTGACCGCCCTGAACGCGACCGTCAACTACGGCGGCGGTGACGTGGTCTACCAGATGATCCAGACCAACGTCTGCGCCGAGGGCGGTGACTCCGGAGGGGCGCTCTACACCTCCGGCGGTGTCGCGCTGGGTCTGACCTCCGGTGGCAGCGGCAACTGCTCCTCGGGCGGTACGACCTTCTTCCAGCCCGTGACCGAGGCCCTGAGCCGTTACGGCGTCAGCGTCTTCTAGTCCCAGGAGTCCCGGCACAGGAGTCCCGGCACACGAGTCGCCGCGCAGGAGTCCCGGCGCAGGGGTCCGGTGCAGGACCGCTCCACCTGGCCTGCGGCCGATCACGGGCGAGCCCCCGTACGCAACCGGCGTGCGGGGGCTCGCTCTTGCCCGGAGGGCGGGGTTACCGTCGGAGTACAGGGCAGTGATGCGAGGCAGCGCTGCGGGCAGTGCTGTGGACCCTTGGGGGCCGGCATGGTCGAGGAGCTGATGGCGGCGGGAGTCACGCTCGTGGCCGCCGGGGCGGTGTACGTGGCGGCGGCGGCGCGGGTCGTCAAGCAGTACGAGCGGGGCGTGGTCCTGCGGCTCGGGAAGCTCCGGCCCGAGGTGCGCGGCCCCGGGCTCGCGCTGATCCTGCCGGGCATCGACCGGCTGCGGAAGGTCAACATGCAGATCGTCACGATGCCGGTGCCCGGGCAGGAGGGCATCACCCGGGACAACGTCACCGTGCGCGTGGACGCCGTCGTCTACTTCAAGGTGACCTCGCCCGCCGAGGCGGTCATGCGGGTGGAGGACTACCGGTTCGCGGTCTCGCAGATGGCGCAGACCTCGCTGCGGTCCATCATCGGCAAGAGCGACCTGGACGATCTGCTCTCCGACCGCGAAAAGCTCAACCAGGGCCTGGAGCTGATGATCGACAGTCCGGCCATCGGCTGGGGGGTGCAGATCGACCGGGTGGAGATCAAGGACGTCTCGCTGCCGGAGTCGATGAAGCGGTCCATGGCGCGGCAGGCCGAGGCCGACCGTGAGCGGCGGGCGCGGATCATCAACGCGGACGCCGAACTCCAGGCGTCGAAGAAGCTCGCCGAGGCGGCGAAGGAGATGTCCGAGCAGCCGGCCGCGCTCCAGTTGCGGCTGCTCCAGACGGTGGTGGCGGTCGCCGCGGAGAAGAACTCCACGCTGGTGCTGCCGTTCCCGGTGGAGCTGCTGCGCTTCCTGGAGCGGGCACAGCAGCAACCGCTTCCTCCGACGTCCTCCACACCCGCGACGACTTCGACACCTCCGGCGGCCGGAGCGGAGTCGGGTTCAAGCCAGGACTAGACCTGTCGCCCCGTAAGTGGTTACTCACGCGTAGCGTTTGCAGTGCGAATTCTCCTGTGCCGACCGGGGGCCAGCCCGGGGTGGTGAAGGCGCGGAGGGCGCACGGTGTTCACCCTGTGCGCGTCCTGAAGTCGACCTTGTGTGCTCCCTGAGCGGTTCGGAAGAGTGGGCGCCCGTCGACCACCCTTCCGGCCCTGAGCGGTCCCCATAACCGCCCGGGCCGACCCCCCACAGGAGGACGCGAGTTGAAGCACCGACGCATATCCGGGCGGCGGACGGTCATGGCGGGCGCGGGTGTCGCCGCCCTCGTCGCGGCCGGAGTGACATTCCAGACTGCGAACGCCAGTGAGCCTGCGAAGGCCCCGCGGCCCACCCTCCTTTCGGCCCTCGCGGCCGGAAAGCTCGCCTCGACGCTCGGCCGGGACCTCGGCGCCGACGCGGCGGGCACGTACTACGACGCCAAGAGCAAGAGCCTCGTGGTGAACGTCCTCGACGCGGCCGCCGCGAAGACCGTCGAGGCGGCCGGCGCCAAGGCCAGAATCGTCGAGAACTCCCTCGCGGAACTGACCGGCGCCCGTACGACGCTCAAGGCGGACGCGTCCCTCCCGGGCACCGCCTGGGTGACCGACCCGACCACCAACAAGGTCGTCGTCACCGCCGACCGCACCGTCTCCGACGCCGGGTGGGCGAAGCTCGGCAAGGTGGTCGACGGGCTCGGTCAGGTGGCCGAACTCCAGCGCACCAAGGGAGAGTTCAAACCCTTCATCGCCGGCGGTGACGCCATCACCGGCGGCGGCGGGCGCTGTTCCCTCGGATTCAACGTGGTCAAGGGCGGTCAGCCGTACTTCCTGACCGCCGGGCACTGCACCGACGCCATCTCCACCTGGTCGGACACCTCGGGCGCCGAGATCGGGGCCAATGAGGTGTCCAGCTTCCCGGACAACGACTACGGCCTGGTCAAGTACACCGCCGGCGTCGACCACCCGAGCGAGGTCGACCTCTACAACGGCTCGGCCCAGCAGATCACCGGCGCGGCCGAGGCCACCGTCGGCATGAAGGTCACCCGCAGCGGCTCGACCACCCAGGTGCACTCCGGCACGGTCACCGGCCTGGACGCGACGGTGAACTACGGCAACGGCGACATCGTGAACGGGCTCATCCAGACCGATGTCTGCGCCGAGCCCGGGGACAGCGGCGGCTCCCTCTTCTCGGGCGGCAGCGCCGTCGGCCTGACCTCGGGCGGCAGCGGCGACTGCACCTCCGGCGGAGAGACGTTCTTCCAGCCGGTGACGGAGGCGCTGTCGGCGACGGGGACGCGGATCGGCTGACCCGCTGACGTGACCCGACGGAGGTCCCGCCCCGTGCGCGAGGGGCGGGGCCTCTCGCGTGCCGAGGGCCGCCGGGGGAGCCGTCGGGCGGGTCGGCGCCCATGGTCTGTTTCGTGTCCGCACCGGCCGCTATGTCATGTTCGCGCGGACCGGGGGCGGGGGTGTTTCCGCAGGTGGGAGGCGTCCGAATGGTTGTCGTACAGATGTTCGGGAATTGGTCTATGGTGGGGGTGGGAGAGCTGGGAACTGATGTTCGATTACGTGGGAGGTGCGGATGCCGGGGTTCACGCATCTGCACACCGTCTCCGGGTTCTCCCTGCGCTACGGCGCCTCGCACCCGGAGCGGCTGGCCGAGCGCGCCTCCGAACGGGGCATGGACGCCCTCGCCCTCACCGACCGTGACACCCTCGCCGGCACGGTGCGTTTCGCCAAGGCCTGCGCCAGGGCGGGCGTGCGCCCGCTGTTCGGGGTGGACCTGGCGGTGGCGCCCCCCGAGCGGCCTCCGGGCGACGCGTCCGTACGACGGGACAGGCGCCGCACCCCGGTGCGCGGCGGCGTCTTCGTCGACGAGTCGGCACCCCGTGTCACCTTCCTCGCCCGTGACGGCGCCCGGGGCTGGGCGGACCTGTGCCGGATCGTCACGGCGGCGCACGCGGGCGAGGGTGTCCCGTCGCTGCCCTGGGCCGGGAACCACGGCGCCGGGCTGACCGTCCTGCTCGGCCCCGCCTCCGACGTCGGCCGCGCGCTCGCCGCGGGCCGCCCGGACCGTGCGGCGAAGCTTCTCGTCCCCTGGCGGGAGGTGTACGGCGACGCCCTGCGCCTGGAGGCCGTCTGGCACGGGCGGACCGGCACCGGATCCGGGTCCCTGCGGCTGGCCGCGCGCACCGTCGGCTTCGCCGCAGAGCAGCGGATCCGGCCCGTCCTCAGCAACGCCGTCCGGTATGCCGACCCCGGTCAGGGCCCGGTCGCGGACGTCCTGGACGCCGCTCGCCGGCTCGTCCCCGTCGACCCGGCGAAGGGTCTGGACTCCGGGGAGGCCTGGCTCAAGGACACGGGCGCGATGCTGGGCGCGGCCGAACGGATCGTCGAGGCCGCGGGCTACCGGCGCGGCACCGCGCACCACCTGCTGGAACAGACGCGGGCGACGGCCGCCGAGTGTCTGGTCGACCCCGAGGACGACCTCGGCATGGGTGCCGTCCACTTCCCCGAGCCGCACCTCGTCGGCGCGGGCCGCCGCACCGCCCAGCGGACGCTGGCCTCCCGGGTGGTGGCCGGGATGGTGCGGCACGGCCACTCCGGGAAGCACGCCTACTGGGAGCGGATGCACCAGGAGCTGGACATCATCGCCCACCACGGCTTCGCCTCGTACTTTCTGACGGTCGCCCAGGTCGTGGACGACGTACGGAAGATGGGCATCCGGGTCGCGGCCCGCGGCTCCGGTGCGGGATCGCTGGTGAACCACCTGCTCGGCATCGCGAACGCCGACCCGGTCGAACACGGGCTGCTGATGGAGCGCTTCCTGTCCAAGGAGCGGGTCGTGCTGCCCGACATCGACATCGACGTGGAGTCCGCGCGCCGGCTGGAGGTCTACCGGGCGATCATCGACCGGTTCGGCACCGAGCGGGTCGCGACGGTCGCGATGCCGGAGACGTACCGGGTGCGGCACGCCGTCCGGGACGTGGGCGCGGCCCTGTCCATGGACCCGGCCGACATCGACCGCGTCGCCAAGTCCTTCCCGCACATCCGGGCGCGCGACGCCCGGGCGGCACTGGAGGAGCTGCCCGAACTCAGGTCGCTGGCAGGGGAGAAGGAGAGGTACGGGCGGCTCTGGGAGCTGGTCGAGGCCCTCGACGCCCTCCCGCGCGGAGTCGCCATGCATCCGTGCGGGGTGCTCCTCTCCGACGCCTCCCTGCTCTCCCGTACGCCGGTCATGCCGACCAGCGGGGAGGGGTTCCCCATGGCCCAGTTCGACAAGGACGACGTCGAGGACCTCGGGCTGCTCAAGCTGGATGTGCTGGGCGTGCGGATGCAGTCGGCGATGGCGCACGCGGTGCGCGAGGTGGCGCGGGCGACGGGCGAGCGGATCGACCTGGACACGCTGGAGGCCGGCGATCCGCAGACGTACGGGCTCATCCGGTCGACCGAGACGCTGGGCTGCTTCCAGATCGAGTCGCCGGGGCAGCGGGACCTGGTGGGGCGGTTGCAGCCGGCCACCTTCCACGATCTCGTCGTCGACATCTCCCTCTTCCGGCCCGGTCCGGTCGCCGCCGACATGGTGCGGCCGTTCATCGAGGCGCGGCACGGGCGGGCACCGGTCCGGTATCCGCACCCGGACCTGGAGGAGTCGCTGCGGGACACCTACGGGGTCGTCGTCTTCCACGAGCAGGTCATCGACATCGTCGCCGTCATGACCGGCTGCGGGCGCGGTGAGGCGGACCGGATCAGGCGCGGGCTGTCGGACCCGGAGTCGCAGGGGCGGATCAAGGTGTGGTTCGCGCAGCACGCGGCGGCCCGCGGATATGACGCAGAAACGATTCAGCGGACCTGGGGGATCGTCGAGGCGTTCGGCTCGTACGGCTTCTGCAAGGCGCACGCGGTCGCCTTCGCCGTACCGACGTACCAGTCCGCGTGGCTGAAGGCGCACCACCCGGCCGCCTTCTACGCCGGGCTGCTCACGCACGACCCCGGGATGTACCCGAAGCGGCTGCTGCTGGCCGACGCGCGGCGGCGAGGGGTGCCGGTGCTGCCGTTGGACGTGAACAGGTCGGCGGTCGCCCACCGTATCGAACTGGTGTCTGATTCGAACTCGGGGGAGGCGCGAGGTCCGGGGAGTCCGCAGGCCCCGGGGGGTCCGGGGATCTGGGGACTGCGGCTCGCCCTGTCCGACGTGTACGGCATCACCGAGGCCGAGGCGGCTCGGATCGCGGACGGGCAGCCGTACGCCTCGCTGCTGGACTTCTGGGAACGGGCCCGCCCGAGCCGCCCGCTCGCCACCCGGCTCGCCCAGGTCGGCGCACTGGACGCGTTCGGCGCCAACCGGCGTGACCTGCAACTGCACCTGACCGAACTGCACCGGGGCGCCCGGGGCGCGGGTGGCGGCCAACTCCCCCTGGCGGGCGGGCGCAGGACCGGCCCGGCCGGGCTGCCCGACCTGTCCTCGGCCGAGAAACTCAGCGCCGAGCTGGGCGTGCTGTCCATGGACGCCTCGCGCCATCTGATGGACGACCACCGTGACTTCCTCGACGAACTGGGCGTGCTGTCGGCGCGCCGGCTGCGCGAGACCCGGCACGGCGAGACGGTTCTCGTGGCGGGCGCCAAGGCGGCCACCCAGACCCCGCCGATCCGGTCCGGCAAACGGGTCGTCTTCACCACCCTGGACGACGGCACCGGCCTGGTCGACCTCGCCTTCTTCGAGGACTCCCACGACGCCTGCGCGCACACCGTCTTCCACTCCTGGCTGCTGCTGGTGCGCGGGGTGGTCCAGCGACGCGGCCCGCGCAGCCTCAGCGTGGTGGGCGCCGCCGCCTGGAACCTCGCCGAACTGCTGGAGGTGCGCCGGGAGGAGGGGCTGGAAGGGGTCGCGGCCCGCCTGGCCGACCCCGGCGGCGCCCCCGACGCGGGCGCCGACGGCGACGGCCCGGCACGCAGCCGGCTCGCCGGTTCGGAAGGGCTGCCCGCACCGGCGGGTTCGGCCGCCCAGGACGCGATGGAACGGCGTCGCATCCACCTGTCCACGGGGTACGAGATGCACCCCTGGGCCGATCTGCGCCCCGCGGGTGAAGGGCCCGCGGTGGGAAGGAAGTTGTGGCACCAGAGTCCGGGGAGTGCGGGATGACCATCCTCTGCGTACGTTTCCAGCTGCCTCTGACGCACGAGGCCGCCCTGCCGGGGCTGCTCGGGCTGCTGGAGGAGTTCACGCCGGTCGTCGAGGCGTTGCCGCCGGACGGGGCGCTGGCCGATCTGCGCGGCGCCGAACGGTACTTCGGGCGCAGCGCGGTCGAGCTGGCGTCGGTGATCAGGGTGCGCGCGCTCGCGCTGCACGGGGTCGACTGTGTGATCGGCGCGGGCCCGGGCCCCCTGTCGGCCCGCACGGCGCTGCGGGACGCCAGGCCCGGGGTGACGTGCGCGGTCCCCGACGACGGGGTGCGGGAGTTCCTCGCGGACAAGCCCGTCGTCGCGCTGCCCGGTGTCGGTACGGCGACCGCCCGCACCCTGTGCGAGTACGGCCTCGACACCCTCGGCCGGGTCGCGGCCGCGCCCCTGTCCACGCTCCAGCGTCTGGTCGGCGCGAAGGCGGGCCGGGAGCTGCACGAGAAGGCGAACGGTGTCGACCGCGGCCGGGTCGTACCGAACTCCGTGTCGCGGTCACTGGCCGCCGAACGCCCCTTCGATCGCGACGAGTTGGACCCCGTCCTGCACCGGCGCGCCCTGTTGTCGGCCGCCGGGGAGCTGGGCGCCCGGCTGCGGGCCGTGGAGAAGGTCTGCCGCACCCTGACCCTCACCGTGCGCTACGCCGACAGATCCTCCACCACCCGCAGCCGCACCCTCGGGGAGCCGACCGCGCATTCGGCGGCCCTGACGAGAACGGCGTACGGCATGTACGAGGCGCTCGGGCTGCAACGCGCCCGGGTCCGCGCGATCGCCCTGCGCGCCGAGGCGCTCGGCCCTGCCGAACACGCCTCCCACCAGCTCACCTTCGACCCCGTCGACGAGAAGGTCCGCCGGGTCGAGGAGGTGGCCGACCGGGTGCGGGCGAAGTTCGGCCCGGATGCGGTGAAACCCGGGACGCTGGCGGCGTGAGGGGCGGGACGAGGGGCGGCGGTCGGGGACGGGGTCAGTTGGCCCACGGGGGAGTGATCCGGGTCCCGTCGGCCAGCACGGCCTCCAGGCCGATGGACGTGGTGACCCAGGAGAGCGCGGTGTGATCGGTCGGGTTCTCGACGGCCAGGGTCGCGCCCGGGTTGACGATCACCGTGTCGCCGGCCGTGACGCGCTCGGCGCGGCCGTCGAGCGTGAGGATCAGCTCACCGACGAGCAGATGGAAGATCTCCTCCCGGTTGACGGTGTGCGCGGGCGCCTTCGTCCCGGCGGGGATCTCGCCCCGCCAGGCGCACAGCTCCTTGCTGCCGGTGAGGGGAGTGGCGTACGAGACGAAGCGGGCGCCGTGGATCTCGTGGGTGACGGCGTCGGACGAACGGATGACGGGCACGGGGCCTCCTGATGGCTCTGCGGGCGATGAGAGGGATGCGGGCGACCGCGAGCGAAGGCGGTCGAAATTAGTCAAGCTGCTTGACCAGTTCCTCGATGGTCAAGCAGCTTGACCGATCTGTCAAGGATGTTTCAATGCAGACGTGCAGAACTCCGAGGCCATCGCCCTGACCGCCGCCCTGCTCGCCGCCGCGGGCGAGCTCACCCAGCGCATCAACGACGGGGTGGTCGCCCGCGGATTCGAGGGGCGGCCCGCCTACGGCTTCGCCTTCACCCGGCTCGCCCCGGACGGCGCCACGATCACCGAACTGGGCGTCCACCTCGGGGTCACCAAGCAGGCGGCCAGCCAGCTCGTCGAGGAACTCGTGCGTAAGGGGTACGTCGAGCGCCGGGCGCACCCCGACGACGCACGGGCCCGGCTGGTCGTCCTCACCGAACGCGGCTGGGAGTGCACCCGGGCGGCCGAGGAGGCGGCGGCCGAGGCGGTGCAGAGGTGGGTCGAGGTGCTCGGTGAGGGTGAAGTGCGCCTTTTGCGTGACCGGTTGACGCGCATTGCCCCCTATGGCCCCATCCGGCCCGCTTGGTGACGTCATATCAGTCGCACCGGGCGTCCGTGACTATCACTGGAAGTTTTTACTGACGCGTAACTTCACAGTTCAGCTACTCGCCCGTAACTTGACAAGTGAACAGCATCCCGTGATCCGGGTCACAGGGCGTAAGGCCATCGCACCTCCCCTTGAGCCGCAAGGAGATCACCCGATGCTGCCCTGGAAGCGCGTGCTCGGACCACTCACCGCACTGCTGCTGGCCGCCGCGGCCGCCACCGTCCCCACCACCGCCGCCCATGCCGACTCCGCCACCACCGCCTCGGCGAGTGGCTGGAACGACTACGGCTGCAAGCCCTCCGCCGCACACCCCCGCCCGGTCGTCCTCGTGCACGGCACCTTCGGGAACTCGATCGACAACTGGCTGGCCCTCGCCCCCTACCTCACGGTCCGCGGGTACTGCGTCTTCTCCGTCGACTACGGCCAACTGCCGGGCGTCCCCCTCTTCAACGGCCTCGGCCCCATCGACAAATCGGCCGCGCAGCTCTCCGCCTTCGTCGACAAGGTGCTCGCCGCCACCGGCGCCGCCGAGGCCGACCTCGTCGGCCACTCGCAGGGCGGCATGATGCCGCGCTACTACCTGAAGTTCCTCGGCGGAGCCGCCAAGGTCAACGCGCTCGTCGGCATCGCCCCCGACAACCACGGCACCACACTGGGCGGACTCACCAACCTGCTGCCCTACTTCCCGGGCGCCGAGGACCTGCTCTCGGCCGCCACACCCGGCCTCGCCGACCAGATCACCGGATCGGCCTTCCTCGCCAAACTCAACGCGGGCGGCGACACCGTCCCCGGTGTCCGCTACACCGTCATCGCCACCAAGTACGACGAAGTGGCCACACCGTGGCGCACCCAGTACCTGAGCGGGTCCGACGTGCGCAACGTCCTGCTCCAGGACCTGTGTCCGCTGGACCTCTCCGAGCACGTGGCGATCGGGCTGTTCGACCGGATCGCCTTCCACGAGGTGGCCAACTCGCTCGACCCGGCCCACGCCACCGCCACCACCTGCGCGTCGGTCTTCAGCTGACGCACGGGTGTTCCGCCGGGGCCTGTCCGACCTGAGCCGCCGGTCAGGCCCCGGAGTCCTGCGCGGGCGACGGCTCAGCGGCCGTGCCGCCCGCCGCTCGTCGCCCGTCGGCGCACCGAACCGAACAGCAGCGCCGAACCCAGCGCCAGGACGGCCGCGCCGCCCACCGCGAGATACGGGGCGCTGCCGTCGCCGCCGGTCTCCGCGAGGCTCTCGCCGGAGGCCGGGCCGGCGCCGGCCGCCCTCGGCTCGTCGGCGCCGACGGACACCCCGGCCGGGGACGGCGCGTTCCCCATCGGGTCCGTCGTCGGGTCCGTCGTCGGGTCGGTCGTCGTGGTGGCGTCGTCGTCCCCGTGGCCGTGGTGCTCGATCGTCGACTTGTCGGCACCGTCCTCGATCTGCTCCTCGGAGGGCGCGGAAGCGGACGGCGCGGCACCGGTCCCCGAGCCCGAGCCCGTGCCCGAGCCCGCCCCCGACCCCGACCCCGCGCCGGCGTCCGTCCCCCCGAACGTGACGTCCGAGCAGGAGTAGAACGCCTCCGGGCTGTCCGAGCGCTGCCAGATCGCATACAGCAGTTGCCTGCCGGAACGCTCGGGCAGGGAACCGGAGAAGGTGTAGAAGCCGCCCGCCGCGACCGGGTCGGTGGCCGTCGCCACCGGATGCTCCAGATCCAGGTCGGACCAGCCCAGCGGCTGTGTCGGGTCGTAACCGGACTTGGTGAGATAGACCTTGAAGGTGCCCTTGTGCGGAGCGGTCACGCGGTACCTGAAGGTGTACGGGCCGCTGCCCACACCGGTCGCCGGCCAGTCGGCGCGGGCCAGGTCCAGTCCTTTGAACTCCGCGTTGTCCGCGCTGCACAGACGGCCGTCCGGGATCAGCTCCTGGTGCCGTCCGTTCGCGTCGCCGATCCGGATGCCGTTCCAGTCGTACAGCGCCTGTGTCCCGCCCGCCGCGACCGCCGCCCTGCACGCGGCAGACCTCGGGCTCTCCGGGCCTTCCGCGTAGCACTGCGCGACCCGGCTGACCGGATCGCCCATCGACCCGTGCGCGGCGGCGGGCGCGGCCGACAGCACGGTCAGGACCGACGGGAGCAGCCCGGTGACGGCGACGACGACGACGGCCTTGCGGCGTGCGGGCATGGGGGAACTCCTCGGAACCGGAACAGGTGGTGGCCTGATGTGCGCCGGTACCAAGAAACCGCGAAATCGCCTGCTGGGGACGGTCCTCGGCGATCTTTAGGGTCGCCTTAAGGAAGTGCTGAGGCTGGGATCAGGTAGGTAGCGTTCCCCTATGACGAGTGAGGAGATCCGGCCCGCCACGGCGGCCGACGTACCGGCAGTGAAGGCCGTGACGGACGCGGCGTACACGGGCTACATCGAGCGGATCGGGCAGGCGCCGCAGCCCATGCGGGCGGACCACGCGGCGGACGTGGCCGCGGGGAAGGTGTTCGTGACCGGGGACCCGGTCGGTGGCGAGGTGGTGGGCCTCGTGGTGGTCGAGGCGTTCGCGGACCATCTGTTCCTCGACAGCATCGCCGTCCGTCCCGACGCCCACGGCAAGGGCGTCGGGCGGCGGCTGTTGCACTTCGTGGAGGCACACGCGCGTGCGCTGGGCCTGCCGGAGGTCAGGCTCCACACGCACGCGATGATGTGGGAGAACCAGAAGATCTACCCGAAGTACGGCTACGAATCCGTGGGACGGTGGGTCGACGGGCCGTACGAGCGCGTCCACTACCGCAAGCGGCTCGGCTGAGCACGGCTCGGTGAACGGGACTCGACGCAGGCGGCGGTCAGCCGTCCGGCCACCAGGTCCGGGCGATGTCCTTGCGCACCTCGGGGCGTCCGGCGGGCCGTTCTTCGGCCTCTTCGCGGATCCGGCGGGAGTCCGTCTTCTTCAGGGGCTTCTGCACGGTCGTACGGCGCATGGCTGCCTCCTTCAGGTGCTACCGGGTTCCGCGTTCTCGCGGAGGTAGACCATTTCGGGGAGACTTCCTCATCGGCGCCTGTTCTGTCAGTGGCGGCTGTCACGATTCGACTGTCAGTGGTGGGTGTCACTCTGGGGCACATGAGTGAAAAGAGTGACGAAACGACTCCGCCGCGTGTGGCCCGGGACAGGGGCCGGGGTAGGGACTGGGACGCGGCCGCGGCCGCCTTCGACGAGGAGCCGGACCACGGCCTGCGCGACCCCGGGGTGCGCGCCGCCTGGGCCCGGCGGCTGCGCGGCTGGCTGCCGGAGCGCGCCGGTGACGTTCTCGACCTGGGCTGCGGTACCGGCAGTCTGTCGCTCCTCGCGGCCGAGCAGGGACACCGGGTCACCGGGGTCGACCTGTCCCGGGCCATGATCGACCTGGCCCGCGCGAAACTGGCCGGGCGTGACGCGGTGTTCCTGCTCGGTGACGCCGCGGAGCCGCCGGTCGGTGAGCAGCGTTTCGACGCCCTGCTCGTGCGGCACGTGCTGTGGACCCTGCCCCGGCCCGAGCGGGCCCTGCGGCACTGGCGCGGTCTGCTGCGGCCCGGGGGCCGGCTCGTGCTGGTCGAGGGCGTGTGGGGGACCGTCAGCCCGGTGGGAATACCGGAGGACCGGCTGACCGCCCTGCTGGCCCCGCTGTGCGACCACACGCGCGTGGAGCGGCTGTCGCAGGACGCGGAGCTGTGGGGCGGCCCGGTGCCGGACCAGCGGTACGCGGTGGTGGCGACGGTGTGAGCACCGGGCCGGGCGGGCCGGCGCCCGGCCCTCTCAGGTCAGCAGGGACTCCAGGCCGCCCACGGCCCTGGCGAGCGCCTCCAGTTCGTCGAGGGCGGTCAGCGCGGCCGCCGCGGCCGCCGGGTCCCGTTCGGCCAGCCCGCTCTCCTCGAACTCGTCCTCGTCCAGTCGCCGTACGTCCGTGCCGTCGGCGGAGCGCCACAGGTCCAGGTCGAGATCCTCGACGACCAGCTCGCCCCCGGACAGCGCGGCCGGGCGGGTGACGTCGCAGTACCAGCCCTTCAGCGCGCCCGTCGCCGTACGGACCTCCTTGACCGAGTACCAGCGGTCGCGCCAGTAGTACTCGGTGAAGACGTCACCCGCCTCGAACCGTACGAAGCCGAAGTCGCGTACGCCGTCACCGGCCCAGGGGGCGCGCACGGCGATCCGGGTGCCGTCGTCGGACAGCAGTCCGGCCGTGTAACGGATCTTCGTCCGGCCGCCCTTGAGGAGGACCACCTCCACGGGGCGCGCCGGTTCAGCCGAGTTCACGGACATGCCGTACCTCCGTCGCGCGGATCTCGTACCCGAACCACCTGTTGATCGCGAGCATCGGCTCGTTGTCCGCGTCGTTGCCGGTGTACGCCTCCGTGTACCCCGCGGCGCGGGCCCGGTGCAGCGAGTGGTTCTTGGCGAGCCTGGCCAGGCCCCGGCCCCGGTAGGCGCGGGCGGTGCCGGTCATGGCGGTGCTGTACCTGCCGGGGTTGTGGGCGTGGGTGTGGGCGACGCTGAAGGCGACGGGGCGGCCGTCGGCCACGGCGACCGAGGTCAGCTCGGCGTTCAGGTGGGGATGCCGCCAGTACTCGTCGACCCACGCCCGGTAGTCGGTGAACTCGGTGGCGATGTCGCCCGGTTCGTCCGAACCGGCCTCCGCGTCCAGGGCGAACAGCGGGCGCGGGTCGTCGGCGAAGTCGGCGGCGGTGCGCAGTTCGACGCCGGGCGGGGGATCCTGGAGCGGCGGCAGCGCGGCGCGCGCGAGGTCCAGGTGGAGGAAGTGCGCGGAGCGGCTCGGCCGGTAGCCGTGTCCTTCGGCGAAGGCCCGGTCGCCCGGTTCGTCCAGGACCCAGGTGAACAGCTTCACCGCGCCGTGGGCCGCCAGGTGCTCCTCGGCGGCGCGGACCAGCAGGGTGCCCGCGCCGCGCCCGGTGCGCGCGGGGTCCACATAGACGTTCAGGGTCCCCTGGCCGGGCTCGGGGCTGTCGTGGGCGAGGCTCACCTGGGCCGTGCCGATGATCTCGTCGTCCTCCACCGCGACCAGCTTGCGGGCGTGGGCGCCGGGGTGGGACAGGGACAGGCCGTGCAGCACGGAGGCCGGGCTGAAGGACACATGAGGCAGCGCGTGGTGCCGGACCCGGATGAAGCCCTCGATGTCGGCGGGCGTGCCGGGGCGCAGGTCGCGCACGATGACGGTCATATGCGTGCACGCTACGGTCGGACGGAGCCCGGGTGCCTCCCATTTTCGGCGTCGGTCCGCGCCCCCGTCCGCCGGAGGGTGCGGGACAATCGGCCCGTGACCTTGAAGATCCACATCGATGAGAGCGCCGCCCCCTACGAGCAGGTGCGGGCGCAGATCGCCGAACAGGCGCGGTCGGGAGCGCTGCCGGTCGGGTACCGGCTGCCGACGGTGCGGGGACTGGCCGAGTCGCTGGGCCTCGCCGCGAACACCGTCGCCAAGGCGTACCGGGCGCTGGAGGGGGACGGGGTGATCGAGACCCGGGGGCGCAACGGCACGTTCGTCGCCGCCGCCGGACCGGCGGCGGAGCGGGAGGCGGCGGGCGCCGCGCAGGCCTATGCCGAGCGGGTGGTGCGGCTGGGACTCACCGAGGAGCAGGCGTCGGCCGCCGTACGGGACGCCCTGCGGGCGGCCTACGAACGGTGATCACGGTGTCCCGCGGGAGGTGACATCAGAGGCGTTCAGCGGACGCCGAGAGCGGGCGGACGCCGAGAGCGGGCGGGCGGTGCGCGAGGCGTGGTGAGCGGTGTGCCGTGCGCGCTATGGGTGCTGTGGCGCCGGGGCTTCGGGTGCGGGCGGAACCCGGCGCGTCCGGGTGCGGCAGGGGTGGCCGAACGGCGTGGTGCTCAGTGGGGTGCGGCGAGCACGCCCCGTGTACGCGTCACCCGCAGCCCGGCCCGTTGCGCGGTCCGCCCGAACAGCGCCGCGTTCTCCACCGCCGCGCCGCCGGGGTCGTTGTTGAAGTACGTGTACACGTCGGCGTCGTCCGGCCAGGTCGTCGCGATGCGGTCCAGCCAGGTCTCCAGGGCACGGCGGCCGTAGTGCGGCCAGGGGTGGGCCCGCCCCTGGTGGAAGCGGACGTACCCCCAGTCCGCGGTGCGCCACAGCGGGGTGACGGGGCGGGAGCGGACGTCCGCCCAGCACAGGGCCGCGTTCCTGGCATCGAGGACGCCCCGTACCTCGGGTGTCCACCACGACTCGTGCCGTGGCTCCACCGCGACGCGGGTCCCCGGCGGGAAACAGGCCAGACAGGCGTCCAGCAGCCGGGCGTCGGCCCGCAGGGTCGGCGGCAGCTGGAGCAGCACCGGGCCGAGGCGGGCGCCCAGGCCGGCCGCGTGGCTCATCAGGCGCTGCACCGGCTCCTCGGGCTCCTTGAGCCGCTTGATGTGGGTCAGATAGCGGCTCGCCTTCACCGCCACCACGAAGTCGGGCGGGACACGCTCGGCCCAGGCCGCGAACGTCTCCCGTGACGGCAGCCGGTAGAAGGCGTTGTTGATCTCGACGGTGGCGAAGTGCCCGGTGTACTCCTCCAGCCACCGCCGCACGGGGACGTCGGCCGGGTACAGGACGCCCTTCCAGTCCTTGTACTGCCAGCCCGACGTGCCCACGTACAGGGTCATACGTCCATCAAAACACCTACAGGTACAGTCCCGCGTCCGCCCGCCCCCGGGGCTCCGGCAGCGAGGTCGGGGAGATGCCCCGGCGCAGTGCGTACAGCTCCGCGAGCGTCGCGCCCTCGCTGCCCACGGTGTCCTCCCGGCCGACGGCCTCGGCGCCGAGCCAGTCCACGGCCTCCCGGCGGGTCAGCCGGCCGACCTCGATGCGGGCCAGACAGCGGCCGGGGCGGACGACGGCGGGGTGCAGGCGCTCCAGGTCCTCGTTCGTCGTGACCCCGACCAGGACGTTGCGGCCCTGGCCGAGGAGGCCGTCGGTGAGGTTCAGCAGCCGGGACAGGGCCTGGCCCGCCGTGTGCTTGGCCTCGCCGCGGATCAGCTCGTCGCAGTCCTCCAGGAGCAACAGCCGCCAGCGGCCCTTTCCGGTGCCGTCCTCCTCGCCGATCGCGATGTCCATCAGATAGCCGACGTCGGAGAAGAGGCGTTCGGGGTCGAGGACGCAGTCCACCTGGCACCACTCGCGCCAGGACCGGGCCAGGGTGCGCAGTGCCGAGGTCTTGCCGGTGCCGGGCGGGCCGTGCAGCAGGAGCAGCCGGCCCGCGATGTCCTGCGGGGTCGTGCCCATCAGCTGGTCCATCGCCTCGGCGACGGGCGCCGTGTAGTTGGGGCGCACCTCGTCCCAGGTGCCGGCCGAGATCTGGCGGGTGGTGCGGTGCGGGCCGCGCCGCGGCGAGACGTACCAGAAGCCCATGGTGACGTTCTCCGGCTGCGGATCGGGTTCGTCCGCCGCCCCGTCGGTGGCCTCTTCGAGAACCCGCGCGGCCAGTTCGGCGGTGGTCGCGGTGACCGTCACGTCGGCGCCCCGGTTCCAGCGGGAGACCAGCATCGTCCAGCCGTCGCCCTCGGCCAGGGTGGCGCTGCGGTCGTCGTCGCGGGCGACGCGCAGCACGCGGGCGTGCGCCGGCAGCAGGGTGGCGCCGGAGCGTACGCGGTCGATGTTCACCGCGTGCGAGTAGGGCTGCTCGCCCGTCGCGAAGCGGCCGAGGAACAGTGCGTCGACGACGTCGGACGGGGAGTCGGAGTCGTCGACGTTGAGCCGGATCGGCAGAGCTTCGTGCGGGGGTGCGGACATGCCGCCATGATCCGGCACAGGAGCGTCGTCCGCACCCGGTTTCCGCAGTGCGCGAGGTACGCCCGGTGTGTCGGACGTGCCGGATGTGTCGGACGTGCCGGATGCCGGGAGCGGGTCCGGTCCCTCGCACGTGGCCCCGGCCCGGTCCGGCCGGGGCCACCCCTCACACCGTTCGCCGGAGTCCCCGGGTCCGCCGCACCACCGCGTACCCCTTGGTCAGCGCCCGGTCCCGTGCGAACGTCCGGCCGATCGCCCTGCCGTCGACGAGCCGTTCGAACTCCTCGGTGTCCGTGGTGCGCCGTACCGTCACCCGCCGCAGGGCGTACGGCCCCTGGGCGCGGCGGGCGAGGGAGTTGCCCACGGCGAGCGCCTGGGCGAACCCCTGTCCGCGCACCGCCGTGCGCACCCGGCGGCTGGAGTAGCCGTACGGGTAGGCGAACGACACGGGATGGGAGCCCAGTTCGTCGGCGACGAGGTCCCGGCAGCGGCTCAGCTCGGTGCGCAGCCGGGTGTCGTCGAGACGGTCGAGCTGCGGGTGGGTGTGGCTGTGGCCGCCGATCTCGACGCCGGCGTCCGCCAGCCGGCGCACCTGCCGCCAGTCCAGCATGGTGTCCGGGCCGCCGCCGGTGTCGTGGGCGCCCCGGATCCAGCCGGTGGTCACGAACAGGGTGGCCGGGAAGCCGTGTTCTGCCAGCGCCGGGAGGGCGTGCCGGTGCACGCCCTCGTAGCCGTCGTCGAAGGTGATCAGGACCGGGCGGACCGGCAGCGGCCGGCCGGTCCGCCAACGGGCCGCCAGTTCGGCGGTGGTGAGCGGGGTCAGCCCGCGGTCCGCGATCACCGCCAGCTGCTCGGCGAACGCCTCGGGTGTGACCGAGAGCGTGCGGGTGGCGTGGTTGGGTTCGGTGGCGACCGAGTGGTACATGAGGATCGGCACACGTGTCCCCGTCATGCGGCACGCTCCACCCGGTCCGCGGGGATCGGCACCACGGCGAACGTCGTCCCGGCCCGTCGCGCCCGCAAGCTGCCGACCGCGTACCCGCCGGCCGCCGTCAGCACCCCGGCGACGATCGCGGCCGCCCGCCGGGCCCCGCCGGGGCGGGCCAGCAGCTGGTCGCGCAGTCCGCGGACCACACCGGCCGGCAATACCCGGGTGGCGTAACGGCGTTCGGACTCGAGCCCCTTGTCGGCGCCGACGCTGCGGGCGACGAGCGCCTTGGACAGGCCCTCGGCGTAGGCGCGGGTGCGGAAGTACCCGAAGTGCTCGCGCGCCTCGGGCACCTTGTGATGGATCACCGCGCGGTCGTCCATCAGCAGGATCGCGTCGGGTCTCGCGCGGCTGAGCCGGATGCACAGGTCCGTCTCCTCGCCGCCCATCGGGCGTTTGCTGCCGTCGCGTCCGATGCCGCTGGCGAAGCCGCCCACGAAGTCGAACGCGGTACGCCGGAACGAGGCGTTCCCGCCGAGGATGTTGCGCACCCGGACCCGGCCGGGCGGCAGGCCCCGGTAGGAGCAGCCCACCACCCAGTCGAACTCCTCGGGGAACCAGGCGGGACGCCGGCCGGAGGACCAGACGGGTACCGCCCGGCCGCCGACGGCGAGGACCCGGGGATCGGAGTAGGGGTCGGCGAACCGGCGCAGCCAGTCCCGTTCGGCGACGGCGTCGTCGTCGAGGAAGGCGATGATCTCGCCCCGGGAGGCGGCGATCCCGGTGTTGCGGCCGGCCGACAGACCGCGCGGGCCCGCGTTGGGCAGCACCCGCACCTCGTAGGTCTCCTTGTACTCGCTCCGCAGCCGGTCCAGGAGCGTCGGGTTGTGGTCGACGACGAGCAGGGTCTCCAGGGCCGGGTGGGTCTGCGCCCGCACCGAGGCGACCGCCGCGAGGATGTCCTCCCAGCGGTCCTCGGTGTACACGCAGACGACGACGGAGACGCCGACGGCGCTCAAGACGTCTCTCCCGGGACCGGGTCGAGCAGCGGGGAGCGGCGGCCCGGGCGGCGCAGGGCACGCCGGTTGGACCGCTCCTGGAGGATCACCCGCAGCACGCGCAGGCCGTCGCGGACGGCACGCAGATTGCTGACGCCGTGGATGCGCAGGTACTCGTGGCTGGGGATCTCCTGCACCTTCAGACCGGCCTTGACGACCCGGATGTTCATCAGGGTCTCGACCTCGAAGCCGGTGCAGTCCAGTTCGATCTTGTCCAGGCAGTGCCGCCAGAACGCGTTGTAGCCGTAGCACAGGTCGGTGTACCGGGCGCCGAACTTGCGGTTGACGACGGCGCACAGCACCCGGTTGCCGAGCCACCGGACGAAGGTCATGTCGTCGGTGCCCCCGCCGTTGGCGAAACGGGAGCCCTTGGCGAAGTCCGCGCCCGAGACGAGGGCGGAGACGTACGACACGATCTCGTTGCCGTCGGCCGAGCCGTCCGCGTCGACCATCACGATGATGTCGCCGCTGCACGCCTCGAAGCCGGTGATCAGGGCGTCGCCCTTGCCCCGGCCCTGCTGCCCCACGACCTTGACCCCGGGCCACAGTGCACGCGCGACCCGCACGGTGTCGTCGGTGGAGTTGCCGTCGACCAGGACCACTTCGTGGATCCAGTCCGGCAGGGTCTTGAACACGTACGGAAGGTTCTCGGCCTCGTTCATCGCCGGGATGACCACGCTCACCGGCGGTGTGATGGCCAGGTGCGAGGTGATGGGCCGGTACTTGCCGACGGTCGACGGGTCTTGGAGATCCCCGCCCGAGGTCGCCGGCTGCAGAACGGAACTCATGAGTCTGGTCCCTCTCGTCCGGTGGGCCGCCCTCCCCTGGGCGGCCTGGAATTCACGTCCGGTTCGAAAGGGGGGTTTCTCACCCATGGCGGAGTGATCTCCGCGCAGACACGGGTGAGCTGGCAAAGCTGATCGGCCACCGGTCGGAAGACGGCGGCCGAGCGCGCGGCACGGCCCGGTCACCAGTGCGGTCACCGAGCACGGCACCCCCCTACCGCGCTCCCGCCCCGATACCGCCGCGGTCCCTGAGCCCTCCCCTGGAGCCGATGCCGACGGTCCGGTGCGAGTGAGATGTATGACGGTATTGACGATTACGCCCGGATGGCAAGCCCTTGATGGTCTGCTTACCTTTTTGTTCGTTTGACCGTTACGAAACGATGCGCCCAGTTAGCAGGAACGGACACAAGTGCTCCCCGGACGTCAAAGTGGGGCGCGGGAAAGGGCGTTGACGAGCGAGCCCGCCCCCTGTACCCCCTCGCCTCCCGGCGCCGGAAGTTTTGGCATGGACACTTCCGATCAACGCGCGTAGTTGCTACGACAGTTATGGCAGAGATCCTGCTAAAGGAGGTTCCATGAGATCTTCCCGACTTGTCGTGTTCGTGAGCTCACTCCTCCTCGCCCTCGGCACCGCCCTCACCGGGGCGGCCTCGGCCCACAGCGCCCAACTCGCGGCGAGCGGTGGGTATGTGGCGCTGGGGGACTCCTACTCCTCCGGCGTCGGCGCGGGCAGCTACATCAGCTCCAGCGGCGCCTGCAAGCGCAGCACCAAGGCGTACCCGTACCTGTGGAACGCCGCCCACGCCCCGTCGTCGTTCACCTTCGCGGCCTGCTCGGGCGCCCGAACGGATGAAGTTCTGGCAAGTCAGCTCGGCGGCCTGAACAGCTCGACCGGTCTGGTCTCCATCACCGCAGGCGGCAACGACGCCGGCTTCGCCGACGTCATGACGACCTGTGTCACCGGCTCCGACAGCACCTGTCTCTCCCGCATCGCCACCGCCCGGGCCTACGTCGACTCGACGCTTCCCGGCAAGCTCGACACCGTCTACTCCGCCATCAGCGCCAAGGCGCCCGACGCGCACGTCGTCGTCATCGGCTACCCCCGCTTCTACAAGCTCGGCACGGTCTGCCTCGGCCTGTCCGAGGCCAAGCGTTCCGCCATCAACAGCGCGGCCGACTACCTCGACGCCGCCACCGCCCGGCGGGCCGCCGCCCACGGCTTCGCCTTCGGTGACGTCCGCACCCCGTTCGCCGGCCACGAGATCTGCTCCGGCAGCTCCTGGCTGCACAGTCTCAACTGGCTGAACATCGGCGAGTCCTACCACCCGAACGCGTCCGGCCAGTCGGGTGGCTACCTGCCGGTCCTGAACAGCGCCGCCTGATCCGTCACTCCGAGGAGGAAGGCGAGGGGGAGGCCCCGCCCGTCGGGGTCTCCGTCTCGCAGGTGACCGAGAACGGAACCGAGTCGGACCTCTTCGTCACCGGATCGCGCACCTCGACGGCGATCGAGTTCCGGTACGTCCCGCTCTCGGCGTACGTCGACAGGATGACCTTGTCCTGCTTGGACTTCCCGCCGCCCGAGGGGAAGTCGAGCGTCTTCCAGGTCTGCCCGGAGAGCTCCCCCTCCTTCGAAACCCAGCGGTAGGACACGGTCGCGGGCAGCCGCCCGACCGTGATGGTCGCGGTGAACGCGGGCGCGTCCGCGTCCGGCGGCGGACAGCTGCCGGAATAGTCGGTGTGCGCGCCGCTGACGGTGACCGAGACGGACTGCGCCGGGGCCTCGGAGCTCTCGCTCTCGCTGGGACTCGCGCTCGGCGGTTCGCTGCTCTCCTCGCTGGTCTCCGGCTGAGTCGCAGGCGAACTCACGATCTCCGAACCGCTGTTGGTGATCCCACCGCCCGTGTCGTCGCCGCCGCCGTCGTCGTGCAGCAGCCCGTACGTCAACCCGGCGACCGCGAGCGCGAGTACCGCCACACCGGCGACGAGGACGACACCGGCACGCCTGCTGCGGTCCGGCTCCGGCGAGGCGGTCGTCGCCGGAGCGGCGGTCCACGGCTGGGGCGGGGTCGCGGCCGCCGGCACCTGACGGAACGGCTCGGACGGGGTGGACACCGTCGGCGGATACGGTGTGAACGGCGACGGCGGCGTCGAACGGAGCGTGCCGCCCTGCGGCGTACCGCCCGCCGCGACGAGCCGCAGGTCCTGCTCGGCCCGGTCGGCCGGCAGCCGCTCGGCGGGGTCCTTGCGCAGCAGGCCCTCGATGACGGGCGCGAGCGGTCCGGCCCGGCGCGGCGCCGGCAGCTCCTCGTCGACGATCGCGCGCAGCGTGCTCAGCGGGGTGTCGTGGCGGAAGGGTGAGTTGCCCTCGACCGCCGCGTACAGCAGTACGCCCAGCGACCACAGGTCCGACTCGGGCCCGGGCGTGCGCCCCAGCGCCCGCTCCGGCGCGAGGAACTCGGGCGAGCCGATGACCTCGCCGGTCATGGTCAGCGCCGAGGTGCCCTCGACGGTCGCGATGCCGAAGTCGGTGAGCACGACCCGGCCGTCGTTCGACATCAGCACGTTCGCCGGCTTGACGTCCCGGTGCAGCACTCCGGCCTCGTGCGCGGCCCGCAGCGCGGACAGCACCTCGGCGCCGATATGCGCGGCCCGCGCCGGTTCGAGCGGCCCCTCGGCGTCCAGCAGCTCGGCCAGGGAGATCCCCCGCACGATCTCCATGACGATCCACGGCCGCCCGTCCTGCGTGGCCACGTCGTACACCGTCACGACGTTGCGGTTCGCGACCCGGGCCGCGGCCCAGGCCTCCCGCTCCAGCCGGGCGTACATCCGCTCGACGTCCGAGGCGGCCAGCCCGTGCGGGGCGCGCACCTCCTTGACGGCGACCTCACGGTGCAGCACCTCGTCACGGGCCCGCCACACCGTTCCCATGCCGCCCTCGCCCAGCGGGGTCAGCAGGCGGTAGCGGCCCGCGATCAGACGTTCACTGCCCGGTTCTTCGGACACCGCGCCCCCATTTCGCACTTCGTATCCGGGCGAAAACCTCCGCAACCCCACAAACGTAGCTCAGCCGAGTACGGATGCGGCCCCCTTGAGCACGAGTCCGGCGCCGAGAGCGACCACGAGGAACGCGGACCACAGGGGCAGGTTCCGCCGGACCAGGTTCACGACAGGATGGGCCGTCCAGCGCGGCTGCCGGTCCAGGAGACCGGTCGCCCGGGCGCCCAGCCTGACGACGGCGAACCCCGCGGCCGTGAGGGTCAGCGCGAGTCCGACGCCGTACGCGACGACGAGCAGCAGCCCGAACCAGGCGTGCCCGAGTGCCGCCGCGCCGACCAGCACGACCACGGCGGACGGGCTGGGAACCATGCCACCGGCGAAGCCGAGGAGGAGCGTGCCGCGAAGGGTGGGGGCCACGGCGTGGGTGTGGGTACGGCCGCCGTGGCTGTGGGTGTGGGTGTGGGTGTGACCGTGATCATGACCGTGGTCGTGGTCGTGGTCGTGACTGTGCTGGTGGTCGTGACCGTGGTCGTGCGCGGGTCCGTGGTCGTGGCCGTGGTCCTGATGGGCATGGGTGTGCGGGGTGGGGGCACCGACGAGGGCGAGTTGACGATCAGCAGTCTTCGCCGGCTCGGAGGGGTGGGAGTGACCGCCGTCAGGGCCCGTGTGCGGGTGGGGATGCGGGTGCGGGTGGGGGTGACCGTGCGCGCTGCCCGGGTCCCGGCCCCGCCAGGCCCGTCGGGCGAGGGTCGCGCCCGCGAAGAGCACCAGCGCGCCGCTCGCCAGCCCCAGCCAGGCGATCACCGAGGGCGCGGCGGCCGAACCGGCGGTGACGAGCAGACCGAGGGCGACGACGCCCAGGGTGTGGGTGACGGTGACCGAGGCGGCGAGCGGGAGGACGTCCTTCATCCGGGCCTTGCCGCCCCGGGCGGCCGCTGTCGCCGCCATGATGGTCTTCCCGTGGCCGGGCGCGACCGCGTGCATCGCACCGAGGACGACGGCGATCACCAGGGCCAGCGCGGCGAAGCCGACGGTGAGGTCCTGCCGGGCGACCAGGTTGTCCAGAGCCCGTGTCCAGCGGTCGGCGCCGCGCGGCAGCACGGACGCGGCCGGCGCGTCCCGGTCCTCCTCGACGAGGGCGGCGCCACCGGGCCGCACCCGCACGGACGCGGTCGAGGTGTCCGCCGGGGAGGAGAGCAACTCCTTGGGATAGCTGCTGAGCTCGCCCGAGACCGACTTCTTCGGCACGTCGGAGCCGGTGAGTGTCATCCGGTCGCCACGGGCGGTGATCTCCCGCCAGCCCGGCCCGGAGGAGGCGCCCTCGCTGTGGAAGGCGAGGGAGACGGTGTCCCCGTCGGAGACCTCGGGCAGCGGAGCCGTCAGCCGGCACTCCACCCGCAGGGTGTCGAGCCCCGCCTGCCCGGGCCTGACGACGGCCTTGGCGGCGCCCGCCGTCAGGGTCACGGCACGGCCGTCCACGGTGAGCCTGCTGCCGCTCGCGGCCGTCGCGCACCGCTGCCGGGCCCACTCGGTCATCCCCAGCCGCTCGATGTCCGGCTTCGCCTGGGTGGCGGGGATCTCGGCGAGGTCCTCGACGTGGTCGACCCGGAGCTGTCCCGGGGCGGCGACCAGACCGTCGTAGCGGTTGACGGTGAAGTTGCCGAGGGGATGCGCGCTCGCGCTGGCGGAAGGGACCAGCACGAGCGCGCAGCCGGCCGTGAACACGGCCGCGCAGGAGGCGAACAGACGACGGGACATCACTTGCTCGCCTCCAGCGTCTTGAGTGCCGTACGGGCCTGGCGGGCACCCAGCGGGGAGAAGCCGGGGTTCAGCTTCAGCGCGGCGGCCAGGTGGGTACGAGCGTCGGCCGGGTGGCCGGTGGCCTTCTCGATCACACCGCGGTGGTAGAGGAAGGCCGCACTGCGGTAGCCGGTGGCGGTGGCCTGGCGGGCGTAGGGGAGGGCCTCGGCGTCCTTGCCGTTGACGTGCAGGGCCCAGGCGAGGGCGTCCGCCGTGTGCACGGTGTGCCGACGGCCCCAGTCGTCGCGGGCCGCGCGCAGGGCCGTGGCCCGGTCGCCGTGGTCGGCCGCGGCCAGGGCGGTGTCGAGGTCGGCGTTCACGCCGTTGGCGCGGGCGATGGCCGTCCACGCGTCGACCAGGAGGTACTGGTTCTTCGCCTTCGCCGCGTCACCCTCACCGCCCCGCGCCTCGTACAGCTCGCCCAGCTCCACCAGCGGTCCGGGAAGCGGGTATCGGGCGACGATCAGCTCCAACCCCTTGATCGCCTCCGCCTGTTGTCCGCTCGCCGCCTGGGCACGGGCCCGTCCCTCCAGCGCGGGGAGGTAGTTCTCGTCGGCGGCGAGGGCACGGGCGTAGTGGGTGAGGGCCGCGCTGTAGTCGCCCTGGTTCCAGGCGAGTTGACCCAGCTGACTGGCGACGTAGGCGATGTCGCCGGGCGAGGTGGACGCGGCGAGCGCCCGGTCCAGGACCTGGCGGGCGGTGGTGACGTCGCCGCGCAGTTCGTGGACGTACGCGTACCGGGTGAACACCGGTACGCCCGGCCGTCGCTGATCCGCCGTGTTCACGGCTTTCTCGGCGTCGCCGTAGCGGCCGAGCTCGACGAGGGCGTCGATACGGGAGCACAGGGCGCGCTCGCTGTAGGGGTTCTGCTCGAGCGCCCGGTCGGCGAAGCGCAGGGCGTTCGCGAAGTCGTGCCGGGCGGCGGCGAGAGCGGCCCGGCCGGCGAGCGCCTGGTCGTTGTCCGGGCGCAGTGAGAGCGAACGCTTGAGGGCCTGTTCGGCCTGCGGGTAGCGGGAGGGGTCGCCCTTGGTGCGGGCCTGCTCGACGTAGGCCAGCCCGAGGGTGGCCCAGCCGCCGAAGTCCTTGGGCTGTGCGCGCAGATGGGTCTGGAGTGCGGTGATGCCGGAGTCGAGGTCGCCACTGGCGAGCAGTCCGGGGGAGACCGCGGCAGCGGTCGCGACGGGCACGTTCCGCCCGTCGCGCGCCGCCCCCAGCGCGACCGCCCCGGCGGTGAGCGCCACGGCCAGCATGGCCGCACAGGCGGTGAGCTGAGCGGCCCGCCAACGACGGCCGGCGGCACCGGCCCGCCGCACTGCGGCCACACGGTCGTCGCCGCCCCCGGAGTCGCCGCCCTCGCTCGCGCCCACAGCGCCGTGGTCGCCGGCGTCACCGCCGGTCCCGGCAGCGCCCTCGGCCTCGGCCCCCGCGCCGGTGTCACCGTCACTGTCGGCGTCGGCGTCGGCGTCGGCGAAGGGGACGGCCGTCTCGGCCTCGGCACCGGGCTCGGTGTCAGCGGCCCCGGGCTTCCCCTCCGTCACGATCTCCGTGCCGAAGGCCTGCGTGCCGGAGTCCGGTTCGCCGGGAGCCGCAGCGCCGGGGGCCGGTGCCGGTCGGGCGATGGCCGGTCGGGTGGGCTCCGGTTCGCCGTCGTTCGTGCGCGGGGACATGCCCTCTCCTAGGTCGCCTGGGGTCGTTCAGCCTGCTCGCACAGGGGCGGCGCGGCCCGCGCCGTGGGGGATTGGAACGCGGGCCGCGCCAGTCGGTGGGACAGGGCCGGGGAGTGCAGGATTCTCCCCGGCCCGCTCATGGGCAGGGCCTAGTAGGCCCGCCGCCGCCCGCGCCACCACATCAGCCCGCCGCCGATGAGGAGGATGCCCGCCGCACCGGCGCCCGCGGAGGACGCGATCAGCGTGGTGTTGTCGGTGGAGCCGGTCAGGGCGTCACCGAGCTGGCTGCGGACGTCGGCACCGCTCTTGGCGGTCGCGCCGCGCGAACCCTCGGTGGGCAGGGCGACGTAGGGGAAGGCCTTCTCGAAGTCCTTGTCGTTCTTGTCGACCGCGTCACCCAGGTCGTTCTTGGAACCGACCAGCTCACCCTCGACGACCTGGAGCGAGGCGTCGATCACGTCGTCGGTGAGGCGACGGCCGTTCGGGAAGCCCGCGTTGTCGCCGTCGAGCACGCCCAGCCGCTTCGGGTGCATGCTCGGCTTGATCGAGGTGTTGAGGCGCAGCTCCTCCGACGGCGTCACATACGGGGGCTGGTTGAGGCCCTTGACGCCCTTCAGGAACACGTCGACGAGGTCGTTGCGCGGCTCGGCCGGCGCCTTGATCTTGTAGATCGCCTCGATGAGCTTCGGCAGCTCGGGGTTGGTGACGTTCTTCAGGAACTGGCCGTCGTCCTTCGGCTCGGACGCGTTGAACTTGTCCTTGTCCTTGATCGGGTTGACGACCTCGTTGACCAGCGGGTTACCGAGGCGCGAGACCTGCGAGTAGTAGCCCTGGGCGTTCTTGCGCTGGGTCGTCGACCAGATGCCGACGATCGGCTGATTCTTCGACTCGGCGATCATGTCGCTCGGGACCTGAAGGGCGATCGAGTTGACGTTGTAGCCCTTGAGCGTGTCGTTGCCGACCTCGGAGAGGTCACCGCCGTACAGCAGGTCGAAGACGCGCAGGTCCAGGAAGAACGGGTCGTCGGCCTGGCCGGCGAAGGTCTTGGCGCCGTTGGGGAGCTTGTAGATCGCGTGGTCGCGCAGCTTCTTGTAGTCGGGCATCGACGCCTTGCCCACGTTCGACGGCGCCACCGGCACGTCGTCCGCGATCTTCGTCTCGTGCTCGACCTTCCCCTTCCTCGACTTGATGAGTTCGAGGTCGTAGGTCTGCGTGACGTTCAGGTCGGCGTCGTCCAGGCTCTCGACAACACCCGTGTTGTAGAGGAACGTCTTCTTGTTCTTCACATGCGTCTTGAACGTGTAGCGGAAGGTCAGATCCTCCTTCGCGTCGGCGTTGTTGTCGATGTGCAGGTCGTACTGGGCGTCCTCGGCGAACGGGAAGAAGTTGGGGCCACCGGCCGGGTCCTCGAAGGGGATCCAGTTCGCGACGATCGTCGTCGTGTCCGGGTGGTCCGGGCTGACGAACGCGTACACGTCCGTGTTGTCGTACTGCGGGGTTCCCGAGATGAGGGGGGCCTCGCGGTGGCTGGAGGCGTAGGCCGCCCCCGGCATCAGCGTGGCCACGCCGGCGGCTGCGAGCCCCCCGGCGGCCAACGCACCGCAGACGAGTGTCGCGACGCTCCTGCGTCCGTTGCCGCTCCTGGAGAAAGCTGTCATGCCGTCCGTCCTTCGTACCAAGTTGCCTGACGGACAGTGATACGGAGCGGGAGGTGGGTTCGGATTGGTCGAAACCAAAAAACTTTTTCTTTCCTGCTCACCCGCGTTTTCGGCCCTTCGCTACGTATCCCCCTGCCGGAGGTGTGTTCGTTGCGAATGCCTGGTGTGACGGGGCGGCCCGGGTGCGGCGGCCGCAGAGAGGGGGACCGCATGGAGGCGGACGAGCTTCTGGTGCTCGTGGCGGGAGGCGACCAGCAGGCGTTCGAACGGCTCTACGGACTTGTCTCCGGCCCGGTGTTCGGGCTCGTGCGCCGCGTCGTCAGGGATCCCGCGCAGTCGGAGGAGGTCGCTCAGGAGGTGCTCCTGGAGGCCTGGCGCTCCGCGGGCCGCTTCGATCCGAGCCGCGGCACCGCCCTCTCCTGGATCCTCACCCTCGCGCACCGCCGCGCCGTCGACCGGGTGCGCAGCGCCCGTGCGGCCGTGGACCGCGAACAGCGCGAGGCCAGCCGCTACCACGACCCCGCCTTCGACCAGGTGGCCGAGGAGGTCGAGGCGGGCCTGGAACGCCAGTTGGTCCGCCGCTGCCTCGACCGGCTGACGGCGCTCCAGCGCCAGTCCGTCACCCTCGCCTACTACGACGGGTACACGTACCGTGAGGTGGCCGACCGCCTCTCGCTGCCGCTGGGCACGGTGAAGACCCGGATGCGTGACGGACTCACGCGGCTGCGCGACTGCCTGGGAGGTGCCGCATGAGTGTGCTCGGCCTGTTCCGCCGCGAGGATCTGCACTCGCTGGCCGCTCCCTACGCGCTCGACGCCCTCGAACCCGACGAACGCCGCCGCTTCGAGAAGCATCTGACGGGCTGCCACCGCTGCTCGGCCGAGGTGCGGGCGCTGGCCGAGGACGCCGTCCGGCTCGCCTGGTCGCAGGCCGCGCCGCCGCCGGCCGCCATGCGCACCCGGGTGCTGGCGGCCGTGCAGAGAACGCCGCAGGAATCCTCCCGGGCTCCGGTGCGAGAGCACTCTCCGCAACTTCCCCCGCACGTGTGGGGCGCGCAACCGCCGCCCGGACGCTCCAGGAGCACCGCCCACGCGTTCGGCCGTGGGGCGACGCCACGTGCGCGCCGTCCGCTGTTCGTGCCGTTCGCCACGGCCACCGCCGCGGCGGCCCTCGTGGTCGCCTCGCTCTTCGCGGTCCAGGCGGGCCGTTCACAGGACGAACTGAAGGCCGCCCGCGCCCAGGCGCGTGAGATCGCCCACGTTCTCTCGGCTCCGGACGCCCGGGCGGGCACCGGGAAGGACGCGCAGGGCCGCAGTATCGGAGTGATCGCCTCCGCCGCGGAGGGACAGGCGGTCGTCACGCTGAGCGGATACGGCGTGCTGCCCACCGGACAGGTGCATCAGCTGTGGCTCATGCGCCCCGGCGCGCAACCGCGCTCCCTCGGCCTCTTCGACGGCGACACGCCCTTGGTCGCCACCGGTCTCGAGAAGACCGCGACATCACTCGCTGTGACCGTCGAGCCCGACGGGGGATCACCACGGCCCACCACACAGCCGGTTGTCCAACTCACCCTGAATTCGGTTGGATTCGGAGAGTGATCGGACACGCTTCGTCAACCCCCTTACGGGGAAGGTGAATCCTGTGAGCTCGATACACGTGTGCCTCGACGGGGCGATAGGGTTACCCTGCCCGGGCCGGGTGGACTCGTACGGGTGGGGAGTGACATGGAACAGATAACGATGCACAGCAGCAGGGCACGCGTCCCTGCGATCACCTGCGGGAGCAGCGCGACCAGTTCGCGCCTCGACCGCCATCTCTCGGTGCTGGCGGGCCCCGCCATACCGCAGCGCGAGACGCTCGAGGCGACCTCGCTCATGCGGGAGCTGACCGCGCGTGAGCCCCTGCGCGACCACGGGCCGAGGACGACGCGGGCTCGCGTGAGCCGTGTCTCGCTCTTCGCGCCCCTGCGCCGACTGCGCCGTTCACTGTTCGGAGGCAACAAGCACTGACCGGCCGGCACGCCCTCACGTACTGAGTCCCGCGCTCAGGCGGCCACACCGTCCCGGCACAGCGCTGCGATCTCCTCGTCCGTCATCCCCACGGCACGCAGCAGCGCTTCGGTGTGCTCCCCGAGCGCGGGCACGTCTCCCATCCGCGACTCCGCCCCACCCGGCAGTGTGATCGGCGGTAGCAGCGCCCGCAGTGGCCCGACCGGCGTCCCCACCTCCCGCCACCGCCCGCGGGCCGCCAGCTGCGGATGATCCGCCAATTCGTGCAGATCCCTCAGGCGTGCGCACGCGATGCCCGCGCCCGTCAGCCGCGCAAGCGCCTCGTCGGTGTCCAGGGCGCCCAGCGCCTCCGCCACCAGTATGTCCGTGCGGTCCCGGTTCATGACCCTTGCCGCGTTCGTCGCGTACGCCGGATCCGTACCCAACTCGGTTCGGCCCATGACCTGTTCGGCCAGCCGTCGCCATTCCCGGTCGTTCTGCACGGAGAGCAGCACCCGCCCGCCGTCGGCGGTGGGGTAGGCGTCGTACGGCGCGATCACCGCGTGTGCCAGGCCGGTCCGGGCCGGGGGAGTCCCGCCGTGCATCGCGTGGTGCAGCGGATGCCCCATCCACTCGGCGAGCGACTCCAGCATCGACACCTCCACCGGCCCGCCCCGCCCGGTCGTGCCCCGCCGCACCAGCGCCGCCAGCACGCCCGAGAAGGCGTACATGGCCGCCGCGATGTCCGCCGCCGGGATTCCCGCCTTCACCGGCCGCTCGGGCGTCCCGGTCACCGACACGAGACCCGCCTCGCACTGCACGAGCATGTCGTAGGCCCGCTTGTCCGCGTACGGTCCACTCGCCCCGTACCCGGAGATGTCGACGGCCACCAGTCGCGGATGTTCCGCGCACAGGGTGGCCGCGTCCAGCCCCAGCCGGGCCGCCGCCCCCTGGGCGAGGTTCTGCACGAAGACGTCCGCGCCGGCGATCAGCCGCCGTACGACGTCCAGACCGCGCGGATCCTTGAGGTCGAGGGCGATGGACTCCTTGCCCCGGTTGCACCACACGAAGTGTGAGGCGAGTCCGCCGGCGGCCGTGTCGTAGCCGCGTGCGAAGTCACCGCCGTCGATCCGCTCGACCTTGATCACCCGAGCGCCGAGGTCGGCGAGCTGCCGGGTGGCGAAGGGGGCCGCGACGGCCTGTTCCACGGCGACGACCGTGAGGCCGTCGAGAGGCAGCGGCAGGGGCGGCTGCGGCGGGGGAGGCTGGTCCGCGGGGTCCGCGGGGTCTGCGGGCTCGGTGGTGTCCGTGGTGTCCGTGGCGTCCATGGAGTGGATGCTAGTGCCGCGGCGGGCAACGTTTGCCCGTCAAGGAGCGGCGTCCGGTGCGTGCTCTCGGCGTGCCGGCCGGAAGTCCTCGTACTGGACGTACCTGGGCTTTCGGCCGGTGCGGCGAGAGTGCGTGCCGGGCGTCGCGACGGGGCGAACGTTGCCTGTCGCGGCACTAGATCAGGGCGAACTGACCCTCCGGGCCCTCCTCGTGGTGGTCCAGGACCGTCGCCGGACGGCGTGCCGAGTCCGGGACCGGCAGGACGCCCGCCCCGCGCAGTTCCCTCACGGTGACCGTGTCCGGCACGGTCAGCTCCTCCTGCGCCGCGCGCGCCTGCGCGAGCAGCGCCAACACGGTGATCAGCTCCAGGAGTTCGGACGTCCAGGTCTGCGGCCAGGTGGTCGGGCGGATCGCGGACAGGGTGCCCGGTTCGGGCTCCGCCGTCCGCGCCGCGAACCACTGCTCCAGGACGCGGAGCCCGCCCGCCTCGAAGTCCCAGGCCGCCGGCGGGACCGGGGAGACCCGGCCGCCGTCGAGGTGCAGGGTCTCCTCGTCGCGGTCGTAGTGGAGCGTCAGGGGCCGGGAGGGCAGCGGGGCACGCACGTAGGGGCGGCGGCCGCCGGGGAGCCGGGGACGGTCACCGTCGCGCCGGAGCAGCCACAGGGCGCGACGGCCCAGCTCCACCCCCCGGGCCCAGAGTCCGGGGTCCCGGGTCAGGGGGACCGTGAGGTCGGGGCGGACCGCGGTCAGGGTCCAGGCCAGGAAGTCCACCGGATCGGGGGAGTGGCCGAGGTGCTCCAGCAGACCCGGCGCCAGGTTGGGTTCCGTGCCGCCGGGGCGCCGGTACAGCGGGCGGATACGGCCGGGGCGCGCGAGCGGGATCAGCGAGGTCGCGAGCAGGGGCGGTCCCGGCGGGGAGGGTGTCTCCACCACGAAGACCTGGCTCTCGTCCGCCACCCGCCACAGCTCCGGGCGCGCCGCGTCGATCAGCCGGTGGTCGGGGATCAGCCACTGCTCGTCGAACGGCCGGGCCAGCACCCGTACCGGCTCCGGGCAGGGGCCCGAGGCGCGGATCAGCTTCTCCGTGCCGCCGGACAGCCCCGGCAGCTGCCCGACCGAGGTGTGCGGGGTGCGGGAGCGCGTCGGCTGGAACAGGGCCTCGCGGCCTTGGCCCTCGGCCTTGACCAGGGCGTCCCAGCGGGCCTTCAGAGCTGCCGGGTCCGGGTCCGTCGGCCACCTCCGGCCGAGCCGCGGCGGTGCGACGGACCACGGCATGAGGTCCGCCAGCGGCGGAGCGTCGTCGGGCGTCACGCTGGGCATCGTACGACGCGTCGACCGCGGCGGGTCACGTCGCGTCGAGGGTGACGGTGAAGGAGAAACGGTCGCCCCGGTAGTGGATGACGGCCGCGTCGAGAACCCGCCCGCGGGTGTCGTAGGTGACGCCCGTGTAGTGCAGGATCGGGCTCAGCAGCGGGACCCGCAGCAGCCGGGCGGTCTCCGGGTCCGCCAGCCGGGCCTCCACCGTGTCCGTGATCCGGCTGATGTCCGCGCCCACGAGGTCCCGCAGCACCTTCGTCATGGGCCGGCCGACCAGGTCGTCGGGGTCGATGCGGGCGGCGAGTTCGGGCCGGACGTAGTTGCGCGCGTGGTTGGTCGGTTCGCCCGTCTTCGCGTCGCTGCGCAGCCGGTGGTACGTGGCCACCTCGGTCAGGTCCGGGAAGTGCTCGGCGACCTCGGCCGGAACGGCCGTACGGCCGTGGTCGAGAATCTCCGTGGCCATGCCGGACTGCTGGGCCACGATCGCGTCGACCGAGCCGAGGAGCCGGACCGGGGCACCGCGCAGCGCGGTCGGCTCGATGAAGGTGCCCCGCCGGCGGTGCCGGGTGATCAGCCCCTCGTCCTCCAGCTCCTTGAGCGCCTGGCGCATCGTCAGCACGCTCACTCCGTAGTGACCCGCCAGCTGCTCCTCGGTGGGCAGCCGGAGCGGGTCCTGCGGCGAGCGGCCGAGTATGGAGGCCCGCAGCGACTGCGACACCTGGTACCAGAGCGGCAGCTTGCGGGTGAGGACGATCGAGTCCGGGGCGAAGGAGGTCACGGCCTATCCGTACCGGTCGGCAACGTTCAGTGCAATGTTCCGCCGGAAGGACGGAAGTGGCGTTGGAGACCCTGCCAGACGTCGTCGTAGCGCGGTTGCAGATGATCCGCGCCGGCCGCCCGCTGAGTGAGGGTGAGCGGCCACCGCGTCTCGAACATGAACGCCAGCCCGTCGTCGATCTTCTGCGGCTTCAGCTCGGCGGCGCTCGCCCGGTCGAACGTCTCCCGGTCCGGGCCGTGCGCCGACATCATGTTGTGCAGCGAACCGCCGCCCGGCACGAAGCCCCCCTTTCCGGCCGTCTTGGCGTCGTACGCGCCCTCGATCAGACCCATGTACTCGCTCATCACGTTCCGGTGGAAGTACGGCGGCCGGAAGGTGTCCTCGCCGACCAGCCAGCGCGGCGCGAAGACCACGAAGTCGACGCCGGCCAGACCCGGGGTGTCGGACGGGGAGGTCAGCACCGTGAAGATCGACGGGTCGGGGTGGTCGTAGGAGATCGTCCCGATGACGTTGAAGCGGCGCAGGTCGTAGACGTAGGGCAGATGGTTGCCGTGCCAGGCGACGACGTCGAGCGGGGAGTGGCCGTAGGTCGCGCTCCAGAGGTGGCCGCAGTACTTGTTGACGACCTCCACCGGGCCCTCGACGTCCTCGTACGCGGCGACGGGCGCGCGGAAGTCACGGGCGTTGGCGAGGCCGTTGGCGCCGATCGGGCCCAGGTCGGGGAGGCGGAAGTGCGCGCCGTAGTTCTCGCAGACGTAGCCGCGGGCCGAGCCGTCCAGGAGGTCGACGCGGAAGCGGACCCCGCGCGGGATCAGCGCCACCTCGCCGGGCTCGGCGTGCAGCAGCCCGAACTCCGTGCGCAGCAGCAGGCCGCCCTGCTCGGGGACGATCAGCAGTTCGCCGTCGGCATCGCTGAACACACGGTCCATGGAGGCGTTCGCGTGGTACAGGTGCACGGCCATGCCGGTGCGCTGGGTGACGTCGCCGTTGCCGCCGAGGGTCCACAGGCTGGCGAGGAAATCCGTGCCGGCCGGCGGTTCGGGCAGCGGGTCCCAGCGCAGTCGGTTGGGGTCGGGGACCGTCTCCGTGAAGGGGCCGGTGCGCAGTGCGCCGTCGTCGAGACGGGTGAACGCCGGGTGCGCGGCCGACGGGCGGATCCGGTACAGCCACGAGCGGCGGTTGTGGGCGCGCGGCTCGGTGAACGCCGTACCGCTGAGCTGCTCCGCGTACAGGCCGAGGGGTGCGCGCTGCGGCGAGTTGCGGCCGTCGGGCAGGGCGCCCGGAACGGCCTCGGAGGCGTGCTCGTTGCCGAACCCGGAGAGATAGGTCAGGCCCTCGGCCGTCTTGCGTGCGTCCCCGCTGCTCATGATCGCTCCCTCCGGCGCCCCGCGGGTGCGCCTGCTGATTCCTATGCATCACCGTAGGATTGCGATTTCTCCCGCGCAAGAGGTGCGCGGGTCCTCCTCCTGGAGGACGATCAAGTCGGCCGGAACCAGACCCCAGGGGGATCCGCGTGTCGGGCTGCTGTTCTACGCTCCCTCGCATGTCATGGACGCGCACAAGCCTTGCCGTGGCGGCGCTCTGTGTCCTGTTGCTGACCGGATCCGCCGGCTGCGGCACCAGTGACGCCCGCGAACGGGGGGACACGACGTCCGCGGCGTCGCCCTCCACCTCGCCGGTGGGCAAGGTCCTGGGGGAGACGGACGAGGAGGGGCGGCACTACCGCGAGGTGGGGAAGAAGGGGGCGCCCGAGGTCGGGGTCGAGGTGCAGCCCGAGGCCGACGGCAGCTGGGACGTCCGTCTGAAGGTGGAGAACTTCCGGTTCACGTCCACCGGGGCGAAGGCGCGGGCGGTCCACGGGCGCGGCGCCGCCCGCCTCTACGTGGACGACCAGCCGGTCGCCGACCTGCGTACGCCCTCCTACCGCATCCCGGCCGGCTACCTCCCGCACGGCACCCACCAGGTCACCGCCCGGCTGTGCGCCGACGACGGCACGGTGTGGGCGGTGGACGGCAAACCGGTGGAGAGCACGGCGTACATCACGGCATCGGAGCCTTCCCCCTGACCCCTCCACCAACGGCTCCACCGGTGCCCCGGCCTCCCAGGCTCCCCGGTTCCCCGAGCTCCCCGGCCTCCGGGCCTTCCGGCTCCCGGGCCCCGGCTCCCGCCCTCGCCGGGGCCATCGGCTACCAGATTCACGAGCCCCCTCCCGGCCCCCGGGCCCCCGTCCCCTCCGGGCCTCCTGGCCCCCTGACCCCTGGCCCCCGACCTCCTGGCCCCCGACCTCCGGGCCCCCGACCTCCTGGCCCCCGACCTCCGGGCCCCCGACCTCCGGGCCTCCCGGCCTCCGGGCCTCCGGGCCCCCGGGCCTCCCGGCCTCCCGGCCTCCCGGCCCCCGGCCCCCGGGCCCCCGACCTCCGGGCCTCCGGGCCTCCGGGCCCCCTGGCCTCCCGGCCCTCCGGGCCCCCGGCCCTCCCGCCCTTCCGGCCGCAGGCCCCCGCCTCCCAGGCTTCCGGCCGCAGGTCCCCGAGCCCGGGGGCCTGCGGCCCGCCGACGCCGTCCGCCCCGCGTCCGAGCGTTGAGTGTGGTGGGCATCTTTCTTCGTACTGAGGGGTGAGGTTCACCCGAACGCGGCGGAAAGGCATCATGAGGTCCGTGCCCCAAGCGACATCACTCCGTCGTGCGCCCGTGCAGCGGCGCAGTGCCGAACGGCTGACCAGAATTCTCGACGCCTGCGCCGACCTGCTGGACGAGGTCGGCTACGACGGCCTGAGCACCCGGGCCGTCGCCGAGCGCGCCGGAGTCCCCATCGGCTCCGTCTACCGCTTCTTCGGCAACAAGCGGCAGATGGCCGACGCGCTGGCGCAGCGCAACCTCGAGCGCTACTCCGAACGCGTCACCGAGCGTCTGAAGGGGGCGCGCCGGGGCGACTGGCGGGCGGCCATGGACGCCGTTCTCGACGAGTACCTGGCCATGAAGCACACCGCGCCCGGGTTCTCCCTCGTCGACTTCGGCAACCAGATCCCGGTCGGCGCCCGGCACGAGGAGCCCAACCACCGGGTCGCCGACCGTCTCACCGACCTGCTCTCCGACTACCTCGGCCGCGAGCCCGACGACGACCTGCGGCGCACCTTCCTGATCGCGGTGGAGACCGCGGACACCCTGGTCCAGCTGGCCTTCCGGGTGGATCCGGAGGGCGACCCGAAGGTGATCGACGAGGCCCGCGAGCTGCTGCGCGCCTATCTGGCGCGGACCCTGGACTGACGGTCGGGGCCGACCCCTCCCCAGGAGCCATACCGGTCGGTATGCTCGCCTGGAGAAGGCAATGCCGCCCCCAGGAGGACCCGTGTCCCGCACCGCCCTGCGAATCTGCCCGTTGTGTGAGGCCACCTGCGGGCTGACGCTCACCATCGAGGGGACGAAGGTCACCGGCGCCCGCGGCGACCGGGAGGACGTCTTCAGCAAGGGCTTCATCTGCCCCAAGGGTGCTTCCTTCGGCGCGGTGGACGGCGACCCCGACCGGCTGCGGACCCCCCTCGTGCGCAGGGACGGGGAACTGCGCGAGGCCACCTGGGAGGAGGCCTTCGACGCGGTGGCCGCCGGGATCCGGCCGGTCGTCGAGCGGTACGGCGCGAACTCCGTGGGAGTCGTCCTCGGCAACCCCAACGTGCACACCATGGCGGGCGCGCTCTACCCGACCGTGCTGCTCGCCGGTCTCGGCACCCGCAGCCTCTTCACCGCGTCCACGGTCGACCAGATGCCCAAGCACGTCTCCAGCGGACTGCTGTTCGGCGACGCCAACGCGATTCCCGTGCCGGACCTGGACCACACCGACCACCTGCTTCTCATCGGCGCCAACCCCCTGGAGTCCAACGGCAGTCTGTGCACCGCCGCCGACTTCCCCGGCAAGCTGAAGGCGCTCAAGGCCCGCGGCGGCACCCTCACCGTCATCGACCCACGCCGCACCCGTACCGCCAAGCTCGCCGACCGGCACATCGCGATCCGGCCGGGCACGGACGCGCTGCTCCTCGCGGCCATGGCGCAGGTGCTGTTCGAGGAACTCCTCGTCGACCTGGGCGAGTTGGCCCCGCACGTCGAGGGCATCGAGCAACTCTCGGAAGCCGTCCGGGAATTCACCCCGGAAGCGGTCACCGCGGCCTGTGATGTGGACGCCTCGCTGATCCGCACCCTGGCCCGCGAACTCGCCGCCGCCCCCACCGCCGCCGTATACGGCCGCATCGGCAGCTGCACGGTCCCGTACGGCACCCTGGCCAGCTGGCTCGTCGACGTCCTCAACATCCTCACCGGCAACCTGGACCGGCCCGGCGGCGCGCTCTTCCCGCAGGCAGCCACCGACCGCACGCCCCGGCCGGCCGGCCCCGGCCACGGCTTCCGGCTCGCCCGCTGGCACTCGCGGGTGAGCCGGCACCCCGAGGCCAAGGGCGAACTGCCGCTGTCCGCGCTCGCCGAGGAGATCGACACCGCGACGTCGGAGGGCGAGCCGATCCGCGCGCTCGTCGCCGTGGCCGCCAACCCCGTCCTGTCCGCCCCGGACGGCGACCGGCTCGACAAGGCGCTCGACTCCCTCGACTTCATGGTCAGCGTCGACCCCTACCTGAACGAGACCTCCCGCCACGCCGGCGTCGTCCTGCCCCCGCCGCCGCCCTCGCAGAGCCCGCACCACGACTTCGCGTTCAACACCCTCGCCGTGCGCAACCAGGTCCGTTACAGCCGCCCGGCCGTCCCGCTCGAGCCCGGCCGGATGGCCGAGACCGAGATCCTCGCCCGGCTGATCCTGGCCGCCACCGGGATGCACGGCGCCGACCCGTCAGCTGTGGACGACCTGGTCATCGGGCAGACCCTCGGCAAGGCGGTCGGGGAAGCGCACTCGCCCGTGCACGGCCGCGACCCGCAGGAGCTCGCGGCGGCCCTCGACGGGGAGACCGGTCCCGAGCGCCGGCTGGACATGATGCTGCGCCTCGGCCCCTACGGCGACGGCTTCGGCGCCCGGCCGGAAGGGCTCGGCCTGACCCGGCTGCTCGACCGTCCGCACGGCATCGACCTCGGGCCGCTGGGCCCGCGCCTGCCCCAGCCGCTGAAGACGCGCAGCGGTCGGATCGAGCTGCTGCCGCAGCCGATCGCCGACGATCTCCCGCGGCTGCGCGAGGGCATGCGGCAGCGGACGGACGGGCTGGTCCTCGTCGGCCGGCGCCATCTGCGCTCCAACAACAGCTGGATGCACAACGTCCCCGCCCTCACCGGCGGCACCAACCGCTGCACCCTGCACATCCACCCCGAGGACGCCGAACGGCTCGGTGTGCGGGACGGCGCGCCGGTCCGGGTGAAGGGCGCCGGGGGAGAGGTGACCGCACCGGCCGAGATCACGGACGGCGTGCGCCGGGGTGTCGTCAGCCTGCCGCACGGCTGGGGTCACAACCGCCCCGGCACCCGTCTGAGCCACGCCGCCACCGACCCCGGCGTCAACGTCAACCAGCTTCTCGACGGCAGCCTCCTGGACCCGCTGTCGGGCAACGCGGTGCTCAACGGAGTGCCGGTGGAACTTGCCCCGGTAGCGGCCCGCTGACCTGAGCAAAGCTGTGACCTGGACTTTTGCGCTTATTGCTCGCACGTCAACGTCTTGTTAACACCGTTTGAACGGACCTAACGTCAACGCACCGCCGACCCCCAGGTGGGATGTTCAAGGGCGAACGTTAGGTATCCATTCATGTTGACCATCCTCGGCTTCGCCATGATCGCGACCTTCCTGGTCCTGATCATGCTGAAGAAGATGTCGCCGATCGCGGCGCTCGTGCTGATCCCGGCACTGTTCTGCGTGTTCGTCGGGAAGGGCGCCAAGCTAGGTGACTACGTCATCGACGGCGTCACCAGCCTCGCCCCCACGGCGGCGATGCTCATGTTCGCGATCGTCTACTTCGGTGTGATGATCGACGTCGGCCTCTTCGACCCGGTCGTGCGGGGCATCCTGAAGTTCTGCAAGGCCGACCCGCTCCGCATCGTCATAGGAACGGCGCTGCTCGCCGCGATCGTCTCCCTGGACGGCGACGGCTCCACCACCTTCATGATCACCGTCTCGGCGATGTACCCGCTGTACAAGCGCCTGAAGATGAGCCTGGTCGTGATGACGGGTGTCGCGGCCATGGCCAACGGCGTGATGAACACGCTGCCCTGGGGCGGCCCGACCGCCCGGGCCGCCACCGCGCTCAAGCTCGACGCCAGCGACATCTTCGTGCCGATGATCCCGGCCCTGGCCGTGGGCCTGCTCTTCGTCTTCGTCCTCTCCTACGTCCTCGGCCGCCGCGAGCGCGCCCGGCTCGGCGTGCTGACGCTGGACGAGGTACTGGTCGAGGACGTCGAGGAGAAGGACACCGAGACGGTCCTGGTGGGCGCCGGCGGCTCTGCGGGCACCGGCCACGGCAAGGCCCCCGTGCGGACGGGCGGTTCCGGCTCCGGTACCGACGCCGACGCGCGCGACGACGGGGCGGACGAGGACGAGGACGACGGCTTCCAGGGCCTCGACCCGCACCGGGCCACCCTGCGCCCCCGGCTGTACTGGTTCAACGCGCTGCTCACGGTCGCCCTGCTGACCGCCATGATCATGGAGTACCTGCCGATCCCGGTGCTGTTCCTGATCGGCGCCGCGCTCGCCCTCACCGTCAACTTCCCGCACATCCCGGACCAGAAGGCCCGGCTCGCCGCCCACGCCGACAACGTCCTCAACGTCTCCGGCATGGTCTTCGCCGCCGCCGTCTTCACCGGCGTCCTCCAGGGCACCGGCATGGTCGACCACATGGCCAGGTGGATGGTGGACGTCGTCCCCGAGGGCATGGGTCCCCACATGGCCCTCGTCACCGGTGTCCTGAGCCTCCCGCTCACGTACTTCATGTCGAACGACGGCTTCTACTTCGGCGTCCTGCCGGTCCTGGCCGAGGCCGGCGCCGCCCACGGGGTCACCCCGCTGGAGATGGCCCGGGCCTCGCTCGTCGGCCAGCCCCTGCACATGTCGAGCCCGCTCGTGCCGGCCGTCTACGTCCTCGTCGGGATGGCGAAGGTCGAGTTCGGCGACCACACGAGGTTCGTGGTCAAGTGGGCCGCCTGCACCTGCCTGGCGATCCTCGGCGCGGGCATCCTGTTCGGGATCATCTGACCGTCCCATGGAGGAACTTGTGAGGCCCGGTAGGAACCGCGGCTGGCTGCTCCGTCTCGTCATCGCCTTCGGCTTCGCGCAGGGGGCGGTGTCGATGGCCCGGCCCGCCGTCTCCTACCGGGCCCTCGCGCTGGGAGCGGACGAGCGGGCGATCGGCGTCATCGCGGGCGTGTACGCGCTGCTGCCGCTCTTCGCCGCCGTACCGCTCGGCCGGCGTACCGACCACGGCCGCTGCGCGCCCCTGCTGCCCTTCGGCGTGGTCCTGATCTCCGGCGGGTGCGTGCTGAGCGGTGCGGCCGGTTCGCTCTGGACGATGGCCCTGTGGAGCGGGGTCATGGGCCTCGGCCATCTCTGCTTCGTCATCGGCTCGCAGTCGCTCGTCGCCCGGCAGTCCGCGCCGCACGAACAGGACCGCAACTTCGGCCACTTCACCATCGGCGCCTCCCTCGGCCAGCTGGTCGGCCCGATCGCGGCCGGAGCGCTGATCGGCGGTGACGACATGGCGCGCAGCAGCGCGCTGGCCCTGCTCGTCGCGGGCGCCGGCTGCGCGGTCGCGTTCACCTCGCTGTGGCGCATCGAAGACCGCGGGACGACGCCCAAGTCCAGTGGCGGGCAAGGCCGGCGTGTGCCCGTCGGCCGGATCCTGCACACCCGGGGTGTCCCCGCGGGCATCCTGGTCAGCCTCTCCGTGCTGTCCGCGACCGACATCCTCACCGCCTATCTGCCGGTGGTCGGCGAGCACCGGGGCATCGCGCCGTCCGTCATCGGAGTCCTGCTGAGCGTCCGCGCGGCGGCCTCCATAGCCTGCCGCCTCGTCCTCACCCCCCTGCTGCGGCTGCTTGGCCGGACGCTGCTGCTCACCGTGACCTGCCTGCTGGCGGCCCTGTTGTGCGCGGGGATCGCGCTGCCGGTGCCTGTCTGGGGGCTGGCCGTGATCCTCGCCGCCCTCGGCTTCTGCCTCGGCGTCGGACAGCCCCTGTCGATGACGACGGTCGTCCAGGCCGCTCCCGACGGCGCCCGTTCCACCGCCCTCGCGCTGCGCCTCACCGGCAACCGGCTCGGCCAGGTCGCCGCGCCCGCGGCCGCGGGGCTGGTGGCCGGCGCCGCGGGCGTGGCCGCGCCGTTCGTGATGCTGGGGGTGTTGTTGCTGGTGTCGTCGGGTGTCGCGGTGCGGTCGCCGGGGGACCCGCGCGCGGACGCGGGAGCCGGGACGGCAGCGCCCGGCGCCGGTCCGGGCCGCGGTTGCGCCGGTCGAGCGATGTCTGACGGCGCGTCGGGCGGAGCTCCCACAGTCCCGGGCGCCGATGTGAAAGAGAGTCAGGAGCAAGAACGATTTGTATGAAAATCGTCCTGACTCGGAGGAATGCGCATGTCCAGCTCGACGCTCCCGTCCGCCCTCGGCTCCCGCCTCGGCGTCACGGCCCTCACCGTGCTCGCCGCGGCGGGGTTCACCACTCTCTCGGCGCCGTCCGCCATGGCCGTGGGGGAGGCCGGTGACATCAGGATCCACCGCGAGCAGGTACCCCCGGGCGTCTCCAAGGACGACCCGGTGGCCTGCCGGTTCTACCTCGACGCCGCCAACTTCGGCGAGCTGCCGACCGTCGCCTACACCATCAAGGCGCGGCCCCCGGCCCTCGACACCGCCACCGTCACCGGCAACATCACCCTGACCCAGGGCGCCGGGCACACCGACACCCTGGGGCTGGCCGAGGGGTCGTACACGTTGGAGTGGACCATTGCCGCCCGCGGGGACGTCCCGGTCCCCTCGCCCAAGGTGAAGGTCTTCAAGATCAGTTGCTCCGAGGGTCGCGGCGGGAACGAGGGCCCGAACCAGCCGATCACGGACGACGGCCGTGAAGCCGCCGCGCCGAACGGCCAGGGCGGTGGCGGCCAGGCCGACGGCGGTCAGAACGGCACCGCGCAGAACGGCACCACCCAGGGTGGCACCGCGCAGAACGGCACCACCCAGAACGGCACGGCGCAGAACGGCACGGCGCAGAACGGCGCCGCGCAGAACGGCGCCGCGCAGAGCGCCGGCGGGCGTGAGGGCGGCGCTCAGGGCGGCGGCGCCTGGAGCGGGGAGAAGGGCAGCGGCGCCTGGAGCGGGGAGAAGGGCGGCGGCGCCTGGAGCGGGGAGAAGGGCAGCGGCGCCTGGAGCGGCGAGAAGGGCGGCCCCGAGGGCGGCGTGCACGCGGGCGGCGGCGGCCTCGCCGGCACCACGCAGTCCTTCACCCCGCTGGCCGGAGCCGCGGCCGTCGGGCTGGTGACCGTCGGGGGATTCGCCTACTTCCGACTGATCCGCCGGCGCACCCATGGTGCCGCGTAGGCGCCTACGCAGGCCCTGGCACCGGACCCGCGCCTACCGCCTCACCAGGACGGCCGTGCTCACGGTCGTCCTGGTGACGGTCGGGGTCCAGTGCGGGGGGCGCGACGGCCCGGTCACGTCCGCCCGGGCCGGCGGGACGGCCGTGGGCGGGGCGCAGGCCGACCCGGCCCCCGGGGACGACGCCGACCAGGAGCGCCGGGCGGCGCGAAACGAGGCGTCCGCGAGCCCCACGCCCCCGCCCCGTCCGCTGCCGCGGTCCCCGGCGACCACCCTGCGCGTACCCTCCCTCGGCATCGTCGCCACGATCGTCCCGCTCCGGCTCGGCCCTGATCGGCACCTCGGGACCCCCCCGCTCGAGCGGCCCAAGCTGGTCGGCTGGTACGCGGGCGGCCCCACACCCGGGGAGCGGGGCACGGCCGTCGCCGTCGGACACCGCGACACCAAGACCGGCCCGGCGGTTTTCGCCGGCCTCGCGCGGGTGGCCAGGGGCGCCCGGATCGAAGCCCGGCGCGCCGACGGCCGCACCGCCGTCTACACCGTGGACCGGGTCCGCGTCTTCGACAAGGCCACCTTTCCCGACAAGGAGGTGTACGGGCCGACCCGCCGCCCCGAACTGCGCATCCTCACCTGCGGGGGCCTGTTCCGGCAGGCGACGGGATACACCAGCAACGTCGTCGTCTTCGCCCACCTGACGGCGACCCGCTGACCCGCCGCGGTGCCGCCTCCGCCGTCCGCGGCCCCCGGGCCGCCGCCCGTTGAACCAGACCGTCCGGTTTCTCACCAGTCGGACGGGAGCGTCCGATCCCGGCCCTTCTCTTCCCCCGGGTGCGCACTGTCCGTTAACTTCCGTGACTCACAAGCCCCGTTCGAGCCGCACGGGGCAGGTCGGACAGCGAAGTACCGGCCGGGCCCGCCCGGCACACGAGTCCCCGGGGACACTTCTCATGACACGCGCCATCTCGTTGCACGACGTCAGCAAGGTCCACGACCGAAACGTCCGGGTCGTGGACCGGCTGTCGCTGGACATCGCGCCCGGCGAGTTCCTGGTCCTGCTGGGCCCCTCCGGCTGCGGCAAGTCCACCGTCCTGCGCATGATCGCCGGCCTGGAACAGATCACCGAGGGGGAGTTACGGCTCGACGGCGACTACGCCAACGACCTGGCGCCCTCGGGGCGGGACATCGCCATGGTCTTCCAGAACTTCGCCCTCTACCCGAACATGACCGGCCGCGACAACATCGGTTTCCCGCTGCGCATCGAGGCCCCCGGCGCCGACCCGGGCCCCCGCGTGGACGCCACCGCCCGGATGCTCGGCATCGAGGACCTCCTCGACCGTTTCCCCGGCCAGCTCTCCGGCGGCGAACGCCAGCGCGTCGCCATGGGCCGGGCCATCGCCCGGCACCCCTCCGCCTTCCTGATGGACGAGCCGCTGTCCAACCTCGACGCCAAGCTCCGCAACCACCTGCGGGCCGAGATATCCAAGCTGACCAGGGAACTGGGCGTCACCACCGTCTACGTCACGCACGACCAGGCCGAGGCCATGTCGCTCGGCGACCGGGTCGCCGTGCTGCGCGGCGGCGTCCTCCAGCAGGTGGGCACCCCGCGCTCGGTCTACGCCCTGCCGCGCAACGTCTTCGTCGCCGCCTTCATCGGCACCCCGCGCATCAACCTCCTGCGCGGCCTGGTCCGCGCCCCGCTCGACGGCGCCATGACGATCAGCCTCGGCAAGCAGGCGCTGCGGCTGCCCGAACCCCACTGTCTGGACCACAAGCTGCTGCGCGTGCAGCAGGGCCGGGAAGTGATCGTCGGGCTGCGCTCGGAGGCGGTCCGCATCGCCACTCCCGCCGAGGCCCGGCCCGGCGAGACGCACATCACCGGGCTGGTGGAGCACGTGGAGTTCCAGGGTCACGAGGTGCTGGTGCACTTCAACACCGGCTCACGGCTCGCGGTCGTGCCGGAGCTGGAGGCGCCCCGCCCCGCCCAGCGGCCGATTCGGCGGCGGCGCCGCGAGGGCGGTGTCCTCGGCCGGCTCCGCAAGGGCGCGGGCGGCCTGCGGTCCGGTCCGGTCGGGGTCCTGGACGAGCCGCAGGAGCAGGACCGGCCGGTGACGTCCACGGAGGGCCGCCCCCTCGGCGACCTCGTCGTGCGCACCACACCCGACTTCGACCTCCGGCACGGCATGCAGGTCCCGCTGCTCGTCGACATCGCCCATCTCTTCGTCTTCGACCAGCACGGCGAGCGCATCAGCCCGGCCCCGGCCCGGCTGCCGGACCTGGACGAGTGACGAGGCGCCCGCCGTGTCCGGGCCCGCCCGTCCGCCGCCGCGGGAACACCGTCTCCGGGCCGCGCCCGTCCCGTGCCGGGCCGCGCCCGTCCCGTGCCGGGCCGCGCCCGTCCCGTGCCGGGCCGTGCCCGTCCGTCCCGTGCCGGGCCGTGCCCGTCCGTCCCGTGCCGGGCCGTGCCCGTCCGTCCCGTGCCGGGCCGTGCCCGTCCGTCCCGTGCCGGGCCGTGCCCGCCCGCCCCGTGCCGGGCCGCGCCCGTCCGTCCCGTGCCGGGCCGCGCGTTTGTGCGGGGTGGCCGTCCCCGGAGTCCGTCGTGTCCCTCTGGTGCCGGAAAACTAACAACGCTAGTTTAGGGCGCGGACGACGAGCCCCGCCGAAGGGAACGCGATGAAGGCACACGACGGCATCTACCTCGACGGCGTCTGGCGCCCGGCCGCGGGACGGGAAGTGATCGAGGTCGTCAACCCGGCGGACGAGCAGGTGATCGGCCGGGTCCCCGCGGGCGACGCCGAGGACGTCGACGCGGCGGTACGGGCGGCCCGCGCCGCACTGCCGGCCTGGGCCGCGACCCCGCCCGCCGAACGCGCGGCCCGGCTGACGGCCCTCCGGGACGCCCTGACCGCCCGCAAGGACGAGATCGCCGAGACGGTCACCGCCGAACTCGGCGCCCCGCTCTCCTTCTCCCAGGCCGTCCACGCGGCGCTGCCGATCGCGGTGGCGGGTTCCTACGCCGAGCTGGCGGCGACCCACTCCTTCGAGGAGAAGGTCGGCAACTCGGTCGTCCACCACGAGCCGATCGGTGTGGTCGGCGCGATCACCCCCTGGAACTACCCGCTGCACCAGATCGTCGCCAAGGTGGCCCCGGCCCTCGCCGCGGGCTGCACGGTGGTCCTGAAGCCCGCCGAGGACACCCCGCTCACCGCCCAGCTGTTCGCCGAGGCGGTCCACGAGGCGGGCGTCCCGGCCGGCGTCTTCAACCTGGTCACCGGCCTCGGACCGGTCGCGGGCCAGGCCCTCGCCGAACACCCCGGCGTCGACCTCGTGTCCTTCACCGGCTCCACGGCCGTGGGCAGGCGGATCGCCGCGACGGCCGGCGCGGCCGTCAAGAAGGTCGCCCTGGAACTCGGCGGCAAGTCCGCCAACGTCATCCTGCCGAGCGCCGATCTGGCCAGGGCGGTCAACGTCGGCGTCGCCAACGTGATGTCCAACTCCGGCCAGACGTGCAGCGCCTGGACCCGGATGCTCGTCCACCGCGACCAGTACGAGGAGGCGGTCGGGCTCGCCGCCGCGGCGGCCGAAAAGTACGGCGACCGCATCGGCCCGGTCGTCAACGCCCGGCAGCGGGAGCGGGTGCGCGGGTACATCGAGAAGGGCGTGGCCGAGGGGGCACGGCTGGTCGCGGGCGGCCCCGAGTCCCCTCGCGAGCAGGGCTACTTCGTCAGCCCCACGGTCTTCTCCGACGTCACCCCCGACATGACGATCGCCCAGGAGGAGATCTTCGGCCCGGTGCTGTCCGTGCTGCGCTACGAGGACGAGGACGACGCCCTGCGGATCGCCAACGGCACGGTCTACGGGCTCGCGGGCGCCGTCTGGGCCGGTGACGAGGCGGAGGCGGTGGCCTTTGCCCGCCGGCTGGAGACCGGCCAGGTGGACATCAACGGCGGCCGCTTCAACCCGCTGGCGCCCTTCGGCGGTTACAAGCAGTCGGGCGTCGGCCGCGAACTCGGCGTGCACGGTCTCGCCGAGTACCTCCAGACCAAGTCCTTCCAGTTCTGAGGGAGTCACCCGAACATGGCTGTCCGCGCCGCTGTACTTCCCGCCGTCGGGGCTCCGTTGGAGATCACGCGGATCGAGCTTCCCGACCCGGGACCCGGCCGGGTCCGGGTCCGGCTCGCCGCCGCCGGCGTCTGTCACTCCGACCTTTCGCTGTCCGACGGCACCATGCGGGTACCGGTGCCCGCCGTCCTGGGCCACGAGGGCGCGGGCACGGTCGTCGCCGTGGGCGAGGGGGTCGAGCACCTGGCGCCCGGCACCGGGGTCGTCCTCAACTGGGCCCCCTCCTGCGGCACGTGCCATCCCTGCTGGCTCGGGGAGGTGTGGCTCTGCGTGAACGCCCTCAACGGGGCGGCCGAGGTGTACGCCCGCACGACGGACGGCACCGACCTCCATCCGGGGCTGAACGTGGCCGCCTTCGCCGAGGAGACGGTCGTCCCGGCCTCCTGCGTCCTCCCGCTGCCGGACGGCATCCCCCTCACCGACGCGGCCCTGCTCGGCTGCGCCGTCCTCACCGGCTACGGCGCCGTCCACCACTGCGCCCGGGTCCGCGCCGGTGAGACGGTCGCCGTCTTCGGCGTCGGCGGGGTCGGACTGGCCACCCTCCAGGCAGCCCGGATCGCCGGCGCCTCGACCATCGTCGCCGTGGACGTCTCCCCGGAGAAGGAGGAGCTGGCACGTGCGGCGGGCGCCACGGAGTACGTGGTCGCCTCCGAGCGGACCGCCCGCGACATCCGCGCCCTCACCGGCAAGCAGGGGGTCGACGTGGCCGTCGAGTGCGTGGGCCGCGCGGTCACCATCCGGACGGCCTGGGAGTCCACCCGGCGCGGTGGCCGCACCACGGTCGTCGGCATCGGGGGCAAGGACCAGCAGGTCACCTTCAACGCCCTGGAACTCTTCCACTGGGGCCGCACCCTCTCGGGCTGCGTCTACGGCAACTCCGACCCGGCGAAGGACCTCCCGGTCCTCGCCGACCACGTCCGGGCGGGCCGCCTGGACCTGGGCGCTCTGGTGACGGAACACATCACCCTGGAGGACATCCCGGGAGCCTTCGACAACATGCTGGCAGGCAAGGGCGGCCGCGCCCTGATCGTCTTCTGAGCCCGAGCCCCCGGGCGCCGCGGCCGCCCGGGAACCGGACCGCAGACCGACGGTCCGCGCTGCGTCCCGGAGGCTCCCGCCCGGTCCGGCCGGGCGGTGTCAGCCTGCCCGGGGGCCGACCTCCCGGTCGGGCCCCGGCCCGGGAACCCCCGCTTCCCGGGCCGCCCGGGAACCGGACCGCAGACCGACGGTCCGCGCTGCGTCCCGGAGGCTCCCGCCCGGTCCGGCCGGGCGGTGTCAGCCTGCCCGGGGGCCGACCTCCCGGTCGGGCCCCGGCCCGGGAACCCCCGCTTCCCCCGCCCCCGCCGCCTGCGCGGTCCCCGTCCGCGGCACTCGAGGCCTCGACCGTGACACGGCCACACCGGCGAGACACAGCACTCCACCGGCCAGCGTGAGCGCCCCCGGCACCTCGCCCAGCGCCAGCCACGACATCAGGACGACCAGGGCGGGAACGGCGTACGTCGTCGCACCCATGCGGCTCGCCGACGTCCGGGCCAGGGCGTACGCCCACGTGGTGAAGGCGAGCGCGGTCGGGAAGACACCCAGGTAGACCATGTTGAGCGTCGCGGAGACGGGCGCGTCGGCCGCCTCGTGGACCAGCTGTCCCGCGAACGGCAGACAGACCACCGCCCCGATCACACACCCGAACGTCGTGACCTGGAGCGCGCTCGCCCGGCCCAGCGCCGGCTTCTGCGCGACGACCCCGCCCGCGTAACCGAACGCCGCGAGCAGGCACAGCACCACCCCGAGCACGGACGATCCGCCCTCGCCCGACATCGACAGTCCCACCGCGACCGCGCCCGCGAACGACACCGCCATCCCGGCAAGCAGCCGCGGCGGCATCACGTCCCCGAGCAGCCGCGCGCCGAGCAGGGCGATGAGTATCGGCCCGATGTTCACCACCAGCGCCGCCGTCCCGGCGTCCACCTGCTGCTCGCCCCAGTTGAGCACGACCATGTAGAAGCCGAACCACAGCACGCCCGACACGGCGATCCCGCGCCAGGCGGACCTCGGCGGCCGTCCCGCGCGCCGGACGGCGCAGATGACCCCCAGCACCAGCGCCCCGGAGGCCAGCCGCCCGAGCGCCAGCGCTCCCGGCGAGTACGCGTCGCCCGCACTGCGGATCGACACGAAGGCGGACGCCCACAGCACGACGGTCACGGTCGCCGCACCGGCGGCGAGCAACTCAGTACGGCGTTCGGTACGCCGGGGGCTGTTCATCATTCTCCTCAGGCTAGGCAGACGAGCGGATCGAGAGCTCGCGATTTTCGGACGAGGGATCTCCGGACGAGAGGCAGGTGGGGCGGCCCGGCGCGGGAGCCGGCCAGGGGCCCGTCAGTGCAGCGCCGCCGGCTCGATGCCCAGCAGCTCGGCCAGTACGCGCTCGCCGGCCGCCGTCACCTTCACCGCCCGTTCCGAGCCGATGCGCACGCACCACCCCGCGTCGAGGGCGTGCCGGCACAGGGCCGCGCCCGCCGCCCCCGCCAGGTGGGGCCGACGCTCGGTCCAGTCCAGGCAGGCACGGGCGAGCGGCCGCCGGGTGGTGCGGTCGAGCGCGATCCCGTTGTCGTGGAACCAGCGCAGCCCCGCCCCGGTCAGCGCGAACCCGGTGGCCCGCTCCTCGGACGCCGACCCCCCGAGTTCTCCAGCGCTCAGCCACTCCGTCCCCGGCCCCGCCCCCGCGTCTCGCGGCGGAGTCCCCGGCGCCCCCGGGCCCGCGTCGCCGTCCTCCCCGTCGATCCGTTGCTCCGGCCCGCTCGCCGGGCTCAGCAGTCGGTGGGCGGTCAGCGCGTCGGTGACGGTGATGCCGAGGCGGCCGGCGAGGTGGTCGTAGCAGGTGCGGCCCCGGGCCATGGCCGAACCGGCGCTCGCGGCACGCAACGTGCGCGGCCGACGCGCGGGACGCGGGTCGACCTGGGCGGCGAGGTCCTCCACGAGCTGGGCGACCCGGGCGCCTGCGAGCCGTACGTACCGGTGCCGCCCCTGCCGTTCCTCGGCCAGCAGCCCGCCCGCGACCAGTTTGCCCAGATGCTCGCTGAGCGTGGACGCGGCCACGCCCGCGTGCCGGGCCAGCTCACCGGCGGTCCACGCCCGCCCGTCGAGCAGCGCCAGCAGACAGGCGGCCCGCGTCTCGTCGGCGACCAGCCCGGCGAGAGCGGCCAGCCCCGGCGCCCGTACGTCCCTGTCGTTCCCGGTGTCCGTGATGCTCACGGCCCCAGCATGCGCGACGCACACTTCGGTGCCCGCCGAACCGTGCTAGGGCAACTGCGCGAACTGCTGGGCCAGACCGTCCAGCAGGGCGGTCAGCCCGGTCTCGAAAGCCCGCTCGTCGATCTTCTCCTGCTGCTCGGCGAGCAGGTGGGCCTGGCCGAGGTGCGGGTAGTCGGCCGGATCGTAGGCGCTCACGTCGTCGACGAAGCCGCCGGCGAACGAGCCGAGCGCGGAGCCCATCACGAAGTACCGCATCAGCGCGCCGATGGAGGTGGCCTGTGCGGGCGGCCAGCCGGCGCGGACCATCGCGCCGTACACCGCGTCGGCGAGCCGCAGCCCGGCGGGCCTGCGGCCGGGGCCCTGGGCGAGCACGGGGACGATGTGCGGGTGGTCGCGCAGGGCGGCACGGTACGAGACGGCCCAGTCGTGCAGCGCGGTCCGCCACTCCCGGCCGTCCTCGAACATCGAAAGGTCGACCTGCGCGCTGACCGAGTCCGCGACGGCCTCCAGGATCTCGTCCTTCGTGCGGAAGTGGTTGTACAGCGAGGGCCCGCTCACCCCCAGCTCGGCGGCGAGCCGCCGCGTGGAGACGGCCGGCAGGCCCTCCGCGTCCACGAGCGTCCGTGCGGTCTCGATGATCCGGTCGGTACTGAGAAGGGGCTTGCGCGGTCGGGCCATGGCGCACATAGTAGGGCTGCGTAATGGAAACTAGCAGTGCTAATTAAACGGTGAACGGCAACGGTCTTCCCTTGTGAGGTGGTCTCGTGGTGAATCTGGCGCTCAGCGAGGAACAGGAGGCCGTCCGACGGCTCGCCAGGGACTTCGTGGACCGCGAGGTCGCCCCGCACGTCGTCGCCTGGGACCGCGCGGAGGACATCGACCGGTCCCTGGTCAAGAAGCTCGGCGAGGTCGGCTTCCTCGGCCTGACGATCGACGAGGAGTACGGCGGCTCGGGCGGCGACCACCTCGCGTACTGCCTGGTCACCGAGGAGCTGGGCCGCGGGGACTCGTCCGTGCGCGGAATCGTCTCCGTCTCCCTCGGGCTGGTCGCCAAGACCGTCGCCGCCTGGGGGAGCGAGGAGCAGAAGCGGCGCTGGCTGCCGGGACTGACGTCCGGCGAGTACGTCGGCTGCTTCGGCCTGACCGAACCCGGCACCGGCTCGGACGCCGGCAACCTCGGGACCCGCGCGGTCCGCGACGGCGACTCCTATGTCATCAACGGCACGAAGATGTTCATCACCAACGGCACCTGGGCCGACGTGGTCCTGCTCTTCGCCCGCTCCACGGACGCGCCGGGCCACAAGGGCGTCTCCGCGTTCCTCGTCCCCACCGACACCCCCGGTCTGAGCCGCCGCGCGATCCACGGCAAGCTCGGCCTGCGCGGCCAGGCGACCGCCGAACTGGTCCTGGACGACGTCCGGGTCCCCGCCTCGGCGATGCTGGCGCCCGAGGGCAAGGGCTTCTCCGTCGCCATGTCGGCGCTCGCCAAGGGCCGCATGTCGGTCGCGGCCGGCTGCGTCGGTATAGCGCAGGCCGCCCTGGACGCGGCGGTGCGCTACGCGGGCGAACGCGAGCAGTTCGGCAGGAGCATCGCCCACCACCAGCTCGTCCAGGAACTGATCAGCGACATCGCGGTCGACGTCGACGCGGCCCGGCTGCTGACCTGGCGGGTCGCCGACCTCGTCGACCGGGGCCTGCCCTTCGCCACCGAGTCCTCCAAGGCCAAGCTGTTCGCCTCGGAGGCCGCCGTCCGCGCCGCCAACAACGCCCTCCAGGTATTCGGCGGCTACGGCTACATCGACGAGTACCCGGCGGGCAAGCTCCTGCGCGACGCCCGGGTGATGACCCTCTACGAGGGCACGAGCCAGATCCAGAAACTGCTCATCGGGCGGGCCCTGACCGGGGTTTCGGCGTTCTGAGTACCTTCTGAGTAGGCGGACGGATGTGCCGGCGGCCGGTTCGGCCGAAGCTTCTCCTCATGAGTGAGACACCGGTCAAGCAGAACACCGCCGCCTTCTACGGCCAGGCGGTCGCGTCCTTCGCCGTGGCCATGGCGGCGACCGCCGTCGGCATCTTCAAGCTGAACGCCGACGCCTGGGTGCGCGCCTTCCTCGCGATCGCCGTCCTCTACCTCGTCACCTCCGCCTTCACCCTCGCCAAGGTGATCAGGGACAAGCAGGACGCGGCAGCGCGGGTGTACAGCCCCTTCGAGAAGCTCTGAGCGGGCACGCTAAGCGGGCGCTCACCTTCGGCGGTATGGTGTAGCTCCTTGTACCGAGAGGGGCGAACGAGTCATGAGTACGGCGGAGGAGACGGCCGGCGGCGAGATCGAGCCGTGGGAAGAGGTCACCCCTGACGCGGCCCGGCGACTGCTGGTCGCCGCCGTGGAGGCCTTCGCCGAGCGCGGCTACCACGCGACGACGACCCGCGACATCGCGGGCCGCGCGGGTATGAGCCCGGCCGCCCTCTACATCCACTACAAGACCAAGGAAGAGCTGCTGCACCGCATCAGCCGGATCGGCCACGACCGGGCGCTGGGCATCCTGCGCGCGGCGGCCGCCGGTGAGGGCGACGCGGCCGGCCGTCTCGCGGACGCCGTCAGCTCCTTCGTCCGCTGGCACGCCGGACGGCGCACCACGGCCCGGGTCGTCCAGTACGAACTGGACGCGCTCGGCCCCGACGCCCGCGCCGAGATCCTCGACCTGCGCCGACAGGTCGACGCCGAAGTGCGCGGGATCATCGAGGACGGGGTCGCGAGCGGCGAGTTCGCCGTGCTGGACGTGCACGGCACGACGCTCGCCGTGCTGTCCCTGTGCATCGACGTGGCCCGCTGGTTCAACGTCGACGGTCCCCGCACCCCCGACGAGGTCGGCGCGCTGTACGCCGACCTCGTACTGCGGATGGTCGGCGCGGCGAAGTAGGCGTCCGGTGGCGGGGTCCGGCGGCGGCCGGACCTGCCCTTGGTGCGGGCCTGACGGCGGCCCGGGCTCGACGGAAGCCCGGGCTCACCGGTGCCGCGGTTACAGGTAGTAGCGCGAAACCGACTCCGCCACGCAGACGGGCTTGTCCCCGCCCTCGCGCTCCACGCTGAAGGCGACGGCGACCTGGACGCCGCCGGTCACGTCCTCGACGCCGGTGATCGTCGCAGTGGCGCGCAGCCGGGAGCCCACGGGTACCGGGGCAGGGAAACGGACCTTGTTCGTCCCGTAGTTGACGCCCATCTTCACGTTCTCGACCTTGATCAGCTGCGGGCCGAAGAGCGGCAGCAGGGACAGGGTGAGGTAGCCGTGCGCGATGGTGGTGCCGAAGGGGCCTGCGGCGGCCTTCTCCGGGTCCACATGGATCCACTGGTGGTCACCCGTGGCCTCCGCGAAGAGGTCGATCCGCTTCTGGTCGACCTCCACCCAGTCGGTGTACCCCAGCTGCTCGCCCACCGCCGCCTTCAGGTCGTCGGCGGACGTGAAGATCCTCGGCTCTGCCATGTCTGCGGCCCTCTCGCCTCACTCGCTGCCCATGTCACCATGCCATAGGTCTAAGCAACTGCTTAGCATGCTCGGGTGCGGGGTCGATGTCAACGGACCCGGGGGTGCGGCGATGGGTAGGGTTCGAGGGGTGCCCCAGATTCCCGAGAAGATCCACGAGCTCACGGTCGGCCAGCTCGCCGCGCGCAGCGGCGCCGCCGTCTCCGCCCTGCACTTCTACGAGTCGAAGGGGCTGATCAGCAGCCGCCGCACGGCGGGCAACCAGCGCCGCTACCACCGCGACGCGTTGCGCCGCGTCGCCTTCGTCCGCGCGGCGCAACGCGTCGGCATCCCGCTGGCCACGATCCGGGAGGCCCTCGCCGAGCTCCCCGAGGAGCGCACCCCGACCCGGGAGGACTGGGCCCGGCTCTCCGAGGCGTGGCGCGCGGAACTGGACGAACGCATCAAGCAGCTCAACCGCCTGCGCGACCACCTCACCGACTGCATCGGCTGCGGATGCCTGTCCCTCGCCACCTGCGTTCTGTCCAACCCGGACGACGCCTTCGGTGAACGTGCCTCCGGATCGCGGCTGTTGGTGGAGAAAAGCGCGCGGCGCAAGTCCGGGACGGGGCACGCCGGCAGGGGCGGCAGGCTCGCGGTGCAGGGCGCCGACGCGGGAGCGCCCGGATCGCAGACGCAGGCGGGCACGGGCCGGGCGGGCGGGGTGACGGCGGGCGCCGCAGGAGCACGCGCCGGGGAAGACACGGCCGCCTGCTGCTGACCGAACCGACAGCGGGCGCCCCGGACACGGGCCACTCGGGCTCCCCGCGCCCCCCGCGCCCCAGCGCAAACCCGCCCCGGGCCGCCCGCCCGGGCTTCCCCGGACCCCGGCTCACCACCGTCCCCGGGCCGCCCGCCCGGGTTCACCCGCCCCCGGCATGACCCCGGCCGCCGCCCGCCCCCGGACCCCGGCTCACCACCGTCCCCGGGCCGCCCGCCCAAGTTCACCCGCCCCCGGCATGACCCCGGCCGCCGCCCGCCCCTAGACCCCGGCTCACCACCGTCCCCGGGTCGCCCGGGTCACCCGGACCGCGACGTAACCCCCGGCCCGGGCGGGCGGCGGCCCCGGCCGGGGGAGGAGACTCGTCCTCACTCGTACTCGGTTCCGCCCTTGCGGGTCAGATACGCACCGCTGACCGCCTTGGCGATCGCCCTGCCTCCCGTGACCGGGCTGTAGCGCTCGACGGCCGGCCGGATCACCACGCCCTCGCGCAGGTGCAGCCCGCGTCCGGACACCGTCTCCCGGCCGGAGGCGATCTCCAGGACCCGCTCGCTGTCGTAAGGGCCCTCGAACAGCCGCGGAACGAGAGGCAGTTCACCGTCCAGGAGGTGTGCCGCGTCCAGCCAGCGCACCGTGCCGTCGATGTCCGCGGACACGTCGAACACCGCGTAGCCGAGGGTGTCGCGCCGGCCGTCCGCGCCGTACGTCAGGTCCTGGACCCCCGCCCCGAACACCTCCCCGAAGACACCGATCCGGCGCGCGCCCAGCCGCTCCGCCAGACGGGCCGCGGCCTCGGGTACGCCATGGCCGCGCACGGCCCGCCAGTAGAGGTTCTTCGGGTCCTCCTTCAGGGCGAGGGACTTGGCGCCGAAGCCCTTCGAGGAGACGTACACCCGCTCCTCTTCCGCGACGTACGTGAGCAGACAGGCCGAGCCGTGCAGCTTCTCGGTCAGCACCACGGGCTCGCCCGGCGCGAAGAGGTCGGGATAGCGCTGGATGTTCTCGATGTCGACCCACGGCAGCAGATCCGGCGCCGTTTCGACGTCGCCGTTCATGGTCGGCGGGATCGGCGGCACCCACTTGACGATGCCGAGCCGCTCCGCGAAGTCCGTGCCCTGCGCGGCGGCCAGCGCCAGGTCGACGTCGGCCAGCGCCTTCGGCCGGCACACGATTCCCTGGGACAGCTCGCCCCGCAGCCGTACCGCCTTCACGCGGTCCGCCCCGCTGCCGGCCAGCCGCCCGGTCAGCCCCAGCTCCTCGATCAGTGCGGTGGGAAGCACCGACTGCTCGGGGATGTACAGGGCGGCCTCGCCCGTGCGGTACGCACCCTTGGCGACGACGGCACGGTACAGGCCGACCTGCGCCAGTTCGAGGGCGTCGGCGTCGGGGTGTTCGTGGACGGTCAGCACTTCGGCGGTGACGCGCAGCGTCGACATGTCGGGCTCCTTCAAGTCCGCGGGCTGGTGCCTCAGTTGGGTTTCATCACGCCCAACTCTCCCCGCCGGAAACAGGTGGAGCGAACCGATTAGCGCCTGCTACCGTCACCCGCTTCGGCCGCCCCGGAGCCACCGCGCACGGACCCCGGACGAGACCGACTCCCTTGCCCGCAACCGCCCTTGTGCGGCATCGGCAAGCCTTGAGGACTGCGCTCACCAGGACTGTGCCGGCCGACCGGGGCGAGGCAGGTTCGGGGGTGCGGCATCCCCGGCGCACCCCCGCGGTGTTCACAGGCCGGCCGCGGGCCGGCCTTGGGAAGAGCTCAGGCCGGTGTCAGGCCGACACCAGCAGTCGTCCGCCCCTGGCGTACGCCAGGGCCTCGGCCGTGAGCACGGGACGCGGTACGAGAATTCCGCAGTCCGCGCAGACCGGACCCGCCGACGGTTCGTGATCCAGGTCGTACTTCCAGGGCAGCCGCTCACCGCCGCACACCGGGCAGCCGGAGCCCGGCGCGCGCTCCAGCGCGGCGATCAGCCTGCGCAGCACCTCGGCCAGCGGCTCACGGGGGTGCAGCCGCGGGTCGTCGCACCAGGCGACGCCGAAACCGCCCCAGGTCAGCCGGTGCCAGTCGTCCACGGTGCCGGGCCTGCGCAGCCCGTCGTGCTTCTCCTTCTTGCGGCGCTCGGCGAACTCGACCTCGTAGGCCAGCCACACCGCCCGCGCCTCCTCCAGCTCGTCCAACGCGGCCACGAGCCGCGCAGGATCGGGGGAGCGGTCCTCCGGACCGAACCCGGCCCGCGAGGAAAGATGGTCCCAGGTCGCCCTGTGCCCGTAGGGAGCGAACCGCTCAAGGCACTTGCGCAGCGAGTACCGCCGCAGCGCCAGATCGCAACGCGGGTCTCGCACCTGTCTCGCCAGACTCCGGAAACCGGCCATCGCCTTGCACCTCCGTCACATCTGCACCTGAACTTCGGTCACTTCGGCGTCGTCGTACGGACGTCGTCGAATAGACGTATCGACATGCGATTCGGCTCCATCCGATCTCCGATGACCTCCACCTGCCGAAAACTTGACGCATGTTCATCTTCAATACCGGGGATACCGGCGGTAACCTTCCGGCCACCCCCGTCGCTAGGAGCAGCCGATGCCTCGGCGAACCCCACGCACCACTCTCGACAGACTGAGAACTCCCGGCAGATTCCCCGGGTTCCTGAAGACCGCATCCGTATGCGCCCTGATCGCCGGTCTTTTGTCGCCCATTACCCAAGTGGCGGCAGCCGCCGAGGTCACGGCCGCGAACGACTACTGCGGCGGCCAGTGCTCCGACATCCTGCCGCCCGGTGAGAACGGGAACGCCACCCTCGCGCAAGTCCTCCTCAACCAGGCATTCGGCACCCAGCCCGACCACGCCGAGGACCAGCTCGGGCCCTACGCCAACCTGGCCAAGGGCTACCCGACGCTCACCAACGCCACGATCAACACGTTCTTCAACGACGCGTCGTTCGGTGTCGCCTCCGATCAAGTCGCCTCCACCCTGAGCCCCGCGGGCCGCAGCGACGTGACGATCGTCCGCGACAAGAAGACGGGTGTGCCGCACATCACCGGCACCACCCGGTACGGCACCGAGTTCGGCGCCGGGTACGCGGCGGCCCAGGACCGGCTGTGGCTCATGGACGTCTTCCGGCACGTCGGCCGCGGCCAGCTCACCGCCTTCGCGGGCGGCGCCCCCTCCAACCAGGGGCTCGAGCAGCAGTTCTGGCGCAACGCTCCGTACACCGAGGCAGACCTCCAGGCCCAGATCGACAACGCCGTCGCCACCAACGGCACCCGCGGCCAGCAGGCGCTCGCCGACGCCAACGCCTACCTCGCCGGCGTCAACTCCTACATAGACACCTCCGACAGCGGCCGCTACTTCCCCGGTGAGTACGTCCTCACCGGCCACAAGGACTCAATCACCAACGCCGGCACCATCGACCACTTCAAGATCACCGACCTCGTGGCGCTGGCCTCGGTCATCGGCTCGCTGTTCGGCTCGGGCGGTGGCGGCGAGGTCAACAACGCGGTGTCGCTGCTCGCCGCGCAGGAGAAGTACGGCGTGCAGCAGGGCACCGAGGTCTGGGAGGCGTTCCGCGAACGCAACGACCCCGAGGCCGCCCTCACCGTCCACAACGGCCAGAGTTTCCCGTACGCGGCCAAGCCCGCGAGCCCGCAGGGCGAGGCACTGCCCGACGCCGGCTCGCTGACCACGCAACCACTGGTCTACGACGCCACCGGCACCGGCGGCGACCAGAACGCATCCGCCGCGTCCGCCACGGCGACCGCGACCGCGCTCAGCTCGGCCAGGCGGGGCATGTCCAACGCCCTCGTCGTCAGCGGCCAGGCCACCGCGAGCGGCCACCCGATCGCCGTCTTCGGCCCGCAGACCGGCTACTTCGCCCCGCAGCTGCTCATGCTCCAGGAGATCCAGGGCCCGGGCATCAGCGCCCGCGGCGCCTCCTTCGCGGGCCTGAGCATGTACGTCGAACTCGGGCGCGGCCAGGACTACGCGTGGAGCGCCACGACCTCCGGCCAGGACATCATCGACAGCTACGCGGTCGAACTCTGCCAGGACGACTACCACTACCTGTACCACGGCGTCTGCACGGCCATGGACGTGGTGGAACAGAAGAACGCCTGGAAGCCGACCACCGCCGACGGAACGGCCGCCGGTTCGTACACCATGCGGGTGTACCGCACGAAGTACGGGCCCGTGCAGTACCGGGCGACCGTGGGCGGCAAGAAGGTCGCCTACACGAACCTGCGTTCGTCCTTCATGCACGAGGCCGACTCGATCATCGGCTTCCAGATGCTGAACGACCCGGACTACGTCAAGAGCCCGCAGACCTTCCAGAGCGCGGTGCAGCACATCAACTACACCTTCAACTGGTTCTACGCCGACTCCGCGCACACCGCCTACTACAACAGCGGCGACAACCCGGTGCGGGCGAGCGGTGTCGACGCCGAGTTCCCGGTGTGGGCGCAGGCGGCGTACGAGTGGAAGAACTGGGTGCCTGCCACCAACACGGCCGACTACACCCCGGCCTCGGCGCATCCCAACTCCATCGACCAGGACTACTACATCTCCTGGAACAACAAGCAGGCCAAGGACTACGCGACGGCCTCCTGGGGCGACGGGTCCGTACACCGCGGCAACCTGCTCGAGGACCGGGTGAAGAAGCTGGTCGCGGCCGGCGGCGTCACGCGCGCGTCCCTGACGAAGGCGATGGCGGACGCGGCGCTCGCGGACCTGCGGGCCGAGGACGTCCTGCCCGACCTGCTGAAGGTGGTCAACAGCTCCACGGTCACCGACTCCACGGCCGCGGCCGCGGTGACCAAACTCCAGACCTGGCTGACGGCGGGCGGCAAGCGGACGGAGACGACGGCCGGTTCGAAGACGTACGCCAACGCCGACGCGGTCCGCATCCTGGACGCCTGGTGGCCGCTGCTGGTGAAGGCCGAGTTCGAACCCGGCCTCGGCACCGGCCTGTACACGGCGCTGACGGCCAACCTGCCGATCGACGAGACCCCGTCGGCCGCCCACGGGCCGACCGGGGCCCACGCCGGCAGCTCCTTCCAGTACGGCTGGTGGAGCTATGTCGACAAGGACATCCGGGCCGTGCTCGGCGAGACGGTCCAGGGCGGGCTGACGCAGAAGTACTGCGGCGGCGGCACCCTCACCGGCTGCCGGGACGTCCTCATCAGCACCCTGAAGGAGGCGGCCGGCAAGACCGCGGCCCAGGTCTACCCGGGCGACACCCTGTGCGCGGCGGGCGACCAGTGGTGCGCCGACTCGATCGTCCAGCGCACCCTGGGCGGCATCAAGCACGGCAACATCAGCTGGCAGAACCGGCCCACCTTCCAGCAGGTGGTGGAGTTCACGTCCCACCGGTAGTCCGCACGACGGCGGGCCGCGTCCCTAACGGATGCGGCCCGCCGCCAGCACCAGCCGCGCCAGCTCGGGGTGCACGATGTCACTGTGCGCCCCGGCGGGCGCTCCACCGCGCCGGACCACCGCCGCCGCGTCGACGTTCACGCACCCCGAGGCCGGCAGCGGCCCGGAGAGCGCGTCGGCGAGCACACACGCGTGTGTGCCCGGGACGGCCTGGACCCCGTCGTGTCCCATGGCGCCCCATGTGGCGCCCAGCATCTCGCCGACGAGCCCCCGGGAATCGCCCGCCATCCGCGAGGCCAGCGGGTACATCGTGCTCAGCGCCTGGTCGAATCTCGAGTAACAGCACACCAGAGGGCCGTCGATCCGGTCCTGCCGGCCCTGGAGCACCCCTTGCGCGGCGAACGCGTAGTGCGAGAAGGCCCCTTGGAGCAGCGTCACCGACTTCACCGTGCGCACCCCCTCCGGCAGGCCCCGCAGCGCGAACGACACCAGCCGCCCGCCGAAGCTGTGTCCCACCAGATGCACCCGCACGGCCGGCGCCACCGCCGCCAGCCGCCCGAGGAAGGGCCCGAGTCCGTGCTCGCCCACCGTTCCGGCGCGCCGCTTCATCGCGTAGTACGTCGCCTGCCGCAGCAGCTCGTGCGCCCCGTCCCACGGGTCGGGCAGCGTGAACTCCGGCGCCGGCGACGCGCTTTCCAGGCCGGCCAGAGCCTGCGCGAACTCCTCGCAGGCCGTCGCCGTCGAGCAGGCGAACATCTCCGGTCCGGCCCGCGTCGTCCCCTCCGCCAGGGTGTCCGCCGCGCACAGCGCCTGTGGTCCCGTCGGAGCCACGTCCACCAGCAGCCGCACCTGCCGCCCGAACTCGTCCAGCGCGGCTTCCCCGGGCGGCCGCCGCTCCAGCAGCCCCGCGATCCGGTCGACCTCCGCGGCCCGGCCGGGGAACGTGGCGAGCAGCGCCCGACGGGTGTCCGCGTCCAGTGCAGGGCGCCCGAGCCGTGCGGCCGCCGCGGAGTGCGGGAAGTCCGGGATCGGCTCGTCGGAGAAGCGCATCGACGGCCACACCACGCCCACGTACCCGATCCGTGCCGCCGGGGCGAGCGCGGGGACCGGCGCGAAGAAGCTGCTGTAGAGCCTGGTCGCGCCGGAACGGTCGCTGTTCCAGCCGTGCGAGAAGACGATCAGGTCGCGGACCCCGCGCCGTCCCACCTCGCCGAGCAGCCGGTCCCGACGTGTGCCGTCGATGTCTCCGTCGGCGTCGAAGGTCAGCTCCCAGTAGGGCGTCACGCTCATCGCCGGATCCGCCATGACAGGCCCCCTCGTGCCCCGCAGGGATGCGCCCGGTGCGGGCATCGTCCTGCGGAACGGGGCAATTGGCCATACGTCACGGCTCATCCGTACAAGATGTAATCCTGGCACGGTCGCCGGAGCCGACGGCGATCCCCGGGTAACCCTTCCGCCGCAACATACCGACTGGTTAGTCTGGCGGTAGAGCCGATTCGTGCCGCAGTCGCGTCGAAGGAGACCGATGGTGGAAGCCGTGCAGGATGCCCGAGTGGTCGTGACCGGAGCGGGGGGCGGTATCGGAGCCGCGCTGGCCCGCCGCTACGCCGCCGAGGGAGCCCGGGTCGTCGTCAACGACCTGGACGCGGACCGGGCGCGGTCCGTCGCCGACGAGATCGGCGGGATCGCCGTCCCGGGCGACGCCTCCACGATCGTCGAGCAGGCCCGTGAGGCGCTCGGCGGCACCGTCGACGTGTACTGCGCCAACGCCGGGGTCGCCTCGGGCGGTTCCGAGTCGGCCGAGGAGGCCGTCTGGGCCCTCGCCTGGGACGTCAACGTCATGGCCCACGTCCGGGCGGCCCACGCGCTGCTCCCGGGCTGGCTGGAGCGCGGGCGCGGCCGGTTCGTGTCGACCGTCTCCGCAGCCGGGCTGCTCACGATGATCGGCGCCGCCCCCTACAGCGTCACCAAGCACGGCGCGTACGCCTTCGCCGAGTGGCTTTCGCTGACCTACCGCCACCGCGGGATCAAGGTGCACGCGATCTGTCCCCAGGGCGTCCGCACCGACATGCTGGCCGCCACCGGCAGCGCGGGCGACCTGGTGCTCAAACCGACCGCGATCGAGCCGCAGGACGTGGCGGACGCCCTGTTCAAGGGCATCGCGGAGGACCGTTTCCTGATCCTTCCGCACCCCGAGGTCGCCGAGTACTACCAGGTCCGGGCCGGTGATCCCGACCGCTGGCTGTCGAACATGAACCACCTCCAGCAGAAGTGGGAGGCCGCCGGATGACCGCGCCCGCCTCCCGTTACGCGGCCACACCGTGGGTGGCCCTCCTCGACGAGGTCCAGCGGGCCCCGATCGACCCCGCCGACTCCCTGGTGCACGCCTTCCGCAGGTCCGTCGCCGAGGCGCCCGACCGGACCTGCCTGGCCTACTTCGACGGCCGGCTCAGCTACCGCGAGGTCGACGAGTTCAGCGACTCCGTGGCCGGTCACCTCGCAGCCCGCGGCCTGGAGCCCGGTGACCGGGTCGCCGTCCTGCTGCAGAACTCCCCGCACTTCGTCCTCGCCCTGCTCGGCGCCTGGAAGGCGGGCGCGACCGTCGTCCCCGTCAACCCGATGTACAAGTCGGGGGAGGTCGGTCACGTCCTGCACGACGGCGAGGTGGCCGCGCTGATCTGCTCCGACCGCGCCTGGGACGCGTATCTGCGCGACGCCGCAGCCGACTCGCCGGTGCGGATCGCGCTCACCGCCTGCGAGCTGGACTTCCAGACCCGCGGCGACGCGCGCGTCCTCGGCTTCGAACGCCTTCCGCAGGCGCCCGACACCGACGACCTCACAGCCGTCGCCCGAGCCGGCCACAAAGCGCCCGGGGGCCGTGACGCCGCCCCCGCGGACATCGCCCTGATCAGCTACACCTCGGGCACGAGCGGTGCACCCAAGGGCGCCACCAACACGCACGGCAACATCATGTACAACGCCGAACGGCAGCGCACCGGACTGCGCCTGCCCGAGGCGCCCGTCTACTACGCGCTCGCACCGCTGTTCCACATCACCGGCATGGTCTGCCAGCTCGGCGCCTGTCTGAACAGCGCGGGCACGCTCGTACTGACGTACCGCTTCGAGGCGGGCGTCGTCCTGGAGGCGTTCGCCGAGCACAAGCCGCACTACACGGTGGGCCCGTCCACCGCCTTCATGGCGCTGGCCGCCCGTCCCGAGGTCACGCGGGACCACTTCGCGTCCTTCGTGAACATCTCCTCCGGCGGCGCCCCGGTGCCGCCGGCCCTGGTGGAGAAGTTCCGGGCGGGCTTCGGACCGTACATCCGCAACGGCTACGGACTCACCGAGTGCACGGCGCCCTGCGCCTCCGTCCCGCCCCAGCTGGAGGCGCCGGTCGACCCGGCCTCCGGGACCCTCGCCGTCGGTGTCCCCGGGCCCGACACGATCGTCCGCATCGTCGACGAGCAGGGCGCCGAGGTGCCCTTCGGCGAGCAGGGCGAGATCGTCGTGCGGGGCCCGCAGGTGGTCCCCGGGTACTGGCGGCGGCCCGAGGCCACCGCAGAGACCTTTCCCGGCGGCGAACTGCGCACCGGCGACATCGGGTTCATGGACGAACAGGGCTGGCTGTACGTCGTCGACCGCAAGAAGGACATGATCAACGCGTCCGGTTTCAAGGTGTGGCCGCGCGAGGTGGAGGACGTGCTGTACACCCACCCGGCCGTGCGCGAGGCGGCCGTCGTGGGGGTGCCGGACGGCTATCGCGGGGAGACCGTCAAGGCGTACATCAGCCTGCGTCCCGGCGCCGACACGGATGCCGATACGCTCGCGGCCTACTGCAAGGACAGGCTGGCCGCCTACAAGTATCCGCGCCAGGTGGAGATCCTGCCCGACCTGCCCAAGACGGCGAGTGGGAAGATCCTCCGGCGGGAACTGCGTTCGCGCCCGCACGACAGCCGGTAGCGGACAAGCAGCACGACAGCAGCAAGTCGGCACGACAGCCGGTAAGGCTCGCCGATAAGGCATCGAGGAAGGCAGGTGGCGGCAGTGCCCAGGACCACGGACGGTGACGGGACACCCGTGCCGCAGCGGCTGCTGGCCGCCGCCACCCGGCTCTTCGCCGAGCGGGGCTACGACCGCACCTCGGTGCAGGAGATCGTCGAGGCGGCAGGCGTCACCAAGGGCGCGCTGTACCACTACTTCGGCTCCAAGGACGATCTGCTGCACGAGGTGTACGCGCGCGTCCTGCGCGTGCAGCAGGAGCGTCTGGACGCCTTCGCCAACGCCGACGAGCCGATCGAGAAGCGGCTGCGGGGCGCGGCGGCGGACGTCGTCGTCACGACCATCGAGAACCTCGACGACGCGATGATCTTCTTCCGCTCGATGCACCACCTGAGCCCGGAGAAGAACAAACAGGTGCGCGCGGAGCGCCGCCGCTACCACGAACGCTTCCGCGCCCTCGTCGAGGAGGGTCAGCAGGCCGGTGTCTTCTCCACGGCGACCCCGGCCGACCTGGTCGTGGACTACCACTTCGGGTCCGTCCACCATCTGTCGACCTGGTACCGGCCGGACGGGTCGATGGGGCCGAAGGAGGTCGCCGACCACCTGGCCGACCTGCTGCTGCGGGCCCTGCGGCCCTGAGATCGGCACTGATGATCGAGAGCGCCGAGGAGTTCGTCCGCCTGCGGACGAGCGGCGACAGCGCCGACCTCCGGCGGACCAAGCAGGAGGACGCGCCGCTCGACGTCTGGCTCGACCTCGTGCAGAACCACCCCGACATGCGCTTCTGGGTGACGTTCAACCGGCATGTCCCGCCGGAGGTGTTGCGCCTGCTGGTGCGTGACGACGACTGGCGGGTCAGGGCGAACATCGCCAGCCGCAAGGGGGTGCCGCAGGACGTCCTGGACGCGCTGTCCCGTGACGACCACGACGCCGTCGTCTCGTCGACGGCGTCGAACCCTGGGACTCCGACGGACGCGCTCACGCGACTCTCCCGGCACTCCTGGGAGGACGTGCGGGAGAGGGCGCTCGAGCAGCTGGAGGAGCGGCGGAAGAAATAGCCTGTGACAAAGGCCCCGGCGTTGCCGGGGCCTTTGTCGTTCCGTCTGTCCCTACAGGTGCTTCTTCAACTCCCGTCGCGCCAGCGACCGCTGGTGCACCTCGTCCGGCCCGTCGGCGATCATCAGCGTGCGCGCTCCGGCGTACAGCTCCGCCAGCGGGAAGTCCTGGCTGACGCCACCCGCGCCGTGCAGCTGGATCGCGCGGTCGAGGATGTCGACCACCGCGCGGGGCGTCGCGATCTTGATGGCCTGGATCTCCGTGTGGGCGCCCCGGTTGCCGACGGTGTCCATCATCCAGGCGGTCTTCAGCACCAGCAGCCGCAGCTGCTCGACCGTCACGCGCGCGTCCGCGATCCAGTTGTGGACCACGCCCTGCTGCGCCAGCGCCTTGCCGAAGGCGTCACGGGAGACGGCCCTGCGGCACATCAGATCGATCGCCCGCTCCGCCATCCCGATCAGCCGCATGCAGTGGTGGATACGGCCGGGGCCGAGCCGGGCCTGGGCGATGGCGAAGCCGCCGCCCTCCTCGCCGATCAGGTTCGTCACCGGCACCCGCGCCCCGTCGAAGACCACCTCGGCGTGACCGCCGTGGGAGTGGTCCTCGTAGCCGAAGACCTTCATGGCCCGCCTGACCGTGACACCCGGTGTGTCGCGCGGGACGAGCACCATGGACTGCTGACGGCGCGGGTCGGCGCCGTCCGGGTCCGTCTTGCCCATCACGATGAAGATCTTGCAGTCCGGGTTCATCGCCCCGGAGATGTACCACTTGCGGCCGGTGACGACGTAGTCGTCCGTGCCGTCGGAGGCCCGCTCGATGAGCGTGGTGATGTTGGTGGCGTCGGAGGAGGCCACCTCCGGCTCGGTCATCGCGAACGCCGAGCGGATCTCGCCCGCCAGCAGCGGCTCCAGCCACTGCTTCTTCTGCCGCTCGTCGCCGAACTGGGCGAGCACCTCCATGTTCCCGGTGTCCGGGGCGGCGCAGTTCAGAGCCGTCGGCGCCAGCTGCGGGGAGCGGCCGGTGATCTCGGCCAGCGGCGCGTACTGGAGGTTCGTGAGGCCGGCGCCGTGCTCGGCGTCGGGAAGGAACAGGTTCCACAGGCCCTGCCTGCGCGCCTCCGCCTTCAGCTCCTCGACCACGGCCGGGGTGTCCCACGGCGAGGCGAGCAGCGCGCGCTGCTCCTCGGCGACGGCCTCGGCCGGGTAGACGTACTCGTCCATGAAGGCGAGCAGCCTGGCGCGGAGCTCCTCGGTGCGTGCGTCGAACGCGAAGTCCATGCCGGTCAGCCTTCCTGGAGAGTGGTCAGTCCGTGCTCGATGAAGACGGGGACGAGCTCCCCGATACGGTCGAAGCCGCGCCCGACCGTCTGGCCCAGCGTGTACCGGTAGTGGATGCCCTCCAGGATCACGGCGAGCTTGAACCAGGCGAACGCCGTGTACCAGGAGACCGCCGAGACATCACGTCCGGAGCGGGCCGCGTACCGCTCGATCAGCTCGGCGGGCGACGGGTGACCGGGGGCCGAGGCCGTCGTGGAGATGGGCGAGTTCGGCAGTCGCAGCGGCACGCTGTACATCACCAGCAGGCCCAGGTCGGTCAGCGGGTCGCCGAGCGTCGACATCTCCCAGTCGAGGATCGCCAGGATCGAGTCGTCCGCGCCGATCAGGACGTTGTCGAGCCGGTAGTCGCCGTGCACCACCGCGGGCGCGGGAGAGTGCGGCAGCCCGCGGCCGAGCGACGCGTGCAGTTCGTCGATCCCGGCCAGCTCCCGGCTGCGGGAGGCGTCCAGCTGCTTCCCCCAGCGCCGCAGCTGCCGGTCCAGGAAGCCCTCGGGCCGGCCGAAGTCGGCGAGGCCCACCTCGGCGGGGTCCACCGCGTGCAGCTCCACCAGCGTGTCCGCCAGTGACAGCACCGCGTCCCGGGTGCGCTGCTCGCCGAGGGGGGCGAGCTCGTCGGCGGTGCGGTAGGGCGTGCCCTCGACGAACTCCATGACGTAGAAGGGCGCCCCGGGCGCGGCCCCGTTCTCGGGGTCCTCGCACAGCAGCACCGGGCGCGGCACCGGCACGCTCGTCGGGTACAGGGCGCTGATCACCCGGTGCTCGCGCCGCATGTCGTGCGCGGTGGCCAGGACGTGGCCGAGCGGAGGCCGCCGCACGACCCACTTGGTCGCGCCGTCGGAGACCGCGTAGGTGAGGTTCGACCGTCCGCCCTCGATCAGCCGGCCGGTGAGGGGGCCGCCGACCAGACCGGGCCGCTCGCGCTCCAGCAGGGCGCGCAGCCGGTCGAGGTCGAGTCCGGGCGGGTGGTCGGGGCTCATGCGTCGCTCCTGTGGACGGGACGGTGAATCAGCACATGCACCATGATGCCGACCGGTCGGTATGCCGTCCAGTGGTCGCGCCCAACGTGATCGGGGCCACGATAGGACGACGATAGGGGCGACGGCTCCCCGGGCAGAACCCGGCACGCCCTCCCGAGGCCTTTCCCGCCACCGAGGCCGCGTGGTTGCGCACCGCCACGCTCCGGTGGCTCACGCCGACCAGCTGTCGCCCTCCGGACAGTCGCCTTCCGTCGCCTTCCGGACCGTCACCGGTCGTCCGCCGCACGCCGGTGGCCGCCTGCGGGGCGGCTCGGGCCTCCGCGGAACCCGCGGGTCCGGTCGTTCCGCTTGCGTGGCGTTGCCGTACCCCGGAGGGTCGGACCATGAAGGCCATCAGCTACTCCCGCTACGGCGGCCCCGAGACGCTCGTGTACGGGGACGTCCGCGAGCCCAAGATCGGCCCCGACTCGGTGCTGGTGAAGGTACGGGCGGCGGCTGTGAACCCCGTCGACTGGAAGGCCCGCGAGGGCTACCTGGATCCGATCCTCGACGCCGTCTTCCCCGTGATTCCCGGCTGGGACGTGTCCGGGGTCGTCGTCCAGCTCGGGGTGTCCGTCGCGGAGTACGCGGTCGGCGACGAGGTCATCGGCTACGTCCGCGAGGACTTCCTCTCCCGCGGCACGTTCGCCGAGTACGTCGGCGCCCCGTTGCGCACCCTCGCCCGCAAGCCGCGCAACCTCACCTGGGAGGAGGCCGCGGGCCTTCCGCTGACCGGCCTCACCGCCTACCAGGTGCTGACCAAGGTCCTCCAGGTGAAGCGGGGCGAGACCGTGCTGGTGCACGCGGCCGCGGGCGGGGTCGGCTCCATCGCCGTACAGCTCGCCCGCCATCTCGGCGCACGGGTGATCGGCACGGCCAGTGAGGGCAACCACGACTTCGTGCGCTCGTTGGGCGGTGAGCCGGTGAGCTATGGCGAGGGGCTGTACGAACGGGTGCGCGGGCTTGCCCCCGAGGGGGTGGACGCGGCCTTCGACACGGTCGGCGGCGACACCCTGAAGGTCTCCGCCAACCTGCTGACCCCGGAGGGCCGTCTGGTGTCGATCGCCGACGGGGACGTCGTCGGGTACGGCGGCCGGTACTACTGGGTCCGGCCCGACGCCGACGACCTCACCCGTCTGTCGGAACTCGCCGAACAGGGCGTGGTGTCCGTGCACGTCTCCGAGACCTTCCCGCTGGAACGCGCGGCGGACGCCTACCGGCTGAACGAGCAGGGCAGTACCCGGGGCAAGATCGTGGTGACGGTGGACTGGACGGACGAGACCGCGGAGACCGGGGAGACCCGGGAGACCGGGGATACCGGGGAGAGAGACGAGCCGTGAAGCGGGGAACCCGGACAGGGCTCTGAGCCGGGCGGGCGACGTGGGCCAGGCGGTCGAGGGCGTATGAGGGACGGCCCGGCCGAGGGCGGGGGAGACCGTGGACCAGGTCCCGGCCCCGGGCGGGAACCCGAGGGGGAAGTGCAGCCCCGGACGAGGTGCTAGACCACCACCAGCGTCGCGGCGCACACCGCTGTCGCCACCGTGCACAGGACCGCCGCGGTGGCGTGCCTCGGCGCGAGGGCAGCCGGGCTCGCCGTGCCGGACAGAACGTGGATCCGGCGGTGGGCCAGCAGCAGGAAGGCCAGCCACAGGCCGCAGCACACGGCACCGGCGACCATCCCCGACGCCGACACCCCGCCGTGCAGCGCCGCCTTCACGCCCAGTACGGCGGCCACCGTGCTCGCCAGCGTCGTACGCCGCCAGGCGAGCCGGGTCCGTTCGGGCTGGAGACCGGGGTCGCGGTCGGGCCCCGTACCGCGGTCGCCCGTCGGCCGCATCCCCTCGCTCATCCCTCCCACCCCACCAGCACGACGACGACCATCGCCACGGCCACCACCGCGACCAGCACCCCCAGCAGCGCCGGAAAACGGGAGGCCGGCAGGTCCTCGCCGCGGCGCATGGCCCGCTCGCAGCGGATCCAGTGATTGACCGCGCGCAAGGAGCACAGCACGCCCGCCGCCAGCAGGGCGAGCGCCAGCCCGACCCGCCAGCCCCAGCGCAGGTCCGGCAGGAACTGGTCCACCGCGAAACCGCCGCCGATCAGCGCGAGCGCGGTGCGCAGCCAGGCCAGGAACGTCCGCTCGTTCGCCAGCGAGAACCGGTAGTCGGGCGTGCGGCCCTCCTCCCTGACCTGCTCGGGAGCGAACCACAACCGGACGTTCTGCACGAACTCCATCACCTGGAGGACCCTACCCGCAGCCCGCCGACGCCCCGGATCCCGATGCGGCCCGGACCCCGGGGCGGGGGCGATCGCCGATCCCGGCACCGCCGGGGCTCCCTCACCCGCGCCCCCCGCCCCTTCAGCCTCCCGCCCGGTACTCCCTGAGCCGCTCGTACGCCGCCAGCCCGTCCGGTACCCACTCCCACTCGGACAGCCGCCGTTCGACCTCCTCCTCGGGGAGGAAGCCGTGCCAGGCGACCTCCTCCACCTGCGGGTCCACCGGCAGGTCGCAGCGGACCTCGTAGACGGCCGACCACCAGCTCCCGTCGGCGCCGGCGTCGTAGAGGAACTTGAAGAGGAACTCGGGGCGGGGCAGGCCGCTCACGCCCAGCTCCTCCTCGGCCTCCCGCAGAGCTGCGTCGTCGTAGGTCTCTCCCGCGCCGACCACACCGCCGACGAACATGTCGTACAGCGACGGGAACACCAGCTTGGTGGGGGTCCGGCGGTGGACGAAGATCCTGCCCCTCGCGTCCCTGGCCCGGACGAAGACGCAGCGGTGGCGCAGTCCCTCCGCGTACGCCCGGCCCCGGGGGGACTGCCCGACGACCACGTCGTTCTCGTCCACGATGTCGAGGATCTCGTCAGCAGCGCTCATGCGCCCATCCAAGCAGCCCGCCGACGGCGTCGACGGCGTACCGCCGCCGCCTCGCTACTGGGGCAGGAGGTCCGGGACCTGTTCCCGCGGCGCCGTGCCCCGCGGCATCGCCGGGTGCAGCCCGAGGAGCACGATGCCCGCGACGATCGCTGCCAGCCCCGCCGCCTCCAGGGCCAGCGCGCCGGTGTCGGTGCGCAGCCGGTCGCCGAGGAAGCCGACCCCGCAGATGATCCCCGCGAGGGGCTGCGCCGCCGTCAGCGCGGGCAGCGACATGCGCAGCGGCGCCGTCTCGAACGCGCTCTGGACCAGCACGAGGCCGGTGACGCCGAGGGCGAGCACCGCGTACGGCTGCCAGCCGGTCAGCAGTTCGCCCAGGCCGCCCGACCCGAAACGCTGCCCGCTGACCCTGGTCAGCGCGTCCTGGACGCCGTACAGCAGACCGGCAGCGAGGGACAGCAGCACCGGGCCGGAGCTCAGCCGGGAGCGTTTGGCGTACGTGGTGAGCAGCAGGGCCAGGCCCACCATCACGCCGATGATCAGCCAGTGCCGCAGCGGATCCGAGACCGCGCTGCCGCCGTGCGGCTCGCCCGCCACGATGAAGGTGGTCACCCCGCCCGCGAGCAGCGCCAGGCCCGCCCAGCCCTGACGGCCGAGCGACTGCTTCGTCTGATGGCGGGACAGTGCGAGGGCGAAGAGCAGATTGGTCGCGAGCAGCGGCTCCACCAGGGAGATCTCGCCCTGGCCGAGTGCGACCGCGCCCAGCGCCATGCCGACCACCATGAGGCCGATGCCGCCCAGCCAGCGCGGCACCTTCATGAGGTCGAGCAGCAGGCGGGGGGAGAGGAAGTCGCCCAGCGGTGCCTTCTGAGCCGCGTTCTGCTGGAGCACGAACCCGAAGCCGAGGCAGCAGGCGGCACTCACGGCGAGAACCAGAACCAGAACCGACACGCTGCCTACCTCGATCATCCGGTCGGGCCACGGACGGGGTGCGTAGTGGCCGACTGTAGCGTCCCGGCGGCCTCCGTGCCGCCGGGAGTGCCCGAACCGTTCGTTCCGGGGCCCGCCCCGGAACGCTGCTTTCCGGGAGTACCCCGCAACCGGGCGGGTGACTCGGCCGCGGGCACCCGCGGAGAGGCCGGGGATGCGGGGCGACCTACCGCCATGGTGTGGCCTGCGGCCGAGCCGCGCCATGGCGTACGCCACACCGCAGGCGGCCGGGACCCCCGTCGCAGCGGTCCCACCAGGGCCGGCCGGACACCGGATTCCCCGAGCCCGCACCGGGTCCCGTGCGGGTCCGGCACAGGAGTCCCGTGCGGGTCCGGCACCGGTTCCTCGTGCGGGCCCGGCACCGGGTCGTGCGGGTCCGGCATCGGACTCCCACCTGGGCCTGGCACCCGATTCCTGAGCGGATACGGACCGGAGTCCGGTGCCGGCCCGGGACCAGACTCCGGAGCTGATACCGAGCGGATACGGACCGGATGGCGATGTCGGCCCGGCACCGGACGCCCGTGCGGTTCCGGCACCGGTTCCTCGTGCGGGCCCGGCACCGGGTCGTGCGGGTCCGGCACCGGGTACCCGGGCCGCGCGGTGCTCGCCGCCTCGCGTCCCGCCCGGCCCCGGCGGTGAGCGCCGGCGAGGGGCGGCTCCGCCGATCGACCGGTCGCAGGCCATGAGAGCGCGGTAAGAAGTGGTTACCGAAATCTGACGGCCGCCCGGGATCCCTGGCCCCGGCGGGCCCCCGAGTGCTCGAATGGGAAGGTGAACCCCGAACCACCCGAGGCGCCCGAGCCGTCCGAACCGCCCGAGCCGCGCGACGCCCGACCGGCGGCGCCGCCCGGGCAGTCCCGGCCGTCCGAACCGGTCGTGGAGCCCGCGGAGCGTGGCACACCCGTCGGCCGGCGGGTCTTCCTCGGCACACTCGCCCTCGGCGCACTGGGGGTCGTCGCAGCGCCCCCGCTCCAGCGCGGCATGGAGGCGTTCCTCGGCAGCGCCGCCGACAAGGACCCCACCGGCCTCACCGGACTGCTCCCCAACGGCGGCGGCTTCCGCTACTACTCGGTGACGTCCTCGGTCCCGCACAGGAACGCCACGAACTACCGCCTCACCGTGGACGGTCTCGTCGACCGCCCCGCCACCTACACGCTGGCCGACCTCAGGGCCATGCCCCAGACCCGGGTGGTCAAGGACGTCCAGTGCGTCACCGGCTGGCGGGTGCCGGGCACGCCCTTCGAAGGCGTCCGGCTGTCCGCCCTGCTCGACGCGGCCGGAGTGCGCGGCGAAGCCGGCGCGATCCGCTTCACCTGCTTCGACGGCGCCTACACCGAGAGCCTCACCCTCGCCCAGGCCCGCCGGGCCGACGTCCTGGTCGCTTTGCGCATGCAGGACAAGGACCTCGGCCACGACCACGGCGGCCCCGTCCGTCTCTATGTGGCGCCCATGTACTTCTACAAGTCCGCCAAGTGGCTCTCCGGCATCACCGTCACCAAGAAGGTGCGGCCCGGCTACTGGGAGGACCGTGGCTACGACGTCGACGCCTGGGTCGGCCGCTCGAACGGACGGGACGATGAGCCTACGAGCTGAGGCGCCGCCGGCGACCACCGAGATCCCCCGCTTCACCCGCGCCGAACGGTGGGTGCACCGCACCACGGCCCTCCTGATGGGCGTGTGCGTGCTGACGGCGGCCTTCCTCTACATCCCCGAGTTCGCCCAGCTCGTGGGCCGCCGCGAACTGGTGGTCCGGGTCCACGAATGGGCCGGGCTGGCCCTTCCCGCGCCGGTTCTGGCGGGCCTCGCCTCCCGCGCGTTCCGCGCCGACCTCAGGCACCTCAACCGCTTCGGCCCGCACGACCGCCGCTGGCTGGGTGCCGCCCTGCGCCGGGACAAGCGCCGGGAGTCGCGTCCGGCGGCCAAGTTCAACGCCGGACAGAAGATCTACGCGGCCTGGATCGCGGGGGCGACCCTGGTGATGCTCGGCACCGGCCTGCTCATGTGGTTCACCCACCTCACCCCGATCATGTGGCGGACCAGTGCGACCTTCGTCCACGACTGGCTCGCGCTCACGATCGGCGTCGTCCTGGCCGGCCACATCGGCATGGCCCTGGGCGACCCGGAGGCCCGCCGGGGAATGCGCACGGGCTCGGTGAGCCCGGAATGGGCCCGCCGAGAACACCACCTGTGGCGCCCCTAGCCGCCCCCGCCCGATTCCCGCGACCTGGTGGTCCTCGCGGCCGGTGGACGTCGCGGCCCTGGGGGCCGGTGGTCCTCGCGGCCCTGGGGGGGCCGGTGGACGTCGGGGCCTGCGGGCCCGGCGGTCGCGCGGCCCGGCGGTCGCGCGGCCCGGTGGTCCTCGCGGCCCTGGGGCCTGCGGTCCCGCTGCCCGGTGATGCTTGCGGCCTTGCGGCCTTGCGGCCTTGCGGCCTTGCGGCCTTGCGGCCTTGCGGCCTTGCGGCCTTGCGGCCTTGCGGCCTTGCGGCCTTGCGGCCTTGCGGCCTCGCGGCCTTGCGGCCTCGCGGCCTTGCGGCCTCGCGGCCTTGCGGCCTCGCGGCCTTGCGACCTTGCGGCCTCGCGGCCCGTGGTCCGGTGGACCCGCAGCGCGCCGGAGCTCGGGGCGCAGCGGTCCTGTGGCCCGCCGGGGCCCGGCCGGGTGACCTGCGGCCGGCGGCCGCCTCCCTCAGCTCTCGAAGTCCAGCAGTACCTTGCACGAGCGGGCGCGGTCCGCGGCGAGTGCGAACGCCGGCTCCGCGTCCCGTACGGGTACCACCGCGCTGATCAGTGCGTCGAACGCGGGCTCGGCCGCGAGCAGGCGCAGGGCCGCGTCGAACTCCGTGTCGAAGCGGAACGCCCCGCGCAGCTCGATCTCCCGGCTGACCAGCAGGTTCCCGGCGAACGGGCTCGGCCCGGGCGGGAGCATGCCGAGCTGCACGACGACTCCGCCGCGCCGCACCAGCCGTAGGCAGGTGTCGAGCCCGGCGGCCGCCCCGGACGCCTCGACGGCCACGTCCACCTCCGACGGCCACCCGGGATCCGCCGGATCACCGGCCCGTACGGCTGTGTCGGCGCCGACGGTACGCGCGTACCCGAGCGCGGTGGGCAGCAGGTCGGTCACGGTGACCCGCGCCGCGCCGGCCGCCTTCGCCGCCGCGACCACCAGGCAGCCGATGGGACCGGCGCCCGTGACCAGGACATGCCGTCCCGATACCGGGCCCGCCCGTCGCACCGCGTGCAGCGCCACGGCCAACGGCTCGGCGAGCGCGGCCCGCCTCGGTGGGAGCCCGTCCGGGAGCGGTCGTACCTGTTCGGCCGGGACGACGATCGCGGCCGCGAACCCGCCCCGCACATGGGGCGTCCGGGCGGCGCTGCCGAGGTAGCGGGTGTCCCGGCAGATGTTGCGGCGCCCGCCCGCGCACTCGGGGCACACCCCGCACGGGGTGGCGGGGTGCACGGCGACCGCGGTGCCGGCGGGAGGACCGGCGGGGGAGGGGGAGCCGTACGCGACGACCGTCCCCACCACCTCGTGCCCCAGCACCATGGGTTCCTTCAGCCGGAAGTCACCCACCCCGCCGTGCCGCCAGTAGTGCAGATCGGAGCCGCAGACCCCGCCGTAGCGGACGGCGACGAGCACCTCGCCCGGCCCCGGCGCAGGAGCCGCCAGCTCCTCGACGCGCAGGTCGTCCCGACCGTGGATCACACAAGCGAGCATCCGTCGTCACGCCCTTTCGGAAGACACTGGTCACGTCACAAGGCATCGGTCACCGCGCACTGCTCACCGCGCACGGGTCACAGCACGCTGGTCATGCCGCCGTCGACGTACAGCACCTGCCCGCCGACGAAGTCCGCCGCGGGCGAGGCCAGGAACAGCAGCCCGCCCACGAGGTCCTCGGTGCGGCCCCACCGTCCCGCCGGGGTGCGGCGCCGCACCCAGGCGCTGAACTCCTCGTCCTCCACGAGGGGTCGGGTCAGTTCGGTCTCGATGTAGCCGGGGCCGAGGCCGTTGACCTGGACGCCGTGCGGTCCCCAGTCCGCGCACATGCCCTTCGTGAGCATCTTCAGCGCGCCCTTGGTGGCCGCGTAAGGAGCGATGCCCGGGCGGGCCACCTCGCTCTGGAGGGAGCAGATGTTGATGATCTTTCCGTGGCCGCGTTCCGTCATCCGACGGGCGGCCTCCCGGCCGACGAGGAACGCGCTGGTGAGGTTGGTGTCCAGCAGCCGGTGCCAGTCGGAGTCGGCGAACTCCAGGAGCGGGGCGCGCAGTTGCATTCCCGCGTTGTTGACCAGGATGTCGAGCGGTCCGGCCCGGTCCTCGACCTCCGCGATCCCGGCGGCCACCGAGGCGCCGTCGGTGACGTCGAACGCGCTGGTGTGAACCTCGCCGGGCAGCTCGGCGGCCGCCCGCGCGAGGCGGCCGGCGTCCCGTCCGTTGAGGACCACCGTGCAGCCGGCCTCCGCGAGGCCCCGGGCCAGGGCGAGACCGATGCCCCGGCTGGAGCCGGTGACCAGGGCGGTCCGGCCGCTGATGTCGAACAGGGGATGACTCATTCCCGTATTCCTCTCTCCTCCTTCTCCTTCTTCTCCCCGTGACCTAGAGGATCAGTGAGAGGAGCAGGACCAGCCCGCCGGCGACCACGGAGATGATGGTCTCCATGACCGACCAGGTCTTGATGTTCTGGCCGACGGTGAGCCCGAAGTACTCCTTCACCAGCCAGAACCCCGCGTCGTTGACATGGCTGAAGAACAGCGAGCCGGCGCCGATGGCCAGGACCAGCAGGGCCGTGTGCGTCGTCGACATGTCGGCCGCGAGCGGCGCGACCAGACCGGCCGCCGAGATCGTCGCCACGGTCGCCGAGCCGGTTGCCAGCCGGATGACCACGGCGATCAGCCAGGCCAGCAGCAGCGCCGGGATCGACCAGTCCTTGGAGATGTCGAGGACCATCCGGCCCACACCGCAGTCGATCAGCGTCTGCTTGAACCCGCCGCCCGCGCCGACGATCAGCAGGATGCCCGCGATGGGCGCGAGGCCCTTCTCGACCAGCCCCGATACCCGGTCCTTGGCGAACCCGGCGGGCCTCAGCAGGGTGAAGATGCCGACGAGCACGGCGGTGAGCAGGGCGATCAGCGGAGATCCGACGACGTCGAAGACGCGCTGCACGGTCTGCTCGGGGTCGTCCACCACGATGTCGACCAGTGCCTTGGACAGCATGAGCACGACGGGCAGCAGGATGGTGGCGAGGGTGGCGACGAACCCGGGCCGCCGGTCCAGGTCCTCGGAGGCCCGCTGGGGGATCATGCGGTCGGGGGCGGGGACGTCGACCCAGCGGGCGGCGACCCGCGAGAACAGCGGACCCGCGACGACGACCGTCGGAACGGCGACGAGCACTCCGAGCGCCAGGGTGACGCCCAGGTTGGCGCCGACCGCGTCGATCGCGACGAGCGGGCCGGGGTGCGGCGGGACGAGGCCGTGCATCACCGAAAGTCCGGCCAGCGCCGGGATGCCGATCCGCATGAGCGAGTAGTTCCCGCGCTTGGCGACCATCAGCACGACCGGGATCAGCAGCACCACGCCGACCTCGAAGAACAGCGGCAGGCCGATGACGGAGGCGATCAGCACCATCGCCCACGGCATGGAACGGCCGCCCGCCCTGGCGAGGATCGTGTCCACGATCTGGTCGGCGCCGCCGGAGTCCGCGAGCATCTTGCCGAGGATCGCGCCCAGCGCGATCAGCACGCCCACCCCGGCCACCGTGGCGCCCAGCCCGGTGGTGAACGAGGCGATGGCCTTGTCGAGCGGCGCCCCGGCGAACGCGCCGAGCGCGAGCGAGCCGATGGTCAGCGCCAGGAACGCGTGGAGCTTGAACTGGGTGATGAGCAGGACGATCACGGCTATGCCCGCCAGAACGGCGATGCCCAGCTGTGCGTGGCCGGCCGAGGTGATCGGCTCGACGGTGTCCGCTGCCAGCATCTCGACACTGAGTCTGGTCACGGGAATCCCTTGCAGGTGTCAGGAACGGGGGAGAGAGGGGAGGGGGTGGTGGAGCCGGATGGACTACCCGGCCGGTGAGGGAAGGGCCTCAAGCGCCGTCACGGCCCGTCCGGTGATGGCCTCCGGGCTGCCGGAGACGTCGACGACGACACCCGCCTCGTCCTGCTGGAGGGGCTGGAGCGTGGCGAACTGGGAGTCGAGCAGCGCGGTCGGCATGAAATGACCCCGCCGGTGCGCCATGCGGTCCTCGATCAGCGCGCGGTCGCCCGCGAGGTGCACGAAGACGACCCCGGTGGCCGTGGCCCGCAGCCGGTCGCGGTACGACCGCTTCAGCGCCGAGCAGCTGACCACCCCGCCGAGGCCGGCCCGCTGGTCCGCCCAGGCGCCGATGGCGTCGAGCCACGGCCACCGGTCGTCGTCCTCGAGCGGCGTGCCGGCCGACATCTTGGCGATGTTGGCCTGCGGGTGGAAGTCGTCGCCCTCGGCGTAGGGAACGCCCAGCCGGGCGGCGAGCAGGGGACCGATGGTGGTCTTGCCCGTGCCGGCGACGCCCATCACCACGACGACGTGGGGGGTACGCATCTCTGCCTCGCTGTCTTCGCGCTGTCTTCTCGACGTCAGGCGTCAACGGACGCCGGACGACACTGAAACCGATTAGGTACGACTAATCAAGAGTGTGTGACAAATAAGTCTGACTTTTTGGCGCGGTGATCTACCCCGTACTCTGTGTGCATGACCACTCCGGGCCGGGGTCTGCACGGCCGAGTCCTCGACACCCTGGGCCCCGCCATCACCGCGGGTGAGTACCCGCCGGGCAGTGTGCTGCGCACCGACGAACTGGCCCAGCGCTTCGACGTCTCCCGGTCGGTGATGCGCGAGGCGGTCCGCGTCCTGGAGTCCATGCACCTGGTCGAGTCCCGCCGCCGGGTGGGCGTGACGGTCCGCCCCAGGTCCGAGTGGAACGTCTACGACCCGCAGGTCATCCGCTGGCGGCTGGCCGGCGCCGACCGCCCGCGCCAACTGCGTTCGCTCACCGTCCTGCGCTCGGCGATCGAGCCGGTCGCGGCGGGCCTGGCGGCGAAACACGCCACGGCGGAGCAGTGCGCCGAGCTCACGGAGTGCGCGCTCGGCATGGTGGCCAACTCACGCGGCCACCGGCTGGAGGGCTACCTCGTCCACGACGTCGCCTTCCACCGGGTGGTCCTCGCCGCCTCGGGCAACGAGATGTTCGCCCGCCTCGGTGACGTCGTCGCCGAGGTGCTGGCGGGCCGCACGCATCACGAGGTCATGTTCGAGGACCCCGATCCGGCCGCCGTCACCCTCCACGTCCAGGTGGCGGAAGCGGTCCGCGAGGGCGACGCGGCGCGCGCGGAACAACTCACGCGGGAGATCACCACAGGCGCCCTCCAGGAGCTGGACATCCTGGCGCCGTAGCGTGCGGTGACCGCCGCACGCCCTACTCGGGGAACTCCCCGTCCACGTACACCCAGGCCCCGGCCACCCGCTCGAACCGGCTGCGTTCGTGCAGCGCGCCGCCCCGGTAGGACGCGCGGAACTCCACACTCCCGGTGGTGTGGAAGGCGGTCCCGTCCGCCGTCCCGAGGATCTCCAGGCCGGTCCACCGCATGCCCGGGTCGAGTACGAGCCGCTCCGGCCGCGTCCGGGGATGCCAGGTCCGCAGCAGATACGGGGCGTCGCCGCGCACGAAGGCGCTGTAGCGCGACCGCATGAGCGCCTCGGCGGTCGGCGCGGTCACGACCCCGGCCTCATCGCCCGCGTGATAGCGCCCGCAGCACCCCTCGTACGGCTCGGGAAGCCCGCACGGACAGCCCACGAAGACACCCTGCCCCGGACGAGCGATACGACGACCCATCCCCCCATTGTGCCCACCCACGAAAACACCCCTCCCACCGAACCACCCGAACGCAGGCCCTCGGGTCCCCGCAAAGGCGCACCCAGCCCTCCGGCCCGCGGATCCCCACGACGCTCCCACCGAACCGCCCGAACGCAGGGCCCCGGGCCCCCGCAAAGGCGCGCGGGGAACGGGGCGCCCAGCCCTCCGGCCCGCGGATCCCCACGACGCTCCCACCGAACCGCCCGAACGCAGGGCCCCGCAGGCCCCGAAGGGGCGCGGGGAACTGCGCGACAAGCCCCCACCGCCCCGAGGGGAACCACCGACCCGCAGGTCGATCACCCTCCCCGCGGAGCACTCCACTCACCCGAGTACACCGGAAGCGGCGGCAGCTCCGTCCCGTACACCCACGCGTCGAACAGCTCGTCCAGCGGTTCCGGCGAGAAGCGCGCCGCATGAGCGGTGAGCGTCGAGGTCGACACCACCCCGCCCCGGTGCAGCTGGAGCCACACGCGCAGCATCCGGAAGAACGCCTCGTCACCCAGCGCGCAGCGCAACGCGTGCACGGTGAGCCCACCACGCCCGTAGAGCCGGTCGTCGAACATCGACCTACGGCCGGGGTCGGCGAGGCACAGATCCTGCGGCAGCGAGGACAACGCCCGGTGCGCCGCGGCCGCGAGCTGCTGCGCGCTGCGCCCGCCCGACCGCTCCGACCACAGCCACTCCGCGTACTTCGCGAACCCCTCGTTCAGCCAGATGTGCCGCCAGTCGGCGATGGACACGCTGTTGCCGAACCACTGGTGCGCCAGCTCGTGCGCCACCAGCCGCTCCGAACCCCGGGCGCCGTCCAGGTGGTTGGCGCCGAACAGCGACAACCCCTGGGCCTCGACGGGGACATCGAGCTCCTCCTCCGTCACCACGACCGCGTACTCGTCGAACGGGTAGGGCCCGAAAAGCTGCTGGAACAGGTGCATCATCCCGGGCTGGCGGGCGAAGTCCCGCGAGAACTCCGACAGCAGCTCGGCCGGGAGGTGCCCGTGCTGGGGGACGCCTCCGAGTCCCGGGTCGCCCAGCAGGACGGTCTGGTACTTCCCGATCGCCAGACCGACCAGATAGCTCGACGTCGGCGCCGACTGCTCGTACACCCACGTCGTCGTCGAGGCCTTCGTGGTCCGCGTCAGCAGCCGGCCCCCCGCCACCACCGAGTACGCCGACGGCGTCGTGACCGATATCAGGTACGACGCCTTGTCCGCGGGCCGGTCGTTGCACGGGTACCAGGAGGGCGCCCCGACGGGCTGGCTGGCCACCAGCGCCCCGTCGTCCAGTTCCTCCCAGCCGAGCCCGCCCCACGGGCTGTTCACCGGCTTGGGATTGCCCGACCACTGCACCTCGACGGTGAAGGCGGCCCCGGCGCGCAGCGGCTTCGCGGGCCGGATCCGCAGCCGGCCGCCACGGTGGGTGTAGTGCGTCGGCCTGCCGTCCACCCGGACCCGGCCGATCTTGAAGTCGGCCAGGTTCAACTGGAACTCGGGCAGCGCCGAACGTCCCGCGATGGCGTTGATCCGCGCCGCGCCCGAGAGCCGGTTCGGACCGGGCCGGTAGTCCAGCGTGAGTTCGTAACGGTGCACCCGGTAGCGGGAATCACCGTTGGCCGGGAAATACGGGTCCGGCCCGACCGACTGCTGAACTGCCACTTCCCCGTCCGCTCCCTGACCTGTGCTCGAACCGCCCGCCGCCGGTGCGCCGCTCCCCACCGACTCCGGGTAGCCCCTTCTCAGGGACGCCATGCCTCGATCGGGTTGCCGAGCCAGCGGGTGTCGTCGGGGACGGACTCCGCGGCCATGACGAGCGACGCGGGACCCAGGGTCGTACGGGCCCCGATCGTGCTGCCGGGCAGCACGATCCCGCCAGGGCCCAGCGTGGCACCCTCACGGAGGACCACAGTATCCGTCCGCAAGATCCGGTCGTGGAAGAGGTGAGTTTGCAGGACGCAGCCGCGGTTGACCGTCGCCCCGTCCCCGAGCGTCACGAGGTCCGACTCGGGCAGCCAGTAGCTCTCCACCCACGCGCCCCTGCCGATGTGGGCGCCGAGGCCGCGCAGCCACGCCGTCATCACCGGCGTGCCCGGCACCGCGCCCGCCAGCCACGGCACGGCCACCACCTCCACGAAGGTGTCCGCCAGCTCGTTGCGCCACACGAAGCCGCTCCACAGCGGATGCTCGCCGCTGCGGTGGCGCCCGACGAGGAGCCACTTGGCGACGATCGACACCAGGGCCGCCGCGGCTCCCGCCCCCAGCAGCACGAGCCCGCAGAGCAGTGGCGCCCAGACGCCGAGCGCGCACAGCGCCGCCACCGTCAGCACGGCCAGCCCCGCCGAGCAGAAAACCGGCACGATCCGGCACAGTTCCACCAGGGCGCGCGCCCACAGCAGCCGCGCGGGAGGCTCGTACGTCCGGCTCTGGTCACCGCCGGTCGTGTTCCGCGGCAACTTCACCGGCGGCAGCCCCAGGTACGAGCTGCCCTTCTTCGCCTTCTTCGGCGTCGCCGACAGCACTCCCACCAGGCCGCCGTCCGGCACGCTCCGGCCCGGCGCGGTCATCCCCGAGTTGCCGAGGAACGCCCGCCGCCCGATCTCCGCGCGCCCGATCCGCATCCAGCCGCCGCCGAGCTCGTACGGCGCGGTCAGCGTGTCGTCGGCGAGGAAGGCGCCCTCGCCGACGGTCGTCAGGCTCGGCAGGGCGAGGACGGTCGACACCTCGGCGCCCTTGCCGATCCGCATCCCGAGCAGCCGCAGCCACACCGGCGTGACCAGCCCCGCGTACAGCGGGAAGAGGGTTTCACGCGAGTGGTCCATGAGCTGGGTGACGGTCCAGGCCTGCCAGCCGATCCTGCTGTGCGTGGGATGCGTCCCCTCGCGCAGACCGAGACTCAGCAGCCGCACGGCGACCAGCAGCAGCACGGCGTACGCCAGACCGAAGGCGAGCGTGGCCGGGACCAGGGCGAGCGCGGCGCCCCGCAGGGCCGTATTGAGCCCGGCGTCAGGGCTCACGAAGCGGCTCGCCACCAGCAGGGCGGCCCCCGCCGCCAGCACCGGCAGCGAGGTCAGCGCGAGACCGGACAGGCCGTACGCCACGCGCCAGCCCGTGCCCCGCGCCGGCCGCTCCTTGGGCCAGTTGCGTTTGGCCTTGCCGAGCTTGACCGCGGGCGCGCCCGCCCACCGCTGACCGGTGGGGATCTGACCGGTGACGGCGGAGCCCGGCGCCACCTCGGCGCGCTTGCCGACCCGGGCGCCGGGGAAGAGCATGCTGCGCGTGCCGACGACGGCGTTCGCGCCCACCTTGATCTGCCCGATCTCCAGCCGGTCGCCGTCCAGCCACCAGCCGGACAGGTCCACCTCGGACTCCACCGCCGCGCCCCGGCCCAGCTTCAGCATGCCGGTCACCGGCGGGAGCGAGTGCAGGTCCACGTCCGGGCCGACCTTGGCGCCGAGGGCCCGCGCGTAACGCTCCAGCCAGGCCCCGGTCAGGGAGGTCGCCCCGCTGAACTCGGCCAGCCGCTCCGCCGTCCACAGCCGCAGGTGGACGCCGCCGCCGCGCGGGTGCCGCCCCGGCTGCACACCGCGCAGCAGCAGCCGCGCCCCGCCCGCGGCGATCGCGAGCCGTCCGGGCGGGCTGAACAGCAGGAGGGCGGCGGACCCGACCAGCCACCACGGGCCGGTGGGAAGCCAGGTGTAGGTGGGCAGCAGGTTGCCGGCGGCGGTCAGCGGCACCGTCCAGCGCAGCCCCAGCAGCGTGAACAGCGGAAGGAGCAGCAGCAGCTGGACGACCCCGGCGCGCGCGGGCACCGGGGCGACGACGCGGGCCGCCCCGTCGTCCTGCGCGGACCGCTCCATGTGCCGGGCCAGCTTGCGCAGGGTGGGCTGCTGGTAGATGTCGAGGACGGCCGCGCTGGGGTAGCGGGTGCGCAGCCGGGTGGTCAGCTGGGCGGCGGCGAGGCTGCTGCCGCCGATCGCGAAGAAGTCGTCACGGGCGCTGGAGACGGGGATGCCGAGGACCTCCGCCCACTGCTCGGCCAGCCATGCCTCGGTGCCGTAGAGCTGCTCGGCAGGGCCGCCCGTCTCCAGGCCCTCCAGGGGCCACGGCAGGGCGTTGCGGTCGACCTTGCCCGAGGTCCGGGTGGGCAGGTCGGCCACCGGCGCGAGCAGCGGCACCAGGGCGGCGGGCAGCTCGGCGCGCAGCCGCCGAACGGCCGCCGCCTGGTCCCAGCCGTCCTGCGTCACGACGTAACCGACCAGGAGCTGGTTGCCGCTGCGGGCGGCCCGCACGGCGGCGGCGGCCCCGGCTACCCCGGGCAGCGCCTGGAGGGCCGCGTCCACCTCGCCCAGCTCGATCCGCCGTCCGCCGAGCTTGATCTGCTCGTCGGCCCGGCCGAGGAAGACGAGCCCTTCGGCGTCGGCGCGCACGAGGTCACCACTGCGGTACGCCCGCTCCCAGCCCAGCGACTCGAGCGGCGCGTACTTCTCCGCGTCCTTCTCGGCGTCGAGATAACGGGCGAGCCCGACCCCGCCGATGACCAGTTGTCCGCTGCCGCCCAGCGGCACGGGCTCGCCGGCCTCGTCCACGACGGCCAGTTCCCAGCCCCTGAGCGGCAGTCCGATCCGGATCGGCTCCTCGCCGGACATCAGCGAGGCACAGGCGACGACGGTGGCCTCGGTCGGCCCGTAGGTGTTCCAGACCTCCCGCCCCTCCGTCACCAGCCGCTGCACCAGCTCGGGCGGACATGCCTCACCGCCGAAGATCAGCAGCCGTACGTCGTTGAGGGTCTCGGGCTCCCACAGCGCGGCCAGCGTCGGCACCGTGGAGACGACCGTGATCTCCTGCTCCACCAGCCAGGGTCCGAGGTCGGCGCCGCTGCGGACCTGCGAGCGGGGCACCGGCACGAGACAGGCCCCGTACCGCCAGGCCAGCCACATCTCCTCGCAGGAGGCGTCGAAGGCCACGGAGAGCCCGGCCATGACCCGGTCGCCCGGCCCGATCGGCTCCTCGGTGAGGAACAGGGCCGCCTCGGCGTCCACGAAGGCGGCGGCGCTGCGGTGACTGACGGCGACGCCCTTGGGCTTCCCCGTGGAGCCGGAGGTGAAGATGATCCAGGCGTCGTGTTCGGTGCCGGGGCGGGCGGCGGCGGCCTCGGACGCGCCGTGGACGGTGATCTCGTGGCCGGCGCCGACGACGGCCCGTACGTCCGCCTCCCCGAAGACCAGCTCGGCCCGCTCGTCCGGGTCCTCGGCGTCCACCGGGACATAGGCGGCGCCGGCGGCGAGGACGGCCAGGACCGCCACGTAGAGGTCGTTGGTGCCGGACGGGACGCGCACGCCCACCCGGTCGCCGAGGCCGACCCCGGCGCCGGCGAGCCGGCGCCTGAGGTTCTCCACCTCGACGGCGAGAGCGCGGTAGGTGAGGGGGGTGCTGCCGTCGTCCAGGGCGAGCTCGTCCGGGAACGACCGCACGGACGCGTCGAAGACGTCGACAAGGGTGCGCGGAGAGGCGGCGGGACCGCCGGAGAAGCGTGCGGTGTTGCCGAGTTGTGCGTGGATCTCTTCGTCGAGCAGGCCGAGAGCACTGCTCTCGTGTATGGCTGCCATCGGTCCTCGCGTCTCGAGCCCGGAAGCCCCGGGGCGCCGGCGGGCCCGCAGGTCTGCCTGGGGTTGTCCGGTCCAGCTCCGTAACAAGCCGGAAATTTTAGTACGAAGCTAGGCTCGCCCGCCTGCGTCGGCCACTCGGGGAGGCCGTCCGGGGTCGACAGGAAGATCATTGGCCATGCCCTGACCTGCGGGTCTCCGGGACGGCGAGATTTGCCCCACATCGGCGCGAAGGGCGCGTAGAGGGCGGCGCGGGCGGGCCGGCGGGAGCGGGAACGGTGACCGCGGTCGACTCCGTCCTCGAAGGGCTCGCGCGCCGGGTGCCCGCCGCGCCCCGGAGTCCCCGGCGTGGCTCGCGGCTCCGGCAGTCGTATGGTTTGGGGTGATTTATGGTGACTCAAGCAGTATGCCCCTACCGGAGGTGCAATGATGCGCGCCGCGGCAGCGACCGTCTCCCTGGCTGTCGGCGTGGCGCTCATCGTCGCGACATCGGCCTGTGACCAAGGCGGGTCGCGGTCGTCGAACCCTTCCTACGGCGACTGCCCGGTCTCGGGACACCACGGGGAGTTCCACCTGTCACCCGAGACGGCGGGTGCCCTCACGGTCAAGACGACCCTGCCCGCGCCCGGCTGGTGGAACGGCGACACACCGGACTCCGTCAAGAGCGGATACGAGTACTGCATGGCCGCCAACATCGCCTACCGCTCCGGACTCGACCGGGTGAAAGTGGAGAACGCCCCCTTCCCCGACGTCGTGTCCGGCCGGACCGACGACTTCGACCTGGCTCTGGCGCAGATCACGATCACTCCGCAGCGGAGCAAGGTCGCCGCGTTCTCCCCGCCCTACCTCTCCTCGACCCTGGGAGTGCTGATCAGGGACGGTGAGAAGATCGACGAGGGCAATCTCCGTGACGTCCGCATCGGAGTGGCCGAGGGCACCACGGGCGAGGAGTTCGTCAAGAACCGCCTCAAGCCGACCGAGCCCGTCACCGCCTTTCCCAACGACCCTGAGATGGTCGAGGCGCTGGAGGCGGGACGGATCGACGCGGTCGTCCACGACACGACGATCCTGCTGGCGTACCCCCAGAAGCGGGCGGGCAGGGTGCGCCTCGTGGGCCAGTACAGGACCGACCAGGGTTACGGCGCCCTGTATCCGAAGGGGTCACCCGACAAGGACGAGCTGGACCGCATCATCAGGCAGCTGATCGACGACGGGACGCTCACCAAACTGTCGGCCGTCTATCTCGGGGCCGCCTTCGGCCAGGACCCGGCCAAGATCCCGTACTTCAAGGTCACCGACGGCTCCTGAACGCTCCGGGCCCGCGCACCCCCGGGGCGGGGGACGGTCCGGATTCCGTGCGGCCTCACAGGTCCGCCGTCAGCGGACCGCTCACGTCCCCGGCGGCTCCGGCGTCGAGCGCCTGTTCAGCCCAGATGATCTTGCCTCGGTCGGTGTACCGGGTCCCCCAGCGGCGGGACATCTGCGCGACGAGGAACAGACCACGGCCCCCCTCGTCGGTCAAGGTCGCGCGGCGCAGGTGCGGGGAGGTGCTGGTGCCGTCGCCGACCTCGCAGATCAGGCTGTCGCGGTCGCGCAGCAGCCGCAGACGGATGGGGCCCCTCCCGTACCGGACGGCGTTCGTCACCAGTTCGCTGACGATCAGCTCGGTCGTGAAAGCGGTCTCGCCCAGGCCCCAGGATTCCAGCTTGCGGGTGGCCTCGGCGCGCACCCGGGGGACGGCCGCGGGGTCGTCGGGCACCTCCCACTCCTCGACCTGCGCCGGGTCCAGCAGCCGGGTGCGGGCGACGAGCAGGGCGACATCGTCGATCGACCTGGTGCGCAGCATCGCGTCGAACACCGCCCGGCAGGTCTCGTCCGGGGTGGCGCCGTCCGTAGCGGCGAGCGCCTCCCTCAGCATGCCGAGCCCGACGTCGATGTCACGGTCGCGGGCCTCGACCAGGCCGTCGGTGTAGAGGACCAGCCGGCTGTCGGCGGCCAGCCGGAGTTCGGCCGTCTCGACGGGCAGACCCCCTCCCACCCCGAGCGGCGGGGCAACGGGGACGTCGGGGAAGGTCACGGAGCCGTCGGGCGAGACCAGCGCCGGACCGGGATGACCGGCCCGGGCGAGAACACACCACCCCGAGACCGGATCGTAGACCGCGTACAGGCAGGTGGCACCGGTGACGGCCTCGGTGTTCCCCTCGGCTGCCGCGTCCTGGTCGATCCGGGTGATCAGCTCGTCCAGATGCATCAGAAGTTCGTCCGGAGGCAGGTCCAGGGCGGCGAAGTTGTGCACCGCGGTCCTCAGACGGCCCATCGTCGCGGCGGCGTGCAGACCGTGTCCGACGACGTCGCCGACGACCAGGGCCACCCGGGCCCCCGGCAGCGGGATGACGTCGTACCAGTCGCCGCCCACCCCCGCCTGGGCGGGCAGGTACCGGTGCCCCACCTCCAGGGCGGACAGCTCGGGGAGCGCCCCGGGCAGCAGGCTGCGCTGGAGGGTGACGGCCGTGGTGTGCTCGCGGGTGTAGCGGCGCGCGTTGTCGATGCACACGGCCGCCCGGGCGGCGAGTTCCTCGGCGGGGGACAGGTCGTCCGGCTCGAAGGGGTCCTGCTCCGCACGCCAGAACGCCACGACCCCCAGCAGTTGGCCTCGGGCCCGGAGCGGCGCCGAGATCATGGAGTGGACCCCGTATTCGATGACCTTCCGGGCCCGCTCGGGGTTCTGGGCCCGCCAGCCGTCGGCCGTCGCGAGGTGCGTCACCAGGACCGGCCGGCCGGTGGTCATCCCGAGGGCCACGGGGTTGTCGGGCGCGTAGCGCATACGCGTCCCGACGGGGTAGAGGGGCACGTCGTCCCGGATTCCCGCGGCTGCGACGCGGCGCATGTCCCCGCTCGCCCCCGTCGGCTCACCACCGCGCAGCACGGGCTCCACCAGCTCGATCGTGGCGAAGTCGGCGAAACGCGGCACCGCCACCTCGGTCAGCTCCTCGGCGGTGCGCTTCATGTCGAGGGTGGTGCCGATCCGTGTGCTGGCCTCGTAGAGCAGTTGCAGGCGGCCGCCCGCCACGTCCGCCCGGCCCGCGAGGGCGCGCAGCTCCGTGGTGTCCCGCAGGGTGGCCACGCTGCCTCCCTTGGGGCCCACCGGCCGCACGTTGACCGCGAGCAGGATGTCCCCGGCCAGGAAGACCTCGTCCGTGGCGGCCCGGCCTGATCCCAGCAGTCCGGCAAGGGCCGGGCTCAGCCCGAGTTCGGTGACCGGTCTGCCCTCGGCCTCAGGCGGCAGCGCGAGCAGCCGGCGCGCCTCGTCGTTGACCAGCAACAGCCTTCCGTCACCGGCCAGAATGATCACGCCTTCGCGGACCGCGTGCAGCACCGCGTCGTGGTGCTCGTACATGCGGGTCATCTCCACCGGCCCCAGACCCCGGGTCTGGCGCCGCAAACGCCCGCTGACCAGTGCCGACCCGCCCGCGGCCAGCAGCAGCGCGACACCGCCGGCGGCGAAGATCACCGGCAGTTGGTTCTGCACCACGCTGGTCACCTTGTCCACCGTGACCCCCACGGTGACGAGGCCGACCGCGGTCCCCTTCTTGTCGAAGACGGCCACCGTCGAGTCGACCGCCTTCCCCAGACTGCTGTCGAACGTGGTCTGGTGGGGCTCTCCCCCGAGCGCCTCGCCGTAGGAGGTGGAGACGTGCTTCCCGATCTGGTCCGGGTCCGGGTGCGTCCACCGGAAACCGTAGGGGCTCAGCGCCACGACGTAGTCGACCCCGGTCTTCTTGCGCACCGCCTCGGCGGCCGGCTGGAGGGCCGCCGTCGGGTCGTCGCTCTGCATCGCCTGCGCGGTGCCCGGGGCGTTCGCGAACGACTCGGCCGCCACCAGCGACCGGTCGCCGGCCTCCTGGATCGCGCGGTTGCGGTCCTGGATCACGAGCACCACGACGGCCGTGGCGATGAGCAGCAGGACGACCACCAGTTGCAGCAGGAAGACCTGACCGGCGACGCTGCGCGGCTTCAGCGACGACAGCAGACGCCGGCCGCCCGAATGGTGACCTGCCTCCGGGTCGGCTTCCGGCGGTCCGGTCTTCGACAGCGTGCGGTCGTCCCGTCGGCTCGCCGGGGCGAATCGCCCGAGTTTGCCCATTTCCTCAGTATCGGTGACGGGCCCGGCGGGCGCGGCTCAGGACGGGCCCGCGCCGGGATCCACCGGAACCCCGGCCGTGTCGAGGCCCTGGGTGACCCGGAGGTCCCAGGAACAACGAAAACCGGCCGAGTCATATGACTCGGCCGGTTTTCGTGAACGTATCGACGATCCCGTTCTCTTCTGTGTCCGAGGGGGGACTTGAACCCCCACGCCCGATAAAGGGCACTAGCACCTCAAGCTAGCGCGTCTGCCATTCCGCCACCCGGACAAGGTGTCTGTCGTGCGGGGTTTCCCTCGCGGCGACGTCGTAAACATTACCAGGCTTTCCGGGGTGCCCGATCACGGGCGGTCGCCCCGCACGGGTGCCTCACCCCGCGTGAACGGCGTGTGACGGGCCGGGACCGGTCTTGGGCGGGGCCCGGAGGAGAGGGAGGATGAGGGGGACCCACCAGCAGTGACAGCGGGAGGAACCAGCGTGAGCGCGACGGACGACACGGCCAGGAGCGTCACCGGCGAGGACGAGGTCGTGGACCTCTGCCGCGAGCTGATCCGGATCGACACCAGCAACTACGGCGACCACTCGGGGCCGGGCGAGCGCAAGGCGGCCGAGTGGGTCGCGGAGAAGCTCGCCGAGGTGGGGCTCGAACCGGAGATCTTCGAGTCGCACCCGGGCCGCGCCTCCACGGTGGCCCGCATCGAGGGCGAGGACCCGTCCCGGCCCGCGCTGCTCATCCACGGTCACCTCGACGTCGTCCCGGCCAACGCGGTCGACTGGACGCATCACCCGTTCTCCGGCGAGGTCGCCGACGGATGCGTGTGGGGCCGGGGCGCCGTCGACATGAAGGACATGGACGCGATGACACTGGCGGTCGTGCGCGACCGGCTGCGCTCCGGGCGCAGGCCGCCGCGCGACATCGTCCTCGCGTTCCTCGCCGACGAGGAGGCCGGCGGCACCTACGGCGCCCGGCACCTCGTCGACAACCACCGCGACCTGTTCGAGGGTGTCACCGAGGCGATCAGCGAGGTGGGCGGGTTCTCGTTCACGGTGAGCGAGGAGCGGCGGCTCTACCTCATCCAGACGGCCGAGAAGGGCATGCACTGGATGAAGCTGACCGTGGCCGGCACCGCCGGACACGGTTCGATGATCCACCGGGACAACGCCATCACCGAGCTGTCGGAGGCGGTCGCCCGGCTCGGCCGGCACACCTTCCCGGTGCGGGTCACCAAGACGACCCGGGCCTTCCTCGACGAACTCGGCGACGCGCTGGGCACCCCGCTGGACCCCGAGGACATGCAGTCGACGCTGGCCAGGCTCGGCGGCATCGCCAAGCTGATCGGCGCGACCCTGAGCAACACCGCCAACCCGACCCAGCTGGGCGCCGGCTACAAGGTCAACGTCATTCCGGGCGAGGCCACCGCGCACGTCGACGGGCGGTTCCTGCCGGGTCACGAGGACGAGTTCCTCGCCGATCTCGACCGGATCCTCGGCCCGAAGGTGCGCCGCGAGGACGTGCACTCGGACAAGGCGTTGGAGACCTCCTTCGACGGGGCGCTGGTCGAGGCCATGCAGTCCTCGCTGCTCGCCGAGGACCCGACCGCCAAGGCCGTCCCCTACATGCTCTCCGGCGGTACGGACGCCAAGTCCTTCGACGACCTCGGGATCCGCGGCTTCGGCTTCGCCCCGTTGAAGCTGCCGCCGGAGCTGGACTTCGCCGGGATGTTCCACGGCGTGGACGAACGCGTCCCGGTGGACGGGCTCAAGTTCGGCGTGCGGGTGCTCGACCGCTTCATCGACGCCTCCTGAACCGTCCCGGTGGAACGGTCTTTCACCGGGCGTCGGAAATCGGCCGCCTGTACGGGCGCGACTGGGAAGAGTGAATGCGCCGATAAGCGCGTAGCCTCATTAATTCCTCCTCGTTACTGGTGATGCGATCCGCTGCTTGGGATCGCATTGCCAACAAGGAGGAATAATGATCAAGAAGGTCGTCGCTGCTGCGGCTGCCACTGGTGGGCTGGTTCTCGCGGGCGCGGGTCTGGCTGTTGCCGACGCCGGCGCGCAGGGTGCTGCCGTGCACTCCCCGGGTGTCGCTTCCGGCAACGTGATCCAGGTGCCCGTGCATGTCCCGGTGAACGTCTGCGGCAACACGATCTCGGTGATCGGGCTGCTGAACCCCGCCTTCGGCAACACCTGCATCAACAAGTGACGTCGACCCGCTGAGGGGTCGTCCACACCGTCGGCCCCGGAGTGCGCGCCATGCGCTCCGGGGTCGACCGGTCTTTTTCCGAAGGAAAAGCCGAAGAAGTCGAAAAACCCGAGATGAATCGAACAGCTGCCATGCTGCGAGCGAATTCGGGACGCATGACGAGATCGAAAGCAGGGATTCAGTAATGCGACAGGTCACCCGCAAAAGCCTCATGACCGTGGCGGCTGCGACGGGGGTGATCGCCGCCGCGGGCGGCTACGCCCACGCCGACTCCGGCGCGAACGGCGCCGCCACGGACTCGCCCGGCGTCCTGTCGGGCAACTCGGTGCAGGCGCCGATCAACGTTCCCGTGAACGTGTGCGGCAACACCGTCGACGTGATCGGGGCACTCAACCCGACCTTCGGCAACTCCTGCGCCAACAAGGGCGGCGGCGCCCAGCCGGGCGGCTACGGCGCCCACCGGGGCGGCGGTGCGCAGTCGGGCGGACACGGCGACCACCAGGGCGGGTACGGCGACCAGGGTGGATACGGCGACCACCAGGGCGGGGGCGGCCGGGGCGGGAGCCACGGCGGAGGCCAAGGCGCGCACGGCGGCGGGAGCCATGGCGGAGGTCACGGCGGCTCGGGCGCGCACGCGGGCGGGTACACCGGCGGATCGCCCGGCGTCGGCTCCGGCAACCACGTCCAGGCGCCGATCGACGTGCCGGTGAACGTGTGCGGCAACAGCATCGACGTCGTCGGGATCCTCAACCCGTCGTTCGGCAACGACTGCGCCAACGACGGCGGTCCCGCCGCCCACACGCCGCCGTCCCGCGGCCACGAGACGCCGGGCAAGCCCGGAGAGCAAGGCCCCGGCAAGCCCGGCAAGCCTGGCGGGCACAGCCGCCCCACCCCGTCCCGCCCCCAGGGCGTGCCGTCCACCCCGGACCACGTGACGCCGGTCGGCTCCTCCGCCGTCCAGGTGCCCGCCGCCCACGCCGCGCAGCTCGCGCACACCGGCAGCGGACTGCCGGTGGGCCTCGTCCTGCCGGCCGGCGCGGGCGCGCTGCTCGCGGGCGCGGTGCTCTACCGCAAGGCGCGCGCCTCGGCGTGAGCCTTCGGGATGTCCACGACGGAGGGGCCCCGCCATGGCGGGGCCCCTCCGTATCCGTCGTCTCACCTCACCACGTGGCACGCACCTGGCGGATGATCCGCCGGCGCAACCGCACCCTGCGGCTGCCGTCACGCAGCAGGCTCAGGCGGTCCAACTCCCAGTGTCCGTACTCGGCATGGTCGGTCAGCAGTCGGGTCGCGTCCTTGCGGGAGACCCCGCGCGGTACGTAGACGTCGACGAATTCGTATTCCGGCATCGCATCTATTGTGCGGTCTGGGGTCCGGTACGGATAGCGTCTGCACTATGTCTGATGCTGCGCAGCCCACCGCTGCCGAGGTACGCGCCGCCGCCGAGGCGGTCAAGACCGCGCTCGACCGCCACCTGGCCGCGGTCGAACGCAGGACGGGAGAGGACGACCCGGGCGTCTACGAGGCGTTCAACGAGCTGGCCGCGGCCGCCGAGGTCTACGACGAACTGCTCTACGACCGCTACGACGAGGTCACGCCCTTCGAGATCCCAGGCGCGGAGGACTCGCTGCCGCCGTACGGGGGCCCCGAGGAGCCGCACGCGCTGAGCGTTCTGATCCGCCGCGACTACGCCGTCGCGGAGCCGCAGCGGCTGCTGGCGCAGGCCCGACGGGTAGAGGCGGCGGACGACGAGGGCGTGGGCGCGGCGGTCTCGGACACGGTGCACGGGGCCCTGGGCATGCTGTTCGGTGAGTTCGAGGCGGACGAGATCGCCTCCCGGCACAAGGAGTTCGGCCTGGAGGAGGGCGACTCCACGCTGTGGGTGCTGGCGGCCGAGGAACCCGCCGAGCCGGGCGAGTGGCTGGAGGCGCCGTTCGAGGAGGCCGACCCGGGACGGGTGGTCTGCCGCTTCGACGTCAGCTCGGTCTTCGACGAACTCGACGGCGACGACGGCGACGACGGTGATCTCGTGGACGACCTCGACGACGAGGAGCTGGAGCCGCTGGACGCGGACCGCTAGGCGGCGACCGGCGGGGACCGGCAGCGGACGGCCTCCGGGAGCGGCGACGGCGGCGGTCGTGAAGGGGAGACCCTTCACGACCGCCGCCGTCCGCGTCACTCCACGGCCGCCGGGACCTGGGTGCGCAGCAGCACCGGCAACCGCGTCGTGCGGGGCTTGGCCGGGACCTCGGCGACGGCCTTCGCCAGGGCCTGGTCGACCCCGTGCACCACGGACAGGTGGCGCTCCGCCCGGCCGAAGGCCGTGTACACCCACGGACGGGAGAGGGACTGCCCGGCGTCGCCGGGCAGGACCACGACGGCCGCGGGCCACCGGATGCCGACGGCCTGATGCGCGGTCAGCGCCCACCCATGCCGCACGGTCTGCTCCACCCGCTCCCTCGGCACGACCACCGTCTCGCCGGCGCAGGACAGGTGCAGCCCGTCCCCGTCCGCGGTCACCACCCGGCCCTGCACCGCACGGCCCGGAGCGGCCGAGTAGGCGATCCGGTCGCCGGGGTCGAATCCGCCGAAACGGCCGGGGCCGGGATTGAGCCGTTCCTTGAGGGCGGCGTTCAGCGCGCGGGTGCCGGCCGCGCCACCGTGCCCGGGGGTGATCGCCACCGTCTCCTCGGGAGTGATCCCGAACGCCCGCGGCACCGAGTCGGCAACCAGCTGCACGGTCCGGTGCACAGCCTCGCCCGCATCGCGCACCGGCACGATCACGATCTCCTTGCCGGGCGCGTCGACCTGGTTCAGCTCGCCGATACCGACCCCGGAGACGAGCTCCCCGATCGGCCCCCCGTCAGGGGTTCGCGAGGCGATCTGCGGACAGACGCCCGCCGCGAGCAGGTCGGCGAAGACCCGGCCGGGCCCGGCCGACCACAGCACCGCGGGATCCCCGCTGAGCACCAGCCGCGCCCCGTCCGGCAGGGACTCCGCCAGCATGGCGGCGCTCTCCACGTCCAGTTGGGGCGCGTCGAGCAGGACCAGCAGGTCGAGGGCGAAGGCTCCGTCGGCGTCCCGCCCGGGCCCCTCGGCGCCGGCGAGGAGGCCGGGGACGGTGACCACGGCGCCGTCCCCGGCCTCCTCGCCGAGGAGAGCCGCGAACCGCTGCCGTCCGTCCGGCGTGTGGCAGGCCGCGACCGCGCGCAGGCCCAGGGCCCGGGCCGCGGTGAGCAGGGCCGCCGGTTCGGCGCGGGCGGCCTCGCCGCCGGTGTGCAGCACCAGACCGTGCCCGGCGACGGCGCGCAGCAGTTCGGCCGTGCTTCCGGAGGCGCCGGCCGTCACCGGCTCCCACGGCGCGGCGGCCTCCTTGGCCAGGGAGTTGACCACCCGGGCCAGCGCGTCGGCGAGGCTCTCCTCGGCGAGCGCGTACCGCTCCAGACCGACCAGGACACGAACCGGCCGGGTCTCCTCGCCGTCTTCGCCCTCTTCGCTCTCCTCTGCGGGTTTCGCCCCCGTGCGGCCCGTGCCGGGCGCGTCCAAGGCGTCCTGGAAGGCGAGGGCCTCGCCCTCGGACAGCGTGCTCTGTACGGCCGCGTCGGCGTCCGGCACGGCCTGCCGGCCGAGGGCGGCGGTGAGCGTCGGCAGCTCCAGGGCGGTGTGTCCGGCCAGGGCGGCCTGCTCCAGCAGCCAGACGGTCAGGGCGCGGCCGCGCCGTTCGTCGTCCGGGGCGCACTCCGGGCCGAGCAGCGCCCGTGCGAACCCGTCGGCCTGCTCGGGCCGTACGCCGGCGACGCGCAGCAGCTGCCACGGGTCCTCGCGCAGCAGTGCATCGGCGCCCTCGCCGAGCGCGGCGGCGGCCTGGTGCGCGAGGACGTCGGGTGCGCCGCCGTCGGCCAGCACGCGCCGCACGCCCTCGACCGCGTCCGCCGCGGGTGCCGGGGCCGCGGAAGCGGCCGCCGCCGGCTGAGGCCGCCGGACCGGTTCGGGCGCGGGACGGCGCGGTGCGGGAGCCGGGTCGGCGAAGACGGTGGCCGGGGGCTTCGCCCCGCCCTCCACCGCACGTACGGCCGCCAGCAGATCGGCGGCCTTCCCGCTGAGCTTGGCCCCGCTGGTGATGGGCTCCGCCTTCTCGGCCCTGCGCCGCTCGATCCGCTCCCGCTCGACCTTCTGCGCGGCGAGCTCGGCCTCCGCCTCGGAGAGCTGTGCGGCGGTCGGGCCGCCGTCGGCTTGCGAGGCGCCGCCGCCCCCGTCGGCTTCCCCTCCGCTGTCCTGCGAGCCCGAGCCCGAGCCCGCCCCGCCGACGCCCGCTGCTGCCTCTGCCCCGGCCTCTGCGGCGAGCGTCTCCCCGGCTCCGCCGCCCGTTCCGCCGCCGTCCGCGCCCGGGTCCTCGTCGTCCGCCCCCGCGGCAGGAGCGTGATCGTCACCCGTGGCGGCGCCGTCGGCGGCCGGCTCCTGACCCTCGGCGGTGTCGTCCGGGGCTCCGGGCTCCCCGGCGGCGTCCGGCGTCGCCGGTCCGGCGGTCTCGGTGCTCTCCGGGGGAACCGGCTCCGTGCTCACAGCGTGCTCCAGTCGTGATCGGGATAGCGGTGCACGGGCGCCGACACGTCGTCGAGGGCCCGGCAGATCTCGTCAGGAAGACTAAGGGCCTCCACTGACAACGCCGCCGTGAGCTGCTGCGCGTTGCGCGCGCCGACGATCGGGGCGGCGACGCCGGGTCTGTCGCGGACCCAGGCGAGCGCGACCTGGAGCGGCGTCACCGCCAGCCCGTCGGCGGCGGTCGCCACGGCGTCCACGATGCGGCTCGCGGTGTCGTCGAGGTATGGCTCGACGAAGAGGCCGAAGTGGTCCGAGGCGCCGCGCGAGTCTGGCGGCAGGGCGTCGCCCCGGTACTTGCCGGTGAGGACGCCGCGCCCCAGCGGAGAGGACGGCAGCAGTCCGACGCCCAGATCCAGCGCGGCCGGCAGCACCTCGCGCTCGATGCCGCGCTGGAGCAGCGAGTACTCCATCTGCGTCGCCGCGAGACGGGTGCGGGCGCCCGGTGCGGAGAGCTGCCAGGTGGCCGCCTTGGCGAGCTGCCAGCCGCAGAAGTTGGCCACCCCCGCGTACCGGGCGCGGCCGCTGGTGACGGCGATGTCGAGGGCATGGAGGGTTTCCTCCAGCGGGGTGTCGGCATCGTAGGCGTGCACCTGCCACAGATCGACGTGGTCGGTGCCCAGCCGGGCGAGCGAGGCGTCCAGGGCGGCGAGGAGGTGGCCCCGGGAGCCGTCGGAGCGGCGGTCCGGGTCGGGGACGCTGCCCGCCTTCGTGGAGATGATCAGGTCCCGGCGCGGCACCAGGCCCTCCATCAGCCGTCCGAGCAGGTACTCGGCGTCCCCGTCGCCGTACACGTCGGCCGTGTCGACCAGGGTCCCGCCCGCCTCCCAGAACGTCTTCATGACGTCCGCGGCGTCGTGCTCGTCGGTGCCGCGGCCCCAGGTCAGGGTGCCGAGTCCGATGCGGGACACGCGCAGGCCGGTGCGGCCGAGATGCCTCTGCTCCATGGACGCCGAGATTACTGGCCAGAACTGGGCAGTGGGTTGCCTGTGGATAACCGAGTTTCCTCCGGCCGGAGGGCGGTTCCGCAGGCCGGGACCCCGGCCTGCGGAACGCGCGACCCTCGCCACACCGCCCTCCCCCCGGCACCGGCCCCCGCGCTATGGTCTCCGCAACAGCGTCGTTACTGATCAGTAAGGGGATCGGCCATGCAGCTCGGGATCAACCTCGGCTACTGGGGTGCCGGAATGGACGGCGACAACCTCGCCGTCGCCCAGGAGGCCGACCGCCTCGGATACGCCGTCTGCTGGGCCGCCGAGGCATACGGCTCCGACGCCGCCACGGTGCTCACCTGGGTGGCCGCACAGACCGAGCGCATCGACGTCGGCTCGGCCATCTTCCAGATCCCGGCCCGCCAGCCGGCGATGACCGCGATGACCGCCGCCACCCTCGACTCGCTCTCCGGCGGCCGCTTCCGCCTCGGACTCGGCGTGTCGGGCCCCCAGGTCTCCGAGGGCTGGTACGGCGTCAAGTTCGACAAGCCGCTGTCCCGCACCCGGGAGTACGTCGAGATCGTCCGCAAGGCGATGACGCGGGAGCGCCTGTCGTACGAGGGCGAGCACTGGACGCTGCCGCTGCCGGGCGGCCCGGGCAAGCCGATCAAGCTGACCGTGCACCCCGAACGCGAGCACATCCCGCTGTACATCGCCGCGATCGGCCCGAAGAACCTGGAGCAGACCGGCGAGATCGCCGACGGCGCGCTGCTCATCTTCCCGTCCGCGGACCACCTCGAGGACACCGCGATCAAGCATCTGCGGGCCGGGCGTGAGAAGGCCGGCAAGACCCTGGAGGGCTTCGACGTCTGCCCGACGCTGCCGCTGGCCGTCGGCGACGACAAGGACGTCGAGCGGCTCGCCGACACCTTCCGCCCCTACACCGCGCTGTATGTCGGCGGTATGGGCAGCCGCAAGCAGAACTTCTACAACCAGCTCGCGCGCCGCATGGGCTACGAGGCCGCGGCCGACGAGATCCAGGACAAGTACCTGTCGGGCGACAAGCAGGGCGCCGCTGCCGCCGTACCGCACGAGCTGATCGACCGGACGACGCTGCTGGGTTCCGTGGAGCGGATCGCGGACCGGATGAAGGCCTACGCGGCGGCCGGAGTCACCACGCTCACCCTCGCTCCCGCGGGCTTCACCCTGGACGAGCGCCTCGCCTCGCTGCGAGCCGGCTCCGAGGCCCTGGAACTCGCCGGACTGGGATAGCCGGGACCGGCGGATTCCGGAAGTTTCAGCGGCCGTGGTGGGGGCTCGGGGGTCTTCCCCGCCACGGCCGTCACACGGAACAACGCACCGCGCGGCGCGTGGTTACGCTCCCGGCCCGACTCCTGGGTTCCCTCGTTCGGCGGAGCCGTCCGACACAGCTGTTGCAGCGCCTCCCGTGCCGCATTTGACTCGTTCCTTGCGGAATGCTGCGGAATCCTGCGCGATGCGGAGAGGTGCCCCACGATGCTTTCGGCCAAGAATCTGTTCCAGGAGATCGTCGACGACGACGAGTCCTTCGCGCTCTTCTGTTCCATCGCCGCCGGCGGCGAGTCGCAGGGCGGCTGGGAGAACGCGCGGATCGCCGCGCTCGTCCCGGAGGACGAACGCGGCCTCGCCCCCAGGATCACCCGCCACGGCGCCGACGAGGACAAGCACGGGCGGATCTTCAACGCCCTGATGAGGAAGCGCGGCCTCGCTCCGGTCCCCGTACCGGGCGACACCGACTACACGATGCTCCTGGAGCGCGCCGGCATCGGCCTCGCGCACGAACGGCTCAGGACCGACGAGCCGCTGACCGTGCAGGACCTCGTCACCTACCTCGCGCACAGCCGGGTCACCGAACAGCGGGCCGCCGAACAGATGCGGCTGCTGAGCATGCACTTCGGCGACCACCCCGACCTCGGCCGCGCGGTGCGGATGATCTCGGACGACGAGGACAACCACCTCGCCTACTGCCACGAGGAGCTGCTGCGCCTGGCCCGCGCGGGACACGGCCGGGCCATCCAGAGGACGCTGCGCGCCTGCGCGCTCGCCGAGATCCGGATCTACCGGGACGTGAGCCTGGCCGTCATGGCCCACATGGGAGACATCCTCGGGTGGACCAGGGCCAGGTCGGCGCTGTTGGCCGCCGGGATCCACGCCGTGTACGCGTGGGAGCGCTTCGCGGGCTGGCGGCGGATGGTCTCCCTGGAGATGCCCGAGCGCCGCGACCCCCTCGGCGGCCCGGCGGCCCCGGCTCCCGAGTTCGCCTGAGCGGACCGGGCGGACCGGGCGGACCGGGCGGACCGGGCGCACCGGGCGGGCCCGGCGGGCAGGGGAGGTCCCGCTCCCGGTTGGCCCGAGCCCACCCGCGGGCAGGCCGACGCCCCCGGCCCTCTGCGCTCCCTACAGCCAGCCCCGCCGCTTGAACGTCCGGAACAGCAGCACCTCGAGCAGGGCCATCAGCGCGATCACCGCCGGATACGACCACACCCACCGCAGCTCCGGCATGTGCTCGAAGTTCATGCCGTAGATCCCCGCGATCATCGTGGGGATCGCGGCCATCGCCGCCCACGCCGAGATCTTCCGCATGTCGTCGTTCTGCCGCACGCTCATCTGCGCCAGATGCGCCGACAGGATGTCCGTGACCAGCCGGTCGAGCCCCTCCACGGAGTCGTTCACGCGCGTGAGGTGGTCGTTGACGTCCCTGAAGAAGGGCCGCGCCTTCTCGTTCACGAACGGCACGCCGGAGCTGGAGGCGCTGGTGCCCGCCAGCCGGGTCAGCGGCGGCCCCAGCGGACCGGTGGCCCGCCGGAACTCCAGGATCTGCCGCTTGAACTGGTAGATGCGCGACGCGGTGTTCCGTGAGCCGCCGCCGTCCGGCGAGAACACCTCCGTCTCCAGCTCCTCCAGGTCCGTCTGGAGCTCCGTCGCCACGTCCAGGTAGTGGTCCACGGTGGCGTCGGCGATCGCGTACAACACCGCCGTCGGCCCCTTGGCGAGCAGCTCGGGCTCGTCCTCCAGCCGGTGCCGAACGGCGGCCAGCGGCGCGCCCTCGCCGTGCCGGACGGTCACCACGAAGCCGTCGCCGAGGAAGACCATCACCTCGCCGGAGGAGACCTCGTCGCTCTTGGGCTCGTACACGACCGGCTTGAACACCAGGAACAGCGAGTCGTCGTAGACCTCCAGCTTGGGCCGCTGGTGGGCCTTCAGGGCGTCCTCGACGGCGAGTGGGTGCAGGGCGAACTCCCGTGCGACGTGGTCGAACTCCTTCTCCGTCGGCTCGTGCAGCCCGATCCATACGAAGCCCCCGGCGGCCCGTGCGTCGTCCAGGGCGTCCGAGAAGTCCTCCGGACCCTCCACACGGTGCCCGTCGCGGTAGACGGCGCAGTCCACGATCACTCGTCGCCTCCTTCCTTCGGGCGCTCGCCGGTGTACGCGCGCGTGCGCCTACGCTGGGCCGCATGCCCACGTTGATCCTCGTCCGGCACGGCCGGTCCACCGCCAACACCTCCGCAGTGCTCGCCGGCTGGACGCCCGGCGTCGCCCTCGACGAGCGGGGAACCGTCCAGGCCGCCGCACTGCCCGGGCGGCTCGAAGGGCTGCCCATCGCCGAGGTCGTCGCGAGCCCCCTCCAACGTTGCCAGGAGACGCTCCGGCCGCTCCTCGACGCCCGCCCCGGTCTGCGCGCGCACACCGACGAGCGGATCGGGGAGTGCCACTACGGCGACTGGTCCGGACGCAAGCTCGCCGAGCTGATGGACGAGCCCCTGATGGAGGTCGTGCAGGCGCACCCGTCCGCCGCCGCCTTCCCCGGCGGCGAGTCCATGCGGTCCATGCAGACCCGGGCCGCCGAGGCGGTGCGTGAGTGGAACGCGCGCGTGGAGCGCGACCACGGCGCCGACGCCGTCTATCTGATGTGTTCCCACGGCGACATCATCAAGTCGCTCGTGGCGGATGCCCTCGGGCTTCATCTCGACCTCTTCCAGCGGATCTCTGTAGAACCGTGTTCCATCACCGCGATCCGTTACACCCGGCTGCGCCCCTTTCTGGTGCGCCTCGGCGACACCGGGGACTTCGCGTCCCTCGCCCCGCGCGAGGAGCCGCCGGCCGGGGACGCGACGGTGGGGGGCGGTGCGGGCGCACCGTGATCGTCGGCCGCAGTAGGGTGAAGCGGTCCGCGAACGCGCGCGTACCCGCAGGGACGTTCCCCCATCCGTTCCCCGGCCCACGATGACCCCCGATTCCCATGGAGACAGGACGTGTCCCGTCAGGTGTTCCTCTACGACCCCCCGGACCGCTTCGTGGCCGGTACGGTCGGACTGCCCGGGCGCCGTACCTTCTTCCTCCAGGCCACCGCCGGCTCCCGAGTGACCAGCGTGGCCCTGGAGAAGACCCAGGTCGCCGCGCTCGCCGAGCGCATGGACGAACTGCTGGACGAGGTCGTACGCCGTAGCGGCGGCAGCGCCCCCGTGCCGGCCATGTCGCCCGCCGAGAACACCGACACGGCCCCCCTCGACACGCCGATCGAGGAGGAGTTCCGGGTCGGCACGATGGCCCTCGCCTGGGACGGCGAGGAACAGCGCATGATCGTCGAGGCGCAGGCCCTGGTGGAGCTGGACGCGGACTCCGAGGAAGACCTCGCCGAGGCCGAGGAGAAGCTCCTCCAGGACGAGGAGAACGGGCCGCCCATGCTGCGGGTCCGGCTCAGCGGCGCGCAGGCGCGGGCCTTCGCCAAGCGCGCCCTCGACGTCGTGAACGCGGGCCGGCCGCCGTGTCCGCTGTGCAGTCTGCCGCTCGACCCGGAAGGACATGTATGTCCGCGCCAGAACGGATACCGCCGGGGGGCGTGACCACCGACGACCCGGCCTTCGCCGAAATCCTCGCGCGCGGTGAGATCACCGTTCGCGGACGCATCCGCGACGCGTCGAACGCCGCCCTGTACTGCACGGTCGCGTACGAGGGCCGTGAGGCCGCCTGCGTCTACAAGCCGGTCGCGGGGGAGAGACCGCTGTGGGACTTCCCCGACGGGACGCTCGCCCAGCGCGAGGTCGCCGCCTACGCGGTCTCCGAGGCGACCGGCTGGGGCCTGGTGCCGCCCACCGTGCTGCGGGAGGGACCCCACGGCGAGGGCATGTGCCAGCTGTGGATCGAGACGGCGCCGGAGTCCGAACTGCTCGCCCTGGTGGACGCGGAGGAGCCCGAGCCGGGGTGGAAGGCGATCGGCTTCGCCGAGGTCGGCGAGGGCCGGACCGCGCTGCTGGTGCACGTCGACGACGAGAGGCTGCGCCGGCTCGCCGTCCTCGACGCGGTGATCAACAACGCCGACCGCAAGGGCGGCCATCTGCTGCCCACCGCCGAGGGCCGGCTCTACGGCATCGACCACGGGGTCACCTTCAACGCCGAGAACAAGCTGCGCACCCTCCTGTGGGGCTGGGCGGGGGAGCCCCTGACCGGGGAGGCCGTCGAGGTGCTCAAGGGGCTCAGGACGGCCCTGGAACCTGCCGGGCGGCTCGCGCTCACCCTGGGCGCGCTCATCACCCCCGCCGAACTCGACGCCACACGCGCGCGTACCGACGCGCTGCTGGAGGCCGGCACCCACCCGGAGCCGAGCGGCGACTGGCCGGCGATCCCCTGGCCCCCGGTCTGACCCCGACAGGCGCGCCCCGCCCCGGTACGGGCCCCCGGGGAGCGGCCCCGGCAGACCCGGCCCGGACAAGCACGCCCCGCCCCGGTTCGGCCCCCAGGAACGGCCCCGGCAGGCCCGGCCCGGACAGGCACCGACTGTCGCGGTTCGGCCTCGGCAGGCCCGGCCCGGGACAGGCACCCCTGCCCCGGTACGGGGTCCCCGGGAGCGGCCCCGGCAGGCCCGGCCCGGACAGGCACCCCTGGCCCGGTACGGGGTCCCCGGGAGCGGCCCCGGCAGGCCCGGAGGCACGCCCCGCGCCGGGGACGGCCCCCGGGAGCTAGTGCCGCGGCGGGCAACGTTTGCCCGTCAAGGAGCGGCGTCCGGTGCGTGCTCTCGGCGTGCCGGCCGGAAGTCCTCGTACTGGACGTACCTGGGCTTTCGGCCGGTGCGGCGAGAGTGCGTGCCGGGCGTCGCGACGGGGCGAACGTTGCCTGTCGCGGCACTAGCCCCGGCAGGCCCGGCCCGGACAGGCACCCCTGGCCCGGTTCGGCCCCCGGAAGCGGCCTCGGCAGGGCCGGCCCGGGACAGGCACGCCCTGCGCCGGTTCGGGGTCCCCGGGAGCGGCCCCGGCAGGCCCGGAGGCACGCCCCGCGCCGGGGACGGCCCCCGGGAGCTAGCCCCGGCAGGCCCGGCCCGGACAGGCACCCCTGGCCCGGTTCGGCCCCCGGAAGCGGCCTCGGCAGGGCCGGCCCGGGACAGGCACGCCCTGCGCCGGTACGGGGTCTCCGGGAGCGGCCCCGGCAGGCCCGGAGGCACGCCCTGCGCCGGAGACGGCCCCCGGGGGCAAGCCCCGGCAGGCCCGGCCCGGACAGGCACCCCTGGCCCGGTTCGGCCCCCGGAGGCGGCCTCGGCAGGGCGGGCCCGGGACAGGCACGCCCTGCGCCGGGGACGGCCCCGGCGGCCTGGTCGGCCCCGGGAGGGGCGCCTTCCCCCGGTCGCGGTGCCGTCAGGCATGTCGGGCGGGATCGCACAAGACGGCCTTCCCGGCCATCCGGCCTGCTCCGGTTCGTACACGCCACTTCCGTCCGGTTACGCTCATGACATGCATGCCTGGCCCGCTTCCGAGGTCCCCGCCCTGCCTGGTCAGGGCCGCGACCTGAGGATCCACGACACCGCGACCGGCGGCTTGGTCTCCCTCGACCCCGGTCCCGTCGCCCGTATCTACGTCTGCGGCATCACGCCGTACGACGCGACCCACATGGGTCACGCGGCGACCTACAACGCGTTCGACCTCGTCCAGCGCGTGTGGCTCGACACCAAGCGGCAGGTTCACTACGTCCAGAACGTGACCGACGTCGACGACCCGCTCCTGGAGCGGGCCGAACGCGACGGCGTCGACTGGGTCGCCCTCGCCGAGAAGGAGACGGCGCTCTTCCGCGAGGACATGACCGCCCTGCGGATGCTGCCGCCGCGGCACTACATAGGCGCCGTCGAGGCGATACCCGGCATCGTTCCGCTCGTCGAGCGGCTGCGGGACGCCGGCGCCGCCTACGAGCTCGAGGGCGACATCTACTTCTCCGTCGAGTCCGACCCGGACTTCGGCCGGGTCTCCGGCCTGGACGCGGCCGCCATGCGGCTGCTCTCCGCCGAGCGCGGCGGCGACCCCGACCGCTCGGGCAAGAAGAACCCGCTCGACCCCATGCTCTGGATGGCGGCCCGCGAGGGCGAGCCCAGCTGGGACGGCGGCTCGCTCGGCCGCGGCCGGCCCGGCTGGCACATCGAGTGCGTGGCCATCGCCCTGGACCATCTGGGGATGGGCTTCGACGTACAGGGCGGCGGCTCCGACCTCGCCTTCCCGCACCACGAGATGGGCGCCTCGCACGCGCAGGTGCTGACCGGCGAGTTCCCCATGGCGCAGGCGTACGTCCACGCCGGCATGGTCGCCCTGCACGGCGAGAAGATGTCCAAGTCCAGGGGCAACCTCGTCTTCGTCTCGAAGCTGCGCCAGGACGGCGTCGACCCCGCCGCCATCCGGCTCACCCTCCTCGCTCACCACTACCGGGCCGACTGGGAGTGGACCGACCAGGTCCTCGCGGACGCCGAGGCCCGGCTCGGGCGCTGGCGCGCCGCCGTCTCCCGGCCCGACGGGCCGCCTGCCGAGGCGCTCGTCGAAGAGATCCGCGAGGCCCTCGGGAACGACCTCGACGCCCCGGCCGCACTCGCGGCCGTCGACCGCTGGGCGGCGCTCCAGCAGGAGCGGGGCGGCACGGACATCGGTGCTCCCGGTGTCGTGTCGCGGGCCGTGGACGCCCTGTTGGGCGTGGCCCTGTAGCCGTAGGCGCCCGTGCACCGGGTATGACCAGGGGCGGTCCGCTTCGGCGCACCGCCCCTGTCCGGTTCTCTGTCCCGCTCCCCGGTTCTATTCCTCCGACGAATCACTGTCGTCGGAAGTGTCACCGCTCGGCTTCGGCGGCTTCGGGGGCCGGGTCCGCTCCCCGGGGTCCGGCGGGCCCCCGCCGTCCCGGCGCCGGAGGTAGCGCTCGAACTCGCGGGCGATCGCCTCGCCCGACGCCTCCGGCAGCTCCGCGGTGTCCCGTGCCTCCTCCAGCGTCTGCACGTACTCGGCGACCTCGGTGTCCTCGGCGGCCAGCTGGTCCACACCCACCTGCCACGCGCGCGCGTCCTCAGGCAGCTCGCCCAGGGGGATGCGTACGTCGATCAGGTCCTCCAGGCGGTTCAGGAGGGCCAGCGTCGCCTTGGGGTTCGGCGGCTGCGAGACGTAGTGCGGCACGGCCGCCCAGAGGCTCACCGCGGGCACCCCCGCGTGCGTGCACGCTTCCTGGAGAACGCCGACGATGCCCGTGGGGCCCTCGTACTTGGTCTCCTCCAGGTCCATCCGCTGGGCCAGGTCCGCGTCGGACGTGGTTCCGCTGATCGGCACCGGGCGGGTGTGCGGGGTGTCACCGAGCAGGGCGCCCAGGATGACGACCAGTTCCACGCCCAACTCGTGCGCGAAGCCCAGCAGCTCGTTGCAGAACGAGCGCCAGCGCATGGAGGGTTCGATGCCGCGCACGAGCACCAGGTCGCGCGGCTTGTCGCCGCCCACCCGGACGACCGACAACCTTGTCGTCGGCCACGTGATCTTCCGCACGCCTGCGTCCATCCACACCGTGGGGCGGTTCACCTGGAAGTCGTAGTAGTCCTCGGCGTCCAGCGCCGCGAACACCTCGCCCTTCCACTCCCGCTCCAGGTGCCCGACCGCGGTGGAGGCGGCGTCGCCGGCATCGTTCCAGCCCTCGAACGCGGCCACCATGACCGGGTCGATCAGCTCGGGAACCCCCTCGAGCTCGATCACCCAGCGCCTCCTTCCGACGTGCCCTCGCTTGACCACCCAACCTTACGGCGTTCCGCGGGAGCGCTCGCAGCCCCCTTGCACGGGGGAGTGAACGGATCACTGCCCCGTTCGCCGCCCCCGGACACCCCTCGCCGGACCCGACTCACGGCGCCCGCTCACAGTCGCCGCACAGGGATGTCCCACCGGGCGGCTCCACCGCGCGGGGGGCACGCGCGGGCTGCCGGCGGCCACGAGCGGCGCGCGCTCACAGCGTCGAGCGCAGCCACTGCTCCACGCTCGCGATGTGCACCGTCGCCCAGGACCGCGCCGCCTCGGCGTCCCGGTCGCGCAGGGCCGCCAGGATCGCCCGGTGCTCGCGCAGCGTGCCGGCGACGGCGTCCTCCTGCGTCAGACCGCGCCAGATCCGGGCCCGGGTGGTGGGCCCGGACAGCCCGTCGAGCAGCGAGCACAGCACCGAGTTGCCGGCGCTCTGCACGATGCCGCGGTGGAACTCCAGGTCGCCCGCGACCAGTTCCTCCACCGAAGGCTCGGCCCCGAGCTTGTCCAACTGGGCGTCGAGCGCGTCCAGCTGCTGTTCGCTGATCCGCAGGGCGGCCATCGCGGTGGCGGCCGGCTCCAGGATGCGGCGCACCGCGAGGAACTCCAGGACCGTGTCGTCGCGGTGGAAGTCGACGACGAAACTCAGCGCCTCCAGGAGCAGTTGAGGGTCGAGACTGGTGACGTAGGTGCCGTCGCCCTGCCGCACGTCCAGGATCCGGATCAGCGACAGGGCGCGCACCGCCTCCCGCAGGGAGTTGCGGGACAGGCCCAGCTCGGCGGCCAGTTCACTCTCCTTGGGCAGCCGGTCCCCGGGGCGCAGCGCACCCGAGACGATCATGCCCTTGATCTTTTCGATCGCCTCGTCGGTGACTGCCATGACCGTCCTCCCTGTGGTTCATCACTCGCCCCGGCATCGGTATCCGCCGCCGATTCGGCCTCGGATCCAGACATCGGATGTCTTGGTGACATTATGCGGCCAGATCACAGGACTGCCTCCAGATCTGCGATCACCGCCCGCTCGTCGAGCCTGGTGAGCCCACGATCGCGCATCAGCACCCGCCCGTCGACGACGGTGTCGCGCACGTCCGGGGAGTGCGCCGCGTACGCCAGCGTCGACCAGGGATCGTGGCGCGGCCGCAGATGAGGTGCGTCCAGGTCGAGGACGATCAGGTCGGCCCGCTTGCCCGCCTCCAGCGAACCGAGCTGATCCCCGAGCCCGAGCGCCCGCGCGCCCTCGATCGTCGCCATCCGCACGGCCTGCTCGGCGCCGACCGCCGTCGGGTCGCCGCCCGCCTTGTGCACCAGGGCCGCCTGCCGCACCGCGCCCAGCACGTCCAGCGAGTTGGAGCTGACGGCGCCGTCCGTGCCCAGCCCCACCGTCACGCCCGCGCTCAGCAGCCGCGGCACGGGCGCGATCCCGCAGCCCAGCTTCAGGTTCGACACCGGACAGTGGGCGACGGCCGTACCCGTGCGGGCCAGCGCCGCGATCTCCGGTCCGGTGAGGTCGACGGCGTGGGCGAGCAGCACGTCGGGGCCGAGCAGTCCGAGGGAGTCCAGCAGCTCCACCGGCCGTTTCCCGTGCCGCTCCTCCACGGTCGCGACCTCGGTGGCGTTCTCCGCCGCGTGTATGTGCACCAGCGCCCCGAACTCCCGGGCCAGCGCGAACACCTCGGTCAGCTGCGCGGGGGAGAGGGTGTACGCCGAGTGTGCGAAGACGACCGGCCGGTGTCCGGGCCGGGCCGCGCCGCGTGCCTCGAGGTCCCGCCGCGCCCACCCGAGCCGTCCCTCGTACGCCATGCCGTCCGGCAGCCCGGGCACGTCCATGAAGGTGGGCCCGGTGTGCAGCCGCCAGCCCGCCTCCCGGGCCGCCCGCTCGGCCGCCTCGTGGAACCAGTACATGTCCAGCGCCGAGGTCACCCCGGCCCGCAGACTCTCCGCGACCGCCAGCCGTACCGCCGCCGCCACGTTCTCCGGCGTCAGCAGCTCCGCCTCCCACTTCAGGACCCGCTCCAGGAAGCCCTGGAGGGTGACGTCGTCGGCGCGGCCGCGCAGCAGGGTCATCGCCAGATGGGTGTGCGCGTTGATCAGGCCCGGGAGGACGAGACAGCCCGCGGCGTCGATCTCCTCGGCGGCGGTGTGGCGCTCGCGCAGCTCACGGGCCGGGCCGACGGCGAGGATCACGCCGTCGTGGACCGCGACCGCCCCGTCCCGCACGACGGTTCCGGCGTCGTCCACCGTCAGGACGTCGCCGCCGTGCACCAGCAGGTCGATGCTCACGCCTGCTCCCCTTCCGCCTCGGCGAGCAGCCGCAGCGCCTCCAGGGAGACCACCGCGCCCCGTTCGACGCCCGCCGCGACGACCTCGCGGTGCGGGTCGTAGCCGCCGGTCGCCTGCTCGTCGACCAGTTCGTCGGCGTTCGCCCCGTCGATCACCACCACACCACCCGCGACCAGGCCCCGCAACGAGGCCGTGACCAGCAGCGCGGACAGTTCCATCTCGATGGCGGCGAGACCGGCGCCGGCGTAGGAGAACAACGGGAGCAGGCCCGGCTGGAAGGCCGCCCGGGTCCACACGATGCCCCGGTGGTGCGGGGCGCCGGCCTCGCGGGCCGCGCGCTGGAGGGCGAGCACCGCCTCGGGCGCGGACACCGCCGGGTACTCCGGGGGCAGCAACTGCTGGGTGACGCCGTCGTCGCGGACGGCCGCCTCCGCGATGACCAGGTCGCCGTCCCCGATACCCGGCTTCATCGCGCCCGCCGTGCCGAACCGCAGAAAGGTGCGCACGCCGGCGTCCGCCAGCTCCTGGAACAGCAGAATCGCGCCCGGCGCGCCCACACCGTGCGAGGCGACGACGACCGGCACGCCCTTCCAGCTCCCGCCGAACACCCGGTACTCGCGGTGGTACGAGATCTCCTCGGCGCCGTCCAGCAGCGCGGCGACGACCGCGGCGCGGGCCGGATCGCCGACGACCACGGCGTGCGCCGGGAGACCGGCGCGCGGGATGCGGGTGACGGGCATGAGGTCGTGCGTCATGGGGCGGCTCCGGTGGTACGGGGGCGGCGACGGTGGCGGGCCGTCGTGGGGCAGGGGCGCCGGGCGTGACGGCGCAGGACGCGGCACCGTCACGCCCGCTGCGGCAGACCGAGACCCTGGAGGCGGAACCCGGCCGCCTCGGCGAGCCCGTGGACGGCAGCGCGGCCGAGCAGGACGCCCAAGGGCGCGGCCCGGCATGACGGCCACGACAGCGATCCAATCACGGCCCGCCGTCATGTTCCCCGTGAACAGCGTGACGTCCCTGGCGGGAGCTGAGTCGACCTCCGCCACACCTTCATGACCGGCGCCCAGGCCCTCCTGCGCGGCGGTCTGCACACCGGCAGCGTCATGGTCGGCACCCGCCAAGGCGCCTTTGTCGTACGGGGTCTTCGACCCCGAGTTCTCCTTCGTCGGACCGTCGGCCACGACCTCGGCCTGTACTGGGCCAACGCGCTGGTCGCGGAGGAGCGGGCCCGTGCCCTCGGCGCCCTGTCCGACCACGCCGACCAGCTCCGTCTGTCCTGGGAGGCGTTCGAGGCCGAGTTCCGCAGACTGTGGCCGACCCGGGTCGACACGTCTTCGACGATGCCTGTCCGGACCGCTTCCTGCGCCGCGTGTGGACCGACTCCGTCGGTTACGCCGGCGGGCGAGATCGTCCGCCGCATCATCGGTTTCGCGCACCTGACCGACCTGACGACCCTGCCGGACCCGGTGCCCGCGTCCCGGCGCGCACTGCTTCTGGGCCGCGAACCGATCGTCCGCCGCGAGGAGCTGACGGACGTCGAGGCGGTCCGGGCGGTCGTGGAGTCGCTCGGCTGACCGGCCTCAGGCCGTGTCGAACCACTCCTTGCCGGCCGCCCAGTGAGCGACCCAGTCCGCGAAGCCGGGCGCGGAGGCCGCGTGCCCGGACTCCGCGCCGAACGGCATGGCCCCCACGTCGGTCACCAGCCAGATCCGCCCCCGCTGGGGGCCGGTGACGACGAGGTGCCAGTTCATCGCGCAGCCGTCCGTTCCCAGCACGACGGAACCGTGGTCGAGCACCCGCTCCATGGCCGCTTCGGGGTCCTCGTACGGCCCGTCGTCCTCCTCCCACAGCCACTGCTCCGTGAGCGGGAACGGCTTGGACAGGTCGCGGGCCGTGCCGTCCCCGCCCCAGTCCGAGGGCAGCTCGGCCAGCCCTACGAGACCGTACTCCGGCGGCCCCTGGAACGATCCGTCGGAGATCTCGGCCACGAACGTGCGGTAGGGCTCCGGCAGCACCACCCCGTGTTCCGCCTCGAAGGCGCGCACCGCCGCCCAGCCGAGCGCCGACTCCCCGCCGTCGTCCACGGCGAAGGCCGCCCGCAGGGCCGCCAGTTCGGCGGGATCCGCCCGATCGATGTCCATGTCCCCATGGAAGCACCCGGCACTGACAACGGGACCACGAAGGCGGCCGGGCATGCGGAAGGGGCGGCTCCATAGGGGTGGAGCCGCCCCTTCCCGGTTCCGGCCCCGGTACGGAGGGGCCGGCCCCTGACGCCGGCCCCGGTCAGGGGAACGGGCCGGCGCCACGGGGTGCCTGCCGCGGACCTACTTCTTGTCGAGCAGGTCCTGCACCTTGCCGCGGACCTCGTCCGTGGCGAGACCGCGGATCGTCAGCGTCGTACGGCGGCGCAGCACGTCGTCCGCCGTCTGCGCCCACTCGTTGTCGCGGGCGTACACGACCTGCGCCCAGATCTCGGGGGCGTCCGGGTGGACGCGCTCGCGCAGCTCGGGGTTGTCGTTGGCCAGCCGCGCGATGTCGAACGCGAGCGAGCCGTAGTGGGTGGCCAGGTGCCTGGCGGTGTCGGCCGCCATGCGCGGGCCGGGCGCCGGGTTGTCGACGAGCAGCCGGTGCGCGACCGCGCGCGGGTTGGCGACGCCGGGCAACGGCAGCTTCTTCGGCAGCGAGGAGATCGGCTCGAAGTCGTCGCCCAGCGGGTGGCCCGGCAGCGCCTCCAGCTTCTGCATGACCGTACGGCCGATGTGCCGGAAGGTCGTCCACTTGCCGCCGGCGACGGACAGCATGCCGCCCCTGCCCTCGGTCACCACCGTCTCGCGCTTGGCCTTCGCCGTGCTGCCGGGCCCGCCCGGCAGCACGCGCAGGCCCGCGAAGGCGTAGGTGATCAGGTCACGGTCGAGCTGCTGGTCACGGATGGAGAACGCGGCCTCGTCGAGTATCTGGGCGGTGTCCTTCTCGGTGACCGAGACGTCCGCCGGGTCCCCCTCGTACTCCTCGTCGGTCGTGCCGAGCAGCAGCATGTCCTCCCAGGGGAGGGCGAAGGTGATGCGGTACTTGTCGATGGGGGTCGCGAGCGCGGCCCGCCAGGGGGCGGTGCGCTTCAGGACCAGGTGCGCGCCCTTGGAGAGGCGGATGGACGGAGCCGCGTTCGGGTCCTCCATCCTGCGCAGGTGGTCGACCCACGGGCCGGTGGCGTTGAGCACCAGCCGGGCGTCGACGCCGAACTCGTCGCCGGAGAGCCGGTCGCGCAGCTCGGCGCCGGTGACCCGGCCCTTGGTGAAGCGCAGACCGGAGACCTCGGCGTGGTTGAGGACGACGGCGCCCGCCTCGACGGCCGCGCGGACCGTCATCAGCGCCATGCGCGCGTCGTTCATCTGGTCGTCGCCGTACACGGCCACGGCCTTGAGGTTGTCGGTGCGCAGCTCGGGCACGTCCTGCGCGGCCTTGGCCGGGGACAGGAGGTGACCGACGCCGTCGCCGAACGCCGACAGCGCGGAGTAGGCGAAGACGCCCGCCCCGAGCTTCGCCGCGCCGTGCGGCCCGCCCTTGTACACGGGGAGGTAGAACGTGAGCGGGTTCGCCAGGTGGGGAGCCACCTGACGGGAGACCGCACGGCGCTCGAAGTGGTTCTCCGCCACCAGCTTCACCGCGCCGGTCTGGAGGTAGCGCAGACCGCCGTGGAGAAGCTTGGAGGAGGCGGAGGAGGTGGCGCCGGCGAAGTCGCCGGCGTCGACCAGAGCCACCCTGAGGCCGGACTGCGCGGCGTGCCAGGCGGTGGAGATGCCCAGGATGCCGCCGCCGATCACGAGAAGGTCGTACGACGCCTTGGAGAGCTGCTCCCGGGTCTCGGCGCGGCTCGGGTTGGAGCCGGACGCCGGGCGCGTCCCCAGGGCAGGCACGGACTGCAGGGTGGACTGACTGGTCATTTCGGGTCTTACTCCTCGTCCTCGAGCCAGCCCATGGTCCGCTCGACGGCCTTGAGCCAGCTCTTGTACTCACGGTCGCGGGTGTCCGCGTCCATGCGGGGGGTCCACTCGGCGGCCCTGCGCCAGTTGGCGCGCAGGTCGTCGGTGCTCGTCCAGAAGCCGACGGCGAGGCCGGCGGCGTAGGCGGCGCCGAGGCAGGTGGTCTCGGCGACCATCGGGCGCACCACGGGGGCGTCCAGGAAGTCCGAGAGGGTCTGCATCAGCAGGTTGTTGGAGGTCATGCCGCCGTCGACCTTGAGGGCCGCGAGCTCGACGCCGGAGTCCTTCGTCATGGCGTCGGTGATCTCACGGGTCTGCCAGGCCGTGGCCTCCAGGACGGCGCGCGCGAGGTGCGCCTTGGTGACGTACCGGGTGAGGCCGGCGATCACACCGCGGGCGTCGGAGCGCCAGTACGGGGCGAACAGGCCGGAGAAGGCCGGAACGAAGTAGGCGCCGCCGTTGTCCTCGACCGAGAGCGCGAGCGTCTCGATCTCGGCGGCCGTGGAGATGAGGCCCATCTGGTCGCGCATCCACTGCACCAGCGAACCGGTGACGGCGATGGAGCCCTCGAGGGCGTAGACCGGCTTCTGGTCACCGATGCGGTAGCCGACGGTGGTCAGCAGGCCGGAGTACGAGTTGATGATCTTCTCGCCGGTGTTCAGCAGCATGAAGGTGCCGGTGCCGTACGTCGACTTGGCCTCGCCTTCCGCGAAGCAGGTCTGGCCGAACAGGGCTGCCTGCTGGTCGCCGAGCGCGGAGGCGACCGGGATGCCGCCGAGCAGGTCTCCGAGCCGTCCGCCGGTGACCTCGCCGTAGATCTCCGCGGAGGAGCGGATCTCGGGGAGCATCGCCATCGGGACGCCGATGGACTCGGCGATCTTCTCGTCCCACTCCAGCGTGTGGAGGTTCATCAGCATGGTGCGGGAGGCGTTGGTGACGTCGGTGTAGTGCTTGCCGCCGTCGACACCGCCGGTCAGGTTCCAGATGACCCAGCTGTCCATGGTGCCGAAGAGGATGTCGCCCGCCTCGGCGCGCTCGCGCAGGCCCTCGACGTTGTCGAGCAGCCAGCGCGCCTTCGGACCGGCGAAGTACGAGGCCAGGGGAAGGCCCGTCTCGCGGCGGAAGCGGTCCTGGCCGACGTTGCGGCCGAGTTCCCGGCAGAGCGCGTCGGTGCGGGTGTCCTGCCAGACGATGGCGTTGTGGACGGGCCGGCCGGTGTTCTTGTCCCACAGCAGCGTGGTCTCACGCTGGTTGGTGATGCCGATGGCCTTGATGTCGTCACGGGTGATGCCGGCCTTCTCGATGGCTCCGGCGACGACTTCCTGGACGTTGGTCCAGATCTCGTCGGCGTCGTGCTCGACCCAGCCCGGCTTGGGGAAGATCTGCTCGTGCTCCTTCTGGTCGACGGAGACGATACGGCCGTCCCGGTCGAAGACGATGCAGCGCGAGGAGGTGGTGCCCTGGTCGATGGCGGCGATGAAGGGGCCGGCGGTGTGCGCGTCGGTCACGGTGTGCTCCTGGGGTTTCCGTGGATGAGGGCCGTGCGTACGGTGCTTTTACTACGCGGTGCGGCTGGTGCTCTCAAGCAAAAGCGACGTTGTAGATGCCCGCGGCGATCGCGCCGCCGACCAGCGGGCCGACCACCGGTATCCAGGCGTAGCTCCAGTCGGAGCCGCCCTTGTTGGGCAGGGGCAGGAGTGCGTGCACGATGCGCGGGCCGAGGTCGCGGGCCGGGTTGATCGCGTAGCCGGTCGGGCCGCCGAGGGACAGACCGATCGAGACCACCACGAGCGCGGTGATCAGCGCGCCCAGGGTGCCGAGGCCGTTGCCCTTGTCGTTCAGGCCCTGGGTGAGGACGGCGAGGACCAGCACGATGGTGCCGATGATCTCCGTGGCGAGGTTCTGCCAGACGACCCGGATCTCGGGACCGGTGGAGAAGACGCCCAGGACCGGTCCTGCGCCCTTCTCCCGCGCCTCGACGGACTTGGCGGCCGCGGGCTCCGCGGCCGGGTCGCCGACGATCTCCTTGTCGGTGAGGTGCGCGTGGAACTGACCGTAGTAGGCGACCCAGACCAGGGCGGCGCCGATGGCGGCGCCGAGCAGCTGCCCGGCCCAGTAGACCGGAACGTTGCTCCAGTCGTCGTCCTTGATCGCGAGTGCGAGGGTGACCGCCGGGTTGAGGTGGGCGCCCGAGAGCGGCGCCGAGGTGTAGACAGCCGTCAGAACGGCGAAACCCCACCCGAAGGTGATGGCGAGCCAGCCGGCGTTGCGGGCCTTGGAGGCCTTCAGCGTGACGGCGGCGCAGACGCCACCGCCGAGCAGGATGAGTATGGCGGTACCGATGGTCTCGCCGATGAAGATGTCGGAGCTGGACACCCGCGACTCCTTTGTCCTTCGTCCAGGGAAGCCGAACCCCGGGTCCCACCGGGGGTTCGAGCGCCCTCGGGGGTGAGAGCGATGCCGGCCTTTGACGTTGTCACACTCTAGCGCGTATTGCCGTCAGGTGTTCGACAATGTCGACCGATGGACGGGAGTCTTGCTCCGGGGTTACGTGTGCGTCAAGAGTGTTGTTCTCGAAAGCGCGATCGTTATTGATCGCGGTGTGTTGTCGATCTTCGCGCCGGTGCACACCCGCTCACGCCGCGTGTCCGTTTCGGACTGGTAGCGCCTGTTACGGCATATGGCCGAGGCCGGAGACGTCGTACGACGTCTCCGGCCTCGGCCATATATCTCTCGGGAGCGGTGGGCCGCTCAGAAGCGCCCGGCGCCCAGGTCCCGCGACACCGCGCGGGCGCAGTCGCGCACCGCGGCGATCAGTTCGGGGCGCACCTCACCGTCCCTGCCCAGCCGTTCCACGGCGCCGGTGATGCCGACCGCGCCCACGGGCATGCGCCGACGGTCGTGGATGGGCGCCGCGATCGAGGCGACGCCCTCCCAGGTCTCCTCGACGTCCGCCGCCCAGCCCCGCGCGCGCGTGAGGTCGAGCATGCGCTCGAAGGCGTCCGGCTCGCACACCGTGCGGTCCGTGAACGGCTTGCGCTCGGCCTCCAGGACCTCGCTGTGGGCGACCGGATCGTAGGCCGACAGCACCTTGCCCAGGGCCGTGGAGTGCAGCGGCTGCATGGCCCCGATCTCCAGCACCTGCCGGCTGTCGTCGGGCCGGAAGACGTGGTGCACGATCAGCACGCCCTGCTGGTGCAGCACCCCCAGGTGGACGCTCTCGCCGCTGGACCTGGCCAGGTCGTCCGTCCACACCAGGGCACGCGCGCGCAGCTCGTGCACGTCCAGGTAGGTGGTGCCGAGGCGCAGCAGCTCCGCGCCCAGCTGGTACCGCCCCGACGCGTCGTCCTGCTCGACGAAGCCCTCCTGCTGGAGGGTGCGCAGGATGCCGTGGGCGGTGCCCTTGGCCAGGCCCGTGGACGAGGCGATGTCCGACAGGCCCAGTCGCCGTTCGCCACCCGCGAGCAGCCGCAGCATCGCGGCCGCGCGTTCGACCGACTGGATGTTCCGTGCCATCGCCGTCCTGCCTCCGTCCCCTTCGGCCGTCCACGCGCGGCATCCGCCGCCGTCGTTCGGCAATGTCGAACACTACCGGTCCATGCCGACCTCCCGCTAACGTTCGGCCGATCCGTGTTACGCCACTCGCCTTCCCCCGGTGACACGGACGTCGCACGGCCGTGCGCCGGTCGAGCGCCGCTCCAGCCCCGCTCGTGATCCGCTGGTGCGCGACCGCCACACCCGTCCGTCCCGTGGACGCCCCCGACCATAAGGCCTCCGTCCCGGCTACCCTGACGACGTGCGCTCTCCCCGGGAAGCCTTCCTGCCCGCATTCCGGGGGCGACGCAAAGCCGACAGCCGTCGCACCTGAGGGAGCCCTTTCATGGCCTCTGTGCCGCCGACCCCTTCCGCCGACAGCCGGACCCGTGTGTCCGCGCTCCGAGAGGCCCTGGCCACCCGTGTGGTGGTGGCCGACGGAGCCATGGGCACCATGCTCCAGGCCCAGGAGCCCACCCTCGAGGACTTCGAGAACCTCGAGGGCTGCAACGAGATCCTCAACATCACCCGTCCGGACATCGTCCGCTCCGTGCACGAGGAGTACTTCGACGCGGGCGTGGACTGCGTCGAGACCAACACGTTCGGCGCAAACCACTCGGCCATGTCCGAGTACGACATCCCCGAGCGGGTGTACGAGCTGTCCGAGGCCGGCGCCCGCATCGCCCGTGAGACCGCCGACGCCTTCGCCGGACGCGACGGACGCACCCGCTGGGTACTGGGCTCGATCGGCCCCGGCACCAAGCTGCCCACCCTCGGCCACATCGCCTACGGCACCCTGCGCGACGGCTTCCAGGCCAACGCGGAGGGCCTCCTCGCCGGCGGTGCGGACGCCCTGATCGTGGAGACCACCCAGGACCTCCTCCAGACGAAGTCGTCGGTCCTGGGCGCCAAGCGCGCGATGGAGGCGACCGGCGTCCACGTGCCGCTGCTGGTGTCGATGGCGTTCGAGACGACCGGCACCATGCTGCTCGGCTCGGAGATCGGCGCGGCCCTCACCGCCCTCGAACCGCTCGGCATCGACATGATCGGCCTGAACTGCTCGACGGGCCCGGCCGAGATGAGCGAGCACCTGCGCTATCTGGCCCGCCACTCCCGCACCCCGCTGCTGTGCATGCCGAACGCCGGTCTGCCGATCCTCACCAAGGACGGCGCGCACTTCCCGCTCGACGCCGAGGGCCTGGCCGACGCCCAGGACACCTTCGTGACCGACTACGGGCTGAACCTCGTCGGCGGCTGCTGCGGTACGACGCCCGAGCACCTGAGGCAGCTCGTGGAGCGGGTCCGCGGAGCCTCGCCCGCCGAGCGCAGCCCCCGGCCCGAGCCGGGCGCCGCCTCGCTCTACCAGACCGTGTCGTTCCGCCAGGACACCGCGTACATGGCCATCGGTGAGCGCACCAACGCCAACGGCTCGAAGAAGTTCCGCGAGGCCATGCTGGAGGGCCGCTGGGACGACTGCGTCGAGATGGCCCGCGACCAGATCCGCGAGGGCGCGCACATGCTCGACCTGTGCGTCGACTACGTCGGCCGCGACGGCGTCGCCGACATGGACGAGCTGGCCGGCCGCTTCGCCACCGCCTCCACCCTGCCGATCGTCCTGGACTCCACCGAGGTCCCGGTCATTCAGGCGGGCCTGGAACGGCTCGGCGGGCGCGCGGTCATCAACTCCGTGAACTACGAGGACGGCGACGGACCCGAGTCCCGCTTCGCCAAGGTCACCGCGCTGGCCAGGGAGCACGGTGCCGCGCTGATCGCGCTGACCATCGACGAGGAGGGCCAGGCCCGTACCGTCGAGACGAAGGTCGCCATCGCCGAGCGCCTCATCGAGGACCTGACGACGAACTGGGGCATCCAGGAGTCGGACATCCTCATCGACACCCTGACCTTCACCATCTGCACCGGCCAGGAGGAGTCCCGGGGCGACGGCGTCGCCACCATCGGGGCGATCCGCGAGCTCAAGCGCCGCCGGCCCGACGTGCAGACCACCCTCGGCCTGTCGAACATCTCCTTCGGCCTCAACCCGGCCGCCCGCATCCTGCTCAACTCCGTCTTCCTCGACGAGTGCGTGAAGGCGGGCCTGGACTCGGCGATCGTCCACGCGTCGAAGATCCTCCCCATCGCCCGCTTCAGCGAGGAGGAGGTGACCACAGCCCTCGACCTGATCTACGACCGCCGGCGCGAGGGCTACGACCCCCTCCAGAAGCTGATGGCGCTGTTCGAGGGCGCCACCACCAAGTCCCTCAAGGCCGGCAAGGCCGAGGAGCTGGCCGCGCTGCCGCTGGACGAGCGCCTCAAGCGCCGGATCATCGACGGCGAGAAGAACGGCCTGGACGCCGACCTCGCCGAGGCGCTCCGGTCCCGCCCCGCCCTGGACATCGTCAACGAGACCCTCCTGGACGGCATGAAGGTGGTCGGCGAGCTGTTCGGCTCCGGCCAGATGCAGCTGCCGTTCGTGCTCCAGTCCGCCGAGGTCATGAAGACCGCGGTCGCCTATCTCGAGCCGCACATGGAGAAGTCGGACGCCGAGGGCAAGGGCACCATCGTCCTGGCCACCGTGCGCGGCGACGTCCACGACATCGGCAAGAACCTCGTCGACATCATCCTGTCCAACAACGGCTACAACGTCGTCAACCTCGGCATCAAACAGCCGGTCTCCGCGATCCTGGAGGCCGCCCAGGAGCACCGGGCCGACGTCATCGGCATGTCGGGCCTGCTGGTCAAGTCCACGGTGATCATGAAGGAGAACCTGGAGGAACTGAACCAGCGCAAGATGGCCGCCGACTACCCGGTCATCCTCGGCGGCGCCGCCCTGACCAGGGCCTACGTCGAGCAGGACCTGCACGAGATCTACCAGGGCGAGGTCCGCTACGCCCGCGACGCCTTCGAGGGCCTGCGTCTGATGGACGCCCTGATCGGCGTCAAGCGGGGCCTGCCCGGCGCGAAGCTGCCCGAGCTGAAGCAGCGCCGGGTCCGCCCGAGCGCCACCGTCGTCGAAGCCGAGGAACGCCCGCAGGAGGGCCACGTCCGGTCCGACGTGGCCACCGACAACCCCGTCCCCCGGCCGCCGTTCGAGGGCACCCGGGTCATCAAGGGCATCCAGCTCAAGGAGTACGCGGCCTGGCTGGACGAGGGCGCCCTCTTCAAGGGCCAGTGGGGCCTGAAGCAGACCCGCGCCGGCGACGGGCCGAGCTACGAGGAACTCGTCGAGACCGAGGGCCGCCCGCGGCTGCGCGGCCTGCTCGACAAACTCCAGACCGACAACCTCCTGGAAGCGGCCGTCGTCTACGGCTACTTCCCCTGCGTGTCCAAGGACGACGACCTGATCGTCCTGGACGAGCAGGGCAACGAACGCACCCGCTTCACCTTCCCCCGCCAGCGCCGCGGCCGCCGTCTCTGCCTGGCCGACTTCTTCCGCCCCGAGGAGTCGGGGGAGACGGACGTCGTCGGCTTCCAGGTCGTCACCGTCGGCTCCCGCATCGGGGAGGAGACCGCCCGGCTCTTCGAGGCGAACTCCTACCGCGACTACCTAGAGCTGCACGGCCTGTCGGTACAGCTGGCCGAAGCCCTCGCCGAGTACTGGCACGCGCGGGTGCGCGCCGAACTCGGCTTCGCCGGCGAGGACCCGGCCGACGTCGAGGACATGTTCGCCCTCAAGTACCGCGGCGCCCGCTTCTCCCTGGGCTACGGCGCCTGCCCCGACCTGGAGGACCGCGCGAAGATCGCCGAGCTGCTCCGGCCCGAGCGGATCGGGGTCCACCTCTCGGAGGAGTTCCAGCTCCACCCCGAGCAGTCCACGGACGCCATCGTGATCCACCATCCCGAGGCGAAGTACTTCAACGCACGGTGACGCACGTGCGCCACTGAGCATGCTGATCGGATAAGTCGTACACTGGTCGGTCCACTGAAGGCCGGTTCCCCGCAGCGGGAACCGGCCTGCTCGTCCCTCAAGGAGGTACGTGGATGACCAGCACGGTTCCCGCGCCACTCACCCGCACGGCCGAAGGCTCCGCCCTGGAGGCCGTGCTGCTCGACATGGACGGCACCCTGGTGGACACCGAGGGTTTCTGGTGGGACGTCGAGGTCGAGATCTTCGCCGGCCTGGGCCACACCCTCGACGACTCGTGGCGTCACGTCGTGGTCGGCGGACCGATGACCCGCAGCGTCGGGTTCCTGATCGAGGCGACCGGGGCCGACATCGCCCTCGCCGACCTCGCCGTCCTGCTCAACCAGGGGTTCGAGGACCGCATCGCCCGGGCCCTGCCCCTGATGCCCGGAGCCGCCCGGCTGCTCGCCGAGCTGGCCGAGCACGAGGTCCCCACCGCCCTCGTCTCCGCCTCCCACCGGCGCATCATCGACCGCGTCCTCGCCTCGCTGGGTGCCGAGAACTTCCGCCTGAGCGTGGCGGGCGACGAGGTCGCGCGGACGAAGCCCTACCCCGACCCCTACCTCTTCGCGGCCGCCGGACTCGGCGTGGACCCGGTGAGATGCGCCGTCATCGAGGACACCGCGACCGGGGTCGCCTCGGCCGAGGCGGCGGGCTGCCATGTCGTGGCGGTGCCTTCCGTGGCGCCGATCACGCCGTCCCGCCGACGCACCGTCGTCCCCTCGCTGGAACAGGTCGACCTGGCATTCCTGCGGGACCTGATGCCGCTCCGATGATCGGTACCGCGATCATCGGTGAGCACCGATGGCCGAAAAGCGATAGGCGTTCACCCAGCGTGCACCGCCGATAACCAGGAATTCGCCGAGTATGCGCGCGGGGGAATTCCGATCTTCGCCGACGCCCCCGCGGCGGCCGAATTCAACCCCACACGCCCCCGATACGGCGTGTGAGGTTCCCCACCCGTCCGGGCCTCGACAGTTGACTCTCCGTGTGCATTCTGTCGTCGCGGGGCGGCTTCGGGCGCGTCCTTGTGTCCCGATTGATGAGTCACTGTACGAATCCTTCCGCTGACGGCTGTTCAGTGCGTCCGCGGCCGGTTTCGCAGCGTGATGGGGCTTCAACTCCGGTGAACGCGAGCCGTAGTGCTGGTGCGGACTAATCTCGTCGCGAGAACATCGCCCTTACCCCGTGATCCGCCGCGACACCCCTGCATGCCGGGTACACGGACTCGACAGCTCTGGAGAAACTCGAGCATGAACCGCAAGACTTTGGTGCTGCCGGCCGTGGTGAGTCTGCTCGCGCCCGTACTCGCCGCCTGCGGCGCGTCCGACGGCGGAAGCGGCAGTGGGGACGCCATCGTCATGGGCACCACCGACCGGTTCACCGCCACCAAGGACGCCCCGGCGCCGCTCGACCCGGCGTACTCCTACGACGTCGGCACCTGGAACATCCTGCGCCAGACCGTGCAGACCCTGATGATCCAGCCCAAGGGCGAGGGCGAACCCGTCCCGGAGGCGGCCCAGAGCTGCGGATTCACCGACACCGGCAACGAGCGCTACGCCTGCAAGCTGCGCAGCGGCCTGAAGTTCGCCAACGGCGACGCCGTCACCGCCAAGGACGTCAAGTTCTCCATCGAGCGCGCCCGCACCATCAAGGCCGACTCCGGCGTCTTCGCCCTGCTCTCGACGATCGACACCATCGAGACGCAGGGTGACAACGAAGTCATCTTCCACCTCAAGACCGCCGACGCCACTTTCCCCTTCAAGTTGTCGACTCCGGTCGCCGGCATCGTCAACCCCGACGACTACGAGAAGAACAAGCTGCGCGACGGTTTCGAGGTCGACGGCTCCGGCCCGTACACCCTCAAGGCCGAGACCGACGGCGACGAGATGACCAAGGCCGTGTTCACCAAGAACCCCAACTACAAGGGGACCCTGGAGGTGAACAACGGCCAGGTCGACATGGTCTCCTACGAGGACGCCGACGCCATGGACACCGCCCTCGAGAAGGGCGACATCGACCTGATGACGCGCACCATGTCGCCGGAGCAGATCCAGAAGCTCTCCGAGTCCTCCGCGACCGGGGACATCGGCCTCGTCGAGCTGAACGGCCTCGAGATCCGCTACCTGGCCTTCGACACCACCGACCCGTCGGTCAAGTCCAAGGCCGTGCGCCAGGCGATGGCCCAGGTCGTCAACCGCAGCGCGCTGGTCTCCGAGGTGTACGGCACCCAGGCCGAGCCCCTGTACTCGCTGGTCCCGGCCACCATCACCGGCCACTCCAACTCGTTCTTCAACACCTATGGCGACCCGAACGTCACCAAGGCCAAGGCCCTGCTGGCCGACGCGGACATCACCGCCCCGGTGAAGCTGACGCTGAACTACACGACCGACCACTACGGTCCGGCCACCAAGCAGGAGTTCGAGGTGCTGAAGAAGCAGCTCAACGACAGCGGCCTGTTCGACGTCAGCATCAAGGGGTCTCCCTGGGAGACGTTCGTCCCGGCCGAGCGCAAGGGCGAGTACGCCGTCTACGGCATGGGCTGGTTCCCCGACTTCCCCGACGCGGACAACTTCGTCGCCCCGTTCCTCGACGCGGACAACTTCCTCAAGTCGCCGTACGCCAACAAGACCATCATCGACAACCTGATCCCGGCCTCCCGCCGCGAGGCCGACCGCCTCAGCGCCGCCAAGAACCTCACCGAGATCCAGGACATCGTCGCCAAGGACGTTCCCATCCTGCCGCTGTGGCAGGGCAAGCAGTACGTCGCCGCCAACAACGACGTGACCGGCACGGCCTACGTGCTGAACTCCTCCGCGACCCTCCAGCTGTGGGAGCTCGGCCGCGGTGTGAGCAACTGACACACCCCCTGCCGGGGCCGGGACGGCGCCCGGTGTGCACGGAACAACGACAAGGCATTGAGTGAATCTGCGTAACCAGTGGCCGGTCCTGCCGATCGTGGCGGGACTGGCCCTCGGCCTGTTGACCGGCTGCGGCACCCAGAGCGGAGGATCCGGCGGCGACGCCTCCTCCCTGGTCCTCGGGATGTCCGACGACGTCCTCGCCACCGACCCCGCCTCCGGCTACGACCCGGGCTCCTGGCTGCTGTTCAACAACGTCTTCCAGTCACTGCTGAGCTTCCCCACCGGCGGCACGGAACCCCGGCCGGACGCGGCCCGGGAGTGCTCCTTCACCGACACGCGGACCCAGGTCTACACGTGCACCCTGAAGGACGGCCTGAAGTTCAGCAACGGCGACCCGCTCACCTCCGAGGACGTCAAGTTCTCCTTCGACCGCATGCTGAAGATCGACGACGACGCCGGCCCGGCCCTCATGTTCCCCATGCTCGACAAGGTGGAGACACCCGACGCCAAGACCGTCGTCTTCAGGCTCGCGGTCCCCGACGCCACCTTCCCGAGCAAGATCGCCTCGGGTGCCGGCTCCATCGTCGACCACCGGCAGTACGACGCCGACCACCTGCGCGAGGACGGCGGAGCCGTCGGCTCCGGCCCCTACAAGCTGGACTCCTTCGGCGACGACGAGGCCGTCTTCTCCGTCAACGACAGCTACCGGGGCAGCGCCGACGCAGCCAAGAACACCGGCATCACCCTCAAGTTCTTCGGCGGCGACCAGAAGGCCCTCAGGCAGGCCCTGCTCGCGAACGAGATCGACATCGCCTACCGGGGCCTCACCTCCGCCGACGTCGCCGACATCCAGCGCAGCACCGACGACACCGGCGCCAAGGTCGTCGAGGGCAGCAGCGCCGAGGTCCAGCACCTCGTCTTCAACATGGACGACCCGGTCGCCGGGAAGCTCGGCGTGCGCCGGGCCATCGCCCACCTGATCGACCGCGAAGCCCTGATCAGGGACGTCTACGAGGGCACCGCCGACCCGCTCTACTCGATCGTCCCGGCCGGGATCGCGGGCCACAACACCGCCTTCTTCGACCGCTACGGCGCCCGCCCCTCCCGGTCCGCTGCCGCCGCCGCGCTCGCCGACGAGGGCATCACCGGCAAGGTGAAACTCACCCTCTGGTCCACCCCGACCCGCTACGGCCCTGCCACCGACCAGGAACTGAGGGCCGTCGCGGCCCAGCTCGACGCGAGCGGCCTGTTCGACGCCGACGTGAAGTCCGTCGCCTACGGCCAGTACGAGAAGGACATCGCCGCCGGCAAGTACGGCGTCTACGTGAAGGGCTGGGTGCCCGACTACCCGGACGCCGACAACTTCACCTCGCCCTTCTTCGGCAAGGGCAACGTGCTCGGCAACAACTTCGCCGACACCGCCATCACCGGCACGCTCATCCCGCGCACTGCCGCCCAGGTCGACCGCACCGCAACCGACGCGGACTACGCGGAGCTCCAGAACATCGTCGCCGCGCGACTGCCCGTCCTGCCGCTCTGGCAGGCCAAGCAGTACGCGGTCGTCGGCGAGCACGTCTACGGCCTGGAGAACTGCCTGGACGCCTCCACGGTGTTCCGCTTCTGGGAACTCAGCAAGAGCTGACGCCACGCCACGCCCGCGACCGGCCGCACGCCGCCGGGCGCGGGCCGTGGCGGGCCGACGCCGCCGCCGCACGCCGCACGCCGCACGGAAGAAGGCGCCCCCGAGGGGGCGCCTTCTCCTTGTTCTCCGTACCTGTGCCGACTGCTGACGCCCTACTGCGCGCCGGGACGCACCAGACCGCTCTCGTACGCGTACACCGCGGCCTGCACCCGGTCCCGCAGCCCCAACTTGGTCAGCACGTGCCCCACATGCGTTTTCACCGTGGTCTCGCTGACGAACAGGTCGGCGGCGATCTCGGCGTTCGACAACCCCCGCGCCACCAGCTTCAGCACCTCCACCTCACGGTCCGTCAGGGTGTGCAGCGTGTCCGGCACCGGATCGTCACCGGACGGCAGATGCGTGGCGTACTTGTCGAGCAGCCTGCGTGTGATGCTCGGCGCCAGCAGGGCCTCACCCGCGGCCACCACCCGGATCGCCTGCACCAGTTCATTGGCGGGCGCGTCCTTCAGCAGGAACCCGCTCGCCCCGGCCCGCAGGGCCTCCACCACGTACTCGTCGAGGTCGAAGGTGGTCAGCACCAGCACCTTCGCGGGCCCGTCCCGCCCCGGTCCGGTGATCTGCCGGGTCGCCTCCACCCCGTCCATCCGCGGCATGCGGATGTCCATCAGCACCACATCGGGCTGCAACGCCCGCACCTGGTCGAGAGCCTGAAGGCCGTCTCCGGCCTCGCCTACGACCGCGAGATCCTGCTCGGCCTCCAGGATCATCCGGAAGCCGGTGCGCAGCAGCGGCTGGTCGTCGACCAGTAGGACGCGGATGGCCACGTATGTCTCCTTCTCTAGCCCGGCCCCATTCTGCCCTGCGCCTCGTCCTCGGACTCCGCCGCCCTCACCGGCAGCGTCACCGGAAGCGGGTACGGCGGGGGAGTACCGCCGAACTCCGGGCAGTGTGCCTGGTGGTCGCACCAGCCGCACAGCTTGGTCGGCCGGGGCCGCCACTCGCCCGTCTCCGTAGCCAGCCGGATCGCGTCCCAGAGCGCGAGCAACTTGCGCTCCACGCGCTCCAGATCGGCCAGGACCGGGTCGTACGTCAGCACATCGCCGCTGCCCAGGTACACGAGTTGAAGCCGCCGCGGCACGACGTTCTTCAGCCGCCACACCACGAGGGCGTAGAACTTCATCTGGAACAGCGCGCCGTCGGCGTACTCCGCCCGGGGCGCCTTGCCCGTCTTGTAGTCGACGATCCGCACCTCGCCGGTGGGCGCCACATCGACCCGGTCGATGATCCCGCGCAACCGCAGCCCCGACTCCAGCTCCGCCTCGACGAACAGCTCCCGCTCGGCGGGCTCCAGCCGTGTCGGATCCTCCAGCGTGAACCAGCGCTCGACCAGCCGCTCCGCCTCGACCAACCAGCCGGCCAGCCGCTCGCCCTCCGGGTCGTCGGCGAACAGCTCCCCGACTTCGGGCCGCGTCTCCCGCAGCCGGTCCCACTGGCCCGGGATCAGGGACTTGGCCCGCGGCGCGGTCCGCTCGGCCGCCGGGGCGTCGAACAGCCGCTCGAGGACCGCGTGCACCAAGGTGCCCTTCGTGGCCGCCGGGCTCGGCTTCTCGGGCAGCCGGTCGATCACCCGGAACCGGTACAACAGCGGGCACTGCATGAAGTCACCGGCGCGCGAGGGCGAGAGCGAGGCGGGAGCCGAGGGCGAGCGCGGGGCGGGGGCCATGGCGGCGACGGCCGCGACCACCGACTCCGGCCCGACCGACTCCACCGCGCCCGTCTCCACCGCAACCGTCTGCGGGACGCCCGCCTCAGGGACGCCCGCCTCAGGGACGCCCGCCTCCATAGGTGCCGGAACGGTGGGCGCCGGATCCTCCCCGACACCGCCGTCGCCCGTCCGGGCGACGCCCTCGCTGCTGCTCTCCATGACCCCAGACCTTACGGCCCACCACTGACAGTCACCCAGCCGCGCGCATCACTTCGCCCCGAACACCGGCGACGAGCGGGGAAACACGGGGGGTGCCGGGGCGGAACCCGTCACGACCGCCGCATACCATCGGTCCGGGACCCTCCTTCCCGGCATGGGCGGGAGACGCTTCGATCGAGGGGAAACCGTGGTGGAAAGCGGCGGGAGCGGGCGGTCGCGGCCGGACAACGAGCAGTCGGCCGAGCACCCCGCGACACCTGCGTCTCCGGCCACCGACCTCGCGCAGGCCCCGGACCCGGGCACCGCCGGCCCTGCCACGCCCGACGGGGAACCCACGCCCCGCCCCTCCGGCACACCGCAACCGAGCGAAGCCGCCCCCGCCGAAGCACCGTCCGCCCAGGATCCGCCCGCCGGAACCGCCCCCGCCGAAGCCCGGCCGGCCGACGACGAGGGCGCTCCGCAGACGCCGCCCGCGTCCGACGACGACAGCCGCACCGCCGCCGGCGACGGGAACGCGAACGCGAACGGCACAGCCGACCCCGGGACCGGCGCGCAGGACGCACCCGACGCAGGCCCGGAAGCCGAGCCCGGGACCGGACGACCGACGACCTCCGCGTCCACCCCCGCCCCGGCGGCCCCGGCTCCTGTCCCCTCCCTCCCCAAGGGCCCCCCGCCCCAGCGCCCCCCGGAGCAGCCCCGCGGCGGCCTCCTCATGGGCCGCCCCTTCGGTGTGCCCGTCTACGTGGCTCCCAGCTGGTTCCTCGTCGCCGCCCTGATCACCTGGGTCTTCGGCAACCAGCTCGACCGTGTCCTCCCCGAGCTCGGCGCCCTGCGCTACCTCGTCTCCCTCTTCTTCGCGGTCGCCTTCTACGCCTCCGTCCTCATCCACGAACTCGCCCACACCATCGCCGCCCTCCGCTTCAAACTCCCGGTCCGCCGCATCCAGCTCCAGTTCTTCGGCGGCGTCTCCGAGATCGAGAAGGAGGCCGAGACCCCCGGCCGCGAGTTCTGGCTCGCCTTCGTCGGCCCCTTGCTCTCCCTCGTGCTCGCCGGCGTCTTCTACCTCGCCATGCAGCCCGTGGAACGCGGCACCGTGCCCGGCGTCCTGCTGGCCGGCCTGATGATCTCCAACCTGATCGTGGCGATCTTCAACCTCCTCCCCGGCCTCCCCCTCGACGGCGGCCGCATGCTCCGCGCCGTCGTCTGGAAGATCACCGGCAGGCCCATGAGCGGCACCGTCGCCGCCGCCTGGGTCGGCCGCGCCCTCGCCGTCTCCGTCCTCATCGGCCTGCCCCTGCTCACCCAGTCCGGCGCGCTCGGCTCCGGCGCCGAGGACAGCGTCGGCATGGACACCGTCACCGACGCCCTGCTCGCGGCCATCCTCGCCGCCATCATCTGGACCGGCGCCGGCAACAGCCTGCGCATGGCCCGGCTGCGCGAACACCTCCCCGAGCTGCGCGCCCGCACCCTCACCCGCCGCGCCGTCCCCGTCGAGACCCACACCCCCCTCTCGGAGGCGCTGCGCCGCGCCAACGACGCCGGCGCCCGCGCCCTCGTCGTCGTCGACGCCAACGGCGAACCGCTCTCGCTCGTCCGGGAGGCCGCCATCGTCGGCGTACCCGAACACCGCCGCCCCTGGGTCGCCGTCAGCGGCCTCGCCCAGGACCTCAGCGAGGGCATGCGCGTCTCCGCCGAGCTCGCCGGCGAGGATCTCCTCGACGTCCTGCGCGCCACCCCCGCCACCGAATACCTCGTGGTCGAGGAGACCGGCGAGATCTTCGGCGTGCTGTCCGCCGCCGACGTCGAGCGGGCCTTCGTCAAGGCCATGGCCAGGCCGTCCTAGCCGCCTCCCGGCCGGCCCCCGCCCGTGGTCGGCGGCCCCCGCAAACCCCGGTAGGCTGTTCACATGTCCGAACCGACCGGTGCCGCCCGCAGGCGCGGGCCCTTCAAGGTCGGGGACCAGGTTCAGCTGACCGATCCCAAGGGCCGCCACTACACGTTCACGCTCGAAGCCGGGAAGAACTTCCACACCCACAAGGGTTCCTTCCCGCACGACGAACTGATCGGCGCTCCCGAGGGCAGCGTTGTCCGCACCACCGGGAACGTCGCCTACCTCGCGCTGCGCCCCCTGCTCCCCGACTACGTCCTGTCCATGCCCCGCGGGGCAGCCGTCGTCTACCCGAAGGACGCGGGGCAGATCCTCGCCTTCGCCGACATCTTCCCCGGCGCACGCGTCGTCGAGGCCGGCGTCGGCTCCGGCTCGCTGAGCAGCTTCCTGCTGCGCGCCATCGGCGACCAGGGCATGCTGCACAGCTACGAGCGACGCGAGGACTTCGCCGAGATCGCCCAGCAGAACGTGGAGCGCTACTTCGGCGGCCCGCACCCCGCCTGGCAGCTCACCGTCGGCGACCTCCAGGACAACCTGTCCGACACCGACGTCGACCGCGTCATCCTCGACATGCTCGCCCCCTGGGAGTGCCTCGAGGCCGTCTCCAAGGCGCTGGTCCCCGGCGGCATCCTGTGCTGCTACGTCGCCACCACCACCCAGCTCGCACGGACCGTCGAGTCCATCCGCGAGATCGGCTCCTTCAACGAGCCGACCTCCTGGGAGTCGATGATCCGCAACTGGCACGTGGAGGGCCTCGCAGTCCGCCCCGACCACCGGATGATCGGCCACACCGGCTTCCTGCTCACCGCCCGTCGCCTCGCCGACGGCGTCGAACCGCCCATGCGCCGCCGCCGCCCCGCCAAGGGCGCCTACGGCGAGGACTACACCGGCCCCAACGCCGACGGGGGCAGCGGCCGCTGACGCGGTCCCAGCGCAGCGCCCAACGACAAGGCGCCGTGAACGAGTTCCGGACCGACCCGGAACTCGTTCACGGCGCCTTCCCGTTGCTCCCGATGCCACCCCGCCGGACACGAACGCACACCCCGCCGGACACCCGTCACCGCGATGACAGGCGCGCCCCGGCACCCGGCGCGGGCCCGTCCGATATCCCGTACCCCGCCGTTCCCACACCCTGTGACGTGTGGCACGATGCTGGCGGATCCCCCCACCCCCACCGGCACAGCCACCACAGGAGACACTGCCAGTGCAGCAATCCGCCGTCCCGGAACTGGCACACACCCACACCCGGCCGATCCACTGGCTTGCGACCGCCACCGCCCTCGCCGGAGTCGTCGCCCTCTCCTCGCTCCTGCAACCCGGACCCGCGACAGCCGCCCAGGCGACCGGCCCGGACACCGGGCCCGCCCACGTGGCCACCGCGGCGCCCGCCACCACCGGAGTCGACTTCCCCCTCGACTGCGGCCCCGTGCAGGCCCTCGTGGTCAAAAAGGCCTCCGGCGACCTCGACGGCGACGGCATCCCCGAAACGGTCGTCGTCGTCCACTGCGACGCCCCCATGGGCACCCCGCCCGACGCCGTCTACGTCCTCACCCACGGCACGGACACCGCTCACGCGCGCGTGGTCGCCACGCTCATCGACCCCAAGGCCCGCAACACCGTCACCAGCCTCTCCGTCACCCACGGAGCCGTCCTCGCCACCCTGCTCGGCTACTCGACCGCCGACGTGCCCAGTTGCTGCCCCGACATCAAGGACAGCGCCAAGTGGCAGTGGAAGCACGACACGTTCACGCGCACGACACCGGCGGGCGCCCACAGCGTCTGACCCCGGCCACCGGCCTGTGAGAAATCAGACAGCCGCCACGCTCCGTACCCGCAACCTCACTCCGCGTCCGGACCGTAGACCTCTACGCTGTCCGAAACCCGTCGCACATGAATACAGTCACCCGGGCACTCCCGTGCCGAGTCCACGACATCCGTCAACAGCGGCAACGGCACCGGCGTCGTAGCGCCCTTGGCCAGCAGGAGCTCGTCGTCCGCGCCCTTGACATAGGCCAGGCCGTCGATGTCCAGCTCGAACACCTCAGGTGCGTACTGCGCACAGATTCCGTCGCCGGTACAGAGATCCTGGTCGATCCAGACCTCCAGAGCCTCGCCGCCGACACCGGCCTCCTGCTGCACGCCCATAGCTCCTGCCGTTTACTGTCGAGCCGCAAGGGAACCATGCAGGCTCTGACGGGTGTTGAACACTTCGACCCTACCTCCGGCGGCTTCCCGAGGGTGTTCGGTGGGTATTCCCCTGGCGTGAGGGAGAGCGCAAGGGTGAAGATCGGACACACCCCGACAGTCTTTGTGATCTAGGGGTTTCAATCGACACCCACCCAGGTAGGGTCTGGAAGCGTCCAGCTCCCCTTGGAGGAGGTGAGGACCGTGGCAGCCCACGACGACGACATGAACCGCGGCATCCGCCCGGGACGAGGGTCCGACGACCCGTCCGGGCAGATTGCCTACCTTGAGCAGGAGATCGCCGTCCTGCGACGCAAGCTCGCCGACTCTCCGCGACACACGAGGATTCTCGAAGAGCGGATCGTCGAGCTACAGACGAACCTGGCCGGCGTGTCCGCCCAGAACGAGCGACTCGCCAACACGCTCCGTGAGGCCCGCGACCAGATCGTGGCCCTCAAGGAGGAGGTCGACCGGCTCGCGCAGCCGCCGGCCGGCTTCGGTGTCTTCCTCTCGGCGAACGAGGACGGCACGGCCGACATCTTCACCGGAGGCCGCAAACTCCGGGTGAACGTCAGCCCCGGCGTCGAGCTCGAGGAGCTCCGGCGCGGCCAGGAAGTGATGCTCAACGAAGCACTCAACGTGGTCGAGGCCATGGAGTACGAGAGCGTCGGCGACATCGTCACCCTCAAGGAGATCCTCGAGGACGGCGTACGCGCCCTCGTACAGGGGCACACCGACGAGGAACGGGTGGTCCGGCTCGCCGAACCGCTCCTGGACGTCGTCATCCGCCCCGGCGACGCCCTCCTGCTCGAACCCCGCTCCGGCTACGTCTACGAGGTCGTCCCCAAGAGCGAGGTCGAGGAACTCGTCCTCGAAGAGGTCCCCGACATCGGCTACGAGCAGATCGGCGGCCTCGGCGGACAGATCGAGATGATCCGCGACGCGGTCGAGCTCCCGTACCTCTACCCCGACCTCTTCAAGGAGCACGAGCTGCGCCCGCCCAAGGGCGTCCTGCTCTACGGACCGCCCGGATGCGGCAAGACGCTCATCGCCAAGGCCGTCGCCAACTCGCTGGCCAAAAAGGTCGCCGAGGTCACCGGCCAGGCCACCGGCAAGAGCTTCTTCCTCAACATCAAGGGCCCCGAGCTCCTCAACAAGTACGTCGGTGAGACCGAGCGGCAGATCCGCCTCGTCTTCCAGCGCGCCAGGGAGAAGGCCTCCGAGGGCACCCCCGTCATCGTCTTCTTCGACGAGATGGAATCCCTCTTCCGCACCCGCGGCTCCGGCGTCAGCTCCGACGTGGAGAACACCATCGTCCCGCAGCTCCTCGCCGAGATCGACGGCGTCGAGGGCCTCCAGAACGTGGTGGTCATCGGCGCCTCCAACCGCGAGGACATGATCGACCCCGCCATCCTGCGCCCCGGCCGCCTCGACGTGAAGATCAAGATCGAGCGCCCGGACGCCGAAGCGGCCAAGGACATCTTCCAGAAGTACCTCACCGAACGCCTTCCCCTGCACTCCGAGGACGTGGGCGAACACGGCGGCGACAAGACCACCACCGTCCAGAGCATGATCCAGACGGCTGTGGAACACATGTACGCCGAATCCGAGGAGAACCGCTTCCTGGAAGTCACCTACGCCAACGGCGACAAGGAAGTCCTGTACTTCAAGGACTTCAACTCCGGCGCGATGATCGAGAACATCGTCGGCCGTGCCAAGAAAATGGCCATCAAGGACTTCCTCGACCACAACCAGAAGGGCCTTCGCGTCTCCCACCTCCTCCAGGCATGCGTGGACGAGTTCAAGGAGAACGAGGACCTGCCCAACACCACCAACCCCGACGACTGGGCCCGGATCTCCGGAAAGAAGGGCGAACGGATCGTGTACATCCGCACCCTCATCACCGGAAAGCAGGGCGCGGACACCGGACGCTCCATCGACACGGTGGCGAATACCGGACAGTACCTGTAGGGACAGGGCGGCTGCGGGTGCCCACCACGGGTACCCGCAGCCGACTGCTTTCCGGGCCACGGCTGGAGCAAGGCAATGACGCAAATGATCTCCCCACCAGCGCGGAGGCGTTCTAGGCTCTCTCGTACCGCCGGGTCGCGCAGTGCGGGGACGGGCACCGCACACGCACCGGAGCACCACCGGTATCTGAGCGGCGCCCACGACCGAGGGTGCCGCCGGGCAAGGAGGGCCGCATGACCGTACGGCGAGTAATGGGCATCGAGACGGAGTACGGCATCTCCGTCCCCGGCCACCCCAACGCCAATGCCATGCTCACCTCGTCCCAGATCGTCAACGCCTACGCGGCGGCGATGCACAGGGCCCGCCGGGCCCGCTGGGACTTCGAGGAGGAGAACCCGCTGCGGGACGCGCGTGGCTTCGACCTCGCCCGCGAGGTCGCCGACTCCAGCCAGCTCACCGACGAGGACATCGGCCTCGCCAATGTCATCCTCACCAACGGCGCACGTCTCTACGTCGACCACGCGCACCCCGAATACAGCGCCCCCGAGGTCACCAACCCCCGCGACGCCGTCCTCTGGGACAAGGCCGGCGAACGGATCATGGCCGAGGCCGCCGAGCGCGCCGCCGCGCTGCCCGGCGCCCAGCCCATCCACCTCTACAAGAACAACACCGACAACAAGGGCGCCTCCTACGGCACGCACGAGAACTACCTGATGAAGCGGGAGACCGCCTTCTCGGACATCGTGCGCCACCTCACGCCCTTCTTCGTCTCGCGCCAGGTGGTCACCGGCGCCGGTCGCGTCGGCATCGGCCAGGACGGCCACGAACACGGCTTCCAGCTCAGCCAGCGCGCCGACTACTTCGAGGTCGAGGTCGGCCTGGAGACGACACTGAAGCGCCCGATCATCAACACCCGCGACGAGCCGCACTCCGACGCGGAGAAGTACCGCCGCCTGCATGTGATCATCGGCGACGCGAACCTCTCCGAGATCTCGACCTACCTCAAGCTCGGCACGACGGCCCTGGTCCTGTCGATGATCGAGGACGGCTTCATCGCCGTGGACCTGGCGGTCGACCAGCCGGTCCGCACCCTCCACCAGGTCTCCCACGACCCCACCCTGAAGCGCCTGGTCACCCTGCGCAGCGGTCGCACACTCACCGCCGTCCAGTTGCAGATGGAGTACTTCGAGCTGGCGCGCAAGTACGTGGAGGAGCGGTTCGGCTCCGACGCCGACGACCAGACGAAGGACGTCCTCGCGCGCTGGGAGGACACCCTGAACCGCCTGGAGAACGACCCCATGAGCCTCGCCGGCGAACTGGACTGGGTCGCCAAGCGGGAACTCATGGAGGGCTACCGGCGCCGTGACAGCCTCGACTGGGACGCGGCGCGCCTGCACCTCGTCGATCTCCAGTACGCCGACGTGAGGGCCGACAAGGGCCTCTACAACCGTCTCGTGGCCCGCGGCCGCATCAAGCGTCTCCTGGACGAGGGAGAGGTCGAGAGGGCGGTCACGAAGCCCCCGGAGGACACGCGCGCGTACTTCCGCGGCCGCTGTCTGGAGCAGTACGCCGACGACGTCGCCGCCGCTTCCTGGGACTCGGTCATCTTCGATCTGCCGGGCCGGGACTCGCTCCAGCGCGTCCCAACCCTCGAACCGCTTCGCGGAACGCGAAATCACGTCAAGGAGCTCCTGGACCGCTGCCGTACGGCAGAAGACCTGGTCAGGGTCCTCTCGGGCGGCTGACCGGCCGGCTGGACGGAACCTGCCGGACGGGTGGAAACGCCTCCGTCCGGGAATCATCGAGGTGGCTCCCGTACGTTGTGGCAACTGCGGGGCCGATGTCGGACCCGGCTTGTAGGGTCTGATCATCACCGATCGGCAGGAATGCCGACCTGTCGACCATGTCGGGCGAAAGAGCGGGGTGAGGGTTATGGCGACCAAGGACACCGGCGGCGGCCAGCAGAAGGCGACGCGCTCCACGGAGGAGACCGAGGAGCAGGCGCCCGAGGCGCAGGCGTCTGAGGACCTCAAGGAGCGTCAGGAGAAGCTGAGCGACGACGTGGACTCGGTTCTTGACGAAATTGACGATGTACTCGAGGAGAATGCCGAGGATTTCGTGAGGTCATTCGTTCAAAAGGGTGGACAGTAGACACATCCGTGAACGATCGGCGATCGAAGAAGTGCTCAGCCTGCCAGCAGGTTCTCTTGATCGGCGCATTCGCGAGCAACAGCTCCAGACCTGATGGCCTTCAGGTCAACTGTCGCGAATGCGCCGCGGCGTACTACCGGCGTCGGCAGGAGGCTCAAGGCAAGACGGTCCGTGTGAAGGTGCCGACGCCTCGAGGGCACAAACGGTGCCCTCAGTGTGAAACGGTGAAGCCTCACTCCGAGTGGGAGCGCAACAAGTCCTCGTCGGACGGTTGGGCAAGCTACTGCCGCGCGTGCCGGGCGGAGCGGAACCGGATCAGCTATTTCCAACGCAAATACGGTCTGAGCCCGGCCGAGTTGGACGCGATGGTTGCGGAGCAGAGGGGCATCTGCTGTATCTGCCTTGCTGCTCCCGCCGAGCATGTGGATCACTGCCATCAGACGGGTAGGGTCCGAGGCGTACTGTGCTTCAGCTGCAATGCCGCACTGGGGCAGTTCAAGGATCGGCCCGATGCCATAAGGCGGGCTGCTGCTTACGTGGAAGGAATCGCGTGGAAGCCAACACTCGTAGCACCGGGCGTCTACCGGCTGCCTTCCTGACGCCCGGGTCCTCGTCCTTCATGGACTTTCTCTCCGACCACCAGCCGGAGCTGCTGCCCGGCAAGCGGCAGCTGCCTCCGACGCAGGGTGTGATCGAGGCGCCGCACGGCACGACGATCGTCGCCGTGACGTTCCCCGGTGGTGTCGTGCTCGCAGGTGACCGCCGCGCCACGATGGGCAACGTCATCGCCCAGCGGGACATCGAGAAGGTCTTCCCGGCCGACGAGTACTCGGCCGTCGGTATCGCCGGCACCGCCGGCCTGGCCGTCGAGATGGTGAAGCTGTTCCAGCTGGAGCTGGAGCACTTCGAGAAGGTCGAGGGGGCGCAGCTCTCGCTCGAGGGCAAGGCGAACCGGCTGTCGACCATGATCCGGTCCAACCTGGGCATGGCCATGCAGGGGCTGGCGGTCGTGCCCCTCTTCGCCGGCTTCGACGTGGACCGGGACAGGGGCCGGATCTTCTCCTACGACGTCACGGGCGGCCGCTCCGAGGAGCACAACTACGCCGCCACCGGCTCCGGCTCGATCTTCGCGCGCGGGGCGATGAAGAAGCTCTACCGCAACGACCTGTCCGAGGAAGAGGCCACGACTCTCGTGGTCCAGGCCCTCTACGACGCGGCGGACGACGACTCGGCGACCGGTGGTCCCGATGTCGCGCGCCGGATCTACCCCATCGTCACCGTGATCACCGAGGACGGTTTCCGCCGGCTCACCGAGGAGGAGTCGTCGGAGATCGCCCGCTCGATCCTGGCGCGTCGCCTGGAGCAGCCGGACGGCCCGCGCGCCGCCCTGCTGTAACCGGCGGCCCCGTTCTCATCCCAGGTGATCCAGTGACTTCGACAGAAAGGGACGGATAACCGGTGTCGACGCCGTTCTATGTCTCACCCCAGCAGGCGATGGCCGACCGCGCCGAGTACGCCCGTAAGGGCATCGCGCGCGGCCGCAGCCTCGTTGTGATCCAGTACGCCGACGGCATCGTGTTCGTCGGTGAGAATCCGTCCCGTGCGCTGCACAAGTTCAGCGAGATCTACGACCGGATCGGCTTCGCGGCCGCCGGCAAGTACAACGAGTACGAGAACCTGCGGATCGGCGGTGTGCGGTATGCCGATCTTCGTGGTTACACCTATGACCGTGACGATGTGACCGCTCGCGGTCTGGCCAATGTGTACGCCCAGACGCTGGGCACGATCTTCTCCTCGGCCGGTGAGAAGCCGTACGAGGTGGAGCTGGTGGTGGCCGAGGTCGGTGCCACGCCGGACGGGGACCAGATCTACCGGTTGCCGCATGACGGTTCGATCGTGGACGAGCACGGTTCGGTCGCGGTCGGTGGCAATGCCGAGCAGATCAGCACCTATCTCGACCAGCGTCACCGGGACGGGATGAGTCTGGCCGAGGCGCTGAAGCTGGCGGTGCAGGCGTTGTCACGCGACACCAACGGCACCGAGCGGGAGATTCCCGCGGAGCGTCTGGAGGTGGCGGTGCTGGACCGTACCCGGCCCCAGTCGCGCAAGTTCAAGCGGATCGTGGGCCGCCAGCTGGGCCGTCTTCTGGAGACGGACGGCGCGTCCACGGAGGCGGAGAGCTCCGAGGAGGAGTAGCGCCGGCAGGAGTGACAGCACCGGAACCTGGACCGGCGCTGTCGCCGTGTGACCCCTTGTGCGCCCCGGTCGATCGAGTCGGCCGGGGCGCAGGGCGTCTCAGGAGGCGTTGGGCGGTGCCGTGGAGGCCCGTACGACGAGTTCGACGGGGATGTCCCCGTCGTCGGGTGTGCGGCCCTCCAGGACGGCGAGGAGGGCTTGCATGCCTCGTTCGCCGAACAGTTCGGAGTCCAGCCGTACGGTGGTCAGCTCGGGGTCGAGGGCGGTGGCCAGGGCGAGGTCGTCCAGGCCGGTGACGGAGACGTCGTCGGGTACGCGCAGGCCGAGGCGGCGCAGGGCCTTGTAGACGCCGGCCGCCAGTTTGTCGTCGTCGCAGACGACGGCGGTGGGGCGCGTTCCCGGGCGGCTGAGCGCCGCCTCGGCGGCGCTCAGGGCGCCGTCGATGGAGATCGGGGCGGGGGCGGTGCGCAGCGATGTCCCCGGTGTCGCGCCGACTCGTGCGGCGAGTTCACGCGCGCGTACCTCGAAGGTCCAGGAGGGGATGTCGGCCGCTAGGTGCAGGAAGTGCCGGTGGCCGAGGCTCAGCAGGTGGTCGGCGACCTGTCGGACGCCGTCGGTGATGTCGAGGTTGACGGTGGCGGCGCCGAGGCTGCCGTGGGGGTCGCTGTCCAGCATCACGAGGGGGAGCTGGTCGCCTCGGATGGCTGTCAGGGCGTCGGCGGCCATGGAGGAGGCGAGGACGCCGTCGAGGGCTGCCTGGGCGGAGGCGAAGGGGTCGCGGGCGGGGCCGACGCCTTCGGGGGAGGGGTAGAGGACGACTCCGAAGCCGTGCTCGGCGGCCACCCGGGCGGCTCCTGTGTAGACGCCGGCGAAGAACTCGGTCGTGAGTGCGGGGACGACCAGGAGGACGGTGCGGGTGCTGCCGAGGCGGAGGTTGCGGGCGGCGAGGTTGGGCCGGTATCCGAGTTCGCGGGCCGCTTGCCGTACGCGCTCCGCGGTGGTCTCGGCGACACGGCCGCGCCATTTGTCGCCGAGGACGAGGGAGACGGCGGCCTGCGAGACTCCCGCGGCCTGGGCGACGTCACGGCTCGTCGGGCGGGTGCTGGCTCGTGCCACCGTGGGGCTGCTCCTTCGTCTGGACTGGTGAACAGCGCACATGGTACGTATGACGAAGGACGTTATACGTAAAACCTCGGGGGCTGACCGCCTGGGGCGAGCCGACGGAGGCGGGACATTGGCCGCGGGATACCTGGAGATCCTCAGGGCGAGGCACGCCGCCCGGCTGCTGACCGGCACGCTCGTCGGCCGGCTGCCCAACGCCACGGCCGCCATCGGGATCGTTCTGTTCGTGCGCGCGCAAGGGGGCACCTACAGCCTCGCGGGTGCGCTGGCGGCCGTGTACGGCGTCGCCAACGCCGTCGGCCAGCCCCTGCTGGGGCGGCTGGTCGACGTCCACGGACAGCCGCGGGTGCAGCTGCCCGCGGCGCTCGCGTCCGCCCTGGCCATGGCGGCCTTCGCCTTCGCGGGTACGGACCCGCTGCCGCTCGCGTACGCCGCGGTGGCGGCCGCCGGGCTGTTCACGCCGCCCCTGGAGGGGGGTCTGCGGGCGCTGTGGCCGGCGGTGCTGCGGCGCGAGGACCAGGTGCACACGGCCTACGCGATGGACGCCGTGGCGCAGGAGGTGATGTTCACCGTCGGGCCGCTGCTGGTGACGCTGTGCGTCGCGCTGTGGTCGGAGCAGGGGGCCCTGCTGGTGCTGAACGCGGTCGGGGTGCTGGGCGCGTTGTCGGTGGCCGTGTCGCCGCCCTCGCGCGCGTGGCGTTCGGCGCCGCGTGAGGCGCACTGGCTGGGCGCGCTGCGGTCGCCCGGGCTGCTGGCCCTCCTCGGCGCGTTCCTGTTCGTCGGTGTCGCGCTCGGTTCCATCACCGTGGCGTCCGTGCCGTACGCGGACGGCCACGGCGGTGACGCGGTGTACGGCTGGCTGATGGCGGCGCTGGGCCTCGGCGCGCTGGCCGGCGGTCTGGTCTACGGGGCGCGGCGGTGGGTGGGGGCGCCGGAGCGGCGACTGCGGGGCCTGGTGGCGCTGCTGGCGGTGTGTTACCTGCCGCTGATGCTGTTGCCGGGCGCGGTCGCCATGGTGGCGCTGACGGCGCTCGCGGGCGTGTTCCTGGCGCCCGCTCTCGCGTGTGCGTTCGTCATCGTGGACCGGCACGCGCCGCGCGGGACGGTGACGGAGGCGTTCTCCTGGCTGGTGACGACCTTCACGGTCGGGGCGTCGGTGGGAACGGGTGTGGCGGGTCCGGTCGTGGAGGCCGGTGGCGCGCTCTGGGGGTTCGCGGTGCCGGCGGTCGCAGGCGCCGTGTCGCTGGTGGTTTTGCTGGCCACGGGGCGGGTAATGGCAGTTCCGGCCGGAAGCGGAGTTGTTGCGGCTTCATCGGAAAATGATCCAAACCGTGCTGCCGAACCCCGTTTCAGTTCAGGGGATCGGGCGTAATGTTCACTCATGGACCGCCGCATTTTCGGGCTGGAGAACGAGTACGGCGTCACATGTACGTTCAGGGGACAGCGTCGACTGTCTCCCGACGAGGTGGCGCGGTACCTCTTCCGCCGTGTCGTGTCATGGGGCCGAAGCAGCAATGTCTTTCTGCGAAACGGCGCACGCCTCTACCTCGACGTGGGTTCGCATCCGGAATACGCGACACCGGAATGTGACAACGTGACCGAGTTGGTCACCCACGACAAGGCCGGCGAGCGTATTCTCGAAGGACTCCTGGTGGACGCGGAACGACGCCTGCACGAGGAAGGAATCGCGGGCGACGTCTACCTCTTCAAGAACAACACGGACTCGGCGGGCAACTCCTACGGTTGCCACGAGAACTACCTGGTGGCCCGGCACGGGGAGTTCTCCCGGCTCGCGGACATCCTGATCCCGTTCCTGGTGACCCGCCAGCTGCTGTGCGGTGCGGGCAAGGTGCTCCAGACGCCCCGCGGGGCGGTCTACTGCGTCAGCCAGCGGGCCGAGCACATCTGGGAGGGGGTCTCCTCCGCGACGACCCGCTCGCGGCCCATCATCAACACGCGCGACGAGCCGCACGCGGACGCCGAGCGTTACCGCCGTCTGCACGTCATCGTCGGCGACTCGAACATGTCCGAGACGACCATGCTGCTGAAGGTCGGGGCGACCGACCTGGTGCTGCGCATGATCGAGGCGGGCACGGTGATGCGGGACCTGACGCTGGAGAACCCGATCCGGGCGATCCGGGAGGTCAGTCACGACATCACGGGCCGGCGCAAGGTGCGTCTGGCCAGCGGCCGCGAGGCCTCCGCGCTGGAGGTGCAGCGGGAGTACTACGAGAAGGCCGTGGACTTCGTGGAGCGCCGGGGTGTCCGCACCGGCACCGTCGACCAGGTCCTGGAGCTGTGGGGCCGCACGCTCGACGCGATCGAGGCGGAGGACCTCGACCGGATCGGGACCGAGATCGACTGGGTGATGAAGTACAAGCTCATCGAGCGGTACCGGGCCAAGCACAACATGACCATGTCCCACCCGCGGGTCGCGCAGATAGACCTCGCCTACCACGACATCCACCGTCGTCGGGGTCTGTACTACCTGCTGGAGCGCAAGGGCCAAGCGGCGCGGATCTGCAACGACTTGAAGATCTTCGAAGGCAAGTCGGTGCCGCCGCAGACCACCAGGGCGCGGTTGCGCGGCGACTTCATCCGCCGTGCGCAGGAGCAGCGCCGGGACTTCACGGTGGACTGGGTGCACCTGAAGCTCAACGACCAGGCGCAGCGCACCGTGTTGTGCAAGGACCCGTTCCGGTCGGTGGACGACCGGGTGGAGAAGCTGATCGCCGGCATGTGAGCGAGGGGTTCCGCGGGTGCTTCGGGCCCGGTGCGGAACGCAACACGGGCACCGTACGTTTCCCGTACGGTGCCCGTCTCACGTCGTAGAGTTGCGCGCACGCCATCAGAAGATCGACCGATTACGAGGCTTACATCGTGCGCCGACGCTCACTCATCCTTGCCGCCGTACCCGCTGGACTGGTCACTCTCGCCGCGTGCGGTGACGACAAGTCCGACACGAGCAAGGCGAGCGACGGGGGGTCGCCCTCCGCGGGGGCGTCGTCCGCGGCTCCTCCGCCGAAGATCGTGGACGGCCCGCTGCCGGCCATCACCGCGGGGGTGAAGTTCGGGGAGAAGCCGACGGTCGCCAAGGGCAGCGGGGACCCCTCGAAGGACCTGGCGGTGAAGACGGTGATCGCGGGCAGCGGCCGGACGGTCGCGGAGAACGACTACATCCAGGCCAACTGTCTCGGCCAGATCTGGGACAGCGCGAAGGTCCTCCTCAACACCTACGACACCAAGAAACCGCTGTTCACCCAGCTCGCGCAGGGCGGCACGATCGATGGCTGGCGTTATGCGCTGACGGGCAAGAAGATCGGCAGCCGGGTGTTGTTCTCGGTGCCTCCGACCTGGGGTTTCGGCAAGGACGGCGACGCCGAGACGGGCATCAAGGGCACCGACACGCTGGTGTTCGTGTTCGACATCCAGAACACGTTCAACTCGAAGAGCTCGGCCAAGGGCAAGGACGTCCCGCAGGAGTCCGGTGTGCCGAAGGTCGGCACCAACACCGACGGCAAGGCGCCCTCGATCGAGATCCCGAAGACGAAGGCACCGGCCAAGCTGGTGTCGAACTACGTGATCGAGGGGGACGGCGCCGAGCTCGCGGCGGACGACACCGTGCTGGTGCAGTACAAGGGCGTCGTCTGGGAGACGGGCAAGGAGTTCGACTCGACGTACGGCCGCAACGCGCTGACGTCGTTCTCTCTCCAGCAGGTGGTCAAGGGCTGGGCGCAGGGTCTGACCGGCAAGAAGGTGGGCAGTCGCGTCGTCATCGTCGTACCGCCGTCGCTGGGTTACGGCGACAGCCCGCCGAGCGGCAGCGGCATCGAGAAGGACTCCACGATGGTGTTCTCGGTGGACATCCTGGCAAAGGCGTGAGGCGCTCCAAGGTGTAAGACTGTCCGTGTTGTTGCCTTTCCGTGAGACATGCAGGAGCCAGTGACGTGAGCATTGACAAGCCCGAGATCGACTTCCCGGACGGCGAGCCCCCGGCGGACCTCGAGATCAAGGACATCTGGGAGGGCGACGGCGAGGTGGCGCAGGCCGGCCACAACGTCAGCGTCCACTACGTCGGCGTCGCCTTCAGCACCGGTGAGGAGTTCGACGCCAGCTGGAACCGCGGGACGCCGTTCCGCTTCCCGCTCGGCGGCGGACGGGTCATCAAGGGCTGGGACCAGGGCGTGCAGGGCATGAAGGTCGGCGGCCGTCGCCAGCTGACCATCCCGGCGCACCTCGCCTACGGCAACCAGAGCCCGACCCCGGCGATCAAGCCCGGTGAGACGCTGATCTTCGTGGTGGACCTGCTCGGGGTCTGACCGTCGTACGACCGGTGTCGATCATCTGGGGTCCATGCCTGCCCGGGCATGGGCCCTCGGCTTTTGTCCGGGCGGCGCGGGACGGTACGGTCGTCGATCGTAAGCACCATAGGGGAGGCGAAGGGCGTCGATGGCCATTGCCAAGGCCGAGCGGCTGATGAACCTGGCGCTGTGTCTGCTCGGGACGCGGCGGCCGCTCAGCAAGCGCGAGCTCCGCGACTCCATCGAGGCGTACGTCGAGACCTTCCGGTCCGGGAACGGGTCGGCGTCGGACGACTCCTTCAACCGGATGTTCGAGCGGGACAAGGACGATCTGCGGGAGCTCGGCCTGGTCATCGAGACCGTGGAGAGCCTGGACGGCGAGATCGGCTACCACGCCCGCCGCGACAGCAACCGGCTGCCGCCCATCACGCTCGACGCCGAGGAGGCCGCGGCGCTGGGGCTGGCGGCCAAGGTGTGGCAACAGGCGCGGCTGGCGGGGGCCGCGAGCGGCGCCCTACAGAAGCTGCGCGCGGCGGGCCTCCCCGAGGACGTCGACCCGTACGAGGCGCACGGCGCCCTGGAGCCCCGGATCCCGGTGCACGAGGCCGCGTTCGAGCCGCTGATGCTGGCCTGCCGCGACCGCCGGCCCGTGATGTTCGACTACCGCAAGGCCACCGCCGCGCACCCGGAACCCCGGCATGTCGAGCCCTGGGCGCTCGAGTGCTGGCGCGGCCACTGGTACCTGGCGGGCTTCGACCGCGACCGGGGCGCCGAGCGCGTCTTCCGGCTGTCGCGGATCACCGGGCGGGTGCGCACGCGCGGGACGGGATTCACGGCACCGGTTCCCGATGTCGTCACCGTCCGTGAGACGGTGGCCAGCTGGGCGGGGGAGACCGCCGACCGCAGCGCGCTGATCCGGCTGCGGACGGGCGCCGGGTACCCCTTGCGGGCGAAGGCCACCGCGGTCCGGGAACTCGGGGACGGCTGGGACGAGTTGGAGATTCCGTACGGGCACGGGCTGGACGCCTGGCTGGTGGAGTTCGGGCCGGACGTGGTGGTCCTGGACCCCGCCGAGCTGCGCGCGGACGTCGTGGACCGGCTACGCGCCGTGGCCAAGGGCTGAGGGGGAGCGAGCAACACAGTGGCAGGCAAACCGGTCAGGCCGGCGAACGCCATCGACCAGACGCGGCGGATGCTCTCCCTGGTGACGTATCTCAGGGAGCGCCCCGGGGCGCGGATCGAGGACGTGGCGCGCGCCTTCGGGATCACCGAGGACGAACTGGTCTCGGACCTCGATGTGCTGCCCATGTGCGGCACCAGCTTCCGCGGCGGCGACCTCCTCGACATCGACACCGACGGCGAGCGCATCTGGTGGCACAACCCGGCCGCCCTGGGCGCGGACGCCGCCGAGCCGCTGCGGCTGGCCGCCGACGAGGCGACCGCGCTGCTCGTGGCGGCCCGGGCGGTCTCCACGCTGCCCGGCCTGCGCGAGGGCGACCGGCAGGCCCTGCTGCGGGCGACGGCGAAGGTGGAGGCCGCGGCAGGTGAGGCGGCGGGCGCCAGCGCGCGGCTGTCGGTGACGTTCGAGTCGGAGGGCGGGGTCTTCGCCGACGTCGACCGTGCGATCTCCGAGCGGCGCCGGCTGTGGATCCGCTACTACTCGCCCGCTCGCGACGAGGTCACCGAGCGCGAGATCGACCCGATCCGGCTGGTCAGCGTCGGGCACACGTACGTGGAGGCCTGGTGCCGCCGCTCGGAGGCGCGCCGTACCTTCCGCCTGGACCGGGTCGCCGAGATCAAGATCCTCGACGAGCCGTCCGCGCCGCCCGAGATCGAGCTGCGGGACCTTTCGGAAGGGCTGGTGCAGCCGGCCGCCGAGGACCCGGAGGTCGTCGTCGAGGTCGGCCCGGGCGGCCGCTGGGTCGCCGAGTACTACCCGCACGACAGCGCCGATGAGCTTTCCGACGGCGGACTGCGTATCACTCTGCGCACACCCGAACCCGCCTCGCTCAGGCGGCTGGCGCTGAGGCTCGGCCGCGACGGCCGGATCGTCTCACCGCCGGAACTCGCCGACAGCGCGCGGCTGGCGGCCCGTGAGGCGCTGGCCGCGTACGACGGGATCGAGGTGGCGAGCGCGGCCGGCGGGCCGCACGCGGTTCACGGCGAGCGGCCGGGACGGCGGGGCGAGGACCGGTTCGACGGGCGGGAGCAGGGGCTTTGAGCGAGACGACGGCGCCGGGTGTGCGGGGCCTCTCGGTGGCTTCCGCGTTCGCGGGCATGCGGAGCGTGGGCCCGGTGCGGTTCAGGGCGGGCTGCCCGGACTGCCGGGGCGCCTTCGAGCTGGCCGCGAGTGCCCTGCGCCTGGCGATCGGTGCGTCCAGCCGGACCACCTTCTACTCCTTCACCTGCCCCGACTGCGGTGCGGCCGTGCGCAAGCCGGCCGGCGAGCGGGTCGTCGAACTGCTCACCGGCGGCGGGGTCAGGACCCTGCGGCTGCACGCCCCTTAGGACGGTCTAGGCTCGGCCCATGTTCTGGCCGATGTTCGCGGTGATGATGGGTTTTGCGGGTCTCGCCGTTCTTGCGGTGTTCGCCGTGCGGGTCTTCGTGCAGGCGCGGCTTCTGAGTCGGCAGGTCGCGGAATCCGCACGCCGTATCGACCGGGCGGCCCAGGATCTGGAGCGGGCCGCCGTGCGTGCGGCCCGCGCCGTGGACCCTCTGTGACGGGTGGGGCGGCGACGCCCGGGTCCGCTGTGTCGTCCTGTGAGTCCTGGGGCGAATGCGTTTTGGGCCACTTCGCCCTCCCGTCGCGGCGGGAGGGACAGGTACGCTGCTGGTCGCGGCCCGCAGAACGAGGCACGGACCGCTGACCGGGAGTACGCACAGGGATTGCCTCACGTTTACCCCTGAGCGTTACGATCGCTGTCAACACGATTGTTCGGACGGGTGTCCGACCGGTCGGACGGCATCCCGCCCCCGCAGCCTCGGTGAGAAGGTAAAGACTTATGTTCGGAAGGCTCGGCGCCCCCGAGATCATTCTCATCCTCGTCGTCGTCATTCTGCTGTTCGGCGCCAAGAAGCTTCCCGACATGGCGCGCTCGCTCGGAAAGTCCGCTCGCATCCTCAAGAGCGAGGCGAAGGCGATGAAGGAAGACGGCGGCAGCACGGCCACTCCGGCCGGCCCGCCCAACGACGGCGAGCAGACCCCTGCTCAGCGCACCATCCAGGCCGCCCCCGGCGACGTGACCAGCTCCCGTCCGGTCACCGAGCCGACGGACACGACCAAGCGCTGACGCAGGGCCGGTGACCTCCGGCCCGCCGCACGAGATGGGAACGTGGGTTGCTGAAGCCTGCCCGCAAAGAGGAGAAGGACCCCGAGGGGCGGATGCCCCTCGCGGATCACCTTCGTGAGCTCCGCAACCGGCTCGCGAAGGCGATGCTGGCCATCGTCGTCGTCACGGTCGTGGCCGCCTTCTTCTACAACGACATCATCAACTTCCTCACCAAGCCGATTCTCGACTCGGTCGGCTGCGGGAAGACTTTCGAGGAGATCGCGGGCCAGCTCAGGTCGGGCGACTCCAGCAACAAGTGCGCGAGCATCACGATCAACGGTCTGCTCGCACCGTTCACGCTGGCCCTCCAGGTCTCCCTGATGGCGGGAGTCGTCTTCGCCTCGCCGGTCTGGCTCTACCAGCTGTGGGCCTTCATCGCCCCCGGCCTGCACAACCACGAGCGCAAGTACGCCTACGCCTTCGTCGGCATGGGCGCCCCGCTGTTCATCGGCGGCGGCTACTTCGCCTACCGGGTGCTGCCGACCACCGCGAAGGTGTTGATCGACTTCACCCCGGGTGGCGTCGCCAACCTGCTGCCGCTGGACGACCTGCTCCAGCTCGTCACGCGCATGGTCGTCGTCTTCGGCCTCTCCTTCGAGCTGCCGCTGCTGCTGGTCTTCCTCAACCTCACCGGCATGGTCACCGGCAAGCGCATGCTCGGCTGGTGGCGGGCCATGATCATCGGCATCACGGTGTTCGCCGCCGTCGCCACCCCCAGCACCGACCCCGTGTCGATGCTGGCGCTCGCCGGACCGATCTGGGTCCTGTACTTCGGCGCGACCGCCTTCTCGCTGCTGAACGACCGCCGCAAGCGTCGCCGCGACGCCCTGGGGCCGGCCGACGACGAGGCCTCCGAGCTGGACCTCAGCCCCGAGGACATCGGCGAGGTCGAGTCGGTGAGCGCGAGCCGCGCGCTGCCCGAACAGTCGAGCACGGACCGGGTCAACGGTTATGACGACGTGACCTGAGGGACGTCGGAGAACTCGTAGGGTCATCCCCGTGACCAGCGAGATCACCCTCTTCGTCAACCCCGCGGCGGGCCGCGGCCGGGGCGCTCTGGCAGCGCGGCCGGCCGCTTCCGCGTTGCGGGAGGCCGGCTACAGCGTGCGCACCGTCCTCGGGACGGACGCCGAGGACGCCCTTGTCCGCGCGCGTGCCGCCGTCGCGGGAGGGACCGGCGCCCTGATCGCCGTCGGCGGCGACGGACTGGCGCACCTCGCGCTCCAGGCCGTCGCCGGCACCCGCACCCCGCTGGGCCTGGTCGCCGCCGGAACCGGCAACGACCTCGCCCGCGCGCTCGGGCTGCCCGTCCGCGATCCGGCCGGCGCGGCCCGGCTGGTGGCCGACGCCCTCAAGGGCGCCCGGATCCGCGACATCGATCTCGGGCGGGCGGGCGACCGCTGGTTCGGCACGGTCCTGGCCTCCGGCTTCGACTCGCGCGTCAACGACCGCGGCAACCGCATGCGATGGCCCGCCGGACGCGTCAAGTACGACCTGGCGATGCTCGCCGAACTCGCCGCGTTCCGCCCCTTCCCCTACCGGATCACCCTCGACGACGGAGCCGTGCGCGAGGTCGAGGCCACCCTCGTCGCCGTCGGCAACGGATCCTCCTACGGCGGCGGCATGCGGATCTGCCCCGGCGCCGACCTCGCCGACGGGCTGTTCGACGTCACGGTCGTCGGGGACTGCAGCCGCACGACGCTGCTGCGGGTCTTCCCGAAGGTGTACCGGGGGACGCACGTCGGCCACCCCGCGGTCAGCGTCCACCGGGCGGCGAAGGTCGAGATCGCCGCCGCGGGGGTCTCGGGATACGCGGACGGCGAGCGGCTGGGCGCACTGCCGCTCACCGCCCGGTGCGTACCGGGCGCGGTGCGGGTCATAGGTCCCTGAGGCCGCCCGCCCGCGCCCCCGTGAGCTGGGCGTACCGAGGTTTGGAGTTACCGGATCCGGATAATGATCGTCCTGTTGTCAGTGCGGCCCGGTACGCTCGAAAGCACGATGACAGAGGATCTCTCACCGGCCGAGCGGTACGCGGCAGCACGTAAGCGCGCTGTCGAGCAGGCCACCTCGCTCGCGTCCTTCCGCGAGATGTACGACTTCGGTCTCGACCCCTTCCAGATCGAGGCCTGCCAGGCGCTCGAGGCGGGCAAGGGCGTCCTGGTGGCCGCCCCCACCGGCTCGGGCAAGACGATCGTGGGCGAGTTCGCCGTCCACCTCGCCCTCCAGCAGGGCAAGAAGTGCTTCTACACGACCCCCATCAAGGCGTTGTCGAACCAGAAGTACGCCGATCTGAGCCGGCGCTACGGCAGTGACAAGGTCGGCCTGCTCACCGGAGACAACAGCGTCAACTCCGACGCCCCCGTGGTCGTGATGACCACCGAGGTGCTGCGGAACATGCTGTACGCCGGCTCGCAGACCCTCCTCGGCCTCGGTTACGTGGTGATGGACGAGGTGCACTACCTCTCCGACCGCTTCCGGGGGGCCGTGTGGGAGGAGGTGATCATCCACCTCCCCGAGTCGGTCACCCTGGTCTCGCTGTCGGCGACCGTGTCGAACGCCGAGGAGTTCGGCGACTGGCTCGACACCGTGCGTGGGGACACCGAGGTGATCGTCTCCGAGCATCGGCCCGTGCCGCTGTTCCAGCACGTGCTCGCCGGACGGCGGATGTACGACCTGTTCGAGGAGGGCGAGGGCCAGCGCAGGGCCGTCAACCCCGATCTCGCGCGGCTGGCCCGCATGGAGGCGAGCCGGCCCTCGTACCAGGACCGCAGACGCGGCCGCAACGTGCGTGAGGCCGACCGTGAGCGCGAGCGCAGGCAGCGCTCACGGGTGTGGACGCCGGGCCGGCCCGAGGTCATCGAGCGACTCGACGCGGCGGGGCTGCTGCCCGCCATCACGTTCATCTTCAGCCGTGCCGCCTGTGAGGCCGCCGTCCAGCAGTGCCTGTACGCCGGGCTGCGGCTGAACGACGAGGACGCGCGCGCCGAGGTCCGCGCCCTGGTGGAGGAGCGCACCGCCGCCATTCCCCAGGAGGACCTTCACGTCCTCGGCTACTACGAGTGGCTGGAGGGCCTGGAGCGCGGCATCGCCGCCCACCACGCGGGCATGCTCCCGACCTTCAAGGAGGTCGTCGAGGAACTGTTCGTGCGCGGCCTGGTCAAGGCCGTCTTCGCGACCGAGACGCTCGCCCTCGGCATCAACATGCCCGCCCGCTCGGTGGTGCTGGAGAAGCTCGTCAAGTGGAACGGCGAGCAGCACGCCGACATCACCCCCGGCGAGTACACCCAGCTCACCGGCCGCGCGGGCCGGCGGGGCATCGACGTCGAGGGGCACGCTGTCGTGCTGTGGCAGCGCGCGATGAGCCCCGAGCACCTGGCCGGGCTCGCGGGCACCCGCACCTACCCGCTGCGTTCCAGTTTCAAGCCGTCGTACAACATGGCGGTCAACCTGGTCGAGCAGTTCGGGCGGCACCGCTCGCGCGAGCTGCTGGAGACCTCCTTCGCGCAGTTCCAGGCCGACCGGTCGGTGGTCGGGATCTCCCGGCAGGTCCAGCGCAACGAGGAGGGGCTCGAGGGCTACAAGGCCTCCATGACCTGCCACCTCGGCGACTTCGAGGAGTACGCGCGGCTGCGCCGCGACCTGAAGGACCGCGAGACCGAACTGGCCAAGCAGGGCGCGGCCCAGCGGCGCACCGAGGCCGCCGTGGCCCTGGAGAAGCTGAAGCCGGGGGACATCATTCACGTGCCCACCGGCAAGTACGCCGGGCTGGCGCTGGTGCTCGACCCGGGCCTGCCCGCCGGCCGGGCCAACGGCCACCGCGGCTTCGACCACCAGGACGGGCCGCGCCCGCTGGTCCTTACCGCCGAGCGGCAGGTCAAGCGGCTGGCCGCGATGGACTTCCCGGTGCCGGTCGAGGCGCTGGACCGGATGCGGATCCCGAAGACCTTCAACGCGCGCTCGCCGCAGTCCCGCCGCGATCTCGCCTCCGCGCTGCGCACCAAGGCCGGGCACATCCCGCCTGAGCGGGCCCGCAAGCAGCGTTCCCAGGCCGCCGACGACCGTGAGATCGCCCGGTTGCGCACCGCGATCCGCGCGCACCCCTGCCACGGCTGCTCCGACCGGGAGGACCATGCCCGCTGGGCCGAGCGCTACCACCGGTTGCTGCGGGACACCTCACAGCTGGAGCGACGGATCGAGGGACGCACCAACACGATCGCCCGTACCTTCGACCGGATCGTGGCGCTGCTGACCGAGCTCGACTATCTGCGGGGCAACGAGGTCACCGAGCACGGCAAGCGGCTCGCCCGGCTCTACGGCGAGCTGGATCTGCTCGCCAGCGAATGCCTGCGTGCGGGCGTGTGGGAGGGGCTGGCCCCCGCCGAACTGGCCGCCTGTGTATCGGCGTTGGTCTACGAGTCCCGGTCCGGCGACGACGCCATGGCGCCGAAGCTGCCCTCGGGCAAGGCGAAGGCGGCGCTCGGCGAGATGGTGCGGATCTGGGGTCGGCTGGACGCCCTGGAGGAGGACTTCAGGATCAGCCAGACCGAGGGCGTGGGGCAGCGTGAGCCCGATCTCGGGTTCGCCTGGTCGGCCTATATGTGGGCCTCGGGCAAGGGTCTCGACGAGGTGCTCCGCGAGGCGGAGATGCCCGCCGGTGACTTCGTGCGCTGGTGCAAGCAGGTCATCGACGTGCTGGGGCAGATCGCGGCTGCGGCTCCCGCCTCCAGCGGGGGCTCGACGGTGGCGAAGAACGCCCGCAAGGCGGTCGAGGAGCTGCTGCGGGGCGTCGTGGCGTACTCCTCGGTCGGCTGACCCGGCTGACCCGGCTGACACCGGAGGCGGAGGGTCGGCCGGGTCCTGGGCTGTCCTCCTGGGACGGCCCGGGGACCCGCGGTCGAGCAGGCCGGTGTGCCGGGAGGCCGGTGTGCCGGGCGGTTGTGGTGGTGAGCGGGTGTCCGTCGTGAGCGGGTGTCCGGGCGTGCGGGGATGAGGCAGGCCTCGGACGTGGGCGGGCCGGGAGGACGTTCGCAGCCTGGGCGTCACCGCCCTGTCCTGTGTCCGCCTGTCTGCTCTGTCTGCCGGCAGGCGGCGCAGCCGGACGTACCGGCTGCGCCAAGGGAGTGGGGGGCGCAGCCGGCGTCCCCGTCAGCGGGTCAGGTAGGCCCGCCAGCCTCCGTATGCCGTGATGTCCTGCGCGTCGGTGAGGCCGGAGGGCTCGCAGAGGAAGCCGGGGGTGCGGCTGCCGTCCGCCAGTTCCACGCTGCCCAGGGCCATCGGACGGGGGAGCGAGGCTAGGAGGCGGCCGAGGCCCTCCGCGGGGAGGCGCCAGACCTCCACCTCGATCGCCGCCCCGCCCTCGCCCACGTGCACCAGCCCCGGCTTCGGCGGGGCCGTGCGAAGGGCGTGCAGTCGGTAGACCGGGGACGTCGTGGTCGTACGGTCCAGCACCGCGCCCAGGGACAGCAGTTGGGAATTGAGGGGCTGGCCCGTCAGGTGGGCGCCGACCACGGCGAGGTGCACCTGCGGCCGCAGCAGATCCGCGATCCGCGCCAGCCGTTCGTCCGTGAAGGCCGGGCCGACCAGCATCACGCCGAAGGGCAGGCCGTCCACCTCGCCGGCCGGGACGGCCGCCGCCGCGAGGTCGAAGAGATTGGTGGAGTTGGTGAAGCGGCCCAGGCGGGCGTTGGCTCCCAGTGGATCGGCGGCGACCTCGGCGAGGGTGGGGTGGCCGGGCGTGGTGGGCAGCAACAGGGCGTCCGCGTCGGCCAGTTCGGCCAGGGCGCGGGTGCGCAGGACCGACAGGCGTTCGGTGTCCGTGTAGAGCCGGTGGGCCGGGATGTTCCGGGCCCGGGTGATGATGCCCGCGACCGTCGGGTCCAGTCCCTCGCCGCCCTCCGCCATCAACTTGTCGACAAAGCTGCCCACGGCGGTGTAGCGCTCGGCTACGAACGCGCCCTCGTAGAGCATCGCGGCCGCCTCGGTGAACGGCGTGAGGTCGAGGGAACGGATCTCGGCCCCGGCGGCCTCGACCTGTCGTACCGCCGCCTCGTAGGCCTGCGCCCAGCCATGGTCCAGCTCACCCAGCTGAGCGAGGGGCGGGACGGCGACGCGCCAGGGGCCGGGCTTCCGTACGGGGAGCGCGGGAAGGGAGCGGCCAGCCGGGGACGCCATAAGGGCGAGGGCCTGTTCGGCTTCGGGGAGCGTGCGGGCGAACACCGTCACGCAGTCGATCGAGGCGCAGGCCGGGACGACCCCTTCGGTGGGGACCAGCCCCCGGGTGGGCTTGAGGCCGACGATGCCGTTGAAGGCGGCCGGGACCCGCCCCGAACCGGCCGTGTCCGTGCCCAGGGCCAGGTCGACGATGCCGAGGGCCACCGCGACGGCCGAACCGGAGCTCGAGCCGCCGCTCACCCGCGCCGGGTCGACGGCGCCCCGGACCGCGCCGTGGGGGGAGCGGGTGCCCACCAGGCCGGTCGCGAACTGGTCCAGGTTCGTGGTGCCCAGCACCAGCGCGCCGGCCGCGCGGAGGCGGGCGACCACGGGGGCGTCCTCGGCGGGCCGGTAGGCGTACGCCGGGCAGCCCGCGGTGGTGGGCAGCCCGGCCACGTCGATGTTCCCCTTGACGGCGAGGAGACGGCCGGCGAGCGGGAGGCGCTCGCCCCGCGCCAGTCGCTCGTCGAGCCCGCGGGCCTCCGCCTCGACGTCCGCCCGCGGCCGCAGGTCGATCCAGATCTCGGGACGGTCCGTGGCCTCGATGCGGGAGTAGGCGGCGCGGACGCGGGACTCGGTCGTGGACATGGGTGCTCCTTGCAGGGTGTCGGCTCGGTCCATGGTGTCGGCTCGGTCAGCTCGCGGCCGGGGCCAGCACGAGCAGCGCCGTGCCCGCCTCCACCTGGTCGCCCGGTCGAGCCAGGACCTGTGCCACCACGCCGTCGACCGGCGCGTGCACCCTGGACTCCATCTTCATCGCCTCCAGGGCGAGCAGCGGCTGGCCCGCCGTCACCTCGTCGCCGGGGGACACGTTCAACTGCCAGACGGAGGCCGCGAACTCGGCCTCGACCAGGCGGCCGCCCGGCGGCAGCGCCACCTCGGCCGGGGGTGCGGGCGGCGCGGCGGCGGCCGCAGCCCGTGCGAACTCGCCCGCCGTCTCCCAGGCGTCCCGCTCCGCGGCGAACGCGCTCTGCTGACCCGATCTGAACTCCGCTATCGAGGAGGCGTGTTCGGTGAGGAAGGCCTGGTACTCGGCGAGCGAGAAGGTGCCCTCCTCGATGCGGGGCACAAAGCGGCCCGAGGTGATGTCCGCCCGCAGCTCCAGGAGTTCGTCCGCTTCGACCGGGTACCAGCGGATCCGGTCGAAGAAGCGCAGCAGCCAGGGCGAACCGGGTTCGAACGCGCCGCGCTGCTGCCAGGGCGACCACACCTGGGTCGTCCGGCCCACGAACTGGTAGCCGCCGGGCCCCTCCATGCCGTAGACGCAGAGATAGGCCCCGCCGATGCCGACCGAGTTCTCGGCCGTCCAGGTGCGCGCGGGGTTGTACTTCGTCGTCACCAGGCGGTGGCGCGGGTCGAGAGGGGTGGCGACCGGGGCGCCGAGGTAGACGTCTCCCAGCCCCAGGACCAGGTACTCCGCGGCGAACACCGTGTCGTAGACGTCGGCCACCGTGTCCAGGCCGTTGACCCGGCGGATGAACTCGATGTTCCAGGGGCACCAGGGGGCGTCGTCGCGGACGCCCGCCATGTAGCGGGCGATGGCCTCGCGGGTCGCGGGGTCGTCCCAGGACAGCGGCAGGTGCACGGTGCGGGAGGGCACGACCAGCTGGTCCGTGGGCGGCAGGGCCGCCGTCATCTCCCGCACGACCGCCAGGAGTTCGTGCTGCGGTAGGCGGCTCGGGTCGGTCTGGATCTGGAGCGAGCGGATGCCCGGGGTGAGGTCGGTGACGCCCGTCAGGTCCGCCGCCGCCACCGCCTCCATCAGCGCGTGGACCCGCATGCGCAGCGCCAGGTCCAGCTGCAACGGCCCGAACTCCACCAGCAGGTTGTCGTCGCCGCTGCGCCGGTAGGTCACATCACCGTCCCGGGCCAGCACACCCCCGTCGACGATCGTGGGGCGCGGCGCGCCGTCCACGTCCACCGGCTCGAAGCGGACCGTGTCGCCCGGCCGCAGCTGGCCCAGCTTCCAGCGCTCGGAGCTGAGGACCGTGGCCGGGCAGACGAACCCTCCGAGTGAGGGGCCGTCCGGGCCGAGCAGCACCGGCATGTCGCCCGTGTAGTCGACGGCACCGACGGAGTAGGGCGTGTCATGGATGTTGGAGGGGTGCAGCCCCGCCTCACCGCCGTCGGTGCGGGCCCAGCGCGGCTTGGGGCCGACGAGGCGCACACCGGTGCGGGCCGAGTTGAAGTGGACCTTCCATTCGGCGGCGTAGAAGTCGCGGATGTCGTCCTCGGTGAAGAACTCCGGCGCCGCGTGCGGACCCTCGACCGTGCCGATGTGCCAGACGGGGGCGAACCGCGGACGGTCGGACTCCGACGGGCCGGGGACGGGAGCGGCGGAGCCCTGGGCGAGCGTTCCGCAGTGCAGGACGTCCCCCGTCCGCAGGGCCCGTCCGCCGTGGCCGCCGAACCGGCCCAGGGTGAACGTGCTCGAGCTGCCCAGGAAGGCCGGTACGTCCAGGCCGCCCGCGAACAGGACGTACGTGCGCAGGCCGTGCTCGCTGGGCGCGCCGATCTCCAGCAGGGCCCCGGCCGGCACGGTCACGGGCTCCCACTGCGCCACCGCGGTGCCGTCGACGGCGACCGGCGCGGGTGCGCCCGTCACACAGACCGCCGTGGCGTGGGTGAAGCGCAGGGCCGGCCCCTGGAGGGTGCACTCCAGGCCCGGGGCGCCCTCGGGGTTGCCGAGCGCCCGGTTGCCGAGGCGGAAGGAGCGGTCGTCCATGGGCCCGGACGGCGGGACGCCGACCTGCCAGTGTCCGGTGCGGCCGGGCCAGTCCTGCACGGTGGTGAGGGTGCCGCCGGAGACGACCTCGACGCGGGGGGTCGGGTCCGTGACGGTGGCGAGGGTCGCCGTCGAGTGGGCCGCCGTCACGAAGCGGGAGTCCGCCAGCGCCGCCCGGACCAGCCCGAGGTTCGTCTCGATGCCGTCGACGCGGGTCCTGGCCAGCGCCTCGTCGAGGCGGCGCAGCGCGTGCTCCCGGTCCGGGCCGTAAGCGATCACCTTCGCGAGCATCGGGTCGTACGACGTGGTGACCTCGGTCCCCGTCTCCACCCAGCCGTCGACGCGCACCCCGTCCGGGAACTCCACCCGCGTCAACAGACCCGCGCTGGGCCGGTGTTCGCGGCTCGGGTCCTCCGCGTAGAGACGTGCCTCGACGGCGTGGCCACGGGGCCGTCCCGGGTCGCCGACGACGTCCCGCTCGCCGCGTGCCAGACGCAGCATCCAGGCGACGAGGTCGACGCCGTAGATCTCCTCGGTGACCGGGTGCTCCACCTGGAGGCGGGTGTTGACCTCCAGGAAGTAGGCCTCCTCGCGGGCGGCGTCGTAGACGAACTCGACGGTCCCCGCGGAGCGGTAGTCGACCGAGGCGCACAGGTCGCGTGCGCTGCGGGCGAGTTGCTCCCGTATGTGTGCGGGCAGGCCGGGGGCCGGGGCCTCCTCCACGACCTTCTGGTTGCGGCGCTGGAGGGAGCAGTCGCGGTCGCCGAAGGTGACGACCCGGCCCGCGCCGTCACCGAAGACCTGCACCTCGACATGGCGGGCGTGCTCCACCAGCCGTTCCAGGAAGACGCCGGCGGAGGAGAAGGAGGCGGCGGCCACGCGCTGGACGCGCTCCCAGGCGTCGGTCAGTTCGCCGGCCGAGCGGCACGCCGACATGCCGATCCCGCCGCCGCCGCCGGTGGCCTTGAGCATGACCGGATAGCCGATGAGCCGGGCCCGTTCCAGCGCCTCCGGCAGGTCCGCCAGGAGTCCGGTGCCGGGAGCCAGCGGTACACCCGCGGCCTCCGCCGCCGCCCGCGCCGTGTGCTTGGCGCCGAACAGCTCCAGCTGCTCGGGGGTCGGGCCGACGAACACGATCCCGGCGTCGCCACAGCGGCGCGCGAAGGCCGCGTCCTCGGAGAGGAAGCCGTAGCCCGGGTGGATCGCGCCCGCGCCGGTGTCCTTGGCCGCCTTGAGGACCAGGTCCGCGTCGAGGTACGACTCCTTCGCGGGGGCCGGGCCGAGCCGTACGGCCTCGTCGGCGAGCCGGACGTGGGGTGCCGAGCGGTCGGGGTCGGAGTACACCGCGACGGTGCGCAGGCCCAGCGCGCGGGCCGTGCGGATGATCCGGACGGCTATCTCGCCCCGGTTGGCGATCAGCAGCTTGTCGAAGGTCATGCCGGGTCCTCGATGCCGTGGGGTGCGGTGATCGTCATCTCCACCGCCGTCGGCTCGAAGCCGTTGCAGGGGTTGTTGATCTGGGGGCAGTTGGAGACCAGGACCAGGACGTCCCGTTCGGCGCGGAGCGTGAGTGAGAGGCTCGGTGCGGAGAGGCCGTCGACGATGCCGAGGGTGCCGTCCTTCTCGACGGGCACGTTCATGTACCAGTTGATGTTGGAGACCAGGTCCCGTTTGCCGAGGCCGTGCCGGGCGCCCTCGGCGAGGAAGTTGTCCACGCACGCGTGCTGGGAGAAGGTGTGGTGGCCGTAGCGAAGGGTGTTGGACTCCTTGGAGCAGGCGCCGCCGACGGTGTCGTGGCGGCCCACGGCGTCGGCGGTCACCGTCATCAGCGCGGTGTGCTCGTTGGACATCAGCACACTGCCCGTGGTGAGGAAGATGCCGCCCTGGGCGTGGATGGTGTCGGGCGCGCTGTAGCGCACGGACGTGTCGTGGGCGTCGTAGACGAGGAAGTCGACGGCCTGGTTGCCGTGCAGGTCGGTGATGGTCAGCGTCTCGCCCTCGCGGACGACCGAGGACCAGGCGGCGCGGGCCGCGACGACTGTCTTCGTGCTCATGCGAGCCCCCTCGCGGTGAGGAATTCGGCGGTGTTGAGGAAGGCGCGGCGGCCCTCGGGCGTGGCGTCCCACAGCTGATCGCCCGGCCCGGTGGGCGCCGCCCGCCAGGCGAGGACCTCCAGCGGGGTGCTGACATAGCGCGGCCGGTCGTCGGCCGGGTGCGGCACGTTGGCGATCAGGACCGTCACGTCCTGTTCCGCGCGCAGGGTGACGCTCGCGCCGGGGCCCGCCGAGCCGGTGAAGTCGAGGCTGCCGTCGCCCCGCACCTGCACTCCCTGGAAGAAGGAGAGCGAGGGCGGCAGGTCGCGGGGCTCCAGGCCGTTCTTGGCGGCGGCCAGCTTGAACAGCTCCCGGCCGGCCGGGGAGGGGGACTGCGGGCTGCCGTCGCCGTAGCGCTCGGTGTTGCGGACGAGGGTGGAGGTGCCGCACAGGGCGTCGTGCCGGCCGGAGGTGTCGGCGACGACGGAGGCGAGCACGCGGCCCTGGTCGGACAGGAGCAGCACCCCCTCGCCGAGGTAGGCGTTCCACTGGACCTTGACCGTGTCGGCGACGTTCAGCCGCTCCCAGGGCCGGCCGTCCACGTAGAGGAGCAGGTGGGCGCAGGCGTCGCCGTGCAGGTCGGTCAGGCGCAGCTCGGTGCCGCGCGCGAGGACCCGGTGGGTGTAGTTGCCACCCGCGACCGTCTCGGCCCACACCAGGTGGCCCGCCTCGCAGGGCGGGTCCTGCCAGTCCCGGGCCGGGACGACCGGCATGGCCTCGGCCCGGGCGCCCTCCTGCGCCCGGGCGTGGACGCGTGCTCCGTACGTGGTCGCTGTCGCCGCCATTGCGGACCTCCGCAGCTCGGTTCCGTCGCTGTCGCCGTATTTCTGTCGCCCGACAGAAATTAGGTCCGGGCCGGGTCGCCGCCGTTGCCCCGGGGTTGCGGGCCGGTTACCGACTCCTCACCGGTCCGCCGGAAGATCGCCGCTCGGGGGCCGTGTGCGAGGATCGAACGCATGGGGACGAGCAGCGGACGCCGAGTGGGCCGCCCGCGGGCCGCGCAGCGCCCGGACAGCGGGCTCGCGCCGCGCGCCGAACTGCTGCTGGCCGCGGCGGAGTTGTTCACCACGCGTGGCTATGCCGCCACCACCACCCGGGCCGTCGCCGAGCGCGCGGGGATGCGTCAGGCCTCCATGTACCACTACGTCTCCGGCAAGGAGGAGCTGCTCGCCGCACTGCTGGAGTCGACGGTCACGCCCTCGCTGACCTGTGCCCGTGAGCTGCTCGCGGACGAGACGCGGACGGCCGAGGAACGGCTCCGGGAGCTGTGCCGCACCGACGTCGAGCTGCTGTGCGGCGGCACGCACAACCTGGGCGGCCTCTACCTGCTGCCCGAGGTGCGCACCGAGCGGTTCGCCGGCTTCCATGCCGTGCGCGCCGAACTCAAGGACGCCTACCGTCAGTTGATCGCCGCGACGGCCGCGGGCGGCGCACTGGAGAAGAGCGGGCTGGATCTGCGCACCGACCTGGTCTTCGGTCTGATCGAGGGCGTCATTCTCGTGCACCGCTCGGACCCCGACCGCTCCGTCTCGGAATTCGCCCGCGCCACCGCCGACGCGGCGCTGCGCATCGCGGGGAACTGACCGCCTACCGAGGCCACTTGGGCGTGCCCGCCGCATGGTGCGGGCGCCCGTCTCATCCGTCCCGGTGAACTGTTCCGCACACTCGTCCCGCATTACTAAGCGTGTTCGAATGAATACCATGCGTGTAAATGGCCTGAGGTTACTCCACGTGTGGAAGTGGTTTCAGGCGGTTGCCGAATATGACACGGCGATGATCCGGTCGGACTAAGCTCGCCCGCGGCGCACCGAGTTGAGGTGTATTCGTGCGCTTGTTCCCCGAATTTCCCGAAAATGCCGACACATCCCTACAGAGGGTGCCCACATGGTGAGTGTTCAGTCCCCACCCGGTCGCCGAGAACTTCCCTACGCGCGCGTGCTGTTGCTGCCGGCGATACTGATGGCCGCGGTGACCGGAGCCGCGGTCGCCCTGGTGGCGACGCAGGCCCGGCTCGCCGTCGGCATCTGCGGAACCGTCGCCACCCTTCTCGTGACCGCGGCAGGGGCCGAATCGGTGCGCCGTGGGCGGCGCCTGCGGGAGCTCCGCGCGGAGAACGGCCGGCGCATCGCCCACCTGGAGCAGCGCGTGGCCGGCCACGCGCAGGAGAACCGCCGGCTCGCCGTGGAGTTCGTGCCCAACGCCGTGGCCTGGCTGCGCGCCGGGAATTCCCCCAGGGAGGTGATGCGCGACCTCAGCGAGGGTGATCCCGACTTCCGCGCACTGGACGACGCGCAGCGCGCCGTGGTCAGGAAGATCCTCGACATCGTCGACCACGAGGAGTCCCTGCGCGACTCCGCCCAGCGCTCCTTCGTCAGCATCGCCCGCCGGATGCAGGCCATCGTCCACCAACAGGCTGCGGAACTGCGCGAGATGGAGGAGGACCACGGCCGCAACCCCGAGGTCTTCGACGACCTGCTGCGCATCGACCACGGCACCGCGCTGATCGGCCGCCTCGCCGACTCCATCGGCGTGCTCGGCGGCGGCCGGCCCAGCCGCAACTGGCCCCAGCCCGTCCCGCTGTACAGCGTGCTGCGCGGCGCCATGTCCCGCATCCTGGAGTACCGCCGCATCCAGCTGGACTCCATCGCCAAGGTGAACATCCGCGGCCTCTCCGTCGAGCCGCTCATCCACGCCCTCGCGGAACTCCTCGACAACGCCACCCGCTACTCGCCCCCGCAGAGCAAGGTGCACGTCAACGCCGTCGAGGTGCAGACCGGCATCGCCATCGAGATCGAGGACGCCGGCGTCAGCCTCAGCGAAGAGGCCCGCGCCAAGGCCGAACGCATGCTGGAACAGGCCATGGCGGGCGTCGACATCCAGGACGTCGGCGGAACCCCGCGTCTGGGGCTCGCGGTCGTCGGCCGTCTGTGCACCTCGTTCAACCTCCAGGTCTCGTTGCGCACCTCGGCCTACGGCGGCGTCCGGGCCGTCCTCGTCGTGCCGAGCGAGATGCAGACCCTGGACCCCGCCCCCGGCTTCGCGCACGGTATCGGCGCCACCGCCGTACCGCAGATCGACCTGAGCACGATCGGCGAGGGCCCCAAGCGCCCGCCCAAGAAGCGCCGCCCCACCAACGCGCGCATCCCGGCCGGGATCTCCCTGACCGACGACGAGGTGCCCGAGGTCACCGAGTGGACCGAGCAGGGGCTGCCGCAGCGCCGCAGCAAGACCACGATCCCGATCACCCAGCGCTATGCCGAGGCGTACGCCGCTCAGGAGGCCGAACGCCTGGGCAAGCCCGACCCGTTCGCGCGGCGCCGGCCGGAGCCCGAACCCGAACCCGTGAAGCGGGCCGAGCCCGGCCTGGCGTTCGAGGCCTTCTGGGACGGCCTGGTGAAAGCGGCCCCGCCCGGTGTGCACCCCACCGACTTCACCCGCAATCCCACCGCATACCTGCATCTGCTCGAGGACAAGGCCGAGACCGAGGCCGACGATGAAGGGGACCTCACGTGATCCAGCAGCGCCAAAACTTCGACTGGCTGCTCAAGGAGCTCTACGACGGGGTTCCGGGCATCGAGATGATCGTGGTCCTCTCGGCCGACGGACTGCGCATCGCCCGCTACGCCGGCGACCCCGACGCCGCCGACCGGGTCGCCGCCGCCTGCGCGGGCCTGCAGAGCCTGGCCGCCGCCGTCGGTCAGGAGATCCACTCCAGCAGCGGCGAGATGGACATGGTCGTCATCGACCTCAGCGGTGGCTACTTCTACATGATGTCGGCCGGCGCCAACGCCTACCTCGCGGTCCTCGCCGACGTGCGCTGCGAGGCGGGCCGGATGAGCGGCATGATGCGTGACCTCGTGGTCCGTATCGGCGCCCATCTGACCAGTCCGCCCCGGCGTAACGGGCAGAGCGTATGACGCCTCCGCAACGCCGTCGGCGACAACCGCTGCCGCAACCGCCCCCGCCACCTCCGCCGCCGTCCGCGAAGAAGGGCCAGGAGGGCCACGAGGGCCAGGAGGGGGAGGGCAAGAACCCCGAGCGGCTGTACATCATCACGGGCGCGGACGGCGAGCGCGCGCCCGTCGACCTCGTCACCCTGATCGTGGCGCGTGCGGAACCCCCCTCGTCCGCCACCCCGGAACAGACGGCGGTGCTGCGGATGTGCGCCGCCCCGCTGTCGGTGGCCGAGATCTCGGCCTATCTGCGCCTGCCGTTCAGTGTGGTGACGGTGCTGCTCACCGAGATGCTGGCGGCCGAACTCGTCCAGGCACGCGCCCCCATCGTCCGGCAGCAGCTCCCGGACCGTTCCCTTCTCGAAGCGGTGATGCATGGACTTCAACGGCTCTGACACGATCCCCGGCCCACGGGCCGAGGACCATCTGCCGCACACCACCACCGCCGCGGCGAAGATCGTCATCGTGGGCGGCTTCGGCGTCGGCAAGACGACCATGGTCGGCTCCGTCAGCGAGATCAGGCCGCTGACCACCGAGGAGACCATGACCCAGGCGGGCATCGGGGTCGACGACAACTACGGCTCCGAGACCAAGACCGCCACCACCGTGGCCATGGACTTCGGCCGCATCCGCATCACCGAGCAGGTCGTGCTCTACCTCTTCGGCACACCCGGCCAGGAACGCTTCTGGTTCCTGTGGAACGGCCTGTTCGAGGGCGCGCTCGGCGCGGTCGTCCTGGTCGACACCCGCCGCCTCGAGGTCAGCTTCGAGGTCATGGGCCGGCTCGAGGAGGGCGGAGTGCCCTTCGTCGTCGCCGTCAACACCTTTCCCGACGGCCCCCGTTATCCCATCGACGACCTGCGGGCCGCCCTCGACCTGCCGCCCGAGATCCCGATCGTGGAGTGCGACGTGCGCCGCCGCGCCTCCAGCCGCGACGTCCTGATGACCCTCATGCGCTTCCTGCACTCCCTGGCCCTGGCCCGCAGCCTCACCTGATCCGCACCGCTCACCCGAACCGACCCGCACCGCGGTACACCGACCCACACCCGATACAGCACAGTTTCGGAGCGACCCCCTGTGACTGCCGAACACCCCACCCCGACCGGTCCGCGCGATCTCGCCCTGGACCCGCCGCCCGGCTGCCCCGCGCACGTCCGAGGCCCCGGCGGACTGGCCCGTCTCTACGGTCCCGGCGCGGAGGATTTGAACGAACTGTACGAGCGGCTGCGCGAGGAACACGGCCCCGTGGCGCCGGTCCTGATCCACGACGACCTGCCGATGTGGATGGTCCTCGGACACGCCGAGAACCTGCGCATGGTGCGCACACCCTCGCACTTCACCAAGGACAGCCGCATCTGGTCGCAACTGCTGGACGGCAGGGTCAGGCCCGACCACCCGCTCATGCCGCACATCGCCTGGCAGCCCATCTGCGCCCATGCAGAGGGCGACGAGCACAAGCGGCTGCGGGGCGCGGTCAACTCGGCCATGGCGACCATCGACGACCGCAGCGTGCGCCGTTACATCAACCGCTCCAGCCAGCGACTGGTCAACCGCTTCTGCGAGGAGGGCCGCGCCGATCTGGTCGGCGACTTCGCCGAGCACCTGCCGATGGCCGTGATGTGCCACATCCTCGGCATGCCCGACGAGTACAACGACAAGATGGTGCACTCCGCCCGCGACGCGCTCAAGGGCACCGAGACCGCGCTCGCCAGCCACGAGTACGTCGTGCAGGCGCTCGCGCGGCTCACCGCCCGCCGCCGCGCCGAACCCGAGGAGGACTTCACCAGCCACCTCGTCACCCACCCGGCCGGTCTCACCGACGACGAGGTCAGGGAGCACCTGCGCCTGGTGCTCTTCGCCGCCTACGAGAACACGGTCAACCTGCTCTCCAACGTGCTGCGCATGGTCCTCACCGACCCGCGCTTCCTCGCCCAGCTCAACGGCGGCCAGATGACGGTGGCGGAGGCGGTCGAGCAGTCCCTGTGGGACGAACCCCCGTTCAGCACCATCTTCGGCTACTTCGCCAAGCAGGACACGGAGCTCGGCGGTCAGCGCATCCGCCGGGGCGACGGCCTCTTCTTCGCCCCCGCGCCCGGCAACGTGGACCCCCGGGTGCGCCCCGACCTGTCCGCCCACATGCAGGGCAACCGCTCCCACCTCGCCTTCGGCAGCGGCCCGCACGAGTGCCCCGGCCAGGACATCGGCCGCGCCATCGCCGACGTCGGCGTGGACGCGCTGCTGATGCGGCTGCCGGACATCCAACTCGACTGCGAGGAGGAAGAGTTGCGGTGGACGATGTCCATCGCCTCGCGGCACCTGGTGGAGCTCCCGGTCCGTTTCGAGCCCAAGGACCAGCAGGACGTCAAGCACAAGCCGAGCCACGCCCCGATCCCGCCGCAGCGCCTGACCCGGCCGGTGAGCACGCGGTCCCAGGCCGCGCCGGCGCCCGCCCCCGAGCCGGCGCTCGCCCCCGCGCCCGAGCCGGTGGCCGCCCAGGCGCCCGCCCCGGCGCCTGCGCCGCAGGCCGCGGCGCCCGCCCCGCAGCCGACCCGCAGGCCGAACGCCTGGCGGCGCTTCCTGTCCTGGTGGCGCGGCTACTGAGCGGCACCCGCCGACGTGGTGGCGGCGGCCCAGGCGTCGTACGACGTCCAGGCCTCGAGCACCCGACCACTGCGCAGCCGGTGCTCCCTCCCCGTGACCGGATCGGTGAACTCCAGCTCCCGCGCGAGCAGTTGCAGCGGGCGCCGAAAGTCACCGGCCGGCACGGGGGCGGCCACCTCCGGGTAGAGCGGATCGCCGAGGATGGGCACACCGAGCGCGTTCATGTGGACGCGCAGCTGATGCGTCTGACCGGTGGCGGGCAGCAGCCGGTACCGGCCGAGTCCCCGCGCACCGTGCTCGACGAGCTCGACGCGGCTCACGGCGTTCGGCTCGCCCGCCACCTCGTAGGCGGCCAGGACACCGCGTTCCTTCACGATCCGGCTGCGCACGGTCCTGGGCAGCGCGAGCCGCGGGGCGTACGGCGCGACGGCCTCGTACACCTTGCGCACCAGGCGGTCGCGGAACAGCGACTGGTACACGCCGCGCTCCTCGGGGCGCACGGTGAACAGCACCAGCCCGGCGGTGAGCCGGTCGAGCCGGTGGGCGGCGCCGAGCGCGGGCAGGTCCAGCTCCCGCCGCAGCCTGGCCAGCGCGCTCTCGGTGACATGGCTGCCGCGCGGGGTGGTGGCCACGAAGTGCGGCTTGTCGACGACGACGATGTGCTCGTCGCGATGCACGATCTCCAGCGGGAACGGCACGGGTACCTCCGGCGGCAGTTCGCGGTGGTACCAGACGTACATCCCCGGCACATAGGCCGTGTCCGGCGCGACCGCCCGTCCGTCGGCGCCCACCACCTGCCCGGCCGCCAGCATCGCGTCCACGACGCCGGCCCGCGCCGGACCCAGCCGTTCCAGCAGGTGCTCCCGCACGGTGGCCCAGGCGCCCACGCCGGGCAACCGCACCCGCACCGGATCGACCCCGTCGCGCTGCGGCAGCGGGGAGGGCGGGGGAGGCGTACGGCGTCTCATCGGGTCAAGCCTACGGGCCCGGAAAAACCCGTTGGCCGGGTCGTGGCCCGTTGGCAGGATGCGGATCATGCCCTTCACCGCCAGCATCGTCCTGCCCGCCGGAACTCTCTCGGGCATCGCGCAGCCCGTGCTCCGTACCGACGACGGACTGCTCCTGCGTCCCTGGCGGGCCGAGGACGTCCCCGCCGTGTACACCGCCTTCCAGGACCCGGCCATGCACCAGTGGCACATAAGGGCCGCGGACTCCGAGGAGGAGGTGGCCGGATGGATCGAGGAATGGCGGACGAACTGGGCGCAGGAGCGCAACGCCCAGTGGGCCGTCGTCGACGCGGACACCGGGGACCTGCTCGGGAGGGTGGCGCTGCGCAGCATCGTGCTCACCGAGGGCGTGGCCGAGATCGCCTACTGGACGACCGGGGCGGCCCGCGGCCGGGGAGTCGCCCCCCGGGCCACGACCGCCCTGACCCGCTGGGCCTTCGACGAGATCGGCTTCCACCGCCTCGAGCTGATGCACGCCGTCGCCAACGAGGCCTCGTGCCGCGTCGCCGCCAAGGCCGGCTTCACCCTGGAGGGCACCAGGCGCAGCGCCGCCCTCCACCAGGACGGCTGGCACGACATGCACCTCCACGCCCGCGTCGTGGGTGACTGAACGAGGCCCGCCGACGTCGCCGGCGTGCTCGTCCGTGTCGTGTGGCTGTCCGGCAGGGGCGACGGGCCCCGTCGGTCTACGCGGTGGCCGTCTCCGGTACGGCCGGGGCGGGGGCCGGGGTGCGCTTGCGGTACGTGCGGTAGGCCACGCCGGTCGCGAGGGTCGCGGCGAGGAACAGCACGGTGAACCACTGGAAGTACCAGTGACCGCCGGCCGGGTCGTACACCGCCGCGCGCGGCCAGGCCAGGTTGACCGTCATCAGCAGCCCGTAGAGGAGGGCGAGGGCGTTCACCGGGACGCCCCAGCGGCCCAGGGAGAACAGGCGGGCGCCCGTCTCGTCGGTGCCGGCGGACGAGAATTCACCGCGGAGCCGGCGGACCAGCAGCGGGCCGGTGACCATCGCGTAGGCCAGGTACAGCATCACGATGCAGGTCGTGCCGATGGCCAGGAACGCCTCCGGCGAGGCGAAGTTGAGCAGCAGCAGGGCCGCGGCCAGACCGCCGACCACCAGCGCGGGGGCGCTCGGCATTCCGGTGCGCGGGTTCACGCGCGCGAGGCGGCCGGAGAACGGCAGCCGGCCGTCGCGGGCCATGGAGAACAGCATCCGGCAGGCTGCCGTCTGGATCGCGAGCGTCGCCACCGCGATCGCGACCACCACGTCCGCCAGGAGCGCCTTGCCGACCCCGTCCCCGAGGCTGCTGGTGAGGACGTAGCTGAGCCCGTCGACCCCGAGGCGTCCGTCGGTCAGACTGGGCGCGGCCAGCAGGCCGCCCAGCACGATCAGCCCGCCGAGCAGGCCGGCCGCGCCGAGCGCGGTGAGGATCGTGCGGGGCGCGGTGCGTCGCGGGTGATGCGTCTCCTCGCTCATCTCGCCCGCGCTGTCGAAGCCGATCATCACGTAGGCGGCGGTGAACGACCCGACGAGCAGTGCGCCGAACAGGCTGTTCTGCGCGGCCCCTTCGGTGTGGAAGGTGATCCCGGGGGTGCGCTCGGAGTGGGTCAGCAGCAGGACGACGATCAGCACCGCGCCGATGATCTCGGCCGTCACTCCGACCCGGTTGATCACCGACATCACACGGTTGTCCAGGACGTTCACCAGCGTCGTCAGCGCCAGCAGGATCACGCCGAGCAGTGCCGCGTTGGCCGCGCCGTCCGGCGAGGTGGGCGCAGGGTCGGTGCCGATCAGCTGGAAGCCCGACCAGATGGCCGGCAGCACCATCTGGAGCGCGAGCGCGGCCGCGGCGACGACGACGATCTGCCCGATCACCATGATCCAGCCCGCGAACCAGCCGAACGAGGGCGTCGACAGCCGCGACGCCCACTGGTAGATGGCGCCCGAGATCGGGTAGCGCGCCGCCAGCTCCGCGAAGCACGCGGCGACCAGCAGCTGACCGACCAGCACGACGGGCCAGGCCCAGAAGAAGACCGGGCCGCCGAAGGCGTATCCGAAGGCGAAGAACTGGAAGACGGTCGTCAGGACGGAGATGAAGGAGAACCCGGCGGCGAACGAGGCGTACCGGCCGAGGCTGCGGTGCAGCTCCTGGCGGTAGCCGAACTCGGCGAGGGAGCCGTCGCCCGCGTCGGGGAGTTGCGGCGGGTCGGGGCGTACGTCGGAGGGGGTCGTTGTCGTCACGGCGAAACCTGCCTTGGTCCCAGTGAACTTGATTCCTGTCGGGCGACAGAAATTAGGGACGGGCTGTTTCGTACGCGTCACGCCGCCGTGTCCGGGGCGGGCCCAAGTTCTCACGTCGTCACGGGTCGCAGTGCATCGCGTTGTATCGCGTCTTGATTCCTGCTCCTCCGCCGGTGCTCGTGACGGCCGGTGACCGCCGGTGATGCGGAGCGGCAAGAATGCCCCCACCCCGTCAGTTCCCGTCGCTCACGGCCGAGTTGGACATGCTCCGGCCGGCTCCCGACAGGGGCACCGCCCCCGTCCGGGCCGGCGGACGGTGCGACACGGGGCCGGTGCGCTTCAGGAGAGGGCCGGCGAGGCGGCCCTCTCTTCGGGTGCCGGCCGCTTCCGCCGGGTCACGCGGCCGGCGCCGCGCCTTCCTGTTCCGCCTCCACGCGTGCGTTCCAGTCCCGCTTCGCGGCCTGCCAGCCGTCCTCGTCGTGGCCGAGCCGCCAGTAACCGGAGACCGACAGGTCCTCGCGCGGGATCCCCAGCTCGACGCGCAGGAGTTTGCGCAGGTCCTTCACGCAGGCGGCCTCACCGTGCACGAACGCGTGCAGGCGGCCCGCGGGGAACTCCAGCGTCCGGACGGCCTCGACGAGCCTCTCGCCGATCGGCCGGTCGCCGCGGTGCAGCCAGACGACCTCCACGTCGGAGTCGATCTTCTGCTCCTCCTCCGGGCCCGCCACCTCGATGAAGGCGTGGACGACACTGCCGGCGGGCAGCGACTCCAGGGCGGCCGCGATGGCGGGCAGGGCGCTCTCGTCGCCGGCCAGCAGATGCCAGTCGGCAGCCGTGTCGGGTGTGTACGCGCCGCCGGGACCCATGAAGCGGACGGTCTCGCCCGGCTGGACGCGCGCCGCCCACGGCCCCGCCAGCCCCTCGTCGCCGTGGATCACGAAGTCGAGGGTCAGCTCGCGGTGTTCGGCGTCCCAGTGGCGCACGGTGTACGTCCGGGTCACGGGCCACTGGTCACGGGGGAGCTCGGCCCGGATGCGCTCCAGGTCGAAGGGCTCGGGGTAGGTCACGCCCTCGGGGCCGAAGAGGAGTTTGACGTAGTGGTCTGTGCAGTCGCCCGCCGTGAACTCGGCCAGGCCCTCGCCGCCGAGCACGACGCGCTGCATATGGGGGGTCAGCCGTTCGGTGCGGACGACCTGCGCGGAGTGGGGCTTCCGCGGCTTCCGTGCCGGACGTTCTGCCATGACGGCCTCCCATGCCAAAGGTTAGGTATACCTAAGTTAGCATCCTCGCCCCCGCTGATGCCCTCCCGTGCGGGAGATCGGCCGACCTCCCGCACGGATCTCGTCGCAGGACGAGTCCCGGTTCCCCGGTGAAGTCATTCCTCCACGCGAGAAGAACGCTCACGCCGGCGGCGCGCCCAGCGTCGCCAGCAGCCGTTGCAACGACCCGCCGAGTCCCCAGCGCTGCGCCAGTGCCTCAAGTGTCGCCCCGTCCCGCGGCGCACGGGGCAGCGCGGTGTCCACGTCCGGCAACGGCACGTCGTCGGCGACCTCGACCACCTTCGGCGCGACGGCGAGGTACGGCCTCGCCTCGTCCAGCCGCCGCCGCTGCGACGGAGTCAGCTTCGCCCTCGGGTCGTCGACCGCCGCCACGATCCCGGCCAGGTCACCGAACTCGGCCAGCAGCTTGGCCGCGGTCTTCTCCCCGATGCCGGGCACGCCCGGCAGACCGTCGCTCGGGTCGCCGCGCAGCAGCGCCAGATCCGCGTAACCGCTCCCGTCCACGCCGTACTTGCCGCGCAGCCACGCCTCGTCCGTCAGTTGCAGCGTGCCGACGCCCTTCAGCGGGTACAGCACGCGCACCCCGCGCGCGTCGTCCACCAGCTGGTAGAGGTCGCGGTCGCCGGTGACGATGTCGACCGGACCCTTCGCCCGGCCCGTGAACGTGCCGATCACGTCGTCCGCCTCGTAGCCGGCGACGCCCACGCGCGCGATGCCGAGCGCGTCCAGGACCGCTTCGATGATCGGCACCTGCGGCGAGAGCGTGTCCGGCACCTCCTCCTCGTCCGGGCCGCTCTCGCGCTCCTCGGCGACGCGGTGCGCCTTGTAGGAGGGGATGAGGTCGACCCGCCACTGGGGGCGCCAGTCGGCGTCCATGCAGGCGACCAGCTCATCCGGCCGGTGGTCCTTCACCAGCCGGTCGATGAAGTCCAGCAGCCCGCGCACGGCGTTCACCGGAGTGCCGTCCGGCGCCTTCACGGAGTCCGGGACGCCGAAGTAGGCGCGGAAGTAGAGCGAGGCGGTGTCGAGGAGCATCAGTCGTCCGGTCACGCCTCGCATCATGCCGCACGAGTGCCCGGGTGACCGGACCGCAGTCACTCCCGCGGCACTCGTGAACCCCGAAGAGGCCCGGGGGCTGGAGAGCGCCCGGGGCAGGGAGGGGGGGCGGTGCGCACGGCGTCGCCGGGCCGGCGGAGGCGGGAGCCGGACCTGGTCCGGACCTGACGGAAGGAAAGTCGCCTCTGGCCGGGAAGGGGGTTCCGGCGGCCGATTCGGGGCAGGAAAGCCGGGCGGCCGGGTGACCTGACAGCACCGGGACCGTCCGACGAGGGGCGGGCACCGACATACGGCCCCCCGGGGCCTGTGAAGGGGCCCGCCCTCCGTGTGGTCACGGCGTCTTCCGGCTGCCGGCCGCCCCGCCGGGCGCTCCCCCTCCCGGCCCGGACGGCACCTCGGCACCGTAAGGATCCGGCCAAGTATGCAGAGCTACGCCCATGCCCGAACCCCGGCTCCGGGAACCGGGGGACGAGCGGGAACATGCGCGGCCCTTCGCGCATTGAACGGGAGAGTCCCGCGACGGATACGCGCCCGGTGTGTCCGGGGCCCGATCGGCTGGCGCGAACTGTCGGGTCCGCTGTCACCCCGTGTGTCCTCGATGTGACGGGCGCATGAAACGGTTTGCCGAACATGCGTAGGGTGCAGACAACTCCTCGGAGGAAGCAGAGGACGCAACCGTACCGACGAGCGAAGGAGGGAGCCGGAGCGATGGGCGACCACAAAGAACAGCCCCTGCGGGTGGGCGCGGCCGTGCGGCGCCGACGCCGGTCCCTCGAACTCACCCTCGCCGTCGTGGCCGAGCGCAGCGGTCTGTCGGTCCCGTTCCTCAGCCAGATCGAGAACGACCGCGCGCGGCCCAGCACCGGCTCCCTGGAGAAGGTCGCCGACGCCCTGCGCACCACGGCCGTGGAGCTGCTGGCCGCCGCCGACCCCGCCTGTAGCGTGGACGTCGTGCGCGCCGAGGTGCCCGAGCCGGTGGCGGGCCCGGTTCCGGAGCCGCGCTCGCGTTCCCTGGTGCGCGGCCACCATCAGATGCACGCCTCGGAGTTCACCGGCGACCACGAGGCGGGCCGTGAGTTCCAGTACCGCAACGACCAGTTGATGTACGTGGCCGACGGCGCCGTGGAGATCGAGGCGGAGGGGCGCGCCTACCGCCTCGGCCGCGGCGACACCCTGTACCTCACCGGCGGCGTCCGGCACCGCTGGCGGGCGACCGTGCCGGACACCCGGGTGGTCGTCGTCGCCGTGGCGGAGCACATCGAGGCGGTACGGGACCGGGACCGGGGCAGGAAGCGGTAGTGCGGATCGTCTCGCTGGTGCCCTCGCTCACCGAGGCGGTGGCCTCCTCCGTGCCCGGCGCCCTGGTCGGCGCGACCGACTGGTGCACGCACCCTGCGGACCTCGACGTCACCCGGATCGGCGGCACCAAGAACCCCCGGATCGACCGGATCGTCGCCCTCGCCCCCGACCTGGTGATCGCCAACGAGGAGGAGAACAGGGAACCGGACCTGGCCGCTCTGCGCGCCGCCGGCATCGAGGTCCTGGTGACCGTCGTCCGGGACGTGCCGCAGGCCTTCCGCGAGCTGACGCGGGTGCTCCGGGCGTGCGGGGCGCCCTCGCGACCGCAGTGGCTGGCGGACGCGGAGGAGGCCTGGGCGGCACCGCCGTCGCTCGAGGACCGACGGACGGCCGTCGTACCGATCTGGCGCCGGCCCTGGATGGTGCTGGGCCGCGACACCTTCGCCGGTGACGTGCTGGCCCGCCTGGGCGTCGACCACCTCTACGCCTCGCACGCCGAACGCTATCCGCGGATCGCGCTCGGGGAACTGATCGCCGCCGCACCCGGCCTGGTCGTACTGCCGGACGAGCCCTACCGCTTCACCGCAGGCGACGGCCCCGAGGCCTTCCCCGGGCTGCCCTGCGCGCTCGTCAGCGGACGGCACCTGACCTGGTACGGTCCGTCGCTGGCCGAGGCGCCGAAGGCGCTGGGCGAGGCGCTGCGAGCAGCACACCGCTGAGCAGCCCGCGGACGGTGTGCGCGGCGGCGACCGCCCACACGACGACGAGCACGGCGTACAGCACGCAGGCGAGCGCGTCGTAGACGACCAGCCCGGTGTGCCGGGCCAGCGCCGCCGCTCCGGTCACACAGGTGCCGACCGGGAAGGTGAACGCCCACCAGGTCATCGCGAAGCCCATGCCGTGGCGACGGGCCCGCGCCACATGCGCCGTGGCCAGACACAGCCACAGCAGCGCGAACCCCATGACGGGCACCCCGTACAGCACGGCCAGCACGGCGAAACCGCTGCTGACCCGGCCGGGCAGGACCCCCGGAGCGACGTCGGCGAACTTCCCCACGGCGGTGGTGGACTGCCCGAGCGGACCCAGGACCAGGAACAGGGTCGGGGTGAGGACGAGGGGCAGCGGCCCGCCGGTCAGCAGTCGCGCGAACACGACCGGCAGCATGACGAACGTGGCGAGCAGGCTCAGCCCGAACAGCGCGAAGCAGGCCAGGAGCAGGGTCTGCCGTGGCTGCCCGGCCGGCAGATACGGCACCAGCAGCGGCCCCAGCGCGGCGGACACCATGGGGGCCACCAGCGGCAGCAGCCACACGGGCGTGGCCTCGCAGGCCGCCACCCGGTGGCGCACGGCCATGAGATACGGGACGGCGACTGCGGCCGCGAGCGCGAGGACCGTACCGACGGTGAACAGCACGGCGTCGAGGGCGACCGCGGCCCTGGTGCCGATCAGGTCCTCGCCGACGGTGAGGGCGCCGCCCCCCACGGCGAGCAGCGCCATCGCCGAGCAGCCGTGGAAGGGCGCCGTCGCCGGATCCAGGAGATGGGCACGGGCCTGGTCGCTGTGATGGCGCCAGTGCAGTGCGCGGGCGCAGAGCAGGACCAGCATCAGAACCAGGGCGAGGACCCAGCAGGCGGTGAGGAGCGTCCGCAGCCCCGGCACCCGGACGGGCAGCGCGGCTCCCGCCGTGGCGAGGATCGCGGTCCCCATGACCGTGGCGTACCAGTTCGGTCCGAGGTGACGGACGGCGCCGGCGCGCGAACGGGGGAGGGGGTACAGAGGGTGGGCGGCGGTGACCATGGCTCCACCGTCGCCCGGTCGACCGCCCGCGACCAGGGAGTACGGCTCTATGGGGACATAAGCTGGGCTTATGGGGAGCGTCGAGGAACAGCCCGCGGACACCACGACGGGTTCGATCGCGCACCGGGTCCCGGACCTGGGCGCGCTGGAGCTGCTGCTCGCGGTGGCCCGGCTGGGCAGTCTGGGCGCGGCCGCGCGGGAGCTGGGCATCACCCAGCCGGCCGCGAGCAGCCGCATCCGTTCCATGGAACGCCAGTTGGGGGTGGCCCTGGTGGACCGCTCGCCGCGCGGCTCCCGGCTCACGGACACCGGCGCACTGGTCACGGACTGGGCGGGGCGGATCGTCGAGGCGGCGCGGGCGTTCGACGCGGGCGCGCAGGCGCTGCGCGTGCGCCGTGACTCACGGCTGCGGGTGGCGGCGAGCATGACGATCGCCGAGTACCTGCTGCCCGGCTGGCTGCTCGCGCTGCGCGCCGGGCGGCCGGACACGGCGGTATCGCTGCTCGCGGGGAACTCGGCGGCCGTCGCCGAGCGGCTGCTCGCGGGGGAGGCGGACCTCGGCTTCGTGGAGGGACTCACCGTGCCGACCGGCCTGGACTCCACCGTGATCGCTCACGACCACCTGATCGTCGTCGTCGCGCCCGGCCACCCGTGGGCCCGTCGGCGACGGCCGCTGCCCGCGTCCGAGCTGGCCTCGACGCCGCTGATCCTGCGGGAGAAGGGCTCGGGAACCCGTCAGGTCCTCGACACGGCGCTGGGCGGCCTGGCCCGGCCGCTGATCGAGCTCTCCTCCACGACCGCGGTCAAGGCGGCGGCGGTCAGTGGGGCGGGGCCGGCGGTGCTGAGCGAGCTGGCGGTGGGTGAGGAGCTGGGACTGCGGCGGTTGGTGACGGTGCCGGTGGAGGGGGTCGCGCTGGCCCGCGATCTGCGGGCGGTGTGGCCGACCGGGCATCGGCCCGCGGGGCCGGCGCGGGAGCTGCTGTCGCTGACGCGGGGGTAGGTATCCCGCCCCCACCTGCGCCTCCCCTTCTCTTCCCTTTCCGGCCCTGGGGACTGTGCCCCCGGACCCCCCTCGGCCTTGGGCGGGCCTCGTCTCAAGCGCCGGACGGGCTGCGTCCTGCCGCTTCCACCAGGGCGCGCACGACCCGTACGTCCTCGGCCATCTCCGGATGCCACTGGACGCCCAGGACCCAGGCCGCGGTCGGCAGTTCCACCGCCTCCACCGTGCCGTCCGTCGCGTAGGCCGACGGGATCAGGCCGGTGCCGAGCCGGTCCACGGCCTGGTGGTGGTAGGCCGGGACGGAGGTCTCCTCCTCGACGGCCGCGGCGTACCGCGTGCCGGGGACCGGCTTGACCGGGTGCGTGCCGAACGCGCCGACGACCTCGGCGTGTCCGTCGATGTGCTGCGTCAGGGTGCCGCCGAGCGCCACGTTCAGCAGCTGCATGCCGCGGCAGATGCCCAGCAGCGGGACGTCCGCGGCCAGCGCCGCCTCGATCAGGGCCAGCTCCCAGGCGTCCCGCTCCCGGGCCGGCGGACCGGTGCGCGGGTCCGGCTCGGCGCCGTAGCGGACCGGTTCGACGTCCGGGCCGCCCGCGATCACCAGGCCGTCGAGGCGGGCCACGGCCGCCGCAGCGTGCTCGGGAGCGTCCGGCGGGAGCAGGACGGCCAGCCCGCCGGCCCGCTGCACCAGCCGCGGGTACCCGACGGGCAGCAGCACGGCGTCCAGCGCCCACACACCCCAGCGCGTCGCGGACTCCAGATATGTGCTGACGCCGATCAGCGGCCGTGCGCCGTCCGTCATGTGCCCTCCGCCTTCCGCAATGGATCGTGTGCGTACCATTTCATGCCAGGAAGCCCCTGAGCAGGGCCGCCGTCCCCGCGCAGTGCTCCCGCATCATCTCCCGCGCGCCATCCGGGTCCCCGTCCAGGACCGCCTCGACCAGCGCCATGTGCTGACGCTGCGAGTGCTCCAGGTTGCGCACGAGGAGCGGGATGCAGTCGAGCAGGTCGTTCACCGTGGCCCGGACCGCCGCGTACCGTGCGGTCAGCGAGGGTGAGCCGCACAGCTCGGCCAGGGTGAGGTGGAGCATCGTGTCCAGTCGGCGGTAGTCGGCCAGCGGCGCGTCGGCCGTGCGGGCCAGTGCCTCACGCAACCGGCCGGCCTGCTCGTCGTCCAGGCCGTGCGCGGCGCACAGGCCCGCCGCACCCACCTCGAGCACCTCGCGGAAGCGCAGCACGTCCTCCACGTCGACCTCGGCGATCCGCCGCCGCAGCTCGTCCTCGCCGCCCGCGTCCGTACGCGGCAGCACGAACGTTCCGCCGTACCGGCCCCGGCGCGACTCGACCAGCCCCTGGTCCTGGAGGACCTTCAGCACCTCGCGCAGCGTCACCCGGCTGATCCCGAGCCGTTCCGCCAGGTCGCGCTCGGCCGGCAGCCGCTCCCCGCCCGGCACCAGCCCCAGCCGCACCACCTGGAGAATCTGCTCCAGCGCCTCCTCGAAGCCGTTCCCGGCCCGCACCGGCCGCAGCACCGGCGTGAGCCGGTCCTCCGGTCCGCCGTCAGCGTCCACCGACATCCGGCCGCGCCCCCTTCCCAAGCAATGGTTCTCCGCAATACCTTATGGCTCCCGGCCCGCCCGAAGAAGACGGGGGAGCCGGGGAAGCCGAAGGAGGCCCTTCCCGTGGCAGACCGCACACCCCCGCTCGGCGTCGACGAGCTGCACGCTCACGTCGCGAGCGGCGAGATCGACACTGTCGTCCTGGCCTTCCCCGACATGCAAGGGCGTCTCCAGGGAAAGCGCTTCGCCGCCCGGTTCTTCCTCGACGAGGTCCTCCGGCACGGCACCGAGGGCTGCAACTACCTCCTCGCCGTCGACACGGAGATGAACACCGTCGACGGCTACGCCATGTCCTCCTGGGACCGCGGCTACGGCGACTTCGCCATGCGCCCCGACCTGTCCACCCTGCGCCGCGTGCCCTGGAACGCCGGTACCGCCCTGCTCATCGCCGACCTGGCCTGGAACGACGGCTCACCCGTGGTCGCCGCCCCGCGCCAGATCCTGCGCCGCCAGCTGGAGCGCCTGGCCGGGCACGGCTTCACCGCCCAGGTGGGCACCGAGCTGGAGTTCATCGTCTTCAAGGACAGCTACGAGGCGGCCTGGGACGCGAACTACCGCGGCCTCACCCCGGCCAACCAGTACAACATCGACTACTCGGTCCTCGGGACCGGGCGGATCGAGCCCCTGCTGCGCCGCATCCGCAACGAGATGGCCGGCGCCGGACTGACCGTCGAGTCCGCGAAGGGCGAGTGCAACCCCGGCCAGCACGAGATCGCCTTCCGCTACGACGAGGCCCTGGTCACCTGCGACCAGCACGCGATCTACAAGACCGGCGCCAAGGAGATCGCCGCCCAGGAGGGCGTCTCGCTGACCTTCATGGCCAAGTACAACGAGCGCGAGGGCAACTCCTGCCACATCCACCTCTCGCTCACCGACGCCGACGGCACCAACGTCATGGCCGGCGACGGAGAAGGGGGGATGTCCGACGTCATGCGCCACTTCCTCGCCGGGCAGCTCGCCGCCCTGCGCGACTTCTCCCTCCTCTACGCCCCCAACATCAACTCCTACAAGCGGTTCCAGCCCGGCTCCTTCGCCCCGACCGCCGTCGCCTGGGGCCACGACAACCGCACCTGCTCGCTCCGCGTCGTCGGCCACGGCCGCTCGACGCGCTTCGAGAACCGGCTGCCCGGCGGTGACGTCAACCCCCACCTCGCGGTCGCGGGCCTGGTGGCGGCCGGGCTGTACGGCATCGAGCAGAAGCTGGAGCTGCCCGAGGCGTGTCCCGGCAACGCCTACACCGCCGACTACGCGCACGTCCCCACCACCCTGCGCGAGGCCGCCGAGCTCTGGTCGGCCAGTCCGATCGCGCTCGCCGCGTTCGGCGAGGAGGTCGTCGCGCACTACGCCAACATGGCCCGCGTCGAGCTGGAGGCCTTCGACGCCGCGGTCACCGACTGGGAGCTGCGCCGCTCCTTCGAACGTCTCTGAGACACCCGCGATGCACCCGCCCGCGAAAGGCCCTTCCTTGTCAGGTCCGACCCCCTCCGCCTCTGCCCCGCCCGACCCGTACCCGCGCGAGCTGACCGTTCTCAACCCGGCCACCGAGGAGGTCGTGGCCGTCGTCCCGGCCGCCGACGCGTCCGACGTGGACCGCGCGGTCGCCCGCGCGGGCGCCGCCCAGGCCGCCTGGGCCGCCGCCGCCCCGGCCGACCGGGCCCGGCTGCTGCGCCGCTTCGCCGACGTCGTCGACGCCCACCTCGAGGAACTGGCGCTGCTCGAGGTCCGCGAGGCCGGTCACCTCCTCGGCAACGCCCGCTGGGAGGCCGGCAACGCCCGCGACCTGCTGCTGTACGCGGCCGGTGGCGTCGAGCGGCTCCTGGGCCGGCAGATCCCCGTACCCGGCGGCTGGAACATCACCTTCCACGAGCCGCTCGGCGTGGTCGGTGTGATCGCCCCCTGGAACTTCCCGATGCCGATCGCCGCCTGGGGGTCCTTCCCGGCCCTCGCGGCGGGCAACGCCGTCCTCCTCAAGCCCGCCGAGACCACCCCGCTCACCGCCCTGCGCCTGGCCGAACTGGCCCTGGAGGCCGGTCTGCCCGAGCACCTCTTCCAGGTGCTGCCCGGCCACGGCGCCGTCACGGGCCGCGCACTCGTCGACCACCCGGGCGTGGCGAAGATCGTGTTCACGGGCTCCACCCGCACCGGCCGCGAGGTCATGGAACGCTGCGCCCGCCAGGTCAAGCCGGTCACCCTGGAACTCGGCGGCAAGAGCCCCAACATCGTCTTCGCGGACGCCGACCTGAAGACGGCGGTCGATCCCTTCTCCTTCCTCGACAACTCCGGCCAGGACTGCTGCGCCCGCACCCGCATCCTGGTCCAGGAATCGGTGTACGACGAGGTGGCCGACCACCTGGCACGGGAGCTGGCCGCGGTGACCGTCGGCGACCCGGCCGACGAGAAGACGCGGATGGGCCCCCTGATCTCCCGTCAGCAGGTGGACCGCGTACGGTCGTTCGTGCCGGACGACGCCCGGGCGCTGCGCGGGACCGCCCCTGACGGGCCCGGCTTCTGGTTCCCGCCGACCGTCCTCACCGGGGAGCGGCCCGACTCCGACGCGGCCCGCGAGGAGATCTTCGGGCCCGTGGCCGTGCTCCTGCCCTTCACCGACGAGGCGGACGCGATCCGGCTCGCCAACGACACCCCCTACGGCCTCTCCGGCTCCATCTGGACCCGGGACGTCGGCCGCGCGCTGCGCGTCTCCCAGGCCGTCCGCGCCGGCAACCTGTCGGTCAACTCCCATTCCAGCGTCCGCTACTGGACCCCCTTCGGCGGCTACAAGCAGTCCGGCGTCGGCCGGGAACTGGGTCCGGACGCCCTGGCCGCCTTCACCGAGACCAAGAACGTCTTCATCAGCACGGAGGGCCCCGCACAGTGACCGCATCGCCTGACGAGATCATCTGCCGCCGTCTGGTCGGCCGCACCGCCGTCATCACCGGAGCCGGCAGCGGCATCGGCCTCGCCACCGCGCGCCGGCTCGCCTCCGAGGGCGCGCACGTCGTCTGCGGCGATGTCGACGAGACCCGCGGCAAGGCCGCCGCCGAGGAGGTCGGCGGCACCTTCGTGAAGGTCGACGTCACCGACCCCGAGCAGGTCGAGGCCCTGTTCAAGGCCGCCTACGACACCTACGGCAGCGTCGACATCGCCTTCAACAACGCGGGCATCTCCCCGCCGGACGACGACTCCATCCTGGAGACCGGCCTCGAGGCATGGAGGCGCGTCCAGGAGGTCAACCTGACCTCCGTCTACCTGTGCTGCAAGGCCGCGATCCCCTACATGCGGCGCCAGGGCAGGGGCTCCATCATCAACACCGCGTCCTTCGTGGCGCGGATGGGCGCCGCCACCTCGCAGATCTCGTACACGGCGTCCAAGGGCGGCGTCCTCGCCATGTCCCGTGAGCTCGGGGTGCAGTTCGCGCGGGAGGGCATCCGGGTGAACGCCCTGTGCCCCGGCCCGGTCAACACCCCGCTGCTGCGGGAGCTGTTCGCCAAGGACCCGGAGCGGGCCGCCCGCCGTCTGGTCCACATCCCCGTCGGCCGGTTCGCCGAGGCCGAGGAGATCGCCGCCGCCGTCGCCTTCCTGGCCAGCGACGACTCCTCGTTCGTCAACGCCAGCGACTTCCTGGTGGACGGCGGCATCTCCGGGGCGTACGTCACCCCGCTGTAGGACCCGTGCCGGCCGCCGCCCACGCCGCCCGCCGCCCATGCCGGGCGGCGCGCGGCGGCCGGCCTACAGGAAGGTCCGGCCCTCGCCCCGGTAGGTCGGCACCGTCGCCGTCACGGTGTCCCCCTCGACGAGGTGCAGCACGTCGAACCGCTCGCACAGCTCACCGGCCTTCGCGTGCCGGAACCACACCTTGTCGCCGATCAGCAGATCGTCGGCGGGGGAGCCGAGCAGCGGCGTCTGTACCTCGCCCGGCCCCTCCTGGGGGTCGTAGCGCAGCCCTTCCGGCAGGTACGGCACGGGCAGCCGGTCGGGCCCGGCGGCACCGGACGCGGGATACCCGCCGCCGAGGACGGTCACGATCCCCACCCCCGGCCGCCGGACGACGGGCTGGGCGAAAAGCGCCGCCGGACGCCCGCTGAACGACGTGTAGTTGTCGAACAGACGCGGCACGTACAGTCCCGACCCGGCCGCGATCTCCGTGACCGCGTCCTCCGCGGCGGTGTGCTGCACACTGCCGGTGCCGCCGCCGTTGACGTACTCGAGATCCGGTACGACGGCCCGCACCGCGCGTACGACCGCGGCGCGGCGCTCGGCGAGTTCGCGCCGGGCGGTGGACTGCATCAGCCGGATCGCCCGGGACCGGAAGGGCCGCCCGGCGACCGCGTCGCCGACCCCGGCGATGTGCCCCTCATAGGCCATGATCCCCACGAGCTTGAACCCCGGTCGCCGCGACACCGCCCTCGCCACGTCGGCGACCTGGGCGGGCGAGTGCAGCGGCGAACGCAGGGCGCCGACCCGCACCCGGCCGCCGAACAGCTTCAGAGCGGTGTCCAACTCCAGGCAGACCCGGATGACTTCGCTTCCCTCGCCGCGCGCCCCGTCGATCAGGTCGAGCTGCGAGACGTCGTCCACCATGACGGTGACGGCGGCGGCGAGCTTGGGGTCGGCGGCCAGCTCGGCGAAGGCGGCACGGTCGGCCGACGGATAGGCGAGCAGGATGTCCTCGAACCCGGACCTGGCCAGCCACAGGGACTCGGCGAGGGTGAAGGACATGATGCCGGCGAAGCCGTCCTTGGCCAGGACGCGCTCCAGCAGCGTCCGGCAGCGTACGGACTTGCTGGCGACGCGGATCGGCTTGCCGCCGGCCCGGCGGACCAGGTCCTCGGCGTTCGCGTCGAAAGCGTCCAGGTCCACGAGGGCGAGAGGGGCGTCGAGATGGGCGGTGGCCCGGTCGTAACGGGCCCGGTCGGCGGCGCGCGCAGTCATGAACGAAGCCTGCCAGACAGGATTACCGCAGGGTAGGGGGACGTTCCGGGCAGAAGCCCCGGGCGTCGCGGACCGGTTCCCGATTGCCGGTCGACAAGCCGTAGAGTGACGCGCACGCATGGCGGAACGGATCGGCCGGGGCACCCGCGCCGGGATGCCGGTCCGCGCGTGTGGGTATGCGTGCCCGAACGGACCACCGCGTCCGCGCGGGCCGCCCGGGCACGAGACCGACCGCCCGCGTACCAGAACGACGGCCCGGGGACGAGGAAACGGGGGGTGCATGAGCACGGAAGCACGCCGCGCCTCGGTCCCTCCGCGCCCGGACGTGCCGCCCCATCCCGGCGTCCCCCCGCGGCCCACCACTCCTCCCCGCCCGGCCCAGCCGCCGGCGGACCCGGAGACCGGCGGCCGGGCCCCGGCCCAACCCCCGCATCCCGATCCCGCCCGCAGCCCGGCCCCCGGCCCGCAGCGGCAGGACCCCACGCAGCCCAGGCCCCCCAGCGGTCCGCCACGACAGCAGCCCGAGCACGGCACGCGGCCGCGGGCGACCACCGGCCCGCCGCGGCAGAAGGCCCCGGGCGGGGCGACTCCCGGCCAGGGTGAGCCGGCCGGCGCGCGTCGGGCGTCCGCCGACGAGGCGGGAGCTCCCGCTTCCACGGGCGAGCGCACGGCCCGCGACGCCTTCTCCTCCCCGGACACGGCTTCCCCCGTTCCCCGCACCGCACCCCGCTTCACCGGCCTGCGGGCCCAGCACACGGACGCCATGACCCCACCCCCGCCGCCCGCGTCGGCCCGCTTCCCCGACACCCCGCCGCCCGCCCGCCCGGCTTCCGCCCCGGGGCGCGAGGACAGCGGAACGCCCGCGCGCGCCGAAGACCGTCCGGCCACCCCGCCCGGTCCCCGCCCCGCCCCGCCCCACGACTTCCGCCGCGCCGCGCGCCCCACCCGGCCGGCTCCCGGCCCCGCCTCCCCGGACCGTCCCGCCGCCACGGGCGGCGCCCGCCCCACCGATCCGAGCGCGTACGCCGCAGGTCCGAGCACCCGTCCCGCCGAATCCGGCACCCGCCCCGAGGAGGCGGGAACGTCCTCCCGTCCCGCGGACTCGGTGGGGGCCGCGGTGCCCGAGTCCGGCGGGGTGTGGTCGCCGTTGCCTCGAAGCTGGGTGCCTGCGCCTGGGCGGAGCCCGCGCGAGACACCGGCCGGTCCGCGCGACGACTCTCCTTCGGCCCCGGCCCCGGCGGCGGACGACGGTCCGGCCTGGAGCCCCGGTACGTCCGTCCGGCAGCACGCATTCGCCGTGCCGTCCGCGCCGCCGAAGCCGCCCACGCCCCCGGCGCCGGAGGCCCCCCAGCGGCCCGGCGTCATCCCGGACGGGGCCGGCGGTCCCGACCCGTCGCTCTCCTGGAGCGCCCCCATGACTCCGGGCGGTGCCCTCGGCGCCACCCGGCCCGTGGTGACGTTCGCGCGGCCCGAGAGGTACCGGGAGACGTCCCGGACCCTCGGCAGACGGGGTCGCGCCGCGGCGGCCGCCGTCTGCGTCGTCCTCGGGATGGGGCTCATCGGCGGTGCGGTGACCGGCAGCTGGCTGGCGGGGGACTCGGCGGACGCCGCCGAGCGCAGCACCTACGCCACCGCGGGCGGCCTGTGGCACAACGTGCCCGTCGATCAGCTGTTCCCGCCCACGGTCGACGGACAGGGCGCGGGCCCCGGCGGCGCCGACCGCACCTGGACGCGGATCGCCGTCGCCCCGGACGGCGGCTGCGCCGACGCCTTCGACCCGCTGCTGCTCAGGGCCCTCGCCCCGGTCGGCTGCCGGCGGCTGCTGCGCGCCACCTACACCGACGCCACCCAGAGCTATGTGACCACCGTCGGCCTGCTGTTCACCACCGCCGACGCCGCGGCCATGCGTGCGCTCGACACCCGCTTCGCGAAGGAGGGACTGGCGGCGCGGGCGGACCTCGTGCCCAAGCCCTACGCCGCGAAGGGCACCGTGGCGGCCGCCTTCGGCGACAAGCAGCGCGCCGCGTGGACGGTCTCCGTCCTCACGGACGCGCCCGTCGTCGTCTACAGCGTCTCCGGCTGGGCCGACGGCCGCGCCGTCGACACCCCGCAGCCCGCCCCGGCGGCCACCGCGACCGGCGCCACCACGGCCCCCGCCCAGGCCGGCCTGGGCAACGAGGCCCAGGGCCTCGCCGACCGCATCGAGCGCGGCCTGCGCAAGACCGCCGTCACGCCCTCGGAGCAGCCCTCATGAGCACCCGTACGACCCGCAGGGCCGGGCTCCTGTGCTGCCTCCTCGCCGCCACCGTCGCCCTCGTGCCGCCCTCCACCGCCTACGCCGACGGCATCCGGGCCAAGCAGTGGGCCCTGGAGGCCCTGCACACCCAGCAGGCCTGGCAGACCACGAAGGGCGCCGGCATCACCGTCGCCGTCCTGGACACCGGTGTCGAGGCCGACCATCCCGACCTCGCCGGCAACGTGCTCGCCGGCAAGGACATGGTCGGCTTCGGGGCCGGGCCGGGTGGCCGTGCGTGGGCCCGCCACGGCACCGCGATGGCCGGCATCATCGCCGGTCACGGCCACGGCTACGGCAACGCCGACGGCGTCCTGGGCATCGCCCCGGAGGCGAAGATCCTGCCCGTCCGGGTGATCCTGGAGGACGGCGACCCGCAGCGCACCAAGGCCCGCAACACCCGCGGCAACGCCCTCGCCGAAGGCATCCGCTGGGCCGCCGACCAGGGCGCCGACGTCATCAACCTCTCCCTCGGCGACGACTCCGTCTCCGCCCACCCCGAGCCCGCCGAGGACGAGGCCGTCCAGTACGCGCTGAAGAAGGGCTCGGTCGTCGTCGCCTCGGCCGGCAACGGCGGTGAGAAGGGCGACCACATCTCCTACCCGGCCGCCTACCCGGGCGTCATCGCCGCGACCGCCGTCGACCGCTACGGCACCCGAGCCTCCTTCTCCACCCGCCGCTGGTACGCCACGGTCAGCGCGCCCGGCGTCGACGTCGTCATCGCCGACCCCGACCACAAGTACTACGAGGGGTGGGGGACCAGCGCCGCCTCCGCCTTCGTCTCGGGGGCCGTGGCGCTGGTCAAGGGCGCCCGTCCGGGCCTCACCCCGGCCCAGATCAAGAAGCTCCTGGAGGACACCGCCCGCAACTCGCCGACCGGGGGCCGCGACGACTCCCGGGGGTTCGGCTTCATCGACCCGGCCGCCGCGATCAAGGCCGCCGCCCGCCTCGAGCCGGAGGGCCTCCAGTCCGCGGCCTACGGCGAGGGGTACTTCGGCTCCGGCCCGGACGAGCCGAAGACGGACGACGGCACGTCGAGCGGGGCGGGTCTGCTCGCGGGCGGTTCCGGGGGAGTACTGCTGGTGGCGGCGGTCGTGCTGTGGCGCGGCCGCCGCGAACGCGACCGCCACGAGACCTACGAGACCCTCTAGCACCCCGTCCGCCCGGTCCACCCGGCCGGCCCGTCTGTCCATTCTGCCCGTCGGTCCGTGCTCGGTTCCGGGTCGGCCGGGTGCTCCACGCCAGGGCCGGCTATTCGGCGGAGGCCGACCGGGATGCCGACGGGGACGCGGAGGGCGATGCCGATACGCCGTCACTCCGGAACACCGACACCGCCGCCCGTGCCACCTGCTCGACCAGCGCGATGCCGGAAGCCTGCGTCGCATTGCCGTTCGACAGCACGGCCACCAGGCAGTCGTGCCCGCCGACGGTCACCCGGCCGATGCTGTTGACGTCCCACAACCCCGTCGTGCTGCGCGCCAGCCAGCCGTTCTTCAGCGCCCAGGCGGATCCGTCGGCCGCCGCCGAGACACCCCAGCGCTGGCCGGCGGCTATCTGTCCCATGAGGCGCCGGACATACGTCCGCGACGCCTCGCTCAGTCGCGAGTCGTCCCCGAAGACCTGCTGGAGCAGGGTGAGCTGGTCGGCGGCAGTGGTCTGCGTGAGCCCCCACAGCATGTCGTCGCCGCCCGCCGTGTCCGTCAGCCCGAACCGCTCGTTCGCGGCGTCGAGCCCCTCGGCCTTCCCGATGATCCGCCACAGCGCCGACGCCGAGTCGTTGTCGCTGTTCTCGATCATCGCGGTGGCGTACGCCTTCTCCGCCGAGGTCAGATGCCGGTCCGCGTCCTGCGCCTGGAGCAGCAGCGTCGCCAGGACGTCCACCTTGACGATGCTCGCCGTGTCGAACGTGTCCGCGCCGTACGCGGCGCCTTCACCGGAGTCCAGGTCCAGCACCGCCGCGGACACGGACGCGTCGCCCGGCACGGTCACCGACTTCAGCGCCGACGCCAGCAGCGCTTCGTGGTCCTTCTCGGGCGTCGCCACCGTCTCCACCGACACCTTCCCGCTCCCCGAACCGGACGCCGACGCCGGGGCCGACCGCGTCGCGGAGGACGACGATACGGCTCCCGTGCCCGTACGCGCCTGGGCCTTCACATAAACGGTCCCGCCCGCCGTCGCGCCCAGGACGGCGACCGTGGTGAGCGCTGTGCCGAGGAGCGGACGGCGCCGGGAGGTGCGAGCGCGAGCGCGACGTGCTCTGGAGGACTCCATGACGGTCGATGCTCGGGGCGGCGACTGTGCACCCCGTTAGACGGAGGTTAGAGGTGCGTCAGGGATGTCTGAGAATCCCGTGAAAGGCGTCACCGCCGTGTTTCGGGCCCCGCACAAGCCCAGCAGCATCCCCCCGATAGGGTCGACGACCGTGGCGAACAAGAACATTCCCGACTCCGGCTTCCCCGACGACGACGGCTCCGCCGACCCCCGGCTGAGCGCGGCGCTCGCCGCCTGGGCCGAGGACCGCACCGCAGTGGGCCCGGTCCTCGCGGCCCTCGAGGGCGCTCGGCTGCTCGTCCCCGTGGTGGCCGTGCTGGGTGAGGTGGAGGAGGACGAGAAGGGACTGCGCCGCGAGAAGACGAGCGACATGGCCGTGCCCACGCTGAAGGCGGGCGCCCGCACCGCGCTGCCCGCGTTCACCTCCACGGACTCGCTCGCCCGGTGGGACCCCGAGGCCCGGCCTGTCGCCGTGCCGCTGCACCAGGCGCTTCAGGCCGCCGCCCACGAGAAGGCGGACACGGTCGTCCTCGACCTGGCCGGACCGGTGGCCTTCGAACTGACAGGACCGGCGCTGCTGGCGCTCGCCGAGGGCCGTACGTCGGCCGACCCGCTCGCCGATCCTGCCGTGGTGGCGGCGGTACGGGCCGCGGTGGCCGCCGAACCGGAGGTACTCAGCGCCCACCTCGGGCCGGGACAGGCCGACGGCACCCTCGCCCTCGTCCTCGACCCGGCGGCCGTCCCCGCCGAGGCCGCCCGGGCGGTGGCCCGGCGTCTGGCCGCCGACGAGACACTGAGGGCCCGCCTGGTGCGCGGCCTCGACCTGGCGGTACTGCCGGCCGGGACGACGCCTCCTGGCGAGCCCTTGTTCGTGAGGAACTGACGCGTCGTGCCGGGGCCGCCGGCCACGACGGCTCAGCCGTAGACGGGGCCCGTGTACTTCTCGCCCGGGCCCTGGCCCGGCTCGTCCCGGACGAGGGACGCCTCGCGGAACGCCAGCTGGAGCGACTTCAGACCGTCGCGCAGCGGCGCCGCGTGGAAGGAGCTGATCTCGGTCGCGCTGCCGTCCAGCAGTCCGGCGAGGGCGTGGATCAGCTTGCGGGCCTCGTCGAGGTCCCTGTACTTGTCGCCCTCCTCGGTGAGTCCCAGCTTCACGGCGGCGGCGCTCATCAGGTTGACGGCGACCGTCACGATCACCTCGACGGCGGGGACCTCGGCGATGTCGCGGGTCATCTCGTCGAAGTCGGGAGTGCCGGGGGTCTCGGCGGAGCCGGCGGGGGAGGTCTCACTCATGCCCCACACGATAGGCGCAGGCCGGCCCGGACCTCGTACCGAGGCTCGATTGGCTGTTCCTGGCGCGGACTGGTAATCTCGTGTAACGACCGGTCGGACACGCGTGCCCCTCAGCAGGCGGATCCGGCCCACAAGTGGAGGCTCCGAACTCCCACCCGACTGTCTCCAGGGACGGCGGGTCACCCCGGTCAGGCGGCCACCATCGTTCCGTACGGACGATGGAGTCGCCCGGTAGTGCGCCCCGCGATCCTCGCGGCGGTGCTCCGGTAGTGCTTGGAGCCCCGCATGTGATCGTTCGGGGCATTTTTTGTGCTTCGGCGTGGTTATCAGACTACCGAACACAGACGTTACGCGGCCGTCCGCCAGACTGCCGTGTGGTGCTACCAAGGAGGATCCATCAGCACCGAGCCCCGCATCAACGACCGGATTCGCGTTCCCGAAGTGCGACTTGTCGGTCCCAGTGGCGAGCAGGTCGGCATTGTGCCGCTTGCCAAGGCACTGGAGCTTGCGCAGGAGTACGACCTCGACCTGGTCGAGGTGGCGGCGAGCGCACGCCCGCCGGTCTGCAAGCTCATGGACTACGGGAAGTTCAAGTACGAGTCGGCCATGAAGGCCCGTGAGGCGCGCAAGAACCAGGCGCACACGGTCATCAAGGAAATGAAGCTCCGGCCGAAGATCGACCCGCACGACTACGACACCAAAAAGGGTCACGTCGTCCGGTTCCTCAAGCAGGGCGACAAGGTCAAGATCACGATCATGTTCCGTGGTCGCGAGCAGTCCCGGCCGGAGCTCGGCTACCGACTGCTGCAGCGTCTCGCGTCGGACGTCGAGGACCTCGGCTTCATCGAGTCGAACCCGAAGCAGGACGGCCGGAACATGATCATGGTTCTCGGCCCGCACAAGAAGAAGACCGAGGCCATGGCCGAGGCGCGCCAGGCGCAGGAGGCCCGCAAGGCCGAGGCGAAGGCCAACCCCGGCCGTTCGCAGAACGCCGCGGACGCCGACGCCGTGAACGCCGAGGGTGACGTCGAGGTCGAGGGTGACGTCGAGGTCGAGGATGACGTCGAGGTCGAGGCTGACGCCGAGGCCCCTGCCGAGGCTTCCGCCGAGGCGTGATCCGCGGGACGCGAGTCCCGAGGACATCAACCGATTCAAGCGACGTTCCACCGTGCCCGGTTTCACGACCGGGCACCGGAACGCCACCGACGAGGAGAGAACGGCGCTATGCCGAAGAACAAGTCGCACAGCGGTGCCAGCAAGCGCTTCAAGATCACCGGCTCCGGCAAGGTGCTCCGTGAGCGCGCCGGCAAGCGCCACCTGCTCGAGCACAAGTCGTCCCGCGTGACGCGCCGCCTCACCGGCAACGCCGAGATGGCCCCGGGCGACGCCGCGAAGATCAAGAAGCTTCTCGGCAAGTGACGTCGGGCGCGTGAACACGCGCCCGAGCTCAGACCGGGACCCCATCGATTCCGGGTCGTGTGAGTCCAACCACGGCCCCGCTACAAGGAGTTAAACAAGTGGCACGCGTCAAGCGGGCAGTCAACGCCCACAAGAAGCGCCGGGCGATCCTCGAGGCGGCCTCCGGCTACCGCGGTCAGCGTTCGCGCCTGTACCGCAAGGCCAAGGAGCAGGTCACCCACTCGCTGGTCTACAACTACAACGACCGCAAGAAGCGCAAGGGCGACTTCCGTCGGCTGTGGATCCAGCGCATCAACGCGGCTGCCCGCGCCAACGGCATCACGTACAACCGCTTCATCCAGGGCCTGAACGCCGCGAACATCGAGGTCGACCGCAAGATCCTCGCCGAGCTGGCCGTGAACGACGCCACCGCGTTCGCCGCGCTGGTCGAGGTCGCGCAGAAGGCCCTCCCGGCGGATGTGAACGCGCCCAAGGCCGCGTGACGCTGCGCCGGCTCTGAGCCGACGTGACTGGACCCGCAGGTTTTCCTGACCTGCGGGTCCTTTGCTGCTCACGTTCTGGCCGTCGTTCGGGGGCGGACCGTGGTGGGCTGATCGCGCAGTTCCCCGCGCCCCTGAAAGCCCCTTACCGAAGGTGAACGAGTACATGTCCTCCGCCAGCCCCGAGCTGATCTCCCCCCGTTCCCCCCGTGTCTCGGCCGCCCGGCGGCTCGCCCGGCGGAACTTCCGGGGGAAGGAGCGGCTGTTCCTCGCGGAGGGACCGCAGGCCGTGCGGGAGGCGGCCGCGCACCGGGCCGGGGGCGAGGCGACCCTCGTGGAGCTGTTCACCACCGTCGAGGCCGCCGAACGGTACGCCGACATCCTCGGCGAGGCCCGCGCCGCAGGCGCCCGCGTGCACCTCGCCGCCGAACAGGTCATCGAGGACGTCTCCACCACCGTCACCCCGCAAGGGCTGGTCGGGATCTGCCGGTTCCTGGACACGCCCTTCGAGGAGATCCTCGCCGCCCGGCCCAAGCTCGTCGCCGTCCTGGCCCATGTGCGCGACCCCGGCAACGCCGGCACCGTCCTGCGGTGCGCCGACGCCGCGGGCGCCGACGCCGTCGTACTGACCGACGCCTCCGTCGACCTCTACAACCCCAAGGCCGTCCGCGCCTCCGTCGGCTCCCTCTTCCACCTCCCCGTGGCGACCGGGGTCCCCGTCGAGCGGGCCGTGGCCGGGCTGAAGGACGCCGGGGTCCGGATCCTCGCCGCCGACGGCGCCGGGGACGACGACCTCGACGACGAGTTGGACAAGAAGACGATGGGCGGCCCCACGGCCTGGGTGTTCGGCAACGAGGCCTGGGGGCTCCCCGAGGAGACGCGGGACCTCGCGGACGCCGTCGTACGGGTCCCGATCCACGGGAAGGCCGAAAGCCTGAACCTCGCGACCGCCGCCGCCGTATGTCTCTACGCATCGGCCCGTGCACAGCGCGCCTCCGGAGGGTGCCGCTCCGTCACCGTCAGCTAGTAGGGTGACCAGCTCGGGGGCCCCTCAGCCGTCTGAGAGGTGGGGTACGGGGAATGAGCGTCGGCATGAGCGGTACACGGGATGCGCGCATCGCGCCCGACGGCTCCGCGCCCCGGCCGGCCGGTGACCTCGCCGGCCTCGGCATCGACCCCGACGACCTGCCCGACGGGCTGGTCGTCGCCGACGAACACGGCCACGTCGTCTGCTTCAACGCCGCCGCCCAGCGCATCACCGCCGTCCGCGCCGAGGACGCCCTCGGCGGGCGGCTCGACAAGGCGCTGCCGCTGGAGGACCTCGAAGGCCGCCGCTGGTGGCAGCTGACCGACCCCTACGGGGGCCTCGCCATCCGCGTCGGCCAGCCCGAGCGCAATCTGCTGCTGCCGGGCGGACGCGAAGTGCTCGTCTCGGTGCGCTACGTCCGCACCGAACCCACCGGACCCGTCCGCCGGGTCGTCGTCTCGCTCCGCGACACCGAGGCCCGTCGCCGCACCGAACGCAGCCACGCCGAGCTGATCGCCACCGTCGCCCACGAGCTGCGCTCGCCCCTGACGTCGGTGAAGGGCTTCACCGCCACCCTGCTCGCCAAGTGGTCGCGGTTCACCGACGACCAGAAGCGGCTGATGCTGGAGACCGTCGACGCCGACGCGGACCGGGTCACCCGCCTCATCGCCGAACTGCTCGACATCTCCCGCATCGACTCCGGGCGGCTGGAGGTGCGCCGCCAGCCCGTCGACATGGGCGCGGCCGTGGGACGGCACATCCAGGCGTACGTGGCCGCCGGACAGCCCGCCGACCGGTTCCTGCTGCGCCTCGAACAGCCGCTGCCCGCCCTGTGGGCCGACCCCGACAAGGTCGACCAGGTCCTCAGCAACCTCCTCGAAAATGCGGTGCGGCACGGCGAGGGAACCGTCACCATTGACATCACGCCCGCCGCGTCCCCCCGTGAAGGGGAGGAAACCGGCACATCGGTCACGGTGAGCGACGAGGGCGCAGGCATCCCGGAGGAATCCATGAACCGTGTCTTCACCCGCTTCTGGCGGGGCAGCAAGCGCGGCGGCACCGGCCTCGGGCTGTACATCGTCAAGGGCATCGTCGAAGCCCACGGCGGCGTCATCACGGTCGGCCGCGCCCCGGGCGGCGGCGCCGAGTTCCGATTTACGTTGCCCGTGAGCGCCCCGGCATATCTCAGCTGAACCGGCCGGGCGGCCCGCGGGCGCATGCGTACACCTCCACCCCGTTAGACTCGGCCTTTGGCACCCTTGTGTCCCATGGACGGCCCTCTGACCTCTGCGTGAGTCGGTGACGGGGACCTTCAGCCTGGGGATACCTCCCAGCGGTAGCTGGGGGACAATCGGAAGCACGGGAAGAGATGTCGGCACCGAACAAGTCGTACGACCCGGTAGAGGTCGAGGCCCTGAAACCGGAAGAGATCGAGCGCATGCGGGACGGCGCGCTCGCCGCCTTCGCCGCAGCGAGCTCCCTCGACGCGCTCCAGGAGGCCAAGGTCGCCCACACCGGCGGCACATCCCCGCTGGCCCTGGCCAACCGCGAGATCGGCGCGCTGCCCCCGCACGCCAAGGCGGCCGCCGGCAAGCTGGTCGGCCAGGCACGGGGCGCCGTGAACAAGGCCCTCGCCGCCCGTCAGGAGGAGCTGGAGGCCGAGCGCGACCAGCGGGTGCTGGTCGAGGAGGCGGTGGACGTCACCCTGCCGTACGACCGTGTACCGGCCGGCGCCCGCCACCCGCTCACCACCCTGTCGGAGCGCATCGAGGACGTCTTCGTGGCCATGGGCTACGAGGTCGCCGAAGGCCCGCAGGTCGAGGCGGAGTGGTTCAACTTCGACGCCCTCAACATCGGCCCGGACCACCCGGCCCGCGGCGAGGCCGACACGTTCTTCGTGCAGGGACCGCAGGGCGGCACCGAGTCCGGCGTCGTACTGCGCACCCACACCTCGCCGGTCCAGATCCGCTCGCTGCTCGGCCGTGAACTGCCGGTGTACGTGATCTGCCCCGGCCGCGTGTACCGCACCGACGAGCTCGACGCGACGCACACCCCCGTCTTCCACCAGGTCGAACTGCTGGCCGTGGACGAGGGCCTGACCATGGCCGACCTCAAGGGCACCCTGGACCACATGGTCCAGTCGCTGTTCGGCGAGGGCATGAAGACCCGGCTGCGGCCGAACTTCTTCCCGTTCACCGAGCCGTCCGCCGAGATGGACATGGTCTGCTACGTCTGCCGCGGCGAGTCCGTGGGCAACCCCGACCGCCCCTGCCGCACCTGCTCCAGCGAGGGCTGGATCGAGCTCGGCGGCTGCGGCATGGTCAACCCCAAGGTGCTGGCCGCCTGCGGCGTCGACCCGGAGAAGTACAGCGGGTTCGCCTTCGGGTTCGGCATCGAGCGGATGCTGATGTTCCGCCACAACGTCGAAGACATGCGAGACATGGTCGAGGGTGACGTCCGGTTCACCCGGCCGTTCGGGATGGAGATCTGATGCGGGTCCCGCTTTCCTGGCTGCGGGAGTACGTCGACCTGCCGGCCACCGAGACCGGCCGTGACGTGCAGGCCAAGCTGGTGTCGGCCGGCCTCGAGGTCGAGACGGTCGAGCACCTCGGAGCCGACCTCAAGGGCCCGCTCGTCGTGGGCCAGGTGCTCACCATCGAGGAGCTCGAAGGCTTCAAGAAGCCGATCCGCTTCTGCACCGTCGACGTCGGCACCGCCAACGGCACCGGCGAGCCGCAGGAGATCGTCTGCGGCGCCCGCAACTTCGCCGTCGGCGACAAGGTCGTGGTGGTCCTCCCGGGCGCCGTCCTGCCCGGCAACTTCGCCATCGCCGCACGCAAGACCTACGGCAAGACGTCCCACGGCATGATCTGCTCCGGCGACGAGCTGGGCATGGGCGACGACGGCAGCCACGGCATCATCGTGCTGCCGCCGGAGACCGAGGTCGGCAAGGACGCGATCGAGCTGCTGGAGCTGGTCGACGAGGTCCTCGACATCGCCGTCACCGCCAACCGCGGCGACTGCCTGTCCATCCGCGGTGTCGCCCGCGAGGCCGCCATCGCCTACGGTCTGTCGCTGCGCGACCCGGCGCTGATCGACGTGCCGGCGCCGAACGCCTTCGGCTACCCGGTGCAGATCTCCGAGCCGATGGGCTGCGACCGCTTCACCGCCCGCACCGTCACCGGTCTGAGCCCCGAGGCACGCTCCCCGATCTGGCTGTCGCGCCGGCTCCAGAAGGTCGGCATGCGCCCGATCTCGCTGGCCGTCGACATCACCAACTACGTGATGATGGAACTCGGCCAGCCGCTGCACGCCTACGACCGTTCGCTGGTCCAGGGCACCATCGGTGTGCGCCGGGCCAATGAAGGCGAGCGGATCGTCACCCTCGACGGGGTGACGCGCGAGCTGCACGCCGAGGACCTGGTGATCACCGACGACCGCGGGCCCATCGGCCTCGCCGGCGTCATGGGCGGCGCGAACACCGAGATCGCCGACCACGACAGCGTGGAGAGCCTGACGACCGACGTGGTCATCGAGGCCGCCCACTTCGACGCGGTGTCGGTCGCGCGGACGGCCCGCCGCCACAAGCTGTCCTCCGAGGCGTCCAAGCGCTTCGAGCGCGGCGTCGACCCGCAGGCCGCGGCGGCCGCCGCGCAGCGCACGGTCGACCTGCTGGTACTGCTCGCCGGCGGCACGGCCGACGCGGGCGTCACGGAGATCATCGCCCCGTCCGCCCCGCACACGATCAGCGTCCCGGCCGACCACCCGGACAAGGTCGCGGGAGTGGAGTACGGGCGTGAGACCGTCGTCCGCCGCCTCCAGGAGATCGGCTGCGACGTGTACGGGCAGGACGAGCTGATCGTCACCGTCCCGTCCTGGCGGCCCGACCTCGCCGAGGCCAACGACCTGGCGGAGGAGGTCATCCGGCTGGAGGGCTACGAGAGCCTGCCCTCCACGCTGCCCAAGCCGCCCTCCGGCCGCGGTCTCACCCACCGCCAGCGTCTGCACCGCCGCGTCGGCCGCGCGCTGGCCGGGGCCGGCTACGTCGAGGCGCCGAACTACCCGTTCATCGGAGAGCAGGTCTTCGACCAGCTCGGCCTGGCCGCCGACGACCCGGCCCGCCGGGTCGTGAAGCTCACCAACCCGCTCAACGACGAGGAGCCCGCACTCCGTACGTCGCTGCTGCCGGGGCTGCTGGCCGCCCTGCGGCGCAACGACGGCCGTGGCTCCCACGACCTGGCGCTGTTCGAGACCGGCCTGGTGTTCCTCCCCCAGGAGGAGCAGCGCGTCGCCGGGCACCTGCCCGTCGACCGCCGCCCCACCGACGAGGAGATCGCGGCCCTGGACGCCGTGCTCCCCGCGCAGCCGCGCCACGTCGCCGCCGTCCTCGCGGGCGCCCGCGAGCAGGCCGGCTGGTGGGGCAAGGGCCGTCCCGCGGACTGGGCCGACGCGGTCGAGGCGGCGCGTACCGTCGCCCACGAGGCCGGGGCCGAACTGACCGTCCGCAGCGGCCAGTACGGGCCGTGGCACCCGGGCCGGTGCGCCGAACTGGTCGTCGTCGTCGACGGCGCCGAGCGCGTCGTGGGCCACGCGGGCGAGCTGCACCCGCGGGTGCTGAAGGCACTGGGGCTGCCCTCGCGGACCTCCGCGATGGAGCTGGACCTCGATGTCCTGGAGCAGGTCGGCGACGACACACCCCAGGCGCCGCGCATCTCCGCGTTCCCGGTCGCCACGCAGGACGTCGCCCTCGTCGTCGACGCGTTCGTGCCGCACGCCGAGGTCGAGGCGGCGCTGCGCGAGGGCGCGGGCGAACTGCTGGAGGGCATCCGGCTGTTCGACGTGTACGAGAACGCGGAGCAGCTCGGTGACGGGCGCAAGTCGCTCGCGTACGCGCTGCGTTTTCGCGCGAGCGATCGGACGCTGACCGTGGACGAGGCGTCGGCCGCACGGGACGCCGCGGTTGCCCTCGCGGGCGAGCGGACGGGAGCGGTGCTGCGCGGCTGACGCCGGTGGCGCAGGCCCCCGCCGCCCGCCCACGGGCAGCGGCGGCTGCGCCCCTGCGCCCGGGATGTTGTGGGTCGGCTGCGGGTCCGCTGTGGCCGGTCGCGCAGTTCCCCGCGCCCCTTGGGGTGCGGGGCTGTGCCCCTGAGCCCGGGGTGAGGCCGCGTGTTGGCTGCGGGCCCGCCGTGGCCGGTCGCGCAGTTCCCCGCGCCCCTGCATCCGGGTTGAGGTTGTGGGTCGGGGGGCGGAGCCGCCCGGGGTGCAGGGGGCGAAGCCCCCGCACCCCGGGGGCGCGGGGAACTGCGCGACCAGCCCCCACGGACCCGCACTCGAAGTCGGCTGAACCCGCGGAGCCGCAGTCGGCTGAACCCGCGGAGCCGAAGTCGGCTGAACCCGCGGAGCGACACCGCCGGGCCGTCGTTCATGAGGGGGAGCCGACGGCCCGGCGAACCTCTTGCGAGGTATTCCAGTCAAGCGGTCGGAAACGCTCCGCGACAGCGCGCGCACGCTGCGGATGCGCGTACTTCGTTCACACCCCGTGTGAAGACGGACCCACTAGTGTCTTACGGGACCGAGGTACCGGGGGGGGGCACCCAATGCAGCCCAACTCTCTGCTCGACGCGATCCTGGACGAGGCGGGCGTCTCGCACGCGGGCCTCGCCGCCCACGTCAACCAGGCCGGACGCACCCGCGGACTCGCGCTGCGGTACGAGCACACGGCGGTGGCCCGGTGGCTGAAGGGCCAGCGCCCGCGGGGCCAGGTGCCCGACCTGATCTGCGAGGTGCTCGCGGTACGGCTGCACCGCCCGGTCACCCTCGACGACATCGGTCTCGGCGTGCCGGGCGAGCCGTCCAGCCCGCACGGCACCTCGCTCTCCGGCTTCGTCGAGCGAGCCACCGCCCTGTGGCGCTCCGACGAGCAGCAGCGCCCGCACCTCCTCGGAGCGCCCGCCCTCACCGGCACGCCGGCCGTGATGCCGGTGTGGGAGTGGGAGAACCCGCCGGAGGACGTCGACGTCTCGCGGGGCGGCCGGCATCCCGTCACCTCGGCCGACATCGAGATGCTGCGGTCCGCCCGCGCCCACTACGAGCAGATGTACCGCAAGGCGGGCGGCATCGCGACCCGCAGCCGGATCGTCGGCTTCCTCAACGCGGAGGCGGCGCCCCTGCTGCGCGGCAGCTACACGGACGAGAGAGGCCGGCAACTGCACCGCGCGACCGGCGGGTTGGTCGCGGTCGCCGGGATCTGCGCTTATGACTCGGACGCGCACGGCCTGGCCCAGCGCTACTTCCACCAGGCGCTCAGACTGGCAAAGGCCAGTGGCGACCGGGGACTCGGGGCGTACGTCATAGCGCTGCTCGTCAACCAGTCGCTGTTCATGCGGGAGTACCGGCAGGCCGTCGCCTTCGCGGAGGCCGCGCTGCGGGCGGCGGGACGCCACATCACGCCCGCCCTCTCCTCCGATCTGTACGCGATGCAGGCGAAGGCGTACGCCCACCTCGGCGACGGCACGAGTGCCCTGTCGTCCATCCGGCGTGCCGAGACGGCCGCCGATCACATCCGGCGCGGACACGAGCCCGACGAGACCGGCTATGTCCAGCCGGGGCTGGTCAACGTCCAGGTGGCGGAGGCACTGCTGTGTCTCGGTGACCTCACCGCCGCCGCCGAGCATGCCGCGGCCGCCGTAGACACGCCGGCGCACGACCGGGGGCGCGTGCACCGGCTCGCCATGCTCAGCACGATCGAACTGCGCCGGGGCAACACCGACAAGGCGGTGGTCACCGCGGTCCGGATGGCCGAGCAGGCCCGGGGGATGGAGTCCCAGCGTCTGCGCGACAGACTCCGGGCGGTGCGCGAGCACCTGGCGCGCAGCGGCTGCGCGGGAACGGCCGAGGCCGCCGAACTCATCGACGGGGCACTGCGCGTACCGCTGTAGGCGGCAGGCCGCGGTGTCGGGCACGAACACCGGCCAGGGCACCGGCACAACGGCACAGGCGCCGGTCATGGCACGGGCACAACAACACCGGCACGGGCACGACAACACCGGCACGACAACTCCGGCGGCTACGCGGACGCTGCATAGTTCCTGCTGCGATATTGCCACTCACTCGACGGAAGGTGGCAGAACCGTGCAGTGGACGAAACAGAACGAGCAAACTGTGTACGAAAACCGCTGGTTCAGCGTCAACCTGGCAGATGTGGAGCTGCCGGACGGCCGGCACCTCGACCACTTCCTCATACGGCTGAGGCCGGTCGCGGTGGCGACGGTCGTGAACGACGACAACGAGGTGCTCCTGCTGTGGCGCCACCGCTTCATCACCGACAGCTGGGGGTGGGAGCTCGCGGCGGGCGTCGTCGAGGACGGCGAGGACGTCGCGCGCGCGGCCGCCAGAGAACTCGAGGAGGAGACCGGCTGGCGGCCGGGGCCGTTGCACCACCTCATGAGCGTGGAGCCGTCGAACGGGCTCACCGACGCCGTCCACCACATCTACTGGTCGCACGACGGCGAGTACGTCGGACACCCGGTCGACGACTTCGAGTCGGACCGCAGGGAATGGGTCGCGCTCGAACTCGTTCCCGGCATGGTCGCCCGGGGGGAGGTCCCCGCCGCCAACATGGCGGCCGCGCTGATGCTGCTGCACCACCTCAGGAACCCCAAGGCCTAGCGGGCGCCGGCCGGGGTGCGCAGCTCGTCGAGTGCCGAGGGGAGAAGCGTGCGGGCGGGCGGGTACGGCCCGAGCGCACACGGTGCGTGGACGTCTCGGGCCCGGCGCTCCGAGGAGCACCGGGCCCGAGAGGAACACCGCCGGTGTCAGTACGTCAGTACGTGTAGAAGCCCGAGCCGGTCTTGCGGCCCAGCCGGCCCGCGTCCACCATGCGCTGGAGCAGCGGGGGAGCGGCGTACAGCGGTTCCTTGTACTCGTCGTACATGCTCTGCGCCACCGAGGCGACCGTGTCCAGGCCGATCAGGTCGGACAGCTTCAGCGGGCCCATCGGGTGGGCGCAGCCCATCTCCATGCCGTTGTCGATGTCCTCGCGGCTGGCGATGCCCGTCTCGAACATCCGGATCGCGGAGAGCAGGTAGGGGATCAGCAGCGCGTTGACCACGAAGCCGGACCGGTCCTGGGCGCGGATCGCGTGCTTGCCCAGTACCTTCTCGGCGAACAGCTGGGCCCGGCCGAGCGTGCCCTCGGAGGTGGTCAGCGCCGGGATCAGCTCGACCAGCTGCTGCACCGGAGCCGGGTTGAAGAAGTGGACGCCCACGACGTGGTCGGGCCGCGAGGTGGCGACCGCCAGCTTCACCAGCGGGATGGAGGAGGTGTTGGAGGCGAGGATCGCGTCCGGGCGGGTCACGACCTGGTCGAGGACCTGGAAGATCTCGGTCTTCACCTGCTCGTTCTCGACCACGGCCTCGATCACCAGGTCGCGGTCGGCGAACTCGCCGAGATCGGTGGTGAAGCTGAGGCGCGCGAGCGCCGTGTCCCGCTCCTCCTCGGAGATCTTGCCGCGTTCGGCGGCCTTGGCCAGGGAGTTCAACAGCCGGGTACGGCCGATCTCCAGGGCCTCGCCGGTGGTCTCGGCGACCTTGACGTCAAGACCGGCGCGGGCGCAGACCTCCGCGATGCCCGCCCCCATCTGGCCGCAGCCCACCACTCCGACCCGTGAGAGATCTCCCGCTGGGGTGCCCGTCACATCGTCCCTTTCGCCGCGCTGACTCTGATGGCCGGTGCAGATCCGCCGGGTTGCGGCCGCCCTGCTCCGATCGTGCACGTTACTAGCAAGTATCGATGATCGATCGCCGGGGTGGGGGCATGCTGGGCCCCGAAACGATCCGTGACCGAGCGGATCCGCGGAGTAGGTGGGATGTGTGCGATGGGGCGACTGACACGGCGGGCGTTCGCGCTGGCAGCGCTGTCGGCGTTCACCACGACGGGCGCGGCGGCCGCTCCCGTGAGGGAGCGGCGGGCGGCGACGGAGATGCGGGGGATGTGGCTGGCGACCGTCGGCAACCGCGACTGGCCCTCCCGCCCCGGGCTGACCGCCGCCGCGCAGCGCGCCGAGCTGATCGGCCTTCTCGACCTGGCGGTGAGCCGGCGGCTCAACACGGTGATCTTCCAGGTGCGGCCCACGGCCGACGCGCTCTGGCCCTCCCCGTACGAGCCCTGGTCGCAGGTGCTCACCGGCACCCAGGGGAAGTCGCCGGGCTGGGACCCGCTGGGCACGGCCGTCGAGGAAGCGCATGCGCGAAAACTGCAACTGCACGCCTGGTTCAACCCGTACCGGGTCGCGACCCACGGCGACCCCGCGAAGCTCGTCGCCTCCCACCCGGCGCGCAAGCACCCGCGGTGGGTGGTCCCGTTCGGCGGGAAGCTCTACTACAACCCGGGCCTGCCCGAGGTCCGCGCCTTCGTCCAGGACGCGATCCTCGACGCCGTCAAGAAGTACCCCCTGGACGCCGTGCACTTCGACGACTACTTCTATCCGTACCCGGTGGCCGGCCTGACCTTCGACGACGAGGCCGCGTACGACGCGCACGGCGGCGCCTTCTCCAGCAGGGCCGCCTGGCGGCGCGACAACGTCGACAGGCTGGTGCTGGAGACGGCCGCCCGGATCAAGGCCGTGCGCCCGGCCACCCAGTTCGGGATCAGCCCCTTCGGGGTGTGGCGCAACGCCTCCACGGACTCACGCGGCTCGGACACCAGGGCGCTCCAGTCGTACGACGACATTTACGCGGACAGCCGCAAGTGGGTGCGGAAGGGCTGGATCGACTACGTCGTCCCGCAGCTCTACTGGAACATCGGACTGTCGGCGGCCGACTACGCCAAACTCGTGCCCTGGTGGGCCGGGGTGGCGAAGGGCAGCCGCACCCGTCTCTACCTCGGCGAGGCCCTGTACCGGGCGGGCGATCCGACGCAGTCCGCGGCCTGGCAGGCCCCTGGTGAACTGTCGGACCACCTCGATCTGGCCGCCGCCCATCCGCAGGTGCGCGGGCATGTCTTCTTCGCCGCCAAGGACGTGCGGACGGACCGGATCGGGGCGATGGCGCGGGTGGTCGCCGACCACTACCGGCAGCGGGCGGACCCCCCGCGCTGATCTGTTCCTACCGCTGTTCTTCGGCCATCCTGTGCCGGATCTCGGTGTCCGGGCCGGGCGAGCAGACGCCCACGTGCCCGTCCGTGAAGCGGACGCGGTACGGGGGATTCCCTCTCTGGCCGAGTACTTCGACGATCACGCCGACCTTGTCGTGTTGCCCGACCACCCTGCCGTGCTGGACAAGCTGGTCGCCCGTGGTTGCGCGCATCTGCGAGGCCTCCTCACCGGGTTCGGGAGCGGTGGTGCCTTCCGTCGTGGCTAGCCGCGGGCCCGCTGGGTGACGGTGATGCAGACGAGCACGGCGGCAGCCGTCAGCGGAGCGGCGGGCGTGAGGTGCTCGCCCAGCAGCAGCACCGACCACACCAGTGTGAGCAGGGGCTGCGCCAACTGCAACTGGCTGGCCCTGGGAATGCCGATGGCGGCCATACCCCGGTACCAGACGACCAGGCCGAGGAACTGCGATCCGGCCGCCACCCACAGCAGCCCGGCCACGCTGTGCGCGGTCAGCTGGACGGGCTCGTGGGCCAGGGCGAGCCCGGCGGCGGGCACGGTGAGCGGCAGGCAGAACACCAGGGCCCAGCCGATGACCTGCCAGCCGGGCATGACCCGGGCCAGCCGGCCCCCCTCGGTGTAGCCGGCCGCGCACACCAGCAGCGCCCCGAACAGATACAGGTCGGCGCCGGTCAGGGCCCCGCCGCTCTGCTGCACGGTGAACGCCGCCACCGCGGCGGCGCCGGCCAGCGCGGCCGCCCAGAAGGTGCGGGAGGGGCGGGTCCCCATGCGCAGGGCGGACAGCAGCGCGGTCGTGAGCGGGAGCAGGCCGACCACCACGGCGGCGTGCGCGGTGGTGGACGTGCGCAGCGCGAGCGTGGTGAGCAGCGGGAAGCCGACGACGACCCCGGCGGCCACGACGGCGAGTCCCGCCCAGTGCCGCCGGGCGGGCGGCGGAACACGCAGGACGAGCAGGCACGCACCCGCGATCAACGCGGCCAGGACACTGCGCACGGCGACCAGCGCCCAGGGACCGAACCCCTCCAGACCCCAGGCGGTCGCGGGGAAGGTGAGGGAGAAGGCCACGACACCCAGGGCGGCCATGAGGGTGCCGAGGCCACCCGTCCGCGGGAGGGCGGCCGGGGTGCCGACCGCTATCGCGGGCTGCGCAGTAGCGCTACTCTGTGTCTTCATGCAAGAGCGTAGCAGCGTGAGTGAGCTGGCAGATCAGCTGCGGCGGGAGTTCGACCGCTACTCTCCGGGTGGAAAGCTTCCGTCGAGCCGAACCCTGGTCGAACGGTTCCGGGTGAGCCCCGTGACCGTCTCCCGGGCGCTGGCGCAGCTCGCCGCCGAGGGGCTGGTGGTCACCCGGCCCGGTGCGGGCGCCTTCCGGGCCCGGCCCTCGTCCGCCGCGGCCGCCCCCGTCGGCGACACCTCCTGGCAGGAGGTCGCACTGAGCGCGGACGGCGCCGCCGACCTCGTCCCGCGCTCGGTGGACGCGGCCGGCGTCACCGTCTCGCTGGCGGCCCCGCCCCCCGGTGTGATCGAGTTCAACGGCGGGTATCTGCACCCCTCCTTGCAGCCTGAGCGGGCGATGGCCGCGGCCCTGGCCCGGGCCGGGCGGCGGCCCGGAGCGTGGGGCCGGCCGCCCATGGAGGGCCTGCCCGAGCTGCGCGAGTGGTTCGCGCGGGCCATCGGCGGCTCCCTCACCGCGGCCGAGGTGCTGGTCGGCGGAGGCGGTCAGGCCTCCCTCACCACCGCCCTGCGTGCCCTCGCCCCGCCCGGCGCACCCGTCCTCGTCGAGTCGCCCACCTACCCGGGCATGCTCGCGATCGCCCGGGCGGCGGGGCTGCGACCGGTACCGGTCCCCGTCGACCCGGACGGGGTCAGGCCCGAGCTGCTCGCCGACGCGTTCCGGGCGACCGGCGCCCGGGTCTTCGTCTGCCAGCCGCTGTTCCAGAACCCGACCGGCGCGGTGCTCGCGGCGGACCGTCGCGCGCAGGTGCTGCGCATCGCGCGGGAGGCGGGCGCGTTCGTGATCGAGGACGACTTCGTGCGGCGGCTCGCGCACGAGGACGCCGGACAGCTGCCCCGCCCGCTCGTCGCCGACGACCCCGACGGCGTCGTCGTGCACGTCGGCTCGCTGACCAAGGCGACCTCGCCGAGCTTCCGGGTCAGCGCCCTGGCCGCCCGCGGCCCGGTGCTGGAACGCCTGCGCGCCATCCAGGTCGTCGACTCCTTCTTCGTGCCCCGGCCGCTTCAGGAAGCCGCCCTCGAACTCGTCGGATCGCCCGCCTGGCCCCGTCATCTGCGGGCCGTCGCAGCCGCGTTGAAGGCCCGGCGGGACGCGATGACCGCGGCACTGCGGCTGAGGCTGCCCGAACTCGCCCTCCCGCACATCCCGTCCGGCGGTTACCACCTGTGGCTGCGGCTGCCCGACGGCGCCGCGGGCGCCCTCGGGTCGTTCGGCTCGGGGGGAGAGAGCGCGTTCACGGCCGCGGCCCTGCGCGCGGGCGTCGCCCTCACCCCGGGCCGCCCCTACTTCAGCGCCGAACCGCCCGCCGCCCATGTGCGGTTGAGCTTCGCGGCCGTCGGCGGGACGGAGGAGATCGCGGAGGGGGTGCGCCGGCTGCGGTCCGCGTGCGACGAGGTGTTCCCCGCAAACCGTTCGACATGACGAGGGAGGTCTTGTGAGGATCCGGCCATGAACGCCATCGACGCCACCCCACCCCTCGCCGAGGGCTACGAGATCTCCGCCGACACCGCCCGGATCGACGTCGACCGGGTCCACCACTGGCTCTCCACGGACGCGTACTGGGCGGTCGGACGCGAGCGGGAGAAGCAGGAACGGGCGATCGCCGGTTCGCTGAACTTCGGCGTCTACGACACGGCCTCGGGCGAGCAGGTCGCCTACGCGCGGGTCGTGACCGACCTCGCGGACTTCGCATGGCTGTGCGATGTGTACGTGGACCGGTCCGCACGCGGCAAGGGCGTCGGGACCGCTCTCGTCGCCGCCGTCCGCGACCACCTGCGGCCCTACCGGCTGCGTCGCATCCTGCTCGCCACGCACGACGCGCACGGCGTCTACGAGCAGGTCGGCTTCGAGGCACTGGAGAAGCCGGACCAGTGGATGGCGCTCATCTTCGCGAAGGCCCGGTCGGTGTGAGCGGGGAGCTGGTTATCTGGGGACTTGTCCGGCAGATCCCGACCCGCCGGTAGGTTTTCTTCCGGCCGTGGCCCGACACCCCTTGACCTGCCCAGGAGTGCGGCTCACCATCACCGCATGCCACTAAGGGTCACGTTCGTCGCCGCCGCTCGCAGCTCCGCGCTGCTCGCGGAACGCTTCGAGGACGACCGGCCGCTGGACCAGGAAGGCTGGGGTGAGGTGTTGCAGGTGGCCGACGCCCTGCTGCCCCTCGCGGCCGCCGAGCTGCGCTACTGCTCGCCCACCCCGCGCAGCCGTGCCACCGGGGACGCGCTCGGCTACGCCCCGCTGGTGCAGCTCGCTCTGCGGGACTGTGACATGGGCCGCTGGCGCGGTCTCACGCTGGGCGAGGCGATGGCCCGCGAACCGGAAGCCGTGGACGCCTGGCTGTCCGATCCGCTCGCCACCCCGCACGGTGGGGAGTCGCTGTTCGCGTTCATCACCCGGGTCGCCGGCTGGCTCGACACCCGCCCGGTGGGCGACGGCGGCCGGATCGTCGCCGTCGCCGAGCCGAGCGTGATCCGTGCGGCCCTGGTGTACGCGCTGAAGGCGCCGCCCGCGACGTACTGGAACATCGACGTCCGCCCGCTGTCGACGACCACCGTCACGGGCCGGGCCGGCCGCTGGAACCTCCGCCTCGAAGGGGCCTCGGCTCAGCCCACCCGTGCGTAGTCGGTGGTGAGCAGCAGGTTCTTGGCGGGGCCCGCCACCCGCCAGACCGTCCGCCAGTGGTCCGGGTCCCGGACGGTGAACTCTCCCCGGTAGAGATCCGCGGAGCAGGGATGGTCGGCCACGTGCCGCCCGGTCGTCAGGCTCAGGTCGTGGAAGGGGCGGCCGTCGGCGAACCGTACGTCCGCGGTGCCGGGCGTCGGCCCGGGCAGGAAGCGCAGGGTGCGCTCGGCGGGCCGGGGGACGCCGAGCCAGACGAACGTGCCGGACTCCCGGTGCAGCAGGCCGCCCTCGTCCAGCGGGCTGAACACTGTCACGCCCTTGAAGCGGCCCTCCTCGGCGCTGCCCAGGTCCCGCACCGACCGCTCCACTCGCCAGCTCCCCGCCAGGTACGCCAGCACGTCCGGTACTGGCCGGAACTCGCTCATCGGGTGCCGCCCCTCGTCACATCCGTCGCCGTGGGCCCCATTGACGCGTCCCGGCCTCCTCCCTATCTTGCCGTTCGAAGTGCTGATCGCCGTTCTGTATATCGAACATTCGATAGTCCACTGACATACAACTCGCATCACTGAGCCGCGGAGTTATCCATGTCACGCAGCACCACCGGCACCACCCGCACGCGCTGGAGAATCGGCCTCTGCGCCACCGCCCTGCTGACGGCCGCGGGCCTCGTCCCCGCCCCGGCGCACGCCGAGGCCGTGACCGACTACGCCGTCACCGTCGATCCCACCGCCAAGGGCGCGAAGATCGACGACACGATGTACGGCGTCTTCTTCGAGGACATCAACCGGGCGGCCGACGGCGGACTGTACGCCGAACTCGTGCAGAACCGGTCCTTCGAGTACTCCACCGTCGACAACAGGTCGTACACCCCGCTGACCTCCTGGGCGGTCGACGGCACCGCACGGGTCCTGGACGACGCCGGCCGTCTCAACGACCGCAACCGCACCTACCTCTCCCTGGGTGCGGGGTCGTCCGTGACGAACTCCGGTTACAACACCGGGATCAGGGTCGAGCAGGGCAAGAAGTACGACTTCTCGGTGTGGGCCCGCGCGGAGGGCGGCAGCGCCCTCACGGTGAGCCTCCAGGACGCCGGTGGCTCCCTGGCCACCGCCCGCCAGGTCACCGTGCGCAAGGGAGGCTGGGCGCGGTACCGCGCGACCTTCACGGCGGCCCGCACCAGCAGTGACGGCCGACTGACGGTCGCCTCCCCGGCCGGGGCCGCCCTCGACATGCTGTCGCTGTTCCCCCGTGACACCTACCGGCACGAGCCCAACGGGCTGCGCAAGGACCTCGCCGAGAAGATCGCCGCCCTGCACCCGGGCTTCGTGCGCTTCCCCGGCGGCTGTCTGGTGAACACCGGCTCGATGCAGGACTACAGCGAGGCCTCCGGCTGGCAGCGCGCCCGCTCCTACCAGTGGAAGGACACCGTCGGCCCCGTCGAGGAACGGGCCGTCAACTCCAACTTCTGGGGCTACAACCAGAGTTACGGCCTCGGCTACTACGAGTACTTCCGCTTCGCCGAGGACGTCGGCGCGATGCCGCTGCCCGTCGTGCCGGCCCTGGTGACCGGCTGCGGCCAGAACAGGGCCGTCGTCGACGACGCGCTCCTCAAGCGGCACATCCAGGACACCCTGGACCTCATCGAGTTCGCCAACGGCCCCGTCACGTCGACGTGGGGCAGGAAGCGCGCCCAGATGGGCCACCCCGCACCCTTCCGCCTCACGCACCTCGAGGTCGGCAACGAGGAGAACCTGCCCGCCGAGTTCTTCGCCCGCTTCGAGCAGTTCCGCGCCGCGATCGAGGCGAAGTATCCGGACGTCACCGTCATCTCCAACTCCGGTCCTGACGACTCGGGTCCGACCTTCGACACGGCCTGGCAGCTCAACCGGGACGCGGACGTCGCGATGGTCGACGAGCACTACTACAACAGCCCGCAGTGGTTCCTCCAGAACAACGACCGCTACGACTCCTACGACCGGGGCGGCCCCAAGGTCTTCCTCGGCGAGTACGCCTCCCAGGGCAACGCCTTCAAGAACGGTCTCGCCGAAGCGGCCTACATGACCGGCCTGGAGCGCAACGCCGACGTCGTGAAACTCGCCTCCTACGCGCCGCTGTTCGCGAACGAGGACTATGTGCAGTGGCGCCCGGACCTGGTGTGGTTCAACAACCACGCCTCCTGGAACTCGGCCAACTACGAGGTCCAGAAGCTGTTCATGACCAATGTCGGCGACCGGGTGGTGCCCTCGGCGGCCACCGGAACGCCGTCCCTCCAGGGCCCTGTCACCGGAGCCGTCGGCCTGTCGACCTGGGCCACCAGCGCGGCCTACGACGACGTGACGGTGACCGGCGCCGACGGCGGCACGCTGCTGGGCGACGACTTCTCCGGCGACGCCTCGCAGTGGACGCACACGGGTGGCGGCAGCTGGTCACTCCAGGAAGGGCAGTACGTGCAGACCGACACCGCCGCCGAGAACACCATGGTCTCGGCCGGTGACACCGCCTGGCACGACTACGACCTGCGGGTGAAGGCCACCAAGAAGTCCGGCAAGGAGGGCTTCCTGGTCGCCTTCGGAGTCAAGGACACCGGCAACTACTACTGGTGGAACCTGGGCGGCTGGAACAACACCCAGTCCGCCGTCGAGCAGGCCGTGGACGGCGGCAAGTCGACGCTGATCTCCAAGGCCGGCTCCGTCGAGACGGGCCGCACCTACGACATCGACGTCAAGATCCGTGGCCGCCAGGTCACCCTCTACCTCGACGGCCAGGAGTGGGGCAGCTTCACCGACGACAAGCCGGCCGAGCCGTTCCGCCAGGTGGTCACCGAGGATCGCAAGACCGGCGATCTGATCGTCAAGGTCGTCAACGCCCAGTCCTCGGACGCCCGTACGGCGATCGACCTCGGCGGCGCCAGGGTCGCGTCCCGGGCGAAGGTGACCACGCTGGCCGCCGCGCCGGACGCGGTCAACACGGAGACCGGGACCGCGGTCGCGCCCGTGACCTCCACCTTCACCGGAGTCGCCGGCCGGTTCACCTACACCTTCCCGGCGAACTCGATCACCTTCCTGCGGATCAGGCAGCGATAACGGCTCGCGACGGGCGTGGGCGGCCCCGCTCACGCCCGCCCGCTGACCGGTGGTCCCGTCACCGCTGTTGTCGCCGACGACCATTGCGATGTGGGACATGAGGCTGGTGTCTGTGGCGCCATGCCGGTGCGCAACCGCGTTGACAGCGAACCGGGTCGTTTCTACGGGATGGTGAGCAGGATGCGGCCGTGGCCACCGCCGGCGTCGACGTGGTCGTGGGCCTTGACGATGTCGTCCAGCGGGTATCGGTCGCGGACGTCGACGGTGAGGGCGCCGACGGCGGCTGCGGAGGTGAGGTCGCGGGCTGCCTGACGCTTGGTTTCGGCAGGGAAGTCGTCGCTGCCGAGCAGCCGCAGGGTGACGTTGTTGAACAGCAAGGGCCAGAAGGGGATCTCGGTGCGGTCCGCGCGGGTGGCGTAGGCGGCGATGACGGCGTTGTTGGCGGCGACGGCGTTGTCGAGACCGGCGTTGTCGGACAGCGCGACCTCGATGATCCGGTCGACGCCCCGCGGCGCGTACGAGCGGATGGCGGCGGCGGGGTCGCCGGTATCCAGGGCGACGGCGTGGGAGACGAGGGCCGCGTCGACGCGGCTGAGGTCCGCGGTTCGGCGGACGGTCGCGATCACGGTCGCGCCGGCCCAGTGGGCGAGCTGGGCGGCCAGGGAGCCGACGCCGCCGAGAACTCCGTGGACCAGGACCAGTTGGCCGTCGACCGGGCCGTCGGCGAAGACGGTGCGGTGGGCGGTGATGCCGGGGATGCCGAGGCTCGCCCCCAGCTCGTCACTCAGATGATCTGGCAGAGGTGCGGCTTGGTGGTCAGGTACGACGGTGTACTGGGCGGCTGTGCCGAAGGGGCGGTAGGACTGGGCGCCGTATACCCAGACCCGCTGTCCGACGCGGTGGACGTCGACTTCGGCGCCCACCGCGTCGATGACTCCGGCGGCGTCGCTGTGCGGGATCACCCGCGGGAAGGGCATGGACGAGCCGAGCCAGCCGCGCCGTTTCTTGGTGTCGCCGGGGTTGACGCCCGAGACGGTGACGCGGACGCGGACCTCGCCGGGGCCGGGGACGGGATCAGGGAGTTCACCGACGTGCAGGACATCGGCGGCGGGTCCCTGGTCGTCGTACCAGGAAGCAAGCATGGGGGTACCTCCGTGGGCGGTCAGCTCGCGGGAGCGGCGGGCGCATGCGGATCGCTGTCGGTGCATGCGGTGTCGAATACGGGCGCCTTCTCCCCGAGGGCCTCGCGCAGCCAGGTCCGTTCGGCGCGACTGGTGGCGCGGGCGGTGAGCAGCATGCCCCGCCGGTAGGGGTCGGCGATTTCCTCGGCGGGCAGGGGCCGCTCGTTGTCGTAGAAGAAACTCGCCGGTTCTTCCAGGAACTCCAGCCGTCTGCGCAGCACCGCGTGCCGTTCGGCCACGTCGGGCAGGTGGGAGAGGAAGGCCAGGACGACGTAGAACCGGGTGAAGTCGGTGATCTCGTGGTCGGCGGGCTTGCGCAGACGCTGAAGCATGTCGGCCCGCCCGGCCGCAGTCAGGCTGAGCACGTACCGGGCCGCCCCCGCGGCCGGGTCGGCGCGTCGCTCGATCAAGCCCGCCCTGGTCAGACGATTGATCGCCGGATACAGGCTGCCGTCACTGACCGGCCGCGTATAGCCGGTCAGCTGTGAGACGCGGCGACGCAGCTCGTGTCCAGGCAGGGGTCCCTCGGCGAGGAAGCCGACTATCGCGAGTTCCAGCATGAGGCCATCCTCGCACGCCTGACATCGAATCGATGTAAACATCGATTCGATGTTAGGCTCTCAGGTATCCACCCATCGTCTTTTGAGAGGCACAGCAAGATGCCGGCGCAGTCCACCGAGTCAGTGATGAACCGCTTCGTCGAGTTCATCAACACGGGCGACGAGGGTCTCGCTCGCGAGGTCATTTCTCCGGACGCGGTGTTCCACGCACCCAGTCACCCGGAACCGCTGCGGGGGCCCGACGGGTACATGGAAGTCCTCGGGATGATGCGCAGTGCCTTCCCGGACGTCCAGTGGACGCTGGAGGAGACGGTCACCGAAGGTGACACGGTCGCCGCGCGGTTCACCATGCGGGGAACCCACGACGGCGAATTCTTCGGGATCCCGGCGACCGGCAACAAGATCTCGGTGCAGGCCATGAACTTCTACTATCTGGCCGACGGCCGGATCGTCGGCGAGCGGGGGCAGCCCGACCTCCTTGGGGTGATGCAGCAGATCGGTGCCGTACCGGGGCCGTGAGCCCAGTCGCGCTGGGTACCTCTTCATGTGCGGAGCTACCGCTCCCAGGGGGCCCGTACATCGCCGTGGCGGAGGGCGAAGGCACACACGGGCGCGGGCGGCCCTCTCGCTGGCGGGGCTTCACGTGAAGACCGCACAGTAGAGAGGCGGGGCCGCTGCCCTGCCCGCCATCTGAGCCGCTCGGATCCGCCAGGTCGGATGCTCGGCCGCCAGATCGGCTGCACAGTCACAATCAGTCGGGCGTCGCCCCCTGCATGGATTGCATAAACGTGCATCGAAACGTATAGTCATGCCATCCAGGAGGAGGAGTCATGGTGGTACGTGCGGCGGTGGCCGGAGCGAGCGGGTACGCGGGCGGAGAGCTGCTGCGCCTGCTCCTCACGCACCCCGGGGTCGAGATCGGCGCCCTGACCGGCAATTCCAACGCCGGCCAGAAGCTGGGCGCGCTCCAGCCCCACCTGCTGCCGCTGGCCGACCGGGTCCTCGAGGAGACCACCGTCGAGGTCCTCGCCGGACACGACGTCGTCTTCCTCGCCCTGCCGCACGGTCAGTCCGCCGCCGTCGCCGAACAGCTCGGCCCGGAGGTCCTCGTCGTCGACATGGGCGCCGACTTCCGGCTGAAGGACGCGGCCGACTGGGAGCGGTTCTACGGTTCCGCACACGCCGGGACCTGGCCCTACGGCCTCCCCGAACTGCCGGGGGGCCGCGCCGCGCTGGAGGGGTCCAAGCGCATCGCGGTCCCCGGCTGCTACCCCACCGCAGTCACACTCGCGCTGTTCCCGGCGTACGCGGCGGGCCTCGCCGAGCAGGAGGCCGTGATCGTCGCAGCCTCCGGCACCTCGGGCGCCGGCAAGTCGCCCAAGACGCACCTGCTCGGCTCCGAGGTCATGGGCTCCATGTCCCCGTACGGCGTCGGCGGCGGCCACCGGCACACCCCCGAGATCGTGCAGAACCTCAGCGCGGCGGCCGGGGAGCCGGTCACCGTCTCCTTCACGCCGACCCTCGCGCCGATGTCCCGCGGCATCCTCGCCACGTGCAGCGCCAGGGCCAGGGCCGAAGTCACCGCCGAGTCCGTCCGCGCGGCCTACGAGAAGGCCTTCGCCGACGAGCCCTTCGTGCACCTGCTGCCCGAGGGCCGATGGCCCGCCACGGCGTCCGTCCATGGTTCCAACGCCGTTCAGGTGCAGGTCGCGTACGACGAGGCCGCGGGGCGCATCATCGCTGTCAGCGCCATCGACAACCTGACCAAGGGCACCGCGGGCGGCGCCCTCCAGAGCATGAACATCGCCCTCGGCCTCGACGAGACCACCGGGCTTTCGACGATCGGAGTCGCACCGTGAGCGTCACGGCAGCCAAGGGATTCACGGCAGCGGGCATCGCCGCCGGGATCAAGCAGAACGGCAACCCGGACCTGGCCCTGGTGGTCAACAACGGGCCCCGCCGCGCGGCCGCCGGCGTCTTCACCTCCAACCGCGTCAAGGCCGCGCCGGTGCTGTGGTCCGAGCAGGTCCTCAAGAGCGGACAGCTGTCCGCCGTGATCCTCAACTCCGGTGGCGCCAACGCCTGTACGGGACCGAAGGGCTTCCAGGACACCCACGCGACCGCCGAGAAGACCGCCGAGGTGCTGGGTCTTGGCGCGGGCGAGGTCGCCGTCGCCTCCACCGGCCTCATCGGCGTCCTGCTGCCGATGGACAAGCTGCTCCCGGGGGTCGAGGCGGCCGCCGGTCAGCTCTCCGAGCACGGCGGCGAGAAGGCCGCCATCGCCATCAAGACCACCGACACCGTCCACAAGACGTCCGTCGTCACCGGGGGAGGCTGGACCGTCGGAGGCATGGCCAAGGGGGCGGGCATGCTCGCCCCGGGCCTCGCCACCATGCTGGTCGTCCTCACCACCGACGCCGACCTCGACAGCGAGACCCTGGACAGGGCGCTGCGCGCCGCCACCCGGGTCACCTTCGACCGCGTCGACTCCGACGGCTGCATGTCGACCAACGACACCGTGCTGCTGCTCGCGTCCGGAGCCTCCGAGGTCACCCCGCGGTACGAGGAGTTCGCCGCCGCCGTACGGACGGTCTGCGACGACCTCGGCCAGCAGCTGATCCGGGACGCGGAGGGCGCGAGCAAGGACATCAAGATCGAGGTGGTCAACGCGGCGAGCGAGGAGGACGCCGTGGTGGTGGGCCGCTCCATCGCCCGCAACAACCTCCTCAAGTGCGCGATCCACGGCGAGGACCCCAACTGGGGCCGGGTGCTCTCCGCCATCGGCACCACCCGCGCCGCCTTCGAGCCGGACCGGCTCAACGTCGCCATCAACGGCGTCTGGGTCTGCAAGAACGGCGGCGTCGGCGAGGACCGCGAGAAGGTCGACATGCGCTACCGCGAGGTCCGCATCACGGCGGACCTCGCGGCAGGCAATGAGTCTGCGGTGATCTGGACCAACGACCTGACGGCCGACTATGTCCACGAGAACAGCGCGTACTCGTCTTGACGTGCCCGCTTGGTTGTCACGGGTCCTCGTCGTCGCCGACGAGGGTTCCTGTTTCATCCGCGACAGCTCGCCCCGGACGAGTCCGGGTTGAGTCTTACACCGCCTCTGCTGGCCAGCACCGCCCGCCCGGCGGCTGATCCGAGATCTTTCGAAAGTCGGCTATGACCGTCAATCACTCAGAAGAGCGAAAGTCCCCGACCCGCAAGCACACCGCGCTCCCCAAGGCCCAGATCCTCATCGAGGCACTGCCCTGGCTGACCCGCCACAACGGCAGGACCGTCGTCATCAAGTTCGGCGGCAACGCCATGATCGACGACGACCTGAAGGCCGCCTTCGCCCAGGACGTCGTCTTCCTGCGGCACGCCGGCCTCCATGTCGTCGTCGTGCACGGAGGCGGCCCGCAGATCAGCGCCGCCCTCGACAGACACGGCATCGTCAGCGAGTTCAAGGCCGGCCTGCGCGTCACCACCGAGGACGCCATGGACGTCGTACGGATGGTGCTCGCCGGACAGGTCCAGCGCGAGCTGGTCGGGCTGCTCAACCAGCACGGGCCGCTCGCCGTCGGACTGACCGGCGAGGACGCCCACACCATCACCGCCACCAAGCACCAGCCCGAGATCGACGGCGAGTTGGTCGACATCGGACGGGTCGGCGAGATCACCGCGATCGACACCGGCGCCATCGAGGCGCTGCTCGCCGACGGCCGTATCCCGGTCGTCTCGTCGATCGCCCGCTCCCAGGACGACGGACATGTCTACAACGTCAATGCTGATACGGCGGCTGCGGCACTCGCTGCGGCACTTGGCGCCGAAACCCTCATGGTCCTCACGGACGTCGAGGGCCTCTACGAGGACTGGCCGAACAGCGATGAGGTGATCAGCCGCCTCACCGCCTCCCAACTGGAGAAGCTGCTGCCGGAGTTGAGCTCCGGGATGGTCCCGAAGATGGAGGGCTGCCTGCACGCCGTACGCAACGGCGTGAACACCGCCCGGGTCATCGACGGGCGGGTCCAGCACTCGATCCTGCTGGAGATCTTCACGGACGAGGGCATCGGCACGATGGTCGTGCCCGACGAGAAGCCGCACGCAGAGCCGGCCGCTCAGCCGGACGCACAGGGGGAGCCGTCATGAGCAACGAGGAACTGACCGCGCGGTGGCAGGGCGCGCTCATGAACAACTACGGCACCCCGCTGCTGCCCCTCGTGAGCGGCGCGGGCAGCCGGGTCAGGGACGCCGACGGCAAGGAGTACCTCGACTTCGTCGGCGGCATCGCCGTCAACGCGCTCGGCCACGCCCACCCGGCCGTCGTCGAGGCCGTGAGCCGGCAGATCGGCTCCCTCGGCCACATCTCCAACTTCTTCATGGCCGAGCCGACCGTCACGCTCGCCGAACGGCTGCTCCAGCACTTCGGCCGGGACGGCCGGGTCTTCTTCTGCAACTCGGGCGCCGAGGCCAACGAGGCCGCCTTCAAGATCGGCCGGCTGACCGGGCGCACCCACGTCGTCGCCACCGAGGGCGCCTTCCACGGCCGCACCATGGGCGCCCTCGCGCTCACCGGCCAGCCCGGCAAGCGGGACCCGTTCCTGCCGCTGCCCGGCGACGTCACCCATGTGCCGTTCGGCGACGCACAGGCGCTGGCCGCCGCGGTCACCGAGGAGACGGCCCTCGTCGTCCTCGAGCCGATCCAGGGCGAACTGGGCGTGGTGGTGCCGCCCGCCGGCTACCTCAAGGCCGCCCGAGCGATCACCGCGGCGACCGGCGCACTGCTCGTCCTCGACGAGGTACAGACCGGCGTCGGACGGACCGGGCACTGGTTCGAGTACCAGGCCCACGAGGGCGTCCTGCCGGACGTCGTCACGCTGGCGAAGGGCCTCGGCGGCGGGCTGCCGCTGGGCGCGACGGTCGCCTTCGGGCGGGCCGCCGAACTGCTTCAGCCGGGCCACCACGGCACCACCTTCGGCGGCAACCCGGTCGCCTGCGCCGCCGGACTCGCCGTGCTCGACACCATCGAGAACGAGGGGTTGCTGGAGAACGTCAAGCGGCAGAGCGAGAAGTTGCGCGACGGAATCGAGGGTACGGGCCACTCGTTGATCGATTATGTCCGGGGCGCGGGCCTGCTCCTGGGTATCGTGCTCACCGAGCCCCGCGCACCCCAGGTGCGGTCGGCGGCTCAGGAGGCCGGATTCCTGGTGAACGTGCCCGCCCCCGACGTCGTCCGGCTGATGCCGCCGCTGAACCTCGGCGACGACGAGGTGGAGGCGTTCCTCGGGGCGCTGCCCGGCATCCTCGACGCAGCCGCGGCGAGCGGGGAGTGACGATCCGGAGAACCGGAGAATGAGACGACGATGAGCCACGCGCAGGACCATGAGCAGGCCGGGGTCAACGGGCCCGCCGTGCCGCAGACCCGCACCGCGCGTCACCGCCGGATCGTGGACATCCTCAACCGGCAACCGGTGCGGTCGCAGAGCCAGTTGGCGAAGCTGCTGGCCGACGACGGGCTGAGCGTCACACAGGCGACGCTGTCGCGGGACCTGGACGAGCTGAACGCGGTCAAGATCCGCAACAACGACGGCGACCTGATCTACGCCGTGCCCAGCGAGGGGGGTTTCCGGACCCCCCGGGTGCCGCTGGGGGAGTCGGCGAAGGAGGAGCGGATGCGGCGGCTGTCGCAGGAGCTGCTGATCTCCGCGGAGGCTTCGGCGAACCTGGTGGTGCTGCGCACCCCGCCGGGCGCCGCGCAGTTCCTCGCCTCGGCGATCGACCAGGCCGAGCTGCACGACATCCTCGGGACGATCGCGGGCGACGACACGCTGCTGCTGATCAGCCGGGAGCCGGCGGGTGGGCAGGCGTTGGCGGATCACCTGCTGCGGCTGGCTCAGAACGGTCACTAGCGGCTGGCGCCGGGCCTGAGGGGCCGGGCGGCGCGGCCGGTCCCGTCGGCGTCCGGTGCGCGGGCGCCGAACCCGCGGCCCCCGGAGGGGGCTATCCGATGTGTGCCGGGTGCGGGTGAGCGGTGCCCGTCGCGCGGTTCCCCGCAAGCACAGCCGGGTCGGGTGCGGGCATCCGCGTGTACGCGGGGTGCGGGCATCCGGGTGTGGGTGCGTGGTGGTTGGCCGCGCGGTTCCCCGCGCCCCTGGGGGCGGGTGCCGGTGTGTGCCGGGTGCGGGTGCGTGGTGGCTTGTCGCGCGGTTCCCGCGCCCGCCCCTGTGTGGGTGTCGCTGGCCGGGGGGTCAGCCCAGGCGGCGGGCCAGTCCGCCCGTGCATCGGACCTCGTCGCCCGCCGTGATCAGCAGTGCCTCCACGTCCGGCAGCGACTCCAGCCAGCCCAGCGCCTCCCGCGAGCCCATCGCGAAGGCTGCCGTCGCCCAGCAATCCGCCCAGGTCAGCTGTGGCGCCACCACGGTCACGGCGACCAGGTCCGTCACCGCGGAACGGCCCGTGCGCGGGTCGACGATATGGGCGCCCCGCTCCGCCGTGCCCGAGGTGGCGACCGCCAGTTCGTCGGCTCCGGCCGCCGACACCACCGCCGCCAGACCGCCCGGCCGCAACGGATCGGACACCCCGACCCGCCACGGCCGCTCGGGTCCGGGGACGCCCAGCAACTGCACGTCCCCGCCGCCGTTGACGCTCACCCCGCTCACGCCCGCCGACGCGACCAGCCGGGCGGCGCGCTCGGCGGCCCAGCCCTTAACGACACCGGTCGGGTCGAGCCGGCCCTCGTAGCGCATGCTGAACCAGCCGTCGCTCACCCGCTCCGCCTCGGCGCCCAGCGCCAGCACCTCGGCCACGTCCGGATCGCACTCCTCGACGGTCAGCTCACCGCGTACCAGCCGGGAGACCTGGCTGTCCTCGCGGTAGGTGCTGAACACCTCGTTCACCCGGTGCAGCGAGGCGATCGCCTCCTCCAGCGCCGCCCGCACCGCCCCGGCCTCCCCGCCCCGTACGTCGAACGAGAAGACGGTCCCCATGACCTCTTCCGCATGACGCACCACGGCGGGGGCCGCCGCCGACTCGGCCACGGTGTCAGCCACCAGCCTGGTCCAGCGCCGACTGGAGGGACTTCTTGTAGCCCTCGCTGGTGTAGGTGGCGCCGGAGACGGAGTCGATGTCGGCGCTGCCCGCGGCGACGGCCTCCTGGTTGAGCTTGGGGACGGAGAGTTCCGTCTTCTCGGAGCTGGTGCCGCCCTTGGGCGCCTGCACGGCCTCCGCCTTGGTGATCTTCCCGCCCGCGACCGTGATCCGGACCTGGACCGGCCCGTACTGCGTCTGCGCGACGCTGCCGGTCACGGTCTTGGCCTGCGCGGCCCCCGAGGAGGCCCCCGCCCCGGAGCCCGACGACGAACCCGCGCCGGCCTTCGCCTTGTCCAGCGCCGACTGGAGGGACTTCTTGTAGCCCTCGCTGGTGTAGGTGGCGCCGGAGACGGAGTCGATGTCGGCGCTGCCCGCGGCGACGGCCTCCTGGTTGAGCTTGGGGACGGAGAGTTCCGTCTTCTGGTCGCTGGTGCCGCCCTTGGGCGCCTGGACGGCCTCGGCCTTGGTGATCTTCCCGCCGGCGACCGTGATCCGGACCTGCACGGCCCCGTACTGCGTCTGGACCGCGTCACCGGTGAAGGCGCCGGAGGCCTGCGCGCTGCCCGACCCCTGGGAGGACCCGGAACCGGATCCCGCGCTCGCGTTCGCCTTGTCGATCGCCGACTGGAGGGACTTCTTGTAGCCCTCGCTGGTGTACGTGGCGCCCGAGACCGTGTCGACGTTCGCGCTCTGCTTGGCGACCACGTCGGCGTTGAGCTTCGGGACCGCCAGCGCGGTCTTCTGGTCGCTCGTGCCGCCCTTGGGCGCCTGGACGGCCTCGGCCTTGGTGATCTTGTTGTCGACGACGGTGATCCGGACCTGCACGGCCCCGTACTGGGTCTGCGCGGCATCACCGGTCATCGTCCCCGAGACGGCCGCCCCGGACCCGCCCTGCGCCGCATCCTGCGCCGCCGCGCCCGCGCCCGCGCCGGCCGCCTGGGCGGCGCCCGGGTCGGACGACGGCTTCAGCGACAGCAGCAGCACGATCCCGGACACGGTCGCGGCGGTGGCGAGTACGACGCGCCGAAGAGGGTGGCTCTTCCTCATCGCTTTCTGAGCTCCTGATTCCCGTAGGTGGCGAGGTTCCCGTGAGTGCGGGTCGCTCACATCTCGAACGACTCGTGGTGGATGCGGCGGGCGGGGACCCCGGCGCCGCGCAGTGCCTCGAACACCCCTTGGGCGAAGCCGTTCGGTCCGCACATGAAGACGTCGTGGCTGTCGATGTCGGGGATCTTGCGCTGGAGGGACTCCGCCGAGATGTCGGGGCGCTCCCCGTCGGGGCTGTTCACGGCGTACATCAGCCGCGCCCCGCGCTCGTCGGCGATCTTCGCCAGCTCGTCCCACAGGGCCAGGTCCTGGGTGCTGTTGGCCCGGTAGAGCAGGGTGATGTCACCGGCCGCGCCCGGCAGCGTCTCGAACAGCGCCCGCATCGGCGTGATGCCGACCCCGCCGGCCACCAGCAGCACCTTGCCGCGGCTGCGCCGGGAAGCGGTCATCGCTCCGTAGGGACCCTCGGCCCACACCTTCGTGCCCGGCTGGAGCTCGCGCAGCGCGGCGCTGTGGTCGCCGATCGCCTTGACGGTGATGCGCAGCAGGTCGGGGCGGGGGGCCGCCGACAGGGAGTACGGGTGGGAGCTGAACCGCATGCCCGGTGACAGGAACCGCCACCGGAAGAACTGCCCGGCCTCCGCGCCCATCCGGTGCAGCTTGCGCCCGCCGATCAGCACCGACACGATGCCCGGAGTCTCCTCGATGACCGCCTCGACGCGCAGCCGGTGCCGCAGGTTGAGCCGCACCGGGGCGATGACGCGGTACCAGATGACCAGCGCGGTGACCGAGCCGTACAGCGCGTACCAGACGGTCTTCGCCGTCGGTTCGATCGCGAAGTCGTTGCCGGTGGTGATCTGGTGCCAGAAGGTGAGGAACACGGCCGCGTACGTCATCAGGTGGATGTGGTACCAGGTGTCGTACGGCATCCGGCGCCGCACCGGTCCGATCGAGACCAGCCCGATCAGCAGGAACAGGCCGGTGCCGATCGCCGCCTTGCCCATGTCCGGCAGCTGGTTGATGGAGTCGATCGTCTGCTGGACGATGTCCCCCAGCGACTTGCCGGCCTGGAGCGCGTACCCCCACATGATCAGGAAGACGTGCGCGAAGACCAGGCAGAGCGTGTACCGGCCGCTCATCGCGTGCCAGCGGGCGACCCGGTCGGAGCCCACCCGCCGCTCCAGCGCGGGCACCCGGGCCATCTGGAGCACGACGAGCGCCATCAGGTACCCGGCGAGCAGCCCGGTGATCCGTCCCGCGTTGAGGATCTTGCTGTTGTCGTCCGCGATGTTCGGCGTGTTGGCCCACCACAGCCACAGCACGCCCGCCGCGCCCGCCCACACGGCGAGCAGCAACGGGACGGCCGGTGAGCGGCGCGGGCGGATGCGGCGCATCGTCTGGCGGCGGGCGGCACGGCCGCCGGCGATCGTCGTCGTCACTGTTCCTCCGTGGATACGGACCCTTGGCCCTCAGATACGGGCCGGGGACGCGGAGTGTTCAGCGTCGTGGCGAGACGGTTCCGGGGGCGACCGCCGGTAACCCCCGGCCGTGCCGACGGGCTGCCGGCGGTCGTTGCGCGGGCGCGCACGGCGGGGCTCAGTAGCGGGTGATCGCCGTCCGCCCGCCGGCCGTGCCGATCGCGATGTGCGGCCGTCCCGCCGGCCGGACCCAGGTCAGGATCCGGCGCATCGCCGCCGCCGGCACCGACACGCAACCGGCCGTCGCCCCACGGCCGTCGACGTGCAGGAAGATCCCGGCCCCGCGGCCGCGCACCGGCTTGCCGTAGTTGAACCCGATGACCAGAGCGTGGGCGTACTGCGTGCGGTAGGTGACCAGGTGTTCGGACTCGGCGGCCCGGCAGTGCGCCGGCCGGGGCTCGGTCCACCGGTTGTAGGCGAGAGAGTCGTTGTCCTGACACCACCAGGAGTCCCGGCCCACCGGGCGGTAGGCGTACGACGTCCCGCGGGGCGCCGGCCGGATACCGAAGGCGTACGGGAGGCCGTACAGGCCGGTCGGCGTGGTGTACGTGCCCTGTCGGCGCGAGAGGCCCTCGACCAGGCCCCTGGCGCCGAACCGCGCGGGCGTGGTGCCGGTGGGCGCCCAGCGCCCGTTGCGCAGGTCCCACCAGGTGAGCGTGCCCGAGGTGGAACCGGCCCTGGGGGCCGTGGCGGTGATCAGCTGGGTGCCGCCGCCCGTGTCCGCCATCCGCGCGGGCAGTGGCGCGGCGGCCCCGGTGTCCGGAGCCGCACCGAGCAGGGCGAGGCAGGCGCAGACGAGGGCGATGGCGACGACACGGGGGCGCATGCTCAGACGCTAGGCGCGGACGGCGGCACCGGCAGGCCGGGTGGGCCGACCGTGCGCGGTGCCGCCGCCCGCACCGGCCGGCTCAGGTCACCGGGCCCAGCGGGTTGAGCTGGTCCGCCCGTCCCTCGAAGGCGTACAGCAGCAGGTCGGTCATCTCGAAGACGTCCCGGGAGTTGCGCTCCTCGACCGGACTGAGGAAGGGCCGCCAGAACGGGTCGCGCACGATGGAGTGCCGGCTGCCCTCGATGGCCCGGTGGAACACCTCGGCGACGATGCGGCCGCCGACGCCGGTGAGCTTCCCGTCGCCCCGCACCTCGGCCTCGCGCAGGACGTAGAACCACAGCGGTGCGCGCTTGGCGACCGCGTCCAGGAGCCCGGCGGAGAGCTGTGCCCCGCTGCCCTGCGCGAACTGGGCCGAGGTAGGTGAACCCCGACGGGACCCCCGGCTGGTCGGGCTGGTCCCGCTCAGGGTCCGTCATGGCCCTGGCCAGCTCGGTGCGGGCGTCGCGGTCGAGCTGCTGGCAGCGGAACTTGCGCAGGTCCGCCACCGTGCCGGCCGTCAGCGGCTCCGCGGGGCCGCCGTCCCGGGACTCGGCGAGGATGCCCTCGCCGACGACGTAGTAGGAGGAGCGGACATGACGTTTGCTCTGTGGTTCGCGTGCGGGTCGGAACATGTATCCCCCATGTTTTCGCGCCTGCGCGAGAGCGCATGCGTGAGTCACGCTAGGGGACGCAAGCGACGGAAGGGGGGATTCCGTCAAATGCCCCAAGATGCACAAGAGTTGACTGTCTGTACAGTTAGCATATGCACGTCAAATCGGGCGCAGGGGCAACGGCAGTCCGGGCAGTCCGTCCATGCTCGTGGCGATGTGCTCCTTCTTCGCGAAGTACGCGCTGAGCGACTCGTCGTCCTCCCGCGAGAACCGCTTGGCGTGCAGGTCGCGGTCCTCGTCGTACGTCATGAAGGGCACCGCGTACCCACAGGTGTCCCGGACCAGTTCGGCGTGCACCAGGATGATCGCGCGCAGCCCGTGCCGCGTCGGGTCCAGATCGGTGAAGCGGGCCAGCAGTTCCCCGAAGCGGGGGTCGTCACGGAAGACCGGTTCACCGCGACCGTGCACCCGCACGATGTTCGGCGGCCCCTGGAAGGCGCACCACATCAGCGTGATCCGGCCGTTCTCCCGCAGGTGTGCGACCGTCTCCGCGTTGGAGCCGGCGAAGTCGAGGTAGGCCACGGTGTGTTCGTCCAGGACGGCGAACGAGCCCTTGAGGCCCTTGGGGGAGAGGTTCACCGTGCCGTCGCCGGACAGGGGGGCGGTCGCGGTGAAGAAGAGGGGCTGCTGCTCGATGAACGTACGGAGTCGTCCGTCGATGCGTTCGTAAGTCTTTCCCATGTCTAACGATTATCCGGGAAAGCCTTTCGTGTGTCTAAGGAAATACCGGATTCCGCTCGGGAGGCGGGAGGAGGCGGGGTGCCGGACCGGAGGGGCGTGTTGGCAGGCTGCGGACACGCCGCGGCGGCCGCCCCGGTCGGCGTTCTCGGGGCGGCCACCGTGCCTGTCACGTCACTTGTTCAACGTGCAGGCGGCCAGGGCGTCGAGACCCTGCGGCTTGGTGCCCTTGCGGCCGATCGAGATGGCGATGCGGTCGATCGTGGACACCCGCTTGTCCTTCAGGGGGCCGAGGATCGCGTTCTGCACGAAGTTGGCGCCACCCTGGCCGACCGTGTTCTGGAGCCGGGTGTTGGCCTCGCTGATCTGCGTCTGGAGCAGCGTGAGGTTGCGGTCGACCTCGGCCTGCGCGGTGGCGGGGATCGCGGGGAGCTGCGAGGCGACGTCCGGGCAGGTGATCGTGCCGACGCCGTTGGCGCCACCCGCGTTCCCGGCGTTGTTCCCGGCGTTGCCCGTGTTCGCGTTGTTGCCCGCGTTGCCCGCGTTCCCGGCGTTGCCCGCGTTCCCGGCGTTGCCGGTCGCGCCGCCGGCGTTCGCCGCGCCGCCCGCGTTGAGGGCGCAGCCGGCCAGGGCGTCGAGGCCCCGCGGCTTGGTGCCCTTGCGGCCGATCGAGATGGCGATGCGGTCGATCGTGGACACCCGCTTGTCCTTCAGGGGGCCGAGGATCGCGTTCTGCACGAAGTTGGCGCCACCCTGGCCGACCGTGTCGACCAGCCGCTTGTTGGCCTCCGCGATCTGTGTCTGGAGCAGCGCGAGGTTGCGGTCGACCTCGGCCTGCGCGGTGGCGGGGATCGCGGGAAGCTGGGAGGCCACGTCCGGGCACGAGATCGTGCCCGGGCTGGCGAGCGTCTTGGCGTTGGTGGTGCCACTGCTCTTGGACTCCCCGGCGAGGGCGGAGTTGACGACCACCGCGCCGGTCAGTGCCAGAGCGGCGGCCGCGCCGATGACCACCACGCGACGCTTGTTGTACTTAGGAAGAGCCCTGGACATGCGGAAGCCTCACTTGGGTCAGGAGTGGGTTGACAAACGCGGCGCCGGCGTTCAGTCGTGAGTACGGGTAAGCGGTTGCCGTTGTTCAAACTCCCTTCAAAAACTTCTCGGACCGGGAACCGGGCGACATCGGGAGGTCGAATTGACGATTCATGCAGAGCGCTGCATAATCATGCATGTCGGTGAGCGCAGTCGTGAGGAGCAACGCAAGTGAGCAGCAACAGCGGTGACGTACGGCTCTGGGGCGGGCGTTTCGCGGACGGTCCCGCCGAGGCCCTGGCGAAGCTGTCCGCCTCCGTCCACTTCGACTGGCGGCTCGCGCCCTACGACATCGCCGGTTCGCGTGCCCACGCCCGCGTGCTGCACAAGGCGGGCCTGCTCACCGAGGACGAGCTCACCCGGATGATCGCGGGCCTCGACCGGCTCGAGGCGGACGTCGCCGACGGCTCCTTCGTGGGCACGATCGCCGACGAGGACGTCCACACAGCCCTGGAGCGCGGCCTCCTGGAGCGCCTCGGCGCCGACCTGGGCGGCAAGCTGCGCGCCGGCCGCTCCCGCAACGACCAGGTCGCCACCCTCTTCCGGATGTACCTGCGCGACCACGCCCGCATCATCGGCGCCCTGATCGCCGAGCTCCAGGACGCCCTGATCGGCCTGGCGGAGGCCCACCCGGACGTGGCGATGCCCGGCCGGACCCACCTCCAGCACGCCCAGCCGGTGCTCTTCGCCCACCACGTCCTCGCGCACGTGCAGTCGCTGTCCCGGGACGCGGAGCGCCTGCGGCAGTGGGACGAGCGCACGGCCGTGTCGCCGTACGGCTCGGGCGCGCTGGCGGGTTCCTCCCTCGGCCTGGACCCCGAGGCCGTCGCGAAGGACCTCGGCTTCGAGCGCGGCAGCGTCGGCAACTCCATCGACGGCACGGCGTCCCGCGACTTCGTCGCCGAGTTCGCCTTCATCACCGCGATGATCGGGGTGAACCTCTCCCGGATCTCCGAGGAGATCATCATCTGGAACACGAAGGAGTTCTCCTTCGTGACGCTGCACGACGCGTTCTCCACGGGTTCGTCGATCATGCCGCAGAAGAAGAACCCGGACATCGCGGAGCTGGCGCGCGGCAAGTCGGGCCGTCTGATCGGCAACCTCACCGGTCTCATGGCGACGCTCAAGGCCCTGCCGCTCGCGTACAACCGCGACCTCCAGGAGGACAAGGAGCCGGTCTTCGACTCCTGCGACCAGCTCGAGGTCCTCCTCCCCGCCTTCACCGGCATGGTCGCCACCCTCACCGTCAACCGCGAGCGCATGGAGGAGCTGGCCCCGGCCGGGTTCTCGCTCGCCACCGACATCGCCGAGTGGCTGGTCAAGCAGGGCGTGCCGTTCCGGGTCGCGCACGAGGTGGCCGGCGAGTGCGTCAAGGTGGCCGAGGCCGACGGCAAGGAACTCGACGGCCTCACCGACGAGCAGTTCGCGAAGATCTCCGCCCACCTCACGCCCGAGGTGCGCTCCGTCCTCAACGTCGCCGGCGCACTCGCCTCCCGCGACGGCCGGGGCGGCACGGCGCCCAGCGCGGTCGCCGTCCAGCTCGCCGAGGTCAAGGCGGACGTGGCGACCCAGCACGCCTGGGCGACCGCGAAGGACGCGAAGTAGGGCGACCGGTACGCGGGTCCGCGCGCGGGGCCTTCGAGGCACGCGCGCGCAGGGCTTTTCGCGCACACGCGCGCGTGAAGCGACGGCATCGCGGATACGTTGGTCGGGAACCGTCAAGGAGCCGACCGAACGGAGCCCGGGATGCCCTTCGCCCGCCTCGCCTCAGCGACGACCCCCACCTGCCACCTCGGCCTGGGTCTCGCCGCCGTCGGCCGCCCCGGCTACATCAACCTCGGCCGGCACGAGGACCTCGGAGAGGACCGCAGCGTCGAGGTGCTGCGCGCCCGCACCCACGAACTCCTCGACGCGGCGTACGCGCAGGGGGTCCGCTACTTCGACGCGGCCCGCTCCTACGGCCGCTCCGAGGAGTTCCTCGCCGGCTGGCTTAAGGCCAGGCCGGACGCCGCCGACGTCGTGGTGGGCAGCAAGTGGGGCTACACCTACACCGCCGACTGGACCACGGACGCGGAGCGGCACGAGGTCAAGGACCACGGCCTCACGACCTACGAGCGTCAGCGCGCCGAGACGGCCGGCCTGCTCGGCGACCGGCTCGACCTGTACCAGATCCACTCGGTGACCCCGGACAGCCCCGCCCTCACCGACAAGGAACTCCATGCGAGGCTGGCCGAGGCGGCGGCGCTGGGCCTCACCGTCGGTTTCTCCACCAGCGGCCCCGCCCAGGCCGACGCGATCCGCGCCGCCCTCGCCGTGACGGTCGACGGGGAGCCCCTCTTCCGTACCGTCCAGTCGACGTACAACGCGCTGGAGCCCTCGGCCGGACCCGCCCTCGCGGAGGCCCACGACGCCGGCCTCACGGTGATCGTGAAGGAGGGCATGGCCAACGGGCGCCTCGCGCCGTCCCATGCGCCGGACGCCCTCAAGGCCGTGGCGGCGGAGACGTCCCTCGGCTGTGACGCGGTCGCCCTCGCGCTGGTGCTGCGGCAGCCCTGGGCGGGCGTCGTCCTCTCCGGCGCCGCGACCGCGAGCCAGCTGGCCTCCAACCTGCACGCGGCGGTCGTGGACCTGGACGACGACCAGGTGGACCGGCTGACCGCGCTGGCCGAGGACCCGCGGACGTACTGGGAGCGGCGCGGCAGCCTGCCCTGGCACTGAGTTGTCCGCGAGCGGCGCGGCCACCTGTCCCGGCGCCGAAGCGGTCCGCAGGAACCATGAGCGTGAGTCGCACACGCCCCGGATGAGACATTCATGTCTCACATGGGTTACTCTTGTCTCATGACTGTCGATCGTGCTCATGTGCTCCGCAGTGCCGCGGCCCTGCTGACCCGTAGATCCACCGCGACGATGGACGAGGTCGCCAAGGCGGCCGGGATCAGCCGGGCCACCCTGCACCGGCACTTCGCGGGCCGCGACGCGCTCGTGCGCGCCCTGGAGGCCCTCGGTATCGAGGCGTGCGAGACCGCCCTGGACGCGGCGCGACCGGACGACGGGCCGGCGCGCGACGCCGTACGCCGACTCGTCCGCGAGTTCGAACCGGTCGCCGGCCTGCTCGCCTTCCTCTACACGGAGAACCAGCTGTTCGAGGGCGAGGAACAGGACCAGGGCTGGACCCGCATCGACGACCGGATCTCCGCCCTCTTCCGGCGCGGACAGCTCGGCGGCGAGTTCCGTATCGACCTCACCCCGGCCTGGCTCACCGAGGCGCTGTTCGGCCTGCTGGCCTCCGGCGCCTGGATGGTGCAGAGCGGCAAGGGCGCACCCAAGGACTTCCAGCACATGATCACCGAGCTGCTGCTCGGCGGCGCGCTGAGGCCTCCCACACAGGAGACCGCCGCTCCGGAGCCCACCGAGCGGTAGGGCCCGGCACGACGCACCCCGGCACCACGGATCCCGGCGCGCCCGGGCCCTCCGCGGGAGAGTCCCGGGGCACGCGGACCCGTGCCGCCGAACCCCGGAAGACAACACAGGACCACGCACCACCGAGAGAGGAACCATGACCAGCACCCTGCGGCCGGCTGCCACGACCGGGGCGGTGAGGCGCCCCGACCGTTGGCTCGCGCTCTCCGTCCTCGTGCTCGCCGTGCTGCTGGTGGCCGTCGACGCGACCGTCCTCGGTCTCGCGACCCCCTACATCAGCGAGGACCTCGAACCCTCCGGCACCCAGCTCCTCTGGATCGGCGACGTCTACTCCTTCGTCATCGCCGGCCTGCTCGTCTCGATGGGCAGCCTCGGCGACCGCATCGGCCGCAAGCGGATCCTGCTCATGGGCGCCACCGCGTTCGGGCTGATATCGGTCCTCAACGCCTACGCGAGCACCCCGGAGACGATGATCGCGGCCCGGGCCCTGCTCGGCGTCGCCGGCGCGACCCTGATGCCCGCCACCCTCGCCCTCATCCGCAACCTCTTCCACGACCCGCGCGAACGCAGTCTGGCGGTCGGCATCTGGGGCGCGACGGCCTCCGCGGGCACCGCGGTCGGACCGATCGTGGGCGGGTTCCTCCTCGAACACTTCTGGTGGGGCTCGGTCTTCCTCATCAATCTGCCGGTGATGGTCGTCCTGGTCGTCGTCGGCGTCAGGACGCTCCCCGAGTCCCGCACGCCGAACCCCGGACCGTGGGATCTGCCGAGCGTGCTGCTGTCGCTGGCGGGCATGATCGGCATCGTCTACGGGGTCAAGGAGGCGGCCACGCACGGCGTCACCTGGGTGTCGTTCGGCACCGGCCTGCTGGGCGCGGCCGCCCTCTACGGCTTCGTCCGCCGACAGTTGACCCTCCCGGCCCCGCTGCTGGACATGCGCCTGTTCCGCCACCGCGGCTTCAGCGGCGCCGTCCTGGCCGACCTGCTGACCATCCTGGGCCTGTCCGGCCTGGTGTTCTTCCTCTCCCAGTATCTGCAACTCGTCCAGGGCAGGCGCCCGTTCGAGGCAGGACTGGCCGAACTGCCCGCCGCCGTCGGCGCGGTGGTGTCCGGTCTGATCGCGGGTCGGGTGGCGCGCCGCTTCTCGGTACGGGCCGTGGTCTCGGGCGGCCTCGCGGCGATCGGCCTGGCGCTGGCGGCACTGACGCTCATCGACCGGAACACCGGCTACCCGATGCTGGGAGCCGCCCTGCTGGTGGTCGGCGTGGGCGCCGGCTTCTCCTTCACGGTGACCTCGGACGTCATCCTGAGCTCGGTACCGAAGGACCAGGCGGGCGCCGCGTCCGCGGTCTCCGAGACGGCGTACGAACTGGGCGCGGCCCTGGGCATCGCCGTACTCGGCTCCATCGTGACGGGCGTCTACAGGGGCTTCGCCGCCCCGGCGGGCACACCGGCGGGCGCCCACGAGTCACTGGGCGGAGCGGTGGAGGCGGCGGGACACATGTCGCCGTCCTCGGCCGAGACGATGCTGTCGTCGGCGCGGGAGGCGTTCGTCGACGGCATGAGCGTGGCGTCCGGGACAGGCGCGGCGGTCCTGCTGGCAACGGCGGCAGCAGCATGGTTCCTGCTCAGAGCCCAAAGCCTGGAAACCGCCGACTAGGCGGTTTCGTCTGGATCAGCGGGATTGATCTGGGCATGTCACGGATCGGGGCCAGGCTCACCCGAGGGAGTGAAGATCGGGAACTCGTCGAATCAGAGGGCCGTTGTGGACCGGGTGTACTGCGCCCGGAGTGCAGGACGGCCGCGCGCCACCAGGCCCGGGGCATCACCCGCCCGGGCCTGGTGGCGCCTGACCCGCCCGGCTTCGCGGCGCCACACCTGCTCGTAGACGCCGTTGCCGCTACAGGACGAACTGCGCAAGACCCACAACGCACCCGCACTCGTGAACTCAGGCGCGCGATTCGGGGGCGCGGGGAACTGCGCAAAACCCGGAGAGGCGCCCGCACCCGAATCCGGCCAACCGCCGGAGGCGCTACGCGGCTTTCGCCTTGGTGGCGTACATGTCCACATACTCCTGCCCCGACAGCCGCATGACCTCGGTCATCACCGAGTCCGTCACGGCCCGCAGGACATAGCGGTCCCGGTCCATGCCCTCGTACCGGGAGAACTCCATCGCCTCACCGAACCGGACGGTGACCCGCCCCGGGCGGGGCATCCCCGCACCGCCCGGCTGCAACTTGTCCGTGCCGATCATCGCGAACGGCACCACGGGCGCCCCGGTCATCAGCGTCAGCCGGGCGATACCGGTCCGCCCCCGGTACAGCCGGCCGTCGGGCGACCGCGTCCCCTCGGGGTAGATCCCGAAGACCTTCCCCTCCTCCAGCACCCGCCGTCCGGTCATCAGCGCCGCGACACCGCCGCGGCCGCCGTCGCGGTCGACCGGGATCATGCCGACGCCGGTGAAGAACCAGGCCATGAGCCGGCCCTTGAGGCTCCTGCCGGTGACGTACTCGTCCTTGCCGATGAAGAAGACCTGCCGGTCGCAGACCAGCGGCAGGATCATCGAGTCGATGAAGGTGAGGTGGTTGCCGGCCAGGATGACGGGGCCGTCGCCGGGGATGTGCTCCGCGCCCTCGACCCGGGGGCGGAACATCAGGCGCATGACCGGGCCGAGCACTGCCTTGATGAGCACGAAGCGGGACAACGAGCCCTCCGATGTCAAGGGAAAACGGTATGAAGTCTGTGCAGGTGAGGACGATACTCGCGGCCCGGGGGGTGACGCACATCGGGTCACCCAGGTCTTACGTACTGTTGACGTACGTTTACCTGTGCGGGCGTACCGTCGCCCGTCCGACACGCGGCCGGAACGAGACGGGCGGCGGCGTCGCGCTCAGCTGCTGCTGACCGGCTTCCCCGGTGCGCTCCACCCAATCAGCCGAATCCGACGGCCCGTCACATACTCGTACGGTACGCGCCATCCACCGTCACCCGCGTGTTGGCACCGAGGTCTCCCGGTGGTCATGTCCACGCCCCTACGATCGGCCCGCACGGACGAGCCGACCGCAGGAGGCCCCTCATGGGAACGCAGGGCACACACGGCACACAGGAGTCGAACCAGCAGACGGGCGCGGGCGCCACCGGACGGCGGGCGCTCCTCGGCGCGGCCGTGCTCGGTGCCACGGGAACGGTCCTCGGTCTGTCGGGCCCCGCCAGAGCCGCGGAGCCGTCCCGCTCCGGCAAGGGCCTCCAGGGCCTGCCGGTGCCCACGATCATCGGTCACCGCGGCGCCAGCGGCTACCGGCCGGAGCACACCTTCGGTTCCTACGAGCTCGCCCTGGACCTGGGCGCCGACATCGTCGAGGCGGGGGACCTCGTCCCCACCAGGGACGGCCACCTGGTGTGCCGGCACGAGCCGGAGATCGGCGGCACGACGGACGTCGCCGACCATCCGGAGTTCGCCGGCCGCAGGACGACGAAGGTCCTCGACGGCGTCTCCACGACCGGCTGGTTCACCGAGGACTTCACGCTCGCCGAGCTGAAGACCCTCCGGGCGGTCGAGCGCATCCCGGCCAACCGCCCGCACAACACGCTCTACAACGGCCGCTGGGAGATCCCCACCTTCGAGGAAGTCCTGAAGTGGCAGGACGAGCAGACCCGCAAGCGCGGCAAGCAGGTCTGGATCTACCCCGAGACCAAGCACCCCACCTACTTCCGCAGGCTGGGCCTGGGCCTGGAGGAGCGGGTCGCCAAGCTGCTCCACAAGCACGGCAAGGACAGGAAGAACTCGCCGGTCATCGTGCAGTCCTTCGAGCCGAGCAGCATCCAGCGCCTGAACAAGCTCGTCGACAACCCCCTCGTGGTGCTGCTGTCCGGCGCGACCTCGCGCCCCTGGGACTTCGTCGAGGCGGGCGACCCGCGCACGGTGGCGGACCTGGTCACCCGGGCGGGCCTCAGGGAGATCGCGGGCTACGCCCAGGGCATCGGCCCGACCCTCGACCTGGTGATCCCGAAGGACGCGGCCGGAAACCTCACCACCCCGACCACCCTGGTGAAGGACGCCCACGCGGTCGGCCTGATCCTGCACCCCTACACCATGCGCAACGAGAACCCCTTCCTGCCGACCGGCTTCCGCAAGGGCACGGACGCCGACGCCTACGGCGACTCCTTCGGCGCTTTCCGTACCTACTTCGCGACCGGCATCGACGGAGTCTTCACGGACAACCCGGACACCGGACTGCTGGCCCGCGCGGACTTCGTCAACGGCTGAGTCCTCGTTGGAGTGACAGTCGGCCGCCCGGGCAACCAGCCAGCCGGGCGGCCGCATCGTGTGGCACATGACGCACGACCTGGTGACCACCCTGCGCCCGCTCCTCACCGCGGAGGCCGCCGCCGAGGCCCATGCCACCGGAACCGAGCCCGGCGACCTCGAACAGGCGGTCTGGCTCCGTCTGCTGGAGCGCCTGGCGACGGACGGTCCGCCCCCCGACCCCCATGGCTGGCTGCGCGGGGCCGTCCGTGCCGAGGCCCGCCGCACCCGCCGTACGGCCCGCAGGGAACAGCCCTACGGGAGCGATCCCGCCGACGACAGCGAGCGCGGCCCCGAGCAACTGGCGCTCACCGCCGCACGGCACCGCGCCCTGAGGCAGGCGGTGCACCGGCTGCCCGGCCGCTGCTCCCGCATCCTCCAAGCGCTCCTGTCGCCCCGGGACCTCACCTACCGCGAGATCGCGGGGGAGTTGGGTATCTCACAGGGCAGCCTCGGACCGGAACGTGCCAGATGTCTGGGATGTCTGCGGCGATTGCTGGCGCCGGAGGTTGCGGCCCGTCAAGCGCGGGGATAGGAGTGAAGGACCACAGGCGATCAGGTGAGCGGGAGGCGTGCGCACATGGGCATGAGCGTGACCATCTCGGTGGCGACCGAGCAGGATGCCGAGCAGATCTTCAGATTGCAGTACCTGTGCTTCCAGAGGGAAGCCGCGCTGTACGCCAACTACCGCATCGCCCCGCTCGTCCAGAGCCTCGACTCGGTCCGGCAGGAGCTCGTCACCGACTGTGTCTTCGTGGCCCGCCTGGGCGACGAGGTGGTCGGCTCGGTGAGAGGCAGCCTGACGGAGGACGGCGCCGCCGCCATCGGCAAGCTCTGCGTCCACCCGCGTCTCCAGGGGCACGGCATCGGCGCGCGACTGCTCCGCGCGGCCGAGGCGGCGCTGGCGGAGGAGCGCGGCGCCAAGAAGTTCCGCCTGTTCACCGGTCACCGCAGCGAGGGCAACCTCCGCCTCTACCGTCGGGTCGGCTACGAGACGGTCGGCACGTCGCAGGGCACGGACGGCGTACCGATGATCGTCCTCGAGAAACAGGCGGGGGAATACGCGGCTACCGCGTAGCCGTACGGGACTTCCGCAGCCAGTACAGCGCCGACAGCGGCAGCAGCACCGGGATGAACACGTACCCCATCCCGTACTCGGACCACACGGTCGAGTCCGGGAAGGCCGACGGCTCCACCAGGGTCCAGGTGCCCACGATCAGCACCCCCGCCAGCTCGGCGGCGCAGCACACCTGCGCCGCCCTGCGGGCCCTCTCGCCACCCCGTACGAGCGAGTACGTGATGAACCCGTACACCACGCCCGCCACCGCCGACAGCGTGTACGCCAGCGGTGCCCGGTCGAAATCGGTCGCGATCTGGTACACCGACCGCGACACGGCCCCGACCACCATCACGCCGTAGAACCACACCAGCAGGATCCCGGGCCCGCTGATGAGCCGGTCCGGTTCGTCCTCCACCGGTGTCATCTCAGCCTCCCCAGATGTCGTAGAGCCGCACTTCGAGCACGGCGAGCACCACACCGCCCGCGGCGGCCGTCACCGAACCCCAGCGGGTCCGCTCGGACAGCGACATGAACCCCGCCGCCGGAACGCACGCGAACGCGCCGAGCAGATACGCCACGAAGATCGTCGTACCCTGCGCCGGCTTTTCGCCCCGGGCCAGCTGCACGACCCCGACCACCAGCTGGACCGCGGCCAGCAGGGAGACCACGGCCATCCCGATGAAGTGCCAGTCCTTCGTCGGCTGGTCGCGGTAGGCGGCCCAGCCGCACCAGGCGGCGAGCAGCAACGCGGCGACGCCGGTCACCAGCGTCAGGGCATCAAGCATGCAGCGACCCTATTACGGCGGAATCGGCTTCCCGCGATCGGCCCCGGCCCCGGCGCGAGGGCACGGCGCGGGGTCCCCGAGCGGGTCCGGCACCGCCGGGTCCCCGGGTCCGGCGATCGTGGTGTCGACCACAGCCTGCCCCTCATGCCCGCACGGCGGTCTCCTCGCGGCGTCGGCCCCCTCCGCCTTGTCGGTGCTGGTCACGGGCGGGGGCGTGCCGGTCGCCGTACGAGGCCGGGGGGAACCCGACGGCTGTCCGCGGCTGTCCACGGCTGTCCACCATCCGGACAGCGGTGTCTTGGTCAGGACCGTACTTCTGCTTTACTGATGCTCATGACCACGACGAGCAGCCGCACCCTTGCGACCGAGGCGACCATGACGCCCGGTGCTCGTTGTACGTGTCGAATGTGCGCCTTCTAGAGGGCCCCCGCACCACACCCGAGCTCGCGCCCCGAAGCGAGACGCCGTGGCACGTCCGTACGCCGCATGCCCGCCGTACGTGACGCAAGCCGCGCCCCGCGCACATGTTTCTCCCCGGTTCCACGCCATGGCGAGAACCGTGTCGCGTCCTGACAGCCCGCACCCGTGCGCCCGGGCACACCCACGCCCGCGCACTCGACAGCGACGGAAACCCACGTGATCACCACCACGGGCCTCACCAAGGTCTACCGCTCGCGCGGCCGTGACGTCACCGCCCTCGACGGCGTCGACCTCCACGTCCGCGAAGGCGAGGTGTACGGCGTCATCGGCCAGTCCGGCGCCGGCAAGTCCTCGCTCATCCGCTGCGTCAACCTCCTGGAACGACCCACTGCCGGCACGGTCACCGTCGCCGGACAGGACCTCACCGCGCTCGCCGGGCGCGGGCCCCGCGCCGGCAGGGAGCTGCGGCAGGCGCGCAGCCGGATCGGGATGGTCTTCCAGCACTTCAACCTGCTGTCCTCGCGGACCGTGCGGGACAACGTGGAACTGCCCCTCGAGATCCTCGGCGTCTCAGGGCAGGAACGTTCCCGCAAGGCGCTGGAGCTGCTCGACCTGGTCGGCCTCGCCGACAAGGCGAAGTCCTTCCCGGCCCAGCTCTCCGGCGGTCAGAAGCAGCGCGTCGGCATCGCCCGCGCGCTCGCAGGCGACCCCAAGGTGCTGCTCTCCGACGAGGCCACCAGCGCACTCGACCCGGAGACCACCCGCTCCATCCTCCAGCTGCTGCGCGACCTGAACCGGCAGCTCGGCCTGACCGTCCTGCTGATCACCCACGAGATGGACGTGGTGAAGTCGGTCTGCGACTCCGCCGCGCTGATGGAGAACGGCCGGGTCGTCGAGTCCGGCACGGTGAGCGAGCTGCTCGCGACCCCGGGCTCCGAGCTCGCCGACGCGCTGTTCCCGGTCGGCGGCCACGCGACCGGCGAGGACCGCACCGTCGTCGACGTCACCTTCCACGGCGAGGCCGCCACCCGCCCCGTCATCTCGCAGCTGTCGCGCACCTACAACATCGACATCTCGATCCTCGGCGCCGCCATCGACACCGTCGGCGGACTCCAGGTCGGCCGGATGCGCATCGAACTGCCCGGCCGCTACGAGGACAACGTCGTGCCGATCGGCTTCCTGCGCGAACAGGGCCTCCGGATCGACGTCGTGAAGAACACCGCCCACCAGTCCGCGCTGCTCAAGGAGGGCGCCCAGTGACCTGGTCCCAGATGCAGCCCCTGCTGTCCCAGGCGTGTTGGGACACCCTCTACATGGTCGGCTGGTCCACGCTCATCGCCGTCGTGGGCGGCCTCCCGCTCGGCGTGCTGCTGGTCCTGACCGACCGGGGCGGCCTGTTGCAGAACCTGGTCGCGAACAGGGTGATCGGGCAGATGGTGAACGTCGCCCGCTCGCTGCCCTTCATCATCCTCATGGTCGCGCTGATGGACTTCACCCGCACGATCACCGGAACGACCATCGGCCGCGAGGCAGCGATCGTGCCCCTCGCCATCGGGGCCATCCCGTTCTTCGCCCGACTCGTCGAGACGGCTGTCCGTGAAGTGGACGGCGGACTCGTCGAGGCCGTGCAGGCGATGGGCGGTAACACCTGGACGATCGTGCGCAAGGTCCTGGTGCCGGAGTCCCTGCCCTCGCTCATCGCCAGCACCACGACCACGATCGTCGCCCTCATCGGCTACTCCGCCATGGCCGGCACGGTCGGCGCCGGAGGACTCGGCGACATCGCCATCCGCTACGGCTACCAGCGTTTCGAGACCGAGCTGATGTGGATCACCGTGGCGATCCTCGCCGTCGTCATCTCGCTGATCCAGTTCGCCGGCGACCACGCGGCCCGCTCCCTGCACCGCCGTGGAGGCCGCTCGGGCCCCGCGCCGAAGCTCCGCCTCCTGAAGGCCGAGGAGCCGGCGGCCGCGGACATCAGCAAGGTCGCCTGAGCCCGCCCCGGGCCACCCCACCGACTCCCCGCACACCCCACGCGGGGCCGCAACACCCCTCAGGAAAGGCACTTTTCGTGCGTAACACCGCCAAGGTCACCACTGCCGCCCTCGCCGCCGGAGCCCTCACCCTCGGACTCACCGCCTGCGGCTCGGACAAGAACTCCGCCTCCGACACCAGCGGCCCGCTGGTCGTCGCCGCGAGCCCGACCCCGCACGCCGAGATCCTGGACTTCGTCAAGGACAACCTGGCGAAGAAGGCGGGACTCGACCTCGAGGTCAAGGAATTCACCGACTACGTCACGCCGAACACGGCGACGGAGGACGGCTCGGTGGGTGCCAACTACTTCCAGAACCAGCCGTACCTCGACGACTTCAACAAGAAGAACGGCACCCACATCGTGCCCGTCGTCACCGTCCACCTGGAGCCGCTCGGCCTCTACTCCCACAAGGCCAAGAGCGCCGACGCCCTCAAGAGCGGCGCGACGATCGCCGTCCCGAACGACAGCGTCAACGAGGCCCGCGCCCTCAAGCTGCTCGCCGCGAACAAGCTCATCACGCTCAAGGACGGCGTGGGCAACGCGGCCACCCCCGCGGACATCACCGACAACCCGAAGAAGCTCCAGTTCAAGGAGCTGGAGGCGGCCCAGACGCCGCGCTCCCTGGACGACGTGGACGCCGCCGTCATCAACGGCAACTACGCCATCGAGGCCGACCTCGAGCCCGCGTCGGACGCCCTCGTCCTGGAGTCCGCCAAGGACAACCCGTACGGCAACTTCCTCGCCGTCAAGGACGGCGACGAGAACGACCCGCGGGTGAAGAAGCTCGCCGCTCTCCTCACCTCCGCCGAGGTCAAGAAGTTCATCCAGGACAAGTACGCCGGTTCCGTCATCGCCTCGTTCTGAACCCACCCGCCGACCGGGAAACCGGTGACCGCGCACGGGGTCCGCACCGTCACCCGGTGTGGCCCCCGTGGTGTGGTTCCGGCTCACATGCTGCATGCTGGGCAGTTCAGCGGGCCCTGACGGGCCGGCAGGTCACACCCCGAAGTATCGAAGGTTACGGAGCGGCGCATGGCAAGCACCTTCCCCACCATCTCCATCAGCACGGAGCGGTTGGTGCTGCGTCCCCTCGACGAGGACGACGTGCCCGCCCTGGCCGACATGATGAACGACGAGCAGGTCGGGGCCTGGACCGCCGCGCCCCAGCCCTACAGCGAGGCCGCCGCCCGCCGCTGGATCACCGAGTACGCGCCCGCCGAACGCACCGCGGGCCGCGGCCTGGACCTCGCCGTCACCGAGTTCCTCACCCAGCGTCTGGTGGGCGTCGTCCAACTCGCCAAGACCGACTGGCACGTCCGCTCCACCGAACTGTCGTACATCATCGCGCCCTGGGCGCGCGGCGAGGGCTACGCCTCCGAGGCGGCGCTGGCCACCGCCCAATGGCTGCTCAACGAGCAGAAGTTGGAGCGCATCGAGCTGCGCACGGCCGCCGACAACACCGCCTCCCAGCAGGTCGCGCAGAAGATCGGCTGTATCAGCGAGGGCGTGCTGCGGGGTGCCTGCATAGCGCGCGCCCGCACCGAGGACGGCGCCTGGACCGAGGTGCGCACCGACTACATCGTGTGGAGCCTCCTCCCGGAGGACCTGGAGGGCGCCGGGGAGCACTTCGCGGAAAGCGGCGGTTTCACGTCGTACGCCGACTGGAACTGACCGCCGCGCGCGTGCCACCACCGTTGCCGTGACCCACCGACCAGGTACCCTCACGAAGCCCGCTGCCTGCGTGAACCCCGGGGGAGACTGACGACGATGGCCGACCGCGTCACGGTGATCGGCTGGGACGGCTCGCCGCTGACCGCAGCGGCCCGCTCGGCCCTGGGAGCCGCCACGCTGGTGGCCGGCGCCCCTCACCATCTGGCGCTGCCCGAGGTGCCGCCCGCGGCGGAACGCGTCCGGCTCGGCAGTGTCTCCCTCGCCGCCCGCCGGATCGCCGGCCACCGCGGCAGCGCCGTCGTCCTGGCCGACGGCGACCCCGGCTTCTTCGGCGTCGTACGGACCCTGCGCGCCCCCGAGTTCGGCCTGGAGGTCGAGGTCGTCCCGGCCGTCTCCGCCGTCGCCGCCGCCTTCGCCCGGGCGGGCATGCCCTGGGACGACGCCCACGTGGTCGTCGCACACCGGCGCACCCTGCGCCGCGCGGTGAACGTGTGCCGTGCCCACACCAAGGTCGCCGTTCTCACCTCCCCGGGCGCAGGCCCCGCCGAGCTCGGCCTGCTCATGGAAGGTGTGCACCGCACGTTCGTCGTCTGCGAGGAACTCGGCACCACCCGCGAACAGGTCAGCGTCCTCACCTCCGACAAGGCCGCCGACCACACCTGGCGCGACCCCAACGTCGTCATCGTCATCGGTGGCCCCACCGGACCGGCCGTCTCCGGGGACAGCGGCTGGTTCGCCGGCCGCGACCCGAGCGCCGGCCCGCGCGGCTGGGCCCTGCCCGCCGAGGAGTACGGCGGCGGACTGGGCGAGGGAGAGGCGGAGCTGCTGCGCGCCGCACAACTCGCCCGGCTGGGTCCACGCGTCGGCGACCTCGTCTGGGACATCGGCTGCGGCAGCGGCGCCTTCGCGACCGAGGCGGCGCGGGCCGGTGCCGCCGTCATCGCCGTCGACCGGGACATCGAGGCGTGCGCCCGCACCGACAGCTCCGCGCGCCGCCACGGCGTCCAGCTCCAGATCGTCCACGGCACCGCCCCGCACGTCCTGGAGAACCTGCCCGAACCGGACGTCGTCCGGATCGGCGGCGGGGGAGCGGCCGTGGTCTCCGCGGTCACCGACCGCCGCCCGCAGCGCATCGTCACCCATGCCGGGACCCGCGACGCCGCCGAACTCGTGGGCCGCGACCTGTCCGAACACGGCTACCGCGTCGCGTGCTCCCTCATCCAGTCCGTCGAACTGGACACGCGGGCCTGGACGGAGCGGGAACGCAGTGTCGCGTTCCTCCTCACCGGAGAGATCGTGCGGAGCGCCTCACCCCGCTGAGGTGACGGACGACCGGCCGACCACCGACGCGGGAGCGGCGGTCCCTCCCGGGGAGCGGCGAGGGCCCGGGGTGCGACGAGGGCCCGGGCGACCCGGCCGGGCCGTTCGCCGGCCCCAAGACCGGGCCACGGCCTGGTCTTTCCGAGTATCGATCGCGACGCTTTCCGACCGTCGATCGTGACCCCCCGCGCCCAACCCGTGATCCCTTTGTCGTACCGCGCGCGGTAGGCTGGCCGATCGTCGTACCGCTTTCGTTCGCCCGGCACTTCGTCGGTCAATGTCCTGAAAACGCATCCCTTTTGGGGTGGGTGTGGTACGGCAGAACCGGAGGGCGCGCAACGTGGCGCAGTCCACAGCGGGGCGTCGCGGATCAAGCTGTCGCGACGCGACTACGACCGGGACAATGCCACTGAATGGCTTTGTCGCTATTTCGGGCGGGTCGTTCGTGCCGCTGGGCACGGACGCTCGTTCTTCACTGGGGGCGGTCGGTGCGCCGCTCCGGGTGAGCTGGTCGTAGAAGCACTAACCGATGGGCGAGGGGTACGCATGACCGACACCGGCCAGGTTCCGGGCGAGGGACTGCCGGAGAACGCAGGCATGGTGGAACAGCCGGGCGCCCCCGCGCACGGTGCGTACACCTACCTCTCCGAGACCACCGCCGAGGACGAAGACCTGTTGCTGCTGCCGGGCGCCCAGAGCGCATGGGGCAACGAGGTGGCGCCACCTCCCCCGGAGCCGGTGGTCGAGGCGGTGCACGAGCCGGGCCCGCACGAGACGGGCGGCCGTGACAGCGGTTCGGTCGACCTCAGCGGCGTCCGTCTGCCCGGCCCGTCGGCGCCGCAGTCGGCCCCGCGCCGTCCGCTGCACCTCGGTCCGCCGATCCCCGACACCTCCGCCAGTCCGGTCCGCTCACTCGCCGACCGGGGTCCCGCGGGCGCGCCGGTACGACAGGCCGGTCCGACCGCGTCCGGCCCCGAGTACCTCGACGCCCCGCACCTGCGGGATATGCCTCCGCAGGGCGCGGCCCCCTGGGGCGCCGCGCAGGCCACGGCCCAGGTGACCGCCCAGGCGCCGGTCGCGCACGGGGTGACGGCCGCTGAAACGGTTGTTCCGGCGCCCGTCGCCGCACCGCAGCCGCCCGAGCCGGCCGGCGTCGCCCAGGCCGTCGTGGCCCGGGTCGCGACCGAGGCGATCGCCGCGACCGCCCCGCAGGAAGCCCAGGCGGCTGAGGAGGCCCCGGAGACCGAGGGCGCGCCGGATGCACGGGAGACCGAGGCCGCCGGCCACGCCACGGGACCTGACGGCGGGGCGCCGGCGCGTCAGCAGGCCGCCTCGGCCTACGGGGTCGTCGACCCTGGGGAGTTGCTCGGCGCCGCGATGATGGCGGAGGCGGAGCAGGCTTCCGCCGCCGAGGGCGCGGAGCCCGCACAGGACGCGGCCGGCGTTGCCTTCTCCGGCGGCGACGAGAGCCACGGAGAGCACGCCGAAGAGAGCGTCGAAGAGAGCGCTGAGGCGGGCGCCGCGCCGGTCGTCGAACCGCCGGTGGAAGCGGCGCAGATGCCTGAAGCGGCACAGGACGCCGGATCCGCGTACACGGAGCAGCACGACGGCGCCGCCGAGGACACCCTGCCGAGCGAGCCGGTCGCGGCCGAGGTGGCGGAGCCGGCCGGCACTGCGGACACCGCCGAGGTGGCAGAGCCCTCGCAGGTTCCCCGGACGTACTTCGTGGACGCGGCCGTCGCCCAGGCGGCCGAGGCCGCCCAGGCGAGCCCGGCCGAAGAACCACAGCAGCCGGAGTCCCGGCACGCGGAGCTTCAGCAGTCGGAGCTCCAGGGGTTCCAGCAGCCCCACGGCGACACGCCGGCCCAGGGCCCTGAGGCACCCGCCGCGGACACGGTCCCCGCCGCTGAACCCACCTCCGCGTCCCATTCGGCGGAGGTCCCCGGGCTCGCACCCGATCCCACCCCCGCGCCCGGAGCCGCTCAGGCTCACGAGCCCGCGGTGGCGGCGACCCCCGGCGTGTCCGAACCGGCGGCGCCCGTGCGGGAGCCGGCCGCCTCCGCGCCTGAGGCAGGCGCGCCCGGAGCGCCTTTCGCACCGGAGTCCGCAGAGGTCTCCGCGCCGACGCCCGGCTCCGATGCCGATGCCGAGGCCGATGCCGAGGCCGTTCAGGTCGTCGGTGCCTCCGTGGCCCCCGTCGAGGCCGCCCCCGTCGAGCCGACCGCCCAGCCGGCCGACCCCGAGTCCGTCCGGTCGGTGGAATCCGGACCGGAGCAGCTCGGGCAGCCGACCTCTGACGTCGAGTCGGCAACGCGGTCCGAGCGGCCGGCGGAGTCGGAGCCGCAGGCGGAGTCGGTGTCCGGGCCGCCGTCGCAGGCGCAGCCGGCGCCGGCGGTGGAGGACTCGGACGAGCTCGCCACCCCCGTCAGCCACATCGCGGACGCCGCATCCCGCATCGCGGATGCCCCGGCGCCTTCGGAGACGGTTCCGCACCCCGAACCCGAACCCCAGCCCGATCCCGAAGCGGAGACGGCCGCACCCGAGGCCTCAGACCTCACCGAAGTTCCGCAGCCCGCCCCCGCCGTATCCCTTGCGGACCCGGACCCGGACCCGGACCCGGACCCGGACCTGGACCCGGAGTCAGGGCCGGAGCCGACTCCTCAGCCGGAGCCGACTCCTCAGCCGGAGCCGACTCCTCAGCCCGAGCCGACTCCTCAGCCGGAGCCGCCGACAGCGCAGTCACCGGCCTCCGAGTCACCCGCCGAGGCGCCCGCGCCCGCTGCGCCCACGGCAGTCCCCGTGGACGCCTCGGCCGTCCCGCAGCAGGTGCCCGCGCACCCGCAGCCCGTCGAGGCCCCGGTGGCCGTTCCCGCGCCGCCCGCCGAGGCACCCGGCGTGGAACTCCTCTCCACCGCCGTCCCCTCGGCGCAGGCGGACCACGGGGTCGAGCCGGGCCGCGCCGGCCACGCCGACCGGAACGACCTCCCGGAGCCGGCGCACCGGGCGGAGCAGCAGCCCGGCGCCGACCACGCGTCGAGCCGGTCGCTGGGCCGGTTCGTGCAGGTCGAGGGCACGGTACCCTCCACTCCGCACCTCGCCCCGACCCCGCCGCACCCCCAGGTGATTCCCGCAGACGAGCAGGTTCCCGGCACGGCGGCGGAGCAGCCGCAGGCCGTCGAGGGGGACGCCGCGCCGTCCACCGTCACGGTCCCCGCCCCCCGCGGCGCCGACCCCGCTCCCGCCCCGGCGATCCCGGACACGGAGCACGAGACCGACATCGACCCCGACGTCGCACAGAGTCCGGAGGACCTGGAGACCAGGGCCGCCGACCAGGAAGAGAGCCCGGCCGCAGTGGAAGAGGTCCAGGAGTCCACCGGCCCCGCCGCGCCCGCGTACGACGACGCCGAGCGCGAGGCCGTGCTGAAGGTGATGCGCGAGCGCCGGGACATCCGCAACGGCTTCCGCGCCGACCCGATTCCGCACGAGGTGCTGCTGCGCGTCCTGGAGGCCGCGCACACCGCGCCCTCCGTCGGCCACTCGCAGCCGTGGGACTTCGTCGTCATCCGTTCCGCCGACACCCGGCGCGCGATGCACGAGCTGGCGACCCGTCAGCGTGACGCGTACGCGAAGTCGCTGCCGAAGGGCCGCGCGAAGCAGTTCAAGGAACTGAAGATCGAGGCCATCCTCGACACCCCGGTGAACATCGTCGTCACCGCCGACCCGACCCGCGGCGGGCGGCACACCCTCGGCCGCCACACCCAGCCCCAGATGGCTCCGTACTCGTCCGCGCTCGCGGTCGAGAACCTGTGGCTCGCCGCCCGCGCCGAGGGCCTCGGCGTCGGCTGGGTCAGCTTCTTCGACGAGCGGGAGATGGTCCGCGCCCTGGGCCTGCCCGAGCACCTCGAAGTGGTCGCCTACCTCTGTGTCGGCTACGTCGACGAGTTCCCGGACGAGCCCGAGCTGATGCAGGCCGGCTGGGCCAAGCGCCGTCCGCTGTCCTGGGTCGTCCACGAGGAGACGTACGGCCGTCGCGCGCTGCCCGGCGAGGACCCGCACGACCTGCTCGCCGAGACCGTCGCCAGTGTCCGCCCGCTCGACGCCAAGGCGCTCGGCGAGGCCTGGGAGCGCCAGAAGCGCATGACGAAGCCCGCCGGGGCGCTCGGCATGCTGGAGATCATCTCGGCGCAGTTGTCCGGCCTGTCCCGCCAGTGCCCGCCGCCGATCCCGGAGCCCGCGGCCGTCGCGATCTTCGCCGGCGACCACGGCGTGCACGCGCAGGGGGTGACCCCGTGGCCGCAGGAGGTGACGGCCCAGATGGTCGCCAACTTCCTCGGCGGGGGAGCGGTCTGCAACGCCTTCGCCACCCAGGTGGGCGCCGAGGTGTGCGTGGTGGACGTGGGCGTCGCCGCCGACCTCCCCTCGACCCCCGGTCTCCTGCCGCGCAAGATCCGCGCGGGCACGTCCGACATGACCACCGGCCCCGCGATGACCCGCGAGGAGGCCAAGCAGGCCATCGAGGTCGGCATCGAGACCGCCCGCGACCTGGTCGCCGCCGGCAACAAGGCCCTGCTCACGGGCGAGATGGGCATCGCGAACACCACGGCGTCCGCCGCCCTCATCTCGGTCTTCACGGGCGCGGACCCGGCCGAGGTCACCGGCCGCGGCACCGGGATCAACGACGAGACGCTCGCCCGTAAGACCGAGGTCGTGCGCCGCGCCCTGGAGGTCCACCAGCCGGACCCGGCCGACCCCATCGGCGTCCTGGCGGCGATCGGCGGCTTCGAACACGCGGCCATGGTCGGCCTGCTCCTCGGCGGCGCCTCCCTGCGTACGCCGGTGATCCTGGACGGCGTCAGTGCCGGCGCCGCCGCCCTGGTCGCCCGCGCCATCGCACCCGAGGTCCTCGCGGCCTGCATCGCGGGCCACCGCAGCGCCGAACCCGGCCATGTGGCCGCTCTGAACAAGCTGGGCCTGCGACCCCTGGTCGACCTCGACCTCCGCCTCGGCGAGGGAACGGGCGCCCTGCTCGCCCTGCCGCTGGTGCAGAGCACGGCCCGCGCCATGCACGAGGTGGCCACGTTCGATTCGGCGGGTGTGACCGAGAAGTAGGGCCCGCTCGGGGGCCGGCGGGCACGCGCTTGTGCTGCCCCCGGCCCCGCCCCATGCTGAATCCACCTCTAAAATGCGCACGTCAGGGCCGCTCCAGAGCCGCAGCGCCCACCTCCTGCTCTCTGCCCGTACGAGGAGCCGCACCCTCATGGCCGAACACCCCGCCTACCCCGTAGGTCTTCGCCTCGCCGGCCGCCGGGTCGTCGTCCTCGGCGGCGGCCAGGTCGCCCAGCGTCGGCTGCCCGCGCTGATCGCGGCAGGCGCCGACGTCCACCTCGTGTCCCCCGAGGCGACGCCCTCGGTGGAAGCGATGGCCGACACGGGCGAGATCACCTGGTCGAGGCGCCCGTACGCCGACGGCGACCTCGCCGAGGCCTGGTACGCACTCATCGCCACGAGTGACGCCGAGGCGAACGGCCGGGCCTCCGCGGAGGCCGAGGCGCACCGCGTCTGGTGCGTCCGCTCCGACGACGCCGACCGGGCCACCGCCTGGACCCCGGCGACCGGCCACAGCGAAGGGGTGACGGTGGCCGTGCTCACCACCGACGCCCGCGGCCGCGACCCACGCCACACCGCGGCCATCCGCGACGCGGTCGTCGAGGGCCTGCGCGACGGCACGCTCGTCGCCCCGCACCACCGCACCCGCACTCCCGGGGTCGCGCTGGTCGGCGGCGGTCCCGGCGACCCGGATCTGATCACGGTCCGCGGGCGCCGTCTCCTCGCCGAGGCGGACGTCGTCATCGCCGACCGACTCGGCCCGCGCGACCTGCTGGCCGAACTCCCCCCGCATGTCGAGGTGATCGACGCGGCGAAGATCCCCTACGGCCGGTACATGGCGCAGGAGGCCATCAACAACGCGCTGATCGAGCATGCCAAGCAGGGCAAGTCGGTCGTCCGCCTCAAGGGCGGCGATCCGTATGTCTTCGGCCGCGGGATGGAGGAGCTCCAGGCCCTCGCCGAGGCGGGTATCGCCTGCACGGTCGTGCCGGGCATCTCCAGCTCGATCTCGGTGCCGGGCGCGGCGGGCATCCCGGTCACCCACCGGGGCGTCGCCCACGAGTTCACGGTGGTCAGCGGGCATGTCGCCCCCGACGACGAGCGTTCCCTGGTCGACTGGCCCTCCCTGGCGAAGCTGACCGGCACGCTGGTGATCCTCATGGGCGTCGACAAGATCGGGAAGATCGCCGAGACGCTCGTCGCGCACGGCAAGTCGCCCGACACCCCGGTCGCCCTCGTCCAGGAGGGCACGACGGCCGCCCAGCGCCGGGTCGACGCGACCCTCGCGACGGTCGCCGAGGAGGTCCGCGTCCAGGAGGTCAGGCCCCCGGCGGTGATCGTCGTCGGCGCGGTCGTCGCCGTCGGCTCGCGGACCTCCGAGTAACCGCCGGTAACACAACCGTTCCGAGCCGTTGGCACCACACCCAGGACAAGGCAGTATCACCCTGTGGCCGATCTCATCACCGTTGAGGACCCCGACGACCCGCGCCTGCGCGACTACACCGGCCTGACCGACGTCGAGCTGCGCCGCAAGCGCGAGCCCGCCGAGGGCCTGTTCATCGCCGAGGGCGAGAAGGTCATCCGCCGGGCCAAGGACGCCGGGTACGAGATGCGCTCGATGCTGCTCTCCGCCAAATGGGTCGACGTCATGCGCGACGTCATCGACGAGCTCCCGGCACCGGTCTACGCCGTCAGCCCGGAGCTCGCCGAGCGGGTCACCGGCTACCACGTCCACCGGGGCGCGCTGGCCTCGATGCAGCGCAAGCCGCTGCCGGACGCCGCCGAACTCCTCGTGACCGCCCGCCGGCCCGTCGTCCTCGGGGACCCCCAGGACGGCGCGGGCGAGCGCGTCGCGATCTTCGAGGGATTCGTCGATCACGCGAATCTCGGTGCGGCCTTCCGCAGTGCCGCCGCGCTCGGCATCAAGGCGATCCTGCTGTCACCGGACTGCGCGGACCCCCTCTACCGACGGGCGATCAAGGTGTCGATGGGCGCCGTCTTCTCGGTCCCCTACGCCCGTTTCGAGGCATGGCCTGCGGGACTCGACGTCGTGCGCGACGCCGGGTACGACATCCTCGCCATGACCCCGGACGAGAAGGCGACCCCCCTCGACAAGCTGCACCCTGAGCGCTTCGACCGGTGCGCCATCATGCTCGGGTCCGAGGGGCACGGGCTGTCCACGTACGCGCTGCGGGCCGCGGACGAATGGGTGCGCATCCCCATGTCCGCCGGGATCGACTCCCTCAACGTGGCGGCCGCTTCCGCCGTGGCGTTCTACGCGACCAGGCCGAGGCCCGCCTGAGCGACGTGCCCGGGGCGGAGCCGGTGAGGGCCGCGGGGCGCGCGTGCGGCCCTCGCCCCGCGGCCTCGGCGGTCAGCGGTGGTGGCACTCCCAGTGCCCCTTGACCCAGTGGTTCTCCCAGTGGCCGGGCACGTGGACCCACTTGTAGGAGTAGTGGTGCTCCCAGTGGCCGTGGTGCCAGATCTTGTGATCGACCCGCTTCTTCTCCCAGTGGCCCTTCACCCACTTCTTCTCCCAGTGCCCCTTCACCCAGTGGCAGTGGCCGTCGTGGCCGGTCACCACACTCGCGGCGGACGCGGGAGCGGGAGCGGCGGTCGCCGCGCCGGACATACCGAGCACGGCCCCTCCGGCCAGCAGGCCCGTCGCGGCGGCGCCGGCCACCAGACGCCGGGCTCTCAGGAAAGCGGTCATCGGACACATCTCCCTCGAAGATCAGCGAAGAGCACGTTCGACGAGGTGACGCCCTTCCCCGCCCCGGTCGCGCCGGTCGCGCGCCGACGTACGGAAGGGGGACCGTCTCCCGTCTCGCTGTGCCGGACGCGGGGGATTCGGACCCGACGGCCGCACGGATGACCGGAGAGCCGGAAAAAATCGTCGAGGCCCTTTCCGGGGCTGTGACCGACCGTGCCGGAACACGCCGGGCGCCGCTCGCCCGCCCGGGTGACAACCTGCGGCTTTCCGTGTGCACCACCGAGGCATCCGCGTGCCCTGCGGCTACGAATTCCCCGCGAGACGAAAGCGGTCCCGGACGAGTCGTGAGGGAGCGGTCAGTGCCGCACAGCTTCGATCCGCATGCCCGGGTGGAGGGTCTGCTGGCTCGTGTGGCCGGTGGCGACCAGGACGCCTTCACCGGCGTGTACGACGCGCTGTCCGGCAGCGTGATGGGACTGGCCTGCCGGATCCTGCGGGATGTCGCCCAGGCGGAGGAGGTGACCCAGGAGGTCATGATCGAGGTCTGGCGCACGGCGGACCGCTACCGCCCGGAGCGGGGAACGGCGAAGGCATGGGTGCTCACCGTGGCGCATCGGCGGGCGGTGGACCGGGTCCGCTCCGCCCAGGCGGGCGCGGAACGCGAGCAGCGTACGGGTGTCCTCGAGCCGGAGCGGCCCTTCGACGAGGTGGCCGAGACCGTCGAGGACCATGACGAGCAGCGGCGGCTCCACCGCTGTCTCACCTCGCTGTCCCGCAAGGAGCGGGTGCCGCTGATCCTCGCCTACTACCAGGGGCTGACCTGCCTCGAGGTCGCGCACGCTCTCTCCACCCCCGAAGGCACGGTGAAGTCCCGCATGCGCGCGGGCCTGCGGCGACTGCGGGCCTGTCTGGAGACCGGCACATGACCCCCGGGGAAGACCCTCACCAGGCCGTCGGCGCGTATGTCCTGCACGCCCTGTCGCCCACGGAGGAGACCGCGTTCGAGAACCATCTCGCCGGTTGCGACGCGTGCCGCCGGGAGGCCGCGCACCTCCTGGAGACCACCGCTCGCCTCGGGGGCTCGGCGCGGAGCGTCCCGGTCACCTCGCAGGCACGCGCCCGCACCCTCGACACCGTCGCCCGCACCCGTCAGGACCGGGCGCCGCAGCGCCCGCGCGCCCCCGGACAGCGGCTGCTGCGCTGCGCGCTCGCCGTGAGCATCGCGGCCGCCGCGGCACTCGGCGGAGTCGCGGTCCACCAGCACACCGAGGCCGACGACGCGCGGACCCGGGCGGCGCGTGCCGAGCAGCGGGCCGCCACCGCGAGCGCCGTGATCACCGAGGTCCTCACCGCCTCCGACGCCACCGTCCACACCGCGAGGCTCACCGACGGGACGCCCGCGGCCGTGGTCGTCTCCCGCGCCCGGGAACACGCGGTCTTCGCCGCCCATGACCTGCCCGTGCTGACCGGCGGCAAGGTCTACGAGCTCTGGTACGCGGCCGAGGCGGGCGGTCTCCGCCCGGCGGGCTTGCTGACCGGCGGCACGGCGAACGACTCCCGGGTCCTGAAGGGCGCCCCCGCCGGGGCCGTCGCCGTGGGGATAACGGTCGAACCGGCCGGCGGCTCACCCCAGCCCACCACCCGGCCCCTCGGCATCATCCCCATCGCGGCCTGACCGGCGTCCTGCGCGGCGCCCGCAGGCGCTGTCCCGGGTCAGTCCCCGAGCGGGTCGCCCGGCTGCGGCCGCGGGTACTGCTGCTCATGCCGTACGACGCCGTCCGGGCCGCCGAGCCCGCGCGCGGGACCCTCGCAGCCCTGGACGACGGCGATGCCGAGCGCGACGAGCAGGGTCACGACGACGAACACGAACAGCCGCTGGCGCAGCAGCCGCGGGTTGGCGGGCCGCCGTCCGGACCCCGTGGCCCTCGGCCCCGGACGCCCGGCCCCGCCGCGGGACACCGGCCGGCCGCCGCCACCGGAACGGGTGTTGCGCGAGGCGGGAGCAGGCCGGGTCCCGGATCGTGACGACGAGGCGCCCCCGGCGCGTGCGGTGCCGCTGCCGCGAGCCGGCGCAGCGCCCCGCGGAGGAACCGGACCGCGCGAGGAAGGCGCCCCGCCCCTCGGCGGTGGAGTGCCGGGCCCGGACTGGTGGCGCAGCGTGCGCTCGGGGTGGCCGGGGTCGGAGAGCCGGCCCGTGGGACGGTCCGCCTCGGCCGCCCGCGGCGCCGGGGGGCGCGCGTCCGCCAGCCCTTGGGCCTCCCGGGTCGCGATCTCCTTCAGACGCAGTGAGAGATCGAGGGTGCTGGGCCGTTCCTCGGGATCCTTCGCCAGACAGGCCCGCACCAGCGGGGCCAGCGCGTCCGGTACGCCGTGCAGCTGCGGCTCCTCGTGCACCACGCGGTACAGCATCACCTCGGAACTGCCGTGCCCGAAGGGGGAGTCGGCGGTGGAGGCGTAGGCGAGCGTGGCGCCGAGCGAGAACACGTCCGTGGCCGGGGTGACCAGGGCCCCGCGCACCTGCTCCGGCGCGAGGAACCCGGGAGAGCCGACCGCCGTACCCACGTGCGTCAGGGTGGAGGCGCCCGTCGCCCAGGCGATCCCGAAGTCGATGATCCGCGGGCCTTTGGGGGAGAGCAGGATGTTCGAGGGCTTCAGGTCGCGGTGCACGACCCCGGCCTCGTGGACGGCGACGAGCCCCTCCGACAGCGCGGCCCCGATCGAGGCCAGTTCGGCGGCCCCGAGCGGCCCCTCGTCGTTGACCTTGTCGTGGAGGGAGGGGCCGGGCACGTACTGGGTGGCGAACCAGGGCCGGTCGGCGTCCAGATCCGCCGCGACCAGCCGCGCCGTGCATCCGCCCCGGATCCGGCGGGCGGCGGACACCTCGCGCGCGAACCGCGACCGGAACTCCTGGTCCTCCGCCAGATCGGGCCGGATCACCTTGAGCGCGACCCGCTGGCCCTTCTTGTCGGAGCCCAGATAGACGACGCCCATACCGCCCGCGCCGAGCCGTCGGTGAAGCCTGAACGAGCCGACGACGCGCGGGTCCTCGCGCCTCAGGCGCATCATCGCCATGTTCATCCCCGCTGCCCGGTCCGTGTGACGTGGCACAGCTTACGTTTCCACGGCCGTTCGCGCGCAGAGGCCGCGCCCTCTCGTACCGATCGATTGTCCGGGCCCTCTGACGGACTTGAAGGGTGGTCAGGAAGCCTGCGGGCAGGCCCGCCTTGGCCTTCCGAAAGGCTCAACCACCTCTCCCGGGAGGTGGGTTGGGCCCGCCTCGGGTGACCGGGCCGAGAGCCGCGCCGATGCCGGCGGCACGACGCGCACCCATGAGCCGATGGCCGGCCGGGCACGTCGCCGAGCGGCGACGGGGGCCGGGCGCAGGGCGGTGGAGTGAGTGAAGTCACGCCCGGGCCGGCCCCGGACCCCGGTCCGGTGCGGGAAAACCGGACCGGACCGGACAGCCCCTCCGGGAAGACCCTCAGACCCGCGCCCACGTCTCCACCCAGGGGAGTACTCCGCAGGTCATGGCTCATCCTCCGGGAGGCCCGGCAATCGGTACGAGGGCATGACGTGCGAAGGCGGCCACCCGCCTAGATTTGAAGTCAAGCGGCGGGTGCAGCACTCGTCCCCCGAGGTCAGACACCCGCCGCTGCCAACGACAACTGATCAGGTCAGGAGAGGGACCATGGCCCTTACGGCACCGCGGACGATGATCCGCACAACGGGACGCGGTACGCGTCCTCGTCGCACGGGCCGCCGCCACCCCCTGGTGGCGACACTGATGGCCCTTCCTCTGGCGGTCCTGCTCCTCGTGGTCTTCGACGGCTGGGAGACAGTGGCCACACAGGCGTCGTCCGTGGGAGTGATGCTGGGGCGCTGAGCGGCGACCCCAGGCCCGGAAGAGCGGTCCGGGCGGGGACATCCACCCATGAAACCCCGTGGGGACGGGGGTGCGGCGGACGGCAAATAATGCAGGCGCAGCTGGGGAGCTGCGCCTGCATTGCTTTTCCCCGCCGCACGGCTTCGACGGCCCCGGCTGCGTACCCTCGCGAGGAGACCCGCCCGCCGCCGCCCAGGGAGCCCCGTGACCGCGCACCCCCTGCTCACCGAGCTCACCCTCACGGCCGGGGCCCTGGCCCACGAGGGCACGACGGCCTGTCCCTGCGGCGCGGCCGTCCTCGCCGACCGCCCCGACGCCACCGTCGTCCGGCACGCGGACACCGTGGCGAAGGCCCACGCTCCCGGAACCGACGCCACCGGTCTCGCGCCGCGCCTCGCCCTGGCCGCGCGCCTCCCCGGCATCCTCCTGCCGCCGCTCACCCCGACCGCGACGTCGCTCCACGGCCGCCTCGTCACTTTCTGGCCGTACGGCACTCCGGTCGATCCGGACGACCCCGACACGGCTCCCTGGGAGGCCGCGGGCATCCTGCTCGCCCGGCTGCACCGCACGCCGGCTCCGGCAGCCCTGCCCGGGATGCGCGGCCCCGCCAAGGCCGCCCACGCCGTGGCCCGCCTCCGCGCGGCCGGAGCGCACCCCGCCGTCGCCCCCGTCCTGAGCGCCTGGCGCGCGCTCCCGGCCTGGGCCCGCGCCGAAGCCCCCATGCCCGACACCACCACCCTCTGCCATGGCGACCTCCACCTCGGCCAGCTCGTCCGCCACCCGGCCCCCGACGGCCCCTGGCGCCTGATCGACGTCGACGATCTCGGCGTCGGTGTCCCGGCCTGGGACCTCGCCCGGCCCGCCGCCTGGTACGCCTGCGGTCTGCTCCCGCCCGAGGAGTGGACCCGGTTCCTGGCCGCCTACCGGGCCGGGGGCGGCCCCGCGGTCCCCGAGGACGGTGACCCCTGGGCGGCCCTCGACGTCCCCGCCCGCGCACTCACCGTGCAGACGGCGGCGCGCGCTGTCACCAAGTCGGTCGCGCAGGAACGGGCGTTGGACGAGGTCGAGCAGTGCCTCGTCGACGCCTGCGCGCGAATGGGTTCCGTCCCCCCGCAGTTGACGGCGGACTTCGCGAAGTAGGGTGCAACCGACCGCGGCCGGACAGTGTCTGTCCTGGCGGCAGGCGAAACAGGACCGACCGGCGAGGAGTTGAGCCGAACCATGCAGTGCCCGAAGTGTCACGCTCAGATGCACACGTACAACCGCAACGGTGTCCAGATCGAACAGTGCAGCAACTGCCGTGGGATCTTCCTCGACTACGGCGAGCTGGAGGCGCTGACCCGCGTCGAGTCCCAGTGGTCCCAGCCGGCGCCGCCGCCCCCGGGTGCCCCGCAGGCGTACCCGGCCCCGGCCGCTCCCGCCTGGGGCGCCCCGCACGGGGGCGGTCACGGCGGTGGTCACGGTGGTGGTCACTACGGCGGCCATCACCGCCACAAGAGCTTCGGCCACATGCTGTTCTCCAGCTGAGCCGGCAGACGACAAGAAGCCCCCGACCGCTAAGGCGGCCGGGGGCTCTCGGTGTGTGGACGATACTGGGATTGAACCAGTGACCTCTTCCGTGTCAGGGAAGCGCTCTCCCGCTGAGCTAATCGTCCTCGGGGCCACGGCCCGAAGGGCGTGGGCGCTGCGTGCGCGATACTGGGATTGAACCAGTGACCTCTTCCGTGTCAGGGAAGCGCTCTCCCGCTGAGCTAATCGCGCGGGTACGGATCTTCGAAGAGATCCAGTGGACGATACTGGGATTGAACCAGTGACCTCTTCCGTGTCAGGGAAGCGCTCTCCCGCTGAGCTAATCGTCCTTGGAGGTGGAGACGGGATTTGAACCCGTGTAGACGGCTTTGCAGGCCGTTGCCTCGCCTCTCGGCCACTCCACCAGGAGTGTAGGGGACCGGGAAGACCCCTTGTTCCTTCGAGCGGACGACGAGGCTCGAACTCGCGACCTCAACCTTGGCAAGGTTGCGCTCTACCAACTGAGCTACGTCCGCCTGTCGGTTCGGTCGGCTCACGCGTCCCGGCGACGTGTTGAACTCTAGCGGATTCCCGGGCCAGTACAAAAACGCGTTTGTGCAGCGTGCTGCGCTGTGTCCACGCGCGGGCCTGGTCAGGGCCCCTGGCCGGGACAATGCGGGACATGCCCGGACCGCGTCACGGGTGTGCCGCCCTACACTCGACCACGTGCTCGACCTCCCGCCCCTCGCCCGTTTCGGCACCCGTGTCGCCACCGGCCTCCTCGACGTGACCAGCGATCCCGCGGCCCTCGACGGCGCCGGGTTCTGGGCCGTCTGCGCCGACTTCGAGGGCCGTCCGGTCTGCGCGCGCTTCGCCGACGTACGCGAGGAGGCCGTGCCCGCCCCCGTGCCCGGGGCATGGCGAGGACCCTCGGCCGGTGACTGGACGTCGTCCCTCGACCGCGCCGCGTACACGGCGGGCGTCCGCCGCATCCGTGAGCACATCGCGGCCGGCCGGGTGTACCAGGCCAACCTCTGCCGTGTCCTGACCGCGCCGGTGTCGCCCGGCGCCGATGTGGACGCACTGACGGCCCTGCTGGCTCTGGGCAACCCGGCGCCCTATGCAGGAACGATTCGTCTCCCGGCGCACGGCATAGAGACAGCCACCGCGTCGCCCGAACTCTTCCTGCGCCGGGACGGCCGGGTCGTCGAGTCCGGGCCCATCAAGGGCACCGGGCGCACCGAGGCGGATCTCCTCGAGAAGGACTACGCCGAGAACGTGATGATCGTGGACCTCGTCCGCAACGACCTGGGGCAGGTCTGCGCCACGGGCAGCGTGACCGTCCCCGACCTGTGCGCCGTCGAGAAGCACCCGGGTCTGGTCCACCTCGTGTCCACGGTCCGCGGCGAGCTGCGTGACGGCGTCGGCTGGCCGGAACTGCTCGACGCCGCCTTCCCGCCCGGCTCGGTCACCGGCGCCCCCAAGTCCAGCGCCCTGCGGATCATCGACGCGCTGGAGACGGCGCCCCGCGGCCCCTACTGCGGTGGTATCGGCTGGGTCGACGCCGACCGCGGCACGGGCGAGCTGGCCGTCGGCATCCGGACCTTCTGGATCGACCGGGCCCGCGGCGGCTCCGCCGTGCTGCGCTTCGGCACCGGCGCGGGCATCACCTGGGGTTCGGACCCCGAGGCCGAGTGGGCGGAGACCGAACTGAAGGCGTCCCGGCTGCTCGCGATAGCGTCGGGAGCGTACGAGGCCACGGGAACGGACGAGGCCGAGGGAGAGGGACTGACGTGAAGATCTGGCTCGACGGCGGGCTGAAGGACAGCGAAACCGCCCGCGTCTCCGTCTTCGACCACGGACTGACCGTGGGCGACGGCATCTTCGAGACCGTGAAGACGGTGGACGGCACGACGTTCGCGCTGACCCGCCATCTCGACCGGCTGACCCGCTCCGCGCGCGGTCTCGGCCTGCCGGACCCCGACCACGACGAGGTCCGCCGCGCCTGCGCCGCCGTCGTCGAGGCCAACCCGGTGCCGCTCGGCAGGCTGCGCATCACCTACACCGGCGGCCACGGCCCCCTCGGCTCCGACCGCGGAGACCAGGGCCCCACCCTCGTCGTCGCCCTCGGCTCGACCGCCCGGCGCGCCGACTCCACGGCCGTCATCACGGTCCCCTGGACCCGCAACGAGCGCGGCGCGCTCACCGGCCTGAAGACGACCTCCTACGCCGAGAACGTCGTCGCCCTGGCCCGAGCCCACCAACAGGACGCGACCGAGGCGCTGTTCGCCAACACCGTCGGGCAGCTCTGCGAGGGCACCGGCTCCAACGTGTTCGTCGTCCTGGACGGCGAGATCCACACCCCGCCGCTCGCCTCCGGCTGCCTCGCGGGCATCACCCGCGAACTGACCGTCGAGTGGACCGGAGCCAGGGAGAGCGACCTGCCGCTGGACGTGCTGGAGCGTGCCGAGGAGGTCTTCCTCACCTCCACCCTGCGCGACGTCCAGGCCGTCCACCGCGTCGACGGCCGCGAACTTCCGGGCACGCCCGGCCCGGTGACCGCCAAGGCGATGCGGATCTTCGCCGAGCGGGCCGGCGACGACCTCGACCCGTAGGATCCCGGCCCCCGGATCCCGAAGGCCGGGAAAATGGGCTGACGCGGCTCCCCGAGGTGGGTAGAAAGCCCCTGATGACCACGACCCTGCGGCCGACCGAGCCGCTTCAGCACGCCGCCGACGGGGCACTGTCACGCCACTACCGGGTGTGCGTGAACAGCCGTCCCGTCGGAGCGGTCCACCTCTCGACGTCCCTGGCTTTCGGGCCCGGCGTCGCCCAGATCGAAGGACTGCGCATCGAGGAACCGGACCGCGGGCGGGGCCGGGGGACGGTGGCCGCGCTGGCCGCCGAGGAGGTGGCGCGGGGCTGGGGCTGCAAGCGGATCGACGTCAGGGTGCCCGCCGACGCGGAGGCAGCCCTGCGGCTGGCGACGGCCCTCGGCTACGTCCACCGCAACCGCGGCATGGAGAAGCCCCTCGGCGCCACCGCCCCCCGACTGCCCGAGGGAAGCCGGGGCAGGCCGATGACACAGGCCGAGTACGCGCCCTGGTACGAGCGCGGCCTCGCGGAGTACGCCCGGGACTGGAGCGAACGCGGGGTGCCCGAGGACGAGGCGTGGGCCAAGTCGCGCCACGACAACGAAAGCCTGCTGCCGCAGGGCCTGGCGACGCAGAACATACTGCTCAGCGTCCTGGAGCACGAGGGCGCCCGGGTCGGCATCCTCTGGGTGGCGTTCACCGCCGACAAGGCGTTCGTGTACGACGTCGAGGCCGACGAGGCTTTCCGCGGCCGGGGCCACGGGCGCTCACTGATGCTGCTGGCCGAGAGCCAGGCGATCGCGGCGGGCAAACGCGTTCTCGGCCTCAACGTCTTCACCGGCAACACCCCGGCCGAGCGGCTGTACGACTCGCTCGGATACCGGCCCGTGCACTACTCGATGTACAAGAACCTGCTCTGAGCCGGCCGGCGCGGAGCCCGCCTCACGCCTGGTCGGCCAGCAGCCGGTCGGCGATCTCCTCGATGCGTTCGCGCAACCCCTCCTGGCTCTTGCCGCCGTCGAGACGCTCGCCGCCGATGACGTAGGTCGGGGTGCCGGTGACGCCGATCGCCTTCCCCTCGGCCTGGTCGGCGTCCACGATCAGGATGTGCCGACCGTCGATCAGGGCGGTGTCGAACTCCTCGGCGTCGAGACCGAGTTCCGCGGCGGTCTCGACCAGGAACGGTTCTCCCGCACGGCCCAGCTCCTCGACCCGGCCCAGCACCGCCTCGACGTACGGCCATCCCTGTCCCTGTTCCAGGGCTTCCTCGGCGGCCTGGGCGGCGGCGAAGGCGTGCTTGTGCTTCTCCAGCGGGAAGTGCCGCAGCCGTACGTCCAGCCGGTCCCCGTACCGCTCGCGCAGGGCGCGCAGGTCGTCGAGCGCACCTCGGCAGTCCGGGCACTGGAGCTCGCACCAGACGTCGAGGACGACGGCGGGACGGGGGGCCGCCGTACCGGGCGCGGGCGCGGGTGCGGAGTCCGGCGCCGGGGCGGCGGAGGAGGTCGGGGACGAGTCGCTCATGGCACCAGTCTCCCAGTCCGGGCCCGGCCGCCCCAATCCGGACCACCGGCCGACCGGACGGACCGGGAGCCCGCGTCCGGAACATCGACCGGGTGGGCGTGGAGCCCGCGTCCGGACCGGGGTCATGGGCCCGGTCCGGACGGTCCTTGCGGCACGGTCCGTACGGCACCTGCGGAGGAGCGGACCCGGAGATGTCCCTGATGTCCGGCCGGAGCATGGCCCGCGAGCGGTGCGCAGGTGCAGGATGGAAGGGACGAAGCGCGGGCCCGTCGGACCCGGTGCCGCGTCGATGTGACATCTGTCCGAGTGAGTCGACGCCTGGAGGACCGGATGATTGCCGAGACGGTCTGTTCCGCCGTGGCCGCGGCAGGCCTGGGCCTCGCGGTGGTCACGGCCTACCGCAAGCGTTTCCTGGCGGCCGCCCGCATCGCCGCCTACGCCCTGGTGCCGCTGGGCCTCGTGATGACCGGCATCGTCGACTGGATCGCCGACACCGCCTTCAGTCCGACGGCGTGGGCGGGCTTCGTCGTGCTCGGCGGGGCCTGGGCACTGTTCGCCACCACCCGCGCCGTGGAGCGCCGCCGTGGTGGCACCCGCAAGGAGCGCAGGGCGGCGGCCCGAGCCGCGCAGGCCGGGGCAGTGGCCCCCGCCGCGTCCGCGCCCTCCCTGGGCCAGGCCTCTCGTCCGGCGGCCCGTCCCGCGCCCGCACCCCGGGCGACCGGCGCTTCCGACGACTTCAGCGACATCGAGGCCATCCTGAAGAAGCACGGTATATGAAACGCGCTGCTCGAAGCCCCGGGGCCCGACACACGGCTCTGGGAAGGGGCGCACGCGCGGGGGCCGAGCCGGCAGCGGCCGGCGCGCGCCTTCACCACGACAGTGATCGCCGAGCCCTGATCGCCGACCCGCCCCCGTGACCGGCGGTTGAAACGACACAGTCGGCCTGTCCGTGCGCGGAAGTGATCACCGCCTGAAAGCGGTGTCACGGATTCCGGCGAACTCCCGCTCAAACCGCGCGGGTGATCGCGTCGGAGGCGTCCGCTGCGTCATCATCACCCGCGAGATGCTGGACACGACACAGAGCGACGCCGCGCCGCCGCAGGACGAGCCGCGCGGGTGCCTCTTCGCCCTTTCCCAGCCACCGCTGATGATCTTTCTTGCGGTGATCGGGTGTCTGCTGCTCATGGCTTCGCTGCATGATCTGCTGCTGCTCTGAGCCGTACCCGCGGTCCCCGGCGCCACCCGCCGGGGCCGCGTCGGCATCGAGGATCGTTCTGTCCGGAACCCGGAACCCGGAACCCGGAACCCGGAACCCGGAACCCGGAACCCGGAACCCGGAACCCGGAACCCGGAACCCGGAACCTGTTCTGCTCGGCGCGGCCGGACTCAGCCCGCCGCCTCCTTGCGGCGCGCCCGGTAGGCGGCCACATGAAGGCGGTTGCCGCAGGTGCGGCTGTCGCAGTACCGGCGGGACCGGTTGCGGGAGAGGTCGACGAAGGCGCGCCGGCAGTCCGGGGCCTCGCAGCGCCGAAGCCGCTCCTGCTCCCCGGCCACCACGAAGAACGCCAGCGCCATGCCGCAGTCGGCCGCGAGATGGTCGGCGACCGAGGCGCCGGGCGCGAAATAGTGCACGTGCCAGTCGTAGCCGTCGTGATCCGTGAGGCGTGGCGTGGTGCCCGCGGCTGCGACGAGCTCGTTGATCGCCGCGGCGGCGGTCCGCGGCTCCGGGGCGGCGAAGATGCCGGCGAACCGGCCACGGACCCTGCGCACCGCGGACAGATCGAACTCGGACAGCACACCGACATCGCTGATCTCGTGCTTTCGTACGAAATCAGCGAGAGCGGCGACATCCGGTAGCGCGTCCGGAGTCAGGTCGTCCTCCGGTGCGGTGTTCACCAGTTCCACGACGGCATCGAGCGCGCACCGGGTGTCGTGGGTGATCAGCACATTTCGCTCCCTGGCCTGGGGGTCGGGCGGGCGCCCGCCGATGCTGGCCGATGGTAGCCGCACCGGGCCGCCGGGTGAGGGCCGCTCGCGGACCGGATTGCCCGGGCGCCGGACGCCGGGGGCCCGGGGAGACCTGCCCGCACCTGCGCGCACGGACCGCACGCACGCCGACGCCGCCCCACGGCAGCCCGTGGCGCGGCGTCGGCGCATGCCCTATTCGGTTGTCCTGGCCCGAGCCGTCTCCCCGAGTGGACGGCGCCGGGCAGCTCGGTGTGAGCCTCGCCCTAGCTCTCCGCCAGGATGTGCGAGAGCTCCTGATCGAGATCGAAGTGCCGGTGTTCCGTGCCCGGGGGCACGGCCGCGTCCGTCCGCTTCAGGAAGGACTCCAGGGCCCGCGCAGGGGCCTCGAGCAGGGCTTCGCCCTCGGGAGAGCTCAGGGCGATGCAGACGACGCCCTGACCGTGACTGCGCGACGGCCAGACACGGACGTCGCCGGTGCCCGTGGGCCGGTGCAGGCCCTCGGCGAGCAGGTCGCGGGCGAACACCCACTCGACGGTCTCCTCGGCACCGGTGTGGAAGGTGGCGTGCACGGCGTAGGGGTCGGCCGTGTCGTACCGCAGGCCTGCGGGGACAGGCAGGGATGACTCGCTCGACACAACGAGGCGCAGGTGCAGCTCGCAGCTGACCGTGGTGTTCATAAGCGCCAGGGCCTTTCGCTCAGTGTGCGCTCGGGGATTCGCACGTCGGCGAAATCGACATGCCACCTACGGTGGCGTTGTAAACCCCTCTGAGTGTTTTGCGTGCGTTTACGTAACTCTTCCGGCCGACACCGTGTACGCCCCGTACCACCATTCCGGTGACCGGATTCTCTCGGGTAGGGTCAGGCTGTATGAACACGGGGAGTGACGAGCCGGGCGAGGCGGTCATGGCGGCGGACAGGTCGGAAACGGGCGAGGACGGGGACGGCCATCCCGGGCAGGGACTCGGCTCAAGGGCGCCCGAATTCGTCAAGGCGCGCCGCATGCTGCACCTGAGCTGGCAGGTCGGGGTCTTCGTGATCGGCCTCGCCGTCGTGGTCGCCGGCATCATCATGCTGCCGCTGCCCGGTCCCGGCTGGGTCGTCATCTTCGGCGGCATGGCGATCTGGGCGACCGAGTTCGTCTGGGCGCAGCTGGCGCTCCGCTGGACCAAACGCAAGGTCACCGAGGCGGCCCAGCGGGCGCTGGACCCGAAGGTCCGCCGCCGCAACATCACTCTGACCGTGATCGGCCTCGTGATCATCTCCGCACTCGTGGGTGTCTACGTGTGGAAGTTCGGCTTCGAGATGCCCTGGAAGATCAAGGATCAGTGATCCGCCGCTGCGGTGCGGGGGAGGGCCGGCCGTGGTCACGGCCGCACCCTGACATGGGGTAATGTTCTTCCTGCGTCCGGGCGATTAGCTCAGTGGGAGAGCGCTTCGTTCACACCGAAGAGGTCACTGGTTCGAACCCAGTATCGCCCACCCGGAACGTCGGCCCGTCTGCGAGAACGCAGACGGGCCGACGTCGTTCACGCGGCAGTCGCCCCCCGGCGTCAAGAACACTTCGCCCCCGGCTCTGCTCCCGGCCCGGGTTCCCGACTCCCGACCCGGCTCCCGACTGCCGACCCAGGTTCCCGACCCCGGCTCCCGACTGTCGTCAGTCCGGCTTTCCACGTGCCCGGTCGTCCGTATCCACCGACCCGCTGTGTCCTGCCGAACGCAGTCCCACCATGCTCCCCTTCCTCGGACAACTCTTACTCCGCCAGGCAGATTCCACTCTCCGGCTCGCGTTCCTGACGACCGATCACCGGTTCGGCAGTTCGAACGCGCCTCCCTCACCTGCGAGTTCGTCCAAGAGATGCGCAGAAGCGGTCCTCGCGGCCGCGGTTCGCCGCCGGGCTCGCACGCAAGAAATTCCTGTCCGAATCATTGACGCTCTCTCAACCCCCTCGTACCTTGTGCCAGCAAGCGCTTTCTTGAAACGATTCATGCAAGCGGCAACGACGCTGCGGGGAGGGCCCGACTGTGGGAACCAGCAGGAATGTTGAGAGGCGAACGATCCTGAAGGCCGCGGGGGCGACGGCGGCCGCACTGGGCCTGGCCGCGACCACCGGGTGCGGGGGAGACAGCGGCACCTCGGCGGACGGAACGGTGACGATCCGTTACGCCTGGTGGGGTTCCGAGGACCGTGCGGGGCGTATCAACAAGACCATCGCGCTCTTCGAGAAGAAGTATCCGAAGATCAAGGTGAAAACGGACTTTCAGCCCTATGGCGACTTCTGGAAGAAGTTCAACACTCAGGCCTCCGGCGGGAATCCGCCGGACGTCTTCCAGAACGCGATTGGATTCCTGCGGAAATACGACGCGAAGAACGTGCTGCTCGATCTCGGCGCGCAGGTCAAGGCGGGCAACCTCTCCATGGACGGCTTCCGGGCCGGGCTGGACAAATTCGGCGAGGTCGACGGCAAGCTCCTCGGAGTCCCGGTCGGTTCCAACTCGATGGCCCTGGTGATCGACAAGCCCGTCTACACCAAGGCAGGTGTCAAGCCCGTCCACGGCTGGACCTGGGACGATTTCGACGCGGCGATGAAGAAGATCCGCGACAAGGCGGGGCGTGCCGGCGACAGCGGCATGTACGGCGTGATGTACCTGTACGACCTCTATCTGCGCCAGAACGGCAAGGCGTTCTTCTCCCAGGACGGACTCGGTTTCACCGAGGCGGATCTGACGGACTGGTGGACCAAGGCCAAGAAGGGCGTCGAGGAGGGCCTCTACGCCGATCCCAAGAAGGTCGCCCAGATCAAGCCGAAGTCGGCGGTCTCCGGGGAACTCGCCGGCAGTGAGTTCACCTGGGACAACTTCACCGTCCGCTACACCTCGGAGGGCAAGAGCGAGTACGGTCTCGCGCCCATTCCGACGACGGACGGCAAGAAGACCGGTCAGTACCTCGGATCCCTGATGCTCAGCGCCTCCAAGCGGACACAACACCCCAAGGAGGTCGCCCAGTTCATCGACTTCATGGTGCATGATCCCGAGGTCGCCAAGATCATGGGCTACGACCGCGGTGTGCCCGCGACGCAGGCCCAGTTCGACGCGTTCAAGCCGACCGACGAGGTCAACAAGGCGATCGCCGCCTACGAGACGTCCCTCGTCTCCTCGGGCGTCCTGGAGCCCATCACCCCGCACCCGAACGGTGCCGACATCTGTGAGTCGGCCTTCCTGCGCATCGCCGAGGAGCTCGCCCTGGGCACGCGCTCGGTGAGCGAGGCCGTCAAGCAGTTCTTCACCGAGTCGAAGACGGCTCTCGGCAGCTGATGGGAACCACCGTGACACACGCCCCTGCGACGGAGGACCTGTTCAAGGACTCCGAGCCGCGGCACGGTCCGGTCGACACCCCGCGCCCCGCCGCCGTCAAGCGGCGGGGCCGCCGGGAGAACCTGGCCGGCTATCTCTTCATGTCCCCGTGGATCGCCGGATTCCTGCTGCTGACAGCGGGCCCGATGGTCGCCTCGCTCTACTTCGCGTTCACCGACTACAACCTGTTCGACGCGCCGAAGTGGATCGGGCTCGACAACTTCTCCGAGATGTTCGGCGACCCGCGCTGGCGCCACTCGGTGAAGGTGACGCTCTGGTACGTGGTCGTCGGCACGCCGCTCAAGCTGCTCCTGGCGCTCGCAGTGGCGCTGCTGCTCGCGCAGAAGCGGCGCGGCCAGGCCTTCTACCGGGCCGCCTTCTACGCGCCCTCGCTGATCGGGGCGAGCGTCTCCGTCGCGATCGTCTGGAAGGCGATCTTCTCGGACGACGCGATCGTCGACCGTACCCAGAAGGTCTTCGGGATCGATGTCGGCGGCTGGACCGGCGACCCCGAGATGATCATCTACAGCCTGGTGGCGCTCACCGTCTGGCAGTTCGGCGCTCCCATGGTCATCTTCCTCGCCGGGCTCAAGCAGGTGCCTCGTGAGCTGTACGAGGCCGCCGAGGTCGACGGAGCCGGCAGGCTGCGCCGGTTCTGGAACATCACCCTGCCGATGATTTCGCCGGTCCTCTTCTTCAACGTCCTGCTGGAGACGATCCACTCGTTCCAGATCTTCAGCTCGGCGTACATCGTGGGCGGCGGCGCCGGCAGCAACGCGTGCGGTCCCGCCGACGGTTCGATGGTCTACACCTGCTACCTCTATGTCCAGGGCTTCGAGAACAGCCGGATGGGCCTGGCCTCCGCCATGGCCTGGATGCTGCTCGTCGCGGTCGCCCTGGTGACGGCGGTGCTGTTCTGGTCCCAGAAGCGCTGGGTGCACTACGAGGAGGGCGCCCGATGAGCGCGCAGGCCACCGACGTCACGCCGGCGCGATCCACGAAGGGCAGCCTCCGTCGCAGACTGCCCGGATCACTCGCCTGGCACCTGGGGTCGCTCGCGGTCCTCGCGGTGATCCTCTACCCGGTGATCTGGGTCATCGGCGGCTCCTTCAAGAAGAGCGAGGACATCGTCGGGAGTCTGGACCTCCTGCCGGGCGACCCGATCCTCGCGAACTACAAGGGGCTGGCCGACGGCATCGCGGACATTCCGATCTCTACGTTCTTCGTCAACTCGCTGCTGCTCGCGGTCGGTTCCGTCGTCGGCATCGTGGTGTCCTGCTCGCTGACCGCGTACGCCTTCGCGAAGATCAGGTTCGCGGGCCGCAATCTGCTGTTCACGCTGATGATCGGCACCCTGCTGCTGCCGTACCACGTGCTGCTGATCCCGCAGTACGTGCTGTTCCGCAACCTGAACATGATCAACACGTACGCCCCGCTCCTGCTGGGGAAGTACCTGGCCACGGAGGCGTTCTTCGTCTTCCTGATGGTGCAGTTCATGCGCAATCTGCCCAGGGAACTCGACGAGGCGGCCCGCCTCGACGGCTGCGGGCATCTGCGCATCTACTGGTCGATCGTGCTCCCGCTGTGCCGGCCGGCCCTGATCACCAGCGCGATCTTCACCTTCATCAACTCCTGGAACGACTTCATGGGCCCGCTGATCTACCTCAACGAGCCCGACAAGTACACGGTCTCCCTCGGGCTGAAGATGTTCGTGGACCAGGAGGGCCTGGCCAACTACGGCGGCATGATCGCGATGTCGCTGGTCGCGCTCCTGCCGGTGCTCGCTTTCTTCGTCGCCTTCCAGCGCTATCTGATCGACGGCATGGCGACGTCCGGACTGAAGGGCTGACCCGGCATGGCCGAGGTACGCGTCAGGGCCAGGGCCCCGCGGGGCGAGTCCGCCTTCGCGGAACGGTTCGCGGTGTTCGCCGAGTGTCTCCTGACCGGGGTGTGGATCGCGGTGGCCTCGCTGGGCGTGGTCACCTACCCGGCCGCCTTCGCCGCGGGGTCGCGTCATCTGCGCCGGCGCATCGCCCACGAGGCGGGCGGATGGCGGGAGTTCGCCGCGGACTTCCGGTCGGCGGTGCGCGGCGGATGGCTCGCCGGGCTCGCCGGGTGGGCGGCGCTCGCCGCGGTCTGGGTGGACGTGCAGGCCGTGCGGGCCGGGATTCCCGGCGGTCCGCTGGTAGGGGCCGTCGGCGTGTTCGCGCTGATCGGGCTCGCCGTCGCCGGACTCCGCGCGGCGGCCGTGTGGACACCGGACGGCACCTGGCGGGCGCTGCTCGTTGAGGCAGGCCGACGGACCGTGCTCGACCCGGCGGGCTCCTTCCTGATCGTCGGGGGCCTGGCCGTGGTCGCCCTGTCCGCGTGGTTCGTCGCTCCGCTGGCGGCCCCCGTGCTCGGTGCCGTCGCGGCGGCCGCCGTCGCGGTGGAGGAACGCCACCGGCGTCGCTGAGGGCGGCGCCCCTCCTCTCGGGCCGGCGCCCAGGCGCCACGCCTTCCTCTGTCATGCCCCTGACATTCACACCTTCATTCCCGCACCGCCTCCCGCACCGCCTCCCGCACTGCTCCCGCACGGAACGGAAAGGCTGTATCGCTATGTCCCCCATTCCCCGCAGGTCCCTCCTCAAGGCGGCGGCCGTCGCCGGCGCCGCCGCACAGTTCAGCTGGGCGCTGGGCGCGAAGGACGCCGAGGCCGCACCGAGAGCCGCGGCGGCGGACGCGGATCCGGTGACCCTGGACTGGCTGGAGGAGGGCGGCCTCGGCGCCGCCCCCGGCTCCACACTCGGCGTGCCCTGGCCCATGGGCACGTATCAGCAGGACCAGACCTTCGCGCTGACGGACGCCGCCGGCAAGGACGTCCCCGTGCAGTCCTGGCCCCTCGCGTACTGGCCGGACGGCTCGCTGAAGTGGACGGCCCACGCGGTCGGTTCGGGCTCCGGCAAGCTCACCCTCGCCGCCGGTACCCCCGCCGCACCCGCCAAGAAGGTCACCGTCGACAAGCGCGGCGGCACCATCGACGTCTCGACGGGTGTCATCACGGCGAAGATCGGCACGTCCGGGGCGACCCTCATCAAGTCCGTCACCCGCGGCTCCACCGAGATCGCCCGGAACGGCCGGCTGGTGCTGATCCGGCAGCCCGAGATCGAGGACGAGGACCAGGGCACCGTCAAGACCGAGCGCTTCGAGGGCGCCATCGGCGGCGTCACCGTCGAGCAGACCGGCCCGATCCGCGCGGTCGTCCGCATCGACGGCAAACACCGCAAGGGCAGCCGCAGTTGGCTCCCGTTCTCCATCCGCCTGTACTTCTACGCGGGCGCCGACTCCTTCCGCATGGTGCACACGATCACCTACGACGGGAAGCAGGAGCCCGGCAAGGCGAGCGGCGACTTCATCCGGGGGCTGGGCGTCCGCTTCACCGTCCCGATGCGCGACGAGTCCTACGACCGTCACATCCGCATCGGCGGTGAGGGCACCGGTCTGCTGCGCGAGGCGGTCAAGGGCATCACCGGGCTGCGCCGTGACCCCGGGGCGGCGGTGCAGGCGGCCCAGTACGCGGGCCAGAAGCTCCCCGACCCCGCCACCTGGGACCAGCGGGTCACCACCCGGCTCCAGTACATCCCCGAGTGGGGCGACTACACCCTCTCGCAGCTCTCCGCCGACGGCTTCACGCTCCGCAAGCGCACCAAGAAGGGCCACGGCTGGATCGGCGCCGGCGGCGGGAAACGCGCCTCCGGCTTCGGATACGTCGGAGGGGCGAGCGGCGGATTCTCCTTCGGCCTCAGGGACTTCTGGGAGAAGCACCCCGCCCAGCTCGACATCCGCGACGCGCACACCGACGAGGCCGAGGTCACCCTCTGGCTCTGGTCGCCCGAGGCGCAGCCCATGGACCTGCGCTTCTACCACGACGGCATGGGCCAGGACACCTTCCCCGAACAGCTCGAGGGCCTCAACATCACCTACGAGGACCACGAGCCCGGCTTCGGCACCCCCTACGGCATCGCCCGCACCTCCGAACTCCTCTTCTGGGCCAACGAGTCCACGCCCGCCCCGGAGAAGCTCGCCGAACAGGTCGAGGCCGTACGGGTGCTGCCCCAGCTCGCCGCCCCGCCCAAGCAGCTCATCAAGGCCAAGGTGTTCGGTCCGGGCCTGTACTCCGAGCCGGACCGGTCCACTCCCGCCAAGGCGAAGATCGAGGACCACCTCGACTTCCTCTTCACCTACTACAAGGGCCAGGTGGAGCAGCGCCGCTGGTACGGCTTCTGGGACTACGGCGACATCATGCACACCTACGACACCGTCCGGCACCAGTGGCGGTACGACATCGGCGGCTACGCCTGGGACAACTCGGAGCTGTCGCCGGACCTCTGGCTCTGGTTCGCCTACTTGCGCAGCGGCCGCGCGGACATCTTCCGCTTCGCCGAGGCGATGACCCGGCACACCGGCGAGGTCGACGTCTACCACCTCGGCCAGTGGGCCGGGCTCGGCACCCGGCACGGGGTGCAGCACTACGCGGACAGTGCCAAGCAGCAGCGGATCGCCAACACCACCTACCGCCGCTACTACTACTTCCTCACGGGCGACGAACGCGTCGGCGACCTCATGCACGCCAACGTCGACTCCGACGAGACGTTCCTCGCCCTGGACCCGCTGCGCAAGATCCGTACCGAGCCGTACACGCCCGACCGGCACGCCCTGTCCATCGGCTTCGGCACCGACTGGAGCGGCCTGGTGTCGGCGTGGTTGACCGAGTGGGAGCGCAAGGGTCCCAAGTGGGAGAAGGCCAAGGCCCGCGTCCTGTCCACCATGGAGACGATCGGCGCCCAGCCCAACGGCTTCGTCCAGGGCAGTGGCCTGTACGACCTCGACACCGGCCGGTTCGCGGTGGCCACGGCGCCGGTCGTCGGCGTTTCGCACCTGTCCGCGGTGTTCGGCCTCAACGAACTGTGCGCCGAGCTGATCCACCTGGTCGACGTACCGAAGTTCAAGGAGGCGTACCTCGACTACTGCCGCTACTTCAACGCCACCAAGGCGGAGCAGGCGGCGCGCTACGGCAGCAACTTCGGCTCACTGCTGCTCTTCCAGGGCCACTCGCGGCTCGACGCGTACGCAGCCGTCCAGACCGGCGACGCCGCGCTCGCCAAGCGGGCGTGGACGAAGTTCTACAGCTCCGACGGCTACACGGAGTCCTCGCCGTGGAAGACGGAGCCGGTGAGCGGCCCCGCCGCCCTGGTCGCGGGCAGCGAGGCCGCCTGGGTGGCCACCAACGACACCGCCCTGTACGGCCTCGCCGCCATCGAGAACCTGGCGCTGCTCGGCGACAAGATGCCGTGACCGGAGGTGACCGGAGGGTAGGGCCTGTCGTTCTGGATCAAGTCGCGCGTCGCGGGGTGCGGTGCCGGCCTGCAAGGCACCGTGAGTCAGGCCGATCCGATCCAGACGACAGGCCCTAGTTCATCCTTCCCAGGACCTCCCGCACCCGCCGGACGTCGCGCAGACGCTGCTCGTACGTGGCACCGAGGGCGAGCAGCAGCAGCCCGGCGAGGGCGGGAGGCACCCAGCGGGGCAGGGCGTCGGTCACCTGGAGCAGGTAGGGGGCGAGCTCGTGCAGCGCGTCCAGGGCGAGCACCGAGCCGCCCAGCACGAGCGGCGCCCTGAGCCGGTGCCGGGCGCCCAGCAGCGTGAGCAGCAACGCGGCCGCCCCCAGCAACAGCGGGCGGGTCCACTCGACGTCCCCCCATGCCGTGGCGAGGCTCGGCAGCAGCGTGACGGTGAGACCGGGGCCGTACGCCGTCCAGGAGGAGGCCGCCGGGTCGCGGCGGCGGCGCAGCGCTCCGACGAGCAGCGCCGGGACCGTGACCGGCAGCGTGTACGCCTCCGGGACCACCACCTCCCAGGCCGCCAGCCGGACCCACATGGCCAGCACGAAGAGGGCGACGGCCGCGTAGCCGACGTGACGGCGGTCCGGGCGCACGGCCGTGCCCGCCGCGATCACCGCGCACAGGGACAGCACCAGGGCCAGCAGCGGCGGGTCGGTCACCGCCAGGCCGATGGCGACGAGCCCGGCGACGGTCCCCGCCGCCTCGACCGTCCACGTCGTCACCGGGTCGCCGAGCCGTGCCGCGACCAGGGCGGCGACCACCGGGACGACGAGCACCAGCAACGCGATGTACTCCGGCCGCCACCCGGCGGACGCGCCCGCGGCGCAGGCCAGGGCCGTGGCGTGGCCGAGGGAGGCGGCCGCGTACACCGGCGCCTGCCGACCGCGCCACGCGGCCACCGCGAACACCCCGGTCAGTGAGGCGAGGACGGCGAGGGTCGCCGGCTCGGTGGCCAGGGAGAGGGCGGCGAGGCCGAAGGAGGTGAGCAGAGCGAGTGCGCCGGCCGTCCGCGCCGTCAGTACCGTGCGACGGCCCACGACGACCAGGGCCACGAGGGCCGCCACCGTGAACCCGTGGACCGACAGTGCGGCGAGGTAGGGGAGTTGCAGCGCCGCGGGAGTGACGAGCGCGGCGCCCCAGGCCGCCGTCAGCGCGGCGGTCAGCGCCTGCGGACGCCACTGCTCGCTGCGCACCGCCGTCGCCAGGACCACGGCGACCGCGGCGAGGACCAGCGGCGCCGTCACGGCGTGCGACGGCCAGGAGACGTCGGTCGTCACCGCGGCACGGGCGTCGCCCGGGGCCCCGGACCAGATGTGCCCGAGCCACGACGCCGGTCCCAGCAGCGTGATACCCACGGCCGGAAGCGCCCACAGCACCGCGCCCGCCTGTACGGCGCCGGAGGCCAGGGCGACACCCCGGCGCACCGCTTGCGGGCCCCGTACGGCGGCCGACAGCGCGATGCCGCAGGCCAGGTAGGCCGGCACCGCCCAGTCGGCGGGAACCGACACCCGGAGAACGCCGCCCAGGCCGGCCACCGCGCACAGGGCGGCGGTCGCCGCCATGCCCGTCGTGAGCTCCGGCCGGGGCGCGGAGCGGGCCATACCCAGGGCGATCACCGCCGCGAGGAGGAGGAGCGCCGCCGCACGGACGGCGGCGCTCGGACCGGACGCTCCCAGCGAGAGCAGACCGGCCGTCAGGACACCCCAGCCGCCGGCGCCGAACGCGCACACCATGGCGACCGGGCGCACCGGCTGCTCGGACACCCGCAGCGCCACCACGGCGTCGAGCGCCGCCGTCAGCAGCACCGCGCAGGTGACCATGTGCGGCCCGCCGCCGAGGGCGATCGTCCAGAGGACCAGCGGGAGTTGCGCGACCACCAGGGCGGCCGGGCGCGGCAGTCGCAGCGTGACCGCGCCGGACAGCGCGGCGAGCGCCGTGCCGTACGCCGCCCACACCGCCGCGAGCGCCGTCGACACGGCCGCCGCGTACGTCGTACCGTCCGCCGCCGTGAACACCACCTCGTGCAGGGCGTACGCGTCGAGCACCGTCAGCGCCAGGCCGAGACCCGCGACCGACTCGGCCGTCGAACGCAGCCCCCTGTTCAGCAGCGCCACGGGCGCGCCGAGCACCGCGAGCGTGACCGCGCCGAGTACCAGCGAACGGCCGGTGATCCCCAGGTGACCCCAGCTGACCAGCGTGAACACCATCGCCGCGATGGTGAGCAGGATGCCGCCCAGCAGCAGGAGGACGTTCTGCACACCCGGGGCGGTGGTCTCGGGGCGGCCGGACGGTCCCGCCGGCGCCGGGCCGTTCGGCCACACCGGCGCGGCCGGCCGCGCCGCCTGCTGGAGCATCGTGACCAACCAGGCGCGGCGGGCCAGCAACTGGGCGCGACGGGCGTCCAGTTGCCGGAGCTCATTGTCGAGGAACCAAAGCTCCTGGGCCGGGGGCGGAGAATGCGTCATGCGTCGGAGTGTGGTCCGCGTCACGAACGGCGACATGAGCGCACGTACTCAGAACGTACTCAAATGCCGTCTGCGGTGTCCCCGCGAGGGAACACTCCGCCCATGGACTGGACCCGTTACCGCTTCCGCAGCCTGTGGGCCCTGCCCGCCCCGCCCGCCCGTGTGTACGAGGCGCTGGAGCGGGTCGAGGAGTATCCCCGCTGGTGGCGCCAGGTGCGTGAGGTGAAGCGGATCGACGACGCGACCGGCGTCATCCGCATCCGCTCCCTCCTTCCGTACGACATGACCTTCACCGCGCGAGAGGAACGGCGCGACCCGGCGGCCGGGATCCTGGAGAGCTCCTTCTCGGGCGACATCGACGGCTGGGCGCGCTGGACGATCACGGCCCGGGGCTCCGGCACCCTCGCCCGCTACGACCAGGTGGTCCGGGTCGGCAAGCCGCTGCTCAGGGTGTTCGCCGTCCCCGGGCGGCCGGTGTTCCGCCTCAACCACCGGCTGATGATGCGTGCCGGCCGCCACGGCCTGACCGCGTACCTGGAAGCGGTTTGAAGGAAGCCCGCGAAGCCCTGTATTGTTCGGTGCGTTCCCGGGCGATTAGCTCAGTGGGAGAGCGCTTCGTTCACACCGAAGAGGTCACTGGTTCGAACCCAGTATCGCCCACCGGGAAGGGCCGGTCCGCATCACGCGGACCGGCTTTTTCGTGTCTGCGGCGCCGTGTTCCGCGGCGCCGTGTCGGCCGACGCCGCCTACGCCGCCGCCGGGAGCTCCGGGCGCAGCGGCCAGGAGGTGTCCACCGTCTCCGGCGTGCCGCTGCGCGCGAACCACGCCTGGAGCCCGCGCGCCTGCGCGGCATGCCAGGCCGTCTGTAGCGCGTGCAGGTCGGCGGGGGAGAGACGTTCCAGCCGGGCCGCGAACCGCCGGGCCAGCGCCCGGACGACCTCCAGCGCGGCCAGTGCGTCCGCCGCCGCGTCGTGCGCGTCGGCCAGCGTCACGTCGTAGTGCGCGCACAGGTCGGTGAGCGTGCGCCGGCCCTTGCGATAGCGGTCCAGATGCTTGTCGAGGACCCGAGGGTCCAGCACCCGCAGTGGCGCCGCGCCCAGCCAGTTGTCCAGCGCCGAGGCCCGGTGCCTGCGCAGCTCACGGTCGAGCAGCGTCAGGTCGAACGGCGCGTTCATCACCACCAGCGGGCGCCCCGCGGCGGCCTGCTCGGCGAGCAGCTCGGCTATCTCGAACATGACCGGGGCCGGCCAGCGGCCGTTGCGCTGGAGATGATCCTCCGTCAGCCCGTGCACCTCCGTCGCCCCGGCCGGCACCGGCACGCCCGGGTTCACCAGCCAGCGGCTCACCCGCGGCCGCGCACCCGGCGCGTCCTGGACGACGAGGGCGGCCGACACGATCCGGTCGGTCTCCACGTCGACGCCCGTCGTCTCCGTGTCAAAGGCGGCCAGAGGCCCCTCGTACCAGTACGTCATACCCACACAACCCCTCGTTCACCCACGGCAGCTGACGCCCCGTCTTCTGCCTGTTTGGTGATACCCGGGCTGTTTGCGCCGTACGCCGGAAGGACACAACACGAGTACGGGTCATCGCAGTTCAGCGGCCCGTCACGGGGACTGGCTTTGCGTGGAAGGCTGTTGGTCATGGCGATAGCGCAGCCCGAGCGGAGCGGGCTGCTGCCCGAACGCGAGGGGCTTCACCGCGGCACGCTCGCCACCACCGCCTGCATGGAGACCCTCCAGGTCGGCTATCTGCACGCCGTCGCGGCGGCGGCGGGCTGCTCGCTGTCCCAGCCGTTCCCGGACAACGGCATCGACTGGCACGTCAGCCACAGCGCACCCCAGCACACGGTCGACGACGAGGTCACCATCAAGGTGCAGCTGAAGGCCACCTACCAGATCCGGCCCGACCCGCCGGGCCGCTTCTTCTCCTTCACGCTCGACAACGACCACCTGCGCAAGCTCGCCCGCACCCCGGTGTCGGTGCACAAGATCCTCGTCGTGATGCTCGTCCCGCGGTCCCAGGACCAGTGGCTGCGCGCCGGCCACGACCGCCTCGACCTGCGGCACTGCTGCTACTGGGTCAATCTCGCCGGCCACCCGATCACGGGCCGGACCCGGACCACCGTGCGGATACCGACCACACGCATCTTCGACGACCGGGCGCTGTGCGAGATCATGACGCGGGCCGGGACGGGAGGCAGACCATGACCCACCGCCCCCTCGACGAGCCACTACGGCCGGTACGGCCGCATCCCGAGGCCCACTGGAACCAGCCCCCCGAGCCCGGTCAGGTCGATCCGGTCGTCCTCGGCGTCCTGCTGCGCCGGCACGGCTGGCAGCGGCGCGGCGGCGCCGCCGGCCGCTACGGCCGCTGGACCCCGCCCGGACCGGGCGGCGGCGGGACCAGCCTGCTCGTGCCCGAGAGCAGGGCCTTCCCCGACAGCGACGACCTGCTCGGCGAGGCGCTCCTCGCGCTGACCCGCAGCGGCACGCCCTCCGCGCGCGAGGTCCTCGTCGCCCTCGCCGTACCGAGCGACGAGATCCGCTGGTGGCGGGACGCCCCGACCGGGCCCGCCGGGGCCGCGTCGTGGGCCGTCGAGGAACAACTGCGCGGCGCCGCCCGCCAGATGCTGCTGGCCGGCGCGCTCGCCACACGCGCGCGTGCCGGCTACTACGGGGCCCGGCACCGGCGGGCGGCCCTCGCGACACTGGAGAGCGTCCTGGTCGGCTCCGCGTCCGGCGGGCGCCGCCTGACGGCCTTCGCGCCCGTCGCGGGCGCCCGCCCTCTCGCCGTACGCCTCCACCAGGCCCTGTACGCGGTCCGTGAGGCCATCGACTACCAGCGGGCCACCGGCGGCATGGACGCCTTCGACGGGGCCGTGGAGGCCGGCGCCAGCCGTGAGCTCACCGAGGCCCTGATCGTCCTCGTCCGGGGCGCCGAGGGCGCCCGGATCTGCGTCGAGTGGGCGCCGGCCGCCGGGGTCCCCGAGGCGTGCGCCGCGGGTGGCGACCCGGTCGAGTTCTCGCCCGGCGACCTGCCCGTACTGCGCGCGGCGGGGGCCCGCTATCTCCGCGAGGAGCCCCCCGTGCCCGTCAGGGTCACCGGCACGGTCGTGCGGATGCGCAGGTCGGGGCCGCGCGGTGAGGGCAGCGTACGGCTGCGGGTGCTGGCCGGTGCCGAGATCCCGCACGTCCGGCTCACCCTCGACGAGGAGGACTACCGCATCGCCGGACAGGCCCACCTGGTCGGGCTGCCGGTGCGGGTGCAGGGCCGGCTGGAGAGCAGGGGCGGCTTCCGCCGGCTCACCGGCGCCTGCGGGGTCGTACCCGTGCAGGTGGACGAGGCGGAGCGGGACCGGCTGATGAAGTCGCTACAGGAGAATCTCGACTGCTTCGAGGAGGCCTGCGGAGGGGAGCAGCTCGGGGACTGATTTCGCGGTGGGCGGGTGCGGGTCGGTACGATCGCCTCTTGCGCGCGCTCACGGTATGGCGCCGCACCCCCTTCAGTCAGGAGAGACCGGTGTCAGACGTCCGTGTGATCATCCAACGCGATTCCGAGCGGGAAGAGCGCACGGTGACGACGGGCACCACGGCCGCCGACCTCTTCGCGGGCGAGCGCTCCGTCATCGCCGCGCGCGTGGCCGGCGAGCTGAGGGACCTGTCGTACGTGCTCGCGGACGGCGAAGAGGTCGAGGGCGTCGAGATCTCCTCCGAGGACGGTCTGAACATCCTGCGCCACTCCACCGCGCACGTGATGGCCCAGGCCGTGCAGGAGCTCTTCCCCGAGGCCAAGCTGGGCATCGGCCCCCCGGTCAAGGACGGCTTCTACTACGACTTCGACGTCGAGAAGCCGTTCACGCCCGAGGACCTCAAGGCCGTCGAGAAGAAGATGCAGGAGATCCAGAAGCGGGGGCAGAAGTTCGCCCGCCGGGTGGTCACCGACGAGGCCGCCCGCGAGGAGCTCGCCGACGAGCCGTACAAGCTGGAGCTCATCGGCATCAAGGGCTCGGCCTCCACCGACGACGGCGCGGACGTCGAGGTCGGCGCCGGCGAGCTGACGATCTACGACAACCTGGACGCCAGGACCGGTGACCTCTGCTGGAAGGACCTCTGCCGCGGTCCCCACCTGCCCACCACCCGCAACATCCCGGCGTTCAAGCTGATGCGCAACGCGGCCGCCTACTGGCGCGGCAGCGAGAAGAACCCCATGCTCCAGCGCATCTACGGCACCGCCTGGCCCTCCAAGGACGAGCTGAAGGCCCACCTCGACTTCCTCGCGGAGGCCGAGAAGCGCGACCACCGCAAGCTGGGCAGCGAGCTGGACCTCTTCTCCATCCCCGAGCAGATCGGTTCCGGCCTCGCCGTCTTCCACCCCAAGGGCGGGATCATCCGCCGGGTCATGGAGGACTACTCGCGCCGCCGCCACGAGGAGGAGGGCTACGAGTTCGTCTACACCCCGCACGCGACGAAGGGGAAGCTCTTCGAGACCTCGGGCCACCTGGACTGGTACGCCGACGGCATGTACCCGCCCATGCAGCTCGACGAGGGCGTGGACTACTACCTCAAGCCCATGAACTGCCCGATGCACAACCTGATCTTCGACGCGCGCGGTCGCTCCTACCGCGAACTGCCGCTGCGCCTCTTCGAGTTCGGGACCGTGTACCGGTACGAGAAGTCGGGCGTCGTGCACGGCCTGACCCGCGCGCGCGGCTTCACCCAGGACGACGCGCACATCTACTGCACCCGCGAGCAGATGGCCGACGAGCTCGACAAGACGCTCACCTTCGTCCTCGGCCTGCTGCGCGACTACGGCCTGGACGACTTCTACCTGGAACTGTCCACCAAGGACCCGGAGAAGTTCGTCGGCTCGGACGAGGTGTGGGAGGAGGCGACCGAGACGCTCCGCCAGGTCGCCGAGAAGCAGGGCCTCCCGCTCGTTCCCGACCCGGGCGGCGCCGCCTTCTACGGCCCGAAGATCTCCGTCCAGACGAAGGACGCCATCGGCCGGACCTGGCAGATGTCGACCATCCAGCTCGACTTCAACCTGCCGGAGCGCTTCGACCTGGAGTACACCGGCCCGGACGGCGCCAAGCAGCGTCCGGTGATGATCCACCGTGCCCTCTTCGGCTCGATCGAGCGGTTCTTCGCGGTGCTCCTCGAGCACTACGCGGGCGCCTTCCCGGCGTGGCTGGCCCCGGTCCAGGCGCTCGGCATCCCCATCGGCGACGCGCACGTGGAGTACCTGGAGAAGTTCGCCGCGGCCGCGAAGAAGAAGGGGCTGCGGGTGGAGGTGGACTCCTCCTCCGACCGGATGCAGAAGAAGATCCGCAACGCCCAGAAGCAGAAGGTGCCCTTCATGGTCATCGCGGGCGACGAGGACATGGCGGGCGGCTCGGTCTCCTTCCGTTACCGCGACGGCTCCCAGGAGAACGGCATCCCGCTCGACGAGGCCATCGCGAAGATCGCGAAGGTCGTCGAGGAGCGGACGCAGGTCTGATCCGTCGTACGCGGGCCCCCGGGGAGTCACCTCTGCGGGGGCCCCTCGCCGTTGCGGGCGCCCGGGGAACCCTGCGGGCCAGGGATGCTCGCGGTCCCGTCCTCACGGGAGAACACCTGGATCAGCCAGGACGAGAACGACCCGGTGACCGCGCCCAGCAGGGCAAGCCCGCACGCCATCATGCCGACCGCGATCAGCCGGCCCGCGGAGGTGACGGGGGTGACGTCGCCGTATCCGACGGTGGTGAGCGTCTCGCAGGTCCACCAGAGGGCGTCGCCGAACGTCTTCATGGTCGCGCCCGGCGCCCCGCGCTCCTGGTCGTAGACGGCGAGCGCGCCGGAGAAGCCGAGCAGCCCCGTGGACAGCCCGGCGTAGGCGATCACGCGCGCGTGCAGCGTGAACCGCGGCTCTCCGCGACGGCGCTGCACCGTCTCGGAGAGCTTGACGATCCGCAGCGGGCGCAGCAGGGGGAGCAGGACGACCAGTCCGTCCAGCCAGTGGGTCCGTACGTAGCGCAGCCGCTGCCCGCTGAGCCGCCAGCGCACGGCGAAGTCCACGGCGAACAGCACCCACGCCGTGAGCATCACGGCGAAGCAGAGGTCCCGCCAGACGGCGTCGATGTTCTGGGCCAGGACGTGGATGGCGTACCCGGCGAGGAAGGCGAGGGAGGCCAGGAAGAGGGGGACCTCGGCGAGCTGCTCCCAGCGGAGCGTCCGGCTGTCTTCGTCCATCGGCCCAGCTTGGCCCGCCCGGCATTTCGCGCAGCCCCGCCGACACGCCGCGAATGGGCGAAGCCATATGCTGCCTAGCATGACGAGTGAGCCGGAACAGCAGATCGGAGTGGGCACGCAGGACGCGTTCCAGCGTCTGTGGACGCCCCACCGGATGGCCTACATCCAGGGTGAGAACAAGCCGACCGGCCCGGGTGCCGACGACGGCTGTCCCTTCTGCTCGATCCCGGCCAAGTCCGACGAGGACGGGCTGGTCGTCCGGCGCGGCGAGCACGTGTACGCGGTGCTGAACCTGTACCCGTACAACGGCGGCCATCTGATGACCGTCCCCTACCGGCACGTGGCCGACTACACCGACCTGACGGTGCCGGAGACCGCCGAGCTCGCCGAGCTGACCAAGCAGGCGATGACGGCCCTGCGCACCGCGTCCGGCGCGCAGGGTTTCAACATCGGGATGAACCAGGGGTCCGTCGCGGGCGCCGGGATCGCCGCCCACCTGCACCAGCACATCGTGCCCCGCTGGGGCGGCGACACGAACTTCATGCCGGTGGTGGGCCACACGCGCGTACTGCCGCAACTCCTGGCGGACACGAGGAAAATGCTGGCGGACGCCTGGCCGGCGACGGCCCGCTAGCAGCCGGCCTGCCCGGCCGGGAGCTCAAACCCCGGTCGACTCGACCAGCCCCGTCCGCAGTTCGAGGACGAGCCCCTTCAGGGCCGGAGCGGGATCCGGGGGCGCATGCCCCCGGGAACGGTCACCACACCCCACCCGCGCGCCCCGCCGGAGGCTCACGCGTCATACGTGTCGGCCTTCCGCGGCGACACGTCCTGAACCGCGCCGCTGAGCACCGACGAGCGCGAGCTGAACTTCTCGATGTCCACGTCGTGCTCCTTGAGCACCTTGAGCGCGGCCGTGTGCACCACCCGCAGCACCGGCGTGGCCGCGCGCAGCGCGTCGTCGGCCATGAAGCGGTGCCGCCAGGGCTGGTCGGCCCAGGCGTGCCGCAGACCGAAGGGCTCGGGCAGGCCGATCGAACCGCCCAGCCACTTCAGCAGCGGCGGATACCAGCTGATCGTGGCCCGCGCGGCCAGCCGGACCACCTCGTCGGCGGTGACCAGCGGAAGCTTGACCGTCCGGGTCTCCCAGAACCGGACGCTCTTGGCCACCTCCTTGACGGGGGCCTCCGACTTCGTGGTGAACAGACCGTTGACCGGGCCCAGGGCGTGCCCGGTGACTTCGATACGGAGCGTCTCGTGCAGGACCGTCACCGTGATCAGCATGGTGATGATCAGCTGGCCGTCCCAGAGCGGCCACTGCACGCCGAGGTAGTGCCGGTCGCCGCCACCGAACTGCTGGCTGTTGCAGATGTCCTCGATGGCCCTCGGCTTGACCTGGTACGCCTCCACGTCGGTGCCCTCCGGCCGGGCGACCGCCTTGGCGTTCTCACCGACCGGGGTGACGATCCAGTGGCGGACCGTGGGCGGCGGGAAGCCGCCGGTCTTCAGGCTCTGCCGGGGCAGCAGGTTCAACTGGTCGTGGATGGCCCGGACGACGGTCCAACTGCGGAACTCGTGGACGCCCTTCACCGGGTCGAGCGGCGTCAGCTCCTCGGCGAGCTGCCAGGCGCCCCAGCGCGTGCCCATGCCGAGTATGCCCTTGGGGCCGGCGTAGAAGACCGAGTTCGACTGCTGTTCGGCGCTGAGCCGGGCCAGGGACTGACGCAGCTGCTCGGCCGCCGTCTGGTTCGGGCTGGTCGGCACCGCCTCGGGGACCTTGGCGCCGACGCTGCTGCCGGACAGCAGGCTGTCCCAGCGCCCGCGCAGGTCCGTCGCGGTGCTCTCGCAGATCCGCTTGGCCAGGAACCAGCCGGCCACGGGCGCCACGACGCACCCGCGCGCGTACCAGCCCGCCACACCGCCGAACGGCATTTTGACCAGGAAGAGCACGGCGAGGGCGCCCACGGCGACGAGCAGGCCGGTGCCGACGCCGGAGACCCGCTTGCTGTCCAGCTTCCCCACGGTCGCCCGAAGCTGGAAGACCAGCAGCCACACCAGGAGTCCGGGCAGGAAGAGCACACCGCACAGCAGCATCACGCCGGTCAGCTTCTGGTCGCGCTCCCGGCGGATGCGGTTGGCCGCGAGGCAGTGCTCGACGACCGCCTGGGGTTCGCTGCCGAACGACTGGATGAGCGGCTTGCGGCCGACGCCCAGCATGCGGTCGATCACCGCCTGGGAGAACGCCTCGCCCAGGTTCGGCCGGAAGATCCTGGCCCAGCTGCGGCCGGGGTTGACCGCGGTCTGGTGCCACTCGTTGTCGGCCTTCTTGATGTCCTCGACCGGGTTGTCCCGGTAGGCCGCCGAGGCCAGGGCGAAGGTCGGCGTCTGTCCGCCGTCGCCCGTCTGCGGCACCTGTGGTCCGAAGATGTCCGCATAACCGCTGCCAACGGTCATTCCCGCCCCCGATCGCCGCCGCTCCCGCTTCTGCGGCTTTCCCGACTTCCGTACTTCGCACACCTGTTGATCAGGTCATCAGCGTATCCGCAGGCACCGGTGTCCGTCGGCGGACGGCCGAAGACGCCCGCCGAATCGGAGGGAAACGTTCCACTGTGCTGCCACAGCGGCCACTTGAGGGCCGCCGGGCATCAACCGTCAGCTGTCCTGAGCCTGTTGGCGGACCTTCTCGGCGACCTGGGCCGGCATCGGCTCGTGCCGGGCGTAGGCGCGGTCGAAGCGGGCCGTGCCGTGTGAGAGGGAACGCAGGTCGACCGCGTACCGGCCGATCTCGATCTCGGGCACCTCGGCCCTGACGAGGGTGCGGCCGCCGCTGGTCTGCTCGGTGCCCAGGACCCGCCCGCGCCGCCCCGACAGGTCGCTCATCACGGCGCCCACGTAGGAGTCGCCGACCAGTACGGTCACCTCGGCCACCGGTTCCAGCAGATGGATCCTGGCGTCGGCCGCCGCCTCCCGCAGGGCGAGCGCGCCGGCCGTCTGGAACGCGGCGTCGGAGGAGTCCACCGAGTGCGCCTTGCCGTCGAGCAGGGTGATCCGCACGTCGACCAGCGGGTGCCCGGCCGCCAGGCCCTTGACCGCCTGCGCCCGGACGCCCTTCTCGACGGACGGGATGAACTGGCGGGGCACCGCGCCGCCGACGACCTTGTCCACGAACTCGATGCCCGAGCCGCCCGGCAGCGGTTCCACCTCGATCTCGCAGACGGCGTACTGACCGTGTCCGCCGGACTGTTTGACGTGCCGCCCGCGTCCGGTGGACTTCGCCGCGAACGTCTCCCGGAGGGGAACCCGGTGCGGCACGACGTCGACCTGGACGCCGTAGCGGGTCCGCAGCCGCTCCAGGGCCACGTCCGAGTGGGCCTCGCCGAGACACCACAGGACCACCTGGTGAGTGTGCTGGTTCTGTTCCAGGCGCATCGTCGGGTCCTCGGCGACCAGCCGGCCCAGGCCCTGCGACAGCTTGTCCTCGTCGGCCTTGCTGTGGGCCTGGATGGCGAGCGGCAGCAGCGGGTCGGGCATCCGCCAGGGCTCCATGAGCAGCGGGTCGTCCTTGGCGGACAGGGTGTCGCCGGTCTCCGCGCGGCCGAGCTTGGCCACGCACGCGAGGTCGCCCGCGATGCAGTGCGTCAGGCTCCGTTGCTGTTTGCCGAACGGCGCGGACAGGGCGCCGACGCGCTCGTCGACGTCGTGGTCCTCGTGGCCGCGGTCGGCGAGACCGTGACCCGAGACATGGACGGTCTCGTCGGGGTGGAGCGTGCCGGAGAAGACCCGGACCAGTGAGACCCGGCCCACGTAGGGGTCGGAGGAGGTCTTCACGACCTCCGCGACCAGTGGCCCGTCCGGGTCGCACGAGGTCAGCTCGCGCGGCTCGCCGTCGACCGTCGTCACGCGCGGCGCCGCGCGCTCCAGCGGCGTCGGGAAGCCCCGGGTGACCAGTTCCAGCAGCTCGACCGTGCCGAGGCCCTGCCGTGCGCCCTCGCCCGCGGGCGCGGCCGCGAGGACGGGGAAGAACGTGCCGCGTGCGACGGCCCGCTCCAGGTCCTCGATCAGTGTCTTGACGTCGATCTGCTCGCCGCCGAGATAGCGGTCCATGAGGGTCTCGTCCTCGCTCTCGGCGATGATCCCCTCGATCAGCCGGTTGCGGGCGTCCTCGATGCCGGGCAGCTGGTCCTCACCCGGCTCGGACACCGTGCGCTCACCGGTGGAGTAGTCGAACAGTTTCCGGGACAGCAGCCCGGTCAGTCCCGTCACGGGCGCGTGTCCGTCGGGCCCCTCGGGTCCGCGCAGGGGCAGGTACAGCGGAAGGACCGCGTCCGGGTCGTCGCCGCCGAAGGCCTCCGCGCAGATCCGTGTCATCTCCTCGAAGTCCGCGCGGGCGGCCTCCAGATGGGTCACGACGATCGCGCGGGGCATGCCGACCGCAGCGCACTCGTCCCACAGCATGCGGGTCGAGCCGTCCACGCCGTCCGACGCCGAGACGACGAAGAGGGCCGCGTCCGCGGCCCGCAGACCGGCCCTGAGCTCTCCGACGAAATCGGCGTATCCGGGGGTGTCGAGAAGATTGACCTTGATGCCGTCCCATTCGACGGGCACCAGGGACAGCTGGACCGAGCGCTGCTGACGGTGCTCGATCTCGTCGTAGTCGGAGACGGTGCCGCCGTCCTCCACGCGGCCCGCCCGGTTCACCGCTCCCGCTGTCAGCGCGAGAGCCTCCACCAAGGTCGTCTTGCCCGATCCGCAGTGGCCGACCAGCACCACATTCCGTACGGACGCGGGGTGGTCGGCCGCTGTAGCCCTGCCGGCGGCTCCGGGGTGTGCGTTCGCCTTGTCGCCCATGTTCCTTGCCTCCCGTACACGGTGAGGTCACTGGGGGCGCGGGCACGACGGCCCCGCGTGCGATGGCGGCTCCGGCGACGCCCGCGGTCCTTCGAGCTTTCCACTCCCGTCACGGCTCGTCCATACGGCGGACGCGACCCGGCCGTGACCCGGATGCCGTCGGGCCGTGACACGGGGGTGCGGGTGCCCGACCGTCGCACACACGCGCGCGTGGCTACGATGGGCCAGCCGGCGGCCAGCAGGGGCCGCGCGGCGACACCGACCCTCGGGAAGGCCATGCTGAACAAGTACGCGCGTGCATTCTTCACGCGTGTCCTCACACCGTTCGCCGCGTTTCTCGTCCGCCGGGGGGTGAGCCCCGACACGGTCACGCTCCTCGGCACCGCCGGCGTGATCGCGGGCGCGCTGGTCTTCTACCCCAGGGGCGAGTTCTTCTGGGGCACGATCGTGATCACGCTGTTCGTCTTCTCCGACCTGGTCGACGGGAACATGGCCCGCCAGCTCGGCCGCTCCAGCCGCTGGGGCGCCTTCCTGGACTCCACCCTCGACCGGGTCGCCGACGGCGCGATCTTCGGCGGGTTCGCCCTCTGGTACGCGGGCAACGGTGACGACAACGTCCTGTGCGCCGTCTCGATCTTCTGCCTGACCAGCGGCCAGGTGGTGTCGTACACCAAGGCCCGGGGCGAGTCGATCGGCCTGCCCGTCGCCGTCAACGGGCTCGTGGAGCGCGCCGAGCGGCTGGTGATCTCCCTCGTCGCGGCCGGCCTGGCGGGTCTGCACAAGTTCGGCGTGCCGGGCATCCAGGTGCTGCTGCCGATCGCGCTGTGGATCGTCGCCGTCGGCAGCCTCGTCACGCTGATCCAGCGTGTCGTCACGGTCCGGCGGGAGTCGGCCGAGGCGGAGGCCGCCGCGGGCGAGGAAGCCCAGAGACCCGCCCAGGGACACGAGGTGCAGGGACACGAGGTGCAGGGACACGAGGCCCGGGGGAGCGAGGCCGCGAAGTGAGCGCCCAGGAGCGCCTGACCGACGCGCTGTACGGCCTCGGCTGGAGCACCGTCAAGAAGCTCCCCGAGCCCGTCGCGGTACGCCTTGGCCGCAGCGTGGCCGACCTCGCCTGGAAGCGGCGCGGGAAGGGCGTGCGGCGCCTGGAGAGCAACTACGCGCGCGTGCTGCCGGACGCGAGCCCCGAGCGCCTGGCCGAGCTCTCGCGCGTGGGGATGCGCTCCTACCTGCGCTACTGGATGGAGTCCTTCCGGCTGCCGGCCTGGAGCGCCGAACGGGTCGCGGGCGGCTTCGAACCCAAGGACCTGCACCACCTCACCGACGGCATCGACTCCGGCCGGGGCGTCGTCCTCGCCCTGCCGCACATGGCGAACTGGGACCTGGCCGGCGCCTGGGTCACCACGGCGCTGCGGACGCCCTTCACCACCGTCGCCGAACGCCTCAAGCCCGAGACGCTCTACGACCGGTTCGTCGCCTACCGGGAGGGCCTCGGCATGGAGGTGCTGCCGCACAGCGGCGGTACCGCCTTCGGGACCCTGGCCCGGCGGCTGCGCGACGGCGGGCTGGTCTGCCTGGTCGCCGAGCGCGACCTGTCCGCCTCCGGCGTGGAGGTGGACTTCTTCGGGGACACCGCCAGGATGCCCGCCGGGCCCGCCCTGCTCGCCCAGCAGACCGGCGCGCTGCTGCTCCCCGTCACCCTCTGGTACGACGACTCGCCCGTCATGCGGGGCCGCGTGCATCCCCCGGTCGAGGTACCCGCGACAGGTACCCGGGCCGAGAAGACGTCTGTCATGACACAGGAGCTGGCGGACGCCTTCGCCACCGGCATCGCCGACCACCCGGAGGACTGGCACATGTTGCAGCGCTTGTGGCTCGCGGACCTGGAACCCCGCCCGTCGGACGGGGACGCCGCGTGAGAATCGGCATCGTCTGCCCCTACTCCTGGGACGTTCCCGGCGGCGTCCAGTTCCACATCCGCGACCTCGCCGAGTACTTCATCCGGCTCGGCCACGAGGTGTCCGTGCTGGCCCCGGCCGACGACGACACCCCGCTGCCCCCCTACGTCGTCTCGGCCGGCCGCGCGGTCCCGGTTCCGTACAACGGCTCCGTGGCGCGCCTCAACTTCGGCTTCCTGTCGGCCGCGCGCGTGCGGCGCTGGCTGCACGACGGGGCGTTCGACGTCGTCCACATCCACGAGCCGACCTCGCCCTCGCTCGGCCTGCTGACCTGCTGGGCCGCCTCGGGCCCGATCGTGGCCACCTTCCACACGTCCAACCCGCGCTCGCGGGCCATGATCGCCGCGTACTCCATCCTCCAGGCCGCCCTGGAGAAGATCAGCGCGCGGATCGCGGTCAGCGAGTACGCCCGGCGGACGCTGGTGGAACACCTCGGCGGGGACGCGGTCGTCATCCCCAACGGCGTCGACGTCGACTTCTTCGCCAAGGCCGAGCCCCGTCCCGAGTGGCAGGGCGGCACCATCGGCTTCGTCGGACGCATCGACGAGCCCCGCAAGGGCCTGCCCGTGCTGATGCGGGCCCTGCCGAAGATCTTCGCCGAGCGCCCGGACGCCCGGCTGTTCGTCGCCGGCCGCGGCGACGAGAAGGAGGCGGTGGAGAACCTGCCGAAGGAGCTCCACGCGCGCGTGGAGTTCCTCGGCATGGTCAGCGACGAGGACAAGGCGCGGTTCCTGCGCAGTGTCGACCTGTACGTCGCGCCCAACACCGGCGGCGAGAGCTTCGGCATCATCCTCGTCGAGGCGATGTCGGCCGGGGCCCCGGTGCTCGCCTCCGACCTGGACGCCTTCGCCCAGGTCCTCGACCAGGGAGCGGCCGGTGAACTGTTCGCCAACGAGGACGCGGACGCCCTCGCCGAGGCGGCGGTGCGGCTCCTGGGCGACCCGGAACGCAGGGCCGAGCTGCGGGAGCGGGGCAGCGCGCACGTACGGCGCTTCGACTGGTCGACCGTCGGCGCGGACATCCTGTCGGTGTACGAGACGGTCACGGCGGGCGCGGCGGCGGTGGCGGCCGAGGACGACCGGGGATCGGTGGGTCTGCGGGCCAGGCTCGGGCTGGCACGGGACTGACCGGTCCGCCCCCGTAGGGGTCACGGGTAGCCTTGCCGCCCGTGACCGCAACCCTGATCTGGACCCTGGTCGTCCTCGTCGCGATCGGCCTCTACCTGAGCTGGACGGCGGGGCGGCTGGACCGGCTGCACGCCCGCATCGACGCCGCCCGCGCCGCACTGGACGCGCAACTGCTGCGCCGGGCTTCCGTGGCCCAGGAGCTGGCCACCTCCAAGGTGCTCGACCCGGCCGCCTCGATCGTCCTGTACGAGGCCGCGCACGCGGCGCGGCAGGCCGAGGAGGAGCAGCGGGAGGTCGCCGAGAGCGACCTCAGCCAGGCCCTGCGGGCCGTCTTCGCGGACGCCCGGCAACTGGACTTCGTGCGCGAGGCGCCCGGGGGAGACGCGGCGGCCCGTGAGCTCACCGAGGCCGTCCGCCGGGTCCCCATGGCCCGCCGCTTCCACAACGACGCCGTGGGCGCCGTCCGCAGACTGCGCCAGCACCGCAAGGTCCGCTGGTTCCGGCTGGCCGGCCACGCCCCGTTCCCGATGGCGTTCGAGATGGACGACGAACCGCCGGCCGCCCTGGCGGACCGCTCGGTCTGAGCCCGGGGGCGACGCGGTCGCCAGGGGCCGGTCCGCGTGATCGAACCAAAAGGATCCACGGGCTTGCCATTGGCCCTTGCTGTGGACTGGTCCACTCGCGTTTCCTCAGTGCTGCACAAATCCTCTTTTTCGACGAGTGAGGTCACCCGTGTCCAGCACGATCTCCGACAACCAGACCCCCGAGACCGGCACCGCGCGCGTGAAGCGCGGCATGGCCGAGCAGCTCAAGGGCGGCGTGATCATGGACGTCGTCACGCCGGAGCAGGCGAAGATCGCCGAGGACGCGGGCGCCGTCGCCGTCATGGCGCTGGAGCGGGTCCCGGCCGACATCCGCAAGGACGGCGGCGTGGCCCGGATGTCCGACCCGGACATGATCGAGGGCATCATCGAAGCCGTCTCGATCCCGGTCATGGCGAAGTCCCGTATCGGCCACTTCGTCGAGGCGCAGGTCCTCCAGTCGCTCGGCGTCGACTACATCGACGAGTCCGAGGTCCTCACCCCGGCCGACGAGGTCAACCACAGCGACAAGTTCGCGTTCACGACCCCGTTCGTCTGTGGCGCCACCAACCTGGGCGAGGCCCTGCGCCGCATCGCCGAGGGCGCCGCGATGATCCGCTCCAAGGGCGAGGCCGGCACCGGCAACGTCGTCGAGGCCGTCCGTCACCTGCGCCAGATCAAGAACGAGATCGCCCGTCTGCGCGGCTACGACAACAACGAGCTGTACGCCGCCGCCAAGGACCTGCGTGCCCCCTACGAGCTCGTCAAGGAGGTCGCCGAGCTCGGCAAGCTCCCCGTCGTGCTGTTCTCCGCCGGTGGTGTGGCCACCCCCGCCGACGCCGCGCTGATGCGCCAGCTCGGCGCCGAGGGCGTCTTCGTCGGCTCCGGCATCTTCAAGTCCGGCGACCCGGCCAAGCGCGCCGCCGCCATCGTGAAGGCCACCACCTTCTACGACGACCCGAAGATCATCGCGGACGCCTCCCGCAACCTGGGCGAGGCCATGGTCGGCATCAACTGCGACACCCTCCCCGAGGCCGAGCGCTACGCCAACCGCGGCTGGTAACGACCCCATGAGTCACGAAGTCCCTGTCATAGGCGTCCTGGCACTCCAGGGCGACGTGCGGGAGCACCTCGTCGCCCTGGCCGCGGCCGACGCCGTGGCCAGGCCGGTGCGGCGCCCCGAGGAACTCGCCGAGGTCGACGGTCTCGTCATCCCCGGCGGTGAGTCCACCACCATCTCCAAGCTGGCCGTCCTCTTCGGCGTGATGGAGCCCCTCCGCGCGCGCGTGCGGGACGCAATGCCCGTCTACGGGACCTGCGCGGGCATGATCATGCTCGCCGACAAGATCCTCGACCCGCGCTCGGGCCAGGAGACCGTCGGCGGCATCGACATGATCGTGCGCCGCAACGCCTTCGGACGTCAGAACGAGTCCTTCGAAGCCGCCCTCGAGGTGAACGGCATCGCGGGCGACCCCGTCGAGGGCGTCTTCATCCGCGCCCCCTGGGTCGAGTCCGTCGGCGCCGGGACAGAGGTGCTCGCCGAGCACGAGGGCCACATCGTCGCCGTCCGCCAGGGCAACGCGCTCGCCACGTCGTTCCACCCGGAACTGACCGGGGACCACCGGGTGCACGGCCTCTTCGTGGACATGGTGCGGGCGAACCGCAGAGCGGCGTCCTTGTAGGATCTGGGGGTCCCCCTCAGGCTCCGCGAGCCCGGGGAGTTCGTCCAGGTTGGGTTACGCGAAGGAGACAGGCAGATGTCCGGCCACTCTAAATGGGCTACGACGAAGCACAAGAAGGCCGTGATCGACGCCAAGCGCGGCAAGCTCTTCGCGAAGATGATCAAGAACATCGAGGTCGCGGCGCGTACCGGTGGCGCGGACGTGTCCGGCAACCCGACGCTGTTCGACGCCATCCAGAAGGCCAAGAAGAGCTCGGTCCCGAACAAGAACATCGACTCCGCGGTCAAGCGCGGCGCCGGCCTCGAGGCCGGCGGCGCCGACTACGAGACGATCATGTACGAGGGCTACGGTCCGAACGGCGTCGCGGTGCTCATCGAGTGCCTCACCGACAACCGCAACCGCGCCGCCTCCGACGTCCGCGTCGCCATGACCCGCAACGGCGGCTCCATGGCCGACCCGGGCTCGGTGTCGTACCTCTTCAACCGCAAGGGCGTCGTCATCGTCCCCAAGGGTGAGCTGGGCGAGGACGACGTGCTCGGCGCGGTCCTCGACGCGGGCGCCGAGGAGGTCAACGACCTCGGTGAGTCCTTCGAGGTCCTCTCCGAGGCCACCGACCTGGTCGCGGTGCGCACCGCGCTCCAGGAGGCCGGCATCGACTACGACTCCGCCGACGCCAACTTCGTCCCGACCATGCAGGTCGAGCTCGACGAGGAGGGCGCCCGCAAGATCTTCAAGCTGATCGACGCGCTCGAGGACAGCGACGACGTGCAGAACGTCTTCGCCAACTTCGACGTCAGCGACGAGGTCATGGAGAAGGTCGACGCGTAGCGCCGCCGCGCGCTGAGCGGATCGTCGGGCCGGTGGGACACGTCCTACCGGCCCGACGTCGTTGTCGGTGGCACCGGATAGCCTGGCGATTGTCGGAGATCACCGGCCACGGACCGCGGCGGCGGTTCAGCCGCGAGGAGGGGAAGGCGCGTGCGGGTATTGGGGGTGGACCCCGGGCTGACGCGATGCGGTGTCGGTGTCGTCGAGGGGGTCGCGGGCCGGCCGCTCACCATGCTCGGCGTGGGCGTCGTACGCACGCCCGCGGACGCCGACCTGGGCCGGCGCCTGGTCGGCATCGAACAGGGCATCGAGCGGTGGCTCGACGAGTACCGGCCCGAATACGTCGCCGTGGAACGGGTGTTCAGCCAGCACAACGTCCGCACGGTCATGGGCACCGCCCAGGCCAGCGCCGTCGCCATGCTGTGCGCCGCCCGCCGGGGCATCCCCGTCGCCCTGCACACCCCGAGCGAGGTCAAGGCCGCCGTCACCGGCAGCGGACGCGCGGACAAGGCCCAGGTCGGTGCGATGGTCACCCGGCTGCTGCGGCTCGACGCGCCCCCCAAGCCGGCCGACGCCGCCGACGCCCTCGCGCTCGCCATCTGTCACATCTGGCGCGGTCCCGCGCAGAACCGACTCCAGCGGGCCGTCGCCCAGCACGCGGCCACCGCACCGACCACATCGAAAGGCCGTACGGCATGATCGCCTTCGTCAGCGGCACGGTCGCCGCACTCGCTCCCGACGCGGCCGTGGTCGAGGTGGGCGGCGTGGGCATGGCCGTCCAGTGCTCGCCGAACACGCTGTCCACGCTCCGGCTCGGCCGGCCGGCCAAGCTCGCCACCTCCCTCGTCGTACGGGAGGACTCGCTGACCCTGTACGGCTTCGTGGACGACGACGAGCGTCAGATCTTCGAGCTGCTCCAGACGGCGAGCGGGGTGGGCCCCCGGCTCGCCCAGGCCATGCTGGCGGTGCACGCGCCGGACGCCCTGCGCCGCGCGGTCGCCACGGGTGACGAGAAGGCCCTCGTCGCGGTGCCGGGCATCGGCAAGAGGGGCGCCCAGAAGCTGCTCCTGGAGCTGAAGGACCGCCTGGGCGAGCCGCTCGGCGCGCCCGCGGTCGGCGCACCGGTCACCAGCGGCTGGCGCGACCAGCTGCACGCCGCCCTGATCGGCCTCGGCTACGCGACCCGCGAGGCCGACGAGGCGGTGGCCGCCGTCACCCCGCAGGCCGAGGCCGCCGACGGCGCGCCCCAGGTGGGCCACCTTCTGAAGGCTGCCCTTCAGACCTTGAACCGCGCCCGCTAGGAGACGTCAGTGAACTGGGACGACACGACCGAAGAGACCGCCCCCGAGCGGCTGGTCGGCTCTGTCGCCGACCGCGAGGACCAGGCCGTCGAAGCCGCCCTGCGCCCCAAGGACCTGGGCGAGTTCATCGGCCAGGAGAAGGTCCGCGAACAGCTCGACCTCGTCCTGCGCGCCGCACGCGCGCGGGGCGCCACAGCCGACCACGTGCTGCTCTCCGGCGCCCCGGGTCTCGGCAAGACCACCCTCTCGATGATCATCGCCGCCGAGATGGGCGCCCCGATCCGCATCACCAGCGGCCCGGCCATCCAGCACGCGGGCGACCTCGCGGCGATCCTCTCCTCCCTCCAGGAGGGCGAGGTCCTCTTCCTCGACGAGATCCACCGCATGTCGCGGCCCGCCGAGGAGATGCTCTACATGGCGATGGAGGACTTCCGCGTCGACGTCATCGTCGGCAAGGGCCCCGGCGCCACCGCCATCCCGCTCGAGCTGCCCCCGTTCACCCTGGTCGGGGCCACCACACGGGCGGGTCTGCTGCCGCCCCCGCTGCGCGACCGCTTCGGCTTCACGGCGCACATGGAGTTCTACGAGCCGGCCGAACTCCAGCGCGTCATCCACCGCTCGGCCGATCTCCTCGACGTGGAGATCGACACCGACGGCGCCGCCGAGATCGCCGGCCGCTCCCGGGGCACCCCCCGGATCGCCAACCGGTTGCTGCGCCGGGTACGCGACTACGCGCAGGTCAAGGCCGACGGGCGGATCACCCGCCGGATCGCGGAGGCCGCGCTGAAGGTCTACGAGGTCGACGGGCGCGGTCTCGACCGCCTCGACCGAGGAGTCCTGGAGGCCCTGCTGAAGCTGTTCGGCGGCGGCCCGGTCGGCCTCTCCACCCTCGCCGTGGCGGTCGGGGAGGAGCGCGAGACCGTCGAGGAGGTCGCCGAACCCTTCCTGGTGAGGGAGGGGCTGCTCGCGCGCACCCCGCGGGGGCGGGTGGCGACCCCGGCCGCGTGGGCGCACCTCGGCCTCACCCCGGCCCGGGGAAGTGGACAACAGGACCTGTTCGGGGCGTGACGCGCGAAGCCGCGGCTCAGGCATTGGCCGGGTCAGGAACCCAGGTGCCATGCTGGGCGTTGTTCCCTGCGCGCGGACTCGCTTAGACTCCGCCGATGCCGCCGTTGTCGGCAGCACACAACCCCCATCATCCATCAGGCCGCTCAACCATCGCGGTCGTCTGAAGGAAGTCCGTCCCGTGAGTCCTGTGACCCTCCTCCCGTTCATCGTGCTCATCGGGGCCATGTTCCTGATGACCCGGTCGGCCAAGAAGAAGCAGCAGCAGGCCGCCGCCATGCGCAGCGACATGCAGCCCGGCAGTGGTGTCCGCACCATCGGGGGCATGTACGCGACGGTGAAGGAGGTCAACGAGGACACGGTCCTCCTCGACGCCGGTCCGGGCGTCGACCTGCTTTTCGCGAAGAACTCCATCGGTGCCGTCCTGACCGACGACGAGTACAACCGCATCGTGCACGGCATCGAGCACGACCTGAAGTCCGACTCCGACGTCGTCCCCGACGACGCCTCCTCCCTCACCGGGTCCGCCGAGAGCGACGACTCCGTCGACGAAGCTGCCGCCTCCGACGACAAGGCCGTCGACCTCGGCAAGAAGGACGCGCACGACGAGGCGCCGGAGAAGGCCGCCGAGGCCGACGCAGAGCCGAAGAAGACCGACGGCGACTCCGACGCGCAGAAGTAGCACCGTCCCCGGCGTCCACGGGTCCCACCCGTCCGCGCCGGGGCGCGCTCATCTCGCCAGGGGATCCCGACACCATGTCATGGCCGCTGCCGCGCTGACCCGGCGTGAGGCGGCCCGAGAGGGAGTACGAGAAGGTGGCAGCACCTAAGAAGGGCCGGAGCGCGAGTGCCCAGAGCAAGCCAGGGCGCTCGCTGGCCCTGATCCTGATCGCCATCGTGGGGCTCACCGCAGGCATGTTCGCCTCCGGTCACACCACTCCGCGTCTCGGCATCGACCTTGCCGGCGGTACCAGCATCACGCTGAAGGCGAAGTCGGACCAGGGAACCGCGATCAACAAGGCCAACATGAACACCGCGGTCGAGATCATGAACCGCCGTGTCAACGGGCTGGGCGTCTCCGAGGCGGAGGTGCAGACCCAGGGCGACGACAACATCATCGTCAACATCCCCAAGGGCACCAACTCCGAGAAGGCCCGGCAGCAGGTCGGCACCACCGCCAAGCTGTACTTCCGTCCGGTCCTGGCCCAGGAGGCCACCGGCCCCGCCGGCGCCGCCTCGCCGAGCGCGTCCCCGAGCGCGAGCGGCTCCTCCAGCGCCTCTCCGAGCCCCACGACCAGCGCCTCCGGCACCGGTGAGAAGGCGACCTCCTCGTCCTCCCCGTCTGCCTCCGCGACCTCGCAGGGCCGCGCGGTCAGCGACGCGCTGAAGGCCGACTCCACCCCGTCGGCCTCCGCGAGCGCCAAGGCGGGCTCCTCCGCCAGCCCGTCGGCCTCCGCGAGCGGCGGTGCCGCCGTCTCCCAGGGCGACGCCGCCCTCCAGGCCAAGTACGCGGCCCTCGACTGCTCCAAGGAGTCGGTCCGCAACACGGCAGGCGACGGTGTCAAGCCGGGGGACGCGACCGTGGCCTGCGGTGAGATCGACAAGGTCTGGTACAAGTACCTGCTCGGCCCGGCCGCCGTCGACGGCACCGACGTCGACAAGGCCCAGGCCGTCTTCGACACGCAGGGCGCCGCGGGCTGGCAGGTCACCATGACCTTCACCAAGCAGGGCGGCAAGAAGTTCGCCGACATCACCGGCAAGCTCGCGCAGAACCAGCAGCCCCAGAACGAGTTCGGCATCGTGCTCGACGGCAACGTCGTCTCCAGCCCGTTCGTGCAGAACTCGATCACCGGCGGCCAGGCCCAGATCTCCGGCAGCTTCACGCAGACGGAGGCCCAGGGCCTCGCCAACATGCTGTCCTACGGTGCGCTCCCCCTCTCCTTCGAGGAACAGAGCGTGACCACGGTGACGGCGGCCCTCGGCGGCGACCAGCTGCACGCCGGTCTGCTGGCCGGAGCCATCGGCCTCCTGCTGGTCGTGATCTACCTGGTGGCCTACTACCGTGGCCTGGCGATGATCGCGCTCGCGTCGCTCCTGGTGTCCGCGGCCCTCACCTACGTGCTCATGGCGCTGCTCGGCCCGGCCATCGGCTTCGCGCTGAACCTGCCCGCAGTCTGTGGCGCGATCGTCGCCATCGGCATCACGGCCGACTCGTTCATCGTCTACTTCGAACGCGTCCGCGACGAGATCCGCGAGGGCCGCACCCTGCGCCCCGCCGTCGAGCGGGCCTGGCCGCGCGCCCGGCGCACCATCCTCGTCTCGGACTTCGTGTCGTTCCTGGCCGCCGCGGTGCTCTTCATCGTCACGGTCGGCAAGGTCCAGGGCTTCGCGTTCACGCTGGGCCTGACCACCGTCCTGGACGTGGTGGTGGTCTTCTTCTTCACCAAGCCGCTGATGACGCTCATCGCTCGGCGGAAGTTCTTCGCGAGCGGCCACAAGTGGTCCGGCCTCGACCCGAAGAGCCTGGGTGCGCAGCCGCCGCTGCGCCGCACCCGCCGTCCCGGTGGCCCCGCCGCCGGCCCCGTCGAGACGAAGGAGGCCTGAGCGATGTCGAAACTCGGTAACCTCGGCGCCCGGCTGCACCGTGGCGAGATCAGCTACGACTTCATCGGTCACCGCAAGCTCTGGTACGGCATCTCGATCCTGATCACCATCACGGCCATCCTGGGCCTGGCGGTGCGCGGCCTGAACATGGGCATCGACTTCCAGGGCGGCGCCGTCTTCACCACCGAGAAGACGAGCGTCTCCGTCTCCCAGGCCGAGGAGTACGCGAAGTCGGCGTCCGGCCATGACGCGGTCGTGCAGAAGCTGGGCAACGGCACGCTGCGCATCCAGATCGCCGGCATGGACATCAAGCAGTCCAACGAGATCAAGAAGGACCTGGCCGACGACTTCAAGGTCGACCCGGAGACGATCACCGGTGAACTGGTCGGCCCCAGCTGGGGTGACCAGATCGCCAGTAAGGCCTGGCAGGGCCTGGCGATCTTCATGGTCCTGGTCGTGATCTATCTGGCGATCGCCTTCGAGTGGCGGATGGCCATCGCCGCCCTCGTCGCCCTGATCCACGACATCACCATCACGGTCGGCATCTACGCCCTGGTGGGCTTCGAGGTCACGCCGGGCACGGTGATCGGTCTGCTGACGATCCTCGGTTACTCGCTGTACGACACGGTCGTCGTCTTCGACTCCCTCAAGGAGCAGACGAAGGACCTCACCAAGCAGACCCGCTTCACCTACAGCGAGATCGCCAACCGGTCGATCAACGGCACCCTGGTCCGCTCCATCAACACCACGGTCGTCGCGCTGCTGCCGGTGGCGGGCCTGCTGTTCATCGGCGGCGGCTTCCTCGGCGCGGGCACGCTCAACGACATCTCGCTGTCGCTGTTCGTCGGCCTCGCGGCCGGCGCCTACTCGTCGATCTTCATCGCCACGCCGCTCGTCGCCGACCTCAAGGAGCGCGAGCCGCAGATCAAGGCGCTGCGCAAGCGCGTCCTGGCCAAGCGGGCCCAGGCTTCGGCCGAGGAGGCGCCGGCTCACAACCGCGGCCCGGCCGGCTACGACGACGAGTCCGAGGGCGCCGAAGCAGCCGTCGTCGGGCCGCCGCGCGACCAGCCGTCGTCCCGGGGCCGCGGCCGCGGCCGTCCGTCGGGGAAGCGCCGATGACCGAGCTGACCGACATCACGGCGCTGCTCCTGAGCCGCATCCGTGACGTGGCCGACCACCCGGAGCCGGGGGTGATGTTCAAGGACATCACCCCGCTCCTCGCGGACCCGGTGGCGTTCACCGCGCTCACTGACGCGTTCGCCGAGGTCGCGGAGCGCACGGGCGCCACCAAGGTCGTCGGTCTGGAGGCCCGGGGCTTCATCCTGGGCGCCCCGGTAGCCGTCCGCGCCGGCCTGGGCTTCATCCCCGTGCGCAAGGCAGGCAAGCTTCCCGGAGCCACCCTCGGCCAGACCTACGACCTCGAGTACGGCTCGGCCGAGATCGAGATCCACGCCGAGGACCTGAACGCCGACGACCGGGTGCTGATCGTCGACGACGTCCTCGCCACCGGCGGCACCGCCGAGGCGTCGATCCGGCTCATCCACCGGGCCGGAGCCCAGGTCGCGGGCGTCGCCGTCCTGATGGAACTGGGCTTCCTGGCCGGTCGCCCCCGTCTGGAGGCGGCCCTCGGCGGAGCGCCCCTGGAGGCGCTGCTCCGGATCTGAGCACGGTCCGCAAGCCGCCGTACGCCACAGGGGCGGGCCCGGAGGAATCCGGCGCCCGCCCCTGGTGTTTCCCGGGGGACGGCCCTCACATCGGCCTGAAGGCGATCCCCGAGCCCAGGATCGCTACGATGGGTGCTCCGGAGCCTGACCGGGGACCCGGATCGCGCACGAGGAGTCCTCTTGCCAGACGAGGCCCAGCACCTGACCGCCGCCAAGCCCGAGTCCGCCTCGGGCTCCGCGGCCACGCCCGCGTCGCAGGCGAAGGACGACGGCCGCGCGGCGGTCGAGCACGACCGCTCCGCGCCCGTCGACAAGCCGGCCGAGCAGCCCCGGCCCAAGCCGGCCCAGCCCGAGAACGGCTCGGCCGCGCCCGCCGACCGCCCGGCCGCCGCGCCGTCGGCCCGCTCCGGCTCCTCCAACCGCGTCCGTGCCCGCCTCGCCCGGCTCGGCGTCCAGCGCCAGAACCCGTACAACCCGGTCCTGGAACCGCTGCTGCGGATAGTGCGCAGCAACGACCCCAAGATCGAGACGGCGACGCTGCGTCAGATCGAGAAGTCCTACCAGGTCGCCGAGCGCTGGCACCGCGGTCAGAAGCGCAAGAGCGGCGACCCGTACATCACGCACCCGCTTGCGGTGACCACGATCCTCGCCGAGCTGGGCATGGACCCGGCGACGCTCATGGCGGGCCTGCTGCACGACACCGTCGAGGACACCGAGTACGGCCTGGAGGACCTGCGCCGTGACTTCGGCGACCAGGTCGCCCTGCTGGTCGACGGCGTCACCAAGCTGGACAAGGTCAAGTTCGGCGAGGCCGCGCAGGCCGAGACCGTGCGCAAGATGGTCGTCGCCATGGCCAAGGACCCGCGGGTCCTGGTCATCAAGCTCGCCGACCGTCTGCACAACATGCGCACCATGCGCTACCTCAAGCGCGAGAAGCAGGAGAAGAAGGCGCGCGAGACCCTCGAGATCTACGCGCCCCTCGCCCACCGGCTCGGCATGAACACCATCAAGTGGGAGCTGGAGGACCTCGCCTTCGCGATCCTCTACCCCAAGATGTACGACGAGATCGTACGGCTGGTGGCCGAGCGGGCACCGAAGCGTGACGAGTACCTGGCCATAGTGACCGACGAGGTCCAGGCCGACCTGCGCGCCGCCCGCATCAAGGCGACCGTCACCGGCCGCCCGAAGCACTACTACAGCGTCTACCAGAAGATGATCGTCCGCGGCCGCGACTTCGCGGAGATCTACGACCTGGTGGGCATCCGCGTCCTGGTGGACACCGTCCGGGACTGCTACGCGGCCCTGGGCACCGTGCACGCGCGATGGAACCCGGTCCCCGGCCGGTTCAAGGACTACATCGCGATGCCGAAGTTCAACATGTACCAGTCGTTGCACACGACGGTCATCGGCCCCAACGGCAAGCCCGTCGAACTCCAGATCCGCACCTTCGACATGCACCGCCGTGCCGAGTACGGCATCGCCGCGCACTGGAAGTACAAGCAGGAGGCCGTGGCCGGCGCCTCCAAGGTGCGCTCGGACCAGCCGCGGACCACCGGCAAGGACGACCACCTCAACGACATGGCGTGGCTGCGGCAGCTCCTCGACTGGCAGAAGGAGACCGAGGACCCGGGCGAGTTCCTGGAGTCGCTGCGCTTCGACCTGTCGCGCAACGAGGTCTTCGTCTTCACACCCAAGGGCGACGTGATAGCGCTGCCGGCCGGTGCCACCCCCGTGGACTTCTCGTACGCGGTGCACACCGAGGTGGGCCACCGCACCATAGGAGCCCGGGTCAACGGACGCCTCGTCCCGCTGGAATCGACCCTGGACAACGGCGATCTGGTGGAGGTCTTCACCTCCAAGGCGGCCGGCGCCGGGCCCTCCCGCGACTGGCTGAACTTCGTCAAGTCGCCGCGCGCCCGCAACAAGATCCGGGCCTGGTTCTCCAAGGAGCGCCGCGACGAGGCCATCGAGCAGGGCAAGGACGCCATCGCGCGTGCGATGCGCAAGCAGAACCTGCCGATCCAGCGCATCCTCACCGGCGACTCGCTCGTCACGCTCGCCCACGAGATGCGCTACCCGGACATCTCCTCGCTGTACGCGGCGATCGGCGAGGGCCATGTGGCCGCGCAGAACGTCGTGCAGAAGCTGGTGCAGGCGCTCGGCGGCGAGGAGGCGGCCACCGAGGAGATGGACGAAGCGGTTCCGCCGTCCCGCACCCGGGGCCGCAAGCGCCGCAGCAACCAGGACCCCGGTGTCGTGGTCAAGGGCGTCGACGACGTGTGGGTCAAGCTGGCCCGGTGCTGTACGCCCGTACCCGGCGACCCGATCATAGGGTTCGTGACGCGGGGCAGCGGCGTATCGGTTCACCGCAGCGACTGCGTCAACGTGGAGTCGCTGTCCAGGGAGCCGGAGCGCATCCTCGAGGTCGAGTGGGCGCCCACCCAGTCCTCGGTCTTCCTGGTCGCCATCCAGGTCGAGGCACTGGACCGCTCCCGCCTTCTCTCCGACGTCACACGGGTGCTGTCCGACCAGCACGTCAACATCCTGTCCGCGGCCGTCCAGACCTCCCGCGACCGGGTCGCCACCTCGCGCTTCACCTTCGAGATGGGCGACCCCAAGCACCTGGGGCACGTACTGAAGGCCGTACGCGGGGTGGAGGGCGTCTACGACGTGTACCGGGTGACATCGACGCGCAGGCCGTAGCCGAGCACCGCAGAGGCCCCCGTACGCGATGTACGGGGGCCTCTGGTGTGCAACGGGGTCGGCCGGGATCAGCCGCCGAACTCCTGAAGGCCCTTCAGGGCCTGGTCGAGCAGCGCCTGACGGCCCTCCAGCTCCCGCTCCAGCTTGTCGGCCTTCGCGGAGTTGCCCTGGGCGCGGGCCTGGTCGATCTGCGACCGCAGCTTGTCCACGGCGGCCTGGAGCTGGCCGGTCAGACCCGCGGCACGCGCGCGTGCCTCGGGGTTCGTCCGGCGCCACTCGGTCTCCTCGGACTCCTGCATCGCCCGCTCCACGGCGTGCATCCGGCCCTCGACCTTCGGCCGGGCGTCCCGCGGAACGTGGCCGATGGCCTCCCAGCGCTCGTTGATCGAGCGGAACGCGGCACGCGCCGCCTTCAGGTCGCCGATCGGCAGGAGCTTCTCGGCCTCCTCGGCCAGCTCCTCCTTGAGCTTCAGGTTCTCCGTCTGCTCCGCGTCCCGCTCGGCGAACACCGAGCTGCGGGCGGCGAAGAAGACGTCCTGGGCGCCGCGGAAGCGGTTCCACAGGTCGTCCTCGTGCTCGCGCTGGGCGCGGCCCGCGGCCTTCCACTCCGCCATCAGCTCGCGGTAGCGGGCCGCCGTCGGACCCCAGTCCGACGAGGCGGACAGCGCCTCGGCCTCGGAGACCAGCCGCTCCTTGGTACGGCGGGCCTCCTCGCGCTGGGCGTCCAGCTGCGCGAAGTGCGCCTTGCGGCGCTTGGAGAACGCCGAGCGCGCGTGCGAGAACCGGTGCCACAGCTCGTCGTCCGACTTGCGGTCGAGGCGCGGCAGACCCTTCCAGGTGTCCACCAGCGAGCGCAGCCGTTCACCGGCGGCCCGCCACTGGTCGGACTGAGCCAGCTGCTCCGCCTCGGTGACCAGGTCCTCCTTGGCCTTGCGGGCCTCGTCGGACTGCTTGGCCCGCTGCTGCTTGCGCTCCTCGCGCCGCGACTCGACGGTCGCCACCAGCTTGTCCAGCCGGTTCCGCAGGGCCTGGAGATCACCGACCGCGTGATGCGCGTCGACCTGTTCGCGGATGTGGTCGATGGCGACCTGGGCGTCCTTGGTCGACAGATCGGTGGTCTTCACCCGCTTCTCGAGGAGGCCGATCTCGACAACCAGGCCCTCGTACTTGCGCTCGAAATAGGCCAGCGCCTCCTCGGGGGAGCCTGCCTGCCAGGAACCGACCACCTGCTCGCCGTCGGCCGTACGCACGTACACGGTCCCCGTCTCGTCGACGCGGCCCCACGGGTCGCTGCTCACAGCGCCTCCTCCACATGATGCCTCCGAGGGGCTTCAGCGCCCCTGGGCATCGTCCACAGTTTCGTCACGGCCAACATAGGCGACCGGCGGGCCGGCTGTCCGCATCCAGCGCGACCGAAATTGCGCAGTTGACCGGCCTTTGGTCGCCGGAACGCCGTCAGGACTTCGAGACCGTCGCCTTGTTGATCACGACCGTCGCGTTCGGGGCGCCGTCACCGGCTCCCGTGTTCTCACCCGCGGCGGCGATCTTCTTCAGGACCTTCATGCCGTCGGCCGACACCGTTCCGAAGGGCGTGTAGCTGGGCGGCAGCTGGCTGTCCTGGTAGACGAGGAAGAACTGGCTTCCGCCGGTGTGCGCCTGACCGGTGTTGGCCATCGCGATCGTGCCCGCCGGGTAGGTGTTCTTCTTGAGGCTCGCGTCCTTCAGGTTCTCGTCCGGGATCGTGTAGCCGGGGCCGCCACTGCCGCTGCCCGTCGGGTCGCCGCACTGGAGCACGTAGATGCCGTTGGTGGTGAGGCGGTGGCACTTGGTGTGGTCGAAGTAGCCCTTGCCGGCGAGGAAGTCGAACGAGTTCACCGTGTGGGGCGCGGCCTTCGCCTTCAGCGCTATGCCGATGTCGCCGCAGGTCGTCGCGAGCGTCATCGTGTACTTCGCCGACGTGTCGATCGTGACCGCCGGCTCCTTCTTCCAGGTCTGCGTCTTGACCGAGCCCGTGGCCGGCTTCTCGCACGGGTCCTTGGCGGCGCTGGGCGTCGGGGACGGCGTCGTCTCCGAGCTCGCGTTGGCCTTGTCGTCGTTCTTCAGGACGCCCGTCGTGTACAGCGCCACACTTCCGATGATGATCACGCCGAGCACCGACGCGATCACCGAGTTGCGCACGCGCGCCTTGCGCCGCGCGGAGGTGCGCCGCTGCTGCTGGCGCAAGAACTTCTCCCGGGCGAGCTGACGCTTCCGCTGTTCCTGGGTGACCACCGGGTTCTCTCCTCGTGCGTCTCGTACGTCGACTGGGACGCGTGCGTCTTGTGAGCCGACCGCCTGCGTGTGCCCCGTACCGTATATGGGTTCGCTGAGGAATCGGCAGCGCCGGTAGGCTCTGACCACTGGCGCAGCCGCCCAGAAGCCCACGCGTATCGACACAAACGAAGGACGATCGTGCTCATTGCCGGGTTCCCCGCCGGGGCCTGGGGGACGAACTGTTATCTCGTCGCCCCCGCCGCCGGTGAGGAGTGCGTGATCATCGACCCGGGCCACCAGGCGGCCCCCGGAGTCGAGGAAGCGATCAGGAAGCATCGGCTCAAGCCCGTCGCCGTCGTCCTCACCCACGGCCACCTCGACCACGTGGCCTCGGTCGTCCCGGTGTGCGGAGCGCACGGCGTACCGGCATGGATCCACCCCGCGGACCGCTACATGATGAGCGACCCGGAGAAGGCGCTCGGCCGGTCCATCGGGATGCAGCTGATGGGCGAGCTGACGGTGGGGGAGCCGGACGACGTCCGTGAGCTGACCGACGGCGCCGCTCTCGACCTGGCGGGTCTGGAGTTCTCCGTCGCGCACGCGCCGGGCCATACCAAGGGGTCGGTGACCTTCCGGATGCCCCAGAAGTCCGACGTCCCGTCGGTCTTCTTCTCCGGGGATCTGCTGTTCGCCGGCTCCATCGGACGCACCGACCTGCCCGGCGGCGACATGGCCGAGATGCTCGAATCGCTGGCCCGCGTGTGCCTGCCCCTCGAGGACTCGACCGTGGTGCTGTCCGGCCACGGCCCCCAGACGACCATCGGCCAGGAGCGCGCCACCAACCCGTATCTGCGGCAGGTGGCGGCCGACGGCCAGGGAGCGGGTTCGCACACCCCTCCCCGACGAGGAATGTGACGAGAGACCTTCCGTGAGCACCTTCCAGGCCCCCAAGGGCACCTACGACCTGATTCCGCCGGACAGCGCGAAGTACCTCGCCGTCCGCGAGGCCATCGCCGCGCCGCTGCGCAACTCCGGCTACGGCTACATCGAGACACCCGGCTTCGAGAGCGTGGAACTCTTCGCACGCGGTGTCGGTGAGTCGACCGACATCGTGACGAAGGAGATGTACGCCTTCGAGACCAAGGGCGGCGACCGGCTCGCGCTGCGCCCCGAGGGCACGGCGTCCGTGCTGCGCGCCGCGCTCGAGGCCAACCTGCACAAGCTGGGCAACCTGCCGGTCAAGCTCTGGTACTCCGGCTCGTACTACCGCTACGAGCGTCCCCAGAAGGGCCGCTACAGGCACTTCTCCCAGGTGGGCGCCGAGGCGATCGGCGCGGAGGACCCGGCGCTCGACGCCGAGCTGATCATCCTGGCCGACCAGTCGTACCGGTCGCTGGGCCTGCGCGACTTCCGCATCCTTCTCAACAGCCTCGGCGACAAGGAGTGCCGCCCGGTGTACCGGGAGGCGCTCCAGACCTTCCTGCGGAGCCTGGACCTCGACGAGGACACCCTGCGCCGCGCCGACATCAACCCGCTGCGGGTCCTGGACGACAAGCGCGAGTCGGTCCAGAAGCAGCTCGGGGACGCGCCGCTGCTGCGCGACTACCTCTGCGACGCCTGCAAGGCGTACCACGAGGAGGTCCGCGAGCTGATCACGGCGGCCGGCGTGGTATTCGAGGACGACCCGAAGCTGGTCCGCGGCCTCGACTACTACACCCGCACGACCTTCGAGTTCGTCCACGACGGGCTGGGATCCCAGTCGGCGGTGGGCGGTGGCGGCCGCTACGACGGTCTCTCCGAGATGATCGGTGGTCCCGTGCTGCCGTCGGTGGGCTGGGCGCTGGGCGTCGACCGTACGGTGCTGGCGCTGGAGGCGGAGGGCGTGGAGCTGGAGCTGCCCGCCGCGACCTCCGTGTTCGCCGTCCCGCTCGGTGAGGAGGCCCGCCGGATCCTCTTCGCGAAGGTCACCGAGCTGCGCAAGCTCGGCGTCGCGGCCGACTTCTCCTACGGCGCCAAGGGGCTCAAGGGCGCCATGAAGAACGCCAACCGCAGCGGGGCCCGGTACACGGTCGTCGCCGGTGAACGCGACCTCGCCGAGGGCGTCGTCCAGCTGAAGGACATGGAGTCCGGCGAGCAGACGGCGATCGGCGTCAACGAGATCGTGGCGGAACTGGAGTCCAGGCTGGGCTGACGGGCGCGCCGCGCAGGGGAAGGGGCCGGGTCGGGGCGACCCGGCCCCTTCGTCGCGCACCGAGGGGTCAACCCGGCGCCCGCCCGTTCCTCCTCCCGGGAGAAGGAACGGGTCCAGGGTCACGCGCGTGTGCCGCCGGCCCGGTGTGCTGCCGGGTCCTGGCCGGAACCGAACGCCCGGGGGCGGCCGTACGTACTTCCTTATGTCCACCGAACGGTGCGCACCCGGTCGGGTGCGGCAGAATGGCCCCTGCCCGAAGATGGTCCAACTCTCAAGCGACGGATCGGCGTGATGAGCAAGACGACAGTGCAAGACGTCTCCACGGAGTCCGAGCCCGAGCGCGTCGCCGCGAGCGAGCCACGGACCGTGGGCGGCAGCCGCGCGTTCGCGATCCTGCTGCTGATCACCGGTGCGGCCGGTCTGCTCGCCGCGTGGGTCATCACGATCGACAAGTTCAAGATCCTCGAGGCCAAGGTCGCGGGCACGACCTTCACGCCCGGGTGCAGCATCAACCCGATCATCTCCTGCGGCAGCATCATGGAGAGCAAGCAGGCGTCCGCCTTCGGCTTTCCCAACCCCATGCTCGGCCTGGTCGCCTACGGCATCGTGATCTGCGTCGGCATGAGCCTGCTGACCCGCGCCCGCTTCCCGCGCTGGTACTGGCTGACCTTCAACTTCGGCACGCTCTTCGGCGTGGCCTTCTGCACCTGGCTCCAGTACCAGTCGCTGTACGAGATCAACGCCCTGTGCCTGTGGTGCTCCCTGGCCTGGGTCGCGACGATCACCATGTTCTGGTACGTCACCTCGTTCAACGTGCGCAACGACCTCCTGCCCGCGCCGGGCTGGCTGAAGCGGTTCCTCGCCGAGTTCACCTGGGTCCTGCCGGTCACCCACGTCGGCATCATCGCCATGCTGGTCCTGACGCGCTGGGGCGCCAACCTCTGGGCCTGAGCCCGCTGACGGACCGGCATCGGACGGGCGCCGGACAGCAGTGTCGGACCCCTGACGTAGGCTCCGATGTGTGGAGCCCGACCTGTTCACCGCCGCAGCCGAAGAACGCCAGGAGAAGGACCCCGCCGGGAGCCCCCTGGCGGTCCGGATGCGTCCGCGCACCCTCGACGAGGTGGTGGGCCAGCAGCACCTGCTGAAGCCCGGCTCACCCCTGCGCCGCCTGGTCGGCGAGGGCGCCACGGGCCCGGCCGGGCCCTCCTCGGTGATCCTCTGGGGTCCGCCCGGCACCGGGAAGACGACCCTGGCCTACGTCGTCTCCAAGGCCACCAACAAGCGGTTCGTCGAACTCTCCGCCATCACCGCGGGCGTCAAGGAGGTCCGCGCGGTCATCGACGGCGCCCGCCGCGCCATCGGCGGCTACGGCAAGGAGACCGTCCTCTTCCTCGACGAGATCCACCGCTTCAGCAAGGCCCAGCAGGATTCCCTCCTGCCGGCCGTCGAGAACCGCTGGGTGACGCTGATCGCGGCGACCACCGAGAACCCCTACTTCTCGGTCATCTCGCCGCTGCTCTCCCGCTCCCTCCTGCTCACCCTCGAGCCCCTCACGGACGAGGACCTGCGCGCCCTGGTCAGGCGTGCCGTGGCCGACGAACGCGGCCTCAAGGGCGCCGTCACCCTCCCCGAGGACACCGAGGCCCACCTCCTGCGCATCGCCGGCGGCGACGCCCGGCGCGCCCTCACCGCCCTGGAGGCCGCCGCCGGAGCCGCCCTCGACCAGGACCAGTCCGCGATCAGCTTGCAGACCCTGGAGCAGACGGTCGACCGCGCGGCGGTGAAGTACGACCGGGACGGCGACCAGCACTACGACGTCGCGAGCGCCCTGATCAAGTCCATCCGGGGTTCGGACGTCGACGCCGCCCTGCACTACCTGGCCCGCATGATCGAGGCGGGTGAGGATCCGCGCTTCATCGCCCGCCGCCTGATGATCTCCGCCAGCGAGGACATCGGCCTCGCGGATCCCAACGCCCTGCCGATCGCCGTCGCCGCCGCCCAGGCCGTCGCCATGATCGGCTTCCCCGAGGCCGCCCTCACCCTCAGCCACGTGACCATCGCCCTCGCCCTCGCGCCCAAGTCCAACGCCGCGACGACGGCGATCGGCGCCGCTCTGGACGACGTACGCAAGGGGCTGGCCGGGCCCGTGCCGCCGCATCTGCGCGACGGGCACTACAAGGGCGCCGCCAAGCTGGGGCACGCCCAGGGATACGTGTACCCGCACGACCTGCCCGAGGGCATCGCCGCCCAGCAGTACGCCCCCGACGCCATCAAGGACCGCGCCTACTACGAGCCCACCCGGCACGGCGCCGAGGCCCGCTACGCGGACGCGGTGGAGTGGACCAGGCAGCGACTCGGTCGCGACGGGTCCTGAGCACCCTGTAGACTCGCCCGAAGTGCCGCGTCCCGTGCAGTCAGAACGGGACAGTCGGCCGGAGCACCGGTCCTCGGACCCGCTCCAGGAGCGTCGCGCACCGTCGATAGGTGTCGCGGGCAGCCCATCACCACCCGGAACTCCGGGAACGGTCGATGGGCAACTCGCGTGCTGCACGTATGTGCCCAGATCAGGGGAGCGGCTGCCCGGCAGGTTCCACGCGGACCCGGCGGGTTTCCCCGGCTGCGGATGCGACCTCCCTTAACCCTGACAAGCCGGAAACCAGGAAAGAGACACACGTGGCGAACCAGCCCCGTCCCAAGGTCAAGAAGTCGCGTGCCCTCGGCATCGCGCTGACCCCGAAGGCCGTCAAGTACTTCGAGGCCCGCCCCTACCCGCCGGGCGAGCACGGCCGCGGCCGCAAGCAGAACTCGGACTACAAGGTCCGTCTGCTCGAGAAGCAGCGTCTGCGCGCGCAGTACGACGTGTCCGAGCGCCAGCTCGTCCGCGCCTACGAGCGTGCCTCCAAGGTCCAGGGCAAGACCGGTGAGGCCCTGATCATCGAGCTCGAGCGCCGTCTCGACGCGCTGGTCCTGCGTTCGGGCATCGCCCGCACGATCTACCAGGCCCGCCAGATGGTCGTCCACGGCCACATCGAGGTCAACGGCCAGAAGGTCGACAAGCCGTCCTTCCGCGTCAAGCCGGACGACGTCGTCATGGTCCGCGAGCGCAGCCGCAGCAAGACGCTGTTCGAGGTCTCCCGCGCCGGTGGCTTCGCCCCCGACGGCGAGACCCCGCGCTACCTCCAGGTGAACCTCGGCGCCCTGGCGTTCCGCCTGGACCGCGAGCCGAACCGCAAGGAGATCCCGGTCATCTGCGACGAGCAGCTCGTCGTCGAGTACTACGCCCGCTGATCCTTCCCCGGATCGGTCCGCGGCGTCCCAGGACTCCGCGCAAGGCCCGTCGTCCCCCTGCCCTTCCGGGCGGGCGGGACGGCGGGCCTTCGCACACCCCTAATCCGGTACGGACCGCCGGTGCCGGCGCGATAGGCTCGCCTTCAGACAGAGGTGTTCGTCAGACAGGGAGCGGGTGCACGCAGTGTCCGGTGGAGAGGTGGCCGGCATCCTGGTGGCCGTGTTCTGGGCGATCCTGGTCTCCTTCCTCGCCGTCGCACTGGCGAGGCTGGCCCAGACGCTCAAGGCGACCACCCGACTGGTCGCGGACGTGACCGAACAGGCCGTCCCGCTGCTGGCCGACGCCTCCGCGGCGGTGCGCTCCGCGCAGACCCAGATCGACCGGGTCGACGCGATCGCCACCGACGTCCAGGAAGTCACGTCGAACGCCTCGGCACTGTCCACCACGGTCGCCTCCACCTTCGGCGGCCCTCTGGTGAAGGTCGCCGCCTTCGGCTACGGCGTACGCCGGGCCCTGGTCGGCCGCAAGGACGACGTGCCCGCCCGGGAACCCCGCAGGACCGTGATCGTGGGCCGTACGGTCTCCCGGCGGGAGAAGCGCAAACCCCGTGGAAAGAGGGACTGAGACCAGCGATGTTCCGCCGTACCTTCTGGTTCAGCACGGGCGTTGCCGCCGGTGTCTGGGCCACCACCAAGGTCAACCGCAAGCTGAGGCAGCTGACCCCCGAGAGCCTGGCCGCGACCGCGGCCAACAAGGCGCTCGAGACGGGAGCGCGCCTCAAGGACCGCGCGGTGGGTTTCGCGCTCGACGTCCGCGACAACATGGCCCAGCGGGAGGCCGAACTGGGGGAGGCGCTGGGACTCCACGAGAACCCCGAACTCCCCGCGCCCAGGCGGTATCCCGCCATCGAGAACAACCGCAGCACCCCCCAGTACCCCGAGCGCATCGACACCACGACGCACTCGCACAACCGGAATGAGGACCACTGATGGAGTCGGCCGAGATCCGCCGCCGCTGGCTGAGCTTCTACGAGGAGCGCGGGCACACCGTCGTGCCTTCGGCGTCGCTCATCGCGGACGACCCGACTCTGCTCCTGGTCCCCGCCGGCATGGTCCCCTTCAAGCCGTATTTCCTCGGCGAGGTCAAGCCCCCGTGGTCGCGCGCCACCAGCGTGCAGAAGTGCGTGCGGACGCCCGACATCGAAGAGGTCGGCAAGACCACCCGCCACGGCACCTTCTTCCAGATGTGCGGCAACTTCTCCTTCGGCGACTACTTCAAGGAAGGCGCCATCAAGTACGCCTGGGAGCTGCTCACCACGCCCCAGGACAAGGGTGGTTACGGCCTGGAGCCGGAGAAGCTCTGGATCACCGTCTACAAGGACGACGACGAGGCCGAGCGCATCTGGCACGACGTCGTCGGCGTGCCCAAGGAGCGCATCCAGCGCCTCGGCATGAAGGACAACTACTGGTCCATGGGCGTCCCCGGACCCTGCGGCCCCTGTTCCGAGATCAACTACGACCGCGGCCCCGAGTTCGGCGTCGAGGGCGGCCCCGCCGTCAACGACGAGCGGTACGTGGAGATCTGGAACCTGGTCTTCATGCAGTACGAGCGCGGCCAGGGCATCGGCAAGGACAACTTCGAGATCCTGGGCGAACTGCCGAGCAAGAACATCGACACGGGCCTCGGCCTGGAGCGCCTCGCCATGATTCTGCAGGGCGTGCAGAACATGTACGAGATCGACACCTCCATGGCCGTCATCAAGAAGGCCACCGAGCTGACCGGCATCGAGTACGGCCGAGCCCACGACTCGGACGTCTCGCTGCGCGTGGTCACCGACCACATGCGCACCTCCGTGATGCTCATCGGCGACGGCGTCACCCCCGGCAACGAGGGCCGTGGTTACGTGCTGCGTCGCATCATGCGCCGCGCCGTCCGCAACATGCGGCTGCTCGGCGCCACCGGCCCGGTCGTCAAGGACCTCGTCGACACCGTGATCGCGATGATGGGTCAGCAGTACCCCGAGCTCGTCACCGACCGCGAGCGCATCGAGAAGGTCGCCGTCGCCGAGGAGAACGCCTTCCTCAAGACGCTGAAGGCCGGCACCAACATCCTCGACACCGCCGTCACCGAGACCAAGGCCTCCGGTGGCCGCGTCCTCGCCGGCGACAAGGCCTTCCTCCTCCACGACACCTGGGGCTTCCCGATCGACCTCACCCTCGAGATGGCCGCCGAACAGGGGCTGTCCGTGGACGAGGACGGCTTCCGCCGCCTGATGAAGGAGCAGCGGGAACGGGCCAAGGCCGACGCCCAGTCCAAGAAGACCGGTCACGCCGGCGTGGGCGCCTATCGCGAGATCGCCGACCAGGCCGGAGCGACCGACTTCATCGGCTACACCGACACCGAGGGCGAGTCCACGATCGTCGGCATCCTCGTGAACGGCGCCTCCTCGCCGGCCGCCACCGAGGGCGACGAGGTGGAGATCGTCCTCGACCGCACTCCGTTCTACGCCGAGGGCGGCGGCCAGATCGGCGACACCGGCCGTATCAGGGTGGACACCGGCGCCGTCATCGAGATCCGTGACACCCAGAAGCCGGTTCCCGGCGTGTACGTCCACAAGGGCGTCGTCCAGGTCGGCGAGGTCACGGTCGGCGCCAAGGCCCATGCCTCGATCGACCAGCGCCGCCGCACGGCCATCGCCCGCGCCCACTCGGCCACCCACCTCACCCACCAGGCGCTGCGCGACGCCCTCGGCCCGACGGCCGCCCAGGCCGGTTCGGAGAACCAGCCCGGCCGCTTCCGTTTCGACTTCGGCTCCCCGGCCGCCGTCCCGACGGCCGTGATGACCGACGTCGAGCAGAAGATCAACGAGGTGCTCGCCCGCGACCTGGACGTCCAGGCCGAGGTCATGGGCATCGACGAGGCCAAGAAGCAGGGCGCCATCGCCGAGTTCGGCGAGAAGTACGGCGAGCGCGTCCGGGTGGTGACCATCGGGGACTTCTCCAAGGAGCTGTGCGGTGGCACGCACGTGCACAACACCGCCCAGCTGGGGCTCGTGAAGCTGCTCGGCGAGTCGTCGATCGGCTCGGGTGTCCGCCGGATCGAGGCCCTTGTCGGCGTCGACGCCTACAACTTCCTGGCCCGTGAGCACACGGTCGTCGCCCAGCTCCAGGAGCTGATCAAGGGCCGTCCGGAGGAGCTCCCGGAGAAGGTCTCCGCCATGCTCGGCAAGCTGAAGGACGCCGAGAAGGAGATCGAGAAGTTCCGCGCGGAGAAGGTCCTCCAGGCCGCCGCCGGACTTGCGGGGTCCGCCAAGGACGTCCGCGGTGTGGCCCTGGTCACCGGGCAGGTCCCGGACGGCACCACCCCCGACGACCTGCGCAGGCTCGTCCTCGACGTGCGCGGCCGCATCCAGGGCGGCCGGGCCGCCGTGGTCGCCCTGTTCACGGTGAACAACGGCAAGCCGCTGACGGTCATCGCCACCAACGAGGCGGCCCGTGAGCGCGGCCTGAAGGCCGGTGACCTGGTTCGTACGGCCGCCAAGACCCTCGGCGGCGGCGGTGGCGGCAAGCCGGACGTGGCCCAGGGCGGCGGCCAGAACCCGGCCGCCGTCGGTGAGGCCGTCGACGCCGTCGAGCGGCTCGTGGCGGAAACGGCCAAGTGAGCGAGCCGATGAGGAAGGGCCGTCGACTCGCGATCGACGTCGGGGACGCCCGGATCGGGGTCGCCTCGTGCGACCCCGACGGGATCCTCGCCACTCCGGTGGAGACGGTTCCGGGCCGGGACGTCCCCGCGGCTCACCGCCGGCTCGGACAGCTGGTCGAGGAGTACGAACCGATCGAGGTCGTCGTCGGCCTGCCTCGCTCCCTCAACGGGGGCGAGGGGCCCGCCGCGGTGAAGGTGCGAGGCTTCGCCCAGGAGCTGGCGAACAAAATCGCTCCCGTATCCGTACGTCTGGTGGACGAGCGGATGACGACCGTGACGGCCGGTCAAGGACTGCGCGCCTCAGGCGTGAAGTCCAAGAAGGGCCGCTCGGTGATCGACCAGGCGGCCGCCGTGATCATCCTCCAACAGGCGCTGGAATCCGAACGGGTGTCAGGCAAAGCACCGGGCGAGGGCGTCGAAGTGGTCATCTGATCGCGATACGGTAACGTTCCGCGCGATGCGGCGGTGTTCGAACAGCGGCCGCACAGAGAGAGACGGAAACGGTGACGGGCCTGACAAAGCCGCGTGATCGCCGCCTCGCGGCTCTAGGGGATCGATGACTGAGTATGGCCGGGGCCCTGGCTCCGAACCGTGGCATCCGGAGGACCCGTTGTACGGGGACGGCGGATGGGAAGGGCAGCAGGCCCCCACGGGCCAGCAGCCTGCCTACGGTGGCCGGCCACAGCACCACCCCTACCCGCAGCAGCAGTCGCAGCAGTCGCAGGGGTCGGAGTACGGCGACTGGGGTCAGGGACAGGCGCAGCAGTACGACCAGCAGCAGTACGAGCAGCAGCAGTACGGCGGCCAGCAGTACGACCCGCAGTACCAGGGTTACGACCAGCAGCAGTACGCCCACCAGGACCCGCAGGACCCGCAGTCCTATCAGCAGGGGTACGAGGGATACCAGGAGGGCGGCTGGGACGGCACGGGCTCGCATGCCCACGTTCCGTACGCGGCCGACCCCGGCGACCCCTACGGCCAGCAGGCCGCGGCCTACGGCGCCGAGCAGCCGGACTTCTACGGCACTCCCGACGCGTATCCGCCGCCGGAGCCGCCCGCCCGGCGGCGCGCCGAGCCCGGACCGGACCCGGTGCAGGAGCCGGTGGAGGAACCCGACCCGCAGTCCGAGCGGAATCCCGACTGGGATCCCGGACCCGACCAGGGGGAGCACGCCTTCTTCGCCGGCGGCGGGGCCGCGGACGACGAGGAGGACGACGAGCCGGAGGGCCGCGGAAACCGGCGGGGCCGGGGCGGCAAGGGCACCAAGAACAAGAACAAGAAGAAGGGCCGCAACGGCTGCGCCTGCCTGGTGGTCGTGCTGGTGTTCGGCGGCGGCATCGCAGGCGTCGGCTACTTCGGCTACGACTACTACAAGAATCGTTACGGCTCGGCTCCGGACTACGCGGGCGCGGGCACCGGCCAGAACGTGAGCGTGGAGGTGCCCAAGGGCTCCGGCGGCGCCGCCATCGGCCGACTTCTGAAGGACGCCGGCGTCGTCAAGAGCGTCGACGCGTTCGTCTCGGCGTTCACGAACAATCCCGAAGCCGACGGTATTCAGGCGGGCGCGTACATCCTGAAGAAGGAGATGTCCGCGAAGAGCGCCGTGGCGATGATGCTCGACCCCAAGAGCCAGGCCAACGTGATGGTCACTCCGGGGCAGCGGAACGTGGCCGTCTACAAGGTCATCGACACCAAACTCGGGCTGACCGCCGGCACCACCAGGCAGGTGGCGGAGAAGCAGTACGCGACGCTCGGACTGCCCAAATGGGCGAACGACAACGACGAGATCAAGGACCCGCTGGAGGGCTTCCTCTTCCCGGGCACGTACGGCGCGGCCAAGGGCATGAAGCCGGAGGCGGTCCTGAAGTCGATGGTCGCCCACGCCAACGAGGTGTACGGCGAGTACGACTTCGTGGCCAAGGCCAAGGCGCTCAAGCTCGAGAACCCGCTTCAGGTCATCACGGTCGCCAGCCTGGTCCAGGCCGAGGGCAAGACGCACGACGACTACCGCAAGATGGCCGAGGTCGTCTACAACCGGCTCAAGCCGACGAACGACCAGACCAACCAACTGCTCCAGTTCGACTCGACCTTCAACTACCTGAAGGGCGAAAGCAAGATCCACATCAGCGAGTCCGAGATCAACAGCAACAAGGACCCGTACAACACCTACACCAACAGGGGCCTGCCGCCCGGCCCGATCGGGAATCCCGGCGAGGACGCGCTGAAGGCCACGATGAATCCGACCGCCGACGGCTGGATCTACTTCGTGGCGACCGACGGCGAGAGCAACACCGAATTCGCCAAGACCTACGCGGAATTCAAGCGACTCAAGGAAAAGTTCGATGCCAGCACGGGCAACTGACGCCCGCCGGGCCGCCGTACTCGGCAGCCCCATCGCCCACTCCCTCTCCCCGGTGCTGCACCGCGCCGCGTACGAGGCGCTGGAACTCGTCGGCTGGACGTACGACCGCTTCGACGTCGACGAGGAGGCGCTGCCCGCCTTCCTCGACGGGCTCGGCGCCGAGTGGGCCGGCCTGTCGCTGACGATGCCGCTGAAGCGGGCGGTCATCCCGCTGCTCGACGAGGTGAGCGAGACGGCCGCCTCCGTGGAGGCGGTCAACACCCTCGTCCTCACCGAGGACGGCCGCCGGCTCGGCGACAACACCGACATCCCCGGCATGGTCGCGGCCCTGCGCGAGCGCGGCGTCGAACAGGTCGACTCGGCCGCGATCCTCGGCGCCGGCGCCACCGCGTCCTCCGCCCTGGCCGCCCTGGCCAGGGTCTGCACCGGCGAGATCGTCGCGTACGTGCGCGGAGCGGCCCGCGCCGCCGAGATGCGGCGGTGGGGCGAGCGGCTCGACACGGAGGTCCGGATCGCCGACTGGGCGGACGCCGCCGACGCGCTGCGCTTCCCGCTGGTCGTCGCCACCACCCCGGCCGGCGCCACGGACGCCCTCGCCCTCTCGGTGCCGGAGCGGCCCGCCACCCTCTTCGACGTGCTCTACGACCCCTGGCCCACCGAGTTGGCCGCCCGCTGGTCGATGTTCGGCGGCGCCGTGGTCAGCGGCCTCGACCTGCTCGTGCACCAGGCGGTCCTCCAGGTGGAGCAGATGACCGGCCGCGCCCCGGCGCCGGTGGAAGCCATGCGCACGGCGGGCGAGCACGCCCTCGCCGCCCGCACGGCCCCGCACCACCCGTAAGCGGCCCGTCCCCGGCCGCTGCCCGTCCGCTTGCTGGACCGGCGACCGGTTCGGGGGCCGGGACGTGGGAGGATCGTAGGTGGCGGGCCAGGGCCGCGCACCCGGTCACGCCGACGCCGTACGCGAAGGACGCGCGTGCGCAGAGCAGTACCAGGGCGCGAGCACTGAGGAGCATCGTTGAGCAGGCTGCGTTGGCTGACCGCGGGGGAGTCCCACGGTCCCGCACTTGTCGCGACGCTGGAGGGCCTTCCCGCCGGCGTGCCGATCACCACGGAGATGGTCGCGGACCACCTCGCGCGGCGGCGGCTCGGTTATGGGCGTGGCGCGCGGATGAAGTTCGAGCGTGACGAGGTCACCTTCCTCGGCGGTGTCCGGCACGGCCTGACCATGGGTTCTCCGGTGGCCGTGATGGTGGGCAACACGGAGTGGCCCAAGTGGGAGCAGGTGATGGCCGCCGACCCGGTCGATCCCGAGATTCTCGCCGGTCTGGCCCGCAACGCCCCGCTCACCCGCCCGCGCCCCGGCCACGCCGATCTCGCCGGGATGCAGAAGTACGGCTTCGACGAGGCCCGGCCGATCCTGGAGCGCGCCTCCGCGCGGGAGACGGCCGCCCGGGTGGCGCTGGGCGCGGTGGCCCGGTCGTACCTCAAGGAGACGGCCGGCATCGAGATCGTCTCGCACGTGGTCGAGTTGGCCGCGGCCAAGGCGCCCTACGGGCTGTACCCGACCCCGGCCGACGTCGAGAAGCTGGACGCGGACCCGGTGCGCTGCCTGGACGCGGACGCCTCCAAGGCGATGGTGGCCGAGATCGACCAGGCCCACAAGGACGGCGACACCCTCGGCGGCGTCGTCGAGGTCCTCGCCCACGACGTGCCGGTGGGCCTCGGCTCGCACGTGCACTGGGACCGTCGGCTGGACGCCCGGCTGGCGGCCGCCCTGATGGGCATCCAGGCGATCAAGGGCGTCGAGGTCGGCGACGGCTTCGACCTCGCGCGCGTGCCGGGTTCGAAGGCGCACGACGAGATCCTCGCCACCGGCGACGGGATCAGGCGCGCCTCAGGCCGCTCCGGAGGCACCGAGGGGGGCCTGACCACCGGCGAGCTGCTGCGCGTGCGTGCGGCGATGAAGCCGATCGCGACCGTGCCGCGGGCCCTGAAGACCGTGGACGTCGCCACCGGCGAGGCGACCCAGGCCCACCACCAGCGCTCGGACGTGTGCGCGGTCCCGGCCGCCGGGATCGTCGCCGAGGCGATGGTCGCCCTGGTGCTCGCGGACGCGGTGGCGGAGAAGTTCGGCGGCGACAGCGTCCCCGAGACCCGTCGCAACGTGCGGTCGTACCTCGACAACCTCCACATCCGATGAGCGGGCCGCGGGTCGTCCTCGTGGGCCCGATGGGCGTCGGCAAGTCCACCGTCGGGCAGCTGCTCGCCGAGCGGCTCGGCGTCGCCTACCGGGACACCGACGACGACATCGTCGCCGAGCAGGACCGCAGCATCGCGGAGATCTTCGTCGACGAGGGCGAGGAGACCTTCCGCGCGATCGAGAAGGTGGCCGTACGGCGCGCCCTCGCCGAGCACGACGGCGTCCTGGCGCTCGGCGGCGGCTCGATCCTGGACGCGGACACCCGCGACCTGCTGGCCGGGCAGCGCGTGGTCTACCTGGCCATGGACGTCGAGGAAGCCGTCAAGCGCACCGGCCTCAACGCGGCCCGTCCGCTGCTCGCCGTCAACCCCCGCAAGCAGTGGCGCGAGCTGATGGAGGCCCGTCGCCATCTCTACGAGGGCGTCGCCACCGCGGTCGTGACCACGGACGGCCGCACGCCCGAAGAGGTCAGTCAAGTGGCCTTGGACGCTTTGGAGTTGAAGGAAGCATGAGCAGCGAGTCGGTAACGCGGATCCAGATCGGCGGCAGCGCGGGCTCGGAGCCGTACGAGGTCCTGGTCGGCCGTCAGCTGCTGGGCGAGCTGGGCGGGCTGATCGGCGACCGGGTGAAGCGGGTCGCCGTGATCCATCCCGAGGCGCTCGCCGGGACGGGGGACGCGCTCCGCGCCGACCTGGCCGAACAGGGGTACGAGGCCGTCGCCATCCAGGTGCCGAACGCGGAGGAGGCCAAGACCGCCGAGGTCGCCGCCTACTGCTGGAAGGCGCTCGGCCAGTCCGGGTTCACCCGCTCCGACGTCGTCGTCGGCGTCGGCGGGGGCTCGACCACCGACCTCGCCGGGTTCGTCGCCGCGACCTGGCTGCGCGGGGTGCGCTGGATCGCCGTCCCGACGACCGTGCTGGCCATGGTCGACGCGGCCGTCGGCGGCAAGACGGGTATCAACACCGCCGAGGGCAAGAACCTCGTCGGCTCCTTCCACCCGCCGGCCGGCGTGCTGTGCGACCTGGCCGCGCTGGACTCGCTGCCGGTCAACGACTACGTCTCCGGGCTCGCCGAGATCATCAAGGCCGGCTTCATCGCCGACCCGGCGATCCTCGAACTGATCGAGTCCGACCCCGAGGCGGCCCGCACCCCGGCGGGCCCGCACACCGCCGAGCTCATCGAACGCTCCATCAGGGTCAAGGCCGACGTGGTGTCGTCCGACCTGAAGGAGTCCGGTCTGCGGGAGATCCTCAACTACGGGCACACGTTGGCGCACGCCATCGAGAAGAACGAGCGCTACAAGTGGCGGCACGGCGCGGCCGTCTCCGTCGGCATGCACTTCGCCGCCGAACTGGGCCGCCTGGCGGGCCGACTCGACGACGCCACGGCCGACCGCCACCGCACGGTGCTGGAGTCGGTCGGGCTGCCGCTGCACTACCGCTACGACCAGTGGCCCAAGCTGCTGGAGAACATGAAGGTCGACAAGAAGTCCCGCGGCGACCTGCTGCGGTTCATCGTCCTGGACGGCCTCGGCAAGCCGAACGTCCTCGAAGGCCCGGACCCGGCCGTCCTGCTGGCCGCGTACGGCGAGGTGGGCGAGTAGGAGCGCGGGCGGGCGACCAGGTCCGCCCGCCTGCCGCCCGCCCGATCCGCTGCGCGCACCGGGCACTTCGGTCCGCCCCCGGCCGTTCACCAAACGACAGCCGGGGGCGGTACCGTTCAGTAGCAGAGAGGGGGGTCCGCGGCCCCCACAGCCAGCGCCCATCGCCTGTACGAGACGGAGTGGCACCGGATGCAGCACGCAGTGGGTTCTCCGCTGCCGCCGCCCCATCAGCCGGGCGGCGCTTCCCAGCAACAGCCGGGGTACCTCGGCGCCCCCTCGGGCCCTGTTCCGCCCGCGCCCCAGCCACCGGTCCCGCCCGTGCCGCACCCTCCCGCCCCGCAGCACGCCCCGGCCCCGCCGCATGCTCCCGCCCCGAGCCACGTCCCGGTCCCGCAGGCTGCCGACACCACCGGACACGTCCCGCTGCCGCCCGGCGGCCCCGTCCCCATGCCCAGCGCACCGTCGGCCCCGACCGCCCCCGACCCGGCGGGCACCACGCTGGCGGTACTGCTGATCGGCCCGGCGGGCGCCGGCAAGACCAGCGTCGCCAAGTTCTGGGCCGACCACCGCCGGGTCCCCACCGCCCACGTCAGCCTCGACGACGTACGCGAATGGGTCCGCTCGGGCTTCGCCGACCCGCAGTCGGGATGGAACGACCACTCCGAGGCCCAGTACCGCCTGGCCCGCCGCACCTGCGGCTTCGCGGCGCGCAACTTCCTGGCCAACGGCATCTCGTGCATCCTGGACGACGCGATCTTCCCCGACCGCCCGGCCGTGGGCCTGGGTGGCTGGAAACGACACGTGGGCCCGGGCCTGCTGCCCGTCGTCCTCCTCCCGGGCCTGGAAGCCGTGCTGGAGCGCAACGCCGAGCGCTCCGGCAACCGCCGTCTCAGCGACGAGGAGGTGGCCCGCATCCACGGCCGCATGGCCGGCTGGTACGGCTCCGGGCTGCCCATCATCGACAACTCCCAGCTGGACGTCCCGACGACCGCCAGGGTGCTGGACGACGTACTGGCGAGGGCGATCGCCAGTCCGCCGAAGTGGTAGAGCACCACTTACCGGCCTTCCGGCCGGTAGACGGCAGGGCTCCGGCACCGCGGGGCTCCGTTTCCATGGACGCCCGGCCCCGTACGCCGCCTCGCCTCCCTGCGGGCGTCCGGCCCTGTGTGCCGACTCCGCTCGGTGTGGGCGTCCGGCCCTGCGTGCCGACTCCGCCCCGTGCGTCCGGCCCCGGTGCGTCCGGTTGCGACCGGACCGCAATCTGGGTGATCGGGCGGGCCCGCCTCGCGCCGTTCCCCCGAACGCCCTCCCAACCGGCGCATTCCGGCCACTCCTCCTACGCTCGTGTCATGTCAGAGGTCTACGCGTCCCGCCGCACCCGGCTGAGAGAACGCTGCAACGCGACCGGCAGCGCCACCGCGCTGATCTCCCGCCCCGCCAACGTGAGATACCTCGCGGGCGCCGCCCCGAACGGCGCCGTCCTGCTGCTCGGCGGACGTGAGGATCTCCTCGTCTGCGCGGGCCCGCTCGACGACCGCGCGAGCGAGGGCCGGCCGGACGAGGCCCTGCGCGTGCACTACTTGCGCCACCCCGAGGGCGATCCGGCGGTCGCAGCCGCCGATCTTCTGGTGGGCGAGGGCGGAGACTCCCTCGCGGTGGAGGAACACCACCTCACGGTGGCCCGCCACCGCGAGTTGCGCTCCGTCGCGCCCCGGCTGCGCCTCGCCGACCTGGGCGGCGCGGTCGAGCAGCTGAGGGTGGTGAAGGACGAGGAGGAGATCTCCTGCCTGCGGATCGGCGCGGAGATCGCCGACCAGGCCCTGGGGGAGCTGCTGGAGTCCATCCTGGTGGGCCGCACGGAGCGGCACCTGGCCCTCGAACTGGAGCGGCGCCTCGTGGATCACGGTGCGGACGGTCCCGCGTTCGTCACCTCCGTCGCTACCGGCCCGCATTCCGGCCGGCGCTGCCACCGGCCCACCGATCGACGGGTCGAGGAGGGCGACTTCCTCTCCGTCTGCCTGGGGGCGAGCTACCGCGGCTACCGCTGTGAGATCGGCCGGACCTTCGTGATCGGCACGTCCCCCGCCGGCTGGCAGATCGAGCTGTACGACCTCGTCTTCGCAGCCCAGCGCGCCGGACGCGAGGCCCTGACCCCCGGCGCCGCCTACCGTGAAGTGGACCGCGCGGCACGTCAGATCCTGGACTCGGCGGGGTACTCCGAGGGCCTCCAGGAGCTCAGCGGACACGGTGTCGGACTCGAAATCGAAGAGGACCCGCAGTTGACTCCCGCGGCCATGGGTAAACTGGACGCTTGCGTGCCGGTCACCGTCGAACCGGGGGTCCACCTCCCGGGCCGGGGCGGTGTCCGGATCGATGACACGCTCGTCGTGCGCCCCGAGGCGGACGGCGGACCCGAGCTACTCACCATCACGACCAAGGAGCTGCTCGCCCTGTAGGCAGGTGCGTGCCCCGGGGTCGTCCACGTCAGTCCAGGAGATTCCGCAACCGTGGCTTCCACGAACGACCTCAAGAACGGCCTGGTGCTCAAGCTCGAAGGCGGCCAGCTCTGGTCCGTCGTCGAGTTCCAGCACGTCAAGCCCGGCAAGGGCCCGGCCTTCGTGCGCACCAAGCTGAAGAACGTGCTTTCCGGCAAGGTCGTCGACAAGACGTTCAACGCCGGCGTCAAGGTCGAGACGGCCACTGTCGACAAGCGCGACATGCAGTTCTCGTACATGGACGGCGAGTACTTCGTCTTCATGGACATGGAGACCTACGACCAGCTGATGGTCGACCGCAAGGCTGTCGGCGACGCCGCCAACTTCCTGATCGAGGGCTTCACCGCCACCGTGGCGCAGCACGAGGGCGAGGTGCTCTTCGTGGAGCTGCCGGCCGCCGTCGAGCTCGTCGTCCAGGAGACCGAGCCGGGCCTCCAGGGCGACCGCTCCACCGGTGGCACCAAGCCCGCCACCCTGGAGACCGGTCACCAGATCCAGGTGCCGCTGTTCATCACCACCGGTGAGAAGATCAAGGTCGACACCCGCACCAGCGACTACCTCGGCCGGGTGAACAGCTAACCGTGGCTGCTCGCAACACGGCCCGCAAGCGCGCCTTCCAGATCCTTTTCGAGGGCGACCAGCGCGGAGTCGACGTCCTGACGGTCCTCGCGGACTGGATCCGGCTGTCCCGGGCCGACACCCGGCAGCCACCGGTGAGCGAGTACACGATGCAGTTGGTCGAGGGCTACGCGCAATACGCGCGGCGCATCGACGAGCTGATCGCCCAGTACTCCGTCGGCTGGACGCTGGACCGGATGCCGGTCGTCGACCGCAACATCCTGCGTCTCGGCGCCTACGAGCTGATCTGGGCCGACGAGACCCCGGACGCGGTCGTCCTCGACGAGATGGTGCAGCTGGCGAAGGAGTTCTCGACGGACGAGTCGCCCTCGTTCGTCAACGGCCTGCTCGGCCGGCTCAAGGAGCTCAAGCCGTCCCTGCGGCGCGAGTAGCTCCGCCGGGCGAGCCGGGGAAGCGCGGGCCGCATGTGGCTCTCGGGCCGCACGTGGCCTGTGGGCCGCAGGCGGCTGCTGAGCCCGTCCGTGGCTCGTCGTACGGTTCCCCGCGCCCCTTCGGGGGCGTGGACATGCCGGAGGGCCCACAGCGCACGCTGTGGGCCCTCCGGCATGTCCACGTACAAGCGGCAGTGGCCGGAACCACTGGGTTCCGGCCACTGCGAGGGTACGTTTCTGCTCAGCCGTGGAGCGGCTAGCCCTCCTCGTGCGAGACCGCGCGACGGGCGTCCGCGTCCAGCACGCCCCAGCTGATCAGCTGCTCGGTCAGGACCGAGGGCGACTGGTCGTAGATGACGGCGAGGGTGCGCAGGTCGTCCTGGCGGATCGAGAGCACCTTGCCGTTGTAGTCACCGCGCTGCGACTGGATCGTGGCCGCGTACCGCTGAAGAGGGCCCGCCTTCTCGACCGGCACGTGAGCCAGTCGCTCCAGGTCCAGGACCAGCTTCGGCGGCGGCTCGGCGGCACCGCCCGGAGTGGTGCCGGGCAGGAGCTCCTGCACGGGGACGCCGTAGAAATCCGCCAGCTCGGCAAGGCGCTGCACGGTCACGGCGCGGTCGCCGCGCTCGTACGAACCGACCACGACCGCCTTCCAGCGTCCCTGGGACTTCTCCTCGACACCGTGGAGGGAAAGGCCCTGCTGGGTGCGGATCGCCCGGAGTTTGGCCCCGAGCTGTTTGGCGTATTCGCTGGACATATAGCTCCCCGGCAGTGGGTCGACGCGGCACCAGCCGCGTGCTGGTAACTCACTGTGAGGTTACGCAGCGTGATTCTTCTGCGTCAAGCCGAATGGTCCACACCGACGCTTCCGTGGTATCGACGGCCGATTAGGCCAGGGGGGTGATCGAAGGCGTCCCCCGGCCTGCTACCGTGGATGGCGCAAATCCGACGTCCTTTAAGGTCCGTCCCGTGAGGCGGAGAAGGAGGTCCGTTTCTTATGGACAAGCAGGACACCCAGCAGGACACTCCGCAGGATCTTCGGCAGGCCGACGCACGGCCCGTGCTCGAAGGCCCCGACATCGCGCGGGTGCTGACCCGCATCGCCCACGAGATCGTCGAACGCGCCAAGGGCGCCGACGACGTGGTGCTGCTCGGCATCCCGACCCGCGGCGTCTTCCTCGCCCAGCGGCTCGCCGCCAAGCTCGAGCAGATCACCGACCGCAGGATCCCGGTCGGCTCCCTCGACATCACGATGTACCGCGACGACCTGCGCATGCACCCGCCGCGTGCGCTGGCCCGCACCGAGATCCCCGGTGACGGCCTGGACGGCAAGCTGGTCGTCCTCGTGGACGACGTGCTCTTCTCCGGCCGCACCATCCGCGCCGCCCTCGACGCCCTGAACGACCTCGGGCGCCCGCGCGCGGTCCAGCTCGCGGTCCTCGTCGACCGCGGCCACCGGGAACTGCCCATCCGCGCCGACTACGTCGGCAAGAACCTCCCCACGTCGTTGCGGGAGACGGTCAAGGTCCAGCTCGCCGAGGAGGACGGTCGCGACACCGTGCTGCTCGGTGTGAAGCAGACCGCCCAGCAGTAGCACGCGCGCATGCGGCCCCGGCGCCGTGCGCCGCGCAGTCGTGCCCTGCACGCCCGTGTTCTCCCCTACCTGAACTGCCTTACGGAGCCTGACAGATGCAGCGTCATCTCATCTCGGCCGCCGACCTCACCCGCGACGACGCCGTCCTGATCCTCGACACCGCCGAGGAGATGGCCCGGGTCGCCGACCGGCCCATCAAGAAACTGCCGACCCTGCGCGGCCGCACGATCGTCAATCTCTTCTTCGAGGACTCCACACGCACGCGCATCTCCTTCGAGGCCGCCGAGAAGCGCCTCTCCGCGGACGTCATCAACTTCTCCGCCAAGGGGTCGTCGGTGTCCAAGGGGGAGTCCCTGAAGGACACCGCGCAGACGCTGGAGGCCATGGGCGTCGACGCGGTCGTCATCCGGCACGGAGCCTCCGGGGCGCCCTACCGGCTGGCCACCTCCGGCTGGATCGACGCGGTCGTCGTCAACGCCGGCGACGGCACCCACCAGCACCCCACCCAGGCCCTCCTGGACGCCTTCACCATGCGCCGCCGGCTGGTCGGCCGGGACGCCGGGATCGGCCAGGACCTCGCCGGCAAGCGCATCACGATCGTCGGCGACGTGCTGCACAGCCGGGTGGCCCGCTCCAACGTCGACCTGCTGCACACCCTCGGCGCCGAGGTCACCCTGGTCGCCCCGCCCACCCTGGTGCCGGTGGGCATCGAGACCTGGCCGTGCGAGGTGTCGTACGACCTCGACAGCACGCTGCCCAAGTCCGACGCGGTGATGATGCTGCGCGTGCAGCGCGAGCGGATGAACGCCGCGTTCTTCCCGACCGAGCGGGAGTACTCGCGGCGCTACGGCCTCGACGGCGACCGCATGGCGCGGATGCCGGAGCACGCCATCGTGATGCACCCCGGCCCGATGGTCCGCGGGATGGAGATCACCGCCGAGGTCGCCGACTCCGAGCGCTGCACCGTCGTCGAGCAGGTGGCCAACGGCGTGTCCATCCGGATGGCCGTCCTGTACCTGCTCCTGGGCGGCAACGAACCCGCCGTCAGCCACGCCCGCTCCACCGAGGAGAAGTAGAAGATGAGCAAGATCCTGATCCGTGGTGCGAAGGTGCTCGGCGGTGAGCCGCAGGACGTCCTGATCGACGGCGCGGTCATCGAGGCCGTGGGCGCGGGGCTCTCCGCCGAAGGGGCCGAGGTCGTCGAGGCGGCCGGCAAGGTGCTGCTGCCGGGCCTGGTCGACCTGCACACCCATCTGCGCGAGCCGGGCCGCGAGGACTCCGAGACGGTGCTGACGGGCACGCGCGCGGCCGCTTCCGGCGGCTACACGGCCGTCTTCGCCATGGCCAACACGTTCCCCGTCGCCGACACCGCCGGCGTGGTCGAGCAGGTCTACCGGCTCGGGCAGGAGCACGGCTACTGCGATGTGCAGCCGATCGGCGCCGTCACCGTCGGCCTGGAGGGGAAGAAGCTCGCGGAGCTCGGCGCGATGCACGAGTCGGCGGCGGGGGTCACCGTCTTCTCCGACGACGGCAAGTGCGTCGACGACGCCGTGATCATGCGGCGCGCCCTGGAGTACGTGAAGGCCTTCGGCGGGGTCGTCGCCCAGCACGCCCAGGAGCCGCGGCTGACCGAGGGCGCCCAGATGAACGAGGGCGTCGTCTCCGCGGAGCTCGGGCTCGGGGGCTGGCCCGCGGTGGCCGAGGAGTCGATCATCGCGCGGGACGTCCTGCTCGCCGAGCACGTCGGCTCCCGGGTCCACATCTGCCACCTCTCCACCGCCGGGTCCGTCGAGATCGTCCGCTGGGCCAAGTCCCGCGGCATCGACGTCACCGCCGAGGTCACCCCGCACCACCTGCTCCTCACGGACGAGCTGGTCCGGTCGTACAACCCGGTCTACAAGGTGAACCCGCCGCTGCGCACCGAGCGGGACGTGCTCGCCCTGCGCGAGGCGCTCGCCGACGGCACCATCGACATCGTCGCCACCGACCACGCCCCGCACCCGCACGAGGACAAGGACTGCGAGTGGGCCGCGGCCGCCATGGGCATGGTGGGCCTCGAGACCGCGCTGTCGGTGGTCCAGGAGACGATGGTCGAGACGGGCCTGCTGGACTGGGCCGGGGTCGCGAGCCGGATGTCGTTCAAGCCCGCCCTGATCGGACAGGCCAGGGGCCACGGGCGTCCCGTCTCGGCAGGTGAGCCCGCCAACCTCACGCTCGTCGACACGGAATACCGTGGCTCCGTGGACCCCGCGGGCTTCGCCTCGCGCAGCCGGAACACTCCGTACGAGGGGCGTGAGCTGCCGGGCCGTGTCACGCACACGTGGCTCCGGGGCAAGGCCACGCTCGTCGACGGGAAGCTCACGTGACATCTGCTGCACTACTGCTCGCGGCCGAGAAGGAATCGGCCGAAGTGACCGACTGGGCCGCGCGGATCGGCTGGGTGGTCGGCCTCGGCCTGTTCGTCGCGCTCGTCTACTGGCTGATGCGCGAGGGCTGGAAGTGGCGCGGCACGCTCCAGGGCGACCTGCCCGAGCTCCCCACCCGCCCGTCGCCCACCACCACCCGCAAAGAAATGCCGGACGACTTCGGTCCGGTGAGACTGAGCATGAGCGGCCGCTACCACGGCTCCACCACCGCCGGACAGTGGCTCGACCGCATCGTGGCGCACGGCCTGGGCACCCGCAGCCGGGTCGAGCTCACCCTGACGGACGCGGGACTGGACGTCGTGCGCCCCGGGGCGGCCGACTTCTTCGTCCCGGCCGCCGCACTGCGCGAGGCCCGGCTCGACAAGGGAATCGCCGGCAAGGTCCTCACCGAGGGCGGACTGCTGGTGGTGACCTGGGCGCACGGCGAACGGCTTCTCGACTCCGGCTTCCGCTCGGACCACGCGGCCGAGCACCGCGCGTGGGTCGACGCCATCAACTCCATGATCGACAAGACGGACAACCCGACGGAAACGGAAGGCGCACGATGACGACCTCCACCAGGGGAACCACCAAGGTTCCCGCCGTACTCGTCCTGGAGGACGGCCGGATCTTCCGCGGCCGTGCCTACGGGGCCCTGGGGGAGACCTTCGGCGAAGCGGTGTTCTCCACCGGCATGACCGGCTACCAGGAGACCCTCACCGACCCGTCGTACGACCGCCAGATCGTCGTCGCGACCGCGCCGCAGATCGGGAACACCGGCTGGAACGACGAGGACGACGAGTCGGGCCGCATCTGGGTCTCCGGCTATGTGGTGCGCGACCCCGCGCGCGTGCCGTCCAACTGGCGCGCCACGCGTTCCCTGGACGACGAGCTCGTCGCGCAGAGCGTCGTCGGCATCTCCGGCATCGACACCCGCGCGCTGACCCGCCACCTCCGCGAGCGTGGCTCCATGCGCGCCGGCATCTTCTCCGGTGAGGCGGTCCGCTCCGAGACCGAGCTCCTCGCGCGCGTGCAGGCCCAGCCGCACATGAAGGGCGCGAGCCTCTACGAGGAGGTCGCCACCAAGGAGGCCTACGTCGTCCCGGCGGTCGGCGAGAAGCGCTTCACGGTCGCCGCCATCGACCTCGGCATCAAGGGCATGACGCCCCACCGCATGGCCGAGCGAGGCATCGAGGTGCACGTGCTCCCGGCCACCGCCTCGGCCGCGGAGGTGTACGCCGTGAACCCCGACGGCGTGTTCTTCTCCAACGGGCCCGGCGACCCGGCCACCGCCGACGGTCCGGTCGCGCTGATGACCGAGGTGCTGGAGCGCAGGACGCCGCTGTTCGGCATCTGCTTCGGCAACCAGATCCTCGGCCGCGCCCTCGGGTTCGGCACCTACAAGCTGAAGTACGGCCACCGCGGCATCAACCAGCCGGTCCAGGACCGCACCACCGGCAAGGTCGAGGTCACCGCGCACAACCACGGCTTCGCCGTGGACGCGCCGCTCGACAAGGTCAGTGAGACGAAGTTCGGCCGCGCCGAGGTCTCCCACGTCTGCCTCAACGACGACGTCGTGGAGGGGCTCCAGCTGCTCGACCAGCCGGCCTTCTCCGTCCAGTACCACCCCGAAGCGGCAGCGGGTCCGCACGACGCCGCCTACCTGTTCGACCGCTTCGTATCCCTGATGGAGGGCCAGCGTGCCTAAGCGCACCGATATCCAGTCCGTCCTGGTCATCGGCTCCGGCCCGATCGTCATCGGACAGGCCGCCGAGTTCGACTACTCCGGCACCCAGGCGTGCCGCATCCTGCGCGCCGAGGGTCTGCGCGTCATCCTGGTCAACTCCAACCCGGCGACGATCATGACCGACCCGGAGATCGCCGACGCCACCTACGTCGAGCCGATCACTCCCGAGTACGTCGAGAAGATCATCGCCAAGGAGCGCCCCGACGTCCTGCTGCCGACACTCGGCGGCCAGACGGCCCTCAACACCGCCATCTCCATGCACGAGCAGGGTGTGCTGGAGAAGTACGGCGTAGAGCTGATCGGAGCCAACGTCGAGGCCATCAACAAGGGCGAGGACCGCGACCTCTTCAAGGGCGTCGTCGAGGCCGTCCGCGAGAAGATCGGGCACGGCGAGTCGGCCCGGTCGGTGATCTGCCACACCATGGACGACGTGATCGCGGGCGTCGGGACGCTCGGCGGCTACCCCGTCGTCGTCCGCCCCTCCTTCACCATGGGCGGCGCCGGCTCCGGCTTCGCCCACGACGAGGAGGAGCTGCGCCGCATCGCCGGCCAGGGCCTCACCCTCTCGCCGACCACCGAGGTGCTCCTGGAGGAGTCCATCCTCGGCTGGAAGGAGTACGAGCTGGAGCTGATGCGCGACAAGAACGACAACGTCGTGGTCGTCTGCTCCATCGAGAACTTCGACCCCATGGGCGTGCACACCGGCGACTCGATCACCGTCGCCCCGGCGATGACGCTGACCGACCGCGAGTACCAGCGGCTGCGCGACATCGGCATCGCGATCATCCGTGAGGTCGGCGTCGACACCGGCGGCTGCAACATCCAGTTCGCGGTCAACCCCGAGGACGGCCGGATCATCGTCATCGAGATGAATCCGCGCGTGTCGCGGTCCTCGGCCCTCGCCTCCAAGGCGACCGGCTTCCCGATCGCCAAGATCGCGGCCAAGCTCGCCGTCGGCTACACCCTCGACGAGATCCCCAACGACATCACCCGGGAGACCCCCGCCTCCTTCGAGCCCACGCTCGACTACGTGGTGGTCAAGGCCCCGCGCTTCGCCTTCGAGAAGTTCCCGAGCGCCGACTCCACGCTGACCACGACGATGAAGTCGGTCGGCGAGGCCATGGCCATCGGCCGCAACTTCACCGAGGCCTTCCAGAAGGCGCTGCGCTCCCTGGAAAAGAAGGGCAGCCAGTTCACCTTCGTCGGCGAGCCCGGCGACAAGGACGCGCTGCTCGCCGAGGCCGTCCGGCCCACCGACGGCCGGATCAACACCGTGATGCAGGCCATCCGTGCGGGCGCCACCCCCGAGGAGGTCTTCGAGTTCACCAAGATCGACCCCTGGTTCGTCGACCAGCTGTTCCTCATCAAGGAGACCGCCGACGAGCTGGCCGCCTCCGACCGCCTGGACGCGGAGCTGCTCGCCGAGGCCAAGCGGCACGGCTTCTCGGACCAGCAGATCGCCGAGATCCGCGGCCTGCGCGAGGACGTCGTCCGTGAGGTCAGGCACACGCTGGGCATCCGCCCGGTCTACAAGACCGTCGACACCTGTGCGGCCGAGTTCGCCGCCACGACGCCGTACTTCTACTCCTCCTACGACGAGGAGAGCGAGGTCGCGCCCCGCGAGAAGCCGGCCGTCATCATCCTGGGCTCCGGCCCGAACCGCATCGGCCAGGGCATCGAGTTCGACTACTCCTGCGTCCACGCCTCCTTCGCGCTGTCCGACGCCGGGTACGAGACCGTGATGGTCAACTGCAACCCGGAGACCGTCTCCACCGACTACGACACCTCCGACCGCCTGTACTTCGAGCCGCTGACGCTCGAGGACGTGCTGGAGATCGTGCACGCGGAGTCGCTGGCCGGGCCGATCGCCGGTGTCGTCGTCCAGCTCGGGGGTCAGACCCCGCTCGGCCTGGCGCAGGCGCTGAAGGACAACGGCGTGCCGATCGTCGGCACCTCCCCCGAGGCCATCCACGCGGCCGAGGACCGGGGCGCCTTCGGGCGCGTGCTCGCCGAGGCCGGTCTGCCGGCCCCGAAGCACGGCACGGCCACCACCTTCGCCGAGGCCAAGACCATCGCGGACGAGATCGGCTACCCGGTCCTCGTGCGGCCCTCGTACGTGCTCGGCGGACGCGGCATGGAGATCGTCTACGACGAGACCCGGCTGTCGTCCTACATCGCCGAGTCGACCGAGATCAGCCCCACCCGGCCGGTCCTCGTCGACCGCTTCCTCGACGACGCCATCGAGATCGACGTCGACGCCCTCTACGACGGCGACGAGCTGTACCTCGGCGGCGTCATGGAGCACATCGAGGAGGCCGGCATCCACTCCGGCGACTCGGCGTGCGCCCTGCCCCCGATCACGCTGGGCGGCTTCGACATCAAACGGCTGCGGGCCTCCACCGAGGCGATCGCCAAGGGCGTCGGCGTACGCGGCCTGATCAACATCCAGTTCGCGATGGCCGGCGACATCCTGTACGTCCTGGAGGCCAACCCGCGCGCGTCCCGCACGGTCCCCTTCACCTCGAAGGCGACCGCGGTACCGCTGGCCAAGGCCGCCGCCCGCATCTCCCTGGGCGCGACCGTCGCCGAGCTGCGCGCCGAGGGGCTGCTCCCCGCGACCGGCGACGGCGGCGAGCTGCCGATGGACGCGCCGATCTCCGTCAAGGAGGCCGTGATGCCGTGGACCCGCTTCCGCGACACCTCCGGCCGCGGCGTCGACACCGTCCTCGGCCCGGAGATGCGCTCCACCGGCGAGGTCATGGGCATCGACTCCGTCTTCGGCACGGCGTACGCCAAGTCGCAGGCGGGCGCGTACGGCCCGCTGCCCACCAAGGGCCGCGCGTTCATCTCGGTCGCCAACCGCGACAAGCGCTCGATGATCTTCCCGGCCCGCGAGCTGGTCGCCCACGGCTTCGAGCTGCTCGCCACCTCCGGCACGGCCGAGGTGCTCAGGCGCAACGGCCTCACCGCGAAGGTCGTACGCAAGCAGTCCGAGGGCACCGGCCCGAACGGCGAGAAGACCATCGTCCAGCTCATCCACGACGGCGAGGTCGACCTCATCGTCAACACCCCGTACGGCACCGGTGGCCGCCTCGACGGCTACGAGATCCGTACGGCGGCCGTGGCGCGGTCCGTGCCGTGCCTCACGACGGTCCAGGCGCTGGCCGCGGCCGTCCAGGGCATCGACGCCCTCAACCACGGGGACGTGGGCGTGCGCTCACTCCAGGAACACGCGGAACACCTGACCGCGGCCCGCGACTAGCAGCCCTCGGGGGACACCGGAAACGGTGTCCCCCTCTTCATGACACCTCTTCGCGAGGCTCCTTGGAGGACATGATCATGTACAAGCAATTCTTCCGGCTGGTCTTCCGGCGGATGGACCCCGAGCGCGCCCACCACCTGGCCTTCCGCTGGATCCGGCTCGCGGTCCGCGTCCCGGTGCTGCGCACGTTCGTCGCGGCCGCCCTGGCCCCCCGCTACCCGGAACTGCGCACCGAGGCCTTCGGACTGCGCATGCACGGCCCCTTCGGCCTCGCCGCCGGCTTCGACAAGAACGCCGTCGCGATCGACGGGATGTCGATGCTGGGCTTCGACCACGTCGAGATCGGCACGGTCACCGGCGAGCCGCAGCCCGGCAACCCGCAGAAGCGGCTGTTCCGGCTCGTGAAGGACCGGGCGCTCATCAACCGGATGGGCTTCAACAACGAGGGCTCGCTGGCCGTCGCCGCGCGCCTCGCCTCCCGTACGCCCGTCTTCAAGCCGGTCGTGGGCGTCAACATCGGCAAGACCAAGGTCGTACCGGAGGAGGAGGCCGTCGGCGACTACGTGAAGTCGACCGAGCGGCTCGCCCCGTACGCCGACTACCTGGTCGTCAACGTGTCCTCGCCCAACACGCCGGGGCTGCGCAGCCTCCAGGCCACCGACGCGCTCCGGCCGCTGCTGAGCGCCGTCCGCGAGGCCGCCGACCGTGTGGTGAGCGCACGGCGCGTCCCGCTGCTGGTGAAGATCGCCCCGGACCTGGCCGACGAGGACGTCGATGCCGTCGCCGACCTGGCCGTGGAACTCGGGCTGGACGGCATCATCGCCACCAACACCACCATCGCGCGCGAGGGGCTCGGTCTGACCTCCGAACCCTCGCTGGTGAAGGAGACCGGCGGACTGTCCGGGGCGCCCCTCAAGGCGCGCTCGCTGGAGGTGCTGCGCCGCCTCTACGCGCGTGTGGGCGACCGCGTCACCCTGGTGGGCGTCGGCGGGGTCGAGGACGCCGAGGACGCCTGGCAGCGCATCCTGGCCGGGGCCACCCTGGTCCAGGGGTACAGCGCCTTCGTCTACGAGGGGCCCTTCTGGGGCCGCGCGATCCACAAGGGCCTGGCCGCCCGCCTGCGGACGAGCCCGTACGCCAGCCTCGCCGACGCGGTCGGCGCCGACGTGAGGAAGACGGCATGACCCTGGAGCCCTTCGGCGCGCGGTTGCGCCGGGCCATGGACGAGCGCGGGCCGCTCTGCGTCGGCATCGACCCGCACGCCTCCCTGCTCGCCGAGTGGGGCCTGAACGACGACGTCGCGGGCCTGGAGCGGTTCAGCCGCACCGTCGTCGAGGCGACGGCCGACCGGGTCGCCCTGCTGAAGCCGCAGAGCGCCTTCTTCGAGCGGTACGGATCGCGCGGGATCGCCGTCCTGGAGAAGTCGGTGCGGGAGGCGCGGGAGGCCGGCGCGCTGGTCGTGATGGACGCCAAGCGCGGCGACATCGGCTCGACCATGGCCGCGTACGCCGAGTCGTTCCTGCACAAGGACGCCCCGCTGTTCTCCGACGCCCTCACCGTCTCGCCCTACCTCGGCTACGGATCCCTGTCCCCGGCCGTGGCGGCGGCGCGCGAGAGCGGCGCCGGTCTGTTCGTGCTCGCCCTGACCTCCAACCCGGAGGGCCGCGAGGTCCAGCACGCGGTGCGGGCCGACGGACGGAACGTGGGCGCGACGATGCTGGCCCACCTGGCGGCGGAGAACGCCGGGGAGGAGCCGCTGGGCTCCTTCGGGGCGGTCGTCGGCGCCACGCTGGGCGACCTCTCGGCCTACGACCTCGACATCAACGGTCCGCTCCTGGCGCCGGGAGTCGGCGCCCAGGGGGCGACCCCGGCCGACCTTCCGCGCGTCTTCGGGTCCGCGGTGCGCAACGTCGTACCGAACGTGAGCCGGGGTGTGTTGCGTCACGGTCCGGACGTCGTCGCTCTGCGTGACGCCGTGGAGCGGTTTGCGCGAGAAGTCAGGGCGGCCGTGGCCGCCGTCTGACGGACCTCGGCCGCCCGACCGGGGGCTCGGTCGGGCGGCTCGGGAGCGACTTGAGCCTGGATACATCCTCAAATCCGGGGCACTTTGTCTTAAATGTCCGCCCTGGCGGAGGCTGACCAGGACTTTTCCTCTGTTCTCGCTGACTCTGGCGGAGTTGGCCGCTAGTCTCCGACGGAGAGTGAACGGGCAGCGTGTTTTGCTCGTAGCTCACCAGGTGAGGGGCGACAGGTTCCTCATCGGTCCGTATCCGACAGTTCGACATCCGAGGTGACGTAGGCGTGGCTCTTCCGCCCCTTACCCCCGAACAGCGCGCAGCCGCGCTCGAAAAGGCCGCCGCGGCTCGCCGGGAGCGGGCCGAGGTCAAGAATCGACTGAAGCACTCCGGCGCCTCGCTTCACGAGGTCATCAAGCAGGGTCAGGAAAACGACGTCATCGGCAAGATGAAGGTCTCCGCCCTCCTGGAGTCGCTCCCGGGCGTGGGCAAGGTCCGCGCCAAGCAGCTCATGGAGCGACTCGGCATCTCCGAGAGCCGCCGCGTGCGTGGCCTCGGTTCCAACCAGATCGCGTCCCTGGAGCGTGAGTTCGGCAGCACCGGTTCCTGATTCCCGGCTCCTGCGGGACAGGAGTCCCGGGCACTCCGGGATTGCTGGAATAATCGCTGCATGGCAGTAACACTCCGGGGGACGACCCCCGAACCCCCGGACGCACGTCCGCGGCTGACCGTGCTCTCCGGCCCCTCCGGGGTCGGCAAGAGCACGGTCGTCGCTCATATGCGCAGGCAACATCCCGAGGTCTGGCTCTCGGTGTCGGCGACGACCCGTAGGCCCCGCCCCGGCGAGAAGCACGGAGTCCACTACTTCTTCGTCACCGACGAGGAGATGGACAAGCTGATCGCCAACGGCGAGCTGCTGGAGTGGGCCGAGTTCGCCGGCAACCGCTACGGCACCCCGCGCACCGCCGTGCTGGAACGCCTGGAGTCGGGCGAGCCGGTCCTCCTGGAGATCGACCTCCAGGGAGCCCGGCAGGTCCGCGAGTCCATGCCCGAGGCGCAGCTGGTGTTCCTGGCCCCTCCCTCCTGGGAGGAACTGGTGCGCAGGCTCACCGGGCGGGGCACCGAAGCGCCCGAGGTGATCGAGCGCCGCCTGGAGGCGGCGAAGATCGAACTCGCGGCCGAGCCGGAGTTCGACGTGACCCTGGTCAACACCTCCGTCGAGGACGTGGCGCGTGAGCTGCTAGCCTTGGTCGATGTTGTGTGATCACAAGTCTGTGATCTGAAGTCAATGATCACGATTCTGTGATCGTGACCGATCTTTTCCCATCCATCGGAAGGTAGAGCGTGTCCTCTTCCATCTCCGCGCCCGAGGGCATCATCAACCCGCCGATCGACGAGCTCCTCGAGGCCACCGACTCGAAGTACAGCCTCGTGATCTACGCGGCCAAGCGTGCCCGCCAGATCAACGCGTACTACTCGCAGCTCGGCGAGGGCCTCCTCGAGTACGTCGGTCCGCTCGTGGACACTCACGTCCACGAGAAGCCGCTCTCGATCGCCCTCCGCGAGATCAACGCCGGTCTGCTGACGTCCGAGGCCGTCGAGGGCCCGGCTCAGTAGTATTTTCGGCTCGCAGTAGGTTTTTCCACAGGCCCGGCAGCACGTCTGCCGGGCCTGTGGTGTCTCATGGACACGTACGCCGGAGCCGCGACGTACGTTCCGGCGAGGTACGGGGAGAAACGGTGGACAAGCCGAGGGTCGTCCTGGGGGTCAGCGGTGGCATCGCCGCCTACAAGGCCTGTGAGCTGCTGCGCAGACTGACCGAGTCGGGCCATGACGTCCGGGTGGTCCCCACCGCCTCCGCGCTGCACTTCGTCGGCGCCGCCACCTGGTCCGCGCTCTCCGGTCACCCCGTCTCCACGGAGGTCTGGGACGACGTCCACGAGGTCCCGCACGTCCGCATCGGCCAGCACGCCGATCTGGTGGTCGTCGCCCCGGCGACGGCGGACACGCTGGCCAGGGCCGCCCACGGCCTCGCCGACGACCTCCTCACCAACACGCTCCTCACGGCCCGCTGTCCGGTCGTCTTCGCCCCCGCGATGCACACGGAGATGTGGGAGCACCCGGCCACCCAGGAGAACGTGGCGACCCTGCGCCGCCGGGGCGCCGTCGTCGTCGAACCGGCCGTCGGCCGCCTCACCGGCGTCGACACCGGCAAGGGTCGGCTGCCCGATCCGGCCGAGATCTTCGAGGTCTGCCGCCGGGTCCTGGCCAGGGGGGTCCGCGAACCCGACCTCACCGGCCGGCACGTCGTGGTCAGCGCCGGCGGCACCCGCGAGCCCCTCGACCCGGTCCGCTTCCTCGGCAACCGTTCCTCGGGCAAACAGGGCTACGCGCTCGCCCGGACCGCCGCCGCCCGTGGCGCCCGCGTCACGCTGATCGCGGCGAACACCGGGCTGCCCGACCCGGCCGGGGTCGACGTCATCCAGGTCGGCACCGCCGTACAGCTGCGCGAGGCGGTACTGAAGGCGGCCCCGGACGCCGACGCGGTCGTCATGGCGGCCGCCGTGGCCGACTTCCGGCCGGAGACGTACGCGGCCGGAAAGATCAAGAAGCAGGACGGCCGGGAGCCGGACCCGATCGTCCTGGTGCGAAATCCGGACATCCTCGCGGAGATCTCCGCCGACCGGGCGCGCTCCAACCAGGTGGTTGTGGGCTTCGCCGCCGAGACCGACGACGTCCTCGCGAACGGCCGGTCGAAGCTGCGGCGCAAGGGCTGCGATCTGCTCGTGGTGAACGAGGTGGGGGAGCGCAGGACGTTCGGCTCCGAGGAGAACGAGGCCGTCGTGCTGGGCGCCGACGGCACGGAAACCCAAGTGGCACACGGCCCGAAGGAGGCCTTGGCCGAAACCGTGTGGGATCTCGTGGTCCAGCGCCTGAGCTGAGCGTCGCGGACACCTCGCCGATGCCTGGTGCCTCGGTCGAATCGGGCGTGGCGCCTCTGGCCAACGGTGCTCGGCATTCGGCAGAATGCCCGTGCCGCAGGTCACAGCGCTCCCGAGAGGCGAGACGGGTGGGCCGGTGGCGGGGCGCGACCGATAAACTGTTCCCGGACGACGCCGGGCGCAGCTCCTGTCGCGTCCGCCAATGATCAGCCAGCAGCCGCTGCAACCCCAGGGAGCGTTGTGTCCCGTCGCCTGTTCACTTCGGAGTCTGTGACCGAGGGTCACCCCGACAAGATCGCTGACCAGATCAGCGACACCATCCTCGATGCCCTGCTGCGTGAGGACCCGGCCTCCCGGGTCGCCGTCGAGACCCTGATCACGACCGGTCTGGTGCATGTGGCCGGCGAGGTCACCACCAAGGCCTACGCGCCGATTCCCCAGCTGGTGCGCGACAAGATCCTCGAGATCGGCTACGACTCCTCCAAGAAGGGCTTCGACGGCGCCTCCTGCGGCGTCTCGGTGTCCATCGGCGCGCAGTCCCCGGACATCGCCCAGGGTGTCGACACGGCGTACGAGAACCGCGTCGAAGGCGACGAGGACGAGCTGGACCGCCAGGGCGCCGGCGACCAGGGCCTGATGTTCGGTTACGCGTCGGACGAGACGCCGACCCTGATGCCGCTGCCGATCTTCCTGGCGCACCGCCTGTCGAAGCGCCTGTCGGACGTCCGCAAGAACGGGACCATCCCCTACCTGCGCCCGGACGGCAAGACCCAGGTCACCATCGAGTACGACGGCGACAAGGCCGTCCGTCTCGACACGGTCGTCGTCTCCTCGCAGCACGCGAGCGACATCGACCTGGACTCCCTGCTGGCCCCCGACATCCGCGAGTTCGTGGTGGAGCCGGAGCTGAAGGCGCTCCTGGACGAGGGCATCAAGATCGACACCGAGAACTACCGCCTGCTGGTCAACCCGACCGGCCGCTTCGAGATCGGCGGCCCGATGGGCGACGCCGGCCTCACCGGTCGCAAGATCATCATCGACACCTACGGCGGCTTCGCCCGTCACGGCGGCGGTGCCTTCTCGGGCAAGGACCCGTCCAAGGTCGACCGCTCCGCTGCCTACGCGATGCGCTGGGTGGCGAAGAACGTGGTCGCGGCGGGTCTGGCGGCCCGCTGCGAGGTCCAGGTCGCCTATGCGATCGGCAAGGCCGAGCCGGTCGGTCTCTTCGTCGAGACCTTCGGCACCGCCAAGGTCGACGCCGAGAAGATCGAGAAGGCCATCGACGAGGTCTTCGACCTGCGCCCGGCCGCGATCATCCGCGACCTCGACCTGCTGCGCCCGATCTACGCCCAGACCGCCGCCTACGGCCACTTCGGCCGTGAGCTCCCCGACTTCACCTGGGAGCGCACGGACCGCGTGGACGCGCTGCGCAAGGCCGCGGGTCTGTAACCCCACCCCTCTCAGCGATTCGCCGAGGCCCGGCCCCCTTCCGAGGGCCGGGCCCCGGCGCGTCCGGGGGCGCCGACGGCCGGCGGAAAAAGCCGGCGACGAGGCGCGGGGACCCGTAGGCCGGTGATCTTCCGGTGCGAAGGCCGGCTGCTTCGGTGGAGCGCGCCTCGGGACGTGCGGTGAATCCGGGCAGGACCCTCCGCTGCCGGCTTGAACTCGGGAGGACGACGCCGGGGACCTCACGGCGTCCTCGGTTGTCAGTGGGGTGCGGTAAGAATGCAGGTGTGAGCAGCGAGAACGGGCGGGGGGAAGGTGGCGCGGCCGGGGAGGGCGCGCCGCCCGAGCAGCTCGCGCTGATCCGGGAGAGCGTGCGGCAGGCCAAGGCGCCCCGGGCCAAGCCCCGCACCTGGCGGGGGGCCGCGCTGGCCGATGAGCTCCCGGTCGCGCGGGTGCTCGTCGACAAGGGCGTACTGCATCTGGACCGCTACTTCGACTACGCGGTGCCGGCCGAGCTGGCCGCTGACGCCCAGCCGGGCGTGCGGGTGCGCGTACGGTTCGGAGCCGGTCGCGGGCGGGTGCGCGAAGGGCGCCGCGAGGGCGGCGGACTCATCGACGGGTTCCTCGTCGAGCGGCTCGCCGCGTCGGACTACCCGGGGCCGCTCGCCGCGCTCGCCCAGGTGGTGTCGCCCGAGCCGGTGCTGGGCCCGGAGCTGCTGAATCTGGCGCGGACCGTCGCCGACCGCTACGCGGGAAGCCTCGCCGACGTCCTCCAGCTCGCCGTGCCGCCGCGCAACGCGCGTGCCGAGCAGCGGGCCTCCGCCGCGCCGCTGCCGCCGCCCGGGGCGCCGGAGCCCGGATCGTGGACACGCTACGAACGCGGGGGCGCGTTCCTGGAGTCGCTGGCGTCCGGGGGCGCGCCACGGGCCGTGTGGAACGCGCTGCCCGGTCCCGGATGGAGCGGCGAACTGGCGAAGGCCGTCGTCGCCACGCTGGCCTCGGGACGCGGGGCACTGGTCGTCGTGCCCGACGGACGGGCCGCCGCCCGGGTCGACGCGGCGCTGACGGCGTCACTGGGGGAGGGGCGGCACGCGCTGCTCACCGCGGACGCCGGGCCCGAGAAGCGGTACCGGGAGTGGCTGGCCGTGCGGCGGGGGTCCGTGCGGGCGGTCGTCGGTACGCGTGCCGCGATGTTCGCGCCGGTCCAGGACCTCGGTCTGGTGGCGCTCTGGGACGACGGGGACGACAGCCACAGCGAGCAGCACGCCCCGCAGCCCCATGCCCGTGAGGTGCTGCTGCTGCGGGCAGCCCAGGACAAGTGCGGTTTCCTGCTCGGGGGCTGGAGCTGCACCGTGGAGGGCGCACAGCTCGTCGAGAGCGGGTGGGCGCGGCCGCTGATCGCCCCGAGGGAGCAGGTGCGGCGCAGCGCTCCGCTCGTGCGCACCGTGGGCGACCAGGACCTCGCACGCGACGAGGCCGCCCGGGCCGCCCGGCTGCCCACCCTCGCCTGGCAGTCGGTCCGGGAGGGGCTGCGGCACGGGCCGGTCCTCGTCCAGGTGCCCCGGCGGGGATATGTGCCGCGGATGGCGTGTGCGCAGTGCCGGGCCGCCGCCCGGTGCCGGCACTGCTCCGGGCCGCTGGAGGCCCGGGACGAGGGCGCGTTGTGGTGCGGGTGGTGCGGGCGGGAGGAGAGCGCCTGGCACTGCCCGGAGTGCGGTTCGTTCCGGTTGCGGGCACAGGTCGTGGGGGCGCGGCGGACCGCCGAGGAACTGGGGCGGGCGTTTCCCGCCGTCCCGGTGCGGACGTCGGGGCGGGAGCAGGTGCTGGACACCGTGCCGGGGGCGCCCGCGCTCGTGGTGTCCACGCCCGGGGCCGAGCCGGTCGCCGAGGGCGGGTACGCGGCCGCTCTGCTGCTGGACGGCTGGGCCATGCTCGGGCGGCCCGACCTGAGGGCGGGCGAGGACGCGCTGCGCCGCTGGATCGCGGCCGCCGCGCTGGTGCGGCCGTCGGAGGAGGGGGGGACCGTGGTCGTCGTCGCCGAACCGACCCTGCGGCCCGTGCAGGCGCTGGTGCGCTGGGATCCCGTGGGGCACGCGGTGCGCGAGCTCGCCGAGCGGGCCGAACTGGGCTTCCCGCCGGTGTCGCGGATGGCGGCGGTCTCGGGGACGGCCCAGGCCCTCGCCGCGTTCCTGGACGCCGTCGAACTGCCCCGGGAGGCGGAGCTGCTGGGGCCGGTTCCGCTGCCGGCCGCGACCCCGGGAAGCCCCCGGCGGCCGGGTGCTCCGCCGCCGGGGGAGGAGTGGGAGCGGGCGTTGATCCGGGTGCCGCCCGGGAGGGGCGCCGCGCTGGCGGCCGCCCTGAAGTCGGCACAGGCGGCCCGGATGGCCCGGGGCGGGGAAGAGGCCGTGCGGGTGCGGATCGATCCACCGGACATCGGGTGAGGGGCGGACGGGAGCCTGCGGTGGCGGAGCATGGAAGGCCGGTGGTGGCTGTGTGCGGGAGGCCGGTGGCCGTGGTTCCAGGGACACCTGTGGTGGGCGTCGCGGGGCTGTAGGTGGTCCCGGTGGCCGGGGTGGCGGGCGTCGGTGAGCGGGGGTGTTCGGGGGAGGTGGGCGTCGGGTGCTGCGGGGGCGGGGTTTGCTTCGCCCGGCGCGCTGGGCGCGGTCGGCGGGTGTGGCGCCCTGTGGTGGGCGTCGCGGGGCTGTAGGTGGTCCCGGTGGCCGGGGTGGCGGGCGTCGGTGAGCGGGGGTGTTCGGGGGGAGGTGGGCGTCGGGTGCTGCGGGGGTGGGGTTTGCTTCGCCCGGCGCGCTGGGCGCGGGTGTGGCGGGGTGCGGGGGCGCCGGTCATGCGGCTGCCCTCTCGGGCGGGTGGGCCGAGAGGGCAGGACGGGGTGGGGAGGTGCTCGGTGTCGTGGGGTGCGGTGCGTCAGCCGGTGCGCGGGCCGGGGACGGGGAAGGCGGTCGGCCGTGCCTCGTCGCGCAGGGACGGGCTGCCCGCCGTCGGCTGGGTCGGCATCGAACGGGCGGCCGGAACCGTGGGAACCGTCGGGATGCCGGTGCTCACGCCGACCGCGCGGGCGGCGGTGGGTTCGGCCGGCCGCTCGGCCTCGGCGGTAGCGGTGACGGTCGCGGTGGACGTGGACGCGGCAGACTGGGCGGCGGCGCGACGGGCGCCGTAGCGACGGTGCACGGCCTGCTTGGTGACGCCGAGAGCGGAGCCCACCGCGTCCCACGAGAAGCCGAGCGAACGGTCGAAGTCCACCGCCGCGGTGACGAGGGTCTCGACGCTGTCCCGCAGCTCCTGGGCGAGTCGGACGGTGGGAGCGGGGGCGCGTCCGTAGACGACGAAGCCCGTGGAGGGGCCGGAGCGGCGGGGGCGGTAGACGTTGCCCAGCTGGGCGGTGAGGGTGCGCAGTGCGTCCACCTGCCGGCGGACGCGCTCGATGTCCCGCACCAGCAAGTGCAGGCTGGCCCGGGCCTGGGCGTCGTGGGTTGCATGGTCGGCCATGAACAAGCCTCTCGAACCGGCGATGAAGTAGGTGTGGTCAACTCTTTCTTGACCAACGCGGGTTCGCTCCGCTGGTCACGGTGTGGGGGCGTATGGGTATGTGCGTACGCCCCCCGGCGGTGGGGGTGCGCGGCCGCCGTACGGTATCGGCGGCCCTTGTGCCCGTCGTCCTAAACTTGTGCGTTGCCCGTCGTCCGTCCCGCCCGAGAGGCCCCGCCCACTCATGAAGCTCGTCTTCGCCGGTACCCCCGAGGTCGCCGTTCCCGCTCTGGACGCTCTGATCGCCTCAGGGCGCCACGAGGTGGCCGCCGTCGTCACGCGGCCGGACGCGCCGGCCGGGCGGGGCCGCAGGCTGGTCGCCTCGCCCGTCGCTCAGCGCGCCGAGGAGGCGGGCATCGAGGTGCTGAGGCCCGCCAAGCCCCGGGACCCGGAGTTCCTCGAGCGGTTGCGGGAGATCGCGCCCGACTGCTGCCCCGTCGTGGCCTACGGGGCGCTGCTGCCCCGGGTGGCGCTGGACGTCCCGGCCCGTGGCTGGGTCAACCTGCACTTCTCGCTGCTGCCCGCCTGGCGCGGGGCGGCTCCCGTGCAGCACTCGATCATGGCGGGGGACGAGATCACCGGCGCGTCCACCTTCCTCATCGAGGAGGGGCTCGACTCGGGGCCTGTCTACGGGACGGTCACCGAGGAGATCCGGCCCACCGACACCAGTGGTGACCTGCTCACCCGGCTGGCCTTCGCCGGCAGCGGGCTGCTCGCGGCGACCATGGACGGGATCGAGGACGGCACTCTCCAGGCCGTGCCGCAGCCGGGCGAGGGGGTCACCCTCGCGCCGAAGATCACCGTCGAGGACGCCCGGATCGACTGGGCGACCCCCGCCCTGCGGGTCGACCGCGTCGTGCGCGGCTGCACCCCCGCCCCCGGCGCCTGGACCGCTTTCCGCGGGGAGCGGCTCAAGCTGATCCAGGTCCGGCCGGTTCCCGAGCGGACCGATCTCGCGCCGGGCGCGCTGCTCGTCGGCAAGAACAGCGTGCACGTCGGCACCGGCTCGTACGCGGTCGAACTGCTGTGGGTGCAGGCGCAGGGCAAGAAGCCGATGCGGGCCGCGGACTGGGCGCGGGGCGTGCGCATCGGGGACGGCGAGAGGGTCGGGGCGTAACGCTCCTGCACAGGCCCCCGCACGGCCGGCGAGGCGATCCGTCCTGCCGTCCCGTGATCCCCGCCCGGCGTGCCCTCCGACGTACCCTGAGCGCATCTTCCCTCCTGCAATCCGGAGCACCTTTTCGTGAGCGACCAGCCCCACCGATCCCGCAAGCCGGGCAAGCCCTACCGGCGGCCCCAGAAGGACCCCGTCCGCCTCCTCGCCTTCGAGGCGCTGCGAGCCGTGGACGAGCGGGACGCGTACGCCAACCTCGTGCTGCCGCCGCTGCTGCGCAAGGCACGCGAGAAGGAGGGACCCGACAAGTTCGACGGACGGGACGCGGCCCTCGCCACCGAGCTCGTCTACGGCACACTGCGCCGGCAGGGGACGTACGACGCCGTCATCTCCGCGTGTGTCGACCGGCCGCTGCGTGAGGTCGATCCGCCGGTTCTCGACGTGCTGAGCCTCGGCGCGCACCAGCTGCTCGGGACGCGCATCCCGACCCACGCGGCCGTGTCCGCCACGGTCGATCTGGCCCGGGTCGTGCTGGGCGACGGGCGGGCCAAGTTCGTCAACGCGGTCCTGCGCAAGGTCGCGGCGCACGACCTCGACGAATGGATCGACAAGGTCGCCCCGCCCTACGACGACGATCCCGAGGACCATCTCGCCGTGGTGCACTCGCATCCGCGCTGGGTCGTCTCCGCGCTGTGGGACTCCCTCGGCGGCGGGCGGGCGGGTATCGAGGACCTGCTGGCGGCGGACAACGAGCGACCCGAGGTGACGCTCGTGGCCCGGCCCGGCCGGGCCACCACCGAGGAACTGCTCCGCGAGGAGGCGGCGGTCGCCGGGCGCTGGTCGCCCTACGCGGTGCGGCTCACCGAGGGGGGTGAGCCGGGGGCCATCGACGCCGTCCGGGACGGGCGTGCGGGTGTGCAGGACGAGGGCAGCCAGCTCGTGGCGCTCGCGCTGGCCAACGCGCCGCTGGACGGGTCCGACGCGTTGTGGCTCGACGGGTGCGCCGGACCCGGTGGCAAGGCCGCGCTGCTCGCCGCGCTCGCCGCCGGGCGGGGGGCCGCGCTGCTCGCCTCCGAGAAGCAGCCGCACCGCGCGGGGCTGGTCGCCAAGGCGCTGGCCGGCAACCCCGGGCCCTACCAGGTCATCGCCGCCGACGGGACGCGGCCGCCGTGGCGGCCCGGCTCGTTCGACCGGGTGCTGATGGACGTGCCGTGCACGGGGCTCGGCGCCCTGCGGCGCAGGCCCGAGGCGCGCTGGCGGCGCCGTCCGGAGGATCTCGACGGGTTCGGCCCGCTCCAGCGCGGGCTGCTGCGCAGCGCGCTGGAGTCCGTGCGGGTCGGGGGCGTCGTCGGGTACGCCACCTGCTCGCCGCATCTCGCCGAGACCCGGGCCGTCGTCTCCGACGTCCTCAAGCAGTACCCGCAGGCCGAGCTGATCGACGCGCGGCCCCTGCTGCCGGACGTACCGGAGCTGGGCGACGGGCCCGACGTCCAGCTGTGGCCGCATCTGCACGGGACCGACGCCATGTACCTGGCGCTGATCAGGAAGACCGGCTGAGACGGGCGCGGGTTCCAGGCCCACCGGCGAGGCACCGGCGAGGTGTGCCGGCGCGGTGCGTGAAGGAGGCCGGCCGCACGCCCTGCGGCGTGCGGCCGGCCTCCTTCACGGGTGGGCGCCCTGCCGGGGTCAGTCCGTGCCGAACTCCATCGCGGCGCGGTCCAGCAGCTGGTCGTCGTCCGAGACCTCGCCGCGGGAGGCGATGGCCTCGGCGCCGCCCTCGGGCAGCTCCGTCATGGTGCCGATGAGGCCGGTCGCGGCCGCCTGGGCGGCGCCGATCGAAGGGCTGCCGCCGCCGATCAGACCGAGCCCGGCGTACTGCTCCAGCTTGGCGCGCGAGTCGGCGATGTCGAGGTTGCGCATGGTGAGCTGGCCGATCCGGTCCACCGGGCCGAACGCGGAGTCCTCGGTGCGCTCCATGGACAGCTTGTCCGGGTGGTAGCTGAAGGCCGGGCCCGCGGTGTTCAGGATCGAGTAGTCCTCGCCGCGCCGCAGCCGCAGCGTCACCTCGCCGGTGACGGCCGCGCCGACCCAGCGCTGGAGCGACTCCCGGATCATCAGCGCCTGCGGGTCCAGCCAGCGGCCCTCGTACATCAGCCGGCCCAGCCGCCGTCCCTCGTTGTGGTACTGGGCGACGGTGTCCTCGTTGTGGATCGCGTTGACCAGCCGCTCGTATGCCGCGTGCAGCAGGGCCATGCCGGGCGCCTCGTAGATGCCGCGGCTCTTGGCCTCGATGATGCGGTTCTCGATCTGGTCCGACATGCCCAGGCCGTGGCGGCCGCCGATGGCGTTGGCCTCCATCACCAGATCGACGGGGGTGGCGAACTCCTTGCCGTCGATCGTCACCGGGCGGCCCTGGTCGAAGCCGATCGTCACGTCCTCGGTGGCGATCTCGACCGACGGGTCCCAGAACCGCACGCCCATGATGGGCTCGACGGTCTCGATGCCGGTGTCCAGGTGCTCCAGGGTCTTGGCCTCGTGGGTGGCGCCCCAGATGTTGGCGTCGGTGGAGTACGCCTTCTCCGTGCTGTCCCGGTAGGGCAGGTCGTGGGCGACGAGCCACTCCGACATTTCCTTGCGCCCGCCGAGCTCGGTCACGAAGTCCGCGTCCAGCCAGGGCTTGTAGATCCGCAGGTGCGGGTTGGCCAGCAGGCCGTAGCGGTAGAACCGCTCGATGTCGTTGCCCTTGAAGGTCGAGCCGTCGCCCCAGATCTGGACGTTGTCCTCGAGCATCGCGCGGACCAGGAGGGTGCCGGTGACGGCACGGCCCAGCGGCGTGGTGTTGAAGTAGGCACGCCCGCCCGAGCGGATGTGGAACGCCCCGCAGGTGAGTGCGGCCAGGCCCTCTTCGACCAGTGCGGCGCGGCAGTCGACCAGGCGCGCGATCTCCGCGCCGTAGGTCTTCGCCCGGCCGGGCACCGAGGCGATGTCGGGCTCGTCGTACTGACCGATGTCGGCGGTGTAGGTGCACGGGACGGCGCCCTTGTCGCGCATCCACGCGACCGCGACCGAGGTGTCGAGCCCGCCGGAGAAGGCGATGCCGACGCGCTCGCCGGCGGGAAGGGAGGTGAGGACCTTGGACATAGGAAGATTATGCATGAACTCGCATGGTCATGCAAAGGGCTTTCAGGTCTCCCTGCTCTTCGCGGACTGCGCGGGGTCCTGCACGGGGTCCTTCGGCGGGGCCGGGTGGCCTTCCCGGGACAACCGGTGCGGCCACCAGATCTTCGGTCCGATGTCGAGGAACAGTGAGGTGACCAGCACCGACCGTACGACGAAGGTGTCCAGCAGGACGCCCAGGGCCACCGCGAAGCCGATCTCGGCGAAGGCGACCATGGGCAGGCTGGCGAGGGCCGCGAAGGTGCCGGCCAGGACCAGCCCCGCCGAGGTGATCACCGCACCGGTCGCCGAGAGGCCGGTCACCACACCCCTGCGCGTGCCCTGGTGGGCGGCCTCCTCGCGGATCCGGGTGGTCAGGAAGATGTTGTAGTCGATGCCGAGGGCCACCAGGAAGACGAAGACGAACAGCGGGAAGTCCGTCGACTCTCCGGCGTAGTCGAAGACGTGCCGGAACGCCAGCGCGCTGAGCCCCAGGGCCGCGGTGAAGGACAGGATCACCGTCCCGACCAGCAGCAGCGGGGCGATCACGGCGCGCAGCAGTGCGCAGAGGATGAGCAGGACCACGGCCAGGACCAGCGGGATGATCAGCCGGTTGTCGTGGGTGGTCGCCTTCTCCATGTCGAGCAGCGCGGCCGTGCCGCCGCCCACCTGTGCGTCGGCCCGGGGCACCTCGTGCACCGCGTCCCGGACCCGCTCGACGGTCCGCTTCGCCGCCTCGCTGTCGGACGGGGCGGTCATCGTGGCCTCGAACAGCACCTTGCCGTCGTGGACCGGTGCGGTACCCGGGGGCAGAGTGAGGGACGTCGGCACGACGCCCTCCGTCCGCGCGACGACGAGCTTCACCTGCCCGGCCCTGGCCTCGTCGCTGATGACGACCAGCGGATCGCCGCTGCCCGCCGGGAAGTACTTCTCCGACACCTCCTGGCCCGTGATCGAGTCGGGTTTCCCGGTGAAGGCGTCGGCGTTGGAGATGCCCTCGGCGCGCAACTGGATCAGGCCGAGGGAGCAGACCGCCAGGACCAGCGTCGTGACGGCCCAGACCAGGCGCGGGCGGCGGGCGATGCTGCGGCCCGTGCGGGCCCAGACACCGCGCTCGGTCGGGTCCGGGGAGGCGAAGTGCGGGATCACCGGCCAGAAGATCCAGCGACCGCAGATCACCAGCAGGGCGGGGAACAGGGTCATCATTGCGAGCAGCGCCACCGCCACGCCGATGGCCGCCACCGGGCCCAGGCCGCGCGTGGAGTTCATCTCGGCGGCCAGCAGCATCAACATGCTCAGGACGACGGTGGCACCGGAGGCGAGCACCGCGGGGCCCGCGCGGTGGAGCGCCCGGGCCATCGCCTCGTGCCGGTCCTCGTGCCGGCGCAGCTCCTCCCGGTAACGGGCCACCAGCAGCAGGGCGTAGTCCGTGCCCGCGCCGAACACGAGCACCGTGAGGATGCCGGCGCTCTGACCGTTCACCGTCAGGCCCGCGTGCTGGGCCAGGAAGTAGATCAGGGCCTGCGCGGTGAACAGGGCGGCCACCACGGCGAGCACCGGGACGACCAGCAGGGTCGGACTGCGGTAGGTGATCAGGAGCATGACGACGACCACCCCCATCGCCGCCAGCAGCAGGGTCGAGTCGATGCCCTCGAAGGCGTCGGAGAAGTCCGCGGAGGTGCCGCCGGGTCCGGTGATGTGCACGGCCAGGCCGTCGGGGCCGTCGTCGACGACGGCGCGGATCGAGTCGACGGCCGGGGCGATGCGTTCCCAGCCCTTCTCGTCCATGGTGATCGGCACATAGATCTGGGCGGCCCGGGGACCGGCCGGACGGTCGTAGACCGGGCCGCGGGTCTCGGCGCCGCGGATGCCGTGGTCGGTGAGCTGTCGGAGCTGGGCCGCGTCCTCGGCGATCCGCGCCCGGTCCCCGGCGGTCAGGCCCCCGTCACGGGCGTAGACGACGACCGCGGGGATCTGCTCGGGCCTGAAGTCCTGCGAGATCTCCAGTACCTGGGTGGACTCCGCCGACCCCGGAAGCCACGAGGACGCGTCGTTGTCCTGGGCGCCGGTGAGCTTCGAGGCGAAGGGCGCCGTCAGGAACAGCAGCACCACCCACAGCGCCAGCACGAGCCACTTGGCCCGCCGTCCGCAGACCAGGTGTGCGATACCGCGATGCGCAGCCATGAATACCCCCTGGGCCGGTCTGTCGCCGCCGTGTACGGTCGCACCCTCCGAGGGGCGCGGGGAACCGAGCGATCAGCCACGGCCGGTCCGCCGGCGGCCAACCACGTTCCCGCCGTGGGACCGATGCCCGCAACCCCCGGAGGGCATGGCAGGCTTGGGGCATGGCCGTGCAGATCAACCCCAGCATCCTGTCCGCCGACTTCTCCCGCCTCGCGGACGAGGCGCAGGCGGTCGCCGGAGCCGACTGGCTCCACGTCGACGTCATGGACAACCATTTCGTCCCGAACCTCACGCTCGGTGTGCCGGTCGTAGAGTCACTGGCCCGTGCGACGGACACTCCGCTGGACTGCCATCTGATGATCGAGGCCCCCGATCGCTGGGCCCCGCAGTACGTCGAGGCGGGTGCCTCGTCCGTCACCTTCCACGTCGAGGCGGCCGCCGCGCCCGTACGACTGGCCCGCGAGATCCGGGCCAAGGGCGCCCGTGCCTCCATGGCGCTCAGGCCTGCCACGCCCATCGAGCCGTACGAGGACCTGCTGCCCGAGCTCGACATGCTGCTGATCATGACCGTCGAGCCCGGATTCGGGGGTCAGGCCTTCCTCGACATCATGCTGCCCAAGATCCGCCGCACTCGCGAGTTGATCAGCAAGCACGGCCTGGACCTCTGGCTCCAGATCGACGGCGGGGTCTCGGCCTCGACGATCGAGCGCTGCGCCGAGGCGGGCGCGGACGTGTTCGTGGCGGGTTCGGCGGTGTACGGGGCGGACGACCCGGCTGCGGCGGTCCGTGGCCTGCGGGCTCAGGCGGAGGCCGCGACCGCCGGAGCCACCTGGGGTTGTGAACACTGAACCAACCACTTACCGACAGGAATGTGAACGGCTCCCATCAGAGCTGATCAACAGCGCCGGATCTGCGAGGATGAACGGCGTATCCAGAGTGTGAACAGCAGTGAGGAGATCGCCGTGTCGGGTATGTCGGCGGGCCGGTCAGCCATGCGGATGGGACCCGCTGAGCTGGTGCAGGCGGCGGCCATGGCCCGCCGCTTCTACCTCGAGGGCAAATCCAAGATCCAGATCGCGGAGGAGTTCGGCGTCAGCCGCTTCAAAGTGGCCCGGGTCCTGGAGACCGCCCTCGAACGGGATCTCGTACGGATCGAGATCCGCGTGCCGGCCGAACTGGACGCGGAGCGCTCCGACGCGCTCCGTGCCCGTTACGGCCTCAGGCACGCCGTCGTGGTCGAGTCCCCGGCCGAGGCCGAGGAGACCACGGACCCCGAGAACCTGGGGGAAGTGGCCGCCGACCTGCTCGGCGAACTGGTGGACGAGGGGGACGTACTGGGACTGGCCTGGGGCCGGTCCACCATTCACATGGCGGCGGCGCTGGACCGGCTGCCGCCGTGCACGGTGGTGCAGCTGACGGGTGTCTACGACGCCGGGACCGCGGAGCGCGGCTCGGTCGAGGCAGTCCGCCGCGCCGCCCAGGTGTCCGGCGGTGACGCGCACCCCATCTACGCGCCGATGCTGCTGCCGGACGCGGCCACCGCGATGGCGCTGCGCCACCAGACCGGGATCGCCCGGGCCTTCGAGTACTTCGACAAGGTCACGGTCGCCTGCGTCTCCATCGGCTCCTGGGAGCCGGGCATCTCGACGGTGCACGACATGCTCAGCGACGAGGAGCGGGCGCACTACGCCTCGCTCGGGGTCGCCGCCGAGATGTCCGCGCACCTCTTCGACGCCGAGGGCCGCCGGGTCGGACGCGACCTCGGGGAGCGGTGCATCACCGTCAAGGCCGACCAGCTGCGCCGGATCCCCGAGGTCGTCGCGATAGCGGGCGGTCAGCGCAAGGCGGCCGCGATCGACGCGGTGCTGCGGTCCGGGCTCGTCACCAGCCTGGTGACGGACACCTCCGCGGCCGACTTCCTGATGACGGCCGGACCGGCGCCGAAGTCCGCCCTCAACCGGACGGACCCCGACGGGATCTGACCGGACCCCGGCCGCAGGCCATGAGGGGACGGCCGTGACAGCATCGACGCATGCTGCCGCGGTTCGTCCCCCGCGTGCTTTCCAGCCGGGGCAGGGCGGCGGGAGCCACCACATCCATGATCACTACGACATGTGCCGGGCGGTGCCGAGATGACGCAGTTCGTGGTCACGCTGGATCTGGACGGGGTGAGTGACAAGTCCGCCCTGATGGACCGCTGCGCCGAGGCCCTCGGTCTCCCCGGCCACTTCGGCCGCAACTGGGACGCTCTCGCCGACAGCCTCACCGACCTCCCCGCACCTCCCGGGGACGGCGGTCTCCAGATCGTCGTACGCAACTGGCGGCCGTACGCCGAGGCGCGGCCGCAGGAGTGGGAGATCGCCCAGGACGTGTTCGCGCAGGCGGCGGACCGGACACCGGCGCTCTCCGTGCTGCTCGCCCTCGGAGGATCCTCCTAAGCCCCCCTGAGCTGCTTGGACGTTCCGTCCGGGCACCGCACGACGGCCGTCGTGGGACAATGAAGTACGTGCTTCTCCCCCTGGCTGACCTGTCAGGGGGTCACCTCTGATCGACCGGGATGTGCAGCACGTGCGTTTCCTCAACGACATCCAGCCCGCCCACGACCTCACCTACGACGACGTCTTCATGGTGCCGAGCCGCAGCGCGGTCGGCTCGCGTCAGGCCGTGGACCTCGGCGCCCCGGACGGCACGGGAACCACGATCCCGCTGGTCGTCGCCAACATGACCGCCGTCGCCGGCCGCCGGATGGCCGAGACCATGGCCCGGCGCGGTGGGCTGGTGGTGATTCCGCAGGACATTCCGATCGACGTCGTCACCGACGTCATCAGCTGGGTCAAGAGCCGCCATCTGGTGCTGGACACCCCGATCGTGCTCGCCCCCCACCAGACCGTCGCCGACGCCCTGGCCCTGCTGCCCAAGCGTGCGCACAACGCCGGTGTCGTCGTCGACGACGAGTTCCGCCCCGTCGGTGTCGTGACCGACGCGGACCTCAGCGGCGTCGACCGCTTCACGCAGCTCGAGGTCGTCATGTCCCGCGACCTGCTGCTCCTGGACGCCGGCATCGACCCGCGCGAGGCGTTCAACATCCTCGACGGGGCCAACCGGCGCTACGCACCCGCCGTCGACGGGGACGGCAAGCTCGCCGGCATCCTGACCCGCAAGGGCGCCCTGCGCGCCACCCTGTACACGCCGGCCGTCGACGCCGGGGGCAGGCTGCGCGTGGCCGCGGCCGTCGGCATCAACGGCGATGTCGCGGGCAAGGCCAAGCAACTGCTCGACGCGGGCGTGGACACGCTCGTCATCGACACCGCGCACGGCCACCAGGAGTCGATGATCAGCGCGATCCGGACCGTGCGCGCGCTCGACCCGCAGGTGCCGATCGTCGCCGGGAACATCGTGTCGGCCGAGGGCGTCAAGGACCTGATCGAAGCGGGCGCCGACATCATCAAGGTCGGTGTCGGACCGGGCGCCATGTGCACCACCCGGATGATGACCGGCGTCGGCCGGCCGCAGTTCTCGGCCGTCCTGGAGTGCGCGGCCGAGGCGAAGAAGTACGGCAAGCACGTGTGGGCCGACGGCGGTGTCCGCCACCCCCGCGACGTCGCCATGGCGCTGGCCGCCGGTGCGTCCAACGTGATGATCGGGTCGTGGTTCGCGGGCACCTACGAGTCTCCGGGCGACCTCCAGCAGGACGCGGGCGGCCGCCTGTACAAGGAGTCGTTCGGCATGGCGTCCGCGCGCGCCGTCGCCAACCGCACCTCCGACGAGTCGGCGTACGACCGTGCCCGCAAGGCGCTGTTCGAGGAGGGCATCTCCACCTCCCGCATGTTCCTCGACCCGGCCCGCCCGGGCGTCGAGGACCTGATCGACTCGGTCATCGCGGGCGTCCGCTCCTCCTGCACGTACGCGGGCGCGGGCTCCCTCGAGGAGTTCGCCGAGAAGGCCGTCGTGGGCATCCAGAGCGCGGCCGGCTATGCGGAGGGCAAGCCGCTGCACGCGAGCTGGTAGCTCCGCCGGTCGGGCCGTATGCCGGGTGTCGGATGCGGGTCCGCCATGGCTGGTCGCGCGGGTTCCCGCACCCCTGCCGGGGCGCGTACAGCCGGCCTGCAACGAATGTGCAGCCTGCTGCGATGAACGCAACGTTCTTGCGTGTGTGCGCAAGGTTGCAGCATTACAAGCGCGACGGCCCTGCTCATAGGGTCGTGCGCTGTACGTGGCGTGGCGGGGACCCCGCTCGGTGGGTGTCCCTGTTCGCGCAGGTGCGCCGCCGGTCCCTGTCGCGCCGAGAGGCAGCGACGAAGGAGTCAGCGCGTGCTCGATCAAGGCGCACCCCCGCAACAGCGCAGTCGGACCGGCCCCGCGTCCCCGGGGGTCCTCGCGCGCCTCATGCGGCGCAAACCTGTGGAACACCTGGTCGCCGAGGGCGGCCAGGGCGAGGGCGGGTCCCTCAGGCGCTCTCTGGGCCTGTGGCAGCTCACGATGATCAGCATCGGCGCCACCCTCGGGACCGGCATCTTCGTCGTCCTCGGCGAGGCGGTCCCCAAAGCCGGTCCCGCCGTCACCCTCTCCTTCGTGATCGCCGGGTTCACGGCGCTCTTCTCGGCGCTCTCCTACGCCGAACTGGCGGGCACCATCCCGGTCGCCGGCTCCTCGTACTCGTACGCATACGCGACGATGGGCGAACTTATCGCCTGGATCTGCGGCTGGTGCCTGGTCCTCGAGTACGGCGTGTCGGTCGCCGCCGTGGCCGTCGGCTGGGGCGAGTACCTCAACGAGCTCCTCGACGGCACCATCGGTGTGACCATCCCGGACGCGCTGTCGGCGCCGCCGGGGGACAGTGGCATCTTCAACCTGCCGGCCCTGATCGTCGTCCTGCTCGCCATGGCCTTCCTGCTCGGCGGCGCCCGGGAGTCGGCGCGCGCCAACACCGTCATGGTGGCCGTGAAGATCGCCGCGCTGGTGCTGTTCTGCGCCATCGGCGTCCAGGGCTTCCGCTCCGGGAACTACGCCCACTTCATGCCGCTCGGCATGGCGGGCGTCAGCGCGGCCGGGGCCACGCTGTTCTTCTCGTACATCGGCTTCGACGCGGCCTCCACCGCCGGTGAGGAGGCGAAGAACGCGCAGCGTGACCTGCCCCGCGCGATCATGCTGTCGCTCGGCATCGTGACGGCGCTGTACGTCCTCGTCGCAGCCGTCGCCGTGGGCGCCGAGCCCTGGCAGCGGTTCGGCGACTCCGAGGCCGCGCTCGCGCAGATCATGCGCGAGGTGACCGGCCAGTCCTTCTGGGGCACGCTCCTCGCCCTGTGCGCGGTCATCGCCATCGCGAGCGTCGTCCTGACCGTGCTGTACGGCCAGACCCGCATCCTCTTCGCGATGTCCCGGGACGGGCTGGTGCCCAAGGTGTTCTCCCGGGTCCACCCGAGGACCGGTACGCCCCGCGTGAACACGGTGATCGTGTCGCTGTTCTGCGGTGTGCTGGCCGCGGCGATCCCGTTGGGCCAGCTGGCGGACGCCACCAGCATCGGCACCCTGTTCGCGTTCGGGCTGGTCAACATCGCGGTCGTGGTGCTGCGCCGGACCCGTCCGGACATGCCCCGCACCTTCCGGGTGCCGCTCTCGCCGGTGCTGCCGGCCCTGGGTCTCGCCTTCTGCGTCTGGATGATGGGCAGCCTTTCGGCCGTCACCTGGGTGGTCTTCGGGGTCTGGATGGCGGTGGGGCTCGTGTTCTACTTCCTCTACGGCCACCGCCGCTCCCGTCTCGCAGCGCCCGCACCATCTGAGAAGTGATCAACCCACTGTGCTGAACGATCTCGACGAACGCATCGTGCACGCCCTCGCCGAGGACGCCCGCCGCTCCTTCGCGGACATCGGGCACCTGGTCGGCCTGTCCGCGCCCGCCGTGAAGCGGCGCGTGGACCGGCTGCGGGCCACCGGGGCCATCACCGGCTTCACCGTACGGGTCGACCCGGCGGCCCTCGGCTGGGAGACCGAGGGGTTCGTCGAGATCTACTGCCGGCGCAACACCTCCCCGGAGACCATCCAGCGGGGCCTGGAGCGCTACCAGGAGGTCGTGGCCGCGTCCACGGTCACCGGGGAGGCGGACGCCGTCGCCCAGGTCTTCGCCGCCGACATGCGCCACTTCGAGCGGGTGCTCGAGCGCATCGCGGGGGAGCCGTTCGTGGAACGGACGAAGTCCGTGCTGGTGCTGTCGCCGCTGCTGCGCCGCTTCTCCGCGGGCTCTCCGACCTGAGCCGGCTCAGGGCCTACTCGGTCGCCTCGCGGCGCGCCAGTGCGTTGTTGCCTATCGAGTTGTGCACGCTGAAGCTGACCGCGTCCGAGCGGTAGCGGTCGTCCGACCACTCGACCGGGCGGCCTTCGCGGGTCGTCGTGACCCGGCGGACGCGCAGCAGGGGACTCGTGCGCCGGACGCCGAGGAGTTCCGCGTCCCGGGCGCCCGCCGCCACCGCGTCGATGACGTGCTCGCCGTAGGCGAAGACCAGACCGGTGTCGTCGAGGAGACGCTGGGTCACGGAGGGGCAGTCCGCCTCGATCGACTCGACGGCCGGGGAGATCCAGTCCGCGTACACGGTCCGCTCCAGGAGCACCGGCTCGCCGTCCAGGCCGCGCAGTCGCAGGACGTGCAACACGGGTGTCCCTTCGCGTAGTTGGAGGTGCACGGCGTCCTCGGCGGTGGCCGGGCGGTACTCCTGGGCGACCACCTCGCCGCTCGCCTCGCGGCCTGCCGCGCGCGCCCACTGGGCGAAGCTGCGCAGCTCGGCGAAGCTCTGGCTGCGGCGGCTGGCCAGGACCACCCGGCGGGCCCCCTGGCGGGAGCCGATCAGTCCCTCGGCGGTCAGCGCCGCCACCGCCTGACGGACCGTGCCGCGCGAGACGCCGTAACGGGCCGCGAGGTCGGTCTCGGCGGGCAGTCGCGCACCGACCGCGTACTCCTCCCGGCCGATCGCCCGGCGCAGCTCGTCGGCGATCTCCTCGTGTCGCGCGGCCATGCTTCCCCTCTGCGTCGACGGCTGTACACAGCTTGACCAGCCTAGTCGACCTGGGGAGCCACTCGGCGGCAGTCGCAACTGTGTGTGAAATCAGGGCTGAGGGTTTCGCCGGTGTTTACCCAGGGGACATCAGCGGCGTGCGTACTGAGGCCAACTTGTTCAGACAAGTTCGTCTCATCTCGCCTCGTCTCCTGCATTCTCGCGCGTCCCCTGGAGAAGCCGTGACCGTGCCCCTGCCGAGAACCGCCGTCCGTGGTGGTGTCCTCGCCGCCCTCGCCGCACTCGCCCTGAGCGCCTGTGGCGCCGCCCCCGACACCACCGCAGCCTCCGCCGACGGCAAGAGCGCCGCCACCGCCACCTCCGCCGCCGACCTCGGCGGCCTCGACGCCCTGGTGAAGGCGGCGAAGAAGGAGGGCACGCTGAACGCCATCGCGCTGCCGCGCGACTGGGCCAACTACGGCGCCCTCATCGACGGGTTCCAGAAGAAGTACGGCATCAAGGTCGCGGTCGAGAACCCCGACGGCTCCAGCCAGGACGAGATCAACGCCGTCACCTCCCGCAAGGGCCAGGACCGCGCGCCCGACGTCCTCGACCTCGGAAGCTCCTTCGCGCTGAGCGCGGCACAGCAGGGGCTGCTCGCCCCCTACAAGGTGGCCTCCTTCGCCGACATAGCCGCCGGCCAGAAGGACGCGCAGGCCCGCTGGTACAACGACTACGGCGGCTACATCTCCATCGGCTGCGACGCAAAGCGCGTCAAGACCTGCCCGACGACCTTCGCGGACCTGCTGAAGCCGCAGTACAAGGGCCAGGTCGCCCTCAACGGCAACCCCACCAAGTCCGGTTCGGCCTTCGGCGGCGTCTACGCGGCCGCCCTCGCGAGCGGCGGCTCCTTCGACGACATCCAGCCCGGCCTCGACTTCTTCGCCAAGCTGAAGAAGAACGGCAACTACACGCCCGTCGAGTCGACCCCGGCCACCGTCGAGAAGGGCGAGACGCCCATCAGCATCGACTGGGACTACCTCAACGCCGGATACGCCGACGAGTTCAAGTCCAAGGGCGTCGACTGGAAGGTGTCGGTACCCGCCGACGGCCAGTTCTCCCAGTACTACTCCCAGGCGATCAACAAGGACGCCCCGCACCCGGCGACGGCCCGTCTGTGGCAGGAGTACCTCTACAGCGCCGAGGGCCAGAACCTGTGGCTCAAGGGGTACGCCCGTCCCGCCCTCATGACCGCCATGGAGAAGGCCGGCACCCTGGACAAGACGGCCGCGGCCAAGCTGCCCGAGGTCTCCGGGACGCCGTCCTTCCCGACCGAGGCCCAGCAGAGCAAGGCCAAGACGGTCCTCGGGCAGGGCTGGGCCAAGGCCGTCTCCGGATGACCACCACCGCCGTACGGGTCGACACGGCGACCGCCGCCGAGGCGAAGCGGCGGCGCCGGTCCCTCGGCTGGGTCGCCGTCGTCCCGCTGCTCGCCTTCACCGCGCTCGCCTTCGGGCTGCCCGCCGCAGCGATGCTCGACGGCGCCTTCACCGCCAAGGACCCGGCCACGGGCGCCACCTCGTACACGGTCGACAACCTGACGGCCTCGCTGCGGGGCGCGTATCTCACGGCCCTGCTCGGCAGCGTGAAGCTGTCCGCCGTGTCGGCGGGACTGGGGGCGCTGCTGGGCCTGCCGCTGGCCCAGGCCGTGGTGACCTCCCGCTTCCGCGCGCTGCGCGAGGCCGTGCTCACCGCCTCCGGAGTGCTGGCCAACTTCGGCGGCGTCCCGCTGGCGTTCGCCTTCGTCGCCACGCTCGGCAACGCCGGTGTGCTGACCCGGCACTTCGGTCTCACCGACCACGGCTGGGACCTGTACAGCTTCTGGGGACTGGTGATCGTCTACCTGTACTTCCTGATCCCGCTGATGGTGCTCACCATCACCCCCGCCCTGGAGGGCCTGCGCACCCAGTGGCGCGAGGCGGCGCAGAACAACGGCGCGACCCCCGCGCAGTACTGGCGGCACGTCGCCCTGCCCGTCCTGCTGCCCTCGCTCCTCGGCGGACTCGTGCTCCTCTTCGGCAGCGCCTTCGCCGCGTACGCCACCGCCGCCGCCATGGTGGGCAGCTCGATCCCCCTGGTCACCCTTCAGATAGCCGACGCCATCTCCGGCAACGTCCTCGTCGGACAGGAGAACGTGGCGCTCGCCCTCAGCCTCGACATGGTCCTGGTCGCCGGACTGGTCATGGCCGTCTACCTGCCCCTGCAACGACGGAGCGCCCGATGGCTCGCCTGAACCTGTGGCGGTGGGGTGTCCTCGGCCTCGCCGGACTGTACTTCCTGGTGCCCCTGGCCGCGTCGGTCGTCTTCACCGTCGACGTGCCCGGGCAGGGCGTCACCTTCGACGCCTACACCCGGATCTTCTCCACCCCCGGCTTCGGGGCGAGCCTGCTGCTCTCGCTGGAGCTGGCCGCCGCCACCATCGTCGTCGTCCTGCTGCTGATGGTCCCCGCCATGGTGGCGCTGCGGCTGGGCTCGCCGCGGCTGCGGCCGGTCGTCGAGGTGGTCTGCTCGCTGCCGCTGGTGGTGCCGCCGATCGCGTTCGTCGCCGGCATCGGGACGGTGCTCAAGTGGGGACCCGAGCATCTCTCGCGCACCCCGCTGTTCGAGACGTTCGTGGCGATCCAGGACCCCGGCTTCCCCGTCGTCCTCGTCCTGGCGTACGTCGTGATGGCGCTGCCGTTCGTGTACCGCGCCCTGGACGCGGGGCTGCGCTCCGTCGACGTACGCACCCTCGTCGAGGCCGCGCGCAGCTGCGGAGCCGGCTGGCCGCAGGCGCTGGCCGGGGCCGTCCTGCCCAACCTGCGGGGCGCGCTGCTCAACGCCTCCTGCCTCACCCTGGCCCTCGTGCTCGGCGAGTTCACCGTCGCCCAGCTGCTCGGCTTCCAGCCCTTCGCCGTCTGGATCGTGAACATCAGCGGCTCGCAGGCCCAGCTGTCCGTCGCCGTGTCCGTGCTCAGCCTGCTCGTGACCTGGCTGCTGCTCCTCGTCCTCGCCGGATTCGGCGGACGCACCCGTCCTACTTCCCGGGGATGAACATGACCGTGCCAAGCACCGAAGCCACAGCGGCAGCCACGACGACGCGGACGAAGGCGGCGACCGTCGAATTCCGCGGACTGTGCCGGGAGTTCGGGCCGACCGTTGCCCTCGACGGCCTCGACCTCACCGTCCGGCCCGGTGAACTCCTCGCCCTGCTGGGCCCCTCCGGATGCGGCAAGACCACCGCGCTGCGGATGCTCGCCGGGTTCGAACACCCCGACTCCGGTGCGGTGCTGGTCGACGGCGAGGACGTCACCCGGGTCCCGGCCCACCGCCGGGACGCGGGGATGGTGTTCCAGTCGTACAGTCTCTTCCCGCACCTCGACGCGCTCGACAACGTGGCCTTCGGACTGCGCATGCGCAAGGTGCGCACCGTTCAACGGCGGGCGCGAGCGGCGGAGTTGCTGGAGCTGGTGGGTCTCGCCGACAAGGGCGCGCGGTTTCCGCACCAGCTCTCCGGCGGTCAGCAGCAGCGCGTCGCGCTGGCCCGCGCCCTGGCCCTGCGCCCGCGGGTCCTGCTCCTGGACGAGCCGCTCTCCGCGCTCGACGCCAAGGTGCGGCTGACCCTGCGCGAGGAGATCCGGCGGCTCCAGCAGGAGCTCGGCATCACCACCCTGTTCGTCACCCATGACCAGGAGGAGGCGCTGTCCATGGCGGACCGGGTCGCCGTGATGCACGCCGGACGGCTCGAACAGTGCGCCGCCCCCGCCGAGTTGTACGGCAGACCCGTTACGGCCTTCGTCGCCGAGTTCGTGGGCACGACGAGCCGGATCCCTGGACGGCTGGACGGCGGCACCGTCGAGGTGCTGGGGCGCCGGCTGCCCGTCGACGGCCGGGTCCCGGCCACGACCGAGGTGGACGCGCTGGTGCGGCCGGAGGCCGTGCGGGTGCGGGCCGACGACGGCGGCGACGCGCGCGTGGTCGCCACCTCCTTCCTGGGCTCGGCCGTCCGCGTCACCGTCCGGCTCGCCGACGGCACCGAGGTGAAGGCCGACCTGCCCGCCCACGAGGCCGCCCCGCTCGCCGCGGGCGCCGCGGTCACCGTGTCGCTGCCGGACCGCCCGGTGCTCGTGGCCGAACGTGCTTCCTGATCCCCCATCGAAAGAGGCAACCGTGACCCGACTCCCGCTCCAGGCCGTCCTGTTCGACATGGACGGCACGCTCGTCGACACCGAGCGGCTGTGGTGGGAGGCGGTGGAACGGGTCGCAGGACGGACCCTCACCGAGGCGGACCGGCCGGAAGTGCTCGGCCGTCCCGTCGAGCACACCGCCGGCTGGCTCGCCACCGGCACCGGCCGGCCCGCACCGGTCCTCGCCGAGGCGCTGCACCGTGAGTTCGCGGACCGCGTCCGCGCCGGGATCGTGCCGCGCCCCGGCGCCCTCGCGCTGCTGGACGCCCTGGCCCGGGAGGGCGTGCCGACGGCTCTGGTGACGGCCTCGCCCCGGGCGGTCGCCGACCTCGTGCTCGACGCGCTCGGCGCGGGCCGGTTCGCCGTCACCGTCACCGCCGACGACACCGAGCACACCAAGCCCGCCCCCGACCCCTATCTCGCCGCCTGCCGCGCCCTGGGCGTGCACCCGGCGGCCTGTGTGGCCGTCGAGGACACCGAGACCGGGGTGGCCTCGGCCGAGGCGGCCGGCTGCGCGGTGCTGGCGGTGCCGTCGCTCGCGCCGATCGGGCAGGCGCCCGGCCGGACGGTCGTGCCCGGCCTCACGGGCATCACCCCCGAGCGGCTGCGCTCCCTGCTGCCCCACCGGCTCCGCGTCATGACCTGGAACCTCTGGCACGGCGGCACGAAGGTCCGCGACCACCGGGCCAAGCAGCTCAAGATCCTCACCGAGACCGACGTGGACGTGGTCGGCCTCCAGGAGACGTACGGCACCGCCGCCGAGGAGCTCGCCGAAGCCCTCGGCTGGCACCACCACCGGGCCGGGGAGAACCTCGGCGTCCTCAGCCGCCACCCGGTCACGGCCGCCCTCGGCGACCCGGACGTGGGCTTCTACGGTGCGGCGGGCGTCCGCGTCCGGGTCGGCGGCGGCGAGGTGGACGTATGGACGGCCCACCTGGACTGTGCGCCGTACGGGCCCTACGAGGCGGCCTTCGACGGGCTCGCCACGGACGCCCTGACCGCCCACGAGGAGGGGCGGCTCGCGCGGCTGAGGGACGCGCTGCACCGGATCGGGGAGAGCCCGGACGTGCCCGTCGTCCTGGTCGGCGACTTCAACTGCCCCTCGCATCTGGACCGGGCGGACGCCGGGTGGCCGGTGACGAGGGCCGCCGAGGAGGCGGGCTTCGCCGACTCCTACCGCGAGGCGCATCCCGACCCCGTGCGGGAGCCCGGTCACACCTGGTCCCCGGTGCACGCCGAGCACGAGGACGGCAGCGGCCGCCCCGAACCGCAGGACCGGATCGACTTCGTGCTCCACCGGGGCCTCAGGGTGCTCGACTCGCGGACTCACGTGAGCGGCAGCCCCCGGCCGTGGCCGGACGTCGAGGACAACGACTGGCCCTCCGACCACGCCGCGGTGATCACCACCTTCGCGCTCACCCCCTCGGCGGTCGGCGGTAAACCGGTGGGCGCCGGGGCGTGAACTGTCTACCATCGGTGACATGACCTGGCGACATTGATCCACGACCGGCTCCGACGTCCGTCGACTGACCGCCACGCTGTACGCGTACGCGTTCCTCGACGAGTTCGTGCTGCTCTACCCGGTGTACGCGCTGCTGTTCGCGGACAGCGGCCTGTCCGTCGGGCAGATCTCCTCCCTCTTCGTCCTGTGGTCGCTCACCGGCGTCCTGCTGGAGGTCCCCACAGGCGTCTGGGCGGACGCCGTCTCCCGGCGGCTGCTGCTGTGGACCGGCCCGTTGTTGGGCGCGGCCGGCTTCGCCCTGTGGGTGCTGTTCCCGTCGTACTGGGCCTTCGCGGCCGGCTTCGTCCTGTGGGGCGCCCGCGGCGCGCTGGGCTCCGGCGCGCTGGAGGCGCTCGTCTACGAGGAGCTGGACCGGGCCGGGGCCGCCGACCGGTACGCCCGGACCATGGGGCGCGCGCACGCGGTGGGCCAGCTGGCCGTGATGACGGCGACGGGCCTGGCCGGACCGGTCTTCGCGGTCGGCGGCTACCCGGCCGTCGGTACGGCCAGCGTGCTGGCGTGTCTGCTCTGCGCCGTGACGGCGACCCGCTTCCCGGAGCACCGGACCGCGGCCGTGGCCGAGAGCGACGCCGAGAGCGACGCCGAGGGCGAGAGCGACGGCGGTGGCGCGGGTGACGGCTGCGGTGGTGGCGGTGGAGCGAGCCACGGCGGTGCCGACGGCGAGGGCGGCGACGGTAACAAGGCCGACGGGCGGCGCGGCGGGACCCCAGGGGCCGCCGGACTCACCCGGCTGTACGGGCGCCTGGGCCTCTCCGGCCTCTCCGGACTCCGCCGGGAGCGTCCCCTTCTCGGCGCACTGCTGCTGGTCCCCGCCGTCACGTCCGTGTGGGGAGCACTCGACGAGTACACCCCGCTCCTGGTCAGGGAGACCGGGGCACCGGACACCGCCGTTCCCTACCTGCTCATGGTGATCTGGGCCGGTGTCACGGCCGGAAGCCTGCTGGCCGGTGCGGCCGAGCGCCTCGGCCGCACCGGCCTCGCCGCGCTCCTCGCGGGCGCCGCGCTCGCCCTGGCCGCCGGTGCGCTGACGGGGGCGCCGGCCGGCATCGCCCTCGTCGCCCTCGCCTTCGGCGGCTTCCAGGCGGCGACCGTCCTGGCCGACGTCCGGCTCCAGCAGCGCATCGAGGGCACCGCCCGGGCCACCCTCACCTCCCTCGCGGGGCTGGGCACCGAGCTGGTGACCATCGTTGTGTACGGCGCCTACGGCGTCCTCGGGGCCGGCTTCGCGCACGGCACCGTGTTCGCCCTGTGCGCGGTGCCGTACCTGCTCACGGCCCTGGTGATCGGCCGGCGGAGCAGGGGGCAGGCGCCTGAGGGTGAGCCGGGGGAGCAGGAGGCAGGCGCCTGAGGGTGAGCCGGGGGAGCAGGGGGCAGGCGCCTGAGGGTGAGCCGGGGGAGCACGGGGGCTGACGCCCGACGGCGGCCCGGAGAAGAGGCGGCGGGGAGGGCGCGCAACGAATCGCCGCCGCACCGGCCGGGCACGCAACGATCCGCTCCCCGGCGCGCAACGGCTCCGTCTTGCCCGGCCCGCGCGGCCGACCGTACCGTCTACTTGGCCCCCAGGTCCGCCCCCCGAACCCCCTCGTACCGGTGAGGATCACGCATGCGCACCGCCCTGCTCCAGAGCTCCGGCCGCCCCGGCTCGGTCGCCGAGAACCTCAAGGTCCTCGACGAGGCCGCGGACCGTGCCGCCGCCGCGGGCGCCGGGCTGCTCGCCGTGCCGGAGATGTTCCTCACCGGATACGCGATCGGCGACGACATCGCCCGCCTCGCCGAGCCGGCCGACGGCGGCTCCGCGGACGCCGTCGCCCGGATCGCCGGCCGGCACGGGCTCGCGATCGCCTACGGCTACCCGGAGTGCGACGGCGGGACGGTCTACAACTCCGCCCAGCTGATCTCCGCCGACGGCGCCCGGCTCGCGAACTACCGCAAGACCCACCTCTTCGGCTGCTTCGAGCGCGACCACTTCCGGCCGGGAGAGCAGCAGGTCGTCCAGGCGGAGCTGAACGGTCTCACCGTCGGCCTCATGATCTGCTACGACGTCGAGTTCCCGGAGAACGTCCGCGCCCACGCCCTCGCCGGCACCGACCTCCTCCTGGTGCCGACCGCGCAGATGCACCCCTTCCAGTTCGTCGCCGAGTCGGTGATACCGGTCCGCGCCTTCGAGAACCAGCTGTACGTGGCGTACGTGAACCGGGTGGGCCAGGAGGGCGAGTTCGAGTTCGTGGGGCTCTCCACGCTGGCCGGTCCCGACGGCGTCGCCCGCACCCGCGCCGGACGCGGTGAGGAACTGGTCTTCGCCGACGCGGACCCGGTCGCCCTCGCCGCCTCCCGTGAGACGAACCCGTATCTGAAGGACCGCCGCCCCGGCCTCTACGGGTCCCTGGTCTGAATCCGGCCGCACCCGCGCCGCAACCCCCTGAGCCTCCCCCCGAGTCACCACGCGCAAGGAGTCCGTACCCCATGACGTCCACCGTGCCCAACGCCGTCGAGCACGCAGACGAGCAGCAGCCGCCGATCACCATGTTCGGCCCGGACTTCCCCTACGCGTACGACGACTTCCTCGCCCACCCGGCGGGCCTCGGCCAGATACCCGCGACCGAGCACGGCACCGAGGTCGCCGTCATCGGCGGCGGGCTCTCCGGCATCGTGGCCGCGTACGAGCTGATGAAGATGGGTCTCAAGCCGGTCGTCTACGAGGCCGACCGGATCGGCGGACGGCTGCGCACCGTCGGCTTCGACGGCTGCGACCCCTCCCTCACCGCCGAGATGGGCGCGATGCGTTTCCCGCCGTCCTCCACGGCGCTCCAGCACTACATCGACCTGGTGGGGCTGGAGACCCGGCCCTTCCCCAACCCCCTGGCGGCGACGACCCCTTCGACGGTCGTCGACCTCAAGGGCGAGTCGCACTACGCGGAGACGGTCGAGGACCTCCCGCAGGTCTACCGTGATGTCGCCGCCGCCTGGAACAAGTGCCTCGAAGAGGGCGCCGACTTCTCCGACATGAACCAGGCCATGCGCGAGCGCGACGTCCCGCGCATCCGCGAGATCTGGGCGAAGCTCGTCGAGAAGCTCGACAACCAGACCTTCTACGGCTTCCTCTGCGACTCCGAGGCCTTCAAGTCCTTCCGGCACCGCGAGATCTTCGGCCAGGTCGGCTTCGGCACCGGCGGCTGGGACACCGACTTCCCCAACTCCATCCTGGAGATCCTCCGCGTCGTCTACACGGAGGCCGACGACCACCACCGCGGCATCGTCGGCGGCTCCCAGCAGCTGCCGGTGCGCCTGTGGGAGCGCGAGCCGGAGAAGATCGTCCACTGGTCGTACGGCACCTCGCTGGCGAGCCTGCACGAGGGCGGCGAGCCCCGCCCGGCCGTGACCCGGCTGCACCGCACCGCGGGGAACCGGATCACCGTGACGGACGCGAACGGCGACATCCGCACCTACCGGGCGGCGATCTTCACCGCCCAGTCCTGGATGCTGCTGTCGAAGATCGCCTGTGACGACTCGCTCTTCCCGATCGACCACTGGACGGCGATCGAGCGCACCCACTACATGGAGAGCTCCAAGCTCTTCGTGCCGGTCGACCGGCCGTTCTGGCTGGACAAGGACGAGCGGACGGGCCGGGACGTCATGTCGATGACGCTCACCGACCGCATGACGCGCGGGACCTACCTCCTCGACGAGGGCCCGGACAAGCCGGCCGTCATCTGCCTGTCGTACACCTGGTGCGACGACAGCCTGAAGTGGCTGCCGCTGTCCGCGAACGAGCGGATGGAGGTCATGCTGAAGTCGCTCGGCGAGATCTATCCGAACGTCGACATCAGGAAGCACGTCATCGGCAACCCGGTGACGGTCTCCTGGGAGAACGAGCCTTACTTCATGGGCGCGTTCAAGGCCAACCTGCCCGGCCACTACCGCTACCAGCGCCGCCTGTTCACCCACTTCATGCAGGACCGGCTGCCCGAGGACAAGCGGGGAGTCTTCCTCGCCGGCGACGACATCTCCTGGACCGCGGGCTGGGCCGAGGGGGCCGTCCAGACCGCGCTGAACGCGGTCTGGGGCGTCATGCACCACTTCGGCGGCGCGACCGACGGGACGAACCCGGGTCCGGGCGACGTGTACGACGAGATCGCGCCGGTGGAGCTCCCGGAGGACTGAGGCCGCGCAGCACCCGGTCCCGGGGCACGGGGTCTCACACCACGAGCCCCGGCAGCGGTGTGAGCATCATGCGGCCCGCGAAGCCGACGGCCGTGTCGAGGCGTTCGGTGAACTCGTCGGCGACGTCGGGCAGCCGGCGCAGCGCCCACAGGGCCCGGGCCGCCGTCCAGGTGGCGTCCCGGGCGCGCTCCAGGCTCCAGGAGCCGAGCAGGTGGGTGAGCGGGTCGGCGATCTGCAACAGGTCGGGGCCCGGCATCAGCTCTTCGCGCACGCGTTCCTCCAGCGAGCCGAGCAGCTCGCCCACGCGCTCGAACTCGTCCTCCAGCTCGGCCGGTTCGCAGCCGAGGCTACGACAGGCGTCCACCACGGCGAGCGCTAGGTCGTGCCCGATGTGCGCGTTGATGCCCGCGAGCGCGAACTGCAACGGGCGTACGCCGGGATGGCGGCGGAACTGGAGCAGCGGTCGCCAGCAGGCCGGCGGGCGACGGGCGGCCGGCGCCGGGTCCACGGCGTCCAGGTAGCGCTCCGCGAACCGTACGTCCAGGGTGGTGGCGGCTCCCGGATCCGGGAACCGGCCGGCGTCGATGCGCCGGTCGACCTCCTGGGTGACCGCGAGGTAGACCCGGTTGAAGACCGCGATCCCGTCCCCGGGAGGCAGGACCGCGTCGAGCGCGCGCATCCGGGCGAGCACGTCGTCGACACTCGGGCGGCGAGGATCTACGCCTGGTTCGATGCCCGCCTCGACGGGAAGGGTGAACTGTTCCAATTGCGGCATGGGGGCAGGGTGGCAGTCCTAGGCTGGCCCGCGTGCCGGCGGGCCCGGTGCTTCCCCGGAACGGGGGACGAGCCCGTCGCGCGGGAGGGGGAACAGCACGGTGCCAGGATTGCGTGAGCGATGGTCCGGCCGGCGCGGTGTCATGGTCGCCGCCGCCTCGGCGGTGGTGGCCCTGGGCGCCGTGGCCGGGACACTGGCCGCACTCGCCGACGGGAGGGACGACGACCGCCCAGACGGCTCCGAGGGTGCCCGCCCGCGGCTGAGCGCGACGCTCCTGTCCCCGTCGTCCGGGATCCCGCCGTCGCCGTCCGGATCCCCCTCGGCCTCCGCCACGACCGCGCGGCCCACGCCCTCGCCCGGCCGCGCCGCACGGAAACCACGGCCGGCGGCCGGGTCCACGAGTCTGTACCGCTACTCCGGGTCCCAGGTCCTCGACTGGGTCCGTGCCAACCCGGCGGACCCGCGCACCGCCGTCATCGAGGACCGGATCGCGAGCCGTCCGGCCGCCGTCTGGTTCACCGAGTACGACCCCGGCACCGTCACCTCGCGGGTCCGCGCGGTCACCTCGGGCGCTGCCGCCCAGGGCCGGGTGCCCGTCGTGGTGGCGTACGCGATCCCGGACCGCGACTGCGGCGGCGCCTCCGAGGGCGGGGCCCCCGACCTCGACGCCTACGCGGGCTGGATCGACGGGTTCGCCGCGGGGCTCGGCTCCGGCGAGGTGGTGGTCGTGCTCGAACCGGACTCCATAGCCCAGACCGACTGTCTCGACGGAGCCGGTCGGGCCGACCGGCTGGCCGCGCTGGGACGTGCGGGACGCGTGCTCAAGGCCGCGAACCCGAAGGCACGCGTGTACTTCGACGCCGGGCACTCGGCCTGGAACACCCCGGCCCAGCAGGCGGCGCTGCTGCGCCAGGCCGGCGCCGCGTCGGCCGCGTCCTCCGACGGCATCTTCAGCAACGTCTCCAACTTCCACCGCACCGCCGACGAGATCGCCTACGACCGCCGGGTCCTGGACGCCCTCGGCGGCCCGCCCGGCCTGGGCGCCGTCATCGACACCAGCCGCAACGGCAACGGCGCGCCCGCCGGAGACGAATGGTGCGACCCGGACGGCCGGAGCATCGGGCGGGCCCCCACGTTCCGCACCGGGGAGGACCGGATCGACGCCTTTCTGTGGGTGAAGCTGCCGGGGGAGTCGGACGGCTGCAAGGGGGCGGCCGGTGAGTTCAGCCCGTCGTACGCCTACGAACTGGCCTCGTCGTAGCTGCTGGTGCCCTCGTCCAGCAGGGGCCGCCCCGCCCTGAGGTGGGCGGGCGCGAAGGCGTGGAGCGCGTGGTAGCCGACGATGACGACGACCGTGCCGAGTGCGATGCCGCTCAGCGAGAAGGTGTCGGTGAACTCCAGCGTGACGTTGCCGACGCCGATGATGATGCCCGCCGCGGCCGGCACCAGGTTCAGCGGGTTGCGCAGGTCGACACCGGCGTTGATCCAGATCTGCGCGCCGAGCAGGCCGATCATGCCGTACAGGATGACGGTGATGCCGCCGAGGACGCCGCCGGGGATCGCCGCGACCACCGCGCCGAACTTCGGGCACAGGCCGAAGAGGAGAGCGAACCCGGCGGCGGCCCAGTAGGCGGCCGTCGAGTAGACGCGGGTCGCGGCCATCACGCCGATGTTCTCGGAGTACGTGGTGTTGGGCGGACCGCCCACCGCCGTGGACAGCATCGAGCCGACGCCGTCTGCGGAAATCGCCGTGCCGAGCCGGTCGTCCAGGTCGGCGCCGGTCATCTCGCCGACCGCCTTGACGTGTCCCGCGTTCTCCGCGACCAGCGCGATGACGACGGGAAGTGCCACGAGGATCGCCGACCACTCGAAGGACGGGCCGTGGAAGGCCGGCAGCCCGAGCCAGTCGGCGTGACCGACCGCGGACAGGTCGAGACGCCAGTGGTCGGTGACCTTGCCGCTCGCGTCGGCGGAGTGGACACGGCCGAAGATCCGGTCGAACGCCCACGAGACGCCGTACCCGAAGACCAGGCCGAGGAAGATCGCGATCCGGGACCAGAACCCGCGCAGACAGACGACCGCCATCCCGGTGAACGCCATGACCAGCAGGGCCGTCCACTGGTCCTGCGGCCAGTAGGTGGTGGCGGTGACCGGGGCGAGGTTGAAGCCGATGAGCATCACGACCGCGCCCGTCACGATCGGCGGCATCGCGGCGTGGATGGTCCGTGCACCGAACCGCTGGACGGCCAGTCCCACGACGAACAGCGCGGCTCCGACGACGAACACCGCGCCGGTGACCGTGGCGCTGGTCCCGCCCTGCGCCCGGACGACAGCGGCCACGCCCACGAAGGACAGCGAGCACCCGAGGTAGCTGGGCACCCGGCCACGGGTAGCGAGCAGGAAGATCACGGTCGCGACCCCGGACATCATGATGGCCAGGTTGGGGTCGAGGCCCATGAGTACGGGCGCGACGAAGGAGGCCCCGAACATCGCCACCACATGCTGGGCGCCGAGCCCGGCCGTGCGGGGCCAGGAGAGCCGCTCGTCGGGGCGGACGACCGCGCCGGGCGCCGGCGTGCGTCCGTCGCCGTGCAGTTTCCAGCGGACGCCGAGATCCATGGTGCGCATTCACTTTCTTCGGGTGTGGTTGTCCGGACCATTCTCACGTGGGACCGGAGGGTGAGCGACCGCTTAGCGACCCCTTACGATGAGGGTAGTTTCCTCATACATGCACAGGAGCCCCCGCCGTGACCGCCGAAGCAGTGACCGCCGAAGCCTCGATCGCCCCCGCCGCGTCGTACGGCCGGACGGTCCCCGTCACCGTCCACTTCGACGACCTGGACGCGCTCGGCATGCTGCACAACGCCCGCTACCCCCTGCTCGTCGAGCGCGCCTGGAGCGAGTTCTGGCAGGACAACGGGGTCCGCTTCGAGGGTGACTGGGCGAGTGCCGGGGACGCCTGCAACGTCGTCAAAGAACTGCTGATCGGCTATGAGGCGCCGGTCACCCGTACCGGCACCTACGCCGTCCACCTCTGGCTGGAGCGGCTCGGCACCACCGGGCTGACGTACGGCTTCCGCTTCTGTTCGGCGGACGGCGGCACGACGTACGCGCGCGGGACCCGTGTCCTGGTGCGGCTCGACGCGGCCACGCTGCGCCCCACGCCGTGGAGCGACGCCTTCAGGGCCGCGGGCCGGGTGCTGCTGCGGCCTGCGGACTGAATTGCGCGCCGGTGCGCTCACCGCTGCGCAGCACACCCGCGAACAGCACGAGTCCGCACGCCAGCACGGTCACCACACCGAACGACACCATCAGGCTGGTCACCTGTGCCACCCCGCCGATCAGGCTCGGCGCAACCAGCCCGGAGGTGTAGGTGATCGTCGCGACGCCCGCGATGGCCTGGCTGGGGTTGGGCCCGCTGTGCCCGGCCGCCGCGAAGCACAGGGGCACGACGACCGCGATGCCCAGTCCCATCAGTCCGAACCCGGCCATCGCCACCGCCGGGTGGCCCGCGAGGACGATCAGCAGCCCGCCGAGTGCGGCGAGGACCCCGCCCGCCCGGACGGTGCGTACCGCGCCGAACCGGTTCACCACCGCGTCGCCCACGATCCGGGCCACCGCCATCGTGAACATGAAGCCTGTCGTACAGGCCGCCGCCGCCCCGGCCGACGAGGCGAGCTCGTCGCGCAGATAGACGGCCGACCAGTCCAGGCTCGCGCCCTCCGCGAACACCGCGCAGAATCCGACCGCGCCGATCAGCAGCGCCGAGCGGGGCGGCAGCGTGAACCGCGGGGGCGGCTCCTCGTCCTCCGCCGGCCGCAGATCCAGCACCCAGCGGCAGGCCAGCAGGCCGAGGAGGGTGAGCACGGCCGCCGCCAGCACATGGTGCACGCGCGCGTCCGCACCCAGATGCGCGGCGAGCGTCCCGCCCGCCGAGCCGATCAGGGCGCCCGCGCTCCACATGCCGTGCAGCCCCGACATGATCGACCGGTCGAGCAGCCGCTCCACCTCGACGCCCAGTGCGTTCATCGCCACGTCGGCCATGCCGGCGGACGCGCCGTACGTGAACATCGCCAGGCACAGCGTGAGCAGGTTCGGCGCGAGGGCGGGCAGGGTCAGCGACAGCGTCCACATCACGAGCAGTCCGCGCAGCGCCGCACGGCTGCCGAAACGATGCGTGATCGAGCCGGCCAGCGGCATCGCGCAGGCCGCGCCGAACGCGGTGAAGGCGAGCGCGAACCCGAGCTGTCCGGTGGAGACGCCGGCGTGGTCCTGGATCCACGGCACCCGGGTGGCGAACGAACCGGTGACGGCGCCGTGCACGGCGAACACGGCCGCCACGGCGTACCGGGCGCGCCGGACCTCCGAGGGTGCGTGGCTCACTTCGCCCACTGCGCTCATTCTTCCGTCCCTCCCGGATCCGCGCCGCGCTGTCGCGATGCCGTCGTAAACTATCAGGAACCCTGCCTGATAAATAGTGGGCCGACGATCGGCAGTCCCCGGTCGGGTCCCCCTCGGCCGTGGGAGGATTCCCGCCATGCCCGCATCCCCGAGCACCGCCCGGGCCATCAACGACCGGCTCGCCCTGCGGCTGCTGCAACACGAAGGCCCCCTGACCGCAGGCCGGTTGAAGCAGCTCACCGGCCTGTCCCGCCCCACCGTCGCCGACCTCGTCGAACGCCTCGCGGCCTCCGGTCTGATCGAGGTCGTCGGGGAGGCGGGTGAGCAGCGCCGCGGCCCGAACGCCAGGCTCTACGGCATCGTCGCCGACCGCGCCCACCTGGCCGCGCTGGACGTACGCACGGAGGGCGTCACCGTGCTCGTCTCCGACCTGGTCGGCCGGGTGCTCGCCGAGGCGTCCGTGCCGATCGGCGACGACACGGGCACCGGGACGGCCGTGGAGCAGGCGGTCTCCCTCGTCGAGCGCGCGGCGAAGGAGGCCGAGGCCGCGGGCGCGCCCCCGCGCGAGGACGACCGGCCGTGGGGGAGGCTGCACACCCTCGGCATCGGCGCTCCCGGCCTCATCGACCCCGCGAGCGGTGAACTGCGCGACTCCAGCGGCCTGCCCGAGTGGCATCGCCGGCTGGTGGCCGCGCTGCAAGAACGCTTCCCGCACGCCCACGCGCACGTGGAGAACGAGACCAACCTCGCCGCCCTGGCCGAACAGCGCGAGGGCGCCGCCCGGGACCGGGACACCTTCGTCCTGCTGTGGCTGGGCCACGGCACCGGCGCGGCCGTCGTCCTGGACGGCGCCCTGCGCCGCGGCGCCTCCGGCGGCACCGGCGAGATCGGCTTCCTGCCGGTGCCCGGCACCGACGGCCTGCCCTCGGCCACGGACTGCGAGGGCGGCTTCCACTCGCTGGCCGGCTCGGCGGCGATCGCCGCGCTGGCGGGGGAGTACGGGCTTACGGCGCGGGCGCGCCCCGACGAGCCGGTGGCCGCGGCGCTGGTACGAGCGGCGGTGGCCGCCATGGACGCGCCGGACACCGGTGCCGCCGGTGCCGCCGGCGGTTTCCTCGATGCCCTCGCCGACCGTCTCGCCCTCGGCGCCGCCTCCGTCGTCGCCGTGCTGGATCCGGGCTGTGTGGTGCTCGGCGGCGAGGTCGGACAGGCCGGCGGGGAGGTGCTCGCGAGCCGGGTGGCAGGGCGGCTCCGGCGGATGGCACCCCTGCCCACGGAGGTGCGCCCCGCTGTCCTGGGCGGCGGCGCGGTGCTGCGCGGGGCCCTGCTCACGGCCCGCGACACCGCCCAGGAGGAGCTGTTCGGCACGGCGAACGACGCGAGGGCGGCCCGGGCCGGGTCCGCGACGTGGCCCGTGGCCCCCGCGGTGCCGGGCCGGGGCGGGACTTCGCGGGCGCGGCCGGCCTAGGGCGTGTCTGACAATTCCCGCCGGGCGCGCGGCGTCCGGCACGGCACCTCGCCGCGTTGTCGCATCACCCGAGTGCATCCGGTACGCGGGCGATCCTCCGCCTTGCGATGCACCGCACCGGACGCCGCGCGCCGACCCGACGCGAATGGTCAGACACGCCCTAGGGGTTGTGCCGGGCGCGCGGTGTCCGGCACGGCACTCCCCCAGCCTTCGGCCGGGGGTGCCTCCACGCCGCGTTGTCGGATCACCCGAGTACATCCGGTACGCGGGTGATCCTCCGCCTTGCGATGCACCGCACCGGACGCCGCGCGCCGACCCGACGCGAATGGTCAGACACGCCCTAGCGGCGGATGCGTGTCGCGAGGTACTCCTCGAACGTTCCCCTGGCCACCGCCCGCTCCGGCGCCAGATGCCCGCCCGCGCGAAAACCCCGGTAGGCCGCACCCCACAGCGGTACGTTCAGCACCGCGCACCGCCTGCCGCTCGCCTTCAGGAAAGCGCGGGCCAGCGACTCGAAGGTGCGGACCTCGGGCCCGGCGAGGTCGTCGACCCGGCCGGCCGGCGGGCCCGCCGCCAGCTCGGCGAGCCGGTCCGCGACCTCGGCGACCTCCACCGGCTGATCGCTCACCCCGGCGGGCAGCACCATGACCGGCACTTTGGCCAGCGTCTGGAGGACCTGCACCAGCAGGTCGTGGAACTGGGTCGCCCGCAGCACCGTCCAGCCCAGACCCGACTCCTCCACCAGCTTCTCCACGGCGAGCTTGGCCCGGTAGTAGCCGAACGGCACCCGGTCGACGCCGACGATGGAGATGTAGACCAGATGTCGCACCCCGGCCTCGCGCGCCGCGGCGAGGAGGTTCGCGGCCGCCTGCTCGTCACCTCCGCGCGGTGTGCTCGCACAGTGCACGACCGTGTCCACTCCCGCGACGGCCGCGTCCAGCCGCGGGCCGCCCTCACGCAGGTCGACGGCGTAGGGCGGGGTGTGCCGGCTCAGCACCCGCACCTCGTGCCCGTCCGTCCGCAGCCGCTCGGTGACGAGCCGGCCGAGCGTTCCCGTACCACCGGTCACGAGGATCGTGGTCATGCCGTCCAGCCCTTCCGGGGACAGGGCGTTCCCCGCCGGAACGCCCTCCGTCGGTCCAGCTTGTCCGGGCCGGGGGCGTCTCGCACGTCCCGCAGCTCGCGGAGGGGCCGGCCGCCGGAACGCGCGGCGGGCGGCGGAGCGGGAGACCCGGCGGCGGGGAAGGGCCGTCGTCACCGCCGCCGGGTCGCACTGCGGCGACCCTAGAAAGGACTAGACCAGCACGTCAATAGGTATGGACCAATTCCGGGGGGAGTCGCCCGCTCCCGAATCGGACCGGGCGCAAGCCGAATTGACGACCTGTGAGCCACCCCACATCCTTCACCTGTATGGACGCGTACCCGGCGTGGCACACTGGCCCTGTAAACCAAAGCAGCGCACTCCGGGGTCGGTGAAAGTCCGAACCGGCGGTTACAGTCCGCGACCCGGTCGCTTCCAGCGACCGGTTGACCAGGTGGAATTCCTGGACCGACGGTTAAAGTCCGGATGGGAGGCAGTGCGCGGCGGGCGGGCATTCGTGCGCGCCGCCGTATACATACTCGTCCGCGGACGGGTCTGTCCGGCGTCGCCCCCGGTGTCGTTGCCCGTACCTGCTGTCGTCATCGACAGGCCCCGGAGTCCGTGCCCGAAGAGGCAGGAGGACCCGGGAAGTGTTCACCGGAATCGTCGAAGAGCTGGGTGAGGTCACCGCCGTCGAGAATCTCGGCGACGCCTCCCGCTTCCGGCTGCGCGGCCCCGTCGTGACCGACGGCGCGAAGCACGGCGACTCCATCGCCGTGAACGGGGTCTGTCTCACCGTCGTCGAGCACGAGGGCGACGAGTTCACCGCCGACGTCATGGCGGAAACCCTGAACCGCTCCAGCCTCGGCGCCCTCGGCGTCGGCTCCCGCGTCAACCTCGAACGCCCCACCGCCGTCGGCGCGCGCCTCGGCGGGCACATCGTGCAGGGCCATGTCGACGGCACCGGCGGGGTGTTGGAGCGCAGGCCCTCCGAGAACTGGGAGATCATCAAGATCTCCCTCCCCGCCGACCTCGCTCGGTACGTCGTGGAGAAGGGCTCCATCACCGTCGACGGCATCAGCCTGACGGTCGTGGAAGCGGGCTCCGACCACTTCACCGTCAGCCTCATCCCCACCACCCTCGCCCTGACCACGCTCGGCCTCAAGCAGCCCGGCGCCCCGGTCAACCTCGAGGTGGACATCGTCGCCAAGTACGTCGAGCGCCTGCTCGCCTCCACGCAGGGGGCGGCGCAGTGAACTCGCTGAATTCCGAGGCGTTCACCCTCCTCGACCAGCACATCCTCTGGTCGGACATGATCGGCAACATCCTGGGCCTGATCACCCTCGCCCTCGGCTGGCGCCGCTCCCTGTGGACCTGGCCGGTGCAGTTCCTCTCCGGGCTCGTCCTCTTCGGCGCCTTCTTCGGCCATCTGACCGGCAGCGCCGGCAAGCAGGTCGTCGTCATGGTCGTCGCCCTGTACGGCTGGTGGCAGTGGAACCGGAGCCGGGGCCGGTCCGCCGACGGCCAGATCACCCCCCGCTTCGCGACCTGGACCGAGCGCGCGGCCATGGTCGGCGCCGCAGCCCTCGGCACCGTCGCCGTGGCCCTGCTGTTCAAGGCCTACCCGTCCCTGTCCTGGGACCCCTGGCCGGACGCCTACATCTTCGTCGGCACCGTCGTCGCCATGTACGCCCAGGCGCGCGGCATGGTCGAGTTCTGGTTCGCCTGGCTCCTCGTCGACGTGGTCGGCGTCCCGCTGAACTTCGCCAACGGCTACGCCTTCTCCGGCTTCGTCTACGTCATCTACGGCGCGCTCGTCCTGTGGGGCATGCGCGACTGGTGGCTGCGCTCCCGCAAGGCCTCGCAACCCGCTCTGGAAGGAGCGCCGGCATGAGTACCGCACCGATCCTCTACAGCACGGACGGCATCGAGGACTTCGCGCTGGACCCCGTCGAGCAGGCCATCGCCGACATCGCCGCCGGCCGCCCCGTCGTGGTCGTGGACGACGAGGACCGTGAGAACGAGGGCGACCTCGTCATCGCCGCGGAGATGGCCACCCCCGAGATCGTCGCCTTCATGATGAGCGAGTGCCGCGGCCTGATCTGCGCCCCCATGGAGAGCGACGAACTCGAGCGCCTCGAACTCCCGCAGATGGTCGAGGACAACACCGAGTCCATGAAGACCGCGTTCACGGTCTCCGTCGACGCCTCCGCCGCCCACGGCGTGACCACCGGCATCTCCGCCGCCGACCGCGCCACCACGCTGCGGCTGCTGGCGAGCGGCGTCACCGAGGCCACGGACTTCGTCCGCCCGGGGCACATCTTTCCGCTGCGCGCCAGGTCCGGCGGGGTGCTGACCCGTAACGGCCACACCGAGGCGGCCGTCGACCTCGCCCGTCTCGCGGGACTGCGCCCCGCCGGCGCGATCGTCGAGATCGCCGGCGAGGACGGCCGGATGCTCCGCCTGCCCGAACTGATCCCGTTCGCCCGCAAGCACGGCCTGACGATCATCTCCATCGAAGACCTGATCGCCTACCGCCGCAGCGCCGAGCCCGCCGTCCACCGCGAGGCGCAGACCCGGCTTCCCACCGTCCACGGCACGTTCACCGCGTACGGCTACCGCTCCACCGTCGACGGGGTCGAGCACGTCGCCCTCGTGCACGGCGAGGTCGGCGACGGCGAGGACGTCCTCGTCCGGGTGCACTCCGAATGCCTCACCGGCGACGTCTTCGCCTCCCTGCGCTGCGACTGCGGCCCCCAGCTCGACGCCTCCCTCGAGCGCATCCAGAGCGAGGGCCGCGGTGTCGTCGTCTACCTGCGCGGACACGAGGGCCGCGGCATCGGACTGCTGTCCAAGCTGCGCGCCTACGAGCTCCAGGAGCAGGGGCACGACACCCTCGACGCCAACCTGGAGCTGGGTCTGCCCGCCGACGCCCGTGACTACGCGGCCGGCGCGCAGATCCTCGAGGACCTCGGCGTGCGCAGCGTGCGCCTGATGACCAACAACCCCGAGAAGACCGACGCACTCGTGCGGCACGGCATCGAGGTCACCCGGCGCGAGCCGATGCCCGTCCAGGCGGGCGAGCACAACATCCGCTACCTGCGCACCAAGCGGGACCGGATGGGCCACGATCTGCCCTGGCTGGACACGGCCCCCGTGTCCCCCTGCGGCAGCCAGTAGGAACCCGTCAGACCAGCAGAACCAGCAGGACCAGCAGGACCAGCACCTGAGGAGAGATGTGAGCGGCAAGGGCGCACCGGAACTGTCCGTACGCAATGTGGGTGACCTGCGGGTCGCCGTCATCGCGGCACAGTGGCACGAGAAGGTGATGGACGGACTGGTCGACGGCGCGCTGCGCGCCCTGCACGACCTCGGCATCGACGAGCCGACCCTGCTGAGGGTGCCCGGCAGCTGGGAGCTCCCGGTCGTCGCCAAGGTGCTGGCCGGGCGGGGCTACGACGCGATCGTCGCCCTCGGCGTCGTCATCCGCGGCGGCACCCCGCACTTCGAGTATGTGTGCCAGGGCGTGGCCCAGGGGCTCACCCAGGTCTCCGTCGAGACCGGCGTTCCCGTCGGCATGGGCGTCCTCACCTGCGACACCGAGGAGCAGGCACTGGACCGGGCCGGCCTGGAGGGCTCCCACGAGGACAAGGGGCACGAGGCGGTGACGGCGGCGGTGGCGACCGCGGCCACCCTCCGCTCAGTATCTGAACCCTGGCGGTAGGACGGCCCGCACAACGGCTAGGGTGGGTTCACCATGTCCAAGAAGACGTTCGAGGAGCTCTTCACCGAGCTCCAGCAGAAGGCCGCCAGCGCCGATCCCGCCACCTCCCGCACCGCAGAACTGGTCGGGAAGGGCGTCCATGCCATCGGCAAGAAGGTCGTCGAAGAGGCCGCCGAGGTCTGGATGGCGGCCGAGTACGAAGGCAAGGAAGCAGCCGCCGAGGAGATCTCGCAGCTGCTCTACCACGTCCAGGTGATGATGGTCGCCCGCGGAATCTCGCTCGACGACGTGTACGCCCACCTGTAGAACCAGTTCCCGTACACACCCGTACCCACCCTCTCGCCACCCCTTTCCACGTTCCACGCGAAGGAAGCCGACCTCATGCTGCGCATCGCCGTCCCCAACAAGGGTTCCCTGTCAGGCCCCGCGGGGGAGATGCTGCATGAGGCCGGCTACCAGCAGCGCCGCGAGTCCAAGGAACTGCGGATCGTCGACCCGGTCAACGACGTCGAGTTCTTCTACCTCCGCCCCCGCGACATCGCGATCTACGTCTCGTCCGGCCGCCTCGACATCGGCATCACCGGCCGCGACCTGCTGATCGACTCCGGCGCCAACGCCGAGGAGATCCTCCCGCTCGGCTTCGCCCGCTCCACCTTCCGGTTCGCCACCAAGCCGGGCACGGCCGACGGCATCCAGGACCTCGAAGGCCGGACGGTCGCCACCTCCTACGAGGGCATCGTCGCCAAGCACCTGGCCGAACAGGGCGTCGACGCCTCCGTCGTCCACCTCGACGGCGCCGTCGAGACCGCCATCGAACTGGGTGTCGCCGAGGTCATCGCCGACGTCGTCGAGACCGGCACCTCGCTGCGCAACGCGGGCCTCGAGGTCTTCGGCGAGCCCATCATGAAGTCCGAGGCCATCGTGATCCGGCGCACCGGCGCCGACGCCGAGGAGCCCAAGGTGCAGCAGTTCCTGCGCCGCCTCCAGGGCGTCCTGGTCGCCCGGACGTACGTGATGATGGACTACGACTGCCGCGTCGAGCAGCTCGAGAAGGCCGTCGCGCTGACCCCGGGCCTGGAGTCGCCGACCGTCTCCCCGCTGCACAACGAGGGCTGGGTCGCCGTCCGCGCCATGGTCCCGGCCAAGGAGGCGCAGCGGATCATGGACGACCTCTACGACATCGGCGCGCGCGCCATCCTGACCACGGCCATCCACGCCTGCCGCCTCTGACCTAGCCGGGAACATGTCCAACCTGCCGACCCTCCCCGTCACCTTCCGGCCGAAGCGCACCCGCGTGGTGCTGCTTTCGGCCGGAGTGGTGATCCTTCTCGTCATCTCCGCCGTGGCGATGCTGCTGGAGCAGCTCGGCCCGGGGGAGCGGCTCAGTTTCATCCTCACCGGAGCCCTCATCTTCTGGGTGCTGGCGCAGCTCGCCCGGGTACGGGTCGTCGCCGACGACTCCGGCGTCACCGTCGTGAACATCGCCGGCCGACGGCACCTGGAGTGGGCCGAGATCGTCCAGGTGAACCTCCGTCCGGGCGATCCGTGGGTGTTCCTCAACCTCAGCGACGGCACCAGCCTGCCCGCCCTCGGCATCCAGCCCGGCATCGACAAGCAGCAGGCCATTGCCGACGCGCGCGCCCTGCGCACGCTCGCCGAGACCCGGTCCGTCCGTGACCCCGGGGCGCCCACAGAACAAGATCAGGGCTGACTCGGGGCCGTCCACCCTGCCGCTCGGGCCCCTGTCTTGATTAACCTGGTGACGGAGGCGTTCCCTTTGCGCCTCCACCCCTGTGGCTCCCTGCCGGGTGCACAGGGGTTCCTGCTACCCGAGGAGTGACTCCCTCCGGCGATGGACGGTTCGTCCTGTAGTACCTGCGCCGCCCCTGTCCGACCTGTTTCGCAGGCGGCGGCACCATGACCATTCCCCTGCTGCTCCTGGCAGCCGCGTTCCTGCTCATCCTCGCCAACGGCTTCTTCGTCGCCGCCGAGTTCGGCCTTGTCACGGTCGAGCGTCCGGACGCCGAGAAGGCCGCCGCCGAGGGCGACAGACGAGCCCGTACGGTCGTCGAGTCGCTGAAGGAACTGTCCTTCCAGCTGTCCGGCACCCAGCTCGGCATCACCATCACCTCGCTCGTCGTCGGCATGCTCGCCGAACCGGCGCTCGCGGAGCTGCTGCACGGCCCGTTCACCGCGATCGGCCTCCCCGAGGGCACCGTCTCCGGGGTCGCCGTGGTCGTCGGCATGCTGCTGGCCTCCGCCGTGCAGATGGTGATCGGCGAGCTGGTGCCCAAGAACTGGGCCGTGTCCAAGCCCCTCCAGGTCGCGCGCTTCGTCGCGGGCCCGCAGGCCGGCTTCTCCCGCCTCTTCCGGCCGGTGATCGCGGCCCTCAACACCGTCGCCAACCGGCTGGTGCGGGCCCTGGGCGTCGAGCCCACCGCCGAACTGGCCTCCGCGCGCACCCCCGGCGAGCTCGTCTCCCTGGCCCGGCACTCGGCCCAGGCCGGCGCCCTCGAACAGGACACGGCCGACCTCTTCGTCCGCACCCTGTCCCTGGCCGAGCTGACCGCTCAGCACGTCATGACCCCGCGCGTGAAGGTGAGCGCCCTCCAGTCGTCGGCCACCGCCGAGGACGTGGTCAACCTGACCCGTGCCACCGGTCTGTCCCGGTTCCCGGTCTACCGCGAGAAGATCGACGAGATCGTCGGCATGGTCCATCTCAAGGACGCCCTGGCGATCCCCGTCCACGACCGGCTGCGCACCCCGCTCGGCCGTATCGCGCGTCCCGCGCTGCTGGTCCCCGAGACCCTGCCCGTCCAGCCCCTGCTCGCCCGGCTGCGCAGCGAGCAGCCCATCGCCGTCGTCGTCGACGAGTACGGCGGCACGGCCGGGGTGGTCACGCTGGAGGACATCGTCGAGGAGATCGTCGGCGAGGTGCGTGACGAGCACGACGGCCAGGACACACCCGAACTCGCCGCGGCGCCGCCCGAGGAGGGCCGGCCCGCATGGGACGTCGACGGCAGCTGCCGGGTCGACACCCTCCAGCGCATAGGCCTGGAGGTCCCCGAGGGGCCGTACGAGACGGTTGCCGGGCTGGTCGCCGACCTGCTCGGCCGCATCCCGGCCGTGGGGGACCGGGCCGAACTGCCCGGCTGGCGGGTCGCCGTGCGCCGGGTCGGCCACTACCGGGCCGAGCGGGTCCGCCTGGTACGGACCGGCCAGGTCGTGGAGGTCTCCCGATGAGCGCCCTGCAACTCGTCTTCGCCGCGCTGCTCGTGCTCGCCAACGGCTTCTTCGTCGGTGCCGAGTTCGCGCTCGTCTCGGTCCGCCGCAGCCAGATCGAGCCCCTGGGCACCGCGCGGGCCCGCCAGGTCCTCTACGGCCTGGAGAGCCTGCCCCAGATGATGGCGGCGGCCCAGTTCGGCATCACCGTCTGCTCCCTCACCCTGGGCGCCGTCGCCGAACCGACCGTCGCCCACCTGCTGGAGCCGGTCTTCGAGGCGGTCCACCTCCCGCACGGCATGATCCACCCACTGGGCTACGTGGTGGCTCTCGCCGCCGTGGTCTTCTTCCACCTGGTCATCGGTGAGATGGTCCCGAAGAACCTCGCCATGGCGGCCCCCGAGAAGGCCGCGCTGTGGCTCAGCCCCGGCCTGGTCGCTTTCGCCCGGGTCTGCCGGCCGATCACCGTGGGCCTCGGCGCCTGCGCCCGGGGCATCCTGCGGCTCTTCCACGTCGAGCCCAGGGACGAGGTCGAGGCCGTCGTCACCAGCGAGCAGCTGAACCGTCTGCTGGAGGACTCTGGCCAGGCCGGTCTGCTGGCCCCCGAGGAGCAGGAGCGGCTGGAGGACGCGCTGGAGCTGGGTTCCCGCCCGGTGACGGACGTGCTGCTGAAGCGCGAGTCCCTGGTCACGGTCAGTCCGTCGGTCACCGCCGGCCAGATCGTCGAGCTGACCGCGCGCACCGGTTACTCCCGCTTCCCGGTCGCCGCGGAGAGCGGCGTCGGCGCCTTCATGGGCTATCTGCACGTGAAGGACGTCCTCGACCTGGAGGACTCGGAGCGGGCCGTGCCGCAGCAGGTGTGGCGGCCCATGACGACCCTGCGTTCGGAACTGCCGCTGGACGACGCCCTGACGGTGATGCGCCGGGCGGCGACCCATCTGGCGCAGGTGGCCGACGCGTCCGGCAGGGTCCTCGGCCTGGTCGCGCTGGAGGACGTCCTGGAGCTGCTGGTGGGCGAGGTCACCGACCCCGCGCACCGGGAGGTCTCCGGGATCCGGCTGACGGAGCTGAGGGGGAGTTCCCCGGGCGTCCCGGCTCCGCTCGAGCAGGGCGGGCCCCCGTCGCCGGAGCAGGCGCTGGCGAGCTGAGAGGAGCCGCGGGATCCGTCACACCGCCGGATCCTGCGGTCCCCTCCCCGACAGCACCTCCCCGTACGCCTGCATCAGGTCCGGCAGCCGCAGCGTCGACAGGTCGTCCCGGGTCAGCGCGCCCGGGTAGGCCGACAGCCGCAGATCGCGGTAGGCGCAGCTCTTCTCGTACAGGGTCCGCAGGAACCGGCCGTTGCCCAGTTCGTCGATCCACCCCTGGTCCACGACGTGCCCGGCGATGGAGCGCAGCTCGTCCAGGGCCTCCTCGTCCCAGATGTCGCCGTTCTCCGCGGCCAGCACCTCGCCGATGGAGGTGAGTTCGAGGGGGCGGTAGGAGGGGAAGTCGACGCGGGTCGTGAAGCGGGAGGACAGCCCGGGGTTCGCGGCCAGCAGTCGGTCCATGCCCTCCGGATAGCCGGCCAGGATCACCACCAGGTGGTCCCGGTTGTCCTCGGCCCGCTTCAGCAGCACCTGAAGCGCCTCGTCGCCGTACGCGTCGCCCTTGCCGTAGCCGGAGTTCGACAGCGAGTACGCCTCGTCGACGAAGAGCACGCCGCCGAGGGCGGAGTCGATCAGCTCGTTGGCCTTCACGGCCGTCTGTCCGAGGTACTCGCCGACCAGGTCGGCCCGCTGGGCCTCCACGAGATGGTCGCCGCCCAGCAGACCGAGGGCGTAGAAGACGCGGCCGAGGATGCGGGCCACCGTGGTCTTGCCGGTGCCGGAGGGGCCGGAGAAGACGAAGTGCCGCTTCGGCGGCTGGACCGGAAGCCCCTGGCCGGTCCGCAGCCGCGCCATGTTGAGCTGAGCGGAAAGAGCCTTGACCTGGCGTTTCACCGGTTCCAGGCCGACCATGCGCTCCAGTTCGGCGAGAGCCTCGTCGAGTAACGCGGGGTCGGTGGGCCCGGCCGGCAGCGACGAGGAGACGACGGTCTTCTCCCGCACCGCCGGGTCGGTCACCGACGGCAGCGGGACGACGGGGGGAAGGTCGGAGGGCTCGGTGAGCCGCAGATCCCGGCCCTCGGTGCCGAACAGCGGGTCGAAGCCGTCCGGCCCGTCCACGGTGTCCTGCCCGACCCCGGTGAGGGTGATCGCCGCGAAGTCGGCGGGATCGTCGTAGCCGTCGCCCTCGGCGATCGCGGCGAGCCGGGCCGAGGTGTCCATGAAGGCGGCGTCGACGCGATGCACCGCCCGGTACAGCGGGAGAGCCGCCGCCGAACGGCCGGTCCCCTCGTGGGCCCGGGCCAGCCAGTACCGCAGCTCCTTGCGCTGCGGCTGCTCGCTGCGGCAGCGCATCAGGGCCGCCGACAGCAGGGGCTCGGCCTGTCCGTACATCTCCAGACGTACCCGGGCCATCCCGCCGAACAGGCCGGCCTCGATGCCCAGCAGCGGGTCGTCGAGCAGCGGGTCGGTGTGCCGCACCAGCTGCTCCCAGTCCTTGACCAGATAGGCGCGGCAGGCGTGCAGGAAGCGGACCTGGTGGTCGGTGTCGACGGGGGGCAGCCCGGCGAGCGCCCGGTCAAGCTCGGGCACATGGCGGCCGTCCAGCCAGTGCGAGGCGTGCGCGAGGAGCAGGTCGCGCGGACTCTCCAGCACCGGTTGCACCCACCAGCCCAGCCAGTACCAGGAGTTGAGGGTGCGGCGGTGGCGGGTCCGCTGCTCGCCGAAGCGCTCGCGGTGCCGGAACATCCTGAGCAGCGCCGTCGTCGTGTCGACGCGCAGCGCGTGCAGCCCGAGCCAGCCGTCGGCCATCCCGGGATCGATCCGCACCGCGGTGCGGAACTCCTCCTCGGCCTGTGGATAGGCGCCCATCGTGTAGGCGTCCACGCCCCGGAGCCAGGCCAGGTCGGCCGGGGCGTCGGGGCCCTGCGTGCCGAAGTCCATCACGTCCCCCACAAACCGTGCCCCCGTCGGTGTGCCGCCGGGCCGTCACCCGTCGGCTGCCTTCGTCGAACCGCTGCGCCGCGGACCGGAGTTGCAGGTGCGCGCGGCAGCCGTTCAGGTCGCACCGAGGGCATCGTACCTGCGTGGGCGTCGCTCGCCGTAGGGTGCCGCACAGGCCGTTCGGCGAGGTGGGAGCAGACGGGGCGCACACCGTGTGGTGACCCTGGGTGAGCGGATCGTGCCTCGACGCGTCCGGAAAAGGCGGGTCGGACCGGACGAGGACAGAACGAAGCCCCCGATCACGGGGGAACAACCGGGGGCTTCGCGTCCGAGGGCGGCCGTGACGGCCGCACATTCAGAACGTAAGTCCTGTACGGGCCGTCGGTCAAGCACCGTTGAAGCACTCGGCCGAGTTCGGACGCAAGGGCTTTCACGCGTTCACCACATCCGTGGCGGTCCGTCACTGCGGGTGACATTCAGGTCCGGTCCAAGGCCTCCCGCCGGCCCCGGCAGCACCTCGTATCCCTGCCCCAACTGCCGTACCAGCAGGGCAGCATGGGGGCGCGAAGGGTCCTCGGCGAAGTGCCGGGTCTCCGCCGCGACCCAGCTGTCCCAGAACTCCCGCTGCTCCTCCCCGTCCCGCGAGCGTCCACGGGCCCAGGCCTGCTCGGACGGCATCTCCATCCACAGGAGACACGCCAGGAACGGCCGCAGCGCGCGCCGGCCCGCACCGACTCCCTCGACCAGCACGACGGGGGCCGCGGGCAGCGGCCGCGCCGTGCCGAAGCGACGCGTGCGCCAGTCATAGGGGGTGTAGGACGCGCTCTCTCCGCGGCCGAACGGCTCGATCACCTGGGTCAGCAGCCGCCCGGTCCAGGCGAACAGCTCGTCGTGACTGGCGATGTCGTCGAGACGCAGCACCGGGGCGCCCCCGAGTGCCTCCGCCAGCTTCCCGGCCAGCGTCGACTTGCCCGAGCCGGCGTGTCCGTCGACACCGATCAGCCGGACCGGCCCACAGGACGGGGACAGCCGGCGCAGCCGGGAGGCGAGCTGGTCGATGGCGGGTCCTGGGGTGCGAGGGGCGCGAGGAACGGGCGCGCCGAGGAGCGGTCCGTACGGCGCGAAAGTCTACGGCCGCCGTCCGCGCCGGTGGACCGGACCGGCATTCGTGGCGTGGCACGGCCGGAAGTACTGGATGGCGGGGCCTCCTGCGTCCATAGTTGGCGCACAGCCGCGCAGACACCCTGGGGGTCCTCCGCTCATGAGCAGAGCCGAACAGCCGTCCCGCAGAACGGTCCTCGCCGCAGCGGTAGCCGCCGCGGTGGCAGGGGGCTCGGCCCAGGCCGTCACCGCCGCCGCTGCGGACCGGTCCGCCGATCCGGCACCCGATCCGGCCGCCGGCCCGGCGGACACCCCGGCCGCCGGGTCCGTCGCGGCCCGCTTCGCCGACTACCGCTCCTGGACCACGTACTCCGACTGGCGCGCCGGCACCGCCAGGGGCACCCGCGCCGTCGCGGGCGTCCGCCCCGGCGTCGCCCTCGGCACCCCGCTGGGCACCGTCGACTACACCGACCCGCACACCAAGACGACGGCCGGCTGGGAGTACGCCACCTGGACCTCCCCGGTCCAGACGCTCACCGTGCCCGCGACGGAGGCGATCGCGTCCTGGAACGCGAGCACCCCGGCAGGCACCTGGCTCCAGGTCGAGCTGAAGGGCACGTACTCCGACGGCACGGACACCCCCTGGTACGTGATGGGCCGCTGGGCCTCCGGCGACCAGGACATCAAGCGCACCTCGGTCGACGACCAGAGCGACGGCAGAAGCACCGTCTGGACCGACACCTTCGCGATCGACGACGCCTCGACGGGTCTGCGCCTGGCCTCCTGCCGCCTCCGGCTCACCCTCTACCGGCGCCCCGGCACCAAGCTCACCCCGACGGTGTGGCGGCTGGGCGTGATGGGGTCCGACGTCCCGGACCGGTTCACCGTCCCGGCCTCCTTGCCCGGCCTCGCGCAGGAACTGCCCGTCCCGCGCTATTCGCAGGAGATCCACCAGGGCCAGTACCCCGAGTACGACAGCGGCGGCGAGGCCTGGTGCAGCCCCACCTCCTCGCAGATGATCGTCGAGTACTGGGGCGGCCGGCTGACCGCCGAGCAGCTGGCATGGGTCGACCCGTCCTACGCCGACCCGCAGGTGTGCCACGCGGCCAGGTACACCTACGACCACCAGTACGGCGGCTGCGGCAACTGGCCGTTCAACGCGGCCTACGCGGCCACCTTCAAGGATCTCCAGGGTGTGGTCACCCGGCTCGGCTCGCTCACCGATCTGGAGACGCTGATCGCGGCGGGGATCCCCGCCATGACGTCGCAGTCCTTCCTCAAGGACGAGCTCACGGGAGCGGGCTACGGCACCTCCGGACACCTGATGACGGTGATCGGCTTCACGGCCGAGGGCGATGTGATCGCCAACGACCCGTTCTCGGCGGACGACCACGCGGTGCGGCGCGTGTACCGGCGCCGGGAGTTCGAGAACATCTGGCTCAGGACCAAGCGGTACAACGCGAGCGGCAAGGTCGTTTCCGGTACCGGAGGGGTCTGCTACCTCTACTTCCCGGCGCGTCCGACGGCGCGCCAGTGCCAGGCCCTCACGGCGGTCGGGGTCCGTGTGTGAGCAAGCTCTCGGCCGCAAAAGCCCCGCAGGGTGGCAAGGTGGACGGATCGGTGGGGGGAGTCCACCAGTTCGTCCGACCTCAGCGAGACACCATGACGGCACAGACAGCCACTGCAACCCGCGCCCGTACCGGCGGTCCCGAGACGGACGGCCCGAAGCTCCTCGAGCACGTCATGGGCTGGGTCCTCGTCGCGGTCGTCGCGATGCTGGTCACCCAGCTCGGGCTGCTGTGACCGACGTGACCTGACGCACGGTTGACCTGACATACTGCGGATGTCCCGCCGACCGCCCGAGACCAGGGTCGAAATTGAATATCAGTGAACAGCGCGAAGTGGCCCGTCCCCGGGCCCGCGGTACCGAGCGCTCACTGGCGCGTCGCGCCGAACTCATCTCCATCGGGCGGAAGTTGTTCGCCGACACGTCCTACGACGCGCTCTCGATGGACGACATCGCCCGGCAGGCGCATGTCGCCAAGGGGCTGATCTACTACTACTTCCAGTCCAAGCGCGGCTACTACCTGGCGATCATCCAGGACTCCGTGGCGGATCTGGTCACCTTCGCGGCGAGCGGCCTCGAACTGCCTCAGGTGGACCGGGTGCACCGCACCATCGACAGCTACCTGCGCTACGCCGAGCACAACCAGGCCGCCTACCGCACGATCGTCAGCGGCGGTGTCGGCTTCGACACCGAGGTGCACGCCATCCGGGACGGGGTGCGCGCGGCGATCGTGGCCACCATCGCCGAGGGCGCGTACGGCAGCAGCGACATCCCCGCGCTGCCCCGCATGGGCCTGCTCGCCTGGGTGTGCAGCGTCGAGGGCGCCACCCTGGAGTGGATCGCCCGGCCGGAACTCTCCCGCGAGGTCATGGGCGACCTGCTGGTGAGGACACTCGGCGGCTCCATGCGGGCCATCGAGGAGCTCGACCCCGCCTTCGCCGCGCCGGAGCCGGCCCGCCGCGAGGTCTGACCTCCGAGCCGACGCACTCACGGCGCCCCGGGCCACGCACGCGGGGCGGAGGCTCGTGGTCCTCCGCCCCGCATGCCCCTTGAGCCGGGCTACTTGATCGCGTGGATCAGCTCACCGTTCGCCGTGTCCCCGCTCAGCTCCCAGAGGAACGTCCCGCGCAGACCCTGCCGGGACTTGTACTTCATCTTCGTCGCTATGGTCGCGGGGGTGTCGTAACTCCACCAGTCGTCACCGCACTTGGCATAGGCGGTGCCACCGACTGTGCCGGTCGCCGGGCACTTGGCCTTGAGCACCTTGTAGTCCTCGTTGCCGGCCTCGTACGTTCCCGCCGCGGGCCCCGTGGCCGTGCCGCCCGGCTTCGCCTGGGTGACGCCGGTCCAGCCCCGGCCGTAGAAGCCGATGCCGAGCAACAGCTTCCGGGACGGGATGCCGAGGCTCCTGAGCTTGGCGATCGTGGTCGCGGTGTCGTAGCCCTGCTGCGGAATCCCCTTGTACGAGGTCAGCGGGGAGTGCGGTGCCGTGGGCCCGGTGGCCGCCCAGGCGCCGAAGTAGTCGTACGTCATCGGGTTGTACCAGTCGACGTACCGGGCCGCGCCCCCGTAGTCCGCCGCCTCGATCTTGCCGCCCGGGGTGGCGTCCGCGGTGATCGCGGCGGTGATCAGCTCGCGTTTGCCGAACTGGGCCCGCAGGGCGGCCATGACGTCCCGGAACGCCTCGCGGTCGCTGGTGTCGCAGGTGAGACCGCAGGCGCTCGGGTACTCCCAGTCGATGTCGATGCCGTCGAAGACGTCCGCCCACCGGGAGTTCTCGACCAGGTCGTAGCAGGACCGGGCGAACGCCGCCGGGTCCTTGGCCGCCTCGCCGAAGCCGCCGGACCAGCTCCAGCCCCCGAACGACCAGATGACCTTGAGTTTCGGGTGCAGTTTCTTCAGCTTGCGCAGCTGGTTGAAGTTGCCGCTGAGCGGCTGGCCCGCGGTGTCGGCGACGCCGTCCACGGACTCCTCGGCGGTGAACGGTCTGTCGGTGTCGGCCCAGGAGTCGCCGAGGGCGCACTTGCCGTCGGTGACGTTGCCGAAGGCGTAGTTGATGTGGGTGAGCCGGTCCGCGGAACCGGACGTCTGGATGTTCTTGACGTAGTACTGGCGGCCGTAGATGCCCCAGTCGGTGAAGTAGCCGACGACCTTCGAGCCGTTCGCGCCGGTCGGGTGGGCCCGACCGGCGCGGGGCTCGCCGGCGGAGGCGGAGCCCGCACCGGCGAGCAGGGCGGCGCCGAGCGCGGCGCAACAGGCGGCAGACAGGAGGGCCCGGAACCGGGCACGGGGACGGAGCGGGGTGTGCATCGGGTGTCTCCTCGCAGGGACAGGGAGGGGATCGCACGCCGATCGGCATGAACGCGGGGAGGTGTCGGAGCGAAACGGTAGGAGGACTAGACCACTTCGGTCAATGGTTCGGACCAATCCGTACTGACCGCTCGCCCCGCCGCCCCCACGGCCGCCTCGGAGATTCTCCGAGTTCCCAGCCGCGGTGCCGACCGTCTGCGTCCCGTGTGCTCCGCGCCCTGCCGACGGCCCGGCCCAGGCGTGTCGGGGCTCGGCACCTCGCCTTGAGCGCCCTGCGGATCGTCGAGGGCGCCGCCCGTGCTCAGCGGACGGTCATCGCCCGTCGCCCACCGGGTCCGCGTACCCGCTGAACTGCCCCGGCCGTACCTGCGGGGCGGCCAGTCGTACCCACTCCGGGTCGTGACGGCCCGGCAGTGTGCGGCCCCGGTCGGCCCACGTGCGCACGAGATCGCGGTAGATGGGCGGGTCCTGCGGGGGCGGTGAAGCCAGCGGAACCGATTCTGCCCGAACGGGTTCCGGACGCGGAGCGGCGAACGGCTGGCGGTGACGCCCGGGTGCGACTGACTGGGTGGGGGTCATACCAGGGCAACGCGGAACTCCGGGGCAGGTCACCGGCGGACGCGGTCGCGCTTGAGTTCGGACGGTGCTCCTGGTGGGAGGCCGACCCGTGTCCGTACGCGTGTCCGCGCCGGTGACCGTGCCCGTCTCCGGTCGAGGACCGTACCTGTCGGGCCGTCACCTTGTGTGCCGCGCACGGCAGTTGCGGCGCACGGCAGTTGCCGCGCGCGGCTGGCCACCGGGCCGTCAAGGCGCTCCGTGAACGGCCGTTGCCGCGTGCTGCCGCGTCCGGCTGCGGATCTGCTGCCTGCGGCGGCCCTCCCGGCGCCCCCGGGCGCACTGGACCTGCACCACGGCGGCAAGCCGGCCATGGCGCAGGGCAGCTACGGGAGTCACGCCGGTGAAACGGGCGTGGGAACGGCGCTCAGGCGGCCGCGCGGCGCATCACCGGCACGCGCATCGGGCGTGAGCCCGGGCCGCCGACGTGCGAGAAGGGCTGTGTGCGCCAGTCCAGTCCCTGAGGGAGCGTCAGCAGGAGTGCGGTGTCCTGCTCCTGGGGCTCCACGGACTCGTCCGCGGGCCGGGCCTCGGAGGCCTCGCGTCCCGTCCCGGCGCACACGGTGAGCCCGAAGGGGTTCCACGGCGAGGCGCACAACGCGTGCTCCGGCAGGACCTCCTCGTCCGCCAGCAGTGCGATGGGCTGCGCGCAGTCCGGGCAGATCACCCGGTACATCTCGAAGGTGTCGTACGCGTCGAAGTGGTCGGCGTCGTCGCCGTCGAAACCGTCGGAGTACTCGGCGTCCGGTTCGACGCCCTCCGGCTCGGGCTCGACGACGGACCGGAGCCGCTTGGGCGCGGTGCGACCAGGGCGCTTAAGACTCTGCATGGAATTCTCCCCCTCGGGCTGGGCCGTGAAGGCACTGCGGCCTCGACCACAGCAAGCACTTCCCGTCCCGTCCGGGCGGTAATCACGAGGGCCACGCGAAGCCTTGACGAGTGCTGTGGCATTCGTCACATGCCACTTGCAGATGCCCGGTGGGACAGCGGCGTCGCGGAAAGGCTCGAGCGGTCGGCGGGGAACGCCCTGCCGACCGGCCGTCGCCCTCCGGCCCTCGCTCGAACCGGCTATGACCTGGGCTGCATAGGTATACGCGGAGATCACGCGCACGGTAAGTTCTTCGGTTATGGAGGAGCTGGACCGGCAGATCGTGCAGCTGCTCGTCAAGGACGGGCGGATGAGTTACACCGACCTGGGCAAGGCCACGGGCCTGTCCACGTCGGCCGTGCATCAACGGGTGCGGCGGCTGGAACAGCGCGGCGTCATCCGCGGATACGCGGCCGTCGTCGACCCGGAGGCGATCGGGCTGCCCCTGACCGCCTTCATCTCGGTGAAACCGTTCGATCCCAGCGCCCCCGACGACATCGCCGAGCGGCTGGCCGGCATCCCGGAGATCGAGGCCTGCCACAGCGTGGCCGGTGACGAGAACTACATCCTCAAGGTGCGCGTGGCCACCCCGCACGAGCTGGAGGAGCTGCTCGGGCGGCTCCGGGCACTCGCCGGGGTGTCGACGCGCACCACGGTCGTCCTGTCCACCCCGTACGAGGCCCGGCCGCCACGGATCTGAGCCGCCGCCGGTCCGAGCCGATCACGGGGTCCCGGTGCGGCACGGCCGGGGTGAGGCGCGAGACTGTTCCCATGAGTGAGCACGCCCCCCTGCCGAAGACCGTCCTGCTCCGCCGAGGAGAGGTCCACAGCCCCGCCGACCCGTTCGCGACCGCGATGGTCGTCGAGCGCGGCCAGGTCGCCTGGGTCGGCTCCGAGGGCGCCGCCGACGCCTTCGCGGACGGCGTCGACGAGGTGGTCGACCTGGACGGAGCCCTCGTCACCCCGGCATTCACCGACGCCCATGTGCACACCACGTCCACCGGCCTCGCGCTCACCGGCCTGGACCTCTCCCCGGCCTCCTCCCTGGAGGCGGCTCTCGCCCGCGTGCGTGCCTTCGCGGCTGCCCGTCCGCAGGACACCGTGCTGCTCGGGCACGGTTGGGACGCCTCGCGCTGGCCCGAGGGCCGCCCGCCCCGACGGGACGAACTCGACGAGGCGACCGGCGGCCGTCCCCTCTACCTCAGCCGGATCGACGTCCACTCGGCCGTGGTCACCACCGCCCTGCTGGAACGGGCACCGGGGGCCCGGACCGAGGCGGGGTTCGCGCAGGACGGACCGCTCACCCGCGGAGCGCATCATCGCGTGCGCTCCGCGGCGTTCGCAGCCGTGACGCCCGCCCAGCGGGCCGAGGCCCAGCGGACCGCCCTCGCGCACGCCGCCTCCCTGGGCATCGGCTCGCTCCACGAGTGCGGGGGACCGGACATCTCCTCCGAGGACGACTTCACGGACCTGCTGCGACTCGCCGCCGCGGAGCCCGGCCCCCGGGTCGTCGGCTACTGGGCCGAGCAGGACGTCGACAAAGCCCGGCAGCTGGGCGCGATCGGCGCCGCCGGAGACCTGTTCGTCGACGGCGCCCTCGGCTCCCACACCGCCTGTCTGCACGGTCCCTACGACGACGCCGACCACACCGGCACCGCCTACCTGGAGGCCGCCGAGGTCGCCGCACACGTGGTGGCCTGCACCGAGGCCGGTCTCCAGGCCGGGTTCCACGCCATCGGTGACGCCGCGGTGACCGCCGTCGTCGACGGAATGCGCGCCGCCGCGGACAAGGTCGGCCTCGCTCGTGTCCGCGCCGCCCGCCACCGCGTCGAACACGCCGAGATGCTCACGCCCGAGACGATCGCCGCCTTCGCCGAGCTGGGCCTCACCGCCTCGGTCCAGCCCGCCTTCGACGCCCTGTGGGGCGGCGACGAGGGCATGTACGCCCAGCGGCTCGGCGTCGAGCGGGCCCGCACCCTGAACCCCTTCGCGGCCCTGCTGCGCGCCGGTGTCCCCCTGGCCTTCGGCTCCGACAGCCCGGTCACCCCCCTCGACCCGTGGGGCACGGTCCGGGCCGCCGCCTTCCACCGGACCCCCGCCCACCGGGTGTCCGCACGCGCCGCGTTCACGGCCCACACGCGCGGCGGCTGGCGTGCGATCGGCCGGGACGACGCGGGCGTCCTGGTCCCGGGCGCGCCCGCCGACTACGCGGTCTGGCGCACGGACGAACTGGTCGTCCAGGCGCCCGACGACCGGGTCGCCCGCTGGTCCACCGACCCCCGCTCCGGGACCCCCGGACTGCCGGACCTGACCCCCGGCGGGGAACTCCCCTTGTGCCTGCGCACCGTGGTGGACGGCCGCACCGTGTTCCTGCGGCCGAGCGAGTGATCTCCCGGTCCGGGCCGAGGAAGATCACCCGTCCGCCTGCCGACATACGGCCGCCGTCTCCTCCCCGCTGACCTGCGCTTTGACGGGAACCTCGCAGGTCAAGCCGCTGTTGACAGCTGATGGCGGGGGGCCGGTAGGTTCGGCGGAGTCCACCACCGGACGCCCCGCCCGGGGAACGCCCGCACACTCGCCGCGGCGCCGCTGGGTCAGGGACGGTGTGCCGCACCGGCGCACCGCCACTGGCAGCCAGGCTCAGCGCCCGCGCCGCAGCGGGGGAGCGTTCCGGCCGGCCGGGGAGGTGTGACCCGGATGGGGCCCGGGCGCTCAGTAGACAACGGCTTTCGGTAGACCCGCAGCCAGCGGATCCCGGGCCGGCCCGAAGAGCGCCGGGCCCCCATCCGCAGAAAGATCGCGCGCGTTCCCGCGGAGTGTCCGCGGCAGGCTTGCGCGCACTCCTACGGGGTAGGTGCGTACATACAAGCCCAAAGGTACGTTCTTACCCCGCTTTCGCGGGTCCGACACCACCGTACGAACGTCCCGGCACGTCATCGCAGGCGGCGGCCACTATGGTGGTCCCCTGCGTACGGACTTGAAGGGGCAGTAGTGAACGACGGCGACGGGACCCTCGCGGCACAGGACCGGGGGAGGCAGTTCGGTCCGCTCGGCACGGCCTTGGTGATCATCCCGACCTACAACGAGGCGGAGAACATCAAGACCATCGTCGGCCGGGTGCGCGAGGCCGTCCCCGAGGCTCATGTCCTCGTGGCCGACGACAACAGCCCCGACGGCACCGGCAAGCTCGCCGACGAGCTGGCCGCCGGTGACGAACAGGTCCGGGTGCTGCACCGCAAGGGCAAGGAAGGGCTCGGCGCGGCCTATCTCGCGGGCTTCCGCTGGGGCCTGGAGAACGGCTACGGCGTACTGATCGAGATGGACGCCGACGGCTCCCACCAGCCCGAGGAGCTGCCCCGCCTGCTCACCGCGCTGAAGAACGCCGACCTGGTCCTGGGCTCCCGCTGGGTGCCCGGCGGCCGGGTGGTGAACTGGCCCAGGTCCCGCGAGGTCATCTCCCGCGGCGGCAGCCTGTACTCCCGCCTCGCCCTCGACCTCCCGCTGCGCGACATCACCGGCGGCTACCGCGCCTTCCGCCGCGAGACCCTGGAGGGCCTCGGCCTCGAGGAGGTCGCCTCCCAGGGCTACTGCTTCCAGGTCGACCTGGCGCGCCGCGCCGTCAGGGCCGGCTTCCATGTCGTCGAGGTGCCCATCACCTTCGTCGAACGCGAACACGGCGACTCCAAGATGAGCCGCGACATCCTCGTCGAGGCCCTGTGGCGGGTCACGGCCTGGGGTGTGGGGGAGCGGGTCGGCAGGATAACGGGCCGGAGCACCGGCCGGACGGAGCGTCCGCAGCCGCCCTCCAAGCCGTCCCGAGGCGAGACCGGGCCCGGCGGCGAGGCGAAGTCCGGCGGCGACGCCACCCTCCGGGGCGACGGCTGACCGTCTCGCGGGCCCCTGGTCTTCTCCCTGCGCCGCCCGGGTCCCACAGCGACGGCTGATCGTCCCCTTATGCCGCTCTGAGCCCGGTCCGGGCACACTGGAGGCATGACGACTGGCTCTCCGACCCCCGTGTACCCGACTCCCGCCCAGCCCGCCGGCCGGCCCCGGCGCTCGCGCCTGCGGACGTACCTGCCGCTGGGGCTCGCCGCGTGGCTGGTGCTGGAGATCTGGCTGCTGACCGTGGTGGCGGGCGCGACGAGCGGTCCGGTGGTCCTCCTGCTCCTCGTCGCCGGTTTCGTCCTCGGAGCCGTGGTGATCAAGCGGGCGGGGCGCAGGGCCTTCCAGAACCTGAACGAGGCCCTCCAGCGCGGCACGGCTCCCCGTCGGGGCGGCGGCAATGGCCTCATGATGCTCGGCGGTCTCCTCCTGATGATCCCGGGGCTGGCCTCCGACGCCATCGGTCTGCTCCTGCTGCTTCCGCCGGTCCAGAAGGCGGTCAGCGGCTATGGGGAGCGCAAGCTGAGGGAGGCCGCGGGCACGCCCGGCACCCTGGGTGACGCGTTCCAGCAGGCCCGCATCCACCGCCCGGACGGCAAGGTGGTGCAGGGCGAGGTCATCAGGGACGACCGGTGACCCGAGCGGCCTGAACCCGCAGCCCTGACCTCAGGGGCCTGCGGCCCGGGGGCCGGGGTGGAGACGGGCGCCGCGCTCTGCACGGCAAGCTCGCTCCCTTCGGGACGGCAGCACGACGTTCGGGACGGCAGCACGACGACCGCGGGCGCCGTACGTGAGATACGTACGGCGCCCGCGGTCGTTGTCGTGCGCTGTGAAGCCGGTCGCAGCCCCTGGGGGCTACGCGCTTTTGCGGCTGTCGCGGGGATGCACCGCAAGGTTCATCGCCCCGGACCGCAGAACGGCCAGCCGCTCCTCGAGGACCTCTTCGAGTTCCTCGCGGGTCCGCCGCTCCATCAGCATGTCCCAATGCGTACGCGCGGGCTTGGCCTTCTTTTCCTCAGGGCCGTCGCCGTCCACGAGGAGTGCAGGGGCTCCACAGACCTTGCACTCCCACTCCGGCGGAATCTCCGCCTCGACCGAGAAGGGCATCTCAAAGCGGTGCCCCTTCTCGCATGCGTACTCCACGGCCTGGCGCGGGGCCAGGTCGATGCCGCGGTCCGTCTCGTAGCTGGTCACCACGAGGCGCGTGCCGCGAAGAGCTCGCTCACTCATGAATCGTGCCTCCCGGGCTTGTCGCCCACAGGACAGGTGTCGCTGTCGTCGTCATCCGGTCAACGTCCGGTCGGCGGTAAAGATTCCCGTTCCGAGTCCCGTTCCGGGTGGTGGGTCGCCGTCGTAGCCGCAGCCTTGTTCAATCAGTGCAGTACCCACCGGCGCCCGGTTTGTCACATCTGAAAGGAGATGTCACCCAGCGTTTCGGCATCTTTGACGCGCAGTAACGGTACGCCAGGCAGGCCAAACGCGTACACTACCGCCCTTTCGCCGTGAGTGCTAAATCCTCTCGGGCACCGGATTCCCCGCGTCGCCGATCGCCTGCCGTACCGGTACCCGTGCGAGCAGGAGAAACCCGACGACGAAGAAGATCACGAGCGAGATGATCGCGTCGCGGTAGCTGCCCGTCAGTTGGTACGTGACCCCGAAGAGGAGAGGGCCGAGCCAGCTCATGCCGCGGTCGCTCATCTCGTACGCCGAGAAGTACTCGGCCTCCTTGCCGGGCGGGACCAGGTGGGAGAAGAGGGACCGGGACAGCGCCTGACTGCCGCCCAGGACCAGTCCGATCGCGGACGCCAGCAGGAAGAAGCCGATCGGCGCCCCGGCCGGCAGGAAGTACCCGGCGCCCAGCGTGAGCGTCCAGGCCGCCAGCGAGCCCAGGATCGTGCGCTTCGCCCCGTACGTACGGGCCAGGGCGCCCATGCCCAGCGCGCCCGCCACGGCCAGCACCTGCACCAGCAGGACGGCCCCGATCAGCGTGGACTGGCTGAGGCCGAGTTCCTCGGAGCCGTAGACCGAGGCCTGGGAGATCACGGTCTGGATGCCGTCGTTGTAGATCAGGTAGGCGAGGAGGAAAGCGAGGGTCAGCGGGTGACGCCGCATGTCGCGGACCGTCGCCACGAGCTGGCGCAGGCCCGGCGCCGTCCGGGCCGCCCGTTCGGTGCGGGCGGTCGTCTCCCGCGCGGCGGCCGGCCGGTCGCGCAGCCGCAGCAGAGGGACGAGCGTGAAGCCGCCCCACCACAGGCCCGCCGAGGCCAGGCAGATCCGCACGGCCATCGACTCGGAGACGCCGAAGGAGTCGTGGGCCAGGTAGAGCACCAGGTTGACGACCAGGACCAGCGAGCCCGCCGCGTAGCCGAAGGCCCAGCCCCGGGAGGAGACCGCGTCGCGCTCCTCGGGCGGGGCGATCTGCGGCAGATAGGAGTTGTAGAGCATCATCGCCACCGACTGGGCCGCGTTCGCCACGATCAGCAGCGCGCCCCCCAGCAGATAGCGGTCGCCGCCCAGGAAGAACATGCCGGTCGTGGCCGCTGCGCCTACGTAGGCGGCGGCGCCCAGCAGGGGCTTCTTGCGGCCGCTGCGGTCGGCGGCCGCGCCCACCAGGGGCATCACCAGGACGGCCACGATCACCGACAGGGACACCGAGTAGGCGAAGAAGGAGCCCGCGCGCACCGGGACGCCCAGCGGATGCACGTATCCGTACGCGTCCGCCGCGTGTTTGGCGACCGACGTCAGGTACGGGCCGAGGAAAACGGTGAGCACGCTCGTCGAGTAGACGGAGCACGCCCAGTCGTAGAAGTACCAGCCGCGCTGCTCGCGCCGCCGTTCGGCGGCCTCGTCGGACGCCGCCGTCCGCACGGTGTCGATGTCCACCCGTGCCCTCGCTTCCCGCCGCCGCGACCGCGCGCGGGCGACGGGCCGAGGTCAGACCCAGACGCCCCGGTCCTCCATGACCTCGCGCAACGTGTCGATGTGATCGGTCATGATGCCATCGACTCCCAGGTCCAGGAGGCGGTGCATCCGATCGGGATCGTTGATCGTCCACACATGCACCTGAAGGCCGCGCGCGTGGGCGGTCCGTACGAAGCGACGGTCCACGACCTGGATGCCCGACTGGGCCTCGGGCACCTGCGCGGCGACCGCCGAGCGGCGCAGCGCCGCCGGTACCCCCCAGGACCGCAGCCGCAGGTTGAGCACACCCCGGGTCCCGTACGACGTCGCCAGGCGCGGCCCTGCCAGCCGCTGCGCCCGCACCACGCGGGCCTCGGAGAACGAGCCGACGCAGACCCGGTTCCACGCGCGCGTGCGGGCGATCAGGTTGAGCAGGGGGTGCAGCGCGGGCTCCGCTTTGAGGTCCACGTTCCAGCGCACCTCGGGGAAGGTCTCCAGCAGCTCCTCGAAGAGCGGCACCGGCTCCTTGCCCGCCACGCGCGCGTGCCTCACGTCCGCCCACAGGAGGTCGGCGATCCGGCCCTCGCTGTCGGTCACCCGGTCGAGCGTCGCGTCGTGGAAGGCGACGAGCCGGCCGTCGCGCGTGGCGTGGACATCGGTCTCCATGTAGCGGTAGCCCGCCTCGACCGCGCACCGGAACTGCGCCGCGGTGTTCTCCAGGCCGTCCGCGGCTCCACCGCGGTGGGCGAAGGGGATGGGTCCCGGATGGTCCAGGTACGGGTGGCGTGGGGAGCTGGTCACGGACGCAGTATGGCTCCCTGGGGTGTCCCGGTGGCAACGACCGTGCTGCCGGCCGATGCCGTGGGCAGGGCGAACAACCGCAGGAAGAGCTGGGCGAGCGGTCCGATCGTCACCGCGTAGAGCAGCGTGCCCGGGCCCAGGGTGCCGCCCAGGGCGAACCCGGTCACCACGACCGCCACCTCGACCCCCGTCCGCATCAGCCGGATCGAGCGCCCGGTACGCCGGTGCAGTCCCGTCATCAGACCGTCGCGCGGACCCGGCCCGAAGGAGGCCGCTATGTAGAGGCCGGTGGCCGCCCCGTTGAGGACGATCCCGGTCAGCAGCAGCGGCACCTGGACGGCGAGGCCGTGCGCCTGCGGGACGTACGCGAGTGTGCCGTCCATCGCGAGGCCGACGACGAAGACGTTGGAGACGGTGCCGAGGCCCGGACGCTGGCGCAGCGGGATCCACAGCAGCAGTACTGCCGCGCCCACGAAGATCGACACGACGCCGATCGTCAGGCCGGTGAGTTCGGCCAGACCCTGGTGCAGCACGTTCCAGGGCTCGAGGCCGAGGCCCGCCCGGACCAGCAGGGCCGAGCTGGCGCCGTAGAGCGCGAGGCCGACGTAGAGCTGGACCAGCCGACGGGCGAGGTGGCCGTTCGGGTCCCGTGGAGGTGATTCCCGCGGCGGTGGCTCGGACAAGGGGACCCCTTGGTGGTCGTAGTGGCCTGACCCGTGACACTCTGTGGCTTGGAAGAGCATGGCATCCATGGCCAATTCGGGGAAGGTGGACTGACATCATGGCGCAGTGGACCTCTGCGGTGGGAGCCGCACAGCTTGCGCGACTTCTCAAGTCCCAGCAGGACCGCCCGGCGGGCCCGGGCTCGCGCCGTCCACCGGCCTACCGCGCGCTCGCCGACGGCGTCCGGCTGCTGGTGCTGGAAGGCCGCGTCCCCGTCGCCGCACGCCTGCCCGCGGAACGCGAACTGGCGCTTTCCCTGTCCGTCAGCCGGACTACCGTCGCCGCCGCCTACGAGGCGCTGCGCGCGGAAGGGTTCCTGGAGTCCCGGCGCGGCGCGGGCAGCTGGACGGCCGTCCCGGCCGGCAACCCGGTGCCGGCGCGCGGTCTGGAGCCCCTGCCCCCCGAGGCGCTCGGCTCGATCATCGACCTGGGCTGCGCGGCCCTGCCCGCGCCCGAGCCCTGGCTCACCCGTGCCGTGCGGGGCGCGCTGGAGGAACTGCCCCCGTACGCCCACACGCACGGCGACTATCCGGCGGGTCTGCCCGCGCTGCGGTCGATGATCGCCGAGCGGTACACCGCGCGCGGGATCCCGACGATGCCCGAGCAGATCATGGTCACCACCGGCGCGATGGGCGCGATCGACGCCATCTGCCATCTGTTCGGCGGGCGTGGCGAGCGCATCGCCGTCGAGTCGCCCTCCTACGCCAACATCCTTCAGCTGATGCGGGAGGCGGGCGCGCGTCTGGTGCCCGTCGCGATGGCCGAGGGGCTGGCCGGCTGGGACATGGACCGCTGGCGCCAGGTCCTGCGCGAGGCCGCGCCGCGTATCGCGTACGTCGTCGCCGACTTCCACAACCCGACCGGCGCGCTCGCCGACGAGGACCAGCGGCGGCGGCTCGTGGAGGCGGCCCGGTCCGCCGGGACGGTGCTGGTCGCCGACGAGACCATGAGCGAGCTGTGGCTGGAGGACGACGTCGAGATGCCGCGGCCCGTGTGCGGCTTCGACCCCGCCGGGTCCACCGTGATCACGGTCGGGTCCGCGAGCAAGGCCTTCTGGGCGGGGATGCGCATCGGCTGGGTGCGGGCGGCCCCGGACGTCATCCGCAGTCTCGTCGCGGCGCGCGCCTACGCCGACCTGGGCACGCCGGTGCTGGAGCAGCTGGCGGTCAACTGGCTGTTCAGCACCGGCGGCTGGGAGCAGGCAGTCGAACTGCGCCGCCGCCAGGCCAGGGAGAACCGCGACGACCTGGTCGCGGCGGTGCGCCGGGAGCTTCCGGAGTGGGAGTTCGCCGTACCCCGGGGCGGGCTGACGCTGTGGGTGCGGGCCGGGGGGCTCTCCGGTTCGCGGCTCGCCGAGGCGGGGGAGCGGGTGGGGCTGAGGGTGCCGTCCGGGCCGCGCTTCGGCGTCGACGGCGCCTTCGAGGGGTATGTGCGGCTGCCGTTCACCGTGGGGGGCGCGGTGGCGGAGGAGGCGGCGGCACGGCTGGCCGCCGCCGCACGGATCGTGGAGAGCGGAGGGACGGTGGGCGGCGAGGGGCCGCGCACGTTCGTCGCGTGAGCGCGTGAGCGCGTGAGCGCGTGAGCGCGTGAGGGACGGGTGGCCCGGCCGCTGCGGCGCAGCGGGTGTCACCCGCCCGTACTCGACACCTGCTCCGCGCCCACGGCTTCCTTGTCCGCCATCTCGGCGTCCGCGACCGCTGCTTCCGCAGTCACGGGTTTGGCGGCCACCGGTTCGGCGGTCACGGGTTCGGCGAGGGCGGTGTCCAGGACGACGGGTTTCACGAGGAGGGTGTCCGCGGCCCCGCGTTTGGCGAGCGGTGTGTCCGGGGCGGCGGCGGTCGCGGGTTGCGCGGCGACCGGGTCCGCGATCACGGGCTCGGCCGTCACCGGCAGGACGTCGGTGCCGGCCGGTGCGGAGCGCGGCGGCAGGAGGTCCAGCACCGCCTGCCGATGCGCGTCGCTCGTCGCGTCGTCGTACGGGTCCGGAGTCGCCGGCACCTGGAGCCGGTGCACCGGACCGGATCCGAGCCGGGCGTACCCCCGCCCCGACGGGACGTCGTCGACGGGCGTGGTGTGCGGGGGTGCGCCGAGGACCGTCTCCAGCTGCTGCCTCGACGCCGGTCCGAGCACCACCCGCGCGCGGGTGTGCTGCCGTACCGCGTCGCTCAGGGAGTCCAGCGCGTCGAACTGCTCGGCCACGACCACCGTGACCCCGGCCGCACGGCCGTGCCGCAGGGGGGTCTGGAGGAGGGTCTGCGGATCCTTGTGGCCCTCGGCGTCGGCCAGGTGGGTGAAGGCGGTGGGGCGGTCCAGAAGGATCCACAGCGGGTGTTTGGTGTCGTCCGGGGGCGGGTCGCCCGCCTGCCGGGCGTGGTTGGCGGCGACGAGCCGGCGCTCCGTCTCGTGAGCGGCCCACTCCAGCGCGGCCAGTGCCCCGGCCAGCCCGACCTCGACGCCCAGGACGCCCTCCCGGCCGGCGAGGCAGGCGTACTCGCCGGTGCCGCCCCCCTCGATCACCAGGACGTCGCCCTGCTCCAGGGCCTGGAGGGCGATGCAGCGCAGGAGGGTGGAGGTGCCGCTGCCGGGCCGGCCGACCGCCAGCAGGTGCGGTTCGGTGGAGCGGATGCCGGTGCGCCAGACGACCGGCGGGACGTCGCACAGGTCCTCACCGTGGGTGAGGGGGAGCGTGCGCTGGACACCCGAGGGGTCGGTGAAGCCCAGGACCGTCTCGCCGGGGGCGGTGACGAAGCGCTGGGCGGCAATGTCGGTGGGAAGGGGGGACAGGACACTGAGCGTGAGTTCGTTGCCCTCCTCGTCCCAGTCGAAGAGGTATTCGCGGCCACGGCCGGACTTCGCAGCCAGCAGCTGCTCGATCCGTGCGCGCGGGGCGGCCTCGCCGTCCGGGAAGTACGCCGGGTAGCGGATCACGAGGAGGGCCACGCGGCCCGAGTCGTCGAACTCCAGCGTCGGGAAGACGTCCTCCCAGTCGCCGCCGTGGGCGTACATGGGAGAGGGGTCGTCCGCCGTCGAGAAGTGCGGGACCAGGGCCTCGTAGAGCACGTGGAGCCGCTGGATCTGCGACTCGTCGGGGCCGTCGGGAGCCGGTGGGGTGCGGTCCCTGCCCTGCCAGGCCGCTGCCGCCATCAGGGTGATGACGGCGAGCAGCGGGCCGTACGGCACCAGCACCACGACCAGGATCGAGGAGGCCACAAGGAACAGGAGCGGTCCGCGCCTGTCCCTGGGGGTCTCGGCCCACCTGCGCCGCCCGGCCGAGGCCAGTCGGCGCAGTCCGCGGGTGATCGTGATCAGCGGATGGAGGACATCGGTGGCGCTGTCGGCCGCCGTCCGGGCCAGCTCCCGGCTCCGGGCGAACTGTGCGCTGCCTGTGCTCAGGATGCTGGGAAGGGGGCGCCGGACCACTGCTGTCTCCTGGAGGTGCGTACGGACGGGACGGACGGCGTCAGAACTTGATGCCGCCGAGGAGGCTCGCCAGGCTCTCGCCGCCTGCCTTGATGCTCGGGGCGATGGCCGTGCTGGCCATGTAGAACCCGAACAGGGCCGAGACCACGGCGTGTGACGCCTTGAGCCCGTCCTTGCGGAAGAAGAGGAAGACGATGATGCCGAGCAGGACTACGCCTGACATGGACAGGATCATTTGGGTTCTCCTGGTTCGCGGGGGACAGTCACCATGAGTACTTCCAGGATCACAGGATGTATCCATACTATAAAAGGTGCAACTGGGTGAAAAATGGTTGATTTCCCCCGGCTGGCGGAAGGTCTGGCGGCTGCCTGAACAGGAGAGTTGCGGCGAACGAGGCTGCCCGTGATCTTCGCCGTCGACGGGACCGGCCATGTGTCCGACGAGCCAGTACGCTGGCGATTCACCTGAACGGTTGTAGTGAGAGGCGGACCGGCCGATGAGCGAAGCCCCCGACCCCGAGGTCGTGGAGCTGGCGACCAAGATCTTCGATCTGGCCCGCCGCGGGCAGACCGAGGAGCTCGTGGAGTACGTCGACGCGGGCGTTCCGGCCAACCTCACCAACGACCGCGGCGACTCCCTCGTGATGCTCGCCGCCTATCACGGCCACGCCGAGGCGGTCCGGGCCCTGCTGGCCCGCGGCGCCGAGGCCGACCGGATCAACGACCGGGGCCAGACCCCGCTCGCCGGCGCGGCCTTCAAGGGCGAGACGGACGTCGTCAAGGTGCTGCTCGAGGCCGGCGCGGACCCGTCCCAGGGAACGCCCTCGGCCGTGGACACCGCTCGCATGTTCGGCAGGACGGAACTGCTCGACCTGTTCGGCGGCCCCTGAGCCGCAGGGGCCTGAGCAGGTCGAAGAGAGTTTTTGACCAGGTAGGACAACGACCACGGGGGAGGCGGTACGAGGCCGCCGGAAATTTCGGTCGCGGCAGGCAGAACAGCCGGGTCATCATGACGTCGTGATTCACGGACGCGATGGCTGGGCAGGTGTTGCCGCACCACGCGGGCCGTGATGCGGTCCGCATGGGCCACTGACGAGAGGCAGAGGAAAATGGTCTACAGCAAGCAGGAAACGGCGGGCGCCCCGACGTGTTGTCACGCGGCCAGGTAATGCACGTCCCCGGTTGCGTCGACGCTTGATGTGAGGCTGTTTCCCATGTTCGATCCGGTCATAGCGCCCAGCGGTACGCTGCTCGGCCTGCTCCAGAGGGGCCGCGGCGACGGCACGCTGCACGCGCTCACCGCACCGCGCGCCGAGGCGCTCGCGGCGCTGAACCACTGTGTGCTGCGGGATCCCCGCCACGACTGGCAGGTGGAGAACCGCTCCCTCTACTACGCCCGTCTCTACCTCGATCTGCACGGAGAGCTGGACGAGATCGAGGCCCACCTCTTCGACGTCGAGGACTCCTTCGACACCGAGGAGTCCCGCACGGGCCTCGCCCTGGCCGTCCTCGGCCACCTCGCCTCCTACGGCAGACGGGACGCCCTGGTCCTGCTGCGCCGGTACGCGGTCTCGGGAGCCAACTGGGCCTGGGCCCTGGACGAACTCGCCCTGCGGGACGACGACGCCGGGCTACGAGCGCTCGCCGCGCCCGTGCTGGCCCGCTTCGGTACCGATACCGAGGGCGAGGCCGAGCTCGCCGCCGCCGTACGGGACGCCTTCGAACCACGGCCCTGGCGGCTGTGGGCCGAGGATCCCCGCCCCTACGTCTCCGCACGCGTGCGTGCCGCTCAGGAGGCCGGCTGTTTCGACCGCTGGCAACGGCAGATGAGTCCGAGCGGACCCCGCCCCGGCTGGAGCGTGCGAGCCGTCTTCGAGTGGGCCCAGCAGGGCGTCGAGCGCGGAGCCGCCCTCCATGTCCCCGCCGCCCGCTGCCTCTCCGCCGTGGCCGGCCCCGAGGACCGGCCCGAGATCGTGCAGGCGGCCAAGGACGGCACCGAGGGAGCCCGGTGCACCGCGCTGCGCTACCTGGCCGACTTCAACGATCCCGATGCCCTGCTCCTGATCGAACAGGCCATGGCCACCGGATCCACGCCCGTGGTCGAGGCCGCCGTCGACGCCTTCGAGCGCATGCGCAGCGTCGCCGCCGTGGACCGGGCCCGCGGCTGGGCCCACCGGCCCGACCCCCTGGGCGCCGCCGCCGGCCGCATGCTCGCCTGCCGGGGCGGTACCCAGGACAGCGATCTGGTCCTCGGCGCCCTGCGCGAGGCCGTACGCGGCGAGGGCTGCGACGCGCCGACCCTGTGGACCCTCGTGGACGGGGCCGGGCGGCTCGGCATCGTCTGTGCGGCACCCGTGCTGCGCCACATCTACCGCGAGACGGCCTCGTCCCACCTGCGTGGGCGCTGCGCCCGCGCACTCGCCGCCACCGACCCCTCCTACGCCACCGGCTTCGCCGTCGAATGCCTGTGGGACTGCGAGGAGGGCACCCGCGAGATCGCCGCCCGGCACGCCGAGACCGGTGACGCCCGGGTCGTGGAGCGGCTGCGCCGGCTCGCCGCCGACCCGGCCGAGGAGGCGGAGGTCCAGACGGCCGTACGGAGCCGGATCGGACCGGACGCCGCGTCCGCCATGTGAACACCGGGACCGGCCGCCGCCCGAGGGGAGCCTGGCGGCGGCCGGTCCGGCAGGTGAACAATCGGCGCCCTGCCGGGCGGACCGGCATGGACGGCGCCCGACCTGTGCGCGACGCCCCGAGCGGATCCGGGGGGCGGAGCGCAACGCTCACGGGACGTTAGTCGCACGGAAAGATCCACTTTGACGCGTCCACGTCCAGGACGGCGACAACACGGGTATGCGTGTCGTCATCGTGACCGAGTCCTTTCCCCCCGACGTGAACGGCGTGGCCCATTGCGCCTTCCAGACCGCCCGACACCTCGTCGACCGCGGTCACGCCCCCGTCGTCGTCGCCCCGGCCACCGCCGCCGGGACCGGGCCGGACGCCGGAGCGCCCTGCCCCGTCGTCCGAGTCCCCTCCCTTCCGCTCCCCGGCTACCCCCAGGTCCGTGTCGCCCTCCCCAGCCGCCGCGTCGCCGCCGCGATCGCCGAGCACCGCGCCGACCTGGTCCACCTGGCCAGTCCCTTCGTCCTCGGCGTCCGGGGCATGGCGGCCGCCGCCCGGCTCGGCATCCCCGCCGTCGCCGTCTACCAGACCGACCTGGGCGGCTACGCCCGCACCTACATGGGCGCGGGCGAGGCAGCGGCCTGGCGCCGGATACGGTCCGTCCACGCCGCCGCCGACCTCACCCTCGCCCCGTCCAGCGCGGCCCTGCGCGACCTCGACACGCACGGCGTGCCCCGGGTGAAGCTGTGGCCGCGGGGCGTGGACACCGAGCGCTTCCGCCCCGACCGCCGCGACGAGGCGCTGCGCCGCGCACTCGCCCCCGACGGCGAGCTGATCGTCGGCTATGTCGGACGGCTCGCTCCCGAGAAGCAGGTCGAGCTCCTGGCAGGCGCGTGCGGGCTGCCGGGTGTCCGGGTCGTGGTGGTGGGCGACGGACCGAGCCGGCCCGGTCTGGAGGAGCACCTGCCGGGCGCGGTCTTCCTGGGCAGGCGCACGGGGGACGAACTCGCCCGGATCTTCGCCTCGCTGGACGTGTTCGTGCACACCGGCCCCTTCGAGACGTTCTGCCAGACCGTGCAGGAGGCCATGGCCGGCGGTGTGCCGGTGGTCGCGCCGGCCGCGGGCGGCCCCCTGGACCTGGTCGCCCACGGGCGCACCGGTCTGCTGGTCCCGCCCCGGGACGCCGACGCCGTACGGGACGCGGTGGCGGCCCTGGCCGCCGACCCCGCGCTGCGGGCCGCCTACGGCGCCGCCGGGCGGGCCGCGGTCGAGGGGCGCACCTGGGCCGCCGTCGGCGACCGGCTCATCGGTCACTACGAGGGCGTGCTCGCGGCGCGCCGACTGGTGGTGGCGGCATGAGCGGCCCGGACGGCCTGAGTGGCGGCCCGAGCCAGGCCGGAGCCCCGACGGGCGGTGGCGGCATGAGCGGCCCGGGCGACATGAGTGGCGCCGGCGGTACGGATGGGCCCGGGGATCCGACCGGGCCCGGGGGCCTGAGCGGCGTGAGCGGCACGAACGGCCGCGACGGCTCGCACGGGACCGCTTCCCACGACGGCTCGCACGGGACCGCTTCCCACGACGGCTCGCACGGGACCGCTTCCCACGACGGCTCGCACCGGACCGCTTCCACCGCCGCCGTCGCCCTCGCATCCGCCGCCCGACTCCCACCCGCCGTCCCCCTCGCCACGACCGGTGCCCGGCCGCTGCGGATCGTGCGTCTCGCCAACTTCGTGGCCCCCGCCTCGGGCGGGCTGCGCACGGCCCTGCGCGAGCTGGGCAAGGGCTACCGCGCGGCAGGCCACGAGCCGGTCCTGATCGTGCCCGGAGAGCGGGCGAGCGACCGTGAGACCGAGCAGGGCCGGGTGATCACCCTGCCGGGGCCGCTGCTGCCCGGCACCGGCGGCTACCGCGTCCTCACCGACCAACGCCGCGTCGCCCGCCTTCTGGAGGAGCTCGCCCCCGACCGCCTGGAGGTCTCCGACCGTACGACGCTGCGCTGGACCGGCAGGTGGGCACGGCGGGCCCGCGTTCCCGCGGTGATGGTCTCCCACGAGACCGCCGACGGCGTCCTGCGCACGTGGGGAGTGCCGGAAGGAGCGGCCCGTCGTGCCGCCGACGCGCTCAACCTCCGTACGGCGCACACGTACGCGCGCGTGGTGTGCACCACGGAGTTCGCCGAGCGGGAGTTCGTGCGGATCGGCGCGCGGAACGTCGTACGGGCCCCACTGGGCGTCGACCTCGTCGAACGGCATCCCGCCCTGCGTGACGCGGGACTGCGGGCCCGCCACGCGCGTGAGGACCAGATCCTGCTGGTCATGTGCACCCGCCTGTCCGTGGAGAAGCGGCCCGGTACGGCGCTGGACGCCCTGGAGGTGCTGCTGCGGCGCGGGGCGCGGGCGGTGCTCGTCGTCGCGGGCGACGGGCCGCTGCGGCCGCGCCTGGAACAGCGGGCACGTGAACGCGGGCTGCCCGTGACGTTCCTGGGGCACGTCGCCGACCGCGGCGCGCTGGGCGCGTTGCAGGCCTCGGCCGACGTGTGCCTGGCCCCGGGCCCCGCGGAGACGTTCGGGCTCGCCGCCCTGGAGGCGATGGCCTGCGGGACCCCCGTCGTCGCCAGCGCCTCCTCGGCGCTTCCCGAGGTGATCGGGGCCGCGGGGGCCACGGCGGCCGACCGGGGGGACGCCTTCGCGGACGCCGTGGAAAGCCTCCTGGAGCGTCCGCTCACGGCACGCAGGGAGACGGCACGCGCGCGTGCGGAGTGCTTCGGCTGGGGGACGTCGGTCGACGCCTTCCTCGCGGCGCACGACGCGACGTTCACGGCACCGGCCCGGGGCTGCGACGCGTACGGACCGGAGGACCGGGCCTCGTCCGCCTCCCCGGCCCCGCTGGTGACCCTGGCCCCTTCCCTGGCTATGCCTGTGTCCTCGGCCCCGCTCGGGTGCCCGCCGGTACCCCCGGCCGCGGCTCCTGCTACGGCTCAGGCCCCGGCTCCGGCGGCCCCGGCCTCGGATCCGACCTCGGCCCCCGCCCAGGCGTCGGCCCCCGCCAAGGCGTCGGCCCCCGCCCGGGCGTCGGCTCCGGCGCCGACCCCGATTCCGCCGTCGGCCCGAGCCCAGGCCCCGACCCCCACCCCGGCTCCGGCCCCGGCGTCCGCTCCAGCGGCTGTCGCGGCACCGGCCATCACGCCCGTCCGGCCCTTCGTGTCCGGAGGCCTCGGATGAGACGCCTCCGCTTCGTCGCCCTCGGGGACTCCCTCACCGAGGGTGTGGGGGACCCTGTGGGCGAGGGATGGCGTGGCTGGGCCGCGCTGCTGGCCCAGGGGCTCGCCGGGGAGACCGCTGAGAAGGCCGGGGAATCCGACGGGTCCGGTGAGCCGGTAGGGGCGGTCGAGCGCGTGGAGTTCACCAACCTCGCGGTCAGCGGCGCGCAGACGCGGGACGTGCTGGAACGGCAGCTCCCGCTCGCGCTGGAGCTGCGGCCCGACGTCGTCTCGGTCCTCGTCGGCGTGAACGACACCCTGCGCTGCACCTTCGACATCCGTGCCGTGGCCACCCGGCTCGACACGGTGTACGGGGCGTTCGCCGAACAGGGCGCGGTCGTGCTCACCGCATGTCTGCCCGACCCGGGCGGCACGCTCGGGCTGCCCGGGGCTCTCGCCCGCCCGCTGGCCCGGCGGCAGCGCGCGGTGAACGCCGTCGTGCACGCGCTGTCCGAGCGTTACGGCGCCGTCCATCTGCACGCCTCGGAGGGCGCCTGGCTGACCGACCGGGCGATGTGGAGCGCGGACCGGCTCCACCCCGGCGAGAGGGGGCACCGGCAACTGGCGGTGCGCTTCCACGCACTGCTGGCCGAGGCCGGTCTCGCGAGCGGCGCCGCGCCTTCGCCCGAGCCCGGCTTCCCGGCGCCCACGGTCTCGGCGAGCCTGTGGTGGCTGGCGACCGCGGGCACCGGCTGGGTGGCCCGGCGGTGCACCGACCTGCTCCCGCAGTTGCTCACCCTGGCGGCCGACGAGATGCGTCACCGCGCGCGGGGGACGAGCGCCCGCCTCGACCTGCGGGCCTCCGCGGCGGTGTCCGCGGCGCTTGCCGCGCTGTCCGTGGCGGAGCGGCAGCCGGACACCGCCTGAAGCCCGGCGGGCGGGGCCCGCGTCACCGGGCAGGCGGCTCGCTCACCTGCGGCGTACGGCGACGAAGCGGACCGGTGTCCCGGGTGCCGCCTGTGCCGCGGCCGCGAGGTCCGGCGCGCGGACGACCCCGATCACCGGGTAGCCCCCGGTGGTCGGATGATCGGCGAGGAAGACCACCGGCCGGCCCGCCGGCGGAACCTGTACGGCGCCCAGGACCATGCCCTCGCTCGCCAGCTCACCGCTCCTGGCGCGCTCCAGGGCGGGCCCCTCGGTGCGCAACCCGATGCGGTTGCTGGCCGAGGACACGTGGAACGTCCGCGAGGTGAAGGCGCGGAGCGCCTGCGGGGTGAACCAGTCGTCGCGCGGGCCGAGCGTCACCCGCAGGACGAGTTCCGTCGGCGGCGCCGGCTGCGGCGCGACGTCCACGCGTGCGTGCGGGACGTGCTCGGGCCCCAGGGGCAGGACGGTGCCGTCCGTGAGCGGCGGGGGGCCGATACCCGAGAGCAGATCGGTGGACCGGCTGCCGAGGACCGGCTCCACGACGATGCCGCCCGCCACGGCCGCGTAGGCGCGTACCCCCGTGACGGCCGGCCCGATGTCCAGCACCGCCCCGGCACGCACCCGCACGGCTGCTCCCCAGGCGACCGGCCGGCCGTCCACCGTGACCCGGCAGGGGGCGCCCCCGACCGCCAGGGTCACGTCGGAACGCGGTTTGAGGGCGCAGCCGTTGAGCGTCGTCTCCAGGACAGCCGCGTCGAGCGGGTTGCCCACCAGCCGGTTGACGAGGGCCGCCGCGGGCCCGTCGAGCGCACCGGAGCGAGGCACGCCGAGATGCGCGTGTCCGGGACGGCCCCGGTCCTGCACCGTGGTGAGCGCCCCGGCGCGGACGACGAAGAGTGCGCGGTCGCTCATCAGGTGCCCACCGGCCCCACCGGGACGAAGCGCACGCGCGTGCCCGGCGACAGCAGCGCGGCCGGCACCCGCGTGTGGTCCCACAGCACCGCCCGCGTGCTGCCGATCAGCTGCCAGCCGCCGGGTGACGCACGCGGGTAGACGCCCGTGTACGGCCCGGCCAGCGCTACCGAACCGGCCGGTACGGCGGTGCGCGGGGTGGCCCGGCGCGGGACGTCGTAGCGTGCCGGCAGTCCGGTGAGATAGCCGAAGCCGGGCGCGAAGCCGCAGAAGGCGACCCGGAACTCGGTGCCCGCGTGGATGCGGGCGACCTCGTGCTCCGTGACGCCCCACAGGGCGGCGACCTCGGGCAGGTCCGGGCCGTCGTAGCGGACCGGGATCTCGACGGCGGGCTCATCACGCGGGGGAGCGGGCGGTACGTCGGAGGCGGCCAGCTCGGACGCCAGCCGGCCGGGGTCGACCAGACCGTCCAGGAGGACCGTACGTGCCGCCGGGACGATCTCGCGGGCGCCGAGCAGTCCCGCCGCGCGCCGGCGCAGCAGCTCGGCGTGCAGGGCCTCGGCCTCCGCGCCCGACGCGACCTCGACGAGCAGGGCGTCGTCGCCGACCGGCAGGACTCGCACGCTCATACGAAGGCCTCCACCCTTACGCCCGACTCCTCCAGCCCTCGCCTGACCCGGCGGGCCAGCTCCACCGCGCCGGGCGTGTCGCCGTGCAGGCACAGGGAACGCGCGCGTACGTCGATGGTCGATCCCCCGAGGGAGGTGACCTGCCCGAGGCGGGCCAGGCTCAGGGACCGTGCCACGACGGCGTCCGGGTCGGTGACCACGGCCCCGGCCTGCCCACGGGGCACGAGCGTGCCCTCCTCGGTGTAGGCGCGGTCCGCGAAGGCCTCCGGGACGGCCGGGAGCCCCGCCCCCAGGGCCAGCTCCAGCAGGCGGGAGCCGGGCAGCCCGAGCACGGGCAGCGCGGCGTCGGCCAGGAGCACTCCGTCGACCACGGCAGCGGCCTGTGCCTCGTCGTGCACGACCCGGTTGTAGAGCGCGCCGTGCGGTTTGACGTACGCCACGCGCGTGCCCGCCGCCCGGGCGAACACCTCCAGGGCGCCGATCTGATAAGCGACCTCGGCAGCCAGTTCGGCGGACGGTACGTCCATCGCGCGCCGCCCGAACCCCGCCAGGTCCCGGTAGGAGACCTGCGCGCCGATCGTCACGCCCCGCTCGGCCGCCAGGTCGCACACCCGCCGCATGGTGGCCGGGTCTCCGGCGTGGAAGCCGCAGGCCACGTTGGCGCTGCTCACGACGGACAGCAGCTGCTCGTCGTCGGTCAGCCGCCAGCGGCCGAAGCCCTCGCCGAGGTCGGCGTTCAGATCGATCGCGGTCGTCGTCGCGGTCATGGTTCCTTCGTATCTCCTTCTCAGGCCACGCGGTACTGCTCGTCGCGGGCGTCGGTGAGGAACATCTGTCCCGGGGCGTGGGTGAGGGCGAACGGCGGCCGTGAGGCCATCACCGCAGCCTGCGGGGTCACCCCACAGGCCCAGAACACCGGGATGTCGTCCGCGGCGGCGTCCACCGGATCGCCGAAGTCGGGCCGGCCGAGGTCGCCGATGCCCAGTCCCGACGGATCGCCGCAGTGCACGGGGCTGCCGTGCACCGCCGGGAGCAGGCTGGTCTCCCGGATGGCCGCCGCGAGGTGCTGCGGCGGCACCGGACGCATGGACACCACCATGGGGCCGTGCAGCCGCCCCGCGGGCCTGCACTGACGGTTCGTCACGTACATCGGGACGTTGCTCCCCTGCTCCAGGTGCCGCACCGGGACACCGGCCCCGGTCAGGGCCGACTCGAAGGTGAAGCTGCACCCGATCAGGAACGACACCAGGTCGTCACGCCAGTACGCGCGCACGTCCGTGGGTTCGTCCACCAGTTCGCCGTCCGCCCAGACCCGGTAGCGCGGCAGATCGGTGCGCAGGTCGGCGCCCTCGGCCAGGACGGTCGTCCAGGAGCCGGCGTCCGTGACGTCGAGGACGGGACAGGGCTTCGGGTTGCGCTGGCAGAACAGGAGCATGTCGTACGCCCAGTCGGCGGGCACGGTGATCAGGTTGACCTGGGTGTGTCCCGCCGAGACTCCGGCCGTGGGGCCCGCCAGGCCCGCCCGGAAGCGTGCCCGGGCGGTGGCGGGGCTCCACGCGTGCGCGTGCTCCTCGGCGACGGTGACGGGACGGTCGTCGCCGGAGGGTGGACGGCGGTCCTGCGTGAGGGGCGGACGGCGGTCCTGCGTGAGGATCGGACGGTTCACTCCAGTCCCTTCCCGCGGGTCTCCGGCAGCCCGAGCAGGGCCAGCGCGGCGATCGCGTAACCGATCGCGCCGAACACCAGGGCGCCGCCCACACCCCAGCTGTCGGCCAGGAAACCGACCGTGGTGGGGAAGAGGGCGCCCACGGCACGCCCGGTGTTGTAGGTGAAGCCCTGCCCCGTGCCGCGCAGGGCCGTCGGGTACAGCTCGCTCAGATAGGACCCGAAGCCGCTGAAGATCGCCGACATGCAGAATCCGAGCGGGAAACCGAGCACGAGCAGGACGGTGTCCGCGCCGCTCGGGATGTTGGCGTACGCCAGGATGCACACCGCCGACAGCAGCGCGAACAGCCAGATGTTGCGCCGCCGCCCCAGCCGGTCGGTGAGGTAGCCCCCGGTGAGATAGCCGAGGAACGCGCCCGAGATCAGGAAGGTCAGATAGCCGCCGGTGCCGACCACCGACAGGCCGCGCTCGGATTTCAGGTACGTCGGCACCCAGGTCGCCAGCGTGTAGTAGCCGCCCTGCACTCCGGTGGACAGCAGGCCCGCGAAGAGCGTCGTCCGCAGCAGTGGCCCCTTGAAGATCGCCGGGAAGGAGCCTTTCTCGGCGCTCTGTTCACGCGCGGCGGTGGCCTGCGGCGCGTCCTCTACCCGGCGCCGCATCCACACGACGAGCAGGGCGGGCAGGGCGCCCGTCCAGAACATCACCCGCCAGGCCATGTCGTCGCCGAAGAAGGAGAAGACCAGGGTGTACGCGAGTACCGCGAGGCCCCAGCCGACAGCCCAGGAGCTCTGGATCGCGCCCAGGGTGCGGCCCCGGTGCTTCGCGCTCGCGTACTCGGCGACCAGGATCGCGCCGACCGCCCACTCGCCGCCGAAACCGAGGCCCTGGAGGGACCGGAAGACCAGCAGTGTCTCGTAGGTGGGTGCGAAGCCGCAGGCGACGGTGAAGACCGCGTAGGTGACCACCGTGATCATCAGGGCCCTGACCCGCCCGATCCGGTCGGCCAGGACGCCCGCCACGGCGCCGCCGATCGCGGAGGCGACCAGGGTGACGGTGGTGAACAGTCCGGTCTGGCCGCTGTCCAGGCCGAAGTACGCCGCCAGCGCGACCATGCTCAGCGGCAGCGTGAAGTAGTCGTAGGAGTCGAGTGCGTAGCCGCCGAACGCGCCGGCGAAGGCGCGGCGGCCGCGCGGTCCGAGGGCGTGCAGCCAGGCCAGTGCGCCGTCGTCAGGGGCGTGTCCTGCCTTGAGGGTGCGGCGGGGGTCGGTGCTCGGGGCCTGCGGGGGGAGGGGACTGCTCAAGGGGCACCTCGCTGAGGGAGGAGGGAGGGTGCTGGGTGTGAGCTGTGCCGTGCGGGAGGCGGGTCGCCGCCGTGGGGACGGGCGGTGCCATGAAAGGAAGGTAGGGGATCGTTGAACGATCCTTCAATACCCGCGTTGTTTCGTTCTCGTGTCTGCGGTTGAATTCCGGGCATGGCAGAGCAGCTGGCGGGACTGGCCGACGACCGCGCCCTCCTGGGCCGTACGAGCACGGCCGAACGGGTTTCGGACATCCTGAGGAGCCGCATCGCCGAGGGCTACTTCCCGCCCGGCACCCGGCTGTCGGAGGACAGCATCGGCGGGGCGCTCGGGGTCTCCCGCAACACGCTGCGCGAGGCGTTCCGGCTGCTCACCCACGAGCGTCTGCTCGTCCACGAGCTGAACCGGGGCGTCTTCGTCCGGGTCCTGACCGTGGAGGACGTCGAGGACATCTACCGCACCCGGGCCCTCGTCGAGTGCGCCGTCGTGCGCGGGCTGGGGGAGCCGCCGTACGTGCTCGACGGCCTGCGGGCCAGCGTCACCGAGGGACAGGTCGCGGCCGTCGAGAACGACTGGAAAGGGCTGGGCACCGCCAACATCCACTTCCACCGCGAACTGGTGTCCCTGGCCGCAAGCGCCCGCACCGACGAACTGATGCGCAGCGTCTTCGCCGAACTGCGCCTCGCCTTCCACCTCGTGGACGAGCCGCGCTCGCTGCACGAGCCGTACCTCCAGCGCAACCGCCAGATCCTCCAGGCTCTCCAGGCCGGGGACAAGGCGGGGGCCGAGCGACTGCTCACGGTCTACCTCGCCGATTCGCTGGCACGGGTGGTCGAGGTGTACCGGCGAAGGGTGGGGGAGGAGCGCGCCCTCTAGGGACGCGGGGAACGGCACGACAGGCCTCCACCGGCACGGAGCCGACGAGCGGACGAAAGACGGCCGGTGGTCGCCCGCCGGCCGCCGGAGGCGATCCGCGCCGTTTGGGTCGATGTCAGACCGAGGACCTAGTCTGTGCACCGTGACTTCGCCTGCTTCGACGGACCGTGTTCCGCCCCAGCTCAGCGCGGGGCCGCGCCCGGCTCCGGGCCCGGCCGCCGACGAGGGGCTGGCGCGGCGGCTGCGCGCGCTCGCCTGCACCGCGCCGATCCACGACCTCGACGCGCGCAAGGCCAATCTCGCGGGTGAGTACTCGGTCTACGGCATGGCCGAGATCGCCCTCGCCGCCATCGACCTCGTCACACTCAACATGGACTTCGACACCGGTGCCGACCACGACCAGATAGTGGCCCGCCTCATGCCGCGCATCGCCGCACAGGCCCCGCGGCGGCCCGTGGCCGAGCACGAGCGGGTGGCCCGCTGGGTCCTGGAGAACCTGATCAACGTCGGCAGCGTCGACCGCGGCTTCCGCGCCGCGTACGGCACGTTCGCCCCGGACGGCACCTATGTGCGCCGGGACTACGACTTCAAGCTGATCGAGGAGGTCCCCGGCTACGGCGGCGCGGTCTACCTCCGCACGACCGACGAGGCGGTCAACGTCCTCGTCGGCGCCCTCGACACCGACGTCACCAGCGCGCAGATCGCCGCCGAGGTCAAACTCGAGGTGCTCATCCGGCGCGGCCGGCTCGCCGACGCCCAGCTCGCCGCCGAGCAGGCCCGCTACCGCACCGTGCAGTACTCGGAGACCCTGCGCCGCGCCCTGGAGGCGACACGGCGCAACGTACGCGCGGTGGACTGGCTCAACGCCGTCCCCGACATGATCGCCGAGGCCCTCGACCACGTGGCCGACCGCTACCGCCACGAGAACGCGATCCTCACCAACATCCGCAAGGCACGCGACGAGATCGAGGACGCGGAGAACAAGCGGCGCGCCGCCGAGCTCGTCGACATAGTGAAGGACTGCATCCGCAGGCACACCCTCTTGCAGTCCCGGCTGCTGGAGGCCGGCCCGCTGTTCCGCGCCGAGCAGGACCGGCAGGCCTTCGCCACCCCCATGACCTCGGCAGGGACCGACCTCTACGGTCACCTCGTCGCCCCCCTGCTGCCGTTGCCGCTCGAGCAGGCGGTCCGGGTCACCGACGCGTTCTTCGCCCATGGCACCGGCTTGCGCACACCGGTCTCCGTCCGCATGGGCGATCTTGTCGACCTGCTGCTGACGCCGCCGGTGGAGCGTGAGCACCTGGGGGCGGAGATGCCGGAGCCGGACCTCATCGCGACGCCCGACGACAGCCGCTTCAGCGAAGCGCAGCTGGCCATGGCCAAGGCGCTGCTCGATCTGCCCGCGGACGCGCCGCGACGGCTGTCGGGACTGCTCGAGGAGGCCCGGGCCAAGGAGGGCGAGGAACTGGCCTACCTCGTGGCCCTGCTGGCGGTGCACGCCGCCAGCCCGGCCGTGGGAACCGCCTACCGTCAGGGCGAGGAGAAGCTGCTGTTCGCCGTGGACGACGGGACGGAGCTGGACGATCCGGGTTTCGGCGGCGCCGATCTCATCGTCGGCACCGCCCTGCTCGACGCCGCGGGGATGGCGGCGGACCGTACGGAGGCCGCATGAGCCGGGCCGGGAACGCCAGGAACGACCACGAGCACACCGAGGAGCCGAAACCGTGAGCGAGCACGTCGACCGGAGTGAGCCGGAGGCCGTCGCCGTGCCGGCCTCCTCCGCCGTCACCCCCGCCGACGCCGCCGACGCGGCGCGGCTCGTCGCCTTCGGGCTCCAGCCCAAGCTTCAGCCCGCACGGGACCAGGAGTACGCGGAGCTGCTGCGGAGGTACCGGGAGGATCCGGCCTTCGCACGGCTCGCCGACGCCGTGGCCGCCGGACTCGGGCTGATCGTGCTGGAGGTCTCCCCGCGCGCGGGGATGGCGGTGACCGCCGCCGAGGACTCGGTGTTCGCCGTGCGGATGGGGGACTACGCACGTCGAACGTCCGCCGACGGCGGCGACCGGTTCCTGCACGGACTGGCGCACCTCTCGGTCGCCGCGATGGCCTACCCCCGCCCCGAGGACCTTGCCGACGACGGGTACATCGGGCGGGTCAGCGTCAACGGCGTCGACGCCTTCGTGCGCCAGGCCTGCCGCCGGCTGGAGGAGCGGGCGCAGGAACAGGGCGAGAACACCGACCCCGCGACCGACGCGCCCGGTCTGGAGGCCGCCTGGCGGATCTGGGCCAGACGCAGTTCCACCGGCGCCACCAAGGACGCGCGCAGACTCGCCGGCTCGACGACCGGCATCGTCGGCAAGGCCGTCGCCTTCCTCACCGACTCCGGCTTCCTCCAGCGGACCGGCGACGACGGCGGCGGCACCTACCGCACGACCGCTCGCTACCAGCTCCAGGTGCGTGACATGGCGGGCGCCGCCGCCATGGCCGAGCTGCTGGAGCTGGGCGTCGTCCCGGTCACCGACGGCACGCCGACGCTGTTGCCCCCCGAGGACACCGACGACCTGGACCTGGTGGCCGACGCCGGGCTGCCGTTCCACCACTGAAGCCCTCCTGCTTCCCGGCCTCCGACTACCCCGGCCCCGTGGTTCCCGAGCTTCTCGATCTCTGAGATCCCGGACCTCTGGCCCGGCGAGTCCCAGGGCTTGTGAAGCGCCTCCCCCCTTCTGCCGAAGACTTACGAGAGTCCGCCATGTACGAGCTGTCCCGGGTCCGCCTCTACTCCATCGGGCCTGCCGGTGCGCGCTACGCCGACACCGTGCTTGACCTGCGGGGCGTGGGCGACATCGTGCCCGATCCCGCCCCCGCACAGGCGGAGTTCTTCGAGGAGGAGCCGGTCGGCCCCCCGCGCCGGCCCGCACCCGCGGGCGTGCTCTTCCTGGAGAACGGCGGCGGCAAGTCCGTGCTGCTCAAGCTGATCTTCTCGGTGATGCTGCCGGGCCACCGCAACACCCTGGGCGGCGCCAGCTCCGGCGTGCTGCGCAAGTTCCTGCTCGCCGACGACTGCGGACACGTGGCGCTGGAGTGGCAGCACGTGCTCACCGGTGAGTGCGTGGTCGTCGGCAAGGCGAGCGAGTGGCGCGGGCGACAGGTCTCCAACGACCCGCGCAAGTTCGCGGAGGCGTGGTACTCGTTCCGTCCCGGACCGGGGCTGAGCCTGGACAACCTGCCCGTGGCCGAGTCCACCGCCGTACGCCCCTCCGTCGAGGGCACCTCAGGCGCGCAGGGGCGGCGCCGCACCATGAAGGGATTCCGGGACGCCATCACCGAGGCGGGGAAGGCGTATCCGCACCTCGAGGTGCACTGGGAGGAGATCCACGACCGGTGGATCGAACACCTCGGCGAGCTGGGCCTGGACCCCGAACTCTTCCGCTACCAGCGGGAGATGAACGCCGACGAGGGTGAGGCCGCCGGCCTCTTCGCGGTCAAGAAGGACTCCGACTTCACGGACCTGCTGCTGCGCGCGGTGACCGACACGCGGGACACCGACGGGCTCGCCGACCTGGTCAGCGGCTTCGGCAACAAGCTGGGCCGCCGCGCCGAGCTGATCGCCGAACGGGACTTCACCGCCGGATCGGTCGACCTGCTCGGGCGGATCGTCGAGGCCGCCGAAACGCGGGCACGCGCGCGTGACGTCCACGTCGGGGCCGAACGGCGCACCCGCGCGCTGGCCCGGCGGTTGTCCGCGCGGGGCGTGCGAGAGAAGACGCGGGCCGGCGATCTGGCCCAGCGGGTCACGGCCGCCGCCCACGCCGTCACGCACTCCGAGGGCGCCCGGGAGCGCAGCTCGCTGATCGCCGCCGAACTCGCCTACCGACACGCCTCGCTGGCACTCGCCGCCGCCGAGAAGTCCGCCGCCGCGCAGAAGCGGGAACTCGCCGACGCCCGCACCCTGCACTCCGCCTGGCAGGCCGCCGAGGCCGTGCTGCGCCACCGGGCCGCCGCCGACCGGGTCGCGCGCGTGTCCGCCGCGATCCAGGAGGCCGAACGCGACGCCGCCCCCGCGCTCGCCGCCCGGGCCAAGGCCGCCGTCGACCTCGTACGCGCCCTGCACGCGGCCGCCGAGCGGGCCGAGGCCCTCGCCAACGAGGAGGAGGAACGCTCGGCGGCGCTCCAGGAAGCCGGCGAGTCCGCGCACCGGGACTCGACGTCCGCCGCCACCGACGCCCAGCGCGCCCGCAGCGAGGTCGGCCACCTGCGCCAGCGCCTCTCCGAGGTCGAGCAGGAGACCGCCGAGGCGGTACGCGCAGGGTGGCTCGACGACAGCGCCCCGGACGCCGACCCCGCCCGCGCGGCGCTCGCCGCCAGTGACGCCGAGAAGACCGCCGTCGCCGCCTGGGACACCGCGCGCGAAGCCTCCGCAAGGGCCGGCGAGCACGCGCGCGAGGCGGCCTCCGCGGAGTCCCGTGCCGAGCTCACCGCGGCCCGGGCCGCCGACGCGGCGACGGCCGCGCAACGGTCGTACGAGGCCGAGCGGCGGCTCGCCGAGTCCCTGGCCCGCGAGGAACGGCTGGTGGAACTGCTCGGGCTGACCGGCGGTGCCGGCCGCCCGCGCATCCCGCAGCCACGGCGGAACGGCGAGCCGGACGAAGGCTCCCTGATGACGCCCGAGGAGCTGGACCGCTGCGCCGACGAGCTGCGCGAGCTCCTCGACGACGCCGTCTCCTCCGCCGAACGGCAACTGTTCGAGCTGCGCACCGCGGCCGCCGACGACTCCCGCGTCCTCGGCGCCCTCGGCGACGGCGGACTTCTGCCGCCCGGCCCGGACGTGCTGGCCACCGTCGAGTTCCTCGGCGAGCACGGCATCCCCGCCCTGCCCGGCTGGCGCTATCTCGCGCAGGCCGTCGATCCCGCCGACCACGCGCGCGTGCTCGCCGCCCGGCCGGAACTGGTCGACGGTGTGATCATCACCGACCCCGCCTCGCACGCACGCGCCCGTGAAGCGCTCGGTGACGCCGCCCTGCTGCCCCGTTCGGCCGTGGCTGTCGGTACGGCAGCCGCCCTGCTGGCACCGCCCCCGGCGGCCGACGCGGCGAACAGCGACGTCTTCCTCGTCCCGCCGAACCCGGCCATGCACGACGAGCACGCCGCCGACGAGGAACGGCAGGCACTGCGCGCGCGGGCCACCGAGCGCGACGAGGGCATCCGCCGGCTCGCGGCGCGGCTCGCCAAGGATCGCGAGCTCACCGCCCGGCTGGCCTCCTGGCGTACCGGCTGCCCGGCCGGAAGGCTCGCCGAGCTGGCGCGGTCCGCGGGGGAGGCGCGCGCGTTCGCCGAGGAGTCCGAGGCCGAGCTGTCCGAGGCGCGGACCGTACGCGCGGAGGCCGACGAGACCGCCGCGGAGGCGGCCCGGGTGCGCGACGAGCGCCAGGAGGCCGCGCAGCGCGCCCGGCGCGCCGCCGACGCCCTGGCCGGGCTCGCCTTCCGGCTGCGCGAGCGTGCCGGCTGGCAGGTCAAGGTGCGTGAACTGGCCGACGAGGCCGCCGAGTCGGAAGCCCGCGCCCAGACCTGCCTGGAGCGCGCCCGCGCCGCCGACGAGGACCGGCGCGGCGCCCAGCGCGCGGCCGACGACGCCCGCCGCACCGCACGTGCCCTGCGCGCCGAACGCGCCGAGATCGCCGGCGCCCCCGACGACGTACCCCAGGACGACGCGGACGCGTCGAGTGCGTCCCTGCCGGCCCTCCGAGAGGCATACCGGGCGGCATCCCAGCTGTACGAGAAGGTCGGCGTCGGCGCGGACCTACGGGCCGAGCAGGCCCGCGCGGAGAGCGACGAGAGCGCGGCCCGCGCCGAGCTGGACCGGCTCAGCAACAAGGTCCGCACGCGCGCGGAGCAGTTGCTCGGGTCGCCCGACGGTTCCGACGGGCCGTCCCGGCAGGCCGCGGCCGCCCGCGCGGAGGAGCTGGTGCAGCTCCTGGAGACCCGGGTGTCCACCGCCAGTGAACAGCTCGGGCGGCTGCGCGGCGAGGCCGAGCGGCACGCCCCCGAGGACGGTGCGGCCCACACCGAGCTGCCCGAGGAGCTCCAGCCGCGCGACGCCGAGCACGCCCAGGCGCTGCTGCGCACCGCGACGGCCGAACTCGGGGCGCGCACAGAGGCGTTGAACCAGGCACGCGAGGCCCACGCCGAACTGCTGGCCGCTCACCGTGCCGCCGAGGACGCGGCCGGCGGCTTCGACGAGATCGCCGCGATGCTCCGGGACCTCCTGCGGGAGCACACCTCCGACGAGGAGCAGGAGGAGTCGGAGCCCTATCCGGGCAGCCCGGAGGAGGCCCGCCGGTCGGCCGCCGAGGCCCGCCGCTCCCTGCGCGGCTGCGCCGCCGACCTGTCCGCCGCCGAGTCCGCCGTCCGCGAGGCCGGCGACATCCTCGTACGGCACGCCAACTCCACGCGCTACGAGCAGGTCCGCACGCCGGCTCGCCAGCAGATCCGCGAACTGCCCGCCTCCGCTCTCCCCGAGCACGCGCAGAAGTGGGCGAACGCCTTCGCCCCCCGGCTGCGTGTCCTCACGGACGAGCTGGAGCAGCTGGAGCGCAACAGGGACTCGATCGTGGACCGGCTGCGAGGGCTCGTCGAGTCCTCGCTCGCCACCCTTCGCTCGGCCCAGCGTCTCTCCCGGCTGCCCGAGGGACTCGGCGAGTGGTCCGGGCAGGAGTTCCTGCGCATCCGCTTCGAGGAGCCCGACCAGACGACCCTCACCGAGCGGCTCGGCGAGGTCATCGACGAGGCGACCCGGGCGGCCGTGAAGAAGAACTCCGACCTGCGGCGCGACGGCATGTCGCTGCTGCTGCGCGGGGTCGGCGCGGCCCTCCGGCCCAAGGGTGTCGCCGTCGAGATCCTCAAGCCGGACGCCGTACTGCGCGCCGAGCGCGTCCCCGTCGGCCAGATGGGCGACGTGTTCTCCGGCGGTCAGCTGCTCACCGCCGCCATCGCCCTCTACTGCACGATGGCGGCCCTGCGCAGCAACGACCGGGGCCGGGACAAGCACCGGTACGCCGGCACGCTGTTCCTGGACAACCCGATCGGACGCGCCAACGCGACCTATCTGCTGGAGCTCCAGCGCGCGGTCTCCGACGCCCTCGGAGTGCAGCTCCTCTACACCACGGGCCTGTTCGACACGACGGCACTGGCGGAGTTCCCGCTGGTCATCCGGCTGCGCAACGACGCCGACCTGCGGGCGGGCCTGAAGTACATCAGCGTCGAGGAACACCTCAGGCCCGGCCTGCCGCAGCAGGCACCGGCCGGAGAGGAGGACGCGGTCCAGGTGCGCAGCGAGATCACGGCCACCCGGATGTACAAACGGCCCACGCCGAACGCCGGTTGAGCAGACCGGCCGATCAGCCGTCCTCCGCCGGGAGGCAGGTGAGCTCCGTCGGCGGCGCCCTCCCCGCCGTCAGCGGCTTTGCGCGTGAGGGCGGTTACAGCGGGAACGGGCCGGCCGCGCTCCAGCCGGTACGGCCCTTGGAGCCCCGGACGTCCAGGTCCTCGGCGGACCGGAAGGCCGTTGAGGGACCGAACCGGCCGACGCCTGTCCGGGCGGGGCCGGGCGCGGCCTGAGCGGGAACCTGTCGCTGTTCCCGTCCTCAGCGCCGCGCCGGCCGCCTCAGGAGTGCGACAGCCGCCCGGTGCCGCTCTGCCTGCGTATCCGTTCCTGCACGCGCTGCGCGGCCCTGGTCTGCCGCCGGGCCCGGCGTCGCTCGCGTCGCAGCGAACGCGCCGAGCTGCTCGGCGTCGACACCACGCCGTTGCGCTGGTTCCACACCTGACGGGTCACCCAGACGTCCAGCGCGCCCCAGGTGGCCAGCACCGTGCTGACCACACTGCTGATCACCATGGGGAAGGCCAGCCAGGACCCCGCGAGGGTGCTCAGGAAGGCGACCATGGCCTGGATCAGCGTCACGGCGATGACCAGCACCGCGCGCACGGCCGCCGTACGTACGGGGTCCGGCATCCGGCGCCGGCGCGCCGGTTCCTCGACCCACAACGGGCGGTACGCGGCCCGCTCCCGTGTCGTGGCGGACGTACCGCCGACGTAGGCCGCACCGGTCCGCCGGGTGCCTTCCGGCTCCGTGTCGGCCGCCTCCGCGCCCACGGGGACGCCACGGCCGGTCGAGCCGCGCACCTCCGCGGGATTTTCGCGCCGCTCCGCTGTCACCTGCCCCTGCACCGGAACGTCGCGATCCGGTGCCTCGGGATCCCGCAGTGCCGTACCGCGCGTCGCCGCGCCCTCCTCGGGCGCCTCACGCCGCTCCGCCGTGCCCATCACTGTGTCACTCCCCACCGCCAGCAGACCGCTCCTCCGGATCGAAGACCCGGCTCCCCAGTGGCTGCCCGGCTTGCGCTGAATTACGCCGCCCGGGTTCGGCATACGGCTCGTGTGGCCCGTTCCGCCCCCGCTTCCCAACGAATAGGACGGACGACGCGCCCTGAAGATTCCCGAGTTACGGAAAATTCTGGCCAACTCGTGTACGTCGACGACCGGATCCCGTCGGGTCCGCAGGATCGGATTCGGGGCGACAATCTCCCGCAATGCCCGGACAACACACCATGTCTCGCCCCTGGGGCGGAAGTTCAGCTTCCGGACACCTCTTCGAGTTAACTGCGCGTCGGTAGTAGGCTCGCGCCGTTTGTTGACGCACATGCGTACCCCCTGCCGGTGGGGGTTCGAGCTGGGGGAGGCCATGCGCTTTCGCGGGAAGTCGATCCGCCGGAAGATCGTGGCGCTGCTTCTCGTGCCGCTGGTGTCCCTGACCGCCGTCTGGGGCTTCGCCACGGTACTCACGGGACGCGAGGCGAGCCGTCTGTTCACGGTGTCGTCCCTGGTCGAGAAGGTCGGTTACCCGATCGAGGACACCGTCCGGGTCGTCCAGCAGGAACGCCGCCAGACCCTCGTCTACCTCGCCGACCCCCGTGCCTCCGAGGCGCTGTCCGCGTTGCGCCGCACCCGGACCGCCACCGACGAGGAACTTGCCGAGATCCGCCGGAACGCCCAGGACCCCGACGTGCGTGACGTCCTGGACCAGGACGACGGGGAGGGGCTGACCGCGGTCCTCGACGCCTTCGACGGCGTCGACTCCCTGCGCCGGGGCGTCGAGGAGGGCACCGTCACCCGGACGCAGGCCCTCGCCCTCTACACCCAGCTGATCGACCCCTGTTACACCCTGCTGGCCAGGATGGACGTCGTCGACAGCGTGGAGATGGACAAGCAGTACCGAGCGCTCGTCAGCGTCGCCCGCGCCCGTGAACTGGTCTCCCAGGAGGACGCGCTGCTCGGTTCCGCCCTGGTCGTGGGCCGGCTCAGCCGCGAGGAGATCCGCGACGTCTCCGACCTGGAGGCCCAGCGGGAGGTGGTCTACGAAGTCAGCCTCGCCCAGCTGCCCGCCGCGGAGCGCGAACGCTACGAGAGCTTCTGGAAGAACGCCACCACGGCCCCGCTGCGCACTGTCGAACAGGCCGTCGTCGCGACCGCACCCGGGGGCATGCCGAGGGGCGTCAGCGCCAAGAGCTGGGACACCGCGGCCGGAAACGTCCTCGAGGAACTCGGCACTCTGGACGAGCAGGCCAACGACCGCTACCAGGACCGTGTCCGCCCGGTGGCCATCGAGGTCATCGTCAAGGCCGTCGTCGCCGGTGTCTTCGGACTGGTCGCCCTGCTGGTCTCCCTCTTCCTGTCCGTGCGGATCGGCCGTGGCCTCATCCGCGACCTGCGCCAGCTCCGGCTGGAGGCCCACGAGGCGTCCGGCGTGCGGCTGCCCAGTGTGATGCGCCGTCTGTCGGCGGGCGAACAGGTCGACGTGGAGACCGAGGTGCCGCGGCTGGAGTACGACAGGAACGAGATGGGCGAGGTCGGCCAGGCCCTCAACACCCTCCAGCGCGCGGCGGTCGAGGCCGCCGTCAAACAGGCCGAACTGCGCGCCGGTGTCTCCGAGGTCTTCGTCAACCTCGCCCGCCGCAGCCAGGTTCTGCTGCACAAGCAGTTGACCCTCCTCGACACCATGGAGCGCCGGACCGAGGACACCGAGGAACTCGCCGACCTCTTCCGCCTCGACCACCTCACCACCCGCATGCGCCGGCACGCCGAGGGCCTGGTGATCCTCTCGGGCGCCGCCCCTTCCCGGCAGTGGCGCAAGCCCGTACAGCTCATGGACATCGTGCGTGCCGCGGTCGCCGAGGTCGAGGACTACGAACGCATCGAGGTCCGCCGGCTGCCGCGCCTCGCCGCCACCGGCCCGGCGGTCGCCGACCTCACCCACCTGGTGGCCGAACTCCTGGAGAACGCCACGGTGTTCTCCCCGCCGCACACCGCTGTCCAGGTGTTCGGCGACCGCGTCGCCAACGGATTCACCCTCGAGATCCACGACCGCGGCCTCGGCATGGCGCCCGAAGCCCTTCTGGAAGCCAACCTCCGGCTGGCCGAGACGCCGGAATTCGAGCTGTCCGACACCGACCGCCTCGGGCTGTTCGTGGTCAGCCGACTCGCCCAGCGGCAGAACGTCCGCGTCTCCCTTCAGCCCTCGCCGTACGGGGGGACGACGGCCATCGTCTTCATCCCCGACGCACTGCTCACCGACGACGTCCCCGACACCAACGGCATCGGCTTCCGGCTCGACCGCCCCCGGCCCCCGAAGGAGGCCGAGTCCGCGGACACCCGAAGGGCCGCCCTCTCGCCGGCCGCGGTGCAGCTCCCCGGAGTGCCCGCCTCGCTGTTCGACGGTCCGGTCGAACTGGAGGCCCCCGTCGACCTGGACGTCCTCGGTGAGTTCCCGGTCACTCTCGACGAGGACGACGACCGCGGTGGCCTGTTCCGCCCGCGGCACTCCCTCGTCCGAGGCGAGGACAAGCCGTCCGCAGGCGTCGTCGACCAGCACCACAGGCTTCCCGACAACCCGGAACCCCACGGGCCCCTCGCCGACGACCCGGCCGGTACCGTGCCTCCGCCGTCCGGCCGGCCCATGCCCAAGCTGGTCAGTTCGCACGGCCGCCCGGTCCCGGAACAGCGGCCCCGCCGCGCCGAGCCCGACCCCGAACCCCCCGCGAGGCCCGGCCCACGCCGGGTGGACGGCGACGGCCCGGCGCCGCTGCCGTCGCGCCGCCGCGGTACGTCGGCGCAGATCCCCCGCCGTGGAGGCACGACCGAGCCCTCCGCGCCGGCGGAGCGACCCGGCCCCGGTGCGGACGCCTCGTCCCGGCCCCCCGCCCTTCCCCAGCGCACGCGCCAGGCCGCGACCCGCCAGGACGGTCCCGACGCCACGCCCGGGCACGCGGACACGTCGTCCGGCCGGCCCGGCAGCGCCCGGAATCCGGGAACCGCGACTTCGGACGGCAACCCCGGCACAGGTGCGCTGCCGCGGCGGGTACGGCAGGCGAACCTGGCCCCCCAGCTCAGGCAGGGCCCGGCCCCGCGCTCCGACGACCGGGCCGACCTCGCGGACCGGGACGCCGACGAGGTACGCAGCCGTATGGCCTCGCTCCAGCGTGGCTGGCAGCGCGGCCGTGTAGAGAACGCCGCGGGCGACGACGCCCACAGCGGCGCGGCACCACAGGGAACGACAAAGGGGGACGGTCGATGACCGCACCGAAGACGACCGGCCACAGCACCACCGACGACCGCGAGCTGAACTGGCTCCTTGACGAACTCGTCGACCGCGTGGCCGGCATCCGCAAGGCCGTCGTGCTCTCCGGCGACGGTCTGGCGACGGGTGTGTCCAAGGACCTGACCCGGGAGGACGGCGAGCACCTGGCCGCCGTCGCCTCCGGCTTCCACAGCCTCGCCAAGGGCGTCGGCCGGCACTTCGACGCCGGCAGCGTCCGCCAGACCGTCGTCGAACTCGACGAAGCCTTCCTGTTCGTCACGGCCGCAGGCGACGGCAGCTGTCTCGCCGTCCTCGCGGACGCCGACTCGGACGTGGGGCTCGTGGCGTACGAGATGACGCTCCTCGTGAAGCGGGTCGGGGTACATCTGGGCTCCACCCCACGCACCGATCTGCCCTCCGGCGGGTAGTGGGATGGCATGAGCACAGACGGTCAGGGAAGAAGTCACTGGTTCGACGACGAAGCCGGACCGGTCGTCCGTCCGTACGCCATGACGCGCGGCCGCACCACCAGTGCGTTCCAGCACCGCCTCGACCTGATCGCGCTGGTCGTCGCCGAACCCCACGCCGAAGACGCGCAGACGGACCCCTCGCTGTCGCCGGAACACGCGGACATCGTCGGCCTGTGCCGTCGGACACCGCAGTCGGTCGCCGAACTCGCCGCCGAACTCGACCTGCCCATCGGAGTGGTACGGGTCCTCGTCGGCGATCTCGTGGATGCCGAGTTCGTCCATGTGAACCGTCCGGTTCCTCCTGCCGAGCTGCCGGACGAAAGCATTCTGCGCGATGTGATCAACGGCCTCCGGGCACTGTGAGCAGCGCGGAAGCGAGGTGAGGACGTGACCGGCAGACGGCCCCGGGTGGCCCGGGACGGCATCTTGCCCGTCACCGTCACGCGCCTCCCCGGACGGACGGCCGGGGAGGCGCGAACCGCAGCCGCGCAACCCGGCACGCCGGGCCGACACGGCGGTCGCGGGACGTCGGCGCCCCCTGGAGGACACGCGGACCCGCGTCGGCGCCGTCCGCACGGACCACCGCCCCACACACCCAGTCGAGCATCAAGCAGGAGAAGAGATCGATGATCTTCGGGCGTTCTGAGCGCGGCAAGCCCCCGGTCGAGCCCGTCACGCTCAAGATCCTGGTGGCCGGCGGCTTCGGCGTGGGCAAGACCACCCTCGTGGGAGCCGTCAGCGAGATCAGGCCGCTGCGGACCGAGGAGTACCTCACCGAGGCGGGCCGCCCGGTCGACGACACGTCCGGCGTCGAGGGCAAGCACACCACCACCGTCGCCATGGACTTCGGACGCATCACGCTGCGCGAGGACCTGGTGCTCTATCTCTTCGGGACGCCCGGCCAGGAGCGGTTCTGGTTCATGTGGGACGAGCTCTCCGAGGGCGCGCTCGGCGCCGTCGTGCTCGCCGACACCCGCCGGCTCGAGGACTGCTTCGCCGCCGTCGACTACTTCGAACGGCGCTCCATCCCCTTCCTCATCGCGGTCAACTGCTTCGAGGGCGCCGCCCGTTATCCGGAGGAGGACGTGCGCGGCGCCCTCGACCTCGATGACGGCATCCCGGTGGTGCTGTGCGACGCCCGCGACCGCAGATCGGTCAGCGACGTCCTGGTCGGTGTGGTCCAGCACGCTATGGACCACGGGGCGGAACGTCGCCGGGCGCTCACCCCCTGAACCGTCCGGACGGCCGCGGGCCGCCGCCCATGAGCGCGGTACGCCCGGCGTGGGTGACGTCGGGTGCCGCCCCATGGAGCCCTCCACGGCTCTCTCAGGCGTGTTGCGGGGTCCTCCGGGGCTCCTGTGGCCCTCTCGCCCACCTGGCGTCCCTGGACGCCTCCAGCAGCCGGTGCGCCGGGCGTCCGGCGGCCGGGTCGACGGCGGCCGAAGGGCGTCGAACGTCCGACTCGAACGGTCCCTTCGCCCGACCGTCCGCGACCCTCCGCGTCCAACGGGCTGCGTCCCACCGTCCGCCCGGTCGCCGACAAGGGGTCAGCCCACGCCCGGTTCTGCCCCCACCGCTCCCGATGCCGTCGGGGCCATCGGCGGTGACCCGCGCCGGATCTCGTAGCCGGTCAGCCCCGCGTGGCCGACGACCCAGCTCGACCCGGGCATGGACTTCGCGGCCCCCTTCAGAGGCGCCAGACCCGCCGCCGCCTGACGGTGATCGCTCACGCTGCCCGGTCGGCACAGGACGGTGGCGAGGGAGAGCGTGACCGGATGCCCGCCCGCCGACCACGGCGCGTCCAGCACGGAAACGGCCAGCGGCTCCAGGGCCTCCGGATCGGCCAGTACCAGGAAGTCGTCTCCGCCGATGTGGCCCACGCGCGCGTTCCCCGACGCCGTCATCAGCAGGGCCCGTCCCACGGACCGGATCAGTTCATCGCCCGTCGCGAACCCCGCCCTGTCGTTGACCTGCTTGAAGTGGTCGATGTCCAGCCAGCTGAGCGCGAACGGACGCCCCTGCGCGATCCGCCTGTCCACCTCTGCGGTGATCGCGTCCGAACCGGGCAGCCGGGTCAGCGGATTCAGCCCGGCCGCCTCCTCGACCCGGCTCTCGGCCAGCGCCCGTACGAGGTCCGCCAGCCGGACGACGCCCACGCAACGCCCGTCGTGGTCGACGACGGCCACGTCGTCGGAGGTACGGTCCCGGTCGCCGACCGCGACCACGTCCACGACCTCCCACGCCGTAGCGTCGACGCCCACCGTCCGCGGCGGGTCACCGAGCCTGACCGCGGGGCGGTCCGCGTACAGGGCATGGCCGTAGCGCCCCGACATCGACAGCAGGAAGCGCGACCGGTGCACCGACCGCACGGGGATCCCCGTACGGTCCACGAGCAGTACCCCGGACACGTCCGGCGAGCCGGTCAGCAGTGCCCGTACCTGGCCGGCGGAGGCGGTGGCGGGCAGCAGCGCGGCAGGCCGGACGAACTCCCGCACCGATGGCCCCGACCGAGGTGCCGGCGCCACGGCTGGTCCGAGCGGCGGGATGTACACCTCGGCGGCGGGCAACCGGCTCGGCGGCGCGAAGAGCGTGCCCTGGGCCAGCTGCGCGCCGGCCGACACGGCGGCCGCGCACTGGGCTTCCGTCTCCACACCCTCGACGACCAGCGGTGCCCCCAGCTCGTCGCACAGGACCCGCATCGCCCGGATCGCCGCGGGCCGCGCCAGGAGCGACGCGTCGAGTTTGACGAGGTCCGGCGCGAGGTCCACGAGCAGCCGCAGCGGCGCGTCCCCGTCGCCGATGCCGTCCGCACCGACCCGGAAGCCCTGCTCCCGCAGGGCATCCACGGCTTCCAGCAGCGCGCGCTGCGGAACGTGCGTGTAGGGCGGAACGATGTCCAGCGTCACCTCCCAGGGCAGCCGCCCCGCCTCACGCACGGCGTCGTGCAGCGCGGTGAGCCCACCGAGGTCGGCCAGCGTGCCGGCGAACACGTTCACCTGGAGGGGCAGCAGGGTCTCCTTGCGGGCCGCCGCACGAACCGCGGCCACGGCCAGCCGACCGTCGAGCCCGGGATCCCGGCGGGCCTGCGCCACGATGTCGCCGGCCTCGGGGCGGGCGAGTATCTCCAGTCCCACGACCGCTCCGGTGGCCAGGTTGATCACCGGCTGGAAGGCGAAGCGGAGAGTGTCCGTCCAGGAGTGCACGGGAGCATGATTGCGCCGCGCGCGTGCGCCCAGGCCCAGTTCATGAGACGTTCACACAGGATTCCGGGATGGTCACGGTCCGTGACCCGACCGGGGACCGGGCAGGACCGGGCAGGACCGGCAGACGCTCCGGTCCTTCGTCACCGCACCGCGACCACCGCCGAACCGTGCCCGAACAGCCCCTGGTTCGCCGTGACGGCCACGCGCGCGTCCGCGATCTGGCGCTCGCCCGCCTGCCCCCGCAACTGCCAGGTGACCTCGCAGACCTGGGCGATCGCCTGGGCCGGCACCGCCTCGCCGAAGGAAGCCAGACCACCGCTCGCGTTCACCGGTATACGGCCGCCCGGCGCCGTGGCACCCTCCCGCAGCAGCTTGGCGGCCTCGCCGTCACCGCACAGCCCCAGGTCCTCGTACCACTGCAACTCCAGGGCCGTGGACAGGTCGTACACCTCGGCGAGGGACAGGTCCTCGGGCCCGATGCCCGCCTCCTCGTAGGCGGCGCGCGCGATGGAGGCCCGGAAGGTCTCACCGGCAGGCTCCGCCGCCACCGCGGAGTCGGTGGCGATGTCCGGCAGGTCGAGCACCGTGCCGGGGTACCGGGGTGTCACCGTGGACACGGCCCTGATGCGTACCGGTTCGGCCACCCCGTGCCGTCGGGCGAACTCCATGCTCGACAGCACCAGGGCCGCACCGCCGTCCGACGTCGCGCAGATGTCCAGCAGCCGCAGCGGATCGGCGACCACGGCTGATGCGGCGACCTCCTCCGCCGTGACCCGCTTGCGGTAGCGCGCGTTCGGATTCAGCGCGCCCATGGCGGCGTTCTTCACCTTGACCTGGGCGAAGTCCTCCGGCGTGTCCCCGTGCACCGCCATGCGCCTGCGCGCGTACAGCCCGAAGTACGTCGGATTGGTCGCGCCGAGCACCCGGAACCGCAGCCAGTCCGGGTCGTCCGGCCGGTCTCCGCCCGCAGGCCGGAAGAAGCCCTTGGGAGCGGCGTCGGCTCCCACCACGAGCACGACGTCGGCCAGCCCCGCGAGGATCTGGGCGCGGGCCACGGCGACCGCCTGGGCGCCCGAGGCGCACGCCGCGTACACGCTCGCGACGCGGGCGCCCTGCCACCCCAGCGCCTTGGCGAACGTCGCTCCGGCCACATATCCCGGATAGCCGCCACGCACCGTGTCCGCGCCCACGATCGAATCGACGTCCCGCCAGTCCACACCGGCGTCCGCGAGGGCCGCGCGCGCCGCCTTCACGCCGTACTCGACGAAGCCGCGCCCCCACTTGCCCCACGGGTGCATTCCGGCACCGAGCACCGCCACCTCCGCCGTCATCCCGCCACCTCCGTCGGCCGCCACCACCAGGTCGTCCAGGTCGTCTCCGCGTCCTCGGCGAGCACGCCCGGAACGACCTCCACCTCCATGCCCACCGTCAGATCGGCGACGGCGACCCCGGGAACCGCCTGTCCCAGCACCACGATCCGCTCGGACTCCAGCTCCACAGCGATCAACGCGTACGGCTCCCAGGGAAGTTCCGGATCGCTCACATAGGGTGACGGAGGGCGGTAGCGGCTGTCCGTGTAAGACCAGACGCGTCCGCGCCGGGAAAGCGGTGTCTCCTCCAGTTCGCCGCCTCGGCAGCCAGGGTTGCGGCAGTGCGCGTCCTCACGCGGGAAGAAGACCGACCGGCATGCCGAGCAGCGCGTGCCGAGCAGTCTGAAATCGTCCCCGTCCCCGGCGAACCACCCCGTGACCACAGGTGTGCGTGTACGTGACAAGGCCCCTCCCGGCAGTGATCTGACGGAACGTCAGAAGTGTGTCATGGGTGTGCCGAAATGGGCAGGGCAGGAGACATGACACGACTCTCCGGCCCAGCACGCGGTGTCGTCGCCGTGCTCGTCGCCCTGCTGACCGTGACCGCCGCCTCCGCCACCGCGCGGGCCCGCACCGACCCCCGGGCTCCCGCGGACTTCGTGGCGCTCAGAACGGTCGACCCGACGATCCTTCAGGAGATGCGCTACTTCACCCCGCACAACTTCGTCGGCGAGCGCGTCGACGGCTACCGGCAGCCGCTCTGCATCCTCACCCGCCCGGCCGCCGAAGCCCTGCACAGGGCCCAGACGAACCTGCTGCGCCAGGGATACACACTCAAGGTCTACGACTGCTACCGCCCCCAGCGCGCCGTGAACCACTTCGTCCGCTGGGCCGAGGACCTCAACGACCAGGAGATGAAAGGGGAGTTCTATCCGAACGTCGACAAGACCCGCCTGTTCGAGGACGGATACATCGCGGAGAAGTCCGGTCACAGCCGCGGTTCGACCATGGACCTGACCATCGTGAAGCTCCCCTCCACGCGGACCAGGCCCTATCTGCCCGGTGAACCCCTCGTGCCGTGCCACGCACCACAACAGCAGCGCTTCCCCGACAACTCGGTCGACATGGGAACGGGGTTCGACTGTTTCGATACCCTGGCCCACACCCTGGACCCGCGCGTCCAGGGACAGCAGCGCGCCAACCGGACACTCCTCAAAGGGACCCTGGAAGCCCTCGGCTTCGTGAACCTCGCCGAGGAGTGGTGGCACTACACCTTCAAGCCCGAGCCCTACCCCGACACCTACTTCGACTTCCCCGTGTCCGCCGCGTCCCTCGCCCGGAGGGCGTGAGCCACCTCCGTACGACACCCTCCCCAAGATCGGATACGCTCCGCCGCGTGTCCGAATCTCTGCACTCCATTTCGAACTCCGCGCGCGACTCCCACTGTTCGAGTTGCGGAGCGCCCTACGGGGAGGGCGTCACCGGCTGGCCCCGCACCTGTCCGGCCTGCGCCACCGTGGCCTACCGCAACCCCCTGCCGGTCGCCGTCGCGCTCCAGCCCGTGTACGACACGAAGGGCACCGCCCTGGTCGTCATCACCCGAACCATCGCCCCCGCGCGCGGGGGCATCGCACTGCCAGGCGGCTACATCGACCACCGCGAGGACTGGCGGCAGGCCGTCGTCCGCGAACTCAGGGAAGAGACCGGCATCGACGCCGCCGGCCGCGACGTGCGGCTGGCCGACGCCATGAGCTCGCCCGACGGCCACCTGCTGCTGTTCGGACTCCTGCCGGAGCGGCCCGCGGACCGTCTCCCGGTGACCGCCCCCACGGACGAGACGGAAGGATGGCATCTCCTGCACCGTCCGGAGGAGCTCGCCTTCCCCCTTCACACGCTCGCCGTGCGGGCGTTCTTCGAGGGCCGCTACATCTGAGCTCACCGCTCGCCGAGCCCGCGGACGCGCACCGGGTGGGACGGCGCCCGCACGCCGTCCTCACCCTCCCGCTCGACGACGACCCGCGAACCCTCCCAACGGACGACGTACCGCTCGGTCTCCGGCTCCTCCCAGCCGTCGCCCGCGTCCCGCACGACCACCCCGCCCCCGGTCCGACCCCGGACAGGAGCCCACACCTCCAGCTCCAGCCGTCCGTCGTCCCCGCGCACCGGTATGACGGCACCCGCGCGCGCGAGCACCGGGATGCGCGACAGCGGAGCATCCACGAACACCTGCCCCGGCCCCTGGTACGCCCGCTCCGTCGCGGTGTCGTACCAGCGCCCCCGGGGCAACTGCACCGAACGCCGGTCCAGGCCCGGACCGAACACGGGCGCCACCAGGAGGCTGTCGCCCAGCAGGAAGGCGTCCTCACAGTCCCGCAACACCCGGTTGCCCGGCGCCCCCCACCACACCGGACGCACATAAGGGGCCCCCGAACGGCGGGCCAGGTGCGCCAGCGTCACCCAGTACGGCAGCAGCCGCCGACGCTCGACGAGTGCCACGCGCGCGTGCTCCAGCACCTCGGGACCGAACTCCCACGGCTCCCGGCGCCGCGCGCGCCCGCTCGCGTGCGTGCGGAACAGCGGCAGGTACGCGCCCAGCTGGAACCAGCGCAGATACAGCTCGGGCGTCGCGGCGCCGTCGAAACCGCCCACGTCCGGACCCGACAACGGCACACCGCACAGCCCGAGCCCCAGCACCAGGGAGAGCGACGCCCGCAGGCCCGGCCAGCCCGTGACGAGATGGCCGCACGAGGTGCCTCCGTAACGCTGCGAGCCTGCCCAGCCGGACCGCGAGACGACGAACGGACGCTGGTCGGGAACCAGCTCCCGCAGCCCCTCGTAGGCCGCCCGGGCCATGCACAGGCCGTACACGTTGTGAGCCTCGCGATGATCACCACCGCGGCCCTCCAGGGCATGCCGCGCGGACAGCGGCAACGTCGCCTCCCCGAAGGCGGCGAACACCGTCGGCTCGTCCAGGTCGTGCCAGAAACCGGTGAACCCCTGCCCGATCCGCTCGCCGTACAGACCTCCCCACCACTGGCGCACACGCCCGTGGGTGAAGTCGGGGAAAACAGCCTCACCGGGCCGCACCACCGCCTCGACGAGCCGCCCCGAAGGGTCCCGCACGAAGGCGTCCTCGGCGGCCCCGCCGTCGTACACGGCGTTGCCCCGCGTGGCCTTGACCGCCGGGCCGACGGCCGACACCAGCCGGATGCCGTCGCGACGCAGTTCCTCGGCGAGCAGCGCCAGTTTCGGGAACCGGTCCTGGTCGACGGTGAACACCTGGTGCTCGTCGTGGTGGTCGGTGTCCAGATGGACGGCGTCGAGAGGCAGACCGTGCTCGTGCCAGCGCGTGACGAACCGGCGCACCTCCTCCTCACCGCCGAAGTCCGCGCGCGCGTGATGGTGACCGAGCGCCCACGCCGGAGGCAGCGCCGACGCCCCGGTCAGTGACACCCAGGCGAGCAGCACGCGCGCGGGCGTACCCACCACCACCCAGCAGCGCAACGGCCCCCCGCCCATCCGGACCTCGCACGCCCCGGGCCGGTCGTGCCCCGAGCCGGCGCCCTCCGCGCCCTCCCGCAGCGTGACGGTGCCGTCCCAGGAGGTGTCGTGGAACACCAGATGGGTGGCCGCGTCGGCCACCACCAGCTGGACCGGCATCGTGAGATGCAGCGGACCGTCCCCACGGCCGAACGCGCGCTCAGGATCCGTGTTCCACAGGCGGTACGTCCCGTCACGCAGCCGGGGCCCGGACGCCCGACCGCCGAGACCGAAGAAACGCGCGTCCGCCGCCACCTCCGAACGCTGCATCCAGCGCGCAGGTCCACCCTCCTCCGGCTCCCACCACCGGGGCGGCAGATCACGCCGCAACACCACGCCTCCCGGCGTGCACACCTCGATGGCCCCGTGCCGTGAGACCACGACCGTCACCCGTTCGGCGACGACCCGCCACCCGCCGTCCTTGTCGGGCTCCAGCACCGCCCGCGGATCCGGCTCCGGACAGCGGCCGGCCAACGCGTACGACGGCTCGGGCTCGGCACCGTCCCACCCCCAGAACACCGCGCCGTTCACGGCCACGCGGATCCTCAGCTCCGAGCGACCGAACCGCAGCATCCCACCGCCGGGCTCCGGCTCCGCCTCCCGTACCGCACCCGGCACCCGTGCGCGCTCGCGACCCCGCACCGGCAGCCCGGCGGCGTCGACACGGCTTCTGCGCCAGGCGGCGCGCACGGTCCGCAACCCCTGGGCAGCACCCGCGGAACCGACCGCCTTCATCGAGCGCACCAGGTCACGACCGTCCATGCTGTTCACCCTGTCACTGACCACGCCGACCGCGCGGCTCGTTCAACTGCCGTTCACCCGTGGTGTGGCCACATCTTCACGACACGGACTGTGGGGAGCCCACCCTGGTGCAGAAGTCGATCACATGGCATCGTCCGTGTCAGCCGCGTCACGCGCACCACCCCAGCTCGTGCGCGGGTGACGCACACGACGCGTACAGCCCCGGAGCCGCCCCATGACGACCGTGAACCCCGAGCCGCTCTGGCGGCCAGATCCGCAGCGCATCGCCCGAGCCCAGGTCACGAGATTCCAGACCTGGGCCGCCGAGCACCACGGAGCCCCCTCGCAAGGCGGCTACCCGGCGCTGCACCGCTGGTCAGTGGACGAGCTGGAAACCTTCTGGGAAGCCCTCACACAGTGGTTCGACGTCCGGTTCTCGACCCCCTACGCGCGCGTACTGGGCGACCGCTCCATGCCCGGAGCCCAGTGGTTCCCAGGAGCGACACTCAACTACGCCGAGCACGCCCTGCGCGCGGCCGCCACCCGCCCGGCCGAACCCGCCCTGCTCCACGTCGACGAGACCCACGAACCCAGCCCGGTCACCTGGTCCGAGCTTCGCCGCCAGGTCGGGTCGCTCGCCGCCGAGCTGCGCGCCCTCGGCGTCCGCCCCGGAGACCGGATCAGCGGCTACCTGCCGAACATCCCGCAGGCAGTCGTGGCCCTCCTCGCGACCGCCGCCGTGGGCGGTGTCTGGACATCCTGCGCCCCCGACTTCGGCGCCCGCAGCGTCCTCGACCGCTTCCAGCAGGTCGAACCCGTCGTCCTCTTCACGGTCGACGGCTATCGCTACGGCGGCAAGGAACACGACCGCCGTGACGTCGTCGCCGAACTCCGCGCCGAGCTGCCCACCCTGCGCGCCGTGGTCCACATCCCCCTGCTGGGCACGGAACCGCCCCCGGGCGCCCTGGAATGGTCGGCCCTCACGGCCGCGGACGAGGAACCCGTCTTCGAGCAGGTCCCCTTCGACCACCCCCTCTGGGTGCTCTACTCCTCCGGTACCACCGGTCTGCCCAAGGCCATCGTCCAGTCTCAGGGCGGCATCCTGGTCGAACACCTCAAGCAGCTCGGCCTGCACTGCGACCTCGGCCCCGAAGACCGCTTCTTCTGGTACACCTCGACCGGCTGGATGATGTGGAACTTCCTCGTCTCCGGCCTGCTGACCGGCACCACGATCGTCCTCTACGACGGCAGCCCCGGCCATCCCGACATCGGCGCCCAGTGGCGCATCGCCGAACGCACCGGCGCCACCCTCTACGGCACCTCGGCCGCGTACGTCATGGCCTGCCGCAAAGCCGAGGTGCATCCGGCCCGCGACTTCGACCTCTCCAAGGTCCAGTGCGTCGCCACCACCGGCTCCCCGCTCCCACCCGACGGTTTCCGCTGGCTGCACGACGAGTTCGCAGCGAGCGGGGCCGACCTGTGGATCGCCTCCGTCAGCGGCGGCACGGACGTGTGCTCCTGTTTCGCCGGAGCCGTCCCGACCCTCCCGGTCCACACCGGCGAACTCCAGGCCCCCGGCCTCGGCACCGACCTCCAGTCCTGGGACGCCGGCGGTCACCCGGTGACCGACGAGGTCGGCGAGCTCGTCGTCACCAACCCCATGCCGTCGATGCCGGTCCGGTTCTGGAACGACCCCGACGGCAGCCGCTACCACGGCAGCTACTTCGACACCTACCCCGGCGTCTGGCGCCACGGCGACTGGATCACCATCACCTCGCGTGGCTCCGTCGTCATCCACGGCCGCTCCGACTCCACGCTCAACCGCCAGGGCGTGCGCATGGGCTCCGCCGACATCTACGAGGTGGTCGAACGCCTCCCCGAGATCAAGGAATCCCTGGTCATCGGTGTCGAGCAGCCCGACGGCGGCTACTGGATGCCGCTTTTCGTCCACCTCGCCCCGGGAGCCGCGCTCGACGAGGCACTCCTCGGCCGTATCAAGCAGGCCCTCCGCGACCAGCTCTCGCCGCGCCACGTCCCCGACGAGGTCATCGAGGTTCCCGGCGTCCCGCACACTCTCACCGGAAAACGCATCGAGGTCCCGGTCAAACGCCTCCTCCAGGGCACCCCACTGGACAAGGCCGTCAACCCGGGCTCCATCGACAACCTCGACCTGCTGCACTTCTACGAGGAACTCGCCCGCAAACGGGCCTGAGCGCACCGCAAGCCCGGGAGCACTCCGGAACCGACGCAGCCGACGGGCTCGGACCTCGCCGCAGACCACCGCGAAGTCCGGGCCCGGCGACCGAAACCGGCCCTGCACGACTCCACGTCACCGACCTGCCCGCCGTCAGGCCCGCCCACTGCTTCACCCTCTGCCGTCGTACCGCTGTGACCTGCGCACTTCGTCGCCGCCGAGCCTGTTACCCGATCACGCAGGGTCCGTTGTCAGTGCCGCTGGTTACTGTGGGTGAGCATCGATCGACTGTGCACACAGGGGGAAACACATGGCACACACCGACCACCACACCATGCGACGCGTCCTGCGCCGTGAGATCGCCGGCACCATCGGCCTGCTCACCGACGAACACGACTTCCGTGCCATGCGGCGCTACCGCACCTTCACCTTCGACGATCACGCCGTCTACCTCCGACAGGTCGAGGACCTCCTGAGGACACGCGCCCTCCAGGGCACCCACACCACCGTGGCCCTCTTCGACCCACAGGATTACGCCGAGTACTGCTGCGTCCGCGGGATCGACCCCGACGTCCCCGCCAACCGGACCCGCTTCACGGCCGAACTCGCGACCACCGGCCCCACCGTGCCCTACGAGGGCCAGCCCCTCACGGACCTCCTGCCCGCACTCGTCGACGAGGCAGTCCGACAGGCCACCTGGGAGTACGCGGCCACCCTGCTCGCCCGCCTCGGCGCCTGCGCGACCTGCGGCGAGGACATCGGCCGTGCCGCCTTCACCCGCGCGTCGAACCTCGTCGCCCGCATCCTCGACACGGCACCGCCCGGCGACCGGCACCTCGTGTGCAGCGTCACCGGCACCCCCGAAACACTGGTCGCAGTCCTCCACGCCGACGAGGAGGACACCGGTGCTCCCCGAATCGACGAGGCCGAGGCGCTCGAGTTCACCACCGTCCTCGCCCTCGGCCTGGCCACCCGGACCCCGGGCGGCCTGGTCATGCGCACCACCGCCCCCGACACGTCCGACCAGGTCTACGGATGGCGGCTCCGGGGCGACGGCCTCGAACCCCTGACCGCCGGCGAGGTCTTCGACGCCTACTGCACCGACGCCGAATCCGGTGACCTCATCTCACCCGAGTCCAACGTGGACTACTGCTTCCCACCGGACCTCGGCCCGGAGGGAACGGCGCCGGAGCACAGCCACTGAGCGGACGGGAACCCACGCACAGCAGGGGCACCCCCCCGAAGGAGGAGCGCCCCTGCTCACCGGATCGCAGACCGGAATCGGCTACTCGCCGGACAACACGGCCTGTGCCGCCTGACGCGCCTCCTCGGCGCTGTCGGCCGCCCGCGCGGCAACCCCCGCACGCTCACACTGCGCCAGCGTGTACCTCGCCAGCGCCGTCCGCACGTAGGGAATCGACGCCGCACCCATGGAAAGAGAGGTGACGCCCAGTCCCGTCAGCACACACGCGAGCAGCGGGTCGGATGCGGCCTCGCCGCACACACCGCAACTCTTCCCCTCGGCCCTTGCCGCCTCGGCGGACAGCGCGACGAGGTCCAGCAGCGCGGGCTGCCACGGATCCTGCAGCCGGGACACCGCACCCACCTGCCGGTCGGCGGCGAACGTGTACTGGGCGAGGTCGTTCGTGCCCAGCGACAGGAACTCCACCTCACGCAGGATCGAGCGAGCCCGCAGAGCGGCCGACGGAATCTCCACCATCGCGCCGAACTTCGCCCTCAGCCCCGCCTCCCGGCAGGCGTCCGCGAACGCCTTCGCGTCGGCGCGGTCCGCCACCATCGGCGCCATGACCTCGAGATGCACGGGCAGCCCTTCGGCGGCCTTCGCCAGCGCGGTCAGCTGGGTCCGCAGGACGTCGGGATGGTCCAGCAGACTGCGAAGCCCACGCACACCCAGCGCCGGGTTCGGCTCGTCGGCTGGGGTGAGGAAGTCGAGCGGTTTGTCGGCGCCCGCATCCAGTACGCGTACGACGACGCGCCCTTCGGGGAACGCCTCGAGCACCTGCCGGTAGGCCGTGACCTGCTTCTCCTCGGACGGCGCGCTCTTGCTGTCGTCGAGGAAGAGGAACTCGGTACGGAACAGTCCGACGCCCTCGGCTCCGGCCTCCACGGCGGCCGGCACGTCGGCAGGCCCGCCGACGTTCGCCAGCAACGGCATCTTGTGACCGTCGGCGGTGGCGCCCGGCCCGGTCGAGGCGGCCAGCGCCGCCCTGCGCTGGGCGGCTGCGGCCTCGAGCCGGGCCTTCTTCTCTTCGCTCGGATTGACGAAGATGTCACCGGTGCTGCCGTCGACGGCGATCACCGTCCCCTCCGCCAGCTCACCGGCACCGGGCAGGGCCACGACGGCCGGCACGCCGAGGGCGCGGGCCAGGATGGCGCTGTGACTCGTCGGCCCGCCCTCCTCGGTCACGAAACCGAGCACGAGCGTCGGGTCCAGCAGCGCGGTGTCGGCAGGCGCCAGGTCCCGGGCCACCAGCACGTACGGCTCGTCGCTGTCCGGCACACCCGGCATCGGGACGCCCAACAGACGGGCGACGATACGATTCCGCACGTCATCGAGGTCGGCGACGCGACCGGCGAGGTACTCGCCGGCTCCCGCCAGCAGCTCGCGGTAGGCGGCGAAAGCGTCGTACACGGCACGCTCGGCCGTGCTGCCGACGGCGATACGCCGGTCCACGTCCACCTTCAGCTCGGGGTCCTGGGCCATCATGGCCTGCGCCTCGAGCACGCCCTGGGCCTCGCCCCCCGCCAGATTTCCGCGCGCCATCAGGTCGGCTGCCACAGCCTCCACGGCCTGGCGGGCGCGCCCCTGTTCGCGTTCGGCCTCCTCCGCCGGGATCTGCTTCGCGGGCGGTTCGAGCACCGCCGTTCCCATGTGCCGTACCTCGCCGATCGCCACGCCGTGACTCACGCCGACGCCTCGAAGCGTTGTCTCCATCTCACCCGTCTCCGATAGTGCGGCGGGTCCCGCCGCCGCGGTGTTTGACCTGAGTGCCGTCGACAGGACGGCGTCGGCATTACTGCCAGGAAAAGAGAACGTCGCCGACCTTGATGTCGCCGTCCTCACGGAGATCGCCGAGTGAGTCGGCCGTGGCCTCCAGCGCGACGACCGGGCACACCGGGGACTTCCCGGCCTCCTCGACCGCGGCCGGGTTCCACCGCACGATGCCCTGTCCGCGCACGACGGTGTCGCCCTTGTTCACAAGGAGCTCGAAGCCCTCGCCGTTGAGCTGCACGGTGTCGATGCCGAGATGAGTGAGCACCCCATGCCCGTCGCCGTCGACCACGACGAATGCGTGCGGGTGGAGGGAGACGATGACTCCATCCACGGGAGCGACCGCCTCGGAAGGCTCACGCACCGGATCGATTGCAGTGCCCGGGCCGACCATGGCCCCGGAGAAGACGGGGTCCGGCACGGACGCCAGTCCGATGGCGCGTCCTACTAGAGGGGACGTCACGGTGGTCATGGGAAGCCTCCCAGAGGTGGAGATGTGTATGGGCCGTTACTGTCTGTCCACATCGGCACGCCATGCAGCAGGGTATGTCAGGTGAAGTACCGTTTCCGCACGATAGTCCCGATCCGTGGTCTAGACCACTAGCCTAGTCGATTTGCAGCGACTCTGCGGCCCCGTGTACAGTCGTACTCCTGCTTGAGGGTGAGCGACGCGATCAAGCGCGCTTACTGAGCAGCATCCAACTTGTCAGATCCTATCTTTGGATCATCTTTCGCATGCCTGCGGAACGGTGGTCAAGGGGCCGGAAAAACCCTGATAGAGTCGGAAACGCAAGACCGAAGGGAAGCGCCCGGAGGAAAGCCCGAGAGTATCGGGTGAGTACAAAGGAAGCGTCCGTTCCTTGAGAACTCAACAGCGTGCCAAAAATCAACGCCAGATATGTTGATACCCCGTCCCCGGCAGTGATAGCCGAGGATGAGGTTCCTTTGAAACAAAACACAGCGAGGACGCTGTGAACGGCCGGGCTTATTCCGCCTGGCTGTTCCGCTCTCGTGGTGTCGTCCCGATTACGGGAAAACATTCACGGAGAGTTTGATCCTGGCTCAGGACGAACGCTGGCGGCGTGCTTAACACATGCAAGTCGAACGATGAACCACTTCGGTGGGGATTAGTGGCGAACGGGTGAGTAACACGTGGGCAATCTGCCCTTCACTCTGGGACAAGCCCTGGAAACGGGGTCTAATACCGGATAATACTTCCACTCGCATGGGTGGAGGTTAAAAGCTCCGGCGGTGAAGGATGAGCCCGCGGCCTATCAGCTTGTTGGTGAGGTAATGGCTCACCAAGGCGACGACGGGTAGCCGGCCTGAGAGGGCGACCGGCCACACTGGGACTGAGACACGGCCCAGACTCCTACGGGAGGCAGCAGTGGGGAATATTGCACAATGGGCGAAAGCCTGATGCAGCGACGCCGCGTGAGGGATGACGGCCTTCGGGTTGTAAACCTCTTTCAGCAGGGAAGAAGCGAAAGTGACGGTACCTGCAGAAGAAGCGCCGGCTAACTACGTGCCAGCAGCCGCGGTAATACGTAGGGCGCAAGCGTTGTCCGGAATTATTGGGCGTAAAGAGCTCGTAGGCGGTCTGTCGCGTCGGATGTGAAAGCCCGGGGCTTAACCCCGGGTCTGCATTCGATACGGGCAGACTAGAGTGTGGTAGGGGAGATCGGAATTCCTGGTGTAGCGGTGAAATGCGCAGATATCAGGAGGAACACCGGTGGCGAAGGCGGATCTCTGGGCCATTACTGACGCTGAGGAGCGAAAGCGTGGGGAGCGAACAGGATTAGATACCCTGGTAGTCCACGCCGTAAACGGTGGGAACTAGGTGTTGGCGACATTCCACGTCGTCGGTGCCGCAGCTAACGCATTAAGTTCCCCGCCTGGGGAGTACGGCCGCAAGGCTAAAACTCAAAGGAATTGACGGGGGCCCGCACAAGCAGCGGAGCATGTGGCTTAATTCGACGCAACGCGAAGAACCTTACCAAGGCTTGACATACACCGGAAACGGCCAGAGATGGTCGCCCCCTTGTGGTCGGTGTACAGGTGGTGCATGGCTGTCGTCAGCTCGTGTCGTGAGATGTTGGGTTAAGTCCCGCAACGAGCGCAACCCTTGTTCTGTGTTGCCAGCATGCCCTTCGGGGTGATGGGGACTCACAGGAGACTGCCGGGGTCAACTCGGAGGAAGGTGGGGACGACGTCAAGTCATCATGCCCCTTATGTCTTGGGCTGCACACGTGCTACAATGGCCGGTACAAAGAGCTGCGAAACCGTGAGGTGGAGCGAATCTCAAAAAGCCGGTCTCAGTTCGGATTGGGGTCTGCAACTCGACCCCATGAAGTCGGAGTTGCTAGTAATCGCAGATCAGCATTGCTGCGGTGAATACGTTCCCGGGCCTTGTACACACCGCCCGTCACGTCACGAAAGTCGGTAACACCCGAAGCCGGTGGCCCAACCCCTTGTGGGAGGGAGCTGTCGAAGGTGGGACTGGCGATTGGGACGAAGTCGTAACAAGGTAGCCGTACCGGAAGGTGCGGCTGGATCACCTCCTTTCTAAGGAGCACTTCTTACCGATCCCCACGGGGTGAGGTCAGAGGCCAGTACATCGGCGTACGTCCGATGCTGGTTGCTCATGGGTGGAACGTTGATTATTCGGCATTCTCAGTCATCTCGGGCTGCAAGTACTGCTCTTCGGAGCGTGGAAAGCTGATCATGAGTGGCGAGGGTGCCGGGCACGCTGTTGGGTATCTGAGGGTGCGGCTGTGAAGCCGTCCTTCTGATGCCGGCCCCAGTGCACTCGGACCGTAAGGGTTCGGGGTGATGGGTGGCTGGTCGTTGTTTGAGAACTGCACAGTGGACGCGAGCATCTGTGGCCAAGTTTTTAAGGGCGCACGGTGGATGCCTTGGCACCAGGAACCGATGAAGGACGTGGGAGGCCACGATAGTCCCCGGGGAGTCGTCAACCAGGCTTTGATCCGGGGGTTTCCGAATGGGGAAACCCGGCAGTCGTCATGGGCTGTCACCCATACCTGAACACATAGGGTATGTGGAGGGAACGCGGGGAAGTGAAACATCTCAGTACCCGCAGGAAGAGAAAACAACCGTGATTCCGGGAGTAGTGGCGAGCGAAACCGGATGAGGCCAAACCGTATACGTGTGAGACCCGGCAGGGGTTGCGTGTGCGGGGTTGTGGGATCTCTCTTTCACAGTCTGCCGGCTGTGAGACGAGTCAGAAACCGTTGATGTAGGCGAAGGACATGCGAAAGGTCCGGCGTAGAGGGTAAGACCCCCGTAGTCGAAACATCAGCGGCTCGTTTGAGAGACACCCAAGTAGCACGGGGCCCGAGAAATCCCGTGTGAATCTGGCGGGACCACCCGCTAAGCCTAAATATTCCCTGGTGACCGATAGCGGATAGTACCGTGAGGGAATGGTGAAAAGTACCGCGGGAGCGGAGTGAAATAGTACCTGAAACCGTGTGCCTACAAGCCGTGGGAGCGTCGCGCATCGAGCTTGCTTGGTGCGTCGTGACTGCGTGCCTTTTGAAGAATGAGCCTGCGAGTTTGCGGTGTGTTGCGAGGTTAACCCGAGTGGGGTAGCCGTAGCGAAAGCGAGTCCGAACAGGGCGTTTCAGTAGCACGCTCAAGACCCGAAGCGGAGTGATCTAGCCATGGGCAGGTTGAAGCGGAGGTAAGACTTCGTGGAGGACCGAACCCACCAGGGTTGAAAACCTGGGGGATGACCTGTGGTTAGGGGTGAAAGGCCAATCAAACTCCGTGATAGCTGGTTCTCCCCGAAATGCATTTAGGTGCAGCGTCGTGTGTTTCTTGCCGGAGGTAGAGCACTGGATAGGCGATGGGCCCTACCGGGTTACTGACCTTAGCCAAACTCCGAATGCCGGTAAGTGAGAGCGCGGCAGTGAGACTGTGGGGGATAAGCTCCATGGTCGAGAGGGAAACAGCCCAGAGCATCGACTAAGGCCCCTAAGCGTACGCTAAGTGGGAAAGGATGTGGAGTCGCACAGACAACCAGGAGGTTGGCTTAGAAGCAGCCACCCTTGAAAGAGTGCGTAATAGCTCACTGGTCTAGTGATTCCGCGCCGACAATGTAGCGGGGCTCAAGCGTACCGCCGAAGTCGTGTCATTGCGATATATACCCCCAACGGGGATCGTGATGGGTAGGGGAGCGTCGTGTGCCGGGTGAAGCAGCACCGGAAGGTAGTTGTGGACGGTTCACGAGTGAGAATGCAGGCATGAGTAGCGATACACACGTGAGAAACGTGTGCGCCGATTGACTAAGGGTTCCTGGGTCAAGCTGATCTGCCCAGGGTAAGTCGGGACCTAAGGCGAGGCCGACAGGCGTAGTCGATGGATAACCGGTTGATATTCCGGTACCCGCTGTGAAGCGTCAAACATCGAGCATCGTGATGCTAAGGCCGTGAAGCCGTTCCGGACCCTTCGGGGAAAGGAAAGTGGTGGAGCCGCCGGCCCAAGCGGTTAGTAGGTGAGTGATGGGGTGACGCAGGAAGGTAGTCCATCCCGGGCGGTGGTTGTCCCGGGGTAAGGGTGTAGGACGGTGTGTAGGCAAATCCGCACGCCATATAGTCTGAGACCTGATGCCGAGCCGATTGTGGCGAAGTGGATGATCCTATGCTGTCGAGAAAAGCCTCTAGCGAGTTTCATGGCGGCCCGTACCCTAAACCGACTCAGGTGGTCAGGTAGAGAATACCGAGGCGTTCGGGTGAACTATGGTTAAGGAACTCGGCAAAATGCCCCCGTAACTTCGGGAGAAGGGGGGCCATGTCTGGTGAGAGGACTTGCTCCTCGAGCTGGGTGTGGCCGCAGAGACCAGCGAGAAGCGACTGTTTACTAAAAACACAGGTCCGTGCGAAGCCGTAAGGCGATGTATACGGACTGACGCCTGCCCGGTGCTGGAACGTTAAGGGGACCGGTTAGTCACTCTTCGGGGTGGCGAAGCTGAGAACTTAAGCGCCAGTAAACGGCGGTGGTAACTATAACCATCCTAAGGTAGCGAAATTCCTTGTCGGGTAAGTTCCGACCTGCACGAATGGCGTAACGACTTCTCGACTGTCTCAACCATAGGCCCGGTGAAATTGCACTACGAGTAAAGATGCTCGTTTCGCGCAGCAGGACGGAAAGACCCCGGGACCTTTACTACAGTTTGATATTGGTGTTCGGTTCGGCTTGTGTAGGATAGGTGGGAGACTTTGAAGCGGCCACGCCAGTGGTTGTGGAGTCGTCGTTGAAATACCACTCTGGTCGTGCTGGATGTCTAACCTGGGTCCGTGATCCGGATCAGGGACAGTGTCTGATGGGTAGTTTAACTGGGGCGGTTGCCTCCTAAAGAGTAACGGAGGCGCCCAAAGGTTCCCTCAGCCTGGTTGGCAATCAGGTGTTGAGTGTAAGTGCACAAGGGAGCTTGACTGTGAGACCGACGGGTCGAGCAGGGACGAAAGTCGGGACTAGTGATCCGGCGGTGGCTTGTGGAAGCGCCGTCGCTCAACGGATAAAAGGTACCCCGGGGATAACAGGCTGATCTTCCCCAAGAGTCCATATCGACGGGATGGTTTGGCACCTCGATGTCGGCTCGTCGCATCCTGGGGCTGGAGTCGGTCCCAAGGGTTGGGCTGTTCGCCCATTAAAGCGGTACGCGAGCTGGGTTTAGAACGTCGTGAGACAGTTCGGTCCCTATCCGCTGCGCGCGCAGGAATATTGAGAAGGGCTGTCCCTAGTACGAGAGGACCGGGACGGACGAACCTCTGGTGTGCCAGTTGTTCTGCCAAGGGCATGGCTGGTTGGCTACGTTCGGGAGGGATAACCGCTGAAAGCATCTAAGCGGGAAGCCTGCTTCGAGATGAGTATTCCCACCCCCTTTGAGGGGTTAAGGCTCCCAGTAGACGACTGGGTTGATAGGCCGGATGTGGAAGCCCAGTAATGGGTGAAGCTGACCGGTACTAATAGGCCGAGGGCTTGTCCTCAGTTGCTCGCGTCCACTGTGTTGGTTCTGAAACCACGAACAGCCCCATGCCATGGTCACGGTGTGGTGCGGCTGGACAGTTTCATAGTGTTTCGGTGGTCATAGCGTGAGGGAAACGCCCGGTTACATTCCGAACCCGGAAGCTAAGCCTTACAGCGCCGATGGTACTGCAGGGGGGACCCTGTGGGAGAGTAGGACACCGCCGAACTCCTTTTAGAGCTCCGGCTCTTGGGCACACAGCCCGAGAGCCGGAGCTTTTTTGCGTTGGGGTAAGGTCAGGGGGCATCGTTGGCTCATTTCCTACTGGAGGCCCCCGGGTGGAGGTCCAGGAGACCCGTGTCCAGACAGACCGGGTCCTCACCATCCCCAACATCCTCAGCATGGCGCGTCTCGTCGGCGTGCCCGTGTTCCTGTGGCTGATCCTCCGGCCCGAGTTCGGAGGCCCGCAGAGCGACGGCTGGGCTCTCCTGGTGTTGGCTTTCAGCGGCATCACCGACTACCTGGACGGCAAGCTCGCGCGACGCTGGAACCAGATCAGCAGCCTCGGCCGGCTCCTCGACCCGGCCGCCGACCGGCTCTACATTCTTTCCACCCTGGTCGGTCTGACCTGGCGGGAGATTCTTCCTGTCTGGTTGACGGCTGCACTTCTCGCCCGCGAGCTGATGTTGCTGGTGATGGTCGGCATCCTCCGGCGACACGGCTATCCGCCGCCGCAGGTGAACTTCCTCGGGAAGGCGGCCACGTTCAACCTGATGTACGCCTTCCCGCTGCTTCTGCTCAGTGACGGAAGCGGATGGTTGGCGTCACTCGGTGCTATTTTCGGATGGGCGTTCGCCGGATGGGGTACAACGCTCTACTGGTGGGCAGGAGTCCTCTACGTGGTACAGGTCCGCCGCCTGGTGCGTGCGGACGCCATGGCCGCCGACTGACCTCGCCGATTGGCAGCTGAAGTGGCTCGATGGCCCGCGGAAGAAAAGTGCGGGACAATCTGGACGGGTGAAGTCGGCTAGACCTCGTCTCTTTAGGAGGACGCTTCCGACATGAAGGCCGTCGTGATGGCCGGAGGCGAAGGCACACGCCTTCGTCCCATGACCTCGAGTATGCCCAAGCCGCTCCTGCCGGTGGCCAACCGGCCGATCATGGAGCACGTCCTGAGGCTGCTCAAAAGGCATGGGCTCAACGAGACCGTCGTAACTGTCCAGTTCCTGGCGTCACTGGTCAAGAACTATTTCGGTGACGGCGAGGAGCTCGGAATGGAGCTCAGCTATGCCAACGAGGAGAAGCCACTCGGTACCGCCGGAAGCGTCAAGAACGCAGAGGAGGCGTTGAAGGACGACGCCTTCCTCGTCATCTCCGGCGATGCCCTCACCGACTTCGACCTCACCGAGCTGATCAACTTCCACAAGGAAAAAGGCGCGCTGGTCACCGTCTGTCTGACCCGTGTGCCCAATCCGCTGGAATTCGGCATCACCATCGTCGATGAAGAGGGCAAGGTCGAGCGCTTCCTCGAGAAGCCGACCTGGGGCCAGGTCTTCTCGGACACGGTGAACACGGGCATCTACGTCATGGAGCCCGAGGTCTTCGACTACGTCGAGGCCGATGTGCCCGTCGACTGGTCCGGAGATGTCTTCCCGCAGTTGATGAAGGAGGGCAAGCCGGTATACGGCTTCATCGCCGAGGGTTACTGGGAGGACGTGGGCACGCACGAGAGCTATGTGAAGGCCCAGGCCGACGTGCTCGAGGGCAAGGTCGACGTCGATATCGACGGATTCGAGATCTCGCCGGGCGTCTGGGTGGCCGAAGGCGCGGAAGTCCATCCCGATGCCGTACTGCGCGGTCCCCTGTACATCGGTGACTACGCGAAGGTCGAGGCCGGCGCCGAGATCCGTGAGCACACGGTCGTCGGGTCCAACGTCGTCGTGAAGAGCGGTGCCTTCCTGCACAAGGCCGTCGTGCACGACAACGTGTACGTGGGCCAGCACAGCAACCTCCGTGGCTGTGTGGTGGGCAAGAACACCGACATCATGCGGGCGGCCCGGATCGAGGACGGCGCCGTCATCGGCGACGAATGCCTGATCGGTGAAGAATCGATCGTGCAGGGCAATGTGCGGGTCTATCCGTTCAAGACGATCGAAGCCGGCGCGTTCGTCAACACGTCCGTGATCTGGGAGTCCCGTGGGCAGGCGCATCTGTTCGGCGCCCGCGGGGTGTCCGGGATCCTGAACGTCGAGATCACCCCCGAACTGGCCGTGCGTCTCGCCGGCGCCTACGCCACGACGCTCAAGAAGGGGTCCACCGTCACCACGGCCCGGGACCACTCGCGGGGTGCGCGTGCGCTGAAGCGGGCGGTCATCTCCGCACTTCAGGCCAGCGCCATCGACGTGCGCGACCTGGAGAACGTGCCGCTGCCCGTGGCGCGGCAGCAGACGGCGCGCGGGAGCGCCGGCGGGATCATGATCCGGACCTCGCCCGGGGTGCCGGACTCCGTCGACATCATGTTCTTCGACGGGCAGGGCGCCGACCTGTCGCAGGGCAGTCAACGCAAGCTGGACCGTGTGTTCGCCCGTCAGGAGTACCGGCGCGCCTTCCCGGGTGAGATCGGCGACCTCCACTTCCCGGCCAGCGTCTTCGACTCGTACACGGGATCGCTGCTGCGGAACGTGGACACGACGGGGATCTCCGAGGCCGGGCTGAAGGTCGTGGTCGACGCCTCGAACGGCAGCGCCGGACTGGTGCTGCCCAGTCTCCTGGGCAAGCTCGGGGTGGACTCGCTGACCGTCAATCCCGGCCTGAACGAGGCCAGGCCCACGGAGACGGGTGATCAGCGGCGCTCCGGGCTCGTCCGGCTGGGGGAGATCGTGGCTTCCTCGCGGGCCGCCTTCGGTGTGCGGTTCGACCCCGTGGGCGAGCGGCTCTCCCTCGTCGACGAGAAGGGGCGGATCATCGAGGACGACAGGGCGCTCCTCGTGCTCCTCGACCTGGTGGCCGCCGAGCGGCGCAGCGGACGGGTCGCGCTGCCCGTGACCACGACGAGGATCGCCGAGCAGGTGGCGGCGTACCACGGGACGCAGGTCGAGTGGACGACGACCTCGCCGGACGACCTCACCCGGGTGGGTCAGGACGAGACGACGATCTTCGGCGGCGACGGCAAGGGCGGCTTCATCGTCCCGGAGTTCAGCAGTGTCTTCGACGGCACGGCTGCCTTCGTGCGGTTGATCGGGCTGGTGGCGCGGACGCAGCTCACCCTCAGCCAGATCGACGCCCGGATCCCGCGGGCGCACGTCCTGAAGCGGGATCTGGCGACCCCGTGGGCCGTCAAGGGCCTCGTGATGCGGCGGGTCGTCGAAGAGGCGGGAGATCGCTTCGTGGACACCACCGACGGCGTACGGGTGGTGGAGACCGACGGGCGTTGGGTGATGGTGCTGCCGGACCCGGCCGAGGCCGTCACCCATCTGTGGGCGGAGGGGCCGGACGACGCCTCCGCGCAGGCCCTGCTCGACGAGTGGGCTGCGGTCGTGGACAGCGCCGGACGCTGACCGGGCGCACGCGCGCGTGCCGGACAAGTGTCCCCAAGGGGGCCTGTCCGGCACGCCGGTGGGGCCATTCGGAGGTACTGGGCGCGACGTGCGACGATGTGCGGCATGCCGCAGCAGCCCCCCGTTCGGAGCACACCCGCGCGCGTGTCGCGCCCGGATGCGTCCATGTCGCTGCTCACCAACGTCATGGACCACAGCCTCGACGACGGTTACGCAGAGGCCGCCGCCCGTAAGCGTGCCGAGGGTGTGGGCGGCCTGCCCAGGACGGTGCGGGCGAAGCTCGGTCTTGCCGTGGGCCTGGTGCTCGCGGCCCTCGTGGTCACCGTCGGTGCGGCGCAGGCGCGGGTCGCGGCGCCGGTCGTCGCCAAGGAGCGCGAGGAACTCATCGACCGGATCGACAGCGAGACCGAGGCGGCCGACAAGCTCGAGAGCACGGTCGACAAGCTGCGTGACGACGTGAGCGGCCGGCAGCAGGAGGCGCTCAAGCAGAGCGGCGGCAGCGACCAGGCGGACCTGGCGGGTGTCCTGTCGGGCGCCGTCGCGGTGCACGGCCCGGGGGTCAAGCTCGTCGTGGACGACGCCAAGGAAGCCACCACGGGCGGTGACGGCGACCCGCGTGAGACCTCCGGCTTCTCCGACACCGGGCGGGTGCGGGACCGTGACATGCAGCGCGTGGTCAACGGACTGTGGGCTTCGGGCGCGGAGGCCGTGTCCATCAACGGTCAACGGCTGACGGCGCTCTCGGCGATCAGAGCCGCGGGCGAAGCGATACTGGTCGACAACAAACCGCTGGTACCGCCGTACACGGTGCTCGCGGTGGGGGACGGCAAAAAGCTCAGCACCAGGTTCCAGAACAGTGCCGACGGCTTGTATCTCAACGCCTTGCAGGAGAACTACGGCATCCGGACGGCCATCTCCGTGGTGGACGACCTACGGCTGCCCGCCGCACCGAGTGTGATCGTACGTACAGCGCAGCCGAGAACTGAGAAGGGCACATCGTGATCGCCGTACTGGGCCTCGTCGTGGGAGTCGTGGCCGGCCTGTTGGTCCAGCCCGAGGTTCCGGCAGCCGTCGTGCCGTATCTGCCGATCGCCGTGGTGGCGGCGCTGGACGCCGTTTTCGGAGGGCTCCGGGCCATGCTCGACGGCATCTTCGACGACAAGGTGTTCGTGGTGTCGTTCCTGTCCAACGTGGTCGTCGCCGCGTTGATCGTGTTTCTCGGTGACGAGCTGGGTGTGGGATCGCAGCTGTCCACCGGGGTCGTGGTCGTTCTCGGTATCCGGATCTTCTCCAACGCCGCGGCGATCCGCCGGCATGTCTTCCGGGCGTGAGGTCGATGAGCAACCAGGACGAGACGCCCGAGTACCGGCTCCGCAAGAAGCTTCCCGACGAGGTCCCGGTGACGTCGCCCACGGACGCGGAGGCGGAGAAACCGGCTGAGCCCGTGCTGACCGGTCGGCAGCGGCTGGTACAGGGCATCTGGCCGCCGCGCGTGTCGCGGGCCCAACTCATCGTCGCCCTGCTCCTGTTCGGCCTGGGTTTCGGCCTGGCCGTCCAGGTCGCGTCAAACAGCGACAGCGGTAACGCGCTGCGCGGCGCGCGTCAGGAAGATCTCGTGCGCATCCTCGATGAACTCGACGACCGCAGTCAGCGTCTTGAGGACGAGAAGCAGGGCCTCGAGAAGCAGCGGCAGGAGCTGGAGAACAGCTCCGACCAGGCCGAGGAGGCCCGGAAGCAGACGGTCGAGAAGGAGAAGCAGCTCGGCATCCTGGCGGGCACGGTGGCTGCACAGGGGCCGGGTATCACGATGACCATCGAGGACACGAAGGGGACGGTCGAGGCGGACATGCTGCTCGACGCGATCCAGGAGTTGCGCGCGGCCGGGGCCGAGGCGATCCAGGTGAACGGTGTGCGGGTCGTCGCCGGCACCTTCCTGACGGATTCCGGCAAGAGCGTGAGTGTCGACGGGAACAAGATCAACACACCCTTTCGTTTCAAGGTCATCGGCAACCCCCAGGACCTCGAGCCGGCACTGAACATCCCGGGAGGAGTGGTGCAGACTCTGGAGAAGGAGCAGGCCACGGTGACCGTCGAGCGGTCGGACAAGATCGTCGTGGATGCCTTGCGAGCAGCGAAGCTGCCTGACTACGCTCGGTCGTCGGGCCAGTGAACCGGGGCTGCATGGCGGGTGTCCGGCAGGGGCATGAGGTTGCGGGGGGTCGACGCACCGATCGGGTGGTGCGTGGTGGAAACTGTCTGGTGGGCACGGACGTTGTGAAGGTGTCCGGGTCGACCGGTGTATTCAGTCAGGGTTCGTCCTGCCCCACGGGCGGGTCTGTTTCGGTCAAGGGGAATCGCCCGTGAAGTTGTTTGCGAAGTTGTTCGGCAAGAGCGCGCGAGAGGGCAGCGACAACGCCACCGCTCGTCATCGCGCGCAGCCAGACGCCGAAGGTCAGCGGCCGTTGTTCAGGGATCAGGTGGCCGGTCAGGGCGGCGACGTGCCCGGTGGCCAGGGCGCGGCGTCTGTTGACCCTGCACAGTCCGGCGGCATAGGTTTCGGCCAACCGTCAGCCTCGAGTGCGGGTGGAGGGTTTTCCCCTATGTCGGCCCTGGTGTGTACGAGGTGCGGTAACCGCAATGCGGAGAACAGCCGCTTCTGCTCCAACTGCGGCGCGCCGCTGCGCCCCGGGCTGACGCCCGAGCGTCCGTCGGAGACGACTTCCACGATCTCCATCTCCGGTCTCGAGGCCTACGACGCCGAGGTCACCGGCCAGACGCAACTGCCCGCCCTGTCGCCCGAGGCCCAGGCCGCGGTCGACGCGCTGCCGCTGGGCTCCGCCCTGCTCGTCGTCAGGCGCGGCCCGAACTCGGGCAGCCGTTTCCTTCTGGACGGCGACCTGACCACGGCCGGCCGTCACCCGCAGAGCGACATCTTCCTGGACGACGTGACGGTTTCTCGTCGCCATGTGGAGTTCCGGCGCAACCCGGACGGCACGTTCAAGGTGGCGGACGTCGGCAGTCTCAACGGCACGTACGTCAACCGGGAGCGGATCGACGAGGTCGCCCTGTCGAACGGTGACGAGGTGCAGATCGGCAAGTACCGGCTGGTGTTCTACGCGAGCCAGCGGGGCTACTGACCCTCTCCGGGCACCGCCCGGGGGGACTCCCCCAGGGAAGGTCCATGCTGCAAACACCGAGGGGCGGTGCCGGACACGGCACCGCCGCCGCGGACGGTGGTCCGATGAGCATCGGCACCGTACTGAACGCGTTGCGTGACGAGTTTCCCGACGTCACCATCTCCAAGATCCGTTTCCTGGAGTCGGAAGGGCTCATCGAGCCGCAGCGGACCCCTTCGGGGTACCGGAAGTTCGGAGTGCAGGACGTCGAACGCCTCGGTCATGTCCTGCGGATGCAACGGGACCACTATCTGCCGCTCAAGGTCATCCGTGAGCACCTCGACGCCATGGAGCGCGGCGAGGCAGCTCCGTTGCCGACCGTGGGCCGACAGCGGGACGGCGAGTCGGTTCTCGAGCCTGCGGACGGGCCCACGGCGGCCCGGATCGGCCGGTCCGAGCTGCTGGCGGCGGCGGGGATCGGTGAGCCGGAGCTCGAGGAGTGGGAGTCGTACGGTCTCGTCGTGCCGTTGGAGGACGGGGTCTACGACGCCGAGGCGGCCACGGTGGCCGCGCTCGTGGCCGAACTGGGCAGGTTCGGGATCGAGCCGCGGCATCTGCGCGTCATGAAGGCTGCGGCCGACCGTGAGGCGGGGCTGGTGGATCAGGTGGTGGCCCCGCTCAGGCGTCACCGCAACCCACAGACCAGGGCGCACGCGGAGGCTCGTACGAAGGAGCTCGCGGGGCTCACGGTGCGGTTGCACGCGGCGCTGGTGCAGACGGCCCTAGGGGTACGGCTGCCCTGAGCGGGCGGTTTCGCCCTGGGCGGATCGGTCACCCGTTCCCGGCCCGACTACCCAAACGTCCCGGGCACGGCCTAGGGTTGCTGTGTGAACGAGCTCGATGTCGTAGGTGTCCGGGTCGAGATGCCCTCCAACCAACCGATCGTGCTGCTGCGTGAGGTGGGGGGCGACCGTTACCTTCCCATCTGGATCGGACCGGGGGAGGCGACGGCCATCGCCTTCGCCCAGCAGGGCATGGCTCCCGCGCGACCGCTGACCCACGACCTGTTCAAGGACGTGTTGGAAGCCGTCGGCCAGGAGCTCACGGAAGTGCGCATCACGGACCTGCGGGAGGGCGTCTTCTACGCGGAGCTGGTCTTCGCCAGCGGGGTCGAGGTGAGCGCGCGTCCGTCGGACGCCATAGCGCTGGCGCTGCGCACGGGGACGCCGATCTACGGCAGTGACACCGTGCTCGACGACGCGGGGATCGCCATCCCGGACGAGCAGGAGGACGAGGTGGAGAAGTTCCGCGAGTTCCTCGACCAGATCTCTCCCGAGGACTTCGGCACCAGCAACCAGTAGCCGGCACCTGCGGGGAACGCGGGTGGCCTGCACCGGGGCGCCCGCCCCGCTCCGGGCAAATGCCATCGGCGAGTGAGAGCGTCCTACGGCTACTTCTCAGCGCATTCGGCTAGCCTTTCCCCGCGACGGGGTGCGGGAAACCACTCTCAGGGTGATTATCACTCGGCGTGCCGAGTGTGGCGATCGTTGACGCGCCCCTGGTGACTGCCTACCGTCGACAAGGCAGGTCAAGGACGGAGGTCGGCGTGAGAAGCAGCGGCGACGGTGCGGCTGGGGGTGCCCCCGGATTCGGCCTCGGGGGTGGCGGTCCGTACCCTTCCCCGAGCTCTCAACCGCGTTTGAGCAGGGGTTACCCCCAGCAGAGCAGTGCGGCCGATCAAGCTCCCCAGCGACCGGCGGCCGTGCCGAGCAGCGGAGGGGCGGCGTCCATGGCGTCCGAGCAGATCGGCTATCGCGGTCCGACGGCCTGCGCGGCCGCGGGGATCACCTATCGGCAACTGGACTACTGGGCCCGCACCGGGCTCGTCGAACCGAGCGTGCGGCCCGCCCACGGGTCCGGAACGCAACGTCTGTACAGCTTCCGGGACGTCGTCGTCCTGAAGATCGTCAAGCGGTTCCTCGACACCGGGGTGTCGTTGCAGAACATCCGCACGGCCGTGCAGCACCTGCGGGAGCGCGGGTTCAGCGACCTGGAGCGCATGACGCTGATGAGCGACGGCGCCACGGTCTACGAGTGCACGTCGCCGGACGAGGTCCACGCCCTGCTCCAAGGTGGTCAGGGCGTCTTCGGCATCGCCGTGGGCGTGGTGTGGCGGGATGTCGAGAACGCGCTGTCCCAGTTGCACGGGGAGCGTGTCGACACCGGTGAGACGCTCGTCGGGCACAATCCGGCGGACGAGCTGGCACGTCGGCGCAACCGGGCGGTCTGAGGCTCCCGCGGAGCGCGAAGGGCGGCTGTACGACGTCGTTGTCAGTGGCGTGGTGCAGCATCGGACATGTGAGAAACGCGCCCACGATCCTGCATCTCGACATGGATGCCTTCTTCGCTCAGGCGGAGCAGGCGTCCAAGCCGAGTCTGCGCGGGAAAGCCGTGGTCGTGGGTGGTCTGGGGCCCCGCGGAGTGGTGGCGACCGCCTCCTACGAGGCGCGGGTCTTCGGGGTGCACTCGGCGATGCCCATGGCCCAGGCGCGTCGCAGAGCCCCCAACGCCGCGTATCTGGTGCCGCGCTTCGCGTTCTACCGGTCGATCAGCGAGCAGGTCATGGGGCTGCTGCGGGAGCTGTCGCCGCTCGTGGAGCCGCTGAGCCTGGACGAGGCCTTCGTGGACCTGGATGCCGGGGGAGCGGCCTGGGACAGTGACTCGGCCCGGCTGGCCGGGATCAGGCTGCGCGCGGACATACGGGCCGTCACGGGCCTCACGGGTTCGGTGGGCCTGGCTTCCTGCAAGATGCTGGCGAAGATCGCCTCGGAGCAGGCGAAGCCCGACGGGCTGGTGCTCATCGAGCCGGGGACCGAGCGGGCCCTGCTCGGCCCGTTGCCGGTGCGGACGCTGCCGGGGGTCGGCCCGGCGACCGGGGACCATCTGAGGCGGGCCGGAATCACCACGATCGACGAGATCGCCGAGGCCGGTGAGGACGAACTGGTGCGGCTGCTGGGCAAGGCGCACGGGCACGCGCTGTACGCCATGGCGCTGGCCCGGGACGACCGGCCCGTGGTGGCGGAGCGGGAGGCCAAGTCGGTGTCGGTGGAGGACACGTACGACGTGGACATCCACGACCGGGTCCGGGTGGAGCTGGAGGTGCAGCGGCTCGCGGACCGGTGCGTGCGCAGGCTGCGGGAGACCGGTCTGTCGGGGCGGACCATCGTGCTGAAGGTGCGACGGTACGACTTCTCCACGCTCACCCGGTCCGAGACCCTGCGCGGGCCCACCGACGACCCTGCCGTGGTCCGGGAGGCGGCGGCCCGGCTGCTGGAATCCGTGGACACTACGGGCGGGGTGCGGCTGCTCGGGGTGGGCGTCAGCGGGCTGGCGGACTTCACGCAGGAGGATCTGTTCGCCCAGGCGGCGGAGGAGCGGACGGACGGGCCCGAGGAGGAACCCGCCGAGGAGCCCGTGGGTGAGGTGCCCGTTCCGGTCGAGCACCAGTGGCGTCCTGGGCACGACGTGCGGCATGCCGAGCTCGGGCACGGATGGGTGCAGGGGAGCGGGCTGGGCCGGGTCACGGTGCGGTTCGAGACACCGGAGTCCGAGCCGGGACGGGTGCGGACCTTCAGGACCGACGATCCGGGGCTCGAGCCGGCGCAGCCGCTGCCCTTGGTGCGGCGCAGGCCCGAGGGCGACGGCGGAGGGGACGAGTCGGCCTCCGTACCGCCTGTTCCCGGTCTTGTTTCCGATGCCGGTCCCCTTCCCGAGTCGGAGTCGTCGGCGCGGGAACTCTCCGCGGAACGGATCAGTTACACAGAGTGAAGCGGTTCGAGGTGTGGGGTGAGCCGGATGGTGGCGGTGTCGCGTGAGGGGACGTGGCGGTGACGGTCGAGGAGCGGTATGGAACTGCGTGAAGACGAGTTCGCGGGCCCGGCAGAGGTGTCGCCGGAGCGTGGCGCCGAGACGCGACGGGTGATGGACCGGGTCACTCGGTGGGCCGCGAACCGGAGCGATGTGGTGGGGGTACTTCTCGTCGGGTCCTGGGCGCGGGAGGCGGCGCGACCCGACTCGGACGTGGATCTCGTGGTGCTGTCGACGGCCCCTGCCCGGTATGCCGAGGACGACGGATGGCTGCGCGAACTGGCCTTGGGGGAGGTGCTTCGGGTCAGGGGATGGGGAGCCGTCACGGAGTGGCGGCATGTCACCGCCTCCGGACTGGAGATCGAGATGGGTATCGGTTCCTCCGACTGGGCGCGGACCGATCCTCTCGACCCGGGCACACGAAGAGTCGTCACGGACGGAGCCCGGCCGCTGTACGACCCCGCGGGGCTCCTCGGAGCGCTGGTACGGGCCTGTGCCTGAGGAGGTCAGCTCTCGTCGGTGCCGGCCAGCCGGCCGAAGTCGCGATCGGGGAGCGGGGGAGGGGCACCGGTGTCCAGACCGTAGTGGTGGTAGAGCTGGAGTTCCTGCTCCGGGGAGAGGTGGCGGCCCACGCCGAAATCGGGAGCGTCCTTGATCAGGGCCCGGTCGAAGGGGATGTGCAGGGTGCCCTCGACCAGTCGGCTGGGCTCCAGGGGGACGAAGGCGTCGCGGGAGAACAGACCGGTGCGTATGGCCGCCCATTCGGGTACGCCGGTGGCGTCGTCGAGGTAGACCTCGTCGACGGTGCCGATCTTGGTGCCGGTGCGGTCGAACGCCTTGCGGCCGATCAGGTTGCGCGGATCGATGTCGGTCTGCACGGGCCCTCCACTTGATCGCGACTCATCCGTAAGCACTACAAAAGAGCACAATGAGACGAGCGGCCACTCGAGCGAGCTTCATTGACCCCGCTGGTAGTCTGACAACGGCTGCTGACACCGCGCGGGAGAGTCCTCCGAACATCATCGGAGGGCGCCGAAGGAGCAAATCCTCCCCGGAATCTCTCAGGCTCACGTACCGCACGGACGAGGTCACTCTGGAAAGCAGGGCAGGTGCCGACGGCGTCGACGGCTCCCGCCCTCACCGACGGTGAAAGCCGGACGCTCTCGGGCGGCCGGTGAAGCTCTCAGGTTGAGATGACAGAGGGGGAGGCCGTCCGGGTACCCACCGTGGTGACCCTCGAAGGTCGTGTCAGACCAGGAGGCCTCCGTAATGACCCCCCATCGCATTCCGCTCGCCGAGCTCGAGCAGGGAATCCCCTTCGAACAGCGGCACATCGGGCCCGACCACGAGGCGCGGGCCAAGATGCTGGCGCAGGTCGGCTACGGCTCGCTCGACGAGCTGACGGCCGCCGCGGTACCGGATGTCATCAAGAACGCCGACGCACTGGACCTGCCGGGCGCCAGGACCGAAGCCGAGGTGCTGGCCGAGCTGCGCTCGCTGGCGGACCGCAACCAGGTCCTCGACTCGATGATCGGACTCGGCTACCACGGGACGTTCACGCCGCCCGTCATCCTGCGCAACGTCATGGAGAACCCCGCCTGGTACACGGCCTACACGCCGTACCAGCCGGAGATTTCCCAGGGCCGGCTCGAGGCGCTGCTGAACTTCCAGACCATGGTCGCCGACCTCACCGGCCTGCCGACCTCCGGGGCTTCGCTGCTCGACGAGGGCACGGCCGCCGCCGAGGCGATGGCGCTGTCCCGGCGCATGGGGAAGAACAAGAAGGGCCTCTTCCTCATCGACGCGGACGCGCTGCCGCAGACCATCGCCGTGATCCGGACCCGCGCCGAGCCGACGGGCGTGGAGGTCGTGGTCGCCGACCTGAGCGACGGGATCCCGGCGGAGATCGCCGCGCGGGAGATCAACGGTGTGCTCGTCCAGTACCCCGGCGCCTCCGGTGCCGTACGCGATCTCAGGGCGATCGTCGACCAGGCGCACGGGCTCGGCGCGCTCGTCACCGTCGCCGCTGATCTGCTGGCGCTGACGCTGCTGAAGTCGCCGGGTGAGCTGGGCGCGGACATCGCGGTCGGTACGACGCAGCGGTTCGGGGTGCCGATGGGCTTCGGCGGGCCGCACGCCGGTTACCTGGCCGTCCGCGAGCAGTTCGCGCGCAGCCTGCCCGGGCGCCTGGTGGGCGTGTCCGTGGACGCCGACGGGCACCGGGCCTACCGGCTCGCGCTGCAGACGCGTGAGCAGCACATCCGGCGCGAGAAGGCCACCAGCAACATCTGCACGGCGCAGGTGCTGCTGGCGGTCATGGCGGGTATGTACGCCGTCTACCACGGCCCCGACGGGCTGCGGGCGATCGCCCGCCGTACGCACCGGTACGCCTCGGTCCTCGCCGCCGGGCTCGAGGCCGGCGGCGTCGCAACCGTGCACGGGTCGTACTTCGACACACTGACCGTGCGGGTGCCCGCGAGGGCCGCAGAGGTCGTCGCCGCCGCGCGGGAGCGCGGGGTCAACCTGCACCTCGTCGACGCCGACCATGTGTCGATCGCCTGCGACGAGACGACCGCGCGGGCCCAGGTGGCCGCCGTCTGGGCCGCCTTCGGGGTGGACGGCGACATCGAGTCGCTCGACGAGGCGACCGAGGACGCCCTGCCCGGGGATCTGCTGCGGTCCGACGAGATCCTCACGCACCCGGTCTTCCACCAGTACCGGTCCGAGACCGCGATGCTCCGCTATCTGCGCAGGCTCGCCGACCGGGACTACGCGCTCGACCGGGGCATGATCCCGCTGGGCTCCTGCACCATGAAGCTCAACGCGACCACCGAGATGGAGCCGGTCACCTGGCCCGAGTTCGGGCAGCTGCACCCCTTCGCGCCGGCCGAGCAGGCCGAGGGCTACCTGACGCTCATCCGGGAGCTGGAGGAGCGGCTCGCCGAGGTCACCGGGTACGACAAGGTGTCGCTCCAGCCGAACGCCGGGTCGCAGGGGGAGCTGGCCGGGCTGCTCGCCGTCCGCGGGTACCACCGGGGCAACGGGGACGAGCAGCGGACCGTGTGTCTCATCCCGTCCTCCGCGCACGGCACGAACGCCGCAAGTGCCGTGATGGCGGGCATGAAGGTCGTCGTCGTGAAGACCGCGGGGGACGGTGAGATCGACGTCGAGGACCTGCGGGCGAAGATCGAGAAGCACCGCGACGAGCTGGCGGTGCTGATGATCACCTACCCGTCGACGCACGGAGTGTTCGAGGAACACGTCGCCGACATCTGCGCCCAGGTGCACGAGGCGGGCGGCCAGGTCTACGTGGACGGCGCGAACCTCAACGCGCTCGTCGGTCTCGCCAAGCCGGGGCACTTCGGCGGAGACGTCTCGCACCTGAACCTGCACAAGACGTTCTGCATCCCCCACGGGGGCGGCGGCCCGGGTGTCGGACCCGTCGCCGTGCGGTCGCACCTGGCGCCGTATCTGCCGAACCACCCGCTTCAGCCCGCCGCCGGGCCGGAGACCGGTGTGGGGCCGATCTCGGCGGCCCCCTGGGGTTCCGCGGGGATACTGCCGATCTCGTGGGCGTACGTGCGGCTCATGGGCGGCGAGGGGCTCAAGCGGGCCACGCAGGTGGCCGTGCTGAGCGCCAACTACATCGCCAAGCGGTTGGAGCCGCACTACCCGGTGCTCTACAACGGCCCGGGCGGGCTGGTCGCGCACGAGTGCATCATCGACCTGCGGCCGCTGACCAAGGCGACCGGCGTGAGCGTCGACGATGTCGCCAAGCGGCTCATCGACTACGGGTTCCACGCGCCGACGATGTCGTTCCCGGTGGCCGGGACGCTGATGATCGAGCCGACGGAGTCCGAGGACCTGATCGAGCTGGACCGTTTCTGCGAGGCGATGATCGCGATTCGCGCGGAGATCGAGAAGGTCGGGGCGGGCGAGTGGCCGGCCGAGGACAACCCGCTGAGCGGCGCACCGCACACCGCGGCCGCGCTGGGCGGCGAGTGGGAGCACGCCTACACGCGTGAGGAGGCCGTCTTCCCGGCCGGGGTGTCGGCCGCCGACAAGTACTGGCCGCCGGTGCGCCGCATCGACCAGGCCTTCGGCGACCGGAACCTGGTCTGCTCGTGCCCGCCGCTGGACGCGTACGAGGACTGAGCGTGTGGAGGAGGGCCCCCGTCCGTGCCGGGCGGGGGCCCTTCCGCGTCTACACCGTCGCCAGGGACACCTCGGTCGCCTTGATCAGCGCGATGACGTCGGAGCCCACGAAGAGGCCGAGGTCGGCGGCCGCTTCCTTGGTGATCACCGAGGTGAGTTCGGCGCCGTCCAGGGAGATCTTCACCGAGGCCATGACGTCGCCGGTCACGAGGCCGGTGATGGCGCCGGCGAGCTGGTTGCGGATGGAGAGGCCGTCGACCCGGCCGGTGGCAAGGGAGACCTCCGTCGACTTCACCAGGGCGCGGACGGCAGTGCCGGTGGTGACGGCGAGTTCCCGTACGGCCTCGAGGGTGATGGCCGCAGTGAGGTCCTGGCCGCCGTCCAGATGGATCTTGACGGTGGCCAGGACCTCGCCGAGGCCGACCGCGGTGACGGTGCCGGGGAGTTGGTTGCGGATGCTCAGGCTCATGAGCGTCAACGGTAGGCCGCCGGGCGCCCTGTGCGCGGCATGCGTGGGTCCGGGTCGCCTTCGACGTCGTGCCGGAGGGTCTCCGTCGGACCCCTCGAGGGCGCGGGCGGCGGTCCGGGGCAGGGTCACGGCCTTGGGGACCAGCGGAACAGCCAGTAACGCTAAGCACTTGATCTTGGGCTTCTAGTGCCGCATCAGGCAACGTTCGCCTCGTCTGTCAGACTGCTCGGGTGATCGTCAGACCCGCGCAGGAGCGTGACTTCCCGAGCTTTCTTGCCCTGACTGCCCAGGTCGAGCACTGGTTCGGCCCGATGGTCGAGGATCTCGGCTTCCATGACGCCGTGAACAAGCACATTCGTCGGTCGACGGCACTCGTCGCCGTTTCCACGGGACCGGGCCTCCTCGGCGGGTTGTTGTTCGGCGCGAAGGCGCCGGTCTTTCACGTCAATTGGCTGGTGGTCTCGGAAGAGGGCCGCGGCAGAGGCGTCGGTCGTGCGCTGATGGATGAGGCATCACGCAGGTTCGTGCGGGGGCCAGGCAGCATCGAGGTGGTCACCTTCGGGGCTGACCACCCAGGCGCTGTTTCCAGTGGCGCTCGCGTCTTTTACGAGTCCCTGGGCTTCACTCCCGCTGAGGCGGCCGAACCGGGACCGGAAGGCGGGTCACGGCAGATCTATCGCCGGACCATCACTTAAATCACGCGACGTTGGCCCTGGCTACGATCTTGCCGAGGCGCTCGTCCTGGGCGTGGTCGTTGCGCCAGATGATGTAGCGGCGGATCATGCTGCCCTGTTCCTTGTGGCTCGCGTGGTCGGTGCCGTCGAGGGTGAAGTAGCGCAGGGCGGTGAACTGGGCCTCGATGCGGTTCAGCCAGGAGGAGTTCGTCGGGGTGTAGGCGATCTCGACATTGTTCGTCGCCGCCCAGGTGCCGACGCGTTGGCACTTCTTCGTGGTCAGGTGCGGGGAGAAGTTGTCGCAGACGATGGCGATCCGCACCGTCGAAGGGTAGAGGGTGCGCAGGTAGCGGCAGAATTCCAGGAACTGGGTGCGCCGCTTGATGGGCTTGATGTGGCCGTTGAGCTTGTCCTTGGCCAGGTCCAGGGCGGCGAACAGGTGCCGCACTCCGCCGTAGCGGTTGTAGGTCGCCCGGCGCCGCCGACGCGGCTCACGATCGGGGTCCTTCTGCTTACCTCCGCGCTCGGCCCACTGCTTCCCGGGATGGGGCATGAGGTTGAGCGGGCCGAACTCATCCATGCAGAAGACGACTTCGGGCTCGCTTTCCTCGGGTATGACCTCGCCGTCGGCGATCGCGTAGAGGTGCTCGACGCGGGCCTTCCTGGCCGCGTAGTCCGGGTCACGGGAGGTCTTCCAGGTCTTCAGGCGTTGAAAGGAGTCGCCTTCCTCGCGGAGCAGGGTGCGCAGGCCCTCGTGGCTGATGTCGTCGACCACCCCCTCGGCGACCAGGAAGTCCGCCAGCTTGGTCAGGCTCCACGTCGAAAACGGCAGGTCGTGCTCGGTCGGCTTGGACTTGGCGAGCTTCTTGATTTCGCGGCGCTCGGGCAGCGTGAAGGTCTTCGGCCGGCCTCCGGAGTACTTCGGATACAGCGAGTCGAATCCATCAGCGTTGAAGTTATGGATCACGTCGCGGACCCGGTCGCCGCTGGTGAACGACACCTCGGCAACCTTCGCCACCGGCATGCCCTGCGCAGACAGCAGCACCATCTGGGCCCGCCGCCAGGTCACCACCGACCCCGTGCCACGGCGGACGATCCGCAGCAGCCGCCGTCCCTCATCGTCATCGATCTCGCGGACCCGTACACGCTCTGCCATCCGGACAGAATGACGGCCCCTCGCCGTCCGGCACAGCACCCGGACGGCGAGTCAACTCACAACGGGCGAACGTTGCCTGATGCGGCACTAGCACAGGTGATCGGTGCCGTGCGGGGGTTCGGCGGAAGGTCCCCGACCGCTGGTTGGGGGATGGCTATGGTCCGCCGCATGCCGGTGGAATTTCTGACTGATGAGCAGGCTGAGGCGTATGGGAAGTTCGCCGAGGAGCCGACGAAGCCTGAGCTGGAGCGGTTCTTCTTCCTTGATGACGAGGACCTGAAGCTGATCGCGAAGCGGCGCGGGGACCACAACCGTCTCGGCTTCGCGCTCCAGAGTGCACGGTGCGGTACATCGGGCTGTTCCTGGAGGACCCCCTCGCGGTGCCGTGGCCTGTCGTCGAGCATCTGGCCGAGCAGCTGGGGATCGGGGATATCTCCCAGATCAAGCGGTATACCGAGCGCAGGCCGACGCCGTACGAGCACGCGTGGGAGATACGTGACGCGTACAGCTATCACCAGTATGAGGACCACGACCAGGGCCGGAAGTTCAGGGCCTTCCTGCACGGCCGGGCGTGGACGGCGCACGCGGAGGGGCCGAAGGCTTTGTTCGATCACGCGGTGGGCTGGCTGCGCCGCAACCGGGTGCTGCTGCCGGGAGTGAGTGTGCTGGCCCGGCAGGTCGCCGAGGTCCGCGGCGTCGCGGACAAGCGGCTGCACGCCACGGTCGCCAGGGCGGCCCGGCGGGCGGACCCGGCTCTGCCCGGCGACCTGGTTGCCACGCTGAAGACGCCGGAGGGCAAACGGCATTCGGAGCTGGAGCGGATGCGCCGGCCGCCGACGCGGACCACCGGCACCGCGATGAAGGCCGCGTTGCAGCGGGTCGAGGACATCGCCGCCTTCCAGTTGGGCCGTCTCAGGGTGGAGCAGGTTCCGCCGAACCGGCTGTCCGCGCTGGCCCGGTACGGGCTGGGCACCAAGGCGCCGAAGCTGGAGCGGACCCCGGAGCCCAAGCGCACGGCGATGCTCACCGCGGTGATGCGCTACCTGGAGGCGAAGGCGATCGACGACGCGCTGGACCTTTTCGAGATCCTGATGGCCACCCGGCTGATCAGCTCCGCGAGGCGGTCCACGGACAAGCAGCGCCTGTCCACGCTGCCGCAGTTGGAGAAGGCGGCACGGATCACCGCCCGGGTCTCGAAGGTGATCATCGAGGAGCTGGAGCTCATCGAGGGGAGCGGCTGCGATGTCGACGTGGCCGGGCTGTGGCGGGCCTTGGAGGAGGTCGCGCCTCGGGCCGCGCTCTCCAGCGCGGCGGCCACGGTGGTGAGCCTGGTGCCGGAGGACGACGGCACGGCGGAGACCGCGCTGCGTGGGGCGCTGGCGCTGCGCTACAACACCGTCAGGCCGTTCCTGTCGCTGCTGGGTGAGTCGAAGGCGCTGGACGCGGCGCCCGCCGGCAGACGGATCCTCACCGGGGTGCAGCGGCTCCCGGCTCTCTCCCGGCGGAAGGTGGGCGAGAAGCCGCTGCTGCCGCGCGAGGTCGACGACAAGCTGGTGCCGGCGCACTGGCGCAAGACCGTGTACGCGAACGCGGAGCTGCCGCAGGGGGCGGTGGACCGTGATGCGTACGTGGTGTGTGTGCTGGAGCAGCTGTTCGGCGCGCTGAGGCGCCGCGACATCTTCGCCTCGCCCTCGCACCGCTGGTCCGACCCGCGAGCCCGGCTGCTTCAGGGCAAGGGGTGGGAGGCGGTGCGTGAGGACGTCCTGGCGGGCCTGAGCCTGGACGAGGACGCCGAACAGCACCTTCGGGAACTGGTCGCCGTGCTGGACGCGACGTGGAAGCAGATGGCCGAGCGCCTTCAGGAGGCGGGCGCCGACGCGAAGATCAGTATCGAGGTGCAGCCCAACGGCCGGGCGAAGCTGAACGTGGAGAAGCTCCATGCGCTGGGTGAGCCGAAGTCGCTGAAGTGGCTGCGCGAGCGTGTCGAGAAGATGCTTCCGAAGATCGACCTGCCGGACCTGTTGTTCGAGGTGTACTCATGGACCGGGTTCCTGGACGCTTTCGTGCATCTGGGCGACGGCAGAACCCGGATGAAGGACCTGACCACCTCGGTCGTCGCCCTGCTGGTGAGCGAGGCGTGCAACATCGGGATGACTCCGGTCATCAACCCCAACCACGAGGCTCTGACCCGCTCCCGGCTGGTCCACGTCGACCAGTACTATCTGCGCGCCGACACCATCGCCGCGGCGAACGCGGCCCTGATCGCCGCCCAGGCCCAGGTGCCCATCGTCGAGCACTGGGGAAAGGGGCTGCTGGCCTCCGTCGACGGCCTGCGGTTCGTCGTCCCCGTCCGCACCATCAACGCGGCCCCCTCACCCAAGTACTTCGCGAAGAAGACCGGCATCACATGGTTGAACGCCATCAACGACCAGGTCATCGGCATCGGGCAGATGGTGGTGCCCGGTACCCCGCGTGACTCCCTGTTCATCCTGGACGCCTTGTTGAACCTGGACGGCGGAGTGAAGCCGGAGATGGTCGCCACCGACAACGCCTCCTACTCCGACATGGTCTTTGGCATCTTCAAGCTGCTCGGCTACCGCTTCTCCCCGCGCTTCAAGGACCTTCAAGACCAGCGGTTCTGGAAGGCCCAGATGCCCGGCGCCGAGACGGCCGGCGAGTACGGGCCGCTGGAGGCGATCGCGCGGAACAAGGTGAACGTGAAGAAGGTGATCACGCACTGGCCGGACATGCTGCGGGTCGCCGGCTCCCTGGTCACCAACCAGGTCCGCGCCTACGACCTGCTGAGGATGTTCGGCAGAGAGGGGCATCCCGCCCCGCTGGGGCAGGCGTTCGCCGAGTACGGGCGCATCGCCAAGACCCTGCACCTGCTCGCCGTCGTCGACCCGGTCGACGACACCTACCGCCGCCAGATGCACAAACAGCTCACCGTCCAGGAATCCCGCCACAAGCTCGCCCGCGACATCTGCCACGGCAAGAAGGGCACCATCCACCAGGCGTACCGGGACGGGATGGAGGACCAGCTCGGGGCGCTGGGGCTCGTGCTGAACGCCGTGGTCCTGTGGACGACGCGCTACATCGACGCCGCCGTCGCCCAGCTCCGCGCGGAGGGCTACGAGATCCGCGACGAGGACGTCGCCCGGCTCTCCCCGCTCAAGCACAAGAATCTGAACGTCCTGGGCCGGTACAACTTCACCGCCTCCCAGCCGGTGAAGGGGCTGCGGCCCCTGCGCGACCCGGATGCTGTCGACCTCGACGATGACGACGGCCAGGAGGAGTGAGCGCCGCATCCGCCGTCCGGGGCGGGTCGTTGTACTTCGAGAAGGCCACCGCCGACCGGCGGGGCAGTGAGAAGGGGGCGCCGGTATGACCGTGACGGACTCGTACGACGAGATGAGGGAGCACCTGCGGGAGGCCAACGAGCGGTTCGCCGCCGACCGCAGGGACGCGCCGATGGCCATCCGCTTCGAACCCATCGAGGTGACCTGACCTGCACGAAGCCTCTATTTTCGTGTCAGAGTCAAGCTCAGCGTCCAGCTTCAAAGCCTCCATGGCGCGGCGGCACGGCCGTCCGCGGCTCCAACCTCATGCTCCCGGCCAGGACAGCTCAGGCGTGCCAGTCGTGGTCCATCCGCAGGAAGTACGGGAAGAGGGTGCGCTCCTCGAAGTCGAGATGGGCCTGGAGGTGGTCGGCAAGCGCGACGATCTGTTCCAGCACCACGTGGACGGAGCGTTCGTCCTTGGGGTTCAGCTGCCGCGCGTCGGCGCGGATGCTCACGATCATCTGTTTGACCTCCTCATGCTCGCGCCGGAGCCGCCCGATCTGATCGGTGAGCTCGGGGAACCGGTGCTGCATGACCGGCAGCATCCGAGCGTCCTCGATCGTGTGGTGGGCGTCCAGGTGGGCGCAGAAATGCTGGCAGCCCACCTTGAGCTGCCAGGTGAGGTCCGCGACAGTCAGACCGCCGAGCAGCTCCTCGATGTCCTCTGCGCGTGTGGTCGCCGCATCGAGCACCTCAAGCCCCTTGCGCAGGGCGGCGACGTCGCTGCGCAGCGGCGCATGCGCCATCAGCAGCTGCTGCACCATCTGGCGGCCGGCGACAGTTCCCGCCTGCGGCTGTGTCATCGTCGATGCTCCTTTGCGACTGCCTCGCGCACGGCGGGCGCGACCTTCTCGATGATGGGGCGCAGCGCGGACTCGTCGACCGGGCCGCTGAAGAGGTAGCCGTTCATGCCGTGCTCGACCGGCCAGCTCGTCAGCAGGTCGACCCGCTGCGTAGTCGAACGGTCACCGACCAGGTTGTAGACCCGGTTGGTCCGGCTCGGGTCCCGCCCGGCAGTGCCGGCCGCCTCGTCGATTCGCCGGTTCGCGTTGTCCAGCTCCTCCGGGGCGAGAAATTCCTTCGAGGGCAGCCAACTGCCTGTCCCCGCTGGAGTTCGCCCACGGCGGCCGTGAAGCGTGCTTCACGGCCGCCGTCCGGAGGGCGCTGTTTCTAGGCGGCGATGCGGTGGGCTATCGCCTTGGCCGTGGAGGCTGCGTCGTCCAGTGCCTGCTGGCGGGAGGCTTCGAAGAGGGGGATCAGCTGGGACATCGCCGGGTTGTGTACGGCCATCGTGAGTTCCGGGACGATGAAGTTCACGTCCAGGGCGAGCGCGTCGGCCAGAACAGCCGTGAGGTAGTTCTGCACGTATTCGTAGCCCTCGCGGGGCGTGCCCGGGGCGTAGGAGCCGCCGCGGCTGGCGACGACGGTGACGGGGGTGCCCTTGAGCCTGGAGCTTTCCACACCGGCGGTGCGGCCGACGAGGACGATGTTGTCGAGCCACGCCTTGAGGGTCGAGGGAATCGAGTAGTTGTACATCGGAGCACCGATCAGTATGGCGTCGGCGTTCTCCAGCTCGTCGATCAGCGTCAGCCGGTGGGCGAGGGCGGCGGCCTGGGCGGGGGTGTGCGTGGCCGGGTCGGTCTGGCCGGCGGTGTGGGCGTCGGCGGTGAGGTGCGGTACGGGGTTCGTGGCGAGGTCACGGTAGATGACCGTGCCCTCGGGGTGGTGCTCCTGCCAGGTTCGGCGGAAGGCGGCGGTCACGGCGCGGGAGGAGGAGGCGTCGCCGGAAAACAGCGAGGAATCGAGGTGCAGAAGAGTGGCCATGGGATGTTCCTCAGGTGTAGCAGTGGTCGGGAATGCGGATGATCGGTGACGGTCCGCGTGGCGAGGGCGGTCTCGCGATCACCCGGCCGGGTTTGCCGGGCGGAAGGTGAGCTGTGGCGCCTCGGATTCAGGCGCTGGTCAGGATGCGAGGACGAGCGTGGCGGCGGCAGCGATCGCGATGACGGTGAGGATGATGGGTGCCATCGCGTTGCCGCGGGTCTCGGGGTTGGCGTAGTCGCCGGACTTGGCGTGGAAGCCGACGGCTCCGACGAGCAGGACTGCGAATCCCAGGGCGGCGGCAACGCCGATGGGCTGCCAGAAGAGACCGGCGATGAGCCCTGCGGCTGCGGCCAGCTCGGCCAGCCCGATGAACCGGACCAGCGGGGCGCTGAAGCCTCCGGGAGACTGCAACTGGGCTGGAATGCTGCCCTTGAGCAGGGCTTTCGGTAGTCCGGCGGCCAGCCCGACAACGGCGAGCAGAACGCTCAGTACGGCGGCGAAGACAAACATGGGTCATGCCTTTCTGGAGAGTGATTCGGACCGCCCGAGCTGTGAGGGACCGGCATCCGTGGAGGATGGGTGTGCCGGCGGGTTTTGCTGCTCACGCGTGAGCGTTGCTGAAGTGCGGTCTCATCGATGGAGAGCGCTGCTGCGCGGCAACCCGGCCGCGGGCCGGGCGCCGGCCGCCGCGGTGCGGCCGGTGACGGCAGACGCTGAGGCGGGACGGCTCGTCGGCGTCGGCCGCACCGCCTGTGGAAGGCGGAATGCGGCCGATCAGGTGAGGGGCTGTTCGGTGAAGTTCCTGAGCACCAGTGCGCCGGGAACCTCGATGAGGCGTCCGCCTTCGTCGATCCTGCCGAGTTCCACCGGCGACAGGCCGAGCGTGCGGGCGAGCTCGGCGATCTGGGAGCTGGCCTCCCCGGAGTCGCTGGAGACGAAGACCACGCGCTTGCCCTGGCCGGAGGGCACTTCGGCGGCGAGCGTCTGGGCGGGAAGGTGGTTGAAGCCCTTCACGATCTGGGCGCCGGGCAGGACCTCGGCCGCGTACTGCGAGGAGAGCCGACCCTTGAGGATGTCGCCCGCGTTGGGCGCGTAGTGCGCGTTGGTGGTGTCGACGACGATCTTCCCGTTCCAGTCGGGCAGGGCGTTGCCGAACGTCTCGACTGCGCCGAACGGGATGGCCATGAAGATGACGTCGCTCGCCAGTGCCTCGGTGAGCGTCACGGCCTGGACCGTGGAACCCCAGGAGGCGGCGAGTTCGCTGATCGAGCCCGGTCCGCGGGTGTTGGCGATGCTGACCTCGACTCCGGCCCGGGCGAAGAGACGCGCCAGCGCCGAACCGATGTTTCCGGTGCCCACGATGGCGTAGCGGGTGTCTGCAGACATGAGTGCTCCCTGTTCCAGTAATTGCTGAAGGCTGTCGAGGCGGCGGAGCGGCTTCGTCGTCCGGCCTGTTGTCGCCGCGTTTCTGTAGGCGGCTCCGACCTCCGCAAGTCCATTTGGTTGAGGTGTTAACCAAACCGTACGACGGACTGGTTAACATGTCAACCAAAGCGGTAGGATGGGCTTCATGGACGAACCGCGATGGCTGGACGAGCGTGAACAGCGGGCTTGGCGCAGCCTCATGAAGATGCAGGCCGGCCTGTCCGAATACATCGAGCGGCAGCTGCGCACCCACAGCGGGCTGTCCACCGCCGACTACCAGGTGCTGGCGCACCTGTCTGAGGCGCCCGAGGGACGCCTGCGGTCGTTCGCACTCGGAGATGCGCTGCAATGGGAGAAGAGCCGTCTGTCGCAGCATCTGACCCGCATGCAGAACCGCAACCTCATCCGCCGCGAGCGATGCGCGACCGACCAGCGAGGGGCCGTCGTGGTCATCACCGAACAGGGCCGCACCCTCGTCGAGGCAGCCGCCCCGCTCCACCTGGCTGACGTGCGCAATGTGCTGATCGACCACGTGACCCCTGCGCAGATGGACCTGCTGATCGAATTGGGAGACCAGGTGGAGGCGCAACTCGCCGAGATCGATCAGAAACCGGGATGACCCCTTGCGTCCCCGCCGGGCTGCCGCCGACCGTGCCGTCAGAGTCTCGCCCGGGGTGCTGATGAGGGCCCGGCATCGCACCAACCGCCCTTACTGCGACACTCCCATCCAACAAAGAAGACGATGCGGGTCGACGAGCCTCGCCTTCAAAAAACGAACGTTTTCTGAAGATCACCGTGCGGGGGTCCGCACACCCCGCAGCCCCTTCAAAAAACCCTTCAAAAACCTGGGTCATTCAAGAACCCTCGACCACCGTTTTCTGACATGATCCGGGGTCATGAGTGACACTCCGGAGCCGTCCGGCCACCCCGAATTCCTCGTTGCCGAACCGCTTGTCTGCACCGAGATCAAGATCGGGTACGCGCGGGTGTCCAGCGGCGGACAGAAGCTCGACCGGCAGATCGACGCCCTCACCACCGCCGGATGCCGGAAGATCTTCTCGGACAAGAAGTCCGGAAAGAACGCCCTCCGCCCGGAATTGAAGGCGTGCCACGCCTTTCTCGACGCTGGCGACACCCTCGTCGTCCCGTCGCTCGACCGCTACGGCCGCAGCCTCCAGGACCTCATCAACATGGTCGCCGAACTCCGGACGCGCGGGATCGGCTTCACCTCGCTGGACGAGAACCTCGACACCACCACCCCCGGCGGCCGACTCGTCTTCCACGTCTTCGCCGCTCTGGCGGAGTTCATCCGCGAACTCATCGTCCAGGGCACCCGCGAGGGCCTGGCCGCCGCCCGCGCCCGCGGCCGGGTCGGCGGGCGCCCCACCGTCGCTACCGAGGAAGTCATCCGCGCCGCCCGCGACCTGCTGCCCGACCCCGGCCGCTCCATCACCTCGATCGCCAAAATGCTGGGCATCTCCCCGGGCACCCTCTACAACCACATCCCCGACCTCCAAGACCTGCGCGCCTCCGCCGTCCCCCACCAGCTCGACGCTGCGGAACGGTGACCCCACGTGCCGATCCGTCCCTAGGACCGCGAGCGTTGTCCCGCCGACTGGCCGGACATCTCCAACGCCATCAACGAACGCGCCGGCTGGCGGTCCGAGTGTGAAGGCGAGTGCGGACGCGGCAGTCACCCGGCCGGTGTCCCAACCGGCACGGACAGCCCGTGTACGGCACCGGTTCGCGGGTCATCCTGACGACGAGAGCGCGCACCTCGACCACACGCCGGAGAACTGTCACCCGGCCAACCTCAAAGCCATGCCAGGGCTGCCACCTGCACTACGACCGTAACCACCACGCCCGTACCCGGGCCCAGACCCGGCATACCGCGCTCGAAACCGGCGGGCAGCTGACGTTTGAGTTGTAGGCGAACGTAGCAAGATCAAGTGCTTAGCGTTACTGGCTGTTCCGCTAGTCCCCAAGGCAGGGTCAGCCGGTGTGGACGCGGGGACGGCGGTCGCGGTCCGGCTCGGCCTCGCGCAGGACCTCTCGCGTGACCGGAGCGACCTCGCCCTGGCCGAAGAGGAAGAAGCGCAGGAAGTTGGCGAAGGGGTTGCCCTCGGTCCACTCGAAGTAGATGTGCGGGATGCAGCCGGTGGCGTCGCGGGTGTGCAGGAGCAGCGCGGCCAGGGCGTTGGAGATGGAGGAGGATTCCAGGGTCAGGACGCGGTAGCGGTTGTGGAGGACCTCGCCGCGCACGGTGAGGCCGGACTCGAACTCGGACGGGTCGACGACCGTGACCTCGAGGAAGACGAAATCCTCGCCGGGGATGTCGTTGTCTGCCCGGATCTGTTCGATCTTGTCGCGGTACTCGGCCTTGTCGCGCTGGTCGGGTTCGTTGGCGATGAACCGTATCTTGCGGCTGGCCATGTCCCGGATGAAACGTTCCGCCATGGGGTCGAGCGTCACGCTGGTCACGCGCAGCTCGAAGGCCCGGGCCAGCCGGGACAGCAGCGAGACGAGGATGATGCCGGCGATGAAGCAGGCGCCGATCTTCACGCCGTCGGGACGCTCGATGACGTTCACGACGGTCACGTAGAGCAGGACCGCCGAGACCACGGCGAAGCCGACGGTCCAGCCGCGCTGCCGGGCGCGCCGGGCGGCGATGGTCACCGCGATCGCGGCGGAGGACATCAGGACCAGGACGCCGGTGGCGTAGGCGCCGCCCTGCGCGTCGACGTCGGCGTCGAAGATCCAGGTCACCAGGAAGGCGACGAGGGTGAAGACGATGACCATGGGGCGCACCGCGCGCGCCCAGTGCGGGGCCATGCCGTAGCGGGGCAGGTAGCGGGGCATGAGGTTCAGCAGCCCGGCCATCGCGGAGGCGCCGGCGAACCACAGGATAGCGATCGTCGAGACGTCGTAGACCGTGCCGAAGGCGTTGCCCAGGTACTCGTGGGACAGATAGGCCAGGGCGCGTCCGTTGGCCTGGCCGCCGGACTCGAACTCCTTCTCCGGGATCAGCACGGTGGTGATGAAGCTGGTGGCGATGAGGAAGACGCTCATGATCAGAGCGGCGGTCGTCAGCAGCTTCTTCGTGTCACGGATACGGCCTGCGGGGGTTTCCGCGGTGTCGTCCGGGTCGCCCTGGACGTGCGGCATGACGGCCACGCCGGTCTCGAAGCCGGACAGGCCCAGCGCCAGTTTGGGGAAGACCAGCAGGGAGACACCGATCATCGCGAAGACGTTGCCGTGCTCGGCGGTCAGGGCGTCGGCCCAGTCGGTGACCACATGGCCCTCGGTGAGCACATGCCACAGACCCACGGAAACGACGACGACGTTCAGTCCGAGGTAGACGACGACCAGGGCGACCGCGACACCGATGGCCTCCAGGAATCCCTTGAGGAACACCGCGCCGAGCAGGGCGACCAGGACGAGCGTGATCACCATCTGCCGGTCGTGCAGGGTGCTCGTCAGGTGCGGGTTCTCGACCAGGTGGGTGGAGGCGTCCGCCGCGGACAGGGTGATCGTGATGAGGAAGTCGGTGGCGGCGAACCCGAGGAGGGTCAGGACGAACAGCTTGCCCTTCCAGAAGGACAGCAGCCGTTCCAGCATCGCGATCGAGCCCTCGCCGTGCGGGCTCTCCTCGGCGACGCGGCGGTAGACCGGCAGGGCGCCCGCGAGCGTGACGATCACCAGCACGATGGTCGCCACCGGGGAGAGCAGCCCGGCAGCGAGGGCGGCGATGCCGGGCTGGTAGCCGAGGGTCGAGAAGTAGTCGACACCGGTCAGGCACATCACCCGGTACCAGCGCTGGCCCTTGTGCGGCGGCTCGGGTTCGGCGTGCGGCCCCGTGTGTCCGCCGGGCTTGCCCATGTCGGACAGGCCCTCCAGCATCCAGGCGCGCAGGCGGCTGGGAGACGGGTGCTCGGTCGTGGCCATCGGCGTGCTCCTGATGCGCTGCTCAGCGTGTGGTTTCGGCCATCACGCGGACGGCGGGAACAGCGTAAGCGGAGAGTGATGTCCGGGCCCCTGGATCATGGGCCGGACGGCGTCAAGCTTCCGTTAAGACTGGTCGCGGGGCGGACACGCAGCGTCATGGGCCGACGCGACGGTTTCCGGTCTCCCAGGCCTCCTCGCGCCGCGCTTCGTAAAGTTCGTCGATGAACCCGAATGTTTCGATGCTCCTTGGCGCCTCGTTGGGCCTCCGTTCGTGAACTGGGCCGGGGATTGCCTGTGTTCAAGGGGTTGCCACCCGTCGGAGGGTATCTCTAGGGTGCGGCAGCAGCGAAGCTTTCTGGATCTCGTTCGAAACTTTCGATCTCTCTTCGATGTATCAAGGAGCGCATGATGGGCGACCCGGCACTCTCCCGCCGCGGCTTCCTGGCGGCCTCCGCCGCGGCCGGTCTGGGCATGACGGCACTGAGCGCCTGCGGCGGCGACTCGGACGGAGGGTCGTCGGGGACGACCACCATCGAGTGGTGGAACATCTCCACCACCCAGCCGACCAAGGACGTCTGGGCCGGTCTGGCCAAGCAGTTCGAGGCTCAGAACCCCCAGGTGAAGATCAAGATCGTCCAGTTGGAGAACGACGCCTACAAAACGAAGATGACGGCGCTGACCGCCTCCGGGAAGCTGCCGGACGTCTTCCACACCTGGGGCGGTGGTGTCCTGAAACAGCAGGTCGACGCCGGGCTCGTCGAGGACCTCACGGAGCGGACCAAGGAGTGGGGCGACGGGCTGCTCTCGGTCGCCCGCGAGCCCTACCTGCTCGACGAGAAGGTCTACGGCATCCCGTTCGACATCGGCATGATCGGGTTCTGGTACAACAAGGCCCTCTTCAAGCAGGCCGGCGTGACCGCGCCCCCCACCACGTGGAGCGGTTTCCTCGACGCCGTGCGCAAGCTGAAGGCCGCCGGGATCACGCCGCTCGCGCTGGCGGGCAAGGAGAAGTGGCCCGGCATGTACTACTGGGCGTACCTCGCGATGCGCACCGCCGGCGTCGACGCCCTGGACAGGGCCAGCGACGAGAAGGACTTCACCGGGGACGGCTTCGTCCAGGCCGGACAGCATCTCCAGGACCTCGTCGACCTCCAGCCGTTCCAGAAGGGCTTCCTCGGCGCCGCCTACTCCAGCCCCACCGGACAGGCCGCCGCCGTCGGCAACGGCAAGGCGGCGATGGAACTCATGGGCCAGTGGGCGCCCGTGGTGGAGGCCGACGCGGGCAAGGGACTCGGGGCGGGCCTCGGCTTCTTCCCGTTCCCGGCGGTCGACGGCGGAAAGGGCGTGATCACCGAGGTGTTCGGCGGCGGTGGCGGGCACGCCCTGCGCAAGGACGCGCCGCAGGCGGCCGTCGACTTCCTGAAGTTCTTCGCCTCCGCCGCCACGGACACCGTTCTGGTCAAGAAGACCGGGGTGCTGCCCGTGGCACCGGCCGCCGAGAGCGCCATCGCCGACCCCAACGTCAAGGCCGTACAGGCCCAGTTGAAGGCCGCGACCGGTTTCCAGCTCTATCTGGACCAGGCGTACGCGCCCGCCGTCGGCCAGGAGATCAACGACAGCGTCGCCGCCCTCATCGCCGGCTCCAAGTCGCCTCAGCAGATCACCGAGGCGATCACCAAGGTCGCCAAGGAAGAGCAGTAGCAGGCGATGACCTCCACCTTCCTTCCGGACAAGCGCAGCGGCCCGGACGTCGGCCCGCCGCCCCCGCCCACCGGCTCGGGCCGGAGCCGGAGGCGGCGGCGGGCGCTGCACTGGCTCACCGCCGTCGGCTTCCAGGCACCCGCGCTGGTGCTGTTCGGCACGCTCGTCCTGCTGCCGATGCTGTTCGCGCTGTACGCCTCGTTCTTCCGCTGGGGCGGCTTCGGCATGCCCGACGACTACATCGGCGGCGACAACTTCACCCGGCTCCTCCAGGACCCGGTGTTCCTGGGCGATCTGTGGCGTTGCCTGCTCCTGGTCGGCCTCTCGCTCCTCCTGCAACTGCCCTTCGCACTCGCCCTCGCGGTCGCGCTCAACCAGAAGATCCGCGGCCGGGCCGTGTACCGGATGCTGTTCTTCGCGCCGTACATCCTCTCCGAGGCGATCACCGGCGTGCTGTTCAGCATGATCTTCGCCCCGGACGCCGGCCTCGCCGACCACGTGCTCGGCGCGATAGGCCTGGACGGGGTGGGCGGGCAGTGGTTCGCCGACCCCTCCACCGTCATGGCCACCCTCTTCCTGGTCATGACGTGGAAGTACTTCGGCTTCCACATGATGCTCTACCTGGCCGGACTCCAGTCGATCCCGGCCGAGTTGACGGAGGCCGCCCTGATCGACGGAGCGGGTCCCTGGCAGCGCTTTCGCAACGTCACCCTGCCGCTCCTCGCGCCGACCCTGCGGATCAGCGTCTTCCTGTCGGTCATCGGCTCGATCCAGCTCTTCGACCTGGTGTGGGTGGTCACCGCGGGTGGCCCCGACCACCACTCCGAGACCATGGCCGTGACGATGTTCCAGTACGGCTTCAAGCGCTACCAGGTCGGGTACGCCAGCGCGATCAGCGTCGCGATGTTCGGCATCAGTCTCGTCTTCGCCCTCGCCTACCAGCGGTTCGTGCTCCGCCGGGACCTCCAGGGCGCCACCACGACCATGCGAGGAGGCGGCTCGTGAGCGTCGTCAAGGCGGGCCGAGCGGCGCGCGGGACCGGCCCGAAGGCGCGCAGGACCGGCCGGACCCTGCCGCTGCACCTCGTCCTCGGGCTCGTCGGCGCGGCCATGGCCGTACCGCTGGTCTACGCCGTGCTGTCCGGCTTCAAGTCCACCGACCAGCTCTCCCGCAACCCCATCGGGCTGCCCGACCCGTGGATCACCTCCAACTACGCGGACATCCTCGGTTCCGGTTCGTTCTGGCAGCTCGTCGGCAGCAGCACGATCATCGCGGCCGGTACGACCGTGCTGGTCGTCGCGGTGTCCGCGCTCGCCGCGTTCTCCTTCGCCCGGTTCGCGTTCCGCGGCCGGGAGATGCTGTTCACCCTGTTCACGATGGGGCTGATGTTCCCCTTCGCGGTGGCCGCGCTGCCGCTGTTCCTGCTGCTGCGCTCCACGGGCCTGCTCGACAACCCGCTCGGCGTGATCCTTCCGCAGGCCGCGTTCGGGCTGCCGATGACCATCGTCGTCCTGCGCGGGTTCTTCCGGGAGATCCCCGCCGAGCTCGAGGAGGCGGCCACCCTCGACGGCTGCGGACCTCTCGGCTTCTTCTGGCGGGTCCTGCTGCCCATGGCCAGGCCCGCCCTCGGCACGGTGTCGGTGCTCGCCGTGGTCGGCAGCTGGAACAACTTCCTCCTGCCGCTGCTGGTGTTCAACGAACCCACCTGGTGGACCATCCCGATCGGCGTCCAGCAGTTCCAGGGCCAGTACTCGGCGGAGTACGCGCGCGTCTTCGCCTATCTCGTCCTCGCCATGGTGCCCGCCCTGGCCTTCTACGCCGTCGCCGAGCGTCAGCTCGTCGGCGGTCTCACCGCCGGCGCCACGAAGGGATGACGCGCGCCCGCGGAACCGTACGGCTCACCCCGACCGTGAGGAGTCGCACCATGCCAAGCATCGCTCGCACCCGGCTCGGACTCGCCGGAGCCCTCGCAGCCCTCCTCGTCGCGGCCGGAGTCGCCGGCGGACCCGGAGCCCGGGCGCACGAGGGCCCGGCGCACGGAAAGCCGCGTACGACCCTCGCCGATCTCGCCCAGCGCCACGGCCGCTACTTCGGCAGCGCCACCGACAACCCCGAACTCACCGACACCGCCTACACCAGGATCCTGGGCGACGAGTTCGACATGATCACGCCGGGCAACGGGATGAAGTGGTATGCCACCGAGCCGCAGCAGGGCGTCTTCGACTGGACGGCCGGCGACGAGATCGTCGGTCTCGCGCGCGCCCACCACCAGAAGGTGCGCGCCCACACCCTCGTCTGGCACAGCCAGCTGCCCGGCTGGCTGACCGACAGACAGTGGACGGCCGACGAGCTGAGGGCCGTCCTGAAGAAGCACATCCAGACCGAGGTGCGCCACTACCGGGGCAAGGTCTACTCGTGGGACGTCGTCAACGAGGCGTTCAACGAGGACGGGACCTATCGCGAGACGGTCTTCTACAAGACGCTCGGCCCCGGTTACATCGCCGACTCCCTGCGGTGGGCCCATCAGGCCGACCCGAAGGCGAAGCTCTACCTCAACGACTACAACATCGAGGCCGTCGGCCCGAAGAGCGACGCCTACCACGCCCTGGCCAAGGAGCTGAAGGCCCGACACGTCCCGCTGGACGGCATCGGTCTCCAGGCGCACCTGGCGCTCCAGTACGGCTATCCGACGACCCTCGAGGACAACCTCCGCCGCTTCTCCCGGCTCGGTCTGGACACCGCGCTCACCGAGGTCGACGTACGGATGCTGCTGCCCGCGACGGAGGAGAAACTGGCCCGACAGGCCGACTGGTACCGGGACATGACCAAGGCGTGTCTCTCGGTGCGGCGGTGCGTGGGCATCACCGTCTGGGACTACACCGACAAGTACTCGTGGATCCCCGCGTTCTTCCCCGGTCAGGGCGCGGCCCTGCCCTGGGACGAGCAGATCGCGCCGAAGCCGGCGTACCAGGCGATCCGGGAGGCGCTCGGCTAGGACCGCGTGGCGGCGGTGCGCACCGCAGGCGCATCACGCCGAGACCGGGCGGCTACGGGGAGTGAGCGGCCCCGGACGTGCGTCGGGGCCGGTTCGCGGTGGTGGCCGCGGCCGGCCCCTCATGTCTGCGGACGGCGGTCCCGCGCCGTCCGGCCGGTGCTCAGGCGGCGGTGACGACCCGGTGCGGGGCGATGACCTGGCCGTCCGGCAGGAGCTCACCGGTGTCCTCGAAGAGCAGGACGCCGTTGCACAGCAGGCTCCAGCCCTGCTCCGGGTGGTGCGCCATGAGGCGCGCGGACTCCCGGTCGGCTGACGTCGCTGTGGGACACGGTGGCTGGTGCTGGCACATGGATGGGAACTTCCGCTCTGGCGTGAGGTGTGAGGTGGATGTGGTGTCTGTTCCGCGGCGTGAAACGTCGTTCATGGCCGCCCCCCGTTGTGATAAGTCCGTCGGAACCCAGTGTTGCCCCACGGAGGTCGATCCGCAGGGATTTCGCGGCACCGCTTCTCACAGGTTCATGACGCATCACCCACGCGGGCGGTTCATCTCAACCGCACTGTCACTTCGGGTGGTTCCCGGTGGCCGGATGGGGCTAGTCCGGCCGGGACCGAGGCCGATCGGGGCCGCCGGACCGCACCGTACCCCGCCACCGGGGCCACGGTGGCGGGGTACGGAGTGCGGGGCCGACAAGCCTCGGCGGTCGCGGGGTCAGGCCGGTGAACCGAGCAGGGGTGGCGCCGACGGTGTCACCCGGAGGGTGAGCAGGGGAAGCAACTCGGCGACCCGGTGAGCGCGGTGTGCGGCGATTCCGGGCGGTGCGGGGGCCAGCGGTACCAGGAGGTCGGTCGGGGCGGGGCGGCCCGTGGTGCCGTCCGAGGCCGTGTCGCTGTGCAGCCAGAGGGTGAGCATGTAGAGCCCGGGCACCGACAGCAGCCGCGCCTGGAACGGCTGGGCGGTCGACTCGGCCTGACGCAGGGCGCGCTCGGTCGAGGCGATGTAGGGGCCTTCGAAGAAGTGCGAGAACGCCCAGCCGTCCGCCGTGAGCCGGGTGTCGGCGGCGGCCACGGCGCGGTCGCCGCAGCGGATCAGGAAGCGCCAGCCGGCCAGCCGGGTCGCCGCCACGCCTTCGGGGCTGATCCGGTCCAGGACGTGCAGGGGCAGCGGGAGATCGGGGGTGACGTCGCCCTGAGCGGTGCACAGGGAGGGAGTACGAGCCTCGCGGACCGCGGTGGGGGAACCGAGTGCCATGAGGACGGAGCGCAGTGCGGGCGCGGGAGCCGGGGGGACATGCAAAGGCATGGTGGGTCGCCTCTCGTTCGACAGGCACGGTGGCGCGAGGGCATGGGCGGACGGCACTGTCAGCCAACTCTCGACAGGTCGGAGAGGCGGGGGCCGGAGTCTGGGGTTGCGGGGGTGCGCGAGCGGCCCGCCGTCCTCGCGACGGCAGGCTCCTTCGACCGTGGGCGCCAACCTTCTCTGCCTTGTCCGCGGAGTTTATACGACATGTGTTCAGACTGTGTTTCGTCTAGTCGATCCCGGGATAACCGGCAAGGGTTCATCCGGCCGACGACAGGGGCGAATCATCCCGGTTCTGAGCGGGCGGCAAGGCGATGACCTCGACTTATGCGCGTGCAGCGGTCGGCTAATTTCCGTCGGCATTTTTCACGAGTTCCTCATTCGACGAAAGGGCGCTCGTCCACATGCCGGATGAATGTGCCAGGGGTCACCGCTGTCTGTCTTTTGGTCAGCGTAGCGGGTGCGGGGTCGCACGGGGGACGTTATCGATCGGCACGGCTGGGCATCATCCCACCTGACCGGATCATCAGGCGGCCGGCTCATCGGCCCGCCCACGCCAGGAGGGACGCTTCAATGGGTGAAAAGGTCGTGGCAGGCGCGTTCGACCTGTCCGATCGGCAGCACTACCGGCAGAAGCTGCGGCGGTGTCTGACGGGGCTCGAGCGGCTCCTGGCCCAGAAGCGCTTCGACCGCCCCAAGAACCTCATGGGGCTCGAGATCGAACTGAATCTCGCGGGTGCAGACGGCCAGCCGAGAATGCTGAATGGGCAAGTGCTGGAGAGGATCGCCAGCCATGATTTCCAAACAGAACTCGCCATGTTCAATCTGGAAGTCAACATAGCTCCACACCGATTGGGGGGCCGGGTTTTCGACCGACTGGCAGAAGAACTCCGTACGTCACTGGCATATGCCCACCGAAAGGCCAGCGAGGTCGACGCCGGCATCGTGATGATCGGTATTCTGCCGACACTGGACCGTGACGACCTTGTTTCGTCCAACCTCTCCGAGGCCGACCGCTACACCCTCCTCAACGACCAGATCGTGGCCGCCCGCGGAGAGGACTTCGCCCTCGAGATCGAAGGGGTCGAGCGGCTGTCGTGCACCTCGAAGTCGATCGTGCCCGAGGCGGCCTGCACCTCCGTGCAACTGCACCTCCAGGTCACGCCGGACCGCTTCCCCGCGGTGTGGAACGCCGCGCAGGCGGTCACCGCCGCGCAGATCGCCGTCGGCGCCAACTCGCCCTTCCTGTTCGGCCACGAGCTGTGGCGGGAGTCGCGGCCCCCGCTGTTCCAGCAGGCCACCGACACCCGGCCGCCGGAACTCCAGGCGCAGGGCGTTCGGCCGCGGACGTGGTTCGGCGAGCGGTGGATCGGTTCGGCGTACGAACTGTTCGAGGAGAACCTGCGCTTCTTCCCGCCGCTGCTGCCCCTCTGCGACGACGAGGACCCGCTGGAGGTCCTGGAAGCGGGCGGGGTGCCCTCGCTCGCCGAGCTCGTCCTGCACAACGGTACGGTCTACCGCTGGAACCGGCCCGTCTACGGCATCGCCGACGGTGTCCCGCACCTGCGGGTGGAGAACCGTGTCCTGCCCGCCGGGCCGACCGTGATCGACGTGGTGGCCAACGCGGCCTTCTACTACGGCGTCGTCCGGGCCCTGGCGGAGGAGTCCCGGCCGGTGTGGTCCCGGCTGCCGTTCGAGGCGGCCGCCGCCAACTTCGACGCGGCCTGCCGGTACGGGATCGACGCGCGGCTCCAGTGGCCGCGGCGCGGGCGGCTGGGCGGCGTGGTCGAGGTGGACGCGGTGAGTCTCGTACGGGACGAGCTGCTGCCGCTGGCCGAGGCCGGGCTCGACGGGTGGGGGGTGGAACCGGCCGACCGCGATCTGTACCTGGGGGTCATCGAGGAGCGGTGCCGCCGCCGGACCAACGGGGCGAGCTGGCAGGTGGAGACGTTCCACCGGGGCCTGGAGGCCGGGTTGTCGCGGGACGCGGCGCTGGCGGCGACCACGCGGCGCTATGCGGAACTGATGCATCTCGGGGAGCCGGTGCACACGTGGCCCGTGGGGTTGCCCGAGGCTGTGCCTCTGGGGTGAGGTCCGAGGGCTTTCGGCGGCGGCTCGCCGGCAGCCCCCGGTGGTTCGCCGAAGGCCTTCGCCGGTTCGCCGAGGGCTTTCGCCGGTTCGTCGGTGGGGCCGGTCCGGCGGAGGCGGCAGCCTTCGCCCCGGCCGTGTGTGTCGAGGCGGCCGCCGAGGGCCGCGGCACGGCGGCGTCCCCGGGACGGGGGCCGCTGCCGCCCGCCCCGTACCGATCGGGCAAGCTGTGACGTCCCATGACGTGGTGCACCTGCCCGCCGGGCCCCGTGGCGCAGCTCAGCCGCACGGCCTGCGAACGGGAGGTGCGCCCCGTACGGCGCCCGTCCCCCGACGGCCTGTCGCGCACGATCCCCGTCAGGTGTTTCGGGACCCTGACGAGGCGGTGGTGGGGATGCCGCGGGGGTCTACGCGACTGAAGGCAGGTGTGGCAGGTGGAGACAGGGCCGGTGGCTGATCCCTTTCCGCGGGAACAGCTCTCGCGACGGATCTTCCGTGACGAGACGCTCCTCGTCCTGGGGGTTTCGCTCGGTGCGAGCGGGGTGTCCGCGCTGATCAGTTTTGTCGGATCGGTCACCAAGCCGGGTGGTCTCAAGGACCAGGCGGCGACCCTCAACGCCTCCGCCGCGCCCGGCCGTCCGTGGCTCGATCTCGCCTGGCAGCTGTTCGGGATCGCCACGGCGCTCGTCCCGGTGGCCCTGGTCGCGCACTTCCTGCTGCGCGAGGGGCAGGGGCTGCGGACGCTGGGCTTCGACCGCACCCGGCCCTGGCCCGACCTCGGGCGGGGTGCGGCGGTCGCGGCGGTGATCGGCAGCACCGGCATCGCGTTCTACCTGGCGGCACGGGGTCTCGGCTTCAACCTCACGGTGGTGCCGGAGGCGCTGCCGGACGTGTGGTGGAAGTACCCGGTGCTGATCATGTCCGCCCTGCAGAACGCGATCCTCGAAGAGGTCATCGTCGTCGGCTATCTGCTGCGCAGACTGGGCCAGTTGGGCTGGACGCCGGGCACCGCCCTCGTCGCAAGTTCCGTGCTCCGCGGCTCGTACCACCTCTACCAGGGCATCGGCGGCTTCATCGGCAACATGGTGATGGGCGTGGTGTTCGTCTACCTCTACCGGCGCTGGGGCCGGGTGGGCCCCCTCGTGGTGGCGCACTCCCTCCTCGACATCGGCGCCTTCGTGGGCTACGCGCTGCTGGCGGGCAAGGTGGGGTGGCTGCCGACGGCGTGAGCCACCCGTTCCCTCCGACGTTCTCTCCGACCGGCTCTAGCCGAGCAGTTCACCCTCGATCACGGTGACGGCGTGGCCGGTCAACAGGGTCCGCTCGCCCCGCAGTCGGGTACGGACGAGGCCGGACCGGGGGGAGGCCTGGAGGCCGGTCAGGGTGGTGCGGCCGAGCCGCTCGGACCAGTAGGGCGCCAGGGCGGTGTGCGCGCTGCCCGTGACCGGGTCCTCGTCGATGCCGACGTTGGGGAAGAAGCAGCGGGAGACGAAGTCGTGTCCCCGGCGCGGGTCTTCGGCGCGGGCGGTGGCGATGATGCCGCGGCGGGAGTGGACGGCCAGGGCCCTGTGGTCCGGCCGCAGGGCGCGGACGGTCTTCTCGTCGGCCAGCTCGACCAGCAGGTCGCCGATGTGCGGGCCGGTGTCGAAGCAGGTGAGCGGCTCGGCGCCCAGGGCCGCGCCGACCCCTTGCGGAATCTCGACCCTGGTCAGCGGGGCGGTCGGGAAGTCCAGGGTGATCGAGCCGTCGTCGGCGGGCGTCGCGGTGAGGACACCGCTGCGGGTGGCGAACCGCACCGGGCCCCGATGCGCTCCCGTGGTGTGCAGGACGTGGGCCGTGGCGAGCGTGGCGTGGCCGCACAGGTCGACCTCGGTGGCGGGCGTGAACCAGCGCAGGGCCCAGTCCGCCTCGCCGCCCCCCGGGAGAGGGTGGGCGAACGCCGTCTCGGCGTGGTTGACCTCCAGCGCCACCTGCTGGAGCCGGTTGTCGTCCGGGAAGGCGTCCTGGCCGTCCAGGAGCAGGACCCCCGCCGGATTCCCGGCGAAGGGGCGGTCGGTGAAGGCGTCGACGATTCGAATCCGCATGCCGGTGACCGTATGCGCTGCGCGGAAGCAACGGCCAAGGCCAATCCACGAGTCCTGGCCCGGTTCGGACGGGCCCTGCGGTGAGCGCGGGCGGGCGGTCCGGCGCGGGCCGTCGGCCGCGGGGCGCCCGACAGGGCGCGCTGCCCGGCCTTGCCCAGATCCGCCCCGGGCCGGCCCTCCGGCCCTTTCAGGCCCGGTCCGCCCCGCCCCGCCGGGACCGCCCCCGCACGTACTCCCGCTCACGGCCCGCCCCGGCCCGGCGTCCGCGAGCCCTGTGCGTACCGCGCCCCGGCGCCCCCCCCGTGGGGCCCTGCATCCCGGCCCGCCGGGGCAGCGGTCCGTGCCCGCCCGGTTGGGTCGCCCCGCCCGGGCGCGCTCCGCAGGTCCCTTCGACAGGGCCCGGCGTCCGCGAGCCCTGTGCGTACCGCGCCCCGGCGCCCCCCCCGTGGGGCCCTGCATCCCGGCCCGCCGGGGCAGCGGTCCGTGCCCGCCCGGTTGGGTCGCCCCGCCCGGGCGCGCTCCGCAGGTCCCTTCGACAGGGCCCGGCGTCCGCGAGCCCTGTGCGTACCGCGCCCCGGCGCCCCCCGTGCGGCCCTGCATCCCGGCCCGCCGGGCCAGCGGTCCGTGCCCGCCCGGCTGGGTCGCTCCGCCCGGGCGCGCTCCGCAGGTCCCTTCGACAGGGCCTGGCCCGGTGTACGGACGCCCCGCCGGACCCCTCGTTCCTCTCGCCCGCCCCGCTCTCGGCCCCGCTGAACATCTATCGCCACCCCGGTGCCCCCGCCCCGTCGGACCCCGTGCCCCCGCGCGCCCACCCTGCTGGGTCCCGCCCCGCCGGCCCCCGAGCCGTCGCCCGCCAGGTGCCGGGTGCCCGCAGGGCGCCCCGGGCGGAACCCTGGGATGCTGTGGGGGAGAGCGCTACCCAGGACCTGACTGGCAGGGGCGGTGAGCGCCATGGCTGGCCAAGAGGACAGCGGTACCGATCCGGCGGCGTCGTACGCCGATCCTCGAGGGGACCCCTTTCTGCGCACGCGGTTCGTCGTACCGGCCCGGCCGGTGACGTTCCTGCGGCGGGAGCGGCTGGTCAGACATCTCGACCAGGCTCTGCGGACGCCGTTGACCATGGTCAACGGTCCTGCGGGCGCCGGCAAGACGCTGCTGGTCGCCGACTGGGCCGCGGAACGCGCCCGGCCCGTCGCCTGGCTCACCACGGACGCGGCGGGACAGGGCCCCGGCATGCTCTGGGCCTACCTGCTCCAAGCCCTGCGGGTCGGCGGGCACTCCCTGCCCGCCGACATCGGCTGTCCCGTCGACGCGAGCAGTGTGACGCCCGCGCTGCTGGCGCGGCTCGCCGCCGAGCTGAGCGTCCGGGACCGGCCCGTGATCGTGGTGCTCGACGAGTTCGACCAGGTGGTGGACCCGGAGATCGCGGAGCAGCTGGAGTTCGTCCTGCGCCACTCCGGCGACGGACTGCGCCTGATCCTCGTCACCCGTACCGAGCCGCTGCTGCCCCTGCACCGGTACCGGGCGGCCGGTGAACTGACGGAGATCCGGGGCGCGGAGCTGGCCTTCACCTCCGAGGAGGCCGCCGAGCTGCTGGGGCTGCACGGGCTGCGGCTGCCGGCGCACGCGACGGAGGGTCTCGTCGACCGCACCCGGGGCTGGGCGGCCGGCCTGCGCCTGTGTGCCCTCGCCGCTCAGGAGGACCCGGAGCCGGAAACGTATCTGAAGGAGTTCGAGGCCGACCGCAGCACCGTCGCCGACTTCCTGCTCGCGGAGGTGCTCAGACGCCAGCCGCCCGCCACGCAGGACCTCCTGCTGCGGGTCAGCGTCCTCGACCGGTTCTGTCCCGAGCTGGTGAACGCGTTGACGGAGCGCACCGACGCCGGACCCATCCTGGCCGTCCTGTGCCGTGAGAACGCGTTCGTCGAGCCTCTCGGACAGGACTGGTACCGCCTTCACCCGCTGTTCGGGGAAATCCTCCGGGCCCACCTGCGGGTGCGCTCGCCCGACCTGGAGCCCGCACTGCACCGGCAGGCCGCCCATTGGCTGCGCAGCTCGGGATCCCTCACGGAGACGCTGGACCAGGGCGCTGCCGCAGGGGACTGGGAGTTCACCGCCGGCGCCCTCATCGACGACCTCGCCATCGGGTGGCTTTTCACCGGCTGGCGCTCCGACGAACTCTCCGAGCTGTTCTCCCGCATGGGGCCGGAGGCCGCGAGCCCCGCGACGGACCTGGTCCGCGCCGCCCGGGAACTGTCCCGCCGCGATCTCGACCAGGGCCTGACGCATCTGCGCCGGGCGGAGCGGAGCCTGACGGCAGCACTGGGCCTGCCGGACGAGTCCGGCGATGTGGCGGAACTGGCCCTGACGGCCGGGTGGAATGCGGACGGTGAGCCGCCCCGGCTCGTGGCGGCCCGGTTGAGCTGCGCCCTGCTCGAGGCGCTGGCCGCCCGGCTGACCGGTGCCCCGGGCCGGGCCGAGCGGGCCGCGTCGGCGGCCGAGGCTCTGATCGACCGCGCCCCGGCCGATCTGCTGGAGAGGCATCCCGAGCTCAGCGCGCTGCTGCTGACCCATCTCGGCTCGGCGCGTCTGTGGGCCGGGCGGTTCGAGGACGCGTGCACCGCCCTGTCGAGGGTCGCGGGGACGGCGGCCGGTGCTTCGACGGTGCTCGCCCGCGAGGACTCGCTCGGCCGGCTGGCCCTGATCGACTACCTGAACGGCTGGGTCGGCCGGGCGGAGCGCACGGCCCGCGAGGCCGTGACGGAGACGGAGCGGTCCGGGCTGCCCCAGCCGACCGGTTCCGGCACGGGACGGCTGGTGCTGGCGGCGGTCGCCGTGGACCGCGACGATCTGCGCCGGGCGAGGGAACTCCTCGACGAGGCGGCCGAGTCGCACCCGGCGCTGCGTGACCCCGTGATGGAGGCGTGCCGGGCGATCGCGAAGGCCCGTCTGGATCTGGCCCGCGGGGACAGACGTGCCGCCCTCGAAACGGCGGAGCGGGCCGTGCCGGCCGCCGTGGTCTCCCCCTGGGCAGCGGGCCAGACGGCGCTGGTGGCCGCCGCCGTACATCTGGCCGAAGGCCGGCCGCAGACGGCGGCCGAACTGCTGCGGGCGGTGTCGGACGAGCAGCCGGCCTGTGCGGTGGGGGCCGCGCGGGCCCAGCTCGCGATGGGCAGACCCGAGGCGGCGATGGACCTGCTCGACCGCGTGCGCTCCGAAGGCCGCGCGGGCCCCGCCGTGACGGTCCGGGCCACGCTGGTGAGGGCGCAGGTCGCGGACGTGGTGGGAGACGCGGCCACCGCCCGCAGACTGGTCGCGCAAGCCCTGCGGGAGGCGCGGCGCGACGGTCTGCGGCGCCCCTTCCTGGAGGCCGGTCCATGGATCCGCCCGGTGCTGGACGCGGTGTCACCGCGGGCGACGGCGGCGGACCGGCCCACCCACGGCGCGCCGGGGACGTCCGGCGCCCCGCAGATCCCGGTCGTGGAGGAGCTCAGCGGCCGCGAACGCGACGTACTGCGCAGGCTCGCCCTGACGATGTCGACGGAGGAGATAGCCGCCGATCTGTTCGTCTCCGTGAACACGGTCAAGACCCACCTCAAGAGCGCCTACCGCAAGCTTGGGGTCAACCGGCGCAACGACGCGGTGCGCCGCGCCCGCGAACTGAAGCTGCTGTGACGTCGAGGCCGCCTTCGGCTATCGCCCGTGACGGGTGAGGCCGGGAACCCCGGGAGGACGGACCATCACAGGGTGGGTGCGCAGTCCGCCAGTCCCAGGCCATCCCGGGGAGAGCAGCTCATGCGCTACGAGATCCGCGTCGACGGACACCTCTCGGAGGTGCTGACCAGGGCTTTTCCTGAGCTGGACCATGTGGTGATGTCCGGTCAGACGGTCCTGTTCGGGTACGTCGTCGACGAGGCGCACCTGTACGGACTGCTGGCCCGCTGTCAGTCCCTGGGGTTGCGGGTCCTGGAGATGCGCCAACTGCCCGAGTGACGAGTCGCGGGCCTGTCGCCTCGGCCCGGCGCGAGGAGGAGTCATGAGCGTTTCGCCTGGTCCCGCCCCCAACCCCCGACGGGAGGAGCCGTCCGGGGCACCCGGCCGGCCGTCCGGCGGGGCGGCCGCCGGTCCTGTGGGCGCCGATCCCGCCGAGGCACTGGCCGTACTCGGGCGTTCCTGGACGTGGATCCTCGGTTCGGCCGTCGCCACCCTCGTGCCGGGCATCCTGATCCTGGTCTGGCCGGACGAGACCCTGCACGTCCTCGCGGTCCTCATCGGCCTGTACCTGCTGGTGACCGGAGCGTTCCGGTTCGTCGCGGCCTTCGCCAGGGACGACCACGGCGAACGCCTCACCGGGCTCCTCCTGGCGGTGCTGTACGTCGTCGCCGGTGTGCTGTGCCTGCGCAACCCGCTCCAGACCATCGCGACGCTCTCGCTGATCGTCGGCGTCCTGTGGCTGGTCTCCGGCATCCTCACCCTCTACACGGCGCTGGCCACCAAGGACCTGCCCCATCGGGGCGTCGTCCTCGGCGCCGCCGTGTTCGCCGTCGTCGCGGGGATCGTCGTCCTCGCGCTGCCCACCGAGTCGGCCCGGGCGCTCACCCGGCTGCTCGGCCTGTGGCTGGTCCTGCTGGGCCTGGTCGAGGCGGCGGTCGCCCTCGCCTGGCGCGCCGCGCTGCGCAGGGCGCGCCAGGCGGCCGGGCCGAGGGCCGCCGACGGGCCGGTCTGAGAAGGCCGGCGCTCTCACCCGTCCCGGGTGAGCCGCCGCGACCGCGCCTCGCGCACGCTGAGAACGGCACACAACGCCATGTCGGGCCCCGGCCCGGAACGGAGAAGAGACATGAGTGGGGACACGTACCTCGCATACGACTATCCGCTGCTGAGCGCCTTCTGGACGATGCTGGTGTTCTTCCTGTGGATCATGTGGTTCGTCCTGCTGTTCCGGATCGTGGTGGACATCTTCCGCGACGACGAGCTCAGTGGCTGGGCCAAGGCCGGCTGGCTGGTGTTCTGTATCGTCCTGCCCTTCCTGGGCGTCTTCGTCTACGTGGTCGCGCGCGGCAAGAACATGGGACACCGCGAGATCAAGCAGGCGCGGGACCAGCAGCAGGCCTTCGACAGCTACATCCGCGAGACCGCCAAGGGCACCGGCGCTCCCAGCAGCAGCGTGGACGAACTCGCCCGGCTCTCCGAGATCCGGGCCCGCGGCGACATCACGGACGAGGAGTTCGACCGGGCGAAGCAACTGGTCCTCAGCGGCTCCCGCCGCTGATCCGTCCGAACGAAGCCAGGCCGGACGAAACGGAATCGAGGCATCGGGATGACAGCGGCACACCCCACTCACGCGGCGTCGGCCGGGCGGCACACGGCCAGACAGAACTGGGCCGAGGGCCTGATGGCCTTCGCCGCCGTCACGCTCATGATCGCCGGACTGCTCGACATCTTCCGGGGGATCATGGGGATCGCGGAGGACGACGTCTTCCTCACGACCCGTAACTACGTCTTCGCGTTCGACCTCACCGGCTGGGGCTGGGTCCACCTCGCCCTGGGCGCGGTCGCCGTGATCGTCAGCCTGGGACTGTTCCAGTCGGCGATGTGGGCGCGGGTCGCGGGCGTGGCCATCGCCGGGCTGATCGTCATCGCCAACTTCCTCTCCCTGCCGTACTACCCGGTGTGGTCCGTGGTGATGATCGCCTTCTCCGGGTTCGTCATCTGGGCGCTGTGCGTGGTGAAGCCGGACCGGTCCGAGGAGTGACCGCGCGGGGGGCCCGTCCGGCACCTTCAGCACCTACAGAAAGGCGTACACCATGTGCCGTTGGCTCGCCTACTCGGGCACCCCTGTCCTGCTCGAAACGATCCTCTACCGGCCGGCGCATTCGCTGATCGACCAGAGCCTGCACTCCAAGATGGGTGTCGAGACGACGAACGGCGACGGCTTCGGCGTCGGCTGGTACGGACCCGACGCGGACGACGGGAGCCCCGCCGTCGTCCGCGACATCGGCCCGGCCTGGAGCAACCGCAATCTGCGGGAGATCGCCGGACATGTGCGCTCACCGCTGTTCTTCGCCCACATCAGGGCCTCGACCGGCACGGCGGTGCAGCAGACCAACTCCCATCCCTTCCGGCACGGCCGGTGGATGTGGATGCACAACGGCGCGATCGCCGACTTCCACCGGATGCGCCGGGACCTCGCCCTCGCCGTCGACCCTCAGCTCTACCCCGACATCGAGGGATCGACGGACTCCGAGATGATGTTCTTCCTGGCGCTGACCTTCGGTCTGGAGGAGGATCCGCCCGGCGCCGTCGCCCGTATGGCGGGCATGGTGGAACGCACCGGGCACGCACACGGAGTGGAGTTCCCGCTCCAGATGACGGTCGCCGTGACCGACGGAGTGCGGCTGTGGGCCTTCCGCTACTCCAGCCAGGGTGCCTCACGCTCGCTGTTCTACAGCACCCGCGTGGAGACGCTCCGGTCGCTCCATCCCGACATGGCCTTCCTGCGCGGTGTCTCCGACGAGACCCGTCTGATCGTCTCCGAGCCCCTGGGCGACCTTCCCGGCGCCTGGAACAAGGTCCCGGAGAACACCTACGGCGTGGTCCAGCCCGGCGGGGCCGAGATCGTCGACTTCGTGCCGCAGGCGGCGTAGCGCGCACGGCCGGGGCTCACCGGACGGCGCCTGGGCCGGACGGTGCCGGGCCCGGCCCACCAGACGTCCACTGGGCCGGGCCCGGCTCAGTGGACGGAGAACCCGCCGTCGACGAAGATCGCCTGCCCGGTGACATAGGCGGAGGAACGGCCCGCCAGGAAGACGGCGGCTCCGGCGAAGTCCTCGGCCAGCCCGTTGCGGCCGATCATGGTGCGCGCGGCCAGCGCGGCCACCTTCTCCGGGTCCGACTGCAACCGGGTGTTCAGCGGGGTCAGGACGAAGCCGGGGACCAGCGTGTTGCAGGTGACGCCGTGCGGCGACCACGCCTCCGCCTGGGAGCGGGCCAGCGATTCCAGCGCCCCCTTGGAGACGCCGTACGCGCCGCTCTGGACGAAGGCCCGGTGCGCCTGCTGGGAGCTGATGTGGATGATCCGGCCGAAGCCCCGCTCGGCCATGCCGGGCCCGAACCGCAGGCCCAGCAGGTAGGGCGCCTCCAGGTTCACCGCCATCGTGGCGTCCCAGACCTCCTCGCCCAGCTCGCCCATCGGCGGCCGCAGATTGATGCCGGCGCTGTTGACGAGGATGTCGGGCTCGCCGAACGCCTCGGCCGCCTGTTCCGCCGCGGTGCGCACGCCGTCGCGGGTGCCGAGGTCGGCGCTCACCCAGGCCGCCCGGCAGCCCTCCGCCGTCAGCTCGTCGACGGTGGCGGTGAGTTCCGCCTCCCTGCGCGCCACGATCACGACGCTCGCCCCCGCCCGCGCGAGAGCCACGGCGATGGCCCGGCCGATGCCGGAACTGCCGCCGGTGACCACGGCGACCCGCCCGTCCAGCGAGAACAGTTCACGGAGGTAGGGGTCCGGGGTACCTGGTGCGGGGCTGCGCGATGTCATGTCCGCACCCTAGACGGCGCGGCCTCGGCTGTCCTGTCTCAACGAAGTTCGTCGTCCATCCCTGAGCTGACCTGCGTGGACTGGATTAGGTGAGACGCGGGGACTGGGTTCGTTGAGACAAATCTCGGCGCGCTAACGCAGTTGCGCGTTCCCATGCTGGTCGCCCGCCTGCTCCAAGGCGGCCTCGTAGGCGTGCAGGGCAGTGATGACTGTGGCGCGTTCCGCGGGGTCGAGACCTCGCATGACACGTTCCCAGGCAGAGGCGCTGCCAGAAAGCCATTCTCCGATCGGTGCGGCGTAGGCGGGGGCGATGGCGATGATGCGGCGGCGGCGATCGGCGGGATCGGCAGTGCGTTGCAGGACGCCTGGCCGTGACAGCTCGCTGACCATGAGGCTGACAGTCGTCGGGGCCACCTCCAGCCGAGCGGCTAGCTCGTTGATGCTGGTGGGGCCGTCGTACTCCAGGTGGGCCAGGAGTGCGAGGTGTCGCGGTGCCAGGTCCAGACCCTGGAGTGCCGGAGGTATGGGCAGGCGCTTGGCGCGGCCCACGAGCCGTGGCATGAGCAACAGCAGGGTGCGGACGGCCTCGTTGACGGCTGGACCGTCCGATTCCGTGGACATCGGCGACCTCTTCCAGATACCTTTAAAAGCAAAGACTTTGTATTCAAAGGGAACGAGGTCCACTATGCCGCATCTGACCGTCCACCTTCCAGAGAGCAGGCTGACCGGGAACGAACCCATGCTCGTCGCCGCACTGACCGACGCTGTCGTCGACGTCTATGGCGAATGGGCCCGCGACCTCGTAAGCGTCCGTCTGGCCGGAGTCCCCGCAGGCCGTTTCGCGCAGGGTGGCAAGGCCGTGGACACAAATGCCTCGGTGATCTTGGGCGTCCGTGCTGGCGTCTTCGACCGTCCCGACGCTGCCCAGATCACCGCGCGCCTCGGCACCGGGCTCACCGACGCGATCACGCGCGTCGTCGGCGATGACCTCCGCGCCGGCACCATGGTCGAACTCGTGGCGTCACCGCCAGAACGTACCTTCGTCGGCGGCGCTCTCGCCGTGTGATCCCCCATCTGGGCCACCTCACGACCCGGCTGTACTCAGGCTCAGCAGCGGTAGTAGTGGTGGAAAGGGCTCCACCGTGTTTCCGCGTCGGCTTCATCGGGCCGACGCGGTGGCGGGATCGTTTCGCGAGGGAAGAACGCGTCGTAGATCCTCGGGCTTCGGTGGAAGGCGACGAACTTGTGGGTGGAGAAATGCTGCTCGACCCATTGGATCAGGGGGTCCTTGCGGTCCTTGGGGACGTAGCCGAGCAGGATGTTGCGGACAGTGATCTGCTCGATGAGCCAGGTGACATGGCCGGTGGCGACAGCGCGTCGTTCCCACTCCCGGCCGGCGAGAAGTCCGGCGAGCGGCACGACTTGAGGGTGGAAGACCATCGTGAGCGTCAGCTCGAGGGAGGGGTGTTTCCCGCCGTCAGTGAGGATGCCGCGTGCAATGTCGAGCAGATCGAACGGGTCAGCGGACTGCTGCAGCCAGGCGAAGTACATCTTTCGCGCATCCGGATAGGCGTTGCGAACCCAGCGGCGGCCGTGGCGGGCCACCAGATTTCGGTGGTGTCTCTGGGCTCGTAGCGTGTCGGGGAGCCTGCTGATGTCGACTTGCTCGTCGGTGTTGGCGATGCCATTGCCGATCCAGAGGCGGTGGCGGAGACAGACGTTGCGGTCATGAGTGGTCCAGCAGGTCACGGTCATGGTGATGCCTGCGGCGTGAGTGCAACGGCGGCAGGCGGGACGCTGGATGGCGGTGTGCAGGGCTGAGCGCGGACGGCCGATGGCACCGGGCTTGTCGACGGCGTCGGAGTCGGCATCGGTGTCGAGGTCCCGGTCACCGGCCAACTCCGTTGGCCAAGTGGACGATCGTGTCCGGACCCAGCAACTCGACCGTCATCGCCTCGGAGGTCAGATCCTGGGTCCAGAGGAGGTGGAACAGCACCGGCAGCGTCAACAGCCGATCCCCGGCGGCGTCTGCCCCCACCATGAGAGGTTCCGGGGCTGCGAAGACCTCCCGGAGGCGGGCAGCCGCCGGGTCGTGCAGACATCGCGGGTGCCGGTAGCGCGACAGCCACCGGGCATTCGCTAGCACCACCGCGTCCGGTGTCCCCAGCCGCTCGAACCTCCACCCGGCCTGGGCGCAGAGCAGACGCGTCATCTCGAACGCCTCGGCGTCCTTCGGCTCGATCCGATCGTCCGCACGAACATCGACGACCACCGCCGAGCCGTCCGCGCGGCGGACGAAGTAGTCCGGGGCGTGCCGACGCTCCCGCTTGCCGTCATGCCAGTGCAGCCAGAACGGCTGCGAGCTGATCCCCACCACGTTCGGATCGAAGTCCATCAGCAGCAGTCGGTCCCGCTCCAGCCACGACTCAAAGCCGACGTGCTGCCCGGTCGTCGCCGACCAGTACCAGCCCGGGAAGTGACGCTCACCGCGCGACCAGCGAAACGTACGTACCGGATCGACATCCTCGAACCGGCCCGTCACGCAGTCCCGCAGCGGACGCCGTCGGCGTCCGTGTACCGCGTCCACGTACGACAACTCGATGCACGGCCCCGCGTGATCCACCCCAGCCGGTACAGCCATCCAGTACCCCCAGCGCGCTCAACCGCGCGACTAGGTTCGCTGAGACAGAAGCCCGAACGACTCGGTTCGTTGAGAAAACGACTCGATTGAGTGAGACAGGACATCGGCGAAGACGGGGAGACCCTTGTCAGGCGAACTATTCCGATATATCGTTGACGCATCGCGACAGATCAACGATGGAATGAAGGAGTGGTTTGCGATGCGTACCCACGGATTCGAGCGTGGACATGGACAGGACGGCCCCCGGCGTGGCCGCGGTGGCTTCGACGGGCGTGCGGCCTTCGGGCCCTTCGGTCCGGGTGGTCCGGGCGGCCCGGGATTCGGTCCCGGCTTCGGCCCGGGCTTCGGCGGCCCCTGGGGCGGACGAGGGCGCGGCGGCCCCAGGGGGAGGGCGCGGCGAGGTGACGTACGGGCCTCGATCCTGGCCCTCCTCAAGGACCGGCCCATGCACGGTTACGAGATGATCCAGGAGATCGCCGAGCGCAGCGGCGGCGCGTGGAAGCCCAGCCCGGGCTCCGTGTACCCCACCCTCCAGCTGCTGGAGGACGAGGGCCTGATCAGCAGTGAGAGCGAAGGCGGCAAGAAGCTGTTCGCGCTCACCGACGAGGGCCGTACGGCCGCCGAGGGCGGCCCCGAGGCGCCTTGGGAGGAGGCCTCGCGCGGGGTCGACTGGGAGGCCCTCGGTGAGATCCGTCAGGCCGGCGTCGGTCTGATGGAGGCCTTCGGGCAGGTCTGGAAGACCGGCAGCAAGGAACAGCGCGAGAAGGCGCTCACGGTCATCAATGACGCCCGTAAGAAGCTGTACCTGATCCTCGCCGACGAGGACTGACCGGCCGGCCGGCGGTGCCCGGCCGAACCGTGACGCGGTGGTGCCCTGTGGAGTCGTCCACGGGGCGCCACCGCGTCGTGCGCGCGCCGTGCCTCGCGCGCCGTGGGCCGGATGCCGTGGCCGTATGTGTGCGCACCGCGCCCGGTCAGTCGACCAGGCCGCCCAGTTTGCGCAGTGACTCGTTCAGTGCGGCCGTGCCCGAGTCCTTGAGCCTGCCCGCCATCAGCGACACGGCCGCGCCCGTGAACTCGCCGTCGATACGGACCGTCGTGGCGTCCCCGTCCGGCGTCAGGGTGTACCGGGTGGCGACGGACACCGCCATCGGCCCCTTCCCGCGGATGGCGAGCACCCGGGCGGGCTCCAGTTCCGCCACGGTCCACTCGACCTCGGCAGGAAAGCCCATGAGCTTCATGTTCTCCTGGAAGGTCGCGCCCACCTCGAGGGTCTCGGGGCCGCCCTTGGGGAAGCTGGTGTGGGTCGCGTTCCACTCCCCGTACGTCGGCCAGTCGGTGAGCTGGGCCCACACCTTCTCGGCCGGTGCCTGGATGCGTGCCTCCGCGCTGACTTCGGCCATGCGACCACCTCTTCGTGTCCGGCAACTCGGGCTGCGGTGTCGCGGAACGTAGCTCCAGGAACTCCAACATTCAATACTGACGGACCGTCAGGAAGTGCGAAGGGGCGGCACGGCGACGCGCGGTTGCGGGAGTACCGGCCTGATCTCATCCGTAGGGAGGAGATTGCGGTGGCCCTGGTCCGCTCTGCGTGGGACGTGAAGATGCTTCCTCCCGAGGATGACCGCACCCGGCCGGGACTGATGGGGTGGGGTTGTGCAATCCCGTACTTCCCGGCGGTCGCTCCACAACCCGGCGGCGCACGGCACGGACGACGGCCCGGGGCTCGCCGCCGAGCCCGCGGCGGCGCTCGCCGCCGCCCGCCGCCGGGCGGTGCGCGACGGGGACCGGCAGATCGACACCGCCCACCTGCTGCACTCGCTCCTGGAGCAGGACGCGCAGGTGCGTGCCGCCTTCGACGGCGGACCCCAGCTCGCCCGGCTGCTCGGCTACCTCGTCCAGCGCAGCATCGGCTACGGCCTGCGCTGGCAGAGAGGGGTCGAGGAGTCCGGGACCCTGCCGGTGGTCACGGCCGTCGAGGATTGTTCGCCGCTGGCCTCCGCCGCCCTGGAGCACGCGCGCGTGCGGGCCGCCCGGCGCGACGGAGCGCCGGCCCGTGGCCTCGATCTGCTCGCCGCGATCGTCGCGGACCCGCAGGCCCGGGCCGTCGAGGTGCTGAGCCACGTGGGAGTCGACGTCCACGAACTGCGCGCGCGGATCGAGGACGGTCCCGGGACCGGGGACGGTCCCGACGAGTGCGAGGCGCTCACGGGAGCCGGCGAACCGACCCCCTGAAGCCCACGCTCCCTTTCCGCCTCCTGTCCTGCCCCCTGAAACCCGCTCCCTCCCTGCCCCCTGCCCGGCCGCCACCTGCCGAGCCTCGTCTCTCCTCGTGCGCCGCTGCGCGCGTCCAGCCGCTGAGACAGGTGTCAACGAGGGTGACGCTCATGTCATCGCCTGTCATCATGGGCCGGTGCGTACGTACGTGAGCAGTGAGAGCAGCCGCGCGAAGGGCGTCGGGCTCGGTCTGGCGGTCGCGTCGGCCTTCGCCTTCGGCGGATCCGGGGTGGCCGCCAAGCCGTTGATCGAGGCGGGCCTCGACCCGCTGCACGTGGTGTGGCTGCGGGTGACCGGCGCGGCCCTGGTGATGCTGCCGCTCGCCTGGCGCCACCGTGCGCTGCTGCGCAGCCGCCCCGCGCTGCTTGCCGGGTTCGGCCTGCTCGGCGTGGCCGGGGTGCAGGCGTTCTACTTCGCCGCGATCTCCCGTATCCCCGTCGGGGTCGCGCTGCTCGTCGAGTACCTCGCGCCCGCGCTGGTGCTCGGTTGGGTGCGGTTCGTGCAGCGGCGTCCGGTGACGCGCGCCGCCGCGCTCGGAGTGGTCCTCGCGGTGGGCGGACTGGCCTGTGTCGTCGAGGTCTGGTCGGGGCTGGGCTTCGACGCCCTCGGACTGCTGCTCGCGCTCGCGGCGGCCTGTTGCCAGGTCGGCTACTTCGTCCTGTCCGACCAGGGCGGCGACTCCGGGCAGGAGGCCCCCGACCCGCTAGGCGTCATCGCGTACGGCCTTCTCCTGGGCTCCGTCGTCCTGACGGCCGTCTCCCGCCCGTGGGGCATGGACTGGTCCGTGCTCGCGGACACCGCCGGCATGAACGGAACCGACGTCCCCGCCTGGCTGCTGCTCGGCTGGATCGTGCTCCTCGCCACGGTGGTCGCGTACGTCACCGGCGTGATCTCGGTGCGCAGACTCTCTCCGCAGGTCGCGGGCGTGGTCGCCTGTCTGGAGGCGGTCATCGCGACGGTCCTGGCGTGGGTGCTGCTCGGCGAGCACCTGTCGGCGCCGCAAGTCGTGGGCGGCGCGGTCGTTCTGCTCGGCGCGTTCATCGCGCAGTCGTCCGCGCCCGCCAGGAACGCCCGGGAGCCGGTGGCCGGCAGCAGCCCGGAAAGGGAGTTGTCGGCCCGCGGAACGGCCGCCTAGGGTGCCGGTCATGCCTTCGGACGCACTCGTTCTTCCGCCCCCGGCCGCCTGAGGCGGGCCCTCCGGTGAAACGCGCCCGGCACACGCTGCCGGGCTGAACGGTGCTGCCCGCAGAAGAAGTCCGAGGACCGCTGCCCCGGTGACGGTCCCTTCCCGAACTTCTGTGCGGAGAGAACGCGTGTCCCTCTTCAGTCGTCCCACTTCCGTGTCCCTGCCCGTCGGACAGGCCCTGCTCTATCTGATCGCCGCCGGCGCCGCCTGGGGTACGGCCGGCGCCGCCGCCTCCCTGGTCTACCGGGTCAGCGACCTGGGCCCCGTCGCCCTGTCGTTCTGGCGCTGCGCGGCCGGGCTGCTCCTGCTGATGGCCGCCCGCCCGCTGCTGCGGCCGCGTGCGAGGACCACCCCGGCGGCCGCGGCCGCACCCGGGCAGCCGCGCCGCAAGCTCCTGCGCACCGTGGTCACGGGCCTCGGGCTCGCCGTGTTCCAGACGGCGTACTTCGCGGCGGTCTCCGCCACCGGACTGGCCGTGGCCACCGTCGTCACCCTCGGCGCGGGCCCGGTCCTCATCGCGCTCGGCGCCCGGCTGACCCTGGGGGAGCGGCTCGGGCGCGGCGGGGTGCTCGCCGTCGCCGGGGCGCTCGCCGGGCTGGGGGTGCTCTTCGCCGGCGGAGGAGGTTCGGCCGTGCGCCCCGAAGGAGTGCTGCTCGCGCTCGTGTCCGCGGCCGGGTACAGCGCGATGACGCTGCTCACCAGGCGCTGGGGCCGCGACGGCGGTGCGGACGCCTCGGCCACCACCGCGGGGGCGTTCGCGGTCACCGCCCTGTGCCTGCTGCCGTTCGCCCTGGCCGAGGGGGTGTTCCCGCACGGCGCGGAGCCGGTCCGGACGCTGGTGCTGCTGACCTACATCGCGGCGGTGCCCACGGCTCTGGCGTACGCCCTCTACTTCGCGGGAGCGGCTGTGGTGCGTTCCGCCACCGTCTCCGTGATCATGCTCCTCGAACCGGTGAGCGCGGCGGTGCTGGCCGTCGCCCTCCTCGGTGAACGGCTCACGGCCGGGACCCTGGCCGGCACCCTGCTGATGCTCGCCTCGGTCACCGGCCTGGCGCTGGCGGAGTCACGGGGCGCCCCTGCGGCGACGGCCTGACCTGCCGGGGCCTGCCGGGCGGCCCCGGCAGGCCCCGTGGTGGTGCTCACCGGCGGACGTCCGCCGCCTCCGGCCGACGACCGGGACGTATCACCTCGTCGGGCGGGCCCGGGTGGCGCTCACGCACGCGTGGGCGGGGAGGCGGGGCCGTCGGGGCGGTCGTGCCCGCGTCGTCGCGACAGGTGCTCGTGGGCCGCCGCGTCCCGGGGGCCGCCTCGGGCGGTCAGACCGGCCGCGATGCGGTCCTGGGTCTCGCTCGGCCGGTGGGCCGCGTACTTGAACTTCGCCCGTACGCCGGTCACTTCGAGCCGGATGCCCCGGATGCCGGCGAGCAGTCGGCCGTACGGCGCCTCGCCGACCGCGGGCCGCGCGGAGCCGCCTTCCGGCTGGAAGTGGCTCAACTGGCGTTCGAGGAGGCGGGCCTTGGCGGCGGGGTCGTCCACGATGTGCGCGGTGCAGCGGAGCTGGACCGCCGCGTAGAAACTCGTCGGGGTGCCGTGCTCCGCGGGGGCGCCCGGGGGCGCCTGCCACGGGCCGGGGACGAAGACGTAGTCGTCGACCACGCTCAGTACCACGGTCGGGCTCGCCTCCAGGGCCGGCCACAGGGGGTGGGGACGGGCCAGGTGGGTGACGGCCTCACCCCCGGACGGGTCGTAGGCGAAGTGCAGCGGCTGGACGAACGGGGCCTCGCCCGCGGGGCCGTTGACCGCGAGCTGGCCGAAGTCGTGGCCGGACAGCCAGTTCCGCCACTCGGCGTCGTCGTGGGGCGCGTCCCAGGGGTGGACGAGCATCACAGCGCCTCGAGATAGCCGGGGAGCCGGGTGCCGGGGACGAGATCGGCCTCGGGGAGCGGCGTGCCGTAGCCCTTGCGCAGGGGGAGCACCCCGGCCCAGTGGGGGAGGGCGAGGTCCTCCGGCTCGTCGTTCACGCCGCCCGTACGGGTCTTGGCGGAGACCTCGTTCAGGTCGAGGCGGATCACCGCGGTCGCCGCCAGCTCCTTCTTGTCGGCGGGGCGGGAGTCGGCGGACCGGCCCGGCACTACGTGGTCGACAAGGGCGGTGAGCGCGGCGAGCTTCTCCTGCGGGTCCGTGACGTCGTACGCGAGGCCGTGCACCACGACCGAGCGGTAGTTGATGGAGTGGTGGAAGGCCGAGCGGGCCAGCACCAGACCGTCGACATGCGTCACCGTCAGGCACACCGGCAGCCCGGGGTCCGCCTGCCCCGTCATCCGCAGCGGACGTGAACCCGTGGAACCGTGCACGTAGAGCGTCTCGCCGACCCTGCCGTACAGCGTCGGCAGCACGACCGGCGCGCCGTCGCGGACGAAACCGAGATGGCAGACGTAGCCCTCGTCGAGTATCGCGTGCACGAAATCCCTGTCGTACGAGGCCTTCTGCGCGGACCGCGTCGGAACCGTGCGGTCGGTCGGGGTGTAGGCGGCGGCCCGTGTCGTCGTCTCCGGCGTCCCCTGCATGGCTCTCTCCATTGCACTAGTGCATAATATGCTTTGTGCTAGGAGAATATCGGATCACAGGCCGACGTGCAGCGGACATTTCCGCGAGCGTCGAGGCGGCGGTGAGCGCAGGTGCACTTGCTCCGGGGCAACTACTGCCTCCTATGCGGGAGTTGGCGGCCGAGCTGGGGGTGAACCCCAACACGGTCGCGGCCGCCTATCGCACCCTGCGGGAGCGCGGGGTGATCGAGACCGACGGCCGGCGGGGCAGCCGGGTGCGGCCGAAGCCCGCCACGACCGGGCGGGAGTTCCTGCGGGTCGAGGTGTCGGAGGGGGTGAGGGACGCGGCCGCCGGCAATCCGGACACGGCCCTGCTGCCACCGCTCGCGCCGGCCTTCGCCTGGGCCGCCGCCCAGGGCGACCGTGAGCCGGTCCTGTACGGGCACGCGCCGGTGGAGCCCGAGCTGGCCCGGCTGGCCCGTGCCGACCTGGACGCGGACGGGGTGCCGGCCGGGCCCGTGGCCGTCACCTCCGGTTCGCTGGACGCGATCGAACGCGTCCTCGCCGCGCATGTGCGGCCGGGCGACACCGTGGCCGTGGAGGATCCCGGCTGGGGCTCCCTGCTCGACCTCGTGCCGGCGCTCGGACTGCGCCCGGTGCCGGTCGGCGTCGACGACGACGGGCCGCTGCCCGGGCAGGTGCGGCGCGCTCTGGAGGCCGGGGCACGCGCCCTGATCGTCACCGACCGGGCGCAGAACCCGACCGGCGCGGCGGTGAGCGCCGCACGCGCGCGTGCCCTGCGCGCCGTGCTGCGGGAGCACCCGCGGACCCTGCTCGTCGAGGACGACCACGGCCATCGGATCGTCGACCTCCCCCTGCACCCCCTCGCGGGGGTCACCCGGCACTGGGCCTTCGTGCGCTCGGTCGCCAAGGCGTACGGACCCGACCTGCGGTTCGCCGTCCTCACCGGGGACGACCTCACCCTCGACCGGGTGCGCGGGCGGCAGCGGCTCGGACCCGGATGGGTCAGCCGGATCACCCAGCGGGCGGTGGTGCGGCTGTGGGCCGACGGCGCGGTGGACCCGCGGGCGGTCGCCGAGGCGTACGGGAGCCGTCGGGACGCGCTGATCGGCGCGCTGGCCGCGCGGGGGGTCGCGGCCCACGGCCGCAGCGGGATGAACGTGTGGATCCCCGTGCCGGACGAGACGGGCGCCGTCGCCCGGCTGCTCCAGGCGGGGTGGGCGGTCGCCCCCGGGGCGCGCTTTCGCATCGAGGCTCCGCCCGGGATCAGGATCACCGTGTCGACGCTCGGCCGGGAGGAGGTCGGCCCCTTGGCGGACGCCGTCGCTTCCGCGGTTCGGGTGGGTGACGTGCGCGGCTATGTCTAGTGCCGTGACCGGAAGGGTTTGCCGGGAGGCTCGCGGCGTCCGGTGCGGTGCATCGCACGGCGGAGCATCGCCCGCGTACCGGATGTACTCGGGTGATGCGGCAACGCGGCGTGGGGGCACCCCCGGCCGAAGGCTGGGGGGGGGTGCCGTGCCGGGCGTACGAGCCGGTGAACCCTTCGGGTCATGGCCCTGGCGCGCAACGGCCGGGCGGCGGCGGCGCGGGCGGGGCGAACCCTCACCCGCGCCGCCGCCGCGGCGCGGGTGAGGGTTCGCCCCGCGGGGCATCGCGCCCGGCACCCGCGTCGGGACATGGCGCGTGCCGGGGTCATCTCCTGCCGCGTGCCTGGGTCAGGGCGGCACCCGCCAGCACGATCGCCGCGCCCACCGGGGTCGACCAGCTCAAGGGCTCGCCCAGGATCGCGACCCCCGCGGCCGTCGCGATGACCGGGATGAAGTAGGTGACCATCTGGGCCGTCGTCGGGCCGACCTCCGCGACCAGGCCGTACTGGATCAGCAGCGCGAGGCCCGTGCCGAGGGCGCCCAGCGCGGCCGTCGCGAGCAGCGGAACGAGCGGGAAGTGATGCGGGACGTCAGTGAACACGGGGGTGACCACGGCCAGTTGGAGCGTGGCCAGCAGGAGCTGTCCGCCGGTCATCGACAGGGCCGAGGAGCCGGTGTTCGCCAGGGTGCGTCGGAGGTAGATCCAGCCGACCGGGTAGCTGAGCGAGGCCAGCAGGGCCAGGGCCGTGCCCCGGGCGTCGAGGCCGTGGAAGCCCTGCCAGGCGCCCAGGACCGTCAGGACGCCGGCGAAGCCGAGACCCAGACCGGCCACGCGCACCCGGGTCGGCCGGTCCTCGGAGAGGGCCACCAGGGACAGGGCCATGCCCCACAGGGGCGAGGTCGCGTTGCATATGCCGGCCAGGGTGGACGGGATGGTCAGCTCGGCGTAGGCGAAGAGGGAGAAGGGCAGGGCGTTGAGGAGGAACGCGGCCACCGTCAGATGCGCCCAGGTGCGTGCCCCGCGCGGCAGCCGCTCACGCTTCACCGTCATCGCGACCGCGAGCATCGCCGTACCGAACGCCAGCCTGCCCAGCGTGACCTGGAGGGGTGCGTAGCCCTCGGTGCCGACCTTGATGAGCAGGAAACTGAAGCCCCAGATCAGCGACAGCGCGCCGAAGCGGAGCCGCCAGTCGAGGGTGCGGCGGGGGCGAGCGGGAGCGTGCGGGGAGGTCCGGGCCGGGGCGGTGACAGCAGTCATGAGCCTAACGATGCTGTACGCGCACTCCTCACACAATCGAGAATTTTCGAGCGATACCTCGTAGCATCGCTTACATGTTGAATCTGGAGCGCCTGCGCACGCTCGACGCCCTGGCCCGGCACGGATCGGTCAGCGGCGCCGCCCAGGGCCTGCACATCACCACCTCGGCCGTCTCGCAGCAGATGGCCAAGCTGGAACGGGAGGTAGGGCAGCGCCTGCTCGCCAAGCACGGACGAGGGGTGCGGCTCACGGACGCGGGGCGGCTGCTCGCCGACCACGCCTCCCGGATCCTCTCGCAGGTCGAGCTCGCCCAGTCCGACCTGGAGGCCCAGCGCGGGCAGGTCGTGGGGGAGCTCCGGCTCTCCGCCTTCCCGACCGCGGCGCGTGGGCTGTTCCCCGTCGCGCTCGCCGAGCTGCGCAAGGCGCACCCCGGGCTGCGGCTGCGCTCGTGCGAACTGGAGCCGGAGCGCGGCATCGCCGGCGTCGTCCGCGGCGACCTCGACCTGGCCGTCGTCCTGGACTGGTACAACAAGCCGATGCCGGTGCCGGACGGCCTGGTCAAGGCGCCCATCCTGGACGATCCCGCCGAGGTGGCGATGCCCGCCGCGCACCCCCTCGCGGACCGGGACGAGGTGGACCTCGCGGAGTTCGCCGAGGACGAGTGGATCACCTGGGGCGAGGGCGAGTTCTGTCACGAGTGGCTGATGTTCACGCTGCGCTCGCGGGGCGTCGAGCCGATCGTCGGCCACCGGGCTGCCGAGACGCACACCCAGCTCGGGCTGGTGGCCGCCGGACTGGGCGTGTGCATCGCGCCGCTGCTCGGGCGTCACCCGGTGCCCGAAGGCGTTGTGACGGTTCCCCTGCGGCAGCGGGTGCGCCGGCACGTGTACGTGGTCTGGCGGGCGGACGCCGACCGCCGCCCTTCGATCCGGGCGGCGGTCGCGGCACTCAAAGCGGCGGGGGAGTCCCTGGGCTGACGGGCCCTACGGGCACGGACGGTCGGCTCCACCCGCAAGTCCGAACGGCCTTACCCGTCCGCCGGCGCCTCCGCGCACGGCGCCGGACGGCTCGAGGCGATGCCGGCACGGCTCTCCGCGCAGCCTGCCCCACCAGGGCATCTGCGCCGCCCGAACGGCTCTCCACGCAGCCGGTCGACCGGGCCCCGCGCGTCGGCCGGCGTGCCCGGCCGTGTGCTGCGCCGGACGGCTCAGGCGCCGCCCAGTTTGCGGAAGTCCCAGGACACGATCTTCTGCGGGGTCAGCCGCACCCAGGCGTGCCGGCCGTCGTGCGGCATCGCGTCCAGGCCGAAGTTCTTGCGCGCGAACAGCGTCTCCACCGCGTCGAGTTCGGCACACAGCTCGCCGGTGCGCGGGCTCTCGCCCACGAACTCCACGACTCCGGAGAGCTCGACGCCCCGCAGCGCGTCGTACTCCTCGCCCGTGTCGATCACGATCGCGACCCGAGGGTCACGGTTCAGGTCCGCCCAGCGCTTGCTGCGCACGACGGAGTACAGCCACAACGAGGTGCCGTCCCAGAGGAACCACAGGGCGCTGACGTGCGGCGCGCCATCCGTGGACACGGTCGCGACCCGGCAGGTGCGCTGGAGGGTGAGGAACGCGTCCAGTTCACCCGGCGACATCATGATCTTCCGGCCCCGGCGCTGTGTGACGGTCATCCGGCCCCCTCATTCTCTTCATTTTTGGGTACGTGCCGCTCCCCTGGAAATCCGTCAGGAAAGCATGGGTCTTCTTCCTTCTGCGCGCAATGGCGGTTACCGTCGCCCGCTCCACACCGACGCCCAGGGGGAGTCATGCCGTCGTACGAACAGCTCAGCGCCCTCCTCGACCCCGAGAGCACCGTCCTGATCACGGTGGAGTGCCAGCAGGGCGTCGTCGGACCCGAGGCCGCCCTGCCCCAGCTGGCCCGCGAGGCGAGGGAGTCGGGAGCCCTCGCCAACGTGGCCCGGCTGGTGGCTGCGGCCCACGCGAGCCGCGTCCAGGTCCTGCACGCCGTGGCCGAGCGCCGCCCCGACGGCCGGGGCGCCAACCGCAACGCCCGGCTGTTCCGCGCGGCCGAGCGCCTCCCCGTCCAGCAGCTCACCGGCACCGCCGCGACCTGCCTCGCGCCCCCCATCGAGGTCGCCGAGCAGGACCTCGTGGTGCGGCGGCTGCACGGACTGTCGCCCGTCCAGGGCACCGACGTCGACGCCCTGCTGCGCAACCTGGGCTGCCGCACCCTGGTGGTGACCGGGGTCTCGGCCAACGTCGCGATCCCCAACACCGTCTTCGACGCCGTCAACCGGGGCTACACGGTCGTCGTGCCGTCGGACGCCATCGCCGGGGTGCCCGCCGACTACACCCCCGCGATGATCCGCCACACCCTCGCGTTGGTCGCCACGGTCGCGACCACGGACGAGGTGCTCGGCTGCCTCCGCCGAACCGCCCGGCCGGGACCGGCCGTCAGGCCAGTGTGATCGAGTCGCCGCTGACCTTGATCGCCACCTCGGGCAGGGGCTTCTTGGCGGGACCGCTCTTGACGCTGCCGTCGGTGATCGAGAAGTTGCTGTTGTGACACGGGCAGTTGATCACGCCGTCGGAGATGCTCTTCACCGCGCAGCCCTGGTGGGTGCAGACGGCGGAGAACGCCTTGTACGTGCCCGCCGCCGGCTGCGTGACGACCACCTTCTCGGCGTCGAAGACCTTGCCACCGCCCTCCGGGATGTCGGCCGTCTTGGTGAGCGCGGCGCCAGCTGCCGAGTCGTCCCCGCCCCCCGTGCCGCCGGTGCTCGCGGCCCCCGTGGTACCCGTGGAACCCGAGGTGCCGGCCGAAGCGGACGAGCTCGACGAGTCGTCGTCGGAGCCTCCGCACGCGGTCAGCGCGACGGAGAGCCCCGCGGCTCCGGCGGCTGCCACGACGGTACGGCGGGCGGGCCCCGACGCGGACTTGATCGATGCGCTGGTCATGCTGGAGGTTCCCTTCCAGGGGGGTGGGTGGATCTGCCGAGAGGTACGGGCCGCGGGCGCCGCTCGTTCAGTGCCCGCGCCAGGTCCGGACAGTGTCGAGATCTTGACCCGTTCGAGATGAGTGCGGCGTAAGCCAGAGCTGTCACGGAGCTGTCGGCCGCGCATCGTTCCTGGCCCAGTAGCCTGGGGCGATGCTCAAGGAAGTCACCGCGACCCGCTTCGTCACACCCTTGCGCGAGGGCGGCTCCCTGCCGGGACTCGTCGAGGCCGACGACCTCGGCATGTACGTCATGAAGTTCACCGGCGCCGGTCAGGGCCGTAAGACGCTCGTCGCGGAGGTCGTGTGCGGCGAACTCGCCCGCAGGCTCGGCCTGCGGGTGCCCCGCCTGGTGACCGTGGAGCTCGACATCGTGCTCGGGCTCGGTGAACCCGACCAGCAGGTACAGGAGTTGATGAAGTCCAGCGGTGGCACCAACCTCGGCATGGACTTCCTCTCCGGAGCCCTCGGCTTCGACCCGCTCGCCTTCCCGGTGAGCGCCGAGGAGGCCGGCCGGATCGTCTGGTTCGACGCGCTCGTGAACAACGTCGACCGGTCCTGGCGCAACCCCAACCTGCTGTTCCACCGCGGCCGCCTGTGGCTCGTCGATCATGGCGCCACCATGATCTGGCAGCACAACTGGCCCACCGCGCAGACGTCCGCGGCCCGTCCGTACGACGCCCGCGACCACGCGCTCACCCCGTTCGGGCCGGACGTCGCAGCCGCGGCGGCGGAGCTGGCGCCCCTGGTCACCGCCGAACTCCTCGCCGAGGTCACCGCCGAGATCCCCGACGTCTGGCTCGCGGACGAGCCGGGCTTCGACACCCCGGACGCCCTTAGGCGGGCTTACGCGGCGCCCCTGCTCGCACGCGCCGCCGTCATCCACGACCGCATCGAGGGGACCGAGTGACCGAGCGCCACATCATCAGGCCGGGCCAGGGCGGCGACCGGGACGTCTTCGAGTACGCCCTGCTGAGGGTCGTACCGCGCGTCGAGCGCGGGGAGTGCATCAACGCGGGCGTGCTGGTGTACTGCCGGGGCAAGGACTACGTCGGCGCCCGCACCCACCTCGACGAGGCGAGGCTGCTGGCGCTGGATCCGGCCGCCGATCTGGCCGGTGTGCGGGCTGCCCTGCGGGCCGTCGAGGGCGTGTGCGCGGGCGGCGTGGCGGCCGGCCAGGCGGCGCACGACGACGCCGGACGGCGCTTCCGCTGGCTGATCGCGCCCCGTTCGACGATCGTCCAACCGGGTCCTGTGCACACGGGGCTCACCACCGATCCGGCGGCCGAGACGGAGCGGCTGCTGGAACTGCTGGTGAGGTAATGGATCACACCCGCGCCGTGTGGCGTTGACACCGGGTGCCAGGGCTTCTAGCGTCACGTCTGCCGAAGGTACTAAGCGGTCGCTCACCACTCGGGCGCATCGAGATTTTCTCAAGGGCGAGGAGAACCAGCAATGTCCACCACTGAGCAGCGGGTCGCCGTGGTCACGGGCGCGGCCCGCGGCATCGGAGCCGCCACCGCCGTACGGCTGGCCGCGGAGGGCCGCGCGGTAGCGGTCGTCGACCTCGACGAGGCCGCCTGCAAGGACACCGTCGAGAAGATCGCCGCGGCGGGCGGCAAGGCCATCGCCGTCGGCGCCGACGTCTCCGACGAGGCCCAGGTCGAGGCCGCGATCGCCCGCGTCGTCCAGGAACTCGGCGCGCCGACGATCCTCGTCAACAACGCGGGTGTGCTCCGCGACAACCTGCTGTTCAAGATGAGCGCCTCCGACTGGGACACGGTCCTGAACGTGCACCTGCGCGGCTCGTTCCTGATGACCAAGGCCGTCCAGAAGCACATGGTCGACGCCGGCTTCGGCCGGGTCGTCAACCTGTCGTCCTCCTCGGCGCTCGGCAACCGCGGCCAGGCCAACTACTCCGCCGCCAAGGCCGGTCTCCAGGGCTTCACCAAGACCCTCGCCATCGAGCTGGGCAAGTTCGGCATCACCGCCAACGCCGTCGCCCCCGGCTTCATCGCCACCGACATGACCGCCGCGACCGCGGCCCGGGTCGGCATGGGCTTCGAGGAGTTCAAGGCCGCGGCCGCCACCCAGATCCCCGTCGCGCGCGTCGGCGAGCCCGACGACATCGCCAACGCGATCGCGTTCTTCACGAACGAGGCCGCCGGCTTCGTCTCCGGTCAGATCCTGTACGTCGCCGGCGGACCGCTCGACTAAAGGCCACCAGGGAGCACTAGGAAGCACTGGGGATCACGAACATGACTGAACTGCCCGCACTCTCCGGCAAGGTCGCCCTCGTCACGGGCGCCAGCCGCGGTATCGGTTACGGCGTCGCCGAGGCCCTCGTCGCCCGCGGCGACCGGGTCTGCATCACCGGCCGCAACGAGGACGCGCTCAAGGAGGCCGTCGAGCAGCTGGGCGCCGACCGCGTCATCGGCGTCGCCGGCAAGGCGCACGACCTGGCGCACCAGGCCGCCGCCGTCGAACGCACCATGGAGGCCTTCGGGCGCGTCGACTTCCTGGTCAACAACGCCGGGACCAACCCGGTCTTCGGGCCGATCGCCGACCTCGACCTGGACGTGGCCCGCAAGGTCTTCGAGACCAACGTGGTCTCCGCGCTCGGCTTCGCGCAGCGGACCTGGCACGCCTGGCAGAAGGACAACGGCGGCGCGATCGTCAACATCGCCTCCGTCGCGGGGCTCTCCGCCTCGCCCTTCATCGGCGCGTACGGCGTCAGCAAGGCCGCGATGATCAACCTCACCCAGCAGCTGGCGCACGAGTTCGCGCCGCGCGTGCGGGTCAACGCGATCGCCCCGGCCGTGGTGAAGACGAAGTTCGCCGAGGCCCTGTACGAGGGCCGCGAGGCGGAGGCGGCCGCCGCCTACCCGCTCGCCCGGCTCGGCGTGCCCTCCGACATCGGCGGCACCGCCGCCTTCCTGACCTCGGAGCAGTCGGACTGGATCACCGGCCAGACGCTGGTCGTCGACGGCGGCATCTTCCTCAACGCCGGCGTCGGCTGATCTCACCGTGGCCTGAAATCGATGCCGGCGCGGGCGCTGTTTCCTGACGGAAGCAGCGCCCGCGCCGGCATCAGGGCGTCCGCGCGGCGATGACAACGTCGTCATCGCAAAAGTGATCAAGAACGCTTCCGGGGCGCCGGTTCACGCCGCGCGGGGCTGCGGTATGGTCTGCCAACCCTTGGCATGGCAGATCGAGGAGCGTGCGCGTGTTCAACCGGAACCGATCCTTGCAGCAGATGGCGGCGATCGTGTCCATATCCCTGGTGGCCGGATGCAGCCTCCTGGGAGAGGAGAGCTCCGACGACGCCGGACCCATCGTCGTGGGCACCACCAGTGCTCCCAGCACGCTGGACCCCGCCGCCGCCTGGGACGGCTCCTGGGAACTGTTCCGCAACATCTACCAGACGTTGCTGAGCTACCCCAACGGAGCGACGAGTCCCCAGCCGGACGCCGCCAAGTCCTGCTCCTTCACGGACGCCACGAGCCGCACCTACAAGTGCGAGCTCCGCGACGGGCTCAAGTTCTCCAACGGGGACAAGCTGGACGCCGAGGCCGTGAAGTACTCGATCGACCGCATCAGGACGATCAACGCGCCCACCGGCCCGAACGGACTCCTGGGCAGCCTGGACACGGTCGAGGCCAAGGGCGACAACCAGGTGCTCTTCCACCTCAAGGAAGCCGACGCCACCTTCCCGTTCGTGCTCGCCACCCCGGGTATGTCCATCGTCGACCCCGACGACTACTCCGCGAAGGCCCTGCGCAAGGAGAGCGGCATCGTCGGCTCCGGGCCGTACCGGCTCCAGTCGTACGAAGAGGGCAAGAAGTCCGTACTCGTCCGCAACGACAACTACAAGGGCTTCGCCGACCGCAAGAACGACGCGGTGACCATCCGCTACTTCCAGGACTCCGGCACGATGGTCAAGGCCCTGCGCTCCCACGACATCGACATCACCTACCAGGGTCTCGCCGCCGACGACATCGTCGACCTGGACGGCAAGAGCGCCGCCAACAAGGGCCTCCAGCTCATCGAGGGCGCCGGCAGCAACATCAACTACCTGGTGTTCAACCCCAAGGACCCGTGGTCCGACAAGCTCGCCGTGCGCCGGGCCGTGGCCCAGGTCGTGGACCGGGCCGCGATCGCCCACAACATCTACAAGGACACCGTCGAGCCGCTGTACTCCATGGTGCCGTCCGGTCTGACCGGCCACACCACCGGCTTCTTCGACTCCTTCGGCAACCCCGACACCGCCAAGGCGCGCACGATCCTCACCAAGGCGGGGATCACCGAGACCGTCCCGCTCACCCTCTGGTACACCACCGACCGCTACGGCTCCGACACCGCCCTGGAGTTCAAGGAGCTCAAGCGGCAGCTGGACGCCTCGGGCCTGTTCAAGGTCACGCTCAAGAGCCGCCCCTGGAACACCTACGTGCTCGGCTACGAGAACGGCGAGTACCCGGTGTTCGGGCGCGGCTGGGCCCCGGACTTCCCCGACCCGGACAACTTCGTCGCGCCCTTCGTCGGCGCTCAGAACGCGCTCGGCACGCCCTACCCGGCGAAGGAGATCACGCAGGTGCTGCTGCCGCGCTCCCGCGGGGAGAGCGACCGCGCCAACGTGGTGGCGGACTTCAAGGAGGCCCAGCAGATCCTCGTCGACGACGCCCGGCTGCTGCCGCTGTGGCAGGGCAAGCAGTACCTGGCCTCCTCCGAGGACGTCTCGGGCGGAGAGCGGTCCCTGGACCCGTCGACGATCATGATGGTGTGGGAGCTGACGCGCAAGACCAGCTGGTAGGCCCTCGGCCGACCGGTCCCGGGACCGGTTGTCAGTGGTCGCCTGTAGGTTCTGTGCTCGGCAAGTGACCGCACGACGCAAGGACGTTGACGTGACCGACATCGCCATGCTGCCCGAGTCCTGGCGCGGGGTTCTGGGCGACGAGCTCCAGCAGCCCTACTTCAAGGAGCTGACGGAGTTCGTCGAGGAGGAGCGGGCGGCGGGTCCCGTCTACCCCCCGCGCGAGGAGGTCTTCGCCGCGCTCGACGCGACGCCGTACGAGCGGGTGAAGGTGCTCGTCCTCGGCCAGGACCCGTACCACGGCGAGGGCCAGGGACACGGCCTGTGCTTCTCGGTACGGCCGGGAGTGAAGATCCCGCCGTCCCTGAGGAACATCTACAAGGAGATGCACGCGGAGCTGGGCACGCCGATTCCCGACAACGGCTATCTGATGCCGTGGGCGCAGCAGGGCGTCCTGCTGCTCAACGCGGTCCTCACGGTCCGCTCCGGCGAGGCGAACTCGCACAAGGGCAAGGGCTGGGAGAAGTTCACGGACGCGGTGATCCGCGCGGTGGCCGACCGGCCCGACCCGGCCGTCTTCGTGCTCTGGGGCAACTACGCGCAGAAGAAGCTCCCGCTGATCGACGAGACCCGGCACATCGTCGTCAAGGGCGCCCACCCCTCACCGCTGTCGGCCAAGAAGTTCTTCGGGTCCCGCCCCTTCACCCAGATCGACGAGGCGGTGGCGCGGCAGGGCCACGAGCCCATCGACTGGACCATCCCGAACCTGGCCGACCAGGTCTGACCGGCCCCGACAACACGGGGGCCTGCCGCCGGGCCGGTTCCTCCGCGGACCGGCACGGTGCCGCCTGACCGGTATTGCGGATGCCTGCGGCTAGCGTCGACGCAACGACGCAAGGAGGCCGAGGGTGGCGGAGCGACAGGGGCAGACGGTAACGGACGCCCTGCTGACGCGGATCGGGCAGGTCGTGATGCTGCACCACGGGGGAGACCGCGAGGAAGCCCGGCGCAGACTCCTCGACCTGTGGACGGAGATCGGCGCGGACGGCGCACCGCTGCACCGCTGCACCCTCGCCCACTACCTGGCCGACACCCACGACGACCCCTCGGACGAACTGGCGTGGGACCTGCGCGCGCTCACCGCCGCCGAGGAACACGCCGGCTCGCTCGAGGTCCGGGCGCTCTATCCGTCCCTGCACCTCAACCTGGCGGCGGACTACGTCAAGCTCGGCCGCGCCGAGGCCGCCCGCACCCATGTGCGCAGGGCCCGCACGGCGGCCGTCGCACTGCGGGACGACAGCTACGGGGACGGCGTACGGGCGGCGATCAGCAGAATGGAACTGAGGCTGGGACCCGGCGCCGGAGAGGATGACGGCGAGGGGGAGTGGGAGGGGCCCGGCGAGTGGGAACGGGAGTGGTGAGGGGCGGCGGGAGCGGCCAACAGGCGTAGCGAGGGAAGCAGCAGGCGGGGCACCGGGAGCTGACCTCACCGGCCGTAGGCCTGCTCGCAGATCGCCGCTTCCGGACTGTCACCCTGCCATCCGCCGTACTTTTTGCCGAGGGCGCACACATCCGCGTTCCTGCGCACCTCCGCCTCCACGTCCGGGATCTCCACACGAGGCCGTGAGTGCGGCCGGGCGGGACGGGTGTGCGGCCGGACGTGCGGACGGGAACGGGACGACGGCGGCTGTCCGGCCCCGCCGCTCCCCGGCACGGCCGCCGTCCGACGCCGCTGCGCCGACGCGATCGGTTCCGGTTTCCGGGACGGCCCGACCATCTCCAGCGCCTCACGGGCCGGCGCCTGCACGACCTGCACCTCGGCCCGGCCGCCCGGTCGCGGCACGGACGGCCGGGACGGCGTCACGGCAGGTCCGGGGGCGACCGGGCGCTGCGTGGTGGTCACGCATCCGGTGAGGGCCCAGACGGCCACGGTGACCAGGAGCGCTGCGGTAGTCGTCGTTCGATGCACCCGCGCAACTCTGGTGGTTCGGGACGCCCGGGCGACAGCGGAGAGCCGGAGGTTGCCCCGCACGGGTGATCTCGCACCCCGTACGGGGGAGCGGGCCCGCCCGCGCTGACGTCACTCCCCGGTGGAACCGTCGATGCGCTCACGGATCAGGTCGGCGTGGCCGTTGTGCCGGGCGTACTCCTCGATCATGTGGGTGTAGATCCATCGCAGGCTGAACGCCTCGTCCGTGAACCTGCTCCGCCCCCGGGAGAACTCGGCCAGTCCGAACCCCGCCGCGTACCGCCGGGCGACCTCGATCTCGGTGTGCCAGGTGGCGAGGGCCTCCGCCCCGGTGTCCTGCTCGGTGAGGTGGAACTCGCCATCAGGGTTCTCGTCGCTGTAGTGGAGCGGGCCGGCCCCGTCGTCGGCGAGCACCCTGCGGAACCAGCTGCGCTCCACCTCCGCCATGTGCCGCACCAGGCCCAGCAGGGACAGCGGGGACGGCGGCACCGAGGCGGTGCGCAGCTGCGCGTCCGTGAGCCCCTCGCACTTCCACGCCAGGGTCTGCCGGTGGCGGTCCAGCCAGCCTTCCAGCATGGCGCGTTCGTCGGCGTTCGGGGCGGGTCGGGTGCGCTGCGTCGTCATCCCCGCATGGTGGCTCCGACAGGCCCCGCCACACCACGGGATTTCCTCACGGACCGGCGGCGACCGGCCGGGAAAGGACCCGTATGCTGCCGTACACAGTGGGCCGGACGGTGGGCCGAGCGGTGGGTTCGGGCCGTGGCCGGGTCGCGGGACGGTCAAGGGGACCGGCAATGAGGGAGCGCCCGTGAAGGTCGGCTGCATCGGACTCGGCGACATCGCGCAGAAGGCGTATCTGCCGGTGCTCGGCGCACTGCCCGGGGTCGAGCTGCACCTCCAGACCCGCACCCCGGCAACCCTGGACCGGGTCGCCGGCGGTCTTCACCTGCCCCGCGGACAGCGCCACCACGACCTCGGCGCGCTGCTGGCCGCCGGACTCGACGCGGCCTTCGTCCACGCGCCCACCGGCGCCCACCCCGAGATCGTCTCCCGGCTGCTGGAGGCGGGCGTCCCGACGTACGTGGACAAGCCCCTCGCCTACGAACTCGCCGACTCCGAACGCCTCGTCGCGCTCGCCGAGGCACGGAACGTGTCCCTCGCCGTCGGCTTCAACCGGCGCCTCGCGCCCGGCTACGCGCAGTGCGCCGACCATCCGCGCGAGCTGATCCTCATGCAGAAGAACCGGGTCGGGCTGCCCGAGGAACCGCGCACGATGATCCTCGACGACTTCATCCACGTCGTCGACACCCTGCGTTTCCTGGCCCCGGGTCCGGTCGACGACGTCACCGTGCGCGCCCGGGTCGAGGACGGACTGCTGCACCATGTCGTCCTCCAGCTCGCCGGGGACGGCTTCACCGCGCTCGGCGTGATGAACCGGCTCAGCGGTTCGAACGAGGAGATCCTCGAGGTGTCCGGGCAGGACACCAAGCGTCAGGTCGTCAACCTCGCCGAGGTGATCGATCACAAGGGGCAGCCGACGGTGCGGCGGCGCGGCGACTGGGTGCCGGTCGCCCGGCAGCGCGGCATCGAGCAGGCGGTCCTCGCCTTCCTGGACGCCGTGCGCGCCGGCAAGGTGCTCAGCGCCCGGGACGCGCTGGCGACTCACGAACTGTGCGAGCGCGTGGTACGAGCGGTGCGGGAGCGGTCCGCCGCGACCTGACCGCCCGCGCCCCCTCCGTCAGTCCGAGGGCCGCGAGCACCAGCAGGGCCAGCTGGACCGGCCAGTCGCCGTAGCGGACATACGGGGTGACGCCGTCGGCCAGCGGAACGTCGTAGACGGCCGTCGTGCTCGCGTCCGTGCCCAGCCACGAGCCGACGCGCCGGCCGCTCGCGTCGTACACGGCCGAGACGCCGGTGAGGGTGGAGTGGACGAACGGCCGCCCGGTCTCCGCGGCGCGCAGCGCGCCCAGCGAGGCGTGCTGCGCGGGCGCCCAGCTCTGCTGGAAGGACGAGGTCGACGACTGGGCGACCAGCACGTCCGCGCCGTCCTCGGCGAGGTGCCGGCTCATGTCCGGGAACGCCGTCTCGAAGCACACCATCGGCCCGATGCGCAGCCCGGGCCCCGCGTTCATCACGACCTGCCCCGTGCCGCGCCGCCGGTCCTCGCCCGCCGCCTTGCCGACGGAGGTCGCCCAGCCGAGCAGCGAACGGGCCGGTATGTACTCGCCGAACGGCACCAGCCGCATCTTGTCGTAGCGGTCGCCGGTCGGGCCGCCCGGACCGACGAGGATGGAGCTCTTGTAGATGCCGGGCCGGTCGGAGCGGCGCGCGTCGACGTTCACGAGGATGTCCGCGCCGGTGACGCGGGCCAACTCCGCTGTACGCCGGGCCAGATCCGGCCGCTCGGCGAGGTCGTAGCCGACGCTGCTCTCGCCCCAGACGATCAGGTCCACGTCCTGCCCGATCAGACGCCGGGTCAGCTGTTCCTCGCGATCGAAGCGCCGGTCGGGCCCATCGATCACCCCCGCCTGTACGACGGCGATGCGGGTCTGCCCGTCGGGATCGGGGCGGGGCGCCCACACCCACGCGGCCGAGGCGGTCGCGGCGGTGGCGACGAGACCGGCGACGGCCGGCGCCCTGGACGCCGGCACGCAGACCAGGACGGCGACCGCGACGTTGACCGCCACCACCAGGAGACTGAGCAGCCACACCCCGCCGACGGAGGCGAGCCGCAACGCGGGCTCCACCTGCCACTGACTCGCGCCGAGCATGCCCCACGGACCCCCGAGCCCCTGCCAGGAGCGGACGAGCTCGATCACCAGCCAGCCCGAGGGCAGCACCAGCAGAGCGGCGGACATCCGCCCACGGGTGGGGATCACCTCCTCGGCGAGAAACCGGCGGACCAGCCACGCCCACGGAGCCCACAGGGCGCCCAGCAGCGCGGCTATGACGAGGGTGAAGACATGCAGACTCGGCAGCAGCCAGTGGTGCATGGCCAGCATGAATCCGAAACCGCCGCCCCAGCCGTCGTGGGCGGCCCGTCTCCCGGTCGGCGCGGAGCGGATCAGCAGGATCCACGGGACGAGCGACAGGTAGGCCCACCACCACAGGGCCGGCGCGGGGAACGCGAGCACGGGCAGCGCGCCCGCCAGGGCCGCGACGGCCGTACGCCGCCAGGGGGAGGTGAGCCAGAGGCCGAACGTCTTCATACGGCACCTCCCTACCCGCGATGGGAGTCTTCAGTGTGCGCGTCTCGGACGATCTCCGACAGGGCGCGTTCCGGCCCGGTCGGTTCCCCCGGGAGCGCTCCGGGCTCAGCCGGGCATACGCCGCCACTTCTCCCGGACGACCACGTCCCGCACCCGCCATCCGTCGTCCGTCCGCAGCAGACCGAAGGAGTACCGGCCGCCGCACACGAAGTCCGGCGCACCGGCCTCCGCGTCGTCCTGGCCGGCCGCCAGCCGCATCGGATTGACGTAGTCGGCCTGCACCCGCGCCGTGTCGCCCGTGTCCTGCTCCAGGACCCCGAAGCTCACCCGGCGGTTGACGATGAGGTGCTGCCGCATGGCGAACACCCGCATGCTCTCCGCGAGCCACGAGGCGACGTTCCCGGCCTCCCCCTCGATACCACCGGCGGAGCGGTAGTCCGCTCGCCCGTCCGACGTGAACAGTTCCCGGTACGCCGTCCAGTCACCGTCGTCGACCGCCACGGCGTAGTCGGTGATCAAGCCGTCCACGGCCAACCGGTCCAGCACGGCGGCGAGTTCCACACGCTGCGTCATGGGCCCGAGTGTTGGGCACGCGAGCTGTCCAGCCAAGGTCTGTGCGGGGATCGATCCGGCATCGGCGGGTCAATTCGGTGCACGAGCGGACGCGGGGGCCGTCAGGCTGTTGCGGTGAACGGCCCGAACGTGACGTGGAACCAGCGCACGCCCGACTCGACGGTCCGCACCCGCCGAGGGCCCCATAACCCCCACGAGCCGAACAGGAACCCAGGTTCCGCATACGCGCCGCCCACACCGACTCCACCACCGTCGACCAGGCCTACCGCCCGGAGATCGGCAACGCGGCAGCCCGCGACGGCCACCTCCCGCCGGCGTGGAGCCGGGAGCGCATGACGTGGATCATCAAGGCGCGTTCGCAGCCTTCAGGGACATGACCCTGATCCCTGGCCTGCATCAACTCGCTTGGGTGTGCCCGCCGAAGGATGGATCATGGCTGCGTGAGGAAGCGGACGAAGAAGGAATCCCTGGTCGAGCAGCCAGACTGTGGGCCGGAGCTTTCCGCGTACCAGCAGGCGATGCGTAAAAGGCTCCTCGCGGCCCCCGTTGTGCCGGCGCCCGAGCCCTGGCAGCGCATCGCCTACGCTCCTGTCGGCGGGCTGCTCGGGATCGGTTTCGTGTCGCATCCGGACACCGGACACGACTTGGTGATGGTCGTCTCGCACGACGGTCACGGCCTCTTCGACGCCGTCACGGGAGAGAAGATCGCCCGGGACCGTGACCCCGCCCCCGAGGACAGCACCCCTGACGCTGACGCCGATCTGTCGTGCCCTGGCTTGGGACCGGTCGCCGGAAGCAGAGTGCGCATCGCCGGGCTCTTCGGAGGAGGACTGCACACCACTACCGCGGGCAGTTGGGCTCTGGAAGTCGTCGCCCCGGCCTGGCCCAACGAGCGTGTCCTGCTCTCCCGTGGCAGCGGACTGCCCCACTCCGGTCCATATGGTGAGCGATGGTGGCACATCTTCCACTCCAACTACTCCGAGCTCCGAGCTGTCGGTTTCTCGCCCTCCGGGCAGACGCTTGCCGTAGCGACGAGCAGTGATCTGTCCCTGTGGACCCGCCGGACCAGCCACAGCCGCAGTGGTGCTGAAGCCTGACCGAACCGGGCTCAACTCATCGCGAGCGTCACCTTCCCAGAGCCCTTCATGTCACGTCCTCAATGGCAGGGGAAGGTGTCGACCGAGGCTGCTCTGCTCCACGTCGAGGCTGTCTCGTGGCGCACCTGCGCAGGGCCTTGCGTCCTGGCCGGCGGCCGCCGTTCGGATCACCCAAGGCGACCCTTCAGGTGATTGGCGGACACCCTGTGAGCCAGACAGCCGTCGCAGGGGTACGACGTCTCAGCAGAGGACCGAACCCAGATGGCGTGAGGAGCTTGGGGATGTACGCAGCAGTCCGGCGGTACGAAGGGGTGACCGATTCGGCCGAGGCGGCACGTCTCGTGAACGAGGGGTTCGTGCCGCTCATGCGCCAGGTCTCCGGCTTCGTGGCCTACTACTGGCTCGATACCGGGGAGGGAGTGATGGTCTCCACCAGCGTCTTCCAGGACCAGGCCGGTGCCGAAGAATCGATCTCGAGGGCTGCGGACTTCGTGCGGGACAACCTGGCGTCACTGCTTCCCAACCCTCCCGAGGTCATGGCCGGCGAGGTGGTGGCTTCCGCATGACAGCGTTCGGACCAGCCACGTGAGATGGTCTCCAAGGCTGTACCGGCCTGCCGTGCCCACATCGTCGCCCTCCTCAGCGTTGATCCCTCGAAGTGCCATCGGCAGCAAGAGGGCTGTGAACACGGCTTGACCTGGCAGACGGGAGGCATTCACCTCACTGGGACACTTGGGTGATGAGATGCGAGGAGTCTGCTGCGCTCGGCACTCACCACCCCCGCAAGGGATAATGAGGGTTCGCCGCGGTAGGTGAGGTGATAGCGGTGCCCCCATGGCATCTGCGCGACTACCACGATGACGATCTTGACCAGGCCATCGAGATCTGGGACCAGAGCCGTGAGACGGACGAGGACCGGGTGTTTCCGGTCTCCGAGGTGATGGCCGCGGCCAAGGCCGGTCCGACGGCAGTGGTCGCGGTGGTCGGCGACGAACTGGTGGGCATGGCCGTGGCGCAGGCCTATGGCCAGCGGGGGTGGATCCTCCTGGTGGCACTCGCCTCCCGCTGGCGCGAGCGCGGGATCGGCAGTGCTCTCCTCGCCGAGCTCGAACGGCGCCTGCGGTCCCTGGGCGTGCGCCACCTCAGCGCGCTGCTGCCCGCCCACGTCGCCGGCACGAAGGCTCTGGAGAACTCCGGCTACCAGTCCCGCGACGGCCTGACCTACTACGAGAAGCTCGAACCACCCGGAGCCCCCAACGCCGAAGTCCTCGCGTCACTGGGCGGCCGGATGCTGCTCGGGGGACTGTGGGACGCCATGGCCGGCATGGAGCGGGAGAAACAGGTCATCGAGCGCCGGGTCGTGCTTCCGCTGACGGAGCCTGCGCTGGCCGACCGGTACGGGGTCGTCCCTCCGAAGGCAATCATCCTGTTCGGTCCTCCCGGCACCGGGAAGACCAGCTTCGCCAAGGCGGTCGCCTCCCGGCTCGGCTGGCCGTTCGTGGAACTCTTCCCCTCCCGGCTCGCGGCCGACACGAGTGAGGGGCTGGGCACAGCGCTGCGGGAGGTCTTCGCGGACCTGGCGGAACTCGACTCGGTGCTGCTCTTCATCGACGAGGTCGAGGAGATCGCCGGCGTGCGGTCCGGGAAAGCTGTCGATCCGGGACATGGGGTGACCAACGAGTTGCTCAAACTGATCCCTGTCTTCCGCGAACACGACGCACGGCTGCTGGCCTGTGCCACCAACTCCGTGCGCTCTCTCGACCCGGCTTTCTTGAGGCCGGGCCGGTTCGACTACGTCATTCCCATCGGCCCACCTGATCCGACCGCCCGCGCGGCGATCTGGGCCCGCTATCTCAGGGCCGCCGGTGACTCGGTGGACCTCATGCAACTGGTCGAGGCCAGCGAGTTGTTCACCCCGGCCGACATCGAATTCGCAGCCCGCAAGGGCGCGCAGGCGGCGTTCGAGCGCGAGGTCGCACAGCGAAAGGGCCGACCGGCCACCACCGATGACTTCATGACCGCCATCGCCGACACCCGGCCGACGCTCACCGCACAGGCGATCAAGGAGTTCACCGAGGACATCGAGAAGTACAGTCGCCTCTGAGACCGGTGCTGCCGCTCAGTCCAGGTCTCCGGTCCGCACAGGTGAGACGATCGTTGCCTCCGTGCAGGTGACAAGGTCTGTGGACACGGCTTGACGTGGGTCTCACCGTCGTTCCCTGCGGACCTCAAGCCGGTACGTGCCTACGATCACTTGGAAGTCGCCGGCTTGCTGAGCTTGTCCAGCTGTGTCCTGATGATCTCTTCCGGTACGACAGCCGGCCCCTTGGCCCTTGCCCCTCCGGGGCGGTTGAACGCGTAGAACATGGCGACCGTCGCCCTTTGCCGAACGGCCACCACGGCGTAGGGAACTCGGACGGGCTCGTCGTCCTCGCTGAACGCCGCGAGCTGTGTGAGCCGTAGGGACACGGATTCATCGCCGTAGCCGGGGTCGGCCTGGAGTACGACCTCGTCGTACCGAAAGCCCACTCCGACGTCCAAGAAGGTCTTGCATCGTTTGGCGGCCGTGCGGAGTGCGTCGATCACCCGAGCGGCATCCCCGGCGCCGTGTGACGCAAGGATCATGGTTGTTCCGGGGCTGTGCTCCTTCGGGGACATCATCCGGCCGATGCGCGCGGTGGCTGTGAAGCCGCTGCTTCCCCCCGTTGCCTGAACGACGGGCGCGCATTCGGCAGGATCCGCCGTCCTGTGAGACGCCGCGGGAGCAGCCAGGGTCTGTTCGACCTCGTAGCCGTCGAGATCCGTGTCCGTGATCGCTACCCGCTCCAGGTCCGCCTTGCCCAACGGCTTGTCCTCTGCGCCGGCCGTCTTGGTCTCTTCCGACGCTGCGCCTGCCCGGGAGCCCTGCCCCGACGCACATGCGGAGAGCACAAAGAAGGTCATGAGCATGGCAATAGCAATGCCGACCCGTGATTGGCGAACCACTCTCATCCCCACCCGTTTGACTGTACGAGCGCGCGCAAGTGCCCGCCGGCTCAGAAGTACCGCCCGAGCCCTCCACCCGGCTCAAAGCATCAAGCAGCAGAGTAGATCGTCAGCTCGGGAGGCGGAACGGGTTTTGGGGCTGAGGGACGATGCGAGTAGCGCTGTCCCGGAAAAGGTCTGTGAACGCGCCTTGACTTGGATCATCAAGCCGCGTTCACAGGGCTTTGCCGCCGTGTGACCCGTGGTGGCGGCGGTTGTGCCCGGAGTGCCGGTCAGGGACACAGGTGAGCCAGGAGTTCTGCACTGGCGGGGTACTCCTGTTCCTGGGGGAGCAGGCGTGCAGCTGAGTCCAGTTCGCCGTCCCTGACGAGTGCGTGGATCTCGTTGGCGAGCGGGGTCACGTCACTGATGGACACGATCCACTCGTCCGCGTAACGTGCCGATGCCTCACCAGAGAGCCCCAGTTGCAGCGAGCGGTGCGGCAGGGGGCGCAGGTGCACATCGCGTTCGGGATCCCACTGGACGCGGGTCGGCGCGCGCTTGAGGTCACGCTGCCAGGTCTCGCGATCGGGATGCAGTCCGCGGACGTAATTCGACAGGCAGGCATGGCGCAGCGCCCAGTCGAAGCCGTCGCGAGTGATCTCGACGGCGAGAACAGTCTCCTGACCGTCCTTCATGCCCCAGCCGGAGCGGTACATCATCCACGTGAAACTGGGCTTGATCCACGTCATGCGGTCAGGCCTCCACGCGGCCGGAAAGCGGCCGTCTCGGATGGCGGGCAGTCCGATCTCAGGGGAGTACGCCTGGTAGACGGTGATCGTGGACGCCGTGTGGAGCGCACGGATTCTGCGGAGCGGTTCTTCCATGACACACAGCGTGGGCCCGGTCAGCTCAGGTGACCACCGATTTTTGCCCTGGGTGGCAGTACCCAGGCGATCGCGTCGGCAGCGTCGATTTCATAGGGTGGACCCGTCTCGAGGCTGTGCACACCACTGCGGTTCTCAGAGGCCGACCGGGTGGCTTGAAAGCCAGTCTGTGTGTCGGTGACGCACATGGTCACGCTCTGCGGCCGTGGCAAGGATGGCGTCTGCGCCGCCGTCGTAGGGATGGTGGATGCGCCGCAGTTCCGTGTCGGCGATGAAGACTTCGGCGAGCGCATCGTCCGCGACGGCTCGCAACAGTCCGTCGAGGCAGCCACGGTTCCACTGACCGCGGTCGGCGTACAGACGTGTGTGGTGATTGCCGGACACCTCATGAGCCACACAGCCGTCGCAGGGGTACGACGTCTCAGCAGACGTCTCCGCAGAGGACGAACTCAGAACGTCGTGACGAGCTCGGGGATGTACGCAGCAGTCCGGCGGTACGAAGGGGTGACCGATTCGGCGGAGGCGGCACGTCTCGTGAACGAGCGGTTCGTGCCGCTCGTGCGCCAGGGATCGGCTTCGCGTCGCACCCCGAGAACGGCCGTGACCTGGTCATGGTCCTCTCGCACGACGTTCACGGTCTCTTCGATATTCGCCTGGCGCCGCGCGCAGTAGGAGTCAGGACCAATTGAGGGGCTAGTATTGACCTCGCGGTTCGGTCCAATGCTTGACACCTGATAGGCGATGAGAACGTGAAGCAAGTGGCTCTTATTACCGGAATCGCTGGTCAAGATGGCTCCTACCTGACTGAGCTCCTGTTGTCCAAGGGGTACTCGATTGTCGGTTTCGACAATCATTCAGTACGGATGCAACAGCTTCGGCTGAGGCTGGCCGACAATCCTCATCGGTCGCGAGTTCTTCTCGAACTCGGCGATGTGCGCGATCGAGACTTCATGACTCACCTGATTCTTTCCAGCAAGCCGGATGAAATCTATAACCTTGCGGCGCAAAGTCATGTCGGGGTCTCATTTCAACAGCCAAAGGTCACGGCTGACACTGCACTGGCGATCAAAGGTCTGCTTGAGATTTCGCTGGAGATCCATCCGGTAGCCAGAATTTTCCAGGCGTCCACCTCGGAAATGTTTGGCGACTCACCGACTCCGCAGACGGAGCACAGTAATTTCAATCCGCTGAGTCCGTATGCCGAGGCCAAGCTTGAAGCTCATGAGTTTTTGATCGAATTTCGACAGAGGTACTCTTGCTACGCCTGTGCGGGAATCTTGTTCAATCACGAGTCCCCTCTTCGGCGTGAAGAGTTCGTCAGTAGGAAGATCACACGTGGAATCGCAAAGATAGTATCTGGTGACAGCACGGAATTGCGGCTGGGGAATCTTGCTGCAAGGCGTGACTGGGGTCACGCCAAGGAATATGTTGAGGCAATGTGGCTGATGTTGCAGCAGGAGCACCCGGAAGAGTTTGTTGTCGCCACGGGGAAAAGCCGCAGTGTCGAAGAGTTTGTGGCCGGCGGGTTTGCGCTGATCGGTGAAAACTGGCGTGATTACGTCGTATCGGATCAGGAACTTTTCCGGCCGTCTGACCCACCTGACTTGTGCGGCGACGCTGCGGAAGCCTATCGGAAGCTGGCATGGCAGCCCAAGATTTCTTTCGCCGAACTCGTGCGAGAGATGCTGCTGGCTGAAATCGGCCCTGAAAATAGCCTGGCGATCTCTCGAGATACGGGTATGATTCCGAATTCTTCTCGCACGCATTAAGCCAGAGCTACGCCAGCCTGACGTCGATCGGCGTCTCGGGATCTTCTTCCAGATATTTGACGTGCAAAACCTCACAGATGACGCCGGCTTGCTGCCTGTGACTCAACAGCCCTAGATTTTCGGAATTGGCGACGAATTGGGCGGCGGCAACAGTCCCGCTGCCATGAATTCCCGCCAGTAGCACCAGCCTCTTCGAAGGGTTTCGAAGGTTCGGCAATGATGCAACCAGGCCGTAGTCGAAGTGTGAATCCTCGGCGACTCCGCGCTCGGCGGCCTCTTGTCGAGAGGAGTAGATCCTCGTATTTCGCAGATTGTCCCTGAGTAAATTCCCTCGTCCACCGGGATTGGGGTTTTCTGCCATGTCGTATCTCATGGAGGACGGAGTTGAAACCAATCTCCGGTAGCATGAGTTGCGGGCGGGACCACACAATGCCACCACGTTATTCTCGCGGAGCAGGGATTCCGATACGACTCCGCGGTCCGGGACGATGGTGAAGTCCAGCCCTTCTCGGAGATTGGACTCTTCGAAGAACTGGGCAAGAATACGTGCCGACCGAGTGTCGGTGGCCGGGTAGTTGTACGCGCGTTCCGGCTCGTCGTAGATGGACGAATGGACCACGAGAATCTTTTCACCCGCCCTGCCGAAAAAGTCGCCGATCCTTTTTCTCGTAGCCTGCTTCCGTATCTTCGTCCTCGCGCGCTGGGCACTGTGTGCCATTGCGGCGCCGAGACCTGTGGCGAGCAGATTGATTGACAAGTCGGTGACGGGCCCTGCCATGAATCACCTGTCCGTATAACCGAGAGGCCTGGTCGGTGGAACCGCGTGAGTCGGATTGAGATCACCGGATTCCCAAGTGATCCAACCCGGCTGAAATGGAATTCAAGAGGGTTGCAGGCTCATATCGTCTGACGCTCTGGTCCCGCTACATCTTAGGGTGTGAGCGGCCAGGTAGGGCGTGAATGTCGCTCTTGACCGTCCGTCAAAGCTGGGCCGTTGCGCGACCCAGTACTCCGGATGAGAGCACCGGGGCGAACATGGGGCCGTCACCGCGCTGACCGGGCGAGGCAGGCCGGCGCAGCGCGTGGCCCGGTCGTGGGAGAGCAGACAGCCGCCTCGCTACTGCTCCGGTACTGGGCTGATGAGGGGGTCGCGGCAGATGTAGGCCCTATCACGTCTACGAGCGGACTGGAAGCGGCCGTTGAAGCGGGCGCCGGCGCGGGTGCAGAGGGACGCGGAGCGGAACCTGCACCTGAACGCCCATCCGCACCGGTCTCTTCAGCTGGGCTCGCGGGCGAGGCGACCGTGCGGACGCCGACGAGTGGATCGTCGGGATCGAGGGCGTGAACCCGCTGGCGAGAGAGGTGCACGCGCAGGTGCGGGCCGGTGAACTCGGCCGCGCGGCCGCGCTGTTGCCGCAGGAGCGGCCGTATCCGGTGGTGGAGGGGACGGTGGCGCGTCTGCGGCGGTAGGTGCGGGCGAGCTCGTTCCTGGCGGGTACCGGTCGGCTGGGCGGTATCCGACTCACCTGGTCTGGCGCGCAGCCTTTCGCAGAGCGTCCGACACGGTGAGGAACAGAACGGCGTCCGGCACCTCGGAGACCGGCTCCCGCACCGGCTTGAGCTGATCGGTGACCACCACGCAGATGGTCGATCCCATCAGTTCGACCTCGCTGATCCTCTTCCAGTCCAGGGCGGTGCCCCCGTGCTCGAGTCCTGCCAGGCTCACCGTGAACGGCCCGAACGCCACTCGCCCGCCGGTCTCCAGCAACTGGCTGAGTTCGGCCAGCCGGGACGTGGCGTCCTCCTCCGCCATCCGGTTCTGGGCCGAGACCCAGCCGTTCGCGATCAGGGCGCCGATGTCCCGCGCCTCGAGTGTGTCGCCCGACACCATGAAGTTGCCGGCCGGCAGCTGGACGTACGCGGAATGCGTGGTGGATACGGTCACCCCGTTGCGTACGAGGTCCGTCGAGTGTCGCTGGCATCCGGTGATCTCGTCCCAGGCCCCGGCGATCGGGGGCTGCGAACCGTACTGGTACACGACGCCGTGCTCGAAGACGGCACACCATGCGACCGGTCTGAACCGTGCGACCAGGGGCACGGCGATGGCCCCGAGAAAGGTGCACGTGCCGAGGATGATGAAGAGGAACGCGTTCGTCCACTCACTCTCATCACTGATGACGAAGACCATCATCACGCAGAACGCCGTGACCAGGAGGAGCATGAACGCGCCCCACCAGGACACCGCACTGGTCCGTGTGCGAAAGGCGTATCGACCGGCGCCGAGCCGCAGCTCCGCCGCCGCGCCCGGGACGGTCGCCGGGATCTCGTCCCATAGGTTTCGGGCCGCCGTCATCGTCACTCCCGTCGTGATGTTTCACCTCAACAGGCCTACCAGACAGTCGAGTTGACGATCCGAGAGGGCGTCGGGATGGGGATGCTACGGGGTCTGGCCGAAAAGAGGTAGATGGCGGTCGGCCGCCGGTGCGGGTCCCGCCCCCGGCCGAGCCATGCGTTCGGCGTCGTGGGCGGTCCGCTCCAGGACCGTGGCGAACTCGACCGCGCGACCGCGCTGTTGCCGGACGAGAGGCCCTGCGCGGTGCGAGAGGAAGGGCCGGCCCCTCTGCGGCGGTGACTCGGCCGCGAGCACGAGGGGCCAGCCCCGGGCGAGGACCCCCCTACCGATGCCGACGCGCTTCCGGGCGGCCCCGTCCGTGCGTCCCGCGCTGCGCCGCCGGCATCGGCCGGGGCGCGGGCGGCCACAGGGTTCGGACGGTTCAGCCGACGAACTCGGTGAGGTCGATGGCGTGGACGTGCAGCGGGAAGCCGTACACGGGGTGTGCCGTTTGGCGCTCCGGCGTCATGCCGAGCTTGCGGCTGACGTTCTCGGAGGCGTCGTCCCCCATCCGGTTGATGCTGACGACCCGGTCGATGCCGCGGTCCTGGAGCGCGAACTCCAGCGTCGCCTGGGCGGCCTCGGAGGCGTAACCCTGGCCCCAGAACTGCGATCCGAGCCGCCAGCTGATGGCCACCGAGGGCAGCACCTCGGGCAGGAACTCGGGCAGGGACAGCCCCGTGAAGCCGACCAGTTCGCCCGAGGCGAGCAACTCGACGGCGAAGAGACCGAAGCCCTCCTCGTCCCACTCCTCCTCCCACCTCTCGATGGCTTCCGCGGTGTGCTCCAGGTCGAGGACCGAGCCGTCGTCGACCCAGCGCATGACCTGGGGGTCCGCGTTGATGTCGGCCATGGGCACGAGGTCGTCGTCGAGCCAGCGGCGGAGGAGGAGTCGGGGGGTGCGGATCTCGGTCATGGTCACCATCCTGCCTGTGGTCGGAGCCCCACCGGTAATCGGCACCCGTCCGCTCCGATGGCCCGTCGCCCTCACGGGCGGGCTCGCCGGACGACCCGCTCCGCGCGCGGGCCCACGCGTGCGGCCGCAGCCCCGAGCGGTCGGGTCGTCGACGGTCGCGGGGCTCGGCCTCGCGGACAGGGACCGTGGTCCTCGCGGCGCCTGTCGTCAGCGGTCGGACTCCTTGGCGGGACGACGGGAGATCTGCTTGCGGGCCGTGCGCCAGCGCGACCGTGTCTGCTCCACCATGGTGTCCCACTGGCGGCGGACCTCGTGGTCGGAGGGGCGGTGGCCCTGTCGGATCCGGTCGAGTTCGTCCCGTACTTCCCGCCCCAACGCCGCCGAACCGACCATGACGAGCATGCCCGCGAACAGCGCGGAGATCATCGCGAAGACCGCCCCGACGACCCCGTAGCGTTCTGCGTAGGAGTTGAACAGACGCGGCAGGTAGACGGCTGCACCCACCGAGTACGCCGCTGTGAGGACGGCGGCGGTGATCCCGAAGGGCAAGAGGTCCCGCCGCTCGACCCGCTTCGCCGACAGGATCCAGCCGCTCCAGACGAGGAACGCGGCGGTCACCGGTACCTCGCACACCGAGGCGACCAGTCCCAGGTCGCCCCGCCCGAGGAACGCGGTGAGCAAGGCGGTGCACAGCGCGTAGCCGCCGAGGCTGAGGATCCACCACAGGCCGTTACGTGTGTTGCGCACGCTGAGCGGAGTCAGTTCCCACGTCTGCTCGACGAGCCGCTGCGCGGCCCGGGCGAAACTGAGGACCGAGATGATCAGGAACACGGCCCCGAAGATGCCCACGCTCGCCGTGTTGCCCTCCGCCGGGGAGAAGAGGGAGCTGACGGCCGTGGCGCCGGCGCCGGTGAGGTGGTAGCGCTTGATGATCCGTTCTGCGGCGTCGTAGTGCACGAAACTGTCGGAGATGGCGCCGATGAGGACGGAGAGCGGGACCAGCGCCGTCAGCGCGCTGGACGCGAGGGCCATCGACCGGTCGAAGCCCACGATCTTCTGGAACCGGTTGACGACGCGCAGGGCGAAGGCGGGACGCAGCCAGAACGTCAGTGTTCTGAGGAGGCGCTCACGCCTGATCCTCGCCGTGCTGCCCTCCATGACGATCGTGACCGTTGCGGCGACGCGAGCGTAACGGACGGTCGCGCGGCCCGGGCGGGACGACACGGGAAGCGCACGGCGCGTCGGCCGGACGGCCGGTACCCGGACCGAAGCGCACGGCGCGTCGGCCGGACGGCGGGTACGCGGGCCGAAAGGGGCAGCGCGGGCCGAAGAAGAGTCCGAAGTGGGCGGCGTGGGTCGAAGCAGAGGTCGAAACAGGCAGCGCGGGGCTCAGGCCGCCGCGACGACCTCGCCGCGGATCGCGGTGGCCCACTCCACGACCAGCAGCTCGTACTCCGCCCGTTCCTGGGCGGAGAGCGAACCGCCCGCACGCTGCCAAAGGGCCCGGATCCGCTCATTCAACTCGGCAGCAGACCGCACTGAACCAGAGGGGAGAGAGTTCGGGGACATGTGCCAAGCCTAGGCGGAAGCTCTGACGCTGCGCTACCGGACGGCTACTCCCACACCTATGGGGTTGGTCACGGTTGATCGATCAACCCCGTTGATCGCCAAGGGGGTTCAGCGGGCGGGGCGTGGCCGTGCGGGGCGGTCAGCCCGCCGACTCCGCCGCGTGCGGGCTCAGTGAACCCGTCGCGACCAGGGCGATGATGACGATGCCGAGCACCACCCGGTAGTAGACGAACGGCATGAAGGACTTGGTGCTGATGAACTTCATGAACCACGCGATGACCGCGTATCCGGAGCCGAAGGCGATCAGCGTCGCGAACATCGTCGGACCCCACGCCACATGGCCGCCCTCCACCGCGTCCTTCAACTCGAAGACACCGGAGGCCAGTACGGCCGGGATGGCCAGGAGGAAGGAGTAACGGGCCGCGGCCTCACGCTTGTACCCCATGAACAGGCCGCCGCTGATGGTGGCGCCGGAACGGGAGACGCCGGGGATGAGCGCGCAGGCCTGGCAGAGGCCGAAGATCAGACCGTCCTTGACGCCCAGGTTCTCCAGGGTCTTGCGCTGCTTGGGCGCGCGGTGCTTCCCGCCCGTCTCGTCACGGGCCGCCAGCCGGTCGGCGATGCCGATCACGATGCCGACGACGACGAGCATCGTGGCCGTGATCCGCAGGTCGCGGAAGGGGCCCTCGATCTGGTCCTTGAGCGTCACGCCCAGCAGGCCGATCGGAATGGAGCCGACGATCACCAGCCAGCCCATCTGGGCGTCGTGGTCCTTGCGCAGCGTCTTGTCGAACAGCGATCGGCTCCAGGCCGAGATGATCCGGCCGATGTCCTTGCGGAAGTAGATCAGCACCGCGGCCTCCGTGCCGATCTGTGTGATCGCCGTGAAGGCCGCGCCGGGGTCCTTCCAGCCGGAGAACGCCGCGGTCAGCCGCAGATGCGCGCTGGAGGAGACGGGGAGGAACTCGGTCAGCCCCTGGACGAGTCCGAGGATGAGGGATTCAAACCAAGACATGAGGTTACGGAGTCCAAGTGCCGATCGGAGAGGGGCGCCGGCGACGGCAGGCCCGTCGCGCGCGATGATCAGGTGATCAGGTGTGTGCCGAGGGAAGCGTAGCGGGCTCCGGTGACAGGCCCGCCACAGGGGTTTCGCAGGCACCCGCGCCGACTCTCGCGGCCCCTCCCGGGCCGGGGCCTCCGGTGCACCGTCCCCTGCGCCTCCCGCCGGGCGGCGCAGGGCACGCACCGGCAGGCGTGCCGCGGTCCTCCCGGGCGGCGCGGTCATGGCGTGCCGGGCAGCGCCGCGGGCGTCGCGTCGAGGGTTCGTGGTCTCCGTGCGGTGTCGCGCCCGCGGTGGGCGCACGGATCATCCCGGGTGCCCCGTGGTTGACCGGCCGCCCGACCGGCGCATACGTTGCTGCCGAAGGGAAAGCGCTTGCTGTGCGCAGGTACCGCACGCCTCCCCTCGGTTGCTGGCCCGCCCGGTCGTTCGGCCGTACGTCGGAGGAGTGCTGATCACGCCCATGCCCCCATCCACTCCGCTGCCCGATGCGCTCGCCGGCCGGCGTGTCCGGGCCGCCGTCGTCGGCATCGGCGCCATCGGACGCGGCTCCCATCTGCCCGCCCTCCAGCAGCTCGCCGCCGAGGGCGAGACGGAGGTCGTCGCGGCCGTTGACATCGATGCCACCGCCGTCGAGGCCTTCTGCGCGGAGAACGGGGTCGCGCACGCGTACACCGATCTGGAGCGGATGCTCGCCGAGCAGCGCCCCGACCTCGTGACCATCTGCACCCCGCCGACCCTGCACCGGGAGCAGAGCGTGGCCGCGCTGCGGGCCGGTGCCTGGGTGTGGTGCGAGAAGCCGCCGGTGCCGACCCTCGCGGACTACGACGCCGTGGCGGCGGAGGAGGGCGAGGCGGCCGGGCCGTACTCCTCGATCGTCTTCCAGCACCGCTTCGGATCCGGGACGCGGCACGTGCGGCGGCTGCTCGCCGAGCAGGCCCTCGGGCGGCCGCTCGTCGCCCACTGCCAGACCACCTGGTACCGCGACACCGCCTACTACGCCGTGCCCTGGCGCGGTCGCTGGCAGACGGAGGGCGGCGGTCCGGCCATGGGACACGGCATCCACCAGATGGACCTGCTGCTCGACCTCCTCGGCCCGTGGAGCGAGGTGCGCGCGATGGCCGGACGGCTCGTGCACGACGTGGAGACCGAGGACGTGTCCACCGCCCTGCTCCGCTTCGAGAGCGGGGCCATGGCGACGGTCGTCAACAGTGTGCTGAGCCCCGACGAGGTCAGCCGCATCCGTATCGACTGCGAGCGTGCCACCGTCGAACTCACCCACCTCTACGGCCACTCCAACGCCGACTGGCGCATCACCCCCGCCCCGGACGTCCCGAGCGACCGGGCGGCCCTCTGGCAGGACTTCGGTACGGACGTCCCGAGCTCGCACCTCGCGCAGCTGCGCGAGCTGGTCGCGAGCATGCGCGCCGGCCGGCGGCCGCGCAGCAGCGGCGCGGACGGGCGCACCAGCCTGGAGCTGATCGGCGCGCTGTACAAGTCGGCGTTCACCGACACCACGGTGAAGCGGGGCGAGATCGGGCCGGGCGACCCGTACTACACGGCCATGCACGGTGGCGCCCCCGGCTGGGCCCCCGTCGCCGAGACGGCCACGGCGAGGGCAGAGGTGCCCGCGTGAGCGGCGACCTGCGTCTCGTCCACGCACACGGTGACCGTGTCACGGTGACCGACCCGGTCACCGGCGTCGAGCTGCTCGCCTACGTCTACCGGCCGGAGGCCGCCTGGGAGGCGCCGAGGCCCTACATCCACCCGCTGCGGACCCTCGCCGGTGACGTCGTCACCGACTACCGGCCCAACGACCACCGCTGGCACAAGGGGCTGTCGCTCACCGCCTCGCACCTCTCGGGCGCCAATCTCTGGGGCGGCAACTCCTACGTGCACGGCGAGGGGTATCTCGAACTCCCCGAGCGCGTGGGGTCGATGGCCCACGTCGGCTTCGACGAGGTGTCCGCCGACGACGGCCGGGCCGTCATCGCCGAGCGGCTGACCTGGCATCCGTACAGCGGTGAACTCTGGGCCGAGGAGGCCCGCCGGGTCGAGGTGCACGACGTCGACCATGACTCCGGTTCCTGGGCGCTCACCTGGACCAGCGCCGTCACCAACCGGCGCGAGGAGCCGCTGCGCTTCGGCAGCCCGACCACGGCAGGGCGGGAACTGGCCGGCTACACGGGTCTGTTCTGGCGCGGCCCGCGCGCCTTCCGGGACGGCCGGATCATCGGACCCGAGGGCGAGGGCCCCGACCTGATGGCCTCGCAGAGCCCCTGGCTCGCCCTTTCCGGTGAACACGACGGCGCCGACGGTCACGCCACCGTCGTCTTCGCGCACGCCCCCGAGAACGATCACTCGGGCGCCCGGGGGACCCACCCCGCCCACTGGTTCGTCCGCAACGAGCCCTTCGCGGGCATCGCCCCGTCCTGGGCGTACTTCGACGAACTCGAGCTCGCTCCCGGGGACACGCTCACCCGCCGCTACCGCGTCGTGGTGGCCGACGGCGCCTGGGAGCGGGAGGGGATCGCCGAGTATCTGGAGGCGCATCCGTGGTGAACGGGTACGGGGGACTGCCCGGCGGTACCGCCGTCTCGCGGCTGCGTGTCTACGACTGGCCCGCGGCGGACGGCCTGCGCGGCGGAACCCCCCACATGCACCTGACGTGTTCGGAGGGGTACGTGGTCACGGGCGGGCGGGGCGCGGTGCACACCCTGACGGCATCCGGTCACGAGGTCACGCCCCTGGAGCCCGGTACGGTCGCCTGGTTCACGCCCGGCACCATCCACCGGCTGGTCGACGAGGGCGACCTGAGCATCACCGTCCTGATGCAGAACAGCGGGTTGCCGGAGGCCGGTGACGCGGTCCTCACCCTGCCGCCGGAGTACCTCGCCGACCCAGGGACGTACGCCGCCGCGACCGTGATCCCGGCGGGCGCCCCGCGGGAGGAGCAGGCCCGGATCGCCCGCGCCCGGCGCGACCTTGCGCTGGAGGGCTACCGGGCGCTGCGCGAGGCGGCGGACGACCCGGCGGCCCTCGCCGCCTTCCACAGGTCCGCCGCCGCGCTGGTGCGGCCCCGGCTCGCGGAGTGGCGTGAGCGCTGGCTCCGTGGTGCGCGGGCGGCCGCGCAGGCCACGGAGGATCAGCTCGACCGGCTCTCGGACGGCGATGTCTCCTACCTGGCCGAGGCGGCCGTTCGGGCCGAACAGCCCTCCGTCGAGGGGAAGTTCGGGATGTGCGGGTGGCTGGACGTGTACGCGCTGCCGTAGCGCCGGGTCGTCACCGCGCGGTGGACCGGCTGATGCGGTCGTCGGCTGCCGCGCTCGCGTGGTTGCGGTGATACCGCTGCGGCTTCGCCACCGCAATGGCCCCCGGGGGCTCGGACACGGGTCAAGGGGTGCCGGACGGAGTGGGGGAGGCGGCGCGGGCGCAGGCGAGGGGCACGGACGTGCAGACTCTTTCCGGTACCGCGTCGGGTGCGAAGACACCGATCACCACGAGGACCGTCATGACGAACGCGATGACGGAGGCGAGGACGAGGGTCACCTTCTGCCGGCGGGCGGTCCGCTCGGCGGCCTTCTTGTCGGCGATCATCCGACGGGCCTGCTCGGCGGCCTGCCGACGCAGGTGTGCGGACCTCGGACGACCGGATGCCCTGCCGGCGGTGCCGGACGGCGAGGGCGGGGCGGCGGGCCGGCGCTCGGGCCGGGGGGCGCTGGTGCGGGGAGGCGGAGGACCGCCGGTGCCGTTCGTGGTGGTGACCCGTTTCTCGTCCCGCGCCCCGCCCGCCGCTTCCGTCCCGGGGGCCCGAGGCGGCGGGGACGACGGAGGCGGCCCGGACGGCGACGGTGCTGCGGGCGGCGAGGGCGCTGCGGGCGGCGGTGTGGGTGTGGGTGTGGCCACGGGCACGGTCCGGACGGCCGGGGCGCGGACGGCCGGCTGCGCGGCGGGCCGCAGCCGCTCCAGCGGCGGGATGTCGTCCGGGTCGGAGTCGAGGTCCTTGAGCAGTCGGGCGGCGATGTCCCGGACCCGGCCGTCGGAACACTGCGACAGGACGTCGAACGCCTCGGAGGTGGCGGGCTCGGCGAAGTCGCCCATGCCCAGCAGCAGCCGCTCGTCCTCCTGTTCCCGCAGGTCGGTCCACAGATCCGGGTCGTGGGCCAGCGCGAGAAGGCTGAGCTGGATGACACGGGCGGGGAACCGGTCCATCCGCGGCCCGAACAGGGTCGCCGCCCGCGGGTGCTGGTAGTGGCGGTGGCCCCCCTCGGGCCTGGTGGCGGCTGCCAGGTCGGGCACGTACATGGCGTCGTAGTCCACGAGCCGCACCCGCCGACCGGCGGAGACCAGGACGTTGCCGTGCTGGAGGTCGCCGTGGGCGATGCCGAGTTCCTCCAGGCGCAACACCACATCGGTGAAATCGCCGGCCAGCTTGCGCAGGTAGGTGCCATTGCGCACGTTGCGGTCGATCCAGTCGATCAGCCCGGGGGCGCGGATCCACGTCATCTTGGTGACCGGCCAGCGGTGCTCGCCGACCTGGATCCCCTCCGGCAGGAACTGGAGCGGTACATACCAGCGATCGGTGTCGGGATCCACGCCGGCGAGCCTCGCGCAGATGCTGCGGTAGCGCTCCGGCCGGATGTCCGAGGCCCGGGTGAAGCACTTGACGCCCCACTCGTGCTGTCCGTCCTCGGCGACCAGGTGGTAGACACCGCCGAAGTTGCCGCTGCTCGCGATCGGCCCCAGCAGGGTGTCACCCGTCACCCGCGCCGTCCGGAGGTCGGCGTCGTCGGAAAAGCACAACCGTGGGTGCTGGAGGGCGGTGCTGTAGTCGCCGAGCGTGGGAAAGCGGTCGAAGCAGGAGGGATCAGGGGTGGTCATCGTCTGCCTTCTCCCTGGTGTCGCGGAGGTCTCTGGTGTCGGGGTCCCCGGGTTCACCCCCGAGGACGGCGGCCACGAGGGTCACGTCGTCGTTGCGCAGCACACCGTCCGCACGCAACTGTGCGATCAGCTGCGGGAACTGCGTGCCGGCGCCCCGGGCCGTCCTCGTCAGCGTGTCCCAGGGGGGCGTGCCCGCCTCGTGGGCGAACAGCGCCCAGGCCGCCAGCGCGTCACTCGCCAGGAGCAGGACGTCACCCGGCAACGCAAGGCCCTGCGCCCGGGTGACCCGCTCGGCGCCACCCGGGCCGAGGGCCTCCAGACTGTGGACCAGGGCCGGAGTCCTGCCGAACGCCTCACCGGTGGTCAGCGGGAACGCCGTGACCAGGAGGCCGTCGCGCACCTGGAACAGCTCGCAGTCCCCGACGGCCGCCGCCTGCCAGGTCCAGGAGTCCGGCGGTCCGCCGTCCCCGGGCACCGACGCCAGGGCGACCGCCAGCACGGTCGCGGCCGCGCCGTCCGTCAGCAGGCGCGGCTCCCAGTAGTGCAGCGGACGGCCCAGCCCCCGGACGTAGGAGCGCAGCCAGGCGGGCCATCGGTCGGCGAGCGAGGTCACCACGGCGCGGAACGCGTGCGGGTCCGACAGCGTGCGCAACGGACACTCGCAGAGCTCCTGGGCGAGCATCCGTGCCCATTCCCCCGACAGCGCGGACTCGGTGGCGCCGTCGGCGACCGCGAGACGTTCGGTGCGTGCGCCGACGCCGGCCGGCTCCGAGCGGGCGCCCTGTGCGGTGGTGTGGGCGGCGTCCTCGTACTCGTCCGGCGCGTTGCCCGCCTTGTGCAGACGCCGGACGGTGACGTGCCAGGTCACCGCGCCGTTTCGGGCGCCGGCGCGACATGGCGGGTGCCGATGTCCAACAGTTTGACGACGTCGACGGCGTTGCCGTTGAACACCAGACCCCGGCTGCCGTACCGCACCGGGACGTGCAGTGCTCCCGCGGTCTCCCGCATGCTGTCCGGCAGTTCGCTGGACATCGAGAACAGCAGCCTGCCCTCGGGCGGCAAGTCGTCGGGGGTCTGCGGATACAGCATGGGATCGAGCGGCAGCGAGGTCACGTGCGCGTTGAAGAGGAGTACCTGCCCGTCCCTGGTCGCGAGCGAACGCACCCGCTCGGCCGGTTCCACCGGCGACTCCCCGGTGGCCAGACCGTCCGTCAGATTGACGACGATGGGCGGGAAGCTGCGGGGATGCTGGTCCACCCACTCCGTCAGCAGGTCGTGGGCGTAGTCCAGTGCGGCCGTCATGTCGGTCCGGCCGCCGGCGGCCGTCTCCACCCACACCGGGAACCTCACCGGCACGTCGATCACGCCCCCGGCCCCGTCGGGACGGGTCTGCGTCCGTTCCTCGATCCGGGCCGGGTTGTCGCGCAACTCGCTGATGGTCACGATGTCCTTGTCCGCGAGCGGGCCGCAGAACAGTGAGCGCACGGTGTCGTCGTAGCCGATGATCGAGATGTCGTAGTAGTTCTTGACCTTCGACTGGGTGCTCGGGCTGGCCCGCTGCACGAGTTCGAAGATCAGCCGGTTCAGGGCGTCGGCGACCTCCTCGGACTTGGGGCGGGTGCCCCCGAAGAAGGGCGCGTCCATGGAACCCGACTGGTCTATGAGCAGGACCACGTACGTCGGGTGAGCGCTGTTGATCTCCGCCTCGTACGGCATGCTGTCTCTTTCCGCTCGGTGCATATGTGTGGTGGTAAGTGGGTCGGGTGTGCGGTCGGGTGGTACGGCGCCTGCCGCGCGCGGTCTTCTTTCGAGGCCTCAGTCGGCGCGGTTGAAGAGGACGGTGAGCGCCGCGTCTATCTCCGGGTCGATGCGCAGGGCGCCCTGCGGCCCGCCGGCCCCTGTGCGTGTGGCCACGGCGTAGAGGTGGCAGTCGGACGAGCCGGTGAACACCAGGCCGTCGGCCGCGAGGGGACCGCAGCGCCCGATCCGGCCCGTGGTGCGCCGGGACCACAGCGGGCGCCCGCTTCCCTCGGTCACGGCCCACAGACACCGGTCGCGGGTGGCCACGAAGACCATCCCGGGGCCGGGGGCCGGCGCGGTGGTCACGGCGGTGGGCAGTGCGACGACGGACCGCAGGTGTCCTGATACGGCGTCATGGACCGCGACCATGCCTTCGGAGCCCCGCGAGCCGCTCACGTACAGGGCGCCGTCGGCGGCGAGCGGTGGCCCGGTCACCGCCCCGCCGGTCGGGCAGGTCCACCGCACCTCTCCCGACGCGGCGTCGCAGGCGTACACCAGACCATCGGGGGTGCTGCCGAACAGCAGACCTCCGGCCAGGGCCAGGCCGCACCCGTTGAGGTCGCCGAGATCGGGCCGGGACCACAGGGCGCTGCCGTCGCAGGCCAGCCGGTGCAGCCCGGTCACGGTGGGAATCCACAGACATCTCTGCCCCGCAACGACATCCGAGGCCACTACGTCCGCGGGCACACCGGGTACGGCGACCGTGTTCCGGGACCCGTCGCGGAGGCTGACCGTCTGGAGGGTGCCGTCGACCCCGCCGAGCCAGACCCGGTCGTCCACCACGGCGGGCGCGGATCCCAGCGGGTCGTCGATGGACACCGACCACTGCACCCGGCCGTCGTCAGCTCCCACGCTGTACAGCCGGCCGTCCCGTGCCGCCAGCAGGATGCCGTCGCGGTACGGCACCGGGGCTGCCTGGCACGGGCCGTCGACCCGGAGCTCCCACAGGCCGGCGCCGCTGCCGCCTTCCACAGCGCGCAGTACGCCCTCGCCGCGGTCGGTACCCGCGACATAGAGCACCCCGCGCGCGTACGCGGACGGGGCGTCGGGCAGGAAGCCGAGGTCTGTCGTCCAGCCCCTCTCGGGCAGGGGCGGCCGGGATGGATCGGCGGCCGGGGTCACGGTCTGCTGCCGCTGCTCGACGGCGTGGTCGTCGGCGCGGGCGGCCGCGACCGCCGCCGGCAGCTCCGCGCCCGGCACCGGCTCGTCGGGCGCCGGGGTGACGTCGGGCCGGTCTTCGGGGCGGGGCGGTGCCTCGACGCCGTGGTCGACGACGGCCGACGCGTCCTCCGTCGGCACCGGCACCGCTACGAGGGCGGTGGACGGGGTCTGGGCGGTCATGGGCAACTCGCCGTGACCCTGTCCGACGGGTTGCGGCTCGCAGACCTGCGGCTCGTCGGCCTGCGGTACGTCGGCCGGATGTGGCGGCAGTACGCCGGACGGGTGTGGTCGCCCGCTCGGCGTGGCGTCCGGCGCGGGCGGAGCTGTCAGGTCCGTTGCGGGCGGGTCACCCGGGTCCGTGGCGTCGGACGCTTTGCGTGCGGCGCCGAAAGTGGTGACGGTGCCGCCGGTGGGGAAGCGGGTGTCTCCGGCGGCCGTCGCCCTGACCAACCGGCTCGTCCACTGCGCGAGTGCCGCACCGGGCTTGAGACCGGTCCTGCGAAGCCCCTTCGAGGCCCGGTGCGCGACCTGCTGGGGCGACGGCCTGCGCCAGGGCTGATGGCGGGTGCACTCCTCGACGAGGCTGCGGAGAGCTTTGCCGCCGGGGCCGGGAGTTCCGCCGACGATGTTCTTCAGGACCATGCCGAGTGCGTACACGTCGGACGCGGTGCCGCCCCATTCGTCGCGGACGATGCTCTCGGGCGCCAGATAGAGGGTGCCGAACCGCGGATGACTCGGCGTGACCTCGCTGTGTCTGCGTTTCCGGGCGGTCCGGCTCAGCGGTCCGACCAGGGAGTGGTCGGCCAGCAGCGGCCCGCTTGCGGTGCAGAGGATCGTGGTGGGGTCGAGCGCGCCATGGCTGCGGCCGTCCTCCGCCAGTGCCCGCAGCACGGTCGCGACGGACTGGGCCAGCCACAGGACGACCGGCACGGGCAGCCGGCCGGTGTGCCGCTCCAGCGTGTCCAGCGTGGGTGCGGCCACGAGGTCCGTCACCACACAGAAGCCGCCGCCGAGGTCACCGGGCCGCAGGACACCGCGCACGGCGACGGCTCCGGGCACCCGGGCGTCGCGGGCGTGGGCGGCCGCCTGTTCCAGGCGGACCGGGCCCGTCGGATCGACCGTCCAGTGCGGGGTGAGCCGTGTGAGCGCCACGGGGCTCCCGTCGTCCGTGAGTCCTTTGAAGGTCTCGCCGAGCAGTCCTTGCCGCATCGGCGTTCCCAGCCTGTAGCGCGCCGTCGGGGCCGTGCGCGCCGGGTCGGTTCCCGATCCGGGCGGCTCTGCCTTCCTGGTCCGGCGCCCCGGTCCGAACCTCATGGGCACGACTCCCGGACGAGCGTGCGTGTGCGGCCGGCCCCGAGCTCGACGGCGTGTACACGGCCGTCGGCCGAACCCACGTAGACCAGACCGTCCGCCACGGCGACCGCGGAGTCCACGGCGCTGTCCGCCTCGAACCAGCGCCGGCGGTGCCCGGTGCGGCTGTGCACGACGTGCACCACCCCGTCCTGGCTCGCGACGTAGACGCACTGGTCGTGCGGTGTCGGCGTCGCGCGGATCGCCGCGCCGACCAGGTAGCGGTGGACGACCCTGGCGTCGGTCAACGACAGGGCGTAGACGCCGCCGTCGGCACAGCCCACCCACACCAGCCCGTCATGGACGGCGGGGGAGGCGACGACCTGGCCCTCGGTCCGAAAGCGCCAGTTCTGCTTCCCGCTCGCGGCGTCGAAGGCGTACACATGGCGGTCCCCACTGCCCACCAGGACGGTGTCGCCCGCCACCACCGGCCCGCCCTGGAGCTCCCCGCCGGTCGGCGACCGCCACAGCCGCGTGCCGTCGGCGGCGTCGAAGGCGTACAGGTGGTGGTCCCATGCCGCCGCGTAGACGACGCCCGTCGGTTCGCGGACGGCCGGCGCCCCGAGGACGGCCCGGCTGCCCGCGCCCGTCCGCCACCGTAACCGGCCGGACCCGGGCTCCAGCGCCGTCACCCTTCCCTCACGGTCGCCCAGACAGATCAGGGAGTCCGTCGCCGAGGGCGCCGAGGGCGCGGTGTTGCCGGTGCCGTGCCGCCACAGTGTGGCGCCCGAGGCGAGGTCCAGGGCGTAGACGGCGCGGTCGGCGCAGGGGACGATCACCGTTTCGCCGGCCGCGGCCAGGGTGCATTCGACCCGTGCGCCCAGCGCGCGGGTCCACACGGGTGTGCCGTCGGCGCAGTCCAGCGCGCGCACCGTGCCGTCGAGCGCGGCCACCAGGAGGCGGCCCTGGTGCGGCAGCGGCGTGGCGTAGTAGGTCCGCCCGGGCAGCCGGTACGACCAGCGGGGCGCGATGCGGGTCGCCGCCGGTGCACCGGACAGGGGTCCGGGCCCGGACCGGGCGGGTCTCGCGTGCGGCCGCCGGTAGGGCGTCGGACCGGCCGGCGGATCCGCGGGCGCCTGCGGCACGAGTACGTTCGCGTAGCGCCGCAGTACCTCCTGGGCGCCCTCCGGAAGCCAGGCGAGAGCGCCCAGGCCGGTTGTCGCGCGGCCGCCGCCGACGCCCTGCGCGGACAGGGAAAGGCGATCGGCCCGGTCCATCAGGGCGGCAGGGGCCATACGGCCGGAGGCGTCCTGGACCATGCAGGCGTCGACGAGGTCGCGGACGACGGCGGGCAGGTGCGCGATGTCCGGTGAGCCGTCCGGCCGGCGGGCGACCATCACCCCGTTGTCGCCCAGCGGGAGGTCCTCGCCCGTCACGGCGAAGGCCAGTACGCCCCCGAGCGCGTACACGTCGGTCGCTCCGCCGACACCCCGGTTGCGGACCTGCTCCGGTGCCACGTATCCCACTGTGCCTCTCGGCGTGGAGAGGCTGCCGGACGGCAGGGTGATGTCCCGGACCAGCCCGAAGTCGATCATGCAGGGTCCGTCGGGGGTGACGAGGATGTTCGAGGGCTTCAGATCACGGTGGACCAGGCGCAGTTCGTGCAGTCTGACGAGGATCCGGGCCAGTTCCCGTACGAGGGCCATGGCCGCGGGCACGGGGAGCGGCCCGGACTCCTTCACCAGGTCCTTCAGGGTGGGCGCCTTGACGTAGTCGATGGCGAGCCAGGGCCGGAGGCCGTCGAGGCTGTAGTTCTGCACCGCGGGCGTGCAGTGCCCGCCCAGTTTCCGGCACGCCGCGACCTCACGGGTGAACCTCTCGCGGAACTCGGCGTCCAGGACGTGGTCGGCCTTGATCGTCTTGATCGCGGCGGGCCGCCCGCCGCGCGCGAGCTCACCCAGGTAGACGCGGCCCATTCCGCCCTGACCGATCACGGCCCGCAGGCGGTAGTCCCCGATCCGGCGCGGGTCCTGGTTGCCCAGTGCCCGCAGGACGTTCGGGGCTGCAGACGTGGCCATGACCGGAACCGCCTCTGTGCTCGCTGCCGACAGGTACATGTCGTTTCCGTCAAAGGCCCTGATAAACACGGAAGTTGGGCAACGGATACGATAGACCACCCGATCATCCACCATCCATCAAATGGGCTTATTCGCCCTCTTGAACGGACTTGCGAACCGGTCGACTGCGGTCTGTGGTCCGCAGGTTCGAGGGCCGCGGGTGCGAGGTGTGCGGGTTCGAGGACCGCGGGTGCGAGGTGTGCGGCCTCAGGCGGTCGACGGGCCCGTCACGGTCCACCCCGGGGTCTGCGGATGGGCCCTCAGGTCCTCGTGGCGGACCCGGCCGCCGCAGGCGGAACAGGTGACCTCGGGGGTCAGCTCGTTGCCGCAGACGTGCTCGATCACCATGGGCCGCTCGTCGTCCCGGCGGAGGTGGCGGTCGCCCCACGCCATGAGCGTCATCAGGACCGGCTCCAGTTCGAGCCCCGCGGGCGTGGGCCGGTACTCGAAGCGCTGCGGGCGCTCGCTGTACGCGCGCTTGGTCAGGATGCCGGCGTCGACCAGGCGCCGCAGCCGGCCGGCCAGGATGTCGCGCGGGGCGCCGATGTTGCGCACCAGCTGGTCGAAGCGGCCGTTGCCCAGGCAGGTCTCCCGCAGGACGAGCAGGGAGTACTTCTCGCCGACGAGGGCGAGGGTGTCGGCGATCGAGCAGGGGCGCGGGTCTTTGGGGGAGGCCATGGCCGCGAGTCTAGGGGAGGGTTGGAAAAGTGAACCCTGGTGGGTTGGATTTCCAAACCCTCAGGGCTATGGTGAGTCCAGATTTCCTACTCACCGGTAATCTTCCTGCCCGTGCTCGTCATGGAGGCCCCGCAGATGCGTGACGCAGTCATCGTCGAAGCCGTACGCACCCCGATCGGCAAGGGCAAGCCGAACGGCTCCCTCGCCCACGTCCACCCCGTCGAACTCCTCGCCCACACCCTGCGCAGCCTCGTCGAGCGCTCCGGCGTCGATCCCGCACTGATCGACGACGTCATCGGCGGCACCGTCGACCAGGTCGGCGAACAGGCCATGAACACCACCCGCTACGCGCTGCTCTCGGCGGGCTTCCCGGAAACGGTCCCCGCGACCACCGTCGACCGGCAGTGCGGCTCCTCCCAGCAGGCCGTGCACTTCGCGGCCCAGGGCGTCATCTCCGGCGCCTACGACCTCGTCGTCGCCTGCGGTGTCGAGTCGATGAGCCGCGTCCCGATGTGGTCCAACGTGCCGGCGGGCAAGGACCCCTTCGGCCCCGGCGTCGCCGAGCGCTACCCGGAGGGACTCGTCCCGCAGGGCATCAGCTCCGAGCTCATCGCCGCCAAGTGGTCGATCACGCGGGAGCAGATGGACGCCTTCGCGGTCTCCTCGCACCACAAAGCCGCCGCGGCCTGGGAACAGGGCCTCTTCGACGCCGAGGTCGCGCCCCTGGACGGCGTCTCGCGCGACGAGTGCGTACGGCCCGGCAGCACCCCCGGGATCCTCGCCGGTCTCAAGCCCGCGTACTACGACCCGGCCTTCGCCGAGCGCTTCCCGCAGATCGAGTGGAACGTCACCGCGGGCAACGCTAGCCCGGTCAACGACGGCGCCTCGGCCGTGCTGATCACCTCCACCGAGACCGCCGCCCGCCTCGGTCTGCGCCCGCTCGCCCGGCTGCACAGTTTCGCCGTCACCGGCTCTGATCCGCTGCTGATGCTGACCGGCGTGATCCCGGCGACCGAGAAGGTGCTGCACCGGGCGGGGCTGCGGCTCGACGACATCGACCTCTTCGAGGTCAACGAGGCATTCTCCAGCGTCGTCCTGGCCTGGCGGCAGGAGACCGGGGCCGACCTCGCCAAGGTCAACGTGCACGGCGGCGCGATCGCGCTGGGCCACCCGCTCGGCGCCAGCGGCACCCGGCTCACCACCACCCTCGTCCACGCCATGCGGGAGCGCGGCGCCCGCTACGCCCTCCAGACGATGTGCGAGGCGGGAGGGCTCGCGAACGCGATGGTCCTGGAGTCCGTGTAGCGGCCCGGGCGTCAGGCGGCGGAGCCAGGGGCCGGCCGGCTACGGCCGGCGCAGATGGTGGCGCTTGCGCCAGGCCACCACCGCGCCGAGCAGGGCCGGCAAGGCGATGCAGGCCATGGCGATCAGGAAGGCCGGCGAGGTGGGCGAGGAGGCGCGGGCCCCGGCGACGACGTACGCGGCGGTGTTCGGGATCGAACCCAGCGCCGTCGCCACCAGGAAGGACAGCCAGCCCATGCGGGAGACGGCGGCGCAGTAGTTCGCGGCCCAGAACGGCACCCCCGGGAACAGACGGGCCGCCAGCATCGAGCGCATGCCGTGGCGGCTCAGCTGCCCGTCCGCCGCCTTGAGCAGCCGGCCGCGCAGCAGTGGTCGCAGCGCCTCCTGCCCGAGGAGCCGGCCGAGCCCGAAGCTGATACCGGCTCCCAGCACCGTGCCCGCCAGCGCCGCGGCGATGCCCCACTGCGAGCCGAACAGCGCGCCCGCGGCCAGGTTCAGCAGCGGTCGCGGAACGAACGCCACGGTGCACAGGCCGTAGGCCAACGCGAAGACCGCGGCCGCCGAGGCGCCGCCCAACTGGGGTGGCCAGCCGTCCGCGAGGAGTTTCTGCGGCTCGAAGAGCAGCACGCTCGACGCGGCCGCCGCGAGCAGCGTGACCAGCAGCGCGAACCGCGACCAGGGCGAGAGGAGCACTCTCGTGCAGCGCGCGGCGAAGCCGCCGGGCGCGACGGCCGCCGAAGCGACGGACGCGGTGACGGGCACGGTGCGGGGCACGGGAGCGAGCGCGGGGACGACGAGCTCCGTGGCGGTGGCCCGGGGAGGGGCCGTGGCGGTGCCCCCAGAGCGGGTGGTGGCATCGAGCATCCAGCGACACTAACCGACGCACGTGTGTGATCGCCGTATGGTTCGTCTCATGACGGTCACAGGTGCGGACACGATCGGCGTGCCGGACAGCGTTCTCGCCGACCTTGTGCTGGAGCGGCTGACGACCGTCTACGGCGCCGCGGCCGACCCGGGCCGGGCGGCGGCCATGCGCGCGTACATGAAGGACGTCGCCCCGTTCCTGGGCCTGCCCACCCCCGCCCGGCGGGCCCTGTCGCGCACCGTCCTGGCGGGAACGGCCCGTCCGGACGAGGGCGACTGCACGGCGGTCGCGCTGCGCTGCTGGGCGCTGCCGCAGCGGGAGTACCACTACTTCGCCGTCGACTATCTGCGCCGGTACGCGCCCCGCCTCTCGTCCTCGTTCCTGCCCGTCGCACGCCGGCTGGTGACCACGGTCTCGTGGTGGGACACGGTCGACCTGCTCGCCGCACACGTGGTCGGCGCGCTCGTCGAGGCCGACCCCCGGCTCCGCGCGGACATGGACGCCTGGATCGTCGACGAAAACCTGTGGGTCGCCCGCACCGCGCTGCTCCACCAACTCCGTTACAAGGAACACACCGACACCGACCGGCTGTTCGCCTACTGCCTGCGCCGGTCGGGCCACCCCGACTTCTTCGTCCGCAAGGCCATCGGCTGGTCCCTGCGCGAGTACGCCAAGACCGACCCGGCGGCCGTCAGCGCCTTCGTCGCCCGCGAGCGGGGACGCTTCGCGCCGCTGACGGTGCGTGAGGCGCTGAGGAACATCGGGGACACGGCGACGCCGCCCGGCGGGTCATGAGGGACGCAGGCGGGGCGCCTCGTCGTCCGGGGTGTGCGGGCTCGCGAAGTGGAAGGGCACCGACAGCCCTGCGGCCAGGGCCCTGCCCACCTGGTCGGCGACGGCGGCGCAGGGATGGCTCAGGGAGGGATCCGTGCCCGCGAGGAGCCGCTGTGCCGCGCGCCGGTAGACGGTGGCGAGGACCTGCTCGCCGTCGGGGTCGGCGGTGACGGCGTACAGGGTCACGAACCAGTCGTGGACCGTGTCCCCGTCCCAGACGGCCTCGACCGCCACGACCCGGCCCGGCGCCCCCGCCGCACGGGCGGTGAGCGAATCCAGGTCCAACGGGTCGTCGGGAGTCCGGGCGATGCGGTCACCGTGGTGGGAATAGCGTTCGTGGACCACGACCTGAGCCTCGTGAAGGTCGAGACCGTGGGCCCGTCCCGCCTCCCAGGCGACGCGGACCGCCCGGAACCAGGCGTCCTGGAGGACGAACCCGTCCACCTGCTCACGGACGCCCTCCGGCAGCAGCCGCCACCACCGCTCCCACGACTCACCCTCGTCGATGTCGGTCATCAGGACCGCACCCCTCTCCATCCCGCGAAAACCATTCGACACCGAACGAACCGTCGGCGATGATCGACTCCATGTTCCGGTACGCCTTCCTCCTCGCAGCATCCGCCGTCGCGGATACGCCGAAGGCTGCCGTCCCGCTCCTCGTGGCCGCTGTCGACGGCGCCCGAAGCTGACCCTCTCCGGAACGTCCGGCGGACCCCGCAGGGGGAGGGTCGGCCAGGTTACCGGGGTCCCCGCTTCCCACGGACACGCTTCGAGGTAGAGCCATGCCCAAGACCGCTTACGTACGGACCAAACCACACCTGAACATCGGCACCATGGGGCACGTCGACCATGGCAAGACCACCCTGACCGCCGCCATCACCAAGGTCCTCGCCGACCGCGGCAACGGCACGTTCGTGCCGTTCGACCGCATCGACCGCGCCCCGGAGGAGGCCGCGCGCGGCATCACCATCAACATCGCGCACGTCGAGTACGAGACCGACACCCGGCACTACGCGCACGTCGACATGCCGGGCCACGCCGACTACATCAAGAACATGGTCACCGGCGCCGCACAGCTCGACGGGGCGATCCTCGTCGTCTCCGCGCTCGACGGGATCATGCCGCAGACCGCCGAACACGTGCTGCTCGCCCGGCAGGTGGGCGTCGACCACATCGTGGTCGCGCTCAACAAGGCCGACGCCGTCGAGGACGGCGAGGACACCGAGCTCATCGACCTCGTCGAACTGGAGGTCCGCGACCTGCTCACCGAGCACGGCTACGGCGGCGACTCCGCGCCCGTCGTCAGGGTGTCGGGGCTGCGGGCCCTGGCCGGCGACCCGCGCTGGACGGCGTCCGTCGACGCCCTGCTCGACGCGGTCGACACCTATGTGCCCATGCCCGAGCGGTATCTGGACGCGCCGTTCCTGCTGCCCGTGGAGAACGTGCTCACCATCACCGGCCGCGGGACGGTCGTGACCGGCGCCGTGGAACGGGGGACGCTCCGCCTCGGGGACCGGGTCCAGGTGCTCGGTGCCGAAGCCGACGCCGACACGGTGGTGACCGGCATCGAGACCTTCGGCAAGCCGATGGGGGAGGCGCAGGCCGGGGACAACGTGGCACTGCTGCTGCGCGGGGTGCCCCGGGACGCCGTCCGGCGCGGACACGTGGTGGTGGCGCCGGGGAGCGTGCTGCCCAGCCGGCGGTTCACGGCGCAGGTGTACGTCCTGTCCGGGCGCGAGGGCGGCCGGACGACACCCGTCTCGACCGGGTACCGGCCGCAGTTCTACATCCGCACGGCGGACGTCGTCGGCAACGTGGACCTGGGGCAGATCCCGGTCGCGTGGCCCGGTGACACGGTCGGCATGACCGTCGAACTCGGTCGCGGGGTACCGCTGGAGCCGGGTCTCGGTTTCGCCATCCGCGAGGGCGGCCGCACCGTCGGAGCGGGAACCGTGACAGCCGTCCTGTGAGACCGGCCGGGGCGCGTGGGGACCACCCGCGCGCCCCGGAGACGGCGAACCGACTTCGCGGCCCGTCCGCCCGCCGGTTCCTGGCCCCGCGGTGGCGCACAGGCGGGGGCGTCTGGGTCTCACTCGCCCATGGTCGGGAGCGGCGAACCGGCCACGGCTTGCCCGCCCGCCGGTCCCTGGCCCCGCGGCGCCGCACCGGCGGGGGCGTCTGGGTACCACCCGCGCTGCTCGGGAGCGGCGAACCGGCCGCGGTCGGTCGCCCGCCGGTCCCCGGCGGTGCGGTGGGGTGGCGGTCTGCGGCGTGCCGCACCCGCCGGCCGTCGACCGTCGGCAGACCGCCCACATCCCGGTGCTCGGGGACGTGGTGCGTCGGCGGTTGCGCGGGTCGTCGGCGCTGCGGTGCCGACGGCTGCCGCCCGGGGGCCCACGAGCTCTTCGCAGGCATGGGCCGCAGGCACAATGGGACGGTGAACGACGAGCCCGTACCCGTCTCCCGCGCCGTCGACCACGGCACCGCCAAGCTGATGCCCGACGTCGACCGGGAGCGCGCCTGGCTGCTCACCGTCGACGGCGCGCCGCAGTCGTACGTCGACCTGGACGAGCCGACGCATCTGGAGTTCGAGTACGCGCGGCGCCTCGGACATGTCCTGGACACCGCCGCCGAGACTGGGCGCCCCCTGGAGGTCGTGCATCTCGGCGGCGGTGCGCTCACCCTGCCGCGGTACCTGGCCGCGACCCGGCCGGGTTCCCGGCAGGACGTCGTCGAGTTCGACCGCGGTCTGCTGGAGATGATCGTCGAGCACCTGCCGGTCCCTCCCGGAACCGGCATCGCGCTGCACGCCGCCGACGCGCGGGCCTGGCTGGAAGCGGCGCCGGACGGCTCGGCCGACGCGCTGGTCGCCGACGTCTTCGGCGGCTCGCGTGTCCCCGCCCATCTGACGTCCCTCGCCTGCACCCGGGAAGCAGCACGGGTCCTGCGCGGCGACGGCGTCTATCTGGCGAACCTCGCCGACGCGGCGCCCTTCGGCTTCCTGCGGTCCCAACTCGCGAACCTCGCCGCGGTTTTCGGGGAACTCGCCCTCATCGCCGAGCCGGCCGTGCTGCGCGGACGACGGTTCGGCAACGCGGTGCTCGTCGCCGCGCACCACCCGCTCGACGTGGCCGGCCTCGCCCGCCGCACCGCCTCCGACGCGTTCCCGGCCCGGGTCGAGCACGGCCCCGGGCTGCGCCGCTTCATCGGCGACGCACGCCCGGTGCGGGACGAGGACGCCGTACCGTCACCGCAGCCGCCCGAGGGCGCGTTCGGCATCGGCTGAGCGATGCGCCGAGCCCGGAGTCCCGTCCGCCCCTAGTTCTGTGTCGGTGTCCCGTGCAGCCGTACGGTGCTGAGGATCTGCATGATCGTGGCCTTGGGGAGTTCGTCCTTCACGCCCTTGGCCCCGTACAGGTTCCACGACACGTAGTCCCCGTTGGAGTTCTTGAAACCGAACGTGATCGCCTTGCCGTCGCTGTCGCACTTGCCCTTCTGGGGCGTGTTCGCCGACTGCGCCCAGGCGTAACTGCCCTTGACGCCCGAGGCGGTGGTGAAGGCGGTCGCCTTCTTGTCGAAGGTCAGGCTCTTCTTGTCCGGCTCGGTGTAGCCGCCGAAGACCCACCAGGCGGGCGTGTTGACAGCGATCTCGTCGGTGCTCTTGGCGCCTTCGGCGCCCTTGCTCCCGACCACGGCCAGGGCGGTGTCCTCGGTCTTGCCGTCCTTGTCGGAGTCCGTGGAGCACCACTTCGACTTGAGCTCGGCCGTACCCCCCTGAAGGATCCGGTCGTAGCCGTCGGACTTCGTCTTGTCCTCCCACTCGAACCCCTGGCTGAGGCTCGGCGACTGCACCTCCCAGTCCGCCGGCACGTCGAAGGCGATGCCCCACTTGGGGTTCACCACGACCTTCCAGCCGGCGACGGTCGGCTTCTCGGTCTCGTTGCTGCGCGGGTTGTCGTCCGTGCCGGCCGACGAAGACGCGGAAGCCGAGGCGGAGCCTGACGAGGAGACCGTGGGGCTCGCGCTGCCCTTGCTCACGTCTGCCGGGTCGTCGTCGCCGCCCAGCACCAGGAACCCGGTGACACCGGCGGCCACGACGACGGCGGAGGCCGCGATGACCGCGACCAGCTTCGTCCGGTTGCCACCGCCCGTGCCGCCCCCGCCGGGCGGAGGTGTGGGCGCGCCCGCGGGTGACGGGGCGCCCCACTGCGGCTGCTGCACATAGGGGTTGGGCTGGGGGCCGGGCTGCTGCTGATATCCGGGTTGCTGGTACGGATTCGGCTGCTGGTATCCCGGCTGCTGGTACGGATTGTTCTGCGCCTGCGGGTTCTGCTCTCCCCCGGGCGGCTGCTGTCCTGGCCACATGGCCAGAAACACTAGTGCCGCCCGGGACACGATGCGGTCACCGCCCCTTGTCAGGGACGTACCGAATCGGGATTTCCGCCGGCCGGGACGGGCTGACGGTGTCCGTGATCCGACGTATGCGCCGGATTGCGGTGACCGGTCCCTCGTCGCCCAAAGCGTGGGTCGCACACGTTCCGGGTCGTCCTCGCGGCCGGTGTGCGGGGCTGGTCACACCGGTCTGGCCAGTCGAAGCTACTCACAGGTAACATCGATTTCATGAGCGCAGACCAGATGTCCATCGGCGAGATGCTCGCCGCCACGGTGCCCATGGCCCGGACCCTGCACCTCGAGTTCCTCGAGGCCGGTCCGGAGAAGGCCGTGGTCGCCCTGCCCGACCAGGGCGAGTTCCACAACCACGTGGGCGGGCCGCACGCCGGGGCGATGTTCACGCTCGGGGAGTCCGCCAGCGGCGCGATCGTCCTCGCCGCGTTCGGCGACCAGCTCGGCCGCGCCGTGCCGCTGGCCGTCGGCGCCGAGATCACCTACCGGAAGCTGGCCATGGGCGCCGTCACGGCTACCGCCACCCTCGGCCGCCCGGCCGCCGAGGTCGTCGCGCAACTCGACGCGGGGGAGCGGCCGGAGTTCCCCGTGACGATCGAGATCCGGCGCGCCGACGGGGCCGTGACGGGTGAGATGACGGTGATCTGGACCCTGCGCCCCAACGGCTGAGCGGCCGCCGTACGAAGGCGCGCCCCGCGATCACACCCGTCGCCGCCCCTGCCGGTCCGTCAGGCGCCACCGCCGGTCCGGTGATGCCGACGCGGTGCCGCGCGTGCGGCATGGACGGCGCGACAGCGCGCCGGCGTGCCGTGGACTCCTTGGCCGCGACGGGCGTCGGCGGAGGCAGGGAACAGTCCGCACACCCGGCGCCGGGCGGGTGCCGTCGGGCGCCCGTCAGGCCGCCAGCCGATCGCCGGCCGCTTCGCCGGCCGCGTTGCCGTCCGTGGCTCCGTCCGTGTCCTTCTCCGGGTCCTCCTTTGCCCCGCCGGTTTCCAGGTCCGCCACGAACTCCTTGAGCCAGGCGACGAACTCCGGTCCCAGGTCGCGCCGGTCGCAGGCCAGACGGACGACCGTGCGCAGGTAGTCCGCCTTGTCGCCCGTGTCGTAGCGACGACCGGAGAAGACCACGCCGTGCACCGTGCCGGCCGCCGCAAGCTCCTGGAGGGCGTCGGTGAGCTGGATCTCGCCGCCGCGCCCGGGCCCGGTGCGCTCCAGGACGCCGAAGACGGCCGGGTCGAGGACGTACCGCCCGATGACCGCGTACCGGCTCGGGGCGTCCTCGGGGGCGGGCTTCTCCACCAGGCCGGTGACACGCACCACCCCGTCCTCGCCGGACGGCTCCACGGCCGCGCAGCCGTAGAGGTGGACCTGCTCGGGCGGGACCTCCATGAGGGCCACCACACTGCCGGCGTACCGCTCGCGGATCTCGAGCATCCTGCTGAGGAGCGTCTCCCGGGGGTCGATGAGGTCGTCGCCGAGCAGCACCGCGAACGGCTGGTCGCCGACGTGGTTGCGGGCGCACAGCACCGCGTGACCGAGGCCCAGCGGGTCGCCCTGGCGGATGTGGTGGATGTCGGCGAGCCGGGCGGGGTCGCGCACGGCGTCCAGCCGCACGGTGTCGCCCTTGGCGGCGAGCGCCTGCTCGAGCTCGAAGGCGTGGTCGAAGTGGTCCTCGATGGCCCGTTTGCGGCGGCCCGTGACCATCAGGACGTCGTCGAGACCGGCGGCGGCCGCCTCTTCGACGACGTACTGGATGGCCGGCTTGTCGACCACCGGCAGCATCTCCTTCGGCGTCGCCTTGGTGGCCGGCAGGAATCGGGTGCCGAGGCCGGCGGCCGGGACGACCGCCTTGCGGACACGGGGTGCGGAGTGGGGGGCGCTCATGCGGATCAGGGTGACCCGCCGGGATGGGAGTACCCCGGGAGTGACCTCTGAGATTCCTGTGGACCGTCCGGGCGCCGGCACCGGCACCGGCAACGGCGGCGTCGCCCGTCCTCGAAGTCGCAGATTCCTGTGTCATCCGGCTTTGCGTGTACACGAGTTGAGTCCGGAGGCCGGGCGGCTTTCGAATGCGGGTGCGGATACCGCCGGTAACTTATCTGAAATTCCCGCACTTTGAACTTGGGTCACTCGAACTGCTTGTTTCATGTGAGACCTGTGTGCGAAGGTGAGCCTCCCCTTACGGATGGACCGGATCAGGCCAACGTGCCTGGTCAGGCCAAAGGTACGCACCAATCCGGCACCGCTTTCCGACACCGTGCTTTTCCGTGCCGTTCGTTGGCTTGGAAGGAAATGGTTCCGTGCAATCCCCCAACCCCCCACGCCCGCCCCACCCGCCCCGCCCCGGCTGGACCCCCGGCGATTCCGATCCCCAACTCGCCGCCCGGCTGGCCGACCGGCCCGCCCACGGAGACGCACGGGCCGGCGCGGTCGCCCTGCTCTTCGCCCGCCACTGGCGCGCGGCCCACGCCTACGCCACCGTCTGCCTCGCAGGCACCGAGGACACGGCCCGACTCGTGGCCGCCGCCGCGTTCCACGAGGTGCTCGGCAAGCTCACGGACGGACGTACCGGCGGCGCCCTGCGTCCCCAACTCCTCGTAGCCGTACGGGAGACGGTCCGGGAATGGGCCGGCGCCGACGGAGTGGCCGACGTTCTGCCGGAGCTCCGCAAAACCGTCGGAGGCCGCGGACTGCGCGCCGCGCGGCCGGTGACCGCGGAAAGGCGGCAACTCGCCGAGCGGTCTTTCCAGTCGCTTCCGGCCGCCTCCCAATGCCTCTTGTGGCACACCGAGGTGGAGGCGGAACCCATAACCGTACCGGCCGGTCTGTCCGGTGTGGACGTCATCAGTGCGACGGCAGCACTGGAACAGGCGCGGCAACAATTCCGGGCGGGCTGTGTCCGTGCCCACCGCGAACTCGCGCCCACGAGCGAATGCCGCTTCTACAACCGTCTCCTCGACATTCCCCTGCGCCGCGGCGGAACCCTGCTCCCCGATGTGCGGCAGCATCTCGCGCACTGCCGCTTCTGCCGGCACGCCGCCGAACAGCTCAGCCATTTCGACGACGGACTGGACGTGCTGCTCGCCGAGACCGTGCTCGGCTGGGGAGCCCGCCGCTACCTCGACTCGCGCCCCGGGCGCAGGGCCGCGGCCGACGCGCCGGCCCGGCCCGCCGCGGAACGCCCGCCCGTCGCGAACGGCCGGCACCGCACCACCTCCGCGGGACTGCTGGACCTGCCGGGCCGACGGCACAAAGCCGTGCTGGTGGGCGTGGGCCTGGCCTCCCTCGCCCTGGTCGCGACCGTGTTCGCGGCCAGGAGCTGGTCCGACGGCAACGGTGTCCCCGCTCCCGGGGCCACCTGGGGCGCGCCCGTCGGCGGGGCCGGCACCTCGGCCACCGGCGCACGGGGCCCGGCCGGCGGCCCCGGCCACCCCTCGCCCTCCGGATCGCCGTCGGCCGCCTCCGCGTCCCGGTCCGCCGAGGTCGCGCACGGCACGCTGCGCAGCCCGGACACGGACCTCTGCCTCGAACCCGCCGGTGGCCGAGCCCGGGCCGGTGCGGCGATGGTGCTCGCGGGGTGCTCGCAGGCCGCGGCCCAGCAGTGGTCGTACGAGGAGGACGGGCTGCTGCGCAGCGCGGCCGACCCGACGCTCTGCCTGGCGGCCGACCCGGGGCGACGGACGACCGCACTGGTCAACTGCCTGGTGCACGCGGGCGAGACGTTCTTCGACCTGACGGTCCGTGGCGAGCTCCTGCTGCGCCGGGACGACACTCTGGTCGTCGCTCCCGCAGCCGGTGAGCGCGGCGCGCCCGCGGTCGTCGCCGAGCGGGACGGTTCCGGCGGTCAGCGGTGGGTGTTCGACACCGCCGGCGGAGCGCCCGGGGCGCCTGGTCCGGAGCTGCGGAATCCGGCGGCTCCGGCCGCTCCCGGCACACCCGGCGCCCCCGGCGTCCCGGCGCCGCGCGGCGACCGGCGCCTCGTCCCCGACGCCGATCCGGCGCCTGCCGGAACCGCTCCGGCCGTACCGGAGTCCGGGACGAGGGTGGCGCAGGTGCAGTGCTGCGACCGGCCCGCCGACCCGGCCGGGCCGACGTTCCCGGCCACGCTCCTCGATGCCCTCCCGGCGGCGCCCGCCCAGGTGTCCGACGCGCTGGGGAACGTCGTCACGGACGTGACGAAGCCCCTCGGCGGCTGAGCCGCACAGCCGACGGATCGGGGAGCCGACGAAGCCGGGAGCCGGGAGCCGGGAGCCGGGGGAGGAGCGCACGGGAAGAGGAACGTGCCAGGAGCCGACGCAGGGGCCGCACGAGGGGAGCGGCCCCTGCGTCCTCGTCGTGCGGACGGCCACCCGGGTCACGACGTGCAGAGGTCCCTCAGCTCCGAGGCCGCCCTGTCGATCCCGGCGGAGTCGGGCCGCCCGCCGGCGAGGACGTCCCGGTTGTAGTCCTCCACGTCCTGCCGCAGGTCGTCGACCGCACGGTCGACCTTGCCGGCGTCGGCGTCGCTCTCGGCCGCCCAGTCGTGGATCCGGTCCAGGTTCCTCTGGATGGCGTCGACGGAGTCCCCGGTCCTCGACGGGTCCCCGACGGCGTCCGCGCCGGCCCTGTTGATCGCCGTGATGCTGTCCGTGAGGTCGTCGGCGTTCGCGACGCAGTCGACGGAGTCGTCGAACTCGCAGCCGGTGAGGAGGCCGGCGGTCAGCGCGAAGACTGCCGCTGCGGTGGCGACGGCGGCGGCACGGCGTCCGCGTCGGTGGGGCACGGCCATGGGAGGTCCCTTCGGAAACGGTGGGGCACGGCGGGTTCGTCCTCCACCACGATCACGTCGCGGGGCCGCCGTCACGAGGGACCGGGCCCCCGGATCCGTGGTGTAGCCGGCTACACCACGCAACCGGGCGGGGCCGGGCGACCCGGTAGGCTTCCCGGGTAGGCGAGGGGGCCGCCACCCGGCGGAGGCCGCCTTCGGCGGCGGCCGGCGGTGCGAGGCCGGCCCAGGGACGTCAAACGGGAGGAACCCGCGGTGCACGTGCAGGAATGGCTCGACACGGTGCCCGCGGCCGCCGTCTACGCGGTGGTCGGCCTGGTCATCGGACTCGAGAGCCTCGGCATCCCGCTGCCGGGCGAGATCGTCCTGGTCTCGGCCGCGTTGCTGTCCTCACAGCACGGCGGGATCAACCCCGTGGTCCTCGGCGCGTGCGCCACCGCGGGCGCCGTCGTCGGCGACTCCATCGGCTACGCCATCGGCCGCAAGGGCGGACGCCCGCTGCTCGCCTGGCTCGGCGCGAAGTTCCCCAGGCACTTCAGTGAAGGGCACATCGCCACCGCCGAGCGGTCCTTCGAGAAGTGGGGCATGTGGGCCGTGTTCTTCGGCCGCTTCGTCGCCCTGCTGCGGATCTTCGCCGGCCCGCTCGCGGGCGTGCTGCACATGCCGTACTGGAAGTTCCTGACCGCCAACGTCCTCGGCGGCATCGCGTGGGCGGGCGGCACGACGGCCGTCATCTACTACGTGGGCGTCGTCGCGGAGTCCTGGCTGAAGAAGTTCTCCTACCTGGGCCTCGTGGTGGCGGTGCTGATCGGCCTGACGTCGATGCTGATCATCAAGCGCAAGGCGAAGAAGATGCAGAGCACTCCGCGAGAGACCGAACCGGAGCCGGTGCCCGCCGCCGACTAGCCGCAGGGCACGACCGAGAGGTGGCCCGTCCCGCCCGCGCGGCGGAGCACCGTGTCACACCCCCGCGGCCGAGGGCGCCGCGCCTACTCGTGGATCTCCGAGTGGGCCTTCGCCAGGTCCGCGTACAGCGTGCCGTTCAGGGTCACGCCCTGCCGCTCCTCCTCGCTCAACTCCCGCCTCACCTTGGCGGGCACCCCCGCCACCAGCGACCCCGGCGGGACCTCCATCCCCTGGGGCACGAGCGCCTGCGCGGCGACCAGCGAACCCGCCCCGATCACCGCCCCGTTGAGGACCGTCGCCCCCATCCCGATGAGGCAGTCGTCGCCGACCGTCGCCCCGTGCACCACGGCGTTGTGGCCGACGGACACCCGCTCCCCGATCGTCACGGGAAAGCCGGGGTCGGCGTGCAGCGTCACGTTGTCCTGGATGTTGGCGTCCGCCCGGACGGTGATCCGCTCCACATCGCCCCGGACGACGGCCCCGTACCAGAGGCTCGCGCCCGCCTCCAGCGTCACGTCCCCGATCACCGAGGCGGTCGGCGCCACGAACGCCCCCGCGTCGACCTTCGGTTCCCTGCCGCCGATGCCCACGATCAGCGCCCTGTGCGTCATCACCGTCTCCTCGTGTCGGTCGTATGCCCGCACCGTACGCCACGGGTGGGGCGAAGATCACAGGGCCGCGGGCCCATGGCCGCACCGCGCGCTGAGTACGGTGAGCGGGTGCCGAAGCCCTGGAACACGTTCTCATCATGGCGGCGCCGACAGGTGCAGCGCGCCGTCCACGCGGGCTGGGCCTGGGTCCAGCGCACGGGCTCCGTCACCGCCGAGCATCCCGGACGCTTCCGCTTCGGTTCGATGGGCCGGGGCACCCGGCTGGCCTTCCCGCTCGGCACGGTCTTCGGGGAGCCCTGGATCCACCTCGGCGCCCACTGCATCGTCGGCGAGCAGGTCACCCTGACCGCCGGCCTGATGCCCGACCTGGACCTCGGACCCGACCCGATCCTGCGCCTCGGCGACGGCGTGGTGCTCGGCCGGGGCAGCCATGTCATCGCCGACACGACGGTCACCATCGGCAGCGACTGCTACTTCGGTCCGTACGTGTACGTCACGTCCACGAACCACTCCTACGACGATCCGCACGAGCCCATCGGCAAGCAGTGGCCCCGCATGGAGCCCGTCGAGATCGGCCCGGGGTGCTGGATCGGCACGGGCGCCGTGATCCTGCCGGGCGCGCGGATCGGACGCAACGTCGTCGTCGCGGCCGGGGCGGTGGTGCGCGGCACGGTCCCGGACCACGCCGTCGTCGCGGGGGCGCCCGCCAAGGTCGTACGGCGCTGGACGCCCGCCGAGGGCTGGCAGCCGCCGCTGCGCACCCCGGCGCCGGTGCCGATCCCGGACGGGGTCACCTCGGACCAGCTGGTCGCACTGTCGGGACTGGACGAGGAGACGGCGGCCGCGCTGGCCCGGCTGGAGCCGTAGCGTCGCTCGGGCGGATCACGAGGGACGTGGCCCCTGTCACCCCGCCGCCAGCAGCAGCGTGCCCACCAGGGCCAGTCCCGCGCCCGCCGCCTGGACCGCGCGCAGCCGCTCCCGCAGGAATCCGCGCGCGGCGAGGGCGGTCACCACGGGATAGAGCGAGGCGAGCACGGCGGCCACCGTGACCGGGCCGTGCTGGGCGGCGACGGCGTAGGTGCCGTTGGCTGCGACATCGGCACACCCGACGAACCCGTAGGCCGGCAGCGAGGTCCACGACAGCCCGCCCTCGGGAAGCGCGGGCGACCCCCGCCGGACGGCGACGTACAACGCCGCACCTCCTGCGGCCACGTTGGTCACGCGCTGCACGAACAGGGCGAGGAACAGGCCGGTGACCGTCGTGGACGCCTCGGTGATCAGGACGAAGACCGTGCCGAAGCCGAGCGCCGCGACGAGCGTGAGCAGGACGGCCCGCCGCTGCACGGGGGCGCTCCTCAGCTGCGGGCCGCCCGCCAGGACGACGCCGACCACCGCGACCGCGATGCCCGCGACCTGGACGAGCCCCGGCCGCTCGCCGAGGATCAGCCCGACGGAGACCGGCACGGCCACGCTCAGGGTGGCCAGCGGGGAGACGACTCCCATGGGGCCGAGCGCCAGCGCCTGGTAGAAGGACAGCAGGGCGACCGGGCCCACCAGCCCGGCCGCGACCGCGAACCACAGGCGGGGACCGGTCTCGCTCCAGCCGCCGGTGGCGACGACGATCGCACCGAGGGCGGCTGCCGCGATCGACTGCGACACGACGACCACGGTGAGTGCCGGGACCCGACGGGTGAGCAGCCCGCCGCCGAAGTCCGCCAGTCCCCACAGAAGGCTGGTGGCCAGGGCGAAGAGTGCTGTCACGGGGTCCCTCGCAGTACAGTTCGTTGCACGATCGGGTGCACCACACGGTAGTGCAGGAAACTGAACCCTGTCATCCAGGATATTGAACTCCGGAAGGGCTGGAACCAGCCGGGAACCCGCTGTAACCCATTGAGGGCGGAGGGGTCGGGCGGGATCGGGCGGGTCCGGACGGGACCGGACGGAATGGGACGGAAAGTGTCGGACCTCGACCTGCTGACGGCGTCCTTGGCGCGCAACGTCAAGCGCTGGCGCACCGAGCGCGGATTCACCCTGGACGCGCTCGCCGCCCGCGCCGGTGTCAGCCGCGGCATGCTCATCCAGATCGAGCAGGCCCGCACCAATCCCAGCCTCGGCACCGTCGTCAAGATCGGCGACGCGCTCGGGGTCAGCATCACCACCCTGCTCGACTACGAACAGGGCCCGAAGGTCCGTATCGTCCCCGCCGAACAGGCGGTGCGGCTGTGGCACACCGACGCGGGCAGCTACAGCCGGCTGCTCGCGGGCACGGAGGCGCCCGGCCCGCTGGAGATGTGGGACTGGCGGCTTATGCCCGGCGAGAGCAGCGGCTCGGACCCGCATCCGTCCGGCACGGTCGAGATCGCCCATGTCACGGCCGGTGAACTCACCCTCGCCGTGGACGGCACGGAGTACCGCGTCCCGGCCGGCGCGAGCGTCACCTTCGAGGCCAACGCCGCCCACATGTACGGCAACCGGGGCGACGTCCCGATGGAGATGGTGCTGACCGTCTCGGTGCCGCCGCCCGTGCACTGAGACGGCCCTCCGACGGCCCGGAACAGACTGTTAGCGTGCGGCCATGCGCGCACCCATCGGCAACTTCGACACCGCCGTCCCGGTTCCCGACTGCCTCGACGAGCTGACCCGCCCGGTCGCCGACGCCGTACGCCGCTGGAGCGGCAGCGTGCCCGCCGATCAGCTTCTCCACGTCGACACCGAACCGGAGTGGGCCGACACGGCCGTCTTCGTGGAGCAATACGGTCGCGACCTGCTGGAGCGGTCCGCCAACTGTGTGGTGGTCGCCGGGAAGCGGGGCGGCGGGACGACCCTCGCCGCGTGCGTCGTGCTGTCCACCACCCGGGTCGACGTCAACGGGGTCGTCCGCCGGCGACTCGGCGCCCGCAAGGCCTCGTTCGCCGCGATGGACACGGCGGTGGGGGAGACCGGCATGGAGTACGGAGGCATCACCCCGATCGGACTCCCTGCGGGCTGGCCGGTGTTGGTGGATCCCGCCGTCGTCGACCTGCCGTACGTCCTGGTGGGCAGCGGTCGTCGGCGCGGGAAACTGCTCGTCCCGGGCAAGGCGCTCGCCGAACTGCCGGACGCGGTCGTGCTGGAGGGGCTCGGCGTGGCCTGACCTCAGCCCCGCGCTCACGCGATCCGCTCACGCGATCCGCTCACGCGATCCGCTCACGCGATCCGCTCACGCGATCCGCTCACGCGATCCGCTCACGCGCGTCGCTCGACTCCGAGCGCTCGCCCGCACCGTTCGGCCCTGCCCGCCGCTCGACTGCTCGGCCCTGCGTCGGTCTCTCGCGCCGCTCGGCGCGCCGGTCTCAGGCCGCCGTGTGGTGGGCGAGGGCCAGATGCGGGTCGTCCTCGCCCGGTACCGGGGCCGGATCCGCGTGCACCAGCGCGGCCGTCAGGCGCGGTACGGCGTGCAGCAGGGCGTGTTCGGCCGCCACGGCGACGGCGTGCGCCCGGCGTACCGTCGCCTCACCGTCCACGACGACCGCCACCTCGGCCCGTAGCCGGTGCCCGATCCAGCGCAGCCGCAGCTCGCCGACCGCGCGGACCCCCTCGACCTCCCGCAGCGCCCGCTCGGCCCGGTCCACCAGGGCGGGGTCGACCGCGTCCATCACCCGCCGGAACACCTCCCGCGCCGCGTCGCGCAGCACCAGCGCGATCGCCGCCGTGATCGCCAAGCCGACCAACGGGTCGGCGAGCTGCCATCCCAGCGCGGAGCCGCCCGCGCCCAGCAGTACCGCCAGTGAGGTGAAGCCGTCCGTGCGCGCGTGCAGCCCGTCGGCGACCAGCGCTGCCGAGCCGATCGAACGTCCGACGCGGATGCGGTAGCGCGCGACCCACTCGTTGCCCGCGAAACCCGCCAGCGCGGCCACGGCGACCGCGCCGAGCTGCTCGACGGGGCGGGGGTCCATCAGGCGCTCGACCGCCGTCCACCCGGCGAAAGCCGCCGACGCGGCGATGGTCAGCACGATCGCGATGCCCGCCAGGTCCTCGGCCCGCCCGTAGCCGTAGGTGAAGCGGCGGGTGGCCGGCCGCCGGCCCAGCACGAAGGCGATGCCCAGGGGTACGGCCGTGAGCGCGTCCGCCGCGTTGTGCACCGTGTCTCCGAGCAGCGCCACCGAGCCGGACAGCGCGACGACCACCGCCTGCCCGACGGCTGTCACACCCAGCACCGCCAGGGAGACCCACAGCGCGCGCATGCCCCGGGCCGACGACTCCAGCGCCGGGTCCAGCTTGTCGGCGCTCTCGTGCGAGTGCGGCGTGAGCAGGTGGGCGACCCGGTGGCGCAGGCCGGGGGAGGCGGGTGAGGAGGCGTGGTGGGGGTGCTCGTGGGCCTGCTCGACCGCGTGCCCGCGGTGGCGCCAGTGCTCCTGCTCGTGGTGGTGTCCGTGCTCCTGGTGGTGCCCGCGGTCGTGCCGGTGCCCGTGCTCGTGGTCGTGCCGCTCCCTCACGTCGATCCCTTCCGGTGCGCCGAGGTGGACGCGCGTCCGTCCACACCGCCATTATGTGCGTATGAGCGCACGCATGCACCTGTCACCTGCGCACCATGCGCACCCGCGCACCCCCGGCGAGGAGCAGTTCGCCCTTGCCGCCGAGCTCCTCGCCCTGCTCGGCGACCGCACCCGGCTCACCCTGCTGCACGCGCTGACCTCGGGCGAAGCCGACGTCACGACGCTGACGGAAGTCTGCGCGGCGGCCCGGCCGGCCGTGAGCCAGCACCTGGCGCGGCTGCGGCTGGCCGGGCTGGTGAGCACCCGCAAGGAGGGGCGCCGGGTGATCTACTCGCTCTCCGACGGCCATCTGCGCCGCCTGGTCGACGAGGCGCTGAACGTGGCGGACCACCGGCTCGGGGACGAGCCGGTGCACGACGACTGACCCGGCCGGTTCAGTAGTGCGCGGCCGTTCCGAGGTACTGCTCGGCGAACGCGGCGGCAGCGGTGGGAGAGGCGAACAGGCGGCGCAGCCGGGCGACCGTGGTGCCCGCGCGGCGCTTCTCGATCAGCCGCCCCTCGGTGAGCGGTGGGGCCTCCGCCGCATCGAGGCGCCGGCGCAGTTCGGACCAGACCCGGTCGTGGGGCCAGTTCCCGGGGTCGTCACCGGGCGGGCACTGGAGGTAGTAACGGGTCACCTCGGGACTGCGCGCCATGTGCCCGGCGAACCCGTTCGGATGGACGCCGAACAGCACACAGTCGGAGGACGGCGGCGCCTCGGCGAGCAGCGCCGGCCAGCCCATGCCGTAGTCGTGCCGCGCGATCCGGGCCCGCCCCGGCACCAGGGCGGCGCGGCTCACTCCGCGCGCCCCGTCAGCGCCCACGACGAAGTCGCAGGTCAGCACCTGCCGTTCGGGGGCGCCGGGGCGGGTGTACGACACGGAGGGGCGGCCCGTGTCCAGGTCGTGCAGTGCGACGTCGCGCACCGAGAAGCGGGCGTCACCGCCGCGTACGTCGACGTACTCGCGGACGAGGTCCGTCACCAGCAACGGCTGTGGATACACTCAGTGGTGACGGCCGGTCAGTTCGGTGTAGGGGAAGCGGTGGCGTTCGCCGTCGAAGCGGAACTCGCAGGCGGAGTGCCGCTGGGCCCGCGCCAAGAGGTTGTGCGCCAGGCCGCGTTGGCGCAGGCCGAGGACGGCCCACTCCTCGATGACGCCGGCACGCGGCCGCCGCTCGATGAACTCACGGCTCTCCGTCTCCAGTACGACGCAGTCGACGGACGCGGCCCGCAGGACGTTGCCGACGGTGAGACCCGCGGGGCCCGCGCCCACGACGACGACCGGAGTGTGGTGGGGGAAGGGGAGTCGGTCACCCGCACAGTATGGGCGGGCTCCCGGGCCCGCCGGGGGAAGCGCCGGCAGGTCAGCCCAGCCGGGGGATCTCGATCGCCGGGCAGCGGTCCATGACCATCTCCAGGCCCGCGGCCCGGGTACGGTCGTAGGCCGCCTGGTCGATGACACCGAGCTGGAACCACACCGCCTTCGCCCCCTTGGTGACCGCCTCGTCGGCGACGGCCCCCGCGAGTTCGCCGTTGACGAAGACGTCGACGACGTCCACCTCGAAGGGGATGTCCGCGAGGGAGGCGTACCCCCGCTCCCCGTGCACCGTCTCCGCCTTCGGGTGGACGGGGACGACCCGCTTGCCGAAGCGCTGGAGGACCTCGGCCACCCCGTAGGCCGCCCGCCCGCGGTTCGTCGACAGGCCCACCACGGCCCAGGTGTCACCGAGTCCGGTGAGGATCTTGCGGATCGCTGCCTCGTCGCCGTACACCGGCGGCCTCCTTGGATCGGAAAGGAACACTCGTCGACCACAACAGTGCGCGCCGGACCCTGATTCCGGCCCCTGCCTGCGAAGTCGCCCCCGCCCGCCTAGGCTCGCCTCGTGCTGCGCATCATCGACGCCCGAACCGGCGAACCCGTAGTCGCCGCCCCCGTCCGCCGTGGCCTGACCCGGGTGGAGGCGCACGCCTCCGGCTACGGCGCAGGGTCGCTGAGGGTCCTTCTCGTCGCCGACCTGCTCGTCCGTGCGCTGGAACTCGGCGGCACACCCGTCTGGGCGCTGCTGTCCGGTGAGGACGATCAGGCGGAGCTCAGAGCCGGGGCCACGGCGCTCGGCACGCATCCCTTCGAGGACGGCCGCGACCTCGGCGCGGGCGCCGGAGTGGGCGAGGCGCAGATCCTGCACGTGGTGGCGGAGGGCGGCCCGGCCCCGGACGGGGGCCGGATCGCCGTCGCGCCGGCGCAGGGGGCCGTCCCCGGGGGGCCGCCGTCGGGCCAGGTACGAGAGGGACCGGACACGGAGTGGGCCGTCCTGCGGCTCGCGCTCCTCTCCCGGCCCCGCACTGAGCCCCTCCAACTCGACGCGGACGTGCTGGCCGAGGCGCGGGACACCCTCGCACGCTGGCGGCGAGCCGTCGCCGAGTGGGCGCGGCGGCCCTCGCGGCCGGTTCCCGACGAGGTGCGCAGCCGACTGCGCGGCGCCTGGGAAGACGACCTCGACCTGCCCGAGGTGCTGCGGGTGCTGCGCTGGGCGGAGGACGCCGGCCCCGAGCTGCCGGAGGGCGCCCGCTTCGAGACGTACGCCTACGCCGACCGCCTCCTGGGCCTCGACCTCATGCGCGACGTGGGAGGCCCGGCGTGAACCGGCCCGGCGGCGGGACACCGCCGCGCCGGCTGGTCGTGCTGCGGCACGCCAAATCGGCCTGGCCGGCGGGTGTGCCCGACCACGAGCGGCCGCTCGCCCCGCGCGGCCGGCGGGACGCGCCGGCCGCGGGCCGCGTGCTGGCCGGCGCCGGCTGCCTCCCGGACCTGGCCCTGTGCTCCACCGCCGCCCGCGCCCGCGCGACCTGGGAGTCGGCCGCCGCCGAGTGGGGCGCCCCGCCCCCGGTGCGCTTCGACCCACGGCTCTACGGGGCCGACGTCCCCGAACTCCTGGACGTCGTGCACGAGACGCCGGCGGCCGTCGGGACGCTGCTGCTGGTCGGGCACAACCCCGGCCTCCAGGAGCTGGTCCTCGAACTGGCCGGGGACGGTCCCGACGACGCCCTGGACGAGGTGCGGCTGAAGTTCCCGACCTCGGCGACCGCCGTCCTGACCTGGTACGGACCCGGCTGGTCCGCCCTGACCCCGGGCACGGCTCTGCTCACGTCGATGGCCGTGCCGAGGGGCCGGAAGCCGCCCTCGGCCTGAGAACCCGTCCTGACCGACGCGCACGCGCGGCCCTCGCCCGGGACCGGCTTCCGCGCCGCGACACCTCCCCCAACGTCGCCCGTCGACCGCACCTGCGACGACGGCGACCCGGCGAGCACCGCATAGGCTGGCCGGATGCAGGACGAGTACCGGACGATCCTCCACGCGGGCGTGCACGAGACCGAGGTCAACCGTTCCCGCTTCCTGTGCGCCCTCGCCCCGGCGGCCACCGAGCGGGAGGCCCAGGACTTCATCGCGTCCGTCCGCAAGGAGCACTCCGACGCCACCCACAACTGCTGGGCGTACGTCATCGGCGCCGACGCCTCCGTGCAGAAGGCGAGCGACGACGGCGAACCCGGCGGCACGGCCGGCGTCCCGATGCTCCAGATGCTGCTGCGCCGCGACATGCGGTACGTCGTCGCCGTCGTCACCCGCTACTACGGCGGGGTCAAGCTCGGGGCCGGCGGCCTCATCCGGGCCTACGGCGGCTCGGTGGGCGAGGCCCTCGACGCCCTCGGCACTCTCACCCGCCGCCGCTTCCGGCTCGCCACGGTGACCGTGGACCACCAGCGCGCCGGCAAGGTGCAGAACGACCTGCACTCGACGGGACGCGCGGTACGGGACGTCCGCTACGGCGAGCGGGTCACCATCGAGATCGGCCTGCCGGACGCCGACGTGGACGCCTTCCGCGCCTGGCTCGCGGACGCGACGTCGGGAACGGCCGGGTTCGAGCTGGGCGGGGAGGCCTACGGGGACGCGTGAGCGCGCCGCGTGATCGTGAGGCCGGAGTCGTGAGGCCGGAGTCGTTCACCCGGTCCGTGATGCCAGGCCGTGATGCCCGGTCGGTGATGACCGGCCCGTGATGACCGGCCCGTGATGACCGGCCCGTGATGACCGGCCCGTGATGACCGGCCCGTGTGTTCGGTCCGTGGTTCACGAGTCCTGAGGTGCGGTCCGTGAGGCGTGCATCCGTGCGGCCCGGTCCGTGACGAGTGACACGTGACATGGCGAGCCGGAAGGCGGGCCGAAATGTCCGGAACGGCTCGTTGTGTCGCCCGGTATGACGGTGCGATACGGGAGTAACCGCCCGTGCTGTCGGACCCGGCCGTTAGTCTCGGGGATCATGAGGCTCCTGCACACTTCCGACTGGCACCTCGGCCGGGCGTTCCACCGGGTGAACATGCTCGGCGCCCAGGCCGAGTTCATCGGGCACCTCGTCACGACCGTGCGGGAGCGCGAGGTCGACGCGGTGGTCGTGTCGGGAGACGTGTACGACCGCGCGGTGCCGCCGCTCGCCGCGGTCGAGCTGTTCGACGACGCCCTGCACCGGCTCGCCGGCCTCGGCGTGCCCACGGTGATGATCTCCGGGAACCACGACTCGGCCCGCCGACTCGGGGTCGGAGCCGGGCTCATCGGCCGCGCCGGCATCCACCTGCGCACCGATCCGACGGCGGCGGGGACGCCGGTGGTCCTCGCGGACGCCTTCGGCGAGGTCGCCTTCTACGGCCTGCCCTATCTCGAACCCGCCCTCGTCAAGGACGAGTTCGGCGTGGAGAAGGCCGGCCACGAGACCGTGCTGGCCGCCGCGATGGACCGGGTCCGCGCCGACCTGGCCGCACGCGCGCGTGGTACACGGTCCGTCGTCCTCGCCCATGCCTTCGTCACCGGCGGCGAGCCCAGCGACAGCGAGCGGGACATCACCGTCGGCGGGGTCGCCTCCGTGCCCGCCGGGGTCTTCGACGGCGTCGACTACACGGCGCTCGGACACCTGCACGGCTGCCAGACCATCACCGAGCGCGTGCGCTACTCCGGCTCCCCGCTGCCGTACTCCTTCTCGGAGAGCGAGCACCGCAAGACCATGTGGCTCGTCGACCTCGGCGCAGGCGGGGAGATCGAGGCCGAGCGGATCGACTGCCCGGTGCCGCGGGCGCTGGCCCGGGTCCGCGGCCCGCTGGAGGAACTGCTCGCCGATCCCGCCCTCACGCGCCACGAGGACGCCTGGGTCGAGGCGACGCTCACCGACGCCGTCCGTCCGGCCGACCCCATGGCCCGGCTCATCCAGCGCTTCCCGCACACCCTGAGCCTCGCCTTCGCCCCCGAGCGCGCGCCCGACGACCCCGATGTCTCGTACGCCCGGCGTCTCGCCGACCGGGACGACCAGGAGATCGCCGAGGACTTCGTGGCACATGTGCGCGGGGCGGGGCCCGACGCCCGCGAGCAGGACGTCCTGCGGGACGCGTTCGACGCGGTGCGCGCGGACGACGCGGTACGGGAGGTGGCGCGGTGAGGCTGCACCGGCTCGACCTGACGGCCTTCGGTCCCTTCGGCGGCTCCCAGCGTGTCGACTTCGACGAACTCTCCGCCGCCGGGATCTTCCTGCTGCACGGGCCGACGGGCGCCGGCAAGACCTCCGTCCTGGACGCCGTGTGCTATGCCCTGTACGGCTCCGTGCCCGGCGCCCGGCAGAGCGGCCAGGGCCTGACCCTGCGCAGCGACCACGCGGCGCCCGGCACCCGCACCGAGGTCACCCTCGAACTCACCGTCGCGGGACGCCGACTGGAGGTCACCCGGCAGCCGCCCTGGGAGCGGGCCAAGAGGCGCGGCACGGGCACGACGGTCGAGAAGGCGCAGAGCCTGCTGCGCGAGCACGACCCGGTCGCCGGCGCCTGGAAGGACCTCAGCCGCTCCCACCAGGAGATCGGCGAGGAGATCAGCCAGCTGCTCGGCATGAGCCGCGAACAGTTCTGCCAGGTCGTGCTGCTGCCCCAGGGCGACTTCGCCCGTTTCCTGCGCGCCGACGCCGAGGCGCGCGGCCGGCTCCTCGGCCGCCTCTTCGACACGCGCCGGTTCGCCGAGGTCGAGAAGCGGCTCACCGAGCGCCGCCGCGCCACGGAGGCACGCGTGCGTGAGGGCGACTCCGCGCTGCTCGCCGACGCGCACCGGATGCAGCAGGTGGCCGGAGACGCCATGGCGCTGCCCGAATGCACCCCGGGTGAACCCGGGCTCGCGGAGGCCGTGCTGTCCGCGGCCGCCGTCGCCCGCAGCACCGCGCGCGAGCTGCTGACCAGCGCCCACTGCGGCCGCCTCGCCGCCGAGTCCGCGCAGGCCGACGCCGAGCGCACGCTGGAGGACGCACGGGAACGGGCCCGGCTCCAGCGCCGGTTCGCCGAAGCGCAGGAGCGGGCCGCGGCGCTGGAGGAGCGGGCCGGCGCCCATCGGGAGGCGCAGGCGCGGATGGAGCGGGCGCGCAAGGCGGAGGCGGTCGCTCCGGCTCTGGAGCTGCGCGACGCCGCCGACGCCGAGCACACCGAGGCGTCCGCCCGTGCGGCACGCGCCCGTGCCCGGCTCCCCGAGCGGTTCGCGGACGCCGGGGCCGCCGGGCTCGCCGCCGCCGCACGCCGGGCCGCCGAGGACCTGGGCGGGCTGGAGTCGGCCCGCCGTGGCGAGCGGCGGCTGACGGATCTGGTCGCCGAACGGGACGACCTGGACCGGCGGGAGCGGGACGACGAGGACGTCCTGACGGAGACCGAGGCATGGCTCGCGGGCTGGGACACCGTCCGCGCGGGTCTTCAGGCCCGCGTCGAGTCCGCGCAGGAGGCAGCCACCCGCGCCGAACAGTTCGACGGCCGCCGAGAGCCCGCGCAACGCCGTCTGAAGGCCGCCCGGCGGCGCGACGAGCTGACCCGTGACCTGGAGGCCGGCCGGCGCAGGGCCCTCGCCTCCGGCGAGCAGGCGCAGACGGCCCGTGCGCACTGGCTCGACCTCAAGGAACAGCGCCTGAACGGCATCGCAGCCGAACTGGCCGCCACCCTGGCCGACGGGAGACCGTGTGCCGTCTGCGGCGCCACCGAGCACCCCGCGCCCGCCCGCAAGGTCGCGGGACACGTCGACCGCGAGGCCGAGGAGCGGGCCCTGACCGCCTCCCGGCGCGCCGAGGAACGGCACGCCCAGGACGAACGCGATCTCGGTCCCGTCCGCGAGGCGCTCGCGGCCGCCGCCGCCGAGGCGGGCGACACCGCGACGGACCGGCTCGCCGCCGAGGCGCAGGAGGCCGAGGACGCCTACGCGCGGGCCCGCGGGGACGCCTCCGCGCTGCACTCCGCGCGCGAGGAGCTGCGCCAGGCCGAGCTGGAGCACGAGCGTCGCACCGCCGCGCAGCGCGAGGCCGCGGTGAGAGCCGCCTCCCGGGTGGGCCACCGCGACCGCCTGGAACGTGAACGGGCCGTCCTGGAAGAGGAGTTGGCGCAGGTCCGAGGAGCCGCGGCAAGTGTCGCGGCGCGGGCCGCCGAACTGGAGGAGCTGGCCGCACGCCTCACCGACGCGGCCGACAGCGCTCGCGTCGCCGAGGAGAGCGCCGCCCGCCTCAAGGCGGCCGACGGGCGCCTCGACGAAGCCGCGTTCCGGGCCGGTTTCGACACCCCGCGGGCCGCCGCCGACGCCCTCCTCGACGCCGCCGCCCACCGTGAGCTGCAACGGCGACTGGACGCCCGGCAGTCCGAGGAGGCCGCCGTACGGGGCGTCCTCCTCGCCGAACCCGAGACCGTGGCCGCCGGCCGGCAGCCGCCCGTCGACCTCGCGGCCGCGGAACGGTCGGCGGCCGCCGCGGCGGAGCGGCTGCGCACGGCTGCCTCCGTCCAGGACGCGGCCGCCCGTCGCTGCGCGGAGCTCGACCAGCTCTCCGCGCGCGCGAGCGACGGCGTACGGCGTCTCGGGCCGCTGCGCGAGGAGTACGACCGGGTGGCCCGACTGGCCGGTCTCGCCGCCGGCACCTCGGCGGACAACGAGCGCAAGATGCGCCTGGAGGCGTACGTCCTGGCCGCCCGCCTGGAACAGGTGGCCGCCGCCGCGACCGTCCGGCTCCAGCGCATGTCCTCGGGGCGCTACACCCTCGTCCACTCCGACGACCGGGCCGGACGCGGCCGCAGCGGGCTGGGCCTGCACGTCGTCGACGCCTGGACCGGGCGGGAGCGGGACACGGCCACCCTGTCCGGCGGCGAGACGTTCTTCGCCTCGCTCGCCCTCGCCCTGGGTCTCGCCGACGTCGTGACCGACGAGGCGGGCGGGGTCCGCCTCGACACCCTCTTCATCGACGAGGGGTTCGGCAGCCTCGACGACCAGACGCTCGACGAGGTACTCGACGTCCTCGACTCGCTGCGCGAACGCGACCGCAGCGTCGGCATCGTCAGCCACGTCGCCGACCTGCGCCGTCGCATCCACGCGCAGCTGGAGGTCGTCAAGGGCAGATCGGGGTCCGTCGTGCGGCAGCGGGGCTACCGGCCGAGCGGGCGCCGGGGGAGCGGCGAGGAGTAGACGACGCTGGTCGTCACCGACCCCAGCGCGCCGATCTTGCCCGACACCTCCTCCAGGTGCCGCATCGACCGGGCGGTCACCTTGATCACGAAGCAGTCGTCGCCCGTCACATGGTGCGCCTCGAGGATCTCGGGCGTGACGGCCACCAGGTCGTGGAACGGCTTGTAGTTGCCGTTGGGGTAGCGCAGCCGCACGAAGGCCAGGATCGGCAGCCCCAGCCGCTCGGGGTCCACCACGGCCGCGTACCCCTGGATGACGCCCGCCTCCTCCAGCCGTCGCACCCGCTCGGTGACGGCACTGGGCGACATCGCCACGGCGCGCGCCAGGTCGGCGAAACTGGCCCGGCCCTCGCGCTGGAGGACCTCGAGAATGCGCCAGTCGGTGGCGTCCGGGGAATACGCGGTCATGGAGGACAGATAGCAGGGGAATCCACGGCGAGGCAAGGCAAGGGCCGGGGAACGGCCCTTCAGGAAGGCGGTCGCCGGTCGTAGATTTCTGGGTGTCGGCAGCGGCCGCCGACCGTAACCCGCCACGGAAAGGCCCCGCGATGACCCCCGCGACCACCAGGATCCCCGAGAGCACCTCGAGCCCCCAGAGCACCTCGAGCCCCGCGACCGCCGTCAACCCCGTCCTGCGCGTCGCCCCCGCCGCCCCGGCCGAGGCCGCCGCCCACTTCCGGGCGAGTCTCGCCCTGTACGCCGACGTCTCCGACGTGGCCGCGGCCCTCGCCGCCGGCGGCGACCCCGGCTTCGTCGTCCTGGACTCCCGGTCCACGGATTCCTGGGACCAGGGCCACGTCCCGGGCGCCGTCCACCTGCCCACCGCACTCATCCCCACGCAGGCAGCACAGCTCCTCGACCCGGACGTGCCGGTCGTCACCTACTGCTGGGGTCCCGGCTGCAACGGAGCCACCCGCGCGGCCCTCGCGCTCGCCGAACTCGGCTACCGGGTCAAGGAGATGCTCGGCGGCTTCGAGTACTGGGTGCGCGAGGGCTTCGGCTACGACACCTGGCAGGGCCACGAGCGGCGCGACGCCGATCCGCTCACGGCGCCCGTCGACGCGGAGAACTGCGGCTGCTGACAGCCCGGGACACGGGGCCGCCGGCCGTGCATGCGCGCCGTACCCGTACGCACCGGGCGGGGCGCTCGGGCGCCAGGTGCGTACCGGCAGGGCCGGGGCGGCGACTACGTCCGACGCCCCGGCCCCGAAACCGCGCCTCAGAGCCGGGCCAGCTCGTCCACCAGGTCGTCCAGCCCCAGCGAGCCCTGCGAAAGGGCCGCCATGTGCCAGGACTTGAGGTCGAAGGCGTCTCCGTGACGCTCGCGGGCCTTCTCCCGGCCGAGCAGCCAGGCACGCTCGCCGAGCTTGTAGCCGATCGCCTGGCCGGGCATCGTCAGATAGCGGGTCAGCTCGCTCTCCACGAAGTCCGCGGGGCGGCTGCTGTGCCCCCCGAAGAACTCCTGGGCCAGCTCCGGCGTCCAGCGCTCACCCGGGTGGAAGGGGGAGTCCGCCGGGATCTCCAGCTCCAGGTGCATGCCGATGTCGACGATGACCCGGACCGCCCGCATCATCTGCGCGTCCAGATAGCCGAGCCGCTGCTCCGCGTCCGTGAGGAAGCCGAGTTCGTCCATCAGCCGTTCCGCGTACAGCGCCCAGCCCTCGCAGTTGGCGCTGACGAATCCCACGGAGGCCTGGTAGCGCGACAGGTTCTCGGCGACGTGCGCCCACTGCGCCAGCTGGAGGTGATGACCGGGGACGCCCTCGTGGTACCAGGTGGAGACGAGGTCGTAGACGGGGAAGCGGGTCTGCCCCATCGTCGGCAGCCAGGTGCGGCCCGGCCGCGAGAAGTCCTCCGTCGGCGGCGTGTAGTACGGGGCGGCGGCGCCGCCGGGCGGGGCGATGTGCGACTCCACCCTCCGCACCCGCTCGGCGAGTTCGAAGTGCGTGCCGTCGAGCTGCTCGATCGCCTGGTCCATCAGGCCCTGAAGCCAGTCGCGGACCTCGTCGACGCCGTCGATGTGCGTCCCGTGCGCGTCGAGGTGGGCCAGCGCCACCCACGGCGTCTCCGCGCCCGGCAGGACCTTCTCGGCCTCCTGCTTCATCTCGCCGAGCAGCCGGTGGTACTCCGCCCAGCCGTACGCGTACGCCTCGTCGAGGTCCAGGTCGGTGCCGTTGAAGTAGCGGGAGCAGCGGGCGTACCGCTCCCGGCCGATGGTGTTCGGCGCGCCCTCGATCGTCGGCGCGTACACCTCGCGCATCCAGTCCCGCAGCTGCACGACGGCCGCTGTCGCTCCACGGGCGGCCTCGTCCAGCTCCGCGCGCAGCGCCTCCGGCCCGCCGGCCGCGAAGTCCTCGAACCAGCCGCGCCCCTCGCCGTTCGTGTCCGACCACTCGGTGAGCTGTCCGACGAAGGTGGCGGTCGGCCGGGGAGCCGCGTACAGCTTGCGCTCCAGACCGAGCGCCAGTGACTCCCGGTAGCCGGCGAGGGCGGCCGGCACCGCGCGCAGCCGCTCGGCGATCGCCGCCCAGTCCGCGTCGGTCTCGGCGGGGGTCACGGTGAACACCTCGCGCACATGATGCGGAGGGGTGGCCATGTTGCCCACGGCGCGCAGGCCCTCGTCGGCGTCGTGCACGGCGAGTTCCGCGGTCAGGCGCTCGCGCAGCAGGCGAGCGCACCGGCGCTCGATGTCACTTTCCGCGCCGGGCCTGCGTTCCGCCGCGTCCAGCTCGGCCAGGGTGTCCCGCGCGAGCTGCGCGAGCGCGTCCTGGCCGGCGGGCGAGTAGTCGGGCAGACGGCTCGAACTCTCCTGCACGCCGAGGTAGGTACCGGTCACCGGGTCGAGGGCGATGAAGTCGTCGACATACGCGTCGGCGACCTCACGGGGAAGCGGGCTGTTGGTCTGTGACATGCGCTCCATCCTCGTACGGGGCGGTGGCGCACGTCACGTCGTTTGTCCCGAAGTCGTCGGCGGCAGCAGGGGCCCGCACTCCCACTGCTGGAATATCAGCCGGGTCTCGACCCGGGCCACCTCCCGCCGTGCCGTGAACTCGTCGAGCACCAGCCGCTGGAGATCCGCCATGTCCGCGACGGCGACATGGACCAGATAGTCGTCGGGCCCGGTGAGGTGGAAGACCGAGAGCGCCTCCGGCATCGCCCGGATCCGCTCCACGAACGGTCCCACCAACTCCCGCCGATGCGGTCTGACCTGCACCGACAACAGCGCCTGAAGACCACGCCCCAGTTTGGCCGGATCGAGTCGCAGCTGATGTCCGAGGATCACGCCCGAGCGCCGCAACCGTGTCACCCGGTCCAGGCAGGTCGAGGGGGCGACACCGACCTGTGCCGCGAGATCCCGGTAGGTGGTCCGGGCGTCGTTCTGCAGCAGCCGCAGCAGCTGGAGATCGACCGTGTCCAGTACGACGGATTCGGCCATCGGCCGAACGTAGCACGGTATTCGAACACAGCGACCCGTCCGTTGTTCACCCTGCGGTCCATGGACTCAGCCCCATCGAGCACGCACGCGTACGACGACGTACGCCGACCCGCGTCGAGAGCGCCCCGCGCACTGGCCACCGAGGCCGTGCACGCGGGACGGGACGATCTGGCCCGGCAGGGCCTGCACGCCCCGCCGATCGACCTGTCCACCACCTATCCCTCCTTCGACAGCCGGGCCGAGGCGGCGCGCATCGACGCGTTCGCCGCCACGGGCGCGGAGCCGGAGGGACCGCCCGTGTACGGCCGGCTGGGCAATCCGACCGTCGCCCGCTTCGAGACCGCCCTCGCCCGCCTCGAAGGCGCCGAGAGCGCGGTCGCGTTCGCCAGCGGGATGGCGGCGCTGAGCGCGGTGCTGCTCGCGCGCGCTTCGACGGGACTGCGGCACGTGGTCGCCGTCCGTCCCCTCTACGGGTGCAGCGACCACCTCCTGACCGCCGGGCTGCTCGGCTCCGAGGTCACCTGGACCGACCCCGCCGGGATCGCGGACGCGCTGCGCCCGGACACGGGTCTGGTCATGGTCGAGTCGCCGGCCAACCCGACGCTCGCCGAGGTCGACCTGCGGGCTGTCGCCCACGCCTGCGGCTCGGTCCCGCTGCTCGCCGACAACACCTTCGCGACGCCCGTGCTCCAGCGGCCCGTGGAGGAGGGCGCACGGCTCGTCCTGCACAGCGCCACCAAGTACCTGGGCGGGCACGGGGATGTGCTGGGGGGTGTGGTCGCCTGCGACGAGGAGTTCGCCGGGACGCTTCGGCAGATACGTTTCGCCACCGGTGGCGTGCTGCATCCGCTGGCCGGCTATCTGCTGCTGCGGGGACTGTCGACCCTGCCGGTGCGGGTGCGGGCCGCCTCCGCGACCGCCGCGGAGCTGGCCCGGCGGCTGGCCGCCGACCCGCGTGTCGCCCGTGTCCACTATCCGCGGATCGGCGGCGCGATGATCGCCTTCGAGGTGTACGGCGACCCGCACGAGGTGATCGCCTCGGTCGGCCTGATCACCCCTGCCGTCAGCCTCGGCAGCGTCGACACCCTCATCCAGCACCCGGCGTCCATCAGCCATCGCATCGTGGACGCGCACGAACGCCGGGGCGTGGGCGTGAGCGATCGTCTGTTGCGGCTCTCGGTCGGCCTGGAGGACGTCGAGGACCTGTGGGACGACCTGCGAGGAGCGCTCGGCGCGCGCCCCACGACCGCCGCGTCCGAGCGTCCGGCCGCCGCTGTCCGACCGGCGACGGCGGACCGTGTGGGCGAACCGCGTACGGCGGACCGCCTGCGCTGGTGAACCGTGTGCGGTGAGCTGCGCAGGGCGAACGGAGACGGCGAACCGTAAGTGCGTGGCCCGGCGGAGTGGCTCCGCCGGGCCCGCACGTTCGAGGCTCGCGGTTCGCGGCTCGGAGTCCGGAGTCCGGAGTCCGGAGGCCCGGAGGCCCGGAGGCCCGGAGTTGGGTGTCCCACGGTCCGGAGACCTTGGGGGCGCAGGTCCTGAAGTGCAAGGTCTGGTGGTCCATGGTCCGGAGACTTTGAGGTCGCAGGTCCTGAAGTGCAAGGTCCGGTGTCCGCACGGCCCGGAGACCTTGGGGGCGCAGGTCCTGAAGTGCAAGGTCCAATGTCCCCCGGTCCGGAGACCTTGAGGCCGCAGGTCCTGAAGCACATGGCCCGGTGGCCCACAGCCCGGAGACTCCGAGGCTCGGGACCCCGAGGCCCCGAGGCCCCGAGGCCCCAGGCCCGGAGGTCGGAGGGCCGGGGTCCGAGGCTCCGGGTCCGTGGTCCTGTGTCTCAGTCGCGGGTGACGCGCTCGTCGTAGCGCTCGGACGTCATCCGGGACCCGGCCGCGGCGACGCCCTCCAGGCGGGCGGTGATGACCAGGGTTCCCTCCTCGATCTGGTAGTCGAGCGGCAGGTCGAGGCCGCGCATCGCGGCGACCATGCCGGTGTTGGAGGCCTGCGTGACGGCGTAGACGCTCTCGCAGCGCGCCTCGAGGGCCATCGCCACCAGCCGGCCGAGCAGTTCGGCGCCGATGCCGCGCCGCTGCCACTGGTCCTCGATCAGCAGTGCGACCTCCGTCTCGTCGCCGTCCCACAGCAGATGGCCGAGGCCGACGATGCGTCCGGACGGCGTCTGCACGGCGAGGGTGCGTCCGAAGCGGGGGCTGAGCAGGTGCCTCAGATAGCGGTCCGCGTCGCCGACGGGCCCGTGGTAGCGCATCCCGAGCGTGCGTGCGGAGCACCGCTCGTGCATGGCCTTCGCCGCCGCCAGGTCACCGGTGTCGGCCCGGCGCACGGTGATGGCGTTGCCCTCGGGCAGCGTCAGCACGTCCTGGCCGGGCGGGATCCTCGGGCCGAGCCGGGCGTCCAGCTCCACCAGCGCACGCGCGCGTGCGAACTCGGTCGGGGTGAACGGCAGGTACGGCCGCTCCACCGTGATCACTCCGCCTTCCGGCGCCCGCAGGCGCATCACGGTGTCCTCAAGTACGCCCTCCATGGGCACGCTCTCCGGACTCCTGCCACCGCTCCATGAGGCGGCGGGCAGGGAACGGATCGTGCAGCGGCCCAGTAGCTGGCGCAGGGCCAGGGGGAGTTCGGCGGCGTCGAGGGCGGTACGGGTGGCCAGGCCGAGGACCCGGGTCGGCGCGTCCACCAGGTCGTGGGCGTCGGCCCGCTCGATCCAGGTGCGGCTGCCGCCCGCCAGGGCCACGGCGCGGGTGATCCCGGCCGCCGGCAGGGCGCCCGGTGCGCGCAGCAGGAACTCGTCCACGGTGTCCTCGCCCAGCGGGTGGGTCTGGAGGCTCAGGATGTCCACCCGCCGGCCGGCCAGCGCGGCGCAGAGCGCGGCCAGTGACCCCGGGGCGTCCTTGACCGTCGTCCGCATCCGCCACAGGGCGCTCTCCGCGGCGACCGCGGAGGGGAGTTCGGACGGCCCGGCCTGCGACTCGTCGGAGTGCGGCCGGGCGTCGGTATCGCTCGTGGGAGGCGCGTGGCCGTGGCGCCGTGCCCACCACGTGTGGAAGCCGGCCGTGGCGACGAGCAGGGCGGCGGAGGCGGACAGCAGTACCAGGCCGTCGGGGCCGTGCCCCACCAGGTTCGCCACACCGTCGGCCACCGCGACGGCCGTGAACAGTGCGGCGAGTTCCACCACGTCCCGCCGCCAGTGGTGCACCGGGCGTCCGCGCTTCGCGCGCGTCACATCAGGAATGTCTCGAGTCATGCAGCCACTGTGGAGGAACGGTGTTGCGTGATCACGAACGGTGTGTGACTGATGGGTAAAGGTTCTTAATGCCCGTTTTGTTGAGCCTTTTACGACCTACGCCCACGCCGCGCACCGGGGGATGACGCCGGTGCGCGGCACAGGACCGAGGGTACGGGACGGAGGGTACGCAACCGAGGTATGGGACGAGGTACGGGAGACCGGACTACTGCCCGACGCGCCCGGGCTGGAGCACCTTCGTGAACAGCACGGTCCCGTCCTGCTCGCGCAGACGCACGGTCAGCTCCCCGCTGCCGCCGTCGATGTCGACCTCGCCGAAGAACTGGTAGCCGCCCGCGGGCGAGACATTGGCGGCGGTCGGAGCCTTCACGAACACGCGCTCCGGACCGAACGTGGCGTCCAGCGCGCTGGCGGGGAAGGCGCCCGCGTTGAGCGGACCGGAGACGAACTCCCAGAACGGCTCGAAGTCGGTGAACGCGGCCCGCGACGGCTGGTAGTGCTGCGCCGAGGTGTGGTGGACGTCGGCCGTCAGCCACACCGTGCCGGTGATCCGCCGATGCTTGATGTACCGCAGGAGTTCGGCGATCTGGAGCTCACGGCCCAGTGGCGCCCCGGGGTCGCCCTGCGCGACGGCCTCGATGTTCGCCCTGCCCTCCGTGGCGTCCGGCACGACCAGCCCGAGGGGCATGTCCGCGGCGATCACCTTCCACACCGCGCGTGACCGGGACAGCTCCCGCTCGAGCCACTTCAACTGCTCGGCGCCCAGGATGCCCTGCGGGTCCACGCTCTGGTCGTCGGGCGAGTTGGCGTTGCGGTACGTCCGCATGTCCAGCACGAACACGTCCAGCAGCGGCCCGTGGCGCACGACCCGGTGGACGCGGCCCTGTTCGGCGCCCGGGCGCAGGCCGGAGATCGGGAAGTACTCGCTGAACGCCCGCCGGGCGCGCGCCGCGAGGACGTCGACGCTCTTCTCGGCGTACCGCGTGTCGGAGCCGGCGATCACCTCGCCGGGGTACCAGTTGTTGCGGACCTCGTGATCGTCCCACTGGATGACGGACGGCACCTGGGCGTTGAAGCGGCGCAGGTTGTCGTCGAGCAGGTTGTAGCGGAAGTTGCCCCGGAACTCGGCGAGGGTCTCGGCGACCTTGGCCTTCTCCTCGGTGGTGATGTTGCGCCACAGGGAGCCGTCGGGCAGGGCCTGCGTGGACGCGATCGGCCCGTCGGCGTAGATGTTGTCGCCGCTGCACAGGAAGAAGTCGGGATCGAGCTTCGCCATCGCGTCGTAGATGCGGTATCCGCCCAGCTCGGGGTTGATGCCCCAGCCCTGGCCCGCGAGGTCCCCCGACCACAGGAAGCGCACCCCGTGCCGGCGCCCGAGCGGGGCGGTCCGGAAGGTGCCGGTCACCGGCTCGCCGGTACGGCGCGGGTCGTCCGGGTCGGCGAGCAGCACGCGGTAGTGGATCTGCTCGCCGGCCGGCAGACCGTGCAGCCGGGTGGTGCCGGTGAAGTCCGTACCCGGGCCGAGCAGCGGGCCGTGCCACCGGCGGGCACCGCGGAAGGACTCAGTGGCGGACGTCTCGACGATCATCCGCGCCGGGCGGTCCGAGCGCACCCACACCAGACCGGAGTCGGCGGTCACGTCCCCGGTCTGCACCCCCCACCCCGCCCCGGGCCGCCCGGACCGTGCGAAGGCGGGGGCCGCGCCGAGGGTGGTGGGCAGGGTCAGGGCCGCGGACGCGGCGAGCGAGCCGCGCAGGACGCTGCGGCGCCCGGGAAACGGAGTGGGTGACATGAAGGGGCCTCCAGGGGCGGGATCCGGCCGGTGTGCACAGCCACAACTACTGGTGCGCCGCAGCGCACACGGAAACCGCAAGTGAACAACTGCCCGCGCCCGTGCGGGATCCGGCGCGCCGGCCCCGGTCACCGGGTGGCGACGGCCTCCGCCATCAGGCGTACGCCGTCCCGCACCCGCTCGGGAGGCACGTGCGCGTAGCCGAGGACGAGACGTACGGTCCCGTCCCGCACGGCACGCGCGTGTGTGTAGTCCGCCAGCGCGCGCACCTCGACGCCCGCCGCGGCCGCCCTGGCGAGGAACCGCTCCTGCGGCCCGTACCGCGGGGGGAGCTCGGCGATGACGTGCAGCCCCGCCGCGATCCCGGACACCCGCGCCCCGGGGAAGTGCTCCCGGAGCGCGTCCACGAGGGCGTCCCGGCGCTCACGGTAGGCCCGCTGGCAGCGGCGCAGCTGGCGGTCGTAGTCGCCGTGCTCCACGAACCGGGCGAACAGCGCCTGGTCGAGGGCGGGATGACCGAGGTCCATGGTCCGCTTGCGCTCGACGACCTCAGCGGCCAGCGCCTCGGGGACCAGCAGCCAGCCGAGCCGCAGTCCCGGCGCGAGCGACTTGCTGACCGATCCGGTGTAGGCCACGCGCTCCGGGTCCAGGCCCTGGAGCGCGCCGACGGGGGCACGGTCGTAGCGGAAGTCGCCGTCGTAGTCGTCCTCGACCACGAAACCGTCCACGGACCGCGCCCAGTCGAGCAGTTCCGCGCGCCGTCGCGCCGAGTACGCGATGCCGGTGGGGAACTGGTGCGCGGGCGTCGTCACCACGGCCCGGACCCCGGACGACCCGAGGGCGTCCATGGCGAGCCCCTCGTCGTCCAGCGCCAGGGGAACGGCGGTGACGCCCGCCGCCGCGTACAGGGCGCCGTGCCGGGGGCTCCCGGGGTCCTCGACGCCGACCGTGTCCATACCGCGCGCGTGCAGCGCGAGACCGAGCAGCGCCGTCGCCTGGGCCACCCCGGACACGACCACGACACGCTCCGGATCCGCGACCACGCCCCGGCGACGGGCGAGAAGTCCGGCGAGCGCGGTGCGCAGTCCGGGCAGCCCGCGCGGGTCGGGATAGCCGAGCTCGTGGTGGGGCAGTCCGGCGAGCACGCTGCGCTGTGCGGCGGCCCAGGCGGCGCGCGGGAACAGCGACAGGTCCGGAGTGCCCGGCACGAAGTCGGCCCGCGCGCCCGGGGTACGCGGAGCGAGGTCCCGCGCGTGTGGCCGGGCCGCCCGGACGGCGTCGCTCACCCAGGTCCCCGCGCCGCGGCCGCTGCGCAGATAGCCCTCGGCCGTCAACTGCTCGTACGCCTCGGTGACCAGGCCGCGGGACACCCCGAGGTCGGCGGCGAGGTCGCGGCTCGACGGGAGCCGGGTGCCCTGCGCGAGGCGCCCCGAACGGACGGCGTCCCGCAGCGCGGTCTGCAACGCGCGGCCACGCGCGCGCGGCGGGGCCGAGACGGCCGGCATCAGCACCTCCCAGGCCGCCGGTCCGGGCGCCCGGCCGGAATTGGTCCCCGATGACGTCATGGAAGTGGACCTTAACCGGGGCCGCCGCCCTTCCTACCGTCGCTTCCATGAACGTCACCACCCTGCGCGGGTCCCTGCTCGCCGCACTCGCCTGTCTCCTCGTCGGAGGGTCGTTCACCGCCAACAGCGTGCTCGGCGCCTACCCGTACGCGGGCGGTCAGGCCCTGCGCTACGGCCTCGCCTGTCTGCTGCTGGCGCCCGTGGTGGGCGCGGGGGCGGGGGCCCGGCTGCGGGCGCTCACCCCGCGGCTGTGGCTGCGCCTGGCGCTGCTCGCGGCCGTCGGGACGGTCGGCTTCAACATGGCCGTGCTGGCCGCCGAACGCTCGGCGGAACCGGCCGTGCCCGGCGTGCTGGTGGGCTGCGCGCCCGTCGTCGTCGGCGTCCTCGTCCCGCTCCTGGAGGGACGGCGGCCCCGCCGGTCGGTGCTCGCGGGGGCGTCGCTGGTCGCCGTCGGCGCGTTCACGGTGCAGGGGTGGGGCCGCACGGACGGCGCGGGGCTCGCCTGCTCGGTCTGCGCCCTGGCCGGCGAGGTCGGGTTCGCCGTCCTGGCCGTGCCCGTCCTGCGGCTGCTGGGGCCCCGGCTGCTGTCCGCCGCGGTGTGCGGGATCGCCGCGGCGGAGGCCGCGGTGACCGGTCTGCTGCTCGACGGCGGCGCGTGGCTGCGCAGGCCGGACGGCGCCGAGGCCGCCGCGCTGCTGTGCCAGGCGGCCGTCGTCACCGTCGTCGGCTTCGTGTGCTGGTACATGGGCGTGCAGCGGATCGGCGCGGAGCGCGCCACGATCTTCTCCGGGCTCATCCCGGTGGCGGCCGCCTGCACCGCGCCCCTCGTCGGAACGGGCGCCTACGGCCCCGCCCAGGCCGTCGGAAGCGCTCTCGTCGGGGGTGGGGTCGCCCTGGGGGCCGGTGCGGTGAGGCGTGCCCGCCGGGGCTCAGCGGCTGCCGTCGAGAAGCACCCGCGCGACGAGCGCCGGGTCGTCGCTCATCGGGCAGTGACCGCAGCCGGGCAGTCGCACCAGGCGCGCGGCGGGGATGACCCGCTTGGCGCGGACTCCCTGGCGGCGTACGAGCAGCCAGTCGCGGGTGCCCCAGCCGAGCGTGACCGGGATGCCGGGGACGTCGTCGGTGAACCGGACGGTGGTGCCGGCCCGCAGGGTCTGGTCGAATCCGGTGGCCCGGGCCAGGGCCAGTGTCTCGGCGACCACGGCCTCGGGTGAACGCCGGCTCGGGCGGGCGTAGATGGTGCTGGTGAGGGCCGTACGGCCGGCCACCGTGCCGGCCATCCGCTCGACGAGGGGCAGAGGCATCCGGCGCGAGATCTGGCGCATGGTCATGAGGATGCCGAAGGCGTAGCGCCGTTCGGCCTGCGACCAGAACCCGGCCGGGGACAGTGCGGTGACGGACCGTACGAGTTTCTCACGGCCGAGTTCCAGGGCGAGCAGACCGCCGAGGGAGTTGCCCGCGACGTGCGGCCGGTCGAGTTCCAGCGCCTCGCAGAAGGCGCCGAACACCGCGGCGGTGGTGGGCAGGTCGTAGGCCAGTCCGTCCGGCAGCGGCGGGGAGGCGCCGAATCCGGGCAGGTCCACGGCGATCACCTCGCGCTCGGTGGCAAGGATGTCCACCACCGGGTCCCAGGCCTGCCGGTGGTGTCCGATGCCGTGCAGCAGGAGCAGCGGCTCGCCCTTGCCCACGCGCGCGTAGGAGACGGTGACCGGCAGCGGGCCGCTGGGGGAGGGGACCGTGAAGGAGACGGTGGCGGACATGGGGAGCTCCTCGACTGGACGGGCCGTGGACCGGCCGGCGGACGCCGTAGACAGCTTGTCAGCAAAAGCTACCGACGGGTAGCCCCTCGGGCCGGTGTCGGGTCCCCGAGTCGTGTGGCCGGGGCTTTGCCGCACTGTCACGAGAACGCGCCCGTACGAACGCCCCGTGAACGCTTCCCGACCCGGAGCCCCAAGCCCCGCCGAGGGATCGAGGATTGGTCTTGACCAAGGGTGGGGGCCGTCCTATGGTCGCAGAGAAGTACAACAACCTTTAATAAACAAGGGCGCGAAAAATTGCCGCCGGACCACGGCGATTGCGGAGGACAGGGTGGGGACCACGCAACTGGAATCGGTACCGGAACCGAAGTACTGGCATCTCAAGACCGTGCTCAGTGAGGCACTCGACTCGGAATTCACCGTCGGCGAGATCCTCCCCAACGAGCGTGACCTGGCGGCCCGCTTCGGCGTCGCCCGCGCCACGCTGCGCCAGGCACTGGAGCAGCTCGAACTCGAGGGCCGTCTCCAGCGCCGCCGCGGCGTCGGCACCACCGTCGCCCCGCCGCGGATGGGAGTCGCCGTCGGCACCGGGCAGCAGGCCTGGCCCGGCACGGGCGACGACGCCTGGCAGGCCGTCGACTGCGCGCTCGCCGTCCCGCCCGCCGTCGTCGCCACCGCCCTGGAGACCGCGCGCGACCGGTCCGTCCACGTCGTGCGCCGCTCGCGGGTCTCACACGGCCAGCCCGTCGCCGCCGAGCTGCTCTACGTCCCCGTGACGTCGGTGCCCGATCTCACCGCGATCGACGCGCCCACCGAAGCGGCACGCGCGCGTGCGGTACTGCGCGAACTCCAGCGGCTGGAGCTCCAGGGCCAGGACAGCGCCGTCGAGCTGGGCTCGGCCCGCGCGGACGACGCCCGGGAACTCGACCGGCTTCCCGGCGCGCCCGTCCTCGTCGTCACCACCCGCTTCTTCGCCGGGGGACGCACCGCGGCACTCTCCGTCGCGACCTACCGCGCGGACACCTGCCGGCTGACGTTCGGCGCGTCAGGGGGCGTGGAAATACACCACGGACCGGAGCGACAGACGTCCTGAACACCCCCTCCGCCCCGCGCCGGACACGGCAGGCTCCCTGAACCGCCTGCAACCCGCCGCCGGGCGGACGCCCCCACCGCGCCCCGGAACCCCACCGGGGCGCGGCGCGTCGCACCGGTGACAGTCGGTCAGCGCCGCGCCGTCACCGTTCCCTCGACCGCGAACAGCTGCTCCTCGACGTGATCGAGGGCGAGCCGCAGCGCACCCGTCGCCACCGCCGCCTCACCGAGCAGCGACAGGGCCACCTTCGGCGGCCGCAGACAGTAGCGCGCCAACTCGCGGCGCAGCGGCTCCAGCACACCGTCCAGACCGGCCGCCCAGCCGCCGACCACCACCAGCTCGGGATCGAGCGCCAGGACCAGCGCGGCCACGTCGTGCACGAGCCGCTGGATGAACCGGTCCACCGCCGCCCTGGCCTCCTCGTCCCCCTCGCGGGCCTGCGCGAACACCTCCGCGACCGCCTGCTCGTCCAGCGGATGCAGCGGCTCGTCCGTCATGGACAGCAGCGTCTCGGGCGTCACCTCACGGCCCAGCAGGTGCAACGCGCCGATCTCCCCGGCCGCCCCGCCGTACCCCCGGTGCAGCCGCCCCCCGATCAGCGAGCCGGCACCCGGGCTCAGCCCGGCCAGCACGAAGACGACGTCGTCGGACTCGGTGGCCGACCCCTTCCAGTGCTCGGCCACGGCCGCCGCGTTGGCGTCGTTCTCCACCAGCACCGGACATTTGAAGGAACGACTCAGCCGCTCGCCCAGCCGCAGCCCCGTCCACTCGGGCAGCGCGGTGCCCAGCCGCACCGTCCCGTCCGCCTCCACGATGCCCGGCGTGGCGACGCCCACGGCCCGCAGCGAGCTGCGCGGGACGCCGGCCCGGCGCAGCAGCTCGGCGACCGCGGTACGCAGCCGCTCCAGCCGCTCGTCCGCCGGCGCCGCCTCGTCGACCTCCTTGGCCTGCGCGCCCAGCACCCGGCCGTCCAGGTCGGCCAGCAACGCGGCCACCCGGTGCGAGCCGATCTCCAGCCCCAGCAGATGCCCGGCCTCCGCCCGGAACCGGAACCGGCGCGCGGGCCGCCCCTGCCGCCGGGCCACGCTCTCGTCGGCCGCCTTCTCGACGACCAGCCCCGCCCCGATGAGATCCTCGACGACCCCCTCGACGGTCGGCCGGGACAGGCCCGTCACACGGGTGATCTCCGTGAGCGTCGCGCAGTCCGCGGCACGCAGCGCGTGCAGCACCACCGCGGAATTGATCCTTCGCAGCAGCGAGGGATCCCCGCCGGTCAGCCGCCCCAACGACCCGTCCTTCCAGCTCGTGCGCGTGATGGCCGGATCGTACTCGGCGGGACGGAGCCGGGCGAGTGAGGAATCCGTACCGATATCTTTCCGAAGCGCGATCACCGCGGTCGACGCATCGTGAGGCTCGCGCGGTGATCGCCGCCCGCGGCACGGTTGCTGCCCCGGGCTTCCGCGGCACCGCGTCGGCAGGCGGCCCGGCCATGTCCGTCCGCCGCCCCGCGATCAGGCGGCGGCCCACCGAGCCGCCGAGTCGCTCCCGGCAGGGGTGACAGCCACGCCGGGCCCCGGACCGGGCTCGCGGTGGCGGCCCGGTGGAGGGCAGGGGCGGTCGCGGCGGGGTCCTGGAGCGTGCGGCGGAGGGTCCCTGAGGGGTCAGCGGGCTGACGGTCCGCCAATTGTCGGTGGCGGCGGGTTTACTGGAGGTCATGGACATCGACAGGTACCTCGGGCCGGGTCACCGTATGACGGCCTTGGTGACCAGTCATGGCCTGGCGGTCGCGGACGCCGCCGCGCGTCTCGCGGAGCTGGAGCGCTTCCACGCGCGGAAGGAGGACCTCGCCGGGCAGCTGACCGGAAGATGGGGGGACCCGCACCACGTCGGCCTACAGACGGTCCGGCTGCGGACCGGGACCGAGGAGATACCCGAGCCGTGGGCCGAGCTGAGCCTGCGGGTGGCTGACGTGTACCTCTGGCGGACGGAGGAGCCCGGCCGCTGGGTGGCCCTGGGCGTCGCCGACCTCGACCCGTGGGACGAGATACAGCTGCTCCTGGTCGTCACCGACACCGACCCGCCCTGACGACCCGCCCTGACGATCCGCCCTGACGACCCGGCACCGACCCCTCGGACCTCAGCCCTCGGACCTCACTCCTCGGCGGCCACCCGCAGCCGCGCGAACTCCTGAGCCATCGTGGCCGCGGTCCAATGCGCGTTCAGGCCACTGGGATTGGGCAGCACCCACACACGGGTGTCCCCGATGAGGCGTTCCTGCGGGCCCACCGCCGCCTTGCGGTCGTCGAAGGCCGCCCGGTAGGCGGTCACACCCACCACCGCCAGCCAGCGGGGCTTCAGCCGAGTGACCTTCTCCGCCAGCAGCCGCCCGCCGTCCCGGTACTCCCGCGCCGTGAGCTCGTCGGCCCTGGCGGTCGCCCTCGCCACCACGTTGGTGATGCCGAGTCCGTAGGACAGCAGCTCCTGCTGCTCCGCCGGTCTCAGCAGCCTCGGTGTGAAGCCGGACAGGTGCAGCACCGGCCAGAAGCGGTTGCCGGGGCGGGCGAAGTGGTGGCCGCTCGCCGCCGTCATCAGTCCCGGGTTGATGCCGCAGAACAGCACACGCAGGCCGCCCGCGACGACGTCCGGTACGAGACGGTCGCGAGCGGCCTCCAGCTCCGCCTGGGTGAAGCGCGTCAGAGGATCGCTCCGGGGGTGTAACCGGCGGCCTCGGGACGCTGCTTCACGATCTCCTCGATCCGGCCGACGACCGTCGACACCTGGGCCGCCGCGGCGCCCGTGAACGACAGCTTGTCGGCCATCAGCGCGTCCAGCTGCGCCCGGTCGAGCGGGAGCCGCTCGTCGGCGGCGAGCTTGTCCAGCAGCTCGTTGCGCTCGGCGCCCCGCTCGCGCATCGCCAGCGCCGAGGCGACGGCGTTCTCCTTGATCGCCTCGTGCGCGACCTCACGGCCCACGCCCGCGCGCACCGCGCCCATCAGCACCTTGGTGGTGGCGAGGAACGGCAGGTAGCGGTCCAGCTCCCGGGCGACGACCGCCGGGAAGGCGCCGAACTCGTCGAGCACCGTGAGGAACGTCTCCAGCAGACCGTCGAGCGCGAAGAAGGCGTCCGGCAGCGCGACCCGGCGTACCACCGAGCAGGACACGTCGCCCTCGTTCCACTGGTCGCCCGCCAGCTCGCCGGTCATCGACGCGTACCCGCGCAGGATGACCATCAGGCCGTTGACGCGCTCGCAGGAACGGGTGTTCATCTTGTGCGGCATCGCCGAGGAGCCCACCTGGCCAGGCTTGAAGCCCTCGGTGACCAGCTCGTGCCCGGCCATCAGCCGGATCGTCTTCGCCATCGACGACGGTGCCGCCGCCAGCTGCACCAGCGCGGTGACGACCTCGTAGTCCAGCGAGCGCGGGTAGACCTGGCCGACGGAGGTGAACGCCTGCGAGAAGCCCAGGTGACCGGCGATCCGGTCCTCCAGCTCGGAGAGCTTCGCGGCGTCGCCCCCGAGCAGGTCGAGCATGTCCTGCGCGGTGCCGACCGGGCCCTTGATGCCGCGCAGCGGGTAGCGCGCGAGCAGTTCCTCGACCCGGCCGTAGGCGACGAGCAGCTCGTCGGCGGCGGTCGCGAACCGCTTGCCCAGGGTGGTGGCCTGCGCGGCCACGTTGTGCGAGCGCCCGGCCAGGACCAGCTCGCCGTACTCGCCGGCCAGCTTGCCCAGACGTGCCAGCACGGCCACCGTGCGGTCGCGGACGAGCTCCAGCGAGAGACGGATCTGGAGCTGCTCGACGTTCTCCGTCAGATCGCGGGAGGTCATGCCTTTGTGCACCTGCTCATGGCCGGCGAGGTCGTTGAACTCCTCGATCCGGGCCTTCACATCGTGCCGGGTGACCTTCTCGCGTTCGGCGATGGAGGCCAGGTCGACGGTGTCGAGGACACGCTCGTAGTCGGCGATCGCCGCGTCCGGCACCTCGATCCCGAGGTCCTTCTGCGCCCGCAGCACGGCGAGCCAGAGCTGACGCTCCAGCTTCACCTTGTGCTCGGGCGACCAGAGCGTGGCGAGCTCGGCGGAGGCGTAGCGTCCGGCGAGGACGTTGGGGATACGGGGCTTGGCGGGAGCGGAAGTCACGTGGACGGATTCTACTGGCGGTTCGTGCAGGCCAGCGACCCGGTCCCGTTCGGCGGAACCTACGAGACGGACGTCACCCGGCGTCACTCCGGCGCAGCACCCGCTGGAGCGGGCCCTCGTAGGGCAGCAGGTCGGGCCGCTTCGGCGGCAGGCCGTCCCCCGAGGACCTGCCGGTCAGCCGGCGGCCTATCCAGGGGATGAGGTACTGCCGGGCGAATCGCGCGTCCGCGACGCGCCGGGCGGCCCAGCCCGGCGGCAGCGTCGTCGGCATCGGCGTGTGCCAGGCAGTGTCCTCGGGGTCGTGTCCGAGGGTCTGCCAGACCGCCTCGGCGACCCGGCGGTGGCCCTCCGCCGTCAGGTGCAGCCGGTCCACGTCCCACATGCGCGGGTCGCTCAGCGAGGCGGCGCCGTACAGGTCGACGACGAGTGCGCCGTGCCGCTCCGCCAGTTCCTCGACGTGCACGAACAGCTCCTCCATACGCGGCCGGAACCGGTCGAGGACCGGCCCCTGCCGGCCCGGGCTGCGCATCAGCACCAGCTCCTTGCAGGCCGGTGTGAGGCGCTCCACGGCCTCGGTGAGCAGGCCCTTCACGCGGCCCATGTCGCACTTGGGGCGCAGCGTGTCGTTGAGGCCGCCGACCAGGGTGATCACGTCGGCGCCCATCGCGGCGGCCACCGGGACCTGCTCCTGGACGATCTGTCCGATCAGCTTGCCGCGCACGGCGAGGTTCGCGTACCGGAAGCCGGGGCTGCGGGCGGCCATCCGCGCGGCGAGGAGGTCCGCCCAGCCCCGGTAGGAACCGTCGGGCAGCAGGTCCGACATGCCCTCGGTGAAGGAGTCGCCGAGGGCGACCAGGCTGGTGTGTGTGGGATTCGTCTGCATGGCGACACAGATGGTAGCCCGAGTCCCATACCCAGTGGTCGGTCACCTCCGGTCCGTGCGCCCCCTCACGCCCGCTGGCCGAACAGCTCCTGCAACACGTCCTCCATGGTCACCAGGCCGGAGAGCTTCCCGTCCGAGCCGAGCACGGCCGCCAGATGCGTGCGGCTGCCCCGCATCGCGGTGAGGACGTCGTCCAGCGGTGTCGCCTCCCGCACGCGTGCGATGGGCCGCATGTCCGACGACCGGAACGGCTTGTCCCGCGGCGACGCGTCCAGCGCGTCCTTCACATGCAGGTAGCCGACGATCCGCCGTCCCTCGTCCACCACGGGGAACCGGGAGAACCCGGACTCCGCCGCCAGCCGCTCCAGTTCCTCCGGCGTGACGCCCACGCGCGCGTAGACGACCCGCTCCAGCGGCAGGACGACGTCCCGCACCGGTCGGCGGCCCAGTTCCAGGGCGTCGTGCAGCCGCTCCAGGGCGCGGTCGTCGATGAGACCCGCCTCACTCGCGTCCTTGACGATCTGGGCGAGCTGGGCGTCCGAGAACGCCGCGGCGACCTCGTCCTTGGTCTCGATCCGCAGCAGCCTCAGCAGGCCGTTCGCGAAGGCGTTGATCGCGAAGATCACCGGACGCAGCGCACGCGCCAGCGCGACCAGCGGCGGCCCCAGCAGCAGCGCGCTGCGCACCGGCTCCGCGAGAGCGATGTTCTTCGGCACCATCTCGCCGAGCAGCATGTGCAGATACGTCGCCAGTGCCAGCGCGATCACGAAGGACACCGCGTGTCCCGCGCCCTCCGGCACGCCCACCGCGTGGAACACCGGCTCCAGGAGGTGGGCGATGGCCGGTTCGGCGACCACGCCGAGGACCAGGGTGCACAGCGTGATGCCGAGCTGTGCGGCCGCCATCAGCGCGGACACGTGCTGGAGGCCCCACAGCACGCTCCTGGCGCGCCGCTCGCCCTGTGCCCCCTTCGCGCCGTCGCCGTCCTCGAGATACTGCTCGATCTGTGAGCGGCGTACGGAGATCAGCGCGAATTCGGCGCCGACGAAGAACGCGTTCACGACGAGGGTCGCCAGTGCGATCAGCAACTGGATGGCGATCACTTTCCGGCCTCCTGTCCAGAGCCCTCGGACACGGCGAGCGGCGCGTGCAGCAGCACCCGCGCGGCCCGTCGGCCCGAGGCGTCCACCACGTCCATGCGCCAGCCGGCCACCTCCACGGTGTCGCCGACGGCCGGTATCCGGCCCAGTTCGGCGGCGACCAGCCCGGCGAGCGTCTCGTACGGCCCCTCGGGGACGTGCAGTCCCACGCGCGCGAGCTGGTCGGTGCGGGCGGCGCCGTCGGCCGAGTAGAGGGCGCGGCCCTCGTCGTCCGTGCCCGCGGCGGCCAGCTCGGAGGTCTCGTGCGGGTCGTGTTCGTCGCGGACCTCGCCCACGACCTCCTCGACGATGTCCTCCAGCGTGGCCACGCCCGCCGTGCCGCCGTACTCGTCGATGACCACGGCCATCGTCCGCTTCCCGGACAGCCGGTCCAGCAGCCGGTCCACGGTCAGCGACTCGGGTACGAGCAGCGGCTCGCGCATCAGCTCGGAGACGGGCACGCGCGCGCGGCGCTCGGCCGGGATCGCCAGGACGTCCTTGATGTGCGCGGTGCCCACGACCGAGTCGAGGCTGCCGCGGTACACCGGGAACCGGGACAGGCCGGTCGCCCGGGTGGCGTTCGCCACGTCCTCACAGGTCGCCGCCGCCTCGAGGGCGATGACCTGGACGCGCGGGGTCATCACGTTCTCCGCGGTCAGATCGGCCAGGTTCAGCGTGCGCACGAACAGCTCCGCGGTGTCCGCCTCCAGGGCGCCCTCCTTCGCGGAGTGCCGGGCCAGGGCCGCGAGTTCCTGGGGGCCGCGCGCGGCGGCGAGTTCCTCGGTGGGCTCCACGCCGAGGCGGCGCACGATGCGGTTCGCGGTGTTGTTGAGATGGGTGATGAAGGGCCGGAAGGCGGCGCTGAACCAGCGCTGCGCGTTGCCCACGCGCTTGGCGACCGCCAGCGGGGAGGAGATCGCCCAGTTCTTGGGCACGAGTTCGCCGACGACCATCAGGAACACGGTCGACAGGGCCGTACCGAGCACGAGCGCCACGGAACTCGACGCGGACTGCGACAGGCCGAGCGACTCCAGCGGCCCGGCGATCAGTTTGGCGATCGACGGCTCGGAGAGCATGCCGACCACCAGGTTGGTGACCGTGATGCCGAGCTGGGCGCCGGAGAGCTGGAAAGTGAGGTTCCGTACGGCCTTGAGCGCTCCGGAAGCGCCGCGCTCGCCGCGCTCCACCGCCCGCTCCAGTTCGCTGCGCTCGACCGTGGTCAGCGAGAACTCGGCGGCCACGAACGCGCCGCAGGCGAGCGACAGCAGGATCGCCACCACGAGCAGCAGGACTTCGGTCATCGGGTCACCTCCGTCCCATGGTCGGACAGGGCGGACAGGGGCGCGCGATGTCGCGTGCGGGGCTCGGTCGTACTGGGAGGCTCGCCCATGGGCGGACGCTCACACCTTTCATGAAGTCATCAGGGGACCGCGCGGAGGCTCCGCACGGTCCCCCAATGGTAAAGGATCGGCAAAAGGGGCCGGGTGGCCCCCCGAAGGGCCGCGGTCAGTCGCTGAGCGGCTTCACCCAGCGCCGCCACTTCTCCTCGGGCGCGTACCCCGCCGCGCGCCAGGCATGATGCGCAGTTTCGTTCCGGGTGAGCACCATCGCGTCGCCCCGGCGCCCGCCCAGCCGCACGAACCGCTCCTCCGCGGCGGCCAGCAGCGCCGACCCGATACCCCGGCGGCGGTGCTCCGGATGCACCGCCAGCCGGTACAGGTGGCACCGCCAGCCGTCGAACCCGGCGATGACCGTCCCGACCAGCTCACCGCCCTGCTCGGCCAGGATCAGCGCCTCCGGGTCGCGGGCGACCAGGCGCTCCACCCCGCTCCTGTCGTCGCTGATGCTCGTGCCCTCGGCCGAGGTCTTCCAGAAGGCCAGCACCCTGTCCAGGTCCTCGGGGCCGCCGGCCCGTGTCCGCAGATCACTCATGGGGCCGATCCCACCACGCGTGGTTGCGGCCGGAACGCGATTTTCAGCATGCGGACCGCCCGCGTGACCCGGGCCCGCAGGGGCCGCGTCACTCGTGCGCGATCGCGGCCAGCACGTTCATCCGGGAAGCGCGCAGCGCGGGCAGCAGCGCGGCCACCACACCGACGACCGCCGAGCCCACCACGACGGCGACGATCGTGCCCCACGGGACAGCGAAGGCCTTCATGCCCTGCAACGACAGCACCTGCTGTATGCACACGCCCCACACCAGCCCGAGCGCCAGCCCCAGCACCGCGCCGAACACCGCGATCACGACCGACTCCAGCCGGATCATCCGGCGCAACTGCCGCCGGGCCAGCCCGATGGCACGCAGCAGCCCGATCTCCCGGGTCCGCTCCACCACCGACAGCGCCAGGGTGTTGACGACACCGAGCACCGCGATCACGATCGCGAGCCCCAGCAGCGCGTACACCAGGTACAGCAGGACGGCGATCTGGTCGTGCACCAGCTTCTTGTAGTCGGCCTGGTCACGGGCCTGGACCTGCGGATACGCGTCGAGCGTCTTCTCCAGGCGGGGCCGCAGCCCGTCGCCGGTCGTGCCGGAGGCCGCGTTCACGTACAGCGCGGAGTCCTGCCCCTCGGGCACGTACTTCTCGACCGTGGCGATCCCGAGGAACAGCCCGCCCTGCATGCCGAACCCGTCGCCGCCCTCCTGGTCGGTGAGCGCGCCCACCTTCAGGGACGTGGTCCGGCCGCCGGGGAACTGCACCGGCAGCACACTGCCCAGCCGCACGCCGTGTTCCCGGGCGAAGTCGACGTCCATCCCGATGGCGCCGTCGGCCAGCGCGGCCGCGGTGCCGCCCTCGGCGTACGTGACATGGGCGACCTCGTCGACCTGGTCGTCGTAACCGCTGGCGGTCGTCTCGACGCGCTTGCCGTCGGGCAGCCGCACGGCGACGGGCGCGAACCTCTGCCGTACGACCAGGCCGACCCCCTCGGTGTCGCGCACCGCGGCGGTCACCTCCGCGGAGAACGGCGTGAAGTTGGCGTTCTGGACGACGAAGTCGGCGCCCAGCGTCTTGTCGATCTGCTGGTCGAACGACTTGGACATCGAGGCGCTCGCCACCGACATCCCGCCGACCAGGGCGAGGCCCACCATCAACGCGGCCGCCGTGGCGCCCGTACGGCGCGGATTGCGCAGGGCGTTGCGCTGGCTCATCCGGCCGACCGAGCCGAACAGCGCCGGGAAGGCGCCGCCGAGGACGCGGATCACCGGGCGGACGAGCAGCGGCCCCGCGATGACGGTGGCGACCAGGGTGAGGACGACGCCGAGGCCCAGCAGGGAGGCCGCGGACGCCGTCTTCGACGAGCTCGCACAGCCGACGAGCGCGGCCACGCCCAGGACACCGACGACCGCGCCCACCACCGCGCGCACCTTGAGCGGACGGCCCACTCCGGCGATGTCGGCGTCGGCGAGGGCCGCCATCGGCGACACGGTCGCGGCGCGCCGGGCCGGGAGGTAGGCCGCCACGAAGGTGACGCCCACGCCGACGACGTACGCCGACACAGGCGTCGCCCAGCCGACGACCATCTCCGCGGCGTTCAGATTCATGCCGAACGCGCTCATGAGCTTGATCAGCCCGGCGGCCAGACCGATTCCGGCGGCGAGGCCGAGCGTGGAGCCCACCAGACCGAGCAGCACCGCCTCGGTGAGCACCGAGCGGCGTACCTGACGGCGGTCGGCGCCCAGGGCGCGCAGCAGGCCCAGCTCACGGGTGCGCTGGGCGATCAGCATCGAGAACGTGTTGACGATCAGGAACACGCCGACGAGGACGGCGATCCCGGCGAATCCGAGCATCACGTACTTGATCACGTCGAGGAACCCGCCCAGGGACTCCGACGACGACTTCGCCTGCTCCTCGGCGGTCTTCACCTCGTACGTCCCGGTACCGATCGCGGCGACGACGCGCTGTTCGAGCACCGCGTCGTCGACCCCCTGCGCGGCGTCGACGGAGATGCTCGTGGCCTTGTCCGCCGCCCCGAGGAGCTGGGTGCCGGCGGTGCGGGGGTCGAGGTAGACGAGGGCCGCGCCGGGGTTCGTGGTGGTGAAGGTGGCGATACCGACGATCTTGACCTTGAACGTGCCCGGCTGGGCCATCACCGTGAGTGTGTCGCCGATCCCGACGTGCTTCTTGTCGGCCGTGTCGGCGTCGAGCATGGCCTCGGCGGCGCCCTGCGGCGCGTGCCCGGAGGTCAGTTTCACCGGGCTGCGGTCAGTGACGAACCAGTCGGTGGCGATGGTGGGCGCGCCGGTGGTCGGCCCGACGGACTTGTTGTCGGCGTCGACGACGGTGATGTTCTCCACGCTCACGTCCGCGTGGGTGGACGCGACGCCGTCGACCCGGGCCACCTGCGCGGCCAGGGAGGCCGGCACGGTCTGCACCGCGCCGGTCGGCACGGACGACTTCAGGTCGTCCTTGGGCTGCACCGTCACATCCGGCGACGTCGACGCGAAGAGCCGGTCGAAGGTCCGCGTCACGGTGTCGGAGAAGATCAGGCTGCCCGCGACGAACGCCACCGACAGGACGACGGCGAGCGCGGACAGCAGCAGCCGGCCCTTGTGCGCGAGGAAACTCCGCAGTGTCGCCTTCAGCACCGGATCACTTCTCCTCGGCGTCGGAGTCGGCGTCGGCGCCGCGGACGTCGCCGGCATCGGCGCCGACGGCGGGAACGACCGTGTCGTCGCCGCTCCCGCCGCTCCCGCCGTCTTCGCCGCTCCCGCCGTCGACCTGGGCGCGGAGCACGTCGAAACGCTTCATGCGCTCCAGCACCTCCTCGGCCGTCGGCTGCTCCATCTCGTCCACGATCCGTCCGTCCGCCAGGAAGAGCACCAGGTCGGAGTGGGCTGCGGCGCCCGGGTCATGGGTGACCATGACGACGGTCTGCCCCAGATCGTCGACGGCCTCCCGCAGGAACGCGAGGACCTCCAGCCCGGCGCGCGAGTCCAGGTTGCCGGTCGGTTCGTCGGCGAAGATCAGCTCGGGGCGGGAGGCGAGCGCCCGGGCGCAGGCGACCCGCTGCTGCTGGCCGCCGGACAGCTGCGACGGCCGGTGCTTCAGCCGGTCGCGCAGGCCCAGTGTGTCGATCACCTGGTCCAGCCACTCCCGGTCGGGCTTCTGCCCCGCGATGTCCATGGGCAGGGTGATGTTCTCGGCGGCGTTGAGCGTCGGGATGAGGTTGAACGACTGGAACATGAACCCGATCCGGTCCCGTCGCAGCCGGGTGAGCTCCCGATCCTTCAGGCCGGTGATCTCGGTGTCGCCGAGCCACACCTGACCGGCCGAGACCGTGTCGAGGCCCGCCAGACAGTGCATCAGGGTCGACTTCCCGGAGCCGGACGGGCCCATGACGGCGGTGAAGCGGCCGCGCGCGATGTCCACGTCCACCGAGTCCAGGGCGAGCACCGCGGTCTCGCCCGAGCCGTACGCCTTGGTCAGACCGCGGGCGCGGGCCGCGATCCCGCCGGCCGGGGCCAGGCCGGGGGCGTGCTCCGCAGCAGGTGTGGACAAGGCTGCCTCCTCGCTCGTACGGACGTGCCGACTGAATGCCGGTGTTCCTGCCGGCCCGAGCGTAGTGTGACCCGGCGCACACCAGGTATCGCTTTTCGAACCCGAGCGCCCTTGCCGTTGCTAGCATTCTGGCGCTAGCGTCTAGGTATGGCGAAGACCCAGCTGAACGTACGCGTCGACGAGGGCACGGCCCGGGCCGCCCGCGAGCGGGCCACCGCCCGCGGCATGAGCGTCAACCGCTACATAGAGGAGCTGGTCAGACAGGACGCGGGCGAGGTCGGCCACACGTTCGTCGAGGCCGCCAGCGACTTCATGAAGCAGTACGAGGCGGTCTTCGTCGAGGAGTTCGGCGCCGAACGCGAGGGCGGCACGCGCGAAGGTCGCCGCTGATCCCTTGAGCGAACTGCGCATCGACCTCGCCTGGCTTCTCATGCTCGCCGAACAGAACACTCCTGGAGACCCCCAGGTCACCGACTGGGGGGCGCTGGTCGCGGCCGTGGCGCGGCACCAGGCCGAGATATTCGACGTCCCCGTCTACGACGACGCGCCGGCCCGCGCCGCCGCGCTGCTCCAGCTCCTCATCCACGTCCCCGCACTGGAGCGCTCCAACGCCCTGTTCGCCTGCGCCGTCGCCTACGCCTATCTCGTCGCCAGCGGGCTGAAGGTGGCGACCTCGCCCGAACAGGTCCGCGATCTGGCCCGCCTGGTCAAGAACGGGGAGGCGTCGGTGGCCGACATCGCGCAGGAACTGCGCCAGTGGAGTGCGTGAACCCTCACTCCGGTGCTGCGGGCCGCCAGGCGGCCCCGGTCACGCAGTAGGAGAACGGCAGCCGCGGCCCCTTCTCCGGCAGCGTCATCCGCCGGTACGGGCCCAGCTCGAACCCGGCGTCCCGGAGCGCGCCGACCGCGTCGCGGGTGAGCCGGCAGCCGCCGGCCAGGTGCGGCCACACCGTCCGGTCCAGGGCGCGCTGGGTGAGCCGCATCGCCCGGCCGCCGCCGGGCCCGTGCTCGAGGAACCGCACCTCGCCGCCGGGCCGCAGCACCCGCCGCAGCTCGGCGAGGGCGCGCGGCAGGTCCCGCACGCTGCACAGCACCAGCGAGACCACCGCCGCGTCGAAGGCCTCGCTCTTGACGGGCAACGCCTCGGCGGTCCCCGGCACCACGTCGACGGGCACGTCGGCGCGCACGGCCGCTTCCAGGGCCGGCCGGCGCAGTCCGCGCTCCGGTTCGATCGCGACGACCTCCGAGACGGCTCCGGGGTAGTGCGCGAAGTTCAGCCCGTTGCCCGCCCCGACCTCGACGACCCGGCCGGAGAGCCCGGCGAGCAGCCGGTCGCGCACCCCGGCCAGGCCCGCTTCTGTCTCCGCGGCCGTTGCGAGCCGGGCGTAGCAGCGGGCGAACAGCGGATGGTGGACCTGATCACCGGGCGCCTGTGGGGAACCGGTGGACCGTAGCGGCATGGCAGCCTCCCGGGCAGGACGGGCCTGTCGGGATTCTTCCCCGGACAGGCCCGTCGCACCCCCGCTGCCGCGTTCGCGCGGGGTCACCGCGCCCCTCACCGGACGAAGTCGCGCACCTTTTCGTATACGCCGTGGTCGTTGTTCATGGCGTCGTGCGAGATGCACCCGACGCCGACGTTCGTGGCCCCGCTCAGCAGCGCCGAGGAGTCCGGGTCGATGGCCGCGTCGCAGTTCGACCAGTAGGTCGCGTAGCTGACGCTGCCCGGGGTCTCGTCACCGGAGTTGAGCGCGGTGACGTACGAACTGCCCGTGACCATCTCGGCGCACGAGGTGTAGAGCCAGCTGCACCACGAGGCGACCGACGTCCCGTGGTTGGTGCCCGCGACCGAGACGAAGTCGTCCACGTACGCGGTCCCGCCGAGGTTCTTGAGGTAGTAGCGGGAGCTGAGCGCGCCCATGGAGTGGATGACGACGTCGACCTTGGCCGCGCCGGTCCTCGCCAGCACTTTCTTGATCTCGGTGGCCAGCTGGGAGGCGGTGGTGGCGTTCGACTGGGACCAGCTGTACGACCAGGCGTCCAGCTCGGCGGCCGTGTAGCCGTCGGCCTTGAAGTCCGCGACCCAGTCGTCCCAGCTGCTGGAGGAACTGCTGATGCCGTGCACGAAGACGATCGGGTCGTGGGTCGCGGCGTGGGCGGTGGGGGCGGAGAAGGACAGTGACAGAAGGAGCGATGAGACCACGGCCGAGAGAGCCGCGGCGATGCGACGCTTGGGGCGCTGCATGATGCCTCCTGAAACGTGTGGGGTTGCCAGGAGTGTCCAGCCGGGTCTACGCGCGCCGCATCGGTGTAATCGCCAGTCTTTACGGTTCAAGTAACCCGCCAGTAACGTCAGTTGTGTGGTGACATCGGTGAACCCCCCGCCTCTGGACCGCACTTCGCCACCGACGCCCCCGGACACGGGCCCGCGCCAGGGCCCGCCGCTGTCCGCCGGCGTCCGCGTGCGGGTGCTGCGCCTCGTCCACGGCGATCCGCGCGCCGCCGCGGAACTCCTCGCGCGGCTGACCGAACGCCAGGCGGTCGGCCTCGACCCACTGCCGGCCGAACCCGCCGACCTCGCCCCCGAGACGCTGCGCGCCCACCGCGCCGAGGTCCGCGCGCTCCCCGACGGCACCCGGCTGGTGCTGCTGCTGGCGGCTGCCGACCAGTACCCGGTGGCCACCCACGCCTTCCTGCGCGCCGTCGCCGCCGGCCGCCTGGACACCCGGCCCCTGGAGGCTGCCGAGGCGGCCGGGATCGCCTGCGCGACGGCCGGCGGAGTCGGCTTCCGCGACGCCTGGACCCGGATCGCCGCCTACGAGACGGCCGCCCCGGCCGACCGGCGCGACGCCCACCGACTGCTCGCCCGGGTCCTGCACGGCCCGGCGGAGGCGCCCCGTCGGGCCTGGCACCGGGGCGCCGCCGCGCTCGGGCCCAGCGCGCGACTCGCCGTGGAACTGACGGCGGCGGCCGCCCGGGCACGCGCCGCCGGCGACCCGGCGCTCTCCGGCACCCTCGCCGAACGCGCCGCCGTGCTCTGTGAGGACCCCCGCGAACGGTCCCGCCTCCTCGCCCACGCGGCGGCCGACGCCTGGCACTGCGGGGACGGCGACCGGTCCCGCGCACTGGCGGCCCGCACCGACGCCGACACCCTCACCGGCATCCTCGCCCTGCGAACGGGGCACGCGGGGGAGGCGTTCGACGCCCTGCTGGCCGGAGCGGCGCGGGCCGCGGGCAGGGTCACCGAGGCCGCCGAGGCGGCTGAGGTCACCGGGTCCGGCCGGACCGTCGACTCCGCCGAGGCCGCGGAGCCCGGCGCCGGCGCCGGCCATGCCGGGGGCGCCGGGTCCGGCCGGCCCGCCCCGCCTGCCCCGGCGGCGGGTGACGGCGGGGTCGAGGGAGCGGTCGTGGTTGCCGGGTCTGCCCTCGGTGCCGGGGGTTCGGGGGCCGTGGCGGCCGCCGTCGCCGGGGCGGAGGGTGTCGGGCCCGCCGCGCACTTCCTGGCGCGGGCCGCCGAGGCCGCCGTCTACACCGGGGACCTGCGCCGATGCCGTGAAGCGGCGCATGTGGCACGGCAGTCGGGCATCGACCCGCCGGGTGTGCTCGGCGGGATCGCCGCGGCCGTCGACGGGCGTTACGAGGACGCACGCCACCTGCTGGAGGCCGCCGCCGGGCGGTGCGGCCCGGGCGGGGACCCCACCCTCCTCCTGCACGCGGGCATCGCCGCGCTGATGCTCGGCGACCACACCCGCGCCGCCACCGCCACGGTCCGGGCGGCCGCCGCTGCCCGGGCCCGGGGCACCACGGCACTCGTGTCCCAGGCGATGGAGTTCCGCGCCTACGCCGACTTCTGGACCGGCCGCCCGCGCGCCGCGGAGGCAGCCGCCCTGGACGCCCTGCGACAGGCGTACGCCACCGGCCAGGACAACGGCGCCTGCCATCTGCAGGCCGCCCTCGCGATGTTCGCCGCCCTCACCGGCGACGAGGGCCTGTGCCGGGAGCGGGCCGCCGCCGCCCGGTCCTACGCCCTCGCCCACGCCCTGGGTCTGCCCGCTGCCCTGGCGCAGTGGGCGCTCGCCTTCCTCGACCTCGGTTCGAGCCGCTTCGACGCAGCCGCGGCGCGGCTGCGGGCGCTCGCCGCCTCGGGCCCGGGCCACGGCCACCGGGCCATCCGCCACCTGGCCACCCCGCACTATGTCGAAGCCGCCGTCCGCACCGGCGAGACCCGGGTCGCACGGGCCGCGCACGCCGACTACGAGCGCTGGGCCCGTGCCGTCGGCAGCGCCGACGACCTCGCACTCAGCGCCCGCTGCCGGGCCCTGCTCACACCGGGCGCCGACGCCCTCGAGCACTACCGGGCGGCCCTCGATCTGCACGCCGAGGGCACCCGCGCCGTCGAACGCGCCCGCACGGAACTGCTGTTCGGCAGCGCGCTGCGCAGACTGCGCCGGCGCGCGGAGGCCCGTGACCGGCTGCACAGCGCCCTCGAGGCGTTCGACGCCTTCGACGCGCCGCACTGCGCCGAGAGCGCCCGCGCCGAGCTCCGCGCGCTCGGCGCCCCCGCGGACCCCGCCCGCGGCGGCCGGCGCCCGACGGCCGATCTGACCGCCCAGCAGCTCCTGGTCGCCCGCATGGCAGCCGACGGCGCCACGAACCGGGAGATCGCCACCCGCCTCGCCCTCAGCCCCCGCACCATCGACCACCACCTGCGGGGTGTCTTCACCCGCCTGGGCATCCGCTCCCGCATCGAACTCGTGCGGCTGCTCGCGGACGCGGACGACGGCTAGGGCGTTCAGGCCGCCGCCGTGCGCGTATTCGAAGATCGTTGTGTGCCTGTCATGCGCACAACATTCCGTGTCACAACGGAGACCGCAGGGAGGACCTGTACGCCCGTGACAAGGCAGGCGTCCTCTGGTTCTACGGGCCGGGGCAACGGTACCTTCGGCACACGGGTCCGGGTCGGCAGCGGCTGGAACGCCATGCGCGAGATCAGCTCGGCGGGCGACCTGACCGGTGACGGCCGCAGGGACCTGCTGGCCCGCGACACCGCCGGAAAGCTGTGGCTGTACCCGGGCAACGGCAAGGGCGTCCGTCCGCGTCCTCTGACGCGTCGGTGCCGGAGCAGACGTACGCCTGACAGGGCGGGCCGGACGAGGACGGTCGCAACGGTGGGGAGTCCGGGGGTGTCGCCGCCCCCGTTCTCCCCTCCTCCCCGCCCCGCCCTCCGGGTCTCTCCCCGGGGCCCACACGGCGATCGGGCGAAGGACCCTACGCCCCTGAACCCGTCCGCGCCCGGAAGGCCTCCGCCTCCCAGGTCCCGTCCAGCCGGGGCGCCAGCCAACCCGGCGCCACGGTGCGGAAGTCGGCGGGTGCGAGCGCGCCGGCCCCCGAGGGCAGCGCCCCCAGCAGCGGCGCCCCGGCCACCTCCGGCAGGTCCGCGACATTGCAACGGGACGCCAGATCCGGGGAGTCGGGCCAGCTCCCGATCACCAGACCCAACAACTCCACTTCCCGCGACCGTAGTTCACGGGCCGTCAGCTCCGTGACGTTCAGCGTGCCCAGCCCCGCCGAGGCCACGACCAGCACCGGCGCCCGCAGCAGCTGCGCCGCGTCGGCCAGCGTTGCGCCCGCCTCGTCGAACCGTACGAGGAGGCCGCCCGCCCCCTCCACGAGCACCAGATCATGGCCGACGGCCAGCTTCTGCGCCGCCTCGGCGACGTCGTGGGGCCGCACCGGCGCCAAGCCCGCCCGCCGCGCCGCCGTCGCCGGGGCCAACGGCTCGGGATAGCGGGCGACCTCGACCGCCGTCACCGCGCCCGCGAGCCGGGCGACCTCGTCGGCGTCCCCGCACTCGTCCGCCCGCACCCCGGTCTGCGCGGCCTTGAGAACGGCCACCGACCGCCCGGCCGCGAGCGCCGACGCGGCGATCGCGGCCGTCGTGACCGTCTTGCCGACCTCCGTACCCGTCCCCGTGATCACCAGGATCGGCATGTTCATCCCTCCCGCGCCGCGGCACACACCGCGCGCGCGATCCGTGCCACGTCCGTGTCGTCGGTGACGTACGGCGGCATCGTGTAGACCAGGTCGCGGAACGGCCGCAGCCAGACGCCCTCGCGCACGGCGGCCCGGGTGGCGGCCGCCATGCCCGCGTCGTCGAGGGGGTGGTCGAGCTGGACCACACCGATCGCGCCGAGGACCCGGACGTCCCGCACACCGGGGATCTCCACCGCCGCCGCGAGGCCCTCCCGCAGCCCCGCCTCGATCCGCTTGACCTCCGCGAGCCAGTCCTGTGCGAGCAGCAGCTCGATCGAGGCACAGGCGACGGCCGCGGCGAGCGGGTTGCCCATGAACGTCGGCCCGTGGGCCAGGACCGGCACCTCGCCCCGCGAGATCCCGTCGGCCACCCGGGAGGTGCACAGGGCCGCCGCCATCGTCAGATAGCCGCCGGTCAGCGCCTTGCCGACGCACATCACATCCGGTGTCACCGCGGCGTGCTCCGCCGCGAACAGCGCACCGGTGCGCCCGAACCCGGTCGCGATCTCGTCGAACACCAGCAGCACGTCGTGCGCGTCGCACGCCTCGCGCAGCACCCGCAGGTAGCCGGGGGAGTGGAACCGCATCCCGCCCGCGCCCTGCACCACCGGCTCCACGATGACCGCGGCCAGTTCGTCGGCGTGCCGCCCGATCGCCTCGCGCAGCAGGTCGGCGTACGCCTCGTCGAACTCGGCGGGAGGCGGGTCCACGAAGACCTGCCGGGGCAGCACCCCGGTCCACAGGTCGTGCATCCCGCCCTCGGGATCGCACACGGACATCGGCTGCCAGGTGTCGCCGTGGTAGCCGCCGCGCCAGGTCAGCAGGCGCTGCTTGGCCGGGCGGCCCAGCGAGCGCCAGTACTGAAGGCACATCTTCACCGCGACCTCGACCGACACCGACCCCGAGTCGGCGAGGAAGACATGCTCGAGACCGTCGGGTGACATGTCGACAAGGAGCTTCGCCAGGCGGACGGCGGGCTCGTGGGTGAGCCCGCCGAACATCAGATGACTCATCCGGCCCAGCTGCTCGCGCACGGCCTCGTTGAGCACCGGGTGGTTGTAGCCGTGGATCGCCGACCACCAGGACGCCATGCCGTCCACCAGCTCGCCCGAGCCGTCCGCCGGCCGCAGCCGGACCCCGCTCGCCGACTCCACCACGAGCGGCTCGGCCCGGCCGGGCATCGGACCGTACGGATGCCATACGTGCCGCCGGTCGAGCTCCAACAGTTCGGAGACGCCGAGCGGGGACCGCTCAGGCATTGGGCGCGAGATCCGTGCCGGCGCCACGGCGGCGCACGGCGACCAGGTCCGTACGCGCCTCGCCGGCCGCCGCGACCGGGGAGGCGGCCGCCGCGGCCGCCGGGACGGAGCCGCACACCCCGCCGCCCTCGTGGGACCCGCACCCGGCGTCCTCGTGGGACCCGCAGCCGCCGCCCTCGTGCGATCCGCACCCGGCGCTCCCGTGCGACCCGCAGCCGCCGCCCGCCGTCGCCCGGTGCCCGGGCAGCGTGACCTGCTCCGCGCCCTCCACCTCGAAGCCGGCGTCCGCGATCATCTCCAGGTCGGCCCGGCCCGCCTGGCCCTCCGTCGTGAGGTAGTCGCCCAGGAAGATGGAATTGGCCAGGTGCAGGGCCAGCGGCTGCATCGTGCGCAGATGGACCTCGCGGCCGCCCGCGATGCGCACCTCCACGTCGGGGCAGACGAACCGCACCATCGCCAGGATGCGCAGACAGCGCTGCGGCGTGAGGTTCCACTCCTTGGCCAGCGGGGTGCCCTCCACCGGGATGAGGAAGTTGACCGGAACGGAGTCCGGGTCCAGCTCGCGCAGCGAGAAGACCACGTCCACGAGGTCCTCGTCGGACTCGCCCATGCCCGCGATGAGACCCGAGCACGCCGACAGGCCCGCCGCGTGCGCCTTCTGCACCGTGTCCACCCGGTCGGCGTACGTGTGGGTGGTGGTGATCTCGCCGTAGGTGCCCTCGGAGGTGTTCAGGTTGTGGTTGTAGGCGTCGGCGCCCGCCTCGCGCAGCCGTTCGGCCTGGCCGTCGGAGAGCAGGCCCAGACAGGCGCACACCTCGACGCCCTCGTTCTGGTCCTTGATCGCCTTGATGGTGCCGGCCACCCGGTCGACGTCCCGGTCCGTCGGGCCGCGCCCGGACGCCACCAGGCAGACCCGCTTGGCCCCGCCCGCCAGCCCGGCCGCCGCGGCCCGGGAGGCCTCCTCCGGCTTGAGCCAGGTGTACTTCAGGATCCCGGCCGTGGAGCCGAGCCGCTGGGAGCAGTAGGAGCAGTCCTCGGGGCACAGTCCCGACTTGAGATTGACCAGGTAGTTCAGTTTCACCCGCCGCCCGAACCACTGCCGGCGCACCCGGCCGGCCGCGGCCACCACGTCCAGCACGTCGTCGTCGGAAGTGGCCAGAACGGCCAGCGCTTCCTCGCGGGTCGGCAGCTCGCGCCGAAGCCCCTTGTCCACCAGCGTGTTCAGCAGGTCCATGAGAGCCGATCCTGTCCTACGCACCCGCTCCGGGCCAAGGTAGGGATCACACAACACACCGGGTTCGACGTGTGGGTATTGCCACACCGTGGGTGGGCGGTCGGCCCGCTAGTGTCTGTCCGCTACCTACAAAAGCCCGGAGGACCCATGGCGTTCGGCTGGATCGACGAACAGGCGGAGCTGCGCCGCCGGGCCGGACTCGTGCGGACCCTGCGGCCCCGTCCGGCGGAGTCACCGCTCCTCGACCTGGCGAGCAACGACTACCTCGGTCTCGCCCGCCATCCCGAGACCGTGGCGGGCGCCGTGGCGGCCGCCGGGACCTGGGGCGGCGGTGCCACCGGTTCCAGGCTCGTCACCGGCACCACCGAGCTGCACGGCGAACTGGAGCGTGAACTCGCCGAGCACTGCGGGTTCGAGGCGGCCCTCGTCTTCTCCTCCGGGTACGCGGCCAACCTCGCGGCGGTCACCGCGCTGGCCCCGCACGGCTCGCTGATCGTCTCCGACGCGGGCAACCATGCCTCGCTCATCGACGGCTGCCGGCTGGCCCGCGGCACCACCCAGGTCGTCGCCCACGCCGACCCGGACGCCGTGCGCAAGGCGCTCGGCACCCACGCCGGCCCGGCCGTGGCGGTCTCGGACACGGTCTTCTCGGTCGACGGCGACGCCGCCCCGCTGGCCGCCCTGGCGGCGGCCTGCCGCGAGTACGGCGCCGGACTGGTCGTCGACGACGCCCACGGTCTCGGGGTGCTCGGGGACGGCGGACAGGGCGCTCCGTACGCGGCGGGACTGGCGGGCGCCGACGACGTCGTGGTCACGGTCACCCTGTCCAAGTCGCTGGGCAGCCAGGGCGGGGCCGTGCTGGGACCGGCGCGGGTCATCGACCAGCTGGTGAACGCGGCCCGGACCTTCATCTTCGACACGGGTCTGGCGCCCGCGGCGGCGGGCGCGGCGCTGGCGGCCCTCAGGCTGCTGCGCCGGGAGCCGCAGCGCGCGGTGCGCGCCCGTGCCGTGGCGGGCGAACTGCACGCGCGCCTGACGGCCGCGGGCCTGGAAGCGGTGCGTCCGGACGCCGCGGTCGTCTCCGTGCGTGCTCCGTCCCCGGAGGCGGCCGTGCGGTGGGCGGCGGACTGCCGGTCGGCAGGCCTGGCCGTGGGCTGCTTCCGTCCTCCCTCCGTGCCCGACGGCATCTCACGCCTCAGGCTGACCGCGCGTGCGGACCTCTCCGGGGCCGAGCTGGAACGCGCTGTACGGGTGATCGGCGAAACACGACCATGAGTCGGCGTGACACGGCCGTGGACCGCCTCTGACTACTCGGGTGCGGTCAGCGGACCCGGGAGACCGCGGCCGTGAAGTCCGTCCAGCTCTCGGGGGAGAAGAGCAGGGCGGGTCCGGCCGGGTCCTTGGAGTCGCGTACGGCGAGCAGTCCGGCCAGGGGGCCGGAGGCCGGCCGGGCCGTCTCGACGCAGTTGTTCGCTCCCGTGCTGTAGCTGCTGCGCAGCCACCGCACATCCGGGAGACGGTCGGGTCCGGTACTGGAAGGTACGTTCCGCGGTGGTGCGGACATGGCGCCTCCTCACGCGCCGCCTGCTATCGCGGCGATGTAATCCGATGAGTCCCCGGGCGAAAGGGCGTGCGCCCGAAGGGCGTTGAAGGCCTCGGTGTAGGCCTGGAGGTCTTCTTTCCGTTCGAGATGGAGGCTACTCGTCAAGTGGTCGAGAACAACCACATCCAGATCAGAAGTGCGCGGAAATGAGAAGATAACGAAAGGGCCGGTAATGCCGATATGCGCTCCGGCGGCGAACGGCAGTACCTGGAGGCGTACTTGGGGCATCCGGGCGGCCTCCACCAGACGCTCCAGCTGATGCGCCATCACCTCGGCCCCGCCCACCTGCCGCCGCAGCACCGCCTCGTCCAGCACCGCGTTCAGCTCCAGCGGCGGCGTCGCGCGCAGTACGTCCTGCCGGGCCAGCCGCACCTCCACCAGCGTGTCGAGCTGGTCCTCGTCGGCTCCCTCCACGGCTGCCGCTGTCACGGCGCGCGCGTACTCGGGCGTCTGCAACAGCCCGGGGACCACGGTCGTCTCCAGGGTGCGCATGGCGCTCGCCTGGGACTCCAGACTGATGAAATCCCGGTAGGTGAGCGGCAGCACCCCGCGGTAGGCGTGCCACCAGTGGTCCCGGCCGCCCCCGCCGTCGGCTCCCGCGAGCGCGAGCATCAGTTCCCGCAGCTGCGGATCGGCGACCCCGTAGGCATCCAGGAGTAACCGCACATCGGCCGGTTTTGACCCACTGACCCCGGTCTCCATGCGGCTCACCTTGGACTGGTGCCAGCCCACGAGCCGGGCCGCCTCACCACTGGTGAGACCGGCCCGGGCGCGCAGATTGCGCAGTTCGGCGCCCAGTTTCCGGCGGCGCACCGCGGGACCGTGCTGCATGGGCTCCTCCTTACTCCTGACGGGTCGGCCATATACGCTCCGTCGTCGCAGAGTTCACCGCATCGGGCGACAGATATATGCATATCTTGGTGGATCGCCACCCGTGGCCGGCGCGGTAATGGCAGTCTGGCGAAGAAGCACCAGTCCGGGACCGTACTCGAACCATCCGCACCGCGTCGGGCTCCCGGTCCCGTGGAAAGGGGCGACGTCGCCATGGCAGATCACCTGGAAGCATCCGTCATTCTGCCGAGCGATCCCGCCTCGGTCTCCGCGGCCCGCTGCTTCGTGGCCGACGCCCTCGGGGAATGGGGTCTCCCGGCGGACGCGGAGCTGGCCGACGCCGTCCGGCTGATCGTCTCGGAACTCGCCACCAACGCCGTACAGCACACCTTCGGGCAGTCACCCACCTTCACGGTGGCCGTCGTCCTGGACCGTGACGAACACGTGCGTGTCGGCGTCACCGACAGTCACCCGCGCTTCCCCAGACGACTGCCGGCCGCCGTCCAGCAGGACAACGGCCGAGGCATGGTGATCATCCGCTGGCTGACCGCGGAGTGCGGCGGCAGGCTGAGGGTGCGGCCCACCCGGGAGGGCGGCAAGACGGTCACCGTCGAGCTCCCGTGGACCGTCCCGGCGACGGAGCCGGTGGCCGGCGTCCTGGCGGTTCCGGCGGAGGGTGAGCTCCCGGGGCGGTGAAGGCGCGTCAGGACGCCCCCACCACCCCGGGAAAACCGGCCGGCGAGCAGCCCGTCCTAGCGGACCCGGCCGTACCAGACGCTCTTGGTCCAGATCTTCTGGAGCTTCACCACGTCACCGGTCTTGGGCGAGTGCCAGATCTTGCCCTTACCCGCGTAGATCCCGACGTGGTAGACGTTCGACCCGGAGTGGAAGAACACGAGGTCGCCTGCCTTGCGGCTCGACGCCGAGATGTGCTTCGTCTTGTTGTACTGCTGGGCCGCCGTCCTGGGCAGGGTCTTGCCCGCCTTCTTGAACGAGTACATCGTCAGCCCCGAGCAGTCGAACCTCTTCGGCCCGGTGGCGCCGTACTTGTAAGGTGCACCCTTCTTGGAAGCCGCGATCTGGAGCGCCTTCGTCGCCGGTGTGGCGGCCGCGGCGTCCGGGGCGAGCCCCGGGACCACGACCGAGCCGCCCACGGCGGCAATGGCGAACGCCGAGGCCGTACCGGCCCGGACCATGAGCGACGGGACACGATTGAGCGCAGACATGCGCAACCCTTCGTCAGCCGCCTGTGAAGGATGACCTGTCGGATTCGGGCTGACAAAGTTGCCCGGCCGCGGTTGCGGCTTCACCCCAAGGGCTGCTCGGCCCGGTCATGGCGTGACCGTTCCGGCGACCCGTCGTGCCTGGGTCCTCCACTCCTGCCGATGCACTCCTGTCGACCGGTCATCCGGGCGGCGGCAGGACTCGGCGTCCGCCCGGACCGCCCCGCCGCTTGTGGCGGGGGCTTGTCGTCAGTCAGGGATCTTGGCTCACTCGTGTCCGAAAATCCCAACGGAACCGGGGATTTGTGGGGTTACTCACCACTCACCCGTTCGGGTGAACACTCTGATGGGCGATCAGATGTCCGAGTGCGTCAGGGGCTCCCACCAGCGGCGAAGCCTCCGGTTCGGCCCGCGGAGCGCCCTTTTGCGCAACTCCGGGGCGTCCGGGGAAACAGTAGACGCTCTGCCGAACGGGGGTACGCCTTCTGGGCCGTTTCAACTCCGTCGCGGTCGGCACGTCCCGGGGGCGGGCGGGCGGGCGGTGGGACCGGAGGCGGGCCGGCCGGATCAACTGCCGGAGAGCGGCGGCAGTGTGACGCGCGCGGTACGGCGCTCCCCGTCCAGGACGCGCAGCGCCCGCGCGAGCGTCGGCGCGTGCAGCTCGCTCTCGCCCCGCTGGTGCATCAGCGTCAGCGCGTCGCGCAGCGCGGTCGCCTTGGTCACCAGCGCCTGGGCGGCGCGCAGCCCACGGTAGGTGTCCCCGTGGTGGGCGGGGTTGATACGGCCGAGCATGTCGACGACGTCGAGATAGCCGTCGATCAGCTCGGCCTCCGCTCGGGTCAGCGCGGGCAGCGGTGGCAGCTCGGGCACCATCGGCGGCTCACCGCCCGCCGGTCGTGCCGGCCGAGGTCTTGCGGCTGGCGACGATCCCGTCCACCAGCCCGTACTCCACGGCCTCCCGGGCGCTGAGGGACGTGTCCCGCTCGATGTCCGAGGCCACCTGCTCAGGGGTTCGCCCGGTGTGCCGTACGAGCATCTCCTCCAGGCTCGCGCGGGTGCGTGCCAGCTCCGCGGCCTGGATGGCCAGGTCGCTCGCCTGTCCCTCGACCCGCTCGGACAGGGACGGCTGGCGGATCGTCATCCGCGCCCCCGGGAGCGTGAACCGCTTGCCGGGCGTGCCCGCCGCCAGCAGCACCGCCGCGGTCGAGCCCGCCCGGCCCAGGCAGGTCGTCTCCACGTCGCAGCTGACGAACCGGATGGTGTCGTACAGGGCCGTCATCGCGCTGAAGGAGCCGCCCGGGGAGTTGATGTACAGCGCGATGTCCCGGTCCGGGTCCTTGTGCTCGAGGTACATGAACTGGGCCGTCACGTCGTTCGCCGAGACGTCGTCGATCGGCGTCCCCAGGAAGACGATCCGCTCCTCCAGCAGCTTCGCGTACGGATCAGTGGTCCGGTGCCCGAAGCTCGTGCGCTCGGTGAACTCGGGCAGGACATGACGAGCCGACGGTCGGTTCATCGGAGCCCCCTCCTTCTGTGTCTGACGGCATCTGTAAAAAATGTACAGGATGTACGTGACGTTAGAATGGGGTCATGGCCTACGAGATTCCGGTGACGCAAGCCAGGGCTGAACTCGCCGATCTGATCAACCGTGTGGTGTACGGCGGTGAGCGTGTCGTCGTGACCCGGCACGGCAAGCCTCTTGTCGCCCTCGTCTCCGCCGCTGACCTGGAGCGACTCGACGAGCTCGACCGGGCCGCGGAGGAGCCGGTGATCAGCTCGGTCGCCGCCGTGCGCGAGGTCGCGTCCGCTCCCCGCGAACAGCACCGGTTCGGGGTGACGGCGGAGTACCGGGGACCGAACCCGTCCTAGGCCCGACGAGTCGGCCACCCGCACGCGAAGGGCCGTGCACCCAGGGACGGCACCCCGCACGCGGAGGGCCGTGCCCCCCGGGGACGGCAACCCGCACAAGGAAGAAGCGTCCACCCAGGGACGGCAGCACGCACGCGAAAGGCTGTGCCCCGGGGGCGGCACCCCGCACGCGAAGGGGCGTGCACCCCGGGACGGCGACCCGCACAAGCAAGGGGCGTCCGCCCGGGGGCGGCACCCCGCACGCGAAGGGCCGTGCACCCCGGGAGGAATGCACGGCCCTGTGGGACGGGGTCAGGCGACGAGCGCGGGCTCCCGTGCCCCGGCGGCCGGCCGGTCCGGGGCCGTCCCCCGCTTCAGCCGGGCACCCAGTACCACCGCCCCGAGACCCAGCGCGGCCCAGCAGGCCAGCGTGAGCGCCGGGCCGGTCGCCGCCGCTCCGTCGAAGAACGACACCGAGCGCACCAGGCTCGTGCCGGCGCCGGGCGGCAGCCACTGGCCGATCGCGCCCACCGGCTCCGGCAGCATCCGCGGCGCCGAGGCGGCCCCGGAGAACGGGTTGCCGAGGAACATCACCACGAACGACACGACTCCGATGCCCGGGGTGCCGAGCAGCGCGGCGCAGCCCGCCACCGCCGAGCCGACCGCCAGCGTCGACAACCCCAGCACGGCGGCCTCCGCCCACCAGTCACCCGTGAGCACCCCGAGCCAGCTGTGTGCCAGCGCCGCCGCGACCAGGCCGACCAGGGCGGCGGCGCCGAGCAGCGCGGCCACGGCACGGACCCCGCGCAGTCCCAGCAGGGACACCACCGCGCCCGCCGCGAGGCCGGCCAGGGCGAGCGGCAGCACGCTCGCTCCGAGGGCCGCGCCACGCGGATCGGTGGCCGGCGCCGGCACCACGTCCACCGTCCGCAGCTCGGCGCCCGTGGCGGCTGCCTGCCGCCCGACCGCCTGCTGGAGCAGCTGGGCGACGACCGGGCTCGCGGCCGAGGCGGTCAGCAGCTCCGGTCCCTGCGCCGTGACGACCACCGCGCCGTATACGGTCCGGTCCTCGACGGCGTCCCGGGCGGCCTTCAGGCCGGCGTAGCGGTGGATCTCGAAGGCGCCCTCGTGGCCGGCCAGTTCCTTCTCCAGCCGCGCGGTCGCCGCGGGCGGGCCCGCCACGCCGAGCGGCAGATCGCGGGGCGCGGTCCGGGCGGCCGGCCAGGCGAAGGCCCAGAGGGCGACGGCGGCGAGGGTCGGGACGATGAGGACGACGGCGATCAGGCGCCGGGTGGCGGACATGGGGCTCCCCCTGAGGGCGGTGTGAGGGTCTGGCTGACGGATGGGCCCCGTGCGAGCGATCGGGGCGGCGGCTAAAAAGAAGGATCGTTCGTTTTGCTGTTCTCTTACCGTGTTCCCGGCCGTGTCCCTTGTCAAGAAGGAATGTTCGTTTTAGTTTGACGACCATGGCCCGTGTATCCCAGGCACACCTGGACGCCCGCCGTCGGCAGATCCTCGACGGCGCATCGATCTGCTTCGCCCGCAACGGCTTCCACGCCACGTCCATGCAGGACGTGCTCAAGGAGGCCGACCTGTCCGCCGGGGCGGTGTACCGCTACTTCAGCGGCAAGGAGGAACTCATCGCGGCCATCGTCGGCGAGGTGCTCGGCCAGGTCCGGGAAGCCTTCGAGGAGGAGTCCCGGCACATTCCGCCCCCGGCGCCGGACGCCCTCGTCGCCGCGGTCCTCGGCCCCCTTCTCGCCGCCCGGGAGTCCCTGACCGTGGACGGACAGCCGGCCTTTCCGCGCCTCGTCGTCCAGGTGTGGACGGAGACGTTGCGCAACAAGGAGCTGGCGGCCCTTCTGTATGAGGGCTACACCGGGGTGCGCGAGGGCTGGGGCCGGATCGTCGTCGCCTACCAGGAAGCCGGGATGATGCGGACCGACGTGCCCCCGGACCACGTGGCGCGCACCATGATCGCCGCCGTACTGGGCTTCCTCGTCCAGCAGTCGCTGTTCGGGCCCGCCCCGGTGGAGGTGCTGCGGGACGGCCTACGCGCGTTGATGAGCGTGTCGCCCCCGCTGTCGGGGGCCTGAACCGGTCACAGCTCGGTTAACGCGCCTGAAATGCGGTCCAACTAGCCTGCCGATCCATGCCACCAGGGTCTTTCCCCGGTGGCCGCGGCAGCCGGGCCCCGCACGGCCTGGAGCGAGGATGTGAGGTGGGACGTGCAACTGACCCCGCACGAGCAGGAGAGGCTGCTGATCCACGTGGCGGCCGACGTCGCCGAGAAGCGCCGGGCCCGCGGGCTCAGGCTCAACCACCCGGAGGCGGTGGCCCTCATCACGTCGCACATCCTCGAGGGCGCGCGTGACGGCCGTACGGTGGCCGAACTCATGTCGTCCGGCCGCAAGCTGCTCACCCGCGACGACGTCATGGAGGGCATCCCCGAGATGATCCACGACGTCCAGGTCGAGGCCACCTTCCCGGACGGCACCAAGCTCGTCACCGTCCACGACCCGATCGTCTGAGGGGGCCTCGATGATTCCCGGAGAGTTCCTGTTCGCCGACGAGCCCGTCGTGTACAACGAGGGTCGTGAGGTCACCCGCCTGACCGTGCTCAACGCCGCCGACCGTCCCGTCCAGGTCGGCTCCCACTACCACTTCGCCGAGGCCAACCCGGGCCTGGAGTTCGAGCGCGCCGCCGCGCGCGGCAAGCGGCTGAACGTTGCCGCGGGCACTGCCGTGCGCTTCGAGCCCGGGATCCCCGTCGACGTCGAACTCGTCCCGCTGGCCGGCGCGCGGGTCGTGCCCGGGCTGCGCGGGGAGACCGGAGGTGCCCTCGATGCCTGAGATCTCGCGTGCCGCGTACGCCGACCTGTTCGGTCCGACGACCGGCGACCGCATCCGGCTCGCCGACACCGACCTGCTGATCGAGATCGAGGAGGACCGCTGCGGCGGTCCGGGGCTCGCCGGCGAGGAGGCGGTGTTCGGAGGCGGCAAGGTCATCCGTGAGTCGATGGGGCAGTCCCGCGCCACGCGCGCCGAAGGCACCCCCGACACCGTCATCACGGGCGCGGTCGTCGTCGACCACTGGGGTGTGGTCAAGGCCGACGTCGGCATCCGTGACGGGCGCATCACCGGTATCGGCAAGGCCGGAAACCCCGACACGATGGACGGGGTGCACCCCGATCTGGTCATCGGCCCGGAGACCGAGATCATCGCCGGCAACGGCCGGATCCTGACGGCCGGCGCGGTCGACGCGCACGTCCACTTCATCTGCCCGCAGATCGCCGACGAGGCGCTGTCCGCCGGGGTCACCACACTGGTCGGCGGTGGCACCGGGCCGGCGGAGGGATCGAAGGCCACCACCGTGACGCCCGGCCCGTGGCACCTGGCACGGATGCTGGAGGCGATGGAGCAGTACCCGCTGAACATCGGCTTCCTCGGCAAGGGCAACACCGTCTCGCAGGACGCGATGCTGTCCCAGATCCGGGGCGGGGCGCTGGGCCTGAAGCTGCACGAGGACTGGGGGTCGACGCCGGCCGTCATCGACGCCTCGCTGACCGTCGCCGACCGGACGGGCATCCAGGTCGCCATCCACACCGACACCCTCAACGAGGCCGGGTTCGTGGGCGACACCCTCGCCGCGATCGCGGGACGCGGCATCCACGCGTACCACACCGAGGGCGCCGGGGGCGGGCACGCGCCGGACATCATGACGGTGGTCTCCGAGCCGCACGTGCTGCCGAGTTCCACGAACCCCACCCGGCCGTACACGGTGAACACCGCCGAGGAGCACCTCGACATGCTGATGGTGTGTCACCACCTCAACCCGGCGGTCCCCGAGGACCTCGCCTTCGCCGAATCCCGGATCCGGCCGTCGACGATCGGCGCCGAGGACGTCCTGCACGACCTCGGGGCGATCTCGATCATCTCCTCCGACGCCCAGGCCATGGGCCGGGTCGGGGAGGTCGTCCTGCGGACCTGGCAGACGGCGCACGTGATGAAGCGACGGCGCGGTTCCCTGCCGGGCGACGGCCGGGCGGACAACAACCGGGTACGCCGCTACATCGCCAAGTACACGATCAACCCGGCCCTCGCGCAGGGCCTGGCCCGCGAGATCGGCTCGGTCGAGGGCGGCAAGCTCGCCGACCTGGTGCTGTGGGAGCCGGCGTTCTTCGGCGTCAAGCCGCACCTCGTCATCAAGGGCGGACAGATCGCGTACGCGCAGATGGGCGACGCCAACGCCTCGATCCCGACGCCGCAGCCGATCCTGCCGCGTCCGATGTACGGCGCGATCGGCCGGGCCCCCGCCTCGAACTCGTTCAACTTCGTGGCGCCACTGGCGATCGAGGACGGGCTGCCGGAGCGCCTCCAGCTCGGCAAGAGGTTCGTCGCCATCGACTCCACGCGCGGGGTGACCAAGGCGGACATGCGGGAGAACGACGCCCGGCCGCGTGTCCAGGTCGACCCCGACAGCTTCGCCGTGCACATCGACGGGGAACTCGTCGAGGCGACCCCGGCCGCCGAACTGCCCATGGCCCAGCGGTACTTCCTGTTCTGATGGCTGGTTCCCGGATCGCGAGGACGATGTGACGAGGGCAGCACTGCTGGTCCTGGCCGACGGCCGCTTCCCCGCCGGAGGGCATGCGCACTCCGGCGGTGCCGAGGAGGCCGTCAAGGCGGGGCGGATCACCGGCGCGACGAGCCTGGAGGCCTTCTGCCGCGGGAGGCTGCACACGGCCGGGCTGGTGGCGGCGGCGCTGTCGGCCGCCGCCGCGGCCGGGGCGGACCCGGCGGAACTCGACGCGGCGGCGGACGCCCGCACCCCGTCCCCGGCACTGCGGGTGACCGCCAGGAAACTGGGCCGGCAGCTGATGCGCGCCGCCCGGGCGGCCTGGCCGAGCCCCGAACTCGACGCACTGGCCCAGGAGTTCCCCAAAGGGGCCCATCAGCCAGTGGTGTTGGGACTGACCGCGCGGGCGGCCGGGCTGGAGGCGGCGGACGCGGCGTACTGCTCGGTCTACGAGAGCGTGAGCGGACCCGCCACCGCCGTGGTGCGCCTGCTGAGCCTCGACCCCTTCGAGGCCGCCGCCGTGCTGGCCCGGCTCGCGCCGGAGCTGGACCGGGTGGTCGACCGGGCGGTGTCCTGCGGGACGGCGGTGCCGGCCGGCGGCGTCGACGTGCTGCCGGCGGCCTCGGCGCCGCTGCTGGAGATCGGGGCGGAGGTGCACGCCGCCTGGCCGGTACGGCTGTTCGCCTCGTGAGTTTCCCCGCCCCCGCCGCCCCTTCCCGTTCCCGACCCTGGGAGCCTCGCCCCCAGCCCCCCGTTCGGCCCTGAAACGGGCCTCGTCCCCGAACGCCGGACGGGCTGTCCTTGAGGAGCCGCAGTCATGCATCTCGACCACACCCTCCACGGTCCGGCCGCCGTCGGCGCCGACGCCCGCCGGACCGACGGTTCGCGCCGGGCCCTGCGGATCGGGCTCGGCGGGCCCGTCGGGTCCGGGAAGACCGCCACCGTCGCCGCGCTGTGCCGGGCCCTGCGCGACGAACTGTCCCTCGCCGTCGTCACCAACGACATCTACACCCGCGAGGACGCCGAATTCCTGCTCCGGGAGGCCGTCCTGCCGCCCGAGCGGATCACGGCCGTCGAGACGGGAGCCTGTCCGCACACCGCGATCCGCGACGACATCTCCGCCAACCTCGAGGCCGTGGAGGACCTGGAGGACGAGGCGGGGCCGCTGGACCTGATCCTCGTCGAGTCCGGCGGGGACAACCTCACCGCCACCTTCTCCAAGGGGCTCGTGGACGCGCAGATCTTCGTCATCGACGTCGCCGGCGGCGACGACATCCCCCGCAAGGGCGGGCCCGGCGTCACCACCGCCGACCTCCTCGTCGTCAACAAGACGGACCTGGCGCCGTACGTCGGCTCCGACCTCGCCCGCATGGCCGCCGACGCCAAGGCCCAGCGGGCCGAACTGCCCGTCGTCTTCCAGTCGTTGCGCAGCGAGAGCGGTGTCACCGACGTCGCCGTGTGGGTGCGGGCGCGGTTCGCCGCCTGGACGGCGTGACATGAGCGGTGTGCACGCCACCGCGCGGATCGGGGCGCGCGACGACGGACGCGGAGGGACCTCCCTGCCCGTCCTCGAGAGCGACGGACCGCTCGCCCTGCGGCGTACCCGGGGCACCGGCGGCGAGGCGCGCGTCATGCTCGTCGGCGCGATGAGCGGGCCCCTCGGCGGTGACCGCTTCAGGGTCGAGGCGGACATCGGCGCCGGCGCCCGGCTGCGCGTCGGTTCGGCCGCCGCCACGATCGCCCTGCCCGGGCAGGCGAAGGACGAGGCGCACTACGACGTACGCCTCACCGTCGCCGACGGCGGCGAACTGCACTGGCTGCCCGAGCAGTTGATCTCGGCCAGGGGAAGCGACCTGTCCGTCACCACCCGGGCCGACCTCCAGGCGGGCGCCCGGCTCGTGCTGCGCGAGGAGCAGGTGCTCGGGCGGGCGGGGGAGGAGCCCGGAAGGCTGACCAGCCGGCTCACCGTGCGGATCGCCGGGGGAGTCGTCCTCGATCAGGAACTGTCCTGCGGACCCGGCGCACCCGGCGGCTGGGACGGGCCCGCCGTCCTCGCGGGACATCGTGCGGTCGGCCAAGTCGTGCTGGTGCGACCGGAGTTCGAGGGCGAACCGGCCGTGGCGCGGCGCGTCGCGGAAGACGCCTGTGTGATGCCGCTGGCCGGGCCCGCCGCGCTGGTCACCGCCGTCGCGCCCGACGCGTTGCGGCTGCGGCGGGTGCTGGACGAGGCGCTCGCCGATCTCGGCATCCGGTGAGCGGTACATCCCTTTCCGGTTATCGGATTGGCAAAGAAGGTCAACGACACCTTTTCTCAGGTGCCTCACAGCCGCAAGGATCCCTGTGCCGCCATAACCAGGTAGGGGGAGTTCCCACTTGAAGGACATACGACCCAACAAGCGCACCACAGCGCTCGGCTCGGCCGGTGTACTCGTCGCCGCGACGATGCTCGCCGGCGCCGTCGCGGCGCCCACGGCGAGCGCGACCAGCGGCCGTTCGGGCGAGGACCGGGAGGCACGAGGCGCCGCGGTCGCAGCGGAGCGCGCCGCGCAGGCGGGCATCGACTGGCAGGACTGCCCCGCCGACTGGGGTCTGGAGAAGCCGATCAAGTGCGGCTGGGTCAGCGTGCCGCTCGACTACGCCAAGCCCGACGGCAAGCAGATCAAGCTCGCCGTCGACCGCATCGGCAACACGGGCACGGCCGGGGAGCGCCAGGGCGCACTCGTCTACAACCCCGGCGGTCCCGGCGGCTCCGGGCTGCGCTTCCCGCGCCGTGTCACCACCAAGGCACCCGTGTGGGCCAACGTGGCGAAGGCCTACGACTTCGTGGGCTTCGACCCGCGCGGTGTCGGCCACTCCGCGCCCATCTCCTGCATCGACCCGCAGGAGTTCGTCAAGGCGCCGAAGGCCGACCCGGTCCCGGACAGCGAGGCCGACAAGCTCGGCCAGATCAAGCTCGCCCGCGAGTACGCGGACGGGTGCGCCGAGCGCAGCGGCAAGGCCGTACTCGCGCAGATGACCACCCCGAACACCGTCCGCGACCTGGACGTCATCCGCGCCGCCCTCGGCGAGAAGAAGCTCAACTACCTGGGCGTCTCCTACGGCACCTACATCGGGGCCGTCTACGGCACGATGTTCCCGGGTCACGTGCGCCGCATGATCGTGGACAGCGTGGTCAACCCGTCCCGCGAGAAGATCTGGTACGAGGCCAACCTCGACCAGGACATCGCCTTCGAGGGCCGCTGGAAGGACTGGGAGGACTGGGTCGCCAAGAACGACGCCGCCTTCCACCTGGGCACCACCCGCGCCGCCGTCCAGGCCAAGTGGCTCGCGCTGCGGGCCACCGCGAAGAAGAGCCCGCTCGGCGGTCTCGTCGGCCCGGCCGAGCTGATCTCCTTCTTCCAGAGCGCCCCGTACTACGACTCCTCGTGGGTCCCGGTGGCCACGGTCTTCAGCAAGTACGTCGCGGGTGACACCCAGGCGCTCGTCGACGCGGCCGCCCCGGACCTGACCGACACGGCCGGCAACATCTCCTCGGAGAACGGCAACGCCGTCTACACCGCCGTCGAGTGCACCGACGCCAAGTGGCCCACCAGCTGGCGCAAGTGGAACCGCGACAACACGCGGCTCAACAAGGACTACCCGTTCATGACGTGGGCCAACGCATGGATGAACCTGCCGTGCGCCTACTGGCCGGTCAAGCAGCAGACGCCGGTGAACGTCAAGACCCACAAGGGCCTGCCGCAGGTGCTCATCGTGCAGTCCACGAACGACGCGGCCACCCCGTACGAGGGCGCCGTCGAACTGCACAGGCGTTTCGACGGTTCCCGTCTGATCACGGAGAAGGACGCCGGCTCCCACGGAGTGACCGGCCTGGTGAACACCTGCATCAACTCCCGGGTGGACGCCTATCTCCTCGACGGCAGGCTGGACACCGCGGACGTGACCTGCGCGCCGCACGCCACGCCCAAGCCGTAACACCGCCCGCGCCGCGGCGGTGACCGCAGCGGACAGCGAGAGGGGCGGCCGGATCGATCCGGCCGCCCCTCAGGCGTCTGCCGACGGCGTCGCGCGTCGGTACGTCAACGCGACGGCAGACGCGGGAACTTGCGCTGCTTCTCCGTCCCGGCCGCCTTCGCCGCGGCCTCCTCGGCCTTGGCGGCCGCCGCGTACTGGTCCACATACTCCTGCTCGGACAGCGTCAGGATCGCGTACATGATCTCGTCGGTGATCGCGCGCAGCACCGCCTTCTCGTTCTCCATGCCGAGGTAGCGGGAGAAGTCCAGGGGCTCGCCGAAACGGATCACCACGGGGTGCAGGGTGGGGATCACCTTGCCGGGCGGCTGCGCCTCGAAGGTGCCGATCATCGCGCAGGGGATGACGGGGACCTGGGCCCGGAGCGCCATCACCGCCACCCCGACCTTGCCCTTGTACAGGCGCCCGTCGTGCGAGCGGGTGCCCTCCGGGTAGATGCCGAGCAGTTCGTCCTTGGCGAGCACGCCCAGACCCTCGCGGATCGCGGCCTGGCCGGCCTCCTTGCCGGAACGGTCGACCGGGATCTGGCCCGCGCTGCGGAAGAAGGCCGCGGTCAGCCGGCCCTTGACGCCGGGACCCGTGAAGTACTCGGCCTTCGCGAGGAACGTGATACGCCGTTTCAGCACCGCGGGCATCAGGAAGTGGTCGGAGAACGACAGATGGTTCCCGGCGACGATCGCCGCCCCCGTATCCGGTATGTGCTCCAGACCCTCTATTCGGGGCCGGAACAGCAGTCTGAGCACCGGTCCCAACACCACGTACTTCAGGAGGTAGTAGAACAAAGGAGTCGCTCCTCGTGTCCGGCGGATCGGCGTGCCGCCGTGTTCCAGCAGGTCAACCGGCATGGTGTGGGGTGTCAGTGTAGGGGCAGGCGGCCGCGGCCGGTACCGGGCCGATCGGGCGCCGTTCATCCGCCCGGGATCTCACAGCCGCACGACGACCAGGGCTGTGTCGTCGGTCGCGCCGCCGGGGGGCAGGAGTTGCAACAGGACGGCGTCCGCGAGGGTTTCGGGGTCGGCGTCCCGGTGCCGGGCGAGGGCGTCGGCGAGCCGGTCCAGGCCGGTGTCGATGTCCTCGCCCCGCCGTTCCACCAGCCCGTCGGTGTACAGGACGAGGGTGGCGCCGCCGTCGTAGGTGGTCCGTGCCTCGGGCCGCCGCATCGGGGTGGGGTAGGCGTCGAGCGGGGGATCGGTGGCCCGGTCGAGGAATTCCACCCGGCCGTCGGCGTGGACGAGCACGGGCGGAGGGTGGCCGGCGCTGCTGTAGGCGATGGTGCGGTGGTCGAAGTCGATGAACGTGGTGACCGCGGTGGCCGACTCGGCGCCGTCCACGACATGCGCGTACCTCCCGAGCACGTTCAGGGCCTCGGCCGGGCCCTCGGCGACCCGGGAGGCCGCGCTGAGCGCGCTGCGCAGCTGGCCCATCACCCCGGCGGCCTCCAGACCGTGCCCGACCACGTCGCCGACCGACACCCCGATGCGGTTGCCGCCCACCAGATCCACCAGGTCGTACCAGTCCCCGCACACGTTGAGCGCGCCGACCGCCGGACGGTAGCGCACGGCGGCCCGGTGATGGCCGACCTGCCGGCCGGCGGGCAGCATCGCCTTCTGGAGGGCGAGGGCCACCTCGCGCTCACGGGCGTGGGCCAGGCGCAGCCGCTCGTTCAGTTCCTGGAGCTCGCGGGCGCGGGTGTACAGCTCGGCCTCCAGGACCCGGCTCCTGCTGCCCACCCGCGCGCCGTTCCCGGCCGTTGCGCGCCCTCCCCGGGCCCGGATCAGTTCCGTGACCTCCTCGACCCGGTGCACCAGCAGCACCACCGAGCCGTCGGGGCCGTACACCGGCGCGTTGACCGGGCTCCAGTAGCGCTCGTCCCACTCGCCGGGCCGCTCGGCCGATTCGACGTCGTAGCGCTGTAGCGCCATGGCGTCCCGTTCGCCGGTGGCCAGCACCCGGTTCAGCGAGGCCTCCAGATTGCGCATGCCGTTCGCGGCCGGGTCGTTGGGGTTGTCCGGGAAGACCTCGAAGACGTGCCGGCCGACCATCTGTTCGCGGCTGCGGCCGGTCACCCGCAGGAACTCCTCGTTGGCGTCCGCGTACACCAGCTGGGGCGTCAGCAGTGCCACCATGCCCGGCAGGGCCTGGAACACCGCCGTGTAGTCGATCGCCGTATCGTTCATGGCCGCGCCCCATCCGCCCGTCTTGCGTCATTTTCTCATGTCATGTGACGAATGGTGGGGTGGTCGGTGGTCCCGCGGAACCGTTCACGCGCCGGAGTCCGCGAACGGCTGTTCGGCCCAGATGATCTTTCCCTCGGGCAGGAAGCGGGTGCCCCAGCGCTGCGTGACCTGCGAGACCAGCAGCAGCCCGCGGCCGCCCTCGTCGGTGGCGCGCGGATGACGCAGGTGCGGCGCCGTCGCTCCGCCGTCGAAGACCTCGCAGAGCAGGGCGCGCTCACGGATCAGCCGCAGCCGGATCGGTCCGGTGGCGTACCGGATGGCGTTGGTGACCAGCTCGCTGACCACCAGCTCGGTGGTGAACGACAGTTCCGCGAGACCCCACTCCGCCAGCCGGCGGCTCGCGGTCTTGCGGGCCTCGGCCACCGCCGCCGGGTCGGCGGGCAGCTCCCAGTCGGCGACCCGGTCGGCGGGCAGGCGGCGGGTCCGGGCCATCAGCAGGGCGACGTCGTCGTAGGGACGGGCCGGGACGAGGGCGTCGATCACGGCCCGGCACCGCACATCGAGCGTGTCCGCCTGCTGCTCCAGCGCCTGCCGCAGCCGTTCCCGGTCGGTGTCCAGCGCCCACCGTTCGCCCCGGGCCAGCAGACCGTCCGTGTGCAGCGCGAGCGTGCTGCCCTCCGGCAGGATCACCTCGGTCGATTCGAAGGGCGGCCCGCCCGCGCCGAGCGGCGCCCCCGGGGGCAGCGCGACGAACGTGACGGTCCCGTCGGGCAGGACGACGGCCGGGGCGGGATGCCCGGCGGCGGACATCGAGCACCGCCCGTCGACGGGGTCGTAGACCACGTACATGCACGCGGAACCCACGGTGCGGGTGCCGTCCGTCCGGGGTCCCGACTCCGCCTCGCCCTGCGCCGTGCCCTCCTCGTCGTCCATGCGGGTGACCAGGTCGTCGAGGTGCGCCAGGATCTCCTCGGGCGGCAGGTCCAGGGCGGCCAGGGTGCGCACGGCGGTCCGTACGCGCCCCATGGCCGCGGCGGCGTCGATACCGTGGCCCGGCACCTCGCCGACGACCAGGGCGACCCGCGCCCCCGACAGCGGGATCAGGTCGTACCAGTCGCCGCCGAGGCCGGTCAGCTCGTCGGCCGGCCGGTAGCAGGCGGCCACCTCGACCGCGTCCTGCTCGGGCAGCCGGCGGGGGAGCAGGTTGCGCTGGAGCACCAGGGCGGCGTCCCGCTCGCGCGTGTAGCGCCGGGCGTTGTCCAGGCAGACGGCCGCGCGGGAGACGAGGTCCTCGGCGAGCGTCAGGTCGTCGTCGTCGAACGGCTCGTGCCGGTGGCGGCGCAGGAAGGTGGTGACGCCGAGGGTGGCACCGCGCGCCCGGACCGGCACGATCATGGCGCTGGGCGGCTCGGACCCGGCGGGCAGACCGGCGACCCACTCCCCGGCGAACGGCTCCAGCGCGGCCGCGGCGTCGAGCGGATCCAGCCGCTCCACCCGCCAGGGCCGCCCGCCGCGCAGACAGCGCACCGCCGGCGAGCCGGCCCGGTACACGACCTCCGGCGCAGCGCTCGAGTCCCCGGCGCCGCCGGTGCGGCCGGCCGTCCGCCGCCCCGCCCTGCGCAGGGTGACGAAGTCGTCCGGCCCGTCCGCCGCCTGCGCCGGTGCGGGCTCCGCGCCCCGCAGCACCGGCTCCAGCAGGTCCACGGTGACGAAGTCGGCGAACCCGGGCACCGCCACGTCCGCCAGTTCCTGAGCGGTACGCGCGATGTCGAGGCTGCGGCCGATCTGCCGCCCGGCCCGGTCCAGCAGGGCGAGCCGCTGCCGGGCACGGTGCCGCTCGGTCATGTCCACGACCGTGTAGTAGACGCCCATCGCGCTGCCCTGGTCGTCGTCCAGCCGGGTGAACGAAAGCATGTGCGCAGTCTCGCGGTGCGGAGCGGCCCGCACCCGCCCCACCAGCTCGTAACCGATGACGGGCTCCCCGGTCTCCAGCACCCGGCGCATCTGCGCCTCGATCGCCTGGGCGTCCAGACCCGGCTGGACGTCCGCCAGCCGCAGCCCCAGCCGGCGTTCCGGCGCCCCGCCGCCGAACCGGGCCAGAGCGGCGTTCGACCACACGAAACGCAGGTCGGTGTTGACCATCGCTATGCCGATGGGAGAGCCGCCGATCATCTTCTCCAGCACCGAGCGGCTCATGTTCCAGCCGTGTGCGTCGGCCATCTCGTTCAGCAGGACCAGCCAGCGGGCGCGGCCGCCGGGCTCGTGGGCCGAGGTGATCCGCGCCATGACGGGCACCGGCCGCCCGTCCCGGCGGCGGGCCGACAGCAGCCCGGCCCAGCCACCGGACCGACCGCACCGTTCGAGGACGTCGGGGACCCGCCCGGCGTCCCCGTGGGCGAGCAGCCCGGCCAGGTCCATGCCCACCGCTTCGGTGGCCGCGTATCCCAGCAGACGCTCGGCGTCCCTGGTCCAGCTGGTCACCACGCCCCGGGTGTCGAGCAGCAGGGGCGCGGTGTCCGCCACGTCGAACCGCCGGCGGGCATCGTCGTCCTCGTCGTATGTGCCCACGGCCGACCTCTCTGTCGCTGAGAGTGGTCTACCACCTCCCGACTCAATCTTCACCCTGCCTGGAGGACAGCGGCTGAGCCACCCGGGAGCCTGACGCCGCGCCGCAGGGGAGGTGAGGGGAGCGCGGGGCCCACCGGCCCCGCGCTCCGCCGGCACTCCCTACCCCTGCCGCGCCGGCACTCCCTACCCCCGCTGCGCCAGCACCCTCCCCAAGGTGGCCAGCGCGGAGGACAGTTCCTCAGCGGTGATGGTCAGGGGCGGCGCCAGCCGGACGGTCGAGCCGTGGGTGTCCTTGACCAGGACGCCCTCCCGCATCAGCCACTCGCTCACCTCGCGGCCCGTGCCCAGGGCGGGGTCGACGTCCACGCCCGCCCACAGCCCGCGCGCCCGGAAGCCGACGACGCCCTTGCCGACCAGCCCGGTCAGCCCGTCCCGCAGGGCGACGCCCAGGTCGGCCGCCCGGCGCTGGAACTCGCCCGTCTCCAGCAGCTCCACCACCGCGGTGCCGACCGCGGCGGCCAGCGGATTGCCGCCGAAGGTGGACCCGTGTTCGCCCGGCCGCAGCACCGACAGCACCTCACGCCGGGCCACCACCGCAGACACCGGCACGATCCCGCCGCCCAGCGCCTTGCCGAGCAGCAGCACGTCGGGAACGACCCCCTCGTGTTCCACCGCGAGCGTCCGCCCGGTCCGGCCGAGCCCGGACTGGATCTCGTCCGCGACGAACAGACAGTTCCTGCGCCGGGTCAGCTCCCGCACCCCGGCCAGATAGCCGTCGTCGGGGATGACGACGCCCGCCTCGCCCTGGATCGGCTCGATCAGCACCGCCGCCGTCGTCTCGTCGACGGCCTCCTCCAGCGCGGCCAGGTCGTTGTACGGCACGATCCGGAAGCCCGGCGTGAAGGGCCCGAAGCCCGCCCGCGCTGTCTCGTCGGTCGAGAAGCTCACGATCGTCGTCGTCCGGCCGTGGAAGTTGTCTGCGGCGACCACGATCGTCGCCCGGTCGGCGGGCACGCCCTTCACCTCGTACGCCCACTTGCGGGCCACCTTGATGCCGCTCTCGACCGCCTCGGCGCCCGTGTTCATCGGCAGCACCATGTCCAGGCCGGTCAGCGCCGCGAGCCGTTCGGCGAACTCGGCGAGGCGGTCGTTGTGGAAGGCGCGGGAGGTGAGGGTGAGACGGTCCAGCTGACGGTGGGCCGCCTCGATCAGCAGGGGGTGACGGTGGCCGAAGTTGAGGGCCGAGTAGCCGGCCAGCATGTCGAGGTAGCGACGGCCCTCGACGTCCTGCACCCAGGCGCCCTCGGCGCTCGCGACGACCACGGGCAGGGGATGGTAGTTGTGCGCGAGGACGGGCTCCTCGGCACGGATCAGCTCGGCGGAGGTGCGCGTACGGACGACGGGTGCGGTCATGAACGGATCTCCTGCGTGCAGCACTTGATGCCTCCGCCGGCCTTCTGGAACTCGGAGAGGTCGACGGGGACGGGGACATAGCCGCGCTCGGTGAGACGGGAGGCGAGGGCCTCGGCCCGGGGTGCGATGAAGACGTGACGGCCGTCGGATACGGAGTTCAGGCCGAACGCCATGGCGTCGTCACGGGTGGCGAGCACCGCGTCCGGATACAGCCGGGCGAGCACCGCGCGGCTGCCGGCGGAGAACGCCTGCGGGTAGTACGAGATGTTGTCGTCGTCCAGGACGAACAGCGCCGTGTCCAGGTGGTAGAAGTGCGGGTCCACCAGCGTCAGGCTGATCACCGGGTGACCGAAGAACTCCTGCACCTCACGGTGCGCCTCACGGGTGGTGCGGAACCCCGTGCCGGCCAGGACGTACCGGCCCGTCCACACCAGGTCGCCCTCGCCCTCGCAGACGGACTGCGGCCGGTGGACCTCGTAGCCCGCCGCCGTGAACCAGGTGTCGTAGTGGTCGGACTCGGGTCGCCGCTCGGGCGCGTGGAAGAGGGAGCCGAAGACACGGCCCGCCACCACGACCGCCGAGTTCGCGGCGAACACCATGTCGGGGAGACCGGGGGCCGGCTCCACGGTGTCCACGGTGTGGCCGTGGGCACGGTAGGCGCGGATCAGTGACTGCCACTGTTCCTGGGCGAGGTCGACGTCGACGGGGGTGTCGGGACGCATCCAGGGGTTGATCGCGTACTGCACGGCGAAGTGTCTGGGTTCGCAGACGAGGAAGCGCCGGGGGCGCCGCACACGGCTATCGGTCACAGAGAGGTACCTCCACCTTTCCATGTTCCTACGGAGCCGACGGATGGGTTGACACCAAGGTAGGAACTGACCGGGACGCCCGACAAGGAACAAGCATTGCGTGTTCACGCAGGAATGCTGCGTGATGTGCCGATTCGACGCAGGTTACCTGCGCAAGGGCAGGTTTATTCGGGAGCGGGTTGGCTCGCACCCGCCTCCGGGCTGTCCGGCAGCAGGTGGGAGAGCACCATCACGCTGATCGTCTTGCGGATGAACGGCTCCGACCGGATGCGCTCCAGCACGTTCTCGAAGTGCTCCACGTCCCGCGCCCGCACATGCAGCAGCGCGTCCGCCCCGCCCGTCACGGTCATCGCCGCGGTGATCTCCGGATGGTTGCGCGCCACCTCGGCGAGGCGTCTGGGCGGCGCGGCGCCCTCGCAGTACACCTCCACGTACGCCTCGGTCCGCCAGCCCAGCGCCGCCGGCCGCACGGTGGCCGTGAACCCCGTGATCACCCCGGTGTCCCGCAGCCGGTCCACCCGGCGCTTCACCGCCGTGGAGGACAGACCGACGGCCGTGCCGATCTCGGCGAAGCTCGTCCTGGCGTTCGCCATCAGAGCTGTGATGATCTTCCGGTCGAGCTCGTCGAAAGAGGCAGGCACGCTGTTCATCCGCGCACTGTATCCAGCACATACGTCCACACCCCCGTACATGTCCAGACGTGCGGATCGCCCCTACACTCCACCCTCATGCTGCGCGCCCTCGCCGTCGACGACGAACGCCCCTCGCTGGAGGAGTTGCTGTACCTGCTCACCGCCGACCCCCGGATCGGCACCGTGGAGGGCGCCGGCGACGCGACCGAGGCGCTGCGCCGCCTCAACCGGGCCCTGGAGTCCGGCCCGGACGGCCCCGCGGCCATCGACGTGGTCTTCCTGGACATCCAGATGCCCGGCCTCGACGGTCTCGACCTGGCCCGCCTCCTCACCGGCTTCGCACGGCCGCCGCTGGTCGTGTTCGTCACCGCCCACGAGGACTTCGCCGTCCAGGCCTTCGACCTCAAGGCCGTCGACTACGTCCTCAAACCCGTCCGCAAGGAACGGCTCGCCGAGGCGGTCCGTCGAGCCGTCGAACTCAGGGCCGCCGACCGGCGCGGAGCCGCGCCGCGGATCCCCGTGCACGAGCCCGACCCGGACCACATACCCGTCGAGCTGGGCGGAGTGACCCGCTTCGTCACCGTCGGCGACATCACCCATGTCGAGGCCCAGGGCGACTACGCCCGGCTGCACACCGACCGCGGCAGCCACCTGGTACGGATCCCGCTGTCCACCCTGGAGGACCGCTGGCGCTCCCGCGGCTTCGTCCGCATCCACCGCCGCCACCTCGTCGCCCTGCGCCACATAGGCGAACTCCGCCTGGACGCCGGCACGGTGAGTGTCCTGGTCGGCGGCGAGGAACTCCAGGTAAGCCGCCGCCATGCCCGAGAACTGCGCGACCTGCTGATGAGGAGGCCCTGACCGTGCCCCACCAGGACCCCGCGGAACGCCGGGTCGTCGTCACCGGTCCCGCCCGCCGTTCCCGCCGCACCCGGCGGGACCCGGGCTATCACCGCCCGCGTACCGAGATCGACGAGCAGACCACCCTCGGCCACACCTACGTCCGTTCCCTGATGCGCTCCCAACTGCGGGCCGCCCTCGCGGTGTTCGCCGTACTCGCCCTTCTCGTGGGCCCGCTGCCCCTGCTCTTCGCGGCGATGCCCGACGCGCACCGCCTCGAATGGGCGGTCCTCGGCTTCTGCCTCTACGCCCCGCTCGTCCTGCTGGCCCGCTGGTACGTGCGCCGCGCCGAACGCAACGAACGGGACCTCATACGCCTGGTCGAGGACCGGTGAACTCGGCCTTCGCCGTCCCCGCGGTCGCCCTCGTCGTCGTCGCGACCGTCCTCGTCGGCGCCTTCGGCCTGCGCATCTCCCGCACCACGTCGGACTTCTACGTCGCCTCCCGGACCGTCGGCCCCCGCCTCAACGCGGCCGCCATCAGCGGCGAGTACCTCTCCGCCGCCTCCTTCCTCGGCATCGCCGGCCTGGTCCTGGTCCAGGGGCCCGACATGCTCTGGTACCCGGTCGGCTACACCGCCGGCTACCTGGTGCTGCTCCTCTTCGTCGCCGCCCCGCTGCGCCGCTCCGGCGCCTACACGCTCCCCGACTTCGCCGAGGCCCGCCTCGCCTCCCAGCCGGCCCGGCGGCTCGCGGGCGCCTTCGTCGTCGGCGTGGGCTGGCTCTACCTGCTGCCCCAGCTCCAGGGCGCGGGACTGACGTTGACGGTCCTGACCGGCGCACCGGACTCGCTCGGCGGCCTGATCGTCGCGGTCGTCGTCACCGCGACCGTCGCCGCGGGCGGCATGCGCAGCATCACCTTCGTGCAGGCCTTCCAGTACTGGCTCAAGCTGACCGCGCTCCTCGTCCCCGCCCTCTTCCTCGTTCTCGCCTGGCAGGGCGACGGAGCGCCCCGCGATGCCTTCGCGGAACCGGCCACCTTCCGCGACCAGCGGGCCGTCCGCGTCGACGACACCCTCGACCTGCGACTGGAGCGCCCTCTGACCGTGACGGTGACCGGCACGATCGACGGCCGCCCGCACCAGGACGCCGTGCTCAGCCTCCCCGCAGGCACCCACCACATAGACCGGGGCACCCGCCTCACCTTCGCCGAGGGCGCCACCGTCCCCGTCGCCGTGCGCGGCGGCAACGGCGCCATGTCCACCTCCCTCGCCGCCGGCCGTGAGGAACGTCCGCTGTACGCCACCTACGGCCTGATCCTCGCGACCTTCCTCGGCACCATGGGCCTCCCGCACGTCGTCGTCCGCTTCTACACCAGCCCGAACGGAGTCGCCGCCCGCCGCACCACGGTCGCCGTCCTTGCCCTGATCGGCGCCTTCTACCTGCTGCCGCCCGTCTACGGCGCCCTGGGCCGCCTCTACGCCCCCGAGCTGGCCCTCGGCGGCGACGCCGACGCGGCCGTCCTGCTGCTGCCCGACCGGGTGATCGGCGGCCCGGGCGGCGACCTGCTGGGCGCGCTGGTCGCCGGGGGAGCCTTCGCCGCGTTCCTGTCCACGGCCTCCGGGCTGACGATGGCCGTCGCCGGCGTCCTCACCCAGGACGTCCTGCCGGCCCGCGGCGTACGGCACTTCCGGCTGGGCACCGGACTCGCCATGGCCGTACCGCTCGCCGCGAGCCTGCTGGTGGGCGGGCTGCCGGTGGCCGACGCGGTCGGGCTGGCCTTCGCGGTGTCGGCGTCCTCCTTCTGCCCGCTCCTGGTCCTCGGCATCTGGTGGCGCCGGCTGACCCCGCCCGGCGCGGCCGCCGGGATGCTGGTGGGCGGCGGCTCCGCGTTCGCCGCCGTCGCCGCGACCATGGCGGGCTTCCCCGGCACGGGCGGCCTGCACGCGCTGCTCGCCTGGCCCGCGCTGTGGTCCGTACCGCTCGGCTTCCTCACGATGGTCCTGGTGTCCCTGGCCACCCCGGGCCGGGTCCCGGCCGGCACCGCGGCGATCCTGGCCCGGTTCCACCTGCCGGAGGAGCTGAGCACCGAGGAACTGCGGGCGGCGGAGGCGAAGGCGTGAGCGGCTTCCTCGCGGGCGTCTGCATCGCGATCCTCCCCTTCCTCGCCGCGGGGTTCTGGCTGGGCCGCCGCACGGCCCGCCCGGAGAACCTCGGCGGCCTGGGCACCCCCGTCGAGCACGCCACCTTCGAGACCCTGCACACCGCCTCGCTCGCCGCGCCCCCGCTGCGGGCCGGCCTCACCGAGGAGACGGCCCGCAGATCCGCCCGCAGACTGCGCACGCTGCTCGGCACGGACGCCCTGTGCCTGACCGACGAGAAGGGGGTGCTGGTCTGGGACGGGGTGGGGGCCCACCACCGCACCGAGATCACCCAGCGGCTCGCCGGCCCTCTGGAGAGCGGCCGCGGGGAGGCATTCCGGCTCACCTGCGAACACACCGACTGCCCCGTCCGCTGGGCCGTGCTCGCCCCGCTCACCGTCGACGACCGGGTGCACGGCGCCCTCGTGGCGTGCGCGCCCCGCGAGTCCGCCGTCCTGGTCCGGGCGGCGGGCGAGGTAGCCCGCTGGGTGAGCGTCCAGCTGGAGCTGGCCGACCTCGACCAGTCCCGCACCAAACTGATCGAGGCGGAGATCAAGGCCCTGCGCGCCCAGATCTCCCCGCACTTCGTCTTCAACTCGCTCGCGGTGATCGCCTCGTTCGTCCGCACCGACCCCGAACGCGCCCGCGAGCTGCTCCTGGAGTTCGCCGACTTCACCCGCTACTCGTTCCGCCGACACGGCGACTTCACCACCCTCGCCGACGAACTCCACGCCATCGACCACTACCTGGCGCTGGTCCGGGCCCGCTTCGGCGACCGCCTCGCCGTCACCCTCCAGATCGCCCCCGAGGTCCTTCCGGTGGCCCTGCCCTTCCTCTGCCTTCAGCCGCTCGTGGAGAACGCCGTCAAACACGGCCTGGAGGGCAAGGCCGACAAGTGCCACATCCAGATCACCGCGCAGGACGCCGGCGCCGAGGCGCTGGTCGTGATCGAGGACGACGGCGCCGGCATGGACCCCGTGGTGCTGCGCCGCATCCTGTCCGGCGAGGCCAGCCCGTCCGGGGGCATCGGGCTGTCCAACGTGGACGACCGCCTCCGCCAGGTGTACGGCGACGACTACGGCCTGGTCATCGAGACGGCTCCGGGGGCGGGCATGAAGATCACCGCCCGGCTGCCGAAGTACCAGCCGGGCGTGCACTCGGCGGCCCGTCCCACCGGCGGGTAGGACCGACCGGCGGGTAGGCCCCACCGGCGCAGACCGGGTGGGCCTGACCGGCGGCAGGGCCCACCCGGCGGACAGGCCTCAGCTTGTCCGCGTCACGATCATGGTGAGCGTGATCAGCCCCAGCACGACCCAGCCGAACCACAGCCAGCCGTTGCTGCCGAGCGCCACCGTATAGGCGGTCACCATGACGAGTCCGCCGACGGTGAGCACCCCCATGGTCTTCGTGGAACCGTCCGTCGTACCTGCCATCGCGACACCCTCCTCAGGGCCGCCCTCCGCAGGGCGCGTCCCCTCCATGGTGCCCCGGGTTCAGCGCCCGTGTGCCTCGAGCGACGCAAGATAGGCGTTGTACGCCTCCAGCTCCTGGTCGCCGTCGCGGTCGGCGGCCCGGTCCTTGCGCCTGGCCTGGCGCTGCTCGGAGCCGTACCACTGGAACAGCAGCGCGATCAGCACCAGCACCGAGGGGATCTCGCTGAACGCCCAGGCGATGCCGCCGGCCGCGTTCTGGTCGGCGAGCGCGTCGATGCCGAGCGAGGCGGGCGGGTTCTCGAACGTCCCGACCATCGGCTGCGACGCCATCATCAGCGCGATGCCGAAGAACGCGTGGAACGGCATGCCCGCGAACAGCTCCAGCATCCGCATCAGATACCCCGGCCGGTTCGGCCCCGGGTCCACGCCGATGATCGGCCAGAAGAACACCACGCCGACGGCGAGGAAGTGCACCATCATCGCCAGGTGCCCCGCCCTGGAACCCATCAGGAAGTCGAAGATCGGCGTGAAGTACAGCGCGTACAGGCTCGCGATGAACAGCGGGATCGTGAACGCGGGATGGGTGATGATCCGCATGTACCGGCTGTGCAGCAGCATCAGCAGCAGCTCACGCGGCCCCTTGCGGCCCCGTCCGGCGGCCGGCAGCGCGCGCAGCGCCAGCGTCATGGGCGCCCCGAGGAGGAGCAGGATCGGCGACAGCATGCTGATCACCATGTGCTGCACCATGTGCACGCTGAACATGACCATGCCGTAGTCGTTCAGCCCGGTGCACATGACGAGCATGATGGTCAGCACGCCGACGACGAACGAGACGGTGCGCCCGACGGACCACGCGTCCCCGCGCCTGCGCAGCCGCAGGACCCCCCACCCGTACAGCCCGAGCCCCACCAGACAGGCGACGAGGAAGAAGGGGTCCGCCGACCACTGAAGCCCCCGCCCCAGCGTGAACGGCGGCAGATCCATGGTCATGCCGTGCCCGCCGTGATCCATTGCGCCGGCTCCTGATTCGTGGGGGGTTGTACGTTTCCTGCCGCCCACAAGAGTAGGGAAGCCCCCGGCGATCTCCGTCACCGGGGGCCGGTGAGCACGTCCCCGCGCGGACCCGGCCCGCTTCCCCGTTCACCCGGGCGGTCCCGACTCGGAACCCGGCAGGGCGGGGAGGCATGTGCCATGTCTGTCATCTTCTTCGACATCGGGGCGACCCTGGCGGATCCCCGCCCCCGCCCCGACGGGTCGCTGGCACTGCGGCCCCGGCCGCGTGTCCTCGCCGTGCTCGACGGCCTGAGCGCGGTACGCAAGGGTGTCATCTCCAACCCGGGAACGGCCGAGGCCGCCGTGGCCCGGGCGCTGGCGGAGGCGTTCCCCGGCCGCTTCACGGACCCGGCCCTCGTGCACTGGGGAGTGAAGGACAGCCGGGAGATCTTCGACCGTGCGGTCGCCGCCACCGGGGGAGAGCGGGCCGACGACTGTGTCTTCGTGGGAGAGGACGCCCAGGAGCGCGGCTTCGCGCGGGAGGCGGGGATGCGGACCGCGGCCCACCCCGTGTTCGCCCTCGCCGCCGCGGAGCACCGTCCCGTGCTGCGGGCGCGGATCGAGTTGCGGGACGGCCAGGAGCAGCGCTCGCTGACCGCGGTCATGGACCAGGCCGAGGCGGTTCCCGTCGAGGTCGTCTCCGAACGGCTCGTGCTCGCCCTGGTGACCACGCGGGGCGTCGAAGCGCTGGAGGACGCCGGCTTCACGGTGGACGTGCGGGGGCCGGCGGAGGATCTGGTGGTCTCCCCCGTCCGGGACGACCCGCCCACGCGATGAGGAGCCTCGCATGACTGCGCGCGACGACGAGGGTCCGCAGCACGCCGGTGGCGGCGGGCAGGGTGACGAGCGCGACGACGTGGAGCCCGACGACGCCGAGCGCCGGGCGACCGAGAAGTTCGTCAGTGACCTGCTGGCGCGCGGCGAGGCCGTCTTCGAGGGTGAGGAGCCGACCCCGCGGACGACCCATGTGATCGAGCGCGCGGACGACGGACGGCTCCTCGTCCGTCGTCTGCGCTTCCGGAGCTGACGCGCCGGCGTACCGGGTGCCGGCTCGTCAGTCGAAGCACCGCCGGACCAGCGTGAGGCCGTCGTCGGTCGCGCTCCGCGTGATCTCGTGCGTCCTGAGCCGGGAGGGGCTGTCGTCGACGAACGCGGTGGCGGAGCGGTGCTCCTCGGGCACCTCGACCCGGCCGCGACGGAAGAGGTCCTCGAGGAACGACGTGGCCACCCGCTCGGGGTCGGCGGGCCGTACCGAGCCGCCGGCCGGGTCGGAGCCCGCGATGCCGAAGCGGCGCTCCTGCGCGGGTGCGGAGAGGGTGAGCGGCCCGGTGATGCCGTAGGTCTCGCCCTGGACCGTCACGGGCATCAGACCCATGTCGTCGGCACCGCCGGGCGCCATGTCGGCGATCGCCGCGCCCCTGCGCGCCATCTCCGGCTCGGTGAGGGACGTCGCGGCCTCCAGGGAGAGGATGCCGTGCCGGATGAAGGCCGAGCGCAGCGACGGACCGTACCTGCCGCCGTTGCGCCGACGGTCCGCGGCGATCATGTGCCCCGCGACCTGCGCGTAGTAGGCGGACACCACGGGCGCGGCCACGACGGCGTCCACCAGGAGCTGCCCGGCGATCTCGGCCGACATGGCCAGACCGGCCTGGTCCTGGAGGTCCTGCTGCCGGAAGATCCCGGCGACCGCCTTCAGGAACGCGCCGCTGAACACCCGGGAGAACGAGTGCGGCTCGCTGGAGAGGGTGTTCGCGGGGCCGTTCGGCGGCAGCTGCACGGGGTCGCGGTAGAAGAAGCTGTTCGCCATGTTGCGCAGGCAGTCGGGGTCGACCGAGTTGGGGTGCCGCTGGCGGATCGCCCAGCCGAGCTGCTCGGCCATCTTCGACACCCGCGAGGACAGTTCCAGGTCGCCCCGGGTCTCGGCCAGCACGACGATCCGCAGCGACTCCAGCTGCAGCGAGCTCAGCAGGGCGCTGATGTCGCCGAACGCCTCGTGCAGGGCGGCCGCCTCCGCGCTCGCCGCGCTGAACAGCTGAGGGCGCAGGGCGTCGAGGATCGCGTGCCCCGTTTCGTGCTCGACGACCTCGTTGCTCTCGCACGTGGCGACGTTGACGCCCGCCACCGTGTGCCGGAAGAACCACAGGCCCCTACGGTCGTAGAAGGCGTTGAGGTCGTCCCCCGCGTCGAGGTGCGCGGTCAGGGCCCGTCCGACCTGCGGATGCCACTGGGTCCCGGTCGGGACGAGGGGTCCCCACGTCTGGGCGGCCCTGCTCAGCGAGTCGGCCGCCACCCAGTAACGGAAGGCTTCGGTACCGGGGCCGGCACTGTCCGGCTGGGGCGTGTTCCCCGCGATGGCCGTGGGGAAGGGCTGCGTGTCGAGCCGCGGTACGGGATGCGGTACGGGCATGTTGACCTGGGGAGGGAATCCGGGGTCGTCCTCGTACACCAGCACCGTCGGGGTGGTGACCTGTGTCTGCGCCGTCATGGGGGCTCCCTGGGGGAGAGATGGGGGGAGGGGGAGGGCTCCAAGGGGACTCTCCAGAAACGGGAGTCCCTCACGTGCGGTCCCTCGCGCCCAGTACGAAGCCCCAGGAGCCGGGTGTCAATTCGAGGAGGGGCGGGCGGGGAAGCCCGAAGCGGCCCGTGCCCGGTGGGCACGGGCCGCCGAAGCGGTGAGGGGTAGGCGGCCGGTCAGGTGACGGCGCACAACCCCCGGACGGCTAGAGCACGCACTCCGCTTCCGCGTACCGGTCCTCGGGAACCGTCTTGAGCGTCGCGACGGCGTCGGCCAGCGGCACCATCACGATGTCCGTCCCGCGCAGGGACGTCATCTTCCCGAACTCCTGCCGGTGCACGGCCTCCACCGCGTGCCAGCCGAACCGCGTCGCGAGGACCCGGTCGTACGCGGTCGGCGTGCCGCCCCGCTGCACATGGCCCAGGATGACCGGCCGGGCCTCCTTGCCGAGCCGGGACTCCAGCTCGATGGAGAGCTGCCGGGCGATCCCGGCGAACCGCTCGTGCCCGTAGATGTCCTTCGCGCCCTCGTCGAAGGCCATGCTGCCGGCCTTCGGCTTGGCGCCCTCCGCCGCGACGACGATCGCGAACCGCTTGCCCGCCTCGAACCGCTCGCCGACCCGGCGGGCCAGCTCCTCGATGTCGAAGGGCCGCTCCGGCACGACGATGGCGTGGGCGCCGGCCGCCATGCCGGACTGAAGCGCTATCCAGCCGGTGTGGCGTCCCATGACCTCGACGACAAGCACCCGCTGGTGGGACTCGGCGGTGGTCTTCAGCCGGTCCAGCGCCTCGGTGGCGACACCGACCGCCGTGTCGAAGCCGAAGGTGACGTCCGTGCCGGCGATGTCGTTGTCGATGGTCTTCGGCACGCCCACGATCGGCAGACCGCTGTCCGACATCAGCCGCGCGGCCTTGAGCGTGCCCTCACCGCCGATGGGGATGATCGCGTCGAGACCGAGTTCCTCGACGTGGCCCCGGGCCCGCTCCACGCCGTCCCGCAGATGCGAGGGCTGGACGCGGGAGGAGCCGAGGATCGTGCCGCCGCGGGCGAGGATGCCGCCCACCGCGTCGAGGTCGAGCTTGAGGTAGTCACACTCCAGGAGGCCCTTCCAGCCGTCCCGGAAGCCGATGACCTCGTCGCCGTGGTCGGCGACGGCACGGTGCACGACGGACCGGATGACGGCGTTCAGGCCGGGGCAGTCGCCGCCGGACGTGAGGACACCAATGCGCATAGCCCGAAACAACCTTCTCCACGTGGGCCGGGTCCGGACCACTCTGTCCGGCTCGAATCCCGCCACCCTAGCGGCAGGAGGGGGCCGGGCCGAAGCACGCGTCCGCCTGCTGGACGTGCCTGCTCACCTGTGCGGATGCACCGTCAGACGGGCTGCTGACGGCACACCGACAAACAGGTGAACACACGACACACCGCCCGCCCACGAGACAGCCCCTCCGCAGCCCTGCGCGGACCGCCTCACACGGGCTGCCCGCAGCGGTGCCCACGCGGGCTGCTGCGCAGGTGGTGCCTACACACGCTGCCCGCAGCGGTGCCTACGCAGGCTGCTGCGCGGTGGTGCCTACGCAGGCTGCTGCGCAGCAGCGATGCGCTCGTTGCGGAGTGCCTCGTACCAGTGGTCGTCGATCGGGGGCAGCGCGTTCACGTCGAGGGCCAGTTTCAGCAGCAGGTCCGCGATCAGCGGGTTGCGGGCGAGTACCGGGCCGTGCATGTACGTGCCGAACACGGTGTCGTTGTACGCGCCCTCGGTGCCGTCACCCGTGCCGTTGCCCTTGCCCAGCTGGACACGGGCGAGCGGACGGGCGGTCGGGCCGAGGTGGGTGATGCCCTGGTGGTTCTCGAAACCGGTCAGCGGAGGCAGGCCGAGACGCGGGTCGATGTCCCCGAGGACGTCGCCGACGCACCGCTCGCCCTCGCCACGCGTCGTCGTCACGTCCAGCAGCCCGAGACCGGGCTCGCGCTGGCCGAGGTCGTTGACGAACTCGTGGCCCAGGATCTGGTAGCCGGCGCAGACGGCGAAGACGATCGCGCCGTTGTTCACCGCCTGGTACAGGTGCCCGTCACGCCGCAGCCGCTCCGCCGCGAGCCGCTGCGGCCGGTCCTCGCCGCCGCCGATGAGGTAGATGTCGCCGGAGGTCGGGATCGGCTGGTCGCTGCGCACGTCGAGACGCGCCACGTCGAGGCCGCGCTGCCGGGCCCGGCGCTCGACGACGAGGGCGTTGCCCTGGTCGCCGTAGGTGCTCAGCAGGTCCGGGTAGATCCACACCAGCCGCAGTTGGTTGTCGCTCATGGAAACGTCCTTCGGGGTCAGTTGCCGACGCGGCGGCGAAGGTCCTGGAACGCGGTGTAGTTCGCGATGACCTCGATCCGGCCCGGCGGCGCCTGCTGCACGGCCTGGTCGAGGTTCTCGCACACCTGGAAGTGCTGGTTGGCGACCTCCAGACGCACCGCGAGGTCCAGCTTGCGGTCACCGACGACGAAGATCGGGTGGCCGGTCAGCCGCGTGTAGTCGACGTCCCACAGCCAGGAGGTGTCGGTGCCGTCGGCGCCGCGCGCGTTCACCGAGAGGATCACCGGGGTGGGCGGCGGATCGATCAGGCTGAACGTCTCGAGCCAGCCGGCCGGGTTCTTCGCGAGCAGCAGGCGCAGGTCGCGGCCCAGGAACTGGACGACGTCGTAGCGTCCGGCGACGGCCTGCACCTGGTACATCCGCTCCAGCGCCACCTGCGGCGGCACCCCGAAGACGGCGGCCACCGCGGCCGAGGAGGCGGCGTTGGCCTTGTTGGCGCGGCCCGGCAGCTGGAGGTGGATCGGCCAGGCGGACCCGTGCGGGTCGAGGACATGGTCCCCGGACAGCGCCCAGCTCGGCGTCGGACGGCGGAAACCGCACTCGCCGCAGAACCAGTCGTCCCCGGGCCGCTGCATGACGCCGCCGCAGGACGGGCACGACCAGGCGTCGTCCTTCCACATCTGGCCGGCGGCGACCCACACCACGTTGGGGGAGGAGGAGGCGGCCCACACCACGAGCGGGTCGTCGGCGTTCGCGACGACGACGGCCTTCGAACCGGCGAGGCCCTCACGCCAGTTCTCCGCGAGCATGCGGGTCTCGGCGGCGCGGTCGAGCTGGTCGCGGGAGAGGTTGAGCAGCGCGATGCACTTGGGGGCGGTGTCCCGGGCCACACCCGCGAGGTACTTCTCGTCGACCTCGATCACGCCGTAGCGGGCCTCGGAGCCGCCGGCGAGGGCCGAGGTGATGCCGGCCGGCATGTTGGCGCCCAGCGCGTTGGACACGACAGGACCGGCGGCGCGCAGCGCCTCGGCGATCAGCCGGGTGGTGGTGGTCTTGCCGTTGGTCGCCGAGACGAGGACCACGTCCAGGTTCTGGGCGAGCCGGGCGAGGAGGTCGGGGTCGAGTTTCAGCGCCACCCGGCCGCCGATCACCGAACCGCTGCCGCGCCCCGCGGCGCGCGACGCCGCCGCGACCGCCTTGCCCGCGGTCACGGCGATCTTGGCCCGCGGCGTGAGCGGGTCCGAGTTGCCTGCCATCAGTTCTCGATCCTCCTTGCGTACGCGCCGCGCCTCTGCCGTACGGCAACGTGGTAGGTGGTCAGCCTATCGAGATCCATTCGCACTCCCGAATCCCGGCACCACCTCACGCCCGTGCGGCATGCGCGTGTCAGAAAGGACCGTACCCTTGCCGCCATGCGACACGGCTCCATCCCGGGCGCCCACGGGCACGTCCGGCCTCTCTCCCTGCTCGGCGATCCCGTCCTGCACACCCGCTGCGAGGACGTCACCGACTTCGGCCCCGAACTCGCCCGCCTCGTCGAGGACATGTTCGCCACGATGTACGCGGCTCAGGGAGTGGGCCTGGCCGCGAACCAGGTGGGCGAGCCGCTGCGGGTCTTCGTCTACGACTGCCCCGACGACGACGACGTCCGCCACCTGGGCCATGTGGTGAACCCCCGGCTGGTGGAGAGGGACGGCATCGTCTGGCGCGGCCCCGAGGGCTGTCTGTCCCTGCCGGGTCTGGAAGCGGGGACGGAGCGCCACGACATCGCGGTGGTCGAGGGGTTCACGGTGACGGGAGAGCCGGTCACCGTGGTCGGCACGGGATTCTTTGCCAGATGCTTGCAGCACGAGTGCGACCACCTGGAGGGGACGGTGTACGCGGACCGCGTCACCGGCCTGCGCAGGAGGAGACTGATGCGCCAGGTGGCCCGGGCCCCGTGGCACCGAGCGGGCACCCCGGCCTAGGGCGTGTCTGACAATTCGCGTCGGATCAGCGCGCGGCGTCCGGTGCGGTGCATCGCAAGGCGGAGCATCGCCCGCGTACTGGATGTACTCGGGTGATGCGACAACGCGGCGAGGTGCCGTGCCGGACGCCGCGCGCCCGGCGGGAATTGTCAGACACGCCCTAGGGCCGGTCGTTCGGATCGAGTCGCGCGTCGCGGGGTGTGGCACGCACTTCTGCGGCGTCGTCGTCGGTCGCCGACTCCCCCACTCTCGGCTTCGCTCGACCGAGGGGACCCCCTCGTGTCGACTCCCTCCTCCGCCTTGCCGCTGCACGCACCACACCCCGCTCGGGCCGGCTTGCAAGGCCGTGAGTCAGGCCGGCCTGATCCACACGAAAGGCCCGAGGCGCGACGCGGAGTCGTGTCGACCTGTCGACCTGTCGACGTGTGTGCCGCGCCGTACGGGCGGGCCGTGTCGACGTGGGGAGTCGCGTCGCACGGGCGGGGCCGCGTCGGCGGGGCTGCGCCGTACGGGCGGGGCCGCGTCGGCGGGGCTGCGCCGTACGGGCGGGACCGTGTGCCGCCGCTGCGGCGACGCCGGCGCGCGCAGGCCGCGCCGGTCACGACGGACCCGCCCGCCGGCGCGCGGCCGTCAGAAGCCGGGGCCGCCCAGCTTGTCGCCGGCCGCCGCGAGGCGGCCCCACAGCAGGTCTGCCAGACTGCGTACCAGTTCGGCCCGCGAACAGGGCCGCTCACCCAGCCACCAGTCCCCGGCGGCGTGCATCATGCCGACGATCCCGTGCCCCCACACCCGAGCCAGCTGCTGGCTCCCCGGTCCGAGGTCCACCCGGTCCTCGATGACCTGGGCCAGCTCCTCACCCATCCGCCGCAGCAGAGGAGCCGAGTGCTTTCCCACGTCGAAGCCCTGCTCGCCCGGCGACCCGTCCGACGGATGCATCAGGAACCGGTAGACCTGGGGACGGGCCTCGATGGCGTAGAGGTAGGTGTCCAGAGTGGCTTCCACCCGCTCCCGTCGCTCGGCGGGAGCGTCCAGCGCGGCCCGCAGCGAGTCCAGCAGCGCGTCCGTGTGCCGCTTGGCGAGCGCGGCGTACAGGCCGCCCTTGTCGCCGAAGTGCCGGTACAGGATGGGCTTGGTGATGCCCGCCTCGGCGGCGATCGCGTTCATCGACGCCTGTGGGCCGTCGCGCAGCACCACCCGGTCGGCGGCTTCCAGCAGCTCGCGCCGTCGGTGGTCGGCGGACCGCTGTTGCCCGGTCCGCTGCGTGGTGTCCATGATCTCTCCCCACCCGTGCTGTTTCGGTGACGCCTGCGCAAACTAACACCTGGCAGCAGCCTGACACCGAACGGGCCGGGCGGCTCCTGGGCTGCCGACAGGAGTTGACTTTTCCTACCGACCGGTAACAGACTCGCGTTACCGCTAGTAACACGCACGTTCCGCCGCTGGAGGGGTCATGGCCGAGTTCACCATGGAGCTCAACGACGAACAGAAGGAGGTCCGGGACTGGCTGCACGGCTTCGCGGCCGACGTCATCCGCCCCGCGGCCGCCGAATGGGACGAGCGTGAGGAGACTCCCTGGCCGGTCATCCAGGAGGCCGCGAAGGTCGGCATCTACTCCCTCGATTTCTACGCGCAGCAGTACTTCGACCCCACCGGCCTCGGCATCCCGATGGCCATGGAGGAGCTGTTCTGGGGCGACGCGGGCATCGCCCTGTCGATCGTGGGCACCGGACTCGCTGCCGTGGGCGTTCTCGCCAACGGGACCGAGGAGCAGATCGGCACCTGGATCCCCCAGATGTACGGCGACGCCAGCGACGTCAAGGTGGCCGCCTTCTGCTCCTCCGAGCCCGACGCCGGCTCCGACGTCGCCTCCCTGCGCACGCGTGCCGTGTACGACGAGGCCAATGACGAGTGGGTGCTCAACGGCACCAAGACCTGGGCGACCAACGGCGGCATCGCCAACGTCCACGTGGTCGTCGCGGCCGTGGACGCCGAACTCGGCTCCAAGGGCCACGCCTCCTTCATCGTCCCGCCGGGCACCCCGGGCCTCGCCCAGGGCCAGAAGTTCAAGAAGCACGGTATCCGCGCCTCGCACACCGCCGAGGTGATCCTCGACAACGTGCGGATCCCCGGCTCCTGCCTCCTCGGCGGCAAGGAGAAGCTGGACGAGCGGCTGGCGCGGGCCCGCGAGCGGGCGAAGACCGGTGGCGAGCGCGTGAAGAACGCCGCGATGGCGACCTTCGAGGCATCGCGGCCCGCGGTCGGCGCCATGGCCGTCGGCACGGCCCGCGCCGCCTACGAGGTGGCCCTCGACTACGCCAAGACGCGTGAGCAGTTCGGCCGCCCGATCATCGACAACCAGGGCGTCGCCTTCCAGCTCGCGGACATGCGTACGCAGATCGACGCCGCCCGGCTGCTGGTCTGGCGCGCGTCCTGGATGGCGATCAACGGCAAGCCGTTCACCGCCGCCGAGGGCTCGATGTCGAAGCTGTACGCCAGTGAGACGGCGAAGCAGGTCACCGCGCAGGCGGTCCAGATCCTCGGCGGCAACGGCTACACCCGTGAGTACCCGGTGGAGCGCATGCACCGCGACGCGGCCATCTACACGATCTTCGAGGGCACCAGCGAGATCCAGCGCCTGGTGATCGCCCGCACCCTGTCGGGTATGCCGATCCGGTAGCCCCGACCGGTCCGGTAGCCCCGACCGGGGAGCCGTGCGACGCCGGCCGGCGGCCCGCCCGGACCGGCCGCCGGCCCGCGTCGCAGGCGCGGATCGGCGACGGGCCCGCGCCCGCAGGGGCGCGGGCCCCGTCCGTTACGGGGTCCCGCTGCTGTGGGCGATGCACGCCACGTCGATGCGGTCGGCCAGCTTGGCCAGTTCGATGGTCAGGGCGGCCACCGTGTCCTCGTCGAGCCCGTCCGCACCGGCCTCGACGAGATGCAGCCAACGCCCTCCCAGCGTGCGGAGCAGCTTGCTCACGTCGGCCGCGGCCACCTGCAAGGTCCCGCGGTCGTCGACGATCAGAGGCAGAGTCACTTCGCGGTTCACAACCGGGATCGTAGCCGCGCGACCCTCACGCACCGTGCCAAACCGTGGTGATGTTGCAGAACTCCCGGATTCCGTGCCCGGACAGCTCACGGCCGTATCCGGACCGCTTCACCCCGCCGAACGGGAACGCCGGATGGGACGCGGTCATCCCGTTGACGAACACGCCGCCCGCCTCCAGGTCGCGTGCGAACCGGTCGACCTCGGCCTCGTCCCGGGTCCACACGTTGGAACTCAGTCCGAACGGCGAGTCGTTGGCGATGAGCACCGCCTCGTCCAGGTCGGCGGCCCGGTACAGCGTCGCGACCGGCCCGAACGCCTCCTCCCGGTGGATGCGCATCTCGCGGGTGACGCCGGAGAGGACGGTCGGCGGGTAGTACCAGCCGGGCCCCTCGGGCCGTTCGCCACCGCACAGCACGGCCGCGCCGCCGCGCCGGGCGTCGTCCACCAGCTCCTCCAGGTCCGACCGCCCCTGCTCGCTCGCCAGCGGCCCGACCTCCGTCTCCTCGGCCAGCGGGTCGCCGACCTTCAGCGCCGCCATGCCCGCCACGAACCGCTCGGTGAACGCGTCGTACACGTCCGTGTGAACGATGAACCTCTTGGCGGCGATGCACGACTGACCGTTGTTCTGCACCCGCGCCGTCACCGCCACCCGCGAGGCCCGGTCGATGTCCGCCGACGGCATGACCACGTACGGGTCGCTGCCGCCCAGCTCCAGCACCGTCTTCTTGATCATCTCGCCGGCCGTGGAGGCGACCGCCCGCCCGGCCGGCTCGCTGCCGGTCAGCGTCGCCGCCTTCACACGGTCGTCGCGCAGGATGTCGTCGACCGCCCCCGAGCCGACCAGCAGCGTCTGGAAACAGCCCTCGGTGAATCCGGCCCGGTGGAACAGGTCCTCCAGGTACAGGGCGGTCTGCGGGACGTTCGAGGCGTGTTTGAGCAGCCCCACGTTGCCCGCCATCAGCGCCGGGGCGGCGAACCGGACCACCTGCCAGAGCGGGAAGTTCCACGGCATCACCGCGAGAACCGGGCCCAGCGGCCGGTAGCGGACCAGGGCGCGTGCGCCCCCGGAGTCCTTCACGTCGGCGGCCGACGGCTCCTCGTCGGCGAGCAGTTCCGCCGCGTGCTCGGCGTACCAGCGCATCGCCCTCGCGCACTTCGCGGCCTCCGCGCGCGCCTGCTTCACCGGCTTGCCCATCTCGGTGGTCATCACCCGGCCGATCTCCTGCTGGTCCTCGTCCAGCAGATCCGCGGCCCGGTCCAGCAGGCGCGCGCGTTCGGCGAACGTCGTCGTCCGATACGTACGGAACGTGGCCTGCGCGAGCTGGAGCCGGCGTTCCAGCTCCTCCTCGCCCATGGCCTCGTACGTCCGAAGCGTCTCGCCGTTCGCCGGGTTCACCGTCGCGATGGGCATGAACGACCTCCTGAAGGGCTGACTGTGCTTCGACCTTCCCGCGCCGGACCCGGGGCCGCAACGCGTGCGCATCCGCTCAGCCCGAGTGCTCCGCGAGCCGGTCGAGAAACGCGGCCTGTGCCGTGACGATCACCTCGCGGGCCCGGTCGAGCCCGAACCAGGCCACCCGGTCCAGTTCGGGGAACTCCCGCGTCCGCCCGGACCTCGGCGGCCACTCCATGGTGAAGGTGCCGGGCTCGACGGCGTCCGGATCGAGATCGGCCTCGATCGCCCACACGATGACGGTCTTCCCGTTGGTCTGCCGGACCTCGCCGAGCGCGATCGCCTCACCGTCGGGCGGCGGCAGCCCCAGCTCCTCCCGGAACTCGCGGCGGGCCGCGTCCCAGGCCGGCTCGTCGGGCTCGTACTCGCCCTTCGGGACGGTCCACGCCCCGGCGTCCTTCTTCGCGAAGTACGGACCGCCCATATGGCCCAGCAACACCTGCGGACCGTCGTCGGTCCGCCGGAACAACAGCAGGCCCGCACTGCGCTTCCTCGCCGTGGCTGTCACGGGCGCACCTCCGGGTGGGCGGCGAGCAGGGTCTCCACCGTGTCGGCCTCCTGCGGGCGCTTGTCCTCGCGGTAGCGGAGCACCCGGGCGAAGCGGAGCGTGACGCCGGCCGGGTACCGGGTGGAGCGTTGCAGGCCGTCGTAGGCGATCTCCACGACGAGTTCGGGCCGTACGGTCACCACATGACCGCTCTCGTCGACGGCCAGTTCCCTCAGCCGCTCCGTCTGCCAGGTGAGCATCGCGTCGGTCAGCCCCTTGAACGTCTTGCCGAGCATGACGAAGCCGCCGTCCGCGGTGCGGGCGCCGAGGTGCAGATTGGAGAGCTTGCCGGTGCGCCGCCCGTGGCCCCACTCGGCGGCCAGCACCACCAGGTCCAGCGTGTGCACGGGCTTGACCTTCAGCCAGGACGCGCCCCGCCGGCCCGCGCTGTAGGGGGCGTCGAGGGCCTTCACCACGACTCCCTCGTGCCCACGCAGCAGGGTCTGCCTCGCGAACTCCTCCGCCGCCTCGGCGTCCCCGGGCCCGGACACGATCGTGCGGCGCACCCGCATCGGCTCGGGCACCAGCCGGGCCAGTTCCGCGTGCCGTTCGGCGAACGGCAGGTCGAGCAGGTCACGGCCGTCCACGGACAGCGAGTCGAAGAACACGGGGGAGACCGGGACCGCCTGCGCGGCCGCCGTCACGTCCACCCGGGAGCCGACCCGGCCGGCCGTCTCCTGGAAGGAGCGGGGGCGTCCCGTCGCGTCGAAGGCGATGACCTCGCCGTCCAGGATGAACCGCGTGCCTGCCAACCGCCGTGCGGCGTCCGTCACTTCGGGCAGCCGGTCGGTGATGTCGTCGAGCGTGCGGGTGTAGAGGCGGACGTCGTCGCCGTCGCGGTGCACCTGGACGCGGATGCCGTCCAGCTTCTCCTCCACCGCGCAGACGCCGAGCTTGCCGACCGCCTCGGTGACCGAGGACGCGGTGTGCGCGAGCATCGGCAGGACCGGACGGCCGACGGTCAGCCGGAACGCCTCCAGCGCGGCCGGCCCGTCCGCGAGCAGCGCCCGTGCGACCGTCTGTAGCGAACCGGCCAGCATCACCGCCCGCCGTACGTCCGTGGCGGGCGCCCCGGTCGCCTGCGCCAGGCCCTCCACGGCGACGGCGTCCAGCGCGCCCTGCCGGACCTCGCCGGTGATGAGTCCGAGCAGGAAGCGCTGTTCGTCCGCGGTGGCCGCGCTCATCAACTCACCCACCAGGCGTGTCCGTTCGGCCTGCGAGCCGGGGCCCGACACCTTGCCGAGCTCGCCGAGCAGGGCGTCGGTCTCCCGCACCGAGAGCGTCGGCTCGCCGGCCGGGTCGACCGGCCGGCTCAGTACCTTCCAGCCGACGCCCAGGCGGCCCTGGGGCAGTCGGCCGGCCAGGTAGGGGATGACGATCGGGACGTCGTCCGCCTCGGCGTCCCGGAAGAGTTCGGCGAGCAGGGCGATCTTGCGGGAGCGCGCCGAGGTGGCGGCGACCTCCCGGGACACGTCGGCGAGCCGGGTCAGCAGCATGCAGCCATGGTGCAACGCCGACGGCCCTTCTACCTCCGCACTGCGGTGGCCGCCGCCCGGTCGCTGCCTGTGTACGGCGGTGATTTCCGGCGGGCCGCTACCTCCGCACCGCTGTCACCTCCGTACGGCCGGGTCGGCCGTCGCCACCGCGAGCTCCGCGGCCACCGCGAGCTCGGCGGCCTCGGCGGCCTCCGCGGCCTTCGCGTCGAGGTCCGCCATCAGCAGCTCTCCGTTGATCGCGGCCCCGGCCCGGTAGCCGCGGCTCGCCGCGTTCACGACCTGCTCGGCGAAGCCCGACGCGTTGCCCGCCGCCCACAGGCCGGGCACGGTGGTCAGACCCGTTGCGTCGACCACGGGGTAGGCGCCGAAGGGCGTCTCGCTCATCTCGGCGCCCAGCCGGACGAGCAGATCGGTGCGCGGAACCGCCCGGGGTGCGACGAACAGCGCGTCGCGGTCGTGCACCCGCCCCTCCACGAGCCGGACCCCGGTGAGTCGGTCGTCCTCGACGACCAGGCCCGCCACCTCGCCGGGGACGACGCGTACGCCGGCCGCGGCCAGCCTGCGCAGATCCCCGTCGGTCAGCTCCGCCTCGGAGACCGTGTGCAGGAAGAGCGTCACGTCCTTCGACCACTGGGACACCATCAGCGCCTGGTGGACGCTCATCGAGGTGGTCGCGAGCACGCCGAAGGCCTGGTCGCGGACCTCCCAGCCGTGGCAGTAGGGGCAGTGGAGCACATCGCGGCCGAAGCGCTCGGCGAGGCCCGCGACCGGCGGCAGCTCGTCCTTCAGGCCCGTCGCGACGACGAGCCGGCGGGCGTGCACGGTCCGGCCCGCCCCGGATGCGGCACCCCCGGTGAGCCGCACGGTGAAGTCCTCGCCCCTGGTGGCGTCCACCACCCGGTCGCGGACCAGTTCCACGCCGTACCGCGCGATCTCCTCGCGGCCGGCGGCGAGGAAGGCGGCGGGCGACATGCCGTCCCGCGAGAGATAGCCGTGCATGTGAGCGGCGGGCGCGTTGCGCGGCTCACCCGCGTCGACGACCAGCGTGCGGCGCCGGGCCCTTCCCAGGACGAGCCCGGCGGACAGGCCTGCGGCGCCGCCGCCGACGACGATCACTTCGTACTTCTCGGCCTTGTCGGTCATGGTGACCACCTCCGCGACCACGGTCGCCGGACCGGCTCGGGATGGACAAACAACTTTGCCGGTTCGGCAATATGGAGGCATGACTACCGATGACGTACTCGCGGAGGTCGGACCGAGGCTGCGGCGGCTGCGCAAGGAGCGGGAGGTGACGCTCGCGGCGCTGTCCGAGTCGACGGGCATCTCCGTCAGCACCCTGTCGCGGCTGGAGTCCGGGCTGCGCAAGCCCAGCCTGGAGCTGCTGCTGCCGATCGCCCAGGCCCACCAGGTGCCGCTGGACGAGCTGGTCGGGGCGCCGCCGGTGGGCGATCCGCGGGTACGGGCCCAGCCGATCGTGCGGCACGGACGCACCTTCTGGCCGCTCACCCGCCAGCCCGGCGGACTCCAGGCGTTCAAGGTGCTGGTGCCCCGGAGCGACGAGCAGCCCGAGCCGCGCACCCACGAGGGCTACGAGTGGCTGTACGTGATGTCCGGGCGGCTGCGGGTGGTGCTGGGAGAGCACGACGTGGTCATGGCTGCGGGCGAGGCCGCGGAGTTCGACACGCGCGTCCCGCACTGGTTCGGCTCGACGGGGGAAGGGCCGGCCGAATTCCTGAGCCTCTTCGGACCGCAGGGGGAGCGGATGCATGTGCGAGCGAAGCCCCGGCAGGGGTGACGGAGGCGACTCTTCGGCCGACGCCTGTTCCCTCACGGCAAGCGACCGCTTAGTATGCGATCGACCCGGTCCGAACGCCGGGCGGACGACGCAGTCCCGTGGAGGCTCCGCATGCAGGCATGGCAGGTGCACGAGAACGGCGAGCCGAGCGAGGTGATGCGGCTCGAGGAGGTGGAGCGGCCCACGCCCGGCGACGGCCAGGTCCTGCTCAGGGTGCGAGCCGCGAACATCAACTTCCCGGACGTGCTGATGGTGCGGGGGCACTACCAGGTGCGGCCTCCGCTGCCCTTCACGCCGGGCGTCGAGATCTGCGGCGAGACGGAGGACGGCCGCCGCGTGATCGCCAACCCGGCCCTGCCGTACGGCGGATTCGCCGAGTACGCCGTGGCCGACGAGGCCGCTCTGCTGCCCGCCCCCGAGTCGCTGGACGACGCCGAGGCCGCGGCGCTGCACATCGGCTACCAGACGGGCTGGTTCGGCCTGCACCGCAGGGCGCACCTGGAGGCCGGCGAGACACTGCTCGTCCACGCCGCCGCCGGAGGGGTCGGCAGCGCGGCCGTGCAGCTGGGCAAGGCTGCGGGCGCCACCGTCATCGGTGTCGTCGGAGGCCCCGAGAAGGCCGCCGTGGCCCGGGCGCTGGGCTGCGACCTCGTCATCGACCGGCGGGCCGAGGACGTCGTCGGCGCCGTCAAGACGGCCACCGGCGGCCGGGGCGCGGACGTGATCTACGACCCCGTCGGCGGCGAGGCCTACGCCCAGTCCACGAAGGTCGTCGCCTTCGAGGGCCGGATCGTGGTCGTCGGCTTCGCGAGCGGGACGATCCCGAATCCCGCGCTGAACCACGCCCTCGTCAAGAACTACTCGATCCTCGGCCTGCACTGGGGCCTGTACAACACCAAGAACCCGAAGCTGGTCCAGCACTGCCACGAGCGGCTCACCGAGCTGGCCGCCCGGGGCGCGATCCGGCCGCTGGTGAGTGAGCGCGTACCGCTCGACGGGGCCGCGGCCGCCGTGCAGCGGGTCGGCGACGGCGTCACCACCGGCCGGATCGCCGTCGTACCGCAGAACGGAGCCGCCGTATGACCGACGCAGCCGAACTGAAGCGCCGCACAGCGGAGTTGCTGGCCGCGCACCCGCCCGCCGCTACCAGCCCCATGGACTTCCTCAAGGCCCGCTTCGACGCGGGGCTGGCCTGGGTCCACTACCCCGAGGGCCTCGGCGGCCTCGGCGCGCCCCGCTCCCTCCAGGCCGTCGTGGACGCCGAGCTGGCGGCGGCGGGCGCCCCCGACAACGACCCCCGCCGCCTCGGCATCGGCCTCGGCATGGCCGCGCCGACGATCCTGCGGTACGGCACCGAGGAGCAGAAGCAGCGGTTCCTGCGCCCCCTCTGGGTCGGCGAGGAGGTCTGGTGCCAGCTGTTCAGCGAGCCCGGCGCCGGCTCCGACCTGGCCGCGCTCGGCACCCGCGCCGTCCGCGAGGACGGGGGCGACTGGGTCGTCAACGGGCAGAAGGTGTGGACATCCAGTGCCCATGTCGCCCGCTGGGCCATCCTCATCGCCCGCACCGACCCCGAGGTGCCCAAGCACGCGGGCATCACCTACTTCCTCTGCGACATGACGGACCCGGGCGTCGAGGTCAGGCCGCTGCGCCAGATCACCGGCGAGGCCGAGTTCAACGAGGTGTTCCTCACCGACGTCCGCATCCCCGACTCCCGCCGCCTCGGTGACGTCGGTGACGGCTGGCGGGTCGCGCAGACCACGCTGAACAACGAACGCGTCGCCATCGGCGGCATGCGGCTGCCCCGCGAGGGCGGCATGATCGGCCCGGTCTCGAAGACCTGGCGGGAGCGCCCCGAGCTGCGCACCCACGATCTGCACCAGCGGCTGCTGAAACTCTGGGTCGAGGCCGAGGCCGCCCGCCTCACCGGCGAGCGCCTGCGCCAGCAGCTCGTCGCCGGCCAGCCCGGCTACGAGGGCTCCGGCATGAAGCTCGCCTTCGCCCGGCTCAACCAGGAGATCAGCGGCCTGGAGGTCGAACTCCGCGGCGAGGAAGGCCTGCTGTACGACGACTGGACGATGCGCCGCCCGGAACTGGTGGACTTCACCGGCCGGGACGCCGGATACCGCTACCTGCGGTCCAAGGGCAACAGCATCGAGGGCGGGACCAGCGAGGTCCTGCTGAACATCGTCGCCGAACGCGTCCTCGGCCTGCCGTCCGAGCCGCGTACCGACAAGGACGTCGCCTGGAAGGACCTCGCCCGATGAGCGCACAGCCCGATCTTCTCTACTCCGAGGAGGAGGAGGCGCTGCGCGCCGCCGTCCGCGACCTGCTCGCCGATCACTGCGGCGCGCCCGGGGTCATCGCGCGTACCGAGTCGGACGCACCGCACGACCTGGCGGCCTGGAAGGCGCTCGGTGACGGCATGGGCCTCGCGGGACTGCTGGTGCCCGAGGAACTGGGCGGTCAGGGCGCCACCCATCGTGAAGTGGCCGTGGTGCTGGAGGAGTTGGGGCGCGCTGTCGCGCCCGTGCCGTACCTGAGCAGCGCCGTGGTCGCCACGGAGGCGCTGCTGGCCGTCGGGGACGAGGAACTGCTCGGGCGGCTGGCTTCGGGGCGGACCATCGGTGTCCTGGCGGTCGGGCTGCACACCGCACCGGGAGCCGCCGTCAAGCCGGTGCACGTCGAAGGCGGCCTGCTCGGGGGCGAGTTGGCCGGTATCGCGGACGCCGCTGTCGCCGACGTACTGCTCGTCCCCGCCGACGACGGCGGCCTGTACGCGGTGGACGCCTCGGCCGTCACCGTCACCCCGCAGGTGTCCTTCGACCTCACCCGTCCGCTCGCGACGCTCACCCTCGCCGGCGCTCCCGGCCGCCGCCTCGGCGACGCCGAACCCGCCGTCCGCCGGGCCCTGCGGGCCGGTGCCGGACTGCTGGCGTCCGAACAGCTCGGGCTCGCGGACTGGGCGTTGACCGAGACCGTGCGCTACCTGAAGGAGCGCAAGCAGTTCAACCGGCCCGTCGGCGGCTTCCAGGCGATCAAGCACCGGCTGGCGCAGCTGTGGCTGGAGGTCGTCAACCTGCGGGCCGTGGCCCGGGGTGCGGCCGACGCGCTGGTGAGCGGTGAGGACGTCGACATCGCGGTGGCCGTCGCCCAGGCCTACGCGGCAGGGGTCGCCGTCCACGCCGCCGAGGAGGCGCTGCAACTGCACGCCGGGATCGGCATGACCTGGGAACACCCGATCCACCTCAACCTCAAGCGGGCCAAGGCCGACTCGATCGCCTACGGCACCGCGGGCGCCCACCGCGCCGCCGTGGCCGAACTCGTCGACCTGCCCGCCCCCTGACCGTCACCAGGTGAAGCCCGCCCCACCCGGGGCGGGCTTTTTCATGCGTGTGGCCGGAAGGAGTGAACAGGCGGCGGCGGTCCGGCCAACTCCCGTCACGCACAGCTTCTTCGGCCTTCGGACAGCCCATACTCCCTGTGGTCCCGGCCCGCCCCACAGGGAGGAACAGACATGGCCCCCGTCACCCGCCGCAGCGTTCTCACCGGCCTAGGCGCCACCACGGCCGCAGTGCTCGCACCGCCGGCCGGCAGCGCGTTCGCCGACGGTCGCGAGCACGGCCCCCGCCCTCTGTGGCGCGCCCACGCCCACAACGACTACGAGCACCCCCGCCCCCTGCTCGACGCCCTCGACCACCGCTTCGGCAGCGTCGAGGCCCACATCTTCCTCGTCGACGGCGAACTGCTCGTCGCCCACTCCGCGGACGAACTCGACCCCGCACGCACCCTGGAGTCCCTCTACCTCGCCCCGCTCGCCGCCCGCGTGAGGGCCGAACGCGGTTCCGTGTACCGGGGGCACCGGCGGCCGCTGCAACTGCTCATCGACATCAAGACCGAGGGCTCCTCGACCTACCTCGCACTCGACCGTCGACTCGAGCGCTACAAGGACCTGTTCACGACCTACGCCCACGGCCGCGTCCACTCCGGTCCGGTCACCGCCGTCGTCTCCGGCGACCGGGCGGCCCGCACGCCCATGGAGGCGCAGCGCGTGCGCCGGGCCTTCTACGACGGCAGGCTCACCGACCTCGGTACCTCGAAGGCGTCGTTCACCTCGCTGATCAGCGACAACTGGCCGCTCAACTTCACCTGGTCGGGCGTCGGAGCCTTCCCCGAAGCGGAACGGCGCAAGCTGCGGGATGCCGTGCGGGCGGCGCATGCCCGGGGGCAGCGGGTGAGGTTCTGGGCGACGCCCGACCTCGCGGGCCCCGCCCGGGACGCGGTGTGGGCCGAACTCCTCGCCGCCGGGGTCGATCACCTCAACACCGACGACCTGGCCGGGCTGGAGGCCTTCCTGGACGCCCACCGGACGGCGTAGACGCCTCGTCGGGCCACCTCCGTCCGCACTCCTTCCGACACCACTCGTTCGGCGGACGGATCAGCCGCCCGGACGAACCCCTCCTTACGCGACACTTACGGCCGAACAGTGTGTCAAGGGACGTGCGGAGGAGGTTGACGGTGGCCATTTCGATTTCCGCGGTGCTGTTGCTGCTGGTCCTGGCGGTGATCTTCATGCGCAACGGCGGACTGAAGGTCTCGCACGGGCTCGTCTGCCTGCTGCTCGGGTTCCTCCTGGCCGGCACCAACATCGCTCCCAGCATCCAAAGTGGCCTCACGGCGACGGCCGACATCGTCGGCGGGCTCCGGCCGTGAGGCGGCTGCGGGGCCGCCCATGACCCGGGCGGCTACCGGGTGAAGACTCCGATGCCGTTCGACACCGGGCGCTCGGACCCGTCGGACGGGTGGTTGCGGACCGTCACCCCGGCCGAGCCCGGGGGGCGGGCCACCAGGGTCGAGGAGCCGCCGCCGTCCAGGCTGAAGCCCTCGCTCGCGCCGAGGTTCTTCAGGGCGGTGGCGACCTCGGCGATGGTCAGGCCCCTGCGGTACGTGGTCGCACCGTCCAGCGAGAACAGGAACACCCGCTTCCCGCCGCTCGCGATGCCGACGGCCGTGCGCACGGCCGGCACCGAGTCGTCCAGACCGGCCCGCGGTCGGGCGCCCGACAGGATCGGGTAGCCGCCGACGGCGAAGCCGTACGCCCGGCCGGCCGCGGACGTGAGCCCGTAACGCACCGTCACCGGCTGGTCCCTGACGAGCTGCTGGAGGCGCTGGGCGCCCGCCTCGCGCCCGACGAGAACCGTCGTGCCCACCGCGATGCTTCCGCGCCCCGGTGCGGTCGACGCCGACACGACCCGGCCGCTCCTCAGCGTCACCTCGTAGGTGCGGGTACTGCACGGCGCGGCCCGTTCGGTGTCCGTGCCGCAGGTGGCCCGCCGGCGGGAGACGCTGCCCCAGTCCGAGGTGAACGCGCCGACGGAGTTCTCCGGCAGCGCGTACTGGTTGACGCCGCCCAGCGGCAGCTGTCGTCCCAGAGTGCTGTAGGTGCCGTTGAGGGTCAGGGTGTCCAGCCGGGCCCTGCCGTCGGTGCCGACACCGACCACGGCCCCGGTGCCGGTGCCCGGTGGCAGGGCGGGACCGAACCGCTGGGCGTTCGGGACCGCGCCCTTGAGCACCCTCCCGTCCGCGATCGCCGGCCCCACGCTCGCCCCGGTCGCCGCGACGCCCGGGTGCTGCGTCTCGCTGATGTCGAAGAAGTCCCCGTTGATGCCGGCGACGGCCTTCTGGCTGTTCGCCAGCGAGGAGACGGCCGCACGGGACGCGACGGCTCCCGGGTACAGAAGCCCCAGCCTTACACGGGTGTTGGCGAGATCGACGCTGAGCACGTGCGCGTGCGCCGTCCCGGCGGCCGCCCTGAGGTCGTACTGCCGGTAGGTCACGCCCGCCGCCACGGTGGTCCAGGTCGCGGCGGGGCCCGGGGCCGCCACCGCCGGCGTCGCACCGGCCAGCGTGCCCACTGCGACGAGCAGCGTGACGGCCGTGTTGCGCGCCCCGGACCGTTTCTGATGTCGTGTCACAGACCCCCCTGGGTGATTTCCGGCCGCAACTTTCTCATGAGCTGCGGTGGCCACCGCCAGGGGAACGGGTGGGAGGATCACGGGAATGGGTGATGAAATACCCGATTTCCGGTGATTCGCGCCGCAGTTCAGTCGCCCCACCGGGCCATCCGTGCTATTCGCGTGCGCTAAGTAGTGGTAGGCGGTGCGGTGCGCCGTCGCGGGGACGCCGTCCGGGCGGCCCCGGCGGCCGCTCGGACGAGGGCATCGTGGGCTCAGCCGCCGGCGCCGCCCGTGCGGTCGTCGTACGGGGTGAAGTGGGCCGGGGCGTGGTCGATCGGCAGGTCCGGTCGCCAGACGGTGAGGGACTGGGCGCTGCACACGAACAGGGACGGCGGCAGGTGGTCCAGGGAGTACCAGCGCCAGTCGCCGACGCTCTCGCCGGGCTGGTCGGCCGGTTCGCCCTCCCAGTCGGTGACGACGGCGCCGACGGTCATCCGCACGACACCCTCGACCCGGTCGAGGAGGGTGCCCAGCAGCCGTACCCTCGACGGGTCCGCCCGCAGCCCGGTCTCCTCCCGCAGCTCCCGCACGACCGTCTCCCGCAGTGACTCCCCGGGCTCCACCGTGCCTCCCGGCAGCTCCCAGGTGCCTCGGCGGTGACGGCCCAGCAGGAGCCCACGGGGGCCGTGCAGGATGGCGCCGACGCCGATCGCCGCGTGCGCGACGGGCGGGCGCCCGCTGCGGGGGCGTGCGGAGACGCGCAGGGGGCGCCGGGCTCGCAGGACACGGTAGGCGGCGGGGTTGCCGGGGTCGGGCGAGGTCACCGGCACCACGTCCTCCACACGCAGCCCGTGGTCGGTGAGCAGGGCTTCCCACACCTCGGTGGTGGGCACCCACATCCGCACCGTCGCCGCGCCGCCGCCCGCGAACCGCAGGGTCTCCGGGCGGGCCACCAGCTCCGAAGTCGGCCCCTCACCCGACGAGTTGGTGTGCAGGACGGAGAAGCACAGCGTCCCGCCCGGCTTCAGCGCGGTCGCCAGGGCGGGAAACAGCCGCCGTGGGTCGACGTACGGGACGGCGTTGACGGAGTAGATCACGTCGTACGGCCGCGCCGCCCGCAGATGTTCGACGGCGTCGGCGTGCAGCAGCCGCAGCCCGGGCAGCGCCCCGTACCGGTCCCGGGCCCGCTCGATCTGGCCCGGCGCGAGATCGACGGCGTCGACGGTGGCGCCGTACGCGCGGACGAGCCGGGCCGCGTGCCGCGCCGGTCCGCAGCCGAGGTCCAGGACCCGCCGGCCCGTCAGCTCTCCGAGGAACGCCTCGTCCGGCCCCGCGCCCGGGAACCCCCAGTCGATCCGCTCCGCCTGCGCGAGCACGGTGCCGCGCCGCAGATGGTGGGTGGCATAGGCCTGCCAGGCTTCGGCGTTGACGGACTCCGGGCCGTCGGGGGCGGGGGGAAGGGGCATGGGCGGGCCTCCACAGGGCGGCGGTCGGTGCTCACCGGGCCAGGCGATTCTTACCGGACCCGGCGCCGGGCAATCGCGGCCCTCCGACTCCCGCACTCCGGCGGCCCCGCGCCGGGCGGCGGTCCGCTCAGTGCACGGGGTGCTTGCTGAGGATGGACACCCGGTTGAAGGCGTTGATGGTGACGGCCACCCAGATCACCGCCGATATCTGGTCCTCGGTGAGAACCGTGAGGGCGTCGGCGTACGCGCTCTCCTGCGCGGCGGCGTCGGACGGCACGGTGGTCGCCTCGGCCAGCGCCAGGGCGGCGCACTCCAGGGGAGTGAAGAGGTCGGTGTCCCGCCAGGCCGCGAGGACGCCCAGCCGCCGGGTGTCCTCGCCCGCCCGCAGGGCCGCCCTCGTGTGCACGTCGAGGCAGAACGCGCAGCCGTTGAGCTGTGAGACGCGCAGGTTGACCAGTTCGACGACGGTGCGCTCCAGGCCCGCGTCGGCGGCGGTCGCCCGTACGGCCTCGGATGTCTGGACCAGCGCGTGGTAGGCCTTGGGGCTCTGCTTGTCTATGAAGATCCGTCGAGTCATAGTTGAATATCAAACCATTCATGGGTCGGAATTGCAGGAACGAGAGGTGCCCACGGTGAGCAAGGTCGAGGTACTCACGCCGAGAGACGTCCCGCTGGGCGGTCCCCGGGCGATGACCGTACGACGGACGCTGCCGCAGCGTACGCGCAGCCTCATCGGCGCGTGGTGCTTCGCCGACCACTACGGCCCCGACGACGTCGCCGACACCGGCGGCATGGACGTGGCCCCGCATCCCCACATCGGTCTGCAGACGGTGAGCTGGCTGTTCACCGGCGAGATCGAGCACCGGGACAGCCTCGGCAGCCACGCCTTCGTCCGCCCCGGCGAGCTCAACCTGATGACCGGCGGGCACGGCATCGCCCACACGGAGGTCTCCACCCCGGACACCACCGTCCTGCACGGCGTCCAGCTCTGGGTGGCCCTCCCGGACGCCCACCGCGACGCGCCGCGGGACTTCCAGCACCACGCCCCCGCCCCGGTGGACCTGCGCGGCGCCGAGATCAGGGTCTTCCTGGGCTCCCTCGCCGGGTCCGCCTCCCCGGTCCGCACCTTCACCCCGCTGCTCGGCGCCGAACTCGTCCTGCGGCCGGGCGCGGAGGTCAGCCTCGCCGTCGACCCCGCCTTCGAGCACGGCCTGCTCGTCGACACCGGCGAGCTGCGCTTCGCCGGCACCGTCCTGCGCCGCGCGGAACTCGGATACCTGGAACCCGGCTTCGGCCACCTCACCCTGACCAACGACTCGGACACCGACCCGGCCCGCGCGATCCTGCTCGGCGGCCCGCCGTTCGAGGAGGAGATCGTCATGTGGTGGAACTTCATCGGGCGCAGCCATGCGGACGTGGCGCGGGCCCGGGAGGACTGGACGGCGGAGCTCGCGCGGCCGGCGGGGCAACAGGGCCTGGGCAAACCCCGGTTCGGCGAGGTCGAGGGATACGACGGGGAGCCGCTGCCGGCCCCCGAACTGCCGTCGGTGCCGTTGCGGGCGCGAGGCAGGGCGCGCTGACCCGCGGTCTCGGCAAGGCTCTCGCACCCGCCGCTCAGGCGGGGGGCCGCGGGGTGAGGCGCCGGTGGCCCCTGCGGTCGTAGTACCCGGCCATCGCGAAACCGAAGAGCAGACCCGCGACCGCGCCGACCGCGATCATGATCCACGCCCGGGTCAGCCCCGCGTCGCCGCGCGCGTCGAAGTAGAGGATCGCCCGGACGCCGTCGCTGAGCTGGCGCATCGGCTCGAAGTAGGACAGGAAGCGGTAGAAGCCGGGCACGGCCTGGAGCGGGACGGTGGCGCCCGAGGAGGGCAGGCCGAGCACGATGAACACGAACATGGACACCAGCTGGCCGATCCCGCCGAAGGCCGCGTTGATGGCCTGGACGCCGAGGCCGACCGCGAGGGCCGCGCAGTAGGAGTAGACCCACAGCAGCGGGATGTGGGTCGCGTCCATGCCGAGGATGCCGACGCAGGCGAGCGTCACCAGGGAGACGCTGACGATCGTGATGCCGGCCGTCATGGCCATCTTCAGCAACAGCGTCTGGGTGCGGTTGATCGGCACCGTGGGGAACCGGGTGTGCCAGGGGCCGATCTCGTTGTCGGCGTAACCGAGCGCGGTGTCCACGCCGTTGCTGATGACGTTGCCGCCCATGAACCCGGCCAGTACCAGCAGCAGGGTGTAGTAGAAGGCGCTGAGACCGAGGCCGCTGTGGTCGCCGAGCGGGTGTCCGGCCTCGGTGGTGATGACGACCGGGTCGGCGAGCAGCAGTCGGCGTGTGGAGTCCGCCCCCTTGACGGCCGCCGTCAGCCGTTCGCCGATGGTCCGGGATGCCTGCTGGGCCGCCGTGGTGGTGATCCGGCTCGCGAGGGAGGAACCGAGGCTCCCCTTGGCGGGGTTGGTCAGCACCGTCATCCCGGGCCGCGTGGTCGCGTGCGTGGTGGTGAGCGCGGTCACGGAGTCGGTGAAGTCCGCGGGGATGACCAGGGCGCCGTACACCTTGCCCGAGTCCAGCTCGTCCTGGGCCCGGGCCCGGGACAGCTGCCGCCAGTCGGCGGCGTCGCTCGAGGTGTCCGAGGTGATGGCCGCGGCGATCTGGGTGCCGAGGTTCTGGCTCTGCCCGGCCGGCGGCCTGCCGGTGTCGCCGTTGACGAGTGCGATCGGCAGGTCGTGCAGATCGCGCTGCGGGCTGACGACGCCGCCCATGTAGAGCAGCGACAGCAGGAGGGCGAGCAGTCCGGTGAGGACCGTGGGCATCAGCCACAGCTTGGGACGGCGCACAAGCGTGGCGGCGCGTGCCTGCGGGCCGGGATCGGGGGTCGTGCCGTCGGCGGTCATGGTTCTCCGTCGGGTCTGGTACCTGGTGGGTGGGAAACCGGCTCCGGGGCGGGCCGGTCGTCCGCGGTTCGTCGGCCGGGACGAGGAGGTACGGCGGGCGCGGTACGGCGAGCGCCCCCAGTCTTGCCCCACCTCGGCCCGGGGGAGGGCAGGCGGTCACCGTGTCACCCCGCCGTAGGAGACCGCCGGGGGATGTCGAAAGCGCCGGCAGCCGGTCGGCCCGGCCTCGACCGGGCGAAGGCCGCCGCGGGGGACCGGAACGTCGGCACCGCGGGCAAGGCGACCTCGGGTGCCGCCGGCGGGGCCGGACGGGCGGGGCGCTCCGAAGGCGTCGCGGGGTCCGAACGTACTGGCGGCGCGCCGGTGCGTGCGGCCGTCCGCACGGGCCGCCGGGCAGACTTGCGCGCAAGTCCCGCCGGACGCGCCCGGCGCACCTCTCCGCCGTCGTACTGTTCGGTACGAACGCATGTCCGACGACGTCCTGACCGAACGGGGAGACCATGACCGGCCAGCACCCGTCCGAGCCGTTCCTCGACGGATTCGACCGGATCCTGGCGGACGCCGCGCGCACGGGCCGCCGGCTGACCCGCGACGAGATCGAGTCCCGCCGGGCGCTCGGCGCCCGGGCCGCCGAGGCCGGGCGCGGTTGGCGCGGCCTCGTCCACGCGCATCTCGTGGCCGGCCGGGAGAGCCGTCCGCGAGGAGCCGATCCCGACAGCGTCCTCGCCGTCGTCGAACAGGCCGTGGACGCCTTCGCCGACGGCTACGAAGGGGCACAGCGCCTCGTGATCCGCAAAGAGGAGGCGTCCCGCCGGGAGTTCATCGACGACCTGCTGCACGGGAGCAGCGCCGCGGGCCGACTCGCCGAGCGCTCCGAGCGGTTCGGGCTGAGGCTGTCCCGGGCCCATGCGGTCGCGGTGGCCGAGGGGCCGGCGAAGTACGACGAGACGGACCCCGTCGCCCGGCAGGTGGCGGACGAACTGTTCGGCCGCTTCGAGAAGCGGCGCATCCTGTTCACCACCAAGGACGGCCGGATGGTGTGCATCGCGCCCGCCGACCGCGACGAGGTCCTCACCCACTTCGCCCGGCACGTCCGTGCGGCCACGGGCGGCGCCCAGGTCGCCATCGGCCGCCCGCGGACGGGCCCGGTCGGCATCGGGCACAGTTACGAGGAGGCGCTGAACGCCCTGGACGTGGCCCAGCGCATGGGCCTCGACGAGCCGCTGCTGCGCGCCTCGGACCTCCTGGTCTTCCCCGTCCTGGCCCGGGACCGGCAGGCACTGGTGGATCTCGTGCAGGGTGCCCTCGGGCCGCTGGAACGGGCACGCGGCGGGGCGCGGCCCCTGCTCGACACCCTCACCACGTACTTCGACACCGGCTGCGTGGCCGCCGCCACGGCCCGGCGGCTCTCCCTCAGCGTGCGCGCGCTCACCTACCGCCTCGCCCGCATCCACACCCTGACCGGCACCGACCCCACCGACCCCGCCCACCGCCACGCCCTTCAGACCGCGGTCATCGGCGCCCGGCTGCTGGACTGGCCGGCCAGACCCCTGACCCCGGCCGAGATCTCCTCCTGAGGCGCGGCTCCCGCCCCCGCCCATTCCCGCTCGGGGTCCGTCGGCGCCCCCCGGCCGGCCCGGAGAACCGGGCGAGGCACGTGCGCTCCACGGCCGGGTGGGAGAATGCGTGCCGAGGTCCACGCTGCCATGGCGGCCGGCGTTCCCGGGGGCATGAGGGCCGGAAGGAAGCGTGGAGCATGATCGAGTGGGTGTCCCTCCGGGCCGGCGCCAGGCCCGTGCCCCAGCCCGTCGCGACCCCGGTGGTCTGGGCCACGGCCTTCGGCGGTGCACTGGTCCTGGTGGCGCTGCACAACCTGCTGGTGGGTTCGGACCGCCCGGGGTTCGCGCTGGCCGCGCTGTCCCTGCTGGCGGCGCTGCTGGGGCTCTGCGCCCGCTTCACCGCGGCCCCGGGCACGGCCGTCCTGTGCTGGCTGATCCTCAACGGTTTCGCCGTCCCGCCGGCCGGCACGCTCACCTGGGCCGGCCACCGGGACGCCTTCTGGCTCACCTGTCTGTGCGCGGCGGCTCTCGTCGGCACCGTCCTGGCCCGCATCGGCCAGGCCCGCGCCGCCTACCGGCGGATCGCCGCGGAGGTGACCCCGCCGACGGACCCGCACGAGGGTCCGCTCGGTTCCTGACGCTCGGCTCCCGACTTCTGCCTCCCGGCTCGCGGCTCGCGGACCTCAACTCCTGACGCCTGGCTCTTGCGTCCGGCCCCCGGCCCCCGGCCCCCGGCCCCCGGCCCCCGGCCCCTGGCCCCTGGCCCCCGGCCCCCGGCCCCCGGCCCCCGGCCCCCGGCCCCTGGCCCCCGGCCCCCGGCCCCCGGCCCCCGACGCCTGACTCTTGCGTCCGACCCCCGGTTCCCGGCTCCCGGACCCCGTCCCTGACGTCTGGCTCCTCCGTCCGACGCCGGGCTCACGGCTCCCGGCCGCCCGCGCGCCCGGCGGATCCCGACGGCCGGCGCGGCTCGGGCCGCGCCCGGGGCGGGGCACGGGCAGCCGGCCGCCCAGGCGGGGCGCGGGCGACGGAGGCACGGGCGCGCTTCAGGGGGACGTGATCCGGAACATACGTGTTCTGGGACATATGAGCCCATCGCCCAGTATGGGTAACTTGGGCGTCTTGCCCTGTGTGCGGTACCGCGTGCCGGGGCGCCCCCAGCCGACACGTCCGTCCAGGAGATCCATGCGCTCTCGAACCGCCTCCGTGCCGCCCCTCGCCCTGGCGGGCGGTGCGCTGACCGTCGGCGTCGGCGCTCTGTATCTGGCCGGACTGCTGGTCACGGGCGGTGAGATCGAGTCCGGTACGACGGTGCGCGGCGTGGACATCGGGGGCCTCAGCCGTACGGAGGCCATCCACAAGCTGGACAGGCGGCTCACGGCGGCCGGCGCGCGCGAGCTGACCGTGCGGGTCGGGGACCGCACCGCGCGCCTCGACCCGCGCCGGGCCGGACTCGCCTTCGACGCCGAGCGGACGGTCGACCGGGCGACGCGCAACGGCTCCGATCCGGTGGGCGTCTTCCGTGGGTTCTTCCGCTCGGGGGGCGAGCAGGAGCCGGTCGTCCGTCTGGACGAGACCAGGGCCCGCGCCGCTCTGGCGAAGCTGGCGGGGACGCTCGACCGGACGGTCCGCGAAGGCGCCGTCGGCTTCGCCGGCGGCCGGGTCCGGCAGGTCGCCCCCCGCAGTGGTCACGCACTGGACGTGGATGCCGCCGTCGGGACGCTGCGGACCGCCTTCCTGCACGGCGGCACGGCCGGGGTCACGGACCTGCCCGACCGCGAGACGCGGCCGAAGGTGACGGCGGACGAGGTGCGGCGGGCGGTGCGCGACTTCGCGCGGCCGGCCATGTCGGCGCCCGTGACGCTCACCGCGGGAGGCAAGCGGTTCACCATCGGCCAGGCCGTCCTGGGCGAGCACCTGACGATGCGGCCGGACGCCGCCGGGAGGCTGGTCCCGAAGCTGGACGCCAAGGGGCTGCGCGCCGGCCCCTCGGTGGCCCGCCCGCTGGCCGGCGTCACGACCGCCCCCGAGAACGCGGTGCTGCGGCTGGACGGCGACCGGGTCGTGGTGGCCCGCGACGCCCGGACCGGCGTGCAGGTCACCGACAAGGCGCTGGGCAAGGCGGTGCTGCCGCTGCTGACGCGGTCGGGCGGTGCCCGCACCGGGGAGGTGGCCGCCCGGCCGACCCGGCCGGAGGTGACCCGCGACAGCGCCGCCCGGCTGGGGCTGAGGGAGAAGATGTCCTCCTTCACCGTCCACTTCGAGCGGGCCGCCTACCGCACACAGAACATCGGGCGGGCCGCGCGGCTCATCGACGGCTCCGTCGTGAGGCCCGGTGAGACCTGGAGCTTCAACCGGACCGTGGGGCGGCGCACCGAGGCCAACGGTTTCGGCGAGGGCATCATGATCCTCGGCGGAGAGTTCACCAAGGCGCCCGGCGGCGGTGTCTCCACCGTGGCCACGACGATGTTCAACGCGATGTTCTTCGCCGGCGTCGAACCCCTGGAGCACGGCGCCCATTCCTTCTACATCGAGCGTTACCCGGAGGGCCGTGAGGCCACGGTCGCCTGGGGCAGCCTCGACCTGAGGTTCGCCAACGACTCGGGTCACGCCCTGTACATACAGGCCGAGGCCACCGACACCTCGGTGACCGTCAACTTCATCGGTACCAGAAAGTACGACGAGGTCAGGTCCGTCACCGGGCCCCGCACCAAGGTGACACAGCCGCGGCGGAAGGTGAGCACGGACGAGAAGTGCGTGCCGCAGACCCCGCTCGAGGGCTTCGACGTCACTGTCGACCGGGTCTTCTACGACGACGGCAGGGAAGTGCGGCGGGAGCCGTTCCGCACCCACTACACCCCGCGGGACGAGGTCACGTGCGAGACGGGCCGCTGAGCGGGAGCGGAGGCGGGCGGGGGCGATGAGAACGCGGGGTGACCTTCGGCACATCGGAGGTCTCCGGCCGGGTTGGTGATTTCATTCTGCACTTATGTCCCGGCTGTTGCTTCTGTCGCACTGTTCCCGCAGGACGGGCACGTGTCACCCGATCTCTGACGGGTCGTCATATCGCGTTCCCGAGGCACGGGCTGGACGGAACGCTCAGGTCCGGGACAGCGAAAACGGTTGCCGACAAGCACTCTCGTCCGCCGTTCCAGCCTCTAGTCTGCTGCCAGACCCCCCACAGGGCCTTCCCCCGCGGCGTGGGCGGGACTCCCGCCCGTACCACCGAGAACAGGCGGCCGAGGGCATGCAGCCACTGCACCCAGAAGATCCCGAGCAGCTAGGGCCCTACCGTCCGGTGGCCCGCCTCGGAGCAGGCGGCATGGGCCGCGTCTATCTGGCCACGTCGTCGGCCGGCCGTACCGTCGCGCTCAAGGTCATCCGTCCCGAGATGGCCGAGGACAAGAACTTCCGGATCCGCTTCAGGCGCGAGGTGGCCGCCGCGGCGGCGGTCGGCGGTGTGTACACGGCCCCCGTGGTGGACGCGGCGCCCGACGACGAGACGCCCTGGCTCGCCACCGCCTACGTACCCGGCCCCACCCTGGCCGAGGCGGTCGCCGCGCACGGGCCGCTGCCGGTGGAGACGGTCCTCGCGCTGGGCGCGGGCATCGCCGAGGCGCTGATCGCCGTACACGCCGAAGGGCTGGTGCACCGCGACCTCAAACCGTCCAACGTACTGCTGGCCGCGGACGGTCCGCGCGTCATCGACTTCGGCATCGTCCGGGCCCGGGACGGCTATCAACTCACCGGTTCGGGCGGTCTGTTCGGCTCCCTCGACTACGTCTGCCCCGAACAGGCCACCGGTGATCCGGTGGGACCGGAGGGGGACGTCTTCTGCCTGGGCTCGGTGCTCGCCTTCGCCGCGTCCGGACACGCGCCGTTCAGCGGGGCCGCGGCGGCCGCCCTGCTCTACCAGGTGGTCCACGGCGCGGCCGATCTCACGCTGGTGCCCGAGCCGTTGGACAAGATCATCAGCCTCTGTCACGCCAAGGACCCGGTCCTTCGTGTCAGCCCCGACCGCCTCTCCGCGGCCTGCGCGCCAGGCGGTGCCGAACTGGTGCTGACGGAGGGCTGGCTGCCCGCCCGGGTGGCCGCCATGGTCGACGACCGCCGGGCTGCCGCCGCGGACCTCGACCGCCTCGCGCGGACCCTGACCGCCGTACGGCCCGCAGCCGACGCACCCGGCGCCGATGCGTCCACCGCGTCCGGCCGCCGCGGACCGGCACGGCCGCCGGCAGGGCCCTCCGGGGAGGACACCACCGGCGGCGGAGGCGACGGGGCGGACCAGGATCGCGTCCTGCCCGACGGCGGCGCCGGCGACCGCGCGGCCGGTGGAGCCGCCGGCGGCGTGCCGCCCACCGCCGAGCCGCCGGAGCGGTTGTCCCCAGAGGTGCCGACGCCCACGGCGGAACCGGTGGTGGAACGTTCCGCCACCCCCGCGCACCGGCGTGCCCCCGGACGGTCCGTCGTCGGTCGGCGCACTCTTCTCGCCGTGACCGCGGGCGCGGCCCTGGCGGGGGGCACGGCCCTGGTCGTCAGAGGGAGAACCGGCGGCCGGCAGACGCCTCGGCTCGGTCCGGCCCCCGAGCCGACCTGGGTCTACCGCGGCAGCCCGTTGCTCCAGGCGCCGGCCGTCTTCAACGACGGCACGGCCCTGATGAAGACCCGCCCCGGCAACATGATCTGCCTCGACCTGGCGAACGGCTCCCGGCCCAGATGGCTCTACCAGGGCATCAGTCTCTCGCCCAGCCCGGTCCTGCTGGCCGACGGCGCCGCGGTCGCGCTCGGCACCGGTGCGACCCTGATCGGCGTCGACCCGGCCGCCGGCACCGAGAAGTTCACCCTGGACTTCGGCCAGGACTTCCAGTTCGACCAGATCTTCGGCATGTACGACGGCTACGTCGTCTCGGTCCTCGGCGCCAAGCTGGAACGCCGGTCCGAGGAGCAGGGCGTCGCGACCTCCACCAGCGCGGTCTTCGCCGTCGACCTCAGGGCCCGCCGGGCCGTCGTCATACCGATCGACCCCGAGGACGTCGGCATTCCCCTCCAGCCCGTCATCACGTCCGACTCCTTCGTCTACGCCGACGGACTGCGCAACGTCACGGTCCGCGGCACCCGCGACGGCGGCGGCCTGCGCTGGCGGCACCCGGTGGGCTACGACCTGCGGCCTGGGCTCGCGGTGCTCGGCGGGACGGTCTTCGCCATCGGCTCCGAGTTCATCGCCCTGGACCTCGCCACCGGGAAGCTCCGCTGGAAGGCGAAGGCGGAACGCGGCATGTTCGCCTCCCTCGGGGCGGCCGGCAACACGGTCTACGCCACGGGCACCGATCCCTACGGCGTCCACGCCTTCAACGCGGCGACCGGCGACCGGCGTTGGTTCTGCGAGACCCCCCGCCTCAACGTCGACCACCCGATCGCGGTGGGGGCGCACTCCGTCCATGTTCCGGCCTTCGAGAACAAGAACGGCTTCTACGCGATCGACACCGCCTCCGGCCGTCTGCTGTGGAACTTCACCGACGGCCGCGAGACCGGCGTCAACGACTGGCAGCTCTCCTGCGACGGAGCCGGACACCTGGTGGCCCAGCACTTCGACCGGGCCTACGGACTGCCCGTCACCTGAGGACGGGGGCCCGGGCAACGGCCCCCCGGCAGCGCCCCCTTCGGTCCCCGCCGGCCGCCGCACGCCCGGACGGGGACCGACGCGACGGTCAGGTCCCCGCCCGGGAGGCTGCACCCCCGGCGCGGCGCGCGTACGGGGAAGCCGTCCCCGCACGCGCGCCGCGCCGCCCCTGTCCGCCCGGTGAGCGCGGAGTGCTCAGCGGTGGCAGGTGGTGACGCCCGGCCGCCAGGGGCAGGCGAGGGCCGCGAAACCGCCGCCTGCGACCACGTCGACGGTGAGCGTGTCCCCGCCGCGCAGCACCCGCCGGTCCTGGACGAGGCCGTCGGCGCCGTCCCCGATCGTCTCGACCAGCCACCGCCCCGGACCGACGGACAGCGGCACCTCGGCCGTGCGGGCCGCACCCGCGTACACCCCGCCGATGAACCAGCGGTCACCGCTGCGGCGGGCGAGCACCGCCTCCTGCCCGGGCTGTCCGGCCAGCAGACGGGTGTCGTCCCAGGCCGCCGGCACCTGGTCGAAGTAGGCCCGGGCAAGCGGCCGTACGTCGTACGACTCGGGGGTGCCGGCGAACATCTGGAGCCCCGACTCGTAGGCGACGCTCAACCCGACCTCGGCCGCGTCGGAGTTGGGCCGCAGACCGACGCGCTGGAAGGCGCCAGGAGTGAAGTCCATGGAGCCGATGACGTTGCGGGTGAAGGGCAGGGTGGTGAGGTGCGCGGCGGTGTTCGTCCGCTTCTCCTCGCCGCCGACGCCCTCCAGGGTCATCACCTGCGGCCAGGTGCGCTGGATGCCCTTGGGGATCGTCGAACCGTGGAAGTCGACCAGGAGGTGGTGGGCGGCGGTCTCCGGGAGGATGGCGTCGTACCACCGGAGCATCGACTGTGCCTCGGAGTTCATGAAGTCGATCTTGACGCCCTTGACGCCCCACCGCTCCAGGGCGGGCAGCCACTGCGCTCGTTCCTCGGGGGTGTCCAGGTCGCGCTGGTGGATCCAGACGATGATCCCGACGCCCTTGGCCCGCGCGTACTCGACGAGTTCCGGCATCCAGCTGTTCGTCTGCCAGTCGGGGTCGGTGACGTCCCACTCGTCCTTCTTGAAGTACCAGCCCGAGTCGACGGCCTCGTAGGGCCAGTTCCGTTCGGCGGCGTAGTCCACGTAGGCCTTCTGCGCCGCGAGGCTCTGTCCCGCCGCACGGCCGCCGGCGAGCCAGGTCCACAGCACGGTGCCGGGCCGGATCCACCGCGGGTCGGCGACCTTGGAGGCGGGGGCGAGGTCGTCGGTGAAGGTGGACCGGGTGACGGTGGCGAGGTCGCCGGTCACCATCGCCCGCCAGGAGGTGGCGAGCGGACCGTCGGCCTCGACCTGTTCGTCGGCGAGTTGGACGCGGTAGGCGCCGCTGCCCTGCGTGTGGGCGAGCCTGGCCCCCGAGTAGCTGCCGGTGAGGTCGGACTCGGCCAGCAGGATGTAGCCGCCGGGGGTGGAGAACAGCGCTTGCGGGGAGTAGGCGTTGGTGGGCGCGGTGGCCGCCGTGTACGGTGCGAACTGGCCCTCGTTGTCGACCCGGTAGGTGCTGAGCCAGGCGCCCGCGTCCGCCGGCAGGTTGAACGCGGAGGTCTCGCCGAGCACGTCGCCGTACGCGGCGGGCAGGACGTACCGGTAGGCGACGCCGTCGGCGGAGGCGCGGACCACGAGGTCGAGCCGGGCGCCGGCGGTGGTGGCGAACGACAGCCGGGTCTCGTTCATACGGACCCGGCGGTCCAGCCGTTTGCCGGACTTCGTCCGGTACCGCTCGTCGACCAGCCGGTCCTTGCGGCGCAGGAAGCGCAGGTCCTTGGAGAAGTCGGCCTGTTCGGTGACGATGCCGACGGGCGACGGCTCGACGACCGTACGGCCGTCGCGGGACACCGCGAGGCTCAGCGAGCCGGTGGTGTCGTCCAGGGCTATCCGCGCACGGGGCGCGTGGGGAGCCGCCGAGACGGCCCAGACATGGTCGCGGGAGACCGTGTCCTGCCCGGCCCGCGCGGGGACGGTCGTGAGGAGTGTGGCCACCAGCCCGGCGCAGAGCGTGGCGACCGCGGTTCTGATCGGAACAGCCATGTGAGTCTTTCCTGTTGGTCCGGGCGGGCGGTGGTTACGGCAGGCCCCAGGCCGCGCCCGGTTCGCTGACGGCGACCGGCGCGATGACGAGGTCGGGGCGGGAGCCGGAGTGGATCAGCACCTCGCGGCCCTTGGGCAGGTCGATGGAGAGCACACCGCCGCCGAGGTCGTGGGTGCGGGCCGGGCTGCCGTCGTCGAGGAGCACGGTGAGCCGGCCGCTGAGACCGTGGCGCACCTGGAGCGGCTCGCCCGCCAGGCTCCTGATCCGGATGAACCGGGTCGCCCCCGCCTTGCGGACGGCGCTGACCAGGAACGCGCCCTGGGCGCGGAAGTCGTGCAGGGTGACGTCCGCCCAGGCGGCCGGGACGGCCGGGAAGACCCGGATCACGCCGTTCCAGCTCTGGCAGAACATGTCGTGCAGGGACTGCGAGGCGGACAGCGGCGTCTCGATGACCGGACCGGCCTCGGTGTAGTGCGTGTTGGGCCGGCAGGGGAAGCGGGTGGTGGGGTCGAAGAACTTCCGCAGATACGAGATCGCGGTGTCGCCGTCGCCGGCCATCGCGTACATGGAGGCGGCCCCGGTGTAGCTGTAGCCCCGGTGGGCGCCGGTCAGCGAGTGCCAGTGCACGAGGGACCTGGTGATCAGGTCGCGGCTCTCGGGCTGGTCCCAGTTGACGAGGTACAGCGGATACACCATCAGCAGGTGTGAATAGTGCCGGTGGGACTGGGCGTACGGGGTGTCCGCGCCGATCATGAAGCCGTTGGCGTCGACCGGGTACGGCGTGAGCTTGGCGAGCACCTCCCGCCACCGCGGCGCCAGTTCGTCGTCGATCCCGAGCAGGTCGGCGGAGTCGATGAGCGTTCGGCAGCCCCAGCGGATGAGCGCCAGGTCGTAGTTGGTGTCCTGCGGCGGCACGACGGGGTACTCGGGTGAGAGCGTGCTCGGCAGATGGAGCTTGCCGTCGCTGCCCGGCGTGAGGAAGTGCAGGTAGTAGTTGATCGCCCGACGCAGCACCGGGTAGACCGTGTCGCGCAGCAGGGCCTTGTCCATGGAGTGCCGGTAGGACAGCCACACGTTGTGCAGCGCCCAGGTGAGGTCGCCGGTCTCCGCGCCGGTGCCGGGCCGTCCCACGGTCCGGTTGGCGAACATGTCGGAGCTGCGGCCGACGCCGGCGCTGTCCGAGCGGTAGGCGGCGGGCACGTTGGCGGTCAGCTGTTCCTGGCTCTGGCGCAGCGTCGTGGCGAGCGAGTCCAGTTCGGGGTGGTTGAAGCCATGGATGAGCCAGTACTCCAGCTGGACGTTGAGGTTCCACCACACCGCCGGCCAGGGCGTGGGCTCCAGCCAGGGCCCCGACGTGGCCATGACCGGGCCGCCCGAGCGGCTGGCGGAGGCGACCTTGTAGAGCTGGATCCAGTGGAAGCTCTGCAACCGCTGGTCGGGGAACGACACGAAGCTCTTGGGGTAGAACGCGTGCCACCAGTCGGTGTGCCGCCGTCTGAGGGTCCCGTACGAGGACGCGCGCCGCAGGTTGCGCAGCGAGTCGGTCTCGGCGGCGGTGCCGGAGGGGAAGCTGTGCCCGACGCTCAGGAGCAGCTCGCTGCCGGCGCGGCGGTACGCGGTGGCGGTCAGGCCGCCGCCGGTCAGCGGCTGGAGCACCTGCTCCGTGCCGTCGGCGGCGGTCTTGGTGGTCCAGGCCGGGTTGGCCGTGTAGCCGGCGGGCGGCTCCTCCTGGATCCGGCGGGGGCTGAGGGCCTCCTCGGGATGGAAGGTCCAGGTGACCTTCTCGCCGCCGCTCGCCGTCACCCGGGTGGCCAGTACCTCGTCGTGGATGAGGGCGGAGAGCGTGAGTTTCCCGGCGGTCGTGGTGACGGTTCCCGTGAGCTCGGCGTTCCACAGGCTCAGTCGCCAGTCGACGGCGGTGATGGTGCCGACGGGATCGAGAGTGAGGTGTCCGACGGGCAGGCGGCAGGTGCCCCAGCCGCTGCCGAACTCGGGCCGGTGGTCCTGCACCCGGCCGTGCTGGACGGTGAAGCGGATGCGGTTTGCGTCCGGCTCCTGGTAGATCATGCTGCCGAGCAGTCCGTCACCGAGGAACGGACCCTCGTACCAGCGGGTGGGCAGCGTCCTCCACAACAGGTCCTGGCCGCGCAGGAACGCGGACCACGCGCTGTCGGTGGCCACGGCGGAGCGGAGTTTCCACGGGCTCTTGCCTGCTGCCGCCGCACCGGCGCCGGCGGACCGCACCGCCGGTAAGAACTCGTCCGCGTGGGCCGTTGCGGGCAGGGCCGCGACAGCCGCACCGCCCAGCGCGGTGCCGATCACGGCTCTGCGGGGCAGGGGGGAGCGCTTCCCCGGCTGCGAGGTCATCATCGTCCTCCAGGAACCTGACGGGTCGTCGATACATCGGGTGTATTCGGAACTTAGGCAGGCCCGTTGAGCCTGTCAATGCTCCGGAGTCCTTGACTCCTCCGATGTATTGCGCTTGCCTGCTGGCAGGTTCCTGACTGACCGACTCCATCCGCCACCGGAAGGAAACGCGTGATGAACAGGAGATCCGTCTTACGGGCCGGGGCCGGCCTGCTGGCCGGCGGCGCCGCCCTCACCCTGCCGCCCGCCCCGCTCGCCGGCGCCGCGACCGCAACGTCGGCCGCCGATCCGACCGACGGCTGGACGCAGACCTCGTTCTCGTACAGCTGGCAGAAACCCTGGAACCTCGACCTCGCCGACCGGCACGCCTACAGCGGCGGTGTCCACCGCATGTGGGTGTACGACACCGACGAGCCGTTCGAGGAAGGCAGTTCGACCGACCCGCGCACCGAGATGCGCTGGAAGGTGGACTACAGGACGGGCGAGCGCATGTGGGACGCCGACGTCTACCTCCCGTCCGGCACCGACGGCGCGTCCTTCGTCCAGATCCTGCGCGGCGTCCACCCCTCGGGCACCCCGGCCACCGACATCATGCTCAACGTCTACGACACGGGCGGCGGCACCGTGCGGCGCTACGACGGCACCGTGCTCAGGACGAACGCCTTCGACACCTGGTTCAACGTGAAGATCGCCCACGCCGCGACCAGCGGTACCGGAACAGTCAAGGTCTACTTCGACGACTCCCTCGTCCTGACGGTAGCCGACCGGGGCCCCGCCACGCGGTACTTCAAGAACGGCGTCTACAACCACGGTTCCGGCCGTGCCGAGGCCCGGTTCCGCAACATCGCCTACTGGACGCGCTGACCACACCGCAGCCCGGTCTCACCGAGCGGGGCCGGAGCTCCGCGACCGGCCCGGCGGCAACCGCGCCGGGTCCGGGCGCCTGCGTACCCAGTCGAGCAGCAGCACCGAGCTCACCGCGGCGAAGGCGCACCAGGTCGAGACGAACTCCAGCCGCCACAGCGCGAAGCAGGCCGACGCGCCCGCCCCGGTCACCACCCCCAGCACCAGCAGCCGGCGGTCGCCGGAGAGCAGCAGGGAGCCGACCGTGGCCAGGAGGTAGCCCGCGACGAGCACGGCCGGGTGCGGTAGGTCCACCGCGTACCCGACCGTGCGGCCGCGGATCTCCGCGGTCACCGGCCCGGAGGCGATCGCGGACGCCGACGCCACCGCGGCCACGACGCCGATCGCGAGAAGGAGCGTCAGTCTGCGCCGGGCGGCCGGCGGAGCCGCGCACCATACCCCGGCCGGCACCCACACGGCCAGCAGCGGCAGCGCGATCACGGCCCACAGGACGGTCGCGGGCCCGCGACCCCTGCCCGAGTGCCAGACGGCCGCCTCCACGATCTGATGAAACCCGAGCAGCAGCGGCAGGGCGGCGAGGGGAAGATCCCGGCCGCTGCGCACCCGCGTCACACAGGCGACCCCGACCGCCGCCACACCGGCGCCCGCCACCAGGTCGGCCGTCGCACTCCAACACATCACGTCACCAAGGGTTCGGCCGCCGTCCGGATCGCCACGCTGCGCGTGTCAGGCTACGTCCCGCCCGGTCGATCCACCGGCCGCCGGGCCGCGGACGGCGTCGTGCGGACGGCGCGGCCGGCAGGGCTGCGTCCTTCGCGGACCGCCTCGCGTCGGAGCGGCCGCCGACGGCCCCGGAGGCCGCGTTAGGCTGCTCCCCGTGGGCAGAAGGCTGCCCGTGGACCTCCCGCCTGGTGCGGCGGCGGGTGACCGGCAGGGATCGAAGGAGGCCACGGGTGGTGGACGCCTCGCACGGAGTCGAAGGATCCGCGCTGGTGCACGGCGTGGCTGTGCTGGAGGTGGGCCCGTTGTCCGGAAGGCCCGGCATTCGTGCCCGGGGCGAGATCAGCGAGGTCACTCGTTCGCCGTGGGAAGCGGCCCTGGCGGGCCTGGCGCGGCAGCACTCCGACGTCTCCTACGTGGAACTGTCCGAGGTGGGGTTCGTCGACGTGGCAGGGGTGGCGGCGCTCGCCGTCACGGCGCTCAGCCTGCCCGGGGGACGGGTGGTGGTCGAACACCCGCCGCCTCAGGTGCCGCGCGTGCTGGGCCTGTTCTGGCCGGGCCTCGGCAGGATCGAGGTGGCGCCGTGACGGCCACGGTGGCGACCCACGAGGCGTTCCAGCACCCCGCGCTGTTCTACCGCACCGAACAGGAGTACGTGGCCCGTACGGTGTCCTTCGTGCAGGAGGGCCTGGACCTCGGCGAGCCTGTCGCGGTGGCGGTGCCCGGGCCCAACCTGGAGCTCATCAGGGCCGGCCTGGGCCCGGACGCCGGGACGGTTCGGCTGCTGGACATGACCGTGGAGGGCCGCAACCCGGGCCGGATCATCCCCGGGGTGCTGCGCGCGTTCGCCGACGCCCATGAGGGAGGGCGGGTGCGGATCATCGGCGAGCCGGTCTGGGCCGGCCGCAGCGCGGTCGAGTACCCCGCCTGCGCGCAGCACGAGGCGTTGATCAACGCCGCCTTCGAGGGCCGGGCGGTGACCATCCTGTGCCCGTACGACGAGGCCCGTCTGGACGAGGAGGTCCTGGCCGACGCGAGGATCACCCACCCGACCGTCGTGGCCCGTGACGAGGAGCTGGTCAGCGACGCCTACGACTGGCGTTCCGTCGTCGCCCGCTACAACGAGGAGCTGGTGCCCGCACCGGACGCGGCCGTCTTCTCCTTCGGCGCCGACGAGCTGTACGCGGTGCGCGCCTTCGCTGTCGAGGAAGCCCGGCGGCTGGGCCTCGCGGGGCAGCGGCTGAACGACGTCGAGCTGGCGGTGGCGGAACTGACGACCAACAGCGTGGTGCACGGCGCCGGGCTGGGGACGCTCGCCGTCTGGGCGGTGGCGGGACAGGTCGTGTGCGAGGTCCGGGATGCGGGCCGGCTGTCCGATCCGCTGGCCGGCCGCAGGCCGCCCGCGCGCGGACAGATCGGCGGCCGCGGGCTGATGCTGGTCCACTACGTGGCCGACCTGGTCCGCCAGCACACCTCCGCCGAGGGCACGACCGTCCGCTTCTACCTCGGCCGCTGACAGCCCTCCCGAGCCGGACCGCCTCCGAGCACCCGCAGGCGGGCGGCGACCGGTCCCGCCGCACGGCGCGGCCGGTCCCCGCCTCCGTGCGGGCCGCTTTCCTCGCGGTCACCCCGGCCGACGGCACACTGCGCACCCCGCTCGGGGCCACGGCGCGCCCCCGACCGGGGTGTCCCACGATCCTGGTGTCCCCCGACCGGGGTGTCCCACGATCCCGGTGTCCCCGGACCGGGGTGTCAGACGGTGTCGCGCAGGGCGGCCCAGGTCGCCTTGTTGACGACGCCGTTGACCGCCAGTCCGCGGTCCGTCTGGAAACTGCTGACCGCCGTCTCCGTGTCGGCGTCGAAGTCGCCGTTCACACCCGAACCGCCCACGGCGTAACCGCGTTCGACGAGCATGCACTGCGCCTGCCGCACCCGCTTGCCGGTGTCTCCCAGGGCGGTGCGGGCCTTGCCGGCGTAGTACGTGCAGTCGGTGATCCAGGCCGGGGCGGCCGGCTCGGACGGTGCGGTGTCGGCGGACGGGCTCGGTGTGTCGGAGGGTGGGGAGCCGACGACGGCGGAGGCCGTGGCCTCCGGCCGCCCGGCGGAGGCGGAAGCGGGCACGGCGGTGCCGGGCGGCGGGGCGCTCTCGTCGCCGCTGACCTCGGCGCGTCCGCCGGCCGAGCCCGCGGCGGAGGCCTTGTCCCAGGCGCCGGGCGTGGCCGGCGGCATGCTCCGCCCGGACCGGGCCGTCGGCGTGACGGCCTCCGGCCGGGGCGAGGCGCCGGCCACCGAGCCGTCCGGGCGTGAGAAGACGAAGAAGCCCGCGGCGACCGCGCACAGGGCGGCACCGGCGGCGACGGCCAGCAGCCGCTTGCGGTGCGCCCCGGGCAGGGCGGCCGTCGGACGCGGGGGCGTGGGCGAGGCCGCGTCGGCGCCGGGGGAGGCGCCCAAGGACGCGGCCACCGCTGCGGCTGGCGCCGGGGCCGCCTGCCCGGGACCCGCCCCGGGAGGGGCCGCCGGCACCGGCTTCACCCGGTTGTCCGAGGGGCGCAGCCGGACCGCCCGTTCGACGGGGAGGCGATACAGCGTCTCGTACGCCCGCTGACGGGCCAGCACCCTGCCGTGCAGTGGCTCGGGCCAGCCGGACGACCCGGCCCGCGGCCCGGCGGCGTCGATGAGTTCACCGGGGGTGGGGCGCCGCTCGGGCTCCTTGGCCAGACAGGCCGTCAGCAGCGCCCCCAGCTCGGGGTCGGCCGCCGCCACCACGCCGGTCACCTCCGGGTTGGGCTCCTCGAACGCCACCCGGTGCATCACGTCGACACCGGTGCCGTCGCCGAACGGGGCCCGGCCGGTCGCCGCGTAGAGCAGGGTGCCGGCCAGTGAGAACACATCGGAGGCCGTGTCGCAGTGACCCGTCCTCAGGTACTCCGGTGACATGTAGGCCGGGGTGCCGACCCGGTTGCCGGTGCCGGTGATCGCGCTGGCGTCCGCGGCCTTCGAGATGCCGAAGTCGATCACATGAGCGCCCCGGAGCGACAGCAGCACGTTGGACGGCTTGAGGTCCCGGTGCACGATCTCCGCGGCGGCGAGGGCGGTGAGCGCCCGCCCCAGCTCCGTCACCAGCTGCCACACGGTGGCCGGCGGCAGGGCGCCGTCCTCGCGCACCACGTCGGCCAGGTCCAGCCCCGGTATGTACTCGGTGGCCATCCACAGCAGTTGGTCGTCCCAGCCGGTGCCGCGTAATCTCGGCGCGTGCGGCGGCCCGAGCCGGGCGTGCACGTGGGCCTCGTGCACGAACCGGCGCTGGAAGCGGACGTCCTCCGCGTACTCCGGCCGGATGACCTTCACCGCGAACAGACCCGGACCGTTGTCGGCGGCGCGGGCCAGATAGACCCGTCCCATCCCGCCGCTGCCGAGCAGCGCCACCGGCACGAAGGGGCCGACCCGGGCCGGGTCGCCGACCCGCAGAGGTGCGGCCCCGGTCCGCCGGAGCGCGGCGGCCTCGTCCGACGCGGAGTCCGCGGGGCCCTCGGAGTGCGGTGGGGGCGGCAGGTGGTCGGACACGTAGCTCCCGAAGTGATGTTCGTCGTAAGTCAGTTCGCCCTGTACAGGACACCGAATCTAGCCGAGCCACGGCCCGTGCTCAGGGTTTCCACGTTTCCGTCCGGCCGTCACGGGCCCGGGACGGCCCGCCGGCACCGCGACGCAGGCGGGTGAAGCCTGAGCCGCCGTCACCTCCGCGGGGCATGCATGAGGATCTCCGCCGTATCCGGCCGGGTCGGCGGAATCGACGCGCTGGAGGCGAGAGTGACGAAAGAACGTGCCGAAGAGAGCGGCCCCCACACCCTCAGGGTCCCGGTTCTCATCGTCGGCGGCTCCCTGGTCGGCCTGGCGACCTCGTTGTTCCTGGGACGGCTGGGCGTGCCCCACGTGCTGGTGGAGCGCCACGCGGGCACCTCCCTCCACCCGAAGGGCCGCGGGAACAACGTCCGCACGATGGAGCTGTTCCGGGTGGCGGGCGTCGAGCCGGCGATCCAGAAGGCCGCGGCCACCCTGGCCGGCAACCACGGCATCCTCCAGACGCCCACCCTGGTCGGCGACGCGGGCGAGTGGCTGTTCCGGGCCATCGACTCGGGCGGCGGGCTCGCCCGCTTCAGCCCCAGTTCCTGGTGCCTGTGCAGCCAGAACGACCTCGAGCCCGTCCTCCTCGACCACGCCCGCGAACACGGCGGCGACCTGCGCTTCCACACCGAGATGATGTCGTTCGACAGCGACGACACCGGCGTCACCGCGGTGGTCAAGAGCCGTGAGACGGGGGAGCACACCACCATCCGCGCCGACTACCTCGTCGCCGCCGACGGCCCCCGCAGCCCCGTCCGCGAGCAGCTCGGCATCGGCCAGAGCGGACCCGGCGACCTGTTCCACAACGTCAGTCTGACCTTCCGCTCCCGCGGGCTCGCCGAAATCGTGGGCGACCGCCAGTTCATCGTCTGCTACCTGACCGATCCGGAAGCCGACGGCGCCCTGCTGCCGGTCGACAACCGCGAGAACTGGGTCTTCCACGCCCCCTGGCACCCCGAACACGGGGAAACCCTGGAGGAGTTCACCGACGAGCGGTGTGCCGAGCACATCCGTCGGGCGGTCGGCGTCGCCGGTCTCGACGTGGAGATCACCGGCAAGGCGCCCTGGCACGCGGCCCAGCGGGTCGCCCGCAGCTACCGGTCGGGACGTGTGTTCCTGGCCGGCGACTCGGCCCACGAGATGTCCCCCACCGGGGCCTTCGGTTCCAACACCGGTATCCAGGACGCGCACAACCTCGCCTGGAAGCTGGCCGCGGTCCTCGACGGCTGGGCGGGGGAGGAGCTGCTGGACACCTACGACGCCGAGCGTCGCCCCGTCGCCGAGGCCACCAGCGCGCGGGCCGCCGCCCGGTCGGCCGAGCACAGCCACCCCGGTTTCGCGGCCCCGCCCACCGCGGGCGGGGGCGGGCCCCAGCGCGGCATCCTCAACGTGGCCCTCGGCTACCGCTACCCGCAGGGGGCCGTCGTCGGCGCCGATCCCGAGGTCCCGGTCGTGCCCGATGGCCTCGACCTGACCGGCGGACCCGGCAGCAGGGCGCCCCACCTGTGGGTCCGGCACGGGGACCGCCGGCTCTCCACCCTCGACCTGTACGAGCGGTCCCTCGTCCTGCTCAGCGACGCCGCCGAGCCGGGCGGATGGCACGAGGCGGCCACCCGCCTCGCCGGGGAACTGGCCCTCCCGCTCCTCTCCTACCGGGTGGGCGCCGGAGCCGGGGCCGACCTGGTGCCGGAGGGCGACGTCGACTGGGCGGAGCGCCACGGCACGGCGCGCGGGGGCGCCGTACTCGTCCGCCCCGACGGGTTCGTCGCCTGGCGGTCGCAGGGTCCGCAGGCGGATGCCGAGGCGGTGCTGCGCCGGGTCCTGAAGACCGGTCTGTCCGTCTCCTGACCCGATGGGCTTCACCCGTGTGAACGCCCCGGGTGGTGCTGCGCCGCCACCCGGCTGACGGTGGATCACGTGCCGTCCGGGTCTCGCGAGCTGACGAGGTGTCGGCTGCCCGGTCGTGACGGAAGGACCATCAGATGCGTTCTGCTCGCTTGATCCTGGCCACCGCGGCGGCTTCGGCCGCCCTCGCCATCGGCGCCCCGGGCGCCTACGCGGTCGGCGGTGACACGGACCACGACGACTCGTCCTACACCAAGGAGGACACCTCCTCGTACAGCTCGGAGCACGGCACGGAGGAGGACTCCTCCTACGGCAAGGAGGAGGACTCCTCCTCGGGCAAGGAAGAGCACGGCAAAGAAGAGCACGGCAAGGAGCACGGCAAGGAGCACGACTCCCCGCACGGTGGCATCCACACCGGCGGCGGCGCACTGGCCCTGACCGGCGACAGCACCGACCGCGGCGCCGCCAAGGACCCCCGCTTCGACCCCGAGACCTACAAGGACAAGTCCGCGGAGGGCTCGGACAGCTCCCGGGAGAACGGCAACGACTCCTGGAGCGGCGGCAAGGAGGAGTCCGGCGGCGGCTGGAGCAAGGAGCACGACAAGCCCAGCGGCGGCATGCACACCGGCGGAGGCGCCCTCGCCACCCCCACGTCGACCGCCGCCGGACTCGGCCTCCTCGCCGTCGCCGGCACCGGCCTGTACGCCCTGCGCCGCAAGAAGACGGCGGGAGGCGCGGCCTGACCCATGCCTGACGCGATAGCGAAGCCGCGGCCGCCACGCATGCCCCCGCGTGGCGGCCCGGCTCGCTCCCCGTGCCCCGTCCGCTCCGCTGCCGCGCCCGAGTGAGGTGGTCCCCGATGGCAGTTCCTTCTTCCGCCCCTTCTCCTTCCGACCCCGAGAAACCCACCGGCCGCGCGCCGGCGTCCCTCGAAGAGGGAAACTCCCGCACCGGCCTGATGATGATCTGCGCCGCGGCCGCGGTGCTCCTGGCGCTGAACCTGTTCGGCGCCAACGACACGTCCGGCGCCGCCAGCCCGCCGCCCGCCCCGCCCGCCGCCGGGTCGGTCCCCGCGGCCAGTGCACCGGGCGCCGGCGCCCAGCCCACCTCGGACCCGGCGGCAGGGCAGCCGGACGCCGGGGGCCCGGTCGGCAAGCACCTGCCGCGCTCCAGGCCCGTGCGGCTGCTCATCCCGAAGATCTCGGTCGACGCCCCCTTCACCGACCTCGCCATCGGCCCCGACGGCAGACTGGAACCGCCCCCGGCCGGCGACGTCAACCTCGTCGGCTGGCACGCCAAGGGGGCCTCGCCCGGTGAGACGGGCACCGCGATCATCGCCGGGCACGTCGACACGAAGACGTCCCCCGCCGTGTTCGCGGGACTCAGCGCACTGGCGAAGGGCGACGGCTTCCAGGTCCTGCGGGCCGACGGCAGGAAGGCGTCCTTCCGGGTCGACAGCGTCGAGATCTTCCACAAAGCGGACTTCCCCAGCGAGCGGGTGTACGGCGACAGCCGTCAGGCCCAGGTGCGGCTGATCACCTGTGCGGGCAACTACGACCGGCAGGTCATGGACTACACGGACAACCTGGTCGTCTTCGCTCATCTCGTCTGACGGCAGGCGGCCAGTCACCCACGTAGTTCATCCGAGTCGCGCGCTTGCGGGGACGGGCACAGGATCGAGGAATGCTGACGTCGCATCACCGCGGCCGGCGTTCACCCACCCCCTCCGCGAAGGAGATGTGCGCAGGATGACCACCACGTCCGAACGTGTTGCAGGTTCGCGGGCGCGACAGGCGTCGCAACGTGTCTCCCAGTCCGTGTTCGACGGTTCCCGGCTCCGAGTCGTCCTGCTGGTCGACGTCTACGACGGCGCCCAGCAGCAGTTCCTCGAGGCGTACGAGCAGCTCTGCAACCAGGTCGCGTCCGTCCCCGGACACGTCAGCGACCAGCTGTGCCAGTCGATCGAGAACCCCTCCCAGTGGCTCATCACCAGTGAATGGGAGAGCGCCCCGCCGTTCCTCGCCTGGGTCAACAGCGAGGAGCACGTGGCGATGGTCGAGCCGCTGCACAGCTGTGTACGCGACACCCGCTCGCTGCGCTTCCACGTCGTCCGCGAGACCGGCGGCCCGGCGGAGAGCACCGAGCAGGGCAAGCGCCGGCTCCAGACGTCGCCCAGGATCGGCGACGGGGTGATCCGGCACGCGCTCACCTTCACCGTCAAGCCGGGCAGCGAGGAGATCGTCGCCAAGATCCTCGCCGACTACGCCTCGCCCGAGCCGAAGGTCGACGACACCACCCGGCTGTGCCGCACCTCGCTGTTCATGCACGGCAACCGGGTGGTGCGGGCCATCGAGGTGCGGGGCGACCTGCTCTCCGCGCTGCGCCACGTCTCCCGGCAGCCCGAGGTGCGGGCCGTCGAGGAGGCCATCAACCCCCATCTGGAGCAGGACCGGGACCTCAACGACCCCGAGTCCGCGCGGGTCTTCTTCACCCGGGCCGCGCTGCCGGCCGTCCACCACGTGACGGCGGAGCGGCAGGACGCGCAGGCCGAGCGGTACGCCCTGCACTACCCGGCGCGGCCCGACCGCGGCATGAAGCTGGCCGAGCTCCTGGCCCGCCAGGACGAGGCGGCGGCGGACGACCCGCGCAGCCCGGTCCTGCGCAGCACGATCTTCCAGCGCGACGACGTCGTTGTACGGCTGATCGACGTGCGCGGCGGGCTCGAGGCCGCCGACCCCGTGCAGGCCCTCGGTCTTTCCGACCCCGGACAGGTGGCCGAACTGACGACGCTCCAGGACGACGCCGACGCCGACGCGGACGCGTCCGCGCCGAAGGACCGCCGTCTCGCGCGCTTCCTCGAACTGGCGCGCATGGATCTCGTCACCGACCGCCGGTCGCCCGACGCCTGATTCGTCATCGCGTGGGAGGGGCGGTGCCCCGCCCCTCCCGTGCCGGTGCAGTACACCATCGGAGGAACGTCGTGATCACTTCCCGTCACAGAATCGTGGATCTCAGCGAGGTCGAGCCCAACACCCGGCGGGGCGGCGACCTGCGCGCCATGCTCACCCCGGCCACGGTGGGCGCCACCAGCGGTTTCATGGGCCTGGCCCTCATCCAGCCCGGCGACCGCATCGGTGAGCACTACCACCCGTACTCCGAGGAGTTCGTGTACGTCGTGTGCGGGCAGCTGGAGGTGGACCTGGACGGTGAGCCGCATCCGCTCCAGCCCGAGCAGGGGCTGCTGATCCCGCTCAACGTGCGCCACCGCTTCCGCAACGTCGGCAAGGTGGAGGCCCGGATGGTCTTCCACCTCGGCCCGCTGGCCCCGAGCCCGCCGCTGGGCCACGTCGACACCGAGGGGACGGAAGCCGAGCCCGCGGCGGTCGGGGCCGAGGCGGCCGGGCGAGGTCAGGTCCGGTCATGACGCGACGAGTGGCGGTCACCGGCATAGGCATCGTCGCCCCGGGCGGCATAGGCGTACCGGCGTTCTGGAGCCTCCTGGCGGCCGGACGCACGGCGACACGCGCCATCACGTTCTTCGACCCGGCCGGTCTGCGTTCGCGGATCGCCGCCGAGTGCGACTTCGACCCGGCGGCCCACGGGCTGGACGCGCGGGACGTGGAACGCTGCGACCGCTACATCCAGTTCGCCCTGGTCGCGGGCGACGAGGCGGTACGGGACGCCGGCCTCGACCTCGGTGCCGAGAACCCCTGGCGGGTCGGCGTCTCGCTGGGCACGGCGGTCGGCGGCACCACCCGGCTGGAGAAGGACTACGTCCTGGTCAGCCACGGGGGGCAGCGCTGGGACGTCGATCACCGGGAAGCGGCCCCGGACCTGCACCGCGCGTTCACGCCCAGCACGCTCGCCTCGACGGTGGCGGAGCGGTTCGGGGCGCGCGGCCCGGTGCAGACCGTCTCCACGGGCTGCACCTCCGGACTCGACGCCGTCGGATACGCCTTCCACACCGTGGAGGAGGGCCGGGCCGACATATGCATAGCCGGCGCCTCGGACTCGCCGATCTCCCCGATCACCATGGCGTGCTTCGACGCGATCAAGGCCACCTCCCCGAACAACGACGACCCGGCGCACGCCTCGCGTCCCTTCGACGCCGACCGTGACGGGTTCGTCATGGGCGAGGGCGGGGCGGTGCTCGTCCTGGAGGAGCTCGAGCACGCCCGGGCCCGCGGGGCGCACGTGTACTGCGAGCTCGGCGGGTACGCCACCTTCGGCAACGCCTACCACATGACGGGTCTGACCAGCGACGGCCTGGAGATGGCCCGGGCCATCGAGGACGCCCTCGACCACGCCCGGGTCGACGCCGGCGCGATCGACTACGTCAACGCGCACGGGTCGGGCACCAAGCAGAACGACCGCCACGAGACCGCCGCGGTGAAACGGGTCCTGGGCCCGCACGCCTACGACACCCCGATGAGCTCCATCAAGTCGATGGTGGGTCACTCCCTCGGCGCGATCGGAGCGATCGAACTCGTCGCCTGCGTCCTGGCCCTGGCCAACCAGGTGGTACCGCCCACCGCGAACTACGAGACCCCCGACCCCGAGTGCGACCTGGACTACGTCCCGCGCGTGGCCCGCGAGCGCAAGCTCTCCAGCGTGCTCTCGGTGGGCAGCGGGTTCGGCGGATTCCAGTCCGCGGTGGTCATGAACCGGCCGAGGGAGAAGACACGATGAGCGAACCCCATGCTCGGCGCGCGGCCGTCACGGGAATCGGCGTGGTCGCGCCCAACGGAGCCAGTACCGAGACCTTCTGGAAGTCCACCAGGGAGGGCATCAGCGTCCTGGACCGGGTGACCCGCGAGGGCTGTGAACATCTGCCGCTGCGGGTGGCGGGCCAGGTGCGCGACTTCGACCCGTCGGCCGCGATCGAGGAGCGGTTCCTCGTCCAGACCGACCGGTTCACGCACTTCGCGATGGCCGCGGCCGACCTCGCGCTGGACGACGCCCAGCTGCACCGGACCGAGACCGACGGCGCCCCTTTCTCCGTGGGCGTGGTCACCGCGGCCGGTTCCGGCGGCGGGGAGTTCGGACAGCGCGAGCTCCAGAGGCTGTGGGGCAAGGGCAGCCGGTTCGTCGGCCCCTACCAGTCCATCGCCTGGTTCTACGCCGCCAGCACCGGCCAGATCTCCATCCGCCGCGGCTTCAAGGGGCCCTGCTCGGTCGTCGCCGCCGACGAGGCCGGCGGCCTGGACGCCCTCGCCCACGCGGCACGGGCCGTGCGGCGCGGCACCGACGTGATCGTGGCCGGGGCGACGGAGGCGCCGATCGCGCCCTACTCGGTGGTCTGCCAGCTGGGCTACGAGGAACTCAGCACGGTCGACGACCCGAGCCGCGCCTACCGCCCGTTCACGTCGGCTGCCTGCGGGTTCGTGCCCGCCGAGGGCGGCGCCATGGTCGTGGTGGAGGCGGAGGAAGCGGCCCGGTCCCGGGGTGCGCGCGTGCGGGCCCGGCTGGCCGGACACGCGGCGACCTTCACCGGAGCGTCCCGCTGGGAGGAGTCCCGGGAAGGGCTCGCCCAGGCCGTGCGGGGCGCCCTGGCGGAGGCCGGCTGTGCCCCCGAGGAGATCGACGTGGTCTTCGCGGACGCGCTCGGCGTACCGGAGGCGGACCGCGCCGAGGCGCTGGCGATCGCCGACGTCTTCGGGGCCCGCGGCGCCCGGGTGCCCGTCACGGCGCCGAAGACCGGGATCGGCCGGGGCTACTGCGCGGCGCCGCTGATGGACGTCGCGGCGGCGGTGCTCGCGATGGAGCACGGTGTGATCCCACCCACCCCCAACGTCTTCGACGTCTGCCACGACCTCGATCTCGTGACCGGCCGTGCCCGTACCGCCGAGGTACGCACGGCGCTGGTCCTGAGCCGGGGACTCATGGGGTCGAACTCGGCGCTGGTGCTGCGGCACGGCGCCAACGACGCCTCGTAGCGAGGCGCCGCGGAGCAGCAGAGGAAGGGAATGGCATGACCGACCGCATCACTGTGGAAGAGCTGGCCGAACTCATGAAGAAGTCCGCCGGTGTCACCGTCGCCCCGGAGGAACTCCTCCGCGACGAGGCGGGGTTCGACCGCCTGGGCGTCGACTCGCTGGGCCTGCTGGGCATCGTGGGCGAGCTGGAGAACCGGTACGGCACCCCGATGCCACCCGACGCCGAACGCTCCAAGTCGCCCCGGCAGTTCCTCGACCTCGTCAACAGTGCCCTCATGACAGGAGCGTGAGATGACCGGACACACGCAGAACGAGATCACCATCGCGGCGCCGCTGGACCTGGTCTGGGAGGTGACCAACGACCTGGAGAACTGGCCGCGGCTGTTCAGCGAGTACGCCTCCGTCGAGATCCTCTCCCGGGAGGGACGCAGAACGACGTTCCGGCTGACCATGCACCCGGACGAGAACGGCACCGTATGGAGCTGGGTGTCGGAGCGCGAGCCGGACCGCGACACGCTCACCGTCAAGGCCCGCCGGGTCGAGACGGGGCCCTTCGCCCACATGGACATCCACTGGCGGTACGAGGAGGTGCCGGGCGGCGGTACGCGGATGGTGTGGACGCAGGACTTCGCGATGAAGCCCGAGGCGCCGGTCGACGACGAGTGGATGACCGACAACATCAACCGCAACTCCAAGGTCCAGCTGGGCCTGATCCGGGACCGCATCGAGAAGACCGCCGCCGAGCGCGGTGCGACCCCCGGTCTGACCGACTGAGCCGGACGGAGACAGCCCCATGCACCAAGCCCTGATCGTCGCCCGGATGGCCCCGGGATCGGCCCCCGACATCGCCAAGGTGTTCGAGGAGTCCGACCGGGGGGAGCTGCCGCAGCTCGTCGGTGTGACCCGGCGCAGCCTGTTCCAGTTCGGCGACGTGTACATGCATCTGATCGAGTCCGAGCGCGACCCCGGGCCCGCCATCGCCAGGATCACCGGCCATCCGGAGTTCCGGGACGTCAGCGAGCGGCTGGCCGCGTACGTCAGCGCGTACGACCCCGAGACCTGGCGTTCCCCGAAGGACGCCATGGCGCAGCGCTTCTACCTCTGGGAGCGCGAGCCGGCCGGCTGACCCCCGCCGACCGGTGTCTTGAGGGGACGGGTGTGCGGGGGGAGCAGGGGGCCGCGCTCGGCTCAGCCGGGGACGTGGCAGTCGAACGCGTGCAGATACGGGTTGACCGGACTGATGTCGTCGATGACCAGGCCCGCCTCGGTCAGCCGCTCCACCATGCTCCGGGTGGTGTGCTTGGCCCCGCCGACGTTGAGGAGCAGCAGCAGGTCCATCCCGGTGCTGAACCGCATGGAGGGCGAGTCGTCGACGAGGTTCTCGATGACCACGACCCGTGTCCCGGGGCCGCCCGCCTCGCGGACGTTGCGCAGCGTGCGGGCCGTGCTCTCGTCGTCCCACTCGAGGATGTTCTTGATGACGTAGACGTCGGCCTTCACCGGGACGGCCGCGCGGACGTCGCCCGGCACCACGCGCGCACGGTCGGCGAGGTCGCCACCCGCGCGCAGCCTCGGTACCGCGTTCTCCACCACCCGGGGAAGGTCGAGCAGCGACCCGTGCATCGCGGGGTACTTGTCGAGCAGGCTCGCCACGACGTGCCCCTGGCCGCCGCCGATGTCGGCGACCGACGCGGCTCCGGTCAGGTCGAGGAACTCCGCGACATCCCGCGCCGACTGCACGCTGGAGGTCGTCATGGCACGGTTGAAGACGTCGGCCGACTCCGGGGCGTCCTCGTTGAGGTAGGGGAAGAACTCCTTGCCGTACAGGCCCTCCACCACGTTGTCGCCGGTGCGTACCGCCTCGTCGAGCAGCGGCCAGGCGTCCCAGGTCCACGGCTCGGTGCACCACAGGGTGATGGCGCGCAGGCTGTGGGGGTCGTCCTCGCGCAGCAGCCGGGAGACGTCGGTGTGCGCGAACGTCCCGTCCGCCCGCTCGTCGAAGACGCCGTAGCAGGACAGGGCCCGCATCAGCCGGCGCAGCGGGCGGGGTTCGGTCTTCACCGCGGCCGCGATGTCCTCCACAGCCATGGGGCTGTCGCCGAGGGCGTCGGCGACGCCCAGCCGGGCGGCCGCGCGCAGGGCGGCGGCACAGGCCGCCCCGAACGCGAGTTCCCGCAGCCGCATGGACGGCGGAGGGGCAGACTGTGCGGTCGTCATGTGTCGCCTTCCTTCTGGGAGGTCGGTGGAATCAGCACAGACCGGCGGGCTTCGACGAGCGGCAGGAGTTGCCGGTGAAGGAGTTGCCCTTGCCGCCGGTGTCCGTGACGACCAGGTCCGCCGGGGAGTTGCCCCGCAGCAGGTTGCCGCTGATCCGGTTGCGGTCGCTGGTCGTGCCCACGAAGCTCTTGAACAGGACGATGCCGCCCGACAGCGGGGACTTCCCGACGTTGTCCTTGATCACGTTCTGGGTGACCAGGCTGTCCTCGGCCCCGGTCAGCACGATGCCCGAGCCCTGGAGGGCGTCCAGCCGGGCCGTCTTCGGGCACGATTTGTTGTTGCGCTCGATGAGGTTCTCGCGCACGGTCACGAAGCCGGCCTTCGGCTTGTTCTCGTCGCCGACGACGAACACGGCCGCGCAGTTGCCCGTGAGGTGGTTGTCGGAGACGGTCAGGTTGCGCAGCCGGCGGACGGTGACGCCGATCCGGTTGCCCTCCAGCCGGTTGTGCTCGACCACCGTTCCCTCGGTGTCCGTGGCGCCGAGTTCCTCCTTCACGGAGTTGGCGAGGAACAGGCCCGCGTCGCCGTTGTCCCGGGCGGTGTTGTCGCGGTACACCCCGTGGACGGAGCGCTCCGTGGCGATGCCCCACACCCCGTTCTTCACCGCGGTGACCTTGCGCACGGTCAGCCCGTCGGCGTCCGTGGCGTAGACGCCGTTCTTGGTGAAGCCGGTCACGGTCAGGGAGGCGATGGTGACGTCGCCGACGTTGTTGCCCTTCGTGCCGACGACGCAGATGCCGTTGCCGCTCGCGGCACAGCTGCCCGCGGCCTTGGCTCCCGTCGAGCCCTTAGTCGCCTCGGGGCCCTTGGTTCCCTTCGGTCCCTTCGGCGTCGAGTCCTTCGGGCCCTTCGCTGCGCCCGATCCGGTGCCCGCGGTGGTGCCCGCGGTGGTGCTCGGCGCGGCCGCCGGCTGGAGCACTGTGTGGCGGCCCATGCCGCGCAGGGTGAGGCGCGGGGTGCTCACGTCGACGCTCTGGCGGAAGGTGCCGCGCGTCAGGAGTACGGTGTCGCCCGGCACGGCGGCGTCGACCGCCTTCTGGATCGATTCCCCGGGGTGGACGACGTGGACCGTGGGGTGGGCGGCCGACGGAGCGGCGCCGAGGCCCGTCCCGAGCAGCGCCGCCGTGCACGCCAGATATGCGATATGGCATTTCTTCATATTGTGGACTTTATGGCGCATTGAGGCCGAAACCGGCGCGATGCGCCATCCGGCGGCGTGTCCCGGCCGGCTCCGGCCGGCTGCCGCTCGCGCCCGGCCGTCAGCCGGCAGGTGGACGGCGGTCGCGCCGGGGCGCGCGGCGGGAGAGCCGTCGCGGACGGCCGCCGGGGGACGGCGCGGCCGACAGCTCGCCGGGGGGACGCGTCCCGGCCGGCTCGTCCTGCCACGCCTCGTAGTCCGAGAACGCGTCGCCGGAGTCCTGGCCGCCGTGAGACATCGTGGCGCCCGCGTACCGGGCCTCCGGGGCGGTCTTGAGCAGAGCCAGGGTCAGGGTGTCGGAGTCGGGCAGGGCGTCCGGCGAGAGCTGGGTGACCGAGTCGGGCAGCATGACCAGGGACGTCGTGCCGGACTCCTCGCCGGACGGGCGCAGCTGGACGCGGATGCCGTGCCGTTCGGCGAGTCGGCCCACCACGAACAGCCCCATGTGCTGGGCGATGTCGACGTCCACGGTCGGCGGGTGGGCCAGTTTGTTATTGATCATCGCGAAGTCGTCCGCCTCGAGACCGATGCCCTCGTCATGGATCTCGATCATGATCTGGCCGTCGGGGAGCCGGGCGGCGGTCACCCGCACCTCCGAGCGCGGGGAGGAGAACACGGTCGCGTTCTCCAGCAGCTCGGCGAGCAGATGCACGAGGTCGGGCACGACCGGGCCGCCGATCTGGGCCTCCGGCATGCCGGACAGCCGGATCCGCTCGTACTGCTCCACCTCCGAGGAGGCCGCCCGGACGACGTCGACCAGCGGCAGCGGCTGGTCCCACTGCTGGGCGGGCTTCTCACCGCCGAGCACCAGGAGGTTCTCGCCGTTGCGGCGGACCCGGGTGGCGAGGTGGTCCAGCCGGAAGAGGTTCTCCAGTTGCTCCGGGTCGGTCTCGTTGTCCTCCAGGCTGGTGATGAGGGCCAGCTGCCGTTCGATCAGGGACTGGCCACGATGGGACAGGTTGGTGAAGATCGCGTTGATGTTGCCCCGCAGCAGGGCCTGCTCGGCGGCCAGCCTGACCGCCTCGCGGTGGACGAGGTCGAAGGCGCGGGCGACCTCGCCGATCTCGTCGGTGGTGTCGATCGGGATGGGGAGGACCCGGGTGTCCGCTTCGGCCGAGTCGGGCCCGGACATCTGGTCGATGAGGGCGGGCAGCCGCCGGCCGGCGATCTCGATGGCGGCGGCGCTCAGCCCGCGCATACCGGTGCTCATCGTGCGGGCGACCCAGGAGGCCAGCAGGAAGGCCACGAGCACCGAGGCCAGCACGAGCGCCGCGTTGGTGACGGCGTCGCGGCGCGCCTCGTCGGCGATATCGTGGGCGCTGGTGAGCGCGGTGTCGGTGAGGTTCACCTGGATGCCCCGGTAGGCGTCGAAGCCCAGGGTGGACGCGGCGAAGAACGACTGTGCGGTGATGCCCCGCGCGGCCAGCTCCCCGGTCGGCTTCCCGGCGCCGATCTCGTTGATCATCTCGTCGATACCGGGCGGGGCGACGAACGTCCGGCCCGCCGCCCCGGCCTGGGCGGCGGCCTCCGCCGTCTGCTGCCTGCCCCGCTCCTCGGCGGCGGCCAGCGCCTGCCGCAGCCTGGTCATGTCCTCGGTGGTGCCGGCGCCGGCGTACTCCTGGAGCCCCACCTTCTCGAGGTAGGCGTACGAGCGGAACGAGGCGAGCTGGGAGGCCAGCTCACCCGGGGCGAGCCGGTCGCGGTCCTCCACCAGCAGGTGCGTGCCGATGGACCTGATCAGGGACTCGGCGGCCTGGGTGAGGGACACGGCGTAGAGCGTCCGGCCGAAACTGGCCTGGTTGCTGCTGCCGAAGCCCAGTTCGTTGGAGAGCTCCATCAGCGGGTGCTGGACGGTGTGGTAGCTCTCCTCCGTCTGCACCCCGGTCATCCGGGAGGTGAACGCGTTGGCCCGTACGGCGGCCAGCTGCGCCTCACCCGCGCGCACCAGCTGCACGCGCCGCAGGAGACCGCTGGTCCGCGGCATCCGGGTGACCGCCGCGTCGAACGCGCGTGCGTCCGCGTCGGTGATCGCGCGGGCCTGCGTGACGATGTCCGACGCCTTCGCGTCCGTCAGCAGGGGGATGACCGACAGATCGCGTTCGTTGATCGCGTCGCTCGCGTACTTGTTGCCCGCCTGGACGAGTTCGGCCACCCGGACGGCGTCGTCGGCGTCCTGCCAGGTGTCGATCGAGCGTTTCACCCGAACGCCCCCGAGCACCAGGGCGACGAGCACGGGGATCAGCAGCACGGCCCGGAGCCGTCTGGCCACCGGCCAGTTGCGGGTGAAGGGCTTTCTTCGTCCCTCGTCCGCGGTGGAGTTGTTCGGCACTGTCGACCTATCGCCTGTGGAGCGCCTCGCGCGTGACGCGCCGGTACCCCTCACTACGAGGCGTCGGTGCCATCGCGTTCAAAAGTGGTGCAAGTTTCACGTAAGCGATTGCGCTCGGCCCGCGCACGCGGCCCGTGCGAGCCCGTCCGTCATCCTCGGACGGGCGTCAGGCCCGTCCGTGCGCCTCCTGGGAACGCCGTGACAGCGAGTCGATGATCACCGCGGCGAAGAGCACCCCGCCCGTGATGACGAACTGCACGGCCGGGGGAGTGTCCGTGATCGCCATGCCCGAGGCGATCGACTGGATGACCAGCATGCCCAGCACCGCCGACCAGGTCGTACCGCGTCCGCCGAACAGACTGGTGCCACCGATGACGGCCGCCGCGATGGCGTTGACCAGCAGGACACCCGAGCCCGAACTCTGGCTCACCGAGGTGATGCGCGAGGCCAGGAACAGACCTCCCACGGCGGCCATCGTGCCCGAGGCCGCGAGCACCGCGGTCTGCACCCAGGTCACGTCGAGGCTGGCCCGGCGGGCCGCCTCGACGCTGCCGCCGAGTGCGTAGACCTGCCGTCCGTAGGGGGTGCGGCGAAGCAGGATGTCCAGGCCCGCCACCACCACGATGAAGATCAGCAGGGCGAGCGGCAGACCCTGGAACCGGTTGAGCAGATACGCGGTGCCGAACGCGATCGCCGCGAGCACCGCGGTGCGCACGGAGATGGCGCGCAGCGAGCGGTGCGGCATACCGATGGCCCTGCGCCGCCGCCGGTCCCGGTCGGCGACGAGGAAGACCGCGGCCGCGGCGACCGCCGCCAGTCCGTACGCGACGGCGTCGTCGGTGAAGTAGTAGCTGGTCAGCTTGGCGACCAGCCCGTTCTCGTCGAGGTTGACGGTGCCGCTGTCACCGAGGACGGACAGCATGAGGCCGTTCCAGGTGAGCAGCCCGGCGAGGGTGATCACGAAGGCCGGCACCCGGGTCCTTGCGATGGAGTAGCCCTGGACGGTTCCCGCCACGGTCCCCGCCAGCACCGCGACGACGAGCGCGAGCCACTCGGGCACCCCGTTGTTCACGTTCAGCACGGCGAAGACGGCCGCGGCGAGACCGCTGATCGAGCCGACGGACAGATCGAGCTCCCCGAGCAGCAGCACGAAGACGATGCCGACCGCGATCATCCCGGTGCCCACGATGTCCACGCTGAGGTTGGACAGGTTGCGGGGCGAGAGGAAGTTCTCGTTGAGGGACTGGAAGGTGATCCAGACGACGGCCAGGACGAGGACGACGGGGAGGGCGCCCAGCTCACCGGCGCTCAGCTTGCCCCGCACAGCCGTCACTCCGCTGCGCACGGCGCCGGTGACGGCCCGCATATCGGTCACCACCCCGCCTCCCGGGCGGCCTGCCGTCGGATGACCTCGGCGACGCCGAGGCGCTTGCGCGCGCCGCGCAACGCCGGCAACGGGGGATCCGGCACGGAAACCATCTCCTTCCCGAGGGCGTGGGGCCCGTGCTGCGAGGTCCGGGCTGCAAGGTCCATGCTGCGTCAGGTCGCGGCGGTGCGCAGTCGCTGCGGCGTCCGGCCGGGGCGGCCGGCCGGGCCGTTCGCCCGGGCCGCCGGGCCGTCCGCTCAGGTCAGTCCGGCCCGGACGCAGGCGGCCCGCAGTTCGGGGGTGCAGATCTGCCGGACGGTGTGCAGTCCGTCCCTGACCACCGTGTCCTCCATGTTCTCGGCGGTCACCGACACCGGGGTGAGCAGGACGGCGGCGACCGCGTCCCCGCCGCGCGTCGGCACCTGCTGTTCGGCCACCTGGTCCAGGCTCTCCCCGCGGGCCGCGGCCACGGCCATGGCGCCGCCGGCGGCCGCCTCGGGCCTGAACGGCTTGGCGACGGTCATGTACTGTTCGCCGCCGAGGATGCGCCGCAGGGCGGAGAGCTCCGCGTCCTGCCCGGTGACCGGCGGCAGCGGGTCCGCCTTGTTCGCCTTGAGGGCGGAGATGCTTCCGGCGGCGAGGCCGTCGTTGGCCGCGTAGACCCCGTCGATGGAGTCGAGGCCGAGGGCCGCGATGGCCCCGGACATGTTCATGTGCGCGGTCTCGGTGCGCCACTGCGGCGTGTCGTAGGCCTTGCCGATCTTCACCCTGGTGCCGAGCGCGGACAGCGCGCCCTCCTCGAACGACTTGGTGTTCGGATCACTGGGATCGCCGTTCATCATGACGATCTGCGCCCCCGGCACCTTGTCCCCCATCGCCTTCAGCAGCGCCCGGCCCTGGAGCCTGCCGACCTCCACGCCGTCGAAGGAGACGTAACCCGAGATGGGGCCCTCGGCGAGCCGGTCGTAGGCGATGACGGGGATGTCCGCCTCGTGCGCCTTGGTGACTGCGGGGCCCAGCGACCGGGCGTCCACGGCCACCAGCACGATGACGTCGACCCCGTTGGTGATCATCGAGTCCATCTGTTCCTGCTGGAGGGCCACATCACCCTTGGCGTTGGCGTGTTCGACGACGCAGTCGGCGCACAGTCCGCCGATCTCCTTCTCCAGCAGGGGCCTGTCCTGGGCCTCCCAGCGGGCGGTGGTGGCGTCGGGCAGCAGCAGACCTATGTGCGGCCCGTCCTCTTCGTGGGGGGCGTCGCCGGCGCTCGTCCCGCAGGCCGTCAGGACGACTGCGGTGGAGACCGCGGTCACCGCGGCGGCCGTGGCCCTTATGCAGGCCTTCATGGGTGATACCTGCCATAGACGACAATAAGGTGGATATGTTCGGTTGACCCGTATATGCGATTCTGGTGCTTGGGTGCCCCGATCTCAACCTGTCGGCACCTGCGCCAGGACGGGAGGTACGGTGCGGACATGCCTCGACCAGGCCCTGACCTTCGCCGGTGCGACACTGGCGGCGGTCTACGCGTCCGGGGCCGGCACACGCGAACTCCGACTGGTGGACATGTCCGGAAGCACCTCGTCCGGATCGGCGCCGCCGGAGCGCCTGCTCCTGTCCGGTGACTCGCCCGCGGCACGCGCCTTCCGGACCGAGAGCCCCCTGTGGCTGACCTCCGGGGCCCCGCTCGGTGCGCTGCCGCTCGGCGGCCGGCTGGGCTGCCTCCTCGTCCTCGGAGCCTCGGCGGACGGCTTCGAGACCGAGCAGCGCCGCTTCTGGGAACGGTACGCCGACGCGGTCACCGAACTCCTCCCACCGGGCCCGGACCTGCCGCGGCCGACGCCGCTGCTGGACCCCGCCCTGCGGAGTCTGCGGGCAGGCTTCTTCGTCCTCTCCCCGGACACCGGCCTGATCGAGGCCGACGACACCCTGCTCGAACTGGTCGGCATCACACCCGACGACTTCGACGGCAAGGTCGACACCCTGCTCGCCCACGCCCTCCCCGAGGACATGCACGCCCTGATGTCGGTCCTCGAACTGTCCACCGACGCCTTCGGCCGGCGGGACCTGGAGTTCCGGGTCCGTGGCCCCACCGGCGAGATGCGCTGGCTGAGTCTGAGCTGCCGGGCGGAGGCGGACGCCCACGACGGGCCGCAGCGGGTCCTGGGCGTGGTGACCGCGACCCCGGTACTGCGCCGCGGCGGCGACGACGTCTCCAGGATCCAGTGGCTGACGGCCGCCCTCGACGACGCCGCCACGGTCCGCGACGTCGGCCGGGTGGTCGTCGCGGCCCTGCGCGAGCCGCTGGCCGCCGACCACGTGGCCGTCGCCGCACTCCAGGACGACCGGGTCATGGTGACCGTCCTCGACCCGCCCCAGCCCAGCGCCTGGCCGCAGATCTGGCGCGCCGAGTGGCGCACGGAATGGCCCGACGCGCCCCTGCGCGCCCTGCCCACCCTCCAGGCGGCCCTGCGGGACGGGCGGATGGACCTCTGGCCCGCCGGTACCGCTCTCGAAGCCGGTCTGGCGGGTATCGGCGCCGGGGGACTGGCGGTCCTGCCGCTCCCCGCCAAGGGCCAGGTGGCCGGGGTCTGCCTGGTCGGCTGGGACCGGCCCCACGAGTTCGTGCCCGAGGAGCGGTCCCTGCTCACCGCCACCGCCGCCCTGGTCGGCCAGGCCCTCAAACGCGCCCACGCGCACGACGCCGAGCAGGAACTCGCGACGATGCTCCAGCGCAGCCTGCTGCCCCGGCGGCTGCCCGAACTGCCCGGCGGGACCGCAGTCGCCCGCTACCTGCCCGCCCGGCGCGGATTGCAGGTGGGCGGCGACTGGTACGACGTCATCGCCCTGTCCGAGGACCGGGTGGCCCTGGTCATCGGAGACGTCCAGGGACACAGTGCGGGGGCCGCGACGATCATGGGCCAGATGCGGACGGCGGTCCGCGCCTATGCCACCGAGGGCCACCCGCCCGACGTGGTCGTCTCGCACGCCAACCGGCTCCTGGTCGGCATGGAGACCGACCTGTTCGCCACCTGCTGCTATGCCGAACTCGACATGGAGGAGGGCAACGTCCTCTTCGTCCGGGCCGGACATCTCGCCCCCCTGCTGCGCCTGCCCGACGGCGCCACCGAGGAGGTCGAGGTGGCGGGCGGACCTCCGCTCGGCATCCTCGCGGAGGCGGACTTCCCCATGACGGCCCTCGAACTGGCCCCCGGCACGGTCCTCGCCCTGGTCACCGACGGTCTGGTCGAGGCCGCCGACCTGCACCTGGACGAGGGCATGCGCCGCACACGCGTCGCGCTCGCCGCGGCCGACCCCGCGGATCCGGGCAAGATGGCCGACGAACTCCTCGGCGACGCCGGCCGCCGGGAGGACGACGTGGCGCTGCTGCTCCTGCGCTACGACGGTATGAAGACCCGGCCGGTCAAGGTCGGCTGGATGGTGTGGCGGCTGCCCGACGCCGTCATGCACGCCCGCCGCTTCACGGCGCGCACCCTGCGCCGCTGGAAGGTCCAGGAGACGGCCGACGCCGTGCTCCTGGTCGTCTCCGAACTCGTCACCAACGCCCTGGTGCACACCCAGGGACCGGTCCGTCTCGACCTGATCCTGCGCGGCGACCGGGTGCGCGTCTGCGTGAGCGACGCCTCGCCGCGCGCGCCGGCCAAACCGGTGATCGTCGACTGGGAGGCGACCGGCGGCCGGGGCCTGCTGCTGGTCGAGGCCATGTCGGAGTCGTTCGGCTCGGTCCCGGTGGCCGGCGGCAAACAGGTGTGGAGCGAGATCGCCGTACCGGGAGGAACACCATGAGGACGCGTCGCGGAGCAGTCGTCGCGGTACTCGCCACGGCGCTCCTGACGACGCCTTTGGCCTCCTGCGGCGGAGGCGGCGAGGCGGCCGGGGACGACTTCACCGTCGGCCTGCTGCTGCCGAGCCGCGCGGTCCCGCGCTGGGAACACGCGGACCGGCCGCTGATCGAGGCGCAGGTGAAGAAGAGGTGCGGCGGCTGCCGGGTGGAGTACGCCAACGCCGAGAACGACGTCACCCGGCAGCGCCAGCAGATGATCTCCATGGTCACCAAGGGGGCCAGGGTCCTCATCCTCGACGCCGCCGACACCCGGGCGCTGCGCTCCTCGATCCAGGAGGCGCGCCGGGACGGTGTCCAGGTGATCGCCTACGACCGCCTCGCCGAGGGCCCGATCACCGGCTACGTCGGTTTCGACGGCCTCCAGGTCGGCAGGCTCCAGGGCGAGGCCCTGGTGAAGGCCATGAAACGCGAGGCCGGGAGCCGCGACGTCGTCATGATGAACGGCGATCCCACCAGCCCCAACGCGGCCTCGTACCGCAGGGGCGCGCTCTCCGAGCTCGCCGGCAGGGTCCGGGTCGCCCGGTCCTACAACACCCTGGACTGGAGCACGCAGAACGCCCACACGAACATGTCCGCCGCCATCGCGGCCCTCGGCCCGGACCGGATCGGCGGAGTCCTCGCGGCCAACGACAACATCGCCGCCGGCGTCGTCGCCGCGCTCAAGAGCGCCGGCGTCACCGAGATGCCGCCCGTCACCGGCCAGGACGCCGACCTCGACGCCGTGCGGCGCATCGTCAAGGGCGAGCAGTACATGACGGTCTACAAGCCGTTCGTGAAGGAAGCCGCCGCGGTCGCCGCCATGGCCGTCGCCGTCGGGCGGGGCGAGGACCCCCGTGACAGCGCCAGGACGACCATCGACAGCCCCACCCACCGCCGCATCCCGTCCGTCCTGCTCCAGCCGCATGCGGTGACCGCACAGGACATCCGCCGGACCCTGGTCGAGGGCGGCCTGTACACCATCGCCCAGATCTGCACCCCCGACCTGCGGGCCGCCTGCGTGCGGGCCGAGCTGACCGGCGCAGCGGGCCGGTGAGCCGAGCGGGCCGTACGGCCCGTCAGTGCTGGTACGGCTGCTGCTGCGGCTGCCCGTACGGCCGGCCGCCGACGCCGCCCTGCGCCGTCAGCTGCTCGGCCTGCTCCTTGGTCAGCTTCTGCTCCGCGCCGCAGAACGTGCACTGGGTCGCGTACTTCGTCGAGACCGGGAACAGCGGTACGAAGAACAGCGTGAACTTCGTGACCCGCTTGCGCAGCGTGTGCGCGGCGGGGTTCCCGCAGCGTCCGCACACGAGCGTCAGTATCGCCAGCTGGTAGAGGTATCCCTTGGTGCCGAAGATGATCACGCTGTGCTTCCTTCTGGGTGGGTGTCGATCCGGGTGGGCGTCGGTCCGGCTGGGTGTCCGTATGGAGGGGCGGCCGTCCGGATTCGCAGACCGTACGGACCGGTGGCGGGCCGGACGGATTCCGACCGGTCGCCCGTCCGCCCCGCACAGTCTGGTGCATCGCCGGCTCACCCGGGTGAGCGGCAGGCGGGTCCATGCCCTGGGCCACGCGGGCGATCCCCCGGCCGTGACTGCGGCGGCCGGGTCCCGCCCGGAGCCATGGTCGTCTGGCCGCCGCACTGCGGCGTTCCCGACTTCCCTGCAAGGAAGGGTCCCATGCCCCGAGCCCCCCGTCCGGCGGTTGTCACCGCCGCCGTCCTCGCTTTCGGCCTGCTCGCCACGGCTCCGGCCACGGGAGACGAGCCGAACGTCTCCGCACCGCGCGTCGTCGCCCACTTCGACCTCGCCCGGGGAGAGTCACCGGAGAACATCGCGCTCGAACCCGACGGCTCCGCCGATCTGACGTTCTCCAACGCCCGGCAGGTCGTCAACGTCACCCGGCAGGGCCGGACGCGGGTCCTCGCGACGCTGCCCGCGGTGGCGAACCCGCACACGCCCGTCGTCGGCGCGGCCGTCGTCCTCGGCATCGCCCGCGCGCAGAACGGCACCCTCTTCGTCAACTACGCCACCGGCACCGCCGCGACCGGCATCTGGCGCATCCCGGCCGGCGGCGGCAAGCCCCGGCAGATCGCGCAGCTGCCGCCGACCGGATTCCCCAACGGCCTCGCCCTCGACGAGCGCCGGGGTGTGCTCTACGCCGCCGACTCGGTGCTGGGCACGATCTGGCGTGTCCCGCGCTCCGGCGGCACGCCCAAGGCGTGGGCCACGGGAGCCGCGCTGGAGCCGCGCAACCCGCGGCCCGCGGCCCGGGTCGGGGCCAACGGCCTGCGGTTCCACCGCGACGCCGTGTGGGTGTCCAACACCAATGCCGGGACGCTGATGCGCATCCGCGTCCGCCAGAACGGCTCCGCCTGCGCGATCGAGACCCGGGCGACCCAGCTCTACGCGATCGACGACTTCGGGTTCGTCGAGCGGCACCGCGACACGGCTCTCGTCGCGCTGACCGGCGGCAGCGAGGTCGCGATGGTCCGCCCGGACGGCACCCATCGAGTCGTCCTCACCTCCAAGGACGGGCTGTCCAACCCCACCTCCGTGGCCGTACGCGGCCGGACCGCCTACGTCCCGGGCGCGGCGTACTTCACGCAGCGGGACCCGAACCTGCTGCTGGCCCGCGTGCACCTGCGCGACCGCGGCTAGGGCCTCTCGTTCGGATCAGGTCGGCCTGACTCACGGTGCCTTGTGGGCCGGCCCGAGCGGGGTGTGGTGTGCAGCTGCAAGGCGGAGGAGGGAGTCGACGCGATGGGGGTCCCCCCGGTCGAGTGAAGCCGAGAGTGGGGGAGTCGGCGACCGACGACAACGCCGCAGATGTGCGTGCCACACCCCGCGACGCGCGACCTGATCGGAAACGACAGGCCTCGGGTCCGTCCGCCGGACGCGGCCCCGTACCCGCAGGGCGGGTACGGGGCCGGGAGCGGAACGGGGGAGGGGCCGGGCCGGGTCAGGCCGCCGGCTGGACCAGCCCGTACTCGTACGCGAAGGCGACCGCCTGGACCCGGGCGCGGGCGCCGATCTTGGTGAGGATGTGGCTCACGTGTGATTTGACCGTGGTCGGGGCGATGGAGAGCCGGGCGGCGATCTCCGCGTTGGACCAGCCGGAGGCGACGGCGACGAGGACGTCGCGTTCGCGCTCGGTGAGGGAGGCGATTCCGGTCGCCCGCTCGCCGTGGCGCGGGGCCCGTGCGTGGCGGACGGTGTCGATGAGCGCGCGGGTCAGTTCGGGGGTGATGACCGCGTCTCCGGCGGCCACGATGCGGATGGCAGCGGTCAGTTCGTGGGCCGTGGAGTCCTCGATGAGGAATCCGCCGGCGCCCGCGCGCAGGGCGGCGTAGGCCTGCCCCTCGTGACCGGTCGAGGTCAGCACCAGGATCCGCGGCGGCTGCCCGTCCGGCCCGGCGGGTCCGTGGACCGCCGTCAGGTGTGACGGGTGTGCGATGCGGCGAATGGTCTCGGTGCCGTCCGTCCGGGAGCGGTCGCCGCCCATCAGGACGACGTCGGGACGGAGCGCGGCGCTCATACGGACCGCTTCGGCCCCGTTCGCCGTGTCGCCCACGACGGTGAGGTCGGGCTCGGCGCTCAGGAGCATGCGCAGACCGACGCGCTGGAGGGACTGGTCGCTGACGATGAGTACGGAGGCCATGGCTGTGTTCTCCATGCGAGTGGGGGTGTACGCCTCTCATGAACGAAACTGTTTCGTTCACTTGCTGGCCAGCGTAACCCTCCGGCTCATCGAAACGGTAGCGTCTTCTTGTGGCTTGGGTCACACCTGAAAAGTCCCGGTCCGGGAGGCAAGAAGGGCCGGACCCCCAGGGGGGCCCGGCCCGTGCTTCGCGTCCGCGCTAGGCCCAGCAGCCGTTCACCGTCGCCGCGAGCCCGTCCATGGCGTCCTTGATCTCGCCGGGGTCGGCCGTGGAGCCGTTCTCGATGAAGGAGAACACCTTCCACTTGCCGTCCTTGCCCTGCGTGAGGCCGCTCAACGCGATGGCCCCCGTGAGGGTGCCGGTCTTCGCGTGCACCTTGCCGACGGCGCACTTGGAGTTCACGTCGTCGAATCGGCCCCACTCGGGCCCGAGAGTGCTGCCGGCCTCACCCGAGACGGGCAGTCCGTCCAGAATGGAGCTCAGGGTGGCGGAGTAACGGGATTCCGTCAGCAGTTCGAGGATTTCCGCGAGTGTGGCGGCCGGAATGCGGTTGGCCCGCGAGAGGCCGCTGCCGTCGTGGATCTCGAAGTTCTTCAGGGACACGCCGTACCGCAGGCTCAGCACCTGACGCACGACCTCCGTGCCGGCCTCGAAGGTGGCCGGGCGGTCCGCGCCGAGGGCGGTCATCCGCAGCAGGGTCTCGGCGATGTTGTTGTCGCTCACCTTGATCATCGTGTGGACGATGTCCGACAGCGGCGCCGACCGGTGCCGGGCCACCGGTACGTCGTGCGGTCCCGCCTCGGCACGGGTGACGGCGCCGTCGACGGTGACCCCGGCCGCGGTGAGCTGCCGGGCGAAGACCTGCCCGGCGTCGATCGAGGTGTCCTGGACACCGTGCCCGTCGACGACCAGCGCGCGCACCGGTGCCACGGAGTCGGGGTAGTAGCCGCTGTTCCAGCCGACCGCCAGGGTCGGTTCGCCGAAGAGGCTGTCGTCGACGGCGACCTTCACCGACATCAGCCCCGCCGCCTTCAGGCCGGCGACCGCCGTGTTCGCCAGTTCGGCGAGGTCGGCACTGGTCAGGGTGCGGTCGCCGCCCCCGATCACGGTCAGCGTGCCGTTGCCGTACACGACCCGGGTGGTGAACCTGTGGTCCGGGCCGAGCACCGTCAGGGCGGCGGTCGCCGTGGCGAGTTTGGTGTTGGACGCCGGCATCAGCGCGGTCGCGCCGTTGTGGTCCCACAGGGTGGTGTCCGTCCCGGAGTCGAGCACCACACCGCTGACCGTGGAACCCAGCCGCCGGTCGACGACCCGGGCCTCGAGGTTGGTGACCATCTGCTGGTCGTCCGCGTCGAGAGTCCGGGCCGCCGATGTGCCCTTGGCCGTCGTGCCGATCCCCTTCTCGGCGGCGAACGCCGAGGGGCCGGCCAGGGCCGCCGACGTGACGGGCAGGGCCAGTGCGAGCACGACCGCCCGCCGGACACCGGTGCCGCTCTGCTTCGCCTTGCGGTGACGGCGCCGACCGCCCGGAGCAAAGGAATGCACGGGAGTTTCCGCCATTATGTCGTTCATGGAGTATCTCAAGGCTTTCGTGTGGGGGCCCTGCGCGAGAGAAATCCGGCGCACCTTATCACCCGTCACATCGGCCTAGGAGTAACCGAGTCGGCAATTGACGGCTGTTCAACGAACCGCAATTCCCGGTCTTTTCACTCCGAATTCCTCATCAGAGCCCCGTCCCCAGGCTCTGTGTCGTGTAGGCGCACTCCGTGTAGATGTAGCCCGACTGGAGCTTGGCCGTGTCCGAGGCGGGGGTGGCCAGGCTGTCGCCCTTGGGCTTGTGCAGGAAGTAGGTGGTGCCGACCGGCAGGCTGATCGTGCGCTGCGGATAGTTCCTACCGCTGTCGTTGCACGGCTCGAAGGACGGGTTGAGGGTGCTGCCGAGGGAATAGGCCTTGCAGCTGCCGCACGCCTTGAGGGTGAAGCTGCCCGTGACCGGACCCGTGTAGAGGACCGTGACCTCGTCGGGGCTGTCGTTCTGCACGGTGACCGAGATGCTTCCGCCGGTGCGGTTCGTCGGCAGCTTCCTGCCCGCGGCCGGCACGGTCTGGGCTACCTCCGCCGCTATCGCGATCTTCGTCGCCAGGGCCGCGTTCTTGGCGGTCTTGTGGTCGGAGACGTACTCGGCCATCGTCGTCCGCGCCGACTCGAAGTCCCCGTCGCGGTACTGGTCCACGCCGCAGGTGTACGCGCCGGCGTCCGCGCTGCCCGCGGCCCGCTGGGCGTCCTTGTCGAGAGCGGCGCCGACGTCGGCCTGTCCGGCCTGGAGGCCGTCGATCTGCGAGCCGAGCGTGCTCAGCCGCTGGACGGCCGCGCAGGGTTCGGCCCCGTTCAGGTCCTTCTGGGTACGGGTGACGGCGGCGGCCACGGACGGCTCGACCTTCGCGGACTGGTCCGACTCGGGGAACGTGGACAGCAGCTCCCCGTACTGCGACGCCCAGGTGGCCTCGCCGGCCGTGAGCGCCTTCGACGCGCACTCGTACAGCGAGGTGGCAAGCCGGTCGTCGGGCCAGGTCCTGAGCGTGCCGAGGTCCGTCCCGGGCAGGCTCTTGGGAACCGTGCGCAGATACTTCAGCGGCTCCACCGCCTGGCAGTAGTCGCCCTGCGCGTACGGGGCGCCGACCGTCGTGTAGTACGTCTTCATCCGTGCGGGCACCCGCTCGGCCGCCCGGGAGCCCGGGTGGTCGGACCTGAGGTCCGCATAGACCGAGAGCGCCTTGCGGTAGTCGGCACGGGCCGACTCGAACGACCGGTCACCGGCGGCCTGCACCAGCCGGTCGGCCTCGTCGAGCCGGTCGAGCAGCATCTGCTGGGTCGCCTCGTCCCGCGCGTCGTCGTACAGCACGACGCCCGCGGCCGGGACGACGAGCAGGAGCAGCGCGAGCCCGAGCGCCAGCGGCGCGCGCCGCAGCCCCGCGAGCGGAGTGCGCAGGCCCACGCGCGCACCGTGCGCCGCCGCCGCGGCGAGGAACACGCCGTACAGGACGAGGGCGGAGTCCGGCACACCGTCCGGATCCGCCGGCAGCGCCACGAACAGCAGGACGGCGGTGGCGGCCCAGCACAGCCCCATCAGGACCCAGCGGCGCACCAGCGCGTAGCCCAGGCCCAGACCGCTGAGGTTGAGCACGGCCACCGCGACGGCCCGCGCGCCGTCCGCCGGGGCCGGCGGTGGAGCCGGCGGGGCCGGCGGCATGGGCGGGACGTAGTAGAAGGTGTTCTGGTCGGTGTCGTCGTATCTGCCGTACTGGTCCCCCGACATGGCGGCTCCCCCCGATCAACTGCGCCCGCACGTCTACGATTTGTCAGTGTACGGGCGAAGCGGGCGGGCCGACAGGGGCGAAAGGGTTCCCGCATACGATCCGTGACGGGACCGTGACGGGACAGGCCCGGCCGGGGAGCGGGCCGTGTGGGGGCGCAGACGTCGGCCGGGCCGCCACGCGGGGGCATGCGTGGCGGCCGCGGCTTCGCTATCGCGTCAGGCATGGGTCAGGCCGCGCCTCCCGCCGTCTTCTTGCGGCGCAGGGCGTACAGGCCGGTGCCGGCGACGGCGAGGAGGCCGAGTCCGGCGGCGGTCGACGTGGGGGTGGCGAGGGCGCCTCCACCGGTGTGCATGCCGCCGCTGGGCTTGTCGTGCTCCTTGCTCCAGCCGCCGGACTCCTCCTTGCCGCCGCTCCAGGAGTCGTTGCCGTTCTCCCGGGAGCTGTCCGAGCCCTCCGCGGACTTGTCCTTGTAGGTCTCGGGGTCGAAGCGGGGGTCCTTGGCGGCGCCGCGGTCGGTGCTGTCGCCGGTCAGGGCCAGTGCGCCGCCGCCGGTGTGGATGCCACCGTGCGGGGAGTCGTGCTCCTTGCCGTGCTCCTTGCCGTGCTCTTCTTTGCCGTGCTCTTCCTTGCCCGAGGAGGAGTCCTCCTCCTTGCCGTAGGAGGAGTCCTCCTCCGTGCCGTGTTCCGAGCTGTACGAGGAGGTGTCCTCCTTGGTGTAGGACGAGTCGTCGTGGTCCGTGTCACCGCCGACCGCGTAGGCGCCCGGGGCGCCGATGGCGAGGGCGGCCGAAGCCGCCGCGGTGGCCAGGATCAAGCGAGCAGAACGCATCTGATGGTCCTTCCGTCACGACCGGGCAGCCGACACCTCGTCAGCTGACACGACCCGGCCCGACGTGATCCACCGTCAGCCAGCGAGCGCCTCTCCACCACTCAAGGCGCTCACCCGGGTGAAACCGTCGGCCGTACCGGCGATCTCCGCCGTCGGGTCGTTCTTCCGGGGTGATCACTCCGACGGAGCAGCGGCGAAACGATTCGCGGGGTGAACGGGCCGCGTGTGCGGTCAACTCCGGCGAGCCCGCCACGATCCTGGTGCGGCTGCCGGTCCGCACCGGACCTGCGCCTTTTCCCGTGCCGACCCGGTCTTCCGACCTTCATTTCACCCAAGGAGATCCGCTGTGCGTGTTCGTCGTACGGTGCTCAGCACCATCGGTTCCGTCGCTCTCGTGCTCACCTCGCTGGGCGCGCTGACGGCCGCCACCGCGAGCCCCGCGGCCGCTGACCCCTGCGGCTTCTACGAGACCGGTTCCGACGCCTTCTACAACCACTGCACCTCCGACGGCTCGCGCGTGGTCATCAAGGTGGACGTGGCCTGGGCCGCCGACTACGAGCGGTGCGTCGGCCCCGGCATCTCGTGGCTGGGCTCCGCCGACAAGATCCAGGGAGCCCACTACACCGGCCGTACCTGCTGACAGGCGGTCACACCCGGTTCCCGGGGCCCCGGGCGAGGTCGTCCCGGGGCCCCGAGCGCGTGTTTCGCCGGTCCGGCGGGCTCCGGGGCGACGGCGCCGTGCGCCTCCGGTCCGCCGGTCACGCCGACCGGTCACTCCGGGCCGCCGGTCGGCAGCCGGCCCCGGCCGTCATTCCGGGCCGCCGGTCGGCAGCCGGCCGGGCCGGGCCGGCGCTCCGGGCGGTCAGGCCAGGACGGTCAGCAGGTGGTCGGCGAACTCCTTCGGGGACTCGACGGCTGCGAGGTGGCCGCCGGGGAACTCCACCAGCCCGGATCCCAGGAGCTCCGCGAGGCGCGCGGCGGGCCCGTACAGCGGCAGCCGGCCGCGGGAGTCGCGCCCCGCGGCCGGCACCAGTTTGTGGGCCACGGGGCGCAGGGCCGCGAGGTCGGGCAGGGCGGAGGAGAAGGGGCACAGCACCCGCCCGAGGAAGACGGGCAGGTTGGCGCGCATCCGGCCGGCCATCTCCTGGATCCCCGGAGGCAGTTCCGTCGGTTGCCGCGCCGGCGCACGCTCGGCCGCCCCGTCCGCCAGGCCCTCGCCGAGCCGGGTCATGGCGGCGTCGGCACCCTCGGCGCGGAGGATCTCGCGCACCTCGGCGAACAGGGCCCGAGGAGGGACGGGGTCCTCCAGCAGTTCCAGCAACGGCGGCTCGTGCGCGACCACGCGGCGCAGCCGCTCCGGGTGCCGGGCGAGGAGTTCCACCGCGACCACGGCGCCGGAACTGCACCCGAGGACCACCGCCTCCTCGTCTCCGGCGAACCGTTCGAGCAGCCGGCGGGCGTCGTCGCTCCACACCTCCACCCGTTCGTCGGTGCGGGGTGCGTCCGCCGGGCCGTCGAGAGGGCTGCGGGACATGCCGCGCGGGTCGTACGAGACCACGGTGTACCGGGTGGCCAGTTCCGGCGCCATGCCCGCGTACAGGCCGGCGTCCCCCGCGCCGCCGGGAATGAGCAGCAGGACGGGTCCGCTGCCGAGCGTCTCGTAGTGCAGGGTGGCGCCGGGCACTGCCAGGGCGCCGGTCCGGTGCGGGTGCATCACGTGCTCCTGTCGGTCGTCGGCACGGCACGCGCCGTCCGGCTTCCTAGTATCCCTAGGTTTTCACCTAGCTCAACTAGTTTTCAGTGCGTCGCGGGCGCCTTCGGGAGAGCCCGAACGCGTTGGGGGTAACGCTGGGTAACGTCTCTCCTGTCGTACAGTCGGAGCCGGGGAGGAAGACCGGAGAGGGGATGACGTGCCGCTGGAGCCGGTGCGGTTCGCGGTCCTGGGGGCGGTTCGGGTCTTCCGGGGGGACGTGGAACTGGAGCTCGGAGGGCCGCAGGAACGTGCCTTCCTGGCCCTGCTCCTGGTCGGGGCGGGGCGGCCGGTGGCCGTGGGCGACATCGTCGACGTGCTCTGGGGAGCGGACCCGCCGCGCAGCGCGGTCAACGTCGTCCGGCGTCACGTGGGTGCGCTGCGCCGGCTGCTGGAGCCCGGCCTCGCCGCCCGCGCGGAGGGCCGCAGGCTGATACGGGACGCAGGCGGATACCGGCTGGTGACCGACGGTGACTCCGCGGACCTCCTGACGTTTCGCGCGTTGTGCGAGGAAGGGCGCAGGACCGCGGACAGCTCACCCGGGCAGGCCCTCGAACTCCTCACCGAGGCACTGTCGTTGTGGCGCGGGCCGCTCGCCGCGGGCATCCCCGAGCAGGCCCGCGCGCACCCGGCGTTCGACGCCGTGGACCGCGAGCGGCTCGCCGCCGTACGGCAGGCGGCCGGCGCCGCGCTGCGCGCCGGAAGACCGGAGGCGGTCCTGCCCGAGCTGCGGGAGGCCGCGGCACGGCACCCGTTGGACGAACCCCTCCAGGCGGCACTGCTCCTCTCGCTCGCGGCGGTCGGCCACCGCTCACAAGCCCTGGCCGTGTACGAGGCCGTACGGGCGCGGCTGGCCGAGGAACTGGGGATCGACCCCGGCGCGGACCTGCGCGACGCCCGCGACACGGTGCTGTCGGAGACGCAGGGGGCAGGGGCCCGGCGAGTGGAGGATGCCCAGGACGCACTTGGGGCACCCGGCCCCGACGGGGTGCGGGGTCCGTGCTCGGGCCCGGACGACGCCGTGGCGCCGGGGGCTGCCCCGACGCTGCCGGCCGTTTTCTCGCCGCCCGCCCAACTGCCGCACGACATACCGGCCTTCACCGGGCGGAGCGCCGAACTCGACGAGGCTTTCGCGCTGTCCGGTGCGGACGGCCCCCGGCCTGGGACCGTGGTGATCAGCGCCATCCGCGGAATGGCGGGCATCGGCAAGACCACACTCGCGGTGCACTGGGCGCACCGGGTCGCCGACCGCTTCCCCGACGGCCAGCTCTACGTCAATCTGCGCGGCTTCGATCCGTCCGGCGCCGTCATGGACCCGGGGGAGGCGGTCCGGGGGTTCCTCGACGCGCTCGGGGTGCCGCCGGAACGGGTCCCGTACGGCGTCGACGCCCAGGCCGCGCTCTACCGCAGTGTGCTCGCCGGCCGGCGGGTCCTCGTCGTGCTGGACAACGCCCGTGACACCGAGCAGGTGCGGCCGCTGCTGCCCGGCTCGCCCGGCTGCCTCACCCTCGTGACCAGCCGAAGCGGGCTGCCGGGGCTCGTCGCCGCCCATGGCGCCCACTGCGTGACCCTGCACCCCTTCGACACGGCCCAGGCCCGGGCTTTCCTGGTCCGCAGACTGGGCGCCGAGCGGGTCGCGGCCGAGCCCGCCGCAGCGGACGAGATCAGCGACCTGTGCGCCGGACTGCCCCTCGCCCTCGCCTGCGTGGCCGCCCGGGCCGCCGGTCACCCGCACTTCCCGCTCGCCGCCGTCGCCGGCGAACTGCGCGAGGCCCACGGCAGTCTCGACGCCTTCGCGCGCTCCGACGCCTCCGTGGACGTCGGCACCGTCTTCTCCTGGTCCTCCCGCGCGGTCTCGGCCGCGGCCGCCCGGCTGTTCCGTCTGCTCGCCCTGCACCCCGGTCCTGACTTCTCCCTGCCGGCCGCGGCCTCCCTCGCGGGCCTGCCCGCACGCCGGACCCGGCCGCTGCTGGCCGAACTGACCGGCCTGCACCTCGTCACCGAACACAGTCCCGGCCGCTACGGTTTCCACGACCTGCTGCGCGCCCACGCCGCCGAACTCGTCGACGAGCGCCACACCGGAACGGACCGCAGGGCGGCCCTGAACCGGCTGTACCACCACTACCTGCACACCGCCCACGCCGCGGACGTGCTGCTGGCACCCAACGCCGACCCGCTGCCCCCGCCCCCCGCGCCCGAAGGCGTCCACCCCGAACCCCTGGCCGACGACAGCCGCGCCCTGGCCTGGCTCACCGCCGAGCACGCGGTGCTGCTCGCCGTGGTCGACGCGGCCGCCGCCTCGGGGCAACCCGCGCAGGAACGTCTCGCCTGCCAACTCGCGTGGGCCCTGGAGCCGTTCTTCGACCGGCGCGGACACTGGCACGACGGGCTCGCCGTGCAGCGCACCGCCCTCGATGCCGCCCGACGGCTCGCCGATCCCGGACTGGAGGCCCGCGGCCTGCGCGGACTGGGCCGCGTGGAGGGCCGGCTCGGGCTGCACTCCCGGGCCGTTCCCCGGCTGGAACGGGCCCTGGAACTCTTCACCGAGCTGGACGACGCCACCGGCCGCGCCCAGACCCACCGCAGTCTGGGCTGGGAACGCGAGCAGCAGGGCGACCTGGCCGGGGCTCTGCGGCACAACCAGGTCGCCCTCGGCCTGTTCCGTGCCCTCGGCGAACGCGCCGCGCAGGCCAGCGTCCTGAACTCGGTCGGCTGGTACCACGCCCTGCTCGGCGAGTACCGGCACGCCCTGACGCACTGCTTCGAGGCGCTGACCATGCTCCAGCAACTCGGCGACCGCTACGGCCAGGCCGCCACCTGGGACAGCATCGCCTACGCCCACCACCACCTCGGCCGGCACCCGCACGCCCTCCTCGGCTACCGCAACGCCCTCGCCCTGCTGAGGGACCTGGGTGTGCCGTACGTCGAGGCGGACATTCTCGTCCGGGTCGGTGACACCCACCTCGCCACCGGCGATCACGAGGGCGCCCGCACGGCGTGGGAGCAGGCCCTTGTCCTCCTGCGGGCCCTGAACCACCCGGACGCCGAGCGTGTCGAGGCCCGGCTGACCGCACGGGAGGGGCACGCCGGTGCCGTCTGAAGCCCCGCCCCTGCCCGCACACCGGCACCGGCACCGGCCCCGGCACCGGCCTTCGCCGGCCTCCCCGCGCCGATTCGGGACGGCATCCCGCCAGTGCGAGGGCCCCGCGCCCGGGGCGGTGTCCCGCCCTCCCGGACCTGACGGGTCGGCAGTGTCCCGGCTCCCCGGCGCCGACGGGTGGGGGATGTTCCGGCTCCTCGGTTCCGACACGGCAGCGGTAGGGCGGCCTCTCGGCTCCGACACGGCGGCGGTAGGGCGGCCTCTCGGCTCCGACGGCTCGGTCGTAGCGTGTGCGGTCCTGCCCGTGAGGCTCGGTCCGATCGCGCCGCCGGGCCGGGCGCCGTCACCGGTCCCGCCCGGGCCGGACCGGCTGACCGGGCCGGCCGGCCGGTCCTCGCGGCTCGGACACGGTCTTGAGTGAGGTGATGCGCTTCGAGGTGCTGGGGCCCGTACGGGTCTGGCGGGAGGGGCGGGAGCTCGATCCCGGTTTCCCCCAGCAGCGCGCCCTGCTCGCCCTGCTCCTGGCACACGCGGGACGGACCGTGCCCGCGAGCGAGATCATGGACGTGCTGTGGGCCGAGCGGCCGCCCGCCAGCGCGCCGAACGTGGTGCGGCGCTACATCGGCGCGTTGCGACGGCTGCTCGAACCGGGGCTGCCGCCGCGCGCGCCGGGCCGGCGTCTGCCGCGCACCGCCGGGGGCTACCTCCTGGAGGCGGCCCCCGAGGAGGTCGACCTGCTGCGTTTCCGCGAGCTGACCCGGCAGGGAAAGCGTGCGGTGGCCACCGGACGTCCCGAGACGGCCGCGCGCCGGTTCGTGCTGGCGCTGGAGGAGTGGCGAGGACCGGTGGCGATGGGGGCTCCGGCGTCGGTGCGCGAGCACGTCCAGTTCACGGCCGTGCAGCGGGAACTCCTGGAGACGTCCGGGCTGGCGGCGGACGCGGCACTGCTGTGCGGCAGAGCCGACCAGGTGCTGCCCGCCCTGCGCCGGGCCACCGCGCACGATCCCCTCGACGAGTCGCTGCACGCCAGACTGGTGCTGGCCCTGGCCGCCTGCGGCCTTCAGGCGGAGGCGCTGGGGGCGTACGAGGGCATCCGCCGGCGCCTCAGCCGTGAACTGGGCCTCACCCCGGGCGCCGAACTCGCGGCGGCGCACACCCGCGTACTGCGCCAGGACGTGGGACGGCGGTCGAAACAGGGGCCGGTCGTGCGGCCCGGCCGCCCGGTCACCGCCACGGGGACGCACCCGGCCCCCGACACCGAGACCCGACCGCCCACTCCGGCCACCGGCACGCTCAGCCGTGCCGGTGGGGGCGGTGACGTGGCGGCGGCGGTGCCGTCTGCTCGGTTGCCGTCGGCTTCCGGGTTCTTCGTGGGGCGCGGAGCCGAGTCGGAGTGGCTGGAGGAGGCCGGTTCGGCGGCGGGCGTCGTCCTGGTCACGGGGATGGCCGGGATCGGCAAGAGCACCCTCGCGGTGCACTGGGCGCACCGGGCCGCCGACCGCTTCCCCGACGGCCGGTTGTTCGTGGCGCTGCGCGGCTCCGATCCGGACCGGTCCGCGGTGCGGCCCGCCGACGCGCTGCGCGGGATGCTCACGGCGCTCGGCGTTCCCGCGCCCCGCACACCGGACGGGGTCGACGCCCTCACCGGCGCGTACCGCACCTTCCTCGCACGTCGGCGTGTCCTCGTCGTCCTCGACGACGCCGCCGGCACCGCGCAGCTGGCTCCGCTGCTGCCTGCCGGGCCGGGCAGTCTGGCGCTGGTCACCAGCCGCCACGGACTGCCCGGTCTGGTCGCCTCGGGTGCACGTCCGCTCCGTCTCGCGCCGCTGTCCGCCGAGGACGCGCACGCGTTGCTGGCGCGGCGGATCGGCGCCGCGCGGGTGGCCGCCGAAGCCCGGGCCGCCGACGAGATCGTCGCGCGGTGCGGCCGGCTGCCCCTGGCGCTGACCGGCGTCGCCGCGCACGCCGCCGGCCGACCTGACATCCCGCTCGCCGCGGTGGCCGCCGGACTGCGCGAGTCCCACGGCGGTCTCGGCGCCCTCGCCACCACCCGTGAGGCGTTCCTGAGCTCGTACCGGCTCCTTGCGCCGGACGCCAGACGCCTGTTCCGGCTGCTGCCCCGGCACGAAGGACCCGGCATCACGGCGGCCGGGGCCGCCGTGCTCGCCGGTCTGCCGGTCCGCCGGGCCCGGCTGCTGCTCGGCGTGCTGGCCGACGCCCACCTCCTCACGGAAACCGCACCGGGGCGCTATGCCCTGCACGTCCTGCTGCGGGCCTTCGCCACGGAGCGCGCCGAGGCGGAGGGCCGTGCGGGAGGCTCGTGAAGGCGTCGTCACTTCGTTGTCACTCTTTTTGCACATCCGCCCAACTACCGTCCGCACGACGTGATCGACGATCCCCCGGAGGCTACGGCGGAAGATGCCCAGCACCAGCACGAGCACCTGTGACAGCACCCGCACTCCCGGCGCGTCCGCGAACCGGACACCCCTGGGCGTCGAGATCATGACCGGCGAGGAGACACCGGCCCGGCTGCCGGGAGAGGCGTCGTCGCACCGCGCCCACCGGCTGCTCGCCCGTGACGGCGGCGAGTACCTCTTCGTCGGACTGCGGACCGGCGGCCGGCCCGAAAGCGCTCCCGCCGCTCCGCTCGGCTCCCTCACGCCTCCCGGCCTCGCCGTAGCTACGGCTTCCGCCGGTCCGACCGCTCCCGCTGAGCCGCTCGACGCCCCCGCGTTGCCTCTGACACCCGGGGACGTCTGCTTCTACGACGTCCGCCGCGCCCCCGCGCTCGATTTCCGCGAGCCGTTCCGGGCGACGGTGTTCCTCGTCCCGGCCGACCTGCTGGGCCTCGCCGACTCCGACGTGGGGCGGATCGCGCGGACGCCGGTCGCCCGCTCCTCGGGGCTGGGCACCCTGCTGTCGCCGCTGCTGTCCGACCTGGCGCGGGCGACCGCCGAGGCCCGGCCCCCGGTCGGCGAGATGCTCGCCTGGAACGTGGTGAACCTGCTGGCGACCCTCGCCGCCGAGCAGTTGGGTTCAGCGGCGCCCGGAACACCCCGACCGTACGCGCCACCCGGGGCGCCTGGGACGTCCGGAACACCGGGAGCACCGAGCACGTCCGCGACAGCGGGTACGCCCGGCGCGCGCCCTGCGGTGCTGGGGCGCATCCTGGAGTACGTCGAACTGCACCTGACCGACCCGGACCTGTCCCCGGAGGTCATCGCCCGTGCCCACCACATCTCCGTGCGCTATCTGCACAAGCTGTTCAAGGACGAGGGCAGAACGGTCGGCCGGTGGATTCTCCGCCGCCGCCTGGAGGAATGCCGGCGCGATCTCACGCGGTACGGCCGCGGGGGCCGGACCATCGCGGCCGTGGCCGCCCGGTGGGGTTTCCTGAGCGCCACGCATTTCAGCCGGGTCTTCCGGTCCGCCTACGGCATGTCCCCCCGTGAATGGCGGGACACCGCGGGGCGCGGCGCGTGGGCCGGACCTCGCTGAACGGGACGGCGGGCGGCCTTTCGGGCGACCGGACCCGGTGCCGTCCGAGCCGTCCGACTGCTCTTCAGAAATTCAGGCGGCCGTAGGCCGTCACGCCCTTGTTCTCGCTCCGCCCGGGGACGGAACCCGCCGCGGAAAACCCGGAGGTCCCGCAATGTTCCGGCAACGCACGGGAAATGTGTCGGCAATGCACGAGCCATGTGCAAGGTCGCGGGAAAAGGCCTCTGTGCGCTGACAGCACAGCGTTCGTGCACAGGTGGACAAACCCCGCCCGCGTGGCAGTTTTAGCGTGACGGGGCAAGACAACGCACATCGATAGCAGCAGGAGATGCCATGTCCGACGTCGTCGAGCCGGTCACGCCGGTGCTCGAGCCCGCCGCTCAGGCGTTCGCCGAGGCGACCGCCCGTCCGCCGTTTCTGTTCGATCTGCCGCCGGCCGAGGGGCGCAAGGCCGTCGACGAGGTTCAGTCGGGTGAGGTCGACGCGCCGGCGGTGGACGAGGAGTGGGTGACCGTCCCGGGTGGTCCCACGGGCAGTGTGCGGGTGCGGATCGTGCGGCCGGCGGGTGCTTCGGGGACGTTGCCGGTGATTCTCTACATTCATGGTGCGGGCTGGGTGTTCGGCAACGCGCACACGCACGACCGGCTGGTGCGTGAGCTGGCGGTGGGTGCGGGTGCGGCGGTCGTGTTCCCCGAGTACGACCTTTCGCCGGAGGCGCGGTATCCGGTGGCCGTCGAGCAGAACTTCGCGGTGGCCCGGTGGATCGTGGAGGAGGGCGCGTCGCGCGGGCTGGACGGGGGCCGGCTGGCGGTCGTCGGCGACTCGGTCGGCGGCAACATGAGTGCGGCTCTGACCCTGATGGCCAAGGAGCGCGGTGGTGTTCCGCTGGTGCAGCAGGTGCTGTTCTATCCGGTGACCGACGCGGCGTTCGACACGGGTTCCTACCATCAGTTCGCCGAGGGCTATTTCCTGCGCCGTGACGGCATGCAGTGGTTCTGGGACCAGTACACGACGAGCGAGGCGGAGCGTGCGCAGATCACCGCGTCGCCGCTGCGTGCCACCACCGCGCAGCTGACCGGTCTGCCTCCGGCCCTCATCATCACCGGTGAGGCCGATGTGCTGCGCGACGAGGGCGAGGCCTACGCCAACAAGCTGCGCGAGGCGGGCGTGCCCGTCACCGCGGTCCGTTTCCAGGGCATCATCCACGACTTCGTCATGCTCAACGCCCTGCGCGAGACCCACGCCGCACAGGCCGCCATCACCCTGGCCGTCGGCACCCTGCGCGACGCCCTGCACGTCTGACCTCCAGGAGACAGAAAAGCCATGACCACCACCCCTACCGTCGTTCTGGTCCACGGAGCGTTCGCCGACGCGGCCAGCTGGTCCGGCGTCATCGCCGAGCTCCAGGGCCACGACATTCCCGTGATCGCCCCGCCGAACCCGCTGCGCGGCCTCGCCTCCGACTCCGCGTACGTGGCCTCCGTCGCCGCCCAGATCGACGGCCCCGTGATCCTCGTCGGACACTCCTACGGCGGCGCCCTCATCACCGTGGCCGGTGCCACGGAGAACGTCGTCGGCCTCGTCTACGTCGCCGCCTACGTCCTGGAGGAGGGCGAGAGCCTCGGCGAGCTGCAGAACCGCTTCCCGCTCTCGCCGCTGGTCAGCAACCTCAAGGAGTGGACGTACCCGGTGCCGGGCGGCGACCCGGCCGTCGAGGTCACCATCGCCGAGGACGCCTTCCCGTCGGTGTTCGCCGCCGATCTGCCCCCGGGCGTCACCAAGATCCTGGCCGCGGCCCAGCGCCCGCTGGCCGCCGCCGTGTTCGGGGAGACCGCCGCCGCGGCCGCCTGGCACACCAAGCCGTCCTGGGCGCTGATCGCCGGAGCGGACGAGGCCATCAACCCCGAGGTCGAGCGCTTCGGCGCCACGCGGGCCGGGGCGACGATCGTCGAGCTCGACGGCGCCTCGCACGCCGTCGCGGTGTCCCAGCCGAAGGCGGTCGCGGACCTCATCCTGGACGCGGTCCGCGCGACGGGCTGACGCTCACCGAGGACGGCGGCGCGGACGTGCAAGCCCTGTGCGCGTCCGCGCGGCCCCACCCGTTGCCGGCTCATCCGCTGCCGGCTCATCCGCGGCTCGTGGACGCCGGACACGAGCCCGTCCTCGACCGGCATCGTGTCCGGCCCTGCGGCGCACAGCGCGGGCACCCGGCGCGGGAGCGCGCCTTCCTGACAGCTCCTCACCCCAGCCCGGCACGGCCGCTTCCATGACCCGTGCCGTCCCGGCCCGGACGGCCCGTGTCAGCGGCCCCGCGCCCGTCGTACGAGGTCGGCGGCGGCCCCCGCCCACTCGGGGTGGTCGAACACGAAGCCCGCGTCGAGCAGACGACCGGGGACGACGCGCCGGCTCTTGAGGAGCAGTTCGGTGTCCGAGCGCAGGGCGAAGGCGCCGAGTTCGGCCATCCACCTCGTCGCCGGCAGGCCCACCGGCACACCCCACGCTCCGCGCAGCGCGCGCATGAACGCGCGGTGGGGGAGCGGGGCGGGGGCGGCCAGGTTCACCGGCCCGGCGACGTCCTCCCGGGCGACGAGGAACTCGACCGCCCGGACGAAGTCGTGGTCGTGGATCCAGGACACGTACTGACGGCCGCCCGCGACCGGGCCGCCGAGACCGAGCCGGGTGAGCCGCGACAGGACGTCGAACACCCCGCCCCGGTCCGGGCTCATCACCATCGCGGACCGCAGGGCCACCTTGCGGGTGTGCGGCGTGTCGGCGCTCTCCTGTTCCCGCTCCCAGGCGGTCGCGATGTCCACGCTGTAGCCCCAGTACTCAGGGACGCCGGGTTCCGTCCCGCCGATCACGCCGGTGGACTCGTCGTGGGGCGCGTCGAAGCGGTGGGCGTAGACGGTGGCGGTGCTCATCTGGAGCCAGACCCGTGGGGGCCGCGCGGCGTCGGAGACCGCCCGGCCCACGACCCGGGCCGAGTCCACCCGGGAGTCCATCATCGCCCGCAGGTTGTCCGGTGTGTAGCGGCAGCTGACACTGCGGCCGGCCAGGTTGACGACCACGTCGCTGCCGTCGATCGCCTCCGTCCAGGGGCCGAGGGTCCGGCCGTCCCACGCAACCTCGCCAGGGCCCGCGGGCCGTCTGCTCAGCACCGTGACCTGGTGTCCGGCCGCCGTCAGCGCGCGCCGCAGCACGGTCCCCACCTGTCCGGTCCCACCGGGCAGCACGATCTTCATGGGTAAGGCCCCCTCCGTGTGTCGGAAGACGACCCTACTACTGTTTTGAACGTGTTCAAAACTCCGTCCGGCGTGCCTCTGTGCTCCGCTCGACGCGCGACTCGACCGCACGTGACTCCCTGCGCCTCCGGCGCACCGTCGGACTCCCGGCACCGCCGCACTCCTGGCTCCGGCGTACGTCCGGGCGGGGGTGACCGGGTGGGGAAGGGTCCGGGTGGGGGAGCGCTCCCATGGTGCTCGTTACGCAACTGCCGCGCCGACGTGGGGCGTTCGGGTCGTGTAGCGGTGCACCACTCATCAGGTCAAGCGTCCCGGACTCTTGACTCGGTAGGCGGTCCGGCTCGATCCTCATCGCATTATCTTGCGTCGGTCATGACAATCTCATGGGCAGTCAAAACGCCCACGTCGACCGCGCCTTCCCGCCGACCGAGGGACGTGGGCTGTGACCATGACCGGACGCCCGTACCGCAGACGGCGGGATGTCACCGTCGTCTCCCTGCTCCTCCTCGTCCTCGCCACGATCCTCGGCCCGACGCCGAGTTCGGCGGCCGCCGCGGACTGGTGGACGCCGACGGCCAGGCCGAACCCCGACTCGCAGATCGGTGTCACCGGCGAGCCGTTCACCGGAACCGACTCGGCGGGCCAGGTGCGCGGGTTCGTCGACGCGCACAACCACCTCTTCTCCAACGAGGCCTTCGGCGGGCGGCTCATCTGCGGCAAGGTCTTCTCCGAAGCCGGCGTCGCCGACGCGCTCAAGGACTGTCCCGAGCACTACCCCGACGGATCACTGGCGATCTTCGACTACATCACCCACGGCGGCGACGGGAAGCACGACCCGGCCGGCTGGCCGACCTTCAAGGACTGGCCGGCCTACGACTCCATGACCCACCAGGCGAACTACTACGCCTGGGTGGAGCGGGCCTGGCGCGGCGGTCAGCGGGTGCTCGTCAACGACCTCGTCACCAACGGCATGATCTGCTCCGTCTACCCGTTCAAGGACCGCAGCTGCGACGAGATGACGTCGATCCGCCTCCAGGCGAAGCTGGCGTACGACCTCCAGGCGTACATCGACAAGATGTACGGCGGTACCGGCAAGGGCTGGTTCCGCATCGTCCTCGACAGCGCGCAGGCGCGTGAGGTCGTCAAGCAGGGGAAGCTGGCGGTCGTCCTGGGCGTCGAGACCTCCGAGCCGTTCGGCTGCAAGCAGATCCTCGACATCGCGCAGTGCAGCCAACAGGACATCGACAAGGGACTGGACGAGCTGTACGGGCTCGGCGTGCGCAGCATGTTCCTGTGCCACAAGTTCGACAACGCGCTGTGCGGCGTGCGTTTCGACGAGGGCGGCCTCGGCACGGCCATCAACGTCGGCCAGTTCCTGTCGACCGGCACCTTCTGGAAGACCGAGAAGTGCACCGGACCGCAGCACGACAACCCCATCGGCACCGCCGCGTCCACGGCGGAGGCCGACCTGCCGGCGGGCACGGACGTCCCGTCCTACGACTCGAACGCCCAGTGCAACACCAGAGGCCTCACCGGCCTGGGCGAATACGCCGTACGCGCCATGATGAAGCGCAAGATGATGCTCGAGATCGACCACATGAGCGTCAAGGCCACCGGCCAGGCGCTCGACATCTTCGAGGCCGCGAACTACCCCGGCGTCCTGTCCTCGCACAGCTGGATGGACCTCAACTGGACCGAACGGGTCTACTCCCTCGGCGGTTTCGTCGCCCAGTACATGCACGGCTCCGAGGCGTTCGGCAAGGAGGCCGCGCGGACCGAGGCGCTGCGTGACAAGTACGGTGTCGGCTACGGCTACGGCACCGACTTCAACGGCATCGGCGACCACCCCGCCCCGCGCGGCGCCGACGCCGCGAACAAGGTCACGTACCCCTTCAAGAGCGTCGACGGCGGCTCCGTCGTCAGCCGGCAGACCGTCGGCACACGCACCTTCGACTACAACACCGACGGTGCCGCCGACGTCGGTCTGATCCCCGACTGGATCGAGGACATCCGGCTCGTCGCCGGCCAGGGCGTGGTCGACGACCTCTTCCGGGGCGCCGAGTCCTACCTCGACACCTGGGGCTCGACCGAGCGGCACCAGGCCTCGGTGAACCTCGCCCAGGGCCGGACCGCCACCGCCGGTTCGTCCGAGTCCAACCCGTTCACCAGCTACCAGCCCGGCCGCGCCGTGGACGGCGACGACGCCACCCGCTGGGCCAGTGACTGGAGCGACGACCAGTGGTGGCAGGTCGACCTGGGCTCCACCAACCTGGTCTCCCGTGTCACCCTCGACTGGGAGCGCGCGTACGGCAAGTCGTACCGCGTCGAACTCTCCACCGACGGCGCCACCTGGACGACCGCCTGGTCCACCACCTCCGGTGACGGCGGCCTGGACACCGCCAGGTTCACCGGCACCCCCGCCCGCTATGTCCGGGTGCACGGCCTGGACCGGGGCACGGATTGGGGATACTCGCTGTACGAAGTGGGCGTGCACAGCGCCTGACAGGCGGTCACGGGGGGACACACATGGCACGGATGCCGTCGGCGCAGCGGCGCCGGCAGCTGACGGAAGCGGCGATCAGAGCGATGGCCCGGGACGGCGTCCCCAAGACGACGACCCGGTCCATCGCCGCCGAGGCCGGGGTGTCCCTCAGCGTCTTCCACTACTGCTTCGACTCCAAGCAGGCCCTCGTGGAGTCCGTCATCACGACGCTCACCGACCACTCGGTGAGCGTCGTGAAGGACGCGCTGCGGCCCAGGGCCACCCTCGAGGAGACCGTCCGGGCCGGATTCCAGGCGTACTGGGACCACGTCCGCGCCCACCCCGACGAGCACATGCTGACCTACGAACTCACCCAGTACGCCCTGCGCGAGCCGGGCTTCGAGCAACTGGCACGGCGGCAGTACGAGTTGTACGGCGACGCCTACACCGAACTCATCGAGCAGCTCCGCAGCGGCATGGACCTGCGGCTCCGTGTCCCCGTGTCCGTGCTGGCCCGCTACCTGGCCGCGATGACCGACGGACTGACCCTCAACTACCTCGTGCTCGGCGACGCGGGCGCCTGGACCGACATCCTCGACACGGTCACCGCCCACATCGCCGGGCTCGTCATGGCCGACACATCCGCTACAGGATCCGGGCGATGAGCAGGGCGACGTCGTCGTGGTCGTCGGGGTGGCGCAGGCCGTAGAGCAGCAGGTCGCAGATCTCCTCCAGGGGACGGCCGGGCTCGTCCAGGAAGGTGAGCAGGACGTCCAGACGGTCGTCGATGGAGTGCTGGCGCGTCTCCACGAGACCGTCCGTGTACAGGACCAGCAGATCGCCGGGGACGAGCTCGACCGTGGTGGTCCCGAAGGCGACGCCGCCGACGCCGAGCGGGGCCCCGGCGGGCAGGTCCAGCAGCCTGGGGTCACGGCCGGTGCCGGCCAGCGCGGGCGGCATGTGGCCCGCGTTGGCGATGCGGCACTGCCCGGTGCGCGGGTCGTACACCGCGTACAGGCAGGTCACGATGTAGTGCTCCAGATCGCAGGTGATCTTGTCCAGATGCCGCAGCACGGCGCCCGGATCGAGGTCGAGATCGGCGTAGGCGCAGGTGGCGGTGCGCAGCCGGCCCATGGTGGCGGCGGCGTCGATGCCGTTGCCCATGACGTCACCGACGACCAGCGCGGTCTTGTCGTCGGTCAGCGGAATGACGTCGTACCAGTCGCCGCCGACCTCGCTGGTCGCCTGGGCGGGCTGGTAGCGGGAGGCCAGTTCCAGACCGGTGTGGTGGGCCGCGTGGTCGGGCAGCAGACTGCGCTGGAGGGTGAGGGCGGTGTTGCGCACACTCTCGAACCAGCGGGCGTTGTCGATGGCCACGGCGGCCCGGCCGGCCAGTTCACCGGCCAGGACGACATCGTCCTCGTCGAACGGGAGCGGGTTGCGGGTGCGTTTGAGGTCCAGGGCGCCGAGCACCTCGCCGTGGGCGATCAGCGGCACCGCGAGATACGAGTGGACACCCGCCCGGGCCAGCAGCGCGCCGGCCCCGGCGTCGCGGGCGATCCGGGGGATGTCCTGCTCGCCGACGTGCCGCACGAGGACCGGCCTGCCCGTGTGCACGCACAGGGTGACCAGGCGATCGCCCTCGTAGGCCGCGACATCGCCGGGAGCGTCGGCGGCACGCAGCGCCACGGTGGGGTGGGCCGCCTTCAGCGCGAGGGCCCGGAACAGCTCCGGGCCGTTGTCCGGCCTGCGTGAGCGGCGGCAGGCCAGCGCGGAGTCGAGGATGTCCACGGCGACCACGTCGGCGAGCTGCGGGACGGCGATCTCGGCCAGCTCGTGGGCGGTGCGGTCCACCTCCAGTGTGGTGCCGACCCGGGTGGAGGCCTCGGCGATGAGGGCGAGCCGCCGCCGGGCCCGGTCCGCCTCCGCGGCGGCGCGGTGGCGTTCGGTGACGTCGACGACCGAGGCGGCCGCGCCCAGGACCCGCCCGCCCGGGTCCTCCAGGCGGTAGAAGGACAGCGACCAGGCGTGCTCGTGGTCGGGGTCGGTCGGCGGGCGGCCCACGTGGTACTGGTCGAGCAGCGGGGTGCCGGTGGTGAGCACCTGCCGCAGCGCGGACTCGACGGTGTCGATGTCGGGCAGGAGCTTCGCCTCCCTGAGGCTGCGGCCGACATGGTTCTCCGCGGGGATGCCGTCGACCCGTTCGAGCGCCGGGTTGACCAGCAGATAGCGCAGCTCCGGATCCAGCAGGGCCAGACCGATCGGGGACTGGTTGATCAGCCGTTCGCACAGCGCGAGGTCGGTCTCGACGCGCTGGAGCAGATTGTGGTCGGCGGCGATGCCCAGGGCGTAGACGTCCCCGAGATCGTCCTGGAGCCGCATGTTGCGGAACTCCATCAGGCGGCTGCTGCCGTCCTTGTGCCGGATGGGAAAGGCTCCGGCCCAGCTCCGGCCGGTCTCCAGCACCTCCGCGAACAGCCTCACCACCGACTGGAGATGCTCGGGACGGATCAGCAGCCGTGCCGCGTACCTGCCGAGGGCCTCCTGAGCGGTGTAGCCGAACAGCTCCTCCGCCTGGGGGGTCCAGAACACGATGCGCCCCTCGGCGTCGACGACCATCGCGGACACGCTCAGCACGTCCAGCAGACCGGTGGGGGCATGCGCCTCGGGACCGTACGGGTCGCCGTCCGGCCGGATGGGTTCGGCTGTCATCGCGAGCCTCCTCCTGTCCCTCCATGCTGCCCCCGGTGCGCCGAGTGCGGAAGCCGGGAGCACCGGGGGCGGGCCGACGGCGCCGTGCGCATCACGTGGACAAGCAGGACCATGGGTCGTGTAAAGGACGGCCGCCATGGACTCTGCACGAGAAGCTTCCGACGCTCCGACGCCCGCGGGGCCGCCCGATCTCCTCGACGCGTCCACCGACGCGGCGGCGATCGTGGCGGCCGACGGCGTCGTGGTCGGCTGGACCCGCGGTGCACAGGAACTGCTCGGCCGCGCGGCGTCGGAGGTGGTCGGCCGCTCGGCCGCGGAGTTGGTGGCGATGGACCGGGATCCGGCCCGGGTGGCCGGTGTCGCACAGCGGTGCCGCGCCGGAATGGGGTGGAGCGGTCTCGTCCCGGTACGGCACCGCGACGGCCGCGTGCTCGACGTCGACCTGAGGGTGTCCGCCTCCTTCCGGATCGGCGACGACGAGTGCTTTCTGCTCTCGGCCCGCGAACGCAGCCGGCGGTGGACGGTGGGCCAGTCCGTCCTCGACGGGTTCCTGACCCGTTCCCCGGTCGGAATGGCGGTGATGGATCTCCAGCTGCGCTATGTGTGGCTGAACGACACGCTCGAACGGTTCGGTGGTGTGCCGCGCGAACAGCGGCTGGGGCGGCGGCTGAGCGACCTGCTGCCCGGGTTGCAGGCGGTCTCCCTCGAGAAGCTGATGTGCAAGGTGCTGGAGACCGGCATCCCGGTCACCGACTACGAGTATCTGGGGTGGAGTTGGGCCGACCCCCACCGCCGGCACGCCTACTCCACGTCCTTCTTCCCCTTGGTGGGCGACGACGGCTCGATCACGGGGGTCTGTTACATGGTCCAGGACGTCACCGAGCGGTGGGACGCCCGGCAACTGCTGTCGCTGGTCAACGAGGCCGGGACCCGTGTCGGCACGACCCTGGACGTGATGCGCACGGCGCAGGAACTCGCCGACTTCGCCGTTCCCCGCTTCGCGGACTTCGTCATCGTCGACCTCCTGGAACCGGTGCTCAGCACCGAGGGGGACGGGGCGTGGCTGACCGACGCGGGACCCGCGCCCGTGCGGCCGGTGATGCGGCGGGCCGGGATGGCGTCCGTGCGCGAGGGCTGCCCGGAGGCCGTCGCGCGGATCGGGGACCGGGTGGATTTCCTCCCCCCGCCGCACGACGCCCATCTGCTCATCGACGGCGAGCCGATCCACATCCCCGTCCTCGATCCTTCCGACGCCCTGTGGACCGCCCAACAGCCCGAGAGGGCGGCCAGCATCCGCGCGTTCGGACTCCACTCCCTCATCTCGGTGCCGATGCGGGCCCGCAACACCGCCCTGGGCCTCGCCACCTTCGTACGGTCCGTCAACCCCGTCCCCTTCCGGTCCGACGACGTCCTGCCGGCCCGGGAGCTGGCGGCGCGGGCGGCGCTCTGCGTCGACAACGCCCGCCGGTACACGCGGGAACACACGGCGGCGGTCACCCTCCAGCGGAGCCTGCTGCCCCACGCCCTGGCGGGCGGGACGGCGCTGGAGGTCGCCTCCTCCTACCTGCCGGCGGACGCCACGGACGGGGTCGGAGGGGACTGGTTCGACGTGATCCCGCTGTCCGGGGCCCGGGTGGGTCTCGTCGTCGGCGACGTGGTGGGGCACGGCATCACCGCCGCGGCGACCATGGGCCGGCTGCGCACCGCGGTGCAGACCCTCGCCGACATGGAGATGCCCCCCGACGAACTGCTGGCCCACCTCGACGACCTCGTGCTCCGCCTCAGTGCCGAACGGACCGACGACCCGGCCGCCCAGCAGAGCGCTACCGCCTTCCTGGGCGCGACCTGCCTGTACGCCGTCTACGACCCGGTCACCCAGCGGTGCACGATGGCCAGGGCCGGACATCCGCCCCCCGTCGTCGTCACCGCCGACGGCCGGGTGTCGTTCCCGGAGCCCCCGGCAGGACCCCCGCTGGGACTCGGCGGGATGGCGTTCGAGGCCACCGAGATCGAACTCGCCGAGAACAGCCTGATCGGCCTCTACACCGACGGCCTCGTCGAGACGGCCGACCGGGACATCGAACAGGGCATGAACCGGCTCGGCGAGGTGCTGGCGCGGTCCGAGGCCGACCTGACGGCCCTGTGCACCTCGGCGGTGCGACAGCTCGTGCCCGTGCCCAGGCCCGACGACATCGCCCTGCTCCTGGCCCGCACCCATGCCCTGGGCGCCGACCGCGTCGTCTCCTGGGACGTTCCCGTGGACCCGGCCGCCGTCGCCGACGTCCGGGCCCGGGCGACCCGCCAGGTGGAGGCCTGGGGGCTGGGCGACCTCGCGATGACGTCCGAGCTCATCGTGAGCGAGCTGGTCACCAACGCCGTTCGCTACGCCACGCCCCCCATACGGCTGCGGCTGCTCCTCGACGCCCGTCTGACCTGTGAGGTCTCCGATGCCAGCAGTACGGCCCCGCGGCTGAGGCATGCCCGCATCATGGACGAGGGCGGCCGCGGCCTCTTTCTGGTGGCCCAGCTCGCCCATCGGTGGGGAGTGCGGTACACGGCCGACGGAAAGATCATCTGGGCCGAGCAGGAACTTCCCTGACCCGGCCGCCCCGAGGCGCTGCCGCTTGGGCCAGCGGGTCGGCGCAGCGGGTGAGGACGGGGCCCGAGGGGGCAAGGCCGGCCCGGACTTCCAGGAGTGCTCCGGCGGGGCGACCGGCACCGCGATGGATGTCCACGATGCCGATGCCCCTGCCCCTGCCCCTGCCGATGTGATGCGACGCGATGACGGTGGTGCTGTCGATTACGAGGGGGACGGACCGTGCGGTGGATCGCGTCGAGGCTGTTCAGACCGCCGCCGCCGCGCCCGCCTTCCGCGACGCGAACGTCCGCGAGACACCTCTGGGCCGCACCGGTACGGCGCACGAGGTCGCCCCGCTCGTCGGTTCCTGCTGGTCCGACAAGGCATCCTTCATCACCGGCGCCGAGATCCCCGTCGACGGCGGGCTCACCGCGCACGGCGGCGTGAAGTCCGTCTCCGACGCCCTGCGCGAGCCGGCTGCCGAGCCGTTCACCCCCGTCGTCGGTCCGGCGCGTGGACCTGGGGTCTTATGACAGGCGCGACGTGCGGGAACACGGCAGTCACGGGAGCGTCCGGCAGGGGGATCCACGGACCCCGGTCAGCTGGGCGGTGCCGCTTCGGTGCCGCTCCAGCGGAGGGTGACGTCCAGGTGGGCGCTGACGCCGGCGCTCGACAGGACCGCGCCGAGTTTCGCGTCCAGCACGACGCCGAAGGTGACCTCCACCTCGTCGGGCCGCTGGGCGACGCCGCGGAACTCGCTGATCACCTCGGAGGCCGCGGCCGTGATCGGCGTCAGCGCCTCGCGCAGACTGCTTCCCGCGCTCTCCAGCCGGGTTCCCAGACCCACGGCCCCGGTCCCGGTGCGGGCGGGCGGCGACACGAGGACGACGGTGCCGTCGTCGAGGCTGAACTGGACGGCGTCCGGCATGAAGGCTCCTGAAGGAAGGATCAGTGAGGGGGCGGCGGGGGTCAGGGGGTGTGGCAGAGCGGTCCGGGCGGCGGCGGTGATTTCGGGTTCGCGTACCCGAGTGCTTCCTGGACGTCGTCGAGTGCCTCCAGCAGCGGTCCCGCCGCCTTGCCGTTCGCGTAGTCCAGCACCGCCCGGTAGAAGGCGGCGGAGACGTCGGGGTCCATCGCGTCGGCGGCGCTGAAGCAGAGCGTGTACCGGGGCGAGCGGAGCATCTGCGCTATCCGGCCCTGCGTGGTGTCGGCGTACCGTGTCACCCGGCTGTCGGCGGAGAGCGCGAAGCCGGGTTCGTCCACCCATGCCTGCTGGGCCCGCGCACCCGCCAGGTACGCGATGAACTCGTCGGCGCTCCTGTTCCCGGTGAACTTCCCGACGAAGTCCGCCGAGACCTCCAGCGCTTCACGGGAGGAGGGCACGTACGTGTACCCGTCGTCCTTGACCTGGGCCGGATCGAAGGCCATCGCGGACAGGGCGCCGTGGCTCAGGGAGCACTTCCTCTCGGTCATCCTCTTCGCGGCGGCGCGGAAGTTGAACGCGGCCGCGCCCCTGCGGGCGCCGGCCACGAGGTCCCCCCATGCGGTCCAGGCGTCCCTGACGGGCTTCCCGTCCCATCGCACGTCCCCCGACGCCCAGTCGGTGTACGGGTCGACGCCCCCGTCGGCGAGCAGGATGTCCGCTATCCAGTCGGCGCCGGGCCAGCCGGAGGTCGGGCCCGACTCCAGCCCCAGGCACCAGTCGTCGGAACGGGACCGCAGCGCCGTCCAGCTGTCGGGAGGCCGGGGAGTGACCCTGGCGTCGTACCAGACGAGGCTTTTGACGTCGGCTTTGACGGGGACGGCGTAGACCTCCCCGCCGTGCATGCCGAGCCCGCGGAACGGCTGCACATAGGCCTGCGTGTCGATGCCGAGTCTGCGCAGCGCCCCTTCCTCGCGGTACTTGGCGATCGCCCCGACGCTGGGCAGCACGGCCAGGTCGGGCTCCGCGTCCGCGGCCACCGCGGCGTCGAGCTGCTGGGTCAGGGCGCGGGTGACCTGCGGTTCGACGTCGATGTCGTGATCCTTCTCGAAGGCCTTGACGACCGCGTAGAACGCCTGGAACTCGGTGCCCGACCAGGGAACCATGATCGTCACCTTGTCCTGCCGCGGTTCCCCGCACGCGACCGGCGCCAGCAGCAGCGCGAGGACCAGGGCGCAGCGGACGAGGGGTGCCGTGAGTCTCCTCATGAGCGGGGGAACCTGTACTCGGCGAGCCGGGGACGATAGGCCAGATATGTGAGCGCACCGGCGGCGGCGAGCACCGGCAGCGCGATCCCCGCGGCGAGCGGGTCGGTCGTGCACATGGCGACGCCGACCGACGCGGTGGCCGACAGGGCCAGGACGAGTGCCGGGCTGGGATAGCGCCGGTAGCGCCGGGCCACGATGTAGCCCGTAGCGCAGACCAGCACCAGCATGACCGTCACCGGTGCGATGAACAGGGGCCACAGGAGGGCGGGGTCGCGCCAGCCCGACCGGAGCTGGTCCCGGCGGGCTTCGGCCTCCAGTTCCTCGAGATCCCTGAGCGACTGTCTGAGACCGCCGGTGAAGGGGACCGGTTCCTTCCCGTCGTACTCCGGCGCGTCGTCCAGCGCGTCGCGGGCCCGCGCCACGCCGGACGCCCCGTCGAGGACCGCCCTGTTGGCCGCCTGCACACATGTGGACAACTGCCCCTGGACGAACTGGATGTGGCTCAGTCCCTGTTCCCCGGCCGCGTTGCCCTCCGTCGCCGAGGTGAGGTGGGAGGTCACACGGGTGGTGGCGTTGGCGAAGTCGCCGCCGGTGCCGGTCAGGGCGACCGCCCCGATCCCGGAGACGGCGTCGAGCGCGTCGTCCGCCTTGCCGGCCTGCTCGTAGGCGGCGCCGATGTGCCGGATGGCCGTCGTCGTGCGGTGGGCGGCCGCGATCTGCTCCCCGGCCCGGTTCGCCACCACCAGATACAGCAGCGCCGTCACCGCCACCACAGTCAGCATGCTCGCCCGCAGCCACCGCAGCAGGACGATCGGATGGGGGACCCGCCCCCGAATCCGCTCCCGCACCCGTGCCCGCACCGGTGTCCGTGTCCGCGCGCCGGTCACGGCGCGTCCACCGGCTCGTCGCCGACGCCCGCGTCCCCGAGCCGGTGCCCGCACTCCTCGCAGAACGTGGCCGTGGGCGAGGCCGACGTCGTACCGCACCGTGGGCACACGCGCGGCAGTCCGGACCCCCGGGGCAGCGGATCGTGCGGATCGTGCGGGTCCACCGGTCGTCTCGCGGTCTTGGTCGACTCGACGCCGATTCCCAGGATCTGGCCCCGGGTCACGTCCCGCCGCACCCGCAGCCGGCCGTCGGGGCCGCCGGCCGCCACCGCGCGCAGCAGTTTCAGACGCGCCGTGTCCCGCAGGGACTGCGCGAGGCCGATCGCCAGGCTCAGTTCGCGGTCCGCGCGGTCGAGGTCACCGCGCAGATGGGCGTCGGCGCAGGCGCGCATGGCCATGCCGAGTTCGCGCTCGTTCTCGACGCGGGTGAGGTCGGGGGAGCGGGCGATGCCGAAGCCGGGCGTCGAGCGGCGCCTCACGACCATCGCGGCCGTCTCGGAGCAGGGCCGGCGCGTTCCGTCGGGGAACTCGGCGTGCAGCGTGACGCGGGCGGCGCGCACGGTCTCGTCGACGGGCAGGCTGTCGGCACCGAACCGCAGGGAGATCTGGTACTGGCGGCTCTCCGGCGGCCAGGAACCCAGGGGGACGTGCGTCTCCTCGCCGTGCTGCTGGCGTGCCGTCAACTCCGCCTCGACGGGGCGGGTCTGCCGAACGAACCCCAGCCGGAAGACGCTGTTGAGACGCAGGCCCAGATAGACCCGGGGTACGACGATCCGCTGCGCCTCGCGCATCAGACGGGTGAAGTCCTGTGTGAGGTCGGAGAATGTGACGACGGCCTCGGCCGTGCCGTGCAGTGCCTCGGTGACGCGGAGCAGTTCGGTGTAGCGCCAGTCGTCGCCCAGTCCCCGGGCGTCGCACACGAATCGGTCGGTGCACTCCGCGAGGATCTCGCCCAGCTGTTCGGGTGTCTCGTGCTCGTCCTTGCCGTCGGTGTAGAGCACCGCGTGGCGCACCGTGCCGGGGGAGTCCACCGAGGAGAAGAGATGGCGGGCGCGTGCCAGCCACTGGCCGATCGCCGTGCCGCCCTCGGCGAGCTGGCCGACCACCCGGAGCTTGGCGTCCTCCCGGGTCCAGGCGTCGACGCGGGCCAGACCGCCCGTCGTCGGGAAGATCACCTCTGCCGTGTGGTTGCCGGCCACGATCCCCAGGAGAGTGCCGTCCCGAAGGGTGTCGATGCCCGCGCACATCGCGCGTTTCGCCTCGTCCAGTCGGTGCCCGGACATGGACAGCGAGCGGTCCATGATGAGGATCTCGGCAGCCGGGGCCTGCGCGGCCGAGCTCGCGGCGGAGCGTGCCGTGACGGTGATCAGGGCGTCCGCGCGGCGTTCGTCGTAGGGCAGATCCGAGGGTGCGTCCACTTCCAGGGCGAAGTCGAGCCCCAAGGGCGACCTGTCCCCCACCGGCACCACCCGATCGTGTCGCTGCTGCGTGTTCCCTTACGGAGCGTGCGAGCTTTCTCGACGGAAAGTGCTAGGAGCTTAGCCTGCCGGTCGTCGCTCCGAAACGGGAATGACCCGTTCTGCCACGTCTTTTGGACCATCCCCATCTCAGCGCCGGACGCAGCCGGTTCGCCAGATCCACCAGGGCGACGTACTCGCGCTCGGTCGGCGCGTGCGGAGCGAGGGCGCGGACGGTGTCGGACAGCTTCAACCGGTCGCGGGTGCGCAGGAACTCCGCGTACTGGATCTCGGCGCGCAGCGCGGCGGCCGCCGCCTCGTCCACGTCGAGACCGGGCAGGGCGGCTCTGGCCAGGGCCACGTCGTCCTCGGTCGGCGCCGGACGGCCCGGCCCGGGCAGGACCACGACACGCAGTCGCACGGCAGCCACGCGCGCCTCGCGTTCGTAGCGGAACTCCTCGGCCAGTTGTTCGGCGACCTCCACCGCCTTCGCGCGCTCGCCGGCCAGCAGCAGGACGCGGGCCAGTCCGAAACCGGCCGCACCGAGCGCGGGCGTGGTGCCGAAGACCGTGCCGTAGTGCGACCGCGCGACCGTGCGGTCCCCCCGCAGCTCCGCGCACAGGCCGAGGGCGAGGGGCGGTATCAGCTCACCGGGCAGTGCCCTGCGCACCCGGCCGAACACGACGGCGGCCCGCTTCGGGCAGCCGTCGGCCAGGGCGATCAGGCCGCAGTACCAGTCGGACAGCCAGTGCCAGTCGGGCAGGCCCGCCGCCGAAAGCTGTGCCGCCGCCGACGCCGGATCCTTTCTGCGCAGGGCGAGCCGGCCCTCGGCCAGCGCGCCGCCCGCCGAGCCCGTGACCCCTGGGTCGTCGGGATCCGACAGAGGAGCCGGGAGGGCGGCCGCCACGTCACCGGCTCGCGGTGAGGAGAACGGCGCGGGCATCTCCAGCAGGCCCTGCGCGTCCGGCTGCGCCTCCGTCCAGCGCGCCTGCACCCAGTGGGCGAGGGGCCGGGCCGCCCCCAGTCCGCCGTGCAGCGGTTCGGGCACCGAGCCGAACAGGGCCGAGGGCCTGGCCACCTGACGACGCGTGGGCGGGGCCGCCACGACCTGGCGGATGACACCGCTGAGCTGCTCCGCGAACTGCCGTGCCGACACGAACCGCCACCACGGTCGCGCGGGATCCGTGGCACGGTCCAGCAGCAGATGCAGCGAGTCGACGCCCGGCGCGCTGCGGTCCGTCCAGCGGGTGCGGCAGACCTCGCGCAGGGTCATGCCCAGCCCGTAGAGGTCGAAGCCCGGGGTCGGGTGCAGATGCTCCGGATCGGTCTCCGGCGGCGCGTACGCCCTCGTGCAGGCCACGACCGGCCCGGTGTCCTTCGTGTGGCTGCGCACCGCGCCGAAGTCGATGAGCCGCACCCGGTCGAGCGCGCCCGCCGGGCTCTCCTCCCGGAAGCGGATGATGTTCAGGGGTTTCACGTCGCAGTGCAGCAGACCCCTCGCGTGCAGGTAGTCGAGCGCCTGGAGGACGCGGACGCCGTGCGCGAGGAGGGTTTCCAGACGGTCGCCGTCCCGGGCCGAGAGCGGTTCGCCCGGCACGTACTCGAGGACCAGGTGCGGCCCCTCGGGCTCGTAGCCCAGGATGCGGACGATGCTGTCGTGCCGGAGTCCGACCAGGACGTCCCGTTCGTGCCGGGCGGTCTTGGCGACCGACTTGTGCAGGGCCTTGAGTACGACCTGGGTCGCCAGATTGCGGTCGTGGGCGAGGTAGGCGGCGCCGTACGCCCCCGAGCCGACGACGCGGGCGACGTCGTAACGGCCGGCGATGGTCAGACCGTCGGGCCGGGCGAAGTCGAACCGGGTGCCGCAGTGCGGGCAGAAGCCGGCGGTCCGGCCCGGTTCGCCGTCACGACCCCGGCCGACCGGCTGCCGGCACGACGGGTCCGGGCAGAAGCGGTGCGCCTCGGCGACCGGGTCCGACGAGGTGAGCGGTATGTCCGGGGCCTGATCGGAGTCGACCAGCGCGAGGCCGTACCAGGGATCGGGGCGCACGTGCGCCACGCCGACCCTCGCGCCGCCCCGCGCCGGCGGTTGCGCGGCCGGCGTCGCCGCGCCCTCCTCCTGCGGCAGCGGCCGGCGGTCGCACACGTCGCAGAATCCCTGTTCGTCGACGGCGCCGCGCCCGCAGCCGGGGCGGTTGCACATCAGCCCGCTCATCCCCGCATGTCACCTCTCCTCCAAGCGTCGGTCGACCTCGTCGATGTAGCGCCTGACCAGCGTGCGGGCGGTCCCGAGGTCGATCGGCTCGGTCAGCAGCGCACGGGCGGCGGGGGCGTGCCGCTCGGCGAGCCGCCGGTCCTCGTCGCCGAAGTACCGCGCGGCCCGCACGCGGTGCAGTTCCAGGCCGGCGGTGAGGTCCTCGTGCGCGGCGACCAGCCGGCGCAGGTCGCGATCGAAGCGGGTCAGGGCGGCGCGGGCGTCGTCGGCCCGGTCGTGGATCGCCGCGAGTTCGGGGCTCGGCTGCGTCGTCCGGGCCACGGCCAGCCGGACCCGTAACCGGGGCGCGGCGCGCGGCGGCAGCCGGGGCGCGGCGAAGAACCGCAGACCCCACTCCTGGTGCAGCGCGGACGCGGCGTCCTCCTGCGCCGTGAGCTGTGCGAGGGCCGTGTGGACCTCGGCGGCGGTCACACTCCGGCCGACGTCTCCGCGCAGCGGCTCGGGGTCGAGGCTGACGTCGTGGGGGAGACCGGCCGGTGGCACCCCCTCGAAGCCCAGCACCAGGCGGACGCCGCGCGACCGGGCCCGAGCGGCCAACTGCCCCAGCAGGTCCTGTACGAGGGCCTCCGGGTCCCTGGCCCGGTCGACGCCGCCCACCACCAGGCAGGCGGGCGGCCTGCGACGCAGCAGTTGCCGCCGCACCTCGTGGGCGTCCCCGCCGGGGAGCCCGAACCGGCGGGTGAGGTAGCCGCTGACATCGGCGAGCGACCTGCCGCGTGCGTCGTAGGCAGCGTCGATGGTGCCGAGCCGCAGGACGGTGTCCCCGGGTGCGCCGGTGAGTTCGGCGTCGGTGACGGTGGCCCGGGCCGCCGGATCGGCCGTCCGCACCAGACGGACCAGCCAGGAGTCGCCCACGGCCGTCGTGCCGCCGGTGCCGACGACGACGGTGCCGCACCAGTCGCTGTCGAGCAGCCGGGTGAGCTCCTGCGTCAGTGCGAGCCGCAGCGGGTCGCCGAGCACGTCGCCGGACAACTCACCGTGCGAGCGCCCCAGTTCGTCATTACGGTCGCCGCCGGTGAACTCCTCGATCCGGGGCAGGTACGTCAGGATCGTCTCGGTCGGCAGCATCCAGGCCGCCTTGGCGTCGCCGTTGACGTAGTCGGCCACCACGATGCCGATGACATGACCGTCGAACGCGCCGCCCACCGCCATCGCCCCGGCGCCCGAATAGCCCCGCTCGATCCACGGATCGCCCTCGCGTATCCGCTTCAGCAGGCCCCACTCGCCCTGCCGGTGACCGGATCCCGCCAGCCGTGCGTCGGCCCCCATGCCGAAGGGTTCGTCCTGGGGAAAGCCGTACACCTGGACCGTGCCGCCGGAGAGGGGCGCCTTCCACAGCGTGGTCCGCGTGCCGCAGCCGGCCGGCTCGTCGAGTTCGAGCAGCGCGACGTCGCCGCGCTGTGTGCCGTGGTCGTGCACCCAGGTGTCCGGGGCCACGTGCGCGGTGCGGGTCCACTCGGGGCGGCACGCCACACTGCTGATCCGGACGTGGGACGTGGTGCCCCCGGGCGCCGCTCCCGCGAACCCGACCACATGCGCGCAGGTGAGCACGTGGCGGTCGTCGAGCAGCACCCCGGCGCCACAGGGGGTGCCTGCCTCGTCGTCCACCCTCACGCGCCACGGGCGGTCACTGTGGTGATGCAGCGCCATGGGCCCAAGGTATGACAACGAGCGTCACATTGCGCCCGGTTGGCGGTACGGCGTTCCGCGTCCCGCCCGCACGGGCCGCGGCGGTGCACCGTCGGTTCGGCAAGGGGACCGAGCGGTGGAGCGTTGGTGAAAACCCTGTGGAAGTGGTGTCGGTGGCGCCGTTTATGCTGCCCCCGAAGATCACGCGGGACCAGGGGAGGGCGCGGCATGTTCGGCAAGCTGTTCGGAAGGGGCGCGGAGAGATCCGCGGCAGGTCCGCATGCCCTTCCCGCCCCGCGCAGACAGAAGAACGGGATGTACACGCTGCGCGCGCTCGGCGACGCGCGGGTGCTCGCGCTGGTCGAGGCCGCCGAGGCGGGCGACTGGGAAGCGGTCAGGGCGGCACTCGCCCCCTTCGACCTCGGCCGCGACCACCAGGTCCTCGGCGAGCTGGCCGACGTGGACGGCGTGCAGGACTGGATCGGCCGGGCCGTCGAGGAGGACAAGGAGCACCGGGCGACCGCCCTGCTCATATCCGGGGCACGCCACATCATCTGGGGCTGGCAGGCCCGCACCTCCGCGCGCGCTGTGCACGTCACACAGGAGCAGTGGCGGGTCTTCCACGAGCGGCTCCTCGTCGCGGAGGAACACCTGCTCGAGGCCGCCGAGCTGCGGCCGGACTGGGTCACCCCGTGGCGCCGTCTCCTCACGTCCGGCCGCGGCATGTCGCTCGGCACCGCCGTCAACGAGGCCCGCCTCGACGCCGCGCTGCGGCGCGACCCCCTGGACCTGGAGACCCACATCGAGTGGGTGTCGCAGTTGCAGCCCCGCTGGAACGGCGAGCCGGGACAGGCCCTGGCGTTCGCCCGGGACGCGTTCTCCCGCGCCCCGCACGGGCACCGCCTCGGCTGTGTGCTTCCCATGGCGTACATCGAGGAGTGGGTCGAGTCGGAGCGCGGGGACCACCTGCGGACCGCCGAGATCCAGGCACAGCTGCGGGAGGCGGCCGACCACAGCATCCTGCACCCCGCCTACGCGTGGCGCCCGGGCTGGCAGGAGGACTTCAACACGTTCGCCATGGCCCTGTCGCTGGCCGGCGAACGCCACACCGTCCGGCGCGTCTTCCGCACGCTGGACGGCGCCTACACCCTGTGGCCGTGGAAGTACTTCGGGGAGCCCGAGAAGCAGTTCGCCCTCCGCCACCGCCGTGCCTGAGCACCCGCCGGCCCCGGTGCCGCCCGCCCGCCACCCGTCGTCCCTCCCACCCCGGACTGCCCGATGACTTCGCCCGACACCGCCGTGGACCCGGCCGGCGCCGACCGCACCTTCCAGGTCGATCTGCGCGGCCTCGTCGATCTCCTCTCCCACCACCTCTACTCCAGCCCCCGTGTCTACCTCCGCGAACTCATGCAGAACGCGGTGGACGCGCTGACCGCACGGCACGGCCTCGAACCGTCCGCACCCGCCGGCGCCTTCGGCATCCGCCTCTACGCCGACGCATCCGTGGTCCGCGTCGAGGACGACGGCGTCGGTCTCACCGAGGCCGATGTACACACCTTCCTCGCCACCATCGGCCGCAGCAGCAAGCGGGCAGAGGGCATCGCCGAGCAACGCGGCGACTTCATCGGCCAGTTCGGGATCGGCCTGCTCTCCTGCTTCCTGGTCGCCGACGAGATCCACGTCCTCAGCCGCTCCGCCCGCACCCCCGGCGCACCGGCCGTGGAGTGGCGGGGACGCGGCGACGGCAGCTACACCGTCCGCACCCTGCCCGCCTCCGCCCGCCCCCGGCCCGGCACCACCGTCACCCTCACGCCGCGAGCCGACGCGCTCGAGTGGACGCGCCCGGCCCAGGTGCACGCGCTGGCCCGGCACTTCGGCTCCCTGCTGCGCCACCCGGTGACCTTCGACGACGGCACGGGCGGCCCGGGCGCGGCCGTCAACCCCGAGCCCGCGCCCTGGGCGCGCACGTACCCCACGCCGGGAGCCCGCTCCCGGGCGCTGGCCGCCTACGGCGCGGACGTCCTCGGATTCACGCCGCTCGACACCATCGAACTGGACCTGCCGGCGGTCGGCCTCAAGGGCGTCGCGTGCGTCCTGCCCGAAACGGTGCCCGCCGGGCGCCGCCACGGCCACCGCGTGCACGTCAAGGGGATGCTGCTCTCCGAACAGGCCGAGGAGATCCTGCCCGAGTGGGCCTTCTTCGTCCGCTGCGTCGTCGACGCGGAGAGCCTGCGCCCGACGGCCTCCCGCGAGTCCCTGTACGAGGACGACACCCTCGCCGCCGTCCGCGACGCCCTCGCCGAGCGGCTGCGCGCCTGGATCGCCCGGGCCGCCGCCAGCGACCCGGACCTGCTGGCCCGCTTCCTGCGGGCCCACCACCTGGCCGTGAAGTCGCTGGCGGTGCACGACGACGAGATCCTGCGGATGCTGCTGCCCTGGCTGCCGTTCGAGACCACCGACGGGCACACCACCCTCGACGAGTTCGCGCGCACCCACCGCACCGTGCTCGTGACGTCGAGCGTGGAGGAGTTCCGGCAGGTCGCGGCGATCGCCTCGGCTGCCGGGCTCGGCGTCGTCAACGGCGGCTACACCTACGACCGTGAGCTGGTCCACCGGCTGCCCGAGATCAGGCCCGAGGCCGCCGTCGCCGACCTCGACCCGGCGACCCTCACCGCCCACCTCGACCCCGTCGACCGCGACACGGAACTCGCCGCCGCCGCGTACCTCGCCCAGGCCCGCGACGCCCTCGCCGTCTTCGACTGCGACGTCGCGCTGCGCACCTTCCAGCCCGCCTCGGCCCCCGCCCTCCTCGTCGACAGCCGCGAGGCCCGGCACGAGCGCACCCGGTCCCAGCTCGCCCGCGAGCAGGAGGGCGGCCTGTGGGGTGACATCCTCGGCGCCCTGCGCCAAGAGGCGCCGCGCGCCCAGCTGATCCTCAACCAGCTCAACCCGCTGGTCCGCACCGCCGTCGCCATCGACGAACCGGAGCTGGCCCACACCAGCGCCGAAGCCCTCTACGGGCAGGCCGCGATGCTGTCCCGGCGCCCGCTGAGGCCCGCCGAATCGAGCCTCATCAACCGCTCCTTCCTCGACCTGCTCGCCCACGCCCTCCGCAAGGACAGCTGACGATGCCGACCGCACCCGCACCCCGGACCACCGACGAGCTGCGCCAGGCGCTCCAGGAGAACGACCGGCGCCCCTACGGGCGTACCCGTACCGTCACCGCGGAGGAACTCGTCGACGCCGCCGAGCAGTTCGCGGAGCCCGAGGTACTCGTCCACGCGCTCTTCGAACTCCAGGAGGCGTACGCCTACGGCTCCGAGCCCCGCAAGTCGCCCGTCGTCTTCGCCCGTCTGCTGAACCTCTTCGACGAGCAGCCCGACGTCTTCGACGAGCGCCTGCGCCACCTGCTGTTCTGGCGGTTCAAGTGGGTGGCCAACGCCCTGCGCGCGCTGCCCGAGATACCGCTGACGAGTCTGCGTCAGTGGCTGACGGAGATGCGCGACCGGTACGAGAAGGCCGGTCTGGGCCTCCAGCCCTACTACGGACAGGCGTACCAGCTGGCCACCCACGTGGGCGAGGACACCACCCTCGCCTACGAGCTGTGGGCGGGCCGCGCCCGTACCCGGCTCAGCGACTGCGAGGCCTGCGAGATCTGCGAGCGCGCTCTGCACCACCTCGCGGCGGGCGACGACGAGCGGGCACTGCGCGCCTGGGAGCCCGTCCTGGCCGGCAAGGAGTCCTGCCAGGAGGAGCCGGCCCGCTCCGTCTCGCACGCGCTGCTGCCCCTGCTGCGCACCGGCCGCACCGACCGGGCCCGCGAACTGCACCTGGCCGGATACCGCAGCTGCCGCCGCAACCCCTCGATGGCCCAGGAGGTCGGTCGGCACCTGGAGTTCTGCGCGCTCACCGGCAACGAGGCGCGCGGCCTCGAACTGCTCGCCGAGAACCGCGGCCTGTTCGACGAGGTCGACTCGCCGCTGGACCAGCTCGGTTTCCTCACCGGCGTGGAGGTCCTCCTCCAGCGCGTCGAGCTCCTCGGCCACGGCGAACTGCCCGCCGCCGGGTACGCGGGCCGCACCTGGACCGTGGCCGGTCTGCGCGCCGAGGTGCGCGGCCGCGCCGCCGGCCTCGCCGCCCGCTTCGACGCCCGCAACGCGACCACGGCGCACACCGACCGCCGCCGGGCCCGCCTCGACCGTGCCCCGCTCCTCGAAGCACTGGAACTGACCCTGCGCACCCCCAGCCTCGACGACGTGGCCCCGGCGGCGCCGACAGCCGCGCCCGCCGCGCGTGCGGCCGCCGCGGTCCCCGACTCGCTGCCCGAACTCATCCTCCGGGCAAGGGCCCTGGACGAGCAGGGACATCCGGACGAACCCGCCTGCTGGGCGCGGCTGCGCACGCTCGTCGCCGCCCGGGACTACACCCACCCCGACGATCCGGCCGTGGGCCCGCTCGTCCGGCTGCGCGCCGACCTGCTGGCCGACGAGGCGAGCCGGGCGGCCGAGAAGGACGAGTCCGACGCCGCCGCCCTCTACGAGGAGGCCGCGGCCCTCTACGACGACGCCGGACTCCCGGGACAGGCGGCGCTCGCCCGCGCCTGCGCCCTGCTGCCCGCCGCCGACACCCCCGCGCAGGACACGGACGGGGCCGAGGCGAAGGCCGCCGCCCTGACCGCCGCCCACGCCTCCATGGTCCGCCTGCACGAGGAGACGCCCGGCCTCCCGCCCTTCCTGGAGGGCCGCCTGCTGCGGCTGCGGGCGACCGCGCTCGGCATGCGCCTCCAGACGTCGGGGAGCGAGGCGCACGTCGCGCCGGTCCTCGCCGAGGTGGACCTGCTGCACGCCTTCGCCTCCCGGCACGATCTCGCCGGACAGATCTCCGGCGCCCTGTTGCTGCGGGCCAGCACGTACGCCCTCTCCGGCGATGTGTCCGCCGCGGTCACCGAGATCGACACCCTCCTCGACCGGCTGAAGGCGCACGGCCCCGCCTGGCACCTGCCCCGCACGCTCGGACTGCGCGGCCGGCTCCAGCTCCTCCTCCACGACGCGCAGACCGCGCACGCGGATCTGACGCAGGCTCTGCGACTGGCCGCCGACTGGCCGGCCGACGGGATCGACTCCTCCCGCCTGCACGGCGATCTGGCCGAGGCCTGCCTGCACCTGGGCCGCCCCGACGAGGCCCTGCGGCATCTGACGCGCTCCGCGGAGCTGGAACTTCGCCGCGGCAGCCGGACGGACGGCTTCCGCACGTACAGCGACGCGGCCCGGCTCAGCCTCGAACTGGGCCGCGTCGAGGACTGCATCGCCCTGCTCGACTCCCTGCTCGCGGAACCGGACGTCGGTGCGGGGGAGCGGGGCGACCGGCTGGTCGCGCAGCTCCGCCTGACGCGCGCCCGCGCACTGCGCGAGGGGGAGGACCTGAAGGCCGCCACGGCCGAGTTCGTCGCCCTCGCGGCCGAGTCGGCCGGCTGGGACGACGACCCGGGAAGCCACGTCATGATCGCCTCGGAGACGGCCGTCCTGCTCGGTGAGTCCGGCGAGTTCGACCGGGCCCGCGAGGTCGTGGACCGGGCACTCGCCGCCCACGCCGAGTCCCCGGCCTACGAGCGGATCAGCAACTGCCTGCGCGAACTCGCCAGGCTCCAGGCCCAGCGGCAGGGCGCCGACGGCCTGGCCGACGCCCTCGCCCTCCTCGCGGACGCCGCCCGGATCGCCGACGAGGCACGCGCCGCGGGACACGAGCCCCGCGGCCGCTCCCTGGACACCGCCCTGGCCTACGAACACGGCCGGGTCAACGCCCACGCCGGCGAGTACGAGACCGCTCTGGCCGCGCTCGAGAAGGCCCTCGCACTGCTCGGCGAGCCGGGACCGGACGACGACCGCGCCGGCGAATGGGCCGAGTGCGTCCGTCTCGCGGGCGCGGTGGAGGGCATCTACCTGGAACGCCCCGTCCCCGCCCTCGCCCGCCTCGACGCGGCGGTCTCCCGCCTGACCGCCCTGGGCCGCACCGAGGAGACCGAGCCACTGCTCTCCCTGGCGGCCCGCCTGCGCGACGAGGCGTGAAACGGCGGCGCCGGGGCGGCACGCCCGCCCCGGCGCCGGGCAGGCTTCGCGGGGCCTCGCCGACGGCAGCGGCGGCGCCGGGCCGGGAGGCGGGGAGAAGCCGGCGGGAACGGAAGGGGACCGGATATGACGAGGCAGCCGGACGGCAAGAAGCGCGGGTTCTCGCTGCCGGGATTCGCGTTCATGCTCTGCTCCGTCGCGATCGCGCACTGCGTCACCGAAGTCGCCTTCGGCCGCTCCGTCGGGAGCGCGCTGGGGACGCTGGCCGAGGACGCGGTCACGCTCGTCGTCGTGGTCGCGGTGGTCGCCCGCGTCCTGGCCGGGAGGCGGCGGAGGTCACCGGGGTGAGGGACCGACCCGGGCCGGGGACGCCCGGCTGGTCACGCGGCCAGGATTTGAGGACCAGGACCCAGGATTCCGCGGAGTGTCGACGCGGACTTTCCGGCGGCGGTGTTCCCGGACCGCACGGTTGGTTAATGTGACTGTCGGATAGTCATGGGTGGGGAGTGGCGTCGGCGGCGCGGGCGGTTCCCGCCGGGCGCGGCAGCGGCGGGTGACAGCGCGTCGGCCCCGACGGGAGGGGGAGGATGCATCGCATCTGCCGGACGGCCGAGGGTGTGCGGGCTCATCCCCGTCCCGGCCATGAGCGGGCCGTACGGCTCGACCGCCACCGGGCTGGGGTACGCGGACCGGCCGGGTCCGGCGACGAGGTGCGGGCCTCTGGCGGGGCCGTAGCGGCAGCCGGCGACCGGCGTCCGCGACGTACCGCGCGCGGCACGGCTGCGGACCGCCGGCCGGACCGCCGGCCGACCCTCGGTCCGCCACCGGCGGACGGGTGACCGGCCGGCCGGCGCCCGCGGTGCTGCCCCCGTCACTGCGCGGACGGCTCGGGCTGGTCGCGGCCCTCGCCGCGCTGGTGGTCGTCCTGCTCGGGGTCCTGTACGCAGGCGACAGCGAGCCCGGCCGGGTGGACACGCGGATCGGCGCGGTGGTGGACGGCGTGGGGCCGCCGTGGCGGCACGTCGCCCTGGCCATGGACTTCCTGGGGGAGCCCGTGGGAGCGGCCACGCTGGTCGCGGCCGCCGTGACCGGCTGTCTGCTGCTCCGGCGTCCTCGCGCGGCGGTGCTCTTCGTCGCCGGCGCCGCCCTGACGGTCGGGACGGCGACACTGCTCAAGCATCTGGCGGGACGCACCATCCACGGTGAGGGGAACCTGTCCTACCCGAGCGGGCACACCGCCTTCCTCACCGCGCTCGCCCTGGTGGCGGCGCTGCTCGCGACCGGCCGGCTCGGCCTCGGCAGGACGGCCGGCACGTCACTCGTGCTGGCCGCCGCACTGGCCGCCGGCGCCGCCATGGGCTGGGCGCAGGTCGCGCTGGGCGCGCACTACCCGACCGACGTCCTCGGCGGCTGGTGCACCGCGCTGGCGGTGACACCGGCGACCGCGTGGCTGGTCGACCGGTCGGCCGACCGGCTGGACGGCCGCAGGACCGACCGGCTGGTCGACCGGTAGGCCGACGCCGGCCGGCCGGGTGTCGCCGACGTCACGTCACGCCGAGCGCCGGAACACGGGCTTCACCGGCCGTCCGGCCAGCCACGGGGTGGCGTCACCCGCGTCCAGCGCCTTCCGGTACACCGCGCACGCCCGGGCCACCACCTCGACGGTGAGATCGATGTCGGCGTCGTCGAGCGCGCTGCTCACCACGAACGACGGGGCCAGCACCCCGCCCGCGAGAAGCCGGCGCAGGAAGAGGGTGCGGTACTCCTGCGACGGTTGAAGGTGCTCGTCGAGGGTGGCGAAGACCAGGTTGCTGGCCCGGCCCCGGACGACGATGTGGTCGCCGACCCCCATGGCGGCCGCCGCCTCGCGCACACCGGCGGCCAGCCGCTCGCCCAGGCTGTGCAGCCGCGCGGTGACCCCCTCTTCGACATAGGTGGCCTGCACGGCCATGGCGGCTGCCAGGGAGTGCGTTTCCGCACCGTGCGTGGTGGACAGCAGGAACACCCGGTCGCCGGAGTGCCGCAGCCCGCCCAGCTCCATCAGGTCGCGGCGCCCGGCCAGCGCCGAGACGGCGAACCCGTTGCCCAGCGCCTTGCCGAACGTGGAGAGGTCGGGGACGACGCCGTACAGGCCCTGCGCACCCGCCTCGGACCAGCGGAAGCCGGTGATCATCTCGTCGAAGACCAGTACGCAGCCGTGCCGGTCGGCCAGCTCGCGCAGGCCGGCCAGATACCCGGGCGGCGGCTCGGTGTGGGTGGCGGGTTCGAGGATCAGACAGGCGACCTCGTCCCGGTACCGGGTGAGCAGTTCCTCCGTGGCGGCCAGGTCCCCGTAGGGAAACGTCACGGTGAGCTCGTCGGTCGCCGCCGGAACACCGGCGGACATCGGCGTGGTGCCGATGAACCAGTCGTCGGTGGAGAAGAACGGATGGTCGGCGCAGAGGGCCACCCGCAGGCGCCCGGTGGCGGCGCGGGCGAGGCGCACCGCGGCCGTGGTGGCGTCGGAGCCGTTCTTCGCGAACTTCACCATCTCGGCGGTCGGTACCGTGGCCAGGAAGCGTTCCGCGGCCTCGACCTCGACGATGGACGGCCGGACGAAGTTGCTGCCGCGGTCGAGTTCGCGCCGCACCGCCTCGACGACGCGGGGGTGGGCGTGGCCGAGGCTGACCGACCGCAGCCCGGAGCCGTACTCGATGTAGCGGTTGCCGTCGATGTCCCATACATGGGCGCCGAGGCCGTGGTCGATGACCGGAGCCAGGTTGTCGGGGTACTGGTCGTCACCCTTGGCGTAGGTGTGCGCGCCCCCGGGGATCATGGCGTGCAGCCGCTCGTTCGCCCTCCGCGACCGGGGGAGGAGGAGCTCTTCGGTGCCTTCAGTGTCCAAAGCGGACCTCAACTCTCTGCGTGCTTCAGGACCTGGGCGAGGCTCGGCGCCTCCCGGTCCCGCTGGGACATCGATGTGACCGGCAGCGGCCAGGCGATGGCGAGCTCCGGGTCGTCGAACGCGATCGTCACGTCCTCGGCGGGATCGTGCGGGCGGTCGATGCGGTACGAGGTGTCGGCGGTCGCGGTCAGCGCCTGGAAGCCGTGCGCGCAGCCCGCCGGGATGTACAGGGTCGTCTGTGTCTCGCCGGACAACTCGAAGGAGGCCACGTTGCGGTACGTCGGCGAGTCCGTCCGCAGGTCCACGACGACGTCGAAGATCCTGCCGTAGGAGCAGCGCACCAGCTTGGCCTCGCCGGCGCCGGAGCGCAGGTGCAGACCGCGCAGCACCCCCCGGACCGAGCGGGACAGGCTGTCCTGGACGAAGGCGTCCGGATCGAGGCCGACCGAGCGGACCACGTCGGCGTCGAAGGTGCGGCAGAAGAAGCCGCGCTCGTCGGCGTACGGCGTCGGCTCGAACAGGTACGCACCGGAGATCTCCGGGACTTCGGTCGCTTTCACGGGGTCTCCTGCCGGGCGTGGGCGTGGGTGCGGTCGGCCGCCGGGAACAGGGCCGCGGTCAAGGCGGTGAACTGGTGCTCGAGTTGCCGGACGGCGTCCCGGTTCCGTTCGACGAGCGTCTGCCGCAGCTGCGCCGATCGTTCCTCCAGTTCCCGGAACTGCTCGAGCAGCCGGTCGGCGTCGACCTCGCGAGCCGGGTGACAGTACGCGGCGAGCCCCATCTGCGCCATGAGCGCGTCGCTCTTCGCCGCATAGCTGAGCGCGAGCGTCGGCGTGCCGGCCTTCAGCGCGCAGATCAGGTTGTGGTACCGGGTCGCCACCACGGTGTCGGCGGCCGCCGTCTCCTTCATCAGGTCGGCGAGCGAGGCCGTCTCGGCGGCGGTGACCAGCGGCGAGTCCACCGCGGCGAGGATCGCGGCGACCACCGGCGCGTCGCACTCGTCGCCGGTGAGCAGCCGGACCGGTCGGCCCTCCTCGGCCAGCGCGCGCACGAAACGGGTCGTCCCGTCGAGGTAGCGCCGGTGGATCTCCTCGGCCCGGGCGCGGTCGTCGTCGCCGCCGTGGAAGTCCATGACGCCGACGCAGACGGGGCCCGGCGCGCCCGTGGGCGCGTTCGCCGGCGGCGACGGCAGGGCGAACGCGAGGTCCGGGTGCACCTCGTCGCGCGCGGTGTCCACGCCCATCGCCCGCATCGCGTCGCGGGACGGGGCGTCCCGGTACGACCGGTAGGCCGCCAGCCGCGCCGACCGGCGCACCAGCGCCCGGGTGGCCCGGTTGCCGATCGGGGCGGCCCCGACGCCGACCAGCGCGACCCGGGTGCCGGACAGCCGTCCGGCCGCGCAGAGCAGGAACAGCGCGTAGGGGAAACCCCACGGCCGCAGCGGCAGCGTGGCCTCCAGGACGCCCATGCCGGGCACGATCACCACGTCGTGGCGGCGCACCCAGGCGGCGGTGCGGAAGACGTCGACGAACTTGCCCAGGCCCTTCCCCGCGATCGCGCCCGCCCGCGACGCGGTCCGGTACTCCCCGCGGTACCAGTGCAGCCGCGTCGCGGGGATCCCGTACCGGGCCGTCACAGCCTCGGGTCCGCCGCACAGCGCGTCGACGACCGCCGCCGGATGCTCCCGCCCGAGGTATCCGAGCACGGCCTCGAGCGACCCGTCGTTGCCGAGGTTGCCGGAGCCGAGCAGGCCGAACACCCCCACGCGCACCGGAGTTCCGTCCGCGGACGTCATGTCTGCCTCCCCTCCCGTCCGGCGACCAGCGCGTCGACGGAGACGGTGAGCCGGCCCGGGTCGAGCGGGGCGCGGTCCTCGACCCGTTCACCGGCGCCCGGCCGGACCCGGCTGGTCATCCATGCGGCCAGATGGCGGTAGCACGCGCGCCGGTCGTCCGGGGACAACGGAGCCCGCCGGATCGCCGAGACGAAGCCCCAGACGTACTCGGCGAGCAACCGGGGCGTCGGGTGCAGCGGGCCCGCCCGGCGCGGGTCCAGGTTGACGCAGCGGGAGCGCTTGGACGGGTTCGCCCGCTCGGCGCGGGTGGGGTGGTCGCGCCGGAAGTACAGCAGCTCCGGCACCTGGTGGAAAGGCCCGTGCAGGGTGATCTCGGCGACGTACGTGCGGTCCGCGTGGTGGTAGCTGTCCATCGCTTTCACCCGGCGCAGCACGTCGGCCCGCATCACCCCGTAGAAGTCGTCGCCACCGGGCTCGAACAGCAGACTGCGGAAGCGCTCCGGCGCGTGCGGCGAGTCGGTGGCGAGCCCGTACTCGTAGGGGACCGTCACCTTGCCGTCGCCGTCGATGATCGCCTGGCCGGTGTGCGCGAGGATCATCTCCGGCCGCTCGTCCAGCGCCTCCACGCAGCGCCGCAGCAGGTCCCGGCCGTACAGGTCGTCGTGCGATGCCCACTTGAACAGCTCGCCGCGGGACTCGTCGAGGACGTGGTTGTGGTTCGGCGTGGCGCCGATGTTGCGGGGCAGCCGCAGGTACCGGATGCGCGAGTCCTTCGCGGCGTACCGGCGGCAGATGTCCTGGGTCCCGTCGCTCGAGGCGTTGTCGGAGACGACCAGCTCGAAGTCCTCGTAGGTCTGGCCGAGCAGGGCGTCGAACGACTCGGCCAGGTACTCCTCGCCGTTGTACACGGGCAGGCCGATGCTCAGCCTGGGTCGGTCGGTCATGTGGTCCTCACTTCGGGGATGGGATCGCGGTGGCGCTCGCGCAGGGCGGACCGCAGGTGCAGCCACCACAGGGCCGAGCCGCTGATGGTCGCGGCGGCGACTCCCCAGGCCGACCCGACCGTGCCGGCCGCGACCGCCCCGCCGAGCCCGCCGCCGACGTAGCCTGCGGAGGCGAACAGCTGGCAGCGCAGGCTGCGCCGGGCCGCGCCGAGCGCACGCAGCCCGGCCGCCGCGCCGGTGCCGAGGCCGGCGCCCGCGACGCCGAGAGTGATCGGCACGATGAGCTGTGAGGCGGAGTGCCAGACGCCGCCGAGCACCAGCTCGCCGAACCGGCCCGGCACCAGCAGCAGCGCCCCGCCCCAGAGCAGCGCGCCGACGGCCTGTCCGCCGCCCAGGAGGAGGCAGAACGAGGCGAGGCGGTGCGGGGCCTGCCGCAGCACCCGCGCCGCCTCCGGGACCGTGACCAGCGACAGCCCCATCAGCACGGCGAGGAACGGGCCGAGCAGCAGCTCGGCGCCCCGCACCGCGCCCACCGCGCCGACCCCGACGATCGCGCCGAGGCCGTACGCCCGCAGCTGGCTCGCGCCGCTGAGGCTGACGTTCTCGACCAGGTACCAGTAGCCGAGGTCGCGCTGCTCGCGGAGCCACCCGCGCGCCTCGGTCGTCCGGGGCCGGATGCCGGACTGGAGCAGGCCGTACCCCGCCGCCACCGTGGCGGACGCGCCCCAGGCGAGCACGAAGGCGGCCACGCTGCCCACGCGGGCCGCCACGACCATGGCCGGGACGAGCGCGATGCCCCACACGAGGTCGTTGACGAACGCCTTCCGCCCCGCGCCGGCGGCGAAGAACGAGAACCGCCAGGCGTCCTGGAGCAGCAGCCCCGGCAACATGACACCGAGGGCGGCGAACGCGGGCCCCACGCGGCCGCCGAGGCCGAGCCCGGCCGTCAGGCACACCGTGCCGAGGGCGACGCCGACACCGAGCGCGGTACCCGACGCCCGGCCCACCGCCCCGCGCCAGGCCGCTTCCGGGACGCCGCTGAAGCGCACCACCAGGGGGTCGGTGGCCAGCCCGCGGGAGACGTTGAGCACCACGCCGTACGTCACCCAGGCGAGGCTGAACACGCCGAACGCGGTCACCCCCAGCGAGCGCGCCACGTAGATGCCCACCGCGAAGTTGCTGATGCTGGAGGCCGCCTGGTCGGCCAGTCCCCACGACAGCCGGCCGACCATGGCCCGTTTGGCGGTCCGCGGGGCGGGTCCGGCCGGTGCCGCCGGTGCCGTCGCGTGCTCCCCCTCGGTGTTCATCGGCGTCACGCCTTGATCAGTTCGGCGCCGTGCAGCGCGTCGGCCGCCGCGGTGACGGTGGCGAACGGCAGCCCGGACCGCTCGGCGACGTCCAGCAGACTGTGCTCGCCGTCGGAGAGGCTGAGCACCCAGAGCATGGCCATCTGGGCCTCCCTGGTGTCGCTGCGGCCGCCGAGCGCGTCGTACAGCCCGCGCCGGCCCAGCTGGGGTTCGCCGTAGGGGCTCAGGTTGACGTACCGCCGGTTGCCGTCCAGCACGGCGAACGCCTCGCGGCACAGGGCGAGCGTGTCCGCCATCGCCTCCGGGGAGACGAAGTCCGGGTTGTCCGCCGAGGTGTGGTACTCGGGGTATCCCGCGTACGGGGTCCGGCTGAGCGAGCCCACGCCGAGATCGAACCCGGGCGAGCAGTACTGCCGCTCGTCGTAGCCGTACGGAGTGAACTCGTTGATCTGGTGCGGGCGTTCGGACGCCGCCAGCACATACCGCATCACGCGGTCGATCTCCGCGTCGCCGCGCCTGCTCTGCTTGTACGTCAGGTGCCCCCGGTCGCCGGCGCAGGCCAGCACCAGCCCGTGCTTGACCCTTCCCCCAGCTCCCGGCTCCTCCCCCCCGCCCGGCTTCGCTCGCGCGGGGGGACCCCCATGAGCAGTTGATGCCCCCGTCACCCGTTCCGTGTTGCGGGCGAGCCAGGTGATCGCCCCGATGGTGCCGGGCGCGAAGATGAACCGGTAGGTGAAGTAGGGCGTCCGCTCCGCCAGCGCCCGGGCCAGAAAGGTGGCCACCGCGATGCCCGCCAGGTTGTCGTTGGCCAGCGACGGGTGGCAGACGTGGCAGGAGACGATCACCTCGTCGGCGACCTGCCCGGGGACCACGTGCTCGGCGTAGGTGAGGTGGCCGTCGGCGAGCGTCGAGTCGATGCACACCTCGTACGCGCCGTCCGGCATCGCGTCCAGGGTCTCCTGGGCCAGGCAGAACCCCCATTCCGGCTTGTAGTAGCTGGTGCGGTAGGGCACCCAGGACGGGTGGTCCGGCAGGGTGTGCAGATGCCCGCGCAGCTCGTCGAGCGGCATGGTCGCCGACACCGGCACGCTGTAGCCGAGCACGTGCAGGCTGGACGCGGCGAAGTCGACGACCCGCCTGCCGGTGGCGTCGGCGATGTAGGCGTCCCGGATGTTCCACTCCTGCGGCACCGTCCAGTCGAGCACCTGGGTCCCGGTCGGCACCTCGTGCACCTGAAGCGGCAGGTACTCGCCGACGATGTCCAGGGTGGCGCGCACCCCGTCGCCGGTGATGCTTCGGCACAGCGGGTACAACCGCTCCACCAGCGCGTGCATCTCCTCGCCGGCCGCGGCGACCGGCTGCTCGCCGTCCGCGGTCATCCGCGCCACCGCAGGGTGTCGTCGACGGTGCCGGCGTCGGAGGCCGCGCGCAGCACGGCCAGCCGGGTGAAGCGCCGTTCGAAGGCCTCCTGCGTCAGCCCGTGCTCGCGGTAGGCGTCGGCGAGTTCCAGCGCGCCCCGCTTCACCGACCACTCGCAGTCGAAGCCGGGGATCGCCGCGCGGAACCGGGAGAAGTCCACCCGGTACGACCGCGGATCGGCGCCGTTCTCCCCGGTGATCACCACCTTGGAGCCGGACACCGCCTCGGCGACCTGCCCGGCGATCTCGGCCACCGTGACGTTGTTGATCTCGCTGCCGATGTTGAACGCCCGGTCGTGCACCGCCTCCCGCGGCGCGGTCAGCGCGGCCGTGAAGGCCCGGGCGATGTCGGCGGCGTGCACCAGCGGGCGCCAGGGGGTGCCGTCGGAGAGCACGAGCACCTCGCCGGACAGGAGCGCGTGGCCCACCAGGTTGTTCAGCACGATGTCGGCCCGCAGCCGGGGCGAGTAGCCGAAGGCGGTGGCGTTGCGCATGTACACCGGGCTGAAATCGCCGTCGGCCAGCGCGTGCAGGTCGTCCTCCACCCGCACCTTGGACTCCGCGTACGGCGTCACCGGGCGCAGCGGGGCGTCCTCGGCCACCAGGCCGTCACCGCCGGCGGCGCCGTAGACCGAGCAGGTCGACGCGTACAGGAAGCGCTTCACCCCGGCCTCGCGGGCCAGCCGGGCCAGCCGCACCGACGCGTGGTGGTTGATGTCGTAGGTGAGTTCCGGAGCCAGCGACCCCAACGGGTCGTTGGACAGGGCGGCCAGATGGATCACGGCGTCCACCCCGGCCACGTGCCCGGCCGTGACGTCGCGCAGGTCCACCCGGTGCCCCGGCGGATCCGCGGGCGCCGGGCCCAGCACGCAGTCGGCGAACAGACCGGCGTCCAGGCCGACGACCTCGTGCCCGGCGGCCGCGAGGACCGGGGCCATCACGGTGCCCAGGTAGCCCTGGTGTCCGGTCAGCAGTACGCGCATGGGTCATTCCCCCAGATCGAGCGTGAGTTTGGTGACGGCGAAGGCCTCGGCGTAGCGCGCGTGGCTTTCGATGCCGCGGATCCGGGCCAGCCCGAGGAAGGCCTCCCGGTCGTACCAGGGCCGGTGCCGCTGCGAGGGGTAGTGCTCCTGAAGCAGTTGCACCTTCTGCTCGGCGATCTCCGGCGACAGCGGCTGGTACGCCGCCATACGGCCCAGATCGCCGTCCCACTTGACGATCTCGTAGCCGAGCACGAGGTGGTCGCGGAACGCGGTGGACACCAGCTTCGCCAGACCGCGGTGATCCTGGTGCGCGTCGTCGGTGCGGGGGGCGAGGACGAGATCCGGCTCCGTGTCCGCGCGCAGCTCCTCGACCGCGTCCTTGGCCTCGGCCCAGTACGCGGGCAGCCGGCCGTCCGGCAGCTTGTGCACGGTCAGCCGCAGATCGGCGCCGGGGCAGAAGGCGGCGAGCGCGGCCTGCTCCTCCTGCTCCCGCTCGCTGCCCCCGCCGGTGAGGACCAGTGCGTCGACACGGATGCCCGGCCGCGCGAGGCACAGTGTCAGCAGCGTGCCGCCCGCACCGATGGCTATGTCGTCGCAGTGCGCGCCCACCGCGACGATCCGGTCGAGGCGGTCGGCCCCGAGGCGGATCACGCCCTGGCTCCGGAACCGTCCAGGCTGCCGGACGTGCCCGCCCCCGCGCCGTCCCGTTCCCACACGGCCCACGGCCGGTCGCCCCGGGTGTAGGCGTCGTCGAGCGCGGCCCGCTCCTTCACGGTGTCGGTCGGCTTCCAGAAACCGCGGTGCTGGTGGGCCACCAGCCGTCCGCGCTTGGCGAGCTGGCCGCATCCGTCGGCGACCAGGTCGCCGCCCTCCGGTATGTGGTCGAAGATCTCCTGGCGGAGCACGAAGTAGCCGCCGTTCTCCCACAGCGGCAGTTCGCTCACCGCGGTGATGCCCCCCACCAGGCCGTCCTCGCCGAGTTCCACGCAGTGGAACGACGACTGCGGCGGCACCACCATCATCGACGCGCCGGCGTCGCGCCGGGCGAACCGGTCGATCATCTCCGGCAGCGGGGCGTCGGTGAGCACGTCGGCGTAGTTGGCGAGGAACATCTCGTCACCGTCCAGGTGGTGTCTGACCCGGCGCAGCCGCTCCCCGATCGGTGACTCGATGCCGGTCTGCGCGAACGTGATCGTCCAGTCCGAGATGTCGGTCGACAGCAGCTCGGTCCGCCCGCCCCGCAGCACGAAGTCGTTGGACGTCGTCTCCTCGTAATTGAGGAAGAAGTCCTTGATGTGGTGGGCCCCGTATCCGAGGCACAGGATGAACTCCGTGTGCCCGAAGTGCGCGTAGTAGCGCATGACGTGCCAGATCAGCGGCCGCGGGCCGACCATGGCCATCGGCTTGGGCACGTCGTCGGAGGCGCCGTTGCGCATGCGCATCCCGTAACCGCCGCAGAACAGAACGACCTTCATGACGTGACCTCGACGATGCTCAGTTCCGGTATGGGGAAGACCAGCCGGCCACCCCAGTCGTGCACGAAGGACAGCTGCTCGACCAGCTCGTCCCGCAGGTTCCAGGGCAGGACGAGGACGTAGTCCGGCCGGTCGGCGGCGATCTGCTCCGGCGGCAGGATCGGGATCCGGGTGCCCGGGGTGAACCTGCCGTGCTTGTAGGGGTTGCGGTCGACCGTGTACGGGAGCAGGTCGGGCCGGATGCCGCAGTGGTTGAGCAGGGTGTTGCCCTTGCCCGGGGCGCCGTAGCCGACGACCGTCTCACCGCGCTCGGCCGCCTCTATGAGGAACCGCAGCAGGTCCCGGCGCACCTTGGCGACCCGGGCGGAGAACTCCGTGTACCCGGACAGTTCCTGGAGCCCGGCGGCCTTCTCCCGGTCCAGTACCTCGGCCACCCGGCGGGTCGGCTCGCCGGCCACCTCGGCCGGCCGGGCCCACAGCCGGATGGAGCCGCCGTGCGTCGGCAGCAACTCGACGTCCACCAACGTCAGTCCGCCGCTCGCCAGGGCCCGGGCCGCGGACGCGACCGTGTAGTACTGGAAGTGCTCGTGGTAGATCGTGTCGTACTGGTTCTCCTCGATCAGGGTCAGCAGGTGCTGCACCTCGATGGAGACCCAGCCGTCGTCGGCGACCAGGGCGCGCAGCCCCTGCGTGAACCCGACCACGTCGGGGATGTGCGCGTACACGTTGTTGGCCACGACCAGGTCGGCCGGACCGTGCTCGGCGCGCACGCCGGCGCCGGTGGCCGGGTCCAGGAACTCCGTGAGGGTGGGCACGTCCGCGTCCCGCGCCGCGGCGCCGACGTTCACCGACGGCTCGACGCCGAGACAGCGGATCCCGCGGTCCACCACGTGCCTCAGCAGATAGCCGTCGTTGCTCGCGACCTCGACCACGAAGGAGTCGGCGTCCAGCCCCAGCCGCTGTACGGCGTCGCCGACGAACGTGTGCGCGTGCTCCACCCAGGAGGTCGAGTAGGAGGAGAAGTACGCGTACTCCTTGAACGTCTCCTCCGGAGTGATCAGCGGAGGGATCTGCGCCAGCCAGCAGTCGGTGCAGACCCGCAGATGCAGCGGGTACGCGGGCTCCGGCAGGTCCAGTCGGTCCTCGGCGAGAAAGCTCTCGCACGGCGGGGTCGCCCCCAGATCGACGACGCTCTCCAGCGCCGCCGAGCCGCAGAGTCGGCATCGTGTCATCTACTGCCCCCATCCCTCTCGCGCCGGTGCCCCCGCCGCGAGCCAGTGCTCATGTCCCCAACCGGCGGCGGGCTGTCCCCGCCGCCGGACCGACCCGCGATCGCGGTGCGGTACCCCTCCAGCAGGCGCTCCAGCCCGACGGCCGGGCTGAAGCCCTGCTCGTAACGGCGCCGGGCCGCCCGGCCCATCTCCTGGTTACGGTCCGGCCCGGCCGTGATCCGCCGCAGGCACGCCGCGAGCGAGGCGGCCTCGCCCGGCCGGTGCAGCAGCCCGGTCACCCCCTCGTCGACGAGTTCGACGAAGGCGCCGTGACCGGCGGCGACGACCGGGACCCCGGCCGCCATCGCCTCCACGACCACCAGGCCGAACGCCTCGAGCCACGTGGAGGGGGCCACCACGGCCACCGACCGCGCGACGGCCTTCTGACACTGCGCCGCGTCGTACAGGCCGTCGTAGCGCACGTCGTCCCGGCCCGCCGCCCAGGCGGCCACCTCCCGCTCCAGCGGCCCCGTGCCGGCGACCACCAGCGGCACCCCCACACCGCCTTGGGCGGCGATCTCGTCCCACGCGGCCATGAGCAGCCGCACGCCCTTGGCCTCCGCGAGGCGGCCGAGATAGAGCAGATGCTCGCCGGCGCCCGTCCGGCGGTCGGCCGGCTCGGGCACGAAGTTGTGCTTCACCGCCAGCCGTTCCGCCGGCATGCCGGAGCGCACCAGGACGTCGCGCTGCGCGGCGGAGATGCAGAAGAACCGCTCCACACCGGACCACCACCGCCGCCGGTTGACCGACAGGCTGACCGCGAGCGGCACCGTCGCCAGCCGGGAGCCCCGGTAGCAGCCGTGCCGCACGGCGGGCAGCGGCGCCGACCCGACGCACTCGGTGCACGGCCGGCCGTCCCGCTGGAGCGTGCCGGGCGGGCAGACCTGGGTGTAGTTGTGCAGCGTGGCGACGGCGGGGACCCCGGCGTCGGCACAGGCGGCCAGCACCGCCGGCGACAGGAGCGGGAAGACGTTGTGGACGTGCACCACGTCCGGCCGCTCGGCGCGAAGCCGGTCGGCGAGCTCGGCGCGGACCGACGGGTTCCACGGCACCAGCAGCGCCACCGCGGCCTTGCCCGGCAGGGACCGGGCGGCGATGTCGTCGCTGCGCCGCTCGAACAGCTCGACCCGGTGGCCGGCCCCGCGCAGCAGCGCCACCTCCTGGTCGACGACCTTGTTCTCCCCGCTCGGCTGCGCCGAGGCGTAGTGGTTGTGCACCACGAGGACGTGCATGCTCACGTCACCTCCGATCTGCGGGCCCATCGCGGGGCGGGTCGTCGAGTGACTTCGGGCGCCGTCGGGGCAGCGGCCGGGGCCGGCGCGGCCAGCAGCGAGGCGGCCACGGCCAGGTGCAGCAGATACGGGGAGGCGTCGCCCAGCCCGGCCTCGGTGTACGACGCGATAGCGCAGTAGCTGATCAGGAAGATCGCGCAGGCTCTCGACAGCGACGGCGGCCGCAGCAGCGCGACGCCGCCCAGCACGATGATGATCGCCGCCACCAGGGCGATGCCGGTCACGCCCTGCTCGTTGTAGACGGCCAGCCAGCTGTTGTCGATCGGGAGCCCGCCGAACGACTTGTCGCCCAGGCCCGTGCCGAACAGGTACTCCGTGGTCGTCCGGGGCGCCGCCAGCAGGGCGTGCCAGACCTTGGCCCGGCCGGTGAGGCTGGCGAAGTTCTCCTGGCTCTGCCCGCGCAGGAACCACGCCTGGAGCGCGGAGCTGAACCCCACCGCGGCCACCGCGGCGCACAGCACCGCCCAGGAGAAGACCCGGCGGGCGGCGGCGCTGGTCAGAACGAGGGAGGTGATCGCCAACGTGAGCCCGATGACCAGGCCGAGCGTGGCCGTCCGGGTATGGGTCAGCGCCAGCAGGACGAGGGAAGGCACGATGACCGTCGCCGCGCTGGTCCGGTCGGTCCTGCGGCCCAGGAGGAGCAGCACGGTGAGCCCGATGATCACCGCGGCGTACTGTCCGATCTGCGGCGGGGTGAGCGGCCACAACGCGCCGACAAGGCGTCCGCCGTAGAGATCGGGCAGCGCCGCGCCCGGTGAGATGACCAGGCCGGCGGCCACCGACCCGAGCACCGCGAAGTACATCCGGATGTGGTGCCGGACGAACGTCGGGCCGCCGTCCCACCAGCGGCTGAGCAGCCACAGCGTGCCGACGAAGAGAGCCAGCCGGGTGCAGCGGAACAGCGAGCCGAACCCGGCTCCCTGGTCCACGCTGGAGATGAGGCTCGGCACCAGCAGGAGGGTGAGCAGGAACACGTAGGCGCTGGCCCGGATACGCACCCGGGGGTTCACCACGAGCGCCAGTGCGAACGCGGCGACCAGCGAGCCCATGGTGACCATCTGGATGAGGGAGCGGGGCAGCGGGACGATGGTCCTCGCCCCGGCGGAGCCGAGGGTGTTGAGGACGAGCAGCCCCCAGACCGTCCCGACGATCTTCGATGTGTGGTCCGTGCTCATCTCACCCACCGTCCTTCGCGCGCAGGGTGCTGCCCGCGTCCTGCCGGTAGGGAGCGGCCCGCCACTGCTTTAAGCCGACGGTCCGGCTCGCGTCGTGGACGACGAAGGTCCACGGTCCGACGTAGACGTTGTCGTGCCAGCGGTTGTGCTGCGCGCCGGTGATCGCCTCGGCCACCCGCTCGCCCTGGTACGGCGACCAGTCGGGATAGGTGCCGTAGTTGGAGAGCACCGCCATGCGGTCGCACTTCACCGTGCAGCCGACGACGGACTTGTCCAGCACGAAGCGGTTGTCGTGGATGTCCACCCGCTGGGTCTTCCACCGGCAGTCGGAGTAGAGCGGTGCGTCGGCGATCGCGGGCTGCGCGCAGCGGCCGGTGTTCTTCACCAGCAACGTGCAGTCACCGGAGGAGGTGTTGGCCGGGCTGTTGCAGAACCGGTCGGCGTTCTCCCACAGGGTGATCCCGGACCAGTTGTTCTCCAGCACGTTCCGGTAGATGTCGATCTTGTCCGTGCGGGCCCGGATCCGGGGTTCGCCGCCGGACTCGGAGAGGTAGACCGTCGCGAACGGAAAGGTGTCGCCGGCAGCGGCGTAACTGCGGCCCTCCACCCAGTTGTTCCGCCGGATCGTGTTCTTCCGGATGACCGCGTTGTAGCTGGTCTCGTAGATCAGCGCGGCACCGTCGTTGTCCTCGATCAGGTTGTCCTCGATGAGGAAGTCGTTGTTGTTGGTGTCCGCCCACAGCCCGGTTCCACGGTTGTCGTGCACCCAGTTGCCGCGTATGTCAGCACCGTTGACGGCCCAGAACTTGACGCCGCCACTACAGCCGCAGTCCGGCCGCTGGCGCTCCCAGTCGTCCGTGTTGTTGCCCGTGATCTCGTTGCCCTCGACCACCAGGCCCTTGATACCGTCCGCGGCCTTGTACGCGTTCATGCCGTACTGGCCGTTGTCGCGCAGGCAACTGGCACGGACCTGCTGACGGGCGCCGGCCATCAGCCCGGCGCCGGTGTTCTTCTGGATCGTCGCGTGCTCGATCACCCACCCGTCGGCCGAGTCGTGGTTGACCACGCCCTCGTCCCGGGGCGCGACGAACTGCTGCACGGTCAGGTAGCGGATGGTGACGTCGGGGGCGGCGCCACCGAACGCGTACTGGTTGCTCCTGCGGCCGTCGAGCACCGCGCCCGGCGCGCCCACGTAGACGTCCCCCTCCTTGGGGATCACCTGGTCGTAGCGGTCCGACATGAGCGTGTGCTTGCCCGGCCGGAGCCAGAAGGTGGTGTGCGCAGGGCTGTTCTCGGTCTTCGCGGCCAGGTCGCCGGGCACCGCGGGGTCGACCGTCACCGCCCCCGCCGGCGCCTTCGCCGGCCCGGCGGCGGGCTTGGCACACATACGGGCCGCGGACGTGGGGGGCGCGGCGGTCGGCTTCGGCGTCGCGTCCGTCGTGCCGCTGTCACAGCCGGCCGCCGCCAGCAGAGCCAGCGCCAGCGGTGCCGCCGGCCAGACCCGGTGCCGCCACTTGATCCCCACGTGCCCTCCCTTCCTAACCGTGGAACCCGAGCACGGTGGTGAAGTCCTCCGTGCCGTCGGTGAAACCGGTGCCCACCAGGGTGGTGGCGGGCTCCTTGCGCCCGAAGCCGGCGGAGTACCAGCCCAGCGGCGGCTCGCTCTCGCCGCGATGCGCCCGCCACGACAACTGCCCGGGCAGGTCGAGCACCGCGGAACGGTCCTCGCCGTCCACGCTCCAGGTGAGCGCCGCCCGGCTGTCCACCAGGTCCGCTGCGACGGCCGGGCCCAGGTGGAACGCCAGACGCACGGCGCGGCGCGGGCCGCGCACCTCGTCGACCACCCTCAGTTCCTGGCTCGCGGCCGTCAGCTCCACCCGGCGGCGGTGCACGGAGGGCCGGTAGCCGTCGTGTTCGGCGCACCAGCGGGCCGTCCCCCCGTCGGAGGCGTCCGCGACCAGCACGCGGCTGCGGGCATGCCGGGTCCACAGGAACGGGCCGCCGGAGACGGACTGGTCCTCGCCGTCCAGCTCGACGGTGTTGTGGCCGAGCGTCGACCGGAAGTAGCGCCGCCACTCGGGCTGCCCGTGGTAGCAGAACGTCCCCGGGTCGGCGAGCACGTCGACCCCGTCGTGCCGGACCTCCACGGACAGCGCGTCCGCGTGGGCGTGCGCGGCGATGGACAGGAACCCGTGCGGACCGCCGTCGCAGCGGCACCAGATCTTCTCCGGCCCCCGCAGGACGGTCATGCCGGCGTCGGCGAAATGGGCCGGCCGGCTCGCCGGGCGGGACACGGCCGGTGCGGTGCCCCCCTTCGCGTACGGCCGGATGAGCGCGGCCAGCAGCGGGGTGCGCACATCGGTGCCGGTCACCGTCGGCCACCAGGCGAGCCGGCCGAACACGGCGTCCCCGGTGGCCAGCAGCGAACCCCAGCGGTCGGTGCCGGAGCCGTCCACGACCAGCCCGTGCCCGTCGTCCGCGTCCCCCTGCCGCGGCGGCCGCAGCCGGTTGTCCACGACGGCCGCGAGCGCGTCGGTCATCCGCAGCAGCACCAGCCGCACCGACGCGGGGACCGGCACGTCCGCGGCATCCGCCTCGGCCACCGCGGCCAGGCCGAGCTCCAGCACCAGCCCGTGGTACTCGCTGGCCAGTTCGCGGTTGAGGCCGGAGCCGAAGGTGTTGCCGCGCAGCTGCCGCTCCAGCGACCGCAGCGCGTCGGCCCGCCAGCGCGCCGAGGAGGGGAACCACCCGAACGCGCAGCCCGCGGCGAACTGCCCGGCGGTCTCGGCGATGACGTGGTTGTTCGCCGAGGACCCCCGGCTGGGGAAGGCGGCCAGCCAGCGCTGGTGGTGCCAGATCTGGTTCAGCGCCACCGGGTTGCCCTCGAACAGATGGGCCGCGCCCGGCCAGCCGTCGAGCAGACGGCGGACCCACACCCAGGACAGCAGCCGGATCCCCAGCTCGATGCCGCTGGTCCAGTGCACCCCGCGCAGCGGCGCGTTGGCCGCCCACCACGACCGCAGATGTCCGGCCGCCCGCTCGGCGTACCGCTCGTCCCCGGTGACCGCGTAGGCGGCGGCGAGCACGGTGAGGTGCTGGTGCCGGGACAGCTCCCAGATCTGCTTGATGTCCCCGACCGCTTCCTCGTCGCGGTAGGGCACGTCGAAGGCGTAGCCCGACGGCGCCCGGCGCCCGGTCCTCGGGTCGTGGAACCAGTCCGGGTCGGCCAGGTCGTCGCGGTCCACCCCGAAGTACTCGGCGTGCCCGGCCATCAGCCGGTCCGCCTCGGCGACGAGTCGCTTCGCGGCGTCCGGTGGCACCGCGGCGATCGTCCCCGCGGGCAGGACCGCGGTGAACCGGGCGCCGGTCACGCCCGGGCAGTCGGGCGGCGCCGACCGCCACCGCCGCCGGCGCACCGTGTCGCCCACCCGGCCGCCGACCTCGCGCGGTCCCATCCGGGACAGCCGCCGCAGGTACCAGCCCGGGCTCCCCGACCTCACCGTCATCGTGACCCCGCCAGGGTCACCGGCGCGCCGCCCGCCAGGCCGGCCCGCACGGCGAGGGTGGCCGCCGTGGTGGCGACCAGCGACTCCAGCGGCACCGGCATGGGCCCGCCGGTCCGCACGGCCTTGACGAACGCGGCCAGTTCGGCGGACTGGCCCTTGTCCCGGGCTTTGGGCAGCCGCGAACTGACCCACCGCTTGCGGTCGTAGACCGAGGCGCGGACGAAGTCGTCGAGCCGCAGCACCTTGCCGTCCGCCACCAGGTCCAGGGTCTCCTTGGGGAAGCCGGGCGCGCCGGTGGTGACGTAGCTGATGGCAGCGGTCGACCCGTCCGGGTAGCGGAGCACGACCTGGAGGTCCTCGTTGCCGGGCGCGGCGACCGCGTACACCGAGACCGGATCGGCGTCGAGCAGCCAGCTCGCCGTGTCGATGAAGTGCCCGCCCTCGCCGGCGAACCGCGAGCCTTCGGCGCCCTGCTGGAGGTACCAGCTGCCGTGGTCGAGACGGCCCGCGTTCACCAGGTAGCGCAGGCTCGCCGGACCGGTCCTGGCGCCGAACCGCTTCCTGGCCTCCTGAAGCAGCGGCGCGAACCGGCGGTTGAAGCCCACCTGGATCCGGTCGTTGCCGGACTCCTCCACGGCCGCGAGCACACCGCTCAGCTCGTCCTCGGTGAGCGCGAGCGGCTTCTCCACGAACACCGCCTTGCCGGCGAGGAGTGCCTTGCGGGTCAGTTCGGCGTGCGAGCTGTGGCGGGTGACGACGAACACCGCGTCGACGGACCGGTCGCCGAGCACGGCGTCGAGATCGGTGGTCGCCTCGGCGAAGCCGAACTTCCGCTTCGCGTTGGCCGCGGACAGCGCCGTCGTGGTGACCACCGTGGACAACTCGACGCCGTCGCGCTGCGCCAGGTGCGGCAGCAGCATCGACGTCGCGTAGTTCCCGGCGCCGACGAACGCCAGCCGCACCGGCGCCCCGGCGGCGCGGCCCGGGGCGGGCGCCGCCGTGCCGCGACGCACCGCGGGCACGGTCACGGCCGGGGCCTGCGCCTGCGCCGCCTCCGCCTCCTCCTTCTGCTCGGGGTACCGGAACAGCACGGCCACGGCCTTGAGTTCGCCGTCCTTCAGGCTCCGGTACGTCTCGACGGCGTCATCGAAGTCGGCGACATGGGAGATCAGGGGCTCCACGTCGACGCGGCCGCGGGCGGCGAGATCGAGGAAGCACGCCAGGTTGCGGCGCTCGGTCCAGCGCACATAGCCGATCGGGTAGTCCCGGCCCTCGAGCTCGTACTCCGGGTCGTAGCGCCCCGGGCCGTAACTGCGGGAGAACCGGACGTCGAGCTCCTTCTCGTAGTAGGCGTTCCACGGCAGGTCCAGGCGGCACTTGCCGATGTCGACGACCCGGCCGCGGTCCCGGCTCAGCCGGGCGGCCAGCTCGACGGGCTGGTTGCTGCCGCCGCCGGCGGCCAGGTACACCTGGTCCACGCCGTGCCCGCCGGTGAGTTCGGCGACGGCGTTCTCCACGGCCGCGGAGGCGGGATCGCCGCAGGCCGTCGCTCCCAGGCGTTCGGCGAGTTCGCAGCGCGCCGGGTCGGGGTCGGCCCCGACGACGCGGACCCCGGAGGCGGCCAGCAACTGCACCACCAGCTGCCCGATCAGCCCGAGGCCGACGACCAGTGCCACTTCGCCGAGCCGCGACTCGCCCTGGCGGACGCCCTGCATCGCGATCGACCCGACGGTGCCGAAGGCCGCGTGCCGCGGCGCGAGGCCGTCCGGCACCGGGGCGTAGAGGTTCTTCGGCACCCAGTTCAGCTCGGCGTGCAACGCGTGCTCGTTGCCGGCGCAGGCCACGAGGTCGCCGACCTTCACATCGTCGATCCCGGCGCCGACCTGCTCGACCACCCCGCACAGCGAGTAGCCCAGCGGTGTGTAGGAGTCCAGCTTGCCCATCACCTTGCGGTAGGTGGCGGGCACCCCGTTGGTGGCCACGCTCTGCACGACCTTGGCCACCTGGTCCGGGCGTGAGCGGGCCTTGCCCAGCATCGACATGCCGGCCTCGGACACCTTCATGAGCTCGGTCCCGGTGGAGATCAGCGAGTACGCGCTGCGGACCAGCACACCGTTCGGCTTGCACCCCGGCACCGGCACGTCGAGCAGCGCCAGCTCGCCGCTCTTGTAGTTCTGTACGACCTGTTTCACCCGAAGTCCTCTTGTCTCTACGCCGTCAAAGGGAGTTCTGAGCCGTCAAAGGGAGTTCCGACCGGCCCCGGAGGCCGCTGCGCGATACCAGTACTCGAGGGTCAGCACGTGCCACAGATGCTTGGAGTAGTCCCGGTGCCCGGCGGCGTCCTCGGCGACCATGCGCGCCAGGGCGTCGCGGCGCAGGAGGCCCGAGCGGACGAGTTCGCCGTCGTTCACGACCTCGCGCACCAGCGGTGCCAGATCCCGGCTCATCCAGGCCCGCAACGGGGCGCTGAACAGGCCCTTGGGCCGGTACACGATCTCCCGTGGCAGGACCGAGGAGGCAGCCTCCTTGAGGACGGCCTTGCCCTGCCTTCCGACGATCTTGCGGTCACCGGGCACGGCGAACGCCGCCCTGACCACCTCGACGTCCACGTACGGCACCCGCACCTCCATCGACGCGGCCATGCTCGACCGGTCGGTGTAGGCGAGGTTCAGGCCCGGCAGGAACATCCGGGCGTCACCCAGGCACATGCGGTTGACGAAGTCGTCGAGGTCGTTGTCCCGGTAGACGTCCGCGTGCTCGGTCAGCACGTCGTCGACCGTTCCGGCCAGGTCGGGATCGATCAGGGCCAGCAACTCGTCCTGGTCGTACATCGTGTAGCTGCGCCGGAACGCCGTCTCCTCCGGCAGATCGGCGAAGGAGAGGAACCGCTTCGCGAAACGCACCGAGCGGTATCCCCGTCGGGCCGTGGCGACCGGCAGCCGGTCCACGGCCCTCGACAGTCCGCGCCGCAGGGGCCGCGGGACGCGCTGGTAGCGCAGCGCGATCAGGTTGGCCAGATGCTTGCGGTACCCGGCGAACAACTCGTCGGCGCCCATCCCCGAGAGCATCACCTTGACGCCGGCCTCCCGGGCGGCCGAGCAGATCAGGAACGTGTTGATCGCGGCGGGGTCGCCGATGGGCTCGTCCAGGTGGTACGTCATCTGCGGCAGCAGGTCGAGCACGTTCGGCGCGATCTCGATCTCGTGCAGGTCGACGCCGAACCGCTCGGCCACCTGCCGGGCGTAGCGCAGGTCGTCCGGCATCGCCTCGAACCTGGCGTCCTCGGCGCGGAACCCGATCGTGTAGGCGGAGATCCCCGGCCGGTCACGGGCCGCCAGCGCCGTCAGATAGCTGGAGTCGAGCCCGCCGGAGAGGAACGTCGCCACGGGCACGTCGGAGATCAGGTGACGCCGCGTCGACTCCTCGACGACGGCGGCGAGGTCCGGCAGCTCTCCGCTCAGGGCCCGCTCCCGGCCCTCCGCGGCGACGTCCCTCAGGTTCCAGTACCGGCCGCGCTCCACCCGCCCGTCGGGCCGGCACCTGAGCCAGCTCCCCGGCGGCAGCTTCTCCGCCTCGCGGAACGCGCACCGCGAGTCCGGCACCCAGTAGTACAGCAGCGAGGCCACCAGCGCCGCATGGTCCACCTCGAGCGACCCGCCGGTCACGGCGGCGAGCGCCTTGAGCTCGGAGGCGAACACCAGGCCCTCGCCCCGCCGGAGCAGGAACAGCGGCTTGATGCCGAGCTGGTCGCGGGCGAGCACCAGGTCGCCGGTGCGCTCGTCGAAGATCCCGAACGCGAACATGCCGCGCAGCCGGGGCAGGCAGTCCGTGCCCCAGCGCCGCCAGGCCTCCAGCAGCACCTCGGTGTCAGAGGTACCGCGGAAGCGCACCCCGGCGGCCGCCAGCTCGGCGCGCAGTTCGGGCGCGTTGTACAGCTCGCCGTTGTACGTCAGGACGAGGCCGTCGGAGACCATCGGCTGGGCGCCGGTCTCGGACAGGTCGATGATGGCCAGCCGGCGGTGCCCGAGGTGTACTTCGGCGTCACCGACGGGGTGGCTGTACCGGCCCGCCCCGTCCGGGCCACGGTGGGCGAGGGTATCGGTGAGCCGGTCGGTCACGGCCTTCCCGTCCGGCCATCGGTAAGCTCCTGCGATGCCACACATGTGTTACTGAGCCTCCTGGTCGCTGTCCGGGACCCGTGCCGCCCACATCGGCAGCCGCTCCGCCCGCCGTGGGCCTTCCCCCACTGCCGGAACGGCGTGGGAGGTACCCCCACCGTTGTGCCGGGCCGGCCGCTCGTTCTGGCCGCGCAGCGCGGTGTGCCGCGCGTCCCACAACGTGCCGTCGGTCCGGTCACGCGGGTCGGGGTCGATCAGCACCACGCCGATCACCGTGATGTGCTGGTCCGCGAGCTGCCGCGCCACGGTGTGCAGCCAGGCGGCGCTGCCGTGCCCGGCACGCACGGTGAGCACCGCCCTGGTGCCGAGGTACTGGAGGTCGGTCCACGCCGTGCCGGGCGCGACCGAGCCGACGCCGATCCGGCGCTCCTGGGGCGACACGGCCTCGGCACGGTCGCCGGTGACGACGGCCGGGTCCCCCGGGTTCGGGCGGCGGCCGGCGAGCTGTCGGCCCGGCAGACCGTCGACGACGACCACCGGCCCCTCCGCCGCCAGCGCCCTGGCGAGGTCCAGGGCGATCACGCTCGTGTTGCGCGCGCAGCCCAGTTCCAGCAGCGACACGGGTTCCGCGGTGCCGCGCACTGTGCGGGCGAGGGACGTGGTGAGCCGTTCGCGTGCCGCCCGGACCCGGCGGCGCTGCCAACGCCGGCCGGACCGGTGGGGCAGCTCCGCGATGACCGAGGCGCCGAGGTTCGCGGCGATCTCCCGGCGCAGCACGGGACGGTCCGCCACCACCGCGCCCACCGCGGCCACCGCGAGCCCGAGGAACAGCCCGAGGAACAGCCCGATCACGGCGTCGGTGGCAGCGGCCTTGGGCAGGGAGCGCCGCACCACGTACGGGGCGTCCACGATCTGCGTGCCGGCGACGAGCCGGGGTGTCCCGATGCTCGCCTCTCCGGCGCGCTGGCTGAAGTCGGTGATCTGCGAGGTGAGTTCGGCCCGGCGGGCATAGAGGGATTCCAGATCGGCCGACGACTCCGGCCCGCTCGCCTCGGTCCCGTCCCCGATCGCCTTGTTGACCTGGGCCAGTTGGTCCTTCAGCTGGTCACGCTGGTCGAGCAGGGCCTTCGCCTCGGCCTTCGAGGCCTCCTGGATCCGCTTCACATGGTCCGCGACGAACGCATCGGCCAACGCCTTGGCGCGGGCCACCGCTTCCGTGCCGGTGTCACCGGTCACGGTGATCTGGAGCATGTTGTTGGTCAAACCGGTACCGCTGTAGTTCTGCATGAAGTCCTCGGCCTTTTCCTCGGACTTGAGGGACTTCAGAGCCGTGTCGGCGATCCGTGTGGTATGCAGCAGCGCGACGTCGGTGCGGATCAGCGTTCCGGGGTCGTTCGGCTGGTCCTCCTCGTGCGCGACGAGAATCTTGGTCACGGCGGTCGGCGGCTGCGGCAGCAGGAACGCCACCGCCGCGCCGCCGATCAGCCCCAACAGCGCGAGGGAGCACCAGAAGCGGCGCCGCCTGCGCACGGCCGCCACCAGAGCCTGCAGGTCCAGCAGCGGAGCGGCGGCCGACGACTCCGTGGTCGTACTCGTCGTCACCCTTTGACTCCTGTCGCGTCGTCCAGTTCGCCGTCGAAGCTCTCGAGCGCCGGTACGACGGCGTGCCGAGAGCCGTCGGCCGACCGCGACGCACGGACCGGACCGGCCAGGACGATGCCGACGACCGCGTGCTTGGCGTCCGCACACGCCTCGGCGACGCCGGCGAGCTCCGCCGCGGTCCAGCTGCCGGCGCTGAGCACGATGAGGGCGCCGGACTCCTGGCCGCGGTCGGGCACCATCGGCCGGGACACCGAGACCGCCACCGCTCGCAGCGCCGGATCGCCCCCGGCCTCGACGACGAGCTGCCCGGCGGCCCGGCGGGCGATCTCGTCACCCTCGGGGAAGACGACCAGTTGCCGCTGCGGTGCCGGCCGCTGCTCCCGCAGGCGGGAGCACACCCGCCGGTAGCGGATCTGCCTGCTGGCCTCGTCGCCGGACGTCTGCGGCGCCGGGATGTCCCACCGGACGTCGAGGCCCAGCAGCCGGCGGATCCACGCCTTCGGGCCACGGCCCGCCGGCCGGTGCATGGGACGTTCGACGGGCACGTCGACGGTACCGAGCAGCGCCGATCCCAGCGCCGCGGTGATCTCCGGTTCGCCGCGCAGCCGACGGCTCATCCGCGCTGCGGTGAGATGAGCGATGACCGCGAACAGGAAGAACAGCAGCGCTCCGCCGCCGATGAGCTGCGTCCTCGTCGGCGGTGCCTCGCCGGTCGGCCGGGCCGCCGACCCCATGACGACCATGCTCTTCGCCTCGTCGTCGGCCGGGTCGGCCTGTTCCATGGTGTTGATAGCCTCCCGCAGCGCGGTGCGCAGCTTCTCCAGTTCGGTGCGGGTCTGCACGCTCTCCACGGTCTGTCCCGGGTCGGTCGCGTCGGCCAGCTTGCTGATGCGGCGGCTGGTGTCCCTGACCGACTTCTGAAGCGCGGCGAGCTCCTGCGCCGCTCCCGGGTCGGCACTGTCGGCCGCGATCCGCGTGGCGTAGGAGACGAACTCCTTGGCCACCTGGTCGGAGAGCTGCTGCGCACGAGCCGGGGTGTCGGCCGTGCCGGAGATCTTGATGATGTTTCCGTCGGTGGTCTTGGCGCTGACCTGTTCCCGCAGGTCGCTGCCGCTCACCCCGGTCCAGCCGAGCCTGGCGGCCGCGCGGTCGACCACCACCGAGCTGGTCGCCACCTCCGTCTGCGTCAGCAGCTCGCGCTCCTCCCACGTCCCCGGCAGCAGTACCGATGCCGAGGTCGTGTAGCGCGGCGGGAACAGCAGGGAGGCGCCGTATCCGACGAGCGCACCCACCAGGGCCAAGATGGTGAGCAGCCGCCAGCGCCGACGGATGATCCGCCCCAGGGTGACCAGGCGTATCGTGTCATCGTTCAACGGCGCGGCCTCCGCCCTGCGCGGGACGGGGCGCCCGCGGACACCGGAGCCTGGTCACGGCAGGCCGCGGCGTAGGCGGCGAGCAGCGAAGCCTGTGAGTTCCGCCAGGCGAGCGGTCCGCTGATCCGCTCCTCGCCGATCTTGCCCATCCGGGCCCGCATCTCGGGATCGTCCAGCAGCACCGCGATGAGCCCGGCGAACGCGCTCTCGTCGTCGGCGGGCGCGTAGAGGGCGGCGTCACCGGCGGAGACGCGTGCCTCGCGGAGGTCGAACGAGACGATCGGCCGGCCCATCACCATGTACTCGAGGACCTTGTTCATGGTGGACACGTCGTTGAGCGGATTGCGCGGGTCGGGGGAGAGGCACACGTCCGCGGTGGACAGGTAGCGCACCAGGTCGGCGTCCGGGATGCGCCCGGTGAACTCCACCTGCTCCGAGAGGCCGAGCCGATGCGACAGCTCCACCATCGCGTCGAAGGTGTCGCCGCCGCCGACGAACACCGCGTGCCAGTCGGTCCGCCCGCACTCGTCGCGCAGTTTCGCGAGGGCCCGCAAGGCGTAGTCGACGCCGTCCTGCGGGCCCATGACGCCGAGGTAGCACAGCAGATGGGGCTTGCCGCGCTTCAGCTCCGGCTCGGGCGGCACGGGGTGGAAGCGTTCCACGTCGGGAGCGCTGCGCACCACGAAGACGTCCTCCGGACGCCGGCCGCCACGGCGCACCGCGACGTCCCGGTAGCTCTCGTTCGTGGCGAGCACGATGTCCGCGGCCCGGTAGGTCCGCCGTTCCAGCGCGCACACGGCGCGATAGAGCAGGTCCTCACCACGGTCGAACCGCGAGAGGTACAGCTCGGGAACCAGGTCGTGCTGGTCGAAGACGAACCGCGCTCCGCGCCGTTTCATCCACAGGGCCGGCAGGAACAGCAGGTCGGGCGGGTTGCAGGCGTGCACCACGTCGACCGGGCCGACCTTGCGGGCCAGCCGGACCGTGTGCCACAACGCCGATCCGTACTCCCGCAGATAGCCGGACGGCCCTCCGGTGGCCGCGCGCAACGGGTAGCGGTGGATCCGCACCCCGTCGATCTCCGCCTCCGGTTCCGTGTCCCGCTTGCTCCCCTGGGGACAGATGACGTCCACCGTCCAGCCCGCGTCGCGCAGCGTCGTGCACTCCTGCCACACCCGCCGGTCGAAGGGCACGGACAGGTTCTCCACCAGGATCAGCGCGCGCCGCTCCGGCCGGTCGCCGCTTCTCGCGTCACCAGGCAAGGCCCACGTACCCCGGTTCGGTCCGGCGCGCGTCGGCGTCGGGAAGGTGGACGAGGTCGACGATCACGGGGCTGTCGCCATGCGGGAGCTTCGACAGCACGGCCGGATCCCTGGTCCCGACCAGGCACACCTCGGCGTGCTCGAGCACCTCCTCGACGGAATCGGCGAGCAGTTGCGCGAGGTGCGGCAGCCGGGTCTCGATGTACTCGCGGTTCGCGCCGAGCAGCCGGGACAGGCTCACGTTGGCGTCGTAGATCTTCAGGTCGTAGCCCTTGCCGAACAGCCGTTCCGCCAGTTCGACGAGCGGGCTCTCGCGCAGGTCGTCGGTGCCGGGTTTGAAGGAGAGTCCGAACAGGCCCGCCCGGCGCTTGCCGGTGCGCTCGACCAGCTCCACCGCGCGCTGAAGATGGTCGGCGTTGGACGGCAGTACGTGGGACAGGATGGGCACCGAGACGTCGGCCCGCTGCGCGGCGTGGACCAGGCTGCGCAGATCCTTCGGCAGGCAGGAGCCGCCGAAGGCGAAGCCGGGCCGCAGGTAGGCGGGGCTGATGTTCAGCTTGCGGTCGGCCAGGAACACGTCCATCACCTGGTGGGAGTCCACCCCGAGTGCCTGGTACACCGCCCCCAGTTCGTTCGCGAAGCCGATCTTGAGGCCGTGGAAGGCGTTGTCCGCGTATTTGATCGCCTCGGCCGTCGGGATCGGCACCCGGAACACCTCGCCGGGCAGGCCGTCGTACAGCGCCCGCACCGCGTCGCCGCTCGCCGGGTCCAGCTCGCCGATGACGGTCTTGGGCGGGTCGAAGAAGTCCCGCACGCTCGTGCCCTCGCGCAGGAACTCCGGGTTGACCGCGACCCCGACGTCCACCCCGGCCGTGCCGCCGACGTACTTCTCCAGGATCGGTACCAGCAGGTTCAGGCAGGTGCCCGGGAGCATGGTGCTGCGGAACACGACGGTGTGCCGCCCGCCCCGCTCGGCGAGCGCCGCGCCGATCTGCTCGGTGACCCGCTCCAGATACGTGGTGCACAGGCTGCCGTTGGGCTCGGACGGCGTGCCCACGCAGACGAGCGACACCTCGCTGCCCTCGATCGCCTCGCGGACGTCGTCGGTGGCGCGCAACGCTCCCGTCCGCACGACCTCGGCGATGAGCTCGCCGATCCGCTCCTCGACCACCGGGGCCTTGCCGTCGTTGACCAGGTCGACCTTCACCTGGCTGACGTCGACCCCGATGACCTCGTGACCCATGCTGGCCAGGCACGCGGCCGACACGCAGCCCACGTAGCCGAGCCCGAAAACGCTGACTCTCATGACTCGTTCCTCCCCCCGGGCAGGCCCTTGTGGCCTGCGGTCCGCACACCGGCGGGACCGTCGGGTCGCAGCCCCCCGCCCATCAGTAGGCCCCCTGCCCGTAGAGCACGGCACGCAGCGTCTTCCACAAGATCACCGTGTCCAGGGCGAGCGACCAGTCCTCCACGTACCGCAGGTCCAGCCGGACCGCCTCCTCCCACGACAGGTCGCTGCGCCCGCTGATCTGCCACAGACCGGTGAGTCCGGGTTTGACCAGCAGCCGCCGCCGGATGTCGGGGCCGTACGCGGCGGACTCCTCCGGCAGCGGAGGCCGCGGACCGACGAGCGACATCGATCCGGTGAGCACGTTGAAAAGCTGCGGGAGCTCGTCGATCGAGTACCGGCGCAGCACCGTTCCCAGCCGGGTCACGCGCGGGTCCCGGCGGAGCTTGAACAGCAGGCCGGCGCCCTCGTTGCGGTCGGCCAGCTCGGCACGTGCCCTGTCGGCCCCCGCGACCATGGTCCGGAACTTGAGAATGGTGAACTCGCGGCCGTCCTTGCCGACCCGGCGCTGGCGGTAGAACGCCCCGCCCCGGCTGTCCACCAGTACAAGCAGGGCGACCAGCACCATCAGCGGCGCGAACAGCACCAGAAGAATCGTTGCGCCTACCCGGTCGACGACCCCTTTGACCGCCCGGCGGCCGCCGGTGAAGGTCGGCATGCTGACCCGCAGCAGCGGGATCCCGAGCACCGCGTCGACGTGCAGCCGAGGACCGGCCACCTCCATCAGCACGGGCGCCACGACCATCTCGGCGTCGCTGCCCTCGAGGTTCCAGGCCAGCCGCTGCAACCGGTGCGGCGACCAGTGCGGGTCCGGTGTGACCGCGACGACCCGGTAGCCGTCGCGGTGGACGTGATTGGCGACGTCCGCCAGCCGGCCGACGACCGGCACTCCGTCCAGTTGGTCGCCGTCGGTCCCGAGACCGTCCGTCGTGCACACGGCATCCACTCGCCAGCCCAGGTGCGGGAACTTACGGGTCCGGGTGATCAGGTCGTGCACGGTTGCCGGGCTCCCGGCGGCGAGCACCGGTCTCAGGCACCGCCCCTCCTTGCGCTGCTTGTGCAGCCCGAGGCGAAGCAGATACCGCGCGGTCATGGTGACGATCGCGATCGCGGGGATCGCGACGAAGATCCAGAGTTTGATGTTGCGCGAGGTGAGGGCGATACCGCCGAGTGCCAGGACGACGGTCGCGGTGAACAGCGAACGTCCGAGCCGCCGGAATTCCTCGGCGCCCTGTCCGAGTACGGCCGGAGACCACGACCGGCTCACCGCAAGTGAACCCAGCACCAGCAGTTCGGTGCCGAATGCAAGAATTCCCCACTTCTCGTGCCAGTTGGCCGCGTCGCGGGCCCCGAAGAAGTTGCCGATGCCCGCCACCACGAAAGCGGTTGCTGCGGTATCGCTGGTGATCACGGCGCGGCGATAGCGTTGTTCCCAGTCGCTCGCGGGCCGGCTGATTGCCCCGTTCGCCAGACGCCCCCGCGCTGACGGAAACGGGCTGACCAATTCCCCTTGTCGCACAGAACCCCCCAGGTCCCCAGTGGTTCGACGTGTTCGCCTAGCACTGTTCCTCCCCTCGGGAGGCCCCCGCCCCCCGCACTGTTTCCCTCTCCGGGAGGCCCCCGCCCCCCCGCACCTGCCCCTCCCTCGGAAGCCCCCGCTCCCACGCGAAATCCCGGCTGTCGAAAGCTGCTTGGACGCCCACCTCGACGGCGGGCAGGCCGGCATGGCCCGTCGGACTCCCGAGATGTGCGAGGACCCGTCGGAACCTCGGATGCTCCCCGCACCCGAAGCCCCTCTCGGGCTCCAAGAATTGATCACCCCCACGCTTGTCGCCGGGGACACGACCACCGGCTTTCCTTAGTGCCGGATCAATAGATCGTTAAGGGTTGCCTCGTGTCCGAACGGCTGAAGCAAGGTCAATCTAGACCATCGGGGCCAGTATGAAGAGAGGATGTGTGTAATTTGTGTTCAAGCTTTGAGACTTGATCGATTGATCGTTGACCGCCTCTGGACACCTTGACGTCACCCCGTGCTCAGGCCCGGAAGGCCGGTGGGCGAAGCCGGATGTGAGGGCGCATCCCGGTTTACCGCCCAGCCGCGTGCCACCCAGGGCACCCGACGGCGTCTTTCCCGGTCAGGTGCCCTTTTCCAGGCGGGGAAAGAAGCGCGTTTCCCATTGGTGAATATGACAGAAGCAGTTTCTTGGCCTGCTGATGGCACGCCCCACAGGGGGACGACTTGTCCCTCTGCCCCCTGCGGAAGCGTGAGGCCACCGGCCCGGGAACGGTCCCACTCACGGTCGCAAGCGCGATCCGGGCCTCGACGGTACGGCCCGTGCCTCGCCGACGACTGTCCGGAACTGACCCTCGACCTGTCGGCGCCCGGCCCGGCGCTCGGTCTCGTGCCCGGTCGCCGTCCTGGCGATCGTCTTCCGGCGGCTCGATCGGGCACGCATGCACACCACCCTCAGGAAGGTGCCGCCGTCCACGGCCACTTGGCGTCCTGGCCGGCCTCCAGGAGCGGGATCATCCGGAACGCGGCGTCGCTCAGGCCGCCGAAGGTATGGCGGTGAGGGCCGGACGGGGCGTGGGCCGGTGCGTAGCCGGCCAGGTTCCAGGTGTAGACGGGAATGTGGAAAGGGACCCTCTGCAACGGGTTGGACCACTGGGTCGGCCCGGTCTGCTCGTCGGTCACCACGACCACCCGGTCGTGACGGTCGTAGTGCCGGTTGAACGCTGCGGCCGTGTTGGTTCCGCCCAGGTCGTGGAAGCGCTCCAGGACGCGCAGTACCGGTTCGCCGGGGCCGAGCTCGACGCGACGGCTGTCCGACCCGAACTCCACCAGGTCGGCCCGCTCGGCCCGCAAGGCGAGCGCCGTACCGAAAACGGCCGCCGAATCGGCCCGGTTGAGCTGAGTGTGCTCACTGGGCCGGTCGAACATCGAGCCGGACCGGTCCACCAGGATCAGCGTGCGGCCGGGCAGTTCGGGCACGTTGGCGAGCGAGTGCCCGAGGGCCGTCTCCAGAGCGTCCTCCCAGCGGCGCGAGGGCGCGTTGCGGTGGGCGGCCAGGTAGCGGAAGGGGAACTGACGCGAGCGGCGCACCTCGTCCGGGCAGGAGATCCGCGCGGCGACCTCGGCGGCGACCCGGTCGCTCACCGCGGCCAGGTCGAGGTTGCGCAGGTTGCGCACGAGGGCCATCGCCCCCATCGAGGGGATCAGGGCCTCCCACACCGCCGCGTCGAGCGGCCCCTGCAACCAGCCCGCCACCGACTCCCAGGTCATCCCCGCCGCGTTCAGCCGCTCGGCGCCGCCCTGTGCGGTGACCAGGGCGCGCCGCTCCTCGACCGGTACGGCCATCAGCTCCCGGTGTGCGACGAGCAGCGTCTCGCCGGACGGGGGCAGGGCGCGGCCGGGGCGGTGGCGGCGGTCGAGCGCGTACGTGAACAGGGCGCCCTGCCACGGACGTCGAGGGTCGGGGGACGGGTGGGTGAGTTCGATGACGTCGCCGAAGCGGTAGGCGCGCGATTCGGTGTCGTACTTGAGGAGCGCGCGCCCGGTGTAGAGACGCCGTACGGCGTCGGCGATCCCGCGCTTGAGCGGCTGCGGGAGACTCCGCCCGTACCGGGAGGTCCAGTACGCGAGCAACTCACCCGGCTCATCGGGCCGTTGGAGCACGGTGGCCACGGCCCGCCGTGAGAAGCCGGCGGCCCCCGCGTCCAGCCTGGCCCGCACGAACTCGGCCGCGCCCACCAGGGAGGCGGTGCGCATCTGGCCCTCGGTGCGCAGCCAGCCCAGCAGTCCGAGGGTCCACTCGGGGTCGCTGACGGCGAGTCCGCGCACCAGCTGCTCGTAGCGCTCGTCCCGGGCGGCTGCGTCTTCGTAGAAGCTGTGCTGGCCGACCATGTTGGACATGGCCAGCAGGAAGAGTTCCGCCTTGGGCGAGCGGGCGTGCGCGGTGCCACCCTGGTGGGTGAGGTGGTGGGGCCTGAGGGCGGCCGGGTGCCGCAAGGTCCGTGTGCCGGCGGACTGTGGGAGTGGCCACCGGCCGTGGGTGGAGAGCGACGACGTCGCTCCGCCTGCGGTCAGGCCCGGTATCTCCGCCTGGATCTCGCTCCTGGCTTCGGACTTGGCCCGCTGACGGTTGAAATGGGGCATGCAGAAGGTCCCTTGGGAGACGTTCCGGGAAGAAGTGGAGACGCCTTCCGAGATCAATAGTGGCACCGGGGTGGTGTTGCGTCTCGGACAGGAAGTAACCGGGGCACAGCGCATCGGAAGGCGTCGAACAGGCACGCTAGCCGGTGCGGGAAGCGGACGCACGCGAATAAATGCGCTCCGGTCCATCCGGCCGATGACCGGCTCCCAGGGCTGCGCGGCACCGCGCCGAAGGCCATTCTGCGAAAGGGCGCCTGACGGTCCGTAAGCCAGTCCGGGCGCCCCTCCTTCCACGCGTCCGGAAGAAGCCGAGCTTCTTGGGCGAGTAGCTCACCAGCAGGTTCTTCGTCTGCTGGAGGTACACGCTCACCGTCGCCTCTGACCTGCGGCAAAGGGTGGAACCGGCTGCTGCTGAACCGAGTTGGCCGCGCCTGGTCAGGATCTCGGTCCGTGCTCTGTGGTGTCGGCGTGCGCGCCCTGCGGACAGCGGATGCCTCGACATCGGCGCGGCGTCCGGGACCCGGGGGGTCCGCTACGCCCGTTCGAGCGCGGAGCGAGCGGGCCGGTGCGCCGCGGATGCCGGCGCGCGGTGGTTCGCGCATCCGCGGGGGCCGGATGCCCGCCGCGACCACGGCGGAGCCGACGAACACGGAAAGCACCGCAGGTGGGCGCGTAGTACCGCGGTACCACGCGTACGGCGCAGATCAGCCTCCCGGTACCACCGGATCGGGGGATTCGACACCTAGCGTTGCCGGTGCGGCGTCGAAGTGACGGACGCCGGAGTCCGACAGAGAGAACGCGAATGATCGAGTCACGGCGGTTGACCAAGAGGTACGGCGAGAAGACAGCCGTCGACGGGCTGGACTTCGTCGTGAAGGCGGGCACGGTGACCGGCTTCCTCGGGCCCAACGGCGCGGGCAAGTCCACGACCATGCGCATGATCGTCGGCCTGGACGCCCCGACGAGCGGCTCCGTCACCGTGAACGGCCACCGCTACGCCTCGCACCGGGCGCCGCTCCAGGAGGTCGGCGCCCTCCTGGAGGCGAAGTCGATCCACCCCGGCCGCTCGGCGTACAACCACCTGCGGGCCCTCGCGCTGACACATGGCATTCCGGGCCGCCGGGTCGACGAGGTCATCGACCTCGCAGGCCTGGGCAGCGTCGCGAAGAAGCGGGCCGGCGCCTTCTCCCTCGGGATGGGCCAGCGGCTGGGCATCGCGGCGGCGCTGCTGGGCGACCCGCAGACGGTGATGCTGGACGAGCCGGTGAACGGGCTGGACCCGGAGGGTGTGCTCTGGATCCGCAACCTGCTCAAGGGACTCGCCGACGAGGGCCGGACGGTGTTCGTGTCGTCGCACCTCATGAGCGAGATGGCGCTGGTGGCGGACCACCTGATCGTCGTGGGGCGTGGCCGGCTGCTGGCCGACACCACCGTCGCGGACCTGATCCGCGAGGCGGGCGGGGACACGGTGAAGGTGGTGACGCAGGACCCGTCGCGGCTGCGGGACGTCCTGGCCGGGCCGGGTGTCGACGTCACGGGTCGGATCGGATCCGAGGAGCTACAGGTGAACGGGCTGACCGCCCGCGAGATCGGGCTGAAGGCGGCCGAGCACGGGATCGCACTGTTCGAGCTGAGCGCGCGGACCGTGTCGCTGGAGGAGGCATTCATGGACCTGACCAGGGATGCCGTGGAGTACCACGGCACCACGACCGGCATCGAGACCCTGGGGAGGCTCGCATGAGCACCCTCACCGCAACCGCGGAGGAACCCCGGACCACCCCCGCCCGCCCCGTCTACCGGGTGACCGGACGGCGTGTGCTCTCCTCCGAATGGGCCAAGTTGTGGTCCCTGCGCTCCACCTGGATCACCTTGGGCCTGGGCCTGCTGTTCCTGGTGGCCTTCGGCCTCATCGCCGCGAGCCGCTACAAGTCGGGGATCGACTCCGGCAACCTGGACCGGGACTTCGCCGACTCGACGACCGTGAGCCTGTCTCTCTTCGGTACGAACTTCGCCCAGCTGGCCCTGGGCGTGCTCGGCGTGCTGGTCACGGCGGGGGAGTACTCGACCGGCATGATCCGCTCGACGCTGGCGGCGGTGCCCCGCCGGCTGCCCGTGCTGTGGTCCAAGGCGGCCGTGTTCGGGCTGGTCGCGATGGTGGTGGGGACGCTGGGGGCGTTCGTCACCTTCCTGATCGGGAGCGGAATCGTCTCCGGCACACCCGCGGCCATGAGCCTCTCGCACGCGGGTGTCCTGCGGAGCCTGCTGGGCGCGGGGCTCTACCTCGGCCTGGTCGGGGTGATCGGCGCCGCCCTGGGCGCGCTGCTGCGGTCGGTGGCCGGCGGAATCTCGGTTCTGGTGGCTACCCTGATGCTGATCCCGGGACTCGTCTCACTGCTGCCGAGCTCCTGGCAGAACGACATCAGCCCCTATCTGCCGTCCAACGCGGGTCAGTCGATGTTCGCGCTGACCCACGACGCCACGTCCCTGTCGCCGGGCGCCGGACTGCTGGTGTTCCTGTGCTGGACGGCGCTGGCGCTGGGCGGTGCGGCGTACCGCCTCGTGCGCAGTGACGTCTGAGCCCGCACCGTGGACAGGTGACGTCCGTGACCACCGATGACCTCAGCGGAATGGGACCGCTGGTCGCCCGACTGTCCCGGGGCGGCCAGCGGCTGCGGCATGCCGACCGGACACATCCCTGGGTGCTGGACACCGCGGTCGTCGTCCTGGTCTTCCTGATGTTCTGCCTGCCCGACCTGATCCACGGCGGTGTGGACGACGGCGACGGCCCGCGCCGGTTCCGGCTCGCCTTCACCGAGCTGCCAGTAGCGGGGATGCTGGCCGTGCAAGCGGGACTGGTACTGCCCCTGCTGTGGCGGCGACGCAAGCCCGCGGCGGCCTTCGCCGCCATCACTGCGGTGTTCGTCCTCCAATGGTCCCTCGGCGCCCCACTGCGTGCGGACATCGCCCTCTTCATCGCCCTGTACAGCCTGGCCCTGCACGGGCGACTGCGACAGCTGCCGTGGGCCTGTGCGGCCGCGGCGGGCGCCCTGGCGCTGGTCGCGGTCCGCGCGTCCTCGGCCGTGTCCGTCGGGGACGCACTGTTCTTCCTGCTGAGCACGGCGACCGCGGCCCTCGCGCTCGGCCTCATGGTACGAATCCGGCGGGCCCAGCTGGCCGGTCTGCGGGAGCGCGCGGCCCGGCTGGAGATCGAGCGCGACCAGCGCAGCAGGCTGGCCACGGCCACCGAACGCACCCGGGTCGCCCGCGAGATGCACGACATCGTCGGCCACAACCTGTCCGTCATCATCACGCTCGCCGACGCCGGCGCCTACGCCACGGACATCGCACCCGAACGGGGCAAGGAGGCCCTGGAGCTCATCGGCGACACCGGCCGGCAGGCCCTCGGCGAGCTGCGGCGCGTGCTCGGCGTGCTGCGCGAGGCCGCGGACGCCCCCGCGGGCGGGCCCGAGCTCAGCCCGCAGCCCGGCATCACGGACATCGAAGCGTTGTGCGTCAAGGTGCGCGCGGCAGGACTCGAGGTCCGCTACCGGACCTCCGGCGACGTGGACGCCCTGGACAGCGGGGTGCAGCTGACGGTGTACCGCATCGTCCAGGAAGCCCTCACCAACACCATGAAGCACGCCGCCCCCGACACCCGGGTACACCTGGCGATCCTCGCCGAGGACAGCCGGCTGACCATCAGGGTCCAGGACATCGGCCCGGGCACCTCACCCGGACCGCCGAACGAGGAAGGACATGGCCTGGTGGGCATGCGGGAGAGAGCTGCCTTGTACGGCGGCACCGTCAGCGCGGGACCGGCGGCCGGTGGAGGATGGAGCGTCGAGGCCGTCCTCGACCTCACACCCGGAAGCGGCGGTGACCGATGACCACCGTGCTCATCGTGGACGACCAGCCTCTGCAACGCTACGGCTTCCACCTGCTCCTGGACTCCGTCCCCGAGACCGACGTCGTCGGCGAGGCCGCGCACGGCGCCGAGGCCGTCCGCAAGGCGGCCGAACTGCGTCCCGACGTCGTCCTGATGGACGTCCGCATGCCCGGCATGGACGGCATCGAGGCCACCCGCCGCATCGTCGCCGCCGGTGACCGTTCACGTGTCCTCGTGCTCACGACGTTCGACCTCGACGAGTACGTCCACGCCGCCCTGCGGGCCGGCGCGAGCGGCTTCCTCCTCAAGGACGCCCGCCCCGAGGAGCTCCTCGCCGGGATCCGCGCGGTCGCCGTCGGCGACGCTGTCATCGCGCCCGCTCTCACCCGCCGCCTCCTCGACGAGTTCGCCCAGTACGTCCCCTCCCACCGAACTGTCCCGTCCGAGGACCTGAGGCTCACCTCCCTGACCGACCGGGAGCGCGAGATCCTCGTGGCCGTCGGCAAAGGCTGGACCAACGGGGAGATCGCCGCGCGGTTCGTTCTGTCCGAGTCCACGGTCAAGACGCACGTCGGCCGTGTCCTGGCCAAGATCGGCGCCCGCGACCGCATCCAGGCCGTGATCTTCGCCTACGACCACGGCCTCGCCCGGCCCGCCGTGGACTGAACCGGCGAACGGCCGCCGGCTGTGATCCGGGAGCCCGTCACGCGGCTGCCCCTGGGCGCTCACCGAAGGCCCGGCCGACGCCGTGACGGCGAAAAACCTGGTATGCGGAGCCGACGCGACCAGGTAACGTCTTGGTCATGTTCTTCCAGACGCCGATTTACGAGTGAGAGCGTGACGGGCCCCTGCTGACGTCCTTCGACGTAGCCGCGCCCGTCGCCCACCGATGAATCCGTAGATCACTTCACATCATTCCGGGAGAACCCGTGAGCAAGAACATCAACAACCCAGTGGGCATGGGCGGCGGCCAGCGCAAGAAGCTGTCCCGCGCCGAACGGCAGAACAACGGTCCGTACCGCAACCTCGACCGCCAGGGCGCCGCCGACCAGAAGGCGGAGCTGGTGCGCAAGATGCGCGAGAAGGCAGGCACAGCCGAGGACGCCGGGCAGACGGGCGACAACACCGCACAGAGCTGACGCACCGCCACCGCAGGGCGGCACCGCACGGGGCAGGGCCCGGACCACGACACGTGGTCCGGGCCCTGCTGTGATGACGCTCTTTGAAAAATCCCATGCTTGGGAGTGGGACAGACCGCCTCGCTGAGACTCCCCACCCGCCCGCCGCCGTCACGCACGCCCTCTCACGCGGTCCTGACCGGTGCGGCACAATCGCGGTCAACTGGGCAGCCAACGGTGGGGGTGGGAACGTGGGGCGTTTTGGCTCGCGAAGCCGACGTAAGGGCATACCGAACGAGCCGGCACTCCTGGCGGCGGCTGCTGAGAACCCCGGTGGCAGCGTCGCCGAGATCGACCCGACGTATATCGACGACCCGAACGGCTACGTCCCGCCCGAGGCAATCCGCGGCGCGTGGCTGGTGGACGACAGCGGGAAACTGACAGGTGAGTACCAGGAGAATCCCCGTCACGGGGTGCCGCAGGACAACTTCAGCAAGCTCACCGACCCTGATCACTGGCTTGGCTGGCTCGGCGACGATCCCGCGACCGCCGTCCGGAAGGGCATCGAAGAGTCCTTGCGTGCCCAGGTGGCAGACGCAGTGGTCGAGTGGGTCAAGATCCTGGAAACGCCTCGGTTTCTCACGAGTGGGCGTCGACATCGTGAGGACGAACAGGTCATGTTGGTCACTCGCGCGGCACTCGCCGCGCCGTTTGCGTTGTCCGTGCGCACCACGCAGCACGGGCGTTCCATCCTCCTGGGGGTGTTTTCCTGGGCGGCGGTGAACCTCTCACCGCCCGAAGTCCGCAGGGACCGGCACTGGTTCGACCTGGGCGTCGGGCTGGACTGGGCCGGTGAACGGCTTCAAGAGCGGATCTACGAGATCGACGGTGCGGACGGCACCGCCGAGCGCTAGAGCGGCAATGCCATTTCGTACCGGGGGTCAGTCCCCTCGTACGTGGGAGTTCGTACGCACTCGGAACCCGGCGTTCATGCTGGTAACGGGCCGTACCTGATCGACCGTGTCGACGGCGGACTGCACCCGATCGGCGTCGTCTCTGCGGTAACCGGGCAGTGGGAGTCCGACTATCGAGCCCGAAGGTGCACTGTTCGGTGCTCCTGGCTGGTGGTCACGTCCCCGCCGCGCCTTCCTCGGTACGGTCCCTTCGGGTCGTCCCATTCGGGCAGCCGACGTGACAGCGCCGTTCCGGGCCCTCGCCGGTCACGGTGTGCCGTTCCTTTGCCGCACCGGGCGCCGTGTGGACCGGCGAGGGGCCAGCACCGGGTGCACGAGCCGGCGCCGGTCAACATCGCTGCGGGCATTGATGACAGCGATCAGCAGATCCACCGCTTCGCCGCTCACCCGGTCCGGACGGAGGCTGAGCGTGGTGACGGGCGGAGTGGTCGTCGCGTAGTCAGGATCCTCGCTGATGCACGCCACCAGCAGATCCTGCGGCACTCGCAGACGGTGGTGGCGAACGGCGGCGAGGATGTTGTGACCGGAGTCGGAGTAGGCGCCGACGACGGCATCCGGTCTCGGATCGTGGTCGAGCAGCCGGCTGACCGCGGCCTGTTCGGCCGTGAAGTAGTCGGGCAGCGACGCGTACTCCTCCACGAGGGCGGGCATGCGGTGTTCGTCGCACCAGGACTGGTAGGCGTGCGCGATCAGGCGCGGGTACGCGTCGTCGTGAAGGGGCAGGGCGAGCCCGATCCGCCGGGCGCCGGACTCCGCGAGGTGGTCGAGCAGCAGGCGCAGGCCCGCTTCGCAGTCGGCGTCCACCCACGCGTCGTCCCACTGCGGCTGGGGCGGCCGGCCTTGGCAGACCATCGGTATGCCACGCTCTCGCAGGATGGAACGCACCGGGTCGTCCGCGCGCGGATCGACGTGGATGACGCCGTCCATCGGCGCGTTGAGCCACATCCACGGTGACATCGAACTCGGCATCACTTGAAGCAGATAGCCGCGCTTGTGCGCCGCCGCCATGGCGCCCAGCGCCAGCTGTGCGTAGTAGGGGATCTCGGTGTACGGGACGGGAAGGTCGCCGTACGTCGTCATGGTCAGACCGAGCACTCCGGTGCCGCCGCGGGCCAGGGCACGGGCCGTGCTGGCCGGGGCGTAACCGAGTTCGCGTGCCGCGGCCAGCACACGCTGCCTGGTCGTCTCGGACAGTCGCCCGGTGCCGTTCAGCGCATTCGACACCGTGGCCGTGGACACGCCGGCATGTGCGGCCACGGTATCCAGCGTGGGACGCCGCCAGACACGCGAGCTCGTCATGTGTACCCCATGTTCCCCAACAGCCCCGTGACGGCTTGTGGTTAAGGCCTTAATCAACCAGCGTGCTCAGCGGCGGCCTGGATCGGCCGCCGGGTAGGGAGTTAATCAGATGCCAGATGTCCAAACCCTGGTCTCCGGACGGGTGGTCCACGACGCGGGATCGGAGACGGGACGGGCCCGAGCCGAGGCGGCGTAGCGCATGGGCGCGCCGGGCGCCGGCCGAGGGGTCGCAGTGCGCCCCGTAGGGCGCGGTGTGGTCCGCTCGATCAGCGTGCCGATCGCGGAACAAGAACGGTCGAGGCCAAGGAGAACTCTCCGTTCCTGAATGCGTCACCAGAACAAGAACAAGAACCAGAACCAGAACCAGAACAGAAGAGGAAGCGGTGGAAGCGACATATACACAGGTGCGGCGAGGTACCACACCTCCGGTGGTTGCGGCGCGCTGGGCGCTGTGGACGTTTGTCGTCGTCAACCTGTTGATCGTCGAGGTCCTGTTCCTCACCGCCGGGACCGGGCAGAACGGGGTGCTCACGGTCGCCCGGTTCTTCGGCCTGCACGCCGCCGTGCTGATGCTGTTCCAGCTGCTGCTGGTGGCCCGGCTGCCGTGGCTCGACCGCCGTATCGGCATGGACAGGTTGACGGTGTGGCACCGGTGGGTCGGCTTCACCCTGCTGTGGACCATCCTCACCCACGCCGTACTGGTGGTGCTCGGGTTCGCGAGACTCGGTGACGCGTCGATGACGAGGACGTTCCTCTCGCTGGCCGGAGTGCCGGCCTCCCTGCTCGGGATGGGGGCCGCGGCGATCGTCGTCGTGGTCGCCGCGGTCTCCGCCCGGTATGTGAGGCAGCGGCTGCGGTACGAGACCTGGCACGGCCTGCACCTGCTGCTGTACCTGGCGTTGGGGCTGGCGTTCGTCCACCAGTTGCAGGAGACCACGACCTTCACCTCCTCCGCGCCCGCGCAGATCTACTGGTGGGCCCTATGGCTGTTCGCGTTGGGTGCCCTGGTCACGGGCCGGATCGTCATGCCTCTGTGGCGCAACGCCTATCACCGATTCGAGGTCACAGCGGTGGTGCCGGAGTCGGACGACGTGGTGTCGGTGCACGTCACCGGCCGCCACCTCGACAGGCTGCCGGCCCGGGCCGGTCAGTTCTGCATCTGGCGGTTCCCCGGGCACAACCACTGGTGGCTGGCGAACCCGTTCTCGCTGTCGGCGGCACCCGACGGCCGCACGTTGCGCCTGACCGCCAAGGCGGCCGGCAGCACCAGCGCCGGCCTGCGGCATGTCCCGGTCGGCAGCCGCGTGTTCGTCGAGGGGCCGTACGGGGCATTCACCTCATTGCACCGAACGCGGCCCGGCGCACTGCTGATCGCCGGAGGGGTGGGGATCACGCCGGTTCGAGCCCTGCTGGAGGAGGAACCGGCCGGCGACGTCGTCGTGCTCTACCGGGTGCGCAGCGAGAACGACGCCGTGCTGGTCGACGAGGTCCGAGCCCTGGTCGCGGACCGCGGTGGGCAGCTGCACCTGCTCACCGGCCGTACAGGTGAGGGGAACCCGCCCTTCGAGCCGGACGGTCTCCGCGCCCTGGTTCCCGACATAACCGAACGCGACGTGTACGTCTGCGGCCCGCCGGCGATGACCTCGGCCGTGCTCAGCGCCCTGCGGACGCTGAAGGTTCCCCACCGGCACGTGCACGCCGAGCGGTTCGGCCTGGCCTGAGCCCCGTCTGCGGCGGTATCCGGTTCGAAGCCGAGGGGAGCGGGGAGGGGCACGGCCGGGCAGAGCCCGTGTGTGGGGGCTCTTGGCGCAGCCGTGACCGGAGGGCTCGGGACAGACGGTGCACCGAGTCCCTCGTGGCATCGGTACCATCGCGCGACGCGCGAAACCGTTCGGACGCTGCGGAGGCGGAAGCAGGAGCCATCTCCCACGGTAGGCCCCTGGCCCGCGCGGCACCCGGTGAGGGAGCGCCGCCGGGCGCCGTGCGGTCCGCCACGCGCATACGGGGGAACAGTGCCGGCGGATCCTGAGTCTCCGGAGCCGACAGTGGCTGTTCCTTCGTACACGGGCGGCCGTCGCCCGCCGACGGGCACCACGCACTGCGGCGGCCGTCGACCGCAGCCCCCTACCGCTGATCCGGCCGTGCCCCGCCCGCGAGGCAGGCCGAACTCGACCTTGCAGGATCGTGGGCGGAGCGGGAGGCGGCCCTTGAGCAGGGCACACGGCGAAGGGCCGTCCGGGGCCCGCAGTCGTGTCGTAGCAGGGCGTTCCCACTCAGAGCCGAAGCTGCGATTCAACGCCACCGACCAGCACGACAACCGCCGATAGGCCCGCACCGCGGAGCCCTCCTGCTCCGAGCAGGCTCCCCGATTCTGGTCGCTGGTACGCAGAGCTATGGCCAGCACTGCCTTCGGCACGCCCGATGAACCCACCCACCCCACCGTGAAGACCTCAGCAGCAAGCGCCACCGGCGGGGCACCGCGTCGCAGGATGGCCCTCGGGCCGGTGAGCGTTGCCCGCCCCTGCGCTCCGTCGCCGTATGAGCGCTGACGTGTCGCGTGACCCGGGCGGGCTCGGCCTTCCGCCGAGTCCGCCACGCCGGCTCCCTACCAGAGCCGGACCCGTGTCACGCCGTCAGCGCTGCAATGTCAGCAGACCCGGCCGGTAGGGCAGGAGGCCGTAGTCGACGCCGTCGGAGTTGGGGCTGCGTCCCTGGTAGAGGAACTGCAGGTTGCAGGGATCGACGGTCATGGTCTGATCGGGGCTGGTGCGGATCAGTTCGCCATGGCTGATGTCGTTGGTCCAGGTGGCGCCACTGTTGGCCTTGCCGGCGAAGGGATTGCTCTCGGTCGCGGCCTGGGGTGTCCATGAGCCGTCCAGACCGGTCGCCGTGAACGAGCGGAAATAGCGGCCCTGCGAGCCGATTGCCTCGACGATCATGAGGTAGCGGTTCTGGCCCTGCAACTTGTAGACCTGCGGGGCTTCGAACAGGTTGTTCCGCGTATCGCTCACGATCACTGCCGAGGTCGTGCCGAAGCTGCCCGGGAAGTTCCCGATCGGCATATTGGCCCGGTAGATCTTGCCGTTGTCACCGGCGAAGAACAGGTACATGTTGGTCCCGTCACCGATGAGCGTCTGGTCGATGGGTCCTGTTCCGGAGTCGGGGATGCTTCCGGAGAAGAGCACCTGCTCCGATGACCAGCCGTTCGGGTTGGTGGGGTCGCTCGACGTCCGGTAGGAGAAGGCGGTCCTACCCCACTGGTAGGCGAGCACCCAGATGTTCTTCGGCGCGAAGTAGAAGAGCGTGGGCGCGACGGTGGAGGCTGACATCGTGTTCTGGCCGGCCGATGCCATCTCGGACCAGTTGGTGAACAGGCCGAAGTTCATCGACCCCCACTTCGTCCCCGTGTCGTGTGTTGTCGCATAGACGAGTTGCCTGCCGTTGTAGGGGACGACGGTGAAGTCCTTGAGCGAGACCCACCCCGGCTTTGGCTGCGCCAGGGCGCCCGTCGATGTCCAGCGGTACGTCGACGCAAGAGCGCACGGGCCGGGGTTGTCGCCGCCGACCTTGACGAGCTGCCACTGCTGGTTGGTGCCGCCCCAGTCGTCGTACTGGACGATGTTCGCGTTGTCGGCGGTGGAGGCGCCTTGCACCTCGAGGGCCTTGTTGCTGTGGCGCGAGATGAGCCTCACGTAGCCGTCGGAGCTGTCGGCCAGCCGCCACTGCTGGTTGGTGGCGTTCTGGTCGGCCCATTGGACGATCGAGCCGCCGTTCGCGGTGGACCAGTTGTGGACGTCCAGCACCTTGCCGGAGTGGCGGGACTTGATGCGGTAGTAGCCGCCTCCGGAGTCGACGAACTGCCACTGCTGTTGGTTCTGATCGTTCCTGGTCCACTGGGTGATGCGGGCGCCATCGTTGGTCGCCAGGTTGTAGACGTCGAGGGCTTTGCCGCTGTTGCGGTTGACCAGCACGTACGAGGCGTTGGGGTCTACGGTCGTCGCTCCGGCCGGCTGGGCGCCGAGGAAGGTGGCCACGAGCAGCAAGGGCGCGAGGACGGCGAGCAAGCTTCTTGGACGAACCGGGGACGGGCGGCGAAACCACATCACAGGGCCTCCTTTGGGGGCGGGGGTGAGGTGACCCGATGGACCGCGGAGCGGACGTGCCGGGGACAGGGGCATTCTCGAATGTTTCGAAGGATTCTCCGGATGCTTCGACGCCACAAGCTAGGAACGCGGGGCTCTCTGGTCAAGGCATGGCGCTGATCTGTCCACAAAACAGCGCAACCCCTCTGGGCCTGACAAGCTGTCGCGCCGGCCGGAACCGCTCTGGGAACTGCGGATACGGCTCGTCAGTCCACGGTGGCGGCCGCCGAAGGCGACGCCGAGGATTCGCCTTCCGGCTTGGCGGGAGTCCGAAATATTTCGGGCGAGGAGCCGAAACATTTTTCTGCGGGGAGTATTGACGATCCACCGTCAATACCTCAATCATCCCTGTCTGAGAGACGGACCATAGTTCGAGTTTTCGAACCACGTCAGCCCTGAGCAGTCTGCGCTGCACGGCAGATCCACGCACAGCTGCACGGCAGATCCGCGCACCGAAGCACCTGCGCCACCCCGTCTCGTTCCGTGAGGTTCGCACCAGCGCATCCTGGATCTTCGCGCAGTCGAGAGGTACGCGACGCCGCGTGGCGGTCCCCCGGCTGAGCCGCGATGGAGTACCCACATGCCTGTGAAACACCGCCGCCGCCCGCCGTACGTCACCCGACGGCGGACCGGGTGCCGTCCGTGCCGGTTGAGATCGTCCCGGTCACATGACCGCGGTGCCCGGCGATTCCGTGCCGCCCGGGTTCCGGCCAGCCCTGTCCGTCTGCCGAGTGGGAGCGGACAACGCATTCCCCTTTGATTTCTACCTTGGAGGCACAGTCATGGGCACCTATGCCCCTCCCGGATCCGTTGTCCGCCGGAAGATCCGCGGCCTGTTGTGGGCGCTGGTCGTCGGCGTCCTCGGTGCGGCCGCCGTACTGGTCGCGCCGCCGACCGCACAAGCCGCCGAGAGCACGCTCGGCGCCGCGGCGGCGCAGAGCGGCCGCTACTTCGGCACCGCCATCGCCTCGGGTCGGCTGGGCGACTCGGCGTACACGACGATCGCGGGCCGTGAGTTCAACTCGGTGACGGCCGAGAACGAGATGAAGATCGACGCCACCGAACCGCAGCGGGGCCAGTTCAACTTCGCCGCCGGTGACCGCGTCTACAACTGGGCGGTGCAGAACGGCAAGCAGGTGCGCGGCCATACTCTGGCCTGGCACTCCCAGCAGCCCGGCTGGATGCAGAGCCTCAGCGGCAGCACGCTGCGCCAGGCGATGATCGACCACATCAACGGAGTGATGGCCCACTACAAGGGCAAGATCGCCCAGTGGGACGTCGTGAACGAGGCCTTCGCCGACGGTAATTCGGGAGGCCGGCGCGACTCCAACCTGCAACGCACCGGCAACGACTGGATCGAGGTCGCCTTCCGCACCGCGCGCGCCGCCGACCCGGCCGCCAAGCTCTGCTACAACGACTACAACATCGAGAACTGGACCTGGGCCAAAACCCAGGGCGTGTACGCCATGGTCCGGGACTTCAAGCAGCGCGGCGTGCCGATCGACTGCGTCGGTTTCCAGTCGCACTTCAACAACGACAGCCAGTACAACAGCAACTTCCGCACCACCCTGCAGAGCTTCGCCGCCCTCGGTGTCGACGTGGCCATCACCGAACTCGACATCCAGGGCGCCCCAGCCACGACGTACGCCAACGTGACCAACGACTGCCTGGCCGTCCCGCGCTGCCTCGGCATCACCGTCTGGGGTGTGCGCGACACCGACTCCTGGCGAGCGGAGCAGACGCCGCTGTTGTTCAACGGCAACGGCAGCAAGAAGCCCGCCTACACCGCCGTCCTCAACGCGCTCAACGGCGGCACCTCCACACCTCCTTCGGATTCCGGACAGATCAAGGGCGTCGGTTCGGGCCGCTGCCTGGACGTGCCCGGCGCCGCCACCACCGACGGCACCCAGCTCAACCTGTGGGACTGCCGCAGCGGCACCAACCAGCAGTGGACGTACACCACCGCCGGTGAGCTCAGGGTCTACGGCAACAAGTGCCTGGACGCCGCCGGCACCGGCAACAGCACCAAGGTCCAGATCTACAGCTGCTGGGGCGGCGACAACCAGAAATGGCGTCTCAACTCCGACGGATCCATCGTCGGCGTCCAGTCCGGTCTCTGCCTCGACGCCGTCGCAGGCGGCACCGCGAACGGCACCCTGATCCAGCTCTACTCCTGCTCGAACGGCAGCAACCAACGCTGGACCCGCACCTGAGCGGACCTGCCACAAACGAAAGGGTGAATCGATGAAGACCTACGGTGAGGTTTCTCCCGCCCCTCCACGATTACATGGCTGGTGGTCCCGGGTCGCCGCCCTGGTGGCGCTGACCCTCGCGATCGGCATGCTCGCCGCAGTGAATCCGGCGCCCGCCGAGGCGGCGACGGTGGACACCAACGCTTGGTACGTCCTGGTCAATCGCAACAGTGGCAAGGCGCTGGACGTCTCCGGCGCCTCCACCGCCGACGGCGGGCGGGTCAGCCAGTGGACACGCAACGATGGAGTCAACCAGCAGTGGCAGTTCGTGGACTCCGGCGACGGCTTCTACCGCCTCAAGGCCCGGCATTCGGGCAAGGTCCTCGACGTCGCCGGCTCCTCGACCGCAGACGGTGCCGCGATCCAGCAGTGGGCCGACCACAGCGGGGCCAACCAGCAGTTCCGCCTGGCCGACTCCGACGCGGGCCACGTCCGGCTGATCAACCGCACCAGCAGCAAGGCGGTGGAGGTGCAGGGCGCCTCCACCGCCGACGGCGGCGTCGTCGTCCAGTACACCGACTGGGGCGGCGCCAACCAGCAATGGCAGATGATCAGGCTGTCGTCCGGTGGAGGCGACGGCGGATGCGGCAGCGCCCCGACCCTGGCGAGCGGGACGCACACGATCCAGAGCGGCGGCAAGAGCCGCAGCTTCATCCTCAGGGTTCCCGCCAACTACGACAACAGCCACCGCTACCGGCTGATCTTCGCGTTCCACTGGCGGGGCGGAACAGCGGGCGACGTCGCCTCGGGCGGCACGAGCGGGACCGCCTGGTCCTACTACGGCCAACAGGAACAGTCGAACAACAGCGCGATCCTCGTCGCCCCCCAGGGCCTCGGCAACGGCTGGGCCAATTCGGGCGGTGAGGACGTCACCTTTGTCGACGACATGATCCGGCGCATCGAGGGCGGCCTCTGTGTCAACCCAGCACAGCGTTTCGCCACGGGATTCAGCTGGGGCGGCGGTATGAGCTACGCACTCGCATGCAGCCGGGCGAACGTCTTCAGGGCTGTCGCGGTCATGTCCGGTGCTGAGATCAGCGGGTGCAGTGGCGGCACCCAGCCCATCGCCTACTTCGGAATCCACGGCGTCAGCGACTCCGTCCTCAACATCGCGCAAGGACGGTCCCTGCGCGACAGATTCGTCCGCAACAACGGCTGCGCCTCCCAGAGCCCGCGCGAGCCCGCGCCGGGCAGCCGAACGCACATCACCACCACCTACTCGGGCTGCCGTGCCGGATACCCGGTCCAATGGGCCGCGTTCGACGGAGGCCACATACCCGGTCCGGTCGACGGTTCCACCGGCGAAAGCGGCGTCACCACCTGGACCAAAGCAGAGATCTGGAGGTTCTTCGCACAGTTCCAGTGACACGCCCGCACCACGGAGTGGAGCCCGGGATCGATCCCTGGCTCCACTCCGTCGACGTCTGTCCCGGATCGCCAGGTGGCGCCGGAGGTTCATGTTGACCCAGGCGACCGCCACGCCGACCGCGGCCCCACCGCCGTACGCCAGCAGGAACAGCGCTCCGACGTGCGCAAGGGTGAGGTGCTCCTCGCCGACCGTGACCGACCGCCAGCCCGTAGATGACCAGCGCCGTGCCGTCGTTGACGAGGCTCTCCGCCCGGAGCACGGTGACCTCACGGCGCGGCAGGGAACCGGCCAGCGCGCCGACCGCGGTCGCGTCGGTGGGCGCCACGGCCGCGCCCAGGACCCACGCCGGCCCCCAGGGCAGTCCGAGCGCGTGCCCGGCGGCCGCGACGGCCCACGCGGTGAGGATCACCAGAACCGTGCTGAGCAGGACGATGCGCGCAGGTTCGAACGGATCTCCCGCATGGACGTGGTCAGGCTCTCCCAGTACAGCAGCACGGGGAGGAAGAGCAAGAGCACGACTTCGGGCGGGAGTTGGGTTTGGCGGACGGCCGGCACGAGCCCGATGAGGGCGCCCACGATCAGTAGGACGACGGGCGGCGCGACACCGAAGCGCTGCCCCAGGGCATTGCCCAGCAGCACGGCCGCGCCCAGGACGACGACGAGTTCAAGACCGAGCATGGCGCTTACTCCAGTGCTGGACAAGCTGTCCGTGGGGGTTCAGCGGCTTCCGCGGGGATCGTGCTGCTCATCGGGGATCAGCCGTAGCGTCGTGGAGCGTGCGGCGACCATGGGGTCGACGTAGGCGCCGCCGAAGCGGCCGTACTTGGTGCGGTACGCCGTGTCGATACGGTCGTTGATCTCGTCGTCCTGCACCTCCACGAAGGTGACGTCCTTGTCCACTCCGCCGGAGCGGATGTGCCCCTCGTGGCTCGCACGGGCCGTACGCCACCAGCCGCCGTCCGTGCCTCGGAAGGAGCGGACGTAAAGGTCGTCACCGTCGCGGACGACCCAGATCGGCACCGGCCTCCGCAGAGTGCCGTCGCGCCTGAGCGGTGCCATCTCCAACTCGTCAGCGGTGGCGATGCGGTTGAGGTCATCGCTCGTCCATGCCGTCATGGGTGTGTCTCCGATCTCCTTGATCCGGTGAGTACGCGAGGAAGCCCGTCAGGTCGTCGGGCCGGCCTCGGGAAGAGATTCGCCGCAACACCGACGAAGGCCATGACCGCGGTGACGGCCAGGCTTTCGCCCAGGCTGTGCGGGATGTCGCCATGGGCTGCCGGCAGGGCGCCGAACGGACATGCGGGGGCTCCTGAGACCGAGGAGGGCGTAAGTACCGATGTGTCGCTGTCGAGGAATTTCGGAAGACCTGCGGTCAGGCGGGACCTGGAGTGAGAGGCGCACCGAGGTAGCTTCGGGTGACGCCGAGCCAGTCCTCGAAGACGCGGTAGCCGGTGATCAGGCCGTCGGTGATGGTGAACCGCAGGATCATCTCGCTTTCGAGCACCTGCCCCGAGGGATGGAACCGGGAGGCGTACCGGCCCGGCACCAGCACCTGTCCGTCGGTCTCCACCAAGGAGCGCAGCTCACATGCGAGCGGCTCGACGGCCGCGAAGAACGCGGCGAGAGACTGCCGGATCTCCTCCGGCCCGCTGCGGGGCCCAGCCCATGGCCGTTTCTGCTGGGCGGCGGTGGGCGGGCGTTCACCGCTCGGTGGTGGCGGCGGTGGTGGGCGCGGCCCACCACCGCCGGGCTTCATGTCACGGACGCAGCAGCGCCTTGATGGCGCGGCGCTCGTCCATGGCCTTGTAGCCTTCGGCGACCTCGTCCAGGGGCAGGGTGAGGTCGAAGACCTTGCCCGGGTTGATACGGCCGCTGACGACGCGGTCGATCAGGTCGGGAAGGTAGGCGCGCACGGGCGCAGGGCCGCCGCGTAGACCGACGTGGGAGAAGAAGAGTTCCTGGCCGTCGATCTGCACGCCGTGAGGCATGCCGACGAAGCCGACGTTGCCACCGGGGCGTGCGGACTGGAGGGCCTGGTGCATCGACTCCTGGGTGCCGACGCACTCCAGAACCGAGTCGGCGCCTACACCGTTCGTCAGTTGCTTGACGCGGGCGACGCCCTCCTCGCCGCGCTCGGTGACGATGTCGGTGGCACCGAACTCCAGGGCCAGCTTCTGCCGGGGTGCGTGCCGGCTCATGGCGATGATGCGTTCGGCGCCCAGTTCCTTCGCCGCGATGACACCGCACAGGCCCACCGCACCGTCACCCACGACCACGGCCGTCGAACCCGGCTCGACCTCGGCCGCCTTGGCGGCGTACCAGCCGGTGCCCATGACGTCGGAGAGGGCCAGCAGATTCGGGACCAGCTCTGAGGCCGGCTCCTCCGGGGTGGCGACGAGGGTGCCGTCGGCGAGGGGGATGCGGACGTATTCGGCCTGGCAGCCGTTGGGGAAGTCACGGTGCTGGCAGGAGGTGTGGTAGCCGGCCCGGCAGACCGGGCAGGTGTTGTCGGAGGCGATGAAGGAGCCGATGACGAACTGGCCGGGCCTGACATTGGATACGTCGCTGCCGACCTCCTCGACGATGCCGACGTACTCGTGACCGATCGGCTGAGCCTCGGTGACTGGGTTGACGCCCCGATAGCTCCACAGGTCGGAGCCGCACACGCAGGTGGCGACGGTACGGATGACGGCGTCCGTCGGTGCGACGATCTCCGGTTCGGGGACGTTCTCCACCCGGATGTCACCAGGCGCGTGGATGATGGTGGCTCGCATGATGCTCTCTCAGGTCGGTTCGGATCTGGCGTGGTGTCAGGGGCGGGTACGGGCGTTGGCGCGCGGTCCGTCGTACTCGTCGTCCGAGACGTGCTCGAGCCAGGTGGCGTCGTCCGTCTCCCACAGGGCGAGGCCCCGCATCCGAGAGGGCTCCTCGCCACGGTGGATCACGTCGGCGTAGACGTCGCCGGTGAACCATTCGGCAGGCAGCTTCACGGTCGGAGGCTGCTTCAGCAGTTCCATGGTGTGTCTTTCCCTTGATGGGGGCGCTACTCAGCCCGACTGCTCCACGATCGCCTTGAGCTGGGTCACTGCGGTCATCGCGTTGGGCCATCCGGCGTAGAAGGCCAGATGGGTGAGGGCCTCCACCAGCTCGTCCTTGGTCACGCCGTTCTCCAGCGCCTTGCCGAGGTGGAAGCCGAGCTGGTCGTTGCGGTACAAGGCGGCCAGAGCGGTGACGGTGACCAGGCTGCGGTCTCGTGGGGACAGACCCGGTCGCTCCCAGATGTCACCGAACAGGACCGTGTCGGTCACCTCGGCAAGCTTCGGGGCGAATTCCTGGATCGCCGGCGGTGCGAACTTCTTCCGCTCGGTCATGGGGTGGTGCTCCTTGCGTGTTCAGGGATTCGGGTGGCCCGGCCTGCGGCCGGGAGCTGTGTCATATTCGCAAACCAATTCCGCACTCAGCGTTTGACAGCTTGCCTTTCGGTTAAAGGCTTTCCGCGGGCCGACCGCGCTCGCCGACTCCGTCTTCGACCCTGCCACCATCGCGTGAGCCCGCAATGGGGAGAATTCCACCCCGGGCAAGGCTTATCCAGGGAAGAATCCTTCCCCCCCCTCGTCAGGGCGGGACGGTGCGAGACTGGTCGGCATGACCAGCGACGCGCATGTGAACGAGCTGGGAGCATTTCTCAAGGAGCGGCGGGTCGAGTTGAGTCCGCGCACCGTCGGCCTGCCCGACACCGGTAGCCCGCGACGTGTGCCCGGCCTGCGCAGGGAGGAGGTCGCCCTGCTCGCGGCCATCAGCTCCGACTACTACACACGGCTGGAGCAGGGGCGTATCCAGCCGTCCGCGCCGGTGCTGGCGGATCTCGTCAGGGTCCTGCACCTGAACAACGACCAGCGGGACCACCTCTTCGAGCCGGCCGGTCGCCAGGCGGCTCGCCCGCGTCGTCAGGCCGCACAGAAGGTGCAATCGCAGCTGCGTCGCCTGCTCGACGATCTCACCGCGACCCCCAGCGTGGTGATCGGTCGCCGCATGGACATCCTGGCCTGGAACTCTCTGGCGGCCGCTCTCTTCACTGACTTCCATCGCGTCCCGGAGAAACGGCGCAACTACGTCCGGCTCCTCTTCACCGAGCCCGCCTTCCGCGATCTCTACGTCGACTGGAGTACGGTCGCCCGGAGCTGCGTCGCGCAACTGCGCCTGCTGGCCGCCCGGTGCCCCGGAGAACCCGGATTGACGGCGCTCGTCGGCGAGTCAGTGGTGGGCAGGCCGCCACCTGGCCGGCCTGCGGGTGGGCGCCAAGAAGCTGCGCCACCCGGAGGACGAGCCGGCCTCGCACCCCGTCGGCCGCCGGCACTTGATGGGCCTCGGCGGCCCGTTCTGCCGGAAACGTCTTCGCGGCCCGGAGGGGTGATCCGGCCCCATGGCGAAGATCCTCTTCGTGATCACCGCGTCCGACCACTGGACGCTGGCCGACGGAACCCGGCAGCCCGCCGGCTTCTGGGCCGAAGAAGCGCTCGGCCCGTACCTGGTGGAGGCCCTGAAACGGCACATGGTCGCGCGGCTTGTCGCATGTCGTGCTCGCCGCGTGATGAAGCATTGCATCGGAAGGACGCGGTGTGAGGGGGAAGAAATTTTCCCCGGCACGCAATGCACCGGGGATCCGGTCGATCCCTCAGGGAGAAGGAAAAAGCGCAGAACGGCGAAGCAAAAGCACGGGGGCGCTGCATTCTTGTGAGCGCTCCGCTCAAAAAATTCACCGCAATGGGGAATCGGGCCTTCCGGCACCGCGTTCTCCCCTGACATGAGCGAAGTAGTAGTTGCGCGTGCTTACGGTGGTCCCGAGGTGCTGTCGGTGATCGATGTCGCCGTAGCGGAGCCCGGGCCGGGTCAGGTGCGCATCGAGGTCCGCGCCGTCGGCGTCAACCCTTTCGACCACAAGATGTACAGCGGCGCCTTCGGAACCGATCCGGCGAACCTGCCGATGCGGCTCGGCGCCGAAGCGGCCGGGGTGGTGACCGCTGTCGGTGCCGACGCGACCGGCCCCGCCGGTCCGATCCGGATCGGCGACGAGGTGATCGCGTACCGAGCGCCCGGCGCGTACGCCGCCGAACTCATCGTCCCGGCCTCGTCGGTGGTGCCCAAGCCCGCCGCTCTCTCCTGGGAGCAGGCCGGAGGACTGATGGTCACGGGCGTCACGGCTGTGCACGTACTCGAAGCGATCGGCCTGCGCGAGAACGACTCGGTTCTGGTCCACGGCGCGGCGGGTGGCGTCGGCCTGATGGCCGTGCAACTGGCCGTCGAGCGCGGAGCCAGGGTGCTGGGAACTGCGAGCCCGGCCAAGCACGACGTACTGCGCGACCTGGGGGCGATTCCGATCGCGTACGGGCCGGGTCTGGCGGACCGGGTGCGCGCGGCAGCACCGCAGGGAGTCCACGCGGCTGCCGACCTGGTGGGCACCGACGAGGCGGTGGACGTCTCGGTGGAGCTGGTGGCGGACCGGTCCCGCATCGCGACCGTCGCGGCGTTCGAACGCGGGGCCCGAGCCGGCATCAGGCTCCTGGGCGGCGGGCCCGGCGCGGAACCCGGCACGGAAGTCCGTGCCGCTGCGCGCCCGCAGCTCGCCGAAGCCGCGGGCGCCGGGCGACTGCGCGTCCTGATCGCCGCCAGCCATCCGTTGCGCGAAGCCGCCGCCGCGCATCGGCAGATCATGACCGGGCATACGACGGGGAAGATCGTCCTCGTCCCGTGACCGGGCCCCCGACCGCACCGGCAACTCCGTTCGGATAGCCGTGGCCGACCGAGGCACGAGTCCTGACGCTGCTGTGCCCGTGACGTCATGACGCAGTGAGAAGAGAGAAAGGAGCGTCCGAGGCGGAAGCGGAGGGCGAAGAAGCTCTGCCCCGTTGCTCGCGGTGGTGAGGACCGCTGGAAGCTGCGGCCCACCCGCTTCAGGCGGCAGGGCGCGCCGTTCGGGATCCGTGCCGCCCTGCACGGATCGACCGTGCATGGACGAGATCGCCGTGCCGATGTCGACCTTGAGGCGAGGGCGGTGGACTGGTCCTCGAGCGAGTGGTCGCGGCTTTCGCTGCGGGCCGACCGGTGCCGCGGTCGGCTGGAGCCGCGCTGGCGGCGGCCTACGATGCGCCGAGACCGCCGGGGGAGCGGGCGGCGTGCGCCCTGCCTGGGCCACCGACGCGCCGGCCTGTCCTTGACCGGGCGACGAGCTCAGGCGTTGCGCACCGTCTTGCTCACCTGGTCGAGCAGCGTCCGTAGCTGCGCGCTCTGGTCCGGTCCCAGGCCCTCGGTGATGTGACGCTCTACGTCGGCGATCACCTGGTCGGCCGCGCGCAGCGCCTCCCGCCCGGCGTCGGTGAGATGCAGTTCCTGCACGTGCCGGTGGCGCGGGTGCTCGCGCCTCTCCAACTGGCCGCGGCCCTCCAGGCGTGCCACGAGGGAGGCGACGGCCTGAGGGGTGACGTGGAGGCGGCGGGCCAACTCGGCGCCGGCCAGCCCTGGTTCGCTGTGCACCGACATCAGCAGGGTGTAGTGCGCGGCGGCCATGCCCAGCGGGCGTAGCCGCTGTTCCTTGAGCGTCTGCACCGCCAGTTCCGCGCGCCGCAATGCCCAGGTCACCCGGTCAAGCGCGCCGAGCCCCACAGGCTCCTCGTCATCACGTATCACCCGCCAAGGGTACGACACTTCATAACCATCAAGCGTTTGACACTCAGCTAACGGTTGAGGCATGCTCGATGTATGACTCGCACGATCGCTCTCATCACCGGAGCTTCCTCCGGCATCGGCGCCGAATACGCCCGTCTGCTGGCGGATGACCACGACCTCGTCCTGGTGGCGCGCCGCGCGGACCGGCTCGGCGACTTCGCGGAGGAGCTCCGCGCCCGGGGTGCCGCCGTGGAGGTGCTGCCCGCCGATCTCGGCACCCACGAGGGCATCACCGCTGTCACCGGCCGTCTCGCCGCGGGGGACGTGCGCCTGCTGGTCAGCAACGCCGGCGCCGGCGGCTACGCCCCGCTCGTCGACGTCGACCCCGCCGACATCGACCGCCTGCTCACCCTCAACGCCGTGGCCCCCGTTCAGCTGGTCCGCGCCGCGCTTCCCGGAATGCTCGCCGCCGGAGAAGGCGCGATCATCACGGTGGCCTCGCTGCTGGCCTTCAGCGGCGGCCTCAACGACCCCCGCGCACCACGACGCACTCTCTACGCGGCGGCGAAGGCCGCCACCGTCGCCTTCACCCGGACCCTCACGGGTGAGCTCGCGGACACGCCCATCCGTACGCAGCTGCTGCTGCCCGGCGTCGTGGCCACGGAGTGGAACGAAGGCGTCGGCCGCGACATCCCCTGGGCGATGACCCCGCAGGACGTCGCCTCGGCCAGCCTTGCCGGCCTGCGCCTGGGGGAGACCGTGTGCGCACCCGGTCTGGAGAACCAGGCCGCAGCCCTTGAAGCCCTGCTGGCCGCGGAGTCCGCTCTGCTCACCGGCGGCAACCAGCCCACCCTCGCAACTCGCTACCGCGGCCCGCAGGCGTAGCAGCGGGCGCCTTCTCGGCGCTGCCCCCGACCCGGCCACGGGTCGCCCTCCCAGGGTTGCGCCACGCCCGTCCGTCGAGGGTGCTTCCCGATCCGCGGCCCCCCTTGCCGAACTGCCGAAAGGCCGGCACGGCACACGCTCCCCATGACCTCCACCATGCAGTCCTCCACGTCGGCCCGCGCCGACTGCCCTCCAGCGGCCACTCGTGCCGAAGACCGCCTCCGCCACCGCCCTCACCCACGGCGTGTCGCATTCGGGCGGGCGGAAGAAAGTTAGGGAAGACCTATGACCGACAACATCCCGACGATCACACGTGACGGCGTCATCGGATACGACGCGACCGAGATCGTCACCATCGACCAGGCCACCGGAGCCGAGTTCGCCCGGTATCCCGTGGCCGGCAAGGAAGAGGCGGCCGCGGCCGTCGCCGCCGCACGCTCAGTCACCGGGGCCTGGTGGGACCTCGGCTTCGAGGGCCGTGCGGAGCGGCTGCGCGCGTGGCGGCGGCAGATAGCTTTGAGCGGTGAGGAGGGCGCCGCACTCATTCACGCCGAGAACGGCAAGCCCCTCGACGACGCCCGCGTGGAGGTGCTCGGAACTCTCGAGCACCTGCACTACGTTGCTGACAACGCCGCGCGGGTCCTGGAGCGCCGGGAGGTTCCGGCCAGCCCCACCACGCCCAACCAGCGTGCGTGGGTCGAGTACCAGCCCTACGGCGTGGTCGGCGTCATAGGCCCGTGGAACTTCCCCCTGCTCACTCCCGCGGCCATCCTCGCCGATGCGCTCGCGGCCGGGAACGCCGTCATCCTCAAGCCGAGCCAGATCACGCCCGGCGTCGCCGAATGGCTCATCCGAACCTGGCAGCGTGCCGTTCCGGAACTGCCGGCCGTCCTACAGAACCTGAACGGATACGGGGCCACGGGCCAGGCGCTCATCGAGGCCGGCCTCGACAAGCTCGCGTTCACGGGCAGTGTCGCCACGGGTCGGACGGTTGCCGCCCAATGCGCGCAGACCCTGACCCCCGTTCTGCTGGAACTCGGCGGAAAGGACGGCGTCATCGTCGCCGAGGACGCCGATCTGGACGAAGCCGCCGCTCACGTCGTGTGGGGCGCGATGCAGAACACCGGACACGGTTGCATCAGTCTCGAAGTGGCCTATGTCGTCGAGTCGGTGCACGACGAGTTCGTCGAGAAGATCAGCGAGCTCGCCGGGCAGGTACGCGTCGGCAGCGACGAGGACGCGGAGATCGGGCCGGTTCCGCTGCCGAGCCAGACCTCGATCATCCGGGAACACATCCAGGACGCCCTGGAGCGCGGCGCGACCGCCACCGTCGGCGGCCTCGACGCGGTGGGCGACCGCTATGCCGCGCCCACCATCCTGGTCGGTGTGGCCCCCGACGCCCTCGCGGCGACGGAGGAGACGTTCGGGCCGACGCTGGCAGTCGTCAAGGTCGCCGACGCCGATGAGGCCGTCGCTCACATCAACGCCGGCCGGTACGGGCTGGGCAGCGCCGTCTTCAGCCGCGACCGCGGCGAAGCCATCGCTCGTCGCCTCCGCGTGGGAATGACCAGCATCAACGATGCTCTGGTGTTCTCCATGAACCCCGCCGTGCCGTTCGGCGGTCGGGGCGACAGCGGTTACGGGCGCAAGCAGGGGGAGGAGGGACTGCGGGAGTTCGCCTACGCGCACTCCTTCACCGCCAAGACCGGCCCCGCCCGGTTCTCCGCCTCGACCTTCGGCAGGCCCGCGGGTGCCATGGCGGGAGCCCTCGCCGGCGCCCGTAACAGGATCCTGGCCGAGAGCGGCGAGAAGTCGGACTGATTCACCTCACGGGCGCCGACGGAGGTTCCGGGCCGAGCCCGGCGCCGTACGTGCCCTCACGAGGCAGGCCATCGGCCTGCCCGGCACCCGGGTTCGATACGCTGCACCGTCTTGGACCCGGGTCCCGGACTACGCGCCGATGCCGGGGCGCATGGGAGAGCTGCGGCGCGGCCGCGGGTGCGAGCGGTGAGCGATGGATGGCCGCCGGGCATGCGGCCGCCCGGCGATGGTCTTCCCCGGTGAAGGATCTCCAGGGACTCCTCGCCGGGGACCGGCGGGCACAGCACTCCTTCCTCCTGAGCAGGGCGCGGCCTGCCGGGTGTCTACACTCACTTGAGATGTGGTGAACTCATGGGAGGAGTCGGGATGCCGCGGAACCGCCAACAGATCCCCCGGGAGGAGCGCACGGGTGATCTGCTAGCCGCGGCCACCGAGCTCTTTCTCTCGAAGGGCTACGACAAGACCACGATGGCGGACATCAGTTCCGCCGCGGGCGTGGCCCGGGGCAACGTCTATTGGTACTTCGACTCCAAGGACCACATCTTCGCCGCCGTCATGAACCGCATGCTCAGTCGCGAGATCCGCATCCTCAACGAGGAGCAGGCCGGTGCCGACCCACTGAGCCGCCTGGTGCGCGGGCTGTCCGACATGCGCTATTCCCGTCCGCTGCACCAGGCCATGCACGACCGGCTTCCTCATTCGGAGGCAGTCCGCGAGGCCCACAACACCTCCTGAACTGGATTGTGGGACTGGTCGACGAGCTCATGGCCGAGCACGGCCTCGATCAGGCCCCCGGCGTCGATGCCGCGCTCGTCCGCGATGTCGCGGTCGCCGTGTTCGAAGGGGCGAACGTGCCCAACGACCGGAACAGGCCGGCCCACGAGATGATCCGGTTCCTGATGGAGTCCGCCCTGGCCAGGAGTTCAGGGGCCAAGGGGCGGAAGCGCTGAGAGCGGTAACTCAGACGAGGTGAGTACCGACTCCCGCTGACACCGTCCGCGCCGCTCCGGGCGCTTGCGCGTCCGGAGGCGGGAACGTCGCCCCGCGCAGCATGTCGAGCACAGCGACGGGATCCGCGGGAGCCAGCCGACCCCGCCAGCCGACGTGGCCGTCCGGGCGGACGAGGACGAGCGGCCGCTCGTACAGCTCTGCGGCGGCCGGGTCGGCGAGGCTCAACACCGTCAACGGCACATGACACCGGCGGGCGGCCTGCACCAGCGGCGTCGGGTCCGCGGAACCCGAGACCACGAGCGTGAACCCATGCCCGAAGTGGTCGAGGACCGAACTGCCGTCGGGCAGCCAGACGTGCGGTGCGCGGCAGCCGGGCCACGTCGACGGTACGTACTCGTCCGGCTCGTCGGGCGGCTCCGGACTTCCGTCCGGCACGCAGATCGGGGAACCGCTGTAACGGTATCCGAGCTGGACGCCCGTGCAGCGGAACTCCTTGGCCCGGGACCGGCGGATCTCCTCGCCCAGCTCACGTCGGAGCCGTTCGCCTTCCGCGTCCATGCGGTCGAGCACTGGATCGGGGACGAGCCCCGCGTCGGCCCTCCAGTTGCTGGAGGCTTCCGTGACGTTGCGGACGGCGACGGGCCGCCGCTCCTTCTCGTAGCTGTCCAGGAGCGCCGGGCCTCCCCATCCTTGGAAGGTCGCGGCGAGCTTCCAGCCGAGGTCCACGGCGTCGCCGATCCCGGTGTTGGCGCCGAAGCCTCCCTTGGGCCAGAGCAGATGCGCGGCGTCTCCCGCGAGGAACACGCGCCCCTCACGGTAGGTGCGGGCCACGACGCAGTGTCCACTCCAGGGCTGCGCTGCGAGGATCTCCACGTCGATCGGCGCACCGACGGCGTCGCGTATCCAGGCGACCGCGTCGTCGGGGTCGGGCTCCTCGTCCAGGTAGACCGAGAGCCGCCACTCGTCCACGCCGTTGACGACCGTGATGTACGGCCTGCGCACCGACGACAGGGTGTGGATCTGCACCGCTGGGCCGCCCAGCCGCTCCCGCAGCAGGTCCAGCAGCTGCGGCGAACGGAAGTGCACAGCGAAGTTGTGCCCCTGGGCGAACATGCCCTCGAACTCGATGCCGAGCGCCCGACGTATGCCGCTGCGGCCTCCGTCGCAGGCCACCAGGTAGGTGCCGGTCAGCGTCTCGGTGGCACCGCTCGCCAGGTCGCGCACCACGGCCAGGACACCCTTGGAGTCCTGTTCCATCGTCTCCAGGCGGGTGCCGTACCTGATCTCGACTCCCGGCAGTTCACCGGCTGTGCGTGCGAGCAACGGCACGAAGGAGAACTTGGACAGGAACGCGGGACCTTCCGGCGTCAGCGGGTTGTACACCCCCGAAGACGGTGATGTCGTGGCCGACCGCGGCCACGACATCACCGTCTTCGGGGTCGACGAACAGCTCCTGCTCGAGCAGGTGCACCAGGAGGACCGGCGGATGGCGGTGCTGCGGGCCGATCCCGGTCAGGACACCACCTGGCTGTACGCGACAGATCGCATCCGCCTCGGCATGGTCGCCACCATTCCCGGCGGACAGCGCCGCTACCGGCGTACCCTCGACGCCGACGAGATCCAGTACCAGGCCCGTGGTCACCGCACGCTGATCACCCAGCGGGGCATCGTCGACCTCAAGCCGGGCGACTTCGTGCGCATCCCGCTCGGCATCTCCCACACCAGCGTCGTGACCGAACCCGGGGACTACGTCAGTCTCCTCTCGCACCAGGAACTGCCCCAGGTCGCCGAGACCACGCGTACGGCGGATGCCTACACCCCCGAACTTCTCCCGAGCCTCACCGTGGAGGTCCGCTGATGGCCACGATGCTTGCCCTGCGAGCGCACCAGGGCGCCGAAGCGCTCGTCCTGGGGGAAGTGCCCGTCCCCGAGCCAGGTCCGCTCGACGTGGTCGTGAAGGTCGCCTCCGCCGGCCTGGCGCCGGGCATCATGCGCCTGCTTCGGATGGGAGCGCTCAAGCACCTGCCCACCACACTCGGCCACGAGGCCGCAGGCGTCGTCTCCGCCGTCGGCCGGGACGTCACCGGCCACGCGGCCGGCGACCGGGTGCGGGTGCACCCCCTGCTGAACTGCCGTGAGTGCGAGTACTGCCGTACCGACCGGGACATGATGTGCCCCCAGCAGGCCATGCTCGGTCACGCCGCCTTCGGCGATGCCCCGATGCCCCTGTACGAGCAGTACCACGACGGCGGACTCGCGGAATACGTCCGTGTCCCGCACTGGCTGACCGATTCCCTGCCGGACTCCGTCGGCTTCGACGTCGCGGCCAAGGTTCAGGATCTGGCCAACGCCGTGCGCGCACTCAAGTGCGCGGACCTGCCGGAACGGGCCACCCTCGTGGTCACCGCCGCGACCGGCACCATGGGAACCGCGACGGTCAAACTCGCGGAGCATTTCGGAGTCGCCCGTCTGATCCTCGTCGGCCGCGACAGCGAGCGCCTCCACCGCGTCGCCGGGCTCGCCGGCGGCGTACCGGCCGGTGTCGTCGCACTCGACGAACTCCCTGACAACTGGTCGACCGACGGCACTCTCACCCGTCGGCTGCGCGAGCTGGCACCCGAGGGAGCCCATGCCGTCATCGACTTCATCCCGGAGGGCCCCGCCCTCGGCCAGACCATGGCCGGCATGGCCACCGGCGGCACACTCGTGCACATGGGCGGTAACTCCACCCCGCTGTCGCTCCCCGCCATCGCCCTGATGATGCATTGCTGGCGCTTCGTCGCCACTCGCGCGTGCACCCGCCAGGACACGACGGATGTGCTGCGTCTGCTCGCGACGGGCGCCCTCACCGCCGACGAGCTCATCACCCATCGGTTCCCGCTCACCGAAGCGCTCAAGGCCATGGACGCCATAGAGCAACGGGTCGACGACCCGATGTGGATGACCGTGATCAATCCCTGATCCGACGCACGAGCGTGTCACGACTCCGAGAAGTCGCCGCAGAACCGCGAGAGGAAGCCGGGAACGTGTCCGAATCACAAGCCGTACGCAGTCAGGAGCCGCCCCTGATCGCGGTGATCGGGGCGGCCGGGCTCTGCGGTACGTACGTGCTGAAGGCCGCGCTGCTAGCCCCATTCAGGGTCCGGGCCGTGGTGCACGGCCCGGCAGGGCGGGAACGAGTGGCTGCCCTGGGCGTGGACGACATCGTCGAGGCCGACCTGGCGAAGCCGGACGGCATCCGTCAGGCGCTGGAGAACGCGGACTCCGTGTTCATGATCCCGCCGGCGTTCCACCCGGAGGAAGACGTGCTCTCGACGAGGGCGCTCGAGGCGGCTGAGCACGCGGGCGCCCGCCGGTTCGTGTACCTGTCCGTCCTCCACCCGCACACCCCCGGGCTGCGCCACCACCTGCGCAAGGCGAACGCCGAGGCCGCCGTGCGGGCCTCGCGGCTGAACTGGACGATCCTCCAGCCCTCGATGTTCGCGCAGATCGTCCTGTCGACGTGGGGGAGGGCTCCGGCCGGCCCCGTCGGGGTGCCGTTCAACGTCGACAACGTGTTCTCGTTCATCGACTTGCGCGACCTCGGGGAAGCCGGCGTCAAGGTGCTTGCCGAGAAAGTCCACGACTCGGCGACCTACGAACTCGCGGGACCCGCTCTGACGTTGGCCCAGGCGGTGCGCTTCGCCGGGCGCACGCGAGGAGTGGATCTGGAGGCGAGGACGGTGGACTGGGCGGATGCACCGCTCCCGCCGGGAGTGGCCGACTCCGCCTCCCGGGCCTCGGACATGCGCGCCATGTGGCAGGACTATGACCGGCACAGCCTGCGCGGCAACAGCAACGTCCTGTGGATGCTGCTCGGCCGTGCACCCGCGTCCTTCATGGAAGCGGCCACCGCGTTCGCCGCGCGAGACTGAGCGCCCCCGACGAAGTCGTGGGGTGCCCGCCAATGGAGGGGAGAGACCTCACGTAGGGACAACGGAGAACCACCACCGCGCTGACGGCTGGTCGGTAGGCGACAGACGAGCGGCCGGGGCGCACCACCATGTCGGGTTCGCGCGCCCACCGGGTGCGGTGCGGCGGGCGGGTGGCAGCGGCTGCGCCCCCGTGCCTACGCTTCAACTGCGTGGGGAGCTGACAGGCCGTAGGCCATGGAGGACGGTGCCGACGATCTCTTCGGGCAGCCCAGCCGGGAGGTCGGGGTCGTGGCGTACCAACGTGCGGATGAGCAGTGGACCGACGAACATGTCGATGGCCAGTTCCCGGTCGATGCCCATACGGAGTTCCCCGTTCAGCTGGCCTCGCCGGAGGATCTCCTCCTTTCCGCGTTTCTTTCTCACGTCGGCGCGCCGGATCCGGGAAGCGGCATTCGCTGGTCGGCCAGGGCTAGTTCAGTGATCGAGTGTCGACGGCGAGGGCGTCGGGGTTCAGTTCCTCGACCAAACGGTAGAGCAGCCGGTGAATGGCGTCCTTGTCGTCCGGGGGGAGTGGCGACGTCGTCTCCCGTTCGATCCGACGCGCGATCGACGCGGCACGAGCGGCCACCGCGTGTCCCTCGGCCGTCGCGAACAGGCGCATGCTGCGGCGGCTGGTCGGATGCGGCTCCCGTCGCAGCAGTCCTCGCTCGACGAGCTGCGTCGCAGGCGGGGGCTTCGCGAGGCGCCGGTAGTGGCAAAGGGGCGACGGCTGGCCTTTCAAAATTACTCAGAGCAGCTCACCCAGTGCATTCTCGTCCTTGTGGCCAGGGCACGGAGACGTCATGGTGTCAATCGTGAACTATGGCCGCTTCAGCAAGCGCCGGTCCATCAAGCGCGAGATAAGGGAACTACAGGTGCGCTTCGACGCGGGCGACCAACGCGTGGCGTACCGGCTCGGTGAGTTGCTGGCAAAGCTGGGCCGTAGCGATGAGTTGCGTGCCCGGGCCGATGCGGGCGACAGGTATGCGGCCGAGCATCTGGCGCGTCTGCTGGCAGCGCAGGACCGGATCGATGAACTGCGCGATCTTGCCGAAACCAGCAGCTCACACATCGTGGCCCAGTTGCTGTACGCCACGCTGGCAGGGCTGGGCCGTCTCGATGAACTACAGGCCCGCGCCGAGGGCGGAAACCTGTACGCCGCGAAGAAGTTGGTAGTTGTGCTGGTCGACGCGGGACGTTTCGACGATGCCGTCGCGGTGCAGGCCAGTTTCGATACGGCCGACACATCTCCCAGCGACGCGGATTCACTTACCGTCCTGCTCGTCACGTTGCTGATCGACCACGGCCGTGTAGACGAGGCTCTCGACGTCCAACGGGCCCGTGCCGACGCCGACGACAGTTACGGCGCCGACAGGCTGGCTTATCTGCTGATGGAACACGGCCGTCTCGACGAGCTGCGGACGCGTGCCGACACCGGCGACAGTAGCGGGGGGCGGGAGGCGGCCTGTGATGCCCTGGCCCGCATGATGGCGGCGCAGGACCGTGTGGAGGAGTTGCGGACCCGGGCCGACGCGGGGGACAGCTACGCCCGCGACAACCTGATCTTCCGGATGAGGAAGAAGCACAGTACGGAAGACTTGCGGGCCCTTGTTGACGACGGTGACACGTACGCCGCTGTCGCTCTGGCCCGTGAGCTGGAGCATCCGCGCAGTGACCGCGAGTTGTCCGCGTTCATCGATCTGCTGGCCGAGCGGGGCAGTATCGACCAGTTGCGCGCGCTCGTCGGTGAAAGCTCTACTCTCGCCATTTACAGACTGACCCATCTGTTTACCCACCAGGGCCGTATCGACGACGCCATCGCCATATGGGGCGACCGCACCGAGGCGCAGCCCAACGACTGGCATGCTCCTTACCGGCTGGCCCAGATGCTTGCCGAGCATGGCCGGATCGACCAACTGCGGGCGCGCGCCGACTCCGACGACGCCTATGCCGTTTTGAGGCTGGCCGACCTCCTGGCCGGGCAGGGACAGCTGGAGGAGGCCATCACCCTCCTCCAGGCCCACCCCCACAGCCCCGACAGACTCGTCAAGCTACTCCTCGACGAGGGCCGCATCGACGATGCCGTCGCTGTCCGACGGGCTGCCGCCCGAGTTCCCGGTGCGCGGGAATCAAGCGACCAGCAGATGGCTCGCATACTGGCGGAGCTGGGCCGTTTCGATGAGCTGCGCGCGGCACAGGAGAGCGACCGGCACGGGGACTTCCGGCTGGCTCACCTCCTCGTCCAGCTGGGTCGTGTCGAGGAGTTGCGCTTCTTCCCCGACACCGGGGGTGTTAACGAAGAGCACCGAGCGGTCCAGGACGCTCCCCCCGTCGAGTGACGCGACCTGGCAGTTGGCCTGCTTGCCCAGCGCACCGCAGTACTGGTGGGCGACGCCGACGGACATCCGTCCGTCCTTGGGGAACGACACGCCATCGACCGCCCAGGCGTCCGGGCCGATCTGCGGCACCGGCCGCTCAGCGATCCGCCGGCGCACCGGCACCGGATCCCAGGTGGACTGGTTCACGAACTGCGCGCCGACGCAGCCGCATAGGCCGGCGGTCACCGGTCGGCTAGTGGAGCGGACCCGCGAGCAACGCCGCCGGCCCCGCCGCCGCGGCCCCCACCCAGGTGAGCAGGCCGGCGGTTCCTGCATGCAGCGCGTCGTCGAGCTCGTGTCCAGCGGGCTCCACGTGCCTGGCCGACCCCAGACCAAGGAACGCGCCGGTCACGAGGGAACCGGACAGCGCGGTGCCGACCGCCGAAGTCTGGTGCCGCGCAGCAGGGTGGCCGACGTTGTCCACCGGCGGGACGAGGAGTACGTGCATGACCGCCAGACAACAGCCGCCTCATAAAGCACGTACCACTCAGCGCATGAAGCCTCCATGAAGCCGATCGCCGGAGCGACGCCCGTACCTTCGAGAGCTTCGCACCGGTGCAGAGCCTCGCTCAGGTCGGTGGTCGACCGCACCGGCTCGGCCGACCAGGGGTCGGCGAGCACGTCCGGCAGCACCCGACGTCGTTCCACATGCGCACCCGGGCAGGTGGCCGGCGGTCATGTCGGGTGTGGAGTGGTTCCCGACAGCAGGCGGCGAGGCTCACTCGGCAGGGGCGGCGATGACGGGTCGACACGAGTCCGGGTTCGCTGTCTGAACGCGGTTGTTCCTCTCTGCCGGGAGCTTTCGGTGACTACTACCGGGAGTCCTGCGGTGCGTCGGCAAGTTGCAGCGTGGTGAGCCATTGGGCGACGACGGCGTCGATGAAGGCGTCGGTGACCTGGCCGCGGTCGAGGAAGAGCCGAGCGAGGACGGGCCCGTAGAGCAGGGTGAACTCGTCGTCGCTGATCTGGATGCCCGAAGGTTCCAACAGCTTGTTGAAGCCGGCGTGGCGGTCTTCGCCGATGCGGGCGAGTGCCCGGGCGCTGTCGGGGTCGTGGTCGGCCTGGGCGGTGACGGCCAGGGCCGCGGATCGAACGGCCGGCACGCTGACGCCGGTGCGCAGGCTCTTCAGCCAGGCTGTGGCCACTTCACGTACGTCGGTGCCCGGTTCGGGGTAGGTGTCGAGGTCGGGGCCTTCGAGGACGAGGTCGAAGAGCAGCGCGGCTCGGGTGGGCCAGTGTCGGTAGAGGGTTTGGCGGGTGACGTCCGACCGCTCGGCCAGCAGGGCGTAGGTCAGCCCGGCCGGTCCGACCTGAGGCAGCAGTTCCCGCGCGACGGCCAGCACGCGATTGCGGGTGCGCTGTACGCGCGGGTTGCCCGGGGTCGGCTGGCGGCGGTGGAGGGGCTGCTTCATGCCGCCACTCTACCGGCCCATCATACGGTGTGTGTGATTGACGTCACAGGTCCAAATCATACGTGCTGTGTGATAGACCTGAGGAAGCAATCACACGCACTGGATGATTCTCGCGTGTCGGCGCATTCGAAAGGCAGACGGCCATGTCACCTCGCAACCTGATCGCACCCACGTTCGCCCGCACTCGCCTCGGCTCCGGCCCCGGCCTGCTCCTCGCCCACGGCGCCGGCAGCAGCCTGGCCGGCACCTACGGCCCCGTAATGGAAGCGCTCGCCGCGCGCCACACCGTCGTCGGCGTCGACTACCCCGGCAGCGGCGACACTCCCCGCTCCACCACCCCGCTGTCCGTCGACGACCTCGCCGACCAACTCGTCGCCGCCGCCGACGCGGAGGACCTCGACCGCTTCGCCGTGTCCGGCTACTCCCTCGGCGGGCCGGTCGCCATCCGCGCCGCCACCCGCCACCCCGAGCGCGTCGGCGCACTCGTCCTGACCGCCGCCTTTCCGCACCGCGACAACCGGCTCGCTCTCGCCTCCTCGATCCAGAGCAAGATCGCAGCCTCCGGTGACCGCGAGCTGCTCGCCGAATTCCAGCTCATGATGGCCCTCGGCACCCAGGCACTGGAGTCCATGCCCGCCGAGCAGCTGCGGCAGACCCTCGGCTACGTCGCCGCCGGTACGGCCGACGGCAGCTCCGAGCAGACCGACCTCGTCGGCCAGGTCGACGTCCGGGACGACCTCGCCGGCATCACGGTCCCCACGCTGGTCATCTCGACCACCGACGACCGGCTCGTCTCCAGCGACCTGCATCGCCGGCTCGCCGAGACCATCCCGGGCGCCCAACTCGCCGAAATCGCCACCGGTCATCTGCCGATGCTGGAGCGGACCGACGAGTGGCTGAAGCTCATGACCGACTTCCTCGACAAGCACCCCGCCTGAACGCACACCACGGGCGATGCCACAGGGGCCTGACCCCTCACCCGGACCGCTCCGGGATCACCACTCACCACACACGAGTTCATGGAGGAACCATGCTCAAGTTCGGCCGGCTCGACGAGTCCACCCACTTCCACGACCAGCAGAAGGAGGAGGCCGGCCCGGTCACCATCATCAACACCTTCGTCGCCCCGGAGGGCAAGGAGGACGAGGTGGTGGCCGCCTGGAAGGACGACGCGGAGTATATGAAGAGGTCGGGGAGCCTCCTCTCGGTGCAGCTGTACCGGGGCATCGGCGGCAGCCGGCTTTTCACCAACGTCGCCGTCTGGAAATCCACCGAGCACCTCCGTTCAGCGCTCGGCACGCCGGAGTTCGCCTCGCATCTGGGGAGCTACCCTGCCGGTACCGTGGCCTACCCGCACCTGTACCAGAAGTTCGCTGTGGAGGGCGTCTGCGACGGGGAATGACGGCTGGTCACCAGGGGGGGTGCATCCGGCTGCTGGTCCGACGGTCGGGACGGGCGACGGCGATGGCGGTACCTGGAGGTGTTTCCCCAGGTACCGCCAGAAGGCCGGCAAAGCCGATCGGCTCCCTCCGGGGGCAGCGGAAGCGTCACCGCAAAGCCGCCGGCCCGTTCGCCGCCGCGGCGAGCGCCGTCACACCGCCTCGACGGAGTCCGCCTTGCCACGGACGACATCCCGCAGACGCTTCTTGTCGATCTTGCCGACCTTTGTCAGCGGCAACTCCTCCACGACCAGCAGGTCTTCCGGGAGCTTGTATCGCGCCACCTGCATTGCGGTGAGGGCGGCACGGACCGATTCGAGGCTCAAGTGGGTCCCCGGCTCGACGACCACAACCGCGCACACCCGCTCCCCCAGGTCGGGGTCGGCCTTCGCGACGGCCGCGACGCGGGCGACGCCGGGCAGGCGGTAGATCAGGTTCTCGACCTCCTCGGCGGAGATCTTCTCGCCGCCCCGGTTGATGAGGTCCTTGTCTCGTCCTTCGACGACGAGATGGCCCGACGGGTGCAGCCGGACGACGTCACCGGTGCGGTACCAGCCGTCGGGAGTGAACGCTCGGGCGTTGTGCCCGGCGGCACGGTAGTAGCCGCGTGGGGTGTACGGGCCGCGGGTGAGCAGTGCGCCCATCTCGCCGGGCCGGACCGGGTTGTCGGAGGCGTCGACGACGAGGATCTCGTCGTCCGGACACATGGGGCGCCCCTGCGTCTCGATCTTGATGTCGTCGGGGTCGTCAGGGCACGTGTAGTTCAACAGCCCCTCTGCCATGCCGAACACCTGCTGGAGCGTGCCGCCGAGCACGGGTTCGGCGCGGCGGGCGACCTCCGGCGCAAGGCGGGCGCCACCCACTTGCAACAGCCGGAGAGCCGGCGGGGCGGGGTGGCGGCCGGAGGCCACCGCGTCGATCCAGCGCTGGACGACGGCCGGTACGGCGGCGGTGGCCGTCACGCCCTCGGCGGTCATCAGCGGCAGCACCTTGTCGGGGTCCGGGGTGAGGGCCAGGACGACCCGGCCGCCGTTCATGAGGGTGCCGAGGATGCCGGGGCAGGCCAGGGGGAAGTTGTGCCCGGCGGGCAGCGCCACCAGGTAGACGGAGTCGGAGTCGAGGCCGCAGACCTCGGCGCTGCGGCGGGCGTTGTACTCGTAGTCGTCATGCGTACGGGTGATGAGCTTCGGCAGTCCGGTCGTGCCGCCGGAGAGCAGGAAGACGGCGACGTCGCCGCTGTCCGGGGCGATCCGGTCGAGCCGGGCCCGTGCGGCGGCCGGGTCCTCGGCCGGTTCCGCCAGGGCGCGCAGGCCCGTGGCGTCGGTGTCGACCGTGCCACCCGCGACGAGCAACAGCCGCACGCTCGGGGTGGCTTCGGCGATCTCCCGCCCCAGGGCCTGGTGGTCGAAGTCGCCGAGACGGTCCGGTACGGCGATCGACGTGACCTCGGCATGCGCGGCCAGGTAGCGCAGTTCGTGACCGCGATGCGCACATGCCCTGTACGTACTGCTGGGATCGGGCACGTCGCTCCGCGTCGAACCGGGTGGGCCACTGGGCGACGGGGTCGAGTTCCTCTACCGGCACGACCACGGGACGGAGGTGCATCAGGTCAAGCGGCAGAACCGCAACGCGAACAGCTGGAATGTGGCCTCCCTCCGCGGCAAGGGAGTATGGGACGCGGCCGTGTGGTCGGCCGGCGGTCGGCCGTGAGCCGCTGCCGTTCGTCGGTGATCTGCTTTGCGCGCTATGGAGACCCAGCGCAAGCGTGCTGACCTGTTGCAACGTCAGAAGCAGCTGAGCGGCGCCGAGGCGGAGCGAGCGAGAGTGACGGAACCGGGTGCTGCGGTCCACACGATGATGTGCTGCTCGGGATCCGGTACCGCGGTGGCGATCAGCGCCGGCAGGAGTGTGGCGACGGCGAGTTTGTCGAGGGCGTCGAGTTCGACCAGGCGGACCTGGGTGTAGACGGTGCTGTCGAAGCCGCGCAGCGAGAGTTCCGGGACAAGGTCCGACGTGAGGAGTCCGGCGAACAGCCCCGCGAACACGAGGCTGACGAAACGGGCGTACTTCGTCATGATCACGTTCTTTCGTGAGGGGTGACCCGGACGGCGAAGTGACGGGCGGGACGGCCGAGGCATCTTCACCACCTTGTTGGCTACCGTCGCGGATCGTTGCTCGCCTTCTCACCCGCAGCCCGGGTCGTGTGCGTGGCTGGTATTCGTCAGTTCGCGATTCCGACGACCTGCTCGATGCTGTCCGGCTGGTTCACCATGGCCAGCATGTGGTGGGCGACGTCGGCGCGTGGCACGGAGAACCCGCCCCGGATGTTGCGGTTCCACGCGGTCCGGTACGTGCCGGTCAGGGGCTTGTCGGTGAGCTTGGGCGGGCGCGACACCGTCCATTCCAGTCCGCTGTCGCGCAGCGTCTGCTCGGTGACGGCGAGGTCGGCGTAGTGCCGGCCGAACATCGCCCGGGTGAACGGGACTCCCAGGTGGCGCATGAAGAAGCCGTCGCCGGGATCGTGTCTGGGTGGCGTCGGCCGGCCGGGCAGCGGCACCGGTCCGACGGGTGCGGCGCTGACGATGATGATCCGCCGCACGTGCTCGGCCTGCATCGCCGCGACGATCGCGCGGGTGCCACGCGAGGTGATGCCGGCGTCCGCGCGCGGGTTGCGCGGGCCGAGCGCGGACAGGACGGCGTCGGCGCCGCGTACCGCCGTGGCGAGCGTCGGCATGTCGGGTCGGGTGAGGTCGACGGCGACCGTCCGGACGCCGTCCGGCAGCTCACGTGGGCGGCGGGCCACGGCGGTGACGTCATGCCCGCCGGCTACCGCCTGCTCGACCAGGTGCCGTCCGATACCGCCGGTGGCGGCGACGATCGTGAGTTTCATCGGGTTCCTCCCGAGGTGAAGGCGGCACGGTGGTCCTGCGCCCAGGTGGCGTACGTACGTGCCGGGCGGCCCAGCAGCCGCCGCACGGTGTCGGTGGTGGGCCCGGCCTCGCGGGCGTAGTCGGCCAGCGAGCCGAGCAGCCGGTCGGGTACCTCGTCGGGCAGGCCGGCGGCGAGCATGCCGTGGCGGATCGCGTCCGGTGCGGCCTCGACGAACGACAGTGTCCGGTCGAGCGCCGCGCCGAGCGCGGCGACCTTCTCCGGCTGGCTCAGCGACTGTTCTCCGGTGAGCAGGTACGTCTGACCGCGGTGCTGTGGGTGGGTCAGGGCGAGGGCGGCCACCGCGGCGATGTCACGCTCGTCGACGGTCGAGGTCCTCGCGTGCGGGTACGCCCCTCGCACGGTCCCGGTCGCCTGGATTTGGCCGGCCCAGGCCAGGGTGTTGGCGGCGAAATCGGCGCAGCGCAGGATCGTCCAGTCCAGGCCGCTCCTCTTGGCGACGTCCTCGACCGCGTGGAACTGCTGCCGGAAGCGTGCGTGCCCGGCCGGGTACTGCACGGTCACGGCGGACAGTACGACCACTCTTGCCGCGCCCGTCCCGCGGGCGCGGGCCAACAGGTCGACAGCGGTGGATCCGGCGGCACGCGGGCTGAGCAGAACGGCCTCCACGCCGTCGAGGGGGGGAACCTTCGCGGGGTGGACGAGCTGTGTACCCACGGGGAATCCGGCGTGCGGGTCGCGGGTGACAGCGGCGACCTTCGCTCCCCTCTCAACCAGGAGGCGGACGGTTTCCCGGCCGACGACACCGGTGGCCCCGGTAATCAGGATCATGACTGAACCCCCAGTAGGTGTGTCGATAGTCGATCTTGCGCGATGGATGATCACGGTTCGTATCGCGGGAGGACGTCACGGGCAAGCCGTGCGCCAGGATCATCGGCATGCGGCAATGAAGCCTCCGGTCCTGCCCTGTCAGGCTGGTCGGGAGATCACTGGGTTTTACGGGTCTGCTTCACTTCCTGGTCGACGGCCCAGGCGTCGGCGACCGGGCCGAGGTGGCTGAGCTTGTCGGGGTTGATGACCGCGCGGATCGTCTGGATCTGCCCGTCGAGTGTGTCGAGGACGAGGATGTGGAGGATTTTGCCGTCGCGGTCGCGGAAGAGCGCGCCCGGCTGGCCGTTGACCTCGTGCGGTTCGAACGTGATGTCGATCCGGGCCATGAGCGGGTAGACGGTGGCGAGCAGCCTGGCCACGTTCTCGGCGCCGGTGACGGCCCTGGCCAGCTGCGGTGCCTTGCCACCGCCGTCCCCGACGAGCTGGACGTCGGCGGACAGCAGATTCTGTAGTCCGTCCACGTCTCCCTGCGTCAGTGCCTCGAAGAACCGCCTCGCCAGCTCCTGCCGCTCCTGGCGGTCCGCTTCGAACCGGGGCCGTCCCTCGTGCATGTGGCGGCGTGCCCGTACGAGCAGCTGTCGGCACGCGGCCTCCGAGCGCCCCACGGCGGTGGCGATCTCGTCGAAGCCGAAGGCGAAGACCTCCCGCAGCACGAACACCGACCGCTCCAGCGGACTGAGCCGCTCCAGGAGCAGCAGCGCCGCCATCGACACCGAGTCGGCGAGCTCCGCCGCGCGGGCCGGGTCCTCGTACGGATCGTCCAGCAGCGGCTCGGGCAACCACGGTCCGACGTACTTCTCCCGCCGTACCCGGGCGGAGCGAAGCACGTCGATCGCGATCCGGGTCACCGTGGCTGACAAGAACGCCTTGGCCGACACGGGCCGGGTTCTCGAGGCGTCGTAGCGGAGCCAGGTCTCCTGCACCGCGTCCTCCGCCTCGCCCACGCTGCCCAGGATCCGGTACGCGATCGAGAACAGCAGCGGCCGGAGCTCCTCGAACTCCTCGACCTTGCCCATGCAGTCTTCCCCCCATTGCGGTCTGTGTGCCCGTCCGGACCCGCGCCGGTGAGGCACCTTCGAAGATCATCCGATGTGTGGGCGGAGCAGACAACGCTCGTACCGCGACCGCCCTGCCCGCCTTGACCACGGCGTCCTGGCCCCGGCGGGCCTGACCTGAGCCAGGATGCGGTGGCGGTTCAGTGGAACTGGCCGACCTGGTAGTCGCCGGCCGGCTGCTGGGTGATGATGTTCAGTCGGTTCACCGTGTTCATGAACGAGACCAGCAGCACGAGGGCCGTGAGCTGCTCCTCGTCGTAGTGCTGGGTGGCGCGCGCCCACACGTCGTCGCTGACCCCGGTGGCCGCGTCCGCGACCCGGGTTCCCTGCTCCGCCAGCTCCAGTGCGGCGCGCTCGGCCGCGGTGAAGACCGTTGCTTCCCGCCAGGCCGCGATCAGGTTCAGCCGCACCGGGCTCTCGCCGGCCGCGGCGGCTTCCTTGGTGTGCATGTCGATGCAGGCCGCGCAGCCGTTGATCTGGCTCACGCGCAGCGCCACCAGTTCCTGCGTCGTGGCCGGCAGCGGCGATTCCTTCAGCTCCCGGCCGACCGACATGAAGTACTTGAGCGCCTTGCCGGCGGTCGGGCTGGCGAAGTAGTTCAGTCGCGTGTCCATCGTGTGCTCCTCCACGTTCGTCGATGCCTTCATCCCCAAGACGAGACGGCCCTCACGTCTGTGACACGACGCGGTGTGAGCCACGTCTCTCCGCTGACCGGGCTCGGGATGTCACAGGCCAACTCGCTGCCTCGTCTCGGGTGCGGAAGTCCTCGATCAGGGAGTTGATGATGAACGTCGCACTGTGGATCACTGCCGGAGTGCTCGCCGCTGTCTGCCTGGTGGGCAGCTCCAAGGTGTTCGTGCCGAGGGAGAAGCTGGCCGCGATGGGCTCCTCTGCGCAGTGGGTCCTGGAGTTCAGCCCCGGTGCCCTCAAGGCCATCGGTGCCGTCGAGCTGCTGGCTGCGGTCGGCCTGATCCTGCCCGCGGCGCTCGACGTCGCGCCGGCCCTGGTGCCGCTGGCCGCCACCGGACTCGTTCTGCTGTTCGCCTGCGCGGTCACCATGCGTCTGCGCCGTGGCGAGAAGGCCACGATCGCAGGCGACCTGATCTACCTCGCCCTCGCCGCCTTCATCGCATGGGGCCGTTTCGGCCCCGAGTCCTTCACCGGCTGACCACCGGCGCATATCAGTCGAGCGCCGAAGTGCCGGGCACACTCCAGGTCGTACCGATACGCCTACCAGCCAACGGAGTTGGCTACGACGTCACTCTCTTCGGCAATGAACACCCGCCTACTACAACAGCTTCGTCGCTATTGAACTTGCGCCGCGCCGCACAAAGAACACAGCCGAGTGCCGGGACCCACGTCGGCTGCCGGTGCGCGGTTCAGGCGGACTGCTCGGCGGTGGCCGCCGTCTCGCGGCGCTGGGCCCGCAGCAGTCGGCGGCCCTGTTCGCCCTTGGCCCAGGTGTGGGAGCCGGGCTTGCGTGCCTCGTTCACCAGCTGCTTGATGGTGTGCTTGCACACGAACTCCTTCACCTTCGCGCCTGTCCGGCCGCCGAGGTGGAGCCGCTTGGCGGTGTCGTCCCGGTGGGCGAACTGGAAAATGCCCGCACGGCGCCCCAGGCTGATGCACTGGCCGGCGAACCCCAGGTCGATCGGTGCGGGCCGCTTGTTCGCGATGCGGCTGAGCACCGTGTCGGCGGCGTGTGCGCCCAGCGGGCCGGCGGCCTGGCAGCTCATCCGGAACGGCATGTCCGACGGTGCCGCCGAGTCCCCGGCGGCGACGATCCACTCGTCGTCGATGCTCGTCAGGGTCTCGTCGGTGAGCAGGCGGCCCAGGGTGTCGGTGCTGAGCCCGCTGCGGGCGGCCAGGTCCGGCACGCCGAACCCGGCGGTCCAGACGGTGACCGCGCTCGACAGCTCACGGCCGTCGCCGAGCCGCACACTGCCACCGGTCACCTCCGTGACCTTCGTGCCGGGGCCCTGCAGCACGGTCACACCGAGGCCGGTCAGCCGCTCGGCGACCGAGCAGCGGCCGTTCGGGTGCAGGTAGGGGCCGAGGAGCCCGCCGCAGACCAGGGTCACGGTGCGGCCCGCCTCCGCCAGTTCGGCGGCGGTCTCGATGCCGGTCGGACCAGCGCCGACCACCGTCACCGGGGCCGTGGCGGGGGCGGCGTCGAGGACCGACCGCAGGCGCCGCGCCTCCTCGAACGTGGCGATCGGGTGGGCGAACTCGGCAGCTCCGGGCACGCCCGGATCGGCGCTGCCGCTGCCCACCGCGTAGATCAGGTAGTCGTAGCCGACCGTGCCGCCGCTCGCCAGCTCCACCCTTCGCCCCGTCGCGTCGATCCGGGTCGCGGTGTCGACCACCAGCCGGACGCGCTCGCCCAGGACCTTCCGGTAGTCGTTGACGGCCGTGTGCGTCCCGCCCGCCAACTGGTGCAGTCGGATCCGCTCGACGAAGTCCGGGCGGCAGTTGATCAGCGTCACGGTCACGTCGTCGCGCTGCGTCAGCCGGTTGGCCGCCATGACCCCGGCGTAACCGCCGCCGATCACGACGACTTCGGTGTTCTCAGCCATGGTTTCTTTCCTCCGCTTTATAGGAATTCGCGTTTCAGGAATTCGCGCACGCAAGATGTCGACTTGGCGCGCAGGATGTCGACTTCGCACACCGTGACGGCGTGCGGGACGGATCAGCTGAGGCCGAGGCGCTGCGGCGCCGAGCCGCGGAGCGGGGTGAAGTCCAGGTACCGGACCTCGTAGATGCGTTCGCTGAACTTCCAGCCGTCGGCGGTTCGCTCATAACGGTCTTGGTAGAAGGCGTAGTTCAGGTGCGAGCTGCCGTCGCGCATCCGTCCGAACTCCTGGATGTACGCTCGCCCGGCCGCGGTGTCGCCGTCCAGCCGGATGACGCCCGGGTGGACGTTCTGCACGAAGAACTCCCAGAGCGACTGGCCCCACTCGATCCCCGCGCGGATCTCCTCGCGGCCGACGAACTCCTTGTCGATGTGCGGCCAGCGCATGGCGCCCTCGGGCGTGAACAGCGAGACGGCGCGTTCGAAGTCACGCATCATCACCGCGTCCGTGAGTTCGGCTCGCAGCGCCTCTATCTCGACGCGATCGGCGATGGCCCGCATGTCGCTCATCGGTTTCCCTCCCCATCCATGTGTGCGTCAGGCGGGTGCCGCCTGTCCGGTGGTGATGGATCCAGCATCGGCGCGGGCGAACAGCGGAACAATGTAAGGTTCCTTGAGCTATTCATAATGTGGCGGTTATGTATGGGTGGCGGTTACGCATGGATGGGGGTTGTGCGTGGAGCTGCGTGACATCGAGATCTTCCTGACCTTGGCCGAGGAGTTGCACTTCGGCCGCACCGCGGAGCGGCTTCATGTGTCCCAGGCCCGCGTCAGTCAGGCCATCGCCAAGCAGGAACGGCGTCTGGGCGTCGTCCTGTTCGACCGCAGCAGCCGGCGCGTCGCCCTGACCCCGGTCGGCCGGCGTCTTCGCGAGGACCTCCAGCAGGCCGTCGACCTTCTCCGGGAGGGGCTCGCCCGCGCCGAAGCGGCCGGTGCGAGGACGGGGCAGACCCTGCGTCTGGGCGTGTTCGGCCATGCCGGCCACGAACTGCGCCCTCTCATCGAGGCCTTCCGCGCCCGCCACCCCGGCAGCGACGTCCAGTTCGGCGAGATCAACGGCAGCGACCCGTTCACCGCGCTGCGCACCGGAGAGCACGACGCGCACGTGCTGTGGCTTCCGGTGGCCGAACCGGACCTCTCGGTCGGCCCGACCGTCCTGACCGGAGGCCGCGTGCTCGCCGTGGGGGCAGACCATCCGCTGGCCGAGCGCGGCACCGCGTCGCTGGAGGACCTCGGCGACAACCACGTCGTCGACTTCGGCCCCGACGCCCCCGAGTACTGGGTCACGGCGATGGTCCCCACGCGTACGCCGCTCGGCCGCCGAATCCCGCGCGGGCCCGCCGCGCGGACCTTCCACGAGATTCTCTCCCTGGTCGCCTCCGGACAGTGCGTCCACCCGCTGGGCGAGATCGCCGCCCGCTACAACCGTCCCCCCGGCATCGTCTTCCTCCCCATGCCCGACGCCCCCACCCTCCACTTCGCCCTCACCTGGCGATCCACCGACGACAGCCCCACCCTCCGCGCACTGGCCCAGACCGCCGCCGACCACGGCCCCATCTCCATATGACAGCGGATGAAGGCCAGTTGATGGTCGCCGCTGCCGGACGCCAGGCCGGGCCCCGGCGATGGAGTGACGTCCGCGCAACGACGTCAGCGCCTACCTGACGGTGTTCACCCGAAGCTCCCCGGACCGCGCAACGGGAGCGTCCGGCTGAAGCACACGCCGCCGTTGGCCGCCGCGCAATCCGACCTCCTCGGGGCTGAGCTTGGCACGGCGTGCCTTGAGGAACTCACTCGGTCGGGTGCGGGTTGCGGTTCATGATCTCCAGCGTCGCCCACAGGCCAGGTGTTGTGAGGGGGAAGGACTCTTCCTACGTCGGGCGCGACCTGGCCGCCGAGTGAGCGCACCGCTGGGACGTCTGGACGTGCCTTGAGCAGCTCCTGGGCCAGTGCAACCGCCGAGCCAGGGTTCTAGCGGGCGGCGAGCACTACCTCGACACTGTCGCCTACGTCGAAACGGGCAGGTCTCGACGCGAAGGACACCCAGGGCATCCTGGCCGGCAACGCCGAAGCGCTTCCGGGGCTGGCCTGATCATCGGGGTGCGCTGACGAGACCATCCGGGGCCGACATGACAGCGGTGGCCGGATGTCAGGACGGTGGTGGTGGGCCCGGCGACGTCCGCCGGGCCCACCACCATGCCGTTGAGCAGGAATCAGGCGCGCAGCATCCGGTCGGGGTGTGTCCCGGGTCCTCCTCCGTGACGGAGACAACCGGCGTGGTCTGGCCGCGCTCGCCGCTGCGCCCGGGCCACGTCACGCCGTGGCCGATCGTCATTGCCGGGGCGTTGTTTCCAGTGACTGCCGCCGGGCGACTGGAGGGTCTCGGCCTGTGCTGGTTCGCGCTTGGTTGGCGACGGGGCGACTGGGGGCCTGTCTCCCGGTGTTGCCGGCGGTTCGGGTGCTGCTTACGGATACCAGGGGGCGCTGCGGTCGTGAGCCGGTGGCTCGTGGGGTCGTGTCCCTCGGCGCTATTCGGTCCGCGACTGGTCCGGGGAATCCCCCTTGGATGTCGGACAGTGACTCGAAAAACCCGATTGATCGCATTGGGTGCCTGCGATGTCGGGTTGCCTGGTGGAGCGCAACGATGCCCCAGGCAACCCGACTTCAGGCTCTAGAAGAACCCAAGTTTCTTCGGGCTGTAGGAGACAAGAAGATTCTTCGTCTGCTGGTAGTGCTCCAGCATCATCTTGTGCGTCTCGCGACCGATGCCCGACTGTTTGTAACCGCCGAAGGCGGCGTGCGCCGGGTACGCGTGGTAGCAGTTCGTCCAGACGCGACCCGCCTGGATCGCGCGGCCCGCGCGGTACGCGGTGTTGATGTCCCGCGTCCACACCCCGGCGCCGAGGCCGTACGACGTATCGTTGGCGATCTTGATGGCGTCGTCGAAGTCGTCGAAGGAGGCGACCGACACGACCGGACCGAAGATCTCCTCCTGGAAGATCCGCATACGGTTGTCACCCTCGAAGATCGTCGGCTGGACGTAGTAGCCGCCCTTCAAGTCGCCGTCGTACTGCGCTCGTTCACCGCCGGTGAGGATCTTGGCGCCCTCCTTCCGGCCGATGTCGATGTAGGAGAGGATCTTCGCGAGCTGGTCGCCGGACGCCTGTGCGCCGATCATCGTGTCCGTGTCGAGGGGGTGGCCCGGCTTGATGAGTTCGGTGCGGGCCACGGCCGCCTGGAGGAACTCGCCGTAGTTGCCGCGCTGGATCAGCCCGCGCGACGGGCAGGTGCAGACCTCCCCCTGGTTCAGCGCGAACATGGTGAACCCCTCGAGGGCCTTGTCGCGCAGCTCGTCGTCCTTCTCCCACACGTCGTCGAAGAAGATGTTCGGCGACTTGCCGCCCAGCTCCAGGGTGACCGGCTTCAGGTGTTGCGCGGCGTACTGCATGATGAGCCGGCCTGTGGACGTCTCACCCGTGAAGGCGACCTTCGCCACCCGGGGACTGGAGGCGAGCGGCTTGCCCGCTTCCGGGCCGAAGCCGTTGACGATGTTCACCACGCCCGGCGGCAGCAGGTCGCCCACCAGGCTCATCCAGTAGTGCAGGGAGACCGGGGTCTGTTCCGCAGGCTTGATCACCACCGTGTTGCCCGCGGCGAGGGCCGGCGCGAGCTTCCAGGTGGCCATCAGGATGGGGAAGTTCCACGGGATGATCTGCGCGACGACGCCGAGCGGCTCGTGGAAGTGGTAGGCCACCGTGTCGTCGTCGACCTGGCTGAGCGAGCCCTCCTGCGCCCGGACCGCACCGGCGAAGTAGCGGAAGTGGTCGATGGCCAGCGGGATGTCCGCCGCCAGCGTCTCGCGGACCGGCTTGCCGTTCTCCCAGCTCTCGGCGACCGCCAGAGGCTCCAGGTGCGCCTCCATACGGTCGGCGATCTTCAGCAGGATGTCGGAACGCTCGGTCGCCGAGGTGCGGCCCCAGCCCGGCGCGGCCGCGTGGGCCGCGTCGAGCGCCCGCTCCACGTCCTCGGCCGTGCCGCGGGCCACCTCCGTGAAGGTCTCCCCGTTGACCGGAGACGGGTTGTCGAAGTACTGCCCCCGGGCCGGAGGCACGTACTCGCCGCCGATGTAGTGGTCGTAACGGGCCTGGTAGGAGACGATCGCGCCCTCGGTGCCGGGCGCCGCGTAACGGGTCATCCTGCTCTGCCTCCCTCAGCAGCGCTGCCCGCCGTTGGGCAGCTCTGCGCCGGAGGTTAGGGAAGCGGACGTTGCATCCACGTTGCGGCCCCGGCCATTGCGGCCCCGGCCATTGCGGGCCCGGCCCCTGCGACCCACCAATGCGGCCCCGGCCCCTGCGACTCCGACCAATGCGATCCCGGCCCCTGCGACTCCGACCACGACACCTCGATCGGCCCCCCACCCGCGATCACGCCCCACCGAGGAACACTCACGCCCGGGTTACGGGCGCGACGCCCGAGGGCCGGTGCTCCGCGCGGGGGAGAGCGGCACCCGGCTGCCGGTGTTCCGCTCGGGTACGGGTGCGGCGCACGGCCGTCGACGCCCGGCACGGGTTCGCGGTGCGGTGCCCGGCCGTCGGTCTTCCGTTCCCCTACGGGCGCGCCGCCCCGACTGGGCTGCCGAGCTTCTACTCCGGCGGCCACCCCTTCGGCGCTCCCAGTTCCGACTGGAGCGAGGCGAGGCGGGCGCGTATCGCGGCCGTCGGGCGGGCCGACGCCAGTGCTCGCCACACCGTGAGGTCGTCCTCGCCCCACGGCGCGTGCGCCCAGTCGGCCAGCAGGTCGGGGTCGCCGCGGGCGATCAACGCGGCGCGCAGTCCGTCGGCGAGACGGCGTCTCAGCCGCACCACCGCCGGGGCCTGGGACGACGGCAGCGGCGGCCCGGTGTACGCGGCCAGCGCCGCCGTGACCGCGCCGGCCGCCAGTCTTCGTTCGACGACGGCCAGGTCCGACTCGACCGGAGCGGTGAGCCGGTAGGGACGCGACGCCAGCAGCCCGGGGCCGAGCACCCCGCGCAGCCGGGCGAGTTCGGCCCGCAAGGTCACCGGGGGCACCGACTCGTCCTCGTACAGGGCACACAGCAGCTCATCGCCCGTCAGGCCCTCGGGGCGGCGGGACAGCAGCACGAGGATCTCGCTGTGCCGACGACTCAGCCTCAGGTCACGCCCCCCGCTGACCAGACGGATTTCGTCCCGGCCCAGCACGGTCAGCCGCGGGATGCCGGAGACGGGCCCCGCCGGGGCGAGGAGCGCGAGGTGAGCCTCCGCGGCCCGCGCGACCGCCTGCACGAAGCCCAGGCTGTGCGGATGCGCCAGGCCGTTCCCGCCTGTGATGTCCACGGCGCCCAGCACCTTCCCGGTCCGCGGGTCGTGCACCGGGGCGGCCGCGCACGTCCAGGGCTGCACCCGCCGGATGAAGTGCTCGGCCGCGAACACCTGTACCGGCCGGTCCAGGGCGACCGCCGTGCCCGGCGCGTTCGTCCCGACCGCGTTCTCCGCCCACCGGGCGCCCGGCACGAAGTTCATCCGCCCCGCCTGCCGCCGCGTCGCCGCATGGCCCTCGACCCACAGCAGCCTGCCGTGCGCGTCGCACACCGCCAGCAGATGCTCCCCGTCGGCGGCGAACGTGCCCATCAGCTCGCGGAACAGCGGCATCACCCGCGCCAGCGGATGTTCCGACCGGTAGGCGCCGAGGTCACCGTCGGTCAGCTCGACACTCGCCGTGCCGTCGGGACCGACGCCCGCCCGCGCGGAACGCCGCCAGGAGTCGGCCACGACGGCGCGCACCGGACGCGGCACGGTGCCCGCCTCCGTGAACGCCTCATGCGCCCGCCGCAGGACGCGCATCCGCTCCGCCGGATCGGCGCCCGGTTCCAAGGCCACCCAGGGATCGGTCAACTCGTCCTCCCGGAAGGCGATATGGCTGGAGTGCGGTGGTACGTCCGGCGTGTGGCCGTCGTACCACCGGGGACATCGTCACTCCGTGGGCGAGGGCCGACAACCGTTCGGACGACGCCCGATGCGATCCGGCCCTCCGGTTCCGGTCCGCTGCGGTCCGGGCGCGGCCGACGACTCCCCAGCAGCGGCCCTGGTCCCCTCCGGGGCGGTATCGGTGTGATCGGTGCCCGGCACGGCCACGGCCGTTCACGTCCGTTGCGCCACCGCCGCGGGGTCGTCCAGCACGGCCCTCACCACCGAGTGCGCGGCTCCCAGCAACGGTCCCTCGGGACCCAGCCGGGAGACGGACACGGGGCGGGCGGGGCCCGCTGTACGCCGGGACAGTTCGGTCTCCAGGGACGGCAGCAGCCACGGCGCGAGCCCGGCCAGGGCGCCACCGAGCACCACGCCCTCCGGGTCCAGCAGATTCAGCGCACCGGTCAGAGCGATGCCGAGAGCCGTGCCCGCCTCGCGCAGCGCCCGCCGCACGTCGGGGTCGCCGTCCGCGGCGCGTCCCGCGAGGAGCCCGACGCGGTCCCCGCCGGGTGCCAGACCCGCAGCCCGGAGCACCGCCTCCTCGCCCGCGTACTGCTCCAGGCACCCGCGGCCGCCGCACACGCACGCGGGTCCGTCGGGGTGGACCGGCACATGGCCCAGCTCGCCCGCGAAGCCGCGGGTGCCGCGCAGCAGGCTGCCGTTCACGACCAGCGCGGCGCCGATGCCGATCTCGGCCGACACGTGCAGGAAGTCCCCGGGCGTGTCCGTGCCGAGCCAGAGTTCCGCCAGTCCGCCGAAGTTGGCCTCGTTGTCCACGGTCAGCGGCAGCTCGCCGGGCAGCAGCGCGCCGAGATCGACCTGCTGCCAGTCGAGGTTCGGCGCGCGGACGACGGTACGGGCGTCGCGGGCGACCAGGCCGGGGACGGCCACGGCGAGTCCGGCCGGCCACAGCCCCTCGCGCTCGGCCTCGGCGACCACCTGGCGCACGAGCCCGGTCAGCTCCTCGACCACGGGCCCGGGGGAGCGGCCCCGGTTCGTGCCGTGCCGCACGGCCCGCGCCCGCACCTTCCCGCGCAGGTCGACGGCGCAGGCCGCGAGGTGGTCGACGCCGATCTCGGCGCCTATGCCCGACGGGCCGTGTCCGCTCACCGCCAGCGCCGAACCGGGTCGGCCCACCCGGCCGGGCCGCTCGGGGCCCAGCTCCTCGAGCAGTCCGGTGCGTATGAGTTCGTCGACGAGGGTCGAGACCGCTGCCCGGGTCAGGCCGATGTGCGAAGCCACCGCCGCCCGCGAGAGCGGTCCCTCGTCGCTGACGGCGTGCATCACCCTGGCCAGATTGCGGCGGCGCATGCCCTGCTGGGTGTCGGGCAGCGCGCGCCCGGGGCCGGTCGGCCGGGCCTCGTGCAGCGGTGCGGTCATGCCTCCGTCGATTCGTCGGTTCGTCGGTTCGTCGATGTTCAGCGGGCGTCCGCGCGCCGTTCCAGCAGCGGAGCCGCGTCGGAGAGTACCCCGGCGATCCTGGCCAGCGTCGCCTCGTCCCGCTCGACGGCGTCGAGCACCGGGCCCCGGGTGGTGTCCCAGCGGCGGGCGACGGCGGCAGGGTCCTCGCCGGTCAGCAGGCCCGCCGCCTGTGCCGCGGCCCCCAGCGCCACGAGTTCCCTGGCCTCGGGCACCTGGACCGGGCGCCCGGACAGCCGCCGCACGGTCTCCTGCCAGGCGGTGCCCCGGGCGCCGCCGCCGATCAGCAGCAGGGGCGCCGAGCGGTCCGCGTCCTCGTCGAGGACCAGGTCGAGCGCGCCGAGCAGGGAGTGCACGGCGCCGTCGTAGGCGGCCTGGAGCAGTTGGCCGGCGGTCGTGTCGTGGCGCAGACCGTGCAGGAGGCCCGATGCGTTCGGCAGATTGGGGGTGCGTTCGCCGTCCAGGTAGGGCAGCAGGGTGAGGTCCGCGGTGGGCTCCACGGCCTCGCGGTCCAGACCCAGCAGGGCGGCGACGCGGTCGACGGCGAGCGTGCAGTTCAGGGTGCAGGCCAGGGGCAGCCAGTCGCCGTGGGCGTCGGCGAAGCCGGCCACGGTGCCGGTGGGGTCGGTGGGGCGGCGCTTGACCACCGCGTACACCGTGCCCGAGGTGCCGAGGCTCAGTACGGGTGTGCCGGGACGCAGCCCGAGACCCAGCGCCGCCGCTGCGTTGTCGCCGGTGCCGGGCGCGACCAGCGTTCCCCTGGCGAAGGGGAGGTCGTGACTGTCGCGTACGGTGCCCGCCACCTCCCCGGGCCGCACCACGCGGGGCAGCAGCGCCGGGTCGAGTCCCACGTGGGCGAGGATCTCCGCGTCGTAGGACTCGGTCGCGGACGCCCACCAGCCGGTGCCGGAGGCGTCACCGCGGTCGGTGGTGCCCTCACCCGTGAGGCGCTCGGTGAGGTAGTCGTGGGGGAGGCGCACGGCCTTCGTCGCGCGCAGGGCGTCGGGCTCGTGCTCCGCCAGCCAGGCCCACTTCGTGACCGTGAAGGAAGCGGCCGGAACGGACCCGGTGCGCTCCGCCCAGAACTTGGCGCCGCCCAGTTCCTCGGTCAGCCGTCGGGCCTGCGGGGCCGACCGCACGTCGTTCCACAGCAGCGCCGGGCGCACCGGCTCGCCGTGCCCGTCCAGGGTGACGAGCCCGTGCTGCTGTCCGCCGACCGACACCGCGGCGGCCTCCCGGGCCGCGTCACCGCACTGGTGCAGCGCCTCGCGCAGGGCGTCCCACCACTGCCGGGGGTCGCTCTCGCGGCCGGCTCCGGAGGACACCGTGTGGGGCGCCTGGCCGCTCGCGACGACCTGGCCGGTGGCCGCGTCGACGACCAGTGCCTTGGTGGACTGGGTGGACGTGTCCACGCCGACGACGAGCGGACCCTCGGCTGCTGACATCGGGTTCTCCTCAAGTTTTTCCGCGGCTCTACAGGATCTGTCTTCCCAGAGATGCGTCCGCATACTAATTTGTAAACTGCCATGACGAAATAGTCGGCGACACAGTCCTCAAGCAAGGAGCCGTGGCATGAGCTACCAGCCCACCCCCGATGACAGGTTCACCTTCGGCCTCTGGACCGTCGGCTGGCAGGGGCGGGACCCCTTCGGCGACGCCACCCGGCGTGCCCTGGACCCGGTCGAGTCGGTGCAGCGCCTGGCCGAGCTGGGCGCCTACGGCGTGACCTTCCACGACGACGACCTGATCCCCTTCGGGTCCTCGGACAGCGAGCGCGAGGAGCACATCAAGCGCTTCCGCCAGGCCCTGGACACCACCGGCATGACCGTGCCGATGGCCACCACCAACCTCTTCACGCACCCCGTCTTCAAGGACGGCGCGTTCACGGCGAACGACCGCGACGTGCGCCGCTACGCCCTGCGCAAGACGATCCGCAACATCGACCTGGCGGCCGAGCTCGGCGCGAAGATCTACGTCGCCTGGGGCGGCCGCGAGGGCGCGGAGTCCGGCGCCGCCAAGGACGTGCGGGTGGCTCTCGACCGGATGAAGGAGGCCTTCGACCTCCTCGGCGCGTACGTGACCTCCCAGGGCTACGACCTGAAGTTCGCCATCGAGCCCAAGCCGAACGAGCCGCGCGGCGACATCCTGCTCCCCACCGTCGGCCACGCCCTGGCCTTCATCGAGCGCCTGGAGCGGCCCGAGCTGTACGGCGTCAACCCCGAGGTCGGCCACGAGCAGATGGCCGGGCTCAACTTCCCGCACGGCATCGCCCAGGCGCTGTGGGCGGGCAAGCTGTTCCACATCGACCTCAACGGTCAGTCCGGCATCAAGTACGACCAGGACCTGCGCTTCGGCGCCGGCGACCTGCGCTCGGCGTTCTGGCTGGTCGACCTGCTGGAGAGCGCCGGTTACGCGGGCCCGAAGCACTTCGACTTCAAGCCGCCGCGCACCGAGGACCTCGACGGTGTCTGGGCCTCCGCCGCGGGCTGCATGCGCAACTACCTGATCCTCAAGGAGCGCGCGGCAGCGTTCCGGGGCGACCCGGAGGTCCAGGAGGCACTGCGCGCCTCCCGCCTGGACGAGCTCGCCCAGGCCACCGCCGCCGACGGTCTGGAGGGCCTGCTCGCCGACCGCACCGCCTTCGAGGACTTCGACCCCGAGGTGGCCGCCGCCCGCGGCATGGCCTTCGAGCACCTCGACCAGCTCGCCATGGACCACCTCCTGGGCGCCCGGGGCTGAACGCACGCGCACGCGTGTGTGCCCGGGCGAGGGTGCACACACGCGTGCCGTCGAACCGCCGGAAGAACTCCGCTCGTCCCGGCGTGCAATGCACCGGAATCATGCGGTCCATGGCATGAGTCGGTATCAACTTGCGCGCGGGGCTCGCGCCCTGGGCTGATCGCCGCGACGCTGGACGCCATGGCCATGCCGCCCGTACCGCCCCAGCCGCCCGGACCTCCGGGGGGCCCGCCGCCTCCGGGCGGTTCCGGACCGCCCCACTCCGGCTTCGGACCCTACGACGGGACGGGCGGAGGCGGTTGGTCGTCCCCTCCGCCGTCCCGGCCGCCGGGCGGCTCCGGAAGGCGTAGGAACCCCCTTCTCGTCGTCCTCGTACTGCTTGTCGCCGCCGGAGCCGTCCTCGTCGTCGTGCTGATGGCCTCTGGAGGCGGGGACTCCTCGGACGACGAGCCGAACCCGGGCAGCAGCACCGGCGGCTCCACTTCCTCTCCGTCCTTCAGCCTTCCGAGCAACTTGCCCAGCGGCCTTCCCACCGGCCTTCCCAGTGGCCTTCCGAGCGGTCTTCCGAGCGAGCTGCCGTCGCAGTTCCCCACCGGGCTGCCGTCCGGGCTGCCGAGTGAACTGCCGAGTGATCTCGGGTCGCTGATGCCGTCCCTGGGGGAGCTGGTCCACTGACCGCCGTGCGCGCGTGGGCACCGCACCACGCCACGCGCGTGTGGACACCCCGCATCGCCACGCGTGTGCGGCCCACGAGCCCACTGTCACGGGCTCCGCGGCAGCCGCACATACGTGACCGTCGTCTCGGCGCGCAGGGCCGGCCAGCCGGCCCTGCGCGCCGAACGCCCCGGAACCGTCCGTCATCCCGAGGTCGTCGGCGGCGGCGAGGGCCGCCCGCGCGGCCGACACCCCGGACACCCCCGACACCCCTACGCACGGAGAAGGAACGCTCCTAGGGGAGCGCTTCCTCGCCTTCCGTCCCGGCCGTGATCAAGGCTGTCGCCGGGTCGTGGGCGGCTTCCCCGGCCGGCATCCAGCGGCCCGCCTCCTCGCGGTACGGCCACCATCTGCCGTCCCGCCCCAACCGCAGTTCGCAGGCCGTGCCGACGACCGTCCACCGGTTCCTCCGGGCCCGCAACTCCGGCCGCTCGTCCTCCTCCCAGGCGGAGTCCAGCGCGGCACGCGCGCGTGCGAGCGTCTCGCCGTCCACGGTCCACTCCTCCTCGAGCACGGACAGAGCGTCCGCCCCTCCGTACCGCCACGCCCGGACGGCGGCGGCCATCTCCTCCCGGTCGCGGCCCGTTCCACGGGCGAGCCGGTCCGCCACGCCCTCTGCGGTCCGATCCGCCGCCCCGGCTGCGTCGAGTACCCCTTCCGCCAGCCGCACGGCGTCCTGGCCCAGCGGCCACGGGGCTGTCGGCGTACGCGGCCCCGCGCCCTCATGGAGCGCCTCCGCGAGCAGCAGACGGGCGGCGGCGGCCGTCCGGGCGGCCAGGATCGCCAGTGCCGCCGGGTCGACTCCGGCCGGGGGCGGGGCATCCGTGTCCAGCGAGGGCGGAACGCCCGGTTCCCCCGGGAGCCCGGGCGCCGCGGGCAGCGGAGGCAGGATGCCCCCGGCCGCGTACGCCTCCGCCGCGTCCACCCCCTCGCTCCGGCGGAGCGCCGCTTCGGACGGAGCCGCGCCGCCGCGCGCCTGGAGATCGTCCAGCAGACTCTGCTCGGCGCGCCCCCGGAGCAGAAGGAGGACGAAGGGATCCTGGTCGAGCAGCCGTGCCACCTGGTAGCAGACCGCCGCCGTATGACCGCAGTGGTCCCAGGCGTCGCAGTCGCACTTCGCCTCCAGTTCGCCGAGCGCAGGCAGCAGGTCGATGCCGGCCGAACCGGCGTCCTCGACCAGATGCGGCGGCATCTCGCGGTCGAGCAGCGCGGCGACGTGTCCCGCCCGCTCCACCGCGAGATCCAGGAGGCGCTCCCACTGGGTGTCCGAGAGCCGGTCGAGCAGCACATCGGCCCGGTGCTGGGTGCGATCGGGGTCCCGGACGAGGGCAGTGACGCGCCCCGGCCGTACCGACACCGCGCCGACGGCTCCCGCGCGCGCGAGACGACGGCCCGCTTTCACCTGCGCCCCGTCCAGGGCGCCGTCCTCGAGCGCGGCCAGCCACGCCCGTCCCCACCATGTCTGCGCGAACGCCCTCCCCGGCGCGGGAGGCAACGCGGCGAAGGTCCGTTCCTCGCTGCTGTCGTCGTGCCGGTTCATCGTGTGTCCTCCCGCAGTCGCACCAGATCGGCCAGCTCCGCGTCCGTGAGCTCGGTGAGCGCCGCCTCACCGGCTCCGAGAACGGCGTCGGCGAGATCCTGTTTCCGGCGCAGCATCTCGGCGATGCGGTCCTCGACGGTGCCCTCGGCGATCAGCCGGTGCACCTGCACGGGCCGGGTCTGGCCGATGCGGTACGCCCGGTCGGTGGCCTGTGCCTCCACGGCCGGGTTCCACCAGCGGTCGTAGTGCACGACGTGCTCCGCGCGCGTGAGGTTGAGGCCCGTGCCGGCCGCCCTCAGCGAGAGCAGGAACACCGGGACCTCACCGTCCTGGAACCGCCGGACCATGGCCTCACGCTCGGCGACGGGGACGCCACCGTGCAGAAACTGGGTGGGTACACCGCGCAAGGCCAGGTGTTGTTCGAGGAGCCGCGCCAAGCGCACGTACTGCGTGAAGACCAGCACGCCGGCCCCCTCCGAGAGAAGAGTGCCGAGCAGTTCGTCCAGGAGTTCCAGTTTCCCGGAGCGTCCGGCGGTCCTCGGCCGATCCTCCTTCAGGTACTGGGCCGGGTGGTTGCAGATCTGTTTGAGGCCGGTCAGCAGCTTCACGATCAGCCCGCGCCGGGCCATGTCGTCGGCTTCGGCGATCGCCGCGAGCGTCTCGCGCACCACGGCCTCGTACAGGCCCCTCTGCTCCGTCGTGAGCGCCACGGGCCGATCGGTCTCGGTCTTCGGCGGGAGCTCTGGGGCGATCCCCGGGTCCGACTTGCGGCGGCGCAGCAGGAACGGCCCCACGAGCCGGCCGAGCCGCTCCGCCGCGGCCGGGTCGGCGCCGTTCTCCACCGCTCGTGCGTACCGCGTGCGGAACGTCCCGAGCCGGCCCAGCAGGCCGGGCGTCGTCCAGTCCAGGATCGCCCACAGTTCCGACAGGTTGTTCTCCACCGGGGTGCCGGTGAGCGCCACACGCGCGCGTGCGCCGATGGTCCGAAGGGCCCGCGCGGTCGCCGAGTACGGGTTCTTGACGTGTTGCGCCTCGTCCGCCACGACCAGGCCCCACGCCACCTCGCCGAGCCGCCCCGCGTCCGACCGCAGCGTGCCGTAGGTCGTGAGTACGACCTCCCCGTCGGCGAGGGCCTCCAGATCACGTCGTGGCCCGTGGAAGCGGCGCACCGGCGTGTCCGGCGCGAACCGCTCGATCTCCCGCTGCCAGTTGCCCATCAGGGACGTCGGACAGACCACGAGCGTCGGACCGGCCGCCGTGGCGTCCGTCTGCCGGTGCAGGTGCAGGGCGATCAGAGTGACGGTCTTGCCCAGCCCCATGTCGTCCGCCAGGCAGCACCCCAGTCCCAGAGCCGTGGTCCGGGCCAACCAGTCCAGGCCGCGCCGCTGGTAGTCGCGCAGCGTGGCCCGGAGGGCCGCGGGCTGCTCCACCAGCTCCTGGGCCTCGGGCCGCGTCAGCCGTTCCCGCAGGGCCGCCAGCCACCCGGTGGGCCGCACATCGACTCTGCGTCCGTCCACCTCCGTCGAGCCCGTCAGAGCCGCGCCCAGGGCGTCCAGGGGTGTCATCCTGCGGTCCTGCTGGGCCCGCGCGCGACGCAGTTCCCGAGGATCGAGCAGGACCCACTGGTCACGCAGCCGCACCAGGGGCCGGTCGGCCTCGGCCAGCCGGTCGAGTTCCTCGCGCGTCAGCTGCTGGTCGCCGAGCCCGAACCACCAGGTGAACGTCAGGAGCGAGTCCGCGGACAGGAACGAGGGCGTGTCCGCGGCGAGCCGGTCGGGCCCCGTTCCCTCCTCGTGCGGTCCCACGACCGCACGAGCGGTCAGTGTGCGGGCCAGTGCCCGCGGCCAGTGCACCTCGATCCCCGCGCCGGCCAGGGCCAGGGAACCCTCGTCCAGGAGCTCGGTGACCTCCTCGTCGACGAGTTCGACGGCGTCCGGGACGGTGGCCGAGAGCAGGGGTGTCAGCGCGGGCCAGGCACGGGCCGCACGGCGCAGGGCGAGCAGGGCGTCCATCCGCGCGCGGGGGCCGAACGCCTCGTGCGTGACACCCGACTCCGTCCAGATCTCGGCGGCGTCCACGACGAGCGCGGGATCGCTCACGCTGTGCACCTGCGGCACGGCCCTGAACCGGGGCGCCGCCCCGTGGCCCGCTGCCGGCACGGCGCTCTGGACGCCACCGGCCCCGCGCGCGTTCGAGCCGGGTTCCGTGACCCCGCGCGCGTCCGTCACGGCCCCGGCCGCCCGCAGGGCAACTGCCGTGGCTACAGCCGCACCGGATGCAGCCGCCCCGGTCCCGCCGGCGCCGGACGGATCCGTCGCCGGCCGGCCCGCCCGGCGGTCGTCCATCCCCGGCGTGTCCAACCCCGAGACCTCGATCCGCAGGGAGATGCGCACGCCTGCGTCATGGCCCGCGGCGACATCGCCGGCCCACGCGCGCAGCTCCGGCGCATACCGGGGCTGCCGGGCCGCGTAGGCCGGTCCTGCGGTCAGGAGCGGCGCCGCGGGGCTGCGGGGCAGCGCGTCCGCGACGGCGTCCAGGAAGGCCCGCAGCAGGCGCTCGGGTTCGGGAAGGCGCAGCGGCCGGGTTTCGTCCACCGGCACCGCGTGAGCCTCGGGCGGCATCGAGGCGGCCAGCCGACGCACCTGCTCGGCGTCCTCCGGGTTCAGGGGGCCGATGCGCCAGGCGTCGTGGCCCTGCGGCGACAGTCCGGGCAGCAGCAGCCCGCGCGCCACGCAGTGCAGGGCGAGCAGCGCGGCCGCTCCCCAGAAGGCGGCGGCCCGATGGCCGTCCGGCCCGACCCGCGCGCGTGCGAGGGCGGTCAGTGCCTCGTCCACCGGCAGCAGTACGGCGGGCACGCGCGCGAGGGTCACCCCGGCGCCGACGGGCCGCACGACGGACAGTTCCTCCGCCACCCGCGACGGGACGGCGGGCAGCACACCCTCGTCGGGCCGCCAGAAGGCGACGCGTCCGGTGCGGGCCGGGGTGCCGGGCAGGAAGACGGCGGAACAACGAGCCAGTTCAGAGATCTCGGACGGTGTTTCCCAGGGAATCCGCTGCGCGGTGATGAGTGCTCCTCAAACTTGACTACTGGAGGCGGGGTCGCCGAGGGTACAACACTTCGCAGGCGAAGGCGCAACGATTCCGGCTTCGTCCTCGGCCCGCCTGCGTGCCGCAGGTGTGGTCGGGGATGTCTCGGGGATGAAGCTCAGGGACGTCTCGGGGGTCGATTCCGGAACCGCGGGCGGCGCGGAGCCGTTTTCATGGCAGAGAGCGGCAGTTGCCGCGAAGGAGGCGACGCACATGTCGAAGAACGCGAAGATCGCCGCGGGGGGCGTGGCGGTCGGGCTGCTGTTGCTGATCTGGTTGCCCTGGTGGGCGGCCCTGCTGATCGTGCTGGGGGTTCCGGCGGCGGCCTACCTGACGCTCGACCCCTCCCAGCGGCGCAGACTGCGCCGCGCCACGCGCAAGGAACTGGGCCGGTGAGTGGCGGGGGCCGCGCCGCGGTCCCCGCCGTCCCGCACCTGCCGCTCGGGCCGCCGACGCCCCCCGGGCCCTGGCGGCTGGTGCCCGTACCGCCTCACAGGGGTCGGACGGCCATCTTGTCGAGCGCCTCCAGCAGTCCGGGCAGTTCGGGTCCGCGGCCGACCGGCAGCACCTCGCCGGGCTCGTCGTCGAGCAGGACGAACGCGATGTCGTCGGTCCTGGCGACCAGTGACCAGCCGGGACCGTCGGCCCGCAGGGTACGGGCGTCACCCGGCGCGAACGACGAACGCACACGGCCGAGCGGAGGCGGGGCCTCCACATAGGCGCGCACCTCGGCCAGGACACGTCGGACACCCCGGTGGCCCTTGGTCGCGTCCTGCCCCGTCCCGCTCGCCGGGCCGGCGTCGCCGGACCCGCCCGATTCGCCGTCCCGGGCCTCCTGACCGGGGCCGGGGTCCGCCGCGCCGCCGTCCTGCGGACGAGCGAAATCCGCGTCGTCGATCTGCTCACGCCACAGGGCCCACTGGAGCGCGATCTCGTCCGCCCCGAGCCGTCGCTGGGCCGGACCCCACCTGGTCGTGTCCGGAGGCGACAGCGCAGGACCGTCCGCGACCTCGGGGGCGGGATCGTGCGGCGCGGGCACACCGGGAGCCGCGACGGCGACCGCCAGCGGCCAGCCGGGCAGGGCGGCGACGACCGTCCGCTCACCGGGCGACAGGTCGTACTCCATGCCGCAGTCCCACGACGCGATGGCCACGGCCACCAGCGACACGTCGTCGATGACGACGGTCCACCGCGCGCCCTCGCCGTCCTGGCCCAGCACCAGTCCGTACCCGTCGGCGAGCGGCGGGAGGCCGAGCGCCGCACAGGCCTCCGGATAGTCGTCGCCCAGCGCGCTCGGGAACTTCGCCGGCGTCAGCAGCACCGCCGTGAGCACATAGAGCGCGTCGTCCGCGGCGGCGACGGCGTCCTCGTCCGTCCCGGCCATCCCAGCCTCCCCATAGGTTTGTCCAACGGCGCGCACCCTAGTGCGGCAGGAAGGCCCTTGTCACGACTCCCCGACTACCCGGAGCTGCGGTTTTCCGGTCGGACGGGGCGAATCGACCACCTCCGGCCGTTGCGTGCGTCACGCCGAGGGCAGTCCGAGGAGCTCACGCGCCACGGCCCGCGGCGATGCGTCGCGCTCTCGCGCGAGCGCGATGACCGCGCGACAGGCCAGTTCGTTGACCCCGAAGGACAGCGCCTCCGGCGAGACCCAGCCCGCCGCCTCGTCGATGCCCTCCTGATCGTCCTCCGCACACGCCGAGACGTACGCGGCGGCCGCCTCGAACAGATTGTGCGGCCTCTTCCGATTGCCGCGCGTCTTGCTCCCCGCACCCTCCTCGCCGCTCGGACGCGACCGCGCGCCCATCGCGTCGCGGAATCTGCCGTAGGTGTTGCGAACCCTGCCGAACATGCCGACCGCCTCCCTTGTGTGCCTGCCCGACCGATCGCTCATCTCCTTGTGTTCAACCTAGAGTTGGAGATCCGGCGGCAGAAGGGGGACGGCGCAGTGAAGCGCTTCGACCGGCTCGGGCAGATCCGACGGATGGACCCGTACGAGGACGCGTCCGAGATCTACCGGCTCACCGCCGCGTACGAGTTCCCCTGGGACTTCGCTCGCGCCCTTGAGCTGGCCCTGTATCGCACGTACGCCGTGCCGAGCATCGGGCGTCTGCTCGCCGAGACGGCGGAACTCACCGACCGCACCCAGAAGCGCTACGACGACACCGCCCTGCTGCTCGACGCCGTCGTCGAGCACGGCTTCGACAGCGAGCAGGGCCGGACGGCTGTGCGGCGCATCAACCGGATGCACCGCTCCTACGACATCGGCGACGACGACATGCGCTACGTGCTCTGCACCTTCGTCGTGATGCCGAAGCGATGGATCGACGCCTACGGATGGCGCCGGCTCTCACGCCACGAGATCGTCGCGTGCACCGTGTACTACCGCACGCTCGGGCAGCGGATGGGCATCAAGGACATCCCCGGGACGTACGAGGAGTTCGAAGCCTGTCTCGACGCCTACGAGGCGGCGCACTTCGCCTGGGACGAGGGAGCGCGGCGCGTCTCGGACGCCACACTCGCCATGATGGCCTCCTGGTATCCCAGGCCGCTGGCACCCGTGCTGCGCGCCACCACACTCGCCCTGCTCGACGAACCGCTCCTGCGGGCGTTTCGCTACACCCCCGCGGGCCCCGTGGCCCGCGCGGTGGTGCGTGGGGCGGTACGCGCGCGTGGTCGTGCCGTCCGGCTGCTGCCGCCGCGCCGCGCGCCCCACTACGCGCGGCAGAACCGGGAGATCAAGGGCTACCCGAACGGCTACCGCCTGGGCGAGCTGGGGACCTGCCCGGTCCCCGGCGTCCGCGGCTGCCCCGTCCGTCCCGCTGGCGGATCAACCGTCGAGTGAGGTGAGCGTGTCGCGCAGCCAGGCGAGTTCGGCCCGGGACGTGGCCCGCGCGACGGTCAGGACACCGCGCCGGAACGGGTCGTCCAGTTCCTCCGCGGCCAACGGCCGCTCGCCGTCGTAGAAGAAGCTCGCCGGCTCCTCCAGGAAGGCCAGCCGGCGGCGCAGTACCACGACCTGGGCGGCGGCGTCGTCGAGGTGCCGGAGGAAGGCGAGCACCGTGAACCACCGGTTCTCGTCGGTGATGTCCTGGGGGGCGGGTTCGGCGAGCCGCCGGCGCAGTTCGCTTCCGCCCTCCTCGGTGAGGCTGAGGACATGTCGCGGAGCGGCCACGGCGCCCGGTTCGGTGGCACGCACCAGGAAGCCCGCTCTCTCCAGCCGCTTGATCGTCGGGTACAGGGTGCTCTCGGCGACCGGCCGTACGTGTCCCGTGAGTGCCGCGATGCGTTTGCGCAGCTCGTAGCCGTGCAGTGGGGCGTCGTACAGAAAGCCGAGGATGGCGAGCTCCAGCATGTCCGCATTCTGCCCCAGGACGGTGGTACATCGGCTCAGCAATATCCCGGAACTCGAAATACATCTGGAAGAGGATATGACGTTGACGAGATACATCGGATGCGAGGTATCTTGTCGGCGGTGGAATCGACGGCGCGACGAGATGAGGGGGCACGGTGCAGCAGACGGAGTTCGACGGTGTCGGCAGTCAGATCCGGTGGACCGAGTCACCGGGGGCGCGGCCCGCCCGGGTGTACGTGCACGGACTGGGCGCGGCTTCGGCGGTCTACCACGCGCACGTGGCCGCCCGTCCCGAACTCGCAGGCCGGCGCAGCCTCTTCGTCGACCTGCCCGGACATGGCGTCAGTGACCGTCCCGCGGACTTCGGCTACACCCTCGACGAGCACGCCGACGCCCTGGCGGCGGCGCTGGACGCGGCAGGGGTGACGGGCGCCGAACTGGTGGGCCACAGCATGGGCGGCTCCGTGTCGGTCGTTCTCGCCCACCGCCGGCCCGACCTGGTCGGGCGGCTCGTGCTCACGGAGGCGAATCTGGACGCCTTCCCGCCGCCCTCCGCCGGGAGCAGCGGTATCGCCTCGTACACCGAGGAGGAGTTCGTCGACGGCGGGTACGCGCGCGTGCTGGGCGAGGTCGGGCCGGTGTGGGCCGCGACCATGCGGCTGGCCGACCCGCGGGCCCTGCACCGCAGCGCGGTGGGACTCAGGCGTGGGTCCGACCCCGTCATGCGAGAGATCCTGACCGGCCTCGACGCGGTGGACCGCGTCTACCTTCAGGGCCGGCTGACCGGCGAGCTCGGCGGAGCGGACGCCCTGGAGGCGGCGGGCGTGCGCGTGGTGACGGTTCCGGGCGCCGGCCACAACGTCATGTTCGACAACCCCGACGCCTTCGTGCGGGCCGTCGCCGGAGAGGTGTGAGCCGTCAGATCTCGCGGACGGCCAGGGCCAGGAAGCGGGCGTCCTCGTCGGTGTAGGACGTCATGCGCCAGCCGGAACCGGCCAGCAGGGGACGGAGATTGGGTTCGGCGCGCAGGTCCTGTGGCGTGAGCCGGCGTCCCTGCCGGGCCGCGAGCGCCGCCCGGCCGATCGGGTGGAACAGTGCCAGCGTGCCGCCGGGGCGCACCACCCGTGCCAGTTCCCGCAGGTTGTCCTGCGGCCGGGGCAGGTGGGCGAGGAGGCCCGCCCCGAACACGGCGTCCAGCGAGGCGGAGCGAAGGGGGAGCGCGGTCACGTCGGTGAGCATCAGCAGGGCCGCGCGGTCGCGTCCGGCCCGTCCGGCGGCCGCCAGCATGGCCGGGGTGAGATCGGCGCCGACGACCACTCCCGAGGGCCCCACGGCCGCCCGCAGCGGCGTCAGCGCCCGTCCGGTGCCGCACCCCGCGTCCAGCACCCGGTCACCCTCGCGCAGACCGAGTCGGCCGACCGCGGCGGCGTAGGCGGGACCGTCGTCGGGAAAGCGGCTGTCCCAGTCCGCGGCTCGGGCGCCGAAGAACTCCTGAACGTGCGTGTGGTCGTCGCTCATGCTCCGCATGATCCCTCACCGACACGGACGATGCCTCAGTGCACACGTTCGAGCGTGACCCGATCGTTCCGGCGCACTACTTCGCCACATTCCAACACCTTTCGAAATGCGCCCCCTTTGTGCTCCCGTGCCCCGACTAGCGTCCCGTGGCCATGGGACACCTGGACCACGCCGCCTTCGGCTGGCTGACCCCCGTGCTGTCGTACGTCATGGCCTGCGTCGGCGCCGCCCTCGGGCTGCGCTGCACCGTGCGCGCGCTCGGCGCCACCGGACGCTCGCGCCGCAACTGGCTGATCACCGCGGCCTCGGCGATCGGCACCGGCATCTGGACCATGCACTTCGTGGCCATGCTCGGCTTCGCCGTGAGCGGCACGGACATCCGCTACGACGTTCCGCTGACCGTGCTCAGCCTGCTCGTCGCCATGGCCGTCGTCTGCGCCGGCGTCTTCGCTGTCGGCTACAGCCGCGACCGCACGCGCGCGTTGCTGATCGGCGGGCTCACCACCGGCCTGGGGGTGGCGAGCATGCACTACCTGGGCATGGCCGCCGTCCGGCTGCACGCCGACGTGACCTACGACCCCGTGCGCGTCGCACTGTCCGTCCTGATCGCCGTCGTCGCGGCGACCGCGGCACTCTGGGCAGCGCTGAACATCAGCTCGCCGATCGCCGTCACCCTCGCCTCCCTCGTCATGGGCGCGGCGGTGAGCAGCATGCACTACACCGCCATGTTCGCGGTGAGCGTCGACGTCACACCCTCCGGCGAGACGCTGCCCGGGGCCACGGCGATGCAGTTCATCTTCCCCCTCGCCGTCGGCCTCGGCTCCTACCTCTTCCTGACCTCGGCCTTCGTCGCGCTGTCGCCCACCACGGGGGAGCGCGAGGCGTCCGCCTCGGCACAGCAACCGGGGGACGGCCTCACCGTCCGACAGCAGGCCCGGTCCGTCTGACGCGACCGGACCGCCCCGAACCACTTCCGAGCGAGGAGGCCATGCGTACACCCCGTAGGACCCCCACGGCAGGCGCTGACGCGCCGCCCACCACGCGCGGGCGCCGCGCCCACGCCGGACCCCCCGCAGACGAGGGCCCGGACGAGCAGACCGACGCTCCGGCGGGCGCGATACCCCCGCGCGCGGAGCGCTGGCGCGTCCGACCGCGCACCGTACGCGCCAAGATCGTCTGCCTGCTGATGGTGCCGGTCGTCTCCCTGCTGGCCCTGTGGGCGTACGCCACCGTCAGCACGGCCCAGAACGTGTCGGGGCTGCGCCAGTTGCAGCGCGTGGACTCCCAGGTCCGCGCCCCCGTCGCGGCAGCGGTGACAGCCCTTCAGACCGAGCGGGCGGCCGCCGTACGGTACGCGACCCACCCGGCCCCCGGGCAGGGCGGCGACCTGAGAGCGCTCGGGGAACGCACGGACCGGGCGGTGGCGGAGCTGCGGCTCGGCGACGACAGCACCGTCGCCGACGGCCAGGACCTGCCCGCGGGCGTGGCCCAGCGGCTCGAGACGTTCGTCTCCGGGGCCGAGGCACTGACCTCGCTGCGGACCGCGGTGCTCGACGGCGGCGCGGACTGGGAAGAGACCTACGGCCGGTACACGAGCACGATCTCGGCGGCCTTCTCGGTCGGCGGCGCCCTCTCCGGCATCCAGGACGCCGAACTCGGATCGGACGCGCGTGTGCTGCTCGAGTTCTCCCGCGCGGGCGAGGCGCTGGCCCAGGAGGGCACCGTCCTCGCCGGCGCCCGCCTCGCGGGACGCCTCGACGGCGAGCGTCTGCGGCTGTTCGCCGGCGCCGTCGACACGCGCCGCGCTCTGACGGAGTCGGCTGTCGCGGATCTGCGGGGGCCCGAACGGACCGCCTGGCAGCGCCTCGCCGCCGGCAGCGCCTACGCGGCCCTGTATGCCGCCGAGGACAGGGTGCTCGCCGACGGACCCGGCGCGAAGGCGGTCGACGCCGCCCCCGCGAGCGTCTGGGACAAGGCCCACGCACGCGTGCAGAACGGGATGCGGGCCATCGAGGCGGACGCCGGACGCGGTGTCGCGGACCGCGCCGACCCGTTCACCCGCGGTCTGCTCACCTCGGCCGGCGCCGCCGTCCTGCTGGGCCTCGCCGCCGTCGTCGCCTCACTCGTCATCTCCGTGCGCATCGGCCGCGGCCTCGTCGTCGAACTGGTCAGCCTGCGCAACAGCGCCCTGGAGATCGCGCGGCGCAAACTCCCCGAAGCCATGCGGAAACTTCGTGCGGGGGAGGAGATCGACGTCCGCGCCGAAGCACCACCGGGACCTCCCGCCGAGGACGAGGCCGGCCAGGTGGCCGAGGCCCTGGGCACCGTGCACCGCGCCGCGCTCCGGGCCGCGGTGGAACGCGCCGAGCTCGCCAGCGGCATCTCCGGGGTGTTCGTCAACCTCGCCCGCCGCAGCCAGGTCCTCGTCCACCGCCAGCTGAGCCTCCTGGACAGCATGGAGCGCCGCTCCGACGACCCGAACGAGCTGAGCGACCTCTTCCGGCTCGACCATCTCACCACCCGCATGCGGCGCCACGCGGAGAGCCTGATCATCCTTTCCGGGGCGGCGCCCGGCAGGGCCTGGCGCATGCCGGTGTCCCTGACCAACGTGGTCCGTGCCGCCGTCTCCGAGGTCGAGGACTACGCGCGCGTGGAGGTCCGCCAACTCCCGGAGGCGGCCGTCATCGGCACCGCCGTCGCCGACCTCACCCACCTGCTTGCCGAACTCGTGGAGAACGCCGCCCAGTTCTCGCCCCCGCACACGCGTGTGCGGGTCACCGGCGAACCCGTGGGCAACGGATACGCCGTCGAGATCGAGGACCGGGGCCTGGGCATGGGCAAGGAGACCTTCACCGAGGCCAACCGGCGCATCGCGCAGTCCGAGGCGCTGGACCTGTTCGACAGCGACCAGCTCGGCCTCTTCGTCGTCAGCAGACTCGCCGCCCGTCATGACATCAAGGTGCACCTGCGGACCTCCCCCTACGGCGGCACCACGGCGGTGGTCCTGCTGCCGACCGCACTGCTGCACAGCGGCAAGCCGGAACGTTCCGTCCCCGAGGCGACGCAGGCACGGCAGCCCGAGGAACGCGTGTACGCGCGTGTGTCCGCCGCGGACCGGCACACCGCCGAGCCGCGTCAGGAAGCCGTCCCCGCCCCCGCCGACCGCCCCGCGCTCGTGGCCCCCGTACGGGCCGCCGCCGAACCGCCGACCGCCGCCGAACCGCCGGCCGCCGGCCCCCCGCCTCCCGGAGTCACCGCCTTGCGCCTGCACCGTCCCCCGGACGACTCGGAGGCATCGGACGATCTGCCACGCCGGGTACGGCAGGCCAACCTCGCCCCGCAATTGCGCAGGCCGCACCCCGAGGAACCTCCCCGGCCGCCCGGCCCGCGCGGCGAGGAAGGGCGCACCCCCGAACTCGTACGGGACCGGATGTCCGCGTACCGGAAGGGCTGGGCCCGGGGCGGTGGCAGACAGCCCGGCCACGCATCCGCCCCGGACCCCGAACCGGGCGGCGACAGCAGCGAAGGAGACCCCAGATGATCCAGGACCCGAGCACGAGGTCGGCCCAGCGGTCCGGCGAACTCGACTGGCTGCTGGACGACTTGGTGATGCGCGTGAGCGAGGTGCGGCACGCGGTGGTGTTGTCCAACGACGGCCTCGCCGTGGGCGCCTCGACCGACCTCAGGAGGGAGGACGCCGAGCACCTCGCCGCCGTCGCCTCCGGCTTCCACAGCCTCGCCAAGGGCGCCGGCCGGCACTTCGGAGCGGGCGGAGTGCGCCAGACCATGGTGGAGATGGACGACGGCTTCCTGTTCGTGGCCGCCGCGGGCGACGGCTCCTGCCTGGCCGTCCTCACCGCCGTGACCGCCGACATCGGCCTGGTCGCGTACGAGATGGCCCGGCTGGTCAAGCGGGTCGGAGAGCACCTCTACTCGGCGCCACGCCTCTCCGCGCGGCCGCCCACCTCCGGATGAGGCGAGGAAGCGGCCCACGCAGATGACCGAGGACACGACCGGCGCCCCGCACGCGCTGGGCAGCCAGTGGTACGACAACGAGGCCGGCCCGCTCGTCCGTCCCTACGCCATGACGGGCGGGCGCACCAGACCGGGGCCCACCGGAGTGCGGTTCGACCTGATCGCCCTGGTCACCCTGGATCCGGGCGCGCCGGGCACGGACGGTGTGCCCCTGGGACCGGAACACCGCACTCTCATCGGCCTCTGCCGCAAGGAGACCCAGTCCGTCGCCGAACTCTCGGCGGGAGCGGACCTTCCCGTGGGCGTGGTCCGGGTACTTCTCGGAGACCTGCTGGAACTGGGCTGCGTCACCGTCAGCCGTCCCGTCCCACCCGCGCAGTTGCCGGACGAACGGATTCTGCGCGAGGTCATCGAGGGGTTGCGAGCGCTGTAGATGAACCTTCGGACCGTCCCGGACGCGTACGGACCCACCCCACACCGACACACCCGAGAGAAGTGATCCATGGTCTCCGAGCACTCCGATGCCACGGACGGCGACACGGCCCCCCTGGCGTTGAAGATTCTGGTCGCCGGCGGGTTCGGCGTCGGCAAGACCACCATGGTCGGCGCGGTCAGCGAGATCAAGCCGTTGCGCACCGAGGAACTGCTCAGCGAAGCGGGCCAGTCGGTGGACGACACCGACGGCGTGGACCACAAGGTGACGACGACCGTCGCCATGGACTTCGGCCGGATCACCATCCGCTCCGGCCTGTCCCTCTACCTGTTCGGGACGCCGGGACAGGACCGCTTCTGGTTCCTGTGGGACGAACTCTCGCAGGGCGCCCTGGGCGCTGTGGTCCTCGCCGACACCAGGCGCCTCGAGGACTGCTTCCCCGCGGTCGACTACTTCGAGCACCGGCACATCCCGTTCGTGGTGGCCGTCAACTGTTTCGTCGGCAGCCGGACCTACGGCGCCCAGGACGTCTCGCGCGCCCTCGACCTGGACGGTGGCACTCCTGTCGTCCTGTGCGACGCCCGTGACCGCGACTCGGGGAAGGAGGTGCTGATCCGACTGGTCGAGTACGCCGGGCGGATGCACACCGCCCGGCTGCTCGACTCGGTGGGCTGACGTCGCTCGCGCGGGCCTCGTCAGTCCGCGACGTCCTTCTGGGCCAGGATCTTGTCCAGGGCGACCCGGACGAGCAGTTCACCCGGGACCCCGTTGCGGGCGCCGAACTCCTCGGCGCGCTCCTCGCCCATGTAGCGGGCGGCGATACGAGTCGCCCAGTGCCGGACCTCGTCGAGGTCCTCCGAGAGACGGGCCCGGCCCTGCAGGATCACGAAATCGAACGGCGGCCGGTCGTCGTCCACGCACAGGGCGATCCGGCCGTCCCGCGCGAGATTGCGCCCCTTCACCGTCTCCTTGCCGGTGTTGAACACCACCTCGTCCCCGTCGAGCACGAACCAGATCGGCGCCACGTGCGGACTTCCGTCGGCCCGAACGGTGGACAGTTTTCCGGTGCGGGTTCCGTACGTGACGAAGGCCCGCCATTCGTCATCGGTCATCTTCTGTGCCATGCCGCCATCCTCCTTGCTCCCGCGGCCGCTCGTGGGGAAGGCTGGCGGGAAGATTCTCCGCAGAGGCGGACGATCACAGGGGAAACGTCACACGGGGAGCGGGACATGGGGCAGAACCAGGGGCTGGACCGGCTGCTGGACGATCTGACCGAGCGCGTCGACCATGTGCGCTACGCACTCGTCCTGTCCAACGACGGGCTGGTGGCGGGTGCGAGCACCGGACTGCTCCGGGAGGACGCGGAGCACCTCGCCGCCGTCTCGTCCGGACTGCACAGCCTGGCCAAGGGATCCGGGCGCCACTTCGGCGCAGGCCGCGTGCGCCAGACGATGATCGAGTTCGACGACGCGGTGCTGTTCGTCACCGCCGCGGGCACCGGCAGCTGTCTGTGCGTGCTCAGCGGGGCGGAGGCCGACATGGGCCGGATCGCCTACGAGATGACCCTGCTCGTCAGCCGGGTCGGAGAGCACCTCACGGTGGACGCCCGGCATCCCGACCGCACGCCCCTGGAAGACATCTGACCTGCACTTCTCTCACTCTCCGTGGAGTTGTCCACAGGCTCGCCGCGCGATCGGTCATTCCGGCTAGGTTTTTTCCGGGGCCACCGCGGACAGCGCGGGCCTCTCGCACCTCACTCCACGGGGGAGACCGACCATGTCCGGAAACACCGTCACACGACCGCATCCCGCATACTGCGCGCCGAGCCGAGCGGCGCGGGAACTCGATCTCAAACGCGCCGAGTTCGACCTCGCGGTACACCTCGGACGCGTCAGGACCGTGCCCGACGAAGGCGGAGGAGGCCGCCGGGTGGCTTGCGCGGAGATCGACCGTCTGCGCGCCGCCCCCGGCTTCCCGGACTCGCTGCGCAAGAGCGTGCTGGCCGTGGGCACCGGCGAAGCCGCCGCAGTCCTGGACGTGCCGACCGCCCGGTTCACCCGCCTCGCGCGGCTGGGCCTCGTGGTGCCCGTCACGTTCTACCTCAACCGCTACCGGGCCGTCGTCTGGCGGTATCTCGCCGAGGAACTGGAGCAGTTCGCCACGGACCGGAGCAACGCCTTCCTCCTGACAGGCCGTACCCCCGAGGTGTTGCGCAGCCGGCTGGCCGCAGGTGTGGATCTGCGGCCCCGGAACTGGCGCGGCCGCCACCTGGGCTTCCTGTACCGCCAGGCCGACGGCCCCTGGCAACGCGCGGGAGTACTGGCCGGGTTCCTCGACCCGCTCAAGGTCGCCGAGATCGTCGAGGACCCCTGCGAACGCTCCCACCTGAACAGGTTCCGGCCGGGACCGCCGACGCACAGCGCCCCCGGCACACCGGCCGCGCAGCTCGCTGAGAAGATCATGACGGCTGACGATCCCGACGAGATCGACTGGCTGGGGTACGACCTGGCCCACACCCTGGACGAGGCCCGTGCCGAGCAGCCCGCCCCGCGGCCCTCCCCGGCATCGGCCCCCGTGCCCGCGGCCGCGCCGTCGGACCTGCCCGACCGGCCGGCACGCGGACTGCTGGACCGGCTGCGCCGACGGGGCGCGTGAGCGCCTGACCTACAGCGCCCGGAACAACCCCTCCTGGACGACCGACACCAGCAGACGGCCCTCCCTGTCGTAGATGCGACCGCGGGCCAGCCCGCGACCGCCGGTGGCGATCGGCGACTCCTGGTCGTACAGGAACCACTCGTCCGCACGGAACGGCCGGTGGAACCACATCGCGTGGTCCAGCGACGCCATGTCGAAGCTCCGCGGACCCCACAAGGGCTCGATCGGAAGACGTACGGCGTCCAGGAGGGTCATGTCACTGGCGTACGTGAGCGCACAGGTGTGGACGAGCGGGTCGTCGCCGAGCGGCCCGACCGCGCGCATCCACACCGCGCTGCGCGGCTCGGCCTCCTTGACGTCCTCGGCGCTCCAGCGCAACCGGTCCGCGTACCGGATGTCGAAGGGCTGACGGCGCGCCATCCGCTCCAACTGCTCGGGCAGCGAGCCCAGGTGCTTTCGGATCTCCTCGACGACCGTCGGCAGGGACTCCGGATCCGGGACCTCGCGACCCGGCGGCAGCTGGTGCTCGAAGGGACCTTCCTCAGGCTTGTGAAAGGAGGCGGTGAGATTGAAGATCGTGCGCCCCTGCTGCACGGCGGTGACCCGGCGGGTCGTGAACGACCTTCCGTCCCTGACCCGTTCGACCTGGTACACGATCGGCACCCCCGGCCGGCCCGGCCGCAGGAAGTACGCGTGCAGCGAGTGCACGGGCCGGTCCCCGTCGGTGGTGCGGCCGGCCGCGACCAGCGCCTGGCCCGCCACCTGGCCGCCGAAGACCCGCTGCAGGGACTCCTGCGGACTGCGGCCGCGGAAGATGTTGAGCTCGATCTGCTCGAGGTCGAGCAGGTCGACGAGCTTCTCGGCCGGATTCGTCATCGGTGCGCTTCTCCTGTGCCTCTGCCTGCTTCGGGATCTACAACTGGCCGACGGAGGTGACGCGGACGACCGCGCGGCCCTCGGCGTCGGAGGCCGTGAGGTCGACCTCCGCACTGATGCCCCAGTCGTGGTCGTCGTTCGGGTCGTCGAAGATCTGGCGGACCCGCCACAGGGCGTTCTGCGGCTCCTCCTGGATGACGAGCAGCTTCGGGCCCCGGGCGTCCGGACCGGTGCCGAGGTCGTCGTACTCGTCCCAGTACTTGTCCATCGCCTCGCCCCACGCGTCGGCGTCCCAACCGGACTCGGCGTCCATCTCCCCGAGTTCACCGACATGGTCGAGGGCGGCGAGCTCGACACGGCGGAACATCGCGTTGCGGACCAGGACGCGGAAGGCACGCGCGTTTGCCGTCACCGGCTTGACCTCGTCGGCCTTCTCCTGCGCCTCCTCGGCGGTCATCTCCGCGGGGTTGGCGAGCTGCTCCCACTCGTCCAGCAGGCTCGAGTCCACCTGGCGCACCATCTCGCCCAGCCACTCCACCAGGTCCTGGAGGTCCTCCGACTTCAGGTCGTCCGGGACCGTGTGGTCGAGTGCCTTGTAGGCGCCGGCCAGGTAGCGCAGCACGATGCCCTCGGTGCGCGCCAGCTCGTAGTGGGACACCAGCTCGGTGAAGGACATCGCCCGCTCGTACATGTCACGGATGACGGACTTCGGCGACAACGGGTGGTCGCCGACCCACGGGTGGCTCTTGCGGTACGTGTCGTACGCGTGGAAGAGCAGCTCCTCCAGCGGCTTGGGGTACGAGACGTCCTGGAGGCGCTCCATCCGCTCCTCGTACTCGATGCCGTCCGCCTTCATCGCGGCCACCGCCTCGCCGCGCGCCTTGTTCTGCTGGGCGGCCAGGATCTGACGCGGGTCGTCCAGTGTGGACTCCACTACGGACACCATGTCGAGGGCGTAGGAGGGCGACTCCGGGTCCAGCAGTTCGAACGCGGCCAGCGCGAAGGTGGAGAGCGGCTGGTTCAGCGCGAAGTCCTGCTGGAGGTCCACGGTGAGGCGGACGACGCGGCCCGACGCATCCGGTTCGTCGAGCTTCTCGACGATCCCGCCGTCGAGAAGCGAGCGGTAGATCGCGATCGCGCGCCGGATGTGCCGCAGCTGCTGCTTGCGCGGCTCGTGGTTGTCCTCGAGCAGGTGCCGCATCGCCTCGAAGGCGTTCCCGGGGCGGGCGATCACCGAGAGCAGCATCGTGTGCGTGACCCGGAAGCGGGAGGCCAGCGGCTCCGGGTCGGACTCGATGAGCTTGTCGAACGTGTTCTCCGTCCAGCCCACGAATCCCTCTGGCGCCTTCTTGCGCACCACTTTGCGACGCTTCTTCGGGTCGTCGCCGGCCTTGCTGAGGGCCTTCTCGTTCTCGATGACGTGCTCGGGAGCCTGCGCCACCACCAGACCCGCCGTGTCGAAGCCGGCCCGGCCGGCCCGGCCCGCGATCTGGTGGAACTCACGGGCCCGCAGGGTGCGCACCCGGTTGCCGTCGTACTTGGTCAGCGCCGTGAACAGCACGGTGCGGATGGGCACGTTGACGCCCACGCCGAGCGTGTCCGTACCGCAGATCACCTTCAGCAGGCCGGCCTGGGCGAGCTTCTCCACCAGACGCCGGTACTTGGGCAGCATTCCGGCGTGGTGGACGCCGATACCGTGCCGCACGTAACGCGACAGGTTACGGCCGAACTTCGTGGTGAAGCGGAAGTTGCCGATCAGATCGGCGATGTGTTCCTTCTCCTCGCGCGAGCACATGTTGATGCTCATCAGGGCCTGCGCTCGCTCCACCGCCTGCGCCTGGGTGAAGTGCACGATGTAGACGGGCGCCTGCCTCGTGACCAGCAGGTCGCTGAGCGTCTCCGTCATCGGGGTGTACCGGTACTCGTAGGACAGCGGCACGGGCCGGATCGCCGAGCGGACCACCGACGTCGGACGGCCGGTGCGCCTGGCGAGGTCCTTCTCGAAGAAGGACACGTCGCCGAGCGTGGCCGACATGAGCACGAACTGCGCCTGGGGCAGCTCCAGGATGGGGATCTGCCAGGCCCAGCCGCGGTCGCCCTCCGCGTAGAAGTGGAACTCGTCCATGACGACCTGGCCGACGTCCGCGTTCCTGCCGTCGCGCAAGGCGATCGAGGCGAGCACCTCGGCGGTGCAGCAGATGACCGGGGCGTCGGAGTTCACGGACGCGTCGCCGGTCAGCATCCCGACGTTCTCCGTGCCGAAGATCTTGCACAGCTCGAAGAACTTCTCCGACACCAACGCCTTGATCGGGGCGGTGTAGAAGGTGACCTCGTCACGGGCGAGCGCCGCGAAGTGGGCGGCAGCGGCGATCATGCTCTTGCCGGAGCCGGTGGGCGTCGACACGATCACGTTCGCCCCGGAGACCACCTCGATCAGCGCCTCCTCCTGGTGGGGGTAGAGCGTCAGACCACGCTCCTGCGCCCAGGACTCGAAGGCTTCGTACAGGGCGTCGGGATCTGCGGTCGGCGGCAGCTGATCGATGAGGGTCACGCCCCCATCTTGCCTGCCCTCGCGGCTGAGGGGGGAATCGGATGCCGGGCCGAAGATCACGACCGCTACGCTGTGTCGCCGACGGAGCGTCAACGCACCCGGTCAACTGGACAGCGGTATTCGAGGAATAGGGCGGGCCACGGCCATGATGGGACCAGCACACTCACTGTCGGGCGCCGCCGCCTGGCTCGGCGTCGGTGCGGCCGCCGCGGCGAGCGGACACACGATGCCCTGGCCGGTTCTCCTCGCGGGTGCGCTGATCTGCGCCGGAGCCGCGCTCGCTCCGGACCTCGACCACAAGGCCGCCACCATCTCGCGGGCCTTCGGACCGGTCTCGCGCTGGCTGTGCGAGATCGTCGACAAGCTCTCCTACGCCGTCTACAAGGGCACGAGGAAGCAGGGCGACCCGCGTCGCTCCGGCGGGCACCGGACCCTCACGCACACCTGGCTGTGGGCCGTCATGATCGGCGCGGGGGCCTCGGCGCTCGCGATCACCGGCGGCCGCTGGGCGGTCCTGGCGCTTCTCTTCGTGCACATGGTGCTGGCGATCGAGGGCCTGCTGTGGCGGGCGGCCCGGGGATCCAGCAGCGACGTGCTGGTGTGGCTGCTGGCCGCCACCAGCGCATGGATCCTCGCGGGCGTCCTGGACAAGCCCGGCAACGGCTCGCACTGGCTGTTCACGGAGCCGGGTCAGCAGTACCTGTGGCTGGGGCTGCCGATCGTGCTCGGCGCGCTGGTGCACGACATCGGCGACGCGCTGACCGTCTCGGGCTGCCCCGTCCTGTGGCCCATCCCGATCGGACGCAAGCGCTGGTACCCGATCGGCCCGCCGAAGGTGATGCGGTTCCGGGCGGGCAGCTGGGTGGAGCTCAAGGTGCTGATGCCCGTGTTCATGCTGCTCGGAGGAGTGGGCGGGGCGGCCGCCCTCAACTACATCTGACCCCTGCTGCGGCGAGCGGCCCGACCGGTGCCGCCCGCGGCGGGCGCGCCGGTGCGCACGGCCGCGGGGTCGCCGGCCGGGGCGGCGCCGGTTCAGGTCATCGCCCCGCCGTCGCCGTAGCGCCGCTCGAAGCGGGCCACCCGGCCCTCGGTGTCCACCGTGCGCGACTTGCCGGTGTAGAAGGGGTGGCTCTCGGAGGAGATCTCCACGTCCACGACCGGGTAGGTCTCGCCGTCGTCCCACTCGATGGTCTGATCGCTGGTGGCGGTGGACCGGGTCAGGAAGGCGTAACCGGCGGTCCGGTCGCGGAAGACGACCGCGTGGTAGTCGGGCTGCTTGTCCTGCTGCATGCGTGCTCCTCGTGCGGTGGAGGCGGTGGCGACGGGCCGGGAACGGCGGGGCCGGCCGCCGTGGGCGGGTCAACCGGACAGGGCGTCCTCGTCGACGATGTGTACCGCGGCCTCCTCGGCGGAGGCCGCCGCGCCGTCGATACCGACGTCCGTGGCGATCAGGGCGCTTTCCTCGTCCTCGTGAACCCCCTCGTCCGGTGCCACGAGCCGGCCGGAGCGTGCGGCGCCGACCTCGTTGTCGAGGAGTTCCCCGTCGGTGCCGTCGCAGTCACCGAGACCGTCGCCGTCCGGCCCGGCGAGCTCCGGAACCTCTTCCGTGAGCCGCTGCTCCAGGCTCTCGCCCTGGTGGCGCTCGGCGGCGGTCACACCGGCGTGCTCCACCGCCCAGGGGCGGTCCGGTGGCGACCAGCCGCGGTCGAGGGGGTCCTCGACACCGTCGTCCTCCAGCGTGTCCTCGGCGTCGAGCAGTCCGGCGTCGTCCTGGATGTCGGACGAGTCGGGCTGATAGACGTCGTCTCCCCATCCGTCGGCACTGGTCACGGGTACCTCCAGGGGGTGACGTCCCCGTCCTCATCGCGGTCGGCGGCGGGGTGCCGTCGCACGGGGCACCGGTCGGGCGCGGTGGGGTCCACGGGGATCCCGGCCGACTGCCACGCGGGTGCCGCTATCCAGCGTTCCACCCCGATTCGGGACCGCGCAACGGCAGAGGACGCGCGAAGGCGGGACGGAGCCGCTCCGGCCGAGGGGCGGGGGTGTGACCCGAGGCCGCCCCCCGGCCGAGGACGACGAGGTGGCCGCCCTGCGCGGCGGACCTCCACCCCTTGCGCGCGCCTCGGCCGGCCGGATCGAGCGGGACGCGGCTCAGTCGTGCCACGACCGCCAGAGAGCCGCGTACGCACCGTCCGCCGCGACCAGCTCCGTGTGGCTGCCCAGCTCGCTGATGCGGCCGTTCTCGACGACGGCGATGACGTCGGCGTCATGGGCGGTGTGCAGACGGTGGGCGATGGCGACGACGGTGCGGCCGTCCAGGACGCGGGCGAGGGACCGCTCCAGATGGCGGGCGGCACGCGGGTCGAGCAGCGAGGTCGCCTCGTCCAGGACCAGCGTGTGCGGGTCGGCGAGGACCAGCCGGGCCAGGGCGATCTGCTGGGCCTGCGCCGGGGTGAGCGCCACACCGCCGGAGCCCACCTCGGTGTCGAGCCCGTCGTCCAGAGCGCGGGCCCAGCCGTCCGCGTCGACCGCGCCCAGCGCCGCCCAGAGCTCGGCGTCCTCGGTGTCCGTCGTGGCCGTCGGGGCGGCCCCGTCCGGGTGGAGTCGCGCGGGGGGAAGGGCGAGCCGCAGGTTGTCCCGCAGGGAACCGACGAAGACGTGGTGCTCCTGGTTGACGAGTGCCACGTGGGAGCGGACCCGCTCGGCGGTCATCCGGGACAGCTCGGTGCCGCCGAGGGTGATCCGCCCGTCCCGTGGCGCGTAGATCCCGGCGAGCAGCCGGCCCAGCGTGGACTTCCCCGCCCCCGAGGGGCCGACCAGGGCCAGCCGGGTACCGGGGGCGACCTCCAGGGTCACCGCCCGCAGCACGTCGACGCCCTCCCGGTAGCCGAAATGCACCCGGTCGGCGTGCACGTCCCGGCCGTCCGGCACGAGCCCGGCGTCCCCGCTGTCCGGCTCGATGTCGCGTACCCCGACGAGACGGGCCAGCGACACCTGGGCCACCTGGAGCTCGTCGTACCAGCGCAGGACGAGGTTCACCGGGTCGACGAGCATCTGCGCCAGGAGCGCGCCCGTCGTCAGCTGGCCGACGTCGATCCAGCCGTGCAGCACGAACGCGCCGCCGAGCATGAGGACCGAGCCGAGCACCGTGACGTGCACCAGGTTGATGACCGGGAAGAGCACCGAGCGCAGCCACAGCGTGTAGCGCTCCCAGGCGGTCCACTGCTGGATGCGCCGCTCCGAGATCGCGACGCGGCGGTCGCCCAGCCGGTGCGCCTCGACGGTGCGGCCGGCGTCCACGGTCTCGGCGAGGGCGGCGGCCACGGCGGCGTAGCCGGCGGCCTCGGAGCGGTAGCCGGCCGGCGCCCGCCTGAAGTACCAGCGGCACCCGGCCACCAGCAGCGGCACCGCGACCAGGACGGCCGGCGCGAGCGGCGGCGCCGTGACGACGAGCCCGCCGAGCAGCAGCAGTGCCCACATCACGCCGATCGTCAGCTGGGGTACTGCCTCGCGCATCGCGTTGGCGAGCCGGTCGATGTCCGTGGTGATGCGGGACAGCAGGTCGCCCGTCCCGGCCCGCTCGAGGACGCCCGGCGGCAGCCGCACCGAGCGTACGAGGAAGTCCTCGCGCAGGTCGGCCAGCATCCGCTCGCCGAGCATCGCCCCGCGCAGCCGTACCTGCCGTACGAAGGCGGCCTGGACGACCAGGGCGAGCACGAACAGCGTGGCGACGAGCCCGAGGTGGAGTTCTCGCGCGCCGTCCGACAGTCGCTCCACGAGGTCGCCGAGCAGCCAGGGGCCCACCATCGAGGCGACCGTCGCGACCGTGTTCACGAGCAGGAGGAGCACAAAGGCGCGGCGGTGCCGGCGCAGGAGTTCGGCCACGTAGGCGCGGACGGTCGCGGGGGCGCCGACGGGCAGCGTGTTCGCCGTCGTCGGTGCCGCCGGGTCGTACGCGGGCGGCGCCACGCCGATCATGCGGTCTCCTCGATCTCTTCGAGTGCGTCGTCTTCCAGGTCCTTCAGCACCCCGTCCGTCAGCGCACCGTCGAGGGAGACCCTTTCGTCCCCGACGGCCTCGCCCAGGGCGTTGCCGAGCGCGGCTTCCTCGTCGGTCTCCCTGGTCACCACGGCGCGGTACCGGGGCTCGGAGCGCAGCAGTTCGCGGTGCACGCCCACCGCGACCGCCTCGCCCTCGTGCACGAGCACGACCCTGTCGGCCCGGTCCAGCAGCAACGGGGACGAGGTGAACACCACCGTTGTGCGTCCTGCCCGTACTTCGCGAAGCCCCTCGGCGATCCGTGCCTCGGTGTGCGAGTCGACGGCGGAGGTGGGCTCGTCGAGGACGAGAACCTCGGGATCCGTGTACAGGGAGCGGGCCAGCGCGAGCCGTTGCCGCTGGCCGCCGGAGAGGGACCGGCCGCGCTCGGTGATGCGGGCGTCCATCGGGTCGGCGGCGTCCAGCGAGCCCTGGACGAGCGCGTCCAGGACATCCCCGCACTGCGCGGCGGCCAGCGCGGCGCCCGCTTCGATCCCACCCGAGGCGGGCACGTCGAGCAGGTCGCGCAGGGAACCCGACAGCAGCACCGGGTCCTTGTCCTGGACCAGGACGGCGGCGCGCGCGCAGTCCAGCGGCAGTTCGTTCAGGGGGACCCCGCCGAGCAGCACCGAAGGGCTGTCCTCCGGGGGGTGTCCGCCCAGCCGCTCCGCCAGCTGTCCGGCGGCGTCCGGGTCGCCGCACACGACGGCGGTGAGCCGGGCGGCCGGCGCGAGCAGACCGGTGACGGGGTCGTACAGGTCGCCCGCTGGAGCGTCGGCGGCGAGGGACCCGCCGACGTCGGTGACCCGCGCCAGGGACAGCACGCGTGCGGCGCGTTTGGCCGACGGACGTGAGAAGGAGTACGCCATCGCGATCTCCTCGAAGTGCCTGAGGGGATAGGCCAGGACCATGACGGAGCTGTAGACCGTGACCAGTTCGCCGACGGTGATGCGGCTCTCGCGGGCCAGGTGGACGCCGTAACAGACGACGGTGATCAGCAGCAGGCCGGGCAGCAGCACCTGGATGGCGCTGATCAGTGACCACATGCGCGCGCTGCGCACGGCCGCGTGCCGGACCTCCTGCGAGGCGCCGCGGTAGCGGTCGAGGAACAGTTCCTCGCCGCCGATCCCGCGCAGCACCCGCAGGCCGGCCACGGTGTCCGAGGCCAGTTCGGTGGCGCGTCCGGCCTTCTCGCGCTGGAGGTCGGCCCGTCGGGTGGCCGGGGGCAGCAGGGGCAGCACGGCGAGCGCGACGACGGGCAGGCCCACGGCGACCAGCACGCCGAGCGCCGGCTGGTAGACGACCAGTCCCACGCAGACCAGCAGCACGGTGAGGGCCGCGGCGCTGAAGCGGGACACGGCCTCCACGAACCAGCCGATCTTCTCGACGTCGCCCGTGGAGACGGACACCACCTCACCGGCGGCGACCCGCCGGGTCAGCGCGGAACCGAGCTGTGCGGCCTTGCGGGCGAGCAGTTGCTGCACGCGGGCGGCGGCGGTGATCCAGTTGGTGACGGCGGCGCGGTGCAGGAAGGTGTCCCCGACCGCCGTGGCGGCACCGCACAGCGCCATCACGCCACCGGTGAGGGCGAGGCGGGTGCCGGACCGGTCCACGACGGCCTCGACCGCCGCCCCGACACAGAACGGCTGCGCCGAGACGGCGACGAAGTGCAGCAGCCCCCACGCCAGGGCCTTGAGCTGGCCGCCCAGCTGGTTACGGCCGAGCCACCACAAAAAGCGTGGCCCCGAACGTGCGTCCGGCACGCCCGGGTCGGGGTACGGAAGGTCTTGGATCTGCATGACGTCCCAGTGGATCGAGTCAGCGGTAGGGGGAGAGGGAGGGGGGAGGGAGAGGAGAAGGGGAGTCGCGGGTGTACGGGAAGGACCGCGGGGAGCGGCAGCAAACCGTGCAAGGTTCGCGTCGCGGCGTGGTCACAATCAACCGGTTTTTCATCGCGGCGGCCGGTTTCTCGCCAGATCGAGGCGCGCACGGCGACGGGGAACGACTCCACGGGCTCCGCCGTCGTGCTCGACATCGGAAGCGGCCGGAACGACCACGGCAGTGGTGCTTCGGCCTGGGTCAGCCGGACCGGGACGCGCCGAGGTCGCGGGCGGGGGCGGCGGACGGGGGCCTTGCTCGCGGTGCCGGGCCCAGCGCCGCCGGCGCGGCAGGCCTCATTGCGGGGAACGGGTGACTCCCCGTAGAACACCGGCCATGAGAAGCCGGATTAGCATGTCCATGCTCACCGGAGTGATCCTCCTGGCGGGCACCCTCCTCGGGAGCGGCACGGCGCAAGCGGCGGCCCGCTTCCCCTCCGTCACGTCGGTCGTCCCACCCTCCACGTCCGTGTCCCCCTCGGTGTCGGCCGCTTCCCGCGCCGCGTCGGCCGAGGTCCCCGCCGAGTTCGGCAGCGACTGGCACGACCCCCTCACCGCCGCGCCGCCCGTGACCAGGCCCCGCACCAGGAGCTGCCGGGTCACCCTCGCCGAGGCACGGTTTCGTGACTTCACGCCGTACCGGGGCTCGTACACCCCGCCGGACGGCTGCGGCGAACGATGGAGCAAGGTGGTGCTGCGGCTCGACGGCAGGATCGCGGGGCGGCAGTTCGACCGGCTCGGTCACCTCCACGTCGGCGGGGTCGAGATCCTCCGTACGTCGACGCCCGAGCCGTCGCCCGACGGGATCGAGTGGTCCGTCGAGAAGGACGTCACCCGCTACACCGACACGTTCCGCTCCGCCCGGGACGTGGAGATGCTCATCGGCAACGTCGTCGACGACACCTACACCGGCGTCATCGACGTCAAGGTGACGCTCACCTTCTACGAGGGGAAACCGGCCACCGTCCCCGATCGCGTGCTCACTCTGGCCGCCGGCCCGGACGGCCCGACGCTCACCACGCCCCGCAACAGCGAACGCATCGTCGCCGAGGTGTACGCCACCGGCTCCGGCGGCGGGTGCGAGGAGTACTGGTACCTGGCCGTGCCCGCCACCGCGCCCTACTCCTGCCGCGCGGACGACGGGCCCTACCGGGAAGTGCAGGTCGAGGTCGACGGCCGGCTGGCCGGGATCGCCACCCCCTTCCCGACCGTCTGGACCGGCGGCTGGTCCAACCCCTTCCTCTGGTACGTGGTTCCGGGCCCGCGCGCCTTCGACGTCAAGCCGATCGAATACGACCTGACCCCGTTCGCCGGGATTCTCGACGACGGCCGTCCGCACCGCGTCGAGGTGTCCGTCGTCGGCGTGCCCGAAGGGCAGGGCGGCTGGAGCACGCCGGTCAACGTGCTGGTGTGGCAGGACCCCGGGAAGGCCGTCGTCACCGGGAAACTCCTCACCCACGAAGCGGGGGAGCTCACCGACTCCACCGCCTACACGCCCGGCGCCGAACACCGCGTCGACACGGTGGGCGGGCACCGACTGACCGTCGCCGGATACCTCGACACCTCGCACGGGCGCGTGCGGACCACCGTGACCCGCACCCTCGCGAGCACCTCCGCGCACCGCTGGACCGACGGCGAGGCCGTGGACGGCCTGGACGCCTCCTGGACGGACGACGAGTCGGTCACCGTCGACAGCCGCGGATCTGCCCGTACGGCCCGCACCGGGCGTACGTACACGATGAACGGCGTCACCACCCTCGGCGCGGACGACCGGCTGCGCACCGTGCTGACCCTCGGCGACCTGGCCGACACCGTGACGACCCGGAACGGCCGGCGCACGTCGTGGTCGCGGCTCGACGACACGTACCGGGGTGACGCCACCTTCACCGTGAATGTGCCCCGGGACCAGCGTCACGCCGTCGGCAGGACGGCCGAGCGCTACCGGTCGTACGGCTCGGAGGGCTGCTACGACCGTCGACTGGCCACTGTGCAGGGGGTGTTGACCGAGGACCGCACACGCCGCTGAGCGCAGACGCGTGCGACGCGTCACTCCTGGCGGGATTTACACGGCGGAAACGCGGGTGCCTTCTGCGCGATCAACAGCCCCACCAAAGTGATCGTCACGGAAACCGCTTTCCGCATCGCAGAAGTTCCGCCGGTCCCCGTTCGGCCGTCCGGGCTCCTGCGTGCCACCTCCCTCCCCCAAGGAGTGCCTGTGCCGCCGTCCGTCCCGTCCCCGCCGCGACGCGTCGCACGCATACTGCGTACCTCACTCTTCGCGCAGGTCGCCTGCGCGCTCGTCCTCGGCGTGCTCGTCGGAAAGCTGTGGCCCGGGGTGGCCACGGATCTCCAGCCGCTCGGCGACGGTTTCACCCGGCTCATCAAGACGATCATCTCGCCCCTGGTGTTCTGTGTGGTCGTCGTGGGCATCGCCAAGGCCGGTGACCTGAAGGCCTTCGGCCGGATCGGGCTCAAGGCCCTGATCTGGTTCGAGGTCGCGAGCACGATCGCGCTGGTCATCGGGCTTCTCGCCGCCAACATCGTCCAGCCGGGCTCGGGGATGAACGTCGACCCGTCCACACTCGACACCTCGGCGGTCGACGCGAAGACGGGCGGGGGTTCGCTGCCCTCGACGACCGAGTTCGTCGTCAACGCGCTGCCCACCAGTTTCGTCGGCGCGTTCGCGGAGAACTCGCTGCTCCAGGTGCTCGTCCTGGCCTGTCTGGTGGGTGCCGCGCTGCTGCACCTCGGCCACACCAGGGTGCCGAAGGTACTGCCGGCCATCGAGCAGGCCCAGGAGATCATCTTCGCGATCGTGGGCTTCGTCATGCGGCTGGCGCCGATCGCCGTGTTCGGGGCGATGGCCGTCCTGATCGGCAACTACGGCCTCGGCGTGATCGAGACCTACGGCAAACTGATCATCCTCTGCTACGCGGCCGCCGCCCTGTTCGTCACACTGCTCGCCGTCGCTCTGCGGGTGGTCACCGGGCTGAGCCTGTGGAAGTTCCTGCGCTACATCCGCGAGGAGATGCTGCTCGCGCTGGGCACCGCCTCCACCGAGTCCGTCATGCCGCGCGTGATGCAGAAGCTCCGCAAGGCAGGCGCCCGCGACGACGCCGTGGGTCTGGTGCTGCCCACCGGCTACTCCTTCAACCTCGACGGCGCCTCGCTCTACCTGTCCATCGGCACGCTGTTCATCGCCCAGGCGGTGGGCGTGGACCTGGATCCGGGGCAGCAGATCACCGTGGTGCTGGTGCTCATGCTCACCAGCAAGGGCATGGCCGGCATTCCCGGCTCGGCCTTCCTCGCCCTGTCCGCGACGGCCTCCTCGCTGGGGGCCATCCCCGCCGGCGCGGTCGCCCTGCTGCTGGGCGTGGACCGCATCATGGACTCGATGCGCGTCGTCACCAACCTCCTCGGCAACTGTGTGGCGGTCTTCGCCGTCTCCCGCTGGGAGGGCGCGCTGGACCTGGAGCGTGCGAAGAGGGTCCTGGACGGTGAGACGGCGGCCGTGGGGGAGGAGGAGCCGGGCGGCTCCGCACGGCCGGGCCCCACGGCGAGGCCGGACGTCCACCCCGGGCCGGACGCCTGCGCCGGGCCGGGCGCCTCGGCCGCCGGGCCCGAGGGAGCCGAGCAGCCGGAGAGCCACGACGGGCGGGAGAGCCCCGACGGGCTGGAGGGGCCGGAGAGTCCGTACACCGCCGCCGGGGTTCCGGTGGCCGTCGTGGCCGGGCTCACCGAGGAGACGGCGCCCGAGGCCGGCTGACGGCCGCCGTCGAGACACCGAACCGGGGCCGTTCCTCTCGCACTGCGAGAGGAACGGCCCCGGTTCACTTTCGTGTTGTCCGGCAGTTGTTCAGCAGGTCCGGCCCTGCCCCTGTTCCGGCCCCGGTCCCTGCCCGTGCCCGTGCTTCGGGGCCCCGCCTGGTGCGCCGTCCACCAGCGCGTCCAGCAATCCGCTCAGCACCTCGCGCTCCAGGTCCGTCAGCGGATCGAGGATCTCCTCCGCGGCGGACATCCGGGCCCCCCGCAAGTGCCGCAGAGCCTTGCGGCCGTCCTCCGTGAGCTCGATCCGGATCACCCGCCGGTTCGTGGGGTCCGGCATGCGCCGCACCTTGCCGCTCGCCTCCAGCCCGTCGACCAGGGTCGTGACGGCCCGGGGCACCACCTCGAGCCGCTCGGCGAGGTCGGCCATGCGCGGCGGTGCGTCGCAGTGCGCCAGCGTGCGCAGCAACCGGGCCTGGGCCGGGGTGACGCCGAGCCCGCTCCGCTCCAGATGGTGCTTCTGGATGCGGTGCACCCGGCGCGTCAGCCGCAGCAGCTGCTCGGCGAGCAGACTGTCGGAATCGGGGGTGGTCATGCGGGAACAATATCAGGATGCCGTTCATTGTGAGTATAGGTAACAATGAGCTATGCTCCGTCAGTCCTCACCGTCTCACCCTCCGTAGGAGCCATGCCCCGCGACCACATCGACTGGACCCCCTCGCCCGGCACCTCGACCGACCAGCCTCGGCAGGTGCGCCGCATCCTCGGACTGTTCAAGCCCTACCGTGCCCGCCTCGCCGTCGTCGGCCTGCTGGTCGCCGCCGCTTCGCTGGTCACCGTGGCGACCCCGTTCCTGTTGAAGGAGACGCTGGACGTCGCCATTCCCCAGGGACGCACCGGTCTGCTGAGCCTCCTCGCCCTGGGGATGATCCTCAGTGCCGTGCTGAGCGGCGTCTTCGGCGTTCTACAGACCCTGATCTCCACCACCGTCGGCCAGCGCGTGATGCACGATCTGCGCACGGCCGTCTACGACCGTCTCCAGCGGATGTCCCTCGCCTTCTTCACGCGCACGCGCACCGGCGAGGTGCAGTCCCGCATCGCCAACGACATCGGCGGCATGCAGGCCACCGTCACCTCCACCGCCACCTCGCTGGTCTCCAACTTCACCAGCGTGGTCGCCACGATCATCGCGATGGTCGCCCTCGACTGGCGGCTGACCGTCGTCTCACTGCTCCTGTTGCCGGTCTTCGTGTGGATCAGCCGTCGCGTCGGCAACGAACGCAAGAAGATCACCACCCAGCGCCAGAAACAGATGGCCGCGATGGCCGCCACCGTCACGGAGTCCCTGTCGGTCAGCGGAATCCTGCTCGGGCGCACCATGGGCCGCTCGGACTCCCTCACGCGGTCCTTCTCCGAGGAGTCCGAGCAGCTGGTTGACCTGGAGGTGCGGTCCAGCATGGCCGGCCGCTGGCGCATGGCCGTGATCGGGATCGTCATGTCCGCCATGCCGGCGTTCATCTACTGGACCGCCGGCGTGGCCCTCCAGTTCGGCGGACCGGACGTCTCCCTGGGCACGATCGTCGCCTTCGTCTCGCTCCAGCAGGGCCTGTTCCGCCCGGCCGTGAGCCTTCTGTCGACGGGCGTGCAGATCCAGACCTCCCTCGCGCTGTTCCAGCGCATCTTCGAGTACCTCGACCTTCCCGTCGACATCACCGAGCGCGACGACCCGGTCCATCTCGACCAGATCAAGGGCGAGGTCCGCTTCGAGGACGTCACGTTCCGGTACGACGACAAGGACGGACCCGTCCTCGACGGCATCGACGTCACCGTCCCCGCCGGCGGCAGCCTCGCCGTGGTCGGTCCGACCGGCGCCGGCAAGTCCACGCTGGGCTATCTGGTGCCGCGGCTGTACGACGTGACGGGCGGCCGGGTCACCCTCGACGGCGTGGACGTCCGGGACCTCGACTTCGACACCCTCGCGCGCGCGGTGGGCGTCGTCTCGCAGGAGACGTACCTCTTCCACGCCACGGTCGCCGACAACCTGCGCTTCGCCAAGCCGGACGCCACCGACGAGGAGCTGCACGCGGCCGCGCGGGCGGCGCAGATCCACGACCACATCGCTGCCCTGCCCGACGGCTACGACACGGTCGTGGGCGAGCGCGGCCACCGGTTCTCCGGCGGCGAGAAGCAGCGGCTGGCCATCGCCCGCACCATCCTGCGCGACCCTCCGGTGCTGATCCTCGACGAGGCGACCAGCGCCCTCGACACACGCACCGAGCAGGCCGTCCAGGAGGCCATCGACGCGCTCTCGGCGAACCGCACCACGCTCACCATCGCCCACCGGCTGTCCACCGTCCGCGGCGCCGACCAGATCATGGTCCTCGACTCCGGCCAGGTGGCCGAACGGGGCAGGCACGAGGAGCTGTTGCAGCGGGACGGGAGATACGCGGCCCTGGTGCGACGGGACGCCCGCCTGGAGCCGACAAGATGACTGTATGGCAGGTTATGCCAGGTTTGTGACTATATGAGGGTTACCGTGCCCGCATGCAGATGAACACTCCGCCTCGGAGCACGATCCGACTGACGCGCCGGGGCCGTCTCGTCCTCATCGCGACCGGAGCCGTCGTGGCCGGCACCGCCGTGGCGGTGCCGCTGCTGAGCCTGGACAGCCCGAAGAAGGAGGCGAAGCCCGCGACCCTGGTCATCCCGGAGGGCTGGCGCGCGAGCCAGGTCTACGAGGCCGTCGACAAGGCGCTCGCCCTGCCGGCCGGTACCACCAGGAACGCGCTGCCGAAGGCCGGCCTGAAGCTGCCGAGCGACGCCGGGGGCAACCCGGAGGGGTATCTCTTCCCGGCGACGTATCCGCTGGACAAGAAGGCGACGCCCCAGACGCTGCTGTCCTACATGGTCGACACGGCAGACAAGAAGTTCAACGGGGCGCCGATCGCGGCCGGCGCCCAGCGCAACGCCCTGAACGTCTATCAGACGGTCACCGTCGCCAGCCTCGTGCAGGCCGAAGCCGCCACCGACGCGGACATGGGCAAGGTGGCCCGGGTCGTGTTCAACCGCCTGAAGCGCGGGATGCCGTTGCAGCTGGATTCCACGATCAACTACGCGCTGAACCGCTTCACGCTCAGGACGACGGAGAGCGACACCCGCCTCGCGAGCCCTTACAACTCCTACCAGCGCATGGGCCTGCCGCCGACGCCGATCGACAACCCCGGCGAGGAGGCGATGCGGGCCGCCATCAGCCCCACCCCCGGCGACTGGCTGTACTTCGTCACGGTGAAGCCGGGCGACACGCGTTTCACGGCGAGCTACGCGGAACACCAGCGCAACGTCGCCGAGTTCAACCGGAACCAGCAGCCCTCGAAGAGACCGGTCAGCCGGTCGGCGGCGGCCGGCTGACCGGGCGGTCCGCCGAGCGGGGGAGCGGCGACCGTCAGGCGGCGACCGGCTCCTGCGCGAGCAGCCGCCTGATGTCCCTCACGGCCGCGCGTCCGGCCCGGTTGGCGCCGATGGTGCTGGCCGACGGTCCGTAGCCGACGAGATGGATGCGCGCGTCGGCGACGACACGGGTGCCCTCGACCCGGATGCCGCCACCCGGCTCACGCAGCCGCAGAGGCGCGAGATGGTCGATGGCGGCCCGGAAGCCGGTCGCCCACAGGATGACATCGGCGGCGACCCGCCGGCCGTCGTCCCATGCGACGCCGTCCGGAGTGATCCGGTCGAACATGGGCAGCCGGTCCAGGGTTCCGTCGGCGATCCCCTGCCGGATCGCGTCGTTGAGCGGCAGTCCCGTCACGGACACCACACTCTTCGGCGGGAGCCCCTGCCGCACCCGTTCCTCCACGAGAGCGACCGCCGTACGGCCGGCACCCTCGTCGAAGGGTCCTTCGCGGAACACGGGGGGCCGCCGCGTCACCCATGTGGTCTCCGCCGCGTACGGCGCGATCTCCAGCAGGTGCTGCGTACCGGACGCGCCGCCCCCCACCACGACCACCCGCAGTCCGGCGAACGCCTCGGGGCCCGGATACCGCGCGGTGTGCAGCTGACGGCCGCGGAAGGTCTCCTGGCCGGGGTAGCGCGGCCAGAACGGCCGGCCCCAGGTGCCGGTGGCGTTGATCAGCGCCCGGGTGGACCACGTACCGCCGGAGGTCTCGACGCGCAGTCGCCCGCCGGCGCCTTCGCGGACCGCCCGCACCTCGACCGGCCTGCGCACGCGCAGGTCGAAGGCGCGCTCGTAGGCGTCGAAGTACTCGGGGACGACCTCTGACGACGGGCGGGCGGGATCCGCGTCCGTCAGCTCCATCCCGGGCAGGGCGTGCATCCCGTGCACCTTGCCGTACGTCAGGGAGGGCCACCGGAACTGCCAGGCGCCCCCCGGGGCGGGAGCGTGGTCGAGCACGACGAAGTCGCGCTCCGGCTCGAAACCGGTGCGCCGCAGGTGATAGGCGGCCGCCAGACCGGCCTGACCGGCGCCTATGACGACCACCTCGACCTCACGCAAGCTGTTCACGTTTCTACCAACGGCTGGACGAGCGTGGATCTTCCCGGACGCCCGTGATCACGGGACCGGTGTGCGGCCGGATGCGGCTCGGGAGAACCCGCACGGGCGGCCGATGCTCACGGGGGTCTCTCAGGGGGAACGGCAGCCGGGTCCCCGTGGACCGGTCGCCTCGTCTCACGCTCGGGTCGGCAGGTCAGGTGTGGAACCCGGCGTATGGGTCAGGATGGGGGGCATGTCAGATGCGTTCACCACCCGAGTTCTGCACATCGCCTCAGGCTCCCGGGAGCGGGTCGTCGACCTCACCGGGGACTGCGAGACGTTCCTGCGTGAGGTGGCCGCCGGCCGTGACGGCCTCCTGAACGTCTTCGTCCCGCACGCCACGGCGGGCGTCGCGATCATCGAGACGGGCGCCGGAAGCGACGACGACCTCCTGGCCGCCCTGCACACCCTGCTGCCCGCCGACGACCGCTGGCAGCACCGTCACGGGAGCCCCGGCCACGGCCGCGACCACGTCCTCCCGGCCCTCGTCCCGCCCCACGCGACCCTGCCGGTCCTGGACGGGCGGCTGGAACTGGGGACCTGGCAGTCCGTGTGTCTGGTCGACACCAACAAGGACAACGCCGACCGGCAGGTCCGGTTGAGCTTCCTCGGGTGACTGCGTCCGCCGACGCGAAAAGGCTCCGCTAGAGTCTCGCCTCATCCTCGGTCGGACGTTCTGCCCGGGAACGTGCGCTGGGGGTACGGCACATGGGGCTCGAACGCATGGAACTGCCCGGTTACGAGATCCAGGACGTCCTGGGCCAAGGCGGGTTCGCCACGGTGTACCGGGCCAGGCAGCTGGCCGTGGGCAGGGAGGTCGCGCTGAAGGTGGACAGCAGGACGCTGTCCACACCGCGCGACCGCCGGCGGTTCCTGCGAGAGGTCACCGCGGCAGGGCAGCTGTCCGGGCATCCGCACGTGGTGCCGGTGTACGACGCCGGGGTGCTCGCCGACGACCGCCCTTACATGGTGCTGGAGTTGTGCCCCGGTGGTTCGCTCGGCGACCGGCTGCACCGGCAGGGACCACTGCCGCTGAAGGAGGCGCGCGACATCGGAGTGGGCCTCGCGGACGCGGTGGCGGCCGCCCACGCGGCCGGGGTCCTGCACCGCGACATCAAACCCGGGAACATCATGGTCAACCGCTACGGCGGAGTGGCCCTCACCGACTTCGGCCTCGCGGCCATGCCCCGGCCGGGGCGCGAACTGTCCGTGACGCGGGAGGCCCTGACCCCCGCCTACGCGCCGCCCGAGGCCTTCCACATGGCGGAGCCCACTCCGGCCGGTGACGTGTACTCGCTGGCGACCACCGTCTACGCCCTGCTGCGCGGCTGCCCGCCGCACTACCCGGATGACGGCACCCAGCTCAGCCTGGCCGAACTGATCGTGCGGCACACCTGGCCCTACCCCGATCTGCCCGGTGTGCCGGCCGCCCTCAACTCCGTCCTCCGGCATGCCGTGGCCCCGGACCCGGCACGGCGGCTGTCCGACGCGGGCGCGTTCCGCGACGCTCTCGCCGCCGTCGACCTCGACGCCGTCGAAGCGGGAGGCGTCGGCGGCTTCGGGCCGGTGACCGGCACGACCACGGCCCCCGCATACCGGGATGCGCCGCCCCCCTCGTACCGGCGGCCGCGCGATACGGCTCCTCCTCACGACGGCGCCCCGCCGCCGTCCGTCCGGGACGCGGGCCGCACGACCACGGTCGCCGGGCCCGGCGGCCACGGCGACGACGGACGGAAGAAGGGATCCCGACGCCGTCGTCCGATCGCGGTACTGGCCGCCGTGGCCGTGTCGGTGAGCGTGTCGGTCACCGTGGTGACGTACCAGAACGGCCGGCAGGATCACGGGGACGAGAACACACGCTCGTCGGCCTCGCCCTCCTCAGGTGCCACCGGCGGGAACACGAAAGCGTCCGGCTTCGCAGGGGTGGCCACCACGGTGGAGAACTGCCCTGCGGCGGGCGTCCACGGCGTGGGCGGCCGGTGTGTCACGACTCCCGAGTGCTGGAGCGGCATCACGGACATCTCCGGGATCATCACTGTCAGCCGCGCCGACTGCCGGACCAGACACGTGTGGGAGACCTTCGCGATCGCCCCGCTGCCCGAGGACGGCATGACGAACAACGCGCGGGACCTGGTCAGGCACCCCGACGTCAAGGCGCTGTGCTCACAGCGGGTCATGGCCGAGTCCCTGGCCCCCGGCGGGCGTGAGGTCGCGGACGAGTGGAACGTCGACGTCCTGCCGCCCACCGCGGGCGAGTGGGACAAGGGGCTGCGCGTCTTCCGCTGCGTGGCCGCCGCGGTCACCGAGGACGGCGAGAAGACCGGCAGCCAGTTCGCCGTGCAGGGGTGAACCGGGTGGACCGGCGGCGGCCGTCAGCGGCGCGGGCGTTCCAGGGTGAGGAGCAGGCCCTCGACCGCACCGGGCCCGATACGGCCCTTGACGTCGGCGGACGTGATCGCCTTGAGGGCCCAGCCGTCCTCGGCGTGCTTGTTCAGCAGCTTCTCCAGCTTTCCGCTGTCCAGGGCGTCTCCGATCAGTGACTCACGGAAGGTGACGACCTTGTACTCGAGTGCGTGCGGACTGCTCATGTCCGGGGCCTTCCTGTCGACGGGCGGCCCATCGCCTGGACCGGGGACAGCCAACCACCGTGCGCCGTCACCGCGCACGGCGGGGCGGGGGTGTGTCGCCTCCGGCGGGTCACGCGGTGATGCCGGCCGTCGGCGGCGCGTCGTCCTCGGCACGCCGTCTGCCCGGTCCCGCCGCCCTGTCCCGCCGCTGGGCCGTGCGGTACCGCCGTCTTCCCGTCGGCTCAGGCCGGTTTACGCCAGACGGAGATGTGCTTCGTGGAGTCCTGGGTGAACGGAGTGCCGTCCCAGTCCTCGACGCGCCGTTCCAGTCCGAGTCCCGCGATCCGTGCCATCAGGTCCAGCTCGGCGGGCCACGCGTACCGGTGGCGGGAGTTGCCGCGGCGGTAGTCGCCGTCGTCCTCGCGGGTGAAGTGGTGCGAGACGAGAATCTGCTCCACCAGGTCGAAGGTGTCGAAGCCCAGGTGCCGCTCGGACACGTCGAACGGCACCGCGACCTGTCCGGGAGGCAGGAACCGCAGTGGCGGAACTCCCAGCTCGATGACGAAGCGGCCGCCCGGCGCCAGGTGCCGGGCGGCGTTGCGGAAGCACTCGACCTGCTCGTCCTGCGTGAGCAGGTTGGTGATGGTGTTGTAGACCAGGTACACGAGGGCGAACTCGCCCGGGACGACGGTCGTGGCCATGTCCCCGATGGTGACCGGGAGCGTGTCCTCGTCGATCTTGCGGCGCAGGACCGCGGCCATGGGCTCGGACAGCTCGACGCCCGCCACCGGCACACCGCGCTCCCGCAGCGGGACACCCACACGGCCGGTTCCGATGGCGAACTCGAGCGCCCGGCCGTCTCCGGCGAGTCCGGCGAGGAAGTCGACCGTCGGTCCCAGGACGGCGGCCGAGGACATCTCGCCCTCCTCGGCGTCGTAGCGGTCGGCGGTCGCGCGGGTCCACGGTTCGCTGCTCGTCACGAGCCGACACTCTGCCGGGTGCCGCGGTTCGCTGTCGACGTGATTTACCGCCGCCGGCCCGCGGCCGGCCGTCCTCCGTTCCGGCGCCTGGCCTCCGTCGTCCCGCTGTCGTCTCTCCGTCGTCCCTCCGGCCCGTGGCCCGGCGAGGGCGTCGCGGCTGTCAGTCCGCCCGCCCACCCCGCTCCGGAGGGTCGACGAGTTCTCCTGCGGCGCATCTTGTGTAATCTGAAAGTTAACCTTTCGCGTGTATTTGAGTTCGTACAGGCTTGCGCGGCCGATCCGACGCCACGTGGGCGAAAGGTAGTGCGGTTGTATGTACCGTGCTAGGCTTCGTACTAGTTGCAGTTGTGGTTCCCGAAACTTCAAGTGCCTCGGCGGCAGTGTGCCGCCGGGCATTTTTGTATCTCCGGTGCTTATCCGGACGGGGTTCATTGTGGCAACGCATGGGTCCACACGGTGTGGACCTCTGGGCACTGCCCCGAAGGAGATGTGACATGGCTACTGGCACCGTCAAGTGGTTCAACTCGGAAAAGGGATTCGGTTTCATCGAGCAGGACGGCGGCGGCCCCGACGTTTTCGCTCACTACTCGAACATCGCCACCCAGGGCTTCCGTGAGCTCCAGGAAGGCCAGAAGGTGAACTTCGACGTCACGCAGGGCCAGAAGGGCCCGCAGGCGGAGAACATCACGCCCGCCTGACGCGAAGCGTATGAGGCAGCTGGGGTCCGCACCACGTGGTGCGGACCCCAGCTTGCTGCTTTTTCGGAATTCAATTCCGCAGGAATTCCTTCAGTCTCATTTTCGGCCTGGTATCCCGGCCTGTTTTCCGGCTCGTGCTTGCAATTCATCCGGCTCGTTCCGCCGGGAATTCCTCGATGCGTGCCCTGTCGAGGAAGGTTCTCCCATGAGCCGTTCAGCTCGCACGAATGACCGCTCCGAGTTCGCGTTGCCGGTCACCGTCACCCCCGCACTCCCCGCAGCCGCGACCTTCGATGAACTGGACATGCCCGCCGAGTTGTCGGCGATGCTCACCGAACGCGGCCTGCACACGCCGTTCCCGATCCAGGCCGCCACCCTGCCCAACTCCCTCGCGGGCCGTGACGTCCTGGGCCGCGGGCGCACGGGGTCAGGCAAGACGCTCGCCTTCGGCCTGGCGCTCCTCGTCCGCACCGCCGGCCGGCGTGCCGAGCCGCGCAAGCCGCTGGCCCTGGTCCTCGTCCCCACGCGAGAGCTGGCCCAGCAGGTCACCGACGAGCTCACCCCTTACGCCCGGTTGCTGAAGCTGCGGCTGGCCACCGTCGTCGGCGGCATGTCCATCGGAAGGCAGGCCGGGGCGCTGCGGACCGGGGCCGAGGTGGTCGTCGCGACGCCGGGCCGCCTCACGGATCTCGTCGAGCGCAAGGACTGCCGCCTGGACCGTGTCGACATCACCGTCCTCGACGAGGCCGACCAGATGGCCGACATGGGCTTCCTGCCCCAGGTGACCGAGCTGCTCGACCAGGTCCGCCCCGACGGTCAGCGCATGCTGTTCTCGGCCACGCTCGACCGCAACATCGACGCCCTGGTCGGCCGGTACCTCCACGACCCCGTGGTCCACTCGGTCGACCCTTCGGCGGGCGCGGTCACCACGATGGAGCACCACGTGCTCCAGGTGCACGGCGCGGACAAGCACGCCACCGCCACCGAGATCGCGGCCCGCGAGGGGCGCGTGCTCATGTTCCTGGACACCAAGCACGCCGTCGACCAGTTCACCCGGCACCTGCTGAGCAGCGGAGTCCGGGCCGCCGCGCTGCACGGCGGGAAGTCGCAGCCCCAGCGCAACCACACCCTCGCCCGGTTCAAGGACGGCCAGGTGACCGTGCTGGTGGCGACGAATGTCGCGGCCCGCGGCCTCCACATCGACGACCTCGACCTCGTCGTCAACGTGGACCCGCCCGCCGACCACAAGGACTACCTGCACCGCGGCGGCCGCACCGCACGCGCCGGCGAGTCCGGCAGCGTCGTCACGCTGGTGCTGCCCGGCCAGCGCAGGGACATGGCCCGTCTGCTGTCCGAGGCGGGCATCAGGCCGCAGATCACCCAGGTCCGCTCCGGTGAGGCCGAGCTCAGCCGTATCACCGGCGCCCAGGCTCCCTCCGGCGTCCCCGTCGGCGGCAGCGGGCCGGCCGCGACGGAGCGTCCGAAGCGCGGCGGCGCTCCGTTCCGCGGCATGGGCACCACACCGGGCCGGGCCGGCCGCGGCGGCGAGTCCCGCAAGTCCGCCGAGGCCCGCCGGACCGCCGAGGCCCGCGCGGCCGCCCGGGTACGCCGGGGCGGCTAGGCCCTGCCGGGCGGGCACCACCTCCGGCACGGCACGCCACTAGTGTCCTCGCCATGAGCGAAGACTCCCTGCGCCTGGTCACCGTCGAGCGGACCGCCACCGGCCGGTTCACCGCCACGAACGCCCGCGGCGGCACGATCGGCTTCGGTACCGGCTCCGGAACCGACGGCGGCACCGAATTCACCCCGGTGGAACTCCTGCTCGCGGCGATCGGCGGCTGTACCGCGGCCGACGTCGACGTCGCCACCGGACGGCACGCGGAACCCGCCGAGTTCACCGTCACCGTGTCCGGAGACAAGGTCAGTGACGAGCTGGGCAACCGGATGACCGGCCTCGCGGTCACCTTCTCCGTCGCCTTCCCGGACGGCCCGTCCGGTGACCGGGCCCGGGCGATCCTGCCCCGGGCGGTCGCGGTCTCCCACAACCGGCTGTGCACCGTCAGCCGCACGATCGAGGTCGGCACCCCCGTCGCCGTGACGGTCGTGGACCGCTGATCGCACGCGATGACACCAAGGGCACCCGCAGTAACGGGACTTTACGGAAGGGTGGCGACGGCTGGGCGCTCCCGCCCGGCCGTGCCCCCGTCGTCCGGGGTGCTGGGGCCCTGGGATAGGGTCCGTCCGGTTCCGGTTACCGGGTGAAGACGGGCCGGTACGGGGAGTGGCGGAGGGCGGCAGAGCGATGGAATCGCAGGTGGGCGACGGCGGATCCGTGGACCTGGACGGCGCGCGGTTGGAGACGTTGGCTCCTGAACCGCTGCTGACCCGGGACTACGAGACCCGCCCCTCGCTCGTGTACGAGAGACTCAGGCAGCGCCACGGCGCCGTCGCGCCCGTCGACCTGCTGGGGGTGCCCGCCTGGCTGGTCCTGGGTTACCGCGAGTCGCTCGAGGTGCTCCAGGACGACGCAGGGTGGCCCAAGGGGCTGGAGAACTGGCGGGCCCGCTCGGAGGGCAGGGTGCCGGCCGACTGGCCGCTCGGGCCGTCCCTCGAGGTCAACCATGTGCTGATCCAGGGCGGTCCCGGCTACCGTCCGTTGCGGACGGCCTGGGACGCGGCGCTCAAGCCGTTCCAGGACCCGCGCCACCCGCAGGCCAAGAGGCTGAAGACGGCCGTCACCGCCTACGCCGACGAACTGATCAGCCTGGTGGGGCAGGCCGGCGGCACGGGCTGGGCGGATCTGTCCGCCCAGTTCGCCCGGCCGCTGCCCCTGATGGTGGCGAGCCATCTGCTGGGCTTCCCCGGGTCGCAGGGCGACGACGCGCTGATGGACATGTGGCGGGTACTGGACGCGGGTCCGGACGCGGAGCCCGCCCTGGAACGGCTGCTGGCGGCGCTGGCCGAACTGGCCGCGGGGAAGCTGGAGAAGCCGGGGGAGGACTTCCCCTCCTACCTGCTGGCCGCGCACCCGGACCTCTCGCTCGACCAGCTCGCCCGTGAACTGTTCATGCTGCTCGGCATGACCTCCGACCACGTCGGCATCCTGATCTCCAACACGGTGGTCGAGGTGATCTCGGGGGAGGGCGGAGTGCGGGCCAGCCTGTCCGCCGGGATGGTGAGGGAGAGCATGAACCGGGTGGTCATGCGCAAGCCGCCGCTGGTGAACTTCGTGCCGCGCTTCGCGGCCGCGGACACCCCGCTCGGGAACTACACCATCCGGGCGGGCGACCCGGTGTGGGTCTCCTCCGCGGCGGCGCACGCCGACCCGGTCTTCGCCGGCCACGCGGAGTCGGGGCCCACCGTCAGCAGCCGGGCGCACCTGGCCTGGGGCGCTGGCCGTCGCCAGTGCCCGGCGCGGGAGCTGGCGTCGACGGTCGCGGCGGTCGGGGTGGGCCGGCTGTTCGAGCGGTTCTCCCACCTTGAGCTGGCCCTGCCCGTCGACCAACTGCCGTGGCGCTCGTCGCCGTTCATGCGGGGCCTGCGCTCACTGCCCGTGCGCTACGAACTCGCCGCCATGCCGGAGCAGCCGGCCGCGCAGACCCCGGCCGAGGAACAGGCAGGGACCGCACTGCCCGATGCGGCGGTCCGGCAGCGCTCGTCGCTGTGGCGCTATCTGACGGGCCTGATAGGCGTCGGCCGCTGACCCGGGCGCCTGCCGCACGCGCGCCCGGGACCCGGGCGCGCCAGGACTACGGCCGCAGGAAGACCCTGCCCAGTTCGATGCGCGCGATGTACGGGGCCCGGCCCGTCGCGTTGCGGAAGACCACGGGGCAGGCGCCCTCCCGCAGATCGACGGGGACGCCCAGCGTCCAGTAGTCGTGCCGGCTCCAGGTGTTCTTGAAAGTGACCCGCGTCGGTGCTCCGGAGCCGACGGTGACGTCCGCCATGCGCGACATGATGTCGGTGTTGTAGGCGTGGCCGTTGTCGCGTCGGTCGTCGTGCGCGTAGTGGACGACCAGCACGTAGCGGCCGGAGGCGGGCGCGTGCACCGTGAACTCGGCCGCGCTGTCGGGGCTGTTGCCGAGCTCCGCGACGCAGGAGCCCCCGGGGGCGTGGGGGGAGCCGACCAGCTCGGCCCCGCCGCTGAGGACGGCGGACGAGGCGTCGTAGGTGAGGACGTCGTCCGTCGAGCCCGCGCCCGAGACGTCGAGGGTCCGGACGGCGGCGTCCTCCGCGGTCACCGTGAGGCGGTTGTTGCCCGCCACCAGGTAGAGCCGCAGGGGCTCGTCCGGCGCGGCGGTCACCCGCCCGCCGTGCAGCGTCAGCCGAACGGCCGCCGAGGCCCGCGGCACCACCGTGAAGTAGCCGTCGCACGGGGCGTGGACGTCGAAGACGGCCCGGTCGCCCTCGCGCAGGACGAGGGCGCCCGTCCCCGCTCCGGCGGACGAGGAGTAGTCGTACGACGGACTGCCGGCGATGTCCGCGAGCGTCGCCTCGTAGGGCGTCGAGGGCACGCCGGTGCGTGCGGTGAGGTCGATGCGGTCGAGGGTGACCTCGGCGTCGTCCTGGGCGAGGGTCAGCACATGGGTGCCTGCCGCCAGCGCGACGGTGAGGTCCTTCTTGCCGCGGTGGGCCCGGTTCTGGGTGGAGGGGTAGGTCACCGTGACCGGGTCCGCGCCGTCGACGGACAGCTTCTGGGTGGCGGGGGCGCCGGACTCGTTGCCGTACAGGACCGCGAGGTCGTACGTCCCGCCCGCCGGGACCGTCACCGTGAAGTCGGCCCGGGCGGCGGCGGTGGCGAGGCAGACGTCGTTCGTGCCGGACGCCGCGTAGCCCTCGGCGTCGCCGACCGTGCTCCGGGTGCGGGCCTCGCCGCCGGTGATGGCCGCGTCCTCGGCGTTGTACGACGCGGACCAGGGGACGGACGGGGCGGACGGGGTGCCGGCGCCGCCCGGGGTGAGGACGACCCGGTACGCGGACATCCGGTGCCCCCCGCGGAGCGGCACGGTCACCGAACCGTCGTCCGCGACCTCCAGCGCCGTACGGGCGAGGACCCGCGGAGCGGCATGCGAGCCCTCGTAGCCCGACCAGGCTGCCTCGGCGACGGTCGCGGTGACCGTGTGGCCGAAGACGGTCAAGGGCACGCCCCGCACGACGACGTCCGTGTCACCGTCCGAGCCGCCGAGCAGCACCTGGACCTGACGGCGCGAGGTGTCGAGGGAGGCGAGGCCCTGGAGGGTGCCGGCGGTGTGGGGCAGCGGCGGGGCGACCTCGACGGTGTCGCCGGTCAGTCCGGCATACCAACGGAAGAACCACCAGCCGCCGTTGGGGATGTTGGTCCGCACCACGTTGCCGGCCAGGTTGCCGGCGGCGTCCCAGTAGGCCTGGTTGGCGTACACCTTGTTCCGCTCGAACATCGCCACCCACTGCACGAGCCGTCCCGGCACGGACAGATCAGGGCGGTTGGCGTACTCGTCGATGCTGACCCTCAGCGGTGCGATGCCCAGCCGGCGCTCGATGCCCCGGTAGTCGTCGAGGTGGGCCTGGAAGTCCCGCAGCGAGTCCGGGCTCAACTCGTGCCAGGTCACCACGTGGGGCAGTACGTCCTCCCGCTGGGCGAAGGCGAGGAAGTCGCTCATCAGGCGGGAGTGGTAACCCGTCTCGTTGGGGCCGGCGATCCTCGCCCCGGGGGCGAGGGCTCGGATGCGCCGGTACACGGTTCTCCAGTCCTCGAAGAACCGGTCCCGGTGGGTCTCGTACTCCGTCCGGTCGGGGACGCCGAGGTCGTACCAGATGCAGTCGGGCTCGTTGAACGGGATGTGGACGAAGCGGTCGCCGAGCGGGTGCGCCGCCACCTCCCGGACGATTCTGTCGATCCTGGTCAGGTAGTCGTCGATGCCCGGGTTCTCGTACGGCCACCGCGCATAGACGTCCTGCATCATCACGTTGATCTCGCCGCCGCCGTTGCGGAAGAACGCCGGGGACACGGAGAGCGCGTCCCCGTTGGGGTGCTGGGCGCCGCCCTCCGGCTTCTGCGTGATGCTGGTGATCTTCAGCGGTGCGAGTGCGGCGTCGCTGGGGACCCCGTCGTCGCCGATCCCGTACAGCGCGCCGTTGGCGCCCAGCAGCACCGGGCCCTCACAGACGCCGAGATCGACGACGAGGCGCTGCGGCGGGGCTGCGGGAGCTGCCGTCGACGGCGATTTGTGACCGGTCACATCCATGACGGGATTCTGATCGTTCACACAGAGACCGTCAAGAGGCCCCGACGAGCGGCGGGGGAGGGCAGGGACGGCAGCCCCGACGCCGCCGCCACCGCCGCGGACGGCGCTCGCGGGTCACCGCCTCCCGGTGAGAAGGCGCCGCGGGTTGGTCACGCGGAAGGCGTGCGCCGCGGCTTCGCCCAGCCCGAAACCGGCTTGCTCCGGCGGCCCCGCGTAGGGCCGGTCGGTGCCCAGCACGACGGCGCCGGCGCCCAGCGCGCCGACGACCGCGCCGACGGCACCGCCACCGTACGAGGACGTCTCGACGAACACATCCCGGTCGGCCGCCTCCTGCCCCCCGCCGCGCGCGGCGAGGCGTTCCCCGTGCAAGGGCGCGAGTCCGGCCAGCAGCGCGAAGCACACCCGCAGCCGTGGATGGCGGGGCCGGCCGAAGGCCCGGAAGGCGAACCAGGCGGAGTGCATCTGCTGGACGTACGGAACCAGCGCGGGCCACCAGCCGGGCACCTCGGCCCCGCCGGCCGCCGCCGGCCCCGGGTGGACGAACAGCGGCAGACCGCGCTCCTCGAGCAGTTCCAGCAGGGGGGCACAGCGCGCGTAACCGTCCGCGTCGGCAAGGGCGTTCGCCGGGAGCTGGAGGCCGACGAACCCCTGGTCGAGGTCGTCGGCCAGCGCCCCTGCGTCGATCTCCCGCACACAGGCGGCGGCCCAGGCGCCGAACGGCTCGGGAAGTGCGGCCGCCCCCTCGTGGTAGGCGTCGAGCAGGGGCCGCGCCTCGGCCGCGGGCAGCCATTCCACCCCGATCGGGGCGGACAGCGACACGAGCGCCCGGCCAAGCCCGTCGGCCGCGGCGAGTTCCGTGCGCCGGGCCACGTCGTGGTCGGCGAGCGGAACCTCGTAGGGCGGCTCACCGTCCAGGAAGAGCGTCCAGCCGTCCAGGTACGGCGGCTCACGACGCGACCGCAGGGCCGCCACCAGCGACGGTGTCCACAGATGCTGGTGCACGTCGACCTCGGTCATGACGCTCCTCGCCTTCCGGGACGGCCGCTTCCGTCACCCGGTGTGCAGGGTGCTCCGCGTGTCGTCGCACCCCGGACGGGGCGGCTCACCGCCCGCCACGCCCACCCGCGCAGGGCGGTCGTAGTCCGGCCGGGGCACGAACGTGCGGAGCGCCCGGTGCGGGAGCACGTGCGACTGTTCCCGCACCGCACCGTCCTCGACAACATAGCCGCCGTCCCGCGACGCGTCCTTCCCACCCCCGCCGGACGCCTTGGTGACACCGTGCGCGGCGGCCGTGGGCACGCCGGTGTCCGTCGAAACGGTGCGCGCCCCGGCCGCTCGGGGCGGTCAGCCCATGCTCTTCGCGCCGTCCAGGGACTCGCGGAGGATGTCGGCGTGACCGGCGTGCTGGGCCGTCTCGGCGACGATGTGCAGCAGGACCCGGCGGGCCGACCACTGCATACCCTGCTCGAACCACGGGGCCGAGGGCAGCGGGTGCGCCAGGTCCAGATCGGGCAGGGACACGACCAGTTCGTCCGTACGGCTCGCCACCTCGTCGTACTGCTTCAGCACCCCCGCCAGCGTCTCACCGGGCAGCATCCGGAACTCGTCGGCCCGGCGCGCCCAGTCCTCCTCCGTCATGTTGTCGAAGTCGCCCATCGCCGACGGACCGTCCACGATGAACGCCGCCCAGTTCCGCTCCACCGCGGACACGTGCTTGATCAGGCCGCCGAGACACAGCTCGCCCGCGGTCGTCCGCAGCCCGGCCTGCTCGTCGGTGAGGTCGCGGGTGGTGAAGCGCAGGAAGTGCCGCTGCTTGGCGAGCGCCTCCAGCAGATCGGCACGCTCGCCGCCGACGGCGGGTACTGCTGCGGTCTCGTCGAGGGTGGTGGGCTTGCTCATCGTCGCCTGCTTCCGTGAGTACTGTTCCGCTGTCGAGTACCACGTTAGGAGCGATAGAGGTCAGATCCTGTCCTAAAGGGCCGGGTCTCACGGAGAAGTGGGCACCGCTTCGGCTTGCCCCGCCGCTTCCCGCTCCACCGTGCTCTCCGCCTGCCCCGCCACCTCCGCGGTCGTTCCCCAGGCCGCCGCGCACAGTGCCCGGTCGACCGCGCCGGTGTAGACGGCGGCGGCCAGCCAGGCGCGTGCGAAGCGGCCCGTGTCCGCGGGGAGCAGCCGGCCGAAGGCGTCGCGGGAGCGGTCCGCCGCCGCTGCCCGCAGTTCGTCGAGCAGGTCGGCCGCGGTGGCGAGACCGACGCTCCGCAGCCGCCCGCCGTCACCCGCCCCGCTGTCCGGGAACCCCAGCACCGGGCGGCCCCCGGACACGGCCTGGTGCACGCGGCGGCTCAGAAGGTGCAGCGGAGCCTCGTCCGCCGGGGGAGCGGCGGTGGCGGGCGCGGCCGGCGCCGTGGGGAGGTCCGCGTGCTGGAGGCGGTCCAGCCCCAGGTCCAGCCGGGCACCGGCCCGGGAGGGGTGTTCGGCGGCGAGCAGCAGGGCACAGGGAAACGGCCCCGGGCTGAGGCGCGCGACGACCCGCAGCCGGCGCCCGCCGGCGGCGGCCAGCAGACGGAGGTTGTCGCGGTAGGGGAGCGCGGGGTCGTCGTGCGCCGTGCCGAGCCGGACGGTGAGACCGTCGCAGTCGGCCAGCAGGCGCTCGCCCGTCGCCTCGCGGACCGTGCCCGCCAGGGTGACGTGCAGGAAGAGCAGGTCGTGGCCGCCGTTCAGGACGCGCGCGACCTGCTCCGCGACCGGCGCCGCCCACAGCCGGCTCAGCGGGTCGGCGCTCCAGTCGGCACCCGACGCGCGTACCGCCCGCACACCCGCCCCCGCGCCGAGCCGGCCGGTCGGAGACACGGTCGCGCCGGAGACGGCGAGCCCCGCGCGCGACAGCTCACGGTGGGTCAGGGAGGTGTCGCCGATCCGTACGGCCCGGTCGGCGGCGCCGACCGCCCGGCCGGGTCCGCCCGGGGCCACGTCGGAGACCGTGTAGAGGCGGCCGTCGGCGTCGGCGGTCCAGGTGACGGCGCCCGCGTACCCGGTCGTCGTCAGGACGGGCTCGGAGAAGAGGCCGTACAGCCGCAGCGAGCCGTCCGGGGTGTACGGCTGACGCACGGTGCCGCGAAGTCCGGCCAGATCGGTGCCGGTCGCGAACGGCAGACGGTGCGCCATACCGAGGACCGTGCGCAGGGCGTCGACCAGGTCGGACAGCCGGTGGGCGGGATCTGCGGAACGGGCCGCGCGTACCCCGTTGACCACGGAGACGGCGGAGGCGGCGACCCGGGGGAGACCGGCGAGGCGCGCGGTGTGCGCGGCGCGCAGAAGCGCCGCCTGGTGCACGGCGCCGGCTCCGTCCGCACCGGCCTCGAGCACGGCGGCCGACGCGTCGAACACGGCCCCCGCGGCTACGAGTTGAGCCGCAGTGGCGGCTTCGGTGCCTACGGGTCGAGCCGGTGCGGCGGCTTCGGTGGCGCCAGGCGGCGGGCATCCTTCCGCGTCCCCTGGTCGTGCCGGACCCGCCCGTCCAGTCGGCGTCGCCGACCCCGCCGGCCCTCCCTCCACTTCTTCTTCTGCCTTGCCCGCCTTGCCTGTTCGCTCTTGCCGTGCGGGTCGGGGCGCGGGTGCGGGCAGGGCGTCGGGAGCGTCGTCGGCCACCGGCGCGGCCGAGGCCGCGGCCGCGCGGTGCAGACAGTCGGGAGCGAGCAGACAACCGCAACGGATCGCGTCCGCACGGGTCACCGAGCCTCCGGGCGCGTGCAGTTCGAGGTCGGTGTCGTCATCCACGGCGATCCGTACGGTGTCGCCCTCGCGGACCACCGGACGGGCCGTCAGCTTGGCGACACCCGCGTCCAGCCGCTTGCGCAGCCGGGGCGAGAGCGCCTCGACGAGTTCGGCGGTGACGGACGGGGCGACCGGAGGCAACAGGTCCGGGCTCATGCGATCTTCTCCCCTACCCAGCGGGCGAGTTCGAGCGGACTGAGAGCGGCGACGGGCATGCCCGCAGCGACGAGCTGCCCCGCGACACCCGTGGAGTAGCGCGGCCGGCCCGTGTCGTCGAGGCTCGCGCAGCCCAGGACGTGGCAGCCCGCCCCGACCAGCGCCCGCACCTCGGCGAGCAACCCGCCGAGCGGATAGCCCTCCTCGAAGTCGCTGACCACCACGACCAGCGTCCGCGACGGGACGGTGACCAGTTCGCGTGCGTGCCGCAGTCCCGCCGCGATGTGCGTACCGCCGCCCACGCTGACCTCCAGCAGCAGCGACAGCGGGTCCTCGACCTGGCCGGTGAGGTCGATGACCTCTGTGGAGAAGGCCAGGAAGTGCGTGGACAGCGTCGGCACCCCGGCCAGCACGGAGGCCGTCAGCGCGGCCCACACCGTGGACGCCTCCATGGACCCCGACACGTCCGTGACGAGGATCAGCCGCCAGTCGGCGGCCCGCCGCGCCCGGGTACGGAACACCGGGTGCTCGGGGACGACCCGGACCGTGCCGTCCGGGCCGCGCCGTGCGGTCGCCAGGTTGGCGCGCAGAGTGCGCGGGAGATCGAGGCCGCCGCCCGGCCGCCGGCTGGGACGCGGCAGCACCGTGCCGTGCAGCGCGGGGCGCAGCCGGGTGGCCAGCTCCCGGGTCAGCGCCTCCACCAGCCGCCGCACCAGCGGACGCAGCGCCGCGAGCCGGGCCTCGGGCAGCCCGCCCGCGTGCCGCAGCACCGTGCGCAGCAGATCGACCGAGGGGCGCACGCTGTCCGCGTCGAGCTCGGTGAGCACGTCCTTGCGGCCCGACGCGGCGGCCGCCGCCAGCACCTCCTCCCGGATGCCCGGGCCGAACAGTGCGGCCAGTTCCTGCGACCACTCCCGCACGCCGGGATACGGCGCCTCCCGGCCACCTCCGGCCCCCGGACCCGTCAGATCCCCACGACTGCCCTCGCCGCGCCCGCTGCCGTACAGCTCGTCCAGAGCGGTCGCCAGCGCGCGTGCCGAGAAGGGGAGCCGTTCGCTACGACGCCCCAGGAGCAGCCGCCAGCGGTCGGCGGGGGCGAGGAGACGTTCCTCGCCGCAAGGGGGAGGCCCGTCGACCCCCGTCCCTTCGGCCACCGCCCTGCTCGCCTCGGCCCCATCGGTCACCGACCCGTCGGCCCTGGCCCCCTCGGCCGCCGCCCCGTCGGCCAGCGCCTCGTCGGCCACCGCACCGCCGGTCACCGCCTCCGTGGCGAGGCCCTCGTCGGCGGGCGCCCTTTCGGCGTCGTGCGGCGCGGGCAGCAGCCTCAGCGACCGCAGGGTGGCGCGGGCAGCGAAGTCCGCACCGGCCCAGGCGGCGAGCGCGGCCGGGTCGAACCCGCCGGTGTCGGCGACGCGTTCGGTGCCGAGGCGTTCCTCCACGGCCGCGAGGAGACGGTCGCGGGCCGCGGGACTCAGTGTCTCGAAGCCGCCCCGCAGCGCGGGAAGCCGATCGAGGAACCCCCGGTCGGACAGCTCCGAGATCCGGCCGAGCAGGGGATCCAGCGCGGGCGCCGCCGCTTCCAGCAGCGGACCCGCGGCGGTCAGCAGCCCGCTCAGCCGGGCCGTCAGGGCCGACCGGGAGTCGGGGTCGACCGCCGCGTCCACCCAGGACGCGACCCTGTCGCCGAAGGCCCGGGCGTCCTCCTGGCCGAGCAGCACCCGGACGGCCCCGGCGGCACCGCGCATCAGCGGGGAGCCGTCGGCGGCCAGCCGGGCGAGCGCGTCAGCGAGCCGGATACCGCCCAGCAGATCGGCACGGTGGGCGAGTTCGAGCAGGGCATGGGCGTCGGCCGGATCCTCGGAACCGGTCAGACCGTCCACCTGCCGCACCGCCGCCGCGGTGAGCAGCTCGGCCACGGCGGCCGCCCGTGCCGTACGGTCCGGGGCGGCGCCGAGGCCCGGCACATGACCGGCCCGCAGGCGGTCCGACAGGGCCAGACCGGCGAGGAGTTCGGGCAGCGTACCGGCCAGGGGCAGCACCTCGGCGACGTCGTCGAGCCGCTCGTCCACCAGGACGGGCAGGCCGCACTCCGCGGCCTGCGCGAGCCCCTGAAGCACCTGGGCGGCCGTCGAGCCGCCCGCGTCCCGCTCCGCGCGCCGACGCTCGCGCAGCACGCCCTCGGCGGCCTGCGCCGCGGTGACCCCGCGCACGCCGGCCGCGGTCAGCACGGCCGCCGTCGCCGGCGTCCATCTCACCTCCCAGCGCGAGGTGAGAGCCTCGGCGCCGCCCGCGCCGACGACCTCCCGCGCCTCGCCGTACGGCACCCCGCACACCGTCAGCCGGCGCAGCAGCAGCTCACGGCGCCGGTCCAGGTCCGACCGCAACGGGTCGAGCCGCAGATCCCGGGCCGGGCCCGAGGCGTTCTCCGGGCCGGGCAGACCGAGTCCCGCCATCTCCGCCTCGACCGCCGGGACGAGACCACTGCGCGGTGCGTCCGGCGCCGGCCGGCCGGTGCGGGCGCCGACCAGCACCCGCTCCATCGCCCGCGCCACGGCCCTGCCCCGCCCGTACGGCTCCCCCTGTGCGAGGACTGTCTGCACCGCCTCGACCAGCTCGCCCCGGCCCGCGGCGGGCAGCCCGCGCAGCCGGGCCAGATCCGAGGCCAGCCGGGTGATCTCGCGCGCGTCCGCCGGCCCGGACGGATGGCCCAGGTCCCGCAACGCCGCGCACACCCGCACGGCCGCCCGGGTCAACGCCTCCTCCAGCGCCGCCGGATCGCCCGCCGCGCGCAGCACCATGTCCTGCCACTCCGGGTCCCGGATACCGGCCGGGTAGCCGGAACGCTCGTCGAGGAGGGCATACGCGTACGGGATCAGCGAGGTCGTCCACACCGCGCGCCCCCGGACGCCGCCCTCCCCTCGCGCACCTCCGCCCGAACCACCGTCTCCGGCCCGCCCGCCGTCACCGCGGCCGGGGTCTCCGGTCCGCCGGCCGACGGCTGGGGTGTCGTGCGGCTCGTCGACGGTGGGACCGGTGGCTCCGGTCCTGTCCTCGCCGACCGGCCGACCGTCATCCCGCCCGGTTCCGGCCGAACCACCGGACCCTGCCCGCCCGTCACCGGCCGCAACCGTGGTTCCGGGGGGTTCCTCGAGGTCTGCGGGGGCGTCGTGCCAGGCGGTGGACGGGCCGGTCAGTGCCGGTGCGTGGAAGGCGCCGACGATCACGGCGGCCCGCTCGCCCCGGGCCGTGGCCCGCGCGATCCGCGACCGCATCCACCGCTCACGCCGCAGATCCAGCTCGGGCACCCCGCCGGAGGCGGCCGCGTCCCGGCGCAGTGCCCACCCCGTCAGCAGCGCCGCCCGGCGCACCGCCTCGGGCGGGGAGCCCGGGGCGGTGGCTTCGACGAGCCGGTCCCACAGGTCGTCCCCGGGGCGCCCCGTGAGCCGGGCGCGCAGTGCGTCGGTGAGCCCGGGAGACCGGCCCTGCGCGGTGTCACCGCGTCCTTCGTCCCACGCCCGGTCCGCGAGGGGCAGGTCGCAGGCGAGCACCGGGACGCCGTGCCGGGCGGCCCAGCGCACGGCGGCCAGCTCGGGCGAGAAGTCGGCGAACGGATAGAACGCCGGGCCTCCGCCACCCCCGCCGTCACCCGGGGCGGCCGCGAGCGCGACCGGTGCCCGGGTCTCCTCGTGCCCGAGCCAGGGCAGCCATTCCTGCATCTCGGCCGGCAGCTCGACGAGCACCACGTCGGGCTTCGCCCCGTCCAGCAGCGCGGGCAGGGCCGCGGCCAGCGAGGGCGCGTGGTGCCGCACGCCGACGAGGTAGGGCGCGCCCGGGTCGGTGAGGGCCGCGAGGGCCTCCTGCGGAGAGCCGGCAGAGTCGGCAGAGCCCGGGACACCCGCAGTGCCGGGAGCGTCCGGGGAGCCGGGGAAGCTCAAGGAGCCCGCGTCCGGTGCGTCCAGTGCGGGGGTGGGGTGGAGGGACACGGCCGTCAGCCCTCCAGGACCGTGCGCAGGTCCCACAGGGTGCGCCAGGTGGCGGAGCCCTGTTCGGCGCGGCGCCGGACGGGCCCGTCCCAGTAGCCGCGCAGCCGGGCCGCGTCGGCCGGGTCGTCCTTGCGGACCACACCCAGCAGGTGGCCCGGCAGCAGCCCCAGCACATCACGGTCACCCGGGAAGTAGGCCGCCGCGAGCGCCAGCGCACCCGCGACGGACACGGCCTCCGCGGTGCTCATCACCGTGGACGGGCGTTCCACCTCCCAGCCTTCCGCCGACCGTCCCTCCCGCAGATCACGGAAGGCGGTGACCAGCGCCTCCAGCACGGCGTCGTCGACCTGGAAGCAGGCGCCGACCCGCTCCACCGAGGCCCGTGCCTGACTGCGCACCAGCGCGGTCTCCGCGTCGAGGTCCGGAATCGGCCCGACCGTCTCGAAGTTGAAGCGGCGCTTGAGGGCCGCCGACATCTCCGAGACGCCCCTGTCCCGCAGGTTCGCCGTGGCGATGAGGTTGAAGCCGGGCGCCGCATGCGCCAACGCGTCGTCCGAACCCGCCAGTTCGGGTACGGCGATGCGCCGCTCCGACAGCAGCGAGACCAGCGAGTCCTGCACCTCGGGCAGGCACCGTGTGACCTCCTCGACGCGGGCGATGGCCCCCCGCGACATGGCGGTCAGCACCGGTGAGGGCACCAGCGCCTGCGGGCTCGGCCCCTGCGCCAGCAACAGGGCGTAGTTCCAGCCGTACTTGAGCTGGTCCTCCGTCGTCCCCGCGGTGCCCTGCACGACCAGTCCGCTGGTGCCGCACACCGCGGTGGACAACAGCTCGGACAGCATCGACTTGGCGGTACCGGGCTCGCCGACGAGCAGCAGCCCCCGCTCACCGGCGAGCGTGACCACACACCGCTCCACCAGCGCCCGGTCGCCGACGAACTTGCCCTCCACCACCAGGCGGCGGGGCACCCCGTCGGGCGCCTCCGTCCCGTCGGGCAGCTTCAGGGCGCGGCCGTCGCTGCCCATGACGAACGTGACGACGGCACGCGGGGTGAGACGCCAGGCGGGTGGGCGCGGTCCGTCGTCGTACGCGGCCAGAAAGGCCAGCTCACCGGCGTACCGGTCCTCGGGCGGGACGATCTGACGGACGGCGCCGGCGGAGTCGTGGGGGAGGGCGGTGGTGGTCATCGGCGCGTGTTCTTCCAGGTGGGGCGGGAGGGTGGTCATCGGCGGCGTCCCTTGCGGGTGGCGCGGGTGGTGAGCTGCTCGTAGGCCGGGGCGTCGCCGGAGACGACGCGGGCCCAGGCGCGTTCGAACAGTTCGGGCACCGGCGCCAGCGGCACCACCCCCGCGTAGGCGCGCACCGGGTACAGGCCCTCCTTCCAGATCTCCACCGGCAGCGCGGGGGACCTCAGGTCGAGCCAGCCGCAGGGGAGGAAGAGTGTGCGCCCGGCGCGCGCTCTCTTGGCCTCGACGACCAGGCCGCTCGCCGCGAGTTCGACGCGTGCCTTCTTCGTCCGGGCGGGCTTCCAGCCGGTCCACCGCGCGCAGTTGCGGTCCGTGGGGTCCGGCAGGGCCAGCAGCTGGAGGTAGAGCGCCGCCGCGTCCTCGCCCAGCGCGTGGTGTGCGGCGACCTCGGCGACCAGTTCCGGCACGCTGAAGGCCGGGTCCTGGGCGTGTCCCGCGGGTTCTCCGGGGTCGCCCCCGGCCGCGAGCGCACGGGCCAGATCCCCGCCGAGGACGGTACGCAGGGCCCACATGCCCTCGCTCCGTCCCGGGCCGACCAGCCCCTCCACCAGCCCGAACACAGGGTCGTCGGGAGAACCCAGTGCGCCCGGCCGGACCAGGACGGTCTCCTGGTCGCCGTACCAGGGGCGCAGCACGAGAGCCTCGCCCACGTGGGTCAGGCCGTCCGCGTCGGCGCCCCCGGCGGCGGGCAGCCCGTACGCCTTGCGCAGTTCGACGGCGGTCGGGGAACCCTTCTCCGTCCATGCGACGTCCAGGTCGAGCAACAGGCCCGGGTCGGTGAGGCGGCGGCGCAGCGCGGCGAGGCCTTCCGGCAGAAGGGCTCGCAGCGGGTGTCCGTACGGCAGGGCGTAGGCGAGCCCGGCGAGGGCGGTCACGGCACCGGTCAGGTGGTGCCGGCCGGGCAGCGCCGACGGGTCCTCCGCGACCAGGTTGCCGTCCTTGTCCGGCCGCTGGACCGTGGTGCGGCCGATCCACGGGGTCAGCTGCGGGTTCAGGACCTGCTCGGCGGAGCCGGTGGGCGTGCCGGCGAGGGAGAGCTCCCCGGCGAGATCCTCGGGCAGCCGTACGACCTTGCCGAGCCGTTCGGCCCACACCCGGCCCGCGGCCTGCGTGTCCGGCCCGGTCGTCCACAGATCACCTGGGTTGCCGGGCAGCAGGGCGCCGACGAGGGCCGCCCGGTCGTCGCTCCCGACCGAGGACAGCAGAACGTCGCCCAGTGCCTTCTGGCGCGGCTTGAGGCCGGTCGCGGCGATCACCTCGGCGGTGAGCTGTTTCGGCTTTCCCGCGAGCAGCAGAGCCGCCTGGAGCGGGCCCAGCGCGCCGTGGGTCGCGGCGGCGAGGGCGTCGGTCGCCTCCGGCTGCCAGGGCGCCGGCCCCTTGTCCCGGACGAGCGCGGTGACGGCGGCCAGCGCGTCGGTGGGGAACGGCGCCGGACGCGCTGTCTCCCGCTCCAGTGTGAAGTGGGCGATGGCGCCGAACGTGCCGGCCGGATCGTGATCCAGGGCGAGCCAGTGCACCCGCCCCGCCTGCCGGTCCACGTTCTGGCAGCCGAGGACGACGACGGTCCGGCCGTCCCGGCGCAGCACCTGGCCGACGCGTTCCTGCTTGTCGTGCGGTTCGCTCAGCACCACCTCGCGCAGGGCCCCCCGGGGAGCGGCCAGCGGCCCGTCGGCGATCGCCTCGAACAGCAGCAGCAGCGCCTCGCGGTGCGCCTCGGTCACCGTGGCGGAGGCGGCGCGGTACGCGAGCGGGCGCAGCACGTCCAGCACGGGCGTCCACACCAGACCGATGCCGGGCAGGGTGAACTCGTCGCTGCGCCACCCCTCGGACGTCCCGGTGGAGCGGACGGCCTCGGCCAGCGCCTTCCCGTCGGCGGGCTTCCCGGACAGCACGTGGTTCACGGCGCGGATCTGCCGCAGCGCGCCCCAGCGGACCTCGCTGCCCCACCAGCCGTGCACCTCGACGAGGCCGGTGGTGGCCTCGCGCAGCGTCGCGTCGTCGCCGTACTCGGGGCTGAGGTCGGCGAACATGCCGTCGACGCGCCGCCGCTCCGCCTTGGGCCGCTCCTCCGGCGGTGTCACGAACGCGGCGGCCGACTCCCGGAGCCGCAGCACCGCACGCACCAGCGCGGCGACACCCGTGACGAGGCCGCCGTCGCCGAGCGAGGGCAGGACGCGGGAGACGACCTCCCGGACGGCCTCGTCGGCGGGCGGCACGACGGCAGAGCTCTCCGAGGTCCCGTCGACCACCTTGGCGGCCGCCAGCTTCGCCTGCCGTCGGGCCAGCGCCTCGGCCGCGGCCCGCAGCACCTCGGCCGCCTGCTCGTCGGTCAGTGCGCGCAGCACCGCCGACGCGCGCTCGTCGCGTGGGCGCAGGGCGTGCCAGAAGTCGACCGGCGGGACGAACCGGGTGCCGGCCGCGAACTCGCCGCCGCGCTCCATCGGTGTCACCCGGCCCAGCTCACCGGCGGAGGACGTGTCGTCGCCCGCGTACAGGGCGATCTGCCGGTGCAGGGCCACGGCGACGGGCTCGGCCCCGCCGGGCAGCCGCAGTGCGCCGAGCAGGACGCCGGGCGCCCGGCCGTCGGCCCACGGCAGGGTGACGGTCCGGCCGTCCGGCGTACCGGCGACCGTACGGGCCTCGCCGCCCTCGCCCTCGGTGCGCACCCAGCGGCCGAGCACGGTGCCGTCCGTCCCGAACGGGCTCTGCTCCAGGCCGGGTTGGAGGGGCAGGACCTCGCAGTGGTGGAGCGAAAGGGGCGCGTCCTCGCGGATGCCGGACGTCAGGAACGCGGGCAGGGAGGCCCGCCCGTGGGTGCCGGTGACCGGGTCGTACTCGAGCCAGACCTGCTGTCGGCCCTGCCTGCCCTGGCGCCAGTACGAGGTGCCGTCGCCGAGAATGCGGCGGCTCGGCGGCAGGACGGTGTCACCGGCGTGCAGCGTGCGGCCACCGGTGGCGCGACCGCCCGCGGGCAGCGGGATCGAGGGCTCACCCGCGTCGTTGCCCCCGTACCACTGCGGGATCTGCTCGCCGCCGAGGGGGAACACGTCGGCCGGGCGGGCCGACCAGTAGCCGACCTGCTTGCCGTTCTGCCGCCACATGACGAGGAGTTCGCCGTCGGTGTAGCGGTAGCGCGGGCGCTGCCAGCGGTCCAGCTCGACGGGGAGCCGCAGATCGTGCTCCAGCAGGATCTCGTCGGGTCCGACGACGACCACCTTGTGCGCGCGGGCCAGGATCAGAGCGGGCCAGGCCTCGCTGACGCTCAGGGTGTCGTCGCGGTCGCGCCTGGTCTCGGCGTCGAGCCGGCGCAGCGCCTCCTCCAAGGCGGGCCAGCCCAGCTCGTCCAGGAGACCCGCGCGCAGGGTGTGCCCGAGCAGCGGCGCGACCTCGTGTGCGGCGACCGCGGCGACGGCCGCGGGGCTCACGCGGGCGGCCACCGCGCGCAGGGGGCGCAGCCGTTCCAGCGCCGCCCGCGCGGCGGGCAGACCGACCGCGGAGGTCAGCTCCCCGGCCGCGTCGTCCAGCCATTCGCGCAACACGTCGCCGAGCACCGGGTGGGCGGCCAGGCCCTCCAGTGCCTCGGGATCGGGGCGGTAGCCGCCGCTGACGGTGCCGATGTCGGTGTACAGCAGCCGTCGCAGCCGTGGGTCCGCCGCGGCGGCGCTCAGGTCGCGCCGGCCGGGGAGGGTCTCGCGCAACCAGCGGTCCAGGGACAGGTACACCACCTGGTCGGGGGCGGGCAGCTTCAGCGGAACGCCCTCGGCCGCGCACAGGTCGAGCAGGTCGGGATCCGCGCCGGCGTGCCAACGGCCCGAGCACAGGTCGACGGGACGCCCCTGGTCACGCAGCCGGGGCGCCATCCGTTCCACGAGGGCGAGGGTCGCCGGGGAACGGCCACTGACGTTGCCGCCGTGCTTGCGGTGCTGGGCCCACCGGCCGAGCCAGTCCGCCGGGTCCACGTCGGACGCCGTCTCACCCGTGAGGAGCAGATCCGCTTCGCACTCCACGAGCAGCGCGAGCCAGAACTCGTCGTCCTCGACGGACCGCCCGAGGCCGGCCGGCATGATCTCCAGCAGCCGTTCCCGCACCGGGGGCTGCCGCTCGGCGAGGATCGCGAGCGTCGAACGGTAGGCGTTCCAGAAGGACGCGGGGGCGCGGACCGCGGCGGGCGAGGAGAGCAGGTCGGCGACCAGGCCGCACTCCTCGGCGACCCGGTCGAGGCCGGCGGCCTTGATCAGGGCGCGCGCGTCCTGCGGCAGGGACGCGTAGGGCGGCATCCCGGCCGCGCAGCGCTCCACCGTCAGCTGCCGGAACTGGTCCCAGGCCCCGGCCGGGTCGAGGCGCGCCGCGAGGGCCTTGACGTGCTCCTTGAGCGCCTTGACCGTGAGGGCCCCGGCGAAGGCGAACTCCAGGAACACGGCCCGCTGCCGCTCCTCGTCCACCTTCAGCGCGTGCACCCGCTCGGCCTCGCGGGCCTTGCCGAAAAAGGCGGAGGCGTACGTCGTGTTCTCGTGCTGGAGGAAGACGCGGGCGGCCTGCTCGTAGAAGGTGGGCAGGAAGTGCGGCACGGCCCGGCCGAGCCGGGTGCCGAGCTCCTCGAAGCCGTCCTTGGCGGTGCCGGGGCGGGACTTGGCCTGCCGCGCGAGCCGCTCGACGTCCTTGACCAGGGCCAGCGCGTGGTGCCCGTTGGCCGGGTCGTTGACCAGGGCCCAGGCGGGGAAGCCGAGCGTCTCCCGGCGCACCTGGCCGACCTCCGGGGTCTCCGGGTCCCGGGCCAGCCCCAGGAAGTCCAGCGCCAGGTCCTCGGCCTCGCCCAGGGTGCCCGGCACGAGCCGCACGATCCGCCGGCCGTCGAGCGCCGGGTGCGAGTACCTGCGCACGGTGAGGGTGTCGGCGTCCTCGCGGGTCGTGCTGCCCGGTGGCAGGACGGCGCCGGCGTCGAGCAGTGCGGCCGCGGTGGTCTCGTCGTAGGTCGTCATGCCGCCCGCTCCTCGTCCTCGATGTCGCGCCCGGCGTACAGCGCGGCCGCCATGCGCATGCCCTCGGACCAGGCCACCGGCCCGATCCGGCCGAGCTTCAGCACCCGGCCAGAGGAGTCGGTGAACACCAGCGGGCCGGTCTCCGCCTCCTGGTAGCCCTCGTAGTCGCCGACCCATACCCGGGCCTCGACGGTGCGGTCGTCCTCGAGGACGGAGACGACGGCGTGACCGCCGCGCACGCGGTAGCCGAGCTGGGTGACCCGGCCGTGCAGGAACCGCTGCTCCTTGAACGCGCCGCCCGCGTAGTCCTCGACCGAGGTGCTCTCCGCGTCGAGGGCCGCGGGACGCCGCCACACCTCGCGGAACAACTGCTGGGCACGCTGCTCGACGCCGAGTTCGACGGCGAACTCCCGCAGCTCCTCCAGGTCGTCGAGGAGCACGGGGTGCGGGAGGCGGACGAGGTCGGGCGTGATGCGGACGGTGTCGCCGTCGAGGTCGACCAGACCGAGGCCGCGCTCGGGGTCGGCGTCCCGCAGGAATCCGGCCACCTCGCCGTCGGCCCCGGTGACGACCAGGTCGCGCAGGGCGGCCTGCCAGGCGGGGTCGGGCCATACCTGCGCGACGACCGTGAACGGCACCGGCAGCGAGCGCACCATCCACCGCTCCACGTCGGCCAGGCACTGCCGGTCGTGCCGTTCCAGCCACTCGGTGAGCTGACGCAGGCCCACCACGGCCGGCTCGTCCGCGATCTTGGGCGGCACGGACTTCAACCGCCGCCCGGCCGCGTTGCGGCACACCACCTTGCCGTCATCGAGGGCGACTTCGTAGTCGCCGGCCGACACCCACCCCATGTGTGCCTCCCGCACCCGCAGTGATCAAGTGACGGGAACTGTAGATCAGGCCACTGACAACGGGATCAGGACGAGGGCGGGACGAGCGGTGCCGTGGGGCCGGGCGGGACGTAAGCGCACTTCGACGGCCCGTTCCGGCATTCCGGGAGGGTCGGCCGCGTCCGGTCGCGGCATGACGAGGGCGCGGGCCGGCGCCCTGTTCCGGGTCACGCCGGGGACACCCCGCGGCCCCGGCCGGACGGTCGCGTCAGCCCTCGACCCAGCCGTGGTTCTTCGCGAACTGCGCGAGCCCGGCGCGCACCTGGACGATCTGCTCACCGGTCAGCGAGGGCGCCGCCGTCAGCAGTGCCTCGGTGACGTCCCGGGTGAACTCCTCGGTGCTGAGCACGTCACACAGGACGTCGTCGTCGGCGGCGAGGGGCTTGCCGTCCGCGCCGCGCGCGAGCCGTACCCCGGACGCCTTCGGACCGCGCTCGCCGTCCTCGATCTCGAACTCCACCACGATGCCCCTGCGCACCTGCGACTCGGGCATCAGCATGTCGTTGACGTGCAGGAAGACGTCCTCACCGCCGTCGTCGGGCGCGATGAACCCGTAGCCCCGCTGACTGTCGAAGCGCACCACACGACCAGCGACCATCCCAACCCCCAGCGACCTCGAAACACCCACGTCGGTGAACCTGTCCAGATCGTAGTCAGACCGACGGGTTCCGGGCGACTCCGGGGATTCCCGCAGTGCGGTACCGCCTGGTCAGCGCCTCGGCCACGGTGTGCGCGGCGGGACGGGGGCGTCGCGCCGGGGCACCGGACGGACGGCGGCGGGCTCGGCGCCGCGCACCGGCGGGCAGGCGGCACGGGGACGCGGGCACCGGTCGGCCCGGGGGCCGCCCCGACCGTGGCGGCCGGTGGCGGGCACCGTCAGCGGGTCCTCGGTGCCGAGGGTCTCCTGCGTAGCGTGCGGCCGGGGCCACGCCCCGGGGTGGTTCGGGCCGGGGCGGCAGCGCGGACCGGCAGACCGGTCGGCCGGCCGCCGAGAGCGTCGACGCGGACGGCTGCCGGGCGGCCGAGCCGATGCCGACGGGTGTCAGGACTCGGCGCGCTCCGCGTTGCGCTTCTTGATGCGGACGGTCTCCTTGCGGACCTCGGCCTGCGTGGCGCGCTCCTTCTCCAGCCACTCGGGCCTGGCGTCCTTGAGGGCCTCGATCTGCTCCGTGGTGAGCGCCTCGGTCACTCCGCCGCGGGCCAGGCCCGCGATGGAGACGCCCAGCTTGGCGGCGACCACCGGACGGGGGTGCGGGCCGGACTCGCGCAGCTCGACCAGCCAGGCGGGCGGGTTCGACTGGAGCTCGGTCAGCTCGGTACGCGAGACGACGCCCTCCTGGAACTCGGCGGGCGTGGCGGGGAGGTGCACACCCAGCTTCTTCGCCGCGGTGGCGGGCTTCATCGTCTGGGTGCTCTGCTGCGACTTCATGCCGTCCAGGGTATCGGCCGCGGCGGAGACCTCCGACCACAGCCGGTAACCTGGCGGGATGACCGACTCGGCGGACTCCCCCTCGTTCCGGCTCGCGTACGTCCCCGGAGTGACGCCCGCCAAGTGGGTGCGGATCTGGCACGAGCGTCTGCCTGACACGCCCCTCACCCTCCTCCAGGTGACCCTCGCCGAAGCGTTCGAGGTCCTGCGCGACGGGGCGGCCGACGCGGCCTTCGTGCGGCTCCCGGTGGACCGTACGGTGTTCAGCGCGATCCCCCTCTACACGGAGACGACCGTCGTCGTGGTGCCCAGGGACCATGTGCTCACGGCGGCCGAGGAGGTCACCCTCGAAGACCTCGCCGACGAGGTGGTCCTGCACCCCCTCGACGACGTGCTCGGCTGGGAGCGGCCGCCCGGCGAGGCCGCCTTCGAGCGCCCGGCGACCACCGAGGACGCGGTCGAGCTGGTCGCGGCGAACATCGGCGTCCTGGTGGTGCCGCAGTCCCTGGCCCGCCTCCACCACCGCAAGGACCTGACGTATCGCACCGTCGTCGACGCCCCCCGGTCGGACGTCGCCCTCTCCTGGCCCGAGGAGGCGACCACCGAGCTGGTCGAGGACTTCATCGGCATCGTCCGGGGCCGCACCGTGAACAGCACCCGGGGCCGCACCCAGCAGGCCCCGGCGCAGGAGCGCAAGGGCGAGCGGCGCACGCCGCAGTCCGGCGGCACGCCCCGCAAGGGAACGACGGGCGGCGCGGGTGGCCGCGGCCGCAGTGGAAGTGCGAAGGGCGCGGGTGCGAAGGGCGGCGGCCGGCGCGGGACCGGCGGCGGCAAGCCCCGCCGCCGGTCCTGACGCGTCCCCCGCGGTCAGGGCACGTACGTCGCCCCGTCGGCGGTGCTCACCACCTTCGCCCCGTCGGCCGCGCCGAGCAGACCGGCGGCCACCCACGCGTCCACCACCGTCCGCACCCGCGCCACCAGGGCCGGCTTCCCGGTGAACGGAGCCCCCGCCCACACCTCGTCGAGCAGCGTGGTGCCGCCTGCCTTCGCCGGGTTGGCCACGCCGGAGTCGGTGTTCCCGAAGACGATCCGGGGCTCGGCCCGGCGTACGTAGGCGTGCGTCGGGTCCTCGGTGCCCTCGAAGAAGGGGGCGAACTCGGTCCCGTCGAGGGTGTAGTGCAGCGGTTTCCCGCTCACCGGCGTGAGGGAGGGCAGCAGGTCACCGCTCAGGGCCGCGTTGCGGTAGAGGCCGAACTCCAGGTACGCGGTCGCGGAGTTGCGGGCGACGAGGTTGACCGGGCCGTGGAACAGGGTCTGAAGGGCCGGCTCGTCCGGCGTCTTCTCCGCCCGGAGCCGGAACGGCATCGCCACCCGGACGACGTCCCCGTCGCGCCAGGTCCGCGACACCGTGAAGTAACTCCCCGGCGTCGGCGCCCCGTCGGCCCTGCGCCCGTTGACCGTCACCTGGAAACCGGCCGTCGCCCAGGACGGCACGCGCAGCCGCAGCGCGAACGCGGCCCTGCGGCCCCGGACCGTGAGGGTGCTGCCCTGCTCCCGCGGGAAGTCGGTGCTCTGCGTGAGAGTGATCCCCTTGTCGGCCCAGGTGAGCGTGGACGGGCTGTAGAGGTTGACGTACAGCGCGCCACCGTCGGCCGCCCGGAAGTACACGGAGTCCTGGTACTTGGTGGCGCTCTCCATCCCGGTGCCCTCGCAGCACGTCGTGCCCTGCTTGGGCGTGTAGTCGCGCACGTGCCCCGGCTCAAGCCCGATGAAGTACGTGACCAGCGGCTTCTCCGCGCCCGCGGTGTCCTGCCGGGAACCGAGGACCTGGTTGTACAGGGCCCGCTCGTAGTAGTCCATGTAGGCGGGATCCTGCTCGTGGAAGAAGAGCGTGCGGCTCAGCTTCAGCAGGTTGTACGCGCAGCACGTCTCGGCCGTGGTCGCGCCGATCGTCCCCGCGACCACGTCCCGCGCCTTCCAGAACTCACCCGTGCTGGTTCCGCCGATGCCGTACATACGGTGCGGTACGACCATGCGCCAGAAGTTCTTCGCGGCGGTGAGGTAGCGCGTCTCGCCGGTGGCGTCGTACAGCCGCACCAGCCCGGTGAAGATCGGGATGTGCTGGTTGGCGTGCAGTCCGTCGAGCGTGTCGGTGTCGGCCGCGCAGGCGTCGATGAGCTTGTCGAGGTCGAACAGCCGGGCCAGCGCGAGGTGTTCGGCCTTGCCGGACAGGGCGTGCAGATCGCAGATCGCCTCGACGATGCCGCCGAACTCGCCGCTGGAGAAGATGCCCCACATGCGCTGGAGCGTCGCCGCGGGCAGCTTCGACAGCCGGGAGTACATCCAGTCGCACATCCCGGACGCCAGGTCGAGCGCGCGGTCGTCGCCGGTGGCGAGGTGGGCGTCCAGCAGACCCCTGAGGATCTTGTGGGCGGTGTAGTAGGGCGCCCACACCTTCGTGTAGTCGCTGCCGGTCATCGACTCCAGCTGGATGAACTGGGTCTCCGGGTAGGCCGCGAGGAACCCCGGATGGCTCGGCCCGCCCCAGGTGCGGCGCAGGGTGGCGGTCAGGCCGCGTCCCGAGGCGTCCGCGAAGGAGCCGCCGGACGTCTCGTCGAAGGCGTACGAGGCGAGGTCGCCGCCCGCCGGTCCGCTCTGAAGGGCGGCGACCTGCTCGGCGGTCAGCGCACGGGACCAGACGTCGAAGCCGCCGAAGGCACCCGCGAAGACGGGGTCCGACGTGTAGTGGGACCGGCCGAGCCAGTGGCCGGTGAGGGCGCCCAGGGCGGCCGGAGTGAGGGACATGGCGGTGTTGCGGGCGACGGGCGTGCCGTCGACATACAGGGTTCCGGTGCTCCCGGTGAGCGTCACGGCGAGGTGGCTCCACTGGTTCAGCGGCAGCACCGCCGTGCCGTCGAGCCCCTGCTCGCGGCCCGCCCCGCCGGTGGTGATGGCGAACCGGGGCACCCCGCTCGCGTTGCGGGCGGCCAGGTACAGATACCGGGTCGTGTCGTTGCCGAAGTCGAAGATCCGGGTCCAGCCGGCGTCGTGGGTGGGTTTCACCCAGGCGGCGAGGGTGATCTGCGTGGCGCCGCCGAGGACGCCGGAGGGCAGGTCGACGTACCGGTAGGAGCCGCGGACGTTCTCCACGGCCGGACCGGACCTCCCGTCGGTGTTCAGCACGGAGGGGTCGTGGCGCAGGGCCTCGCGCACCTCGGTGAGCGCGCCGACCGCCGTGGCGATCCGGTCGGCGAACACCTGCTCGCCGGTGCTCGCGTACGCCTGGGAGAGCATCGTCAGGAAGTGGCCGGTGTAGTGGCCGCGCAGGTTGCCGTTGGCCTCGCCGTCCAGGCCCTCCCAGCCGCCGGGGGCGACCGCGCCGAGCGTGGAGAGGCCGGCGTTGGCGCGGAAGACCTGGAGCAGCCGGTTCACGTCGTAGCCGCGGGCGTGGTCGAGCATCAGCTTGCGCTTGGCGGCGAAGACTCCGGGGCCGAGCGCGACCTGCTCGAGGCCGAAGGGCAGGAGGGACCAGGCGGCCGGGGGCGGCAGCGCGGCCGCCGAGGCCCCGGTCGCGGCCGTGGCGGGGATCGCCGGAACGGCCGCGGCGAGTATCGCGCTCTGGAGAAGGGTCCGTCGGGTGAGGGGCGGTGCCATGGGTGCTGCTCCTCCGGTCCACAGATGATCACACGGTCTCGTTCGGTATCGCGAACAGTGTGCGGATGGTCGAGCAGACGTTAAAGGGGTGGCGAGGGAGCGTCAACGGTCCTGACGGGACGGAAAGTTGCGGGGCCGCGACTACCTGCCGACGGCCCGCCCGATCGACTCCACCAACGGCAGCAGCCGGTGCGGCACCCGCTCGCGCAGGGCGACCTCGGTGCGGGTGCGGACCACGCCGGGCAGGCTGATCAGCTTCTGGATCACGTCTTCCAGGTGCGCGTTGTCGCGGGCCACGACCCGGGTGATGAGGTCGCCGCCGCCCGTGATGGAGAACGCCTCCACGATCTCCGGTACGGCGGCCAGCGCGTCGCCCACATCGTCGAGGTGCCCCTGTGTGACCTCGATGTGCACGAACGCGAGCACCGGGTGGCCCAGTGCGGCCGGCGAGAGCGACGGCGCCATGCCGGTGATCACGCCGTCCCGCTCCAGCCGGTCGAGGCGGGCCTGAAGGGTGCCGCGCGCGACACCGAGGAGCCGGGCGTACTCCCGCACACTCGTACGCGGCTGCTCGAGCAGCAGACGCAGGATGCGGGTGTCCAGCTCGTCGACGGCCATCCGGAGGCCTCCTCGCACAGTCGTGATCGGCGCCGACTGTACCAATGGCCCAGCCCGAGGGACGCGGACCGGGCCACCGGCGGTGGGGGAGCCGCAGAAGGAAGTGGGCCGATGGCAGGCTGATGGCGGAGTGATCCCGCTTCCGACTGATCCATTGGCTCAGTATTCCGGAAGCCGGTTGAACCACCAGTCCTCCGGATGCTCAAATGGCCGGGTCGATGGCGCTGCGGACCCCCGCGGCGCCTTTCTCATGTGCCCACCGCGCGGGTGGGGCGTTCAGGGTGGGGAAGGGGCGGGGCGACTTGCTGAAGAGGGCGTTCGTGGCACCGGATCCCGGGCGGGTGCGACTGCGGTTCGCCTCCCGGGCCGTACTCGGCATCGGGCTGGCCGTCACGCTGTGCGGCCTCGCCGGGCACTCGCTGGTGGCGGCCGTCACCGGTGGCCTGGCCGCGCTGCTCGCGCTGTTCACGGTCACGGACACCACGGGGCGCGCCAGGGCCGTGACGACCGCCCTGCTCCCGGTCGTCGGGCTGCCGGTGCTCGCCCTCGCGGCCGTCCTGCATGACCTGCCCGTGGCCCGTGACGCGGTGTTCCTCGCCGTCGTGGGCGCGGGGGTGTACGCCCGGCGCTGGGGGCCGCGCGGGCACTCGCTCGGGGTGTTCGCGTTCATGACCTTCTTCGCCGCCCAGTTCCTGCACACCGTCCCCGGTCAGCTGCCCGAGCTGGGCACGGCCGTCCTGCTGTCGGTCGCAGGGTCGTCCGCGGTGCGGTTCGGGGTGTGGCCCTACGAACGGCGCTTGCCGGTGCCGCCCGCCGTCGCGCCGCCGCCCGGCGGGACGGGGCTGGCCCGGATCACGACGCGCCAGGCGGCCCAGGCGACGGTGGGCGCCGGGATCGCCCTCTTCGTCGGACAGGCGCTGTCGGACCAGCGGTGGTACTGGGCCGTGGGCGCCACCTGGTGGGTGTTCGTCAACACCACCTCCCGCGGCGAGACCCTGGTGCGCGGGTTCCGGCGTTTCCTCGGCACCGTGCTCGGGATCGTGCTCGGCCTGGTCGTGGCCGTGCCCCTGCACGGCCAGCCGGTGGCGACCGCCGTCGTCGTCGCGGTCGGCGTCTTCGGGATCTTCTACTCGGCCGCCGTGTCGTACACCTGGATGATGCTCTCCGTCACCGTCATGGCGAGCGCGCTGTACGGGCTGCTCGGCCTGCTCGACCCGGCCCTGCTCGCCCTGCGCGTCACCGAGACGGCCGTGGGGGCGCTGGCGGCCGTGCTCGCCGTCCTGCTGGTGCTCCCGGTCACCACGCACTCCGTCACCGACGCCTGGGTGGAGCGCGCACTGCGCTGCGTCCACCTGTGCACCGAGGAGGCGGCCGCCCGGCTCGCGGGTTCCGCGACGGCGGACCCGGCCCGGCGGCTGGTCGAACTGGAACAGATCCTCGCCCGGGTGCGGATGTCCCTGGCACCGCTGGTGCATCCGCTCAGCCCCCTGCGGGCGCGCAAGGGCCGCGCCCGGCGGGTGCTGGCGCTGCTCGACGACTGCGCCCGTGAGGTGCGCGGGCTGGCCTCGGTTGCCGCCGACCCGGAGGCCTCGCACGACGCCCGGCTCGTCGCCGCCTGCTGGCGGGTGGAGGCAGCGGTCGAGGCGCTCACCGCGCCCGCGGCCGGTGGACGGCCGGGCCCGGCGGATACGGCCGTGCCCCTCGGCGCGACGGCCGAGCCGGTGCTGGCCCATCTGCACGCCCTGGAGCGGGCACTCCTCGAACTCGCCGGGCCCCTGCGCGGCTCCGGACGGGTCCCGGCAGGAGCCTGAGCGGGCACGGATTCCGCAGCGGCGGCTCGTCGGCCTCGCGGGTTGCTGCGGCGCCCTCGCACGGCGCGCCGACGCCCTCGTAGCGTGAGTGAGCGCGTCTGGTCTAGACCGCTGGTGATCGACTGCTACCGTCACCCCGAGCAGCAGCGTCAGCAGCGACCCGGGAGGGGACAGCGGTGGCAGACCTCGGCGGAAGGCGACGGCGGGCGTTCATCGGCTCGTTCACGGCGGCTGGAGGGCCCGGTATCGTGGCCGCCGCCGTGGACCCGGCCAGTGGCGCGCTGACCGCACTCACCAGTGTGAACGGCGTCCCCGACCCCTCCTACCTGGCCCTGTCGGCCGGCGGTGACACGCTGTACGCGGTCAGTGAGACCGTGGACGGCGCGGTGGTCGCCTACCGGGTGAACGGCGACGCGCCGGAACAGGCCGGGCCGCCCGTGCCGGTCGGCGGCAGCGGCCCCACGCACCTCAGCGTGTACGACGGACACGTCCTCACCGCCAACTACGGCTCCGGCAGCGTCACCGCCGTCCCGGTCCGCCCGGACGGCACCCTCGCCCGGGTCGCCTCCGGCGTCCTCAGACACACCGGCTCGGGTCCACACACCCGGCGACAGCAAGCCCCGCACGCCCACCAGGTACAGCCCGATCCGAGCGGTCGCTGGGCGGTCAGCGTGGACCTCGGGACGGATTCCGTCCGGGTGTGCGCCCTGCGTGACGGGAATCCCGTCCTGCACCGGGAGCACGCACTGCGCCCGGGCTCCGGCCCGCGCCACCTGGCCTTCCATCCGGACGGCCGGCACGCCTACGTGGTCAACGAACTCACCCCGACCGTCACCGTCTGCCGGTGGGACGCCTCGGACGGCTCGCTGAAGCCCCTGGCCGAGGCCGCGGTGCTGCCCGGCGCCCCCGCCGGGGACGCCTACCCCTCGGGACTGGCCGTCTCGCCCGACGGCCGGTTCGTCTGGACCGCCACCCGGGGCGAGGACGTGCTCTCCGTCTTCGCCGTGGAGGGCGAGGGGGAGGCGCTGCGGCTGGTCGGCACCGTGCCCTGCGCCGGACACTGGCCGCGGGCCCTCGCCGAGTCCGGCGGTTTCCTGTACGTCGCCAACGAGCGCTCCGGCGACGTCACCTGGTTCGCGCTCGACCCGGCCACCGGCCTGCCCCGCCGGGCCGGCTCGATCCCGGTCCCCGCCGCCTCCTGCGTCGTCCTCACCTGACCCACCTCCCGGGCCCGGCCCCTGCACGGCACCCGTCCCGGCCGGCTCGAAGCGCCCCAGGACAGTCCGGGCCTGTACGGCACCCGTCCCGGCCGGCCCGATACGGCACAGACCACCCGGCCGCACGGCACCCGTCCCGACCGGCGCGAAGCGCTGCACGACAGCCGGGCTCGCGCACCCGTCCCGGCCAGGCTTGAAGCGCTGCACGACAGCCGGGTCCGACGGCCCCCGTCCCGGCCGAACTCGTGGCGCGGCGGGAGAGTCCGGGCGGGCGGCACCCTCGCCCGGGTTGCTTCCAGCGTCCGCAGGCATACCGGCTCGGGCCCGCGTGCGGTGCTCGTCCCGGTCGAACTCGTGGCGCGGGGGGAGAGTCCGGGCAGGTTTGGGGCCCGTCCCGGTCAGCCTGGACGGCATCCTCGCCTGGGTTGCTTCCAGCGTCCGCAGGCATACCGGCTCGGGCCCGCGTGCGGTGCTCGTCCCGGTCGAACTCGTGGCGCGGGGGGAGAGTCCGGGCAGGTTTGGGGCCCGTCCCGGTCAGCCTGGACGGCATCCTCGCCCGGGTTGCTTCCAGCGTCCGCAGGCGCACCGGCTCGCGTACGGCACCCGTACCGGCCAGATGGGAAGTGGCCCGGGACACCCCGGGCCCGTACCGGCCCCCGGCGGGTTCGCCGAACGCCGGTCGCTGCCATGGCGGCCCCGGCCAGCGGAGTCGGCAGGGGCCGCGTCGGCACCGCGCGCACGGCTTCCTGCCCGCTCGTACCCGTGCGGCGCCCCGAGGGGTGCCCGCAGGGAACGCGAAGGGCCCGCTCCACCTACGGAGCGGGCCCTTCGTTCGTGCGGCGTCCGGACGGGCGGTTCAGCGGACCGGCGCGCCCTGCGGCTGCGGCGGGGCGATCCCGAGGGCGGTCGTGTACTTGGCCAGCGCGAGCTTGCCGATGGCCGGGTACGGGCCGAGCGCCTCGGCGGCGGCGCAACCCGCTTCGCGGGCCGCCTCCTCGATCAGCGTGGCGTCGATCTCCGGACCGATCAGGTAAGGAGCCAGCGCCAGCTGCTGAGAGCCGGAGGAACGCAACTGCTCGGCCACGGAGGCGATGGAACCCTCCTGGTCGAGAGCCGCAGCCATCACCGGCACGGCGAGGCGCGCGGCGAGCAGCATGCCGGTGATCCCGGCGGCCTGCACGGCCTCCTCGCCGCCCACGGAGGCGAGGATGATGCCGTCCGCGGCCGTCGCCACGGTGAACAGCCGGGCGCGGTCGGCGCGGGCCAGACCCGCCTCGGACAGCCGCACGTGCAGGGCCTCCGCGAGCAGCGGGTGCGGTCCGAGCACATCGGTCAGTTCGGACGCGATCCGGCTCTCCATGACGGCCTGGCGGACCTGGCGAAGGAGCGCACCGTCGGGACCGGCCAGCAGCGGCACGACGACCGCGACCGGGCCGTCGGGCTCCTTGACGTCCAGACCGGCGGCACGGGCCTGCTCGAAGCGGGCCGTGCGCTCCTCGGCGGCGTGCACGAGAACGGACTGGAGGGTGGGGAAGCCGGTGTCGTCCCCGTCGAGGTATCCGATGCGTGCGTCGAGGCCCGGAAGCTCGGAACGGGCGATGCTCACGATCTCCTCGGCGAGGCCGCGGATGGCGGCGCTCGGCGGGCCCGGCACCGCGAGGACGAGCGCGGGCGCGCCCTCGGGAGCCGCCAGCGGCTCGGGTCGGCGGTGCCGCCCGGGCTGGCGAGGCCGCGGCATTCGTACTGGCAGGCCGGACGCGGGCCCAGTGGGGGAGCTCATGGCGACGCATGTTACTGGCTATCTGGGCTCCCCTGTTCGGGGAGGGTGCACGTGAGCGGTATCCGTCCGGTTTTGTCTGATGAGTTACGTACGGATCAGAAGTGATCAGCGTGTTTTCCAGGCGACTTGCCCTCGGAGGGAGTAATCCCCCTTTTTGGGCTATGGCGTACATTCCCTACGCGCGATGCATCAGTTGAGCCTCTTCACCGACAGGAGCGTCTCCTCACCCGGCAGTGTGAGCGTGTCCGTCGACAGTGCCGCGGCGATGCGCAGGGCGCCGTCCAGCGGGCCGCCCTCGGGGGGCACCCGCAGGGCATGCGGCACCCGTCGCGCCAGTTCCTCCTCCAAGGGGACGAGGAGAGGGTCGCCCAGCCGGAACAGACCCCCGGTGAGGGCGAGCCGGGGCTCGCCGCCGGCCGGGCACACGGCTTCGGCCGATTCGGCCAGGTGCCGGGCCGCCGCGCGCAGGATGCCGCCCGCGACCAGGTCGTCCCGGGCGCAGGCGGCCACCTGCGGTGCGAAGGCGGCGAGGACGGCCGGCCGGTCCGGGCGTGGGTAGAGCCGGCCGGGCAGCCCGCTCATCGGCCCGAACCGCTCCTCGGCGCGGGCCAGCAGCGCGGCGGACCCGCCGGGACGTCCGTCGTACGCGCGCAGGGCCGCTTCCAGGCCGGCCCGCCCGATCCAGGCGCCGCTTCCGCAGTCGCCCAGCAGATGACCCCAGCCGTCCGCCCGCCGCCATGCCGTCAGGTCCGTGCCGACGGCGATCAGGCCCGTCCCGGCTGCCACGACCACCCCCGGCCGTGGTCCGAGCGCACCGACGTAGGCAGTGACGGCGTCGGCGGCGAGCGCGGTCGTACGGACGCCGAACTCCCGGGCCAGGGCGCCCGGGAGCCCTGCGCGCAGCGCGTCGCCCAACGTGCCGAGTCCCGCCGCGCCCACGACCGCCGTGGCCGGCCGGGAGATGCCGGTCTCGGCCGACAACGCCCTTACCAGCGGGGTCAGTTGTTCCAGCAGGTGGTCCGGGTCGATGCCCCGCGCGCCGGTGCGCACGGGGACCGGGGACGAGCGCCGGGCCAGGGCGCCCCGCGCGGCGGTCCCGAGGGCGACCCGCAGACCGGAACCACCCGAATCCACCGCGAGGATGCCGTCGCGGTCGTCGTCGCGGCCCGGGCCCCCGCCGCTGCCGTCGGAGCCGATCACCGGGCCGGCCCCGGACCGGCCCCGGTCCCTGTCCCCGCCCCGGTTCCGGGGCCGTCGCAGGGGCAGGCCTCGGCAGTCACGGCAGGCGCCAGTCCACCGGTTGTCCTCCCTGCCGTACCAGCAGGTCGTTCGCCCTGCTGAAGGGCCGCGAGCCGAAGAAGCCGCGGTCCGCCGACATGGGGGAGGGGTGCGCGGACTCCACCGAGGGCAGGTCCCCCAGCAGCGGACGCAGATTGCGGGCGTCGCGGCCCCACAGGATGGACACCAGGGGCTTGCCACGTGCGGCCAGTGCCCGTATCGCCTGCTCGGTGACCTCTTCCCAGCCCTTGCCGCGGTGCGCTGCCGGTTTGCGCGGCGCGGTGGTGAGCGCCCTGTTGAGCAGCAGAACCCCCTGCTGTGTCCACGGCGTCAGGTCGCCGTTGGCCGGCTGGGGCAGGCCCAGGTCGGCGCCCAGCTCCCGGTATATGTTGATCAGGCTGCCGGGCAGCGGACGCACGTCCGCGGCGACCGAGAACGACAGGCCGACCGCGTGCCCGGGCGTCGGATACGGATCCTGCCCGACGATCAGGACGCGTACGTCGTCGAAGGGCTGCTGGAAGGCCCGTAGGACGTTCTGTCCGGCGGGGAGGTAGGTGCGTCCCGCGGCGATCTCCCCGCGCAGGAAGTCGCCCATCTCGGCGATCCTCCCGGCGACAGGTTCGAGGGCCTTCGCCCAGCCGGGTTCGACGATCTCATGCAGGGGTCGTGGTGCCACGGCGTCACCCTACTGCCGTACGCACGGCGGTGATCAACCGGTGGCCACGGCTTGCCGGCCGCCCCGCGTGTGCCGTAGGGCTCATCCGACCACCGCGGCCCGCACACACAGGACGTCGGGCAGATGCGAGGCCAACTGCCGCCAGCTGTCGCCGTCGTCGGCCGACGCGAACACCTCGCCGTTGCGATTGCCGAAGTACACGCCCGCCGGGTCCGCGTCGTCCGTGCAGAGCGCGTCGCGCAGCACCGTGCCGTAGTGGTCCTCCTGCGGCAGGCCCGCCGTGAGCGGTTCCCAGCTCCTGCCCGCGTCCGACGTACGGAAGACCCGGCAGCGGCGGTCGGCGGGCACCCGGTCGGCGTCGGCGTTGATCGGGAACACGTACGCCGTGTCGCCTCGGGTCGGGTGCGCGGCGACGGCGAAGCCGAAGGTCGAGGGCAGGCCCGCGCCGATGTCCGTCCACCGCCCGCCCGCGTCGTCACTGCGGTAGACCCCCCAGTGGTTCTGGAGGTAGAGGCGGTCCGGATCCGCCGCGTCCCTGGCGACCTTGTGCACGCACTGGCCGAACTCCGGGTCGGGGTCCGGCAGGAAGACCGCGGAGACACCGGAGTTGGCGGGCGTCCAGCTCACGCCGCCGTCGGTCGTGCGGAACACCCCGGCGGTGGACACGGCCACGGTCACCGACCGCGGGTCGCGCGTGTCGGTGAGGACCGTGTGCAGGCCCTCCCCGCCGCCGCCCGGCACCCACTTCGAGCGGGTGGGGTGCTCCCAGAGCGGGCGGACCAGCTCGAAGCTCTCCCCGCGGTCCTGCGAGCGGTACAGCGCGGCCGGTTCGGTCCCCGCGTACACCACGTCCGGCTCGGCGGCCGCCGGATGCAGCTGCCACACCCGCTCGAGCGAGGCCCCGGTGTCCTGCGGGAACCTGACGGCGGGCGCGGCCGGTTCGGTCCAGGTCCGGCCGAGGTCGTCGGAGTGGAACACCGACGGGCCCCAGTGCGCGCTGTCGCCGCCGGCCAGCAGCCGCGGGCGGTCGCCCCGGGTGTCGATGGCCACCGAGTAGATCGCCTGTGCGTTGAAGTAGGGGGATTCGTCGAACTCCCATGAGCCACCTCGCCGACGCCCGACGAACAGGCCCTTGCGTGTGCCCACGGCGACCAGTGTCTCGGTCACGCCGATCACCTCCGATGTCGTCCTTGACGTCCTTGTCCCAGACACCGGCCAGTTTGCACCCCGCCACTGACAGTCACCTCCGGAAACGCCGTAGCCGCAGGTCGCAGCGGCAACGGCGGGCAGGGAGCGCAGAACATCGGCCACTTTCGCCGGGCCGTCCGCGCGGACCCGGGGCCCCTCGGACCGTCGGGACGGGGGACGACGACGGGTTCGGCCTGAGCATCGGGCCCTCCCGCACCGTATGGGAGGGCGGTCGGGGTGTTCGTGTGCTCGTGAGGAGGAAGCCTTCGATGGCGTTCCGTGGTCCGAAGGTGTGGCTGTGGCGCTGGCGGCGCAACCCGCTCCGGCGTCGCGCCGACGCGGTGGAGGCATGGGTCGTGCTCGGCGTGTGGGCGCTGACCGTGCTCGCCGGGGTGCTGGCGGGGTGGGCGACCGCCGGGGCCGTCGAACAGGGTCTGGCGCGGGAACGCGTCGAGTGGCGACCGCTCGAGGGGAGGCTGACCGAGCGGGCTCCCGGCAAGGCGGCCGTGAGCGGTTCCTCCAGCGGTGACCAGGTGTGGGCGAAGGTCGGCTGGACCGGGCCGGACGGGTCGGCGCACCACGGCCAGGTCCGGGTCGGACCCGGCAGCGCCGCAGGGACCCCGGTCACGGTGTGGACGGACCGGCAGGGCCGCCTGGTGACGAAACCGGCCACCGCCGCCCAGGCCGGACTGCGCGCCTCCCTGGTCGGCGGGGTGGCCGGAGTCGGCGCCGCCGTGCTTCCGCTTGCGGGCGGCCGCTTCCTGCGCAGCCGCATGGAACGCCGGCGCGTGGAGCAGTGGGACACCGACTGGGCGCGCTTCGACGCGCTGTGGGGACGCCCGACCGGCTGACCCGACCCGCGCCCGGGCGGCCGCAGGTCCGGCGGACCGGGCGTCGGCCAGCCGCCCTGCACCCGGGCGGTGTGCTCCTCGCGGGGTGCGCTCGGCGTCACCGGCGAGGAGGGGGAGCCGCTGACTGCCGACTCGGCGCCGAGCGCCGTCAGTTCGTGACGGGAAGGCTCCGGTCCAGGATTCCGTCGAGATCGGCGCCGTCCGGGAGGGTGCCGAAGGCGTACCCCCAGTCGCCGCCCAGCCGGGTCGCACAGAAGGCGTCCGCCACGGCGGGCGGGGCGTGCCGCACCAGGAGCGAGGCCTGGAGCGTGAGGGCCATCTGCTCCACCAGACGGCGGGCGCCGGACGGCGTCGCCCCGCCGAGCCCGGTCCGCAGCCGCGAGACGGCGGCGTCCAGGCGGGCGTCGGCCCCCTGGGCCAGGGCGAGTTCGGCGAACAGGGCGTCCGCCGTCGCCGGCTCCCGGGTCAACGCCCGCAGCACGTCGAGGGCGTTGACGTTGCCCGAGCCCTCCCAGATGGACAGCAGGGGGGCCTCGCGGTAGTACCGGGGCATCCCGGACTCCTCCACGTAGCCGTTGCCGCCCAGGCACTCCAGGGCCTCCGCGGTGAAGGCCGGACCCCGTTTGGTCACCCAGTACTTGCCCAGCGCGGTGGCGATCCGCCGGAAGGCCCGTTCCGTCCCCCGGTCGTCGTCCCCGCGCACCGCGCGGTCGGCCGCCCCGGCCAGTCGCAGGGTGAGCGTGGTGGCGGCCTCCGACTCCAGAGCGAGGTCGGCCAGCACATTGCGCATCAGCGGCTGGTCGAGCAGCCGCGCCCCGAACGCGGCACGGTGGCGCACATGGTGCCCCGCCTCGACGAGCGTCCTGCGCATCAGCGTCGCCGACATCATCACGCAGTCCAGCCGCGTGCAGTTGACCATCTCGATGATGGTCTTCACACCCTGCCCCTCGGGCCCGACCAGCCAGGCCACGGTCCCGTCGAACTCGGGCTCGCAGGACGCGTTGGAGCGGTTGCCGAGCTTGTCCTTCAGCCGCTGGATACGGAACGCGTTACGGGTGCCGTCGGGCAGCACCCGCGGCACGAGGAAGCACGAGAGTCCGTCCGGCGCCTGTGCCAGGACCAGGAAGACGTCGCACATCGGCGCCGAAGTGAACCACTTGTGGCCGCGCAGGGTGTACACACCGGGTTCCGCCGTCGGAAGGGCCGCCGTCGTGTTCGTCCGGACGTCGGAGCCGCCCTGCCTCTCGGTCATCCCCATGCCGGCGAGCAGCCCGCGCTTGCGCGTCGGCACCCGCAGCCCCGGGTCGTACTCCCGGCCGGTCAGCAGCGGCTCGTAGACGGCGGCGAGCTCCGGCCGGTGACGCAGTGCGGGGACGGCGGCGTAGGTCATCGACGTGGGGCAGCCGTGCCCGGCGTCCGTGTGCCCCCAGGCGAGGCCGCTCGCCGTGCGTGCCACGTGAGCGCCCGGCCGGTCGTCCGCCCATGGCGCGCCGGCCAGCCCTTCCGCGACCGCGACCCGCATCAGCTCGTGCCAGGCGGGGTGGAAGTCGACCTCGTCGACGCGGTGGCCGTACCGGTCGTGCGTGCGCAGTTCGGGTTCGTACCGGTTGGCCAGCTCGCCCCACTCCTGCGCCTCGGCTCCGCCCGCCAGCAGACCGATCCGGCGGACGTCCGGCTCCGCCCACCCGGCGCCCTCCCGCCGCAGGCCCTCCAGCAGGGCCGCATCGTCGGACGCGTCGTACGGAACCAGGGGCGGCGGCTGGTTGGTGACCGCGTGCGTGACGGTCGAGGGCACGGGCGACGAAGGGTGTTCGGCAGCCCGGGGCTCCGTCGGTTGCGGGGACTGCGGCTGGGCGGGTGTCTGGACCATGCCGATCATGTTGCACTTCCTCTACGGCTGTAGCAATAGTGCAACACGGTGGGCGCACTACAGTACGTCCTCATGCGGATGAACGTGCCGGCGCGGCCCGGCGAGGTCGACCTGCCACCGCTGTCCGCGCGGTCGGTGATCCTGAGCCTGCTGCTGGGCACGCATCCGCCCGAGCTCGCGGCGAAGGACCTGGTGCGCGGGGTGGAGCCGTTCGGTGTCGGCGGGTCGACCGTCAGGGCCGCACTCAGCCGGATGGTGACGGCGGGTGACCTGCGGCGGACGGACGGCGTCTACCGGCTCAGCGACCGGTTGCTGGAGCGCCGGCGCCGCCAGGACGAGGCCGTGCATCCGGACACGCGCGCGTGGGACGGCGGCTGGGAGATGGCCGTGGTCACCGCCACCGGCCGCGGCCCCGCCGAACGCGCCGAACTGCGCGCCCGGCTGAGCGCCCTCAGACTCGCCGAGCTCCGGGAGGGCGTCTGGCTGCGGCCCGCCAATCTGGGCCGCCCCTGGCCCACGGACCTCGGGAACGCCCTCCAGCACTTCACCGCCGACCCCGACACCCCCGGGCGCGACCTGGCCGCCCTGCTCTGGCCACTGGACGCGTGGGCGCGGACGGCCCGGGACCTGCTGGCCCACGTCGAGCGGTCCGCCCGGCCCCCCGACCGCTTCACGGCCCTCGCCGCGGTCGTACGGCACCTGCTTGCCGACCCGGTGCTGCCGGACGGTCTCCTCCCCGCCGACTGGCCCGGGCCGGCCCTGCGCACCACCTACGTGCACCATCGGCAGCGACTGACGGCGACCGCGCCGGTGGCGGACGCATAGGTGCGGCGGCCGTGCGAAGCGCCGTGCGGGGACGCTTCGTACGGCCGCCTTCTCACCGTGGGGGGCCGGAGGGGGGACTACTTGTAGGTGATGTCGGACGACGCGTACTTGCAGTAGGTGCCGTCCGCGTTGCTGCCGTTGGTGGTCGGTTCCTTGCCCGTGTTGTTCCCGATGTACTTCTGGCACGGGATGATCTTCTTGCTGCTGTCCCCGACGATGGTGATCTTCTTCAGGGTCGCGCTGTCGCCGTAGTTGGTGTTGATGCCGACGAGCCGACTGCCCTTGTACGTCGCCTCGATGGTGTTGAGGTTGATCGTGCGCTTGTACTGGCCGCTCTTGCAGTTGCCGCAACTGCGCACGAAGGTACCGAAGTTCTTCACGGCGAAGTTGGAGACGTTCAGCGTCCCGGCGCCGTTGAACTGGAACACCTTGTCGCTGGCTTCCTTCGCCCCGCCGCCGGAGACGGTGTAGACGTTGGACGACGAGGAGCCCAGGAAGGTCGCCGCGTCCTCGCCGACGTCCTCCCACCAGACGTTTTGCAGCGTGCAGCTGCCCAGGCAGTGGATGCCGTCGGCGGCGGGCGATCCGATGATGACGTTCTTCAGGACCGCGCCGGCCGCGAGTTCGAGGAGGGGGTCCTGGTCCTCGTTCTGACCGCCGGTGCCGAGGTCGCCGGCGCCGTAGAGGCGCTTCATCCCGTAGTCCTTCGTGCCCGAGACGGGGATGGTCGAGGTGACCGCCTGGCTGCCGTTGGCGGTGGGCCAGGTGGCGGCGCTCGCGGGGGTGAGCGCTCCACTGGTCATGATCATGCCAACCGTGAGGCCGACGGCGGCCAGTCCGCCGGTGAGGGCGCGCCCGCGGGTGCGTCCAGGTGCTGCCGAACTTGCTGGTGAAGCCATGTCCCGATGCCTTCTTCCAGGTGGGGGCGGATGGGTGAGGAGAGCGGATTCATGCATGTGAATTGCGTATGTGAAGCTGAACGGCATGCCGCAGCAGAGTGGCCATTTTCACGGGTTTCGCGAGCGGCTCGGTCACACTGCTGAACGGAACGTAGGGGGCAAGCGCTTTCTAGTCAACGCTTTGCGCAGAACACATCCGGCCACCCCGCCTGGCCTCGGCCAACCAGTAAGGGCTTGCGGACAGTTGGCGTGGGAGCGCTTCCATGGCGGGCGTGTGCATGCCACGATGCGATGCGGACCCTCACCTTCACGGCCTGTCGGAGAGAGGAGGACCGCCCGGCCCGCGCCGACTACCGAGCTGCCGCTTCGCGCTCGCGCACCTCACGTACGCCGTCCCCGAGCCGCTACCAGAAAGGGACAAGCACGTGTCGAACTCCCTCGGGAGAGCCCTGCGTTCGCTGTCGGGGGCATTGCTGCTCCTGCTCGCGGCCGCTCTCCTCACCGCCCCCGCCGCCTCCGCTGCCTCCGCCGGTCCGCGGGCTGCCCCAGCCGTCCCCGACGGCCCGCGGGCCGCCGCTCCGGTCCCCGCGGCCACCCTCACCGAGGTCACCGGCTTCGGCGCCAACCCCAGCAATCTCCAGATGTACGTGTACGCCCCGGCCGCCGTCACCGCCCATCCGCCGGTGCTCGTCGCCGTGCACTGGTGCGGAGGCTCCGGGCCCGCGATGTACTCCGGCACCGAATACGCGCAACTCGCGGACCGGTACGGCTTCCTGATCGTCTATCCGTCCGTCACCCGCAGCAGCAAGTGCTTCGACGTCTCCTCGCCCCAGGCGCTCAGGCGCGACGGCGGCAGTGACCCGGTGGGCGTGAAGTCGATGATCGACTGGGTGACCGCCGCCTACGCGGCCGACACCAGCCGCGTCTACGCCACCGGCATCTCCTCCGGCGCGATGATGACCAACGTCCTGCTCGGCGACTACCCCGACGTTTTCGCCGCCGGATCGGCCTTCTCCGGCGTCCCGTTCGGCTGCTTCGCCACCGCCGACGGCTCCGAGTGGAACAGCGCCTGCTCCGGCGGCACCGTGATCCGCACCCCCGGGGAGTGGGGCGACCTCGTCCGCGGCGCCTATCCCGGCTACACCGGTCCCCGGCCCCGTATGCAGGTGTGGCACGGCACCGAGGACGACGTGCTGCGCTACCCCAACTTCGGGGAGGAGATCAAGCAGTGGACCGATGTGCGGGGAGTGGGGCAGACTCCCGCCGCCACCGACTCGCCCGTGTCGGGCTGGACCCGCACCCGGTACGGCGGCACCGGTGACCAGGCTCCCGTGGAGGCCGTCAGCCTCCAGGGCGTCGGCCACAACCTGTACGCCTGGGGCATGGCCGCCCGCGTGCTCACCTTCTTCGGTCTGGACGCCTCCGGTCCCACTCCGCAGCCCCAGCCCGGGAGCTGCCGGGTGACCGCGACGACCAACGCCTGGAACACCGGCCTGACCGTCTCAGTGACCCTCACCAACACCGGCACCGCCACGGTCGACGGCTGGCGGCTCGGCTTCACCCTGCCCTCGGGCCAGACCATCACCAACGGCTGGGGCGCCACCTACGCGCCGGCCTCCGGGGCGGTGACGGCGACGAACGCGACGTACGACGGCAGAGTCGCCCCCGGCGCGAGCGTCACCATCGGCTACCAGGCGAACCACACCGGAAACAGTGCGGCACCCGGCTCCTTCACCCTCAACGGGACTGTGTGCAGCACGAGTTGACATGACGGAGGCGGTCGGTGGCGCCCTGCCTCCGGCCGCCACCGGACTGCCTCCGGCCGACGCCGGACGACCACTTCCCCCTGCCCGGGTTCCCCGCCCTGTCCTCGACGGGCCGCTCACCGCCGACCGCGACGGCTTCACGCCACTGCGACGGCTCGCACACGACCGCGACGGCTTCACGCCACTGCGGCGGCTCGCACACGACCGCGACGGCTTGCACGCCACTGCGGCGGCTCGCACACGACCGCGACGGCTTGCACGCGACCGGGCGGAGGGTCTGATCAGCGAGATCACCGGCGGGGTCCACGTGGACCGGTCCGGGCCGGTCCGGCGGCGGTCCGCAGTGCCGCCCAGTCCGCGAGCTTCACCACGCCCCGCCCCAGGGAGGCCCCAAGCTCCGCCTCCGCCCGTTCGATCGCCAGCCACCCCGCCCACTCGACGGGCTCGGCCCCCGCGGCCCGCAGCGACCCGAGCGGATCACCGGGCAGCTCCCGTCGTAGCAGGGCGGGGCCGTCGGCCAGCAGGGACGTCGCCGTCTCCTTGGCGCACGGCCGGTTGGTGCCGATGACGCCTGTGGGGCCCCGCTTGATCCAGCCGGCCACGTACTCGCCCGGCGCCACGGCGCCCTCCCGCAGGACCCGCCCGGCCAGGTGCGGCACCGTGCCCCGCTCCGGATCGAACGGCAGTCCCTCCAGCGGCACCCCGCGATAGCCCACCGACCGCAGCACCAACTGCGCCCCGATGTCCTCGTAACGGCCGGTGCCCGTCACCCCGCCGTGCCGGTCCGGCGCGGTCCGCTCGAAACGGACCGCGCCCACCCGGCCGTCGTATGCGAGCAGTGCCGCGGGCCGCAGGAAGAACCGCAGCCGGATCCGCCGCCGGGCGCCCCGGGCGGGCGCGGACGCCCACGCGCGCAGCACCTCCACGTTGCGCCGCTGCGCCGCCGGCAGGCCCGCGGAGTCGCCGTACGCCGGATCCAGTGCCAGTTCCGCCTCGTCCACGATGATCTCGGTGTCCGGCAGGCCACCCAGCTCACGCAGTTCCTTGGTGGTGAAACGGGCCTGGGACGGGCCGCGCCGCCCCACCATGTGGATCTCGGTGACCCCGCTCGAGGCGAGCGCGGTCAGCGCCGCCTCGGGCATGTCGGTCGGACTCAGCTCGGCCGCCCTGCGGGCCAGGATCCGGGTGACGTCGACCGCCACGTTCCCCAGGCCCACCACCACGGCCGAGCGGGCGCCCCGCAGGAAGCCGTCGTCGGCGGCGTCCGGATGGGCGCTGTACCAGGACACGAACTCCGTCGCCGACCAGCTCCCGGGCAGTTCCTCGCCGGGGACGCCGAGATGCCGGTCGGCCGCGGCGCCCACGCAGTACACGACCGCGTGGTACAGCTCGCGCAGCCGGGCCGGCGGCACCCCGTCCGTCCCGATCCTGATCCCGCCGAGGAAGCGCACCCGCTCGTGCTCGAGCACCGCGCGCAGGTTGTTCTGCAACGACTTGATCTTCTCGTGGTCGGGTGCGACGCCGTACCGCACGAGCCCGTACGGGCACGGCAGCCGGTCCAGGACGTCGACGAGCACCTCGGGGTCCTGCTGGACCAGACTCTGGGCGGTGTAGACCCCACTCGGCCCTGAGCCGACGACGGCGACACGCAGCACGGCGGAACTCCTTACCCAGGGGGACGGAGGAGATCGCTGGTCCGTCCAGCATGGCACCAGGACGGCCGCGCTGACAGGGTGCCGCGCGGACCCGGCGCCCACATGGCCGTCGCTGCGCAAAGTGATCAGTGGTCACTTTGCGTGAGGTGGCTCCGAGGCGTGCGGCGCGGCGGATGCCGAGGGCGTGGAAGGCGCGGGTGAGGCGGCTCGCGGGGTCGCCCCGGACGGCGTGTGGGAGGCGGCCGCCCCCGAGGGCGCCAGGGAGCCGCCGGGTCCCCGATGACGGGGCCGAGGGGCAAGCCCGCCGGCGAGGGGCCTCACTGCATCGCGCGCATCCGGGTGATCTCACTCGTCTGCTGCGCGATCACGTCGTCCGCCATCTCCTCGATCCGTACGTTGTTGCCGTGCGCCTTGACGTCCGTGGCCATGCTGAGGGCGCCCCCGTGATGAGTGATCATCAGGGTGAGGAAGAGCGCGTCGAACGCCTTGCCACGCGCTGCGCGGAGTTCGGTCAGCTGTGCCTCGGTGGCCATGCCGGGCATCGCCGTGTGCTCGTGCCCGCCGCTCGTCCCTTCCTCGCCGTAGGTCGCGAGCCAGGCTTGCATGGCCTTGATCTCCGGCCCCTGCCCGGCGCCGATCCGTGCCGCGAGCCCCTTGACGGACTTCGACTCTGCTTGCTGCGGGGCCAGTTCGGTCATCTTCAGGGCCTGGGCGTGATGCTGGATCATCATCCGGGCGTACGCCACGTCGGCGGAGTTGGGCGTGTCGTCGTCGACGCGCCGGCCTGCCGCGTCCTGCGCGGACAGGGTCCGGTTCGACTCGCCGGGCTTGCCCGGCACGATCACCGAAGGGCCGCTCGCCGCCCCGGACTTGGTGTCCGTCCCGGAGTCGCACCCCGTGAGCACGAGTGCGAGCAGCAGCGAAGCTGAGACGAGGGTCACGCGACGGACGAGCACAACGACCTCCTGTAGCGGGCGAGTTGGGAACGGGGTCCGTCCCTGTCCGAATCCTTGCACTGTGGATCGCGCTGACGGACGGAAAGATTCATTACGAGTGCGTTGCCAGCGCTTGATATGTGCATGATGAAGACGATACTTCGGAGCACCGCGAACCGTTCCTCGTGAACGGCTACAAGGGAGGACGCAGTGACCCTGTTGAACGACCTTCGAACGCGCCGCAGACGGCTGGGAGTCGCCGCCGCGTGCACGGGACTCCTGGCCGCGCTTCTGACGACCGTCCCAGCTGCCGCCACCCCCGACCCCGGGGACGGTCCCGCCGTCGAGCAGCGGGTGTCCCAGGACGCCCGGGCCGACGCGGCGGCGGCGATCGCCGACGGCGAGATACCGGGGCAGGACGCGATCGTCCACTCGAGCAACATCGAACACCTGGTGAACATCCCCAAGGACGCGCTGCCCGGCACCAACTCGGACCTCGCCTTCCAGGGCAAGTACGCCTTCGCCGGCAACTACGACGGCTTCCGCATCTTCGACATCAGCAATCCGAAGTCACCGAAGACGGTCGCCCAGGTGCTCTGCCCCGGCTCGCAGAACGACATCTCCGTCTCGGGCGACCTGCTCTTCCTGTCGACCGACTCCTCGCGCAGCGACAGCAGTTGCAACAGCACCACGCAGCCGGTGACCGAGAAGTCCTCCTGGGAGGGCATGAAGGTCTTCGACATCAGCGACAAGGCGAACCCGAAGTACGTCGCCGCCGTCGAGACCGCCTGCGGCTCGCACACCCACACCCTGGTGCCCGAGCGCAAGAACGTCTACGTCTACGTCTCCTCGTACTCGCCGAACGCCGCCTACCCGGACTGCCAGCCCCCGCACGACGGCATCTCGGTCATCAAGGTGCCGCGCAAGTCGCCGGAGAAGGCCGCGGTCGTGAGCTTCCCCGTCCTGTTCCCGGGGGAGGGGCCGGACGGCGGCGGCAACCCGGGCTCGCCCACCAACCCCGGGGTCTCCAAGACGACCGGCTGCCACGACATCACGGTCCTGCCCGACAAGGACCTGGCGGCGGGCGCCTGCATGGGTGACGGAATCCTCTTCTCCATCAAGGACCCGGAGCACCCGAAGGTCGTCGACCGGGTGCAGGACAACGTGAACTTCGCGTTCTGGCACTCGGCGACCTTCAACCAGAAGGCGGACAAGGTCGTGTTCACCGACGAGCTGGGCGGTGGCGGCGCCGCCACCTGCAACGCGGCGACCGGCCCGGACAAGGGCGCCGACGGCATCTACGACATCGTCGGCAAGGGGGACAAGCGCAAGCTCGTCTTCCGCAGCTACTACAAGATCCCCCGCCACCAGGCGGACACCGAGAACTGCGTGGCCCACAACGGCTCGCTGATCCCGGTCAAGGGCAAGGACATCATGGTGCAGGCCTGGTACCAGGGCGGTGTCTCCGTCTGGGACTTCACCGACTCCTCGAAGCCGAAGGAGATCGCCTACTTCGAGCGCGGTCCGCTGGACACCCAGGTGATGAGGACCGGCGGCTCCTGGTCGGCGTACTACTACAACGGGTACATCTACTCGAACGACATCGCCAAGGGCTTCGACGTGCTGAAGCTGAGCGACCGGCGCACGGACCCGGCGAAGCGCATCCACATGCGTGAGCTCAACGTCCAGACACAGCCGGACTACTTCGACTGATCGCCGGTCGGCGCCTCCGTCGCGAAGAACCGCGACAGATCGGTGTCGGTGGTCCCGCCGGTCGCCTCGGCGTCCGGCGGGACCCCCTGCTCCCAGTCGAGCCGGTAGCGCGCGAACAGTTCGGCGCGCAGCGTCGTGAGCGGCAGGGGCACGTTCGGCAGCACCATCGCGTAGACGGCTCCCATGAGCTGGGAACGCAGCATCGGGTAGTCGTGATCGACGTCCTGGGAACCGTGCCGGGCGGCGGTCTCCCGCAGCAGCTCCGCCAGCCGCTGCTGCTCCGGGCACTGTACGAAGCCCTCGGCCTGTAGCAGCCCCGCCATGTGCTGGCGCATCAGCACCGTACGGTCCCGGGCGAGCCCCAGGATGCCGTCGATGGCCCGAGCCATCCGCTCCCGGCCGTCCTCGGTGCGCGGCTCCCGCTCCAGCGCCTCTTCCAGCGTGCGGTGCATCAGCCGGTGCACGGCCGACTGGACCAGCTGACGCTTGCCGGGAAAGTAGTACGACACCAGACCGCGCGCCGAGCCGGCCCGGTCCGCGATGTCACCGAGCGTCGTCGCCTCGTAACCGCGCTCGCTCACGAGCTCCACCGCGGCCTGAAGCAGCCGCTCGCGGGAACGCCGCCGCAATTCTTCATTGACCGAGGCGCTGCGCGGGGACATTCTGTAACTCCTGCGTTGACTGGCTGGCAGCCAACTATACTCAGGACGTCCCGGTCGGGTTCCGTTTCGGAGCACGCCGGGTTGCCGCCTGCTCTGGGCGACGCGGGGGATCGTCCAGAGTGGGCGGCCGCGCCCCCGACAGTGGCCTGAGGCGACTGTCGGGGGACGGTGAGCCGAGTCCCCGAACCGTGGGGTCACCGTGCGGATCTCGCGGGCCCCGTGCTTCCCGCCCGCCTTGCCGGTCCGGCGGAGTCACCTCACGTGCGACACGTTCCACGCGAGCGGGAGATCGCTGTCGCAGAACACGCAGCCGAACACCTCCTCACGCACGACGTTGTTCTCCCCGCACCGCTCGCAGCGCCGGAACACCAGCGCGTGGGTGAAGCCGTCGGGACGGCCGATGCCGGCCCGGTCCAGGGCGGCGGCCACCGCCGGCCAGCAGTCGGGGTCCGGGCAGTAGCCGGTGGACTGGTTGCTGATCTCGTCGACGTGCGGTCCGTGCGGCGTGTGCCGGAACGAGATCTCGCCCGCGCCGAGGACGTCGGCGGCGCCCGCGCAGGCCACGTGCTCGCTGCGCCGGGGTGCGAGCCGCAGCAAGGCGTCGAGCCCGACGACGTACGTGATCGGCTCCCCGTCCGTCCCCGCCTCCGCCTGCGTCCACGTGTGCAGGTCCGCGGCGCAGCGGATCACCCTGCCGCCGGCGCCGGGAGCGACCGCCCGCCGTACGTCCTCCGGCCCCACGTAGCCATACCTGCGCCGGGACGCGGTCACGGATGCCGGCGCTGATGGGCCGCGATCGCCAGCGCCACCAGCATGGCGCCCAGCAGCCAGCCGCCGAGGACGTCGGAGGGCCAGTGCACACCGAGCCAGATCCGGGTCAGTCCCACGCCCACCACGGAGACCAGCGCCACCGCCAGCGCCGTACGCCACAGGACGGGGGAGGCGCCGTGCCGGTGCAGCAGCCACAGCAGGAGGCCGAACACCACCGTCGCGGTCAGCGCGTGTCCGGAGGGGTACGCCGCGTAGTGGGCGGAGTCGACCGGATCGGGCCAGACCGGACGGGCGCGGCCCACCCCGGCCTTGAGGGCCTGCTGGATCAGCGTGCCCATCGCGGAGGCGACGACCAGCCACCCGGCCGTCCACCAGTCCGCGTGCCGCCACACCAGCCACACGGCGACCGCGGCTCCCAGCAGACGCATGGTCAACGGGTCCCAGACCCAGTCCGTGAGGATGCGGCAGACCTGGGTGACGTCGGGGTCGGCGACCGCCCAGCGGTGGGTGGTGCGGGAGATGTCGCCGTCGACGGAGACCAGGGGGTGCCACGCGGCCGCGACCAGGACGAGGAGCAGCGCGGAGCACACCCCCAGAGCCAGGGCGGTCCGCAGCGTCGTGCGCACGGCCGAGGAGCGGGGCGGGGAGTCGACGGACGGGGTGTGCATGGGGAAATCCTCGCCGAACGGTGGTGCCGGAGGCGAACCCGGGTGGTGGGCCGGTCCGGGGCCCGGGGCCCAGGGCCCGGGGCCCCGGGCGCCGTACCGGATCGTCGAGGTTGCTCTTCCCCGTCCGGGGGGCCGCAGTCCTCGTCGCCGGAGGGCCGGCCGGGGTCCTGGGCCGGTTCCGCCCGCTCCGGTGCGGCTGCCTGCTCCCGCAACCCGGGCGTCGGTCTCGCGCCGTCGCTGATCGTGGACGAGGGATGGCACGCCCTCATCCCCCACACCGCCCTGTACGCCGATCTCTGCGAGCGGCCGGGCGGCGGCTTCGTCCACCATTTCCCGGGCTGTGACCCGACGAACGACGACCCGCCGATCCTCGACCGCACGCGCGAGAAGATCACCGAACTCGGGTGGGAGGCGGACCCGCAGCTGTGGGGGCCGCCGTCCGACGAGACGCTCGCGTCCGTGGCGGCGAAGTGCCAGCACTCCCCGGACTGCACCATCGTCATCACACCGAAGCCGAAGCCCGGCGGCGTGGTCCAGCCTCCCTGCTGATGGGAGGCGACATGGCCGAATGGATTGACCCGCGGTACGCGGAAACGCTGGCGGTGTGGAAGCGCACGCAGCAGCCTCGGTCCCGTGACCCGCAGCCGCAGCCCAAGCGGGTGTGTCTCGTCCCGCCCAAGGGCTGAGCACCAGCGGCCCGCTCGCTCTCGTACCCCAGGCGTCACGGAGGGCGGGCGGGAACCGCGGCCTCGGTCGGCGCCACCCGTCGCCGACCGGGGCCATTCCACGTCCGTCGCCGGGTCACAAGGGAACACCGACCTGCTCTCCCAGGGCGAGGACGTCCGCAGGCATCGTGTGCCATAGGCCCTCATCGCCCACCCCGCGGTACTGCCCTTCCGGCAGCTCCGGTGCGGGAGTGACCAACTGCCAGGGCAACCTGCCCGGCTCCCGGACCACGACGAGGACCGGGGCCGTCTCACAATCCAGCACCACGTACAACCACCAGTCCGGCCCGAGGTCGAGCATCGCCTTCCGCTGCCGGTCCAGGATCGAAACCGATGTGCGGCGCCCCCGCCTGCCCTTGACCTCGATCAACCGGGCGATCCCGCCGTCCGGTTCACACGACACCAAGTCACACGTGAAGCTGCGGGCACCAGGATGACGCGCTTGAGTCCACGCTCGAACTTTCCCGGAGAGGCCTGGACGCCAGCTGTCACCGACGTCGGTGACGTGGCGGCCCTGTGATTGCTCGTAGCGGATGGCCAGTTCAACGGCAGTGCGCTCAGTCGAGTTCATGACTCACAGCTCCATGTCGCGCCCGGCACATGTACCCTGCCTTCCACCCGAGCCCGCTGAGGAGCCGGGGCCCACCCCTTCCAGCAGTTGGCCATCAGGGGCACGTTTCCTCGAACTTGACCGCGCCGAACTCGACGGGCTGCCCGTTCAGCTTCGTCCCTGCCTTCGGAGTCTGGGTACACACCTTCCAGTTCGACTCCACGAGGATGAACCGGTCGTCTCCGGACACGTCGGTGACGGTGATCGAAATGCCCGAGTCGAGCGCCGCGCGGGCGGCCTTCACGGACTTGCCACCGAAGTCGGGCATCGTGCTACCGGCTGCCTCGGGGGCTTTCTCATCTGTGGCCGGGCAGGTCTCGTCGAGCTTTACGGCGCCGAAGTCGAGTTTGGTGTCCGTCGACACGGTCTTGCCGGCCATGACGTTTTGAGAGCAGACCTTCCAGTTCCGGTCGAGGGCCTGCATGCGGTCGCGGCCGAGAGAGTCGTGCGAGGCCAGACTGAAGAATCCGGCGGCCTGGGCGGTGTCTTGGGCGGATTGGAGGCCCATGCCGACGAAGCTGGGGATCGGCTTCATCTCGGTCTTGCTGCTGGCCGTGTCGTCGGTTTTGGCCGTTGCGGTGGCGGGGGTGTCGGTTGTGGCCGTCGTGCTGCCGGTGTTGGTGCTGTTGTCGTCGCAGGCTGATCCGAGGCCGCCGATGACGAGTACGCCTGCGGTGATGCCGCCGATAAGTTTCCAGTTGGCCATGATTGCCCCCCAGTTGGTACAGGTTGTGATACCGCGTGAGGGTAGAGGCAGCAGTGTGACCGTGTGCCCTGCGTGACGGTGCTGTAATCCGAATGGACGGATGCAGGCGAGTGGATGCGCCGACGTCGACCAGCCCTTGAACCATCACTCGATCGTGGTCACAAGCCGGTGACGCGCTCCTCACGCGGTGCTCACAAGCCACCGAGGAGGCAGCCGGGCGCATTCGGCGGGCGGCAAACTTGCGACGCGGGCTTCTGCCAGCTGTCGGCGTGGAGAGGAGCGTTCAGCATCGACCCCCACGGCGCCGCAGCCTTCCTGCGCGGCAGGGTCTCGCCAACGAGGGGCCCGTTCAGCCGAGTGCGCGCAGTGCGGGCACCAGGGTCACCAGTACCGGGATCGCCGGTACGAGTGAGGCCGCCGCCGTCAGGCGTAGCCTGCGGGCCGCGGTGAGCCGGCCGGGCGGCGTGAGCAACCGGTGCACGCGGTGCGGGACATGGGCCTGCGGGGCGGGGGAGGGGCCGAACACCCCCCGGTCCTCGTTGAGTTCGACCAGCGCCAGCGCGGTCGTCAGCCGGCCGAAGCGGCGGGAGGCCATGTCGTCGGCCGACAGCTCGACCAGCCGGTGCATCTCGTCGCGGAACGCGGCGAACACCGGCACCTGCGGAAACCCGGTGGCCAGCGCCGCCGAGCAGTGCAACAGCCAGTCGTGACGCGCCTGGACGTGCCCCTGCTCGTGCGCGAGCACGGCGTCGAGCTGGCGCCCCTTCAGTCGCCGCAGCGCGGCCGTGGTGACCACCAGCCGAGGCGCCGCACCCGCCAGCCACCAGGCGTCGGCCCGCTCGGCCTCCAGTACGAGCAACCGTCCCGGCATCGGGTCCTCACCCGGCAACAGCGGTGCGCGGGCACTGAGTTCGGCATGCCGGGTGCGGCGTCCGGCCCGGCTCCGCAGGACCTCCCGCACGAGCATGGCCCCGGTCCACAGCCCGCCGCACGCGAGTGCCACCGCGGTCGCCGCGGCCCAGGGGCCTGTCGTGCCCAGCGCGTACGCCTCCACCACCGAGCGCGGGGCCGGCGCGAAGACATGACCGCGCACCGCCTGCCAGGCCGCCGCCGCGCTGAGCGTCATCGAGAACACGCAGCACAGCAGCACCGCGGCCACGACGCACTGCCACGCCCACAGGGCGATCACCGGTTCGCGGTCCGGCCAGTCGGCCCGGGCGATCAACTGGGGGGCGATCACGGCGGTCAGGGCACCGAGCAGCAGCAGTACCGCGGGGACCATCATGAGCAGCAGCCTATGAGCGGCGTACCGCTCGGGGGTACGGCTTCCCGGCGTGAAGTGACGCAGGCCACGCCCGGCCCGTGTTCACAGGGCAAGGAGCATGGCCAGCATCCCGATCCCCATCGACAGCCGGCATGCCCGCGACACTTCGGGCCGGTCGCTCCAGGCGACGGCCGCGGCACCCGCCCCGGCCACCGGCAGCAGCCGGACCCCGGAGAGCAGGACGTACCCGGCGAAGTACAGGAGCAGCACCCCCGTCAGCACGGGGACGCCTGAGCCGCCGTGCCCGTGCGTGTGCGCGGGGGCTGCGGCCATCGCGGCCGCCATGTAGGCCATGGCCCCGGCCCCCACCAGATGGTGCAGGTGGTGGGCGCTCGCGCGAGCCGCCCACAGGGCCCGCAGCGCGGCCCCCGCGAAGACGGCCGCGAACGCGGGCCAGACCCACGACGGCAGGGTGAACGCGGCCGGGGGCACGGCCATCGCGGCCATTCCGAAGCCCATCAGCGCCTCGCCGCCCGCAGCCCTGCGCTGTTCCTCGACCTTGCTGCGCATCCGCAGCAGACAGTAGGCGCCGGTCGCCGCACACAGCGCCACCAGCAGCCAGCCGGGCGAAGCCGGTCCGTGCACGCGCACCTCCCCGCTCGACGTCCGCAATCGAGGATTGCGATGCCCATCGGGGATCCTGCGCACGCGGGCGCAAGGGTGTACACGGGGAGCGTTCGGCGGGGCACGAGATGATTCACGAGTAAAACACATGCTAAATTGATGGATATGAGCAGTGCGAGCCCTCAGCGCCCCGACCACGGACCCGGCGTGCGGTCCCGCCGCGGATCCCGCCTCGAACCGGCTGGTGAACCCGGTCGGGCCGCTCGCGCGCCGGGTCGCCGGCCGCGTCCCGACTCCCGCTCGCCGGTGTGCTGCGCCTCGGCCGCCCCTCCGACATCTGGTTCAAGCCCGCTCTGAGCGTGCTCGCCGCGGTCGCCCCGCCGAACCTGATCCTGCTGGCCCTGGGACGGCTGGATCTGGCGATGTACACCATGGCGGGGTCCCTGTGCGCGCTGTACGCCCACAACCGCCCCTACCCGGCCCGGGCCAAGGTCCTGGCATGGGTGGTGCTGGGCATGACCGGTGGCCTGGCCGTCGCCCTGCTCACGGCCTCGCTCACCACCGACGCCGTCGCCCTGGTCACCGTCGGTGCCCTCCTCGCGGCCGCGCAGAAGGTCCTCTGCGACGCGACGCGCCTCGGCCCGCCCGGCAACGTCGTCCTCACCTTCATCAGCTCCGCCGCGCTGTTCGTCCCCCAGACCCCCGGGCAGGTGCCCGGCCGTCTGGGACTCGCGCTCGCCGCCGGCGCCTGGGCCTGGCTGATCGGCATGGCGCCCGCACTGGTGCGGCCGCACGGCCCCGAGCGCCGCGCCACCGCCCACGCCCTGACCGCGGCCGCGGCGTACGCCGCGACGGACGGCGTCGGCGACCACCACGTCCGGACCCGCGCCGCCGCGGCCGCCGCCGTGCACACCGCCTGGCAGACCCTCCTGTCGGCCCGCCCGACGCAGACCCGCCGGGCCCTGGAACGACTCGTCGTGCGTGCCGAGATCGCCCTCGCCGCCCCCGCCGACACCGACCCGACACGGTTGCGCGGCTGGGCCCGGCGGCTGCGGGGCACCGGCCCGGTCCTGCATCCGGGCGATCTCGTGGACGACGACGAGCTCCTCGGCGTCGACGCCGAAGTCGCCGCCGCGGCGCCGCCGCCATGGCTGCGACTCGGCGCCCTCGCCCCGATCGCCACACGCACCGCACTCGGCTGCGCCTTCGCCGGCTACGTCTCCCTCGCCCTCGGCGTGGGCCGGCCCTACTGGGCCCTGGTCACCGCCGCGTCCCTGTACCAGGCGAACGTCACGCTCACCTGGAGGCGCGCGGTCCAGCGCGTCGTCGGCAACCTGGTCGGCGTCCTCGCCTTCGCCGCGCTGGTCCCGTTGACCCGTCTCACCCAGGCGGCGCTCGTGCTGGTGTGCCTCGTGCTGAACTTCGGCGCCGAAGCGCTGATCAGCCGCAACTACTGGCTCGGCAGCGTCTGTGTGACCCCGATGGCGCTGCTCGTCACCGAGTTCGCGCGGGCCCAGGACTCCGGGCGACTGATCACCGACCGGCTCGCGGACACCTTTGTCGGCGCCGTCGTCGGCTTCGTCGCCGCGGTCGTCGTCACCGACCGAAGGGCCGGCGACCGCCTCGGACACGCCCTGACGGCCGTCGAACGGAAGCGGGAGCAGACCGCCCGCCTCCTGGCGGAGCCGTGCCCCGCCCCCGGCACCCTGGAGTCCGCCCGGCGCGGTCTCGCCGCCGCGCTGGTCGACCTGCGTGCCACCGCCGACGCCGCGTCCGGCGAGTGGTGGCAGCGGGCGCTGCCCGAGGAGCGGGTCGTGGCGGCCGAACAGTGCGGACACCGTACGCTCGCGGCGACGGTACGGCGCCAGGGGCTGCTCCTGGACCGGAACGCGACCACCGAGGAGGACGTACGGCGATGACGGCGACGCAGGGACGGGTGGCGGCCGGGACCGGATCGAACGGGCCGGACGACGCGGGTGAGGCCGACCGGACGGGCACGGGCGACCCGGCACGCAGCGACACGGTCGCCGCGGTCGTACGGCAGTGGCAGACCGTGCGGCCCGACCTGGACACCGGCCCGATGGAGATCATCGGCCGCGTCAACCGCTGTGCCGCCCTCCTCCAGCAGGCGGAGGACGCTCCGCTGCGCCGAGCCGGACTGAGCCGTGCCGAGTTCGACCTGCTGGGCGCGCTGCGCCGCACCGGCCACGAGCTGACTCCCGGGGAACTGGCCCGCGAGACCTTCTCCTCGGGGGCGGCCGTCACCAAGCGTCTCAAGCAGCTCACCGAACGCGGCCTGGTGGACCGCCGCGTCGACACCCGGGACCGACGGGTCGCGCACCTGCGCCTCACGGACACCGGGCGTGACCTCGTCGACGGGCTCATGCCCGAGCAACTCACCTACGAGAGTGCCGTGCTCTCCGCCCTGGACGACGGTCGGCAGGGTGAACTGGCCGACCTGCTGGGCGAGTTGCTGAGCCGGCTGGAGGGGCACATGCGGGCGCTGCGCGTCTGAGCGCCCGGCCGGCGCGGCTGTCCGCGGCGACACCGGCGCGGCTGCGGACGACGCGGCCCGTCGCCGCGCGTCCCCACGTTCACTTCTCGTCCGCCGCCCGGTACACGCCGAACACCGCGCCCTGGGGGTCCCGCAGCAGGGCGATCCGCGGACCGTCCGGTACCGAGGTCGGTTCCATGAGGGCGGTGCCGCCCGCGGCCACCGCCGTCGACGTGGACGCGTCCACGTCCGCCACCGCGAAGTACGGCAGCCAGTGCGGGGGCACCTCGGGCGGGAACTTCTCGTCCATCGCGATCATGCCGCCGAAGTCGGCGCCGCCGACACCCCAGTGGACGTAGTTCTCCGAGGAGCCGACGGTCCAGCCGAACACCGTCGTGTAGAAGGACTCCGCCCGGCCGGGGTCACGGGTCAGCAGCTCGACCCAGCCGAGCGAGCCGGGCGCGTTGAACAGCCCTGCGCCCGGGAAGGCCCGCGCCTGCCACAGCTGGAACGCGGCGCCGCCCGGATCGAGGGCGACCGCGAAGCGGCCCGCGTCGAAGACGTCCATCGGGCCGACCAGCACCGTGCCGCCGGCCTCCGTGAGCAGCCGGGCGCTGACATCGGCGTCGGTCACCGCGAACGACACGTTCCAGGCGCACGGCTGTGCTTCCTGGTACAGGGGACTGAGGGCGGCGACAGCCGCGCCGTCGAGATGCGCGACCGTGTAGCCGCCCGCCTCCTGGCGCGGATCCGTCTGCGCGCGCCAGCCGAACAGCTCCGCGTAGAACCGCTTCGCCGCCTCCAGGTCACCGGTCCCCAGCTCGGCCCAGCAGGGCCCGCCGGGCACGGGCGCGTCGAGCTTCATGGCTGTTCCTTCCGAAAGGGACCCCTTTCAGCACGCTATGCCCGGGCCCGGTCCGTGGCATCCGGTGGCAGCACGACCCGCAGGCCCGTCCCGGGCGGCCCGTCGCGGCCGGCTCGCTCAGATCCCCGGCCGGTACCGGATCGGGTGGTCCGCCGGTACCTCGACCAGGACGATCGGTGTGCCGTCCGGATCGGCGATCCACATCTCGAGCAGCCCCCAGGGCTCGCGCACCGGTGGCCGGACGACCGTCACGCCCTTGGCCCGCAGTTCGTCGTGCGCCGCCGCCACGTCCGCCACCTGGAGCCACAGCCGTACGGCGGGTTCCGGCGTGGTCCGCGAGCGGCCCGAGACCTCCAGGAAGCCGCCGCCGAGGAAGTAGACGACCCCGCGCTCGGGCCCCGTCCCGAACTCGCGGTAGACGCCCAGACCCAGCTGCTCCCCGTAGAAGGCGCGGGAACGTTCGGGGTCGGTCGGTCGGAGCAGGGTCCTGCTGCTGAGTACGTGCACCATGCATCCGGAGCGTACCGGCGAAGGGTCTACGCTTCTCGTGCCCCAGCCGAGTCAGACACCGGAGACCACCCGCATGGACACCGCCGCCGCCTTCACCTTCCGAGACGCCACCGATGCCGACGTGGACGCGCTCGTCGCCCTCATCGAGTCGGCCTACCGGGGGGAGTCCAGCCGGGCAGGGTGGACGACGGAGGCGGACATCCTCCAGGGGCAGAGGACCGACCCCGACGGTGTGCTCGCGGTCATCAAGGCGCCGGACAGCCGGCTGCTCACGGTCGAGCAGCAGGGCCGGATCGTCGCCTGCTGCCAGCTCGAACAACGCGACGGACACGCCTACTTCGGCATGTTCGCCGTAAGCCCCGCGGTCCAGGGGGCCGGCCTCGGCAGGACGGTCATGGCCGAGGCCGAGCGGCAGGCCCGCGAGATCTGGGGTGTCACCGAGATGCACATGACCGTGATCTCCGTACGCGAGGACCTCATAGCCTGGTACGAGCGGCGCGGCTACCGCCGTACCGGCCGCATGACCCCGTTCCCCTACGGCGACGAGCGCTTCGGCATCCCGCAGCGCGACGACCTGGAGTTCGAGCTGCTGGTGAAGGAGCTGGTCTGACCACCAGGACCGCACCTGCGCGGCGCACACCCGCGCCGTGAGGCTGCGTGCCGTGAGGTGGTGTGCGCCGAGGTCCTGTGCCGTGGGCTTCCGGGCCGCCAGGTCCTACGCCGTGAAGCGGCCGGTGCGCCTGATCTCCGGGTAGTCGGTGGTCGCGCCGTCCAGTTCGAGGGCGCGGACGAGCCGCAGCTGGTCCTGTGTGTTGACCACCCAGCCGATGATCCGCAGGTCCCGCTTCCGCGCCTCCTCGACGACCTCCAGGGTGAGCCGGCGCAGGTTGAGGCAGACCGTCGTGGCGCCGGCCTCCACGGCGCGGTCCACGATGTCGAGGCCGTAGCGGCTGCCGATGAGCGCGGTGCGCACCCCGGGGACGAGCCGGGCGATCTCCACGAGGGCCTCGTCGTGGAAGGAGGACACCTCCACGCGCTCCACCAGGTCCCGCGCCCGCATCACCTCGGCCAGCGCCCGTGCCGCAAGGACGTCCTTGATCTCGGCCTGGAGCGGGAGCCGTACGGCGTCCAGGACCTCCTCGAAGATCGGGACGCGCTCTCCCCGGCCCGCGTCGAGGGTCCGCAGCTCCGCGAGCGTCCGGTCGGCGACGGGCCCGCTCCCGTCGGTCGTACGGTCCACTTCGGGGTCGTGCATGACCACCAGAGCGCCGTCCTTGCTCAGGTGCAGATCGAGTTCGATGACGTCCAGACCGCCGTGCTCGGCGGCGACGAAGGAACGCAGGGTGTTCTCGGGCTCGACGCCCATGACTCCGCGGTGACCGATGGTGAGGAAGTTCAAGACACGACTCGCTTCCGTCGACGGCGGGGGCTGGAGGCGCACGCAGCCTAGTGGTCCCGGGCCCGCAAGGACATGCGCGTGCACCGAGGGTTCCCCTACCCGCCCCGCGCGGCGATCCGACCTGTCGGACCGTCTCGGACGGAAGTCGTCGCACCTCCGGTGTCCGGCAGGAAAAAGTGCGGTGAAGACATGGGCGCGCAGGATAATTTCCCGAAGGTCCACTTGCTGGAGGAAAGCCGCTGTGCATACGGTGTGCTGACGCGAGTTTCTCCAGCGAAGGATGGGACATGACGGAAATTCTTGTGCAGGCAGCTACGGGGGAGCAGGTTCCTCCGGCGGTCAGGGTGGTGGAGCACCCGGCGTGGCGCGTGCTCAAGGATGCCGTGGAGGGGATCCGGCCCTGGCAGTCGAAGGACGGATCGATCGACTTCGCGGCCGAGGGCGCGCCCACGGGCACGGATGCCGAGCAGGCGGTCCTGCGGGTGATCGAGGCCGTCGAGGAGCTGTCCCCGCTGCTCCCGCACGACGCCGACTACCACCGCGCGCTGGTCAAGGACCTGCGGGTCTGGGCCGACGGCGGCTTCGGGGTGCCGGACTTCCTCGACTCGCTGCTGGCCTTCCAGCCCGCCGCGAACCGCCGCGACGGCCAGACGCATCTGGTCGTCTTCGCCATGTACACGCAGAACGGCAACCCGGACCGCAACCTGGAAGCCGTCGTGCTGCGCATGGTCTGGCCGCAGTGGCTCGCCGAGCTGGAGCGCACCCGCTACGACAACCCGCTGTTCTGCGGCATCACCTTCGAGGACTTCACGGCCGGCTACGACACCAACTCGGCCGTCCTCTTCCCGGAGACCATCGCCGTCCGCGAAGCGCCGGAACGTTTCTCCTGGGGTGGCATCTTCTGCGACCGTGAGGCCGCCCGCTTCCGCCGGGTGACCGACGCCGCCGTCGACATCCTGGGCCTGGAGCTGCCCGAGGACATCGCCGCCATGGTCCACGACCAGAAGCGCTGCGAGGAGGCCTTCGTTCTGTGGGACATGGTCCACGACCGCACCCACAGCCACGGCGACCTGCCCTTCGACCCCTTCATGATCAAGCAGCGCCAGCCGTTCTGGATGTACGGCCTGGAGGAACTGCGCTGCGACCTCACCGCCTTCAAGGAGGCCGTGAAGCTGGAGGCCGACGACGTCCCGCAGGCGCGTGACGTGCAGTACGCGGTCCTCCTCGACCGCATGTTCCGCTTCCCGGTCACCGGTGAGCGGGTCCGCAACTACGACGGTCTCGGCGGCCAGCTGCTCTTCGCCTACCTGCACAAGCACGACGTCGTCCGCTGGACGGACAACAAGCTGCACATCGACTGGCAGCGGGCCCCGGAGGTCACCAACCAGCTCTGCGCCGACATCGAGACGCTGTACCGCGACGGCATCGACCGTCCGAAGCTCGTCCACTGGTTCGCCGGCTACGAGCTGGTCTCCGCCTACCTCGCCCCGCACCCGGGCTCCAGGTGGGCCAAGGGCCCCGACGCCCTGGACCTGACCCAGCCGCCCCGCAAACTCGTCGATGACGTGCTTCCGGACGAGTTTCCGCTGAGCATGTTCTATGAGGCACTGTCCAAGAAGCTGAAGAACGTGATCGCCTCCACCAAGGGCATCACGGCGGACAGCGCCGAGAGGGTCGCCGCGTGAGCGACCGTACGAACACCGCTCAGCAGGAGGCAAGGATGGGGAACGGGGCTCTCAACGGTGCGGTGATCGCGGTGGCCGGTGCGGGCGGACCCGCCGGCCGGGCGGCACTGCTCAGGCTCGCCGAGGCCGGCGCGACCGTCGTTGGCGCGGACAACGACCCCGAGCGCCTGGCGGAGGCCGTCGACGCGGCCCGCTACGGGGCCGGGGGCGCCACGGTCACCGGCGAGCCGGTGGACCTGCTCGACCTGGACTCGACCCGGGAGTGGGCGAGCCGCGTCGAGAAGGAGTTCGGCCGGATCGACGGAGTGGTCCACCTGGTGGGCGGCTGGCGCGGCAGCGAGACGTTCATCAAGACCAGCCTGGACGACTGGGACCTGCTGGAACTGCTGCTCGTCAAGACCGTGCAGCACACATCCCTCGCCTTCTTCGAGGGCCTCCAGCGCAGCGAGCGCGGCCGTTATGTGCTCATCAGCGCCTCCGGCGCCTCGAAGCCCACCGCGGGCAACGCCGCCTACGCCGCCGCCAAGGCCGCCGCGGAGGCGTGGACCCTCGCGCTCGCCGACGCCTTCCGCAAGGCCGGGGGCGCCGAGGGGCCGACCTCGGCGGCTGCGATCCTGGTGGTGAAGGCGCTGGTGCACGAGGCGATGCGCGCCGACCGCCCCAACGCGAAGTTCGCGGGCTTCACGGACGTCAAGGACCTGGCCGAGGCCATCGCCGGGGTCTGGGACAAGCCCGCCCATGAAGTGAACGGACAGCGTCTGTGGCTCACCGAGAAGCCGTGAACCCTTCGAAGACCGACGCGCGGCGCCACCACGACCCGGAGATCCGCGGTTTCGCCAGTGACAACTACGCCGGGGCCCACCCGGAGGTGATGGCCGCCCTGGCCCTGGCCAACGGCGGCCATCAGGTGGCGTACGGCGAGGACGACTACACCGAGCACCTCCAGAGCATCGTCCGGAGCCACTTCGGCTCCTCTGCGGAGGCCTTCCCGGTCTTCAACGGCACCGGGGCCAACGTCGTCGCGCTCCAGGCGGTCACCGACCGCTGGGGCGCGGTGATCTGCGCCGAGAGCGCCCACATCAACGTGGACGAGGGCGGCGCGCCCGAGCGGATGGGCGGCCTGAAGCTGCTCACCGTCCCGACGCCCGACGGCAAGCTCACCCCCGAACTGATCGACAGGCAGGCCTGGGGCTGGGAGGACGAGCACCGCGCGATGCCGCAGGTCGTCTCGATCACCCAGAGCACGGAACTCGGCACGCTCTACACGCCCGACGAGATCCGCGCCATCTGCGACCACGCCCACGCGCACGGCATGAAGGTGCACCTGGACGGCTCCCGGATAGCCAACGCGGCCGCCTCGCTGGACGTCCCGATGCGGACGTTCACCAACGCGGTCGGCGTCGACATCCTCTCGCTGGGCGGGACGAAGAACGGCGCGCTGTTCGGCGAGGCGGTGGTCGTCGTCAACCAGGACGCCGTCCGTCACATGAGGCACTTGCGCAAGCTGTCCATGCAGCTCGCCTCCAAGATGCGCTTCGTGTCGGTGCAGTTGGAGGCCCTGCTCGCCAAGGACCTGTGGCTGCGCAATGCCCGCCACGCCAACGAGATGGCTCAGCGGCTCGCGGAGGGTGTGCGGGCCGTGCACGGGGTGGAGATCCTTCACCCGGTGCAGGCCAACGGCGTGTTCGCGCGGCTGCCGCACGACGTGAGCGAGCGCCTCCAGAAGAAGTTCCGGTTCTACTTCTGGGACGAGGCGGCGGGTGTCGTGCGCTGGATGTGCGCGTTCGACACGACGGAGGACGACGTGGACACCTTCGTCGCCGCGGTCAAGGAGGAGATGGCGCGGTAGCGTGACGGATCAGCCGTCCGACGTCCGTTGCGATGCATAGATATGCGGTCACCTGAAAAGTCATTGACTCTCGGGTGATCGCATTCCTATGCTCTCCCGCCATGGAGCTGATCCAGGAGAACCCCGACCTTTCCGCCTATCTAGCGGCTGATGAGGTCATCGACCACCACCATCCGCTGGTGCGGGACACAGCCGCGCGCCTCGCGAGGGACGCGCAGGACTCGTATGCCTATGCGCGCCTTGCCTTCGAGTTCGTCCGCGACGCCATCACGCACTCGCAGGACGCCGACGACCCGCGCGTGACCTGGCGCGCCTCGGACGTGCTGGCGCAGGGGACGGGCATCTGCCACGCCAAGGCGCACGCACTCGCCGCGCTGTTGCGGGCCGAGGACATCCCGACCGCGCTGTGCTACCAGCGCTTCGCGCACGACGAGGGGGACGGACACGTCCTGCACGGACTCGTCGCCGTGCGGTTCGGCGGGGCCTGGCACCGCCAGGATCCGCGCGGCAACAAGCCGGGTGTGGACGCGCGGTTCTCCCTCGACGGCGAACGGCTGGCCTTCCGCCCCGACCCCGGGGCGGGCGAGCTGGACTACCCCGGCCTCCACGCGGCACCGCACCCTGCGGTCCTCGGCGCCCTGCGGGCGGCCCCGGACCGGCCGCGTCTGTGGAAGACCCTCCCCGCCGCGCTGTGAGCGCGGGCGAGCCCCGGGCGGGCGGACACCGGCCCGGGGCTCACCCGCTCGGGGCGACGGCGGGGAAGGGGCGTCAGCGCGCCTCGGCCGCGCGGACCTGCTCCGGTGTCGGTGCCGTGCCGCCCAGGTGGGCCGGCATCCACCAGGTGTCGTTCGCGTCCTTGGGGCGGACCGGGTAGGCCCGCTGAGCGGCCTCCAGAAGCTCCTGGACGCGCTCGCGCAGCTGCCGGGTGATGGCGCCCGCGTACTTGTCACGGGAGGCCTCGAGAGCCTCGCCGACGCGGATGGTGATCGGGGTGTGGCTGCGCTTGAAGTTGCGGGGGTGGCCCTTGGTCCACAGCCGCTGCGTACCCCACAGCGCCACCGGGATCAGCGGGACGCCCGCCTCCTGGGCCATCCGGGCCGCACCCGACTTGAAGCTCTTGAGCGTGAACGACTGCGAGATGGTGGCCTCGGGGAAGACTCCGACGATCTCGCCCGAGCGCAGCGACTCGAGGGCGTGCGCGTAGGCCGTCTCGCCCTGGTTGCGGTCCACCGGGATGTGCTTCATGCCGCGCATCAGGGGGCCGGAGATCCTGTGGCGGAAGACGGACTCCTTCGCCATGAAACGAACGAGGCGTTTCTGCGGGAGCGCGGCCAGGCCGTCGAAGATGAAGTCGAGGTAGCTGATGTGATTGCTCACCAGCACGGCTCCGCCCGAGCGCGGGATGTTCTCCGATCCCTTGCAGTCGATCTTGAGGTCCCAGGCCTTGAACAGGGTCTGGGCGAGGCCGACGACGGGACGGTAGACAAGCTCTGCCATGGGCGGGGCGAACCCTTCCTTCTCTTTGCCGGGGATGCCTCCCGGCGGCAAAGTTACGCAGCCGTAGGTTTACGGCATCTCGCAGATCGTGCCCGAAGAACGACCGGGGAGCCAGCCCTCGTGCCCGGGAACGGCGAGATACTCGTCACTTCAACCCCCTTGATCCACCTCGGGCTTTTAAGTCGTCTTTACTTCGCGCGCACCCGCGACCCGGCGTACCAGCAGGTACATCTCGCATCCGAGGCAGTACCCGAAAGCGGCATTGAGGAACGCGGCCGCCAGCGCGGCCCCGGTCGCCGCGAGGCCCAGCCAGCCGGGACCCAGTGCGAGGCCGACGAGGCCGACCCCCGCGAACACCAGGCCCACCACCTGCGCGAACCGCGGCGGCTGAGGCGCCTCGAACCCGGTGGGCGGACCGATCCACGGCCGTACGGCCCTGCGGAACACCCAGCCGTACGGCGACCGTCCCACCCCGCCCGCCGCGCCGAGCGCGAACGCCAGCGTCTGCCACGCCAGCAGCCAGGCGCTGCCGGTGATCAGTACGACCGCGAGCACCAAGGTCGTCACGGCGGCCCCGAAGCGCGGGCCCCTCACATCGATGTCCATGAATCAAGCATTCCGCATCGGAAACGATTCCTGGGGGCGGGAATCTTTGCAGTCTCGTGAACGCTGGAGCGTCTGATGACCGGACTGGTGGTGTGTGCGGCGGTGCTCGTGGCGGCGAGCGCCTACGGAGTGCTGCAACGGCGGCGGAGCGGGAGGATACGGGTGCGCGGGCGCGACGACGGCAAACGGCTCGGAGCGGACCGGCTCGGCGGCGAACTCGGCGAACGGGCCACGCTCGTACAGTTCTCCAGCGCCTTCTGCGCGCCCTGCCGGGCGACCCGCAGGGTCCTCGGCGAGGTGGCCGGCGTGGTCCCCGGCGTCGCCCACATCGAGATCGACGCCGAGGCGCACCTGGACCTCGTCCGCGATCTCGACATCCTCAAGACCCCGACCGTCCTGGTGCTCGACGCCGACGGCCGCGTCGTCCGGCGCGCCACCGGCCAGCCCAGCAAGGCGGACGTCATCGCCGCCCTGGGGGAGGCCGTGTGATCCGCCGCCGGGGGGCGGTGAGGCATCTCCCAGATGCCGGAACGTACTTGACTGTGCGCGCCACCTATCGTCAGCCTGACCGTATGCCTGAGGAACTCCTTCGCCACGGACGGGTCCCCGTCGACCTGGTCCGTACCGCGAGCGCGCGCTGTCCGGTCCGTTGAGCACCCAAGGACCGGCTCGTCCCCTCCCGCAGAAGGACCACTCCATGACGGCCACGCCCGGCCTCGGCTCCCCGCACCTGGCCTCCCCCGACCTGCTGCGCTCCGTCTTCCGGCGGCACGCGGCGGGGGTCGCCGTGATCACCGCCCCCGGCGACGGCGGCCCGGTCGGCTTCACCGCCACTTCGCTCAGCTCCGTCTCCGCGGAGCCGCCGATGGTCTCCTTCGGCATCGGCACCGGCGCCTCCAGCTGGCCGGCGCTGTCCCGGGCCACGCACGTGGGCGTGCACATACTCGGCGAGCACCAGCAGGAGCTGGCCGCCACCTTCGCCAGGAGCGGTGCCGACCGCTTCGGCGCTCCCACCGCCTGGCGTGAGGGCCCGAAGGGCGTCCCCGTCCTGGACGACGTGCTGGCGTGGCTGGTGTGCCGGGTCGTCGCCCGGGTTCCGGCGGGGGACCACCGCATCGTGCTGGCGGAGGTGGTCCTCGGGGACCCGGAGGGCGCCGGGCGGCCGTTGCTCTACCACCAGGGGCGCTTCACCGCTCTGCGGGATTGATCACCCCCGACTGTCCTGCGGAGTCGTCGGATTCCGATTACGCTGCGTTGCAAAGGTCACAGTTCAAAGCGCTTGCTCAGCGGGAACGAACTGGGTGTACTGACGAGTAATATTTCGGTCGGAGCGCGGCCCGCCCCGACCGGGATCGGCCGCTTGTGGCGCCTATGCTGCCTGGAAGAAGGCAGCCGAGAACTGACGATGCAGTAGGAGAGCCGGCGTGAGCTTGAGGATCGTTGTCACTGTGAAGTACGTGCCCGACGCCACTGGCGACCGGCACTTCGCCGATGACCTGACCGTCGACCGTGACGACGTGGACGGTCTGCTCTCGGAGCTCGACGAGTACGCGGTCGAGCAGGCGCTGCAGATCTCCGAGGGTTCCGACGACGACGTGGAGATCACCGTCCTGACGGTGGGCCCCGAGGACGCCAAGGACGCGCTCCGCAAGGCGCTGTCCATGGGCGCCGACAAGGCGATCCACGTCGAGGACGACGACCTGCACGGCACCGACGCCATCGGCACCTCCCTGGTGCTGGCCAAGGCGATCGAGAAGGCCGGCTACGACCTGGTCATCTCCGGCCTGGCCTCCACCGACGGCACCATGGGCGTCGTCCCGGCCCTGCTGGCCGAGCGTCTGGGCGTCCCGCAGGTCACCCTGCTCTCCGAGGTGTCCGTCGAGGACGGCACCGTCAAGGGCCGCCGGGACGGCGACGCCGCCTCCGAGCAGCTCGAGGCCTCCCTGCCGGCCGTGGTGTCGGTCACCGACCAGTCCGGCGAGGCGCGTTACCCCTCGTTCAAGGGCATCATGGCGGCCAAGAAGAAGCCGGTCGAGTCCTGGGACCTCTCCGACCTGGACCTGGAGGCCGAGGAGGTCGGCCTGGAGGGCGCCTGGACCGCGGTCGACAGCGCCACCGAGCGTCCCGCTCGCACCGCGGGCACGATCGTCAAGGACGAGGGCGAGGGCGGCAAGCAGCTCGCCGAGTTCCTCGCGGGCCAGAAGTTCATCTAAAGGCCCTTCGCCGACCGCCCCTCAACTTCGTTTCGCAGGAGAGCAATCCCATGGCTGAAGTCCTCGTCTTCGTCGACCACGTGGACGGCGCCGTCCGCAAGCCCACCCTCGAGCTGCTGACGCTGGCCCGCCGCATCGGCGAGCCCGTCGCCGTCGCCCTCGGCGCGGGCGCCGAGAACACCGCCGCCGCGCTGGCCGAGCACGGCGCCGTGAAGGTGCTGACCCACGACGCTTCCGAGTACGCCGACTACCTGGTCGTACCGAAGGTCGACGCCCTCCAGGCCGCCGTCGAGTCGGTCTCCCCGGCCGCCGTCCTGGTGCCGTCCTCCGCCGAGGGCAAGGAGATCGCCGCCCGCCTCGCGCTGCGCATCGGCTCCGGCATCATCACCGACGCCACCGACCTCGAGGCCGGCGACGAGGGTCCGGTGGCCACCCAGTCGGTGTTCGCCGCGTCCTTCACCACCAAGTCCCGCGTCTCCAAGGGCACCCCCGTCATCACCGTGAAGCCGAACTCGGCCGCCGTCGAGGCCGCCCCGGCCGCCGGCGCCGTCGAGTCCCTCGCGGTGACCTTCTCCGCCCAGGCCACCGGCACCAAGGTCACCGGCCGCACCCCGCGTGAGTCGACCGGCCGCCCGGAGCTGACCGAGGCCGCGATCGTGGTCTCCGGCGGCCGCGGCGTCAACGGCGCCGAGAACTTCGCCCTCATCGAGTCCCTCGCCGACTCCCTCGGCGCGGCCGTGGGCGCCTCCCGCGCCGCCGTGGACGCCGGCTGGTACCCGCACACCAACCAGGTGGGCCAGACCGGCAAGTCCGTCTCGCCGCAGCTCTACATCGCCAACGGCATCTCCGGCGCCATCCAGCACCGCGCCGGCATGCAGACCTCGAAGACCATCGTGGCCGTCAACAAGGACGCCGAGGCCCCGATCTTCGACCTCGTCGACTACGGGGTCGTCGGCGACCTGTTCGACGTCGTGCCCCAGCTCACCGAGGAGATCAACACCCGCAAGGGCTGATCACCCGGAAGTCGCCCGGACGAGCCGAGGCCCCCGTGACCGCGCAGGTCACGGGGGCCTCGCCTCATCCCAGGCTCAGGGACGCCTGCACCGGCAGGTGATCGCTCGGGTACTGGCCGCCGACAGCGAAGGGGTCGGTCCACTCCCGGTGGACCGTGACCCCGGGTGTCGCCAGGATCCAGTCGATCCGTTCCCCGTCCGGGACCAGCGGCCGGTACCCGTGGAAGGTGGCATACGCCGCGCCGCGCACGCGTGCGGTGTCCCAGGTGTCCACCAGGCCGGCGGCGAGCAGCGCGTCGTGGACCGGAGCGTCCTGCGCCGTGGTGTTGAAGTCGCCGGTCACCACCAGCGGCAGCGAAGGGTCGAACCGGGCGATCCGCGCGGCGATCAGGGCGGCGCCGCGCACGCGCGCGTACTCGCTCGCGTTGTCGAGATGGGTGTTGAGGACCCGGAACTGTCGCCCCGCCGCCCGCAGATCACGGAATCGCACCCAGGTCACCATGCGCGGGTGTCCCCCGCCCCAGGTGTTGGAACCGCGCACTTGTGGCGTGTCGGAGAGCCAGAAGTGCTCGTAGCCGGCCGGGACGAGCCGCCGCGTGTCGTAGAAGACGGCCATCGCCTCGTCGTCGCCCACGGCGCGGCTGGTGCCGATCCAGTCGTAGTGCGGTCCGAGGTCCGCCTCGATGTCCCGCAGCTGCTGCGGCCGGCCCTCCTGGGTGCCGATGACGTGTGGGGCCGCCCGGCGCAGCAGGGCGCGCATCACCGGCCGGCGCTGCGCCCAGCTGTTGGGCTTCTTGGCGGACGCGAAGCGGAGGTTGAACGTCATGACCTCCAGCGGGGGCGCCGGCGCCGGCAGGAGTGTCCCCTGCGTCCGGCTCTCGTGCCGAGCGGCCGAAGCCCCCACCGTGCCGAGCAGGGGGACGGCGGCGACGGCGGCCACCATGGTTCTCAGCCCCGCCCGCCGGGTGGACCCACTGCTGCCCGTCATGTGTTCCCCTTCGCCTCGTGAGCCAGGATGAAGGTGTGGACCCCCGGACGGAAGAGGGCACGGGTGCGGCGGTGAACGCAGGGACCACGCCGTGGACAGGGTGTTGACCTGCCGGAAGCCGCACGGATAACTTCGCTCTACGGATTGTTGATTCCGTACAGCGGAAAAATGGAGGGTGTGGAATGGGCCAGGGCCAGCAGGAGACGACGGTCGCGACCAGCCTCGCGGGCGCCGTCAGCGAAGAGATCAGCGCCTCCCTCGCCCCGGTCGACGCCGAACTCGCCCGCCGCTACCCCGGCGACCCGGGCACGCGCCAGCCCGTCCACACCGTCTACGTGCCCGGCGACGCCTTCGACGCGGGCACGATCCGCTCCTGGGGCGACAGGGCCCTGGCCGCCCTGGACGAGCACGCCCCCGACGCGGCGTCCTTCGCCGCCTGCCTCGGCCTGTCCGCCGACCTCGCCGAGCCCGTGTACGCGCGCGTGCGGGCCAAGCTCGAGCGCGAGCCGATCGAAGACCTCCGCGTCGACTTCGAGGACGGCTACGGCCCCCGCCCGGACGCGGAGGAGGACGAGACGGCCGCCCGGGCGGCCCGGCTGATCGCGCAGGCGTACACGAAGGGCACCGCCGCCCCGTACATGGGCATCCGGATGAAGTGCATGGAGGCCGCGGTGCGCGACCGGGGCATCCGCACCCTCGACGTCTTCCTCACCGGCCTGATGGAGGCCGGCGGCCTCCCCGAAGGCCTGCTCCTCACCCTCCCGAAGGTGACGTACCCCGAGCAGGTGAGCGCCATGGTCCGGCTCCTGGAGGCCTTCGAGAAGGCGCGGGGGCTCCCGCCCGGGCGGCTCGGCTTCGAGATCCAGATCGAGACCAGCCAGGCGATCCTCGGCACCGACGGAACCGCGACCGTCGCCCGCATGATCCAGGCGGCCGAGGGCCGTGCCACCGGCCTGCACTACGGCACCTTCGACTACAGCGCCTGCCTCGGCGTCTCCGCCGCCCACCAGGCGAGCGACCACCCCGCCGCCGACCATGCCAAGGCGGTCATGCAGGTCGCGGCCGCGGGCACCGGCGTACGCGTCTCGGACGGCTCCACCAACGTCCTCCCGGTCGGCCCGACCGAGCAGGTCCACGACGCCTGGCGGCTGCACTACGGCCTCACCCGCCGCGCCCTGTCCCGCGCCTACTACCAGGGCTGGGACATGCACCCCGGTCACCTGCCCACCCGCTACGCGGCCGTCTTCGCCTTCTACCGGGAGGGCCTCGCCCGGGCCGCCGACCGGCTCGCGCGCTATGCCGGCCGGGCCATCGGCGACGTCATGGACGAGCCGGCGACCGCCAAGGCCCTCAGCGGCTATCTGCTGCGCGGTCTGGACTGCGGCGCTCTCGACCTCGCCGAGGTGACCGACGCCACCGGGCTCACCCGGCCGGCCCTGGAGGGCTTCGCGGGACCCCGCCGAGGGATCTGACGGCCGCCGCGCAGTAACGCGCGCCACGGGCCTCGGGGGCCCTCTTTTCGGTGTGGGACTGCCTTCCGGCGGCCTTCCTCCAAGAAGGCTTCCCTCCCGCGGGGCTTCCCTCCGGCGGGGGCTCCCTTCCGGCGGCCCTTCGCTCCGGGGCTCCCTCCGGCGCCCGGTCCCCGGCTTTCCCGCTTCCCCCGCGCCGCGCCCGGTGCCGGACTCCTCGGCCGATGAGGCGTCGGCCCGAGGGGGCAGGGATCCTCGCCGAGGACCGGCAACCGCCGGACACGACCGCGCACCCCTGCCCCACCGCCCCCGACCTGCGTCGACTACTGCTGCGGGGTCTCGTACGGGCGCGTGATGATCTCCATGCCGTGCCCGGCGGGATCCATGAAGTACACGCCCCGACCGCCGTGGTGATGGTTGATCTCACCGGGCTGCCTGCCGTGCGGATCGGCGAAGTACGTGATGCGGGCCCGTTCGATCCGGTCGAAGGCCGCGTCGAACTCCTCGTCCGAGACGAGGAACGCGTAGTGCTGCATGACGATCGACTCCGCCGGGATGGCCGCGAAGTCCAGAGTGACCCCGTTGCTGGTGGCCACCGGGACGAACGGGCCCCACTCGGCCCCGACTTCGAGTCCCAGGATGTGGGCGAGGAACTCGGCGGACTCCCGGTTGTCAAGGGAGTGGATGATGGTGTGGTTCAGCTCGACTGACATGTGTGGAATGCCTCCGTAAGGCAAACTCACGGGCGCCTCCATGCCTCACCCAGCCGGTGACCGGCACGCGATGCCGTGGGATCACCCTAACCGACGTGCAGGTGTTCCAGACCGGACGCGGTCACCAAATTCTCTTCGGCGAACAGTCGGGTGCCTTGCTCGCAGAGCCGCGCGTCGGCCCGGGCGCGGGCGCAGAACTCCTCCGGGCTCGCCCCGAACAGTCGACGCAACGCCGCTGACCGAGCAAGAAGTTCCGTGATCAGGGCGCGCTGCCCGGGATGGCTGCGAGGCAGGCCGTCTCCGTCGCGCAGAACGCCATGGTGGTTCACATATGCGAAAACTTCGAGGAGGGTCTCGCCGCCCTCCTGCTCGACCCGGAAGCCGGGCTGGGGCAGCAGGACCCGGTCGTAGTTCGGCTCCGTCGCGTCGATCGCGGCGAGCTGCTCCGCGTCCAGCCAGATGACGAACAACTCCCGCGTGACGGCGGGAGCTTGCACGGGCGACGCGGACAGGTATCCGGCACGGCTGACATGCGCCGAGACGCCGATCTCGATGCCCGTCACCCGGGCCCTCACCATCGGGACGGAGGAGACGATCCCGAACTCGCCCATCTTGTAACGCAGTTGGGCGGGGTTGGCGTTGGAGCCGACAGCCACGACCGGAGTGCGGCCGGGATGCGTCAGCCGGTCCAGCGGCAACAGCTCGTCGCCGTCGAGCAGTACCGAGCCCGCCGGCCAGGAGCCGGGATAGGACAGCGGGTGGTCGCGCGGTGCGTCGGCCAGACCCAGCGCCTCGAGCGTGCGGTGTTCGTCACGGGCCGCCATGGGGGACTCAGCCGGCCGGCGGCAGCTCGCCCGAGCCGCGTTCGACGAGCCGGGTCGGCAGTTCGATGCGCTCCGGCGTGATCAGCGTGCCGTCCAGCTGTGCGAACAGGCGCTCGGCGGCGGTACGGCCGAGCGTGGCCGCGTCCTGGGCGATCACGGTGACCCCCGGCTGGAGCAGGTCGGCGAGCTCGAGGTCGTCGAAGGCCACCAGGGCGACCTGACGGCTCTGCTCGGCGAGCACCCGGATCACGGTGACCGTCACCCGGTTGTTGCCCGAGAAGATCGCCGTGACCGGGGCGGACCCGGACAGCATCTCCTCGGCCGCGCGCCGCACCCGCAGGGGGTCGGTGGCGCCCAGCGACATCCAGGCGTCCTCGACCGGTATGTTCGCGTCCTCCATCGCCGTGCGGTAGCCGCGCAGGCGCTCGGCGGCGGTGTGGATGCGGGGCATGTCGCCGATGAAGCCGATCCGGCGGTGTCCGTGCGCCACGAGGTGGCTCACGCCCTCGTGGGCGCCGCCGAAGTTGTCCGACAGGACGCAGTCGGCGTCGATCCGGCCGGCCGGCCGGTCCACGAACACCGTGGCGACGCCCGCCTTCATCTCGGGTTCCAGGTAACGGTGGTCGTCACCGGCCGGGATCACCACCAGACCGTCCACCCGGCGCGCACACAGGGCGAGCGCCAACTCCTGCTCCCGGTCCGGGTCCTCGGCGCTCGAGCCGTTGATCAGCAGTGCCCCGTGGGCCCGGGCGACCTCCTCCACGGCGCGGCTGAGCGGTCCGTAGAAGGGGTCGGCGAGGTCCTCCAGGACCAGGCCGATGCTGGCCGTGCGGCCCTTGCGCAGTACCCGGGCACTGTCGTTGCGGCGGAAGCCGAGCGCGTCGATGGCCTCCTGGACCCGGCGCTCCGTCTCGGGAGTGACGCCCGGCTCGCCGTTCACCACCCGCGAGACCGTCTTCAGGCCCACTCCGGCGCGAGCGGCGACGTCCTTCATGGTGGGACGGTTGCCGTAGCGGCTGTCGGGCCGGCGCTGCGTCTCGGGCACGATGCGGTGTCCTGTCCTGTCGTCCACGGGAGGTCGGCCAAGCACGTCGTCCGTGACATGGTGCACACGGAGATGCGTGGGTCCCAGGGGTTGTATGAGGATGTGGCGTCGAGCATAGAGCCTGGACAACGTTGTCAGATGCGGGAGACACTGTCCACCGCAATCTCCGGCCCGCGCCCCCACCGCTGGACCGGTCGGCCCTTTTCCATGGTGGAGCGGGAGAACCCAGACTGATGCACACCGACCTCGTGGCCGCGCTCGACATCGGCGGCACCAAGATCGCCGGAGCGCTGGTGGGCGGCGACGGCACGATCCTGGCCCGCGCGCAGCGCCCCACGCCCGCACAGGAGAACGGCGACACCGTGATGCGGGCGGTGGAGGAGACGCTGGCGGAGCTGACCGCGTCACCGCTGTGGGGTCGCGTGCATGCCGTCGGTATCGGCAGCGCGGGCCCCGTGGACGCCTCGGCCGGCACGGTCAGCCCGGTGAACGTGCCCGGCTGGCGCGACTATCCGCTGGTCGACCGGGTCCGGGCGGCGACCGGGAACCTTCCGGTCGAGCTCATCGGCGACGGCGTGGCCATCACCGCGGCCGAACACTGGCAGGGCGCCGCCCGCGGTCACGACAACGCCCTGTGCATGGTGGTCTCCACCGGCGTCGGCGGCGGCCTGGTCCTCGGCGGCCGGCTGCACCCGGGCCCCACCGGCAACGCGGGGCACATCGGCCACATCAGCGTCGAACTCGACGGCGATCCGTGTCCGTGCGGTGGCCGCGGCTGTGTGGAACGCATCGCCAGTGGTCCCAACATCGCCCGCCGGGCCCTGGCGAGCGGCTGGCTGCCCGGCCCCGACGGCGACACCTCGGCGGCCTCGGTGGCCGCCGCGGCCCGTGCGGGCGACCCGGTCGCGGTGGCCTCCTTCGAACGGGCCGCCCAGGCCCTGGCCGCCGGTATCGCGGCCACCGCGACCCTCGTCGAGATCGACATCGCGGTGATCGGCGGGGGAGTGGGCAAGGCGGGCGAGGTGCTCTTCGCACCCCTGCGCCGTGCGCTCCGCGACTACGCGACCCTCTCCTTCGTCCAGCGCCTGACCGTGACACCCGCGCAGATGGGCACGGACGCGGGACTGGTGGGAGCGGCCGCGGCGGCGCTGGCCGCGAGCACCGGCGCGGCGGCCAGGGCGGGGGCCGCGGCGGCGGGGGTCTGACCAGGGGCTGTTGCCGGGGTCTGCGCACGGTCGGACACAGGTGCCGGGCGCAGGGGGTCTGACACAGAGGCGCCGGACGCCGGTGCGCTTGTCCCGAAGGAACGTTTCGGCACTGAAGGGGGCGTACCGGCGGTGCCCGGCGCAGGCTTCCGGTCCCGGTCCCGGTCCCAGCCGCCGGCGCTGACGCCCACGTGGGCCGGTGGTGCCGGTGCCTCGCTCGCGGCCGGGAGGGTGGCGGTGACCGGGGGCGGGCCGATCGTGGGGCGGTGACCTCCGGTCGGCCGATCGTGCGGGCCGATCACCCCGATACGCGTGACCCCGAGCCCGTCGTCGCCGTTGATCCGCGTATGAAGAAGCGCAGCATGCTCGCCATCGCCTCCCTCGCCACCGGATTCGTCGTCGCGGCGATCTCCCCGTCGCACGGTCTGGCCGGTGAGGACCTCGACGGACTGAACGTGGGCGACACCCTCAGCACACTGGACCACACCATCGCCAGTGACAGCCTGGACGTCGACGAGAACGCCCTGGGGCAGAACGGCTGACCGACCGGGCACGGACCGCCGAGCCGGGGCGCCGGCACCCCACCGCGAGGGGTGCCGGCGCCCCGGCCTTCGTGCGCCCTCAACGCGAACTGGTTTCCGTGGCAGGGTGGAGCGGGCAAGCCTCAGGGGGCCAACAGAAGAGGGGGAACCGTGACCGTCGTCTGGATCAACGGCGCGTTCGGTGCGGGGAAGACCACCACCGCACGGGAACTGATCGACCTGATCCCGAACAGCACGCTCTTCGACCCCGAGACCGTCGGCGCGGCACTCCCGCACCTGCTGCCGCCCAAACGTCTCGCCGAGGTCGGCGACTTCCAGGACCTGCCGATCTGGCGACGGCTCGTGATCGACACGGCGGCCGCGCTCCTCGCCGAACTGGGCGGCACCCTCGTCGTCCCCATGACCCTGCTGCGCCAGGAGTACCGCGACGAGATCTTCGGTGGTCTCGCCGCCCGCCGGATCCCCGTCCGGCATGTCCTCCTCGCTCCGGCGGAAACGATCCTGCGCAAGCGAATAGCCGACCGGGAGATCCCTTCGGACCTCCCCGACGGCGAGATACGGATCCGTCAGTGGTCGTACGACCACATCGAGCCGTACCGTGCCGCCCTCTCCTCCTGGCTCACCGCCGACGCCCACCCCGTCGACAACGGGGCCCTCACCCCGCGGGAGACGGCCCAGCGGGTCGCCGAAGCCGTCGGCAGCGGCACCGTGGCCGCCTGCGAGATCGTGCAGACCCCCGAGCCCACCGCCGAGACGGTGGCGGCCGGGGTGCTCCTCTTCGACGAGCTGGACCGGGTCCTGCTGGTGGACCCGACGTACAAGCCCGGCTGGGAGTTTCCCGGAGGGGTGGTGGAGCCCGGCGAGGCTCCCGCCCGCGCGGGACTGCGCGAGGTCGAGGAGGAGACCGGGATCCGGCTGGACCAGCTGCCCCGGCTGCTGGTCGTCGACTGGGAACGGCCGGTCCCGCCCGCCTACGGCGGACTGCGCCTCCTGTTCGACGGCGGCCGCCTCGACGCGGCGGCCGTGGCCGGCCTGCTGCTGCCCGGTCCGGAGTTGAGGGCCTGGCGGTTCGTCACGGAGGAGGAGGCCGCCGCCCTCCTGCCACCGGTCCGCCGCGAGCGCCTGCGCTGGGCGCTGCGCGCCCGCGAGCGCGGGGCCGCGCTGTATCTGGAGGCAGGAGTCCCCACCGAGTGAACGGCCCGCCCAACGGGTGATACGGCGACGGCCGAGGGGGCGACGCCCTGCGGCACCGCGCCGTCGAGGGGCGGTGCGGCGGAAAGCATCGAGGAACAGCCATGAACAGCCGTGAACAGTCATGAACACCATGAACGGCCATGAACTGTGGTGATCGGTGACGTATGGCGGTGGACAGCCCGTCGTGTGCGGCAAGGGCGGGGCCGGATCGGATGCTGCGAGGCCCTGAGCAGGTAGGGCGTGCGACGATGCCGACCGGCATGACCGCCGACCCGCTGCCCAACGCCCTCTGACCGACCGACCGACCGACCGGCATGACCGCCGGGCCGCTCCACCCGCCTTCGATCACCTACGGCGGGCGACCGCACGGAGGGCCCCGCCCCGCCGGGGCGAGGCCCTCTGCCGACGGCCGAGCGGCTCAGCCGGCCGCGTAGTTGCGCAGGAACAGGGCCTCCGCCACCGACAGCCGCTCCAGCTCCTCGGGGGACACGCTCTCGTCGACCGCGTGGATCTGGGCCTCCGGCTCGCTCAGGCCGATGAGCAGGATCTCCGCCTGCGGGTAGAGCTCGGCCAGGGTGTTGCACAGGGGGATCGAGCCACCCTGCCCCGCGTACTGCATCTCCTGACCGGGGTACGCGACCGACATCGCGTCGGCCATCGCCGCGTACGCCGGGCTGGTGGTGTCGGCGCTGAACGCCTGGCCCTGGCCGATCTGCTCGGTGCTGACGCGCGCACCCCACGGCGTGTGGGCCTCCAGGTGGGCCTGCAACAGCTTCGTCGCCTCGGCCGCGTCCACGCCCGGCGGCACCCGCAGGCTGATCAGGGCACGGGCGCCGGCTTGCACGGACGGGGTGGCGCCGACGACCGGCGGGCAGTCGATCCCCAGCACGGTGACCGCGGGGCGGGCCCAGATGCGGTCGGCGACCGTGCCGGAACCGATCAGTTCGACGCCGGCCAGGACCTTGGCGTCCCGGCGGAACTGCGACTCCTCGTATTGGAGGCCTTCCCAGCGCGTGTCGTCGGTGAGGCCGTCGACGGTGGTGGAGCCGTCCTCGGCGCGCAGCGAGTCCAGTACGCGGATCAGCGCGCCCAGCGCGTCCGGCGCGGCCCCGCCGAACTGGCCCGAGTGCAGATTGCCCTCGAGGGTGTCGATCCGCACCCGCATCATGGTCATACCGCGCAGGGTGGAGGTCACCGTCGGCAGACCCACCCGGAAGTTGCCCGCGTCGCCGATGACGATGGTGTCGGCCGTCAGCAGGTCGGGGTGCTGCTCCGCGTACCGCTCCAGCCCGCCCGTTCCCTGCTCCTCGGAGCCCTCCACGATCACCTTCACGGTGACGGGGACACCGCCGTTCGCCTTGAGCGCGCGCAGCGCGAGCAGGTGCATGATCACGCCGCCCTTGCAGTCGGCGCTGCCGCGGCCGTACCAGCGGCCGTCGCGCTCGGTCAGTTCGAAGGGAGGGGTGGTCCAGGCGGACTCGTCCAGCGGCGGCTGCACGTCGTAGTGGGCGTAGAGCAGCACCGTCCTGGCGCCGACCGGGCCCGGCAGACAGCCGTACACCGACTGGGTGCCGTCCGGCGTGTCGAACAGGGCCACGTCCTGGAAGCCCTCGGCGCGCAGCGCGTCCGCGATCCAGTTCGCGGCGGCCTCGCTCTCGCTCCGGGGAAACTGGTCGAAGTCCGCCACCGACTTGAAGGCCACCAGTTCGGTGAGCTCCGCCCGTGCCCTGGGCAGCAGCGAGGCGACGGTCTCTGCGACCGGATTCGACGACATGGGCACGCTCCTTGTGGGTGCGACGTTGTACTGGTGTGTACTGGTCCGTACGGGTGACCGTGCGAGCGTACGCGCCTGCCGGGATGTGGGGCGCCCACGCCGCCGATCCTCCCACGGCGGACCGTGGCGATCTCCGCCGTAGGATGCGGGGGACAGGTGCGGCAAGCGGCTTGATCAGGAGCAGTAGACCATCGTGAGCAGCGAGAACTCTCCGGCGGACGACGAGAACTCTTCGGCGGACGACGCGCGGCAGGTATGGGACGTCGTCGTGGTCGGCGCGGGCCCCGCAGGGGCCTCGGCCGCTTACGCGGCGGCTGTCACGGGGCGGCGGGTGCTGTTGCTCGAGAAGGCGGAGCTGCCCCGCTACAAGACGTGCGGCGGCGGCATCATCGGCCCTTCCCGCGACGCGCTGCCACCCGGCTTCGAGCTGCCCTTCCGCGACCGGGTGCACGCGGTGACGTTCTCGAACAACGGCCGCTTCACCCGCACCCGTCGCTCCCGCCAGATGCTGTTCGGGCTGATCAACCGGCCCGAGTTCGACCAGCAGCTCGTCGAGCACGCCCAGAAGGCGGGCGCCGAGCTGCGCACGGGAGTCGCCGTGCAGCGGGTCGAGCAGCACGGCTCGGCGGTGCCGGACCGGCGCACCGTCGCGGTCGTCCTCCAGGGCGGCGAGACGCTGCTGGCCCGCGCGGTGGTCGGTGCGGACGGCAGCGCGAGCCGCATAGGAGCTCATGTCGGCGTGAAGCTCGACCAGGTGGATCTCGGTCTGGAGGCGGAGATCCCGGTGCCGGAGACGGTCGCAGAGGACTGGAAGGGCCGCGTCCTCATCGACTGGGGCCCCATGCCCGGCAGCTACGGCTGGGTGTTCCCCAAGGGGGACACGCTGACGGTCGGCGTGATCTCGGCCCGCGGCGAGGGCGCCGCCACCAAGCGCTACCTGGAGGACTTCATCGGGCGGCTCGGCCTCGCCGGGTTCGAGCCGAGCATCTCCTCCGGTCATCTGACCCGCTGCCGGGCGGACGACTCCCCGCTGTCGCGCGGCCGGGTCCTGGTCTGCGGCGACGCGGCGGGGCTGCTGGAGCCCTGGACCCGCGAGGGCATCTCCTTCGCGCTGCGGTCGGGGCGGCTCGCGGGCGAGTGGGCGGTCCGTATCGGTGAGGCGCACGACGCGGTGGACGCCCGCCGGCAGGCCCTCAACTACGCCTTCGCGATCAAAGCCGGCCTCGGGGTGGAGATGAGCGTCGGCAAGCGGCTGCTCGCCCTGTTCGAGCGCCGTCCCGGGCTGTTCCACGCCGGCCTCACCGGTCTGCGCCCGGTCTGGCGGGCGTTCACCGACATCACCCGCGGCCGGACGACGCTCGGCGAACTCGTTCGCTCCCACCCGATGGCCCAGCGCGCGCTGACCGCGCTGGACCGGCGGCAGGAGGAGGCGGACCAGGCGGAGCAGGCGGAGCGGGAGTCCGCGCCGGTGGCGCAGGAAGGCGGCAAGAGCGGTACCTGACCGGCGGGACCCGCGGATGCCGCCGGGGGCGGATCACCGTCGGTTCATGACGGTGATCCGGAACACCGGGTGGTCAGGGGCGATACGGCGCATCTCGGCATCGGGAGAGTCGGGGCCCACCCCGTTGAAGAAGACACCGACCTCGGCCTTCCAGCGCTTGAGGTAGGCGCGCAGCAACGGCGTCTTGTCGTCGTCGGCGACCTCGGTCGCCGTGAACTCCTCCACGTTCTTGCCGAGGCGAAGCTCACCACCGCCCGCCGCCCGCATGTTGTGCGTCCACTGGACGTGACCGCGCGGCGCGATCAGGTACTGCTGCCCGTCCACGGTGAGCAGGTTCACCGGGGTGGTCCGCCACTCACCGCTCTTGCGGCCGCGGACCGCCAGGACCCGCGACCCCCATACGCTCAGACCCCGGCGGGTCAGCCACGCCACGGCACGGTTGAAAACGTTGACGGTGAACCAGCCGGGCTTCTGCACGTGGGTGGACATGACTGCTGCCTCCTGAAGCGGAAAGTGTGAGCACTGCTCTCGCTCGCCTTGAGTCTGCCCGAGCCTGCCGCTCCAAAGCAAGAGCGGCGCTCTCTTATTTGTCCACTGCTCTCCAATGTGGGCGGTGCTCTGCTTTCGTGGGATGCTGTCCGTATGAGCAGCGTCCGAGGGGCCCGAGCCCGCGCCAGGATCGAAGTCACTGCCGCCATCAAGGAGGAGGCCCGCAGACAGCTCGCGTCCGAGGGTCCGACCAAGCTCTCGTTGCGTGCCGTGGCCCGGGAACTCGGCATGGTCTCCTCCGCGCTGTACCGCTACTTCCCGAGCCGTGACGATCTGCTCACCGCACTCATCATCGACGCCTACGACTCCCTCGGCGAGGCCGCGGAAGAGGCGCACGCGGCCGTCGCCGACGGCGCTCCCGTCGAGCGCTGGGTGGCGGTCGGCGAGGCGGTGCGCGGCTGGGCGCTGGCGCACCCGCAGGAGTACGCGCTGATCTACGGCACACCCGTGCCCGGCTACAGCGCCCCCCAGACGACCGTGCCGGCCGCGGCCCGCGTCGGCCTGCTCCTCATCGGCATCGTGCGGGACGCGCATGAGGGACACAGGCTGGACGTGCCGCTTCTGACGGACGAGCTGGTCCCCGAGGCGGTCCGGATGGCTGCCGGCCTCGCCCCCGACCTCCCGCCGGGGGTCGTCGCGGCACTCGTGGCGGCGTGGGCCCAGCTGTACGGACTCGTCGGGTTCGAGCTGTTCGGGCAGTTCAACGGCGGTGTCGTCGACGAACGGGCACCGTTCTTCCGGTACGCGGTCGCGCGCCTCGCCCACGCCGTGGGGCTCCGTCAGGACACATCCGGCTGAGCCGACCGGCTTCGGACCGCTCACCACTGCCGTGGGCCCCGGATCGGTCGGCCCCTGGTCGGTCGGTCCTGCGCCGGCGACCCTGCGCCGTTCGGCTCCGCGCCGGTAGGTCCCGCACCGCCCGGCCCCGCACCGGTCGCCGCCGCCCGGCAGGGACCGTCGGGGTCGGCCGCCGGACAGGTCCTGGTGGGCGGCGCCGGGCAGGCCCCTGCCGTCGGCCCCGGCGGGTGCAGGTACGGGTCGGCCCGCCCGCCGAGGCGGAGGGAGGTGTCCGAGGAGTTCACGGCTCGCGGCGGTATCCGACGGCTCCGGTGGCCGCGCGTACTTCCCGGGGAGTACGGCTGATCACCTCGTCCGGCGGACGTCCGGCGCGGCCGGCTGCGTCTAGCGTGGCGGACATGGACGAACAGCGGACGCACGGGCGCGGCGGCCCGGGGCGGTGGTGGCGGAACGGGCCGCCGTCCTGGCCGCGCCGCCGGGAGCTCCGGGAGGGCGGGAGCGGCATGCAGGCCCGTGACGCGCGCTTGCCCTGGCCTTCCACCCTTCTGGTCACCGCCTTCGTCCTCGCCGGCTCGAACTTCGCCGCCCATGTGCAGGAGGGTGAGCGTGCCCGGCTCGACGTCCTCGCGCGCGTGCTGCTGGTGGTCGCCTCGGGGCTGCTGCTGTGGCGGCAGCGCCACCCGGTGGCCGTCGTGTTCGGCACGGCGTCCGCCGCGGCTCTCTACCTGGGCGCCGGCTACCCGTACGGACCGGTCTTCCTGACCGTGGCCGTGGCCTGTTTCACCGCCGTCGTCGCCGGGCACCGGCGGGCCGCCTGGACGGCCCTGGGCCTGCTGTGGGCCGTCCATCTGCTGGTCGCGCACTGGCTGTACCGATGGCTCCCGCCCACTGGCGACGAGCCCGCCTCCTACGCGCAGGAGATCGTCGTCGCGGGATGGGCCGCCGCGATCGTGGCGGCCGCCGAGCTGGCCCGGGTCCGGCGTGAACAGTGGGCCCGTGAGCGGGCGGAGCGTGCCCAGGTCGCCCGGCGGCGTGCCGACGAGGAGCGTCTGCGGATCGCCCGCGAACTGCACGACGTCCTCGCGCACAGCCTCTCGGTGATCAATGTGCAGTCGGGCGTGGGCCTCGCGCTCCTCGACTCCGACCCGGAACAGGCGCGCACGGCGCTCACCACCATCAAGTCGGCCAGCAAGGAAGCGCTGGGCGAGGTACGCCAGGTCCTCGAAAGCCTCCGCACCCCGGGGGACGCGCCGCGCACCCCCGCACCCGGCCTCGACCGGCTGCCCGAGCTGGTGGAACAGGCGGCGCACGCGGGCCTGACGGTCGAGGTGACGGGTCGTACGCCCCGGTTGTCGCCCCATACGGATCTCGCCGCCTTCCGTATCGTCCAGGAGGCCCTCACCAACGTCGTACGTCACTCGGGTTCGCGCCACGCGCGTGTGCGGCTCGATCAGGGCGGCGGCACGCTACGGCTGCGGATCGACGACGAGGGACCGGCGACCGGTGCCGACGCGGGCGGCAGCGGCAACGGCCTCGCCGGGATGCGGGAGCGGGCCGCGGCGCTGGGTGGCACGATCGAGGCGGGTCCGCGCCCCGACGGCGGCTTCCGGGTGCTCGCCGTCCTGCCCGCGAGGGCCGGGGAGGACCGGTGAACGAGGGAGTGAGGGTGAACGGGGGAGGACCGGTGATCCGTGTGCTGCTCGCCGACGACCAGTCGTTGGTGCGGGCGGGATTCCGGGCGCTGCTGGACGCGCAGCCGGACATCGAGGTGGCGGCCGAGTCCGCCGACGGCGAGGACGCGGTGCTCGCGGTGCGCGAACTGCGGCCCGACGTCGTCCTGATGGACATCCGCATGCCACTCCTCGACGGCCTGGCCGCCACCCGCCGGATCACCGGCGACGGGGCGCTCGCCCGGGTCAAGGTCATCATGCTCACGACCTTCGAACTGGACGAGTACGTCTTCGAAGCGATCCGCTCGGGTGCCTCCGGCTTCCTGGTCAAGGACACCGAACCGGAGGAACTCCTGCGTGCGGTACGGGCGGTGGTGGCGGGTGACGCGCTTCTGTCGCCGGGGGTCACCCGCCGGCTCATCGCGGAGTTCGCCGCCCGCTCCAAGGAGCCCGCGGCGGCCGACGCGCTGACCCGGCTCACCGAGCGCGAGCGCGAGGTGATGGCGTTGGTCGGGATCGGCCTCTCCAACGAGGAGATCGCCCGCAGGCTGGTGGTCAGCCCGCTCACCGCCAAGACCCATGTGAGCCGCACGATGGTCAAGCTGGGCGCCCGGGACCGAGCCCAACTGGTCGTCCTGGCCTACGAGTCGGGGCTGGTCCGGCCGGGCTGGCTGGGCTGAGCGCCGGTCCGCAGGCGGACGAGTACGGAGATCACCCGGGCCGCGAAGACCACCGGAGCGAGCGCCGTGCCCGCCCGCAGCAGCGACTTCTCCGCAAGGCCGGGCAGGTGGAACAGCAGCGCCGGACCGGCGACCGCCCCGTACACCACCGCGGCCGCGAACGCCGCACTGAACAGCGCGTATCCGATCTCGACGGTGATGATGTCCCGCTCGGTCTGTGTGCGCCGGCCCCCGTACCCGCTCATACGGCGAGTCTCACAGGTGTGCGCCCGGCGGGGCAACCGCCCCGCCGGGCGCACCTGGAGGCGATCCCCCCAGGGCCTGTCCGTCGGGACAGGTCCTAGTGCCGCGACAGGCAACGTTCGCCCCGTCGCGACGCCCGGCACGCACTCTCGCCGCACCGGCCGAAAGCCCAGGTACGTCCAGTACGAGGACTTCCGGCCGGCACGCCGAGAGCACGCACCGGACGCCGCTCCTTGACGGGCAAACGTTGCCCGCCGCGGCACTAGTCGCGGGCGCCCACGGGCTCCGCGTCCGCCTCCGCCATGGTGGACCTGGCCACGACGACCGACTCCCGGGCCTGTCGGGTGCGCAGTCCGGGGAGGGTGATGAGCAGACCCGCGGCGGCGATGAGCGTCACCACCGCGAGCCCGGGCCGGTAGCTGTCGAGGACGGCCTGAGGGGTGGGGTCGGCCGGGGCGCCCGCGGTCACCACCGCCGTCACCACCGCGAGGAAGATCGCCCCGCCGACCTGCACCGAGGTGTTGAGCAGCCCCGAGACCATGCCCTGCTCATGGTCGGCCACCCCGTTGGTGGCCTGGATGTTGAGCGAGGGGAAGACCAGTGCGCAGGCCGCCCCGATCAGCAGCATGGTCGGCAGGATCACCGCCGCGTACACCGGGTCGAGATCGACCCGGAGGAACAGTGCGTATCCGGCGACCATGAAGGCGAAGCCGGCCGCGATCAGCCTGGGGGTGCCGAAGCGGTCCACGATCGCACCCATCTTGGTCGAGGACACCGCCACCAGCGCACCGGCCGGCAGGAAGGCGAGTGCCGTGTGCAGCGCCGACCAGTCGAGCAGCGTCTGCATGTACAGGGTGGCCAGGAACTGGAAGCCGACGTACGAGCCGAAGAAGGCCATAGCGCCGAGCTGGGCGCGGATCTGGCTGCCGGAGCGCAGGACGCCGAGTCGGATCAGCGGGCCGGCCGAGCGGCGTTCTACGAGGACGAAGGCGGTCAGCAGGACGGCGACGGCGAGGAACGACAGCAGCGTGCGCGCGGACGTCCAGCCGGACTCCGGAGCCTGGACCACGGTGAAGACCAGCAGCAGCATCGACGCGGTGCCGAGGACGGCGCCGGGCACGTCGTAACCGTTGTGGTCCTTCTCGCGCTCGCTGAGCGGCAGGAGTTTGAGACCGGCCACCAGCGCGATCAGGGCGATCGGGGCGGGCAGCAGCATGGTGAGGCGCCAACTCGCCTCCGTGAGCAGGCCGGAGAGGACCAGGCCCATGGAGAAGCCGGTGGCGGCGCAGGTGGTGTAGATGGACAGGGCCCGGTTGCGCAGCGGGCCCTGCGGGAACGTCGTGGTGATGATGGACAGGCCGGCCGGGGCCGTGAAGGCCGCGCTCAGGCCCTTGATGAACCGGCTCGCGATCAGCAGCGGTCCCGAGTCGACCAGCCCGCCGAGCAGCGAGGCCAGCGCGAAGACGCCGAGGGCGATCAGGAAGACCCGGCGGCGGCCGAGCAGGTCGGCCGCGCGGCCGCCGAGGAGGAGCAGCCCGCCGTAGCCCAGGATGTAGCCGCTGACGATCCATTGCAGGGTCGAGGTGGTGAGGCCGAGGTCCGAGCCGATGGACGGCAGGGCGACGCCGACCATCGACACGTCCAGCGCGTCCAGGAACATCGCGGCGCACAGCACCAGCAGGGTGCCCCACAGCCGGGAGGTCCAGCGGCCCTCGGGGAGGGGGGACGCGGGGGAGGGGAGCGGAGAGGTCATGCCGGAGACACTACATGCGCATGCATTGAATGCAAACACATTTAATTCTGATGCAACGAAACGTCTTCTCTGCTACGGTGCGCCCCATGGCGGCGGCGGAGAGTGGCGGGACGGGGGCCGAGGAGGCACTCGTGGAGCAGTGGCGGGACATGCTGGCGCTGCACGCGCGGACCCAGTGCGAACTCGACCGGGCGCTGCACCGGCACGGGTTGTGCGGCAGTGACTTCGAGGTGCTCGACGTCCTCGCGGAGTCGCCCGCGCCCGACGGCTCGTGCAGTTACCGCGTCCAGGAGATCGCCGAACGCGTCCACCTCAGTCAGAGCGCGCTGTCCCGCCTCGTCGCCCGTCTGGAGAAGGACGGCCTCGTCGAGCGCGGCATGTGCGCGGAGGACCGCAGAGGCGTCCGGGTCGCGCTCACGGGCAAGGGGCGCGCGCTGCACGGCGACGTACGGCCGGTGCAGCGCGCGGTGTTGAGCCGGATGCTGACGGACTGACCCACGCGGCTCGTCAGCCCACGGCGGACTGTTCCCGCCACAGCGTCGCCAGCGTGTCGTCCCCGGTCACGGCGGGCAGCGGCGAGCGGTTCCACAGCGCCAGGTACATCAGCGCCGCGGGCCCGGACACCTCGCAGTCGGCCTCGCCCTCGGAGTTGCGCTCCGTCACGGGCGGCTCGGACGACAGGCGTACGGTCCACACCGCGTCGGCCGTGTCCGTCGCCCGCACCCGCAGGAGCCGGGGCTCCGCGGTGCGCACCCGGCTCTTGGCACGCGCGTGGAACCCGCGCAGCAGTTCGTCGATGCCGTCCGCCGCGAAGCCGGCACTGAAGTCCCCGGCGATCTCCTCGGGTGCGCGGCCGCGGGCCGACTCCGCGTCCACACGGTGCACGGCCGTCTCGTGCGCCTGTCGCCTGGCCCAGAACGCCAGCGGTGACGGCGCGGGCAGGAAGTGCCAGCACTGTACGTCGGACGGGGCGTCGGACAGGGTGCCGACGAGCCGCCGATGCCCCTCGCGGAACCAGTCCAGCAGCGCGTCGCCGACGAGGTCCGGCGCCTCGTCGAAGGGACGGAACGACGGGTTGCCCTCGGCCACGAACGAGGTCGCCCAGCGGTGCACCGCCCCCGTGTGCCGCAACAGGTCCATGACCTGCCAGTCCGGGCAGGTCGGCACCTTCGCGTCGGGGCCCGCTTGGGCCGCCGCGGCGGCCAGCGACCTGCCCTCCCGGTCCAGGACGTGGATGAACTCGGCAGTCTCCATGGGGGGAGTGTGCCCGATGGAGTGCGGTCGAGGGCAGGGACGACGGTGTTCAGCCGGCCGTCGCCCGTCGCGTGGCGAAGCCGATCGCAGCGGCCACCGCTGCGAGCGCGGCCACACTGGTGAGGGCGGCGGACAGGGAGAACCAGTCGGCCATGAACCCGATGGCGGGCGGGCCCAGCAGCATGCCGCCGTAACCGAGCGTCGAGGCGACGGCGACCCCGCTCGGGCCGGCCAGCGCGCCCGCGCGTTCGACGGCGACGGGAAAGAGGTTGGCCAGGCCGAGCCCTGCGATCGCGTAGCCCAGGAGCGCCGCCCACAGGGCCGGGGCGAGCGAGCCGAGCAGCATCCCGGCCGCCGCGACGACCCCTCCGGTCACCACGGTACGGGTGCGGCCGAGCCGTTCGAGCAGGGTGGTGCCGGTGAGCCGGCCGATCGTCATGGCGAGCGCGAAACACGAGTACCCGACCGCGGCGGCCCCGGCGGAGGAACCCAGGTCCTGTCGCAGGTGCAGGGCGCCCCAGTCGGCGAGCGCCCCTTCGCCGTAGGCGGTGCAGAGGGCGATCAGACCGAAGACGACGACGAGACGGCGGGTGCGGGGCGTCGGGCGGTCCGGAGTCGATCCCGCGGACCCCGGACCGTCGGACCCGGACCCGGACCCGGACCCGGGGGCCGCGGGTGGCCGCGGCGGCTCCTGCCGGAGGAGCGTGGGCGCCGTGAGCGTGGTGACGAGCAGCCCGATGACGCCGAGGCCCAGCAGATGGCGTGTGGGGGACAGCGACCCCGCGACCAGCCCGCCGAGACCGGCGCCGATCATGCCGCCCATGCTGAACGCGGCATGGAAGGTGGGCATGACCGGCCTGCGCAGCGCGGCGACCAGATCGACGGCGGCGCTGTTGAAGGCGACGTTGATCCCGCCGTAGGCCGCGCCGAACAGCAGCAGGACGGCGCCGAGCGCGGCGGCGGAGTGGGTGAGCGGGGGAAGCGTGACGCTGAGGGAGAGCAGCACGGCGCAGACCACGGTGACCGGGTGGCTGCCGTAACGGTTGCACAGGCGACCGGTGACCATCATCGTGATCACCGCGCCCGCGGAGACGCCGAGGAGCGCGAGACCGAGGGTGCTGGAGGAGGCGCCGGTCTGTTCCTTGATGGCGGGGATCCGGACGACCCATCCGGCGAAGACGAAGCCGTCGAGGGCGAAGAACGTGGTCAGGGCGATCCGGAGCCGGGCGAGGTCGTTGCCGTCGCTGGGCGCCGCGTCACGCGTGCGGGCTTTGTTTATTTGCGGCACAAAACGAGGCTAGGGGGTCGCCCAGGGTTCAACAAGGGGGGCCCGAAGCGGTGGTCGCCGTCCGGACAGGGCCTCCGGGGGCGGGTTTGCGGAGCTTCGGGTCTGCGCGTTTGCGGGTCCTCGGGGCTTCGGGTCTGCGGGTCTGCGGGGCTTGGCTGTGGTGCTCCCGGGTTCCGTGGGATGTGCGGAGGGGCCGCGGGATGGCCGGTGGTGCGGGCAGCTCGACGGCATGAGACGGGGGGCGACGTCGTCGCGCCGCGCCCTCACGGCAGCAGTCGTCTCTCCTTGGCGACCGCCACCGCGCCCGACCGGGTCTCCACCCCCAATTTGCCGTAGATCCGTCCGAGATGGGTCTTGACCGTCGCCTCGCTGATGAACAGCGCCCGGGCGATCTCCCGGTTGCCCAGGCCCTGGGCGAGCTGGGCGAGGATCTCCCGCTCACGGGTGGACAGCGCTGGGCGCGGACTGCGCATCCTGGTGAGCAGGCGGTCGGCGACCGGAGCCGACAGCGCGGTGCGGCCGGCCGCCGCGCTGCGGACGGCGGTGAAGAGTTCGTCCGGCCGCTCGGCCTTGAGCAGGTAGCCAGTGGCGCCCGCCTCGATGGCGCGGGTGATGTCGGCGTCGGTGTCGAACATGGTGAGCACCAGGACCCGGGGACCCGCGTCCGGGCCGCTCGTCAGACGCCGGATGGCCGTCACGCCGTCCATGCCGCCGTCGAGCTGAAGGTCCATCAGCACCACGTCGGGACGCAGCCGGGCGGCCAGGGCGAGTGCCTCCTCACCGGTGCCCGCCTCGCCGACCACCTCGATGCCGTCGGCGCTGGACAGCAGGGCGCGCAGTCCCGCCCGGACGACGGCGTGGTCGTCGCACAGCAGCAGCCGGACGGGCGGCGGGGGCACGGACGTGTTCACGGAACGGGCTCCTTGACGGTGTCGGGGACGAAAGACGCCGGCTGCACCGCGACCGTGACGACCGTGCCCTCGCCCGGCCCGGACTCGACACTGAGCGTGCCGCCCACCTGCCGGGCCCGGATCCGCATGGCCGGCAAGCCGTGCCCGCGGGTGCGGTCCTGTTCCGGTACCGGCGCGGTCTGCGGGGTGGACGAACCGGAGGAGGCATACCCCGAACCGGGCCGCCCTGCGTGCGGACCGCCCGCACCGCTTGGACCGCCCGGGCTTCCCGGGCCGCCGGGGCCGCGCGAGCCGCGTGTGCTGTCCGGACCGCCGGCTCTGCCCCGACCGTCCGTACCTTCCGGGCGGCTCGGGCCGAACCCGCGTCCGTTGTCGGCGATGTCCAGGGAGACCAGGTCGTCCAGGCAGGTCAGGGTCAGCACACAGCGGGTCGCCGCGGCGTGTTCAAGATCCGGGTCACCCACGGCACCTGATCCGACCGAAGGAGGGGACCATGGGCGCATGCGGACGAACGGAGCCCGGCTGCGGACCCTGGCCGGCGCGGTGCTGATGGCGGCCGTCACGGGGGCCTGCGCCGGTCAAGGAGACGGCAGGGAGCCTGCGAACGCCACGGCGAGCGCGCCCGGCACGGGTACGGCTACCCGCAGCGGCAGCGGCAGCGGCAGCGGGACCGGAACCGGCACTCGCCCCGAAGCCCCGCCGACCGCACCGGCCCCTCACTTCGACGAAGAGATCGGACTGCCCGACGGCCGGCGGGTGGGCATGTCGTACGTCGACGGGCGCGGCCTCGTGGAACAGCACCGGGCCGCGGGCGCGGACGGGTGGAGCGCGCCGCACGTCGTGTACGCGACCACGACGGACCGGTGCCAGAGCCTCACGCTCCGGGTGTTCGGCGGGAGGGTCGCGGTCATCGCCGACTGGGGCGACTACTGCTACGACGGCGAACCGCCCATGGAGTCGGTCGCCGCCGTCGGCACGGCGGACCTCGCCCGCTGGGACACGAACCTCACCAGGAGCTTCGACGGCTGGACGAAGGTCGCCCCCGTGGGCGACTCGGGCGACCTCCTGTTCACCGAAAGCTCCACCGAACGACTGACCCGGCTCCGGTGGAGCCCGACGGAGGGCTTCGCGCAGGTGGAGGAGATCCCGCGCTGACCTCGGGGTCGCCCTTCATGTGCGGCACACGCGCGTGCACGCACGCGTGGCCCTCTCCGCCGGTGAGCGCCGGCCGGCAGCGGGAGGACGACCGCGAAACATCGAGCGACGCGGGCTGACTTGGTGTTTTACAGTGGCTCTCGCCAGTCCAGGAGACTCCGGAACCTGTGAGGTACACGCTCATCATGTCGACCGAAACGTTTGAGTTCCAGGTAGAGGCCCGTCAGCTGTTGCAGCTGATGATCCACTCGGTCTACTCGAACAAGGACGTCTTTCTCCGCGAACTCGTGTCCAACGCCTCCGACGCGCTCGACAAGTTGCGTCTTGCCGCGCTGCGGGACGACACGCTCGACGCCGACGTGTCCGACCCGCACATCGAGATCGAGATCGACGAGGAGTCCCGCACCCTGACGGTTCGGGACAACGGCATCGGGATGTCGTACGACGAGGTCGGCCGGCTCATCGGCACGATCGCCAACTCGGGTACGGCGACGTTCGCGCAGGAGCTGCGGGAGGCCCAGGAGGAGGCCGGGGCCGAGGGCCTCATCGGGCAGTTCGGCGTCGGCTTCTACTCCGGTTTCATGGTGGCCGACGAGATGACCCTGCTGACCCGGCGGGCCGGTGAGAGCCAGGGCACCCGCTGGTCGTCGCGCGGTGAGGGCACGTACACGCTGGCGCGGGTGGACGACGCGCCGCAGGGCACGTCCGTCACGCTGCACCTGAAGCCCGCCGACGCGGACGACCAGCTGCACGACTACACCGCGGACCGGACGATCAGGCAGATCGTCAAGCGCTACTCGGACTTCATCACCTGGCCTATCAGACTGATCCCCAGGACGGCCCCCGCGACCTCCGGCGACACCGCCTCCGACGACACCGCGGAGACCGCCGCGGCAGCGGGCGAACCCGAGACACTCAACTCGATGAAGGCCCTGTGGGCCCGCTCGCGCGACGAGGTGTCCGACGACGAGTACCACGAGCTGTACAAGCACATCAGCCACGACTGGCGCGACCCCCTGGAGACCGTCCGGCTCCAGGCGGAGGGCACCTTCGAGTACCAGGCGCTGCTGTTCCTGCCCTCGCACGCCCCGCACGACCTGTACAACCAGAACCACCAGCGCGGTGTGCAGCTGTATGTGAAGCGCGTCTTCATCATGGACGACTGCGAAGCGCTGCTGCCGCCCTATCTGCGCTTCGTCAAGGGTGTGGTCGACGCGGCGGACCTCTCGCTGAACGTCTCCCGCGAGATCCTCCAGCAGGACCGGCACATCCGGATGATGCAGCGCCGGCTCACCAAGAAGGTCGTGTCGACGGTCAAGGACATGATGACCGCGGCCCCCGACCGTTACGCCACCTTCTGGCGGGAGTTCGGCGCCGTCCTGAAGGAAGGACTGCTGACCGACTCCGACAACCGCGACACCCTCCTCGCCGTCTCGTCGTTCGCGACCACGCACAGCGAGGACGAGCCGACGACGCTGAAGGCGTACCTGGAGCGGATGAAGGACGGGCAGGACGCCGTCTACTACCTGACCGGCGAGTCCCGGCAGAGCATCGAGAACTCCCCGCACATGGAGGCGTTCCGGGCGAAGGGCATCGAGGTCCTGCTCCTCACCGACCCGGTCGACGAGGTGTGGGTCGACGCGGTCGGCGAGTTCGAGGGCAAACCGCTGCGGTCCGTCGCCAAGGGCGAGGTCGACCTCGGCGGGCAGGACGACGAGCAGACCGAGGGTGAGCGCGAGAAGCAGGGCGAGGAGTACGCCGGTCTGCTCGGCTGGATGAAGGAGCAGCTGGGCGAGGACGTCAAGGAGGTGCGGCTGTCGTCCCGCCTCACCGTGTCGCCGGCCTGCATCGTCTCCGACGCGCACGACCTCACCCCGGCGCTGGAGAACATGTACCGCGCGATGGGGCAGGAGGTGCCGCGCGCCCTGCGGATCCTCGAACTCAACCCCGATCACGCGCTGGTGAAGGGCCTGAACCAGGCCTACAACGAGCGCGCGGACCGGGCCGGACTCGCCGAGACCGCCGAGCTCCTGCACGGCCTGGCGGTCCTCGCCGAGGGCGGACGGCCGAAGGAGCCCGGACGGTTCGTGAAGCTGGTGGCGGACCAACTGGAGCGCGCACTGTAGGACACCGCGGAGACCGGGCAGAGCCCCCCGCCCGGTCTCCGCGCCCACCTGTCCCGGCGGCCGGTCTCCGCTCTCGCCGCTCACTCGGACGGCGGCCGGTCCCGGCTCTCGCCGCCCATCCGGACGGCGGCCGCCACACGATCTCGCGACCGGCCGTCACATGATTTCGCCATCGGCCATCGGCCATCGGCCACCGGTCCCGCGGCCACCGGCTACCGGTCCCGCGGCCACCGGCTACCGGTCCCGCGGCCACCGGCCACCGGCCACCGGCCACGGGTCCGGGGCGACCGGCGCCGGCCTCAGCCGCGCGGGGCCTCGCCGGGCGCCGTCGGACGGGTCGTCGCCTGCCCGCCTTCTCAGCCTCGCGCGACCGACCTCAGCACCACGAACTTCCGGTCACCGGCGACCAGTTCGGCGTTGCCGAACAGCCGCTTCAGCTTGACGTGATAGCCGAGGTGCCGGTTGCCCACCACCCACAGTTCCCCGCCCGGACGCAGCGCGCGCCGCGCGCCCGTGAACATCCGCCAGGCCGTCGCGTCCGTCGTCGCCTGGTGGGAGTGGAACGGCGGGTTGTTCAGCACCACGTCCACACTGCCGTCCGCCACCCCCGCCAGTCCGTCGCCGACCCGGAACTCGGCGTGCCCCGGCACCCCGTTCGCCTTGTACGTCGCCTCGGCCGACGCCACCGCCTGGAACGACTCGTCCGTGAAAAGCACCTCGGCCCGTGGATCGGCCAGCGCCACCGCCGTGCCCACGATCCCGTTGCCGCAGCCCAGGTCGACGACCCGCTGGTCGCCACCGGTCCTCGGCAGGTGCCGCAGGAGGAACCGGGTGCCGATGTCGAGCCGGTCGGCGCAGAACACGCCCGCGTGGTTGACGACCGGACGCCCGGAGAGGATGCCGCCGATGTCGTCGGGGAGACCGTAGGTGTAAGGCCAGGGGTTGGCAGGACGCTTCAGCGACGGGTCCGGGGTGCAGAGGATGAGCCGGGCCTTCTGCTCGGCCAAGGACGTCCGGGTCGGTCCGAGGATCCGCTCGAACAGCTTCAGCGTCGAGGTGTGGATCTCCTTCACCATGCCGGTGCCGGCCACGACCGTGTCCGCGTGCACGGCGGGCGCCAGCCGCAGCAGCTGGTCCTCCAGCAGCGCCAGGCTCTTGGGCACCCGGACCAGCAGCACGTCGATCCGCTCCGGAACCGGGTCCTGCGTGGTGAGCAGCCGTACGGCGCCGGTCTCCACGCCGTTGCGCGCGAGGTTCGCCCGGGTCGCCTCCTGTCCCAGCCAGGAGTCGGTGATCTGGAGCGGGCGGTGCGCCGAGAGCGCCGTGACCAGCGCACCCCAGCGGTCGCCGAGCACCACCACCGTGCCGGTCAGCGGAACGTCCTGCTCCGCCAGGTACCTGAGCAGGTACGCGTCGGAGGCGTCCCAGGCGCGCAGCCTGTCGCGCGGGTCCTCGGGGTGGCGGGCCAGCGCGACCTCGCCCCACGGCGTCGTCATACGGTCGTTCATCGTGCCTCAAGGCTAACCGAGCCGCAGCTCAGGCCCGGTGTGTACCCATGACGGAGGATGGGTCCATGGACGACGAGCTGTTTCCCCGGGAGCGTGCGCAGATCGCGCCGGGCGCGGTGCACCTGCCCGGCTGGCTGGACCCGGCGCACCAGCGTGAGCTGCTCGCGGCCTGCCGGGACTGGGCCCGCCCGCCGGCCGGTCTGCGCACGGTCCGTACACCCGGCGGCGGCACCATGACCGCCCGCCAGGTCTGTCTGGGCTGGCACTGGTACCCGTACGCCTACGCCCGCACGGTCGGCGACGGCGACGGCGCGCCCGTCAAGCCCTTCCCCGCCTGGCTGGGCGAGCTGGGCCGGCGCGCGGTGGCCGACACGCTGGGGCCGGCGGAGGCCCGGGACGCCGCGTACGACATCGCGTTGATCAACTTCTATGACGGCGACGCCCACATGGGCATGCACCGTGACGCCGACGAGCGGTCCGGCGCGCCCGTGGTCTCCCTCAGCCTCGGCGACACCTGCGTCTTCCGCTTCGGCAACACGCTCACCCGCACCCGCCCGTACACCGACGTGGAGCTGCGCAGCGGCGACCTGTTCGTGTTCGGGGGGCCGTCCCGGCCGGCGTATCACGGGGTGCCGCGCGTGCTGCCGGGCACGGCGCCGACCGGGCTGGGGCTGAGCGGGCGGCTGAACATCACCCTGCGGGTCAGTGGCTTCCCGGACGCCACCTGACGAAGCGGATCATGGGAGACTCGCCCTCATGAGCGGCAAGGCGGACCCCCGGCCGGCGGGGGATGGGACCCCCTCGAGGGCGCGGTTGGACCGCGGGCGCGGTGCGCTCGGGCCCGCGCTGGAGCTCGTGCACACCGGGCGGGCGCCCACCCGCGCGGTGCTCACCGCCGAACTCGGCGTCACCCGCGCGACGGCCGGCGCGGTCGCGGCGGAGCTGGAGGCGCTGGGCCTGATCAGGGTCGACGCGCGGCCCGCTGCCGCAGCCGGTTCGCAGGGCCGCCCCTCCCACCGGCTCGAAGTCGCGGAAGAAGGCCCTGTCGCCCTCGCCGCGCAGGTCCATGCCGACGGGTTCCGGGCCGCACTGGTCGGGCTCGGTGGGCGGATCGTCGCCACCACGCCCAGCTGCGAGGCGGTCGACGCCGATCCCGCTAAGGTGCTCGGCGCCGCCGTCGACGCCGGCGCCGAACTGCTGCGCGAGACGGGCCGGCCCTGCGTGGGCGCGGGCCTCGCCGTACCGTCCGCGGTCACCGAACCCGAGGGCCTCGCGCTGAACCCCCTGCACCTCGCGTGGCCGGTGGGCGCGCCGGTGCGGGAGATCTTCGCCGAGCGGGTCCGCGCCGCCGGTCTGGCCGGGTCCGCGTTCGTGGGCAACGACGTCAATCTCGCCGCCCTCGCGGAACACCGGCACGGCGCCGGACGTGGCGCCCGCGACCTGCTGTGCGTCGCCACCGGGCACCGGGGTGTCGGCGGCGCGCTGGTGCTCGACGGCCGCCTGCACACGGGCAGTGCGGGACTCGCCCTCGAAGTCGGCCATCTCACCGTCAACCCTGAGGGCCGCCCCTGCTACTGCGGCAGCCGCGGGTGTCTCGACGTGGAGGCGGACCCGCTCGCCCTCCTCACCACCGCGGGCCGCGACCCCGGACCCGAGGGGTCCCTGCTCCAGCAGGCCGACGAACTGGTTCAAGAGGAGTACGGCGACCCGGTGGTCCGCAGGGCCGCCGAAGCCCTGATCGACCGGCTCGGCCAGGGACTGGCCGGTCTGGTCAACATCCTCAACCCCGACCGCATCATCCTCGGCGGCCTGCACCGCACCCTCCTCGAAGCCGACCCCGAGCGGCTGCGCGCGGTCGTCGCCGACCGGAGCCTGTGGGGCCGCAGCGGCGGTGTCCCCATCCTCGCCTGCTCCCTCGACCACAACAGCCTCGTCGGCGCGGCCGAGTTGGCCTGGCAGCCGGTGCTGGACGACCCCCTGCGGGCCCTGCGGCCCCTCTGAGCCGCGCCGACGCCCCCGGCGCGACCGCGCCCACGGAACGGCCCGGCCCGGGGGACGCCGGGCACGCGTCGCCCAGCTCGGAGCACGTCCACGTACAGTGCGGCCCGGCCCGCGGCACGGGGGAGGGGGCGGATCAGTCGTCGTCGCAGGCGTGGGCGCGGAAGTCCTCGATCGACGAGGTCAGATTGCCGTCCTCGTCGGCACCCGGCACATCGCCGGCGGAATAGCGCACCTGTCCCGGTGTGAGCGCGGCCAGGTCCGCGCGTGTGAAGGACACGCTGTTCGTGGACCAGGAGTTGTCCTCGGTCGTTCCGTAGAGGACGTAGGTGCGCTGCCCTTCGAGCGCCGTCGGCATCGCCCGGTGGACGCTCCAGCCCTCGCCGCCGGCGTGCAGCGGCCAGGTGAGGTAGCCGGTGGCCGGCTCCGCGCGGCGCCAGCTCCCCACGTCCTCGGACTCGTCGCCGGGGCCGGGGGAGTACAGGATGGCGGCGTCGATGTGATGGTGACAGACCATCAGGACGCCGACCGGCCGGCCGTCCCGGGTCACCGTGATGCCCGTGGCGCCGGCGACCGGCACCGTGCAGCCGGCGGACGAGGCCAGCGCCAAGGCGCCGGCGCAGGTCGCGGCGGCGTACCGGATCCGCATGGTCACCCCCTGGAGGAGACTCACATCGTGGTCTCCGCAGCCACAACCGGCAAGGAGGGTGTCCCAGTTGTTACCGGTGCCGGAAGCCGTCCGCAGCGGGTCGCGGGCCCGGAGTCCATCGGGCCCGGAGTCCATCGGGCCCGGAGTCCATCGGGCCCGGAGTCCATCGGGGCAGGCGTCGCCGCGCGGCCGCTGGAGCAGGACCCACGAGCGCCGGAACCCGATGCCCCACGGCCACCGCGCGCGGCTGGTCGGGCAGGTCGGCGCGGCGTCGAAGTACGTTGAACTCATGACAGACCAACTGACCGTGAGTGTCCTGGGGACCGGCATCATGGGTGCCGCGATGGCCCGCAACCTCGCCCGGGCCGGTCACACCGTGCGTGCCTGGAACCGCACCCGTGCCAAGGCCGAGCCGCTCACCGCCGACGGCGTGCGCGTCGTCGACACCCCCGCCGAGGCGGTCGAGGGCGCGGATGTCGTCCTGACCATGCTGTACGACGGCCCCGCAGCCCTGGAGGTCATGCGCGAGGCCGCTCCCGCCCTGCGCGCGGGGACGGCCTGGGTGCAGTCGACGACCGCCGGGACCGGGGCCATGGGCGATCTGGCCGCCTTCGCCCGTGCACACGACCTCGTCTTCTTCGACGCGCCGGTGCTGGGCACCCGGCAGCCCGCCGAGGCCGGCCGGCTGACCGTGCTGGCGGCGGGCCCGAGCGCGCACCGCGACGCGGTGACGCCGGTCTTCGACGCGGTCGGCGCTCGCACGGTGTGGACGGGGGAGGACGGCGGCGAGGGCAGTGCGACCCGTCTGAAGCTGGTGGCCAACAGCTGGGTCATCGCGGCCACCGCCGCGGCGGGTGAGGTCCTCGCCCTGTCGCAGTCCCTGGGCGTGGACCCGGACGCGTTCTTCTCGCTGATCGCGGGTGGCCCGCTCGACATGGGGTACCTGAAGGCGAAGACCGGCCTGATCCTCGAGGACCGGCTGACACCGCCGCAGTTCGCGGTGGCGACGGCCGCGAAGGACGCCCGTCTGATCGTCGAGGCCGGCCGGGAGAACGGCGTCCGGCTGGACGTGGCGGCGGCGAGCGCCGAGCGCCTGGAGCGGGCCGCCGCTCAGGGCCACGGCGAGGAGGACATGGCCGCCGCCTACTTCGCCAGCTTCGACGAGAACGACTGACCGCGAGGAGCCCCATGTCCAAGCCCCCGCTTCCCCCCGAGGCCGTGGAACTGCTCAGCCGCCCCAACCCCTGTGTGATGGCGACCCTGCGTTCCGACGGAGCTCCCGTCTCCACCCCCACCTGGTACGTCTGGGAGGACGGACGGGTCCTGATCAGCCTGGACGAGAGCCGGGTCCGCCTCGAACATCTGCGCCGCGATCCTCGCATCAGCCTCACCGTCCTGGACGGCGACGACTGGTACACGCACGTCACGCTCCTCGGACGGGTGGCCGGGCTGCACCAGGACGAAGGGTTGACCGACATCGACCGCATCTCCACCCACTACACCGGCAAGCCGTATCCGGACCGGGTCCGCTCCCGGGTCAGCGCCTGGATCGAGGTCGACCGCTGGCACGGCTGGGGCGCCCTGAAAGACAGCGGCCAGGCGTCCACCTGACCGTCCCCGCGGCCGCGGTGTCCCCCCAGCACGGCCGCGGTCACGGCGCCTGGGACCGCGCTGCCGGTCCGATCCGGTCCGTTGCGATGGGGTCCGTTCCGGCCGGGCTCAGCGCCACTCCACGCCGAAGGCCCGCCCCGGGTTCTCGGTGAGGATCCTCGCCACCAGCTCCTCACCCACCGCGAGCACCAGCCGCGGCGCGACCCGGCGCAGCAGGTACGGCATCCCGGGGCCGCCGTTCACCGACCGCGCCGCGGCCGTCGTGGTGTCACCCCCCAGCAGCAGCCGGTCGCCGTGGCCGGCGTCGGCCAGGGCCCGTACGGCGTCCGGCATCCGCCAGTCGGTGGGGTGGTTGGCGCGCGACGGGCCGTCGAAGGCGAGCCAGCAGCCCGCCTCGGCGGCCAGGCGGTGCACCACCCCGTCCGGGGAGCGGTTGAGGTGTCCGAGGATCACCCGGTGCGGGGGCACACCCAACTCCCCGCACAGCAGGTCGAGAACGTCGAGCGCGCCGGTGCCCAGCTCCAGGTGGACGGCGACGGGCGCGCCCGTGGCGTGATGCGCCTCGGCCGCGGCGGTCATGGTCCACCGGGCGTGCGCGTCGAGGGCGTGGAACCCGCCGGCGACCTTGACGAGCCCGGCCCGCACCCCCGACGTCCCGATGCCCACGGTCAGCTCGGCCACGAACACCTCGGCGAGCCGGTGCCGCAGCCCGTCGAGCGTCGCCCCGTCGTAGTGCACGTCCTGGTGCAGCCCCGTCGCGGCCACCACGTGCACCCCGGCCTCCCGGGACAGGGGCGGCAGATCCGCCGCGCGCCGCCCGAGACCGTAGGGCGTCCACTGCACGACGGCGTCACCGCCCTGCGTGCGGAACGCGTCGAGCTCGGCGCGCGCCGCCGAGCGGCTGTTCAGCTCCTGGCCGGGCAGTCGGGGACTGCCGAAGAACAGGTGGTCGTGCGCGTCGCACACGCCGAGCTCCTCGGCCGGGATGTCCCCGAGGACCGTCCTGACGGCCCTCACCACTGCCGGCCCCCGGGCAGGGCGGCCCGTCCCGGCGCCGACAGGTGCAGCACCCGGAACAGGTCGCCCTCGGCCTTCGGCGTGCCGTGCTCCCAGAGGGAGAGGTGCACGCTCTCCCAGCGGCTCGTGTCCATCGCCGCAGCCGTGAGCACCGCCCCGTCCTCCCGCGCCAGCCGTGCGGTCTCGTCCACCGCCTCCCGCACAGCCTCGGCGAGCGGCACCCCGTCCGGCACGCGCCGGCGCCGCCGTACGGCGAACGGGGCGGGGGAACCGATGGCGGCGCCCTCCTCGTAGGCCAGGCCCGTCCACTGACGGACCGCCGGTCGCCCGAAGTCGTCGCTCAGCCGCTGGAAGCCGCCGCCCCAGAGGAAGGTGTTCATGCCCTCCACGGTGTTCCAGAGGTAGAACGGCGCGTACTGGTTGACCGGCGATCCGTGGATCCCGCGTTCGCGCACCAGGTACGCCTTGACGCCGAGGCCCTCCCAGTCGTCGAGGAGGTGGCCGACGCGGGACACGCGCGTGCGGATGGCGTCCATGTCGTAGTCGGCGGGCAGCGTGAGTTCGTACTGCATGGCGTGCATCAGGCCTCCTGGCCGGCCGGACGGGGTGCGAGCAGCGAGAGCAGTCCGCGGACCCCCGCGTCGAAGGCGGTAGGCGAACCGGACGCGCGTGCCAGGACGTAGCCGCCCTGGACGGTCGCGACGACGGTGGCGGCGATCGCCTCGCCGTCCAGTCCGGGTGCGAACTGCCCCTGCTCCTTGCCCTCTTCGACGATGTGCGCGATCCGTTCACGGATCAGGTCGATCGTCTCGTCGACGGGTGCCCGCAGCTCGTCGCTGGCGATCACGTCGGGGTCCATCGTCAGCCGCCCGACGGGGCAGCCGCGCAGCACGTCCCGCTCGCGCGTCAGGTACGCCTCGATGCGCTCGTACGGTGTGCCCGGCCCGTCGAGCACTCCCTCGGCGGTGGCGCGCATCTCGTCGGCGGTCCGCCGGATCGCGGCCAGGGCCAGGTCCGGCTTGCCCCTGAAGTGGTGGTACATGCTGCCCTGCCCGGCGCCCGCGCGCTCCAGGATCGCCTTGGGGCTCGTCCCCACGTAACCGCGCTCCCAGAGCAGCTCCCGGGTGGACTCGATCAGTCGCTCCGCAGTGCTCATGACCCGACTGTACATACTGGTAGTTACAGAAGTCGAGCACGCAAGCCGACCTAGCACACGGACGCGACGGAGCACGACCGAGCACACGGACGCGACGGAGCACGCGGACGCGACGGAGCACACGGACCCGACCGAGGACGCGGGTCCGATCGGGCATTGAGGCCGTTCCGCAGGGAGCAGCCGCGACCCGCGCGCGTACTCCCGGCGAGGTACGCGCACTGCCGCTGACCGTACGACGACCCGGACCCCCGCCCCGCGGGACTCTCGAGGCATCACACGAACCCACCGAGGAGATGACCCGATGAACACCCTGGCGAACTGGGACGGTGGCGGACCCGGCCCGTGGATCCTGTTCCTCCCGCTGATCTGGGCGGCCGTGGTGATCGGCGTCGTCACGGTCCTGCGCCGCACCGCCCGCCGCGGCCGCCGCGGCCCGTGGGGCGCGACCGGCGACCCCCGGCCCACCGGCGACTCGCCCCTCGCCGTCCTCGGCCGTCGTTTCGCCTCCGGCGAGATCGACGAGGACGAGTACTGGCGCCGGCTGTCCGTCCTGGACGAGCAGTTCGGCCGCGCGGGCAGGGGCGATGCGGCATGAGCACCGCGCTGGTGGACGTCACCGCCGGAGCCCTGGCCGGCCTGCCCCCGGCGCGGCGCCCGGCCCGCCCGGACGTACTGCGGGCCGTCGCCGCCGAGTGACGTACGCCCGAACGGCGTACATCCCGGGTACCGGTCACCGTGGCGCACGCGGACGCGTGCCCAAGGACGTCACCGCCCGGTCAGCCGACGACGGCCGACCGGGCGGGGGCATGTGCGGGCCGCAGATCGTCGACGCAGACGACCTCCGTGAACCGGGGCGACGCCTGCTCCCGTGGCATGCGACGCGGCGGACGCGCCGCCGGCTCACGGGCGGCGACAGGCGCCGGCAGCGTGAACCACACGACCTTGCCCGAGTCGCCGTCCGGCCGGGCGCCCCAGCTCTCGCTCACCGCGGCCACCATGGCCAGCCCGCGCCCACAGGTGGCGAGGATCCCCTCGTCCACGGGCCCCACGACCGGCAGCCGCGGATCGTGGTCGCGCACGGAGACGGTGAGCCGGTCCAGCAGCAGCTCCATCTCCACGACGCACGTCTTGTCCGGCTTGGCGTGCAGGTGGACGTTGGTCAGCAGCTCCGTCACACCGAGTGCGGCCCGGTCTATGAGCGGATCCATATGCCAGTAGCGCAACTGCGCCGATACGATTCTGCGGACCTGGCCGATCCGCGACGGCAGGGCCTGAAGCTCGACCGTGCAGTGCCTGCTTGGGTTGGTGATCACGGCTGCGACTCCCCGACTTAGGTCCGGAAGAACACGGAGTTCGGATCGAGCAGGGCAACTGCGCAAGGCGGCCGCCTGCTGTCGTGGCCGGCGGGGCTGGTTCGCAGCGTTATCGCCGGTAAACCCAGAGTGACGTGAGACCAGAGTGGCGCAGCGGCCGCATTGCCGCAACTCGCGGTGGTCCGGCCGCCCCGCCCGGTCTCCTGCCGGCGCCGGCTCAGCCGCCGCGCCCCGCCGCCCTGCGCACGGCCTCGATGAAGCGGCGCGCCGCGGGTGGCCCCGGTTCGCCGGGCGCCGGGTCGTGCTCGCCGAGCGTCAGCAGGTACCGGTTGCCGTTGAGATCGGCCAGAGCCCGGTCCTCGGGCGCGAACCAGGGCCGGGAGGCGCGGACCGCCTGCACCGGCGCACTGTCGATCTCGCTGCCGTAACTGGTCAGCAACTCCAGCCTGCCGTCACTGATCCGGACCTGACCGGCCCGGGTGAGCGAACGCAGCCGCTTCCCGATGCGCACGCCCGTAGCCGTGAACTCCGGCTCCGCCATGCCTCCCCGCCCCCTTGTGCGCCTGGGCGGGCCGAACCGTGCACCCGCTTGGGTCGTGATCCAGCCCGCGTCGTGATCGAACCCGTCCTCGATCCAGTGTGCGCCCCCGTCCGGGACCCTCGTCCGGACCGGCGTCATCACCTCGCCCGGACCTTCGCCCGACCCGGTGCAGTCTGCCCCGGCCCGGCGTCGAGCACCAGTGCGTGCGACGCCTCGGGGCCACCTGCCCGGAGCATTCACCGGAATGCGCCCCCAGGTGCCCGCAACCGCCCCCCAGGGCCGCCTTTGGGACCCCCAAAGGTGTGTTTATGCAGGTGAGAAGCGTGTGCAAGGTGTTTATGATCGGTATGCCGACCGCGCGGACCACCGTCGGCGCACAGCCGAAGGAGCCCCCGCCGTGACCACGCCCCAGCACAGCAGGACCGGCGCCACCCTCGACGTCGACCGCACCGACACCGCCTACCGCGACTGGCTCAAAGAAGCCGTCCGCAAGGTCCAGGCGGACGCCAACCGTTCGGCCGACACCCATCTGCTGCGCTTCCCGCTCCCGGACAAGTGGGGCATCGACCTGTACCTCAAGGACGAGTCGACCCACCCCACCGGAAGCCTCAAGCACCGGCTCGCCCGCTCCCTCTTCCTCTACGGCCTGTGCAACGGCTGGATCCGGCCGGGCCGCCCGGTGATCGAGGCGTCCAGCGGTTCGACCGCCGTCTCCGAGGCGTACTTCGCCAAGCTGATCGGCGTGCCCTTCATCGCGGTCATGCCGCGCACGACGAGCGCCGAGAAGATCCGCCTGATCGAGTTCCACGGCGGCCGCTGCCACTTCGTCGACGACCCCCGCACGATGTACGAGGAGTCCGCCCGCCTCGCGGTGGACGGCGGCGGCCACTACATGGACCAGTTCACCTACGCGGAACGGGCCACGGACTGGCGCGGCAACAACAACATCGCCGAATCCATCTTCCGCCAACTGGAGTGGGAACGTTTCCCGGAGCCCGCCTGGATCGTGGCCACAGCCGGCACCGGCGGCACCTCCGCGACCCTCGCCCGGTACGTGCACTACACCCAGCGCAACACCCGCGTCTGCGTCGCCGACCCGGAGAACTCGTGCTTCTTCGAGGGCTGGACCACCGGCGATCCGGACGTCACCTGCGACTGCGGCTCACGCATCGAGGGCATCGGCCGCCCGCGCATGGAGCCGAGCTTCGTGCCCGGCGCCGTCGACCGGATGATGAAGGTCCCGGACGCGGCCAGCGTCGCCTCCGTACGAGCCCTGGAACGCGCCATCGGCCGTAAGGCGGGCGGCTCGACGGGCACGGGACTGTGGAGCGCGCTGAAGATCGTCGCCGAGATGGTGGCCGACGGAGAGCGCGGCAGCGTGGTCACCCTGCTGTGCGACCCGGGCGACCGCTACCTCGACAAGTACTACTCCGACGCCTGGCTCGCCGCCCAGGGCCTCGACATCAGCCCGTACACCGCCGCGATCGAGACGCTGCTGGCCACGGGCGTGTGGCAGGCCTGACTGCGCGGGCCGCGCCGCCCCTCAAGCGGCGAGCCGGCGGTCCAGCCGCGTCACCGCACCCCTGAAGGACCGCCCGAGGCCCGGCCGGGCCGGCCGCAGAACAGCCCGGAACGCCCTGGTGCCGTCGGCGGCGAACGTCCACTGCACCCGCGTCCCCGTCCCGGCCGGAGCGAGCCGCCACTCCTCGACCAGCGCCCGGACGCCCGGCGTGTTGGTCACGTCCACGCGGTAGGCGTACAGGTCCGGCTCCTTCGCCACGAGCACCGTCTCGCGAAAGCGCCCGCCACCCAGCAGCCGTACGTCACGCCCCGCGCCGCCGTCCAGCGGCTGGATGGAGCGCACGCCCGGGAACCATTGCGCCCAGCCGGACACGTCCTCGGCGAGCGCGCGGAAGACCTGTTCGGGTGAAGCGGACACCTCCGTGGCGAAAACCAGCCGTACGGGAGCCGTCCCGACGAAGTCGAGCCCTTCGGGGCGTAACCGGTGAGCCATGCGCGCAACCTCCTCATGGCGAGGAAACGGGGTGCGCCACCCTAACCGCAGCCCCCTCAGATGTCTGTACCCTCACCGGACTCGCCCGCGATCACCAGCCGGCGCAGCTGCTCGGAGATCTCCGCACGCGCCGCCTCAGGCAGCCCCGCGTCCGTCACCAGCGTGTCGACCTGATCCAGCGCCGCGAACGAACTGAGGCCCACCACACCCCACTTGGTGTGGTCCGCGACCACCACGACCCGGCGCGCCGACTGCACCAGGCGCCGGTTGGTCTCGGCCTCCGCGAGATTCGGCGTCGACAGACCGGCCTCGGCCGATATCCCGTGCACGCCCAGGAACAGCATGTCGAAGTGGAGCGCCGCGATGGCCTGGTCGGCGACCGGCCCCACCAGGGAGTCCGACGGCGTGCGCACCCCGCCGGTCAGCACGACCGTGGCCGCGCCCTGCCGGGGGCCCGAGGTGCGCTGCGCCATGTGGAAGACGTCGGCCACCCGCACCGAGTTGGTCACCACGGTCAGGTCCGGCACGTCCACCAGATGATGCGCCAGCGCGAACGTCGTCGTACCGCCCGACAAAGCGATCGCGCTGCCCGGGGCGACGAGTTCCGCCGCCGTCTTCGCGATGTCCTCCTTGGCGGTCAGCTCCAGGCCCGACTTCGCCTCGAAACCCGGCTCGTGGGTGCTCGCCTCCACGACCGGCACCGCGCCGCCGTGCACCTTCTCCAGGACGCCCTGCCGCGCCAGCGCGTCGAGGTCCCGGCGGACCGTCATGTCCGACACGCCGAGCTTGCGGGTCAGCTCGTTGACCCGTACGCCGCCACGACGGCGTACCTCGTCCAGGATCAGGGCGCGGCGCTGCTCCGCGAGGAGGTTCTGATTCTCACTCACGTACGCTCCGGTCCTTTCCCTCGACCCGTCCGACAGGCCCGCTCACCTGCTCCGACGAGGAAATTCTCGCCGATACCGGTGCGGGGGCGTCCCATCCTCGCACGGCCGGCTCACAGCCGGTCCACCACCCCGACGCGTCTCTGCCGCCCGGGCGCCGCACCCGCGTCTCCCGCACGGTCCGGGGAGGTTCCGTGACAGGAGGTGTATCAAGCCCCCGGAGTGGCGATCCTTATGTCCGCACAGACACATACAGACACCTGGCGAAGGCGTGTCACGGGGGAAGTGCGAACAGTGGAACGTGCCTCTGCGGACAGAACGGCCCTGGAACTCCTGGTCCACGGCGTGGGTGGCGCCACGCCCGAGAAGATGCTGAACGACCCGCGCACCGTGAGGATCACCGGCGACGACACAGCGGCCGTGTTCCGGCGCGCCGACGACGTCACCGCGGACACCGGCCCCGCCGAGGACCGCGGCCGCGACACCCCCGTTCCCGAGGCCTATGTGTGGTCCAACCTCACCTCCGGCAACGGCACCCGCGCCCTGTGGCTCCTGCTGCTGCCGTTCATGGTCGTCAACCTCGCACACTGGATGCGTCCCGCCGCACGCGAACGCCTTCGCGCGGTGCGGCTGTACGGACTGCTGGTGAGGCTCGCGGCGCTGAGCCTCACGGTGCTGCTCGTCGCCGCCGCCTGCGAGGTCGCCCTCGACCTGACCGCCTGGCAGTGCGCGGGCACCACCGCCTGCGCCGAGCGCCACTCGTGGCTGGGCTTCCTCTCACCCGCCGTCTCGGACAGCGGCTGGTGGAGCCTGCCCGGCCGCAGACTCGCCCTCGCCGCCCTGGTCCCGACCGCCCTCACCGGTCTCCTGTGGTACCTGTCCCACCGCACCTGGCGGGCCTACGAGTCCCAGGAACCCCTGGACCGCACGAGCGAACCCGAGAACGGCCCCGCCCACACCGCACTCGGCCGGCCCGGCTTCTGGTACGGACGCCGGCTGGTGGCACGCCTGCGCGCCGCGCACACGGCGGCGGGGCTGCTGACGGTGGCCGCGGCGGCCGGCACGGCGGCCGCACGCCAGGACCGCCGCCCCGGCGGCCCGCCCCTCCTCGACGTCCTCGGCCGGCTGCTGGAGGCGTCCCTGCTGCTCGGCGCGCTGGCCACGGTCTGGGTGGTGTGCCGCCGGGGCCGCAGCGAGCACCACCTCGACCGCCGCCTCGACGCGCACCTCGTCCACCGTCTGCCGTCGGCCGCACTCGTCCTGCTCGCCCTGACCCTGCTGTACGCCGGGTGGGAGCGCCCCGGCTGGCAGTCCGAGGGCAGACTCCCCGGCGACATGACCTTCGGCGCCCTCGCCCTCGCCCAGGGCGTCCTGGTGATCGCCCTCGCCGTCGTCGCCCGGCTCCTGCACCACTGCCCACGCGAACGTGCGCCCGCGGACCCGGACGGGACCGCGGCCGTACGGCACTTCCCGCAGGAGCGCTGCGCCCTGCACGGGCTCGGCGGCCCCGCCGTCGCGATGCTGGCCTGCGCTCTGGGCGGGGTGATGTCCGGCGGAGTGTCACAGCGGGTGTCGGACTGGCTGGACGGCACCGGGACCTACCTCGACGGACCGCCCGTGCTGCTGACCTGGCAGGCGTCCGTGATCCCCGTGCTGATCGTCGTCCTGCTGGCGCTGTGCGCGCTCCTCGCCCGGCGGACCCTGCTTCTGACCCGCGCCGAGCAGGACGCCGTGCTCCGCGCGTACGGGGTCGGACACGGTGACCCGGCCCGCACCCGGCGCATCGCCCGCGCCCGCGCGATGGCCACGCTCACCGACCGCGGCCCGCTCCTCGTCGCCGTCACCTCTACCGCGACCCTGCTCCTGGGCGCGGGCGCGCTCGTCGGCGCCCTCGGCACCGGAAAGACCCCGGTCCGGGCCGGGGACGGCGCCCAGCCCTTCGTACAGGGCGCCGCCCAGACCGCCCAGGCGCTGGGCTCCTGGCTCATAGGGCTCGGCTTCGTCCTCTTCGTCACCTGGGGCCGACGCGCCTACAAGGACGCCTCCGCGCGGCGCACGATCGGCATCCTCTGGGACGTCGGCACCTTCTGGCCGCGCGCGGCGCACCCCTTCGCCCCGCCCTGCTACGCCGAGCGCGCGGTCCCCGACCTGACCTGGCGGATGGCCGGCTGGACGCGCGCCACCGGCGGACGCCTGGTGATCTCCGGGCACTCCCAGGGCAGCGTCCTCGCGGCCGCGGCGGCCTGGCAGCTTCAGCCCTCCGACCGCAAACGGGTCGCCCTGCTCACCTACGGCTCGCCGATCGAGCGCCTCTACGGCCGCTGGTTCCCGGCCCACTTCGGCCCGGCCGCGCTCGCCGCCCTGCACGAGGACATCGCCTGCTGGCGCAACCTGTACCGGCTCACCGACCCCATCGGCGGTCCGATCCGGCTGTCCGGCGACGACTGTGGTCCCCAGGTGGACCGCGAACCCCTCGCCGACCCCCTGGCGTACGGGCGCGACGAGCAGCACCCGCTGCCCGCGCCGGTCCTCGGCCACTCCGACTACCAGGCCGACCCGGCGTTCGCCGAGGAACGCGCGAAGCTGCTGGGGCGACTGCGACCGGACGTCCCCCAGCAGCGCATCTGAGCGGATCAGGGCAGCGCGGGCAGATCCTCCGCGTACACCAGCGTCAGATCGTCCGTGCTCGGCTCCGCCACCTGGGCGACCCGGCTCGCGTGCCGCTCCACCATCGCCTCGAACGTCTGGCGCGCGGTGCGCCCGTTACCGAAGGCGGCCCCCTTGGGGAGCTCCGTGAAGTACTTCAGCAGGGCATCGGCGGCGCCCGGGCCGAGCCGGTACTCGTGCTCCTCGGCCTGCTGCTCCACGATCCGCAGCAGTTCCTCGGGCCCGTAGTCACCGAAGGTGATGGTCCGTGAGAAACGGGACGCCACACCGGGGTTGACGGAGAGGAACCGCTCCATCTCCGCCGTGTAGCCCGCGACGATCACGACCACCGAGTCCCGGTGGTCCTCCATCAGCTTCACCAGGGTGTCGATGGCCTCCTTGCCGAAGTCCCGGCCCGCGTCCTCCGGCGACAGCGCGTACGCCTCGTCGATGAACAGCACACCGCCGTGCGCCCGTTGGAAGGCCTCCTGGGTGCGGATCGCCGTCGAGCCGATGTGCTCGCCGACCAGGTCGACGCGGGACACCTCGACGAGATGCCCCTTCTCCAGGACGTCCAGGGCGGCGAGGATCTCGCCGTAGAGACGGGCGACCGTGGTCTTGCCGGTGCCGGGGGAGCCGGTGAAGACCAGATGGCGTTTGACCGACGCGGCCTTGAGGCCCGCCTGCTGACGGCGCCGGCCCACCTCGATCATGTCGATGAGGGCCCGCACCTCGCGCTTGACGCTCTCCAGGCCCACCAGCGTGTCCAGCTCGCCGAGCACGTCCTTCGAGTTCCGGGCCGACGTCCCGGACCCGTCGGCCCCGTGCTGCGGCTCCGGCGCGATGGCCCGCTGCTCGGGAAGTTTGCCCACCAGGCCGGGCGCCTGGACGGTCGCCTGCACGGCGGTCTCCGGTGCCGCCGCGGCCCCCGGGGTCCGCACGCCCGCGCTCTCGTCGCTGGTGCAGTCCTCGACCACGGGACCGGTGCCCGAGCCGGCCTCCGCCCCGGCGTCGGCGAACTCGTACCCTCCGCGCGCGCACCGCTCCGTGCGGCACTTGCGCAGCGTCGTACGGCTGCCGTCTATCACGTGGAAGCCGTAGCCGCCGCTGTTCGTCACCCGGCAGTCGAGGAAGCTGCCGCGGCCGCCGGCCGACACATAGAACCCGGCCTCGGCGGGGGAGTCGACCGTGCACCGCTCGACCACGGGGTCGGCGCCCTTGGTGACGATCACGCCGGTCTGGGTGCTGTCCACGGTGCAGTTGTTGAGCGTGCCGCCGCTGCCGTGGTCGCGGAACCAGGCGCCGGTCGCCGCGTCCCGGATCCGGCAGTCGTCGAGCTGGGCGGTCGCCCCGTCGCTCACCGACACGGCCGTGTTGCGCACCTGGGACAGGTCGCTGTCCACGACGTCCGCCCGGGAGCCCCGGTCGAGGACGAACAGGGCGTCGGGCACGTCGTGCACCCGGCAGGAGTCGAGGACCGCGGTCGCGCCGTCGCTGACCCAGACGGCGGGGTAGTCCCCGGTGCTGTCGAAGATCTCGCACTGGTTGGCGTCCACGCGCGTGCCGGGATCCCATACCGACAGCCCGTTGCGACCGAACTGACGCACCGTCGTGCGGGTCAGCGTCAGGACGGAGCGGGAGCGCAGGTCGATCGCGTTCTCCGGGATGTCGTGGATACGGCAGTCGGCCAGGGTGAGCACGGCGTCCGTGTCGAGGGTGACGCCGTCGGCGCTCGTGCGGTGCACATCGCAGTCGGTGAGGTGCGCGGTGGCCCGGGCGGTGATCTGGACGCCGCCGCCCCTGATCTCGTACACCTCGCAGCCCACCGCCTCCAGGGAGGAGCCGTCGCCGGTCGCGCTCAGACCCGCGCCCGAGGTGTGGTGCACCCGGCAGCGCTCCAGCCGGGGGTGGGCGCCCCCGCGCACCGAGACACCGGCCTGGCCCGCCGATACGACCTCGCACTCCTCGAAGACGCCGCCACCGCCGTCGACCACGGCGATGCCGATGCCCGCCGGGTTGTCGACGGTGCACCGCCGTACCGTGGGGCGGGCACTGCCACGCACCTCGATGCCCGCCGCGGACCGCGTCACGATCCGCATGTCGAGCAGCTCCGGGGTGCCCTCCTCGACGAGCACGGCGGGCGCGGCCGCGTCCTGGCCCTCCACGTGCAGGTCCTGCACCACGGCCGAGGCGCGCACCGTCAACGGCACCCCGTCCACGGGCGCGAGGCGCACGGAACCCGGGGAACCCTCGGGACCGCGCAGCGTCACCGACCGCTCCACGACCAGGTTCTCCCGGTACGTTCCGGGAGCGATGGTGAGGACGTCACCTTCGGCCGCGGCCTCCAGGGCCGCTGCGAGCGACGCGTACTCACCCGTGCGGCGCCGCCACCTCGATGTGCCGGTGTGCGTCACCTGGACCGTGCCCTGTGCCATGGCGTTGATGTGCCCCCACCTCGTGGTACGCGGGTTGATGCCGAAATGGTTCGGCCGGACCACCGTAGCGTGCGCGCGGGTGGTGGGTTGACCAGAGACGGAAGGCCGTCAGCTGCCGGTACCGGTGCGTCCCCAGTCCGGTCCCGCCCGGTCCCATGCCTGGTCCCAACGGGCGTATCGGCGACGCACCATGCGCCAGACGATCAGCCGCCGGCCGCCCTCGAACATGCCCGCGGTGAGCAGGGCCGCGCCGAAGCCGGCGAGCACCGCGTGCGTGGTCGCCGTGGCGGAGTCCAGCGGCCGGGCGACCAGACGTCCGTGTCCGTCCGTCCATATCCCGAAGTGGTCGCCGCTGTGCGGGGTCTTGAGGCCCGCCAGGACCGTGCCGTGCTGTGCCGTGCCGTCCGGCGCCGTCCAGTCCGCGACGACCCGGGTGCGGGCCTCCCGGCCGGTGGCCGTCTCCGGGTCCGCCTCCAGCGGCGAACCGCCCGCCTTGCGCACCACGGTGGCGGTGACCTCGTGGCGGGACTGCCGCTGCTCGTGTACCGACTGCTGAAGTGCGTCCTGGGCGACGGTGCCGACGAGGGAGCCCGCCACGGGCGCGACGAGGAGGATCAGCAGCAGGGCCGACAACGCCACCCACGCCTCGACCAGATCCGTCGTACGACGCAACGGGTTGTGTCGCCAGCGCCAGATTCCGCCGATCGATCGCACACCCGCACCCCCTTCCCGCTCCGTGATAACCCCCGTCGGAGCCGTTCACGCGCGAGCCCGGGGAAAGAGAGAGCGAAATCACCAGGGCCCGGAACCTCTCATGAACTTCTCACGCAAGCCCAACGATCCGAAGCCGGGCAGGGGTTCCCGCGGATCGCCCCGTCCCCAGGCCGAGGCCGGAATTATGCGATGACGCGCACCGGATCACCGACTCTGATCGTTCCGCGACCGAGAGGTATCAGGTTCTGTCCGAAGATGAGTTTGCCGTCGATGCGCCGATGCCGGCCCAGGGTGTGGAGAGGTTCCTTGCCCCGTGCCGCGGTGGCCTGGTCGGTGGTGGTCACCACGCACCGGCCGCACGGTTTGGCCACCCGGAACCCGACCTCGCCGACGGAGAGGCGCGACCAGCCGTCTTCGGCCCACGGGTCGGTGCCCGCCAGGACCAGGTTCGGCCGGAAACGGTTCATCGGCAGCGGACCCTCCCCGGCGTGAACGTCCCGGGCGATGAGCGAGTTGAGAGCGTCGAGGGACGCGGTCGTGGTCGCCAGCAGCGGATATCCGTCGGCGAAGGCGACGGTCTCGCCCGGCCGCGCGTATTGGGGATCGACGGGCCGACGCGTAGCGGGGTCGTCCATGTGCACGAGGCGCACGTCGGCGCCGACGTGGGCGGAACACCAGGCGTGCGCGGTCTCGTCGGCGAGGACCCCCTCCACCTTGTCGCGGAAGATCTCCAGCGACACCGTGCCCACCGGTTCGGGCACCGCCACGGTCAGCGGCTCGAGACCGGGTGCGGACAGCCGCACACCGCCGCCGGGCAGGACCTCGGCGGCGGCCAGCGCGAGACGCGGCCGCTGCCGTTGGGTGACGACCTTTCCCCCGTCGTCGATCAGCGCCCAGCGCCGGTCACCGGCCAGCCCCCAGGGCTCCACGACGGCTTCCCGGGGTGACGTGCCCCGGAACGCCTTGACCGGATGGACGTGAATCGACAGCAGCTCCGCGTGGTCCATGGGGTCATCCTGCCAGGTGGCACCGGCGACCCCGGCGGATCAGTAACCGCGGTACTGCTGGTTGTACGGGTCCTGGTACTGCGGCGCGGCGGGCCGGGGCGCGGCCGGGCGCATCGCGTCGTAACCCGTGCCCGGACGCGGCTGCTGCTGAGCCTGGGGCCCGGGGTAGCCGCGCGGCGCGGCGGCCTGCGGCGGGATGTACGCCGCCGGGGCCTGCTGGAGCGGCGCGGGCTGCTGCGCCTGCGGGTAGCCGTACATAGCCTGCGAGGGACCCGCGGGGAGAGCGGGCAGCGCCGACGGCAGCGCGGGCAGGTTGCTGCTGCCCATGTCGTACGCGGCGGGGACCCGGATCGGGGCGATCTGCGGGGTGCCCCGCTCGGCCACGAGCGAGTCGTAGATCGGAGTGTCCGGGAAGGAGGCGTAGTAGCCGCCGCCATAGGTGGAGCGGGGGGAGGTCATGGCACATAAGTTAAGCCCACGATGTGCTGGTTGGGGAGACCGATAAGAGGGTTGATTTCCGTGTCGGCGGTGGCTTGGGCCCCCCAATGCGAGCGAACTCGGGAAAATAGGACGCCGAGCACCCCTCGGATCGCGTAAAGGCCGAGTTCCGAGCGGGTTACCGGCGGTTGGGCAGGGCTGTTCCTGCGCTCCGGATGGGCGCGCGGGGCCGCGCGCAATAGGTTGGCCGGACAGGCAAGCCGAGGGCGCCGAGGCGTGCGGCCCGGCGTACCGACACGCGATGGGGGCGTACATGTCAATGTCGAAGGGGTCCAATGCTCCGGTGCCGACCACGGCACTGCGGGTCGAACTGGGCTGGCGCTCCGGACCGGGCGTCCCGGACGCGGACGCCTCCGCACTGCTCCTGGTGGGCGGCAAGGTCCGTTCCGACGCCGACTTCGTCTTCTACAACCAGCCGGGCCACTCCTCCGGAGCCGTCCGCCACGAGGGCAAGCGCGACGCGGGAGGCCAGGTGACCGACAGCCTGCTCGTCGACCTCGCGCGCGTGGAGCCCGCGATCGAGACCATCGTGCTGGCCGCCTCGTCCGACGGCGGTTCGTTCGGCCAGGTGCCGGGCCTCTACATCGAGGTGCGGGACGCCGCGCAGGGCACTGTCGTGGCGCGGTTCGACAGCGCCGGTGCGACGGTGGAGACGGCGTTCGTGCTGGGCGAGTTCTACCGCCGCCAGGGCGCCTGGAAGTTCCGGGCCGTCGGACAGGGCTACGGCAGCGGTCTCGAAGGGCTGGCCACCGACTTCGGGATCGCCGTGGACGAGCCCCAGCGGGCGGCTGCCCCGGCCCCGTCGGCCCCGCCGCAGACCCCGCCGCCCCCGCCGCCGACCATGCCCGCCTTCCCGGTCACGGTGCCCCCGCCGGTCCACCAGGCCCCGCCTCCGCCGCCGGCGCCGCCCGTCACACCGGTCCGGCTGACCAAGGTGACGCTCACCAAGGCCGCTCCGTCGGTGTCCCTGAGCAAGCAGGGCGGCACCTCGGGCGCGCTGCGGGTGAATCTCAACTGGGAGGTGCGCAAGCAGTTCTCGGGGTGGGGCAGCAAACGCGGGCGCGCGGTCGCCATGCACAACGACCTCGACCTCGACCTGTGCGCCCTGTTCGAGCTCGCCGACGGCCGCAAGGGCGTGGTCCAGGCCCTCGGGAACGCCTTCGGCGCCCTGCACCAGCCTCCGTACATCCATCTGGACGGTGACGACCGCACCGGCGCCGCGTCGAACGGTGAGAACCTGACCGTCAACCTCGACCACAAGAACGACTTCCGGCGCATCCTCGTCTTCGTCACCATCTACGAAGGCGCCCGTTCCTTCGCCGACCTGCACGCCACCGTCACGCTGCAACCGCAGCACGGCGCCCCGATCGACTTCTCCCTGGACGAGTGCACGGTCCCCTCGACCGTGGCGGCACTCGCACTGATCACCAACAACGGGGGAGACCTCGTCGTCCAGCGAGAGGCCCGCTATCTGGTGCCCGAGCGCGGGGTCAGTCCCCAGCGGACCGTCGACTACGCCTACGGGTGGGGCATGAACTGGACACCGGGCCGCAAATAACGCTGCTCATCGCCACGCCGCCACGCCTCCACGGGCCCGTGGGCCAGGGGTCTCCCGCACCGGCAGGCCCCTGCCCAAGGCTCAGCCCTCGTCGGCGACGGCGTCCGGCCGGGCGTAGGTGCGGCCCTTCCAGGCCGCACCCCGTCCCCGGTAGTGCTGCACCGCCGAGTCGACGGTCATCAGCAGATAGAGGGACGCGGTGAACGGCAGCAGGGGAGCGAGCCACAGCGGCTGACGGTAGTAACGCAGCATCGGGACGTACGTCCCCGCCATCACCAGCCAGGCCAGGCCGCCGGACACCGCGGTCGCCGTACTTCCGAGCGCGAGCCCGCCCAGCAGGGCGAGCGGCGGCACCAGGTACACCAGCGCGAGACCGAGCACCGTGCCGGTCAGCACCAGCGGACTGTGCCGCAACTGCGCGTAGGCGCTGCGCGAGACCATCCGCCACAGGTCGTGCAGGCTCGGGTACGGACGCACGCTGTCCACACGGTCGGCCAGCCCCAGCCAGATATGTCCGCCCGCCCCCTGCACGGCCCGCGCGAGGGCCACGTCGTCGATGACGGCGTGCCGGATGGCGTCCGGGATCCGCGCCCGCTCGGCGGCCTCGGTCCGCAGCAGCACGCAGCCGCCCGCCGCGGCCGCCGTCCGGGCCCCGCGCCGGCCGATCCGGCGGAAGGGATAGAGCTGTGCGAAGAAGTAGACGAAGGCGGGCACCACCAGCCGCTCCCAACGGCTCTCCACCCGCAGCCGCGCCATCTGCGAGACGACGTCGAACCCTCCGGTGCGCGCCGCCGCCACCAGTTCCCGCAGACTGTCCGGCCCGTGCGCGATGTCGGCGTCCGTCAGGAGGAGGTACTCGGGCTCACGCGCGCGTGCAAGGCCCATGCCGTGGCGGACCGCCCACAGCTTGCCGGTCCAGCCGGCGGGAGGTTCGCCCGGCGAGTCCACGGTCAGCGGAAGCCCGCCGTACCGCCGGGCGAGCGTGCGCGCCAGTTCCCCCGTGCCGTCGGAACTGCCGTCGTCGACGAGGAAGATCTCCGCCCGACCCGGGTAGTCCTGCGCGAGAAGGGAGGGAAGGCTCGCCGGCAGCACCGCCGCCTCGTCACGCGCGGGGACGACGACGCAGACCGGCGGCCACCGCGACGGCTCCTCACGGGCCGGCAGCCTCACGTCCGTGCGCCAGAAGAAGCCCTGACAGAGCAGCAGCCACAGCCAGGCGGCCAGGGACACGGCGGCGATCCACACGATGGCGCTCACGCGCGCAGTCTGCCCCACACCACCGGGCCCCAGGAGCACATCGTCTATGGTGGCCGGGTGAAGATCGCGCTCATGGACTCCGGAATCGGCCTGCTGGCGGCCACCGCCGCGGTACGGCGCCTGCGGCCCGACGCCGATCTCGTGCTCTCCCTCGACCCCGACGGGATGCCCTGGGGACCGCGCACCCCGCAGGACCTCACCGCGCGTGCCGTCGCCGTCGCCGAGGCCGCCGCCGCGCACCGCCCCGAGGCCCTCATCGTCGGCTGCAACACGGCGACCGTGCACGCCCTGCCCGCGCTGCGCTCCCTCCTCGAACCCGGCATCCCGGTGATCGGGACCGTACCGGCGATCAAACCGGCCGCGGCCGGCGGCGGCCCCGTCGCGATCTGGGCCACGCCCGCCACCACGGGCAGCCCCTACCAGCGCAACCTCATCAAGGATTTCGCCGGCGACGTGGCGGTCACCGAGGTGCCCTGCTGGGGACTGGCGGAGGCCGTCGAGCGCGCCGACGAGGCGGCGATCGACGCCACCGTCACCGCGGCCGCCGCCCTCACCCCCGAGGAAGTGACGACCGTCGTCCTCGGCTGCACCCACTACGAACTGGTCGCCTCCCGCATCCGCGCCGCCGTGCAGCGCCCCGGACGGCCCCCCCTCGTCCTGCACGGCTCGGCCGGCGCCGTGGCCGCGCAGGCCCTGCGCCGCATCGGCGCGCGCCCCGCACCCGAGGCGGCGGCCCTCGGCACCGTGACGATTCTCCTCAGCGGTCGTCCGGGTGGTCTCCCGGCGCCCGCCCTGGCCTACGCGGAAGGCCGGCTGCTCGAGACGGCCGTCAGCCCCGCCCCGTAGGGAAGGGGCACCACCGGCCGCTCCTCGGGGCCCGCTCGCCGCCCGGGCGGAGCAGTCACCCTGCGCGACAAGGTACCGGCGCAGCGAAACCTGAGTAACCTCATGAATATGAGGGACCACCCCCACGACGAAAGCACCCCGCTTCCCGACGTCCCGCATCGCGACGCCCCGCATCCCGACGTCTGGACCGGGCGCGCCACCAACCGGGTCCAGTGGCTGCTCGCGCTCGCCGGCGCCGCCTGTCTGGCGCTCGGCATCGAACTCGCCGTCGAATCCGCGTGGACGTCCGGGATCGCCCCGCTCGCCATGTCCGTCGTCGGCTGCATCGCCGCCGGGCTGCTCGTTCTCTTCGGCACCCTCGCCTTCGTGCACGTCGACCTGAAGCTCGACCGCGAGTCGCTCGAGGTGCGCTGCGGCCACATCGGGCTGCCGCGCCGCCGTATCCCGCTGGCCCATGTCGCCGGCGCGGACTTCGAACCCCACGTCACTCCCCGCCACTGGGGAGGCTGGGGCTACCGCTGGCGACCCGACAAGGGCACGGCCGTCGTGGTCCGCCGGGGGGAGGGCGTGGTGCTGCGGCTCTGGGACGGTCACACGTTCACGATCACCGTGGACGACGCGGAGTCTGCGGTCCGCGTCATCAGGGACCGGCTGCGGACGGGCGCCCCGGGCGCCGCCCCCTGACACAGGCGCCGGGTGCGCGCCGCGCTCAGGCGGCCGGACGGTCGCCGTGCTCCAGGTCCCGCGCCTGCCGCACCGCGGGCGCCGCCGGTTCCTCGGCGAGCGGTCGGGCCGTGGCCAGACCGGCCAGGAGACCCGCTCCGGCCGTCACCGTCGTGAAGCTCAGCGCGTTGCCGACCGCGGCCACGGCGGCCAGAGCCGTCAGCGCGGCACCCGCGGTGAGGACGACCGGCGTGGGGCGCGGCGCACGCCACAGGGCGAACAGCACCCAGCAGAAGACCCCGGCGAGCAACAGCACCCCTACGACACCCTGCTCCGCGGCCAGTTGCAGCGGCGCCGAGTGCGGCTTGCCGTCGGACAGCGGGGACCCCGCCGCCGTACCGCTCAGCTCCCCGAAGCGCCCGGGGCCCACGCCGAAGCCGGCCTCACGGTGGGCCATTCCCAGGGCGTCGCGCCACAGATCGCCCCGGTGCTCGGTCAGCCGGTCCTTCAGCGGGCCTGCCAGGCCGCCGGACAGCGCGTTCCCGGCGAGCGCCCAGACCAGGCCCGTCACCAGAGCGGCCGCCACGGCCAGAACCGCGAGGCCAGGACCCCGACGGTGCATCCGGCCGGCGGCCAGGGAGCACAGCAGCACCGCGCCGCACATCACCACAGCCGTGGTCGACCCCAGCAGGCCCCCGGTGACCGCGATGCCCCCGGCGAGCAGCCACAGCCCGAACCGCAGCACGGGCCCGGACGTCGCCCAGGCGGCGCAGCACGCGGCACCGGCCGACAGGGCCAGCACCGCGGCGGTGGCACCGGCATGGCCCAGCGGCGGGACGAACTCCGGGCCCGGGCCGAGCCGCGGCCGGACCACCGACAGAGCGAGCCCCGCCAGCGCACCGGCGCAGGGCGCGGCGACCGGCAGCAACACCCCGAGGATCCGCCCCGCCGCATAGCCGGCGGCCACCGCCAGCACCGCGAGCAGGACACCCTCCGGGCGTCCGCCGTGCACGGTGGCGGTGACCAGGGACCAGATCGCACAGGTCCCGAGCACGGCCATGCCCGCCGCATCAGAAACGTTTCGTCTTTCTCCGTCCGCGTCGGCCGCGGACGTCGTCCCCGTGGAACCCACCCCGTCCCCCCGAACCCGGTCGCCCCCCGACCGTGACGGACCCCGGCCACCCGCGCGACCGGAGCTCTGCCACACCGTAACGGCTCATGTGCGGTTTGTGGATGACTCGCGTAGACGCGGGCGGCAGACCCGGACCGCCCCACGGACCGTGCTGTCGGCCAAAAGGTCACCCGCCGTACACTCCCCGAGTGACCGTCACCGCTACTTCCGTGGGCCAGCCGGACCAGCTGGAGCCCCAGGCCGCGCGAGCCTCGCGCCGCGCCCGGCTCCAGCGCCTCGTCCCGGCCGCCGCAGCCGCGCTCTCCGGAGTGCTGCTCTACGTCAGCTTCCCGCCGCGCACCCTGTGGTGGCTGGCGCTGCCGGCCTTCGCCGTCCTCGGCTGGGTGCTGCGCGGACGCAGCTGGAAGGCGGCCCTCGGCCTCGGCTACCTCTTCGGGCTCGGTTTCCTGCTGCCGCTCCTCGTGTGGACCGGCGTCGAGGTCGGCCCCGGCCCCTGGCTCGCCCTGGTCGCCATCGAAGCGGTCTTCGTCGCCCTCGTCGGCGTGGGCGTCGCCACCGTGTCCAAGCTGCCGGCCTGGCCGCTGTGGGCGGCGGCGCTCTGGATCGCCGGCGAGGCGGCACGCGCACGCGTGCCCTTCCGCGGCTTCCCCTGGGGCAAGATCGCCTTCGGCCAGGCGGACGGCGTCTTCCTGCCGCTCGCCGCGGTCGGCGGCACCCCCGTGCTCGGCTTCGCCGTCGTCCTGTGCGGTTTCGGCCTGTACGACGTCGTGCGCCTCGTCCTCGAACGGCGGCGCACGGGCGAGGTGCGGCGGTCGGCGGCCGCACTGGCCCTGCTCAGCGTGGCCGTCCCGGTCGTCGCGGCCGTGGCCGCGCGCCCGCTGGTCAGCGACAAGGCGGAGGACGGCACCGCGACGGTGGCCGTCATCCAGGGCAACGTCCCCCGCCTCGGTCTGGAGTTCAACGCCCAGCGCAGGGCCGTCCTCGACTACCACGCGCGCGAGACGCAGCGTCTGGCCGCCGAGGTCAAGGCGGGCAGGATCGCCCGGCCCGACTTCGTGCTGTGGCCGGAGAACTCCTCCGACATCGACCCCTTCGCCTACCCCGACGCCGCCGTGGTCATCGGCAACGCGGCCAAGGCGATCAACGCGCCCATCTCGGTCGGCGGGGTCGTCGAGCGGGACGGGAAGCTCTACAACGAGCAGATCCTGTGGGATCCGGTCAAGGGACCGACCCAGACGTACGACAAGCGGCAGGTCCAGCCGTTCGGCGAGTACCTCCCGCTGCGCTCGCTCATCGGCGCCATCAACGAGAACTGGACGTCCATGGTCCGCCAGGACTTCAGCCGGGGCAGCAAGCCGGGCGTGTTCGACATGGACGGCACCGAGGTCGGCCTCGCCACCTGCTACGAGGCGGCCTTCGACTGGGCCGTGCGCGACACCGTCACCCATGGCGCCCAGCTGATCTCCGTGCCCAGCAACAACGCCACCTTCGACCGCAGCGAGATGACCTACCAGCAGCTGGCCATGTCCCGCGTCCGCGCCGTCGAGCACAGCCGGACCGTCACGGTGCCCGTGACCAGCGGCGTCAGCGCGATCATCATGCCGGACGGGAAGATCACCCAGAAGACCGGCATGTTCGTCGCGGACTCCCTGGTGCAGAAGGTGCCCCTGCGCTCCTCGCGGACGCCGGCGACCGAACTGGGCATCCTGCCCGAAGTCGCGTTGATGCTCGTCGCCCTCGGCGGCCTGGGATGGGCGGCCGGCGCCGGGCTGCGGGCCCGGCGCCGTGCGACCGGCTGAACACACGGCCCCGATAGGGTCGCGGTATGCCGACTCCTGACTTCATCACCGAGATCCGGTCCTCAGCCGGCCACGGACTGCTCTGGCTGCCCGGCGTCAGCGCCGTCGTCTTCGACGACGAGGGGCGGGTGCTGCTCGGACAGCGCGCGGACAACCATCAGTGGTGCCTGATCTCGGGCATCCCGGACCCGGGCGAGCAGCCCGCCGACTGCGCGGTACGGGAGGTGTACGAGGAGACAGGCGTGCACTGCGTGCCCGAACGCATCGTCGTGGTCCGCGCCGGACGGGAGGTGGAGTACCCGAACGGCGACAGGTGCCAGTTCATGGACGTCACCTTCCGCTGCCGGGCCGTGGGCGGCGAGGCGCGGGTCAACGACGACGAGTCCGTCGAGGTGGGCTGGTTCGCGCTCGACGCCCTTCCGCCGATGCACGAGCGGCAGCTGTTCCGGATCAAGCAGGCACTCTCCGACGAACCCACGTGGTTCGAGACCACGCCGTCCAGCTGAAGTATGGCGGGTGACCACATGGGGCGAGAACCCGTCTCTGCCTAGGGTCACCACATGACTCCGCCCCAGGTCACCGCCCCCGGTCATGCCGCCCCCCTGCTCGACCTCGGCGGTCGTACCGCTCTCGTCACCGGCGCGGCCGGCGGCATCGGACGCGCCTGCGCGCTGCGGCTCGCGGCCGCCGGGGCCAAGGTCCGCGCCGTCGACCGGGACGCGGCGGGACTGGAGACGCTCGTCGGGGACACGGCCGGCCTGCCCGGCCCGGTCGAACCGTACGTCCTGGACCTCACCGACCTGGACGCCGCCGAACTCGCCGCCGCCGGGACAGACGTCCTGGTCAACAACGCCGGACTACAGCGGGTGTCCCCGATCGAGGAGTTCCCGCCTGACGTCTTCCACACCGTGCTCACCGTGATGCTGGAGGCGCCGTTCCGGCTCATCCGCGGAGCCCTGCCCCACATGTACGGGCAGGGCTGGGGCCGCATCGTCAACGTGTCCTCCGTGCACGGACTGCGCGCCTCCGCCTACAAGTCGGCATACGTCGCCGCCAAACACGGGCTCGAGGGCCTCTCCAAGACCGCCGCCCTCGAAGGCGCACCCCATGGTGTGACCTCCAACTGCGTCAACCCCGCCTATGTGCGCACCCCACTCGTGCAGCGGCAGCTCGCCGACCAGGCACGGACACACGGCATCCCCGAGGAACGCGTCCTGGCCGAGGTGCTCCTGCGGGACAGCGCCGTCAAACGGCTCATCGAACCGGAGGAGGTCGCCGAGGCCGTCGCCTACCTGTGCGGCCCGCAGGCGTCCTTCGTCACGGGCGCCTCGCTCGTCCTCGACGGCGGCTGGACCGCACACTGAGCGCCGGGCCGCCCCGCGCCGGCGCGGTTGTCCACAGGGCCGACGGGGCGGCCCGGCGATGAGGAATCCTGTGAGCATGTCCCGCGATCGCATGAAGGGCGCCACGGCAGCCCCCGGCCCCGCCCACGACGTCGACGCGCCGTTCCTCGAACTGCTCGCCCGGGGAGCGGCCGCCGAGGCGTACGACCGGCCCGTGCTGCTCGCACGCGCCGAGGGAGGGGACGGGGAGCGGATCGCCGCACTCGAACACGCCAAACTCCTCGCGCTGCGCGTGCGCTCGGAACTCGAGGGCCGGCGCCGACGGGAGGCCGAGCTGTCGGCGCTGTTCGAGACGGCCCACGACCTCGCGGGCCCACGCGACGTGGACGCCGTGCTCCAGGCGATCGTGCAACGCGCCCGCTCACTGCTCGGCACCGACATCGCCTACCTCAGCCTGCACGACCCGGCCCGGGGCGACACGTACATGCGGGTCACCGAAGGCTCGGTCGCCGCCCGCTTCCAGCAACTGCGCCTCGGCATGGGGGAGGGCCTCGGCGGCCTGGTCGCCCAGACGGCCCGCCCCTACGTCACCGACGACTACTTCCGCGACGACCGCTTCCGGCACACGACGACCATCGACGCGGGCGTACGCGACGAGGGACTGGTGGCGATCCTCGGCGTCCCGCTGACCCTGGGACCCCACGTGATCGGCGTGCTGTTCGCCGCGGACCGGCGCGCCCGCGTCTTCGAACGGGAACAGATCGCCCTCCTCGGATCCTTCGCCGCCCTTGCCGCGGCCGCCATCGACACCGCCAACCTGCTCACCGAGACCCGCTCGGCCCTGGCCGGCCTGGAGCGCGCCAACGAGATCATCCGCGACCGCAGCGCCGTCATCGAACGTGCCTCCGACGTCCACGACCGTCTCGCCGAACTGGTTCTGCGCGGGGGCGGGGTCCACGACGTGGCAGCCGCGGTGTCCCAGGTGCTCGACGGCACCGTGGAGTTCCTTGAGGACGCGCCGGCCGACGCGCTGAAGGCATCCCGCGCGGAGGGCCACGCCGTGCGCCATCAGGACGACTGGATCGCGGCGGTGGCGGCGGGCGGGGAACTGCTCGGCGCTCTGGTGCTGCGTGGCCACCCGGGTCTCGACCCGGTCGACCAGCGCACCCTGGAACGGGCCGCGATGGTCACGTCCCTGCTGCTCCTGGCCAGACGCTCCGCCGCCGAGGCCGAACAACGCGTGCGCGGCGAACTCCTCGACGACCTGCTCGAGGCCCGCGACCGCGACCCGCGCCTGCTGCGCGAGCGCGCCGCCCGGCTGCACGCGGACCTCGACGCGACCCACGTCGTCCTCGCGGCCCGCCTCGACGCCGCCGGACCCGACGCCGACCAGGAAGCGGCCGCACGCCGTCGCCTGTGGTCCGCCGCCTCCCACCTCGCCGCCACCCGGCACGGCCTGGCCGCCAGCCGTGACGGGGGCACCGTCCTGCTGCTCCCCCTCGAACCGGGCGACACGGCAACGGAGTCGGCCCGCCGTACCGCACTGCACCTCGGCACCGCCGTCCAGGAAGCGGTCACCGTCGGCGCGTCCGCCCCCGTGCGCGGCCTGGCCGCCGACCCGGACGCCGTGGTCGCCGCGTACGCGGAGGGCCGCCGCTGCCTCGACGCACTGCGGCTGCTGGGCCGTTCCGGCGACGGTGCGGCCGCCGAGGACTTCGGCTTCCTCGGCTTGCTCCTGGCCGGCGACCGGGATGTGGCGGGCTTCGTGGACCGCACCATAGGACGGGTCGTCGCCTACGACGAGCGGCGCGGAACCGACCTGCTGCGCACCCTCGACGCGTACTTCGCCGCGGGCATGAGCCCGGCCCGCACCAAGGACGCACTCCACGTCCACGTCAACACGGTGGCCCAGCGACTCGAACGCGTCGGCCGCCTCCTGGGCGACGACTGGCAGAGCCCCGCCCGCACACTGGAGATCCAGCTCGCGCTGAGACTGCGTACGTTGGCGACCCCCGCACCACACTGACCCCCAGCACCACACTGACCACCGCCCGCACCGAACTTCTTGCCCGTACCGGCCCCTGCCCGTACCGGCCCCCCGTGCGCGTTCCCCTCCCTATACGCGCTGCCCCCGCACGCGTCGGTTCCCGTACGCGTCCGCCCCCGCACGCGTCGGTTCCCGTACGCGTCCGCCCCCGCACGTGTCGGCCCCCGTACGCGCGGCCGGCGTACGGGGGTGACTGTGTGGGTGGGAGCGAAGACCGGACCGGGGACGGGACCAGGGACGCGGTCAGGAGAACGGGATCGAGGCCGGGATCGAGGCCGGGGCCGGGGGCGGGATCAGACCGCGCGAGCGTCCGTGGCGGGGGTTCGGGTGTGGTCCGTGTCGGCGGAGGGGTCACTGCCGGCCGGATCGCCGGCGGCCAGGTCGCGGTGACGGGTCTCCTTGGCCACTCCCACGGCGACCACCGTCAACAGGGCGGCGGCGATCACGTACAGGGCGATCGGCGTGGAGCTGTCGTAGTCGGCCAGCAGCGCGGTGGCGATCAGCGGCGCCGGCGCTCCCGCCGCCACCGAGGCGAACTGGGCGCCGATGGAAGCGCCGGAGTAGCGCATCCGGGTCGCGAACATCTCGGAGAAGAAGGCGGCCTGGGGTGCGTACATCGCCCCGTGGAGCACCAGACCCACCGTCACGGCGAGCACGAGACTGCCGAAGGCGCCGGTGTCGACGAGCGAGAAGAACGGGAACATCCACAGCCCGATGCCGACCGCGCCCAGCAGATAGACGGGGCGCCGCCCGATCCGGTCCGACAGCGCACCCCAGGCGGGGATCACCGCGAAGTGCACGGCGGAGGCGATGAGCACGGCGTTGAGCGCGGTCTGCTTGGAGACACCGGCTGAGGTGGTCGCGTACACGAGGATGAACGCGGTGATGACGTAGTACGAGATGTTCTCCGCCATGCGCGCGCCCATCGCGACGAGCACGTCACGCCAGTGGTGCCGCAGCACCGACACCAGCGGCAGTGGTTCCGCCTCCGTCGTACGCACCGCCTTGCGGGCCTCGGCCTGCGCCAACGCCTCCTGGAACACGGGGGATTCATCGACAGACAGACGTATCCACAAACCGACGACCACCAGCAGCCCGGAGAGCAGGAAGGGGATCCGCCAGCCCCAGGAGGCGAAAGCGGCGTCGGAGAGCACGGCGGTCAGCAGGGACAGCACACCGGTCGCGAGCAGTTGCCCGGCGGGCGCGCCCGTCTGCGGCCACGAGGCCCAGAAACCGCGCCGCCGCGCGTCCCCGTGCTCGGACACCAGCAGAACGGCTCCGCCCCACTCGCCGCCGAGGGCGAAGCCCTGGACCAGCCGAAGCATGGTCAGCAGCACGGGCGCGGCGCTTCCGACGGTCGCGTGCGTCGGCAGCAGCCCGATCGCGAAGGTCGCCCCGCCCATCATCAGCAGGCTCAGCACCAGCAGTTTCTTGCGCCCGAGCCGGTCCCCGAAGTGCCCGAAGACCAGGGCTCCGAGCGGCCGCGCGGCGAAACCGACGGCGTAGGTGAGGAACGACAGGAGCGTGCCGACGAGCGGGTCGGAGCCGGGGAAGAACAGTTTGTTGAAGACGAGGGCGGCAGCGGAGCCGTAGAGGAAGAAGTCGTACCACTCGATGGTGGTGCCGATGAGGCTCGCGGCGACGATGCGCTTGAGGCTGGCGGGGGGTGGGGGAGCGGTTGTGGCCGATGCCATGTGCGCCACTTCCTCGTGTGTGGTGGGGACGGGTGGGTGTCCGCACACCGTAGGAACGCGCAGGTCAGGGGCACATGTGGTGGGGCAACACAGTTCGAGGGTCGGCTATGGGCGTGCGGCCACCATGCCGGCTCGGGGAAGGGCGCTTCAGGCGCCCGAGGCGGTCGAAACGAGTATGTCCGGGTCCGCACCTGGTCCGGATCTTCACGCCGTCCATGCTCTGCTCAGTCGTCTTGGCGGCCGGTGAAAAGGTCACAGAGGCTCCGCCCACGATCACGGCGCGGAGCCCCTGCGCGGTGGAAGGGAGATCCGCTCCGCGGAGGTTCGGACCCACGACGCGCGGTCGCTCCAGCTCCGCTCTCCTCGCCGCCCGCACCTCGGAGAGGGCGGGACTCGGAACTCCTCCGGGCTGTTGGTTTCGGAGAGCCCGGTCTCGGCATCCCGCAGTCGAACGCGCTCACCGGCAGCGATCCACGGATGGCGGCCGTCACAGAGCAGTGACGCGCCGAGTTGCTGCGCGACCGCTATCTGCGTCCACTGGAGACGGAGGGGATTGCGGTGCGCTCATCGAGAGGCCGGTGCCGGATACCCGGAGAGGGACGGCAGATCCGCGTCGTCGCCCGCGGCGCACCCGTCCATGTCCGCGCCGTCCCCCACCGGCTGCGCCGTTCGGGTGGCCGACCGGCACCGGCCTGGACGCTCCGGACACCGCGGTGGAGCTCGGGCGAGTCTCCGCGGCACACGAGGCGGAGGCCGTGGAGGCCCGGCCCGGGGCCCGGCAGGACGCAGAACGCCGAGCCGCCGCCCCGGATGCCGTCATGCCGGTCACCGGCCGGGGCCGGGACCCGCGGCGGAACATCGGTGACCGAGTACAGGGTGGTGTTCAGCGGTGGAGAAGCGGATGACGGAGCTCAGTGAAAGCCACGACGATCCGTTCGCCCTGCACCTCGCGGCCCTGGCGGTGCTGGACGACCGGGGAGTCGTGGTCGGGTGGAACCAGCAGGCCCAGGAACTGCTCGGCCATCCGGACACAGCAGTCATCGGTCGTCCGGCATGCGAGGTCCTCGTCGATCCGCGCGATCTGCCGGCTGTCAGGGAGGCAGCGGCGATCTGTAGGAGAGCCGGCGGCTGGTTCGGCGTGCTCAAGGTGCGCCATCGCGACGGGCGACTGGTGGAGATGGGGCTCAGAGCCCATGCGCTGTCACGCGGTGACCGGGTCCGCGAGTGGTTTCTCGCGGGGGCACTCGCGGTTGACGTCATGGACTGGCAGGTGGACCTCGCGGTTCTCGACGGGTTGTACCGCCGGTGCCCGATCGGCCTGGTCATTCACGGCCCCGACCTGAGGCTTCTCCGGGTCAACCGGGCCGTCGAACGCTTCAGCGGCGTCCCGGCAGCAGACTTCAGGGGGCTGCCCACCGGGCGGATGCTCCTCCCCGACGACGCACGCAAGGCCGTGGACCGGGTGCGCCAGGTGATGGAGACCGGAAGCCCTTTGGTCTACTCCGAGCAGTTCGCCCGGCTGGAGCAGGATCCCGAACGCGAGCGGGTCGCGTTGGTCTCGTCCTTCCGGATGGAGGATCCCGTCGGGCGCGTCCTGGGCGTGGCCGAGATGATCGAGGACATCACCGCACGTCATCGGGCCCAGAGTCGGCTCGCGCTCCTCGACCAGGCCGGCAGCCGTATCGGAACCACTCTTGACGTGGCGGACACCGCCCGTGAACTCGCCGAGGTGATGGTGCCTCACCTCGCCGACCATGCGTCGGTGGACCTGTTCCAGCCGGTGACGCGCGGTGAGGAGTTGACACGGACCCTGGCAGGGCCTCTGGTACGAGTGGGGGCCTGTAGCGTCGGTGCCCAGCAACCCGGCCCGACCCACCCCCAGGGCGAGCCGGTGCAGTTCGCGCCCGACACCCCCCAGGCCCGATGCCTGGCCGAAGGACGCCCCGTGCTGGAACCGGTTCTCCCGCCCGACTGGTTCTCCGCGGAAGGCCGTCGCAGGACCCGTGTTCCGGAACTGGGCGTCCACTCACTGATCGTGATGCCTCTTGCCGCGCGTGGCCTGGTGCTGGGCGTGATGACCCTGTGGCGTTCGCGCCGTCCCGACCCCTTCGAGACGGACGATCTCACCCTCGCCCAGGAACTGGCCTCGCGTGCCGCCGTCGCCATCGACAACGCCCGGCGCTTCACCCAGCAGCAGCAGACCGCGTTCACCCTACAGAGCAGCCTCCTGCCCCGGGCGGTTCCGGAGCAGTCGGCCGTCGAGGTGGCCCTGCGGTACCTGCCGGCCAGCGCGGCCCCGGGACTGGGCGGTGACTGGTTCGACGTCATCCCCCTGTCGGGGGCCCGGGTCGCCGTTGTCGTCGGCGACGTGGTGGGACGCGGCATCCATGCCGCCGCCACCATGGGGCGGCTGCGTACAGCCGTACACACGCTCGCCAGCCTCGACCTGGAACCGGACGAGGTCCTCTCCCGCCTGGACGACCTGGTCAACCTGCTGGCGGCCGAGCAGGAAGCGACCGGCGAGCGGCCCGTGGGCGAGCAGGTCGTCGGCGCCACTTGCCTGTACGCCGTGTACGACCCGGTCTCCGGGCGCTGCTCCGTGGCCCGCGCGGGTCACCCGCCGCCCGTGCTGACCGCTCCGGACGGGCGGGCGGCTCCGCTCGAACTGCCCGCCGGCCCACCGCTCGGCCTGGGCGGCCTGCCGTTCGAGGCCCGGGAGATCGAACTGGCCGAAGGAAGCCTGCTGTGCCTGTACACCAACGGAGTCATCGGCGAACGCACCATCGATGCCGATGTCGGCCTGGCCAAGCTGTGCGCAGCGCTCACCCACCCCGCGGACGCCCTGGAAAGGACATGCCAAGCGGTGATCGACGCGCTCGTGCCGTCGCGGCCCAGCGACGACGTCGCGCTGCTGATCGCCCGCACCCGGATGCTGCCACCGGAGGACGTCGCCTCCTGGTCTCTCCCACCGGGACCTGCCGGTGCCGCCCGGGCCCGGGCACTGACTTCGGCCAAACTGACCGAATGGGGCCTGGAGCACCTGGCGTTCACCACCGAGCTGATCGCCAGCGAACTGGTCACCAACGTCTACCGATACGCCGGCGGTCCTGCGACCCTGCGGCTGATCCGTGAACGGTCTCTGGTGTGCGAGGTCAGCGACACCAGCCACACCTCACCCCACCTGCGCCGTGCCCGGACCACCGACGAGGGCGGGCGCGGCCTGTTCCTGGTAGCCCAGATGACCGAACGCTGGGGTACCCGCTACACCCGCGAGGGCAAGACCGTGTGGACCGAACAATCACTGGCAGGCATGCCCGCCTGACCGTCTCGGGCCATACCGGGGTTCCGGCTGATGGCTGCTCCCGGCCCGGGGCTCGCCGACGACTACTCCTGGCCGGGGACCGCCATCTCCCCGAGCAGCGACCAGTCGTGCTGCGGCACGGTCACATTGACGATGCGCGGCGTCTCGGCCAGATGGGGCGGCAGCGTCCGCTGCGCGGCCTTGAAGTGCGCGGACTGCACATGCGTGACGGCGGCCTCGTCGTCGCGGAAAGCCTCGATCAGGACGTACGCCGTCGGGTCCTCCACACTGCGCGACCAGTCGAACCACAGGCAACCGGGCTCGGCGCGCGTGGCCCGGGTGAAGTCGGCGGTGATCTCGGGCCAGTGGTCGGCGTGCTCGGGACGCACTCGGAACTTGGCGGTGATGAAGATCATGGGATTCCTTCGCTGAAGTCTGTGCGTTGCTCGGCGCGGCGCCTCCACCCGTGTCAACCGGGGTGGGTACACGACGGACACGGGGACGGGCCGATCCGCGGGGCGGGCGCGACTTCGCCTGCTTTCGCGCCGTGCCACCAGGGCTCGCGCGACAGGATCGTACGACCTCGAAGCCTGCGGTCGCCGGCTCGCCGACCCGCGAGGCGGACGCGTCGCACCACCCCCGGCACAGCCACGCCGCCCCGCCCCGCCCCCGCTGTCGGGGTCATTCGGCCGCGGCGAGCAGCCGTGCCTCGCTCTCTTCGTACAGCCGCCGGTTCTCGTGGCTGTCGGCCGGGCGGTGCTGTCGGTCCAGACGGCTGCCCAGCCAGCCCGCCAGATAGCCGAACGGGATGGAGACCAGCCCGGTGGACTGCATGGGGAACAGGTGGAAGTCGGCGTCGGGGAAGACGGCGGACGGTGTGCCCGAGACGGCCTTGGAGAAGATCATCAACAGCAGGGCGCAGGCCGCGCCGCCGTAGAGGGTGGCGAGCAGGCCGGTGCGGGTGAATCCTCGCCAGAACAGGGAGTAGGTGAGCGCGGGCGCCACGGCGGAGGCGCCTATGCAGATGGCCAGAGTGGTCAGCACGCCGACGTCCCAGTGCTGGACCAGGGTGGAGAGCACGATCGCGACGGTTCCCACGACCACGCTCGTCCACGCCGCCACCGTCATCTCCGTGCGCGGCGGCGCCTGCCCCCGCCGCGCCGCATGGGCGTACAGATCGTGGGCGAGTGACGAGGCAGCGGCCAGGGTCATTCCCGCGACCGACGACAACAGGGTGATGAAGACCATGCCCGCCACGGCCGAGTAGAGGATCGTCGTGCCTGCGGAGCCGGGGGCTCCGCCGAGCGTCTGCGACAGCATGAGCAGCGACGTTCTGCCGTTCGGGTCGGCCGCGGTGATGGCCCGCGACCCCACCAGCGCCGCCGCGCCCGTCCCCATGACGATCACGAGCAGGCAGAACGTGGTGACCGTGCCGACCGCCCACGACATGGAGCGGCGCACGGCCGGCACGTCCTGCGCGGAGTACAGACGCATCGTGATGTGGGGCAGGCAGGCCACGCCGAGGACCACGGTGACCTGGAGACCGACGAAGTCGAGCCGGTCAATGGTCGAGGTGCCCAGCTGAAGGCCCTGCTGGAGGTAGGCGGGGCCCGTGCCACTGCCGTGCTGGGCGGCCCTGAGGACGTCGCTGGGGTTCCAGTCGAAGCGGTTCAGTACGAGAGCGGCGACGACGACGCTGGTGCCGAGCAGGAGGACGATCTTGATCATCTGCATGAGGGCGGTGCCTCTCATGCCGCCGATCGCCGCGTAAATGATCATCAGGCTGCCGACGATGACGATGCACGCCGTCCGGGCGCCCGTCACGTGCGGGAGGTCGAGGATGAAGGTGAGCAGCGACCCGGCTCCGGAGAGCTGGACGACCAGGAAGGGCAGGGTCGCCGAAAGCGTCACCACGCAGGCTGCGACGCGCACGGACCGCTCCGGCATGTTGCGGGCCAGGACGTCGCCCATGGTGAACCTGCCCGCGTTGCGCAGGGGTTCGGCCAGCAGGAACATCAGCAGTACCAGCGACAGGGCGGTGCTGACCGCGAGAACGTAGCCGTCGTATCCGGCGAGCGCGATGATGCCGGTGGTGCTCAGGACCGTGGCGGCCGAGATGTAGTCGCCCGCGATCGCCAGGCCGTTCTTGAGCGGGGTCAGCGAGAGGTAGCCGGTGTAGAAGTTCGTCAGGTCGTCGCGGTCCGGTCCCGTCATCACGCACATCATCAGCGTGACGGTGACCAGCGTGGTGAAGAGAACCAGGACGGTGGCCTGTGTCCCGGAGTCGTTCATCTCGCCACCTCCGTGTTCCGGCCGGTGGGGACCGCACGCTCTCTGACGGCGCGGGCCAACGGATCCACCGAGCGTCGTGCGCCGCGTCCGTACCAGGAGACCGCCGCGAAGGTGACGACGAGCTGGAAGACCCCCAGGGCCATTCCCAGGCTCATCTCTCCGACGATCGTGGCCCCCATCAGCTCAGGCGCGTAGCAGGACAGCACGACATACACCACGAAGGAGCCGAGCGCGGCGAGCGTGGCCGTTCGACGCAGCCGGCGGTAGGCCGAGCGGAGTGCGGCGAGGTCGGCACTGTGCCGATGAGGCTCGTGCCTGTACGCCTCGTCCCGAGGGGCTTGCCCGTACGAGTTCGCGTTCGCGTTCCCGTACGAGTTCGCGTTCCCGTACGAGTTCGCGTTCCCGTACGAGTTCGCGTTCCCGTACGAGTTCGCGTTCGCGTTCGCGTAAGAGTCGTACCGAGGGACGTGGTGGCCGTACGTCCGGGGCTCGGTGTGGGGCAGCGGCCATCCCGTGGGTGATGGCGGATTTCGGTTCTCGTCGGCGTACGTCATCGCCTGGCCTTCCACTGCGGCTCGGATCCGTGGAGGTGAACGGGGAGGAATGGTTCTGGCGGCGCACCATACCGACCAGTTGGGATGTCTGTGATCCCCCTGGGGGTCACGTTTCGGGGTCGATGCGGTTCCCCCCGGGCGGATCAGCGGGCGGGGTCGAGGAGGACCTTGCGGACGCCGGAAGCGCGGCTGTTGAACAGTTCGTACGCCGCGGGGCCCTCGGAGAGGGGGAAGCGGTGGGTGACCACGACCTCCGGGGTGATCCGGCCGGCCTGGGCGAGAGGGATCAGAGCAGGGAGTTCGTAGTGGATCGAGCACAGCCCGATGGCGAACTCCAGCTCCTTCACCTGGGCCAGTCCCATGTGGAAGGGAAAGGCCCTGTTCTGGCTGACGCCGATGACACTGACGCGTCCCGCCTGCCGGACGGCCTTGAGGGCGAGCTCGATGGTGGCGTCCGAGCCCACGGCCTCCACCACGGCGTCCGGTCCGCGTCCCGCGGTCATCTCCCGTATGGCCGTCCGTGCGTCCTCCCCCTCGACCGGCTCGACGCCCAGGATGGCGGCGAAGGCACGGCGCTCCGCGACCAGGTCCGCGCCCAGCACACGGGCGGCGCCCATCGCGAAGGCGGATTGCGCGGCCATGAGGCCGACCGGGCCCAGACCGATCACCAGCACCGTTTCACCGGGCTGGATGCGGGCGCGGCGGCATCCGTACCAGGCAGTGGGAGCGTTGTCCGTCAGGACGACGGCGGCCTCGTCGGAGATGCCTTCGGGCAGGTGCACCAGGTTGATGTCGGCGTGGGGCACGGCCTGCGCCTGGGCCTGACTGCCCGGAAGGTGCTGGCTCACTCCGTAGCAGAGGTCGGTCGGGGCATGGGCTCGCTCGCACCGTGCGGTGAGTCCCCTCGCGCAGGTCCTGCACAGAGTGCAGCCGACCGAGGCGGGAACCATGACCCGGTCGCCGGGCTTGAAGCGGGTGACCTGGTCGCCGACGTCGACGACCACGCCGACGCACTCGTGTCCCGGTGTGTAGCCGGTCTCCGGGCTGAATCCGTTGCCGCCGTAGATGTGCAGGTCACTGCCGCAGATACCGGCCGTGGTGACCTGGACGACCGCGTCGGTGGGGCTGGTGACGGCCGGGTCGGGTACGTCTCCGTACCGGATGTCGTGGGGGCCGTGGTAGGTCAGTGCCTTCAATGGATGCCTCCATCCCGGCGCGGGGCGGCGCCGTGCAGAACAGGGATTCCGGAGCGGTTACGTGACTCCCGCAGTGCAGCGCATCAAGGCGCGTTCATCAAGGATTAATGCATGCGTATTAATTCGGCGGGGCGACGCTAGCATGGGCATCCGTGACAGCACATGAGACGCAGGCCACGGCGCCCCGGAGCCGGAATGCCGGTGACACCCGCGGCACGCTCATCCGGGCTGCGGAGCGGTTGTTCGCGGCGAAGGGCGTCGACGGTGCGTCGCTCAACGAGATCAAGCGGGCCGCCGGTCAGCGCAACGCGATGGCCCTCCAGTACCACTTCGGCGACCGGGCGGGTCTGCTGCGGGCCGTGCTCGACAAGCACCTTCCTGCGGTGGACGCCCGCCGGGAGGTACTGCTGCAGCAGTACGAAGACGGCGTCGGCGGCGACGGCGATGACGGCAGCGGCAGCGGCAGCGGCGCCGTCGAGCTTCGGCCTCTGGCCGTGGCGCTGGTGCTGCCCGCCGCCGCCAAACTCGCCGACCCCGATGGCGGCCGCGAGTTCCTGCAAATCGTGGCCGAACTGCTCAATCGCCCCGAACCCCTGGTCGAGGTCGTCGTGACGAAGGGGTCCAGCATCTATCCCTGGCGGCGCCTGCTGGAGCCGTTGCTGGCTCCCGAGTCGACCGCGGTGTTCCATACCCGCTTCACCGCCATGCGCTTCTGTCACGCCGAACTCGCCGCCAGGGCCGCTGCCCGTCCTCGCAGGGACGACCGGCTGTTCACCAGCCGACTGGTCGACCTGGTCACCGCGCTGCTGGCCGCGCCGGTCTCCGAGCAGACCGCACGACTGCTGCACGAGCGGGACCGCAGCAGCCGGTCCGGGCGGTAGCCCTCGGCTCGCCGGCCCGTCCGGCGCGGGGCGTGGAGGGCGGGGGCGGGCAGGGTGTGTGGTGAACATCACGCAGCCCCGCATACCTACTGGTCGGTACCCTGCGGCGAAGCCGCGAACGACAGGAGACGCGATGTCTGCGACCAACCGCCAGATCCGTTTGGCAGCCCGCCCCTCGGGCGAGGTCAAACCCGGTGACTGGCAGCACTGTTCAGGGACCGTCGACGACCCGGGCCCGGGCCGGTTCGCGGGTCGGACGCGCGTCATCTCCCTGGACCCGGCCATGCGAGGCTGGCTGGACGACCGTCCGTCCTACCTGCCGCCGGTGGGCATCGGCGAGGTGATGCGCGCCGGATCGGTCATCGAGGTCACCGCATCCCACCACCCCGGCTTCCAGCCGGGTGATCACGTGGTCGGCACGTTCGGCGTCCAGGAGTACGTGGTCTCCGACGGCAGGGGCGCCATGAAGATCGACACCTCCCTCGCCCCGCCCTCGACGTATCTCGGCGCGCTGGGCATGCCCGGCATGACCGCCTACTTCGGCCTGCTCGACGTCGGGGCACTGAAGGACGGCGAGACCGTCGTGGTGTCGGGGGCGGCCGGGGCGGTCGGCACCATCGCCGGTCAGATCGCGAAGGCCAAGGGCTGCCGGGTCGTGGGCATCGCCGGAGGGCCGGAGAAATGCGCCCTGCTCACCGACGAACTGGGATTCGACGCCGCGATCGACTACCGCACCGAGGACGTCGGGAAGGCGCTGCGCCGACAGGCCCCCGACGGCATCGACGTCTACTTCGACAACGTCGGAGGTGACATCCTCGACGCCGCCCTGACGCGGTTGGCGATGCACGCGCGCGTCGTGGTCTGCGGCGCGATCAGTCAGTACAACAACGACACACCGGTCAAGGGCCCCTCCAACTACCTCTCGCTGCTGGTGCGCCGCGCCCGCATGGAGGGGTTCGTCGTCTTCGACTACGCCGAGCGCTACGCGCAGGCCGCCCAAGAGATCGCTGCCTGGATCGGCGCCGGCCGCGTCAAGGTCAAGGAACATGTGGTGAGGGGGAGCGTGGACGACTTCCCCGAGACGTTGCAGATGCTCTTTCGCGGGGAGAACGTCGGAAAACTCGTCCTGGAGCTGGCATGACCGCCGTTCGGGGCGAGGCCGCCTTCCGGCCTCGACCAGCCGTACCGTCGAACCCGCAGTTCCTCTCGAAAGGCAGGTCACGTTGAAGGCGTCCGACCCCACCCACCGCACGTCCGTTTCCGTCGCGGTCGATCACCGCACGGCTGTTGCCACGGAGACCGCCCGGTTCGTCGCGGTGGTCAAGGACGCCGACCCGGCTACGGCGGTGCCCAGCTGTCCGGGCTGGACGCTGGCCGACCTGGTCAAGCACACGGGCAGCGTCCAGCGCTGGTTCTCGGTCCTGTTGCGTGCGCGCATCCAGGAACCCCCGCGCAAGCGTGAAGTGGACCTCCGGCTTCCGGAGCAGGAGGACGGATACGCCGACTGGCTGGCCGAGAGCGCGACCGTGGCCGCGGACGCCTTCGCGGCCACCGGCCCGAACGTGCCGATGTGGGCGTGGGGCGCCGACCAGCACGCCCGCTTCTGGGCACGCCGGATGCTCTTCGAGACCCTGGTGCACCGGACCGACGCCGAGCTCGCACTCGGTCTCCGGCCCGCGATCGACCGTCCGGTCGCGGTCGACGGGATCGACGAGTTCCTCGTCAACCTGCCCTTCGCCACCTTCTTCGCCCCCAAGGTGGCCCATCTGCGCGGCCCCGACAGGACCATCCGCTTCCGCGCGACCGACGGGGACGAAGTCTGGGTCGTCCGCCTGCGGTCCGACGGCTTCGGGCTGGACACGGCACACCCGGCCGCGGCAACCGCCGACGCGACCCTTCAGGGAACCGCGGCCGACTTGCTCCAGCTCGTCTACGGTCGCCTGCCCTACGAGGCAGAGGCCCTCGCCCACGAAGGGGACGAGCACCTGCTGGCCCACTGGTTCGCCAACTCCGCATTCTGAACTGCCTCGTACACCTCGCCCCCGGCTGCTGATCCGTGCGCCCGGGCCGTCCGAAGCGACGGACCCGGGCGCCGGCCGATGTCACCGGCCAGGGGTTCAGCGCACCTGCCGTGCGTACGGCGCCACGGTGATCCGGTCGATCAGCGGAGCGTAGCGGGAGCGGAGCGGCACTCCGGGGAAGGTGTCCGAGGCGTAGGTGGTGCCGTCGAAGTCGGGCAGTTCCTCGGAGCGGAAGGTGATCGTGTTCTGTCCCTTCCTGAGCTGGACAGGCACGGTCGACTCCCAGAAGTTGTTCCGGTGGAAGGTGTGGGGGAAGCCGACGCGCTGCGTCCTGCCCCTGCCCACGGTGATGTCGGCGTGGCGGGCGAGCGGATCCGGGTTGTAGTGGGTGGCCTCCGCCTGCTCCGGGTTGGAGTAGCGGATCCGCAGCGCGTACAGGCCGGCCTTGTCCGCGGTGACCGTGAACGTCGCCGTGTTGCCGTTGCCCGGGTCGCCGCCGATCCCCGTGATCGCCGTGCCGTCGGTGGCGAGCGACAGCGGGGTCAGCGTGGCCGAGCCCGCGAGCACGGCGTCCTGCGCCTCGTACGTACGCCCGTCGAGCGTGCCGTCGGTGGGCGTGACGCTCAGACGATCGACGAGGGTGGTGGCCGAACCACCGGTCACGGTCACCTTGTTGACGCCGCCCGAGAGGGAGACCGCCACCGCGTGGCTGCCCCGGGTGATGTGCAGTACGTCGTGTCCGTTGACGGAGAGCCGCGCGTCGGCGCCGCCGAGGGTCTCGACGTCGAGCGTGGCCTCCCGGTCGGCGGGCGAGTAGACCCAGAACGTGGCCGTCTGACTTTTCGCGAGCCGGACCGCGCCCGAGCCGGTCGCCGGGACCGCGGTGTGCTTCGGAAGGTCGTAGACGGGCCGTGCGCCTCCACCCGTCCAGGCCAGCTCGCCCTCGTACACCCGGGTGGCCGCCGACGCATGCGGCAGGGACAGGGTGAGCCGGTCGACGATGGCGTCGCCCTGGGTGGCGCGTTTGCCGTCCAGACTCCTCGCGGCGAGCGTGAGGGTGTGCCTGCCCTCGGTGAGGTGGATTCTGGTGTCGGTGTGGTCCCACACCACCCACTTGTAGCTGAGCGGCAGGTACAGCTCCTGCTCGCTGTCCGCCTTGCCGTCGACACGCAGGAAGACGTTGGTGGGGCCCTGCTCCTGGACCTTGTCGAAGGTGTTGAGGGAGTTGGCGAAGACGCTCAGGTCGTACGTGCCGTCCTCGGGCACGTCCACGCCGAAGTCGAGGGTGACGTCCGAGCCGGTGCGCAGGCCGCCCACGTCGTAGCCGCCGGAGGTGTAGAACTTCGACACGTCGCCGGGCGAGCCCTCCGGGCCGTTCCTGGAGTAGCCGGAACCCGTGTGGGCGGCGTCTTCCGCCTCGTAGGCGCCCTGCCAGCGCACGGGCGGCGACTGCGTGCCCTTCGCCTTCCCGGCCGGGCTGAGGACGATCTCGTACGCCGAGGACTCCTTCAGCTTCGGCAGCGTTCCGTCGCCGAAGTCGACGGAGACCGAGCCGTCGTCACCCACCTCCAGGTCCGTCTCCGCGAGCAGCTTCGGGCCGGAGGAGTCGCCTGTCTGCCCGCTCCACTCGATCTCGCGCACCCAGGCGTGCACCCGGTCCCCGAAGAGTTTCCCCGGGACGTCGGCGAAGGTGATGTGGCCCTTCCCGGTGGACCCGCCGAAGATCAGCCGGGACTGCTTCTTCTTCTCGTCGAGTGTGGCCACACCCTGCATGCGATAGTTCTCGCCCGGGAACGGCGGGGTCACCTCCACCGTGTGACCGCTCATCGAGGCGTACGAGTTCAGCAGCCACCACTGGCCGTTGCCGCGGTTGGACTGCACCGCGGAGTCGGAGAGGTTGCCGTCGATGTTCCAGTACGCGATGTCGGCGTCCACCTTGGACTCCTCGATCGCGGAGACCCACTGGATCATCTGGCCGGGGACGGAGGTGTGGTAGTTGAAGGCGTACTCGTTGATGTTGACGGGGAGTTGAGTGCCCTCGCGGCCGGTGCCCTTGAACAGTTCCTTCTCCCACGCCCGGTACTTCGCCACGCTCTGGCGTACCGCCTCCGGGTGGCTCAGCTCGTGCCAGGTGATGACGTCGGGGAGGGTGCCGGCGGCCAGGGTGTGGGCGAGGAAGCCCTTCACCTGGTCGTAGAGGACGCTGGTGTTGGGGCCGGCGATGCGGGCGCTCGGCATCCTGGCCCTGATGAGCTTGTAGGCGTCGTCCCAGGCGGCGAAGTAGCCGGCCGGGTCGTCGAGCCAGCTGACCTTGTCGTAGCTCCACTCGCCGGTGCCGAACATGTTGCCCTCGGGCTCGTTGAACGGCACGAAGACGATGTTGTCCTGGTACTGCTCCGGCAGTTTCAGGACCTGGTCCACCTGTTCGGCGATCTTCTCCTCGTAGAGCCTGAGCTTCTCCGCGGGGGTGTCGCCCGGCCACTGGTACGGGAAGCCGCGGTGGATGTCGGTCATGTAGATGTACACGTCGCCGTCGGTGGAGTCGGCCAGCGGCCCGACCACGTCCAGCGCGTCGGCACCGGGGTGCTGCGGGCCGTCCTGGGCCTTGGTGGAGACGGTGCGCAGGCCCATTCCCTCGATGAGGTTGCCGGTGGGGACGTCCGGTCCGTAGACGCCGTAGAGGGTGCCGGAGGCGCCGCCGTGGAACGGCCCGGTGTCCGAGCCGAGGCCGACGGTCAGCTGTCCCTCGCGGACCACCGTGACGGTCGCCCGCACGGCGCGGCCGGCCGCGGTTCCGCCCACCGTGAACGTCCCCGGCCGGTCGTACCTCCCGGACGGTACGGCGTCCCAGACGACCGGCGTGTCGCGGTCATAGCCGTCGGAGAAGGAGGAGCGGACCGCGGCCGGGAGCGACGGGGCGGTCCCGGTGGTCGTGCGCACCTCGAAGGCCGTCTGCGCGAGTTCCCGGAGGGTGGGGAGGTTCCCGACCGTGCCGGCCACCTGTTCGGGGCTGAGCGCCGCATGCCAGACCGTGAAGTCGTCGATCACGCCCTTGAACAGCGGGTCCTGGTAGAAGGACCTGCCGATGTAGCCGGCCGCCGTTGCCGAGCTGTCGAGCAGGTCCCGGGCCTCGAGCGTCGTCGCGGCGGACGAGACCGCCACCCCGTCCAGATAGGTGGTGACCCGGTGGGTGGAGGTGTCGAGGGTGACGGTGACGGTCCGCCATCCGCCGGCGGGAAGCGGGGCGTACCCGGAGACCTGTGCCTCCGCGCCCCCGCCGCCGGCGGTCACGGCGGTGCGCAGCACGCTTCCGTTGTACGGGGTGGTGAAGAGGTACCTGGAGGTGTCGGTGCCCAGGTCGAAGATCCGTTGCCAGGACGACTTGTCGCCGCTCCAGTTCACGCGGGCCGAGACCGTCAGGTCGCCGGCGTCGCCGAGCACCTCGCGGGGGAGGCGGACATAGGCTCCGTCGGAGGCGGGTGCGCCGCCCGGCAGGGCGAGCGCCCTGCCGCCGTCCGTGCCCGCGACGGACCGGGCGGTGGCGCTGTTCACCAGGGTCGCCGTCAGGCCGTTGCCGGAGCTGTCGGTGAGCTGGCCGGAGGCGAGGTCGTCCTGGTCGAAGGTGTAGCGGGCTGCGGGCCGGGGCGTATCGGCTGCCCGTGCCGGGACGGCCGGCGCGGCCAGCATGCCCGCCCCGAGAGCCAGCGCCACGGCGGCCGGGGCGCGGCGCCGGGCGGATCGGTCAGCGGATGGCATGGATGGCGTCCTCAATCCTTGAATGCGTGTGGACAGGCGGGTCGGGAAGTGCCGATGAGGCGTCGAACCGGTTCGATGCCGGGGAAGGCGGAAGCCGGGGAGTGTCCGGGGTGATGGGGTGGCGGCCCCGTATCTCCCGGGCGAGGGGGAGCGGGGCCTTCGGCTGCCGGAAGGATCGCTTCATCGAACCGGTTCGGGGAAGCTAGCACTGGGTCTCCGTGCCAGCAATCCCTCGCGCAGAAGGATCCGGCGGCCGCATCACGGGTCGGGAAAGTTCGTCCGGCGGTGTTGACAGGGTGGAGGGCAGTTCCTACCTTCACTTCACGCGAACCGGTTCGACAGCCGGTCCCCGTTCTTCGTTCCAGCCCCTACCCTCACGACCGGCGGGCGCTTCCTCTTCCGAGGGGTCGAACCGGTTCGAGCAAGGAGTCGCCGTGAACATCGGTGAGATCGCCCGACGGGCCGGTGTCTCGCGGAGCACGGTGTCGTACGCCCTGAGCGGCAAGCGCCCGGTCTCGGACGACACCCGCCGAAAGATCCAGGAGGTCATCGACGAGCTGGGCTACCGACCCAACGCCAGCGCCCGCGCCCTGGCCAACGGCCGGACCAGCACCATCGGCCTGGTCTTCCCGCCGGCCGGCAGCCACTACACCGGGATGCAGCTGGACTTCATCGGCAGTGTGGTGGAGGCCGCCGCGGCCCACGACTACGACGTGCTGCTCTCCCCGAGCGGTGTGGACAGCGACCGCTCCTTCCAGCGGCTGCTGGGCGAGCGGCGGGTCGACGGCGCGATCCTCATGGAGATCAGGCTGGAGGACGACCGGGTCGATCACCTGGCCGCCCTCGGGTTTCCCTCCGTCGCCATCGGCCGCACCGCGCACCCCGAGAGCGGCTGGTGGGTGGGCCTGGACCACACCGTGCTCGCCGCGGCCTGCGTCCACCACCTGGCGGATCTGGGCCATCGCAGGGTCGCCTTCGTCAACCGCCCCGAGCAGCTGCTGAGGGCCGGATACGAGTCCGCCCAGCGGGGCCTGGACGGGTTCACCAAAGCCGCCGCCGAACGCGGGCTCACCGTGCGGACGTACTGCTGCGGCGACGACGCGGCGTCGGGCCAGACCTGCCTGGAGCGGATCCTGTACGACGACCCCGCCACCACCGCCCTGGTCACACTGAACGAAGCCGCCCTGGGCGGCCTCTACCGAGGGCTCGCCGGGGCGGGCCGTCATGTACCGCGCGACTTCTCCGTCACCGGGATCGTGGCGGGCCGCTGGGCGGAGACGGTGACCCCGCAGCTCACCGCGGCCGACGTACCGGCGGAGGAGATGGGCCGGCGCGCCGTCGACCTGCTGGTGGAGCGGCTCGACCATCCCGACGCGCCACCCCGCCACCATCTCCTCACGCCCCCGATCTCCCTGCGGGCCAGCACCGGGCCCGCCGCAGCCGCCACGGCGCCCTGACCGCACCGGCGCAACCCTCCTCACGACACGCTGATCTCCTCACCCCACGGACGCCCGAACCGGTCGACCGCGCCGCTCGCCGTGCCTGTTCCTCCTCACCACCCCTGCCTCGGCACCCGCATGTCCAGAAAAGGAACCTCGCGATGAACGCCTCCTCCAGACAGCGCCGTCTGACCGCAGCCGCCCTCACCGCCCTGGCCGTCGCCGTCAGCGCCACCGCCTGCTCCTCCGGCTCGGGCAGCACCGACACCAAGGGAGCCGCCGGCGGGACGTACACCATCTGGGACCCCTACCCGCAGTTCGACAAGAGCTCGGCCTGGGCGAAGCTGCTCGACCAGTGCGGCACCAAGGCCGGCGTGAAGATCAAGCGGACCGGCTTCGACACCGGCGACCTGGGCAACAAGACCCTGCTGGCGGCACAGCAGGGCAACTCGCCGGACATCCTGATAGTCGACAACCCGGTCGTGTCGACCCTGGCCGAGGCCGGCGTGCTCACCACGACCGCCGAGAACAAGCTGGACACCTCGAAGGTCGACCCCAACCTGCTGGCGGCCGGTCAGTCTGGCGGCAAGACCTACGGCACGCCGATCGGCGCCAACACCCTCGCCCTCTACTACAACAAGAAGGTGCTGAAGGAGGCCGGGGTCGACATCGCCACGGTCAAGGACTGGACGTCCCTGACAGCGGCACTGGCGAAGGTCGAGAAGGCGGGCAAGAAGGGCATCACCTTCTCGGCGATCGGCACGGAGGAGGGCAGCTTCCAGTTCCTGCCCTGGTTCTGGGGATCGGGCGCCGAGCTGACCGAACTGGACTCCTCCCAGGCCGTGTCCGCGCTGTCGCTGTGGAAGGACTGGCTGGCGAAGGGCTACGCCCCCAACTCGGTGCTCAACAACACCCAGACCACAAGCTGGCAGGAGTTCATCGGCGGCGACTACGCGTTCGGTGAGAACGGCACCTGGCAACTCGCGGGCGCCGGGAAGGCCGGCCTCGACTACGGGGTTCTTCCCGTCCCCGCCGCCACCGGCGGCAGCGCCTCCGCCCCGACAGGCGGTGAGTTCATGACGGTCCCGGTCCAGCGGGACACCGGCCGCTACGCCACCTCCGAGAAGCTGGCGAACTGCCTGACCAGCACCGACAACCTCTACAACACCGACACCACCCTGTCCTACGTGGCCCCCACCGGCGAGGTCCAGGACAAGCAGGTCGCCGCGAACGCCGGGCTGAAGCCCTGGGTGGATGCCGTCAAGGCGGCCAAGGGCCGCACCAGTGACGACCTGGGCACCAAGTACCCCAAGATCTCCGAGCAGTTGTGGAAGGCCGTCCAGTCCGCCCTCAGCGGGTCCAAGTCACCGAAGGACGCGCTCACTTCGGCTCAGGCCGCGGTCAAGTGACGTGGGTCCGATGAGGCAGACGACGCATCCGCCGGATCACCGGTCCCCGCTCGTCCGGAACGCCCCGGCCGCCGCCCCGGCTCCGGCCCGCACCGGGAAACGCCGGCGGCCCGCCTCCAAGCAGTGGGCCGCCTGGGGATTCCTCACCCCGGTGACCCTCTACCTCGCCCTGTTCTACGCCTGGCCGCTGTACCGCAACCTCGACCTGAGCCTGCGCGACTACACCGTCCGCTCCTTCGTGCAGGGCGACGCCCCGTTCACGGGGCTGGCCAACTACCGCAAGATCTTCGACGACCCGACCTTCGCCCCGGCCCTGCTCCACACGGCCGTCTTCACCGCCGTATGCCTGGTCTTCCAGTACGCCATCGGTCTGGCCCTCGCGGTCTTCTTCCACCAGCACTTCCGGCTCTCCGTGACCCTGCGCGCCCTGTTCCTCGTACCGTGGCTGCTGCCGTTGATCGTCTCGGCCTCCACCTGGTCGTGGATGCTCAACAGCGAGTCCGGCGTCGTCAACGCCACCCTGCACGCCGTCGGCATCGCCCCGGTGAACTGGCTGACCTCACCGTCCTGGTCACTGGCCTCGGTGATCATCGCGAACATCTGGATCGGCGTCCCGTTCAACCTGGTCGTGCTGCACAGCGGCCTTCAGTCCGTCCCGGCCGGTCTGTACGAGGCGGCCGCCCTCGACGGCGCGAACGCCTGGCAGCGGTTCTGGCGCATCACCTTCCCGCTGCTGCGACCGGTGTCGGCGATCACGCTGCTGCTGGGGCTGGTCTACACCCTCAAGGTCTTCGACATCATCTGGATCATGACCAAGGGCGGCCCGGCGGACTCGTCGACCACCTTCGCCACCTGGTCCTACCAACTGGGCTTCGGCAACCTCCTGCCCGCCTTCGGCCCGGGCGCGGCCGTCGGCAACCTGCTCGTCATCGCCGCGCTGGCCTTCGGCCTGGTCTACGTACGGGTGCAGAGGAAGCAGGCGCCGTCATGAGCCGAAACCGCAGGCGTACGCGGGGAAAGACCGCGATCGGCGTGCTGCTGACCGCGATCATGCTCTTCCCGGTCTACTGGATGCTCAACGTGTCCTTCACCCGCGACCAGGACATGCGCAAGAGCCCGCCGGACCTGTTCCCGGTCCACGGCACCCTGGCGGGCTACCGCACCGTCCTCGACGAGCAGTTGCCCTACCTGGGCACCAGCCTCGTCGTCGCTCTGGGAACCGTCGTCCTGACCGTCGCACTGGCCGCGCCCGCCGGCTACGCACTGGCCAAGCTGCGCCCGCGCGGCGGCGGCATCCTGAGTTTCGTCCTGCTGGCCGCCCAGATGATCCCCGGCATCATCATGGCGATGGGCTTCTACGCCATCTACCTCGGTCTCGGCCTGCTCCAGTCCGTCCCCGGCCTGATCGTCGCCGACTCCACCCTGGCCGTGCCGTTCGCGGTCCTCATCTTCACGGCGTTCATGTCGGGCATCCCCGGCGAGCTGATCCAGGCCGCGCGGATGGACGGAGCAGGGGCCCTGCGGACCTTCTGGTCCGTCGTGCTGCCGATGAGCCGCAACGCCGTGGTCACAGTGTCGCTGTTCGCGTTCCTGTGGTCCTGGTCCGACTTCGTCTTCGCCGGCACGCTGGTCAACGGCGGCGCCCACGAGCCGATCACCCTGGGCATCTACCACTACATCGGCAACAACAACCAGGAGTGGAACGCCGTCATGGCCACCGCCGTCGTGGCCTCGCTGCCCGCCGCGGTGATCCTGGTCCTCGCCCAGCGCTATGTCGCGGCCGGCGTGACCGCCGGCGCCGTCAAGGACTGAGTCGCCCCGACCCGACCACGACGGTCGGCCCCTCGTGCGCCGGCCGACGTCGTCCCCTGCTCCAGAAACGAGTCACGCCACATGACCGCCGCCTCGTCCGGCCCGGCCTTCTCCGTCCACGACATCCCGTTCAGCACCTACGGGTCCTGGTTCGACATCTCGCCCGTGGTGGCGGAGAAGACGTACGCCGAGGACCTCCACCTCGTCTCGCACCAGAACGGTATGCACGCCGTCCTGCGTCTGGTCCCCGTGGACCCGGCCACCGGAGACCGGGCCGCCACCCGCGTCGAGGCGACACCGGGTCTGCTCGGCTGGTCCGGCGACAGCGGGCACATCGACCTCGCCTACGAGAGCGCGGACACCGTTCGCCTGCGGGGGAGCGGGCTGGGCGTCGGTGTCCTCGCCGCCGCGCACACCCTGACCCCCTTCAGCGGAACGTACTTCTTCCACGACCCGGCGGCGCGGGCGCACGTGTTCACGTCGTACGAGACCGGACGCCGCTACCGCGTCACCCTGCTGTCCGGCACCCTCGCGGAGCCGGTCGGAGACCAGGCCCTGAGCAGCAGCGACCGCGGGCTCACCGTGACGGCGCAGGCGGACGGAGCCTGGGAGATCGCGATCGAGGAACTCGACACCGCCCGCCCGCCGTACGCGCCCTCGGCGCCCTTCGACGACATCGTGGAATCCGCTCGGGGCGCGTTCGCGGACTTCGTCGACGCGGTGGCCCCCTGGCGCTCGTCCGTCACTCCGGCCGCCGAACTCGCCGCCTACGTCGTCTGGTCGGCGAGCGTACGCCCGGCCGGTCTGGTCACCCGGCCCGCCGTGCTGATGTCCAAGCACTGGATGGACAAGGTCTGGAGCTGGGACCACTGCTTCAACGCCCTCGCGCTGGCACCCGGTCGCCCCGCGCTGGCCCTGGACCAGTTCGCCCTGCCCTTCGACCACCAGGACGACAGCGGCGCCCTTCCCGACTCGGTCACCCACTCCGAGGTCCTCCACAACTTCGTCAAACCACCCATCCACGGCTGGGCCTTCGGCCGGCTGCGCCGCCGCCTGTCGGCCCCTCCCGGCCACGACGAACTCGCCCGGACGTACGCCCGACTGGAACGCTGGACGGACTTCTGGCTCACCGCGCGGAGAGCCCCCGGCGCCCTTCTGCCCTACTACCAGCACGGCAACGACAGCGGCTGGGACAACGCCACCACCTTCGACCCCGAGCGGGTGGTCGTCACCGCCGACCTGACCGCCTTCCTCGTTCTCCAGATGCGCGAACTCTCCTACCTTGCGAAGGAGTTGGGTAAGGAGGAACAGGCGCGTCGGTGGGCGGACGCGGCCGAGGAGACACAGTCGGCGCTGCTCGACCAGCTCTGGACCGGCGACCGGTTCGTCGCCCGCGGAGCGGCCACCGGGGACACCTGGAGCAGCTCCAGCCTCCTCGACCTGATGCCCATCATGCTCGGCGAGCACCTGCCCGAAGACGTCAGCAGCGCGCTGGCCGACCACATCAAGGCCCACCTGACCCCGCACGGCCTGGCCACCGAACTGCCCACCTCACCGCACTACCTCCCCGACGGCTACTGGCGCGGCCCCATCTGGGCCCCCGCCACCGTCCTCATCGAGGACGGCCTGCGCCGCGCCGGCCACCAGCGCCTCGCGGACGACATCGGCGCCCGCTTCCGCGCCCTGTGCGAAACGCACGGCTTCGCCGAGAACTTCGACGCCCTCACCGGAACGGGCCTGCGCGACCGCGCCTACACCTGGACCGCCAGCAGCTACCTCCTGCTGGCCGAAGCACACGCACGCAGGGAGAGCCGCTGAACGGCCGCCTCCCGCAGGCGGCCCCGCCGAGCGGCTCGCTCGGGGCGGCGACGCGGACACGGCCCAACGAGTTCCAGCGGTGCGCCGGGTCGGCGCGGACGGTGTGCGAGGGTTCAGAGTCCGGCGACCTTGGAGCTCGCCGACAGCTCGTACACCAGGGTGACGGTGCGTCGCCCGCCGGGCGGGAGGGCGACGTTCCAGCAGGCGATGCCGTCGGCGTCGAGCGTGTCGGGGGCGGGCGAGCAGAGCTCCTTGCGGAGGCGTACCTCCACCGCCGCGACCTCGGACACCGGGATCCGTTCGCGCAGGACGATCACCCGCTCGCCCTCTTCGCCGGGCATGGAGAACCGGGACAGGTGGAGGCGGACGGTGCGGGTGACCACGGTCCGCTGGGTGAGTGTGGCGGTGTCGCGGGTCTCCTCGGTGTGCCGGACGACCCGGTGGTCGTCGCGGCTGCCGTAGGCCAGTTCGACGGGGGCGTCGGGAGCGGTGAAGTCCAGTGTGCCGCGACCGGTGAACCCGCTGCCGCGGATGAGGTCGACGGGGCCGGCGAGCAACGCGTGGCCGGACTGGTTCCCGAACCGAACCACCTCGGTGACCAGCGGGGACAGCTCAGGTGCGCAGACGTGCTCGACGTTCGCTGGCGTGGTGAAGGCGGACAGCGGTACGCGGTGGGCGCGGCCGTCCGCGCGCACGGACACCGGTGCGGGGGACCGCAGCACCCGCACCTCGCCCGCGTCGTCCACGCCCGGCAGACCGAGCACCGGGGTCGGGCCGAGGTCCGTGATCTCCTCCTCGCGCAGTTCGACGTCGACGCTGCGGCGCTCGGCGGGGGAGCGGTCCTGAAGCGTCAGCCGGTCCTCGTCCAGCCGGGGCGGCTCGGTGGACAGCGCCGAGCGTGCCGTCGACAGCGTCAGCCGTACACCGGACCAGTCCTCGCCGGTCCGCTGCCAGACCATCGCGTCGGTCTCCAGCGTGAGGGAGCCGCCGTCGAGCACGGACCGGTAGGCCGGCCGCCACAGCGCGCACCCGGTGAGGTGGCTGAGGCGCAGCGCGGCCGGCCCGGCGGCTGCGGCATCGAGGGTCAGTTCGATGTGGCCGACCAGCTCGGCGGGCTCCTCCTCGGCGAGGTCCATGACCTCCCGGGCCGAGCCGAGTTCGCCGGCGAGGGAAGCCGACCGGGCTTCCACGTCGCGCAGTTGCTCGCCGTAGGAGTCGCGTTCGGCGTCCACCCGGTCCAGTTCGCGCGTCCAGCGAGGCCCTTCGGTCTCTCCCGAGCCGGCGCCCTCGCCGACCTCCCGCAGCAGATCGGCGGCGAGACGGGCGAGTACGTCGAGGCGGGTGCGCAGCCGGACGCGCCGCAGCTCCAGGGCGCGCAGTTCCTCCTCGAGGGTGTGCACGCGCCGGCGCAGCGCGGAGTCCTCGTCGGTGGGCAGCGGCCCGCGCGGCGTCCAGCTGCGGACGATCCGTACGTCGAGCACGGTCGCCGGGTGTTCGGCGGTCAGCTCGGCGTGCAGCGTGCGGTCGACGGCCAGCGCGCTGACCGGTCCGAGACGCAGCCGCTGGACTCCCGCCGTGAGAGCGAGCGTGGTGGTGCGCTCGACGTGGGCGCGGTCCTCCAGGCAGGTGACGGCGGTGACGGGGAGGGGGATCGGCTCGGGTGCCGTGGACATGGGGTGTCAGCTCCTGCGGTTGCCGCCGGCCAGGGTCTTGGCGGACGCGATACGGATCTCGTAGCCGCCGTCGAGGGCGGTCGTGGCGCCGGTGGGCAGGTCCACCCGCCAGACGCGGGTGCCGGGCGCGTGGTGCTCCCGGCCCTCGCCGTCCTGGGGCGGTGTCGTCCAGGCCGCCCGTTCCTCGATCCGGATGTCCGCGTCGGAGGTGACCGGTACCCGCTCGCGGACCTCGACGGTGACGGGTCCGGCGAGAAGGTTGGCCAGTTCCACGTGGACCCGGTGGTCGAGCACGGTGGTGGTGTTGCGCAGACCGGCGGTCGACTCGTGCACATGGGTGCGGCGGGTGACCCTGATGCCCTCGGCGGGGCCCAGGCCGACCCGGCACTGACCGCCGGGGGCGAGCGTGGGCAGTGCGGTGGTCAGCAGGAAGTCGTCACCGGCGGTGACCTCCACCGGGCCGGCCAGCAGTGCCTGGTCGGTGGAGTTGGAGAGCACCAGCGTCGCGTACACGCTCTGTTCCACGGACGGCACACAGACGTACTCGGTGTGCAGACCGACCGGGATCTCGCCGACGGTGACGGTGTGCCAGGTGCCGTCCGAGGGGATGTCGGCGCGGGCGACGGCATCGAAGCGGTGGTCGAACGAACCGGCCGACCGGCGAGGCCGCACGGCGTGTCCGGGCAGCGGCAGCGCGGCCACCGCTTCGGCGCGGCGGCGGTACTCGGTCGCCACCGGGTCGAAGGCGGAGTCCGGGAACAGCCGGCCCCGGCGACCGCCCGCCTCGTCGGGGCCGCACAGCACGAGGGCGGTGTAGTCGAGTTCGGCGCCGCTCGGCTGCGGCGGACCGGCCGCCGGCGCGGCCGCGCCCGGAGCCGCGGGCGCCTGCGGCATGAGCGGCGCCGCCCCGCCGGAGGCCTGCGGCGCCATGGCGGCGGAGGGGGCGAAGGGCATGCTGCGGGCCCGCGGCCCGCTGCCGGGCCGTGACGGGGCCGACCGCGCGAGGTCGCCCGGCGCGCCGCCCGTCTTCGGGCGGGCGAAGCCGGCACTGCCCGGCGAGGGCGCGGGGGGCGGTGCGCCGTAACCGGGCGGCGCCGGCGGTCCGGCGTGGACCGGGGGTGCCGGCTGCATCGGCGGAACGGGACCGGGTACGGGGCCGGCGGCTGCGGCCACCGACGAGGGATGTCCCCCGGCGGGGCGAGTGCCGGCCCCGTCGTACCCGGCGAACAGGTCGGCAAGGCCCGTCGGCGGCTCGCGCCAGCCGGACGGCAGGGGGGCGGGCTGACGGCGCCCGATCCGGACCGAGCGGAGCCTGGGCAGATCGGTACGGCGCCGTAGGTCGGCGGTGGCCAGGGCGATGCGCACACCGGTCCAGTCCTCGCCGGTGCGCTGGGCGACCGAAGCCCGCAGCACCAGACGGCCGCTGCTGTCCCCCTGGCGGTGGGTGAGACGGTAGGCCGGCACCCAGACGGCGCCCGGTACGCCGTACTCCAGCTCCACTTGCGCGTCACCGCTCCCGGCGAGGGTCAGGACCGCCGAGACCGTGGTCTCCACGTGCGCGGACGGCGCGTCGGTGGAAGCCCGGGCGAGCCGGTCGGCGGCGACGGAGAGCGCGTGCTCGGCGTGGCCCACCGCCTCCTCCAGCTCGAGGAGCCGGGCGTGCAGCCCGGTCAGCCGCTCGTCGACGAAACCGGCGAGCTCCAGCCAGGCGTCGACCGGGGTGCGGCGGTGCGGGTCGTCCCGCCTGCGGGCCGGCGGGACCGGGCGCAGTGCCCCGATCTCCTCGATCAGGCTCTGCTGCCGGTCCCGGCGCCCCTGTGCCGCCGCGTACTCGTCACTCAGCCGCTCCACCTCGCGCCGCAACGCGTCGGGGACGGCCGTGGTGGCGGGCTCGGCCTCGACCTCGACCCGTGCCTCGGTGACGCGCACTGCGGCGCCGCCCGTGATCCGGGCGCGCAGGGACCCGGGGTCCAGCGAACGCGGCAGTCCCGTCACCCGTACCCGGCCGTCCGGCGGCACACCGCCCCGGGCGAGACGGCGGCAGACCGCGCCCTGCGCGTACACCACCACCGAGTCGAGGGTCGATTCCCACCTCTGTGCCGTCGCAGCCGTCATGCGCTCCGTCCCCCGTCGCGTCGTGCTGAGCGAAGCCTACGCCCCGGGTGGTCCGCGCGGCTTCCGGCTGTTCACGGCGCAGCCGGCCGCGCAGGGACGGACCGGTCCGCAGCCGTCATGTGCGCCCGCGGTGACGCGGCGGGGCGACGCGGGGGGCCGCACCGCACCGCCGAACGCGCGGGGAATTCGGTGGCGCCCCGTGCGGTGAACCATTAACTTCCGCCTGGGCGTGATGCGTTGACGGGGCGCGACCGTGAGGGGAGTCCGGCATGGAGATCCAGGGCCCGCGTACGGATCGTCTGGGCCTGCTGCTCGACCAGTTCGACCAGGCCAGGGACATGGCCCAGGTGCGACTGGCCGGGCTGGGCGACGAGGAGTACCTGTGGGAGCCGGTGCCCCATTGCTGGTCGATCCGGCCGCGGGGCGAGGCGACGACGCCCAGGGCGTTCGGGCCCGGCGCGTGGGTGCTCGACCTGGGTGCGGCGGACATCCCGGCGAGCGAGTACGCCGAGGTGGCCCGGCAGGCGGCCGGCGGCATGACCGTCGACAAGATCGCCGACGACTGGAGCGTGAGTGTGGAGCGGGTCGAGCAGATCCTCGCTCACACCGGTACGCCGCAGGCCGACGAAGTGCCGGTCACCACGATCGCGTGGCGGCTGGGGCATCTGCACTTCCACTTCGCGGGACCCTGGGAGTGGACCTTCGGCGAACGGCGGCGGGAGCCGAAGCTGCTGGTCGACTTCACCCCCTCCGCCGCTCTGGCGCTCGATCGGTTCTGGGCGGTGATCGACCGCTGGCGCGACAGCGTCGCCACGGTCACCGAGGAGCAGCTCGACACGGTCGGCTTCTCGCAGTACCCGTACAGCAACGACGCCGATCACCCGTTCGTCTCCGTGCTGGCGGGCTCCAACCTCGAGTTCATCCACCACATGGCGGAGATCGCGCTGCTCCGTGACCTCTGGCGGACCCGCTTCACCGCCTCCGGATAGGTCCGGGCGCGCCGGCGGTGCGGCCGGCGCTGTCGTGCCCGTTGCGTGTGCCGCACGGGATCAGGGATCAGGGGCCTCGGCGGCCGCGGCCCCACCGCCCGCGTCCGGTAGGGGGGGCGCCGCATGTCCCTGAGCACCGGGGACCGGCCGCCGGGGCTCACTACCGCGGCCGGGCGCCGGGTTCCGGCCGGGCGGTGACGTCCCCGGGCGTGAGGGCGGAGTGCTCCCGGAGCCCTCGACGACGACGCGGAGCGGAGCACCGCAGTCCGTGTGGCGAACGGCCAGGACGGGGCCGTCGGAGTCGAGGGGTATGCCTCCCCTCACTGGCTCAGCGCCCTCAGGAAGGGCTCGGGTCCCAGCGCTCGCAGGCCGGGCGGTACTCGTCGCGAGCCCGGCGGCTGCCCGGCTCCTGGTACGGGGCGGTCCGCAGGCCGCCGGCCGGACGGGGCAGTTCTCCGTGCTTGCCGCGATCCGCTTCATCCCGCTGTCGGAAGGCGCTGACGTCGCCCTTGACCGTCGGCAGGGCGTGGGACCCGGTGCCTGGCCCTCAGGGGCGAGGCGGTCGGCCCCATCCGGCAGCGGCCCCGACCCGGCCCGGCTGCCCCGCGACCGCGCAAACCCGGGGGAGGTGCTCCCTATCGCCGACCTATCAGCTAACATAGAATAATTAGGTAGATGAATTGGCTGATGGTGGCGAGGAGTGGCCGTGGACTTCGGGTTGACCGACGAGCAGGACCTCTTGCGCGCGACGGCACGGCAGTTCGTCGCCGATGTGTGCCCGGCCGAGAAGGCCAAGCGGTGGGACGAGGAGGGCGTCGTGCCGCCCGAGCTGTTCCGGGGGATGGCCGCGATGGGATGGTTCGCGCTGCCGTTCACCGAGGACGAGGGAGGCGACGGCGGGGGTCCGCTCGAGCTCGTCCTCATCGCCGAGGAGCTGGGACGGGCCAGCTTCGACGTGGCCATGTGCTACATCGGCGTGCTCATCCCCGGCATCACGGTGTTCCGGTGGGGCGACGAGGCGCAGCGCGACTTCATCCGCGAGCAGGTGATGACGGGCCGCCACCGGCTCGCCGTCGGCCTCAGCGAACCGGACAGCGGGTCCGACGCCGCTGCGCTGCGCACCACCGCCGAGGACCGCGGGGACCACTTCGTCGTCCGCGGCCAGAAGGCGTGGTGCACGGGCGGCGGGCTGCCCGACACGACCATCGCCACCTACGTGCGCACCGGCCCCCGTGAACCCAAGCACGGCGGCATCAGCCTGCTGCTCGTCGACCCCGCGACCGAGGGCGTCGAGGTGCGCAGGACGCCGACGCTGGCCCGCCACATCCTGGGCACCAACGAGGTCTTCTTCAACGACGCCCTCGTGCCGAAGGAGAACCTCGTCGGCCCGCGCGACGAGGGCTGGAAGGTGATGCTCTCCAACATCGAACTGGAGAAGGTCATCATCACCGGCGGCTATCTGGGCGCGGCTCAGGCCACCCTCGACGAAATGCTCGCCTACGCCCGTGCCCGGCACGCCTTCGGGCGTCCCATCGGCACCTTCCAGGCCCTCGCGCACGCCATGGCCGACCTCCAGACCGAGATCGACTCCGCCCGGCTGCTCGCCTACCGCGCCGCCTGGCTGCTCGCCCGGGGCAAGCCGTGCACCCGGGAGGGGTCGATGGCCAAGCTCAAGGGGTCGGAGACGTACGTGGCGGCCGCCCGGCTCGGGATGCAGGTCTGCGCGGGGCACGGCTTCTCCACGGAGAGCGTGATGAGCTTTCGCTACCGCGAGTCCATCGTGGCCACCATCTCCGGCGGCACCAGCCAGATCCAGCGCAACGGCATCGCCCGCAGCATGGGCCTGCGGTCCTACTGACCTTCCCCCCGCCCTTCCCCGCCCGTCCCGCGTCCGGCCTCGCCCGTCTCCTGCGCGGCGAGCCATGCCGCGTGGCGGGCGAAGTGGCCCGGGTCCCGGGTCACCCAGATCCCGGACGCCCGGGCCAGTACGGCGCGGGTCGGCAGCAGCACCATCTCGCCCGCGATGTACCAGCGCGAGCCCTCCCGCCGCTCGACCCGGGCCCGCACCTCCAGGGGCCGTTGCACCGGCACCGGCTTGACGAAGCTCACGGTCAGTTCCGCCGTCACGCTCAACACCCGGTGCAGCAGCGGCAGATGACCCAGACAGTCGTCGAGCACGGCCGCTGTCCAGCCGCCGTGCGCCACCTCGGGCCCGCCTTCCTGGTCCCGTGGACAGGAGAGCGCGAACCAGGCCACGCCGTCCTCGTCGAGCCGCTCGCCCCGCACGCCCAGCCGGCAGGCGCCGACGGCCCGGCACGCGCCGCACAGCGCCACACCGCCGGGGGTCCGGGGCGGCTCCTGGAAGTCCGCCCCCGACCAGTGGCCCGCCGGGGTCGCGGCACCCTCGCCGGTACTCGTCATGCCGCTCCTCCTCGCATCAGACATCGGCAAGCAGCGGGCGCAGCTTCCCGGCGATGAGGTGGACCTGGCGGGCCACCATGTCCTCGGGCATCCCGGCCAGCGAGGCCCACAGGAAGACCCCCTCCACGGGCAACCCTGCCACGTACGTCCTGATGGCATCCGCCGTCTCCTGCGGCGTGCCGTACAGGAACTGACCGACCCCGGTCGCGCCGAGTCCCGTCTCCCGCCACTTCTCGGGGTCGATCGGGCGGGGGACGGGCCTGTCCGTTCCCTCCACCATGTAGCGGCGGTAGCTGTCCCACTGGTACGAGAGGTGCCTGCGCACCACCGGCCAGTCGGCGTCCGGGTCCTCCGTCACGAAGGTCGTGAACGAGCCCTGCATCCGGCCCGCCGACACGTCGAGCCCGCTCTCGGCGAGCCCCTCGCGGTACGGCGTCAGCAGCGCCGGGTTGAGCGACAGCAGGCCCGTGCCGAGCCGGCCCGCCCGCCGGGCGCCCTGCGGACCCTGGTAGCCGAGCCAGATCGGCAACGGGTCCTGGACGGGGCCGGGGACGACACGGGACTCGGCCCACAGGGCCCGGATCTCCCGTACCCGCTGGTCGGTCGTGGTGTAACGCCTGGCGAGGTCGGCTCCGTACAACCGGTACTCGGGCACCCGGTAGCCGGTGCCGAGACCGAGGTCGAGCCTGCCGTCGCTGATGATGTCGACGATCGCGGCCTGTTCGGCGATCTCGGGGGCGGCGTGCAGCGGGGCGGGGATGACGGCCGTGCCCAGCCGGAGCCGGCGGGTACGGGCCGCGGCCGCGGCGGCCATGGTGAGCGGCTGCGGGAGATAGCCGTCCTCGAAGCCGTGGTGCTCGGAGAACCAGACCGAGTCGAGGCCGAGGCGGTCCGCCTCCTCGCACATCTCCAGCGCGAACCCGTAGACCCGGGACCAGCTCTGCCGCCAGGGCGGGGGATTGCGCAGGTCGAAGTAGATGCCGACTCTCACGCTCGGCTACCTCCCTTGGTGTGGTCCGTCAGCCGGATCGCCGCCCGGGTGACGGCGACCCCGTCCCCGGGCGGCAGCAGCCGCACCGGGCGCAGTTCCAGTGCCTCGATCTCGGGGAGGTCCTCGACCATGGCCGAGATCCTCAGCACGGTCTCCTCCAGGGCCGCGAGATCCACCCCGCGGCCACCCGCCCGGCCGTCCAGCAGCGGGGCGGCCCGCAGCGAGCGGACCATCTCGCGCGCGTCGCGGTCACTGAGCGGGGTGACCCGGTGCGCGACGTCCGCCATCAGGTCGGCGTAGTCCCCGGTGAGCCCGAAGGCGACCACCGGGCCGAAGACCGGATCGGCGCGGACCGAGAGGAACGCGTCGGGGCCGGGACCCGGGCCGGTGTCGCGTACGGCGATCCCGTACGCGTCGAGGATCGCGGCGGCGACCGCCGCGGGGACCGGGCCCGGCGCACGGCCGGCGAGCAGCGAACGGGCGCGCTCGGGGTCGACGCCCGCCAGGTCGGGTACGACGCCCGCGGGCGTGGCGCGCCAGGCCTGGTAGGCGGCCGCGTGTCCGAGCGAGGAGGCCGCCGCCTCGGGGAACGTGTACGTCGGCACCACCAGGTCGCCCCTGCGGAGAACGTCGGCGACGCCCGCGCCGCCCAGGAAGCTGGCCAGCACCGGTTTGTCGGGCCGGGCCGCCGCCGCGTCGAGGATCGCCGAGGCCACCTCGTCGGGTTTGTCCGCCAGCGGCGGCATGAACAGGACGACGGCCGCGTCGATGCCGTCGTCGGCCAGGACGGCGTCCAGCGCCCGCCGGTAGTGCGCCGCGGTGGCCGTCGGCGTCAGATCGACCGGGTTGGCGACGTCCGCGCGGGGCGCGAGGGCCGGGCGCAGGGCCTGCCGGGTGCGCTCACCGAGCGGGGGCACACGCAGGCCGCTCGCCTCGCAGGCCCCGACCGTGAGCGCCGCGGGGCCGCCCGCGTTGGTGACGACGGCGACCCGGTCGCCGGGCGGTGGCGGCTGGTGGGCGAGCAGCAGCGCGACGTCGAACAGTTCCTGGAGGCTGCGGGTGCGGATCACACCGGACTGGGCGAACAGCGAGCTCACCGCCGCGTCCGCGTGGCCCGGGTGGACGGCGACGATCGGCTTGCGCGGTGCGATGCGGCGGGCGACACGGGCGAACCGGCGCGGATTGCCGAAGGTCTCCACGTGCAGCAGGATCACCGCGGTGTCCGGGTCCTCCTCCCACCACTGGAGCAGGTCGTTGGTGGAGACGTCCACGGCGTGCCCCACCGACACGAAGCCCGAGAAACCGAGCCGCAGCCGCTTGGCGAAGTCGAGCACCGCGAGCCCGAGCGGCCCCGACTGGCTGGACATCGCCACCCGGCCGGGCGCCGGAAGGGCGGGTGAGAAGGTCGCCGCCAGGCGTGCCGGGGGCGTCGTGTTGACCACGCCCATGCAGTTCGGGCCCACCAGCCGCATCCCGGAGGCGCGGGCGAAACGGGCCAGCTCCAGCTCGGCCGCCCGTCCGCCGACGCCCGTCTCACCGAACCCCGTCGAGACGACGACCACGGCCTTGACGCCGGCGTCCGCGCACTCGCGCACGACCTCGGGCACCGCCTCGGCCCGCACGGCGACCAGCGCCAGGTCCGGCGGCTCGGGAAGGTCCAGGACGCTCGGGTGGGCCGGCAGGCCGGCGATCCGCTCCGCACGCGGGTTGACCGGGAACACGCTGCCGCCGAAGCCGCCCCGCAGCAGGTTCGCCACGATCTCGTGACCGATCGTCAGCGGGTCGCGGTTGGCGCCGATCACGGCGACCGACCGCGGTTCGAGCAGCGGCCGCAGGGAGCGTCGTACGGCCGTGTGCTCACGGCGCTCGGCCCGGGCCACGGCCTGGGCCTGCGGGTCGATGGCGATCTCGAAGTGGATGATCTGGCCGGGCGGCCCCGTCTCGATCCGGTGGCCGGAAGCGAGGAACACGTTGATCATCCGGGTGTTGTCGGCGAGGACGTCGGCCTCCAGCACCCGGATGCCCCGGGCGCGGGCGGCGGCGGCGATGTGCTCCAGGAGCAGCCGGCCGAAGCCCTCGCTCTGGTGGTCGTCGCGGATGGTGAAGGTGACCTCGGCGTGTTCGGGGTCCTCGGGGTCGCGGACATAGCGGACCAGGCCGGCGATCTCGTCGCCGGCCAGCGCCACCAGCGCGAGCTCGTTGAGGTAGTCCACGTGGGCGCCGCGCCGGATGACGTCGTCGCGGGCGCGGACCACGGGGCCGAGCGAGCGGTAGGCGAGGGTGGCCCGGGACAGGCCGCCGACGAAGGCGACCAGACGGTCGGCGTCCTGCGGCCGGATCGGCCGCACGAAGGTCGACCGTCCGGTCCTGACGAGCCCGGGCCGTTCCAGGTCCTCGGGGTACGGGGGAGCGGGTACGGGTGACCCGCCCGGAGTTCCCGAGGCGCCCGTGCCCACCGTGTCGCCCGTGTCGTCAGCGCCGTTCAGACGGCCGCCTCCTGGGGAGTCTGCTCCGGCAGGCCGAACAGCTCGTCGAACGTGCCCCGGGTGACGCGGTCGCGGATGTCGTCCGAGACGCCGTCGAAGAGGTCGTGCAGCGTGGACTGGGTGTGCCCGTAGGTGCCTTCGAGGTGCGGGTAGTCGTCGCCCCACATCACGTTGCGGTAGCCGGTCGACTCGACGATCTCGACCGAGCTCTTGTCGTGCTGGAAGGAGGCGTACACCTGCTGTCTGATGATCTCGCTGGGCAGCCGGCTCAGTTTCGGCCTGACGAACATCCCGTGCTGGCGGTAGGCCTCGTCCATCCGGTCGCCGATGGCCGGCACCCAGCCCGCCCCGCCCTCCGCGATCAGGATCCTCAGGTCCGGGTGACGGTCCAGGGCGCCGCCGGCGACCATGTGGGACACGACGCGCATGCCCGGGTAGGTCGTCTCCATGTAGTTGACGACGGCGCCGCCGGGTCCGCGGAAGACGACGTTCTGACCGCCCGTGCCGATGTGGAAGCCGAGCACCAGCCCGGCCCGCTCGACCGCCGTCCACAGCGGCTCCCAGCGGTCGAGGGCGTACTCCTCGCCGTCCCGTGTGGAACACGGCAGGAAGATCGCCTTGAAGCCCAGTTCCGCCACCCGCTCGACCTCGGCGACCGCGTCGTCGATGTCGGCCGTCGAGACGCAGGCGGTGGTGATCACGCGCTTGTTCTTGCTGAGGATCTCCTCGTGCGCCCAGTCGTTCCAGGCCCGTACCGTCTCCCGGGCGAGCTCCCGATCGGTGATCGACACGAGCCAGAACCCCATGGACGGGAAGGCCAGTTGGGACCAGACCCCCTCCTGGTCGAGGTCCTTCAGCCGGACCTTCAGGTCCCAGGCGCCCGGCGGACGCATGGCGTCCATGAAGTCGCCGAGCTGCCGGTCGATGCGTTCGCCGTCGATGTAGAGCATCTCGTACTTCTCGCCGCGCTCGCTGCGCGGTGCGCGGGCGCCGAGACGCGCGGGAAGCCGCTCGGTCCACACGTCGGCGGGTTCCATCACGTGGGAGTCGCCCGAGTTGACCCAGATCTTCGACATGCCGCTCCTTCGGGGCCAATGGATGTAATCAGTTAGCGATTTTAGTTGTATCGGCGACCGAAAGGGAAGGCCGGGAGGGTGCGGATCGCCGGCGTGCCGGTCCGGCGGTGTCTAATCCGTCCAATTGGTTGACTGATTGCGCTGATAGTTGCAAGATCTGGGCACTGAGCCGCGAGGAGGCGCCATGGTCGCAGACACGGACACCGAGGACAGGTACTTCGAGCCCCAGGTGGAGACCATGCCCCGGGAGCAGCTCCGGGCGCGGCAGGAGGAACAGGTCCTGGAGCTCGTCGAGTACGCCTACCGCAACTCGGCCTTCTATCGTGAGCTCTGGGACGAGCACGGGGTGCACCCGCGCGACATCCGGTCCCTGGACGACTTCCGCGCCCGGGTCCCCTTCATCACCAAGGACATGGTGCGCGCCTACCGGACCCGCACCGGAGATCCCTTCGGCGGACTGCTCTGCGTCCCCGTCGAGGAGCTGACCTCGGTCTCCTCGAGCTCAGGCACCACGGGCGACCCGGAGTTCTTCGCCGAGATCTGGCAGGACGCCCCGCCCCTGGTGACCGCGCAGGTGCGCGACCTCTGGGAACTCGGCCTCAGGCCGGGCGACCGGGTGCTGAGCCCGCCCGGCACCTTCCGCAACCTCATGGACCCCGGCTACCAGGCACTGGGCGCGGTGGTCATAGAGGTGGACACCTGGCTCGGGAAGATGCACGAGGTCGTCGAGGCGCTGCGCACCTACCGTCCCGCCTACCTCCAGATGATGTACCCGCAGATGGTGGAGCTGGAGCACCTCGCGGAGAAGACGGACCTCAAGGAGGCCTTCTCCTCCCTCAAGGGCGCCTCCTGTGCCGGTCAGCCGCTCAGCCGCAAGATGCGCGAGCGGATCCGCGACGACTGGGGCATCGACGTCTACGAGTACACCAGCGCCGCCGACACCGGCACCGCCTGGGAGTGCCGCGAGCACGACGGCTTCCACCTGTGGGAGGACACCGTCTTCGCCGAGTGCCTGGACATCGACGAGCACGGCTGGCGCGACGTGCCGGAGAGCGACCTCGGCGAACTGGTCGCCACCGACCTGGACAACCGCGCCGCACCGCTGATCCGCTACCGCAGCGAGGACCTCGTCCGGCTGTCCCGGGACCGGTGCGGCTGCGGCCGCACCCACGCCCGGATGTGGGTGGCCGGACGACGCGGCGACGAGACGCTGGTCCAGGGCCGCTCCGTGGTCCTGAGGGACGTCTGGCAGGCCGTCGAGGACCAGCCGGAGACCGTCGCCGGCGTCTTCCAGATCGTCCGGGACGGACGCGAGGTCGACGAACTGCGCCTGCGCGTCGGCTACGACCCCGCGCTCACCGCCGACGTCGCCGCCCTGGCCGGACGGCTCGGCGCGGCCGTACGCGAGCGGACCGGCGTCGAACCGGTGCTCGACCTGCGCACCGAGGAGGACCTGTTGAAAACCATGACCAGCGTCGCCAAGTTCCCCCGGGTGGTGAAGAACTGATGGCCCGCGCCGACACCCTGGCCCGCGCGAGGAGACTCGACCGGCCCGAACTCGCCTACCTCGTGCGCTTCCCCACCCCCGCCGGAGTGCGGGACGTGGAACTGACCTGGGCGGAACTCGCCCGGGACACCGACTGGGCCGCCGCCCGGCTGCGGGAGCACGGCCTCGCCGGGGGACAGCGCGCGCTGCTGACCGCCTCCGGCTTCGAGGGCTTCTGGGGCCACGCGGTCATCGGCGCCCTGCGCGCGCTGAACGTGACCTACGGCATCGCCGAGGCGATGGGCTGGGACCACCGCCGCACCGCGGTGTTCCACCGCGAACTGAACCCGCACGTCGTGATCGGCCTGTCGGCGGAGACCCTGGAGGGGCTCGCCGGCACGGCCGACGTGGGCGAGATGTTCCGGTCGACGCCGGTCGTCCTCGCCCGGCCCGCCGCCGTACCGCTGCTGCGCGCGGTCGGCGTCCCCGCCGCGCAGCTCTGCGCGGTGGGCCCTGCCCTCGCACTGGAGTGCCCCGAGCGAAACGGTGCGCACGTCAACGCCGCCGAGTGGCGGGTCCACGAGCGGGACGGTCAGCTGTCCGTCGCCGCGGGGGAGGGGCGCGCATCGGTGCTCACCGAGACACCGCTCGGCCTCGCGGGCCGCGTCGTAACCTCCCGATGCGCCTGCGGCAGCGAAGACCCCCGGGTCCTGCTCGCCGAGGCCGACCGGCTTTCCCGATGAGGAGTTGAGGATGTCCGAAGCAGTGGTCGACGGCCGGATCGTGGTCGTCACCGGAGCCGGCAACGGGATCGGCCGGGCACACGCCCTGGCGTTCGCCGCGCACGGCGCGAAGGTCGTGGTCAACGACCTGGGCGGCGCGCGTGACGGGGCCGGCGCCTCGGCCGGCCCCGCCCAGAGCGTGGTCGACGAGATCGTGGCGGCCGGCGGCGAGGCGGTGGCCAACCGCGACGACATCTCCACCTGGGACGGCGCGGGACGTCTGGTCCGGCAGGCGGTGGACACCTACGGCGGACTGGACGTGCTGGTCAACAACGCCGGCATCCTGCGTGACCGGATGATCGTGTCGATGACCGAGCAGGACTTCGACAGCGTCCTCGCCGTCCATCTCAAGGGCAGCTTCGCCACCGTGCACCACGCGGCCGCGTACTGGCGCGAGCGCGCCAAGTCCGGGCTGCCCAACGACGCCCGGGTGATCAACACCACCTCGCCGTCCGGCATCTTCGGCAACCCCGGCCAGTCCAACTACGGATCCGCCAAGGCCGGCGTCGCCGGACTCACCATCATCGCCGCGGCCGAACTCGCCCGCTACGGCGTGACGGTGAACGCCATCGCGCCCACCGCGCTCACCCGGCTCACCGAGGACATCGAGATGATGCGGCGGGCCGCCGAGGCGCAGGACCTCACTCCCGAGGCGATCTCGCCGCTCGTGGTGTGGCTGGGCTCGGCGGCGTCGCGCGAGGTCACCGGCCGGGTGTTCGGCGTCGTCGGCAACCGGATCACCGTCCTCGAGGGCTGGGTCAACGGCCCCGCCGCGAGCACCGACTCCCGATGGACCCCGCAGGAGCTGTCCTCGGTCGTCCCGAACCTGGTGGCCAAGGCTGCTCCCAACGCCGACGCCCTCGGCCACCGGAACGGAGCCTGACATGACGACCACCCGAGAACCGGTCGCACAGGGCCTGTTCACCTGGCCGCCGACCGGGTCCGCGCCGCTGCGGCTCATCGCCTCCGAGTGCGCCGACTGCGGGCTGCTGAGCTTTCCGGCCGCCACGGACTGCGTCCGGTGCGCGAGCACCGCTTCGAAGGAGCGGCTCCTGGCGGACCGCGGCACCCTGTGGACGTACACCACCCAGGGCTTCCGGCCGCCGTCGCCTCCGTACGACGGCCCCGAAGCCTTCGAGCCGTACGCCGTCGGCTACGTCGAACTCCCCGGCGAGCTGCTGGTCGAGGCACGTCTCACCGGGTCCGGCCCGGAGCGGCTCAGGATCGGGCAGGAGATGCGGCTGACCTGCGTGCCCTACACCGTGCGGGACGACGGCACCGAGGTCGTCACCTTCGCGTTCGCCCCGGTCGAGGAGGAGACGTCATGACCGAAGCCGTCATCATCGGGGTCGGGCTCCACCCCTTCGGCCGGTTCCCCGGAAAGCCGGCACTGGACATGGGCGCGGACGCGGTACGGCTCGCGCTCGCCGACGCGGGCGTCGGCTGGCCTCGGATCCAGGGCGGTTACATCGGCAGCTACGAGGTCGCCAACCCGGACGCCATCGTCGGCCGGCTCGGCCTGACCGGCATTCCGCTGCGCGGGGTCTTCAACGGCTGCGCGACGGCCGGCACGGCGGTGGCACTGGCCGCCCGGGCGATCGAGACCGGTGAGCACGACCTGACGATCGCCATCGGCCTGGACAAGCACCCGCGCGGCGCGTTCGCCGCCGATCCGTCCGTGGCGGGCATCCCCTCGTGGTACGGACAGACCGGGATGTTCCTCACCACGCACTTCTTCGGCATGAAGATCAACCGCTATATGCACGACCACGGCATCTCCCACGAGACGCTCGCGCGCGTCGCCTCCAAGAACTTCCACAACGCCGCCCGCAACGACAAGGCCTGGCGCCGCACCCCCCTGTCGGTGGAGGAGATCCTCGCCTCCCCGGTCCTCAACCACCCCCTGCGCCAGTTCATGTACTGCGGGCCGAACGAGGGAGCCGCCGCCGTCGTGCTGTGCCGGGCCGACCAGGCCCACAAGTACACCTCCACCCCGGTGCGCGTCCGCGCCACCGCCCTGCGCAGCCGCAAGCTGGGCGCCTTCGAGGTGCAGAGCCCTTCGTTCCCCGTCGGAGAGCCCGTCGAGAGCCCGACCGTGGACGCCTCCCGGGCGGCGTACGAACTGGCGGGCATCGGTCCCGAGGACGTCGACGTCGCCCAGCTCCAGGACACCGACGCCGGTTCGGAGATCATCCACATGGCCGAGAACGGTCTGTGCAAGGACGGCGAGCAGGAGCGTCTCATCGCCGAGGGCGTCACCGGCATAGGGGGCCGGCTGCCGGTCAACACCGACGGCGGGCTGCTCGGCAACGGGGAACCCATCGGCGCTTCCGGACTCCGCCAGATCCACGAGATCGTCCTCCAACTGCGCAGAACGGCGGGCGCGCGTCAGATCGCCGGTACACCCCGCGTCGGCTACACCCACCTGTACGGCGCGCCCGGCGTGTCGGCGGTGACGATCCTGTCGACCTGAGAGCCCAGGGAACCAGTCATGGAACAGGACATGCAGGACTTCGCCGACGAGGCACGCCGCTTCCTCAACGCGCACGCGACGAAGGCACCCGACCGGGCTGCCCTCACCTGGGGCGTGGGCGACGACTCGACGGCGTACTTCAGCAGCCTGCCGCCCGAGCAGGAGCACGAGCAGGTGCGGCGGGCGCGGGAGTGGCAGCGGATCCGCTACGAGAACGGCTTCGGCTGGATCACGGGTCCCGTGGAGTACGGCGGCCGGGGCCTGACCTTCGTCCACGACCTGCTCTACGACGCCGTCGAGTCCGAGTACGAGGTCGCCGACACGGGCGTGATCGGTGTCGTCGGCCTCGGCATGATCGGCCCGACGATCCTCGCCCACGCCCAGCCGCACCTCAAGGACCGCTGGCTGCCCGCGATGTACCGGGGCGACGCCATCGCCTGCCAGTTGTTCAGCGAGCCGGGCGCCGGATCCGATCTCGCGAGCGTGAGCACCCGAGCGGTCCGCCAGGACGACGGCGACTGGCTGCTCAACGGACAGAAGGTGTGGACCTCGGTCGCCCAGCACAGCGGGATCGGCCTCGCGCTGACCCGTACGGACCCGGATGCGCCCAAGCACCGCGGGATCACCGCGTTCCTGGTCCCCATGGACACCCCCGGCGTCGAGGTCCGGCCGCTGCGGCAGATGACCGGCGGCACGGACTTCAACGAGGTCTTCCTCACCGACGTCCGCATCCCCGACGACCACCGCCTCGGCGAGGTCGACGGCGGCTGGACGGTCGCCCTGACCACCCTGATGAACGAGCGCGCCACGGTGGGCAGCGAAGGCGCGGGACCGGTGGCCGCCGCCCTGTCGCCGGATCACCTCTCGGCGCTCATGCGCGCCACCTGGACCTGGGACGACCGCGCCCTGCGGGCCCGCCTGGCCGAACTGCTGGTGGACGTGCTCGCGACCCGGCACCTCAACGCCCGTGCCCTGCAAGGGCTGCGCGCCGGCGTCGCCCCGGGACCCGAGATGTCCGTCTCGAAGCTGCTCCACGGCCAGAACCTCACCCGCGCCGCACACTTCGTGTCCGAGGTCCTGGGCCCGCGCATCATCGCGGACACCGGCCAGTGGGGCACGTACGCCTGGACCGAACTGCTGCTGGCCACCCCGGCGCTGAGAATCCTCGGAGGCACCGAGGAGATCATGAAGAACATCCTCGCGGAACGCGTCCTCGGTCTGCCCAGGGAGCCCGTGACCACCGCTGCCAAGGAGGTGCGGCCGTGACCGCCGAAGAACACGAACTGCGCGAACTGCGCTCCTCCGTAAGGGAGTTCCTGGAAACCAAGTCGTCGGAGGAGGCCGTGCGCAAGCTGATGGAGAGCGAGCCGCGCTTCGACCCGGCGGTCTGGGCCCAGGCCTGCGGCCAACTGCGCCTGGCCGCACTGGCCCTGCCCGAGGAATACGGCGGCGACGGCTTCGGCATGGTCGAACTCGGCGTCGTACTCGAGGAGACGGGCCGCGCGCTGTTCTGCTCGCCGTTCTTCGCCACCGTGGTCCTCGCCGCCCAGACACTGCTCGCCTCCGGCGACGCGCGGGCCTGCGCCCGCCACCTCCCCGGCATCGCGGCCGGACGGACCACGGCCGCCCTCGCCGTGGCCGAGGACGACGGCTCCTGGGACCCCGCCCTGGTCTCCGCCCGCGCCCTGCCCGACGGCGACGGCGGGTGGACGGTGCGCGGCCGTAAGTCCTTCGTCGTCGACGGGACGACGGCCGACCTCGTCCTCGTCGTCGCCCGGACCGTCGCCGGCCCCTCGCTGTTCGCCGTGGACCGCGAGGCCACGGGGCTGACGGCCGAACCCATGGACACCCTGGACGCCACCCGTGCCATGGCCCGGCTGACGTTCGACGCCGTGCCCGCGACGCCCGTCGGCGCGGACGGGGCGGGCGGGCGCGTCATGGCCAAGGTCCTGGACATCGCCTCGGTGGGACTGGCCGCCGAGCAGGCGGGCGGGGCACGCCGCTGCCTGGACACCAGCACCGAGTACGCCCGCACCCGCCACCAGTTCGGACGGCCGATCGGCTCCTTCCAGGCGGTCAAGCACAAGTGCGCGGACATGCTCGTCCAGGTGGAACTGGCCGAGGCGTCCTCCCGGGAGGCGGCACGGCTTGCCGCCGAGCACGACCCGGCCTTCCCGGTCGCCGCGGCCGTGGCACACGCGTGCGCCTCACGCGCCTACCTGTACGCCGCCACCGAGAACATCCAGGTCCACGGGGGCATCGGCTTCACCTGGGAGCACCCGGCCCACCTCTACTTCAGACGGGCCAAGTCCTCACAACTGCTGCTCGGCGGCCCCGCGGTGTATCACGAGCGTCTGCTGGACCGGCTGGGCATCTGAACCGGCCGGGCGCTGACGGCAACCGGCCGGGCAGCCGACGGCAACCGGCGGGGCATCCGACGCCCGGCGAGAACCGGGCGGACCGGGCGGCCGGCATGGGGCGCGGACCCGCACCCCATGCCGGCCGCCCGGTCGTCGTCGCCGCCCGACCTGAGGTGTCAGTACCGCTGCCGGGCCCGGCCGGCACGGTCCGCGCAGCGCCGCGCCTGGACCCGGGCCTGCCGCACGGGTGGGGCTTCGTCTCCTCGGCGACCTTGCCTTCCGGCGACCGCCGACCGCCGACCGCCGACCGGCGACGGCCGGCCGCTGACTGCGGACTGCTGACCGGCGACTGCCGACCGTCCTGACTGCTGACCGGCGACAGCCCACTGCTGACACCCGACTGCTGACCGGCGACGGCCGACCGCCGACCGCCGACCGCCGACCGCCGACACCCGACTGCTGACCGCCGACAGCCGACCGGCGACGGCCGACCGCCGGTGTTGCGGTCGGATGTCGGCTGTCGGCCGTGTCCGAAAGGTCACGCCCGAGGCGAGGGGCCTCGCCGCGAAGCGGACGGCGGCCGTGGAGTCCGGGCCGTGGTCCGCAGGGGCAGGCCGCGTGCGCGCGTCGCGACACCTGAGCGCGGCGCCCGAGGCGACGGGTGTCTCACCCGCGCGCCGCCTCGCCCAGCAACGCCTTGGCGATGATCACCTGCTGGATCTGGCTGGTGCCCTCGTAGATGCGGAACAGCCGGGCGTCGCGGTAGAAGCGCTCGACGGCGACGCCGCGCATATAGCCCGCCCCGCCGTGGATCTGCACCGCCCGGTCCGCGACCCGCCAGACCATCTCGCTGGCGAAGTACTTGGTGCACGAGGGCCCGATCTTCGTGTCGGTACCGGCGTCGAAGGCACGGGCGGCCTCCAGCACCGTGGCGCGCCCGGCGTAGTAGTCCGTCATCGAGTCGGCGATCAGGCCCTGGACGAGCTGGAAGGAGCCGATGGGCCGGCCGGACTGGCGGCGGGTGCGGGCGTACTCGACGGACTCGTCGACCAGCCGCTCGGCCATGCCCACGCACAGGGACGAGATGTGCACCCTGCCGTGCGCGATACAGCCCATCGCTGTGCCGAAGCCCCGGTTCAGGCCCTCCTCGCCGCCGACGAGCGCGGAGGCCGGCACGCGTACGTCGTCGAAGTACACATCGGCGGTCCAGGCGCCGAACTGGCCCATCTTGTGGTCCTTGGGCGCCACGGTGAGCCCGGGGGTGCCGGCCGGGACCAGGAAGGTGGAGATGCCGCGGGTACGCGGGGCGTCGGGGTCGGTGCGGGCGAAGACCATGAAGACGTCGGCGAGCGGAGCGTTGGTGATGTAGCGCTTGGCCCCGTTGATGACCCACTCGTCGCCGTCGGCATACGCCTTCGTGGTGAGGGTCGAGGGGTCCGAGCCCGCGTCCGCCTCGGTGAGCGCGAACGACGCCAGCACCTCGCCCGAGGCGATCTTCGGCAGCCACCGCGCCTTCTGCTCCTGTGTGCCGCCGACCATCAGGACGTGCCCGGCGATGCCGTTGTTCGTGCCGAACATCGAGCGCAACGACGGCGTCGTATAACCGAGTTCGAACATCAACTGGGCTTCCTCGTACATCGACAGCCCCAGCCCGCCGTACTCCTCGGGCAGCGCGAAGCCGAACAGCCCCATCTGCTTGGCAGCCTCGCGGATCTCCGCGGGCATCTCGTCCTTCTCGTCGATCTCCGCCTCGAGCGGCACGACACGGTCCCGGACGAAGCGCCGGACCCCGGACAGCACCGCGCTGAAGTCAGCCGCGTCCATGTCGTCTCCCTTGTTGCCTGATTGCCTTGTCGCCGTGTTGCCCTGTGGCTCTTACTGTTTCTTCTGCTCGTCGTGGTCCCGGTGTTCCGTCTCCGGGTCCGTCCGAGGCCCGTCCCGCTTGCTCTGCGGCCGGTAGCACACGGCCAGCAGGGCCGCCGCGCCCGCGGCGCCGAGTCCGGCCGCCGCCAGCGCGTGCCCCACGCCCGCGCGTTGCCGGCGCAGCAGCCCGTCGAGCGAGTACCTGCCGTTGCCCAGCGCCGCCAGCGCCAGGGCGGCCCCGCCCACCACGCCGACGTACTCCCAGCCACCTTTGAAGACGAAGAAGCCCTTGCCCCGGTGGTCGGTGCGGGCCGCGACGGCCATCAGGCCGACGGCGGCCGCCGCCGGAAGCGGGTTGGCCGCGCCCAGGGCGATGCCCACGCCGGCCGCCATCTCGGTCCCGGCCGCCATCCGGGCGTGCGCCCCGGCCGGCCGCAGACCCAGCGCCTCGAACCAGCCCGTCGTGCCCTCGAGCCCGCCGGGACCGTTCACCTTGTTCCAGCCGTGCGCGAACAGCATCGGACCGAGCGCCGTGCGCAGCACGAGGGCGGCGACGTCGGGTCCTCGGCTCACCGGCCGGTTCACTGGCCGACCCCGGTGGCCCGGCCGGCTGGGGCGACCCCGTACAACCGCGGTACCGCGTCGACGAGTTCCTCGTAACCGAGAGCCTCGCCCGTCCGGCCGGGGTGGACGCCTGTGACGGTCCAGCCCTCCAGCCGGTTGAGCCGGTTGCCCTCGATCCGCAGCACCTGGCCGGTAAGCCAGGCCGCGCTGTCGGAGGCCAGGTAGACCACCACTCCGGAGGCGTTGGCGGGATCGCGCGGGTCGAAGCCGCCGTCGGCCCGCAGGGACTCGCCGACGGAGAGCCCGTCCGTCATCCGCGTGGCGGCGATCGGCGAGATGGCGTTCGCGGTGACGCCGTAGCGGTGCATCTCGAGGGCGGTGAGAACGGTGAGCCCGGCGACCCCCGCTTTGGCGGCGCCGTAGTTGGACTGTCCCTGGTTGCCGAACAGCCCTGTCCCGGACGTCGTGTTGATCACCCGGCCGGCCACCCGTTCTCCCCGTTTCGACGCCTCGCGCCAGTACGCGCAGGCATGCCGGGTGAGGGCGAAGGTGCCCTTGAGATGGACGGCGATCACGGCGTCGAACTCGGCCTCGCTCATCGAGAACAGCATGCGGTCGCGCACGATCCCGGCGTTGTTCACCACGATGTCGAGCCGCCCGAACTCGGCGACGGTGTCCGCGACCATGGCCTCGGTCGCCGTCCAGTCCGTGACCGAGGCATGGTTGGCGACCGCCCGCCCGCCGCGCTCGATGATCTCCGTGACGACCTCGTCGGCCGGCGAGTCACCGGTCTGTTCGCCGTGCACGCCCGCACCGGGATCGTTCACCACCACGGTGGCGCCGGCCTCGGCGAGCGCCAGGCAGTGCGCCCGGCCCAGCCCCCTGCCACCGCCCGTCACGATGGCGACCTTGTCGTCGAGAATGCCCACGCCGTACCTCCTGAGCTTCATGTGCCGGGTCGGTCGAGTTCGGCGAGCACTTCGTCGGTGTGCTCGCCGAGGGTCGGAGCGCCGCCGCGCGGCTTGTCGTCGACGCCCCAGAAGCCGACGGGTGTCGCCACCGTCCGCAGCGGGGGCGCGTCGCCCATGCCGGGCTGTTCGACGAACGCCCCGACCGCCTCCGCCTGCGGATCGGCCGCCACCTCGGCCAGCGTCTGCACGGGCGCCCACCACACGCCCGCCGCGTCGAACCGGGCCGCCCATGCGGCGAGCGGCCGCTTCGCGAACTCCTCGTCGAACTCGGCGATCAGCTCGCGCACATGGCCCCGCCGGGCCTTCCCGGTCGCGAACCGCTCGTCGGCCGCCAGGTCCGTGCGGCCGAGCGCCTCGACGACACCGGGCCAGTGCCGGTTCCCCTCCAGTCCGACCAGCCAGAACCAGCGGTCGTCGGCGGCCCGGTAGGAGTTGTAGAGCGGGGACTCGTGCTCGGTGCGGTGCCGGGTTCGGCCGCGCCGGCCGAAGAAGTTCTGAAGGGCGAGGTCGTTGCCGTTGGCGTAGGTGCCGGAGCGCAGCAGGGACACGTCGACCACGCCGCCCTCGCCGGTGCGCTCCCGGCGCAGCAGCGCGGCCAGCACGCCCGCCACCAGATTGGACGCGGCCGTACGGTCGCCGAGGCCGGGCCGGATACCGGGCGGCGGCTCCCCGGCCGGGTTGAGCATGGCGGCGATGCCGGGCCGGGCCCAGAACGCGGACACGTCGTAGCCCGCCCGGTCGCGTTCGTCACCTGCCCAGCCGTATCCCGTCAGGGTGCCGACGACCAGCCGGGGATGGCGGGCGCGCAGCTCGTCCGGTGCCAGTCCCAGCCGCTCCAGTGCGCCGGGGCGCAGGTTGGTGACGAACACGTCGGCCCGCTCCAGCAGCCGTTCCAGCACGTCCTTGCCTTCCGCGGAGCGCAGATCGAGGACGATCCCGCGCTTGCCGCGGTTGTCGGTCTCGAACGGGGGCGCGCTGTCGATGTCCTGGCCCACGTGCCGCAGGGTGTAACGGTTGGGGTCGCCGGTCGGCGCCTCCACCTTCACCACGTCGGCGCCCCAGTCCGCGAGCATGGTGGCCGCGGCCGGTGCCGCCACCCACATGCCCAGCTCGACGACGGCAATGCCCTCAAGTGGCCGCACGGCCCACCTCCACATCGTTCGGGGACGGTTCGTCACGCGCCGCGGAACTCGCCGGGCCTGCGCTCGCGGAACGCCTTCAGGCCCTCGGCGCGGTCTTCGGTGCAGAACAGCACCGAGACGGTCTCGCGCTCGTAGGCGATCGCCGCCTCCAGGTCCATGCCGAGGCCGTAGTCGATCAGCCGCTTGCCCGCCGCGAGCGCCAGCGGGGCACCCGCTGCCAGACGGGCCGCCAGCGCCTCGGCGACCTTCAGTGCGTCGCCGGGTTCGGCCAGTTCGTTGACCAGCCCCAGCACATGGGCCCGGGCCGCGTCGATCGGCTCGCCGGTGAGGATCATCTGTTTGGCGACCGCGGGCGGCAGCAGACGCGGCAGCCGCTGGGTGCCGCCCGCGCCGGGCAGCACCCCGAGCTTCATCTCGGGCAGGCCCAGCAGGGCGCCCCGTTCCGCCACCCGGAGGTCGCAGGCGAGGGCCAGCTCCAGGCCGCCGCCGTAGGCGAAGCCGTGGACCGCCGCGACCGAGGGCTTCGGGAAGTCCTCCAGGAGCGCGAACGCCTCGGTCAGCCGTCCCACGAAGGCACGGAACTGGCCGGGCGCGGTGAACGACTCGATCTCGCCGAGGTCGGCTCCGGCCGAGAAGGCCCGGCCGGCTCCGGTCAGCACCAGGGCGCGGACGTCGTCGTTGTCGCGCAGGTCGTCCAGCGCCTCGGTGAGCCGTTCGACCGTCTCGGAGCCGACGGCGTTCAGCCGTCCGGGACGGTCGAGGGTCAGCACGGCGATGTCGTCGCGCAGTTCGGTACGCAGCACGGTGCTCACCTCAGACCATCGTGAGTCCGCCGCTGACCGAGAGCGTCTGCCCGGTCACATAGGCGGCGTCGTCGGAGACGAGGAAGGTCACCACGTCGGCGATCTCGGTGGGCCGGGCGACGCGGCGCAGCGGGATCGCCCGCACCGTCGCGTCGTACATCTTCTGGCTGTACTCGGCGACCTGCCCGAGCAGCGCGGTGTCGGTGGGCCCCGGGCAGACGCTGTTCACGGTGATGCCGTGCCGGGCGACCTCGCGGGCCAGCGCCTTGCCGAAGGCGATGACCCCGCCCTTCGTCGCGGAGTACACGACCTCGCCGGAGGAGCCGACGCGGCCGGCGTCCGAGGCGATGTGCACGATCCTCCCGCCGCCGCGTTCGATCATCGGGTCGAGGACCGCCCGGGTCACGGTGATCGTGCCGCGCAGATTGACGGCGATGATCCGGTCCCAGGTGGCCTCCGCGCTGTCCACGAAGCGGCCGATGACATCGACGGCAGCGTTGTTGACCAGGATGTCCACCGGCCCGAGTGCGGCCGTCACGCGCTCCACGGCGGCGCGTACGGCCGCGCTGTCGGAGATGTCCGCGCCCACCGCCGTCGTCCGCGCCGTGTAGCGCTCCGCGAGCCGGGCCGCCACCTTGTCCGCGGCCTCCGGGTCCAGGTCGCAGACGGCGACGGCGGCTCCATGGGCGGCGAGCCGCTCGGCGATGGCCTCGCCGATGCCCCGCCCCGCCCCGGTGACGAGCGCCACCTTGTCCCGTACGCTCACGCGCCCTCCCTCGCCCGGACCTCGATACAGCGCTATCGTATAACTACTTCAGCTAAATAAGCGAGATGCACGAGCGGAGTCGAGTATGCGCCGTACGATCTTCACCGAGGAACACGAGCTGTTCCGGGAGACCGCCCGCACCTTCTACCTGCGCGAATGCGCCCCGCACACCGAGCAGTGGGAGCGCGACGGGCAGGTGGGCCGGGCCGCGTGGGCGGCGGCGGGCAAGGCCGGACTCATCGGCTGGCAGTTCCCGCAGGAGTACGGCGGGCAGGGGATCTGGGACTTCCGCTACAACGCCATCATGGCCGAGGAGATGGCGGCCACCAGCTCGGTCGGCATCGGGCTCGGCCTCCAGAACGACGTCATACCGCCCTACCTCGCACGCCTGACCACCCCGGAGCAGAAGGCGCGCTGGCTGCCCGGGGTGATCAGCGGCGAGACGATCTGCGCGCTCGCGCTGTCGGAACCCTCCGCCGGCTCCGACCTCAAGAACATCCGCACCACCGCCCGCCGGGACGGCGACGAGTGGGTGATCGACGGCTCCAAGACCTTCATCACCAACGGCATCCTGGCCGACCTGGTCATCGTTGCCTGCAAGACCGACCCGGACGCGGGCCACAAGGGCATCAGCCTGATCGTCGTCGAGCGCGGCGCCGAGGGCTTCGAGCGCGGACGCAAGCTCGACAAGGTCGGCATGAAGGCCCAGGACACCGCGGAACTCTTCTTCCACGAGGTGCGCGTCCCCGCCGGGAACCTCGTCGGGCAGGAGGGGTGCGGTTTCTACCACATGATGGGCAACCTGCCGACGGAGCGGCTCGCCATCGCCGTCTCCTCGCTGGCGGCGGCCGAACGGGCCTTCGCGCTGGCGCTCGAGTACGCCAGAACCCGCACGGCGTTCGGGCAGCCGATCGGGCAGTTCCAGGCCAACAGGTTCGCGCTCGCCGACGTCAAGGCCAAGCTGGGCGCGGCCCGGGTCTACCTGGACGGCTGCATCATGGCCCTGTTCCAGGGCGACCTGACAGCCGAGGAGGCGGCCGCCGCGAAGTACTGGACGTCCGAGACCGGCTGGGAGGTCATCGACCGCTGTATGCAGCTTTTCGGCGGCTACGGCTACGTCAACGAGTACGAGATCGCCCGTATCTGGCGGGACAGCAGGGTGCAGCGGGTTTTCGGCGGGACCTCGGAGATCATGCAGGAGATCGTCGGCCGGTCCCTGGGTCTGTGAGGCCGCCGGCCGGCGGGGTGCCGAACTCATTGACTAGCTTCGATAAATAGGTTAGCTATTTAGCCCTGGATGCGCGGACGGCGCACACAGGGCTCAGGGAGGCACCCGTGGTCACGGTCGACGTGCAGCTCCACCAGGAAAGAGCCGAGCGGGATCTGCCGCGGCCGAGGCTGGTCATCGGCGGCAAGGACGTCACCGATCCGAGCGGCGGCGTCCACGAGCACCGCAACCCGGCGACCGGGCTGGTCCAGGCGCACATCCCGCTCGCGGGCCCTGCCGAGGTGGACCGGGCCGTCGCCGCGGCCCGCCAGGCCTTCGAGGTCTGGGGCGCCATGCGGCCCGCCGAACGCCGCCGCCTCCTCACCCGTTTCGCCGGTCTGCTCCGCGACCACATCCCCGCCTTCGCCGCGATCAGCCCGCTGGAGAACGGCGTCTGCATCGGAGGCTGGGCGGACAACGTCGGACCGCACGTCGCCGAGTGGACCGAGTACTACGCGGGCTGGGCCGACAAGATCGAGGGGCTGGTCGGGGCGGGCCACAGCCCGCACGAGAACTTCGAGTACACGATCGCCGAGCCCTACGGGGTCATCGGCCACATCATCACGTGGAACTCGCCCGCGCTGTCGCTGGCGATGAAGGTCCCGCCGTCGCTCGCCGCCGGGAACACCGTGGTCATCAAACCGGCCGAGGCCACACCGTTCTCCGCCCTGCTCTTCGCCGACCTGGCCCATGAGGCGGGCATCCCCGAGGGCGTCGTCAACGTCGTCACCGGACTCGGCGACGCCGGCGCGGCCCTGGTGAACCACCCCGGCGTGGACAAGATCTCCTTCACCGGCGGACCCGCCACCGCGCGCCGCATCATGGCCGACGCGGCGCGGAGCCTCAAACCCGTTGTCTTCGAACTGGGCGGCAAGTCCGCCAACCTCCTGTTCGCCGACTCCGACCTGGACACCGTCGTCCCCTACTGCGCGGCCTTCGCCATGAGCAACACCGGCCAGGGCTGCGCGCTGCCCACCAGGCTGCTGGTGGAGCGCCCGGTCTACGACGAGGTGATCGCGCGCGTCGCGGGCGTGGTCGCCCACCTGCCCGTCGGAGACCCGCTGGACCCGGCGACGTACATCGGACCCCTCGTCGACGCCGCCGCCCGCGACCGGGTCCAGGGCGTGATCGACAGTGCGGCCGGGAGCGGTGCGGGACGCCTGGTGAGCGGCGGTGAACGCATCGACGCCGACGGGTACTTCGTCGCCCCGACCGTCTTCGCGGACGTCGACAACCGTAGCGACCTCGCGCAGCGGGAGATCTTCGGACCCGTCCTCGCCATCACCCCGTTCGACACGGAGGACGAGGCCGTCGCGCTCGCCAACGACACCGAGTACGGCCTGTCCGCCTACATCCAGAGCCACGACATCGCCCGCGTGAACCGCCTGGTGCCACGGCTGAGGGCCGGGACGGTCTACGTCAACCCCGGCCCCAACCCGATCACCTCGCCGGCCACGCCCTTCGGCGGCGTCGGCATCAGCGGGTTCGGCCGGGAAGGCGGCAGAGCGGGACTCGACGAGTTCATCCACGTCAAGGGCGTAGGCGTCGGCCGCGTCTGACGTCCTCTCACCTCCTGGAGCCAACAGCATGCACCCCGCCCGCCGCCTGACGTTCGGCGACATCATCCGTGAGCACCGAAGGTCCTTCCCCGGCACAGTCGCCCTCGTCGACGGCGACGTCCGGCTGACCTGGCCGCAGCTGGACGAGCGCACAAACCGCCTGGCCCACGCCCTGACCGCCGCCGGCGTCGGGCCCGGCGACCGGATCCTGTGGCTCGGACAGAACTCCTTCCGGATCTGGGAACTGCTCGGCGCAGCCGCCAAGACGGGCGCCATGGTCTGTCCCGGCTACTGGCGCTGGGCCGCCCCCGAAATGGCGTTCGCCGTGCGGGACTTCGATCCCCGGGTGGTCGTCTGGCAGGACGAGGAGATCGGCGACACGGTCGCCAAGGCCCGCGCCGAACTGGGCGACGACCACCGCGCGTTGTGGCTGCGCCACGACACCGGGGAACCCGACGGCTACGAGTCCTTCCTGGCCGCCGGCTCGCCCGAGGACCCGGACACCGACGTCGATCCGGACTCCGCGCTGCTGGTCATCTACACCGCCGCCATCTCGGGACGGCAGTCCGGCTCGATGCTCTCCCACCGCAACCTGCTCGCCATGGGCACGGGCGCCGCCTGGATGGGCGACATCGGGGCGGAGACGGCCTTCCTCGGCGCCGGCCCGATGTTCCACATCGGCAACTACCAGTTCTGGGGCGTCCCGGCCTTCGTCCACGGCGGCAAGAACGTGATCGTGCGCCGGGTGGTGGCCGAGGAACTGCTCCCCGTGCTGGCACAGGAGCGGTGCACGCACGCCTATCTGATGCCCCCGACCATCGCACAGCTCGTCGCGCTGAACCGCGAGGCCGGCCACGACCTCTCCCACCTGCGCGCCAGCGTCGCCGCACCCCTGTGGCAGGGCACCGTGCCCACCGACCGGAGCCGGTTCACCCGCAACGGCGGGGGAGAGGGCCGCGGCTACGGCCAGACCGAGGTGACCGGCTTCGCCGTGACCGGCGCGTACGGCGGTAGCGGCGAGGGCAACGCGGGACGCCCCGGCCCCGGCACCGCCGTACGCGTGCTGAACGACGCGGACGAGGAGTGCGCCGCCGGCGAGGCGGGCGAGATCTGCCTGCGCGGCGACCTCGTGCACCTCGGCTACTGGAACCGGCCGCAGATCAACGAGGAGCGCTTCCGGTCCGGCTGGTGGCACACCACCGACCTGGGCCGCCGCGAGCCCGACGGCACGATCAGCTTCCTCGGCACGACGACCCGCATGCTCAAGTCGGCGGCCGAGAACATCTTCCCGGCGGAGGTGGAGAACTGCATCGAGTCCCACCCGGCCGTCCGGGAGGCGGCGGTGATCGGCGTGCCGAACGAGCGCTGGGCGCAGGACGTCAAGGCGGTCGTGGTGCTCCACCCGGACGCCGGACCCGTGACCGCGCGGGACGTCGTCGAACACTGCCGGGCGCGGATCGCCTCGTACAAGAAGCCCAAGACGGTGGAGTTCGTCGAGGCGCTGCCCCGCACCAAGGACTTCGCCATGGACTACGAGGCGCTCGACGAGCGCTTCGGCGGGGGCGGCTACCCCGGCGGCGACACGCTCGGCGCGGGACGGTGACGGCGTGAACGGCCGGCTGCCCGTCGTCGTCGGCGTCCACGCCACCGAGCAGGCCCTGTCCCTCCCGCACCGGGACGCCATGGACCTCGCCCTCGAATCGGTGCGCGGTGCGATCGAGGACGCCGGGCTGACGCCGGCCGACGTCGACGGCGCCCAGGTGGACTGGCCCGGCCCCGGCGGCGTACCCGGCGAAGGCAGCTCCTGGGCGCGCATGCTCGGCCGCGACCTGCGCTGGACCAGCGACTCGATGCTCGACAACGCCGGCTCGCGCGGCCTGCTGAAGGCGGCCGCGGCGATCCGCGCCGGATACGCCGACACCGTCGTGGTCGGCGGCTGCAAACTGGTCTCGCGCGGCTCGGGCCCGGTCGGGGCCGGGGTGCCGCTGGAGTTCGCCGACGTCTGGGGCAGCTATGTCGTCGCCCAGTTCGCTCTGGTGGCGGCCCGGCACATGCACGAGTACGGGACGACCTCCCGCCAGCTCGCGGAGGTCGCCGCCACCATCCGCAACAACGGCACCACCAACCCCGAGGCGATGATGTACGGTCGCGGCCCCTACACCGCCGACGACGTGCTCGCCTCCCGCACGGTGGCCACCCCCTTCCATCTGCTGGACTGCTGCATCGTCGGCGAGGGCGGCGCGGCCCTCGTGGTGACCACCGCCGAACGCGCCCGCGACCTGCCGAACCCGCCCGTCGCGGTGCTCGGCGGCGGGATGGAGTACCACCAGGCCGCCTACGCGAACCCTGCGCTGCACCGGGAGGTCGGGCAGCTCGGCCGGGACGCCGCGGCACGCGCGTACGCGATGGCGGGGATCGGCCCGCAGGACGTGGACGTCTTCTCGCTCTACGACCCCAACTCCTTCGAGATCATCCGGCAGCTGGAGGTTCTCGGGCTGTGCGGGGAGGGCGAGGGCGGACCCCTCGCGGCCGCCGGCGCGATCGCCGTGGGCGGCAAGCACCCGGTCAATCCCGACGGCGGCTGTCTGTCGTACGCGTGGAACGGCACCCAGCAGATGACCCTCAAGGTCGTCGAGGCCGTACGGCAGTTGCGCGGCAGCGCCGTGCACCAGGTCGAGGGCGCGGAACTGGCGGTCGTCGGCAACGCCGGCTCCGGCGCACAGCACTACGAGATGAGCGTGCTGGGGAGGATGCGATGAACGGGCGACCCGTCCCCGTCCCGACTCCGCTGTCGGAGCCGTTCTGGGCCGCGGCCCGGCGCGGTGAGCTGGTCGTACCGGCCTGCCCCGACTGCGGCCTGCGCTTCTTCGTGCCCGAACCGGCGTGCCCGGGCTGTCTGTCCGCGCGATGGCGCTACCAGCCGAGCGCGGGCCGGGGGACCGTCTACTCGGTGACCGTGGTGCACCGGGCGCCCGGACCAGGGTTCGACGCGCCCTTCGCGCTGGCCGTGATCGACCTCGATGAAGGGGGCACCATGCTGTCCCACGTGGACGCCGGCGACCCCGACCAGGTCGTCATCGGGATGCGCGTCCGCGTGGACCTGCGCGCCTTCACCGACGAGATCACCCTGCCGTACTTCGTACCGGACACGAGCGCATGAGGGCGGAGGCGGGTGCGGTGACGAACACACCGGTACGGGTCCCGAAGATGGCCGAGCTGGTGGCGGCCCAGCTGCGCCGCAAGATCGTGCGCGGGGAACTCGCCGAGGGGGAGGCGCTGCCCGCCGAGACGGCCCTGATGGCGGAGTTCGCCGTCTCCCGGCCGACCCTGCGCGAGGCGTTCCGGGTGCTGGAGTCGGAGTCGCTCATCAGCGTGCGCCGGGGCGCCCGGGGCGGCGCGCGGGTACAGGTACCGGAGGGCACGGTGGCCGCCCGCTACGCCGGAGTGGTCCTGGAGTACCGGGGCACGACCCTCAAGGACGTGTACGACGCCCGTACGGTGATCGAGGCGCCGTGCGCCGGGCTGCTGGCCGGGCGCCGCACCGACGGGGACCTGGAGCGGCTGCGGGCCGCCGTCGCCGAGGCCGAGGGGCTGATGGAGAACCCGTCGGCGTTCATCCGCGCCCACATGGAGTTCCACGCCCTGGTCGTCGAACTGGCGGGCAACGAGACGCTGAGCGTCCTCAACGGCATGGTCCGGCACATCATCGACCAGGCGAACTGGTCCCACGTCGACCTCGACGCCGGCAGCCCCGAGAACATCCGGGCCAACCGCCGCGGCTTCGGCGCCCACCGCGCGCTCGTCGAGCTGGTGGCCGCCCGCCGGTCCGAGGCCGCCGAGAAGCTGTGGCGCCTGCACCTCCAGGAGGCGGAGGACTACCTGCTGCGGAACAGGTCCATGACCACGGTCCTGGACCTGTTCGACTGACGCGGCGGGCTCAGCTCCGCCCCGGGGTCAGCCTCCGCGCAGTTCCGACACGATCGGCTCCCACACCTCGGCGCCGATCTCGTAGGCGGTGTAGAAGGACACCCGGTCGACCAGCGGCCCGTACCGTCGACGGATCTCGCCCGCCACCCGCTCCGGCTCCGCCACCACCGCGAAGGTGTGCAGCACCTCGTCGTCGACGAGCCCGCTCATCGCCTGCCACTTGTCCTCGCGCCGTGACGTCGACAGCGCGTGCAGTTCGTCACCGAGCGCGCCCCAGCCGTGCAGCTCCAGTACCCCGCGATAGGCGGGCGTGCTGCCGTAGAAGGCGATCTGGGCGCGGGTGCTGTCGATCGCGCGGGTCATCTCCTCCTGGGTGCGGCCGGTCGCGGTCAGCAGCAGATGGGACACCGAGAAGTCGTCCCGGGCGCGGCCGGACGCGGCCAGCCCAGCGGTCACGGTCGGCAGGGTCACCTCCCGCAGGTACCGCTCGGTGGTGAACCCGTGGGCGAGGAGCCCGTCGGCGACCTCGCCCGCCACCCTGGTCATCGCCTCGCCGACCGCGGCCACGAACACCTTGGGCGCGCCGCCCGGAGCGGGCGGCGGGGAGAAGAAGGGTGACATCAGCGTGTGCGAGTAGAAGTCGCCGCGGAAGTTCAGCCGTTCGCCCTCGTTCCAGGCGGCCCAGATGGCGCGCAGCGCACTCACGTACTCCCGCATCCGGGCCGCGGGCCGGCTCCAGGGCATGTCGAAGCGCCGCTCGATGTGCGGTTTGATCTGGCTGCCGAGGCCGAGCGAGAAACGCCCGCCGGAGTAGCTCTGGAGGTCGTGCGCGGTGTACGCGAGCTGCATGGGGGAGCGGGCGAAGGCCACCGCGATGGCCGTCCCCACCTCCAGCCGCTCGGTGTGCTCGGCCGCCAGCACCAGCGGCAGGAAGGGGTCGTGCTTGGACTCCGAGGCCCACAGGCCGTCGTAGCCGGCCTTCTCGTGGTGCCGGGCCTCCTCGACGACCTCCGCGGTGCCCCACACGCTGAGTTTGCCGTCAACCTTCATGCCGCTCCTCCGACCGTCCCGATGTGCGTGTCCGTGTCCGTGCCCGCGTCCAGACCGATGCGCCGCGCGAGCAGCTCCCGGTGGTAGGCCGGGTCGCCGAACATCAGCTGTGATGTCTTGGCCCGCTTGAGATACAGGTGGGCCGGATGTTCCCAGGTGAAACCGATACCGCCGTGCACCTGGATGTTCTCCGCCGTGGCCTGGAGACAGGCATCGGAGCAGAACGCCTTGGCCAGACTCGCCGCGGCGGGCAGCTCCGGGTCCTCGCGCTCCGCGGCGAGCAGCGCGTAGTGGGCGGCGGCGCGCGCCGACTCCACCTCCAGGAGGACGTCGGCCAGGAGGTGCTTGACGGCCTGGAAGGAGCCGATGGGCCGCCCGAACTGATGGCGGACCTTGGCGTACCCGACCGCCATGTCCAGCGCCCGGGAGGCCACCCCCACCTGCTCGGCGGCCAGCGCCACCGCCGCCCGGTCGAGCACCTGCGCGACGGTGTCCCAGCCGGACCCGTGCGTACGCAGCCGCGTCGCGGGGACGTCGGCGTAGTCGAGGCGCGCCTGCCGCCTGGTCGGGTCCATGGTGGGCAGCGGGGTGCGGCGCAGCCCGCTCGCGTCGCCGTCCACCCGGAAGACGCCGATGCCGTCGCCCGTGCCGTCCCCGGTACGGGCGACGGTGAGGACGACATCGGCGGTCGCCCCGTCCAGGACGAACGTCTTGTGTCCGCTCAGCAGCCAGCCTCCCGCCGATTCCCGGGCGCGGAGCCCGACGCCGGACGCGTCCCACCGGGCGGAGTCCTCCGTCAGGGCCAGCGTCCCGACGAGTTCGCCGGAGGCCAGCCCCGGCAGCAGCTGCTTGCGCGCCTCCTCGTCCGCACAGCGCAGCAGCGTGGTCGTCGCCAGCACGGCCGAGGACAGGAACGGCGCGCAGAGCAGCGCCCGGCCCATCTCCTCCATGACCACGCCCACTTCGACCGGACCGCAGCCGGCGCCGCCGTACTCCTCCGGCACGGCGAGCCCCTGGAGGCCGAGTTCCTCACCCATACGGCGCCACAGCGGCCGGTCGAAGCCCTCCGGCGTCTCCATCAGACGCCGTACCTCGGTCTCGGGCGCGGTGTCCGCGAGGAACGCCCGTACCGTGCGCCGGAGTTCCTCGTGCTCGTCGCTGAACGCGAAGTCCATGCCTCAGCCCTCCTGGCCGGCCCGGCGGCGCCCGCGGGCCTCGATGATCTTCTCGACGACCGCGATGTGCTCGGCGGAGCGCATGGTCTCCCGCTCGGCGAGCAGAGCGGGTTCGAGGACGTGGGCGAGGGCCTGCTCCAGATGCAGGTTCACCGCCCGCTTGGTCCCGCGCAGCGCCCGCGCGGGCAGCGCCGCCAGCCGTCCGGCCAGGTCCATGGCCTCGTCCATCAGCTTGTCCCGCGGGACGGCGCGGTTGACGACGCCCAGCCGGACCGCCTCCTGGGCGCTCACCCTCTCGCCGAGGAACAGCAGTTCCTTGGCACGGGTCAGGCCGACGAGCAGGGGCAGGACGAGAGCGCCTCCGTCGCCCGCGACGAGGCCGACCTGGACGTGCGGGTCGGCCAGATACGCGTCGTCGGCGATCAGTACCAGGTCGCTCAGCAGCGCCAGACTGCACCCGAGGCCGACGGCGGGCCCGTTGACCGCCGAGATCACCGGCAGCGGGCAGCGGACCATGCCGTGGACGATCCGCCGGGCCTCGTCGACGTTGCGCTGGCGGAAGGTCGCGTCGGTCTGCACCCGGGTCATGATGTCGAAGTTGCCGCCGGCGCTGAACGCCCGGCCGCGCCCGGTGAGCACCACGACGCGTGCCTCAGGGTCCGCGGCGAGCTCGTCCCACACCGAGGCGAGACCCGAGTGCAGCTCCTCGCTCATCGCGTTGAGCTGCTCCGGCCGGTTCAGCTCGACCAGCCGGACCGGCCCGACGGCCGTCACCACCAGATCCGTCATCTCCACCGCCGCAAGCAAGGAAGGGAACAACATGAATGAGTCAGTAGAGTTGAATGCTATAACTAATTAAGCTTTCTGGAAACCTGTCCCGCCCAGTGACGGAGGACGCCCCCATGTACGAGACCGTGCGCACGGAAGTGGCGGACCGGATCCTCACGGTCACCCTCGACAGACCGGAGAAACTCAACGCCTTCGGCCCCCGGATGATGAGCGACCTGCTGGACGTCCTGGACGCGGCCGACGCCGACGACGACATCCGGGTGATCGTGGTGACCGGCGCCGGACGCGGGTTCTGCGCGGGCGCCGACGTCAGCTCCGGCGGCTCCTCCTTCGACCACCGGACGGCGGGCGCCGCGCACCGGGACACCGGCGGCCGGGTGGCGCTGCGCCTCTTCTCCTGCGTGAAGCCCGTCATCGCGGCGATCAACGGCCCGGCGGTGGGCGTCGGCGCCAGCATGACCCTGCCGATGGACATCCGGCTTGCGTCGACCTCGGCCAAATTCGGCTTCGTCTTCGCCCGGCGCGGCATCGTGCCGGAGTCGGCGGCGAGCTGGTTCCTGCCGCGCGCCGTCGGCATGCAGCGGGCCATGGAGTGGGTGGCGACCGGTCGTCTCTTCGGGCCGGACGAGGCGCTGGCGGCCGGACTGGTCCGCTCCGTCCACCCGCCGCAGGAACTGCTGCCGGCGGCCTACGCACTCGCCCGGGAGATCGCCGAGCACACCTCGCCCGTCTCGGTGGCCCTCTCGCGCCAGATGATGTGGCGGATGCTCGGCGAACCCCACCCCATGGCGGCGCACCGCCTCGACTCGCGGATCATGGGCCAGATCGGCGGCGGCCCGGACCCCGTGGAGGGTGTCGAGTCCTTCCTGGCCAAGCGGCCGCCGCGGTTCCCCGGCCGGGTCGGCAAGGACATGCCCCCCGTCTACCCCTGGTGGCAGGAGGAGGAGTTCCGGCCCCTGGAGCCGTGACCGCCCCTGCCGCGGAAGCCGCCCCTGCCGCCGAGGCCGTCCCGCCGCGCCATCGGTGGGCGGAGCTGCGGAGATCTGGCCGAAACATTGTCGTGGTCTGTCTGAAGTGTTAGCGTCCGGACGGCGGGCATTCAGTTGAATGCGCTAAACCATTCACCGCCTGGACGGTAACCATGAGTGATGGTTCCCTGTACGAATCCCTTCGCGGTGTCGACTGGGGGGTCGCCACCGCGGACACCGTCGCGGCCCCGCCGCCGCCCGTACCGGAGCGGGGCGGGCACTTCCGCCAGTGGACCGACGACATCCGGCAGCTGACCGGGGTCGCCGCGGACACGCACCGCATGGTCGCCGGATGGCCGCTGCTCCAGCCCGCCGGCCCCGGCAGCTGGGACCGGCAGGCCCTGGACCGCTGCGACCGCGCCCTCGACGCCCTGCTCGCCCGGGGGACGCGGCCCGGCCTCACACTCCTCGACCGTTCGCTGCCGCCGTGGCTCGACGCGGCCGGCGGCTGGCTCGCCCGCGACACCGCCGAGCACTTCGCCGAGTACGCCGCCGAACTGGGCCGCCGTTTCGGCGACCGCGTGGAGCGCTGGATCACCTCCAGCGACCTGGCCGGCCCCACACTCGCCGACCATGTGGCCGGAATGTATCCACCGGGCCGTGGCGCCGGGCGGGCCGGGCTGGCCGCCGTCCATCACCTCCTGCTCGCCAACGGCCTCGCCACCCAGGCACTCGGCGCCGCCGGGGCGGGGGGCCGGATCGGGACCACGGTCACCCTGGTCGGCGGGTACGCCGCCACCGACGACCCCTACGACCGTCTCGCCCTGGAGCGCCTGGAGAGCTGGACCAACCGCCTCTTCCTGGATCCCGTGCTGCTCGGCGCCCACATGGTGACCGAGGACGACGTCTCACCGGTGGAGGCCACCGGCTGCGTACGCCCGGGCGACCTGGAGGTCATCGCCACCCCGCAGGACCTGCTGGGCCTGTCCTGGCACACCCCGTTCCGGGTCACCGCGCCGGAGAACCTGCCCCGCGTCCTGCCGACCGCGACCTGCCAGGGCGCCCTCAACGAGGTGAACCGCCTGCTCGTGGGCATCGGCTTCGCGATCGTCCCCTTCGAGGACGTGGAGACGACCGCCTACGGCTGGCCGATCATCCCCGAAGGGCTCGCCGACGCCGTCGCCGGCCTCTGCGACCTCTACGGAGACCTGCTGCCCCCGCTGTCGGTCGTCGACAACGGCATGGGCGACCTGGACCTGGTCGACGCGACGGGGCACAGCGACGACGCCCGACGGGTGGCCCTGCTGCGCGCGCGCCTCACCTGGCTGGCGCGACTCGTCGCGGCAGGGGTGGAGGTGTGCGGCTACGAGTACTGGTCGGTCCTCGACAATCTCGAGGCCAAGTTCCGCTACACCCGTCTGTACGCGATGGCGGTCCCGGACCACGAGCCGCCGCCGCGCCCGCCGATCCCCTCCGACTGGCTGCACCGTGGCGCGTTCGCCGGTGCCCCCGTGCCCGACACGGGCCGCGCCGCCCGGCTGAGTCTGGTACCGGCCGCGTCCCGGGGTCAGGGCGTCGAGGACGCGTAGTCGCGGCCCCGGATCAGCCGGACCGGGGTGTAGACGAGCACCTCCTCGTCGCGCTGGTTGCGCACCCCGATCCGGCTGGTCACCACCCCTCGCCCCGGCTTGCTCGACGGTCGGCAGCCGGTGGTCTCCACGACGGCGTACAGCGTGTCGCCGACGTACACCGGGCCCCGCACGGACAGCTCCATGTGCAGGAAGGCGAGACCGGTGCCGTGCAGCACGTTCGTCTGGAGCACCAGCCCCTCGGCGATGCAGTAGGTCAGCCCTCCCGGGACCAGCCGGCCGGTGTAGCCGCCCTCGGCGGCGTGGGAGGCGTCCCAGAAGAGGGGCTCGGTGAAGCCGCCCCAGGTGACGAAGTTGACCAGGTCGGTCTCGGTGACGGTGCGGCGGGCGGTGCGGAAGATCTGCCCGACCGGCATCTCCTCGTAGGTGAGCCCCCGCACGAGCGGGGCGGCTTCGGTGGTGGTCGTTCGATCGGCGGTCATCGGGGAGTCCTGTCCGTATACGAGGAGCGGGGGTCGCAGCGGGGGTCAGAGCGCGAGCGGGTGCTTGTCGCCCACGCCCTCGAAGTCCGGAGTCCGCTTGTCGCGGTGGGCGGCCAGCCCCTCGACGACCTCGTGGCCGGCGAACCCGAAGAACTCCAGTCCCAGCGAGGCCTCGAAGATCGGCTGGGCCGTGCGGTACCAGTGGTTCAGGGACCTCTTGGTCCAGCTGATGGCGCTGGCGGGACCGGCGGCCAGGGCGGTCGCCACCCGCAGGGCCTCGGTGTGCACCTGGTCGTCGTCCACGCACTTGGACACCAGGCCGATCCGCTCGGCCTCCTCGCCGGTGAGCGTCTCGCAGGTCAGCAGGTAGTACTTGGCCTTGGCCATGCCGCACAGCAGGGGCCAGCAGATGGCCGCGTGGTCGCCGGCCGCCACCCCGAGGCGGGTGTGCCCGTCGACGATCTTCGCCGTGCGGGCGGCCACGGAGATGTCCGCGAGCATGCCGATCACCAGACCCGCGCCGACCGCCGGGCCGTGGATCGCCGAGACCACCGGCTTGGAGCAGTTGAGCACCCCGTAGACCATGTCCCGGGCCTCGCGCATCACCCGGGCGCGGACCGCGTACTCCCCGGTCATGGCCTCGATGGAGTCGAAGGTCCCGCCCGCGGAGAAGGCCCGGCCCGCCCCCTGGACCAGCACCGCGCGGGTCTGCTCGTCCCGGTCCACGACCGGCCAGACGTCGGCGAGCTCGCCGTGCATCCGCGGATCGACCGCGTTGAGGTGGGGGGCGTCGAGCACGATGCGCAGCACGCCGGGCGCGGGCCGCTCGAAGGTCAGGCTCGTGAACGGCTCGTAGGGATCGGTCACGTCGCGCTCCTGGTGTATTCAGTGCGGATACTATAATTATCTAACTGTATCGAGCGGCGAGCAGCAAGCGGGCGACAGGCGCCTCTTGCACCGAGGACGGGAAGCTCGGCATGGATCTCACCTTCAGCGAGGAACAGGACGAACTGCGCAAGGTCGTGCGGTCGTTCCTCGCCAAGCACTCCGACGAGGCGGAAGTACGCCGCCTGGCGGCCGACCCGCTGGGTCACGACCCGGCCGTCTGGCACAGGATGGCCGGCGAACTCGGCCTTCAGGGGCTCGCCGTCCCCGAGGAGTACGGCGGCTCGGGCTTCGGCTACGTCGATCTCGGCATCGTCTTCGAGGAGGCGGGCCGCGCCCTGCTGTGCGGGCCGTACTTCGCCACCGTCGCCCTGGCCGCCGAGGCGCTGCTGCGCTGCGACGACGAGGAGGCCCGACGCGACCTCCTGCCGGGCCTGGCCTCCGGGGAGACGGTGGCCACCCTGGCGCTCACCGAGGAGGACGGCCGCTGGGACGAGGCGGGCATCCGGCTCACCGCGCACGGCACGACGGACGGCTGGCGGCTGACCGGAGTCAAGACCTACGTCCCCGACGGACACCTCGCCGACCTGCTGCTGGTCGCCGCCCGGACCCCGGCGGGCGTCAGCCTCTTCGCGGTGGACGCCGGCGCCCCCGGCCTGACCCGCACCCCGCTCCCCACCCTGGACCAGACCCGTAAGCAGGCCCGGGTGCGGTGCGCGGACACCCCCGCCCGCCTGCTGGGGGCAGAAGGGGCGGCATGGCCCGCCCTCGCGCGCACCCTCGCCACGGCCTCCGTACTGCTGGCCGCCGAACAGGTGGGAGGAGCCGCGGCGACCCTGGACGCCGCCGTGGCGTACGCGAAGATCCGCGAGCAGTACGGCCGGCCCATCGGCTCGTTCCAGGGGATCAAGCACAAATGCGCCGACATGCTGATGGAGATCGAGTCGGCGCGCTCGGCCGCGTACGGCGCTCTGTGGGCCCTGGACGGCGGCGACGAGACGGAGACCGCGCTCATGGCGGCCCTCGCCCAGACCTACTGCTCCGAGGCGTTCAGCCGGGTCGCCGCCGACAACATCCAGGTGCACGGCGGTATCGGCTTCACCTGGGAGCACCCCGCGCACCTGTACCTCAAGCGGGCCCAGAGCTCCGAGGTACTGCTCGGCAGCCCGGCGTACCACCGGGAACTGCTCGCCGCCCGGCTCGGCATCTGAGAACCACCCCACGACCCCAGGGAGAGGCAGACATGGAGCTGGACTTCGGCCCCGCCGTACGCGACTTCCGCGACGAGCTGCGGGACTGGCTGGCGCGGCACCTCGTCGGGGAGTTCGCCGAGCACCGGGGCGTGGGCGGACCCACCGACGGCGAGGCCTGGGACGTCCGTCTCGCCTGGGACCGCGAACTGGCCGCCGGGAACTGGCTGGGCGTCGGCTGGCCGCGGGAGTACGGGGGCCGGGGGCTCGGGCTCCTGGAGGAGATCGTCTTCGCCTACGAGTACGCCCGCGCGAACGCCCCCTACCGGGCCACCGTCAACGCGCTCGACCTGCTCGGCCCGATGCTCCTGGCGATGGGCAGCGAGGCGCAGAAGAAGCGCTTCCTGCCGCCGATCCTCGCCGTCGAGGCACTGTGGGGCCAGGGCTTCAGCGAGCCGGGCGCGGGCTCCGACCTGGCGTCGGTCCGCACCAGGGCCGAACGCGACGGCGACCAGTGGGTGGTCAGTGGACAGAAGGTGTGGACCTCGTTCGGCGTCCACGCCGACTGGCTCTACGTCCTCACCCGCACCGACCCGGACTCGCAACGGCACAAGGGTCTGACCCTGCTGCTCCTGCCCACGGACCAGCCGGGCGTGGAGATCCGCCCCATCCGCAACCTCGCCGGCCAGGACGAGTTCGCGGAGGTCTTCCTCTCGGACGCGCGCACCGACGCGGACCTGGTGGTGGGGGAGGTCGGGCAGGGCTGGCGCACGGCGATGGCCACGCTCGGCATCGAACGCGGCACCACGCTCCTGCCCCAGCAGCTCACCTTCGAGCGGGAGGCCGAGGCGCTGATCGGACTGGCCAGGCAACGGGGCGCGCTCGACGATCCGATGCTGCGCCGCCGGATCGTCGACGCCTGGATCTCCGTACGCATCATGCGCACCACCAACCTGCGGACCATCGCCGAACTCACCGCCGGCCGGACGCCCGGCGCGCAGGCCACGACCGCGAAGCTGTACGCCTCGACGCGGCACCAGCGACTCGGCAGGCTGGCCATGGAACTGGCCGGACCAGCCGGGCAGATCGTGGGCCGGGACTACGGCCTGGACACCCGGCAGCGCTCCTTCCTGCTCTCGCTCGCGGAGACGGTCTACGGCGGGTCGAGCGAGATCCAGCGCAACATCATCGGGGAGCAGCTCCTCGGACTGCCGAAGGACCCGCGCCCATGACCTCCCTCGAGGAGCGCGTCGACCGCGTCGAGTCGCAGCTCGCCATCCAGCAACTTCCCATCCGCTACGCGCTGGCCGTGGACGGCCGCGACCTCGACGCGTGGGTCGGCTGCTTCCGGCCGGACGTGGACATGGGCCGTCACGGCAGCGGGCGGCACGCTCTGCGCCGCCACATCGAACCCTTGCTCCGCGGCTTCCACCGGTCCGTGCACCAGATCTGCGGGCACCGCGTCGAGCTGACCGGCCGCGACACCGCGACCGGTGCGGTCTACTGCCGGGCCGAGCACGAGGTGGGGGACCGGTGGATCGTGATGGCGATCTGCTACCGGGACGACTACGCGCGCGTGGACGGCGAGTGGTACTTCTCCCGCCGCCGTGAGCAGCACTGGTACGCGGCGGACGTGACCGAGCGCCCGCAGGCGGTGGGCTTCGAGGGCTGGGCGGGCGCCGGACGGCCGGCGCTGCCCGGGGCGTTCCCCTCCTGGACGCCCTTCTGGAAGGAGACGACGTGACGGGACGAGGCAGCGAGCCGGGCACCCGGCTGGCCGGGCGGACGGCCCTGGTCACCGGCGGCGGACAGGGAGTGGGCCGCGGCATCGCGCTCGCGCTCGCCGCGCAGGGGGCGTCGGTGGTGATCACCGGCCGGACCGGGGGCAGGCTCGAGGACACGGCGCGGGAGGTCGCCGCCCGCGGCGGGCGGGCGTACACGGTGGTCGGCGACGTGGGCGAGCGGGAGGACGTCGACCGTATGGTGGCCGAGACGGTGCGGGAGTTCGGCGCGCTCGACGTGCTCGTCAACAACGCCCAGTCCTCGGTTCAGCGCCGGTTGGAGGAGACGTCGTACGACGACGTCGAACTCGCCTACCGCAGTGGCCCGTTGGCGGCCTTCCACGCGATGCGGGCCGCGCTGCCCCATCTCAAGGAGAGCCGGGGCAGCGTCGTGAACCTCGGTTCGTCGGCCGCGGTCCGGGGCGAGGCGACCTTCGCGGCGTACGCGATGGCCAAGGAGGCGATCCGGGGCCTGACGCGGGTAGCCGCGCGGGAGTGGGGCGCGTACGGGATCCGGGTGAACGTCATCTGTCCGGCCGCGCTGAGCCCGGCGGCGCAGGAGTACCTCGCCGCGCACCCGCACAAGGCGGCCGAACTGGCCAGGGAGATCCCGCTGGGGCGGCTCGGCGACCCGGAGGCGGACATCGGCCGGGCGGTGGTCGCGCTGGTGAGCGACGACCTGGCCTATCTGACCGGCGCGACGCTCATGCTGGAGGGCGGTCGCACCCTGCTCGGCTGACCCGCCGTCAGCGGCGCCCCGCCACGCGCCGGCCGGTCACACGACACCCCGGGCCCGCAGTTCCGCCAGCCGGTCCCGCGTCACCCCGAGAAGTCCCGTGAGTACTTCGGCGGTGTGCTCGCCCAGGGCGGGCGGCGGCGCGTATCCCTCGACCGGCGTCGCGGTGAACCGGATCGGGTTGGCGAGCAGCGCCAGTCGTCCGGAGAGCGGGTCCTCGACCTCGACCAGCATCTCCCGGTGCCGTATCTGCGGGTCGGCGAAGACCTCGGGCAGCTCGTTGTAGGGGCCCGCGGGGACGTCGTGGCGGTCGAGCAGGACCAGCCACTCGTCCCGGGTCCTGGTGCGCAGGACCGTCTCCAGCACCGGGAGGATCTCCTCCCGGTGGGCGATCCGCGCGGAGGTCGTGGCGAACCGCTCGTCCTGGAGCAGGTCGGTGCGCTCGGCGGCCGCGCAGAACGCGGCGAACTGCTTGTCGTTGCCCGCGACCAGGAAGATCGGTTTGTCCGCGCACTGGAAGGCCTGGGACGGGATCCCGCCGTACCCGCCGTTTCCGCGCCGCCGGGGAACCTCGCCGGAGACCAGGTAGTTCATCGCGAAGTGCGACAGCGAGGCCAGACCGCAGTCCAGCAGGGACAGGTCGATGAACTGGCCCTCGCCGGTGGCGTCCCGGTGCCGCAGCGCCGCCAGCACGGCCGTCGAGGCGTAGAGCCCGGTGAGGATGTCGACCATGCTGACGCCGACCTTCATCGGCTCCTCGGGGTGCCCGGAGACGCTCATCATCCCGGACATGGCCTGGAAGATGCCGTCGTAGCCGGGGCGTGAGGCGTACGGGCCGCTCTGCCCGAAGCCCGTCACGGAGAGGTAGACCAGCCGCGGATCGATCTCCCGCAGGTCCTCGTGGCCGAGCCCGTACTTCGCCAGCGTCCCGGCACGGAAGTTCTCGACGACGACGTCCGACCGGGCGGCGAGGCCCCTGATCAGGTCCTGCCCCTCGGGGGTGGCGTGGTCGACGGTGACCGACCGCTTGTTGCGGTTGCAGGAGAGGTAGAAGGCGGCGGTGTCGGTCCGCTCGCCCTCGCCCGCGGCCCCGGGCGCGAAGGGCGGGCCGTACGTCCGTGAGTCGTCGCCGGATCCCGGCCGCTCGACCTTGATCACCTCGGCGCCCAGATCGGCCAGCATCTGGGTGGCCAGCGGCGCGGCGAGGATGCGGGACAGATCGAGGACGCGGATCCCGGCCAGGGCGGTCGACGGCATCTGGTTCTCCCTCTGTCATGGACGATGAATCAGTTATATAAATAATACATCTAGGTGACCGATGGGACTCCGGATGATTGCTGAACTATCCAATTCATGTAACTATATGGATCGGCTGACAGGCCGAGACCGGAGGGCGTGCTGATGACCGTCGCGGCGAGGACCCTCACCGATCAGGAACAGCGCGAACGCCGGGCGTGGTTCCGTGCCCGCTGGGAACGCGGGGTCGCCTTCAACCGGCGCTGCCGCATCCGCGTGACGCGCTGGGACCCGGACGCCGTCGAGATCGTGCTCCCCTACACCGAGGCCCTCTCCGCACACGAGGGCATCTTCCACGGCGGGGTGATCTCGGCGCTCATCGACACCGCGGGCGCCGGCGCCGTGGTCGCCGGGCACGACTTCGAGAAGGGGAGCCGGGTCAGCACCGTGTCGATGTCGGTGCAGTACCTCGCACCCGCCGAGGGCCGGGAGGCCGTCGCCCACGCGCGCTGCGTCCGGCGCGGCCGCAGACTGCACTTCGCCGACGTGGACGTGATCACCGACGGCCGGATCTGCGCCCGCGGGCAGGTCGTCGTCACCATCTCCGGGGAGCGTCCGGGCGTCGGCGAACCCATCGAACCCCTGGCCGATCCTTCGGCCGAGCCCTTCGCACAGGAGTGACCCGATGCCCGAGGAACCCGATGAGGACCTGGTGCTGTACGAGGTGGACGAGGACGGCGTGGCCGTCCTCACCCTCAACCGGCCCGAGCGCAGGAACGCGTGGAGCATCCCCATGGAGCGCCGCTTCTTCGCCCTCCTCGACGAGGCCGCGCACGATCCGGCCGTCCGCGTCGTCGTCGTCACGGGCGCGGGCAAGGCGTTCTGCCCGGGGATGGACGTCCAGCGGCTGGAGCAGAACGCTCAGCCGGGTCAGTCCCTGAACCTCCAGGCCCGCGTGCCCATGTACAGCAGGCGGCACCTGCCCAAGCCGATGATCGCCGCCGTCAACGGCGCCTGCGCGGGCATCGGCCTGATCCAGGCCCTGATCTGCGACATCCGCTTCGCCGCCCGCGGAGCCCGCTTCACCACCGCCTTCACCCGGCGCGGTCTGGCCGGCGAGTACAACCTGCCGTACGTCCTGCCGCGAGTCGTCGGCCTGGAGAACGCCCTCGACCTGCTGCTGTCCGGCCGCGTCTTCGACGCCGACGAGGCCAAGGACCTCGGCCTGGTCAGCAGGGTCGTCGAACCGGAGGACCTGCTCGACGCGGCCCGCGGCTACGCCCGGGACATCGCCCGCAACTGCTCCCCGCGTGCCATGGCCGTCGTGCGCCATCAGGTCTACGGCGATCTGGACCGCACCTTCACCGACGCCCTCGCCCGCTCCTACTCCGCCATGGAGTTCTTCGCGGGCTCGCCGGACTTCCGCGAGGGCGTGGCCAGCTTCATGGAGAAACGCGAGCCGAAGTTCGAGGGCCTGCCGCCGGACTTCGACCCGGACGAGGCCACCCGCGACGCCTTCCTGCCGTACTGAGCACCGAGGAGACCGCACGATGACAGGGCAGCCGTTCCCCGTCGAGGCCGGGCACATCATGATGTTCGCCCGGGCCATCGGCGACGAGAACCCGGCGTACCGGGGCGGGGCCGCGCTCGCGCCGCCCACCTTCACCATGGCGAGCGCCCACCACGACCCGGAGTACCACCTGCGGCCCAGGCCGGACGAGGAGTGGTTCGGCTCCGGCGGCGGTCCCGGGGTGATGGCGGAGGGCGGCGGCGGACTCCACGCCGAGCAGCACTTCGAGTACCACCGGCCGGTGCGCGCCGGCGAGACGCTGTACGCGCACACTGTCCCCGGCCGCAGCTGGGAGAAGCAGGGCCGCACCGGCCGGCTGCTGTTCAGCGAGCGTGTCACCGAGTACCGGGACGCCGACGGCGAACCGGTCGTCAGCGCCGTCACCGTGGCCGTCGTCCCCGAGGGCCCCGCGACCCCGAAGGACGCCCGATGACCCTGAGTCCGGACGACGTCAAGGTCGGCGAGTCACGCGAAAGCGTCCTCGTCGACGACCTCAAGCGCACCCGGATCGTCCAGTACGCCGGCGCCTCGGGAGACTTCAACCCGCTGCACACCGACGAGAGGTTCGCCGTCGAGGCCGCCGGATACCCCGGCGTCTTCGCCCACGGCATGCTGACGATGGGCATGGCCGGCCGGGTCCTCACCGACTGGGTCGGTCCCGGGGCGCTGCTCCGCTTCGGCGTGCGCTTCAAGGCCCAGGTCTGGCCCGGCGACACCCTGACCGCCACCGCCGTCGTCGACTCGGTCGAGGACACCCCGGCCGGTCCGGTCGCCCACTTCTCGCTACGGACGGTCAACCAGGACGGCGTCGAGGTGGTCAACGGCACCGCGACGGCCCGCCTGGAGCCGTGACGGCGGTGGGTGGCGCGCACGGACCGAGGTGGGCGGCCACCTGGACCGCGATGGTGAACCGCGCCTACGACCACGCCCGCCCCGCCGTCCGGTTCGGCGACCTGACCTGGACCGGGCGCGAACTCCTCGACCGGGCGGCCGGCGCGGCCGACTGGCTCGACACCCTCGGCCCGCAACCCGGCGCCCCCGTGCCGGCCCTGATCGCCACCTCCGCCGACGCCCTCGCCCTGGTGATCGGCGGCGCCGGGTCCGGTCACCCGCTCGCACCGCTCGGCGTACGCATGACCGCGCACGAGATCGCCGCCGTGGTCGGCGAGACGCGAGGGCACCTCCTGCTGGCGCAGCCCGAGTTCGCCGACCTCGGCCGGCAGGTCGCCGACCTGTCCGGCCGACGACTCCGCATCGTGCCCGAACTGCGTTGCGGCTCAAGGTCGTTGACCGCCGATCCCGGAGCCCTCGCCGCCGTCCTGCACACCTCCGGGACGACGGGCCTGCCCAAACCGGTCCCGATGAGCCAGGCGCGCCTGGCCGCCCGCGCGCGGATCAACGGACACCTGTGCGCGCTCCGCCCGGACAGCTTCTACGGCGGCAGCGCGCCCTTCCACCACATCGCCGGACTCGGCAACCTCGCTGTCGCTCTCGCCGCCGGTGCGCTCGTCACCGGCCTGCCCCGCTTCACCGTCGAGGGCTGGACCCTGCTGCGCGACCTCGGCACCACGCACACCAGCATGGTCCCGGCGATGCTCGAAACGCTGCTGGCGGCCGGACAGGCCCGGCACGAGACGCTGCGGACCCTCCAGTACGGAGGCGCCCCCGTGCGCCCCGGCACACTGCGCCGGACCTACGAGGCGATGCCCGGCGTCCGGATGCTCAACATGTTCGGCCAGACCGAGGGCTCGCCGATCAGCGTGCTCACTCCCGAGGACCACCGCGAGGCGGTCGCGGGACGCGCCGAGCTGCTGCGGTCGGTGGGCCGGCCCGCCCCTGGGGTCGAGCTCAGGGTCCACGGCGCCGGCCCGGACGGCGTCGGCGAGATCCACGCCCGCGCCGGCCATTTCTTCCGCGTCGACGCCGAGGGCTGGCTGCACAGCGGCGACCTGGGCCGGGTGGCGCAGGACGGCTATCTCTACCTGCTGGGCCGACGCACCGACATGATCATCCGTGGCGGCGAGAACGTCCACCCGCTCGAGGTGGAGACCGTCGTGGCCGCGCACCCCGGCGTCGCGGACGTCGCGGTCACCGGCGTCGCCGACGAGCGGCTCGGCCAGACCGTGATCGCCTTCGTCGTCCCGGCCGACCCCGGCGCGCCGCCGGAGCCGGCGGCGCTCACCGCCCACACCCGCGCCCGGCTGTCCGGGTTCAAGATCCCCGTCCGCTGGTGGTTCGTGGACGCCCTGCCGCGCAACGCGAACGGCAAGGTCGTACGCGCCCGGCTGCGGGAGCCCGCCCGTCCGTGAAGGAGCACCGCATGACGCCTGACCGTACGCCTGTCGCCCCCGAGGCCGCGGGCATCGACCCGCACCGGCTGGACGTACTGCTGCGCCGGATCCGGCTCGAGGTCGAGCACGGACAGCTGCCCTCCGCACAGGTCGCGGTGGCCCGGGGCGGGCGGCTGGTGGCCTTCGAGACCTGGGGCGACGCCGGGCCGGACACGCGCTACGTCCTTCAGTCCGTCGGGCGCTCGATCGTCGCCGGCGTCGTCTGGCAGCTGCTGGGCGAGGGTCTTGTCGGCCTGGATGAGCAAGTCGCCGCGATCATCCCGGAGTTCGCGCCGAACGGGAAGGAGACGGTGACCGTCGAGCAGGTGCTCACGCACACCGCGGGCTTCCCCTTCGCGCCGCTCGGCCACCCGAAGACGCTCGACCGCGAACAGCGGCTCGCCGCCTTCGGCCGCTGGCGGCTCGACTCCACGCCCGGCAGCCGCTTCCAGTTCCACCTCACCTCGGCCGCCTGGCTGATCGCCGAGATCGTCGAACGGCGCACGGGCCTGCCCTTCGCGCGGTACCTGGAGCAGCGCGTCGCCCGGCCGCTCGGGCTGTCCTCGCTCGAACTCGGCGTCCCGGTCGGGCGGCAGCCCGGCACCGTCGCCCCGATGACCGCCACCGACCGCACGAGCGCGGACCAGGACGCCGACCCCTGGGGTCCCTGGTACCTGTCCGATCCGCAGGTGCTCGCGGCCGGGGAGCCCAGCCATGCGCTGGTCGCCACGGCGGCCGACGTCGCCCTGTACTTCCAGGCCCTGGAGCACTCGGGACTGTGGAAGCCGGAGGCGGTCGCCGAGGGCACCAGGATCAGGTTCGTGGACCACCCCCACGGGGAGCGGATCTACGGCGGCGGCTCCCACCGGCGTACCGCCATGGGCCTGTTCGTCACGGTGGCCGGACCGGACGCGGGCAGTGGGCTGCCCGCCACCGGCTCGCCCGCCCTCTTCGGCAGCGCGGGCGCCGCCTACCAGCTCGGTTTCATGGACCCGGAGACCGGGCTGTCCTTCGCCTGTCTCAGCAACGGGTACCCGCTGGCCGGCTACGACCACTCGCGGCGCGGTACGGCGCTGCTGACGAACATCGCGAACCTCGCCGCGGACCTCACGCACTGAACGCCGCGGACCTCAACGCACCGGAGCCCGGTACCGTCGTCCGGTACCGGGCTCCGGCCCGTGGGATCCGTGCCGCCGGCGACGCTCAGCGGCTGATCAGCTGCTGGGCGTTGTTGTACATGATGTCGTCCTGGGCGGACTCGCCGAGTTCCGCGATGAGCTTGCGGAAGTCCGCCGGGGCGGCCAGGCCCTCCGCGTGCGGGAAGTCCGAGCCCATGACGATGGACTCGTGGTAGCCGAGGCGCTTGATCACACCCACGATGTCGTCCTCCGGGTAGGGGACCACCCGGACGTGCTTGCGGAAGACCTGACTGGGCCGCTCCTCCAACTGCCCGCCGATCCAGGGGCCGTTGCGGCCCATGCCCCGGCTCTTGTCCATGTGGCGCACGAAGTGGGGCACCCACTCGGAGCCGAACTCCGAGACCAGTACGTTGATGTCGGGGAAACGGCCGAAGAGGTTGTCGAAGATCAGCGCGGAGAGCGTCTCCTCGACGGGCCGCTGACCGTAGGTGTTCTGCCACTGCCAGGCCGACATCCGGAAGTGGATGGGATGCGGGTCGTAACCCCAGGAGGGCGCCACCTGCGAGTTGTAGTAGAACTCGCTGATGTGGTAACAGACGCTGGCCTTGGCCTCGTTGACCAGTTTCCAGAACGGGTCGAAGTACGGGTCGCCCGGCGAGCGGCCGTAGACCGGTCCGGTGGGCAGCAGGATGAAGCGGGCGCCCTGGTCGAGCACATACTCCAGCTCCTTGACCGCGCTGTCCAGGTCGCGCAGGGAGAGCAGCGCCGGGGCGTAGATGCGGTTCTGGTGGTCGAAGCCCCAGACCTCGTTCATGTAGCGGTTGAAGGAGTGGTAGTTGGCGTAGAGCGGCTCGACGCCCTTCACGTACTCCTCCGCGACCAGGGCCCAGCCGCCCGGGTAGATGATCGTCTGGTCGAGGCCCTGCTCGTCCATGACCCGCAGCCGGGCCTCACGGTTCTGGTAGGACTCGTGCATGGCCTCGAACTGGTACGTCTCCTCGGGATTGCCCGAGGCCATCGCCTTGAGCATCTCCTTCAGCGAGCCGGGACGGTACACCTGCCCGAACTCGGGCTCCAGGCATACGACGATCCGGTCCCCGGCGAGGATGACCTCCCGCCCGTCGGGCAGGGTCACCGGTGCGACCGCGGCACCGAGGAATTCCTTCGGGAGGTAGCGGGTGAAGGAGTCCCGCTCCTCGTACATGTGCTGGTCGCAGTCGAAGATGCGCTTGCGCTGTTCGGCCATGGCCGTCGCCTCCGGACCCCAGGAACTATTCAGTACGCCTTCTATAATTATCTAACTGTTTAGCGAGCGCAAGGGGTGGTGGGCCGGCAACGGGCCGCATGTGTCCAGGCGACGCATCCGCGCAGGTGGCGGGCGCGGATGGGGCGGCGCGTGGGTGGTGGCCGGCGCGCTCGGGTGGCGGCCAGGTGCGAGGCGGGCGCGCCCGACTTCGGGCGCACCGGTCAGTCGAGGAGCTCGAGCACCGTCTTGGGTCCGGCCGCGTTCACCACGTCGTCGGCGCTGGAGATGTGCCGCTGCCAGAGCTTCTCGGCCTCGTCGGCCTTGCCGGACTCGATCAGCCCGACGAGCCGCACATGCGCCCGGTGTCCCTTGAGGGCCTGGGCCTTCTGGGTCTCGGCGTCGGCCGCGGCCGCGGTGTACGTGGCGTTGGCCCGGTCGATGATGTGCCGCAGCATGCCGCACAGCAGGATCAGGGTCTGGTTCCCGGTGAGCTCGATCAGCAGGGCGTGGAAGGCGTCCTGCGCGTCGACCAGGGCGAGCGGGTCGTCCAGGGCGGACTTCTCGGTCGCCACGGCGTCGCGCAGCCGCTTGATGTCGTCGGCCGTGTGCTTCACGGCGAGCTGGCGGGCGCAGGGCGGCTCGATGACGGCCGCCGCGCGGTAGATGTCGCCGAGGGTGGCGCCCCGGTACTCGAGGATCAGGCCCGCGAAGCGGGCCGCGACCTCCGCGTCGGGCGCGCTGACCCGGGCGCCGCCGTGGGCCCCGCGGCGCACGGTGATCAGGGACTCCGACTCCAGGACGCGGAACGCCTCGCGCAGGGTCGGCCGCGAGATGCCGAACTGCTCCATCAGCCCCGACTCGGGCGGCAGTGCGTCACCCGGCTTCAGTTCGCCCCGCACGATCTGCCGGCGCAGGTGGGCGGCGACCAGTTCGGCGGTCTTCGGCACGCGGACCTGGCGTCCGACGCGGCTGCGGGAGGGTGCGGGCACGGTCGCCGTCTCTGCTGCGCGGGCTGCCTCGGCCACGGTGTGCTCCTCATATAGCAAAATGAATCGTCTTAGTGCATCGAGGGTACCAGGTCAAGGGATGGATGATCATCGGTTGCGGGCAACCGGGTCTGGTGCCCTCGCAGTGGTTGGTATATAGATGATTCATCTATCTATTAGTCGGCCGGCTGTGCCGTCGACGGGCGGTGGGAGTGACCTCGATGACCGAGAACCCGACCCCGGTGATCCTCACCGAGCTCACCGACGACGGGGTCATGCTCCTCACCCTGAACCGGCCCGACCGGCACAACGCCTGGACTCTGGAGATGGAACTGCTCTACAACGAGCTGTTCGACCGGGCCGAGGCTGACACACGGGTGCGGGCCGTGGTCCTCACCGGGGCGGGGCGCAGCTTCTGTCCGGGGATGGACATGAGCGTGCTGGACGGTGCGTCCTCCGGCGCCCGCCCGTGGCCGACGGACCGGCTGCCCCCGCGCACCCGCCCCATGTCGTTTCCCAAGCCCGTGGTGGCCGCCGTCAACGGAGCCTGTGCGGGCATCGGGTTCAACCAGGCGCTGATGTGCGACGTCCGGTTCTCGGTGCCGCACGCCAAGTTCGCCGCCGCCTTCAGCGCACGCGGCCTGGTGGCCGAGGACGGCGTTTCCTGGATCCTGCCCCGGCTGGTCGGCCACGGCAACGCGGCCGACCTGCTGCTCTCCTCGCGCCGGATCACCGGACCGGAAGCCCACGCGATGGGACTGGTCAACCGGCTGGTCGAACCGGAGGACCTGCTCCCGGCGGCGCTCGGGTACGCGGCCGAACTGGCCCGCTCGGCCAGTCCGTACGCCATGTCGCTCATCAAGCGGCAGCTCGCCGACGACCAGGCGAGGACCTTCACCGACAGCCGCGACCACGCGGCGGCCCTGCTGGCCACGGCCAAGCGCGCCCCCGACTACCGCGAGGGCGTGCTCAGCTTCATCGAGCGCAGACAGCCCCGGTTCGCGGGACTGGGGGACGCCGCAGCCGTCGCAGCCCCGGGGGAGACCGCGGACACGCCGGCGACGGAGGACGCCGGGCCGCCGCCGCGGCAGAACGCGTCCGCGCCCGCGAAGACCTCGTCATGACGCGCGCCCGGCTCCCGCTGCACCGCCGTACCGTCGTCCTCACGGCCTACGAGGAGGAGGGCGGCGACGAGATCTCGGTGGAGGCGGAGCTGTGCGACGAGCGGGCGTGGGCCGAGCCGCCGGCCGCCGTCGTGCACCGGATGGCGCTCACCGTGCGCGTCCGCCTCGCGGACAGGGTGATCGTGGCCGCCGGGGCGCGGATGCGGAGCTTCCCGCACGCCGAGTGCCCGCTCGTCGTGCCGGTGTTCGACGGGCTGGTGGGGCTCAGCGTCGCCGCCGGCTACAACCGGGCGGTCCAGGAGCGGTTCCGCGGTGTCCTCGGCTGCTCCCACCTCTACGAACTGGCCCGGGCGCTCGGTCCGGCGGTGGTGCAGGCGGCGTTGTCCGCCCATGTGCGCCGACGGGAGGCGGGCGGGCCCGCGCAGGGGCCGAGCTCCACGGCCGGGGTGCTGAACAGCTGCCACATCTGGGCGCCCGAAGGGGTGGGTCTGCGCAAGCTCGACGCGGGCTGGCGCCCGGGCTCCGGCCCGCGCCCGGTCCCGCCGCTCGAGACCTTCGAGGGCGGCGGGGCGAACCCGTCCGGCAGCTGAGCGCGGCCCGCGGGACTCAGACCTCGATCACCTCGACACCCGCCTCGCGCAGCCGGTTGCAGGTCTTGCCGTCCCCGGGCGCGTTGGTCACCACCATGTCGAGTTCCTCCGGGCCGCACACCCGGGCCATGCCCGTGCCGGGGAACTTGCCCGCGTCCGCCAGCAGGACCACCTGGGCGCTGGCGGCGATCATGGCCCTCTTCACCGGCACCTCGACCGCGGTGGTGTCCAGCACCTGACCGTCGGGCCGGACCCCGCTGGTGCCGAGGAACAGGCGGTCGGCGTGGACCTGCCGCAGGTTGTCCTCGGTGAGGAAGCCGACCAGTGAGCGGTAGTCGCGCCGGACCACACCGCCCAGCAGGATCAGCTGGACGGACTTGTCGTCCTGGAGCTCCTCGTAGACGGCCAGGTTGCTGGTGATCACGGTGAGGGACCGGCCGTGCAGATGGCGGGCCACCCGGTGGGCCGTGGTGCCGATGTCGAGCAGCAGGGTCTCGCCGTCCCTGACGAGATGTGCGCACCAGGCGGCCAGGGTGTCCTTCGCCTCGACCCGGACGCCGGCCACGTCGGCGAACGGGTCGTCCTCGCCCACGACCGGCGCGGCACCGCCGTAGACGCGTTTGAGCAGTCCCTCGTCCTCCAGTTGCGCGAGATCGCGCCTGATCGTGGCCTGGCTCGCCCCGACCTTGTCGGCCAGGGCGGCGACCGTGGTGGGCCCGTCCGCACGCAGGGCGCGCAGGATCAGCTGGTGTCTTCGGTCAGCGAGCATGCGGCAGACCATACTCGCCGACTCACCAAACTCAAGCAAAGTCGAGCATGAATGTCTCGATACGCGCTTGACTCTTGTCAAAGCTGCGCACCGGGTGCACTCTCTTGCGTAATTCGGAGCCAGGTCCGGACCCCACTCCGGTCGGCCGAAGCGGATCAACGGCGTATCGCGCCGTCACGGCCGCCTCGGCACCGTCCGAGAGGACGAGGTCGCACGCCCCGGGTGGCTGAAGAGTTCCCACTCACGCCGATGCCCTTCAGCCACCCGGCCTCCCGCCGCGTCCCCACCGCGGCTCCCAGCCCCCGCCCTGTCGGACATGCCGGACACGCCGAACCCGCCGATTCCTAGGAGAAGATCGTGGACCTTTCCCGCAGACGGTTCCTTCAGGCCGCCGTACTGACGGCGGCCGCAGCCGGCGCCACCGCCGCGTGCGGCGGCGGCTCGGGATCCAGCGGCGCCAAGGACAGCAAGAACCTGACTCTCTGGTACTGGGCCGGAGGGCTGAGCGACAAGGTCGTCGCGGACGCCAAGACGCACTTCTCCGACATCAGCCTCAAGACCTCCGTGGTCGGCGGTGACTTCAAGACCAAGCTGCTCACCGGTCTGCGGGCCGCGCAGTCCGCGCCGGACATCACCGGCGTCAAGGGCGAGGACATCGCCTCCTTCCTGCCCAACGCGGACCGCTTCGTCGACCTGAAGACCGTCGGCGCGGACAAGCTGGCCCCGCAGTACCTGTCGTGGAAGCTGAAGCAGGCCACCACGAAGGACGGCAAGCTCATCGGCTTCCCCATCGACATCGGCCCGTGCGCCACCTTCTACCGCGAGGACCTCTTCGCCCGGGCGGGCCTGCCCACCGATCCCGCCCAGGTGTCCGCCCAACTCTCCACCTGGGACGACTACTTCAAGGCCGGCGTCGAGCTGCACAAGGCCGTGCCCAAGACCTACCTGATCAACAACATCGGCTCGGTGTTCTCGATGATGATCGGTCAGGGCACCCAGCGGTTCATCGACGAGGACGGCACGTTCATCGGCGACCAGGACCACATCCGCACCGCCTGGACCACCGCCGTGAAGCCCTACACCCTCGGCATCGACGCGAAGATCAACGACAACACCTGGAACGCGGCCATCAGCGGCGGCACCCTGGGCACCGAGATCGGCGCCGCCTGGCACGCGCTGGACATCAGCAACGCGGCCCCGGGCACCAAGGGCAAGTGGCGGGTGGCGAGCCTGCCCGGCGGACCCTCCAACCTCGGCGGGTCCTTCCTGGCCATCCCCGCGACCAGCGGCAACCCCGAAGAGGCATTCAAGATCATCAGCTGGATCCTCAGCCCGGAGAACCAGGCCCGCGGCTTCACCGACGCGGCCCTGTTCCCGACCGCCCCGGCCGCGTACAAACTGCCGGCGCTGACCGCCGGCGACGCCTTCTTCGGCGGCCAGAAGACCATCGAGATCTTCGGTCCGGCGGCCGAGAAGATCCCCTCCGCCTACGAGGCCCCGGCCGACGCGGCGGTCTCCGCGCCCTACTACAGCGAGCTGACCAGCATCGAGGCCAAGGGCAAGGACCCCGAAGAAGCCTGGAAGAACGCGGTCTCCCAGGCCAAGCAGATCGCGCAGCGGCAGGGAGTGAAGTGACATGTCGTCAAGCCCGGTAGCCGGACCGGCTCCCTCCGGACCGGCCTCCGGCAGCGGCACCGGACCCACCGGCAGCCCCGCTTCGGACCGCGACCACGGTCCGGGGCGGCGCGCCCCCCAGATCAGGCCGGTGTCCGCCGGGTCCCGGCGCGGGCCGCGCCGGCGGGTCGCCCGGTACTGGCCGCAGTACCTGGCCATCTCGCCGTACTACGTGATCTTCACGGTCTTCATGCTCTTCCCGGTGCTCTACACCGTGTTCCTGGCGTTCCAGAAGTGGGACGGCATCGGGGACATGCACTTCGTCGGGTTCCAGCAGTTCCGCTTCCTGTGGGACGACCCGGTGTTCTGGCTGTCCGTCCGCAACACCCTGGTCATCTGGGTGCTGTCGACCGTGCCGATGCTCTGCATGGCGCTGGTGCTCGCGGTGCTGGTGAACTCCACCAAACGGCTCACCGCCTTCTACCGCGTCGCCCTGTTCATCCCCAGCATCACCTCGCTGGTGGCCATCGCGATCTTCTTCGGGGCGGTCTTCAGCAACAACTTCGGCCTGATCAACGCCGTTCTGCGGGCCCTGCACCTGTCGGCCGTGCCCTGGATGAGCAACGAGTGGACGATCAAGCTGGTGATCTCGGCCCTGATGACCTGGCAGTGGACCGGCTACAACGCCATCATCTACCTCGCCGGCCTCCAGGCGATCCCGTCGGAACTCTACGAGGCGGCCCGGGTGGACGGCGCGGGACCGGTGCGGATCTTCCGGTCCATCACGGTCCCGCTGCTGAGGCCCATCATCCTGTTCACCGTGGTGATCTCCACGGTCACCGGCATGCAGAGCTTCACCGAACCGCAGGTGCTGTTCGGCAGCGAGGCGGCCACCAACCCCAACTCCGGTGGACCGGGCCAGGCGGGTCTGACCACGTTGCTGTACTTCTACCACCAGGCCTTCGACAACAACGACTTCGGTTACGGGGCCGCGATCGTCTGGGCCTTCTTCCTGTTCATCCTGCTCATCGTCGTCGTCAACTGGCGCCTGGTGCAGCGTAAGGAGCCACGGCCGTGAACAGCCAGAACCGTAAGCGCCTGCGGGGGCTCAGCGTCCACGCCGTGCTGATGACCGGCGTCGTCATCTCGGTGTTCCCGTTCTACTGGATCGTCGTCATGGCGACGAACACCTCGCAGGACATCTACCGCTACCCGCCCAAGCTCTGGTTCGGCGACCATCTGCTGACCAACGTCCGCCACCTGTTCGACAAGATGGCGTTCTTCAGCTCGCTGTCCAACACGGTGATCGTCGCGGTCTGTACGACGGCGCTGGTGCTGTTCTTCGACTCGCTGGCCGCCTTCGCCTTCGCCAAGTACGACTTCCCCGCCAAGAAGTTCCTGTTCGGCGTGCTGCTGTCGATGTACATCCTGCCGACCCAGCTGGCGATCATCCCCCAGTACGAGATCATGGTGCAGCTGGGCTGGCTGGGCACGCTCAAGGCGCTCGTCGTGCCCGCCGCCGCCAACGCCTTCGGTATCTTCTGGATGCGCCAGTACACCACCAGCAGCGTCCCCGACGAGCTGCTGGACGCCGCCCGCATCGAGGGCGCCGGGTTCTTCCGGCTGTACTGGCACGTGGTGCTGCCGTGCGTCCGCCCGGCGCTGGCGTTCCTCGGTATCTACACCTTCATCGCCGCCTGGAACGACTACATCCTGCCGTTGGTGATGCTGGTCAACCCCGACCGGCTCACCCTCCAGGTGGCGCTGGCCCAGTTGTACGCCGGACACTCCACCGACTACAGCATGGTGATGGCCGGTGTGCTGCTGTCGGTCATCCCGCTGGTGCTGGTGTTCACCTTCTTCGCGCGCGGATTCATCGCCGACGCGACGAAGGGCGCCCTGCGCTGACGCCGTGTCCCGCCCTCGGGAACCGGACCGCGGCCGGACCCGAGGACGGGACGGGCGAGGGCCTAGTCGATGTCCACCGGCCCGTCGTTCGCCTTCTTGTCCTTGCCCGCGCGCAGCTGGAGCAGGCCGTTCGCCCCGGCCCCGGGGTCCTCCTCGGGGCGCCGGGTGCCGGAGGAGTCCTGGCCGTTGCCGAGGTTCTGCCGGACCGAGTCGAGGATCGTCAGGCCCTGGGAGACCAGGCCGGCGGCGATCTCGCCGAGTCCGTCCGCGCCGTTCAGGACGTTGACGTTGGCTCCGGCGAGGCCGCCCGCGGCCTCCTTCACGATCTGCGGCAGCTGGTCGATCAGCATCCGGTCGAGCGCGACCCGGTCGTAGGACGCGGCCGCCTCGGCCTGGATCTTCATGCGCTGCGCATCGGCGGCGGCGAGCACCCTGATCCGCTCGGCCTCGGCCTCCGCCGGCTTCACGATCTCCGCCACCAGCTGCTGCTGGCGCAACTTGGCCTGGCGCAGCGCCAGTTCGGTCTGGGCGGCGAGCACCTCCTGCTGGGCGTGGGCCTGGGCGAGTGGTCCGGCCTGCGCGGCCTGCGCCTCGGCGCGGTTCACCTCGGCCGAGTACTCCGCCTTGACGACGGCGGTCTGCCGGGCGTACTCGGCCTGCTTGCGGGCCGCCGCCTGCTCCGCCTCGGCCGCGGCCTGGGTGGCCTGGGCCTGCGCGATCTGGGCCTGCCGCTGGATGGCCGCCTTGTGCGGCGCGGACATCGCGTCGATGTACCCGGTGTCGCCGTCGTCGATCGACTGGATCTGTAGCGAGTCCACGATCAGGCCGATCTTCGCCATCTCGGTCTTGGAGGTGTCCAGGACCTCCGCGGCGAGCTTCTGCCGCTCGGTGACGATCTCCTCGACCGTCATCGAGCCGATGATCGCCCGCAGGTGACCGGCGAAGATGCGGCCGGTCAGCACCGACATCTGGTCCTGGTCGGAGAGGAAGCGCTGGCCGGCGTTGATGATGCTCTCGTGGTCGTTGCCGACCTTGAAGGCGATCACCGCGCGGACGTGCAGCGCGATGCCCTGCCGGGTCACACAGGTCTCGGTGACCTCGGACTCGCACATCGACAGGGTGAGGAAGCGGGTCTTGCGGAAGACGGGGAGCACGAACTTCCCGTGTCCCGTCACCACTCGGAACGGCGCGCCCCCCAGTCCCCGCCTGCCCCCCGAGATCAGCATCGCCTCGTCGGGAGCGGGAACGCGGTATCCGAACATCACTCTTCTACTCTCAGTCGGTCCCGGCGTGATCGCCGAGCGCGTCCAACGGATCCACCCACTCGACGACGTCGACCTGACGGCAACCGCGCGACTCGATCACCAGCACCGTCGCCCCCGTCGGCAGAGGATCCTCCGACCAGGCGAGAAAGGTCTCGGAACCGCCTCTGACCCGCACCAGGATCTCGCCGGGACCCGCGGATCCGCGGGTCCCGACGAGTACTCTCCCCGTGCAGCCGATCACGGCCTCGTCCTGCGGCATCACCGGCCGCCCTCCATCGCTCTGGCCCACGATTCAGACGATAGACCCACCAGGGTCGGGGGCCAACGGGAAGGTCGTCCGTGTGGACCGCCGTCTGCCGGACGGCCTGCCTCATCCCGCCGCGGCCCGGGGCTCGCGCGGGAGTCCCAGCACCTTCTCCGCGAGGATGTCGCGCTGCACCTGAGAGGTCCCCGCGTAGATCGTGCCGGAACGGGCGATCAGATAGGTCGTCGACCAGGACGCCGAGGAGTTCGCGGCGCCGGGATCGTCGGCGCGGTAGGTGCGCAGCGGCTGGCGGCCGGCCGGCACCTGCCCGTGCAGGCCCATGATGTCCATCGCCAGGTCGGTGACCTCGGTGTGGTACTCGCTCCAGTACAGCTTGGCGATGGACGTCTCGGGGCCGGGCTCGGCGCCCTTGAGCCAGCCGGTCAGGATCCGGTAGCCGAGGTAGCGCATGATCTCGACCTTCGACCAGCACCAGGCGATCCGCTGGCGGACGACCGGATCGCGGTCCTTGCCGTGGAGCCGGGCCAGCTCGACGAGCCGTTCGACCTCCGCCCTGAACAGGATCGGGTTGGTCGCCGCCTCCTCGCCGCGCTCCACGCCCAGCAGGCTCTGGGCGACCGTCCAGCCGTTGTCGACGCCGCCGACCACGAGGTCGGCGCGGGTGCGGGCGCCGTCGAAGAAGACCTCGTTGAAGTGCAGCTGGCCGCTCATCATGCGGAACGGGCGGACCTCGACGCCGGGCTGGTCCAGCGGGACGAGCAGGAAGGAGATGCCGCGGTGCCGGGGCGCGTCCCGGTCGGTGCGGGCCAGCACGAAGATCCAGTCACTGTGGTGGGCGCCGGAGGTCCACACCTTCTGGCCGTCGATCACCCACTCCCCGTCCTCGCGCACCGCGCGCGTCTTCAGGGACGCGAGGTCCGAGCCCGCGTCCGGTTCCGAGTACCCCTGGCACCAGGTGTCCTCGCCGCTGAGGATGCGGGGGAGGAAGTGGCCCTTCTGCTCCTCCGTCCCCCAGCGCAGCAGGGTGTTCGCCAGCATCTTCACGCCGAAGGTGTCCTGCGGCAGGCCGAACGGCGCACCGGCGAGGGCGAGTTCCTCCATCAGGACGACCTGGTGGAGCTTGGACAGGTCCCGCCCGCCGAAGCGTCGGGGCCAGGTCAGGGAGAGGTATCCCCGTTCGGCGAGCCGGCGGCGCCAGTCGCGGGCGAAGGCCCAGGCGGCCTCCTCGTCGAGTGCGCCGATGCCCTTCCAGTCCGGGGGCAGCGCCTCGCCGAGGAAGGCCCTGACCTCGGCGCGGAACGTCTCGGTCTCCGCGGGATAGCTGATGTCCACCTGCGTGCGCTCCTCGTCCGGCCCCGCTCGCACGGCCTGTCGCGGCCTGTAGCAGCCTGTAGTTCTATTGATTGTTTCAGCATAATAGGTTATCTATTTAGAAGGAATAGAGGGTGGCGTCGAGCCAGGGGCGGACTGACATGGGACTGCTGGACGGCCGGAACGCGGTGATCACCGGTGGCGCACAGGGGATCGGCTTCGAGATCGCCAGGGTGCTCGGCGCCCACGGCGCGCGTGTCGTGCTCGGAGACATCGACGAGGAGGCCGCGGCGCAGGCCGCCGGACGCCTCACCGGGAACGGCGTGACCGCCACCTCGCTGCGCTGCGACGTCACCGACGAGGACGAGGTCGCCGCTCTCGTCGCCCACTGCTCCGACACCCTCGGACCCGTCGGCGTCATGGTCAACAACGCCGGGATCACCCGGGACGCCACCCTGCGCAAGATGGCCCTCGCCGACTTCCGCGCCGTGGTCGACGTCCATCTGACCGGCGCCTGGAACGGCACCCGGCACGCCGCCGAGGCGATGCGGGCTCACGGACAGGGCGGCAGCATCGTCAACATCTCCTCCATCGCCGGCAAGGTCGGCAACTTCGGCCAGACGAACTACAGCGCCGCCAAGGCCGGACTCGTCGGCCTCACCAAGGCCTCCGCCAAGGAGCTCGCCAGGGCGGGCATCCGCGTCAACGCCGTGCAGCCCGGGCTGATCCGCACCGCGATGACCGAGGCGATGCCCCGGGCCGCCTGGGACGCCAAGCTCGCCGAGATACCCATGGGCCGCGCCGGCGAACCCGCCGAGGTCGCCCAGGCCGTCCTCTTCCTCGCCTCCGACCTGGCCGGCTATGTCACCGGAGCCGTGCTCGAGGTGACCGGCGGCCGGTACATGTGAGCCCCGCGCCCGGCCCGACGCCCCCACCCCTCATGAAAGGCACGCCCGATGCCCGCCCTCCTGCGTGACGCGGTGATCTGCGAACCCCTGCGAACCCCCGTCGGCGGCTACGGCGGGGTCTTCCGCGACGTGACGGCGGCCGAGCTCGCGGCCACCGTCGTACGCGCCGTGCTGGAACGCACCGGCGTACCGCCCGCCGCCGTCGACGACGTCCTGCTCGGCCAGTGCTACCCCAACGGCGAGGCCCCCGCCATCGGCCGCGTGGCCGCCCTGGACGCGGGACTTCCCGTGTCGGTCCCCGGGCTCCAGGTCGACCGCCGCTGCGGCTCCGGACTCCAGGCGGTCATCACCGCCGCCCTCCAGGTGCAGACCGGCGCGAGCGACCTCGTGCTGGCCGGGGGAGTGGAGTCCATGAGCCGGGCCGAGTTCTACACCACCGACGTCCGCTGGGGCGTACGCGGCGCGGGCACCACCCTGCACGACCGGCTGGCCCGTGGCCGCGTCACGTCCGGCGGGGTGAACCACCCGGTCCCCGGGGGCATGCTGGAGACCGCCGAGAACCTGCGCCGCGCCTACGCCATCCCCCGCGAGGAGCAGGACCACCTGGCCCTGCGCTCGCACGAGAAGGCCGTCGCGGCCCAGCGGGCGGGCCGTTTCGCCGACGAGATCGTGCCCGTCACCGTGCGGAACAGGAGGGGCGAGACCGTCGTCGACACCGACGAACACCCGCGCCCCGACTCCTCGGCCGAGAAGCTGGCGGGGCTGCGTCCCGTCCTCGCCGGCCAGGACCGCGAGGCGACCGTCACCGCGGGCAACGCCAGCGGGCAGAACGACGGCGCCGCGCTCTGCGTCGTCACCCACCCCGAGCGGGCCGCCGAGCTCGGCCTGCGCCCGCTCGCCCGGCTCGTCTCCTGGGCCGTCGTGGGAGTGCCGCCCGAGACGATGGGCATCGGCCCGGTGCCCGCCACCGCCAAGGCCCTGGAACGGGCGGGACTGAAGCTCCACGACATCGACCTGATCGAACTCAACGAGGCCTTCGCCGCCCAGGTGCTCGCCTGTACCCGCGAATGGGGCCTCGCCGACACCGACTTCGAGCGGTTGAACGTCAACGGCTCCGGCATCTCGCTGGGTCACCCCGTGGGCGCCACCGGGGGCCGCATCCTCGCCACCCTGCTGCGCGAACTCGACCGCCGTCAGGCCCGCTACGGCCTGGAGACCATGTGTCTCGGCGGCGGCCAGGGCCTCGCGGCGGTCTTCGAACGCCCGACGCACGCAACCGACGCTCATGGAGGACGCTGACATGGCCGGACTGATCGCATACGGCGCCCACGTGCCGTACCACCGCCTCGCGCGGACCGACATCGCCGCCGCCCTGGGCACGGGGGCGGGCCGCGGAACGCGGGCGGTCGCGGGCTACGACGAGGACACCACGTCCATGGCCGTGGAAGCCGCCCGCGGCGCCCTGGCCCGCGAGGGCCTGCGCCCCCGCATCGGCCAGCTGTTCCTCGCCACCGCCGCCCCCGCCTACCTCGACAAGACGAACGCGACGGCCGTGCACGCCGCGCTCGGCCTGGACCCGCACGTCCTCGCCGCCGACATGGCCGGCTCCGTCCGTTCGGGGCTCGGAGCGCTGGTCACGGCCGCCCGCTCCCCGGTGCCCACCCTCGCCGTCCTGTCCGACCTGCGCACCGGCCTGCCCGGCGGCAGCGACGAGAGCGCCGGCGGCGACGGCGCGGCCGCCTTCGTCTTCGGCGGCCACCGCAACGGCGCCCCCGTCCTCGCGGAGCTGCTCGCCCACGACACGGTCAGCGACGAGATCCTCGACCGCTGGCGGCTGCCCGGCGCACCCTCCTCCCGCGTCTGGGAGGAACGCTTCGCCGAGGACGTCTACGTGTCCCTCGCCGACCAGGCGCTGACCGCCGCCCTCGAACAGGCGGGTCTGGAACGCGGCGCGATCGACCACCTCGTCGTGGCCGGCCTGCACGCGCGCGCGTGCGCGGCGGTCCGCCGTACCCCGGGCGTACGCCCCGAGGCGGTGACCCCGGATCTCACCGGGGTGATCGGCAACGCCGGCACCGCCCAGCCCGGGCTGCTCCTCGCCGACGTCCTCGACCGGGCGCACCCCGGCGAGGTCATCGCGCTCCTCGTGCTCGGCGACGGCGCCGGAGTCCTGTTGCTGCGCGCCACCGACGCCCTGCCCGTCCATCGCGCGCCCCGTCCCGTCGCCGGCCAGATCGCCGCCGGCGGCCCGCCCATGCCGTACGCGACGTACCTCTCCTGGCGCGGTCTGCTCGACCGGGAACCGCCCCGCAGGCCGGACCCCGAGCCGCCCTACGCCCCGCCCGCCCACCGCCGCACCCGCTGGAAGTACGGCTTCACCGCCTCGGCCTGCGAGAAGTGCGGCACCCGCCATCTGCCGCCGGAGCGGGTGTGCACGTCGTGCCGCAGCGTCGACGCCATGACGGACGAGCCGATGCAGCACGTACGGGGCACGGTCGCCACGTTCACCGTCGACCGGCTGGCCCACACGCCGAGCCCGCCGATGCTCGTCGTGGTCGTCGACTACGACGGCGGCGGCCGGTTCCGCTGCCAGCTGACCGACGCCACGGAGGCGGACGCCGCCATCGGCGCCCGGGTGGAGATGACGTTCCGCCGCACCGTCACCGCCGCGGGCGTCCACAACTACTTCTGGAAGGCCCGGCCGGTGCGCACGGGCGAGACCGAGGGGACACACGGATGAGCTCGCACGGAATCCGGGACCGGGTCGCGATCGTCGGCATGGGCTGCACGCCCTTCGGCGAGCACTGGACCCGCTCGGCGGACGACCTGCTGATCGACGCCGTGGGCGACGCGGTCACCTCGGCCGGTGTCACGCTCGACGACATCGACGCGTTCTGGTTCGGCACCCAGGCGTCCGGCGTGTCCGGACTCACCCTGAGCCGGGCGCTACGCCTGCCCAACAAGCCGGTCACCCGCGTCGAGAACATGTGCGCGACCGGCTCCGAGGCACTGCGCAACGCCTGTTACGCCGTCGCCAGCGGCGCGTACGACGTGGCGATGGCGGTCGGCGTGGAGAAACTCAAGGACTCCGGCATGTCCGGGCTGTCCGGTACGGCCGTCCCGGGCGCCGGCGACGACAGCCGGGGCGAGATCACCGCCCCGGCGAACTTCTCCCTCCTGGCCCCCGCCTACGCCGCCAAGTACGGCCTGGCACAGGACGAGATGAAGGACGTCATCACCCGCATCGCCTGGAAGAATCACGTCAACGGCGCCCGCAACCCCCGTGCGCAGTTCCGCAAGGAGGTCCCGCTGGAGCGCATCCGGTCGGCCCCGATCATCGCGGGCATGCTCGGCGTGTTCGACTGCTCGGGCGTCTCCGACGGTTCGGCCGCCGCCATCGTCGTACGCGCCGAGGACGCCTACAAGTACACCGACAGGCCGATCTTCGTGAAGGCGCTGTCCCTCGTCGCCGGCCCGGCCGACGGGCTCCTCGACCCGGAGTACGACTTCACCACCTTCCCCGAGGTCGTCGCCTCGGCCCAGGAGGCCTACCGGCAGGCGGGCATCACCGACCCGCGCGCCGAACTCGCCCTCGCCGAGGTCCACGACTGCTTCACGCCGACGGAACTGGTGCTCATGGAGGACCTCGGCTTCGCCGGGCGCGGCCAGGCATGGAAGGACGTCACCGGCGGGGCCTTCGACCTGGACGGCTCGCTGCCGGTCAACCCGGACGGCGGCCTGAAGGCCTTCGGCCATCCGATCGGCGCCTCGGGTCTGCGCATGATGTTCGAGGCCTGGCTCCAGCTGCGCGGCGAGGCGCCCCCCGAGCGCACGGTGAAGACCCTGGCCGAAGGACGCTCCCTCGCCCTCACCCACAACCTCGGCGGCGGCCCCGGCGAATGCGTCTCCTTCGTCTCGGTCGTCGGCAGTGAACCCACCGACTAGGAAGGGCGGCCGGACCATGGGACGACTCGAGGGCAAGATCGCCGTCGTGACCGGGGCGGCCGGGGGCATCGGCGCCGCCACCGCCCGCAGGCTGGCGGCCGAGGGCGCGCACACGGTGGCCGCCGATCTGGATTCCGACGGCGCCGAGGCGGTCGTGCGGGAGATCCGTGCGGCCGGGGGTTCCGCCACGGCGGTCCCGGTCGACCTGGGGGACGTCGAAAGCGTACGGGCCATGGTGGCCGCGGCGGTCGAGACCTACGGCGGGCTCGACGTCCTGCACAACAACGCGGCGGCCACCCACCTCGCCGCCCGCCGCGACCTCGCCGTCCTCGAGGCCGACCCGGCGGTCTGGGACGAGACCCTGCGCATCAACCTGCGCGGCACCATGGTCGCCGTCCAGGCCGCCGTCCCGCACCTGATCGCCCGCGGCGGCGGGAGCGTCATCAACACCTCGTCCGGAGCCGGGCTCGCGGGGGACCTGCGCAACCCCGCCTACGGCGCCTCGAAGGCCGCGCTGCTCAACCTCACGCAGTACGTCGCGACCCAGTACGGCAAGCAGGGCGTGCGCTGCAACGCCATCGCGCCGGGCTTCATCGTCACGCCGGCGAGCACCGGTTCGGCGCACGGGGCGATCCGGGAGGCGATGCTGCGCCATCACCTCACCCCGCGCCTCGGCCGGCCCGAGGACGTGGCGGCGGCGGTGGTCTTCCTCGCCTCCGACGAGTCGGCCTTCATCACCGGCCACACCCTGCGGGTGGACGGCGGGCTGCTCGCCCACCAGCCGTACGTCGCCGACCTCCGGGACGCGTGACCCCGCCCCGGTCCCGCTCGCTGCCGCCGTCGCCGGGGGCCTCTCCAGCAGAGGCCCCCGGCTTCGGGCCGTCCGGGCCCGGACGGCTCAGGACAGCGTCTCCGGCTCCAGGTCGCCCAGGTAGGCGGCGCGGACCGCGGGGTCGTTGCGCACCTCCTCGGGCGTACCGGTGCGGATCAGACGTCCGAAGTCCAGGACGACGACCTGGTCGCAGACGCTCATGACCATGTCGACGTCGTGCTCGACGAGCAGCACCCCCATCCCCCATTCCTCGGCCAACCGCCGCACCAGGTGAGCCAGTTCACGGGTCTCGTCGTCGGACAGCCCGGCCGCCGGTTCGTCGAGCAGGAGCACCGAGGGGGAGGCCGCGACCGCCCTCGCGATGGCCAGCAGCCGCCGTTCCCCGTACGAGAGGTCGCCCACCGGCCGGTCGAGACCGTGCTGGAGTCCGAACTCCCTGATGGCCACGCGTACCTGTGGGGGCAGCGGGCGGCTGCCGGGACGGATCAGGTCGGTGAGGTACGCCCATCGGCCGGGCCGGTCGCAGGCCGCGTACAGGTTGTCCAGGACCGTCATGTCCTCGAACAGCTCCAGCGACTGGAAGGACCGGCTGAGTCCGGCCGCGGCCCGCCGGTGCACCGGCAGCCGGCTGATGTCCCGCTCGCCCAGCAGCACCTGGCCGGACGTGGTCCGGGTGAAGCCGGTGACGGCGTCGATGGCGGAGGTCTTGCCGGCGCCGTTGGGGCCGATGAGCCCGACGACCCGGCCCGGTCCGACGTCCAGCGAGAGCCCGTCGACGGCGACGACGCCGCCGTACCGGACGGTCAGGTCCCGGACCCGCAGGGGGAGCGGCGCGGCACGGGGCACCGTTTCCGTCGCCTCGTCGCGCACCGTGTCCGCCGTGACCGCGCCGCGTCGGGCCGGCAGTCTGCGTCGGACGCCCGCGGCCTGTGTGCCGAGCCCCTTCCCGATGCCGTCCTGGTTGCCGACCAGGGTCAGGATCAGGATGATGCCGCCGATCAGGGGCATCCACTCGCTCAGCCCGGGCAGCACCAGGTCCCCGAAGCGGGCGCCGACCGTGCCCGCGGCGAACGTGGCGCCGAACAGCGGGCCGGCGAGGTAGCCGACGCCACCGATGACGGCGAGTCCCAGCGCGGTGACGGAGCCGAAGCTCGCGAAGTCGGCGAAGACCACCGATGTCGAGCGGAACCCGGTGAGCACCCCGGCGAGCGCCGCGATGGCCGCGGACAGGCCGAAGGCGTAGAGCTTGGCGGCGCGGACGTCGATGCCGAGCGCGGCGGCGGCCCGTTCGTTGGCCCGTACGGCGATGAGCCGCCGGCCGGTCCGGCCGCGCCGTACGTTGGCGACGACCAGCGCGGCGGCGACGAACAGCACGAGCACCACGGCGGCGTAGCGCTGCGGGTGGTCGACGCCCGAGATGCTGACGCCGAAGAGTCTCTGTCCGCCCACCGCGATGCCGTCGCTGCCGGGGGTCGTCGACAGGTCGGTGTTCTGGAAGACCATCGCCTCCAGCGTGGTGCCGAGGCCGAGGGTGATGATCGCGAGGTTGACCCCGCGGGTACGGACCGCCGGGAGCGCGAACAGCAGGCCGATCGGCACCGTCCCCAGCACTCCCGCGAGCAGGGCGAGTTCGAAGGGCCAGCCCCAGTCGGCCGCCGCGTGCCCGGCGATGAAGGCGCCGGTTCCGGCGAGGGCGTAGGCCGCGAGGGAGACCTGCCCCGCGTAGCCGGTGACCACGACGATGGACAGGATGATCAGGGCCAGTACCAGGGTGTTGGTGATCGCGTCGGCCCACAGGGGGGTCGACAGGCTCACCAGGAGCAGCCCGACCGCGACGGCCAGCGCCAGCGGGACGGGCCGCACCCGGCCGGTGCCCAGCGCGGGCAGCCGTTCCAGGAACGTGCCGCGCAGCGGGAGCGCCCGGCCGCGCGCGACCAGGACGAGGGCGATGAAGAGGAAGGGCACCGAGGTGGCGAGCCCGGTGACGTCGGAGCCGAAGCGGGTCAGCTCGGACTGCACGAGGCCGATCACCAGACCGCCCGCCAGGGTGACGGGGAAGGACGAGAATCCGCCGACCAGGGCTGCGGCCAGCGCGCTCAGCAGCAGCGTGGTCAGCCCGGTCACCGACAGGCCGATGACCGGCACGATCAGGATCGCGGTGAGTCCGGCGAACGCCGAGCCGAGCGCCCAGTTGACCGTGGCGACGAGGTCGGGGGACCAGCCCAGCGCGGCGGCGGTGTGCTCGTTCTCGGCGACCGCGGTGGTGCCCAGGCCGAAGAGGGTGCGCCGGTAGAGCAGATGGAGGACCGCGGTGACGGCGACGGCGATGCCGAGCAGCCAGACCCGGTCCTCGGAGACCGTCGCGCCGCCGATGGTCAGCAGCCGCGTCGGCAGTCGGCCGGGCACCAGCTGGAGGCTGTCGCCGTAGCGTGTGACGGCGATCGCGGTGAGCACGATGAACACGGCCAGGGTGCCGACCAGACGCGCCGGTGAGGACGCCCGGCGCAGCGGGCGCAGCACCAGCAGATGGGTGAGGACGCCCAGCAGCGCGGAGCCGAGCACGCCGCAGGCGGCGGCGGGCCAGTACGGCATGCCGTGCCGGGTGGCCAGCTCCCACTGGACGTAGGCGCCGGCCATCCCGATCGCGCCGTGCGCGAGGTTGAGGACGCCGGAGCCCCGGTAGACCAGCACGATGCCGTGCGCGGTGAGCGCGTAGAGCGCACCGAGCCCCAGGCCCAGCAGTGCGAACCGGAGGATGTCGACCATCGGGGGACCTCCCGGAATCAGGACTTGAAAGCACATTCATTTAAATAATTGTGCCGAGAGTACTTCACTAACGAGAAAACGCACCCCATGCTGTTCGCCATCTCGACGACGAGCACCGCGGAGGAACCATGAACGACTCACGCCGACGCAGAACCGCAGCAGCCAGCTGTCTCGCGGTGACCGGAGCCCTGCTCGCCGCAGGGTGCGGGGGGAACGCGGCCGGCAGCTCTGCCGAGACCTCGTCGCTCAAGGGCACACCGGTCAAGGTGATGGTCTGGACGCCGGAGGACACCCAGGGCAGCGCCCAGCCCGGAGTCCGGCTCACCGCCCAGGCGTACGAGAAGTGGATCAACGCCAACGGCGGCATCAAGGGCGCCCCCCTGAAGGTGCTGACCTGCAACGAGAAGAACAACCCCGACGAGGCCGAGAAGTGCGCCCAGCAGGCGGTCGCCGAGAAGGTGGTCGCGGTCGTCGGCTCCTACAGCCTCGCCGGTGACCGCTACATGCCCATCCTGCAGAAGGCCGGCATCCCGTACATCGGCGGCACCGGCGTCTCGGCCGCGGAGTTCTCCAACCCCCTGTCGTTCCCGGTCAACGGCGGCACTCCGGTGGTCTTCGCGGCCCATGGCCGGCAGCTGGTGCAGAACGGCTGCAAGAAGATCTCCGGCGTGCGCTACGACGTGGCCGCCGCCGCCGTCGTCTCGCAGTTCCTCACCCTCGGCGCGGTCTCCGCCGGAGGGTCGGCGCCCAAGGACATCAAGGTGCCGCTCACCGCCACCGACCTCGCACCGCAGGTCGCCGCCGCCACCAAGGGCAGCGACTGCGTGAGCGTCATCATGGGCACCGCCTCGGGACTGTTCGTGAAGTCGTACGTGCAGTCCGGCGCCAAGACCGAGCTCGCCAGCGTGGTCGGCAACCTCACCCCGCAGCTGGCCGAGTCCACCGGCGGAAGCAGCAGCCCCCTGGAGGGCGCCGCGATCACCGGCTACTACCCGCCGATCTCCGACCCCGCCTGGAAGGACTTCGTCGCGGCGGCCAAGGGCAAGGACATCGACACCACCAACGGCGCCAACGGCACGACCTGGGTCGCCTTCAAGGTCTTCACCGAGGCCGTCGTGAAGCTCCCGGCGATCTCCGCCGCGGCCCTGGTGCAGGAGCTCGACACCACCAAGGGCATCGACACCGGCGGACTGACCCCGCCCCTGAACTGGCAGGCGTCCACGGCCCTGCCGATCAAGGGCCTCGACCGCATCCACAACACCACCGCCACCGAACTCACCATCCGCGACGGCAAGATCGAGTGGGCCAGGTCCGGGTCGACCTTCGTCGACGTCCGCAAGGTGCTGACGGCCACGACGTCCGGCTGAGGGAGCACCCGTGTCCGACACCGAAGCGCCCCTGATCGCCACCCGCGCCCTGTCCGCCGGATACGGCAGCCGGCCCGTCGTGCACGACCTCGACATCGAGGTCCGCCCCGGCGAGGTCGTCGCCCTGCTCGGACCCAACGGCGCGGGCAAGACCACCACCCTGCGGGCCCTGTCCGGCGATCTCGCCCCCCTGGGGGGCGAGGTGCGCTGGCTGGGCCGCACCGGCCGTGCGCCGCTGCACCGCCGTGCCCGGGAGGGCCTGGCCTACGTCGGTGAGCGGGCGGTCTTCACCCGGCTCGACACCGCGGACAACCTCCGGGTCGGCCGCGTGACGACGGGCCAGGCACTCGAACTCTTCCCCGAGCTCGGAAAACGCCTGCGGACCGGCGCGGGCATGCTGTCGGGCGGTGAGCAGCAGATGCTGTCACTGGCCCGCGCGCTGTGCCGCGCACCCCGGCTGCTCCTCGCGGACGAACTGTCCCTCGGCCTCGCCCCGCTCGTCGTCGACCGGCTCCTGCGCGCGGTGCGCCGGGCGGCGGACGACGGGCTGGGCGCGCTCCTGGTCGAACAGCACGTGCGCAAGGTGCTGGACATCGCGGACCGCGTCTACGTCCTGCACCGGGGCCGCGTCACCATGACCGGCACCCCGCAGGACCTGCGCGCGAACCTGGACGCGATCGAATCGTCGTACCTCGCGGCGAGGACACCCGGCCCGACGGAGCAGACCACCTACGCGAACGACCGAGGCGAATGAGGTGAACGCGGTACCGAGCGCACGCGTGCAGATCCGATCCCTTGTCCCTTCCGGCTCCACCTTCGACCAGCCGGCCGACGCACTGCGGGAGTTGCAGCTCGAAGCCGCCAGGGACGCGCTCGCGGCCCACCGCGAGCGCGTCCCGCTGCTGCGCACTCCTCGCGCACGAGTACCGGGTGTGGGGCGGCTACGACCGGCGGGGCCTGGTCATCCGCTCACCGGAACCGGTGGATTTCCACCCCGACGGCAAGACCGTCAACGTCGTCCCCGTGGGCGCCCTGTCCGAGGCCGTCGCGCACACCGGGGTCGCCACCCGGACGGTGGGCGTGTACCCCGACGCGCGCAAGGCGGAACTGCGTGACGCCCTCGCCTGCGCCGGTGTCCAGCGCGTGGTCTCGCTGGGCGGGGCGGGCGGAATGCCGCCGGGCCCCCCGCACGACGGTTTCTATCCGCTGCACCGGCTCGTGCGCTGGGTGAACGACGAGTGATCCGGCGGGGGGCGGCCCCGGCCGTCCCCCGCCGGCGTCCGTCAGCCGGCGACCGGCGTGCGAATGGCGGCGATGTCGAACTGGAGCCGCACTTTCTCACTCACCATCGCGCCGCCCTCGGCCAGTCGGGCGTTGTACGTCAGACCCCATTCCGAACGGTCGATGGTGGTGGTCCCGTCGAAACCGGCCCGCTCATAGCCGAACGGGTCCACGACATGACCGAGGTAGGTGAGTTCGAGGATTACGGGACGAGTCGTGTCCTTGATGGTGAGGTCGCCGGTCATGCGGTAGACGTCAGGGCCGGCGAGTTCTACGGCGGTACTGGTGAAACGCATCTGCGGATAGGCCGCGGCGTTCAGGAAGTCACGGCCGACCAGATGCGCGTCGCGCTGCTCCACGCCGGTGTCGACGCTCGCGGTGGACAGCAGGATCTCGGCCCGGGAGCGGGACGGGTGGCGGCCGTCGAAGTAGAGCCGGCTGCGGTACTCGGTGAAGGCGCCGCGCACGGTGGTCACCAGGGCGTGCCGGACGGAGAACCCGATGCGGCTGTGTGCCGGGTCGATCATCCAGTCGCCGGTCAGCGCCGCCAGGGCGGGATCGGGCGAACCGGTGGGGGGAAAGGCGGGCGAGCCGACGGGAGGTTGCGCGGCTGTGGGGGCCGCCGACCGTCGGGTGGATGCGCCGCGGGTGAACAGGTTCATGGTTCACGTAGTTACTGCACCTCTGAAAGCGCCGCAAGCCTGCTCCCCGGGCGGCGACGGACCGAATCCGCCCTGACAGGCCTATACGCCGCCACCGAATGTCCGGCGGACGCAATATCCACACATCCCCGTCACTCGACGGTCAAGTGAATCCCCGGACCCCTGCGGGCCTTTCCCGTCGACACGCTCGACGACATGCCGGGATACCGTCGGCGCCCGTCGTCGCTCCTGCTCGCCGCCATCGCCTCCGTCACCGACCGCCTGCGGCTGGCCGCCGCGGTCCTGGCACCCCTGCGCCACCCGCTGCTGATGGCACGGGAACTGGGCACCCTCGACCTGATCAGCGAAGGGCGGCTGCTGGTCCAGCCCACGGTGAGCTGGAGCCGCGACGAGTACGACGCCCTGGGCGTCCCCCCGCGGCGCTCACCGCCTGAGGAGGCGCCCTCCGCCCGGGCCTGTCGTTTCGTACAATTTGAGTCCGAACAACACGACGACCCACGCAGCATGTGGCCGAAGGAGTGTGCCGATGCCCGGCCAGCGATCCATCGCCGAAGCCGAGAAGCTCGCCGAGGCCAAGCTCGGCGGCATTGCGTTGCGGCGGGAACAGATGGCCGTCGTCGCCAACATCTACCGCGCCGCCTCGGCGGTGCGCCAGCACCTGGAGAACTCCGTACTGCGCGGCTCCGACCTGACATGGACGGCGTTCGTCGTGCTCTGGGTGGTGTGGGTGTGGGGCGAGTCGGAGACCCGGCACGTCGCCGAGGAGGCCGGGATCTCCAAGGGCACGCTCACCGGTGTGGCCCGGACGCTGGAAGGGCGGGGACTGCTGCGTCGGGCGGGACACCCCGCCGACGGCCGGCTGGTCCTGCTCAGCCTCACCGACGAGGGGGAGGCGCTGATGAAGCGCCTGTTCCCGGCCTTCAACGAGGAGGAGGCCTTCGTGGCGAGCCGCCTCAGCGACGAGGAGTGCCGGAGTGTCGCCGACGGGCTGCGCCGCGTCGTGCGACAGGTCGAGGAAAAGGGCGAGGAGCGCCGCGCGGCCCTCCTCGACGGAGCCGCACCGGCCCCCCGCCGCAGCGGGCGCCGCCCGAAGGCCTGAGCGGGTCCGGGCAACGGCCGCCGCTGGGAAAACCGGAGCCCGCCCCGGCAGGGCGCCGAGTGGGCCTGCCCCCGGCCCGCACGACCTGGCTCGATCACCCGGCCGGACGACGTGTCCGCGCCGGGAGCGTCGAGGAGAGCCGGGGGCGTCGGCGCTCGTCGCGGGCGGCCGCCACCAAGGCGTCGAACAGGCCCTGTTGGGCGCGATCCTCGTGCGCGGTGTCCTCCGGGTGCCACTGGACCGCCGTGAACCAGCCCGGTGCGCCGGGGAGTTCGAGTCCTTCCACCGTGCCGTCGGCGGCACGCGCGCTGACGGTGAGTCCCGGCGCGACGGTGGCCACCCGCTGATGGTGGTAGCAGGAGGCCCCCACCGTCCGCGCACCGGTGGCCTGTTCGAGCAGTGTGCCCCGCTGTATCTCCACCGGGTGCACCACATGCCGGTGTTCGCGGCCGGGGCCGCCCATGTCCTGTTCCAGGGTGCCGCTGAGGGCGACGTCGACGACCTGGAGGCCCCGGCAGACCGCGAGCAGCGGGAGGCCCGACTCGATGGTCCACCGGGCGAGTGCGAGGTCGAAGGCGTCCTGGACCGCCAGGGTGAGCGGGAAGTTCCACGGTACGACCGCGGCGACGACCCCGGCCGGCTCCCGCGTGACCAGGGCGAGCGCGTCGGGCGCGGTGTGCGGGGACTCGTCGGTGAGCTTGTCCGCCAACTGCCCGTACCAGCGGAAGGTGTTGACGAGGGCGCGTAGTTCGATCGCGTACGCCTCGGTGACGGGCTTGCCCATCTCCAGGGTGACGGTGAGTGACTCAAGGCCGCGTGGCGGCGGGGGTCCTGTGCGAGGTCTTGACGTGTACTTGACGTAGTGGCTGTATGGGAGCGCTCCCACGTCGATGCCGTCCGCCGGCGTCGTCCCCATCCCCGGACCCCTCTGCCCATGGCCGCCCGAGTTCTCCGGCCTCACTTCTGGAGTCGCAGTGAGAAGAACGAGAAGAGCAAGGAGCACCGAACGAAGCACGCGAACGATCACGAAGCGAAGCGCGACCGCCGACGCGCCACGGAGCGCGTCCACGAACGACGCGGAGCCGAGCGCGACGACGAGCGCGCTGCGAGGCGGGAGGCGCGGCAGGACCACGCGCGCGGAGCTGAGCGCGAGGCCAGGTGCCACCACGAGCACGGAGCGCGACCCGGCACGGACGACCGTCGGGGGCCCCACACGAGCGCACCTCCTGGGCAGGTTACTGACCGGACTCGCGGCTCTCCTCGGCCTGGTCCTCGTCGGTGCGGCCTGCCCGGCCGCCGCCCAGGGCCGGACCCAGGCCCCCGGCACCTTCACCACCGGCCTGCACATCAGCGACGGCCGACTCGTCGAGGGCAACGGGAACGACTTCGTCATGCGCGGCGTGAACCACGCGCACACCTGGTACCCCGGCAGGACGCAGCAGTCCCTCGCCGACATCAAGGCGATGGGCGCCAACGCGGTGCGTGTCGTGCTCGCCGACGGACACCGCTGGAGCGCGAACAGCGCCTCGGACGTCGCGACCGTCGTCGCGCAGTGCAAGGCCAACCGGCTCATCTGCGTCCTGGAGGTGCACGACACCACCGGCTACGGCGAGGACACCGCCGCGGGCACCCTGGACCAGGCGGCCGACTACTGGATCGGCCTGAAGGACGTGCTGGCCGGTCAGGAGAGCTACATCATCGTCAACATCGGCAACGAGCCCTGGGGCAACACCGATCCGGCGGGCTGGACCGCTCCCACCGTCGCCGCGGTCAAGAAACTGCGCAGCGCCGGATTCCAGCACACGATCATGGTGGACGCGCCCAACTGGGGACAGGACTGGCAGGGCGTGATGCGCGCCGACGCCCGGTCCGTCCACGACGCCGACGTCACCGGGAACCTGATCTTCTCCATCCACATGTACAGCGTCTTCGACACCGCGGCGGAGATCACCGACTATCTGAACTCCTTCGTCGACGCCGGACTTCCCCTTGTCATCGGCGAGTTCGGCGGGCCCGCCGATCAATGGGGCGACCCCGACGAGGACACCATGATGGCCGCCGCGCAACAGCTCGACCTCGGATACCTCGCCTGGTCCTGGAGCGGGAACACCGACCCGATCCTCGACCTGACGGTCGACTTCGACCCCACGCAGCTCAGTTCCTGGGGCCGGCGCGTCTTCAACGGCGTCGACGGCATCGCGCAGACCGCCAGGGAAGCCACGGTCTTCGCAGGCGGCACCCCGGGCGACACCCAGGCCCCGACCGCTCCGGGCACCCCGACCGCCTCCGGCGTGAGCGCCACCTCCGCGACGCTCACCTGGGCCGCGGCCACGGACAACGTCGGCGTCGCCGGCTACGACGTCGTACGGATCAGCGGCACCACCGAGACCGGCGTCGCCGCCTCGACCACCAACAGCGCCACCGTGACCGGCCTCACCGCGAGCACCGCGTACAGCTTCGCCGTGTACGCCCGCGACGCCGCAGGCAACCGCTCCGCCCGGTCCGCCACGGTCGCTGTCACCACCGGCGGAGCACCCGCCGTGGCCTGCTCCGTCGGCTACCGGGTGGTGGGGGAGTGGCCCGGTGGCTTCCAGGGCGACATCACCCTCCGCAACACCGGCACCGCCGCCATCAGCGGCTGGAAGCTGGGCTTCACCTTCGCCGACGGGCAGACCGTCGGCAACATGTGGGGCGGGACCGCCACCCAGAGCGGAGGCGCGGTGAGCGTGGCCCCCGCCTCCTACACCTCCACGGTCCCCGCCGGCGGTTCGGTCACCGTCGGCTTCATCGGCAGCAAGGGAGCGACCAACACGGCCCCGACAGCGTTCACTCTCGACGGAGGTGCCTGCGCCACCGGTTGACCGTCCGGCCCGCCGGTCGGCGGAGGGATCCGTGCCTCCGTCGGCCGGTGCGCCGTACCGCAGCGGAGCGCCGCGGTGCGCTTTCGCGACACCCTTCCCACCGTTCCCCGGACCTCGGCTGTTCCCCGGAACCCGCTGAGCCTCCGACCTCCTCCGACCTCCTCCGACCTCCTCGGACGGGTCCACCGCCTGATCGCGGCGCTGTTCCGGCTCTCGGGGCGCCGTGCGGCCATCCCCCTTAGGGTGTGGCCATGTCCACGACGCCCCGCTGGCTCAACGCCGACGAACGACGAGCCTGGCTGGCCTACGTCGACTTCTCCACCCTGCTCGCCGACCACCTCAACCGGCAGCTGCGACGCGACGCGGGTATGACGCATGCCGACTACAGCCTCCTCGCCTACCTGTCCATGGCCCCCGGTGGCACCCTCGGCATGTCCGAGCTCGCGCAACGCCTGAAGATCACACGCAGCCGGCTCACCCACGCCGTGAACCGGCTGCGCGAGGTCGGGCTCGTGGACCGCCGGGAGGACCCCGCCGACGGCCGGGGCCAGCTCGCCTTCCTCACCGACCAGGGCAGGTCCCTGCTGGAAGAGGTCGCCCCGGGACATGTGGAGGCCGTACGCCGAGCGGTGTTCGACGCCCTCACCCCCGAGCAGGTACGCCAGTTCGCGGACATCGGAGAGGCCATCAGCGCGGCCCTGGTGCGGGCCGAGAGCACCGAGGCCGACCCCGCGGCGCTGCCCTGGCGACGCCGGTGACGACCTGTCCCGCCGGCCGACGTCCGGGCGACCCGTACCGCCGTCCGGCGGGCCGGTGAGGGGCGGATCGGCAGGGAATCTGCGGCGAATCGGTGGCGGATCGAGAAGAACCGGCCGACGGTCCGTACCTGGGGGTACCGGGGGGCCGCCCGCCCCTCCGACCACGCCACCGATCCTAGGGACGTACCTCGTGAACGCAACCGCCGCCATCGGCGTCACCGGCCTCGGCGTGATGGGCCGCAACCTCGCGCGCAACTTCGCCCGTAACGGCTACACCGTCGCCGTCCACAACCGTTCCGCCGGTCGGACCCGCGCGCTCGTCGAGGAGTTCGGCCACGAGGGCGCGTTCGTTCCCGCCGAGTCGGCCGCGGACTTCGTGGCCGCGCTCGAGCGCCCCCGCCGGCTGATGATCATGGTGCAGGCGGGCGCGGTCACCGACGCGGTCATCGACGAGTTCGCCCCGCTCCTGGAGCCCGGCGACATGATCATCGATGGTGGCAACGCCCACTACGCCGACACCCGCCGCCGCGAGGAGGCCCTGCGCGAGCGCGGCCTCCACTTCGTCGGCGCCGGCGTCTCGGGCGGCGAGGAGGGCGCGCTGAACGGGCCGGCCGTCATGGTCGGCGGCTCGACGGAGTCGTACGACGTGCTCGGCCCCATGTTCGAGTCGATCAGCGCGAAGGTCGACGGGGAGCCCTGCGCGACGCACATCGGCACCGACGGCGCCGGGCACTTCGTGAAGATGGTGCACAACGGCATCGAGTACGCCGACATGCAGCTCATCGCCGAGGCCTACGACCTGCTGCGTCAGGTCGCCGGCTACACCCCGGGGGAGATCGCCGACATCTTCCGCACCTGGAACGAGGGCCGGCTCGGCTCCTACCTCATCGAGATCACCGCCGACGTCCTCGCACACACCGACGCCACCACCGGCCTGGCATTCGTCGACATCGTCGCCGACGCCGCCGGTCAGAAGGGCACCGGCCGCTGGACCGTGCAGACCGCCCTCGACCTGGGCTCCCCGGTCACCGCCATCGCCCAGGCCACCTTCGCCCGCGCCGCCTCCGGTCAGAGCGCGCTGCGCGCCGCCTACGCCGGACTGCCGGGCGGCACCACGCCTCCGCTCAGCCGCACCGAGGCCGCCCGCTTCACCTCGCAGGTCGAGCACGCCCTGTACGCCTCGAAGGTCATCGCCTACGACCAGGGCTGGAAGATGATCCAGGACGCGGCCGGTGAGTTCGGCTGGAAGATCGACCTCGGTGCGGTCGCCCGGATCTGGCGTGGCGGCTGCATCATCCGCGCCTCGTTCCTCGACCGCATCCGTGCCGCGTACGCCGCCGACCCGGAGCTGGTCAGCCTGCTCGGCGAGATGGAGTTCGCCATGGAGATCACGGACGCCCAGGTGCCCTGGCGCGAGACCGTGGCCTCCGCCGCCCGCCGTGGCATCCCCGTTCCTGCCTTCTCGGCCGCGCTCTCCCACTACGACACCCTGCGCGCCGAGCGCCTGCCCGCCGCGCTCCTCCAGGGGCAGCGCGACTACTTCGGCGCGCACACCTATCAGCGCACCGACCGCCCGGGCGCCTTCCACACCCACTGGGCCGAAGCCGGCCGCCCGGAGAGCTCGGCCTGAGACACGGCGCGCGCGTACGTCCGTACGCGCGCGTGGATCCACGCAAAGGGGGTGGGGCACTCGGCGGGTGCCCCACCCCCTTTCGGCCGTTCGGTCCGTTCGGGCCGATCGGTCCGAAGCGTTCGATCTCCGCCGCCTGTCGGCGTGGCCCGTCAGACGCCCGTCGCCGGGTACGTCGGGTACTCCACCCCGGAAACGTGCTGGACGACGCGGACGACCTGGCAGGAGTAACCGAACTCGTTGTCGTACCAGAGGTAGAGGATCGCGTTGTCGCCGTCGACCTTGGTGGCGCCCGCGTCGATGATCGACGAGTGGCGCGAGCCGATGAAGTCCATGGAGACCGCGTCCGGCGCCGTGGTGAAGTCGATCTGGCGCTTGAGCGGCGAGGTCAGCGAGACCTCACGGAGGTGTTCGAGGACCTCCTCGCGGGTGGTCTCCCGGCCGAGCCGCAGGCTGAGGATCGCGATCGAGACGTCCGGCACCGGCACCCGGATCGAGCTGCCGGTGATCGGAGCCTTGAGGTCGGGCAGCGCCTTGGCGACGGCGGACGCGGCGCCGGTCTCGGTGATGACCATGTTCAGCGGCGCCGAACGGCCGCGACGGTCCGCCTTGTGGTAGTTGTCCAGCAGGTTCTGGTCGTTGGTGAACGAGTGGACGGTCTCCACGTGGCCGCGCAGCACGCCGTACTCGTCGGCCATCGCCTTGAGCGGCGGGACGATCGCGTTGGTGGTGCAGGACGCGCAGGACAGGATCTGCTCGTCCGGCTTGATCGTGTCGTGGTTGACGCCGTGCACGATGTTCGGAACGTCGCCCTTGCCGGGCGCGGTCAGCACGACCTTGTCGATACCGGGCCGCAGGTGCTTGGAAAGGCCCTCGCGGTCGCGCCACTTGCCGGTGTTGTCGATGAGGATGGCGTTGCGGACGCCGTACTCGGTGTAGTCGACCTGGCTCGGGTCGTCGGCGTAGATCACCGTGATCTCGTTGCCGTTGGCGATGATCTTGTTGTTGGCCTCGTCGACCGTGATCGTGCCCTGGAACTGGCCGTGCACGGAGTCGCGGCGCAGCAGGGACGCGCGCTTGACCAGGTCGTCGGCGGGCCGGCCGCCGCCGCGGACGACGATGGCGCGCAGCCGCAGGCCGTTGCCGGAACCGGACTTCTCGATGAGTAGCCGGGCGACGAGGCGGCCGATGCGGCCGAAGCCGTACAGGACGACGTCGCGCGGCTCCCGCCGGTCGATCTTGTTCGCGCCCGTGGCGCCGGCCACGGCCTCGGCGGTGAACTCCGCCACCGGCAGACCCCGGTCGTCGGCCCGGTAGGTCGCGGCGAGCATCCCGATGTCGATCTGGGACGGGCCGAGGTCGAGCGCGGTGAGAGCTTGGAGGAAGGGCAGCGTCTCTGTGACCGAGAGCTCCTCGCCGGCGATCTGGCGGGCGAACCGGTGGGTCTTGAGGATGCTGACCACCGACTTGTTCACCAGGGAGCGGCTGTGCAGCAGAACGGTCACGTCCCGCTCGCGGTGCAGCTTCCCGATCATCGGGATCATCGACTCCGCGATCTCCTCGCGGTTCTTCCAGTTGGTGAACGAATCGTCGTTGAGCGTCACGGGCCTATCTTTCGAGCTAGGAGGCGCTCATATGCTAACCCTCCCGCCGTTCGATCATTCAAGCGGGCTGGTGCTCACCTGTGCACATCGCCGGTCGAGCCGACCGCCGGCCTTCAACTCGCAGGCGGGAACGCTTTTGCGATCAGGTCGGCATGCCGGGCCCCGGGGCTCGGACGACGGTCCGCAAGCCCGCGCCGACTGCGCTCGGGCGCCCGGCCCGGGAGAACGCGTCGGCTCGCCCGTATCCCGGCCGCCCTCACACGGATCGCGGCGATCGCGCGGCTCACGGGCATCGCGGAACGTGGCGGGCGAGCACCCACGACGCTCCGCACAGGCAGGCCGACCGCGGTCGCCACGGAGGCCGGCGTGGCGCTGACGTCCGCGCGGCCCTCGACTACGACTCCCACGTGTCGAGGCGCCGGCCCGTCAAGGACCCGTGCCGGTCCTCGTCCGCGGCACGGCTGCCTCCGAGCTGCCGCGGCGTGGCGGACGGGCCTGTCGTTCCGTCGGCGCTCGTCCACCGCCGGGCGGTTGATCCCTCCCTGGTCGGGTACGCGAGGCCGGACCGCCGCTACGAGGGAGTTCGTCATGGAGACACCCGCACACGACCGCAACGACAACCCCGCCGCGCTGGCGCTGGACGCGCTGGCCCGGGACACCGAGGACCTCGCGGCACTGGACACGCTCGCTCACTGCGACGTGCTCGTGCCCGTGCCCGACGACGCCAGCGACGAGGACGTCACCAATCCGGCCACGGTCGCGCTGCCGGTCCTCGAGCAGCCCGGGGGCGCACCCGTGGTGCCGGTGTTCACCTCCGAACCGGAGATGGCGGAACTGCTGCCGGAGATCGACCGCTACCGGCTCGTGCCTCTCGGCGCGCTCGCGGCGCAGTGGCCGACCGGCGAGCTGTCCCTGTCCATCGACGCGGCCGGCGACCATCCGCTGACCCTGACGTCGGAAGGTGTCCGCACCCTCCTCGCGCGCTGAGGCACCGGATCTCCCCCCGGCCTGGGCTTTGCCCGGCGCCACGCGCCCGGCGCGCGCCGGGGGGCGTGTCGGCCTAGGTCTCGGCAAGCATCCGTTCCAGCACTGCCCGCTGGAGCGGCCGTACCGCGCCGTGCAGGTCGCGGCCCTTGGCGGTGAGAGCGACCCACACGCCGCGCCGGTCCTCCATGCAGACCGAGCGCTCCACCAGGCCTTCCTTCTCCAGGCGGCCGATGAGGCGGGACAGCGCGCTCTGGCTCAGGTGCACCCGCCCGACGAGGTTCTGCACCCTGCACTGGTCGCCCGCCCGGGGCGCCTCGGAGGCGAGGATGTCGAGCACCTCGAAGTCACTCGCTCCGAGGCCGTGCGGATGGAGCGCGCGATCGATCTCGCACATCGTGCGCGCGTGCACCGACAGGATGTCCCGCCACCGCTCCTCGAGGCCCGACTCGGCCGTCTTCGCTGCCATACCTGCACGGTAACACCGAAACGGCCATTCATTGAGTGTGCAACTAGTGCGGGTGCAAGCGGTTGCGGAGCGCCTCAGGCAGCCGGATCCTGGAGCAGCCCCACCAGGTTGCCGTCCGCGTCCTTCACGGACGCGATCAGCCGGCCCCCGCCGACGTCCTGCGCGTCCTGAAGCAGCTCCGCGCCCGCGGCCACCAGCGCGGCGAGCCGCTCGCGCAGGTCGGTCACATGCCAGTACGGAACCGGTCCGGTCATGCCCTTGGCGTGTCCGTTGGGGTCGAGGCCGACGTCCTGCCCGGCGGCCTTGAAGCCGACGTAGTAGGGCTCGTCGGCGTACGGCTCGACCTCCAGCAGCGTGCTGAACAGGGCCTTCGCCCGGTCGAGGTCCTTGACGGGGTAGATGATCGTCTGCATGCCGGCGGCCATGGCGTCCTCCTCGGTGAGGTGCGGTGCGCGGGAACGTGTCCGTGTTCCCGCACTTCTCACGCTAGGCGGGACGACCGCGGAAGGCTTCTCCGATCCTGACCGGTCCGGCGCGTTCGCCCTCCCGCGTTCACCTTCCCGCGATCGCCGTCCCCCGAATGCCGTCCCCGGAGCGCCGTCCCCCAGGGCGCCGTCCCCGGTACCTCGTCCCTGCCCACGTCCCGCCGCTCACCGCCCACCCGAGACAGACACTCCCGTCCGCTCCGGCCGCGTCCGCTCCGGCTACGTCGACTCCCGCTTCACCAGCTCCGTCGGCAGGATCACCGCCGCCGGGTCCTCGCCCCCGATCTGGGCGAGCAGCACCCGGACCATCTCGTTGCTGATCCGGTCCCAGGGCTGACGGATGGTGGTGAGGGAGGGGCTGACCGCGGTCGCCGCCGGGGAGTCGTCGAAACCGCCGACCGCGACGTCCTGCGGCACCCGCCTGCCCGCCCGGTGCAGCGCGGTCAGCACGCCCTGCGCCATCAGGTCGGACGCGACGAACACCGCGTCGAGGTCCGGCGCCTGCGCCAGCAGCCGCTCGGCGCCCGCCTCGCCGCTGGCCCGGCTGTAGTCACCGGAGACGACGAGCCGCTCGTCGTGGTCGACGCCCGCCTCCGCGAGCACCTCGCGGTAGCCGGCGAGCCGCTCCACGCCGCCGGGGGTGTCCAGCGGACCGGTGACCACACCGACCCGCCGACGGCCCTGCGCCAGCAGATGACGCACCATGTCGCGGGCGCCGTCCCGGTCGTCAGCGGCCACGTAACTCACCTTGGACCCGAGCCCGATCGGCTTGCCGCACGCGACCAGCGGGACGCCCGCCTCGCGCAGCTCCGTGGCGATGGGGTCCCCGGAGTGGCTGGAGACCAGCAGCACCCCGTCGACGTGCCCGGCGGTGATGTACCGGGTGATGCGCCGCCGCTCGTCCTCGGTGCCGGCCAGCATCAGCAGCAGGGGGATGTCGTGCCCGGCCAGTGCCTGCGTGCAGCCGCGCAGCAGGACATTGAAGTTGGGGTCCTCGAAAAACCGTTCCTGAGGCTCCGTCAGCAGGAAGCCCACCGAGTCGGAACGCCCGGTGATCAGGGAACGGGCGTGCCGGTTCACGACGTAGCCCGTCCGGCGGATGGCGGCGTCGACGGCCTCGGCCGCGGCAGGGCTGACGTAGTGGCCCCCGTTGAGCACGCGCGAGACGGTGCCCCGGGAGACCCCTGCCTCCCGCGCCACGTCGTGGATGGTCGGCGGTCTGCGCCGGGCCCCCGCACCCTTGTTCATTGGGGCCCTCTTTCGTGGATACCCCGGCCTTCAGGCCGGGGAGGAGACGAAGCCAGGGCGGACCGGCGTCCACCGCCCACCGGCCGACATCCGTCACTCACAGGGGAGCTGATGGAGTGTGAGGTATGGCGGAGCAGGTCAAGCGGGCGTTCAGGTACCGCTTCTACCCCACGGACGAGCAGGCGGCTGAGCTGTCGCGTACGTTCGGCTGCGTCCGCCTCGTGTACAACAAGGCGCTGGAAGAGCGCACCCGGGCCTGGTACGGCGAGCAGCGCCGCGTCTCCTACGTGCAGTCCTCCGCCGCGCTCACCCAGTGGAAGAAGACCGAACAACTGGCCTTCCTGACCGAGGTGTCCTCGGTTCCGCTCCAGCAGGCGCTGCGCCATCTTCAGACGGCGTTCGCCAGCTTCTTCGCCAGGCGCGCGAAGTATCCGCGCTACAAGTCGCGGAAGAAGTCCCGGTCGTCGGCCGAGTACACCCGCAGCGCCTTCACCTGGCGCGACGGACAGCTCACGCTCGCCAAGATGGCGGAGCCCCTGGACATCCGCTGGTCGCGCCGCCTGCCCGAGGGTGCGGAGCCGACCACGGCGACCGTGTCCCGCGACGCGGCGGGACGCTGGTTCGTGTCCCTGCTGTGCGAGGACAGCATCGCCCCGGCCCCCGCCACGACGGCGGCGGTCGGCCTGGACGCCGGGATCACCTCCCTGGTGACCCTGTCCACCGGGGAGAAGATCGCCAACCCCAAGCACGAGCGCCGTGACCGCGCCCGTCTCGCCAAGGCGCAGCGTGAGCTGTCGCGCAAGGCGAAGGGCTCGGCGAACCGGGAGAAAGCCCGGCGTCGCGTCGCCAAGGTCCACGCGCGGATCGCCGACCGGCGCCGCGACTTCCTGCACAAGCTGTCGACTCGTCTCGTCCGTGAGAACCAAACGGTCGTGATCGAGGACCTCACCGTCCGCAACCTGCTGAAGAACGGCAAGCTCGCGCGCGCCATCTCGGATGCGGCCTGGACGGACCTGCGCTTCATGCTGGAGTACAAGTGTGCCTGGTACGGGCGCGAACTCGTCGTGATCGACCGCTTCTTCCCCAGCTCCAAGCTGTGCGGAACCTGCGGCACGGTCCGCGGGAAGCTGCCGCTGAACGTCCGCGAGTGGACATGCGGGCACTGCGGTGCCGTGCATGACCGCGACGTGAACGCGGCACACAACATCCTGGCCGCCGGGCTGGCGGTGTCTGCCTGTGGAGACGGTGTAAGACCTCAACGGGAGTCCTCCCGGACGGGGCGGTCGTCGGTGAAGCAGGAACCCCAGCGGGCGACCGCTGGAAACCCCCGCCTTCAGGCGGGGGGACGAAGTCAAGGTCACGACTTTACGGCTCCGGACAGCAGATCGAGGCTCCAGAACCGCTGAATGACCAGGAACAGCGCCACGAGCGGGATCACCGCGAGGAACGCGCCGGTGATCACCAGGGTGTAGAGCGCCGGGGTGTTGGCGCCCTGTTCGAGGAGGGTGAACAGGCCGAGCGTGAGCGGGAACTTCTCGTCGTCGCTGAGCATGATGTAGGGCAGCAGGAAGTTGTTCCAGATCGCCACGAACTGGAACAGGAACACCGTCACCATGCCGGGCACCATCATCGGCAGCGCGATCCTGGTGAAGATCCGCCACTCGCTCGCCCCGTCCATCCGGCCGGCCTCCACCACGTCGCTCGGCACGGCCGCGGCCGCGTAGATGCGCGAGAGGTAGACGCCGTAGGGCGAGAGGATCTGCGGCAGCAGCACGGACCAGTGGGAGTCCGTCAGGTCCGCCTTCGCCATCAGCAGGTACTGGGGGATGGCGAGGATGATCGGCGGCATCAGCACCCCCGCGAGGAGGACGTTGAACATCGTCTCGCGACCCCGGAAGCGGTAGGTCGCCAGCGCGTAGCCGCTGAACGCCGACACTGCCGTCGACAGCAGCGCGCCGAGCACCGCGTACAGCGCGGAGTTGGCCATCCACTGCCAGTAGATGCCGTCACGGTAGGCGTCGAGGTCGCGGACGTTGTCCGTGAAGCCGCTGCCCGGCAGGAACGTGAACGTGGAGAACAGCTCGCTGCCGGACTTGGTAGACGCGATCACCACCCACGCCACCGGCAGCAGGCAGTAGACGGCGCCCAGCAGCAGGGTGATCGTCGGCGCCAGTGCGATCCGGCCGCGCAACGGCGGACGGCTCCGCGCCGCGCTCGTGGCCCCGGCTGCCGGGGGCGCCTTCCGGACGGCGAGAGAACTCATCGCGCTGCCTCCTGCTTGTTGCGATGGTTGGCGGCCCGCAGGAAGCCGAAGGACAGCACCAGCGTGACGAAAGCGATGATCACGGCCTCGGCGGCCGCCTGGTGGATGTCACCGGTGCCGAACGCGTCCCGGTACACCTTCATCAGCGGACTCCACGTGGTGGAGACCGAGTTGGTGAGCGGCTTGAGCGTGGTCGGCTCGTTGAACACCTGGAGCGTGGCGATGATCGAGAAGAAGAAGGTCAGCACCAGGGAGGGCGCCACCATCGGGATCTTGATCCGCAGGGCGATCTGCGACGGGGTGGCGCCGTCCAGCTTCGCCGCCTCGTAGACCTCGGCCGGAATGGCCTGCAACGAGGTGTAGATGACGATCATGTTGAACCCCGTGCCGCCCCAGACCGCGATGTTCGACAGGGCGAGGTACAGCGGACCCCCGTCCAGCAGGTCGGGCTGCGGCATGCCCAGCTTCGCCAGCACGAAGTAGAACGGGCTGACGTCCGGCAGGTACAGGAAGCCCCACAGCAGCGCGGCCACCACGCCGGGGATGGCGTACGGCAGGAAGATCGCGAGCCGGGTGAAGGGGGCGAGCCGCACCTTGTCCGAGTCGAGCATCAGCGCGAACAGCAGTGCCAGGCCCAGCATCACGGGGACGACGATGCAGCCGTAGCCGAGGACGCGCAGCGCGCCGTCGAGCAGCTCGCTGTCGGTGAAGGCGTCGGTGTAGTTCTCGACGCCGGCCCAGACCTCGCTGCGCGCACCCGAGCCCAGGCCGAGGCCGGAGACGTGCACCTTGCGGAAACTGAGCCACACCGCGTAGCCGATGGGCAGCGCGAAGAACAGGGCGAAGAGGATCGTGGCGGGGACGAGGAAGCCGTACGGGGCGCCCTTGACCCCGTACGACCTCCGGCGTGCGACTGTCACTCGGAGACCTCGAAGCCCTGCTTCTTCATATCGGCGACGGTGTCCGCCTGCACCTTGTCCAGGGCGGCGGAGAAGTCCGACTTGTCCTTCGCGGCGGCGCCGAACGCGTCCTTGAAGGTCGTGTAGGCGACGTTCACGTTCGGGCCCCAGGCGGACGGCGCCGTGGTCTTCGCGATCTTGGCTGCGGTGGTGTAGAAGTCCGCCTGGTTCGAGAAGTAGTCCGGCGGGGTGGTGAAGGCGCCGCTGAGCTGGGCGGACGTGGAGGCCGGGTAGATGCCGCCCTCCTTGGCCAGCGCGGTGAGGGCGTCGCCGTCGGTGTTGAGCCAGGCGGCGAACTTCGCGGCGGCCGCCTTGTGCGCGGAGTCCGTCGTCACGGCCGTGGAGGATCCGCCCCAGCTGCCGGTGACGTTCTCGCTGTCCGACCACTGGGGGAGCGGGGCCATGGCCCACTTGCCCTTGGTGTCGGGCGCGGCGGTGGTCAACGTGCCCGGGGCCCACACGGCGGAGACCCAGGCGATCTGCTTGCCGGTGTTCAGCGCCTTGTTCCAGGCGGGCGTGTACATCGGCTGGTTGTCGATGGCGCCCTCCTTGACGAGGCCGCCCCAGAAGCCGGCGACCTTCTTGGTGGCCGCGTCGGCGATGCCGACGTTCCACTTGTCGCCCGAGGTGGTCCACCACTTGGCGCCGGCCTGCTGGGCGAGGCCCGCGAAGAGGCCGGAGTCGTTGGCGGAGAAGGTGGTCAGGTCCGTGCCGGGGGCCTTCTTCTTCAGTGCGCGGGCGGTCTGCGCGAACTGCTCCCAGGTCGCAGGGACCGTCAGGCCGTACTTCTTGAAGAGGTCCGCGCGGTAGTAGAACATCATCGGGCCGATGTCCTGCGGCACGGCGTAGACGGCGTCCGTGCCCAGCGTCGTCTGCTGCCAGACGCCGTCGGCGAACTTGGCCTTCGCGTCGCCGACGTTCTTCGCTATGTCGGCCAGCGCGTCATTGCTGACCAGCGTCGGCAGGGCCTGGTACTCGGCCTGGACCAGGTCGGGGGCCTTGCCGGCCTTGTGCGCGGTGAGGATCTTGGTGACCAGCGTGTCGCCGGACGCCTGCTTCTTCACCGTGACCGTGATCCGGTCCTTCTTGCCCTGGCCCTTGTTCCACAGGTCCACGACCTTGTCCATGCCCGGTGTCCACGTCCAGTACGTGAGCGAGACCGGACCGGACTCGGCGTCGCTGTCGTCGTCGGACGACCCGCAGGCGGCGAGTGCGGTGGCGCCGAGGGCGACGGCGATGGTGGAAGCTGCACCTCTGACAAAGAGCCGCCGGCGCTTCGTGTTGGGCATGGATCTCTCCCCTGACCTGGGTTTTCGCCCGGTGCGAAAACCTGCCATGCGATCACATGAGCCGAGCCCCCGCCCGTGGCGAGAGCCCGTCCTGCTGTCTGTGAGCGTTCACAGTAGAGAAACATCCCGGACACTTGTCAATGGTTGTTGCTGTGCGGTTATGTTGGGCTCCGAGCGGCATCGTTGTGTGTGCACGTTCCCAAATGATCGCCAAAACGGGAGAGATCCAATGCCGGAGACCAGCCCCAGGGGCCTCACCAGGCTCGCCTTCGGTGGGGACTACAACCCCGAGCAGTGGCCGGAAAGCGTCTGGCAGGACGACGTCCGGCTGATGCGGGAGGCCGGCGTCACCATGGTGAGCGTCGGGATCTTCTCCTGGGCCCTGCTGGAGCCCTCACCCGGCACGTACGACTTCGGCTGGCTGGACCGCGTCATCGGCCTGCTGCACGACAACGGCATCCGCGTCGACCTGGGCACGCCCACCGTGGCGCCACCGGTCTGGTTCTACCGCGAGCACCCCGACGCGCTGCCCGTGACCGCCGAGGGCGTGCGCTACGAGTTCGGCTCCCGCGCCGCGATATGCCACAGCAACGCGGACTACCGCGCGGCCGCCGCGAACATCACCACGCGCCTCGCCGAGCGCTACGGCGACCACCCGGCGCTGGCGATGTGGCACGTGCACAACGAGTACGGCGTCCCCGTCTCCGCCTGCTACTGCGACTCCTGCGCCGCCCACTTCCGCCGCTGGCTGGAGACGACGTACGGCACGGTCGACGCCGTCAACGAAGCCTGGGGCACCGCCTTCTGGGGCCAGCGCTACGCCGGCTTCGAGGACGTCAACCCGCCGCGGGCCACGCCGACCGTCGGCAACCCGGGGCAGGCCCTGGACTACAAGCGGTTCGCCGACGCCACCATGCGCGAGAACTTCCGTGCGGAGCGGGACATCCTGCACCGGCTCGCGCCCGGCGTCCCGGTGACGACCAACTTCATGACCGCCCTCAGCCAGTGCGACTCGGTCGACTACTGGGCCTGGGGCCGCGAGGTCGACATCGTCACCAACGACCACTATCTGATCACCGACGGCCGCCGCACCCACGTCAACCTCGCGATGGCCGCCGACCTCACCCGTTCCGTCGCCGGCGGCGCCCCCTGGATCCTGCTGGAGCACTCCACCTCGGGCGTCAACTGGCAGCCGCGCAACCCCGCGAAGGCCCCCGGCCAGATGGCCCGCAACTCCCTCGGTCATGTGGCCCGCGGTTCCGAGGGCGCCATGTTCTTCCAGTGGCGGCAGTCCCGGCGCGGCGCCGAGAAGTTCCACTCTGCGATGGTCCCGCACGGCGGTACCGACACCCGTGTGTGGAACGAGGTCGTCGAGCTCGGCGCGAGCCTCGACTCGCTCGGCACGATCCGCGGCACCCGCACCGAGGCCGATGTCGCGGTCCTGTGGGACTGGCATTCCTGGTGGGCGCAGAACCTCGCCTGGCGGCCCAGCGAGGACGCCGACCCGCGCGAGCGCGCCGACGCCTTCTACGAAGCCCTCTACGACCGCCACCTCACCGTCGACTTCGCCCACCCCGAGGCCGACCTGTCCGCGTACCCGCTGGTCGTGGTGCCCGCCCTGTACCTGATGACGGAAGCGGCCGGCAACAACCTCAGGGAGTACGTCGCGAGCGGCGGCACCCTCGTCGTGTCGTACTTCTCCGGCATCGTCGACGAGCACGACGCCGTCCACGAGGGCGCCTTTCCCGGCGCGCTGCGCGACGTCCTCGGCCTGACCGTCGAGGAGTTCTCGCCGCTGCTCCCGGGCGAGAACGTGCGCGTCACAGGCCCCGACGGCTGCGCACTCACCGGCGACGTGTGGACGGAGTTCGTGGTGCCGCGCGGCGCCGAGACCGTCTGGACGTACGCCGAAGGACTCACCGAGGGCCGGCCCGCCGTCACCCGCCACCGGCTCGGCGAGGGCACCGCCTGGTACGTCTCCACCCGCCTCGGCGCCGAGGGTCTGGACGCCCTGCTCGGCCTGGCCGCCGAGGACGCGGCGATCGTCCCGCGCGCGGAGCTGCCCCACGACGTCGAGGTCGTACGCCGCTCGGGCGGGACGGGCAGCTACCTCTTCGCGATCAACCACACCGCCGCCGACGCCAAGGTGCCGCTGGAGACCTCCGGCACCGAACTGCTGACGGGCGAACGCGCCGCCGGCCGCCTCGCGGTCCCGGCGGGGGCCGTCCGGGTCGTACGACTCGACGGCTGAGCCGACTCCCCCTTCGCCCGTGGAGCCTCGAGCCGCGGGCGGAGGGGGCCCTTCACCCCACGAGGGAACCCCACCCCATCACGTCGAAGGGACGACGGACGACGATGTTCCATCCCAGACGCACCCTCAGAGCCCTGCTGCTGCCGCTCACCGCCGGGCTCGCCCTCACCGCCCTGCCCGCGCAGACCGCGCAGGCGGCCGGCACCCTCACCAACGGCGGCTTCGAGACCGGCGCGGCCGGCACCGCGACCCCGGCCGGCTGGTCGACGTACTCGGCCGCCGGGCAGAACTCCGCCTCCTTCACCGAGTCCGGTGGCCACGGCGGCAGTTACCGCCTCTCGCACTACTCGGCCACCGCCTACAAGGTCGAGACGTACCAGTACCTGTCCGGCCTCACCAACGGCACCTACAAGCTCACCGCCTGGGTGCGCTCCGGGGGCGGCCAGAACTCCGCGTACCTCGCGCTGAAGAACTGCGGCAGCGCCGAGCAGCGCACCGACATCCCGGTCTCGGCCGCCGGCTGGATCCGCGTCGTCACCTCCGTCGCGGTGACGAACAACCAGTGCACCATCAGCGTCAACTCCGACGCCAACGCCGGGAACTGGATCAACGTCGACGACCTGACCTTCGCCCCGGGCTCCTCCGGCCTGAGCGTCAAGGGCTCGGACGTCTCGTCGCTCGTCAAGAGCGAAGCCCTCGGCGGCGTCTACCGGAACAGCTCCGGCACCGCCCAGGACGCACTCGCAGTTCTCCGGAGCGCCGGACAGAACTACGCGCGGCTGAAGGTCTGGGTGAACCCCGCCGACGGCTACAACAACAAGGCGCGGGTCCTGGCGGCGGCCAAGCGCGTCAAGGCGCAGGGCATGAAGCTCCTGGTGGACTTCCACTACTCGGACATCTGGGCCGACCCGGGCGCCCAGACCGTGCCCTCCGCCTGGGTCGGACACTCCTACAGCCAGTTGAGGACGGACGTCTACAACCACACCTACGACGTCCTCAGCGCCCTGAAGTCCCAGGGCACCACCGCGGACATGGTGCAGGTCGGCAACGAGATCAACGGCGGCATGCTGTGGTCCGCGGGCTCCACCGACAACTGGCCGCAACTGGCCGGACTGCTCAACTCCGGCTACGCCGCGGTCAAGGCGGTCGACTCCGGCACGGCCGTGGCGCTGCACCTGGCCAAGGGCGGCGACCTCTCCGGCACCCGCTGGTGGTTCGACAACGCGGTCTCGAACGGGGTGAAGTTCGACGTCATCGGCCTGTCCTACTACGGGTACTGGCACGGCACCCTCGGCGACTTCCAGACCACCCTCGACGACGCCGCCTCCCGCTACGCCAAGCCGGTCTACGTCGCCGAGACGGCGTACCCCTTCCGGCTGGACAGCGAGGACGCGCACGAGAACATCATCGACCTCCCGAGCGAGCTGGTGTCCGGCTACCCGGCATCCGTCAGCGGACAGACCCGGTGGATGAAGGACGTGGCGAGCATCGTCGAGGCCGTCCCGAACGGCCGCGGGCTCGGCGTCTTCTACTGGGAGTCCACCTGGACCGCCGTCACCGGCAACGGCTGGGACCCGACCGACGCCGCGTCCGGCAACGGCTGGGAGAACCAGGCCCTGTTCGGCTACGACGACCGGGCCCTGTCCTCCATGTCGTGGTTCAGCCACCGCTGATCCACCACTGATCCACCGTCTCCCGCAGCCGGGGCCCGGCCGCAGCACGCGTCCGGGCCCCTCCCCCCTCCCGGCCCCTCTCCCGGCCGATCGACCGAACAGCCTTGCACACAACGGGTGTTGGATCCCGGCCAAGGCCCACGGAGTTCGGGACAGGGCGGCCCCGACTGCGGAAGAGTGGGGAGACGGTGCGAGGGAGCCCCGACCGACGGGACAGAGGGGACGACGATGCTGACGACTCCCGTGAGCGAGAGGCGACTGGACATCCTGGAGTGGCTGAAGGAACCGGCCCGGCACTTCCCGCAGCAACGGCACGGCGACCCCGCCGAGGACGGCGTCACGGCGGACGCCGTCGCGGCGAAGCTCGGCGTGCACCGCCGGGTGGCGAACACCCACCTCACCCTGCTCGCCGGCATCGGCCTGCTGCGCGCCGAGAGGATCGGGCGCCGCACCTACTACCGGCGCGACGAGATGCGCATCGCCGAAGTGGCGCGGATGTTCGAAAAGGGCTGGTAGGGGGCGTCGCGAGGGACGGCAGGGGCGAAGGGTCCGCCCCGCGGAAAACCCCGGCAAAGCCCACGCCCCCCGCCCGCCGGCCCCGGGCTCGCCTGCGAGGATGGCCGCCTGTCGAAGGAAGGGCGGGCCCCTATGGACCGTCGGACGCCTCTCGTCCCCCTCAGGTACCTCACCCTGCCCGGGCACGGCCCCGAAGACGTCGTCGCCGACCCCAGAGGGCGGGTACTGACCGGGGTGTCGGACGGGCGGATCCTGCGGATCGACGGTCTCGACGACCCGCCCGCGGCTCGCGTCGAGCACGTCGCCGAGATCGGCGGCCGCCCGCTGGGCCTCGAACTCCTGCCGGACGGCGACCTGTTGGTGTGCTGCGCGGACGGCGCACTGCTGCGCCTCGATCCCGACGCCGGCCCCGGAAACGTCCGCGTCCTGACCGAGTCGGCGGCGGGGGAGCGGCTGCGCTTCTGCAGCAACGTCGTGGCCCTGCCCGACGGCACCGTCTACTTCACCGTCTCCAGCCAGGTCCACCCGTTGCGGGACTGGATCGGCGACCTCGTCGAACACACCGGCACCGGACGCCTGCTGCGGCTCGCCCCCGGCGCCCGCGAGGCCGAAGTCGTCCTGGAAGGGCTCCAGTTCGCCAACGGCCTGGCGCGCGGCCGCGACGACTCCTTCCTGATCGTCGCCGAGACCGGCGCCCGCCGCCTCACCCGGTTCCAGCTCACCGGCCCCCGGGCCGGACAGGCCGAGCCCCTCGTGGAGCACCTGCCGGGGTTCCCGGACAACCTGTGGCGCGGTGCGCCCGACGGCCCCCTCTGGGTGGCGCTGGCCGGCCCGCGCGTTCCTCCGCTCGACCTCCTGCACCGCGCCGGCCCCGCCGTACGCCGCCGCGCCGCCTCCCTGGCCCGGCGCGCGCCGTTCCGCCCCTCGGGCACCGCGGGAGTCCTCGCGGTCGACGACGACGGCCGGATCGTCCACCACCTCACCCACCACCGCTCGAGGTTCCGCATGGTCACCAGCGTCTGCGAGACCGGCGGCCGGCTGGTCCTGGGCAGCCTCTGGGAGCGGGGCATCGCGGTCTGCGAGGCGCCCCCGACCAAGTGAGACGGCGTTACGCTGGTGCCCGGTCGGTGATCACCTCGAGGAGACGGGGTGCTCCCGGCCCGGGCAGGAGACGTACCACATGACAGCTCCGGAGGCCGAGAGCCTGCGCACCGGCGCCGCCCGCGGCAGCACCGGCACGGGTCAGCTCCCGGTGGTCGCCGTCGTGGCCGCCGGCGGCGGTATCGGAGCCACCGCCCGCTACGCGGCCTCGCTGTGGTGGCCCGCCCAGCCCGGCGGATTCCCCTGGACGACGTTCTGGGTGAACGTCGTGGGCTGTGCGGTCATCGGGGTCTTCCTGGTGCTGATCAGCGAGGCGGTGAGCGTCCACCGGCTCGTGCGCCCCTTCTTCGGCACCGGGGTGCTGGGCGGCTTCACCACCTTCTCGACGTACGCCGTCGACATCCGGCAGCTGTTCGGCGAGGGACGCCCCGGCACCGCCCTGGGCTATCTCGCCGCGACGCTGTGCGCGGCGCTCCTGGCGGTGTGGTCGGCGGCCACCGCGACCCGCCGCGTTCTCCGACGGAGGCAGCGATGACAAGACTGACCGGCAGTGCCCTGCGGCTGACCGTCTTCGTGGGCGAGAACGACACCTGGCGCCGCAAACCCCTCTACTCGGAGATCGTGCACCGCGCCCACGCGGCCGGTCTCGCGGGCGCCAGCGTCTTCCGGGGCATCGAGGGCTTCGGCGCCTCCTCCCTGATCCACACCTCCCGGCTGCTCTCCCTCAGCGAGGACCTGCCGGTCGCCATCGTCGTCGTGGACACCGAGGAGCGGGTGCGGGCCTTCCTGCCCGAGCTCGACGAACTGGTCACCGAGGGCATGGTGATCCTCGACCCCTGCGAGGTCATCCGGTACGTCGGCCGCGGCGCCGACCGGCCGGGGACCGGGGCCGCGAACGAGGCCAAGAGGCAGGACGATCCGGACATGAAGGGTAAGAAGTAGTTGTGAACTGGCTGGTGGTCGTCGCCGGCGGCATGATCGGCGCCCCCCTCCGCTATCTGACCGACCGCGCGGTGCAGTCCCGGCACGACTCGCTCTTCCCCTGGGGCACCTTCGCCGTCAACGTCGCCGGCTGTCTGATCCTGGGCACCCTGACCGGCGCCGCCGCGGTCGGGCCCGACCTGCGGTTGTTCCTGGGGACGGGCCTCTGCGGCGCGCTGACGACGTACTCGACGTTCTCCTACGAGACCCTGCGGCTGACCGAGACCGGCGCGGGCCTCTACGCCGCGGCCAACGCCGTGGCGAGCGTGGTGGTGGGTCTCGCAGCCGCCTCCGCCGGTGTGGCGATGGGCCACTGGGCGGGGGCGTAGCCGGTCATCCGCGCCTGGTAGGACTGTGTGCGTTCCGGCCCGGCTCCGCGCCTGGTAGGACTGTGTGCGTTCCGGCCCGGCTCCGCGCCTGGTAGGACTTCGTACGACACCGGCGCGTACACGACGCCGTCGACACATTCGTCTTCTCAGAACTGGATTCCATGAGCGCCATCTCCGTCGGCCAAGCCGTCGTCCTCGGAGCCGTCGAGGGAGTGACCGAGTTCCTCCCCGTCTCCTCCACCGGCCATCTGAAGATCACAGAGGGCCTGATGAGCATCCCGGTCGACGACGACGCGGTCGTCGGGTTCTCCGCCGTCATCCAGGTGGGGGCGATCGCCGCGGTGCTGGTGTACTTCCGCAAGGACATCGTGCGGATCGTCTCGGCCTGGTTCCGGGGGCTGCGCAGCCGTGAGGAGCGTCACTCCCACGACTACAAGTTCGCCTGGTGGGTGATCTACGCGACCATCCCCATCGTGATCGTCGGCCTCGCCGCGAAACCGCTCATCGAGGGACCGCTGGCCTCGCTGTGGGTGGTCGCGGGCTCGCTGATCGCGGGCAGCGGCGTGATGTGGGCGGCCGACCAGATGGGCCGGCACAAGCGCGGTGAGGGCGACACCTCGTTCAAGGACGCGATGCTGGTCGGCAGCTCCCAGATCCTCGCGCTGCTCTTCCCCGGCTTCTCCCGCTCCGGCGCCACCATGTCGACCGCGCTCATCCTCGACCTGGACCGGGTGGCGGCCACCCGGCTGTCGTTCTTCCTGGGGATCCCCGCCCTGACCGGTGCGGGGATCTACGAGCTGAAGGACGCCCTGGGCACGGGGGCGGGCGCGGCGCCCCTGGTGGTCGGCACCGCCGTGTCCTTCGTCGTCGCCTACGCCTCTATCGCCTGGCTGCTGAAGTTCGTGGCCAAGCACTCCTTCAACGCGTTCGTCATCTACCGGATCGTCGTCGGCCTGGCGCTGTTCGGGCTGCTCGCGACCGGAGTCCTCGACAGCTGACCACCCCGGCGACACGGCCGGCAGGACCCCTCAGGGGGCGGGAAGTCGCCTTTCAGACTTCCCGCCCCCTGAATTTCTTGTTTCAGGGTGTGTCTTGACAGCGGTGGCCGGACACCCGGAGTATCACTTCCGTGAACCTGTCAGACAGCCAGACAGGTGGTGCGGGGCCGCGGCGCGTCAGCGCCATGGAAGCGGTACTCACCCACCTCCGCGGCGCCATCGAACGCGGCCGGTACGCCATCGGCGACAAGCTCCCCTCCGAGGCGGAGCTCTGCCGCACCCTCGAGGTCTCCCGGCCCGTCCTGCGGGAGGCGCTGCGCGCCCTCCAGACGATGGGCCTGACCGTCGCCAAGACGGGCAAAGGAACCTTTGTGATCGCGAACACCGTCGAAGACCCCACCTTCGGCGACTACGCGGCCAGCGACCTGCTCGAGGTACGCCGGCACGTCGAGATCCCGGTCGCCGGGTACGCGGCCCTGCGCCGCACCCCGGAGAACCTGGACCACCTGGCCCACCTGCTCGACCGCATGGAGCGGGAGACGGACACCACCGCGTGGGTCGCGATGGACACCCTGTTCCACCTGGCCGTGGCCGAGGCCGCCCAGAACCCGGTGTTCCGCCGGGTCATCGAGGAGATCCGGGACGCACTGGCGCGTCAGTCGGCCTTCCTCAACGAACTGGGCGGACGGCGCGAGCAGTCCAACCGCGAGCACCGGGCGATCGTCGAGGCACTCGTCGACGGTTCGGAGCCCGACGCGGTGGCAGCCATGAGCCACCACCTGGACCGCGTCGAGACGACCCTCACCGACATCGTGCGCGCCCCGCGCACGGACACCCCCCTGGAAGGCGGACCCGCGGCGTGAGCGACCAGCACCTCAAAGACGAGACGCGCCCCTCGACCCGTCACGTCGACGCCGGCGACGAGGGCTACAGCAAGTCGCTGAAGTCCCGCCACGTCAACATGATCGCCATCGGCGGCGCCATCGGCACCGGGCTCTTCCTCGGCGCCGGCGGCCGGCTCGCCGACGCCGGACCGTCCCTCTTCATCGCCTACGCGGTCTGCGGAGTCTTCGCCTTCCTCGTGGTGCGCGCCCTCGGCGAACTCGTCCTGTACCGCCCCTCCTCGGGCGCCTTCGTGTCCTACGCCCGCGAGTTCATGGGCGAGAAGGGCGCGTACACGGCAGGCTGGATGTACTTCCTGAACTGGGCCACCACCGGCATCGCCGACATCACCGCGGTGGCCACCTACACCCACTACTGGGGCATGTTCTCCGACATACCCCAGTGGGTGATCGCGCTCATCGCGCTGGCCGTGGTCCTCACCGTGAACCTCATCTCGGTGAAGATCTTCGGCGAACTGGAGTTCTGGTTCGCCATCGTCAAGGTCAGCGCGCTGGTGATCTTCATGTGCATCGGCATCTTCCTGCTGGTCACCCAGCACCCGGTGGACGGCGCCACCCCCGGCCCGTCCCTCATCACCGACAACGGCGGCATCTTCCCGAGCGGCCTGCTGCCCATGCTGCTGATCATCCAGGGCGTCGTCTTCGCCTACGCCTCCGTCGAGCTGGTCGGCGTCGCCGCCGGCGAGACCGAGAACCCCGAGAAGATCATGCCGAAGGCGATCAACTCGATCATGTGGCGGGTGGGCGTGTTCTACGTCGGCTCCGTGGTCCTGCTGTCCATGCTGCTGCCCTGGAACAAGTACACGGCCGGCGAGAGCCCCTTCGTGACGGTCCTCTCCAACATCGGCATCCCGGCGGCGGGCGGCGTGATGAACCTCGTCGTCCTCACCGCGGCCATGTCCTCGCTCAACTCCGGGCTGTACTCCACCGGCCGCATCCTGCGCTCCATGGCGATGTCCGGCTCCGCCCCGAAGTTCACCTCGGTCATGAGCCGCAGCCAGGTCCCGTACGGCGGCATCCTGCTCACCAGCGGTATCTGCGTCCTGGGCGTGGGGCTGAACTTCGTGGTCCCGGCGGACGCCTTCGAGATCGTCCTGAACTTCGCGGCGATCGGCATCCTCTCCACCTGGGGCATGATCATGGTCTGTCACCTCCTCTTCTGGCAGAAGACCCAGAAGGGCGAGCTGACCCGCCCGGACTACCGGCTGCCGGGCTCCCCCTGGACCGAACTCGTGACGCTGTTCTTCCTCGTGTCGGTCCTGGTCCTCATGTACGCCGACGGCGGCGCCGGACGCACCACCGTGCTGTGTCTGCCGCTGATCGTCGCGGCGCTGGTCGCCGGGTGGTACGCCATCCGCCGCAACCTCGCCCGCACCTCCTCCAAGGCCGACGCGTGACCCCGCGGCCGGCCGCCGACCGCCCACCACCGATGCAGGCAGTGATGTACAGCAGTTCCCTCGCCGACGCCCCCGCGATCCGCGAACCCCTCCACGCACCCGTCGCCCACCTCGTCCGCGGCGGCGTGACCGAGGGCATCCACTACGGCTCCGTCGTCGTCCTCGGCGCGGGCGGCGACATCGAACTCCAGCTCGGTGACGTCGAGGCCGCCTTCTACCCGCGCTCGGCGGTCAAGCCCGTGCAGGCCGTCGCCATGGTCCGGGCCGGACTGCCGCTCGACGGCGAGCTGCTCTCGCTCGCCGCCGCCAGCCACTCCGGCGAGGAACGCCACCTCGCCGGGACCCGGCGGATCCTCGAGCTGGCGGGCGTCTCGGAGGACGACCTGCGCAACGTCACGGACCTGCCGTACGACCCGGCGGTCCGCGACGCGTGGATACGCGAGGGCCGCGCGCCCGACCGACTGGCCCAGAACTGCTCCGGCAAGCACGCGGCCATGCTGTACACCTGCAAGCTCAACGGCTGGTCCCTCGACGACTACCTCGACCCGGCGCACCCGCTCCAGCAGGCGATCGCCGAGATCGTCGAGGACCTCACCGGGCAGCGGATCGCCCGGGTCACCGTCGACGGGTGCGGCGCCCCCCTGTTCTCCGTCTCGCTGCACGGCCTCGCCCGGGCCGCCGCCCGCGTCACCGCCTCCGAGCCCGGCACGCCGGAGGCCCGGGTCGCCGACGCGATGCGCGAGCACCCCGAGATGGCCTCCGGCTCCGGCCGCGATGTGGCCGCCCTGATGCGGGCCGTCCCCGGTCTGCTCGCCAAGGACGGCTTCGAGGGCGTCGAGGTGGCCGCGCTCCCGGACGGCCGGGCCGTGGCCGTCAAGATCTCCGACGGAGCGAACCGCGCCCGCGTCCCGGTCACCGCGGCCGCCCTCGTCCGGGCCGGCGTCGACCCCGCCCTCCTCACGGAGTTCGCGGGCGAAGCCCTCCTCGGCGGTGGTGAACCGGTCGGCTGCGTCCGCCCGGCCCGCGCGCTCGACCCGGTCACCGTACGGGCCTGCGCCTGACGGTCCGGCCGCCGCCGGCGCCGTACCGCTCGGGCGGCCGCCCCGCCGCACCGGCCGGGCAAGCCGCGCCCGGGTCGTGGCGAGAGGCCGCCACGACCGCCGTGCCGGGTCCGGCACGGCCCGTCGGGCGAGCGGCCGGCCCCTGAACCGCCGCCCCGGTCACCACCGGGCCGGCACCCGACCGGCTCGGGCGGACGTCACCCCGTACCGCCCGAGCCGGCCGCTCCTCCTCCACCACCGCCCGCACCCCGTTCCCCAGAAAGAGGCCGCACCCTCATGACCGCCGCCGTCACCCGCAGCGAACACGATCTGCTCGGGGACCGGGACGTTCCCGCCGACGCCTACTGGGGTGTGCACACCCTGCGCGCGACGGAGAACTTCCCCATCACCGGGACACCGATCTCCGCCTACCCCCACCTCATCGACGCCCTGGCCGCCGTGAAGGAGGCCGCCGCCCTCGCCAACGAGGAACTCGGTCTGCTGGCGCCCGAGAAGGCGGCCGCGATCGTCGCCGCCTGCCGTGAGATCCGCGCGGGAAAGCTGCACGACCAGTTCGTCGTCGACGTCGTCCAGGGCGGCGCGGGCACCTCGACCAACATGAACGCCAACGAGGTGATCGCCAACCGGGCGCTGGAGCTGCTGGGCCGCGCGAAGGGGGAGTACCGGTTCCTGCATCCCAACGAGGACGTCAACCTCGGCCAGTCGACCAACGACGTCTATCCGACCGCCGTCAAGATAGCGACGGTCTTCGCGGTACGCGGACTGCTCAGGGCGATGGCGGTGCTCCAGGACTCGTTCGCCCGCAAGGCCGTCGAGTTCCGCGACGTGCTCAAGATGGGCCGTACGCAGTTGCAGGACGCGGTCCCGATGACGCTCGGTCAGGAGTTCTCGGCCTACGCCGTCATGATCGACGAGGACCGCAACCGTCTCGACGAGGCCGTCCAGTTGATCCATGAGATCAATCTGGGGGCCACGGCCATCGGCACCGGCCTCAACGCCCCCGCCGGATACGCCGAGGCCGCCCGCCGCCACCTCGCCCACCTCACCGGTCTGCCGCTGGTCACCGCAGCCAACCTGGTCGAGGCCACGCAGGACTGCGGCGCGTTCGTCCAGATGTCCGGTGTGCTGAAGCGGGTCGCGGTGAAGCTCTCCAAGAGCTGCAACGACCTGCGGCTGCTGTCGTCGGGGCCGCGCGCCGGTCTCGGCGAGATCAACCTGCCGCCCGTGCAGGCCGGTTCCTCCATCATGCCGGGCAAGGTCAACCCGGTGATCCCCGAGGTCGTCAACCAGGTCGCCTTCGAGGTGATCGGCAACGACGTCACCATCACCATGGCCGCCGAGGCGGGGCAGCTCCAGCTCAACGCCTTCGAGCCGATCATCCTGCACTCCCTGTCGGAGTCCGTCACCCATCTGCGCGCAGCCTGTCTCACCCTCGCGACCCGCTGCGTGGACGGCATCACCGCCAACACCGAGGCGCTGCGCGCGAGCGTCGAGAACTCCATCGGCCTGGTCACCGCCCTCAACCCGCACATCGGGTACACGGCCGCCACCGACATCGCCAAGGAGGCCCTGCGCACCGGCCGAGGAGTCGCCGAACTCGTCCTGGAAAAGGGCCTGTTGCCCGCCGATCGGCTCGCCGACCTGCTGCGCCCCGAGGTCCTGGCGGGCAGCGGAGCACCCCTCGTCTGACGTCGTCGTCCGACATCTCCCGTCCGGCACCGCCGGTCCGGCGCCCGCGTCCGCGACGACGCGCCAGGACCGGCACGGAGGCACAATAGTGATCATGCCAAAGACGTCGTCCCGCGCCTTCCAGCCGGTCCTGGAACGCATCGCCGAGGAGATGGAGCGCACCCCGGGCCGGGGCCGCCCCGCCGACTACATCCCGGCGCTCGCGGCCTGCGACCCGCGCCGCTTCGGCATGGCCGTCGCGGAGCCGGACGGCACGGTGTACGGCGTGGGGGACTGGCGGGAGCCGTTCTCCACACAGTCCCTCACGAAGGTCTTCACCCTCGCCCTCGACCTGGCGCGCGAAGGGGACGAACTCTGGGAGCACGTGGGCCGCGAACCCTCGGGCAACCCCTTCAACTCCCTCGTCCAGCTGGAATACGAGAACGGCATCCCGCGCAACCCGTTCATCAACGCGGGCGCGCTGGTCGTCACCGACCGCCTCCACACCCGTACCGGTGACGCGGCAGGCGAACTCCTCGGCTTCCTGCGCGCGGAGAGCGGCAATCCCGCGCTCGGCTTCGACGAGGAGGTCGCCGCCTCCGAGTCCATGCACGGCGACCGCAACGCCGCCCTCGCCCACTTCATGGCCTCCTACGGCAACATCGACAACGCCGTGCCGGTCCTGCTCGACCAGTACTTCCGGCAGTGCTCCCTCACCGCCTCCTGCGCCGACCTGGCCCTGGCCACCGGCTTCCTCGCCCGGCACGGCGTCCGCGCCGACGGCACCCGGCTGCTCACCCGCAGCCAGGCCAAGCAGGTCAACGCGGTGATGCTGACCTGCGGTACCTACGACGCGGCCGGCGAGTTCGCCTACCGGGTCGGGCTGCCCGGCAAGAGCGGCGTGGGCGGCGGCATCGTCGCCGTCGTACCGGGCCGCTGCACGCTCTGCGTATGGAGTCCCGGCCTGGACGAACGAGGCAACTCGGTGGCGGGAGTGGCCGCCCTGGACCGCTTCACGACCCTGACCGGCCTGTCGGTGTTCTGAGCCGGCTCACTCCGGCCGGCCGAGGAACTCGGTCAGCAGCGGAACCAGCAGACTCGTGCGCCGCATCAGCGCCATGTGGGTGGTGGCGGGGAGGACCGCCAACTCCGCCCGGGGGATCAGCCGCTGCATCTCGGCCGCGTGCTCGATGCGTACGAAGTCCGTGTCGCCGATCACCAGCAGAGTGGCCGCCCGCAGTCCGCGGAGGTCGTCGGGCGACCAGGGCAGCGGGGCGTGCGCCGCCGCGGTGCACTTGGCGACGAGGTCCTGGAAGCGCTCCGGATGCGGGGCGACGGCCGTGTACGCGTCGGTCATCTCCTGGAAGTCGGCCCGGCCGGGGAGCCGCGGTGAGCTCTGGTCGGCGGAGCGGATCTCCTCGTGGTAGCCCTCCTGGGTGTACTGCGTGGCGGCGAGCACCAGCCGTCCGACGCGCCCGGGGTGTTCCAGGGCCAGGTGCAGCGCGGTCGCCCCGCCCAGGCTGAACCCCAGCACGTCGGCCTGCTCGACGCCGAGCCCGTCGAGCAGCGCCAGCACGTCGGAGGCCAGGTTCGCCGGTGTCATGGCCCGGTCGATGTCGGCGGTGTGGCCGTGGCCCTGGAATTCCGGGGCGATGACCCGGCGATCGGCGGCCAGCGCCGGGAGAACGGCCGCGAAGGACAGGCCCACGGTGAGCACGCCGCCGTGCAGCAGCACCAGCGGGCGTCGGGTGCCGTCGCCAGCGCCGTGGATCTCGTAGTACATCTCCAGGCCTTCGACCTTGGCGTAGTCGGAGCTGTGCGGCACGGTCATCGCCTCCCTTCGGCAGACATGTCTGTGTGTATGCGTATGCGTATGCGAGTGCGTGGACGGACGGAGGGGAGACCTCCGCGGCCCGCGGAACTCATCGGCACGGCCGCACGCTCACGCGCCGGTCACGCGAGGGCCGCCGCCCCGAAGGCGTGACGTCGCCCGGCGGCCACCCGGGACGGACACCATCACGGGGTGTCGCCCAAGGCGTTCCCCATCGATCTCCGTCACTGCCGGGTGCTGGGCCTGGCCGGTACGGCCTGTCTCGCGCTCGGCGGTGAGACGGCCGGCGCGCTGCCCGCACGAGAGCTCCTGGCCCCGTCCTCGGCGCACGCCGTGCTGGGGCTGGTCGGCGTGTACTTCGGGCTGGTGCTGCTGACCACGGCCTGGATACTCCTGGGCGCCCTGGTGCGCGGCGCCGATTCACCGGGCCCGCGCGCCCTGGTCCTGGTCCTCGCCCTCTGGGCGGCGCCGCTGCTCGTCGCGCCGCCGCTGTTCAGCCGGGACGTGTACAGCTACCTGGCGCAGGGCGCCATGGTGGACGCCCACCTCGACGTGTACGCGCACGGCCCGGCCCGGCTCGGCGGTCCGCTCGCCGACGAGGTCGCCCCGCTGTGGCGGAACACCGGAGCCCCGTACGGCCCGGTCTTCCTCGCCGTCGCCGGCGCCCTGGCCGGTCTGACCCGGGGCGCCCTCTCCGCCGGGCTGCTCGGCATGCGGTGCGTCGCGCTCGCCGGGGTCGCGCTGATGACGGCAGCGCTGCCCCGTCTGGCCCGGCACAGCGGCGCCGACCCGGCCGCCGCGCTCTGGCTCGGCGCGCTCAACCCGCTGGTGCTGCTGCACCTGGTGGCCGGCGCCCACAACGACGCGATCATGCTGGGCCTGCTCGGCATGGGCCTGGTGGCCGCCCTCGGTGGGCGCCCGGTGCTCGGGGCCGTCCTGGTCACCCTGGCCGCCCTGGTCAAAGCGCCCGCCGCACTGGGTCTCGTGGCCGTGGTGGTCCTGCACCTGCGGGCGGGTGGCCGGCCGGTCCGGGCCCTGTCGGCCACCGGGGCCGCGTCCGCCGCCACCACGGTCGTGGCGACGGCCGTCGCAGGTACCGGGTACGGCTGGACAGCCGCTCTGGACACACCCGTCTCCGCGCACAACTGGGCGCTCACCAGTCTCCTCGGCCGTGCCACCCGAGCTCTCCTGGAGGGGCAGGGCAGCGACCTGGCGCCCCTGGCGGTGCCCGTCTGGCATGCCCTGGGCCTCGCTGCGCTCGCCGTCGCCCTCGTCCTCATCTGGTGGCGGCTGCATCCGCGGCCGGTGTACGCCCTCGGACTGAGCCTCGCCGCGACGGCCGCCTTCGGCCCGGCGATCCGGCCCTGGTACGCGCTGTGGGGTCTGTTCCTCATCGCCGCCGCGGCCCCCGGCGCACTGATCCGCCATCGGACGGCGGCCGTGGCGGGCGTCCTCGCGCTCGCCGTCCTGCCCGACGGGGGCCCCGCCGACACGGGCCGCCTGGTCCTGGCCGTCTGCGGCGGCGCGCTCGCCGTGGTCGTGCTGTGGCAGCTCCGCCTGGCGGCACGGACGCCCACCGCCCTGAGGCGTACGGCGTGAGACCGAGGGCGATCCGGGCGCTGAGCCGGCCCGGCACCGACCGGAGCCGCCTGCTGCTGCTCCTCGCGCTCGCCACCGCGGTCACCGCCTTCACGGCGACTGTGCCCCTGCTGCGCGACTGGTTCGACCTGCGCGTCTACTACGGCGCCGTCGACGGCTGGATCCACCATGGCGCCGGCGTCTACGACTACCGGGTGCCGGGCACGCCGTACGGATTCACCTACCCCCCGTTCGCGGCCGTGCTGATGCTGCCGATGGCGCTGATCGGGCTGCGCACCGCGATCGTGACCGCCCTGCTGCTCAATGTGGCGGCGCTGGCCGTCGCGGTGCGCGCGTGGGTCGGGCCCGGCCGGTGGAACCACGGCTGGTACGGCGCCGGCCTCGCCGTCTGCGCCCTCGCGCTGTACGAACCGCTGCGCGACACCTTCAGCTTCGGGCAGGTCAACCTGCTGCTGCTGGCCCTCGTCCTGACCGACGCCCGGCTGCTGACGACCGGGCGGACCCGATGGGCGGGGGTCGGTATCGGCGTGGCCGCGGCGGTCAAGCTCACACCGGCGCTGTTCATCGGCCTGCTGCTGGTCACCCGCCGTGTGCACCACCTGGTCTGGCTGCTGCCGTCCTTCGAGCTGCTGGTCCGCGCGGGCCGCCCACGCCTCGCGGGAGCCCTGTACGCGGTGCTGTGCACCAGCGTGGTGTGGCTGTGGTTCGACGACGCGTCCGGCGTGGACGGTTTCCTCGGCAGCAACACCTACACCTGGATCACGCTGGGCCTGCTGGTGTGGCTCCCCGTCGGTCACCTCCCGGAGGGGCGGCGGCCCGCGATCCGCAGCACGAGTGCCACGGCGGCCCCGCCCAGTACGGCGGCGCCCCCGATCAGCGCCGCCTGCGCCCAGCCGGGAACGTCGGCGACGGCAGCCGCCGGGGTCGCGGCCGACGTCGTGGCGGCGAGCCCGGCGGCGGGCGACGTGGTGGACGCGGACGGGGTCGCTACGGCCACCGTCGCGGCCGACGGGGTCGCGGCCGACGCGGTCGGAGCGGACGGGGTGGTGACGGGCCCGGGCGTGACGGGCACGGGTACCGTCGCGGCGGGCGCCGGCACGGAGCTCTGCTCCGGGCCCGGCCGGGGGCCCGGCCAGGGGCGCGGGCGGGTCCGCAGCGCGTCCAGCGAGCCGACCGGATCGACCCGTCCGGCGGCGGCGAACCCCCAGTCCAGCAGCGCACGGGCCTCCTCGTAGACGGCGAACCCGCCGCCCGCCTGCGGGTTCATCACCGACACGACGAGGGTGCGCCCGCCCCGGTGGGCGGCGGCGACCAGCGTGTTGCCGGCGTTGCTGGTGTAGCCGTTCTTGATCCCGATCAGCCCCGGATACGGTTCGACGCCGTCCGCCCCGGTCAGCAGCCGGTTGGTGTTGGCGATCCCGTACGACCCGTCGCCGTCCCCTTCCCCGTCCGCCGGGAAGCGCGCCTGCGCGGTGGCGCAGTACCGCGCGAAGTCCGGGTTGCGCAGACCTGCCCGCCCGAACACCGCCAGGTCGTACGCCGACGACACCTGGCCGGGAGCGTCGTATCCGTCGGGCGACACCACATGCGTGTCCAGGGCGCCCAGGGAACGCGCCTTGGCCTGCATCATGGTGGCCGTGGTGTCCCAGCCGCCGTTGAGGGCCGCCAGCACGTGCACGGCGTCGTTGCCGGAGTTGAGGAACACCCCGCGCCACAGGTCGGCGACCCGGTAGGTGCGCCCTTCGGCGACGCCGACGAGGCTGCTGCCGGGCCCGATGCCCATCAGCTCCTCCTCGCGTACCCGGTGTCTGGCCTCGCTGGGCAGGGCCGGCAGCACGGTGAGGGCGAACAGGGTCTTGAGGGTGCTGGCGGGCGGCAGCCTGCGGTGCGCGTGCGACGCGGCGAGCACCTCACCGGAGTGCGCGTCGGCGACCAGCCAGGACAGTGCCGAGACATCGGGGACCTCGGGAGCGCCGTGGCGGGGCCTGACCTGTGTCCCGGAGCGGTAGAGCTGGGACGGCAGGGGCGCCGTCACCCGGCGTCCGCCGGGTGCGCCCGGTGTGGTGGGGTCGGCACCGGCCGGGGCGGCGGCCGCCACGGGGCCGAGGGCGAGGAGGCCCGCCGCACAGAACACGCAGGCCGTCACAGCGGTCCGGGAAGAGAATCCGATCGTCATACCAGCAACGTAGGAAGGAACCCGGGCATCCCCGCGCTGCCCGGCCGTACGCGTGCGTGCGAGCACCCGGATGCCGCACGTTCCGCCTATGCGGCGGGCAGCGTCGGCTGGATGCGGCGCAGGAAGGCCGCGTTGTCCGGGGTCTCGCGCATCCGTTCCACAAGCGTTTCCAGGTTCGCCTGGCCGTCGCGGGTCCGAAGGGCCCGGCGCAGACCCCGTACCGCGGCCAACTCGTGCGGGGAGTAGAGGAGTTCCTCGCGCCGGGTGCCGGAGCTGTCGATGTCGACGGCCGGGAAGACCCGTCGGGAGGCCGGTTCGCGGTCGAGGCGGAGCTCCATGTTGCCGGTGCCCTTCAGTTCCTCGAAGTAGAAGTCGTCGGCGCGGGAGCCCGTTTCGACCAGGGCGGTGGCCAGGATGGTGAGGGAGCCGCCCTCCTCGGCCGCGCGCGCGGCGCCGAAGAACCGCTTGGGGCCGATGAGGGCGGTCGCGTCGACACCGCCGCTGAGGGTGCGGCCACCGGCGGCGGCCGCGTTGTTGTGGGCCCGGCACAGCCGGGTCAGCGAGTCGAGGAGGATCACGACGTCCTCGCCCGCCTCGACGAGCCGCTTGGCCCGCTCGATGACGAGTTCGGCCAGCGCGATGTGCTGCCGGGGCGTCCGGTCGAAGGTCGAGGCGTAGACCTCGCCGCGCACGGAACGCCGCATGTCGGTGACCTCCTCGGGCCGCTCGTCGAGCAGGACGACCATCAGCCGCGCTCCGGGGTGGTTGCCGGCGACGGCGGCGGCGATCTGCTGGAGCAGCACGGTCTTGCCCGTCTTCGGCGGGGCGACGATCAGCCCGCGCTGGCCCTTGCCGACCGGCGCGAGGAGATCCATGACCCGTCCGGCGAGGCCGGCCGCCGGGTGTTCCAGGCGGAGCCGCTCGTTCGGGTGCAGCGGGGTGAGATCGTGGAAATTCCGACGGGCACGCAGCCCGTCGGGCGTACCTCCGTTGACGCGGGCGACCTCGGTGAGGGCGCGCTGGGTGCCGCGGACCCCTTCGACGAGGTCGCCCTTGCGCAGGTGGTGACGCCTGATCAGCGCGGCCGGGACCTGGACGTCGGCGGGCGTGGGCAGGCAGTCCGCGCGGCGCAGCTGTCCCTTCCCGCTCGAGTCGATGTCGAGGACACCGGCGACGGCCCGGGCCGGTGGCTGCTGTTGTACCTGGGGGTGTTCGAGAGTGGTGGTCATGTGGTCGGTGTCCTTTCACGGACGAAGGCATGAGGCATGCGGAGAGGGGGAGGGGTCGCGAAGGGAGGGCGCGGGGCGCACCTCGGGCGGCGTGAACAGCACCTCGGCCACGGCGGAGACCAGCCGTCGGTGAGGTGGTGCGGGAAAACCGCTGTACCGGCCGGGAACGGCGGGTGATGCGGTGAACCGAAGGGAACTGGCACCGGCGCCCAAGAGGGGGCGTACACAAGTGCTACGGGCACTGTAGCACACCGGTCGGCCGCGATGGCTTCGACGCATCCGTGGCGGCCGATGCCCCCTGTCGGCGGGGCTTGGCAGGGCTGGGCGGGGCGACAGTGGGCGTCTTCCGGGTTCCGTCGCAGATATCCTCAGAGAGTAACGATCCGTGACGGCACGGGACTTGACCGCTCATTCTGCATTATCTTCACGTCATGTCCACGCCGCCTCAGCCCCCGCAGCAGCCGGAGCAGCCGTCCGCGTCGTCGGCCCAGCCGAGCGCGTACCCCTATCCGAATCCGCAGTCACCCGCCACCGGCGGGCCGTTGGGCTTTCCGCCGGCGGCGCCCGCCACCCAGGCCGGGCAGCAGAGCGTCTACGCCCAGCCGACCCTGATCGGGCAGCCCGCTCAGCCCCAGCCCGTCAACCCGTACCTCCAGCAGGGGCCGTACCCCGTCGTCGGGCCGCCGCCGGCGAGCAGCGGCGGTGGCGCGGGGAAGGCCGTCGTGTGGGCCGCCGTCGGCGCGGTGGCGGCGTCCGCCGCCTGGGCGGCCGGCGTCTACCTGATCGGTGCCGCGGCCGAACCGGACCTGCACGGCTACTCGGCGCCGGTGAACCTGTGCAACTCCACGGACTACTCGTCCTTCAAGGAGGAGTACCCGGACAACGACGGGTCCCCGACGCACAACAGCCTCCAGGACGGCGCCCTGGACGAGAGTCTGTGCAGCCTCAACCTGAAGAAGACCGGTTCGAGCTACGCGGACGCCTACCTCTACGTCCAGATCGACCTGCACAAGAAGACCGACCCGGGACCGGAGTTCACCGCGGGCTGGAAGAACTACGGCGACAGCCACTCCGGTTACGACGTGCAGACGGTCACCGGCATCGGCGACGAGGCCTACCTCGTCAGCAACGACACCACATCCGGGTCGACCAGCGGTTCCCTGTACGCGACGCTCGCCGTGCGGGACGGCTGGACGACGTACACGATGAGTTACAGCGCCTACCACTCCTCGTACGACGCCGACAAGGACCCGCCGACCCTCGAGGAGGTCACGGGCTACCTGAAGACGGACACGAGGACGACCCTGGAGGACCTGAGGGGCTGAAGGGCTGAGGCCCTCCGGGCCGCGGGTCCGCTAGGAGAGGGACCGGGCGGAGGCCGAGCGCGCCTCCGCCTCCTTCAGGATCTCGTCGAACTGCGCCCCCATCGCCGCCGCGAGAGCCTGGGCGCCCGACAACGGACGGACCATGACGGTGAGTTCGTCGATGAGTCCCTCCTCGTTCAGATGGATGAAGTCGCAGCCGGTCAGCTCGCGCTCACCCACCCGGGCCGTGAACACCAGCGCGTGGTCGCGCCCGTCGCCCCCGCCGAGCTCCCGTTCGTACCGGAAGTCCTCGAAGACCCGGGTCACCCCGCGCAGGACCGCCGCGGTGATCGCCTTGCCCGGGTAGGGCTTGAACACGACCGGGCTGGTGAACACCACGTCCTCGGCCAGCAGCGCTTCAACGGCGTCGAGATCGCCGGCCTCGACCGCTTCGCGGAACGCGCGCATCGGATCACCTCACAGCGTGAGTAGTAAATTTGTTGACTAGGTGCGGATGACAATAGTCACCTGCTGTTAACGTGTCCATATGTCCCTCAAGTACGCCGTCCTGGCCGCTCTCCTGGAGGGCGAGGCCTCGGGCTACGAGCTGTCGAAGGTCTTCGACGCCTCACTCGCGAACTTCTGGCCCGCGACCCCGCAGCAGCTCTACCGCGAACTGGAGCGCCTCGCGGCGGACGGTCTGATCGAGGCGCGGCTGGTGCAGCAGGAACGCCGGCCCAACAAGCGGATGTTCACCCTCACCGAGGCCGGTCGCGCGGACCTGGACGCCTTCGCCGCCGTCCCGCCCCGCAGACCGACCGTGATCCGCGACGAACTCCTCATCAAGATCCAGGCGATGGACGGCGCAGATCCCGAGGTCATCCGTGAGCTGGTCGGAGAACGCCTGACCTGGTCCCGCGCCAGACTCGACCGCTACCGGCGGCTCCGCGACCGCCTCCTCGACGGGCGCACCGAGGACGCGTACCTGAGCGAGGCGGACCGGATCGGCCCCTATCTGACCCTGATGGGCGGCATCGCCTTCGAGGAGTCGAACCTGGCCTGGTGCGAACGCGCCCTGCTGCTCCTGAAGCGGCGCACGGCCGTAGGCTGACGCGGATGTTCAGTCCCGAAGGCCCCACGCTGCGCGAACTCGCCGTCCAGGCCCTGTCGTCCGTCGAGCACGGCTACGACCTCCTGGCGCCCAAGTTCGACCACACGCCCTTCCGCACCCCGGACTCCGTCCTGGACGCGGTCGCCTCGGCCCTGGAGAAGTCCGGCCCCTACGAGGACGGCCTCGACCTGTGCTGTGGCACCGGCGCGGGGGCCGGCGTGCTGGCGACGGTGTGCCGGGGGAGTGTGACGGGCGTCGACTTCAGCGCCGGCATGCTCGCTCAGGCCCGCGGGCGGACCCGGCCGGCCGGCCCCAGGGTCTCCTGGGTGCGCGCGGACGCCCGCGCCCTGCCGTTCGCCGCCGCGTTCGACCTCGTCGTCAGCTTCGGCGCGTTCGGGCACTTCCTGCCCCGCGAACTGCCCGCCCTGTTCGCCGGGGTGCGCACCGCGCTGCGGCCGGGCGGATGCTTCGCGTTCCCCGTCCTCGCCCCGCCCGGGCCGTCCTCCCCGGCCTTCTGGATGCTCCTGGGCTTCGACGGGGTGATGCGGGTGCGCAACGCGCTGTGGCGGCCGCCGTTCGTGATGTACTACCGCGCCTTCCGGCTCGGTGAGGTGCGGCGCGAACTGGAGCGGGCCGGGTTCCGTGTGGACCTCCGCGCCCTGCCCGAGTTCGGGACGAGGAGCGACGGAAGTCCCCGGGTCCGTCTGGTCGAGGCGCGCCGGACGGACGGCCCCGGCGGCCCGGACGGGACAGGGGTCAGCCGGCCGCAGGGAGGGTGAACGCGTAGACCAGCGCCTCCCGCCGGGTGTCTACCACCAGGTCGGTGATCTCCAGCGGGCGCGCGTACTGGTCGTGCACGCGCCGGGTGACCAGCATCGACGGAGCGTCGTCGAGATGGGTGATGCAGTCCCGGTGGTGCAGCGTCAGGCCCGCCCGGCGCATCCAGTCGTAGGCCCGCCGGAGTTCCGGGGTGGCGCCCGCGTCGGCGCGGTCGCGGTAGCGGGCCAGTTCCTCGACCTCGGCCAGGGCCACCGCGGAGAAGGACGTGACGGCCGTCCGCAGCCCCCGGCCGTCGGCGCGGGCGGACTCGTAGCGGTGCACGAGCGTCGGCCGGTGGAGGGCGAGTCCGAGCGCCTCGGCGTGCTCGGGCGGGGGCTGCTCCCAGCTCACGGCGGCGCGGGCCACCGCCGACGGATCGTCGGCGGGCCGCGCGCCCACGGGGAAGGCGAGGAAGGACGGGTCGCCGAGCGGCCCGCCCGGCAGGGCGGCGTGGCTGCCCCGCCGGTCGGTCTCGACCAGCCCGTCGCGCCGCAGGACCTCCAGAGCCTGTCGTACGGTCTCCCTGCTGACGCCGAAGTGAGCAGCCAACTGCCGCTCGCCCGGCAGCCGTTCGCCGGGCGCGACGGTGCCGTCGCGCAACTCGCCGAGCAGCCTCCCCGCGATCCGCCAGTACAGCGGCCGGTCGTCGGGGCAGGGGTGGACATGAGAAGGGGTGGTGGTGGTGCTGCGGGCCATGCCGCGAGCCTCCTGTAGGTGACGTGCCGTGTTCGTGCGGACTCGGTGCGCCACCAGATCTAGCATTGGTCTAAACCAGCAGGGAAGGGCAGGGCGTCCGATCGGCTGAAACCGGACCGCCCCGCGCCGTCACACCGGCACCGCCGGCACCGCGTTCACAGTGCGCTGTACAGGGCGTCGACCAACGCCGTCTTGCGCGGGTCGTCGGCGATGTGGGGCCCCATCCGGTTCATCACGTACCCCAGCGACACCCCCGCCTCGGGGTCGGCCAGCCCGCAGGAACCGCCGAAGCCGTCGTGTCCGAAAGCGCGCGGGTTGGGTCCGTACGAGCCGTTGGGGCCGCTGAGCCACAGCCCGAGCCCGATCTCCGTCTCGTGCGCGAACCCCGTCCCCAGCACCAGGTCCCGGCAGGCGCCCTGCCCCTCGCGCACCCGCTCGGCCGCCTCGGGCGAGAGGACGCGGCGGCCGCCGTAGGTGCCCCGGCCGGCGAAGATCCCGTAGAGCGCGGCGACCGCCCTCGCGGTGCCGTGGCCGTTCGCCGCCGGGATCTCCGCGGCCCGCCACCGCGGCGAGTTGGCCTCCGCCGCACCCGCGAGCGGATTGGTCAGGGCGGCGATGGCCGCCGGTGACAACTGGCTGAAGACCGCGGCCTGTTCGCTCGACGAGGCGGCCTGTGGATGCACCAGTTCGGCCGCCCGCCCGGCCTCCTTCTCCGGCAGCCCGATGGTGAAGTCGACGCCCAGCGGCCCGGTCACCTCCCGCTCCAGGAAGGCCCCCGGCAGCAGCCCCGTCACCCGGCGTACCACCTCCCCGACCAGGAAGCCGTACGTCAGGGCGTGATAGCCGGACCGGGTGCCGGGCTCCCACCAGGGCTCGGTGGCCGCGAGGCGCGCGGTGGTGCAGTCCCAGTCGTAGAGCTGCTCCAGCGAGTGCGGCTCCCGCAGCCCGGCGAGTCCCGCGCGGTGGGACAGCAGATACCGGACCGGCACGCGTTCCTTCCCCGCCGCGCCGAACTCCGGCCAGTACGCGGCCACCGGCGTGTCCAGGTCGAGCAGCCCCCGGTCGACGAGGATGTGGGCGCACAGCGCCGTCGGGCCCTTCGACGTGGACCACACGTTGACCAGGGTGTCCCGCTCCCACGCGCGCGTGCGCGCCGCGTCGGCCCAGCCGCCCCACAGGTCGGCCACCGGCACCCCGCCGACGGTCACGCTCACCGCGGCGCCGAGTTCGTCCCGGTCCCGGAAGTTCTCCTCGAAGGCGGCGCGCACCGCCGCGAAGCGGGGGTCGCAGTGGCCGTGGATCGGGGCAACGTGCTCGGACATGGGGCCTCCGTGGTCCGCCGGAACGCCGGACCGCGACGGTGCGGCCGGGCACCCCGAACGTACCGACTGGTCGGACTGGGGGGAAGTCCGGTCACGGACACCGGTCGGCCGGGCAGGACCCGGGTCACATCAGGAACCGTCGCCCCATCGGCTCCCGATGCCCTTCGGCCGTGTGCCAGTAGTCCCGCGACTCGACCGCGAGCCCGGCGCCGTCGAACCGGACGAAGACGCAGCCGGCCAGCGTGACGGCCGCCCCGTCCTCCTCGGACAGCACCCGGAACTCGGCCACCGCCACTCCGTCGCCGCCCACGACCGGTGGCGAGAACCGCACGTCGGTCACCCGCTCCGCCGCGAACGACCAGCGCAGGTAGGCGGCCAGTGCGGCCCGCCCCCGGTGCGGTTCGCGGAAGGGCATCGACCGGTGGACGCAGGTCTCGGCGTACAGCTCCAGCAGCGCCGCCACGTCGTGCGAGGTCCAGGCCCGTTCCCACACCCCGACGAACCGCTCGGCGGCGGCACGCGTGTCCACGGCCCGGCCCTCAGACGTACGAGCGCAGCCAGCGCAGCTTGGCCGCCTCCTGGTAGGGCCCGCCGCCCTCGTGGTCGTTGAAGTCGTACACCTCGATCGCCTTGTCCCCGTGCGCCCACGCGTTGAAGGCGGCGAACACGGTCGACGGCGGGCAGGTCTGGTCCTCCAGAGCCGCCGAGAACAGGGCGGGGGCCGAGCCCCGGGACGCGAAGTGCACGCCGTCGAAGTACGCAAGGGTGCTCAGGGCGTCCTGGGTGCGGCCGCGGTGCGTCTTGAGGAACAGGCCTATCTCACGGTACGGGTGACGGTCCGTCAGAACCGCCGCACGGGGGAAGTCGCACAGGAACGGCACGTCCGGGGCGATGCCCGCCAGATCCGGCACCAGGCCGCCCACCGCGATCGTGATGCCGCCGCCCTGGCTCCCGCCGAGCGCCACGGTCCGCGCCGCGTCGGTCAGGGGGTGGGAGCGGGCGGCCTCGACCGCACGCACGGCGTCCGTGTACACCCGGCGGTAGTAGTAGTTCTCGGGGGCGTCGATGCCCCGCGTCATGAAACCGGGGTACGAGGGCGCGCCGCCCACCGGGTCGGCGGTACCGCCGCCACCGCCCCAGGCGCTGCCCTGGCCACGGGTGTCCATGATGAAGTGCGCGCGGCCCGTCGATGCCCACAGCAGGTGCTCGTGCGGCAGACCCCGTCCGCCGCCGTAACCGACGAACTCCACGACCAGGGGCAGGGGTTCGTCGGCACCCGCGGGCAGTGTCAGCCAGCCCTTGACGGGGTGTCCGTCGAACCCGGCGAAGGTGACGTCGTACACCCGCACCGTCGTCAGACCGGTGTCGACCGGCTCGAAGCGCGCGTCCAGGTCGTGCTCGCGTGCCTCCTGGAGGGTCTTGGACCAGAACGCGTCGAAACCCTCGGGTTCGGTGGACGCGCTGCGGTAGTCGCGGAGTTCCTCGAGGGGCAGGTCGAACAGGGGCATCAAGGACCGCCTTTTGTCAGGTGCCCATACGGATGATCACACCGTACGTGGGCGGCGGGATGCCTCGCCAGACCCCGTGGGACTCATCAGGCCGGCCTGCGGCGGGTCCACTGGGGCTCCGTGCGGGCCCATTCGCGCTCCCACTCGTCCAGCCGGTGCCGCAGCGCCACCCGGCGGACGGCGGCGTGCCCCAACAGCACCACGGCGGCCGTACCGCCGGCCGCGCACGCACCCAGGGTCACGGTGTGCTGCCACACCATCGTGTCGTTCGGCGGGGGCGCGACGCTGCGGCCCCGGGCGTCGAACCACACCTCCACCACGTCACCCCTGCGCGTGCCCTCCGGAACCCGGGCGGTGGCCGTCCGCGGGTGTTCACCCGGCGGGGTCCACCGCACGGCCACACTGAACGTCTGCTCCCGGACACCCTCCGCCGAGGGCATGGTCGCGGGCGGACGGCCGACGACCTCGGCCCGCACCCGATGACGTTCGGCCCGCTGCTGGACCGCGACCGCCCGGGCGTCGTCATGGGCCCACCGGCCGGCGAGCCCGCCCGCCACCGGTACGGCGACCAGCAGCAGCACGGCGAACAGCAGCGCCGTCCACGCCTCCACCGCGTCGGACCTGCGCCGCAGCGGGTTGTCCCGCAGGCGTCGGCCGCGCACCCGGTCTCGCATGTCGACCTCCTCGCCGTCACGCGTACGAGTGCCCACATGAGCGTCATACTCCGTTCGGAGTACATCGTTTCACGCATCGTTCACGTCGGCCCCTCGGGAGCCGCCGGGGCCCGGACGGGCGGCCCGACGAGAGGGGTGAGGCTGCCGGGCGGACGGCCGGAAAGGCCGCCCGGAAGGGCTGCCGGACGGGTCAGCCGAACCGCTCGATCCGGATGCGTTCGACCGGCTGTCCCGCCTCGACCAGCAGCCGCGAGGCGTGCTCCGCGAACCCGTTGGAGCCGCACACGTACGCCTCCCAGCCGCCCGCAGGCTCCTCGGCGAGCAGCGGAGCGAGGTGAGCGGCGCCCAGCCGCCCCACGGGCACACCCGCCGGCGCGCTCCGCGTGAACACGCGGGTCGTCTCGGCGCCGTACTCCCGCGCGTAGATCAGCTCCTCGGGGCCACGCGCGGACACCAGCAGCCGCAGCGGCACGCCGAGGCCGCGCGCCCGGTGGTGGCGGACCATCGACATCAGCGGGACGACCCCGGAGCCCGCGCCGATCAGCAGCGCGGGCCGGTCACCGGGCCAGGCGAAGAAGCCGCTGAGCGGACCGCGCACCTCGACCTCGTCCCCGGGCTCGGCCCGCGAGTGGAACCAGCCCGAGACCTCGCCGCCGTCCACGTGGTCCAGGGTCAGCTCGATGTGCCCCCGGTCGTCGGGCGCCGAAGCGATCGAGTAGTGCCGCTGGGCGGTGTAGCCGTCGGCGGCCGTCAGCCGCAGCATCAGGTGCTGGCCGGGCAGGTGCCCCGCCCAGTCCGGCACCGCGAACCGGAACGTCGCCGCCCGTGCGGTCTCACGGCGGATCCCGGTGAGCGTCGCGGTCTGCCACACGGCGGCGGCCCGGGTGCTCACGGCGATCCGGCCGGGCACGGCGAACCGGGTCGGGGGGGTGAAGGTCCCCGCGGGCGGGGCGAAGGTGTCAGTCACCGGAGTACCTCTGCTCCTCCCAGGGGTTGCCCCGCGCGTGGTAGCCGTTCTGCTCCCAGAAGCCCGGCTCGTCGTGGTCGAGGAGTCGCAGGCCCGCGATCCACTTGGCGCTCTTCCAGAAGTACAGGTGGGGCACCAGCAGCCGCGCCGGACCCCCGTGCTCGGCCTCCAGGGGCTTTCCGTCGTACTCCCAGGCGATCCACGCCCGCCCGCCCGTCAGGTCGGCCAGCGGCAGGTTCGTGGTGTACCCGGTGTGCGAGTACGCGACGGCGTGGGTCGCCGCCCGATCCGGCCGGACGGCGGCCAGGAACGCGTCCAGGGACACCCCCGCGAACCGCACCCCGAACTTGGACCAGCTGGTCACACAGTGGATGTCCCCCTCGTACGCGGACTCCGGCAGCGCGTGTGCCTCGTCCCAGTCCCAGGTGCGCGGGGCCGCCACCAGCCCGTCGACGCGGAAGGTCCAGTCGGCGGGCGCGAGGTCGGGCGTGACCTCGGCGGACAGCACGGGCCAGTCGTCGCCCGCGTCGTACTGACCGGGGGGCAGCCCCGGATCGTCGACGCGGGGGCGGCCGGTGAAGCCTCGGGTGACGTTCATACGGTTCCCGTGGGAGGGCGGCGCTCGTTCACCACTCAACGGTACGTGCATGTCAGCGGTGTTCCGCACCGGGCCCGCCCGCCGATCGTTAAGCCCGTATGAACAGTCCCGGGAACCGCGGGAGAGGGGGAATAGTCACCCGGCTCCCCGCTCTTGCACGTGTCGTTCCGGATCCAGCGGTCCAGCGGTCCGGTGACGGCGAAGGAGAGTGGAAGCAATGCCGAAGGCGTACGTCTTCACCCGGTACGGCGGCCCGGAGACCGAGGCACTGGTCGACCTGGACCGGCCCCGGCCCGGGCCCGGCGAGGTGCTCGTCGCGGTGCGCGCGGCGGGTGTGAACCCGGTCGACTGGAAGCAGCGCACGGGCTACCGGCGCCCCGGCGAGAGCGGGGAGCGCGTGTTCCCCGCGGTCCTGGGCAACGAGGCGGCGGGTGTCGTCGAGGAGAGCGGCGAGGGCGTGACCGGGTTCGCGCCCGGCGACGAGGTGTTCGGCACCGCCGTCGCGGGCGGCTACGCCGAGTACGCGCTGCTGGCCGCCGGCATCACCGCGCACAAGCCCGCCGAACTGCCGTTCACCGTCGCCGCGACCCTCCCGGTGGCCGCCGCGACCGCCTACGACGGCGTCCACCAGCTCTCCCTGCCCGCCGGGGCGACGCTGCTGGTCACCGGCGCGGGCGGCGGGGTCGGCGTCGCCGTCGTCCAGATCGCCCGAGCGGCGGGGCTGCGCGTCGTGGGCGTCGCGAGCGAGGGCAAGAAGGACTTCCTCGAGTCGCTGGGCGCCCTGCACGTGCCGTCCGGCCCCGGCTGGGCCCACGGCGTGCGGCCGGCCGCCCCGGACGGCGTGGACGGCGTCTACGACCTCGTCGGCGGCGAGGTGCTGCGCGAGGCGGCCGGCCTGGTGCGGGACCGCTCCCGGCTGATCACCGCCGGAGCCCCGGCCGAGGAGGCCGAGAAGCTGGGCGGCGCCCGGGTGCTGCGCGCCCGTGACGCGGCCGTGCTGCGGGCGGTGGCGGACCTGGTCGTCCGCGGCGACCTGGACCCGCACGTCACCCGTACGTTCCCGCTGGAGCGGGCGGGCGAGGCGCTGCGCGAGGTCGAGAGCGGCCACACGCGGGGCAAGGTCGTCCTGGAGATCGGAGCGCACGCATGAGCACCGTCGAGCCCCCGCACGTCCTCGACAACCCCGCCCTGGCCTCCCTCACCGGACCGCACGCCCGCTTCGCCGAGCGCCGGGGCCGCGTGCTGCGCTACCCCGTCGACGTGTCGCCCTGGCTGGCGCTGCCGGAGCGGCCGGACGCGGACGACTGGGCGGACCTCGCGGCGCTCGCCGGCCCCGGCGCGGAGGTACCGCTGCCGGGCTTCCGCGGTGAGCTCCCGGCCGGCTGGGAGATCACCTTCCAGGTCGAGGGCGTGCAGTTCGTCGACGACGGGCTGGCCGCCGCACCCGATCCGGAGGCGATCCGGCTCGGCCCCGCCGACGTCCCGGAGATCCTCGACCTGGTCGCCCGCACCCAGCCGGGACCCTTCGAGGCCCGCACCATCGAACTCGGCACGTACCTCGGCATACGACGCGGCGGCGCGCTGATCGCGATGGCCGGCGAGCGCCTGCATCCGCCGGGCTGGACCGAGATCAGCGCGGTCTGCACGGATCCCGCCCACCGGGGCGAGGGCCTGGCGACCCGGCTGATCCTGGCCGTCGCCCACGGCATCCGCGAACGCGGCGAGACGCCCTTCCTGCACACCGCCGCCGGCAACACCGGCGCCATCCGCCTCTACGAGTCCCTGGGCTTCAGGCTGCGGCGCAGAACGGCGTTCCTGGCGGCCCGGGTGCCGGAGCGGCTGGGAGAGGGGCGGGAGCCGGTCCCGGTGGCGTGACGGACGCGCCGTGCGCTGCCGCGGGCCGGACGCCCGGGAAGGAGGGGCCCGTGCGTCACGGGGCCGCCCCGGGGAGCCGGTCGCTTCCGGAGGCGGGCCCGTGCCACTCGTTGTAGCGCACGAGGTACTCCGCGAACCGCTCCAGATCTGCCTGCGGCCACCGGGCGAGCCGTTCCCGGAAGGCCGTGCGCCGGCTCTCGGTGACCTGGGCGAGGATCCGGCGGCCCGCGTCGGTGAGCTGGAGGACCTGGACGCGGTGGTCCTCGGGGTCCTGGCGCCGCTCGATCAGGTCGGCGCGCTCCAGGGCGCCGACCTGGCGGCTGACCGTGGACTTGTCCAGCGCGTAGTGCTCGGCGAGGTCGGTCGCCCGGCAGCCGCCGCTCTCCTCCAGGTGTCCGAGAAGCGTGTAGGAGACCAGGGACAGCTCGGGGTGCAGCCGGCCCGCCGAGGCGCGGGCCCGCCGGGCGAAGCTCGTCATCTCCCGCTGGATGGTCTCCACGGCGTCGGCCTCTTCCACTTCGGCTCCCTCACTGCTGCCTCGCGCCCTGCTGCCTCACACCCACCTGGTTGCACAGTACAACTCCGGCGGGGTGGGAGCGCGGGGTGGGAAAGGGCGTCCGCTCCTTGGGGTAGGGTGATCGTCCGGCCGCGGAGGTTCCCGGTCGCGCGAGACGAGGAGGTGAGTCCCCATTACCGCAGTGTCAGGTCGGGTGCTCTCCCCCTGTGGCAGCGTGGATCGCCGCCGCTAGGCGACCGCGAGGGCGCCCTTCGGCTTCCGAAAGGCTTCTCGGCTCCATGCCCCCTCGCACCCCTTCCTCCTCTCCCTCCACCTCTGCGTCATCCTCTTCCTCCTCTCCCTCGCCGTGCGCGTCCGCTCCGTCCCGGGCCGCGCTGGTCGCCGTACTGCGGGCCGCCGGGTGCGTCTTCGCCGAGGACGAGGCGGAGCTGATCCTCGGCACGGCCCGCACCCCGGACGAGGCCGCGGCCATGGCGGAGCGCCGGGCGGCCGGTCTGCCCCTGGAACACGTCGTGGGCTGGGCCGAGTTCCACGGTCTGCGCATCACGGTGGAGTCGGGCGTCTTCGTGCCCCGCCGCCGTACCGAGTTCCTCGTCGACCAGGCTCTCGCCGCGGTGCCGCACGCCTCCGTCGTCGTCGACCTGTGCTGCGGCTCGGGCGCGGTCGGCGCCGCCCTCGCCGCCTCCCTCGGGCCGGTCGAGCTGCACTCCGCGGACATCGACGAGGCGGCGGTGCGCTGCGCCCGGCGCAATGTCGCCGGCTACGGCGGACACGCCTACGTCGGCGACCTGTTCACCGCCCTTCCCGGACGGCTGCGCGGCCGGATAGACCTCCTGGCCGCCAATGTGCCCTACGTCCCCAGCGGCGAGGTCCCCCTGCTGCCGACGGAGGCCCGGGACCACGAGCCGCTCACCGCCCTCGACGGCGGCGGCGACGGGCTCGACGTGCTGCGCCGGGTCGCCGCCGAGGCTCCGCACTGGCTCGCCCCCGGCGGCTGTCTCCTCGTCGAGACCAGCGAGCGCCAGGCCCCGGCCGCCGTCGAGGCCTTCACCCGCAGCGGCCTGACGGCGCGTCTGGTGGACGACGAGGAGCTGTACGCCCACGTCGTGGTCGGGACCAGGAGGAGCGGGGTCAGGTAGCCGCTCCGCCGCCCATGGGGCCGGGGGACGGCGAGCGGTCGTCCCCGTGGTTCCACGGAGACGGCGAGCGGTCGTCCCGGTGGTTCCACGGACCGTGCCCCGGTGAGCCGCCGCGCCGACGGTCACCCGGGCCGCGGTCGCCGAAGGCGCCGGACAGGACGCGGTCGGCGGTGTTCGTGTCACCGGAACGGGTCCCGGCGACGTACACCGTGTCGCCCTTCTTCAGGGCGCCGGCCCCGGAGCCGGAGGCGCCGTCGGCGGACACGGACGTGTCCGGGCCCACCGTCCACGTCCACGAGGCGCCGTCCTCGCTCCTGACGGTGATCCGGTCGTCGTCCGCCTTCTGGACCGTTCCCCGCTGCCAGACGCGGACGACCCAGTCGCCGGTGCCGGGGTCCTTGACGGTCGCCTCACCGTGCGCCGCGTCGCCGCCGAAACCGGACCAGGGGCCGCCGTGGCCGTGCCGGCCGCCGGGCCCCTCGGAGGAGGACGCGGTCGGCGCGCCGGACGGCGATCCGCCCCCGGAGTCCCCGGAGGCCGCCGCATAGGCGACGGTGCCGCCGAGCGCCAGGACGGCGACGGTGGCGGCCGCGACGACCGCCCGTCCGCGGGCCGTCCGGCGTCGCCACAGCGTGCGCAGGCCGGCGCGGTCCCGTTCCGCGTCGACCGGTCCCGAGAGCAGTTCGACCTCTTCCGGCCCCTGCGGCCTGTCCGGCTCCTGCATCACGGCTCACCCTCCTCGGGCACGACGACGGCACAACTGCCACGCCTCACTGTGATTGTCCGAGGCGCCCGGTAAGGAAGCGATAACGAAAGCCTGTGAATCGGGCGGCGGCGTCGCTCAGCCCCCGGCGCGCGCCCGCGCCACCAGCAGAGCCACGTCGTCGTGGTTGTCGGGGTGGTGCAACGCGCCGAGCAGCAGGTCGCACACCTCCTCGAGCGGCCGCGCGGGATCGTCGAGCAGCGCGAGCAGCGCGTCGAGACGCTCGTCGAGGGAGTGCCTGCGGGTCTCGACCAGACCGTCGGTGTACAGCACGAGCTGGTCGCCGGGGGCGAAGTCGACGTCGGTCGTGGAGAACGGCACCCCGCCCACCCCCAGCGGCACGCCGGTGGGCAGGTCGAGGAGCTCCGGCGGACGGTCCGGGCGGACGCGCACCGGAGGCAGGTGCCCGGCGTTGGCGATCCTGCACCTCCCCGCACGCGGGTCGTGAACGGCGTACACGCAGGTGGCGATGGAGTGGTCCAGGCCCTGGGTGATCCGGTCGAGGTGCTCCAGGAGGACCGCCGGGTCGAGGTCGAGGGAGGCCAGTGTGGTCGTCGCGGTGCGCAGCCGGCCCATCGTGGCGGCGGCGTCGATGCCGCTGCCCATCACATCGCCGACGACGAGCGCGGTCTTGCCGTCCGGGAGGGGGATGACGTCGAACCAGTCGCCGCCGACCTCGGTGGTGGCGCCCGCGGGCTGGTAGCGGGAGGCGACCTCGAGGCCGCCGGTGACGGGCGGATGGCTGGGCAGCAGGCTGCGCTGGAGCGTGAGCGCGGTCGTGCGGGCGCTCTGGTACCAGCGGGCGTTGTCGATCTGGACGGCCGCGCGGGCCGCCAGCTCACGGGCGAGCAGCAGGTCGTCGGTGCCGAACGGCAGGGGGTTGCGGGTCCGTTTCAGGTCGAGGGCGCCCAGCACCTCGCCCCGCGCGATGAGCGGCACGGCCAGGTACGAGTGCACACCGGCCCGGGCCAGCAGTGCCGCCGCCTCCGGTGAGTGGGCGATGCGCCCGAGGTCCTCGTCCTTGACCTGCGCCACCATGACCGGCCGGCCCGTGCGCACGCACTCCGTGACAAGCCGGTCGGACGCGTAGTGGGCCACCTGACCGGGCTGGTCGGCCGCCCGCAGCGCGTCCGGCTCGTCGGCGGCGCGCACCGCCAGGGAGCGGATCGCGGCCGGCTCGGCGGGTCCGAGACTGGTGCGCCGGCCCGCCACCACCGCGTCGAGCAGATCCACCGCGGCCATGTCCGCCAGCTCCGGAACGGCCACGTCGGCCAGTTCGCGTGCGGTGCGCTCGAGGTCCAGGGTGGTGCCGATCCTCGCGGAGGCGTCCGCGACCAGGGCCAGCCGGCGGCGGGCCGCCTCTGCCTCGACGGCCGCCCGGTGCCGGTCGGTGACGTCGACGACCGAGACGGCCACGCCCAGCACGGTGCCGCGGGCGTCCTCCAGGCGGTACAGGGAGAGCGACCAGGCGTGGTCCTTGTCAGGGTCGGCCGGGGTGCGGCCGAAGGTGGACCGGTCGAGGAGCGGCTCCCCGGTCCGAAGCACCTGGCGCGCCGCGGCCTCCAGGGCGTCGGCGTCCAGGCGGGGCAGCACCTCGCGGACGGTCCGGCCCAGGTGCTCCTCGGCCGCGACGCCGTTCATCCGTACCAGCGCGGGGTTGACCGACACATAGCGCAGGTCGGTGTCCAGGACGGCGAGGCCGTTGGGGGACTGCGCGACCATCCGCGTCGACAGCGCCAGGTCCCGTTCCAGCCGGCGCACCGTCGTCCGGTCGGCGGCGAGCCCCAGGGCGTAGACCTCCCCCCGGTCGTCCATGAGCCGCATGTTGCGGAACTCCACCAGTCGGGTGGTGCCGTCCTTGCGCCGGATGGGGAAGGCGCCCGCCCAGCTCTGTCCGGTGGCCATGACGTCCGCGAACAGCTGTACGACCAGGTCGACGTGGTGCTCGTCGACCATCACGTGGGCCGCGTACCGCCCCAGGGCCTCGTGCGCCGCGTACCCGAACAGCTCCTCGGCCTGAGGGCTCCACAGGGCGATGCGCCCCCGGGTGTCGAGCACCACCGAGGCCACGTTGAGCACGTCCAGCAAGCCGCTGGGCCCGGTGGGGCCGCCGGGCCCAGCGGCGGACGATCCGGCTCCGCTCATGGCACGCACCGCCTCCGCCTGTCGCCGCGGCACGTCGTCCCCCGTGCCGACTCCCCCTGTTCTACCGTGCTCAACCCATTTCTCCCACGGTTCGCGCGCCCTTCTCCATGCTCCTCCAGTACGGGGACGCGCGCCGTTCTCCTCAAGGTCCGCATGTGTCCATGAAATTGGTCTGTACATGACCACCGGGCCGGGCCAGACTGTCCGCCGAATGCGCCCACCCCCCCCGACGAGGAGACCCATGCCCCTGCGTCCTGCCCGCCGCCGTCGCACCCCGGCCGGCGCCGCCCGCGCTGCCCTGCTGGCGATGGCCGTCGCGACGGTCACCACCCTCTCGGCGGCCCCGCCCGCCGCGGCCGCCGACACCTGGACCGAGGTCGGTTCCGACCGCGCCGACCCCCTGACCGAGAGTCAGGGCCTGGCCTCGGTCGAGGTGCCGACGGGCAGCGCCAACCGCTACACCGGCATCGGCACCATCCCCTGGTCCGTGTCGAGCCGCGGCTGGAACCACGTCGGCGACCCCGACGCCTCCTACGACGGCTACTACGTCGAGCCCTACCAGAGCGACTCGAACAACGCGAAGATGTACCGGGTGCAGGCACCCGGCGGAGCCTGGTCGGAGTACGTCCACGCGCTCGGCTCCGGTGAGGCCCTGAACAACTCCTGGGCCGCGATCACCCCGGACAGTCAGTGGATGCTGTCCGGCGAGTGGGGCACCATGACCCGGTTCCTGGTCTTCCCGACGCCCGGGGCCAACCCCGCCACCTCGCCCTCGGCGAACCTGCCGCAGGTGTCCACCGTCCGCCTTGACCACGCCGTGCGCGACGTCCAGGGCTGCGACTTCACCGGCCCGGCCACCCTGCTGTGCGCCTCGGACGACCCGGCCGGCACTCTCTTCGGCATCACCAAGCCGCTCCTGCGGATCGACCTGTCCGCCGCGCCGAACGGCACCTCGGACGTCACCGGCCACGTCACGGCCCTGCGGCAGCTTCCGCTGCGCAGCGGCTGCTCGGGCACGTTCGAGGCGGAGGGCATCGACTACGACCGCCGGTCCGGCACCCTGCGGGTGATCGTCGTCTCGCCCGGCTTCTGTGTGCTGACCGACAGCAAGACCTACCGCTTCACCCGGAGCTGACCGGGCCGCTGACAGCCCTCCCGCCGTTGGTCCCGCTCGGAAAGTGATGCTTTTCTGGGGATGTGGCGCGGTTCGCGGGGAACCCGCCTTCCGCGTCACAGCCACGAGAGGAGCGAACACGATGGATCGCGAGCGACCGCACGAGGAGTCCGTCTCCGTCGAGATCAGCGGATGCAGCAAGGAGGACGCCCGGATCGTGTTCGACACGCTGAACCAGTGCTTCGAGTCGGACCGCGGTAAGGGCGAAGTGCCGCAGCAGCTCCATGAGAGCCGCCCGATGGTGTGGCTGGGCACTTTCGAGGTCTCCGAGACGCGCGACTGCGCACGGCCGGCCCGTCTGTCGTCCTCCGTGGAGGCCGACGCGCAGGGCAGCTACTGGGCGATCGAGCGGCTGCGCGCGACGCTGGACTCGGTCTTCGAGGTGCGCGACCTCTCCTCGGCCTCCGGAGACCAGGAGCGGGAGCTGCACGTCCTGCTGGCGAGCCGCTGAGACCGTCTCCCCGGTGACCTGCGGCACATGACCCCGACCCCATTGTGCAACTAGTTGCATAAACCGTGCGCGGTCCTCTAGAACTGGAGGGAAGACACCGCGCACGGAGGGCTGCCATGAGCCGTTACCCGCACCTGCTGAGCCCGCTCGACCTGGGCTTCACCACGCTGCCCAACCGCGTCCTGATGGGCTCGATGCACGTCGGCCTCGAGGAGGCCGAGCGCGGCTTCGAGCGCATGGCCGCGTTCTACGCGGCCCGGGCGCGCGGGGGAGTGGGCCTCATCGTCACCGGCGGCATCGCCCCCAACGACGAGGGGCGGCCGGGCGAGGGCGGCGCCAAACTCACCACCGACGAGGAAGCCGAGCAGCACCGGGCGATCACCGAGGCCGTGCACCGCGAGGGCGGCCGAATCGCGATGCAGATCCTGCACTTCGGCCGGTACGCCTACCACCCCGACCTGGTCGCCCCGAGCCCCCTCCAGGCGCCGATCAGCCCCTTCACGCCCCGCGAGCTCACCGACGCCGACATCGAGCGGACCATCGACGACTACGCCCGCGCCGCCCGCCTCGCCCGGCAGGCCGGCTACGACGGCGTCGAGATCATGGGCTCCGAGGGCTACCTCGTCAACGAGTTCATCGCGGCCCAGACCAACCACCGCACCGACCGCTGGGGCGGCAGTTACGAGAACCGCACCCGCTTCCCCCTCGAGATCGTGCGGCGGGTACGCGAGGCCGTCGGCGAGGACTTCATCGTCATCTACCGGCTGTCCATGCTGGACCTGGTGCCCGGCGGCTCGACCCTGGACGAGGTCGTCACCCTCGCGAAGGCCGTCGAGGAGGCCGGCGCGACCATCATCAACACCGGCATCGGCTGGCACGAGGCCCGCATCCCCACCAGCGCCACCTCGGTGCCGCGCGGCGCCTACACCTGGGTGACCAAGAAGCTCATGGGCGCGGTCTCCGTGCCGCTCGTCACCACCAACCGCATCAACACCCCGGAGGTCGCCGAGCAGTTGCTCGCCGACGGCTGCGCGGACATGGTGTCGATGGCCCGCCCGATGCTCGCCGACCCCGAGTTCGTGGCCAAGGCCGCGGCCGGCACACCCGAGGCCATCAACACCTGCATCGGCTGCAACCAGGCCTGCCTCGACCACACCTTCAGCGGCAGGATCACCTCTTGCCTGGTCAATCCGCGCGCCTGTCACGAGACCGAACTGATCCTGGCCCCGACCCGGCTGCGCAAGCGGGTCGCCGTGGTGGGCGCGGGCCCGGCCGGCCTCGCCTGCGCCGTGAGCGCGGCCGAACGCGGGCACGACGTCACCCTCTTCGACGCCGCGAGCGAGATCGGCGGCCAGCTCAACGTCGCCCGCAAGGTGCCCGGAAAGCAGGAGTTCGACGAGACGCTGCGCTACTTCCGTCACCAGCTCGACGCGCACGGCGTGGACGTACGGCTCGACACGCCCGTCGCCGCCGCGGACGTCGCCGGCTTCGACGAGGTCGTCGTCGCCACCGGCGTCAGCCCCCGCACCCCCGACATCCCCGGCGTCGACCACCCGAGCGTCGTCGGCTACCTCGACGTCCTGCGCGACGGCGCGCCCGTCGGCGACCGCGTCGCGATCCTCGGCGCCGGCGGCATCGGCTTCGACGTCGCCGAGTTCCTCACCGACGGCGGCGACCGGGCGAGCGAGGACCCGGCGGTCTACTTCCGCCAGTGGGGCGTAGACCAGGACTACCGGAGCCCCGGCGGTCTCGCCGCCCCCGAGCGCCCCGCCCCGCCCCGCACGGTCCACCTGCTCCAGCGCAAGACAGGCAAGGTGGGCGCCGGCCTCGGCAAGACCACCGGCTGGATCCACCGCACCGAGCTCAAGCACCGGGGCGTCACGATGGTCCCCGGGGCGCGCTACGACCGGATCGACGACGCCGGGCTGCACCTCACCGTCGGTGAGCAGAGCATGCTGCTCGAGGTCGACACCATCGTGCTGTGCACGGGGCAGGACCCGCGCCGGGACCTGTACGAGGCGCTGCTCGCCGACGGCGCCAAGGCGCACCTCATCGGGGGCGCCGACATCGCCGCCGAGCTGGACGCCAAGCGTGCGATCCAGCAGGGCACGGAACTGGCGGCGGCGCTGTAGGACCGCACCGGCCCGTCCCTAGGATGACCGCATGTCACTCCCGCACGCGATCCTCACCGCCCTGCTGGAAAGGCCCTCGTCGGGGCTGGATCTGACCCGCCGCTTCGACAAGTCGATCGGCTACTTCTGGTCGGCGACGCACCAGCAGATCTATCGTGAGCTGGGAAGACTGGAGTCCGAGGGACACATCCGGGCCCTGCCGGCGCAGGCCCCGGCCCGCGGGCAGAAGAAGGCCTACGAGGTGCTGCCCGCGGGACGTGCCGAACTCGCCCGGTGGACGTCGGCCGCCCAGGACCCGAAGCCGCACCGCGACGCGATGCTGCTGCGGCTGCGCGCCGCGGCCGTCGTGGGCACCGCGGGCCTGGAGGCCGACCTGCGCCGCCATCTCGACCTGCACCGGCGGCAGTTGGCCGAGTACGAGGAGATCGAGAAGCGCGATTTCCCGCCCGGTGACGACAGCGCGCAGGCCAGGCTCCAGCACCTGGTCCTGCGCGCCGGCATCGAGCTGGAGACCTTCTGGACGCAGTGGCTCGCCGAGGCCCTCCGGGAACTGCCCGGGGCGCCGGACGAGACGGTCGGGACGAGCGGGCCGGACGCGAAGGACGCGAAGGACTAGAGCCGGTACGGCTTCGAGCGGCGACGCAGGAACCAGGCCCCCGCGATGACGCCCGTCCCCACCAGCGCCCCGCCCACCCCCATGGCGACGGGGCCGTAGTCACGGGCCGCGCCGCCGAGGCCCCCCATGACCCCCCGCGAGGGCGAGGCGGTGGGCGTCACCGACGCGGTCGGGCCGGCCGGCGTCGAGACGATCACGGACTGGGTGCCCGCGGTGCTGCCGTTGGAGCACATGACGACCACGGTGTAGGTGCCGGGGGAGACACCGGACCAGGCGGCGGACTGGCCGGCGGACGTGCCGGACAGGGCGACCTGACGCCCCTGGGCGAAGCTCGCCTGACCGCTGGTGAGCAGCGCCGCCGTGCCCCAGCTGCCGTTGATCTGGGTGCAGGCGCTGGTCACGACCGACACCGTGGAGCCGGTCGTGCTCACGGAGATGCCCGAGGCCCGGGCGACGGCCGGCTGGGCGGTGAGGGCGAGCGGCAGTGCGGCGGCGGCTGCCACGGTCAGTCCTGAGCGGACGAGGAAACGGGAAACACGCATCGGAAGCCTCCGGCGGCGGCACGGTTGGCGGTACATCCCTTGCGCCGCCGAAGGTCGGGTACGCCCGTGCTGCCTCAGGGGCAGCCAACGCGCCCCGGCCGCGCCCCGCACGCGGACCGCCTCCGGGCAGGTGACGCATTCCCCCGGACGGCCCCAACCGGGCGGCACCAGGCCGCTGCGCCCTCGGCCGGACCACCGCACCGATCGCCGGCGCCGGGGCGGTGGTCCGGCCGAGGCCGGGCCGGGTCAGCGGCCCGGCCGACGGCTTCCGCCGCGACGGCTTCTCACCCCCGCCGGCCCGTCGTCACCGTCAGCTCCGCCGAGAACGCGCCCCACGTGCCGTCGGGCAGGCGGGCCCTCAGCCGCACCCGGTGAGCGGCGCCCTCCTCCCGCCCGACGTAGAAGCTGTACGTCGCCGTCCCGCGGGGCGGGGTCCCGCCCCAGACCAGTGAGGTGGCCGGCCGGCCGTCGAGCTGGATCTGGTACTCCGTCACCACGCCGTCCACGAGGGGCGCCACCCAGGACAGGTCGAGGTAGTACGCCCCGTCGGCGTGGAGGCGCGCGGTCGCCCGGAAGCCGGCCGGCGCGGTGTCCGCGCCCTCGGCGTCTCCCGCAGGGGTGGTCAGGCGCACGGGCGGACCGGCCGGCGAGAGGTTGTCGGCCGCGTCGCGGGCCCGCACGGTGAACGCGTAGCGCGCGCCCGGACGAAGCCCCGTGACGACCGTCGCCGTCTGGCCGCCGCCGACGCTGTGGATCCGTACGTCGCCCTGGTAGACGTCGTAGGACACCACCTTGCGATCGTCAGTGGACGCCGACCAGGACAGCTGGACGGCCCGGCTCCCGGCGGCCCGGGCGGTCAACGCGCCCGGCGGGGTCGGCGGCGAGCGGTCCGCCGCGCCGGCCGCCGGGGTCGTGGCCCGCGCCTCCTGGCTGCGCGGGCCGAGCCGCCCCTCGCCGTCGCGGGCCCGCACGGTGAAGACGTACGCCGTCGACGGGGAGAGGCGGACGACGTCCAGCATGTGCGCGGAGCCCGGCACGTCCCCGACCTTCTCGGTACCGCGGTACACCTCGTACACGCTGACCTCCGGATCCGCGGCGACCGCGCTCCACATCACGTGCACGCTCGTCGCGCTCCCGGCCGCGGCGGTCACTCCGGCCGGGGCGCCGGGCGCCCGCCCGTCCTCATCCCTCGCGCCGTTCGCGCACCCGCAGGACAGGGCGGCCACCAGGGCCCACGGCACCACCCACAGCACAACGCGTCGCACGGCTTCGCCTCCCGGCCCGGCACGGCGGCAATGGTCCGGACCAATATGGCGTGGCGGTGCGCGCACAGCAAGAGGGCCGACCGGTCCGAGGGCAGCCACCCCGCGACCGCTTCCGGCGGCTACGTATGCCGGGCCCTCGCGGCTGAACCGGCCCCGAGCGCGCCTGAGTTCGGGGCACGCGTCCCAGGCCGGTGGCGCGGACCGCTGTCATCGCTGATCCCGCGCCGGCGGAGCGGCCCGGGGACCCGGACCCGAGACGGCGGCCGGGCCCCGGACCCCTGCCACCCCGTCGGCTCCCCGCCGCGCACCCGCCACCTGTCGGCCGCCCCCCGCCGGGCACCGTGGCGCGTTCCCCGTCGGCTCCCTGCGGCCCTGCGGCCCGTCGGCCTGTCGCGCCTGTCGCGCCTGCGGCTCGTCGGCTCGTCGGCCTGTCGCGCCTGCGGCTCGTCGGCTCGTCGGCCTGTCGCGCCTGCGGCCCGTCGGCCCGTCGGCCCGTCGCGCCTGCGGCCCGTCGGCCCGTCGCCCTCTCGGCCTGTCGCCCTCTCGGCCTGTCGCCCTCTCGGACTGTCGGCCCGTAGGCCCGTAGGCCCGTAGGCCCGTCGGCCCGTCGGCCCGTAGGCCCGTAGGCCCGTAGGCCCGTCGGCCTCTCGGACTGTCGGCCCGTCGCGCTGTCGCGCCGTCGGCCCGCCGGGCAGCGTGGCGCGTTCCCCGCCGTACGTCGCGCCCCGTGGCGCGTGTCTCCGTGCTCCGTACGGCCCCCTCAGGGTGGCCCCAGGGTGCGGTCGACACCAGATTGTCCTGGGTGTCCGCATGCCCCTACGAGAGGGTCCGTATCGTGCGTGTCCAGTCGCTGACGCTGGCGGCGGCCGGCTTTGCCCTGCTGGCCCCGACCGTCTCACCCGCCGCCCCCCGCCCGCCCCTCGGCGCCTTCGGGGCACCGGCGTCCCGGCAGGAGGGCTCGGTCCGCGCCGCAGACCTGTTGGCCCGGGTCCGTGACTGCACCCCGGTGTCCCGCGGCCGCTACCGGACCGACGACGACACCCCGCCCACGATCCCGGTCTGCGGCACCGACGGGGCGGTGTTCTGGACGGCCGACATGGACATCGACTGCGACGGCCGCCCGGGCCCGGACTGCAACAGCCGCACCGACCCGCTGTTCTCCAGCGCCACGGCCTACCAGCAGTCCGACGGCCGCTATCTGAGCGCCGAGACACTGCCCTACATCGTGGTGCCCGGTGTGAGCGCCATCTGGAACCACCGTGACCACGGGGTGGGCGGCGGCTCGGTCGCGGCCGTCGTCTACCGGGACCGGGTGCAGTACGCGGTCGTCGGCGACACGGGACCCCGCGAGATCATCGGTGAGGCGTCGTACGCCACCGCCAAGGCGCTCGGCATCCGCCCCGACCCGCGCGGCGGCGGCACCCCCTCCGGCGTCACGTACATCGTCTTCAAGAACTCCCGGGCGACCCCGATCGAGAGCCACGCGTCCGCGGTGGAGGTGGGGCAGCGGCTGGCACGGCTGTTCACGCGGGGCGCGGCCGAGGACTCCCGTGTGCCGCAGGCGCCGTGGGACGAAGGGGCGCCCGCCGAACCTTCGGAGTCACCGCAGGGTGACGGAGGCGCGGCGGGGCCGACGGGGACCCACGGCAACGGTGGAGCAGCCCTCGAGAAGCCGAGGCCCCGGGGGAACCCGGCGACGCGGGACGACGACGCGGCACAGCAGGAGCGGGGGGACGCGGACGACCCGGAGCCCCAGGAGGACGCGGACACCGATGAGGGCGAGGGGGACGAGGACAGCCCGTAGACGAAAGGCCCGACCCGACGCCGGGCGTGCGGGCCGGGACGGACGTGGTTCCCCGGCGCCCCCTCATGACGGCGCCGGGCGGCGGTCCGGCCCGCACGGCGCCCCCACCGAGACCCGTCACACCTTCCGGTAGTCGTACGCCTCCTTGGCCGCCTCCTCGACCGTGTCCAGGTCGGCACCGGTCGCCGCCGTCACCACCGCGGCCACCGCGCCCTCGACGAACGGGGCGTCCACCAGCCGGGCCGTCTCGGGCAGTTCGTCGCCCTCCGCGAGCATGGCCTTGACCGTGAGGACCGCGCTGCCCAGGTCGACCAGGACCGCGACCCCGGCGCCCCGGTCCACGGAGGCGGCAGCGGCGGCGATCAGCTCGGCGCTCGTGCCCAGTCCGCCGCCCTCCGTGCCGCCCGCCGCCGCGACCGGTACGACCGGGCCGCCCCCCACGAGGCCCTGCGCCAGCCCGGCCACCGCCACGGCGACCTCGGCACTGTGCGACACCAGTACGATGCCCACCAGTTTCTCGTCGCTCACCTGTGCCTCACTCCCCGCCCGTGCCGGCGTCGGTATCGACCAGGGCGGCGATGAGCAGTGCCGCCGAGGTGGCCCCCGGATCCTGGTGCCCGATGCTGCGCTCGCCCAGATAGCTGGCCCGGCCCTTGCGGGCCTGTAGCGGTGTCGTCGCCTCGGCGCCCTGCTCGGCGGCGGCACGGGCGGCGCCGAAGCCGTCGGGGAGGGCGTCGACGGCCGGCACCAGCGCGTCGATCATGGTCTTGTCGCCGGGCGCGGCGCCGCCGAGCTGCATCACGGCGTCCACACCCGCGCGCAGGGCCTCGGCGAACCGACCCTCGTCCACCTCCGCCGCGTCCCCGAGGTCCTTGCCGGTGCGGCGCAGGAGTGTGCCGTACAGCGGTCCCGAGGCACCGCCGACCGTCGAGATCAGCTGGCGTCCCGCGAGCACCAGGACGGCGCCGGGGGTCTCCGGGGCCTCCTTCTCCAGCGCCGCCTTCACCGCGGTGAAGCCCCGCCGGAGGTTGCTGCCGTGATCCGCGTCCCCGATGGGCGAGTCGAGGGCGGTGAGCCGGTCCGCCTCGCGGTCGACGGACGCGGCGGTCGCGGTCATCCAACGGCGGAAGAAGTCGGCGTCGAGCACTGGATCTCCTTGCATGGTCGGTACGGTCGGAGCGCCTGTCCCTGTTCCTGGCTCACACTCCCCAGCGCAGTCCCGCGGTCCGCACCGGCGCGTCCCAGAGCCGCAGCAGGTCCTCGTCCACCTGGCACAGGGTCACCGAGGCGCCGGCCATGTCGAGGGACGTCACGTAGTTGCCCACGAGCGTCCGGGCGACGGCCACCCCGCGTCCGGCCAGCAGACGCTGCACCTCGGCGTTGAAGCCGTACAGCTCCAGCAACGGCGTCGCGCCCATGCCGTTGACCAGGACCAGGACGGGATTGCGGGGCGACAGGTCGTCCAGGATCGCCTGGACCGCGAAGTCGGCGATCTCACCGGAGGTCATCATCGCCCGCCGCTCCCGGCCGGGCTCCCCGTGGATGCCGACGCCCAGCTCCAGCTCGCCGGGCGGCAGATCGAAGGTCGGGCTGCCCTTGGCCGGTGTCGTGCACGCGCTGAGCGCCACGCCGAAACTCCGGGAGTTCTCGTTGACCTGCCGGGCGAGCGCCTCCACCCGCTCCAGCGGCTGACCCTCCTCGGCCGCCGCCCCCGCGATCTTCTCCACGAACAGCGTCGCGCCCGTACCGCGCCGGCCGGCCGTGTAGAGGCTGTCGGTCACGGCCACGTCGTCGTCGACCAGCACCTTGGCGACCTGTATGCCCTCGTCCTCGGCCAGCTCGGCGGCCATGTCGAAGTTGAGCACATCGCCCGTGTAGTTCTTGACGATGAACAGCACTCCCGCCCCGCCGTCCACGGCCGCCGCGGCCCGCGCCATCTGATCCGGCACCGGCGAGGTGAACACCTCGCCCGGGCAGGCCGCCGAGAGCATCCCGAGCCCGACGAATCCGCCGTGCAGCGGCTCGTGCCCCGAGCCGCCGCCGGACACCAGCCCCACCTTCCCGGCCACCGGTGCGTCCCGTCGCACGATCACCCGGTTCTCGACATCCACGGTCAGCTCGGGATGGGCGGCCGCCATGCCGCGCAGCGCGTCCGCGACCACGGTCTCCGGAACGTTGATCAACATCTTCATCGGTACCTCCTGATGGAGCCGGCAGATGTGCCCGGTCTCGATTTTCGCAACTCGGGGCGGAGTGAGCCAGTCAGCGGTCCCTGCGGTCCGGTCGGCCGGGGCCGCTCGACGGCGGGCTCCCGCGGCGTCGGCACCGATTCGGTGCCGGGTCCGATGACGCGTGATCATGTGAGGCCGGGCCCCCGCAGACGGTTCGGTGTTCGGGAAGGCTGCTCCCGGCAGTATCCGTCCTGAGGCGGCGGGGGTCACGGGGGCGGGAGCCGCCGGCCACGGTCGGAGCCCGCCGTCCGCTACCCACTATGGCCCCCCGGTCCGACGGGTGCCGTGTCGATCCGCCGACGTCGGGAACCCGGGGGCGTGGACGGGTCCGGCCCGGAGCCGTCCTGCTCACGCTGGAGGTGTGCGACATGGGTCATGGTGGGAACGTCGTCGACGAGCTGATGACCGATCACCGCGAGGTCGAGGAGTTCTTCGGCCGGATCGAGGCGCTGCCGTCCGGGTCCAGGGACCGCAAGCTGTTCGCGGACCGGGCCACGATGGAACTGGTCCGGCATTCGGTGGCCGAGGAGGCGTACCTCTACCCGGCGGTGCGCGAGCACGTGCCGGGCGGCGAGGCCCTGGCCGACAGGGAACTCGAGGACCACGCGCGGGCCGAACAGATCATGAAGGATCTGGAGGGCTGCGACCCGGGCGATCCCGAGTTCGACCGGCTGGTCACGGTGCTGATGAGCGAGATCCGTGCACACATCGCCGACGAGGAGCAGAACCTGTTCCCGAGGCTGCGCGCGGTGTGCCCGGCGGAGGCCCTCGACGACCTGGGCGACAAGGTGCGCAAGGCGAAGAAGACGGCTCCGACGCGTCCCCACCCGGCCGCCCCGGACAAGCCCCCGGCCAACAAGATGCTGGCCCCCGGCGTCGGAATGGTCGACCGGCTGCGCGACGCGCTGACCGGCCGGGGCAAGAGCGGCTGACGTCCGTCCCGCTGCCCTTCGACACGGGCTCGCACCCGCACGGCACTCTCCACCGGCGTGCTGTCGACGGGGCTCCTCCAGGGCGGCGCGAAGGCCGCTTCACTGCCGTTGGGCCCGCTGGGCGGCCCGGCGGCTCCGAGTGGGCGTGGCGCCCGTACGGCGACGGGCCCTATGCCGACGGCTCCTATGGCGACGGACCACATGGCGGCAGGCCATACGGCGATGGACCACACGGCGGCAGGCCATACGGCGACGGACCACACGGCGGCAGGCCATACGGCGACGGACCACATGGCGGCAGGCCGGGCCATACGGCGGGTCGGTGGCCCCCGCCGTGCCGTCAGGCGATCAGCGCCTGGCCCCGGCCGAGGCGGTCGAGGAGCGGGTCGCGGTGGAGGGCGGCCACCGGGGCGAGAAGGTCGGGGTGGCGCAGCAGCGCCGCAGCCTGCTGGTCATGGTGGTCGGGTGCGGTCAGACGCCGGAAGTCCGGCGGTGTCCCCCCGGTGTGCTCGCTTCCGGCGAGCCCGCCCAGCGCACCCGCGGCCAGTGCCGGATCGGCGAGCAGACAGGCCGCCCAACTGGCCACCACCTCGTCCACCCAGCTGCGCCAGGCCGCGTCGTCCGGGTCCCGCTCGGCGTCCGCGTCCGCGCCGCTGATCCGGTCCAGCCGGGCGGAGCCGCCCGGACCCGCCAGGCCCAGCAGTGCGGCGTCCGTGGCGGTCGGGTAGCGCAGCCAGGCCGCGACGGTCACGGCCTGGCGGGCCTGCGCCTCGCACAGGGCGCCGGCGAGCGCGCCGCCGCTCGCCGGGTAGGCGCCGGTGAGCCATTGCGTGGTGGCGGCGATGACGGGAGAGAGGTCTGCGAGCACGGAGCCGTCCCAGGGGTTCGCGCAGGAGGCGGGGGAAGCGGGAGGAGGGGGAGAAGCGGGAGAGGGGGCGAAGCGGGGAAATCTCTGAGACCGTAGCCTGCGGCACGCCTCGGACGACATGGCCGAGCGCTCACCACCCGCGTGGTCTCGGCCACAGCCCGAGCGGTGCGTGCTCCCCGGCCCGCCCCGCCATGTGCCTCCGGCCCTGCCCGTGCGCGCGCCCCGTCCCCCGGCACGGGGCCGTCGTCCGCTCTCTGTGATACTGACGCGGTGCCGTCGACACCGCGCCCACAGGTCCTGGCCACACCGCGTCCCATCACCCCCGACGCGCCGGACGCGATAGCGCGCCCCTTGCTCACCCAGTCCTGGCTGGATCTCACCTTCCTCCACTGGGCGGCGGACCCGGCCGACGTGGCCGGTCTGCTGCCGGCGGGGACAGTGCCGGACACCCTGGACGGCGTGACGTACGTCGGTCTGGTGGCGTTCCGGATGCACCGCGTCGGCTGGTTCCGTCTCCCGGGCGTTCCCTACCTGGGGTCGTTCCCCGAGACGAACGTCCGGCTCTACTCGGTCGACGCGCACGGGCGGCGGGGCGTGGTCTTCCGCTCGCTCGACGCGTCCCGCCTGCTGCCGGTGGCCGTGGCCAGGATCGGCTTCCGCCTGCCCTACGTCTGGTCCCGCATGGCGATCGAAGCCGACGCCGACGCCGACACCGTCACCTACACCAGCCGCCGTCGCCTGTCCGGCCCGGGCGGTGCCCGCAGCCGGATCACCGTGCGGGTGGGCGAACGCATCGGTGAACCGACCGCGCTGGAGCACTTCCTGACCGCGCGCTGGGGCATGCACAGCGCGTTCTTCGGCCGGTCGATGTACCTGCCCAACGCCCACCCGCGCTGGCCGCTGCACCGGGCGGAGCTCCTGGAGTGCGAGGAGAACCTGGTGGTGGCGGCGGGTCTGCCGGCGCCGGCCGGGGACCCGGTGAGCGTCCTGTACTCCCCGGGCGTCCCGGCCCGCTTCGACCGCCCCGCCCGCCCCCACCGCCCGGCGGGCATCCCGACTCCCTGACCGTCCACGGGCCGCACCCGACCCCATCCCGGCTCGAACCGCTCGCCCGGACCGCCCTGGACTCCGGCACCATCCCGAGCGCCTCCCCGGTCGGACCGACCGGGGACACCTGGAGCGCCGTCGTCGGATGACCGCGCAGGCCCGCGGGGCGACAGCGGGAGATCCGCTCAGTAGGCTCCCCGGCATGCGGATCTCCGTTTCCTCGGACATGGACGAACCAGTGGCCCGCGCACTCGTCGCGGAGCTGCGCGGGCGCGGCCACGACGTGGTGCCGCACGGCGCGCTGCGGCCCGGCGACGACCCGCAGTGGGCGGCGTGCTCGGCGGCGGCGGCCCGGGACGTGGCCGACGGGACTGCCGAGCAGGCGGTGGTGTGCTGCTGGACCGGCACCGGCGCCTCGATCGCCGCGAACAAGGTGCCCGGCGTCCGGGCCGCCCTGTGCGCCGACGCCTACACCGCCGACGGCGCCCGCCGCTGGAACGACGCCAACGTCCTCGCCCTCAGCCTGCGCCTGACGTCCGAGCCGCTGCTCAAGGAGATCCTCGACGCCTGGTTCGCGGCCGAGGGCGGTGGGGACGCCGAGGACCGGCGCAACGTGGCCCAGGTCGACGCACTCGACGCCGCCCGCCCGCGCTCCGCCGGCTAGGACCACGCCCGGCTCGCCGTCGCCGAAGCCGGGTCCCGGGGATCGCGCCCGGCTCGCCGTCGCCGAAGCCGGATACCGGGGATCGCTTCCGCCTCGCCCGGCCGCAGCCGGGTACCCGGGGCCGCGGCCCTCTTACGGACGGCTTCGCTCCTCCGTATGGCCCGCTCGGCCCTGTCGGGTACCCGGCGGCCGCGAGAGGGTGAGGACGTACGGGCCGGCACGTACCTCCGAGCGACCCGATCCGGAAGGGAACCCGAGATGTCCGTCGACCCGCAGAACACGTCCGCCCCACTCGGCGACGACGAGCTCAGGACGCTGCACGCCCACTGGCGCGCGGCGAACTACCTCTCCGTCGGGCAGATCTACCTCATGGCCAACCCGCTGCTCACCGAGCCGCTGCGGCCGGAGCACGTGAAGCCGAGGCTTCTCGGCCACTGGGGGACCTCACCGGGCCTGAACCTCGTGTACACGCACCTCAACCGTGTCATCCGCGAGCGTGATCTGAACGCCCTGTGCGTCTGGGGCCCCGGTCACGGCGGCCCCGCGGTCGTCGCCAACTCCTGGCTGGAGGGCTCCTACACCGAGACCTATCCGGACGTCACCCGCGACGCGGCCGGCATGGCTCGGCTGTTCCGGCAGTTCTCCTTCCCCGGCGGCATCCCCAGCCATGTCGCCCCGGAGACGCCCGGTTCGATCCACGAGGGCGGCGAACTCGGTTATTCGCTCTCGCACGCCTATGGCGCCGCGTTCGACAACCCGGACCTCCTCGTCGCCTGCGTCATCGGCGACGGAGAGGCCGAGACCGGGCCGCTGGCCGCCTCCTGGCACTCCAACAAGTTCGTCGACCCGGTCCACGACGGAGCGGTCCTGCCGATCCTCCACCTCAACGGGTACAAGATCGCCAACCCCGCGGTGCTGGCCCGCATCCCCGAACCCGAACTCGACCAGCTGCTGCGCGGCTACGGCCACGATCCGATCCACGTCACCGGCGACGAGCCCGGCGCCGTGCACCGCGCGATGGCGCAGGCCATGGACACCGCCCTGGACCGCATCGCCGCGCTCCAGCGCGCCGCCCGCGAGGAGGGATCGGGCGAGCGCCCCCGCTGGCCGCTGATCGTGCTGCGCACCCCGAAGGGCTGGACCGGCCCCGCACACGTCGACGGGCTGCCCGTCGAGGGCACCTGGCGCGCCCACCAGGTACCGCTGTCCGCCGTCCGCGACAACCCGGAACACCTGCGCCAGCTGGAGACCTGGCTGCGCTCCTACCGGCCCGGGGAACTCTTCGACGAACACGGCGGCCCCCGCCCGGACGTCCTCGCCTGGATCCCCGACGGCGCCCGCCGCCTCGGCTCCACCCCGCACGCCAACGGCGGACTGCTGCTGCGTGAACTGCCCCTGCCCGACCTGGAGTCGCACGCAGTACCCGTCGACAAACCCGGCACCACCCGGCACGAACCCACCGGTGTGCTGGGCAAGTTGCTCGAGGACGTCATGCGCTCCACCGCGGACCGGCGGGACTTCCGTCTCGTGGGCCCCGACGAGACCGCCTCCAACCGTCTCCAGGCCGTCTACGGCGCGAGCGGGAAGGCGTGGCAGGCGCAGACCCTCCAGGTGGACGAGAACCTCGACCGGCACGGCCGGGTGATGGAGATCCTCTCCGAACACACCTGCCAGGGCTGGCTGGAGGGATATCTGCTGACCGGCCGTCATGGGCTGTTCTCCTGCTACGAGGCGTTCGCGCACATCGTCGACTCGATGGTCAACCAGCACATCAAGTGGCTGCGCGTCACCCGTGGGCTGTCCTGGCGCGCACCCGTCGCCTCCCTCAACTACCTGCTCACGTCCCATGTCTGGCGTCAGGACCACAACGGTTTCTCCCATCAGGACCCCGGCTTCGTCGACCACATCCTCAACAAGAGCCCGGAAGCCGTACGGGTCTACTTCCCGCCGGACGCCAACACCCTGCTGTCGGTGGCCGATCACGTGCTGCGCAGCCGTGACTACGTCAATGTGATCGTGGCCGGGAAGCAGCCCTGTTTCGACTGGCTGAACATGGCCGAGGCACGCGTCCACTGCGCGCGGGGCGCCGGCGTCTGGGACTGGGCCGGCACCGAGGACGGCACCCGCGAACCCGATGTGGTCCTGGCCTGCGCGGGCGACGTCCCCACCCAGGAGGTAGTGGCCGCCGCCCAGCTGCTGCGCCGCGACCTGCCCGACCTCGCCGTGCGGGTGGTGAACGTGGTCGACATCGCCCGCCTTCTGCCGAGCGGTGAACACCCGCACGGCATGGGCGACTTCGAGTACGACGGACTCTTCACCGCCGACCGGCCGGTCGTCTTCGCCTACCACGGCTACCCCTGGCTCATCCACCGCCTCGCCTACCGCCGCACCGGCCACCGCAACCTCCATGTGCGCGGCTACAAGGAGATCGGCACCACGACCACGCCGTTCGACATGGTCGTGCGCAACGACCTCGACCGCTACCGCCTCGTCATGGACGTCATCGACCGCGTCCCCGGCCTCGCCGTACGCGCCGCCGCCGTACGCCAGCGGATGGAGGACGTGCGAGTGCGCCACCACGACTGGATCCGCGCCCACGGCACCGACCTCCCCGAGGTCACCGACTGGGTCTGGGACGGCTGAGACGGCAGCTCACCCACGGACGGGCAGGGCGCACGGGCCGGGGCGGACGGCGCAGAGGAAGGGGCAACGGGCGGCCCGCCGTGCGCCCTGGTGAGGCGTCCCGCCGGGTGCTTACAGTGGTCGGCCGGCCCTGCCCGCGCATCCGGCGGGGCGAGTCCCACCCGTGGTCGCCCGTCGTCCCCGTCCCCGCCCGGCACCTGTCCCGACCCGGACCCGGCTCCGCACCGGAGCGGCTCCCGGGGCGACGGGCGCGACGACCACCCGCGCGACACGCACCATCCGTGACACCGCTCGGGCCGTGTGGGGGCTGCCGCGGCACGAGCGCGCGTCGAGAGCCACTGGAGGCCGCTGTGTTCCGACCTTGCATCGCCCTGATCGCCGACCCCACCTCGCCCGAAGGCTGCCGTGAGTACCTCGCCGACGCCGTGGAACTGCTCACCGGCGCACCGCCCGTCCGGGTCGACTCCCGGCACTTCGCGACCGGCGGAACCGGCCGCGGCGTCCGCGACGGCGGCCGGTTACGGCTCCAGGTGCCCGAGGAGCGGCTCGACTTCGTGCCCGACGTCGTGCTGCTCTACGAGATCCCGCCGCACCACCGGCGGGCCCTGGCGGGGTTCCAGGAGTTGCTGGAGAGCCATGACGTGGTGACCCTGGCCGCCGGGCCGGACGCCTGGCGGACGGCGACCGAGAAGAACCTCACCGTCGAACGTTTCCTGCGGGACGGCGTCGCGCAGATGGAGACCGCGGTGCTGTCCCGGCCCTCCCCGCGGGAAGCAGCCGAGGCGTTCGACCGGCTCGGCCGGGACACCTGGGCCAGGCCCGTCGTCGGCACCGGGGGCAACGACACCTTCCATGTCACGTCCCCGGCCCGGCTGGAACAGGCCGCCGCCTACTATGCCGAGCGCGGCACGGACTGGCTGCTCTCCCGCGACGCGGGCAACGTCACCGCCGACGGCCTGCGTCACCAGTTCCGCGTCTTCGTCCTGGGCGACCGGGTCGTGCACGCCCGCGAGCACCTCCAGCCCGCGACCGACACCCCCTGCAACACCTGCCAGGGCGCCACCGCCGTGCACCTGGCCCCGTCGGACCTCCCACCCCGGCTCGCCGAACTCGCCGTCGCGGCCACCGCGTCGGTCGGGCTGCCCTTCGCCGGGGTCGACCTGGCCGCGGAGAACGGCGGCGTCGTCTTCGAGGTCAACGTCCAGCCCGCCTTCGTCGACGGCGAGCTCGAACTGCGGGCGGTGGCCGTGCCCTACGTCCAGGCGCACCTGGACGCCTTCGCGCCGGCCGTCCGCGGCCCGTCCCGGGGGCTCACAGCTTCAGCGTGAACCAGATCGTCTTGCCCTCGTCCGTGGGCCGCATCCCCCAGTCGGCGGCGAGAGCGCGGACCAGGATCAGACCGCGGCCCGACTCGGCGTCCTCGACCGCCACCCGCGGCTGGGGGAGCTGCGGGCTGCGGTCGCTGACCTCGACCGTGAGGTCGGTGGCCGTGCGGTGCAGATGCAGGCCGACCGGGCCCTCGGAGTGCTGGACGGCGTTGGTCAGCGTCTCCGACAGCAGCAGGAGCGCGTCGTCGGCGTTGGCCGTACAGTTCCACGAGGTGAGCGCCTTGTGCAGAAAGGCGCGTCCCTCGGGCACGGAGGCCGGGGTGGCGGCGAAGTGGGTGGTGACGGCTGCCAGCGGCGCGGCGGGCAACTGCGCGAGCAGCAGGGTGACGTCGTCGTTGTGACCGTCGGCGTCCGGCAGCAGCCCGGCGAGTACATGGTCCGCCGCCGCTTCGAGGCAGGGCGCCCCCACGAACAAGTCGCTCAGCAACAGGGTCAGTTCACCTATCCGGAGCTCGATGTCGCTGCCCGGCGTCTCGATCAGGCCGTCCGTGTAGAGCACCAGCGTGGCACCCGGCGCTATCTCCGAACTGGACTCCTCGTACAGGATGTCGCCCACGCCGAGCGGGGCGTTGACCGGACAGGGCAGGGCGCTGATGCCCTCGCCCGCCCCGGCGACCAGCACGGGCAGATGTCCCGCGGAGCACACCGTCACCGTCCCCGTGTCCGGGGCGATCACCAGATAGCAGCAGGTGACGAGCTGATCGGGTACGTCGAGGTCGGCGACGCAGGTGTCCAGCGCCCGCATCAGCTGCCGGGGCTGCATACCGGTCTTGGCAAGGGCGTGCGCGGCCGACCTCAACTGGCCCATCACGGCGGCCGCTTCGAGCCCGCGGCCCATGACATCGCCTATCAGCACTCCCACCCGGTCGGCGCCCAGCGGGATCAGGTCGAACCAGTCGCCGCCCACCCCGGCGCCCTGGGTGGCGGGCCGGTAGCGGCTCGCGGTGGCCAGCCCGGGCAGGGCGGGCGGGGTGCCCATCAGACTGCGCTGGAGCGTCAGGGCGATGTGCCGCTGCTGTTCGTACAGGGCCGTGAGCTCTGCCTCGGCGGCCTTGCGGTCGCTGACGTCGCGCACGGCCGCCGACACCAGCAGCCCGTCCGCGGTCTCCATGGGGCTCAGGCTGATCTCGACGGGGAACTCGGTGCCGTCCTTGCGCAGCCCGTGCAGTTCGAGCCCGGCGCCCATCGGACGCACCTGACGGTTGGCCGTGTACCCGCTGCGGTGCTCGGTGTGCTGCTGGTGGAACCGGCGCGGGATGAGCAACTCGACAGGTCGGCCCAGGAGTTCCTCGCGACCGTGTCCGAAGAGGGCCTCGGTCTGGGCGTTGACGAGCTTGATGATGCCGCAGTCGTCGACGATGACCATGGCGTCCGGCGCCGCCTCCAGCAGCCCCCTGAACCGTTCCTCCGCCCCGCCGAGCGCGTCCTGTGGCGCGGACGCTCCGCAGCCGCACCGTTTCTGCTGGGTCTCCGGCCGGGCCTTCTGTTTCACGCTGCGCTTCGCGGCGCCCGCTTCCGTTCCCGCCACCGCCACCGCCCCTGTGCGCCGCGCAGGTTCCGCCCGCATCACGTCGGCCATCATCCACCTCATCCCGCACGACGAATCAAGCCATCTCAGCGCCTGCGGCCCGCCCGCGCCTCGCGTTGTCGCTTACTGTCCGCGGCCTGTCCGAACCTGAACGCCGTGGAACCGATCAGTATTCGAGAAGCGCCGACCCACGGGTCACAGCTAGCGTGGCGACGGTCAGGACGAGCCAGGTGACGCCCGCCCCCGCGAAGGCGGCCCGCGCGACGGAGGAGAGACGATGAGCATCGCCAAGAGGACGGACACGCCGCCTGCGCAGCACGTCGCCGACAGTCACGACCTGATCCGTGTGCACGGCGCACGGGAGAACAACCTCAAGGACGTCAGCATCGAGATCCCGAAGCGCCGCCTGACGGTGTTCACCGGCGTCTCCGGCTCGGGCAAGAGCTCGCTGGTGTTCGACACGATCGCCGCGGAGTCGCAGCGCCTGATCAACGAGACCTACAGCGCCTTCGTCCAGGGCTTCATGCCGACGCTGGCACGGCCCGAGGTCGACGTGCTCGACGGTCTGACCACCGCGATCATCGTCGACCAGCAGCGGATGGGAGCCGACCCCCGCTCCACCGTCGGCACCGCCACCGACGCCAACGCGATGCTGCGCATCCTCTTCAGCAGACTGGGGCAGCCGCACATCGGGCCGCCCACCGCGTACTCCTTCAACACCGCCACGGTCCGGGCCAGCGGCGGGATCACCGTGGAGCGCGGCGCCAAGAAGACGGTGAAGGCGACCTACTCCCGCACCGGTGGCATGTGCGTCCGCTGTGAGGGCCGCGGGACGGTCTCCGACATCGACCTCACCCAGCTCTACGACGACAGCAAGTCCCTCAACGAGGGCGCGCTCACCGTCCCCGGCTACAGCATGGACGGCTGGTACGGCCGTATCTTCGGCGGCTGCGGTTTCTTCGACCCGGACAAGCCGATCCGCGAGTTCACCAAGAAGGAGCTGCACGACCTCCTGCACAAGGAGCCGACGAAGATCAAGGTCGACGGCATCAACCTCACCTACGAGGGCCTGATCCCGAAGATCCAGAAGTCGATGCTGGCCAAGGACATCGACGCGCTCCAGCCGCACATCCGGGCGTTCGTGGAGCGGGCGATGACGTTCACCACCTGCCCCGAGTGCGACGGCACCCGGCTCAGCGAGGGCGCCCGGTCGTCGAAGATCGGGAAGATCAGCATCGCCGACGCCTGCGCGATGCAGATCAGCGACCTGGCCGCATGGGTCCGGGGCCTCGACGAGCCCTCCGTCGCTCCGCTCCTCACCGCGCTCCAGCACACCCTGGAGTCGTTCGTGGAGATCGGCCTCGGCTACCTCTCGCTCGACCGGCCCTCGGGCACGCTGTCCGGCGGTGAGGCGCAGCGCGTGAAGATGATCCGCCACCTCGGCTCCTCGCTCACCGATGTCACGTACGTCTTCGACGAGCCCACCACGGGCCTGCACCCGCACGACATCAGCCGGATGAACGACCTGCTGCTGCGTCTGCGGGACAAGGGCAACACGGTGCTGGTCGTGGAGCACAAGCCGCAGACCATCGCGATCGCCGACCATGTCGTCGACCTCGGTCCCGGCGCCGGCACGGCGGGCGGTTCCGTCTGCTTCGAGGGCACAGTCGAGGGGCTGCGGGCCGGAGACACCATCACCGGCCGACACCTCGACGACCGGGCGGCCGTCAAGGAGACGGTGCGCAAGCCCACCGGCACACTGGAGATCCGCGGCGCCACGGCGCACAACCTGCGGAGCGTCGACGTGGACATCCCGATGGGTGTGCTGACCGTGGTCACCGGTGTCGCGGGTTCCGGCAAGAGCTCTCTCGTGCACGGTTCGATCCCGGCCGGCGAAGGCGTGGTCTCGGTCGACCAGGGCGCGATCCGCGGCTCCCGGCGCAGCAACCCGGCGACGTACACCGGCCTGCTCGACCCGATCCGCAAGGCGTTCGCGAAGGTCAACGGAGTGAAACCGGCACTGTTCAGCGCCAACTCCGAGGGCGCCTGCCCGACCTGCAACGGCGCCGGCGTCGTCTACACCGACCTGGCGATGATGGCGGGCGTGGCCAGCACCTGCGAGGAGTGCGAGGGCAAGCGCTACCAGGCCGCGGTCCTCGGGTACCACCTCGGCGGCCGCGACATCAGCGAGGTGCTCGCGATGTCGGTGAGCGAGGCCGAGGAGTTCTTCGCCGCGGGCGAGGCGAGCACGCCCGCGGCGCACCGCGTCCTGGGGCGGCTCTCCGACGTCGGCCTCGGCTACCTCAGCCTCGGCCAGCCGCTCACCACGCTGTCCGGCGGCGAGCGGCAACGCCTGAAGCTGGCCACGCACATGGGCGAGAAGGGCGGTGTCTACGTGCTCGACGAGCCGACCACCGGTCTGCACCTGGCCGACGTGGAGCAACTGCTCGGCCTGCTCGACCGGCTCGTCGACGCGGGGAAGTCGGTCATCGTGGTCGAGCACCACCCGGCGGTGATGGCGCACGCCGACTGGATCATCGACCTCGGTCCCGGGGCGGGTCACGACGGTGGCCGGATCGTCTTCGAGGGCACCCCCGCCGATCTCGTCGCCGCCCGGTCGACCCTCACCGGCGAACACCTCGCGGACTACGTCGGCGCCTGAGCGAGGCGCTCCGCGGAGCAGTCGGGGGCGGACCGTCACAGGGTGACGGTCCGCCCGCCCGACTCCTCCCGTGTGGCCCTGTGCCGATCAGGTCCGGTCGGCGTCGGATCGTCCGCCGGTCGCGCTCAGTGGGAGCCCAGACCGCCCCCGCCGAAGGAACCGCTGCTGCCGCGGCTCCAACGCGGCCGTTTCTTGTCCTCGCTGGACCGGGTCTGCATATTGGTCAGCTCGTACGGCGTGAGGGGACGGCCGCCCTTCGGCGTCCGGGGTACCTCCTCGGGTTCCCTGTTCTCCCGGATCTCGTGCACGGCGCCGCCCGGCGGCAGGTGCGGCTGCTCCTCGGGGCGCGGCCTGGCCGGCTCGCGCGACTTCACACGCGTGCCCAGCCAGAAGCTGCCGCCCAGCACGGCCACGAGAGCCAGCCCGACCACGAACATCCCGAGACTGAGCAGGCCGCTCGCGGCGGCCAATTGCAGGCTTGCGGTACTCATATCAGCTCAATACCCGTCGAAAGGGTGGCGAACCGGTCATTCGGCGCCCGTGGCTCTCCGTCGGCAACGCCTCACGCCGGGCGATATCCGCCGTCTCCGGCCCGGCTCCACGGGTTTCGTGCCGCCCCGACCGGCTACCCGTCCGGTGTGACGACGACATCCCAGACGTATCAGACATCGCAGCGGGAGCTCTTCCAGTTCCTCGAGGACCGCTTCGCCTGTGCCCAGGCGTGCACGGAGTGTGCGCGAGCCTGCGCGCTGCGCGCGAGCCTCGTGGAGCCGGGCGGGACCGAAGACCAGGAACTGCTGCGGCGCAAGGGCATCATGTGCGCGGAGGTGTGCGACGCGACCTGCCGCGTGCTGTCCGAGGGCAACCGCCTGGACGAGGCCGGTATCCGCGCCCAGCTCGAATGGTGCCGGACCGTCTGCCTCGAGTGCGCCCACGTCTTCGACAGGCACCCCGGGGCGGAGCGGAGCGCGGCAGCCTGCCGCGCATGCGCCGAGGCGTGCACGGAGTTCATCAGCACACTGGCCTGAGCCGCCCGCCCGTCGTGGGGGGGACGCCGGCCTGAGTCGCCCGCCTTCACGGGCATGCCGCCCGAGAGCCGTCGGGCCTTCGTGGGCGCACGGACCTGAGCTGTCAGGTCTTCCTCGGGCGCACGGGACTGAGCCGTCAGGTCTTCCTCGGCACGCCGGCGTGGGTCGCCCCGCTTCACCGGCATGCCATCTGGGTCACCTGCCCGTCTTCGGCGCGGGGACGTGAGCCGCCCATGGTCGTCCGGCCGATAAGGCCCCCGGCATTCCCAATTCCTGGAACACGTTCTACCGTGTGCGCCGTCAGGACCGGCCTTGGGGAGCCAGGAGGCGCCGTGCACCTCGACCACACGCCCGAGCAGCTGCGGCTGCGCACCGAACTGCGTGCCTACTTCGCCGAGTTGGTGCCGCACAACGCCTACGCCCGGCACATCGACCCGGTCGCAGCGAAGCGCTTCTACCGCAAGACGATCCGCCGGCTCGGCGCGGACGGCTGGCTCGGCGTCGGCTGGCCCGAGGAGTACGGCGGCCGCGGTCTCACCCCGATCGAGCAGTTCGTCTTCTTCGACGAGGCCGCCCAGGCCGGTGTGCCGCTGCCGCTGATGGCGCTGAACACGGTCGGACCGACGATCATGCGGTACGGCACCGACGAGCAGAAGGCGTACTTCCTGCCGAAGATCCTGGCCGGCGAGATCGACTTCGCCATCGGCTACAGCGAACCCGAGGCGGGCACCGATCTCGCCGCGCTCAAGACCCGCGCCGTGCGCGACGGCGACACGTACGTCGTCGACGGGCAGAAGATCTGGACGACCAACGGCGACACCGCCGACTGGGTGTGGCTCGCCGTGCGCACCGACCCCGAGGCGCCGCCGCACAAGGGCATCACCATGCTCCTCGTGCCGACCACCGACCCCGGATACTCCTGCACGGTCATCCGCACCCTCGCCTCCCACGACACCACCGCCAGTTACTACGAGAACGTGCGCGTCCCCGTCTCCCGGCGCGTCGGCGCCGAGAACCAGGGCTGGCGGCTGATCACCAACCAGCTCAACCACGAGCGCGTGACCCTCGCCGCGCACGGCACGATGGCGATCCGCGCCCTGCACGACGTACAGCGCTGGGCCACGGAGGCCAAGCTCGCCGACGGCCGCCGGGTGGTCGACCTGCCCTGGGTCCGCCGTCTGCTCGCCCGCACCCACGTCAGGCTCGACGCGCTCAAGCTCCTCAACTGGCAGATGGTGGGCGCCCTCCAGAACGGCACCCTCACCCCGCAGGACGCCTCCGCCGTCAAGGTCTACGGCTCCGAGGCCCGCCGGGACGCCTACGCCTGGCTGATGGAGGTTGTCGCCGCCCCCGGCGCACTCCAGGAGGGTTCGGCGGGCGCCGTGCTCCACGGAGAGCTCGAACGCGGCTACCGCTCCGCCGTGATCTTCACCTTCGGTGGCGGCAACAACGAGATCCAGCGGGAGATCATCTCGTGGATCGGCCTGGGGATGCCGAGGGTGCGGCGTTAGTGCCAATGTGACGAGGATTTATAGTTGGCACAAAAGATGGATAGTTGGCACCAAGATCACGCCCACGGAGATGCTGGTATGCAGAGTGGGTGCCGTTGAGTGGCACGGCGTCGGTCCGGCACGGAGATGCTGGTATGCAGAGTGGGTGCCGTTGAGTGGCACGGCGACGCCCTGGCGCGGCACATATGCCGGGTCTCACTGAGCGAGGACTGTGCGCAGGCCGACCCTCTCATCTTGGTCGGCCTGATCGCGGGTGGACGCCTCAGACGGGGAACGTGACGTCGGTGAGCTGCTCGGACACGGCCCACAGGCGCTGCTGGACGGCTGTGTCGTGGGACTTCTTGCTGGAGGCGACCACCTCGGGGTATCCGCGGGTGCCGCCCATGCCGTTGGGGCCGTAGAACTGGCCTCCGGTGACGGCGGGATCGGTGGCCGCCCTCAGGCTGGGCAGCGCTCCCATGGAGGCCGGCTGGGCCAGCAGAGGCTGGAACAGTTCGGCCCCCTTGCGCGCCAGGCCGCTCATGTTCTGATTGAGTTCGGTATCCGACGCGCCGGGATGCGCGGCGGCGGCGATGGTGGTGTGGTGCGGGGCGAGGCGGCGCTGGAGTTCGTAGGTGAACATCAGGTTGGCCAGCTTGGCCTGCCCGTAGGCGACAACCCGATTGTAGGAGCGGTCGAACTGCAGGTCGTCGAAGTGGATGCCGGCCCGGATACGGTGGCCGAAGCTGCTGACGGTGACCACCCGGGAGCCGGGCACGGGCAGCATCAGGTCCAGCAGCAGGCCGGTGAGCGCGAAGTGCCCGAGGTGGTTGACCCCGAACTGCATGTCGAACCCGTCCTCGGTCTTCTGCCGGGGCGTGTACATCACGCCCGCGTTGTTGATGAGCAGGTCGATCTTCGGGTGTGCGGTGTGCAGCTCATCGGCGGCCGCGCGTACCGATTTGAGGGAGGCGAGGTCCAGGCGCTGGAGGCTGAGCTTGGCGCCCGGGGCGCTCTCGCGGATGCGGGCGAGGGCCTGGCGGCCCTTGTCGGGGTTGCGCACGGCGAGGACGACGTGCGCGCCGTGCTCGGCCAGGGCCCGCGCGGTCTGCAGTCCGAGTCCGCTGTTGGCGCCGGTGACGACGGCGACCCTGCCGTCCTGGGCGGGGATGTCCTGTTCGGTCCACCGGTCGGTCGTGCTAGCCATGATCAACCTCCATAACATGAATGATGCTTCACCTTGTAGAGTGAAGCATCATTCACCTTTCGTCAAACGGTTCCGGAGGGCCCCATGACCTCACCTCGACCGCTACGCGCCGATGCGGCGCGCAACCGCAGCCGGATCATGACCGCGGCGCATCAGCAGATCACCGAGCACGGGCCCGAGGTGTCGATGGAGCAGATCGCCGCTGCCGCGGGCGTCGCGGTCGGAACCCTGTACAAGCACTTCCCGAACAAGAGCGACCTGGTCACGGCCGCGATCGCCGCCTCGTTCGAAACCCTCGCCGACGACGCCGAAGAGTGCCTACAACGCGAGGCCCAAGGTTCACCCGCCATGGCGGAGCTCACCGGCTTCCTCAATCGTGTCATGGACACGGTCGCCCACAACCGCGCCGTCAAAGCAGCCGCGCACGCGCTCAGCGCCGACCACACCGCCCACCCCGCCATGCAGGACGTGGAAACCCGCGTCACCCAGGCCCTCGGCCGGCTCATCCGCACCGCACAAGCCCAGGGCGGTCTGCGCGCCGACTTCACCCTCGACGACCTGTACCTGATGCTCTCCACCCTCCCCGCTGACCAGCCACCTACCGCCCGCGCCCGATGGCTCGCCCTCCTGCTCACCGGCCTCACCGCCCGCTGACCGACCATGCGGCAGGAGTGCACAGCACTGTGCGCACACGACACGGAGGCAGCGGAGTGCCGCCCTGTCCACGCTTCTGTCGGCGCAGCTCTCCGTACGTGAGGTCTGTGGCCGACAGGTTCGTCTCGACCACCGTGAAGGCCACCGCGTCCGCGGGGTGCCGGTCGCAGAGCAGTTCGGCGGCGCAGGCCACGTATCACGCACGACTACGACCGCCCCGTGCTGACGGAGAGATCTGCTCCGTCGTAGCCGTGCCCGTCGTGGTGTCCGGTGCGGTGCGCGTGGTGCCCTACGGAGCCAGTCGACTGCCGCTCCCCGGCGGGCGAAGTCCAGAGCGTGTTCCCGGCCGAGTCCTCGGCCGGCGCTCGTGATCGCGACAACACGATCGGTGAACGTGATCTGGGACATGGATGCTTCTGGGTCTTGGCGCTGGAGGACCGGTGTGATGGTGCTGACCTGCCACCGTTGGACCGAACTGGCAGTTCGCCAAGGACAGTTGCACGGTGGCATGCCCGTTCTCAGGGAGCGCTCACCGGCAGCCGATGCACGCGAGGGCACGGAAACGGCGCACTTCCCAGCCAAGATCCGTTACACCACTCCGCGGGACACCATCCCCAAAGGCCGCCTGTGCCGTCTGTGCGGTGGCACTGGAGCCTACGAATGAAAGCGCCGGGATGTGCGGGTTGTCGATGAAACTGCTGCGCAGTTCCCTGTCGCCCACGGCTCTGCTGCGGCTTTCGAGTCGTTTGCCAGGTTCAGCGAGCACAAGCTGCCGCCCGCAACCTCGCCGGCCTGCGGGCGTCGCCTCATCTCGATCTCCTGCGCCGCAACGGTCCAGCTCGCCCGGCTCACGACCGCCGGCGCAGCGAGTCGGCAGGTCGGGGGGTGGCCGTCCAGCTGGCGAGGAGTTTGAGTCGTTCTTCGTCGGGGGTACCCGGCTGGGCGGTGTAGATGGTCAGGGAGTGTGCTTCGCGTGCGGAGATGGGCAGGTCCAGTGGCTGGTAGGTGAGTTCCAGGGGGCCGGCGTCGGGGTGGTGGAAGCGTTTGACGCCGCCGTGGTGGATGCGCACGTTGTGGGCGGCCCACCGGGTGCGGAATTCGGTGCTGATGGTGGACAGTTCGCCGACGAGTTCGCGCAGTGCCTTGTCGTGGGGATAGCGGCCGGCTTCGGCGCGCAGCAGTGCGACGGTGGTGTTGGCGGCGCGGTCCCAGTCATCGACGAAGTCGTGGGCGGCGTCGTCGAGGAAGTAGTACCGGGCGAAGTTGGGGAGGCTGCGCTCACTGGTGGTGCGACTGTTGACCATCGGCGCGAACAGGGCGCGGGCGAGTGCGTTGGTGGCCACGATGTCCAGGCGGCCGTTGGTGACGAAGGCCGCGGACAACGTCATGGAGTCGAGGAGCCACTGGACGTGAGGCGGGACGTCGACGGCTTTGCGGCGGCGCCGCGTTGCCGGGCTGGGGTGGGCGGCTTTGGCGAGGTCGAACAGGTAGATGCGTTCGTCCTCGCTCAGCTGCAGGGTGCGGGCCACCGCGTCGAGGACCTCCTCGGACACGCCGCTGATGTGGCCTTTCTCCAGCCGCGTGTACCACTCGGTGCTCACCCCGGCGAGGACGGCGACCTCTTCGCGGCGCAGCCCCGGTACGCGGCGCCGGCCGCTGGTGGGCAGGCCGACCTGTTCGGGCGTGAGCTGGGCGCGCCGGCGGGCGAGGAAGTCACGGATGTCGGCGCGGTTGTCGGGGCGGGGTTCCATGCTTTCCACGCTACGGCCCGTAACCCTGGGCAGGGGGGTTGAGCTTGTACCCCCTATAAACGCAGCCTCCCGCGCGGGCGGCAGGAGCGGTTTCGTGGGATGCGCACCCCGATCTCGATCGCTGCGGAGATGATGCATGACCACGCGAGGAGGAGCCCTCCACGCCCCTGCCGATGTAAGCGCCGGTGACCGCGGGCGTCCGCCTGCCCGGCTTCCGCTCGTCGTGTACGTGCTGGCGCTGGGCACGTTCCTGATGGGCACGACCGAGTTCGTGGTGGCTGGCCTGCTGCCGGAGATTGCGGGCGATGTGCAGGTCAGTGTGGCCCGGGCCGGGCTGCTGATCACGGTCTTCGCCATCGGGATGATCGTCGGTGCGCCGCTGATGGCGATGCTGACGCTGCGGCTGCCTCAGCGGCTGACCCTGATCCTCGCCCTGGGTGTTTTCGCGGCCGGACACGTCATCGTCGCGCTCGGCTCCAGCTTCACGCTGCTGCTGGCCGCACGGTTCCTGACGGCGCTGGCAACAGGGGCTTTCTGGGCGGTGGCCAACGTGGTGGCCACCCGCGCCGCCGGCCCCGCCGCGAGTTCCCGCGCCCTGGGCGTCGTGGGCGCCGGCGCGATGCTCGCCAACGTCGTCGGGGTGCCGCTCGGCGCCTTCGCCGGACAGCTCATGGGCTGGCGGGGACCGTTCTGGGCCCTGGCCGTCTTCGGAGCGGCCGCCATGGCACTCATCGCCCGCCAGGTTCCGCACGACACCGACGGCGGCCAGACGATCTCCGTGCGCTCCGAGCTGGCGGCTCTGCGTTCGGGGCGTCTGTGGCTGGCGCTGGCGGCCTGCACGACCACCACCGGCGGCGTGCTGTCGACGTACACCTACATCTCACCGCTGCTGACCGACCGGGCCGGTCTGGCCGCCGGCCTCGTGCCGCTGGTGCTGGTCGGCTTCGGCGTCGGCGCCCTGGCGGGATTCCTCGTGGGAGGCCGCCTGGGGGACCGTCGTCCGCACGCGACGACGATCGTGGCCCCCGCGGTGACCACGGCCCTGCTGCTGGCGATCTGCCTGCTGTCCACCCACGCCGCGCCCACGGTCGCACTGATCGCCCTGCTGGGACTCTTCGGGCTGGGCGCCAACCCGGTCCTCATTTCCCTGGGCGTGCGCTTCGCAGGGAAGGCGCCCACCCTGGGGTCAGCACTGACCGTGTCGGCGTTCAACCTCGGCACCGCCATCGGTTCCTGGATCGCCGGACTCGCCCTCGAATCCTCCTTGGGCACTACGGGCCCCGCCGTCATCGGCACCGTCATTGCCGCATTGACCCTGATCCCCACGATCGCCATCGCACTCATCCAGCGCCGTCGCTTGGCGACATGAGTCCCATCAACCCAGCAGGTCGCGGCACTGCCGTGCCTTCCGCAACACGAACCGGCGCCGTAGGCGCCAGCACAACAGAGCAAGGAGAACCACCATGCGTGGAGTAGTGATGTACACGGCCGGCGACGTCCGGGTGGAGGAGCGCGACGATCCGAAGATCGTCGAGCCGACCGACGCCATCGTGAAGCTGACCGCGACCTGTATCTGCGGCTCGGACCTGTGGCCGTACCGCGGCATCGAGCCCGCCGATCACCAGGTCATGGGGCACGAGTATGCCGGCGTCGTCGAGGAGGTCGGCTCAGAGGTCAAGAACGTCAAGGTCGGCGACTTCGTCGTCGGGTCGTTCGTCATCTCCGACAACACCTGCGAGATCTGCCAGGCCGGCTTCCAGTCCAAGTGCGTGCACGCCGAGTTCGTCGCGCAGACGATCGGCACCCAGGCCGAGAAGGCCCGCATCCCGCATGCCGACGGCACTCTCGTCGCCACTCCGGGACAGCCCGATCCCGAGCTGATCCCTTCCCTGCTGGCGGCCTCCGACGTGCTCGGCACCGGCTGGTACGCCGCCGTCGCCGCCGAGGCCGGGCCCGGCAAGACCGTCGCAGTCGTCGGCGACGGCGCGGTCGGCCTGATGGCTGTCCTCGCAGCCAAGCAACTGGGTGCGGAACGCATCATCGCGATGTCGCGTCACCCCGAGCGGCAGAAGCTGGCCCGCTACTACGGCGCCACCGACATCGTCGAAGAACGCGGCGACGAGGGCATCGCGAAGATCAAGGAACTCACGGGCGGCCTCGGAGCGCACTCGGTCGTCGAGGCGGTCGGCACGCAGGAGTCCTTCATGCAGGCCGTCGGCGCCACGCGCGGTGGTGGGCACCTGGGCTATGTGGGCGTCAACTACGACGTGAAGATCCCCGGCATCGAGCTGTTCTTCGCCGGTATCCACACCCTCGGCGGCCCGGCCCCCGTGCGCCGCTTCCTGCCGGACCTGATCCAGCTCATCTGGGACCGCAAGATCGACCCCGGGAAGGTCTTCGACCTCACCCTGCCGCTGGAGCAGGCCCCCGAGGGCTACAAGGCGATGGACGAGCGGCGCGCCACCAAGGTGATCCTCACCTTCTGACCCGCATTTCGCGTCCTTGTCCGCTCCTCCACACCACCGCAGCAGACAGCGCTGGCCGAGGAACTCGTCTCCTCAGCCGCTCTGTCACCCCCATTGCGCGCCGACGTGTTGCTCTGACCTCGGAGCCGTCAAGGACCGTCCAAGCCGGCCTGGCCGCCGCCCCCCGTCCGGCTGCCGGGCCATCCAGGGCCGCCGCCGCTTCCCACTCCCCGGAGGGTGCGGCGGCGGCCCGCCCCACCACACGAAGAAGCACACGCCGGAGGCAGTCCATGCTCAACATCGCAGACGTACTGCACCGCTGGTGCCGCACAGCCCGCCCCTTCGCCCTGGCCACCGTCGTCGACGTCACCGGCAGCGCACCCCTGCCCATCGGCACGTCGGTCGCGGTCGACGAAGAAGGCAACGCGGTCGGCAGCATCTCCGGCGGCTGCGTCGAAGGCGCGGTGTACGAGCTGTGCCAACAGGTGCTCCACGACCGGGGCGCCCCACAACGCGCCTGGTTCGGCTACTCCGACGACGACGCCTTCGCCGTCGGCCTGACCTGCGGCGGCGAACTCGACGTCCTCGTCCAGCGGATCGACCCCACACAGCAGCCCCACCTGACCGCCGCCTTCGCCGAGGTCGCCGAGGGCCGACCGGCCGCCGTGGCCCAGATCGTGGACGGCCCTGACCACCTCCTCGGCGCGACTGTGAGCATCCTCGGCGATGACCACGTCGACCACGGGACCATGGACAGCGGACCAACGTACCGGGCCGTGGCGGACCAGGCACGTGCCCTGATGCGAACGGGGCGCACCGGACGCGCGGAGGCCGCCGGCGGGGGAGACGACTGTCCCGGACCGCTGTCCGTGCTGGTGCACGTCCACGCCGCCCGCCCGCGCATGCTGATCTTCGGAGCCGTCGACTTCGCCGCCGCCCTCAGCCAGGCCGGGGCCTTCCTCGGCTACCGCATCACCGTGTGCGACGCCCGCCCCGTCTTCGCCACCACGGTCCGCTTCCCGCACGCGGACGAGGTCGTGACCGACTGGCCTCACCGCTATCTGGAACACACCGAGGTGGACGAACGCACCGCCATCTGCGTCCTCACCCACGACGCCAAGTTCGACATCCCTCTGCTGCGCCTGGCTCTCGGCACGCCTGCCGCCTACGTCGGTGCGATGGGCTCACGGCGTACCCACCACGAGCGCCTGCACCTGCTGAGGCAGGCCGGCCTGGCCGAGGACCAACTGGCCCGGCTGCGATCCCCCATCGGTCTCGACCTGGGCGCCCGCACCCCGCAGGAGACCGCCGTCTCCATCACAGCGGAGATCATCGCCCACACCAATCGGGGCACCGGGCTGCCTCTGTCGGTGACCAGCGGCCCGATCCACCGGCCGGCCGTGAGAGAACGAGCTGCCATGAAGTGAGCCAGGCATTGAGTGCTTGCCGAGGCGGCGCTCCACGCGACGGAAGTAGTGGGTCGCACCGGACAGCTACCTCACGGGTCACGTGTATGACAACACCGTCCTGAACGAGGTGACTTGTCGGCTGTCCGTGGCGCTCGACCGGCCAGCGACGGCCGCACGCCCCGGCGACTACTACTTCTTCCGCTTCGAAGCCGCCGGCATTGGGCACGAGTGGCACCGCGACTTCACCCGCAAGGTCGGCCGCGTCGCACCCGGTACGCCAGTACGCGTGCCATCTCCGAATGGTTGTCAGCTTGGTCGCCAAGTGTCAGGGGTTCATGGCCCAGACGGTAGTCGTGAGCCTGCTCAGGAGGGGGGTTGAGTTTGTGCCCCCTATAGACACGACCTTCCTCATGCGCGGCTGAGCCGGTTTCCTGAAGCACCGCAGCTCGATCACGTCCCGTATCCCGTACTGCACGACTACCCGCACTAGCTGCCGCAGCGCCCTGTGCGCGGCTGATCCGTCCGTGATGTGAAGGCGTACGTATGTCCACTGAACTCCCTCAGTCCTCCGTTCCTCCCCCCACCGGAGTCGACGAGCCCTCCTCGGCCCCCACCCGGCGCACCTTCATCGCCACCACCACCGCGGTCGGTGGTGCCGTCGTTGCGGGCGGTGTGACCGGAGGCACCTTGCTCGTCGATGACGAGGCGGCCGCCGCCGAGGCCCCGCCTGAGAGCTGTGTCTCCCTTACGGTCAACGGCACCCGGCGGACCGTGACCGTGGACAACCGCACCTCGCTGCTGGATCTGCTGCGCGAGCACTTCGGCCTGACAGGGTCCAAGAAGGGCTGCAACGCGGGTGCTTGCGGGGCCTGCACGGTTTTGGTCGACGGGCGTCGGGTGAACTCCTGTCTGACGCTCGCGGTGCGGCTGGAGGGCGCCGAGGTCACCACCATCGAGGGCCTGGCCGACGGCGACGAACTGCACCCGTTGCAGCAGGCGTTCATCGACGAGGACGCCTTCCAGTGCGGCTACTGCACGCCCGGCCAGATCATGTCCGGGGTGGGCTGCATCAAGGAGGGCCACACCGGCTCCCCGGCGGAGATCCGGGAGTGGATGAGCGGCAACATCTGCCGCTGCGGCTGCTACGTGAAGATCGTGCGCGCGGTCGAGCAGACCGCCGGCCGGAAGTAAGGAGCCGCTGACATGCATCCCTTCTCCTTCACGAAGGCCGCCAACACCCGCGAGGTCCTCAATGCCGGTTGCGCGGGCGGCCGTTACATCGCCGGCGGCACCACCCTCGTCGACCTGATGCGCGAGACCGTCGAGCGGCCCGAAACCCTGGTCGACATCAGCGACCTGCCACTGCGCGAGGTCAGCGTCACCGAGCGCGGAGGCTTGCGCATCGGCGCCCTGGTGAGCATGGCCGAGAGCGCTGCCCACCCCAAAGTGCGCTCCCTCTTCCCCGTCGTCTCCGAGGCTCTGGAGCTGAGCGCGTCGGCCCAGCTGCGGAACATGGCGACCATCGGCGGCAACATCATGCAGCGCACCCGCTGCACGTACTTCCGGGACGTGAGCGCCGACTGCAACAAGCGTGAGCCCGGCTCGGGCTGTGCAGCGTTGCACGGCTTCAACCGCATGCACGCGATCCTGGGTGCCTCCGACGTGTGTGTGGCCACGCACCCGTCCGACGTGGCGGTGGCCTTCGCGGCGCTGGAGGCGACCGTGCACCTGCTGGGCCCGGATGGGGAGCGCACGGTACTTTTCGCCGACTTCCTGCTGCGGCCCGGCAACACCCCCAACCGTGAACAGGCCTTGCGTAGGGGCGAGTTGATCACGGCAGTGGAGATCCCCGCCCTGCCGCGCCCGTTGAAGTCCGGCTACCTGAAGGTGCGTGACCGGCAGTCGTACGAGTTCGCCCTCACTTCCGCCGCCGTGGCGCTGCACATCCGCAGCGGGGTGATCCGGGAGGCGAAGGTCGCCGCCGGGGGCGTGGGCACGGTGCCGTGGAAGCTGCCCGCCGTCGAGAAGCACCTGGTCGGTGAGCGTCCCTCGGAGTCGTTGTGGGCAGCCGCCGCCGAGCGAGCCGCCGACGGGGCACGTCCCCTTGACCACAACCGGTTCAAGGTCGCGCTGCTCAAGCGGACCGTCGAACGTCAGCTGCGCGTCGTAGGAGGTACAAAGTGAGCCCCCAGCCCCAGGCAGCCGTGGGTGCGCCGCTGTCCCGGGTGGACGGGCGGCTGAAGGTCACCGGCAAGGCGCAGTACGCCGCCGAGTTCGACGTCGACGGGGTGGTGCACGCGGTCATCGTCGACGCTAGCATCGGACGCGGCTGTATCACCGGCTTCGAGACCCGTGATGCCGAAGCCCATCCGGGCGTGCTGCGCGTGATCCACCACGGCAACGCGCCGAAGCTGCCGTACCGCGACAACTCCAACGGTTCGAACAACCCGGCAGGACGCAGACTGCGGGTCTTCCAGGACGACAAGGTCCTCTTCCACGGCCAGCCGGTCGCTGTCGTGGTGGCCACCACGCTGGAGGCCGCGCAGCACGGCGCGAGCCTGGTGAAGGTCCGCTATGAAGCCGAGCAGCCCTCGACCGACCTGACCGAGGGCAAGGCGGGCGAGCCGACCGAGTACGCGCGCGGTGACGCCGAAACCGGCCTGCGCGACTCGGCGGTGAGGATGGACCTGACCTACCGCATGGCACGCAACCACCACAACCCGATGGAGACCCACGCCACCATCGCCCGCTGGGACGGGAACAAGCTCACCATATGGGACAAGACCCAGTGGGTGGTGGGCACCCAGACGGAACTCTCCACGGTGTTCGATGTGCCGCTGGACTCCGTGCGGGTCATCAACCCCTTCGTCGGCGGCGCCTTCGGCAGCGGACTGCGCTGCTGGCCGCACACGGTCGTCGCCGCGCTGGCCGCCCGCGAGATGAAACGTCCGGTCAAGGTGGTCCTGACCCGCAAACAGATGTACTTCGGCACCGGCTTCAGGCCCTCCTACGAGTACCGGCTGAGCCTGGGCAGCGACCGGCGGGGCCGTCTGAAGGCCACGGTCCACGAGATAGACGCGGAGACCTCGTCGTACGAGACGTTCGAAGAGGCCATCATGCTCGCCGGCCAGATGTTCTACAGCACACCGAACGTCAGCCAGGCGTACCGCAAAGTGCCCCTGGATGTGAACAGCCCGATCTGGATGCGCGGTCCGGGCTTCGCGAACGCCTCCTTCGCCATCGAGTCGGCCATGGACGAACTCGCGCACCGCCTCCGCATCGACCCGATCGAACTGCGCCGGCGCAACGAACCGGCCGAGGACGAGTCGAACAACCTGCCCTGGTCCACCCGCCGGCTGCGCGAGTGCTACACCGTGGGCGCCCGGGAGTTCGGCTGGCACCGGCACAACCCGAAACCCCGCGCGAGGCGTGACGGCGACTGGCTGATCGGTCTGGGCATGGCCGCGGCCGTGTACGACCCCAACAACATGGAGGCGCACGCGCGGGCCCGCCTGAACGCGGACGGCACCGCGGTGGTCGAGGCAGCCGCCAGCGACATGGGCCCGGGCACCTACACCTCCCAGACCCAGGTCGCCGCCGACGCCCTCGGGCTGACCATGCGCGCGGTGACCTTCCGGCTCGGCGACTCCCTGTATCCGCAGACCCCGCCGCACGGCGGCTCCATGACCATGATGTGCGTCGGCTCCGCCAACCTCGACGCCTGCAACAAGATCCGCCGACAAGCGATCAAACTGGCCGTCGAGGACGAGGCATCACCCCTGTACGGAGCCAAGGCCGAGGACATCGTCGTGCGCAGCGGGCGCCTGCACGTGCAGGGCAACCCGGCCCGTGGCGAGACCTACCAGCGGCTGCTGACCCGCAACAACCTCACCCACCTCGAAGCCGACGGCTCGTGGTCCGGGCCACAGGATCCCGAGCGGCACTCGTATTACTCCTACGGCGCGGTCTTCACCGAGGTCGGTGTGGACGCGGCGCTGGGCCTGGTGCGGGTGCGGCGGATGCTCGGCGTGTACGACTGCGGCCGCATCGTCAGCCCCAAGCTCGCCGACAGCCAGGCACTGGGCGGCATGGTCGGCGGCATCGGCCAGGCGCTCCTTGAGCACACGGTCACCGACCACCGTGACGGCCGGATCGTCAACGCCGACCTTGCCGGCTACCTGGTCCCGGTCAACGCCGACATCCCCGAGATCAAAGCGATCTACCTGGAGGGCGAGGACATGCAGGCCGACCCGCTCGGCGTCAAGGGAGTCGGAGAGATCGTCCAGGTCGGGGTAGCGTCCGCCATCGCCAACGCCGTCTTCAACGCCACCGGCCGACGAGTCCGCGAACTGCCCATCACCGCCGACGCGTTGCTCTGAACCGGAGCGCCCCGGGCCACTGAGGAGCGGCCCGGTCGCCCGGGGCGCTCCATCCTCGTCCGGCAGTCGGTCCCCCGTCCGGCTGTCGGACTTCCTCGGGGGACTGCCGTCGCGTACCCCTCGTCGGGCGCGGCGGCGGCCCGCCTGTCGCTCCGATCCCCTCGACCCACACGGAGAAATCCACCCATGCTGAACACCGCGGAGACGCTGAACCGTTGGTGCCGCGAAGCTCGTCCCATCGCGCTGGCCACCGTCGCCTGCGTCTGCGGCTCGAACCTCTGGCCCAACCGCGGCGTTGAGGTGATCGACGGCCCCACCCCATGGGACCCAGTACGTCGGTGTCGTCGAGGGGGTCGGCCATGAATCCGCACGGCGTCAGCCGCCGCAAACTGCTGGCACTGATTACCGCCGGCTCCGCTGCCGCAGCGGGGCTCCTGGCCGTGGACTGGCAGAACGCGTCCGGCCCCGGCTGGCCGGGCATCTCCCCGGTCAACGCCGGGGGCACACCACCTAGGCGGGGCGACAAGACCCTGGTCGTCTTCTACTCCAAGACCGGCAGGAACTTCCCCGACCTCAACCTCGAAGTCGGCAACACCGCCCAGGTCGCCGGATTCATCCACGACCGGGTCGGCGGGGACAGATACGAGGTTGTCCCGGCTGAGCCGTACCCGGCCGACTACGACGAGACCGACAGGATGGCGCAACGGGAGGCGAGTGAGCGCCTCTACCGTCCCATCAAGCCCGGCACACCCGACACCGACCAATACGGCACAGTCTTCCTCGGCTTCCCGGTCTGGTGGGGCGAACAGCCCATGGCGATGCAGACCTTCATGCGGGATCACGATCTCAACGGAGCCAGGATCGTGCCCTTCGTCACCCACGAAGGCTCGCAGTTCGGCAACTCACTTGAAATCCTCGAGCGCTACTACCCCCAGGCAGACGTCCTGGACGGCTACGCCCGGCAGGGTCAGCAGGTCTACCGCGATCCTGACGGCACCCGGACCCAGGTCAACTCCTGGCTGGAAGGACTGGGGTTCTGATGGCCAGGACGCTGCTGCTGTGGGGCCTTGTCGCGGTGTTCCCGCTGCCCCTTGCGCTCACCTTGAACGCCCAGCTCACGGACGTGACGAGCATGCGGCTCTACATATCCCTGGGGCTGGTCGCGTACTGCTGGTGGCTGCTGGCGATCCTGCTCAGTGTGCGCCCGTCCTGGCTGGACCGGGCCGTAGGGCTGCGGCACATTTACGCGCTGCACGGTGTGCTCGGCATCCTCGCCCTCATCCCGGCATATCTGCACCGCGAAAACACCTTCGCCCCGAGCACCTGGGCCAGGGACCTCGGTGATTGGGCGTTCTGGGCGGCGTTCGCGGTGCTGGGCTATTCGCTCCTGTTCATGAGCGGATGGCTGACCGACAGGTCGCTACTCCTGCTGAAGGTGAAGAGCCGGCTCGAACTTGTCTTCCGGCACCAGATCTCGGTCTGGATACATCGGCTCAACCTGGCCGCCGTCCTCCTGATCTGGCTGCACGTCCACCTGATCGACCGGGTGGCCCAGCACTTCGCGTTCATGGTCCTCTTTGACCTCTACACGCTGGCGGTGCTCGGCATCTACGTCTGGAAGAAATGGATCGCACCAGACAGCTACCTCACGGGAAGAGTGCAGGACAACGTCGCACTGAACCGGGCGACCCGCAGGCTGGCGGTCACACTTGACCGTACGTCGACGACGTCACGGCCCGGCGACTTCTACTTCCTCCGGTTCGAGGACCCGGGCATCGGCCGGGAATGGCATCCCTTCTCCGCGACCGACGACCGTCACGACACCCTGACGTTCACGATCCGGCAGACCGGCGACTACACCCGCAAGGCCGGCGGCGTCGCGCCCGGAACACCAGTACGCCTGGAAGGACCGTTCGGACAGTTCGACCAGACTGTCCGGCAACACCCTGCCGGTGCACCGCTCGTGCTCGTGGGCATGGGCGCAGGTGTCGCACCGCTGCTAGGTCTGATCTCAGCCCATCGCGGGGATCGGCGCATCCACCTGCTCTGGTCGGTCCGCCGTCCCGAGGACGCCTACTACGGCACCCTTCTGAAGGAGTACGAAAACCTCAGCGGCGGTCGCCTCACCGTAACTGTCCGGACCGGGCGGTTCACCCGAGACGATCTGGCGCATGCCCTGTCCGAGGAGGAGGTCGCGCGTGGGGCGTTCTTCGTCGTCGGGCCCAACCCGGCCGTGCTGGCCACCCAACGCACGCTGCGCCGCATCGGGGTATCAAGAGGCCGCACCCACCACGAGCGACTCACGATGTAGTTCCGGCTCATGCCAACTCAGCCGCCCCCATGGATAGTTCGCTGGTTGACGCCGATGATCCGGTCCCCGTTCTCGTCGCTGGTCTCCAGCACGTCGGCGGCGAGGCCGATGCCCGCGACGTTGGCAAGCACTGCCGGAGGGCCGACCGCCAGCGCTCGGCGGCGAAGGCGAGCGCGATCGCGCGGCCGAGGCCGGAGCCTGCGCCGGTGACGAGGACGGTCTTGCCGGCGCACACCATGACGGTGAGGCCACACCCGCGCGACGTGGTGGAACTACGGGAACCGCTCGGAGTCCGCGCCAACTCCAGCTTTCAGCAGGGACGTTGCACGTCAGACGCGCTGCCCGGCGTCCAGCAGCGCGAGGACGTTGTCCACCCCCTGGTCGAGGAGCTCGTTGGCGAGTCGGTTGTCGGTCAAGGCGCGGGAGAGCTGCAGCGTCCCGGCCATCAGGCCGAGGAGACTGAGTGCCTTCACGCGGGCGGAGGACGGGTCCTCGGGCGCCATGCGGGCGGCGATGCCGTCGATGAGGATCAGCACGCCGTCGGTGTACGCCTGCCTGGTCACGTCGGTGCAGCGCCCGATCTCGTCGAGCAGAGCGGCGTTGGGGCAGCCGTCGCCGAGCATTTCGCGGTGCTGGGGCGAAAGGTAACCCCGCACGATCTGTTCGAGTCCGGCGCGGCCGGGCGCGGCCTCGGCGACAACGCTCTCGGCCTGCGCCTTCAACTGGTCGGCGATCGCCGTGGTGACGAGGTCGTCCTTGGATGCGAAGTGGGCATAGAAGGCACCATTGGTCAGCCCCGCGTCCTTCATGAGCGTCGAGACGCCGGAGCCGTCAATACCGTCCTGCTTGAACCGGCGGCCCGCCGTCTCGATGATCCGCCGCCTCGTCTCCGACTTGTGCTCTTTTCCGTACCGCACCACAGCACACGCTCCTTCATCGACCAAAAGGACCGGTTGCCCTCTACCGACTGGGCCAGTGTATGGTATTGCGAACGTAATCCAAAGAATCGGCGTGGGCTCGACGAGGTCGGGGGCCGGGGCTCTCGGTCGGTCAGGACTGCAGCTGGGCGAACAGTGTCGCGAGGTCGATGAGGCCCCAGTGGTCGGTGAGTTTCCCGTCGGCCACCTTGAACATGCGGACCTCCAGCACCTTGATCGATCGGCCGGTGGCGGGAGTGCCGTTGAAGGGTCCGGTGTTCGTGCCGGCGAGGACGAAGCTGATCGCGAACCAGTCGCCCTCGGCGACGACACGGACCGGCGCGGCGGCGAAGTCGGGGACCGCATTTAGGAACGACGCCAGCACCGCGCGGGTCCCGTGGACGCCTGAGGTGGTGCCGTCGGCGGCGTGGTTGCGGAAGTCCGGCGCGTACAGGGCGAACAGGCCGTCGATGTCATGCGAGTTGACGAGTTCGACGTACTCATCCGCAAGTGGGTGCAGGTCGGCCGCGGTCGTTCGGTTCTCGACGTTCGAGGAAGACATGCGCTTCTCCAATGGGGCTGGAACAGACGGGTTGGAGGAGCAGGGTCCGGCAACGTTTCGTGAGGGGTGCCGGCGTTCCGATCGGCGCGGTCGGGTGGCGAGGAAGGTGGCCACCTCGGCCGTGAAGGCATCGATGGGCCGGCACGGGTGACGGCGGCTGAGTGCCCCTCGCCGTCGTGTCCCGCCGCAGTGGGGTTTTCCGGGCGGTGGGCGTTCAGGACAGCTGCGGGTAGAGCACGGAGACGCCCCCGGACAGTGCGGCCTGGGCTTGCCGGGCGGCGTCGTCCGCGAGGATCTCGTAGGCGCCGGCGGCGATGCCGTCGATGGCGATGCGGGCGATGTCGGCGGGGTCGGACTTGGGCGCGTCGACGGCCCGGGCCATGTCGGTGTCCATGTAGCCGACGTGCAGGCCGGCGACGCGGATGCGCTGGTCGGCGAGTTGGAGGCGCAGGGTGTTGGTGAGTGACCACTGTGCGGACTTGGCGGCGCAGTAGGCGCCGGCCTCCGGGAAGCTGAACCAGGACAGGCCCGAGAGGATGTTCAGGATCGCGCCACCGCCGCCCGCTGCGATCTGGGGTGTGAAGGCCCGGACCACCGAGAGGGTGCCGAAGTAGTGGGTGTCCATCTCCAGGCGGATGTCGTTCAGACCCGCGGCCAGTAGATCGGCCCCGGTGGAGGACCCTGCGTTGTTGATCAGGACGGTCACGTCACCGGTGGCCTTTGCGGCGGCCGCGACGGAGGCGGGGTCGGTGATGTCGATCGCGATCGGCTTGGCGCCGGGCAGGTCGACTTGGTCGGGATTGCGGGCGCCGGCGTAGACCGTGGCGCCGCGGCTGAGCAACTCGGTGGCGAGGGCCCGGCCCAGGCCCCGGTTGGCTCCGGTGACGAGGGCGGTGCTGGTGGAGAGGTCCATGAAAAGCTCCTCGCGATGTGGGAAGGGCGCTGTGGCGGCGCATCGGCTGCGCCTGCTGATGGGCTCTCTCGAGCAATTAAAGTATGATCATAATTCAATAAACCTGGTGACCGCAAGACAAGGAGGCGGCCCGCGCCCTCGTCGTGTCGGGCTTCGAGGTGATCGGAAAGGCTCGTACCACCGCGCGAGTCACCGCGCGAGTCACCGCGCTCCCGTGTCGCGCAACGCCGGCTGCGTGGTGAGCAGCTGCGGGATGACGAACAGCAGGGTGAAGTACCCCGCGGAGAGAGCGAGTATCAGGCAGGTGGCGGTCTGGAACCGCGTGGACCGGATTGTCGTCATCGGCACATAGCCGTCGGGGCGGCGGCGCGTATAGATGATGAGCAGGGTGATCGAGATCGCCGTCGCTGCCAGGCCGGCAGTGGGTGCGAGGCGACCATCACGACGCTTCCGGAGAGCACCCACTGTGCGGACCTGGCGGCGCAGTAGGCGCCGGCCTCCGGGAAGCTGACCCATGACAGGCCGGACAGGATGTTCAGGATCGCGCCCCCGCCGCCCGCCACGATCTGGGGTGCCAAGGACCGGACCGCCGAGAGGGATCCCGCGACCGCTTCCACCCGGGCCGGTCGATGGGCAGGGGCCCTGTATCCGTTTCCGAGGGGCCGCTTCCGCCGTGGGGGCTCATCCGACAGGCCGGTGGTGGTACCGGCCTGTCGGGGGCGCTTTCGGTCAGGCGAGGTTCTTGGTGAAGAACTCGTCGAACCTGTCGAAGGGGATGAGGTCTTTGCGGTCGTACAGGTCGACGTGGTCCGCGCCTGGGACAATTACGAGGTCGATGCTGTCGGGTGCCTTGGCCTGGATGTCCTCGGAGTAGTAACGGGAGTGCGCGTCGGCGCCTGCCACCAGGAGCGCCTTGCGGGGTGCCAGCATGTCGATGTTCGTCGCCAGCTGGAAAGCGAAGAATGACATCGGCGTGGTGCCGGTGAATGCGGTGGTGGAGTTGATCGAGCGCGGGTGGTAGCCGCGCTCGGTGCGGTAGTAGTCGAAGAAGATCGCCGTGATCGGGTCGGCGTCTGCCGGGAGGGTCTCGGGAAGGACGCGGTTTGTGGGGGCGACGTTGCCGTTGTCGTCGAAGGGGACCTCGTGTGAGAGTCGCGCGTAGGTGCCGTTCTTGGCGTCGATCCAGCGCTGCCGGCTGAGGTGGTCCACGACCTTCTGGCGCTGCTCACGTGTGTAGTAGTCCTTGTGGCCGCGGGACATGCTGCGCGACATGTCGTACATCGAGGCCGTGGCGACCGCCTTGATACGGCTGTCTGCAGCCGCCGCGGTGAGCGCCATAGCGCTCAAGCCGCAGACGGCCTGCGCGCCGATCCGCTTGCGGTCGACGATCTTCTGCAGGCCGAGGAAGTCGACGGCGGCGCTGTAGTCCTCGGTGTAGATGTCCGGCGAGGCCACGTCGCGCACCGTGCCGCCGCTCTCCCCGGAGAAGGAGGGGTCGAAGGCAAGGGCGACGTAGCCGCGACGGGCGAACTCGTTGGCGTAGAGCCCCGAGGACTGTTCCTTGACCGCGCCGATCGGGCCGCTGACCACCAGGGCGGGCAGCTTGCCCCTGGCGTTCTTCGGCACGTAGAGGTCCGCAGCGACCTCGATGCCGTAGCGGTTCTTGAACCGCACGGAGGACCGCTCGACGTTCTTGTCCAGCGCGAAGGTGTAGCCGCCCTTGTCCGTGGCCTCGCCCTGTCCTGTAGCGCCCGCGGCGCGGCTCGTCTCCGCACCGAAGGAGGGCACAGCCGCGGCGGTGGCGGCACCGGTAGAGGCGATCAGTCCGAGCGCTTTACGACGTTCCATGGAGGCGACCTCATACTCGATCGGTGGAGGAAAGGGCGCGACGGTCGGTGATCTCGTGACCGAGGCGCGATTTCAGGAAACCGCTTCTGCGCCAGGCGTGGCAGGTCGCATTTATAGGGGGTACAAGCTCGACCCCCCACCCCGCGGGGTGTGTGTCGTAGCGAGGAAGGCGCAGCACACCGACGCCTCGGCCAGGCCGCCGCCATGTCCGAGGGCGGCCCGATTGGTGCAGGCGCCTCGGGCGGACGGCGTCCTTACTGGAGGAGAACCGAACCGGGCGCGGACGAGCGCTGAGCGACAACGAACCGCGACCGCTTCCACGAGGCCCAGTGGCGACGATGCAGCGCCGCAAAATCTTGCCACGGTCCTACCCGCGCCATCTGCCACGGTGGCCGGGGGCGTCCACCGGCAAGATCCTGAAGCGTGAACTCGCCTGACGGCGACGCCAGTTGTGTCCGCAGTGTGTTCCCTTCGGGTCCTCCTTGTGGGTGGCCCGGAAGGAGGCATGTACCGAGAACCATGGTGCTGACTCGGTGGTGGCGGCCGCGCGCCGGAACTGGCCTGCCCCCCCCGGAGCCGATCGGCTTGCCCTCTCCAAGGCCGTTGGCGCCTGGCGGAACAGGAAGACAGTGCATTTTCAGGAACATCAGGAGGCTCGCGGCGTGCCGTAAGTAGTAGTTGGTCAGTGCCAGGCACTCGGTGAAAGCCCCACGCACACGAGTGGATCACCCAATGCGGTCTTTCGACGGATCTGGTTGATCAGGCGCTGCGCTGTCGGGCACGCAGTTGCCGGGGGGATTCGCCGTACCACCGTCGGCAGGCCCGCGTGTAACTGCTGGTCGCGACCTCACAGCGCTCCCGCCGGACTTCCTGCGGGAATTCGTGCGGAGTGTCATGTGCGTTCCGCGGACGGAAGGCTTCGGCGCACGGCTGGAACTGCCAGAGAAGCTGCCCGACTGGCTCGACCAGGGTGACGTGGACTTCCTCGTGGCCGAGCTCGAGCACACGGGGCTCACTGGGCCACTGAACCATTACCGGACCACTGATCTGAACTGGGAAGTCCTTGGAGAGTACAAGGACAGGCCGGTGACCGTGCCCGCGCTCTTCATCGGGGGCGACCGGGACGTGACGACGATCTGGAGCCAGGAAGCGATCGCCCGGATCGGCGAGAAGGTCAAAGACCTGCGGGGAGCGGTGATCCTGGCCGACTGCGGGCACTGGATCCAGCAGGAGCAGCCAGAGGCGGTCAACAGGGAGCTCCTCGCCTTCCTCGCCGGTCTCTGATCGGGCAGGGCATTGGCCGGGTGGCAGTGGTGCCGGTAACCGTCGCCAGCTGCTCGGGCGCCCCTCACGCCCTGGTTGGAAGAGGGGCGCTTGTCGCCGGCGAGGCTGCTCGCAGAAGGCACGCAACGTCGACCGATTCCATAGTCGCCATCGGTCAAGGCTGCACGAAGACCACGCCCACCTCCGGATGCAGGGATGCCGGCGATCGCGATCGGAGATTGTCCGGGGCCGACCATCCTGCTATTGTATTATCATCGTAATTCAAAACATTCAGGGAGCTGGCCATGACAGCAGACAGACCGCTTGCGCTCGTGACCGGCGCGTCCTCAGGTATCGGCAAGGCGACATCGCACGCGCTCGCCGAGGCAGGGTTCGACGTGGTCGGGACGAGTCGCAAGGTGACCGCGGGAGATTCGCGCGGCGGCGTGACGTTCCTGAGTCTCGATGTCACCCGCGATGACTCGGTCGAGAGCGTCGTTCAGCAGGTGATCGAGAAGTTCGGGCGTATCGACGTCCTGGTCAACAACGCCGGGATCGGTGCCAACGGAGCCGCCGAGGAAATCTCCGCAGCCCAGGCACAGCGCATCTTCGAGGTGAACGTCTTCGGCCTGATGCGCATGACCAAGGCCGTCCTGCCGCACATGCGCCGCCAGGGGAGGGGGCGCATCATCAACATCTCCTCGGTGATCGGATTCGTGCCCAACCCGTTCATGGCCGTCTACGTCGCGACGAAGCACGCGGTGGAAGGCTACTCCGAGTCCGTGGACCACGAGGTCCGTGAGCAGGGCATTCGAGTCCTGCGCGTCCAGCCGGGGCCCATCAACACCCCGTTCGACGTCAACATGATGCAGGCCGACACCCCCCTGCCGATATACGCGCGGCAACGGGCCGTATTCGATGAGTTGATGGAGGAGCAGATGAGAAGTGGCGACGATCCCGCCGTCGTCGCCAAGGTGGTCGTCGCGGCAGCGACCGACCCGAAGCCGAAGCTGAGCTATCCCGCCGGCTCGATCGCCGCACGCGTGAGCGTGCTGCGGCGCATCGTCCCGGCCCGGGCCTTCGACAAGAGCGTCCGCAAACTCAACCGCATGACCAGCTGACGGCACAGAGCCGGGAACATGTGCGGATCGTGTCCTTCGGAATACTGGGTTCACGGGAATTGAGCACGAGCCTGAACTCTGGCCGTTGCTGAAGTCCGTCGGACGCGGCCGCGGTTACCAGGTCGCGTACTGCCCTTTCGAGTTCGAGTCGGGGTAGAAGTACGGTCCCGTGTGGTGGGCAGGAACCCGTCGAGGCGCCACTCCGCGCGGCATCGCCGTGCCGCGTGCGTAGGAGTCCCATCATCGTCGTCGGGGACGGCCGCCAGTGCGCCCCGTTCTACAGCGACAGTAAGCATGACCGGACCACTCAGATTTTTTGGCGAGCGCATGACCGGCCTCGAACCCTGGCAGCGCGAAGGCTTCGATCCCAAGCTCAACCTGCACGAACTGCTGCGCAGTCCCGCTTCATCGAAGTGATCCGGCCGGAGGCAGAGGCCGTCGTCAACGAACTGCACCGCCTCACCCAGGACTCCGCCTACGCGGACCGTAGTATCACGTGATCACCCTGCGCCACGGCGACCGGACGCAACTGGTACAGAACTTCGTCGACCAGCACAGCGCATCGATGTGTCGGCCCGTGAACGTCACAGCATCCTGGTCGGCACACCCGAGTAGTTCAAGGGAGACCAGCGCGACGTCATTCTCCAGTCGATGGTCGTCGACGGAGCCAACGTCATCGCCGCAGCGTTGGGCATGGACGTGGTGCTGACGCAACACGTCGTCGGAGTGCCCCGCATGTTCTTACGGGGCCAGCAAAAGCTTTCCTCGCAAGCCTCCCTGCTCGAACGCCTTGTGCGCCGCTGCGGCGTTCGACAGCGGGTAGGTGCGGCAGAGCGGCACTGACAGCGTGCCGTCGGCCAGTTGCTCGGCGATCACGGCCAGTTGGTCTCCGCCCTCCTCGACGTAGCATTTGCGGGGCGTGATCTCGCGCTGCGGACCCGGCTGTTCGTTATCCGTGATCGAGAGGAATTCGCCGCCGTCGCGCACGGTCGAGATCGTCTGCGGGAGCCCCGCGGTGTCGATGACGGCGTCGAACGCCTGCTGAGGAACGTCTGCACCGGGCGGATACACCGTACGAACGCCGAGCGAGGTGAGATCGTCCTTGTCCGTGGCTCGGGCGAGGCCCGAGACCTCGTGCCCGGCCTGGACGAGCCACTGGACGGTGACCCGTCCCACCGCGCCGGCGGCTCCCGTGACGAGCACCTTCGCCCGCTCAGGCAGGTGCAGGTTGCTCATGAGCTTGGCCGAGGTCAGCACGGTCAGGGGAGCCGCCGCCGCGGTCTCCAGACTGAGCCCGGCGGGTACCGGGGCGAAGAGCTCTTGCGGTGCGCTGACGAATTCCGCGTAGGTTCCGTGGAGCCGGGTCATCTGCTTGACCATGCCCATCACCCGGTCGCCCACCCGGAACCGGGAAACCTCTGAGCCGACGGCGTCGACGGTTCCCGCGACATCCCAGCCGAGCACGGCGGGGAAGGTGAGATCGAGTCCGGGGATGCCTCGTCGGGTCCAGACGTCGACCGGGTTGACCGCAGCGAAGGCCGTCTTCACCCGGATGTCGTGCGGCCCGGTCTGCGGGAGCTCCACATCGGCGTAGGTGAGTTCGTCCGCCGGTCCGGTGCGGACGATGACTGCTGCTTTCATGCTGAGTTCCTTTCGGGGATCACCGTGAGTTCAGGGCGCTGATTTCGGGCTGTGCAGCGAGCAGAACACCAGTGCGGAGGCCGACGCGGGGCCGATCGCTGCGCCGAGGGGGCAGAGGGGGGTGAACACTGCTCGGGCACAGAGGCTGTGACCCCGATGACCTGGGTGGCGCTGGAGGAGGTCTCGGCGAGTACCTCAAGGGTCCGGGCTGCTGCGAGGACGATCCGCCGGAGATCCGGGCGGTCATGGAGGTAGATCCGAGGGTCGCGAGCGAGGCCAGGACTGATACCGAGTTGGCGGAGCCGTGGTGGGCGATGCCGAGGGACGCCGTCTCGCATCGGCCGATGCTGGGCTTGCCCATCTGCAGCGCGATCTCCCGCACTCGGTTCCCGGTCTGCTGTCGGCGTCGACCGCTCCACCGTCATCCGCGCCGCGGGAACGACCGGGTGACCGACAGCGGCGGCCGCCGCCGTGCGGCATTCTGCTGCGCGCGGCGGCCTCATGTGTAGTGGTCGGGTCAGGACTTGGTGACGACCACTTCGTAGGTGGGTGAGGCGGGCGGGTCCTGCGGCGTGGGGCGGGTGTCGAAGTGGGCGTTCACCGCGGCGAGCAGGTGGCCGAAGCGCGCCGCCGTCGCCGGGACGCCGTAGGCCGGGCTGGTGATCTCCTTCCCGAGGGTGCCGCTGCGCAGGTCGCCACTGAGCTTGAAGCGGGAGATCTTGTTGTCGAAGCCCTGCACCACCCACAGATCTCGGCCGTGGAGCACGAGACCGTCGGCGTTGGGTGCCTTGACGCCCTTGATCACCGTGGAGGCACCGGTGTCCGGGTTGATGGTGTAGATCCGCTGGTTCGCGAAGTGACCGACGATCAGCGTCTTGCCATCGGGCGTGGCCTCGATCCCGTTGAGGTTGTACTCGCCGCTCAGCTCGGCGGCCGGGCCGGTGACGTCGAGGGTGCGGACCTGTCCCAGGGTGCCCTGCTTGCCGACGGGCACGAAGTGGAGTTTTGCCTGCGCGGAGTCGGTGAACCAGGCGCCGCCCGCGGTGAGGACCACGTCGTTGATGAGGCTGGTGGTGCCGGGGGTGGCGAGTTGGAGGGTGGCGACCTCCGCACCGGTGGAGGTGCTGTACACGTACGCCTGGCCGCTCTTGTCACCGGCGACGAAGAGCAGACCGTGGCGCGTGTCGGCCTTCATCCCCACTGCCGCCCGGCCGGCGGGGGCGTCGATGAAGCGTTCCGCGGTGCCGGTGCGGATGTCGCCGCGGTAGATGTCTCCGGCGTAGAGGTCGCCGGCGTAGAAGGTCGTCCCCTTGCCTGCCGCGATGCCCTCGGCGGATGTGGCGCCGGGCAGCGTGATGACCTTGTTCTGTACGGCCGAGTGGTGGGCGGTGGGGGTGGCGGCGACAGCGGTGGCCGCCGTGTGGGAACCGGCGACGAGCAGTCCCGCCGCGAGAAACGTGACGGGTACGCCCTTCAGGACACGGGCGGGCGAACGCTTCCAGAGGATTGTGCGCATGGAGTCTTCCTGTCGTGTGAGTTCGGGTGAGTCCTGGCCCCACCTGTCAGGTGGGGCGCGGATGCGCCCCTGCGGGGTGGCATCGGGTGTGTGCCGGCGCCGTGGCGGACGGGCCCGTGACGCGCAATGTCGGCTGCGGTTCGTGTCAGAGCACCAGTGCGGAGGCGAGCGCGGGGCCGATCGCGCCGCCGAGGAGGTAGAGCAGGGTGAACAGCCCGATCGCTGTCGGCTTGTCCTGTTCGGGCACGGAGGCCGTGGCCGCGATGACCTGGGTGGCGTTGGCCGAGGTCGCGGCGAACAGCGCCAGGAAGATCCCGGCCAGCAGGAGAACCGGCGCACTCGCGAGGACCGCGGCGAGTACGGCGGCGGTCCCGGCTGCGACGAGGACCATCCGTACGTTCGTGCGGGAGAACCGGGCGGCGACGGAGGTGAATCCGAGGGTGGTGAGCGAGGCCAGGACCATCGCGATGAGCTGCCCGGTGGCGGCGGCGTCTTTGGTCCAGTGGGCGCGGGTGATGAGCAGCTGCGGGATGACGAACAGCAGGGTGAAGTACCCCGCGGAGAGAGCGAGTGTCAGGCAGGTGGCGGTCTGGAACCTCGCCGACCGGATCGTGGCGACCGGCACATAACCGTCGGGGCGGCGGCGCGTATGGATGATGAGCAGGGTGATCGAGATCGCCGTTGCTGCCAGGGCCGGCAGTGGGTTCGAGGCGACCATCACGATACTTCCGGAGAGCACCGCGACCAGCAGCGCGCCCCCGGCGTCGAAACGGCCGGTGCCGGCTGTGTCTGGTGCCAGGCGGCGGCTGACGACGGGTACGGCGATCAGCGTGATCGCCAGCATGGAGAGCGCGACGCGCCACGACAGGACGTCGGTGAGCTGGGTGCCGATCAGCGGACTGACCGCACCGAACAGCCCCATCCCGGCGCTGATGGCGCCGATCCTGCGGGCGCTGCCGGCCAGGGCGATGGCGAGCACGTTCAGGCCGGCTCCGCCGGCGGCCTGGGTGGCCCGTCCGGCCACGGCCAGGGGCAGCCAGGGCGAGACCAGGACGATGAGCGTGCCGGCGGCGACGAGCGCGGCGCTCGTGAAGAGGACCGTGGGCCTGCCGCGATGCCTCATGAGCGCGGCTTGCAGGGGTGTCGCAACCGCCAGGGCGAGCGCGAACACGGTGGCGAGCCAGGAAGCGGTCGCGGCGGTCGTGTCCAGCGCGGTGCCGATGTCGTCGAGGATGAGCACCGTCGCGTTGTTCGCGGCGGCCACCGGCGACGCCATGAGCACGAGCCACAACACCGGCACCAGTGGCCGGGAGAGCTCCCGCGCGGGGCTCTGGCTGGACGTGTGTGAATGTGCGGGTGAGCTGTCCGTCATGGTCTCCGCGCCTTTGGGGTGCGGGCGGGGCTTGTCCGGTCGCCTACCGCCGGCGCCCCGCCCTTGAAAGGGTGGCAGGGCCAGGACCGCATTCTCGGTGCTGACCCTGCGCATCGGGTGTTACCAGGGCAGGATCTGCTCGTCCTGGTAAAAGGCGCCGGTGCCCGCCTCGGCGGGCAGGTTGACGACGTGCTTGACGCTGGCCGCGCCGTCCGCGAGGGGGCGGCCGCCCTCGCCACCGAGATCGCTCGCCGTCCAGCCCGGGCTCGCGGCGTGAACGGTGATCCCGTCCTCGGCGAGCTCTGCGGCCAGCGAACGGGTCAGCGCGTTGAGAGCCGCCTTGGACGCACCGTAGGCAGGAGTGGCCGCCCCCATGCGCGCCAGCGACGCCGCCTCGCTGGACACGTTGACGATGCGGGCACCCTGCGCCTTGCGCAGCAGCGGCAGCATGGCCTGGGTGACACGCCACGTGCTGAAGAGGTTGATCTCCAGCGCGTCCTGCACCACGCCGAGGTCGGCGGTGGATGCCTGCTGGGCGTAGTCGAAGATGCCACCGACGTTGTTGACCAGCACGTCAAGACGGCCGTGCTCGGCCTCGACCTTCTGCGCCGCGGTCTTGATGCTCGTCGGGTCCGAGGCGTCGAGCTGGACCGGGTGGGTGTCGCCGCCGATCTCTGCGGCTGCCTGAACTGCGGCATCGCCGTTGCGGGCGCTGAGCAGCACGGTGTCGCCGTCCGCGGCGAACTGGGCGGCGAGCTCGCGGCCGATGCCGCGGTTCGAACCGGTGATGAGGATGACGCGTGCCATAGCTGTGTCTCTTCCTTGCGGGGGGATGGGTGGGGGCCGGCCGATACGGCCGCTGATGCGGCGTCCACCACGGACGCGCCCTCGGTCACCACCTTGGTTCCGTGAGAGCACAATGTCAAACAATCAGGCCAAGAAATCTGATAGAGTTCAACATTATGGAATCCGAGACGTCATCCGGCCGTGTGCTCCAGTCCGTACAGCGGGCTTTCGACCTGCTGGAACGCATCGCGACGCACCCCGAAGGCGCACGGTTGAGCGAGCTCGCCGACGGCGCCGGACTCAACCGCAGCACCGCCCACAACTTGCTCGCTTCCCTCGAAGGGCTCGGCTACATCACCCAGGACAAGAAGGGCGCCGCCTACCGGCTGACCGGCAAGCTCAACCGCCTGCTGCGCCTGGACGCCGAGGCGGAACACGCCCTGCGCGCCCGCATCCGGCCCGTGCTCAAGAACGTGAGCCAGGCATCGGGCGAGTCCACCTTCCTCGCGTTCGCCACCGGCACCGACTACCTGTGCGTGGACGCCGTGCAATCGGACCAGCCCCTGCACCTCGCCGTCAGACCCGGCGAGCGAAAGTCACTGATCGGCGAGGCGCTCGGCCACGCCCTGCTCGCAGCCGACGCAGACCTCGCCCACCTGGTCCGCGCCGAAGACCCGGACCGGTGGGAACGCCACGCGCAGGAGATCGCCGACGCCAAGCACCACGGCTTCGCCCTCGACCTGGACAGCCAGCAGGCAGGCATCTCGTGTGTCGCCGTCGCGGTCACCCCACGCGCCGCGATCGCCGTCGCCGGGCCCACCAGCCGCCTCCCGGAATCACGCCTCATCACAATCGGCCAGAAGATCCGCGAGGCACTGGACAAAGTTCGACCGGCCAACCAGGAATGGCTGTGACCCTGAACCACTCGAAAGCGGAAAGCCAGCGCATGTGAAAGCGCGCCGGCCTTACGGCCTAATCAGTCCGGTGGTCTGGGCGCAGGCTCTTCTTCAGGTGCGCCCAGACCACCCCCGGCCGGACTGAGGTCGGGGGTGTAGGTCGGGAAGCGGAAGACCGTCAGCCAGGGCCGTTTGCCGATCAGCTCGCGCATAGCGGCGTCGACGCGGTAATCCGGGTTCTCTCCGGCACACTGGTGACCGTGCTGCAACTCGGCCCCCGCTCTGCTGCATTGAGCGGAAGGCATCGCCCAACGCGGTTACGCGCAGGCCTTCTGTCGCCCTCGGCGGGCGCGCATGGGTATCCCACGTTTCGGTGAAGCGGGCGTGCCGTGAGAGCGCCTGGACGGTCTTTCGGATCATGCTGGCCTGGTCCGCCGGATTTGCTGATCGGGCCCCGCGCAGGAGGTGCGCACGAACCCATTCCGGTGCCTCAGCCACACCCGGCCACTCCACCTCCGCAGCGCCTTGATCTCGCGCAGCATCTCGGAGGGAAGATCCTCATCGAGGAGGCGTGCGGCGGGCTTCCCGACGACCTCGTCCGGCGGATGGCCCAGCAACTGGCGGGCGCCCTCGCTCCACCTCGTCACGATGCCCTGCTGATCGACGACAGCCCAGGCCGCGCCACCGTCGTCGAGCACGTCGCCAGGCTGGCCCAGTCGTGCAGCGACCGGGATCCGTCGATGTTCCATCGCCGTCTCGCTTCTACGGGCCCTGGGGGCTTCGGCCTGCCGACACCAGTTTGCAGGCCGACCCCGTATCCCCATGTTGCTACGCTTCACCCGACGACGCCTGGCTGGGATCTTCAGTCACCTCAGGCATGTCAGCCGTCTGTACGGATCTTTGTCCGCGGGCAGGCGTGGGACAGCGGGTCCGCCGGCACCGCAAACGGACACGGTGTGCCCTTCACCGGGTGTGACCGGGACGGCGGAGGACCGGGCGCAAAGCCTCGATGACGCCGGGGTCGTCCACCGTGGAGGGGATGGGTTCGTCGAGTCCGTCGGCGATGCCGCGCATCGTCTTGCGCAGGATCTTGCCCGAGCGGGTCTTGGGCAGGGCGGCCACGACCGTGACGTCCTTGAGGGAGGCGACGGCGCCGATCCGGTCGCGGACGAGTTGGACGAGTTCGGCCTCGACCTCGCTCGGTTCGCGGTCGGTTCCGGCTTTCAGGACGACGAAGCCGCGCGGGATCTGGCCCTTGAGCTCGTCGGCGACGCCGATGACGGCGCATTCTGCGACGTCGGGATGGGCGGCCAGGGCCTCTTCCATGGTGCCGGTGGACAGCCGGTGTCCGGCGACGTTGATGACGTCGTCGGTGCGGCCCATGACGAAGACGTAGCCGTCGTCGTCGATGTGGCCGCTGTCGCCGGTGAGGTAGTAGCCGTCGTAGGCGGAGAGGTAGGAGGCGACGTAGCGGTCGTCGTCGTTCCAGAGGGTGGGGAGCGCGCCGGGCGGCAGGGGGAGCTTCACGACGATCGCACCGTCGACGCCTGCGGGCACCGCCCTGCCCGAGGCGTCGAGGACGCGGACGTCCCATCCGGGCAGCGGCCGGGTGGGGGAGCCGGGCTTGAGGGGAGCGGCTTCGATGCCCACGGGGTTGGCGACGATGGGCCAGCCGGTCTCGGTCTGCCACCAGTGGTCGATCACCGGGACGCCCAGGAGAGCGCTCGCCCAGTGATAGGTCTCGGGGTCGAGGCGCTCGCCGGCGAGGAAGAGGTAGCGCAGGCGGGAGAGGTCGTGGTCCGCGGTGAGCGTTCCCTTCGGGTCCTCCTTGCGAATGGCCCGGAAAGCGGTGGGCGCGGTGAACATGGTCTTGACGCCGCACTCGGCGGCGACGCGCCAGAACTGGCCCGCGTCCGGGGTGCCGACCGGCTTGCCCTCGTACAGGACGGTGGTGGCGCCGGCCAGCAGCGGCCCGTAGACGATGTACGAGTGCCCGACGACCCATCCGACGTCGGAGCCGGTGAACATCGTCTCGCCCGGGCCCACGTCGTACACGGCGCCCATCGACCAGTGCAGGGCGACCGCGTAGCCGCCGCAGTCACGCACGACTCCCTTGGGTTTTCCGGTCGTTCCGGACGTGTAGAGGATGTAGAGGGGATCGGTGGCGGGGACGGGAACGCAGTCGGCCGGCGGCGCGGCGGAGACCAGCTCTGCCCAGTCGAGATCGTCGGGCCCCAACTCGGCCCGCTCCTGTGGGCGTTGCAGGATCACGCTCTTCTGCGGCTTGTGGGCGGCGAGTTCGACCGCCCGGTCGAGCAGGGGCTTGTACGGGATGACCCGCTCGCCCTCGATGCCGCAGGAGGCGGAGACGACCACCTTCGGCGTGGCGTCGTCGATACGGAGGGCCAGCTCGCGTGGGGCGAAGCCACCGAAGACGACCGAGTGGACCGCGCCGATCCGTGCGCAGGCCAGCATCGCGACGGCGGCCTCGGGAACCATCGGCATGTAGATGACCACGCGGTCGCCGTGTCCCACGCCGAGCTGCGCGAGCGCTCCGGCGAAGGCCGCCACCTCGTTCCTGAGCTGTTCGTAGGTGTAGATGCGGCGGGTGTCGGTCACGGGGGAGTCGTAGACGAGTGCGGGTTGTTCGCCGCGGCCGGCTGCGACGTGCCGGTCGAGCGCGTTGAAACAGACGTTGAGCCGCCCGTCGGGAAACCAGCGGTGGAACGGGGCACCCGAGGAGTCCAGGGCGCGTTGCGGAGCGACATCCCAGTCGATGCCCTCCGCCGCCTTCAGCCAGAAGCTCTCCGGGTCCTCGGTACTCGCACGGAAGACACTCTCGTATGTTCCCATCACGCACTCCTTTGTGGCATCGAGGGACGGTGGTGGGGCTGCTCGCACAACGGTGTCGGACACAAGTACCGCATGCCGGCGGGGAGGGTCGAGCAAGATGCCGGCGACCGGCGGACAGGTCACCGGCATGGAGGTGGTGCGGCGGCCCGGCCGTCGCCGGGCCCGCCCTCGGTACGGCTTCCGCTCACGCGCCGAGGTGCCTGCGCAGCCACTGACCCATCTTGACCCATCCACTGGATCGCGCGGTCCACCTCGGGTACGCGCCCGGCGCCCAGGACGAACGAGTGCTGCCCCTCGGGCGGCGGATCGACCTCGGAGGTGACCTTGAGCGGCGCGGATCGCGGCGAGGCGCCCGTCGCGGTCGCGGTCGCGGCTGCGGTCGGGGCCGGGATCGGGGGCGACGACGCCGTGGTGCGCGCTCATGGGGTGTGCCCTTTCCGGGGTGTTCGATGGTCGGCTCGCGGAGCGAGCGGTCATGCGGCGCGGTGGTGGGGCGCCACGGAGGCGTGGATCTGGGCGCCGATGTCGGCGAGGACGACTTCGTCGCTGCGGTGCAGGTGCACGGTGGCGGTCGTGCTGATGTGGATGACCGCGGTGATCACCCGCGCCAGCGTCGCCGCGTCGGCGGCTTCGATGTGCTCGTCGCGGGCGAGCAGGCCGGTGATGCCGTCCTCGAGGCGGCCGGCAAGGGCCAGGCCCGCTTGCCGGTAAGGCTCGGACGGGTCACCGAAGACGAGTTCGTGCAGGTATGTGCGGCCGTTCTCGATGTGCTCCCTCACGCACTCCACCACGGGACGGACGAGGGCGACGACGGACTCCGGCACGCCCTGTCCGACGGCGGCGTCCGCGGCGGTGAGGCCGGCGTCGATGGCGGCGGCGAACTTCTCGTTCTGCACCATGATCAGCAACTCGGCCTTGGTGGACGCGTACAGGTAGAGGGTGCCGATCGCGACGTCGGCCCGGCGGGCGATCTGCTGCGTCGTGACCCCGCTGACGCCGTGTTCGGCGAACAGTTCGCGGGCTGCGGTCATGATGCGCTCGCGCTTGGCGGCTTTGGCCCGCTCACGGCGCCCGTCGACCACGTGACCGCGCTCCATGGGACCTCCCTTGACAATAATTCTGAGTGGACTCATGATTGAGCGTACTCGGATTAGTGGAGTGAGGCGAGGCCCCTGACGTCGCGCTGAATTGGCTGATCTGATCTCAGATGTGGATAAACAGGATGAAGGCAAGGAGCGACGCCCCATGAGAGCGTTCGTCGTCACCAAGTACAAGGAGCCGCTGCAAGAGGCGGACGTCCCCGAGCCCACCGTGGGGGAGCGCGACGTGCTGGTGCGGGTGGAGGCCGCCGGGCTGAACCCGCTGGATGAGAAGATCCGCGCCGGTGAGTTCAAGCAGATCCTGCCCTACAAGCTGCCGCTGATCCTGGGCAACGACGTCGCGGGCACTGTCATCGGCGTCGGGACGGCGGTTCGCGGCTTCAAGCCCGGAGACGAGGTCTACGCCCGACCCGACCAGGGGCGCATCGGCACCTTCGCCGAGCGCATCGCCGTCGCGGAGGGCGACCTGGCGCTCAAGCCGGCCTCGATCAGCATGGATGAGGCGGGCTCGCTGCCGCTGGCGGCGCTCACGGCGTGGCAGGCGCTGGTGGAGCGCGGGAGGGTGCGGCCAGGGCAGAAGGTTCTCATCCACGCCGGCGCCGGCGGGGTCGGTTCGATCGCGATCCAGCTGGCCAGGCACCTCGGTGCGAGCGTCGCCACGACCGCCGGCGGTTCCAACGCGCACTTCGTGCGCACGCTCGGTGCGGACACGGTGATCGATTACCGCAGCCAGGACTTCGAGCAGCTCCTGACCGGCTACGACCTCGTGCTGGACAGCCTCGGTGGTGAGAATCTCGAGAAGTCCCTGCGGGTGCTCAAGCCCGGCGGCAAGGTCATCGGGATCGCCGGTCCCCCGGACCCCGCGTTCGCCCGCGAGGCCGGTCTGAACCCGCTGCTGCGCCTGGCGGTCGCAGGCCTGAGCGGCAAGATCCGCAGGCAGGCGAAGAAGCTCGGGGTGACGTACGAGTTCCTGCTCATGCGTGCCAGCGGCGACCAGCTCCGCCAGATCGCCACCCTCATCGACCAGGGCGTGGTGCGCCCGGTCGTGGGGAAGGTGGTCGGCTTCGACCAGACCCCGCAGGCGCTGGAGTCCCTGTCCCGGGGCGGGATCCGCGGCAAGGCCGTCATCGGCAACAGCTGACCCGCCGCAACCGCGACGGGCGACACGAAGACACGAGGAGACTCCGACATGAGCAGCGCCGACATCCCGAACGAAGCCGTCATCACCTCCTACGCGAAGGCCCCGGCCCGCACCGTCAGCGCCGGTGGCGTCACCTACGCCTACCGCGAGCTGGGACCGAAGGGCGGCATCCCCGTCGTCTTCTTCGTCCACCTCGCCGCGACCCTGGACAACTGGGACCCCCGCATCATCGACCCCGTCGCGAAGGGCCGTCACGTCATCGCCTTCGACAACCGCGGTGTCGGGGCGTCCACCGGCCAGGTGCCGGACAGTGTCGAGGCGATGGCCGACGACGCCTATACCTTCATCAAGGCGCTCGGGTACGACAAGATCGACGTCTTCTCCTTCTCCCTGGGCGGCATGGTCGCCCAGGCCCTGGTGGTCAAGCACCCCGAGCTCGTCCGCAAGCTCGTCCTCACCGGCACCGGGCCCAAGGGCGGCAAGGACATCGACAAGGTCGCCGGAACCACCTACCGGGACATCCTGCGGGCCACCCTGACCCGGTCGGACCCCAAGGAGTTCCTGTTCTTCAACCGCGACTCCGTCGGCAAGGCCGCCGGACGCGCGTTCGTCGACCGGCTGGGCGAGCGCACCGTCGACCGCGACGCGAAGATCAAGACCAAGGCGTTCCGGACGCAGCTGAAGGCGATCAAGAAGTGGGGGCGCTCCGCCCCCGACGACCTGTCGTCGATCACGCAGCCCACCCTGATCGCCAACGGCGACAACGACCGCATGGTGCCCTCGGTCCTGTCGGGCGACCTGCACCGGCGCATCAAGGGCAGTCAGGTGATCATCTACCCCGGCTCCGGGCACGGCGGCATCTTCCAGTACCACGAGGAGTTCGCCCCCGTGGCGGTCGAGTTCCTCGCCCGATGACCATCGCCCGACCAGGGAGCGAAGGGCAACACCATGAGCACGCTTCGTTCGAGGGGAGGTGAAGTGTGTGGCTGTTGCACGGATGGGGCGCCGGCTCCTCGCCCTGCCGTGGGAGAATGAGTCCAGCCATATTCGAGCCCACGCGGTAATGACTGTCATCGTAACTGATTGCAGTCAGAATCTACTCCTGGAGGACACCGCCATGTCTGTCGCCCCCCGGTCGGTCGGACGGCGCGAGCGGAACAAGCAGGAGAAACTCGACCGCATTGTCGCTGCCGCCAGTGAGCTGTTCGCCGAACACGGCGTCGATGACGTCACGACCCAGCAGATCGCCGACAAGGCCGACATCGGCACCGGGACGCTGTTCCTCTATGCCAAGACCAAGGGCGAACTGCTCCTGCTCGTGCAGAACGCCAAGTACGCCGAAGCGCTCCAGCAGGGCCGGGCGGACGCCGAGACCGTCCCGGACGTGCTGGACGCGGTGATCGCGATCGTCCGGCCGATCGTGGAGTGCAACCGCGTCCAGATCGACAACGGCCGCACCTACCTGCGAGAGATGGTCTTCGGTGACCCCGAGGAGCCCCGGCACGGCGCGGCACTCGCCATCGTCGCGCAGACCGAGGAGGCCATCGCCGCCGTGCTGCGCCGAGATGAGCGCGTCTCGGAGGGCGACGCCGCGACGCTGGCACACATCGTGTCCGCCGTGATGTTCCTCAGCACGGCGGCGAGCGTGAACATCGCCCTGAGCGTCGAGGAGATCGTGCAGGAGATCCGCAGGCAGGTCGACGTCCTGCTGCCTCGCTGAAGCCCCGCCCGGCCTCAGGGCCGGGCGATCGTCAGGACGGTCTTCGGCGGCGTCATGACTCCGACCCCGACCCCGACCCCGACCGCGGCGACGGCGCGGCGGCCTGTGGTTCGGTCGGGTGAGTTCACCGCACCGGAATCTCGTCGGCGTTCACTCCGGAAGCGGTTCATCGGCCCATTCGGCGACCTGGGCGCCGCTCGTGCACGGTATGAGCCGTCCGGTCGGTGCTCACTTCCACGCCGCGCACGGTCTGTCGAACGCGATGCTCTTCCCCGCGGTGACCGCGTTCTCCGTGCCCGCCGCCGTGAGCCGGTACGCCGACTGCGCCCGCGCCCCCGGAGCCGCCCCCGCCGGCGACAGTGCCGCCCTGGCCGCCGATAGGCTCGTGGAGGCGCTCCGAGCCCTGTGCCAGGATCTTGTGGTGCCCACCCCAAGAGCCCACGGGATCGACAAGGACGAGTGGTTCCGCCTGTTGCCCCTCACGGCCGGGCAGGCGCTCGCGTCCGGATCCCCGGCCGACAACCCCGTCGTACCGACCGTGGACGAGATCCACGATCTCTACGCGCAGAGCTACGCCTGACCGGCGAGTGAGGAACGTGATGGCCACGACAGCAGGTCCGCACGGACGGCGAGGTGACGACCGATGACCGACACCGCGGCGGCCGAGATTCTCGCCGACGTCCACCGGGGCGTCGGCCGCATCCTGCTGAACCGGCCCAAGGCGCTCAACGCCCTGACGACGGACATGGTCGTCGCCATCGACCGTGTGCTCGCCGGGTGGGAGCACGCATCGCTGTCCGCTGTCGTGCTCGCCAGTACCAGCGCGAAGGCGTTCTGTGCCGGTGGAGACATCCGTACGGTCCGCGAGCACAGCCTCGCCGGGGACGCCGAGGCCAGTGAGCGGTTCTTCGCCTCCGAGTACCGGCTCAACGCCCGGATCGCCGAGTACCCCGTGCCGGTCGTGTCGCTCATCGACGGCCTGTGCATGGGCGGCGGTCTCGGTCTGTCCGTGCACGGCGGCTTCCGCGTCGTCACGGAGCGCGCGGTGCTGGCGATGCCCGAGACCGGGATCGGGTTCTTCCCGGACGTCGGGGCCAGCTACTTCCTGCCGAGGCTGCCCGGCGCGATCGGCATGTACCTGGGACTGACCGGGCACCGGCTCGACGCGGCCGACGCGCTGTACACGGGACTGGCCACGCACTTCGTCCCCGCGGACGGGCTCGACGCGGTCGGGGAGGCCCTGGCCGACAGCCCCCGCGACCCGGTGGACGTGGTGCTGAACCGCCTTGCCGGCCGTTCCCCGGTGGCGGGCAGCGGGCTGGCGGACGTACGCGGGGACATGGACTGGGCGTTCGGCGCGCCGGCCCTCGGTGAGATCGACAAACGCCTGCGCCACCTCGACACCCCCTGGGCGGCAGCCGCGCTTGCCGCCTTGGAGTCCGCTTCGCCGCACAGCTTGGAGATCACTCACGCCTTGCTGGCCCGGGGCAGGCAGCACACGTTGCGCGAGTGCCTCGGCCACGAACTGGCCCTCACGCGCACGACCGTCCGCTCGCCGGACTTCCTGGAGGGTGTCCGTGCGGCCCTGGTCGACAAGGACCGCACTCCCCGCTGGCGACGTGCGTCGCTCGGCGGACGGACGCTGCTCTCCTGAGCATGTCTTCCCCCGCCTGCGTGCCTGAACATGTCTTCCCCCCGCGTGCGTGGCGGTCCGTCCGGCGTGATCACACTCCTGACACGTTGCGGGTGCGAGGGCTTGACCACGGCTCGGGGGCGTCGTGGAGATGTGCGGCGCGTCGTGTCGCAGGCTGCCGTCCTCGATCCTGCTCACCGTCAAATGCCGGCGTTTTGGACCGTGCCGACGTCAGGAACTCGGCCGGGGGAGACATCCGTCCGATCCGCGGGTACGGCCTCGCCGGGGATGCCGAGGCCGGTGGGGCTTCTCTCGCGAGACTGTGACCGGAGCACTCGTCGGGTGATGTCGGCGGCGCGCCGAAGCCGACCGTGCGCTGAGCCACGGCACTCGGCTGCTGTCTCACCGCAGTCCGGCCCGCGACCGCGAGGTCGATGGCTCACGACCTGAGGCGGGCGCCCGTTCCCAGCCGGGCGGTGACTTCACGCGGCGTGAGGGTGGAGTGCTCGGCGGAGCATTCGACGACGACGCGGACCGCGGCGTCGCACTCGGTGTGGCGGACGTCCAGTACAGGACCCTCGGAACCGAGGGTGTATGCCTCGCCCCATTGGCTCAGCGCCATCAGCACGGGCCACAGGTCCCAGCCCTTGCGGGTCAGGCGGTATTCGTTGCGCGAGCGGCTGCCGGGCTCCCGGTAGGGGACGGTCTTGAGGATGCCGGCCGAGGTCAGCTTGCGGAGACGGTCGCTGAGGACGGCCTCCGACAGGCCGATGTGGCGGTGGAAGTCGTCGAAGCGGCGGACTCCGTTGACGGCGTCACGCAGGATCAGCAGTGTCCATTTCTCCCCGATCACGTCGAGCGTGCGCTTGACGGGGCAGTTCTCCGTGCTCGCCTCAAGCCACTCCATTCCGCCATCGTAAGGGACCTGCCTTCGCCATTGACAGTCAGGTGACCAAAAGTCTAGCTTCATTTGAAAAAGTCAGCTGGCAGTCAGAGAGAAGGGCGCTGGACGGTGGGGCGAACGCGTACGTATCAATGGGGTGATCCCGCGATCTCGGCGGAGGCCGCCGCGGGCATGGCCGGCCTCGACTTCCTGCGCGAGATGCAGGCGGGGCGGTTGCCGAGGGCGCCGATCGGCGACACCGTCGACTTCACCCTGGACGAGGTGGAGCCTGGCAGGGCGGTCTTCTCCCTGACACCGGGCGAGGAGCACTACAACCCGATCGGCAGCGTCCACGGCGGCATCTTCGCCACCCTGCTCGACTCGGCGGCGGGCTGCGCCGTCCAGTCCACCCTTCCGCAGGGGACGGCGTACACCTCGCTCGATCTGACCGTGAAGTTCCTGCGACCGATCACCGTGGACACGGGCCCGGTGCGCGCCATCGGCACGGTCGTCAACAGGGGGCGCCAAACGGCCCTTGCCCAGGCGCAGTTGCTCGACGAGAAGGACCGACTGCTCGCCCACGCCACCAGCAGCTGCATGCTCTTCCCGGTGCCCGACCGTCGGGTGTGACTCCGCAGGCAGGGCCCTCGGTCCGTGGGGGGCAGTCGGGACACAGGGAGTGCACGGGGCTCCGCCGCAGTAGATCCGGTACTGCGGCAGTGTGGCCTGACCGGCGATCGCCCCGCCCTTGCCGTAGACGATCACGGAGTTCGCGCCGTTGGAGGACTCCATCACGTTCAGGCCCTCCTCGATCTCCCGCTGAAGATCCCGAAGTCGCTGGCAGCCGGCCACGAAGATGTCGTGTACCTGCCCGGTGTCACCGGGTAGTCCTGTCCCCGTGCGGTTCGCCGACGGCGAGTACGCCCACACCGGGCGCCGCGAGGGCCGGACCCGCTGCCGAGGGGCCGCGCCGCCGTGACCTCGGCTTGGCCGCCCCTCGGTCCCGCCAGGAGCCGTCCGGGGGAATGATCCGGCGGCGTTCCGGGAACGATGCGGGGACGGCGTCGTGAGGCGGGGATGCCCTGGGGGAGGAGCCGGAGGAGAGTGAGGCGTTTCTTGCGCGACCGCACAGGATCCGTGAGCTCGGAGCGAGGTGTCGGAAAGCATCGGCAGGCCGCCCTACGCTCCGCTGTGGCCGGTCGGCAGAGGCACAGGTCGCCGTGATGCCCCGAAGACGCCCGGCGGCTGTGGCCCCGCCTGCCGGTACGGACGCCGACCCAGGGCTGTACGGTCCGGCCAGTGTGACCTGGCAGATGCACGGCGACCCGATGATGTGGGTCGCCGGTGTGCGCGCTCTCTATCTCCAGGCGCTGCATCCGCGTGCCGTGCGCGCGGTCATGCAGAACTCCGACTTCCGGCGCGACGCCTGGGGCCGGCTGATGCGCACCGCCGATTTCGTCGGCACCACGACGTACGGCACCACCGAGGCCGCCGAGAAGGCGGCGGCGCGCATCCGGAAGATCCACCACATGCTGTCGGCGACCGATCCGGACACGGGGGAGCGGTACGCCGTCGACGAACCCGGACTGCTGGTGTGGGTGCACTGCGCCGAGGTCGACTCCTACCTGCACGTCCTGCGCCGCTCCGGCTATCCCCTCACCGACGCCGCAGCCGACCGCTACCTCGCCGAACACCGGGTCGGCGCCCGCCTGGTGGGGCTCGACCCCGACGCGGTGCCCGCCGACCGGACCGCCATGGCCGCGTACTTCGAGAACGTGCGTCCCGAACTGGCCGCCGGGGCGGAGGCGCGCGAGGTCGACGACTTCCTGCTCCGGCCCCCGGTGCACCCCCTGCTCGTCCCGGCGCGCGCCCTGCTGTGGCGGCGGGTGGCGCACCTGGCCTACGCCTCTCTGCCGCCGTACGCCCACCGGCTGTACGGCAGACGGGCCCCGGCGCCCGCCACCGTCACCCGGCAGTTGCGTGCCCTGGGCACCGTGCTGCGCTGCGTTCCCGCACGGGTGCGCTGGCAGCTCCCGCCCAGGCATGTACTGCGGGCCATGGCCAGACTCGGCCCCGAAGCCCGACCCGCCCCGTTCAAAGTCGGGCGATAGACAGCGATACTGGACCCGGCCGGGGAGGGCCGGAAAGCAACGGGGGCGGCGCACGATGGCGGAGAGCAGACTGATCCAGGGCCGGTACCGGCTGCTGGATGTGATCGGGCGCGGTGGCATGGGCGAGGTGTGGCGGGCCCGTGACGAGTCACTCGACCGGCAGGTGGCCGTGAAGTGTCTCAAACCGATCGCCGCGCACCACGACCCGTCCGCCGGGCGGGTCCGGCGTGAGCGGTTCCGGCGTGAGGGCCGGGTCGCCGCCTCGCTCCAGCACCGCGGGGTGACGGTCGTCCACGACTTCGGGGACAGCGACGGCGTCCTCTTCCTGGTCATGGAACTCCTCGACGGCAGCAACCTGTGCCAGCTGCTGGACGACAACGACCGCCGGCCGCTGCCCGTCCCCGAGGTCGTGGAGATCGCCGAACAGGTCGCCGCGGCCCTCGCCTACACCCACCGCCAGGGCATCGTGCACCGCGACCTGAAACCCGCGAACATCGTGCGGCTCACCGACGGCACGGTGAAGATCTGCGACTTCGGGATCGCCCGCCTCGGCCACGACGCCGGCTTCACCTCGCGCCTCACCGGCACCGGCATCGCCATGGGCACCCCGCACTACATGTCGCCGGAGCAGATCGGCGGTGAGGAGGTGGACCGGCGCAGCGACCTGTACTCGCTGGGCTGCGTGCTCTACGAGATAGCCACCGGCGCCCCGCCGTTCGACCTGGAGGACCCCTGGTCGATCCTCGTCGGCCACCGGGACACCCCGCCCGTGCCACCCCGCGAGCACCGCCCCGACCTGCCCGAGCACCTCGACCGGATCATCCTGGACCTGCTGGCGAAACCACCCGGAGAGCGCCCCCAGGACGCCGGTGACATCGTCCGCCGCCTCGACACCGGCCGCGCCACGCCCGGGTACGTGCCGACGCTGGTGACGCCCCGGCCCGAGCCGCTGCCGTCCGGGTCCGCCGGCCGCGAGCCTCACCTGCCGTCCTGGACGCAGGGCATGACCACCGGCCACAAGGCCACCGGCGCCGGAATCCGGATCGCGCCCCCGGACGCGGGGGCGGCCCTGACCGGCGAGTGGATCCCGCGGCCGGCGCTCGGCGCGGTCCCCGTCCCGCCGGCGCCGGACACCCCGTCCCCGCAGGCGCTCACCGCGCTCGACGCCCGGCACGGCGCCGGCCTCAGCCTGGGGCGGCTGGGCCGCTGGGGCGAGGCCGGGGAGGTGCACCGCGCCGTCGCCGCCGAACGCGCGCATCTCCTCGGCCCCGACCACCCCGAGACCCTCGCCAGCCGCTACGAGGTCGCCTTCACCCTCAGCCGTACCGGCCGCGCCGCCGACGCGCTGCGCGAGTACCAGCAGGTCGCCGCCGCCCGTACCCGGGTGCTCGGTGCCGAGCACGCCGACACCCTCGCCACGCGCCAGGAAACGGCCTACGTGCTCGGCCGGCTGGGCCGCCACTTCGACGCCCACCAGATCTACTCCTCGGTCCTCGCCGCCCGGATGCGCACGGCGGGGCCCGACCATCCCGACACCCTGCGCTGCCGGCACAACCTCGCCTTCAACCTCAGCAGGCTCGGCCGTCTGGAGGAGTCCCACCGGATGGCGAGCGAGGTGGCCGCCGCCCGCGCCCGCGTCCTGGGCCCCGCACACCCGGACACCCTGGTCACCCGCTACGAAGTCGCTTACGCGCTGGGCCAGTTGGGTCGATGGGCGGAGGCTCTTCAGACCTACCGCGAGGTCGCGGCGGCCCGTGCGCAGGCGCTCGGCCCCGACCACCCCGACACCCTGGCCGCCCGCTACGAGAGCGGCATCAGCCTCGGCCGCCTCGGCCGCAGCGCGGAGGCACTCCGGCTCTACCGCGACCTCGTGGACGATCGCACCCGCGTCCACGGCCCGGCGCATCCCGAGACCCTGCGGGCCCGCCACGGTCTGGGCGTCAATCTCGGCCGACTGGGCCGGTGGGAGGAGGCGCTCGCCGAGTCGCGGGACGTGTGCGCGATCCGCGAACGCGTCCTCGGGGCCGACCACCCCGACACGCTCGTCAGCCGCCGTGAGGTCGCCGTCGGCCTGGGCTGGCTGGGCCGCTGGGCCGATGCCCTGGCCGAGTACCGGCGGGTGTCGACGGCCCGTGAGCAGGTGCTGGGCGCCGACCACCCCGACACCCTCGCCGGCCGCAACGACGAGGCGCACTGCCTGGAGCAGCTCGGCCGGGGCCAGGAGGCGGTCGCGCTGTACCGCAGGGTGGCGGTGCTGCGGCAGCAGCGGGCGGCCGGGGGAGCGTAGACGCGGGCGGCGGGGGCGGCGGGGGCGGCGGGGGAGCGCGGGGGTCCCTCAGCTCCAGCCCAGCTCCGTGTACAGCCGCCCGGCGCCGATCCCGGCGATCGCCGCCCTCGCGTACGGCACCATCGGCTCCGGCAGGGCGTCCGGGGGCCACCAGTCCCGGCCGAGACACTTGTCCGGCTCCAGCAGCCGTGGTTCGCCCTGCCACCGCCGGGCGCGGAAGACCAGCTGAAGGCGCGGCTGTGTACCGGCCCGGTCGACGACGCGGACGACATGCGCCAGCTCGACGTCCTTCGCGATCGGGACTGTAAGACGTTCGGTGTAACTCCCGATCATGGAAGATGCATCGATGACCAGTGAGAACGTGTCCGAGTCCGAGGCTGTCGAGCCCACGAAGGCTGTGTCGGCGAAGGCCGTAGACGACCAGCTGATCGACGAGCTGGTGGGCCGCGCCCAAGCCGGGGGCCTGCAACTGAAGCCGACCTCGGTCAGGACGGTCTTGGAGCGTTTGCCGGTGCGGGAATTGGAGACCGTCTGGCCCAGGACGATCGTGCAGACCTGCGTGGTGCATCTGCTGCGGAACTCCTTCCGCTATGCCGCCCGCCAGGACTGGGACAAGATCGCCAAGCTTCTCAAGCCCGTCTACACCGCCCCCACCGAAGAGGCCGCGCTGGATCGGTTCGCCGAGTTCGCCGACGCCTGGGGCCGGAAGTATCCGGCGATAGTGAAACTGTGGGAAAACGCCTGGGAGGAGTTCACTCCGTTCCTCCGCTTCGACACCGAAATCCGCCGCATCGTCTGCACGACGAACGCGATCGAGTCCGTCAACGCCCGCATCCGCCGGGCGGTCAAGGCCCGCGGACACTTCCCCAACGAGCAGGCCGCACTGAAGTGCGTCTACATGGCAATCATGTCTCTCGATCCCACAGGCAAGGGGCAGGCCCGCTGGACCATGCGCTGGAAGACCGCCCTGAACGCCTTCGATATCACCTTCGACGGCCGCCTGTCGGCGGCCCGTCAGTAACCTCAACTACCGCAGTTACACCAGTCGTTTGACAGTCCCCGACGAAAGAAGGAGACCGCCACCGCCTTCTGGACACGGGCCCACGCCTTCTTCACCAACTACGGGATGACTGTCGAGCGGGTGCTGACCGACAACGGATCCTGCTATCGCTCACGCGACTGGCGCGATCTGCTGGCAGCAGCCGGGATCGCCCACAAGCGAACCCGGCCCTACCGGCCGCAGACCAACGGCAAAGTCGAACGCTTCAACCGCACCCTGCTCGACGAATGGGCTTACGCCCGCCCCTACCCCTCAGAGACCGAACGACGCGAAGCGTTCCCCGGCTGGCTGCACACCTACAATCACCACCGCGGACACACCGCACTGAAGGGCCAACCACCCGCCAGCCGCGTCCCCAACCTCTCAGGGCAATACATCTAGGTGTCGCCGGTCAGCGGGAGGTGCCCGAGCGTGAGGACCGGCTGGTTGTCACGTACGAGGGTGGCGGTGACGGCCCAGTCGCCCATGCCGTGGACGTGGTTGATGTTGCCCTCGGCCGGGTCGCAGACCCACCAATCGCCCGGTGGGAGCGCCCCGCCCGCCAGTTCGTACTCCACCCACCGCGCCACCGGACGCAGCTCCAGCAACGGCCGGCGCAGGACGGCCAGGACCGCGTCGTCGTTCGCGCGGGTCTCCTCGACGACATCCTTCAGGCTCACGCCCCGGGCGTGGGGTGTGTAGCGCTGCCGCAGGGTGGCTCCGGCGTCCTCCACCACGGCGGTCACCGCGGGCAGAAGCGTGGCGCCGAGGCCAGGCATGGCTGCGGCCATGGGGTGCTCCCTGGATTCGGTAGTTAGCGGGGCGGTGTTGGGTGTTCCTCTCGGCCCCGCGTCTCGAAGGTGGAAGCCATCACTGTTCACGACAGTTGAATGATATTCATTTGTATAGTTACTGCCATGCAACTGGATTTGAATCTGCTTACTGCCCTGGACGCGTTGCTGGAGGAGGGCAGCGTGACTGGGGCCGCGGACCGGTTGCACGTCACCGCGCCGGCGATGAGCCGCTCGCTGGGCCGTATCCGCAAAGCCACCGGCGATCAGATCCTGGTCCGTACCGGACACCACATGACGCCCACCCCCCGTGCGTTGACCATGCGCACCGAGGTCCATGCTCTGGTACAGCAAGCTCACCAGTTGCTGTCCGCCCGTACGGACCTCGACCTGGCTGGCCTGGAGCGGGTGTTCACCGTCCGTTTGCACGACGCTCTCACCACCGCCTGCGGGAGCGCCCTCGTCGCCGCGGTGCACCGCCAGGCCCCGGGGGTGAAGATGCGTCTCACGGTCGAGCCCGGCCACGACACCCCTGAGCTGCGTCGCGGTGAGGTCGATGTGGCCTCCAGTGACGGACCGCCGTCCCAGCCCGACATCCGTCAGCGCCTCATCGGCCAGGACAGGATCATCCTTGCTGTTCGGGCGGATCATCCGCTCGCCGCAGGGCCGGTGACCGTCGAGAGGTACGCGGCGGCCGATCACGTGACCGTCTCCCGGCGTGGAAGCCTGCGCGACCGGGTCGACGAGGTCGTCGCCGCCCTCGGCCACGAGCGCCGTGTCATCGTCTCCGCCCCCGCGACGGACACCGCGCTGCAACTCGCCCGTGACGCCGATGTCGTGGTCACCCTCCCCGACGCGGTCACCCGCTCCGCCCGCGAGCAGCTCGGCCTGACCACGCTGCCGCTGCCGTTCGACCTGCCGCCCGTGCCTCTCTATCTGCTCTGGCACAAGCGTTACGACAACGACCCCGCCCACACCTGGCTGCTCAACGTGGCGACCCAGACCCTCCAGGACCTGTTCACCACCCCGCATACCTCTGACCAGTAGCGTTTCGTCAGGGCATTCTCGATGAGCTTCAAGGGCGGCGGGGTGTGTCGATGCATTCATACTCCCGACCGGTCTTCCGGTTGGAGATCGTCGGCTGCTTTCGGTACGTCGGCCTTCCCTCGGCGGATGCGGCGTACGCCTTCGATGACGCCGGTCACCACGAACGCGAGCCCGACACCGACGGCGATGGCCAGCGGCGTGTTCTCCTGGAACCCGACACCGCCGAAGTAGCCGGTGAGTGCGGTGTACGCGCTCCAGGTGGCGGTGGCGAACGCGATGAACAGTAGGTACTTGCCCAACGGGTAGCGGACGAGCCCGGTGGACAGGGTGGCCAGGTATCGGCCCACCGGGATGAACCGTGTGGTCACCAGGAGGAAGCCGCCGCGGGCGTCGAGTTCGCGGGTGAACCAGTCGTGTGCCGCCCGGCGTTTGCCGCCGGTGAGCGGGCCGGCCTCGAACTGATTGATCATCCACATGGTCGTGCCTTCCGCGACGCGCGCGTACCCGCCGCGGGTACCGTCCCGTCCCACCGTGAGCACGGTGCCCTCGGGCCGTTCGTTCCCGGCGGGCACCATCGCACGCCAGGCGTAGTGCCCGGCGTGCACCGCGGCGTCGCTGCCGGGTACGAGTCGGGCGCGCACGCGGGAGTACACCCCGTCCGCGCCGATCAGCAGATCTGCCCGGAGCTCTTCACCGTCGGCCAGATGGACGACGATCTCCGTCTCGTTCTCGGTGTACGCGGCCATGCGCGTGCCGAGGAGGATCCGGTCCCGGCCGACGGCGTCGGCGAGTAGATCGCTCAGCGCGGGTCGCCGCACGAGCAGGAAGCGATGCTCGCGCGCCCCGAATTCGGCGGCACGGACCGGGTGCCCGGCGGCATCGTAGAACCAGGTGCCGACTTCGCGGCCCATGCGGCGCACCGCGGGGGTGGGGGTCTTGCTCCCTGATCCTGAACAGGGCCTTGTGGCTTCGGCCGGCGTAGTTGATGTTGTTTGGAGTGCTCGCTCATAGGCGAGGTGGCGGCAGAGCGCGCCGTCGTTGGCCAGCCGATGGGCGATCACCTCCAGTGCCGCTCGGAAGAACGGATGAGCGGGGTGCGCCAGCCGCAGCAGTGCGACCCTTGCACCCGGCGAAGCGACGCTCGGACTTCCGACGTGCCTCGCCTCGGTTCAGGGCACGACGACGAGCCGCCGACTCGGTCGGCGGCTCGTCGTGAAGGATCGACGCTAAGCCATAGAGATCAAAATCGGTGCAAACCAATCGGAGCCTGACGGCTGTTGTGGCCGTGCTGTGCAGGCGTCAACCCGCCGCTGTCGGTGGCCACGTCGGCGATCCAGCAGTGTCCCGGGGCTTTCAGCGGGCGAGCGAGACGGCAAACGGTGTGAATCCGCTGGACCGGATCACGTGGGGGACGAAGAGTATGGCGGCCTCGGTTGCACGGGCGGTTTCGATGCCGCCGAGGTCGGTGATCCAGTCCTGCTGCCAGCCGAGGTCGGAGAGAAGCCCCCGTACGACCTGCTTGGCCTCCTGGTCCGCGGCGGAGAGGAAGACGGTCGGGGCCTGAGTGAGCGCGGCGGGCGCGGTCATCACCGGGAAGAGCATCGTGTTGAGTGTCTTGACGACGCGTGTTTCGGGGAGTGCTTCCTGGAGTTGCTCGGCGAGGCTCGAGCCGGGGTAGATCAGGTCGGCGGGCAGTCCGTCGGGTCCGTCGGTGGTGGCGTTGGAGACGTCGATGAGGATCTTGCCCCGCAGTTCGTCGCGCAGCGCGGTGAGCCGCTCCAGCGAGCCGGCTCCCGGGGTGGCGTTGATGACGACCTGGGCTCTCCGGGCGGCGTCGGCGGCGGCGCCCGGCTCCCGGTCCACCGCGGTCACCTCGTGTCCTGCCTTGGTGAGGGCGGTGGCGAGGTTGCCTCCGACGCGGCCGTTTCCGAGAACTGCGATCGTGGTCATGATGATGTGGTCTTTCCGTGAGTGCAGGTTGTGGTGTGTGGTCAGCGGGAGAGTGTGGTGACGGCCTGGGCATGGACGCCGGGCGCGGCGGCCAGGAAGCTCTCGCTCTGCGGGGTCCAGGGGCGGCCCTGGGCGTCGGAGATCTGTCCGCCGGCCTCGGTGACGAGCAGCGCCCCGGGAAGCAGGTCCGCGCGGGCGCCGGCGAACTGCCAGAAGGCGTCGAGCCGGCCGGCGGCCACGTTCACCAGGTGCAGGGTGGCGGGTACGGAGGTGCGGACGACGAGCGCGTCGAAGAGCATGGCGGTGATCGAGGACCCGATGCGCCGCACGACCTTCTCGTTCTCGTCCGGGCGGGCCTGGCTGGTGGCCACGAGGCTCAGCCCGAGGTCCGCTGTCTGGGACACGTGCAGCGGGCGGCCGTCGAGGTGGGCACCCCCGCCGGCCACTGCGGTGTAGGTCTCACCGGTCAGCGGCACGTGGACCACGGTGAGCACCGGCTGGTTGTCGCGGACGAGAGTGGCGGTCACCGCCCACTCCGGCAGGGCGTGCAGGTGGTTGACGTTGCCCTCGGCAGGATCCACCACCCACCACTCGCCCGAAGGCAGCGCCCCGCCGCCCAGCTCGTCCTCCACCCATCCGGCATCCGGCCGCAGACGCGTAAGAACGGGGCGCAGGATCTCCAGGGCCGCGTCGTCGTTGCCGGCGAGCGCGCTCATCAGCTCCTCCCGCGTCCGGTAGGAGACCACGTCGCCGAACCGCTCCCGCAGCACGGAACCGACCTCGCGCACAGCGACCACGGTCTGGCCGAGCAGATCCGCGTCGGACACGGCGACGCCGCCGGCCTGAAGAAGAGTTTCGGACATGGCTGTACTCCCGTATGCAGAAGGTGGGTTGAGGCTGCCGGTCCGAGCTGTTCGCTGCGTCCCGCGCTCTGCTCTCGAACATATAGAGGCCACTGATTAACTACAACTGCATGTAAAGCACTGTTGAGATGACTCTCATGCAATTGAATCTGTTGTCTCCCCGGACGGACTCGACGTGCGACGAGGGATCAGGTTTTGCCGTCGCAACTCCACTACGAGGTTCGCGCCCAGCGCGGCGCCGACGATTCCGAGGACCGGGGCCCACAGCCCCGTTCCCGCCAGCGATCCCAGCAGTGCTCCCACGAACGCCCCTGCGACTGCCGCGGCAGCTGTGAACCAGGGTCCGGGCTTCGCCGTCGGTCGGGCGAGGTGCGCACCGAGGCCGATCAGCAGTCCGGCGCCGGGTACCACCACGACCGGGTCGGCGATGAACCCATCCCGGCGCCAGCGTCCAGGTGAACAGGACGCCCAGGAACCAGCCGGCCAGGCCGAGCGGCACCATGGTCAGCGCCCGGATCCACCGGCTCGCCCGGCCACTGGGCGCGCCGCGACGCAGGCGCCTGCGGAGCAGCAGGCCGAGCACCAGCAGGCCGATCAGCACCCCGCCTGTGGGGATGCCGACGAGGAGAGCGGCGATGGTCGGCATGCTCAACGGCACAGCGTCGAAGGCGACCGGACGCCGGTCGAACTGCGAGCTGTCGCCGTGACCGGTGTCGGAGAAGGTGGTCAGCAGGTGCTTGCCCGCCTCGGGTTGGTGTTCCCAGAAGTCGTGGGTGTGGCCGAGACCGGGCAGGACCACCTGGTGCCCGCGGGACAGCGTGGGCAGCAGTTCCTTGGTTGCGTTCACCGGCGGTGTGGAGAAGTCGAGTTCGCCGCCGACGAGCAGTGTCTCGACCGGGCGGGGCCGGACCGTGCGGTATGCGGCGTTGTCGGGGCTGTCCGGCCAGACGGTGTGGAAGCCGGCTGAGCCGCCCCAGAGGAAGTCGGTCGAGGCGTTGCCGGCGCTATCCCTCTTGGGAGTGACGTCCGGCCGGTTCGCGCCGGGCACAATGACCGGATGCTCAGCACGAACGAGGTGAACCGCTTTGCGCTGCGCCGGTGGCTCGGCCGCGCGGGTGCGAACGAGACGGAGCGGTCCCTGGCGCGTCAGTCGGTCCTGGTGGGGGACGTGTGCCTGGCCGTCGACACAGTGAGCTTCTTGACGCGTGGTCCGGAGTCGGGACCGTGGAACCCGCTTCTTCTGACCGCGATACTGATTGCGGACGCAGCTCCGGTGACTTCGCCCAGGTTCTCCGGCTGGGTCGCGGTCGGACACGTCATGGTGGTTTCCGCGCTTGCTTTCGTCCTTCCCGGCCGGAGCGCGAGCACCGCCGGCCAGTTGGTCAGCGCGTACCGGGCCGGTGCCTGGTTGCGGGGGTGGCCGGCCGGCGCGGCGCTGGCGACGTCGTGCGGTGGGGTCCTGAGCTCGTTCCTGATCGCCGGGCTGAGCGCACCGGCTTCCCTGGTGAGCCTCGTGGCAGGCCTACGTCGGCGAACAGACCGTCAAAACCCACGGCTCACGCGTCCTGGCCAAACTCGGACTCAGAGACCGGGTACACGCCGTGCGCTTCGCCCACCACCACGGCCTGATCGAACCAGACGATACCTCCGGCCTGTGACGGGTCACGGTTGCCCGCCGCGCGGGTGACGAAGCCGATTCAAATAAGGAGAAGAGAAGGTGAATCCGCACATAGTTGAGGGCTTGCGCAGATGGCTGAGCCGTTGGCTGTCAGGGCGTCGAAGACGTGCTTCATGGACGGCGGCTGTGGCCGTCGTGGTGGCAACGGCACTGATCTGTAGCACGGGGGTGTCGGCCGAGGCGGCACCAGGCCGGCAGCCGGTCCTCGCGCAGCTGGCCACCGAGGATCTGAACGGTACGGTGACCGCCGAGGCCGACGGGGATCTAACGTTCACCCTTGACCCGCGCGTCACGTACGACTCGACGGCCATGCAGCAGCGGCTCGACGAGACCGAGGCCCTGAATCCTCGCCTGAGCGACACGGTCAAGGCGGAGCTTGAGCAGTTCCCGGTGGGTATTGGCAGCGAAAGTGCCTCGGAGTGGGTGGATTTCGACGGCACGCTGAGAATGACGGCCGACCACACCGGCCTGTCCCTCACCATCAACGCTTCGGATGTACAGGCTTCCGAGACCTGGTCGCAGTGGGCGTTCGCCATGGCGATGGGCTATCTGTCCAAGTATCTGACTGTATTAGGTTGCTTGTACCTCTTTCCTGAACTAGCCCGCGCCTGCTCCATCGTCGGGGGATTCACCGGTGCCCTCATCAGAGGCCTCGTCACCCAGTTCTTCAACCATCAGTTGGGGGATGCGGGGGCGTACCAGAAGACCTTTCTGAAGGCGTTGAAGGCGGCACTTTGGGTGTACGCGAAGGGCAAGCTCCTGGACTGGCTGGAATCGAAATTCCCCGGGCTCGTCACGGAGTTGAGCAACGCGCTGAGGGAACAGGCGTGGTCGTGGGCGAAGGACGCTGCGAACTGGGTCGCCGAAGTGCTCAGGGATATGGCCGAGATGCTTCCTGACGGGATAGCGGAGTGGGGTCCGCCGCCGCCGGGTACCGCTGACGCGCCGCTCAGGGTCATGGTGGTGGGCGACTCGATGACCCAGGGCGACGAAGGGGACTGGACATGGCGTTACCGTCTGTGGGAATGGTTCAAGGACCAAGGTGTCAACGTCGACTTCGTCGGCCCGTACAGCGGCACCAAGAATCCACCGGAGGCCGCCGCCCCGGCCCCGCCGCCGTTCCAGGGCTCCCCGCCTACACCTTCGGGCCCACCCCCCACCACCGGCGGGTACAGCGCAGACGCAGACCCCGCCTTCGACAGAGACCACTTCGCCGTGTGGGGCCGACAGGCAGCGCAGGACAAGACGCTCATCCGCCAGGTGGTGCAGAATTACAAGCCCGACCTGCTGCTGGTCGGGCTCGGGTTCAACGATATGGGCTGGTTCGTCAGCGGCCCCGAGGGAACTCTCGACAGCATGAGGACGCTGGTCAGCGAGGCCCGCGCCGCGAAGCCCGACATCAACTTCGCCCTGGCCAACGTGCCGCAGCGAACCCGTATCGGGGGCCGTGAGGACTTGATCGTCAACACCGACGCGTACAACCGGATGCTCGCCGACGCGATTCCGCAGTGGAGCACCATTCTCTCCCCTGTGGCTCTCGTCGACTGGCGCGGCAACTACGGCTGCGGACCCGACAGTTGCCCGGCCGGCTACGACGGCCTGCACCCCAACGCTCTCGGCGAGTTCCAGATCGCCCAGGCTTTCGAGCGTACCCTGCACACCACGTACCACCTCGGCTTCAGTGTGCCAGGCTTCTCCGGGCCACTGTTCCGGCCAACCCCCACGCCGAGCAACGTCAGTGCCGAGGCCGTTCCGTCCGGCATCAAGGTGACCTGGGACCGCGCCTACGGCGCCCATGGCTACGACGTCCAGTACCGGATCCGGGGCGCTGCGGACTGGAGCCAGTTCCATGTGTCGACGAACCGCTTCGACACCGCGTGGACCATCGACGGCCTGGCGTGGGAATACCAGGTCCGTACCAACAACGGCGACCAGACCTCCGACTGGTCCCCGGTGGTCAGCGCGATCTCCCACCCGCAGACCGCCCCACCGCCGACTGACATCGCCACCCACGCCACCGCCACCGGTGTCGACGTCTCATGGACGCCGCCGACCGGTGACTTCACCGGTTCGATCGACCGCTACGAGGTCATCACCTGGGACGTGGACACCCCCGGCACGTTCATCGAGAGCGTGGGGGTCCGGGGCACATCGGGGCACATCGGCGGCCTCATACCCGGGCGCCGCTACTTGATCGCGGTGGCGACATGGAATGCAGTCGGCGGTGGCCTGCCCGAGATCGCCCATTCGGTAATCGTCGGCGGCGGCACCCCTGCGGTGCCGACCGGCCTGAAGGTCACCTCCACCGATCCCACCACCGTTCAGCTGTCCTGGAACGGATCGAGCGGGGCAGCCGGATACCAGGTCTGGATCCGTAGCACATCCGTCGACAGCGGCGGCACCTACGAACCGGACACCACCACCGCAGACAGCACCAGCCACACTGTCGCCTTCCTGTTCCCCGGTACCTGGAACTACGAGTTCTGCGTCAGTGCGTTCAACGGGAACGACGAGTCGCGTCGCTCCGACTGCGTGGTCGCACCACGACCCCCTGACACGGGGGCGGGAGATCCTGCGACGGGTGACAACCCCGCCGGTCCTTTTGCCGCGGAAGTCTCACCGCCCGCGCTGATGGTCCCGGGCAGTGCGCTCGATGAGTTCGCTCAGCTCAATAAGCTTGCTCAATCTGTTCAGCTGCCGACCTCGACGACCTGGTAGCCGACAAGCTGACTCATTGCCCGACCGGTCATCAGTCGGCCCGGCCCGGGATCGGACGACCCCGGGCCGGATGCGTCTGCACCTGCGCCTCAGGCCGCAGGCGCCTTGCGGCCCGGCTTCCACCCGTCCGACTTGGGGGTGATCTGGCTCGCCAACGACGGTCTGGTGACCGCCCTGCCCGACGACCCGGCGGCCTCCCGCCGACTCATTGCGTACCTCTCGGAGTCGGTCCGCACCACCCCGGCTCGTGGAGCGCTGCCGCCGCCCAATCCCCTGCCAGCTGGCGCACCTGACCTGCCTGACCGCATGCGAGCACGTCGCAGGTAGGCTTCGGCGGCACCGAGCGAAGTGGATGTTGCGGGTCGCCTCAGCTGTGGAGATGACTGCGTTCGCCGTTGTGGTCGAGGATGATCAGGATCTCGGCGGGGCCGCGGTCGCTGCGGAGGGTGTGGGGGGTCATGGTGGAGAACGAGGCGGCCTGGCCGGTCTCGACGCGGATGACGCGTTCGCCGAGGTAGAGGACGACGGTGCCGGACAGCACGGTGAACCAGTCCCTGCCGGGATGGACACCCATGTCGTCAGAGGTGACGCTGCCCGCCTGGTCGGTGATGCGCATCTTGCCGACGGTCAGCCCCTGGGGGCCATTGTCCTTGGTGAGGAGCCAGGTGGTCAGGCCGCGGGTCTCGTCGCGGTCCGGTCGGATGACGACATCGGGCTATGGATTCAGTGAGGCTGACCCCCTTCAGCGCTTCGCGCTCCCGCAGGTACTCGACAACTTTGGTTCCGACAGGCGACTTGCCTAATGAACGGCCAGGAAGTGGTGGTGGTGCAGGGGCGCGAAGGGCGAGTCGGGGTGGCGCAGGCCGAGCAGGATCCTGCCCTCGTGCTCCAGATGCAGATGGACACCGACGACGTTGGGGACCGTCTGCCGGTCGCGTGGCGGCCCCGCGGTCCGAAGCGGCTCGGGTGCGGACTCCGGATCGGTGGTCATGCGGTTCCCCCTCGGGTCAACGCGGTCGCGTTTCACGGTACTTGAGGACGTCGTGATCGTTCGGGAGCCGCGAACGCGTGCCGCGCCCCGGCAGCGGAGCGGGAGCGACGGTCCGGCCACGCCGGCCGGCAGCGGCCGTGACCACCTCTGGCCGACCTTGATCGGCTCGTGTTACGAAGAACCATGCCTGCACACGAGGGAATCCAGGGACATCAGGGCCGCCAGGGGCACGGGGACCGCCCGGGACATCGCGCCTACGACGCCGTGATCGTCGGCGGCGGACACAACGGTCTGGTCGCCGCGGCCTATCTGGCCAGGGCCGGCCGGTCCGTGCTGGTCCTGGAACGGCTCGACCACACCGGGGGCGCCGCCGTCTCCACCCGCCCGTTCGCCGGCGTGGACGCCCGGCTCTCCCGCTACTCCTACCTGGTCAGCCTGCTGCCGCGGAAGATCCTGCGGGACCTGGGGCTGGACTTCCGCCTCCAGGGCCGCACCATCTCCTCGTACACCCCCGTCGAGCGCGGTGGGCGGCCCACCGGGCTGCTCGTCGGCGGCGGCGAGGAACGCACCCGTGAGGTGTTCGCCCGGCTGACCGGCGGCGAGCACGAGTACGCGGCCTGGGAGCGCTTCTACGCCATGACCGGGCACGTCGCCCGGCGGGTGTTCCCCACCCTCACCGAACCGCTGCCCACCCGGGACGAGCTGCGCCGCCGCGTCGACGACGAGGAGGCGTGGCGGACCCTGTTCGAGGAGCCCGTGGGGGTCGCCGTCGAGGAGCGCTTCGCGGACGACCTGGTGCGCGGTGTGGTCCTGACCGACGCCCTCATCGGCACCTTCGCCGACGCCCACGACCCCTCCCTGAAGCAGAACCGCTGCTTCCTCTACCACGTGATCGGCGGCGGCACCGGCGCCTGGGACGTCCCGGTCGGCGGGATGGGCGCCCTGACCGACGCGCTGGCCGCAGCCGCCCGGGAAGCGGGCGCCGTCCTGGCCACCGGGCACGAGGCGGTACGCATCGACACGGACGGCCGTACCGCCGAGGTCGCCTACCGCACCGCCGACGGCGAGGGCGTCGTCGCGGCGCGGCACGTCCTGGTGAACGCCTCCCCGCAGGCCCTCGCGGCCCTCACCGGCGACGAGCCGCCCGCCCCCGCCGAGGGCGCCCAGCTCAAGGTCAACATGCTGCTCACCCGGCTGCCGAGGCTGCGCGACAGCTCCGTCGACCCGCGTGAGGCGTTCGCCGGCACCTTCCACATCGCCGAGGGCTACGAACAGCTCGCCACCGCCCACGCCCAGGCGGCCGCCGGTGAGCTGCCCACCGCCCCGCCCTCCGAGATCTACTGCCACTCCCTCACCGATCCCACCATCCTCGGACCGGACCTGGTGGCGAAGGGCTACCAGACCCTGACCCTGTTCGGCCTGCACACGCCCGCCCGCCTCTTCGACCGGGACAACGACGGCGTGCGCGAGGAACTCCTGAGGACGACCCTCGCCCAGCTGGAGGCCCACCTGGCCGAACCCCTCGCGGACTGTCTGGCCACCGACGCCGACGGCCGCCCCTGCATCGAGGCGAAGACCCCGCTGGACCTGGAACGCGACCTCGGTCTGCCCGGCGGCAACATCTTCCACCGCGACCTGGCCTGGCCGTACGCCCAGGAGGGCGCCGGGCGCTGGGGCGTGGAGACCCGGCACGCCAACGTGCTGCTGTGCGGGGCGGGCGCGGTACGCGGCGGCGGGGTGAGCGGGGTACCGGGCCACAACGCGGCGATGGCGGTGCTGGAGGAGCCCGCCGACGGCACGGCACAGCCGCACGCCCAACAAATCTGACGGAGTATCAGAAAGAGGCTTCCGTCGTCGCACCGGCTGCGGCATCCTGCGCCCATGCAGACGGAGCTGAGCAAGCAACTGGGAATCGAGCACGCCGTCTTCGGCTTCACGCCGTTCCCCGCCGTCGCCGCCGCCATCAGCCGCGCCGGCGGCTTCGGCGTGCTCGGCGCGGTCCGCTACACCGCACCCGGCGACCTCAAACGCGACCTCGACTGGATCGAGGCCCATGTCGACGGCAGACCGTACGGACTCGACGTCGTCATGCCCGCGAAGAAGGTCGAAGGCGTCACGGAGGCGGACGTCGAGGCGATGATCCCCGAAGGGCACCGGCAGTTCGTGCGGGACACCCTCGCCAAGTACGGGGTGCCCGAGCTGGCCGAGGGCGAGGCGTCGGGATGGCGCATCACCGGCTGGATGGAACAGGTCGCCCGCAGCCAGCTCGACGTCGCCTTCGACTACCCGATCCGGCTGCTGGCCAACGCCCTCGGCTCCCCGCCCGCGGACATCGTCGCCCGCGCCCACGAGCGGGACGTGCTCGTCGCCGCGCTCGCCGGAAGCGCGCGGCACGCGCTCAAGCACAAGGAGGCGGGCATCGACATCGTGGTGGCGCAGGGCTACGAGGCCGGCGGCCACACCGGTGAGATCGCGTCGATGGTGCTCACCCCGGAGGCCGTGGACGCCGTCGCCCCCCTCCCCGTCCTCGCCGCCGGGGGTATCGGCAGCGGCCGGCAGATCGCCGCCGCCTTCGCGCTCGGCGCCCAGGGCGTATGGCTGGGGTCCCTGTGGCTGACGACCGCCGAGGCCGACCTGCACTCGCCCGCCCTCACCCGCAAACTCCTCGCGGCCGGCTCCGGTGACACCGTCCGCTCCCGCGCCCTCACCGGCAAGCCCGCACGCCAGCTGCGCACCGAATGGACCGACGCCTGGGACGCAGCCGACGGGCCCGGCACCCTCCCCATGCCGCTCCAGGGCCTGCTCGTGGCCGACGCCGTCTCGCGCATCCAGAAGTACGAGGTCGACCCCCTGCTCGGCACGCCCGTCGGCCAGATCGTCGGCCGGATGAACGAGGTCCGCAGCGTCCGGGCCGTCTTCGACGACCTCACCCGCGGCTTCGAACAGGCCGTGAGCCGCGTCAACCGCATCGCCGGAAGGAGCGGAACGTGACCAGCACACCCCCCGCGGGCTTCTGGGCCCAGGCGGCCCAGGACCCCGACCGCACGGTCCTGATCGCGCCCGACGGAGAGAAGTGGAGCGCCGGACGCCTGCACGCCGCCGCCAACCGGCTCGTGCACGGACTGCGCGCCGCCGGACTGGAACGCGGCGACGCCTTCGCCGTCGTCCTGCCCAACTCGGCGGAGTTCTTCGCCGCCCACCTCGCGGCCACCCAGGCCGGTTTCTACCTCGTCCCCGTCAACCACCACCTGGTGGGACCGGAGATCGCCTGGATCGTGTCCGACTCCGGCGCCAAGGTCCTCCTCGCCCACGAGCGGTTCGCCGACCAGGCACGCAGGGCCGCCGACGAGGCCGCTCTGCCCGCCACCCACCGGTACGCCGTCGGCGAGGTCGAGGGCTTCCGCCCGTACGCCGAACTTCTCGACGGACAACCGGAGTCGGCGCCCGCCGACCGCACCCTCGGCTGGGTCATGAACTACACCTCCGGCACGACGGGACGCCCGCGCGGCATCCGGCGCCCTCTGCCCGGCAAGCTGCCCGAGGAGGCCTACCTCGGCGGATTCCTCGGCATCTTCGGCGTCCGGCCCTTCGACGGCAACGTGCATCTCGTCTGCTCGCCGCTCTACCACACGGCGGTGCTCCAGTTCGCGGCCGCGTCCCTGCACATCGGCCACCCGCTGGTGCTGATGGACAAGTGGACGCCGCAGGAGATGCTCCGCCTCATAGACGCCCACGACTGCACGCACACCCACATGGTCCCGACCCAGTTCCACCGCCTGCTGGCCCTCCCCGCGGACGTACGGGCGCGCTACGACGTGTCGTCCATGCGCCACGCCATCCACGGCGCCGCGCCCTGCCCCGACCATGTGAAGCGAGCCATGATCGACTGGTGGGGCGCCTGCGTGGAGGAGTACTACGCGGCCAGCGAGGGCGGCGGCGCCTTCGCCACGGCCGAGGACTGGCTCAAGAAGCCCGGCACGGTCGGCAAGGCCTGGCCCATCAGCGAGCTGGCGATCTTCGACGACGACGGCAACCGGCTGCCGGCCGGTGAACTCGGCACCGTGTACATGAAGATGACGACCGGCGGCTTCGCCTACCACAAGGACGAGGACAAGACGCGCAAGAACCGCATCGGTGACTTCTTCACCGTCGGTGACCTCGGCGTGCTCGACGAGGACGGCTACCTCTTCCTGCGCGACCGCAAGATCGACCTGATCATCTCGGGCGGCGTCAACATCTATCCCGCCGAGATCGAGTCCGCGCTGCTCGCCCATCCGGCCGTCGCCGACGCCGCGGCCTTCGGCATCCCGCACGACGACTGGGGCGAGCAGGTCAAGGCCGTGGTCGAACCGGCCCCCGGCCACGAGCCCGGGCCCGCCCTCACCGCAGCCCTCCTCGACCACTGCGCCGACCGGCTGGCCGGCTACAAACGCCCCAGGAGCATCGACTTCATCACCGAGATGCCCCGCGACCCCAACGGCAAGCTCTACAAGCGGCGCCTGCGGGAGCCGTACTGGGAGGGCCGCACGCGCCCGGTGTGAGCGGGCAGCGAACGCCGACCGGCCGTCGCCCCGCCAGACGCCCGTGGGACGGCGGGTACGCCGACAGCGGGGGCGCGGGGCCCCGGTGCCGCCGGCGACTTGACCAGCCCCGGCCGTCCCCTGAGGATCACTTCTCATGACGCCCGGACATGGCAGCACGGTCGACGGGGTGCTGCGGCGCAGCGCCCGCCGCACCCCGGCCCGGGTCGCGGTCGAGTACCGCGACCGCACCTGGACCTACGAGGAACTCGACGAGGCCGTCTCACGCGCCGCGGGCGTCCTGCTCGGCGAGGGCCTCACGCCCGGCGACCGGGTCGGCGCCTACGGCCACAACTCCGACGCCTACCTCATCGCCTTCCTCGCCTGCGCCCGCGCGGGCCTGGTGCACGTGCCGGTCAACCAGAACCTGACCGGCGAGGACCTGGCGTACATCGTCCGCCAGTCGGGCAGCGCCCTGGTCCTCGCCGACCCCGGCCTCGCCGCCCGACTCCCCGCCGGCACACGGCACATGCCCCTGCGCGACGCCGACGACTCGCTCCTCGCGCGGCTCCCCGCGACGCCCGCCCACGACGGTCCCGAGCCGCGCACCGACGACCTGGTGCAGCTGCTGTACACCTCGGGAACCACGGCTCTGCCCAAGGGCGCGATGATGACCCACCGCGCCCTGGTGCACGAGTACCTGAGCGCGATCACCGCCCTCGACCTGAGCGCCGGCGACCGTCCCGCGCACTCCCTCCCGCTGTACCACTCGGCGCAACTGCACGTGTTCCTGCTGCCGTACCTCGCGGTCGGCGCCACGAACATCATCCTGGACGGACCCGACGGCGACCGTCTCTTCGACCTCATCGAGGCGGACCGCGTCGACAGCCTGTTCGCCCCGCCGACGGTGTGGATCGCCCTCGCGAACCGCCCCGACTTCGCGACCCGTGACCTGAGCGGGCTGCGCAAGGCGTACTACGGGGCGTCGATCATGCCGGTGCCGGTCCTGGAACGCCTGCGCGAACGCCTGCCCGGCCTGGGGTTCTACAACTGCTTCGGCCAGAGCGAGATCGGCCCGCTGGCCACCGTCCTCGCACCCGACGAGCACAAGGGCCGGCTGGAGTCCTGCGGACGCACCGTCCTGTTCGTGGACGCCCGTGTCGTCGACGAGAACGGCGAGGACGTCCCCGACGGCACCTCCGGCGAGATCGTCTACCGGTCCCCACAGCTGTGCGAGGGCTACTGGGACAAGCCGGAGGAGACGGCGGCGGCCTTCCGCGACGGCTGGTTCCACTCCGGCGACCTCGCCGTGCGGGACGCCCACGGCTACTTCACCATCGTCGACCGAGTGAAGGACGTCATCAACTCCGGCGGCGTACTGGTCGCCTCCCGCCAGGTCGAGGACGTGCTGTACACCCACGACGCGGTCGCCGAGGCCGCCGTGATCGGCCTGCCCGACGAGAAGTGGGTCGAGGCCGTCACGGCCGTGGTCGTCGCCCGCGGCAAGGTCACCGAAGAGGAACTCGTCGCCCACGCCCGTGCGCACCTTGCGCACTTCAAGGCGCCGAAGCGGGTCGTCTTCGTGGAGGAGCTGCCCCGCAATGCCAGCGGCAAGATCCTCAAGCGCGAACTGCGCGAACGGTTCGCCTCATGACTCCCGCATCCGCAGGTCCGCGATCCGCTTGATCTTGCCGACCGACCGCTCCAGCGACTGCGGGTCGACGATCTCGACGGCGACGGACACGCCGATGCCGTCCTTCACGGCCGCCGCGATGGCGCGCGCGGCCGTGTCACGGTCCTGCGGGGTGGCGTCGGGGCGGGCCTCCGCACGGACCGTCAGGGCGTCGAGGCGGCCCTCGCGGGTCAGACGGAGCTGGAAGTGGGGCCCCACGCCCGGGGTGCGGAGCACGATCTCCTCGATCTGGGTCGGGAAGACGTTCACCCCGCGCAGGATCACCAGGTCGTCGCTGCGGCCGGTCACCTTGCGCATCCGCCGGAAGACGCGGGCCGTGCCCGGCAGCAGCCGGGTCAGGTCACGGGTGCGGTAGCGGACGACCGGCATCGCCTCCTTGGTGAGCGAGGTGAAGACCAGTTCGCCCTCCTCGCCCTCCGGGAGCACCTCGCCGGTGATGGGGTCGACGACCTCGGGGAAGAAGTGGTCCTCCCAGATGTGCAGGCCGTCCTTCGTCTCCACGCACTCCTGCGCCACCCCGGGACCGATCACCTCCGACAGCCCGTAGATGTCGACGGCGTCGATCGCGAACCGCTCCTCGATCTCCTGGCGCATCCGTTCCGTCCACGGCTCGGCGCCGAACACGCCCACGCGCAGTGACGTGGAGCGCGGGTCGACGCCCTGGCGCTCGAACTCGTCGAGCAGCGTGAGCATGTAGGAGGGGGTCACCATGATGATCCGGGGCTCCAGGTCCAGGATCAGCCGGACCTGACGGGACGTCATGCCGCCGGAGGCGGGGATCACCGTACAGCCGAGGCGCTCGGCGCCGTAGTGGGCGCCGAGGCCGCCGGTGAACAGACCGTACCCGTAGGCCACATGGACGGTGTCGCCGGGTCGGCCGCCGGCGGCGCGGATCGAACGGGCCACCATGTCCGCCCACATGGACAGGTCGGCGTCCGTGTAGCCGACGATCGTCGGGCGTCCGGTGGTGCCGCTGGAGGCGTGGATGCGGCGGACCCGGTCCCGGGGCACGGCGAACATCCCGTACGGGTAGTGCTCGCGCAGGTCGGCCTTGGTGGTGAAGGGGAAGCGCGACAGGTCGCCGAGGTCGCGGAAGTCGTCGGGGTGGACGCCGGCCCTGTCGAACGACTCCCGGTAGAAAGGCACGTGGGCGTACGCGTGGCGCAGCGAGGCCCGCAGCCGCTCCCGTTGCAGGGTGCGCAGGGCGTCCTCGTCGAGGCGCTCGCCCTCGTCCAGCAGGTTCCTCGCGTCCGTCATGGGGCCGTCTCCTCGTCACCCTCGTCGAACCATGGCAATACGGGCGACCGATCATTCGGTCGATCTTGTCCACGATCAGTAATCCAGGCTCACGGGCCCCGGACAAGAGGGCGACCGTGAATTTCGCCCGGGAGAACCCCGTTGCGGCCCGGCACGGACGCCGTCGAGGATCGGGGCATGCCTACCTTCACCGCCCCGGACGGGACCGAACTCGCCTATCACGTACGGGGCGTGGGAGAGCCGCTCGTCGTCCTCCCCGGCGGCCCCATGCGCGCCTCCGCCTATCTCGGCGACCTCGGCGGTGTCGCCGCGCACCGCCGTCTGGTCCTCCTCGATCTGCGGGGCACCGGAGACTCCGCCGCCCCGGCCGACCCGGCGACGTACCGCTGCGACCGGCAGGTCGACGACGTCGAGGCCCTGCGCGCCTTCCTCGGACAGGAGCGGATCGACGTGCTCGCCCACTCGGCGGGCGGCAGCCTCGCGCTGCTCTACGCGGCCCGGTACCCGCGGCGGGTCTCCCGGCTGGCGCTGATCACCGCGACGCCGTGGGCCCTCGGCCGGCCGGCCACCGTCGAGGACCGGCTGACGGCGGCGCGGCTGCGCGAGGACGAACCGTGGTTCGCCGCCGCCTTCCCCGCGTTCGAGTCATGGCTCACGGGCGGGAGCGACCCCGACTGGTCCGCCGTCGCCGCGTTCTTCCACGGGCGGTGGGACGACACGGCCCGCGCCCTCGAAGCGGCCACGGACGAGCAGACCAACGCCGAGGCCGAGGAACGCTTCTTCGGTGCGGGCGCCTTCGACCCGCCCGCCCTGCGCACCGCCCTCGCGGCGGTGACCGCCCCGGCGCTGGTGCTCGCCGGTGAGGTGGACGGCGGACCCCGGCCCGAACTCGCCCGGGTCGTCGCCGACGCCCTCCCGAACGCCGAGTTCGCCGTACAGCCCGGCGCCGGCCACTACCCGTGGCTGGACGATCCGCGGTGGTTCACCCGACGCGTGCGCGCCTTCCTCGACGGCCTCGGCTGAGCGGACAGGCGCGCGCACCCACCGGCCCCCGGCGTCCTTCCGGTCGCCGCTCCGATGCCGCCCGCCTAGACTGAAAGCGCCTCCACCAGCGAACGGTTGCCTTCCGCACCCGTACCGACCGCGGAGTGGACCATGCCCGATCAGACGAAACTCCCCATCGTGTACGTCAGGGGATACGCGGGCGACACCTCGGGGATCAACAGCGCCGTCCAGGACCCCTTCTACGGCTTCAACGAAGGCTCGACGCATGTCCGGGTGGGACCGGGCGACAAGCCCGCCTTCCACCAGTTCGAGAGCCCCTTGCTGCGACTGCATCTGGACGAGGGCTACCGGATCCTGGTGCAGGGCGGCCAGGAGGCGTACCTGGAAGCCGCCGCGGAGATCCCGCCCGACAGCATCTGGATCCACCGCTTCTACGACGCCTCGGCGAGCACCTGGACCACGAAGCCCAGGGAGTTCCGCCTCGAGGACGCAGCCCAGGACCTGCTGCGCCTCGTCAGAAGGCTCAAGGAGAAGAGCGGGGCGCCCCGGGTCCATCTGGTGGCCCACTCCATGGGCGGCCTGGTCTGCCGCTGCCTGCTCCAGAAGGTCCTTCCCGACCTGGGCGAGGACCCGGCGGACCACGTGGACAAGTTCTTCACCTACGGCACCCCGCACGGAGGCATCGCCTTCGACGTCGGGGGCGGCCTCGTCGAGCGGCTCATGGACGCCACCGGCGTCGCCGGCGCGGACGTCTTCGCGCCCCGGCGGATGTACGAGTACCTCACCCCGCAGGCGCTGCGGGAGGGAGACGGCGGCCCGCCGAAAGGCTGGGACCCCCGGGAGATACCCGAGGGCACCTTCCCGCCGCACCGGGTCTTCTGCCTGGTGGGCACCGACCCCGCCGACTACGACGTGGCCCACGGCCTGTCCTCGCGTGCCGTCGGCGTGCGCAGCGACGGGCTGGTGCAGATCGACAACGCCCAGGTGCCGGGCGCGCACCGGGCGTTCGTGCACCGCAGCCACAGCGGCCGCTACGGACTCGTCAACTCCGAGGAGGGCTACCAGAACCTGCGGCGCTTCCTCTTCGGCGACCAGCGGGTCCAGGCCGAACTGGTGGGCCTGCGGATTGCCCGCGAGCGCGGAACCAGGTGGCAGGCCGAGGTGCGGCTCTCCGTGCGCGGGCTGCCCAGCGTGATGCACGAACGGCTGGCCGCCCACTGGTGCCCCGTCCAGTTGCCGGAGCCGCACGGTGACGGCACGGCCGCCGAGCCCGTCCCGCTGACGACGACGTTCCTCAACAGCAAGGCGCCCCGGCCCCCGCAGACCCCCACGCTGCGTTACGCGCTGCACCTGCGGATCCTGTCTCTGCGGGAGCGGGACGGCGTCCTGAGCTTCGCCGACCACCTCGAACAGACCGCGGACTTCGACGACATCCTGGTCGTCGACGTCGGCCCCGCGCAGACGGGCCTCGGCGTGTGGGCCGTCTGGAACTCCGACCTCCCCGGCGCCATCTGGGAGCACCGGCCCACCGGCACACCGTGTGGTGACGAGGACCCCGGCAGCGACGTCTGGCTGGCCCACGTCCCGCTGCCGAAGACCGCGGCGCCGATCCTGGGGGAGGAGGCCGGAATCCGGCTGACGGTCACCCCCTGGAGCTGACGCCCGGACCGGGACCCGCGGACCGGGACCCGCGGACCGGGACCGCGGAGCCGGCGTCCGGGTGTGCCGGGTCACCGGTCCTCGGCGACCGCCACCTCCCGCGCCCACCGGTAGTCCGCCTTCCCGCTGGGCGAGCGGCGGATGGACTCGGCGACCACCAGCTGACGCGGGATCTTGTAGCCGGCGAGCCGGGAACGGCAGTGGCTCTGGATGTCTTCCAGCGACGGCAGCGCGGCCCCGTCGCGCACCTGCACGACCGCCGCCACATGGTTGCCCCACGTCGGGTCGGGCACCCCGGCCACCAGGGCGTCGTACACGTCCGGATGCGACTTCAGCGCCTGCTCCACCTCCTCGGGGTAGACCTTCTCGCCCCCGGTGTTGATGCACTGCGAGCCGCGCCCGAGGACGACGACCACGCCGTCCTCGTCGACGGTCGCCATGTCACCGAGCAGTACCCAGCGTTCGCCGTCCTTGAGGAAGAAGGTCTCGGCCGTCTTCGCCGGGTCGTTGTAGTACCCGAGGGGCACGTGACCGCGCTGGGCGACGCGTCCGACCTCGCCGGCGGCGACCGGCTCGTGGGTGGCCGGATCGACCACCCGGGTCCGGGAGTTGACGCGAACCCGGAAGCCGCGCTCGGGTCCCGAGTCCTCCGTCGCCGTGCCGTTGAAACCGGACTCCGAGGACCCGAAGTTGTTCAGCAGCATCGCGTTCGGCATCAGCGCCCGGAACTGCCGGCGGACGGTGTCCGACATGATCGCCCCGGAGGAGGACACACTGAAGACCGACGAGCAGTCGGTGCCCCTCAGCGGGCCTTCGAGGGCGTCGATCAGCGGCCGCAGCATCGCGTCGCCCACCAGGGAGATGCTGGTGACCTTCTCCTTCTCGATCGTCCGCAGCACTTCCTCGGGCACGAACTTGCGGTGGATCACGACCCGCTGGCCGAAGTTGAAACCGATGAACGCGGTGAGGGTGGAGGTGCCGTGCATCAGCGGAGGGGTGGGGAAGAAGGTGATCCCCGTACCGCCGGCGGCGACCCGCTCGGATATCTCCTCCGGCTTCTTGACCGGTTCCCCGGTGGGTGAACCGCCGCCCAGTCCCGAGAAGAACAGGTCCTCCTGGCGCCACATCACGCCCTTGGGCAGGCCGGTGGTGCCTCCGGTGTAGATGATGAACTGGTCGTCGCCCGAACGGGCCGGGAAGCCGCGCCCGGGGGAGCCGCCCGCCTCGGCTTCGGCGAAGGAGGTGATGCCCTCGCCCGGCGGTCCGACCCGGATCAGGTGCCGCAGCGCGGGCGTCTGCGGCAGCGCGGCCGCCACCCGGTCCGTGAACTCCGCGTCGAAGACGAGCGCCACCAGATCCGCGTCCCGGTAGAGATAGACCAGCTCCTCCTCCACGTAGCGGTAGTTGACGTTGACCGGCACGATCCGCGCCTTGAGACAGCCCAGCACCGTCTGGAGGTACTCGACGCCGTTGTACAGGTGCAGGCCGAGGTGCTCGCCCGGGCGGATCCCGCTGTCGAGGAGGTGGTGACCGATGCGGTTGGCCGCGGCGTCCAGCTCCGCGTACGTCAGACGGCGTTCCGCGCCCGTGCCGGGGTGGTCCACGTACACGAGCGCCTCACGCTGCGCCGCCACGTCGACGACCGACTCGAACAGGTCGGCAAGGTTGTACTCCACCGCTCCTCCTGACCGGGGGCCTGGTTCCCTGACGGTTCGTCGGTCATCTGAGCAAAGGGCGCGGCAAGTGGGAAGGGCTCACGCCAATAAATCTGACTGTCTGTCAGAAAACCCTTGAACTGCCATCACGCCTCCTGCAACCTGTTCTCGTTCTTTCCGAGGGGAGATCTGCGATGGGCGGTACCGAACACCTCACCGTGCGGCGCGAGGGCGCCACCATGGTGCTCACGCTCAACAGGCCGGAGGCCAGGAACGCGCTCTCGATCGCCATGCTCGTCGGCCTGTACGACGGCTGGCTCGAGGCCGACGAGGACGACTCGGTCCGCTCGGTCGTGTTCACCGGCGCGGGCGGCTCCTTCTGCGCCGGCATGGACCTCAAGGCCCTGGCCGGCCGGGGGATGGAGGGCGAGCAGTACCGCGACCGGCTCAAGGCCGATCCCGACCTGCACTGGAAGGCGATGCTGCGCCACCACCGCCCCCGCAAACCGGTGATCGCCGCCGTCGAGGGGTACTGCGTGGCGGGCGGCACCGAGATGCTCCAGGGCACCGACATCCGCGTCGCCGGCGAGTCCGCCACCTTCGGTCTCTTCGAGGTGAAACGCGGCCTGTTCCCGATCGGCGGCTCCACGGTCCGTCTGCCACGCCAGATCCCGCGCACCCACGCCCTGGAGATGCTGCTCACCGGCCGGTCCTACACCGCCCGGGAGGCCGCCGCCATCGGTCTGGTCGGGCATGTCGTCCCCGACGGCACCGCCCTGGACAAGGCCCTGGAGATCGCCGAACGGGTCAACGCCTGCGCGCCACTCGCCGTGGAGGCCGTGAAAGCCTCCGTCTACGAGGCCGCCGAGCTGACCGAGGCGGACGGGCTCGCCGCCGAACTCGTCAGGGGCTGGCCGGTGTTCGACACGGCCGACGCCAAGGAAGGCGCCCGCGCCTTCGCGGAGAAGCGGGCGCCGGTCTACCGGCGTGCGTGACGCTCCGCCGGGTGATCCAGGTGCTGAGCGCCGTTCGCCATACTGCGGGTCCGTCGTGGCTGGTCGCGCAGTTCCCCGCGCCCCTTTCGGGGCGCTCCCGCTGACGTCGGCTTCCCAGGGAGGCAGCCCCGATGCCCGAAGTTCTCAAAGCACCGCTCGTCGTCGAGTTTCCGTTCACCCGGTCCCTCGGTCCCGTACAGGGCGCCTTCCTCACCGGCCTGCGCGAGCAGGTCGTCCTCGGCGTGAAGACGTCCGACGGCCGCACCCTCGTACCGCCCGTCGAGTACGACCCCGTCACCGCCGACGAGATCCACGACATGGTCGAGGTGGCGCCCACCGGCACGGTCACCACCTGGGCGTGGAACCCCGCACCCCGCCGCGGCCAGCCCCTCGCCACCCCCTTCGCCTGGGCCCTGGTCCGCCTCGACGGCGCCGACACCGCGCTCCTGCACGCCCTCGACGCCCCCGGCCCCGACGCCGTCCGCACCGGAATGCGGGTCAGGATCCGCTGGGCCGCGGAACGCGCCGGCGCCATCACCGACATCGCCTGCTTCGAGCCGTACGACGGCGACCCCGGCCGGCCGGCCAGGACCTCCGGGCAGCCCGGGGGCGAGCGGGTCACCGGAATCGTCGCCCCCGCACGTCTCGACTACACCTACTCGCCCGGCCGCGCCCAGTCCGCCTACATCGCCGCGCTCTCCACCCGGCGCACGGTCGGCGAACGCTGCCCCTCCTGCCGCAAGGTGTACGTCCCGCCCCGCGGGGCCTGCCCCACCTGCGGAGTGCCGACCGCCGAGCAGGTCGAGGTCGGACCGCGCGGGACCGTCACCACCTTCTGCATCGTCAACATCAAGGCGAAGAACCTCGACATCGAAGTGCCCTACGTCTACGCCCACATCGCCCTCGACGGCGCCGACCTCGCGCTGCACGGACGCATCGGCGGCATCCCCTACGACCAGGTGCGCATGGGCCTGCGCGTCGAACCCGTGTGGACGCAGGGCGCCCGCTACCCCGACCACTACCGCCCGACCGGCGAACCCGACGCGGACTACGACGTCTACAAGGAGCTGCTGTGACCCGCGAGGAATCCTCAGGCGTCCGCGACATCGCGGTGGTGGCCTTCGCGCAGACCGACGTCCTGCGCACCACCGACGACGTCTCCGAGGTCGAGATGCTCATGCCGGTCCTCCACAGCGTCCTGGACCGGACCGGGCTGAAGACCGCCGACATCGGCTTCACCTGCTCCGGCTCCAGCGACTACCTCGCCGGCCGCGCCTTCTCCTTCACCCTCGCCCTCGACGGCGTCGGCGCCTGGCCCCCCGTCTCCGAGTCCCACGTCGAGATGGACGGCGCCTGGGCGCTGTACGAGGCGTGGACCAAGCTGCTCACCGGCGACGCGGACACCGCGCTCGTCTACTCCTACGGCAAGTCCTCGCCCGGATCCCTGCGGGACGTGCTCACCCGCCAGCTCGACCCCTACTACGTCGCCCCCCTGTGGCCCGACTCCGTCGCCCTCGCCGCCCTCCAGGCACAGGCGCTGATCGACGCGGGCGCCACCGACGAGAACGCCCTCGCCGCGATCGGGGCCCGCAGCCGGCAGGACGCCACCGCCAACTCCCATGCGCAGTCGCGCGGTCCGGTGCCGCAGGGCGACTACGTCGTACGGCCGCTGCGCACCGGCGACTGCCCGCCGATCGGCGACGCCGCCGCCGCCGTGATCCTCGCGGCGGGCGAGCGGGCCAGGCAACTGTGCGAGCGGCCCGCCTGGATCCGGGGCATCGACCACCGCATCGAGGCCCACGCGCTCGGCGTGCGCGACCTGACCGACTCGCCCTCCGCCCGGCTGGCCGCCGAGAAGGCCGGCGCGTTCGAACGGCCGGTCGACACCGCCGAGTTGCACGCGCCGTTCAGCGCACAGGAGGTCGTCCTGCGCACCGCGCTGAAGCTCGGTGACGACGTCCGTGTCAATCCGTCCGGCGGCGCGCTCGCCGCCAATCCGATGATGGCCGCCGGCCTCATCCGCATCGGGGAGGCCGCCGCCCGCATCCACCGGGGCGAGTCCGACCGCGCCCTCGCCCACGCCACCTCCGGCCCGTGTCTCCAGCAGAACCTGGTCGCCGTACTCGAAGGGGAACCGCGATGAGCAAGGAGCCCGTAGCCGTCGTCGGCATCGGCCAGACCAAGCACGTCGCGGCCCGCCGGGACGTCTCGATCGCCGGACTCGTCCGGGAGGCGGCCCTGAGCGCCCTGACCGACGCGGAGCTGACCTGGGCCGACATCGACGCCGTCGTCATCGGCAAGGCCCCCGACTTCTTCGAGGGCGTCATGATGCCCGAGCTGTACCTCGCCGACGCACTCGGCGCGGTGGGCAAGCCGATGCTGCGCGTCCACACGGCCGGCTCCGTCGGCGGGTCCACCGCCCTCGTCGCCGCGAACCTCGTCGCGGCCCGCGTCCACGGCACCGTGCTGACCCTCGCCTTCGAGAAGCAGTCCGAGTCCAACGCCATGTGGGGGCTGTCCCTGCCCATCCCCTTCCAGCAGCCCCTGCTCGCCGGGGCGGGCGGCTTCTTCGCCCCGCACGTACGGGCGTACATGCGGCGCAGCGGCGCCCCCGACACCGTCGGCTCGCTGGTGGCGTACAAGGACCGGCGCAACGCGCTGAAGAACCCCTACGCCCATCTCCACGAGCACGACATCACGCTGGAGAAGGTCCAGGCATCGCCCATGCTCTGGGACCCGATCCGCTACTCGGAGACCTGCCCCTCCTCCGACGGCGCCTGCGCGATGATCCTCACCGACCGGGCCGGAGCCGCCCGGGCCCCCCGGCCGCCCGCCTGGATGCTCGGTGGAGCGATGCGCAGCGAACCGACTCTCTTCGCCGGCAAGGACGCCGTGTCGCCGCAGGCCGGCAAGGACTGCGCCGCCGACGTCTACCGGCAGGCGGGCGTCACCGACCCGCGCCGGGACATCGACGCCGTCGAGATGTACGTCCCGTTCTCCTGGTACGAGCCCATGTGGCTGGAGAACCTCGGCTTCGCCGACGAGGGCGAGGGCTGGAAGCTGACCGAGGCCGGGGTGACGGAGCTGGACGGCGACCTGCCCGTCAACATGTCGGGAGGCGTCCTGTCCACCAACCCCATCGGCGCCTCCGGCATGATCCGCTTCGCGGAGGCGGCGCTCCAGGTGCGGGGTCAGGCCGGGGAACACCAGGTGGAGCGGGCCGGGAAGGTCCTCGGACACGCCTACGGCGGCGGCTCGCAGTTCTTCGCCATGTGGCTCGTGGGAGCGCGGCCACCGCAGTCCTGAAAGGTCCCCCTCACGTGCTCTGTCGGCGTCCGGGGCCGATCGCTAGGCTGGCCCGCGGACGACGAACCGGGAGGAGCACGGACGTGGCCGAGAGCACCATCCAGCAGCAGCCGCTCACGGGCTGGGACAAGCCGGAGCTGGACCTCAGCAGCGCCGAGTGGCAGTCCACGAGCCGGGGGCGGGGGGATGTCCAGATCGCCTTCGTCGAGGGTTTCATCGCGATGCGCAACAGTGGCCGTCCCCAGAGCCCTTCCCTGATCTTCACGCCCGCCGAGTGGGGCGCGTTCGTGTCGGGGGCACGGGAGGGGGAGTTCGACCTGACCTGAGCCCGGTCCCGGCCGGCGGCCGGGAGAGGACTCGGAGGGGCTCGCCCGTACGGGGGTGCAGGCACGGGCGTGCCGCGCCGGTTCCCGTACATGACCCCCTACGCCTTCCGTGGCCCCGTACGCCCTTCCGGGACCTGCCCGGGGAGCTGTCCGGGCGGGGGACGCAGGCGCACAGACCCGTGGCCGAGGCCGGCCCGAAGCCGGCCGGAGGCGTGCCGGCGCCTCTTGCCGGCGCCGTCTGCGCGGTGACAGGAAGGCCGGCCGTGGCCGGCGGAGCCCCGGCCGGCCGCCCACGGCGCCCGAACGGCGAACCGCGTCCCTCCCGGCGATCGCGGGACGGCTCTGTCCACGTACCATGGCGGCATGTCGTTCCTCCGCCGCCGCAGCGCCACGCCCGCCGGGCCCGACTTCGACGTCCTGGCCATGGATCCGGGCGACTGGCCCGGCAATCTGGGCGCCGGGCTGCTGCCCGCCCCCGACGGCAGCTGCCAGGGCGTCTTCCTGCGCTACGACCTCTTCGGCGGCCGAGGCCCCGCGATGATCATCGGTAATCTGCCGGAGGGCTCCCCGGCCCGTGAGGTGGAGGACGGCGAGGTCCCCTTCGAGGTGGCCCAGCTGCTGATCGCGCTGGAGAACGACGAGGAGGTGACCGTCGTCGGCGCCGAGGACATGCCGGTGATGCAGGGCGACAACCTCCTGATCGTGCGCCGCCTCAAGCTCTCCGAGGGCCGGATCTCCTGCGTGCAGTTCGACCGCAGCGACAACGTCCTCGTGACCATCGCCGCCTGGGACCGCCCCATCACCGACGACCTGTACGCCCTGCTGAAACCGCTCCCGGCGGAGCTGTTCCAGCAGGACTGAGGCGCGGCTACGACGGCGACGGCATCAGCGTGACGTCGGCGGCCCGCACGAACGCCACCCGGTGGCCGTACTGGATCTCGTAGTAGAGGTCCTTGCCGGTCACCACCCGGTGCGAGCCGGTGGCGAACGTGACCGCGTAGTAGTACTCGCCCGGCACCTTGTCACCGACCACGTACTTCTGGCCCCGCGGAAGGGTGTAGGTCAGCGGTGACACCGTCTGGGCCGGCACCCCCGCCGGGTAGGCGGACGCCTCCGGATAGGCGCGGCCGTAGACCGGAACGCTGTCGCGGCCGTCCTTGGGAGTGATCACCTGGCCCGCCGCCGGTACCGCCGTCGGATGCCCCTTCGGGTTCCTGAACCACGCCTTCTGCCCCAGGAACCAGATCGCCGTCCAGTCGCCCCACTGGTCGGCGACCGCGTACTGCTGCCCGGTGGAGACGCGTGAGGAGATGTCGTTCACGCCGGTGGTGGGGGCCGAGCCCTGGCCGACGTCCTTGATCAGGGCCGACTTCTCGTCGTGGTCGGAGTACAGCCGCACCGCGCCGGAACCGTGCGCCGCGCACGGTTCACCCTTGGTGACACAGCCCGTGTACACCGGCTGGTTGGCGCTGTAGTCCGGGCGGATCGTCACCAGGCCGCCGCCGGCCTTGCGGGCCGTCGCCGTGAAGGGCCGGTCCAGCAGCTCGAAGTAGTGCCGCCAGTCCCAGTACGGGCCCGGGTCGGTGTGCATCCCGGAGACGGTGGCGGTGGTCGGGCCGGGCACGGTGTCGTGGCCCAGAATGTGCTGCCGGTCCAGCGGGACGCCGTAGCGCGCGGCCAGGTACTTCACCAGGCGCGCCGACGACCGGTACATGGCCTCCGTGTACCAGGCGTCCGGCCGGGCGAGGAAGCCCTCGTGCTCCAGGCCGATCGACTTGGCGTTGACGTACCAGTTGCCCGCGTGCCAGGCCACGTCCTTGGCCTTCACATGCTGGGCGATGTGGCCGTCGGTCGAGCGCAGCGAGTAGTTCCAGGACACGTACGTGGGGTCCTGGACCATGTCCAGCACCCCTTCCCAGCCGCCCTCGGTGTCGTGCACGACGATGTACCTGATGCCGGGGGCGGCCGGCCGGTCGCCGAGGTCGTGGTTGCCGTAGTCGTTGTCGCCGAACTGCTCGTACGGCGCCGGGATCCACTCGCAGGACACCGTCGCCGGGCATTCGGTGCCGGCGGCCGAGGCCCTGCGCAGGCCGGTCCGCCGCAGCTGGGCCGTCCGCGGCGCGACCTCCGGCCTGGCGGCCAGGGCGAGCGGCTCACCGGTGTCCGTGGTGCGCTTCTCGCCGGTGCGGAGCACGGCGTAGACGTCGTTGGCGTAGCCGGCGGCCGTCGCGCTGTCGTCCGCGCCCGAGAAACGCGCCACCGCGCCGTACCAGTCCGCCGGGTCGGCGCTCAGGGGCTCACCCAGTTGTCTCTGCGCGGCCGCGAGGAGCGCGGCACCCCCCTTGATGTTGGCCGCCGGGTCCGTACGCAGTTCCGCCGGGCTGAGGCCGGTGAGCTCCGCCGCCTTCGGCAGGGTCCTCAGCCGGGCCGGGAGCTCTCCGCCCGACGGCCGGCGCAGGTGCGCCGCGACCCGGGGCGGGCGGGCGGAGTCGCCGCGGGCGTCCTCCGCGTCCTCGCTCCGCGGCGGGGCCGCGGCGAGCGCCGTACGGGCGTCGGTGAGGTGCATCGGGCCGTAGCCGCCGGTCACGCTCGGCGCTCCGTCGTGCGCGTCCCAGCGGGACTGGAGGTAGGAGACGCCCAGCAGCAGGCTCCGCGGCACGTGGTACTGGGCGGCCGCGGCGGTGAAGGCCCGCTGAAGGGCCTGGCCGGAGGAACCCCCGTCGGCCGGGGCCTCCGGAGCCGGGGCGTCGGCCGGGGACGCCGCGCCGAGCAGCGGGAACAGCAGAGCCGCGGACGCCATGGCGCCTGCGGCTCTACGGGCTTGTCTGCCGGGTCCTGGGTGAGTGGCGGATTTTCGCAAAGCGGCCTCCTGGGACGGGCGTGCGGAGTGCGCGGGGCCTGGCACGGGTCACCTCGTACCGGCTTGCCGACAGCCCGTCAATCATGCGCACAGCCCGCGGACTTCCCTCGGCGACACCGCTGACGCACCCTCGGGGGGCCGTGGCGCGCCCCCCGTTCAGGCGCACCGCCGGCCTCGTCCCGTCAGCGGGTGCCGACCGCCGCGCGCACCGCCCGACGGGCCAGCTGGCAGTCGTCGTGCAGCCTTCGCAGCAGCAGGCGCTGTTCCTCGCCGGACGGCGTGCCACCCGGCTGGGGCGCCGAGGGGGCCAGGTCGTGCATCGAGCGCTGCACGGCCGTCTCGTAGGTGCGGATCTCGCGGGTCAGGACCAGCATCAGGTTCACCAGGAAGGCGTCCCGTGAGGCCGGGCCCGCCGACTGGGCGATCTGGCTGATCTGACGGCGCGCCACCGGCGCGTCGCGCAGCGCCGACCACAGCGTGGCCAGGTCGTAGCCCGGCAGGTACCAGCCCGCGTGCTCCCAGTCCACCAGCACTGGACCGGCCGGTGAGAGAAGGATGTTCGACAGGAGGGCGTCGCCGTGGCAGAACTGGCCCATGCCCTGCCGGCCCGCGGTGGCCGCGATGCCGTGCAGCAGCTTCTGGAGGTCGCCCATGTCCCGGTCGGTGAGCAGGCCCAGCTCGTGGTAGCGGGAGATACGGGCGGCGTAGTCCAGCGGCGCGTCGAAGGTCCCCGCCGGGGGCCGCCAGGCGTTGAGCCGGCAGATCGCGCCGAGTGCCGCGCGGATGTCCGCCCGCGGCGGGGCCTCGGTCGGATGCCGCTGGAGGGCAGCCACCCGGCCGGGCATCCGCTCGATCACCAGGGTGCAGTTGTCCGGGTCCGCCGCGATCAGTCTCGGCGCCCGCACCGGGGGGCGGTGCCGGACGAACGTGCGGTATGCGGCTATTTCGTGCCTGATCCGATCGGCCCACGCGGGGGAGTGGTCGAGTAAACACTTGGCGACCGCCGTGCTCCGCCCGGTCGTACCGACCAGGAGCACCGAGCGTCCGCTGCGGCGCAGTACCTGCACCGGGGCGAACTCCGGGCAGATCCGGTGCACGGACGCGATCGCCGTGCGCAACTGGGTGCCCTGCGGGCCGGACAGGTCGAGCCGTCCGCTCAGCGGCTGGGCGCCGAGCCCCGCGGGGCGGCGGGCCGGACCCGCGCCGAGCGTGGGAGCCGCCGAGCGCGCGGGGTCGAGATAGGGGCCGCCGCCGCCCGGACGGGTGTGCAGCGACCGGGGCGGGGCGGACACGGAGGACGATGCTGCGTACATGGGGGAAACAGATCCCTTCGTGTGCCGGACGTCAAAGCGCTGCCCCGACCGGTCCTTTCGGGTACACCCTGGGGAATGTCCCTCGGCGACCGGGTCGGGGTGGCGCTTTCCTACCTGACACCTGTCGCCCAGTGGCACACCATCTGGCGGACCCTGGCGAACCCTGGCGAATAGTCGCCCGGCAACTTTCACCGGGCTACTGTCAACTCAGCCGAGAACCTGGGGGCTTGACGTGAGCGGACAACCCAACACCCGTCTCTCGGACCTGTTCGGCCTGGCCGGCTGGTCCAAGGGTGAACTCGCGAGGCTGGTCAACCGGCAGGCGGCGGCCATGGGCCACCCCCAGCTGTCGACCGACACCTCCCGGGTGCGGCGGTGGATCGACACGGGAGAGATCCCGCGCGATCCGGTGCCGCGGGTGCTGGCGGCCCTGTTCACCGAGCGTCTCGGCCGTGTCGTGACCATCGAGGACCTCGGTCTGGTCCGGCACGGGCGTACAGGTAAACGGCCCGGCGGCGGGAGTGTCGAACACCCCGACGGTGTGCCGTGGGCGCCCGAACGGACAGCTGCGGTCCTCACCGAATTCACGGGAATGGACCTCATGCTCAACCGACGCGGCTTGGTGGGCGCGGGTGCCGCGCTCGCAGCGGGATCAGCTCTCAGCAGTGCCATGTACGAGTGGCTGCACACCGACCCCACCCTCTCCTCCGACGCACCTGTCATCGACCATCCCCTCCTCCACCATGCCGACCCCGCCGGGTTCGACCGCTACGAGGCCGCCCCCATCGGAACGGAGGAGGTGGACGAACTCGAACGCTCGGTCGAGGTGTTCCGGGCCTGGGACGCCGCCCGCGGAGGCGGGCTGCAACGCAAGGCCGTGGTGGGACAGCTCAACGAGGTGGGCGGCATCCTCGCCTACCGCCACCCCGCCCATCTCCAGCGGCGCCTGTGGGGCGTCGCCGCGAACCTCGCCGTCCTCGCGGGCTGGATGTCGCACGACGTCGGTCTGGAGCCCACGGCCCAGAAGTACTTCGTCATCGCCGCCCATGCCGCACGAGAGGGCGGCGACCGGCCACGGGCGGGCGAGGCGCTCTCCCGGGCCGCCCGTCAGATGGTCCATCTCGGCCGGCCCGGCGAGGCCCTCGACCTGATGAACCTCGCCCAGTCCGGTTCCGGTGACCACGCGCTGCCGCGCACCCGGGCGATGTTCCACACCGTCGAGGCGTGGGCGCAGGCGTCGATGGGCAAGGGCCAGGCCATGCGCCGGACCCTCGGCCGGGCGGAGGACCTCTTCGTCTCCGACAAGGGCGACGTCACCCCGCCGTCCTGGATGCAGACCTTCAAGGACGAGGATCTGTACGGCATGCAGGCGCTGGCCTACCGCACGCTGGCCGAGTTCGAGCCGCAGGCGGCCACGCAGGCCCAGTACTACGCGCAGAAGGCGCTCACGCTGCGCGTCGACGGACGGGAGCGTTCGAAGATCTTCGACCATCTGTCCATGGCGTCCGCCTGCTTCATCGCGGACGACCCCGAACAGGCGGACAGGTTCGCGCGACTGGCCCTGATGTCGATGGGGTCGAACTCCTCCCGGCGCACCTGGGACCGGCTGAGCCAGATGTACCGGCTCACCGCGCAGTACGCCGACTACCCGAGGATCAGCGAGCTGCGCGAGGAGATCAGGCAGGCGCTGCCGAGGCCGAAGGGCGCCAAGGCGGGCAAGGGGGGCAGCGGGGCTCAGGTGTGAGCCGGTGGACGGCGGTCGGGTGGCTCACCGGGTGACCCGGGCGACCAGTACGCAGGCGTCGTCCGCTCGCTCGCTCCCGCCGCACTCCTCCATGGCCGTCCGCACGCAGTCCTGTGCGGTGCGGGCCCTGTCCAGACGGGGCGCCAGGGCGAGGAGACGGTCGGGGGGCGCGAGTGCGTCGGTGTGCAGCAGGAGCAGGTCGCCTTCTTCGAGGGTCTCCTCGGCCTGTCCGTAGGCGGCGCGTGCGGTGGCGCCCAGGAGTACGCCTTCCGGGGCGTCCAGCCGACGGCCCGTCCCGTCGCGGAACAGCAGTGGGGCTGGGTGTCCGGCCTGCGCCCACGTCAGGGTGCGGGTGTCGGGCCGGTAGCGGCAGCAGACCGCGCTGCCCAGGGCCGGTTGCGCGGTGGCGTCCAGTAACTGGTTGAGCAGGGACATCAGTTGGGCCGGCCCGGTGCCCGTCATCGCCATACCGCGCAGGGCGCCCAGCATCATCGCCGTGCTCGAACTGACGGACGGGCCGTGTCCGGTGAGGTCGCCGACGCTGAGCAGTGTCTGACCGTCGCAGAGTTCGAGCGCGTCGTACCAGTCGCCGCCGATCTGTGACGTCGTCGCGGCGGGCAGGTAGTGGGCGGCGACGTCGAGGGAGCCGGGGCCCTGGTGCGGGAGACGCAGGGCGCCGCGCCAGGCCGGCAGCACCGCCTCGTGCAGTTCCACTGCGAGCCGGTGTTCGGTCTGGGCCCGGTGCTGCTGGTGCTGGAGGCGGTCACGGCTGTCGCGCACCGCCCGCTGGTTGCGGCGCAGTGCGCTGACGTCGCGCAGTACGGCCCACATCGACGCGGTGCCGCCCTCGGGGTCGAGCACGGGCTCGCCCATCATGTGCACGGTGCGGCTCTCGCCGTCCGGCCGCACGACACGGAACTCGCCGTCGATGGGCCGGGCGTCCACGAGGCAGTCGGTGACCATCGTCGTGAGCTTGGGCCGGTCCTCGTCGAGGACGAGCGAGGGCAGTTCGTCGAGGGTGAGCGGGGGAGCGGCGGGGTCGCGGCCGAGGATGCCGTAGAGCTCCTCGGACCAGAACGCCTCGTCCGTCAGCAGATTCCACTCGGCGCTGCCGACCCGGCTGAGCAGGGACTCGGGCCGGGGCGGCACCGGCGTGGCGGGCGTCGGGGCGGGCACGGGTGGCGGGCCGTCACGCAATTGGGCCAAGTGCGCGCCCAGGTCGTCGAGTTGCTGGAGGGCCAGGTCGTAGAGCGCGCGCTGCCAGCGTTCCTGCGGGTCCGCGGTGTCGCTGCGGGTGTCGTGGCGCACGGCGTCCATGTCGCCCTTGAGCCGGCGTGTCTGTGTGATCAGCGCGTCGACCGAGCCGCGCCCCGGCGGCCGGGCGGCTGGGCGATCCGCGGAGACAGGGGGCGGCATGACGCACTCCGATGCGGGACGGTCCGGCGAAAGCTGACACAAGGGCCGTTACGACTGTTGCACAGCCCGCGACGGCGTGTAAGAGATTTGGCAACACACGATTCAGTGGTGCTTCTGGCATATGCCACTGTCTATCCGGAGGCCCTGCGGGGAGTGGTCGACACCTGCGCTCGGGGGGTCAAGTCGTAGGTGACGTACGTGACTTGGGGGACGCCTGAGGGGGTCGAGGTGACCATCGGTCGCATGTTCGGCGGGCTGATGTTCCAGGCCCTGGGCTCTGTGACGCAGGTCACACGAATTGGACGCCGCTTTCGCGTAATGCAGGAGGCCTCTCCGAGGTCGTACATGCATGGACATCACTCTGGAACAGCCTGTCCGCGCCCGTCTGATCACCGCGGAAGACCAGGAGCTGCCCGTGCCCGCCACGCTCCGCTACGACTCCTGCGACCCGTTCGCCGTGCACGTCGACTTCCCCGCGGAGGTCTCCCTCGCGGGAGAGGCGGTCACCTGGACCTTCGGGCGCGCCCTGCTGGAGCAGGGCGTGAGCGGTCCGGCCGGAAGCGGTGACGTGCACATCTGGCCCTGCGGGCGGGCCCGTACGGTGGTGGAGTTCCACTCCCCGCTCGGTCTGGCCCTGCTCCAGTTCGACACGGGCGCCCTGCGCAGGTTCCTGGTGCGCAGCTACGCCGTGGTCGCGCCGGGCCGGGAGGATGTCGGCGCCGCCGTGGACCAGGGCCTCGAAGCCCTGCTCGGCAACGTCTGAGGGCCGCCGGGTGTCAGTGACCGCCCCCGGCGTACAGGCCGGGGCGCGGGGCGAGTTCGACGGCGACGCGGGCGCCGCTCTCCAGTGCCCGGATGCCGGCCTCGGCGACGGCGGAGGCCGCGTAGCCGTCCCAGACGGTCGGGCCGGTGACCCGGCCGCGCCGGGTGGCGTCCACCCAGGCCTGCACCTCGCGGTCGTAGGCGTCCCCGAACCGTACGAGGTAGTCCTGGGGCACGTCCGCGCCGGCGGCGCCCCGTGCGGTGACGAGCATGCCCTGGTCGTCACCGACACGCGCACTGCCCGCCTCGCACACGGCCTCGCAGCGCACCTGGTAGCCGAAGCCGCAGTTGACGAAGACCTCCACGTCCACCAGGGCGCCCTCCTCGGTCTCGAAGAGCACGAACTGCGGGTCGAGCAGGCCCTGCGGGGCGCCTGACGAGGGGCGCGGGCGCCGCACGGTGACCGAGGTCAGCTCCTGGCCGAGCAGCCAGCGGGCGGCGTCGATCTCGTGCGACACCGAGCTGTCGATCAGCATCGCGCTGGTGAAGCCCGCGGGTGAGGAGACGTTGCGGTGGACACAGTGCAGCATCAGGGGCCGGCCGAGCCGTCCGTCGTCCAACAGGGCCTTGAGCCTGCGGTACTCGACGTCGTAGCGCCGCATGAACCCGATCTGCGCGAGCCGCCGGCCAAGCCTGGCCTCCGCCTCCAGCACCCGCAGGGCTCCGGCCGGGTCGGGCACCATGGGTTTCTCGCACAGCACCGCAAGCCCGCGGGCGAAAGCCGCCAGCAGCGCCTCCTGGTGCGCGGGACCGGGCGAGGCGATCAGGACGGCCTCGACCCCGGGCGCGTCGAGGGCGGCCTCCGCCTCCGTGTGGACCGTCACTCCCGGGATACCTGCCACGGCCTCCTTCGCGCGTGCGGCGTCGGGGTCCGCCACGGCGGCGACCCTGGCCCCGCTCACCACGCGATCGAGGCGGCGAATGTGATCGGCCCCCATGTGTCCGGCGCCCAGTACGGCGACGCCCAGCAGGTCACCCACGCGCCCTCACCCTCCCGGTCGACGATCACGCCGTAGCGTACGCCGCCGGGCAAAGCCGCTGAACAGGGCCTGGGGAGGGCACCGTGGCGACGCCGGGATCCTGACCGGGCCGCCCTCGGGCGGGTGTCAGTACCGCAGCACCCCCGCCATCCCGTCCGCGTCGCCCAGCGTGCCGTCGGGCACGAAGCGCACCTCGGCGCCCGTCTCCAGGCACTGCTCGACGATCTCGTCCACGATGTCCTCGCGGGCGTCCGGATCGCCGCTCGCGGCCGGGACGAGATGGTCGCCGCCGTCGCGGACCGTGACGCGGTGGTTCTCCTCGACGGCCAGCAGCCGGACCCGGCCCTCCCTGGCGCTCTGCCAGAGCTCGTCGACGCCCGCCGCGAAGGTCTTGTGCCCGCGGGCCGAGTCGAGCTCCCGGGCGACGGCGGCGGTGTCGCGGCGGGCCTGCGCCTCGTGCAGCGGGCGCACCGCCTGCCACACCGCGTCCGGCGTGCCGTGGGAGAGCCCGCCGTGCGGGAGGTGCACCGCGTCCCGGGCGGCTCCCCCGAACTCGTCGAGGAGCGACAGCGCCGCCGGTTCGCCGGTGACGTACACCGTCCGCCGGCGCTCGCGTACCAGCGCGCCCAGGGCGGTGTCGGCGTCGCGCAGGAAGCGGCGGGTGTCCTCGTCACGGAAGGTGCTGGGCAGGTCGCCGGTCCGTTCCATGCGCTCGGCGTCGAAGTTCTGCTCACGTCTGACCAGCGGGAAGCCGCCGGCCCGCGCCTCGGTGACCCGGTCGGCGCCGCCGTTCCACAGTGTGACCCGGTCGGCGGAGACCGACATCACCCAGAACGGCCGTTCCGAGGCCCGGGCGGAGACGAGGTTGCGGGTCAGGAACGTGTCGGAGAGCACGACGCGCTCCGGTACGGCACGGCCGAGGGACCACACCTGGTGCTCGCCCGGGGCGGCGTAGATCACGAGGCCGTCCTCGCTGTGCGCCAGGTCGACCTCGGCCAGGGCCCGGTCCAGCTGGTCGGCGACGTCGGCGCGCCGCTCCCGGGTGACCGCCGGGTCGCTCTCGAGCTGCTTCTTCGCCTCGGCCACGACATTGCGCAACCGGACCCGGTCCTGGGCGTTCTCGGGTTCCCGCCGATGGGTCGGCGTCAGCACGGACACCGCGGGATAGGGCCGCGGGCGGCGCAGTTCGGAGAGGGTCGCGGGGCTGAGTGCGTGCTCCATACCAGCACCATAGGACCGATCCGGCCAGGGGGCATTTGGGGGAACGGCGGGATCGCGCACGGACGGGGACCGTGCCGATCGGGGCGCGCCGCGTGGCCGAAAATGTGCCGGATGGCGGGTTCGGTGTCGAAGTACGATCAAAAATGATCACTTGAAGTTCAAGTAGTCATCTCCATGGAACACTTGGGTTCGACTCTGTTGGATACGTAGGGTTTACATATGTTCGACCCGCTGTGTGCGTGGGCTTGATAGGGTGTTACTCATCGGTAGCAAGCCGGGTGAGGCATCGGGGGATTCCGTGACGGACCATCACGGACGCCCGCCCGGCGGCGAATTGCGGACTCCCGTTCCCATGCCACCACATCCAGACAGGTGAGACTCGTCAACATGGCTCGTTCCCTGGTCGATCTGCTGACCACGCACGCCACGCACCGGCCCGAGCGGACCGCCTACCGCTATCTCGCCACGGGGGACTGCGACGGAGAGGTCCAGGAACTCTCCTACGCCCGCCTGGCCACCCGCTCCCGGGCCGTCGCCGCCTGGCTCCAGGAGCGCGGCCTCGCCGGCTCCCGCGCCATGCTGCTCTACCCGCCCGGCCCCGAGTTCATCAACGGCTACCTCGGCTGTCTGTCGGCCGGAGTCGTCGCCGTACCCGGCGTGCCCCCGCAGGGCCGCGCGCAGAACCATCGCGCCCTGACCCGGATGAAGCGCCTGATCGCCGACTCGGACGCCAGGGTGATCCTGGGCGGCCACGAGGTCATCGCCGCCCTCGGTCGCCTGGCGGAGCACCTGCCCGAGCTCGCCGGGATCACCTGCGTCGCCACCGAGGACATACCCGACGAGACCGCCGCCTCCTGGCGCGAGCCGGACCTGACCGCCGACTCGGCGGCCTTCCTCCAGTACACCTCCGGCTCCACCTCCGCGCCGCGCGGTGTCGTCGTCACCCATGGCAACCTCATGGACAACGAGCGCGTCATCACCGAGCGCATGGGCCACACCCCGGACGTCATCGCCCGGTACGGCGGCGAGATGTTCGTCAGCTGGCTGCCCGTGTACCACGACATGGGGCTCATCGGCCCGGTCCTGAACACCCTGTACCTCGGCGTCACCGCCACCCTCTTCTCGCCCCTGCACTTCCTCCAGCGCCCCGACCGCTGGCTCACCGCCGTCAGCCGGTACCGCCCGCACACCAGCGGCGGCCCCAACTTCGCCTACGAACTCGCCCTCAAGCACGCCACGCCCGCCCTCCTCGACACGCTCGACCTGAGCTCCTGGCAGGTCGCCTTCAACGGCGCCGAGCCGGTCCGCGCCGCCACCCTGCGCCGCTTCAGCGAGACCTGCGCACCGGCCGGGTTCCGCAGCGAGGCCCTCTACCCGTGCTACGGCCTGGCCGAGGCCACCCTCATGGTCACGGGCGGCACGGTGGGCGCACCTCCCGTACTCCTGGAGAGCGGAGCGGGCGACGCCGATACGGCCGCGGTCGGCTGCGGGCGGCCCGGCGAGGGCGTCACCGTCGTCATCGCCGACCCCGAGGCGGCCCAGGAGCGGCCCGAGGGCGAGATCGGCGAGATCTGGGTGCGGAGCGCGAGCGTCGCCAAGGGCTACTGGCGCAACGCCCTCGCCACCCGCGAGTCCTTCCGTGCCACCCTCCCCGGCCACGAAGGGCGCTTCCTGCGCACCGGCGACCTGGGCTTCCTGCGTGACGGCGAGCTGTTCGTCACCGGCCGGCTCAAGGACCTCATGGTCATCGACGGACGCAACCACTACCCGCAGGACCTCGAACTCTCCGCGGAGACGTCCCACCCCGCACTGCGGCCCGGCTGTACCGCCGCCTTCTCCGTGGACAGCGGCGACGCCGGCGAACGGCCCGTGCTGATCGCCGAGTTGGCGCCGGAGTCGGTCGGTGAGTCGGAGAAGATCACCGACCTGATCCGCGCCGCGATCGGCGACGCCCACGGACTGTCCGTGCACGACGTCGTCCTGGTCCACCCCGGCACCATCCCGAAGACCTCCAGCGGCAAGATCCAGCGCCGGGCCTCCCGCACGGCCTACCTCGACGCCACCCTCTCGCCGGTCGGAGCGACCGCCGCCGTCTGACGCCGCCGTCCGGCGACACCGCCGCCGGTCCGCCCGCCCGGACCGGCGCCGGTCCCCGGACCCACGTCCCCTTCATCGCCGTACGCCCGCGCGCCCCGACGCGTCCCGCACCGTACGGATCCGCCGCGCACCCAGCTCACGAGGACTCCTTTCCAGATGCCTGCGCACGCGTCCCACCACCCGAGCACCGAACCTTCCCCGGCGACCGCCGAAGACGTACGCGCCTGGCTCACCGCGGCCGTGGCCAGGACGGCCGGACTCGACCCGCTGAGCGTCGACCCGCACCGGCCGATCGCCGAGTTCGGCCTGGGATCACGCCAGTTGGTGACCCTCGGCAGTGACCTCGCCGAGCGGATCGGCCGCACCCTGGAGCCCTCCCTCGTCTTCAACCACCCCACGATCGCGGCGATCGCCGACGCCCTCTTCGAGGAGGAGCGGCCCGCCGTCGAACCGACGCCCGCGCCGGACGGGCCCGCACGACATGGCGGCGACATCGCCATCATCTCCATGGCCTGCCACTTCCCCGGCGGAGCCGACGACCCGGAGGCGCTGTGGCGGCTGCTCGACGCCGGGCAGGACGTCATCTCCGAAGTCCCGGCGGGCCGTTGGGACACCGCGGGACTGCTCGACCCCGACCCGGAGGCCCTCGGGAAGGCCTACACCCTGCGCGGCGGCTTCCTCGACGGCATCGACCGCTTCGACGCGTCCTTCTTCGGGATCTCCCCCCGCGAGGCCGCCGCCATGGACCCGCAGCAGCGGCTCCTGCTCCGGACCACGTGGGAGACGTTCGAACGCGCCGGGATCGTCCCCGACACGCTGAACGGCAGCAACACCGGCGTCTACGTCGGCCTGTACGACAGCGGATACCTGGCCGCGGCCTCCCTCGGGCAGCTCGACGGGCACGTCGCGACCGGCTCGGCCGCCGCCGTGGCCTCCGGGCGCATCGCCTACACCCTCGGCCTCCAGGGGCCCGCGGTCACCGTCGACACCGCCTGCTCCTCCTCGCTGGTCGCCCTGCACCTGGCGGCCCGGGCGCTCGCGGCCGGCGAGTGCGACCTCGCCCTGGCGGGCGGCGCGACGCTGATGGTCACTCCGCGCGGACACGTCGAGTTCAGCAGGCTGCGCGGGCTGTCGCCGTCGGGCCGGTGCAGCCCGTTCTCCGCCGACGCGGACGGCGTCGTCTGGGCCGAGGGCTGTGGTCTGGTGCTGCTGAAGACGCTCGACGACGCGCGACGGGACGGGGACAGCGTGCTCGCCGTCGTCAAGGGCACGGCCCTCAACCAGGACGGCCGCAGCCAGGGCCTCAGCGCCCCCAGCGGACGCGCTCAGGAGCGGGTGGTGAGGGCGGCTCTGGACGCCGCCGGGCTGCGCCCGCAGGACATCGACCACGTCGAGGCCCACGGCACCGGCACCCGGCTCGGCGACCCGATCGAGGGCAACGCCCTGGCGGCCGTCTTCGGCCCGGGCCGGCCCGCCGACCGCCCGCTGGGCGTCGGCTCCCTGAAGTCGAACATCGGGCACAGCCAGGCGGCGGCGGGCATCGGCGGGGTCATCAAGACGGTGCTGGCCCTCCGTCACGAGCGCATGCCGGCCTCCCTGCACGCGCACCCGCCGACCGAGCACATCGCCTGGGACGGCGCCGGCCTGCGGGTCCAGGCCACCGCCGAGGCCTGGCCCCGCAGCGCCGACCGGGTACGGCGGGCGGGCGTGAGCGCGTTCGGCATCAGCGGCACCAACGCGCACGTGGTCCTGGAGGAAGCCCCCCAGGACGCACCCCTGCCTGCCGGCGAGTCGCCTGCCGCGGCCCCGCCCGCCGCCACCCTGACTGCCGCCACCCCGCCCGCAGCCCTCCCGACTGGGGGCGAGTTGTCTGGCGTCGGCCTGGTAGACGGCGAGCTGCCTGCTGTTGCTCTGCCGGACGGCGAACTGCCTGTCGCGGCCCCGCCTGCCGCCCTCCCGACTGGGGGCGAGTTGTCTGGCGTCGGCCTGGTCGACGGCGAGCTGCCTGCTGTTGCTCTGCCGGACGGCGAACTGCCTGTCGCCGCCCCGCCTGCCGCCACGCTGCCTTACGGTGACCTGCCGGGACGCGCCCCTGCGGTGCCGGGCGGTGAGGTGTCCGCCGACGCCCTGGCCGACGCCGCGCCGTCCGGTGCGACCCCGCCCGACGGCGAGCTGTCGGGGCATGCGCCGGCCGGGAGCGGGGGGTCGGGGCCTTCGTGCTTTCCGCTGTCGGCCCGTGGTCTTCCCGCGCTGCGGGGGCAGGCGGCGCGTCTTGCCGAGGAGCTGGCCGAGCGGGCGGACTGGTCCCTCGGCGCCGTCGCGGCGACCCTCGCCCACCACCGCACCCACTTCGAGCACCGGGCCGTCGTCCAGGCGGGCGACCGCGACGAACTGATCCGCGCGCTGCGGGACTTGGCGGACGGCGAGCCCGACCCCGATCGCACCGTGGGGCCCGGGCAGACCCTCCCGGCCGGGAAGGTCGCCTTCGTCTTCCCCGGCCAGGGCGCCCAGTGGGCCGGCATGGCCCGCGACCTGCTGACCGCCGATCCGGTGTTCGCGGACGAACTCGACCGCTGCGACGGCGCGTTGCGGCCCTTCACGGGATGGTCGGTCGCGGGCGTCCTGCGCGGCGATGCGGGCAGTCCGCCCCTGGACCGCGTGGACGTCGTCCAGCCCGCGCTGTTCGCCGTGATGGTGTCCCTCGCGGCCGTGTGGCGGGCCCGCGGGATCAGGCCGGACGCGGTGATCGGGCACAGCCAGGGCGAGGTGGCCGCGGCCTGCGTCGCCGGAGCCCTCAGCCTCAGCGACGCCGCCGCCGTGGTGGCGCTGCGCAGCCAGGCACTGACCGCGCTGTCCGGCGCCGGCACCATGGCCGTCGTCGCGCTGTCCCGCACCGAGGTCGAGGAGCGTCTCGCGGGCCTCGACGGACGGGTGTCCGTGGCCGCCGTCAACAGCGGCCGCTCCACGGTCGTGGCGGGCGAGACGGAGCCGCTGCTCGGCCTGCTGGACGACCTCGAGCGGGAGCAGGTGTTCGTCCGCCGCCTCGACGTCGACTACGCCTCCCACAGCTCCCAGGTCGAACCGGTCCGCACGGAGATACTCGACGAACTCGACGGCGTGACCACCTACCCGGCCTCCGTCGCCTGGTACTCCACGGTCACCGGGGGCCCCGTCACCGAGGAGCTGGCGGCCGGCTACTGGTACGACAACCTGCGCGAGCCCGTCCGCTTCGCACCGACCGTGGAGCGCATGGTGGCCGACGGCCACCGCGTCTTCGTCGAACTCAGCCCCCACCCCTCCCTGTCGACGGCGCTGCGCACGATCGACGAGGACCTGGTCGTCGTCGGTTCCCTGCGCCGGGACGCGGACGGTCCCGCCTGCCTGGACCGCGCGGCCGCGGAACTCCACGTCCACGGACGCCGGATCGACTGGCGACGCCTGGTCCCGGCCGTGGCCCCGGTGGAGCTGCCGACGTACGCCTGGGACACCCAGCGCCACTGGATCGAGCCGGAGACGGCGAGCGGCGGTGCGGGACTCTTCGACCGCGCTGCCCACCCGTTGCTCGGCATCCAGCTCCAGTCGGCCGACGCGTCCCGCTGGACCTTCCGGGGCGAGTGGTCCCCGGCGTCCGCCGAGTGGCTGCCCGACCACGCCGTCTTCGGGCGGACCGTGGTCTCGGGCACCACCCTGCTCGAACTCTGCCGGGCGGCCCTCGCGACGGCCCGGCCGGACGAACCCGGCGACCTCACCGGGCTGCTCCTCCTCGCCCCCCTCACGCTGCCCTCCACGGGTACGGTCGAGGTCTCCGTCGAGGTCTCCGTCGAGGGGCCGGGTGCGGAGGTCTCCGTGCACAGCCGGCCGCGCGGTCAGGAGGCCACGGGGTGGACGCTGCACGCCACCGCCTCGGCCGCGCCCGCCGTCCCGCATCCGGCGGACCGGCCGCCGGTGTGGCCCGAGGGCGTCGAAGCGGCCTGGACCCCGCAGACGTACGAGCGGCTGACCGGCCTCGGCCTCGGCTACGGTCCCGCCTTCCGGGGTGTACGGGAGGCCGTGCGCACCGGTGACGGCGAGCTGATCGCCCGGCTGTCGCTGCCGGCCGCGGCCCGGGACGTCGGCGACCCGTATCCCGTCCACCCGGCGCTGCTGGACGCCGCGCTGCACGTGGCTGCCGCGCTCGACGCCGCCGACGGGCGGGTACTCCTGCCGGTCGCGGTGGGCCGCTGCGTCCTGCCGCCCGGCGGCCGCACCGACCTGACGGTCACCGTCCGCAGGACGGGAGCCACGGAGACCGACCTCACCCTCGACGTCACGCTGTGGGACACCGACGGCTTCCCGGCGGGCCGTCTGGAGGGCGTGCGGCTGCGCGCCGCGACCCCGGCCGACCTCAGCAGCGGATCGGGGAACGCCCGGCATCTGTACGAGGTGGCGTGGACGGCCGTCGAACCCGCGCAGGCGCGCCCCGGGGAGTGGACGGTCGTCGGTGCTCCGGAGGTGCTGCCCGGGTTGGAGGCGGCCGGGATCCGGCTGAGCGACTCGGGCGCCGACGTGGCCGTACGGTTCTGGCCGCGCTCCGGGGATCGCGCCGAGACGGCGGCAGCGGCACAGGAGTCGGCCGCCGCTGCGCTCGCCGAGCTTCAGGCGCTCATCGCCCTCCCGCCCGGCCGGGCGCCGGCCCGCACCCTCTGGGTGACACGGGGTGCTGTCGCGGCGGCCGGGGAGGACGCCGTCCCCGACCTCGCGCAGTCCGTGCTCTGGGGTCTGGCCCGCAGTGCGCGCAGCGAACATCCGGACCTCGGGCTCAGCCTGCTGGACCTCGACGGCCCCGAAGACGCCGACGAGGCCCTGATCGCCGCCGTGGCCCACACCGACGAACCCGAACTGGCTTACCGCCACGGCGCGTTGCTGGCACCCCGCCTGGTCCGGGCCGGCGCCGCCGGGAGCGGGGCCCTGCCCGTCGGCGGCACCGCCCTGATCACCGGCGGACTGGGCGCGGTCGGCCTGCACATCGCACGGCTGCTCGCCGAACGGGGCGTGCCTCGCCTGCTGTTGACATCACGACGGGGTGCCGGTGATCCCCGTGCCGCCTCGGCCGTCGCCGAACTCGCCGCCCTCGGCGCCGAGGTGGAGGTCGTGGCGTGCGACGTCACGGATCCGGAGGCCGTCGCCGCTGTCGTCGCGGGCGTCGGTGAGGAGGTCCCGCTGCGCGCTGTCGTGCACTGCGCGGGAATCCTCGACGACGGGGTGATCGCCGAACTGACCCCCGAGCGTGTCGCCCGGGTGCTCGGCCCCAAGGCCGACGGCGCCGCCCACCTGCACCGGCTCACCGCGGAACTGCCCCTGGACCTGTTCCTGCTGGTCTCCTCGGCCGCCGGCGTCCTCGGCAACGCGGGCCAGGCCAACTACGCGGCCGCCAACGTCTTCCTCGACCAGCTCGCCCACCACCGGCGCGCCCGGGGCCTGCCCGGCGTGTCTGTCTCCTTCGGCGCCTGGGCAGGCGAAGGTCTCGCCGCCGAACACGCCGACCTCGGGCGGATGGCCCGCCTCGGTCACCGCGCCCTCACCCCCGAACAGGGCCGCGACCTGATCGAACTCGCCCTGGGACGCGGCACCCCTCACCTGGTGGCCTGGGCCCTCGACCTGCCGCGGCTGCGCGGGACCGTCGCCGGGACGCCCCTGTGGCGCACCCTGCTGCCCGCGTCCCGCACGGCCACCGGACCGGGCGGCGGCCTCGTGGAGCGGCTGGCCGCGCTGCCCGAGCCCGAACGCGCCGCACGTGTCCTGGCGCTGGTCCGCGAGGAGGCCTCCCGCGCCCTCGGCCTGCGTTCGGCGGAGGCAGTCCGCCCCGACCAGCCGCTGCGGGAAGTCGGCATGGACTCGGTGACGGCGGTCGAACTGCGCAACCGCATAGGCGTCCGGCTCGCCACCAAGCTGCCCGCCACCCTCCTGTTCGACCATCCGACGCCGGCCCGGCTCGCCGCCCACCTGCTCGGCAACGTGCTCGGAGCGCCCCGGCAGACGGCCGGCCCGCGCCGGGCCCCTGCCGTGACCGCGGTGGCGACCGACGAGCCGATCGCGATCGTCGCCATGGCCTGCCGTCTGCCCGGCGGGGTGAACGACCCCGACGGCCTCTGGAGACTGGTCGCGGACGGCGGGGACGCCGTCGGGCCCTTCCCGGCCGGACGCTGGGACGTGGAGTCCCTCTACGACCCCGACCCGGACGCGCCCGGCAAGTCGTACGCCCGGGACGGCGGTTTCCTCGACGACATCGAATCCTTCGACGCGGGCTTCTTCGGCATCACCCCGAAGGAGGCCGCCGCCATGGACCCGCAGCAACGGCTGCTCCTGGAGACGGCCTGGGAGGCGCTGGAGAAGGCCGGCATCGTGCCCGGCGCCCTCGCCGGCAGCACCACCGGCGTCTATGTCGGCATGTTCGGCAGCGACTACCTGTCGGGCTCGCGCCTGGACCAGCTCGACGGCTACGTCGGCACCGGCTCCGCGCTGAGTGTGGCCTCCGGCCGGCTCTCGTACGCGCTCGGCCTGCACGGACCCGCGCTCACCGTGGACACGGCCTGCTCGTCGTCCCTGGTCGCCACCCACCTCGCGGCCCAGGCCCTCAGGTCGGGGGAGTGCGACCTCGCGCTCGCCGGCGGGGTCACCCTGATGGTCACCCCGCAGACCTTCGTGGAGTTCAGCCGCCTGCGCGGTCTCTCCGCGACCGGACGCTGCCGCTCCTTCTCCGACGACGCCGACGGTGCGATCTGGGCCGAAGGGGCCGGCATGCTCGTGCTGAAGCGGCTGAGCGATGCCCGACGCGAGGGCGACGAGGTCCTCGCCGTGCTCCGTGGCACCGCCGTCAACCAGGACGGCCGCAGCCAGGGCCTGTCCGCCCCGAACGGCCCCGCGCAGGAACGCGTGCTGCGCCGCGCCCTGGAACTGTCCGGGCTCACGCCCGCCGACATCGACTACGTCGAGGCACACGGCACCGGCACCACCCTCGGCGACCCCATCGAGGCGAACGCCCTCTCCGAGGTCTTCGGCGCGTCCAGGCCGCAGGACCGGCCGCTGTACCTGGGCTCCCTGAAGTCCAACATCGGCCACGCACAGGCCGCTTCGGGCGTCGCCGGACTGATCAAGGTCGTGCAGTCGCTGCGCCACCGGACCCTCCCGGCCACCCTGCACGCGCGCACGCCCAGCCGGCACGTCGACTGGGACGACAGCGGACTGCGGCTGCTCCAGGAGGCGCGGCCCTGGGCGGCGCCGGGGGAGCGGGTGCGCCGCGCGGGTGTCAGCGCCTTCGGCATCAGCGGGACCAACGCGCACGTCATCGTCGAGGAGGCGCCGGACGCGGAGCGCCCGGCGGCGTCCCCCGAGGGTGAAGTCGTCCCCGGAGCCCAGCTGTTCGTGCTGTCCGGGCGCAGCGAGGCCGCCCTGCGGGGACAGGCCGCACGGCTGGCCGCGTATGTCACCGAGGACACGGCCCTGCCCGATCTCGCCCACACCCTGGCCCGGCACCGCAGCCACTTCGAGCGGCGCACGGCCGTCGTCGCGGGCGACGCGGACGAACTGCGCACCGCCCTCGCCGCGTTGGCGTCCGGCCGGGCGTCCCTGGCCGGGCCCCGCGAGGAACGGACCGGCAAGGTCGCCTTCGTCTTCGCCGGGCACGGCGGACAGTGGCCCGGCATGGGCCTGGAGGCGATGGCCGGGTCGGAGGCGTTCCGCGAGGAGCTGACCCGCATCGACGAGGCGGTGCGGCGGCACGCGGGATGGTCCGTGCTCAACGTGCTGCGGGCGCCCGAGGAGTTCTCGCCGCTGGCACGCACCGAGTACCTCCAGCCCGTGCTGTTCGCCGTCAACGCCTCGCTCGCGGCCGCCTGGCGTGCCCTCGGGGTGATCCCGGACGCCGTCGTCGGACACAGCCTCGGTGAGATCGCCGCTGCGTACAGTGCCGGCGCCCTCACCCTCGACGAGGCCGTGACCGTGGTGACGGCACGCGCCCACGCGGTCGTCCCCCTGGTCGGGCACGGCGGCATGATCGCGGTCGAACTCCCGCACCCCGAGGTCGGGGAACTGCTCGCGCCGTACGAGGGGCGGCTGTTCGTCGGAGCGGTCAACAGCGCCCGCTCCACGGCGGTCAGCGGAGACACCGACGCCCTCGCCGAGCTGCGCCTGCACCTCGAGGAGCGCGGCGTCACCGTGCGGACGCTGTCCACGCCGTTCGCCTCGCACAGCCCGCTCATGGAACCGCTGCGCGAGGAACTGCTCGACCGTCTCTCGGGTGTCCGGGGCATACGGACCGACACGCCGCTGTACTCGGCCGTGCTGGCCGAACCCGTACCCGGAGACGGTCTGGACGCCGCCTACTGGTTCGCCAACCTCCGCCGGCCGGTCCGCTTCGCGGACACCGTGGCCCGCATGCTGGACGACGGTTACCGCTACTTCGTCGAGCTCAGCCCGCACCCCTCGCTCACCGGCGCCATCGAGGCGACGGCGGCCGAGGCCGGCGTGGACGCGGTCGCCGTCTGCTCGCTCCGCCGCCAGCAGGGCGGCGACGGTGTCCTGCTGCGCCGGGTCGGCGAACTCTACGCGGCCGGGCACGAACCGGACTGGACGGCACTCTTCCCCCGGGGCCGCCGCCTCGACCTGCCCACCTACGCCTTCACCCGCGAACGGCACTGGCTCGCCCCCGCGCCGGCCGGTGCGACCGGCGCCTCCCCGCTGCTCGGCACTCATGTCGAGGCCGGCGACGAGCCCGGACGGCACCTCTTCCAGAGCGAACTGGACCTGCGCGACAACCGGTTCGCCTACCTCACCGACCACCGGGTCACCGGCGAGGTGTGGCTGCCCGGCGCCGCGTTCCTCGACATGGCGCTCGAGGCCGCGGCCGCGTTGTCGGACGGCGGCGAAGTGAGCCTGGCGGACGTGCGGTTCGTCGAGCCACTGCGCCTCGACGAGGACCGGCCCGTACGGCTCCAGCTCGCGCTGCGTCCCGCCGAGGACGGCGCCCGGGAGTTCACCATCGCCTCGGCGGCCGCCGGTGACCGGCGCTGGGAACAGCACGCGACGGGACGAGTCGTGACGGACGCACCCGTCGGCACGGCGACCCTGGACGAGATACGCCGACGCTGCACGGACAGCATCGAACTGGCCCCGCTGTACGCCCAGTTGGGCGCTCTCGGCATCGACTACGGGCCCGCCTTCCGCAACCTGGAGTCCGGCCGCCGCACCGGCACCGCCGCGCTCGGCCGGCTCGCCGACCGGCCCGCCGCCGGACACCTCCTCCACCCCGCCGTCCTCGACTCGGCCTTCCACGCCGCGGCGCTGGTGGGCGACGCCCCCGAGGGACGGGCCTTCGTGCCCGCCGGGACCGGCCGGATCCGCCACACCGGCCGGCGCACCACACCCGCGTGGGTGACCTGCGAACTGCGCTCGGTGGACGGGGACACCGCCACCCTCGACCTGCGTGTGTGGGACGAGGACGAGCAACTCGTTCTGGAAGCCGAGGAGTTCCGTCTCGCCGCTCTCTCACCGCTGGACGGCGCCCTCTTCGAGACCCGCTGGCAGCCCCGCCCAAACGCGCAGGAGCCGCCGGCCGAGGGCGGCTGGTTGCTCCTCGCCGACGGGACGGGGGCCGGCAGCGACCTGGCAGATCGCCTCCGCTCGTCCGCCGTGCCGTTCGTCGTCGCCCACCGGGGCACGGAGTTCGCGGTGGAAGGTCCCGGCCGCTACGTTCTCGACCCCGCCGACCCGCGCCACCTGGCGCGACTGCTCGACGAGGCGTACCCCGACACCCTGCCCGCCCGGATCGTGCAGCTCACCGCGCTCGACGCACCGGCCGTCGTCGACGCGTCCACCGCCGAGGAGGCGGGCCGCCTCGGCTGTCTGAGCACACTCCACCTGGTGCGCGCCCTGGCCGAACGGCCGCGCGGCCGCGCCCCGCGGCTGTTCACCGTGGTGCGGGGCACCCAGGCCGCCGGCGACAGCGAGCAGGTCGCACACCCGCAGCAGGCGCTCGCCTGGGGCTTCGGGCTCGCGGTGGCCCAGGAGTATCCCGAGCTGTCGCTCACACTTGTGGACCTCCCGGCGGTGGGCGGCGCGGACGCGCTGTGGACCCAGCTCCGGCACGCCGACGACGAACGGCTCGTCGCCCTGCGGGAGCCGGGCCGGTTCGTCCCGCGCCTCGCCCGCACCCGCCCGGACGACACGCACGACCTCGCACGCGACGGAGTCCACCTGATCACCGGCGGTCTGGGCGGCCTCGGCCGCGTCGCCGCCGAGCGGCTGGTCCGGCGCGGGGTCCGCAGCCTCGCCCTGCTGAGCCGCGGCACGCCCGACCCGGACACGGCCCGCTGGATCCGGGGCCTGGAGGAGCGCGGAGTCGGCGTGCACCTCGCCCGCGCCGACGTCGCCGACCGCGACGGACTCGCCGCCGCCCTGGACGCCCTACGACGGGAGGCCGGGCCGCTCTCCGGGATCGTCCACGCAGCCGGCGTCCTCGACGACGCCACCGTGGCGAACCTGACCGACGAACGCGTCCTGCACGTGCTCGCCCCCAAGGTGCTGGGCACCGCCCTGCTCTGCGAACTGGCCCCCGAGGCGGGGTATCTGGTGCTGTTCGCCTCGGCGGCCGGTCTGCTCGGCTCGGCCGGACAGAGCCCCTACTCGGCGGCCAACGCCTTCCTCGACGCCTTCGCCCACCACCTCTCCCGCACCGGCCGACGGGCACTGAGCCTCGACTGGGGCGCCTGGTCCGGCGTGGGCATGGTCGCCGGGTCCGGCACCCGGGCCGCCGAGACCGGCCGTTCCGGCCTGCTCGCCTTCTCCCCGCAGGAGGGCGGGGAGCTCCTCGACCGGGTCCTGACCACCTCGCGCCGGCAGCTCGCCCCCCTCGCCCTGGACTGGGAGATGCTCGCACTCGCCCCCGACGTGGCCCGCGCCCGCCCGGTCCTGGCCGATCTCGTCACCGCCCCCACCGGCCCCGCGGACGCGGACGGCCTGGTGAAGAAGGTCTTCGCCGCGACCACCGACGAGGACCGCGTCACCTGGCTCGAGGCCTATGTCCGCGCGCGCGTCGGCGAGGTGTCCGGCGGCGTCGCCGACGACACCGCGGGCACCGCGCTCAAGGAACTGGGCCTGGACTCCCTCATGCTGGTGCGGCTGCGCAACGCCTTCGCCCGCGAACTGGGCGTCGAACTGCCCACCGCCGAGATGTTCGCCGCCGCGGACATCCGGGGGCTGGCGGGCACACTGGCCGCGGCCCTGCCCGAACGGCCCGTGCCGCAACAGGCCGCGACCCCCGCCCACGAGGTGCCGGAGACCGAACTGCGCCCCGTCACCCGTGACGTCGTACGTCTCCTGCGCAGCGCCTCGCCGGGCATGCCGCAGGCGGCCCACGCGGTCGGCCTCGCCGTACGTCTGACCGCGCCCACCGGCCGGGAGACTCTGACCGGCATCGTCACCCGGCTCGCCGCCCGGCACGCGGCCCTGCGCACGGGCATCGTCACGGGCACCGACGGACGGCAGCTGCGTGTCGTCCGGGAGCTGGCGGAGCCACCGCTGCGCTGGACGACCGTGAACGCCGAGCCCGACGCCGCCGAACGGCTCCGGGCGCTGCTGGAAACGCCGTTCGACCTGGCCACCGCGCCCCTGTGGCGGTTCCAGCTCCTCGACGGCGCGGCAGACGGCCAGATCCTGCTGTTCGGCGCCCACCACGCCGTCAGCGACCTCCAGTCCCTGCTGCTCGTCGCCGGGGAGATCGACGCCGAACTGTCCGGCGCCCCGCTCGGCGCCGACGTCAGCAACCGCGACGTCCAGCTCCTGATCGAGGCCCAGCAGACGGGCGCGGACAGCGCGACGGCGGGCGGCGGCACGGCCACGGCCGAATGGCGCGAGGCCTTCGAGGGCAGCGAACGCCTCGACCTCACCCTCTCCGGCCCGCGCCCCGCCGAGCGGTCCTACCGGGCCGGCAGCGTCACCGTGACCCTTCCCGAGCACCTCATGGACCGCGTGACGACGGCCGCGAGCGGCCTCGCCGTCACGCCCGCCGCCTTCTGCCTCGGCACCCTGACCGTCCTGCTGGCCCGCATGCGCGCCAAGGAACGGTTCGTGCTCGCCGTGCCGGTGGACACCCGGATCCACGCCGACGCCTTCGACGCGGTGGGCTTCTTCGGCGTACCGGTGCCGTTCCCCGCCGAGGCGCGTCCCGGCGAGCCGGTGGCGGACGTGCTGCGCCGCACCGACGGGCGGCTGCGACGGCTCCTGGCGAAGGGCGCCATGTTCTCGGACGTCCTGCCCACGCTGGCCCGCCAGGGCCTGCACCGGGCCGACGCCCCGCTGGTGGAGGTCTACTTCAACTACGTCCGCTACGGCAGCCGCCTCGACCGGCTCAAGGTGCTGCCCGCCGGGACGGGATACACCGACCTCGACCTGATGATCACGATGACGCCCGACGCGGGCCGTGTGCGCCTCGACCACAACCTCGACATCCTGGACGCGGCGGACACGGCCGCGCTGGGCAAGGAGTTCCTGCGGCTGCTGGAGGAGGCCGCGAAGGACACGTCGGTGCTGGTACGGACGGCGCGGGGCGCGACACGGCCCGCGACGCCGACCGTGGCCCCGGCGGCCGCCGCCCGGCCGCCCCTGGACGCGACGGCTTCTGTGCCGACGCCCGCCGTACCCCCGACGGCTCCCGTGCCGACGCCCGCCGTACCCGCGGCGGCTCCGGTCGGGACGGTTCCCGGCACGACGGTTCCCTCAGCGACCGCCGCTCCCGGCCGGACCCTCGCCCTCGCCGCCACCTTCGCCCTCGGCAACCTCCCCCTGATGTGCCGGGCGGCCCTCGGGGACGCTGCGCCCACGGTCGCCGAGGCCCCCTACCACCAGGTGCTCGCCGCTCTGCGCGACCCCTCCGGAGTCTTCGCCGACCCCGCCACGGCGGTGGGGGTGGTGCTGCTGCGGGCGCAGGACCTGGAACGGTTCGGCCCCGTCGACGACACGCTCCTGGCCGAACTGCGGACGGAGTACCCGGCCGCGCTGCGGGCCCTTGTCGAGCGGACCCGCAAGCCGCTGATCGTCGGCTTCCTGCCCTCCTCCCGCACGCCCTCCCCGGACGACCGACGGCTCGTGGAGTGGGAGCGCGCGGTCGCCGCCGAACTGACCGGGCTGCCCGGCGTCGCGGTGCTCGCGGCCGGCCACTGGACCCGCCGGCACACCGTCGAGGAACGCTTCGACGAGCGCACCGAGCGGCTGGCCCATCTCCCCTTCACCCCGCAGTTCCAGGCGGCGGTGGCGCTGTCCCTCGCCGAGGTCGTGCGGGCGGTGCTGCGGCCCGCGCCCAAGGTGATAGCGGTCGACGGCGACGAGACGCTGTGGAGCGGGGTGGCCGGTGAGATCGGGCCCGATGCCGTGGACCTGTCCGGACCCCGGGCCCTTCTCGCGCGCAGGCTGGTGCAGTGGCGCGAAGCCGGGGCGCTGCTGGCGCTGATCAGCAACAACGACGAGGAGACCGTGCGGGCCGTTCTCGACAGGACCGACAGTCTGCTCAAGCCCGAGCACTTCAGTGTCCTGTCCGCCGCCTGGGGGCCGAAGCCCGCCCGGCTGGCAGCGGCCGCCCGCACCCTCGACCTGGGCGTGGACAGCTTCCTGTTCCTCGACGACAACCCGGCCGAGATCGGGAAAATGCGGTCGGCGCTGCCCCAGGTCCTGTCGGTGACCTGCCCGCCGGAAGCCGAACTGGCGGACTTCCTCGACCGGTTGTGGCCACTGGTGCCGGTCGCGGCGACCGCCGAGGACGCGTTGCGGGCCCGGTTCTACGACCAGGAACGCGAGCGGGACGCCGTCCGTGAGCAGGCGGGCTTCGAGGACTTCCTCGACCACCTGCGACTCGAGGTGGACATCCGCGCCCTCGCCGAGGACGACGTGCAACGCGCCGAGCAACTGGTGCGCCGCACGAACCAGTTCACCCTGCGCGCCCGCTCGTCCGGGGGCGGCGATCTCGCCAGGTGGCGCCGGCTGGGTGAGGTGTGGACCGCGGCGGCCCGCGACCGCTTCGGCGACTACGGTCAGATCGGCCTGCTCGCCGTCCGCGCCGAGGGTGACCAACTCGACGTCGTGGCCTGGCTGATGAGTTGCCGGGCGCTCGGACGGGGTGTAGAGGAACGCCTGCTGGCCTGGCTCGCCGACCGCGCCGACGAACTCGGCTGCACGAAGGTCCGGCTGACCGCGGAGCGCACTCCGCGCAATAGCCCGGCCCGCCGGATCGTGGCAGCGCTGGGCGGCGGAGACCCGGAGGACGAACTCCTGGAGACCGTGGCCACGCCGGAGCACCTGCGGGCGTTCCGGTCGTGGCGGCAGTGACATGCCATCGACGGCGACGGCGACGGCATCGACGCGGCAGCGCCCGCGGCGCCGGCAGTGACGCCGGCCGGCCGGCATGGGCAGAGCGACAGCAGTGACAGCAGTGACAGCAGTGACGAAAGGACCGTGCACACGGTGAAGGGCTTCCATGCGTGACATCAACGAGGACGCGGCGGCGAACGCCGGGCAGCGGGCGACCGCCGAGTCGATCGAAGGGGGTGGCGAAGGGCTCAGCGTGACCGACCTGCTGGCCATGGTCGCGAACACCGCCCCGGAGGCGCCGCCCGCCGCGGCCGTACGCGCCGCCCCGGCCGCGGACGAAGCTCCCGTCCCGGACGTCAACGGGCTGGCCGCGGCCATCGCCGGCGCGGCCGGGCGCTATCTGCCCGAGGGCCGGCTGTCGCCGGACGCCGACTTCTTCGACGCCGGCGGCAGTTCCGTGCACGCCGTGGAACTCGCGGCGGAGCTGGAGCGCGACCTGGGTGTGGAACTGGACCTGGACGACGTGTTCGCCGACGCCCGGCCGATCAGCCTGGCCCGCCGCTGGCTGGAGGCCGCCGGCCTCACGACCGACGCCACGCCCGGCTCGTTGCCTCACACCACGACCAGCCACATGCCCGCCGTCACGAGCGGCGCAACACCCGGTGCGGTGCCCGCCGTCACGCCCGCAGCGGTGCCCGGCGGCTCGCCGGTCGGGAGCGCCTCGGCGGCGAGCGGCGAGGGCGGCCGCCCGGCCCCCGGTGCACCGGCTCCCCCGGCCTTCGCGGCGGGCACCCGGCCCGTGCCGGCCCCGGGCGTGAACCCGGTCCCGGCCCCTTGGACCCCGCCGCCGGTCACCACGCTTGCGCTGCCGGAGTTCCCCCTCCACGACGACGGTCCGCACTCCCACGCCCGCCAGGAGGACCTGGACCAGATCCTGGCCGACCTGGCCCTCGCCGACCGGCTGCCGTTCACCCGCTCGCCCGAGCCGCTGCCGCCCCGCCGGATCCTGCTCACCGGTGCGACCGGCTTCCTCGGCGGGCATCTGCTGCTGGACCTGCTGCGGCACAGCGACGCGCACGTCCACTGCCTGGTGCGCGGGGCCGACGAGGCGGCGGCGACCGCCCGGCTCGGCGAGCAGCTGCGGAGCTACCGGCTCCCCTGGAACTCCGAGATCCGTCGCAGGATCACCGTCGTGCCCGGCGATCTGCGCCGGCCCCGTCTCGGCCTGTCCGACGACCTGTGGCACACCCTCGCCCAGGAACTGGACAGCATCGTGGGCGTCGCGGCCGCGGTGGACTTCCTGCGCGGCTATCAGTCCCTGCGCACCGGCAACGTCCTCGGCACCCTCACCCTCGCGGAACTCGCCGCCACCGGCCGGCCCAAGCCGTTGCACCACATCTCCTCGATCGCGGTGTTCAACGAGGTCGGCATCACCTCCATGGGCGAGGACGACCCCTTCGCCCACGTGGACCGGCTCATCGCCGGCTACGACCAGACCAAGTGGGCCGCCGAGGCCGCCCTGCGCCGGGCCCGCGACCACGGCCTGGTCGTCTCCGCCCTGCGCCCCGGCGGCATCGGCGGACACAGCAGGACCGGCGCCTACAACCCCCAGGACCTCAGCAGCGGCCTGATCTCGGCCTTCGGCCGCTTCCGCACCGTACCGGCGTTCCGCTACCTCAACGTGGCCCCGGTCGACTGGGTCAGCCGCGTCGCCGCCGCCGTCGTCTGCGAACCGGACGCCTGGGGCTTCGACTACAACCTCACCGGCGTCCCCAGCACCCTCGACGACGTCGTGCGGGACATGGCGTTCGGCGGCATGCACGTCCGGGTGCAGGACTGGGACGAATGGCGGACCGACACCCTGGCCCGTCTGGAGGCCGAGCCGGTCCCCGAACTCGGCTTCCTCTCGCGGGTGTTGCGGAGCCCGACCGCCCTGAAGCTGTGCGAGGCCACTCTCGGGGGCCCGGCCGCCGTCGCCGAACGCACCGACGCCCTGGTCGAGGCCCTCGGTCTGCCGCCCGCCGCGCGTTACGACGCCCAGGCCCAGCTGAGGACGTTCGAGAAGCTCGCGGGCGACGGCCTCGGCCGCCTGCCCGGCAAGGGCGACCAGCCGTACCTGTGGTTCAGCGAGACCACCGCGGGCAGCGTCCGGGCCCTGGACGGCGGCACGGACGACAGCCCCTGCTCGATGTCCCTCACCCTCTCCATCGCGAGCATGTACCAGCTCGTGAAGGAGCGCCGGGTGGACGTGACCGGCGAGGTCACCTGCCCGGCGGTCCACGCCCGGCCCCTCACCGTCGTCCACGGCGACGTCTGGGTCCGACCCGACGAGGGCATCCCGCGACACCACGGTCTCAAGCATCAACTCCTGCGCTATCGGCTCCAATTGCGGGACGAGGACGGTGAACTGTGGTGGCTGGAGGGCCGCAAGTACGCTCGCGCCCGCCGCGACCTCTGGCACCAGACCCGCGCGCTCACGGTCGAGGCGGGCCGCGAGGGCGAACCCGCGACCCTGGCCGGCGAGGTCGTCGTCCCGGCCGACTCCTACGTGCGTGACCAGATCGACGGCATCAAGGTCGCCCCGCACCTCACCGGCCAGGAGAAGCGCGCCGCCAAGCTGACCTGGCTCGCCTGGTTCGGCCTGGAGATGGGCCGCGGACTGCTCGGCCCCTTCGCCCGGGCCGCCGCGGACCTTCTCGACCTGCGCCGCACCCCGAACCTCACGGAGCAGCACCGATGATCTTCAGAACGACCCCCGCCGCCAGGCCGGCGCTCCGCAGGGTGCGGACCACCACCGCCCTGCGGCCCCTGCGCCACCGCCTCGACCCGGCCCGCGTCCAGGAGATCCCGTTCCGGGCGCCCGACGGCGTCCGCCTCGGCCTGACCCGCATCGACACCGGCGACACCGGCCGCCCCGCCGTGCTGCTGCTGCACGGTCACACCGCGTCCGCCGACATGTTCCTGCTGCCCGAGACCCGCAACCTCGTCGACTCGCTCCTCGACGACGGTTACGAGCCCTGGCTGCTCGACTGGCGCGGCAGCCGCCGCCTGCCCTACAACGAGACCGGGCAGCGGTACACCTACGACGACGTGGCGCTGTACGACATCCCGGCCGCCGTCTCCCGCGTCCGCGAAGCCGTCGGCGACCGCCCCCTGTTCGTCGTGGCGCACTGCATCGGCTCCCTCTGCCTCTCGCTGAGCATGACGGCCGGACTGGTGCCCGGACTGGCCGGAGTGGTGTCCCAGGGCGTCTTCCTCACCCCCAAGCTGGCGGGCCGGACCTCCCTGCGGATGTCCCTGGCAGGGGAGTTGCTGAAGACCCGGATCGACCACATCCCGGTCGACTTCCGCAAGGTCGGCCTGTGGTCCAGGTACACCCCCCTGTTCGCCCTCGCCTCGCGCGGGGCCGGCTGCCCGGACCCGACCTGCCAGATCCTGCACAACTCGGCCTGGGGGACGGGAGCTTCGCTGTTCGTCCACGAGAACCTGTCCGAGGCCACCCACGACCGGCTCGCCGAACTCCTCGGGCCCGCGCCGCTGTGGATCCTGCCCCACCTGCGCCGCATCGAGCTGGCCCGCAGCGTGGTCCGCTGGCACGAGACCGACCGGCGCTACCGCGCCCTGCCGCCGAACGCCCTCGACGCGGCCGGCCGCATCGACACGCCGGTCCTGCTGCTGGCGGGCAGCGAGAACGGACTGTGGCTGGACTCCCAGCAGCTCTGCCACGACGTCCTCGCCCACCGGCAGCCCCAGCTGGACGTCCGGTACACCGAGATTCCGGGCTACGGCCATCTCGACACCTTCCTCGGCCGGGGCGCCGCCCTCGACGTCTTCGGACACATCCTCGATTTCCTGGGCGGACAACGGTGACGGCACCCCCGGCAGCCGGTTACCGTACGCGTCAGTAACCAGGAACGCACCGCAGGAGGCACCATGCCGCAGCTCGAAGTCGCCGGCGCAGCACTGACGTACGACGACGAGGGCCCGCGCGACGGCGAGGGCGTACCCCTGGTCTTCGTGCACGGCTGGACGGCGAACAGGCACCGCTGGGACCACCAGGTGGCCCACTTCGCCCGGAAGCGCCGGGTGATCCGGTTCGACCTGCGGGGCCACGGCGAGAGCGGCGGCGCGGGCGTGAAGACGGTCGAGGAGCTGGCGGGGGACCTCCTCGCCCTCCTCGACCACCTGGAGATCGAACGGTTCGTGCTGGTCGGCCACTCGATGGGCGGGATGATCTCGCAGACGGTCGCGCTCTCCCACCCCGAGCGGGTGGAGCGCATGGTGCTGGTCAACTCCATCGGCCGGATGACCTACAGCCGGGGCAGGGGTCTGCTGATGGGCGTCTCCACGCTCGTCCCGTTCAAGCTGTTCGTCGCCGCCAACATCCAGCGCGCCTTCGCCCCCGGCTACCCCCGCGAGGAGATCCGCGCGTACGTCAAGGCCTCCGCGGACACCCCGCGTGAGGTCGTCATGACGCTGTACGGGGCCATGCGCGCCTTCGACGTCCTGGACCGGGTGGGGGAGATCCGTACCCCGACCCTGATGATCCACGGCTACCACGACATCCAGCTTCCGGTGAAGCAGATGCTGCGCATGGCCAAGGCCTATCCGGACGCCACCGTCCGCATCCTCGACGCGGGCCACGAACTGCCCGTCGAGAAGCCGGCCGAGCTGACGGCCGCGATCGACGCGTTCGTGGGCGTCCAACCCGTCCGGCCGTCCGAGTGATCGTCCGATCGCGTCGTCCGCGTCAGCCGAAGCTGTCCGGGTCCGCCGCCTTCCAGTCCGCCTCCCAGGACTGCGGCGGACCGGCGAGCAGCTCTCCCGGCGCCAGCCACTCGTACAGTTCCGCGTACGAGCGGAACGTGCCCGGTCCGGTCCGGCGGACCAGGTGGGAGGGCGTGACTCCGGCCGGCTCGCGGATGCCCATCGCCGCCATGATCCGCAGGGCGTCATGGACCGTCTCCTGCTGGTAGCGCCGGACCTGCCGGGCCTTGGCGGCCACGTCGAGGGCGCGGGCCCGCAGCGGATCCTGGGTCGCGACGCCGGACGGGCAGGTACCGGTGTGGCAGCGCAGGGCGCCGGCACAGCCGACGGCGCGCATCATCGCGCGCGCCGCGTTGGTGTAGTCGGCACCCTGCGCGAGACGGGTGACGACGTCCGAGCCGGTGGCCACTCGGCCGCTCGCCCCGATCCGGATCCGGTCCCGGAGCCCCACGCCGACCAGCGCGTTGTGCACGGTGACCAGTCCCTGGGTGAGAGGCATGCCGAGCTGACCGGCGGACCCCGCCGGCCCGGCGCCGGTGCCGCCCTCCGCCCCGTCCACCACCACGAAATCGGGTGTCAGCCCCTCCGCCACCATGGCCCTGCACACCGCGAGGAACTCCCGCCGCGACCCCACGCACAGCTTGAAACCGGTCGGCTTGCCGCCCGCGAGCCCACGCAGCCGGGCCAGGAACAGCACCAGTTCACGCGGCGTCGCGAACACGCGGTGGAAGGGCGGCGACACCACCGTCGCGCCCACCGCGACCTTCCGCTCCCGTGCGATCTCGGCCGTCACCTTCACCCCGGGCAGCACCGCGCCGCCGCCGGGGAACGCGCCCTGGGACAGCTTCAACGACACGCACCTCACCTCGGGCAGCGCCGCCTTGTCCGCGAACTCCCGTGCGTCGAAGCCGCCGTCGGCGCCGCGGCAGCCGAAATACCCCGTGCCGATCTCCCAGACGAGGTCGCCCCCGCCCCGCAGATGGTGCTCCGACAGCCCGCCCTCCCCGGTGTCGTGCGCGAAGCGCCCGAGCGCCGCTCCCCGGTTGAGGGCGAGGACCGCGCGTGAGGACAGCGCCCCGAAGCTCATCGCGGACACGTTCAGCAGCGCCATGTCGTAGGGCTGGGAGCAGTCCGGCCCGCCCACCCGTACCAGCGGCGGTTCCCCGGCCGGCTCGACCGGTCGCAGCGAGGGCACCAGATACTCGTCCACGTCTGTGTCGCCGGCGGGCGGCTCCCGCCGGCCGGTGCCCGAGGAAGGGCCGGGCACCCGTTCCACCGGGTACCGCAGCCGGCCGACCAGTGGGTGGTTGCGCAGGACGGGGCGGCGCCGCTGGAGCAGGTCCCGGGCGCCCAGGCCGGCCGCCGCCAGCAGCGGTCCGGCCGCGAGCCACCACCACGGCGACCGGGTGAGCGAGGCGGCCGCCACCCCCGCCGCGAGGACCCAGACGAGCAGCAGCGGCAGGAACCGGCGCACTCAGCCGTCGTCCTGGTCGGGCCCGCAGGAACTGCCGCTGGGCGGGAGCGAGCCATACAGCAGGAAGTCGTCGACCTTGCGGTGCACGCACTTGGACGACCCGTACCCGGTGTGGCCGTCGCCCTTGTTGTCGAGCACCACGGCCGGCGAACCGAGACGCGCCGCCGTCTCCTCGGTCCAGCGGTACGGCGTCGCCGGGTCGCCGCGCGTGCCGACCAGCAGCATCTTCGGGGCGCCCAGGTCCTTCACCTCGTCGCGGATGAACTCGGTCCCCCTGGGGCGGCCGTAGCACATCAGCACCTGGGTGAGGCGGTACCGGCCGAAGACCGGTGAGGCCTTGTCGTACGCGGCCCGCAGCCGCTTGAGGTCCGCCGTGATCTGCGCGACCGTGGGGCGGTCCGGGTCGTCGGCGCAGTTGATCGCCATCAGCGCGGCCGGCAGGTTGTCGAGGGGGACGTCCTCCTCGTCGACGAGCGCCCCGGGGGTCGGATCGACGCGGCCCGCGGTCCGCAGCGGGAAAGCGAAGCCGCCGGTCGCGAACCCCAGGACACCACTGGCGTCGCCGCTCTCGACGAGCTGGGCAAGCGCCCGCTCCAGCAGGGGCCACAGTTCCCGGCTGTACAGCCCCTGCCCGAGGGCACCGACGAGGTCCTGGCCGGAGAAGTCGTCGCCGAAGTCCGTCGGCACCGGGTCCTCGTCCAGCGAGCGCACGAGCCGGACGACCTGCTCGCGGGCCACCCGCGGATCCTGACCGAACGGGCAGGCTATGTCCTTCGCGCACCAGCCGACGAAGTCGTCCAGTGCCACCTGCTGCCCCCGGGCGCCCGCTATGCCCTGTTCCGTGAGCGGCTCGGTCAGCGTGTCCACGCCGTCGAGGACCAGTCGGCCCACCTTGTCCGGGAACTGGGCGGCGTACACCGCGCCGAGCCGGGTGCCGTACGAGAAACCCAGGTAGTTGAGCTTGTCGTCGCCCAGCGCCGCGCGCATCACGTCCAGGTCCCGGGCCGCGTCGACCGTGCCGATGTGCGGCAGGACCGGTCCGGAGTGCTCGGCGCAGTCGGCGGCGACCTGCTTCAGCCGGCCGAGGAGCGCCTGCGGGTCGGGGAGGGCCGAGTCGTCGTCCAGGGAGGCGAGACCGCTGTCCTCGCCGGCGCCGCAGCTGACGGGCGAGGAGCGGCCGACGCCCCGCGGATCGAAGGACACCACGTCGTAGCCGTCCGTGAGATCCATGAACTCCTTGCTGCTATGGGCGAGTTCGGGCACCCCAGGACCTCCGGGGCCGCCGAAGTTGAGGACCACCGAGCCCCGCTTGTCGCCCGTCGCCCGGTAACGGGCGAGTGCGAGGTGAAGCGTGCCGCTCTTGGGACGGCTGTAGTCGAGAGGGACGGTCAGCGCGGCGCACTGGAGGTCTTCGGGCATGCCGTCGCCCCGGCACGCGGACCAGGCGACCTTCTGGCCGTAGAACCGGGACAGGCCGGGACGGTCGCCTCCGTCGGCGCTGCGGTTCGCGGTCGCCGTCGGTATGCCCGCGCTCAGCAGGGTCAGCGCGGCGGTCGCGGCGAGCGCGCAGTGTCGCAGCCCGGGCCGCGTCGGCAGCTTGGCCAGCATCAGTGCCTCCAGGGACGCCCGCAGCGGTCCGGGAACGGCGCCCTCGCTCACGATAAGCGGCCTGCCGACGCCCCGCCTCCGGGCGGGGCCGGCCCCCGGACCGGCCCCGCCAGGACCGCTCACCGGCCGTGGCCCGGCACACCGCGGGGCGCCCCCGTGACGGGTTTGACACCAGTTCGACAAGAGCGCCGGGAGGGGGACCGCCAAAAGGGTGAAAGGACGTTCAGGCATAACCCGGACGGTTCGCCGGCGTTCTATCGGGTGCGGGCGAGTGCCCGCGACTTTTGTCTGGAAGGCAGGGACCCATGAGACGGGTTACCCGAACCGGTGTGATGGCCGTCGCCGCAGTCTCCGGCGCGATGGCTGTGACACTGCCCGCACACGCCGACTCCGCGGCGAACGGCCTTGCGGCCGGCTCGCCCGGAGTGATCTCCGGCAACGGCGTCCAGCTGCCGGTGCACCTCCCGGTGAACCTGTGCGGGAACACGGTGAACGTGGTGGGCGTGCTGAACCCCGCGGCGGGCAACGCCTGCGCCAACAAGGGCGGGGCCGCGTCCTCCGGGACGCACCAGGCGTCCTCCGGGAGCGGCGCCACCGGCACTTCCGGGACGCACCACGCGTCCTCCGGGAGCACCGCCACTTCCGGGACGCACCACGAGTCCTCCGGCGGCGCCATCGCGCAGGGCGCCGCTGAGGACTCGCCGGGCGTCGTCTCCGGCAACGGCGTCCAGCTGCCGGTCCAGCTCCCGGTGAACGTCAGCGGCAACAGCGTGAACGTCGTCGGCATCGGGGACCCGGCGTTCGGCAACGAGTCCGTCAACGCCTCCGGAGAGAAGCCCGAACAGCCCGGCGGGCCCGCGCAGCAGCCGCCGACCCGGCACGACCTGCCCTCGGAGCCCGAGTACCAGGACCCGGGGGCCGTTCCGCAGGAGCCCTCCCGGGCAACCCAGGTCCCGGTGCCCGAGGCCGGGGGCTCCCTCGCCCACACGGGGGCCGACGCCACCCTGCCCGCCCTCGCGGGCAGCGCGGCCCTGCTCCTCGGCGGAGCGGCCCTCCAGCGCCGGTTCCGCCCTCGCACGGAGCGCTGAGCCGCCCCACGCGAGGGACGGCACGCAGGCCCCGCGGCCACCTCGGGCCAGGCCCCGAGCCGGGGGCAGGGGCCTGCGGCGATCTGACGGGGCCCGCCGTGCCCACTCCGAACGGAATGCCGTCAGGTCAGGTGGACGGGCAGGGGGGCGGCGCCGACGGGAACGGTGGCGGCGGGCTCGGCCGTGAGCGGTCTGCCGCGGGGGATCCGCCGCGGCCCGGCCCCCGACGGCCGGGCTGATCACCGCCTCCGTCGACGGTCGGCCGCGCGTCGCCGGAAGGCCCTCACCGCGGCCCCCCGGGCGGCCGACCGCGGTGAGGGCCGGCGTGACGAGGGGCAGCGCCGCCCACGGCAGCGCCGCCGCGCCCGGCGGCTTCTGCACGACCCCTCCGGTCGGCGGGCCTGCGCCGATGCCCCCGTCGTACTGCCCGGAGTGCAACCGCGGCCGGCTGAGCGCGTGTCCGGCCGCGGTGCGGCCGTACGGCACGGGCGCGCTCCGCTCGGCGCCGCGCCGGTAATTCCGTTGTGGGGGCCGGGCCGGGGTGCTGGAGTGAGCGCATGGATCATGCCGCGGTACTCGCTTTGTACGACCGGGACATGCGCGAAGGCGCCCGCCCGGAGAGCTCGGACGCCCGTGTCGAACGGACCGGGAGCGTGGTCCGCCATGTCGGCGGCCAGGGCGGCTGGAGCGGTGTGCTCTGGTCGGACCTCGACTCCGCCGACGCCGACGCCGTGATCGCGGAACAGGTCGCCTACTTCACCGGCCTCGGCCACGAGTTCGAGTGGAAGCTGTACGGGCACGACCGTCCGGCCGACCTCGGCCGACGGCTCACGGCGGCCGGATTCACGGCCGACCCGGAGGAGACCCTGATGATCGGGGAGACCGGTGACCAACTGGTGGACGCCGAACCGCCCGAGGGTGTCCGGATCGTCCCCGTCACCGACCAGGCCGGTGTCGAACTCATGGTCGAGGCGAACGAGAAGGCCTTCGGCAGCGACGGCTCCTGGCTGCGGGATCTCCTGATCGCCCGGCTTTCCGCCGACCCGGACTCCCTCGTGGCCCTCCTTGCGATGGCCGACGACGTGCCGGTGAGCTCGGCCCGGATGGAACTCATACCGGGAACGAGGTTCGCGGGCCTGTGGGGCGGCGGCACCGTCGAGGGCTGGCGTGGCCGGGGCGTCTACCGCGCCCTGATCGCCCACCGCGCCCGTATCGCCGCCGACCGTGGCTACCGCTATCTCCAGGTCGACGCCTCGGACCAGAGCCGCCCGATTCTCGAACGCCTCGGCTTCGCACCCCTGAGCGCCACGACGCCCTACGTGTACGCGCGGTAGGGCCGACACGGGGAATGCGCCGGGGCCGACGAGCGCGAGCACGAGGCCGAAAACGCCGACGCCAGGCCCGGTGACCGCGACCACGCCAGGGCCGGCTCCGAGGCGCGGGGGACGCGCGGGGACGGGTTGCCTCGCGGGTCCACCGGGAAGGGCGGCACGGCATGAAGGCCGGGCCGGTCCGCACGGGCGGCCCGGCCCGGCCCTCGTCCGGGGTTCGAGTGGCCGCTACCGCTCGGGCGTGCTCCTGGCCGCCGTCATGGTGCACATCAGGCCCAGGATCAGGGCCAGCGCGCCGATGATGATGTTGTTGACCGCGACGCCGGCGTCCGGGCTGTCGCCGACGACCCAGGGTGCGACGATCATCCAGATGCCCGCCGCGCACATGGCCCAGCTCAGGCCGTACATGCGAGCGGGAGCCGCGGTGAATCCGAGGCCCAGCAGGCCGATCGCGATCCCGACGATCAGGTTGTGGGTGGCGAGCGCCGGCTGGCTCACGGTGTAGTGGAGGATCCACGGGGACACGGCGCAGTACAGACCGAGCAGGAACACCGGTCCGTCGACGAGCGCCACATCGCGACCGCCGAGCATGCGGGCGTACCGCGCCTGCATCTCGGGAACATCGGGATGCGTCGACATGTCACCTCTGGTGGGCGAGACGTTGGCCATGATCCGTCTCCTTCGACTCTTGGGCCCGACCGCTGAGGAGCGGTGTGCGGTAAGTGCCGCGCCCTCTCATTTTGCTCTTATTTCTCCTTTATGTGTAGAGGTGGGGCAGGCAAGTGCGAAATACCCATGGATGTCCGGTCGCCGAGGGGTTTGGCTGTCCGAGCCGCCTCCGCGAAACGTCTTCCGGCCGGGCATCCGAAGGCATACGCTCGAACGCAGCGTTTGTGCATCGAAAGCGCGTTCGCAGGTGACGGCGTCTGCGAAGGGGGCGGCTCAGCCGGCGTGCTGCCCGGGTTCCAGGAGGCCGCGCAGACGGCGCATGCCACGACGGGCGTGGCTCTTGACCGTGCCCAGGGGCCAGCCCGTGCGCTCGGCGATCTGCGTCTGAGTCAGGTCCTCGTAGAACGTCAGTCGCAGCACCCGCCGCTGCGGTGCCGGGAGCCGGGCGAGTTCGCCGCGGACCAGTACGCGCTCCAGGGCCTCCTCGGGCCGGTCGTGACCCGGGTCGCGCAGGGCGAGCCAGGACCCGGCCGAGGTCACGAGTTCCTGACGGCGGGTCCGGGCCGCCAGGGCGTCAGCGATCTTGCGTCGGGTGATGCCCACGATCCAGCCGCCGAGCGCGCCGCGCTCGGGCCGATAGCCCGCACGCCCGCTCCACACCCCGATGAACACCTGCTGCGTCACGTCCTCGGCCTCTCTGGCGTCGCCCAGGGAACGCCAGGCGAGCGAGTGCACCAGGGTGCGCCAACGGCGGTACACCGCGGCCAGGGACGCCTCGTCCCCCGACGCCAGGCCCCGGGCGAGTTCCTCGTCGGTGAGCGAGTCCTCGGTCGGTGCGGAACAGGACACGGCGGTCGGGTACGGGCTCATGACGAAGGCTCCTCGCGTCGGGAGGCCTGCGCCCAGGCCGTTCCGGAACGTCCTGCGGGGCGGGCCCCGGTGACGTCATCCTGCGATTCGCACCCGAGGCGCCTCAACACGCATCGGTTCTGCGTCGTATCGTCGTCCCATGAGCGCGTTCCCGAGCCCGGACGACACCGGCCTGACGACCGGGGCACTGGCCCGCCGACTGGGCGTGGCGCCCACCACCCTGCGTTCCTGGGACCGCCGCTACGGCATCGGGCCCGCCGTCCGCGCCGACGGACGGCACCGGCGCTGGCGGCCGGACGACGTGGCCGTGCTGGAGACGATGTGCCGGCTCACCGCGTCCGGTGTGCCACCCGCGGACGCGGCCCGCGCCGCGAAGGAAGGGCTGCTTCCGCCCGCCGCGGATCCGCCGTCCGCGGTCACCGCACGGGCCGGCGGGACCGGCGCCCTGACGTTCGTCGGCGGCGACGTCCGTCAGGAGTGCCGGGGGCTGGCGCGCGCCGCGGTACGGCTCGACGCGCCGGCTGTCGCGGAGCAGTTGGACACGGCCGTCGAACGGCACGGACTCACTGTGGCGTGGCAGGAGGTGATGGTGCCGACGCTGCACGCCGTGGGACGCAAGTGGGCCTCTTCCGGCGACCGGTACATCGAGGTGGAGCACCTGCTGTCCTGGCACGTCTCCACCGCCCTGCGCCGCGCCACCCGCCCGGCCGGCCCGGGAGACGCGGCGGGCGGCCCGGGGCCGGTGGTGCTGGCCTGCGTACCGGGCGAACAGCACAGTCTGCCGCTGGAGGCGCTGAACGCGGGGCTCGGCCGGCTCGGCGTCCCCACCCGGATGTTCGGGGCGGCGGTGCCGGTGGAGGCGCTGACCGCGATCGTGCAGCGGCTCGGCCCGGCCGCCGTGGTGCTGTGGGCCCAGGCGCGTTCCACCGCGAGCCTGCCCCTCGCCCGGCATGTCGCGGAGTCCCGCTGGGGCGTCACCGGAGCCCGCCGGGCCCCGGCCGTGCTGCTCGGCGGCCCCGGCTGGGCCGGTCGCCCCGCCCCGGGCCTGCCCCGCCCTACCGGCCTGGGCGACGCCCTGACGATGCTGGCCGGGCTGTACGGCACCTGACGAGGCGCGAGCCCCGCGGAGCCCGGCCGGGGCCGGGCGACCCGTATCCCTCCGGGCGACCCGTATCCCTCCGGGCTCTCCGGATCCCGCCGGGCTCTCCGGATCCCGCCGGGCTCTCCGGACCCCTCCGGTCCCGCCGGGCTCTCCGGATCCCGCCGGACCCCTCCGGTCCCGCCGGGCTCTCCGGATCCCGCCGGGCTCTCCGGATCCCGCCGGACCTCGCCGGGCTCTCCGGACCTTCCGGATCCTCCAGACCCGCCGGGCTCACCGGACCCGCCGGGCTCTCGGGACCCCGCCGGACCCCGCCGGACCCCGCCGGACCCCGCCGGGCTCTCCGGACCCGGCGCGCACCGCATCCGCCCGGTGAGGGCTGCTCAGGTGCGTTCCCGGGCCTGCCTGAAGCGGGTGAGTCCCGCCGCGAGACCGACGATGGGATCCGGGTAGTCGAGCGCAGCCCGGTCCGCCTCCGGCAGCTTCCACGGCTCGTGCACGACGGGCGCCGCCAGCTTCTCGAGCTCCGGCAGCCAGCGCCGCACATACGCCCCGTCGGGGTCGTAGCGCTTCGCCTGGGTGACGGGGTTGAGGACCCGGTTGGGCCGCGAGTCGGTGCCGGTCCCCGCCATCCACTGCCAGTTGAGCTGGTTGTTCGCCACGTCCCCGTCGACCAGCAGGTCCAGGAAGTGCCGGGCGCCGACGCGCCAGTCGACGTACAGCGTCTTGGTGAGGAAGCTCGCGGTCAGCAGCCGGCCCCGGTTGTGCATCCACCCCTCGTGGCGCAGCTGCCGCATCGCCGCGTCCACCACCGGGTAGCCGGTCCGGCCCTCCCGCCACGCGTCCACGTCGGCGCGTGCCGTCCGCTCCGAACGCCAGCGGTCGCGTTTGGTGCGGTAGTCGGTGCTCGCGGCGTCGGGCCGGGCCGCCAGCACCTGACGGTGGAAGTCGCGCCAGGCCAGTTGCCGCACGAACGCCTCGGCTCCCGGACCGCCCGCACGACGCGCCCGGTGGACGAGTTCCACCGGGGACAGGGTGCCGAAGTGCAGATGGGGCGAGAACCGGGAGGTCGCGTCACCGGCCAGGTCGTCGTGCCGGTCCTCGTAGGCGTCGATGCCGTGACGCAGCCATGAGGCGACCCGCTCCCGGCCCTCCCGTTCGCCTCCCGCGGCCAGTCCCGGAGACAGTCCGCGCACCCCCTCGCGGGCCGGCAGGTCCTCCGAGCCGACGCCGTCCGGGACCCGTACGGTCCTGGGCGCGTCGAGCGGCTCGCGCAGCCGCCACTGCGACCAGTGCCGGAAGTACGGCGTGAAGACGGCGAAGTGGTCAGACGAGCCGGGGGTCACCGCCCCGGGATCGACGGCGGTCGTCACCGCGTCGTGCACATGGAGCCGTACGCCGTCCGCCTCCAGGGCGCGCCGCAGCCGTTCCTCGCGGTGGCGCGCGTGCGTGCTCCCGTCGGCGGCCAGGTGGACCTCGTCCGCCTCCGCCTCGCCCGCCACCCGGCACACCTGCTCCACCAGGTCGCCCGAGCGCAGGACGAGCCGGCCGCCGCGCTCGCGCAGCCCCGCGTCGAGGTCGCGAAGACAGTCGGCGAGGAACGCCAGCCGGTTCGGCACGGCGAATCCGGCGGCGTCCACCGCCCGGTCGCGCACGAACAGCGGGACCACCTGCCGCGCCCCTTCCAGGGCCGCGCACAGGGGCGGGTGGTCGTGCAGACGCAGATCCGCGGTGAACAGGACGAGCGAGACGTTCATGGACGGGCTCCGGGGAGAGGTGCAGAACAGGGCGCGGGAGGGGCGGTTGGGGCGGGAGACGGACGGTGGGAGGGGCCCCGGTGACTGCGGGCTGGTGGCAGGGGGGACCGCGGACCGTGACCTCGGGGGCGTCCGGGCCGCTGTCCGTCCGGTCAGCTCGACGAGGCCCGTTCCCGTGGGCGGTCCGCCGCTCCCGCCGAGGCCGCCCGGGCGATGTTGCGGGCCATGCCGCCGAACACCAGGGCGTGGAACGGGGAGACGCTCCACCAGTAGGCGTGGCCGAGCAGTCCGTGGGGATGGAACAGCGCCCGCTGGCGGAAGCGGGTGCGGCCGTCCGCGTCGGTCTCCGCGCGCAGCTCCAGCCAGGCCAGGCCCGGCAGCCGCATCTCGGCCCGCAGCCGGAGCAGACGGCCGGGTTCGATCGCCTCCACGCGCCAGAAGTCCAGCGAGTCGCCCACCCGCAGCCGGGCCGCGTCCCGGCGGCCGCGGCGCAGCCCCACCCCGCCGGCCATCCGGTCGAGACGGCCGCGCACGGCCCAGGCGAGGGGGAAGGAGTACCAGCCGTTGTCGCCGCCGATGCCCTCGATCACCCGCCACAGGGAAGCGCGCGGGGCGTCGACGGGCAGTTCGCGGACGTCGCTGTAGAGGCTGCCGCCGGCCCAGCCGGGGTCGGTGGGCAGCGGGTCGCTGGGGGCGCCCGGGACGGACGCGGAGGACCACCGGGTGGCGACCCGCGCGTCCCGCACCCTGCGCAGGGCGAGCCGGACCGCCTCGTCGAAGCCGAGCGGGTGGCCGGGCGGGTCCGGCACGTAGCGGGCGAGGTCGCGCTCGCGGCAGACCACCTCGTGCCGCAGCGACTCGGTGAGCGGCCGGGCGATCGAGGCCGGTACGGGAGTCACCAGGCCGACCCAGTGGCTGGACAGCCCGGGGGTGAGCATCGGCACCGACAGGATGAGCCTGCGGGGCAGTTCGGCGACGGCGGCGTAGCGGATCATCATCTCGCGGTACGTGAGGACCTCCGGGCCGCCGATGTCGAAGGCCCGGCTGACGTCGTCCGGCATCCCGGCCGAGCCGACGAGGGCGCGCAGCACGTCGCGGACGGCGACGGGCTGGATCCGGGTGTGCACCCAGCTCGGCGTGACCATCACCGGCAGCCGCTCGGTCAGGTAGCGCAGCATCTCGAAGGAGGCCGAGCCCGAGCCGATCACGACCGCGGCCCGCAGCACGGTGGTGGGGACGCCCGATTCCAGCAGGATGTGCCCCACCTCGGCGCGTGAGCGCAAGTGCGGCGAGAGCTCCCGCTCGGGCACGCCGGCCGGTGTGAGGCCGCCGAGATAGACGATGCGGCGCACTCCCGCCGCGCGCGCCTGTTCACCGAAGATCCGCGCCGCCCGCCGGTCGGTCGCCTCGAAGTCCTCTCCGGTCCCCAGCGCGTGCACCAGGTAGTACGCGACGTCGACGCCGCGCAGGGCCGCCCCGACCGACGCGGCGTCCGTGACGTCCCCGCGTACGGTCTCGACGTCGCCGGCCCACGGGTGGTCGCGCAGCCGGTCGGGGGAGCGGGCCACGCAGCGCACCCGGTGGCCCGCGGCCAGCAGTTCCGGGACGAGCCGGCCGCCGACGTATCCCGTGGCGCCGGTCACCAGGCAGAGCGTTCCGGTGCCGCGGCCGTCTCCGGTCATGAGCCTCGCTCCTTCGCGTGGATGGCCCCCTCGCAGATCGCTTCCACGCGGGGCGGGCCCGCGGATGCGGCAGGGGCTTGTGCGCACGAACGAGTGATCGCGGACGGCGACTACGCTGACCTCGTGGCCACAGCGAACGACCGTGAGGGGCGGGTGCCGGGACAGCCGTCCGAGGCGTCCGAGGCGCCGACCGACCTGCATGCCTTCGCCGTTCGGCTGCGGCGGATGAACGGCGAGATCAACCGGCTGGTGCACGGCTTCGCGGGCGATCAGGGGCTGCACGCGACGGACGTCCAGGCACTCGCGGCGATCCTGGACGCCGACGAGCCGATGACTCCGAAGCGGCTGCGCGAGCATCTGGGGCTCACCTCCGGCGCCGTCACCGCGTGCGTGGACCGGCTCGAGCGTGCGGGACACATCCGCCGGGTCCGCGAGAACGCGGACCGCAGGGTGGTCCACCTGTACTACGCGGCCGACGCCCGGTCGGTGGCCCGCACCTACTTCCGGCCGCTGGCCGAGGCCACCCGGGCCGCACGCTCCCGTTTCACCGAGGAGGAGCTGTCGGTGGTGCTGCGCTTCCTGACCGCGATGGGCGAGGAACTGTCCGGGATCACCCCGCCGGGACGCTGAGACGGATGGCGGCCCGGCGCATCCGGGGGCCGGCCGCGGGCAGAAGGACGGGCAACGTCTACGATCACTCGAGCGCTAACTTACTCAATCATTGAGATTGTTTGTTGTTGAGATACCTGTGCTCGTCGACCCCGGCACCGACGTTTCGACGAGCCGACATGTCGATGTGTCCACGTGCCCGTAAGTCCGTGCCCGGGCGCGGCCGGGTCCGTACCCATCGCCGTCCCGAACTGGAGAACGATGTCCACCACCTCCCGACGCACCACGCCCCGGCGCGCCCGCTGGCGCGTCCCGGTCCTGCTCGTCGTCGTATGGCTTGGCGTCGGCGGCACCCTCGGCCCCTACGCCGGGCGGCTCGGCGAGGTCGCCACCAACGACCAGGCCGCCTTCCTGCCGCGCAGCGCCGAGTCCACCGAGGTCGTCGCCGCGCAACGCGCCTTCCGGCAGGACGAGACGCTCCCGGCGATCGTCGTCTGGACGGCGGGCGGCAGAAGCGCAGCCGACGGCCCCGCAGACGGGGCAGGCGTCAGGGACCGGCTGGACGCCGCCGGCCGCGCGCTCGTCTCCCTCGCCGACGACGAGGGGGTGTCCGGGGAGGTGTCGCCCGCGCTGCTCTCCGACGACGGGAAGGCCATCGAAGGCGTGGTGCCGCTGCGACCCGACCTCGGTGACCGACTCGCCCCCACCCTCGACAAGATCCGCGCCGCCGCCGAACGCGTCCCCGGCACGACGGTCCGGCTGGCCGGGCCTGCCGCGAGCCGGGCGGACCTGTCCGACGCCTTCGCCGGCATCGACGGACTGCTGCTCGCCGTCGCCCTGGCGACCGTCCTCGTCATCCTGCTGCTCGTGTACCGCAGCGTGCTGCTCCCGCTGGTGATCATCCTCGGCGCGGTCTTCGCCCTCGGTCTCGCCTGCGCGGTCGTGTACGCGCTCGCCGACCACGACGTGGTGCGTGTCGACGGGCAGGTCCAGGGCATCCTCTCCATCCTCGTGATCGGCGCGGCCACCGACTACGCCCTGCTGCTCACCGCCCGCTACCGGGAGGAACTCGTCGCGCGCACCGACCGGTTCGCCGCCATGACGGCGGCGCTGCGCAAGTCCTGGGGCGCGGTGACGGCCAGCGCCGCGACCGTCGCCCTGGGGCTGCTCGCCCTGCTGATCAGCGACCTCACCAACAACCGCGCCCTCGGACCGGTCGGCGCCGTCGGTATCGGCTGCGCCGTGCTGAGCACACTGACCTTCCTGCCCGCCGTCCTCGTCCTTCTCGGCAGGGCCGCGTACTGGCCCGCCCGCGTGACGTCGGGGAGCACGGGGCACGGCGTCTGGCAGCGCGTCGCCGGCCTCGTCGACCGGGCGCCGCGCCGCGTCTGGGCCGTGACCCTCGCGGTCCTGCTGGCGGGGGCCGCCTTCGCCCCCACGCTCGCCTCGAAGGGCGTGCCCCTCGACGAGATCTTCGTGAACGACGCCCCCTCCGTCGCCGCGCAGGAGACCCTCGCCCGGCACTTCCCGGGAGGCTCAGGCAATCCCACCGTGGTCGTCGCGGACGCCGACCGGCTGACGGAGGTCCTCGCCGCGTCCCGCGCGACGAGGGGCGTAGCCTCGGCGGCCGCCGTCACCGCGTCCGGTCGTCCCGGCGGCGAGCCCCTGGTGGCCGGTGGGCGGGTGCGGGTCGACGTCACCCTCGCCTCCGCCGCCGACGGCGACGCGGCCCTGCGGACGGTGGCGCGTCTGCGCACCTCCCTGCACGCCGTTCCCGGCGCGGACGCCCTCGTGGGCGGCTACACGGCCCAGCGGTACGACACCCTGCGCACCGCCGAACGCGACCGCACCCTCATCGTCCCCGTCGTCCTCGCCATCATCTTCTTCATCCTCACCGTTCTGCTGCGCTCGCTGCTGATGCCCGCCCTGCTGGTGGCCACGGTGGCGCTGAACTTCCTCGCCACCCTGGGCGTCTCGGGCCTCGTGTTCCGGCACGTGTTCGGCTTCAGCGGCACCGACCCCTCCGTGCCCCTGTACGGCTTCGTGTTCCTGGTGGCGCTGGGCGTCGACTACAACATCTTCCTCATGTCCCGGGTGCGTGAGGAGTCCCTGCGGCACGGCGTGCGTGAGGGGGTCCGGCGGGGTCTGGTCACCACCGGCGGGGTCATCACCTCGGCCGGTGTGGTGCTCGCCGCCACCTTCGCCGCGCTCGGGGTGATCCCGCTGGCCTTCCTCGCCCAGATCGCCTTCATCGTCGCTTTCGGCGTCCTGCTCGACACCCTCGTCGTGCGCTCGCTGCTCGTGCCCGCACTGGTGCGCGACATCGGCGCCCGCGCCTGGTGGCCGGGACGGCTCAGCCGCGGCCGTGACACGGCGGATGACGACCCGTCGGGACGTTTCTGAAGGGTTGTCGGACATGTCGGGGGCGATCCTGGGAAGCCGCAGTACGGAGAAGCTGTCCGTTCCGTACCGGGAGGTGCTGCCGCTATGAGCGCGAAGGTCTTGGAGCGTTTCCCCGCAGGATCCCCGCGAGGGTCGTGGCCGGCGGAGGAGTACGCGGCGCGGCGGCGGGCCGAGGGGGAGCCCGCGACCGTGGTCATGGACCTGAAGTCGGATGCCTTCCTCGTCGTGGTCCCTGTGGGCGACGAGGACTGAACCGCCGCGGGCGGGCGGGCTCGGAGCGGGACCGGTCTTCGGCGGCCGGTCCCTTTCCGGCTCCCGCCCGCCGTCGGCCGGTGCGGGCGCGCGGTGAGCCGGTCCGCGCGCACGACCCGCCAGACTCGGCCCCGTACCGGCGCGGTTGAAGGGGTCCGACCGTCACGCCCATGGGAAAGCCGGTGGTCCGCGATACGAGACCGGTCGGATTTGCCTTGACTGCCGTCGCGGACGGCTGCCACGATCAATGACATGCAGATGCGACTGGACCTCACGCGGCGACGCCATGTCGACCTCGCGCGCGTCTCCAGTGCCTCCTGTTGCGCCGCGGCCTGATCCCCTTCTCGCGATCCGCCGCGCTTTTCCTTCTTCCCGGCTTCCCGGCCGAATTCATCACGGCCGCCCACTTCATGGCGTCCGCAAGCCCCTCGGCGGCCTGTGCGCGCCACGAACGCGACGTGCCCGGGAACATTCCGCTCCAGGAATTCCGCATGTCCGCCGCGGTCGTGGGCTTCGCCTGCTCCGGGACCGGGTGGTTCCGGGAGCACGCCCTGCCCCGGGTGTGCGACGGAAGTGGCGAACCGCCCGAATCCGCCCGGTACTTCTGACCACCTCCAACCGGGGCGCCCGGCTAAGCCGGGTCGCCCCGCGCTCCTTCGAAAGAGGATTCATGGCCACCGTCCTGTCCGTCTCCGGCAGTCCTTCCGTCTCCTCCCGCACCGGCCGTCTGCTGCGCCACCTCGACCAGCGGCTCGCCGCCCAGGGGCACGAGGTGATCCCGCTCGACGTCCGTACGATCCCCGCCGAGGCGCTGCTCGGCGCGGACTTCCGTCACCCGGCCATCGTCGAGGCGACCGAGCTGGTGGCGCGCGCCGACGGCGTCGTCGTGGGCACCCCGGTCTACAAGGCGTCATACTCCGGTGTCCTCAAGGCGCTCCTCGACCTGCTCCCGCAGTACGCGCTGACCGGCAAGACGGTCCTGCCCCTGGCCACGGGCGGCTCCACCGCTCACGTCCTGGCCATCGACTACGCGCTGCGTCCCGTGCTCAACTCCATGGGCGCGGCCCATGTCGTGCAGGGCTGGTTCACCCTCGACAAGGACATCACCGCCCACGAGGACGGATCCATCACCATCGCCCCGGCCGCCACCGAGGCGCTCACCCAGGTCGTCGACCAGTTCTCGGCCGCGCTCGGGCGGACGCCGTACCTGGCCGCGGCGAGCTGAGCGCACGATGCCGTCGCGGGCTGCCGGGGCCTTCCGTGCGCGCGCCACGACATCGCGGAATTCCATGAGCGGTTCAATCGAATATTCAATTGGCGAACATTCAACTGGCTTTCCCCGGTGGGTTGTCCGTGTCGAATTCTTCCCGGTTCGTCATTAGCATGGTCCGTATGAATACGACACCGGAATTCTATGTGGTGAGGGAGGGCGACTCGCTCTCCAAAATCGCGGTCAAGTTCCATGTGACACTGGCCCAGATCACGAAGTGGAACCCTCAGATCAAGAATCCGAACGTGATCCACGTGGGCCAGCGGGTCCGCGTGACGGAGCCGGCCACCGTGCCGGCCGCCGACGACGAGCCCTTCCCCGGCAAGGACTTCTTCCAGTCGTCCGTGAGCAGCCCGATCATCGAGGTCATGGGCTGGCGCCTCGTCGAGGAGGGCTGCTCGGCCTATCCCGACGAGCCGGATCTCCAGTGGAGCGAGGACGATCGCAGGTCCTACGCCAAGTGGCAGCGCAAGCTCGGCTTCACGGGCGGCGACGCGGACGGCACCCCGGGGCGGCAGTCCTGGGAGCGGCTCCACGTACCCGCCCTCCACATGAGCGAATAGCCCGCCCCGTCGGCGACGGAGATCGGCGATGGACAACTCCGCGGCGGTCGATGAGGACCTCTCGGCCCGTACGCGCCGAGGGCGCGCGGTGAAGCCGCGCACCCGACCGCCGCGCTCGCCCTGGCGGGCACGGGCCACGGCCCGTCTCGCCGCTCTCGAAGCGCAGTTGAAACGCCAGGAGGCAAGGCCTCGCCCCGACGGCCGCAAGGCCCTCCTCGAGGGAATGCGAGGCCATCTCGAAAAGGCCCGTGCTGCTGCGGACGAGAGATTCGGATGGCGGCGGCCCTGGTCGGGCGCGACCGCCCGCGAGGGCGTCTGGGCCAATCTGCGCGACGCCGACGTGCTCCTGCTCCAGCTGGTGTCCGACGCGGAGGCCGCGGGCCGCGCCGGCGAGGTCCTGGCACTGGTCCGGCGCCATCTGGACAAGGACAACCCCCAGCGCGTCAGGCTCGCCCAGCGGATCGGGCACATCGTCTCCGTGGGCCCGACGCCGAGCGACCGGGCGCTCATGGTCCGGGCGCTCGACGGCGCGTACGAGAACCTGGACGCCGAACTGGCCCGGGTCCGCAGCCTGCGCAACATCCTGTGGACCGCCACCTTCGTGGTCCTTCTCGGTGTGACGGGCCTCGCCCTCTACGGCTGGTTCTTCCCGAGTTCGCTGAGTCTGTGCTTCACGCCCAAAGCCGGCCCCGACGACACGCAGGTGATGGACGTCGTGTGCCCCAGCAAGGACTACCCGACCGCGATGAAGGGCAGGTCCGCCGGCAGCCACGCCCTGCCGAGGGACATCCTCACGGTCGAGATCGCCGGGCTGGCCGGCGCGGCCCTCACCGTCATCGCCTCACTGCGGCGCATACGGGGCACCAGCGCCCCCTACATGCTGCCCCTGGCCTCGGCGGTGCTGAAGTTCCCCACCGGCGCCCTCTCGGCCTTCCTCGGCGTACTGCTGATCAGGGGTGCCTTCGTCCCCGGGCTCAGCGACCTGGACAGCAGAGCGCAGGTCCTCGCCTGGGCCGCGGTCTTCGGCGCCGCGCAGCACCTGGTCACCCGCCTGGTCGACGAACGCGCACAGATGACCCTGTCGGAAGTGGGCCGGCCGACCGGCGCGGGCGCCGACCCCGAGACCGCCGCGCTCGGCGCGAGCGGCGGCGACGAGCAGCCCGGGACAGCCGGGGCGCCGGCCGCGGACAGCGACGGCGAAGGGCGCCGCGAACCGGCCGGGACGTCACCCGGCCAGCGCGCCGAGGTGCGCGGCGCGTGACTCCCGTGTCTGGGCCTGGACCATGAGGAACAGGGCTTCCCTCGCGAGACGTTGGGCCCTGCCGGTCAGCAGCATGGAGCGGCCGCCTCCGGTCACCACCGCCGCCGTGGTGGCGGCCTGCATCACCCCGTGGGCCCGGGTCCTCAGGGCCAGGCGCTCCGAAAGGTGTTCCTGGGGTCCCGCACGGTCGGCCAGGGCGTAGGCCCGGGCGCGGACGGCCGTGAGACGGGCGCGCAGCGGGGCCGCCGTGTTCTCGTCCAGCAGGGTGAGGGCCGTCTCCGTGATGCCGAATACCGCCGGGTTGGCGTCGACGGTCTTCGCGCGGTCCGTGGCCGCCCACTGCGCGTAGGGGATGCGCAGCACGACCGCCTCCTCCGGCAGCCACAGGCCGTCCAGCTCGAGCGACACCGTACGGGTCGCGGTGAGGGCGGCGAGGCGCATCGGGGCCGACGCCCGCAGACCCGGCTGCTCCCGCGCCTCGGCGAAGGCGAACAGGGCCTCGTCCGAGTCCGTGACCCCGGCGAGGAGCATCACGTCGTTCAGGCCCCACCCCGTGTACCAGGGGACCGTGCCGTCGAAGCGCCGGCCGCCCCGCTCCCGGGAGACCCGGACGGGGAGACGCGGGTGAGCCCGCAGATGCGCGTACGCCACCCCGGAGAGCAGCTCGCCCGAGGCCAGCCGGCCCAGCAGGCGTTCGCGCGCCGGGCCCTCGCTCCTGGCCAGCGTGCCCACCGGTGTGTGGTGCTGTGTCTGCACGAACCAGGTCGAGCAGCACGCCCCGGCCAGGATCTCCGCCGTCTCGCGCGTCACCGCGGCGGGCGCCGCGGCCCCGCCCCACTCCTTCGGCGCGTTCAGCCCGAGCAGACCCGAGCGCCTGATCTCCGCGAGGTGGCCCGCGGGGACCTCCCCCTGGTCGACGCGTTCGGCGTGCGGGGCGAGGAGGTCGTCCGCGAGGCGGCGGGCGCGGGCGACGAGGGGGTGCGCGGCGGTCATGGGCAGGATTCTTCCGCTTCCGTGGCGCGGGGTGTCGATCCGGAGGGCCGCCGTTCGTGTAGGAGGTGACAGAACGGCACGACGACCCGGAGGACGTCATGAAGCACTACCTGCCGGCTCCTCGCCGAGCTGATGCCGGACGAGCCCGAGGTCACCGGCCTGCTGGCGCTGATGCTGCTCGTCCGGTCCCGCCGGGCCGCGCGGGAGGACGCCGACGGCACGCTCGTCCCGCTGCCCGAGCAGGACCGCGGCCGATGGGACCGGGAACTGGTCGCGGAAGGACAGTCACTCGTCCGTGCCTGTCTGCGCCGCGGCCGGCCCGGGCCGTACCAGATCCAGGCCGCGATCCAGGCCGTCCACAGCGACGCCCCGACCGCCGCGGACACCGACTGGCGGCAGATCCTGCGGCTGTACGACCAGCTCATGGCCCTCGCCCCGAGTCCGGTCGTGGCGCTGAACCGGGCGGTCGCCGTGGCGCAGACCCAGGGGCCGGCCCGGGCCCTCGACCTCGTGGACGCGCTGGACCTCGGCGGCTACCACGTCTGGCACGCGGTACGCGCGGACCTGCTGCGCCGTCTGGACCGGGTCACCGAAGCCCGGCATGCCTACGACGAGGCTCTGGCGCTGAGCCGGAGCCCGGCGGAACGGGCCTTCCTCGACCGGCGCGGACGCGCTCTGGCAACGGACGCCGACGAATAGTCGTCGTTCCGGGAATGTATTTTGGCGGACGAAAGGTTGGTATATACATCGAGCTGACCGCTCGCACCGAGAACCCAGGGCCGCGAGGCCCGTGCACCCCAGCGAGGCACCGTGACCACCGCCGCCACTCCCGAGCAGCCCGCCGACGTCGTAGCCCGGCTGCGTGCCGCCTTCCGCACCGGACGCACCAAGCCCGTCGCCTGGCGCACACAGCAGCTGCGCCACCTGCGCGCGCTGCTCACGGAGCAGGGCGCCGAACTGGCCGACGCGCTCCACGCCGACCTGGGCAAGAGCTCCGCCGAGGCCTACCGGACCGAGATCGACTTCACGGTCCGGGAGATAGACCACACCCTCGAGCACCTGGACGCGTGGCTGCGCCCCGAGCCGGCCCCGGTCCCTGCCCATCTGGGGGCCGACGCGAGCGCCTGGACGCAGTACGACCCGCTCGGCGTCGTCCTCGTCATCGCGCCCTGGAACTACCCCGCCCAGCTGCTGCTCGCCCCGCTGGTCGGCGCCCTCGCCGCCGGCAACGCGGTCGTCGTGAAGCCCAGCGAGCTCGCCCCCGCCACCTCCGCGGCGCTGGCCCGCCTGCTGCCGGCGCGTCTCGACACCGACGCGGTCGCCGTCGTCGAGGGCGGGGTGCCGGAGACCACCGCGCTGCTGGCCGAGCGCTTCGACCACATCTTCTACACCGGCAACGGCGCCGTCGGCCGCATCGTCCTGCGCGCCGCCGCCGAGCACCTCACTCCCGTCACCCTCGAACTCGGCGGCAAGTCCCCGGCGTTCGTCGACCGCGACGCCGATCTCACCGTCGTCGCGGACCGGTTGGCGCGCGGCAAGTTCCTCAACGCCGGCCAGACCTGCGTCGCCCCCGACTACGTCCTCACCGACCCGGAGACGGCCGCGGCCCTCGAACCCCTGCTGGCCCACGCGGTCGAGACGCTCTACGGCACCGACCCGCAGAGCTCCGCCGCCTACAGCCGTATCGTCAACGAACGTCACTTCGACCGGCTCACCGGTCTGCTCGACTCCGGCCGGATCGTGGTCGGCGGCGGCGCCGACCGCACGGACAAGTACCTCGCGCCCACCGTGCTCGCCGACGTCGACCCCGGCTCGCCCGTCATGCGGGAGGAGATCTTCGGCCCGATCCTGCCGATCGTCACCGTGGACGGCCTGGACGAGGCGATCGCCTTCATCAACGACCGGGACAAGCCCCTCGCCTTGTACGTCTTCACCGAGTCCGACGGCACCCGCGCCCGCATCGCCGCGCAGACGTCCTCCGGCGGCCTCGGGTTCGGCCTCCCGCTCGCCCATCTCACCGTCTCCGACCTGCCGTTCGGCGGGGTGGGCGAGAGCGGCATGGGCAGCTACCACGGGCGCTACTCCATCGAGACGTTCAGCCACCGCAAGGCGGTCCTGGAGAAGCCGCTGCACTGAGCGGCGCGGGATGCGAGCGGTCGGCGCAGCGGGCGAAAACGGACGGGAGCGGACGGGAGTGGGCGGAAGTAGCCCGCCAAGCGGCAACCAGAGAACGGGTATTAGTCCGGAACGGTACGGTCCGTAGTCCGAAACGGCCAATTCCGGCGGCCTTTCGAACCGGGCATGCACGAAACGGCGGCGCCGCACGCCGTGGGGGCAGAAGGTGTGACCGATGCCTTCCGGGGTCCATGGGCCCCGCACCGCCAGCGGAAGGACCGAAGGGTCCGTGAACGACCAGTTCGAACAGCTCGCCCGCGACGTGGCGTTGTCCGTGCTCGCCCTCCGGGTCTTCGGACCCGGCGTCCTCACCCTCGCGCGCCGGTTCGTCGCCGCGCTCGTGCGGGTGGGCGTCCGGGAGATGGACCATCGGATCCCGGGGGGCGATCGGTGACCCAGGAGGAGTTGCGCCCCGCGGGAAACCCGCGGGCGCCGGAGAAACTGCCCCTGGACTTCAGCGCCTTCCACCAGATGCACCGGCCGCGCTATGTCCGCGAGGCCGAACGCTGTCTGCGCTCGCGCGCCGACGCCGAGGAGGCCGTGGACGAGGCGTTCGTCCAACTCGCCCGGCAGTGGCCGCGCATACTGCGCGCCGAGAACCCGGCCGCCTACGCGTGGCGGGTGATGAAGAACCGTGTCATCGACCACGCCCGGGCCCGCGGCCGGCGCGCCACGCTGATGGACACGGCCGTCTTCGAGACGGTCACCCTCCAGGGCGCCGAGGACGCCTTCGAGGTGATCGAGCAGAACCTGCGGCTGTTCCGCGCGATCTCCGCTCTCCCCGAGCGCCAGCGGGACGTCATCAGACTGCGCTACTGCGAGGGCTACAGCACCGCCGACGTGGCGTTCCACCTGGGGATCACCGAAGCCGGGGTGCGGTCCACCGAGCGCTATGCCAAACGCCGTCTGCGGGAGATCTACACAGCGTGCGCCGAGGAGGAGGAGCGGTCATGACCTTCGACACCGCGAGCGACATCGACACCCTGCTGGCCGGGGCGCGCCTCGTGCCCACGGCCGCCTACCGCCGCTCGGACATCGACGCAGCCGAGGCCCGGATCGCCGCCCGGGTCGCGGCCGGCGGCCCCGACGGACCCGCGACCCGGGTGTGCCCTCAGCGCGCCGCGGCGGCCCGCAGAACGCCGAGGACGCACCCCGCGGCCCGGGACCTGACATCCCTGTGCGAGGCGCTCCTGACCCGCACGGGGGCGCTCAAGGGCATCGGCAACTTCCTCGGCAGCGCCCTGCCCGAGCCCTCCGGCGCCCGGATCCTCGGCAGCCTCCTCTACCTGGCCGACTGCGAGGACAGCGCCCGCTTCTGGTGGCAGTACGGCGCCGGGGCCTCCGACACCGTCTCCTCCTACTGCCTCTACCTCCACCACCGCTCGATGGGCGAGGACATGGAGGCCGACTGGTGGCTGCGCCACACGGAGATCACCCCCGCCACCCTGAGCCGGGAGGCCACCGAAGTGGAGATCGCCACCGCGCTGCATGTGCTCGGCGGCCTGCGCCGCGGCGGAAGAGGGCTGCCGGAGGCGTTGCGGGCGCTGGTGGAGTACGTGCCGGCCGTGGTCGGCTTCGTCGACGACGACCTCGAACTCCCCCTTCCCGACGGCGATCTGGCCGAGATCGTGGAGGAGGTCGTCGCCCATGGCGCCCCGCCCGTGAAGGAGCGCCGGCGTGCCAGGTCCGGCCCGCTGCCCGAACGCCGGGAGCCGGCCGTGCACACCGTGTCCTCGGCCACCCCCCGCACAGCCAGGCGCTGGAGCCGCGACGTCCAGGAGGCGCTGCGCAAGTGCGAGGAGAGCGCGGCCTGTTGAGGGTCCACGCCGCCGGCCCGTAGCGGTGTGCGCGATGCGTGCGAGACTGCACGGATGACCAGCGAAACGATCACCGCGAACGCCGCGGGCACCTGGGACATCGGCGGCCTGACGGTCGGCCGCGTCGGCTTCGGCGCGATGCGGCTGACCGGCAGCGCGGCCTTCCACCTCGGTACGCCGAGCGAGCGCGGCCGTTCGATCGCCGTCCTGCGCGGGGCGGTCGAGCTCGGCGTCAATCACATCGACACCGCCGCCTTCTACTTCTCCGCCCTCCGCTCCGCCAACGAGCTGATCAACAGCGCGCTGGCCCCGTACCCGGACGACCTGCTCATCGCCACCAAGGTCGGCCCCTTCCGCGACTGGTCGGGGGAGTGGGGCACCTCGGCCCGCCCCGAGGACCTGCGGGGCCACGTGGAGGAGAACCTGCGCCAGCTCGGCCGCGACCACCTCGACCTGGTCTACCTGCGCCGGATGCGCCAGGAGTCGATCGCCGAGCACTTCGGCGCCCTCGCCGAACTGCGCACCGCCGGACTGGTCCGCCACCTCGGCGTCTCCGACGTCGAACCCCGTCATCTCGCCGAGGCACAGGCCATCGCCCCCGTCGTCAGCGTGCAGAACCGCTACGGCTTCGGGCACCACTCCCCGGCGACCGAGGAACTCCTGCGCGTCTGCGGCGAGCAGGGCGTGGCCTTCGTGCCGTTCTTCGCCATCGCAGGCGACGGCGGGGCCCGGGGCGCCTCCACCGCCCATGACGAGGCGCTCCTCACCGTCGCCCACGCCCACGGCGCGTCCCCCGCCGCTGTCCGCCTCGCCTGGACTCTCGCCCAGGGGCCGCACGTGCTGGCCATCCCCGGCACGGGAGACCCCGCCCACCTCGCGGAGAACGTGGCGGCGGGCGCACTGCGCCTCACGGTCGAGGACCTGGACCGCCTGAACACCGCGCACCGCGCCACGGGCGGGACGCCGGAGAGCTGATCCGCCGGATCCGGCAGGCAAGGCCGGCGCGGCACGAAGACCGGATGCCGCCACCGCCCCCGGATCCGTCGGCCGGCGGGATCCGGGCGCGGGCAGGGCGCCTGCGCGGCCCACGCCCCGTCCTGCATCAAATGCCGCCCGGGCAACTCGTGCTCCCCCCGCCATGCCCGGCACCGCGACCGCCCGCACGGCGACCGCCCGCACGGCGACCGCCCGCACCCTGAGACGGGCGTACGACGCGCTGTCCCGCCCCGGGTCCCGGCCGGTGCTCGCCAGGACCGCCCGGGCGGCCTCCTCCGTTACCTCCTCCCCGGTGTGCGTCCGGTCCTCGCCGTCGACGAGGACGACCTCCCGCGTGTCCCGACAGCCGGGCGGGTCCGGCCGCTCTCCCGGAGCTTCCGCCGCCCGCCCGCGAGGGCAACTGGCGTGGGTGACGTTTTACGTATAACCTCACCCGTCAATCGCACCTCGCGAAAGCCCCCGCACACTCCCCGAAAGGCCACGATGAGTCGCATCGCCCTGGTCACGCTCGTCGTCGACGACTACGACGAGGCGATCCGCTTCTACACCGAGGCGCTCGGATTCCGGCTGGCCGAGGACGAACCCCGTCCCGGCGGGGCCCGCTGGGTCGTCGTGCGGCCCGGGGACCGCCAGGACGGCACCGGGCTGCTGCTCGCCCGGGCCAAGGGCGACGCCCAGCGCGCCCGCGTCGGCGACCAGACCGGCGGCCGCGTCGGGTTCTTCCTGCACACCGACGACTTCGCCGGCGACCATGCCCGCATGCTCGCCGCCGGCGTGACCTTCCTGGAGGAGCCCCGCCACGAGGCCTACGGCTCCGTCGCCGTCTTCCAGGACCTGTACGGGAACCGCTGGGACCTGCTCCAGCCCGCCACCACCTGAGAACCACCTGCCGAGGAACACAGACTGATGACCGCGCCCCGCATCGACACCGAAACGCTCCGCCGACTCCCCAAGGCGGTCCTGCACGACCACCTCGACGGCGGCCTGCGCCCCGCCACCGTCGTCGAACTCGCGGACGCGGTCGGCCACAAGCTGCCGACCGCCGACCCCGACGAGCTCGCCGCCTGGTACTTCGAGGCAGCCAACTCCGGTGACCTGGTGCGCTACATAGCCACCTTCGAGCACACCCTCGCCGTGATGCAGACCCGCGAGGGCCTGCTGCGCACCGCGGAGGAGTACGTCCTCGACCTGGCGGCCGACGGGGTCGTCTACGGCGAGGTCCGCTACGCCCCCGAGCTGAACGTCAACGGCGGGCTGAGTCTCGCCGAGGTCGTGGAGACCGTCCAGGAGGGCCTCGCGGCCGGCATGGCGAAGGCGGCGGCGGCCGGGACGCCGGTCCGGGTCGGCACGCTGCTGTGCGGCATGCGGATGTTCGACCGCGTGCGCGAGGCCGCCGATCTCGCGGTCGCCTTCCGGGACGCGGGCGTCGTCGGCTTCGACATCGCCGGCGCCGAGGACGGCTTCCCGCCCGCCGACCACCTCGACGCCTTCGAGCACCTGCGCCGCGAGAATGTCCCCTTCACCATCCACGCCGGCGAGGCCCATGGCCTGCCCAGCATCCACCAGGCCCTCCAGGTCTGCGGGGCCCAGCGCATCGGCCACGGCGTGCGCATCACCGACGACATCGTGGACGGCAAGCTCGGCCGGCTCGCCGGCTGGGTCCGCGACCGCCGCATCGCCCTGGAGATGTGCCCGACCTCCAACCTCCAGACCGGCGCGGCCACCTCGATCGCCGAGCACCCCATCACCGCGCTGAAGGACCTCGGCTTCCGCGTCACCCTCAACACCGACAACCGGCTGGTCTCCGGCACCACGATGACCCGCGAGATGTCGCTGCTGGTCGAGGAGGCCGGCTGGACCGTCGAGGACCTGCGCACCGTCACGGTGAACGCCCTCAAGAGCGCGTTCGTGCCGTTCGACGAGCGCAACGCCCTCATCGAGGACGTCGTCCTGCCGGCCTACGCCGCGGCGCTCTGAAGCAGCCCGCGGACATAGGCGGCCTGTCCGACGTGCTGGAGATCGTCGGACAGGACGCTCACCAGCCGTACGCCGAGGGTGACCGGCGGGTCCCAGCGCTCGTCCACGACACGCTCCAGATCCGCTGCCGTCAGCGCGTGCAGCGCCGCCAGGCTCTGCGCGTGCACGGCGTCGTGGTATCCGGTCAGCAGATCGGCGTCGGAGACCTGCACCTTCGCGACCTGCGCGGCGCTGTGCCCGTACCCGGTGTCCTGGCGCGGCAGGCCGAGAGCGAACCGCTTCTCCCAGTCCTGGGCCAGCCACACCTGGTCGAGCCCGAAGGCGTCGGCGACATGGTCGTCCTGAACGCGGGTGAGGTGCCAGACGAGCCAGGCGATCGAGTTGGACGCGGCGGCGGGCCGGGCGGCCAGGGCGTCGGGGTCCAGGCCCTCGACGGCGGCGTGGACCTCTTCCCGGATGCGGCTGTACCCCTCGATGAGGATGTCCTTGGCATGCATGCGTCCACCATCGCGCACCCGGGGCTCAGACGCTCCCCGTCTCGAGCAGCGCCATCAGTGCCCGGGCGGCCGGGCTGGTGGCCCGGGCGGGCGGCAGCAGTGCGACCGTCTCGTACACCGCCTCGCCCGTTCCCTTGAGGGGCAGCGCGGTGAGCGCCTCGCGCTTGTGCCGGAAGTGGCGCGGTACGACGGCGACGCCCAGGTTCTCGGCCACCAGGTCCAGGAGGCTGTGCACGTCGTTGACCTCCAGGGCGACCGTGCGCCGTACTCCCGCCTCGGCGAACGCGACGTCGGTGGCCCGGCGCGGCCCCCAGTCGGGGTGGAAGTCGACGAACACCTCGCCCGCGACGTCCTGCGGCGTCAGCGCCGCCGACACCCCGGCGAGACGGTGCTCGGGATGGCACAGCACGTACATCGGCTCGCTGGCCAGCGGCGCGCAGCGGAGCTGGTCGGTGTCCGTCTGGGTCCGGTAGGCGAAGGCCAGGTCGAGCCGGCCGGCCGCCACCTCCTCGCCCAGGGCGCCGGAACCGGTCTGGCGCAGCCGGATCTCCACATCCGGATGGCGCCGCCGGAACGCCGCGAGCAGCCCCGCCACATCCACCCCGGCGATGCACTGCTCGGTGCCCACGGAGAGCGTGCCGCGCACCACTCCCTGGACGGCGGCCACCGCCTCGTGGGCCGCACGCACCTGCGCGAGGATACGTTCCGCCTCGGCCAGCAGCGCCCGGCCCGCCTCGGTGAGCGTCACCCGCCGGGTGGTCCGGACGAACAGCGGAGCGCGCAGTTCCCGCTCCAGGGCCCTGATCGACGCCGACAGGCCCGACTGGGAGACCATCAGGCGTTCGGCGGCCCGGGTGAAGTGCTGGTCCTCGGCGACCGCGACGAAGTGCTGGAGGTGACGCAGTTCCATGATTGAGAAGCGTAGCCGCACAATTCCATCGGATTCTTCTGTTGGACCACTATCCGCAGGTCGGCGAGAGTGGGTAGCAGTCTGTGAGACCGATCTTCCGTGCCAACCCTTCCTGGAGTCGCGTTGTACACCGCACACCCCGACCGCTACGCGGACATGCCCTACCGGCGCACCGGACGCAGCGGCCTGAAGCTCCCCGCGCTGTCGCTCGGACTGTGGCACAACTTCGGCCCGGACCGCCCGGTCGAGACCCAGCGGGCGATCCTGCGCCGCGCCTTCGACCTCGGTGTCACCCACTTCGACCTGGCCAACAACTACGGGCCGCCGCCCGGCGCCGCCGAGTCGGCGCTGGGCGAGGCCCTGAAGGCGGACTTCGCGCCCTACCGCGACGAGCTGGTCATCTCCACCAAGGCCGGTTATCTGATGTGGCCGGGCCCGTACGGGGAGTGGGGTTCTCGCAAGTACCTGCTGTCCTCGCTCGACCAGAGCCTGAGCCGGATGGGCCTGGAGTACGTCGACGTCTTCTACTCGCACCGCCCCGACCCGGAGACTCCCCTCGAGGAGACGATGGGCGCCCTGCACACCGCGGTGCAGCAGGGCAAGGCGCTCTACGTCGGTGTCTCCAACTACTCGGCGGAGCAGACCCGCGAGGCCGCCCGCATCCTCGGCGAGCTGGGCACCCCGCTGCTCATCCACCAGCCGCGGTACTCGATGCTGGACCGCCGCCCCGAGAGCGAGGGCCTGCTCGACGCCCTGGACGAGCTCCAGGTGGGCTCGATCGTGTTCTCGCCCCTGGAGCAGGGTCTGCTGACCGGCCGCTACCTGGACGGCATCCCGGAGGACTCGCGGGCCGCGAGCGACAGCCCGTTCCTGAACTCCGACGCGCTGACCGAGGAGCTCGTGGGCAAGCTGCGCGCCCTCGACGACATCGCCAAGTCCCGCGGTCAGTCCCTCGCCCAGCTCGCCCTGGCCTGGGTGCTGCGCGGCGGGCGGGTGACCTCCGCGCTGGTGGGCGCGAGCAGCGCCCGGCAGATCGAGGACAGCGTCGGCGCCCTCGCCAACCTGGACTTCGAGGCCGGGGAGCTGGACCGGATCGACGCGGTGATCAACGGCTGAGTTGTTCCGTCAGGAGGACGGTCACCGGATCGCCCTCCTGTTTTCCGATCACCTCGCGCACCTCGGCGTCGACGGCAAGCCTGCGGGCGCCCTCCCCGGGGCATAGGTCCAGCCGCCTTTCGCCGGGCTCTTGCGCAGGACGCCCGTGAATTCGGTATTCACTGTTCCGGTTCCGTTTCCGGTTGCACTCATGATGTCCTCGGCCCGCGGTGATCCGTCGGGGATCGGACCACCGCGAGCGAGGGAATTCATCGCCGGCCGGCCGACCGCATTTCAGGCGCTTGCGGGCAGCCCGGTCGAGGAATCCGCGGGTGCAGGTGATCCGCCCCGGGAGTCCGGAGTCCGGGGGCATGACGTCGGACCGGCCACCGGCGCCGGAGCTGTGCCCGAGGAGACGCCCCCGGCGGCCCACGCGGCGGTAACAGCCTTGGCCAGAGCTTCGGGCCCACGCGCGTTCCACGCCTCGAACCGACGGGCGACGGCGTTCTCCTGTCCCTCGTATCGCCCGGTGTTCGCGGACACGGGGAATGGCTTCCAATGAGGTCGTCGACACTGGTCAGGACGCGGAATCCGGCATTCGCCGATCCGGTGTGACCACCTTGCCCGCGCCCGCCGTCCGGGTCGATTGCCTGTCGGGTAATGACGACGCACTCCGGCGCTCGCCGAATTTCGGCCATGAGGGGCACGGAATATGCCAAGAGACTGGCCGGAAAGTCATGGTGACAGTGTTTCAAGAGTGAACATACTCGAACGTCAGGGGTAGTTCACCCCTCAGAGCCGCACGGAAAGCGAGGCACAACCGGCAAGCGAGCACCCGGGGGAGAGAGACGTGCACGACGAATTCCTGTGCCATGTCACCGCGTACGGCGTCTGCGACGGCCGGCGCATCGGCGTGCCGCTCGGCACCTATCGTGCGCCGACGCTGGCGCTCGCCCTGTGGTGGCTGAGGGACCGGGCCTCCTGGATGGCCGAACGGCTCGATCCGCAGCCCGAGAGCGAGCACATCCCGCCGGGCGCCCTGGTTCCGGTCGCCGACAACGTGCCGGACGTGCCGGCACTGCTGCGGGCCTGGTGTGCCGACATGGGCCGTCAGGAGCTGGTGGCCGACGAGTTGGCCGGCGGGCGGCTGGTGCGGATCGCGATCAGCGACGAGACCACCGAGTACGAACTGCTCGCCGAATCCGTCGACGCGCTGCGGATGCAGCGGACCGTCCCCGCACTCGTCCTCCCCGTCGGCTGACGCTCCGCCCGTCGGGCGCACCCAGGAGCAAATCGATAGAATTCAGACATGGTGGAGCGACCGGTCTCCTCGACCGCGCCCGAACTCGTGCTGGAGACCGAGACGGGTGGCGGTGTGCTGATCCCGGGCCATGACTACCGCATCGGACGGGACCCGCTCAGCGACATCGTCATCGACGACACCCGCGTCTCCTGGCACCACGCGGTGCTGCGGCCCGACGGCGACCACTGGATTCTCGAGGACGAACAGAGCACCAACGGGACCTACACGGACGGCCGACGCGTCCAGGAGTGGGACGTCGGCCCCGGCAGCGTGATCCGCCTCGGCAGCCCCGCCGACGGCCCCTGCCTGGTCCTGTCCGGCCGTCCGGCTCCCCTCGCCGAGCGCCCCTCCGCGGTCTCCCGGCCCGCAGTGACCGGCACCTTCCGCCGGCCCACCAGCGTCCGGGCGCTGCCCCCGCGCACCGTCCGCATCGGCCGCGCCGCCGACAACGACCTCGTCGTCGACGACCTGGTCGTCTCGCGCCGGCACGCGGAACTGCGCGAGCTGCCCGGCGGAGGCCACGAGATCGCCGACCTCGGGAGCCACAACGGGACGTACCTCAACGGCCTGCCCGTCACCCGCGCCCCGCTCGGGCCAGGTGACGTCGTCGGCATCGGCCACTCGGCCTTCTGCCTGGTCGGTGACCTGCTCCAGGAGTACGTCGACACCGGCGAGGTCTCCCTCGACGTACAGGACCTCACGGTCACCGTAGACCGTGGCCGCAAGGTGCTCCTCGACCACGTCTCCTTCCCGGTGGGGGAGAAGTGCCTGCTGGCGGTCGTCGGACCCAGCGGCGCAGGCAAGTCCACCCTGCTCGGCGCCCTCACCGGCCAGCGCCCGGCGGGCCACGGCACGGTCGTGTACGACGGCCGCGACCTCTACCGCGACTACGCCGAACTGCGCCAGCGCATCGGACTGGTCCCGCAGGACGACATCCTGCACGCCCAGCTGACCGTGCGCAGCGCCCTCGTCTACGCCGCCGAACTGCGCTTCCCGCAGGACACCGCCAAGGCGGAGCGCCGCGAGCGGGTCGAGGAGGTCATCCGCGAGCTGGGGCTCGAGCAGCGCTCGGGCCAGCCCGTGCACAGCCTCTCCGGCGGTCAGCGCAAGCGCGTGAGCGTGGCACTGGAGCTGCTGACCAAGCCGTCGCTCCTCTTCCTCGACGAGCCGACCTCCGGACTCGACCCCGGCATGGACCGCTCGGTGATGCACATGCTGCGCGGCCTCGCCGACGACGGCCGTACCGTCATCGTCGTCACGCACAGCGTCCTCAGCCTCGACGTCTGCGACCGGCTGCTGGTGCTCGCGCCGGGCGGCAGGGTCGCCTACTACGGCCCGCCGGGGGACGCCCTCGCCTTCTTCGGCTTCGAGCACTGGCCCGAGGCCTTCGAGGCCTTCGAGCGCGATCAGGAGCGCGACTGGGCGGCGCAGTACCGCGACTCGCCGCTGCGGCGGCAGTACATCGTCAACGACAGTGAGCAGCCCCGACTGCCCCGTTCCGGGCCGGTGATCATGCTGCCGCCGCCCCGGCCCCGCAGCAGGGGCGCCCAGCTCGGCACCCTCGTGCGCCGCTACACCGCCGCACTCGCCGCAGACCGCACCTTCCTCGCCATCATGATCGCCCTGCCGTTCGTCATGGGCGCCATGGCCCGCGCCCTGGCCGGCGGCACGCTCGACCAGGAGCACGCGATGAACGTGCTGCTCATCCTGTGCGTCGGCGGCGTTCTCACCGGCGCGGCCAACGCCGTGCGCGAGCTCGTCAAGGAACGCGTGATCTACCAGCGAGAACGCGCCGTCGGCCTGTCCAGATCGGCCTACCTGATGTCCAAGGTCGTCGTCCTCGGCACCGTGACCGTCGTACAGGCGGTGGTGCTGACCCTCGTCGCCCTGCTCGGCGTCGATCTCAACGCACCGGACGGCGAGGGTGTGTTGATGCCGCCCCTCGTCGAGATCGCCGTCGCGGTGGCCCTGCTGGCCTTCACGGCGATGATGCTCGGTCTGCTGGTCTCCGCCCTGGTCCGCAAGGAGGAGGTGACGATGCCGCTGCTGGTGCTGCTCGCCATCGTCCAAGTGGTCTTCTGCGGGGCGCTGCTGACCCTGGACGGCGTGCCGGGCCTGGAGCAGCTGTCGTGGCTGGTGCCCGCACGGTGGGCGCTCGGCGCGATGGCCGGCACCATCGGTCTCGCCAGGATCGTGCCGGGGGACCTCACCTCGGATCCGCTGTTCGAGCACGCGGTGGGGGTGTGGCTGCTCGACGTGGGGATGCTCGTCGTGTTGTCGGCGGTCTTCGGATTCCTCGTCTCCCGGCTGCTGCGCCGGCACGAGCCCGCCGTGATGCGGAAGTAGGAGCGGCCCATGACGACTCCCGGATTCCGGCCCACGCACGTCGTCCCGCAGGACGGCATGCCCGCCTGGGACGCCCCCGACCCGGCCCGTCCCACCGTGCCCCTCGATCCGCTGCTGCCCGTCCGGCTCATGGAGCGGCGCGGCGACTGGGGGCACGTGCTGTGCTCCAACGGCTGGTCCGCCTGGGTCGACGGACGCCGTCTGGTCGCCGTCCCGCAGGACCCGCCCCACTCCGACGGCCCGCTCGCGGCCTCGGCCGATCCGCGCCCGCTCCTCGGCCGCGCCGAAGACGCCCTCGCGCGCTACCGGGAGGCGGTGCGGGAACTGGCCGACGGCGGACTCGACGGCGAGTCCTTCCGCCGCCGGACCCAGGGCCTGCGGATCGGCGTGGTCGTCGACGGCGAGGACGTGTGGCTGTACGACCCGGCGCGCGAGAGCTGGGTGTACGGCGACGGCAGCCGCCTCAGCACGTACGCGACCGACCGGGCGCCGGACACGGCCGGGGACCAGGACCACACCGCCACCCGGGTCGTGGATCCCGGGCGGGGATCCTGATGGCCCGCGCGTCGGCACCCTTCTCCGGCCGTCCCTCCGAACTGACCGGCCGGCGGATCGCCGGCTACCGCATCGAGCACGAGATCGGACGCGGCGGCATGGCCGTCGTCTACCGGGCCCACGACCTGCGACTGGACCGGACGGTCGCGCTCAAACTGCTCGCTCCCGAACTGGTGCGCAACGACGTGTTCCGCAAGCGCTTCACCCATGAGTCACGGGTCGCCGCGGCCATCGACCACCCGCACATCGTGCCCGTCTTCGAGGCGGACGAGACCGACGGCGTCCTGTACATCGCCATGCGGTACGTGGAGGGGAGCGATCTGCGCCACCTCCTCGACCGTGAGGGACCGCTGCCCCCGGCGACCGCCGTCCGGATCGCCGCTCAGGTCGCCTCCGCGCTGGACGCCGCCCATGACCACGGGCTGGTCCACCGGGACGTCAAACCCGGCAACATCCTGGTCGCCCGGGGCACCGACAGCGACCACCCCGAGCACGTCTACCTCACCGACTTCGGTCTGACGAAGAAGTCGCTGTCCCTGACCGGCTTCACGACGGTCGGCCAGTTCGTCGGCACCCTCGACTACGTCGCCCCCGAGCAGATCTCCGGGCAGCCGGTCGACGGCCGCTGCGACGTCTACGGTCTGGCCTGCGTGGTCTACGAGTGCCTGGCGGGCCGCCCGCCCTTCCTGCGCGACGACGACATGGCCCTGCTCTGGGCCCACCAGAATGCCGAACCGCCCCCGCTGACGGCGGCCCGCCCTGCCCTTCCCGCGTCCGTCGACACGGTGTTCGCCCGCGCGCTCGCCAAGAGCCCCGAGTCCCGCCATTCCACCTGCGGCGCCTTCGTCGCCGCCCTGCGGTCGTCCGCCGCGGGGGAACGCGGGCCCGGTGGTCCGCCGACGGAACAGGCCGGGAGGCCGGCGCGGCAACCCCCGCCCTGGGCGCGTCCGGTCTTCCGCACGCTTCGTCCCGGCTGATCCGAGCCGGGTCGCCGAGGGGAGTCCGCGGGGCGACCGCTTCGCGGCCGACGGCAGACGCCTCCGTCAGCGCGGGCGTCCCGGGCCCGCCACCCGAAGGGGCGCTCGGCCCGCGACGTGCACGCCGCCCCGTCAGCGGGCCTTCGGCGCGCGCCGTCGGCGGGCCCGCACCGCCAGAAGCCCGCCCAGGAATCCGGTGACCAGCCCCCACAGCGCGGCGAAGCCCAGCGCCGACCACAGCTCGGGACGCAGGAACAGCTCCCCGGACAGATCGCCGCCCAGGTCGCCGAGGCCGAGCACCGACAGACCGTAGTGCGCCGAGACCCGGCCGACCAGGCAGATCATCAGGACCGTGAGCACCAGCGCCACCGCCATGTGCACGGCGTGCCGCCAGGCGGGCGTCCGGGCGGGGGAGTGGGCCGTCATCACGAACGCGGCGCCCAGCAGCAGGACGGCATCCACGGCGACCAGCCACCACACGCGGCCGTCGTACTCGGCGAGGGTGGCGAGGTTCAGCCGCGTGTCGTCCGGGGCGCGCAGCACCTCGTCCAGCACATGGGGCATGGGCAGCCCGAACGGACCCTCGACCCGGCCGTTCCAGGTGGCGCCCAGACCGATCGTGAACGTCAGCCACACCAGATTGGGCAGCCCGAGCAGGGCCGTGGCGGCGGTCGCGGCGGCGTGTCCCCGGGTCGCCGCGACGACCAGCGCGACGACGACGCCCAGGGCGACGCAGACGAGCAGCAGCAGGACCATCGCGTACGCGGCCGGCCGTACCGACCCGTGCAGGCGCAGCAGCCGGGCCGGCAACGGAGCCCCGGGCGAGACCAGCAGCGCCAGCACCAGGACGCCGGCCAGCCACACGAGTCCGACCACAAGCGTGAGGGGGACGTCCGTGGTGAAGCCGGCCTCGGGGCTGACGCCGAACAGTTCGCCGAGGTCGCTCAGCGTGTCGTCGCCGAGGGAGATCTTGAAGCTCTGGTGGGCGGCGAGGGCCAGTCCGAGCAGTCCGAGCAGCCACACCACGGCGATCCTGACCGCCCATCCGGCCAGCTCCGCGGCGCCCGCCACCGCCCGGTGCCGCAGCGGCCGCAGGAATCCGGCGCCCAGCACGAGCGCCCCGGCGAGGGTGACGGACAGCGGGATCACCGTCAGACCGGCCTGTGTGTCGGCGAGTGCGCCGGCGTTCCCGGAGAGTTCGACCGTGCCGCCGACGCTCGTGACGACGGTCGCCGCGATCACCCGGGGGTAGGCGCCCTCGGGCAGGTCCGAGGCTCCGGCCGCCCACAGTCCCAGCGCCGCCACCACCCCCATCACGATCAGCCCGGCCAGTGCCACGACGGCCGCCCGCACCCAGCCATGGCGGGAGACTGCCTGCTCGTGCGGGGTGTGCGCGCTCACCCTGCCACGCTAAGCAGCACCGGGGGAGCGCGCCTGCCGGGAGGGCCGTCCGCGCCCGGCTTGCGAGCCGCGACCGCCTGGAGCACACAATGGTGCGTTGTGGAAGAAAGCGGCGCATAACGGATGGATCGGTCCTGTGGACTCTCCTCGGGGCCGACGGCCGGAGCGCTGCGAGAAGCCCACGTCGGGAGTGCTCGTGAGCGTCGAACCGCCGTCCTCCGGCCGCCCCACGGGACCGCCCTCCGGCCCGCTGTCGGGCCGGCCCCCGGAGCCGCCCTCGGGTCCGCCTTCCCAGCCCCCTTCGGGCCCGGGCTCCCGGCCCCCTTCCGGCCCGCCCTACGGACCGTCCGACGCCGACTCCCCGGAGGGCGGCGACGGGGAACCGCGCCGGCCCTGGTGGCGGTCCGGCCCCCGGATCGCACTGCTCACCACCGCGGTCGTGGCCGCCACGGCGCTGGTCCTGGTGCTCGCCCTGTCGAACGGCGGCGGCTCCGACCAGGTCGGCGAGGTCTTCATGCAGCCGGCCGGCGAACGGGGGCCCGAGCCCTACACGAAGCCCCCCACCACCGAGAACTCCTTCCCGCCCGCCTCCGTCGCCCCGGCCGGCTCCTCACCGCCCACCCGCACCGTCCCCGGTGTCGACGGCGGGGAGAAGGGCCTCTACGGCGGTACCCGCAACGTGTCCGGCTGCGCCGTGGAGCAGCAGATCAAGGCCCTCGGGGCGGAGCCCGCGAAGAACAGGGCGTTCGCCTCCGTGGCCGGGGTCGCCCCCTCCGGGGTCCCGGCCCATCTGCGCTCCCTCACCCCCGTGCAGCTGCGTCTGGACACCCGCGTCACGAACCACGGATACCGCGACGGCGCCGCCACCTCCTATCAGGCCGTCCTCCAGGCCGGCACGGCCGTCCTGGTCGACCGACGCGGTGTCCCGAGGGTGCGCTGCGCGTGCGGGAACCCGCTGACCCCGCCGGTCGCCCAGCCGACGGGATTCAAGCGGACCGGCCACTCCTGGCCGTCGTACAGCCCGGCGACCACCGTCGTCGTCAAACCCTCCGTCACGGTGATCGACGTGTTCGTGCTCTACGACCCCGGACACGGCCACCACTGGTTCGCCCGTCGGCCGGGCGACAGGCCCCAGCAGGACCGGCCGACCCGTCCGCCGCCGAGGCTCACTCCGACCATCACCGTCAGCACACCGGGTATGCCGAGCACGTCGACGAGCCGCGGCCCGGGCACCTCCCGGGCGTGCGACTCGCCCCCCGCCGACCGGCCGCCGGGCTGCCCGCCGCCCTCCTCCGGGACGTCCTCGGAAGAACCGAAGTCGGACGGGCCGAAGTCGGAGGAACCGTCCTCGGACGAACCCTCGTCGAAACCGCCGTCGTCACAGTCGTCCCGCGGCGAGAGGCCGGGAGTCGCACCCCCGTCCTCCGGAACCTCGTCCTCCGGAACCTCGTCCTCCGGCTCGTCGTCCTCCGGCTCGTCACCGCCGGTGTCCCCGTCCTCCGACTCCTCGGCTGCGAAGCCGCAGTCCGGCTCACCGTCCGCGGTCACGAGCGGTTCCGCGAGCTCCCTCTCCTCGCTCGCGGGGTCCGCGCCGCCGGCAGACGGCGCGGGTCGGTCGTCCCAGGCCGCTCGCTCCGGCGATGCCTCCCTCGCCCCCGGCTCCCCGGCCGGCTCACGGGCCGTGTGAGACGCCCCGCCGGCCCTCCCGCGGACCGGGCCGAAACTGACCTGGACTGTGTGGCGGAACTCGGGGTACGAGGACAAAGGCACAGCCAGCAGCGTCCGGCCAGTCCGGCCTCCGAGAGAGAAACGCATGATCGAGCACCTGGACGGGGCAGTGATACCTACTGGTTTCGACGTACCCGTGGAACCGCTGCGGCGGGCGGCGCACTACACCGGTGAGCCCGGCTGCATAGCCGAGGCCAGGGCCTTCGCCGCGCACTTCGTCGAGCAGCTCAGGACGGAGTGGTGCGCCACGATCGGCGACCGGGTGACCGGTGAGGTGATGCTGGTGGTGAGTGAACTGATCACCAACGCCGACCGGCACAGCAACGGGCCGTACATCCTGGAGCTGGAGGGTACGGACGCCTCGGTCACGGTCTGTGTCTACGACAGCAGCGACGCGCTGCCGATGCGGTTCCCCAAGGACCCCCAGCGGGTCGGCCGGCACGGTCTGGAGATCGTGTACGCGGTGGCCGCGCAGGTCAGTGCCGAGCGGGTGCCGGTCGGCAAGCGCGTGCGCGCCGTGCTCAGCTTCGGGTCGTAGCCCCGGCGGGCACCATGCCCCCGCCGGGGGGCTCGGCCTCCTGCCCGACCCGGGTGATCAGGCGCAGCCGAGTTCGCCGAGCATCCCGTGGCGCAAGCGCGTGATGATCCGCTTGATCAGGCGCGACACGTGCATCTGCGAGCAGCCGAGCCGCTCGCCGATCTCCGCCTGGGTGGCCTCCTCCACGAACCGCAGGTGGATGATCTGCCGGTCGCGCTCGCTGAGCTCGGCCATCAGCGGGGCGAGTGAGTGGAAGTCCTCGACGAGCCGCAGCCCGTACTCCTCGACGCCGATGAAGTCCGCCAGGACGGATTCGCCGTGCTCCGGGCCGTCGCCGGTGAGCGCGGCGTCGAGGGAGGAGGAGTTGTAGCCGTTCGAGGCGATCTGCGCCTCGACCACCTGGCTCTCCGCGAGGTTCATCAGGGTGGCCAGCTCGGACACGGTCGGCTCCCGGTCCAGGCGGCTGGAGAGCTCCTCGCGGGCCTTGGCCAGCTCGACGCGCAGCTCCTGAAGCCGCCGCGGGACGTGCACCGCCCAGGTCGTGTCCCGGAAGAAGCGCTTGATCTCACCGACGATGTACGGCAGCGCGAACGACGTGAACTCCACCTCGCGCGAGATCTCGAACCGGTCGATGGCCTTGATCAGGCCGATCATCCCGGTCTGGACGATGTCCTCCATGTCGTCCCCCCGGCCGCGGAACCGGCCGGCGGCGAACCGCACCAGGGACATGTTCATCTCGATGAGGGTGTTGCGCGCGTACTGGAATTCCCGGGAGCCCTCTTCGAGCACGGTCAGCCGCTGGAAGAACTGACGGGAGAGCTCGCGTGCGTCGCGCGGAGCCACGCTCCGGGGCGCCTCGATCCCGGGGAGGGGTCCGCCGTCCGTGCTGGTGACGGTGGTGTCCTCGACGGCCCCGGCCTCTGACCGGATCACGGCGCTGCCCATTGTCTCTCCCTGGAAAGTCACGGTTCGACGTCTGGTGTGTTCGGTCCGTGAGCGAGCGCGTGCAAGCCCTCTCGGGATGCGGGTACCCGCATCCCGAGAACCCATGCATCCAGGGTTTCGGGACGGTGGAGCGCGGGACTCCGCCCGATTCCACCGAGGGCGCAACGCCCGGCCCTTCCGGTGGCGGCCCGGTTTCCTAGGCTGGGAAGGTGAGCAACCAAGCGCCGAACCGAGCCCGCGTGATCCCGCTGCGCCCGTCTGCCGAGCGCCCCGGCGTCGCCCCGGCCACCGCTTCCCCCGCCGCCCCGGCACCCGCTCCCCGGTCCCGGCCGCGCGAACCCCTGTGGCGCGACCTGGTCGGGGACGTCCTGCGCCGTGAGCGCCGGGCGCAGGAACGCACGCTCAAGGACGTCGCCGACGCGGCCCGTATCTCCATGCCCTACCTCTCCGAGGTGGAGCGCGGCCGCAAGGAGGCCTCCTCGGAGGTCCTCGCGGCCGCCGCCCACGCCCTCGGCCTGAGCCTGGGCGATCTGCTGGCCCGGGCCCAGGGAGAGCTGGTCAGGCTCAGCAGCCGCCACCCCGTCCGCGGCCGCACGGCCGTGCCGTCGTCCTACGACGGCCTCTGCCTGGCCGCCTGACGGACCGCGGGCCGGCGTCTCACACCGTCACGGGACGCCGGCTCAGCACCTCGTCGGCCAGGCCGTACGCCACCGCCTCCTGCGCGGTGAACACCTTGTCGCGGTCCATGTCCGCACGCAGGGTCGCGATGTCGTGGCGCGTGTGGCGGGCCAGCACCTCCTCCACCTGAGAGCGGATACGGACCATCTCCTTGGCCTGGAGCGCGAGATCCGAGACGGTGCCCTGCCGGCCGCCGCTGGCCGGTTGCCCGAGCAGCACGCGCGCGTGCTCCAGGACGAGCCGGCGGCCGGGATCCCCGCCCGCGAGCAGCACGGCCGCCGTCGACGCGGCCTGTCCGACACACAGGGTCGAGATCGGCGCCTGGACGAACGTCATCGTGTCGTAGATCGCCATCAGCGAGGTGAACGAGCCGCCGGGGGAGTTGAGGTAGATCGAGATCTCGCTCTCCGGGGACGCGGCCTCCAGATGCAGGAGCTGCGCGATCACGACGTTCGCGACGCCGTCGTCGATCTCGGTGCCGAGGAAGATGATCCGTTCGTTCAGCAGCCGGCTGAACACGTCGTAGGACCGCTCGCCCTGCGGGGTCCGCTCGACCACGTTCGGAATCGTGTAGGTCCCCATGTCACAGCCCCATCCGTCGCTTCTGCGCGGCCGGGCGGACGTCCGCGAGGGACTCCACGACCCGGTCCACCATGCCGTACTCCCGGGCCTGCTCGGCCGTGAACCAGCGGTCGCGGTCGCCGTCGCGCGAGATGGCCTCCGGGGACTGCCCGGTGTGCTCGGCGGTGATCCGTTCGATGGTCCGCTTGGTGTGCTCCAGGTTCTCCGCCTGGATCTCGATGTCCGCCGTGGTGCCGCCGATCCCGGCCGACGGCTGGTGCATCATGATGCGCGCGTTCGGCAGCGCGAACCGCTTGCCGGCCGCGCCGACGCTCAGCAGGAACTGGCCCATGCTGGCCGCGAAGCCCATGGCGAGCGTCGAGACGTCGTTGGGGATCAGCCGCATCGTGTCGTAGATGGCCAGCCCCGCGTGCACCGACCCGCCCGGGCTGTTGATGTACAGGACGATGTCGGTGCGCGGGTCCTCCGCCGACAGGATCAGCAGCTGTGCGCAGACCCGGTTCGCGGACACCTCGTCCACCTGAGTCCCCAGCAGCACGATGCGCTGCCCGAGCAGTTGGGCGGCGAGATGGTCGTCGAACCGGGACGGTGCGGTGTCGCCCTCCTCGGCGCGGGGGGCGAGCGTGGTGAGTGGCGTCATCGGTTCTCCTCGTCGTGGCGTGGATGCCGTCGACTCCACTCTTGACCCCGGTGGACGCCCGCACCCCGATCCTCTGCCCGCAGCAGATCCGCCGTGGGCAGAGCGGCCGCCCGCTCGCACGGTTCGCCGACGCCGTCCGGATGACCTCACGGCCCGAGCGATGAGTTCCGGGGCGAGCGGGAGTCGACACTGATGACCGCGTCCCACGCCCAGGAGGTAAAGATGACCACCGACGGATTCACCACGTGTCTCTGGTTCGACGGCCAGGCCGAGGAAGCCGCCCACCACTACGTCTCGGTCTTCAAGAACTCGAGCATCGGCAACATCGGCCGCTACAACGAGGCCGGCCCGGGCCCGGCCGGCTCCGTGCTGGCCGTGGAGTTCACGGCCAACGGGCAGAAGTTCGTCGGCATCAACGGCGGCCCGCAGTTCACGTTCAGCGAGGCGGTCTCCTTCCAGATCTACTGCGCGGACCAGGAGGAGGTCGACTACTACTGGACCAGGCTCACCGAGAACGGCGGCGAGCCCGGCCCGTGCGGCTGGCTCAAGGACAAGTACGGCCTGTCCTGGCAGGTCATCCCGGACGGACTGATCGAGATGATCAGCGACCCCGACCCCGAGAAGGCCACCCGCACCACCAAGGCCATGTACGCCATGAGCAAGCTCGACGTCGCCGCCCTGAAGAAGGCCTACGCGGGGGAGTAGACGCCCGGTGAAAGGGGCGGGCGCGCTAACGGGCCTCGGCCAGGATCTCCCTGATCACATGCCGGGACTGTACGAACCTGCCGGAGCGGGCGGAGGGCGTCTCGTGAGTGCGACGGCTTCCGCCGCGTGCTCCCGCGCGCCGGAGCGCTCGTGTGTCACTCACGGTGCCCGGGTGTCTCGGCGCGCGGGCCGACGGCCGGGTGACTAGCGTGAGCAACCGGACAAAACATCTCACCGGAGGGCTGAGGTCATGGCCGTACGAGCACTGGGAATCCCCTGCTGGGCCGACGCGATGTTCAGCGACGTGGAGGGCGCCAAGACGTTCTACGCCGAGGTCCTGGGCTGGACGTTCGGCGAGTCGTCGTCCGAGTACGGCAACTACACACAGGCCTACGCGAACGGCAAGGCGGTCGCCGCCGTCGTCCCGCCGATGCCCGGCCAGGAGGGGCAGTCGCAGTGGTGTCTGTACTTCGCCTCCCCGGACGCCGCCGCGACCGCCGCCAAGATCCGGGAGAACGGCGGTGAGGTGCTGATGGAGCCGATGCAGGTCGGCGAGTTCGGCACGATGTGCCTGGCCCGCGAGCCCAGCGGCGCCGTGTTCGGCGTGTGGCAGGCGGGTGTCCACGAGGGGTTCGAGGCGCCGCCGGAGCAGCCGGGCGCCTACTGCTGGGCCGAGGTCTTCACCCGCGAACCGGAGAAGACGGACGCGTTCTTCCCGGCCGTGTTCCCGTACAAGGCGAAGCAGCTCCAGGACGACGCGGTCGACTTCCGGGTGTTCGAGGTCGACGGCGAGATGGTCCTCGGCCGCATGAGGATGACGGAGGAGTTCCCGCCCGAGGTCCCGTCGTACATCAACGTGTACTTCACGGTCGACAACTGCGACGAGGCCGTGGCCAGGGCCACCAAGCTCGGTGGCGTCCTGCGGTTCGGCCCGATGGACACACCGTTCGGACGGTTCGCCGCGATCAGCGACCCGCAGGGCGCGAACCTCTCACTCATCGACGTCACCACCACGACGGGGGACATGCCGCAGACGAAGGACGTCTCCTAGCCGCCCGGTGGAGCGCCCCGCGGGGCGTGGCATGATCGTGCGCATGCGTGAACGAGTGGTGGCCGCGTGCGACGGGGCCTCGAAGGGGAATCCGGGACCGGCGGGCTGGGCGTGGGTGGTCGCGGACGACGCGCAGACACCGGCCCGCTGGGAGGCGGGGCCGCTCGGGAAGGCGACCAACAACATCGCCGAACTCACCGCGCTGGAACGCCTGCTGGCGTCGACCGACCCGGATGTGCCGCTCGAGGTCCGGATGGACTCGCAGTACGCCATGAAGGCCGTCACCACCTGGCTGCCGGGCTGGAAGCGCAACGGCTGGAAGACGTCCGCGGGCAAGCCGGTGGCCAATCAGGAGCTGGTCGTCCGTATCGACGAACTGCTCGACGGCCGCTCGGTGGACTTCCGCTACGTGCCCGCCCACCAGGTCGACGGCGACCCGCTCAACGACTTCGCCGACCGCGCCGCCAGCCAGGCGGCGATCGTCCAGCAGCCGGCCGGCAGCGACCGGGGTTCCCCGGAGCCGCCGGCCTCGCCGGACACCCCGAAGGCGAGGTCCGGGGCGAAACCGGACCGCTCCGCCGGGAGCAGATCTCCCCGGCGGAGCGGTGGTGCGGCGTCCCGCACGATCAAGGCCAAGTTCGCCGGCCGCTGTGTGTGCGGCCGCCCGTACGCCGCCGGCGAGCAGATCGCCAAGAACGCGCAGGGCTGGGGGCACCCGGAGTGCCGTACGGCGGACGCCGCCGAGAGCTGATCCGTGGCGCGCCGGTCACACCACCGCGCCGCGCCAGCCTCCGGTCTCGAGCCCGCGGTTCTCGATGAACTCCTTGAAGCGCTCCAGGTCACCCTTGGTCTGGCGCTTCACGAAGCCCAGCTTGTCGCCGACGGTCTCGGCCAGCCCCTCCGGCTGGAATTCCAGTTGGAGCATCACCTTGGTGTGACTGTTGTCGAGCCGGTGGAAGGTCACCACGCCGGCCTGCTTGGCCTCGCCGGAGATCGTGGTCCAGGCGACCCGTTCGTCCGGGATCTGCTCCGTGATCTCCGCGTCGAACTCCCGGTGCACGCCGTTCACACTGGTCACCCAGTGGGTGAGCGTGTCGGTGCGCTGCTCGATGCGGTCCACCCCGCTCATGAACTCGGGGAACGTCTCGAACTGGGTCCACTGGTTGTAGGCGGTGTGCACGGGCACGCCGACCTCGATGGATTCCTCGACCTGCGACACGAACGTCTCCTCCTTCGTTCTCGTGAAGCGTCTCGTCGCTCTTGTCCGTCGCGGGTACCCGTGACCTGCGCGGCAAACCGGCGGACGGGGATCAGTCGGTGTCGAAGGTGTAGTGCGGGGTGTGATCGAGAAGGTCCGCCGGGGTGGTGTCGTTCCAGGGCTTCATCGTCTCGTGGAGGTCGACGACGTCCGGCGTTCCGCCGCCCGGCAGGTATCCGGAGCCCGGGTGCCGGCGCTGCCACTGGGCCCACAGCTTGTCGATGTAAGCGTGATGCAGCCAGAACACCGGGTCGTTGGGGGAGACCCCGGTCGCCATCTGTCCGCCGACCCAGACATGGACCCGGTTGTGCAGATTCACCCCGCGCCAGCCCTCCAGATGATTGCGGAAGCCGTCGGAGGCGCTGTTCCACGGAGCCATGTCGTAGGCCGTCATCGCCAGCACCGACTCGACCTCGGCCCGGGTGGGCAGTTCACGGACGCCCGCGCCGAGCGCGCGCCGCAGGTAGGTGCGGCCGTCCACCCGGACGCCGATCGCCCAGTCGCCAGCCGACGCGGCGAACGGTCCGTCCATGACCTGGCCGTCGCGGCTGCGCCCCGTGCCGCCGAGGAAGTCCGGCGCCCACAGGGAGGAGCGCGGCGAACGGTCGGCGGACCAGTCCCAGTACGGCAGTGCCACCGAGGCGTCCACCGACTGCAGGGCCCGCTCGAACTCGAGCAGGAATCTGCGGTGCCACGGCAGGAAGGACGGAGAACGGTGGCCGGTGCGCTCGCCGTTGTCGGTGTCACCGAGGATGAACCCGTTGTGGGTGGTGACGAAGGCGTCGTAGCGGCCGCTGCGCTTGAGTTCGAGGACGGCGGCGACGAACCGGCGCTTCTCGTCGGAGGTCAGGGACGCCTGGTTCTTGCGGACGGTCATGTGTGGTGCTCCTGGTGTGCGCGGGAGGTGAGGGCGGGTCGTCCGGCCGGCGCCGGTCAGCCGGCGGGGAACGGCACGAGCCGGGCGCCCTGGAGCTCGTCGACCGCGGCCCGGGCCGCGGCCCGCGGCGTGGGTACCGGGTCGTAGTGGCTCACCACGCTGATCCAGGTGCCGTCGGCGTTGCGCATCACGTGCAGTTCGACCCCGTCGACGTACACGGCGTAGCCGCCGCCGTGGTGATGACCGCCCCCGGCGGCGGACCGGCCCTGTATCCGGCGGCCCCGGTAGACCTCGTCGAAGGAGTCGGGGGAGGCGGGGGAGTCGTGGTGGTGGTCGGCGGCCCGGGCGGCGGGGGCGGCGACCAGCGGGGCTCCGGCGACGGCGGCCGCCGCGGTGAGCGCGCGACGACGGCTGAGTTCCGGCATACGGGACCTCCTGGGGTGTGTTGGGTTGACGACCCCGTATGCCTATCGACCTGCACGAGAAAGGGAGAAATCCCTCGCACCGGGTTGGCTGCGATCCGGACATTCACTTACATGTCGTGCAGTCTTGAACGAAGATGATCTTGTCGCTTTCGGGTGCTCGCACCGTGCGGAAGGGGCAATTCCTTTCCGTGCGTGCACCGCTTCCGGTGATCTTTCGCGCACCGCCCGGCCGGTGGTGGTGTGGCCCACGTGCGGAAAGTGGCGCGATCGGGCAGGTGGGGCGGCTCCTGGCGCCCGCCGCGCCCTGCTACCCTGCGTCGTCAATCAAACACGTCTGGTGACTCCTGGGAGTGTGCGTGAAGGTCGCCTGTGTCGGCGGCGGGCCCGCCGGCCTGTATCTCTCGATCCTGCTCAAACGGCAGAACCCGTCCCACGACATCACCGTCCACGAGCGCAACCCCGAGGGCTCGACCTACGGCTGGGGCGTCACGTACTGGCAGGGGCTCCTCGACCGACTCCGGGTCTGCGACCCCGAGTCGGCGCGCGCGATCGAGGAGGCCTCCGTCCGCTGGACGCAGGGCGTCGCCCACGTGGGGGATCTGGCGACCCGTCAGCCCGGCGACGAGGGACACGGCATCGGCCGTCACAAGCTGCTGGAGATCCTCGCCGCCCGCGCCCGCGCACTCGGCGTACGGCTGGAGTTCGAGAGCGACATCACCGCCGACGACCCCCCGGACGCCGATCTCGTCGTCGCCGGCGACGGCGTCCACAGCGTCCTGCGCACGCACCACGCGGACGAGTTCGGCGCCGCACTCACGCCGGGACGCAACTCCTACATCTGGCTCGGCACCACCAAGGTCTTCGACTCCTTCACCTTCGCGTTCGTGGAGACCGAGCACGGCTGGATCTGGTGCTACGGCTACCCCTTCAGCTCCGAGCAGAGCACCTGCGTCATCGAGTGCGCACCCGAGACCCTGACCGGGCTCGGTCTCGACCGCGCGAGCGAGGGCGACCGGCTGGCCCGCCTGGAGAAGCTGTTCGCGCACATCCTCGACGGCCACGCGCTGATCGGCCGCGCCGCCGCCGACGGCAGCACCCAGTGGCTGACCTTCCGCACCCTCACCAACCGCACCTGGTTCCACGGCAATCTCGTCCTCCTCGGCGACGCCGCCCACACCACGCACTACTCGATCGGCGCCGGTACCACCCTCGCCCTGGAGGACGCCATCGCCCTCGCCGACGCCCTGCGCGAGAGCGCGGACCTTCCGCGGGCCCTCGCCCGCTACGAGCAGGAGCGCAAGGCGGCCCTGCTGTCCCGGCAGAGCGCAGCCCGCTACAGCGCCCAGTGGTACGAGAACCTCACCCGCTACATCCACCTCCCCCCGGAGCAGATGTTCGCCCTCCTCGGGCAGCGCCACTCACCCCTGCTGCCCTATGTGCCGCCCCAGCTGTACTACCGGCTCGACCGGGCGGCCGGACGACTGGAGGCCCTGCGCCGGCTCAAGCGCTGGCTGGGGCCGAAGCTGGCGCGCGGCGCCCACGTCAGGGCACTGACCACACAGAAGTAGCCCCGGAAGGGGGCAGGGCACGGTCGGCGAAACCTTGGGTGAATGGCAATTCACTGCTACGGTGAATTGCCATTCACCCTTTTTTGTTCACCCCGTAGGCCGCTGGAGTGCCCATGGCGTCGCCCGCTCCGATACCCGCCCCGGACGGGACGGACCGCGGCCTGCGGGCCCGGCTCACCATCCCGGTCCTGGCCTACTGCGGCATTCTCATGGCGGTCATGCAGACCGTCGTCGTCCCGCTGCTGCCCGACCTGCCCCGGCTGACCGGCGCCTCGGCGGGCGCCGTCTCCTGGATGGTGACCGCCTCCCTGCTGTCCGGCGCGGTCCTCACCCCCGTCCTCGGCCGCGCCGGGGACATGTACGGCAAGCGGCGGGTGCTGCTCCTCTCGTTCGCCCTGATGGCCGCCGGCTCGGTGATCTGCGCCCTGACCTCCGACATCGGCGTGCTCATCGCGGCCCGCGCACTCCAGGGCGCCGCGTCCTCCGTCGTCCCGCTGTCCATCAGCATCCTGCGCGACGAACTGCCGCCGCAGCGCCGGGGATCCGCCGTGGCGCTGATGAGCTCCACCGTCGGCATCGGCGCCGCGCTCGGACTGCCGGCGGCAGCCGTGGTCGTGCAGTACGCGAACTGGCACGTGATGTTCTGGGTGACCGCCGCGCTGGGCGCGACCGGTGTCGCGCTCATCCGGTGGGCGGTGCCGGAATCGCCCGTGCGCGAGCCCGGCAGGTTCGACGTGACGGGGGCGCTCGGGCTCGCCGCGGGGCTGATCAGCCTGCTCCTCGCCGTGTCGCAGGGCGGCCAGTGGGGCTGGGGGAGCGCCCGGATCACGGGCCTCTTCCTCGCCGCCGCGCTCGTCCTCGGCCTGTGGTGGTGGCACCAGTTGCGCGCCGAACAGCCCCTGGTGGACCTGCGGCTGGTGTCCCGGCCGAGGGTCGGCCTGTCCCACCTCGCGGCGCTCCTGACGGGCTTCGCCTTCTACGCCAACTCCCTGGTCACCGCCCAGCTGGTGCAGGCGCCCGTGGCGAGCGGGTACGGCCTCGGCCTGTCCATCGTCCAGACGGGCCTGTGCCTGCTCCCCGGCGGCATCACCATGCTGCTGTTCTCGCCGCTCTCCGCACGCATCTCCGAGGCGCGCGGGCCGCGGATCACCCTCGCCCTGGGCGCCGCCGTCATCGCCTCCGGGTACGCCCTACGCGTCGTCGACAGCCACGAACTGTGGATGATCATGGCGGGGGCCACGGTCGTCGCCACCGGCACCACCCTCGCCTACTCCGCGCTGCCGTCGTTGATCCTGCGCGCCGTCCCGCCCGGCCAGACCGCCTCGGCGAACGGCGTCAACGTACTGATGCGCACCATCGGCCAGGCCACCTCCAGCGCCGTCGTCGCCGCCGTCCTCGTGCACCACACCAGCCTCGTCGGCGGAGCCCCGGTGCCGACCCTGCACGGATATCTGCTGGCCTTCGCCACCGCCGGCGCGGTGGCCCTCGCCGCGTGCGCGGTGGCGCTCACCATCCCCGGCGACCCCGGACCGGACGGCACACGGCGCGCCCCCGGGCGTACCCGCTCCGTGAGCGACGGGGCACTCGAGGGAGCATGAGTGCCGTGAGCACCCCACCCGACTCCTCCGCCATGAGCACCCCACCCGACTCCGCCGCGGGCGGCCCGCCGTCCCCCGCACGGCGTGACGCCGAGGCGACCAGAGCGGCGATCCTGCGCGCCGCCCGGTACCTCCTCGCCCGCCACGCGCACGCCGACATCACGCTCAAGGCCGTCGCGGAACGCGCCGGGGTGAGCGCCCCGCTGGTCCTGAAGTACTTCGGAAACAAGGACGCCCTGTTCGCCCGGGTGATGTCCTTCGAGGAGGACGCCGACGCCCTGCTGGACGCCCCGCCGGAGGAGTTGGGCCGGCACATGGTCCGGCACGTCGTGGTCAGCCAGCGCGAGCGCGGAGCCGACCCGCTGCTGCGCATCGCCTTCGCGCCCCTGCACGGCGACCACGGTGACGTCCTGCGCGCCAACTTCCGCACCCAGGTCACCGCACGGCTGGCCGCCCGCCTCACCGGCCCCGACCCGGGGCTGCGCGCCGAACTCGCCGTCGCCGCGGTGCTCGGGCTCGGCGTCATGTACGGCATCGCCCGCGGGAGCGAGCTGCGCGAGACGCCGGTCGAGCACATCGTCGACCGGTACGGGCCGGCGGTGCAGGCCCACCTGGACTCGGCCTAGGGACACGGCCCAGGGGCACGGACGCCCGCGCCGGCACGCGGCCGGACGAGGTGCGGGTGTGCGGGTGGCCGCTCGGAGCGCTCCGTTCCGCACCGCGTCACGGCGGATGACAGACTGATGCCATGGACGAGCGCGAATTCGGCAGGTCAGGTCAGCACGCATCCGTCGTCGGTCTCGGCACCTGGCAACTGGGCGCCGACTGGGGAGACGTGGACGACAAGGAGGCACTCACGGTCCTGGAGGCGGCGGCCGAGTCGGGAGTGACCTTCTTCGACACCGCCGACGTCTACGGCGACGGACGCAGCGAGCAGACCATCGCCGCTTTCCTGAGCGGCCGGCCCGACCTGCATGTGCTGGTCGCCACCAAGATGGGCCGCCGCGTCGACCAGGTCCCCGAGAACTACGTCCTGGACAACTTCCGCGCCTGGAACGACCGCTCCCGCCGCAACCTCGGCGTCGACCGCATCGACCTGGTGCAGCTGCACTGCCCGCCCACCCCCGTCTACTCCCGCGACGAGGTCTTCGACGCCCTCGACACCCTCGTCGAGGAGGAGCGCATCGCGCACTACGGCGTCAGCGTGGAGACCTCCGCCGAGGCCCTCACCGCGATCGCCCGGCCGGGCGTGGCCAGCGTGCAGATCATCCTCAACCCGTTCCGGCTCAAGCCCCTGCACGAAGTGCTCCCGGCGGCCCGCGCGGCAGGCGTCGGCATCATCGCGCGCGTCCCGCTCGCCTCCGGCCTGCTCTCCGGCAAGTACACCAAGGACACCGTCTTCCCGGAGAACGACCACCGCACCTACAACCGGCACGGCGAGTCCTTCGACCAGGGCGAGACGTTCTCCGGCGTCGACTACACCACCGGCGTCGAGGCCGCCGTCGAGTTCGCCGCCCTCGCGCCCGAGGGGTACACCCCCGCCCAGCTGGCGCTGCGCTGGATCATCCAGCAGCCCGGCGTGACCACCGTGATCCCGGGCGCCCGCTCGCCCGAGCAGGCCCGCGCCAACGCGGCCGCCGCCAGGCTCCCGGAGCTGTCGCAGGAGACCCTCGCGGCCGTCCGCGACCTCTACGACCGGCGCATCAAGGAGCAGGTCGAGGGCCGCTGGTAGACGAACCCGGCGCCGACCGGCAAAAACCGCCGCTCACGGGGTACTCGCGGTGAGGAGGGGGTCGAAGGACCACTCGGACCGGGAGGACGGTAAAGGTGACGGACACGGCGACGAGCGCCGAGCGGCGCACGGGGCGGAACGAGACCGAGGAGGAGAGAGCCGACCGGATGTGGGGGGAGCTCATCCAGGAGATCCGGGTCGCGCAGACGGGTGTGCAGATCCTCTTCGGCTTCCTGCTGACCGTCGTGTTCACCCCGCGCTACGCGGACCTTCAGGACATCGACCAGGTCATCTACATCGTGACCGTGGTCCTGGGCGCCTGCGCGACCGGAGCCCTCATAGGCCCCGTGTCCCTGCACCGCCTGGTCTCCGGACGGCGGGTGAAGCCGCAGGCGGTCATGGTGGCGTCCAGGCTGACCTTCGTCGGTCTGCTCCTGCTGCTCGCCACCATGACCTCCTCGCTGCTGCTGATCCTGCGGGTGGCCACCCACGACGCGTTCGTGCCCTGGCTCGTCGCGGGCGTGGTCTCGTGGTACGGGCTGTGCTGGTTCCTGCTGCCCCTGTGGACCCGGCGCCGCTACACCACGAACTGAGCCGGACTACCCGGCCTCGGGCGCACCGCCCCGCGCACCGCGCAGCACCGTGATGCAGCCGGCGATCGCCTGCTGGAGCTCCTCCAGTTGCTGCACCATGTCGTCCTCGTAGAACTCCTGCGCGTCGACATCGTCGAAGGTGAGCTCCTCGAAGACCTTCGTCACCCGCTGAAGGCTGCTGTAGAACTTCGTGCGCCGCTCCTGGACGCGCAGCTCGGGGTCGGCCTCGACGGTCTCCACGACCAGGGTCTTCATCGTGTCGTAGGCGTCGCTCGCCCACTCGCCGCAGTCCTCGTCGTCGTCGAGCTCGTCGAGCAGCGAGAGGTGGCGCTCCGCCTCCTGGCGCAGCTCGACGGGAGCGTCGACGGTCTGCCCGGCGGGCGTCTTGATCAGGCCCGACTCGGCGATCTGGCGCACGTACCCGATGCGGTCGGCGGAGCGGCTCTCGGTGGCGACGGCCTTTTTGAGGTCGTCGGTGCGCACGACGTCGCGGGCCAGCTCGATCTGGAGCTCCGGGTCCTCCTTGACGCGGTCCAGGAGGGCGGCGCGGGCCGCGCGGGCCGTCGAGGGATCGGCGAGGATCGCGGCGCGCAGGGCGGTGGGGTTCTCCGCGACCTCCAGCGCCTTCGTCGGGCGGATGCCCTCGGCCTCGGCGGCCTGCGCGATCGCGGTGCCGCGCTCGGAGGCGCCGCTGGAGCGGGAGACGTAGTAGGTCAGCCACACCTCGGCGTCCGGCAGCTCGACCTCCTGGCCCGGGGCCAGCTCCTCGAAGTGCGGGACGAGACCGTCGTCGGCGGCCCGGTCCCAGGCCTTGTAGTAGCGCATGACCCGCTCGGGGGAGCAGCCGGCCAGTTCGGCGAACTCCTTCGCCGGCACCTTGGGCGTCTCGCCCGCGGCCTGCCCGCCCGGCCGGACGCTGCGCGCCACCATCAGGCCGAAGGCCCACCCGCCGGTCCGCGCGTAGACCCCGAACTCGCGGGCGTCCCGGGCCACGAGGTCGGACAACGGGGCGGGGGACGTCTCCGCGGACGTCTCGATGGCCGTCTCGGGCAGGTCGATCGCCAGGGTCACTGAAGACTCTCCTCTACAGGCTGCTGGACGCAGGATCGGGCACCGCAGAAGTGCGGAACGGAAGCCTATACGCGCCCCGCGGCAGCCCCAGCAGCCCCAGCAGCCCCGGCAGCCCCGGCAGACCCGCGCGGCACAGCGGGCGGGGCCCCGCGCGGCCGTCAGGCGAAGGCGTTGCGCAGCGCGGGCAGGAGGGTCTTCTCCGACCAGTCCAGGTACGCCGGCTGGGAGTCCCCGCCGATCTGCACCAGGGCGACCTCGGTGAACCCGGCCTCGACGTAGGGACGGACGGCCTCGACGAAGTCGTCCGGGTCGTCGCCGCAGGGGATCGAGGAGGCGACGTCGTCGGGGGTCACGAACTGGGTCGCCGACTCGAAGGAGTCCGGGTGGGGCAGTTCGGAGTTCACCTTCCAGCCGTTGCCGAACCAGCGGAACTGGGCGTGTGCGCGCTTCAGCGCCGTCTCCCGGTCGGGATCGTGGCAGACCGGAAGCTGACCGACGCGCGGCTTGCCCTCGCCGCCGTTGCGGTCGAACGACTCCAGCAGGCCCGGCTTGGGCTCGGTGGCGATCACGAGGTCGCCCAGCCGGCCCGCGAGGCGGCAGGACCGCTCGCCGGAGACGGCGATGCCGATCGGCGGCGGCTCGTCGGGCAGGTCCCACAGCCGGGCCGAGTCCACGTCGTAGTGCGTGCCGTGCCGCGTCACATGCCCGCCCTCGAAGAGCGCGCGGATGATCTCCACGGCCTCCTCGAACATCTCGTGCCGCACGTCCACGGAGGGCCAGCCGCCGCCCACCACATGCTCGTTGAGGTTCTCGCCCGAGCCCAGCCCCAGCCGGAAACGCCCCTCGGACAGCAGCTGCATCGTGGCGGCCTTCTGCGCCACCACCGCCGGGTGGTAGCGGAACGTCGGACACGTCACGTACGTCATCAGCGGAATGCGCGACGTGGCCTGCGCGGCGGCGCCGAGCACGCTCCACGCGTACGGCGCGTGGCCCTGCGCGCGCAGCCAAGGGAAGTAGTGGTCCGAGGTCACCGAGAAGTCGAAGCCCGCCTCCTCGGCCCGCACCACGTGGTCGACCAGGTCCCGAGGGCCTGCCTGTTCGGTCATCATCGTGTACCCGATTTGCACCATGGGGCCCGGGTCCCCGGACTTCGGGGAGAGGAAACGGACTGTTCCCGACCGGAAAAAGCCGTCGATCACCGGCCGCCGTCCGGGGGAGGATGCGGGTATGAACGCGCGCCCGCTGCCCTCGAGCACCCCGTCCGCCCAGGGAGTCGACGCCTTGGGCGTCACGGCCTTCCTCGACGCTGTCGAGGCGGCCGGGAGCATCGAGCCGCACAGCCTGATGATCCTGCGCCACGGCAGCCTCGTGGCGTCCGGCTGGTGGGCGCCGTACGCCCCCGACCGGCCGCACCTGCTCTACTCGCTCAGCAAGAGCTTCACCTCCACGGCCGCCGGGTTCGCCGTGGACGAGGGACTGATCGGCCTGGACGACACGGTGCTCTCGTACTTCCCGGAGCTCGACGCGGACATCACCGACCCGCGCAGCCGAGCCGTACGGGTACGGGACGTGGCCGCGATGGCGAGCGGGCACGAGCAGGAGACGTTCGAACGGGCGCACGCGCTCGACCCCGGCGACCTGGTCCGGGGCTTCCTGCTGCTGCCACCGGACCGCGAACCGGGAACGGTGTTCGCGTACAACCAGCCGGCCACCTACGCGCTCGCCGCGATCGTGCGACGCGTCACCGGCGTCCCGCTCACCGACTATCTGCGGCCGCGTCTGCTCGACCCGCTCGGCATCGGAGAGTTCGCGTGGATGACCGACCGGTCCGGCCGTGAACTCGGCTTCAGCGGACTGCACGCCACCACCGACGCGATCGCCCGGCTGGGGCAGCTGTACCTGGACGAGGGCGTGTGGGAGGGCAAACGGCTGCTGTCGCCGGAGTGGGTCGCCGAGGCGACCCGCGAGCACATCGCGACGTCTGCGGCGACGGCCGGGACAGGCCCCACGGACTGGGAACGCGGCTACTGCTTCCAGTTCTGGCGCTCCCGGCACGGTTACCGCGGCGACGGTGCCTACGGGCAGTTCTGCGTCGTCCTGCCCGAGTACGACGCCGTGATCGCCATGACGGCGGCGACGAACGACATGCAGGCCGTGCTCACCCTCTGCTGGGAGCAGCTGCTGCCCGCGTTCCGGCCCGGACCGCTGACCGGGCGCGAGGAGGCCGACGCGGCCCTCGCCCGCCGGCTGGCGCACCTGGCGCTGCCGCCGGCCCCCGGCACGCCCGCGCCACCGGACCCGGGGCAGTGGTCGGGCGCCGGGTTCACCCCGTCCGGCGGCGCCGGCGCCGGCCCGCGGGGACTGACCGGCGCCGTCGTCACCGGGAGCGCCGACGGCTGGACGCTCGCACTCGTCGAGGAGCCGGACGGGCGGCGGCTGGAACTGTCCCTCGGCTCCGGCGGCTGGCAGGTGAGCGACGTGCCGTTGCCCACCGCGGTCAGTGGCGGCTGGACCGACGGCGACACGCTCACGGCGCACATCGTGTTCCTCGAGACCCCGCACCGCCTGCGGGTGACCTGTTCCCTGGCCGACCGGACCTTCGACGCCCGCTGGGACACCGAGCCGCTGCACGGCGGCTCGCTGCACCGGATGCGCGCCCCGCGCGGACCGGCCCGCTCAGGCGGCTGAACCCGGCCGGAACGTCCGCAGGAAGGTGTCCAGGGCCTCACGGTCGGCCTTCTTGTCCCAGTCCGCGGCGGGTGTCGTCCAGCGCAGCGAGAAACTGCGGTGCCCGCCGAGGAGGAGACCGCGGCCGAACGTGCGCACCTGCGCGCCGTCGACGTCCATCAGCCACTCCATGTCGGCGGCCTTGTAGCCCTGGTAGGTCACCGCCTTGATGTCGCCGAGGCGCCGGAAACCCTCGGTCTTCTTCAGACCGGGCTCGACGTCCTCGCGCCAGACGGCCACCGGGTCCGGCCCGGCCTTCTCGCTGTAGGTCACCGCGAGGGTGCGCGGATCACCGGGCGCCCCGAAGGTGACGCGGTACGCCCGGTCGTCGCGCGCGGTCTCCAGCGGCTTCCACCCCTTGGGGAGCGCGACCGAGAAACCCTCGGGGGAGCGGTACACGCGGTAGCCCTCCGGGAGGGCGTCGGCGGTGGCGGGCGCCGAGGGCGAGGACGACGGGGACGTGCTCGGCGAGGGCGGCGGGCTGCTCGGCGCGGTCGGGGCGGGTGCCGGAGCCGCCGGGTCTCTTTCGTCCGCGTCCTCGCCCGGGGTCGCGGCGGACGCGGAGGGCCGGGCCTGCGCGTCGCCGCCCGCGGTTTCTTCGGTGCCGGGCAGCTGATGGGTCACGGCGAGGGCGGCGACCGCCACGGTGACGACCGCCAGGGCCGTCCCGGCCGCCATGGCCCGGCCGCTCCACCGCGGGCCGACATGGCGGGCGGCGGCGCAGGCCCGCTTCAGCCTGGGGGGCTGCATGACGGCGTGCGGGTCCTCGTCCAGCACCCGGGTGAGGGACTGGCGCACGACCGTCCTGGTCAGCCGCTCCCGGGAGTCCTTGCGCAGCAGCCCCTGCACGGTCGGGGTGAGCGAACCGGCCCGCAGCGGGGTGCGCAGCGGCAGCCGGTCCACCCCCTTGAGCGTGCTCTCGGGGCGGTCCCGGTCCCGGTACGGCGGCCGTCCCTCGACCATCGTGTACAGGATGGCGCCGAGCGCCCACAGATCGGCCGCCGGGCCGATGCGCTCGTCCCTGGCCTGTTCGGGAGAGGCGTAGGCGGGGGCCGCCACCCGCGGGGCAAGGGTCGCGCCCGCCAGCCCGAAGCCGGTGAGGACAAGAGGGCCCCGGGCCCGTACGAAGATCTGGCCGGGGCTCAGCTCGCCGTGCGTGATGCCCTCACCGTGCGCGACCTCGAGCACGTCGAGCAGTTGCAGTCCGATCGTGGCGGCCCTGGCCGGGCTGAACGCCCCCTTCTGTGCGAGGAGCTGTCCCAGCGGCAGCCCGTCGATCCACTCGGTGACGGTCCACAGGGAACCGGCCTCCTCCACGGCGTCGACGACCGCGGCGATCCGGCCGGGACACAGCCGCGCCATCGTCTCCGACATGCGCAGGACCCGGTCGGAGGCCTGCCGGGCCTTCTCCTCGCCCTGGTCGGGAGGCAGTCCGATTCTGGTGACCAGACACGGCCGGGCGGCCCCGGTGTCCTCGACGTACTCGCCGTACCAGCTGACGCGGTTCGTCTCCCGGTGGACGACGTCGAGCAGCCGGTACCTCCCGGCGACCAACTCGTGGGCGGAGACGTGCGTCTTGGCCATGGTCATCCTTCGCTGAACCGCTGGTACTCACCTTGCCCATGGGTACGACCGGTGCGAGGGGGTGCGTTCAATGCGAGCGCAACTCCGGAGTGATTTCTGTCTTTTATTCAAAAGAGCGGCGGACGGACCGAGTGTATGTGCGAGAAAAAGGAATTGACGCGACTCGTCCCAGGGGCCGTCCGGCGGTGTAACCAGCGGTAAACGGCACGGCCGGAACTCACTCGAGGATCCCGGGAACGGTCTTCCGGGCCGTACTGCATTCCTGCTCGCGGGCGTTCCCCGCGCTTTTTCCCGTCCCGGCGGAGTCGCCCCGGCGCAGCCCGAACCGTTCGGTCCACGCCATCATGTCCGCGGGGGTCGCGTTGCCTCCGCAGACCACCAGTCCCAGCCGCGCGCCGTCCCCGACCCGCTCCACGACCTGCCTGGCCGCGGGCAGCAGACAGCCGGCCGCCGGTTCGGTCCACACCTTGGCGTGCTCGGCCAGGTCGAGACAGCCCCGCACCGCCTCCCGGTCGGGGACCACGAGCACCTCGGTGACCAGGGCGCGGACATGGTCGTACGTCAACCGCGAGACGCTGGGCGCGCTGAGGGTGGAGACCATCGACGACAGGGCCACCGGCACCGGCCCGCCGGCCGCCAGCGCCTGTGACATGGCCTGCGCGCCCTCGGTCTCCACACCCCAGACCCGCACCTGCGGACGGCGTGCGCGCAGGGCCGCGGCGACGCCGGCGATCAGGCCGCCGCCCCCGATGCTGACCAGTACGTCGGTCAACTCACCGGCGTCGGCGGCGAACTCCAGGCCGACCGTGCCCTGCCCGGCGACGACCAGCGGATCGTCGAAGGGGTGCACCAGGGTCGAGCCCCCGTCCCGCACATGCTCCGCCAGCGCGAACGCATCCTCCATCGTGTCGGTCAGCCGCACCGATGCGCCGGCCGCCTCCGCGAGCCCGACACTACGGGCGGGCGCCGACCGCGGCATCACGACCGTGGCCTTCACGTCGAGCGCGGCAGCCATCACCGCGAGCGCGATCCCGTGGTTCCCGCCGCTCACCGCCACGACCCCGGCCGCCCGCTCGGACTCGCTCAGCGACAGCAGCTTCGCCGTCGCCCCGCGCACCTTGAACGAGCCGGTGCGCTGGAGGAGTTCCAGCTTCGCCGTCACGGGAACACCGAGCAGCGCCGACAGGCCCGGGCTGGGCACCGTGGGTGTCCGGACGACGTGTCCGGCGATCCGCTCGGCCGCGGCTTCGATGTCCGGGATGCCGATCAAGTCGGTCAAGGCAGTCACCCTTCGGCGCGGCGGAGGCGGGCGGCCCGCGCCTCGGTCTGTCGTTCTCCCGGCACCCTCACCCGGCGCCGTCGCGCCGGTCAAGCCGCCTTCGCGATCACGGCGGCAGCGTCAGAGGTTCCGGCGCATCGCGAAGTCGGCCAGGCAGCGCAGGTCGCGGACCGCGCCTGCGGCCAGCGGCGCCTCCGCCAGCGCCGACTCGGCGGCGGCGACCTGCCGGGCCGCCTCGGCGAGCGCGGCGGCCCGGCCCCCGGCCGCCTCGGCCAGCGCAGCCGCCTCGTCCGGGGCTCCGTCGTGCTCCAGCAGCGCCGCCAGCCGGCGCGCGGCGGGAGTGGGCGAGTCCAGCGCGGCCAGGACGGGGAAGGTCTTCTTCCCCTCGCGCAGATCGCCGTGGACGGGCTTGCCGGTGACCGAGGGGTCGCCCCAGATGCCCAGCACGTCGTCGACCACCTGGAACGCGACCCCCAGATGCCGCCCCGCCCGGTCCAGGGCGGCCGCCGCGGCCGGCGACCCGCCGCCCAGGACGGCCCCCAGCGCGGCCGCACAGCCCAGCAGCGCACCTGTCTTGCCCTCGGCCATCGCCCGGTAGGCGTCCGGCCGCACCCGGTCCGGTCCCGACCAGGGCCGCCCCGCGAACAGCAGATCGTCGGCCTGCCCGCGGACGAGGTCGCCGAGAGCCACGGACAGCAGGCGCACGGCGTCGGAGCCGGCCGGGGGCGGCTGGAGCGCGAGGGTCTCCACCGCCAGGGCGAACAGGGCGTCCCCCGCGAGGACCGCCGGGCCCGTGCCGTACGCCTTCCACACCGTGGCACGCCCGCGACGGGTCGGATCGCCGTCCATGATGTCGTCGTGGAGCAGGGAGAAGGCGTGCACCAGCTCCACCGAAACCGCCGCGGGCACCCCGGCCCCTGCGGGCGCGCCGGCCGCCTCGGCGCCGAGGACCGCGAGCGCCTGCCGCAGGCCCTTGCCCGCTGAGCCCGCCGCGGGCACGCCGCCCACCCCGCACCAGCCGAAGGAGTAGCCGGCCATCTCGCCCACCCACGGGTGCGTCCGCCCGACGGCCTCCCTGAGCGCGGGGCCGGTCAGCGCCCGGCAGCGGGCGAGGATCCGGGGCGCGTGCGGCACGTGCGGGTCCGTCGCGGCGGCGTCCCGCACCGGCGCACCGAGAGCCGTCACCGGGCGGCCGTCGTGCGCGCTGCGGACGCGGTCGTGGTCCTCGCCGTCGCCGACGCAGGCGGTATCGACGCGGGCGCCGCTGCCGCTGCCGCTGCCGAGGGAGCCGCTGTCGCCGCCGGTGCCGACGGGACCGGCTCCGACGGGGTCGTTGCCGAGGGGCCCGCTCCTGACGGGGTCGTTGCTGGGGGAGCCGCTGCCGCCGCAGGTGCCGACGGGACCGGTGCCGACGGGACCGGCTCTGACGGGGTCGTTGCGGAGGGGCCCGCTCCTGACGGGGTCGTTGCTGGGGGAGCCGCTGCCGCCGCAGGTGCCGACGGGACCGGTGCCGACGGGACCGGCTCCGACGGGGTCGTTGCCGAGGGGCCCGCTCCTGACGTGACCGTTGCTGGGGGAGCCGCTGGTGCCGCGGTCGATGCCGCCGCGGTCGATGCCGCCGCGGGCGGTGCCGACGGGGCCGGGTCGAGCCCGAGTTCCCGCTGCGCCCGGGCGACCATCTCCCGTGCGTGCCTCAGCCCGATGCGCTCCAGGTCCCGCGCCAGCTCGCCCAGTTCCGCCGCAGTCTCCTCGGGGTCGCGGCCCAGGCGGGCCAGCGACTTGGCCAGACCGAGCCGGGACAGCGCCTCGCCGCGGGGCTCGCCCATGGCGCGGAACTCGCCGAGCGCCTGCTCGTACAGGTTTCGGGCCTCGGCGTGACGCCCTGCGCGGTACAGGACGTTGCCGCGCATCTTGTGGTTGTAGGCCAGGGCGCCGGACAGGTTCATCGCGCGGCAGGACTCCTCGGCCTCCGCCAGCAGTCCGAGGGCGCGTTCGGTGTCCCCGTCCCGCACGGAGACGATGTCGGCCAGCCCGCGCAGCGCCCAGGCGTGACCGCGCCGGTCCTCGGCGGCCGCGGCGATCCGGGCAGCCTCGTCGAAGAGGGCGTAGGCCCTGTCGTGGTCCCCGGAGTTGCGGTGCATCTGCGCGATGCCTTCCAGGGCCCACACCGTGTGCCTGGCCTCGCCGCGCCGGCGGGCCTCCGCCAGCAGCTGTTCGTGCAGTTCGCCCACGGCCTCGTAGTCGCCCTGGATGCGCCCGGTCTCCGCGAGCCCGGCCAGCGAGTAACCGCGCACGACGACGTCACCGCTCCGCTTGCCGAGGTCGGCCGCGAGCCGGAGCAGCCGCCGGGCCAGCGGGAAGGAGCCCCGCTGCCGGGCCAGGGTGCCGCCGCTCCACAGGGCCCAGGCCATCGCGGCGACGTCACCGGCGTCCCGGGCCGCCCGGTAGCTCGCCTTCCACGCCAGGCCGGCCTCCCGCACCTGCCCGAGCCGCCGGTGCGCCTCGGCGACGGCGAGGCCCGAGCGGGCCGCCTCGCCGTGCTGCCCGGCCTGCTCGGCCGCCCTCAACCGCTCGGTGCCGACGGCCAGTACGTCGTCCAGCGAGGAGTTCACGGACAGGGTGGTGAGAGCGCCCTGGTACTCCGGGGCGAATGCCTTGCCGTACATCGGTTCCCTTCGGTCGATCACCGGGTATCCACATATGCACGCTGTGTATACGCGGTGCGTATAGTGCTGTACTCCCGGTCAAGACGCGGGCACGCCGAAGGGGGTTGCCTGTGAGGCTCAGATCACCACGAAGGCCGAGAGGACCACGCCGGGCCCGGCGAGGTGGCCGCAGCCGGTTCGGCCGGGGACGCGCGGGTCACCCGGGGTGCCGTCTCCGGGTGGAGGAGCCGGTCGCGCTCGGGTCGGCGGGGGCGTGGTGGAGTACGTGGGGGCGTCAAGGCCGGGTCGGGCTGTGCGGGTCACCCGGGGGTGTCGGTCTCCCGGGGGAGGAGACGGTCGCGGTGGGCGATGGCCACGGCCTCGGTGCGGCCGGACGCACCGAGCTTGGCGAGGATGTGGGAGACGTGGACGCTCGCCGTCTTGCCGCTGATGAACAGCTCCTCGCCGATCTGCCGGTTGCTGCGGCCGAGCGCGAGCAGACGCAGGACGTCCTGTTCCCGGGCCGTCAGACCGGCCGAACCGGTGCGGGCGGCGGACGGCGCTTCCGCGAGGCGCCCACGCCGGATCAGGGCGTCCGCGCGCTCCAGCAGGGGTGTGGCGCCCAGCCGCACGGCCGTCTCCCGGGCGGCGCGGGCCTCGGCGCCCGCTTCCTCGCGCCGGTCGGCCGCCAGCAGGGCGTGCGCGTACCGCAGCCGGCAGCGGGCGAGCTCATAGGAGTCGCCGTAGCCGAACGCCGCCACGGTCCTCTCCCAGGCCTCCGGGTCCGGCCCGGTGGTGGCCCACGCCCACTCGGCCTCCGCACGGGCCAGCCAGGCCCGCCCTTCGGGCCCCTGCGGCGCTCCGGTGGCGCCCCGCAGGGCCACCGCCCGCGCCGGTTCGAGCAGTTCGGTCGCGACGGCCGACCAGCGGTCGGCCGCCGCCCCGTCACCGACGTGCCGTGCCCCCGCGGCCGCGTCGGCGACCGCCGTGAGGGCGAGCGCGGTGAGCCGGACCGTGACGTCCGGGGGCGTCCCCACGTCGTCCGTGAGGGCCTCGACCGAGGAACGCAGCCGCGCGACCGCCGCCCCGGCGTCACCGCTCAGGACCGCCGCGTCGGTCAGCACGATGCCCGCCACGAGCGTCGCCATCCAGTCGAAGCGGCCCTCGAGCAGGGTCCGGGCCCGCCCGACGACGTCCTTCTCGCCCCGCGCGAGGCCCACGTACAGGGCCGGACCCACCGCGTAGCCGCCCGACGCCGGCAGTACCGCCAGATCGGTCGTCGCCGTCCGCAGACACTCGTCCCAGCGGCCCAGCGTGTAGAGCACCAGCAGTTGCAGGTACCGCATCTCCAGCGGATACGGCGAGGACAGCAGTCCGGCCCGGCGGGCACGGTCCAGGCCCTCCTCCAGCCAGGGCAGACTCTCCTCCAGATCCCCGGCCTCGTAGGCGCCGATGGCCAGGGTGAACAGGGCCCGCATCTCCACCGGCGCGTTGCCCCCGCGCCGGGCCAGTTCGCGTGCTTCCTTCAGGCGCGCGCGGCCCTCGGCGGAGCCGCGGCCGCCGCCCTCCAGGTTGGCCAGCGAGACCAGGAGGTCGGCGCGCGCGTCCGTCAGACCGAGGTGCTCGGCGGCGCTCAGCGCCCGGCGTGCGACGCGCAGGGCGCTGTCGGGATCACCGACCTGACGCGCCGCCAGGACATGCGTGGCGGCGGCCCACACCCAGGTCGGCGAGGGCGGCTCGGCGGGGATCATCGCCAACGCCTCGCTGCTGTAGGCGAACGCGGCCGTCAGACTGTCGACGCCCATGAGGGTGCCGGCGAGCGTGTACCGCACGCGGGCGGCGAGTTCGGAGTCGGTGTCCTGGCCGACGCCCGCGAGCGCGGCCCGGGTCAGGGAGACCGCGCGGTGCGCGTCCCCGGCGTGTGCGGCCGCCGCCGAGGCACGCAGCATCAGCGTGACCCGGTCGGTCCTCCCACCCGGCTCACGGGCCGGCGCGGGGACCGCCTCCCACAGGTCGAGCACGGCTTCCAGGTGGCGCAGTTCCTCGGCGGGCGCACCGACGCGCCGGGCGTGGTCGGCCGCCTCCAGCGAGGCGGCGAGGGCCTCGCCCAGGTCATGGCCGGCGCGGTAGTGGTGGGCGCGTTCCGCGGCGGTCTCCGCGTGGTGGCCCCGGGCGGCCAGGAGCGCGGCGAACGCGCCGTGCAGCCGGACGCGTTCACCGGGCAGGAGATCGGCGTACACCGCCTCGCGGGCCAGGGCGTGCCGGAAGGCGTACGCGCCGTCGGCGCCCGCGACCAGGAGCTGATGGCCGACGGCCTCCCGCAGCGCGGACTCCAGCTCGTCCTCGGGCAGTCCCACCGCGTCCCGCAGCAGGTCGTGGGCCACGCGCCGACCGGCGACGGCGGCGGTCCGCAGCACCTGCTGGGCGGTGTCGGTCAGTTGCTCCACGCGGATGAGCAGCAGGTCGGCCAGCCCGCTGGGCACCCCGCCGGCCTCCGTGTCCGTGGCCGCCAGCAACTCCTCGGCGTAGAAGGCGTTGCCCTCCGCGCGTTCCACGATCCGGCGCACCGTGGCGTCCGGCAGCGGTCGGTCCTCCAGGGCGCGCAGCAGGCGGACCACCTCGGCGTCCGCCAGCGGCCGCAGCTCCAGCCGGTCCACGGCCGGCAGCCGCACCAGCTCCGCCAGCAGGGGGCGCAGCGGGTGGCGGCGGTGCAGGTCGTCCGCCCGGTACGAGGCCAGCACGGTCAGTCGGTGACCGGGGCCGTTGCCGGCGGGCCGTTGCAGGAAGCCCCGGCTGAGCAGGAAGCGCAGCAGGTCCCGGGAGGACTGGTCGGCCCAGTGCAGGTCCTCCAGGACGACGAGCAGCGGGGTGACGTCCGACAGGTCGGCGAGCAGCGCCGCCATCCCCTCGAACAGCCGCAGCCGCCCTTCCCCGTTGCCGGAACGCGCGGCGGGATCCCCGTCCTCCCGCCCGGCCTCCGGGCCCGCGCCCAGCAGCCGGTCGACCAGGGGGTGCGCGGTGAGGACGGCGGCGAACCGCTCGTCGGCGGCGAGCAGGCCCAGGATCTCGGTGAACGGCAGATACGGCAGGCCCACGTCACCGAGGTCGACGCAGTGCCCGGTGAGCACGGTCGTGCCGGAACGGGCGGCCCGCGCGGCGATCTCGTCCAGGACCCGGGTCTTGCCGACGCCGGCGTCCCCGGCGATCAGCACCGCGCGAGCCTCACCGCCCCGGGCGCGCTCCAGCACGCCGGAGAGCCGGGCGAGCTCCTCTTCCCGGCCGACGAACGGAGTGGCGAACACGGTCTGCGACACGGCTCCATCCTGGCACGCGCCACCGACAACGCGGCCCGCGACCAGGAACGGAGCCCTGCCGTGACGACCGCACCGATGCCGTCTCCGTGCCGTCGCCATCGAGGAGGTGCGCACCTGCCGTCGCCACCGTGCGGGCCGCGCCTGCGGTCCGGCACGTGCGGTCCCGACCGTGCCGTCGCCACCGGCGGGCCGCGCCTGCGGTCCCGACCGTGCCGTCAGGAGGGTGCGGTCCCGGCCTCGCCGTCGAGCGGTGCGACGGGCCCGTGCGGGTCAGTCGTGCAGGGACCGCGTCCAGTCCTCCGGCACCCGCCCGGCCGGCCCCGGCACGGGCTGGTCGGCGGGGTGATGGGCCGGCGGGGCGAGCTCGGGCCCGGACTCGTACAACTCGTCGCTCGAGTAGTCCCAGAACCACTCCTCGCCCGGCTCGAAGCTGCGCACCACGGGATGTCCGGTCGCCTTGTAGTGCGCGGTGGCGTGCTGGGAGGGGGAGGAGTCGCAGCAGCCGACATGGCCGCAGTTCGCGCAGCGCCGCAGATGGAACCACCAGCCCCCGGACGCGTCGCAGTCGACACAGCCGGCGCCGCTGGGCGGGACGCTCGGGTCGATGGCGTCTACGTCGGTCATACGGGCTCCTCGGCGGTTTCGGGGTCCTGGGCACTGTCGGGTTCGGAGGCGGTCAGCGGCAGCAGCACCTGGAAGCGGGTGTCGCCCGGCACCGACTCCACCTGGAGGCTGCCGTGGTGCTTGTTGACCACGATCCGCCAGGAGATGTCCAGGCCGAGCCCGGTGCCCTCGCCCACCGGCTTGGTGGTGAAGAACGGGTCGAAGATACGGCCCCGGACGTCCGGCGGGATTCCGGGTCCCGTATCGCGGAACTCCACCAGCAGCCGGTCGCCCTCGCGCGCCGTCCGCACGGTCAACGTACCCTCCCCGCCCGCGCTGTTGACGGCGAAGACGGCGTTGTCGACGAGGTTCGTCCACACCTGGTTGAGCTCCGCCGGGTAGGCCGGGATCTGCGGGAGCCCGCGGTCGTAGTCCTTGACGACCTCGATGCGCTGCCCGATCTTGCCCGACAGCATCAGCAGGGTGCTGTCGAGGAGTTCGTGCACGTCGACGACCCGGTAGGGGGCGCGGTCGAGCTGCGAGTACTGCTTGGCCGCGTCGACGAGATGGGAGATGCGGTTGGTGGAGTCGCCGATCTCGTCCATCAGCAGCTCGGTCTCGACGGTGTAGTTGAGCCATCCCATCGCGCTCGGCAGGATGTCCTCGTCGACGGCGTCCGCGATCTGTTCCAGCCAGTCCACGTCCAGTCCGGCCTGCACAAAGGTCGGCGCGATGCGCCAGCCCTCCTGGACGCCGTGGTCGTCGAGCCAGTCGCTGAGCGTGTCCTCCCGGTCGGAGGCCTCCAGCGGGCTCAGAGCCGGTGCCTTGGCGACCAGTTCGGCCGTCCGCTCCTGGATCTCGATCAGCCGGGTCAGCGCCTCCGGGTCGTACGCGCCGGACGCGATGACGGCGAGCTTGTGCCGCATCTTCGCCACCCGCTCCCGCAGCGTCGCGGTGGCCCGCACCGCCGCCGCGGCCGGGTTGTTGAGCTCGTGGGTGAGACCCGCCGACAACGAGCCCAGGGCCAGCAGCCGTTCGCGCTGGCCGACCGCCCGCTGGGTGTTCTTCGAGCCGAAGAAGAGTCCCTCCAGCAGGTGGACCGCCATCGGGAACCACTCGCGCATGACGTCCGAGAACGACTGCGCGGGCAGTACGAAGAACCGCGTCGGTTCGGTCACCCGCATCGAGTTGTTGTAGACCTGCGGCACCTGGTCGCCCAGGTAGGCCTGCATGGCCCCCGCGTACACCCCGCGCTGGGAGGTGCGGCTCACCTCGACGTCGTCCCCGCCGACCCGGCGGTACAACACGACCGAGCCCTCGATCATCACGTAGAAGCAGGTCGCCGGATCGCCCTCGGTGTACACCGGACCGGGCTCGAACCTCTCCACCCGCCCCTCGCCGCACAGCCGTCCGAGCTGCTCGGGGGTGAGCTTCTCGAAGAGGAACAGCGAGCTGATCTCGGTCGGGCTGCACGGCACCAGCTGCCCGCTCATGACTGCTCCAGGTAACGGTGGACGAGCATCACGGCCATGGCTCCCTCTCCTACTGCGGACGCGACGCGCTTCGCTGACTCGGCGCGCGCGTCGCCCGCCACGAACACGCCGGGAATGCTGGTCTCCAGGTGGTACGGCGGCCGGTCCAGCTCCCAGTCCGCGGGCGGCCGTCCGTCCGGTGTGAGGTCGGGCCCGGCGAGGATGAACCCGCGGTCGTCGCGCAGCACCGTGCCGTCCAGCCAGCCGGTCAGCGGGGCCGCGCCGATGAACACGAACAGCCACTGCGCGTCCACGAGTTCGGTCTGTCCGGTCGTCACGTCCCGCAGTGTCAGCTGTTCCAGGTGACCGTCGCCGTGCGCCGACTCGACCACCGTGCGGGCGCGCACGGAGATGTTCGACGACTCCTCGATCTGCTGGATCAGGTAGTGCGACATCGACGCCGCCAGCGACTCCCCGCGCACGAGCAGGGTGACGGACTTGGCGCCCCTCGCCAGGTACATGGCCGCCTGGCCGGCCGAGTTGGCGCCGCCCACGATGTACACGTCGTGCCCCTGGCAGGAGGCCGCCTCGGTGAGCGCCGAGCCGTAGAACACCCCGCAGCCGGTCAGGTCCTCGCAGCCGGGCGCCGCCAGCTGCCGGTACGACACGCCCGTCGCGAGGATCACGCTGTGCGCGGCCACCGCCGAGCCGTCCGAGAACCGCACGACGCGCGCGGAGCCGTTGACCTCGAGCCCGCTCACCTCGCGCGCGGTGAGGATCTCGGCGCCGAACTTGGTGGCCTGGCGCCGCGCCCGGTCGGTGAGCTGGGCTCCGGACACGCCGTCCGGGAAGCCGAGGTAGTTCTCGATGCGGGAGCTCTGCCCGGCCTGTCCGCCGGTGGCCGACCGTTCCACGAGCACCGTCCGCAGCCCCTCGGAGGCCCCGTAGACCGCCGCGCCGAGCCCGGCCGGTCCGCCGCCGATCACCACGAGGTCGTAGAAGTCGGCGGTCGGTGTCGTCGCCAGGCCCACGTGGGCGGCGAGTGCGGGCGCGTCCGGTTCGACGAGGGGCGTGCCCTCGGCGGTGACCACCAGCGGCAGCCGCTGGCCGTCGGCCCCGGCCGCGGCCAGCAGCCGCTGTCCCTCCGGGTCGTCGGCGGAGTACCAGCGGTAGGGCACCTGGTTGCGGGCCAGGAACTCCCGCACCTCCGAGGACCGGGCCGACCAGCGGTGCCCGACGACCTTCGTGGCGGGCACGGGTCGGTAGTCGCTGGCGCGCCAGGCGTCCAACAGGTCGTCCAGGACGGGGTAGAGCTTCTCCTCCGGCGGGTCCCAGGGCTTCAGCAGGTAGTGGTCGAGGTCGACGACGTTGATCGCGTCGATCGCCGCGCTCGTGTCGGCGTACGCGGTCAGCAGCACCCGCCGGGCGCCCGGATACACGTCCAGGGCCTGTTCGAGGAACTCGATGCCGTTCATCTGCGGCATCCGGTAGTCGGCGAGGATGACGGCCACCAGGTCGCCGCGGAGCTTCAGTTCGCGCAGCGCCTCCAGCGCGGACTCCCCGGACTCGGCGCGCACGATCCGGTACGCACCGCCGTACCGGCGCCGCAGGTCACGGGCGACGGCACGGGATACCCCCGGGTCGTCGTCCACGGTCAGGATGACGGTCCGCGCCGAATCGGCGGCCTGTGCCATACGTCTCCCACCCCGAGAGGGTTGTCGCTCACGGCGGCACGGCGAAGCCCGCGCCGGCTCCGCCCATCGTATGTTCGATCGCCCGCGTCCGCTCCGGGATACCGGCCGAGCATGCGCTCCGGGTACAGGGCCGGGCGCGCGCGGTCAAGGCGACCGCCGCGCTCCCAGCACACAGAACTCGTTGCCCTCGGGGTCGGCCAGCGTCACCCACGCCTGCTCGCCCTGCCCGACGTCGGTGCGGCGGGCGCCAAGGGACAGCAGGCGGGCCACCTCGGCGTGCTGGTCTTCGGGGCGGAAGTCCAGGTGGAGCCGGTTCTTGACCGTCTTCACCTCCGGCACCGGGACGAAGATCAGACCGGGCAGCCGGTCCCTCTCCGGTCGGATCTCGTACTCGTCCGACGTGTCGTTGATCACGACCCAGCCCAGGGCGGCCGCCCACCAGCGCCCCAGTGCCACCGGGTCGGCCGAGTCGACGACCACCTGCTCCCACTCCAATGCCATGACCGAAGCGTAGTGAAGACTGGGCCCGACGGATGTGATCACGACACGAGGAGGCGGCCGGATGACGGGGCCGATCACGGCAGGGGTCGACGGGACGGACGAGAGCCTCGCGGGGCTCGCCTGGGCGGCCCGCGAGGCCGTCCGGCGCGACCTGGAACTGCGGGTGGTGCACGCCTGGCGGTTCCAGCCGGACGCCGCGGCCGACGTGGCCGAGCGGGACGCGCAGGAGCGCTGGGTGCGGGACTCCGCGCGCGGCGCCGTCGCGGCGGTCGCCGAGCGGCACCCGGGGCTGACCGTCACCACCGACGTGCGGGAGGGCGGCCCGGTCGAGACGCTGGTCGCCGCCGCCGCGGACGCGGAACTGCTGGTGCTCGGCTCGCGCGGGCACGGCCCGGTCGTCGGGTTCCTGCTGGGCTCGGTCGGTCAGCAGGTGATCGCCGAGGCCGCCCGCCCGGTCGTGCTGGTGCGGGCCGGCGACCGGCCCTCGTCCGAGGTGGCCGGTCATGAGATCGTCGTCGGACAGCAGGGTGATCCCGAGGACAGCGCCGCCGCGCTGCGCTTCGCGTTCGAGACGGCGGCCGCCCGGGGCGCGGGCATCCGCGCGGTACGGGCCTGGACGCTCCCGCCGGTCTTCGCCTACAGCCCCGGCTCGCTCAAGCTCCTCGACGACGCGGGCGGTCTGGAGCCCTACGAGAAGAAGGCGCTGGCCGAGGCCCTTGAGCCGTGGCGGGAGCGGTTCCCCGACGTGCCGGTGGTGGAGCACGTCGAGATGGGCAGCGCGGGGCAGGTGCTGCTGTCGGTCGCCGGGCGGGCGCAGCTGATGGTGGTCGGCCGGCGCGCCCACCGCACGGCCGTGGGCGCCCGGATCGGTTCGGTGGCGTACGGCGTCCTGCACCACGCGGACTGCCCGGTCGCCGTCGTGCCCCAGGACTGACTCACTCCGGGATCGTCGGCTCCAGGGTCTCCCTGGCCCTGGGCAGGATCTTGCTGATGTAGTCCTCGACGGCCGTGCCGAGCCCGATGTCGTGCTGCGCGTGCTCCGAGAGGTACCAGCGGTGCTCCAGGAGCTCGTGGTAGATCTCCGCCGCGTCCATCTGACCGCGCAGCTCGAGCGGGACCGCGCGCACGGTGGGCCGGAAGACGTCCCGGACCCAGCGGTGCGCCAGCACCTCCGGGCGCGCCGCGAGGGGGTCGCCCGGGGCGTAGTCGTCCTGGGTGGCCATCCAGCTCTCGAGGTCGTTCAGCAGCCGCCGGGCCTGGTTCTCCTCGGTGTCCAGGCCGGTCAGTCGCAGCAGCTGGCGCTGGTGGTGACCGGCGTCGACGACCTTCGGCACGAAGGTGACCGTGTCGCCGTTGGAGGAGTGCTCGATCTGCATCTCGGCGACGTCGAAACCGAGGTCGTTGAGCCGCCGGATCCGGCGCTCGATGTACTGGTACTTGCCCGCCGGGTAGACCGAGGTGCGGGTCAGCTCCTGCCACAGCGCCTCGTAGCGGGCGCAGATCTCCCTGCCGAACTCGATCGGGTCCACCGACGGGTGCAGCGCCCCGGACGCCTCCAGGTCGAGCAGTTCGCCGCTGATGTTGACGCGGGCGAGGTCGAGGTCGTAATCGCGCTGGCCGGTGCTCAGCCGGGGGTGCAGGTCGCCGGTCTCGGCGTCGACGAGATAGGCGGCGTAGGCCCCGGCGTCCCGTCGGAACAGCGTGTTGGACAGCGAGCAGTCGCCCCAGGCGAACCCGGCCAGGTGCAGGCGCACCAGCAGGACTGCGAGGGCGTCCATGAGCCGGTGCATGGTCGCCGGGCGCATCGTCGTCTCGAACATCGAGCGGTACGGCATCGAGCCGCCCAGATGCCGGGTGATCAGCACCGGCTCCAGCGGGGCGCCGCCGTCGTCGGCGCGGCCGGTGACCACGGCCAGCGGGTCGACGGCGGGGATGCCGAGCCGGTCCAGGTCGCGCAGCAGCTCGTACTCGCGCAGCGCGGGGCGTTCGGCGAGCTCCTTGACGGCGATCACCTCGTCGCCGGCCCGGGCGTAGCGCACCACGTGGCGGGAGATGCCGCGGGGCAGCGGGACGAGGACCTCCTCGGGCCACTCCTCCAGAGGCAGGTGCCAGGGCAGTTCCAGCAGGACTGCCGGATGCTCCGGGTTGGTGGCGCTGATCTGCAAAGCCATGGCCTGACCTTAGACGGCGCGTTCGCGGGCCTGCTGGGCCGCCGCCTTCACGGACCCCCGGTGGAGCGGGCCGTGCCCCGGCAGCAGCAGCTCGCCCGACAGCCCTTCGATCACGTCCAGCGAGGTCACCGCGCGGGCGCGCTCGTGGTGGAACATGTCCGGCAGCAGCTGCGGCCCCCTGAGGCGCGAGGTCGGGTGGCCGCTGACCAGGGCGTCGCCGGAGACGACGACGCCCGCCCACGGAAGGTGGAAGACGGCGTGGCCGCCGGTGTGGCCGGGGGTGTGCACCGGGACGGGCCGCCCGGGCAGGTCGAGGGGGCCGCCGGCGCCGGGGAACGCCTCGGGCGCGGTGACCGGGTGCTGCTCGGTGCCGCCGGAGCGCAGGGCGTGCACCGTCCAGGGCAGCACACCGGGCCGCCAGGCGTTCCTCAGCACCTCGCCCACGGTCACCTGCTGGAGGAACTCCCGGCGGGCGTGCGGCACTTCGGCCTCGTGCAGATACACCGGGGTGCCGTACACCGAGCGGAGGTGCTCCGCGGAGCCCAGGTGGTCGTTGTGGGCGTGGGTGATCAGTACGGCCGTGACCGCCTCCGGGGAACTGCCCACGGACGCCAGGGAGTCCAGGACCAGCTGCCGGTCTCCCGGGTAGCCGGTGTCGATGAGGGTGACGGCGTCCCCCTCGGTGAGGATGACCCAGTTGGTGTTGCTGCCGTGCACCAGGTGGATGCCGTCCGCCACTTGCCGTACGTCTGCCCGCATGGCCGTCCCGTGTCCCGGAGATGGTGCTCGAGGTCTGTGCCCGAGGTTCGTGCTCGACGGGGGACAGCAAAGCAGATCGGTGGGCGGATGCGGACGGCGGGGCTCCGTACGTCCTCCGGCGCCGGAGGCGGCTCCGTCTCACCGCACCCCGTGCGGGCGGAACTGGATGCTGATGCGCGGCCCGGCGGCGCGGGTGGACTTGGGGACGCAGTGCTCCCAGGTCCGCTGGCAGGAGCCGCCCATCACGATCAGGTCGCCGTGCCCCAGTGGCCGCCGGACCGTCTCGCCGCCCCGCACCGGGCGCAGCAGCAGGTCGCGCGGGGAGCCCACGGAGAGGATCGCGACCATGGTGTTCTCCCTGGCGCCGCGCCCGATCCGGTCGCCGTGCCAGGCGACGCTGTCCCGGCCGTCGCGGTAGTGGCACAGGCCGGCGGTGACGAAGGGCTCGCCCAGTTCTCCAGCGTAGTGCGCGGACAGCGCCCGCCGGGCCTGCGCGAGCACCGGGTGGGGCAGTTCCTCGCCCGCTCCGTAGAACGCCAGCAGGCGTGGTACGTCGACGAGGCTGTCGTACATCTTCCGGCGCTCCGCGCGCCAGGGCACCTCGGTCGCCAGCTGCTCGAACAGGGCGTCCGATCCGGTGAGCCAGCCCGGGAGGACGTCGATCCAGGCGCCTGCGTCGAGCGGGGTCCGGCGGATCCCGCCGAGGGAGCCGAGGTGCAGCTCGTCGGTCTGGTCGAAGAGGGAGCCCTGGAGGTGGTGCGCGGTCATGGCTCCAGCCTACGCCTTAATCGAAAATATGTTCCATCGACTTCCTCGCCGGTGGCGTGGGGCGGTCGCGGGGGCGCTGCGGTCCGGTTCGCGAAAGCTTTCGATACAGCGATGTATCGGATACATTCCCGTATCGAACGGAGGTCCGAGAGTGGCGATGGAGCAGGGCCGGCGGCCGGAGCAGCCGGCCGAGGAGAGCGGGCGGACGGCCGGGCGCGTCACCAGACGCCGGGTCCGCACCCGCGCGAAGCTGCTCGACGCCGCCTTCGAGGTGTTCGCCGCCAAGGGCTTCGGACGCGTCTCGATCGAGGAGGTCTGCGAGGCGGCCGGCTACAGCAGGGGCGCCTTCTACTCCAACTTCGACAGCCTGGACGAGCTGTTCTTCGCCCTCTACCGGCAACGGGCCGACCTGATCGCCGAACAGGTGGCCGGAGCCCTCGCCCTCGACGGACCCGACCTCGACGTGCCCGCGGCGGTCGACCGGGTCACCGAGGTCCTCCTCCTCGACCTCGACTGGCTCCTGGTGAAGACGGACTTCCTGGTGCACGCCGCGCGCGCCCCGGACGTCGCCCAGACGCTGCTGGCGCACCGCGCGCGGCTGCGGCGGGCCGTCGCCGACCGGCTCGCCCGCGCCCGCGGGCTCGCCGCACTGCCTGCCGTGCTCGGCGAGGCCGACAGCGCGGCGCACGCCGTCGTCGCCGCCTACGACGGGGTCACCACCCAACTGCTGCTGGACAAGGACGTCGAGGGTGCCCGTGTCTGGCTCAAACAACTGCTCACCGCGCTGCTGACCGACGGCAGCGGCACCCCGCAATGACCACTTCAGGAGAAAGGCAGCGGACGCCATGGACGCGGACGTCATCGTCGTCGGAGCGGGCCTCGCGGGTCTGGTCGCGGCGCACGAACTCACCAGCAGGGGCCGGCGGGTCGCCCTGGTCGACCAGGAGAACGCCGCCAACCTGGGCGGCCAGGCGTTCTGGTCCTTCGGCGGGCTGTTCCTCGTCGACTCCCCCGAGCAGCGCCGCCTCGGCATCAAGGACTCCTTCGACCTCGCCTGGAGCGACTGGCAGGGGAGCGCTCAGTTCGACCGCACCGACGACGAGGACTCCTGGGCGGTGCGCTGGGCGCGCGCCTACGTCGAGTTCGCGGCGGGGGAGAAGCGCACCTGGCTCGCCGGACACGGGATCTCGTTCGTGCCGACCGTCGGCTGGGCGGAGCGCGGCGACCTGCGCGCCGACGGACACGGCAACTCCGTGCCCCGCTTCCACGTCGCCTGGGGTACCGGCACGGGCGTCGTCGACCCCTTCGCCCGCTACGCCAAGCAGGCCGCGAAGGACGGGCTGCTGACCTTCTACCACCGCCACCGGGTGGACGAGCTGGTCCTCGACGACGGCGCCGCCCGCGGTGTACGCGGCACGGTCCTCGCCCCCGACGGCTCCGCGCGCGGCGTCGCCTCCAACCGCGACCGCATCGGCGACTTCGAACTGACCGCCCGGGCCGTGGTCGTCACCAGCGGCGGCATCGGCGCCGACCACGACATCGTGCGGCGCTACTGGCCCGAGCGGCTGGGCACGCCTCCCCGCGAGATGGTCACCGGTGTCCCCGCCTACGTCGACGGCCGCATGCTCGACATCAGCGCCGGGGCGGGTGTCCGGCTGGTCAACCGCGACCGCATGTGGCACTACACCGAGGGCATCCGGAACTGGGACCCGATCTGGCCCGGCCACGGCATCCGCATCCTGCCCGGCCCGTCCTCCCTGTGGTTCGACGCCCTCGGCCGCCGGCTGCCCGACCCCTGCCTGCCGGGCTACGACACCCTCGGCACGCTCAGGCACCTGCGGACGACGCCGGACATCGCCGAGCACGACCACTCCTGGTTCATCCTCACCCGCAAGATCGTCGAGAAGGAGTTCGCGCTCTCCGGCTCCGAGCAGAACCCCGACATCACCGCCAAGGACCGCAAGGCGGTCCTGCGCGACCGGCTGCTCGGCAAGGGCGCCCCGGCCCCCGTCCAGGCGTTCCTCGACCGCGGCGCCGACTTCGTGATCGCCGACACCCTGGACGGTCTCGTCGAGAAGATGAACGGGCTGACCGGGAAGGCGCTGCTCGACGTGGACACCCTGCGCCGCCAGATCCAGGCCCGCGACCTCCAGATGGCCAACGCCTACAGCAAGGACGCCCAGGTCCAGGGCATCCGCAACGCCCGCCGCTACATCGGCGACCGGCTCGGGCGCGTCGCCACCCCGCACCGCGTCCTGGACCCGGAGGCCGGCCCGCTCATCGCCGTCAAGCTGCACGTCCTCACCCGCAAGACCCTGGGCGGCATCCAGACCGACCTCGACTCGCGCGCCCTGGGCGCCGACGGGCAGCCGGTCGAGGGGCTGTACGCGGCCGGTGAGGTGGCCGGCTTCGGCGGGGGAGGGGTCCACGGCTACAACGCCCTGGAAGGCACCTTCCTCGGCGGCTGCCTCTTCTCCGGACGCGCGGCGGGACGAGCCGCGGCGAAGCAGACGGGCTGACCAGAGGCGTCAGTGCCGGTCCGCCTCCAGCAGGCGGACCAGCACCGCCGTGTGGCTCTGCTCGGGGGATTTCGCCGAGGTCAGCAGCGTCACCGGCCCCTCGTGCGTCAACTCACGTACGTGGTCGAGGAGTTCGGCGGCCTCCGGGGCTGCCAGCTCCGCCTCGTAGCGATGCGCGAACTCCTCGTACGACCCCTCGCCCGCGTGGTACCAGCGGCGCAGGCCGGCGGACGGGGTGAGGCCCTTGGGCCACTCGTCCACCCGCGCCGCCTCCTTGGACACACCGCGCGGCCACAGCCGGTCGACCAGGACCCGCACACCGTCGTCGGGCTCCGGCGGGTCGTACACGCGACGCACACGGACACTCATGGGCGGACCGTCCTCGAGTCGGCGGGTTCCGTCCGAGCGTAGGCCCGGACACCCGTCGGCACCGCCGGATGTGACCCGAACGAGAAGTGAACGGGTACGCGCAGTCCCTAGTCTGGGCATGTCTGACCACCCGCCACCCCCCCAGGAGCGCACGTGAGACACCCCCGCAGACGCACCACCCTCCCGCGCCGCGAAGCCGTAGCCGCCACCGTCCCGGTCGCCCTGGCGGCGCTGCTCACGGCGGCCGGGCCCGCCACCGCGGCCGGACCGACCGGCTCCGCCGGCGTCGGCGATCCCTACTTCCCGTCGGCCGGCAACGGCGGCTACCACGTGGCCCACTACGACCTGACGCTCCGCTACGACCCCGCCACCCGCCACCTCGACGGCAAGGCGGTCCTGACCGCCCGCGCCACCCAGCGGCTGACCCGCTTCGACCTCGACCTCCAGGGGCTGAAGATCACCGGCCTGACCGTCGACCACGTCAAGGCGGAGCACCGCCGCAACGGCCAGGAACTCGTCGTCACCCCGAAGCGCGCCCTGCGCAAGGGCGAACGGTTCCAGGTCACGGTCACCTACAACGGCACGCCCGGCCCGGTCACCGACCCCGACGGCTCCCCCGACGGCTGGATCCCCACCGACGACGGGGCCTTCGTCGCCGGCGAACCCCAGGGCGCCATGACCTGGTTCCCGGCCGACAACCATCCCCTCGACAAGTCCGGCTACGACTTCACGATCACCGTCCCCGAGGGCCGCGCCGCCGTCGCCAACGGCGTCCTGCTCGGGCAGCGCACCGCCCACGGCAGGACCACCTTCCACTGGCGGCAGAGCGAACCCATGGCCGCCTACCTCGCCACCGCGACCATCGGGAAGTTCAAGGTCCAGCAGTACACGACGCGCGACGGCCTCAAGGTGTACGACGCCGTCGACCCCCGCGAGGCCGCGGCCGCCGCCCCCGTCCTGAAGCAGCTGCCGTCCGTGCTGAAGTGGGAGAGCGGGCTGTTCGGGCCCTATCCGTTCCGCGCCGCCGGCTCCATCGTCGACCACGCCCCGGACGTCGGCTACGCCCTGGAGACCCAGTCGCGGCCCGTGTACGACCGGGCGCCGTCCCTGAGCACCCTCGTCCACGAGAACGCCCACCAGTGGTTCGGCGACTCCGTCTCCCTCACCTCCTGGAAGGACATCTGGCTCAACGAGGGCTTCGCCACCTACGCCGAGTGGCTCTACGCCGAGCAGCACGGCGGTGACACCGCCCAGCGGACCTTCGACGCCCTCTACGCCCGCCCGGCCACCGACGGTCTGTGGGCGTTCCCGCCCGGCGACCCCGGCAGCGGCGCGAACATCTTCGGCACCCCCGTCTACGCCCGCGGCGCCATGACGCTGCACGTCCTGCGCACGACCGTCGGGGACCGTGCCTTCTTCCGCATCCTGCGCGCCTGGGCCGCAGCCCACCGCCACGGCCACGGCACCACCGCGCAGTTCGAACGGCTCGCCGAGCGGGAGTCCGGCGCGGACCTCGGCGCGCTGCTGCGGACCTGGCTGTACGGCCGGGGCAAGCCCGGCACGCCGTAGCACCCCGAACGGGGCCCGGAACCTGACGAGTTCCACACACCTGTCGGCGAAGGTCGAACGACGATCACACCCCGGCCCGGGCCGCGCCGCCCGCCGCGTCCCGCGCGCTCGCGGGACGCGGCGGGCAGCGGCCTCCCCGGAGCCCCTGCCGTCGGCCTCGCCGCAGCCGGGCGCCCCGCTGCCGGCCCGGGGCCGTCCCGCACGGTCCTGTCCGCCCGTCCCGCCGAGAGAACGGAGTCGTCGCGTGTGCGCTCATGTCCTGGTCGCCGAGGACGACACGATGCAGGCTGAACTCATCCGCCGCTCGCTGCTCGCCGAGGGCCACACCGCCACCGTCGTGCACGACGGCGCGGCCGCGCTGGACGCGGTGCGGCGCAGCCGGCCCGACCTCGTCGTCCTCGACCTCATGCTGCCGGTCATCGACGGCTTCGGGGTGTGCCGGGTGCTGCGCCGGGACGACGACGTCCCGGTGCTGATGCTGACCGCCCGCGCGGCCGAGGACGACGTGCTGCTCGGCCTGGAACTGGGCGCCGACGACTACATGACCAAGCCCTACAGCCCGCGGGAGCTGATGGCCCGCATCCGCACCGTCCTGCGGCGCAGCGGGCGGGCCGGGGACGACCGGCGGGACGACCCCGTCGTACGGGCCGCGGGGCTCGCCGTCGACCCCGAGCGGCACGAGGTGCGCTGCGCCGGCCGGCCGGTGGAATGCACGCCCGCCGAGTTCCAGATCCTGCTGGCGATGGCCGCCGAACCCGAACGGGTCTTCTCCCGGAGGCAGTTGCTCCGGTGTACCCGCGGGTTCGACCGTTCCTCGACCGAACGGGCCGTCGACGTGCACATCATGAACCTGCGCCGCAAGATCGAGGCCGACCCCCGCAGACCCGTACGGCTGCTCACGGTGTTCGGCGTCGGCTACAAACTCAGCGGCGGCCCCGCGTGAAGCGCCCCCGCACTGCGGGTGCGGGCGACGCCCCCCGCCCCGCCCGCACCCGCATACCGCTGCGCAAGCGCCTGCTGGTCCGGCTGCTGATCGCGTCCGTCCTGATCGCCGTCTGCTCGGTGGCCGCCACCGCATGGCTCGCCGTCACCACCACCACCCGCGCGCTGCGGGAGGAACAGGGCCAGGCCCTCGCCGGCGACATGGACATCCTCGCGCAGCTCAGCGGCTACGCGGCCACCCACCCGGACTGGACGGGCGTGCGGGCCGTGGTCCGCGACCTGTCCGCCCGCACCGGCCGGCGCATCGCCCTGACCACCGCCGACCGCACCCCCCTGGCCGACTCCGCGCCGGCCGGCACCTCCCTGCCCCCGATCGCCGCCGCCGCCGTCGACCCGCTGCGCACCGACACCTACAGCGAGCCCGGCGCCCAGCTGAGCGGCACCGACCCGCGCGTCGTGGGCCCCTACCGGCTCACCCCGTCCGAACGCGCGAAACTCGACACCGCGGCCGCCGCCCGGCAACGCTGCTTCTCCCGCTACGGCGTCGACACGCTCGTCACCCATGCCCCGAACGGCCGCCCGGTGGTCACCGCGACGGACGGCACCGCCACCACCTCCGGGTACGTGGCCGAGGAGTGCGCGGACGAGCGGTTCGACGTGCCCGTGGCCACGGAGGAGAAAGCGCTGACCGCGCTCCAGGCCGGGGCCGGCGGCTGTCTGACCCGCGCGGGCCTGGACCCCGGCGTGCCCCTGCTGTTCGGAACCGACTTCGCCGGCACGACCGACCGCAAGCCGGACCTGGCGCTCGCGGTCGTCAAGGCGGCGGGCGGCAAGATGCAGGACACCAAGGGTGTCGTGCGCGCCGCCCAGACCTGCCTGGAGACCGCGCGCCGCGCCCAGCTCGACCCGTACGTCGCCCCACTTGCCGAACTGTTCCTCGGTGTCGGGGACAGCGGCGCCGCGCCCCGCTGGGTCATGTCCCCGGCCAACAAGGCGAAGGTCGTCGGCGCGGCCGGTCTGGTGCTGGCCGTCACCGTGGCGGTCACCGCCGTCGTCGCCACCCGTCTCGTGAGGCCCCTGCGCGCCCTGACCGAGGCCGCGGGGCAGCCGCCGGACCAGCACGCGCGGGTGCCCGTCACGACCCGCGACGAGACCGGGATCCTCGCGGAGGCCTTCAACGACCTGGCCGAACGCCGGGAACGTCTGGAGGCGCAGCGCAAGGCCCTCGTCAGCGACGTGGCCCACGAACTGCGCAGCCCGCTCACCAACATCCGCGGCTGGCTGGAGGTCACCCGCGACGGCCTCGTGGAACCGGACACCGAACTGCTCGGCGCCCTGCACGAGGAGGCGCTGGTCCTCCAGCGCGTCATCGACGACCTGCGCGACCTCGCGGCCGCCGACGCCGGCACCCTGCGTCTGCACCGGGAACCGGTGGCCGCCGACGACCTGCTCGCCCAGGTGACCGCCGCCCACCGCGTCGCGGCCGACACGGCGGGCGTGCGCCTGCGCAGCGAGACCGAGGGTTCCCCCTGGCTGGACGCCGACCCGTTGCGGCTGCGGCAGGCGCTCGGCAATCTCGTCACCAACGCCGTTCGTCACACCCCGCCCGACGGGACGGTCACCCTGAGCGCCAGGGGTGACGGCGAAGGGGTCGTCCTGGAGGTCGCCGACACCGGTGCGGGGATCGCCGCCGAGGACCTGCCGCACGTCTTCGAGCGGTTCTGGCGGGCGGAGAAGTCACGCAGCCGCCGCACCGGCGGCAGCGGCCTGGGTCTGCCCATCGTCCGCCAGCTGACGGCCGCCCACGGTGGCACCGCCCGGGCCGCGAGCACCCCGGGCGCGGGCAGTGTCTTCACCTTGCGGCTGCCCTCCGCGGCGGCGCCCGAGGACGGCTGAGGGGACACCGCCGGGAACCCGGAGCCGGACGGCCGGGAGGGAGGGAGGCCCGCTGGGGAGGGCCGGGCTGAGGGCATTGATTCCGTCCCGTCCGCGCGGGTACTTCGTACCCCCGGCGGAGCCGGCCGGAGGACGAAGAGGGAGGTCCATGCCATGAACGCGCCCGACGGCCTGCCGATCGCGCGCTCCCTGGCCGCACTGGCCGAGTTGGTCGAGCGGCAGCGGAGCCTGTTCGTCCGCTGGTCGCGCGGGCCCGCCACCGACCTGCGTGAGATGTCCAGCACCGACGACCTCACCGGCGTGGCCCTGCCCGGGCTGTGCGCGAACCCGCTGGACGTGGAGGACTGGTGGGCGGACCGCTCCCGCACCCTGTGGGTGGCCCGGCGGCTGTACGACTACGCGCACCTGCCGCACGAGAAGGGCCCCGGTGTCCGCCCCTGGGTCCTGACGGGCCGGGAGGCGGGTCGGGGCCCCGACAACGAACCGCTCGTGGCCGAGGTACGGCCCCTGGCCTGGATCGACTCCGCGGTGATCGAGGAGGCGCGGGCGGCGGTTCTCCGCCAGGCGGCGACCTGGGGCCCGCTACGCCGGACGGGCCGGTGAGTGACCGGCCCGTCCGAACCTGCGCCGTGCCGGGCGCCCGGCCGGGACGGTCACCCGAACCCGCCGCGGGCCCCGGCCGCCCGGGCACCGGGTCATGAACTGCGTCGTGCCCTGATACGCCGCTTGAGGGCGCGTCGTTCGTTCTCGTTCGTACCGCCCCAGACCCCGAGCGTCTGATCGGTCTCCATGGCCCACTCCAGACACGCCTCCTGCACGGGGCAGCGTCGGCAGACCGCCTTCGCCTGTTCCGCCTGGAGCAGTGCCGGACCGGAGGTACCGATCGGGAAGAAGAGGTCGGGGTCCTCGTGGCGGCACTCGGCGTGCTCTCGCCAGTCGTCCATCGAAGTCACCTGCGATCTCGTCGTATGTGCTGTTCCGGATACGTTGCTCGTGATCGGGTGACCGCAGGAACGGCGCTGAAACTGGGCGGGCAGGGAAAGACGTTCACTGTTCCCGCAAGCCCCACGGGGAGCCGTACGCCGTCAGCAGGTCGAGGAAGGGACGGGGCGCGAACGCCTCGGGGCCCAGGACGCCCACGCCGGACCACGCGCCCGTGGCGAGCAGTTCGAGGGCGACCACCGGGTTGACGGCGGTCTGCCACACCACGGCCTGGCTGCCGTACTCGGCCATGGACCACCCGTTGTCGACCACGTGGTACAGGTACACCTCGCGCGGCGCGCCGTCCTTCACGCCCTGTACCCAGGTGCCCGCGCACGTCTTGCCGTGCATCAGCCCGCCCAGGGTCGCCGGGTCGGGCAGACAGGCGGCCACCACGTCCCGGGGCGAGACGGGCACCGCCGCGCCCGCGCTCGGCACGGCCACGGGTGCGGTGCGGTCGAGGCCCAGCCGGTGCAGCGTCTTCAGGGTCTCGATGAACTCGCCGCCCAGGCCGTACTTGAAGGTGACGCGGCGCGCCTTCACCCAGCGCGGCACGAGCAGTACCTCCTCGTGCTCGACGTTCACGCACTCCACCGGCCCGATCCCCTCGGGGAATTCGAAGACTTCGGGCTCGCTGAAGGGTGCGGTGGTGAACCAGCCCCGGTCGGCCTCGTAGACCACCGGCGGGTTCAGGCACTCCTCGATGGTGGTCCAGATGTTGAAGGAAGGCGCGAAGTCATGGCCCTCGACGGTGAGGTTCGCGCCGTCGCGGATGCCGATCTCCTCGATCTCGTCGAAGAGTTCGTCCGCCGCGTACCGGGCGAAGACATCCGAAAGACCCGGCTCGACCCCCATGCCGACCAGGGCGAGGGCGCCCGCGTCGGCCCAGTCGTCGGCCTCGGCGAACTGTGCGTCACCGAGCCGCACCCCGCACTCCTCGTACGGCCGATCGGGATGCGGGCGCGACAGCGACATCGCCATGTCGACATAGGTGGCGCCGGCGGTCCGCGCCGCGTGGAACAGCGGCATCACGAACCGCGGGTCGGTGGCGTTGAGCAGGACGTCACAGCGGTGCCGGGCGAGCAGGCCGGCCACCGCCGCCTCGTCGGCGGCGTCCACGCGCTCGGCGTGGAACCGCTCGTCGCCGTCGAGCGCGGCGACGGCGGAGACGGCTCGGGCGGGGTCGTGATCGGCGACCACCATCGCCTCGAAGAACGGGCGGCGGGCGGCGATCCGGGTGATGGCGGTACCGACACCGCCGGCGCCCACGAGCAGGACACGCATGACGAGAACTCCCTCGGCTGAGAATGCGAACGAAGGTGTGTGAAAGGGGCCCCTGAGAGAGATACAACGTCGTGCCTGCGCGTAAGGTCAATGGCGTTGGCATAAGGGCGGGGTGGTGGCGCCCCGGGGCGGGAGCGGGACGGGCGCAGCTCGAGAGGGCGTGCAGGGACAGGCGGCAGCGAGCGGCGGCCGGCTGGTCGGCGGCTCGACGGCGGGCATCCCGGGAACGGGTGCAGCCCTGGAGGGCGCGGCGCGAGGCGGCGCAGGGACAGGGCGCAAGGACAGGGCGCAAGGACAGGGCCGGCCGGGCGAAGCACGTCCGCGGCGGCGGAAGAGAGCGGACGAGGGAAGAGGGATCGTGGCCAAACCGGTCGTACCCGAGGAGAAGCGGCGCCGGCGCCGGCCCACCAGGAGCGGCACCGTGCTGTCCGAGCGGCTGATCGTCGAGGCCGCGCTGCGCCTGCTGCGCGAGCACGGCAGCACCGGCCTCAGCGCCCGCCGTCTCGGCCTGGCCCTGGACTGCGACCCCAGCACCCTGTACCGGTACTTCCGCGGCATGGACGAGCTGACCCTCGCCATCGGCGACGCGCTCGTGGGCGAGGCGCTGCGCGGCTGGCGGCCCACGGGGGAGTGGCGGACGGATCTGCACGCCGTCGGGTTGCGCATCCACGCCGCCTACGTCGCCCACCCGCAGGCCGCCCAGCTCACCACGAGCCGGGTGACGGGCCGGGCCAACGAACTGGCCGCCGACGAGGCGGTGCTGGACGTGCTGCGCAATGCCGGGTTCCCGCTGCCGGACACCGTGCGGATCTACCACGCCTTCATCGACCAGACGCTGGCCTTCGCTGCACTGGACGCCGCGGCCCTTGCCCTGCCCCGCGCGGCTCAGCGCGCCGACGACGCGATTTGGCGCTCGACGTACGCGCGACTGCCCGCCGCGACCCACCCGCGGATCGCGGAGGCGGCCCCGCTGCTGTCGACCCGCATGGTGACCAGCGCCTATCCGACGGCGCTGGAGATGCTGCTGGACAGCGCGCAGGCGACGCTGGCCCGGCTCAGCTCCTGAGGGTCTCGGCTGCGGTCGCCGCCACCGCGGCGGCCACCGCCGCCAGTGCCGGGGAGTCGAGCTTCCACTGCTGCCAGAACAGCGGGACGTCCAGGGGGCGTTCGGGCGCGAGGGAGACCAGGCGGCCGGAGCGCAGCAGGGGGCCGGACTGCGCCTCCGGCACCATGCCCCAGCCGAGTCCGGCCGCCACGCCTTCCACGAAGCCCTCCGAGGTCGGTACCGCCTGCCGGACGGGGCCGGCGCCCTCGGCGCCGTGGCGCAGGCCGCGGACGAACGCGTCCTGAAGGTCGTCGCTCCTGTCGAAGGTCATCACGGGCGCCCGGGCGAGGGTCTCGTGGAGGGGGCCGTCACCGAGGTGACGGGAGACGAAGTCCGGGCTCGCGGCGGCCTGATAGCGCATCGTGCCGAGCGCGCGCACGGAGCAGCCCGTCACCGCCTCGGGCGATGAGGTCACCGCGGCCATCACCAGCCCCTCCCGCAGGAGTTCCGCCGTGCGCGTCTCGTCCTCACGGTGCAGTTCGAAGCAGACCTGCGGCTCCCTGGGCACCCGGTTCAGGGCCGGCAGGAACCAGGTGGCGAGCGAGTCCGCGTTCACCGCGACGCTCACCCGCGTCGGCTCGCCCTCCCCGCTCATGCCCAGCTCGGATCGCGTGTCGCGTTCGAGCCGGGCCAGCTGGCGGGCGAACCGGACGATGATCTCGCCGGACTCGGTGGGCCGGACCGGCTTGGTGCGCAGCAGCAGGACCCGCCCCGTGCGCTGCTCCAGGGCCTTGACGCGCTGACTGACCGCGGACGGCGTCACGTGCAGGGCGGCGGCGGCCGCGTCGAAGGTGCCCTCGTCCACCACCGCGAGCAGGGTCCGCACCTGATCGAACGGGAGGTCGGCCATCATCGGATCATCACAGGAGCTAATGATAGGTAAGAATCTTTAGCTGTACGTCCGCTGATCGCTTCCCTAGCGTGGACGGCATGTCCCACACCCTCACCGCCGCGGCCGCCGGATTCGGCACCGGCCTGTCGCTCATCGTCGCCATCGGCGCCCAGAACGCGTTCGTCCTGCGTCAGGGCATCCGCCGTGACGCCGTCCTCGCCGTCGTCGGCATCTGCGCCCTGTCCGACGCCGTGCTCATCGCCCTCGGTGTGGGCGGGGTGGGCGCCTTGGTGGTGGCCTGGCCCGGGGCGCTGACCGCCGTCGGCTGGATCGGCGGACTCTTCCTGCTCTGTTACGGGGCACTCGCCGCCCGGCGGGTGTTCCGGCCCGCGGGCGCCCTGGCGGCGGAGGGGGAGAGTGCGGGCTCGATGCGCCGGGCGGTGCTGACCTGTCTCGCGCTGACCTGGCTCAACCCGCACGTCTACCTCGACACGGTCTTCCTGCTCGGTTCCGTCGCCGCCGACCGCGGACCGCTGCGCTGGACCTTCGGTCTCGGCGCCGCCCTCGCCAGCGTCTGCTGGTTCGTCACGCTGGGCTTCGGCGCCCGGCTGCTCGGCCGCTTCCTGACCCGCCCGGCCGCCTGGCGCGTCCTCGACGGCCTGGTCGCCGCCACCATGATCGCCCTCGGCGTGACGCTCGTCGCGGGGGCCTGAGAACGGGGGTCGCCCCGAGTGCCGGGGAGCGGGGGGACCCGGGCCATCGAGGTCAGGATCCGGTCCGGGTCGGCATCGAGGGCAGGATCCGGTCCGGGCCGCATCGAGGTCAGTATCTGGTCCGTATTTCGAGATCACGTGTCCAAGGAGCGGTGCGAGCACCGCGGGTGCTGGGATAGTGGCCTCCGACCCGAAAGATGTATCGAGCAACCAGGGAAGCGCGTGGACACGAGCGAGAGCGGCGCCGCACCCGCGGCCGAGGAGGCCGGTCCGGCTCCGAGGAGGGACCGGCCCCCACGACGCGGCTGGCGCGGCTGGGCGATGGACACCCGTCCGCTGCGCCGTCCGGCCTACCGGCGGCTGTGGTCCTCGACCATCGTCACGGCCGTGGGCAGTCAGCTCACCGCCGTCGCGGTGCCCAAGCAGATCTACGACATCACCGGCTCCTCCGCCTGGGTCGGCTACGCCAGCCTCGCCGGGCTGGTGCCCATGGTGCTGTTCGCGCTGTGGGGCGGCGCGGTCGCCGACACCGTCGACCGGCGCAAGCTGCTGCTGATCACCAACAGCGGTATCGCCGTCACCTCGGTGGTGTTCTGGCTCCAGGCGGTCTCGGGACTCGACTCGGTGGCCGTGCTGATGGTGCTGCTCGCCACCCAGCAGGCGTTCTTCGGCCTGAACTCGCCGGCCCGCAACGCCTCCATCGCCCGCCTGGTCCCCGCGGAGGAACTGGCCGCCGCCAACGCCCTCGGCTCGACCGTCATGCAGACCGGTCTGGTCGCCGGGCCGCTGTTCGCGGGCGCCCTGATCCCCGTCATCGGCCTGCCCGAGCTGTATCTGCTCGACGCCGTCGCGCTGTGCGTGACGCTGTGGGCCGTCTTCCGTCTGCCCGCGCTGCCGCCGGCGGCGAGTGCGACGGCCAGGCGGGCGGGGCTGCGCGAGATCGCGGAGGGCTTCCGCTACATCTCCCGGCACAAGGTCCTGCTGCTGTCCTTCCTCGCCGACGTCATCGCCATGGTCTTCGGCATGCCCAGGGCCCTGTTCCCCCAGCTCGCCGCCGAGACGTACGCCCCTTACGGAGAAGGGCTCGCCCTCGGCCTGCTGTTCGCGGCGATCCCCATCGGCGCGGTGCTGGGTGGACTGTTCTCCGGCACGTTCTCGCGGGCCCGCAGGCACGGCTGGATGGTCATCGGCGCGGTCGTCGCCTGGGGCGCGGCGATCGCCGGGTCCGGGCTGAGCGCCGGCCTGTGGGTCGCCGTGGTGTTCCTGGCCTGTGCCGGTGTCGCCGACATGGTCTCGATGGTCTTCCGTGGGGCGATCCTGCTGTCCGCCGCCACCGACGAGATGCGGGGGCGCATGCAGGGTGTGTTCACGGTCGTCGTCGCGGGCGGCCCGCGGCTGGCGGACGCCCTGCACGGCACGGCGGGCGCCGCCTTCGGGGCCCGTACGGCGGTCACCGGCGGAGGTCTGCTGGTCGTCGCCCTGATGCTCGGCCTGGCGGCCGCGGTACCCGCGCTGCGCCGGTACCGCGTCTGACGCCGGCGGGTTCTACAGCGCCCCGTGCCGGTGCGTCCCGTATTGTTCCATGAGCTTGCCGCGGGTCGTCTCCAGCCGGTGGGCGAGGATCTCGGCCACGATCCGCATCAGCGTGAGCCCGAGCGCCGGGTCCTCCTCGCACAGCTTGAGCACCGGCCGCGCCTCGAGCTCGTAGGCCCGCACGGGGCTGAAGGCCTCGGCGCCGAAATCCCAGCGGTAGGGCGGGAACAGCCAGGACCAGCCCAGCAGGTCGCCGGCGCCGAGGCTCGCGACGGTGACCCGCCGCAGGGACGTCACCTGCTGGAGGAGGGAGACCGCACCGGAGCGGATGACCCAGAAGCGGTCGGCCGTGCCGCCCGCCTCGAAGATCCGGGTGTCCTCGGGGAAGGACACCTCACGGGCCAGTGTCATCAGACGCTGACGCTGGGGCGGGGGAAGGGCGGTCAGCAGTTTGGTCGCTTTGGTCATGGCCCGGGGCTCCTCGCCGAGGATCGCTGGGGGTGCTTCCCCTTCCATTTCAGCCGCTGCCGGCGCGCCGGGCACCTCGGAGGACCGCGTTTTCTGTCTGCGGGCAAGGAAAAGCCCTGGCTGGACGGGGGAGGCCAGCCAGGGCAGTCACGGGGTGGTGCACGGAGGAGGAGTCACCGTCGACCCCGTCCACCACTATGAATGAACCGTAAACCATTCGCGGAGATTTTGTGTACCTGTAACCCGGTCACGTGACCCGTTTCACTTCGGGACGCCGCCGCGACCGTCTCCCGGGCCCTCCCGGTCCTCATTCCAGGCCCGGCCCCGTCCGGCTCTGCGGACGCCTCGCGCGAGCGACCCGGTCGTCGCCGGTTCCCGATCGGTCAGCGCGGTTCCGCGGACCGGCCGGGCGTCAGAATCTCGTCCAGCACCCTGAGCACGGCCTCGTAGGCGAGGCCCCGCACGCGGGCGTCCCGCGCGGTCTCCGAGGCCCCTGGATACCCCGGGTCCTCCGAGTCCGCTGTGCCGCCTGTGCCGCCTCGGTCCGTGCGGGCGAGCTCCGCGCCTCTCGCCCGGCAGGCCAGCAGCTCCTCGTGGGCGCAGGACCGCGCCCGTTGGATGCGCCGCAGCAGTTCGCCGGAGTCCACCACATCGGTCATCCGGTTCGAGTACCCCGCTTGCGCCGGACGATTGCTTCCGGTCCAGAAGGTTTGGCCGGGGCAGGCCCGGCCAGCCGAAATGGAGACGCCCGCACCGGCCGGCGGCGCAACGCCGCCGGCCGGAAGGGACGTCGAGGCCACGGCGTCGAGGCCACCGCGGTGGCGCGGTCGGGCCGGGCGGCGAACGCGCCGGGCCCGGTGGACCGGGGCGGGGCTTCGAGGGCCCGACCGTCCGCGCCGCACGCCCGGCCGGGCGGATCACCGTGCCCGTGAGGCCCGCGCCGGACGCCGCGCAGACGCCGACCACCGACCGATTCGGGAACAGCCAGGGGAGCGAAGGGATGCCGACGAACGACTCGACCGACCGCAGGGACGCGCCGGACGGACTTTGCGGGCGCTCAGGACGCGAACAGTGCCGGCCGGCGGACGTCCGCAGCGCCGTCCGCCGAGCCGTGACCGGGCGCCGCGCCGGCACCGGCCCGTACGACGAGGACAGCCTCTCCGACGCCCTGCTCGTGGCCTCGGAACTGACGACCAACGCCATCCTGCACGGCGGGGGCGTCACCGGATTCGACGTCGACGTGGACGGGCCGGCGGTGCTCGTCTCGGTCAGCGACCGCAGCGACCGGCTGCCGGTCACCATGGACCCCGTGGACGACCAGGGGCGTCGGCGCGTCGGCGGTCGTGGCTGGCCGCTCGTCCGCCGCCTGGCACGCGACGTCAGAGTGGCCTGTCTCCCCTCGGGCGGCAAGCGCATCACCGCCGTCGTCCCCGTGTTCTGAGCCGCTTTCTCCGGCCGGTCCTTCGCATCGGCGAAGAACCTCCCAAACGGTTTTGCGACGGACCGAGTTTGTTCCACCGGAGGCAGGGCAGACGGAGGTTCGTGCTTCGGACCGGAGGCGCGCCGACGGAAGCGGTATGACCGCTCCGAGGTGCCGCACGCGCCCCGGCAGGCAGGAGCCCTCCGTCGTCAGTCCCTGAAATTCACCGTTCAGGAGCGATACCGCATGCCTACAGACATGTCGACAAGCCGTCCCGCCGCATCCGCCCCCACCACTGCCCAGCTGCGGCGCACCCATGACGACGCACCCGACACCGCCAGCCGGTTCGCCCGGCTGGTCACCCTCGAGGAGGGCCCCGAGCGGGACGCCGTACGCGACGAGCTCGTCACCGCCTGGCTCCCCATGGCCCACCGCATCGCCGGACGCTTCCGCGACCGCGGTGAGGCGATCGAGGACCTGCGGCAGGTCGCAGCCCTCGGGCTGGTCAAGGCCGTCGACCGTTTCGACCCCGAGCGTGGGGCCTTCGAGAGCTATGCCGTGCCCACCATCACCGGAGAGATCAAACGGCACTTCCGGGACCGGATGTGGGCCCTGCGCGTGCCCCGCCGGGTGCAGGAACTGCGCAACAAGGTGCGCATCGCCCGCCGCGAGCTCACCCAGAACCCGGGGGCGGCCGAGCCCTCGGTCACCGACATCGCCACCCACACGGGGCTCACCGAGGACGAGGTGAACGCCGGCCTGGAGGCTCTGGAGAGCTTCAGCACCCTCTCGCTGGACGCCGAGACCTCGGCGGGCGACGACGGGTACAGCCTCGCCGACACCCTCGGCGACTCCGACACGTCCTTCGACGTCGTGGTCGACCGGGAGTCCGCCAAGGAAGGGCTGCGCCGCCTGCCCGAACGCGAGCGCGCCATCCTCTACATGCGTTTCTTCGAGGACATGACACAGAGCAGGATCGCCGACCAGCTGGGGATCTCCCAGATGCACGTCTCCCGGCTCATCAGCCGCAGTTGCGAGCGGGTGCGCCAGCAGGCGCTGCGCTGAAGGCAAGGACATCCATGCGTTCCGAACGGAGGAGAAGCAGACCGATGCTGATGCCCCACCCCGCTGTGCTGCGCACACTCGTCGACGAGTACACGGCGCTGATGAAGAACGGATCCGCCGACAACCAGGCACAGGCGCGTGACCTCGCCTACACGCTCTGCGTGTCCACCGGCACGCGCGACGTGCGGCACGCCCTGGAGACCGCGCGCCAGTGGCTCGAGGCGGCCTCGGTCACCGACGCCGCGGTGGCTCCGCCCACCGACAACGAGCCCCACGCATACGCCTGACGGACCGGGCGGGGTGGGCGTGCCGGATCCCGGCGCGCCCACCCCGCCGTTCTTGTGGGCACGAACACGATGCGGGGGCACGCACGCGGCGTGTGTCCGGCGTGAGCGGGGGCATCCGCACCCCGCAGGGATCGGGGAGTCTCAGGGGAGGACCGGCATGAACACGAGTGCTCTGGCGCGCAACGGCGGTGCCCAGGCGAAACGGACGGCGCGGGGCTCGGTGACGAAGGGCGCCGCCAAGGCGGGGCTCGCCGCACGAGGCGTGATCTATCTGCTGGTCGGCCTGCTGGCTCTACAGATCGCCTCCGGCGACGGCGGGAAGGAGGCCGACCGCCAGGGGGCGCTGGCCGAGATATCGGAGAAGCCCTTCGGGGCCGTGCTGCTGTGGGCGCTGGGCGTCGGCCTGGTCGGCATGGCGCTGTGGCGGCTGTCCGAGGCCGTGTTCGGCGCGGCCGGCGCCGACGGGCGCGGTGCCAAGAAGCGGCTGCAATCGCTCGCCCGGTGCGTCTTCTACTCCTTCGTCGCCTACTCCGTGCTGGCCTTCGCCGCAGGATCGGGCAGCGGCGGCGGTTCCAGCGACGAGCAGTCCCGGGACGTCACCGCCCGGGTGCTCGACCTCCCCGGCGGCCGGTGGATCGTGGGCGCGGCGGGCGTGGGGATCGCCGTCGCGGGGCTGTGGATCGGCGCCCGGGCCGTCATGCGGTCGTACCACAAGCACCTGCGGCTCTCGGAGATGTCGCCGCGTGTGCGGCGCCTGGTGGACGTCACCGGGGTGGGCGGCGGCGCGGCCCGCGGCCTGGTGTTCGCCGCCGCCGGAGCCTTCGCCGTACGGGCCGCCGTCGAGTACGAGCCGGACAGGGCCAAGGGGCTGGACGACACGCTGCGCTCGTTCGCCGACACGCCCGTGGGCCCCGGCCTGCTGGCCTGCGTGGCCGCGGGGTTCGTGCTGTTCGGTCTGTTCTCGTTCGCCATGGCCCGCTGGCGCAAGGTCTGACGTCCGGTTGCGGGGGAACACGGAGCAGATGAACGAACCAGAGTTTTCGCGTGACGGACGGCCCGTGGACATGTACCTCGACCTTCTGCGCGTCCGCATGGACAGCGAGGACTACCAGCTTCTGCTGAAGGTCGTCGCCCCTGCGCTGCGCGCCCTGGACGAACAGCCACCGGAGAGTCTCGACTTCGCCCTCGACCCGGAGGACACCCAGCACCTGCCCCAACAGATCCGTGACGAGGCCGCCCTGGTCATCGCCACGGCGGTCACGGGCCGGCTGGACAACCAACTGGTGGAGATCCAGGTCGACGGAACCGGCCCGGTCCGGGTGGTCACCGACGCGGCCACCGCGTCGGACCCCGGCCGTCTGGCCGAGATCGCCGGCTGTATCCGGCAGCGTCAGCAGGACACCGAGGAGCTGCGGGGCATCGCTGCGGCGAGCGGCATGCCCACGGACTTCTGAGCGTGCATGCCCACGGACTGCATGCCCACGGACTGCATGCCCAGGGACTTCTGAGCGTGGACCGGCGCCCTCACTTCGGCGGCGCCACCGGCGCCCCGAGCGGCCGGGCCAGACCGACCACCGCCTCGTCGAGGCGCTGGAGGTGCCGCAGCACCCGGTCGGTCACCCGGCCGTAGCGCGGCGTCCCCGCTCCGCCGGGCGTCAGCAGCGCGGCGATGCTCGGCCCCGTCAGCACCTCGGCGGTGCTCCGCTCGTCCGCGACGCGCGCGGCGATCGCCCCGATGTTGTGCCGGATGCGCTGCCCGGCCCGCCGCAGCCGCGGATCCGCCGTGATCGAGCGCTGGGTGGGAAGCAGCTCGGCCGTGGCCGCGAGCGCCCGCGCGTGATAGGCGCAGGTCTCGAGCAGCGCGACGACATAGCGCGCCGTGTCCCGCCGGGTCCGCAACGGCGTCACCGGATGCGTCAGGGGCTGCGTGGCGGCCCGCAGATCGGCCAGCGCCTGGTCCAGCTCACGGGCCAGGTCCAGCAGATCGGCCGGAGGGCCGCCGCTGAGCTGTTCCACGGCGGCCCCGCTGACATCGGTCAGCCGGTCCAGCACCGTCGTCAGCAGCTCGTTCGTACGCCGGTCCGTGTGCACCGGGAGCACCAGCGCCGCCGCCACGATGCCGCAGGCCGCCCCCAGCGCCGTCTCCTCCACCCGCAGCACCAGCACCGACAGGCTGTAGGTGTGCAGCAGCGTGTACAGCACACCCAGCGCGGCCGTCACGAAGAACGACATCAGCGTGTAGGACAGCGGCGCCGTGTAGAACATCGCGAACACGCACAGCAGCACCACGGCGAACGCCGTCCACGTGTGGTGCCCGACCAGCCCCGCCAGCACGATGCCCGCGACCACACCGAGCACCGTGCCCAGCAGCCGGCGATAGCCCTTGACCAGGATCTCCCCGGTGGAGGCGGTGTTGATGAAGACGATCCAGCAGGTCAGCACGGCCCAGTACCAGTGGTGCGAGGACAGGAGCTCGCCCCCGGCGATGGCCAGCGACGAGCCGACGGCGACCTGTACGGCGGCCCGGGTGGTCGGCCGCCGCAGGCCCGTGTCCTTCGCGGGCGCGGCGGAGTCGTCGTCCTCACCGCCCCCGTCCCCGCCGATCGCGGCGTCCTCGGCGTCCAGTTCCTCGCGGGAGCGGGCGGTCTCGGGGCTGTCGTCGGAGTCGTCCTGCGGTCCGTCCAGCGCGAGCCGCAGCCCCAGTACGGCGCGCGCCGTCTCACCGACGCCCCGGAAGACGTCCCGCACGGCCGGCGAGGCCGGCGGCAGGTTCTCCTCGTCGCGGTACCCGAGCAGCCGGTTGCGTACCTGAGCGGTGGCCGTGCCCTCGGCGACGGGGAGCCGGACCAGCATCCGCAGCGCCCCCAGATCACGGCGCAGGACGTCGAGGGCCTCGTCGCGCACGGGGAGATGGCCGCCGTCCGGCAGCGGCGCGCCCGGCAGGTGCAGGGTGAGCGTGTCGGCCCGCTCGGCGCTGCGGGCCGTCAGCAGGAGCAGCCCGAGCCGTTCGGCGGCGATCTCGGCGTCGGCGATCCGGCGCTGCACCAGCCGGGCCGTCGCCTCGTCCCGGGTGCCCTCGTCCAGCCTGCCCTGGATCATCATGGCCGTGTCGTGCAGCCGGGCGGTGCCCTCGCGCACCTGGGCCAGTGTTCTGCCGACGTCGTCAGGACCGGCGTCGAGCAGGTCGAGCTGGGCGTCGATCAACTGGGCGAGCCGGGCCCGGAAGGCCTCGCGCAGCCGCTGGAGGATGCCGGTCGGCGTCTGCGGCACCAGCAGGAAGCGCGCCACCGCGCTGCATACGAAGCCGACGGCGAGCGACCCGTAGTACCCGGGCAGGGTCGATCCGGTGACCCCGACGAACAGGGACAGGAAGTAGACCTGGAAGCCGATCAGCCCGAGCGCCGTGCCCCGGTCGCCGAACCGGCGCCCGTAGACGGCGCAGAAGATCAGGGCGACGAAGAAGACGTCACCGGCCAGCACCCGGGAACTGAGCAGCGCCGCCAGCGCCATCGAGGCGAACGCGACCGGCAGGCCCAGCGCCAGCGTGACGGCCTGGCGGTCGCGCTGCTTCTCCCGGATCGCGAACGTGGCGACCATCGCGGCGATGGCCCCGGCCACCAGATGCGAGACGTCCGCGCCCAGCAGGGAGAGCACGGCCAGCGTCAGGGCGATCGCGCCGACCGTCCGCAGCCCGGACGCGAGCCGCAGCAGCCCGGGGTCGGACGCCGCGATCCGATCCCGCCACCGTGCACCGAAGGACCGTGCAGCCGCCCTCACGCCACCGTGCTCTCTCCTGCCGTCCGGACTCAGGCGCTCTGCGACCCGGTCCCCTCGATCTGCGCCCGCACCTGCTCGGGCGTCAGATAGCTGTCCGTGTACTCGAAGTCCTTCAGCTTCGCAGCCCGCCGCGCCTGGAAGCCGGTGCGCACGAAATCGTCGCCCGCGATCGCGTTGAGCGTCCAGTTCGTCAGGACCCGGGCCTTGGCCACGCCCGTGCGCAGCGCCGACCAGTGGTAGCCGCGGGCCACGACCTGCGCGGGCAGCCCGCGCAACTCGATGCCGAGCGGCTTGGAGACGGCGTCGGTGCCGCCGAGGTCGACGACCAGACCGAGGTCCTTGTGCACGTACGGCCGCATCGCCCGGCCCCGCAGCGTCGCGATGACGTTGTCGGCGACGACCTTGCCCTGGCGCATGGCGTGCTGCGCGGTCGGCGGGCAGATCGCGCCCTCCTCGCCCTTGGCCTCGTCGGGCACCGCGGCGGCGTCGCCGAGCGCGAACACCCCGTCGTTGCCGGGCAGGTTCATCTCGGCACTGACGGCGAGCCGTCCGCGGACCGTCTCCGCACCGAGCGTCGCGATCAGCGGGCTGGCCACGACTCCCGCCGTCCAGATGAGGGTCCGGGTCGGGATCACCCGCCCGTCGGTGAAGGTGACCTCCTCCGGGCCCGCCTTGGCGATGGACACACCGAGCGAGATGTCGACGCCCCGCTTGCGCAGCACCTCCTGGGCGCTGCGGCCGAGCTTGTCGCCGAGTTCCGGCATCAGCTTCGGCGCGATGTCGATCAGATGCCACTTGATCAGGCTCGGATCCAGGTTCGGATAGCGCTTGACCGCGTTGTGGGTGAGCAGCTGGAGGCAGGCCGCGGTCTCGGTGCCGGCGTAGCCGCCGCCGACGACGACGAACTGGAGCCGCGAGGTGCGCTCGGCGGGGTTCCGGCTGGCGTCGGCCAGGTCGAGCTGGCTGATGACGTGGTCGCGGATGTAGGCGGCCTCGGCGAGGGTCTTCATCCCGAAGGCGTGCTCGGTCAGCCCCGGGATGTCGAAGGTGCGGGTGACGCTGCCGGGAGCCAGCACGATGTAGTCGTAGGGCTCGTTGACGATCTCGTCGGTGATGGTGCGGATGACGCAGACCTTCGACTTGAGGTCCACGCCGATGGCGCCGCCCGGGATGATCCGGGTGCGGTACTTCTTGCTGCGGCGCAGCGATACGGCGATCGACTGGGGCGTCAGCACCCCGGAGGCGACCTGTGGCAGCAGCGGCAGATAGAGCTGGTAGGCGAAAGGCGTCACCAGAGTGACGTCGGCCTCCGCGGCGGAGAGTTCGCGTTCCAGACGCCGAACGCACTCCACCCCCGCGAAGCCCGCGCCCACCACCAGGATCCTGGGTCGTGTCACGATGTCCATCCCTTTCTGCGGCTCCAGGCGGTCTGCCCCGACGTCGTGCGCGTGCCCGCCCGCGGGCGCCTTGCACCTCATCGATACCACCGCGCCCGGACTGGTTCCGCCAGCCGTGCGAGGCATGCAGACGAACGTTTCTCCTGAGGTGACCGTCGTACCCCCCGAAGGGCCTGTGTACGCCCGTCACCTTCGGGTAGGCCGTCGTACATGACAATTGCGGAGGCCGGAGGATAGTGACGGTGGGGTGCGCGGACGGCTCCGGCGAAAGCCGGGGGGAGAGTCGTCGGACACAGGCCCGGCAGGTCGCCGAGGCGGTGGAGAGCCTGGTGGCCTGCTGGCTCATGGCGGCGGAGGAGAGCAGACCCCGGCTGCCCGCCCGTCAGCTGCACGCCCTGCGGACGGTCCGGCTGCGCCCGGAACTCAATCTGACGGCCCTGGCCGAGCAGCTGGGCGTCGGGCTCCCCACGGCGAGCCGCCTGTGCGACCGCCTCGAGGCGGCCGGGCTGCTGGAGCGGACCGTGCAGCCCCGCAACCGGCGCGAGGTGCAGCTCGTGGTGACCACCTACGGCCAGCGTCTCCTCACCGACGTCGCCGAGCGCCGCGTACGCCGTCTGGCGACCGTGTTCGAGGCCATGACCCCGGCCCAGCGCACCGCGTTGCAGCACGGGCTGTCCGGATTCCACGAGGCGCACACCGCGGCCGGCCGGCCCGAGGAGACGGAGGGCTGAACCGTCCTCAGGACCGGTCCCGCGGACCCGTGCCGGGGCGATGGCCGACGCGGCTGTCGATGTGGCAGAGCAGCAGGCAGACGTCGTCGTCGCGCTCGGAGTCGCTCAGCATCGGGTCCAGGATGCGCTCCGCCGAGCCGTCCAGGTCCTCGTCCAGCTCCTCGGGGCGCAGCGCGCCGAGCGCCTCCGCCAGCCGATCGATGCCGGGGTCTATGCCCTGGGCCCGCCGCTCGACCAGCCCGTCCGTGTAGAGCGCGAGCGTGGACCCCGGCTCCAGCGGCACCGTGTGGTCGGCGATCTCCTGGTGCAGCGGGATGCCGAGCATCGCCCCCGGCTTGGCGTCCAGGGTGCGCACCGTGCCGTCGGGGCCGCGTAGCACCGGCGGCGGATGGCCCGCCGCCGCCCAGGTCAGCACCGGCTCGCCGGGCTTGAAGCGGGCGATCACGGCGGTCGCGTACAGGTCGGGCTGGAGATGGTGCAGGAACATGTGCAGCCGCGTCAGCAGCTCGCCCGGGCTGCCGCCGTCGACGGCGTAGGCGCGCAGCGCGGTGCGCAGCTGGCTCATCATCACCGCCGCGTGCAGCCCGTGCCCGGTCACGTCGCCGATGACCGTGATCAGGCTGCCGTCGGGCTGCCGGAACGCGTCGTACCAGTCTCCGCCGATGTTCAGCCCGTACGTCGCCGGCAGATAGCGGGCGGCCAGACGCAGGCCCGAGGTGTCCGGCAGGTCGGTCAGCAGGGCCCGCTGGAGGGTCTCGGCGATGTCCCGGTTGTGCTCGAAGCGGCGGGCGTTGTCGAGTGCCCCGCCGGCGCGCCGGGTGAGCTCCACGAGCATGACGGCGTCGTCGGGGTCCCAGCGCTCGCCGGGCGGGGTCAGTGTCAGGACGCCCAGCGGAGCGCGCCGCGTCGGCAGCGGTACGCACAGCAGGGGCCGGCCGGGATGCAGCGCCGACGGCGGCTGGTCCTGCACGCCGGGCAGCCCTCCGGGATCCGCGGCCGCGTACTGGGGGCGCCCGGTGCGGGCCGCGATCACGGCGGCCGCCGGACGCGGAACGGACGGCGCCCGCCCCCGCTCGTCCTCGGCGTCGAACAGCCAGACGTCGACCGTGCGGGCGTACTCGGGCACGAGCAGTTCGGGCAGCCGCCGCACGATCTCCTCATGGTTGAGGGAGGCTGTCAGCGCCGCGCTGGCATCGGCCAGGAACGTCAGCCGGCGCCGGGCGTCCTCCGCCTCGCGACGGGCCTCCCGCTCCGCCGCGAACGCCTCGCGCTGGGCGCGTCCGGCGGCGTCCAGCTCGGCGTGCAGCGCCAGCACGCCCTGGTTGGTCTGGTGCAGCTCCTCGCGGTGAAAGGCGACCAGTTCCTCCTGCTCGGCCAGTCGCTCCAGCACCAGGGCGGTGTCCTCGTCGGCGCCGAGCAGCGCCTCCGCGAGGGCGGTCGGGTCCCCCGCCACGGCGTCGCCGACGGGCGCCGGGGCCGGTTCCGGGCAGGGCGCCGTGACCACCCACGGTGTTTCGCCGTCGGCCGGGGAGGCGCAGACCTCGACCCGCAGCGAACCCCGGGCCGCCGTCACGGTGAACCGCCAGCCGCCGCCCTTGGTCAGACACTGACGCAGCCGCACGCCGAGGGCCGCCGACAGACGGGTGCGTTCCAGCGGCGGCACCCCGTGGGCGGAGGCCACCCGCGCGACGGTGATACGCGCGCGTGCCGCGTCGGTGACGGTGCTGATCGGCCAGGTGCGTTTCATCGGCGGTCCGGCGGGGTCGGGGCCAGCACGGCCACGGCGGTGTCGTCACGCACCGGCCGGGCGGAGCTGCCGGCGTCGCGGACCGTCACGGCGGCGGTGACGGCGGGGTCGCAGGAGAGCAGGCGGGGGCCGGCCGGCGGGACCCAGCGGCTGGGCAGCCCGTCGCTGTGCAGGACGAGCAGGCGGTCCGTGGCCCAGGCCGCCTCGGTCTCGGGCAGGGTCGAGGGCCGGTGCGCGCCGACTATGCCGGGCCGGGACAGCAGATGACGCCAGGAGTCGCCCTCGCGCAGCCGCGCTCCCACGTTGCCGACGCCGGCGAACCGCAGCCGCCCGGCCCGCAGGTCGAGCTGGGCCACCGCGACCGCGGCGCCCCTCGTGCCGCGCAGCGCGTCGTCGAGGCGGCGCAGCAGTTCGGCCGGCGGGAGGTGGGCCGAGCGGTGCACCTCCCGCGCCGCGGTGGTCGAGGCACGGGCGGCCTCGGGGCCGTGACCCAGCCCGTCGGCCAGCATCAGGGTCAGCCGGTCGCCGTCACGGGCGCAGGTCCAGGCGTCCCCCGAGCACTCGGCGCCCCTGAAGGGGATGTTGACGCCGCCGACGCGCACGGAGAAGAGGGCGGCTGCGGGGGAGGCGTCACCCGGTGCGCCGGACGGCCCCTCCTGCCCGGGGCCCAGCTCACGGCGGCCGCGGCTTCTGGCGGCCCCGCCGATCCGGGCCAGTGCGACCGTCCCGCGGCCGGGGACGCTGTGCAGGTCGAAGTCGTCGGCCACCCGCCGGCAGGTGCCCAGGCCGGCGCCGAGCGAGCCCGCCGTGGAGAACCCGTCGCCCAGGGCGGCAGGGACGTCGGACATACCCGGCCCGTGGTCGACGGCGGTGATCTGCACGACGAGGTCGGCCGCCCCCGCGGCGGGCGGGCCGACCGCCTCCACGAGGAGCCGTCCGCCGCGCGCGTGCCTGAGCAGGTTCGTCGCCAGCTCGGTCGCCACCAGGGCGGCGTCGGCGGCGCGCGAGCGGCCCAGGCCGGCCACCGCCGCCGCTTCCTGCGCGGCGACCTGTGATTCCCGCACCCGCGTCGAGTCGTGCACCGGGACGTCCCACACCCGTGTCATCCGTGCTCCTCGCGCTGCCGTGGCGGGCGGCCCGCCCAGGAGGTCACCGTGACGGTGGTGCCGGCGCCGGGCGTGCTGTCGAGGGCGAACTCGTGCACCAGCCGGCGGGCTCCGCCCAGGCCGAGCCCCAGCCCGCCGCCGGAGGTGTAGCCGTCGCTCAGTGCCCGCTCCGGGTCGGCGATGCCCGGCCCCCGGTCCGTGAACGTCAGCCGCAGGCCCTGCACCCCCCTCCCGTCGTCCGCCACGCGCTCCGCGGCCATCTCGCCGCCTCCGCCGTACACGAGGGTGTTGCGGGCCAGTTCGCTGGCCGCCGTGACCAGCTTGGTCTGCTCCACCAGGCCGAAACCGAGCGCGGCGGCCGCCCGGCGCACGTGCTGCCGCACCCACACCAGGTCCAGGTCCGAGCGGATCGGCAGGCGGGCCTCGACGCCCGCGGTCGTCTCGCTCACCGAGGCTCCCGGCGCGGGCTGCCCGTGGCCCCGGCGAGCAGCTCGAGAGCTGCCTCGGTGTTCAGCGCGGTCCGCAGCCCCGGCAGGGAGAGCCCCAGCTCGACGAGTGTGATCGCCACCGCGGGGCGCATGCCGGCCACCACGGTCCGCGCGGCCAGCAGCCGCGAACTCGCCGCGATCTCGGCCAGGACGCGCCCGAGGAAGGAGTCGACGATCTCCACCCCGGAGATGTCGATGACCACGCCGGTCACCCGGCTGCGGACGATCTGCTCGGCGATGTCCTGCTGGAGCTGTTCCGCGGTGCCGTCGTGCAGGTCGCCCTGGAGGGTGATGAGCAGGACGTCGCCGAGCCGGAGCACCGGTACCGGGGCCTGGCCCGCGAGGGAGTGGTCGTGGTTCACCGAGGACCAGCACCGCCGGGCGTCGCGAGCACGATGTCGGCACCCAGCCGGTGCAGGGCGTACCCCAGGGCGTCGGCGAGGCTGGACCTGGTGACCACGGTGCCCAGGTCCAGGCCGAGGTGCACGATGGTCTGCGCGATGGCGGGCCGGATGCCCGACACCACGCATTCCGCGCCCATGAGCCGGACAGCCGCGACGGTCTTCATCAGGTGCTGGGCGACCAGCGAGTCGACCGTCGGCACCCCGGTGATGTCGAGGATCGCGAAGCGGGCCTGCTGGTCGACGACCGACTCCAGCAGCGTCTCCATCACCACCTGACTGCGGGCGCTGTCGAGCGTCCCGATGAGCGGCACGGCCACGATGCCGTCCCAGAGCCGGATGACGGGTGTGGCGGCCTCCAGCAGCTCCACCTGCTGCCGGGCGATGAGCGCCTGCCCCGCGCTCAGCGAGGTCTCCAGGACCACCAGCCGCAGGGTGCCCATGAGCACCGTCAGGAGGGTCGTGCACTCCCTGAGGTGTTCGGGCGACGCTTCGGGCAGGTCGGCGACCAGCAGGTTCACGGCGGGCGTGCGCAGGCCGTCCACCTCGGTGGACACCTGGCCGGAGCTGAGCCCGAAGCGGGACCGGGAGGCCACCATCGCGGCCAGCTGCTCGCGGACCGCGGTGAACCCGGCCGCGTCGGTGTCGGCGACGCGGCCGGTGTCGGCCACCTGGGCGAGCGCGTCGACGACGACCCGGCCCGCCTCCACCGCCTCGTCGCGCGAGACGGTGAACACCGTGCGGAAGAGGGGTTCGTCGGCCCAGCGCTGGGCGATCTGCTCACGGCGGCGGTGCAGGAACTTCCCGACGTCGCTCGCCGGCGTCGTGTGGTCTGCGGCCGTTGCGTGGTCCGGCAACTGCTTCACTCCTGGTTCTTGTCGGCTTGTGTGTCGCCACCGCGAACCCACCGGTGGCCGGCGGTCGCGCCGGGGCGGTCCGACCCGGCCGTCTCCGTCGACGCGGCCGGCTCCCCGGACCGGCTCGGCTGTGCTCCGAACCAGTCGAGACACACGACGAGCGCGTCGTCGTCCGGTTCGGGGCGGCCCCGGTACGTGTTGAGCTCGCGCAGCACCGCCGCCGGGACGTCCGCCGCCGGCAGCAGGGAAGCGCCTGCGACCGCCCGCGCCAGGGCGTGCTCGCCGTACGTGTCGCCGCCCGGCCCGGCGACCCCGTGGACTCCGTCGCTGACGAACAGCAGCCGGTCGCCGGGCAGCAGGGTGAGCTCCTGGGCGACGTAGTCGGTCTCCTCGAACATGCCCAGCGGCAGCTGCGCGTCGAGGTCCACGAGGGACAGGGTCCGCTCACGCAGCAACAGGAGCTGCGGCGAGCCCGCGTCGATGATCCGCATCCGCCCGGTCGACAGCTCGATGTCCACCAGCAGGACCGACAGGTGCGCCTCGCCCCGGTAGTGGGCGTAGAGCGCCTGGTCGGCCAGAGCCGCCTGGTCCTCTATCGGGACGCCGGCGCGACGCGCGTTGCGCAGCGCGTTGATCCCGAGGTTGGTCAGCAGGGAGGCCTCGATGCCCTCGCCCATCCCGTTGGTGACGTAGACCATCAGATGGTCGGCGGACGCCGCCCAGTCGAAGTTGTCGCCGAAGACGGCATAGGCGGGCTCCAGCTGGGCACCCAGCGCGTATTCCTCCCGGTCGCAGGAGCGGGCGGGGAGAAGCTGCCACTGCATCTCCGCCGCCAGCGTCAGCCGGTCCTTGCGGCGGGCCCGCACATAGAGGTCGGTGTCGCGCTCGGCGACCACCACCTCGTGTCCCACGAGCTCGGCCAGTTCGGCGAGTTCGGTCAGGGACTCCCGGCTCGGCACAGGCAGCGTCAGGGACAGCACGCCCAGCCGGTCGCCGCGCACGGTGACGGGCAGATGGGCCCGCACCAGTCCGGCGTGCGGCTCCTCGACGTACGGCTGCTGCGACCCGAAGGCCCGACCGGGTGCGCTGCCCTGCACGGGCACCGGGTCCGGGCTGTCGGCGGCGGGCGGCACGGGCAGCAGCACCGTCAGCCCGTAGTCGGCCAGCAGGAGCTCCGCCGCCTCGGCGGCGTAGTGGGTGCGCAGCACCTGGCGCAGGGCTCCGGGCAGCCGGTGCGGTGCCGCGGAGCGCAGGGCGCGCCCGGCGGCGAGGAGTCTGTCCACGCGGTCGGTCACCTCGTTTCCCGGACGGCCGTGGGGCGCGGCCCGCGTGCCCGCGGGCGGCCGCGGGCTGACAGCCGCAGGGAAGCCTGCGAGAGTGTGGACGTGATGTCCCCCTCCTCGCGTCCGCAGCCCCTCCAGGTGGCTCGTGTGACCTCAGAGGCGGCGGAGCTGCTGGAAGTCCTCTGGGGCCGTGCCTCGACGGCGCCGGTCTCCGCCTCCCAGTTGCGCGTGCTGTTCATCCTCGAGCACCACGAAGGCATCAACCTGCGTACGCTGGCCGCCTTCCTCGGGTCCTCACCGCCGTCCACCAGCCGGCTGTGCGACCGGCTCCAGGCCGTCGGCTTCATCGAGCGCAGGGTCGCCGCAGAGAGCCGCCGGGAGCTGGAGCTCCTCCTGAGCCGCCGCGGGAGTGCCTTCCTCGCCGACCTCAGGTCACGCCGCGAGGCGACGGTGGAAGGTGTGCTGGAGCTGATGTCCGCCGCGCAGCGCACCGCGCTGCTGCGAGGGCTCGAGGCGTTCTGTACGGCTGCGGCGGAGCAGATCGAGGACTCGGACGGCTCCGACGCCTCCGACGCCCGTACCGCCTGACGGTGTCCCCGGGTGATCGGGTCGGCCCACAGGCACATCCGCGTTCCCTCCCGCATGACTCTCCCGCTCACTCTGTTGCCTTATATACACAGTTGTCAAATGACAAGTATTGGACGGCAGTCGGCCTTGTCCGCGCATTTCCCCGCGCCCTGCCGACGACGGCGATCAGGCCTGCGGCTCCTCCGGGAGCTGCTGCCGGTCGATGAGCTCCAGAGCCTCGTCGACCTTCTCCGATATCGGCACGGTCAGGCTGACCCCGGTGAGTTCCAGGACACGGCGCACGGCCGGCGTCGGGTTGATCACGTGCACACTGCCCGGCAGTGCCCGGGCCTCCTGGTAGACCCGCAGGATGATGTTCATGCCGGACGAGTCCATGAACGGCACCGCCGAGAGGTCGATGAGGAAATGCCGTCGGCCGTGGTGCAGCTGATTGGCGAGATGAGCCTGGAACTCGGTCGCGGTGTCGAGGTCGAGATGGCCTTCGACCGTGACCAGGGCGACGTCCTCCCGAGGCAGCGTGACCTCGACGGACAGGGGGTTCTGGGCGATGGACACACGTACCTCCGAAAGCTGACGGTCGGGAGCGTCTACCCCGGCGGGCGACTTCGATGCGCATGGACGGTGGACGGGTGAGGGCGTGAGGCCGAACGAGTCGGTCTTCATGTTCCGCGTGCCCTGCCCTTCCCACCGTCTGCTGATCCCCGGCCTGGTGTCGCGGACAGGCGGATACCCCCGATGCTCTCTCCCATGCACGCCGGACGCACGGCGGGCGGTCCGGTGACTCAGTGCACGCGGATGCCCACGATGCAGGTGTCGTCGTCCGTGTCCGACCTGCTGTAGGTGAGCAGGCGGTCCAGCTGCTGGTCGAGCGTCGGCGGCACCGTGCGCGCCTGCACCAGCAACTGGGTCAGCGACTCCTCCACGGACCGGTCACGCCGCTCGATCAGCCCGTCGGTGTACATGAGCAGCGTGTCCTCGGCGGCCAGCTGGACCTCCTCCTCCTCGTACACCGTCTCCGGTACGGCGCCCAGCAGCATCCCCCTCAGCAGGGGCAGCGGCGCCGCCTGGGCGTCGCGCACCAGCACCGGCGGCAGATGGCCCGCCCGGGCCCAGCGCAGGGTGTGCCGGGCGGGGTCGTACAGACCGCACACCGCCGTGGCCGTGATGGAACCCGTCAGATGGTGGGCGACGATGTTGAGCCAGGACAGCAGCTGGCCGGGCCCCGCGCCGGTCACGGCCAGTCCGCGCAGCGCGTTGCGCAGCACCACCATGCTGGTCGCCGCCTCGATGCCGTGCCCGGCCACATCACCCACGCACAGCATCACCAGTCCGGAGGGCAGCACGACGGCGTCGTACCAGTCACCCCCCACCAGATGCTCCTCCTCGGCAGGCCGGTAGCGCACCGCCACCTGGAGACCGGGAGCCTCCAGGGGCGCCCAGGCCGGCGGCATGATGGCGTGCTGGAGCTGGAGCGCCAGCCTGCTGCGCTCACTGGCGTGCTGCTCGCTCTGGGCCAGCTGGTCGCGGGTGGCCGCGAGCGCCACCTCCGTCCAGTGCTGCGCGGAGATGTCCTGGTAGGCGCCGCGCACGGCGACCAGCCGGTCGTCGGTGTCGAGCACCGGCTCGGCGACGATCCGCATGTGCCGGGTCACCCCGTCCGGCCGCTGAAGCCGGAACGCGGCGGACGCCGGACGGCGGCGGTGCAGCAGCGTGCGCAGCAGGCGCCCCACGACGACCGCGTCGTCGGGATGGGTGTGCGCCGCCAGGTCCTCCAGCGGGACCGGAGGGCTCGACTCAGGGCGCCCGTACAGGGTGAACAGCTGCCCGTTCCATGTGGTCTCGCCGGTGAGGAGGTCCTCCTCGAAACCGCCGATACGGCCGAGGCGCTGGGCGTTCTGCAACAGACTCGCCAGCCGCGCCGCCTCGTCCTCGATGCGCCAGATCAACAGCACACAACTCCCGTGCCGGCTGATGCTGACGTCCGCGACCGCGGCCAGCGGCACCTCGCCGACCAGCGCCGTCAGACTCATACGACGCGCCCGGAACGGCTCGCCGGTGGCGTGCACGCGCTCGATCCGCTGGAAGAGGTCACCGCCGCCGGCGGTCATCGGATAGGCCTCGAGCAGCAAGGCCCCGTTGACCACGGCGCGCGGGCGGCCCGCCGGGTCGAGGAAGCGGTTGTTGACGTGCTGGATGCGGAAGTCCACCAGCTTTCCCGCCGTGTCGACGTGCGGCACCAGGACGAGGGCCGGGTCGTGCAGACCGTCCGTCAGGTCCATCAGCTCCGACACGTCGGGCAGCAGCACCGGCGTCTCCTGGGCCGGGCCCTTGACGTGCGCGTACGCCTGGAGCGTGTGGGCGCACAGCTCCGCCAGCGCCTCCACCTGGCGCACCACCGCGGGCGGCTGCTGGGCCAGCGGCGCCGGCCAGGCGATCTCCAGGATCCCGTTCACGCGCCCGGCGTGCCCGGCGGGCACGGCCGCCCGGCCACCGTCCGGATGCATCTGACGGCCCATGGTGGGCAGCCCGATCAGGGACAGCGACTCGAACCACTGGGTGGTGCCCTCGGTGAGAGCGCCGCGTGCCACCGTGGCCACCTCCGGCGGGACGTACCGCCAGCGCTCGGCCTCCCCGGGGGAGAAGCCCGCACTGCCGGCGAGGGTCAGTGAGCCGTCGGGGCCCGCCGCCCAGATCGCCACGGCGACCGCGCCCAGCGGCCCCAGCGCGTGCTGGAGCAGGGAGTCGGCGACCGCCTGGGTGTCGTGCGCCGCCGCCAGCGCCCCGCTCTCGGCGGCCCGCAGCCGCACGGCCGCCGACTGCTCCGAGGGATCGTCCGCCCTGGTGACGGCCGCCAGGAAGGCCTCCGTCACCTCGGACACCCGGTCCTTGGCCGCCTGGTTGATGACGTCCACCGCGAACTCCAGCGGACTCAGGCCGGCCTGCCCGGCCAGCTCCGAGAGCTGCTGGGCGGCCTCGCTCGGACCACAGCCGAGGCGCTCCACCAGAATCCCCTTGGCGAGCTCGACCAGGGCGCGCCCGTCGGCCTCCACCTGGGCCGCCATGACCTCCCGGCGCAGCCGGTCCACCGTGGCGGCCAGCCGCCCCACGGGCGAGGCCGCAGCGACACCGTCCGGATCGCTCGGGCTCACGGCTTCCTCGGACTTCCCGGCCGACGGGACGACGTCGGCCTCCAGCGTCGTGGTGGCCGGGGCCGCGGCGGACGCGGCCGGTACGGACAGGGCCCGGTCGTCGCCGGGTTCCTTCGGCTGAGTGGGAATGGTCACGGTGTGCGGACTCCTCGACTGTGGACGCCTGGTGGCTCGGGCGGTGCGGACGTCCTCAGACGGTCAGCCAGCGCCGGACGCAGGACATCAGGTCATGGGTGTCGACGGGCTTGGTCACGTAGTCGCTCGCGCCCGAGGCGAGGCTTTTCTCTCGGTCCCCGGGCATCGCCTTCGCGGTCACCGCGACGATGGGCAGGTTCGCGTACTCGGACATGCGGCGGATCTCGGCCGTGGCCGTGTACCCGTCCATCTCGGGCATCATCACGTCCATCAGGACCATCGCGATGTCCGGGTTGTTGCGCAGCGTGTCGATGCCCACGCGTCCGTTCTCTGCGTGCAGGACACGGATGCCGTGCAGCTCCAGGATGCCGCTGAGCGCGAACAGGTTGCGCGCGTCGTCGTCGACCACCAGGACCGTCCGCCCCACGACGGCGTCGTCGGCGGGGTTGGGAGCCACGGGGTGGGGCGCCACCTGCTGGGGATCCTCCGGCCGGACCAGCGCGAGGACGTCCCCCGGCTGCTCGGCGGAGAGATGCAGGGTGATGCGCTCGCGCAGCTCGTCCAGGCTGGACAGGAACTCCATCGGCTTGCCCGCCGCCCGGGACTGGAGGCTCTCCTCCTGGGCGAGGTCGGCGCGGTGCCCGCTGTGCACGAGCACCGGCACGCCCGTCAGCACGGAGTCGTCGTGCAGGGCCTCCAGGAACCGGGACGCCTCGGCGTCCGGCATCCCCAGTTCCAGGACGACGCAGTGGCAGGGCTCCGCGGCCAGCGCGCCCGCCGCCTCGTGCGCCCCGACGGCGGTGACGATGTCGACCGGCGCCGCCGTGCCGTCGTCCCGGCCCCGCGCCATGTCCGCCACGACGCTCTCGGCGACCAGGGTCAGCAGACCCCGGGGCCGCTCCTCGACCACCAGCAGGCGGCGCGGACGCTGCCCGGCCGTGCCGCCGGGACCCACGGGCACACCGGGCGAGCCGACGGGGAGCGCCGAAGGCGTGCCGCCGAGGACGCGCTCCACCGGCCGGGCGCCCTCGACGACGTCCTGGAAGTCCCGCCGCGCGACCGGCAGGTAGAGCGTGAACGTGCTGCCCCGTCCGGGCGTGCTGTCCACGGTGACCGCGCCGCCGAGCAGATGCGCGATCTCGCGGGTGATGGACAGACCGAGGCCGGTGCCGCCGTACTTGCGGCTGGTCGTGCCGTCCGCCTGCTGGAAGGCCCCGAAGATGGTCTCCAGCTGCTGCTCCGGGATGCCGATGCCGGTGTCCTTCACCCGGAACGCCACCACGGTGCCGCCGCGGACCACGCCGTTGGGCACCTCGTCGTCGGAGGCGGGCTCGATCCGCAGCTCCACACTGCCCTGCTCGGTGAACTTCACCGCGTTGGACAGCAGGTTGCGCAGCACCTGACGCAGCCGGGAGTCGTCGGTCAGCAGGTCGGCGGGGGCGCCGGCGGCCGTGTCGATGGTGAACTCGAGGCTCTTCTGCGATGTCATCGGCCGGAACGTGGCCTCGACGTACTCGATGAGCTGCCGCAGCGAGACCCGCTCCGGAGAGACGTCCATCTTGCCCGCCTCGACCTTGGACAGGTCCAGGATGTCGTTGATCAGCTGGAGCAGGTCCGAACCGGCCGAGTGGATGATGCCCGCGTACTCCACCTGCTTCGGCGTGAGGTTGCGCGACGGGTTCTGGGCCAGCAACTGGGCCAGGATCAACAGGCTGTTGAGCGGCGTGCGCAGCTCGTGGCTCATGTTGGCCAGGAACTCAGACTTGTACTTCGAGGCCAGGGACAACTGCTGCGCCCGTGCCTCCAGTTCCTGCCGGGCCTGTTCGATCTGGAGGTTCTTCGCCTCGATGTCGCGGTTCTGCGCCACCAGCAGCGAGGCCTTCTCCTCCAGCTCGGCGTTGGAGTGCTGGAGCTCCTCCTGCTGCGTCTGCAACTCAGCGGACCGGGCCTGGAGTTCGGCCGTCAGCCGCTGGGACTCGTCGAGCAGTTCGTCCGTGCGGGCGTTCGCCACGATGGTGTTCACGTTGACGCCGATGGTCACCCGCAGCTGCTCCAGGAAGTCCAGGTGGATCTGGGTGAACGCGGTGACGGACGCGAGCTCGATGACGCCGAGCACCTGCCCCTCGAAGACGATGGGCAGCAGGACCAGGGCGGTGGGTTCCACCTGCCCGAGGCCCGAGGAGATGGTGACGTAGCCGGCCGGCAGCTCGTCGACGGTGATCGTACGGCGGCTGCGCGCGGCCTGGCCGACCAGCGAACGCCCGAACGGGATGCGGGTGGGGCGGTCCTCGTCGGCCGGGTAGCCGTAGGCGCCCACGAGCCGCAGCTCCGGGCCGTTCACACCGTCCTCGGCGAGGTGGAAGGCGCCGAACTGCGCCGACACCAGCGGCACCAGCTCGTCCATGATCAGCTCGGCGACCACGGGCAGGTCGCGGTGGCCCTGCATCAGGCCGGAGATACGCGCCAGGTTGGTCTTGAGCCAGTCCTGCTCCTGGTTGGCCCGGGTCGTCTCGCGCAGGGACTCCACCATCGAGTTGATGTTGTCCTTGAGGTCGGCGACCTCGCCGGAGGCCACCACGGTGATCGAGCGGGTCAGGTCGCCCTCCGCGACGGCGCTCGTCACCTCGGCGATCGCGCGCACCTGCCGGGTCAGGTTACCGGCCAGCTCGTTGACGTTCTCCGTGAGGCGCTTCCAGGTCCCCGAGACGCCCTCCACCTCGGCCTGGCCGCCGAGGCGTCCTTCGGTGCCGACCTCGCGGGCGACGCGGGTGACCTCGTCGGCGAAGGCGGACAGCTGGTCGACCATCGTGTTGATGGTCGTCTTGAGTTCGAGGATCTCGCCGCGGGCGTCCACGTCGATCTTCTTGGAGAGGTCGCCCTTGGCCACCGCGGTCGTCACCAGCGCGATGTTGCGGACCTGCCCGGTGAGGTTGTTGGCCATCGAGTTGACGTTGTCGGTGAGGTCCTTCCAGGTGCCGGCCACGTTCGGTACCTGCGCCTGGCCGCCGAGGCGTCCTTCGGTGCCGACCTCGCGGGCGACGCGGGTGACCTCGTCGGCGAAGGCGGAGAGCGTGTCGACCATGGTGTTGATGACGTCCGCCAGGGCCGCGACCTCACCCTTGGCCTCGACCGTGATCTTCTGCGAGAGGTCGCCCCGGGCCACGGCGGTGGCGACCTGGGCGATCGAACGCACCTGGCCGGTCAGGTTGGACGCCATCACGTTGACGTTGTCCGTGAGGTCCTTCCAGGTGCCCGAGACGCCCCGGACCTGGGCCTGTCCGCCGAGGTTTCCGGCGGTGCCGACCTCGCGGGCGACGCGGGTGACCTCGTCGGCGAAGGCGGACAGCTGGTCGACCATCGTGTTGAGCGTGTTCTTGAGTTCGAGGATCTCGCCGCGGGCGTCGACGGTGATCTTCTGGGAGAGGTCGCCCTGCGCGACGGCCGTCGCCACCTGGGCGATCTTGCGGACCTGCGAGGTGAGGTTGCCCGCCATGAAGTTCACCGAGTCGGTGAGGTCCCGCCAGGTTCCCTTGACGCCCTTGACGTCGGCCTGGCCGCCGAGGCGTCCTTCCGTGCCGACCTCGCGGGCGACGCGGGTGACCTCGTCGGCGAAGGCGGAGAGCTGGTCGACCATCGTGTTGATGGTGTTCTTGAGTTCGAGGATCTCGCCGCGGGCGTCGACGGTGATCTTCTGGCTGAGGTCGCCCTGCGCGACGGCCGTCGTCACCTGGGCGATGTTGCGGACCTGGCCGGTCAGATTGCCCGCCATCCCGTTCACGGAATCCGTGAGGTCGCGCCAGACGCCGGCGACCCCCGGCACCTGCGCCTGTCCGCCGAGCTGCCCCTCACTGCCGACCTCGCGGGCGACGCGGGTGACCTCGTCGGCGAAGGCGGACAGCTGGTCGACCATCGTGTTGACGGTCTCCTTCAGCTGGAGGATCTCGCCCCGGGCCGGCACGTCGATCTTCTGCGAGAGGTCGCCCTTGGCCACCGCCGTCGCCACCTGGGCGATGTCCCGGACCTGCGTCGTCAGGTTGCCCGCCATGGCGTTGACGGAGTCCGTCAGGTCGGCCCAGGTCCCCGAGACCCCCGGCACCTCCGCCTGGCCGCCCAGAGTGCCCTCGGTGCCCACCTCGCGGGCCACCCGGGTGACCTCGGAGGTGAAGACGGACAGCTGGTCGACCATGCCGTTGAAGACAGTGGCGATATCGCCCAGCAGACCGTCGCCGTCGGTGGGCAGCCGGGTACCGAAGTCCCCGTCCCGGACGGCCGTCAGGCCGGCCAGGAGCTGCCTGAGCTCGTGGTCGCCCGGAACCGTGTCCAAGGACTCGGTCGCGTTGCTGGTCATGCGAACCTCGTTCCGCTCCCCAGGAGCCCCCGGGCGGGGACTCGGAACCCGGGCCGCCCCGATGGACGGCACCGCCTGTCGTGTGTGCATTTCCGCAGTTCACGGATGTGCGCGATGAGAGAAAGACGCCGCAGGCTAACCCACGGAGGGGCGGCGTAACAAAGCATCACGTCACTTTGCGCGCACAGCAATTCCAGCAGGCGCACACCATGCATACACGAACGGAACCGGGGTACCTGAACAGATTTCGCCCGGGACGGCAGGGTCGCCGTCCCGGGCATTTCACACCGTGATCGAGGCCGTCAGGCGACCTCGGATCCCAGCAGACCGGTCCGCAGTCGCTGCACCATGCGGCTGATCAGACGGGACACATGCATCTGCGAGATGCCGAGCTCCTTGCCGATCTCCGCCTGGGTCCGCTCCTCGACGAACCGCAGGTGGATGATCAGTCGCTCCCGCTCGTCGAGTTCGGCGATGAGCGGTGCCAGTGAGTTGAAGTCCTCGACCAGCTCCAGCGCCGGCTCCTCGGCGCCGATGAAGTCCGCCAGCACCGACTCGCCGTCCGCGCCGCCGTCGGAGGTCAGGGCCGCGTCGAGGGAGGCGGAGGTGTAGCAGTTGGACGCCTTGCGCGCCTCGATGACCTCTTCCTCCGACAGCGACATCAGCTGCGACAGCTCGCGCGTGGTGGGCATCCGCCCCAGTCGCGTCTGGAGTTCCTCCGTGGCCTTGGCCAGTTCGACCCGCGCCTCCTGGAGCCTGCGCGGGACGTGCACGGCCCAGCTCGTGTCCCGGAAGAAGCGCTTGATCTCGCCGACGATGTAGGGCACGGCGAACGAGGTGAACTCGACCTCGCGGGTCAGCTCGAAGCGGTCGATGGCCTTGATCAGACCGATCGTGCCGACCTGGACGATGTCCTCCATCGAGTCGCCCCGGCCGCGGAAGCGGGAGGCGGCGTAGCGCACCAGCGACAGGTTCATCTCGATCAGGGTGTTGCGCACGTACTGGTACTCGTGGGTGCCCTCCTCCACGATCGCGAGCCGGTCGAAGAAGCGGCGCGAGAGTTCCCGCGCGTCCTTCGGGCTCACCTGGGTGGGCATCTCGATGAACGGAACCCCTCCCTGCGGGTCCTCGATGCCCGCCCGTACTGCCGTGGCCGTCGGTGCCTGTGCCGTCACGGCATCCATGCCGCTCACTCCGTTCGTCGAGCCGGTCGATGATGAATTGCGCCTGCCCAGGCTCGCGCATCTCATGCCGGGTGTTCGGCATGAGCTTTTCCACCCGGGTACCTGTACCCCCTTCTTTCGGTCCGGAACGGACGGACGCGCCCCGAGTGCGGCCGCCGCAGCCGGGTAGCCGCAGCTGTGGAACGCGAGAAGGGAGCAGTGTGACCATCGACGGAATCTGGTCGTTCACGCCGGACAGCGGGTACGCCGAGGGGCAGGACCTGACCGGCTACGCCGTCCTGACGGCCGACGGCACCCTCGGACATGTGGAACGCGAGGCGGAGCCCCACGGGATGCGGCACCTGGTCGTCGACACGGGCGTGTGGCTGTTCGGCAGGAGCGCCGTCGTCCCGGCCGGTGTCGTGACGGCCGTGGATCACGCGGGCCGCACGGTGTCCCTGGTCTGCACCGGGGACCAGGTCAAGGACGCACCCCGTTTCCGCACCGACAGCGAGACGACGGACCCGGCGTACCTCACCGCCGTGGGCGACCACTACCGCCGGCTGACCCGACGGGGAACGACATCGGCGTGAAAGAGGAGGAACGCGCGCCCGCGCCGCCGGAGCCCAGGACGGAACCGCCGGGGACACCGGTGAGGACCGCCGCGGCGGCCCGGGCACGGGCCCGCGCGCTGGTGGACGCCCGGTGGAACCGGGTGGGCCGGCCGGCGCGGGAGGAGGATGTCATCGACCTGCTGCTGGTCGTCTCGGAACTGGTGACGAACGCGTTGCGGCACGGCGGGGGACTGGCGGGGTTCGAGATGACGCCGGTGCGTGACGGGATCCGGCTGGCCGTGCGCGACCACCGCGACGAGGCACCCGCCCCGGTGGGCGGGCCGGCGCACCTGCCCGCAGGGCACCGTGTGGGCGGATACGGGTGGCCCCTGATCGTCCGGCTGGCGCGGCAGATCGTCATCGACAGGCTGCCCACGGGCGGCAAGACGATCAGCGTGTTCCTGCCGGTCCGGACGGCCGGCGGACCGGCCTGACGGACCGGGGGACGGGGCAGTCACCGGGCCGCCGGGCCATCCCGGCCGGGCCGTACGTCCCTCTTCGCCGGTCACCGGCGGGCACGTTCACCATGGCAGGAAGACGTGCACGTCCTTGCCCTCGCCCTGCCCGGCCTCGTTCGGAACCACACTGACCTGACTGCACAGGGTGTGCACCAGATACCAGCCGATGCCGCCACCCCCGCTGTCGGGGTGGAACGGGCGCGGAGTGGGCGGGGTGCTGTTGGTGTCGTGGAGCGTGACGTGCACACCGTCGAAGGTGGGGCGCAGGCCGAGGTCGAAGGGGCCCGGCGCGTACTGGACCGCGTTGGCGGCGAGCTCCGTCACGATCAGCACGATGTCGTGCCAGCACTCCGGCGCCGTGGGCGGCACGGCCCGGGCCAGTTCGTGCAGGAACTCCTCGGTGGCCAGCCGGGCACCTGTCACATCGTGTGGTTCACCCGCGAAGCGGGCCATGCGGCTGGGAATCGCCCCGGAGGACAGTGCGTCGTTACCACGTGGCTCGGTTGCCATGTCGTCAGTGCGGTCCCTCGGCTTGCAGGACCGTCGTCCTTTCTCGTACGGCTCTCTGGCGTCGCCCCTTCAGGGTTCCCGAGGCCACTCAGGCTACGCGTCCGGTCTCCGTCGGCATACGGCCCCGGGCAGGCCGATCACCGGCCGGCCCCGCGGCGCGTCCGGCCCGGCCGGGCGCTCACCGGAACACGTCGTCGGCGTCGTCCCAGCCGAGCACCTCCTCCGGCGCGCTCTGCCGGGGCAGCCGCGCCCGGGCCTGGTACATCGCCTCGATCTCCGCCGCGTAGTGCGCCACGATCGAGTCCCGGCGCAGCTTCATCGACGGGGTCAGCAGGCCGTTGCTCTGGTCGAACGGCTGCGGCAGGATGCGGAACGCCCGGATCGACTCCGAACGCGACACCGCGCTGTTGGCGGCGGCCACCGCCCGTCCGATCTCCTCCCGCAGGGCGTTCTCCTCGCGGGCCTCCCGGCTGTCGGTGTCGCCGTGCAGCATCAGGTTCCCGCGCCAGTGGGCCAGGAAGTCGGGGTCCAGGGTGATCAGCGCGCCCACGCAGGGCCGGTTGTCGCCCACGACCACGGCCTGGTGGACGAGCGGATGCATCCGCAACCGCTGCTCCAGCGCGGCCGGCGCCACACTCTTGCCGCTGCTGGTGATGATCACGTCCTTCTTGCGGCCGGTGATGGTGAGGTAGCCGTCCGAGTCCAGATATCCGAGGTCGCCCGTGGCCAGCCAGCCGCCCCACAGCGCGGCCCGCGTCGCGGCGTCGTCGTTGACGTAGCCCTGGAACACCGACGGGCCGCGCACCAGGATCTCCCCGTCGTCGGCCACCCGGATGTCCATGCCGGGCAGGGACTGCCCGACCGTGCCCGACTTCTCCCGGCCGAGCGGCTGCATGGTGATCCCGCCACTGGTCTCGGTCAGGCCGTACCCGTCGTGCACGTAGATGCCGATGCCCTCGTAGAACAGGGACAGGTCGCGGTGGAGCGGGGAGCCACCGGAGGTGGCGCGGTGGACGCGGCCGCCCAGCGCCGCCCGGAGTCTGCGGTACACCGTCCGTTCGAACAGGGCGTGCTGGAGCCGCAGATCGAAGCCGGGCCCGGAGCCGCGGCCCAGCCGCTGCCGTTCCACGGCGGCCGCGAAGTCCCGGGCCGTCTCGGCCGCCCGCTCGAAGAGGGCGCCGCGACCCGCCTCCTGGGCCGCCCGCAGGAAGTTCTTGTAGATCTTCTCGAACACCGACGGCACGGCGTGCAGATACGTCGGACGAAAGGTGCGCAGCGACTCCGCGAGCGCCTCCGCGCCGAGATCGGGTTCGTGCGCCATCAGGATGCCGCCGCGCAGACACAGCCCCTGGATCATCAGCCCGTACACGTGGGAGAACGGCAGGAAGGCAAGGACGCTCGCGGGCCGCCCGGCGGGTGCCGCCGTGTGACCCCAGCCGGCCAGGAGCGTGTCGCAGGGGCTGGCCAGGCTGCGATGGCTCAGTGCGCAGCCCAGGGGCCGGCCGGACGTCCCGGAGGTGTAGGCGATCACCGCGGTGGAGTCGGGCAGCACGATCCGGCGCAGCGAGTCCACCGTGGTGAGCGGCACCAGCTCACCGCGCTGCGCGAGCTGTTCGAACGCTCCGGCGTCCAGCTGCCATACATGCCGCAGCGAGGGCAGGGCCGCGCACACCGATCCCACGGTCATGACGCTCTGCTCGTCCTCGACGAGGACGCCCACACAGTTGGCGTCCCGCAGGATCCACTCGACCTGCTCGCGCGAGGACGTCGGATAGACCGGGACGACCTCGGCCCCTATGGTCCACAGCGCATGACAGACCACCGTCCACTCGTACCGGGTCCGCGCCATGATCGCGACGCGGTGGCCGGGCGAGATCCCACAGGCCACGAACCCCTTCGCCAGGTCGACGACCTCGTCCCGCAGCTCCACGGCCGTCACCTCCTCCCACTCGGCGGAGGCGGGGGCCGGACGGCGGGCGAGCACGGGGAGGGTGGGAGTACGGGCGGCTGTCTCGAAAACGGTGTCGGCGAGCCCTCCGGTCAGGGGCGTGACGGCTGGGGGAGCGAGGGCGAAGTCGCGCATGCGCTGCTCCTGAGGTGTACGGGCTGTGACTCCGCCGACGGGAACTGTCATCGACGGTGGTCGAATCTAGCCCAGGTCGGACCGGTTGTGGCCTGGAACGAATAAGTAATCCGCCTTGATGATCTGCACCCGCCGGCTCCCGGCACTCCGGGCGCCCGCAGCCGGTGAAGCCCGGCGGACCGGGGGACCCGGAGGGCATGAGCCATATCAATCCCGACCCCGAACCCGAACGCACCACCGGACTGGAACCGGGCGGCGGCGTCCCCCCGGGCGAGACCCGGCCCGCGGAGAGCAGCATGCCCGGGGCCGGCCCCCGGGAGACGCACAACCCGTCCAAGGGCTGGGCCAAGGGCCCGCTCACCGTGATCATCGTCCTCGTCGTGCTGTGCGCCGCGTTCTTCCTGGCGTACGCGATCGATCTGATGCTCTGACCCGGGAGGCCCATGCCCTGACCGCGAGCCCGTGCTCCGACCGGGCGGCGCGGCGCGCGGAGCGGCCTCAGGCCTGGGTGTGCTGCACGCAGGCGCTGACCACCTCGCGCAGACTGTGCGTGCGCTCCCACACCTCACGCTGGAGCGCCGAACCGTTGCCGTCCCGCAACAGCCGGGTGCAGGACGCGCGGGCCCGCTCCAGGTCGCCGCTGTCCGCCAGCGCGGCCTGCACATGCTCCAGCAGAGCCCTCACGACCGCCTCGGCGGGCGCGGGCCGCATGGTCGCGGGGTGCAGCAGGTCCCCGGTGAGCCCCGAGCGGGCGGCCCGCCAGCCGGCCAGCCGGAGCAGGCTCACGCTGTGGTCCAACGGCTCCCGGCCGGCCTGCCGGTCGCGGGCGGCCGTCTCGACGAGCCCTCGGACCAGCGTGGCGATCAGCACGGCGGTGTCCGCGTGCAGACAGACGTCGGCGACCCGCACCTCCACGGTCGGATAGCGCGCCGACAGCCGGGCGTCGAAGTAGACCATGCCCTCGTCCAGGATCGTGCCCGTGGACACCATGTCCGCGACCCGCCGGTGGTACCGGTCGGCCGAGCCGAACAGCTCCGTCGGACCCGCCGAAGGCCAGCGCTGCCACACCCGGCTGCGATAGCTGCTGTAGTCCGTCTCCACGCCCTGCCAGAACGGCGAGTTGGCGCTCAACGCCGTCAGCACGGACAGCCAGGGCCTGATCCGGTCCACGACCGCGACGCCCTCGTCGTCCGAGTCGACGGAAACATGGACATGGCAGCCGCACACCATCTGCTCACGCGTGGCGATGCCGTACTGCTCGGCCATCCACTGGTAGCGGCTGTTCATGCTCACGGCCGGGCGCACCGGCAGCGGGGAGGTGGCGAGCGCGGCCACCGCACACCCCGTCTCCTTCGCGTGCTGGGCCGCCTCCCCGCGTATGCGGACGATCTCCGCGCCGAGTTCGTCCATGCCCGACTGCGGGTGGGTGTTGAACTCGAGCATCTGGCTGTGCAGTTCCTTCTCGAAGACGTCCTCGTCCGCCCCCCGCCGGGAGGCGCGGGCGAGGACGGCGGCGGACAGGGCCTGCGGCTCCCCGGTCTCCGGGTCGACCAGGAGGAGTTCTTCCTCCACTCCGACGGTGCGCACGGGCGGTGGCCTTTCTCTGGAGGGTGGTACGCACCCGGATGCCCCGTCGGGTGCTGTTCACACGGGCGACGGCGCCAGCCATACGGTCGCCAGGGGCGGCAGCGTGAGCGAGATCCCGCCCTCCCGTGACACCACGGGAGCCGGATGCCCGACACCACCGCCCCCGTACCGCTCGGCGTCGGTGTTGAGCACCTCGCGCCAGGCCGGCACGTCGCCGGGCACCAGCAGCCGGTAGTCGTGGCGCACCACGGGGGAGAAGTTGCTGACGGCGAGGAGCGGAGCGCCGTGGGCGTCGTGGCGCAGGAACGCGAAGACGTTGTCCTCGGCGGCGTCGCCGACCACCCAGCGGAACCCGGCGGGATCGGTGTCGCGCTCCCACAGGGCCGGGGTGGCCCGGTAGACCGTGTTGAGATCACGCACCAGATCCCGCACGCCCCGGTGATCGCCCGCGGACGCGTAACCCGGGTCCAGCAGCCACCACTCGGGACCGTCGGCCTCGGACCACTCGGCGCCCTGGGCGAACTCCTGGCCCATGAAGAGGAGCTGCTTGCCGGGGTGGGCCCACATGAACCCCAGGTACGCGCGGTGGTTGGCGCGCCGCTGCCACCAGTCGCCCGGCATCTTGGAGACCAGCGCCTGCTTGCCGTGGACGACCTCGTCGTGGGAGATGGGCAGGACGTAGTTCTCGCTGTAGGCGTAGACCATCGAGAAGGTCATCTCGTTGTGGTGGTACTTGCGGTGCACCGGCTCCTTGGCGATGTACTCCAGCGAGTCGTGCATCCAGCCCATGTTCCACTTCAGCCCGAAGCCCAGACCGCCGCTGTCGGTCGGCCGGGTCACGCCTTCCCACGCGGTGGACTCCTCCGCGATCGTCACGACCCCCGGGTTGCGGCGGTAGACCGTCGCGTTCATCTCCTGGAGGAACGCCATCGCGTCCAGGTCCTCGCGGCCGCCGAACACGTTGGGCGCCCACTGCCCGGAGTCCCGTGAGTAGTCGAGGTAGAGCATGGAGGCGACGGCGTCCACCCGCAGCCCGTCGACGTGGAACTCCTCGCACCAGTAAGTGGCGTTCGCCACGAGGAAGTTGCGCACCTCGACACGTCCGAAGTCGAACTCGTAGGTGCCCCAGTCCGGGTGCTCGGCCCGCCGCGAGTCACCGGGCTCGTACAGCGGGTCCCCGTCGAACCGGCCCAGCGCCCAGTCGTCCTTGGGGAAGTGCGCCGGCACCCAGTCCACGATCACGCCGATCCCCGCCCGGTGCAGGGAGTCCACCAGGAACTTCAGGTCGTCGGGCGTGCCCAGGCGCGAGGCCGGCGCGTAGAACCCGGTGACCTGGTAGCCCCAGGAACCCGAGAACGGATGCTGGGCCACCGGCATGAACTCCACATGCGTGAAGCCGAGATCGCTGACGTAGGCCGGAAGCTCGTCGGCGAGCTGGCGGTACGTCGAGCCCGGTCGCCAGGAGGGGAGGTGAACCTCGTAGACGGAGAACGGGGCCACATGCACGGGGACGTCGCCGCGGTGCGCCATCCACTCCTGGTCCGCCCAGTCGTAGCGGGAGGCGTGCACGATCGACGCGGTGTCCGGCGGCACCTCCGCGCGCCGGGCCATCGGGTCGGCCTTGAGGAAGCGGTGTCCGTAGCGGGAGGTGATCTCGAACTTGTACCGGGCGCCCTCGCCGATACCGGGCAGGAACAGCTCCCACACGCCGGACGAACCGAGGGACCGCATCGGGAAGGCGGTCCCGTCCCAGAAACAGAAGTCCCCGGCGACGCGCACCCCCTGGGCGTTCGGCGCCCACACGGTGAACCGGGTGCCGGTCACCCCCTCGTGGGCCATCGGTTCCGCGCCGAGCGCCTTCCACAGCTCCTCGTGCCGCCCCTCCCGGATGAGATGCAGATCCAGGTCGCCCAGGGCCGGCAGGAAGCGGTAGGGGTCGTCCACCTTGTGCTCGACGCCCTCGTACGAGACCAGCAGCGTGTACGCGGGCACCGCGCCGAGCGGCAGGACGGCCGCGAAGAGGCCGTCTCCCTCCGAGACCAGCGCGGTGGCCGTCCCGTCGATCACGACGCTCACGGCGTCGGCGAAGGGCCGCAGCGCGCGGAAGAGGATCCCGTCCGGCACCGGGTGTGCGCCCAGCAGGGCGTGCGGATCGTGGTGCGCGCCCGCGAGCAGGCGCCCGCGGTCGGCCGGGTCGAGTGCGGGCGCCGTGCACGGGCGGGGGCCGGCCGACTCGGGCGGAGAGGTGTCACGCAGGGCCACAGGGGTCAGCCTCCTCGGACGGCGAGTCGTTCGATCGCCGCCATGGGTACGGGCAGCCAGTCGGGGCGGTTACGGGCCTCGTACAGCACTTCGTACACGGCACGGTCCGTCTCGTAGGCACGCAGCAGGGCATGCTTCTTGCGGGGGTCCCAGCCTGCGCGGGCGGCGTAGCCCGCGCAGTACGCCTCACGGCAGCGGCGCGCCCACTCCGGCCGCCACGGGCGGCGCTGGCGGGCGGCGTAGTCGAACGAGCGCAGCATCCCGGCGATGTCCCGGACCGGGGAGTGGGCGCTGCGCCGCTCGGCCAGCGGACGGGACGGCTCGCCCTCGAAGTCGATGACGAACCAGTCGCGTCCCGCGCGCAGGACCTGCCCGAGGTGCAGGTCCCCGTGGATGCGCTGGGCGGGCGGCCCGGCGTCGCAGACGGACAGCGCGCCGAAGGCGGTGATGAGGCCGGGCACGAACGGACGCAGCGCCGGCACATGGTGCGCGGCCGCCTCCAGCCGCTCGGTCATCGCGGCCGCCGTCCGCCCGTCCTCGGCGTCCGGACCGGCCGGCAGCGCAGCGGCCAGCGCGAGGTGCACGTCCGCCGTGGCCCTGCCCAGTTCCTCGGCCTGCGCGGTGAAGTCCTCGCCGCGGGCGAGGGCTCGCAGCGCCAGCGTCCAGCCGTCCGAGGCGTCGGGCAGGAACGGCTGGAGGACGCCGAGTGTCGCCTCCTGGGGATGGGTCGTGCGGAACCAGGCCACGGGCGCGGGCACCCGCCCGCACCCCTGTCCGGCCAGCGCGACCGGCACCTCCAGATCGGGGTTCACCCCCGGCTGGATCCGCCGGAAGATCTTCAGGATGAACGCGTCCCCGTACACCAGCGAGGTGTTGGACTGCTCGGCCTCGAGCAGCCGCGGCGCGAGCCCGGGGGGCAGCGAGACGGACGGGTCGGACTCGAAGCAGAGCGGGCCCAGTGTGCCGGGGTGCCGCATCCGCTCCAGGAGCAGATGCGCCGACCGGGGGTCCTGGAGCGCGTCGTGGATCGTCAGACCGGCCATCGGTCCTTCCTCCACCCTGCCGATCAGAGCCCGCCCCAGGCGCGGTGACAGGTGTTCCTGTACGCCGAGGAGCAGCTGGTAGCAGTCCCCGGCGGGGGGTGTGCCCCCGGGGGTCGGGACGCCCGACTGGTCGGCGTGCACGAGGAGATGCAGACAGCCCGGGTACAGCTCGGTCATCGACAGCATGCGCAGGTCGGTGAGGGGCCGGTCCTTGCCGGCGAACCAGCGCTGCCGCGGCAGCCACTCGCAGAGCAGCGCGGCCAGCGGCCCGACGGAGCGTACTCCGCTCGGGCCGCTCGGTCGCAGGGGTGCGGTCTTCGTCACGGTGACCCATCCTTTCCCCGGCGCTCGCTCACGGGCGGCGGCCGATCCGGGACGCGGCTCTGGTGAGCCGGAACCAATAGAAGCCGTGGCCCGCGAGCGTGAGCAGGTAGGGCAGTTCGCCGACGGCGGGGAAGCGGACCCCGCCGAACAGCTCGACGGGATGGCGGCCGTCGAACCGGCGCAGGTCGAGCTCGGTGGGCTGTGCGAAGCGTGAGAAGTTGTGCACGCACAGCACCACGTCGTCTCCTTCGCCCTCCTTCAGGGGCGCCTCGCGCAGGAAGGCGAGGACGGCCGGGTTGGAGGACGGGAGTTCGGTGTAGGTGCCGAGGCCGAAGGCGGGGTTCTGCTTGCGGATCTCGATCATCCGGCGGGTCCAGTGCAGCAGCGAGGAGGGCGACGACATCGACGCCTCGACGTTGGTGACCTGGTACCCGTAGACGGGGTCCATGATGGTCGGCAGGACCAGCCGCCCGGGGTCACAGGACGAAAAACCTGCGTTGCGGTCCGGTGTCCACTGCATCGGGGTGCGGACGGCGTCGCGGTCGCCGAGCCAGATGTTGTCGCCCATGCCGATCTCGTCGCCGTAGTAGAGGATCGGCGAGCCGGGCAGGGAGAGCAGCAGGGCGGTGAACAGCTCGATCTGGTTGCGGTCGTTCTCCAGGAGGGGTGCGAGCCGGCGGCGGATGCCGATGTTGGCGCGCATACGCGGGTCTTTCGCGTATTCCGCGTACATGTAGTCGCGTTCTTCGTCGGTGACCATTTCGAGGGTGAGCTCGTCGTGGTTGCGCAGGAAGATTCCCCATTGGCAGCGGGAGGGGATCGCGGGGGTTTTCGCGAGGATTTCGGAGACCGGGTAGCGGGATTCCCGTCGGACGGCCATGAAGATGCGGGGCATGACGGGGAAGTGGAATGCCATGTGGCATTCGTCGCCGCCGGAGGCGTAGTCGCCGAAGTAGTCGACGACGTCCTCGGGCCACTGGTTGGCCTCGGCGAGGATCACGGTGTCCGGGTAGGCGGCGTCGATCTCCTTGCGGACCCTTCGGAGGAACTCGTGGGTGGCGGGGAGGTTCTCGCAGTTCGTGCCCTCCTCGGCGTACAGGTAGGGCACCGCGTCGAGCCGGAAGCCGTCGATGCCGAGGTCCAGCCAGAACCGCAGCGCGGAGATCATCTCCTCCTGGACGGCCGGGTTCTCGTAGTTGAGGTCCGGCTGGTGGGAGAAGAAGCGGTGGAAGAAGTACTGCTTGCGGACGGGGTCGAAGGTCCAGTTGGAGACTTCGGTGTCGACGAAGATGATGCGGGCGTCGGCGTACTGTTTGTCGTCGTCGGCCCACATGTAGTAGTCGCCGTAGGGTCCGTCGGGGTCTTTTCTCGATTCCTGGAACCACGGGTGCTGGTCGCTGGTGTGGTTCATCACGAAGTCGATGATGACGCGCATGCCGCGTTGGTGGGCGGCGTCGACGAATTCCACGAAGTCGGCGAGGTCGCCGAATTCGGGGAGGACGGCGGTGTAGTCGGACACGTCGTATCCGCCGTCGCGCAGGGGTGATTTGAAGAAGGGCGGCAGCCAGAGGCAGTCGACTCCGAGCCATTGCAGGTAGTCGAGTTTGGCGGTGATGCCCTTGAGGTCGCCGACGCCGTCGCCGTTGCTGTCCTGGAAGGAGCGGACGAGGACCTCGTAGAACACGGCGCGTTTGAACCACTCGGGGTCGCGGTCCTTGGCGGGGGTGTCCTCGAAGGTGTCCTGGACAGGGGAGTTGACGGTCATGGCGGGCTGGGGCCTCCGATCGGCGGTGCGGGTCACCGGACGAGGAACACGTGGGCGGGTGTCCGGCCGGGCTCCAGGCGCACGTAGTTCGTCCTGCCCCAGGCGTACGTCTCGCCGGTCAGTTCGTCGTGCACGGTCAGGGTTGCGCCGTCGTCCAGGCCGAGTTGCGGCATGTCCAACGACACCGTCGCCTCCTGGGTGTGGTGGGGGTCGAGGTTGACGACCACCAGAACCGTGTTCGACCCGGCACGCTTGCTGTACGCCATCACGGAGTGGTTGTCCGTGCCGTGGAAACGGAGGTTGCGCAGCCAGTGCAGGGCGGGGTTCGCCCGCCGGATCTCGTTGAGCTTGGTGACGAGGGGGGCGATGCTGCGGCCCTCCCGCTCGGCGGCCGCCCAGTCACGGGGTTTGAGCTGGTATTTTTCCGAGTCGAGGTATTCCTCGCCGCCCTCGCGCAGGGGTGTGTTCTCGCAGAGTTCGTAGCCGCTGTAGAGGCCCCAGGTGGGGGAGAGGGTCGCGGCCAGGACGGCGCGGATCTCGAAGGCGGGGCGGCCGCCCTGCTGGAGGTAGGCGGGCAGGATGTCGGGGGTGTTGGCGAAGAAGTTGGGCCGCATGTAGGAGGCGGCGTCCCCCGAGAGTTCGGTGAGGTACTCCGTCAGTTCCTGCTTGGTGTTGCGCCAGGTGAAGTAGGTGTACGACTGCTGGAAGCCGATCTGGCCGAGGGTGTGCATCATCGCGGGCCGGGTGAAGGCCTCGGCGAGGAAGATCACGTCGGGGTCGGTGCGGTTGACGTCCGCGATGACCCGCTCCCAGAACACGACCGGCTTGGTGTGCGGGTTGTCCACCCGGAAGATCCGCACCCCGTACGACATCCAGTGCCGCAGCACCCGCACCGTCTCCGCCACCAGCCCCTTCATGTCGGCGTCGAAGGCGATCGGGTAGATGTCCTGGTACTTCTTCGGCGGGTTCTCGGCGTAGGCGATGGTGCCGTCGGGCCGGTGGTGGAACCAGTCCGTGTGCTTGTGCACCCAGGGGTGGTCGGGGGAGCACTGGAGGGCGAAGTCGAGGGCGATCTCCAGACCGAGCTCATGTGCCTGCTCCACGAACCAGGAGAAGTCCTCCAGGGTGCCCAGGTCGGGGTGGACGGCGTCGTGGCCGCCCTCCGGCGAGCCGATCGCCCAGGGCACGCCGACGTCGTCGGGGCCGGGGTCGAGGGTGTTGTTGCGGCCCTTGCGGAACGTGGTGCCGATGGGGTGGATGGGCGGGAGGTAGACGACGTCGAAGCCCATCGCGGCGATGGCGGGCAGTCTGCGCGCGGCGGTGCGGAACGTGCCGTGCGGCTGCTCGGCGGTCCCCTCGGAGCGGGGGAAGAACTCGTACCAGGCGCCGTACAGGGCGCGCTCGCGCTCGACGAGCAGCGGCAGCGGCTCGGAGGCGGTGACCAGGTCCCGCAGCGGGTACCGGCCGAGTACGTCGTCGACCTCCGGCGTCAGAGCCGCCGCGTAGCGCTCGGTCACCGGGACCGAGTCGTCGAGCAGTTGCCTCGCCGCGTCCCGCATCAGGGTGCGCTCCGGTCCGCGCGGGGCACGGGTGGCCGCCCGCTCGTACAGCCGGCCGCCCTCCTCCAGCACCAGACCCGCGTCGATTCCCGCCGGGATCTTGATCGCCGCGTGGCGCCGCCAGGTGGCGATCGGGTCGCTCCAGGCCTCCACGGTGTAGGTCCAGCGGCCCATGGCCTCCAGGGTCACATCGGCTCCCCAGCGGTCGCTGCCGGGGGCGAGCTCGCGCATCGGTGTCCAGGGCCCACGGCCGCCGTCCGGGCCCTTGAGGACCACGTTGGCGCCGATGGCGTCATGGCCCTCCCGGAACACCGTCGCGGAGATCCGCACCGTCTCCCCGGTCACGGCTTTCGCCGGCCGCCTACCGCACTCGACGCACGGTTCGACGTCCCGCACCGGGATTCGGCCGATCGCCCTGGTGGACTTCACCCTTGCACCTCCGTTGACTGAAAATGGCTTCGATCGCCCGGTGTTGGGCGATCGGACGCACCGAGGCGGAGCGCTACGTCTCCGCCGGCAGGCGGGGGAGGGGCCGTGTCACGGCGAGCCGTGCGACGCCGTTCCTGAGGTGGGGCGCCCTGCGCTCCCGGTGATGTGCGTCGGCTCCGGCGCGCAGGTACTGCTCCGCGGCGTCCGCGGCCTCCCGGGCGCAGCGTTTGCCCATCAGCACGCACAACGTGTAGCCGCAGTCCTCGAATGCGGCCCGCGCCGTGCGGTCTTCGGGACGCGCCAGCATGTCCCGCTCCCAGGCCCGGTAGCTGCGCAAGGTTCTGGCGACTTCGGTCTTCGCTGGTTGCAGCATCGCGCTGGTCACCTTCCGGGAGTCACAGAGGTACGTCGCTCGAGGCGAGCGGGTCGGCCCCTCCACAGAGGCGCAAAACGCGTCCAACCTCCCGCGGCCTTCACTTATGGTGCACGGCGCATCACCCAACGTCCTGTTGGATCTTGGTTGTGGTGTGCTCGTGTTGCACGAATGGCGTAGCAGCCCCACTGTGGTTGTGACTCTGAAGCGATTACCGCTCACGCTTCGTAATGGGAACTCTGGCCCGTCGGGCCGAGCAGGAGTGGGAGCCTCGCCGGTGAGGAGCGAACGACGATGAAGACAGCAGTCCCCTGCTACTACCACCTCGATGTGGACGTCAGTCCGGAACGGGTCGGACAGGTCAGGCGCATTCTGGCCGCTCACCTCCAGTACTGGGACCTCGAGGCGCACGTCGAGACCGTCTGCCGCGGCACGGAGATGCTGCTGACCGCCATCGACGAACACGCCACGGACAAGCACACCTCGATCGAGATGTGGTGGAACGGGCAACACCTGATCACAGCCGTCGGGGGCGCCGACCGGCGCCTCCGACCCGACCCGGACCTGCGCGCCTGTCTGGAGCGCATCGCCGCGATGAGCGACGGCTGGGGCTGCTGCGCCACCGACACCGGAAGCACGGTCATCTGGTTCTCCCAGCGGGCCCGCTCCGGCGAGCGCGTCCCGCTGGTGCCGACCACGCCCGCGCCGGACCTGCGCGAGGTGCTCCAAGTGCCCCGCGAGTTGCCGGTGGCGGCCCTGGCGGCCACAGCGGACGGGACGAGTGGCGTGCTGGAGGCCGCCCGGTGACCTCACGGCCGAACCGGAAGAACCGGAGTGCCGGGGTGCCCGCGTGGAGCGGGCACCCCTTCCCGTTGGGCGCCGACTTCGACGGACAGGGCACCAACTTCGCACTGTTCAGCGAGGTCGCCGAACGCGTCGACCTCGTCCTCGTCGACGACGACGGCACCGCCCGCGAAGTCCCGCTCACCGAGGTCGACGGCTTCGTCCGGCACGCCTATCTGCCCGGGACCGGCCCGGGGCAGCGCTACGGCTTCCGCGTGCACGGGCCCTGGGACCCGTCCTCCGGGCATCGTTGCAATCCGGCGAAGCTGCTCCTCGACCCCTACGCCCGTGCCGTCGACGGCCAGATCGACAACCACGCCTCCCTGTTCGAGCGGGCCGGTGACCGCCCCGACCCGTCGGACAGTGCCGGGCACACCATGCTCGGCGTGGTCACCGACCCCGCGTTCGACTGGGGCGACGACGAACCGCGCCGACGCCCCTACGCCGACACGGTGATCTACGAGGCCCATGTGCGCGGCCTGACCCGTACCCACCCCGACGTGCCGCCCGAGCTGCGGGGCACCTACGCCGGCCTCGCGCACCCCGCGGTGACCGGGCACCTCGTCTCGTTGGGCATCACTGCGATCGAGCTGATGCCCGTGCATCAGTACGTGCAGGACGGCGTGCTGACGGACCGGGGGCTCTCCAACTACTGGGGCTACAACACCATCGGCTTCTTCGCCCCGCACAACGGCTATGCCGCCGGAGGCACCCGCGGCGAGCAGGTCGCCGAGTTCAAGTCCATGGTGAAGGCGCTCCACGAGGCCGGTCTCGAAGTGATCCTGGACGTCGTCTACAACCACACCGCCGAGGGCAACGAGAAGGGTCCCACCCTCTCCTTCCGGGGCATCGACAACGCCTCCTACTACCGGCTCGTGGACGGCGACTGGGCGCACTACTACGACACCACCGGGACCGGCAACAGCCTGCTCATGCGCCACCCGCACGTCCTCCAGCTGATCATGGACTCGCTGCGGTACTGGGTGACCGAGATGCATGTCGACGGCTTCCGGTTCGACCTCGCGGCCACACTCGCCCGCCAGTTCCACGAGGTGGACCGGCTCTCCGTGTTCTTCGACCTCATCCAGCAGGACCCCGTGATCAGCCGGGTCAAACTGATCGCCGAACCGTGGGACGTCGGCGAGGGCGGCTATCAGGTGGGCAACTTCCCCGCGCTGTGGTCGGAGTGGAACGGCCTCTACCGTGACGCCGTACGCGACTTCTGGCGGTCGGAACCCGGTTCGCTGGGCGAGTTCGCCTCCCGGCTGACCGGCTCCCCGGACCTGTACGCCCACAGCAGGCGCCGCCCGCGCGCCAGCGTCAACTTCGTCACCGCCCACGACGGGTTCACCCTGCGCGACCTCGTCTCGTACAACGACAAGCACAACGAGGCCAACGGCGAGGACGACAAGGACGGCGAGAACACCAACCGTTCCTGGAACTGCGGGACGGAGGGTCCCACCGAGCGCCCCGCGGTGCTCGAACTGCGGTCCAGGCAGCAGCGCAATCTGCTCGCCACGCTGCTGCTGTCGCAGGGCATCCCGATGATCGGCCACGGCGACGAACTCGGCCGCACCCAGGGCGGCAACAACAACGCCTACTGCCAGGACAGCGAAGTCTCGTGGGTGGACTGGCGGTTGACCGACGAGCAGCAGAGCCTCAGGGACTTCTGCCGGCGTCTGGTCGCCCTGCGTGCCGCCCACCCCGTGCTGCGCCGGCGCCGGTACTTCCGGGGAAAAACCGTCAGGCACGCCGGGCAGCCGCTGTCGGATCTGGTCTGGCTGCGGCCGGACGCGGGCGAGATGACGGACCACGACTGGCAGCGCGACGACGCGCACAGCGTCGGTGTCTTCCTCAACGGCGACGCCATCGCCGAACCCGACCCCCGCGGCCGGCCCGTCGTGGACGACTCGTTCCTGCTGCTGTTCAACAGCTACTGGGAACCGGTCGTCTTCCGGCTGCCCGGCGCCGCGTACGGCGAGCGCTGGACGGTGTGCGCCGACACCGCGGAGCCGGACGCAGGCCCGGACGAGACGGAGTACAAGGCGGGCGCGGAGGTGACACTGGAGGCCCGCAGTCTGATCGTGCTGGCACGGCCCCCGCGCCGTTCGGCGTGACAGCGCACGACCCGGTGGGCCCGGCGGGGCCCGGCGCCGGCGGCCGTCAGCGCTGCCGGCGTGAGGTCACGGTGAACTGGGCGCCGTCCGGATCGCGCAGCACGGCCTCGTGGCCTGTCTCGACCAGCACGCTGCCGCCGTGCTTCTCCGCGGCCCGGGCGCAGGCCGCCACGTCCGCGACGGCGAAGTGGACCTGCCAGTGCGGGCGGATGGTGGGGTCGGGCGCCGCCTCCAGCGCGCCCGACTCGATCCGCGCGACGACATCGCCCCGGCTGCGCAGCACGACCTCGCCGCGCTCGTAGTGGACCTCGACGCTGCCCGGACGGTCTGTCGCCCAGTCGAGGATCTCGCCGTAGAAGATGGCGGAGTCGAAGGCGTCGCGGGTGTGGAGTCTGATGAAGGCGGGCGCCGCCTGCCGCCAGGCCTCCCAGTTGCCGATCAGCTCCCCCTCCCAGATCCCGAAGGTCGCCCCGTCCCGGTCGGCCAGGAGTGCCGCCCGGCCGGGCGGCAGCGAGATCGGCCCGACGGCCACGGTCCCGCCGCGCTCCCTGGCCCGGGACGCGGCCACGTCCGCGGCGGGTACGGCGAAGTACGGCGTCCAGGCGACCGCCATCTGCCACATCGAGGCGACGGCGGCGACCCCGGCGACCGGGACGTTGCCGACCAGCGCCGTACGGAAGTGGTCGCCGAGCACGCCCCGGCGCCACTCCCAGCCCAGCACGGCCCGGTAGAAGTCCTGCGTGGCGTCCAGGTTGCGGCTGGTCAGACTCACCCAGCAGGGCGCACCGAACACGGAGTCCGTGGAGACGGATCCGCGTGCACCGGGGGCGGATGTCGGGCGACGGTTCATGGGACTCGCGTTCCTGGTCGGTGGCGGACGGGGCTGCCACCAGTGTCCGGCCGGAACGGTCCCGAGCGCCTGCCGAGCCGCCCGGTGGCACGATGGAGCGGTGAGCCGAGTACCGCACGGACCGAGTGACGAAACGGCGCGGATCTTCGCGCTCCAGGAGGAGGTCGACCAGCTGAAGGAGGCGATCGCCTCCCACGCCGTGGTGGACCAGGCGATAGGGGTCGTGGTGGCTCTCGGGCGGATGGCGCCGGACCAGGGCTGGCAGGTGCTGAAGGAGGTCTCGCAGCACACCAACATCAGGCTGCGCAACGTCGCCGAACTGATTCTCGTCTGGGGACGCACGGGGGAGATGCCGCAGGAGATCCGCGCGCAGCTGGAGGACCTCCTCGACCGGTACGGCCCCACCCAGATCCCGGGTGCGCCGCCGTTGGAGTGAACGTCACGTCGTCTCGGCGGCGATCTCCTCGCGCAGCCGTGCGAAGCAGCCGCTGAGCAGCCGTGAGACGTGCATCTGCGAGATGCCCAGTTCCTCCGCTATCCGGCTCTGCGTCATGCCCGCGAAGAACCGCAGGTACAGGATCTTCCGTTCGCGCTCCGGGAGGGCCCGCAGACAGGGCGCCGCGGCCACCCGGTCGACGACCGTGTCGTAGCCCGGATCGGGGTCGCCGAGGGCGTCCTCGAGCGCGTAGCCGTCGGTGCCCGGCAGCTCGGCCTCCAGTGACAGCGCGGAGAAGCACTCCAGCGCCTCTGCCCCGGTACGCACCTCGTCCTCGGTCAGCTGCGTGTACGCGGCGATCTCGGCGATGCTCGGCGGCCCGCCCGGAGTCGTCTGCGACAGCTCCTTCGCGGCGTTGCGCACCCGGTTGCGCAGGTCCTGGACCCGGCGCGGTACGTGCAGGGTCCACATGTGGTCGCGGAAGTGCCGCTTGATCTCACCGGTGATCGTCGGTACCGCGTACGCCTCGAAGGCGCGGCCGCGCTCGGGATCGTAGTGGTCGACGGCCTTCACGAGTCCCAGGGCGGCGACCTGGTAGAGGTCCTCGAGGTTCTCTCCGCGCCCGCGGAAACGGATGGCGATCCGCTCGGCCATGGGCAGCCACAGGCGGACCAGTTCGTCCCGGAGCGCCTGGCGCTCCGGCCCGTCGGACAGGGCGGCCAGCCGTACGAACGACTCGCCGGTGTCCGGGGCGTCGTCGTGGGGGTGTTGTCTGGTTCTGACGGTGCTGGGCATGACGCGGGCCTTCCCCGGGAGGTTGCCGATGGAGGATCGGACCGTGGGGTCTCGCGCTCGGGCCGACGGGAGTGCACCCGGGACCGGCCGTTCGGCGGATCCCACGGACGTGCCTCCTGTCCGAAGCACTCCTTCCGGATTCCCGCGATGGGCCCCCTTGAAACGGTCTGTCCCCTTTTGTTCCATCTCGCTCTTGCTTCTTCCCGGCGTTCCCTCGATCACCCGTCCGAGTGATGGGTTTCGAGAGAGCCCGGTGCCGGCGTATCGGACCGGGGAGTCACGGCGAACGGCGGCGCCGCGGACAGGATCCCGTGGCGATGCGCCGAGTGTGGCGGCCGCGCACCGTGCCACGCGGTCGAGGGCGAGACGAGGGCTCCTGGCGGCCGGCTCGCTGATCTTGCCCCGGGGAGTGATGTGCGGCACGCCCGCGGCGAGCCCTGTCGCGCTCCACCGGCGGATACTGCCTGCGCACGGCTTGATCAGCGATCAAAGGGGATGAATTCCCTGGCCACAGCGCATTCTGCTCATTTGACAGTGCGATCGGCGCACGGATAGGAAGCAGCCGGTAGAAGTCGAGAGGTGGACTGTGTACGAGCCGAACGTGGTCGGGGACTGGCAGGAGTACGACGAGTATGCCGGTCTGCGCGTCCTCGTCCACCGCCTGGAGCAGAGCGAGCCGCCCAGGGGGCGCGACGACGCCGCCGAGGGCCTGACGTACTTCTGCCTGCGGGTGACCGTCGAGAACCGGGGCGCCAAGCACTCCACGATCCATCTCGAGGACGGCCAGATCGACGTGCGGCTGGGCCCCGAGGGCGAGAGCGCGTTCATCGACTGGCGCAACTCGCAGTTCATCGAGGGCTTCGACGTCTATCCGCTGCGCCGGGCCACCGCCGTGCTCTACGCGGCGGGACCCGAGGCGTCGCTCGGGCAGGTGGACGTCCAGATCCAGTTGCGCGTCGACGACGACTGGGCCGACCGCCGGCTGTGGACCGGCGGCATCGGGCTGGCCGAGAGCTCCGGCGGCGCGCCTGCCGGCGCCGGACGCGACAGCCTGGCCCGTCAGGTGAGCAACTTCCTGCGCGACCAGGCCGAAGAGGGCAGCGCCTGACGGGTGCCGCGCACCCGCCAGGCAGCGCCTGACGGGTGCCGCGCACCCGCCGGCGGGCGGTCAGTGCGGGATGCCGTCGATGATCTCGCGCGCGCCCTGCCGCAGCAGCGCCACCGCCACCGACGTGCCGAGCGTCGCCGGGTCCAGCCGGCCCGCCCATTCGTGGGCGTTCAGCCGGGTCTTGCCGTCCGGGGTGAACACACAGGCCCGCAAGGACAGTTCGCCGCTGCGGTCGACCTGTGCGAAACCGGCGATCGGGCTGTTGCAGTGTCCCTGGAGCACGTGCAGGAACATGCGCTCCGCCGTGGCCTCCCGATGGGTGGCCGGGTCGCCGAGCCCGCTGACGGCGTCGATGACGTCGTCGTCGCCGACGCGGCACTGGAGGGCGAGGACGCCCGCGCCGATCGGCGGCATCATCGTCTCGGGCGACAGCACCTCGGTGATGACGTCCCCGCGGCCGATGCGCTCCAGGCCCGACACGGCGAGCAGCAGCGCGTCCGCCTCGCCCGCCGCCAGCTTCTCCAGCCGCCGGTTGGCGTTGCCGCGGAACGGCACACACTCCAGGTGAGGGTGGGTGGCGGCGAGCTGGGCGACCCGGCGCACCGAGGAGGTGCCGATGCGCGTCCCGGCCGGCAGCTCGTCCAGGGTGCGGCCGCCCGGGTGCACGAGGGCGTCGCGGATGTCGTCCCGCTTCAGGAACGCGGCGAACACCGTGCCCGCGGGCAGCGGCCGGTCCGCCGGTACGTCCTTGACGCAGTGCACCGCGAGATCCGCCGCACCGGCCAGCAGCGCCGCGTCGACCTCCTTGGTGAACGCGCCCTTGCCCTCGACCTGGGAGAGATCGCCCATCCACTTGTCGCCGGTCGTTCTCACGGGCACGACCTGGGTGCGGATCCCGGGATGCAGGGCAGTCAACTCGGCCCGCACCCGCTCCACTTGGGCCAGAGCCATGGGCGAGTCGCGGGAGACGATACGGATCAGTTCCGGAACGGACATGCGGGACACGATAGACCCTCGCGACCCGTGGGCCGTGCCGGTCGGCGGTTTCGGCCACGGGCGGGCGGCCCGCCCGTGGCGGGTTCTCGGCCGTGGCCGGGAGCGCCGGACGCCCACCCGGTAGCCGTCAGGGGGACACCTCGAAGGTGAAGCGCCGCTTGTCGGAGCCGAGGGCGCCGAGCCGGGCGTAGAAGCGGATCGCCCCCTCGTTCCAGGCCGGGGTCTGCCACTGCACCTCGCTCAGGCCCAGGCTCCGGGCCTGCACCGCCACGGCCTCCACCAACAGGGCGCCCAGGCCCAGGCCGCGATGGCCGGGGAGGAGGAACAGGCAGTCCATGTGGAGGTACTCGCGGCACTCCCAGGTGGAGAGTTCGGGCGAGCAGGTCGCGTAGCCGACGACCTCGCCGCCGGGCACTTCGGCGACCAGGCAGTACAGACGGCGTACCGGGGCGTCGAAGAGGACCCCGGCCAGACGCTCCGCGAGGTCGGTCGCGGGCGGGGCGGCGCGCTCGTACTCCGCGTGCTGCGCGGCGAGTTCGGCGACGCGCGGCAGATCGGAGCGCTCGGCGTGCCGGACCCGGGCGGCGGCGGTCACCGGACGTCCCCCTCGACGGTGTCCGCGCCCCCGGCGGCCGCCTGGGCACCCGACGGCCGCGCGGCGTGGGCGTGACGGCCCTCGGCGGGGGCGAGCAGTTCCTTCGCCGACACGGCCGGCGGCAGTTCGTCGAGAAGATCCATCCGGACATCATGGGGCGTGCGTGCGCCGCCGTCCACGGTCGGGAAGCGCGCTCCCCGGCCGTGGACGGCGGCCGTGGTTCACGCGGCGGGATCGAAGGCGATCCCGGCCGGCTTCGCCGACGACAGGTGGTTGGTGAAGTTGGCGTCCTTCAGGCCGAAGTTGGCGCTGCCGAAGTCGTACGCGCTCAGCTTGTCGCGCAGGCCCGCCGGGTAGCCGTTCCAGCCGACCAGCGGCGGGTACTGCCAGGTGCCCTTGTGGTTCTCCGGCGGCTCGTCACCCGGGTTCGCCAGCCGGAAGCAGTGCGTGCGGATACCGTCCTTGTGATACACGATCTTGGCGTGCGAGCCGTCGAAGCGGACGCCGGAGGCAGCGGTCACGGTGAACGAACCGTGGTTGGACGTGGAGACGTACTGGACCTGGCCGTTCTGCACCCAGATCACGACGTGCTCCCAGTCGTGCCGGTGGCCGCCGATGCTGCTGCCCGCCACTGCCTGGTCCTTCTCGAAGTACAGGCCGTACATGTAGGCGCACCAGCCGTTGTTGCACTTGTAGCGTGAGTAGCTGTTGGTGTTGTCCAGGTCGGAGGCGTCCCGGCAGCTGCCGTTGAGGGCGCCGGTGGGCTTCAGTCCGCCGTTTATCGTGCCGTCGGGGCCGATGGCGGGGGTGGAGTAGCAGCCGTCCGTGTCGTAGTCGAACGCGGGCTGGTACGTCAGCTCGGCGGCTTCGGCGTTGGACGGAAGGGCCGTCGGCGGGGCTGCGAAGGCCGCCGAAGGAAACGCGACGACGAGCGCGGCGGCGCCGGCGAACCCGGTGAGCCACCTCCTGCGGTGTGCCTTGAACTTCGGTGACGACACTGCGTCCTCCTCGGGGTCCGGGCGCAGCCGAACGGCTGGGTGGGGAGAGGGAGTTGAAAAGCAGCTCAGCTTCCCCGGTTTTCCCTTCCGCGCCAAGAGGTCGCAGGCGTATCGGTGGTGAAGCACAGCCCAACAGTGGGTACCTGAGCCGGGGTCAGGCGGAAATGTCCGGGAGATCCGCCGCCGACTCCTCGGGTGTCAGGTCGGGGCGCAGCCGGAGCCAGGACGGCTGGCGCAGCAGCCCCGCCCGGGTCCGTGTGCTGTAGCGGACCTCACCGACCAGCCGGGGCACGACCCACCGCGCACCGGGCGCCTGCGGCACGGCGTCGAAGGGGCACGCGTCGGTCGCGGCGGCCCGCAGCAGGGCCGCGATTTCGACCCGTTCGGCCTCGCTCCAGCCGGTGCCCACCCCGCCGACGTAGCGCAGGCCCGTGGCGGCCCGCTGCCCCACGAGGACGGCCCCCGGCAGCCCGGTCAGCCGCCCCTTGCCGGGCAGCCAGCCCCCCACCAGGACGTCCGCGACCAGCATGTTCCGGATCTTGATCCAGGCGCGGGAGCGCACCCCCGGCTCGTACGCCGCGTCCAGGCGCTTGCAGACCAGCCCCTCCAGGCCGTGGACGCGGGTCGCCTCCAGGGCCTCCCGCCCGTGTCCGACCAGGGCGCTCGGCGTCGACCAGCACGGCCCCTCCAGCGCCAGCGACTCCAGCCGGGCCCTGCGCCGTGTGTAGGACAGCGGGAGGAGGGAGCGGCCGCCGAGGTGCATCACGTCGAACAGCACGAGGTGCACGGGCGCCGTCGCCGCGAGCCGTGCGGCCCTGCCGGGTGCCCGGACCAGACCCATCCGGGACTGGAGCAGCTGGAAGTCGGCCCTGCCCTCCCCGTCCAGGGCGAGGATCTCGCCGTCCAGTACGGCCGACGTGGTGCCGAGCGCGCCGCCCAGCGGCCGCAGCTCGGGATAGGCGCCGGTGATGTCCTCGCCGGATCGGGCGCGCAGGGTGATGCTCCCGTTCCCGGCGAGATAGACCACGGCCCGCTGTCCGTCCTGCTTGGTCTCGTAGGCCCAGCGCGCGTCCTGGGCGGCGGGCGGCAGCCGGCCCGGGGTGGCGAGCATGGGGGAGATCAGAGGGAGCGTCACGGGTGAGTTGTGGACGCGGCCGGACCGCCGCACGCGGAACCCGCCGCGGTTTCGCCTGAACGGAGCTGTGCCGGCCGTGTCCGCCGGACGGGCGGCCGTGAGCGTCGTGACGACCGGCGGTGCCCGCGCCGTCGTGGGAGCGGGACCGGCCTGCCCGACGTACAGCCGACCGTCCCGGCGTACGGGCGACCGTGCCCGCGCCACGGCGGCTGCCGCCGGAGCGTCTGCGCCCTCGTCGTGCGCGGTGGCCGCGCCGCCGGGCCGGCGTTCACCACACGCACGGCAGCTCCGTGATCGCCCACCGCCCACCGGTCCTCTATCTCACCGCCTGCGACACCCTCGACCGCCTGCTGCCGGAACTCGGCCCGGGAGGCAAGGACTACGTCACCAAGCCCTTGCGGGTGGCCGAGGTGCTGACCCGTATGCAGATGCTGCTGCGGGGCGCCGGCACGGGCCGCGCGGCCGGCGCCCCCGGCTACGGCGACCTGGTCCTCGACGACACCCTCTGCCGGGCCCGGCGCGGCACCCGGGACCTCGGCCTCACGCCCGCCGAGTACCGCCTGCTGCGCCACTTGCTGGTCAACGCGCACCAGGTGCTGTCGAAGGAGCAGATCGGCCGCCACCTCTGGGGCGACTTCCGCGGTGACAACGCCATCGAGCGGCTCGTCTCACGGCTGCGACGCAAGGTGGACGGTGCGTCGCCGGCGCTGATCCATACCCGGCGGGGCTTCGGCTACTGGCTGGGGGAAGACGCGGGCGACGGCTGAGAACCGACGGAGCAAAGACCCGGGGGCCTGGGCGGCGTCGTCCGGGGCGCTGTGTCGCGGGGTGCCGCGCCGCTCGTTCGAGTGCGGATCGAGTCTGTGGACGGATCCTCAAGTGCCGTGGAGTAAGACCTGGTTGGGCGGGTGATCCCGCGTCCACCCGTCCCGCCTCTCCAGGTGATCCATGTCACGTCAGCATTCTGTCAGGCAACTGACCGGCAGGCGTCAGGCCCCTCTGTTTGCATGTGCTCATCAAGGCATCGATCCCTCCCCCTCACCACCGAGGAGAGCCATGGCCGACACGCTGAACGGTCCGGTGTGCGAAGCATCCGACGCCGCCCCCGAGTTCCCGATGCCGAGGGCCGCCCGCTGCCCGTTCGACCCGCCCCCCGCTCTAAAGGAGCTCCAGGAGACGGCGCCGCTGTCGAAGGTCCGCCTCTGGGACGGCAGCAGGCCCTGGCTCGTGACCCGCCACGCCGACCAGCGCGCCCTGCTCGGCGATCCCCGGGTCAGCGCCGACACCGACAGCCCCGGCTACCCGCCCAAGGCGGACGGGGACGGCGGCGACAGCAAGTTCGGCTTCATCATGCTGGACGATCCCGAGCACGCGAGGCTGCGCCGGATGGTGACGGCGCCCTTCGCCGTCAAGCGGGTGGAGGCCCTGCGACCCGTCGTGCAGGGCATCGTGGACGGCCTCGTCGACGAGTTGCTGGCCGGTCCCCGGCCGGTGGATCTCGTGGAGGCGTTCGCGCTCCCCATCCCCTCCCTGGTGATCTGCGAACTGCTCGGCGTGCCCTACGGCGACCACGCCTTCTTCCAGGAGAACACCAAAACGATGGTCCACCGAAACGCCACCCCCGAACAACGGGGGCAGGCGACCCGGGAGATCGCCGGTTACCTCGGCGGGCTCATCGGCGAGCGGCTCGCCGATCCACGGGACGACCTGCTGTCCGGCATCGCCGGGCGCGTCCGCGCCGGTGAGATCGACCGGCGGATGGCCACGGAGATGGCGCTGCTGCTGCTCCTGGCCGGCCACGAGACCACCGCGAACATGATCGCGCTGGGCACGCTGGTCCTGTTCCGCAACCCCGGCCAACTGGCGCTCCTGCGGGAATCGGACGATCCGGAGCTCGCCGTGTCCGCCGTCGAGGAACTGCTGCGCTACCTCAACATCACCCACCTCGGGCGGCGCCGCGCCGTCACCGCCGACATCGAGATCGGCGGGCAGGTGCTCAGGGCCGGCGACGGGCTGATCCTGGCCAACGAGATCGCCAACCGGGACCCGGAGGTCTTCCCCGACCCCGACCGGCTCGACCTCACCCGCGACGCCCGACGCCATGTCGCGTTCAGCTTCGGCGTCCACCAGTGCCTCGGACAGCCGCTGGCCCGCATGGAGCTCCAGGTCGTCTACGGAACCCTCTTCCGGCGGATTCCGACCCTGCGGGCGGCCGTCGCGTTCGAGGACGTGCGTTTCAAGCACGACGCCTTCATCTACGGCGTCCACTCCCTGCCCGTGACCTGGTGAGCCCCCCGCAGACCGACGACAGCAGACCGTGAAGAAGGGAAACCCATGAGCGTCATCAAGGTGGAGCTGGAAGCCGACAAGTGCGTCGCCTCCGGACAGTGCGTGGTCGCCGCCGAGCAGGTCTTCGACCAGGACGACGACGGCATCGCGGTCCTGCTCGAGGAGCGGCCCGCGCCCGAACACCTCGCCGACGTCCGCGAGGCCGCCGCGGTCTGCCCCGCCGCGGCCATCCGGCTGGTCGAACAGTGAACCGGATCGTGGTCGTCGGCGCCTCGGCCGCCGGCCTCGCGGCGGTCGAGACACTCCGCCGCGAGGGCTACGCGGGCCCTCTCACGCTCGTGGGCGAGGAGCCGCACCTCCCGTACGACCGGCCGCCGCTGTCCAAGCAGGTCCTCGCCTCCGAATGGCAGGAGGACCGGCTCCGGCTGCGTACGGCCGGTGATCTCGCCGCCCTCGATCTCGACCTGCGTCTCGGCGTCACCGCGACCGCGCTCGACATCGCCCGACGGAGCGTGCGGCTGGCCGACGGGAGTGCGGTGCCGTACGACCGGCTGGTTCTGGCCACCGGTGTCCGGCCGCGCAGGCTCCCGGGTGAGGGCGCGCACGTGCTGCGCACGCTGGAGGACGCGCTCGCCCTGCGGGACCGGCTGGCTCCCGGACGGCACCTGGTCGTCGTCGGCGCCGGGTTCCTGGGCGCGGAGGCGGCCGCCGTGGCCTGCCGGCTCGGGGCGCGGGTCACCCTGCTGGAACCGGCGGCGGTGCCGCTGGCCCACGCGGTCGGGGAGCGGGTCGGGCGGGTGCTGTCACAGGCCCATCGCGACCGGGGCGTACGGCTGCGCTGCGGGGTCACCGTGACCGAGGCCACGGCGGACGGTGTGCGGCTGGGCGACGGCGAGGTCGTCCCGGCCGACGCGGTGCTGGTCGCGGTCGGCTCGCTGCCCAACACCGAGTGGCTGGCGGGCAGCGGACTGACGGTGCGCGACGGGGTGGTGTGCGACGAGTACCTGGAGGCGGCGCCGGGTGTCTTCGCCGCGGGGGACGTGACCCGCTGGCACAACCCCCTCTTCGGCGCCTCCATGCGGATCGAGCACCGCACCAACGCGGCCGAGCAGGGCATGGCCGCCGCCCGCAACCTGCTGAACCCCGCTGCCCGCAAGCCGTTCGCGCCCGTGCCGTACTTCTGGTCCGACCAGTACGACATGAAGATCCACGCGTACGGCTTCCTGCGCGGTCACGACGAGGTCGCCGTCGTCGGGGGAGACCTTGCCGAACGGCGGTTCGTGGTCGCCTACCGCACCGGCGACCGGGTGAGCGGGGCGCTCGCGGTCGGGATGCCGCCCAAGGTGGTCCGGCTGTGGAGGCAGGCGCTCGTGGCGGGCGCGGCCTGGGGCGATCACGTGCGCGTCCCGGCCTGAGCGCAGGCCGGCCGGAGGGCTCCGGCGGGCTGCGGCAGCCGGCCGGGGCTCGGCTCCGTGTGACACGTACCGGCCGGCACGTGTCACGGCGTACCACCGGGTGCCACCCGGCATCGCCCGGAAGGGTGAACGCGCGTCGTCCGTCCGCCGTGGGCGTGGGGAACGGAGCAGCAACTTACTTGAGTTACGCAACAAGATGGTAAAGTGGGATGCATGTCCACCGAACTGCCCCCGCTGCCCTCGGCCGCGACTCCGGAAGTGGTCGAGATCGAGCGCGCGCTCACCCGGATCACCTACCTGAGCACCCGCGCCCGCCAGCATGACCGGCTGATGACACTGGCCGGCGTCCCCCTGGACCGCGCCGCCGTGGCCCTGCTGCGCCAGGTCGCGGACTCCGAGCCGCTGCGGCCGGGGGAGCTGGCGCAGCGGCTGGGTGTGGAGGCGTCCCATGTGACCCGCACGGTGCAGCAGCTCCAGAGGTCCGGGTACGTCACCCGGGTCCCCGATCCCGACGACGGCCGGGCCCAGCGGATCGAGCTCACGGAGGCGGGCCGCGCGGCCATCGAGCGGGTCCGCGACGCGGGCGCCCGGGGGATGCAGCTGGCCCTGTCCGACTGGTCCCCGGAGGAACTGCGTCAGCTCGCCGTCCTCTTCAACCGCATGGTCGACGACTTCCTCTCGCACTCCCTCGAGGACGAGCCGGAGCAGCCGGCCGCGGCCCCCCGGGCCTGACCCTGACCCCCGGGCCTGGCCTCACACCGGCGAACCGGCCGCTTCCCCGGCCGGGGGAGCGGTGACGGGGGCCGGCTTCCCGCATCCCGCGCAGCAGGAGCCGGGCCACGACGGGGGAAGCCGCGGCGGGAGCGCGGCCCGCCCCGCGGCCGCCCCCGCCTCCGGCACGCTCACGGACGTACGGCGAAGGCCCCTCGGTGCACGTCCACACCGGTGTGGGCCGGGGGCGTCCAGCGCGCTCGTCGCGGCTCCCGCGGGGCGTACGGACAGACACCCGGCCGGCACGAGGAATGCGCGGGTAGCTGTGCCGGACGCGCACGAGATCCCGCAGGGGGACGGCCGTCCCCGCGGGCCGCCCCGGCGGGGCGTCTCCCGCCGTCGGCAATCCCGGCGCGCATCGGGCGAGTTGGGGGGAGCCCGGCCCCGGAGCGCCTCCCGACCCCGCCTCCGGGCCCCCGACTACCCTCCAGTAATGTCGGCCGCCAGGTCATCAGAGGAGGAACCGTGCCCCGGTCCGAACGTTCACCCCTGCTGCTGGCGGGCCTGCTGGCCGGCATGGGCGCAGCCCACTTCGCCGTCCCGCGCCCGTTCGACGCGATCGTCCCGCGCTCGCTGCCGGGCTCGCCCAGGGTCTGGACGCATGCCAGCGGCGTCGCCGAACTGGCGCTGGCGGCCGGAGTGGCCCTGCCCCGTACCCGTAAGGCTGCGGCACTGGCCACGGCCGCCCTCTTCGTCGGCGTCTTCCCCGCCAACATCAAGATGGCGTGGGACTGGCGCCACCGTCCGGCCCCGCTCAGGGCCGCCGCCGTGGCCCGGCTGCCGCTCCAGGCGCCCCTCGTGATGTGGGCACGCAGCGTCGCCGCCGGCGCGGGCGTCGAGAACAGCGCGGGGGGACGGTCATGACGAAGGCTCCGGGGACCGGCGACCAGGTCGAGGACTTCTCGCTGCCGGACGAGACCGGCACGGTACGCAGCCTGACGGACCTGCTCGCGGACGGGCCGGTGGTCCTCTTCTTCTACCCCGCCGCCCTGACCACGGGCTGCACCGCCGAGGCCTGCCACTTCCGGGACCTTGCGGCCGAGTTCGCCGCCGTGGGCGCCCGGCCCGTCGGCATCAGCGGGGACTCCGTCGACCGCCAGCAGGAGTTCGCCGGCCGGCACTCGCTCGGCATGCCGCTGCTCTCGGACGCCGACGGAGAGGTACGGGAACGATTCGGGGTCAAGCGCGGCTTCTCCATGGCCCCCACCAAACGGGTCACCTTCGTCATCGGGCAGGACCGCACGGTCCTCGAGGTCGTCCGCAGTGAGCTGCGCATGAACACCCACGCCGACCGCGCCCTGGAGGCGCTGCGCGCCCACCGGGCCTGAGCCCCGGGGCCCCGCTCGGCCCGGCGCGGTTGATGCGCCGGGCCAAAGGGACCATTCTGGACGACATGGAGCATGTCGTCGCTGCGGCGGTCATCGATGCTCATGGCATCGTGACGGGCTGGAGCGAGGGTGCCCGTCTGCTGACGGGCCACGCGGCCGAGGAGGCCGTCGGCCGGGCCGCGGCCGACCTGCTCGCCGAGGACCCGCCACGACGTGCGGACGGCGAGTGGACCGGCTCCGTCGTGGTGCGCCACCGCGACGGCCACCCCGTCACCCTCGTCGTCACGGCCCGCCCGGTGCTGGGTGCCGACGCCCGGCCCACCGGCTTCACCCTCACCGCGCGGCCGCCGGAGGCCGCGGAAGCCACGCTGGCGGGTCGGGCCTTCCAGCAGGCGTCCATGTCGATGTCGGTCTTCGACACCCGCCAGCGCTACCTGCGCCTGAACGAGGTCGCCTGCAAGGTCATGGGAGTCCCCGAGGAAGTCCTGCTCGGCCGCCACTTCCCCGACACCGTCCGGGAGGAGGAGCACAGCCTCGGCTTCGACTGGCACCTCCGCCAGGTCGCCGAGAGCGGCCGCCCGATCCGCTACGAGAGCTGGACCGGCGCGCCCTCCCTCAACCGGGAGCACGCCTGGACCACGGAGATGTGGCCCGTGCGGGAGCCGTCGGGAGAGGTCGTCGGCGTCGCCCTGGCCGCCTTCGACAGCACCGAGCAGTACCTGGCCCGCCAGCGGCTGGCCCTTCTGAACGAGGCCGCGGCCTCGATCGGCACCACCCTGGACATGGTGCGCACCACCGAGGAGGTGGTCGATCTCCTCGTCCCGCGGTTCGCCGACTTCGTCAGCGTCGACCTGCTCGACTGGGTCCTCGGCGCCGACGAGCCGCCGCCCGTCCCCGACGGCGAGGTGGTGCTGCGCAGGGTCGCCCACGGTTCCGCCCACGAGGGCACCCCCGAGGCGGCGGTCCGCCTCGGCGAGACCGACGTCCATCCCCCCTTCAGCCCGCCGGCGCGCGCTCTGCGGGAGGGGCGCGCCGTCCGTATCCAGGCGGGTGAGCCGGACTTCATGCGGTGGCTCGCCGAACGCAACGCGCGCTCCCCCGAGGGCCGCAGCCACCGGCACGGCGTCCACTCGGTGATCTCGGTGCCCCTGCGGGCTCGCGGCACCACCCTCGGCGTCCTGGTCGGCGTCCGTATCGCCCATGCCGACGACTACGAGGCCGACGACGCCGTCTTCGCCGAGGAGCTCGCCAGCCGGGCCGCCGTCTGCATCGACAACGCCCGCCGTTTCGCCCGGGAACGCACCACCGCCCTGACCCTCCAGCACAGCCTGCTGCCCCGCGGCCTGCCCGGACAGGCGGCCGTCGAGGTCGCCCACCGCTATCTGCCCAGCGGCTCCACGGCCGGTATCGGCGGCGACTGGTTCGACGTCATCCCCCTCTCCGGCAGCAGGGTCGCCCTCGTCGTCGGTGACGTCGTCGGACACGGCATCCCGTCCACGGCGACCATGGGCCGGCTCTGCATGGCCGTACGCACCCTCGCCGACGTGGACCTTCCGCCTGACGAGCTCCTCACCCACCTCGACGACCTCGTCACCCACCTCGCGGCCTACGACGGCGTCGGCGAGGATGTCGCGGAGCTGGGCGCCACCTGCCTCTACGCCGTCTACGACCCCGTCAGCCGCCGCCTCACCCTCGCCGCCGCCGGGCACCCGGCCCCCGCCCTCGTCCTGCCCGACGGCACCTCGGAGCTGGTCCGGATGACTCCCGGGCCCCCGCTCGGCGTCGGCGGACTGCCCTTCGAGGCGGTCGAGCTGGAGCTGCCCGAGGGCACGGTCGTCGCCCTCTACACGGACGGCCTCATCGAGGACCGCGACCGCGACGTCGACCGCGCCACCCGCGAGCTGTGCAGCGCCCTGACCGCACCCGCCGCCACGCTCGACGCGCTCTGCGACTCCGTGATCAAGGCGGTCCTGCCGGACGAGCCGGGCGACGACGTCGCCCTCCTGCTCGCCCGCACCCGGGCGCTCGGCGCGGACCGGGTCGCCACCTGGGACGTCGAGCCGGACCCCGCCCTCGTCGCCGTCACCCGGCAGGCGGCGACCGAGCAACTGACCGCGTGGGGCCTGGAGGAGGCCGCCTTCGTCACCGAACTGGTCGTCAGCGAACTCGTCACCAACGCCATCCGCTACGGCGCGCCGCCCATCCAGCTCCGCCTGATCCGCGACCGCAACCTCATCTGCGAGGTCTCCGACGGCAGTTCCACCTCCCCCCATCTGCGCCGCGCGCACGCCTTCGACGAGGGCGGGCGAGGCCTGCTGCTCGTCGCACAGCTCACCCAGCGCTGGGGCAGCCGGCAGACGGACCGGGGCAAGACGATCTGGGCGGAGCAGACCCTCGACCCCCAGCCGGGGTGAGCCCTCTAACCGGCCACCCCGGCCGCGCGGCGCTCAGAACTCCTCGTGCACCTCGGGGTCGCCGCCCAGCCGCCGGTGCGGCCGCTGCGTGATCGCCGCCAGCTGCTCCGGGCCGAGCTCGAAGCCGAAGACGTCCAGGTTGGCGCGCTGCCGTTCGGGGCTGGACGACTTGGGAATGGGAACCGCGCCGAGCTGGAGGTGCCAGCGCAGGACGACCTGGCCGGGCGTCACGCCCAGCGACCGGGCGACGGAGACGACGGCCGGATCGTCGAGGAGCGCCGAACCGCGGCCCAGCGGGCTCCAGCTTTCCGTACGGACGCCCTTGGCCTCGTGGAAGGCGCGCAGCTCGTCCTGCGGCAGCAGCGGGTGCAGCTCGATCTGGTTCACGGACGGCAGCACACCGGTCTCCTTCTCCAGCCGCTCGATGTGCGCGGCGGTGAAGTTGGAGACGCCGATCGACCGGACCACACCCTCCTCGCGCAACTTGATCATGGCTCGCCAGGAGTCGACGAACTTGTCGACCCGGGGGAGCGGCCAGTGGATCAGGTACAGGTCCACGTGGTCGAGGCCGAGCCGGAGCCGGGACTCCTCGAAGGAAGCGAGGGTCTCCTCGTAACCGTGATGGCGGCCGGGCAGTTTCGTGGTCACCACGATCTCCTCGCGCGCCACCCCGGCGCGGGCCACACCGCGCCCGACCCCGCTCTCGTTGCGGTAGTTCGTCGCCGTGTCGACCAGCCGGTAGCCCAGGCGGAGTGCCTCGGCCACCGCCCGCTCCGCCTCCGCGTCGTCCATCGGCCAGGTGCCCAGCCCCACGGCCGGGAGCCTCGTACCGTCGTTCAGCGTGTGCTCCGCGATGTTGCTCACCAGGGGACCTTTCCTCGACGGTGTCGTCCCCCCACCCTCACCGATGGGACGGCGACGGTTCAACCGGACGCCCCGGCCGGGCGCGTGCGCGTGCCGTGCGGATGCCGGACGCCCTGTCGCCAGGCCGCCGGTTCGCTGTCACGATCTTCGGGGAGCCGTGAGGACCACGAGTGAAGACGAGCGGAGCACGCATGACGACGGACAGCCGGGCGACCCCCTTCGACGACCCGGCGGCCGAGAAGGCCGCGGGGGCAGCCGGAGTCGAGGTGAGACCGGTCGCCGGACACATCGGCGCCGAGATCGGCGGCGTCGATCTGGCCGCCGGACTCGACGACGCCCAGGTGGCCGTGGTCCGCGCGGCGGTGCTGCGCTGGAAGGTGGTGTTCTTCCGCGGACAACGCCTCGACCACGCGGGGCAGGTGGCGTTCGCGCGCCGGTTCGGTGAACCCGTCGTCCTGCGCAGGCGGGGGAGCGCCTCGCCGGCGGACTTCCCCGAGATCGAGACGACCGCCGACCGTCTGGAACTGGGCGGGAAGTTCGGCATGGAGCACGAGGAGTGGCTCAGGCGCCGCCGTCACACCCTCCTGCGCGGCTGGCACTGTGACCACGGCGCCCGCATCGACCCGCCGGCCGCGACGATCCTGCGCGCCGAGACCGTACCGCCCTACGGCGGCGACACGACATGGTCCAACCTGGCGGCGGCCCACGCCGGGCTCTCCGCGCCCCTGCGGGAGTTCCTGGCCGGGCTGCGCGCCGAGCACCGGCTCGGCGTCGGCTACCAGCCCCGCCCGGGCGACGACGCGTACGTCCGCCACCTCCTCGACCACCAGGTCGCCTCGGTGCACCCCCTGGTACGCGTCCATCCCGAGACGGGGGAGCGCGTGCTGTATGTCAACGGCTATTACCTCGAGCAGATCACCGGTCTCTCCCGTGCGGAGAGCCGGGCGATCCTGGAGATGCTGCTGGAGGAGGCGACCCGCCCCGAGTACACGGTCCGCTTCCGCTGGGAACCGGGCAGCGTGGCCTTCTGGGACAACCGGGCCACCATGCACCTCGCCCCGAGCGACAGCGCACACCTGGGCTTCCCGCGCACCATGCACCGGGTGATGCTCGCCGGCGAGGTCCCCGTCGGGGTGGACGGCAGGCCGTCCGAGGCGGTGACGGGAACCGGGCCGGGCCGCTGGTGAGGCTGCTCAGACTCCGGAGCCGGGCCGCCATCCGAGCGCCGGACCGAGCTTCGTCGCCATGTCGGTCAGGATCTGCACGTAGTCCTCGTGCCGGAAGGTGAACGGCAGGGCGAAGGCGACCTCGTCGATCTCGCGGAACGCCGCGTGGGCGTGCAGGCGTTCGGCGATCTCGTCCGAGGTGCCGACCAGGTCCGGGGCGAAGAGCAGTCGCGCCGGACCCTGCGGCGACGTCGTGCGGGGGAGCCGCGCGGCGGCGAACTCCTCGTACCTCGCGCGCTGTTCGGAAGAGGCGGAGTCGGTGGGGATCACCACGAGACCCTGGGAGACGCGGGCCGCGTCGCCGTCGGGGTGGGCGGCCCGGAAGGCGCGGACGTGGGAGAGCTGGATCTCGGCGAAGTCCGCCTCGCCGTCGGGGCCCTCGGCCTTGACGACGCTGCTGGTGAGGAAGTTCATGGCGTGTTCGCCGGCCCACCGGGCCGAACCCTGGCTGCCGCCGCCGTACCACAGGCGGCGGCCCAGTCCGGGGGAGTGCGGCTGCACACGGTCCGAGAACACCTCGAACCCCTCGACGCCGCTGAAATCGGTCGCCGGCTTGCCGCGCACCAGGTCCAGCAGCCGCCGCACCCGCTCGTAACCGAAGTCCTCCGCGTCGAAGGTGTCGGGGTACAGGGCTTCCTTGACCTGCTCGTAGTGCATCGGCGGGCCGACGCTCACGCCCGGGTTGAGCCGGCCCCCGGAGAGGATGTCGACGGTGGCCAGGTCCTCGGCGAGGCGCAGCGGGTTCTCCCATCCCAGCGGGACGACCGCGGTGCCGAGCTCGATGCGGCGGGTGCGCTGGGAGGCGGCCGCCAGGACGGCGACGGGCGAGGAGATGCCGTACTGAAGGTGCCGGTGGCGCACCCAGGCGCTGTCGAAGCCGAGCCGCTCCCCGAGCTCGATGATCTCCAGCGTGGTCTCGTGCCCCCGGCCCGGGTCGTCCGCGTCGAACAGCCCGATGGTGAGGAAGCCCAGCTTGCGCAGGGGGCGAGAGGCAGGCGACACGGGCTCCTCCATCGTTCGACGGCTTCCACGGCCGTACAGCGGTTCTTCGGTGATTGTCGCAGGCGGCCTCAGGCGAGCGGGATCATGACCTCGTCCTCGACCGGGGGGTTCAGCTCCTGGGCGCGGTTCCCGGTGGCGGCGAAGCAGCGCAGCCGGACCGCCTCCGGTGTGACGTCGAGACGCAGGAAGCATTTGAAGAAGGGCGGGCTGTACGTCACCGAGCCGGGTGAGAACAGCTGGGTGTAGATCTTGCGCACCGGCAGCCGGAACCGTTTGCGGTGTTCCGGACGGCTCCCGGTGCCCAGGAGACCGGCCAGCAGGCGGATCCGCCGCGTCACCCTGACCTCCGGGCCCGGTGTGCGGGTGGGCGGGATGCCCAGCCGTTCGGCGACGACCGCCTGGGCCTCGGTCTCGGTGAGGGCGAAGAACCGGCGCAGCCGCAGCCGCCGTCCGTAGAGCCGGCTGTAGAAGGCGAGGGAGTCGCCGCGCAGCGGATAGCAGCGGAAGTCCGCTTCGGTGACGCCGGCCACGGACACCCGCGGGATGGTGTGCGTGGCGTGCATGAAGGCGCCCCCGCCCCCCGAGACCACGTACTGGAGGGTCCGCCCGTCCGCCAGCCGCACCGGGTAGCGCTGGTAGTTGTGGATGTCGCCGCCGATCGCGGCCACGTAGTGGTGCTCGGGCGCGCTGACGATGTCGTCGACGGTGCCGCCCCCTTCGACGGGGCACGGGTGGTGCTCGCCGTCGACGTAGAGCGGGGAGCCGGTGACGAGGATCTTCGGGCGCGGTCCCCGGGACACCTCACGCAGCCAGGCGCCCTGTTCGGCGTCGATCGTGCCCAGCAGTCCGGTGTCGATGCCGATGATCCGTACCGGGCCGGCGTCGATCGCCCAGTACGGCCCGGGCTGCGCGGCCTGTTGGCCTGCCGCGGACCTCAACGCGCGGGCCTCGGCGAGACGTTGACCGTCGCCGGCCCGTGGCCGGTGCCACAGCAGGGAACGCAGCCGGGCGCGGCTGAGCGGACGCGGTGCGGGCTCGGCGGGCAGGGGCGGGGCGTCGCCGCAGAAGACCCGCATGAACGCGCCCAGGTCCTCGTACCAGTCGTGGTTGCCCGGTATCGCGTATATGGGGGCCGGGTAGTCCCGGTAGGGCCGGAAGAACTTGGTGCCGTAGTCGTCGGCACTGCCGACCGGGTAGATGACGTCACTGGCGACGACGGCGAAGGAGCTTCCCTGACTCACCCTCAGGAAGCCGGGCACGACGGCGTACTGGGGATCGTCGCCCTCGCCCGTGTCGCCGATGACCATGAAGGAGAAGCTGTCCGGGTCGGTACGCCGGATCACCTTGTCGGCGGGTGCGCCGGCCGCCGCCCGCTGAGCCACCAGGCGGGCGCGGGTACGGCCCGTCGGATCCCCGAACCAGGATGCCAGGACGCCGTTGCGAGCGGCCCACAGCATCCTGGGATCCAGCCATGAGATCTTCTCGGTCCTGTCCGGCATGAGCTGCCGGTACGCGCCTCGGTCGGCGCCCGTCCAGCCGGCGCCTGCGGCGGTATCGCGTGAGGAGTCAGACACCGGTGCACCGTAGCAAGATCCACAGCGCGGCAGGAGGGCCCCGGCCGCCTTCCGCGGTGACCCGATGACGCGCATCGTCCGGAGGCCGCGACGGATGGCCGCCGCCCCGGCGCCGGCCGGCCCGGCTCCACCCCCCGTCGCCGTCGTGCGGGAGGTCAGTCACCGGGTCCCGCGCCGGACCCGGTGGAGCAGGCGCACCACCCGGTCGCCGTTGATCACCGCGCGCGGGTCCTCCGGCAGGTGTACGGCGCCCGAGGAGGGAACATGGCGAGGCCGGGCGGACGGGACGGCAGTGCCTCCCCGGCGGGCGCCGTGACGCGCCTGCCGTGCCGGGGGCCGGTGCGGTCACGGCTGGGCGGAGTCCTTGCCCCAGACGAAGACCTCGGTGCCGGGCAGCCGGTCGGAGAACCGGCCCGACCCGGAGGAGTCCCGCAGCAGCCGGCGCAGATCGGCCTCGAACGCGTCGCGTCGCGGCCCGAAGAGGTGCGGGGCGGAGAACGACATCGAGAACACCTCGGCGACGACGTCGTCGGCACAGCGTTCGAGCGGTTGCCCGCCGGGAACGACATGGCGCTGGGGGCCGCGGAACCCGGCCCGGGCGAGTATCGCGGCCTCGTCGCCGGGTGTCCCCTGCGGGAGCACGCCGCGGCCCGCTCGTCGGACGGGCCCGAGGTAGTGCCGGATCAGCTCTCCGACGGCCGGGCCGGGCACCGCGGGATGCGGAAGCCCGTCCACGTTCCGGGGACCGGTCTTCAGGTCCGAGATGTGCACCAGCGCCCCGCCGGGCAGAAGCATGGCCCGGACGGTCGCCGCCACCCGCTCGCGATCCATCCAGTGGAAGGACTGGCCGAAGGTCGCGACGCCGAACCTGCCCAGCCCCGCGGGCAGTTCCTCGGCCCGGGCCCGCACCCAGCGGGCCTTTCCCGCCGCCCCTCTTCTTCGGGCCTCACGCCCGGCTTCGGCGATCATGCCCCGGTCGGGGTCGACTCCGACGACCTCCTCGAACAGGTGGGCCAGATCCAGGGCGAGGATGCCCGGTCCGCATCCCACGTCGAGGAGGCGCCCCCGCCCGTCGGGGCGCAGAACCCCGGCGAGCAGATCCGCCAGCCCGGGGGCGTAGGGAAGTCTCCCGCGCCGGTAGTAGGCGGCCGAACCCTCGAACAGCGTGTCGTCCCACTCCCAGCCGGCCACCATGTCCGCCCACCCCCTTCGCGGCGAAGAACCCCGGCCCGCCCGGCTGCCGATGATCCCACGGTCCGGTGAACGACCGGATCCCGCCGCTCGCGGGCCCGGCCGCCGGTCCCGGACCGCGGGTCGCCCCGGTCCCGCCGCCGCCCGGACGGACAGCGGACGCACAGTTCACGCACAGCAGGGCCGTGGGCCGGAGCGTCGGCCCCTCCCGTCACCGAGGGATAACCCTCGAAGCGCTCGACTTTGGCTGACATGCCACTGTCAAGCCTGTCATTCTCCCACCCAACTACCGCGTACCAGCGGCACGTTGCGTCCCATGCTCACGGTCCCGCACCACTCAGCTCGTCCCGGACAGCACACCCGTCTGCCCGGTCTGTCACCGGCCGTACCCCGCGGCCGCCGCAGTAGGAGAACGAGTGAGACCCAACCCCCGCAAGCGGACCACGGTCGGAGCGGCCCTGCTCTCCACCGCCGCCCTCCTGGCCCTCGGCGTCCAGACGGTCCCTGCGACCGCGCTGCCCGCAGCCCCCCACCCCGGCCCCCTGCGCACCGGCGGCCTGCCCGCCGACCTCACACCCGCCCAGCGCACGACCCTGATCGCAAGCGCCGAGGCGAAGACGGCGGACACGGCCGAGTCCCTGGGCCTCGGCGCCCAGGAGAAGCTGGTCGTCAAGGACGTCGTGAAGGACAACGACGGTACGGTGCACACCCGTTACGAGCGCACCTACGCCGGTCTGCCCGTCCTCGGCGGCGACCTCGTCGTGCACACGCCCCCCGCCTCCCTGGCGGCCGGCACGGTGAGCACGACCTTCAACAACAACCGGCGCACCATCGCGGTCAGGTCCACGACCGCCACCTACAGCAAGGCGGCCGCCGAGACCAAGGCCCTGACGGCCGCCAGGGCGCTCGACGCGAAGGCCCCCGCCGCCGGGAAGGCGCGCAAGGTCATCTGGGCCGGCGAGGGCACACCCAAGCTCGCCTGGGAGACCGTGGTGAGCGGTCTCCAGGACGACGGCACGCCGAGCAAGCTGCACGTCATCACCGATGCCGCCACCGGCGCGAAGCTCTCGCAGTTCGAGGGCGTCGAGACCGGCACCGGCAACAGCCAGTACAGCGGGACCGTCTCGATCGGCACCACGCTGTCCGGTTCGACGTACCAGCTCAACGACACCACGCGCGGCACGCACAAGACGTACAGCCTCAACAACGGCACGTCCGGCACCGGAACGCTGATGACGGACGCCGACGACACATGGGGCACCGGGTCCGGCTCCAACACGCAGACCGCAGGCGTGGACGCCCACTACGGCGCACAGGTGACGTGGGACTTCTACAAGAACACCTTCGGCCGCAGCGGCATCAAGAACGACGGCGTCGCCGCCTACTCCCGCGTCCACTACAGCACGGCGTACGTCAACGCCTTCTGGGACGACGACTGCTTCTGCATGACCTACGGCGACGGCACCAGCAGCACCCACGCGCTCACCTCGCTCGACGTGGCCGGCCACGAGATGTCCCACGGCGTCACCTCCAACACCGCGGGCCTCGACTACACGGGTGAGTCGGGCGGCCTGAACGAGGCCACCTCCGACATCTTCGGCACAGGCGTGGAGTTCTACGCCAACAACTCCTCCGACGTGGGCGACTACCTCATCGGCGAGAAGATCGACATCAACGGCGACGGCACGCCGCTGCGTTACATGGACAAGCCCTCCAAGGACGGCGGCTCCGCCGACAGCTGGTACTCCGGCGTCGGCAACCTCGACGTCCACTACTCCTCGGGCCCGGCGAACCACATGTTCTACCTGCTCTCCGAGGGCAGCGGCAGCAAGACCATCAACGGCGTCACCTACAACAGCCCGACCTCCGACGGGGTCGCCGTCGCGGGCATCGGCCGGGCCGCGGCACTCCAGATCTGGTACAAGGCGCTGACGACGTACATGACGTCCAGCACCACCTACGCCCAGGCACGCACCGCCGCGCTCAACGCCGCCTCGGCGCTCTACGGCAGCAGCTCCGCCCAGTACGCCGGGGTGGGCAACGCCTTCGCCGGCATCAACGTCGGCAGCCACATCACGGTCCCGTCGACCGGCGTCACGGTGACCAACCCGGGCAGCCAGTCCGCCACGGTGGGCACCGCGGTGAGCCTCCAGGTCGCCGCGAGCAGCACCAACAGCGGCTCCCTGACCTACGCCGCGACCGGACTGCCCGCAGGCCTGTCGATCAGCAGCTCGACCGGTCTGATCTCGGGTACGCCGACCGCGGCCGGCTCCTCCAGCACCACCGTCACGGTGACCGACAGCACCGGTGCGACCGGCACCGCGGCCTTCACCTGGACCGTCAGCTCCTCCGGCGGCGGCGGCACCTGCACCTCCACGCAGCTGCTCGGCAACGCGGGCTTCGAGTCGGGCAGCACGACCTGGACGGCGTCGAGCGGTGTCATCACCAACTCCAGCAGCCAGGCGGCCCGCACCGGCTCCTACAAGGCCTGGCTCGACGGCTACGGATCGACCCACACCGACACGCTGACGCAGTCGGTGACGATCCCGAGCGGCTGCACGAAGACCACGTTCACCTTCTACCTGCACGTCGACACGGCGGAGACCTCCACCAGCACGCAGTACGACAAGCTGACGGTCACCGCCGGGTCCACCACCCTGGCCACCTACTCCAACCTCAACGCGGCGACCGGCTACGTCCAGAAGTCCTTCAGCCTCGGGTCCTTCGCGGGCTCCACCGTGGCCCTGAAGTTCTCCGGCGTCGAGGACTCCTCGCTCCAGACCAGCTTCGTCCTCGACGACACCGCCGTGACGACCGGCTGATCCCCGCCACCCGTCCGGCCCCGACCGGACGACGACGTCCCGCACGCGGGCTCCCTCCGCGTGCGGGACGTCGTCGTGTCCGCTCAGTTCAGCGGGTCGAGCGTCAGGTAGGCCTGGCGCGGCGAGCCGTCGTGGACGAGGGACTCCTGCTGTCCGACGTCGTCGAAGGCGAACGCGTACGCCTTCCCGTCCGCCATCTGGGCGTGGATCTTGCGGGCGTAGTGGTTGGTCACGGCGTCCCGGTAGAAGTCCGCCGGCGTCGTGTCGGGCTGGTCGGGGTTGACCAGCAGCGTGGAGCGGTTGAAGCCCGCGCACAGGGTGCGGGAGATCGGTCCGCGTACCGCGTCGTTCGGCGCGTCGAGCAGCCGGTGGCAGCCGAAGATGCTGGCCGCGTCCGGCTTCTGGAAGCTGGTCACGACCGCTCCGGAGGCGTTGGTGAAGTTCATGACCCCGCCCGAGACCCGGCCGTAGTACTTCGTGCCCGGCCGGTCGGCGAAGGGGGTGACGGTCAGCGTGGCCGTCGCGTACTTCTGCCAGACGCGGTCGACGTAGTCGCCCATGACGTCGGCCGGGAGCGCGCCCGTCTCCACCCCGTACAGCGGGGAGAGGGCACGCAGGACGGTGCCGTCGGAACGGGTCTGGATGAGGTTCGCCCAGCCGCCGGGCTGTCCGCGCAGCGCGTTGAAGAAGCCGTTGTAGCCGCCCGCTCTGAGATGTCCGGTGCTGACGGTGCTCCCGTCGGCGCGCTGCACGCCGACCGCGTACGGCGCGGAGAACATGTCGACCTGGGTGCTGTTCAGCCACAGCCCGGAGTCGTTCAGCGTGTACTCCGACCAGTTGAACAGGATGTTCCGGTTGGGGTCGCTCGGGTTCTGCACGGCCGGCTGCACCAGCCCGCCGGTGGTCAGCCGGAAGTCGAGCTTTCGTCCGTAGGAGAAGTAGATCCGGCCCGAGAACTTGGGGATCCGGATGGTGGCGGACTGTCCGGCGGCCGGGCCCGCGATGGAGGCGTCGGGCGCCGGGGTGGGCGGGTTGCCGCCACCGGGCCAGGCGTGGAAGGCGCCGGTCGCGTCCGCCCAGCCCTGCCGGCCCGTCGACAGCTGGGTGCCGAGGTCGTAGACGTAGAGAGCTTCGCCTCGCCCCGAGTTGTTGGTGATCTTCAGTGGAACGGTGTCGGGGACGGCGGCCTCGGCCGGTGGGCCGAGGGAGAGCAGTCCGCCGACGAGGGCGACGGCTCCGGCGAGTCCGAGTCCGAGTGCGCGTCCGCGCGCCAGTGCGACCTTGGTCCTCCTGAGCACTCTCCACCTCCGTGCGGGTAGGCCTGTGGGGTTGGTCCGTACCATGTTGAGAGCGCTCTCAACGTCGCACCGGGGTGTGCTCATGTCAACAAGTTGAACGAAAAAGGGGCGCCCGTGGCACCCGCGGTGCCACGGGCGCCCTCAGGCGTCCCCGGCTCAGAAGGTCCGCTTCAGCAGGTCGAGCAGCGCGGCCCAGTGCCGCTCCGCGCCCTTCTCGTCGTACGCGGAGGTGTCGGCCTGGGTGTAGCCGTGCTCGGAACCGGCGTACACCTCGCACGTGTGACGGACTCCCGCCGCGGCGAGGGCCTCCTCGAAGCGCTCTATCTGCTCGGGCGGCAGGCCCGGGTCGTTGTCGGCGTGGCCGAAGTACACCTCGGCCGTGATGTGCCCGGCCGCCAGGTGAGGACTGTCCGGCGCGTCCGTCACGAGGCGGCTGCCGTGGAAGCCGGCCACCGCCGCGACCCGGTCCGGATGGGCGCCGGCGGTCGGCAGGGTGAGCCGGGCGCCCATGCAGTATCCGGTCACCGCGACCGGGCCGTCCGCCACCAGCGCGCTCTCCTGCATCCACCGCAGGTACGCGTCGGAGTCCCGGACGATCAGCTCGGGGGTGAGGGCCAGCACGAACGGGTAAAGGGTCTCGAAGATCTCCGGGCGCGCGGCGGGATCGATGAACTCGGGCAACTCCATCACGGGGGCCCGCCCGTGACGGTAGAACAGGTTGGGAACCAGCACCGTGTATCCGGCTTCGGCGAGCCGGTCGGCCATCGACCGCAGATGCGGACGGAGTCCGAAGGCGTCCTGGTAGAGCAGCACGCCCGGCCGGGGCGCCCCGTCGCCGGGATGCGCGAGATAGGCGTCGGCGACGCCGTCCTCGGTGGAGATGTCCACGTCGGTTCCCTGTACGGAGGTCATGGGGGTGCCTCTCTGCGTGCTGCGCGACGGCGATCGACCGGCCCGGCCCGGCGGGAGCGGGCAGCGACCATCGTTGCACGCACCATCGGTCGTCCGCCGGGACCCCCGGCCCGCAGTCGCCGCCGGAGAGCCCCTACTCGAACCGGGAGGTGTCGCCCGCCCCGTGCCGCACGATCTCCGCCTCGCCTTCGGAGAAGTCGATGACCGTGGTCGGCACGGTGCCGCACTCCCCGGAGTCGAGTACGCCGTCCACCACGTGATCGAGCCGGTCCTTGATCTCCCAGCCCTGGGTCATCGGCTCGTCCTCGCCGGGCATCAGCAAGGTGCTGGACAGCAGCGGTTCACCGAGTTCGGCGAGCAGGGCCTGGGTGACCACGTGGTCCGGGATGCGCACGCCCACCGTCTTCTTCTTCGGGTGCTGGAGCATGCGCGGCACCTCCTTCGTCGCCGGGAGGATGAAGGTGTAACTGCCCGGCGTCGACGCCTTGATCGCGCGGAACACGTCCTTGTCCACCCGTACGAACTGGCCGAGCTGCGCGAAGTCCTGACACACCAGGGTGAAGTGGTGCCGGTCGTCCAGGTCTCGGATGGCCCGGATCCGGTCGATGCCGTCCTTGCTGCCCAGCCGGCAGCCCAGCGCGTAGCAGGAATCCGTCGGGTACGCGATCAGCGCGTCCGCCCGGATGGCGGCCGCGACCTGGGAGATGGTGCGCGGCTGGGGGTTGTCGGGGTGCACGTCGTAGTACTTGGCCATCCACCGAGCTTATGCCGTGCCGCCGGTCGCGGGCTCCGCGGGAGCGCCGCCCGCCGGCCGGCGGGAACGGCCGGCCGCCCCGGTGCCGTCACCGGGGCCTCCCCGGCCGTGGCGCATCCCGTGCCGACGGGCGGCCCGGGCGGGCCGACCGGGCGGGAAGACGCAGGGCGGCGGCCCGAGTCCCGACCCACCCTGAGCCCGCGGGCGGACGTTCCGGCCGCCGTGCCGCGCGGCTCGGCGAGCTGCTCACCGGGCCGGCCCTGCGCGTCCGGGCGCGGGAACTGCCGGCCCGCCTCGACTCCGACGGCCGGGACCTGCGCGGCACGCTGCGCGCCTGGATCAGCGCCGGCGGCAACGCCGAACGCGCCGCCCAGTTGCTCGGTGTGCACGCCCAGACCGTCCGCGAACACGTCCGCAGCGCCGAACCCGTCCTCGAACGCCGGCTGCTCGCCGCCGGCAGTGACCTGTACGAGGTCGTCCCGGCCCACGTGGCGGCGGGCGACCTGCGCAGGCCCGACCTGCGCGGACCGGCCCACCGGGCGGAATCGGGCCATCCGGACTCACCTGTGCACGACTGAGTCCCGCGACGCCGTGAGCGGGCACCGGCACGATTCCCAAGCCGCTCACCAGGCACGTATTTTCGAGAGGCCGCGGGGTCCGACCGGAACGGGGGACCGGTCGCACCCCCGGGTGTCAGCCCCGCAGGGCGACCGGGATCTCCTGCCAGCCGCACGCGATGAACGAGGGCACCTGCCGCAGCTCCCCGGCCCCGGTGGCCAGCCTCAGCGCGGGGAACCGGTCGAACAGCGCGGGCAGCGCCGTCAGCGCCTCCATCCGGGCCAGGGGAGCCCCGATGCACCGGTGCACACCGATCCCGAACGCCAGATGGTCGTCCGCCGCGCGCGCCGCGTCGAACACGTCCGCGTCCGCGCCGTACCGTGCCGGGTCTGCGTTCGCGGCGGCGTACGTCGTGATGATGGCGTCCCCGGCCGGGATGGTCACCTCGCCCACCGTGATGTCGTCGACGGCGAACCGCAGCGGCAGCGCGGCGATCGGCGGGTGCAGCCGCAGCGTCTCGTCGACGACGGCGTCCCAGCCGATCTCGCCGCGCCGCACGGCCGCCAGCTGCTCGGGCCGGCGCAGCAGCGCCACCGCCGCGTTCCCGACGAGGTTCACGGTCGTCTCGAAACCGGCGCCGATGACCAGCAGCAGCGTGTACAGCAGCTCCTCGTCGCCGAGCCGGTCACCCTCCTCGTCCCGGACGCGGATCAGCTCGGTCGTCATGTCGTCGCCGGGGTGCTCGCTCTTGTACGCGATGAGCCCGCCCAGCACCGAGCCGATCTGCTCCTGCACGCGCACGGTGTGCTCGGGCGACGGATCGGTGGTGTCCATGATGTCCGCGACGAGCCGGACGTGCGCCTCCCGCATGTCCTGCGGCACACCGAACAGCTCGCAGACGATCCGCAGCGGCAGCGGGTGGGCGAACGTGGCCTTGAGATCGACCGCGTCACCGCCCTCGTCCAGCGCGTCCAGCAGCTCCGAGGTGATCGCCTCCACCCGCGCGCGCATCGCCTCGGTGCGCCGGTGGGTGAAACTCGGCGCCACCAGCCGGCGCAGCCGGGCGTGGTCGGTGCCGTAGGTGGACAGCATGTTGATCACGCCGATCCAGCCCAGGATCCAGCCCCAGGAGGGGTGCTCGCCCAGTTCCGCCCACTGCCGCCAGTGCCGCCGCGGGTCCTTGCTGACCCGAGGGTCCAGGATCAGCGCCTTGAGCGTGTCGTAGCCCGTGGGCGCCCAGGCCGGAATGCCGCCGGGCAGCTCCACCGGCACGAGCGGGCCGAGCGCGCGTAACCGGGCGCTCTCGGCGTGCACGTCGGCGCCGAACGGGTCGAGGACGATGCGGTCGCGGTCGGTCACGGTCACGAACGGACTCCTGAGGGCTCGGAGGCGGGGGAGCGGGGGCTGAAGCGGACGGGCAGCGCGGTCAGTGAACGGTGGAACGGGCCCGGCCGCCAGGTCAGCCGGTCGCGCGGGACGAGGGGCTCGAGGTCGGGCAGCCACTGGGTGAGCCGCTCGATCGCCTCGGTGACGAGCAGCAGCGTGTGCTGTTTCGCCGGGCAGGCGTGCGCTCCCGCCCCCCACGACAGGTGCGAGGCGTCGTGGGGATGCCGGCCGCCGGTGGCCTCCCGCTCGGCGAGGAACCCGAGTGCCCCGTACGACACGACCACCGGCACCGCCTCGCGCAGCCACACCCCGTGGAAGGCCACCGGCCTGCGGACGTAGTAGATGCCGTAGTTCGCCAGCGGCGTCTCGTGGTGCAGCACCTCCACCACCGCGTCCATCACGGGCCGGGCGCCGCTGGTGAGGGTGGAGTAGTAGAGCGGGTTGCCCAGGATCCTCGACAGCGTGTTGGACAGCAGGTTCGCGGTCGGCCCGTATCCGGCGCCGAGGGTGAGAAACACCTGCCAGGTGACCTCCTCCCGGGTCAGCCCGGCCGGGTGGTCGAGGAGCCGGCTGGGCAGGTCGTCGCCCCGCCGCTCGGCCTTGGCGGCGATGAGGTCCAGCACGTACTGCGCGTACTCCGCCTCGCCCGCGGCCGCGCGTTCGCCGCCCTCCATCATCTTGCCCACACCCGAGTGCAGCCGGTCGCCCTGACTCTCGGGCAGGCCGAACAGGTCGTTGAACACCAGCGCCATCAGCGGCTCGGCGAAGTCGCCGACCAGGTCGGCCCCGCCCCTCGGCCCGATCCGGCCCGCCAGCAGCCGCACCGCCCGGTGCACCCGGCCCCGCAGGTCGTGCGGTTCCACCAGGTCGAAGACGTCGATCAGGGTGCCGCGGTAGCGGATGTGCGCGGCGCCGTCGGAGAACAGGGCGTTGGGGCGCCACCGCATCATGCCGAGCACCGGCGAGTCGGCGGGGACGGTCGCCTCCCACGCGCGCGGGTCGTGCGAGAACGTCTCCTCGTCGTGCAGCACATCAAGGGCGGCACGCCGGTCGGTGACCACGTATGCCGGTACGCCGGGCGCCAACTCGCCCCACCCGACCGGCCCTTGTGCCCGCAGCGCCCGGTAGTGGCGGTGCGGATCGGCCGCGAAGGCCTCGTCCCACAGGCGTACCGGCACGGAGCGCGTGAAGTCGTGGCGGTCCGGCGGGTGGACGGTCACCGGGCCTCCATGGCGTCGCGTGCGATGAGATGGTCGACGAGCGCCAGCAGCGCGTCGATCGAGGAGTCGGGGTCGCGCGCGTCGCACGTCACCATCGGCGTCCCGGGCTCCAGGTCCAGTGCCCGGCGCAGCTGCTCCTCACCGTGGTGGCGGGGCGCGTCGGGAAAGGCGTTGAAGGCCACCGCGTACGGCAGTCCGCTCTCCTCCACCAGCCCCAGCACGTCGAAGGACGCGTCGAGGCGGCGGCTGTCGACGAGGACGAGCGCGCCGAGTGCCCCGTAGGCGATGTCGTCCCACAGGCCCCGGAAGCGCTCCTGCCCAGGTGTGCCGAACAGGTACAGCACGACGTCCCCGGCCAGGCTGAGCCGCCCGAAGTCGATCGCGACGGTCGTCGTCGACTTCTCCCGCACCCCGGCCAGGTCGTCCACCCCGGCGGACGCCTCGGAGAGGTGCTCCTCGGTGTGCAGCGGCCGGATCTCGGACACCGAGCCGATCAGGGTCGTCTTGCCCACCCCGAACGGCCCGGCGACCAGGATCTTCACCAGGTCGCGGGCGGAATCGGGCCGGTGCACGGCGCCGGGCGCGCCGGCGCTAGGCGCGGTGTTTGAGGGCGCGGAGACCATCGGCCACTCTCCTCAGCAGGTCGGGGTCGAACCGTTCGGCGGGCGGGATCGGCGCGCGGGAGACCACCAGGTCCCGGTCGACCAGGTCGGCCGCCAGCACACGCACCGCGGAGACCGGCAGCCTGAGCAGCGCGGCCGCCTCCACCACCGCGAGCGAGCCGCTCTCCAGGGTGTCGAGCAGGGCGAGCTCGGCGGCGGGCAGGCCGGCCGGCGGCGGCTCCTCGCTGCGGGCCAGCACCGTCAGCCGCTCCAGATGGGGCCGGCTGGGACGGGCCACCCCGCCGGTCGACAGATACGCGGGGACGAGGGGCCGGCCGGCCGGACGCCGGGTCACCGGGAAGCGGTGTCGTCGGCTCCTCGGGACGCGGCCGTCATGGCCTTCTCGCCCAGCCGCGCCACCTGGGAGTGCACCCGGTGAGCCAGCAGGTCCAGCCGTGTCTCGCCGTCGCCGTACGCGGCCACGCAGGTGCCGTGGTCGGTCGGCACGATCAGCACGTAGCCGAGGTCGGACTCGATGACGATCTGGCGTACGTCGGCCCGCTCCCGGTCGGCGAACGCGGCCGCCGCCGTCCGGCAGGCTCCCTGCACCGTGCTGGTGATGGCGGCCACCCGCTCGGCCGACGGCTGTGACAGGGCGTCGGTGTAGCCCGTCACGAGTCCGTCCCGGGTCAGCATGACGGCGGCGAGCACGTGCGGCACCTGCAGGATCGGTTCCAGCACCCATGCCGTGTCGCCCGTGTTGCGGCTGGTCATGTCGCCGCTCCCCCCTCGTTGTCGGTCCGGCCGGCGTGCCCGGCCTGGTCGGTGTCTTGCGTACGGCCGGTGCGCCCGGCCCGGTCGGTGTCGTCGGTCATGCCGGTGCGGTCGGACGGGTCCGGCGCGGCGCCCGTGGTGTTCCGGTGGCCGCCGGCCTGGCTGTCCCTGAGCCCGCTGTCCCCGGGCCGGGTGTCCGCGGCGGCGGCGCGGGCCGCCGCCGTGCCGGACTGGAGCGCGCCGAGTGCGGCCGCGGCCTCCTCCGGGCGGCGCGCCGGGCGCTCCGCCGATCCTGCCGCCGGGCTCTGCGACGGTACGGCGGCCCGGCCGCGGCGACGGCGCTGTGGCAGGCCGTCGGTGTCCGAGGGCTCGTGATGGCCCGGTGCCGCCTCGGGTGCTTCGGCCTCCGTCCCGTACCCGTGAGAGGGGACGGGACGGTGCGCCCCGGCCCTGCGGGTCGTGCGGGGCGCGCTCGCGGCCGGCGGCCGGTCGGCCGGATCCAGGTGGCTGAGCAGATGACTGCCGACGCGCAGCACCGCGCGCACCCCGCCGTACGGCGAGGTCGAGGAGAGATCGACACTCAGGTCGAACTGCCTGGTGAGACGGCCGACGGCGGCCAGTCCCATACGCGGCGGATCGCCCAGGTCGGTCAGCAGGATGAGGTCGTCGCCCGCCACCAGCCGCTGGGCGCGGTCGCGTTCGTCCCGCGTCATACCGAGTCCGGCGTCGTCGACGGTGACGCACACACCGTGGTGGACGTGCTCCAGGCTCACCACCACGTCGGTGTCCGGGGCGGAGTGCCTGAGCGCGTTGTCGAGCAGCTCGGCGACGATGATGGCCACCGGCTCGACGGCGTGCGAGACCAGGGCTGTACCGGCCTCGAGGTGGTTGTGGACCTGGACCCGGTGGTAGCCGGCCAGCCTGGCCTGGCCGCCGGTCACAGCGTCCACCAGGTGGGACTCCTCGCGCGCCAGCCCGACCCATGCCCCGCACACCACGGCGGTGACCTGCGCGCGGCGCAGCGACTGCTCGTTCTCATGGTCCAGCCGGAACAGGGTCTGCGCCAACTCGGGTTCGTCGTAGCGCTGTTGCAGTCCGCGCAGCGCGTCCTGGAGCCGGTACAGGGCCGCCTGGATCTCCCGGGTCGCGCCTCGCATCCCGGCCTGTGCGGCCGCGTCGACCCGGGCGCGCTGGTCGGCCACCTCGGACTGGAGGGCCAGCACCACGTTCTCCAGGGCGGTGCCCAGCGGGGTGCCTGCGGTGAGTGGCTGGAGCGGGCCCGGTTCGGGCAGGTGCGGATGGGCCACCTGGCGGGCTGCGGCCGGCACGCGCCGGTCGGCCAGATGCTCGACCTCCGCGGTGAACGCTCGTGCGGACCCGTCGAGTTGGGTGCGCAATGCGGCGATCTCGGCCTGCTGCCGGGTCTGCTGCCGCCGTAGTCGCAGCAGGCTTCCGCCCAGAGCGAGCGCGGACAGTGTGCCGGCGGCCAGGCCGCCGGCCACCAGGTCCGGTAGTTCGATCATCGATTCGGTTCCAGGGAAGGTCGGCCGTCGTCTCCGAACTCGGAGCAGGGGTGGCCCGACGCGTATGGACGGGCACTCGTTGCACAGTACACACCGTCATTGATCGATCCCGCACGGTTGAGCGAGACTTGCCTCTCGAAGTGCCCGGTATCTGTTCGCTTCTGCGTCGACTGTCGGAATTGCCGCAGGCGGAAGGTGAGTTGGACGCGCCCGCGGCAGCCGTCGACCACGTGAGAGCGGACGAGGCGAGGGCCGGTCCGGCTGCCTTGCGGTCGCACGGGGCGGCCCTGAGAACGGGGACGAACGCCGCCGGGCCTCCCCGGGGCCCTGGCACGGACCTGTCTGACACGGCGCTGCCGACCTCAAGCCTGCGCGTGGCCGTATCGCGCCCTGGCTGAGGTCAGGTCGGGTTCGCCGAACCGGGCACGCAGAAGGTCGAATGCGTGGACCTTGTCCGCGCCGAACTTCTCCACGTGCGCGGCATAGGAGTCGGCGGTGAGGAACGTAGGAGGTGTCGTCTTGCTGTGGAACTTGTCCGCGTACATGACCAGTTGCTCTTCGACGGTCTCGGCCAGGTAGTCGGCCTCGGGTATGGCGAGCTTCCGTTCGCGGATGTCGTGCCGGGTAAGACCAACTCCCGTGTGGCAGGAGCAGAAGCGGCGCAGGCGCTCCGGGAAGCCCTCCTCCTGGAGGATCTCGTGGCCGAGGACGCCATGGCGGATGTAGTTGCGGTGATCGAGCCGACCGGCCCGGTCGTACAGCCGGTACACGCCGATGTCGTGGAGCAGGGCGCCAACACGGACCAGGTCGGCGTCGAGGGGGAGGTCTGTCTGTGCCACAAGCTGTTCGGCGATGCCGCAGACGATTTCGCAGTGGGTGAAGACGAGGTCCAGCGCCTCATGCGATGGCGCGTACCGCTCGTGCAGCGCGCGTACCTCGTTCACCGTCGGAAGGATCACTCCGGCAGCGTACTTCCCACCCACAAGCGATCTGCCCCGGCACAGCCGGCCGGGCGCCACGCAGGGCGTACCCCCCGGCGGTGACCGTAGCAGGGCGAACATTGCCTGATGCGGCACTAGCGACCGCACATCGGGGTCAGCACCGCGAGTGTGCCGTTGGCCTGGCGCAGTGCCAGCTCCAGGGTGACGGGCGCGTGCAGCGCGCCGGTTCCGTCCGGCGGGACCAGCCATTCCAGGGACCGTGCGGCCCGGTACGGCGGCGGGATCGCCACCCAGGACCCCCGGCTCGCGCGTCGCAGCCCCGCGCCGATCCACCGGCTGCCGGGATCGGGCGGCAGGAAGAAGCCCACCCGGTGCGCCGCGGTGTCCACGAGCGTGGGTCCGGGTGAGGGGCGCGCGGCCTGCCACAGCAGGTCCAGCGTGAGCAGGCCGAGCCGGTCGGGCACGCTGAGCACGTCCCAGTATCGGCCCGCCTCCAGCAGGGCGATCCCCTCGCCCTGGTCCCATTCCCGCTTGCACAGCCGCGGGTCCGTCGCGGCGGCGGCGAGCCACTCCACGCCGCGCATCCACATCGCATCGCTCATGTCGGCTCCGTGTGACGTCCGCCCCCGGCCGCATGCCGATCGGGCATATGCATGCTGGTAGATATTTCTACATGGCGGAAGGGGTGGCGGACCCTGGCGTTTTGGTGTGTTTCGTTCGAGCTCCGAGCCCGTGTTCGGAGCGGATCCCGTGCGCCTGCCGCAGGTGGTTGCCCCCGGGGGTGAGGGGTACCCGGCGCACGAGGATCACCGAGAGCACACGCTGGGAGGAGGCCCGCATGGCCACTGGCACGGAGACCGGGCATGTGACCGGCACACGGGACAAGGACTACAACCTGATCTGGTACGTGGAAGCGTGCCTGGAGAACGCGCTGCGTCTGGAGACCTACATCCAGGACGCCGACAGGGCCGGGGACGCCGAGGTCGCGGACCTGTTCCGCAAGGCGCAGGCCGACAGCCGCAAGGGCGCCGGACTCGGCAAGGCGCTGTTGCGCAGTCGGCTGGACGGCGGCTGACGCCTGCCGCCCGGGGCCCGGACGACGTGGGACGGTCGCGTCGTCCGGGCTCGCGCGCGTCCGGGGCGGCGCCGGGATCCCGCGACGCCGGCCGGACCCTGCGGTGGCCGCGCCGGAGCCCGGGGTGCGTGGTCGGTGTCCGTACGTGTGCGCCGAACCTCAGGACGCACCCGAAGGAAACCGGAGGCCGCTCACGCTGTCCCTGGCCCGCCCGTCGGGCGTCACCCGCGGCAACGGCAACGGCGGATCGGCCTGGCGCAACTCCGCCAGCAACTCGTTCTGCCCCGCGAGGAGTTCGGTGAGGATGCGGCGGGCGGCCCGCAGCAGCTCGGCCACGTCACCGCCCGCGAGCGCGTAGCTGACCGTGGAGCCCTCCCGGATCGACACCACGATCCCGGAGCGGCGCAACACCGCCAGCTGCTGGGACAGGCTGGACGGTTCGATCTCGATCTCGGCGAGCAGGTCCCGTACGGCGACGGGGCCGCCCTGGAGCAGTTCGAGGACCCTGATGCGAACCGGGTGCCCGAGCATGCGGAAGAACTCGGCCTTGGCCTGGTAGAGGGGAACCTGCATGGTCGATCGCTCGCTCCCTGCCGCGGACGGTGCGTGCTGCCTCACGATCCTGGTGGCTGCGGGCTCCGCACACCCGTGTGATGCGTTGATCTGGATGTGTCGAGATGAAGAAATCTTCAATTCGAGGGTGTGCGAAGCCGCGCGCCGTCCGGTTCTCTACACCTCGAGTTCGGCCTCGATCCGCTTGAGCTGGTGGCGGGCCATGGCCAGGTTCGACCGGCCGCGGTCCAGGACGAGGTAGAGGAACAGACCGCTGCCGCCCCGGCCCTTCAGCAGCCGGATGAGGTGGTACTGACTCGCGAGCGTGATCAGGATGTCCTCGATCTCGCCCTTGAGGCCGAGGTGTTCCATGGTGCGGACCTTGGCGCGGATCACATCGGTGTTGCCGGCCGCGGCGACGTTCAGGTCGAGGTCCTTGCCCCCGCCGAGCGTGCCGAGTGCCATGCCGCTGGTGTAGTCCACGACGGCGACCCCCACCGCCCCCTCGATCGCGGTCATCGTCTCCTTCATCGAGATCTCCAGATTCGCCACGGCGCTTCTCCTGCCGCTCGCGCGGGCCCGGGCTCCTCCGGCCCCGCTGGTTCCACGAACGTACGGAGCCCGTCCCCCTACGGGGCGACGCGCTTCGGGACTGGCCCGAGAAGCTTCGGAACAGCAAGATCCCTGCCCTCATCTGCCCGTACAGGGAGGGGAATTGAGCGGATCGGTGGCGGATGGGCGAACGCGTGATCGCGTCTCCCGTGCCGTCACCTCGTCCGTCTCCCGCCCCGTCTCCGCCATGCCCTCGGCCCGCCCCCGGCCCGTCCCCGGGCTTCGGTGCGCGCGCTCCGGCGCGACGAGGTGCTGCACAAGGAGTGGCGCACCCTGCCCGGCGCGGTGCAGGATGACCCCCAACCATCAGGAATCCTGTTGATTCCGCTTTGTCAGACGGACGGGACCGACCATGCCCCTCAGCCCCAGATTCCAGGCCAGGGCCATCCAGCTGCTGCTCGGCGGCATGATGGCCCGTGTGCACAAGGACCTCCGGTTCACCGACGTCCCCAGGCATGCCGAAACCCTTCGGGTGGAGACCGGCGCCGGGCCGGTGACCTGCACCGTCTACCGCCCGTCAGCAGCGGCCACCACCGACCCGCCCGCCCCCGTGTACGTCAACTTCCACGGCGGGGGTTTCATCGTCGGGCGCCCCGAGCAGGACGACCACCTGTGCCGCCGCATAGCCGCCACGGCCGGCTGCGTCGTGGTCAACGTGGATTACGCCGTCTCCCCTCAGCGGCCGTACCCCGCCGCCGTCACCCAGGCCTACGACGTCACCGCGTGGGTCGCCGCGAACGGCGGCACGGGCGGCTGGGACGGCTCCCGGCTCGCCGTGGGCGGACACAGCGCGGGAGCCAACCTGACCGCCGCGGTCTGCCGCACGGCCCGCGACCGCGGCACCTTCACCCCGCGCCTGCAGATTCTCGACTCCGGCCCCTTCGACATGGTCTCCGATCCCGCCGACAAGCTGTCCCGCACAGCCAAGCCGCTGCTCACCCCGTACCTCATGCGGGTCTTCACCGATGCCTACGTTCCGGACCCGGCCGGGCGAGCCGATCCGCTCGTCTCGCCCGGGCTGGCCGACGACCTCGAAGGACTGCCGCCCGCCCTGGTCATCACCGCCGAGAACGACCGTCTGCGCGACGAGGGGGACGCCTACGCCAAGGCCCTGGAGGCCGCGGGCGTCCCGGTCACGCACCGTGTCTTCGAGGGCGTCGACCACTACTTCACGCACGTCGGCCCGGTGCAGGCCGGGAAGGAGGCCATCGCACTGATGGCCTCCAGCCTGCGCACCGCACTGGACGCCTGACACCGCCCGGCTCCGAGCCTCCGGGCGCCGACGGGCGCCCGCGCGGGACCGGAGCCTGCCGGGCTCTACCGCACGAGGTTCCAGTCCTGTGAGCCGTCCGTGAGCGCGCTGTGCAGAGTGAGCTGCGCTCCGGCGGACGCACCGGTCAGGTACAGGCCGGTGTTCTTGACGGACTGGAACCGGTAGAACCCGTCGGCGGTCTTCACGAGGTTCCAGCTTCCGGTGGCGCTGTCGTCGACCCACTGCCCGATCTTCTGACCGGCCGTGGCGTTGCCGGTCCAGACGGCCGCCGCACGTCCGCCCGACTTGTTCAGCAGGGTCACGCCTCCGTTCGGCTCGGTCGTCACGTGCCAGTACTGGGTGTCCGTGATCGCCGCCGCACCGGAGTCCTCCATGACCACTCGGGCACGTCCGCGTTGCCGAGGTTGGCGTCGTTGGTCCTGTTGCCGGTGCCGATCACCTGGCCGGTCCTGCGGTTCACCAGCCGGTAGTAGGCGCCCGCCGAGCCGCCCAGATCGACCTCGGCATGGGCGATCGTGGAGGTGCCCTGGTTGTTGAGGATCGCGACCCGTCCGGTCCCGTCGACGTACTGGAGGTTGCGGCTGTAGCCGGCCGGCGAGGTGGTCTGGTACTCCTTCCACACGCCGTCGCTGCGCCCGCTGTCGTTGACCCAGACGTCACCGCTGCCGGCCGCGTTGTAGACCAGGCGTCCGTCGGGAAGCGCGATGATCACCGGACTGCCGCCGGTCGCGAGCGGCCGGGAGCCGGCCACGACCGGCAGTGAGGTGACGGCCATGCCCGTGGCGGAGCCGCGGAAGAACGTCAGCGGGTCGTCCGCGAGCACGTACCTGGTGGTGGCGCCCCCGCCCCAGTACTCGAACGTGAGCAGCCACCGTCCGTCCGCCGTCCGCACGACGTTCGTCATGCCCGGCCTGCCGCCGCCGATCTCCTTCTTCCCGCCCCCCATGTCCTGGTCCGAGCCGGCGACGTCGACGACGGGAGCGCTCCAGTTCCTGCTCTTCCCGTTCCAGGTCCTGTGCACGAGGATCTGACCGTGCGAGTCCGTGGCCGTGTCGTTGGCGGGGTCGGGCGTCGGGACACCGGTGACCGGATCGAAGCCCGTGTAGTCGTTCTCGTCGGAGTAGTAGGCGACGAGCTTGTTCCTGTAGACCATCAGGTACGGCTCCCAGAGGGGATCGACCTGCTTGGCGGTGTTGGCCCCGGCGATGTTCTGACCGACCGCGCCCGCGCTGCCGCCCTGCCAGCCGCCGGTGGCGATGACGTTGACGACCTGCCAGGTCTTCCCCTCGTCGGCGCTGGAGTACAGGGCGATCGCCAGATCCTTGCGGTCCCCGTCGTTGTTCGGCGTCCAGGCGGGGTCGGCCGCCTTGTGTTCCTTGTAGTAGTAGTCGTCCCCCGACACGACACTCGCCAGGAGCAGCGTGCCCTTCGCGAGGTCGCCGACCTTCTCCGGAAGGACGTACAGGTACGGGTTGGTCCAGTTGCTCGTGTACTTCGCGTACCGGGGGTCGCCGGACAAGTACGCCGGAGCCTTGACCTCGGACAGCGGCTGCCAGGACGTGCCGTCGTCGTCGCTCTTGTAGACCGGCAGGGTCTGCCCGTCGGCGCTGCCCGTCGCGGACACGACGGTGGACTTCTCGAACGAGGCCACCAGACGTCCGCCCGGCAGCTGCGCCGACTTCGGGTAGACCGCGCAGTTGCCCCGGCCCTTGAGGCACGGCTCGTTCCCGAGCTGGTACAGGGTCCCGCCCGTCGGGTTGTACGCCTGCGCGCTGACCATGGGTATCGCCAGCATCGCCGACGCCGCGGCGACGGTTCCCAGCGTCCGGCTCACTCTTCTGCTCCGCATAGCCCCTCCTCGGGGACAGCCATGTCGATGTCGATGTCGATGTCGGTGGGGGTGGGGGTGGGTCAGGCGACGAGGACGCGTACGTCCCAGGGACCGAGGTCCAGTACGGCGCCCGCGGGGACCGCGGCGCCGCTCAGGACGTCGGAGAGGTCCACCGGGACGGCGACGCCGGTCGGCTCCCAGCTCCAGTTGTGGACGATGTGCACGCGGCGGCCGTCGGGCGCGGTGGCGGTCGTCGCGGTGACGGAGACCGGCAGGTCCCGCCAGGCGTGACGCGCGGCCGGCGTCAGCCATTCGGCCAGCGCCCTGGCGAGATCGCGCCCCGGCGCGGTGCCCACGTACGTGACCCGGCCCGCGCCGTGCCGCCGGCTGGTGACCGCGGGCCAGCGCCCGAAGTGCGGGTGGTCGTAGGCGACGAGCACCTCGGCGTCGGTGACGGTCAGTCCGTCGGCCCAGCGGGTCGCCGTCGCACCCTCGGGGAGGTCGAGCGGACCCCCGGGCGCCGACCGCACGGGGACCTCGCCGACGAGGTTGCTGAACTCGTCGTAGCGGACGCCTGCGACGTCGGTCAGCCGGCCGGGGGCCGCTTCGTGCCGGGCCCGGCCCTCGTGGTCGGCGTAGCCGGTGCGGGGGCCGAGGACGAGGTGGCCCCCGGCCTCGGCGTAGGCCGCGAGCCAGTCGAGCGTCGAGTCGGCCGCGAGGTACAGCGCCGGTACGACGAGCACGGGGTGGCGGCGGACCGCCTCCTCGGGCGTCGGCCCCTCCCGGTCCGCGTGCGGGTCGTGCAGCTGCCGGGCGTGCACGATGCGCACCTGCCGGCCCGCCTCGAACGCGCCCCGGTAGAAGGGGTCGAAGAAGCGGTGGTAGGCGGCCGGATCCGGTTCGCCGTCCGGCCTGGCGAGCGGCGGGTACTTCTGCATCAGCCACTTGGCCGGAGTGGAGTACACCATCGTGATGTCGGCGTCCGGTTCGAGCCCGGCGACCAGCCCGCCTGCCGCCTCGAACTCTCCGCCCAGCCGCGCGAGTTCGGCGTACGTGCGGCCGGGCTGCCCGGTGTGGGGGAGGACGCCGCCCCAGTACGTCTCCGCGCCGAAGTGCAGGGTGTTCCAGTGCCAGTACTCGATCATGCGGGCGCCGCGCGCAACGAGCGCCCAGGCTGCCTGGCGCCACTGGCCGTCGTAGGCGGGGCGGTTGTCCCACGGGAAGCCGATGGAGCCGGCGTTCGTCTCGGTGACGAGGAAGGGCTCCTGACGGGAGGAGAACATCCAGTCCGCGGTCTGGTACAGCGCCCAGACGCCGGTCGTCTTCCAGATCTGCTGGTGGTCGTCGGGCGTGGGATCGGGCAGCAGCAGATCGTCCTGCATGCCGTAGTAGGGGTTGCCGGAGGTGATGTCGAGCGCATCGGTCAGTTCGTCGTCCTCCACCGCGGGGCGGGTGTAGGAGATGCAGGTCGTGACGAACTGCTCGGGGTCGGCGTACTCGCGCACGAGGTCGGCCTGCCAGCCGATGAACTCGGTGACCTGGCGGGCCTGGAACGCCCGCCAGGCGACGTCGTACTGGGGCTGCGCGTTGCCGTCCGGGGTCCATAGGTCGGCCCAGGTGGAGAGGCGGTGCGACCAGTAGACGAGGCCCCACTCGCGGTTGAGCGTCTCGACATCGCCGTACGTCTCGCGCAGATGGTCCACGAAGCGCTGGAAGACGCCGTGGTTGTGGAACAGTTCCAGGCCCGGTTCGTTGTCGACCTGGAAGCCGATGACCGCGGGGTGCCCGGCGTAGCGGGCGACGATCTTACGGATCACCCGCTCGGCGTGGAAGCGGAAGGCGGGGTGGGTGAAGTCGACCTCCTGACGGGCGCCCCAGCCGATGCGCTCACCGGTCCGCCGCTCGCCCGTGATCTCCGGGTACTGCCGGGCCAGCCACGGTGGGACGGCGTACGTCGGTGTGCCGAGGACGACGGAGATGCCGCGTTCGTGGGCGCCGTCCAGCACCGGCTGGAGCCAGTCGAGGTCGAACCGTCCGTTCTCCGGCTCCCAGGTGGACCACACCGACTCGCCGACCCGGATGACGCTGACATGCGCGTCGGCCATCAGGTCCAGGTCGGTCTTGAGGCGCTCCTCGGGCCGTTCGGTGCCGTACGGGGGCCGGTACTCGTGGTAGTACGCGGCGCCGAAGAGGACGCGGGCAGGCAGAGCCGCCATGAAGGAAACCTCCGGGATGACGAGGGGGCGAGGGCGCCGGAAAGGGGCCGCAGAGGGGAAGGGGGCAGGAGGGGGTCAGGAGGGGGTCAGGAGGGGGTCAGGAGGGGGTCACTGTTTGACGCCGCCGGTGGCCAGGCCGCTCTGCCAGTAGCGCTGGAGCAGCAGGAAGGCCACCACGAGCGGGACGATCGAGATGAGCGAGCCGGTCACGACCAGTGCGAGCATGTCGCTGCTCGAGCCCGCCCCGCCGTTCTGCGCCTGCGCGGCCCACGAGGACAGGCCGACGGTGACGGGATACAGATCCGGGTCGTTCAGCATGATCAGCGGCAGGAAGTAGTTGTTCCAGGTCGCCACCAGCGTGAACAGCAGGACCGTCACCAGACCGGGACCCAGCAGCCGCAGGACGATCCGGAAGAAGATCCGGGCCTCCCCGGCCCCGTCGATGCGGGCGGCCTCCAGGAGGCTGTCCGGGACGGCGTCCTGTGCGTAGATCCGCATGAGGTAGAGGCCGAAGGGGTTGACCAGGGAGGGCAGGACGACCGCCCAAGGGGTGTTGACCAGGCCTGCCTTGGCGAAGAGCAGATAGGTCGGGATGGCCAGCGCGGTGGTCGGGACCATGACCGCGCCGAGCACCAGGTTGAAGGCGGCCCGGTCGCCGCGGAAGCGGAACTTGGCGAAGCCGTACCCGCCGGCGGCGGCGAGCAGCGCGGCTCCGACCGCGCTGACTCCCGCGTACATGACCGTGTTGAGCAGCCAGTGGACGAAGACCCCGTCGTCCTGGGTGAAGGTGGCCCTGACGTTGGCCGACAGCTGCGGGGCGTGCGAGAACCACAGGCCGAAGGTGTTGAACAGGTCCTGGGTGCTCTTGGTGGAGGCGATCAGCAGCCAGCACAGCGGCAGCAGGAAGTACGCCAGCACGGCCAGCATGGCGATCGTCAGCGGGGTGCTGCGCCGGGCCCGCGGACGCTTTCCCGGGGGAGCGGCGGAGGCCGGGCGCACCGGCTCGGTGCTCGTGGTCGTCGGGGTCGTGGTCGTCACGCGGTCCTCCTGCGGTTCGCGGTGAGCAGGACGGCGTAGGAGGCGATCACGATGACGAGGCCGAGGAGGAAGGACACCGTGGCCGCGTAGTTGACCTGCTGGCCGGTGAACGCGAGCGTGTAGGCGTAGAGGTTGGCGGTGTAGGAGCTGCTGATCACGTCCGGGGCGATGGTCATCAGCAGCTTCGGCTCGTTGAACAGCTGGAAGCTGCCGATCACCGAGAACAGCAGCGTGAGCATCAGCGCCGGGCGCAGGGCCGGCAGCTTGATGGACCAGGCGATCCGCCAGGCGCCGGCCCCGTCCATCGCGGCCGCCTCGTACAGCTCCTCGGGAACGGTGCGCAGGGCCGCGTACAGGATGATCATGTTGTAGCCGACGAACTCCCAGGTCACGATGTTCGCCAGGCTGCCGAGCATCCAGCCGTTGCTGAGGAAGTCCGGGACGGGCAGGCTGAGGTCGCGGCTGAGCTGGGCGAAGGGGCCGAAGTCCGGCCCGTACAGATAGCCCCACATGAGCGCGGCGACCACGCTCGGGACGGCGTACGGGACGAAGATGCCCAGGCGGATGACCCGGGCCAGCCGGAGCAGTCCGCTGTCGAGAGCCAGGGCGAACACCAGCGCCAGCAGCAGCATCAGCGGGACCTGGATCACGAAGAACAGCGCGACGCGTCCGATGCCGTGCAGGAACTGCGGATCGCCGAGGGCCTGGGCGTAGTTGTCGAGCCCGACGAACGCCGTCCCGCCGATGAGGCGTTCCTGGAACAGGCTGAGATAGGCGGCGTAGCCGAGGGGGGCGAGAAAGAGCAGCAGGAACAGCACCATGAACGGTGCGACGAACAGCGGCCCCGCCGCCCGTTGACGGCTCACCTCAACTCCCCTTGACGGTGAAGCCCTGGTTCTTGGCGTACGACGTGAGCCGTGACTGCCAGGTGCCGAGCGCGCGGAGGGTGTCGGACTTGTCGGCGAAGGACTTGCCGACCGTCTCGGTCCAGTCGGTCGCCGCCTGGTCGAGGAACGGGGGCCACTGGAAAGAGGAGTTGACCGTGGAGCTGATGTCGGCGAACACCTGGTTGACCTTCTGGCCGCCGTAGAACGAGGGGGCGTCGGAGACGAACTCGGTGTCCGAGAGCAGGGCCTTGGTCGCCGGGAAGAAGAACTGCTCGGTGGCGAACATCTTCGCGCTGGCGGGGTCGGTGTTGAGGAACTGAGCGAACATCGCCGCCGCGATCGGGTTCTTCGTGGAGCGGATGACTGCGGTGGTGGAACCGCCCCAGTTGCCGGAGCTGGGCTTCGCGGCGTCCCACTGCGGCAGCGGCGCCGCCCGCCATTTGCCCGCGGTGGCCTTGGCGGAGCCGGAGAGGAACACGGGCCCCCAGGCGGCGGTGATCCAGGTGGCGTACTTGCCCTTGTTGAGGGCCGCGTACCAGGAGTCGGTGAAGTCGGGTTCGACGCCGATGACGCCCTCCTTCGCGAGGCCGCCCCAGAAGGTGCCGAGCTTCCGGGACACCGCGTCGTCGACGCTGATGGTGATGTCGCTCTTGCCCGAGGTGACGTACGGCTTGGCGCCTGCCTGCCACAACAGGCCGTGCCAGGCGGCGACCTGGTTGGCCGCGAGATTGGTGAGGTAGACGTCCGGGTCGGCCTTGTGGAGCTTGCGCGCCGCCGCGGCGAACTCGTCCCAGGTCTTGGGCACGTCTATGCCGTGCTCGTCGAAGATGTCCTGCCGGTACAGCATGCCCATCGGGCCGGTGTCCTGCGGGATCGCCCAGACTTCGCCCTTGGTGCCGCTGACCTGGCCCCAGGTCCAGTCCACGAAGGTGGACCTGAGCGCGGAGGCGCCGTAGGGGCGCAGGTCGAGCAGGCTGTCGGTGATGGTGAAGGTGGGGATGGCCTGGTACTCGATCTGCACCATGTCCGGGGCGCCGCTGCCGGCCTTCAGCGCCGTCCGCAGCTTGGTGTACTGAGGGGTCCCCTGACCGGCGTTGACCACCTTGACCTTGATGGCCGGGTACTTCTTCTCGAAGAGCGCGACCTCCTTGTCGATGTTCGGGACCCAGGTCCAGAAGGTCAGTTCGGTCGGTGTCTTCATCGCCTTGTCGATGTCGGCCTGGCCGACCGGCTTGGACGACGCGGACGAACCGCCGGAGTCGCTGCCCCCGCAGGCGGTGAGGGCGGCGCCGAGCGACAGGGCGCCCGTCGTGGTGAGGAACAGCCGACGGCTCATCGAGGAGCGGCCGGACAGGGACATGAACGTGTGCTGAGACATGGTGAACTCCCGCCGGGGGCGATGGTCACGGCACGCCTGACGAGGGCGTGCGAAGGCATGGTGGAGGAAGGCGTGGTGGAGGAAGGCGTGGGCGAGCGCCGAAGCTGGTTCGCCGGTGCGGCCGGGGCCGGGAAGGGGATCGCGAAGGGAGGTACGAAGGTCGGAGACCCGATTCAGGGCCTGCCACGGTCAGCGGCGGTCCGGGGCGGCTCCGGGACGGTGGCGAGGGGCGCGGACGGTACAGCGGCTCGTCTTCGGGTCACGCGCGCGGCCATGAGGGCGGTCGGTCGGTCGGCGGGTCCGGCCGGGCTGTTCAGTGCGGTGTCGGTCGGCCTCCGTTCGCGTGCGGCGCGGGGGGCGCGGCGCCGAGGACCGGGGCGGCGGTGCGCTGCCCGCGATCCGGGGTCGTCCGGTTCGGCGGGGGCGCGGTCGAGGACCGGACGACGAGGTCGACCGGTGGGTCGCTCGCCGGCAACGGGGTCACGTCCGGATTCTCGATGGCGTGCACCAGACGTTTCAGTCCCTCCTGCGCCACGGCGTCGAACGGCTGCGGCACCGTGGTCAGCGGAGGAGTCACATAGGCGGCGACCGGAACGTCGTCGAAGCCGACGACGCTCACGTCCTGCGGCACGCGCCGGCCCGCCTCCGTCAGCGCGCGGATCAGACCGATCGCCATGTCGTCGTTGGCGGCGAACACGGCGGTGACGGCGGGGTCCGCGGCCAGTTGTCGGCCTGCGGCGTAGCCGGACGCGGCGGACCAGTCGCCCTCGACGACCGGCGGCACCTCCCTGCCGTGGGCGGCCAGCGTGGTCCGCCAGCCTTCCAGCCGGTCCCGTGCGGCGTACCAGCGCCGTGGTCCGGCGAGGTGATGGACCGTCATGTGGCCGAGCGCCAGGAGGTGTTCCGTGGCGATGCGGGCCATCAGGTCGGCTCCGTCACCCGCGGTCAGTACCGTGGGCGCGGCGACCGAGGACGGTGCGCCGAGGACCAGGACCGGCACGTCCACGCGGACGGAGACCTCGCCGTCGGCTCCCTGTTCGTCGATCGGCTCCGAGATGACGATGCCGTCCACGCCCTGGTCGAGGAGCGAGTCCACCGCGCCGGCGATGCCCGCCGGGTCACCTTCCATCGTGTTGACCACGCGGAGCGCGTATCCGGTGTCCCGCAGGGCGCGCTCGACTCCCATGAGCAGGGAGGCGGGGCCGTACAGGGCCGTGCCCAGCGTCACCACGCCGATGGAGCGGGTGCGTCCGGAGGCCAGCGCCCGGGCGGCGTTGTTGCGCCGGTATCCGAGCTGTTCGGCGGCTTCGAGGACGCGCCGGCGTACGTCGGCGGAGACGTACTGCTCGTCGTTGAAGACCCGCGAGACCGTCTTCTGCGAGACGCCGGCCAGGCGGGCCACGTCCACGCTGCGCGGCGCGGCGGTGTTACCGCCCCGCCCTGTTCCTCGCGTCATGGTGTCTCCCGGTGGCCGCACGTCCGAACGATACTGCCAGACGTCCTCGCATGACTGCGCAGTCATGTCTGCGGTGACATGTCTACGCAGTCATAAGGCGGCCGTCAAGAGGTGGGACCGCATCCGTCACGTCGGACGGTGGAGAGGCGCCGGGGGGCCCGGGGGCTCAGCTCGACGGCAGCCACTTCTCGAGGGCGGCGATGAGGCGGTCGAGCGCGGGCTCCTCGGTGGAGCGGTCCGTCGTCACCGTCCGGCCGCCGAACTGGAGCGTGTACCGGAACATGTCGGCCGCCCCCGCGTTCACCGAGAAGGCGGGGACATCGGCCAGGGCCGGATCCCCGAGCAGCGTCCGCAGCGTCGTGAACTGGGCGGCGGTGGTGCGGCGCACCGCCGATTCGCCTCCGTCGCTGGTCCGGACCGTGCCGTCGCCCCGCAGGGCCACCAGTCGGTTCACGCCGGCGAAACCGCCGGTCACCGTCATGGTCACCAGCTTCTGGTTCGGGCCGGTGACGGGCACCGGGGTCGGACTCGCCGACGCCGGGAACGGCGCCGAGGGGGAGGCGGAGGGCGAGGCGGACGGGGCGGTCGGGCGAGGGGGTGAGGCGGACGTCGGCGGGGTGTCGGGCACGGTCACCGAGACGACGGTCTCGTCCGTCGGCTCCGCCGTCTTTCCGTCGTCCCCGTCCCCGGCGGAGCACCCCGCCAGCGCCAGCGCCGCGGCCGCGCACACCATCACCGAACTCCGAGTGAGCACCTCGTCCTCCCTGCCTGCCGTGAGCCCCTGAGTACCCGTCATCTCAGGGTGTCATGCCGTGGGTCCCGGCACCGGCTCCGCGCGGCCGGGGAGGCCTGCGCCCTCGCCGCCACCCCCACCACCCCCGGGCCGCACCCGCCGCCTCGCCAGGCGCCCTGAAACACTCCGCCGACCGCCGACCGCCGACCGCCGACCGCCGACCGCCGACCGCCGACCGCCGACCGCCGACCGCCGACCGCCGACCGTCCCTGTGTCCCGGCCGGCGGCCGGGTTCCCGGTCCGGTCGCGTCGTCGCTTGCGGCCGGGCCGGGGGAGCGGGCAGGGTTTCCTGCCGTGGCCACCTTGCTGATCGTCCATCACACCCCCTCGCCGCACTGCCAGGCGCTGTTCGAAGCGGTCGTCTCGGGCGCGACGGCGCCGGAGATCGAGGGCGTCCGCGTCGAGCGGCGGGCCGCCCTCGCCGCGACCGCCTCCGACGTCCTGGCCGCCGACGCCTACCTGCTGGGCACCCCGGCCAACCTGGGCTACATGTCCGGCGCGCTCAAGCATTTCTTCGACCAGATCTACTATCCGTGCCTCGACACCACCCGCGGCCGGCCCTTCGGCTACTACGTGCACGGCGGCAACGACCTCACCGGCGCGGTACGCGCCGTCGAGACCGTCACCACCGGCCTGGGCTGGCGGCGCGCGGCCGAGCCGGTCGGGGTCACCGGGGAACCCGGCAAGGCGGACGTGGCGGCGTGCTGGGAGCTGGGGGCGACGGTCGCTGCGGGGCTGATGGGCTGAAGGGCGGGCACGACGGTATCGCCGTACGTCGGTGACCGGTGACCGGTGGCCGCCGGATCCGGGCACGCGCGCCCCGTCGAGCGCGCGTCCGACACCCTCGGCCGTCGCGCCGGAGGCAGGTCGGGCGTCGGGGCCCGGCTCAGTTCCAGAGCGGGTACGTCACCACCCGCGCGAACTGCTCGGGCCTGTCACCGAGATAGGTGAGGCTGATCCGGCTGTAGTGCTGCACCTGCGGGTGCTTCTTCCACGACTGCGGCCGGTCCAGCTTCACGACCACGGCGTAGGGGTGGAAGTGGCCCGCCGCGCAGTAGGGATCGCAGTCGTTGACGACGTTGACCCCCGTGGCCCGCGCCGAGCTCCGGCCCCAGCTGTCCCAGTGCAGCGAGACGAGCCGGCTGTTGCCGTCGCCGCACGCCAGCACGAAGTTCTTGGGGCGCACCTGGGCGTGCCAGAAGCAGTCGACCAGGACGGGCCTCGTGACCTGCCGTGCCGTGGGTGCCGAGGCGGCCGCAGACGTGGCCGGCACGGCCGACGCCGAGCCGACGGTCGCCGTGAGGCCCAGCGCCGCACAGAGCATGACCGCTGTTCTCGTCATGTGTCGCATGTCCGCTCCCGCCCGACCGACCGGGGGCCGTCTGGGTGCCGCGCCCCGGTGAGGTTCTCTACCGACGCTACGACGACAAGCGGAAGGGGACCACTCGAACGGCTCATGTCCGGTGCCCGGGGGCGACCGCCCGTGACGTGCTGCGTCGGCTGGAGCGGTGCGTCGGCAGGCTGTGGCGCATCCGGTCCCTGACGAGGCCTGTCCCCGGTGCGGCGCTTCCCCCGTCTCGCGGCTGAAAACATGCGCCGAGCAGGCCGTGTCCTCGGTCGGACATGGTCATTTCCAGCCGTTGTTTTGGCATTCCCATGACAAATCAGTGCACGCAGTGCCACGCTGCTGCCGAAGTTCACCATTCCTTCACACCCGCATCATGCGGGGCATCCGCCACTCACCCCCCACCTCCTTCCACCCGCCAGCCGTGCAGCGCTCCGGACCGGCCCCATCCCGTCGGTCCGCCCCCACCACGGTCCCCACCACGGGCCGACCGTCGCACAGAAGGAGAACCCGTTGCCCCGGCGACACCGCCCCACCCTCCGGCGCAGACGCGCCACCGCCCTCGCGCTGACGACCATCGGCACCCTGCTCGCCCTGGGAGCCCCCGCCGGCACGGCCGGCGCGGCCCCGGCGGACCCGGGCCCGTCCAAGATCACCGCAGTGCCCCGCGCGGGGGCCGCCGCGACCTCCCTGACACCGGCCCGCCGCGCCTCACTGATCAAGAGCGCGCAGACCGCGGCCGGCACCACGGCCCGGCAACTGGCCCTCGGCACGCAGGAGAAGCTCGTCGTCAGGGACGTCGTCCAGGACGCCGACGGCACCACCCACACCCGTTACGAACGCACCTACGCGGGGCTGCCCGTCCTCGGCGGCGACCTCGTCGTCCACGTGAAGGGCAACCGCACCACCGTGTCCAGGGCGAGCGGGGCGACCCTCACGCTGCCGTCCCTCACCCCGAAGCTCTCCGCGGCCAACGCCACCGGCAAGGCCCTCGCGGCCGCGAAGGGCGCCGACGTCACCGGCGCCGGGACCGGGCGAGCGCCCCGCCTGGTCGTCTGGGCCGGCGCCGCCAAGCCCGTCCTGGCCTGGGAGACGGTGGTCGAGGGCGTCCAGCCCGACGGCACGCCCAGCGAACTACAGGTCGTCACCGACGCGAGCACCGGCAAGCAGATCCTTGCGGCCGAGAAGGTGCACACCGGTGAAGGCACCGGCCAGTACGTCGGCACGGTTCCCGTCGGCAGCACCCTCTCGGGATCGACGTACCAGCTCACGGACGGCGACCGCGCCGGGCACAAGACGTACGACCTGAACCAGGGCACCTCCGGCACCGGCACCCTCTTCACGGACGACAACGATGTCTGGGGCAACGGTCTGCCGTCCAACCGCCAGACCGCGGGCGTCGACGTGGCCTTCGGCGCCGCCGCCACCTGGGACTACTACAAGGACGTCTACGGCCGCAACGGCATCCGCAACGACGGTGTCGCCGCCTACAGCCGGGCGCACTACGGAAGCAGCTACGTCAACGCCTTCTGGCAGGACAGCTGCTTCTGCATGACCTACGGCGACGGCTCGGGCAACACGCACCCGCTGACCTCCCTCGACGTGGCCGCCCACGAGATGAGCCACGGCGTCACCGCCGCCACCGCCAACCTGACCTACTCGGGCGAGTCCGGCGGTCTCAACGAGGCGACCTCCGACATCTTCGCCGCCGCCGTCGAGTTCCACTCGAACCTCGCCGCCGACCCCGGCGACTACCTCGTCGGCGAGAAGATCGACATCAACGGCAACGGCACCCCGCTGCGTTACATGGACAAGCCTTCCAAGGACGGTTCCTCCCGCGACAGCTGGAGCTCCACCCTGGGCGGCGTCGACGTCCACTACTCCTCGGGCCCCGCGAACCACTTCTTCTACCTGCTCTCCGAGGGCAGCGGCGCCAAGACCGTCAACGGCGTGGCCTACGACAGTCCGACCTACGACGGTCAGGCCGTCACCGGCATCGGCATCGAGAACGCCGCCGCCGTCTGGTACCGGGCACTGACGACGTACATGACGTCGTCGACCGACTACGCGGGCGCCCGCACCGCCACCCTCCAGGCGGCGGGTGACCTCTTCGGCGCCTACAGCCCCACCTACCTCGCCGTCGCCGACGCCTGGGCCGCCATCAACGTGGGCAGCCGGATAGCCCTCGGCGTCAATGTCGCCCCGATCGCCGACCAGACCAGCGGCGTCGGCCAGGCGGTCAGCCTCCAGGTGGACGCCTACACCACCAACTCCGGTGCGGGCCTCACCTACGCGGCCACCGGTCTGCCCGACGGCCTGACCCTCGGCGCGAACGGTCTGATCTCCGGGACGCCGACCACCCTCGGCACCAGCGACGTCGCCGTCACGGTCACCGACGGCACGGGCGCGTCCTTCACGGACACCTTCACCTGGCGGATCGCGTACATCTACGCCACCGCCACCCGCGTCGACATCCCCGACAACGGCGCCGCGGTCGAGTCCCCGATCACCATCGCGGGCCGGGACGGCAACGCCTCCGCCACCACATCGGTCTACGTCAACATCGTCCACACCTACCGCGGTGACCTGACCGTCGACCTGGTCGGCCCCGACGGCACCGTCTACTCGCTCCTCAACCGCAGTGGCGGCTCCGCCGACAACGTCGACCAGACCTTCACGATCGACGCCTCGGCCCAGCCCCTCAACGGCACCTGGAAGTTGCGCGTCCAGGACCGCGCGTCGATCGACGTCGGCTACATCCAGCGCTGGCAGCTCACCCCCTGACCGCACAGCACCTCACGCCGCCGCCCGGGTCCTGCCCAGGACCCGGGCGGCGGTGCGTCGAGGGCGGGCCCCGGGGGAGAGACACGGGTGTCGGCCCCGATGGCCCTCCGTCGGCACGTGACCGTGGAGGAGGCCCGGAGCGCCGGGTCACGCCGAGGCCGGCCGGCCTCGGCCGCACCTGAGCGGCGCTCGCTCCCGCGCTCCCAGGACGCGCCACGAGCGCCCGACGGCCCCGGCGCGACGTCTGCGGAGCGCGCGGGCCCCGCGTGGGGAGGGCCGCGGCCTCAGCGACGCCGGGGTGGGGCGACGATCCCGCCCGCGAGCTGGGTCAGGGAGGTGCCGCGTGCCCACAGCCGCAGCCGGGGGCCGTCGATCAGGTAGGTGTGGCCCTCGCGCGAGGCCCACACCTCGTCCCGGCGCGTGAACGTGCCCCGGTGCACGACGAGCCGCAGCGGGGGACCGGTCCGGCCCCTGGTCCGTGTCCGTGCCCGGCAGGAACAGGCCGACTCCTCGTCGGGCAGCGGCTCGGCGACGGGACGGAACGCCACGTCGAGCAGTCGTCCGCGGCCGTCGCGGGCGGCGAGGTGGAGCGTGTCGTGCCGGGGAGGCGGCAGCACCCGCCAGCCGTCCCGCCGGAGCATCCGGGCCACGGCGAGCACCAGCTCGGGCATGTCCAGCTCGGCCAGTTCCTGGGCGCTGTAGTACCCGCCCCGCCGCCGGGCCGGCCGACGGGACCGACGGCGCAGCACGGCGGCGGTCAGCACGAGCGGCACGACCATCAGCGCGCAGACCGGCGCGCCGAACGCGCGGTAGACCAGCCCGAGTCCCGCCAGTGCCGCGCAGCCGACGACGACCGAGGCCGCGAACGCCGGCAGGACCTCGCGCAGCCGGGGACCGTCGCGGCCCGACGCGCGCAGCTCGCGTACCGTCCGTCGGCGCCGGGCACGCGCCGACTCGCCGGCGGGCGTCCGCTCCCGTCCGTGTGCCATCAGGGCCGGCCCCCCCACCCCATACACCACGATGCGTGAGGGATGGATACCCGCAGGGCGGGCGATCGCCCCCATAGGCCGCTTTTCCGCCAGGGCTTGGCCGAAGACCGTCCGGCGGGCCGTTGTCAGTGGTGGGTGACACCCTGCTGGTCATGGACGAGGCTGAGTTCTTGCGGGGCCGGGTGTACGGCGCCGATCACGACGACGCGGGCCCCCGCCCGGAGCGGGCGTACGCCCAACTGGTGGGAGGCCCGCTGGACGGGCTGCTGCTGGACGTCACGGACCGGTCCGGTCACGAACCGCGCGAGGTGGCGCTGATCACCGAGATAGGGCGTTACGGACCCGGCGGCCGCGCCCTGTACGGACCACGCGGGGGCGACGACCGCCGCTTCGACTGGCGGGGCGACGCACCGGGCGCACCCTGACCGGCCCTGCTCCCGTCGGCCCGGGGAGGCCCGGAGCATCAGGTCCGGCCGCCGCGGACGTCGGCGGGTGCTTCTCCGAACGGACTCGCGCGCGGGAGTCGCCGGAGCCCGCCGTCCCTCAGAACGGGATCCCGCGGACGGGCGGGGTGCGGGGCCCCGGCCTGCGGCGGCCAGAACGATGGCTTCCGCCGCGGCAAGGTGATCAAATGTGCGAATGTCCACAGGATCCTCACCCGCCGCTCGCGTTGCGCCCGCAGCGCCGACCGTTCGTCATGGCTGGCACAAGCTGCTGATCGCCCTCTTCGTGCTGGGTCGGGTGACCCGCATCCCCGCCGCGATGGACGGCGCCACGGGAGCGACCCCGTCGGGCTGGTGGAACGTGCTGTGGGAGGTGCTCCTCCTGGTGCTGGCGGCCTTCGCCGTGAGCGAGTGGGAGATCCTCGGCGCCGCGTCCTGGCGCATGCCGGTCCGGCAGTGGATCTGCATGGTCGTCTTCCATGTCGGGCTGATCGGCTTTCTGGTGACCCTCTTGGTCCGGCTGCTCCAGCCCTGAGTCCCTTGCCGTGAACGGGCGCTGACGGGGAGTCACGCCGCGGCGCCCCGGTGACGGCCGGATCGTTTGTTCGATCGTACGAACATGGCTTCGATGGGTTACTTCTGTCCTCCGAGCTTGATAGGAAACTTTCCTGTCAGTTGCAGGACAGAGTCATCCCCACCCCCCACTCCTCACCTGGAGCCACTGTGGTGCACATATCCCGGCCGGGCGACGGCCCCGCCCCCACCTCTCGTCGCCTCTTCCTCGCCCTCACCGGCGCCCTGGCGGTCGCGCCGCTCCTCGACGCCCACCGGGCGACCGCCGCCCCGGCGGCGAAGGGCCTCGACGACCCGGCGAAGAAGGAGATCGCCATGAAGCTGGTGTCGAGCGCGGAGAACTCCTCGCTCGACTGGAAGGCCCAGTACCGCTACATCGAGGACATCGGCGACGGTCGTGGCTACACGGCCGGAATCATCGGGTTCTGCTCCGGCACCCACGACATGCTCGACCTCGTACAGCTCTACAGCGACCGCAAGCCCGGCAACGTCCTCGCCAAGTACCTGCCCGCCCTGCGCGCGGTCGACGGCAGCGACTCGCACGCCGGTCTCGACCCGAACTACCCCAAGGACTGGCGCAAGGCCGCCCAGGACACGGCGTTCCAGCAGGCGCAGAACGACGAGCGCGACCGCGTCTACTTCGATCCTGCCGTCCGGCAGGGCAAGACGGACGGTCTGCGCGCCCTCGGTCAGTTCACCTACTACGACGCCATCGTCATGCACGGCGACGGGACCGACCCCACCAGCTTCCGCAACATCCGCAAGCGTGCGCTGACCAAGGCCAAGCCGCCGGCCCGCGGCGGCGACGAGACGACGTATCTGAACGCCTTCCTCGACGCCCGCGTCTGGGCCATGAAACAGGAGGAGGCGCACAGCGACACCAGCCGCGTCGACACCGCCCAGCGCGTGTTCCTGCGCAAGGGCAACCTCGACCTCGAGCCGCCCCTCGACTGGAAGGTGTACGGGGACAGCTACCACATCGGCTGAGCGCCCTCGGCGATCCCGCGCCGGTCCGGGCGCGCGGGTCCGGGTTCCGGGTCCGGGTCCGCGCGCCACGGCCGGCACGGGATCACCGTGCCGCCGCCGACCGGTCGTGCCGCCGCTCGGCCCGGTGGCACGCCGTGCCGGCCGACGACCGGGTCGCGGCCGCCCGCCGACCCCTGGGCAGGGCCGTGCGGGGTTCCGGGTGCCGGTACCGTCGACCGGCGGCGATGAAGGAGTGAGTGGTGTGGCCGGGGCGTGCGGAGTCGGTTCGTCAGTCGGTTCGTGGGTAGTCGCGCCGATATGAACGGGGTAGTGAAGGCGGTGCGGATGGAACCTGTCCCGCCCGGCCAGGGTCCCTCCGTCCTTGACGAGGGCCCTGCGGAGACGACGGTGGCACTGGAGGGCGAAGACGGGTGCATCGCCCGGGCGCGCCGGCTCACCGGAGAGTTCCTGACCCGCGTCCGGAGCCGGCACGGCCTGGCCGTGTCGGCCCGGGCCATGGACCTGTCCCAGCTCGTGGTGAGCGAGCTCGTCACCAACGCGCTCAGATACGCGTCCGCACCGGTCGTGCTCCAGCTGCGTGTCGTCGGGGCGGCGGTGGAGATCGTCGTGCGGGACGGCGATCCGGTGCTGCCGGTGCCCGGCGCACCGGACCCGACGCGGATCGGCCAGCACGGTCTGGAGATCGTGCGGGCCGTGGCGGACGACTTCGATGTCGCGCGGGAGCCGGTGGGCAAACGGATCGTCGTCCGCCTGGGCCTGTCCGAGTGACCGTGAAGCGGCCCGCCCGTTCTGCGACCGCGGACCGCCCTCAGCGTCCGGCGGGCGCCCCGTCGGCGATGCTGAAAGAGGCTCGGCCCAGGACGAGTACACCGTCGGAGAGCGGCGTGCAGCGTACGCCCCCTTTGCCGCGCAGCGCGCGCTGCGCTCCGGGCCCGACGGTGACGTCCATCCACGCGCAGGGCCGTGCGGGCCGGTTCACGGCGAACGTCACGGGACCGGTGCCGGAGTCGAGCACGATCGTCGAGCCGACACAGGAGTCGATGTCGACGCCGCGCAGCAGGATGTTCCGGCGTGTCTGCCGCAGGCCGACGGCCGGATCGACGTGCCGGGGCAGATTCTCCGCGGACATGATGGTCACCGAGGCGTCCCGGTGGGCGGGGCGCCCGTAGTAGCGGTCGCCGACCAGGCCCAGACCGCGGCGGACCTGGATCCGCGGCACGAGTTCGTCGTCCGGGCCGTCCGACGGTCCGTCGGCGGGGCGCCCGGCGAACCGGTGCGACGCCGACACCAGCAGCTCGACCACCTCGACCTCCGTCATGGGGCCCACCCTAGGCGCACGGCCGGGCACGGCGGCGGCCGGTAAGGCGCACGGCCGGGCACGGCGGCGGCCGGTACGGCGCGAAGGCGCGTACCGGCCGACACCGGCTGACTCGTGTCAGGGCCTGAAGGGAAGGGTGGCGCAGTTCGACGTGGCCGGCCTGCCGTGGAGCCGGTCGCTCAGCCAGGAGATGGCGTCGCCCTGGTCGGCGATCAGCGGGGTGAAGTGGTTGATCAGGGAGCTGCCCAGACCGGGCAGCATCAGCGGCTTGTAGGTGACGTCGGCTCCCTTGGCGCACCACGCGACCGCGAGGGCGCGCGCCTGGGCGTGGGGGACCAGGTCGTCCGCGGTGCCGGTCGCCACCCGCACCGGAGACGTGGGCCTCAGAGTGCCGATGCGCTGATCGGCGAGGAACGCCTTCAGGGCGGGCTCGGACTCGATGATGTCGCTGAGGGAACGCCCGTCCGTGGTCCAGTCGGTGCTGCTCGCCGAGTTGTAGCCGAGGAGGGCGTCGCCCACGCACATCGTCGAGAGGTCCTTGAGCGCGGCGCGGCCGGTCGCGTTGAGGTGTGCCTCGGCGATCGGCACGAGGGCGGGATCGGATTCCAGGAAGCCGTTCACCGACCAGCCGAGCGCGCCGGCCAGGTCGCTGCCGTCGATGGCCTCGGTGACAGCGACCAGGTCGGCGGGCGGCGCTCCCGCGTAGGTCCCGGCGAGGGTGACGTCGGGGGCGTACGAGGGCTGGAGTTCGGCGGCGGCCGCGGTGGCTCCTCCGCCCTGGCTGTAGCCGTAGAGGGCGACCCGGGAGCCGGCCGTCAGCGACGCGGTGGCGAGGGAACGGGCCGCCCGGACGGCGTCCAGCACGGCGTGGGCCTCGTCGACCCGGTTGACGTAGGTGTGCAGCCGGTCGGTCGCGCCCAGTCCGGTGTAGTCCGTGACCACGACGGCGATGCCCCGGGCGAGGAGCCGGTAGATCGCCAGGTCCTCGTAACCGACCGACAGCGTCCGGCTGTTGACGAGGAGCGGGTGTTCGAGGCCGAGGGAGGCGGCGCACTGGTCGCCCTGGCCCATCGTGCCCGGGGCCACGGCGACCAGCGGTCGTGGGCCGCCGCCCGTCCAGTGGGCGGTCGGCTCGATGTACGCGCCGGTGACCGCCATGGGCCGGCCGGCCGAGTCGGTGGATTTGTACATCAGGCGGGTCGCCGTGCCGGGCAGCGGTCCTTCGACACCGGGGAGGCTCAGTGCCAGCGGTAGCGGCTCGGAGCGGATCAGGGCGCCGTCGGCCGCCGGAAGGGCGGCGGGCGGGTTGTAGAACGTGGGGATGGTGACGCCGCGCGAGACCACGGCGTCCGGCTGCGGGGTAGCCTCGGCGGGTACTGCGGTGACGCCGAGGCAGGCGGCAGCGGTGACGGCTGCGGCCAGCAGGCGGGTGGGGGCGGGCATGGCGGACCTCCGGGAAGGTGGGAGGCCGAGCCTTCGTCTGCGGCTCGGGTGGCGGACGGCCCGGTGGGGTGCGGACCGTGACGACCGAGCGGCACGAGGCTTCGGTCGCCCACCGTTGCCCCGCACCGCTCTTAGACGAACTGTCAGGACCGTAGCGAGGGATCGGTTACCTCGGGTAGCGGCCGGTAGGTTACGGTTCAGTAATATGACTGCTCAGTAGCAAGCCTGAAGCGCTCAGTTCATCGATCAGCTGGACCACCGGAGACGCCCATAAGCGGTCCGTCGGCGACAATGTCTGACAAAACAAAACCGCGGGGTCACCTGTCGCTAGCGTCCCGGGCCATGAACACCGACCGCAGGCGCGGCGCGCAACTCGGCGACCACGACTCCCGAGACGACACCTTCGTGCCGGCCCAGCCCGGCACCCACCACTCCTCGACACAGACGGCCACCGCGAGCGGCAGCGCCAGGATCACGCAGAAGAACACCCAGCTGAAGTTCTCGATCCCGGTGATCGGACCCCTGCTCAGCCTGGCCTGGGCCCATCCGCTGATCGCGGGGCTCACGGCCGTGGCGGTCGTCGGGGGAGGGGGCGCGGCGCTCTCGGCCGGCCTGCCGGGCTCGACCGCCTCGCCATCGACCGCGCTGGTGCGCGGCTTCGTCATGGAGCAGTCGGACGGCCGGAAAGCCCCCACGGGCTACGACTTCACCCACACCCCGCCCGTGGTCGCCGACTCCGGCACGGACGTCCTCTACGTCCAGGGCGGCTACCTGGTGTCGACCAGCGGCAAACTGGCCTCCTGGGGATCCTCTGGGGCGCCCACGGCGGAGAGCTGCCGGAAGGCCGTCACCGAGAACCCGGAACGGAAGACGGCTGTGTCGGTCGGGTACGCGATGTGCTACCTCGACCGCAACGGCGACCCCGGTTACCTCACCGTCACCGCCTCCGACACCGGCTCCGTCACCGTCGACACGGCCCATCTGGGCTGACCGGACCGCCCCCCAACGGGCCTGTCGGGGCAGTGTGGTTGACTACGATCGTGTTGCACGAGTCGGACTTCCGCACCACGGACCTGCCGGTGGGCGACCGGTTCGAGGCGTGGGCGGAGCGCATGGGCCGTACCCACGCGCCCATGCAGCTCACCAGCGACCGCACCGCCGACTTCCACGGTCACCAACGCCTGATCGGCCTCGGAGACGTGACGGTGTGGCCCGCGAGCTTCGACCCCATGGTCTTCCGCCGCACGCCGAGACTCGTCCGCCAGTCCGATCCCGAGACCTACCACCTCTCCCTGCTGCTGGCGGGCGAAGGAGCGGCCGACTGGGGCAGACAGCGGGCCTCCTACCGGATCAACGACTTCCACGTCAACTCCTCCTCGCGGTCGTGGAAGGTGCTCACCGGCTCCGAGCCCGTCAGCGTCGTCGGCGTCGAGGTGCCGCGTGCTCTGGTGGGGCTGGCCGGGAACCGGGCGGACGGGGTCCTGGGGAGTCTGCTGTCGGGCCGCGAAGGGGTCGGCGCACTGCTCTCGCAGCTCCTGCGCCAGCTGGTCGCGGACACCTCCTCGTACCAGCCCTCGGACGCGCCCCGGCTGGGCACGGTCGTCGCGGACCTCGTCACGGCCCTCTTCGCGCACACCGTCGATGCCGACCCCCGGCTCCCGCCCGAGACCCGCGAGCGCACCCTCACCCTCCACGTCAAGACGTTCATCCGCAGGCATCTGGGCGACCCGGACCTGACCCCCGCCGGGGTCGCCGCCGCTCACCACGTCTCCCGCAGCTACCTGTACCGGCTGTTCCAGGCCGAAGGCCTCACCGTCGCCTCCTACATCAGACACCAGAGGCTGGAGAACGCCCGCCGCGACCTCGCCGACCCCCGGCTGCGCGAGCTGCCCATCCACGCCGTCGGAGCCCGCTGGGGCTTCCCCCGCGCAGCCGAGTTCGCGCGGGCGTTCCGCACCGCCTACGGCCTTCCGCCCAGCGCGCTGCGCGAACAGGCCCTGACCGGGGCGCCGGGCGTCCTCCCCGTGACCCGGTCGGTGGACGCTGTGCCAAGCAGTCGTGGACCGTCCGCCAACGACACACCGTCCGCATCTCCCGCATCCTGGTGATCGCCGCGGCGTACCACCGCGGCATCCGGGCCCGTGCCAGGACGACGGGGGAGTCCTGGCACGGCGCGCGTGCCCGACGCGCCGCGGAGAACGGCACCCGCATCGCCTCGGTCCGCGTCCCGCACACGGCCCGCGGATGATCGAGTGGTGACGGTCAGGCCACGGGCGTAGCGTCTATCGATGGACCCGACAGTGGACGCCTTTTCGTTCACCGACCTCTTCCCCGGGCCCGTCCCCGATCAGGCGACATGTCATGAGCAGTGTTCCGCAGCCGACCTCGGCAACCCGGCCCACCGCCCGACAGGACGGCGGAGGCAACGCGATGGCGCTGCTGGTCATCGCGTCCTGCCAGCTGATGGTGGTCCTCGACATCACCATCGTGAACATCGCCCTGCCGGACATCCAGCGTTCCCTGGGCTTCTCCACCACCAGCCTCGCGTGGGTGGTCAACGCCTACACCCTGACCTTCGGCGGCCTGCTGCTGCTCGGCGGCCGGGTCGGCGACATCCTCGGCAGACGCCGGGTGTTCGTCTTCGGAGTGCTGCTCTTCGTGCTCGCCTCGCTGCTCGGCGGACTCGCCCAGAACGAGGCCCAACTCCTCGCGGCACGCGCCCTCCAGGGCGTCGGCGGCGCCATCGCGTCCCCGACCGCCCTCTCCCTCGTCAGCACGACGTTCCCGGAAGGACCGCAGCGCAACCGGGCGTTCGGCGTCTTCGCCGCCGTCTCGGCGGGCGGTGGCGCGATCGGCCTGCTCGCGGGCGGGATCCTGGTCGAGTACCTCAACTGGCGGTGGGTGCTGTTCGTCAACGTCCCCATCGGACTGCTCATCGCCCTCGCCACGCCCCGCTACATCAAGGAGTCCGAACGCCACCCCGGCCACTTCGACATCGCCGGTGCGCTGACCTCCACCGTGGGCATGGTGCTGCTGGTGTACGGGTTCATCAGAGCCGCGCAGGAAGGGTGGCGGGACACTCTCACCATCGCCTCGTTCGTCGCGGCCGTCGTCGTCCTCGCCGTGTTCGTCCTGGTCGAGCGGCGCTCGCGGCAGCCGATCACGCCACTGCACATGTTCGCCGACCGCAACCGGGCGGGCACCTACGGCATCATGCTGTGCCTCGCCGCCGCGATCTTCGGCATGTTCTTCTTCCTCACGCTCTTCGTGCAGAACGTGCTCGGCTTCAGCCCGCTCGCGGCCGGTTTCGCCTTCCTCCCGGTCAGCGCGGTCATCGCGGTCGGCGCCGGACTGGCCTCACGGTTCCTGCCCAGGTACGGACCCAAGCCCTTCATGGTGGTGGGCGCGCTCCTCGCGGCGGGGGGTCTGTCCTGGCTGACCCTGACCGACGTCGACTCCACGTACGCGGGCAGCGTCCTCGGCCCGATGCTCGTCTTCAGCCTGGGCATGGGCATGGAGTTCGTCTCCCTCACGCTGATGGCGCTGTCCAACGTGTCGCCGCTGGAGACCGGCGCGGCCTCCGGCCTCCTCAACGCCACCCAGCAGGTGGGCGGTTCGCTCGGACTGTCCATCCTCGTCACCATGTACGGCACGGCCAGCCGCAACGAGGCGCAGAACCAGATCCCCGACTTCCTGGCCCAGGCGACGCCGGCCGAACGCCTGAGTTTCCGACGCACCGGCCTCCTGCCCGCACCCTGGTCCGACGAGGTCCTCACGGCCGGCGTCTCGGCCTCCTTCGTGATGGCGGCGATCTTCACGGTCCTGGCCGCCCTGATCGCGATCTTGGTCATCCAGGTCCGGCCCTCCGACCTGGAACGCCTCAAGGGCGGCCCGGTTCCGGGCGGCGGAGCCTGACGTCGGCGGAGTCCCCCGCGTGACGGGACGTCAGGCGCCGGTGATCCGGCCGCGACCGGTGGGCGGTGATCGTGGATCTCGGTCGGGGATCGCGTCGTGCACGTACCGCGACCGGACGGGTTTGCCGTCGCGGTGAGCGGCAACGCGATGTCCATGAGTGAACCGAACAGGAAGACGAATGAAGAGTCCGCAGCCGAGCGGGTGACCGCGTCCAAGGCCCGGCGCACCGCGTCCAAGGCGACCGCCCCGGCGGCCCGGGCGGCGAAGGGCGCCGCGACGAGGACGGACGACGCCGCCTCGGCCGCCAAGGCCGGCGTTCAGCGCTCCGCCGAGGTGACGACCGGTGCCGTGCAGAGCGCCGCGCAGAGCGCCTCGCGGGGCGTCGAGGCGGGCCGCCAGGCGATCGTCGCGACGTCGGGCCAGGTCGCCGCGACGGCCAGGACGGCCTGGACGGTCATCGCGCACCGCAAGCTGGTCGCCGCCGGTGTCGGGGCCGGTCTGTCGGCGCTGACCGCGGCCTCGTACGCCGTCGGGCGCCGTTCCGCCCGTCATGCGCACGGTCCCCTCACCCGGCTCACGGGCGGCCGGATCTGACCCCTCACGGTCGCGGTCGGCAGGTCGGCCCCCGGTGTGGACACCACACCGGGGGCCGGGCCGTTCCGGGCCCGTGCGTCGTCGGACGGGCCGTGCCGCCACCCACCGCGACGCGCGACGGGCCCGGGTGAGCGGGCAGCCGGCCCTGGTGAGCCGGCCGGGCCGGCCCCGTCACCTGCCCGCCCATCGGCCGTCTCCTTTCCGGGACTTGATCCGTCCGGCATCTTGACCTTGGTCAGGACCGAGGCTTAGCGTTCCCGCGTTCGCAAGGTATTGAAACGATTCAATCCATGGCCGACGATCACTTGGGGGCGCTCATGCGGGGACCGGTCGAGCAGGGCCAGGGAATGTCACGACGCGCGGTCCTGGCCGCCGGTGCGACAGCGGGCATCGCGGCCGCGACGGCCACGGCCCTGGCAGCCGGGACCCCCGCCGCGGCCGCATCGTCCGCCGTCGGCGGGTCCGGTGCCGCCGACTGGTTCGCCGCTCCCGGCCGGACGGTGCGTCCCAGGTTCCGCTGGTGGTGGCCGGACGGTCTGGTGAACACGCACGAGATCGCCCGCGAGATCGACCAGATCGCGGACGCGGGTTTCGGCGGCGCGGAGATCGCCGCCGTGCACCACAGCGTCAAGGACAAGTCGGTCCTGGACGCGGCGCACCACGGCTGGGGCAGCAGGCCCTGGCGCGACGGCGTCGAGGCCGCGCTGCGCCGCGCCGCCCGGCGGGGGCTCACCATCGACCTGACCCTCGGCCCGAGCTGGCCCGTCGCGGTCCCCGGAGTCACCCCGGACGACGAGGCGGCCGCCAAGGAACTCGTCCACGGCCGGGCCTCGTTGACCGGCGGAGCGACCTTCCGGGGACCTGTGCCGCCGCCCGTGCACGCGCCCGCCGCGGGCGTCACCCGCCGGCGGCTCCTGGCGGTGCAGGCCGCTCTCGTCGACCCCGCCCACTCCACGCGCAAGGAGACCGGACTCGACGTCTCCAGCGTCCGCGACCTCACCGCCTCCGTCGACGCGGACGGCAACCTGACCTGGACCGCGCCCGGGACCGGGGAGTGGGTACTGATCTCCTACTGGACGCGGGGCAGCGGCCAGCAGCCCGAGTCCGGCCCGCACTCGGCGCCCGCCGCCTACGTCGTCGACCACCTGGACCCGGCCGGCACTGCGGCCGTCACCGGCTTCTGGGAGCGGCAGCTGCTGACCCCGGCCCTGCGAAGCCTGCTGAAGGCTGCGGGCGGCTCCTTCTTCGAGGACTCCGTGGAACTGGAGACGGACGGCCTGACCTGGACCACCTCGCTGCCGGACGCCTTTGCGAAGCACACAGGACGGCCCCTGCTGCCCTACCTGCCCGCCCTCGTCCTCAGCGACAGCAACCAGGTGTTCGCCTTCGAGGCGCAGTTGACCCGGCAGATCAGACACGACTTCTGGGAGACCTTCTCGGAACTGTTCAACCGTCACCACGTCCGCGCGCTGCGGGACTGGGCCCACTCCCTGGGCATGACCCTGCGCGCCCAGCCCTACGGACTCCAGACCGACGCGATCGGGTCCGCCGCGCTTCTCGACGTTCCCGAGGGCGAATCGCTGGGCTTCAAGAACCTCGACGACTACCGCTGTCTCGCCGGCGGCCGGGACATGGCCGGCCACACCGTGCTGTCCTGCGAGGCGGGCGCCTACAACGGCACCGCCTACAGCACCACCTGGGACCGTTTCCTGCGCACCATGGGCGGCGCCTACGCGGCGGGCGTCAACCAGACCGTCGTGCACGGCTTCTCCTACGCCGACGCACCCGGTGCGAGCTGGCCCGGCTTCGCCGCCTTCAGCCCTTACAACGGCGGCCCCGGGTACGGGGAGTCGTGGGGGCCCCGGCAGCCCAGCTGGCAGCACGTTCCGGACATCGCCGCCTACCTCGGCCGGGTGCACGGGGTCCTCCAGACCGGCACCGCCCGCGCCGACGTCGCCGTCTTCCGGCAGACCGGCTACGCCGCCACCGGGATCGGCGCGTCCTGGTTCACCGCGACCGGTGTGCCGCTCGGCTGGACCCACCAGTTCCTCAGCGGTCCGCTGCTCGACCTGCCGAACGCCACCGTCTCGGGCGGCCGGCTGGCGCCGAACGGACCCGCCTACAAAGCCCTGTTCGTCGAGGGCGACTTCTTCTACTCCTCCACCCCCAGCCTCGCCACGGCCGACGCCCGCCGCCTGCTGACCCTGGCCCTGGCCGGGCTGCCGGTCGTCCTGCTGGGCGCCTTCGACCAGCCGCTCACCCCGGGGGTCCCCGACGACGGGGAGAACGACCGGCTGCGGGAGCTCCTCGCCCGTCTGCTCGCCCTGCCCAACGTCACCCGCATCACGGACAAGGCGGCGGTGGGCGACGCACTCGCCGGACTCGGAGTCACCCCGGACGTACGTCACGCCGGCGCCTCCACGCTCCTGAACGCCCACCGGGCCACGCGGGACGCGGACTTCTACTACCTGTGCAACGGCAAGCACGCCGAGACGGTCAAACCGCCCGTGGCCGCCGTCGACCACGAAGTGACGCTGCGCCACACCCGCCGTGCCCGGGGCGTGAGGACCGTCCCCTACCTGCTGGACCCCTGGACCGGCGAGGTCACCCGGATCGCCCGGTACATGGAGGACGAAGGCGACGTCACCGTGCGGGTCGCCCTCCAGCCCGGCCAGGTGATGATCGTCGCACTGGGACGCCCGGGTCTCTTCGGCGACCGCAACGGCGCACGGCCGCACGTCCTGGCCACGGACGCGTCCGAAGTACTGTTCCGGGAAAGGGGACTGACGATCCGCTCGCACGAGGCGGGCACCCGTACGACACGGCTCTCCTCGGGCCGTACGGTCACCACGACCTTCCCCTCCGTCCCCGCTCCGGTCACCCCGAGCCGATGGCAGCTGGACGTCGACGACCGGTACCCCGGAGCCAGCCCGACCCGCACGGAACACGTGCACCGTACCCTGACCCTCGACGCGTTGCTGCCGTGGTCGCGGATCCCCGGGCTGGCCGACTCCGCGGGCATCGGCCGCTACCGCACGACGATCGACCTGCCGCCCGACTGGACCTCCTCGCACGGTGCCCGGCTGGAACTCGGCCAGGTCTCCGACACGGCCCGCGTCACCGTCAACGGCACGGCCGCCCCGGCCCTCGACCGTCTCCACCAGGTCGTCGACGTGGGCTCCCTGCTCCGGCGCGGCCGCAACGTGATCGAGGTGGAGGTGGCGATCCCCCTGGTCAACCGACTCAGGGTCGTCCAGCCGGCGGTCTTCGGGGCCCTCGCCCGGCAGGACCACGGACTCATGGGCCCGGTACGCCTGGTGCCGTACGGGCAGGCCACCATCGGCTGAGGCTGAGGCTGAGGCTGAGGCTGAGGCTGAGGCTGAGGCTGAGGCTGAAGTCGAGGCGGGGCGAGTCGAGGCGGGGGCGGGGACGGAAGTCTGAGTCGCGTTCGGAGTCGGCGCAGGCGCCGGCGAGGGCCCGGGCGTACGACGGGCCGCGTCCTTCGGATGTGTCCCGGCCGCCGAAGTGACCGCCGTCGTCGGCGCGTTCACCTCCCTTCGTCGCGTGGACGCAGACCATCGGCCGACTGCGCCCGGCGCCCCGCTCCCGCACCGTGGAGGACATGGAGACGAATCGGATCAGCCGGGCCGGGTTCCTGGCCGGCGCGGCGGCGGTCGGTGCCGCGGCCGCGCTCGGGCCGGCCGCACCGGCCCACGCCACGCGGCGACGGCGCGGACTGCGACGCAGGGGCGTCGTCTACACCGTGGGGGAGGGCGAGACCCCGGCCACGGGGTGGAACGCCCGGCGGATGCGCGCGGACCTGCGCGCCATCCGCCGCGACCTGCACGCCGACACCGTCGACGTCACGGGGGACGGAGTCGAACGCCTCGCGGCGACCGCGGCCGAGGCGGCCGAACTCGGCCTGCACATCTGGCTCCAGCCCACCCTGGGGGACGTCCCGGCGAGCGACGTCCTCGAACACCTCGCGGAGACCGGCCGGGTCGCGCAGCGGCTGCGCGACCAGGGCGCGAGCGTCGACTTCAGTGTGGGCTGCGAGTTCTGGCTGTTCGTGCCGGGCATCGTGCCGGGGGAGACGGTCCTGGAGCGCATACGCAACCTCATGGACGGCGCCTACGACCCCGTCGCCATGCAGCGTCGGCTGGACGCCTTCACGGCCCGTGCCGCCAGGACCGGCCGCTCGGTCTTCGACGGCCGGCTGTCGTACGCCGCCGCACAGGACGACCAGGTCGACTGGTCCTTGTTCGACATCGTCGGCATCGACTACTACTCGTCCTACCGGCGACCCGCCGACCACCTGAGGGAGCTGCGCCGCTACTCGGGCCGGGGCAAGCCGCTGGCCGTCACCGAGTTCGGCACCTGCGCCTATGTGGGCGCCCCGGACACGGGTGGCATGGGATGGGACGTCGTCGACCACGACAAGGATCCCGAGGAGATCAAGGGCCACCTGGTCCGCAGCGAACGCACCCAGGCCGACTACGTCACCGCGCTCCTCGACGTCTTCGAGTCGGCGGGACTCTACGCGGCGATGGCCTTCGAGTTCGTCACCCCCGACGCCCCGCACCGCGCCGACGACCCGCGCCACGACCTCGACATGGCCTCCTACGCCGTCACCAGGACCGTCCACGAACGCCCCGGCCACCCGGAGTGCGGCTGGCACTGGGAACCGAAGGAGGCCTTCCACGCCCTGGCCCGCCACTACGGTGACCGCGCGGCGGGGACCTCGCGCCGGGACGAAGGGAGAACGCCCCGGTGAGCAGGCGAGGGCCCGAGGCGGGGCACGGCACGCGTGGTCCGGTTGCCGTCCCGCCCGACGCATGGAGCGGTCCATCGCGGTTACTCCGGTGTCATGGCAGGAACATCGAATTCCGAACCCGACGAGGCCACGTCGTCGGTGTCCGGACGTGAGCAGACCGTGGGGCCGGACGAGCAGGTGGAGCGCCGGGCGCCGGACGGGCCGGGCAAGTTGCCGAAGCGGTCGTGGTCGGCCGTGCTCAAGGGCACGCTGCGGGAGTTCCAGGACGACGAGCTGACGGACCGGGCGGCGGCGCTCACCTACTACGGCGTGCTGTCGCTGTTCCCGGCTCTGCTGGTACTGGTGTCGTTCCTGGGCCTGGCCGGGAAGTCGGCGACCGACGAAGTACTGGTCAACCTGCGCAAGGTGGCCCCGGGGTCGGCCCGGGACATCATCAGCGACGCGGTGCAGCAGTTGCAGGGCCGGGGCGGCGTCGGCTCGCTCATGGCGATCGTCGGTCTCGTGCTGGCGGTGTGGTCGGCGTCCGGCTACACGGCCGCCTTCATCCGCTGCGCCAACGCGGTGTACGACATACCCGAGGGCCGGCCGGTGTGGAAGGTGCTGCCGCTGCGTGTGGGCGTGACGGTGGTGCTTCTGGTGCTCGCGGTGGCCAGCGCGCTGATCGTGGTCTTCACCGGCGGCCTCGCCCGGCAGGCCGGCGCCGCGCTGGGCGTCGGCGACACGGCGCTGGCCGTGTGGTCGATCGCGAAGTGGCCCGTGCTGGTGGTCCTGGTCACGATCATGATCGCCCTGCTGTACTGGGCGACGCCGAACGTCCGGGGCCGCGGCCTGCGGTGGATCACGCCCGGGAGCGTGCTGGCGCTGTTGCTCTGGTTGATCGCCTCGGCCGGCTTCGCCTTCTACGTCGCCAACTTCGGTTCGTACAACAAGACCTACGGCACGCTCGCGGGCGTGATCGTCTTCCTGGTGTGGCTGTGGATCAGCAACATGGCGATCCTGCTCGGCCTGGAGTTCGACGCCGAACTGGCGCGGCAGCGCGCCGTCGCCGGCGGGCTGCCCCGGGACGAGGAACCCTACGTCGAGCCCCGGGACACCCGCGCCTGGAGCGAGGAGGACAAGCGACGCGTGGAATGAGCGGGCCGTCAGCGCACCGGGAAACCGAAGGAGTATCCCTGCTGCCGCAGCCACGGCAGGACCTCGCGCAGGGCCGTCACGGTCTGCGCGCGGTCCCCGCCCGCGTCGTGGAAGAGGATCGTCGGGCCGTTGGCCACCTCGTTCTTGACGTTGGCGACGATGGCCGCCGCGCCCGGCCGCTCGAAGTCCTTGGTGTCGACGTTCCAGCCCAGCGGCCGCATCCCGCGTGAGGCGGCGAGATCGCGGCTGTAGGGCGTGAAGGCACCGCCCGGCGCCCGGTAGTACATCGGCCGCACGCCCCCGGAGGCTTCGGTGATCATCCGCTCCGCGTCCAGGATCTGCTGCGACTGGTAGGAGTCCGGCTTCTTGTCCATGGCGGTGTCGTGCGAGACCGAGTGGTCGCACAGCCGGTGTCCGTCCGCCACCACGGCCTTGACCAGGTCGGGATGGGCCTGGGCCTGCGTGCCCACCATGCAGAAGGTCGCCTTCACGCCGTTCTCCCGCAGCACCTGGAGGACCTGTGGCGTCCAGACGGGGTCGGGGCCGTCGTCGATCGTGATGTTGACGCCGTGCGCGCCGCCGTCCGACGCGTGGGCGATGTCCACCGAGACCCGGGCGGGAGCCGCGGCCGAGGGGCGCGCGGAGGCGCCCGCTCCGGCCTGCCCCCCGTCGGCGGGACCGGCCTGCGCGGTCCATACCGAGGTGACGGCGGCCACCGCCGTCACCCCGACCGCTGCCGCGAGTACCCGGCCGTACCATCCCCGCCCGCCATGCCGCGCCATGTCTGCCCTGTTCCCGTCGTGTCCGTGGATCCCGTGCGTCCGTGGATCCCATGCAGCTGTCAGGACGGGGAAAAGGCGCGGCGGGATCCGCCTGTTACCGATCGCGGACACTTTCGCGGAGGTTCCGGGACGTACGCGCGTCCGCGTCGGCAACGTCGGGGTGGGGACGGGCGGTTGAGGCCGTGGTGTTCAGGGCTGCACGGGGACGCACAGCAGGGCGGCGGGGCCCGGCGTGCTGCCGATCCGGGTGGTGAAGGCGATGCCCGCGGCGTACTCGTCGGCGGCGCACTGGCCCTTGTAGCGGCCCGGGGCGAAGTCGCCGCCGCCGTCGGCGGGCCGGTTGTCGGACCGGTCGAACCAGACGGTCCGTCCGACCCGGCCCGGCGCGCTGCGGGCGGGGACGCACAGGGCAGCCGACACGCGCTCACCGCGTCGGCTGTACCCGATGACGAACTGGCCCGCGGGGCACTGGAGTTTGGTGTAGCCGCCGGCCCAGTCGCCGCCCGCCGCGACGTACCGTTCGTCGGTGACGACCGTCTGCGCGGTGCCCGCCGCCCGCAGATCGCCGCCGGTGGTGTCGGTGCACAGACCCCGGCCGCCGGAGTGGCCGAGGCCGATCAGCCGCAGGCCGTCGGGACACGCGGCCTTGGATGCTCCCGGGTCCCAGTCCCCGCCGGCCCGCACCCGCCGGGACTGTACGGAGTCGCCGTGGTCGGTGGTGAGCATGCGACGGACGGAGACCTGCGCGAGGGGCCCGGTCAGGGTCGCGGACGTCATGAGGTGGTCCCAGGCGGCGCCGCGCCAGTCGGCCCGGTCGAGGATGCCGTACCGTCGTCCGGCGGTGTCGTAGCGCAGCAGCGCCCAGTCGTCGTGGCCTTCCCAGCCGACCAGGGGCCAGTAGGCGAAGTCGGCGTCGTGGTCGGCGAAGTAGTCGGTGAGGTTGCCGAACCAGGCGCGGGCGGCGGCGCCGGTCTCCTGGCCGCCGACGCCGAACTCGCTGATCCACACGGGCGCGGTGTAGTGCTGTCCCTCCGCCGTCACGAAGAAGGCCTGGTCGGTGAGGACCTGGAACAGCTGGTCGCGGGTCAGGTCCTGGTAGCGCGCGTCGTGGGTCTCGCCGATCCCGGTGGCACCGCTGTGCCGGGGGCCGGTGTAGCCGTAGAAGTGGGCGGAGTAGACGAGCTTGTGGGCGTCCAGGAGGGTGTGCGAGAGCGTGCGGACGGGTGTGAGGGTGGGGCGCTCGTGCGGCAGCCCGTCCACGGGAACGCCGGTCCAGTTGATGCCCTCGACGACGACGAGGAGGTCGGGGTTGCCCTCGGTCAGGATGCGGTCGGCGGCGAGCTGGGCCGCGGCGTACCAGTCGTGGCCGTCGCCCAGACCCCAGTTGGGGTCGTCCAGGACGTCACGGCGCACCTCGTTGTAGAGATCGGCGCCCACGACACGGGGGTCGGCGGCATAGCGGCGGGCCATGAAGACCCAGTCGTCCGCCCACTGCCCGGTGGACTGACCGCTGTTCCAGCGTTCGTTGCCGTCCACGCCGCAGCACCAGCGGGAGGTGTTGGTGTGGTTGTTGAGAATGACCGCGAAGCCGTCCTGAGTGAGGGCGGCCACCACGGCGTCGTAGATCTGGAGGGGTGTCCTGCCGCGCAGTTGTGGGTTGGCCGAGACCGCGGTGTCCGGCACCGGCGTCGTCGTGCGGATCATCTCGTTGGAGAACGGCAGCCGGATGCTGTTGATGCCGAGCCGGTGGAAGTCGGCGAGCAGCGCGGACAGCGGGGCGCGGTCCAGTCCGAGGGGGATGCCCGAGGAGTTCTGGCCGGCGTGGTGGTTGGCGGGGTCGGCCGTGCTGCCGCTTCCCGACCACGACCCCTGGGCACCGTCCCAGTTGGCGGACTTCAGGCGGAAGCGGTTGCCCCGGGCGTCGACGATGTAGCGGCCCCGGGTGGACAGGGGCGGCTGCCAGGTGTCGGTTCCCTGGACGGCGGCCGGCCCGGCGGGTGCCTCGGAGGCGGTCGTGCCCGGCGCGGTGGTGTCCGGGCCGGCGGCGACCGCGGTCGGCGCCGGGGTCAGCAGCGTGAGAACCACGGCTGCCGATGTCAGGTACTTGACAATTCTGGAAGTCTGCATCCGGTCCTCTGCGGGGCGCGGCGGGGGTGGCGAACGGCGACCGGCAGCCTACGAGATCCGGGCCGAGAAGTCCCTAGCCCCGCGCGGATGCGGGCCCGCGGCCGGCGGACGTCGACATGAACGGGCGGACGCTACTCGCCGTCCCCGTCAGGACGACCTGGGTGCGACACGCCGGACGGCACACGCCCACGCGCCCCCGCTCGCCGACCCCCGGAGGGGCAGGCTCCGGGGGTGGGTGGCCGGTGGGTGTCACCAGGTGTGCGCGACGTCCACCACGAGGTGGTCGGCCAGATGCTGCACACGGAAGGGCAGGCGTGCGCGTACGCCGAGCCCGAACTGCGTCACTCCTTCGAAGCTCCCGGCGTACCGGGTGTCCCGGAAGGCGCTGTACCCGGTGATGTTCACGCCGGGCAGCGACTGCGCCACCCGCCCCGGGTAGGTGGACGCGCCCGTCTCCGGGTTGTAGGCGGGCGCGTTCACCCGCACCTCCAGGATGGCGCCGCCGGCGACGGGGATGAGACGGCCCGACGCGTCCTGGTAGAGCCGGTCGACGTACCTGACCGAGAAGCCGAGTGCGCTGCCGCTCGCGCCCGGGACGTCGACGACGAACCGGTCGTAACAGTCGTGGCGGCCGGTCCTGACGTTCGTCAGCGGTGTCGCCGTGCCGGCGGAGTACGTCTTGGCCAGGCTGCCCCAGCCGGTGGGGCAGGCGGTGGCGGCTCGTGGGGTGGCGGCCGGGGCGGCGGTGGCGGGGACCGCCGCCACGCCCAGTGTGGCGGTCAGAAGGGCGGCGGCGGCCCAGACGGTTCTGCTTCGCACCATGATCTCCCCCAAGGCTCTGAGTGTCGGTTATCAACTGAGACAGCCTGATTGCCCCAAAGGTTGCACTCGATCGGCAAGGAACCGCCGGGCACGAAGCGGAATGCGGGACCGGTCGCCCGATCCGTGTCACCGGCCGGTCGCGGCGGCGGGTGCGTCCATGCATTCTGCGGCCGCCGCTTCCCGGCATCAAGACCCTGGCGAACGCTGCCGGAAGTCGGCAATGCGCCGGCCCGCGCCCGTGGCACACCACGACCCGGGGGAGCACCACGGAGGGTTCCGGTGCGGGGCCGCAGCGGGCGCCCCGCACCGGAATCCGGAGGTCAGACGGTCGTCGCGGGCTGCCTCCGCCGGGTCAGCCGCGCCACCAGGAGTCCGAGGACCAGGACCGCGGGGACGGTCAGCCGGAGCCGGACGGACGTGGCTTCGTCGCCGCCGACGAGGGTGGTGAAGTTCTCGATGATGAGCCAGATCGCCCCGGCGATGCCGAGTGCGCCCAGCGCCGGCGCCACCAGCGTGTTCCAGGGCCGGGTGTCGGCACGCGAGCGCCGGAAGAAGACGATCACGGAAACGGAGGTCAGGAAGTAGAGGAGCATGATGCCCAGGACGGCCACGCCGCTGAACCACGGGAAGAGGGTCAGCACCGGGTCCTTCCCCAGGAGCGCGAACGGGATGACCAGGGCCACCGCGATCACCGTCTGGACGATGCCGGCCGCCCAGGGGGAGTGGCGCCGGTTGAGCCGGGTCAGGCGGTGCGGCAGCACTGACAGCGTCCGCTCCGGCCCCTGTGTGACGGGAGTCGTACGGGGTACGCGGAGCGCGTCACCGACGCGAGCGAGGCAGCGCCTGAGAACGGAGCAGCAGGGATGCAGAGGGTCAATGACGCCGCCGGGGACGAGCCCGAGCCCGGTACCGCTTCCGGGCTCTTCCTGGCGGCCCGTCCGACCGGACCGCAAGCCGCCACGGTCCCGGCAATGTCCCCCCACGGGCCGGTGGGGCCTCCCGCGCACGACCACCACCAGGCGATCCTGGAGGCGGCGAAGCAGGTCGGTTCGCTGCTGAAGCGGGGCGGCCACGCCTTCGCCCTCGCCGGGAGCGTGGCCGTGTACGCCCATGGCAGTGCGGGCCGTCTCCAGCACGACGCCGACTTCTGCGTCCGGCGCGAGGACGCCGACGCGGTCGCCGCCACCCTGAGCGAGGCCGGGCTGCTCGTCTTCGAGCCGCCGGAGGACTGGCTGTGGAAGGCGAAGTGCCTGGGCCAGGACATCGACCTCCTCTTCGAGCTGGCCCACGAGCCGGTGACGTCCGAGGTCCTGGACCGGGCCGAACAACTGCCCGTGGACTCGGTGGTCATGCCGGTGCTGTCCGCCACCGACCTGCTGCGCAGCCTGCTCGCGGCCTTCTCGGAACACCACTGCGACTTCGGCGCCGTACTTCCCATCGCCCGAGCCCTGCGGGAGAAGGTCGACTGGGAGCGGGTGCGCCGGGACTGCGAGGACGCGCCGATGGCGGCGGCCTTCCTCTATCTGCTGGAACGCCTGCGGGTGATCGCACCGACGAAGGGACGACCATGAGCGACCACCGCGCGGACACGCCACGGGCGCAGACCGGCGCCGGCGGCCCGAGCGCCACACGTCCGGCCTCCCCTCCGGGCGCCACGCCCGCGACCGAGCCCACGAACATCGAGTACCGGATCGCCTCTCTGGAGGAACGCCTCGCCGCCCGGGGACTGGGCGAGCTGGGCATGCGGGTCGAGGCGCACGGAGCGACCGTGACGGTCCGGGGAACCGTGCCCACCGCCCAGTGCCGCGAGGAACTGCTCAGCGCGGTGCACGAGGAACTGGCGGGGCTGGCCGTCCACACCGACATCCTGATCGCCGAGGTCACCCCTCCCGGCTCTCCGGAGGAGCTGTCATGATCCGCGTCGCGGCCGTCGGCGACATCCACATGGGACCCGACAGCCAGGGCCTGCTCAGGCCCGCCTTCGACACCCTGTCCGACTGCGCCGACCTGCTGCTCCTGGCCGGTGACCTCACCCGGCACGGCACCCCCGAGGAGGCCCGGGTCGTCGCCGCCGAACTGGCCGGTCTGTCCGTCCCGGTCGTCGCCGTGCTGGGCAACCACGACCACCACGACGAGAAGCCGGAAGAGGTCACGGCCATACTCCGTGACGCCGGGATCCGGGTCCTCGAAGGCGAGGGAACCGTCGTCGAGATCGAAGGCACCAGGGTCGGCGTCGCCGGCACCAAGGGATTCGGAGGAGGGTTCGCCGGGCGCTGCGGCAGCGAGTTCGGCGAGCCCCTGATGAAGGAGTTCATCCGGTACTCGCGCCGTTGCGCCGACGGACTGCGCACCGGACTCGAAGCCCTCGCGGCGCAGGGGTGCGCGGTGCGGATCGCCCTCACGCACTTCTCGCCGGTGCCCGACACGCTGGCGGGCGAACCCCCGGAGATCTATCCGTTCCTCGGCAGCTATCTGCTGGCCGAGGCGATGGACACCGCGGGCGCCGACCTCGCCGTGCACGGGCACGCGCACGCCGGCACGGAACACGGGATGACCAGCGGAGGCGTGCGGGTCCGCAACGTCGCCCAGCCGGTCATCCGCCGGGCCTTCAACGTCTACCACCTGCACGCCCAGGACACCGCCGGGCCGGTGCACGCCGGGACCGCCCGCCCGGCCGGCTGAACCCACCCGGGCAGGGGGACTCCCGGTGTCCCGGCGGCGCCGCGGGACACGGCCGGGGGGCACCGGTGGCCGGCGCCCGCCGTCGGCCGGGGCGGCCCCGGCCGACGGGCGGTCATGGGCCGGTCAGAGCTGGCCGGACTCCGCGATGGTGATCTTCGCCGAGGTGGAGCCGCTGCGCGAGCCGTAGGACTCGATCTTCTTGACGAGGGCCATGCTGTCCTCGTCGGCGACCTCGCCGAACACCACGTGCTTGCCGTCGAGCCAGTCGGTGACGATCGTGGTGATGAAGAACTGCGAGCCGTTGCTGTTGGGGCCGGCGTTGGCCATCGAGAGCAGGCCCGGCCGGTCGTGCTTGAGGGTGAAGTTCTCGTCGGCGAACTTCTCGCCGTAGATGCTCTTGCCGCCCGTTCCGTTGCCCCGGGTGAAGTCGCCGCCCTGGAGCATGAAGGCGGGGATCACGCGGTGGAAGGAGGAACCGGCGAAGCCGAAGCCCTTCTCGCCGGTGGCCAGCGCGCGGAAGTTCTCGGCCGTCTTCGGGACGACGTCGTCGAACAGGTTGAAGTTGATCCGCCCCGCGGGCTCGTCGTTGATGGTGATGTCGAAGTAGATCTTGGTGGTCATGGTTCTATCCTGCACGCTCCCGTCGGCACAGCCGAATCGAGGGGGTCGTGTCGGCCCTCACAGCCTGTCGCGGTCCCCCTCGGCAGGGGCCGCGGGGGACCGGCGGGCACCGGATCGCGCCCGGCCGGGGACCGGTGACCGGGGATCGGTCAGTCGACCGGCCAGGTGTGGGCGGGGGCGTTGAGATGCATGTAGTCCATGTAGAGGCGCGTCATCCGCCGCAGCGCCTCGTGGCGGTCGGGGGTGGAGGCGGCGATGCGGTGCAGCGTCTCCTTCTGCCAGACGGCTCCGTTGCGACCGGTGACACACCGCTGCTCGATGATCCCGAGCAGCGGCTCCCGCCACGCGGCGTCCATGCCCGAGAGTTCCAGCCCCTGGTGCGCCAGCGGCAGCAGCCGCCGCAGAACGAGTTCGGGCACCGGCACCTCGCCCATACCGGGCCAGTACAGCCGGGCGTCGATCCCCTGCCGCGCCGCCGTGTGCAGGTTGTCCTCGGCCGCCCGGAAGGACATCCGTGACCACACCGGCCGTTCGTCCTCCACCAGGGCCCGGGTGAGGCCGTAGTAGAAGGCGCCGTTGGCGAGGGTGTCGGCGACCGTCGGACCGGCCGGCAGACAGCGGTTCTCCACCCTGACGTGCGGCTGGTCGCCCGCGACGGCGTACACCGGGCGGTTCCAGCGGTAGACGGTGCCGTTGTGCAGGGTCAGTTCGCCCAGTTCCGGAACGTCCCCTCCGGCCAGCGTCTCGCGCGGGTCCTGTTCGTCGCACAGGGGCAGCAGCGCGGGGAAGTAGCGCAGGTTCTCCTCGAAGAGGTCGAAGACGCTCGTGATCCACCGCTCCCCGAACCACACCCGGGGCCGCACTCCCTGCGCCTTGATCTCCTGCGGGCGGGTGTCGGTGGCCTGCTCGAACAGCGGGATGCGGGTCTCGTGCCAGAGCTCCCGGCCGAACAGGAACGGCGAGTTGGCCGCCAGCGCCACCTGGACGCCGGCGATGGCCTGTGCCGCGTTCCAGTAGGGGGCGAACTCCTCGGGGGACACCTGGAGATGGAACTGCGTGCTGGTGCAGGCGGCCTCCGGAGTGATGGTGTCCGCGTAGGTCCGCAGCCGGTCGACGCCGTCCATCTCGATGTGCAGATCCTCGCCCCGAGCGGCGAACACCTGATCGTTGAGCAGCCGGTAGCGGGCGTTCTCCGACAGCGCCGACTCGCCGACGTCCTCCTGCCGCAGCGTGGGGAGAATACCGATCATGATCAGCTGCGTGCCGACCGACCTCGCCCGCTGCTCGGCGTGATTGAGCGCGGCGCGGATCTCGGCTTCCCAGGCGTCGGGGCCGCCCTGCGTCAGACGGCGCGGCGGCACGTTGATCTCCAGGTTGAAGCGGCCGAGCTCGGTGGACCAGGCGGGGTCCGCGATCGCCTCGAGGACATCGCTGTTGCGCATCGTGGGCTCGGCCCGGTCGTCGACCAGGTTCAGCTCGATCTCCAGGCCGACCTGCGGCCGCTCGGACTCGAACCGCGACTCGCGCAGCATCTGCGCGAAGACGTCGAGGCACTCCTGCATCTTGATCCGGTACCGGCGGCGGTCCTCGCGGGTGAAGACCAGCGCCGGGACGTCACGTCCCATCGGCCCTCCCGGCTTGTCCTCGGTCGGACGCCCTGTGCCTCAAGCGTCGCACCACCGGGCGCCCCACACCATGCGGAAACCTGCCCGTCGGGGGCGGTGGGCGGCGCCGAGCAGGCGGCCCGGGACGCCGCGCGGGCGGGGCCCGCCCGGCCGCGTCTCACCTCGTGTTCCGCGCCGGGACGCGCACTCTTCCGCGCCGTGATCATCAGATTCACCCGGTCGGATTCTTCCGCATCTCGGGGGCGCTTCCGGGGAGCGATACGGCGGATCGACCCGGTGGAGCGGTGCTTCTCGGACTGCGCTGCGGGCCGACGCCGGCGGGCATCCGCACCGGATGCGTCGCCGGGAGGGCGGAGGCAGACTGAACGCGTGACTGGCATGTACACCAAACAGCAGGCGGGGGCTCCCGCGGGTGGGCCCGTCCCCTCGCAGTCGGTGGCGCTCGCGGCCATGATGTTCGCGGTCGCGATGACGTTCATCGACCAGACCATCGTGTCGATCGCCACGCCGGACATCGTCGACGAACTCGGCCTGTCCTCCTCCGGTATGCAGTGGGTGGTCAACGCCTATCTGCTGGCACTGGCCGCGTTCTTCGCCCTGGGCGGACGGCTGGCGGACCTGCTCGGTCCCCGGCGCGTGGTCGTGGCGGGCACCCTGGTGTTCGTCGTCTCGTCGGTGCTGTGCGGATGCGTACCCCGCGGCGACTTGGCGCTGACCTGGCTCATCGTCTTCCGGACGACCCAGGGCCTGGGCGCGGCGCTGCTCTTCCCCGCGGCGCTCGCGGTGGTCGTGGCGGTCTTCCCGGTGGAACGGCGCGGTCGGGCGCTGGCCCTCTTCTTCGGCGTCACCGGGGCGCTGACGGCCCTCGGGCCGCTCCTCGGCGGCTGGCTCACCGACTGGACCTGGCGGGCCATCTTCTGGGTCAACGTGCCCGTGGCCGTCGTCGCCCTGATCCTGACGGCGCTCGCCCACGTGTCCGATCGCCGTCGTGACGAGCCTCTGGACGTGAAGGGCGCGGCGCTGATCGCGATCGGTATGGGCGCGAGTGTCCTCGGCTTCCAGCAGGCGGCCGCCTGGGGCTGGGGCAGCGTGCTCACCTGGGTCTGCATCGTGGGCGGTCTCGCCGTGCTGTGGCTGTTCTGCCGCTATGAACTGCGCACGGCCCATCCGCTGGTCGAATTCGCGGTCTTCCGGGACCGTGCCTTCGCGGTGGACGGACTGGTGCTCTTCTTCGCCATGCTCGCGTTCGTCCCGCTGTTCTTCTTCGCCTCCGTCTACGCGCAGGTGTCCCTGAGCGCCTCGCCCAACCAGGCCGCCCTGTACCTGCTGTACTTCTTCGCCGGTTTCGCCCTCGCCTCGCAGTGGGGTGGACGGATCCTGGACAAGCGGGGCGCACGGCCGGCCCTCAAGACCGGGTGCGTGGTGGGCGCGGTGGGCTTCGCGCTCTGGGCGGGCAAGCTGACCGATCTGTCCATGCACGACCAGTGGCCCTACGCGGCCCTCGCGGGCGCCGGCATCGGCTTCATCCTGGCCCCCGCCTCCACCGACGCCGTGAACCGGTCGATCGACGCCTCGTACGGCGAGGTCACCGGCATCACGCAGACGATCCGCAACTACGCCGCGAGTGTGGGCCTGGCACTGTTCGGCACCCTGCTGACCCACCGCACGACCGACAACGTCCGCGACACGCTCGAGTCGCGTGGAGTGCCGTCGGGGGTCGCGGACGGCGCGGCGAGGAACGTCGCGGAGTCGATCACCGGCAGTGCCGACGACCGGCAGCTGACCGGTGACGGACCGGTCGCGCGGACGGTGCGGGAGTCGGTGTCCGCGATCCGCATGGACTTCGCGGAGGCCAACCAGTGGGTGTTCTACGGGATGGCCATCGCCCTGGCCGTCGGCTACCTGTGCGCGCTGCGCCACCCCGGCGGCACGACCGGCGCGGAAACGGCGGACGGGGCGTCGGAAGACCGCTCGCACACCGCAGACCCCCCTCCTGACGAAGGCGACGACCACCGGCGGCCGGGGGGCAGCCCGGAGCCTGCTCGGCGAAGCCCGGACCGGCTCGGCGAAGCCGGGACCGGGGAACCGGAACCGAAGAAGCCGGAAACCGGGCAGGCGGGCTGGGCGGAGCCGGGACCGGGGATGCCGGAAACCGGGCAGGCGGGCTGAGGAGGAGCCGGATCCGGGGATGCCGGAAACCGGGCAGGCGGGCTGGGGGGAGCCGGATCCGGGGAAGACGGCTCGCCAAAGTCGGCGTCGGGAGGCCCGGGCCGGGGAAACGCGGGGCTCCCCCGGCTCGCGTGGGTCAGCGGCTGCGAAAGACGCTGGTGGTGAAGAATCCCGTGGCGGCGGCGCTGAGCAGGGCGCAGACGGCGAAGAGGGCGGTACGTCGCATCGAGGGGGCCTTTCCGGTGATGACGGCTGGATTCTGCACAACGCCGGCCGGCCGCATGTCGCTTCGCCGCCGGCCCGACCCCACCCGTACGGATGCGGCCAAGCGGGTGCGCGTGCCACCGTGGCGCGCGGGGTCCGGCCGGCGGTGTGCCGCGCCGGCGGTCGGGTCGGTCACGTCTGCGTTTCCACCCACACCGGTCGCCGGAGCAGATAGGTGCCCGCGATCGAGACCAGGACGGCCATGCACGCGATGAACACCAGCCCGGCGCCCTCCAGACCGAGGGGACCCACCAGCACGCCGACACCGATCACCGGCACCGAGATGCCCGTGTAGGCGACCACGAACAGCGCCGAGATCACCGCCGCCCGTCGGTCCGCGGGGGACGCCTCGGCCACGGCGGACAGCGCCCCGCGGAACGCCAGTCCCTGCCCCGCGCCGCCCACGACCGCGCTCAGCACCACCAGCGTCAGTGACTCCCACCGCAGTGCGCCCGCGAGCAGCGCCAGTCCGGTCAGCAGTGCGGCGCAGCCCAGGGGCAGCGACCGGCCGACCCCCACCCGGACGACGGCCGACTGCCCGGCCGTCGAGGCGAAGAAGGCCAGCGCGACGACCAGACCGCTCACCGCGTGGTCGTTCACGCCGAGGGACTCGGCGAGGAACGCGGGGCTGACGGAGGTGAACACCCCGAACAGCGCGAACCCGACGAACGAGGCGATCGCCGCCGGTCCGAACACCGGCCGTACCTCTGGCGGCAGGCTGGGCCGCTGCGGCCGTACGGTGCTGAGCGGGGCCCGGTCGCGCACGGTCTCCGGGAGCCGCGTCACGACGGCCGCCGAGCCGGCCACCAGGGCGAGATGTACGGCGAACGGCAGGTACAGCGGCCAGGCGGCGTACTGGGCGAGCACTCCGGCGAGCAGCGGACCGCAGCCCAGCCCGCCCATGTTGGCGGCGGTCGCGACCAGCGTGGCCCGGGAGGCGCCGCCGGACGGAGCCAGGTCCATGACGTACGCCGTGGCGGCCCCGGTGAACAGACCGGCGGACAGTCCCGACATCAGCCGCCCGGCGTACAGCCAGCCGAGTCCGGTGGCGGACAGGAAGCAGACGGCGCTCGCCGCCGCACAGGCCAGGCCCGCCAGCAGCACGGGGCGTCTGCCCACGGTGTCCGAGGCGTTGCCCGCCAGCAGCAGCACGCCGATGACTCCGAAGGCGTAGACGGCGTACACGACGGTGACCGTGAGCTCGGAGAAGCCGAACTTCTCCTGGTAGAGGCCGTAGAGAGGGGTCGGCAGCGTGGTGCCGGCCATGCACACGGCGAAGACGGCTCCGCCGAGCAGACAGGGCAGCCATCCTCGGTGATCGCGGTCCATGCCGGCGACAGTAGTCCCGCACCGGACGCGGCCGGGCCCCGACGTGCCCTGCGTGCCGTGACATCCCGCGAGTTCGGGACAGCCGAGTGACCGGGCAGCCGGGCGCCGGGTCGCTCGAACCCTCCGCGTCGAGGGGCGGTCAGGCGCCGGAGCGGTCGCGAGTCGGAGAGTGCGGACCCGGGCGGCGTCCCTACGGGGAGCCGAGGCCCGGGGCCGGCCGCGCTCCTCGGACCTCCGGTGCTCGAAGATCTGCCGTCCTGCCGATTTGAATCACTCAGCCACTGGAATATTGACTTTCGGCTTGGTGAGCCAGAGGATTCCGGGGGTGACGCACTCCGCCCCAGGGGCCGCCGGCCCGGCACTTCCCGCCGCCCTCGACGAGTCGGCGCACCGCTGCCTCGTCGCGGGCTTCGACGGTACGACCACCGTCCCCGACAGCCTGAAACGGATCGTCGACCGGGGTCTGGGCGGGGTCATCCTGTTCACCCGCAACGTCCGCGACGCCGACCAGGTGCGCGAACTCACCGCCACCCTGCGGGCGTTGCGCCCCGACCTGCTGATCGCCATCGACAACGAGGGCGGCGGCATCGGTCACCTGGTGGCCGCGGGAGCCCCCGAGGTGCCCGGCTCCTGGGCGCTCGGCGCCGCCGACGACCCGCGGCTCACCGCCGCCTGCGCGGACGCCCTCGCCGGGCACCTGGTCTCGCTCGGCATCACCGTCTCCTACGCTCCGGTCGCCGACGTCCAGCGGCGGCCCGAGAACCCGATCGTGCGCACCCGCGCCTTCGGCGCCGACCCCGCGCTCGTCTCCCGGCATCTGCGCGCCTGGATCGCGGCCACCGAGGCGCGGGGCGTGGCCTCCTGCGCCAAGCACTTCCCCGGCCACGGCGGGACCGTCACCGACAGCCACCATGAGCTCGCGGTCGACCCCCGGCCGTACGACCGGCTCGACCTCGCGCCGTTCCGGGCGGCCGTCGAGGCGGGCGTGCCCATGCTGATGAGCGCCCACGTCGTGTTCCCCGCCCTGGACCCGGACCGGCCCGCCACCCTCAGCCCGCGCGTCCTCTCCGGCCTGTTGCGCGACGAACTCGGTTTCGACGGCGTCCTGGTGAGCGACGCGCTCGAGATGAAGGCCATCGCGGACCGCTACGGCGAGGCGGCAGGCGCGCGTCTGGCGCTCGCCGCGGGGGCCGACCAGGTCATCGTCGCCGTACCGGATCCGGAGACCACCCTCGCCTGCCGGGACGCGGTGCTCGGCGCCCTGCGATCGGGAGAGCTGGCCGAGGAGCGGGTGACGGAGGCCGCGGAGCGGGTCCGGCGGCTCGCGCTGCGGTACGCGGCGCCGTACCGGCCGGGTGAAGTGGCCGCGTGGGACGCCGGGGCCGGACTGGCCGCGGCGCGGCGGGCCGTGCGCAGCGGGGGGCCGGTGCCGGTGGCGGGGCCGGGCGCCCATGTCGTCGACCTCTTCCCGACCCCGCATCCCGCCCTGAACTGGGGCGGTGAAGACCTCCTGACCGCCTGGCACACCCTCGATCCCACGGCCACCGGCACGGCGGTCGCCGGAGGGCCCCAGGACGCCGGGAAGATCGTCGAGGCCGTCGTCGGGGAGGTGCTGCGGGCGGCCGAGGGGCGGCCGCTGGTCGTCGCCGTGTGCGACGCCGGGCTGTACCCCTGGCAGGGACGTCTGCGGGACGCGCTGCTGGCCGCGCGGCCGGACGCCCTGCCGGTCTCCACCGGGTTGCCCGAGCCGGGCAGCGCGGTGTGCGCGCACGGCAGGGGCCAGGTGAATCTGCGGGCGGTGGCGGAGGTCCTGACGGGCCGCACGTCCTGACCGGGGCGGAGTCTCCGGGGCCGGAGTTCCGGCCGGCCCCGGCCTTCGCCCTTCGGCGGCCCGTTCCCCGGGGCCGCGCCGGTCCCCCTGGTCGTTCACCTCCCGGGGGCTCGCGCCAGGTCCGCTCCCTTCTCGTCGATCAGTTCGGTGATCCCCCTCGCCGTGAGGTGCGCCGCGTCCTGGGCCTGCCGGGCCAGGACCACCGCCGGCCGGACGCCTTCCTCGCGCAGGCGCATCCAGGCGTCGAAGAACGCGCCCCCCGGGCCCGAGACCGAGCGGGTGGACGGCGTGCAGTCCAGGACCAGGGCCGTGCTGCGAGGTGCGGGCGGGGTGGCCGTGGCGCGGAGTTCGGCCACCGTCTCCGACAGGGCCTCGGCGATCGGCTTGGGGCGGCCCGTGGAGTCGAACAGGCCCAGGGTGTACTCCAGTTCCGGGAAGTCCGCCAGGGAGCGGTCGACGTCGTGGGAGCACCACCAGGTGACGCCCCACAGCCGGGCGCAGCCGGCCGCGTTGCGCAGCGTCGCGCGGGCGAAGCCGGGTGCGTCGGCCGCCGGGATGTGCGGTTCGGGCGCCCCGGTCTCCTGGACCCAGACCGGCCGGACCGGATCAGTGGCGTAGGCGGCCGCCAGCTCCGTGCCGTACTCCGCGAGCCGGCGTGCCTGCGCGAGCCCGGGATCGAAGTCGTGCCAGGCGTGGAACCAGCCCCGGCGTGGGGTGTAGTTGACACCGAAGCGGAGCTGCGGCGCGGGCTGGGGCGTGTCGATGGCGTCCTCCTCGCGAGACGGACCTTGCCTGCGGCGAATGTATCAACCACCATGGGCTGCGATGAATAGTGATTTGAACCAAGACCACTCTCTTGTGGTCGGCCTCGACGCCGGCGGCACCCGCACCCGTGCCGTCCTGGCGGACCTCGCCGACGGCCGGGTGCGGGGCCAGGGCACGGCAGGGCCGGGCAACGCGCTCACCGTGTCCGGCCCCGAGCTCGCCGACCACCTCACCGAGGCGCTCGCACAGGCCGTGCCCGAACCGCTGCGCGGGCGGGTGACCGCCGTCGTGGGCGGCTTCGCCGGAGCCGGTCACCAGGGTCAGGGCACCGGCGAACCCGGCCGGGTGCGAGCCCGCACCGCCCTGTCCGCCGCGCTCGCCCGGCTCGGCGTCACCGCCGCCGCGGTCGAGGTGCACAGCGACATCGAGACCACCTTCGCCACCGCCCCCGGGCACCCCGCCGACGGCCTGGTGCTGGTGGCCGGGACCGGCGCGGTCGCGGCCCGGATCGCCGCCCGGGTACCCACCGCGACCTCGGGCGGCGACGGCTGGCTCCTCGGCGACGACGGCAGCGGCTACTGGATCGGCCGCGCGGCCGTGCGCGCGGCCCTGCGGGCGGCCGACGGCCGGGGCGCCCCCACCGTCCTCGCCCGTGCGGTCGGCCGGGAGCTGGGGCTTTCGCCGAACGTCCTGCCCCCGGAGGCCTACGGCGTCGCGGACACCGCCGCCTGGAGCGCGGCCCCGCGCACCGCCTTCCGCGCGCACCTGCTGCCCGCCGTCATGGACCGGCCGCCGGTCAGACTGGCCGACCACGCTCCCCTGGTCGTCCGGGCCGCCGAGGAGAAGGACACCGTCGCCGCGGAGATCCTGCGAGAGGCCGCATGCCGGCTGACGGATACCGTGACGGCCCTGGCGCCGCATCCGGGCGAGCCCCTGGTCGTCACCGGCGGCCTGCTCGCCCCGCACGGCCCCCTGCTCACCCCGCTCACGGAAGCCCTGGCACCCTTCGCGCTCGCGGTCACCCCCGTGTCCGACGGCTCCCCGGGCGCCGTGGCCCTGGCCCGTCTCGCCCACCGCACCGCCCGCTGACGGCCCCCGCGCAGGGAAGTACCCCTCCGAGGCCCCCCGGCCGCCCGACAGCCGAACTCGTCCGGTAGCCGAACTCGCGGCCCGCCCACCACATTCCCCGCCGACGGCCCCCGCGCAAGGACGCGTGGTGCCGGTGGGGGGCAGGTGCCAGGGGCCCTCCCCGAGGCGGGGGTGCACGGCTGGGTGCCACCGTGGCTTCTTCCGCAGGAACCGCCGGGCGCAGACCGTAGAAGAAGTCCATGCTGTCGAGCTCCCCGGAAGCGTGACGCTTCCGCGAACGCGTTGCCGCCCGGGGGTTGCCCCCGCCGGACCGGGGCGGTGACCGCCGCACACGGGTCCGGCTCCAGCTCCGGGACGGGCTCGGGTACTCCTCCTGCACCACCAGCTCGTTGCCGACGTCCCCTGGCCGCGGCAGTTCCCGGCCTCCCTCGGCGAGGGCGCGCAGACTGCTGACGCCTCCGCCGCGTGCGGGGTCGACCGTCAGCTCGTAGAAGGCGTTGCGGATCGTCGTGCCGCCGCCGGCCGTCCAGCCGGGCACCCGGCCCTCGGCGAGGGAGAGCGCCTTGAGGCCCAGGCCTGGCACCTCGGGTACGACGACCCGCAGTTCGCCGTCCTCGACCACCGCGGGCAGCGGGAGACCGTCGACATCGAGCGGCACCAGACCGGGGTCGGCGACGGTCAGCACGTCCCGGCGGGGCCACGTGGCGGAGTTGAGGACGACCAGGTCGGGCGCGGCGCCCGTGAGGTTGGTGTTGGGCTCGTTGTAGGTGCCGCCCATGATCTCGACGCGGCCCGTGCGGATCAGCCGGCGCAGGAAGGCGCGTTCCTCGGGGAAGGCGTCCGGGTAGGGCTTGAGGTAGTCGACCTCGGCGAGCACGAAGGTGTAGGCAGGGTCGCGCCGGGCGAGGTCGCAGTGGGCCCGCACCAGACTCATCCCGGACTGGCCGCGCGAGTCGAAGGTCCGGGCGGGCAACCCGGTGACGGCCGGGTCGTCGGCGACGTCCCAGGTCTCGGTACTAGGCGGCCTGGGTGTTCCACCAGACGGGGTCGTAGTGGAAGTGACTGACCAGGAACATCGTCCAGCCGGGCTCCGCGGCCGTGAACTCGCCGGTGAGGACGGCCCGTCGGGGGCCGTCGACGGCGGTGACCGTGATCTCGCGGCGCTCGCCCGGGGCGAGGCCGTCGACGGCCCCGGGTATCTCGGCGCGTGCGCTGCCGTCCTCGCCTGCGGTGACCGCGCACTCGCCCACGCTGCGGATCCCGGGGCCCGCCACGCTCAGCCGGACCGGGCGGCCGGGGTCGTGCTCGACGGCGACGGTGACCACCTGGTGGGGCTCGTCCCGCGTGCCGGTGAAGAGCTCGGTCGACTCGACGGAGATGGCACGCATGGAGCTCCTCAGGAGTGCGCGGGGGCCCCATCCTGGCACCGCAGGGTGGTTCAATCAACCATTTCTTGTCATATTGGTTGGCTCAGTCATGCAGGGCCGGTCGGCTCAGCGCATCCGCCGGGACTTCACCGCGTGCGCGCCGGCGATGTGGTCGGTCAGCGCGAGGGAGGCGCTCGCCCGCTGGTAGGACAGCTGGCCGACCCGCACGTAGAGGCAGTCGATGAGCATGAGCACCGAGTGGCGCGCGCCGATGCTGCCGGTGCGGAAACTCGTCTCCGAGGAGGAGGAGATCAGCCGCACGTCGGCGGCGCGGGCCAGCGGCGAACGCGAGTCGGCGGTGAGCGCGACCGTGGTGGCGCCACGCTCCTTGGCCAGCTCGAACGGCTCGATCGTCTCCCGGGTCGCCCCCGAGTGGGAGATGCCGATCGCCACGTCCGCCGGGGTCAGCAGGGCCGCCGAGGTGGTCGCCGCGTGCACCTCCGTCCAGCCGCGCACCGCGCAGCCGATGCGGAACAGCCGCGTCTCCGTCTCCTGGGCGACCGCGCCGCTGCCCCCGACGCCGTAGACGTCGATGCGCCGGGCGCGGGCCACCGCCTGGGCCGCGCGCTCGACCGCGTCCAGGTCGATCCGGTCGATGGTCTGCTGGACGGCCCGCAGGTCGGCGGTGCCCACGACCTGGACGACCCGCTCCAGGCTGTCGTCGGGGGAGATGTCCGGGCCGATCTCGGCGCTGCCCCAGTCGGAGGCCTCGCCGCGGCCGCGCTCCTGGGCCAGTTCGATCAGCAGATGCTGGTAGGAGTCGAGGCCGATGGCCCGGCAGAAGCGCGTCACGGTGGCCTGGGAGGTCCCGGTGCGGCGGCCCAGCTCCGCGGCCGAGCAGTGGGTGACGGCGGCCGGATCCTCCAGGATCAGCTCGCCGACCTTCCGCAGGGAGCCGGCCAGCCGGGGCAGCTCGGTGCGGATCAGGGTGGTGACATCGGTCGAGGGCATGCGCAGAAGGTACCAGCCACCCGTTGGGCCGACTCTTGAATACCACGACCGGGACGCCGCCTGTGCCCGGGCGCTCGCGCGACTCTCGCGGCATTGCCCGTCTCGCGGCGGCTGTGATTTATTGATTCACTGAATGCGACTTGAGGGGTGGTTGAAGCCACCAGTGGGGAGTCCCAGGTGTCCGGTGAGTCCGCCAACGAGTCCGTGTCCGAGCCGGTGAGCGCCGACCGCTTCGCACGCGAGGGCCTGGCCGTCCTGAACCGCCTCACCGGGGCCACCCGCGCCGACGTCGGCGCCGCCGCCGCGCTCATCGCCGACTGCATCCGCGACGACGGCGTGATCCATGCCTTCGGCACCGGCCACTCCCAGGCCCTCGTCCTCGAACTCGCCGGCCGCGCCGGGGGACTGGTGCCCACCAACCGCATCAGCATGGCCGACCTCGTCCTCTACGGCGGCGACCGCCCCGGCGTCCTCGACGACCCGCTCCTGGAACGTGAACCGGGCATCGCGCTGCGCCTCTACGAGCTCGCCGCTCCCCATCCCCAGGACCTGTTCGTCATCGTCTCCAACTCCGGCGTCAACAACGTCGTCGTCGAGATGGCCCTGCACGCCAGGGAACGCGGCCACCGTCTGCTGGCCATCACCTCCCTCAGTCACACCCGGTCCGTCTCCGCCGCCCACCCCAGCGGCAAGAAGCTCGTCGACCTCGCCGACGTCGTCCTGGACAACGCGGCCCCGCGCGGTGACGCCCTCCTCGAACTGCCCGGCGGCGGCGCGGTCTGCGCCCTGTCCACGCTGACTGGTGTGCTGCTGGTGCAGATGACGGTCGCCGAGACGGCGGCCAGGCTCCTCGCCTCCGGCGACCGCCCCCCGGTCTACGTCTCCGCCAACGTGCCCGGCGGGTTCGAGGGCAACCTGGAACTGGAGAAGCGGTACGCCGGCCGGATCCGACGCCCCGCCAGTTAGGGCCTGAGGATCAGACGGGGGCCGGCAACCGCCCTCGGTCGAACCACTCCTTGGTCGACTCACCGCTCGACAGGGCCACCAGCGCGACACCCAGGACGCCACCCGCGGCCCAGGCGAAGTGGTACGCCAGGCCCGCGACCGGGCCGCCCAGAGCGATCACCCATCCGACGGCGACGGCGCCCCTGCGCACCGCGCCCCCGCCGTCGGCGAACCTCGCCGAGATGACCAGCGCCGTCACCGCGAGCACCGCGCACCCGGCCGCCGCCGACAGCAGCATGGCGAGGGCCAACCCGCCCATGGCGCCCGACTCGAGGACGGCGGCGGACGCGGTCAGCCGTACCGCGCCGACGATGCCCGACAGGCCCGAGGCCATGAGCAGAGCGCGGGCGTATCTGGCCGTGCCGGGCATTCGGGTCATACGGGATCCTCGGGCCGTGCGGACGTCGGTCGCCGACGGCGTCGGACGCGGCGGGTCGGCCGGGCCACCGTAGTCGTCCGGGCCGTCGGACCGACACCCCCGCGGCGAAGGCGCCGACGGCCCGTCGCGAACCGCCCGAAGCGCGACATCGCGGGCCGGCGTCCCCGGACGCCATGTGACGGCCCCCATTGCACTCATGGCACGGAGCGGCGAACCTCTCCTCGCACGAATTTCCGAGGAACTGTTATCCGGCGCGCCCGCAGGGATCTCCCATGCGACGGACAACAGCGTTCGGCGTCGAGGACAGGGAAGTCGCAATGAGCACACGGCACACGATGGAGGCGGTGGCGCTGGTCACCGCTGCCCGATCGGGCGACCAGGCGGCCCAGGACGCGCTCGTCGGTGCGTACCTGCCCCTCGTCTACAACATCGTGGGCCGGGCGTTGAACGGCTCGGTGGACGTCGACGACGTCGTACAGGACACCATGCTGCGCGTCCTCGACTCGCTGGAGACGCTGCGCGATCCGGCCAGTTTCCGCTCCTGGCTGGTGGCCGTCGCGATGAACCAGGTCCGGGCGCACTGGCACCGGCAGCAACCCGCCCAGGGCGCCATGGAGGAGGCCGACGACGTCGCCGACCCGGGTGCCGACTTCGTCGACCTGACCATCGTGCAGCTCCAACTGTCCGGCCAGCGGCAGGAGACCGCACGGGCCACGCGCTGGCTGGAGCCCGACGACCGGGGGCTGCTGTCGCTGTGGTGGCTGGAGTGCGCGGGCGAACTGACCCGGGCCGAGATCGCCGAGGCCCTGGCCCTGTCGCCGCAGCACACAGCCGTCCGCGTACAGCGGATGAAGGCACAACTGGAGGCGGCCCGCGTCGTGGTGCGGGCCCTGGACGCACGCCCGCAGTGCCAGGAACTGCGCGGCGAACTCGTGGGCTGGGACGGCCGGCCCTCGGCCCTGTGGCGCAAGCGCACGGCCCGGCACGCGCGCGGCTGCGCACAGTGCTCGGGGCTGTGGAGCGGGCTGATGCCCGCCGAGGGTCTGCTGGCCGGCCTGGCGCTGGTCGGGGTGTCGTCCGCGCTCCTGGCGAGGATGAACTCCGCCGCCGGCACCGCGGCCGTGGCCGGCTCGGCGTCCCCGCTCGCCGGGAGCGGGGACAGTGACGGGCTCGTCCGGTCGGCGAACCACCGGGCCGCGGGAGGACGGACCGCCTCCCGCAGCGACGCACGGCGCAGACGACGCACCCGCCGCAGGGCGGTCGGCGGTGCGGTCGTGGCCGCCTGTGTCGCGGGCGGCGGCTTCTACTACTTCGGCACCCCACCCGACAGCGGGACGAGGGACAGCACAGCCGTGCAGCCCGCGGACGACGCGCTCGTCCCGGACGCCCCCACCGCGGACAGCGCCCGCAGCAGCTCGCCGCCGCCGTCACCTTCCGCTTCCCCGACGGCGTCCGCTTCGAAGTCGCCGAGCGCGAGCACTTCGCCGACGACCGGCGCCGGCCGGACCAGGTCCGCGGCGGCCCCGGCGAAATCGACTCGTCCCACACCGTCCGCCTCGAAGACCCCGGCCGCCGAGGCGGGTCCGTCCGACCGGGCGAGCCAGGTGATCGCACTGGTCAACGAGGAGCGGGCGAAGGCGGGGTGCGGCCCGCTCACGGAAGACCCTCAACTGCGCGCGTCCGCCCAGGGCCACTCCGACGACATGGCCGCCCGCGACTTCTTCGACCACACCAACCCCGACGGCGCCGACCCCGGCCGGCGCATCACGGCCGCCGGGTACCGCTGGTCCACCTACGGCGAGAACATAGCCAAGGGGCAGCAGACGGCCTCGTCGGTGATGACGTCCTGGATGAACAGCGAGGGCCACCGGGCGAACATCCTGAACTGCTCCTTCAAGAACATCGGCGTGGGGATCCACGACGGGACCGGCGGCCCGTGGTGGACGCAGAACTTCGGCGCCAAGCTGTGACCCGGGCGGGTGACCCCGGACGGATGATCCCGGGCGGGTAGGTGACGCGGGTAGGCGACTTCCCCGCCGCGCTCACCCCTCGCCCGGCGGGACGGCCGGTGTCAGGTGGCCCCCGGGATCCCTCAGGAGTTCGGCGTTCGCCCCGTCGGCCAGCATGCGCCGCACCGCGGGGGCGGGCATCCGGACGACCACCGGCTCCGGCAGGGTGACCTCCTGCACGGCCGTCGAGCGGCGGCCCGCACGCACCCGGTCGCTCACCTCCGCCACCACCCGCACGTCCAGCGTGAACTGCACCAGCACGGACTCGGACTTGGGCTTGTGCAGCGGTATCGAACCGGCCGCGCCCGCGGCGGTCGCGGTGGAGCCGCCGGAGCCGTCCACGGCGCCGAGGAACTGGTTCAGCCGGAACTCGTCCGCGTTCAGCACCCCCGCACCGAGCAGGCCGCGCGCCGACCGGCCGTGCTCGTTCGCCTGCTGCCCGTCCGACCCCGCCGGGCGCGGCGCGTCCAGCCCGCTCTGCGCGACCGTCTCGAACGTCATCTTGTCGCCCACGCCCAGCACCCGGCCGCCGCGCAGCCGGGCGTGCAGCGAGGCCCGCAGATCCTGGCCCGACGCGCCGGTCGCGTGGACCGGAGGAAGGTCCACGCCCGCCGCGGTCAGCAGCGGCAGCGCCGCGATCAGCCACTCCGTGGAGACGGCCTCGCGCAGCAGGTGGGAGGCCGCCTCGCCGCCGGTCCGGAACCGCGCGCCGCCACCCGCCCGCCGGACCGCGTCGTCGACCGCCTGCCGCACCCTGGGCGCCCCGCGGAACCCGTTGACCTGGGCCTCCATCGGCAGCCGGACCCCGGAGGCACGCCAGGGGCCGAGCCGGTCCGCCCCCGCGTCCTCGGCGGCCACGGCATGCACGCCCGCCTGCCGGGGCGGTACGGGGGCGAGCCGTGACAACGCGCGCAGATCCGCGGCCGGCACGCGGTGGGTCAGGCTGAGGTTCCTCAGCGGCGCCAGGGCCACCCGGCGGTCGCCGGAGAACACCTCCAGGGTCGCCTCGATCGGAACGTGCATCCGGGCCGACGGGACCGACGACGCCTCGGCGACGGTCTTCACGCCCAACTGGGCGCGCCCCACGCTCGCCGAGCGGCGCGAGTCACTCGCCGCGAGACCGAGGCCGGCCGCCGCTCCGAGACTCTTCAACTGCCCCGCGCCGCCGTCCGGTTTCCCCGACCCGGCCAGGACCGCCTCGACGCCGCGGGTGTCGCTCTCGTCCCGGGCGGAGGCCCGCTGGGCGGCGGCGGAGGTGATGTACTCCATGTCCCGGCCGTCGGCGGCGGTCTCCATGTAACTGCCCCGGCCGGTCCTGCGGATCCGGAACACCGCCCGGTAGGGCCGTCTGCGCCCGTCGAACAGCTCGACGCCCACTCCGCCGTCCATCGCGCTCGACAGCAGGCCCGCCGAGCCGTCCCGGTCGAGCACCCGCAGCAGCCGCTGCACGTTGTCGTTGCGGTCCGTCAGACGGGTGCGCGGCAGCAGGTCGTCGGCGAGGGAGGCCCCGAGGCGGCCCCGCACCCCCTCCAGCAGCGGCACGAAGTCGGGCAGATCCTCGATCATGCCGAAGCCGAGCGGAAGCGACTCGGCCAGGGCGGGAACAGGGGCCGGGGGCACCAGCGACGCGCTCCCGGAAGCGCCGCCGCGGGCCGGTGTGCCCGCCGCCGAGGACTGCGCGCGCTCCTCGGAGCGTGCCGCCGTCCGCGAGGACTTCCCGGACGTGCCCTTCGGCGTCGTTCCCGATCCGGTCGCCGTGTCCTCGGGGCGTACCTCGCCCGGTACCTTCAGCCCCGCCGCCCGCAGCTGACGCGCGGTCATCCACACCCCGACGGCCGCCGGCACCGTACGGCCCCCGCGTGCCACGTACGGGCCGCCGCCCGTCACCGCGACCTCGGCGATCATGCGCACCACCAGATCGCACCGCACGAGATGGAGCGGGCTCTTGCGGGAGGTGTGCGCGTTGCGTTCGACCGTGCCGACGAGCGTGGACGCCTCCGTGTCGCCGCCGCCCAGGCTCCGGCCGGCCGCCACACCCTGGGCGAGACGCCACTCGGCGCCGTTCTCCGCTCCCGTGAGCCCGCCCTGCACGGAGATGTTGTGGCCCGTGCCCTCCTGTCCGGTGACCTGGTGGCCGCCCAGCACGAAGGTCTCGGTGCCCGCTCCCGTGCCCTGGTGCACGACCTGCGGACGGGTCAGCGCGAACCGGGTGCCGACGGCGCCGGTCAGCCCGGCCAGCCGCCGCGCGTGCCGCAGGTTCTGCACCACCCAGCCGGCCGAGACGGCCTGCCGCAGCGCCGCGGTCACCGCCTGCGGGCTGAAACGGTCCTCGATCGCGAGCCGCGGTGCGAGGCCCTCGGTCTCCAGCGCCCTGTCCTCGCGCGCCTCCCGGTTGCGGGCGGCGGCCCGTGCCAGCAGCTCGAAGGCCAGATCCCGCACCGGCTGTCCGTCGCCCACGGTCTCCACCAGCGTCCAGTCCCGCACGCCCCGCCCACCACCCAGCTGCCGGGCGGTCAGACCGGCCAGGTCTCCGATGCCCGCGGCCGCGAACTCCGTCCGCGTATCGCGGTGGCCCGCCGTGCGCGCGGCGGCCGTCTCGTCCAGGCGCCGCTTGGCGTCGCCGTCCAGAGTGAACGCGCTCGGGGTGAGCAGCCGCACGTCCTGCGCGTCGAGGGGCAGCGACCCGACATGCTCGGCGGTCGGCGCGTCCCGGCCGGGGGCGCCGGGGGTGAGCGCCCGGGCCGCCTTGCGCTGCCGCGACGTCATGGTGACGTCGACGTTCAGGCTCAGCGCCCCGCCGAACACGCTCGCCTCCTCGGAGCCGTTGGTCAGGACGTCCGTGCGCAGGGTCGGCCCGGCCTGTCCGCGCCGGGTCGTCGTACGGCCCTTCTCGGCACGCGCCGACAGGGTGAGGGCGCCGGGAACCAGCCGGAACTGGCCGAGTGCCATCCCGCCCACCGTGCGGGAACTCGCCCGCCCGCTCTGGAGGTTGCTCGTGACGCCCGCGTGGCTGCGGACGAGCCAGTCCTCGGTCTCGCCGAGGTGGCCGGTCTCCCGCAGAGAGCCGGTGACCTTCAGCTGGACGTCGTGCGTGTGGAAGCGGGACTTCCGGCGCAGCCGCACACGGATGCCGGTGGACAGCAACTGGTCCTTGTTCACCCGCAGGTTGGTCTCCGACAGCACGGCGACCAGCTCGCGGTAGTTGCGCCGCTGCACCTCGGCGTCGTCGGCGCCGAGGTCGCGCGGCTGCTCCTCCTCGCCGAAGGCGGGAAGATAACCCGCCAGCCGGCTGTCGGTGGCGAACATCCGCGTCACGGCCCGCATCATCGGCGCGGTGTCCAGCCGGCTGATCGCCACGCTGGAGCCCATCGCGCCGAAGGGCAGGTGCCGTACGTCGTCCTCCGCGTCCCGGCCCTCGGCCCCGGCCGCGCGCTCACCGGTCTCCGCCGGGTCCTGTCCGGTCGCCCTGGCCGTCTCCTTGCCCTTGCCCCCCACGTCCGCCCCGGGGCGTCGCGCGGGCTTCACGAACGCGCCGGCCGTCACCCCTTCGGGCAGCGGCAGCCCCAGTTCCTGCGCCTCGTCGGCCCGCAGCGAGACCCACACCCGCATCGTGTGGTGCGCGGTACGCCCGCCGCCCCGTGCCCTGGTCAGGGGCGAGGTGAGGCCGGTGCCCTCGACGGTGAACAGCACGCTGCCGAGATAGAGCACCTTCTCGCCGCGGACCTCCGCCCCCTGTCGGCTGGACACCGTCTGTTCGGCCACGGTGAACCGTGCCTTGCGCGCCCCCGCGACGGGCATGACGGTCCCCCGGACGGCGGCCGCGTTGCCGAGGACACCGAACCCCGCCGCCGGACCGACGCCGAAGGCACCGCCCCGGCCCTTGCCCGCGGTGTCCGTCACCGCGTGCTGCGTCTGCTGATGGGTGCGCAACTGCGTCTTGCCGGTGCTCCAGCCAGGGGCCAGTCCGGTGATCGCGGCCCGCATCCGGTAGGTGCCCGTGGTGGTGCCGTCCCTGCTGGTCAGATCCTCACCGACGACCCCGTCGCGCAACAGTCGGGGGAGGTCCTCCAGCACGGTCGCGGTGGCGGTGGCCTCGTAGAGCCGGGCCCGGCCGGGAGCACCGGGCCAGGTCAGGGACGGGTGCAGCGCGGAGGCGACCGCGTCGAACAGCCCGCCGCCGCCCTGGTGCGGGGCGGCCGGATCCGAGACGGCGAGCGGGGCCAGGGAGTCGGCCAGGGAAACGGCCCGGGCGGTCTCGGGGGCGACCGGACGCGGACGGGGCACCGGGCCCGCGGCGGCCGGCACCAGGTGCTCCACCGGCACCCGCATGGTGAGGGAGCCCGACCCGCCGACGTTGCGCGCGGAGCGCTCCCCGTCCTTCAGGATCCGCAGGTTGTAGCGCACCCTGCGCGGCACCTCCACCGACCCCTTGTCGCTGCGCAGGACACGCGGCTCCGCCATGTTCCGCTGGGCGCGGGAGTCCCGGGACGACTGGAAGGGCTGGGCGTTGACGGTGGCCGCCCCGCCGGCCCAGACACCGGGTGCGACCGGAGCCATCCCGAACGCGGTGAACGCCACGCCCTTCGAGGCGGACGCGTTCGTGCTCTGGGCGACCGTGGCGGCCGAGTTGTGCTGCACATCGACCTTGGTGGCGGCGCCCTCGCCGTCGAGTTCGGCGGGGGAGAAGACGCCCGGACGGTCGTCGTCGCCGGGTAAGACGCTCACCGTGACGTCGTAACGGTCCGTGCCGCGCGACCCGGTGACCGCGAAGGCCCGGCCGCGCCCGTAGAAGGACTCGGGCCGCCCGGCGAGCTCCGCGGCGATCTCCGCGACGACGCCGTCGCGGCGCCCGACGACCTCGGCCAGGGCGGTGGTGACGAGATCGTGGCCGGTGAGCCCGTACGCCGTGGAGAGTCCCGCGGCCTCCATGTCCCGCAGATACGGGGGGAGTTCGAGGGCGTCTTCACCGGCCTCCGCGATGGCGGGCGGTACCTGCGGGGCCCGGCGGCGCGCGGTGGACGGGCCGGCCGCGTTCAGGGCGGCGACGGTCGCCGCGTTGCCCGCGGTCTGCTGAAGCCCCAGCAGGGGGTTGTGGGTGCCGCTCCGACCTGACCACCGGGGTGCGGTGATCGCCCGCGGGGCCCCCTCTCGGGCACTGCCGTGACGGTCGTCGCCCGCCTGTCGCTGTTCTCGCACGCGCGTCAGCGTAAGGAGGCTCCGGACGCCGGACGGGCTGCGCGCGAAGTGTTCAACTGCCGTACGCCCAAAGGTCGCCGGCCCCACCGGGACGGCCGGTCCCCGGTGACCCGGACCGAGCCGTCCGGGGGAGATCCGCTGACGAGGCGGCACGACCCACGCGCCCGGACACGTGCGTCGGCCCGCCGTCCGGCGAGGACCCGCTCCCTGCCCCGTAACCTGGTTCGGGTGTCGTCCTCCCCCCTGCAACGCGTCGCCGTCCTCGTGCTCGAAGGGGCCAAGCCGCTCGACGTCGGCATCCCCGCGCAGGTGTTCACGACCCGGGCGAGCATGCCCTACGAGGTGCGGGTGTGCGGGGCGGCGCCCGGCCTGGTGACCGGCGGCGACGGCCTGTCGTACCACGTGGCCCACGGCCTCGACGCGCTCGACCGGGCCGACGTCGTGTTCCTGCCCGGCTACCGCTTCCCGGACCGCGACGACCCGCCGCGGGCGGTGCTGAGCGCGCTGCTGGCCGCGCACGCCCGGGGCGCCCGGCTGGCCGCCATCTCCACGGGAGCCTTCGCGCTCGCCGCCACGGGTCTGCTGGACGGCAGGCGCGCCACGACCCACTGGCACTACACCCGGGCCCTTGCGGCGAAGCACCCGCTCGTCCAGGTCGACGAGAACGTCCTGTTCGTCGACGAGGGCAGCGTGCTGACGTCGGCCGGCGCCGCCTCGGGCATCGACCTGTGCCTGCACATCCTGCGCCGCGACCTCGGCGTGGCCGCCTCGAACCACGCGGCCCGACGACTGGTCGCCGCGCCCTACCGCAGCGGGGGCCAGGCGCAGTACGTGCCGCGCAGCGTGCCGGAGCCGCTGGGCGAGCGGTTCGCCGCCACCCGGGAGTGGGCGCTGCACCGCCTGGACGAGCCCCTCACACTCGAGACGCTCGCCCGGCACGCCGCGGTCTCGGAGCGCACCTTCTCGCGGCGCTTCGTAGAGGACACGGGCTACACGCCCATGCAGTGGGTCATGCGGGCCCGTATCGACATGGCCCGTGAGCTGCTCGAACGTTCCGAGCGCGGCGTCGAGCAGATCGCGGGCGACGTCGGACTCGGCACCGGAGCGAATCTGCGGAGCCACTTCCAGCAGATCCTCGGCACCACACCGAGCGAATACCGGCGCACCTTCACGAAAGGCGAGTGACCCGGGAACCGGGGACCCTGCGGGCCGCGTGGCGGGATCCTTTCGAACCATGGCGCTCTCGCCCAGGCCACACGGGGCCGCCGGACGCGAGGCTGGTGGCGAACCGACGGGAAGGGACCCCACTCATGACTCGCATCGCCGTCAACGGATTCGGCCGCATCGGCCGCAACGTGCTGCGCGCGCTCCTCCAGCGCGACAGCGACCTCGAGATCGTCGCCGTCAACGACCTCACGGAGCCCGCCGCCCTCGCGCAACTGCTGGCCTTCGACTCCACGGCGGGCCGCCTGGGCCGCCCGGTCGGCGTCGACGGCGACGTCCTCGTCGTCGACGGCCGGCGCATCAAGGTGCTCGCCGAGCGCGAACCGGCCCGCCTGCCGTGGGCCGAGCTGGGCGTCGACCTCGTGCTGGAGGCGACCGGCCGCTTCACCTCGGCCAAGGCCGCCCGCGCCCACCTCGACGCCGGCGCCAGGAAGGTGCTGGTCAGCGCTCCCTCGGACGGCGCCGACGTCACACTCGCGTACGGCGTCAACACCGACGCCTACGACCCGGAGCTGCACACGATCGTCTCGAACGCCTCGTGCACGACCAACGCGCTCGCCCCGCTCGCCGCCGTCCTCGACGACCTCGCCGGCATCGAGCACGGGTTCATGACGACCGTGCACGCCTACACGCAGGAGCAGAACCTCCAGGACGGCCCGCACCGCGACCCGCGCCGCGCCCGCGCCGCCGGCGTCAACATCGTGCCGACCACGACGGGCGCCGCCAAGGCGATCGGCCACGTGCTGCCCAACCTCGACGGCAAGCTGTCGGGGGACTCCATCCGGGTGCCCGTTCCGGTGGGCTCGATCGTCGAGCTCAACACGACCGTCGCCCGCGAGGTGACGCGCGAGGACGTGCTGGCGGCGTACCGCACCGCCGCCGAGGGCCCGCTCGCAGGCGTCCTCGAGTACTCGGAGGACCCGCTCGTGTCGTCCGACATCACCGGCAACCCGGCGTCGTCCATCTTCGACTCGGCCCTCACCCGCGTCGACGGCCGCCACATCAAGGTGGTCGCCTGGTACGACAACGAGTGGGGCTTCTCCCACCGCGTGATCGACACCCTCGAACTCCTCGCGGCACGCTGACCGCTCGCCGCGCCGATCCCGACCCGCCGGACCACCACCTGCCACCCGCCACGGAGCGATCCGTACACGGACGGCGGGAGGACGGTCCGGCACGCCACGACACCCTGCCCGCCGGTGATCGCCGACGAGCGCGCGGCCTCATCACCACCGGTCCTCGTCCCGGAGCTCCCCGTCCCGAAGACTCCCGTCCAGGCTGCCGGTCAGGACACGCTCGCTCGGGTCGTCCCGGTCGTCCGGTGGCCGGTGGTGGTGCGCAGGTCGACCGCGAGCGCGTCGAGCCACACCTCGATGTCCGTCAGGAGGGACTGGACCGACGCCGGAGCCTCGGACGGCAGGGAGGGCGGCGGCGTCAGCCGGACCGGGACGCCGCCCGCGGGGAAGTCCGCCGCCCGGACGATGGCCGCTTCCGCTTCCCCGGTGACCTTCCGGGCCCAGTCCAGGGCGACGGGAGGCAGCCCGGGCCGGCGGTCCGTCCGTGGCAGCCAGTAGGCGCCGACCAGGACGCGTGAGCCGACGTTGAGGGCGGCGAGGTAATCGGGTTCGGCCTCGGGTGCGGGCCCTCTTCCGTGCGAGTGGACGCGGGTCCGGGCGGAGGGTTCCGTGCGGTACTGCGCGTACGAGCCTTCCGCCATGCGCAGCCGGTGGCGGGTCAGCCGCAGGGCCCGGTCCGCCGTGCCGGCGTGCCCCGCCGGGCCGTCGCCGGTCACTGCGGCGGTGGTGGCCCGCACCACCGGAGCGGCGGCCCGGAGCAGAGCCGTCATGCTGCGCCGCGTCTCCGCGCGGGCCCCGAAGGGCCAGGCGAGCACCCCGCACAGCAGCCCGACGGCGCTGCCGGTCAGCACATCCACCACCCGCATCTCCGCGAGCCGCCAGGTCACGGGAGCGATCTGCGCGAACGCCGTGGACACGACCAGGGTGAACAGTCCCTGCGCCCAGGCCGGCCCTTCCAGCGGCCCGGCCGCGAAGGCGATCAGCATCATCGGCACGAGCAGGTACGCGTACACCTCGGTGGCCCGGCCCGCCCCGATGAGGAGCAGGCCGGCGGCGCACGCACCGGCCAGGGTGCCCACGACGGCCGCGCGGACGGCGGACCAGGTGGCGACCGCCGTGGTCCGCGCCAGGGTCAGCACGGTCAGCAGCACCCAGAAGCCGTGCGACAGGTCGAGCGAGCCCGCCACCAGACGGGCGAGTGCGAGCCCGCACGCGCTGCGCAGCGCGTTCTGGAAGACGACGGAGCGCCGCGTGAGATTGCCGGTGAGCCGGACGGTGAAGAGGCGCACCGTCGGGATCCGCGCGTACCAGAACTGCTCCCGGGGCAGGCCGTACACCGGCCGCCTACCGCCGAAGGCCAGGGCGACGGCCGTACGCACGGTCACGGCCGAGACCGCGATCGTCAGCACGGTCGACTGCCGCAGCAGCACCTGGTGCGGGCGGGAGGAAGGCCCGGTGGGGCCACCGTCGCGTGCGGCCAGGAACTGGGCGACCATCTCCTCGACCGGCTCGGGCCCGGCACCGGGGCGCCTGCGGCGCAGTGCCTCGGCGGTGGCGGCGCACGCCGCCGCGATGCCGCCCAGCAGATTCTGCGAGGCCGTGTCCGCGGGCGCCGGGTGCAGACCGGTCAGCGCGGCCAGCTGGTCCACGAGCCGCCGGGTCGCGGACCCGGCCTGGGCCAGCGCCCGGTCCTTCCGTCCCGCCCCGGTCGGGCGTGCGCCCGCCGGCTGCTGTGAGAAGCGCAGTCCCCGGCCGGCCTCCCTCAGTCCCTCGGCCAGGCCGGGCTCCGGAGCGGCGCCGCGCATCAGGGAGCGGGCGGCCCGGGCCGCGAGGTCCAGGGTGTCGGCGATCCGGTCGCCGTACGACGGGTCCGGCGGATCGGGGAACACCGCCACCTCGCACACGAGGAGCGCCGTCCCGCCGAGGGCGACCCCGGCCAGCCGGTGCGGCAGGGTGTCCGGTGCGAAGGGCGGGAAGCAGGCGAGGATGTAGAACAGCTGGAGGCCGGGGACGGTGCCGGCCAGCCGCGGTCCGCACAGCGCGCCGAACGTCAGCACGAAACCGACGAGCAGCATGCCCGCCACGGCCGCCCAGGTGTCCACGGCGAGAGCCGTGCCGGCGGCGGTGAGGACGGCGGCGGCCGGCCAGGCCCGCAGCACGGTCGCGGCGCGCCTTCGCCCGGAGCCCGGCACCGGCGAGAGGACGCCGAACGCGATGGGCGTGAACAGGGCGTAGACCGCGGTCACCGGCTGGTCGAGGAGGTACGCCGCCGGATAGAACCCGGCCGCCGCCGCGACCGTGACCCGCGCCGCACGCCGGCCGGCCGCGACCGCTTCGGCGAGCGAGGGCCGCTTGGGCATCCAGCGCTCCTCTCCGCGCACCACCCGAGCATCGTCCGCGGCTTTCAGTGTCGCGCGGGCCGGGTGCTCACGCAGGCCGGGAAGCGGAGATCGACCGGCCCGCTGCGGGGTAGGCGGGGGAGGAGTCCGAGGAAAGGAAGACCATGACGACGTACGTGATCACCGTGCCCGGCACCTTCACCGCCGAGGTCGGGCAAGAGACCCGAGCGCGGCTGAACCAGGCCCTGCGCCCGGTGGATCCGCACCGCACGCGGCTGGGCGACGCGGAGGATCTCGACCCCCTGACCGTGAACGAGGACGACACGTTCACCATCCGGCTCGCCGTCGAGTCGGACAGCGTCCCGCACGCCGAGGAGGACGCGCGCAGGCTCGCGGACTCCGCACTGAACGCCGCGGGTCTCGACGACACCAGCGCGCCCCTCGGGCCGGCGGTGATCACCGGCATCGACTCCGACATGTGAGCCGGCCGCACAGGGCTCGGGGCTGCGGGCGGCGGCAGGTGTGCGAGGGAACCGGCGAGACCCCGGACCACCCGGGTGCGCCTGCCGCCTGCCGGCCGCCCCTCGGTCAGTGGCCGCCCCGCCCGTGGGTCAGGCGCTGCCAGACCGCCCCCGCCATCGCCGCCTCGCCCTTGGCGTTGGGGTGGGCGGGAGCCGCCGGAGACGTGGGCCGCAGCGGCTCGATCCACCGGTCCGCCGGGGACTTGCACATGTCGTGGCCGATGGTCGGACCGTAGGTGTCCACGTACTCCGCGTGGTTCCAGCGAGCCACCAGACGGAGCATCAGGTTGAGGTGTCTGCCGGTGTCCCGGAGGTAGGGGAAGTCCCGGGTGGCGAACGGAACCGCGGGCGCACAGCCGCTGCCGTCGTCGGGCAGCAGGTCCGGGTAGCCGACGACGAGGATCCGGGCGTGCGGCGCCCGGGCGTGCACGGACCGGAGCACCTGGTCCACCTTGGGTGCGGTCCGGGCGATCGCGACGGTGAGCTGATCGACGCCCGTGGTGTTGTAGTGACGCTGGCACGGGTTGCCGGTCGGGTCCTGCGGGGCCAGCTGGGCGCAGGTGCCGATGATGGAGCCGAAGCCGATGTCGTTGCCGCCGATCTGGACGGTCACGAGGTCGCTGTTGCGGTCCACCGCGTCGAGCTGGGGGCCGTTGGTTCCCTGTGGTTTCCACATGTGCTCGGTCGTCGCCCCGGCACAGCTGACGTCCTTGAACGTGGCCGACCGCAGCCGTCCGGCCACGATGGAGGGGTAATTGCTGTCGGAGCGGGCGCAGTAGGCGTCCACCTGCCGGGGAATGAGGGGACCGGAGGTGTAGGAGTCGCCGAGCGCCACGTACCGGGTGCCGCCTTTGCCGCCGCCGCCCCCGTGCGCCGCCGCGGGAACCGCGGAGGCGGCGATCAGGGCGCAGCTCCCCAACGCCGCCAGCAAGGTGACGCTCTTTCGGCCCCGACCGGACCGTGCTTCCGTGCGTACGTCGCGCTGCATCGCGTTCCTCCCCCTTGAAGCCCACGCCTCGCCGTCGGCGCCGTACCGTACGGTCGGCATCCTGTTCGACTCGGCTTGTATACCGCCCGGTAGGTCACCGGGGCCAGAGCCGGGAGCGAACGGGTTGCCGGGGCGGGCTCCTCAAGCTGTCCGGCCCGGTGGCCGCGCCGGACGTCGCCTGACCCGGTGGCAGGTGCCGATGCCGTGCAGCAGGTTGACGACCAGACTCGCCGCGAACTCCTCGGGCACGAGGAGGTCCGGCATCCGCAGGCGGTGGTAGCAGGCGCCCCACAGCTGGTCCACCAGTACCTCGGGTCGGCGTCGGGGCGCAGCCGTCCGTCCGCGCCCGCCGCATCCGCCGGACCGCCAGTTCCCGCCGCGGGCCCCAGCCGGAGCCCGAGGCGTCGGCCGACGCAGGGTCACCCGGCCCCGCAGGTCGGGCGATTACTCCACTCGGGGGTGGTGAGCCCCCGATCGGCGGTATGCCGACCGCTCCGGGCTTCCCTCCCCACGTCGAGCCGCGAGGATGGCCGTGACTCACGCCATGGCGGGAGTGAACCGCGAGTACCAGGAGAAACACACCTGTGACCATCCTCAACGGCCCGGAGCAGTCGGCCACCGCCCCTTACGACAGCGAAGTCCCGGTACGAGGCAGGCAGCCCGGCAATGTCGTGGTGAAGTGGATGACGACCACCGACCACAAGACGATCGGCACCCTCTACCTGAGCACGTCCTTCGTGTTCTTCGTGATCGGTGGCGTGATGGCGTTGCTGATGCGCGCCGAACTGGCCCGCCCGGGCCTACAGATGATCTCGCCCGAGCAGTACAACCAGGCGTTCACGATGCACGGCACCGTGATGCTCCTGATGTTCGCCACCCCCCTGTTCGCCGGCTTCACCAACTGGATCATGCCCCTCCAGATCGGTGCTCCGGACGTGGCCTTCCCGCGGCTGAACATGTTCGCGTACTGGCTCTATCTCTTCGGCTCCTCGATCGCCGTCGGCGGCTTCCTCACTCCGCAGGGCGCGGCCGACTTCGGCTGGTTCGCCTACACGCCGTTGTCCGACGCGATCCGCAGCCCGGGCCTCGGCTCCGACATGTGGATCATGGGCCTGGCCTTCTCCGGCTTCGGCACCATCCTCGGCGCGGTCAACTTCATCACCACGATCATCTGCCTGCGCGCGCCCGGCATGACGATGTTCCGTATGCCGATCTTCACCTGGAACGTCCTGCTGACCGCTGTCCTGGTCCTGTTCGCCTTCCCGGTCCTGGCGGCCGCGCTGTTCGCCCTGGAGGCGGACCGCAAGTTCGGAGCCCAGATCTTCAACCCGGCCAACGGCGGCGCGTTGCTGTGGCAACACCTCTTCTGGTTCTTCGGCCATCCGGAGGTGTACATCATCGCCCTGCCGTTCTTCGGGATCGTCACCGAGATCATCCCCGTCTTCTCCCGCAAGCCGATCTTCGGATACATGGGCCTGGTCGCCGCGACGATCTCGATCGCCGGTCTGTCCGTGACGGTGTGGGCGCACCACATGTACGTCACGGGTGGCGTGCTGCTGCCGTTCTTCTCCTTCATGACGTTCCTCATCGCCGTCCCGACGGGCGTGAAGTTCTTCAACTGGATCGGCACCATGTGGAAGGGCTCGGTCTCCTTCGAGACACCGATGCTGTGGGCGACGGGCTTCCTCGTCACGTTCCTCTTCGGTGGTCTGACCGGTGTCATCCTGGCCTCCCCGCCGATGGACTTCCACGTGTCCGACTCGTACTTCGTGGTGGCGCACTTCCACTACGTCGTCTTCGGCACCGTCGTCTTCGCGATGTTCGCCGGCTTCCACTTCTGGTGGCCCAAGTTCACCGGCAAGATGCTCGACGAACGCCTCGGGAAAGTCACCTTCTGGACGCTGTTCGTCGGCTTCCACGGCACCTTCCTGGTCCAGCACTGGCTGGGCGCCGAGGGCATGCCGCGCCGGTACGCCGACTACCTGGCGGCCGACGGCTTCACCGCCCTGAACACGATCTCCACGATCAGCTCGTTCGTCCTCGGCCTGTCGATGCTGCCGTTCCTCTACAACGTGTGGAGGACCGCCAGGTACGGCAAGCACGTGGGCGTCGACGACCCGTGGGGCTACGGCCGCTCCCTGGAGTGGGCCACCTCCTGCCCGCCGCCGCGCCACAACTTCCTCACCCTGCCGCGGATCCGCAGCGAATCCCCGGCGTTCGACCTGCACCACCCCGATATCGCCATGGCCGAGGCCGAGGCTCATGGGCTCCGCTGATGACCAGCCGGGGACAGGCATGGGCGAGATGTCGAGACAGGACGCCGTAGGCGCCCGACTCGGAAACGAGGCGGAGGGATATCTCCTGTGGCAGGCCACGATCGCGGTCGCGGAGGAACGCGCGCGTGAGTTCGTCCGGCCCATGGACTGGCTGACCACGTCCCAGCGTGTGGAGATCGAACGCCACTACGTCACCGACAGCCTCCAGCGCGCCCGCCAGGACCTCGAACGGATCGCCGCGCGCTGTGTGTCGCTACGAGGGGAGTACGAGCTGCGCTACCGAAAGCTGCGGTTGCGCTGCATGGCCGGGGCGCTGGCCCTCTGCGCCGCCCTCACCTTCGCGACGGCCGTGTCCCTGACCCGCTGAGGACGCCGTCCCGCGAGGCCGTCGCCACCCCGGCGACGGCCGCCCCCGGCTTCACGCGACGGTAGTTCTTCCTGCCCCTGCTGCACATCGACAGCATCGCCCTGCGCATCGACAGCATCGCCGGCCTGGTGGAGAACGTGACCGCCGCCTGGGACGACGCCGTACCCGGCTCGACCACGAGGGGCCCGATGGACCAGGACGATCCCGCGCAGGTCGCCGACCAGGCCTTCGAGGCACGGTCCGCCGCGTCCGGGCCTCACCGCACGTCGTACGTGTGCGACGGCTGCGCCGCGGCCGTGCTCCGCCTGGTGTCCGGGCAGACGAAGCGGTAGAGACGCACCCTGAGCCGGGTCCGCACCGTCGACGCCGGAGGCCGGGGCGACACCGCCGCACAGCCCACCCGTGTCCTCGCCCTGGCCTGCGACAGCGTGCGCGTGACACGCAGGATGCGCTCGAGACCCGCTGCGCGCAGGGACTCGGCGACCTGTTCGTGGCGCACCGTGACGCACAGGAAGACGCGGTACCGCTCCGCGAACCCGCGCAGCCGTATCAGCAGGTCCATCAGGGAGGGCGACAGGAGCGCGGAGTCCACGTCCACGATGGCGGCAGGTGTGTCGCAACGCCGCAGCAGGGTGCGCACCTGTTGCTCGGCGGCCGACGCGTCGTCGGGGTCGACGATCCCGTGCAGTTCGATGACCCGGTGCGTCCGGTCGAGACGGTAACTCTTCACATGCAAGGCCCACTCCCCAGCAGAAACAGGACTGCGGTGTGGCCGCGTCCTGACCAGCCCTACGCCTGCCCCCTTCCGCGCCGGTCACACCCGTGCGGACGGCACGGGGGACGACCGGCGCGACCGCCGCCGGTAGGGCCGGGGGCGCCGGCCACGGGCCGCGGTCGGATCGACCGCGGCCCGCTGTCCGACGCCGGGGGAGCGGCGTCAGCCGGGGAAGCGGCCTGTGGAGCGCAACTGCCAGCGCCGCTCGGCGTATGCCAGGTCGTCACGCCACAGCCGTGCGGCGGCGGCCCGCATGAGTGGTCGCAGCGCGGGGGCCAGCGTGCGGGCCGCGGCGAACCCACGGCGGTCGGAGGCCGCCACGATCGCCTCGACGACGGCCGTCCGCGGCCTGCCCCGGTCGTCCGGACCGAGCGGGGTGGCATGCGTCTCGACCACGGAGCCCTGTCCCTCGCCCTCCGTGATGCGCATGACGACCGTGCGGGGGTCCGGCGCGGTGAACACGGCCCGGACCGGCACGACGAGCCGCCCGGCCAGCTTGAAGGAGACGTCGACCGCGAAACCCTCCTCCCCGTCCCCGTCCCCGTCCTTGTTCGCATCCGCGTCCGCGCGGCCCGTCCCCGGCGCGTCGACGACGGTCAGGTCGACGAAGGAGTACGGGTGGAACCAGGCGCCGTGCCATGGATCCAGCCGGTTGGCGACGACGTCCTCCGGTTCGCAGGTTCCCTCGCCCTGGTAGACGGCGGACAGCGCGCCCGGCAGCGAGGGCCGGACCGGCACCACCGGCGCGTCCAGCGGCGCCTCCCCGCCCACGTCGTCCAGCCGTACCCACACCAGCACACCGTCGTCGTGCGCGGGCAGCGGCTCCCAGCCCGCGAACGGCGTGCCCTTCAGTGAGAGTCCGTGCCAGTGGCACACGAGCGTGCCGCAGTGCACGGGGCTGTCCCGCAGCGGCGCGCCCAGGTGCGGGCAGACTCCGGGCCCGGCGACGAGCCGGCCCCCGGCGTCGCGCCAGACGACGACCTCCCGCCCGGCGACGGTCCGCGCGAGGGGACGATCGGCACGGATGTCACGGGTGGCGCCCATGACATACCAGTTGCCCGACGGACGTGCCTGCGCCCGCTTCAACGCCCGGGCGATCACGGCGGGCCGGGCCTCCCGCCAGGTCGGACGCTGGCGTTCCCAGCGCACCGGGCGTCTGCGCAGTGACAAGGGGAAACGCCCCCGGGGACCGGAGCCGACGGAGCGGCCGGGACGACGGCCGGGATGCTCGGAACTCACGCGACCTCCTCGTGCAGCTGCTCGGGCGAGGGCCCGGACGCCCCGGTCGGCAGCGGCAGCCGCTGCGGGCCCCGGAGCACGGCCCGCCGCACGGCGGCACGCGACCGCGTCCGTGCCGCCACCACCCGCACCAGACCGTCCGCGGCCACCGCCGCGCGGCGCCGGCGGGGAACCACGGCACGCCGGTGCACCACCGAGTACCCGTCGTCGGCCACCGCCTTCAGGATGCCCCCGTACAGCACGAAGGCCGTCCGGATGGCCGGCCGTGACACGGGGTCGAGCATCCGCAGTCCTGGCGCCGCCTCCCGGTAGACACCGCGGGTGAGGTCCTCGACCGCCCTCAGCGCCTCGGTGATGCGCCGGTCGTGGCGGCCGGTGCTCCTGCTCCAGTACAGCAGCTCGCGGTCGACGCCGTGGGCCCCCAGCAGGTCGGCGGGCAGGTAGACGCGGCCGCGGTCGAGGTCCTCGCCCACGTCCCGCAGGAAGTTGGTCAGCTGGAAGGCGACGCCCAGGGCCGCCGCCCGCGGCGCGGCCTCCCCGCGCGGGACCACCGTGCCGAGGACCGGCAGCATCTGAAGGCCGATGACGGCGGCCGAGCCGTGCATGTACTCCCGCAGATCGGCGTAGGTCGGATAGCCGGTGACGTCGAGGTCGCTGCGCATGGAGGCCATGAAGTCGCTGAAGTGACGGTGGTCGATGCCGTACCGCCGCGCCGTGTCGGCGACCGCGAGAACCACCGGGTCGGTGCTGTCCTCGCCCCGCAGTCCGCGTTCCAGTCCCGTCCGGAGGCGGGCGAGGTCCGCGGAGCGTCCGTCCGTCGTGAGGGTGGTGTCCAGGGAGTCGACGATGTCGTCCGCCCAGCGCGCGAAGCCGTACAGGGCATGCACGGCGGGCCGGCGCTCGACCGGCAGCAGCCGGGTGGCGAGGAAGTACGTCTTGCCGTGGCGGGCGTTGAGCCGTCGGCAGCGCGTGTAGGCGTCACGCAGCGCCGGGTCCGTGATGCCCGCCGCGTCGAGCTCGCGGTCGGTCATGAGGGCGTTCCTTCCGGGGTGGCCCGCGTCCTGAGCGCTGGGCGGGGCGTGCGGATCGTGCGTCCGGTGACCCGGGCCGCGGCGAGCTTGCCCGACAGCAGAACGGTCGGTACGCCCACACCCGGTGTGGTGCCGCAGCCGGCGAGCACCGCGTTCTCGGTGCCCCGGACCAGGTTGCGCGGGCGGAACGGGCCGGTCTGGGCGAAGGTGTGGGCCGCCGAGAAGGGCGTGCCGGCCGCGTGCCCCCGGGCCTGCCAGTCGGCCGGTGTCACCAGGCACTGCTCCTCGATCGCCGAGCCGATGCCGTCCAGACCGCGTTGTTCCAGTTCCTTCAGCACGCTGTCGCGGTAGCGCGGCGCGAGGTCGCTCCACTCGGCGGCGTCCGGCCCGATGTCGGAGTTGGGGCAGGGGGCGAGGATGTAGTGCAGGTGGTGACCGGGCGGGGCCAGGCCGGGATCCGTTGCCGTCGGGCGGGTGATGAGCAGGGACGGATCGCTCATCAGCTCGCCGGTGCGGGTCAGCTCGTCGAACGTGCCCCGCCAGGCCGCGCCGAACGACAGGGTGTGGTGGGCGAGCTCCGGCCAGGTCCGGTCGGTGCCGGCGTGCAGGACGACGGCCGACGGCGAGTGTCTGATTCGCAGGGGCCTGCGCGGGGCACGGCCGAGGAGGCGGTACGCGACGGGCAGGTCCGGCGTGAGGACGACCGCGTCGCACGGGATGCGGTCCTCGGTGGTCACGACGGCGGTGACGCGGTCGCCGGAGCGCTCCAGCCGGGTGACGTCCTGCCCGAAGCGCAGCTCGGCGCCCGCGTCGGCGGCGGCGTCCGCCATGGCCTGCGGCACGGCGTGCATGCCGCCGCGCGGGAAGTACACACCGGCGACGGTGTCCATGTAGGCGATGACGGCGTAGGCGGCCAGCGCCCGGGCCGGCGGCACGCCCGCGTACAGGGCCTGGAAGGAGAACACGCGGCGCAGGCGCTCGTCCTTGAGGTGGCGCCCGATGCCCGTGTCCAGCCGGCCGAAGCCGCGCAGTGCCGCGAGCCGGGCCAGGTCGGGCGTCAGCAGCTGCCAGGGGGAGTCGAAGTTGGCGTCGATGAAGTGGCGCATCTGGGCCCGGTACAGCCGCTCGAGCCAGTCGCGCAGCCGCCGGTATCCCGCGGCCTCCCCGGCGCCGGCGAACCGCCGCACCTCCGCCTCCATGGCTTCGGCGCCGGTGTGCACGTCGATGCTGCTGCCGTCGGCGAAGCGGGCCCGGTACGCCGGGTGGAGGGGGATCAGGTCGACGCGCTCGTACAGGCTGTCCCCGACCGCGGCGAACGCCTCGTCGGCGAGGTCGGGCATGGTCAGCACGGTGGGACCGGTGTCGAAGCGGTAGCCGCCGCGCACCAGGCGTCCGGCGCGGCCGCCGGGCAGCGGATCGCGTTCGACGACGGTGACCCGGCGTCCGGCGCCGAGCAGGTGCAGCGCGGCGGACAGTCCGGACAGCCCGGCGCCGACGACCACGACATGGTCCGTGCGCCCCGGGATCGTCCTGGTCATCGGGTGGCCCCCTCGGCGCCGGCGGTGAGCAGCAGTGACCCGGGCGAGCCGTTCCCGGCGTCGGACAGGCCGTCCTCGATGCGGGGCGAGCCGCGGGAGAGCCGCCCCTCGGGTGGCGCCCCGGCGGCCGAGTGCAGCAGTGCACGCAAGCGCTCACGGCCGTCCGTCTCCAGCACCGCGGTGTCCAGGTGGTGCATCCCCTGGGCGGCCAGCCGTTCGATCCTGGCCTCGACCGTCTCCCGCGCGCCGGTGGCCACGAGGACGCTCCGCACCTCGGCGAGACCGGCCTCGGACAGTTCGGCCCGGCCGAGCGAGTGCCGCAGCACCGCGAGGGCCTGGTGGTCGCCGGACGACTCGGCCCGGGCCTGCGCCACGGCGACGAGGTAGGTGGGCTTGCCCGAGCGGATGTCGCAGCCCGAGGGCTTGCCGGTCCGGCTCGCGCTGCCGAAGACGTCGTCGAGGTCGTCGCGGAGCTGGAACGCGATGCCGATGCACCGGCCGGCCGAACACAGTGCCGTGGTCGTGGCGGCGTCCGCGCCCGCCAGCGCGGCACCGAGGGCCAGCGGCCGTTCCACGGAGTACAGGGCGCTCTTGAGACAGGCGGCCCGGATCGCCCGGACCGAGGAGCGCGACGAGGTGGTCTGGCCCTGGAGGTCCAGGTACTGCCCGGCGACCATCTCCGTCCGCATGGCGCTCCACAGGCCGCGCACCCGGCGTGCGGTGTCCGGCGCCGACTCGGTCTCGGCGAGCACGTCGTCCGCCCACACCAGGGCCAGGTCCCCGGCGAGGATCGCCGCCGCCTCGCCGAAACGCGTGCCCTGATGAGAGGAGCGGGCCGCGTCGGCGTACTGGGCTTCGACGTCCGCGTGCAGGGAGGGCCGGCCGCGGCGCAGCCGGGAGCCGTCCATCACGTCGTCGTGGACCAGCGCGCAGGTCTGGATGAGTTCGAGCGCGGCGCCGACGCGCAGGGCGGCCGCCGCGGCCGGGCCCTTCCCGCCGCAGGCACGCAGGGCCCACCACACGAACTGCGACCGGGTGCGCTTGCCGCCGTCCAGGGTGAAACGGGCGACCCGGTCGGCGAGGTCGTGGGCGAACACCGGATCGAGGGCGCCGGCCCGGGCGGCGCGTTCGGCCAGAATGCGGTCGAGCACGTGTCCGACGGCTGCGGGGACGTCGTCGTCGAGGGCCCGCAGGTCGCTCACATCCGGAAGGAACGGGGCGAAGGCAGCGTCTTCCGGCCGGCTGCCGGGTGCGCCGGCGGGCCCCGTGAGGTGCGGGTGCGCACCGGGGCCGGAGGTCTGCCCGGGCCCGTGGTGCGGGCCGGGCGGCGGTCCGGCCGCATGGTGGTCCTTCGCCTCGCTGGGGCGCATCCCGGTTCCTCTCGTCAGCTCGAAAGCTCGCCTTGTGTACACGCATTCCGCGTCGACGGCGGACTCGGATGCGCCATGCGGGGGAAAGTCCGGCTGCGGCCCGTCTCCGGGCGGGGCTCACACCCGACGCGGTGGACGAGTGCCACGGCAGCGGCCCCGCTCACCTGCCGAGTTGCGCCGGCCCGCGTCCGGATCACTTCGGTGTCCACCGCGGATCGCTTTCGCGTGCGGATCGGTTCGTCTCCGTATCCGGTCCGGCCTGCTTCTGTGTGCGCTCGGGATCGCTTCCGTGTGCGGTTCGGATCGTCTCCGTAGCTGACGCGATCGTCTCCACGGCTGGCCGGCAGGCCGGGCACCCGACGGGGTGCCGCCCGCCCGTGGACCCGGGCCCCGCCCGTCTCATGGCCCCGGGCCCGCCCGGCCCCGTACTTCGGGCCCGCCCCGGCCGCAAGCAGCCGGCCGGACGGGGACGACCGCGCGGCGGGCCGTGCAGCACAAGTGCGGCGCTCGGTCACTGCCCAGCGTGGCCTGCATCCGCAAGGGCACCCGAGCGTGAATGCTTCCGACAACGCGCACGGGGCTGCGCGGAAGGAGGGAACGCTCATGCTCGACGCGGACGTGGCCATCGTGGGCGCGGGAGCCGCGGGACTGTCCCTGGCCCACCGGCTGTCGCACCGCGCGCCCGGGACGCGTCGGCTGTCGGTGCTCCTGGTGGAGGCCCCGCCCGGCCCCCTGCGGCCGCCCAGCCGGACCTGGTGCTTCTGGGAGCGCGGCCGGGGACGCTACGACGCGGCCGTGACCGCGACCTGGCAGCGGCTGCGGGTCCACACCCCGGACGGACGGGCCGTCGAGGACTGCATCGCGCCGCTGCGGTACAAGATGATCCGCTCGGACGACTTCGAGGGCCTGATCGCGCACGATCTCGCGCAGAGCGGCCAGGTCCGGCGGCTCGAGGCGACCGCCGAGACGGTCGAGGGCGTCCCCGGCGGGGCCCAGGTCCTCACCCGCACCGCCGACGGACGTGCACAGACCGTCCGCGCCCGCTGGGTGTTCGACTCGCGCCCGCTCGGCAGCCTCCCGGCGGCCCGCACCACGCTGCTCCAGCACTTCCACGGCTGGTTCGTCCGCTCCGACCGGCCGGTCTTCGACGTCGGCACGGTCGAACTCATGGACTTCCGCACGCCGCAGCCGCCGAGGGGCCTGTCCTTCGGCTACGTCCTGCCCACCGGCGACCGGCAGGCCCTCGTCGAGTACACCGAGTTCTCCCCCCAGGTCCTGTCCCCGCAGGGTTACGAGGCCGCGCTGCGCCGGTACACCGAGGACGTCCTCGGCCTCACCGGGTTCGAGGTCGTGTCGACCGAGACCGGGGTGATCCCGATGACCGACGCCCCGTTCGCCCGGCAGTCGGCCCAGTCGGTCTTCCGCATCGGTGCGGCGGGAGGCGCGACCCGCCCGTCCACCGGCTACACCTTCGCCGCCGTACAGCGCCAGACACGAGCCGTCGCCCGTGCCCTGGCGGCAGGGCGCCGCCCGCTGCCGCCACCCGCCCACTCGGCCCGCTCCCGCGCCATGGACGCGGTGATGCTGCGCGCCCTCGACAGCGGTCGGGTCGCCGGCGCCGACTTCTTCGCGCACCTCTTCACCCGGGTGCCGATGGAGCGGCTGCTGCGCTTCCTCGACGGCCGCACCCGTCTCCACGAGGACCTCTCCGTCGGGATCCGCACCCCCGTACTGCCGATGCTCCGCTCCGCCGCGGAGCTCCCCTGTCTGCCCCGCCGCCCCTTCCCCGGACCGTGACCGCCCCGCGGACGCGGTCCGTGCCCTCCTGAGGAGAACCGGATGACCCTGCTGCGCGACGCGGACCTGGCCGCCGCGTTCGACCACGCCGCCCGCAGCTACGACACGCTGGTGGCCGCCAACCCGGGCTACCACGCCCAGCTGCGCCGTTCCGCGCGCCGCCTCGGCCTGCCGGACGGCGGGCGCGGCATGCGCGTCCTCGACCTCGGCTGCGGCACCGGCGCCTCGACCGCCGCCCTCGCCGCCGTTCTCCCCGACGCCGAGATCACGGCGGTGGACGCCTCCGCCGGAATGCTGGAGCGAGCGGCCGCGAAGCCCTGGACGGACAACGTGACCTTCGTGCACGCCCCGGCGGAACAGCTGGCGCAGGCCGGCGTCGCCGGCCCGTTCGACGCCGTGTTCGCGGCCTACCTCTTCCGTAACGCGGCCGACCCGGACGGCGTGCTCGCGACCGTGCGCGACCTCCTCGGGCCGCACGGGCGGCTGGCGGTGCACGAGTACACCCTCAGCGGACGGCCCGTCCACCGCGCGGTGTGGACGGCGGTCTGCGGCGGCATCGTGCTGCCCGTGGCCACCGCCCTCGGGGACGGCGGGCTGTACCGCCACCTGTGGCGCAGCGTCGTCGGGTTCGACACCGCCGGCGAGTTCGCCGCCCGGGTCCGCTCGGCCGGGTTCGACCGGGTCAAGGTGCTGCCCCTGCCCGGCTGGCAGGCGGGCATCACCCACACCTTCGTCGCCAGGCGCGAGGTCCTCGACGCGGCCGGTGACCGGTGAGGGCCCCCGAGCGGCCCGGTGCGGCGCGGCGGGGCCGGGACCGGCGCGCCCGGATGCTGGCCCCCCGGCCGGGGGCGCCGCGGGTCGGCGGCGACCGCCCGCCGACGACCGCCGTCGTGGGCGGCGGCATCGCCGGACTGGCGGCCGCGACCGCTCTGGCGGAACGCGGGGTGCGCGTCACGCTCCACGAGCGCGGACCGGCTCTCGGCGGGCGCCTGGCCGGCTGGCCGACGCGGCTGCGCGACGGCACCACGGTGACGATGAGCCGCGGCTTCCACGCATTCTTCCGCCAGTACTACAACCTGCGCGGGTTGCTGCGGCGGACCGATCCCGGCCTCGAACGCCTCAGGGGCCTCGCCGACTACCCGCTGCGGCACAGTGCGGGACTGCACGACAGCTTCCGCCGGGTCCCGCGCACTCCGCCCTGGAGCGCCCTCGGATTCGTGGCGCTGAGCCCGACCTTCGGCCTGCGGGACCTGGTCCGGATGAACCCGGTCGCCGCCCTGCCCCTGCTCGACGTCCGGGTACCCGAGGTGTACGAGCGCCTCGACGCGGTCAGCGCCCACGACTTCCTGGAGTCGGTCCGCTTCCCGCAGGCGGCACATCACCTCGCCTTCGAGGTGTTCTCCCGCAGCTTCTTCTGCGACCCGCGGGAGCTGTCGGCGGCCGAGATGGTGCTGATGTTCCACATCTACTTCCTCGGATCCGCCGAGGGACTCCTCTTCGACGTGCCCGACGAGCCCTTCCCCGCCGCGCTCTGGGACCCCCTCACCGGCTATCTGCGGGGCCACGGCGTCGATGTGCGCACCTCCACGACCGTCGAGACCATCGCACCCACCGCGGACGGCGGCCATGTGGTCGCCACCCGGGACGGGGAGCGGCGGTACGACGCGACCGTGCTGGCCATGGACACGGCCGGCCTGCGATCCGTGGTCGGCGGGTCCCCGGAGCTGGGCGACGCCCCCTGGCGTGAGCGGGTGGCCCGGCTGCGCGAGGCGCCGCCGTTCCTGGTCTCGCGGCTCTGGCTGGACCGCCCCGTCGCCCGCGACCGCCCCGGCTTCCTGGGCACCAGCGGCTACGGGACCCTCGACAACGTCAGTGTGCTGGAGCGCTGGGAGGGCGAGGCCGCCCGCTGGTCCGCCCGCACCGGCGGCTCCGTGGTCGAACTGCACGCCTACGCCCTGCCCGAGGACGCGTCCCGCGAGGTCGAACAGAAGCGCCTGGCCGAGCAGTTGCACGCCGTCTACCCCGAGACACGCGCGGCGGCGGTCGTCGACGAGCGGCACGAGTGGCGGTCCGACTGCCCGCTGTTCCCGGTCGGCGGTTATGCCGACCGCCCGACCGTCCGCACCGCCGACCCGCACCTGGTGGTCGCCGGTGACCTGGTCCGTACGGGGCTGCCCGTGGCGCTGATGGAACGCGCGGCGACGAGCGGCTTCCTGGCCGCCAACGCCCTGCTCGAACGCTGGGGGGTCCGGGGCCAGACCCTGTGGACCGTACCCGACCGGGGCTACAGCCCCGCCCTGCGCGCACTGGCGCGGTGGGGGAGTCCCTGACGACACGGATCCCAGGGCCGGGAGAGAGCGCCGAGCACCCTTCGGGCGGGCCCGCGCCCGATGCCACCGACCGCCTTGACCTCAAGCAAACTTGAGCTCCTAGGTTCCTTCCGGAGCCGCGGGAATCACCCGCGGTGCTTCTCCAGGAGGTTCGCCGTGACCGAACGCACTGCCGGTATCGAGATCCCCGACCGCTACCACCACGCCGTGATCCCGCACATCATGGTCGACGACGCCGGCGCGGCGATCGACTTCTACCGGCGGGCGTTCGGCGCCCACGAGGACGTCAGGGTCGACGCTCCGGGCGGCGGGGTTCTGCACGCCGAGATCACGGTCGGACGCTCGGTCCTGATGCTGGGCGACGCCGGCGCGGACGGCACCGGCGCCGCCTCCTTCGCCGCGCCGGCCAGGCTCGGCGGAGGCACCTCCGTCGCCCTGCACGTCTTCGTGCCGGACGTCGACAGCCTGGCGGAGCGGGCGGAGGCCGCCGGCGCCGAGATCCTCCAGCCGCCGAAGGACATGTTCCACGGCGACCGCACCGTCGTCCTCAGGGACCCGTCGGGCCACCTCTGGGTCTTCCTCACCCACGTCGAGGACGTCTCGGCGGAGGAGCTCGGGCGCCGCCTGGCCACCGCCGGATGACGGCGGTCCGCACGCACCCCGGACCGAACCCCGCCCGAGAACGGTGTCAGGCCGCCTGTTCAGTGTTCCGTTACGTGTTTTCCCCGATGCGGTGATCTCGGCGGGTGTTCTACGATCCGGGCGCCCGGACCGCGACCGCCCGGTCCTGGTCCGGTGGGAGGCGCCGCTGCCACACGGACGAACGGTGCCACACGGACGAACGGAGCGCGTATGAGGTCCACGACCCAGACCCTGCTGTACGGCCTGCGGGCCAAAGGATGGGTGGAGCTGTTCGTGGCCGCCTCCTCCGCGGCGGGCTGCGCGGTGCTGCTGATCGTGGCAGCGGTCGGCTCCGTCTCCGCGTGGTGGTGCCTGGTCGCGGTGCCGCTGGGGGTCTTCAACGCCATCGAGGTCACCGGCTTCGTCCTCACCCGGCAGGGGCGCCTGGGAAGCGGGTCGTGACGGATCTCGGACGGCCCGGGCCCACCCCCGCGGAACTGCCCGCGGCCGTGGTGAACGTGCTTCTCGGGGACGGTGAGGTGACGCCGAAGGCCATCGGGACGACCGCCCTCGACCTGGTCCGTGCGGGCCGGCTGAGATCCGAACGGAAGGCCGACGGCACGCTGACCGTACGGCCCCTGCCCGGGGCGGACGGCCTGCGGCCGCTGCGGCCCTTCGAGGAACTGCTGATCCAACGCGTCGTCCACCGCCGCGCACCCGGAGTCGACCGCGTACCGACGGACGCCCTCGGACCGGGGGACGGCGACGCGTACTGGGTGTGGTGGCGCGGCTTCCAGCAGAGCGTCAGCGACGAGGCCATGTCCCTGGGCCTGATCCGGCCCGCGCGCAAGCGGTCCCGGGTCCTGCTGATCAGGAGCGCGGCCGTCGCGGCCTGGTTCGGGCTGCTGTCGGCCGGCCTGCTCTGGAACCGGCACGTCTTCGCGGTGATCATCACGATGTCCTTCAACGCGGTCCTCATCAGTCCGGCGCTGAGCCACCGGTTCCCGATCAGGACCCGTCCCAGGCTGACGACCGCGGGCCGCCAGGCCGCACGGTGGTGGCGGGACAACGACGCTGCTGCCGAACACCGGCTTCCCCGGAGCCAGGTGGGGGCCGAGGGCCCCGAGTCGGCGCTGCCCGTGCGGGAGGCGCGCCGGATCTGGTCCTCGTACGGCAGGTCGTGGCACGTCGTCGACACCGCGCCGCTGGAACAACCGCGCTGGGGCCATCTGTGGCAACTCGTGCTCCTGGCCGTCGGCGCCTGCGCCGCCACGCTCACGCTGGCCCTGACCGTGCACCTCCCCCACGGCGCGGCACTCGACGCGAGCCCCGCCCTGGTCGGCGCGATCGCCGCGGCTCTCTGGCTGCCCGCCCGCCGCCGGGTCCTGGCGGTCCCCGACGAGTCGACCTTCCGCGGTGCCGTCATCGCCCGCTGGGACTACAGCACCAGCTACGACGATCCGCCGACCCGTGTCACGCACTACTGCTGTTCCCTCGAGGACCCGGCGGCACAGCGGGCATGGTCGTTCCAGGTGAACGAGTGGCGCCGGTCGCTGTTCTCCGACGAGACGAACCCCGCGCTCGCGGACCGGTTCCGGGTGGGGGACGTCGTCGACGTCCACTGTAGTCCCCGCAGGCGCAGGGTGTACCGGATCAGTGTGGCCGAGGCCGTGCCACGGTGACGCGGACCGGCACCCGCGCGGGTCAGGCCGTACCGCCGGCCCTCACGCCCTGGCGCGTGATCAGGACGGCCAGGGCCGAGCGGGACGGCACGGACGCCTTGCGGTAGACGGACGACAGATGCGTCTCGACCGTGCGCGTGCTGAGGTGCAGCCGGGCGGCGATGGCCTGGTTGCCGAGGCCCTCGGCCACGAGCCCGGCGATCTCGAGCTCACGTCGTGTCAGATCGGCCAGCTCCGGCGGCAGCACGGCGGTGTCCGCGACGACCTGAGGGCGGATCAGTGCGGCCAGGTCCACCAGCAGCCGGGCCCCGCCGTCGTCCGCGACGCGGTGGGCCCGCCGCCACATCGCGGCAGCCCGCGTCCCGTGCCCGGCACGTGCGACGAGGGGCGCGGCACGCAGCAGGCAGTACGCCTCCCACAGGGTCTGGCCGCCGCGGGCGTACTCCCGCGTCGCCGCGTCGAGGAGGCGTACGGCCTTGACGACGTCGCCGTGGTGCTCGGCGAGGGCTGCTTCGGCGCGCAGCGCGGCCGCGCGCTGGCCGCCGAGGCCCAGCCGTTTCGCCTCGCGAGCCGCCTGGACGGCCCACCGGCCGGCCTGGGCGGGGTCGCCCGCGGCGAGGGCGGTGCCCACCAGCGTGTCCAGCTGGCCCGGCCGGATCGACGGCTGAAGCAGCGGAAGTTCGGAGCCCCCGCCGGCGGTCACGATGGCCTCCCGGGCGCGGTGCGGGTCCCCGCTCACGAAGGCCGCGTGGCCGAGCATGCACCAGGCCAGGGCGGCCCACCAGCCGTGGCTGCCGCCCGCCGCGGCGACGGCCTCCTCGCCGGTGGCCAGCGCGCTGCCGTCGCCCAGCGGGCGGCCCAGGAGGAGCGCCAGCGTCTTGATGGCGAGGGTGAACGCGAGCAGCTCGCTGCTGCCGGCGGCGCGGGCTATGGCCTCGGCCTCTTCGGCCGCCTCCAGCGCGGCGGGCAGACGGCAGGTGTGGAGACAGACGAAGGCCCGGTTGGTCAGCAGATGGGGCAGGACGTGGAGTTGTCCGCTGCGCCGGGCGATGTCCAGACCGCGGGCGATGTGCCGTTCCGCATCGGTGTAGCGCTCCAGCAGTGCTTCCGCCCAGGCCAGCCAGACCAGCGGCTCGCACAGCTCGGTGAGGTCGGGGTCGGTGAGCGCGTCGGTGAGGGCGCGGGCGGCGTCGGCGAACCCCGCGGCGGTCTCCGTGTGGCCCTCGTACGCCTCGCCGAGGGCGGCCAGGGCCAGGGCGGCCGCCTCTCCGGGGGCGTTCCCGTCGGCCCGGGCGACGGTGACGGCCCGGGCGACCTCCGCGCGGGCCTGCGGGTAGGACGCGGTCAGCAGGGCGGACATGCCGAGGGCGAGCCTGAGGGAGACGTCCTGCCCGGGGGGCGGGCCCGGCGTACGCGACAGTTCCCGGCGCAGCAGGGCCGTGGCCTCCGGTGAGTGACCGAGGTGGCGTTCCATCACGGCGCACTGCGCGATGGCCTCGGCACGCAGGTCGGCGTGACGGTCGCCCGACGCCTCGATCAGCCGGTGGAGCAGGTCGCGGCTCTCGGCGAGCGCACCGCTGAGGCCCAGGGCGCGGGCCCGCGCCAGGGCCAGTTCGCCGCGCCGCCGGGTGTGTTCGGGTGTCCGGGGCAGGTGTCTGAGGACGGCGTCCAGCAGGTGGGCGGCGGTGGCCGGCGCGGTGGACGCGAACTCTTCGGCGGCCTCGCCGAGCACGGCGGCGGCGCCGGGATCCCAGCCGGTGAGCGAGCGCTCGACGTGGTGGGCGCGCTCGGCCGCGGGGGCACCCATGCGGCCCAGTTCCCGCGCTGCGTCCCGGTGCAGACCGGCACGCCGCACGGGCGAGATGTTCTCGTACACCAGGGCACGGACCACTGGATGGCGCAGTGCCCAGCAGTCGCCCGGCCCCGGGCGCAGGACGTCGCGTGCCGCGAGGGCGTCGGTGTGCTGCGCGACCGCGGGGGCCGCGAGGTCCGTCAGCAGGGTCAGCATCCCGGTCGTCGCCTGGTCGCCGATTACGGCCACCGCTTCGACGAGACGGAGCTGCGGCTCGTCGAGCGCGGTCAGCTCGTCGAGCAGCAGCGCGGCAAGACCGCTCGGGACGTCGGCCGGGCGGAAGCCGCCCGCAGGCGTGCCGGTGTGGCTCAGCGGTGCGCCGCTGCGGTACGCGTGCAGCAGGGCGCGCAGGTAAAGGGGGTTGCCCTCGCCGGCCGCGTACAGCTGCCCTGCCCTGGCCGCGGGCAGGTCGGCGGCCAGGGCCCGGACGGACTCCTGCTCGGGGAGCGGCCCCAGCGGCAGATGGAGGACGGCGCCCTCGTCGATGCCGCGCGTGAGCGCCGCGGTGAGCGAGGTCGGCGTCTGGCGGGCGCGGCGCGCCACGACCAGCAGCACGCGGCCGCGCGGAGGATGGCGGATCAGGTGGTCCACGAGTTCGCGGGAGGCGGGGTCCGCCCAGTGCAGGTCGTCCAGGGCCAGCACGACGCCGGGGTCGCCCAGCCGGGTCAGGAGCGCCGTGAGCGCGTGCCGCGGGCCGAAGCGGGCCGTGACACCGCCGGCGGGCGCGTCCCCGGATCCGTGCGGCGTCGGGCCGGGCTCGGCACGAAGGGAGACGGAGGCGGCCGTCTCGAACGGCGCGTCGGCGAGCGCGTCGGTGAACACCTGGAACGGCACGTGCTGTTCGTACTCGGTGGCCCTGCCCCGCAGCACGGTGAAGCCGGCCCGCCGGGCCCGCGCGCACGCCTCGACGAGCAGGCGGCTCTTTCCGATGCCGGGTTCCCCGGAGAGGTCGACGACCGACACGGCCCCGGTCCCTCCCAGGCCCGCGAGGACGGCGTCGAACCGGGCCAGCTCCGCGGATCTCCCCACCAGTTGTTCCACGTCCCCCGCCCCTCACCGATGTCCCGCCCACCCCGTGAACGATCACTGTTCCTCCGTCACCCTACGGTCGGGCGCCGACAACCGGCCGTGCGAGACGCGCGAACCCGGTGATCACCGGAGGTCCGGACGACGACATGCCCTACGGCGTTTCGAGAGGCACACAGTGCAGGATTGCGGTGCTCGCCCGGGGACCGACGCGTCGTGCGGCCGCCGGGGAGGTCACTTCGACACGGGAACTTCTCTTCCCCGACTCTTACGGTCCCGGGAGCGGTCCCGGGAGTGATCGAGTCCGGGGACGCCGCTCGCCGGACCGGCCGGCGGGTGAGTCTGCGATCCTTCTCCTCATGAGCACACCACCGGACGGATTGCCTGTCTACCGCGTCCTGACCGGCCCGGACGATGCCGCGTTCTGCCGACGTGTGAGCGAAGCGATCGCACTCGGCTACGCACTGCACGAAGGCCCCGCCGTCACGTTCGACGGTGAGACCGTCATCATTGCCCAGGCCCTGGTCTGGCCGGCACTGCCCTAGCGACCGCGACCGCCGCGGCGGCGACCGGACTCGACCGCCGCCTTGTTCATTTGCGGAGCCAGAACCCGGACCGCTCCAGCCACAGCGCAAGCAGCCGCTCGTCCCCGTACACCTCGACGGTCGCGTCCGCCGGGGTGCGGCGGCCGTACAGGAGCAGAACGAGGTCGGTGAGCGGGGCGCGCACCGCCACCGCGGCCTTTGCGTGTGCGTGGCTCCAGGTGATCGGCTCCCCCGTGAGGTCCACCAGCCATTCGGCGCGGTGGGCGTCACCGGCGTGCAGATGCAGCGTGCGGCCGGGACCGGTCAGCGGCAGGGCGTCGGGCCCGGCCGCCTCCAGGACCCGGGGCAGCGCACCGAAGCCCATCCATTCGTCCAGGGCGTCCCGGGCCAGATCCTCGCTCACGGCGAAGGGGGCGTCCGAGACGAGGGCTGCGTCGGCGGCGTGCAGGGTCGTCTCGTGGGTCATCCGGCGGGCCCAGAAGCGTGCGGTGCCGTTCGGGGCGACCGTCCACACCGGAGCGTCGGGCCCGGCCTCCCGCAGCGCACCGGTCAGCTCCGCGACGCCCTCGGCGAGCCAGGCGTCCAGGGCGGCGGGGGTCTGCGGACCGGGCGAGAAGACATCGTCGACCAGGTCGTGGGGGACCGGTGCGGTGGCCCGGGTGCGGACGATCCGCGCCGCCCAGCGGTGGGTGCCGCCGACGTGCCGGGCCAGTTCGGTGAGGGACCACCCGGGGCAGGTGGGAACGGGGGTGGCCGCCGGGCCTCGCCCGGCGGAGCGGACGGCCGCGCGCAACTCGTCGGCCCGCGAGGTGATTTCGGCGCAGTACGCGTCATAGGTCACGGCATCCACCCGGACACCCTAGGCCAGGCCCCGCCTCCGTGTCCGGGGCCGCGTCCTTTCGTGACGGGCCGGAGCGGGTCGCGATCCGGGCCGGCGCGCACCGCGGTCAGGGCAGGCGCGGCAGCGTGTCCCTGGCCGCGTGACTGAGGATGCGGAGATCCTCGGCGAACCGCTCACGATCCGCTGCGGGCAGCGGTCCGACGAAGTAGCGCTCGATGTTCTCGACGTGCACGCGCGAAGCCCGCACGGCCGTCTCCTCTCCCAGCGCGGTGAGCGTCACGAGCCTCCCGCGCCGGTCGTCGGGGGACTCGGCCCGCGCCACCAGCCCGGCCGCCTCCATGCGGTCCACCAGACGGGTGGCGCCTCCCGTGGTCAGCACCTGCTCCTGGGCGATGGCCCGCATCGACAGGCCGGGGTCGCCCGCGCGTCCCAGGATCAGCAGAACCTCGAACATCAGGTGGCTGATCCCGCACTCCACCTCCAGCGCCCGGCCGAGGATGTACTCCAGCCGGTTGGCCGCTCCCTGCAAGCGCCCGAAGGCCAGGATCAACTCGTGGTCCGCGGCTTCCTTCGCCGTCGCTATCCCCGCTCGCTCGCTCACAGCCCCGCAACCTCTCGTAGCCCGACCCCACCACCGTACCGATCATGCCGGGCGTGGCGGTCGGGTGGTGGGCGGACGGCTCACTCCGTGGGGAGGGAACGCCCACTCATCCGCCGGCCTGCCTGATCAGGGCGCGGGCGGCCTCGACGATCTCTTGGTGCAACGCGTGCGCATGGGAAGCGGCCGACGGGCAATGCGCCAGAGGTGACACGCGTCGGAATCGTCCTCGGAATCCTGGTCGCCGCTCTGGCGGCCCTGGCCGCAGCGATGGGGATCTCGCTCTCCTGGTTGTGCGCGGCCCTCCCGCTCCTGCTCCTGGGTCTGCTGGGGGCCTGGGACCTGCTGCAACGCCGGCACTCCGTGCTGCGCAACTACCCGGTCCTGGGCCACGCCCGTTACCTGATGGAGCGGATCCGTCCGGAACTCCAGCAGTACTTCATCGAGCGCAACTACGACGGGCGCCCCTTCGACCGGGACGTGCGCAGCATCGTCTACGAGCGCGCCAAGGGCACCGCGGCCGAGGAGCCGTACGGCACCGAACGTGACGTGTACGCACCCGGCTACGAGTTCCTCGTCCCGTCGATGGCGCCGTGCGAGGTGCCGAGGACACCGCCACGGATCCGCGTCGGCGGCCCCGACTGCACCCGGCCCTACGACATGGCGATGCTGAACGTGTCGGCCATGAGCTTCGGCTCGCTGTCGGCCAACGCGGTCCTCGCGCTGAACGGCGGCGCCGCCGCCGGAGGCTTCGCCCAGGACACCGGCGAGGGCGGGCTCTCCGAGTACCACCTGCGCCCGGGCGGTGACCTCGTCTGGGAGATCGGCACCGGCTACTTCGGTTGCCGCACCGAGGACGGTGACTTCGATCCGGCCGAGTTCGCGGACAAGGCCGCACACGACCACGTCAAGTGCGTGTCCCTGAAACTCTCGCAGGGCGCCAAGCCGGGGATCGGCGGTGTCCTTCCGGGCCCCAAGGTCAACGCGGAGATCGCCCGCGTCCGGGACGTACCCGAAGGACGCACGGTCGTCTCACCGCCGTACCACCGCGTCTTCTCCACTCCACGCGAACTCGTCCGCTTCATCGCCCGCATGCGGGAGCTGGCCGACGGCAAGCCGACCGGGTTCAAGCTCTGCGTCGGTTCGCGCAGGCAGTTCCTCGCCGTGTGCAAGGCGATGCTGGAGGAGGGGACCGCCCCCGACTTCATTGTCGTGGACGGAGCCGAGGGCGGGACCGGCGCGGCACCGCTGGAATTCGCCGACCACGTGGGCACCCCGCTCACCGAAGGGCTGCTCACCGTGCACAACGCCCTGGTCGGGACGGGGCTGCGCGACCGCATCAGGGTCGGTGCGAGCGGCAAGATCGCCACCGGCACCGATCTGGTGAAACGCATGGTCCAGGGCGCCGACTACGGCAACGCCGCCCGGGCCATGATGTTCGCCGTCGGCTGCATCCAGGCCCAGCGCTGCCACACCAACACCTGCCCCACCGGTGTCACGACCCAGGACCCCCGGCGTGCCCGCGCCCTCGACGTCGGCGACAAGACGCCACGCGTCCAGCGCTTCCAGGAGGCGACCGTGGCCGGCGCGTTGCAGATCATGGCGGCCATGGGCGTCACCGATCCGGCCGAGCTGCGTCCGCACATGCTCCGCCGGCGTGTCGACCCGTACACCGAACGGTCCTACGCGGACCTGTACGAGTGGCTCCGGCCCGGACAGCTTCTCGCCGAGCCTCCGCATTCCTGGGCGGCCGACTGGAAGGCCGCCGACCCCGACCGATTCACCGTCTGAACTGGAGCGATCAAGTGGCCCGTACCGTTGCCCGTGTCATCGTGGACGCGCTGAGCGAACTCGGCGTGCGCCAGGTCTTCGGCGTCGTCGGCGACGCCCTCAACCCCGTGACCGACGCCATCCGCACCACCGAGGGCCTGGAATGGGTGGGCTGTCGGCACGAGGAGGCGGCGGCGTTCGCCGCGAGCGCGCAGTCGCAGCTCAGCGGCACCCTCGGCGTCTGCATGGGCACCGTCGGACCCGGTGCCGTCCACCTTCTCAACGGGTTGTACGACGCGGCCAAGAGCCGTACGCCGGTGCTGGCGATCGCCGGGCAGGTACCGCTCGCCGAGATCGGCAGCGACTACTTCCAGGAGGTCGACAACGACGCCCTCTTCAGCGACGTGGCCGTCTTCCGCGCGACCATCACCTCTCCCGACCAGCTGCCCCAGATGCTGGAGACGGCGGTGCGGCACGCGCTCGGCCGCAAGGGAGTCGCCGTCCTCACCGTGCCGGGCGACCTGGGCGAACAGGAACTGACGGCCGACCGGCCCACCCGCTTCTCCCTGGACGCGCCCGTGAGCCGGCCGGACGAGTCCGGTGTGCGGCGCGCCGCGGAACTCCTCGACCGCGCCGAACGGGTCACCCTGCTCGTCGGCCAGGGCGCGCGCGCCGCGCGGGAGGACGTGCTCGCACTGGCCGACCGGCTGGCCGCACCCATGGTGCTCACGCTGAAGGCGAAGGCGGGCTTCGAGGGCGACGGCAACCCCTTCCAGGTCGGGCAGACGGGACTGATCGGCAACCCGGCGGCCGCGTCGGCACTCCAGGACGCGGACACCCTCCTGCTGCTCGGCACCGACTTCCCCTACCGGGACTGGTATCCCGAGGGCCGGACCGTGATCCAGGTCGACACCGAGGCCACTCACATCGGACGCAGGGTCCCGGTCGACGTCGGGCTCGTGGGCGACACCGGCGCCACCGTGCGCGACCTCCTGGTCCGGCTCGCCGCCGCGCCCCCCGGGACCGAGGGCGCCCGGGACCGCTCGCACCTCGAGAAGGCGCGTGAACGTTTCGACCGGTGGCGCACGGGCCAGGCCCGGCTGGCCGACCCGTCGCACGACAAGGGCCTGGTGGGCCGCGTCCGCTCCGCTCTGGACAACCGCACGCACGACATCCGCCCGGAGGCGCTGGCCGCCATCGTGGACGAAGTCGCCGCCGACGACGCCGTCTTCACCTCCGACACGGGTATGGCGACGGTGTGGCTGTCGCGGTTCGTCGAGATGCGCGGTGAGCGGCGGCTGATCGGTTCCTACAACCTCGGCTCCATGGCCAACGCGATGCCTCAGGCCCTCGGCGCCCAGGGCCTGGACCGTGAGCGCCAGGTCGTGGCCTTCTGCGGGGACGGCGGGCTCAGCATGCTCCTCGGTGACCTGATGACCCTCAGGACGTACCGCCTTCCCGTCAAGCTCGTCGTCTTCGACAACCGCCGGCTGGGCATGGTGAAGCTGGAGCAGGAGCAGGCGGGGCTCCCGGAGTTCGGCACCGTCCTCGACAACCCCGACTTCGCGGCTGTCGCCGAGGCCATGGGCATCCCCGGTATCCGGGTCACCGACCCGGCCGAGCTGGAGGGCGCCGTGCGCCGGGCCTTCGCGACCCCCGGCCCGGTCCTGCTCGACGTCCTCACCAATCCGGACGAGATCGCCGTCCCGGCCAAGCCGACCGTCGAACAGGGCTGGGGTTTCGCGCTGGCCAAGGTGAAGGAGGTCGTCCGCAGCCACGGCGACGGGAGCGAGGACTGAGCGACGGGCGTGTCACCCGGACGGTTCCGGAACCGTCCGGTTCTGCTCTTCGGGCTTCCCGCAGGTCACCGCGGCCGGCGTACGGACCGGCGGATGACGAGCTGGGTGCTCAGGACCACGTGAGCGTCACCGCCGTCGCCCTCGGCGCGTTCCATGGCCATCCGTACCGCGGTTCGGCCCAGATCCTCGTAAGGGACCCTGACGGAGGTGAGGGACGGGCTGAGGTCCGCCGCGAAGGGGACGTCGTCGAAGCCCACCAGTGAGACGTCCCCGGGTACGTCGAGGCCCGCCTCGCGGAGCGCCGCCAGCACGCCCACCGCCACCGTGTCGGTGCCCGCGACGACGGCGGTGAAGTCCAGTCCGGCTCTCACCGCGTCCCGGGTGCGCCGGTAGCCCGAGGCGCGGGTGTAGTCGCCGGGGACGTCGAGTTCCCCCGTGTACGGAACGTCGTGTGCGCGCAGCGCGTGCAGGTGGCCCTCGCGCCGTTGCACCGCGGTGCTCAGCAGGGGGTCGCCGCCCAGGAAGAGGACGCGCCGGTGGCCCTGCGCGAACAGATGGTCGGCGGCCTGGAAGGCGCCCCCGCGGTTGTCGTAGTCCACGACGGTCACCGGCAGATCCCCGGGCAGTGCCGGCCGTCCCACCAGCACCAGCCGGGATCCGACGGCGTCCAGACCTCGGGCATACTCCGCCATGCGCAGGAAGTAGGCGTCGTCCTGCACGGCCCCGCCGACGAGCACGACGGCCGCCGCGTGTTGCTCGCGCATCAGCCGGACCAGCTCGTTCTCCCGCTCCGCGTCCCCATGCGTGGCACAGACCAGACTCAGCCGGCCCCGCGCGGACGCCTCCTGTTCGACCCCGGCGGCGACATGGGCCAGTGAAGGCCCGGTGATGTCCCTCAGAACCAGGGCGACGGGACCCGCGACCCGCCCGGAGAGGGCTTTGGCGTGCACGTTCACCACGTAGTGCAGCGCCCTCACCGCGTCCATGACCCGGTCCCGGGTGGCGGCGGAGACGGGATAGTTGCCGGCCAGCGTCCGGGAAACGGTTGCTACCGACACCCCGGCCCGCTCGGCGACATCACGGATCGTGCTCGGGCGGTCCCCGCCGATGACGTTCCCCTGTCGGCGGGTGGTGCCTCTGTGGCCGGGACTCACGCGGGAGCCGTTCTCGTTCACCGTCACGCCACGACGTTACTGGATCCGGCGGAGTCGGCGGAGTTCCGGGGAGCCGGCATGGTGCCCCTGGGAGGTAACCGTTTACCTCCCAGGGGGCGCGGTCTTCAGGCGCTGTTCGCCAGCGCGCTCCGGTGAACAGGGTGCGCCGCCGGCCTGCCCGCCGCGAGACGCTCGAGTTCTCCCACCACCGTGCCGCCGAGACGGGCCAGTTCGTTGCCGAGCGACCCCGCGATGTGCGGGGTGAGGAACACGTTCGGGAGGCTGAACAGAGGGGAGTCGGGCGGCAGCGGCTCCGGGTCCGTGACGTCGAGCACCGCGCTGATCCGCCCGCTGGTCAACTCCTCCACGAGCGCAGGCTGGTCGACCAGGGCGCCGCGGGAGGTGTTGATCAGCACGCCGCCGTCGGGGATGAGGGCCAGCCGTTCGCGGCTGAGCATGTGACGGGTCTGCGGGATGTCCGGGGCGTGCACGCTGACGATGTCGCTGGTGCGCAGCAGCTCGTCCAGCGCCAGGGGCACGGCACCGAGTTCCGCCGCCCCGGCCGCGTCGACATAGGGGTCGTACAGGCTCACCGAGAAGTCGAAGGGACGCAGAAGTTCCCCCACCCTGCGGCCTACGCGGGAGGCGCCGATCAGGCCGACGCGGCGCCCGAGGTTGCCCACGCCTGCGTACTCCGTCGGGCCGGGGTACGCACGCTCGGTGCGCAGGCGTTCCCTCAGCCGGAAGGCGTCCTTCCCGGCCAACAGGATCGCGGCGAGGGTGTATTCGGCGACGGGCAGCGCGTTGGCCTCCACGGCGCTGGAAAGAGTGAGCCCTCGCTCCCAGAACGCGTCTCCCACCAGGTGCCGGACGCTGCCGGCCGCGTGCAGTACGGCCCGCAGCCGGGGCGCCGCCTCCAGCACCTGCGCGCCGAGGCGGGGGCAGCCCCAGCCCGTGATGAGCACGTCGGCCCGGCCCAGTGCCGCGAGCGCGGTGGGATCGGAGAAGTCCTGGACGACGAAGTCGGGGTCGACGTCCGCCAGTCGACGGAGCCGCTCCATCACCGGAGGCGGGAACAGTCCCCCCAGGTGCACGGGGTCCATGGCGAAGAGGGCGACTGGGGGCGAGGACATGACCATGCTGCTCCTGCCGGGGCCGTGAACGGTGGGCGAGACGCCGGGAGACGTCAGTAAACGTATTCCACGCTAGAAGTCCTTTCGGTGTCGGTCAATGGCCGACCGGACCGCGGACTCCCGCCGCCCCTCTCGCTCGATCACCACACGGGCGGCACAAGGGGCCCGATGAGAGGCGTTGTTGACGATAGCTCACGTGGTTCGACGAACAAGTCGCTCGTCGGCCACGGCTGGTCCGATCCGATGGGCACAGTGCCCGGAGCCCGTTTATGACAAACGGTTACTGCCATCAGATCGCTCTGAGTGCTTCGTCCGCCCCACGCTTGTGATGGTGACGGGCGCCGTGCCGCGACTCGACAGGCGTCTCGCGCAGCGCCCTTCGGGCAGGACGCGCGGCCGATGTGTTCCGGCAGGCCGGACACGGGCCCGACGGCCGGGCGCGCAGACCCGTGCGCGAGGTCAGCCGTGGCCGCCGAGTCCCGCGTCACGGGCCAGCAGAGCGGCCTGGACGCGGTTGCCGGAGCCGAGAGTGGTGAGGATCCGGCTGACGTGCGCCTTGACCGCTGCCAGCTGGGCACTTCCTCCAAGCCCGGTCCTTCAGGACCGGGTCAAGTTGACGTCAGGAACTGCGTCAGCAGGCGGTTGAGTGCGGCGGGCCGCTCGGTGGGGAGGGAGTGGTGGGACGCGCCCGGCAGCGTGGCGACGATCGCCTCGGGCAGGAGCCGACGGGCTGCGGCAGCCACGCGTCGCACGTCGTGGGCCCGGCTCTGTTCGCCCAGGAGCACCAGGGTTGCCACGGTGCAGGCTTGCAAGTCCTCCGTCCTGGGGCGGCGCATGGCGACGACCTTCGACCGGTGGGCGGTCGCGGTGCTCTCGAGGAACGCCTGCCAGGCAGGATCCTCGGGGTCACGGCCGGTCTCCCACCGGTGGAAGGCCCGTATGCGCCGGGCGGTGGGTCTCACCAGCGCCGGCAGGGCGTGCACGAGGTAGCTAAGGCTGGGGCCGGCGAAGCAGTTGGCGGGATCGAGCAGCGCGAGTCGGCCGAGCCTGCGGGGCGCGTGGAGCGCGTAGGACAGGGCGATCCAGGCGCCGTAGGAGTGGCCGCACAGATGCGCGCCGTCCAGGCCGAGCGCGTCGAAGAGTGTGTCGAGCCATGCCGTCAGGTCGTCGGCGCCCCGCAGCGGTGCCCCGTCGTGCACGCTGCGGCCGATGTCGCCCATCAGGTCGAACGCGTGGACCCGGTGGGAGAGGGCGAGGTCCCCCACGTTGGCGAACCAGGCCACCGATGTGGTCCCGCCGCCGGGCAGCAGCACGAGAGGGGTGCCGTCCTCGGGGCCGCAGATCTGAACCCGGGTACTGCCGTAGGCGGTCGCGACGTCGACGCTGCGGACCTCCACCGGCCACTGCCGCAGTACGGCGTCGTACGCCTCGAAGAAGACGGTTTCGTCGCTCATGGTCCCCCGCCCTATGATTGCTCGGCCAGCGATAATCTCGATGGTCGAGATATTACTCCGGGAGTGTGTGTGGACGAGCAGGACCCCGGCCTCCGTCTGGTTCACCTTCTGCGGGCCGTCACCGTGGAACTGAACCTGTTCGGTGCCGAGTTCGGCGACCGCAACGGGCTGCATCCCACCGATGTGCGCGCGCTGATCGACCTGTTGGACGCCGACCGGGCGGGCGTGGCGGCCACCCCCGGATGGCTGGGCGCTCGGCTGGGGCTGAACTCGGCGTCGACCACGGCCCTGCTCGACCGGCTCGAACGGCTGCGTCTGGTGCGCCGGGAACGGGACACCGGAGACCGCCGGCGGGTGCTGCTGGCCGTCACGGACGAGGCCGTCGCCCTGGGCCGGTCGTTCTTCGGGCCGCTGATCGACGAGATGGTCGCCGCGATGCGCTCGTTCGACGAGAAGGACCTGGCCGTGGTGCGCCGCTTTCTGCTGGCCGTGCACGACGTCGCCGCCGCCGGGCGACGCACTCGGCAGGACGGCTCCGGCGCAGGGTGAGCAGCGGGCCGCCGCACCACGGCGGCACGGCATGTCGCGACGGTGGACCGTGCGGTGCGCCGGGCCACGGCGCCGTTACCCACTTTCGGATGACGGCCCGGCCGACGCTGGGCGGCGCGTGGTCGAGGCGCCTCAACCTGTTCAACCGCCGCACGCCCTCAGGGCGCACCGTGTCGTCAACCTCGCGCCCGGCAACATACGTGGACGATGCAGGCAAGAGTCATGGAAATGCGGGCAAGAAGTAACACAGTCCCCGTTTCCCCTCTCGGCTCCGACGAGTTGGGCAGAGTGCCTGTGCGGCCGATCCGGCCGCCGACTGCACACCGCACCGATTCCCGCGACGGCCGCGAGGTCCGCCGGGGGAGGGTGCCCGCACCATCAGGGGGACTCATGTCCGCTTCCGCTTCCGTCTCTGCCACCGCCCGCCGTGTGTCCGCCGCCGCGCTCGCCGCCGGCGCCCTGGTCCTGGCGGCGGTCCTGCCGGCGTCCGCGGCCGACCAAGCCCGGCCGCAGCACTCGAAGGTGAGGATCTCGGCCGTCCAGCACGACTTCCCAGGGCACGGCGACCGCTCCAACCGCTCGCTGAACAGGGAGCGGGTGCAGCTCACCAATCCCACCCGCCGCGCGGTCGACCTCGGCGGCTGGACCCTGGCGGACGAGGACGGCCACACCTACACCTTCCACCACTACCGGCTGGCCGCCCGCTCCACGGTCCGGATCCACACCGGCGCGGGCCGCGACACCCGATCCGACCTCTACCAGAACCGCCGCCGGCACGTGTGGGACAGCGACTCCGACACCGCCACCCTGCGCGACGACCGGGGCCGCCTCGTCGACGCGTCCTCCTGGGGCCGCGGCAGCCACCACCGCCCCGGCGTCCGCCGCTGATCCGCCCGCCTTCGGCCGGCTGAGATCCGCGCGGCGGTCCCGGAAGACATGACACCCCGTCGGCGCGCCGTCCTCTGCGGGACGGCGCGCCGACGGCCTTGTGCGGGACTCGAGGAGACGCCTTCGCGCCGGGCGGCCGGACGGGGCGGACGGGGCGGGCGGCACTAGGTGCGGCGATGCAGTACGACGGCGAGCGGTGTGGCAGTGAACATCGAGGAGTAGGTGCCCACCGCGAGCCCGATGAGGAGGGCGAGGGCGAAGTCGGTCAGGGTCTCGCCGCCGAGGAAGGCCAGCGCGGTGAGGATGAAGGCGGCGCCCATCCCGGTGTTGACGGTGCGGGGGAGTGTCTGGAGGAGAGCCTGGTTGGCGACACGGGCGAAGCCCTCCCCGCGACGGTGGCGGCCGAGTTCCCTGAGCCGGTCGAAGACGACGACGGAGTCGTTCACGGAGTAGCCGATGACGGTCAGCAGCGCGGCGAGGAAGACGCCGTCGACGGGTTTGCCCAGCCAGGCGAAGACGCCGATCAGGATCACGACGTCGTGGGCGAGGGCGGCGACCGCCGAGGTCCCCAGCAGCCAGCGGAAGCGTGCCGCGAGATAGATCAGCTGGGCGCCCAGGGCGACGCCGAGGGCGATGAACGCGCCGTGGCGCAGTTCCTTGCCGAGGCTGGGCCCGATGGCTTCGTCGCGGATCCGTTCGGCGTCGGGTGCCAGGCCGGTGACGGTGTCGGTGATGATGGCCGCCCGGGCGTCGCTCAGGTGATGGGTGCGTACGGTGAACCGGTTCTCGCCGGAGGTCTGGACGACGGCGCGCGGGAATCCGGCCTCGGCGAGTGCGGTACGCGTCCGGTCGGGGTCGACGGGTGCGGCCGTGGTGGTGTATTCGATGAGGCGGCCACCGGTGAACTCGACGCCGAAGTCGAGGCCGCGCACGGCGATTCCGGAGGCCGCCAGGACGAGGGCGGCGGCCGAGACGGCCAGCCACCGGCGCGGACGGCGCATCAGATCCGGGTTCGTGCGGGCGAGACGGGCGCGAAGGGCGCCGGTGTGGGCGATGCCGGTCAGGTGGGGGCGGCGGCGCAGGCCGGGGACGGCGACGGCGTAGTCGGCGAGGGCGCGGGTGATGACCAGGGCGCTGAGCATGGAGGCCAGGACGCCGATGCCCAGTGTGACCCCGAACCCGCGTACCGGTCCGGAGGCGAGGAGGAACAGCAGGGCGGCGGCTATCAGGGTGGTGATGTTGGAGTCGGCGATCGCGCTGAGGGCCCTGCGGAATCCGGCGGTCAGTGACGAGCGCGGGGTGGGGCGTCGGCGCGAGGCGTACTCCTCGCGGGCGCGTTCGAAGACGAGGACGTTGGCGTCGACCGCCATGCCGATGGCCAGGACGAACCCGGCGAGGCCGGGCAGGGTGAGGGTGGCGCCGAGGGCGGCCAGGGCCGCGTAGGAGACGAGGCCGTAACAGGCCAGGGCAACGGTGGCCAGGGCTCCCATGATCCGGTAGACGGCGATGATGAACAGCGAGGTCGTCGCGGTGCCGACGACGGCCGCCCAGGCACTGGCCGCGATGGCCTGCGCGCCCAGGGTGGGTCCGACGGTGCGCTGCTCGACGGTCTCGACCGGCACGGGCAGAGCGCCGCCGTTGATGAGCAGGGCCAGTTCCTTCGCCTCGCCGTCGTCGAAGGATCCGGTGATCTGCGTCGAACCGCCGCCGATGCCGGACCGGCACGCCACCGAGGGGTCGACCTGCGGCGACGAGATGATCTTGCCGTCCAGGACGATGGCGACCCGGCGGGCCGGATCCCCGGCCGGACGGCAGGCGGCCTCGCCGGTCAGGCGGGCCCAGCCCTGTCCGCCTGATCCCTCGAAGTCGACGGTGACATGCCACCCCGCACCGCCCTGCTGGTCGAATCGGGCGGCTGCCTCCTCGACGTCCCTCCCGGTCAGTGAGGCCGCCCGCAGGCGCAGGAGCCGGCCCGACTCGTCGGCCATGACCTGCTCGCGGGGCCCTTCGGACTGCGGATCCGGGACCTCGTCAGCGCCGGCCGCCGTGCCGAGTACCTGGTGGAAGGAGAGCCGGGCGGTGCGGCCGAGCAGGTCGGCCGCCTTCCGCGGATCCTGTACGCCGGGCAGCTCGACGACGATCCGGTCGCTGCCGGAGCGGGCGATCGTGGGCTCGGCGACACCGAGGGCGTCGATACGGCCGCGCAGCACCTCGACGGTCCGCTCCGTGGCCTGCGTACCGGCGTCGGCGGCCGAGGCCGGACGGGTCTCCAGCACGATCTGGGTGCCGCCCCGCAGATCGAGCCCGAGGTGGACGGGCACGGTGAGCGCGACGTACAGGGACAGCAACACGGCGGCAAGGGCGATCAGCCCTCTGATGTGCGGGGATCGTTTCACGGCGGGCCTCCGGCAGGCAGCCCGCGGCCAGGGGCGTGACCGCGGGCGAGGAAGAAGAAGGGGACGAGATTCAGGTGCCGGAGGACGAGGGGGGCGCCCGCACCCCGTGAGGGAGTGCCGGGCGCCCTGGCCCGGGCGGTCCTGCGGCCGTCAGCGCGGGACGCGGGAGCCGGAGCAGGGGCGGGCCGACCGCTGGGAGAGCGGACGCGTCGGGGGCGGGGACCGGGGGAGCGTGACGCTCACCGGTGGCGTCCCGATGACCGCGGGTCGCAGCGGACGGAGCGGGATCCGCGTCCCCTGCGTAAGCCCCGCTGTGCGCCGACGTGGTCTGGGGGGCCGTTGTCGCAGCGACCGGTGGACGAGGGTCTTGACCGACGGATGCCGACAGGCCGAGCAGGACGACGACGGCGAGGACGGCGAGCAGTACGGCCGGCACCGATGCCCGCCGCAGGGCGTCCGGGCGCGCGACGGCGTGTGTGCAGCCTGCCATGACCGTCCTGTTCGCGTGCGGTGGCGGTCTGCCGGGAGAGGCAGGGAGTTGAGGAGCCCGGCCGGGAGTGAGCGGCCGGATCGTCCTGAGGGCGGGCTGCGGGTCAGGCTTCGACGAGGCCGGCCCGGATCGCGTAGCGGGTCAGTTCCAGCCGGTCCCGCATGCCGAGCTTGTGCAGGAGGTTCGCTCGGTGCCGGTGGACCGTCTTGATGCTGATGAACAGCAGTTCGGCGATCTCCTTGGAGGAGTGCCCCTCGGCCACCAGCTTGAGGACCTCCTCCTCCCGTGCCGTCAGCACCTGGGCGGGCGGCTCCTCACCGTGCCGGACCCGGTCCAGGTAGTTGCGGACGAGCGCGGTCACCGCGCCCGGATACAGGAAGGGCTCGTCGCGCACGGCGGCCCGGCAGGCGGCCACCAGGTCCCGGTCCGCCACGGACTTCAGCACATATCCGCTGGCCCCGGCCTTCAGCGCCTGGAAGAAGTACTGCTCGTTGTCGTGCATCGTCAGCATCAGCACCCGCACCTCCGGCCTGAGCGCGACGAGTTCGCGGGTGGCCTGGAGGCCGGTCATCCTGGGCATGGCGATGTCCAGCACCGCCAGGTCGACCTCATGGGTGCGGGCCAGGTCCACGGCCTGCGCGCCGTCCCCGGCCTCGGCGACGACCTGGAGGTCCGGCTCCCGGTCGAGGATGAGCCGCACCCCCCGGCGTACCAGCGCGTGGTCGTCGGCGAGAAGGATGCGGATGACGGGTGTGTCGGGCGTGGTCATGGCTGCTTCCTGAGGAGGGGCACGGTCAGCCGGACCTGCGTACCGGCCTGTGACTGGGAGGTGATGTCGAGCGTGGCCCCGAGCAGCAGGGCCCGCTCGCGCATGCCGCGGATCCCCGCCCCTTCACGGGCGACCGCGGTTCCGCGGCCGTCGTCGACCACGGCCAGTACCACGGCCTCGCCCGTGCGGCGCAGGCTCACCTCGACCTGGCCGGCGTCGGCATGACGGGCCGCGTTCGTCAGGGCCTCCTGTGCGACGCGGTACAGCACGAGTTCCGTCTGCTGGTCCAGCACGGGCACGGAGGTGTCGAAGCGGCGCACCACGCGCAGTCCCGCATGGGTGGAGAACTCTGTGGTCAGCGAGGTCAGGGCACTGATCAGACCGAGGTCCTCCAGCACGCCCGGCCGGAGCCGACGCGCCAGCCGGCGCACTTCGTCCAGGCTGCCCCGGGTGATCTCCTGTACCTGCCGCAGTTCGCCGCGCAGCGGCTCGTCCGCGTCGTCGGCGGCCCGCTCCAGCGCAAGCAGGATCGCGGTCATGCTCTGGCCCACCTCGTCGTGCAGTTCCTGGGCGATGCGGCGCCGCTCCGCTTCCTGGGCGAGGAGGACGCGGGCACTGCTGGAGGCGCGTTCGTGCTCCAGCCGCTCGAGCATGGCGTTGAAGGTGCGGATCAGTTCCGCGGTCTCGCCGCGGCCCCCTTCCGGCAGCCGCTGCCCCGGGCGCAGCAGATCCACGGTGGCCATCAGCCGGGTGAGCCGGTCGAGCGGAGCCAGGCCGACCCGCAGCAGGGCCGCGTTGGCCACCAGCATGACGACCAGACCGGCCACGAGGATGACCGCCTCGGTCAGCACCACCGGCACGGAAACGGTCACCGGAGCCCACAGCAGCAGCGCGGTCGCGCTGCCCAGCACCACCGCGTTGAGGGCGAAGATCCGCCAGAACAGGGACACCGGGATGACGCCTTTCTCCATGTAGGTCGGCTTCGCCGCTCACGGACCGTCACCGCACACCCCGAAGGTGAGCTGTGGTCACCGGTCCCGGCTTCCAGGCTGCCCGCTCCCGGACCCGCCGTCGATGGGGGCCAATGCCCATTTCCGGACCCGGCGCGCCCACGCCGCGACGAACCCCGGGACCTGCCGGAAATGGGTATCGCGCCCGATGGTTTCCCTCCGCCATCACCGCCACGGTGGAAGCACGAACCGCCACCGGGGAGTCACCGCCGCCTCACTGCTGCGACTCCCCGCCCGGCGCCACCCACCTCCGTAGGGAAAGCAGGAACCGCATGTCACTCGACACACCCCGGACCGAAGCCCGCCGTGAGCGGCTGACGGCACACGAGGCCCTCCAGCGCCTCGAACACGAACGCGCCTCCCGCCTGGTGCAGCTGCGGGCCATCGGCGAGGCCGCGCCGGCCGGCGGGGAACAGATGGCGTCCACCCACAAGGACACCGTCCGACGAGTCCTCACCGAAGTGGAGGCCGCCGTCGCCCGCGTCCAGGACGGCACCTACGGCCTCTGCCGCGCCTGCTCCGAACCCATCCCGGTCGAGCGCCTGGAGATCCTTCCTCACACGCCGTTCTGCGTCCCGTGCCAGCGCGACGCCACCTGACGAGCACCCGTCCGTCCTTCCTCTTCCGCCCTGCCCAGGGGGTGAACCGGTGAACCACCAGATCATCGACGACCGCACCACGACCCTGTCGATCGACGACTTCGCCGCACTGCGCGAAAACCTGCACGAACAGCTCCTGTTCCGCCGGGAACAACTCCAGCAGCTGTCAGCCGCCGCCACGACCCGCACCGACGCGCTTCTCGACCGCGCCGCCTCCCAGATCGAGGTCCGCGTCAAGCTCGCCGCCTCCGCCCGCATGGTCCTCACCGACGTGGAAGCCGCCCTCGCCCGCATGGACCGGGGCAGCTACGGCACCTGTCACCTGTGCCGCCGGCCCGTCGAGCGCGACCGGCTGATGATCGTGCCGCAGGCCCGCTACTGCGGCCGCTGCCAGCACGTCAGGGAGGCCGGACGATGACCACCTCACCCGGGCACGGCCCCCTGACCGCTCGGCACCGCTCGTGGCCCTGGTGCCGGCAGTGCTCCGGCATCGCCCTCGATCTGGGCAGCGCCCGTACCCGGGCCTGGATGTCCGGGCGGCGCACGATCCTCGACGTACCCACGGTCACGTTCCCGGGCGACGGCGCCACCTACCCCGTCCAGCGCGGCGCCATCGTCGACATCCCCGGAACAGCCCGGATGCTGGGCCGGCTGCTCGGTCACCGCCTGCCCCGCCCCGGTCGTCCCCTGCTCATCCTGACCACGCCCGCCCTGGGCGGAACCGCCTACCGGACCGCGGCCCGCGCCGCGGTCGAGACCCTGCGCCCGCGCACGGTCCTGACCATTCCCGCCGCCCGCGCCGTGGCCGTCGCCGAGGACGCCGACCTGACCCGTCCCCTGCTGGTCGTGGACATCGGCGCCCACCTCACCGAGGTCACGCTCCTCGTCGACGGCGCGGTGACCGACGCCCGCCACACCGCCCTGGGCACCGGCGACCTGGACAGCCTCGCCCCGCCCACACGGATCACCGAAGCGGTCGCCGCCATGGTGACCGCCATGCTGGAGCAGGACCACACCCACCGGACGCGCGACGCCCTCCGCCGGGGCGCACTCCTCGCCGGCGGGGGCGCGCTACGGCCCGACATCGCCCACCGGCTCACCGACCGGCTGCACGCCCCCGTCCGGCCCGTCCCCGCCCCCCACACAGCGGCGGTCCGAGGCGCCGCAAGCCTCCTGCGAGCCGCGCACACCCACCCCTCCACCACTGCGGTCACCGACGCCGGGCACCTCGGCCGGCCCGCGCCCCACCCACGCCCCTGACTCCGGCAGGCGCCCGGCAGGGTGCCGTGACGAGTGCCCTGTTCACCCGTGCGATGCCAGGCGTCACGGACTCGTGGCACCACCCGTCTAGGCGGCGCGTCGCGGGGTATCCGGGACCCGACCCGCCGGGTGGTGCGCTCCGAAGGGCTGGACGGTCGGTCCGAGGAAAGAGGGTGAGAGCATCCCCGCCGTGGATGATGCAGACGGGCACACGGTCCGGTGGCGGGCGGCGCTGCGCCGGACGCCGGTGTCCGTCTGGAACGACGACGTCACGGACTGGGCCGCCGCCCTGACCTACTACGCGGTCCTGGCCCTGTTCCCGGTGCTGCTGGTGGTCCTCTCGATCCTGGGACTGACGATGCCCACGGCCGAGCCGCAGGTCATCGACCGCATGGCGCAGGCCGCCCCGGCCGCGTCCCGCGCTCTGCTGCGCAGCACCCTGCGGGAGATGGCCACGCAGTCGTCGGCGGCGTGGACGCTGATCTTCGTCGGGGGGACGGGAGCCCTGTGGTCGGGATGCAGCTATCTGAGCGTTTTCCGCCGGGCGCTGTACGCCATGCACCGGATCAGCGCGGACCGGCCGGTCTGGCGTACCGCTCCGCGCATCATCGGCACGGCACTCGTCCTGATCTCGCTGCTTCTGACGTCGACCCTCGCGCTGTTGCTCAGTGGCAGCCTGGCCCGGCGCCTCGGTCAGGCGCTGAACATGGGTACCGCGCCCCAGACCACCTGGGACGCCCTGCGATGGCCGGTCGTGGCCGTGGTCGCGGTCGCCCTGGTGCTCGTCCTGTACCGGTCGGGGCCCGCGCCCTCACGCCGTGTGGGGAGGATGGCCCCCGGCGGCACGCTGGCGGTGGTGCTCCTGCTGATCGTGTCGCTCGGGTTCGCCGTCTACACCTCGCATGTCAGCACCTACGACCGTCTGTACGGTTCCCTGGCAGGCGTCGTGGTCTTCCTGGTCTGGCTGTGGCTGTCCAACCTCTCGCTGCTCATCGGCGCCCAGTTCAACGCGGAGCTGGCGAAGCCCGGGCCAGGGGAGTGAACCACGCCGAAGAGGGTCGGAGACGAACCGGTTCCGCGGGCGAGCCCCCCGCGGCCCCCCTGAACGGGCGGTTCATTGTGGTTCGGGACGTTTGACTGCGCGGACCGCTGGCTACTCGCGCCATCGCACGGGACGGACGGCAGTTTGCCGACCAGTGGTGAGAAAGGGAGGACGAAACGACGTGTCGAACCCCCAGCAGCCAGAGCTTCGGCGCAGCGACAAGGGCGCGAGCACCCCGCAGGACAGCCGTGAGCTCAAGGCGTCCCAGGACTCCGGCGGTGAGACCTGTGCCCACGGGACCGACCGCGGTGACAAGGGCGGCGGCGAGGGCGGCGGTACGCCTCCCTCACAGCGCCCCGATCACCCGTAGTCACGCCGGACCGTCTTCAGCAAGCCGATTCGACGGCGGCGCTGACCCTGTCGACCGTGACTCGTCGGCGAGGAAGCGTCGCTGGGGCCCGCCGGCCCGGTGACCGGGCCGATGACGGGCCCGTCCTTGCCGCATCAAGTGACGGGCGGTGGGCGTATTGTCCGAGTATGGACGATGATCGGTGCCGGGGAAGCGCAGCGCCGTCTCCCTCCCCGTCCAGCGGTCCGTGCCGTCGCCGCCGCCGGACACACCGGCAGGCGGCTCGGCGCGTTCGGCGGTGCCGGCCGGAGCACACCTGGCGGATCCGCGGAGGCCGCCCCTCTGCCGCGGCGGGGCAGGGGCCCGTACCGCCCGGGCGGACGGTCCGGGCGGCGGCGTCGGCAGGCCGGTCGACCGGCGTCGGCCGTCCGCGGATCGGCATGGCCGCGGGATCACCGCCCGCCACTTGCGGAGGAAGGTGAGCGCGTGTCCGAGGCCGCGTCCACCGATCATTCTGCGGACTTCGGCCCGCAGGCACTCGAATCGGTTCTGCTCGGGTTCGCGCGGGACAGCGGCGCCATCGTCAGCGGGGTGTATCTGCTGGCGCCCGACGAGCCCGCCCTGCAACTGGCGCTGCTGAGCGGGGTGTCGTGGCGGATCGCCGTTCCGTGGGCGCGGGTGACGCTGGAGGCCGCGACCCCGGTCGCCGACGCCGTACGGGAGCGCCGTCTGGTGTGGATCGGCAGCGAAGAGGAGTGGGCGCGCCGCTACCCGAAGATGGCGCTCGTCCTGCCCCACGCCTTCGCTCTGGCCGCCGCCCCGATCACGAGCGGCCCGACCGTGTGGGGCGGCCTGGTGGTGCACTGGCCCGCTTCGCACCCCCCGACGCTGAGCCCGGGGGAACGCGAGGAGTTGCGGGGCGTCTGCGACCGTCTCGGCGAGATCCTCCGGGAGGCCGCCGACGCGGGCCACCGCATGCTGGCCGGGCCCGAGCCGTACCTACTGCCCCCACCGCGGACCCGCGCCGCCGGGCAGCACGAGGCACAGGCCGCGGTCGACTTCGCCGAGCGCCTTCCCGACGGCTGCTGCTCGCTGGACGTGGACGGCCGGATCGTCTTCATCACCACCGCGGCGGCACGCCTCCTCGGCGTCGGCGTCTCCGACCTGCTGGGAGCACGGCCGTGGGAGGCGCTGCCGTGGCTGGACACTCCCGTCGCCGAAGACCGCTACCGGTCCGCGGCCCTCAGCCGCCGGCCCACCTCCTTCACCACGCTGCGCCCGCCGGACCACTGGCTGTCCTTCCACCTGTATCCGGACGCCACCGGCATCAGCGTGCGCATCGTCCGTGCCCTGGCAGCCCACCCGCCGGACCCTCCGCTGCTGGTCGCCCCGGCGCCGCCCGCCGAACCGGGCCGCGCCACCGCCCTCTACGCCCTGACGCACCTCGCGGTCGCCCTCACCGAGGCCGTCGGCGTGTCCGACGTGGTGGACAGGGTCGCCGACCAGATCCTGGCGGCCTTCGGCGCCCGGGCCCTCGCCCTGATGACCGCGCAGGACGGGCGACTCGGGATCATCGGCCACCGCGGCTACCCCGCCGACCTCATGGACCGCCTCGACGCCATCCCGCTGACGTCCGACACGCCCTCGGTACGCGTGCTGACCAGCGGGATCCCCTGTTTCTTCGGCAGCTTGGCGGAGCTGGAACGGGAACATCGCACGGCCGTCCTCCAAGGAGGTATGGCCGCGTGGGCGTTCCTCCCGCTGATCACCACCGGCCGCCCGGTCGGCTCCCTGGTCCTCGCCTACGACCGGCCCCATCCCTTCCCCCCACAGGAACGCGCGGTCCTGACCGCCCTCGCCGGACTGATCGCCCAGGCTCTGGACCGCGCCCACCTCTACGACGCCCAACACCAGCTCGCCCGCAACCTCCAGGCCGGCCTGCTGCCCCGCACCCTGCCGGACGTCCCCGGACTGGAGGTCGCCGCCCGCTATCTCCCGGCCGGCCACGGCACGGGCATCGGAGGCGACTTCTACGATTTCATCCGCCTCGACGAGACGAACGCCGCCGCGGCCATCGGCGACGTCCAGGGCCACAACGTGCAGGCCGCCACGCTCATGGGGCAGGTCCGTACCGCCGTCCACGCCGGCGCGGGCGCCTCTCCCGGCGAGGTCCTCGCCCGCACCAACCGCCTGCTCGCCGACCTCGACCCCGGCCTGTTCACCAGCTGCACCTACATCGACATCGACGTGGCCCGTCACCACGCCTGTCTGGCCACCGCCGGGCACCCGCCGCCGATCCTGCGCCACCCGGACGGCCACACGGAAGTTCTCCACCTCGAGCCCGGTCTCCTGCTCGGCATCGACCGCGCGGCCGAGTACCCCACCACCGAGATCGCCCTGCCACCCGGCACCGTGCTCGCGCTGTACACCGACGGACTCGTCGAGGCGCCCGGTGTCGGCATCGGGGACGCCATCCAGAGCCTCGCCGACCAACTGGCCCGGATCCGTACCCCCAACATGGAGGCCCTCGCCGACAGCCTGGTCGACGACGTCCGCCGGTCCGCGCTGCGCAGCGACGACGTCGCGTTGCTCCTCATCCACTCACGATGAACGCCGAGTGCGGAGCCGAGCGCGCACGGGCCGCGGGACGCAGGATCAGTACGGAGGCCGCCGCCTCGACGCACGGCAACAACCACACCGCTGGTCCGCACGTCTGTCCGACCCGCCGGGGACGCCCCGGGTCCCGCACCCCGGTGAGAGCGCACTCGGCAGGCCGCCGTCCGGTTCCGCGGACGCCGAGCACGAGCGCGCCCGGCACGAGCCGGGTGGGCCGGCCAGGCACCCGGCGACGCCGGGCGGAACAGCCGCCGCGCCGACCGGGACGACCGCTGCGGTCGAGGAACGCGCCCACCGGGACGACCGCCGAGGCCGAGGACCTCGGACGCCCGAGGCGCGTCAGAACGCGTACCGGATGCGCAGCCACGGAGCCCGGGCGGCGACCAGCGCACGAAGCCGCCCCACCGCACGCCCCTTGGCGGGGCTGGCGTAACGGACGTTCAGCGCGCCGTTCTCGGAGCGTTTGGTCTCCTGGAGGTCCGGCCGCCACAGGACGTCCTCGGCACGGGGGTGCCAGCCGAGGTTGACCTCGTGCAGCTCCTGGTTGTGCGTCAGCATGATCACCTCGGCGTCGGCCTGCCGCTTGACCCGGTCGGGCAGGACGCCGTCCAGCTGATCGAGGAGTTCCGCCCAGGCCTCCTCCCAGCCGGGGCGTACGACCACGGGGGAGAGGTTGAAGTGCGCCTCGTAGCCCGCGTCCAGGAAGTCGGCCGCCGCGGCGATCCGCTCGGCGACCGGTGAGGTGCGCACGTCCAGCAGCCGGGGGTCCTCCGGGGGCATCACCGAGAAACGGACCCAGTGCTCGGGGTGACGGGGCCGGGGCCCAGGGCGTCGAGTCCCAACAGGGCGTCGCAGTCACCGTCCGAGGCGGTGGGCGGGTGGCGCATGAGGGTTCCGGTCGGGTCGAAGCAGAACTGAACATGCCGCAACGGATGAATCCGCGCTTTCAACTGTACGGGCCGCCCCGGACGCTCGAGGTCGTGCTCACTTCTCCGCGTGCGCCGGGCCCGGGTCGGCGCCCGCCTGGAAGCAGACGGTCACCTTCTTGCCGCGCGGGCAGCGATAGGCCTCCCAGCGGTCGGCGAGCGCATCGACCAGCAGCAGACCGCGCCCGCCCTGGGCCGCGTTGCCGGGGTCGCGCTGCTCGGGGAGCTGGGGCGAGGTGTCGTGCACGGTCACGTGCAGGCACTCCTCGTCCCAGGTGAGGATCAGCTGCGCCGCGCTGTGGGCGTGCACGTGGGCGTTGGTGACCAGCTCGGACACGGCGAGGAGCACCGCGTCGACGAGGTCCGGGTCCCGTTGCGCCCAGCTGAGCGTCGCCAGATGTTCGCGGGTCCAGTCCCGGGCGGCCTTCACTCCGCTGCTCACCGGCAGCGAACGCGCCCACCCGACAGCCCTCAGCGATGAGTCCTTCGCCACTGTTGTCCTTCCTTTGGCCGACCAGCCGCCTTCGTGTTCCGTCTGCCCCGAAACCGCAGGTCCAAGGCGGCCGCGAGGGAGTCTTGCGAAACGACGGGCTACGCCACCGCACTGAGCGTGTCCGCGAGCCGGCGCCGGGCGGCACGGGTCGCGGGCAGGGCCGCGAGCGCCAGGGCGCCCAGCAACGCCGCCGCGCCGAAGGAGGACAGGGCGACAAGGGACGGCCGGTGGGCGATGCCGGCTCCGATGCCGCTCGAGCGGCCCTGGGCGTCGATCAGCCACAGGGAGAGCGGCAGGCCCAGGGCCAGGGCGACGGTGACCGCGGCCAGTACCGTGCACCCGGTGGCCGTGACGGTGATCCCGGTGATCTGCCGTGGGGACAGACCGATCGCCTTGAAGGCGAGCAGATCCCGTTCGCTCTCGCGCACGGCGCCGCCGATGGCGGTCAGCAGGTCGACGAGCCCGATCAGCGCGAGCACGCCGAGCAGGCCCACGACCACACTGCGCAGGGGCGACAGGCCGTCGGCGGGGTTCGTCACGATGTGCACGTCCAGCTGCCCGGGACCGGCCGCGGCGGTCAGTTCGGCGGCGACGCGCTGCGGATCCGCGCCGTCCCGCAGCCGGACCTGGTACAGCGTCGACCGCAGTTCGGGGTCGTTCTCGCGCAGGGTGTCGAGCGAGGTGGAGATGACCCGGCCGGCGTTCTCGGGCTCGATGCTGCGGCCCACGACGTGGAGGATCTGGGGCCGGCCGCTCACCGTCGTACGCACCCAGTCGCCGACCCGGACGTCCAGGAGGTCCAGCAGCCCCTGTCCGGCCACCGCCTCGTCGGGACCGTGGGCGGGCCGGCCCTCGGCCAGCGTGTAGGGGTAGGGGTCCTCTCGGGTGCCGAGGCCGCGCAGGGCGATCGTCGCCGTCTGGCCCGGGACCAGGGCCGCCACCTCGACGCCCGGATAGGCGGCGGCGACCTCGGGACTGCGCGTCAGCAGCGCCCGGGTCGCGGCGTCGCTCAGTCCGTCGTCGGCGCGGACGGTGAGCGCGGCCGCAAGCCCCATCTCCTGCGGTGTGCTGTGGAAGCGTTCGATGGTCGTCCACGCGCTCATCGCCACCACGATCAGCGTCAGCGGCAGCGCGAGGCGGGCGATCGTCGCGAGCGAGCGGGGGCGGCGGCTGAAGGTCCGGTGCCAGCCGAGGACCAGCGCGGGCGGCAGCCGCAGACCGAGAGCGCGCCGGGCCGCGCCCGACAGCCGTCCGCCGGCGGGGGCGGCGGTCCGCGGCACCGGGACGGGAGGCACCCGCCCCGCCCGCCAGGCCGCCAGCCCCGTGGTCGCGCCGATGAACAGCACCACCCCCACCGGTATCCCGACCAGGGTCGCCGCGTGTCCCGGCAGCCCCTGCCACACCCCGACCGCGTCTCCCAGGCGGCCCGGCAGCCGGCTGCCCAGCACCTGGGTGAACGTCGCGGCGGCCACGGCGCCGAGCAGCGCGTACGCGAGGTGCTGAAGCAGGAAGACACGCATGACCTGGCCCGGTGTGAAACCGATCGCCTTGAGGATCGAGATGTCCCGCAGATGACCACGGATGCGGGTGCCGATCGCGCCGTGCACGGCGAGTCCGGCGGCGGCGAGCGCGCCGAGGCCGAACAGGCCCAGTATCTGTCCGAGCAGCCGGTCCTCGCCCTGCGCCTCGGCCCGCGCCTGCTGCCAGGTGGAGACCTCCCGCACGGCGCCGGCGCCGAGCACGGTGACCGCGCGCTGCACGGCGTAGTCGGTGTCACCGGGATCCGTCAGGCGAAGCCCGATCACCTGACCGCCGTCGGCGCGGGCCCGCGGCACGGCGGCCGGCAGTGCCCAGACGAGGCCCGGCTGCTCGCCCGGCCGGAAGCGCGGCTCAGGGCTGTCGGCGACGCCGAGCACGGTCAGCGGGGTGCCGCCGCCGGGCAGGGTGAGCACGTCCCCGGGCTCGGCCAGCAGCGCCCGGGCGAGGCTGCTCTCCAGCACCACGCCGTCGGGCGCCGCCGCATCGAGCCAGCCGCCGGAGACGAGCAGGGGGCGTCCGACGGCGGGCCGGGCGGCGGTGCCGCGCAGCTCGACGAAGGCGCGGGCGCCGCGGGAGGCGACCGTGGTGGAAGCGGTGGGGTAGGGGCCCGCGACGGACTCGACGCCGTCCAGTGCGGCGACCTTGCCCGCCTGCGCCGAGGGACCGGTGTGGAGCCACACGTGTGCGCCCCGGGACTGTGTGAAGACACGTTCCCAGGGGTTCGTCGCATACCCGAAGAGGGCCGTGGCCAGCAGCAGGGAGGCGACGACGCCGACGGTGGCCAGCACCAGGAACAGCGCCTCGCCGCGATGTGTCCGCAGGTCCGAGTGCGCCCAGCGCAACGTGGCTCGCACAGGTCAGTCCTTCAGCTCGAGCACCGCGGGCATCCCCCTGCCGGGCGACGGGGTGCCGTCCAGTTCCGCGTCGTCGGCGATCCGGCCGTCGAAGAAGCTGATCACCCGGTCCGCGGTGCTCGCCATGCGGGCGTCATGCGTGACCAGGAGGATGGTCTGGCCACGCTGATGGAAACGGGACAGCAGCCGGGTCACCTCACGGGTGCCCTTGCTGTCCAGGCTGCCCGCGGGCTCGTCCGCGAGCAGCAGCGGAGGATGGTTCACCAGGGCCCTGGCCAGTGCCACCCGCTGCTGCTCGCCGCCGGACAGCTCGCCCGGCATGCTCCGTTCCTTGCCGGCCAGGCCGAGTTCGGCCAGCAGTTCCTCCCGCTCCGCCCGTGCCCGCCTGGGGGAGACCCCGGCCAGCAGCGCGGGCAGTTCCACGTTGTCGGCGACGGAGAGGTTGGAGACGAGGTTGAAGAACTGGAAGACGACGCCGATACGGCGCCGGCGCGCCACGGCCCACTGCGCTTCGCTGTAGCCGTCGGTGCACACGTCGTCCAGCCAGATGCTGCCGCTGTCCGGCCGCTGGAGGCCGCCCAGCAGATGCAGCAGCGTGGACTTCCCGGCGCCGGACGGACCGGTGACGGCCACGAACTCGCCCTGCCGCACGCACAGGTCCACGCCGCGCACGGCACGGGCCGGCGCCCCCTCGCCGTGGTGGGTCTTCACGAGCTTCTCGGCCCGCAGCGCAGGAGCGTTGGCGTCTTTCACTGCGGCTCCTCCAGTTCCTCCTGGCAGCGCTCCAACCAGTCGAGGTCGGCCTGCAGGTGCAGCATGGCGCCCTCGACGAGCAGCCGGGCCGTCCGGTTGTCCCGGTGCTCGCCCGTGACGAGTTTCGACAGGGTGCGCATGGTGTTCAGGTAGTGGCGTCGTTGCTTGTTGATCAGGGCGATCTGGTCGGCGAGACCGGTCTGCGGGGCGAGCGCGAGCTTCATGAAGAACTCGTCACGCAACCGCGGTTCGTCCGACGTCTCCTCGTACCAGACGCGCAGCGCTTCCTGCCCGGCCCCGGTGAGGTGGTAGATCTTCTTGTTGGGCCGACTCGACTGCTCGACCTCCTCGCCCTCGATCAGTCCCGTCTTCTCGAGGCGGCTCAGAGTCACGTAGATCTGGCCGATGTTCGGCTGAGGGTACGCGGCGCCCAGCAGCCGCTCAAGGTCCTGCTTGAGCTCGTAGCCGTGGGCCGGGCCGCGCGCCAGCAGGGCCAGGAGGGGCAGGCGCACTCGTGCTGTCCTCCTCGCAGCCTCGTATTGTGTTCCAGGCCCTAGTATCGCCCATACCTAACGGGTATACATAGCCTCTGACTCCGGGCGAGGGTGCCCGGCGCCGGTGTACAGGGAGGAACCTATGCGGTGGATACGCGCCGCCGGTAGGGGTCTCCTCGTCCTCGCTGTCGTGCTGGCCGGTTACGGAGCGTCCGGCGCCCATGCGGCCGTGGGGCCGCCTGGCCGCGGACCGCTCACCCTGGCCACCGCGGGCGACCTCACCGGCTACCTCGGCCCGCTGCTCCAGGGCTGGAACCGCGCCCACCCCGGCGAGAAGGTCACGCTGGTCGAACTGCCGGACTCCGCGGACGAGACCCGCGCCCAGATGATCACCGATCTGCGCGACGGCGGCCGCAGCCGCTTCGACGTCCTGAACATCGACGTCGCCTGGACCTCGGAGTTCGCCGCCGCCGGCTGGATCCGCCCGCTGCCGCGAGACCGGTTCCCGCTGGGCAGCTTCCTCGGGCCGGTCGTGGACACGGCGATGTACGACGGCCGGCTGTACGCCGTCCCGTACGTCACCAACGCCGGGCTGCTCCTCTACCGCAAGGACGTCCTCGCCGCCGAGGGCATTCCGCCGCCCCGCACCTGGGCCGAACTGGAGCGCGACGCGAAGACCGTCGCGCCCAGGCACGGCCTCGACGGCTACGCGGGCCAGTTCCTGCCGTACGAGGGCCTCACCGTGAACGCGGCCGAGGCCGTGTACTCGGCGGGCGGCACGATCCTCGGCGACGAGGGCGACCGCGTCACCGTCGACTCGGCCGCCCGGGAGGGCATCGGATTCCTCGCGCGCGGCGTCCGCGAGGGCTGGGTGCCGAAGGAGGCTCTGACCTATACGGAGGAGGAGTCCCGGCAGGCCTTCCAGGACGGACGGCTGCTCTTCCTGCGCAACTGGCCGTACGCGTACGTCAGCGCCTCGGCCGACGGGTCGGCGGTCGCCGGCAAGGTCGGCGCCGTCCCGCTGCCCGGCCGCGACGGGCCCGGGACCAGTGTGCTCGGCGGCTCCAACCTCGCCGTCAGCAGTCATGCCGAGCATGCCGACACCGCCGCGCGCCTGATCGCGTACCTCACCGGCGAGGGCGTCCAGCGGCAGGTGCTCACCAAGGGGGCACTGCCCCCGGTACGCGCGGATCTGTACGAGGACCCGGAACTGGTGCGCCGGTTCCCGTATCTGCCGACCCTGCGCGCGAGCATCGCGACGGCCGAGCCGCGGCCCAAGAGCCCCCGGTACGACCAGGTCAGCATGGTGGTGCAGGCGGTCGTGCACGACGCGATGGCCGGGCACTCGACGCCCGAGGCGGCGGTGCGCCGACTGGCCCGGGAGCTGGCGGACATCTCCCGCCGCGGCTGACCTCCGTCAGCCGACGCCGTTCATCCCGACGGCGATCACCTACTTACATGTTAGGTAACGTCGACGTATCAACCGGGTGCGTTTTGTCCTGGTAAACACCTCTTTACGGCCAGGCCTGGCAGATATCTGCTGTCCGTTCGTTGACACCCCCGTGAGACGCCTACCTAACATGCATGCATAACAGTCAGCCCGCACAGACAGGCCAACGGGTGAGCTCCCAGCACATCGACACGCACTCCGGCACGCACCGATGGTGGCGCGAGGCAGTGATCTACCAGGTGTACGTCCGCAGCTTCCTGGACAGCACCGGCGACGGCGTCGGCGATCTCGCCGGGGTCCGCGCCGGACTGCCGTACCTGAAGAAGCTCGGCGTCGACGGGATCTGGCTGAGCCCCTTCTACCCCTCACCGCAGCACGACCACGGCTACGACGTCGCCGACTACTGCGACGTCGACCCGCTCTTCGGCGACCTCGCCGAGTTCGACCGCCTGGTGGCGGCCGCCCGGCGGCTGGGCGTCAAGATGCTGCTCGACATCGTCCCCAACCACTGCTCCAGCGAGCACCCGTGGTTCCGCGAAGCGCTGGCCTCGGCGCCGGGCGACGCGGCCCGGTCGCGCTTCCACTTCGCCGACGGGCGGGGGGCGGACGGCACGGAGCCGCCCAACAACTGGCATGCCATGTTCGGCGGCCCGGCCTGGAGCCGGGTGACCGAGGCGGACGGCCGCCCGGGCCAGTGGTACCTGCACATGTTCACGCCCGAACAGCCCGACTGGAACTGGCGCGACCCCGAGGTCGGCGCCTACTTCGAGCGGGTCCTGCGGTTCTGGCTGGACCGGGGCGTCGACGGCTTCCGCATCGATGTCGCCGCAGGCCTCTACAAGCACCCCGCACTGCCCGACTCACCGGATCCCGAGGCGGACGCCCGGACCCGCGACTCCGTCAACCCGCTCGCCTGGAACCAGCCCGAGGTGCACGACGTGTGGCGCCGCTGGCGCGCAGTGTGCGAGCAGTACACCGCACACGACGGCCGCGAACGGCTCCTGGTCGGCGAGGTCTCGGTCCCGACGGCCCGCGAGCACGCGATGTACGTCCGCCCCGACGAACTGCACCAGGCCTTCTTCTTCGACCTGCTCAGCGCCTCCTGGGACGCCGACGCGTTCCGCAAGGTCATCACCGAGGCCATGCAGGACATCGCGGGCACGGGGTCGACCGTCACCTGGGTCCTCAACAACCACGACCAGGTCCGCACGGTCACCCGCTACGGCGAGCCGGCCGTGGAGGGCAGCGGCCTGGGGGCCGCCCGCGCCCGCGCCGCCGCCCTGCTCCTGCTCGCGCTGCCCGGCGCCGCGTACATCTACCAGGGCGAGGAGCTGGGCCTGCCCGAGGTCGTCGACCTTCCCGACGACGTGCTCACCGACCCGATCTTCCGCCGCACCGGCAGCCGCGCCCGGATCCGGGACGGCTGCCGGGTGCCGCTGCCGTGGTCCGGGCAGGCCTCACCGTTCGGCTTCACCTCGGGCGTCGACGGCACCAAACCGTGGCTGCCGCAGCCCGAGTACTTCGCCGAGTACGCCACCGACCGCGCCCTCGCCGACACCCGTTCGTTCTGGCACCTGTACCGCGACGGCCTCCACCTGCGCGCCACCCTGCCCCAGCTCGGCGAGGGCACGCTGCGCTGGCTGGACACCCAGCCGGGCGTGCTCGCCTTCGCCCGCGGCGACGGCCTGGTCTGCGCCGTCAACTTCGGTACGGCGCCCGCGCCCGCGCCCGTCCGCGGCGTCCCCCTGCTGTCCAGCGGCCACTGCCCGGCCGGAGTGCTCCCCGGCTCCACGGCCGCCTGGTGGATCGGCGACGACACCGATTCCTGAGCGACTCGGCTTCCCGGTCCCTCAACTCCCGCCCGTCAACTCCCCACCCCGGTAACTCCCCATTCCCGAAGGGACATCAACGATGATGCGACGACGTACCCCCCTGCTCACCGGCTGCACCACCCTCGCCCTGGCACTCGGCGCGACCGCCTGCGGAGGCGGTGGCCCCGTCTCCGCGGGCGGCGGTGACCAGGCACTGAGCGGTCAGAGCGTCTCCGTGGCCGGTGTCTGGTCCGGCACCGAGCAGAAGAACTTCCAGAAGGTCCTGGACGCCTTCACCGAGAAGACCGGCGCCAAGACGCAGTTCGTCTCCACCGGCGACAACGTCTCCACCGTCGTCGGCAGCAAGATCGAAGGCGGCAACGCCCCCGACGTCGTGATGGTCCCGCAGGTCGGCGTGCTCCAGCAGTTCGCCGGCAAGGGCTGGCTCGAGCCGCTCTCGCCGACCACCCAGAAGGCCGTCGCGGCCAACTACGCACCCGTCTGGAAGAACTACGGCAGCGTCAAGGGCACCCTCTACGGCCTCTACTTCAAAGCCGCCCACAAGTCGACGGTCTGGTACAGCCCCGACGCGCTCGACCAGGCCGGCGTCCAGCCGCCGAAGACCTACGACGAGATGCTGAAGGCCGGGCACGCCGTCTCCGACTCCGGCCTCGCCGCCTTCTCCGTCGCGGGCCAGGACGGCTGGACCCTCACCGACTGGTTCGAGAACGTCTACCTCTCCCAGGCCGGGCCCGAGAAGTACGACGCGCTCGCCGCCCACGAACTGAAGTGGACCGACGGGAGCGTGGTCGACGCCCTCACCACGCTCAGCACCCTGTTCAAGGACAAGCAGCTCCTCGCGGGCGGCCAGAAGGGCGCCCTCAACACCGACTTCCCCGGTTCCGTGGAGAAGGTCTTCGGACCGAAGCCCGAAGCGGGCATGGTCTACGAGGGCGATTTCGTCGCGGGCGTCGCCAAGGACCAGTTCGGCCGGAAGATCGGCGAGGACGCCGACTTCTTCCCCTTCCCGCCCGTCGGCGCGGGCGAGGCCCCGGTGGTCAGCGGCGGTGACGCGGCCGTCGTCCTCAAGGACGGCAAGAACACCAAGGCCGGCATGGCCCTCCTGGAGTACCTGGCCACCCCGGAGGCCGCCGCCGTGTGGGCCGGGGCCGGCGGCTTCCTCTCGCCGAACAGGAAGCTCGATCTCACCTCCTACGGCGACGACGTCACCCGGACCACCGCCAAGTCGCTCATAGCGGCCGGGGACACCGTCCGCTTCGACATGTCCGACCAGGCCCCGGCCGCGTTCGGCGGGACCAAGGGCGCGGGCGAGTGGAAGATCCTCCAGGACTTCCTGCGCGACCCCGCCGACCCGAAGGCGACCGCGGCACAGCTGGAGAGCGCCGCGGCCAAGGCCTACAAGGGCTGACCGCCGATGACCGCCACGCTCACGAAGACGGCCCCGCCCCCGGCCGCCGCGACCGTCGCCCGCAAGCGGCGTGCCCGGCGGCGGGGCAGGACCGTCGCCCTGCTCTTCGTCCTCCCCGCGCTGCTCCTGCTGGGCGCGCTCGTCGTCTACCCCGTGCTCTTCTCGGTCGGCCGCAGCTTCTTCGACGCCTCCGGTACACGGTTCGTGGGCGGCGACAACTACACCGAGATGTTCCGCGACCCGGCCACCCTGAACGCCGTGCGCAACACCGCCGTCTGGGTCGTCGTCGCTCCGACCCTGCTGACCGGCCTTGGCCTGATCCTCGCCGTGCTCGTCGAGAAGGTCCGCTGGGCCACGGCGTTCAAACTGCTGCTCTTCATGCCCATGGCGGTCTCCTTCCTGGCCGCGGGCATCATCTTCCGGCTCGCCTACGACGAGGACCCCGACAAGGGCGTCCTGAACGCGGCGGCCGTCGGCGTCCACGACGCCTTCCAGGACACTTCCTCGTACCCGTCCGCCCGCGCTCGCGACGGTCAGGGCCTGGTCCACGGCGCCGACGGCTCGTACCGGACGGGCACCGGCGTGTCACCGGGCGACACACTGGTGCTCGGCCTGGTCGGCGTCCCGCCCGGGGAACTCCCGGCGGGCGCGCGCCCCGCCTACCGGGCGGCCGGCCGCGAAGCGGGCCCCGACGAACTGCGCGGCGTGGTCTACCTGGACTTCACCCCGGGCGGCGGCGGGAAGCAGGGGGCGGTGGACCGCGGGGAGAGCGGACTGCCGAAGATGGAGGTCGTCGCCGTGCGCGACGGGAAGACCGTCGCGAGCACCACCACCGCGGCCGACGGATCCTTTCGCCTCCCCGGCCTCGAAGGGGGCTCGTACACCGTCACCCTTCCCGGCTCGAACTTCGCCCCGCCCTACGACGGCATCTCCTGGCTCGGCCCGACGCTGGTCACCCCGGCGATCATCGGCGCCTACCTGTGGATCTGGACCGGCTTCGCGATGGTGCTGATCGGCGCCGGCCTGTCCACGCTGCCGCGCGACTCGCTCGAGGCGGCGCGGATGGACGGCGCCAACGAGTGGCAGGTGTTCCGCAGGATCACCGTGCCGCTGCTCGCGCCCGTGCTGACGGTGGTCTTCGTGACCCTCGTCATCAACGTGATGAAGGTGTTCGACCTCGTCTACATCATCGCGCCCGGACCGGTGCAGGAGGACGCCACCGTGCTGGCCACCCAGATGTGGCTGGTGTCCTTCGGCGGCGGCAACGACCAGGGGCTGGGCAGCGCCCTCGGCGTGCTGCTCCTGCTGCTGGTGATCCCCGCCATGGTCTTCAACGTCCGTCGCTTCCGAGGGAGTCAGCGATGAACCTCAGTGCGCTGCGGCGCGGTCTCGGCAACAGTGCGGTGCAGGCCGTCCTCGTGGTCGTCGGGCTGCTCTGGCTCACGCCGCTCGCCGGACTGCTCGTGTCGTCCCTGCGGTCGGCGCGGGACACGGCCGAGGGCGGCTGGTGGACGGCGCTCACCAGTCCCCGGCAGCTGTCCTTCGACAACTACACCGCGCTGCTCGGCAACGCCGGGATGACGCAGGCGTTCTGGAACACCGTGCTGATCTCGGTGCCGACGACGCTTCTCGTGGTGGTGATCGCCGCACTGGCGGGATACGCCTTCGCATGGCTCGACTTCCCCGGCCGTGACGCCGTCTTCCTGCTCGTGGTCGCGCTGCTCGTGGTACCTGTGCAGATCGGTCTGCTGCCGGTGGCCAAACTCTTCGGCCAGTTGGGGCTGTTCGGCACCATTCCCGGTGTCGTCCTCTTCCACGTCTCCTACGGACTGCCGTTCGCGATCTTCCTGTTGCGGAACTACTTCGCCGAGATTCCGCGGGAGATGCTGGAGGCGGCCCGCATGGACGGGGGCAGCGAGTGGCGTATCTTCACCCGGCTCGTGGTGCCGGTGGGGCGGCCCGCCCTGGCGAGCCTGGCCATCTTCCAGTTCCTGTGGGTGTGGAACGACATGCTGGTCGCCCTCCTGTTCGCCGACAGCTCCTCACAGCCCCTTACGGTGGAACTCCAGTCACAGATACGGCAGTTCGGCAGCAACATCGACGTGCTGGCGCCGGGCGCGTTCCTGTCGCTGATCGTGCCGGTGGTCGTGTTCTTCGCCTTCCAGCGGCACTTCGTGCAGGGGGTGATGGCGGGCTCCGTGAAGTAGCGGCCGCGGGGACCGCCGCCACCTGCCGACCGGGGTTCCGCGGGCGTCACGGCCGCCGGGGGAGGCCCGGCCGGTCACCTGCGCTCCGGGAACGCGGCGCCCGGTCCCACCGACCGGGCGCCGCTATTCCGCCGTGACGAACCGCAGACGGCGGCGGGCACGCGGCGGGGGGTTCCTGCGGGCGCGGATCTCCTGGACGACGGCGGCGACGACGAGCACGGCCCAGGCCACCGAGAACACCGCGGTCTGCTCGTCCGGACCGAACGCCAGCCAGCCGACTCCCGCACCGCCCAGGGTGACACCGCAGGCCGCGGCGAGCGGCGAGAGATGCCGGCGGCTCAACGCGCGGACGAGACAGAGCACGGCGAGGGCGAGCAGGGGAGTGGCGAAGACCTCGATGCTGTCGTGCGCGGTGTAACTGTGGTCCACCTCGGCCTGCGCGGGAGAGTACCCGCCGCTGTAGTCGCTCTCGAAGAGGTGATAGCCGGAGGAGTCGACCGGCAGTTCGTAGTAGCCCTGGTAGGCGGTGTCGTAGTAGTAGAGGGTGCCGAAGTCGCTCTCCGTGACGGAGCTGTAGTCGTAGTCGTCGGCCGCGCCGCCGATCGCGACACTCGCGACGACGAGGGCCCCTGCTCCCCACCAGAGGAGGGCCGAGGTCAGGGGCAGCCACCGGAACAGGGCGAGGCCGAGCACGACGGCGGCCATCCACACGCCGACGTAGGCGTCGGACGAGTCCTCGTACACGTCCATGTAGCCGAGACTGACCACGCCGGAGACGACGATGCCCAGCAGGGCGACGGCCCTGCCGGCGGTCAGGCCGAACCGCCGCTTGCGAGGCGCGGACGACGGGTCGGCGCTCGTCGGCGCGTCGCCCGACTGTCCCCGGGCGCCGTCCGCAGCGCCGGGGAGAGCCGGGTCGACCGGCCCGCCGGGAGGCGGGACGGCGGGCCGGGGCGGTGCGGGCGCGGTACGCGTGTCCTGCTGGGCCAGCGCCGTGTCCCCGGGACCCGTCTTCGAGTCGGCCTTCGCACGCGAGGGCGGCACGACGGGCGCGGGCGGCGTGCCGGGAACCGGGGCGGCGGTCCCCGGGACCGGCGCGACCGCCGGCCCGCTCAGCACGGTCAGGGTCGCCGACAGAGCGTCCCGCAGTTCCGCCGCACTGCCCGGCCGCTGTTCGCGGTCCTTGGCCAGGGTCCGCAGGACGAGGCCGTCCACCACGGCCGGGATCTGCGGGCGCAGACGGGACGGGGCAACCGGTTCCTGGCTGATGTGCTGGTGCATCACCGCGAAGGCGGAGTCGCCGACGAACGGGGGGCGGCCGGTCAGCAGTTCGTACAGCAGGCAGCCCGTGGAGTACTGGTCGGAGCGGCCGTCGACCGGCTCGCCCGTGAGCTGCTCGGGGGAGAGGTAGGCGGGGGTGCCCACCGTCATGCCCGTCGCGGTGAGGCGGGTGGTGGTCTCGGCGACGACCTTCGCGATCCCGAAGTCCAGGACCTTGATGGCGCCTTCGGACGTCAGCATGACGTTGGACGGCTTGATGTCGCGGTGGATGAGGCCCTGGGCATGACTGTGGGCGAGGGCGTCGGCGATGTCCCGGCCGACCGCCAGGGCCCGTTCGACCGTGAACGGGCCGTCGGCCAGCACATCGGTCAGCGTGCGCCCCTCGATGAACTCCATGACCAGGAACGGAGTCGTCTCGCCGTCGGTGGTGTCCTCGCCGACGTCGTGCAGCACGGCGACGTTGCGGTGGTTGAGGGAGGCCACGATGCGTGCCTCACGGCGGAACCGGACACGGAACTCCTCGTGCCGGGTGAGCTCCGGGGGTAACACCTTCACTGCGACGGTACGCCCCAACTCCCGGTCGGTGGCCCGCCAGACCTCGCCCATCCCACCGCGTCCGGCCGCCTCGACCAGCTCGTATCGCTGCGCGAGCACCCGCATGGTTCTGCCCCCTGGTGACATAGGGCAGCCCGACAACAGCGTGGCCGCCCGAAGTTCCGGAACCGCGACGGGCGAAGGGGCGGCATCTCCGGAACCCCCCCGGCGCCGGTGTGCCTTCTGCCCTGCCGCCCGCTCACCATACTGGCGGAAATTCGCTCATGGGACATTCGGCCCCCAGGAGTACAAATGTGCGCCTCCCGTGGTCCTCAGCCCTCGTCCCGCTGTGCGAACTGGAGGGACAGGGACCGCAGGACCTCCGCGGACGAGGTGTCGGTGCGGCCTTCGTCGTGCACCTCGGCCAGGTGCGCGAAAGCGTAGGAGAAGCAGTGGGAGAGAGTCATGATGGCCGGGCCCAGTGCCTCCGTGATGAGGGCCGTCGTCTCCTGGGCGCTCGCGTCGGCGGGCAGTTTGATCTCGGGGAGGGTCTCGGCGAGCAGCGCGGAGATGGCGCCCGTCAACGCCGCCTTGGCGTCCGGGTTCTCGCGGACCTGCCGCCGCATCTCGATCTCTTCGGTGAGGATGCCGACGACTCGTTGCATGATCTCTGATTGCCGCATGGGTGAAGCCTAGGAGCGGGCAGGCGTCGACGAGAGCCGATCCCTGCTCACGCTCCGGTCGTGCTCCGACGGCCCCGTCACGCCCTGAGCACCGCCCCGCCGTACTCAGGGCGTGACGGGGCCGTCGTCCGGCCGCGGCGGCCGGACCGTGACGAGACGCGTGAGGCCGGAGAAGGGTTTGACGAGGTAGTCGTCCGCGTAGTCGTCCGCGCCCGCCGACAGCCCTCGGTTGAGGATCACCTTCTCCCACATGTCCCGGTCGACGTGGACCGGCCGGGACAGCGCAGGGCAGTCGACGGTGAGGGCGAGGCCGGCCTTGTCGACGGCCGACCTGAGATCCGGGCCACGTCTGCCGGGGATCAGTCCCACTGCCGGTCCGCGAGGGAGGCGACCGGCTGCGGCTTGCCGATGACGGCGAGGGCGGCGTAGAAGCTGATCTGGCCGATCGCGATGGTGAGGGTGGCCAACGCCTTGTCGTCGTAGTGCTCGGCCACCTCGGCGTACAGCTCGTCCGGCACGCGTTCCCGGCCGTGCGGGGCGGGCTGAAGCGTGGCCTCCACCAGGGCGAGGGCGGCGCGCTCGGCGTCGGTGAAGTACGGGGCGTCCTGCCAGGAGGAGACGGCGGTGATGCGCTCCTCGGACTCCCCGGCCTTGCGCAGGAAGCCCGTGTTCAGGATGGTCAGGTACGTGTTGCCCACGATCTGCCCGGCGCGCAGGTGGACGAGGCTCATGGTCGCCCGCGGTACGGAGCGGTTGCCGGTGGCCCGGAAGAGGGCGGCGCTGATGTCGTTCAGCTCGGGCACGAACTGGCCCGGGTCGGGCATCCGGGAGATGGAGGGGTTCGTCATGGCTGCTCTCCTCGTGTTCGCCTGGTCGGCGGCTTCACAGCACTGACGGACGGGCGCACGCGAATGTGACGGGACCGCGGAAGGTTTTCCCAGGGCGCCCCGGCCCCGGGGGGAAACCGTGCCCTGCGCTGTGCGCGGCCCGCAGATCCCGAGGCGTGGAGGACCGGACCGCCTTCGCCCGCAAACGGTGCCCACGGGGCCCGGCCGTCCGGGCGGGGGCACGCGGCCGCCTGGCCGCGGGCTCAGGCGCCCACGGCCCCGTCGACACCCTCGCGCAGGAAGTCCGCATGCCCGTTGTGGCGGCCGTATTCCAGGAGGACGTGCATCATGACCATCCGCAGCGACACCTTCTCCTCCCATCGTGGCTGGTACCCGGCCTGATCCAGGGACTCGGCCGCCCGCTCGACCCGGCGGGAGTTCGCCACCTCCGCCTCCCAGGCCGTGAACGCCTCGGCCCTGGTCGACGTGCTCGCGTCGTACGCCGCCTGGAAGTCGATCCGGTCGGACCAGACCATGGGCGCGTCGTGGTCCTCGAACACCCGGCGGAACCAGGCGCGCTCCACCTCCGCCATGTGCCGCACCAGACCGAGCAGCGAGAGCGTGGACGGGGGCATCGACTGCTGCCGCAGCTCCTCGTCGGTGAGCCCTTCGCACTTCATGGCGAGAGTCGCCCGGTGGTAGTCGAGGAAGGCCCGCAGCATGTCGCGTTCGCTGCCGAAGTGGGGTGGCCCCGTGCGGTTGTCGCTGCTCACAGGCGGTGCTCCTCGTCCGTGTCCGTGTGTGTCCGTGTTCGGGGCCAGTATGGGGCCAAGGGCCGTCGGTCTGCCGGACGGGCGGATCACCGCTCCCTCACTCCGTGCGGACAAGGGGCCTTCCTCCTCCGGCAGTTGACGGCTGTCAGGGCGACGGTCGGTGTGCGGTGCTCTCCCGTACCACCAGTTCCGTCGCCACCTCCACACGGGTCGTCTCCGGCTGCTCCCCGGACAGCAGCCGCAGGACCATCCGGGCCGCGAGCGCGGTCATGTCGGCGAGGGGGGTGCGGACCGTCGTCAGGCGTGGGGTGACCCAGTCCGCGAAGGGCAGGTCGTCGAAGCCGACCACGCTGACGTCGTCCGGGATGCGAAGACCCAGTTCCGCGGCGGCCCGGTAGGTGCCCAGGGCCTGGTGGTCGCTGCCGGCGAAGATCGCCGTGGGGCGGTCGGGCAGCGCGAGCAGTTCCAGGGCGTGCCGGTGGGCGAGGCTGTGAGCGAAGTCGCCGTAGCGGACCAGCTCGGGGTCGAAGGGCAGAGCGGCCTCCGCCAGCGCCGAGCGATAGCCGTCGACCCGCGCCCGCGAGGTGAGCCGGCGTTCCGGACCGCTGATGATCGCGATGCGCCGGTGGCCCAGCTCGACGAGGTGGCGGGTCGCGGCCAGTCCGCCGGGCCAGTTGGTCGCGCCCACCCACGGAGTGCCGGGGGCGGGCTCGTCGATCGGCATCACCAGCGCGTAGGGGACACCGAGCCGGCTCAGCTCGTCGTGCTGCTCCGGAGTCAGTTCGGGAACCACGAGAATCGCTCCGCGGGTGGGGCGGGTGGCCAGCGAGTCCAGCCACTGACGCGCGCGTCTCGTCCGGCCGTGGGTGGCGGAGACCACCAGTCCCATGCCCGCGTCGTGCAGTACGTCCTCCGCGCCGCGGATCAGCTCGACCGCCCAGGGGCTGTCCAGCTCGTTGATGACGAAGTCGATCAGTCCGCCGGGTGGAGCCGCGGTGGCCGAAGGGCGGTGTTTCGCCAGATAGCCGTGCTGCTCCAGCAGCCGCTGCACCTTGGCTCGCGTCTCGGCCGATACATCCGATCTGTTGTGCAGCACCTTGGAGACCGTTGACACCGATACGCCCGCCTGATCGGCGACTTCTGCGAGTGTGCGCCGTCTTCCCTGGCTCGATCCTGTCGGAACCGTTGACGTCATCGGATGAATCTCCTACGTTGCCGGGGCGATCGCGATTTGCGAAAACTATCGCAATCTTCGTTCCCGGAGGAAGGCTCCTCGGTGAGAAGGTGGTCCCCCATGAAGAGATGGCGCGCGGCTTCCCTGGCCGCGGCCGTGGCGCTGGTGCTCTGCGGATGCGGAGGAACCGGTGGCGGTGCCGGCGGCCGTTCGGGCGACGCAAAGGACGAGTTACTGGTCTGGGTGGACAACACCCGGATGCCCGCGGCCCAGCAGTACGAGAAGACCCACCCCGACCTGAAGATGCGCATCGTCACCATCCCGCCCGACGCGGGCTACGTGCCCACCAAGGTCTCACTCGCCAACCGCACCAAGAGCGGCTGGCCGGACGTCGTCTTCCTGGCCAACCCGGCCGAGGCGGCGACGCTCGCGAGCGAGAAGTTCGGCTACGCGGCCCCCCTGGACGACCTCGTCCCGAAGTCCGTCCGCGACGGTTTCACCCCCGGCTCCCTCGACACCTGCACCTTCGGCGGCAGGACGTACTGCCTGCGCAACGACATCGCCCCCACCGTCCTCTGGTACGACGCCACGCTGATGAAGCGATACGGCTACCGGGTCCCCAAGACCTGGGACGAGTACCGGCAGACCGGACTCGAGGCGGCCGAGGAGCACCCCGGCACCATCGTCGGAGCCGTCAACGGCAAGTACGGCGCCGGCGTCTACTTCGGCAGCAGCGGTTGCCCCACCCGCGACACACTGAGCCTCACCGAGGTGCGCATCGACCTCGGCGGGCCGAACTGCACCCGGGTCGCGGACCTGCTCCAGCCGCTCGCCCGCAAGAAGGCCGTCACCACCGTCGTACCCATCGACCCGGGCTTCTCCAAGCTCGGCAAGGGCGACAAGATCCTCATGCTGCCGGCCCCGGCCTGGTTCGGCGACTTCATGTTCGGCCCCGCCTTCAAGGTGCCCGAGGGCCGCATCGCCGCGGCTCCCATGCCCACCTGGCCCGGTGAGAACAAGCCGTACGCCGGACAGGTCGGCGGTGGCGCCTTCCTCGTCTCCTCGCATGCCGGAGGGCGTACCCGCGAGGCCGTGGACCTGGTGCGCTGGATGACCACCGACGTCGCCCTCCAGGCGAAGCAGCCCACCTATCCCGCCTTCGCCGCGGCCGCGGTCAAGTGGGGCGAGGCCAAGTCGAAGGACCCCTACTACGCCTCCGACCCGATGCCCGCCCTCACCGCGGCGGCGAACGCGCTGCGCCCCGGCTTCGGCGCGGTCCGCTTCGAGGCCGACTGGCAGAGCAGCTTCAACGACACCTTCGTCAAGGCGGTCGACTCCGACGGCAACCTCCGCGATTCGCTGAGGAGTTGGCAGGACAAACTGAAAGCGGCCGCCGGGACCAGCGGGTACACGGCCGGATGAAGACGCTCACGACACCCCGCCCGCCCACGGCCGCCTCCGCACCCGCGGTGACACAACGCCACCGCCGGTGCCCCGCACGCACCGCCGCGGTCTGGATACTCGTCGGCCCCTACACGCTGTTCCTCGTGGTCTTCGGGCTCGCACCGGCCGGATACGCCCTGTGGACCTCGTTCGTCGAGGACGGTTCCTTCACCGGCTTGCGCGACTGGGCGGCCGTTCTCCACGACTACCGGCTCGGCGACGCGGCCGCCCATGTGACGACGTATCTGCTGCTGTGGCTGCCGATCCTGCTGCTGACGGTCCTGTCCCTCGCCTTCACCCTGCACGCCCGCCCCGGGCGCGCGACGAGCGTGCTCCAACTCGTCTACTACCTGCCCGGCGCGGTCACCGGCTCGGCGGCGGCCCTGCTGTGGCTGTTCATGGTCAGCCCGGACAGCAGCCCGTTCTCACCCCTGCTCGACCTGATGGGCATCGAGAGCGCCACGGACGCGCTCTCCGGCGGCAGCGTCATCGCCGTCCTCACCGTGATGGGCGTCGCGGTGCACGCCGGCGGCTGGATCGTGGTCCTCCACGGGGCGCTCAACGCGCTCCCCAAGGATGTCCTGGAGGCCGCGCAAGTCGACGGCGCCTCCGCCTGGCGCACCATGTGGCACGTCAAGCTGCCCATGGTCCGCACCTACGTCGCCTTCGTGCTGATCTCCAGCTTCGCCTCCGGCAGCCAGGTGTTCGTGGAGCCCACCGTGCTCTCCACCGGCGCCCCCGGCCAGATCAGCCCCACCTGGTCCGTCAACCAGCTCGCCTACGTCTACGCCACCCAGGACGGCGACTTCGGCAAGGCCGCCGCCCTCTCACTGGCCATGCTCGCCGTCGGAGTGCTCGCCGCCTGGATCGTGATCACCCGCACCCGTATGTACGCCACCGACTCCTCCGACTCCCGGTGAGTGAGGCGATGACCGCTCTGTCACGCGGCGCCCGCGTCCTGTTCCTGCTCGGCGCCGCCGTCTTCTTCGGACTGCCCCTGCTCTGGCTGCTGCTGGCACCCACCCGCACGGCCGACGACCTGACCACCGGCTCACCGCTCGGCTTCGGCTCGCTGGGCAACGTGGGCGACGCCTGGTCGCACCTCACGTCGTACAACGACGGCGAGATCACCCTGTGGATCGGCAACTCGATCATCTACGCCACGGCCAGCGTGGCGCTCGCCCTGCTGCTCTGCGTGCCCGCCGGCTACGCGCTCGCCAAGCACGACTTCGCCGGCCGCCGGGCCCTGCTCACGCTCTCGATCATGACGATGATCCTGCCCCCGGCCGCGCTGGTGCTCCCGCTGTACCTGGAGATGTCCGCACTCGATCTCACCGGCACGGTCTGGTCGGTGATCCTGCCGCTGTCCTTCTACCCGTTCGGCGTCTATCTGGCCTTCCTGCACTTCCGGGCGAACCTGCCCGACAGCCTGCTGGACGCCGGACGCGTCGACGGGGCGAGTGAACTGCGGCTGTTCTGGTCGGTCGCGGTGCCCCTGGCCCGCCCCGCGATCGCGCTGATCGCCTTCTTCGGCTTCGTCCGCTGCTGGACCGACTTCTTCCTGCCCTTCGTGATGCTCTCCGACGACCGCACCTTCACCCTCCAGCTCGGCCTGATGTCGCTGCTCCAGTCCACCGGCGCGGTCAACAACTCCAGCGGCTTCGCCGACCTCGATATCCACCAGCCGGAAGCGGCCCTTGCCGGGCTCGTGGCCGGTGCGCCGCTGCTGATCGGATTCGTCCTCGCCCAGCGCTTCCTGCGCACCGGGCTGCTCGCCGGAGCGGAGAAGGGCTGATGGACGACGCACGTACCGAACTCGCCGCGGAAGCAGCGGAACTGATCAGGCCGGTCGTGTCCCGCTTCAGCCCGGGCCGGGCGCGTGTGCGGCTCGGGGTGAACACGGCGATCCATGACGACACGGCCGCCGAACTCGAGGCGTTCGCCCGGCCGCTGTGGGGACTGGCGCCCCTGGCGGTGGGCGGAGCGCTGGTTCCGCATGCGCAGTCCTGGCTTCAGGGACTCGCCCACGGCAGCGATCCCGCGCACCCCGAGTACTGGGGCGAGCCGGTCGACCGTGACCAGCGCATCGTCGAGATGGCCGCCATCGGCTTCGCGCTCGCCCTCGCGCCCGAGGTGTGGTGGGACCCGCTGAGCGGCCCCGAACGCGACCGGCTCGCACGCTGGCTGCTCAGCGCGCTGCCCCGGGAGACCTCCGACAACAACTGGCTTTTCTTCCCCGTGCTCGTCGGCCTCGGCCTCGACCGGGTGGGGGTGGCGTACGACCGCTCGCTGATCAGCGCGCGCCTCGACCGGCTGGAGACCTTCTGGCTGGGTGACGGCTGGTACGCGGACGGCCCCACCGAACGGCGCGACTACTACGTCCCGTGGGCCATGCACTTCTACGGACTGCTGTACGACACGCTCACGGACGGCGACCGCTTCAAGGACCGGGCGGCCCGGTTCGCCGGGCACTTCCGGAACTGGTTCGCCGACGACGGCGCCGCCGTCCCCTACGGCCGCAGCCTGACCTACCGCTGGGCGCAGGCCGCCTTCTGGGGCGCGCTGCCGTTCGCGGGCGTCGACGTACTGCCGTGGGGCGAGGTCAAGGGATATCTGCTGCGGCATCTGCGCTGGTGGCGGGGGCGGCCGGTGACCGGCCCCGACGGACTGCTGTCCATCGGGTACGGCTATCCGCAGCCCTCGCTGGCCGAGCAGTACAACGCGCCGGGTTCGCCCTACTGGTCGCTCAAGGCGTATCTGCCGCTCGCACTGCCGGCCCGGCACGCGTTCTGGACCGCGAAGGAGGAGCCGGCTCCCGCCCTGGACGCTGTCAGCGCCCAGCCGCACGCCGGGGCGCTGCTGATGCGCACCCACGGCGATGTCACCCTGCTCGCCGGGCGCCAGCACCACCCCTGGGTGCGCCACGGGGCCGAGAAGTACGCCAAGTTCGCGTACTCCACGCGTTTCGGCTTCAGCCTCCCGAACGGCACGCTCGGGCTGGAACAGGGCGCGCACGACTCGATGCTGGCGCTCAGCGACGACGGCGGGGCGCACTACCGGGTGCGCGAGGAGCCGGCCGACCCGCACGTCACGGCGGACACGGTCCGCAGCACCTGGAGCCCCTGGCCCGACGTGGAGATCACCACCTGGCTGACGGCCACCGCGCCCTGGCACGTACGCGCGCACCGTATCCGCACCGCTCGCGCCCTGCACACCGCCGAGGCCGGTTTCGCCGTCGACCGCGACGCGGGCACGGACCGGGAGACCGGGCCTGGGCACGCACGGGTGTCGGCCCCCGCGGGCTTCACCGGACTGCGCGACCTCGACGGCCGGCGCGAGGGCGACGTCGTCGACTGTCTGCCCGGTACGAACGTCCTCGCCAGACGCACCGCGCTGCCCCTACTGAGCGGCCTGCTCCCGCCGGGGGAGCACTGGTTGAGGTGCGCCGTGCTCGGCGCCCCGGCGGGACACGAAGCCGAGACGGCCTGGCGAGACCCCCCGATCACCGGCCACCCCGCCACCACCGCAGCCCCCGCGACCGCCACAGCCCCCGCCACCGGCCCTCCGACGGCCGCACGGCCGGTCACCCCTTGACCTCCACAGCCCCCGCGACCGCCACCGGCCCTCCGAAACCGCCGGGCACCCCTTGACCACCGGGCACCCCGCGGCCGCCACCGGCCCTCCGACGACCGCACCGCCGGGCACCCCCTGACCACCGCAGCCCCCGCGACCGCCACCGGCCCTCCGAAACCGCCGGGCACCCCTTGACCACCGGGCACCCCGCGGCCACCACAGCCCCTCCGACGACCGCACCACGGAGCACCCGCTGACCGCCGGGCACTCCCCGGATCACCGTGCCCTCCCCGGATCACGGCACACCCGCGGCCACGGCGCACCCCCGGCCACCGCGCACCGCTCTGTCCACCGGACACCCCCCCTGCCCACTGGAGATGGAGACCCCCGACCACCGCACATCCGACGACTGGAGACGGGACATGAGATTCAGACACCTGTCCGTACTGGCCGCCGTGACCGCGCTGCTGACCTCGCCGGTCCAGGCGCACGCGGCACAGCCCGGCCACACCTACCACGTAGCACCCGCGGGCAGCGACCACGCCCACGGCACGCAGGCCCGACCCCTGCGCACCATCGGCGCCTGCCTCGAACGCGTCCGCCCCGGTGACACCTGCCTGATCCACCGGGGCACCTACCGGGAACAGCTCACCCCGCCCTCCGGCACCGAGGGCGCCCCGATCACGATCGCCTCCTACGGCGACGGCCCGGTGACCGTCGACGGGACCGAGCGGGTGAGCGGCTGGAAGGACGCCGGCGGCGGGCTGGTGGCAGCCGACACCGACCTGCCGCCCGACCCGGACTTCAACGCGGTGTTCCTCGACAACGCCCGCGCCGCTGAGGGGCGTTGGCCGAACTCCGGCGCCGACCCGCTGAACGCGACCTGGGCCGAGGCCGACACCACCTCCACCGACCAGCACATCGACGACACCGACCTGCCCGGCGCCGACTGGACCGGCGCCACCGTGCACCTGTGGGCGGGCTCCAACCCCTGGGCCCAGCAGACCGGCACGGTCACCGCCGCGGCGCCCGGCAAGCTGGACTTCAAGGGCGGCAACCACCGCTGCCCACCGCTGTGCATGGGCAACCAGACCTACCGCAACTACTACCTCGTCGGCTCGAAGGCGGCTCTCGACCAGCCGGGGGAGTGGTACTACGACAAGACCGCGCACCGGCTGTACCTGGTCCCCCCGAAGAACGGCATCGCCGGACACACGGTGACCGCCAAGCACCGGCTGTGGGGCGTCGACCTGAGCGGCAGCTCCCACGTCACCGTCCGCGGTCTGAACCTGTGGGGCACCTCCCTGCGAACGGGGCAGTCGAGTACGGAGGTCGTCGTCGACCGGCTGCACGCCTCGTACATCTCCGAGTTCTCCACCCTGCCCATGCCGCCGGACAGCGATCTCGCGATCCCGCCGTTCGAGGGGCACATCGTCGCCTCCCGGATCCTCGACTCCGGGGTGCAGATCCTCGGCACCGGCAACACCCTGAGGAACAGCGAGATCGCGCAGTCCGCCGGTGACGGCGTCCTGATCCGAGGCACCGGCAACACCGTGACCGGCAACTACATCCACGACGTCGGCTGGATGGGCAGCTACACCCCCGGCATCGAGATCAACGGCAACGGCCACACGGTCACCCACAACACGATCCGGCGCACCGGACGGGCGGCTATCGACACCGCCTGGCAGCTCAACGGCACCGAGTTCCACGACAACCGCATCGCCTACAACGACCTCTCCGAGGCGATGCGCACCTCCCGCGACGGCTCACCGTTCTACGTCTGCTGCACCCTGAACGGCTCCGGCACCTCCATCGACCACAACACCGCGCACGACGCCGACGGCCAGAACGGCTACTACATCGACAACTACTCCGGCCACTTCCGGCTGCACCACAACGTGGCCTGGAACACCGGCAGCCGGGGCGTCTACTTCAACGGTCACACCGGCCCCAGTATCGCCAACGAGGACCACAACTCCAGCTACGGAGTGGGCATCAACGTCGCCTCGGTCGCCCTCGGCGGCGCCACCGACGCGTCCGGCTCGTACTTCAGCAACATCGTCGGACCCAAGCCGGTCACCGCCACGAAGGCCGGAGACCCGCTGCCGGTCGTCCGCTCCAATCTCATCAGCGACCGGCCCGGCTACACGGACGCGGTCAACGGCGAACTGTGGCTGACGCCGGGTTCACCCGCCGTCGACGCGGGCGAGGCGATCGACGGCGTCACCACCGACGTCGTGGGCGCGGCTCCCGACCAGGGCGCCTACGAGTACGGCGCCCCCGTCTGGTCGGCCGGCTGCGATCTGCCGGGCTGCCAGGAACGGGTGCGGCACGGCAGCTGGACCGCCACCGCCGGCGACTCCACCGACGCCTCCGCCACCGTCGACGGCGACATCGACACCCGGTGGACGGGCGCCGCCCCGCAGGCCGCAGGCCAGTTCCTGACCGTCGACCTGGGCGAGAGCAAGACCTTCGGCCGCCTTTCTCTCGACGCGGGCCGCGACACCAGCGGCCAGCCCTACGGATTCACCGTCTCCGTCAGCGGCGACGGCGCGCACTGGGGCGAACCGCTGGCCCGGGTGGCCGGCCGCTCCTTCACCCAGGACGCGGTGTTCCCCCGGCAGACCACCGCCCGCTACCTGAGGATCACCCTCACCGCGAGCGGACCCGCACCCTGGGTCGTCAACGACATCAGGCTGTACGGCGACGGACCCGACGCCGCCTCGACGCTCCAGGCCGAACGGGCGACGACCGTGCGGGGCGTGGAGCGCGGGACGGCTTCCACGGGCGTCCTCGACCCGGGCGACCGGGTGGTCTTCGCCCGGGCGGACGTCCGCGGGAAGCGGCTCACCGTACGTCTCGACTCCGCCTGCGCACGGGGCTGCTCGCTCCAGCTGCGCCTGGACGCCCCGGACGGCCCTCTGGCCGCCGTGGTACCCCTCGGGGGTGCCGAGGGGTGGCAGGAGCGGACCGTCTCCCTGAAGCGGGAGATCACCGGCACGCACGACCTGTACCTCGTGGCGAAGGGCGCCGGCCGGGTCGCGGCTCTCGACTGGCTGACGATCAGGCCCTGACGGCAGACGGGCCGGGCGGCGGGACGGAGATCCCGCCGCCCGGCCCGTCCGGCCCGCGGGGTGCCGGGGCCTCAGCCCGTTATGGAGTCCAGTTGCTCCGCCGCCGGGCGCAGGGCCCACAGATCACCCCCGGGTGGTTCCTGTAGTGCGGGGACGGCCCGCCGCGCCTGCCTGTCGCCCGCGTCGGCGGCCGCGTGCACCACATCGGTGGCCGCATACCGGTAGAACTCGAGTTCCGGATGCGGCCAGGCCGCGGTTCCGGTCGCGGCGGGCAGCAGATAGTCCACCGCCTGGAACAGGCTCTGCCCGTCGGGGCCCCGGTACTTCCACAGGTCCACGCCGACATGCCGGCCGATGGCCGCGAGCCGGGTGTAGGCGACCAGGTCGAACGTCGAGTAGTGCCAACTGCGCGTCCGGGCCAGTTCCTGCGGTTGGCTGCCGTCGGCGGCGATCTGCGGGGTGATGCGCGTACTCCGTGCGTTCAGGACCGTTCGGCGGGCCAGGTCCCTGTCGCCGGTCGCGTAGGCGAGGGCGGCGACCTGCATGTCGTGGAAGGTGCCGTGGTTGTTCGCGGCGGCGGCCTCCTGCTTGCCGAAGTCGCTGTTCTTCAGCCAGCCGAGGAAGTCGGTGTTCCATTTCGCCATGCCGGCGCGGTCCGTCCTGGTCCATCCGGCGGCGCCGGTCTCCAGGATGGCGAGCGCGTCGACGACGCTGGTGTACGACTGGGAGAAGTCGATGATGCCGATGGCGCGGCCGTCGTACTTGCAGGGGATGAACTGCGCGTGGTTGAGGTTCGGGTTCATCCTCGTGGCCGGATCGAGGAACCAGGTGCGCAGGATCTGCCCGGCCTTGAGGGCGTACCGCTTGTCACCGCTGTAGTACCAGGCCAGGGACAGGTCGTACGCGGAGTCGAAGACCTTCTCCACCTCCTGACGGTCGGTGCCGGTGTCGACTTCGGGGTTGCGCTGTCCGTCGCGCTGCACATAGGGGCAGCCCCACGGGTTGTCGGAGGTCGGCGGCCCGGAGGGCCACCAGTACGGGGCCTGGCTGAGGTAGTCGTGGACGTCGCCGCCGGGTGCCGGCCGGGGCTTGTCGACAACCGTCCAGGGGCCCTGGTCCAGCCACTTGTCGGCGCGGGCCGTCAACGCCGATGCCGTGCGCCGCAGTTGCCGGTCGCCGAGGTCCAGGCGGATCTTCGCCTGTTGCAGGCGGGCGCCGTCGAGGACGGCCGTGTGCGGAACCCGGGGCACGGGATGCGCCACCCTCGCCGAGGCTGCGGGTACCGCACCGGCGGTGAACGCGACCAGGGCCGCCAGGAGGACACCCAGGCGGGAGCGAGCGCTCATAGGTCAACTCCAATCATGTATGTGAATGCGAGGGGCGGCCGTCCCCGGTCGGGACGAGGCGGCGCGGCGCCGTCGTGCGGCCACGGGTCTTCGACGTCCTGGACGGAGCAGGCCGGCCGGAGGCGTCATCCACCCCGCGGGGCGCGGGAGCCGGCCGCCTCGTTCGTCACCCTCTGTCGTGGCCTACAGGGCGCGCTGGGCCTCGTGCAGGTTGCGCGGCCGTACCGCGCCGGGGGCGCCGTACAGTTCCAGCCGGGTGTGCAGATCACCCGGGAAGTCGGGGACGTCGATCTGGTCGAACTCCGTGACCTCGTCGACGCCGACGGTGGCCGAGTACGGCGCCAGGGCGTCGATCTTCATCAGGCCCGCCCGGCCGTTGGTCACCCGGATGTTCCAGTGCGTGAAGCGGGCGCCGAACAGCGGACCCGCGCTCGCGTCACCGCCGTGACGGCCGTTGTTGTTCACCGTGATGTCCGTGCGGACGTTGGCGAACGGCATGCCGCGGTGGCTGTCGAACGTGCCCATCCGCATGTCCCCCCGCGACCACACGTTGTACGAGGACAGCCCCTCGACATTGATGCCGTGCAGCTGGGTGTCGGGGCGCCCGGGGACGGTGCGCTCCTCGATGACGAAGTCCTCGATCAGGTTGTCGTGCGACCCCTCGCGGCAGAAGTAGGGGTGATGCGAGCCGCGGCCGGCCACCCGCGTCCGGCGCAGGGTGCAGGCGGATGCGGCCACGAGACCGAAGCCGTTGTCGACGTGCCGGACCGTCACGTCGTCCACCCAGCAGTCGTAGGCGCACTGCAGGACGACGCCGTTGTGCCCCTTGTCGAGAAGGTGCGGTTGCTGGGCCGACTCCACGGCCTCGAGGGTCAGGCCCTCGACGCCCGCGCCCGTCAGCTCCGGTACGTGCGTGGTGAGCTGGGGGTTCCACTCCTCGCGTACGTCGAGCGGGAGGGGGCGTTCCAGGGTGACCCTGCGGCCGTGGACACGGGTGACGCGCACCGGCCACTCGTAGGGCACGTAGGAGGTCAGCTTCGTCTTGTCGTCCCAGTAGTACGCCTCGGTTCCGGGCCCGCCGCCCGCCATGTGCTCCAGCAGCGTGTGACCGGCATCGTCGGCGAGCCGGAGGAGGACGAGCGCGCCGGGGCGCAGTCCCGCGGGATCGGTGACCGTCACCGTCCAGGAGCCCTGGCGCGCCGGCGCGACGCCGGTGAGCGGCCGCCATTCGTCGCGCCGATTGCCCGTCCACCCCTCGAACGGCCATGTCCTCGCCCGGATCGCGGCGACGAGCGAGTTCCAGCGGGACTCGGGAGCCAGCCATACGAGGCCGCCGGCCCAGGACCAGGACGACTTGTCACCGCCGTAGCGGGAGCCGTAGGCGCCGATCAGCTCGGTCAGGTTGCGCGTCGCGTACAGCGTCGTGCGGCCGCTGCCGGCGCCGCGCAGGACGACGTTCGAGTGCCCGATGCGTATGACGTCGTCGATCCGGAAGGTTCCGGACGGGATGGAGACCGTGCCACCGCCGGCCCTGCCGGCAGCGGCGATGGCACGGTTGATCGCGGGGGCGGAGTCGGTGGTGCCGCCCGCCCTGGCCCCGAACGCGCGGACGTCGAACACCGGGGGACGGTGCGGGAAACGCACCGCTCCGCCGCGAAAGCCCGCTCTGCCGACGTAGGGGATCTGCGGGTGCGTGTAGGGATGGTGGGTGAACTCGCGCCAGAGCCGCGGTACTTGACCCTGCGCGGCGGGCGCGGCGGCGGCCGTTTCGCCACCGGCTGTCACCACGCCGGCCGCTACGGCCGCGGCGCTGCCCAACAGGCCGCGCCTCGTGAGGCCGGTCGAACGATCTCCGCTCTTGCTGTCGTGTGCCTCGCTCATGTCCGCTCGCCCCTCCACAGGAATTCATGTAGATGAACAACGTTCATAGCTATGTGGGGCGTGAGCATGCCATGGCGCAGTCGGGGCGGGAAAGAGGTGTGCATGACCAAACTCGATGCGAGACCGAACGCGGGGCGCCTGTCCGGTGCGACGCACCCGCGTATCCGTGCTGACGGCGCTGTCCGCGGTCCGCGACCCCGCGCGCATCACACCGATCCGCGAGCCGGCCGGCTCCGACGGCCGGGCGCGCAGCCGCGGCAGCTTCGACGTGCCGGTCGGCAAGGCCGGGCTCGGCCGCCACTCCTCGGTCCTGCGCGGCGCCGGCCTGGTGGAACGCGCGACGAGGGGCCGAGGCGGGTCGGCCGGCCCGCGCCGCGAGGAGTTCGAGAAGCGCCCTCCCGGGCTGCGGGCCCTGCTCCTGCGCGACGACCACCGACCGAGCTGCCCGGGGGCCGTGGGTCCTGACGGCCTGAGGGCCTGAGCTTTTGATCCCGGGGTTCGAGAGTCAGACGATCCGACGGATACCGACGCCGTCGTCAGCGTTCCGCCGGACGACGACGTCGGGCCGTTCCTCAGGAGTCGTAGGCGTAGAAGCCCCGGCCGTTCTTCCGGCCGAGGTGGCCCGCGGCGACCATCCGGCGAAGCAGCGCGGGCGGCGCGTACAGCGGCTCCTTGAACTCCTCGTACATGGACTCGGCGACCGCCTGGGCGGTGTCGAGGCCGATCAGGTCGAGCAGACGCAGCGGGCCCATGGGGTGGGCGCAGCCCAGTTCCATGCCGCGGTCGATGTCGTCCGGCCGCGCGGCTCCCGATTCGAGCATGCGGACCGCGCTGAGCAGGTACGGCACGAGAAGGGCGTTGACGACGAAGCCGGAACGGTCCGGTGCCTCGATGGGCTCCTTGCCCAGCTGTTCCGAGAAGGCGCGGGTGCGCCGCACGGTCTCGGGGCTGGTGGTGAGCGCGGGGATGAGCTCGACCAGCCGCTGGACGGGAACGGGGTTGAAGAAGTGCATGCCGATGACCTGTGCGGGCCGCTCGGTGGCGACGGCGAGGTCGACGATGGGGATCGAGGAGGTGTTGGTGGCCAGGATCGCCGCCGGGTCCTCGACCGTCTTGTCCAGCGTACGCAGGACGTCCGTCTTGATGTCGCGGTTCTCGGCGACCGCCTCGACGACGAACTGCCGGTCTGCCAGCTCGGCGAGGTCGCTGGTGAAGGACAGCCGCGCGAGGGCCTGGTCGCGCTGCTCCTCGCTGAGCTTCCCCCGCCGTACGCCTCGGTCGAGGGAAGCGGTGAGACGGCGGCGTCCGGCTTCGAGGGCGTCGAGGCCGGCTTCGGCGACGCGGACGTCGATGCCGCTGCGCAGGGCGATCTCGGCGATGCCCGAGCCCATGAGGCCGCAGCCGACCACTCCGAGGCGGATGACGGGATCCATGTGGTTCTTCCGTTCTGTCAGACGTTGCGGCGGTACTGCCCGCCGACCTCGAAGAAGGCGTCGGTGATCTGCTGGAGGGAGCAGACGCGGGCGGCGTCCATGAGGACGGCGAAGACGTTGCGGCCGTCGAGGGCCGCGTCCTTGAGGGCGGTCAGTGCCGCGTGCGCGGCGTCACGGTGACCCGACTGGAAGTCCCGCACCCGCTCCAGCTGCGAGACCTTCTCCTCCTCGGTGGCGCGGGCGAGTTCGATGACACCGGGCTCGACGCTGTCGGCGTGGGGATTGCGGAAGGTGTTGACGCCGATGATGGGCAGGGTGCCGTCGTGCTTGCGCTGCTCGTAGAGCATCGACTCGTCCTGGATACGACCGCGCTGGTAACCGGTCTCCATGGCCCCCAGGACCCCGCCGCGCTCGCTGATGCGCTCGAACTCCTGAAGGACGGCCTCCTCGACCAGGTCGGTGAGTTCGTCGACGATGAACGATCCCTGGAGGGGGTTTTCGTTCATGGCCAGGCCCCACTCCCGGTTGATGATCAACTGGATGGCGAGGGCACGGCGGACGGACTCCTCCGTGGGGGTCGTGACCGCCTCGTCGTAGGCGTTGGTGTGCAGGCTGTTGCAGTTGTCGTAGATGGCGATGAGCGCCTGGAGCGTGGTGCGGATGTCGTTGAAGTCCATCTCCTGGGCGTGCAGGGAGCGTCCGGAGGTCTGGACGTGGTACTTCAGCTTCTGGCTGCGCTCGCCCGCGCCGTATTTCTCCTTCATCGCGACCGCCCAGATGCGGCGGGCCACCCGGCCGAGGACGGAGTACTCGGGATCCATGCCGTTGGAGAAGAAGAACGACAGGTTGGGGGCGAAGTCGTCGATGTGCATACCCCGGGCGAGGTAGGCCTCGACGTAGGTGAAGCCGTTGGCGAGGGTGAAGGCGAGCTGGCTCACCGGGTTCGCGCCGGCTTCGGCGATGTGGTAGCCCGAGATCGACACCGAGTAGAAGTTGCGGACCTTCTGCGCGATGAACCATTCCTGGATGTCGGCCATCATCCGCAGGCTGAACTCGGTGGAGAACAGGCAGGTGTTCTGCCCCTGGTCCTCCTTGAGGATGTCGGCCTGCACCGTGCCCCGCACGCTCGCCAGCGCGTGGGCCCGCAGCTCGGCCGTCTCCTCGGGGGAGGGGGAGCGGCCCTGCGCGGAGCGGAAGGCGTCGATGCGCTGATCGACGGCGGTGTTGAGGAAGAACGCCAGGACGGTCGGGGCGGGGCCGTTGATCGTCATGGAGACGGAGGTCGTCGGCGAGACGAGGTCGAAGCCGTCGTAGAGCGCCTTCATGTCGTCCAGGGTGGCCACCGAGACGCCGGAGGTGCCGACCTTGCCGTAGATGTCGGGGCGCTCGTCGGGGTCGCGGCCGTAGAGGGTGACCGAGTCGAAGGCGGTGGACAGGCGGGTGGCGGGCTGGCCCTCGGAGAGGAGCTTGAAACGCCGGTTGGTGCGGAACGGGTCACCCTCGCCGGCGAACATCCGCGCCGGGTCCTCGCCGTCACGCTTGAAGGGGAACACCCCGGCGGTGAAGGGGAAGTGGCCGGGGAGGTTCTCCCGCCGCCAGAAACGCACCAGTTCACCGTGGTCGGTGAAGCGGGGCAGTGCGACGCGCGGGATCCTGTTCCCCGACAGGGACTCGCGGGTCAGCTTGGTGCGGATCTCCTTGTCCCGCACCTTGACCACCTGTTCGTCGCCGGAGTAGGAGGCGACGACCGCGGGCCAGCCGGTGAGCCGCTCCGCGATGTCGTGCGGGAGCTGTCCGCGGGCCGCGTCGAGCAGCGACCGCACGTTCGCGTCGTCCGATCCGGCCTCGACGAGTTCGCCGCTGACCGTCTCCAGGCGTTGCACCCGCCGTGCCGCCTCGGCCAGCCGGCCGGTCTCGGCGTGGTAGGCGCGGACGGTGTCGGTGATCTCGGCCAGGTAGCGCACCCGGTCCGCCGGGACCACCTGCCGGATACCCGAGGAGTGACGCACGTCGACCTCGGCCAGCGTGCTCTCGGACAGGGGCAGACCCTTGTCGGCCAGAGCGCCCCTGAGGTGCTGGTACAGGGCGGTGACCCCGTCGTCGTTGAACGTGGCCGCGGAGGTGCCGTACACCGGCATGTCCTCCGGCCGCATGCCGAACGCCTCGCGGTTGCGCACCAGTTGGCGGCCCACGTCGCGCATCGCGTCCTTCGCGCCGCGCCGTTCGAACTTGTTGATGGCCACGACGTCGGCGAAGTCGAGCATGTCGATCTTCTCCAGCTGCGAGGCGGCGCCGAACTCCGGCGTCATCACGTACAGCGAGGTGTCGACGAACGGCACGATCGCCGCGTCGCCCTGCCCGATGCCCGGTGTCTCCACGATCACCAGGTCGAACCCGGCCGCCTTGACCACGTCGATCACGTCGGACAGATGCTCCGGCAGCTCACGGCTGCCGCGGGTGGCCAGGCTGCGGAAGAACACCCGGTTGCCGTCGAGGGAGTTCATCCGGATCCGGTCGCCGAGCAGCGCACCGCCTCCCCGGCGGCGGGTCGGGTCGACCGCGATCACGGCGATCCGCAGCTTGTCCTGCTGGTCGACCCGGAACCGGCGCACCAGTTCGTCCGTCAGCGACGACTTGCCCGAGCCGCCGGTGCCCGTGATGCCGAGCACCGGCACCGGGCGCGCCGTGCCCGCGGACCGTACCCGGTCCAGGAACTCGGGGGGCAGCTTGCCCAGTTCCGCGCCCGTGACGGCGCGGGCGATCGCGAACCGGTCGCCCGCCAGGACGGCGGCCGGGTCGGCCGCTTTGCCGTCCCACAGGTCGAAGTCGCACTCCCTCACGACCGAGTTGACCATCCCGGCCAGGCCCATCCGCTGCCCGTCCTCGGGGGAGAAGATGGTCACCCCGCTCGCCCGCAGCCGGGCGATCTCCTCGGGCACGATGACACCGCCCCCGCCGCCCACCACGCGGACGTGCTCCGCACCCTGCGCACGCAGCGACTCGACCAGGTACTCGAAGTACTCCACGTGCCCGCCCTGGTAGGACGAGACGGCCACACCGTGGGCGTCCTCCTCCAGCGCCGCGTCCACGACCTCCTGGACCGACCGGTTGTGCCCGAGGTGGATCACCTCGGCGCCCTGGGACTGGAAGATCCGCCGCATGATGTTGATCGATGCGTCGTGCCCGTCGAACAGGGCCGAAGCCGTGACCAGACGGACGGGGTGCACGGGACGGTGCAGGTCGCTCATGGGGCCTTCCCAGACAGATCACGGTAGCTCCGACTGAGGAGATAGTAGGACGTCCTAGTAAATGCCAGTAGGTGAGGACGCTGTGACCAGCAGCACACGCCGGCCCCCGGCCACGGCGGATCGCTGCCCGCCCGGCGCGGCCCCCGGCAACGCACCGCTGTCCGCGCGTACGACGCGCCGCGGTTCCCGGCGGATCCGCCCCTGCGCAGCGGCTCGCGCCGGCGCGGAACCCGCCGCCGAGGCGGCTGGAAATCCGGTGGAGCGCCACCACCGTGAGCCGTTACCGTGCTGCCCGATCAAGTCGTCCAGGCAGGGATGTGCCGTTGTACACCGTGTGAGACCCCCCGAGTGCTGATTCGTCGCGCGTCGCGCTTCTGCGCCGCGCTGCTTTTTGCTGCGGACTTCTCACTGGAACCGGTGTACTTCTGTGCTCGAAAACTGGGTGGTCGTGCCCACCTGCCTGCCCGTCGTCCTCCGCCGTTGTCACGCGTGCGCGTCGACGCGCTTCCGGGCGAACGGCAAATTCCGTGTCAACGCGAACCACAAGCTCCTCGACGCCTGGCTCCTCGTGCTCTGCACCGAGTGCGGGGCTACGGAGAAGCTGACGGTCCTGGAACGGGCGAACGTGCGCTCCGTGCGACCCGAGCTGCTGGACCGGCTGCATGACAACGACCCCGGACTGGCGGCCGAGCTGCTCCGGGATCCGGTCGTGCGGCGCCGCAATCGCATCGCCCTCGACTGGGACGGGGCCTGGCGTCTCGACACCGAGGGCTCGGACCACCTGGACCATGAGGTGATCGACATATCGGTCCGCTTCGCGGCGCGGATCCCGGTCCGGCCGGTGCGGCTCATCGCCGAAGGCTGCGCTCTCCCGCGGGCGGAGGTCGAGAGGCTGATCACGTCAGGGAATCTCGTGTCGGCGGTCCGGTTGAGCGGCAAGCTCTCCGGCGACTTCACCTTCACGCTCAAGCGCTGAGCCTCCTGGTGACCGGGGCCCGGCCGGCAGCAGTGTGCCGGCCGGGCCACCCCGGGCGGCCGAGCGGGACGGTCTCCCGAGTGTCTTCGTGTCAGCGCCCTGACAGGACCGGGCGTCCGGTCTCGTCGCGTGGTCCGCGCAACGCGCGTCAACCACAGCGCAGTCGGCGCGCCGCGACCTCGTCGCGGCCGGCGGCAGCGGGGTTACGAACCTGCGGGGTTACGAGCCTGAAGGACCGGTGCTCACGCCGCCAGGGCCTGTTCGACCGTGCTGTGGCAGGGAAGGACCGCGTCCAGGCCGACGAGCTGGACGACCCGTGCCACCGACTCCTGGGCGGCCGCCAGGCGCAGCCACCCCCGGGCGGCGCTGAGCTGCTGGTGGACCTGGACGAAGACGTTGATGCCGCTCGAGTCCAGGAACGTCACGCCACTGAGGTCCGCCACGATCCGATGCCCCTCGTCGCCCCCGTCACCCTCGCCGTCCCGGGACAGAAGCGCCTCGCTCAGGGCGTCCTTGACGTCGTGGTCGATTTCGCCGCGCAGGGTCACGACATGGATGCCGCCGACCATCGAGCGCTCGGCGGACAGCCGCTCCGCTCGGCCCGTTTCCTGGTTGTCGGTCACCGTTTCCTCAATTGCACCTAGGCTGCCGGGGGCAGCGTCCGTACGAACGATTCTGCCGCACCGCCCCAACCGGATGCGCCCGGCCGGCTGTGCTGTAGAACACTGCCTGTGACATGCATGAGAACGTGGCGGGTACACGTACACGCGTGAACGGGGAGCAGAAGGACGATGCTGGTGGGACCGCGATCGGACGACGAGGACTGTACGAGGCCCGGCCCGCACCTGATGCAGGCCGTACACGCCCTGGGCGGAGGTGACGGATGCATAGCTCAGGCCCGCCACCGGGCCGTCGACTTCCTCACCCGGGCCCGGGACGAGCACGGCCTCGACGTCTCCACGCGGGCCATGGACCTGACCCAGCTGGTGGTCAGTGAGCTGGTCACGAACGCCCGCAAGTACGCGCCGGGCCCGGCGGTCATGGAGCTGCGTGTCACCGGCGCCTTCGTGGAGGTCGTGGTCCGCGACGACGACCCCACCGTGCCGACGGCCGGGGCCGCCGACCCCGACCGGGTCGGTCAGCACGGGCTGGAGATCGTCAAAGCCGTCGCCCAGGAATTCCTCATCGAGCGGCAGCAGGTCGGCAAGCGCGTCACCGCCCGCATCGCCCTGGCCGACACGCTCGCGGCGGCACCGCCGCGAGCCGGCTGACGCCCGGACACGTGGTTCACAAGGTTCGAGGACGGAGGGCGCAGCGCACTGGGACCGGTTCGCTCGGAAGAACCTATGCCCCGCAGGCCCATGTGCTCGGGGTGGGGAGCGTGATGGGCTTCCTGCTGTTCACCGAGGACGAGGAACTCGGCGCGCTGAACTTCTACTCCCGCGAACCCGGCGCGTTCACCGAGGGCAGTGAGCTGGCCGGATGGCTGCTGGCCTCCCATGCGGCGATCGCCTTCTCCAGCGCCCGCACCCACGCCCAGATGGAGAACGCCGTCGCCACCCGCGAGGTCATCGGCGAGCCATGGGTATCCTCATGGGCCGCCACCACGTCACCGAGGAGCAGGCGTTCGACGTGCTGCGCCGCTACTCGCAGGAGAACAACATCAAACTCCGTGAGGTGGCCCGGCTGGTCTGTGAAGAGGGCACTCTTTCCTGACCCCCGGCGGGCGGCTCCTCCGGCACGACATCCGAACCAGAGGAACCTGAGCCGGGCCGACCCCATGGGAACGCCGACCCGGCCTGCGGACCAAGTCCCCCGTCCCGACCCGTCCACACCGGTCCGCACCCGGGTTCCTCATCGGAACGGACCTTCTGCCGGCCGGCAGACCCTCGGCAGCACCGGCCGGCGCCACCGCCGCCCCGGTCAGGTCACCGTGAATCCCTCGAAGGTGGCGATGCCCCGTGTGCCGGTCCAGCCGTTGGCCGCGGTCATGAAGACCCCGACGTCCTGGGCGAAGGCCGCGCCGCGCGGCGCGGCCGTGCCCACCGTGGTCCAGGTGACGCCGTCCGTGCTGGCCTGACCGGTGTACGAGGCGCCGGTCCTGGTCAGCCGTAGCCGCACCGGAGCGGTGAAGGAGCCGGACAGCGCGATCGAGTCGAAACGGCCGTCTCCGTCGGCGTCCCAACTCAGCGCGCAGCCGTTGGACGGTGTGACCGCCAGATTCACACAGCCCGAGCTTCCCCGGACCCCGAGGTCGTCGCGGACGACGATGCCGGCCCGGGCCCAGCCCCCGGTCGCGTCCTGGGAGGTGACCGTCACCTCGGCCACGGTGCCGTCGCCGTACGCGCCGGCCCGGTACACGGCCCCGAACTCGTCGGTCGCGCCCCACATGTCGGCGCCGGCGCCCTCCACGGCGATCTCCGTACCGGCCTGGCCGAACACGGCGTCGTTGAAGGAGACCGTGCGGTACGGGGCGCCGACCCCGGCCGCCGCCACCAGCCGTACCGGAGCGACCGCCTTGCCGCCGCCGGCGTACGCCGCCGCTGCGACGACCTGGCCGACGAGGTGCTTCGGCGCACCCGCCAGCGAGACCTCGAAGCGAGCGGTGAACGTCCCGCCGGAGACGACCAACGCCGTCCGTACCGGGTCGAGGGCTTTCACCGCCAGGCCCTCGGGAGCCGTGACGGAGAGCGTCACCCCCCGTGCCGTCGCAAACCCGTTCCTGTTGGTGAAGGCGACCGTGATGGTCGCGGGCGCGCCCTCGGCCACCGCTCCACGGTCGGTCGCGGCGGTGAGGGCCGCCTGGTGGGGGGTGGCGGCGAGCAGGTCGCGCACGCGGCGGGCCAGGGCGTACGGCGAGCCGTGGGGCCGGGTCGGGTGCGTCTCGTGCGCATGTGCCCAGCGGTCCTCCAGGGCGAACCAGTCGATCGACGCCGGGTCCTCTCCCGTGACGAGCGCGTCGAAGTACGTCTTCCAGCGGGTGCGGTACAGACCGCCGACCAGCCCCGCCCACTCCCGGTTCGCGTAGTCGTGCAGGCCCTCCTCGCTGCTCACGCGTCCGCCCCAGGTCGTGATGAGAGAGCGGACGTCGTACTCCAGGCGGTCCTTCTCGGCCCGGTCGGCGCCCCAGGAGCGCGCGTCGGCGAGCCACCGCCCGAGCAGGTGCTGACCGGAGGCCGCCAGCAGGTCGTCGAGGAGGTCCATCCAGGCCAGCCAGGTCCTGGTCAACCTGCCGAACAGGACCTTCTCCCCGGCTTGGTGCGCGGCCCTGATCTGCGGCAGCAGCACACGGCTGCGGTTGGACAGGACCTGGCGGGCCACGTCGACGACGTCGTACCGGTAGGCCGAGCTGTCCCTCAACCCGGTGCGCACGGCGAGGAGTTCCGTGAGCGCGGTGTCGAAGACCGTGGTGTCGTAGCGGTCCTTCTCCGGCCCCCAGGCGGCGGCCTTGTTCGCTGTCAGGCTCGGACGGGCGCCGAACAGGCCGTCGGGCGCCTCGCTCCAGGCGTCCGCTCGGGACATGTTGTACGCCGTGTCGCGGATCGTCTGCCAGGCCGCGGCGGCATGCCGGTCGGGCCCTCCGTAGCGGGAGAGGGCGTACGCCGCGAACCAGTCGTCCAGATCGATGGTGCCGGGCGTCCAGGCCAGGTCGGTGAGCAGGGCGAGGGCGGGTGCGTTGTTGTCGGCGGCCTCCGGCATCGCCGCGATACCGGCGAGTGAACTTCCCTCTCGGTCACGCCACTTGGGGTACTGCTCCACCCAGTCCGGGGCGTTGGCGCCGATCGGGGTGTGGCCGCCGAAGTTCCAGATGCTGCCGAAGGCGTACGGCGTGCCGCCCCAGTCGCTCTCCCGGTCGGTCACGGTGGTGTAGCGGTCCGAGAGTCCGTCCACGATCAGCATCCGGCTCTTGTCGACACCGTCGAGCAGCGCCCTGGAGGGGTTGTTCTGCCATCCCAGGATCGCCCAGACGGCCCCCGGGTGCGCTTTCTGGAGCGCCGCCTCGACAGCCCGCGCGGCCTCGTCCACCGGGACGTCACCGGGGTTGCCGCCCTCGTGCAGCAGGTCCATCTTGTACATCGTGCTGTCGCCGAACCGCTCCGACTGGGCGCGGTAGAAGGTGGCGGCCACCTCGGCGAAGGCCTTCGTGCGCGGGTCGAGCCAGTCCGGGCGTTCGAAGGCGCCCCAGGTGCCCTGCGCCACCACCGCGGCGTCCCCGCCGTGCCGGGCGGGGAAGTCGTGGGGGACGCTGCCGTAGTAGCCCGGCAGGACCGGCGTCATGCCCAGGTCGCGTATGCGGTCGACGATCCTCCCGGCGAGTGCGGCACGTCGCTCGACGAGCTGCCGGGAGACCGGCCCGCCGAAACCCGACATGTTCTGGAGCAGCCACCAGGGCTGGTGGGCGGGGGCCGGGATCCAGGCGCGCAGCGCGGCGTCGGAGTAGCCGAAGCGCCGGAAGGTGTCGTAGTACACCGCGTCGCCGCCGATGTACACCAGGACCCGGTTGACTCCGTGCAGGGCCAGCACGTCCAGCTCGCGCTGCCAGGCGTTCCAGTCGCGGTAGGCGTTGGTGTAGCCCTCGTTGGTGTCGTTGAAGGCGAAGCGGTGCGGCACGTCGGCCGTTCCCGTGATCTCCTCGGCGGGCGCGGGGAGCGTGCTCGGCAGGTTCAGTTGCTCGCCCGTCCAGGAGACGAAGGCGTGTGCGGTCCGCCGCAGGTAGGTGTGCAGCCCGGCGAGCAGCACCGCGGGGCTGGTGGCCTCCACCGTGAGGTGCCCGGCCCGGCCGGACACCCGGAAGCGGTCGGTGTCGTCGTGGAGGGCCCGCAGGGTGATCTGCCGGTGGTGGTCGGGAAGCAGTCGCTTCAGCGCGGCCGCGGCGGGAGCGGTGTCGAACGGGGCTCCGCCGACCGCGTACGCGCCCTGCGGGCTGGTCAGCAGCGCGGCGCCGCCCAGCGCGACCGCGCCCGTGAGGATCCGTCTGCGGGTGATACCGGCGAGGTCGAGGTCGCCTCGGTTGTCGTGCATGAACGTCCTTCCGGCAGGGCTCAGTTGATCGGCATGGCGAAGATGTGCAGGGTGGCGGCGTCGGGTCGGAGACCGTCGCCGGCCCTGCGCGGGACGGGGTGACGTGGCTCCTTGACGGTCCGGGGGCGGTGGGCGTGCTCCAGGCGGTGGGCGCTCATGACCGCTCCACGGTGAAGTGGTCGAACACGGCCCGGACCGTCGTGCCGGGGTGGTCGAGGTTCACCGCGCTCGCCACCACGCCGGCGTCCAGGGCGCCGCTCGCGGAGGGCACGGTCACGCGGCCGATCTCCTTCCAGGCGAGGCCGTTGTCGGTGCTGCTGTACGCCGTGCAGGTCGTGCCCTCGCGGACCAGGCGCAGCCAGGCGGGGTGGCTGGACACGCCGCCGCCGGCCCAGGTGTCGAGGTGGCCGTCGCCGTCGCTGTCGGTCATGAACTCCACGCCGTAGGACTTCGACATCGTCAGTACGGCGTAGCCGCCCTTCTCCGGTGCGGTCAGGTCGTTGGCGACGGCGATCCCGTACTTGGCGGTGGGGTTGTCGCTCCCGGTGAGCCCGACCGTCCTGACCTGCACCACGCTCGACTCGGCGGCGGAGCCGGGCAGGAGGATGCCGCCCTTCTCGTCGAGCCCGCCGGACAGGTCACGGCCGCCCGCCCAGATCACCAGCCGGCTGCCGTACTGCCCGAAGCGGGCGTCGTCGGTGGTCGCGAACGTCCGGTACGGGTCCCGCACGCCGTTCGGCTCGTAGGGCAGGCTGACGGTCTTCGCGGCTCGCGCGCAGTCGGCGCTGCGGCCGTCCACGTCGAAGACGACGTGCGCGGTGAACGAGAGGTCCCCGGCGGCGTCGGCCGGCATCGACGTGCGCCAGATGCGGGTGACCTGTGCGCCGCGGCGCACATCACCGAGCGGGACGGCGCGGGCGGCCGTCGTCCTGCCCGGATCCACCAGGTACAGGACGGCGCCGCGCAGCGGGAACGGGCAGTTGTTGACGAGGACCGCGGTCGCGGTGACGACGTCGCCGCCGGCCGGTTCGGCAGGCTCGGTGGTGACGGTGAGGACGGGGCCGAGGGTGTCCGTATGGGTGCTCACCCCGCTCACCGCCGTTCCCAGTCGACGGTGAAGGTGCTGGCGAGTTCGCCGGGCAGCGTCCTGGGGACGCTGATGTGGACCTTGCCGTCGGAACGGGTCCATTTGAGCGGTCCGTTGTGGCCGAGCAGCCGGATCCGGGAGGTCGCGGAAAGGGGGATGTCCGCGGGCACGGAGAGGGTGCCGTCGGGCGCGCCGAGCACGATGATGTTGAACTTGCCCGGGGTGACTGTGTACCGGACGCCGGGGGCGCTGCCCTCCTCCTCGGCCCGCACCCAGGGCGTCGAGCCGTAGATCGCGGGCCCGTTGACCTTCAGCCAGGCGCCGATGTCCCGCAGCCGCCGCTGCATCACGTCGGGAATGGTGCCGTCCGGCCTCGGCCCGATGTTCAGCAGCAGGTTGCCGTTCTTGCTGGTGACGTCGGCGAGCAGGTGGACGAGGTACTCCGAGGTCTTGTAGTCCTCCTCGACCTCGAACCTGTTGTAGCCCCAGGAGTAGCCCATCGTGATGCAGCACTCCCATTTCTGGGGGTCCATCGTGGGGTTGGTGCGCTGCTCGTAGGTGGCGAAGTCGAAGTGCGTGTCGAAGCGGTCGTTGACCACGACCCCCTGGGGGCGGCCGCGGTTCTTGGCCTTGTTGTAGTAGTGCGCGAGCGGTTCCTCGCTGCGCCACGGCGGTTCGCCGGCCGGCCGGAACCACTGGCCGTCCGCCCACAGCAGTTCCGGGTCGTAGCGGTCGATGATCTCGTACAGCTGCTTCAGTTCGTAGTCCCCGATGTAGTCGTCGACGGGCCTGTAGCCGGTCATCGGGACCTCTTCGCCCGTGTAGAAGTTCCTCATCGGCCGGCCGAGCGTCGGGTTGAAGTACTCGCCGAGCGAGTAGTACAGGCCGGGCCGGACCGTCCCGCGCTTGCGGGCGGCTGTCATCAGCTCGCCGACCAGGTCGCGCTTCGGGCCGTACCTCCCGGCATGACGGTCCGTCACCTTGCTCGGCCACAGGGCGAATCCGTCGTGGTGCTTGCCGGTCAGCGCGAAGTACTCGGCGCCCGCCTGCTCGAACAGCCGCACCCAGGCGTCCGGGTCGTAGTGCTCGGCCGTGAACCGCGGGATGAAGTCGTCGTAGAGGAAGTCCTGTCCGTAGGTGTCGCGGTGGTACTTCCAGGTGGGATCGTTCTCGAAGCTCTGGTACCAGAGGTACCACTCGGAGGCCATCTGCCGGGCGGAGCCGGCCGGGACCGAGTAGACGCCCCAGTGGACGAAGATGCCGAACTTGGCGTCCTTGTACCAGCGCGGCACGGGATGGGTGTCGAGGGACGCCCTGGTGGGCCGGTAGTCGGGGAGGCCGCCGCCGATCGCCCGGGCGGCGCCGGGCGGGGCCAGGAGCACTGTTGAGCCGAGAGCAGTGGCCGTGGTGAGGAAGCGTCTACGGCTGACGTTCACGCGGGGCCTCTCAGTGGATGGTCGGTGCGGTCGTCGCAGGGGAGGCGGTCGCTCAGTCGGTGGTCGTTCACCCGTTCCTCGTTCCGCCGGTGGTCGTTCCGCCTGCGGTCGTTCGGCCGGTGGCCGAGAAGGCGTCGAAGACGGCTGTGGTGATCTGACCGGGGTGGTCGAGGTTGACAGCGCTGGCGACCATTCCCGCGTCGAGGCCGCCGCCTGCCGTGGAGGGGACGGTCGCGGTCCCGATCCGCTGCCAGGTGGTGCCGTCGGCACTGGCGTACGCGGTGCAGGCGGTGCCGTCGCGGGTGAGCCTGAGCCAGGCCGGGTGGTACGAGGAGCCGCCGCCGGCCCAGGTGTCGAGCTTCCCGTCGCCGTCGCTGTCGGTCATGAACTCCACGCCGTAGCTCCTGGACATGGTGAGCACGGCGTAGCCGCCCTTCTCCGGTGCGGTCAGGTCGTTCGCCAGGGCGATCCCGGCCTTGGCGGAGGGCCCGCTGCCGGTCTGGCCGACGAGACGGGCGGTGAGGCTGCCCGAGGCGGGTACGGCGTCCGGGACATGGACGGTGGCCTTCTCGTCCTTCCAGCCGGCCAGGTCCCGGCCGCCCGCCCAGATCGCGAACCGGTCCCCGTTCTGGGCGTACTGGGCGTCGTCGGCCGTGCTGAACGTCCGGTACGGGGGCCGGACCGCGGACGGGACGGGGGTGACGTCGGCGCTCACGCTGTCGGCGTCGTGGCGCGTTCGGCCGCTCTGCCGGAAGGAGGAGTCCACGCCGATGGCGTGGGGCCCCCATGCCGCGTCGGCGGACGGCGTGACGCGCCAGACGGCCGTGGAACTCGCGCCCGGGGCAAGGGAGGCGACCCCTGTCTTCCCTTCCGCCTCGGCGGTCCAACCGTCCGGCAGGCGCAGCGCGGTGGTGACCCGGGTGACCGTCCTCGTGCCGGTGTTGGTGACGGTCGCGCTGATCTCCGTGGGACGGCCGGCCGGAAGGCCCGGGTGGTAGGGGGTGAGCCGGACCCGGGCCGAGGGGCAGTCGCGGGCCGCTCCGAGGCCGGCGAGGTCGACCGCGTCGGCGAACGCCTTCATCCCGGTGTCGTTGGGGTGCAGATGGTCACCCGAGTCGAACGCGGCGGCGTAGCGGGTGGGGTCGTCCGGGTCGCGTACCGCCTTGTCGAAGTCGGCGTGGCCGTCGAAGACGCCGCCGTCGCGCACGAAGGCGTTGACCTTCTGCCGGTCGGCCTCCTTGGCCTCGGTCCAGTAGTCGCCCCAGCCACGGTAGGGGACCACGGTCGCGCCGATCACCCGCAGCCCGCGGGCGTGGGCCCGCCGCACGATCTCCCTCATGCCGTCGATCACCTGGTCGCCGGTGGCGCCGCCCCAGCTGAGGTCGTTGACGCCTTCGAAGAGGATGACCGTCCGCGCGCCCGGCTGGGACAGTACGTCGCGTTCCAGCCGCTCAGGTGCCGAGGGGTTGCCGTCGGTCCCGGCCGTGATGCGGTTCCCGCTGATGCCCTCGTTGAGAACTCCGGCGGGTGTGGTGCAGCCGGACAGGCGGGCCGCCAGATAGTCGGGCCAGCGCCGGTCGGCGTCCGACGTGGAGGCGGCCCCGTCGGTGATGGAGTCGCCGAGCGCGACCACGGCACCCCGCGCCGGCCCGCCCCGTACGTCGACACCGGTGAGGAACGGGAAGGCGGAGTCGGTCGTGGTGAACGCGTCGCCACCGGCGTCCCCGGCGTGGTCGCCGCCGCCGTCGGGTGTCCAGTAGACGGTCTGCAACCCCATCCAGTGCTGGCTGACGTGGCCGAGCCTGCCGGGGAAGTACAGGCTGACCACCAGGTCGCTGCGGGCAGCCACGGGAATCCGCAGCCCGTCGCTCGCCGCCTGCCCACCGGCCGGGATCATCACCTCACCCTTCCCCGCGAACGTCAGATCGCGCGGACCGGCCACGGACGAGCCGCTCGCACGGCGCCCCACGGTCGCGTGTCCGATCGTCACCGGCTGGTCGGTGAAGGCGTTGGTCAACCTGATCCTGACGCTCGTCCCGGCCGCGCTGACGCGGACCGGGATCCGCACGGTCACCTCCGAGGTGCCCGGGTCGTACGACGCGTGCTGCGCGGTCGCCCAGGTCCCCGTCCAGCCCTGCTGCCGGCTCCCGGCCTCAGCCGCACTCACCGGAAGCACGGCCGCCAGGACGGCCGCCACGGCTGTGGCCAGTGCGGCGAATCTTCGTTGTCCACCCAGGTGGGGGTGCGGGTGTCTGCGCGGGTGTCCCCGCAGGCGTCCGAGTGATGCGAGCACGGGTCCTCCTCAGGAACAGCCGCGGCCGAGGCCCAGCGTCGTCAGGTCGATGGAGTCGGCGAACGCCTTCATCCCGGCGTCATCGGGATGGAGATGGTCACCGGAGTCGTAGGCCGCGCCCAGCCGTTGGGGATCTGCCGGGTCGCGGACCGCCCGGTCGAAGTCGGCGTAGTCGTCGAAGACGCCGCCGGAGTCCCGGACGAACGCGTTGACCCGCCGGCGCCGGGCCTCCGTCTCCTCCGTCCAACCGCCCCAGACGAAATCCTTGTACGGGGTGATGGTGGCGGCGACGACGCGCATCCGGCGCCGGTGCGCCCGGTCGGCGATCTCGGTCATTCCGGCGATGATCTGCTCGGCACTCGCCCCGCCGAGGTCGTTGATCCCCTCGAAGAGAATCAGGGTCCGCGCCCCCGGCTGGGAGAGCACGTCCCGGTCGAGCCGGTCCAGGGCCGAGGGATTCGTCGCGGTCCCGGCGGTGATCCTGTTGCTGGTGATGCCCGCGTTGAGCACCCCCGCGCCGGGCCGGCAGGCGTTCAGCCGGGCGGAGAGCAGGTCGGGCCAGCGTTGGTCGGTGTCGGCCGTCGAGAAGGACCCGTCGGTGATCGAGTCGCCGAGCGCCACCACCGCCCTGTTCCTCGGCGCGGTCACATCCACGCCGCTGAGGAACGGCCAGCTCGTGGTGGTCCAGGTGAAGGCGTCCCCGGTGGGGTCGGCGGCGTGGTCGCCCGCCCCGTACTCCGTCCAGTACACGGTCTGCTGCGCCCACCAGTGATCGGTGATGTGCGTGACCTGGCCGGGCAGATGCAGACTGACCACCAGGTCGGTCAGGGCCGGCACGGCGAGCCCGACCGGATCGCTGACCGCCTGGCCGCCCGCCGGGATGGTGACCCCGTGCTTCCCGCTGAACCGCACGTCGAACGGGCGTGCCACGGCGGAGCCCCCCGCACGCAGGCCCACGGTCGCGTGTCCGATCCTCACCGGGTCGCCGGCGTAGGCGTTGGTGAGGCGGATGCGTACGGACGAACCGCCGACGCTGGTGTGGACGGGCATCCGCACCGTCACCTCGGACATCCCCGAGACCTCGTAGTGCTCGCTGGCCGCCGTCGCCCAGGTGCCTGTCCAGTCGCGCTGAACAGGCGACTGGCCTGCCTGGGTGGGCGCCACCGGCCCCGCCAGGAGAGCCCCGACCATGAGCATCAGTACAGCGAACCTGCCACACACGGAACGCATCGCGCCCCCTACCGTTCCGCGCCGCTGCGCGCGAGGGCCTGGTACGCCTCGGTGGCGCCATCGGCCTCCGGGCCGGCGAAGGCCGGGGTCATCCCCGGTGGCGCCGCGTACGCCTCGAGCGCCACGGGACCGCTGACGGCCTCGCCGTCGGTGACGTCGCGTCGTGTTCCGGTCGGCGGAAGCACGTCCCGGGTGGTGCCTTCGTCGAGCTTCGGCGCGGCAAGCGCGGCCGGGCCGCAGGGGACGGCTCGTGTCACCGTGGGCATCACGCACCGCCCCCACAGGTCAGCCTGGCGTCGGCCCAGTCCGCGTGGTCCGCGGAGACATCGCCGTCCCCGTCGACCAGCAGGTCCAGCCAGCGGGCGTCGGTCACGTCCACGTCGACGGCCGTGCCGCCGTCGGAGCCGCGTACCACCGGGGTCTTCGTGAGCGAGCGGCCGTCGGCGACCACCTGGAAGGAGACGCTGCCGCTGTCGCCGACCTCGTCGTCCACTCCGGCGGTCGCGGTGAAGCGGGTGCAGCCGCCGCCGAGGTAGACGTGGATCCGGCTGTTCGCGTGCACGCCGAGGCCCTTGGCGTAGGTGGTGCCGCCGATGCTCAGAGGGCGTCCGTCGCCGGCCGCGGCCTCTCCGTTGGAGGTGTCCTTCTCCACGGGGCCCCAGCCGTTGACCGCCGTGACGAGGGTGAGGTCGCTGACGTGGGCGTCGGCGGACAGCCCCGGCGGCGGCACCTGCACGGCCCGGACACCGGTCACGGCGCGCGGACGGCCGTGCTGGGTCAGCTCGGCGGTCGCGGACAGGACGGCGTAGTGGACGGGATCACCCGGCGGGGTGACGGTGTAGTCCGCGGTCACCGTGCCGCCCGGCCGGACCCGGTCGAAACGGACGGTGTCGTCGGTGGTCGCCTTCCAGCCTTCCGGGACCTTCAGCGTCAGCCGGACGTTCCGGGCGATCGGCGCGTCCTTCGGCACGCTGAGGGTGACGGGGACCTTCACGGCGGTGCCGGTGCCCATGAACGGGTCGGCGTCGACGGTGACGTGAGCGCCCGCGGCCGGCATGGCGTAGGTCTTCGCGTCGTACGAGGGAGCGGCCACCGTGGCCACCTTGATGCCGCCCGCGGAGGCGCCGAGGCCGACGAGCCTCACCGAACCCGGGCCCGCGCCGTCCTCGGTGGACCACACGGCCAGGGCGATGGTGTTGTTGCCCTGCTCGCGCAGGAGACCCTTCGGGATGACGAACCGTGACTGCGGCCCGGTGCCGGGCAGGTAGCGGCCGATCAGCCAGCCGTTGACGAAGATCTGGGCGCGGTAGCCGGTACGACCGCCGGCGGCCCCGGCGAGTTCGAGTGCGAGTGCGTTGTCCTGGCCCTGCGGCAGGTCCAGCCGGGCGGACGTGCGGTACCAGCGCACGCCGGGCCCGGTCCTGCGGGTCTGCCGGGCGAGCGTGGTGCTCTTCCAGCCGCCGTCGGAGTACCCCGGCAGCGACCAGCCGGCCCGCTCCCCGTACAGCCCGCCGTTGTTGTACGGCCCACGGGCGGTGTCGGCCGGGTCCTCGCCGCCTCGGCTGCCCTGGATCTTCCAGGTGAGGGTGGAGGCCCCGCCGATCACCTCGGCGCCGAGCAGTCCGCGCGGCTCCTTGGAGTAGTCGTGGCCCCATTCCTCGTTGTGACCCGCGTTCTCCACAAGGACGGAGAGGACGTTGTCCCCGCCCCCTTCGCCGGCCTTCAGCGCGCCGGCCGGGATGTCGAAGGTGTGCGCGCCGCCGCCGGAGCTGCCGAGGTAGCGGCCGTTGAGCCAGACCGCGTACTGGCCGGTGCTGCCGGTCGTGGCGTCGAGTGCGAGCGCGGTCGCGGCACCGGTGGTCCTGAACCGGCCGCGGTACCACACGTTGCCGTGGTGGAAGCCGTACTCGTCCATCGCGAGGACCGGCAGCGATCCGGCCAGATCCGGGTCGGCGGCGGTGAGGTGGTCGGCGGTGGTCCAGGAGGAGTCGTCGAAGCCGGGAGCGGCCTCCGGTGCCTCCTCTTTGTACGTCCATGTCCTGAGCGCGGGCAGCTCGACCGGACGTGGCGCCTCGGTGACGGCGACCTTGCGGCCGTTCCAGGTGGCCTTCCCGGCGTCCGCGATGACCTCGATCTTCGCCGCCTCGGTGGAGTCGCCGGTCAGTTTCAGAGTGCCGTCCGTCTCCTGGGCGGTACGGACGAGGGAGGGGCCTCGTACCAGGACCGGACCCGTGGCGGTGTCCTGCCGCCACCAGTGGGCGGTCTCGGCGGTGTCGGCGATCAGCAGTTCCATGCCGTTCACCCGCACCCGTGCCAGACCCTTGTGGGTGTAGTTCAGCCGCAGGTCACCGCGTTCGGCGTCCCAGGTGGGGGTGACATCGCCGTCGAGGACGGTCACCTCGGGCCGCGCGGCGTACCGCAGCACGGTCTCGCCGGTCTCGCCCGCCCGCCCGTACAGCAGCGCCACTTCCCGGCCCCCGATCCGGGCGTGCGTCATGATCTCCGAGGTGGAGTAGACGAGCCGCTGGCTTCGGCCCAGGTCGTAGCCGGCCACGAGCAGTTTGGCGTCCCGGCCGTCGACGGTGATCGTTCCCTGCTGGGGCACCCGCGGGTAGTCGCCGTCCGCGCCCTTCAGCGACAGGGTGGTCTCGTCCTTGTCCTTCACACGGGTGTCGGCGTGCCGCACGGTGAAGAACTGAGTGCCGTCGTCGGGGTTGACGCGCCGGTCGATGCGCAGGGCCTGATCGGTGGGAGTGGGCGCCTCGGCCCTGTCGGTGCGCGCCAGCGAGGTCACCGAGTTGACCATGTACCCGAGACGCTTGAACTCCTGGTATTTGTCGGTGAGTTGGCGGGACTCGTTGATCGGGGCGCCATAGTCGTACGACGTGTACACCGCGTTGGGGTCGGCGAGCCAGCCCCAGTTGGTGCCGCCGTACGTCATGTAGAAGGACTGGCCGCTCACCCCGGCCGCGATGTTCATCTTGCTGAACACCCGGGTGAAGTCGGTGCCGGTGAGTTTCGCGCAGTCCTGGTATCCGGTGCCGCCCCAGGGGTCGAACGCGCCGCCCTGCGCCTCGGGGATGAGCAGCGGGGACTCGGGCTTCCACTCGTTGACGTAGGAATAGTCGGGCAGGTTCTTCCAGGAGTCGGGGTTCTTGCAGTCGAAGCCCTGCGGATAGGCGTCGAAACCGTAGATGTCGGGGGCGCCCTTGCCGCTCACCCAGTTCTTGTTGGCCCCGCCGTCGTTGACGAAGGTCGGGACGTCGATGCCGTCCGCACGCGCCCAGTCGATGAGGGTCTGCATGTAGTCGGCGTCGTGCCGGCCGCCCTGGTACTCGTTCTCGACCTGATACAGAATCACCGAGCCCGTCCCGCGCGTGAGTTGGTGGCGTGCGATGACCGGGTTGATCCGGCTCATCCACTCCCGGGCCGCCTTCAGGTACTCCGGCTCGGAGGTGCGGTTGACGCCTGCCTGTGTCGTGCGCCAGGCGGGCATGCCGCCGCCGGAGACCTCCGCGTTGATGTACGGGCCCGGGCGGGCGATCACGTACAGGCCCGCCCGCTCGGCCTCGTCGAGCAGCCGCTCCACGTCGCGGATGCCGGTGAAGTCGTACGAGCCGGGCTTGGAGGAGTGGTACCCCCAGTCGAAGTAGAGCGAGACCGCGTTGAACCCGCCCGCCTTGATCTTCTGGAGCACATCGCGCCAGGCGTCGGGACTGGGCAGCCGGAAATAGTGGAACTCGGCGCCCCACAGGTACAGGGGCTTGCCGTCGACCCGCACGGAGTACTGGTCATAGGTGACGGTGTGCGGGGCGGCGCCGGGCTTCGCCCCGGCGGGTGCCGCGACGGCGTGCGTACTGGTCAGGGGCATGACAGTAAGGGCCGTGGCGAGCAGCAGGGACCTCCACTTCGCTCTCATTTGGTCAGCCCCTTCACGACTGCGGTCCGCGCGGTCTCGATGTCGCCCACGTCCTTCGTGCGGCCGTCCAGACCGCGGGTCGCGGTGGCGAGGGCCTCGGTCAGCGCGGCGCTTTCGGCGCCGCCGTCCTTCCTGCGCAGCTCGGCGACGAGTTCGTAGTCCTCGATGCCCTCCTTCAGCTGCTCCCAGCGGATGCTGGACATCGGACCGTCCTTGCCCGGGTAGACCAGGTACTCGTCGCCCTGGGTGAAGATGTGCACCGGTTGCTTGAAGGGGTCGCTGGTCCAGCTGTTGTACGACCAGCGCAGGAAGCCGTCCAGACCGCGCTGGGCGGAGATCCACGGCAGCATCCGCGACTCGACGGCGGGGGAGAACGTCAGCGTGTTGGGGTGGGCCGGCGCCCCGTACACGTAGAAGGTCGTGATCTTGCCTGCCCTGCGCCGCTCGGCCGCCTTCTCCTTCGTCATCGCGTCGATGCCGCCCCAGTCGACGGACAGGTTGGACGCGACGCCCTCGGTGCTGATCGAACCGGCCACGGAGATACGGTCGTCGAAGACGGGCGCGACCTCGTGGACGAAGTTCCTGACCACGGTCATCGTGTCGATCGGCCGCTCGTCGAAGGACAGCCAGGTGTCCTCCAGCCAGCCCTTCGCCTTCAGGTGCTTCTCGAAGGCGGGCAGGAACGCTCCCCACGCCTCACGCCAGCGGCTGCCGCCCAGATCGACGTTCTCGTAGACGGTTCTGCCGGTGCTGGTGTCGGTGTAGGTGAGGTGCTCCCGGTCCTGGAAGGCCAGCATGGAGAAGGCGCCGATGTCGGGCCCGAGACCGGCGCCTCTGGCGGTCCGGACGTACTTGTCCCAGCGGCCGAAGTCGAAGGAGAACGCCTTTCCGTTCCACTTCCAGCCCACCATGCTGGTGTACGGCGTGGCCGTCTGCGACGCCCTGGTGCCGAGCGACCACTGGTGGTGCCACGGGTTGTCGACAATGGTGGTGTTGATGACCTTCTGCCCGCGCGAGGCCAGGTCGCGGTCGTACGCGCCGATCAGCTTCCAGTGCTCGTCGGACCAGAGCTCGACGCCGTGATTCCTGGCGATCGTCTCCGGCTGCGCCCATACGTCGAGGAAGAAGGAGTAGTCCTTCGGGTCGGGCACGCTCGCGTCCGCGACCTCGATGGTCAGCGGATAGTGGGCCTGGGTACGGCCGTCGGCGTCGACCTCGACCGTGCCGGTGTAGGTGCCGGGCCTGGCCCGCCCGGGGATGTGGAAGGTGAACCACAGCGGCTGGGCCGCGTACGCGGGTACGTCGACGGAGGACCGCTCCTCCAGCGGGTCTGCGACCACGTCGGGGTTGCGGTCCCCGGACACCTCCTTGCCGGAGCTGACCTGGTCGATGGTGGCGGACCAGTCGACCTCGCTCTTGGAGCGCTGCACGGGCACGTACCTGACGAACCTGACCTGGGTGTCGGCGCCGGACAGCTTCGCGCCGCCGGGGCCGGTCAGATCGCCGACCACGGCCTTGACGTCGCGGAGACGGTGGCCGGAGGCGATCGCCAGCTGCGCCGAGACCTGCTCGTTGCGGACGGCGGAGAGCTTCAGCTCCTTGGTGTCCTTGCCCTGGATGGGGGTCATCGGGTACCGCGGGACCCTTTCCTCCGCGGAGCCGGCGAAGGAGCCGGTGGGGACCCAGGTGAGGGTGTCCCTGGTGCCCATGGCGTCGGCGACCTTGACGGTCAGCCAGGTGGTGGTGGTCCTGGAGCCGAGGTCGGTGCCGGTGGTGGCCGCACCGGTGACGGCGATCGCGGTGGTGCTCGCGGCCACGACGACGCCCGCGACGAAGCCGGCGAGGGCTGAGGACGTACGTGCCATGGGCTGGGTCCCTCTCTCTCACGAAGGTGCAGGGAAGTGGGGCCCCGGCAGGCCCCGGGGAGGGCGAGGTCCTGCCGGGAAGCGGGGGTCGCCGGCGTCGGCGCGTGTCAGGAGGTGACGGAGAATCCGCTGAAGACGGCTTCGATGTTCTGGCCGGGGTAGTTGACGTTGGCCGCGCCGGCGACCATCCCGGCGTCTTCGGTGCCGGAGGCAGAGGGCACCTGTGCGGTGCCGACCTGCGACCAGGTCTCGCCGTCCTTGCTGGCGTACGCGGTGTAGGTGGTGCCGTCCCGGGTCAGCTTGAGATGCGCCGGGTGGTAGGTGGAACCGCCGCCCGCCCAGGTGTCGAGCTTCCCGTCGCCGTCGCTGTCGGTCATGAACTCCAGGCCGTAGCTCTGGGTCATGACCAGCACCGCGTAACCGCCCTTCTCCGGCGCGGTCAGGTCGTTGGCGAGGGCGATGCCCGCCTTGCCGACCGGTGAGGCGCTGTTCTGCGAGACCAGCCGGGCCTGCACGGTGGCCTTCTCGCCGGCCGCGTCGTCGCGGTAGATGACGCCCTTCTCGTCCTTCCAGCCGGACAGGTCCTGGCCGCCCGCCCAGATGGCGAACTGGTCACCGGCCTGGGCGTATCGGGGGTCCTCGGAGGTGGTGTCGGTCGTCAGGTACGGCTCCTGGACACTGCCCGGGGCGGGCTTCACCCGCGCCTGCACGGTGTCCGACACCTTCGTCGACCCGCTGTGGGCTCTGTAGGTGGCGGTGCCGGTGAGGTCGTGGCTGCCCCAGCGGGCGTCGTCAGCCGGGGTCACGGTCCAGGTGGTGGTGAGTGTGGCGCCGTTCTTGAGGGACTTCGCGGTGCTCGGGCCGGCCGCCGCCGCATGCCAGCCGTCGGGCAGGCCCAGTGCCGCCTTCACGCTCCCGATGGGCCCGGTGCCCCAGTTGGTCACCTCGGTGGTCACCTGGAACGGCCTACCGGAGTCGGTGGCCGGGGCGTCCGGGGTGATCAGGACGGAGGCGGCCGGGACGTCGTCGCGCTTGAGGGCCCTGACGGCCTTGGCGGCACCCTCCGCCTTGAGATCGACGAAGGCCGGCGTGACGCCGAGCGGCGCCGCGTACCCCTTGAGCGTCCTGGGGCCGCGGATCACGGTGCCCTGGTTCACGTCGTACCAGGTGCCCGGCGGCAGATGGACGGAGCGGGTGGCGCCGCTGCTCAGCTTGGGCGCGGCCAGCACGGCCGGTCCGAGCATCCACTCGTCGGTGACGGTGTAACTCGCCTCGTCCTTCGGGAAGTCGAAGAACAGCGGCCGCATGATCGGATCGCCGGTCTTCAGGGTGCTCCGCACCTGGTCCCAGATGTAGGGGGCGAGTTTCTCGTGCGTCCTGATCGCCTGCCGGTAGAGGTCGACCGTCTCCTGGTCGTAGTCCACCTTCTGCCCGGTGGTGGTGTCGTTGGTGTCCACAGCGGAGGTCGAGGCGTACATCAGCGGCATCAGCGAGGCGGACTGCGCCCAGCGCACCAGGACGTCCTTCGACGGTGCGGGCTGACCGCCGGAGCCGCCGATCATGTCGGACTCGACGAACGGGTAGCCGATGGTGGAGATGGCCAGGTTCTGGGAGGCGGAGGCGCGCAGGGAGTCCCAGCCGGTGCCCTTGTCGACCTGACGGGTGACGAAACCGGCCTCGTGGGCCGTCCGGTTCCAGTGCACCCGGATGCCGGCGCCCTGGAGGTCGAACCCGTCGGCGAGCTGTGTACCGAGCTTCTGGTAGTCCGTGGCCTGGTGGCCCTCGCGCGGCGCGCACTTCTCGTCGAAGAAGCGGGTGTCGAACTTCAGCCCGTCGATGTCGTACGTGTCCATCAGGGTTTTGAGGTTGCCCTCGTACCAGGCCCTGGCGTCGGGGTTCGCCAGGTCGATGATCCCGGCCTGCCCGTTCCACCAGGTCACCTCACACGGCTTGCTCGTGTCCTCGGCGTCCTTGAGCAAGTAGTCGTGGTCGACGGCGTACCGGTAGTTGTCGGAGTCCAGGTTGATCCACAGGGTGACCCAGATGCCGAAGTCGAACCCCATGTCGTGGATCTTCTTGGAGAGCCCTTGGGGATCGGGGAAGGTATTGGGGTCCCAGGTCAGATTGCCGTAGTTCGATTCCCACTTGTCGTCGAGCTGGATGGTGTGCCCGTCCAGGCCGTTGTCGTGGAGGTCGGTGGCGTAGTCGAGCAGTTTCTCCTGGTCGACCTTGGTGTAGAACTGCGCCCACGAGTTCCACAGAGGCTTGGCGTACTGCTCGTACGGGGCGTCGGACTTGGCGGGCTTGCCGACGACGCCGATGTAGTCGCGGTAGACCTCCAGCGGGGTCGACTCCACGAACACGGTGGCCTTGTAGGGGTCGGGCGAGCCGACGGTGAAGGTGCCGAGGCCGTCCTTGCCCTTGTTGATCGCCACGTCCATGACGTTCCCCGTGTCGACGCGCAGGCCGGTCGACCTGGAGGTGTACCAGAACGGGTCGATCATGTTGTACGACGCCGGACCGAAGCTCTTGTGGTCGACCTCGCCCGCGTCGAGCGGCCAGGGCTGGTCGACCCCCGGGCCGCCCTGCGGGGTTTCCGCCTCGCCGTGGCCGTACCAGTGGCCGGCCGCCGACAGGTCGTAGGCGAGGCCCAGTTGCTTCGCCGCGCCGCCGTGCACGTCCCAGTCGAGTTGGTACCGGTCGGCGCCGGGGGTGATGCGGGCCCGCACCGTGACGCCGTCGAGCGTGCTGTCCGCCGTGACGGTCAGAACACCGTTCTTCCACGTCCAGTCGGTGACCCCGGTCGCGTGCTGCCAGATTCCGTCGGCCCCGGCGAAGCGCAGGGCGCCGGTGTCGCCGGGGGCGGTGGCGAGCACGGTCTTCCCGGCGCGGCGCGTGGTCAGGGCGAGTTGACCGGTGGCCACGTCGAGGGTGTAGCCGGGTGCGCCGGCGGAGGCCGGCATGGAGACCGTGACGGCGTGCGCGGTGCGGACCACCTTGGGCCCGCCGGTGCCGGCGGTGGTGGTCGGGCGGTCGGCGGCCGTTGCCGTGGCGGAGCCGGTGACGGGCGCCATCAGCATGGCGGCGGTCAGCGCGGCAGTGAGCAACAGGCCGCCGGGACTGCTCAGTCGGGCGTGCACTCGTGTCCTCCTGTCGGACAGGACGGTGACTCGGTGGCTCGGGAGCGGCGGTGCGTGGTGCCGGTGCGTGCGGAGTTGGCCGGTCACGAGGAAGCGCGGCGCTCGGCGGGCTCGAGATCTGCTTGTCACAAGCCTCATAAGCCTCAGAGACCTTGAGGGAGCTGTTTGGTGCTGCGTGCTGATGCAAGATTCCAAGCGATTTCGCTCATGCTCTTGCGGTAACCGCCACCTGTCAACAGGCGGGGTGTCCGGCCTCCCGGGTGCCCCGAGGGGCCGCACGGAGCTGTTGTCGCCCCTGGTGGTGGTCGGTTCCGGGCCCCCCGGGAGGGCGTCGGCGGGCCCGGAAACCGTTGGTAACGGACGGGTAAATTCTGCGACTTCGTCGAGACCGGTACCGGCGCGCCCGGTCAGGCGAGGATCACGGAGCGGGTCAGATGGCGCGGATTGTCCGGGTCCAGCCCACGTGCCGAGGCGAGGGCGGCGGCCAGCCGGTGCACCACGACGAGGTCGGCCAGCGGGTCCCGGCCGAGGGCCACCAACTGCCCCCCGGTGCGGGCGATGTCGTCGGCGAGACCGGCCGGCAGTTCCGCCGGGTCGCCGAACCACCAGGCCACCCGGCCGGGGCCGGTGACGCTGATCGGGCCGTGCCGGTACTCCATGACCGGATAGGCCTCCGTCCAGGCGCCCGCCGCCTCGCGCATCTTCAGCGCAGCCTCCTGGGCGATCCCGTAGGCCCAGCCCTGCCCGAGGAAGGTGAACTGCTCGGCCTCGAGCACCCCGGCCGGCAGTTCCTCGTCCAGCGCCGCGCGGCCCTGTGGCGGAAGGTGGCCGAGGTCCTCGCCCAGATGCGCCCGCAGGAGCACCAGTTCCGAGCTTGCGAACCGGGTCTGGACGACCGAGGTCTCGTCCGCGAAGTCGAGCAGGACGACGGCGTCGGACACCCCCGTCACCGGTGACTGTGCCACCGCGGTCACCGCGGTCGTGGGGGTGTGCCCGCGCAGCCGGCGGAGCAGTTCCAGCACCTCGGTCGTGGTGCCGGACCGGGACAGCGCGACCACCCGGTCGTAGACGCGGCCGACCGGCATCTCGGAGGCGGGGAAGGCGTCGGTCTCCCCGTGGCCGCCCGACTCCCGCAGTGCCGCGTACGCCTGGGCGATGAACCAGGACGTCCCGCAGCCCACGACGGCCACGCGCTCTCCGGGGCGGGGCAGCGAGGCGGAGGCCGGCCCGTCGGTTCGCCGGGCCAGAGCCTCGGCCTGCCGCCAGCAGTCGGGCTGGGTGGCGATCTCGATCTCGGTCTGACTCATCGGGAGGTCTCCCCTCTCGGCGCACGGTGTGACCGATGCGTGATGTGGCGGCCCCTTGACACCGTGCGCGACTCATTGAGCATCATGTCGCTTGATGATTGATAGCACTAGGAATCGAGCATAAACAAGCAAGCGAGCGCGCAATCAAGCGAGCACGCGCTTGACCCAGCACGCCATGCGTGCGGAGAGGACTCCGTGAAACGGCACCTCACAGGCCTTGCCGGGGGACTGGCCCTGGCGCTTGCCCTCGCCGGATGCGGCAAGGGCAGCTCCTCGGACAGCGGCGGCTCCGACGGCACCACGATCACCTTCGTCGCCGCGAAGTACGACGACGACACCCAGGCCTACTGGGCAGCGCTGATCAAGGACTTCGAAGCCGCGAACCCCGGATACCGGGTGAACCTGGAAGTCGTCGACTGGGAGCAGATGGACTCCAAGGTCAAGACGTACGTCCAGACCAAACAGGAACCCGACATCCTCAACTACAACAAGTTCTCCGACTTCGCCCGGGACGGACTGGTCCACAAGGCGCGGGACGTCGTCTCCCCCGAGGTGCTGAGCGACTTCCTCCCGCTGTTCCGGCAGAAGGCGCAGTACGACGGCGCCCAGTACGGCCTGCCCTTCATCTCCAGTGCACGTCTGTTCTTCTACAACAAGGACATCTTCGCCGAAGCGGGCATCGCCCGGCCGCCGTCCACGTGGGCCGAGGTCGAGGCCGACGCCAAGAAGATCAAGCAGGCCGGCTACATAGGCCTCGGGTTACCTCTGGGGGCCGAGGAGGCCCAGGCCGAGTTCCAGATCTGGGCGATGAACAACGGCGGCGGCTGGACCGACGCCTCGGGCAAGTGGGCCATCGACCGGCAGGCCAACGTCGACACGCTCACCTTCCTGCGGAAACTGACGAAGGAGAAGGTCACCCAGCCCAACCCGGAGGCCACCAACCGCAAGGACGTCTTCAACCAGTTCGCCCAGGGCAGGATCGGCATGCTGAACGGGGCGGTCTTCATGCGCAAGGGCTTCATCGACCCGGTCGACGCGAAGCTGAACTACGGCGTCGCGGCGCTGCCGAGCAAGGACGGCAGCACACACAAGACGCTCGGCGTGCAGGACTACCTCGTCGCGTTCAAGAAGGGCGACGGATCGAACAAGGCGGGAGTGAGGAAATTCCTCGACTTCTTCTACCAGAAGAAGAACGCCGCCGAGTTCGTCTCCACCGAGGGGTTCCTGTCGGTCACCAAGTCGTCCGGCGAGGTGCTGAGTTCCGACAGCCGGAACGCCGCCTACTACAAGCCGTTCGTCGACGCCCTCTCCGACGCGGAGTTCGCCCCCACCGACGACCCGGCGTGGGCAGCCGTCGACGGCGCCGTGAAACAGCGCATCGGCACCGCCGTGGCGGGCGGTGACCCGGCGAAGGTGCTGGGCGAGATCCAGAAGACCGCGCAGAAGGGCGACTGACCTCGGTGGCCGTACACGACGTCACCGTGAACGCGGCGGGGAGCGAACGCCCCGCCCCGCAGGCGCCCGTGCCCCCGCCGCCCCGCCCTCGGAGTAACCGGCGTGCGCTGGAGCCCCTGTTGTGGCTCGGTCCCGCCACCCTCCTCATCCTGACCATGGTCGTCTGGCCGATCGTCGAGATGGTCCGTACATCCCTGACACGGGTGAGCTCGACCGGACTGTCCCGGGGGTTCGCCGGCGCCGGCAACTACACCGACCTGTTCGCCGAGGGCGATCTGCCCGGAGTGCTGCTGCGCACCCTCGTATGGGTCGTCGGGGTCGTCACCGTCACCATCCTGGTCTCCCTCGGACTGGCCCAACTGCTCAACTCCCGTTTCCCCGGGCAGCGGTGGGTGCGGTGGGCGATGATCGTGCCGTGGGCCTCGTCCGTGCTGATGACGGCCCTCATCTGGCGCTGGATGCTCAACAACTTCTACGGCGTCATCAACCGGCTGCTCATGGACCTCGGTGTGCTGGACGCGCCCGTCAACTGGCTGGCGGACCCGGGGCCGGCCCTCGTCGCGATGATGGGCGTGGCCGTGTTCGTCTCGCTGCCGTTCACCTCCTTCGTCCTGCTCGCCGGTCTCCAGAGCATCCCCGCCGAGGTGTACGAGGCGGCGCGGGTGGACGGCGCCGGCCCGGTCCGGGGCTACCTGGCCATCACCTTGCCGCTGCTGCGGCCCTCGCTGGTCGTCGCCGCGATCATCAACGTCATCAACGTGTTCAACTCGTTCCCCATCATCTGGGCCATGACGCGCGGCGGCCCCGGCTTCGCCACCGACACGACCACCACCTATCTGTACAAACTCGCCTTCGACAACCAGTCGGTGGGGGAGTCGGCCGCCATGGCCGTCGTCAACTTCGGGCTGGTCCTGGCTGTGGTGCTGGTCTATCTGCGCGTCGTCCGCCGTAAGGAGGACACCGCGTGAGCAGGACCGCCGTCGATCCCCGCAAAGCCGCGCCGCCCGGGCGGCGAACCGCACCGATGAAGCTGCGCACCGTCCTGCTCACCGCGACCGGCTGGCTGGTGGCGCTGGCGTTCCTCGCGCCCTACGCGCAGATGCTGCTGACGGCCCTCAAACCGACACCCGAACTGATGCAGTCACCGCCGGCCTATCTGCCCTCCCACTGGCAGTGGTCGAACTTCACGGACATCTGGTCGCTCAACGACCCGCGCGTCGTGGACGCCCTGCTGTTCTCGCTGTACATCGCCGGAGCGGCGACGCTGCTCACCCTGGCCGTCGGGCTGCCCGCCGCGTACTACACGGCCCGGCACCGCTTCCGCGGACGCGGCGCGTTCCTGCTGCTCGTCCTGGTCACGCAGATGTTCGCCCCGACCGCGCTGCTGGTCGGCATCTACCGGGAGATGGTCAGCCTCGACCTGACCGACACCGCCGAGGGCCTCATCCTGGTGAACGCGGCGTTCAACCTGCCGTTCTGCGTGTGGATCCTCAACGCGTACTTCGCGAGCATCCCCAAGGAACTGGAGGAGGCCGCCTGGCTCGACGGCACCGGGCGGTTCGGCGCCCTGACCCGGATCGTTCTGCCGCTCGCGATGCCTGGTGTGGTGACCGCGCTCGTCTACACCTTCATCGGTGCGTGGAACGAGTACGTGGTGGCGCTCACCATCACCTCGTCCGGCAACCGGATGACCCTGACCAAGGCGATTCCCGGCTTCGTCACCTCGTACCACGAGCAGTGGCAGTACCTGTTCGCCACGTCGATCGTCGCGATCGTCCCCGTGGTGGTGCTGTTCGTCTTCGTCGAGCGCCACCTCGTCGCGGGCCTGACCTCGGGCGGCGTGCGCGGATGACGGCGCGAGGCGCATCACGGCCGCGCCCGGGGCCGGGTTCCGGTCCCGGGCCGCAGTCGGCGTCGCGCCGGGAGCGGCGTGGGGTGTCAGGCGCGGATGACTTCCACACCGGCAGCCGTGAACGTCTCGGTGAGCCGGTCCGAGGCGGCCTTGTCGGTCACCAGGACGTCGATGTCCTCCACCGGGCAGATGCGGGCGAAGGCCCGCCGGTCCAGCTTGGTGGAGTCGGCGACCGCGACGACCTGCTGCGCGCGGCGGGCCAACGCCCGGTTGATGCTGGCCTCGCCCTCGTGGTGGGCGGTCGCCCCGTTGGCCACGTCGATGGCGTCGACGCCGATGAAGACCACGTCCAGTGCGATCTCCGCCAGCAGTTCGGTGGCCAGCGGACCGATCAGCTCGTAGGACGCCGGCCGGGCGACCCCGCCGGTCACCACGAGCTTGACGTGGCGACGTACGACCAACTCGTTGGCGATGTTCAGGGCGTTGGTGACCACGGTGACCGCCGTCTCCGCACCGCCGGAACTCAGGTCGGCGCGGGTGGCCAGTGCCCGCGCCACCTCGGTGGTCGTGGTGCCGCCGTTGAGCCCCACCACGGCCCCGGCCTTCACCAGGCCGGCGGCGGCGTGCGCGATCCGCTCCTTCTCCGGAGCGTTGCGCGCGGCCTTGTAGCGCAGGGGCAGGTCGTAGGCGATCGCGTTGATGACGGCTCCACCGTGCGTGCGGGTGACCATCTGCTGGCGGGCGAGCTCGTCGAGGTCGCGCCTGATCGTCGCGGCGGAGACTCCCAACTCCTCGGCGGCAGGCTCGACTTCGATCCGTCCGTCGCGCGTCAGCATCTCCAGCAGCGCGCTCCACCGGGCCTGCGGTGCCGCCATCTCTCACAACTCCCTGTCGGTGGTGTGCGCCACGAGGTGCGCAGCACCATGAAACCACAGCGCTTGATTGGGTGTTTTATGGTCGCCAAACGAGCAAAACCCTGCACGTCCCGCAGGTGCGGCCCGCTGCCGCCCTCGCTGCCCCTGTCCCTTCCGACGCTCTGCTCGCCGGCCCCGCCCGCCGGGATCGGGGGCCGTCCGTGCCCTTGACCTCCACCGCGGACCTGATGAGCTCCGCGTACCGCGACGGACGGGCCGTCGGCGCGTTCAACGTGATCACTCTGGAGCACGCCGAGGCCGTGGTCACGGGGGCGGAAGCCGCCGGCTGCCCGGTCATCTGCCAGATCAGCGAGAACGCCGTACGGTTCCACGGCGGCCGGCTCGCCCCGATATCCCGCGCCACCGCCGCGCTCGCCGAGGCGGCGGCCGTCCCTGTGGCGCTGCACCTCGACCACGTCACGGACGAAACGCTGCTGCATGGCGCCGCGGACTGCGGCTTCGGCTCCGTCATGTTCGACGCCTCCGCGCTGCCGCATGCCGAGAACGTCTCCGTCACACGCTCCGCCGCGCAGTGGGCTCACGCCCGGGGGCTGTGGCTGGAGGCGGAGCTCGGCGAGATCGGCGGCAAGGACGGAGTGCACGCGCCCTCGGCCCGTACGGACCCCGACCAGGCGCGCGAATTCGTCGCCGCCACCGGCGTGGACGCGCTGGCCGTCGCGGTCGGCAGCTCCCACGCCATGACCACACGCACCGCCCGGCTGGACCACGCACTCATCGCCCGCCTCGCCCGGGCGCTCCCGGTGCCGCTTGTCCTGCACGGCTCGACGGGCGTACCCGACGAGGAACTCCTGCTGGCGGTGGCGGCCGGCATGGTCAAGGTCAACATCGGTACGGCGCTGAACGTGGCCTTCACCGGCGCGGTGCGCGACACGCTCGCCGCGGCGCCCGCGGCCGTCGACCCCCGGCCGGCCCTCACCGCGGCGCGCGGCGCGATGGCCGACGCGGTGGCCTCGGCCCTGCGGACCCTGTCGGGCAGCCGGGCGGGAACGGGGTGATCCCCACCTCGCCGACGGGGCGGAGCGTGATGCCGTGGGGGCGCTCCGGGCGCCGTCGGACGGGCGAGGGCTGAGCGGGGCAAGCGGACCCGGCGCGCGAGGGACAGCAAGCCGGGTCTCCGCGCTGCCCCTGTCCGACGGGGCTGCATCGGGGCTGCATCGGGGCTCCAGCGGAACTGCCTCGGGGCCGGACCGGGCCGAGTACCGGGGGTACGGCCATAATGACCAGTCGGTAACCTGTTGGCCATGACTACTGCCGTACTCGAACCGCGCGCCGGTCGGCGCTGTCACAACCCGCTCAACTCACTGCACGCGACGCACTACTTCTCGCCCGATCTGGGTCGCGAGCTGGGCGCACTGGGGATCACCCATCCCAAGGCCGTGAACTTCGCCGTACGGGCGGCCGCGCTGGGGCCGGTCGGAGCCGGCGCGGTGACGGCGGCCTTCTACAACTACAAGCACGACCTCGTGGCCCGGCACGTCCCCGCCGTCTGGTCCGTCGCCGCCCCGGCGGACGTGCTCGCGGCACGCGCGCGGGCCGTCGACGCGACGCTACGGCGCCTGCTGGGCGAGGAGGCGGTGGCGTCCGCGGAGATGACGGAGGCCGCACGGCTCGCACTGCGCGCCGCCGAGGCCTGCGGGCGAGGCGCCCGGCCGCTGTACTCCGCCCACGCCGACCTCGCCGTCCCCGAGGAGCCGCACCTCGCGTACTGGCACGGAGCGACCCTGCTGCGCGAGCACCGGGGCGACGGGCACCTCGCGGTGCTGATGTCCGCGGGGCTCGACGGACTGGAGGCGATGGTCACCCACACCGCCACGGGCAAGGGCATGACTCCGAGGTGGGTGGCGAACACCCGGGGCTGGACCCGGGACGACTGGGACGCGGCGACGGCCCGGCTGCGGGACCGCGGGCTGCTGGACGGCGCCGGCGAGCTCACGGAGCGAGGTGTCGCGCTCCGCGAGGACATCGAGCGGGAGACCGACCGCCTCGACCAGGCTCCGTACGAGCACCTCGGCGCGGAGGGCGTCGCACGCCTGACGGTCCTCGGGACGAGGTTCGCCCAGGCCGCGCTGGCCGCGGGCGCCTTCCCGGCGGACCTGATCGGCAAGAGGTGACCGTCGGCAACAGGTGACCCTCCGGCCGCCCGGAGCGATCCGCCGCCCGGAGCGATCCGCCGCCCGGGGCGACCCGCCGGCCCGGGTGAGCGGTGCCGAGGGAAAACCCGTTCGACGTCGGTCACCGCCGTAGTCGATCATGCGCTCATGCCCCTGAACGAGACTCTCGCCCGAGCCGACGCGGACCTTGCCGCCGGCCGTGTCCCCATGGCGCGCCAGCGCCTGCGCGGGCTGGTGTCGTCCTTCCCCGCCGATCTGGAGCCGCGCCGCCGCCTGGGCGAGGTGTACCGACTGTACGGAGAGCCGGCGGAAGCGGGTCGTTGGATGTACCTCGAACAGGACCGGGACCCGGCCGAGACCCTCGCCTTCGAGCGGAGATACGCCACGGCTGAGCAGCGCATGCGGGCACTCGCCTGGAGCGGCCCCGAGTCGCTCGCCCGATCGGCCTTCGCGCGGGAGCAGCTGGCGGCGGTGCGTGCAGCGTGCTCCGACGCCCTGGGAGCCCCGGCCGACTGGGACACGCTGCCGTCGGACGAGGGCACGGAGACCAAGGTGAGCGCCTTGCCCGGCTACGTCGGCGGCACCGTGTTCGTGCTGGTGATCCTCGTGTTCCTGGCGATCTGGGTGAACGGGCTCGTCGCGCTTTTCGACTGACTCCGCTCGCCAGGCTCCGCGAACCCGGTCCGGCCGATGTCGAGGACGCGGGCACCACGACGGCGCCCACGTGTGAGGTACTCGGCGTGGCTCGGGCCGCCGGGCCGGCCTCATGACAGCGTCCCCGTGTGTTCCGGGGCGCGGGGCGGCCGACGGCTCAGATGGTCGCCGCGTGGTCGGGGACGTAGGTCTGCAGATCACGCGGCGGGCGCTCGTAGCCGGTCGACGGCGGCCGCTCCGGGAGCTCCAGCACGGGCGGCGGCACCTCGTGGTACGGCAGGGACGACAGCAGATGGGCGATCATGTTCAGCCGCGCCCGGCGCTTGTCGTCGCTCTCGACGACGTACCAGGGCGCCTCGGAGATGTCGGTGTGCACCATCATCTCGTCCTTGGCCCGGGAGTACGCCTCCCAGTGGGTGATCGACTCCAGGTCCATCGGCGAGAGCTTCCAGCGTCGCAGCGGATCCTCCAGCCGGCGCCGGAAGCGCTCCTGCTGCTCGGTGTCGCTCACCGAGAACCAGTACTTGCGCACCAGCACGCCCGCCTCGACCAGCATGCGTTCGAAGATCGGGCACTGGCGAAGGAAAAGCTGGTGCTCCTCCTTCGTGCAGAAGCCCATCACATGCTCGACCCCGGCCCGGTTGTACCAGGACCGGTCGAACAGCACGATCTCCCCGGCCGCCGGCAGATGCTCCACGTACCGCTGGAAGTACCACTGTGTGCGCTCGCGTTCCGTGGGCTTCGGAAGCGCGGCGATCCGCGCCACGCGCGGGTTGAGGTGCTCCGCGACCCGCTTGATGGTCCCGCCCTTGCCCGCCGCGTCCCGTCCCTCGAAGACGACCACCAGGCGGGTGCCCGAAGCCCGCACCCACTCCTGAAGCTTCACCAACTCCGTCTGAAGGCGCAGTAGTTCCTGCTCGTACTCCTTGCGCGGCAGCCTCGCCGCCTTCTTGCCGGCCATGCCGCCTCCACCGCCCGATGACCTCTACGCCGAAGAATCGCGGTATTCCACCATGTCGCAGGTCGGACACCAGAACGCCACCGTACTGACAGACGGAGTACCGCGCACCCCGAACGCGCGGGTCGGCCGGTCCGCTGTCCGGCCGTGTCCTACGACGGCGTCAGCCGCTCGCGGAGTCCAGTGCCGACTGGAGTGACTGGCGGTACCCGTCGCTGGTGTACGTGGCGCCGGACACGGTGTCGATGTCGGCGCTCTGGGCCGTGAGCGCCTCTCGGGTCAGCTGCGGAACGGCGTAGCTGTTGATCTGCTGGTCCCTCGGGTTGTCCTGGGGGTAGGTGACCGCGGTGACGTCGGTGAGCTTCCCGTTCGTCAGCGTGACGCGGACCTGGACGGGGCCCCAGCGGGTCTGGACGGAGTCCCCGGTGAGGGTCCGGGTTCCCGTGGCCGCGGATCCGCCGGTCCCGCCCGACACGCCGGAACCGCTGGACGGCGCGGGGGAGGAGGCGAGACCGGCGACGGCTGGCGTCGTGTGCGGTTTCAGCGACAGCAGCAGCACCATCCCGGAGACGGTCGCGGCGCTCGCCAGCACGATCCGGCGCAGCGGACGGTTCTTGTTCAACGTGTGCAAGACGGCCTCACAGCTCGAAGGACTCATGGTGGATACGGCTGTCCGCAACCCCGGCGGCGCGCAACGCCCGGTACAGGTCCTGCGCGAATCCGTGCGGGCCGCACAGGTAGACGTCGTGGGCGTCGAGGTCGGGCACGGCCGCGCGCAGGGACCGGGCGGTGAGATCGGGGCGTCGGCCGTCCGGGCCGTTGAGCGCGTAGTGCACCTTGGCCCCTCGCCACAGCGCGACCGCCTCCAGCTCCCCGCCCAGGGCCAGGTCCTGCGCCGAGCGGGCGCGGTAGAGGAGGGTGACCTCGCCGGGCAGCGTCTCGAACAGGGCCCGCAGTGGGGTGACGCCGACACCGCCGGCGATCAGCAGGGACTTGTGCGCGCTCCGCCGGTCCGCGGTCAGCGCCCCGTACGGGCCTTCCGCCCACACGCGGGTGCCCGGCCGCAGCAGCGCGACGGCGGCGCTGTGGTCCCCGAGCGCTTTGACGGTGATGCGCAGCAGGTCCGGGCGCGGCGGCGCCGACAGGGAGTACGGCGTGGAGGTCCAGCGCATGCCCTCGGTCAGGAACCGCCAGCGCAGGAACTGCCCAGGCAGCGCCCCCATCTCGTCCAGCCGCCGGCCGCGGATCACGACCGAGTACACGCCGGGCGCCTCCCGGTGCACGGTGTCCACCCGCAACCGGTGACGCAGGTTCAGCCGTACCGGAGCCAGGATCCGGAACCACACCACGAGGGCCGCGACGCCCAGGTACAGCGCGTACCAGGCGGCCTGGGCCGCACGGCTGCCGACGAAGTCGGAACCCAGGGCCAGTTGGTGCCCGAAGGTGAGGAAGACCGCCGCGTACGTGAGCAGATGCACGTAGTACCAGAACTCGTGACCGACCCGGCGGCGCACCGCTCGGGCCGAGACGATCCCGACCGCGAACAGGATGACGGTCCCCGCGGCGCCCTTGAGCATCTCCGGATAGTCCAGGACCACCGTGAGCGTCTCGTCCACGAAGGACGAGCCGTCCTGGGCGGCGTACCCCAGCAGTATCAGCACGACGTGCGCCACCAGCAGACAGATCGTGTAGCGGCCCGCCATCGCGTGCCAGCGCGTCACCCGGTCCGCGCCGATCCGTCGTTCGAGGAGCGGGACGCGGGCCATCAGAGCGACGAGGACGGCGCAGGCGTACCCGGCCAGCAGTCCGGCGATCCGCCCGGCCCCCGTCAGCACACCCGCGGAACCCACGACCGACCCGGTGTCGTGCCACCACAGGGCGAGCACGCCGGCGGCCCCGCCCCACAGGACGACGAGCACGGGCACGACGGGGGAGCGCTTCGGTGCGGGAGGCGCGGGGGCGACCCCGGGTCGTGAGTACACCGTCGTCATCCGTGTGTCCCTTCGCTGTCCGTACGCCCCTTCGGCCGTCCGGTAGGGACACTGTGCCGACGCAACCTCTGAGCCGGCTCTCAGCGCACACCGGGTGGCAGGGCCCAGCCGCAGGTGGGAGGGGCCCCCGGGGGGCCGGCGCCGACCGCAGGCACAGGGGACTCAGAGCGAACTCAGAGGCCGGGAAGGCAGCCCGGGCCGCTCCGAGACCGCATCCTGGTGGATGAGATGAACACCCACCGCCCCCGCGGCTCAGGCCGCCCCGCGCTGACCCGGACCGACGGCGCCCCGCTCCGGGTCCTCGTCGTCGACGACGATCCCGACCTCGCGGAGGTCCTCTCCGGCGCCCTGCGGTACGAGGGCTGGGAGGTCCGTACCGCGGGCGACGGTGTCTCGGCACTCGCCGGGGCACGTGAGCTGCTGCCCGACGCGATCGTCCTCGACGTCATGCTCCCGGACACCGACGGCTTCGCCGTACTGCGCGCGCTGCGTGCCGTGCGCCCCGACGTGTGTGTGCTCTTCCTGACCGCACGGGACGCGGTCGAGGACCGCATCGCGGGCATCACGGCGGGCGGTGACGACTACGTGACCAAGCCGTTCAGCCTGGAGGAGGTCGTCGCCCGCCTGCGCGGGCTGCTGCGCCGGGCCGGCATGGCCCGCCAGCAGGCGGACGGCCCGCAGCTGACCGTGGGCGACCTGGTGATGGACGAGGAGGCCCGCGAGGTCACCCGCGGTGGCGAACTCGTCGAACTGTCCCCGACGGAGTTCGAACTGCTGCGTCTGCTCATGCGCAATCCGCGACGCGTCCTCAGCAAGGCGCAGATCCTCGACCGGGTGTGGTCCTACGACTTCGGCGGACAGGCCCACGTCGTCGAGCTGTACATCTCCTACCTGCGCAAGAAGGTGGACGCGGGCCGCCCGCCCATGATCCACACCGTGCGCGGCGCCGGATACGTGCTCAAGCCGGTCGTCCGGTGAGGACACCGAACCGGCGGCCGGCGCGAGGTCCGTTCCGCGGCGGGGCGCGTCAGACGCTTTCGCGCCTTCCGCGGCCCCGCACACTGAGGGCGCGGCTCACGGCCGGCCTCGTCGTGCTCCTCGCGGTCAGCTGCGCGGCCGTGGGACTGGCGGCGGTGGTGGAGCTGAACGGCTTCCTCACCGGCCGGCTCGACCAGCAGCTGCGCGAGACGGGCGTACGGTTCCCGGCGAGCCTCGAGCACGGTGAGAAGCGCCCGTCCGACCACGACGGCGACGAGGACGGCGACGGCGACACCCGCCGTCAGACCGTCGGCACCTTCGGCGCCCGGCTGGTCGGCGACAAGGTGACCAACGCCGCGGTGGTGGGCTCCAGCACGGGCGCGGGCGTCCAGAACGTTCCGCTCGGAGCCGCGGACACGGGAACGCTCGCCCGGGTGCCGGCCGACGGCAGGGGCCACACGGTCGATCTCGCCTCGCTCGACGACTACCGGGTGATGGCGGTCCGGGGCAGGGACGGCGACGTTCTGGTCACCGGGCTGCCCATGGAGCCCGTCGAGGCCACCGTCCACCGGCTGGAACTGGTCGCCGCGGTCGTCTTCGGGGCCGCGCTCGTCGTGGCCGGCTTCGCGGGGGCGCTGTGGGTGCGCTGGTCGTTGCGACCGCTCAGCAGGGTGGCCGCGACCGCCACGAGTGTCAGCCGGCTGCCGCTGTCCAGCGGCGAGGTCGAACTCTGGCCCCGCGCGCCCGAGACCGACCCGCGCAGTGAGGTCGGACGGGTCGCCCGCGCTTTCAACACCATGCTCGGCCACGTCGAGGACGCGCTGACCAAACGGCACGCGAGCGAGGAACGGCTGCGGAGTTTCGCCGCCGACGCCAGCCATGAGCTGCGCACACCCGTGGCGTCGGTCCGCGGCCACGCCGAACTCGCCCTGCTGCACCCCGGGCCGGTGCCGCACAAGGTGGTGCGTGCCCTGGAACGCATCGAGGCCGAATCTGCGCGCATGGGAGAGATGGTCGACGACCTGCTGCTGCTGGCCCGCCTCGACGCGGGCCGCCCCCTGGAACGGCTGCCCGTCGACCTGACCCGCCTGGTCCTGGACGCCGTGACGGACGCGCAGGCCGCGGGCCCAGGACACCGCTGGAAGCTGGAGCTGTCCGAGGAGCCGGTGACGGTGCCGGGCGACGCCCACCGCCTCCATCAGGTGCTGGCCAATCTGCTGGCCAACGCCCGCCTGCACACACCCGTCGGCAGCACGATCACCATCTCGCTGGAGAGCGAGGACCGCACAGCGGTCCTGAAGGTCCACGACGACGGACCCGGCGTCGCCGCCGACGTCCGGCCCAGGGTGTTCGAGCGCTTCACGCACGGGGACCGCCGCCGGACGGGGGGCTCGGAGACCGGCACCGGTACCGGGCTCGGCCTGTCGATCGTGGCGGCGGTGGCGGAGGCCCACGGCGGGAACGTCAGCCTCGACAGCGGCCCCGGCTCCACCACCTTCACCGTGCGGGTCCCCGCCGGTGACGGGTGATCACACGCCGTTCGTCCGGCCGGGCCGCGGGTGGGTGAACGGCGACGGCTCCCGCCCTGAGAACAGGGGGGAGCCGTTCACGCGTGGGGACGCGTACGCCGTCAGCGGGTCACGCGTGGCGGTGCGAATGCCGGTTGCCGGCGACGGCGCGGTAGAGAGCGAGCAGGATGAAGGAGCCGACGATCGCGGCGATCCACGTCGAGAGGTCGAAGAACCCGTCGATGGAGTCGACGCCGAAGATCACCTTGCCGAGCCAACCGCCGAGCAGACCGCCGGCGATCCCGATGAGCATGGTGATGATGATGCCGCCGGGGTCCTTGCCCGGCATCAGGGCCTTGGCGATGGCGCCGGCGAGCAGACCGATGATGATCCACGCAATGATGCCCATGAGGGGTCTCCGCTTCGTCGTGTAAAGACAGTGTTAGCTCTCGTGTGCACCGAAAGCGCGGGGACAAACGTCTCGATGCCGAGTCCTTGACGGCACAAGCGAGTGACCGGCCGTGCTACGTACCGGTATCGGCTCGCAGTGTCTGGCGGACGGACCACGCAACGGCCACCAGCGGTACGGCGACCACGGCGCCGATCACTCCCGCCGCGACCGCTCCGCCCACCACCGCCAGTGCCACCACGACCGGATGCAACCGGACGGCCCAGCTCATCACGAGGGGGTGCAGGAGGTGGCCCTCGATCTGTCCGATGACCACGATCAGGGCCACGACCAGCAGGGCGATGAACGGCCCCTTCGACGCGAGAGCGACGACGGATGCGACCGCCAGGGCAATGGGCGAGCCGATCAGGGGGATGAAAGCGGCCAGGAACTCCAGCAGCGCCAACGGCACGGCGAGCGGCACCCCCAGAGCGTACAGCGCGATACCCACGAGGACCGCGTTGGTCGCCGCCACCAGCAGGATGCCGTGCGTGTAGCCGGTGAACGTCCGCCAGGCGGCCTTGCCGGTGACGGTCAGACGCCGACGCGCGCGCTCCGGGAACTGGTCGCACAGCCACTGCCACTGCCGGTCGCCCGAATGCGTGAAGAAGACCGCGCAGAACAGGGCCAGGGCCAGTACGGTCAGGACCTCGACCAGTCTGCTCGCCCCGCTGAGCGCCGTACTGATCAGGGTGGAGCGGTGACTTGACACGAGGTCACCGATGCGGGCCTGGAGGTCGTCGAAGGCGTTCGGGGGAAGCCGGAAGGGGGGTTCCTCCAACTGCCGCTCGATCCGGTCGATTCCCGCCACGAACTCCTTCTCCAGGCCGCTTCGCTGATCCGCCGCGGTCTCACCCACCAGGACCAGCACCCCGAGGACGAGGGCGATGCCGCCGATGAGCGCGGTGGCCACCGCGAGCGGCCGGGGCACGAACCGGGCGAGGAGGCCGGCCACGGGGCGGAGCACGGCGGTGATGACGAGACCGAGGAAGACGGCGACGGCGATCCGGTGGAACTGCCCGAGCACGGAGAACGTGACGCGGACGACGACACCGACGGCGATGATCCTCCATGCGTAGGCGGCCGCGCTCCGCAGCAGGGCCGGCACGCGCGGCTCCTCGCCGCTTTGTCCTCCGAGCGGCGGGGCGGGCTGATCGGGGGGTGTGGGCACCCCATGCCCGTACCACTCGCCGACGGCCGCACCGCGGCGCGGGCCCGAACTTCCCCCGAAGGCCGGTACCGGTTCGGCGGGGGAGGCGGCCCGGCCCCGGGCCGGGTGGCGCCGATCGCGACGGCCGGGTGCGTCCCGGAAGGAGCCGGTGCGGTTCGCCGGTCACGCCGAGACACACCGGGGAGCCGCCCGCGGACGAACGCCCGGGCGGAGACGCCGTCGCGGTCAGGCGGGCTGCCAGAGCTCGACCCGGTTGCCCTCGGGGTCGGTGACCCAGCCGAAGCGCCCGACACCCTCCATCTCCTGCGTCTCTTCGGAGACTTCCGCTCCCTTGGCCCGCACCTGCGCGAGCATCGCGTCCAGGTCGCGGACCCGGAAGTTCAGCATGCTCTGCTGAGTGCGGGACCCGAAGTAGTCGGTCTCGGACTCGAACGCCGCGAACACCGTCGGCCCGGGTTCCTGACGCCACAGGCCGTGTTCGTCGGCGTCCAGGCCCAGACAGTCGCGGTACCACGCGCTCAGTCCCGCCGGGTCCGCGGCCCGCATGAAGTGTCCACCGATTCCCAGCACACGTTCCATGCCGCCATCCTGCCAGGTCCGCGAGGGACCGGCCCGTGCCCACGCGGGTGCTCGGGGGCTCCGCGACCGACGCGGCCGGCCGACGGGCCCCGGAGCCGGCGGCCCTGCCCGGGCGGCCCGTGCCTCGGAGCACCGGGCGCCGGCCGCCGCGTGGACGGCCGGCGCCCGGCCCGCCAGGACGCACCCGCGCACCGCCGCTCAGAAGCTGCCGTAGTTGACCTGCCAGGTCGGCAGGCCCATACGGCGCCACACGGCGACGACACGGTCGCGGTCGTCCAGGGAGACCCGGACCGCGAAACGATGACGCACATGCCGGTCGAAGAGCTCGGCCTTCACCACGTCGTCGCGGCGGCCGTCACCGGCGGCACGCATCCACAGTTCGTCGTACGGAACCTCGTGCGCGCGAAGCCACGCCTCCGTACGTGCGCGGTGCTCCTCACCGCGGCCGGAGAGCAGGACGACGACATCGCCGTCGGCGCTGCGGAAGGAGCGCAGCGCCCCGCGCACCGACACGTTGAGCAGGTCCTCCTCGCAGCGCGTGAAGTCGTAGGCGCCCCGGTCACCCCGGAGGGCGAGCGTGCCGTCGATGTCGCACATGACCGCGGAGGGAAGCGCCGGGTCGGCGGTGTAGGGCTCGACGGAGGGCTCGTCGTTCAGCCACTCCGCGGTGAGCCGCCAGCCGCCTCTCCGGGACTTCGTGTGCTTGTCGGCGAGGAGCCGGATGATCTCCTCGCCGACCGGCCTGTCCCGCTCGGCGTCGCGCCGTACGCACTCCTCCACCGGTACGTCGGTGAAGTCGTGGACGACGAAGGTGGCCTGTCCGCCCACCGCGGCCTTCAGCCGCTTCGGGATGTGCGGCGTCATGTGCGTGTTGTCCACCACGACGTCGAAACCGCCGTCGACCGCCGCCCGCACCGCCGCGTCCTGGATCGCGAGCACGGTCTGCTCATGCGTGTGCGACCGGCCGCGCTCGGGTGCGGGGATGTCCAGCATCATGCGCAGATCGTCGAGGTTGACACGGCGTATCCGGCCCTCGGACTCCGCCTGCAACTTGCGCGCGGCGGTCGTCTTCCCCGAGGCCGGAAGCCCCGTCATGACGTGTACTACGGGCACGGTCAGTTCTCCTCGTCGGTCTTGAACGGGTCGGACGCCTCGGGCCGGGCGGAACGGTAGGTCACGAGCTCGGTCGGGCGTCCGTCCAGGCGCAGGAACATGGCGGGGCGCAGGGACGCGTCGGGCAGCGCCGCCGCGGCGCGGGCGAAGGCTCCCCGGTCGTCGGCGAGGCGGGACAGCGACCGGAAGGCCGCGTCGATCGCCTGCTCGCGGTCGCCCACCTGCTTCTCGATCCCCGCGATGACGCCGCGCACCCAGGCGTCGAACTCGTCGGGCACCTGCTCCAGCAGCGCGTCCAGAGGCCTGCCCCCGGACGTCTCGATGTCCTCGGCCGAGCAGCCGAGCGCCTGGGCCACCTGCTTGGCGGGCAGTCCGGCGAACCGCTGGATGCCGTGACCGCGCCAGATGTCTCGCTCGGTCACACCCGTGATCACCTTGTGGAGCCGGACGTACTCCGCGAGCTTGGCCTTGGCCCGCACACCCGAGGCGAAGCGCAGCACGAAACCCTCCGCCTCGGTACCGGTGGCCGCGCGGCCGCCGGGCAGCCTGTTGGCCTCGGCCAGGGCGAGGAGGTCGGCGAGCGGCATGGCGGGCCACACGGTGACGACCGATCCGATGCCGTTCCAGTGGGCCGCGGCCTCGGCCAGGGCCACTTCGGCGCCGTCCTTGGCGAACGCGGCCAGCAGCACCAGATCACGACGCTCGCCGTAGTCGACGACGATCCGGTTCTGCGGGTAGAGGATCTCCGCGAGGTAGGTCACCCCGGGGACGAGGCCGGACGTGTCCTTGCCGTCGAGCAGCCGCTGCGCCCACGTGGCCTGGGTGCTGGTGAACGAGCCCTTGGACGCGACCCGCCAGCTCCCCGCGTAGTGGAAGACCACCGCGAGGCTGCCGTCGACCTTGTCGTACACCTCGAACGGCTCGTCCGGGAGGCCGGGCGCGTATGACTGACCGGCCTCGTGCTCACCGACGTTGAAGAACTTCGGCAGCGGAAGCGCGACGATCTCACCTGTGCTGTCGTCGGCGACAAGGCCGCGGCAGCGGATGGTCACGCGGTTCCACACCCGCTCGTACTGGCATGTCCTCGTGTACGTGTAGAGGGACAGTGGCAGTTCCGGGTGCGGCTTGCGTGTGACGTGCCCCGCTTCGAGCGCGGCCGCCAGTTCCTGCGGCGGCAGCAGCTCGTGAAGAGTCAGGTGGTCCTGGCTCATGTGTTCCTCCCCTTGCTGGTCCCTGATTGTCACGCGGGGGAGGGTCGCTGAACACCGATTTTGTCTTCGCACGGGGTGAGCAACGCACTGGTCACACAGTGCCTTCGACGCGGCGCGGCACGGCACAGGCGTTTGCCCGGGCGCCGAGGGCCGGCAAGTCGCTGCCGCTGCCGCTGTCCGGTGGGGCGGGCGTGTTCACGGTCACTGCGTGAGCCCGAGGAAAGCGGGCAGCAGCCTCTGTGAGTACGGAAAGCACCTGGCGCCTCACTGTGCGCAAAGGTCATCTCACGCAAGACGGTAAGGAATTGCAGTGGCTGACGCACTGACCGACGGGCAGCCCGAACCGGCCCGGTCCGGGCCGAACGAGATCGCCGGTCTGCCCGCACAGGTCCGACAGGACCTCACGCGCAGGCTGAAGCGGAACAAGCGTCCGTTCCGCGACGACGACGTACAGGTCGTCGAACCACCACTGCTCCGGCGTGCCGTCGGCGCCTCGGCGCTCGGCAACTGCATGGAGTGGTTCGACTTCGGCGTCTACAGCTATCTCGCCGCCACCATCGGAAAGGTCTTCTTCCCCGGCGCGTCTCCCGCCGCACAGGTCGTCTCGTCCTTCGCCACCTTCGCGGCGGCGTTCGTCGTACGCCCCCTCGGCGGTCTCGTCTTCGGGCCGCTCGGGGACCGCCTCGGCCGGCAGAAGGTACTCGCCACCACCATGATCATGATGGCGGTGGGCACCTTCGCCATCGGCCTCATCCCCAGTTACGCCACGATCGGCATCGCCGCACCGATCCTGCTGCTGCTCGCCCGCATGGTGCAGGGCTTCTCCACCGGCGGCGAGTACGGGGGTGCCACGACCTTCGTCGCCGAGTACTCGCCCGACCGCCGTCGCGGCTTCCTCTCGAGCTGGCTCGACTTCGGCACCTTCGTCGGCTACGCCCTGGGATCTGCCCTGGTCACCGGGCTGAATCTCGCGCTCAGCGATGCCGAGATGCTGTCGTGGGGCTGGCGGATCCCGTTCCTGATCGCGGGCCCGCTCGGGGTGATCGGCCTCTACATGCGTCTCAAGCTCGAGGAGTCGCCCGCGTTCCAGCAGCAACTCGACGAACACGAGCAGAGCCTCGCCAAGGAATCGGCGGGCACCGAGTTCAAGACCATCGTCAGGGATCACTGGCGGGCCCTGCTCATCTGCATGGGACTGGTGCTGCTCTACAACGTCACCAACTACATGGTCACGGGGTTCCTGCCCACCTACCAGACCGAGACCCTCGGGCGCTCCAGCAGTTCCGCGGACGTCCTCGTCCTCGTGGGCATGGTGTGGATCGTGGTGCTCATCACCTTCCTCGGCAGGCTCAGCGACCACATCGGCCGACGCCCCCTGTACGGCTATGCGGCGGCGGGCATGATCGTGCTCTCCGTGCCCTCCTTCCTGCTGATCAAGATGGACGGAACCTGGCCGCCGGTCTTCGGCGTGCTGATCCTGTCCACCCTGCTCGCCTGCTTCGCCGCGCCGAGCGCCGCCACGCTGCCCGCGCTGTTCCCGACGGCCGTCCGCTACGCCGCCATGGGCATCGGCTTCAACTTCGCGGTGGCCGCGTTCGGCGGTACCACGCCGCTGGTCACCGAGGCGTTGGTGAGCCTCACCGGGAACGACATGATGCCCGCGTTCTACCTCATGGCGGCCGGCGTCATCGGGCTGGTCACCGTGCGCTTCCTGCCCGAGAGTGCGCAGGTGTCCCTCCACGGCTCCCAGCCCATGGTGGGATCCAAGAAGGAGCGACGGGAACTCATCGCCACCTCGCAGGAGCTGTACAAGGTCGGCCGGGAGACGGCAGGCCGCCGCTGATCCCGTCCGCCGGTGTCCGTCGCCTTCTGCCCGCCTCCCGTACGGCACGGACTGCCCCGACCGTGCGGCTCCGCCGCGACGGCCGTCAGAAGCGTCCCGCCGGGGTCGCTGCGACCCCGGCGTTCAGCGTCTTCGGCCTGGATCAGCAGGCGTCGTATTTCCAGGCGTCGCCCTCCAACGCCCACGGCTGCTTCGTCCGGTCGAACTTGGGCAGGCCCTGCACCTTGTAGGTGGCGCGGCCGAGGTTGCCGGACACGTCGGCCTGTACGTCGGTCGCCTGGTGGTCGGGCCCGTAGTCCGTCTTCGCCCGGGCCACGACGCCGGCGTACGCGACCTTGGTGATCTCCTTCGCGCAGCGCGCGGACAGCATGGCGTACGCGGTGTCGGCGTCGCCGGCGAAGTACGCGGAGGTGTAGACGGCCACTGCGGCCATGAGGTCGTCGCCCACGTGCTCGGCCGGAACGCTGACGGTGGGCTCGGCGGCGGGTGTTCCGCTGTCGTTGGCGGCCGGGGCGTCGTCGGACGAGGAGCAGGCGGTGAGCGCGACGAGAAGCAGAGCTGCGGTGGTGGTGATTGCGCGAGTGCGCATGGGTGTCCCCCCTGGACGGTGATGCCTGACGGTCATGGTGACATGGCCGGACCGGGTGACGGCTGCGCGGGGCGGGTTTCGGCGGGGCCCTGTGACCGGGCTGCCATGAGGGTGTGACAGTCGGGCGCGCCGTCACTTCCGCGGGCGCGTCGGACGGTCGTGCTGCGCGGGCCGGGGCGGCCACCCGCCGCGATGACGAACGTGAGTTGTGGCTTCCCGCCAGGCTCTGGCACCCGACATGCGCGACCGGCGTAAAAGTCGGATAACCGAGCCGTCGACGGGGTAGAACGGAGTCCGGGTGCCTTCCGATCATGGACGGCCCCGCACACAGACCAGCCGGGACCCCCGGCAAGAAGTGAAGGACACAGCATGGCCAGCGGCACCGTGAAGTGGTTCAACTCCGAAAAGGGCTTCGGCTTCATCGCTCAGGACGGCGGTGGACCGGACGTCTTCGCCCACTACTCCAACATCTCCGGCAACGGCTACCGCGAACTGGTGGAGGGTGAGCCGGTCACGTTCGACGTGACGCAAGGGCAGAAGGGTCCGCAGGCCGAGAACATCGTCCGCGGCTGAGACAGCCGCACACCGCCCCACCCCGGGGCCGCGGTCCAGAGCGGACGGGCGACGCGGGATGGGGCGGCACGGCGGCTCGCCCGCCGGGCCCGTGACCCGGGCTCGCGGGCACGAGTCCGTCCCTGCGACGACAAGCGAGGGGCCCGGCATCGCCGGGCCCCTTTGCGTCGGCGCCCGCACCCGGGCGCCTCGAAGGACGGATCAGGCAGGTCCCCCGACATGCCGGACTTCTTCGGCTCGGGTCCGGAGGCGCCATCTCACCTGGACGCCCGTCTCGCCGGGGGCTTCCGGCCCCTGCGGCAGCCGCACACGCTCCACTTCGGTGAAGCCCAAGCGGCGTGCGACGGCACCGCTCGCGGGGTTGGCCTCGTCGTGGTGGATCTCGATGCGATCGATGCCCGGAAGGTTGCGCCCTTCCTGCACGAGGGCGGCCGCGGCCATGGTGGCCAGCCCTTTCCCCGTCCACGCCTGATGAAGCCAATACCCGATGTCCAGACCGCCCGGTCCGATCCGGCGGTGCAGTCCGCAACTGCCGACCACCACACCCTCCGAGGTCATCGCGTAGTTGTAGGCCTCTCCCGAGGCCCACTGCTCCTCGGAGTAGATCAGGAACCTCTCGCCCTGCTTCCGGTCGTGGGTGGCGGCAAAGGGCATCCACGGCAGCAGGTGGTCACGCGACTCGGTGATGGCCCGGTGCAGGCCCTCGATGTCGTCGACACGCCACCGGCGCAGTTCGACCCGGTCAAAGCGAAGCACCTCAGCAGGCTGTCCCATGACCGGGATGCTGCCTCAGCCTCACCGGATCAACAACGCAATTACCGAGAGCGCGCAGAACGGGGAAGGGCGATCGAACGGCTTTCCTCCTGGGCCCGGTACCCGGCGCTCGTGCGGAGGTTCATCGCCGCCTCGTTGCCGCCCCGCACGGGGAACATCAGACCTCCTCGGAGCTCAGAAGGTGCGGTCGGCCACCTTGGCGCGATGGGCCGTCTCCAGGACGGCGCGCAGCCTGTCGGCGGGGAGCGGTGCGGCGGGGGCCTGGAGCATGTGCCCCGCCGGGACCTCGGGGTCGGCGAGGTAGATGTGTGTGTAGGCGCCGGACTCCGGCTCGAAGCGCCAACTCCGCTCCAGGGTGCCGGCGTCGACGGTGTCGAAGCCGAGCCGGTCGATCAGCTCCGCTGCGCGCGCCTTCGCGTCGGGGTCGTCGCCGGCGATGGGCAGGGCGCTGCGGTCCGGGGACCCGCTGGGACGGGCGAGTTGAGGGATGTGGTGGGCCAGGATGTTGTTGAAGGCCTTGACCAGCAGGGCGCCGGGCAGCAGTTGCCGGGCCAGCTCCGTGGTGGTCAGTTCCTCGGAGTCGAGTGCGGCGATCCGGCCGTCCCGGTGGGGGTAGTAGTTGCCGGTGTCGAGCACGGTCCTTCCCCGCAACAGGTCGGCGGGCAGCGAGCGGTACGCGGTCAGGGGGATGCTGAGCAGCGTCTCCTCCCCGGCGCGGGCGGCCTGCTCGATGGTGCCGGCGGTCGCTCGGGGGCCCAGCTCGTCGACGAGTTCCGTCAGGCTCTGCGGGCCGCGCGAGTTGGCGATCACCACGGCGATGTCCGCCGCCACCGCCAGACGCGCGACAGCGGCCCCGATGTTCCCGCTTCCGATGATTCCCAGAGTCCGCATCGCTGCTCCTTGCTTTGGTGGTTCTCCACGTACGGCCAGTAAACGGAGGGTGCTTCCGTTTACCCTTCGGACGATACGGAGATTGCCTCCGTATTGTCAAAGAGGTGGGGTCCGGCGAGGCCGGTCATGGCGCGCAGCCACTGACGCGGCGCGTCCGCGGGGTCGCCGAGCCGGGCGATGTGCTCCCGGCGGGCCACCGCCCGGCTGCTGACATGCGCTGCCGAAGGGGCCCGAGGAGAACTGCGGGTTCGAAGAAGTCCCGTCAGCCCCGTCTCGGAGCGGCGCGACGACGGCCGATGACTGCGGCTACGGCTCAAGGCGGCCACAGGGGTGGGCCGCTCGGCCCGCCCCTCGGTCGTGGGCTCTGCGCAGCCGCTGTGCCGGTGCCCCGTGTGGTTGGAGTACGGAGCATCGCGGGCGCTCCGCACGGATCTCCGAGTAGAGGGGGCATCTGCCCGGCGGGCCCGCGATAGGTTGCCTGTCATGACCGCGCTCGGAGCCGTTGCCTGGCCACCTGCCCCGATCAGGACGGAGCGGCTCGTGCTCCGTGAGTCCGAGGCCCGGGACCGTGCGGCGTTCATCGCGCTGTTCGCCTCGCCGGAGGTGGGCTCCTATATCGGTGGCCCTCGACCGCGTGCTGAGCTTGAGCGGGCGGTGCCTGAGATACCCGGGCGGCGCCCTGGCCTCTTCGTGGTCGATCTCGGCGGAGTGATGATCGGCACGGTCGAGCTCAACCGGCGTGATGCGGAGCGTCGGAGCCATGTGCGTCCCGATGCGGGAGAGGCCGAGCTCGGCTACCTGTTCCTGCCGAGGGCATGGGGACGCGGATACGCCGCCGAGGCGTGCGCTGCGGCGCTCGGCTGGTTCGCCGACGCGCTTCCCGGCGAACCGGTGGTGCTCTGCACCCGGACTGCCAACGCCCGCTCGATGCGCCTCGCTGCGAAGCTCGGGTTCCGCGAGGTGCAGCGGTTCGAGGAGTGGGGTGCCGAGCAGTGGCTCGGCGCGTGGTCTTCCTCGGTCGTGCCGTCCCGCTGAGCCCGCGCCCGGTGCGGCGCGAGTGTCTGCGTTCCAGGGCCGCCCCCAGGTCGGTCTCGGCGGACAGGCGCAGCGACCGGTGGTCCGTGACCGGCTGGCCGCCCGGCCCGATGGGGCTGTGTGGGCCGCTCTCCGTCACCGCTCCGGGTCACATCACACCTCACTGCTCAAGAAGCGAAAATCTATCTTGGTGAGAGTAGACATTGGTCGGTGGTGTGGGTATGGTTTCTCTCGTAGCCCAGAGAGACAAGAGGCCCGGCAGACATGAACTGCCGGGAGCGGTATCGAAGTCGCAGTATCGGTAAGTGAAGTTCGCACCAGGGATGACCGAGGGACGAACGGAGGAGCAGAGCGCCATCAGGATCGCCCGGACAGGAGTCTCGAGTCCGGGTACCGCAGGACATCGATAGTGAGGTGGTCTCCGGTCGAGCAACCGCGATCCCGGCATTCCCGGCAGTGTTCAGGTCGGGTTTGCAGAGGCAGAAGGCCGGCGCAGCAGTAGGGCCGGCAGATGGTGTAGCAATTCCCTCGGGCCCTGGCGCCGTACGGTGCCAGGGCCCCTCCATGCGTTCACAGAGAGGTGAGATGACAGCAGTCGATCCCATCGGCCGTCTCGACGACGACGACTACCCCGCCTACACCATGGGCCGGGCCGCCGAGATACTCGGCACCACGCAGGGCTTCCTGCGCGCCATCGGCGACGCCCGCCTGATCACCCCGCTGCGCTCCGCGGGTGGACATCGCCGCTACTCCCGCTACCAGTTGCGGATCGCCGCCCGCGCCAGGGAGCTCGTCGACCAGGGGACCCCCATCGAGGCGGCCTGCCGCATCATCATCCTCGAGGACCAGCTCGAGGAAGCGCAGCGCATCAACGCCGAATACCGCCGCACCGTGGCCCCGCACACGGCTGACCTCTGATCCGCGGTCACGGCGACGCACCGGACCGTGCCCTTCCATCACTTCGAGAATATGAGCGCATGATCGCCGAAGAAGCCCAGCCGCCCACCCGCGGGCGGCAGTCCCAGCCCGACTCCGGCACCACGCCCGACGCCCGCACCCCGGCGGAGTCGGCGCCTGTCGGCACAACCGTACGGCCGGCTGACGCGCCGGCTGCCGCCGGTGCGGAAAGCGGGGTGGAGCGGGCGGCGGCCGTGCTCAAGCCGAGAATGCGCGGCTGGCTGCATGCCGGCGTGTTCCCCCTGGCGCTGGCCGGAGGAATCGTCCTGATCGCCGTTTCGCGTTCGGCGGCGGCAGTGGCGGCCTGCGCGGTGTACGCGGTTTCGGCCTGTCTGCTGTTCGGTACCAGCGGCGTCTACCACCGCGGGACGTGGGGGCCGCGCGGGGAGGCGGTGCTGCGGAGGCTGGACCACGCGAACATCTTCCTGATCATCGCCGGTACCTACACCCCGCTGGCGGTACTGCTGCTGTCCGGAGGCGCGCAGCGGGTGCTGTTGGCGCTGGTGTGGACAGGCGCCCTGGTCGGCATCGCCTTCCGCATCCTGTGGATCGGGGCTCCCCGCTGGCTGTACACCCCGTGCTACATCGTCCTGGGCTGGGTGGCCGTGTTCTACCTCCCCGACTTCGCACGTGCCGGGGGCGCCGCGGTCGTCGTACTCGTCATCGCCGGCGGTCTGCTCTACACCGCCGGCGCCGTCGTCTACGGACTCAAGCGCCCCGACCCCTCACCGGCCTGGTTCGGGTTCCACGAGGTCTTCCACGCCCTGACCATCGCGGCCTTCGCCGCGCACTACACGGCCATCCTGCTGGCGGCCACATGACCACGCACGTCGATGGGAAACCGTGCCGGTGCGCACAGACACGCCCTAGGGGGTGAACACCTCGTCCAGGCGGTCGATGGCCCCGTCACCACCGAGGTGGTAGGTGAACACCAGCCCGGAATTCGGGTGTGCCTCGAGCCAGTCGAGGAACTCCTGGACGCCGATGTGCTGGTTCTCGGTGCTTTCCACGATGGGGTTGGTGACCGTGACGTACGCGGCCTGGTCCATCGGGATGTAGGTCTCTTTGCCGACCGTCTCGAACGGTGCGCCGTCGGAGTCGGGCTCGCCGCATCCCCAGTTGCCGTACTTGACGATCAGGCTCAGAGATCCTCCTTCCGGCGTGTAGCGGTAGACCGCGACCTCGTCGGGGGAGATGGGCATCTTGTGGTCGCAGTCCTCACCCTCACCGTCTGCCGCTGCCGTGCTCGTCGCCGTGGGAACCGCGGGCTTGGAGGCAATGGGCACAGCGCTGGGGGACTTGGCGCCGCTGCCCGCGTCAGTGGAAGCCTTCGCGGCGGCCTTGCCGCCCGTCGGGCCGGCGTCCGACCCCGACTTCCCGGCGGTGGCGCCGGTCGTGTCGCCGCTGGTGCCGGTAGTCGTCGCGCTCGCTGCGGCGCTACCGCTGCCGCTCCCGCTCGCCGTGCCGCCGTCACCGGAGCAGCCGGCGAGGGACAGCGCCCCTGCGGCGCATACACCCAGCACGACCGCCCGGACGGCGCCCGGTCTGCGACGGCTCTTCCTCGGCGTCTGGTTCATGGTTCGTCCCCCTCTTGCTTGTTCGAGATCTCCGCAAGCCTCGTCGGCTCGGGAGGAAGGGACGAGTTTAGGCCGTCCGTGGTTGCATTCCGGCCAGATGTCGCCGGAGCGCGGGCGACACCGGGTCACGTCAGCTCAGTTGGGCGGCCGCGCATGTCCGGAAGCGCCGTGCCCTGTCCTGCTCGTCGGGCGGTCTGCCTCAGACCGTGAAGGGCCGCTTTCGCAGGAACTCGTCGTGGGCGCTGCCGGTCACGAGCAGGTCCGGCCTCTGGTCGGGTGGGCAATCCTGCGGAGGATCCCGCGGTGGAACGACTCGTGGCCGCACGTGAACCTGCCTTCGCACCACACTTCTCGGAGTGTGCCGGGAGGCCGTCAGGGCATCGCGTCAGGACGGGGCGAGAACGCAGAACTCGTGGCCCTCCGGGTCGGCCAGGCACGTCCACGGGACGTCGCCCTGGCCGAGGTCGAGGTCGCTGGCGCCGAGGGACCGCAGCCGGGCCACCTCCGCCGCTCGATCGTCACCGGGGTACGGCAACAGGTCGAGATGGACGCGGTCAGGCACGGTCTTCCCGTCGGGCGTGCGGAGGAACTCCAGATACGGGCCGACGCCGTCGGCGGAGCGCAACGCCGCATGGTCGTCGGACACCTCGTGCAGGACCCAGTCCACCGCCTCTCCCCAGAACCGGGCCATGTCCCGCGGATCCGCGCAGTCGATCACCACCGCGGCGATCGGTCCGGTGTCCCGGTAGGTCTCCCGAGGCTCCAGCACGCAGAACTCGTTGCCCTCCGGGTCGGCGAGGACCGTCCACGGCACTTCGCCCTGGCCCACGTGGGCGGGCGTGGCGCCGAGAGTCTCCAGGCGCGCGACCAACTCCGTCCGGTGGGCCGCGGAGGTGGTGGCGAGGTCGAGGTGCACACGGTTCTTCGTCGCCGTCTTGGCCTCCGGAACGGGAACGACGTCGATGCCGAGGGCGACCGGGTCCGGCCACACCAGACCGCCGCCGGGTCCGACGTAGGTGGTCACGCCGGGACTGTAGGCACTCCAGCCGAGCGCCTCCGCCCAGAACCGGCCGACCGCCGAGTGATCAAGAGCCTTCATGTTCACCTGAACAGGTCGCAGTGCCATGCCGGCGATCCTATGCGCCTGCTCTGCGGCTACATCCAGAATGGTTCGGGCGAAGGGCTCGGGTCAGCGCGTCACCGTTGCGCTACGACGATGCGAAGGACGAACGGCATGACGGGAACTCGGCAGGTCTTGTTCATCCAGGGCGGCGGCGAGGGCGCGTACGACGCATGGGACGACAAGCTGGTCGACAGTCTGAGGCGAGAACTCGAGGACGAGTACGAGGTCCGCTACCCGCGGATGCCCGACGAGCGTGATCCGGGTTACGCCCGGTGGAGTCCGGCCATTCGGAACGAGCTGGCGGACTTGCAGGACGGCGCTGTCGTGGCAGGCCATTCGGTGGGCGGGACGCTGCTCGTCCAGACCCTCGCCGAGCAGCCGCCGGAGCGCAGGCTCGCGGCGATCGTGCTGATCGCCGCCCCGTTCGTCGGACGAGGGGGCTGGCCGGGCGAGGAGTTCGAACTGTCCGGCGACCTCGGCGCACGGCTGCCGGACGGCACGCGGGTGCACGTGTTCCACGGACTCGAGGACGACACCGCCCCGCCGTCGCACGCCGACCTCTATGCCCGCGTGATCCCGCAGGCGCAGGTGCATCGGCTGCCCCGGCGGGATCACCAGCTGAACAACGACCTGAGTGAGGTGGCCGAGGTGATCCGCCTCGGCCACCTCACATCCTGATCACCTGGGGCCTGCTGTCGATGCCCACGCCAGGTCGCTTCGCCGTTCGTTCCTCGACGACCGTGACCGACGCTCGCTCGCGGCCCGGCGGGCTCAACCGGTTCCCTTGTTTCTCCGGTTGAGTGTCGTGAAGATCAGAAAGCCTGCGGCGAAGAAGATGACACCACCGACCAGGAACGGGATCGGGGGGTACTCCTCGATGCACGTCTGGCCGCCGGTCACGGTATGGCAGACGTTCCCCGGGCCGCTTCGGTTCAGGTAGGCGATGTAGAGGAGTGGCAGGGCCAGCCCGGCCACCAGGCCGGCCGTCGCGTTCCCCGGGCCCTGCCACAGCAGGAGACCCGCCCCCACCGCGGCCACGAGCACCAGGACGATGCCCACGGTCAGAATGGCGGCCAGTCCGACTCCTGCGAGGCCCCCGACCGCGAGCCACCCCAGGAACCAGCCCCAGCCGGCCACGCGTCCGTACGGGTGTGCGGTGGCTCCACGACTGACCATGGTTCCCCTTCCCCTGAGCCGCGAATCGGACGCTGTGTCTTCACGCCGACCCCAGCATGGCAGGCCCCCCGCGGTGGGGAACGACCAGCCCGTTCAAGGGAGTTCGGATCACGGCTGCCGTGCCCGGGCCGTTCAGGCGCCGGGACGCGCGTACCGCCGTACCGCCGGCGGTACGAACACCGCGATCAGCACCGTGCACCAGGCCAGGGATCCCGCGACCGGATGGGCGACCGGCCAGGCGGCCCCCTGCGGGACCGGTGCGTTGCCGAACAGGTCCCGCAGGGCTGTCGTCACCGCGCTGATCGGATTCCACTCGGCGAGCGTGCGCAGCCAGGACGGCAGCTGGTCGGTGGGGATGTAGGCGTTGGACAGCAGCGGCAGCATGAAGGTCGCGCTGCCCAGCTGGCCCGCCGCCTCCTCGCTGCGGGAGAGGAGCCCGAGGTAGATCCCGGCCCAGGTGCACGCGAGCCGGAACAGCAGCAACAGGCTCACGGCGCCGAGAGCGGCGAGCGCCGACCCCTGCACACGCCAGCCGACGGCGAGCCCCACGAGCAGGAAGGGGAGCGTGCCCACTGCCGTGACCACCAGGTCGGCCGCCGCTTGCCCGAGGGGTACTGCCGCACGGCTCACCGGCAGGGTGCGCAGCCGGTCCGTCACGCCCCGGTGGACGTCCTGCGCTGCCTGGAACATGCCCGTCATGATTCCGTTGGCGGCGGTCGCCACCAGCAGGCCCGGCACGAGGAACGAGCGGTACTCGGCGCCCGGCATCGCCAGCGCGCTGCCGAAGACGTAGCCGAAGAACAGCAGCATGGTGATCGGCATGGTCTGGGTGAGGATCGCCAGGGCCGGGTTGTTGCGGATGCGCAGGAGCTGTCGTCCGAGCATGGCCGTGCCGTCGTGGGCGAGAGTGCTCACGTGGTGACCTCCTGGTCGGTGGTGAGGCGAAGGAAGACCTCGTCGAGGGTCGGCGGGCGCAGGCCGGCGTCGAGCAACGGCACGCCGGCCGCGTCGAGTTCGCGTACCAGGCGGGGGAGGGTGAGTGTCGCGTCCCGGGTGACCGCGCCGACGGTTCTGCGCTCGTGGTCCGACGCCGGTCGTGTGCCGGTGAGCCGGTCCAGGACGTCGGCCGCCTTCGGCAGGGCGTCCGCGTCGGCGACGACGACCTCGGCGTAGGAGCCGATGAGCGCCTTGAGGTGGTGTGGTGAACCGGTGTGCGCGACCCTGCCCCGGTCCATCAGGGCTATGTCGTCGGCGAGTTGATCCGCCTCCTCCAGGTACTGGGTGGTGAGCAGGACGGTCGTGCCGTCGCGCTTGAGTTCGCGGACCGCCTCCCAGATGTCGCCCCGGCTGGCCGGGTCGAGGCCCGTGGTCGGCTCGTCGAGGAAGAGGACGCGGGGGCGGCGGACCAGGCCGGCCGCCAGGTCGAGGCGTCGGCGCATGCCGCCCGAGTAGGTGGAGGCGGGACGGTCGGCGGCCTCGGTCAGTCCGAAGCGGGCCAGGAGGTCCGCGGCGCGCTCCGCCGGTCCGCGTACCCGGTGCAGGCGTGCGAACAGACGGAGGTTCTGGCGGCCGGTGAGGTCCCCGTCGACGGTGGCGTACTGCCCGGTGACGCTTATGGCCCGCCGTACGGCGGAAGCCTCCCGGACGAGATCGTGACCCGCGACCCGGGCCGACCCGGCGTCCGGACGCAGCAGTGTGGTCAGCAGCCGTATCGCCGTGGTCTTGCCCGCCCCGTTCGGCCCGAGGATCCCGCAGACCGTGCCCTGCGGGACGGCGAGGTCGAAGCCGCGCAAGGCGCGCACCTCTCCGAACCGCTTCTCCAGACCTTCACTAAGTACAGCGTACGTAGTAGTCATGTGCCGACCATAGCGCACTACGTGCGATGTACGTAACTACCATGGTGGCCGAGGTGATGATCCATGGCGGGCCGAGCGGCCGTACCCGAAGTGATCTGGGCCCGTGCCGAGCGCACGGGCCGGGGGCCGAAGCCCGCGTACACGCGCGCGGACATCGCGGCGGCGGCGGTGCGGACCGCCGACGAGGGCGGACTGGACGCGGTGTCCATGCGGCACGTCGCGGCCGTACTGGGCTGCGGGACCATGTCGCTGTACAACTACGTCCCCCGCAAGGAGGACCTCTACGAGTTGATGGTCGACGCGGTGAGCGGCGAGCACGAGACATGGGAGCCCAGCGGGGACTGGCGGGCCGACATACTGCGGGTGGCGCGGGACACCCGTGCGCTGATGAAGCGGCACCCCTGGCTGCCCCGGCTGATGTCACCGGTGTACGGGTTCAGCCCCCATGCGCTGCGCTATCTGGAGCACTGTCTGGCCTGCCTGGATCCGCTGGACATGAAGTACGGCATGAAGATGCAGCTCATCGCGATGCTCAACGGGGTCGTGACGACGTACACGGCGAACGAGCTGGCCACCGCGGAGCGGACGCGGTCGTTGCCGTGGTCCGAGGAGGAGGAGAACGCGGTGCGGATCGCCTATCTGGGCAGCCAGGTGGCGAGCGGAGCCTATCCGCGGATGGCCGCGGCGTTCATGGAGGACCCGGGACCGATCGATCTGGAGACCGTGTTCGAGACGGCGCTGGAGCGGGTACTGGACGGGTTCGTACCGCGGAAATGAAGCCGCGGGACGGCCTGCGCGGAGCGCGGAAACCGGTGGGGACCGCAGGACCGTCTCCCGCACACTCGAAGGCGACCGGGGCCTTTCGACCTGCTTCGGGCCTGGGAGCCGCAGGAGCACGACGCGCGATCCCGCCGGCGTCCGTCGTTCGTGATCCGCTTCCCGGAAGTCGCCCTACTGATGTGCGGCGGTCGGCTGACCGGCGATGGAGGCGAGCTTCAGTTTGGTCTCGTCGGCGCTGCCGGGTACGGCAGTCAAGATCACGATCTTGCTGTCGGAATCGCCGTCGGTCAGCACATCGCAGTCCACTTCGACCGGTCCCACCACGGGGTGCTCGACCGTCTTGTGATCCTCACGGTGAGAGGCGACGGTACCGTTCGCCCACAGCTCGGCGAACCGTTCGTTGCCTGCTCCCAGAACCCGGACCAGCTCCGCCAGGCGGCTGTCGTGCGGGAAACGACCGGTCGCGCGGCGCAGGTCGGACACGATGGCGGCGTCGGTGGCAGCACGGTCCGCCTCGGTCACGGGCCACAGCCCGAGGCGGACATGATCTACGCCCACCGGGAACCTCTCGCGGGCGAAATTACGCAGCCGCGGCGGCACCGACGAGGGATCGCCGACCAGCGCGGCCCAACCGCGGTTCCACCAGATCAGTTGCCAGTCCGCCGCGAACACGGCGACCGCGACGTCTCCGAGCCGGCTCAGCACACGGTGAACGCCAGGTGTGATGTGGCCGGAGATCGCGCCATCGGTCGGCGGGACGAGCTGGGCCAGCCGGTACAGATGATCCCGTTCGGCGGCGGACAGCTGGAGTGCGCGGGCCAGCGAAGCCACCACCTGCGCCGACGGCGTCGTGGCGCGCCCCTGTTCCAGGCGTACGACATAGTCGACGGACATACCGGCGAGTTCGGCAAGCTCCTCGCGGCGCAGCCCGACCGCGCGCCGTGCCGGGCCCACCGGCAGCGCCGCGGCCGCCGGGGGCAGTCGATTCCGCCATGTCCGGATCATCGTCCCCAGTCCGGCTCCGGGTGTCGTCGTCATGACGTCCATCATCCTGCGCTTCGGCCGTCGACGGTGATGCCGAAGGTGGTACTGCCTCTCCCACCGTCGAAGCGTCCCTGGCCGGGCGCCACGGGTGGGCGAACACTGCATGCATGACGATCATCTTCATCACCGGAGCCAACAAGGGGCTCGGTCGCGAGAGCGCCCGCCGTCTCATCGAACTCGGTCACAGCGTGCTGGTCGGCGCTCGTGACCCCGAACAGGGCGCAGAGGCCGCCGCCGCGCTCGGCGCGCGCTTCGTCCCCATCGACGTGACCGACGACGCGTCCGTCACCGCGGCGGCCGCGGATGTCGCCGAGCACGAGGGCTCGATCGACGTTCTGATCAACAACGCCGGCATCGCCGGTCCCGCCGGTGATCCCGGCACCCTGACCGGCGCCGACGCCCTCGGTGTCCTCGACGTCAACGTCGCCGGTGTCGTCCGCACGACCACGGCGTTCCTGCCGTTGCTGCGCCGGTCGCCGGACCCGGTGATCGTCAATGTCAGCAGCGGAATGGGCTCGCTCGCCTTCACCCATGATCCGTCGCGGGTCGAGTCCCACGCCGTCGTGCCCCTCTACTGCGCGTCGAAGGCGGCGCTCACGATGCTGACCACGCAGTATGCGAAGGCGCTGCCCGGCATCCGCGTGAATGCCGCCGATCCCGGCTACACGGCGACCGACCTCAACGGCCACAGCGGCCCCCAGACCGTCACAGAAGGCACGGACGCGATCGTCGGGCTCGCCACCGAGAAGCCCGGGTCCGGCTCCGGACGCTTCGTCGACCGAACCGGTGAGATCGCCTGGTAGTGGACCCGGCAGGCGCGGGGACCGGAGCCCCTCGGCACCGCGGTGCCGCCCGCTGCGGCGCCGGAGCCGGCCAGGGTCCCGGCGGCCGGGCCGGGCCGGTGCACAGCGGCTGCCGTGGGGCGCCGCGCCGCACGCTTCCCGCCGCCGGAGTACGGCGCGCCGTGTGCCGCCGGGCTAGGCACGGCGGACGGTGACGCCGCCCACCAGGCCCCAGGCGTCGATCCTGACGGTCGGGCCGCCCGGCTCGCTCGGTCCGTCGTCCTTGACTCCGCCCAGGCGCAACCCGTGCACCTCCACCCTGACGTCGTGGCGGACCCTGAGGCTGACGCCGCCGATCAGGCTCAGCTTGGTGATGCGCAGCTCGGCGCCGTCCGGGAGGTCGATGTCCGTCAGATCGATGTCCGCGCCGCCGATGAGGGAGGCGGTGACCGTCCGCTCGTGGAGGGTCGCTCCCTCCAGGCGGTGACCGCCTATCAGGCTCACCTTGACGTCGGTCTTCCGCGGGTTCGCCCCGTTGCTCTTCGTCATGGAAGTACCGTACGGGTGGCGGCACTTGGGCCCCAGTGCCCGCCGTCCGGTGTCGCGCATGACAAGTGTCATGCGGCAGGCGGCTCCGCACCCGGGGCAAGGCGCGGGCAGCGGGCGGTGACGGCCGCGCGGTCACACGTCACCTGTTGATCGCCGCCGCCACGCGCACAGCGCCTCACAGCGTCGCGGTCGATTCCTCGCCGGAGGCGCTGCCCGCGAGCCACTGGTCCCATCCCAGGTTGAAGTCGGCGTAGCCGTTGTCGGCCGGGGCCTTGGCGCGGGGCGAGCCGGTGATGGTCACGGGATCGCCCTGCTTGACCTGGCCGTAGAACCACTTGGCGTCCGACATGGACAGGTGGACACAGCCGTGCGAGCCGCGGGCACTGCCGCTGCCCGGATTCGGGTCGCCGGTCGAGTAGTGCACGTACGTGCCGGACTGGGTCAGGTGGACGTCCCAGGGAAGCGTCAGGTCGTAGTAGTTGGGGCTGCCCTTGTCACAGCTGATGCCGACGCTGCAGGAGGTCATGTGGACCTTCTCCTGCTTGTCGATGACGGCCATCGTGCCGTTCCACGTCGGATACTCGGAGCTGCCCGCGTTGATCGACAGAGTGCGCAGGTTCCGGCCGTTCCGGGTGACCTTCATGGTGTGCCCGGTCACCGAGACCTCCGCGCGCACGTCGTCACCGATCTTGAAGGTGTGCGTGTAGTCGCGCACGCCGAAGCGTCCGTTGCCGTTGCTGACGCCCGTCATGTCAGCGTCGATCTTCACAGTCGTGCCGGAGGGCCAGTACGTCTTCGGGCGCCAGTCGGCGCGCTTGTCGCCGAACCAGTGCCAGGCGCCGGCCACCGGCTGCGAGGCGCTCACCTTCATGTGCTTCTCGACCGTGGCCCGCGCCTTGGCCGAAACCGGGTTCGTGAAGACCACCGAGACCGGCATGGCCACGCCGACCGTGGTTCCCGTCTGCGGGGTGATGGTCTCCAGCAGCATCGGCGGGCCCGCGGGCTTCGTCGGTGACGGCTTGGCGCTCGCACTCGGGTTCCCCGATGCCTTCGCGTCGTCGCCGCTCGCCTTGTCGCTGCCGCCTCCGCCGCAGGCACTCGCACCCACCAGCACCACACCCGTGACGAGTGCGATCCCTATGCCGCCCTTGCGCCGTCCCACGACGTGCCCCGCTCTCTCGATCTTCGGCCCTGACGGACCCGGCTCACTGTCAGACAGTGACAGCCCGGGTCGCAGTTGCGTGTGCCACGTAAAACGTGTCCCAAAACTCGATGCGCGGACGTTCGGCAAGCAGGGCGGCCGACGCCAGTATGGTGGGCCGATGGCCGACTCCCTGCCGTGCGGCGGTGCGGTGCTCGATGCGGATGAACTGACCGCACGGTGGTCGGACGCCTGGAGTCCGGCACAGGTCGCGGAGCGGCTGGAAGGGATCTCTGCTTCGTGGTGCGTCGCAGCGGGGTGGGCGCTGGATCTCTTCCGCGGTGAGCAGTCGCGGCCGCACGGTGACCTGGAGATCGCGGTGCCCGTGGCGGGATTCCCGGAGATCCGGGACCGCTTCCCCGAGTACGCCTGGGACGCGGTGGGTTCGGGACGGGTCTGGGCCGGGACGGGGCCAGGGTCGGAAGCCGGGGCCGAGGCGATGGCGGCCACGCACCAGACCTGGCTCCGGGACCCGGTGACCGGTCGGTTCCTGTTCGACGTCTTCCGCGAGCCGCACGAGGGCGGGACGTGGATCTGCCGACGGGACGAGACGCTGCGGCTGCCCTACGACACGATCATCGAGCGGACGACGGACGGTATCCCCTTCCTCGTACCGGAGTTGGTGCTGCTGTTCAAGGCGAAGGCGCCGCGGACCAAGGACCAGGCGGACTTCGACGGCATGCTGCCGCTGCTGGGCCGGGCGCGGCGGGCCCGCCTCGGAGAGTGGCTGGAGCACGTGCACCCTGGGCATCCCTGGCTGATGGAGCCGGCGATGCAAGACGCCTCGCAGCCCACTCCGAAGCCCGTCCCGAAGGCCTCCTCGACATTCCGGCGACGAGGTCGCCCGCTCCCGTAGGTGCTGGCGAGGTGAGGTTCCCGCCCACGCCTGAGCGGATGCCCGGTCCCTCCGGGGCTCGGTCCGACGGGCTCGCTCCGAGATCAGTCGAAGCCGGTGAGGGGAGCGGCGGCTACCTGCTCTTCCTGCCGCGGGAACTGCACCTGTCGGGCACAGCCGTAGGACTTGCGCTCGCGGCGACGGGGCCGGGCGCGCTCCTGGGCTCGGCACTGGCCGCCCGCCTGCCGGGCCGCCTCGGCCACGGTGCCGTGCTCGTGTCCGCGGCGGCAGTCGGCGACGGCGCGTTCTTGTGTGTGCCCGCGCTGCACGGCCCCTCTGCGGTGACTGTGGCCGCGCTTCTCGCGGTCGGCTTCGTGTTCGGCGCCGGCGGCCAGGTGGTGAATGTCACGGTCATGGCCGTCCGCCAGGCCGTCACCCCGGACGGGATGCAGGCCCGTGCGGCCGCCACGATCACGTTCGTCGGCATGGGACTGACCCCACTGGGCTCGCTGCTCGGCGGATTCCTCGCGGGGGAGTGGGGGTTGCGCACCAGCCTCCTGGTGACCCTCGCGGGCATGATGCTCTCTCCGGCGCTGATGGCCTCGTCCCCGCTCGCCCGCCTGGGACGGGCGCTGCCGAACGCGTAGACCCTTGTACGACCCGGCCGCGCCGGCCTCGCGTACGGGAATGGCGGGACCCGCGCACATCCAGGTCCGGGCGGACGTCGGCCGGGCGCTGCCTCGATCCTGGTTGTGCGCCCTGGCGTGCCCCGCGCCGATGCGGGCAGTCGGTCGGTGACAGACAAAGCTTCGCGTGTCGCGGCACGCGGGTGAACCGTCCGCACCGGACCAGGAGTTCCTCATGATGATCGTCGGCGTGATCGCCCTCTGCGTAGTCCTCGCGGTACTCGCGTTCATGGTTCCGCGGCTGAGCCGGCACCCCCAGAACGGCGCCCAGCGCACCCTGGGTCTGGGATCCCGCGCCGGTTCCAAGGCTCCTGGTCCGCTGGGGCGCCTGCTGAGCAAGCCCTTCCAGTCCAGCTCGCGGGCCGTGGGGCGCAGCGGCTCCGCCGGCCGCCGGGCGCGGGGACGCATGCCGTTCTGACCGGGCAGCGGCGGGTGCACCCACCAGGCCACGCACCGGGACGCGCTGCCCCGGTGCGTGGCCGCGCTGTCCCGTCGGGGCGATGCGCTGACCGGCCGACACCTGCCGCCCGGCGGAGACGTCCCGCTGGTCCGTATGGCCGTACTCCGTCTTGGGCCGTCGGAGTGCGGGATCCGCACCCACGGGCCTTGGTCGAGCCGACTCGCGATGCCTAATACCGTCGTGGGTGCTGGGGGGAAGGCCGGATCACGGACGCCGAGCGCGCGGCGGTTCCGCGGGGTGTCCGGATGCGGGCGGAGAGACGCTGCCCCGGGGAGCGGGTAGTCCTGGAGCGTCGTCCGCATCCACCGAGGGGAAACCCGTGCCCGTCGTATCCGTGCGTGCCCAGTGGCGTAGGCCGCTGAGGGGAACGCAGATCCTGTGTCTGATGCTGGTCCTGGCGGGTCTGACGGCGCCGCGCGCCGCCGCGCAGGATCCGAGACGTCAGGACAGCTGGCGCATCGACCTGGCGGGACCGGAGACCGGCCGGGGCAACGTCGCCCGACGTCCGGACGGGATCACCGTCAAGGACAGCAACGGCGGGACACGGTCGGTACCCGGCGCCTCCGCCGTCTACACGTCGCCCGGCAGAAGCCTCGGCCGCCCGCTCACGGCGTTCACCGTGCGGACCGAGGCGGAGGTCCCCGCCGGCACCGGGGTGCGGACGGAGATCCGGGGCAGCAACCGTCCGGGCACCTGGACGCAGTGGCGGGCAGTGGACGGCGCCGGCGAGGTCCGGCTGCCGCAGGCGGTGTCGCTCGTCGAGGTCCGGCTCACCCTGCTCGGTGTCCCCGCCGGGCCGTCACCCATCGTCCACGCCGTCACCGTCGCCGCCGCAGCCGTGCAGCCCGCGCCGCAGGACGGCACGTCGGCGGCCAGGTCCGGTCCGGCCTACCGCCTGTTCGCCACCCGGGAGGGCCTCACCGGGGGGACCACCGCGAACGGCCACGTCATCCAGCCCCGAGACCACTTCGTGGCCCTGCCCTCGCGGCGGATGCTGACGGTCAACGGCGGACACGAGTACCAGGTGCGTCTGTGCTACGAGGGGCGCTGTGAGACCGCGCCCGTGTGGGACGTCGGCCCGTGGAACACCCGCGACGACTACTGGAACCCGTCCGCCCAGCGGGAGATGTGGCGGGACCTGCCACAGGGCACCCCCGAGGCGCAGGCCGCGTATGTCGACGGCTACAACGACGGCTTCGACGAGTTCGGCCGGCGGGCCGCGAACCCGGCCGGCATCGACCTCGCGGACGGCACCTTCTGGGACGGCCTCGGCATGACCGACAACGACTGGGTGGACGTCACCTTCATGCCGGACGGCGAGGTGGTCCGGCGACGGTGACGGCCTGGACCGAGACCAGTGTTCGCTCGTGTCCGTTCACTTCGTGTGGTGTCGTCGGCAAGCTGTATGCGGGTGATTCCCGTCCGGCGCGGTGCTGGGTGGTCGGTCGGAGTGTGACCGACGAGGGCGTCACCAACGACAAGGGGGTCCGCCTGACCTCGAACGCCGGCGGGGCCGGTTGTGTCAGCGGTATCCCCCTCGACGGCGGTGGAACAGGCGGCGTCAGTACGCGGTGGGCACGGGGTCGAGGCGTTCGACAGCCGGGAACGTGACGACCCGGCCTCGTTGTCGGCTGTGGCAGCGTGCGGCCCGTCGAGACCGGAGGGGGCGGTTGTGACGTCGAAGCGTACTCGTACGAAGTGGGGACCGGAGCAGAGGCGGCTACTGGCGCGGTGGTGTGAACCCTGGCGGTCCGCCGCGGCCCTGGATGCACCGGTGGACGAATCCCTTGCCGAGTGGGCGCTCGCTCAGCTGTACGACGACCTGGGGCAGAGGCGCCCACCGGTCGTGTGGGTCGACTCGCCGGGCGAGGCCGCCCGGGCGATCGGCGACGCGGGTGCGAGGGAGCTGGTGACCGCGCCGTACGGCGGCGTCTCGATGTGGCCCCGTCGAGGCGATGCCGGGCAGGCCTGGGATCCGCTGAGCCGAGGCGTGGGCGTCGTCACCGTGGCTCCGGACGCGGTCGCCTACCTGGAGCAGCCCGGTCACGTTCCCCTGGCCTGTGCACCGGGAGCGTATCTGCTACGACTCGTCTGATACGACGTCACTGGCGGCGGGGGAACGGGTGACCGAGGGCGAGGGCGGTGTGTTCATCGGTAGCCCGAGGTCAGGCGGGTGCACCGCCCCACGATGCACCCGTCGTCGGCCGTCTGCGGGTGTCGTGGCGTGCTGCCTCACGTCATGTGGTCTGCGCCTGATTCGTCGTCCGCGTTCCGGGGCAGTGCCACCGTCGTGGTGACTCGTACGAGGGAGGGTTGCCGGGGTACTGAACCGAAGCCGAACCGCACGGGTGGTTCGACTTGCGTCAGCGCACCCAGATCCTCGCCGTCGAGTACCCCTGTCAGGGCCCGGATGGGCCGCAGGTCCTGTGCGCCGTACCATTCCCTGCGGCCACCGCCCGCACTGCCTCGGGTGCGCACACCGGCCAGCACCAGGCGGGCGGGCCGGTCCGTGAGCGCGCTCCAGGCCGGACGGCGGGCGAGGGCGCCGGGAACAGCACGCAGCAGGAGGCCCAGGATGCCCCGCCGACCGGTGGTGAAGCGCAGGCGGAGGGGGGTCGCGGTCACGGTCCAGGTGTCCTGCGCGACGCTCACGTCGACCGGTACGACACGTACGGTGTCGAAGGTGTAGGTCCCGCTGACGAAGTCCGCGATCTCCCGGGTGGGGGCCAGCAGCAGTCGCTCTCCGTCGGCCCGCTCCACCATGGCATCGCTGAACGGTCCGAACGGCGACCGCGGCCAGTGTCCGAGCACCACGCGTGTGCCGGACGAGGTACCCACACCCGCGATCCAGCCGTCGAAGCGCAACCGCGGGTGCCCCGTCACCGCGCTGACCACCCGGCTCGCCCGGGACATGAGCAGCCCCGTACGTGGAGGGCGATGCCCCTGTCCTTGTACTGCGTGGGGTCGAGCTGTCCGTCGGCGACGGTCTTGCCGGACAGGTCGGGCGCGGCGGCGCGCTCGCCCCTGCCGGTCGAGGCGAGGGGGGTACGGCCGGCGGCGCTCATGTTGGAAGTGTTGCATGTCGGTCTCCTGAAATCGCTCACCTCCCGTGCGGAAAGGACGGGTTGTGACAGGTCCTCCGGCCGTGGGAAAGGACAACATCCGGTCGCTGCCGCGCCACAGGACCGCGGAGACAGGTCAGGGGCCACCGCGGCTCGGCGGGTTGCCGGGCGCGGACATGAAAAGGCTCGCCGGAACGATCCGGCGAGCCTTCGGTGTTGCGCGGTCTCAGTAGGCGGGGGCCAGCTTCGGGTTGGGGCCGTACTGGTTGGGCTCCTGCTTGCCCTCGCTGGCGAGGAACACGAGCAGGACGATCGCGCCGACCAGCGGGATGAGGGCGATGAGGATCCACCAGCCGGACCTGCCGGTGTCGTGCAGACGGCGGACCGCGACCCCAAGGGAGGGCAGCAGAACGGCGACGGCGTAGATGATGCCCAGGATGCTCGAACCGATTGCGGCGTCGATGATCGCCAGCACGATGCTGACGATGACGCTGAACAGGGTGAACATCCAGTATTCCTGCCGACGGGCGCGCCCGCCGAACACCGCGTACTTCTTCAGTACATCCACGTACCAGTGCATACCGCTTGTCCCCCCAGGGAAGTTGTGTGTGTCGCCATCACATCAGGCCACATGGAGGGAATCCAGCCTTTTGTCATGTGCTAAGCAACCTGTTACGAGGTCGCAGCCCTACGGTGACCAGGCAGGACACGCCCGGTTGTCCGGGCCGGTGTTCAGGTGCTCAGGGCCTGCTCGACAGTGGGATGGCATGCGATGAAGGTGTCCACGCCGACCAGGTGCAGAAGTCGAACGACAGGCTCCTGAGCGCCGGCGATACGCAGCCATCCTTCGGCGTCGCTCACGCGTCGGTGGGCGGTGACGAAGACGTTGATCCCGCTGGAGTCCATGAAGGACACACCGCTGAGATCCGCGACGATCCGGGGCGGCGTCATGACGTCTTCAGGGGTCAGTGCCCGGCTGAGGGCATCCTTGACGTCGTGGTCGATCTCGCCGTGCACCGTCACGACGAGGACGCCGTCGACCATCGAGGGCTGGACGGAGAACCGGCTGGGCCGGTCTTCCTTCTGGATGTCGGTCACCGTCTCCTCGTCTGCTCCTGGGGCATGTGGGACGCGGTCGCGGGGACTCTGCCCCGAAGTATCGCCCTCGACCACTGTGCAAGACGATACCTCAATGCCCGACATTCGAAAATCTATGTTGGTCAGCGTAGACATTCGGTGGTGGCATTGGTATGGTTTGGCCGTAGTCCGGAGAAGTAGCGGGCTCGGCGGGCATGAACTACCGGTAGTGATAACGCAGTTGAGTTTCGCGTCGAGGGTGGGCTGCGGTCGGCAGGTTCGCCGAAGTGGCCCCCGCGGGCGACCCGCCGACGGCCGTCCATGTCGACGAGGTGACCCCGGCCCATGACCCCCCACAGTCGACAGCGCAGGCCGTGTCAGTGTGGGGGGTGTGGCGGAGACCGAGAGAGCAGATGCGTGCGCGGCCGAAGATCGAGGGCGTGGGAATCTCTATGTGTACCGGGTGCGTGGGCGCGGCCGCAGCGCGGTAGTGCTGTGGGTCGGTGGCGAGGGCGACGAACCCGATCGCGTGTGGGCGCTGCGAGGAGCCGATCGCTGCCGGGTGCCGGTGTTCACGACGGTTCGGCAGGCGCGGACGTACGCCGGCCGACGAGGACGGAGGCCGGCCGTTTCTGAAGGAGGTGCTCTGGAACTCACGCGTGTCCAGCGCTGGTTGGAGGACCCGGTGCGTCGGTCCGTCCCCTCGGGAGCGGTGCTGGAGGCGTGGAACTTCTTCGAGGATCTGGCCCGAGGACTCGGCGAGGTCCACCGTCTGCCCCCGCAGAGCGCGGTGCACCACGGCGCCTACGAGAAGTTGTTCGGTGGCGAGTGCGCCGAATGGACCGCTGCCGAGCAGCGCGCGGTACTGGAGCTGATCACGGCAGGGGTTGAGCTGTGGAACTCCTGCCCGGTGATCGTGAAGCCCCGCTCAGGCATCGTCAGTGCCAGGGGGCGGCGCGACCCCCGGGGCCTGTGAGTCGAGCGTCGCTCGGCTCGCCGTCCCGTCGGCCGTCCGGGCGTGTACGCACCCGTGGCTGCGGGACCGGACGGACGACGCGTACGCTCGCGGGGGGCTGGGCCGCGCGTCGCGGCGCCCCCCACCTCGTCCACGGCAGCTGCCTGCCGGGCGACGCCGCCCGACCCTTCGGGTCGGTGACCCGGGTGCCGCCCCTCGGGCAGCGGATGCTGACACATGGTCAGAAGGTGCCGGTGCAGGCGAGGCAGACGTGCGAGACCTCCCACCTTGCCCGCTGCGCGTCCGCGTACTGCGTGGCCTTGAACACGAGCGCGCCCCAGCCGACGCCGCCCGCCACCAGCAGCAGCCCGAGCAGAACGGCGCCGCCTGTAGCCGACACAACACCGATGACGACGGCGACCACAGCCGCCCAGTACGAGACCCTCGGTGCGTCCGGCGGAGCGTACTTCTTCTTCAACGGCGAATCCGACGGCAATGACTGCCAGTAGTGCGGAAGATCCGCGACGTTCGGAGAAGCGCACTTCGACGACGGGCAGGCGATCACGAACACTCCCAAGTCCAGGGCGAGTTGGAGGCAGCAGCGTCCAGCGGTACTGGCGAGTACGGCAAGCCCGACGTGGGACGTGAGACGGGCGTCACTGCCCGGGGGTCACGGGCGCCCCGGCGGACACACGCGGAGCCCTCGCGTGAGGAGGGGATCACTCAAAGCAGCCATGGTCGGCCTGGGCGGCGGGGGATGGTTGCGCCGCATTCCCGGCCGGGTTCCGGGGCGGAACATGCCTGTGGGCCCCGGATGTCTCTCCGGGGCCCACAGGCCGGTTGCGGGGGCGGGGTTACCAGCGATACCAGCGGCCCTTGCGGCCGCCCGTGTCGGCGCTGCGCATGACGAAGCCCAGCAGCCAGACGGCCAGCACGATGACGGCGATCCACCAGAGTGCCTTCAGCGCGAAACCCGCGCCGAAGAGGATCAGGGCCAGCAGCAGAACGAGAAGCAGGGGAACCATAGTTATCAACCTCCGACGCTCCTTGTGCCCGGCGAATCCAAGAGCACACGGCCCATTCGCCTGGTTTCTACGCCGCTCTTGTGGGTACTGGCGCTGGACCCCGAGTCTCCCTGGCCGTTCACCTCTTCGCGCGCGGAGCCGTGTGTGGGTGGCGCAGGACTGTGTCTCAGCAACTCGCGCTGTAGCGGATGCACCCCGGTGCCGGGGTGTGGTCGTTGTCCCACTCGTGTTGCGTGACCACCAGCACCTGGCCGGCCAGGAGAGCCAGCAACACGTGCGCGATCAGTGTCCAGCGTGCACGGAAGAGTGCTGCGAGCACTGCCAGGACGAGTACAGCGACCAAGAACACCCGTACCCGGTCGATGTGCGCGAGCGCGGCCGCGTCGGCCCGCGCCCGGTCCCCTTGCGCCGCCCATACCTCCAGGCCCAGGCCGAACATCCAGTCCAGCACGAGCCAGGCGGTCTCCAGCAGGAACAGCGGTATCGCGAGGGCGAGATCAACGCCCCGGCGTGTTCGGTGCGACCAGGGGCGCCAGTGATGCGGTCCGGGTACGGGAGTCGTCATGGTCGAAGGGTGGCGAGCCGAGGTGGTGGTACGCATGAGCACGCGTACTCAAGTCCGGGCCGGTGCAGAGGCAGAGGTGGTGGGTGACCGGGTCGTGCCGTGCCCAGAGCGGCCAGGCAGGCCAACCGTCGTTCCCAGGTGCTCGGTCGAGGTGTCACCAGCTGATTCCCGCCGCCACCGGCAGGTGGTCGCTGCCCGTGGCCGGCAGCGACCACGAGCTCCGGGGCTCGACGCCGCGGACCAGGATCTGGTCGATCCGCACCACCGGGAACTTCGCGGGCCAGCTGAAACCGAAGCCGTTGCCGGCCACCTCCTGGGCCGAACGCAGCTGCGAGGTGAGGCCGGCGAACGCGCGGTCGTCCATGGTGCCGTTCAGGTCGCCGAGCAGTACCACCCGCTCGTTCTGCTCGGCGGCGACGGCCTCCCCGAGCGCCTGCGCGCCCCTGTCTCTCGAGACTGTCCAAAAGCCCGCCCCGGGATTGACCCGTGCGGACCCCAGGTGTGCCACATAGACCGCCAGCGGACCCTGGTCCGTGGCCACCGTGGTGCGCAGCGCCCGGGTATAGGCCATCCTGACGGCGAGCGGCTTGGTGTCCGCCAGCGGCCCGTAGTCCGTCTTGATGTCGACCGGCCGGGTGTCCGACAGCGGCGCCTTGCTCCACAGCCCGATGGTGCCCTGCACCGTGTGGTACGGGTACGTCTTCGCCAGTTCCCTCTCGTACAGAGGCTTCGCCTGCGGGGTTATCTCCTCCAGGGCCAGGACGTCCGCACCCGAGGCGGCCAGGTCGCGTGCGGTGCCGGTCGGATCGGGATTGTCGGCGCCGACGTTGTGGCTGGCCACGGTGAATTCGCTGCCCGGGTGGGACTTGTCGCCGAGCAGCCCGCCGAAGAGGTTCAGCCACACCAGGACCGGCAGCAGCAGCGCGGTCACCGCGGAGGCGGAGCGGCGCCACAGCGCCCCGGCCAGCAGCATCGGGACGAACAGGCCGAACCATGGCAGGACCGTTTCCGCCAGGCTGCCGAGGTTCCCGATCCGGTTCGGTATCTCGGCGTGCAGCAGCATGGACAGGCCGAGCAGCAGCGCCAGCGCAGTGAGCACGGGACCGCGCTTCCAGAGCTCCGGTCGGGAGCCCATGCGGATCATCCGGCGGATGCCGGCGTGCCGGGTACCTCGACCGGTCTCCCGATGGCCGGCGCCGTCCTGACCGGCCGTCTCTGCCCTGTTCACCTGCGTCATCGTCCGTCCTCGCTCACTGCCGGCGACTGCTCATTCCTCGGGGTACGGGCGGGGGCCGCATACCTGCGCGGGCTGCCGCGGTCGATCGCGGCGGTGCTGCGATCCGTAGTGCCGGGGTCCGTTCCCGAAGGTCTGGCGCACTCGGCACCCGGGCCTCGGCTGCGACAGCCTGCCGTCGCAGCCGAGGCCCGGGTGCCGGTGGCGTTCCCGGCAGGTGAGTCGACGCCGGCGCGGTGGGATCCGAGCCATGCAGCCAGTCAAGACAGTGCCGTGTTGTCGCCGCGTATGCGGTTTTCGATACGCCGCCGATATGCGCCGGCTCGTAGCATCGGCGGCATGCGCGTGTTGATCGTCGAGGACGAGCCCTATCTGGCGGAAGCCATCCGCGACGGCCTGCGCCTCGAAGCGATCGCGGCCGACATCGCGGGTGACGGCGACACCGCTCTGGAACTGCTCGGTGCCAACGCCTACGACATCGCCGTCCTCGACCGCGACGTTCCCGGACCGTCCGGTGACGAGATCGCCCGACGCATCGTCGCCTCGGGCAGCGGGACACCGATCCTCATGCTCACCGCGGCCGACCGTCTCGACGACAAGGCCTCCGGCTTCGAACTCGGCGCCGACGACTACCTCACGAAGCCCTTCGAACTCCGGGAACTCGCGCTCAGGCTCCGCGCGCTCGACCGCAGACGTGGCCACAGCAGGCCGCCGGTGCGGGAGATCGCGGGTCTTCGGCTGGACCCGTTCCGCAGAGAGGTCTACCGGGACGGCCGCTATGTGGCGCTGACCAGGAAGCAGTTCGCCGTGCTCGAAGTCCTCGTCGCTGCCGAAGGCGGTGTCGTCAGCGCCGAACAACTCCTGGAACGGGCGTGGGACGAGAACGCCGACCCGTTCACCAACGCCGTCCGCATCACCGTCTCGGCACTGCGCAAACGCCTCGGCGAACCCCGGGTCATCGCCACGGTGCCAGGCGTCGGCTACCGCATCGACACACCACCGGAGGCCGGACGCGAGGGAGGCGAAGGTGAATAGAGCACCGGGGATGAGCGTTCGCCGCAAACTCGCCCTCAGCTACGCCGGATTCATCATGCTCGCCGGCGGCTTGCTGCTCGTCGCCGTGTGGGTGTTCCTCCTGCGTTATGTGCCTGATCGCGCGACGCTCATCGTCCCCAACGGCCCGTCCACCCATGGTGTCTTTCCCGTCCGGTCCAACCTCCTGCGCCTTTTCGCTCCGAGAGCAGCCGCAGTGGTGGCGTTCCTGCTGGTGTTCGGCCTCGTGGGAGGGTGGGTCCTCGCCGGCCGGATGCTCGCTCCGCTGACCCGCATCACGGGCGCCACACGCACGGCCGCGAACGGATCGCTTTCTCATCGAATCCGGCTGCCGGGCCGTACGGACGAGTTCCGCGAACTGGCCGACGCCTTCGACACGATGCTGGAACGGCTCGAAGCGCACGTCGCCGAACAGCGCAGATTCGCAGCCAACGCCTCACACGAGTTGCGCACCCCGCTGGCGATCTCGAAGGCGCTTCTCGACGTGGCGCGCACCGATCCGGACCACGACGCGGGCGAGGTCATCGACCGTCTCCACGAAGTCAACACCCGAGCGATCGACCTCACGGAAGCACTGCTCCTGCTCAGCCGCGCCGACCAGAGGTCCTTCACCCCGGAACCCGTCGACCTGTCCCTGCTCGTGGAGGAGGCCACCGAGACACTCCTCCCCCTCGCGGAAGCGCACGGCGTCAGCATCGAAACCTCGGGCGACTTCACCCCCACGATCGGATCGCAGGCGCTCCTGCTCCAGCTGACCACGAACCTCCTGCACAACGCGATCGTCCACAACCTGCCGGAACAGGGCACCGTGCGGGTCGACACCAGCATCCGCCCGAGGACCGTGGTGCTCACCGTCGAGAACAGCGGCCGCAGGCTCAGTCCAGAGCTGGCCTCGACCCTCACCGAACCGTTCCAGCGCGGCACCGAGCGCGTACACGCCGGTCATGCGGGCGTCGGCCTCGGCCTGGCCATCGTCAAGAACATCACTCACGCGCACGACGGGACACTGACCCTGACCCCGCGCTCTGCCGGCGGGATCCGCATCACCGTGGAACTACCGCGTCAGCCCCGCACACCGGCAAGCGCTGAACCAGGGAGAGGGGCCGACGAGCGGCCGCGGTAGGGGAGGAGCGCCGCTCCGGTCGGCCGAAGTCCCGGTGATCAGCCGCGCTGGGCGGCGTCGTAGACGGCCCGCGCGGTCTTGTCGAGCGTAGGCCCGTACATCGGGCTGCCGCCGTCGCCCTGGCCGTGGCTGTTGACGGACACCACGGTGCCCTTGCCGGTGGCGGAGTCGAAGCCGGCGAGCCAGGGGCCACCGCTCGCGCCGCCGCCGAGGTCGCACGGGACGCGCTGTTCGCCCTCGGGGGCACGCTGGGTGGTACCGGCGCAGTAGAGCAGCGACTCACCCCGCTGGGGACTGGTCGCGGGATAGCCGAAGGCGGCGACCCGCTCACCGGCCGCACGGCCGAACGCGATGTTCTGCGCCCCCACCGCGTCGGTGAGCCGCTTCCCGTACGCCGGGGTGGCGACGACCATCGCAGCCACGTCATCGACGGTGTCCTCGGCCCAGGAGCGCGGTGTCGTCGTCGCCTTGACGGCGTAGCGGCCGTACGGCGTCTTGCCCTTGGTGTAACCGGGGACGAAGACGATGTCGCTGTAGGTGTTGACGGGCGAGGAGCCGAGCCGTGCGCAGTGAGCGGCGGTCATGATCACCGAGCGGTTGCTGCTGGTGACGGCGCTGGCCGTGCACCAGGTGTCCTGCCCCCTGGAGTCGACGAAGAAGAGGCGGCCGATGCTGGGGATGCCCTTGCCGGTCCAGGGCTTGCTGAGCGGTCCGGTCGGGCCCAGGTCGACGGCGCGGCTGACCTGCTTCATGCGCGCGGGCGTCCAGTAGGAGAGGGCGTCGGACACCTCTGCCGCCGTGTAGGTGACCGTACTGACCTGCCCGGTTCCGGTGGCGGCCGCTGCGGGTAGGGCCGGAGCCGCGAGGGGGCAGGCCAGCGCCAGCAGGGCGGTGGCGAGACCGGCGACGGTACGGCGCGTGCCTCGGGACAGGGTGGGCGACATGGATGTCCTCTCGGGTGATCGGGATGTGGTGATCACCTGGGAGGATGCGATTCCGGAGGGTGCCGTGCATCCGCCGTCTGATCTTTCGTCAGCTGGCCGCCTCCGGCCCGGGCGCTCGAGACGTGGACGGCCAGGGCATCGCGGTTCTGTCAGAGTGAGGCGTCGTCGGCCGGCGAGGGTACGGCGCAGGGCCGCAGGACCATGAGCGAATCCTCCAGGGCCGCCACCATGGCGAAGGGAAACCGGTCGAGCTCAAGACAGAGCGCAACGTCGTCAGGGTGGGTTCCTCGACGTACACCCGTCGTCAGATCGGCTGCGGCGCGCGACTCGGCGGCGCGGCGAAGGAACCCGGCCGCATCCGTCCCGGCGTCGGTCGCCCGCGCGGCGATGTACTGAGCGCACGCCAGATCTTCTTCGGCCCGTCCGTCGTCGCCGGTGACCACGAACGTGACACTGTCGCCCCTGCGCGTCCGCAGGAGCCGAGCGGTTGCCTCCGCCACCACGAAACCGGCGCAGAGCACCAGCGACGCCTCCTTGACCGCAAGGGCGCCGACCGTTCCCGCCGTGGTCTTCTGTACGACCGTTCGTCCGTCAAGGTCGGCAGAGCGCAGCAGCCCCGGCGAGTTGACCAGGTCGAACCCGGGCGCGGGCGGACCGTCTTTGAGCGCCAGCCGATCCGGGTGGTGAGCCTTGAGCGCCAGAGCGTCGTCAAGCGACTCGGCCAGCACGATCTTTTCCGCCCCTTGGGCGAAGACCCAGGCGGCGACGGTGAAGGCGCGCATGACGTCGACCACGACCGCGACGGACGGGGCCTCGACCAGACCGGTGATGCCAACAAAGCGGGCGTCCATTCCGCTCATGATTCCGCACGCCCGACCCGGAGCAGCTGTGGAGTGGCTTACGTCATATCGTCGGTCTCGGTGTGCCCGCATCCGTCGGCCGTCCGCGCCGGGCCCCGTGTCAGGTGGCACGGCGCTGGTCATGACTGCTCGGTCGCCGCATGGCTCGGCAGTGGCCGGACGTGTGCCCGCCTTTCCTGTCGCTGACGCCCGGCGCTTGGTAACAGCTGTTACCATGCTGCTATGGCCAAGACACAACTGGGCGCGCGGGTGGATGAGGACGTGGCGGAACTCGCCAAGAAGCGCGCCGCCGACCTGGGACTGAGCATCGGGGACTACCTCGCCAGGCTGGTGCAGGACGACGCCAGTGGCCTGCGCGCCCGTGCGGTGGACGCGGCCGCCCGCTTCCTGGCCGAACACCAGACGGTCTTCGACGAGGCCGAGGACGCCCAGCAGGCGCCTGCGGGAGCGCGCGCGGCCTGATGGATCTGCACATCGACGTTCCCTGGATCCTGAAGGTCGCGGAGGCCGCAGGAGCGAACGATCCGGCACCCGACGACTACGGCGTTCCCCTGTCGGCGGTCGCCCGGCACCGGGCCGAGCTGTTCGAACAGCCCGTCTACGACGGCCCGTACGCCAAGGCAGCCGCCTTGGTGCACACGCTGGGCCGGTGCCGCTGGCTGGAGCGCTCCAACATGGCCGTCGCCGCGGCCACAGGCGTCATGTACCTCGAGGCCGCCGGAATTCCCCTCAAGCCCGCCCGTGAGGACGCCGTCGCCCTCAAGGACCTGCTCCTCGATCCCACCTGTACCGTCGGGAAGATCGCTGCTCTGCTGCGGAACTGGCCCACCGTCACCTGACACCCACAGGCCTGCCGTTGCTGCTCCGGGCCCATAGGCCGGCCTCGGGCGTGGCGGCGGTCGCGGCGGTGGATCGGCTGCGGGCGTCACGACGAAAGCCCCCACCCGGCTGCCGAGATGCTCGCGCGGCTCTTTCGCCTACCCGGCAACGCATCCGTGACCGCCGCCGGACCCCTGGGCCGGTCAATATCCGATCGCCTCCCGGAGAAGCAGCACCGTGCCGCGCCCCGGGCGGGGTTCCGCGTTGAGGACGAGCAGCCGGTTGACGGCGCTGGGCGTCCCGTACACCGCCTGGGCGCGGGCGTTCTCCAGCGGCAGGGCGTGCTCTTCGACGCGGCGCAACGCGGTGCTGAGGTCGGGCACCACCTTCTGCGCACCGACGACCCAGATCGCGTGAGCGGCTCCGCCGGCGTTGGCGGGGAGTTGGCTGCCGCTGCCCGAAGCGAGAAGGAGCGAGCCGGTCTCGGTGACCGCGGCGACGCTGTTGACGACGAATGCGGGGCAGGCGAGCAGCTTCCGGATCTCTTCGGCGCCGGTGGCACGGTCGATGGCCAGGACGCGCGGCCTGACGGCGTCGTACCGGCCGCCGCCGTTGATGTCCTCGTCGATGCCGGACAACCGAAGGGTCTCGCTGGCTCCGGTGAGCACGCCGGCGCCCTCGGGGAGCAAGTCCTTGACGCGGGCGCGCGCGGCCGCGGCATCGTCAAGGATCTCGACGGCGAAGCCGTTGGTGCTCAGCGCGGCGGCAGCCCGCTCCAGTCGTTCGGACGATGCCGGGTCGGCGAAGGACGGGGCCGAAGCCGTGCCGGCCGTGGCGTGTTCCGGACCGGTCGGACCGGTTTGCGAACCCCGCGCCGCCGTGGGCGCCGTGCCCGCCAGCGGGGAGGTGTCGAGGTACCTGACCTCGTACACCCGCTCGGCGAACTTCCAGCCCTCCGCTGTGCGCTGGTAACGGTCGTGGTAGACGGCGTAGTTGAGACCCTGACGTCCGTCGAGGGTACGAGCGAGTTCCTGGATGTAGGCGCGGCCGGTGGCGGTGTCGCCGTCGAGCAGGATCGTGCCGGGGTGTGTGGTCTGCACGAAGAAGTCCCACTGGCTCTGGAGCCGCTCGCCCCCGGCGCGGATCTCGTCCCGGCCGATCTGCTCGACGGGGATGTTGGGCATGCGCAGGGCGCCGTCCGGTGTGAACAGCGACGCCAGACGGGGGCGGTCGCGCATCATCGCCGCGTCGGTGAACTCGCCGCGCAGTGCCTCGATCTCGACGCGGTCCGCGATGGCCTGGAAGTCGTTCATCAAAGTCGTCTCTCCGTCTTGGTCTTGTCGTCGTCCTCACCGTGACGACAACGCAGCCCCTCGGAATGTGAGGCGGCGCGTCGGCCTCACATTCCGAAGGGCTGTCCTGTCGTAACGGGTAGAGGCAGGGAAGCGAGCGAGGGAGACGTCCAGATCATGACCACCACAGCCGGACCCGGCGACGATCAAGGCGATCCGGGCCTCAGCGCGATCATGAGCGAGCGGCGCCGGCTGATCAACCTCGGCTATCGGCTCCTCGGATCCTTGGCCGACGCCGAGGACGTCGTGCAGGAGACCTACACCCGCTGGTACGCCCTCTCGCCACAGGAGCAGCGGGCGATCGAGTCGCCCGGCGCCTGGCTGATGACGGTCGCCAGCCGCATCTGTCTGAACCTCCTCGGCTCGGCGCGGGCCAGGCGGGAGACGTACGTGGGCGAGTGGATCCCCGAGCCGCTGCCCGATCCCGTGCAGTGGATCACCGGGCACTCCGGCGGCGGCGGGCTCGACCCGGCCGATCGGGTCACACTCGACGAGTCGGTGACGATGGCCTTCCTGGTGGTCCTCGATTCGATGACCCCGGCCGAGCGCGTCGCGTTCGTCCTGCACGACGTGTTCTGCTATCCCTTCGGCGAGGTCGCCGAGGTCACGGGCCGCACTGCGGCGGCGTGCCGCCAGTTGGCCTCGTCCGCTCGGCGTCGCATCCGGACCGCACGGACGCCCGCGGACTCGAGTGCCGGACAGGCCCATGTCGTGAGGCAGTTCAAAAGGGCGTGGGAGACGAAGGACATCGACGCGCTGGTCGGGCTGCTCGACCCCGACGCCACCGCGACCGCCGACGGCGGCGGGCTGGCCGTCACCCACCTGCACCCGATCGTGGGCGGTGAGCGGATCGCGAAGGCATACGCCAAGATCGCCCGTGTGGCGGGCGACCGCACGACGTTCATGGAATGCACGGTCAACGGCCTGCCCGGCTTGGCGGCGTTGCAGGACGGCGACATCGCGACCGTGTTCGCGTTCGAGATCGCGGACGACCGGATCAGGCACATCTGGGCAGTGCGGAACCCCGAGAAGCTCCGTCCGTGGCGCATCACATGAGGTGTGCTCGCAGTTTCCTTTCCCTCCGTATCCGGAAGGATCACAGCACCTGACGTACTCAGCGGCGACAATGAGCAGGCACTGGGTTCGACGGTCCGGGGGGAACTGGATGCTGACCGGGATCGTGATCGACGCGCTGGACGCGGCGCGCCTGGACCGCTTCTGGCTGGACGCGACGAGAGGCCGGACAGACGGTCTGCGGCTGCGGTTCGTGCCCACGACGAAGCCGAAGGCGGCGCAGAAGAACCGGCTCCATCTCGACCTGGCCGGAGGGCCGGACTGGCAGGGCGAGGTGGCGCGCCTGCTCGCACTCGGAGCGACACGGGTCGACATCGGCCAGGGGGACGTCCCGTGGGACGTGCTGGCGGATCCCGAGGGCAACGAGTTCTGCGTCCTGCGGCCCGGTCATCCCGGCGTGCTCGCCGACGCCGGCCTCGCCGCGATCTGCCTCGACATCGCCGAGGAGGACCGCTACGGACAGCGGGCCTTCTGGGAGTTCCAGGCCGAGTGGCGTGCGGTCGAGTCGTACGACTGGGGCTTTCGGCTGCGCCGTCGTCCCACCAGCACGGTCTCACTGGTGATGGGACCGCCTGCGGCGCCGAAGACGGGGCGGAACAGGCTGCGTCTTGAGGTGACCCGGCGCGACGGTGAATCCGGCGAGTTCGTGGACGCCGGCGGGAACGAGTTCCACGTCACGCGCTGACCGGCCGTCTCCTCCATCGAGGCGGCATGCGCGGTAGTCGGCGGTCGGCGGTCGGCGGTCCGCGCCCGGTCCGGGAGGGTTGGCTCCACAGAAGCCGGGACCGGCTTCCCACGCGTACGCGCCGACGCGACGAGGCGGGCTCCTGCGCGGACAGCTGGTCGGCGAAGTGGGGGCGCGTACTGCCCCGCCGGTCTCGGCCCACCTCTCGGCGCCACCCACCAGCGCCGTCGCACGCCGAAGTCGACGGGTGAGGGCGGCGGCGGGGCGAGCGCGCGGCGCAGCTGCACGGCCTGAGCGGCCGTCATCGCGACGCGGATCCGACCCGTCGGTGGGCGTCGGACTCACGTCGCCCGTGTGCGGCCCGCCGATGGTGCGCGCGCCCGGACGGGGCGCGCCCGGACCGGACGAGTCTCGAGACTGACGGTTGGTCAGGCCATGCCCGCAGAGACACTCCCGGGATGGCCCCGTTTTGGCGGTGTGTGCCGTATCACGCCGTTTGAGGGTCGCCCAAGTTGTGTGAGTCACAGCAGATATGTCCATTTAGCGTCCATGCTCGACAGGGACGGCGGCTCCCGAAGCGGAGCCCGTCGGCATGGGCGCGAAGCTCCAAAGTGGCCCATGACGCAGCCCTCGTGACGTTCCTCTCTCTTCCCCTGGAAAGGTGCCCATCATGGCCGCTTACCTCTGTCCTCCCGCCGTGATTCACGGTGAGCACACCGTGGAGACCAGCCAGATCGTGCAGGAGGTGCGCGACCGGCACCCGCATGCGGCGTGGGCGCCGCGGATCGACGGCATCGCGGCCAGTACGGGCATCGAGACCCGCGGCTGGATGCTGCCGCTGGAGACCGCCGTCGCGCCCGGCAACGGCGGCGCTCTACGGGACGTCGGCGTCGAGTCCGCCCAAAAGGCGCTGGCGCACGGCGGATTCACCCAGCAGGAGGTGGACCGCGTGATCACGGCCCTCGAGGCGGTACCGGCGCGGCAGACCGTCCAGGAGCGCACCGCCCCGGCCTGGGAAGCCGTGCAGTCCTACGGGGAGCGTGCGGCGCGCGGAGCCCTGCAAATCGCCGGGCTGGACGCCACGGACATCGACTGCCTGATCACCAGTCACTCCACCACCCCCGCGCTGCCGGGCCTGGACATCGCCCTGGCCAACAAGCTCTCGCTCCGCAACGACGTGATGCTGCTGCCGGCCACCCAGTGGGCCTGTATCGCCGGCACCCGCTCCCTGGCCCTGGCGGCGGATCTCGTGGCCGCGGACCCCGACCGGGTCGTCCTGGTCGTGATCGCCGAGGCGCTGAGCACGACCTACCAGCCCGCGGACGACACCATCGAGTCCCTGATAGTCCGCCTGCTGTTCGCGGACACCGCGGTCGCCGCGGTGGTCACGGGCCGCCCGCGGCCCGAGTCCGTGCTGCGGCTGGACGCCGCCTGGCACCACACCCTGCCCGGCACCCAGGACCTGCACCGCCTGGAGACGCGGGCGGACGGCACCCACTTCGTGATGGACCGGCGCGGGCCGCGCGCCGTACAGGAGACGGTCACCGCGATGTGGGAATGGCTGCGCCTCCGTTACCAGGACGACCCCGACTCCTGGCACCCCGACGTGCTGCTCGCGCACCCCGGCGGGACCCGGGTGCTGGAGTACATGGAGCAGACGATGCCCGAAGCGTGGCCCTCGGGACTGCTGGACTACAGCCGGGACAGCTACACCAGCGGAAACCGCGGAGGCGCCGCCGTGTTCGACATCCTGAGGCGCGCGCACGACGCGGGGCAGAAGTCGGGCAGCCGCGCCGTCCTCTACGCGGCGGCCCCGGGCCTCACCGCCACCGCCCTCGAAGGCGAGTGGCTCTAGGGCGTGTCTGACAGTTCGCGTCGGATCAGCGCGCGGCGTCCGGTGCGGTGCATCGCAAGGCGGAGCATCGCCCGCGTACTGGATGTACTCGGGTGATGCGACAACGCGGCGTGGGGGCACCCCCGGCCGAAGGCTGGGGGAGTGCCGTGCCGGACGCCGCGCGCCCGGCGGGAATTGTCAGACACGCCCTAGGACGAGCCCGCGCGGACCCGGCCGGCAGACGGGCCGACCACGCCACCCGCCCAGGCCATGGGGCGAGCCCGCGCCGCCCGGCAGGCGCACGGACTGTCCGTGGTCACGTCACCATGGGACTTCCGCCCACACCACCTTGCCGGTGTCCGTCCATCGCACGCCCCACCGCGTGGTGAGTCTGTGCACGATGTGCAGACCGCGCCCGCCGTCGTCCAGGAGGCCGCCCGGACCCAGCCGCGGCCTGCCGTTGCCTGTGTCGCCCACCTCGCACAGCAGACTCTGGCCGGCCCTGATCAGCCGTACCGTGATGGGGCCTTCGGCGAAGCGCACCGCGTTCGTGACCAGCTCGCTGACCAGCAGCGGCACGTCGTCCCGGGTGGCGCCCCGGGTGTGCCATCGCCGCAGCAGCGCGGAGACGTGCGTGCGGGCCCGCAGCGGCGCGTCGTCGCGGGCGGGCAGCCGCCAGGTCGCGGTGTCCTCCTTGCGGTAGCCGATCATGCGAGCGAGCAGCAGGGTCACGTCGTCACGCTGGCGTTTGGGCGCGAGCGCGGAGACGACGTGCCGTGCGGCCTGCTGCAAGGTGTCCCAGGGGTGCACCGCGGCCACGGCCTCCGCCAGCCTGCTGATGCCGTCGTCGATCGACAGGGCCGGGTTCTCCACCAGGCCGTCGGTGTAGAGGGCGAGCAGGGAGCCCGGGGGCGCGTCGAACGTGTGCACCTCGAACGGCTCCCGCAGCGCGAACTCCACGCCCAGCCCGGGGTGGGGGCGGACCGCGAGCGGGCCCGCGTGACCGTTCGGAAGCACCAGGACCGGGGGGAGGTGGCCCGCGCTGGAGAGCGTCACATGGTGGCTGACCGGGTCGTAGAGGGCGATGCAGCAAGTGGAGCCGAGGGCGCTGTAGCCGGCCGCCAGCCCGGATTCCGCGTCGTCCAGCAGCGACACGGTCTCGTCCAGGTGCTCCAGGACCTCGTCCGGCGCCAGACCCGCGGACAGCAGCGCGCGTGCCTCCATGCTCAGCTGGCCCATGGTCGCCGCGGCTCCCAGGCCATGCCCGACGACGTCACCGACGACCAGCGCGGTACGGCCGTCCGGCAGCGGGAAACTGTTCACCCAGTCGCCGCCGACACCCGCGCTGTCGGGGGTGGCGGGGTGGTAGACGCTGGCGATCTCAATGGTGTGGCCGCCTGTCCGGGGCAGCAGCCTGCGCTGCAACGCAAGCACCTGAGTGTGCTCACGGTGGTGCTGACGGGCCAGGTCGACGTGATGGGCGGTCCTCGCCACCAGTTCCTGGAGGTCGAACAACTCGCTGTCGCGGAAGGGGAGGTCCGCCCGCCGCCAGACCTCGGCCACGCCCAGCACGACGGGCGGCGTCCCGTCCAGGACCAGCGGTATGCACGCCACACTCGCCGACCGGTCACCGGGCACCAGGGCACGGATCACCCGTGGGCTGCCGAGCAGCCGCTCGACCGCCTCACGATCCGGTATGACGATGGCCTGGGGGGCGTCGTCCCGCCGTACCGCCTGCGCCAGCAGGCGACTCGCGTCGTTCGGGAGATCGCCGCCCGGCGTCACGTAACCCTCGGGCCAGACCCGGTCAGGGACCAGCGCTGCCCGCCGCAGCCGAATACGCCCCTGCCCCTGTTCGGTGAACCCCTCGCCCGTCCACACGGCGAAGTCGAGGTCGACGGCGGCCACGTCCCCCCAGGCCAGCAGGGACTCCGCCAGTGACTGGGCGGTCTCGCCGATATCCAGCGAGGTGCCGATCGCGGTCTCGGCAGCGTACAGGTGCAGCCTCCTGGCCATGGCGATCAAGGAGACGGTCAGGCCCTCCTGGGGCGCCGCGGCGGGCAGGATGCTCATCGAGACCACCAGCTCCGACCCGTCGCCGCGCCGCAGGCGCTGGATCCGGGCGACGTGCGCCTCACCGATCTCCAGGACCTGCCGCAACCTCCGGGTGACCGTCGGTACGTCCCCGGGTGGCAGCAGGTCGGCGAAGGAACTCCCGGCCACGGCGTCCAGACCCGCGAACACGGCGGCGTCCAGATTGCAGCGGGTGATGCGCAGATCTGTGTCCAGGTTGACCACGCCGAGTATCTGGTCGTGACGGTCGGCTGCTGCCGGGCTGCCGGTGACGCGTGGGCGCGTGGTGCGGTCGCCCGGGGCGTCGGCGGGATCGGCGGCCGCTGCCGATCCGCCGCGCGGGATGTAGCGCCCCAGGGCGCTGCTGACCAGGTCGAACGGCGATGAGGACGAAGGGGAGGGCGTGGAGTCCATGCGGCTCTCTCAGCAATCCCCGGCGGAGTGCCGGGGTCGTGGTCGGACCCGTGCGACAAGGCCCCGAGACCCCTGACCGCACACCTCATTGAATAACACCGTGGGTGGCTTCGCCCACACCAGCGGCCAGGGACCTCACCCGCCCGTACAACAACCCCGGGGCGGCCGGACCGCTCGCCGCGCGCGGACGACAGGCTGCCTCCCCTGCGTCCCGCGACCGCCGGCGCCCCGACCGCCCCAGCCGCCCGCGAACACCGTTCCGGAGGACCACAGACCCTCTTCGCGCCGATCTGGCCCACTGTCTTGACCAGGTGAAATGGGTGGATGAGGTGATGTTGCGCAGAGTCGGGGAAGAAGGTGCGGCAACCGACAGGAGGTTGCTGTGGAGGGTGGAGATCTGGAACTGGGCGAGTTGCTGGCCGCTGCGGAAGCGGCCCCGCCCGGTGAGTCCGTGGACGTGGTGGCGCGCGATTTGCAGAAGCGGTTCGGTGCCGAGCGGGTGTCCTTCCTGTTCGTCGATCTCATCGGCCAGCGGCTGGTCCGTCTGGCCGCCGCCGGCAGTGCGGACGCCGACGACGCGGGGCCGGTGGAGCTGCTGGGAAGTGTCTACGACGAGGTGCTGCGGAGCCAGCGCCAGCATGTCGAGCCGGGCGGGCAGGGCGGGCGGCGGGTCATCACGCCGGTCACCAACCGGGGCGACTGCATCGGCGTGCTCGAGGTGAGCCTCCAGAGCGCCGACGACACCGTACTGCGCCAGGTCCGCGAGGCGGCCCACGCGCTGGCCTACATCATCGTCACCGACCGCCGCTTCACCGACCTCTACCACCTGACCCGGCGCACCACCGAGACCAGCCTGGCCGCGGAGATCCAGCACCAGCTGCTGCCCTCCGCGCCGTGCTGCGAGGCACGGCAGTTCACCCTGGCCGCCGGCCTGGTCCCGGCCGACGACATCGGCGGCGACACCTACGACTACACCCTGGACCGCGACACCCTGCACCTGTCCATCACCGACGCGATGGGCCACGACACCAACTCCGCCCTCCTGGCCACACTGCTTCTCGGAGCGCTGCGCCGGGCCCGCCGCAGCGGCTGCGACGCCCTGAGACAGGCCCACCACGCCCACCAGGCCCTGCTCAGCCACAGCCGCGGCCTGGCCACCGGCCAGCTGCTCTGCGTCGACCTGGCCAGCGGCCGGTGCGAACTGGTCAACGCCGGCCACCCCCGCCCGCTGCGGCTGCGCGCCGGCACCGTCGAGGAGGTGCCCCTGAGCGCCAACCTGCCCTTCGGCGTGTCCGCCCCCACCGGCTACCGCCTCCAGGAACTCCAGCTGCTGCCCGGGGACCGCCTGGTGCTGCTCACCGACGGGATGCAGGAACGCGGCGCGGCCGCCGTCGACCTGGCCGCCGTCATCCACGACACCCGCACGCTGCACCCACGCGAAGCCGTCCGCAGCCTGACCGCCGCCGTCCTGCACGCCTGCCACGGCAGCCTCAGAGACGACGCCACGGTCCTGATACTGGACTGGCACGGCACCCCCGACCACCCCGACGACACCAGACCCGACCCGCAGCGATGAGCCGGTAGGGGCAGGGCCGGGCCGGGTCGGCGACGTCCGAGGCCGCGACATCGACCTTGGGCCGCGTGGGTCATCCGGGGTCGGGGGTGCGCAGGGCGAGCAGGGCGACGTCGTCGTCGTTGGCGCGAGGGCGCACGCGGCGCAGCAGCTGGTCGGTGAAGGAGGCCAGTGGCCGGTGGGCGAGGGATGCGGCGTGCCGGCCCAGGCGCTCGAGGCCCTCGTCGAGGGTGCGGCCGGGTTCTTCGATCAGGCCGTCGGTGTAGAACAGGAGGGTCGAACCCGGCGGAAGCAGGGTGACGGCGTCGGTGCGGGGTTTGCTCGACCCGGTGCCCAGGAGGATGCCGTGGCCGTCGGTGAGGTAGTCGGCGAGGCCGTCGTGGCTGATCAGCAGGGGCGGCGGATGGCCGGCGTTGCTCCAGGTCAGTTTCCACCGACCCTCGTCGGCTTCTTCGACACGGGCGAGGATCATGGTGGCCATGGCGACGTCGGTGATGTGCATGACCGCTTCGTCGAGGCGTTCGACGATCCTGCTGGGCGGTTCCTGAAGGGCCCACGCGTAGGCGCGGAGCATGTTGCGCACCTGTGCCATGCCGGCCGCGGCCTCCAGATCGTGGCCGACGACGTCGCCGATGGCCAGCGCGGTGGCGCCGTCGGACAGCGAGAAGGCGTCGTACCAGTCGCCGCCCACCTGCGAGGCGTCCGGGGCGGGCAGGTAGCGGACTGTCATCTGCAGCCCGGGCACGCGCGGCATCTGGGGCAGCAGGTGGTTCTGCATGGTCTCGGCGACCTTGCGCTGACGCTGGTAGAGGCGTGCGTTGTCCAGGGCCAGGCCGGCACGGCGCGCGATGTCCTCGATCAGGGGAAGATCTACGGTGGCGAAGTCGCCCTCCTGCTTGGCGCGGCCCAGGGTGAGTGCTCCCAGGACGGAGCGGGTGCTGCGGATGGGGGCGATGGCCGCGGAGTGGATGCCGGTGGCGTCGAACAGACGGCGCTGTTCGACGGCGATCCCGGAGTCCGGCGGCCCCTGGTAGGTCTTGGGGCCGGCCAGTGTCGAGGCGACCCCGCGCAGCGCCCTGGACAACGGCATCGGTGACTCCTGCGGGACCGGCGGCATCGGTCCCTGGAGCTCCTCATGGCGCACCAAGGCGTCACCGGCGGCCTCGACGACGACATCACGCCAGACCTCGTCGCGTTCGGTGATCAGATCGATGATGGCCCAGTCCGCCAGTCGGGGCACCACCAGCTTCACCAGCCGCCGCAGCGCTTCCTCGACATCGAGGGTGGAGGTCAGCTGTGTGGTGGTGGCGGCCAGCAGCGCGAGCCGTTCGAGTTCCGGCAGCAGTGTCCCCTCCGGCTTCGGCGTCTCGTCGCTCTCCTCCAGATGGCGGGGGTGGAAGACGACGAGGGTGCTGCGCTCGGGGCCGTCGAGGTCGAAGGGGGTTATCAGCCAGGAGACGGAGACCACGCCACCGCCCCCGAGTGCGAAGTACTCCTCCTCGCCCTGCGCGGTGCGTCCGGCGTGGAAGGGCTGGCGCATACGGCACCGGGTGCGTGGCAGGGGGTGGCCGTGGGCGTCGCGGTGCAGCAGGTCGTGCGCGTCATGGCCGATGAGAGCTGCGGCGGGCCGGTCCAGGAACTGTTCGGTGCGGGTGTTCACGGCGACGATGCGTCCCTGCTCGTCCACCACGTAGGCCCCGGTCCCGATGGCTTCCAGTGCCGTGACGAGCGTGGCGGCAGGTGTCGCCACGGGCCGCTTCCCGTGCGACTGCGACTGCTCCGCTCCTGCCATGCCCTGATCTCCTTGTCTGAGTGGCGGCACACCGACTCGACGGTATCCGCCCACTCCCGACTTCCCCATCGCCCATGGATTGAGTCTCAGCGGGATGGGCCTTCCGGGAGCGGGTCGGCAGGAGAGGGGTCGGGACGGGACCGGGGAACCGCGGGCCGCCCTGGAGACGGGCCTGAAGGCCGACTGGCGGTGGGTGCCGCTGCGGACTCCTGGAGGCGGGGACCGAGCGCTCACGCCGCCGGCGGCAAGGTGGTTCCTGGATGCCGGTCGCGCACCTGTCGCGCACCTGCGGCTGCACGGATCGGCTCGTTAGCCGCGGTGCCGGGCGGTGGCGGTGCTGGTGGTTGCTGCTTCTGGGTGTGTGCCCGCCCGTCTGGGGTCTGTGCGTGTGCTGGGGGTCGGGTGGGTGTCCCGGGCGGTGAGGCTGGGTGCTGGTGCCGCCCGGGGCCTTGGGGGGGGGCGGGCTGGTGGGTGTCAGTGCTGGGTGAGCATGCCTTCGCGCAGCCGGGTCAGGGTGCGGGTGAGGAGCCGGGAGACGTGCATCTGGGAGACGCCGAGGCGTTCGCCGATCTGGGCCTGGGTGAGTTCTTCGACGAAGCGCATGTGGATGATCTGCCGGTCGCGTTCGCCGAGCTCGGCGATGAGGGGGGCCAGGGCGTGGAAGTCCTCCACGAGTTCCAGTGCCTGGTCCTCGGTGCCGATGAAGTCCTGCAGGGCGGTCTCGCCGTCCTCACCGCTGCTGAGGGTGGCGTCCAGGGAGGAGGAGTTGTAGCCGTTGGCGGCCAGGCGGGCCTCGCACACCTCTTCCTCGGGCAGGCTCATCAGTTCCGAGAGTTCCCTGACCGTCGGGGTGCGGCCCAGCCGGCTGCGCAGTTCCTCGGTGGCGCGGGCCAGCTGGACGCGGGCCTCTTGCAGCCGGCGCGGCACGTGCACCGCCCAGGTGGTGTCGCGGAAGAACCGCTTGATCTCACCGACGATGTAGGGGATGGCGAAGGAGGTGAACTCCGCCTCCCGGGACAGGTCGAACCGGTCGATCGCCTTGATCAGGCCGATCATGCCGACCTGGACGATGTCCTCCATCTCCTCCGGCCCCCGGCTGCGGAAACGGCCCGCCGCGAACCGCACCAGCGACATGTTCATCTCGATCAGCGTGTTGCGTGCGTACTGGTGCTGCGGCGTGCCCTCCTCCAGCACCGCGAGCTGGTCGAAGAACAGCCGGGACAGCTCACGGGCGTCCCGCGGCGCGACACGAGCGGGGTCGGCGACCTCCGGCAACCCGCGCACCTGCGTGTCCGTAGCCGTCACGCTCATGAGTGCCATGACATACCCCTCCCACCATCGAAACCGACCACCACGAGCCGACTGGAATCAACCGGCACCGCCGCGCGATTACCCCTTCATTGTGCATCCATGCGCCCACCCGCACGAAAAAACGAAACACCACCCCACACGCCGCACGCCCCGGCACCCCCGTGATGGAGGCAGGGCTTCTCGGGGCGTTGTTGTCGGTGCCGGGTGGCACTACCCGGTCATGAATGGCGAGTCGTTCAACTGGGTTGAGTTCCTGGGACGTTGGCAGCAGGAGTGGGTTCCGCGCGCGGACGCGGACGCGGACGAGTAGGAGGGGGAGGGGGAGGAGGAGGGCGGGCAGACCGCCTTCCACCCGGGCAGGCCCGGGGCACAGGAGTCGGAGATCGCCGCGGCCGAGGAGCGGTTGGGGCGGCGGCTGCCACCGACGACGCGCGGTGGCGGACGGCGCGCGGATGCCGTCGAGGCCCGCTGTCATCGCGCCGGGCGCGAGCTGCCGTAAGAGTCCCGTCAAGGGCGCGGTGACTGCCGTAAGGGAGTCGTCAACGGGCGGCCGATTCCGTTCAGGTGCGCGTTTGCTCTGAGTGTCCGCTCGTTTTCAGACCTCTCTTCCACTCCTAGGAGTTCGCGATGGCCGACCTGGCCTTCGTCCTCACCACGGTCGCGGTGTTCGCGCTGGTGGCCCTCGTCGCCAAGGGGGTGACCAGGCTGTGACCGCCGAGAACATCGTCGGCCTCGTCGTGGCCGTCGCCCTGCTGGGCTATCTCATCCTCGCCCTGATCTTCCCGGAGAGGTTCTGACCAGCACATGGGTCCCGTACTCGCCGGCGTCCTCCAGCTGCTTGCGCTCATCGCGGCACTGGCGCTCGCCTACGTCCCTCTCGGCAACTACATGGCCAAGGTCTACTCCTCCGACAGGCACTGGCGCGTCGAGAGGTGGATCTACAAGAGCATCGGCGCCGATCCGGACACCGAGATGCGCTGGCCCGCGTACCTGCGCGGCGTCCTCGCCTTCTCCGCGGTCGGCGTGATCTTCCTCTATCTGCTCCAGCGGCTCCAGGGCCACCTGCCCGGGTCGCTCGGCTTCAAGTCGATCGACCCGGACCAGGCGTTCAACACCGCCGCCTCCTTCGTCACCAACACCAACTGGCAGTCGTACTACGGCGAACAGGCCATGGGACACGTCGTGCAGACGGCCGGCCTGGCCGTGCAGAACTTCGTCTCTGCGGCCGTGGGCATCGCGGTGGCGGTGGCTCTCGTGCGTGGGTTCGCCCTCCCCCACTCTCGGCTTCGCTCGAGCGGGGGGACCCCCATCCGTACCGGTGAGCTGGGCAACTTCTGGTCGGACCTGGTCCGCGGCACCATCCGCATCCTGCTGCCGCTCTCCGTCGTCGCCGCGATCGTCCTGGTCGCGTGCGGTGCCATCCAGAACTTCTCCGGCATTCACGAGGTCGGCCAGTTCTTCCATGGGCACAGCATGGGCGGCGACCAGCAGTGGAACGGAGGAGCGGTCGCCTCGCAGGAGGCCATCAAGGAGATCGGCACCAACGGCGGCGGCTACTTCAACGCCAACTCCGCCCACCCCTTCGAGAACCCGACCCCCTTCACGAACCTCTTCGAGATCTTCCTGCTCCTGGTCATCCCGTTCGCGCTGACCCGCACCTTCGGCATCATGGTCGGTTCGCTCAAGCAGGGCTACGCGATCCTCGCGACCATGACCACCATCTGGGTCGGCTTCATCGCGCTCATGATGTGGACCGAATTCGCCCACCACGGCCCGGCGCTCCAGATCGCCGGGGGAGCGATGGAGGGCAAGGAGACCCGCATCGGGGTCGGCGCCTCGTCGATCTTCGCGGTGTCGACCACGCTCACCTCGACCGGCGCGGTGGACTCCTTCCACTCCTCCTACACGGGTCTGGGCGGCGGGATCACCATGCTGGGCATGCAGCTGGGCGAGATCGCGCCCGGCGGCACCGGTTCCGGCCTCTACGGCATGCTGATCATGGCGATCATCGCGGTGTTCATCGCCGGTCTCATGGTCGGCCGGACACCCGAGTACCTGGGCAAGAAGATCGGCACCCGCGAGATCAAGTTCGCCGCCTGCTACATCCTCATCACCCCGGCGCTGGTGCTCATCTTCACCGCCGCCGCGATGGCCCTGCCCACCCCCGGCAACTCGATGACCAACAGCGGCGCGCACGGCTTCTCCGAGATCCTCTACGCCTACAGCTCGGCCGCGAACAACAACGGTTCGGCTTTCGCCGGTCTGAACGCCGACACCCAGTGGTTCAACAGCACGCTGGGGCTGGCGATGATCCTGGGCCGATTCCTGCCCATGGTGTTCGTGCTGGCGCTGGCCGGCTCGCTCGCCGAGCAGAAGCCGGTGCCGGCGACCGCGGGCACCCTGCGCACCGAGAAGCCGCTGTTCACGGGTCTGCTGGTGGGCGCAATCCTGATCATCACCGGTCTGACCTACTTCCCGGCCCTGGCGCTGGGTCCGCTGGCCGAAGGGCTGGCGTCATGAGCACCCGCACACAGAAGCAAGAGGAACCGATGTCCACAGCCACCCCGACGCGGGCGCCGCACAGCGACGTGCCCACCGGGTCCGCGCCCGCCGAGGGCCGCGTGGGAGCGGGCCTCTTCGACGCCAAGCAGTTGCTCACGTCCCTGCCGGACGCGTTGCGCAAGCTCGATCCGCGGGTGATGGTCAAGTCGCCCGTGATGTTCGTGGTGTGGATCGGCTCGCTGCTCACCACCGTCTTCTCCTTCAAGGATCCGGGCGACTGGTTCGGCTGGACGATCAGCGTCTGGCTGTGGCTGACCGTGGTCTTCGCCAACCTGGCGGAGGCGGTCGCCGAGGGACGTGGCAAAGCGCAGGCCGACACCCTGCGCAAGGCCAAGTCCGACACCGTCGCCCGTCGGCTCGTCGGGGACCGCGAGGAGCAGGTACCCGGTACCGAGTTGCGCATCGGCGACCTGGTCGTCTGTGCGGCGGGCGACATCATCCCCGGCGACGGTGACGTCGTCGAGGGCGTCGCGAGCGTCGACGAGTCGGCGATCACCGGCGAGTCCGCGCCCGTCATCCGCGAGTCGGGCGGCGACCGCTCGGCCGTCACCGGCGGCACCAAGGTCCTCTCCGACCGCGTCGTCATCAAGATCACGACGAAGCCCGGGGAGACCTTCATCGACCGCATGATCACCCTGGTCGAGGGCGCGGCCCGGCAGAAGACGCCGAACGAGATCGCGCTGAACATCCTCCTCGCCTCGCTCACGATCGTCTTTCTGCTGGCTGTCGCCACGCTCCCGCCGTTCGCCGACTACGCGGGCACGCACCTGACGATGGTGGTGCTGGTGGCGCTGCTCGTCTGCCTCATCCCGACCACCATCGGCGCCCTCCTCTCGGCGATCGGCATCGCCGGCATGGACCGCCTGGTGCAGCGCAACGTGCTGGCCATGTCGGGGCGCGCCGTGGAGGCCGCAGGTGACGTCTCGACCCTGCTGCTCGACAAGACGGGCACCATCACGCTCGGCAACCGGCGGGCTTCGGAGTTCGTGCCGGTGAGCGGCACCTACGAGGCCGAACTCGCCGACGCCGCCCAGCTGTCGTCCCTGGCCGACGAGACGCCCGAGGGCCGCTCCATCGTCGTGCTGGCGAAGGAGAAGTACGCACTGCGCGAGCGCCACCAGGGCGAACTCACCGGTGCCGAGTGGATCGCCTTCACCGCTCAGACCCGGATGTCGGGTGTCGACGTCGACGGGCGCAGGATCCGCAAGGGCGCGGCCGGATCGGTCGTCGCCTGGGTCCGCGAGCAGGGTGGCGAGGTGCCCCAGGACGCCGCCGCGCTCACCGAGCGGATCTCCGGGGCCGGCGGAACCCCGCTGCTCGTGGCCGTCGAAGACGCCGAAGGCGCACGGGTGCTGGGCGTCATCCATCTCAAGGACGTCGTCAAGCAGGGCATGCGGGAGCGGTTCGACGAACTGCGTCGCATGGGCATCAGGACCGTCATGATCACGGGCGACAACCCGCTGACCGCCAAAGCCATAGCCGAGGAGGCCGGCGTCGACGACTTCCTCGCGGAGGCCACGCCCGAGGACAAGATGGCGCTGATCAAGCGGGAGCAGGCGGGCGGAAAGCTCGTCGCGATGACGGGTGACGGCACCAACGACGCACCGGCGCTCGCCCAGGCGGACGTCGGGGTGGCGATGAACACGGGCACGTCGGCCGCGAAGGAGGCCGGCAACATGGTCGACCTCGACTCCGACCCGACCAAGCTCATCGAGATCGTCGAGATCGGCAAACAACTCCTCATCACCCGGGGCGCGCTCACGACGTTCTCCATCGCCAACGACGTCGCCAAGTACTTCGCGATCATCCCGGCGCTGTTCGCGGCCGTCTACCCGGGCCTGGACAAGCTCAACATCATGGGCCTGTCCTCACCGGACTCAGCGATCCTCTCCGCCGTCATCTTCAACGCCCTGATCATCATCGCGCTGGTCCCGCTGTCCCTGAAAGGCGTGCAGTACCGGCCCGTGAGCGCGGACAGGATGCTCCGCCGCAACCTGACGATCTACGGCGTCGGCGGTCTGATCGCCCCCTTCGTCGGCATCAGACTCATCGACCTGCTCATCTCCCTCGTCCCCGGGCTGTAATTTCCTGAAAGCGTGCTCAAGGCCATGAACAACTCACTGACCAGGACGGTCCGGTTGCTCGGGGCGGGCCTGCGCGCCCTTCTCGTGCTGACCCTCGTGACCGGCGTCATCTACCCGCTGGTCGTCACCGGCATCGCCCAAGGGCTGTTCCGCAGTCAGGCGAACGGTTCCGAGATCAAGGCGGACGGCAAGGTCGTCGGCTCCTCACTCATCGGCCAGTCGTACAACCTGCCGCTGAAGAAGGGCCAGGAGACCCCGGAACCCGACCTGAAGTGGTTCCAGGGTCGCCCGCAGAACGGCCTCGGCACCAACAGCGTCAACACCCGGTACAAGCTGATCCTGTCCGGCGCCACCAACCGGGCCGCCGACAACAAGGACCTGATCGACTGGGTCACCGCTGCCAAGAAGGCCGTCGTCCAGGACAACTCGACGGCCGACTACACGGTCCGCCCCTCCGATGTCCCCGCCGACGCCGTCACCTCCTCCGGCTCCGGCCTGGACCCCGACATCTCCCCGCAGTATGCGGACCTCCAGGTGCACCGGATCGCCGAGAGGAACGGGCTGTCCGTCGCCCGGGTCCGGAAGCTGGTCGTCGAGCACACCGACGGCCGCACCCTGGGCTTCCTCGGGGAGCCCCGGGTAAACGTCCTGGAGCTCAACATCGCGCTCAAGGATCTCGTGGCGAAGGGCTGATGGCGTGGCGCGCCCTGCCGGTGAGACGGGTCCGCGAGACCGCGCTCCGAGCAGCAGCCCGCCGACCACTGGGGCGTCCTCGACGGGGCCGAAAGCCGAGTGGCGTCACGCGGCGCCGCAAGCAGCACACCTGGCGCCACTCGGCGCCACACCCCGACCCCCAAACGCCGAATGGCGTGCGTGGCGCCAACATGACGCACATCGATGCCGCGCCGGGCCGTACTCAGGCCGCGCTCTGCTGTGTCACCGGCCCCGGCTGGGGCCTCTTCGCCGAGCAGCCGTCTCCCGACGAGCGTCCGCGCAGCCGCCGCCACAGCCAGGGGCCGAGGAAGTCCACCGCCCAACGCACCTCGGCGCCGACGGCCCTCCACATCGGGACGGGAGGCTGCACGGACAGCGGCTCGGCCCAGGTGTCGTGGCCCGGCAGGCCGAGCGCGTGGGCCATGCCGGAGGCGATCCGCGCATGGCCCAGCGGGCTCGCGTGCAGTCGGTCGTCGGCCCACAGGCGGGGGTCGGTGGTGACGGGGTGCGCGTAGACGTCCAGGACGACGACGCCGTGCCGTTCGGCGGCGGCACGCAGCCGGGCATTGAGGTCGACGATCCGGGGGAGCACGCGGCGCGCGAGCGGGGAAACCTTCCCCAGGTCCGGGAAGGTCACCGTGGCGACGCGGGCGCCCGACTCGGTGAGGCGGGCGAACATCTCCTCGATGTCCGCGATGACCGCCCCGGCGTCGAAGCCCGAGCGCACCAGGTCGTTCATACCGGCCATCACGGTCACCAGGTCAGGCCGCAACTCCAACGCGGGGGCCAGTTGTTCGGCCCTGATCTGCGCGGCGGTCTTCCCGCGCACGGCGAGGTTGGCGTACGACAGGCCGGGCTGGTGCTCCGCCAGGATCTCCGCGAGCCGGTCGGCCCAACCGCGGTGGCCGCCGGCCGGGTCGGGATCGCCGAGGCCCTCCGTCAGGCTGTCGCCGATCGCTGTGTAACGCGTATAGGGATGCGGGGAGGTCATCAGGGCACCCTATATTTGCGTGAAGTTCAATCAAATGGGCGCCGAAGGTGATCTGCCGAAACCGCCGAGTGGGAAGCCGCAAAACGGCCGGCGGCGGGCGGAGTGAAGCAAAGGCGGCGGGGTCTTCATGGCTGCCGCACGCGAAGTGCCTTCACGAATCACTCCCGTGGTGACCGTGGGGCCTCCGCGGGCAACTGGGCTCCCCGCTCGGTCGATTGCCGGTCGGCCAGGTGCGCCGGTCTTGACCGACTCCTTGGTTGACCCCTTAGCCGGCACCCTGCGCCTCGGCTGACGGGCGGACGCCCGGTGTCGCCCCGTGGCGAGGGAACACCTCCGGTCAGGCCGAGTTGTTCGGTGTGTCATGGAAAGGGGTGGCATTCGTCGTCTGCCAGTCTGTAGGCATTTCACCCGGAGCTCCAGATTGGCGGTGATCCGCAGGTGCGTGGGACGGGTTCCCCGGAGGGTCCTGACAGCCGTACGGAGCGCGCTTCGAGCCGACCGACGAGCCGACCGAGCGAAACCACGGCTCAGCGGTCGGCCGCGCCGGCCGGCAGCGAGGTTCTGTTCACCGCCGTGGACGTGTACGCCTGGCTCGTGGTCCGAGGAGCTCGGCCTGACACGTCCTGCCACTTCGACTGGCCGCCCGGCCGGCCGCTCTAGACTGCGCTGCTCCCTTCGCCCTGCCGGGCTCCGCCGGCCGCGCCGCGGGGGTTCCGACCGTCGTCGACCTCGACGACGGCGAGAAGCTGAGCGGAGTCCGTGCACGCTATCGGGACCCCTCACGTGGAACCACGAAGGCACCAGGCACACTCTGCGTGTTGTAGTTCTTCGAGGCGAAAGGATGAGCCACGCATGATCACCCTCACCAAGGAAGACGGCCCGGCCGACCTGGACGGAGTGACCCACCTGTCCATCGGGGTGTCCTGGGACCCCACCGCCGGCAGCAGCGGCGGGGTGCTGGGCAAACTCCGCCGCAAGACCGGCACCGACCTCGACCTGATCGCCGTCGCGATGCAGGGCGGCGACCCGGTGCGCCTCGCGGGTCTCGACTCTCTCGACCCCATGGGCAATGGTTCCCTGGTGCACAGCGGCGACAACCAGACCGGGCACGGGGACGGGGACGACGAGACGGTGACCGTCGAGTTCGCGCGGATACCGCCCAACATCACGTCGATCGTGTTCGTGGCCGCCGCGTACAAGAAGGGCAGTTCCTTCCAGAAAGCGCGCAACATCAGCTTCAAGGTCTACGACGCGACCGGGGGCAACTCCCAGCAGGTGGCCGACATCTGGCCGAGCCTGCTCACCCAGGACAACGGCTGTGCCGTGGCCAAGGCGATGCGGGTCGGCGGCAGTTGGAAACTCGAAGTGATCAACGTGACGGGCAAGCTCAAGCAGGGTGACGAGCACGCCCTGATGCGTTTCGCCGTCAGTAAGTAGCTCGTGTCTGCGGCCGCCTCGGGGAGGGGAGCCGACGCCTGAGGCAGGGCCCGCAGCATGCGTGCCGAGTGCGTTCGCGTTGCGGCCGAAACCCGTGCGCGGGTTCGTTTCCGGACCTCCGGACCTCCCACCCCCGTGACGCGGGTCCGCGGGCATATGTGAAGGTGGTTCCGCTGGGCCGGCTACGAATACGGGGGTAGTGGTGAGCCAGGTGCTCTATGGCGAACGGTCGTGGAATCCGCTCGCGCGGACCGTGGAACTGACCGAGGAGCAACTGCGCAACGGCGGCAGGACCGCGCCGCTGAGTGAGCTGAACCTCGCCGCCATGGCCGAGGTGTTCCAGCGAGGGTGCTGGCTCGGAGGCGGCGGGACGGAGCGGCCGCTCGAGCGGCTGACGGAGGGCGCGGGGACCGTGCCGGTGACCCGCATCACGGGCACCACCACGCCTGTCAGGGTCCGGCAGGCCGCCGAGTTCGCCCGCAAGTTGGGTGAGTTGGCGGTGCGGCAGTGCGGTGGGCCTGCCCAGGTGGCTGCTCTTGCGGAGCAGGCCCGGGCCGAGGAGGTACCGCTGTGGATCGCACGCCGCTTCGCGCCGGGCCCGGCCGGACCGATCGCCGTCGCCGTGGACCGGCGCCTGGTGCGCGTGGACGTCTGGGGGCCGCATGCTCCCGTCGTTCGGATCCGGGCGCCGCACGGCTTCGACCGCTACGGCGTCGAATCGTCCGGCGGTCTGCGCATGACGGTCGGAGACGTCACGGCGGAGCTCGCGCTGAAGAAGAAGCTGCGCAAATCCAGGAGTCTCGTGGAGATGCGACTGCCCGGGCAGCACTGGGTACTACGACGTGAGAACGCACTGAGCTCGCGGCTGCTGCGCGACGGACGGAGTGTCGCCGTGCTGACGCGACCCCCGCGCCGGCCGTCGCTCGAGCCAGGGACGGTGCTGCTGCCACTGGCCCCTGTGCAGTATGAGAGCCCTGATCCGCTGGATGCCGTCATGGCGCATGTCTTCGCCGTCGCCTTCGGACTCGGGGACACGACGGGCTCGGCACGGTTCCGGTCCGCGCGGCGCCCTGCGAGCGGGGGTGAGCCCGTCGCCGCCGACGAAGCGTGGGACCGCCCCTGGTTCGCCAACCTCGGTCAGGGGAGCGACGACAACGAATCCGGCGGTGGCGACGGCTGGGGCGCGGACGGCGGTGACGGCGGCGGAGGCGACAGCGGCGGTGACAGCGGAGGCGGTGACGGCGGCGGAGGAGGGGGCGACTGAGGCATCCTCTGACGATGTTCCGTCAGCGCGCCCTTGGCGAGCGTGACCGGATTCGTCGAGACGCAGAAGGCTCCCGAGTTGCTGCCCCCCTCTCCGCCCCGCGCGTGGCCGACGCTGCACCGCGGTGAAGCCACCGCTGCCCGATCGGCGGGGACAGCCAGGGACGCGCCGTCTGCCAGGTGTCAACCCGCGACGTGGATGCCGGGGCGCCGGGCGGGGTCGGGCTGGTGTTGGCGGATGATCTCGCGGGTGAGGGGGGCGGTGTCGCCGCGGCCCAGGAGGAAGTAGCGGAACATGTGGGTCAGGGGACTGCCCTCGGCCCAGGCGAAGTAGCAGTGCGGCTGGACGCCGGTCTTCTCGTGCAGGGTGAGGAGGATCGTGGCGATGGCGTTCGGTGCGGCGGGGGCATCGGCCCGCAGGATCCGGTGCCCGTCGATCTCCACACCCCGGACGGTGAGGGTTTCGCTGAAGTCGGAGGGGTCGACCACGTCGATCTCCAGGAACAGGATGTCCGCGAGACCGGGAACGGGGTTGGTGGCACGCTGCTCGCGTTCCTTGTCCGCGTACTCGGCGCCGTCCCCGGCCTGGCGGCGGTTGGCGATGATGTTGATGGCGTTGTCGTGGGCGAGGGTGTCGGTGATGAACCGGCGGGCGGCTTCGTCGAAAACGATTTTGTCGGCGCGCAGTTCGGTGGTGCGTGAGATGCGGGAGATCAGCGAGATGGTGATGATGCCGACGATGAACATCGCGGAGATGGTGATGCCGTCCGGCTTGTCGATGATGTTGGCCATCAGCGCGTAGAGCAGCACGGCGGTCAGGACGGCGAATCCCACGGCCAGGGTGCGTTGGCGACGGCGCAGGGCGGAGACGGTGACGGCGAAGGCGCCGGAGACCATCATGGCCAGGATGCCGGTGGCGTAGGCGCCGGCCTGGGCGTCGATGTCGGCGTCGAACACGATGGTGATGATGACGCACAGGGCGGTGTAGACCAGGACGACGGGGCGCACCGCGCGGCCCCATTCGGGGGCCATGCCGTAACCGGGAAGGTAGCGCGGGACGATGTTCACGAGTCCCGCCATAGCGGAGGCGCCTGCGAACCACAGGATCAGGATCGTGCTGATGTCGTAGGCAGTGCCGAACGCCTCCCCGACGTGTTCGTGGGCCAGCCAGGCCAGGGCCCGGCCGTTGGCCGCGCCACCCGCCTCGAACTCCTTGTGCGGAATGAGGACGGTGGTCACGAAACTGGCGGCCAGCAGGTAGACGCTCATGACGAGGGCGGCCGTCGTGAGCAGCCTGCGGGCGTTGCGGATGCGGGACTTGAGCCGCTGTTCGGAGTTCTCACCCGAGGCGGAGATGAGCGGCATCATGCTCACCCCGGTCTCGAAGCCGGAAAGCCCCAGCACCAGCAGCGGGAAGGCAAGCAGAGCCGGGCCCGCCAGGTCACCGAACCCCCGGCCTTCGGTGAGCGCGCCGGTCCACGCCGAGAAGGCGTCCGGGCTGGTGAACACATCCACCAGGCCGACGCAGATGGTCACGGCGTTGAGCGCCAGGAAGACGGCGACCAGCGGGATGGCCACGCTCACGGCCTCGCTGAAGCCGAGCAGGAACACCCCGCCGAGGAGTACCAGGAGCGCCACGGTGATGACGACCTCGTGCCCGTGGAGGCTCTGCGGGGCGTAGGAGCTCTCCACCATGTGCACGGAAGCATCGGCCGCGGACAGGGTGATCGTGATGATCCATGAGGTCACCACGAACCCGAGCAGGACCAGGACGAACAGCTTGCCCCGCCAGAACGGCAGCAGGTCCTCGAGCATCGCCACCGAACCGGCCCCGTGCGGACTCTCGCCGGCCACCCGCCGGTACATCGGAAGCATCCCCAGCAAGGTCAGCACCACGAGCAGCAGAGTGGCCAGGGGTGAGACCGCACCGGCCGCGAGGGCGGCGATGGCGGGGACGTAGGCCAGGCTGGAGAAGTAGTCGACACCCGTCAGGCACATCACCTTCCACCAGGCATGCGACTCGCCGGCGCCCGTCTCCGCGGCCGGATCGACCGCCTGCACCCGGTGACGCAGCAACCACCGCGCCAGAGCGCCACCTCGGCGCTCCGGTACGGCAGGATCCTCCACCACGTCCACAGCGGCCAGATCGTCCACGTCGGTCATGTCCCCTACACCCTTCGACCCGCCCGGCGTGCAGGGCTCCACAGCCCCGCGACGATCACCGAGTGGGCGGCCTCCCGCCACCGTCGCCCCACCGGGGGGACGGCTCGCAGGAAGGCGCGCGTCCCCGCCCTTCTTCCCCGCCGCTCGTCTCCTGTGCGCGCTGAGCGCAGAGGAAATGGCCACACCCGGGCGGTCGGTACCCGCGGCTGGACGTGCCCGCCGATGAGGTTCCCCCGCTGCGCGGGAGCCGCTGACCACCCGACCACGACGACAAGGTCACGTGTCTGGGCCCTGAGCCTCGACCGCACGGTCGGTTCGCCGGGTCACCGCCCCGCCGCCCCTCCGCCCGCGGGCATCAACTCCTCGCGGACGCTCGCCGTGAGCGGGACGAACGCAGCCGACTCGACACCCTCGCCGGGATTGCCGTCCTGACATCAACCGCTGCGGTGACGGTGTACCCGGCCGATGACCGGACCGACGGCGAGCAGCACGGCCAGCGCCGCGTACCCGTGCGTGAGGGTGGTCGCCGTGGCCACGGCGGCGACGAGCAACGGCCCGCCCGCGTCCCCGAGTTCGCGGCCGAGCTCGGCGGCGCCCATGGTCTGGCCGAGGCGTTCGGCGGGAGTGGACGCGGCGAGGGCGGCGAAGCCGAGCGGAGTGATCAGACCGGTTCCTACGCCGATCAGAGTCGCCCCGGTCAGGATGCCGGTCAGACCGGGAAGCGCCGCGCAGCCCAGCCCGGCGGCCGCCAGCAGCAAACCCGCGGTGAGGCCCGAACGGGTTGTCAGCCGTCCGTCGTCCAAAGCCCGCCCCGCCCGGAGCTGGACCACGGCTGCACAGGCGGCGAGCACCGACACGGCCGCCCCCGTGGCCACGGTCCCCAGACCGGCCGTCCGACCGGAGACGGGGAGGAAGCCCACGCCGACCGAGAGGGCCGCGGTCGCCGCGGCGAGGGCCGCCGTCGGCGCGAGGAACGCCGGGTCGACCAGCCGCCGGGCCAGGTCCAGCACCGTCTGCCGGGCCCGGGGGAGCGGCGGCACCGCGGGCACGGCGAGGGCGCACCAGACGGCGACCGCCGCGCCGAGCACCGCAAGGACGGTGAACAGCAGCCGCAGGCCCCCGGCCCAGACCAGGACCCCGCCGAGCAGTGGGCCCAGCGTGTAGCCCACGGACTTGCAGAAGCCGTACGACCCGAAGGCACGGCCGTGCTTGGCGGCCGGATTGAGCCGGGCGACCAGGGCGGAGGCGGAGGGAGAGAAGGCGGAGGCCGCGGCGCCCTGGCCGAGGCGGGCCGCCCACAGCCAGCCAGGGCTGTCCGCGACGACGTACGCCCCGGAGGCGGCGGCGAAGGCGACGAGGCCGCCGAGCAGCACGGGCCGGGCGCCGACGCGGTCGGCGAGCGTGCCGAACAGCGGCTTCAGCACCACCTCGGCGCCGTCGTACAGCGCCAGCAGACCGCCGAGCACCATCAGTGAGGTGACGGCGTCCTTGGAGTGGCCGCCGAGACTGGCGGCGATTCCATGCGCGCCGAACGCGGTGGTGAAGCCCGCCGCGTACAGCGGCCACATCCGGCGGGCCGGGGCCGGTCGCGCCGTTGCCCGTGTCATCGACGCTGCGCCGGGGCCTGGTGCAGGTCGGTGAAGGCCCGCTCCGCGTAGTTTTCGCAGGCGGCGGCGCACGGTGCGAGCCGCGCACCGGCCGAGGCCGCCCTGGAGGACGTGGCGCTCCGGCGCAGCTCCCGCCGGACCTCGTTCCGACGCCGGGAGGGTCGCACGGGAGGCTTCGACATGAGGACGAGCCGGTGACCACCGGGCTCGGCATTCGTCACGCTGCACAACGTAGCAGCCGTCACAACCAGCGGCGTGCGGAATCAGATCAGGCCTCGAGCCTGTCGGCGCAGAGATCGGCAACCCCGCTCGGGCGAGGATCCCTGACCGGAACGGAGGACACCCGCGCAGGGTCGTCCCCGTCGCCGATGACCGCATCCTGCAACGCCGGGGAATCGCCTGGGAGCGGGGGTTCAGGAGACGCCGGCCCCGGGCGGTGTGCCGTGCGTCGCTGCTCAGGGTCGCCCAGGTACGTGGTGGCTGCGACGTCGTGCAGGTGGATGAGGATGTCGTGAGCCCGGCCGAGGGCCGTCCTGTACTCGACGGGGTCGGGCCACCCGGCGCCGATGTTCCAGGTGACGCGTTCCGTGTCCAGCCAGGCGCGCACGAGCGCGGGGGCAGTGCGCATGTCGAGGATGTAGTCGTCCTGGCGGGCCTTGTCCAGCGTGTGTTCGTTGGAGCCCGGTTTCGCGGCCTCCACGCGGTAGGTGCGCATCACGTTGTCCTCGGTGCCGAAGGCCTTGAACGCACCCTGGTCGAAACTGAAGCCGATGCTGACGTAGTCGTTGTCCAGCGCATCGCGCAGGAAGGCACCTTGGGTCTTGGGATACCGGGTGTCGAACGAGTCGTAGGACACATGGGTGTTGTGTGCCGAAAGCAGGATCCGGTCGCCGGTGTGCCGGTGCCACCAGTCCACGTTCTCGGCCATCACCTGGTCACGGAGTCTCATCATCGCGGCGCTCTGGGTCTCGTCGGTGAAGTCGAAGGCCATGCCCCTGGCCATCTGGTGGATGGCCCTGGCGTGTTGCACCATCCACAGGTGGTCCTGCTTGGCCGCGCCGGAAGCGGGCCGCTGTTCCCGCAGCAGCTCGTACACCTTCCCGGTCCGCTCCGCCCGCTCCTGGCGCTCGGCCAGCGGCAGCTTGAAGTACTCCTCGCTGTAGGTGCCGGCGTCGGTGGTCGGCGCCAGGCCGCGGTAGAGCCCGGTGACGCGCTCCAGCAACTGCGGGTACCGACGGGACACGTAGTCGGTCACTCGCTTGTACAGCTCCGGCCCGACGTAGCCCATGTCGTCGCCCATGAACTGCACCGGATCGTTCGGGTGCCGCAGGTTGTAGCCGCGCATCCACTCGATGAGGTCGAGGTAGTCCTGGTTGTTCCAGATCCGGTAGGAACCCTGGAACTCCTCTCGCGCTACGTCCTTGAGGTCGCCCTTCCCGTCCAGCACGTACTCGTTGAGCCGCACACCGCTGCTCCACGGGAGCTCCAGGGAGAAGGACCGAAAGCCCTTCTTCTCGACCAGGTAGCGGAAGACGCGGTGCTTCATGCGGAAGAAGTCCTGCGAACCATGAGTGGCCTCACCCAGCCCGACCACCTCGGCGCTCCGGACCATTCGCCCCAGCGCGTCCAGGTCCCGCAGACTGCCGGTCGGCTCCGTGCTCCTCAGTGTGTGGGCGCTGCGCTCGATGGCAGCGACCACGCTGTCCGCGTGCTGACCGGAGGCCGAGACCGGCGATACCGGGATCGGGGTGGGTGACGACTCGTGCGCGGTGTCCGCGATGGCCGGAGTGGCAACCGCCACCGCACAGAGGGAGAGGAGGACCGAGGGGATGATCACTGCTTTGCGTCGCGTCATGCCGATAGATTTCCGTGCGCAGAGGGTGCGTCACCAACCCGTGCGCTGCCCACCTCCAGGTAGCGCGTGCACTACCGTCGGGACACCTGGTGCCACCCTGAACGACGGGGCCCGCTGTGCAGCGAGGATGATGCGCGCGGTGACCTCCTGCGTCCGGTCGTGGCTGGTGCCTTCTCGATGATCATTTTGGCGGGGGGCCGGTTGCGCTGCGCGTCTCGCCTTCACCGGAGCCGTACGCCGGCAGGGATCGGCCCCGTCGCCGCCTGCCGATCCGAGGGGCGCGACGGCCATACCGAGCCGTTGTCGGCGCCGGTCCCGAGCTTGTCCGAGCGACCGGGCTGCACGCACCTTGATGTGCCGGTTCGCGCCGTCCTGACGGTGCTCTACGGGCTCCTCCGGGTGAGTTGATGACGGTCGACCGGACCTTGGGGTAGCGGTGGGCCCGGGCAGGGCCGGGGCCCACCGGTGCCGGGAGTGCTCAGTCGTGGGAGAAACGGATGTCGGGCAGGACCTTGCGCAGCCGTGCGGGGCTCCACCACGCGGCACGGCCGGTGAGGCGGAGCAGGGCGGGGAGCAGGACGAGTCGGATGAGGAAGGCGTCGAGGAGAACGGCGGTGCCGAGGACGATGCCCATCTCCTTGGGCGGGAGCGGCTCGGCGAGGGCGAAGGTGAAGAAGACGGCGACCATGACGCCCGCTGCCGCGAAGATGACGCGGCCGGAGTGGGCGAGGGCGGCGGTCATGGCCTGACGGGGGTCGCCCGTGTGCTCGAAGTGCTCCTTGGCGGAGGAGAGCAGGAAGACGGTGTAGTCCATGGCGATGGCGAAGATCATCGCGAAGAAGAAGACCGGACCCCAGCCGTCCAGGAATCCCTGCGGTTCGAAGCCGAGCAGCCACGAGCCGTGGCCGTCCTGGAAGATCAGCCGGGCGACGCCGAAGGCGGCGGCAGTGGCGAGGAGATTGGTCAGCACCCCGAGGGCCGCGATCAGCGGGGCCTGGAGGGCGACGAGCAGCAGGACGAAGCCGAGGGCCAGGATGACGCCGATGACCAGCGGGGCCTTGTCGTCCAGAGCCTGCTTGAGGTCGATGTTCTCCACGGCCGCGCCGCCGACCAGTGCCTGGTTCGGTAGTTCGGCCCGGAGGGTGTGGACGGTGTTCCTCAGTGACCCGTCGGAGGGGTCGACGGACGGCATGGCCTGGACCAGGCTCCAGTGCGAGCCGTCGGCGGCCGACTGGGCCGGCAGGACGGCGGCGATGCCGTCAGCGGCGGCGAGAGTACGGGCGGTGGCCTGCGCCTGGGCGGTGGGCGTGAGGATCTGGAGCATGCCGGGGGCGCCCTTGCCGAGGGCCTGTTGCGCCATGGCGTAGCCCTGTCGTGAGCTGTCGGTCGCGGGGACGACGGTGATGGACGGCATCGCGGTCTTCAGCCCGGACACCGGGACGGCGAGCGCGACCAGGACCAGCACCGCGGGCACTCCGTAGCGCAGCGGGTGACGCCACAGCTGCTCGCCCCAGGCGCCGAAGCGGGGCGAGACGACCTGGTCGGTGCGGGTCCGGGGCAGGGCGAGCTTGTTGACGCGCGGGCCCAGCCTGCCGAGGACGGCGGGCAGCAGGGTCAGCGTCGCTGCGAGCACGAAGACGACGGAGAGCATGATGCCGACGGCCATGGTGCGGACCGCCGGGGCCGGCACGAGCATCACGGCGGACAGGCTGACGAGCACGGTCAGTCCGGACAGCAGCACGGCCTTGCCCGCGGTGTCCATGGTCTCCTGCACCGCTCGGCGGGGGTCGCCGTGGCGGGCGAGGGCGCCGCGGAAGCGGATGACGAGGAAGAGCGCGTAGTCGATACCGAGCGCCAGGGCGAACATCAGGGCGAAGTCCATGGCCCAGATGGAGATCGGCGTGACATGGCTGATCAGGACCAACGAGCCCACGGAGGCGGCCAGCCCGGCCATGGTGAGCAGCAGGGGCAGGCCGGCGGCGACGAGCGAGCCGAAGGCGATCACGAGCACGACCAGGGTGACCGGCCAGGACAGGATCTCGGCGTGGATCATCGCGTCCAGGTTGGCGGTGTTGAAGTCGCTCCACAGGACGGACGCCCCGGTGGCCCGCACGGTGATGCCGTCGGCGGACAGTGCGCGCAGCGGATCCTTGAGGTCGTCGGAGGCCCGCACCATGTCGTCCGGGTCGGCCTCGGCGCCGCCGAGCAGTACGGCGGTCCTGCCGTCCCGGCTGATCGTCGCCCCGGCCCGGGGCTGGACGACCTCGGAGATCCGGTCGTCGGCGGTCAGCAGCTTGGTCGCCTTGGTGAGCACGGTCTGCACGGCGGGATCGGTGACCGGCCGGTCGGCGTGGACGACGACCTGGATCGCGGTGGAGCCGGTGCCGCCGAAATGCTGCTGGGCCAGCTCGCGGACCGCGACGGACTCCGAGCCGTTGCTCTGCCAGCCCGCACCGGACAGCGCGGTGGTCACCTGCGGCGCGAAGACACCGAGCAGGCCGACCACGATCACCCACCCCGCCAGGACAGTCCTGAAGCGCCTCGCCGTCCAGTCGCCGAGGCGCCCCAGCGGGCCGGACGGAGAGGGTGGCGCTCCGGTGTTCGGGGCGTGGTCGACGACGGTCATGGAATCCTCCTGAGATACCCCGGGGGGTAATTGGTCTGCGACAAGGAGCGTACCTGAATACCCCTGGGGGTATCGTTGAACGCGTTCGCCCGCTTGTCCGTCACTGGAGAACCCCGTGAGCTATGACCGCACCGTCAGCCTGACCAGCGACTTCGCCACCACGGTCGACGCCGTACGCGAAGCCCTCGCCGCCCAGGGCTTCGGCGTCCTCACCGAGATCGACGTCAAGGCCACCCTCAAGGCCAAGCTCGGCCACGACATGGAGGACTACCTGATCCTCGGCGCCTGCAATCCGCCCCTGGCCCACCGCGCCATCGAAGCCGACCGCGCCATCGGCCTGCTGCTGCCCTGCAACGTCGTCGTGCGCCGAGCGGGCGACCACACGCTCGTCCAGGCCCTGGACCCGAACACCATGGTCACTCTCGCCGGCCTGCCCGCCCTGGAGCCCGTCGCGCAGGAGGCCGCTGCCCGCCTGGACGCCGCCCTCGCCTCGCTCGCCTGACCGCCCGTGAGGTCTCTGCCTGGCGAGGCGCGACCTGACGCGCCGCTGCGGACCGCCGCCGGGCGTCCCCCTCGCGTCGTTCGGCTGCCGGCGAGCGAAGGTGAGGACCTATGCCGACAGCCCGGGCGGCAGATGCCATGACGCGTTTCGGCCGCCCGTCGGACCGGTTCGGTGAGTCGTCGCGTCCCTCCATGCAGGGGAACGCGCAGGCGCTACCGGCGTGCTGGTCTGCTCATGGAGGACCTGGTGGCATCCTCGAGGCCGAGCGAGACGATCAGGTCGTCGACGGGGCCGGCTGAACCGCCAAGAAGATCTGCGCGGAGCCGTCGCCGTGACGCGGGCGTCGCGGGCGGCCGCTCCGATCAGAGACGGCCGGTTGGTCTTCTCCCTGCTCGGCGACCGCCCTCCGCCTGCCTCCGTCGAACCTCGCGGGCGGGCGCGTGAGGCCTGTGTGACGGCCGGGCTTCGCCTTTCGGGCGCGGATCGTCCGGGGCTCATCTGCCGACGCGACGGGGTTCGGTTCGGCACGGGGACTTGCGCGCGGAAACCGATCAGTTTACCGTGATGGAAACCGATCGGTTTCTCACCTGTGGAGGCACAGTCATGACCGCACTCAAGGGCGCCAACGTCTTCGTCACCGGCGGCAGCCGGGGCATCGGCAAGGCGCTGGTGGAGGAGCTGTACGCGCGCGGCGCCGGCAAGGTCTACGCCACGGCCCGCGACCCGCGCACCGTGACGCACCCCGACGCGGTCCCGGTGGCGCTGGAGGTCACCGACCCGGCCTCCGTGGCGGCGGCCGCCGCGCAGGCGCAGGACGTCACCATACTGATCAACAACGCCGGCGCCTCGGTCGGCGCGTCCTTCCTCGACTCCCCGGTCGACGACGTACGCCGGGAGTTCGAGACCAACTTCTACGGCCCGCTCCTTCTCACCCGGGCCTTCGCACCGGTCATCGAAGGCAACGGCGGCGGCCACCTCCTCAACGTGCACTCCGTGCTCTCCTGGATCGCCCTCGGCGGCTCCTACAGCGCCTCCAAGGCCGCCCTGTGGTCACAGACCAACTCCCTGCGCCTGGAACTCGAGCCGCGCGGCATCACCGTCACCGGCCTGCACGTCGGCTACGTGGACACCGACCTGACCGCCGGCGTCGACGCACCCAAGACCAACCCCCGTGCCGTCGCCCAACTCGCCCTCGACGGCATCGAGACGGGCGCCTACGAAGTCCTCGCCGACGACATCACACGCCAGGTCAAGACCGGCCTCGCCGGCGACCTGGCCGGACTGTACCCCCAACTGGCGAAGTAGCTCCCGCGCCCGGCGAGAGCCCCGACCGCCGACGACGGGCGTCACCGCCCCGCTGCCCAACCACCCCTCCACCCGCGGCCGTATCCGCACCCCCATCCGCGGTCCACCCGTCAAGGAGTCGACGAGATGCCCGACCACGAGCCCCGTCCCACGATCCACATCCCGGGAGCCACCAGCCACACCATCGCGCCGCGTCCAGGACGCCGCGGCCGCGAGGGAACGCTGCGCTACCTCAAAGCCGGCACCGGCGCCCCCCTGGTCCTGCTGCATACCGTGCGCACGCAGGCCGAGCACTTCCGCCTCCTCATTCCTTCGATCGCCGAGCACTACACCGTCTACGCCCTCGACCTGCCGGGCATGGGCTACTCCGAGATCGTGCCCGGCGCGTCCTACGACGAGCCGGCCATGCGCGAAGGCGTCAAGCGGCTCCTCGCCGAGCTCGACCTCCACGACGTGACACTGGTCGGGGAGTCCATGGGGGCCGTGCTCGCCCTGACCACCGCGGCCGACCTGCCGGAACGCGTCCGCCGCGTCGTCGCGGTCAACGCGTACGACTTCCGCGGCGGGATCGCCCGCTCCAGCCTCCTCGCCCGTGTGGTGGTCAGCGGTGTCCTCACCCCCGGAGTGGGCCCGGTGATCGCCAGTCAGGAGCCAAGGCCGGCCCTCAGCAAGATCCTCCAGGGCGGCCTCGGCGACAAGAGCGCACTGCGCGAGGACTACCTGGACGAGCTCCTCCAGGTCGGCGGCCGCGCCGGCTACCCGACCGTCGCGCGAGCCGTGTACCAGGCCCTGCCCAGCCTCATCGCAGCCCGCTCGCGCTACCCCGAGGTCAAGGCCCCCGTGCATCTCGTCTACGGCGAGAAGGACTGGTCCCGGCCCTCGGACCGGGAGGCCAACAAGCAACTGCTGCCGGCCGCGGACTTCACGCAGGTGGCGAAAGCGGGCCACTTCATCGCCCTGGAACGGCCCGACGTAGTGGCAGACCTGCTGGCCGCGGTGGCGTGACCACCCGGACGCAGGCCGGCGAGCGGGCTTCCGTGACAATTTCACGGGATTCTGGAACGCGGATTTCAGGACGGGCAAGTTGTAAACGGGCAAGTTGTAAACGGGCGAGCGGTCGCGCGGCGCGGTAGACGTCGCACGACGAGTTCAATGGTCACGATCGTCACCGGGAGCTTTTGCCGGGAAGCACGTGGTTCGAGCGGCGCGGCACTCGAACCGGTCCCTGTCCGCAGAACCGACGCCGCGAGGCGATGCCGGAGGGGGACGTGCCGGACATCGGCTGAAGCCTGGTCAAGGACGGCGCACCGTGTGGCGGTGCGGGTGCATCCGTCCGGGCTCGACGTCCTGCACGGGGCTCCACAGTCCACCGCCCATCGGCGCGTGCACATGTGCCGCCGGGCTGCGCTCCAACTCCCCTGCTATGGTGCGCCGATGTCACCGATCAGGCATTTCCAAGTCACCTTCGACTGCGCAGAACCTGAGCGGGTCGCTCGCTTCTGGTGCGAGGTGTTGGGCTACGTCGTACCGCCGCCACCGGAGGGGTTCGCCACGTGGGACGACTTCGATCACTCTCTGCCGCCCGAGCGGCAGGGAGCGGCGTTCAGCTGCAGCGACCCCTCCGGCGTCGGCCCGCGACTGTACTTCCAGCGCGTCCCCGAAGGAAAGGTGGTCAAGAACCGCGTGCATCTTGACGTCCGTGTCGGCACCGGACTCGTGGGGGAGGAGCGACTCGCCACGCTCGAAGCCGAGTGCGCACGGTTGGTCGCGCTCGGCGCTGCACAGGTGCAAGTGTTGCTTGCCGACGACCACAACGAGTCCTGCATCGTGATGCAGGACATCGAGGGCAACGAGTTCTGTCTGGACTGAGCGTCCTCCGAAACGGTGAGCTGGAGGGCCGTCTCTTCCGCTTCTGAAGGCGGCCTCGCACGGGGCGGGACCGGTCCCCGGCATGCGTCTCCACCGCGCTACGTGTGATGCACGCCGGCGCGGGCGACTATTCCTGGCCGACCGAGGCGAGCAGCAGTTTCGCGGCCACCGTCGCCCCGTCGCCGCGGATCGTGCCCGCCACCGTCCGTGCCCGTTCGCGGGTTTCGGGCATCAGGGCCATGGCGAGTGCGGCAGACGTGGAGTCGAAGGTCGGCGTAGGGCCGTCGTGAGCCGAGCCGATGCCCAGCTCGGCCACTCGGGCGGCCCAGTACGGCTGGTCCGCGATCCGGGGGATCACCACCTGGGGCGCACCTGCCCGGGCCGCCGCCGTCGTGGTGCCCGCACCACCGTGGTGCACGACGGCGGCCACCCGGCCGAACAGTGCCTGCTGATTGACCTCGCCGACGACGAAGCAGTCGTCGGCTTCGTCGACCGGGGCCAGTCCCGCCCAGCCGCGGGCGAGCAGCACGCGTCGGCCCTGCGCACGGCTCGCTTCGATGGCCACCTGCGCGATGTCCTTCGGAACGTGTGCGGCCATGCTGCCGAACCCCACGTACACCGGTGGTGTGCCGGCGGCCAGGAACGCCTCCAGGTCGTGGGCGAGCGGACGGTCGTCAGGCAGGATCCACGCCCCGGTCTGTACGACGTCGAGGTCCGTCATGCCCTGCGACGGACACAGCGTCGTGTCTGCCGCCAACCACGGCCGGTCGGTGAGGACGTGGTCGCGGACGTTGCCCACCGGCGGCAGACCGATCGCCGCCCGCTGGCTGTTGAGTGCCTCGCCGTACAACGCGTTCACCCTCTGGGCGTCCTGCTCCCACAGCACCCGGTTGTCGGTCTCGCCCTGCGGGGACTGCTTGCCCGGCCGCGCACCCGGAGGGAAATGCCGCGACGGCAGTCCGGACATGTGGAAGCACGCCAACACGTAAGGGACGCCCAGCTTCTCGGCCACGTCCCGCGCGCCGGCGGGCATCAGACCGGTGGCCAGCAGCGCGTCACATCCCTCGGCCGCCGCACCGAGCGTGGCGAACCGTGCGGCGACGAGCTCAGGAGCGAGCCTGAACGCGTCTTTCGCCGTCGGTGGCTTCGTCCCGGCGACCACCGAACGCACCGCCGGACCGAGAGGTACGTGCGGCACGCCGACACGCGCGAGCAGCGCCGTGAACTCCTCGTCCGGCGGCGCGCACACCCGCGCCTGCGCACCCAGTTGCCGTAAGCCCACCGCCAGGGCCGCCAGCGGTTCGACATCTCCGCGCGATCCCCACGCCGTCAACAGCACTCGCACTTCGCGTCTCCCCTGTCTGAAGGTCTGGCTTTCGGCCGCCGATTCTGCGGTACGACCCGGGTCTTGCCGCAAGCCCCCCGGTGCGCTATATGTTGAGAGTGGCAAGGAGTGGGATCTCCTTGCCTTTGTTTTTTTGGGTTGTTCCTCGGCGGTCGGACAATCCTTTTCGCGAGGCGAGCGCTCGTCGCGTGCGGCCTACGACGAGCTTCGACGCCCAGTCGGCAGGCGGTCGGACCGGCCGGGGCCGGCTGGGGAAGATGGCCGGTGAGCGGGAGGATGCGTTCAGTCGGTTGTCCGGTGAACCGGGTTCCGGTGAGGGCGGGTTCGGTAATCCGGCTCCCTCCCCACGGCCCGCGCCCTCGACTCCGGCCTTTCCTGGACGTCTTCCGTGCCGCGCCCGACCGCACCACGACGGACAGGACGGGGCGGCGGGCGGTGCTCTGTTCGTCCGCTGTCGCATCCGCCGAGATAGTAGCCATGGATATAGTGTCCATGTACTCTATTTGGTATGAGCACGGTTCCACCGGGTCCCACGCCCGGCTTCCTGGTATGGCGGCTCGCCAGCAAGTGGCGTGTCGCGGTCGATCGCGCGGTTGCTCCGCTGGGTCTGACCCATGCGCAGTACGTACTGGCCGCCTCGCTGCACGGCATGCAGCGCGAGGGCGAGCGGCCCAGTCAGCGTCGGCTCGCCGACCACACCGGCCTGGAAGCGCTGTACGTCTCGAAGCTGGCGCGCACCCTGGAGTCGGCCGGGCTGATCGAGCGGACCCGCGACCCCCGCGACCCGCGTGCGGTGCAGCTGGCCCTCACCGAGCACGGGCAGACCCTCACGCGGCAGGCCATCACGGCCGTACAGGAACTGCTTCAGCAGTTGCTGGAGCCGCTCGGCGGTCTGGACGCCCCTCGGACGCGCGCGTTCACCGAGGAGCTGGGGACCCTGCTCGACGCACCTCTCATTCCCTCAGCACCCGATGACGAGAGCACTCAGGGGGCACCATCATGACCACCACGGCATCCACCTCCACCGCATCCGCCACCACCGCACCCGTCGCCAACGCCCGCGATCTCGCCCTGGCCCACTACGCCGCCCGAGGCGTCCTGGAACGCGTTCTGGCCCGGCACGGCGTCACGTTCCAGCAGCATGTCGCCCTGCGCGCAGCCCTCGTGTGCGACGCCCCGCAGACGCCGGACGCGCTCCTCACCCAGGTTCAGCAGTCCCTCAAGGCGGATCCGGCGGACATCCGCGCCACGCTCCACGAGCTGCTGGCCGAACACCTGCTCGTCGCCGAGGATGGTCACCTCCGTCCCACCGACGCGGGGCGCGAACTGATCGCCGCCGTCGGCGCAGAGGCCGCCCCCGTCTCCGCCCGCATCTGGGGCGGGATACCCGCCGAGGACCTGGCCGTCGCCGGCCGCGTGCTCGCCCACGTCACGGAGCGTGCCAACGCGGAGCTCGAGGCGCTGGCTGCTGACGCCTGATCGCCGACGAGCCCCGGTTCCGGGCGGAACCGGTAGGGCGCCGGGCGTGGCGGAACTCCCTTCGGCCGCATGACGGAGTGCGGCTGGCGCATCTGCTCCCAGCAGGGCGCCTTCGCCGGCTGAAGCACGAGCCGGAGTTTCGCGCGCTTGTCCGGTTGTCTGTTCGGGAACGGTCCGACGACGGCATCCACGCGGACTCCGCCGTCGTCGGTCGGCCGGGGGCGTCCCCCGGGGTCCGTTCCTGTACGGCTACCAGGGCACGTCCCCGTTCTCGTCCTGGAAGGTTCCCGTCGGACCGTCCGCGTCGAGCGTCGCGAGACGCACGACGGGCCCGTCGAGGGCGGCCAGCAGGTTGCCGTGGCCGGTGGGTCGCCGACGCAACCCGGGTCAGCGAAAGCGCCGGGCCTGGCCGCCCGCAGAGCGGTCTGGCCGAACGGCACCCCTGGTGGCATGTATGACGCCGTCGCGGGTACCGGCGCACAGGAACGGGGGGAGTGAGGGCGGACGCGTGGGATCTCATGCCGACGGTGACGGCTGTACGACGCCGCACGCGTACCTGATGCGCGCCGGCTACACCCTGAGCGGGTACGACGGCTGCATCGCCGAAGCCCGCCACCACGCCGTTGCCTTCCTCGACCAGGCTCAGGCCGACCATCATCTGCCCGTAGCCGCTCGTACGAGAGAACTCACCCAGCTGGTGGTCAGCGAGCTGGTCACCAACGCCCGCAAGTACGCCCCCGGCCCTGTTCTGCTGGAACTGCGCATCAACGACCGCGCCGTGGACGTGGTGGTGTGGGACAGCGATCCCACCGTCCCCGCCGCCCGGTCCGTCGACCCCGACAGGATCGGCCAGCACGGCCTGGAGATCGTCAAGGCCGTCACCGAGAAGCTGTTCACCGAACAGGATCCGGTCGGCAAGCGCATCACGGCCCGCATCACCCTGTCCGACGACGACCTCGGCTCCTCCACCACCGGTCGCCGCTCCCCGTAGCAGCCGACGCGTTCCCCGGCGAACGCCGACGACGGTGGACCGCACACCCCGGGGTGGCGCCGCAGCCGGGCTCACCGCCGGCAGGATCCTTCTCCCGTGCCCGCAGCGCAGCCACAGCCGGCCATGGCTACAGGGACGTCGTCGTGTCCTGCCCGCGCTGCACGAGCTTCTCGAAGAAGAACTCGTGCTTGAGGAACGACGTCTCGTGTTCCGCCCCCGGGTAGGGCGGGATGAGCTGGGCGGCCTGGATGAGGCGCCAGCCGTCCTCCAGCGCGGCGACGCCCGTCTCGTACGGCGGTTCGTCGCTGTCGCCGGTGGTGGGTCGGGTCGCGCCGGTACCGTCGTAGCGGGCCCATCCGACGACCGGGGAGTCGAGGGCCGATGTGCCCAGGTACAGGACCAGCACCTGCTGCCGCACCGTGTTCGAACTGGTCACGCGCTTCTCCTCTGCGCAGGTCGGTTGGTGATGCGGGTGGCCCAGTACTCGACGTCGAAGTCCGGGTCGTCGGTCAGGGAACGCCAGAGCCTGATGCGGTTGTGGATCTCGAGCCTGCCGGTGGCCGGTTCGTACCAGGGGAACGTGTGTCCCAACTCCTCGCCCACGGCGGGGTCGTGCAGGTCCCCGGTGTCCCAGAGCCGCACCTGGGGCACGGTCGGGTTGAAGCGGATCTTGTACATGTGGCGGACGGTGTCGCTCTCGTTGCGGCGGCCCCCGTGCCAGATGCCGTGGTGCAACAGGACGACCGTGCCGGCCGGACAGGTCAGCCGGGTCTGGCCGCGCAGGTTCTGGTACCGGCCGGTGTCGGACTCGTTGATCCGGCGCAGATGACTCCCCGGGACGATGAGCGTGCCGCCCATGTCCGCGGTGACCGCCTGCGGGTAGTACATGAGCTGCACGTCGAAGGCGTCGGTCCGCAGATCGATCAGGGCGTCGGCGTGCAGTGGCTGCGCGCTGCCCTCGCGTGGTTCACGCGTGTGCACGTGGTGGTGGTCGACGGTCGGGTCCGGCCCCACGAGGCTCTCCAACGCGCCCGCTACGGCGGGCAGGTCGACGAGCCGTCTTGCGAAGGAGCCCTCGGGGAACGCCTTCGGTACAGGGGTGCCGTACGGCACGGAGGGCAGCCCCGCCGCGAAGACGCCGAGCGCCTCCTCGTTGAGTTCCCGGGGCACGACGCCGTCGAGGCGCAGGAAACCGTGTGCCACGAACCGCGCCGTCTGGAGCGAAGTCAGCAGCTGTCGTGTGGTTGGCATACGGCCACCGTAGGAAGAGACGGTGCGAAAGTCGTGGGCTGTATCCAGCGAGAACTGGTAATTTTCCACCATGACGCACTTCGTGGAGCTGGCTCTCGACCTCCCTCCGCAGGTGCACAACGCGGGTGTGGGCGTACACGGGTACGCCGGTCCTCACGATGTGTTCCGGCTGCCCCGGCTGTGGCAGCTTCACCTGTACGGCTACTCCGGCACCTTGGAGTTCGGCGGCTTCCGGCACGCGATCCGCCCGGGGCACGTGAGTCTGGTGCCACCCGGCACGGAGGTGCACTTCCACTACGACACCACCCCGTGCGAGCACCTGTATGCCCACTTCAGGTTGCCGGGCGAGGGCGAGCGGCGCCATGTCCCGGCGATGCAGGACGCCGGTCCGGACGCCGCGGTGCTCGGCGGACTGCTGCGGCAGACGGTCGCGGCCGGCACACAGTCCCCGGCGCGGGCCGCCGCGGAACTCTGGACGGTGCTGTGGCGCACGACCGGCCTGGCCGGTGCCTCCGGCGGCCGTGAGGGCTCCCGGCATCCTGTCCTGCGGACGGCCATGGCCCACATCGAGGAGCACCTGGCCGACCCGCTGGGCGTCCCGGACATCGCGCGTGCCGCCGGAGTTTCGCACACCCACCTGACGCGGTTGTTCCGGAAGGACACCGGGCTCACGGTCGTCGGCTACATCCGGCGCCGCCGCATGGAGCGCGCCCGGCACCTCCTGATCGCCTCGACGCTCGCCATCCCGGCGATCGCCGCGACCGTCGGCATCCCCGACCTCCAGGCGTTCAACAAGACCTGCCGAAGGGAACTGGGCGCCTCACCACGGACCGTCAGGCACTCGGGGCACCGATGAGCGCTTCGGCGCCGCCCCGGGTACACCCCGGGGGAGGGGGTACCGCGGACGCCGCCGACGAGAACACCGGGTGTGGACGCGCCGCCCCGGACATGAGCGCCGGGGATGAACGCGAGCGCCCCCGATCCGCGAAGGCCGCCGTCGCGGCGCGCCAGAACTGGCTGGAACGCCTCCTCGCCGCCGACTGACGGACTCTCCGGCAGGCGTCGGAGGCGAGCCGCCCTCGTCGTCGCCCCGAAGCGCTTGGGTCGGCCAGGCCGGTCGCCGGTCGCCGGGTCGCCGTGCCCGGTCCCGGCCGGAACCGCCCGCGCCCTGTGGTCGTCTCGTGCCTTGACTGTGCACGAAGCAAGGACGTGGGGGACGCTGTGACACGGAACGTGACGAAGGCCGCTCTCGTGGTGGTGGCCATGGCGACGGTGCTCGGGGCCTCGGCGTGCGGCGGGCAGGCCGGCGCGGCGGGCGGAGGGACCAGCGGGACGCCGCCTACGCCCTCCTCCGGGCAGGGCAAGGCGAAGTCCGTAACGACCTCCGGCAACGCGGCACCTTCCGGCCACGGGACGTCTTCCGGCTCGGCGCCGGGATCTGCCGGCACCGTGGAGGAGTTGTCCGCGGCCGCGCATACCGCGGCGTCACCCCTTACCCGGCACGTGCCGTGGAACCTGGACGTTCTGGACCAGCGATCACGGCCCCTGAACGGGAAGTTCACCACCACCGCCACGGGCCAGGGCGTTCACGTCTATGTGATCGATACCGGTATGGACATCGCGCACAAGGAGTTCGGCACACGTGCCCACCTCGGCGCCGACTTCGTGGGCCCGAAGGACTCGGGTGACTGCTTCGGCGAGAGCGGCATCGGCCACGGCACGTTCGTCGCGGGCATCATCGGCGGCGCGAAGTACGGGGTGGCGCCCAAGGCACAACTCGTGCGGGTCCAGGGCATCCTGTGCGAGAGCGGGGGCGGCGGCTCCGCGGCCGCGGCCGAGGCAGCCCTGGTGAAGTCGGTCAAGTGGGTCACCGCGCACGCGCAGAAGCCCGCGGTGGTGAACATGTCGCTCAACCTCGACCACCGGTCCGCGACCCTCGAGGCAGCGGTGAAGAAGATGGTCGACGTGGGGATCCCGACCGTGGTGTCGGCCGGCAACTTCCACGACGACGCCTGCAAGCACTCCCCGGCCGGTGTCCCCGGCACGATCGTCGTTGCGGCCTCCACGCCGAGCAACCGCCCCTGGAGCGACAGCAGTTCCTACGGATCGGGCTACGGACGGTGCGTCGATCTGTACGCCCCCGGCCAGAAGGTGACCGCCGCCCTCGCCGGCGGGGGAACGACCACGCAGGAGGAAGGCGCCACGTCCTGGGCCGCACCGCATGCCACGGGCGTCATCGCGCTGTACCTGTCGGCACACCCCCACGCCACCGCCAGGGAGGTCCACGTCTGGCTCGACCACACGGCCACCGTCGGTGTCCTGCGCGGCGTCCCCTCCGGCACTCCCAACCGGCTGCTCAACACCGGGGGCCTCTGACCGGCCTCGGCCGCACAAAGGACCGGAAGCCCTGGTACGAGGCATCCCGTCGATCCGCTCCCGGCGCGCAGCGCGTCTGATGGCCGATGCCGGGATCTCCTGATCAGGCGGTCGTCGCTTCCCCGCTCCCTCCGCACAGGCCGATGGTCTCCGGGAACCGGGAAGCGAATGCCCTGTGCGCCGGGTCGGTCTCCTCGCGGGCAGCTTCGAGGAAGAGGCGGATCAGCTCCTGCCGGTCTTCGTGAGGTGCCTGGTCCAGCCGCCTCAGCAGGGTTCCCGTCCATGCTTCAGTGATCTTGACGGCTTCATCGGCGTCGACGGTGTCCTCGTCCGCCATCTCGATACAGCCGAGCACCGTCACGTACGCGGCCGCGAGTATCCGGGACCGGGGCACCACGGCAGTGGCCACAGCCGGCGGCTCCTGCGTCGGGAGGCAGAGTACGTCGGGGAGTTCCAGCAGCGACCTGTCTGCCTTCCAGAAGCCTTTGCGCGCCATGTCCTGGCTGTGCATCGCTCCGGCGATCCTGCGGAGAACGCGGGCGAATTCCTGCCGGTCGTCGTCCGCCAGACGGTGAAGGCCGTCCTGCACGATCCGGATGCCCCGTCCGGTGAGCAGTGCCTTGCCCTCTGTGCCGATGCCGGCCGGCTCACCGGAATCGCCCCCGCTGGGATCGCAGGCGCGGATGGCGGCGATGAGACCGAGGACTCCCTCCGAGAGGATGGACTCGATGAACCAGTGTCTCGCCTGCCGGCCCGTGACATGGGTTCCGGGGGCCAGGTCGTTGAGCTCGAGCGCGTCACGGGTGCGGAAACCGGCGAGCGTGAGCACGCTTCTGATCGTCTCGTCCATGAGGGAACCGACGCGCGTGCCGTGCTCGATGACCGGTTCCAAGAGATCGAGGCGATCCGGCTCCATGGATCCGAGAGCGGCCTCGGTCATGGATTCACCGGCGTTCCAGCTGACGTGGACGCCGCCCGTCGCATCGTCCATGGTGTCGACCGAGACCCGCGCGCCGGCCTGTCTGTCGGCCAGGGTGCCGGGGCGTTCCACGTAGGCGGGAAGCCCGGCGTACTGCAACTCGCGGCATACCGCCTCCGCCAGCGCGTGCCACTCGGCGACGACTTCTTCCGGGGCGTGTGGAACGCCGTATTCTTCGGCGCTTGCGCGCTTCTGGGGGGCGACGTACGTCAAGGGTTCTCCGGAGGGAGTCGTCCGCGGCGAGAGGGATTCAGCTGACGATTCTTGCAGTTCCGTAGCTGAAACGCGGCGAGCGAGCGAGGTGCGGCCGGGACGGCCGCACCTCGCCCACGCCGTACGGATCAAAGGATCACGAGCAGCGCCACAGAGCCGGGAACAGCGAAGCCTGGGTGCCGGCAGGCGCGTTGGCGCCTCCCAGCGTGGCGTCGTCGCCGACCGTATACACCCTCCCGGCGCTGAGGGTGGCCACCGTCGTGGTTCCCTGCCACAGCGTGACGGCCCGGGCCCTGGCCGACGTGCCGACGATCAGACCGCTGCTGTTGACGTCGCTCGTGCCATAGGCGTCGGGCAGCTTCTTCGCCACGCCGTCCTTGCCCCACAGGACGGCGAACCGGTTGAAGTTCGCGGTCTGGCCGTCGCCCACCACCGTGCCGTTGGAGATCGCCGAGATGGTGGAGTTCGTCGCGCCCGCGGGCATTGCCAGGGCTTTGGCCGTACCGCCCTTCCAGAGGTACGCGCGCGTGGTTCCCTCGATGTCGGACACCGCGGTCACCGCCACCGTCCCGTCGGTGTCCACGCCTTCGACGCGGCTGCCCACGGGGAAGCCGGCCGGCGTCGTCACTGTCCCCGGCTTGTCGGCGGGCCAGAAGTAGACCGTGCGGTGATTGGGATCGGCGCCGTAGCCGTCGCCGTAGATGTCCCCGTTCGCCGTGACGGCCCTCGCCACGACGTCGTGCGCTCCGGCGGGCACGGGCAGTTGCTCCAGCTTCCCGTCGCGGGAGCGGAACGGGTGGTCCTCGCCCAGCGGCCAGCCCTCCGACGAACCGGTGAGTTCCCAGCCGTAGCCGACCGCGACGCCCGAGCTGTTCACGTCGTTGACGCCGAGCGTGTAGTCGGCGCCCGGCACGGTCCCCAGATCGGTGACTTTGTCTCCCGACCAGAGTGCCGCGTGCGTCTGCGCAATGACGGACCCGGGAAACTCGATCTCTCCGGCGGAGATGCCACCGCCGGCCATCGCCGTGACGGCGCCCGCGGTGGCACCGCCCGGTACCGGCAGCTGGCTCGGCCGGTAGGTACAGGACCGGGCATCGGCCTGGGCGGAGGGCGCGAGTGCGGCAACCGCGGTGGCCGCCACGACTCCGGCGACCACGGGCATGATGACACGTCTCATGGGACTCATTCATGACTCCTTGAAGGCGGCAAATACCAGACTTCAGCCTTCACGCCGGTTCTATACTCCCGCTCTGCTCGGCCTGGCGAGCATGCCCGCGCGCCGCCGCACCACCACGAGTCGAGGGGGGACACGCCTGGGTTCAGGGGGTGGCGCGGGAATGCACGCTCACGGCGTAGCCGCCGCCCGGAAGGTAGGCGTCGCCCGCCCAAGTGGCGAAACGTTGCCGCAGTGTCAGTCCGGCCTGTGCGCACCAGTGGTCGAATTCCGTCAACGTCACTGTCGGTTCCGCCAGTGGCAGGTGCTCGGCGTCCAGACCCATGCCGGTGACCAGCAGTCCGCCGGGGCGCAGTACGGCGGCGAGTTGCCGCACCACAACCGGTTCGGTGGCGGGGGCCAGCAGGGGGATGACGTTTCCGGCGGCGAGCGCGAGGTCGAACCCGGGTTCCAGACCCAGGCTGTCCAGGTGCGCCAGGTCACCGTGGAGCCATTCCTGCGCGGGGGCGTCGCGGCGCGCTACAGCGAGCATGGAGCGGTCGACGTCCACGCCGGTACAGAGGTGACCCAGCGTGGCGAGACGGACCGCGATCCGCCCGGTGCCGCAGCCGGCGTCGAGGACGCGGGAAGCACGTTCCAGCAGCGCGTCGCAGAAAGTGGCCTCGCCGTGGACGTCGTGGCCTGACTCGGCGAGCCGCGCAAACCGCCGGGCGTACTCCTCTCCGGCTTGTCCCCCTGTCAGTTCCGCCCAACGGTCGTGTCGGCTGCTCATGGTCTGCGTGCCTTTCGGTGGTCAGGACGGGAAGGGTGCCCTCGCACATTCTCCGCCCTCGTCGCTCTGAGGGCCGCGCGCAGCGGCCTCGGTCGCTGAGCGGCGGGCGGCCGCGACCTCCACCTGGGCGGCGGGAAGCTGGTCGGGGCTCGGGAGCGCTGCACGCCGGGGGATGTTCGCCACCGCACCGCCCTCGACGCAGTTCCTGATGCAGTGGGACGACGAAAGGATGGAACGGCAACCGATCCTGGACCTGTTCGGCGCCTTCGGCACCAAGGAGAAGACGCTGCACGCGAACCTGGGCGGGCACGCCGGCACCCCATGGTTCGAGGTGGACGACGCGGCCCGGTTCTTCGCCCGGCATCTGAGCTAAGGGCGGCCCCACCGTCAGACCCGTAGCGGACGGTGGAGCAACGGCGACGGCGCCGGCCATCGTCATCGAGGAGATGCCCCGCCCCTCCACGGTGACGATGGCCGGCAGACGCACCACCGCCCCGGTCGCGGCGGTGCCGCCACCGGCGGCACCGGCCCGTCGTTCCACGGCGCCGAGCGGCGCCGCGCCCGGGGGCCGCGTCGCGAGCAGCGTCATGCTGCCGTGACCACGGTTGTGCTCAGGGTCGTGCTCAGGGTCTCCCTCGGCAGTCAGGAACGCCAGTGCACCTTGAAGACCCAGGCGTGCTGCCCCGCCTTGCGTGCGGCTTCGGGGACGTCGATCACCAACGCCCCCTTGCTGAGGGTCCAGGTCAGGGGCCGGTCGTGGCCGAGCATGGTCACCTTGTCGCCGCTGCGGATCGGGATCGGCGCCTCGACGGTGAGTTTGGCGCCCGGCCTGGCCAGGGAGTGGATGTAGAAGGCTTCGTCCGGGCGGACGGTGAACCGCAGGTCCTCGCCGAGTTCGGCCATCCGGGACCAGTACGTGGTGTCGTAGATCGCCTCCCCGTTGGTGCGCAGCCAGCGGCCCGTCTCACGCAGGCGGGTCTGCATGATCTCGGGGATGGTGCCGTCGGCGCGTGGGCCGATGTCGAGGAGGAAGTTGCCGTTCTTGGAGACGACGTCGACGAGGCTGTGCACCACCGCTTCGGTCGTCATGTAGGCGTCGTCCGGTGTCGCCTGGTTGTAGCCGTAGCTGAACGGGTCCAGGCCGCGGCTGGACTCCCACTTGGCGACGACCGTGTTGTCGTATGTCGTGTACTCGGGCGTGGTGAAGTCGTGGAAGGCGATGCCCGAACGGTCGTTGACGGTGACCTCGACGGGCCGGGCGCGGTTCTTCGCGTGGTTGAAGTAGTCGGCGAGGACATGGAGGCTGTCGTTGGCGCCGCCGATGTCACACCAGATGACCTCGGGGTCGTAGCCGTGGATCAGCTCCTCCATCTGCGCGGCCTGGTAGTCCTTCACATAGTCCTTGCCCGCGGTGTAGCCCGTGTACGGCACCGGTTCCTGCGTGTACGGATTACGCGGGGCGTGGCCCATCCAGGGATTGTCCGGGTTGAACCACTCGGGCATGGAGAAGTAGAGCCCTCGGTGGAGTTCGGGTGTGTAGCGGCGCGAGGCGTCGAAGAGTTCCTTGACGAGGTCCCGTCTCGGGCCCATCTTGACGGAACTGCGATCAGAGACCTTCGTGTCCCACAGGGCGAAGCCCTCATGGTGCTTCGAGGTCAGCACGTGGTACTCCGCGCCCGCGTCCCGGAACAGTTCGACCCAGGCGCGTGGATCGAATTTCTTCGCGGTGAACATCGGGATGAAGTCGTCGTAGGCGAAGTCCTCGCCGTACTTCTCGCGGTGGTAGGCGAAGACGGCGTTTTCGGGATCCTGCATGTGGTTCCAGTACCACTCGGCGTACTGTTTTCCGACCGGCGACCAGGCGGGCACCGAGTAGACGCCCCAGTGGATGAAGATGCCGAACTTGGCGCCCTGGAACCAGTAGGGCGCCTGGTGGCCGGAGAGAGAGGCCGCGGTGGGCTGGTAGTCGGCGACACCGAGGGTCAACCGGCTTTTCTGCGCGGCGGCTTGGGTACCGCGTCCGGTGACGGTCACCGAGCCGTCCCGGGTGGTGCCGGGGGCTGTGCCCGCACGGTTGCGGATGCCCACACGGATGCGTGCCTCCTCGCCGGGGTCCAGGCGGCGGATGCGAGCGGCTTCGACGGTGCGGGCCCCCGGAACCTCGACGCGCACCGACACGCCGTCCGCGGCCAGGACGGCGACCGTCCCCGCGTTCACGACGGTGGTCTCGACGCTCTGGGCGCCGGACGATTCCAGGAGGGAGTTCGTGGACCGTGTCCCGCGCAGGGCCAGCGCGCGTCCCTGAGCGGCAGGTTGCAGGGACAGCGCGAAGATGTGGAGCGACGCCCTGTTCGCCTGCGCCGGGTTGGTCATCGGCAGCGTGACCGCTACGGCGTCGCGCTGCGGGTCGAGCCACAGCGCGGATGTCCCGATCCCCACGGGGTGTTCGTCCCTGGTGCCGTCCGGTTGGTAGCGGTACGGCACCGACAGGGATCCGCCCGTGGCGTACCAGTCGGATCCGCCGAGGGTGGCGGTCGTGGTCGAGCCGTCCGCGTAGTGCACCGTGGCCTTGCCGGAGGCGTTGCCGTAGCTGCCCGCGGTGAGGAAGACGGCCGAGAGGTAGCGGCCTTGGGGCAGTTCGAGGCGCTGGCCGAGGGCGACGACGTTGTTCTTCGCGCCGGCAGCCGAGGCCGGGAAGACAAAGGGCACGCCGTCGACCTCCAGGCGGCCCGCGGGGAGTTCCTCGCCCGGGAACGTGTAGCCCGAGCCGTCGAAGTCGCCGCCCCGGGCGGAGGCGGTGTCGACGCCGTCGTTGTCGTAGAGGGCGTCGAGCGGGACCGGGACGGGATCGGGGACGGGAGCCCACGGCCCGGCGTGTCCGGCGATCGGTTCGGCGGCGTGTGCGGCGGTGGCTGAGGTGAGGGGCAGCGCGGCTGCGGCGGCGGCGATTCCGACGGCGGTGCCGAGGACCTGACGTCTCTGATACGTACCCATGAGCGACTCCCATTCATCGGATGTCTAATGATTGGGTGGGTGTGTGGTGCTGTCAATGGCGCGTATGTAAAGGGTAGTTGGCGGGATAGGTAGGATGACAGGTGGGAGTGGCTGCGGCAGTCGGTGCGTTGAGGGGGCAGCAGTCCGGGCGCGTCGGCGACGAGCCACCGCCGCGCGAGAATGCCGCGCGCACCACCCGCGTCGGCATGGGTGACCGTCGGCGGCGGAGCGGACGGCTGCGGCGACCGGCCCCGGGAGGGCGGACGCCGTGGACTTCTACCGCTACGGCCTCGTCCCGTTCCCGGTGCTGGACCGCATTCCGGTGGCGCTGAAGGAGCGTTGACAGGCGTTCGGCAGGGCCTTCTGGCGGGCGTTCAGGTGCGACTTCCCATGATGGTGGCCCAAGCGGTCAGTCGTCGCCCCGAGCCCGAGTGTGAGCGCGAGTACGAGCCCGAGTACGAGCCCGCCACACACCGGGCACGTGCCTACGGTTGCGTCCCAACTCGGCCATCCGCGCCGCCAGTTATGACCGAAAACACCAGTAAATCCGGCACAACCATCCGAAGGCCCCGCCCATCACATAAGGCAGGAGCAAGCAACTCCTACGCATACAAGGGGGAAATATGCGCTTCACTCACTCCATGCTGGGCGCCGCCGCGCTGGCCGCTCTGTCGGTGGGGGCCACCACCGCCCTGGCGGCACCCGCCTCCGCGGCACCCAACACCACCCCGCAGAAGGTCTGCGGCAGCGGCTACAAGACCGTGAACTCCGCTGCCGTCGGCACGCTGGGCACCGTCTACCTCGCCTACAACGCCACCAACGGCAACAACTGCGTCGTCACCATCCGCAACAACCCCGGCACCGCGGTGGACATGTCCGCCTGGATCTACGTCCCCGACACCAACGAGGGCGACAGCGACGACGGGCGTTACACCTCGTACGCAGGTCCCTCCTACGTCATCGGCAAGGGCCACTGCGTCGACTGGGGCGGCGCCATCGCCAACACCTACGTCCAGGTGCTGGGCTCCAACTGCGCCTCCCTCAAGGAACAGCGGACCACCTACACCCGCTGAGCCGGCCCACCGAACCGTCCGTCGACCGGGCAGACCGCCGGTCCCGGCCGGAGGGCGGCGTGACGCCGGGCCGCGGGTCCGACCCAGGCGCCGAGCCCACACAGCCGCCCGCCCGAGCACTGACCGACTCGGGCGGGCGGCCGCGCTTCGTGGCCGTCCCGCTCGGCTCCCCTGAGTTTCCTGGTGATGAACCTCCCCTTCCTCCTGTGACGGCGGTTCGCCCCGGGGCTGAACACGCCGGCGGCGGAAATGACGGCCGTCGACCAGCAGGTCGCCGCTGAGGCTGCCGGCCTGTCCGACGTGTGCGGCTGCCCCGCCGCAGGGCCGGCCGCGTCACATCTGCGGGGCGGGCTTCAGCAGCGCGAACACCGCGCCGAAGGGGTCGGCGAGCCAGGCGATCCGGCCGACGTCGGGGACGTCCGCCGCCGGCATCAGCACGGTTCCACCCTTCGCCTCGGCCGCGGTGAGCACGGTGTCGACGTCCGTCGCATGGAAGTACGGCACCCAACGGGGCTGCTCGATTCCACCGCCCGCGCCGTCACCCATCGGCGCGGCTCCGCCGAAGGACGCGGCCTCCTGGTCGCCGTCCTTGACGCTCAGGACCCGGTACGTCATGCCGGGCGTCTGCATGTCCCGGCTGCGCCAGCCGAAGAGGCCCTCGTAGAACGAGATGCCCGCGACGGGGTCCGGTACGTGGAGCTCCACCCACAGCAGCGTGCCCGGCGCGGACGTGAGGCCCAGTCCGGTGGTTCTCCCCGGTTGCCAGAGCGCGAACTCGGCGCCCTGCGGGTCGGTGACCTGCGCCAGTCGGCCCTCGCCCATGACGTCCATGGGCTGCGTCCGCACCGTTCCGCCGCCGGCTGTGACGGCGGACACCGTTTCCTGGATGTCCTCGGTCTTGAAGTGGACCATCCAGGCGGACCTCGCTCCTTCCTCGGTGAGCGGCCCGAGGGCGGCGACGGTCTTCCCGTCGATCTGGAAGAAGCCGTACCCGCCCGACTCCGGCCCGGCGGATTCGAACTGCCACCCCAGGACCGCGCTGTAGAACTCGGCGGTTGCGGCGGTGTCGGGGCTGCCGAGGTCCAGCCAGTTGGGTGATCCGGTAACGAAGTCGGTGCCGAGCATGGGTCCTCCTGGACGACTGATGAGCCGGGCGAAGGGCCACGATGCCGCCCCGTGCCCCCACGGTCCGTGTACGGGGACGGGCGGGGACATCGATTTCACCCGCACGGAGCTCACCCCGGCCCGGGCCGTTCACTTGCACTGTGGAAACCGATCTGTTTTCCTATGGGGGAAACAGATCGGTTTCCGATGGGTGTTCCGCCTATGACCAGCAACTAAGGGGAAACGTGAGTACCACCTTCGACCGTGAGGCGCCCGCCTCCGGGAAAGCAGCGGGCCGTCGCGGCTCACATGCCGTGCGCTGGTGGGTGCTTGTCGTGCTGGGCACGGCACAGCTCATGGTCACGCTCGATGCGACCGTCGTGAACATCGCGCTGCCCGCAGCTCAGCATGACCTCGGCTTCAGCGACGGCAGCCGGCAGTGGGTCATCACGGGGTACGCCCTGGCATTCGGCAGCCTGCTCCTGCTCGGCGGCCGACTCGGGGACCTGTTCGGCCGACGTACCACCTTCGTGACCGGCCTGATCGGTTTCGCGGGAGCCTCCGTCCTCGGCGGCGCGGCCACCAGCTTCGACATCCTCGTCGCTGCGCGCATCGCCCGCGGCACTCTCCCTGCTCAGCGTGACCTTCACCCACCCGTCCGAAAGGGCCAAGGCCTTCGGCATCTTCAGCGCGCTGGCCGGTGCGGGCGGCGCGGTCGGGCTGCTGCTCGGCGGCATGCTCACCGAATGGGCGTCGTGGCGCTGGGTGATGTACGTGAACGTCGTCTTCGCGGCCGTCGCGCTGGTCGGCGCGTTGCTGTTGCTGGCCAAGCTCGCCGTCGCCGAGCGGCCCAAGCTCGACATCCCGGGCACCACCGTGGTGAGCGCCGCACTGTTCGCCATCGTCTACGGGTTCGCGCACGTCGAATCCACCAGCTGGATCGACCCGGTCACCCTCGGCTCCATGATCGTCGGCGTGGTGCTGCTCGCGGTGTTCGTATGGCTGGAGGCCAGGGTCGCGCATCCGCTGCTGCCACTGCGGCTCGTGCTGGACCGGACCCGCGGTGGTTCGTTCCTGGCGGTGTTCGTCATAGGCATGGGGATGTTCTCGATCTTCCTGTTCCTGACGTACTACCTGGAGGCCGGCATCGGCTACTCGCCGATCAAGACCGGTCTCGCGTTCCTGCCGATGGTCGCGGGCATCGTCGCCGCGTCGACCACGGCGCCTTCGCTGCTGCTGCCCAGGGTCGGTCCGAAGCTCGTGATCAGCGCCGGCTTCCTTGTCGCCGCATCCGGCATGGCCCTGCTGACCCGGCTCGAACTGGACAGCACCTACGTCGCCCACATCATGCCCGGTCTGATCCTGCTGGGCCTCGGCCTCGGCGGCGTGATGACCACCGCGTTCCAAGGCGCGACCGCAGGCATACATCACGAGGATTCGGGCGTCGCCTCAGCGCTGATCAACACCGGCCAGCAGATCGGCGGCTCGATCAGCACGGCCCTGCTGACCACCGTTGCGTCCTCGGCCGCGACCCACTACCTGTCCTCGCACAAGCCCGGCGCGCCGGCCGCGGCGCAGGCCGCGGTGGAGGGATACACGGCCACCCTGGCGTGGGGTGCCGGCTTCTTCGTGGTCGGAGCGGTGCTCGCCGCGTTCCTGATACCGAATGCGGCTCTGGCGCCGTCGGAGGGCGAGCCCGTGATCGCCCACTGAGCCTGCATCCACCCAGCCTGTATGCAGCGAGCCCGCTCCGTCGATCACAGCGAGCGAGGAGTGGGAAATGCCCTGTACCTGCGATGATCGGCGTTCTCGACACACGGTGGTGAGGGAAGTCGGTGCCCGCTGCCGGACGGTGGCCCTCAGCTGCCCACGTGCACGTGTGGCGGGGGCCGGTCGTCGCAGGGAGCGGGAGCCTACGAGGTGGGCTGAGTTCTCGAAGCCGCCCGTTCCCGCGCCACCTGCCGTAAACCGATCGGTTTTCAATTCGAGTGAAGCGGGTTAGCCTCACAGTATGACCACCGAGACGAAGCCAAGTCCCCGAGAGCGGCTGCTGGAGGCAGCGGCCACGCTCACCTACCGAGACGGTGTCAACATCGGCGTCGACGCGCTGTGCAAGGCGGCGGGCGTGTCGAAGCGTTCCATGTACCTGTTGTTCGAAAGCAAGGACGAACTGCTGGCCGCCAGCCTGGAGCAGCGCGCCTCCGCCTATGTGGCGACGCTCCTGCCCGCGGCCGACGACGGTCGTTCACCCCGCGACCGGATCCTGCACGTCTTCGACCAGGTGGAAGTGCAGTCGGGTGCACCTGAGTTCCACGGCTGCAGATATCTGGCCGTGCAGATCGAACTCAAGGATCCGGGTCACCCCGCGAGCCAGGTCGCCCGCCGGATCAAGAAGAACCTGACGGGCTTCTTCCGGGCCGAGGCCGAACAAGGTGGCGCGAGCGATCCCGGCCTGCTGGCCCGTCAGCTCAGTCTCGTGTTCGACGGAGCCAGCGCCCGTGCGGGCATCGGAGCCGACACACTGACCGGGCTCGTCGCACCCACCGTGACCACCCTGCTCGACGCGGCAGGCCTGCGCTGACGCAGCGTGGCGGGGGCCGGTCAAGAAGCAGGTGACGGAGCTGAGGCCGGATCCCGTGAAGACGACTGCGGGCCGGGCGGGCGAACCGCCCCGCAGACCGGCCCTGTCTCGCGAGCTGCGGCCCAGAGCGGCCTCCCCCGGGACGACCGCGCAGATCTGGAAGAAGATCACCGCATCGGGACGGCCCGGTCGGGGCGGCCTCGCCCGGTTCCGTGTCCTCGGTGGCCGCCCAGGAGGCGAGCAGGGCGAGGTCGTCGTCGGAGGCCGCGCCGGGCTCGGCGGTATGGGCGATCATCATCGTCGGACCGGATCGGCGGCCGGTTGCGGGAGTCCGTGACGCAGGTCGAGGTCGCCGACGACCGGGCGGTGCGCCCCCGGCCGAACAACCGCTCACAACGGCTCACAGTCCGATGCCCGTCTCCTCGGCCAGTGCATGCAGGAGGCGGTCCTGGAACGCCTCGTCGAGCACTGCCCGGTGGGGCTGCGTCCGCTCGCCGTGATACCAGTACCCGCCGGTCGTGAGGGCCTGCGGCTCGTCGCTGGAGGCGAGCCACTCCTGGGTGCGATGCCCGAGCTCCAGGTCGTCCGGTGCGCCGGGTCCGCCCATTTTGGTCGGCACCCAGCCCGGGTCCACCGCGTTGCTCAGCACGGCGGGGCGCAGGCGTGCCACGGCCGCCGCGAGCGCGGTGACGTACAGCTTGCTGTCGGAGTACGAGCCCGCGCTGTCGCCGCGCCAGTCGACTCCGTCGAGCCGGGGGCGCCCACCGAAGTGCGAGCCGCTGCTCAGGTAGACCAGCCGTCGTGGTCCACGCAGCAGGGCCGTGAGCAGGTACGGGGCGATGATGTTGACCGGCATGACCGCCCGGCCGCTCCACACGCCGGCGTTGTGGACGACCGCGTCCAACGGGTCGGCGTCGTTCAGCTCGGTGGCGATGCGCTCCACGGCATCCCGCTCCGTGAAGTCCCCTGTCACGAGGTGCGCCCCACGCTCCACCAGCGCCGACAGGTCCGCTGCCCGCTCCCGGTTGCGGGCGTGGACGACGACGTCGTGCCCCTGGGACAGCAGCGTGTCCGCGGCGGCACGTCCGAGACCGTCCGCGGAACCGGTCACCAGGATCCGGCTCACGAGCCCACCGCCCTTCGGGTGCGCACTGTCTCGGCTTGCCCTCCGTACACAGGCACCAGTGTGGTGCGTGCCGCGGCCTGGAGCGAGGTCGCGCCACCAGTCGCTCGGACGGTCGTCGTGCCCTGTTCCTCTGCGCCGACGTCGAGGTCGGCATGCGTGACTTCTCGCACGGGGACGTGTCCCTTCGCGGCCAGTCCGGTGCGGTTCCACACGTCCTCGAACAGGACGTCGTCGGTCAGCTCGGCGAGCTGCGGGGCGACATCACCGATCGTCCGGCGTCCGCCGCCGATCTGCCGGGGCTGCTCTGTCATGCACGTTCCTCTCGTGGCGCGCCGGGGCACGGGCTGATCATGGCCCCGCTCCCGGTGCGGACCGTCAGGCTGCGCCTCGACGTCCTCGCCGCCAACGACCTCGGCCGCGCCCTCTACGCCCCGCTGTTCACCGACGCCGGCGCCCGCTCCGTCAACATCGCCCGCTTCCAATTCCTCGATCCACACGGCCGTGACTTCTTCCCCGACTGGGACGAGTCCGTGAACACCACGGTGTCCCTGCTGCGCACCGAGGCCGGCCGCGCCCCGCACGACAGCGAACTGACCGGACTGGTGGGCGAACTCGTCACCCGCAGCGAGGAGTTCCGCACCGCTTGGGCCAAGCACAACGTGCGCCTGCACCACACCGGCCGCAAGTCCTTCCGTCATCCTGCCGTCGGTGCCCTCACCCTCGACTTCGACGCCATGGAACTCCCTGCCCAGCCCGGCCTCACCCTCACCGCATACAGTGCGGCACCCGGCACCCCTGCGGACGACTCCCTGCGGCTCCTCGCCAGCTGGGCCGCCACCCCCGACCGGCCGCTGCCCGCTGCCGACCTCGACGCCCGCGAGTTCCCTCCGGGCAGCTGAACAAAGCACGCCTGCGTCAAAAACCTCCTGACCGGCTTCTCGCCGTGAAGGTCACCGGCGACGTCCCGGAGAGACCTCTCGACGTCTACGGCGCGTTCCTCCTACGGCGTGTTCGTGAAGGAGCGCCGGTACGAGCGGGGCGGCACACCTCGGCGGCGTACGAACTGTTCGCGCAGGACGGCCGCGCTTCCGTATCCGACGCGGCGGGCGATCTCCTCGACCGGCAGGTCCGTGGTCTCCAGGAACTCCTCGGCGCTGCTCAGCCGCAGGCTCCGCAGCCAGGCGTGGGGGGTGGTGCCGGTCGCGGCGGTGAAGTGGCGGGCGAAGGAGCGTTTGCTCATCACGGCGCGCCGGGCCAGTTCCGCGACGGGAAGCGGCCGGTGGAGGTTTTCGCGGGCCCACGCGAGCACCTCGGCGAGACGCTCGTCGCGGCAGTCCTGCGGGACGGGGGCGGCCAGATACTGTGCCTGACCGCCGTCGCGGTGGGAGGGCAGGACCACGTCGCGGGCGACGGCGTTGGCCATCGCGGCTCCGTGTTCCCGCCTCAGCAGATGCAGGCAGAGATCGAAGCCGGCGGCGGCTCCCGCGCCGGTGAGGATGCGCCCTTCGTCGACGTAGAGGGCGTCGGATTCGACGGTGACGTTCGGATGGCGGCGGGCGAGCAGGTCGGCGAACCGCCAGTGGGTGGTGGCCCTGCGGCCGTCGAGCAGTCCGGCGGCGGCGAGCGCGAAAGCGCCGACGCAGTGCGCCGCGACCAGGGAGCCGCGCTCGTGTGCGGCCGACAGCGCCTCGAGTGCGGCGGGAGCGGGCGCTGTGCGGAAACCTGCCCATGGCAGGGCGATCACCAGATCGGCGGCGGCGAGCTTGTCCAGGCCGTTCGTGATGGTGAGCGGCACGCCGAAGTCGGTGGGGACAGGCCCGGGCCGGTCGGTGCACAGCGCGAAGTCGAAGCCCGGCAGTGTCTGCCCGTGCGGACCGAAGACCTCGGTGACGATGCCGACGGCGAGCATGCCGACCCCGGGCGGGGTGTACGCGGCGACGGTCATGAAGGGAGGCACGCGTGCAGTGTGGCACTGATCCTGCGATCAGTGGCATCTGTGCCACTCGTGAACGACCGGCCTGCCCGGAAGGATCGAGGCCATGACAGACGCACCGTTCGGCCGCAGCGCCGTGTACACGATCCTGACCACCGGATACGTCGGCTCCACCGGCCCCGGAGTCGCCGCAACCGTCTCCTACGTCTACGACGCCGGACGACATGTGGTCTTCGACCCGGGCATGGTGGCGAGCCGCGAACATATCCTGGCCCCGCTCGGGGAGTTGGGGCTCGGCCCCGACGACATCACCGACGTGGTACTCAGCCACCACCACCCGGACAACACGATGAACGTGGGCCTGTTCGGACGGGCCCGGGTGCACGACCACAAGGTGGAGTACCTCGGCGATCAGTGGAAGAACCGGGACGCGGAGGGTTACGAACTCACCCCGTCGCTACGGCTGATCCGCACCCCGGGCCACAGCGCCGAGGACATCACACTGCTGGCCGGCACGGCGTCGGGCGTGATCGCCTTCGCCGGTGACCTGTGGTGGCACGCGGACGGCCCGGCGGACGACCCGGTCGCCCCCGACCGTGAGGTGCTGCGCGCCTCCCGGCTTCGGGTGCTCACCGCCGCAGACCTGATCGTGCCCGGCCACGGCGGCCCCTTCAAGGCCGGTGACACGACGCCGCGCTAGTGCCGCGACAGGCAACGTTCGCCCCGTCGCGACGCCCGGCACGCACTCTCGCCGCACCGGCCGAAAGCCCAGGTACGTCCAGTACGAGGACTTCCGGCCGGCACGCCGAGAGCACGCACCGGACGCCGCTCCTTGACGGGCAAACGTTGCCCGCCGCGGCACTAGCCGCTCCGTCAGCTGCGTGCTGTGCCATGCCGTCCGGACGGGCCCGGCATGGGCTTTGCGGTGCCGGACGCGAGCCCCGTCGAATCCCGGGTCGGCTCGACAAGGCCGCCCGGGCCCGCATCCGCACGGGACCTGCTCCGCAGCGGCAGTGAACCGAGGCTCGGCGCCATGTCGCGGACCGATACCGACGTACTCCTCGCCCTCGCACTGACCGCTTGGGCGGCCGCACGCCGGGCCCTGTCCCTGACCTTCGCGCACTGCGCGTTCGGTGTCGCCGTCCAGTTCGGCCCGGACTCGGCCGCCGCGACCGGAACCCGGCCAGGACGATCGCAGGGACAACGGGGGTAACCAGGCGTCTCAGGGGTACTTGCGTCCGGCGTGCCTCGGTGAACGGGTGCCCGCGGCCATGGTGTATCGAAGCATGAGGAGAGGGAATGAGGCTCCGCGAGTCGGCTCTGGCGTTGGCCTCCCGGTGTTCCGCCGACATACTGGCCGGCCGCTACCGCCTGGACGCTCGTATCGGTTCGGGTGGCGCGGCCGATGTCTACCGCGGCTTCGACCTGCGTCTGAGGCGCGCGGTGGCGGTGAAAGTCTTCCGGCCAGGCACCGGCGTCGAAGCGCAGGAGGATTTCGAAAGCGAGGCAGTGATCCTTGCCCGGATGCAGCACCCCGGGCTGGTCACCGCCTACGACACCGGACGACATGACAGCCGCGCCTACCTGGTCATGCAACTGATCGAGGGCTCCACGCTGAAAGCCCGCATCACCGAAGGCCCGCTGCCCTGCGAGGAAACCGCGACACTGGGCGCCGGCCTGGCCCGGGCCCTCGCTCACGCCCACGGAGCGGGGATCGTGCACCGTGACGTCAAACCGTCCAACATCCTCCTCGACGTGTCGGGCCGCCCCTACCTGACCGACTTCGGCATCTCCCGCCTGGTCGACGCCACCACCCGCACCGCCACGGGCACACTCGTCGGCACCGCCGCGTACCTCTCGCCGGAACAGGTACTCGGACGGTCCGTCGGCCGGCCGGCCGACATCTACGCCCTCGGACTCGTGCTCCTCGAATGCCTCACGGGCAGGCTCGAGTACGGCGGAGGCCCTCTCGAAGCAGCGATAGCGCGGCTGCACCGCCCGCCGGTACTGCCCACCGCCCTGCCGGACGAACTCGGCGCCCTGCTGCGGGACATGACCGCCCAGGACGAGCAGATGCGTCCATCGGCATCCGACTGCGCCCGCACGCTGGACACTCTGGCTCACACCACCCACTCCGCACCCGCCGTGCTCACGCCGCCCGAGGCCGACGTCACGGCCATGGTGCGCAGCGGGGAACCGGCACATCATGACGACGTGACGCACCTGGACGCAGCGCGGGCTCCGGACCGAGCCGCTCCGAAGTCCGCTCCCGCACGGAGCCGGGTTCTGGTGACCGGGGGAACCGTCGCGCTCGTCACGGCCATGGCCGCCGCTCTCGCCGTCACCGACGTCTTCCCGCACCAGGGAAACGACGCGAACACGACACGAGCCGTCAGTAGCCCTGCCGAGAACGCCGGCCCCGACGGCAGCTCCGCAGGAAGGAGCGCCGCCCCCGCACCACCCGAGACTCCGCCGACCTCGACCTCGACCCCGGCCCGCGGCAGTTCCGGCGGACTGTTCCGTAATGCCGCCTCCGAGTGGAGTGTCCGTCCCACTCCCGGCGGCGCCAGCCCGAACCCGGTCGACGCGGCACGTGCCTCCCGTGACAACAGGTCGGAGAGCGGACCACAGGCCGGGACCAAGTCTGCGACACCCGGCAAGCAGTCCAGTAGGTCGGAGAAAGACGACAGAGCCGAGAAGGCGCAAGCGAAGAGCAAAAAGAAGGAGCAGGACAAGCCGGGTAAAAGTGGCTGACCGATCGAAGAAGAGGGGTGGACACCGACGGGGCGCCGAAGCGGGGGTCGGCCTGACCGGTCCGCAGCCCACCAGGTCGAGCGGGGCGCTCATCTCCGCACTGCCCGCTGAAGAATCCTGATGCTCGTGTCCAGGATTCTCGGGCCCAGGACTCTCTGGGGATGTACGGCCCAAGCTTCATCGTGAGGCCGTTCCAGCACGCCGTGTGCCAGTGCCGCCGTTCCTCCGCACCGTCGTTCGCGTTGGGCGGCCATGCCTTGCAGCGGAGGGCCTGAGCTGCGCAGGGGCCCCCGGGGCGCGGTGGTGATCGAGCAGGGTGACCGCGTGCTCTCGGTGGAGTTCGCGACCTCGGGCGGGCCGGTGCTCGCCATGAGCGGGACATGGGGCACGGAGCCGGGCCGTTCATGCCCGGACCGGTGAAGCCTGGCTTCAGCCCGCCCTCGAGGCGGGCGGCTGCACAGGTGCGAAAGCGCGGGGGCGCTCGTAGGCTGTTGCTGCTCGGGGTTACCGCGGAGGTTGGTCATGCCCCGAAGCATCTGGTCCGGCGCGATCTCGTTCGGGCTGGTCACGGTGCCGATTCAGGTTCAGTCGGCGCGGGAGGACCACTCCATCCGCTTCCACCAGTACCACCTCGAGGATCTGGGCAGGATCCGCACGAGGAAGGTGTGCGAACTGGAGGACCGGGAGGTCAGCCAGGCGGAGATCGGCAAGGGCTACGAGTACTCCAAGACCCAGGTGATCCCGATCACCGACGACGATCTGAGCAACCTGCCGCTGCCGACGGCGAAAGCGATCGAGATCGACGCGTTCGTGCCGTGGGAGTCGATCGACCCCATCCGGATCGGTGAGGGCTACTACCTGGCGCCGGACGGGCAGGTCGCGGCCAAGCCCTACACACTGCTGCGGCAGGCGTTGCAGCGGTCGTCGAAGGTGGCCGTCGCGAAGTACGCGTGGTCGGGCCGCGAACGCCTCGGTCTGCTGCGGGTGCACGGCGAGGCGATCGTGCTGCACGCGATGCACTGGACGGACGAGATCCGCGACCCTGCCGAGCTGCTGCCGCCGCCCGTGGAACTGAGCGAGGACGAGATCCAGAGCGCGCTCGCGCTGATGGAGCGCATGACCAGAGACGATCTCGAGGGACCGGAGTTCCACGACGCCTACACCGAGGCCATCGCCAAGATCATCGAGGCGAAGCGGGAGGATCGGGAACTGCCCGACGTGCCGGAGCCGGAGCAGCCGGGCAAGGTGCTCGACCTGATGGCCGCCCTCAACGAGTCCGTGCAGAGGGCGAAAGCCTCCCGAGGCGAGGACGACCAGGCGTCCGGGTCGGCGAAGCCTCGGAAGAAGGCCCCGGCAGGGAAGGCGAAGGCGGCGGCGAAGAAGCAGCCGGCCAGGAAGACCGCCGCCAAGAAGACGGCTTCGCGCAGACCGCGCAGCGCCTGATGTGGGGTGCCCGGGCATACCTGCACGACCCGAGCCGGGCACGGCAGACCGTGTAGTGGCCCGAGGTGCTGGATCCGACTCGGGGCGCGCGGCGCCGGCTCGGCGCGCCCCGTCGGCCTTCCGCAGGCGACGTGCCGCGTCGTGATCGGGTCGCTGACTTGCGGGTAGACGCCTATGTACGCGCGGGAGGGGAACCCCGCATGTGTGTGCCCAGGCGGCCGGTGTCCAGCTGAGTGACAGGTTCCGAGGGACGAGTGTGATGAGTCGAGCGAATCAGCACCCGGGGCGGGCCGGTCATTCGCGGAACGGGGTCGCGGATCCGAGCGGGTTGCTCGATCTCCTGGGCGTGTCTGCGGTACTGGTGGAGGCTGACGGCCGGATCGACATGTGGAGTCCGCAGGCCGAGGAGCTGTTCGGCTACACCGGTGACGAAGCGGTCGGCCAGTACGCCGCCCCACTGCTTCTCCATCCCGATGACCGGGAAGCGGGGATGAGGCTGTTCGCCGAGGTGATGGAGACCGGCCGGGGCTGGGCGGGATCGTTTCCCGTCCGGCACAAGGACGGCAGTGTCCGGATGGTGGAGTTCCGCAACATGCGGCTGACGGACAACGTCGGCGACCACTACGCGCTGGGGCTGGCCACCGACAGGGCCACGTTGCGGCAGGTCGAGCGCAAGGTGGCCCTGTCCAGCCAGCTCGTCACGCAAGCGCCGATCGGGTTGTCCGTCCTGGACACCGACCTGCGGTACGTCGCCGTCAACTCGGCCCTGGCGTCGATGCACGGCGTTGCCGAGGCCGACCACGTCGGCCGTCATTTCCGGGACATCCTGCCCGGCACGCCGTTCGCGACCGCGGAGTCCGACATGCTGGAAGTTCTGGCAACCGGCCTGCCTGTGGTGGACCGGCAGGTGGTGGGGCGCACCCGGGCCGACCCGGACAGCGACCACGCCTGGGCCGTGTCGCTCTACCGGCTGGCGGACCACGGCGGGCACGTGCTGGGGATCGCCAACGTGGTGGTGGATGTCACCGACCGGTACGAGGCGGCCAGGGAAGCCGACCGGGCTCAGCAGCGCCTGCGCCTGATGGCCGAGGGATCCGCCCGCATCGGTACCACCCTGGAGGTGGAGCGCACCGCCCAGGAGCTGGCGGACGTCCTGGTGCCCGACCTGGCCGACACGGTCGCGGTGGACATCCTGGACTCCGTCCTGCGCACGGGCCGCCCGGAGCTCGGCGAGGGCCCGCCGCTGTTCCGTGCCCTGGCGGTGAAGACCGCCTGCTCCACGGACGGCACGCAGGCGATGAGTGCGCCCGGCCGTGTCACCACCTATCCAGCCGACCATCCGGCTGCTCACTGCATCCGGACGCGCCGGCCGTCGCTGATCCGCCACATGGACGGCGGCGACCTCAGCCGTTTCGCCCCCGGCGACGGCTCCGCCCCGCTGCTTGCCCGAGCCGGTGTCCACAGCAGTCTGGTGGTCCCGCTCATCGCCCGCGAGCGGATCCTCGGAGTCATGTGCCTGGCTCGTGCCCGCAACCCCGAGCCCTTCGACGAGGAGGATCTCACCCTCGCCTGCGAGCTGGCATCGTCTGCCGCGCTGAGCATCGACAACGCTGTTCTGCACCAGCACATCCGCAGCGCCGCCGAGACCCTCCAGCGCAGCCTGTTGCCGCAGGTCCCGCCCCGGCACCCCGGTCTGGAGATCGCTGCCCGGTACCGGCCCGCGCAGGCCTTCAGCGAGGTCGGCGGGGACTGGTACGACATCCTTCCCCTCAGCGGTGAGCGGACCGCCCTCGTGGTGGGCGACGTCATGGGCAGCGGCATCCCGGCCGCCACCGCCATGGGCCGGCTGCGTACCGCCACCTCCACCCTCGCCGACCTCGATCTCGACGCGAGCCGGATCCTCACCCACCTCGACAAGATCACACAGGGCCTGGAGCCCTACATCGCCACTTGCGTGTACGCGGTCTACGACCCCCACCGCTGCCGTTTGCAGGTGGCCTGCGCCGGCCATCTGCCCCCGGTTCTGGTGCGGGCCGGCCAACCGCCCGAGCTGCTCGATGTACCCACCGGCATCCCGCTGGGGGTCGGCGGCGTTCCCTTCGAGACCATCACCCTCGCCCTGGATCCCGGTGATCAACTCGTCCTGTACACGGACGGACTGGTGGAGACCCGCGACGACCCCATCGACACACGCCTGGACGATCTCCTGCGCCTGCTCTCACCGCCGTGCCCCTCCGCGGAGGAATCCTGCGACCGGCTCCTGCGGGAGCTCCGCAAGCCCGCGGACCATGACGACGTCGCCCTGCTCATCGCGCATGCCCAGCCGTTGACCGCGCACTGAGCCCCCGGTCGGTGGCCGGTCGGCTCGTGCAGGCGGGCGGCCGCCCGGACGGCGGTGCGGGAGGTGAGGGGCGGCCAGGGGGATCGTCCTTTCGTGAGTTCGGGGCTCACCCTTCGGTAGGATACCCAAGGGGGTATCGCGAAGGAGTGTGGGCAGTGGAACTGGCGATGGCGGCTGAGGAACTGAAGACGGTGGTCAACCGGCTGCGCAGGGCGCAGGGCCAGATCGCGGGTGTGATCAAGATGATCGAGGAGGGGCGGGACTGCGAGGACGTGGTCACCCAGCTCGCGGCAGCGTCCCGGGCGCTGGACAAGGCGGGTTTCGCGATCATCGCCACCGGCCTGCAGCACTGCCTGACCGATGCGGACATGGCCGCTTCCGGCGATCGTGAGCAGATGCGTACCCGCCTGGAGAAACTGTTCCTCTCGCTGGCCTGACACGCAGTTCCTGAGGGCATCCGATCACTCGCCCGACTCGTCAGGTGAGGGCGTCGACCGGCATTTCTCTGTCAAATTCAGCGTGGTGAAGTGCCGGGCCGTTCGGGCGAAGCGATGAAGCTGTGACGGGAAAGTAGGAACGGAAGGCGAAGGAGAACACGTCGATCTCGCGTTTCAGCGCCGGCGACAGCCTGCGCATGGCCCGTACCCAGGCGTATTGGACGGGATGATGCTTGGGTTCCACATGTCGAGTCCGCTCTCGTCGTGCGCGGTTTCTCGCGCCACGTTGGCCACCAGGCACCAGCCCAGCAACCCGTCCGGCGTCTCTTCCGCGGTGGGTCCCGTGTCTGTCACACCGAGAATTGTGAGGCAGGAGAAGGGGCGCGAGCCAGTGCCGCATCAGGCTATGTCGCTGACCCCGTCCACCGTGCGGACGCTGAGTGCGCCGTCCGGCGTGCGTACAGGAGAGGGCGGCGCGGGCCTGGCAAGGCCACGCGCCGCCGCTGCTTCCTTCATTCACAGAGAGTGAGGAGATGAGCTCTTTCGGACGGGACGTCCGGGTGGGTGGTCGGGTCAGCGCAGTCCGCTGAAGAGGTCGTTCTCGGGCACGGCCGCGCCGGTGGCGTCCTGGACGCGTACGAAAGTCTCGACGCCCATGAGCTCGGTGAACCTTTCCTGGCCCATTTTGAGGAAGAAGATGTTCTCTCCCTGGCTGGCGTGGGCGGCGAGCGCATCGTACTTCTGGCCGCCGAACTCGCTGGTGTCCACCCAGGTGGTGATCTCGTCGTCGGGGAGTCCGATCTCGGCGATCGCGGCGGCCTCGGCGGGATCCGGCTCCCGCGCGTCCGCATCGAACTCGCGCATGACCTCCCCGAACCGCTGCATCATCGAGCGGGGCGCCGTCGTCCAGTACACCTTCGGTGTCAGCGCGGTCATCGTCAGCGCCGCCATCGTGATGCGGTTGGCCTGGATGTGGTCGGGGTGGCCGTAGAAGCCGTTCTCGTCATAGGTGACGACCACATCGGGCTGGTAGTGCCGCATGAGTTCCGCGAGTCGTGCAGCGCCCTCCTGCACGGGTGTCTGCCAGAAGGATCCGGGGGCGTCATTGGTCGGCCAGCCCATCATCCCGGAGTCCGCGTAGTCCAGCATTTCCAGGTGACCGACCTTCAGGACTTCACAACTCGCTTCCAGTTCCTGGCGGCGCAACAAGGCGACAGCGGCCGGATCGTGGCCGGGGTCGCCCGGCTTGACGCCTCCCGGTCCGTCACCGCAACCGCCGTCGGTGCATGTCACGAGAACCGTGCGGATGCCCTCCGCCGCGTACCGCGCGAGCACACCTCCTGTTCCCGTGGCCTCGTCGTCGGGGTGCGCGTGTACCGCCATGAGCGTCAAGGGCCGGTCATTCATGTGTCAGGTCCTCCTGTGCGAAAAAGCATCGGTCCGAGTCCGCGGCGGGCACATGAGCGCTCGCCCTTCACCGTCGGATCTCGGATGCCGGACGATGGGGCTCACCGCAGGGCTGAGAGCCCGGAGCGCGGGGGCATCGCCACCTGGTTACCGTGTTCCCCTCCCGCGCGGCACCGACCGGTCTTCGGCCGGTGCAACAACGACGGCCCGACCTGTTGTTCCCGCCGCACACCAGAACGCCCCGGGGCTTTCCCCTTGGCGAAGGCCCCGGCTCGCTGCACCGGGCCCGGGCCCCGGCAGGCCGATGCGCGCGTGCATGAAGACGGGAGTGGTCGCCGTGCGGTTCCCCCTGTGAGGCACGCAGGGCGGCGACGGCCCGGCAGGAACAGGCAGGAGAAGACGCAGCCTGCCCGGGTGCTGGGCGCCCGCCCGTGCCGATCGCGGTGACCGCCGCCTCCGGCGTTCGAGAGCGGGGCGCAGGAGACCGGATCAACTCGGTGATCTACGAACGGATCTCCCATGCGATGCAGGTCCTGCCGGAAGAGTGCGTGAAGGTGGTGGGCCAGTAGTGCATGAACGCAGTGCCCGTTTCCAGAGCGTCTGTCACGGCCTCGACGAACTCGGTCAGGCTCGAGCCCCAGAGAGTGCCCTCCAGATCGCCGGAGCCGATACCCATCTCGAACACGTGTCCGTACGTGAGTCCCGGCCGGTGGTCGATGAACGCGACGCCTCCGTCGTTGGGCAGCGCGAAGGGCACACACTGGTGCAGATGGCCGGCGACGTCCTCTTCGTCCGAAAACTCGGGATCGTCATTGTCCTCATGGAGCTCCACGAGAATCTCGTGCATCGACGCGATCTCAGCGGTGGAGACGAGCCGATGACTCAGCGGCAGAATGTCTCCGGCCGGGAAGACTTCTGACTCAGCTCCGATCTCCGGCTCGGCAACGCCGTTTCTGCGCTCCAGCAACCTCCTGAGCTGGGGATGGAGGGCGAAGCCCAGCTGTTCTTCCACCTCGGCGATCTCAGCGGCGGTTGCCGGAGGCCGAAGCGCGGCGTGATCCGCGGGCGAACGGGAAGCGAGCCACGATTCAAGGCGATCCCACGTCTGATCGAACGAGACAAGATCCGTCGATGTCATGGGCAGAAGATAGACGGCGGGTCTGACAGCGAGGTTGCAGGATGGCAAGTTCCTCCGCTGGGAGCCGGGTACGGTCCTGAGGTACTGCGTCCTGCGCAGGACCTTCCCGGAGCGGGACTGGTACGAGTCGGTCGTCGAGAACATGCGGCATGCCGCCGGCGACTGGTCGGCGACCTGTGGCGTGCAGTTCGAGCACGTCGAGGCCGCCGACGAAAGCGATTCACTGCGGCCGCCGGAAGTCGTCTTCCCGGTACGGCATCTCGACTCAGGGGACCAGTTCATCGCTACCCGGGCAGCTTGGCGGGACGGCGCTTGCCGCACCAGGAGGCGACTTCGGCTGGTCAGCCTGCTGTCGGGCTCCGCAGGGCCTGGGCTCGCATGAACCCGTGGCTCCGTTCCACTTTCGCGACGTGCAACGTGTAGCTCTGGTACCACTCGGCTCGCCCACGCTTTTGCGCTGCTCGGTGCTCGGCGTTGGTCCGCCACTCCGTGAGAGCGTCGGCGTCCCGGAAGTACCCGACGGTGATGCCCAGCCCGCCAGGAGTCTGCGCGTGGTCCATCCCCAGGAATCCCGGGACGTCCTTCACCAGGTCTTCCATGCGGGCGTTGGTCTCGCTGTAGCCGCTCTGTTCCTGGGCTCGCACCGTAGTGAAGACAGCTACATAGTAGGGGGGTTCATAGGCTTCGACGGGCGTGACAGAACCTTCCGGGTGATCGCTCATGGCGTCACCGTAAGGCGGGACGTGCTCAACGATCCAGCGTCTTTCCGGACCGGAATACCTGAAGGATCGCGCTCCGGAGCCCGCCTCCATGACAGGGCCACGGGCCTGCGCCGCCCAGTATGCGCCGTTGAGATCGACGGCGACGACGCTGCGCAAGCCCTCCGGGCGTTCCTTCGGGGCGGGAACCGCCGCGCCTCAGGCGTGCGAGCACGTCGACCAGGCCGTAGGCGCAGCGTGCGATCTCGCAGTTCGGCAGGGTAGACAGCTGCTCGACGGTCCGGATGACCCTGCCGTCGACGCGTTCGACGACCGAGAGGGGCACCCCGAGGACGTCGTCCGCGGACCCGAAGGCCACGACACGGGTCACCGGGACGTCACTGGCCGGCCGGCTGGGCGATGTCCAGCCCCGGGTGCCCGCGCACCAGCGGGTCCAAGCGGCGGACGTGGTCGTCCGGCTCACTGCCAGTCACAGGTTCCTGCCCTCGCAGGATGCCGAAGGGGCGGCCATGCGGGCTGGGGCGAGCCGCGTCTGCGCTGCTGCGAAGCGCCCCCGCCCGACCGCTCCCACGGGTGGGGTGCGCTTCCCGCTGCTGGACGAGCGCTCTATCCGCCGTTGACGGCCGCCCCGTTCATGGCGGGGCCCAGGTCGGCCGGGGTGGACGTGGCGTTCGGCGGCGGGGCCAGAACGACCAGGGGCTGGCCGAGAGGCGGGACCGGCGGAGTCGTGTCGGCCTTGGGGAGCTTGGGCGGGGTGGTCTGGGTGAACAGTGTGGTGTCGAAGTCGACCAGGCCGGTCTTCTCCATCACCGTGATGTGGTCCAGGACGGTGTCGTTGGCCTGGTCGGCCAGGGCGCGCACCAGAGTGTTCTTCGTCGTCGAGCGCACCTTCGCCACGGTGTTGAAGATCGATCCGTGCGTCATGCGCAGGATGTTGGCGAAGTCGACGTCGAACTGCTTGCCCTGGTCGGCCTTGAGGGTGTTGACGAACCCTTCCTGCTGCGGACTGGCGATGTTGGGCAGGACGACGTTCAGCATCGGCGCGATCTTGCGGCAGGTCTCGTCCAGTGCCGCGTGTCCGTCGATCAGGTGCTGGCTGGCGGTGAGCACGCCTTTGCTCTGCCCCTTCTGGAGCCCGATCTGCCCGACCGGATGCTCCCACAGCCCGGCGGCCCGCACCGCCACCACGAAGGCGCGGTCGCTCTCGGTGAACGGCCCCCACTGGGTGTTCGCGATGAGCCGGTCGCCCGAGGTGGACACGGTGTCGAGCCCGAGCATCGAGGGGTAGGCGAGGGCGCTCACCGTGAGGGTCAAAGCACCACCCACGACGAGAGTGCCCAGCGTGTTTCTCGAAAGTGGCACTGTTTCTCCTGCACGGTCGGGGAATCTGACGGTCACTCACTGCCCAGCCGGGGCCGTCGAAGACAAGTACGCGCGTGATGCCGTTCGGGCTCAACCCGTTCCATGAAAAGTTCAAGAGGAGGCAAAAGTCTGCCGTTGCCGGCCTCCCCGCCCTCGGCTCGCCCTTCGAACGAGGCGAGCGGGGCGATCCGGAAGTGGGCCGGCGTCTGCTGCGGGTGAGTGACAAGGGGGACACGCGGGAGCGGCGTGCCGAGCACGTCCCGTTGGCCGGCAGCAGTGTCTACGACGAGGTTCTGCGCACCCAGAAGCTGGTGCGGGCGCCGGGGGAGGTGGGGGGGGCAGCGGGTGCTGGCCCCGGTCACCAACCGGGGCGACACCATCGGGGTGCTGGAGCTGTTCCTCACCCAGGTCACGAAGGACGTGCTGGAGCAGGTCGAGGAGGCGGCGCACGCGCTGGCGTACATCATCGTCACCGACCGCCGTTTCACCGACCTGTACCACTGGGGCAACCGCACACCTCGGTCAGTCTGGCCGTGGAGACCCAGCGCCAGCTGCTGCCCTCGGCCTCCTCCTGCGAGGCCGCCGAGTTCGATCTCGCCGGCGCGCTGGTCCCGGCCTCCGACATCGCCGGCGACACCTACGACTACTCCCTCGACCAGGACACCCTGCACCTGTCCGTCACCGACGCCATGGGCCATGACGTCGACGCCTCGCTGATGGCGACCCTGCTGGTCAACGCCTCGCGCGGCGCCCGCCGTGCCGGAGCGGACCTCGCCGAGCAGGCCCGTCAAACCCATCAGGCGCTCGTCGACCACGGCCGTGCGGACCTTTGCCACCGGCCAGCTCGTGCGCCTGTCCCCGGACGGCAGCCGCGCCCAGCTCGTCAACGCCGGCCACCCCTGGCCGCTGCGGCTGCGCGACGGCAGGGTCGACGAACTGCACCTGGTGGTCAATCTGCCCTTCGGTGTGACCTGGCAGGGCGCCTATCGGGTGCAGGACCTGGATCTGCGTCCCGGCGACCGTCTCCTGCTGCACACCGACGGGATGCAGGAACGCGAGGCGGAGTGCGTCGATCTGCCCGCCCTCCTGCGTGACACCGCCGCCGAGCATCCGCGCGAGGTAGTGCGCGCCACGGTGGGCGCGGTCGCCGACGCCTACGGCGGCCACCAGCCCAAGGACGACGCCACCGTCCTGCGCCTCGACTGGCACGGTCCCCGCGCGAGGGCCCCCGTCAGGCCGCCTCGTCCGGGGAATACCGGCAGGGAGCCAGAGGCGTTGGGAACTCGCCTGCGGTCGACGCCCCCGCGACGGTCGACCCGGCCATCGGTGTTCTCCTCGCGGTTCACGGCGTTTCGCAGGCCGCTGCCCTCGACGTGCTGCGCGAAGTCTCCCGGCGCACCGACATCGACCTGCGTGCGGTCGCGGAAGCCGTGCTCGCTCAGGCGTCGGGGCATCCGCTGCCGGAACCGGTGGGCCCGGAACTGGACGCGGCGGTGCGACGCCGCAAAGCGGGAGACGCGCCGGAGGAGCCCGGGTAGGGGAGGTGCCTCTCCGGGCGGGTGGCCGGCCGGCTCGCGGAGATCCAGTACACCCTGGGTGAAGGGCCGGGCACGGAGGCTGTCCGGTTGCGGGCGCCGGTCTTCGCGGCGGCCGATCCGACGCGGGCCCCGGACACCCGACCGTTGGCCGCTGTTCTCCGTCCAGGCGACCGGGGCGGGCGCTTGGGCCGTGTTCTCGCTGCCGTTGACGGATTCGGGGGAGCCCTGGGCGCCCTGGACGGGATCCCCACGCACGGGAGGTGGATCCTCACGCACGGGAGGCGGCCCGTGCCCACGCCGGGTCGGCGGCCGGGGCGCCACGCGGGCGGTTTCCCGGCATGCGACGCTCCGTCACCTCGTCGTCGTACTCGGGCACCGTTCCAGCAGGGCGACCCTGTGGTCCCGGGCCGCCGCGGCGTCTGCTGAGCGCACCCGGCCCACTGCCCGCCGGTCCGCCACACCTCTACCCGCACGTCCTGTGTCACCTCCTCCGACCGCGCCCGGTAGCCTGCGCGACCACGGTCGCCCGTGGGCTGTCCGCACCCAGCTCGCTCGGAGTGATGCGCGGCTGGGCGAGTGCGTCAGGTGGAGACGGTGGCGACGGGTTCGAGGCCGTAGGTGCGGGCGTAGCCGTTCTCGGTGCCGACGAGGAGGTCGACGACCTCGAAGTAGCGATCCCAGAAGGGGGTTTCGCGCAGGGCGTCGACCAGGAGCTGGTAGGCGTGGTGGTCCACGGCTTCCCACACCCAGACATCGGTGACGCGAGCGGAGTAGAACTCTGTGTCGTAGAAGCGTGACCGGACGCCGGTGGTCTTCGCCTCGATGGCCGGCAGGACCTGGGTGGTGAAGGCGTCGACGCGCTCCTCGACGGTCAGAGAGAGCCACTCGGGGGTGGTCTTGACCAGCATGAACGCGGTGACCGGCGGTTCGGACTTCTCAACGGACAAAGGGTGCCTCCCATGGGGCGGGTGGATGTGGTTCGCCGGGCTCCATGGAGTGCCGGCGCCGGACAATGGGCTTCAGAACACGACGGCGGGCCTGAGGGTCCGGGCGCACCACTCACCGAAGCCGGTGGGGGAGGTCGTGTCCGGGGTGCGGGCGACGCCGGCGTCGAGGCCCGCGTCCTTGGCCCGCTTCATGTCGACCACGCCCTGGACGAACGCCTCGTCGAGGCCGTGGCCGACGAGGGTGGTGTACAGCTCGTCGAGCGACCGGCGTTCGTAGCGGACGGGGCGGCCGAGCTGCTCCGTCATGATGCGCGCGAGATCGTTGGGGGAGAGATCCCGCGGTCCGAGGACCGGGACGCTGCCGGTGCCGGTCCACGAGCGGTCCAGCAGCAGGCCGGCGGCGACGGCCGCGATGTCGGCGACAGCGACGAAGGGGGTCTTGCGGTCGGCGTCGAGGGTGTCGGTGAAGACGCCCTCCTCACGGATCGAGTCGGACTCCTCCAGGAGGTTCTCGAAGAAGGACGGGTTGGCCAGGGCCCGGTAGGCGACGCCGGTGCCCGCGATGAGGTCGTCCATCGCGAGGGAGGCGGTGACGAGGCCGGCCCGGTCGGCGAGCGGGGTGCCGCGGCCGAGCGCGGAGACGCCGACGACATGGCCGACGCCGTGGGCGGTGAGCGCCTTGGCGGCGGGCCGGGTGAAACCGCTGTAGGCGTCCTGCGGGGTCAGGGAGCCATCCGGGGGGACGAGCCAGAAGACGGCGTCGGCACCCTCGAACGCCCGGTCGACGACCCCGGCCTCCGCGTGCGAGCCGGTGACCACCTCCACGCGGCCGCGCACCGCGTCGGGAAGCCGGGCGGGATCGCGCACGATCACGCGCAGTTCCTCGCCCGCGGCGGGGGCGGACTCCAGGAGCCGGGAGAGCAGGTGCCGGCCGATGTTCCCGGTCGGAGCAGTGATGACGATCATGAAAACCTCGCAGGTCGTGCCGGTTCGGTACGTCCCTCATCCTGCTGAGGCTCTCCGTGCTGCCACAATGGGAACTTCGGCACGCAATCATTGACTGAAATGGAATAATGCTGGTGAGCAGCCCGGATCCGGTCATCGACGCCAATCTCGCCATTGCGCTGGACGCTCTGCTGGCCGAGCACAGCGTGACCCGCGCCGCCGCAAGGCTGCACACCTCACCCGCCGCCATGAGCCGCACCCTCGCCCGTCTGCGCCGCATCCTCCAGGACCCCCTCCTGGTCCGGGCCGGACAGACCATGGTTCCCACCCCACGCGCCCAGGCCCTGCGCGAGGAAGCCGCCACGGTGGTACGCAGCCTCGGAGCACTGCTCAGCCCCGGTGTGAACGTCGACCCCGCCGGCCTGCGCAGCACCTTCACCCTGCAAGCCGCGGACCTGGTCGGCGCGGCGCTGGCGCCCGGGCTGCTGCAACTGGCGCAGCGGGAGGCGCCCGGGGTCTCGTTCCGGATCCGGGCCGAAGAACTGGAGGCCGGCCCCGCACTGCGCGACGGACGGATCGACCTGGAGATCGGAGCCATCGACCACGTGGACCCCGAAACCCAGGTCGAAGAACTGGTCAGCCTGCGCATGGTCGCGGGCGTCCGGCCCGGCCATCCGCTCACCGAAGGGACGCTCACCCCGGCCCGGCTCGCTGCGGCCCCACACGTCGCGGTCAGCCGCCGCGGCCGGTTCACCGGCCCCCTCGACACCGCTCTGGCCGAGCAGAGTCTCCGACGGAGGGTCAGCGTCGTCCTCCCCAGTCACCTGGCCGCGATGACCCTCGCCTCTCGCAGCGACATCGTCTGCCTCGTACCCGTCGCATCGCCCGGTGCCGCCCCCTCACCTCTCACCCATGACGCCAGGGCCCTCGGACTGCACCTCCTCGACATCCCCCTCGAACTGCCTCCGCTGACCATCGGCATGGCCTGGCACCCCCGGCACACGGCCGACGGTGCCCACCACTGGCTCCGCAACACCGTCCGCCGGATCCTCTGCACGCCGGACAACAGCCTCTGAGGCCACCGCGGCGAACGCGATCGACACTCGGTGATCATCGCGTCGAAGCCGGTGTCGGTGCCGCCGATGCCGTTGGTGACCCGTCTGTGAGATGGCCGGAACGCGTGGCCCCCACGATGGAGTCGGCGCCCTGCGGGTCGAGGTCGCCGAGAACCTCTACGACCGCGAAGTGGTCTCCCATCCCGGACGGGCATCCCAGGCTCCCTTGTTTTTGCAGGTCAAGGCGGTGGGATCATCCCACTGTTGCAGGTTGGGCGGTGGCTGTTGTCCCAGGCCCACGAGGCAGCCGATGCTGTGGCTGTCGCACCGGCTGAAGCGGCCGACCACCCCACAGCGTCACGACACCTCGCCTCCCCTGTCCGCTGGGACACCCGTCTCCGGCGACAGCCGGCACGCACCTTGATCCGCGGTAACAGGCCGCGGACACCTGCGACTTCATACCGATCTGAAGACCTCATACCGATCAGAAAAGGAACACCCCTATGAACGTGAAGTCCTCTGCGGGCCGCCGTGTGGCCGTGGCCGCGGGTCTCGTCCTTGCCCTCGGGTGCGGAGTGTCGGCACAGGCCTCCGCCACCGGCCCGCGGACGATCACCGCCAAGACCTACGATGCGGCGGCGCACCGCTCGGGAGGCACCGCCGCCAAGGCCGCCACCATCGCCGTCTGCTCCCAGGACGTGCTCGGAGTGTCCGCCGTGAAGGAGCCAGCGGACAGCAAGACGGCCAGGCACCTCCTCCTGATCGTCCAGAACGCCGGCGACAAGAAGTGCAACCTCTATCGCCACCCCCTGGTGCGACTTGGCGCCGACGCCCGGACCACGGTTCCTGTGATCAAGGAGAGCGACCCGAACCCCGGCGTGCCCGTCACCCTCGCTCCGGGTGAAGAGGCGTATGCCGCTCTGCTCGTCAGTGGTGGCGCCAGGGACGAGTACGAGGCCAAGAGCATCACCCTCAGCCTCCAGGGCCGCACGGTCGGCAGCAGCGCGGGCAAGCCGATCGATGTCCCCATGCCGGCCCCCACGTTGTACGCGGACGACGGCCAGCTGGTCACCTACTGGACGACTGCTTCCGGCTTCGCCCTGGATTTCATCATGTCGAAGTGACAGACCTCGATCGGGCCCGGCAGGCGGGGAGAGGCCGATCAGCGATCGGCGGATTCTCCGCCTGGCCGGCAGGAACGTCCGAGGCATGCAGCGGAGCTGCGCGGGCCGAGTCCGGACGGGACGATCCGTAAATGCCTTCAGGGCGTGGGGAGTTCCGGCAGCGGCACCCGCGCACTCCAGGGCTATGCTCCCGCCTGTCATGTCCGTCGCCACTCAGGGACGGACTTGAACAGTTCACCCGTTTATGGAGGTTTGATGAAGTCCGTCATTCGTAAAGTCGCAGACTTGACGGCGGTGACCGTGGCCGTCGCGGCCATGTCGTTGGCCGGCGCGTCCGGCGCCCACGCGGAGGCCCCCACCCTGGGCTGCCCGTACCCCTGGGTCTGCTTCTACGTGGACAACGACGCCCTGCTCGCAGGCACGCCGATGTCGAAGTATCAGGACGTCACCAGTGGCTTTCAGGCGGTCACGCCCCGGCCGCACTACGGGGTCATGAACACCCGGAATGACGACGTGGTGTATCTGCGGCTCCAGGGCGGGGGCTCGATCTGCCTTCCGCCGAACCACTCGACCGTGTTCGCCAGCTCAGCCGTCGTCAACGGGATAAAGATCTCCAGCAGCTCCACCTGCTGAGCCTGTTGCAGGGGTCGGCAGGCGTGCGTGGGCGCGCCCGCCGCTGGGCGACGGGGGCTGCGTGAAGTGCCGCAGCGGGCGGCCGACTTGCCCGTGCGCGGCAAGGCCGCCTGAGTGACCCGTGCCACAGCGGTGCACCCCTCGGTCGAACCGCGCGGCCTGTTGCTGCGTCAATCGGCGGTTTCCGACTCGTCGTAGACGGTGGTCATGGGGACCCAGCCAGAGGGGTTGCGGTACCAGTAGTGCGGTAGCCCCTCGATGCTGGTGGTGCGGAACGGGTGGCCGTGGTCGTCGATGCGCATCGTGCCGGTTCTGCCCTGTGAGGACCAGTCGAGGTCGACGTACCACTCGCAGGTACAGGATTGCGTGCGAGCGGAGAGCAGCAGGATCTCCGGCTCCCGCAGGGACACCCGGTAGGGAAAGCCGACCACCGTGGTCGGTCTGCCCGGTTCGTTGCCGGACATCGGACGCGCCAGGGCCCGCGGCGCGTCGAGGTTCACGGAGAAGTAGCGGGGGATGAGGACGGCGCCGCAGCCCTCGTACATGGAGTAGGCGATGCCCCGGCGGACGGCGGGGACGGTGCGGTTGACCACGCGCACATGCAGTGCCTCAAGGACGACCGCGGCGGACCCGCGTCCCTGCACCGTGATCCGCAGATCGGTGGTGCGTCCGTGCACCGCTTGCTGGGAGGTGGCCCACCCCGCGGCGTCCGCCGGCGTGGGCGGCGGAGGGACCTGCTGCGGTGACTTGTCGATGACGTAGTCATGGTCGCATTCGAGTCGCCAGAGGTGGGAGTCGGCCGTCCAGGTCAGCGGGGCCGCCGGTGGGACCGTACCGGTGCTCGCCCGGTTCCTCTGCTGGCCACCACCGCCGGGCGTGGCCGGCGCCGAGGGTTTCGGCGTGGGGCGGGCGGGAGCGGTCGACTCACCGGCACCGGAAGGACGTCCGTCGGCGGGCAGCGGGCTGCCGTCGCTGCGTGCGGCCTGCGCCGGGGGAGTTGGCGTGATGCGGGCGGAGGCCGACGACCCACCGGCACCGGAGCGGGGTCCGGCAGCGGACGTGGCGAGGCCGGCGAGCGCAACGGCGAACAGGGCCGCCAGAGTTATCGACCGCAGGGCCCGCCGTCGGCCGTCGGGCGAGGCCGACCCCGGGCGCGCGTCGGCATGCGAGGCCGGCTCGGGTGCCTCGGCAGACGCGCTGCTGTGGCTCGCGGACACAGCCGGTGCCGCGGTGCTCGTGGTGGCGTGGGGCATCGGCGCCCGCCGGACCTCGGAGGTGCGTGAGCGTCGCCGTGCCGCGACCGCCAGGATCCAACGGCGGTGCAGTTCCACGCGTTCCTCGGGGGAGGCGCCGCACAGTGCGGCGAACCGCTCGATCCCGGTGAAGTCCAGGGGAACCGCCTCTCCCGCGCAGTAGCGGTGCAGCGTGGAGGCGTTCACGCCCAGGCGGCGGGCCAGTGCCGCGTAGCTGCGGTCCGTGCGCTCCTTCAGACGCCTCAGCAGTAACGCGAACTCCGCTACGTCATCGTGGATTGCTTCCATGTGCTCCGTGCTCGCATCCATCCGTCGGCCTGTGCAGCCATGACCCGATCCGGGACGGCATCCCAGGCGCTCCTCTCACCTGCACGTCAATACGGCTGGGATGGTTCCCGAGTTGCGCCGTCCCTGCCTTCGGCGCCCGGCGCCCGGCGCTCACGCAGCGCTCTCGGCACACGATCGCCGGTCCGGTCACGGCCGGTGACCCTCGATCCACCCCGGCCGCGCCCGACACGTCTGAGGTCCGTCCGCGGGATGCAGTGCGCGGTGCCTCGGACGGCCGGCCGGTCGACGAAACGGGATCGCGCGGAGATCGGCGGTGAGCTGGTCCCGCTTCGCGAGCCGCCGCTTCGGCTCCCCACCGAGCCGGGTGGCGGATACGGGCGACCCCAACTCCGCCCCCAGGGCGGCGGATTTCCCAACCTTTTCCCGGCACGTACTTGATCTGGAGCGCGCTCCAGGTTCGAGCATGGGGACATGAACATCACCGCCCCCCAGATCGTCCTTGGGACAATGGATTTCGGCACCCGTGTAGGTGCTGACCAAGCCTTCGCGATCCTCGATTCCTTCGTCGCCGGTGGAGGAGTGTGGCTCGACACGGCGAACTGTTACTCCTTCTGGGCCGATCCCAGTGGCGTCGGCGGCGCCAGCGAGGATGTCATCGGCTCGTGGCTGCGAGCCCGTCCCGGCGTGCGCGACGCGGTGCGGATCGCGACGAAGGTCCGGCAGAATCCGCTCGTCGCGCACTCCTGGCCGCAGAGCGCCGAAGGACTCTCCGCCCGCGCGGTACACGTCGGCGTCGAGAAGAGCCTGAGACGTCTGGGCGTGGAACACGTCGACATGCTCTGGGCCCATGCCGAGGACCGCACCGTACCCCTGGAGGAGACGGTGGGTGCTTTCGGAGAGGTGGTTGCCAGGGGAACGGCTGTGCGGATCGGGGCGGCGAACCACGCCGCCTGGCGCGTCGAGCGCGCCCGCTCGCTCGCACGGGAGCAGCGCGTGCAACCGTGGACGGCTTTGCAACTGCGCCACTCACTCGTCCAGCCGCGCCCGCTCACCCCGCTCGCGGAAGCCGGCCACCGCATGCTCACCGCCGACGACGTGGACCTCGCGCGGTCGGAGGGACTTGCCGTGTGGTCGTACAGTTCGCTCATGTGGGGTTCCTACGTGCGTGCGGACAAGCCGCTTCCGCAACCCTATGATCATCCCGGGACCACTCGGGTGCTCACCGTCCTGGACGACGTCGCCACGGAGCTTGCGGCCACGAGGAACCAGATCGTCCTGGCATGGCTGATGCGGCAGGGGATCGACCCCATCGTCGGCGCGAGCCGGGTGGAGCAGATCGAGGAAGCGCTCGCCGCGCGCCGTGTGCGGCTCAGCGACGAGCACCTGGCGCGCTTCGCCCGAGCGCGATGACAGCGCGCAGAGAAGGAGCCCCATGACCACCCCCCTGACTCCGGCCGCAGCCGCCGACCACACCGGCGTCTCCCTCGACACGCTGCGCTACTACGAGCGCGAAGGGCTCATCGGCCCGATCCGGCGCACCACCGGAGGGCGCAGGGAGTACACCGAGGAAGACCTCTTCTGGATCGGCCTGGTCACCTGCTTTCGTGAGGCCGGCCTCGGCATCGCGGATGTGCGGGGGTTCGTCGCCATCCTGCGCGCAGAGCATCCGGCGCAGGACCGGGTGGCCTTCCTGCGCAAGCGCCGTGCCGCCCTGGAGCAGCGAGTGGCGGCACTGTCCCGGGCGATGGAGGTCCTCGACGACAAGATCGCGTACTACAGCTGACCAGCGGGCCCTGTACGGAGTTCGCCGGTTCGTTGCCCGATCTCCGCAGGCCATCCAGGCCGCCACCTGGCCAGGAATTCGGTCCAGTCCTCACGCAAGAGGTGCGGATCCAGGGGCTTCAGACGTATCTGGTGCGGCCGGTCGGTCCACCACACCTCGAACTGTGCGACGGCGCCTTCCGTCGGCCAGGCCTGTGTTTCGGCAGGCAGGAGAAGGGCGTCGACGAAGCCACCCACCTCGAGCCCGAGATCCACGAACACGCCGATCGTCCCCGGCCTGGGAACCCGGACGACGGTGCCTGTGAACACCTGCCCAAAGCGCAACTGGGCGCGGATTCGGCTCCACTCGACGTCACTGACCACAGCACATCATCCCACCGCGGAGTTCTTCGGCGCGACAATACCGAGCAGTCGGCAGACCATGGAAAGGGGTGGGATCCTCGGCCGCATCACGGCGCGGAAGTGAAAAGCGCGGAAGTGAAAAGCCATGACGACACCCGATCGTTCCGCACGGTGTTCCCGCCTGCCCGCTCACGACGCGGAAGCGCCATGAGCGGCGACGAGGAGCGGCTGCTCGCTGGTCGGTATCTCCTCCTCGAACAGCTCGGACGCGGCGGAATGGGCACCGTGTGGCGTGCGCGGGACCAGGTGCTCAATCGCGAGGTGGCGGTGAAGGAGCTGACCGTCAGCGGTCTGCCACGCGAGGAGCTCGCGGTGTTGCACGCCCGCATGGAACAGGAGGCCCGGGCGGCGGCGCGGGTCAAACACCCGGGGATCGTCACTGTCTTCGACGTCCTGGAAGAGGACGGCCGGCCATGGATCGTCATGGAGCTGGTCGACGGCCAGTCACTCGCCGACGTCCTTGCCACGGAGGGAACACTGCTGCCGCGGGACGCCGCGCGGCTCGGAACGCAGTTGCTGTCAGCGCTGGATCGGGCGCATCAGCTGGGGGTGCTTCACCGGGACGTCAAACCCGCCAATGTGCTGCTCGAGCGCGGCGGCCGGGTGGTGCTCACCGACTTCGGCATCGCTGTCATGGGCGGCTCCAGCGGCCTGACGCGCACCGGAGACGTCATCGGTTCGCCGGACTACCTCGCCCCGGAGCGCGCGAAGGGCTACCGACCGGGCCCGGAGTCCGATCTCTGGTCCCTCGGCGTGACGCTGTATGCCGCAGTGGAAGGGCAGTCGCCGTTCCGCCGCACCACGACCATGAGCACCTTGCAGGCGGTGGTCGCCGAGGAGTTGCCGGAACCCCGGCGCGCGGGCCCGCTCGCCCCTGTCATAGAAGCACTGCTTCGGAAGGAACCGAACGAGCGCGCGACGGCTGAACAGGCCCAGCGGATGCTGGCCGAAGTGGCGGCCGGGGAGCCGGTGAGCACGCCCCTCCCCGGGGCGGCGGAGCATCCGCCCACGCAGGTGGCGCCACCGACGGACAGCGCTGACAAGAGGTTCCTCAGCCGGGAACCGACCCGGACGACACCGCCCACGCCGGTGCCGTCACAGGGAAGGAGCAAGCGAGCCGGGCCCGACCCGGGGGCATACGACGAGAACCAGGCCGATACGCCGCCGACCATCCGAGTGCCCCCCGGCGACGACCACGCCCCTCCGGGTGACGGGGGTGACGGTCGGCCCAGGCGGCGCAAGTCCTTGCTGATCGCCGCAGCGGCACTGGCGGTGGCGCTGGTGGGTGGCGGTGCCGCAGCCGTGGTGATGACCATCGACTCCCGAGACACCCCGCAGACCGCACCAGGCATCTCGCAGAGCGCGGTCGCTTCGCGGAGCACGGTCACTTCGCATGCCACCGTCACCCGGACGGCTGCGCCAAGTCCTCACCACAAGGCCGGTGATACCCCGACACCGGCACAGTCCAGCCCCGCGTCGACATCAGCCCCTGCGACCACCGCCGTCGCCACACCTCCCCAACGAGTCGTCGAAGGCTACTTCGCTGCCATCAACGCCGGGGACTACGCGCGCGCTTGGGACCTCGGGGGAAAGAACCTGGGCGGGTCCTACGATTCCTTCGTCGAGGGTTTCGCCGACACCGTCTCGGACACGGTCACCATCGAGTCCGTCTCGGGAGACACCGTGGCCATGCAGCTCGACGCGTTGCAGACGGACGGAACACACCAGTTGTTCGCGGGCACGTACACCGTTCGCGATGGCACCATCGTCGCGGCCGACGTCCGAAAGCAATGATGTCTCGCCCGACAGGTGATCGGGGTGCAGGAGCTGCTCGATGAGCGGAACGGCGAGGGCGCGGGTGTGGGCGGCGCTGCGGGTTGTGAGCGGCGGCATACGGCGCCCAGCTCCGTGTCGTCGAGCTCGGCGGCCGGACATGGCGTCGGGTTCTTGCGTCGGTTGAGCATGGTGGGTCCTGCACCGTCGTCGCGGTCGGGAGGTGGGTGGGAGAGTTGATCGGTGCACTGGAGAGGATCGTCCCGGTGCCCGGCTTCGGCCGGGTACCGGGACGCTGTCGTGAGCGCGTCGGGCCGTACGGTCGCTCAGTCGACGTCGGTGGTGGCGAGCCTGGCGTAGATGTCGGGCCGGGTGCGGCGCATCCGCCCGGCCAGGACGACGCCGGTGAGGAAGACGACCGGGGTGAGGGCGATCAGCGTCCAGTTGACGGCCGGGCCGGCGCCCGTGAAGAGGTTCAGGCGGTTGCAGACCAGGGCGGTGACGGCGGCGAGCAGGATCACCGCGACGCCGGGGGCGACCAGGGTGCGCAGCCGTCCCTCACCGCGCTGCGGGGGGTTGCGGCGGAAGAAGGCGACGACCGCGCAGGCCGCCAGCAACTGCAGGGCGAGGATGCCGATCACACCCGGGGTGTTCACCCAGAGCAGGAACTGGTTGTACGGATCGGCGCCGATCGCCGCGAACACGGCCACGGTCGCCGCCGCCAGGGCGGTCTGCACGAGGCCCGCGATCCACGGGGAGCCGTGCCGGGGGTGGATGCGGCCCAGGGACGCGGGCAGGGCGTGCTCGGTGGCGAGGGCGTAGCCGTATCGGGTGATGGCGTTGTGGAAGGCGAGCAGGGAGGCCAGCAGGCTGGTGACGATCAGGATGCGCTGGAGGTCGGTGGCCCAGGAGCCCACGTACTGGGTCATCGCCGTGAAGAACATCTCGGCCGGGTTCTTGGCCGCCGCGCCGACCGCGCCGTCGTTGCCGAACGCCTGCACGATGACCCAGACGATGAACGTGTAGAAGAGGCCGAGGAAGCCGACGGCGACGTAGGTGGCGCGGGGCACGGTGCGGTCGGGGTCGCGGGCTTCCTCCCGGTAGATCACCGTGGCCTCGAAGCCGGTGAAGGCGGCGACGGCCAGCCCCAGGGGCGCGCTCATCTGCGAGGTGAACACGTGGGACGGAGCGAAGGAGGCCAGGCTCAGGCCGTCGGCCCCGCCCTTGACCAGGATCGCACCCGCCAGCAGGACCAGGATCGCTGTTTCGGCGATCAGCAGTGCGGCCAGGACCTTGGCCCCCAGGGAGATGGAGCGGAAGCCGAGGAACCAGACGAGGGCCACCCCCGCGAAGGCGTACCCCCACCAGGGCAGGTCGACGCCGAGGAGGTCGTTGGCCGTGCCGGCGGCGAAGAAGCCGAACGCCCCGAACACGCCGATCTGCAGGGCGTTGTAGGAGAACACCGCGAGCAGTGCCGCGCCCAGGCCGGCCGGACGCCCCAGGCCCCGCGTGATGTACGAGTAGAAGGCGCCCGCGTTGCGGATGTACGGCGTCATGGCGGTGAAGCCCGCCGCGAACAGACACAGCAGGACGCCGATGGCCAGGTAGGCGACCGGGGCGCCGATGCCGCCGAAGAGGATCGCCAGGGGGGCGACACCGGCCATCACGGTGAGCGGCGCGGCCGCCGCCACCACGAAGAACACGATGTCGGCGAGGCCGAGCGTGCCGCGCCGCAGATGGCTGCTCGCGTCGGTCCCGGCGGTCTGCGGGGGCTGCTGAGGTGCGGTGGGGACGAGGGGCTCGGTCATGATGTCTCCGCGTGGTGCGTGATCGAGGGGATGAGCGGGTTGCCCCTGACCCGCGGGCCGGTCGTGGCGTCGGCGTACTGACCGTACGTCTATCCTCTTGCGGCACGCGAGGGGGTGGAGGGGACGGCGCCGTGTGTGCGGCGGCCGGCGAGCCAGGTGCCCAGGACGGGCAGGTGTGCGAGATCGGCCGGTGTGGTGGTGACCGGGTCGGCGGCGAGATGCACCAGGTCGGCGCGCATCCCGGGGCGCAGGGCGCCCCAGTCCTTCTCCTCGAACGCCTGGTGGGCGCAGCCCGCGGAGTAGGCGGCAAGAGCGGTCGCGGTGTCGATCCGCTCTTCGGGGAGCCAGCCGCCCTCGGGAGTTCCCCCGGGCGTCTGGCGGGTGACTGCGGTGGCGATGCCCCGCAGTGGTTCGTGGGCCGTGACCGGCCAGTCGCTGCCGAAGGCGACGCGAGTGCCGGAGGCGAGCAGAGAAGCGATCTGGTACTGCCGTCGGCCGCGCTCCGCGCCGATCCTCGGAAGGATCAGTTCGGTCATCAGGGGATCGCACTGCGCCCACAGCGGCTGGAGGTTGGCGATCACGCCGAGAGCCTTGAAGCGGGGAAGATCGACGGGGTCGATCAGCTCGGCGTGGGCGACGACAGGGCGCCGGTCGCGTGGGCCGTTGGCACGGTCAGCGGTCTCGACGGCGTCGAGGGCGGCGCGTACGGCGCCGTCGCCGATGGCATGGATGTGCGGCCGGAATCCGAGCGCGTCCACGGCGGTGACGGCCTCGGCGAGCTCGGCGGGCGTCCAGGTGGCCATCCCGTGTGAGTGCGGACAGTCGGTGTACGGCTCCAGCAGGGCGGCGGTGCCCGCCTCGATCACTCCGTCAGCGAAGAACTTCACACTCCGCACCGTGATCAGCCCCGGCGCTGCGCTCTCCACCCGTTCGCGGTCGGCCGCGAAGCGGGCGATCCGCTCCCGCCAGCCGTCGGGCTCCAGCAGGAAGCAGAGGTCGGCGCGGACCGGCAGGCCCGGCCCGGTGGTCGCGGCGGTGACCCAGACGTCGGCGAGGTCGGGCGTGACCAGGGCGTCCTGCACCCAGGTCACCCCGGCGGCGGCGAACCGGGTGGTCGCCTCACGAAGGGCGTCCACGTGCTCCGTGTGGGACGGCGTCGGAACGAGGGCGAGGACGGGGTTCAGGGCGCCGAACTCGCGCAGCGTGCCCAGGGGCTCCTCGCCGCCGTCCCGGCGGACGATCCGACCGCCTGCGGGATCCGGCGTGGCGGCGGTGTAGCCGGCGCGCCGCAGGGCCTCGCCGTTCACCCAGGCCGTGTGGTGGTCGGAGGTACGCAGCAGCACCGGGCGGTCGGGTACGGCGGCATCCAGCCACCTTGCGTCGAACAGCCCGTCCGGCGCCAGCCAGGGGTCGAAGCCGTCGCCGGTGATCCACTCCGCCTCGGGGTGCAGATCGGCCCAGCGCTTTACGGCCTCGACGATGTCCTCGACGGACGCGCACTCCCGGACGGGCACACCGCGCAGTCCGAGCCCGCCGAGCACCGGGTGGGCATGACCGTCACCGAAAGCGGGGAGCAGTGTCCCGCCCGCCAGGTCGACCACGGTCGTACGGGGACCGCGCGCGGCCGAGGCCTCCGGTCCCAGTGCGCTGATCCGGCCGTCGGTGACGGCGAGGGCATCGTGGACGGGAACGTCCGTGTCTCCCGTCCGGATGGTTCCCCCGGTGAAGACGGTGTCTGCGTGCATGGCGTGGCGGTGCCCTTCCCGACCTGGTTCTGACGCCCGAACACGTAAACTGAAAGGCGTTCGGTTTCCGGTAATGTAGGCGTCACCCCGACGGTGCGGAAGAGTTTTACTGAAAGGTATTCGGTAAAGTCTGGGTCACGGCGCCCCGAGCGGGTCCGCCTCTGGACACAGGAGACGAGGAACCACCCCGTGCCACGACCCCGCACGCCCCTGCTGGACCGGCGGCGCATCGGCGCCGCCGCACTGCGCCTGGCCGACGAGAAGGGCACGCTCACCATCCCCGCTCTCGCCCGGGCCCTCGGCGTGGCTCCATCCGCCCTCTACCACCATGTCTCGGGCCGCGCCGAGATCATCTCCCTCATGCGCGAGGAACTGGCCCTCACGACCAAAGGCGCCGACCAGGACTGGTCCCAGCCCTGGGAGCAGGCTCTGGAGGACTGGGCCCGCTCCTACCTCGCCGCCTTCGCCGCCCATCCCGGCGCGGTGTCGCTGCTCGCCGTGGCCCCGCTCGCCGAGCCCTTCATGCACGCCATGTACGAGAAGGTCGCCGAACTGCTGCTCGCGGCGGGATTCGCCGAAGCCCAGGTCATGCCGCTGATCAACGCGCTGGAGAACTTCATACTCGGCTCCGCCCTCGACCTGGTCTCGCCCCCGGTCATGGTCTCCGACGTCATCCGCGACACAGCCCCGCACCTCAGCGCCGTACTCGATCAGACCCCCACCGACCACACGCGCGCGGAGCACTCCTTCGATCTCGGCCTGAAGGCCATGCTCACCGGCTTCCGCCACCTGCTCGCCGACGACTGACCCCCGTCGGTTCACCCTTACCCGACACGCTTCCACGACCACATGGCGATCTACCAGGACGACGTATGGGAGGACCGCGACGCCGAAGGCTACGCGCTCTCACCGTCCATCACCCTGCGGAAGACCCCCGGGCACACGGCCGAGGACATCAGCACCCTCGTCACGACCGACCAGGGCCTGGTCGTCCTCACCCACCTGTGGTGGGGCGCGGACGGCCCGGCCGACGACCCCTTCGCCGACGACCGCGAGCGACTGCGAGCCACCAGGGAGCGGGTTCTCGCCCTCGGCCCCGCCGTGATCGTTCCGGGGCACGGGGAGCCCTTCGTGCCAGGGCCGTCCACGCCGCTCTAGACAGGGCGGTGCGCCCGGCCCACCCATCAAGCCAGGCCGGGTGAGTGTGCTGAGGCGGAGAAGGCGCGGTCGGGCCCTTCCGCGGCATGGGCGACAGTATGATCAACACCGTGCGCGGCTCCCTGCACGGCCCGAGGGGCCACCGGACGGAAGGTGACAAGTCCGTGAAGGCCCTGCGGCTGTTGACCATGAACACCCTCTTCACCGGCGATGTCCCGGCTCGGCTGCGCGCCCTCGGCGCGGCGCTCGACCGGGCCGACTACGACATCGTCTGCCTGCAAGAGGTCATGTTCCGCCGCAACGCCCGGCTGATCCGTCGCGCCGCCCCCGCATACCGGCACTGCGCATACTCGGGCACGGTCCTGCTCAAGGGCGGCCTGGTGCTGCTGTCCCGGTGGCCGATCAGCCGGTGGCGGTTCGTTCGGTATCCGATGACAGGCCCGGTGCGCGGCGAGCTCCTCATGCGCAAGGGCGCCCAGCTGGCGTCCGTCGCCACCCCGGACGGTGAACTGGTGGTCGTGAACACCCACCTGTCGGCCAACCGCGACGACGACTGGTCCCCCACGAATCGGTACACCCGGATCGCAGGTGCCGAACTGGCCCGGATCGCCGGGCTGATCGCGGCCGTCGAACCGTCCCTGCCCATCGCCGTGGCCGGTGACCTGAACGTCCCGCGCGACTCGGCGGCACTCGCCCACTTCGTCGCCACGACGGGGCTGCGCGACATCCTTGCCGACGACACACGTCCGACCTACCGGCCCACACCTCGATGGCCGTCGCCACCGGCGTTGGACCACGTACTGGTCCGGGCCGCAGCCGGGGAGACGCTGACCGGCGGCGCCGACCTGGTGTTCCAGGACAAGGTGACACTGGCCGACGGCCGCCAGGCCTACCTGTCCGACCACTACGGCGTGCAAGCTCACCTGATCCGGTCGAAGTGACACAGAGGCCACCTGAACGCCGAAGTGGCCGAGGGCCGTTCCCTCGGTCGGACCGCCGTCCTCGCAAGGCTGAGAGGTGCCTCGCAGCGCTGGAAAAGGCCGATGACGCCTGAGTACGCCAGGCCGCATGGTGTGGCGGCGGATCCGTCCGGCACAGGCGACGGCCTCGACGGGTCTCCTCCAGGGTCCGGCCGGCGTCATCGTCCGGCACCCGAACACAGACCGGCCTCGTGTTCAGGATCCCGTGCGTGACCGGGCGGACGGTGGGCTCATGGTGTGTCCCTCGCCCGCGGCGGACCGCGGTGCTGTTTGAATCACCGCATGACCAAGCGTGACGATGCGGATCTCTTCGGTAACCGGTTCTTGACCGTGCCCGCTCCCTCGGATTCCTTCCCCGAGAAGGGGATGGACGCAACGGACGCGATGAGGCTCGTGGATGTGGATCTCGCCATGGAGGGCGACCCACAGCGCAACCTCGCCACGTTCGTCACCACGTGGATGGAGCCGCAGGCGCAGCGGCTGATCGCCGAGAACCTGCACCGCAATTTCATCGACCATGCGGAGTACCCCATTTCCGCCGAGATCGAGCAGCGTTGCGTGCGCATGCTCGCCGACCTCTTCCACGCGCCCGGCAGGACGACCGGATGCCGGACGCAGGGCTCGTCCGAGGCGATCATGCTCGGCGCGCTGTCGCTCAAGTGGAAGTGGCGCCAGCGCCGCCAGGCGGCCGGTCTGTCGATCGACCGGCCCAACCTGGTGTTCGGGGGAGACGTCCACGTCGTGTGGGAGAAGTTCTGCCGCTACTTCGACGTCGAGCCGCGGATCGTGCCGCTTGCCGAGGACAAGTACACGATCGGCCCGGAGGACGTGGAGCCCCACCTCGACGAGAACACGATCGGCGTCGTCGCCGTTCTCGGTACCACGTTCACCGGCCACAAAGACGATGTCGTAGGGATCGACAAGCTCCTGAGGGACGTCCGCAAAGAGCGGGATCTCGACATCCCTATCCATGTCGACGGCGCCAGCGGGGCGTTCGTGTGGCCTTTCCTCTACCCGGACTCGAAATGGGACTTCCGGCTCGAGCAGGTGCGTTCCATCAACGTCTCGGGACACAAGTACGGCCTGGTCTACCCCGGCATCGGATGGCTGGTCTTCCGCGAGGAGTCGGACCTCGCCGAGGACCTCGTGTTCTACGAGAACTACCTGGGCAAGACCGATGCGACGTTCACGCTGAACTTCTCCACCGGTGCGTCGATGGTGCTCGCGCAGTACTACAACTTCGTGCGGCTCGGCCGTCAGGGCTACACCTACGTCATGAAGATGATGCAGGAGAACGCTCACGCCCTCGCGGACAACCTGCGCAGCAGCGGCCGCTTCGAAGTGATCGGGTCCGACCTCGAGCAGTTGCCGCTGGTCGCCTTCCGCCTTGCCGGCACCCACGCCTACGACGAGTCCGACATCGCCTGGCAACTCTCGGCCGAGCGGGGCTGGATGGTACCGGCATACACGCTCCCGCCCAACGCGGAGCGGGTGAAGATCCTCCGTGCCCTGGTCAAGGAGACTCTGAGCCGCGAGCAGATCGATCGCCTGAGCCAGGACATCGCCGACGCGTGCCGCACACTGGACGACAAGGGTGCGGCCCACGGCAACGAGCGGACCCAGGTCAAGCGCGGCACCGGCTACTGACGCACTCGAACCCCGGATCGGTGCTGCCCGGACTGCCGTCCCCGTGCCGCCTGGTTGCACGCGGCGCGTTCGGGGCGCACTCCGGTGGCCAAGGCGATGCACGTCGGCAGCCACTGCCGGCCCGGCGCGTAGCAGCGGCTGCCCGCAAGCCGCTGCCACGACTCCCGCGCTCAAGGCGGTCAGCCGACCCAAGCCCTTCTGGGCGGTAGGCCGGGATGCCGGTGGTGCCGGGGCCGTCCCCGTCAGGTGACCAGCTGGGCGATGCTCCGGGCTGCCAGCCACAGGCCGAGGAGCAGGGAGAGCGTGACGACCAGCTGCTCCTGGTGCTGTTCCAGCCGGCTTCGCAGTGCCTCCAACCGGGCGTTCGCGGCCGCGGGGGCCCACACCGTGTACATCTCCATGACGATGAGGCTGAGAGTGGCCAGCAGACAGTAGCCGGTCAGTGCGAGCCAGTCGCCGAGGGTGGAGAGTTTCGCGTCGACGGCGCTCGCTGCGCCCGCGCCGACCAGTGCCCATGGTTGCAGCAGCCATGCCAGACCGGCTGCCGCGGCCGGGGTGGCGTTGTCGATCCGGGCGGCCCAGCGTGGCGGGCCGTGCGGGCGGGGCGGTCGGCGGTGCCGGTGTGCGCCGTACAGCACCAGCGCCAGGCCGATCGCGAGTTTCACGCCGACCACGGCAGTCGAGGGCGCGCTGTGACGGGCGGGGGGCTGACCGCCCGTCAGCAGCACCACACAGGCGATCACCGCGACCATGTTGGCCAGCCACGACAACAGGAACGCGAGGCCCTGGCGGACCCCGCGCCGCGAGGAGAGCAACAGGATGAACGCGCTGTTGTGCAAAGGCCCCAGGGAGATGGCCGCACCGATCACAACAAGGTCGAGGACCATCGGCTCAGCCACTCCTGGATGTCAGAGCCTTCGGGCCGCCGTGCGGACGGGCGGACCGGTCGGCAGAGTGAGGCGGCGCTGCGGCGGTGCCACATCCCGACTCTGCAAGCGAGGGCCCGGCCGGTCAAGCAGGCCACGCCCGGACGGCGCCACAGGCTTCCCGTGGCTCATCCCGGCGGGGCACGCCACTGGGCTTCTCCTCGACCTGGACCTGCTTCGAGGCCGACGCACGGTTCCCTCTCGGCTGTGAGAGGGCCGACGTTGCCCTCAGATGTGCCCTTGCGGGCATGGGCAACGGAGTGCGCGTGCGGAAGGGTGGAGAGTTCGTCGTTCTCGTGAGGACGCCAGGATGTCAGCCCGTGAGGAGAAGGGGAGACCGTGCGCGCACAGCGACATGAGGCCGACCGGGAACGCGGCCAGGAGCGTGTCCGCCGAGCCGCCGGCTCTCCGACGTTGCTGCCGGGAAGGCTCTCCGTCATGTCGCCGCAGCAGGCACTGACGTTGCAGCGGTTGGCGGGCAACACCGCCGTGGCGCGGACGCTGAAGGACGAGCACGAGCACGAAGCCCTCGCCTCGTCCTCGGACGTGGCGCATGGGCCCGCCGCGAAGACCGCGGTGCAGCGCTCCGCGGTGCACGAGGTGCTGGCGGGAGCGGGGCGGCCGCTGGACGCCGAAACGCGTGCCGACATGGAGACACGGCTGGGGGCCGACTTCTCGGACGTGCGCCTGCATACCGGTTCCACGGCCCAGCGGTCGGCGGACGAGATCGGCGCCCGGGCCTACACCTCGGGCAGTCACATCGTCCTGGGCGCGGGCGCCGGGGACCGGCACACGCTCGCCCATGAGCTGACCCACGTCATCCAGCAGCGCCGCGGACCGGTGGCGGGCACTGACCACGGGGACGGACTCAGCGTCTCCGACCCGTCCGACCGCTTCGAGAGGGAGGCCGAAGCCAACGCCGGGCGCGCGCTGAGTCTCCCGGCGGAACACGCCGCGCCCGCGCACGCGGGTCCGGAGGGGCACGCGGGCCACGGCCACGCAGCGGCAGGTGGCGCCGTGGTGGCGCAGCGCATGTGGAACGGCAGCGGCTCCGGCAGCCGTGCCCGGCGCGTCGGAGCAAACGACCGCGGGGCCCAACTGGCGAGCCAGCAGTGTGAACAGATGCAGTACCTGCCCGCCCTGTATGTCCCGGCCGAGACGTTCGGCCGGGACGGCAGCCTGCCGCCCCAGCCCGCGAACGCCTACACGAGGTCCGGCCCGGGCTTCGTCGAGGTCCTGCGGATGGAGGACTCGCCCCTGCCGAGCGTGGCCCACCGCGCCCCCGGTCCGCGCGACGCGTGGGCGATGAAGTACCAGTCGGGAGACTTCATCTACCGCGTGGAGATGGTCAACGACCCGCAGGGCCGGACCAGCGAACTCCTCATCGACCCGGCCCTGCCGTTCCGCATCCTGCGGCGGACGCTGAAGATGCGGCAGGGCGGCGCGTCGGCGGGCCGTACGTATCGCTTCGCGGAGCGCTGGGCGCCCAACCCGCAGTACTGGAATCTGCACGACCGCAGGGAAGCCACCGAGGCCGAGGCACAGGCCGCGGACCGGGGTCTGTCCGACCAGGACCGTCTCAGCCGGGACGACGTGGCCGACTTCTCGCCTCTGCCGACCGCCCCCGACCAGCCCTTCGTCTTCTACGTCTCGCCGAGCTCCGTCGACCCGCACTTCCAGCGCAGGGACGGCACACAGAAGGACGACCGCAGGTACCTCAGCGCGGAACGGTTCGACAACACCGTCGCCGCCGGGTCCGCGGTGACGGGCTACGAGCAGCAGGCGTTCCAGGGGCTTTCTGCGCCGCATCAGGTGGACCGCCGCACCGCGCGTCGCGACCCGGCCCGCGCCATGGGGAACCGGCAGGCCAACGAGCTGATGGGCAACCAGGGTCGAGGGGGATCCACCGGTGAGCGCCTCGCCTCGCACGAGTGGTGCCACCTGGTCGGAGACGGCGACGGCGGCCCGGACATCCCGGCCAACCTGGTGATCGGGACCAACGCGGTCAACACCGAACAGCTCGCCATGGAGACCGCGCTGCGCCCGTTCGTCGGACGGCTTCGCACCATGGGCTACTCGATCCAGCTCCGCGTCCGGGCCCTCGTCACGCCCGTCCCCCATCCGACACTTCCCGACAGCCCGTGGAACGCGGCGCAGTACATCAGCTACCGGATCTCGCTCGTCCCACGGGGCGAACTGGACGCGCCCAACCCGTGGGAGATCCACCGGCAGATCATGGACGGTCAGCGCGGCACCATCACGGAGCTCGAGTTCACCTACCTGCACCACACGGTACGGGCCAAGCTGCGCCAGGCCATCGAGGACATCGAGTCCGAGCAGGACGACGACCGCATGAGCGACGGGCCGGGTGGGCCGCCCTCGCACTACGCGGCGTACGGCGCTCCGCACGGCTACGCGCCCGCCCTCCAGCCGGCGATGCCGGGTGCGGGCGCCGGGTACTTCCCCTACTGAGGGGTCTGCCGCGGCGTCAGCCCACGGCCCGGTCCGCCGTCCCTCGGGCGGTGTCGGCGTACAGACGGAAGAGGGCGGGAGGGGCTTCTCCGCCGTCCCGGTCGCGCAGAGCCGCCCAGCACCGGGCGAGGAGTTCCCGGGCCTGGGCTCCGGCTCCGGGGCAGGGTCGGGGTCGGGGTCGGAGCCTCGGCCGGAGCTGAGGCGGCATCAGCGGGCCGGGTTCCGTGGCGCCGCGGGTGAGTTCGGCGGGGCCGGCTCGACGGCGATGGTCAGGAGTGCGGACGCGGAGAGTTCGGCCCGGTCGGTGAGCCGGGCGAGGCGGGCCGGTGACACGGGCGAGGCGTTGGCAGCGGTCAACGGCCCGGCGGGGTGCGGGTACACGCGGTCGGCATCCGCCCGGACGGGCAGGCCCGGAGAGAACCCGCGCATGCCGCTGCACCAGATCCGCTACGCACCATCCCGCGACTCCGCATCGCGCCAGTGGGTCATCTTCATCACATGATCCGTCCGGCACCCAACCGCGTCACGTGAAACGCCCTCCTAACGCGCGTCACAGGAAAGGGTGTTGACTTCATGGACGAGAAGACCGGGGTGTCCCGGCGGTCGGTCTTTCGCACGGCTGCCGCTGTCGGGCTCGGTGCGAGTGCCGCGCCCGCAGCCGCCTGGGTGGCCGCCACAACGAGTCGCGAGCAGGCGCACGACGAACCTGCGGGCGGAGTGCAGCCCGCGGCTTCGTTCCCCCCTGTCGATCCCGTTTCCCCGACCGGTCGCCCGTTCATCTGGTTCGAGCCCCACCAGGACGACGGCCTGCTGTGGGCGTGGAAGATCCTGACGCATCATGCGCTCGCCGGGCGGCAGGTCCATGTCGTCCTCGCCACCGACGGATCCGCCTCAAGGATCCGGCGCGTGTTGAACGGCGACGCGTCCAACAGATACTGGGGCCGCCACTATCCGGAACGCGAGGGCTACGGCCACCTCACCCCCATGAGTCCGAAGGCCTTCGCCAAGGCCCGGGACAGGGAGCTGAAGGCCGCCTGCGGCCCGCTCGGCATCGTCCCCGAGAATCTGCATCTGGAACTGAACTGGCGGCAGCCGAAAATCGACGTCCCCAGAGCGCGGGAACTGATCACCCGGTACGCCGATCTGTACCCGGACGCCGGGCTGTGCACGATGTGGTGGGGGGACACGGATCCGTGCCATTCCGCTCTCGGTACAGCGCTGCGGCAGCTTCACCTGGCCGATCCCGTGCGGTTCGGGGACTGCCGATGGGCGGTGCGCCGCCAACAGGGTCCGACGGCGCCCGGGGCTGTCCCGTACCGGATCCCTCCGCAGTTCGCGGCGACCGCGCATCAGATGGCGAAGAACGCGTGCCTCGCCTACAGCTCCTGGGCACCGGGCGAGACGGAGGACGACGGCATGTACGCCATCGGGCTCCATTCGGTCGGCTCCGACCTCGCGGCAGTCAAACGCGGTGAACCCAACTGGGTCGTGGAAACGGCGGAGCCGACCCCACGAGAACTCGGCGCGGACCGCACGTAGGCATGTCACCAGGGACGGGGACCGGACGTATCGAACCTGGCACGGCTGCGCTCACGCCCGCCCGACGTCGGTCGCGAACTCCGTAAGCATGGCGACAGGCGCCGTGATCACGGCACCCGCACGCTGCTGACGGCACGTCATCCGTCCGACGGACCGAGGTGATCGACCGGGCCGCCTGCCGAAGGCGCGTGCGCGTCGATACCATCACCTGGTCGCGGACGGAAAGTGAGTCGACGGAAGCATGATTGACGGAGTCAGAGGGAAGCCCGTCGGCGGATTGCGCGGCCGGGCGCGAGAAGTTGCGATCCTGCGCGGGGTGCTGGCGGGCGAAAGTGGCACATGGTGCGTCGCGGTCACCGGTGAACCGGGGATCGGAAAGAGCCGGCTGCTGACGGAGCTGGGGAAGCTCGCGGACGCGGAAGGACGGACGGTCCTCAGCGCACGCGCGGCGGAGTTCGAGTCCCACCTCCCGTTCGGTGTGTTCGTCAACGCGATCGACGATCAGCTCGCCGAGCTGGGCCCTGCACGTCTCGCCGCCCTCGGTCCACAGCAGCTCGCACTTCTGGCGACCATGTTCCCGGCGCTTCCCGCCGCCGGCCCGCCCGACCTGGTCGACGCGGAGCGGTACCGGCTGCACCGGGCAGTACGGGCGTTGCTGGAGCTGCTCGCCGAGCCGTCCGGGCTGGTGCTCGTCTTCGACGATCTGCACTGGGCGGACGAAGGCTCGGTCGAGCTGCTCGACCACCTTTTGCGCCACCCGCCCCAGGCGCGGCTCGTCCTGGCGTTGGCGGGAAGGCCCAGGCAGACGTCGCTGCGGCTCTGGCACGCGCTGTCCCGCGCGGCAGCCGACGGCGTGGCCGAACTGCTGGAACTCGCACCGCTGAGCCAAGCCGACGCCGGTCACCTCATGCCGGAACGGCTGGGCCGTTCGCGGCGGGAGGAGCTTTACCAGGCGAGTGGCGGAAACCCGTTCTACCTGGAAGCCCTGGTGCGGGCCGGTGAGCGGGGTATCGCCGTCGGTGATGCGGCGCTCCACCCCGACGGGGCGCTCCCGGTGACGGTCCACGCGGTGCTCGCCGCCGAGTTGGCCGCGTTGACCCCGCAGGAGCGGGTCGTCGCACACGCGGCCGCAGTCGTGGGTGACGACTTCGAGGCCGCATCGCTCGCTGAAACGGCGGCAGTCGACGCCTCGTCCGTGCTCGCCGCGCTCGACCGCCTCGCCGAACGTGACCTGGTGCGGCTGGACGGCGCGACCGGCCGGTTCCGGTACCGGCATCCGCTGGTACGCAGCATCGCCTACCAGGACTCCGGCCCTGGCTGGCGGCTTCAGGCACACGGCCGGGCCGCGTCGGCACTCCGCAGCCGGGGTGCGCCGCCCGCCGAATTCGCCCGGCACGTGGAGCGATCCGCCGTCCGCGGTGACCTCGAGGCGGTCGCGGCGCTCACCGAGGCAGCCGAGGCGACGATGCACACCACGCCGACGACCGCCGGGCACTTCCTGCGGGCCGCCATTCGGTTGCTTCCCGACGCGGAGTCGGCCACGCCGCAGCGTCTGATCCTGCTCGGCCGGCTGGCCCACGCACTCGGCGCCACGGGCGATCTGCGGCAGGCCAGGGAAACCATGCACGAGGTGCTGCGGCTCCTGCCTGCCGAACTCACCGGGATCCGGGCGCAGACAGCGCGGGCCTGTGCGACGGTGGAACAGATTCTCGGGCGCTACACCGAGGCCAGGGCGATGCTGCACAGCGAGTGGAAACGCGTCGAAGGTGTCGACCCCCACTCGGCGGCCGTCCTGCTCGTCGCGCTCGTTGCCGGTGAAAGTGTCGCGCGTGAGCACGGACAGGACCGGGTGGCCGAGGCCATCGCCGCCGCGCGGGAGGTCGGGGACCCGATGCTGCTGGCGACGGCCTTGTCGGCCGCAACACTCATCGACCGGCGGGCGGACCGGCTGGACGAGGCGGCCGCACTCATCGACGCGCTGCCCGACAGCGACCTGGTCCGTGACATCGATGCGGCGTTCTGGCTGAGCTGGTCGGAGATCTCCGCCGACCGGCTCACCGCGGCGAGCCGGCACATGAGCCGTGGCCTGCACCTGGCCCGCGCGAGCAGACAGTCCCACAAGATCGCGTTGCTGACCGCGATCCGTGGCATGGTGCATGCCTACCTCGGCGAACTGACGGCGGCGGCCACCTGCTTCGAGGACAGCCTGGAGTCGGCGGAACTGACCGGCAGCGAGGAACTGCGCGTCATGGCGTTGACCTTCGGTTGCTGGATCACCACCTGGCGCGGCGACCTGACCGAGGCGATCCGTCTGGGGAAGGAGGCCATCGCCGTCGACGACCATGCGACGGCCATGAGCTCCTGGCGCAGTGGCCAGGCCGAGGCGATGCTCGCGCAGGCCATGTTGCACTCGGGTGATCCGCACGCTTGCATCGAGCTGCTGCTCACCCATGGCGGTGGGGCCGAGCTACCCGCGGTGGGCCTGCGCACCAGGCCGTTGGTGTACCTGATGCTCACGGAGGCGGAGATCGCGGCCGGCCGGGTCGCCGCAGCCACGGCATGGGCCGACCGGGCCCAGGACGCGGCCGGTCAGCTCGAGCTTCCGCTGCGCACCGCGATGGCACAGCAGGCCCGAGCGATCGCCACGCTGCCGACGGACCCGGCGGCAGCGGCATCGCATGCCATCGCCGCCGCCGCCACGTTCGGCCGGATCGGGGTGGCCGTGGAAGCCGGGCGGGCACACCTGCTCGCCGCGACGGCGTTCGGCGGCATCGGGGCGATCGACCAGGCCCGTGCACACCTTGCGTCCGCCCGCGCGTTGTTCACCCGGTGTGACGCGGACCTGTTCCTGCCGCAGGTCGCGCGCGAGGAGCGGCGCCTGAACGCGCGCGGCCCCCGGCCCGAAAGCGGCGCCGAGCGATTCGACCTGACCGCCCGTGAGGTCGAGATCGTCAACCTCGTCTCGGACGGCCTGACCAACAGGGACGTCGGGCTCCGGTTGCATCTGAGTGCCAAGACCGTCGAAGTCCACCTGGGCCGGGTCTACACCAAAGTCGGCGTCTCAGGCCGTACCGCTCTGGCCGGCGTGTGGGCCGCCGCGGCACGTGACTGACGACGCCACGGCGGCTACCACTCAGTTGCCGAGGTCGCGTACGTACAGGTTGAACTGCCGGCTGGTGCCGTCACCGCCCAGGTTCGTCGCGCTGGTCGTGAAAGCGACGTGGTGGCCGTCGGCCGAGATCGAGGGGCTGTAGCTGTAGCCGTCGCTCTGCGAGCCGTCATCCGCGAGGCTGACCCTGGTCGTGGTGGCGGTCACCCGGTCGCGCACGAACACGTCCCAGGTCGAGTTGGTGTCGCCGGTCACCAGCTTGTCCTCGCCGGACACGAACGCGATGTAGCGGCCGTCGGCGGAGAGCGTCGTCCGCTCCTGGCCGGGGGTTCTGCTGTCACTCAGGCCGCCGGGGCCAAGGTTCACCTGTGTCGTCGTCCGGGTGACCCGGTCGTACAGGAAGAGGTCGGTGTCGGTCGGACCGCCGGTGTCGCCGGCCACCAGGTTCGACGCCGTGGATTCGAACGCGACGTAGCGGCCGTCGGCCGAGACGGTCGCCGTGCGACTGGCGGAATTGCCTTCGGTGCCGTCGGGACCGACGCTGATCCGGTCGGTGTACCCGGTCAGCTGATCGTGCACGAACACGTCGTCCGCGCGGTTGTTGTCGGGGAACAGGGACAGCGTCCTCGCCGAGGAGGAGAAGGCTATGTAGCGCCCGTCCGCCGAGATCGACGGCACCTGGCTGATGTCGTCACCCTGCCGGCCGTTGGAATCGACGCTGACCCTCGTCGTCTCACCGCTCTGGCGGTCGCGCACGAAGACGTCGTGGATGTCGTTGGTGTCGCCGGCCACCAGGTTCGACGCGGGGGAGTCGAAGGCGACGAACCGGCCGTCGGCGGAGATCGACGGATGGAAACTCTCACTGTCGCTCTGCTCGCCCTGCCTGCCGACGCTGACCCTGGTCGTCTCACCGGTCTGGAGGTCGTGGACGAAGACGTCGCGGTAGCGGTTGGTGTCGCCGGCCACCAGGTTCGTGGCGGCGGACTCGAACGCGACGTAGCGGCCGTCGGCGGAGATCGACGGATTCCGGCTCACGTTGTTGGCCTGGCCGCCGGCGGAGTCGACGCTGACCCTGGTGACGACGCCGGTGCGCCGGTCGCGCACGAACACGTCGTCCGCTCGGTTGGTGTCGCCGGGGACCAGATCTCTTGCCAGCGAAGCGAAAGCCACGTAGCGGCCGTCTGCCGAGATCGACGGCCCGCTGGCGGAGTTGCTGACCGGTGCCGTGCCCGCGAGCCCCGGCTCGGCATCCGTGGCATGCGCGACGCCGCCTGACAGCAGCGCCGCGACGATTCCCGACGTGAGCACTGCGCGCTCAGCGTTGCGGGTGAGGGAGAGACGTCTCATGGGTGTCCTTCTGTGTTCGGTTGGCCGCCACGGCAGCCGGTTGCCCGGATCAGCGTTCCGTGTCGGACCGGCCGAAGCATGAGGGAACCCCCTACGCCTTCGGACGCGCTCCATGGACCTGCCACCGCAGGTCTGTCAGTGCTCGGGTCAGTTCGGCGTCGTACTGATCGGCGTCGAAAGAGAACGCTGGGGGCCGCACCCCGTCCATGGGCACCTGCCAGTCGGACCACTCCACGATCCGGCCGTGCCGCTGCACGAACACGGACAGGTAGCCACAGCATCCGCCCGTGCACTCAGGCTCGCCCAGCACCACACGTCGCCCCTCGCCGGTCGCCCAGAGGGGACCGCGACCGTGGGCGGGCAGCGACTCCTCCGCAAACGGCCCGCGGCCTCCCTCTCCGACCGCCCCTGCCACCACTTCCTCGCCGTCGATCCGGAACCGCAACTGGGCCGCCCAGCGGGTCCCCGCCGGCACCGCACTGACCTCGAGCCGATGGAACACCATCCGGGCACCCTACGTGCGTACGGCCGTCACAGGTCCTGTCCGCCCAGGTGCGGATGTCTGGCCCACCGTGCTTGTGGAGGTAGCCGGACCGGCTGTCGCAGCCCGGTCGTACTCCGCCGGAGTGTCAGTCAGCGGTACACGGTCGGGGTCGGCTTCGCACAGGGCGCGCAGCAGGCCGGGTCGCGGTCGGCGCAGCAGGATGACGGCCGTCGTACAGGCGTCGAGGCACCGCTCAGACGGTGGACCACCGGCCCACGCCCGTCCGGGACGGCGGCGGCGAAGACGGACGTCGTGCGCGTCGCTCCGTCATCACGGGCAGCGGTCCGATGCGTTGTCATCCGAGCCCTGGCTCCCCAAGCGCATGGTCGAGGACGAGACCCGTCAGTACGGGTGCCGGCGTGCGGGGAGTCGCCCACAGGCCGCCGGCGGACCGGACTGCGCCGGTCGGGTGACTGCCCTTCATTGCACGCGTGTCCTGACCGACGCCCGGACGTCGGCTCATGAAGCGGCGTCAGGAGCCGGGAGCCAGGGGTCCGCCCGCCGGCCGCGTGTGATCGAGCCGGTAGGGCTCGAACGCCTCGTCGGCGGCGGGCGCATAGGGGCGCTTGGACATTCGGGTGACCAGTTGCCACATGCGGCGTTCGTCCTCCAGGTGCTTCGGGAGGGCGAGACCGAGTCCGTCGGCCAGAGGTTTGCGTCCCAGGTTGACCAGAGCCCGCACGGCTGCGGCCCACTCATCGGTGGCGGCCACCGCCGCGTGGTACCAGACAGGCGTGAGCGCGAGCAGACAGGTGCCCGACAGAACGAGCACCGGACGATCAGCTTGAGCACTGCTCAGCGAGGCGTACGCGGCGAGCGCCACCGCGGTATGTCCGTAGAGAAGGGCCACGAAGAAGTCGACGTTCGTACGAGCCGCCACCACCTGCTTGCCGGTCGGTTCCGGGACGACGCTCGTCAGTTCGTTCCACAGCACCTGGGTGTCGAGCCGGTACCGGTCGTATCCGTACTCTTCGAACCTGCGGATGGCGTTCCCGAGCCGGGTCGGTGTGATCTGCTGGTCAGCCACCGGGTAGCGGCTGAGCCTCTCCCTGAGGAGGGCCCGCCTGATGGGCGAGCTGAGCGAGGGGTCGGCGAGGCGATCGGTCGTCTTCCTCCGCCGGGCGCGCTGCCGTCGGCAGCCTCGTTCGTAGGCGGCCGTCGGCCACAGCGCGTACCCCTCCAGGAAGCGATAGAGGGGAGTCTGGAGAGCGTTGAGGACCAGTCCGAGCAGGACGGCCGTCACCAGCAACAGAACCGCGGTGTGGCCGCCGGACGTCGGCCACTGACGCACGAGGACCGCGGGTCGGTGCAGGCTCGGGGCGACGGCGAACGCGAACACGGCAAGGTTCAGCGCGGTCGGCAGGATCCATCCCACCAGCACCGCCCATCCGCCTGTGAGCACACCTTTGGCTATGTCTCCCACGTGCTATCGCTCCGGCGTCTGTCGTGGCCAGTCGTCGTCCGGATCGTGTTCCGGCCCGGGCGGGGTGTGGCCCGAGGGGGCGTGGACTCCGTCCGGCGACCGATCGACGAGACTCGACCCGTGGTTGTCGCTGACGCCGATCGAGCCCGTGGCACGCCGCTCGTCCGTATCCTGCGCCGTCTCCTCCAGGATGCGCTCCGGAGGCCTGGAGTATCCGGGCAGCGCGACCCAACTCCGAACCGTGCGGCCCCGGTTGGTGACGAAGTCCCTGGGAGCGTAGGCCGCAGGGTCGATGCGGGGAGAGCGGCCCTGGACCACCACCGAGCCGAAGAGGTCGTCCGGGACCACCAGCACCAGCTGTGACCGGCTCGCTTGAGCGAGAACCTCTCTGACGGGCCCGGCGTCCACCAGCTCCGCCAGGTCCTCGATGGCCCTTCCCCTGAACCGCAGATCGTCAACCGCCACGGGTCCGTAGCTGATCCCGACCAGCAGTCTCATGCGATGACTGGCGTTGTGCATCTGCTGATGCGTCCGCAGATCGATGTCGAGGCTCGAAACGAACGTCTGTAACAGCTGAACCGGGGGAACCGAGCCGGGGATCAGGATCAACAGGCTGTCCCCGCGGTCCTGCGTCGGGCATTGGCCGGGGTCGAGTCCGGCGTACGTGAGAGCGGATCCGGCCATGCGGTGCATCGCTGCACGGAGTTCTGAGCGGACGGCGTCGGGCCGGGAGCCGAGGTCCTCGACATCGAGCAGTACGAGCCAGTGGTGGAGCGGGTCTCGCGTCATGTGCCTCCTCGTCGACCAGGACCGACCGCACCGACCGAGCGGCGACGCCGCCGGCCTTCTCCACCGTAGCCATCCGCGCCCTTCTGCGGTGAGAGAAGTGGGCGAGTGGCGCGCTCCTGCCTTCCTGGCCGCCCTGACGACACCAGGCCGGGCCCGCCCGGTCCTGCCGGGCAGTGATTCCACTGCCCGGCCCCCGACGGCCCGGTCATCGACGTCCGGGGCGTGACGTGCGTGTCTACGCCGCGTCCTCGAGGAAGGCCTCGTCATCCATCATCGCGGCCCCGAACCCGCTCAGGAGCTCGTCCATGTTCAGCTCGGTGGCGCCGGCCGGGGCCGTGGGCTTCTGGCCCTCGCTCATCCGCACCACCAGACCCAGCTTCTTGACCTTCGCGTTCTCAGCCAGCTTTGCGAGGTCGACAAAGACCTCGGTCAGCTCTCCGTTCTTGAGGGTGAAGTCGGCTGTGACCTTGGCGTTGGGGGCGTCCTTGAGGTCCTCGTCCGTGGGCAGCTCCATGCCCGGCGGCAAGCTCTTCGCGAGCGGACGGATCTCGCCGAGGAACTGCGTGATCAGCGTACGGAACGGTGCGGTGGCGATGATGTGCTCCGAACCGTCCTTGTCAGCGGCGGTCTTGAAGTCGACCTCGCGGGCGACGGTCTTGCGCAGCGCCTCCAGCATCTGCTTTTGCGCCCTGGCGTCGAGGGTGGACTCCGGCGCGGGCGTCGCACCGGGCTCCGCTCCCATCTCGGCGGCCGTCTGCTCCATCTCCTTGGTGTTGATTTTCACCCACTGGCCATCGAGCACCTTCTTGAGCCCGCTCGCTGCGGGAGGCAGGTCCTTGACCGACGGTACGGGAAAGCCCATCGCCCTTCCGAGGGCGTTCACGTCGGAGCGGATGTAGGTGTAGTCGCCGAGGACCCGGTACTCGGTGAGGTCACCGTCCTTGGTGCTGATCTTCAGCGCCATGCCGACGTAGTCCTTCTCGCCGGACTCCCCGATCGGCTTCTTCGACTGCACGGTGACACTGAACTTCGCGCCACTGAGCAGTTCTGCGGCCTCGGTGGGCATCTCTTCACCGGGTTCCGGATCCATCGAGGCGTCCAGTGCCTTCAGAGTCCGGGCGTCCGTGTCGAGATCGAGCTCGAAGGAGATCGTCTTCTCCTTGGCGAGCTTGTCGAAGGCCTCGTCGAGCTTCTTCCCGGCGGTGAGCTGCTCCACGGTGCCGCAGGCGGCCGAGCCCGCCAGGACGGCGCCCACAACTGCGGTGGCTGTCAGGGTCTTTCGTATGGCGGTGATGATGGTCTCCTCGTCAGTGCGACCACGACGTGATCACCGACGAAGACTCGTGACGTCAACACATGGTTGTACCCCGCGTGAGCGACGTCGACCGAACAACTGCGGCCGGACGGGCTCGATCTGATTCCGGCCGTCGAGTTGGTGGCGCGGCCATGGCCGCCCGCTGTGGAGCACCACCCTCGCGCCTGACCGCACATCGCCGACCGGCTCCAGCAGGAGGCGGACACCGTGCGCCGACGCGATCACCGACCTGTTCCCGGTGCCACTCGACCACGCCGAACGGACGTGGCGCGGACCCCGCCGCCCCGGACCCCCCGCTCGCCTCCGCCGGACCGGACGCACGGTGCGCAGCCCTGGGCCAGGCGATCAACGCCGGCGCGACGCCTCAGCGGGCCGGCCCGATCCTCCCCGGCGATCCCGCGCCGTGACCGACGCCGGCTACACCGTGGCCCGGCGCAGCCGGCGTCCTGCACGCACTGGGCGCCACCTGACAGCCCGTCAACGACGAGCACTCGAGCCCGACTTCCGCCCTCCGCCGTGCTGCTGCTCAACTCGGCGCTCCTTGTGGCGCCGGCTCGGTACAGCACCGTAGCCAGCGGCCTGCGCCGCATCCCCGACCTGCGCACCATGCCGGGTCCTGCCCGACGGCCCACCACGGCCCAGCGGTCGGCCAGACCGGCGGATGCGGGAGGGGGAGGGGGACACGGGGATCACGGTCCGGTGGACCGGTCCGCGAGAACGAGGACGCGTTCTGCCCGCAGGACGCGCCGAGTCGCGGTGGGGACGGGGGGAGGGGGCGGCGGGACCCCCGAGCATGCGCTCACGTGCCGGTGTCGGCGCCGAGGCGCTTTGCCCCCCTGACCGACCGGCGGTCAGGAGCCCAGCCTCCCGGCGATCGCCAGCCAGGGATCACGTCTAGGGTTTCCGGGCCAGTCCGGCGGCGATGAGGTGTTCCCAGACCGTGAGTTCTCGTCGCTCGCCGCTGCTCCACGGGTTGGCGATCTCGTCGGGACGCCACTCGGACGCGGGGACGATCCCGGGGTCGAGGATCTCCAGGCCGTCCAGCAGGGAGGCGATTTCCGCGTCCGTGCGCCACCGGCCGCGGCCGAACGTCTGCTGGAGGACCTTCTCGGCCTCCACGGTCTCCGGGTTGTTGCCGGAACGGAAGTGGCTGATGAAGAAGTAGCTTCCGGAGGGGACGTGGTCACGCCAGTACCGGACGATGCCGGCCGGATCCTCGTCGTCGTTGACGTGGTGGAGGATGGCGCTGAGGATGACGGCGACGGGGCGAGAGAAGTCGATGAGTTCGAGGGTGTCGGGGTGAGTGCGGACGGCTTCGGGATTGCGCACATCGACCGCGACGACGCGGGTCCTGTCGTTGTTCTCCAGCAGTGCGCGACCGTGGACCAGCACTTGGAGGTCGATGTCGACGTAGACGACGCGGGACTCGGGAGCGTGCCGCTGCGCGACCTGGTGGACGTTGTCCGCGGTCGGCAGGCCACTGCCCAGGTCGATGAACTGCCGAATACCGGTGGTCGTCGCGATCTCCCTGACCGCCCGGGTCAGGGCCGCGCGGTTGGCGAAGGCGATGGCCACAGAACCGGGCAGGTCGCGCTTGAACACGTCGCCGATCTCACGGTCCACGGCGTAGTTGTCCTTGCCGCCGAGCAGATAGTCGTAGACGCGGGCGATGCTGGGCTTGGCCGGGTCGATGGAGGAGCCTTCGAACGTCATGACGGCCATTCTTCCCCGCAACGCCCCCTGCGCACCATCGCATTGGGAACCTCCAGGCGAGACGAGGCGGCACGAGAGCATGGAGCCTGGCGAGCTCCTGCACGCTTGGCGGTGGCGGCATCGGTCCGCGGTCCGGCAGCCGGTCGCAACCTGTTCGACAAGGCCGGCGGACCCGGTCGGGGTCTGTGCCTCTTCCGGGGCCCCGGGGACGACGAGGTTCGACGACGGCGTGCCCGGCCCGCCGGGGCCACTCGTCGCGTCCCGTAAAGGCCAGGCACCTGACGCCGCGAGACGAGGCGAGGAACGCCCGAGTCGGGCTCAGCACGGCCTCAGCGGCGTCGCGGAGCTCTCGACGGCGCCCTCCTGAACGTGATCCCGGGATTCCGGATGCTCTGGATCAGCGGCCGGGGCGGCGGTACGCAGCGCCGCCTCGACCCGGAGGTTGCTGGTCATGGTCGACGTGACGGCGGTCATGGTGAGCAGGAGGCCGGCGGCGGTGTAGAGCGGGGTGCGTACGTCGTAGGCGGTGGCCAGCCAGCCGCCGAGGAAGGCGCCGAACGGGGCGGCGCACATGGCGAGCATGCGGGAGGTGGAGGCGACCCGGCCCATCAGGTGGGCGGGGACGATCGCCTGTCGCAGGGAGGGTCCGAGCACCATCGTGGCTCCCATGCCCGCGCCGCAGACGGCGAGCGCGAGGCCGGCGACGTACGGGTTCGGGGCGGCGGCAAGGCCCAGGACGGCGAGTCCCTCGACCGCGGCCGTGCAGGTCAGTGCCGTGCCGGTGCCGAGTCGTCGGCCGAGGAAGGAGGCGATGCCCGCGCCGAGCAGACCGCCGGTGGCCTCCGCCGTGAGGAGGAGGCCGAAGCCGAAGGTGCCGATGCCGAGACGCTCGTGGGCGAAGAGGGCGAGTACGGTCTCCACGGCGAGGAAGGCGATGTTCCCCACCGCCGGACGCAGCGCGAGCCCGAGCAGCAACTGGTCCCGGAAGACGTACGATGCGCCGGCCCGCGCTTGCCGCAGCAGCGACTCACGGGCCTGCGGTACGGGCCCGGGTCCGGCAGGCAGCGACCGTACGAGCACTGCGGAGAGCGCGAACGACACCGCGTCGGCGAGCAGCGGAACCGCCCGTCCGAGCGCGAGCAGGGCACTGCCCGCGGGCGGCCCCGCGAAGCCGGACGCGGCGGTCTGGGCGCCACGCAGGCGGGAGTTGGCGCGCTCCAGGAGCACCGGGTCGCGGCCGAGCAGATCCGGCAGATAGGCCGAGGCTGCCGTGTCGAAGAAGAGTCCGCCGAGGCCGAGCAGGAAGGCGACGGCCGCGAGCAGCGCGATGCTCAGCACGTCGAGCGCGGCCGCTGCCGCCGGTATCGCGAGCAGCACCGCACGCACCGCGTCCGTGACCCACATCGTGCGCCGACGGTTCCAGCGGTCCACCAGCGCACCGCCGAGTATTCCGAAGAGCAGCCACGGCAGCGTGCCGGCGGCCGTGACGACGGCGAGCGCCATCGGGTCCCGTGTCAACGTCAACGCGAGCAGCGGCAGCGCGGCATGCGACACCCCGTCACCGAGCGAGGACACCGTCTGCGCAGTCCACAGCCGTCCGAACCCGGTCGGCAAGTTCTGAACGTGTGAGGTCACCTGGCGTCCCCTTCGGTCTGCTCGCCCGGTGCGGGGTGGAACAGTGCGAAGACGAGTGACGCGTCCGGCAGTGACGGATCGGACAGCTCCCGGTACTCGTCCGCCAGTGCCTGCAACCGCGCTCCGAGCTCCGCGAACTGATCGTCGGTGAGCCGCAGATGCGCCATCCGTACGTGCCGCTCGCCGTTCGCAGGCGCTGCCTCCAGGTCCGCCACCGCATGCCGCATCAGCACATCCGGCCCTCCCTCGCCCGGATCCGGCAGCACGATCGCCCGCGCGGCCATTGCGTAGTACCGCTCGGTGACCCCCCGGACCTTCCGCGTTCGTACCACCTTCACCAGGCCGGCCCGCTCCAGCAGCCGTACGTGGTAGCTGGAACTCCCCTTCGCAAGGCCCACTCGTCCCGCGATCTGCGTGATCGTCGCGGGCTCGAAGCGGAGCACGGCCATGATCCGGTGGCGGGTGAGATTGGAAACGGCGCGTAGCTGTTCGTCAGTGGTGACGTGGAACGTCTCGGGGAGATCATCGGTAGGCATGAGCTCAATGGTCAACGCTTCTTGACCATTGTGCAAGGGGATTTCCGAATCACCTGCCCAGGACGCGAGGCGGTCGCTCCCGCGCCCCTCCCTCGCGTGTTCTGAAGCCCCTCGGCCGAAGCCCGCCCCGCCCTCCGGGCCCGCCGCTGTTCGGCGCCCTGGCCACAGCGCCCGGCACGCTGCGGGAAAATGCCGTCGACCGGTGCGTCGAATGGGGACAAACGGAGCACTGTGCGAGACGCTGCCCGAGTACGGTCCCGGGGCCTTGCCGCACCTTCAGCCCCAGGAGCCCCGCTACTCGCGTGCAGGAGTCCGCCATGAACGTCTCGCCCATCGCGTCCTCCGGCGACGAGTACCGCTTCGATGATCTGCGCGCTCTCTTCGTCAACTGCACGCTCAAGCCCTCGCCGGAGCTCAGTCACACACAGGGGCTCATCGACAAGAGCCGGGCGATCATGGAGGCCCGGGGGGTGACCACGGAGGTCGTGCGCGCGGTCGACCATGACATCGCGCCCGGCGTCTACCCGGACATGACCGAGCACGGCTTCGCGGCCGACGCCTGGCCGGCGCTTTACGAGCAGGTGATGGCCGCCGACATCCTGGTACTCGCCGGTCCCATCTGGCTCGGTGACAACAGCTCGGTCACCAAGAAGGTCATCGAGCGCCTCTACAGTTGCTCGAGTCTGCTCAACTCAGCCGGACAGTACGCCTATTACGGCCGCGTCGGTGGCTGCCTGATCACCGGCAACGAGGACGGCGTGAAACACTGCGCGATGAACGTCCTCTACAGCCTGCAGCACCTGGGCTACACGATTCCACCGCAGGCGGACGCGGGCTGGATCGGCGCGGCGGGCCCCGGTCCTTCGTACTTGGACCCGGGATCGGGCGGCCCCGACAACGACTTCACGAACCGCAACACGTCCTTCATGACGTGGAACCTGATGCACGTGGCCGCGATGCTCAAGCACGCCGGGGGCATCCCTGCCTTCGGCAACCAGCGCTCGGAGTGGGACGCCGGCTGCCGTCCGGGGGCGGACAACCCCGAACACCGCTGAAGCCCGTCTCTCAGCGGCCGCAGGGATACTGGCGTCGTGACGTCCTCCACGAGTGCCGGCTCCCGCCCCCACGCGCACCGTGGTGATCGCACACCGCGACCGGTCCGGTGCACCGGGCGAAGGCCGTGTACGCGAACCGCGTCAGCACCCTCGCGGACGACACCATGGAACGGGCCGCCGGGGTTCCAAGAACAACAACTGGCGGCTTCTGCGCTCATCTCGGCGACACCGCGTCCTCAGCCGATCCCGGACGGACCGCAGGTCTGAGCCGTGTGGAGCGGCTCGGCCAGGGTCAGCACAACGGTGGCGGCGACCGTGGCGAGCCATACCGCGTACAGCACCACGGGCCGCGCCCGGCGACGCGAGATCACCCGAGCGACCCACCCGGCCAGCGATCCGGCGGTCAGCGCCGCCACGAGGCACAGGCCCACCACATTCCACGAGACCGGATCCACGGGCACATTCCCCGTGCAGTAGTCGGCGTCGTTCGTCAGCGAGGTATCCAGCAGCACCACGAAGATCACGAGCGCCGACATCGTCCAGGCCACGGCGGCCAGCACCCGGTACGACCACCTGGGCCAGGACCGCAGGGCGCCCGCCAGCACGGCACACATCAGCAGGAGCGGCACCCCCATCCGCCCGAACGGCGCCGCCATCGCCTGCGCCGACCCCACGAGGCCCCCTCGGTACTGGCTGACCTGGGGGTCGTCAGCCCAGTAGAAGCCTCTGAACGCCGCACACACCGAGGTGACGACCACCAGTACGGCCAGCGCATGCGCAGGCACCCGTGCCCGGGGCGCATCCGGGAAGGAGGCGGGCCAGACGATGTCCTGGAACCGGCCTTCCACCCCCGGGCCAACAGCACCACTACAGCGATCTGCGATCACCCGTCTCACATCCCACGCTCCGTTCGTATGCTGCTCGCTCCCCACGGGCACACATCGCGAGAGCCGGAAGTGTTCCTCGGAGCCCGGCGGACTCCTTTCGTGCCGGCCGTCCCGAGGATCGCCGCGACCACCGGACCACCGGACGTCAGCACGTCCGCCACGAAACGTCCTCGCCCGACCCCGAGCCCGCGCAGTGCCCGCCCGTGGTCGGCGGCCACGATCAGAACCGCGCCGAGGAGCATCACCTGCCAGCCCGCGAGCAGCGGCCGCCGGGCTGCGCGCGGCAGTTCCGCGACCGACGCGCGCAGCCACGCGCAGTGGAACGGGATGTGCCGCTCCTCATCTGCCAGGATGTGACCGGCGACCTCCGACGTCAGCGGATCGTCGGTCCCGTCACGCAGCGCTCGGTAGTAGCGCAGGGCCACCACCTCCGCGACCATCAGGAGCAGCAGCTCCGTCCGTAGCCCCGGCACGCGACGCAGTCGCGCGAATGCCGCGTCGCTCCAGTGCCCGGCCCGCGTCGTCGCCCCACCCGCCTTGAGCAGCAGAGCGAGGAGCCTCGCGTGGTTCTTCTCCTCGGCGACGAACAACCGCAGCGCTGCCGAGTACTCCGGATCGCCCGCCGCGTCCGCCTTGGCGAACAGGGCCGAGCTGTCGCCGTCCTCGCCGGCCTGGAATCGCTGGACGCTCGCCCGCACCGCCGGAGGCAGTGAGGCACCCGCCTCCCAGCATGGGTCGGGCCGCGCTGCGCGGCGGTCCCGTTCGGTCTCGAAGTGACGGGCCCATTCGGCGAATCCCGATGCACTCATGCCGCTCGCTTCCATCCCCCGCCCCGCCTGGACGGGGCGGGGTCTCCTCGGTCGTGGGGACGCGGCGGGAGGTGACGCAGTTCCCGTCCCGAGCCCGCCCCCCCCGCAGGAGGCGGGCGGAGATCCCGGTCGTTCCGTCGCACCGCCTCGTGAAACGGACTCCCGCCGCTCCCGACCGGGTGGTGGACCTCGCGGATCAGTTCAGCGGCCGGCACGGCTCGCCGCTGCGGCGGGCGTCCTCGAGGAAGACAAACGCGGTCTCGGTCGCGGTCGGGCTGCGGCCGGCCCTCAGCCGGTCGGGCCCGGCACCACGTGGCTCAGGCGGTGCGTGGAGCGCCGAGGGTGGCGGGGTCCCGCCGAGGCTGAACTCACGCACGGCGCGCACGAGTTCAACCAACGCCCCAGCCCGCTTCGCCTATCGCGGACGCCGGAGCGGACGACGTGCGGCGGCCTCGGCACCCTCCACCCAGTGGAGGTACCAGCGGGCGAATCCGACCGGTGTCCCCGACTCGCCGACGGGTCGGAACGCACCGTCCCCGGGCGGTCGTCCGCCCACATACGGCCACGCTCCGGGCCTGTCAGGACGATCCAGCAGCAGTAACCGCAGCCCTCGTGACTGAGCTTCAACGCACCGCGCGTGACCCAGTCGAAGAGTTCGTCACCCGCTGTCATCCAGGCGCGTAGGCCGCGAAGTACGCCTCTTCGTCGTCGAAGCCGGACAGAAACGGCTGCCTGTCATCGTGCTCCGCCAGAACGCGCCATCGTTCCTCCCCGGTCAGAATCGGAAGCCGCAGGTAGTCGTGGCGCAGGTGGCGGTCCACGTTGCTCCACAGCCATCCCGCGTCCGTCCGGCGCAGGATGCTGAGCCCGTAGCCCGGCCCGGCTCCTCCGGCGCCGACCTCGAGCAGGAAGCCCCGGTATTCCGCCGGCAGCGGGACACCTCACTGCGCCTCCGCCCCGGCGACCTCTCGCTCCGACAGCGGATCCGCGAACCGGAAGTGATGACCCGATCCGCCGGCCAGGTCCCAGGCACCGAAGACCTGTTGTGCCTCGTCCACCGGGGCCAGCGCCTCCACCCGCTCGCGGACCCCACTCCGCATCGTCTCCCCACGAGCCGAACGGTAGGCCGGGGCAACGGCGCCCTCACGCGTTGAAGGCGTCCCGATGACGCGCTGATCTCGTGGCGTAGCCCGATCCGGCTGTCGTGAGCCGGCAGACGGGGCCCGTGATGTGGCCGGGGTGGTCACCGGAGGAACCGCCCTCGGCCGTCGGCACGCGTCAGGACCCGCGACTCGCCCCGGACACCTTCCGCGACACGGGCCCGCACACTGCGGGGCCCCGTGTCGCTGGGACGTGGCGCGGCTCAGGGGCAGCTGAGGCGGGTGTCGCCCGCGTCGGTGGTGCAGGTGTCCGTCTGAGGGCCGCCGTTGGCGGTGTCGTTGCCGGACACGTTGTCGACGGTGTCGAGGTTGTCGGTGCCGGAGTTGCCGATCAGATTGTCGTTGCCGGGGCCCGCGGTGAGGGTGTCGTTGCCGAAGCCGCCGTCGAGGCGGTCGTTGCCGTACCCACCGTGGACGGAGTCGTTGCCGTTGCCCGCGTCGACGGTGTCGTCGCCGCCGAGGGCGCAGATCACGTCGTTGCCGCTGGTGCCGGTGATGGTGTCGTTGCCGCTGGTGCCGATGCGGGTGCAGCCGCGCGCGTTGTTGACCGTCGTGGTCGCCGTGGCGGTGTTGTTGCCGGAGGTCGGGTCGGTCTGGGCGGCAGCGACCGTGGCCCGGTCGGTGAGGGTGCCGGTGGCCCGTGGTTCGGCGGTGACCGTCACCGTGGCAGCGGCTCCGGGGGCGAGGGTGCCCAGCGAACAGCTCGCGGTGGTGGCGGTGGTGGTGCAGGTGCCGGAGCTTGCGGTCGCCGAGACGACGGAGGCGGCTACGCCGCTGAGCGTGTCGGACAGGGCGACACCGGTGGCGGAGGCAGTGGTGCTGTTGTTCGTCACCCGCACGGTGTAAGTCGCCCGGTCACCGATGCTGACGGTGGTGGGGCCGGACTTCGTCACCGACAGGTCCACGCCGGCCGGGGGCGGCGGGGAGCCACCGCCTTCGAAGCGGGCCAGCGCGAAGTCGGCGTCCGGCCCGCCCCCGCCGGCGGCGACGATCTTTCCGTCCGTCTGGAGGGCCACGCCACGGGCGGCATCGGTTCCGCCGAAGTCCGCGATCGCGAGGCCGCCGGTGCCGAAGCCGGTGTCGAGGCTGCCGTCGGGGTTGTAGCGCAGGACGGCGACATCGCCGCCGGGCCCGTTGCTTCCGGCGACGACGATCCGGCCGTCACCCGGCTGAAGCCGTACGTCCGCTGCTCCGCCGCCGGGGGTGATCACCCTGCCGTTGCCGTCGAAGCTCGTGTCCAGGCCGCCGTTGGGGAAGTAGCGGGCCAGAGCGAACCTGGCGCCGCTGGCGCCGACGGCGACGATCTTTCCGTCGGGCTGGAGCGCGAGCCCTTCCACGGCCTCGTAGTCGCCGAAGTCGGTGCGGACGATGCCGTCGCCGTCGAAGCTCGAGTCCACGCTGCCGTCGGCGTTGAAGCGCATCAGCGCGAAGTCGAAGCGGGTCGAGCCGACCTGGCCTCCGACGACGATCTTGCCGTCGGGCTGCAACGCCAGGGCGCGGCCGTCACCGCCCTCCTGCACAACCGGCCCCGCCGGATTGGCGGTCACCGTGCCGTCGCCCCCGAAGGTGGTGTCCGGGGTGCCGTTGCTCGTGAGGCGGAGCACCGCCATCTGCCCCCCGGCATAGCCGGCCGCGACGATCCTGCCGGCCGAGTCGATGGCCACATCACGGGCCTCGGTGGGGCCGTCGAGGTCGGCGAAGACCCGGCCGTCGCCGCTGAAGGAGTCGTCCAGGGTTCCGTCGGGGTTGTAGCGGGCCACTACGAACCAGCAGCAGTCCTCGTACTCCCGCCAGCTGCTGCCCACCACGACGATCTTGCCGTCGGCCTGGAGCGCCACGGCGTGCGCCTCGCTCCACTGGAGGCTGGCGCCCATGTTGTTGATGGCGGTCGTCACCGTGCCGTCGCCGCCGAAGCCGGTGTCCGGGGTGCCGTCGGGGTTGTGGCGGGTCAGTGCGAAACGGCTCTCCGCGACCGAGCCGTCGAGGGAAGCGCCGACAGAGACGATCTTGCCGTCGGGCTGTACCGCCACGTCGTTGGCGCGATCGTCGTCGGCGATGCCGGTGAGCACCTTGCCGTCACCGCTGAAGGTGGCGTCCAGGCCGCCCGGAGCCGCGGTCGCGATGCCGGGGAGGGTCAGGAGCAGTGCCAGGACGGTCGCGGCGACGGTCCCGGCCCGGGCCACGAAAGACCGGCGGCGTCTGCCGTGTCGCTGCCGCGCCGGTCGTACATGTGGTGTGAACATGTGCGACAGCCTCCCGCCGTCGGCGCGGGCAGACGGTCACCACGAGAGGCGTTGCACTCACCGGACGCACCAATCCATCCGAGCGGGTGAGCGTCGTCGGCACGGCGCCTCGCACATCCCTCCCGGGTCACGGCCGGTGAGGGGTGTCTGTGTGGTGTCCGGGCCGCCTCACGGGAGCGGCGCGGACCTCGTGAACAGGCGGCACGGTGGCAGTGGCGGCCGACTGCGGCGTAGGCGCTCACGACGGTCGGCTGTGGTGCGGGAACCGTGGGCCGGCGCCGACCCGGGGGAGCCGTTCCACGAAAGTCGCCTCACCGGTCTGCTGCGGTCGATGTCCGGCCACTTCACCTGCTGGTCTCCGGGCGGACCGCACGGCAGCGGGAACACAACCCCGTACCGCATGATGCCCGACCGGAGCAGCGGTGGTCGGGAAGGCTGCGTGCCGGCCGACCGGGTCCTCACTCCCTGCTCGGTCGACCCGGGTGTTCACTCCCTGCTCGGTCGACGCCGATCCGAGCAGGTACGGCCTGCGGCGCTGCTGACCGGCGACCGCCGGCCCCATCCGGGCCGGAACGGGCGCCCGCGCCGAGGGCGTGCCGGTAGGCCAGTTCGTCGTCGTCTCCGAACACGGTGAACACCACGCGGTCGAACCGTGCGGGATGTGCAGCGATCCAGTCCGCGACGGCGTGCAGCGCGACCGGGGCGGCCGCCTCCTTGGGATAGCCGAAGACGCCGGTGCTGATGGCGCAGAAGGCGAGGGTGCGGATGGTCTCCACCTCGGCGGCGAGGTCCAGGCACGCCCGGTAGGAGGAGGCGAGCGCCAGTGCGTCGCGCGCGTGCGGACGGCCCCGGACGACAGGGCCGACGGTGTGCAGGACGTACCGGGCCGGCAGGTGGTAACCCCGGGTGATCTTGGCCGTGCCGGTGGGTTCGGGGGTTCCCTGCGCTGTGATGATCGTGTCGCAGTCGTCGCGCAGACGAGGTCCGGCGGCGTTGTGGAGGGCGTTGTCGATACAGGGGTGCAGGGGGCGGAAGCAGCCGAGCAGCCGGTTGTTGGCGGCGTTGACCACGGCGTCCGCGGCCAGCGTGGTGATGTCTCCCCGCCACAGCGCGGCCTCGGCCGCGGCCCGGAACGTGGTTCCTTGGAACTCCCCATCGATCGTGGGCAGTTCAAGCACCGGGACGGCGGGGCGTAGGCGTCGCTCCGCGCCGAGGAGTGCGTCCAGCTCCCGGTCCGCTCCCTCCGCCAGCGGACCGGGTTCACGGACGGTCAAGAGCGCGCGCAGCACCCTGCGGGCCGTTGCCGGGTCGGCGTGGGAAGCGGTATCCGTGAGGCTCCTGAGTGATTCGGACCGCAGCCCGAGCCGGGTTACGGCCGGATCGGTGCTGAGCAGGCGCAGCGCCGAGCGCGCATGGGCGTCGGTCCGCACGGCTGGGGCCGGCTCCGCGGTCGGGCGAAAGGGCTCGTCGAGGGCGACGGCTGAACGGTAGGCGGTCAGGGGCAGCGCTGAAGGCTTGGTGTCGGTCCCGGTGAAGGCACCGGCCTCGGCGCGGATCGGCATCATCGAAGGCTCCGGGTGGGGCGGTTGAACGAGGTGCGCCGATGGCCAGGCATCCGCACTGGGCACGCGGAGCCGCCTGGCCATCGGCATGTGGATCACGGGGATCGGAGTGTGCCGACGTGCAGTTCGCCGATCATGCTTCGGCTGTGCGGGCGGCGTACGGGTCCGGTCAGAACAGGCCGTTTGCGTGGGGCAGTTCGGCCGGGACGGGCGTGATGACGTCCCAGTGCTCGACGATCCTTCCGTCCGAGACGCGGAAGAGGTCGTAGTAGGCGACGGGCGCCCCGAACTCGCCCTCGGACTGCGTCAGGACGAACTCGCCCTCGGCGATGACCTTGTGGACTTTCTTGTAGACGAGCAGCTTGCCCTGGTCGGCCCATTCGGCCGCGGCCGCACCGAAGCCGTCGAGGCCGTCGGCGGCCTCGGTGTTGTGCTGGTGGTAGGTCGCGGTGGATATGTAGTCGGTGAGCACCGAGTAGTCGGCGCCGACGAGGACCTTCTCGGCGAACTCGGAGACCAGGACACGGTTGGCGTCGGTCGTGTCGGTCTTGGTGACCGCGGCGGGGCCGTCGGTCTGGGAGCGTCCGGAGGCGGTGTCCTCGACCTGTGGGGTCAGGGCGTCCCAGTGCTCGGCCAGCTTGCCCTCGGCGTCGACCCTGAAGACGTCGAACCCGACGAGCGGGTCCGGACCGAAGCCGTGGTAGGTGCCGTGCAGGGCGACCAGGTCGCCGTCGGCGATGACCCGGGCGCCTTCGTAGCGGAAGTCCTCGCCCAGGCCGGCGACGAGTGCGCGGAGGGCTTCGGGGCCGTCGGCGGCGAGCGCGCTGTGCTGCTTGTAGTTCGCGGCCACCCAGCGGTCCACGGCGGAGGGATCCTTGTCGCCGAACAGTTCGGCGGTGGCCTGAAGGACGGTGTTCTTCGCGTTGCTCATGGCTGTATTCCTTGCTTGTGGACCTGTGCGGCATGGACCCGTGGTCGAGTGACCATGTGTTCAAACTAAGTACGTGACACCAGGTGATCCGGTGTATTTACTGACTTTGAGTGTTCAAAAATTGACATCCTTTTCGGACTGAGGTGCCGGGCACGGCGTCCGGCCCGCTCGAGGGCGATCGGGAAGTGGACGAAGGTGAGCAGGTCGCCGTCGCCTTCGGTGACGCCGCGGACGGCGCGGCCAGTGAGCGGGATGCCGATACCGAAGGGGCCGTCACTGCTCGCCCGAGGGCGCCGGCCACGCGGCGACGCGGCGAATGAGTCGGTGGACTGCCGCCGGAGCGCGGTGCCACCGCCGCTCTCCCCGGAGCGGCTGACGGCCCGGTAGGCGGGCCGAAGCGATACCGTCAGGGAACGAGCCGGTCAAGGAGCCGGTCCGCCCCGAGGGGAACGGACAGGGCGCGCTCGCCCAGGTCCGCGGGCACGTCGGGGTGGTCGGGGTTGATCCGGACGAAGCGGACCCGAGGCGTCCGGCGTGCCACGTCCTCCATCGGCAGGCGGATCACCCCCGGGGTGTTGAATCCGGCGCCGAGTTCCAGGACGAGCAAGGTGCTGTCCGTCGGCGCGTCCTCGAGCCACTGGGCCAGCCGCCGTCCGGCGGGCAGGTACGCGTCGTCGACGAACTCCGGACCGACCCGGACGTTGGGGAAGACCTCGGCGCCGCAGCGGGGGCAGTGCGGCAGGGCCCGGGGATTGGTCACCCGGCCGGTGTCACGGTCGTAGGCCGCGAGGATCGTGTCGAGGAACGGTTTGCTGGGCCACGTCTCACGGGTGCACGGAACGGTGCACTGGAGGCGGCCGTAGTCGCCCTGCGGGGTGAAGACCCGGTCCGCGGCGAAACCGCTGCGGACGAAGAGGGCGTCGACGTTGGACGTCACCACCCAGTGATCGCGCTCGCCCACCAGCGCCCTCAATCGCTGGTACAGGGGGTTGGGACCGGGGCTGTAGCGGATGTCGTCGATGTGGACGGCCCAGTATCCCCACATCATGTCCTTCGGCAGCGGCACGCCGAGCAGGTAGCGCGAGCGCAGACCGAGCCGGTACAGCGCGGGCAGCAGTTCCCTGAAACGTTCGGTGTCGCCGTAGTCGTAGCTGGCTGCCGTGCTCAGGCCCGCGCCGGCCGCGACCAGGACCCGGTCGGCCTCCTCCAGCCACGTGAGGACCGTGTCGCACGCCTGCGTCGGGGTGACGCGGGCCGTGCTCGGGGCGCTCACGATGCGTACGCCCCTTCCTGCTCGGTGGCACCTGGCTCAGTCCCCACCCGTTCCTCCAGCACCCTCACCCGTGGCCGTCCTTTCCGTTTTCCGCATCCAGGGAGAACCGCCGCTTCGGCAGTACGGCCAACGTAGGGAGGGTTACAGGCTCCAGGCCGATAAACTTGCGACTGATGATGGCCAAAACCCGACAGGCTTCCTCGAAGGAGATCCTCGAGATCCCCTTCGCCGCGCCCGCGGGCACCCCCGCAGGCATCGAGGTCATGTCCCTGGCCGAGCTGCGCCGCCGCGTCTGCGAGCGCACCCTGGCCCAGCCGCGGCGCCCCGACTTCCACCACCTGCTCACCCTCACGACGGGCGCCCTCCGGCACACCGTCGACTTCGACGCACACATGCTGCGGCCCGGGTCCTGGTTGTGGGTGCGCCCGGGGCAGGTCCAGCAGTGGGGTGACCTCGGCAAGGCCGAGGGCATGCTGATCCTCTTCCAGCAGGACGTCCTCGATGCGGCCACCGCGACGGCCGCCCGTGTCGACGACCCGCACGCACCCGTCATCACCACCCCCGTGGCCGACGAGGGCCGAGCCCTGACCATGGCCGCCGAGCACCTGAGCCACGAGTTCGAGGCGCTCGGCCACCTCCCGCTGGAGGTTCACACGGCGGCCCTGCGTCATCTCCTGGCCGTCCTCCTGCTGCGGCTCGCCCATCTCACCGTCCCGAGCGGCAGCCCGGCACCGGAACCTGACGAGACGTATCTGCGGTTCAGGGACGCCGTCGAACGGGACTTCACCCGCACCAGGCGGGTGGAGGACTACGCCCGGGCGCTCGGCTATTCGGGGCGCACCCTCTCCCGGGCGACGCTGGCGGGCGCCGGGCTCAGCGCCAAGGAGTTCGTCGACCGCCGGGTGGTGCTGGAGGCGAAGCGTCTGCTGGCACACGGCGACCGGACCGCCGCCCAGATCTCGGACCACCTCGGCTTCGTCAATCCCTCCCAGTTCAGCAAGTACTTCCTGGACCGTACGGGCCAGTCCCCGATCGAGTTCCGCAGAGGGATCCGTGGGCGCGGCGAGGCCTCCGCTCCGCAGGCTGTAACCGCGGTGCGGTTGCACGATCCCACTGGCAGATAGGGCACGGAGGCGGCAACGGCAAGGACCTTCGCCACGGCGGTGCCCCAGGTCCCGCCGAGAACGCCGGTGGGTGGTGAAGCCGACGGTGAGGCAACGCTCCCAGCCCATCATCCGTCTGGTCAACCGAGATGGGGCTGCGTGGGTGCCCGTCAGGAACGGAGTGAACAGTGTTGATCGGCTTGCTGACCGCCGTCGCGGCATCCGTCTGCTACGGCACGGGCTCGGTGCTGCAAGCCGTCGGGTCCCGCCGGTCCGCGCGCAGCGATGCGGCCACCACTGGGCGCACCCAGTACGGCGGGCCCAGCCTCTCCTCGACCGCGAAGGCCGCGATGACCTGGGAATTCGCCGTCGGTACCGTCCTGGACTTCGTGGGGTTCGCGCTGGGTGCGCTCGCTGCCCGGCTACTGCCCCTGTTCCTTTCACAAACCGTGATCAGCGCCAACCTGATCATCACCGCCGTGCTGAGCGTCCGGCTCCTCCGTATCCGGCTGACCCGCGCCGAGTGGACGTCCGTCGGCGTGGTCTGCGTGGCCCTCGTTCTGCTCGCCGCAGCGGCGGGTGAGGAGGGCAGCGGACACGGCGTCCCGATCTCCACGCACGGGTGGCTCCTGGCGATCTCGCTGGCTCTGATGGTGGGCGGCACGCTCGCCGTACGCCTGCTCGGTGCGCGCGCCGCGATCCTTGCCGGCCTGCTGTCCGGACTCGGATTCGGCGCGCTCGGCGTGGGCGTCCGCCTCCTGAACGGCGTGGACCCCTTCGATCCGGCAGCCCTGCTCGCGGACCCCGCCCTGTACGCGATCGTGACGGCCGGAGTCGGTGGGATGTACCTGCACACCGTCGCCTTGCAGATCGGTTCCGTCAACGGGGCCACGGCTGCCCTGGTCGTCGGTGAGACCGTGTTGCCCGGCGCGATCGGCGTGCTGTGGCTCGGCGACGCCTCACGGGCCGGTCTCGCCTGGATGGCGGTGCTCGGCTTCGTCCTGGCGGTGTCCGGCGCGGTCGCGGTCGCATGGTTCGGCGACCCTGGGGCGCATGCGGAGGAGCAGCCTCAGCAGGCGCCGGAACTGACTCCCGTGCGCTGAACACCCGGGCTTCCCTTGGTCGGCGCGCCCAGCTAGTGCCGCGGCGGGCAACGTTTGCCCGTCAAGGAGCGGCGTCCGGTGCGTGCTCTCGGCGTGCCGGCCGGAAGTCCTCGTACTGGACGTACCTGGGCTTTCGGCCGGTGCGGCGAGAGTGCGTGCCGGGCGTCGCGACGGGGCGAACGTTGCCTGTCGCGGCACTAGCGGGCGGCCCGACAACGCAGGACACCGAACGCGCCCCGCTCACGGCGGGTGAGCAGTTCACCGGCACGTTTTCCGGGAGACGTCCCGCCGCCCCCGGCGCGCCCGGCCACGTCTCGGGGAGCGAAGCCGGCCCCTGGTGGCCGCGCTGGTGCGACGGCCTGCTGGTCGGCGACGGCCAGTGTCTGCGGGCAGGTTGCCGCGTGCTGCCGAGGGTGCCCGCACACAGGCCCGGCCACAGGCTCGCACAGAGCACCGGCGCGGGGCGTCGCGCGAACGCTGCGCTGAGCACGCCGTTCGCCGACACCGGGAGTCTGCCGGTCACACGGCGGCCTCACGTCCCGGTTCTCGCTCCGCCTCGGGGCCGGGACCCCACGCGTCAGCCGCGGCTGGTGCCGTTCCGCCCCGTGGGTGGTTTGAGGCCGTGCGGCCACGAGCGCGCCCCGATCCCCTCGGAGACTGGGCGGGGCGGCGCGCCGCCGCCGCGAGGGGACTCATGGAGGGGACTCATGACCGACAACAAGCTTCTGGTCGCCGTACGGGAGCACCCACGCGACGAGGGCGTAGGCGCCGGACAGTTGGTGCGCATCCGGGAGGCGATCGAGGCGCGGGGGTTCGATGTCCGGTGGGCGGTCGACGCCGCCGACGCGCAGGCGGTGCTGCGGACGGAGGCAGGACTGACCGCAGCACTGGTCGCCTGGGAGCTGCCGGACCCAGGGGCCACGGAGAGTGAACCCGGTGGCGCAAAGGTGCTGCGCTCCATCGGCCGACGCTTCCGGGACCTGCCCGTCTTCCTGGTCATGACTGAAGACGCCGTACAGGACCTGCCGCTGTGGGTGTCGGAGTCGGTCGTGGGGTACGTGTGGCCGCTGGAGGACACACCGGGGTTCATCGCGGGCCGGATCACCACCGCCGCCCGCACCTACCGGGAAGCTGTCCTGCCGCCCTTCTTCCGCGCGCTGCGCCGCTTCGACGACGCACACGAGTACTCCTGGCACACCCCGGCTCACTCCGGCGGCGTCGCCCTGCTGAAGTCGCCCGCGGGGCGGGCCTTCCACGACTACTTCGGGGAGCGGTTGCTGCGCAGCGACCTGTCGATCTCCGTCGGTGAACTCGGGTCGCTGTTCGAGCACACCGGTCCGATCGGCGAGGCGGAGCGCAACGCGGCCCGGGTCTTCGGGGCAGCCCTCACGTACTTCGTTCTGCACGGGGACTCCACCTGCAACCGTGTGGTCGGTCACTTCAGCGTCACCCGGGACGAGATCGCGCTGGTGGACCGCAACTGCCACAAGTCGGTGCTGCACGGGCTGGTCGTGTCCGGCGCACGCCCGGTCTATCTCATCCCGACTCGAAACGGCTACGGGCTGGCGGGGCCGCTGCCCCCTGTGGAACTCGCGCCCGACTCGGTGGCCGCCCGGATCGCGGCGAACCCCCTGGCCGAGCATGCGTCGTCGCCCGACGCCCAGTATGCCGTCTTCACCAACTCCACCTACGACGGCCTGTGTTACGACGCGGTGGCGGCGGCGCGGGCACTCGCCGTGAGTACTCCCCGGGTGCACTTCGACGAGGCGTGGTTCGCCTACGCCCGGTTCCACCCGCTCTACGCGGGCCGCTACGGCATGTCGGTGGACGAGGACGCCTTCCCCGGCCCGGACCGCCCGACGGTCTTCGCGACACAGTCCACCCACAAGCTGCTGGCCGCACTCTCGCAGAGCGCCATGGTCCACGTGACACCCGCTCCACGGGCGCCCGTCGAACACGACCGGTTCAACGAGGCGTTGATGATGCATGGCACCACCTCCCCGTTCTACCCGATGATCGCCTCCCTGGACGTCGCGACGGCCATGATGGATGGGCCGCAGGGCCGCTGGCTGCTCGACGAGGCGGTGACCGAAGCGGTCCGGTTCCGACAGGAGATGGTGCGCATCCGGCACCGTGTCGAGGAGGCCGACGACCGGCCGTCGTGGTTCTTCGGGGTGTGGCAGCCCGAGACGGTCACCGATCCGGCCACCGGCGCCCGGCTGCCGTTCGAGGAGGCACCGGCCGACCTGCTGCGCACCGAGCCGTCCTGCTGGCACCTGGCGCCCGGCGCCGACTGGCACGGATTCCCCGGCCTGACCGACGGCTACTGCATGCTCGACCCGATCAAGGTCACCCTGACCTGCCCCGGCATCGACGCGACGGGACGGACGCACGCCTGGGGCATCCCGGCGCGGGTGCTCACGGAGTACCTGGCGACGCGGAACATCGTCGTGGAGAAGACCGACACCTACACCACGCTCGTGCTGTTCTCCATGGGCATCACCAAGGGCAAGTGGGGGACGCTCCTCGACGCGCTGATGGACTTCAAGGCCCTCTACGACCAGGACGCCCGCCTCGACCGCGTGCTGCCCGCGCTCGTCGCCGAGCACTCCCGGCGCTACGCCGGTCTGACGCTGCGTGAGCTGTGCCAGGACATGCACGACCACTTGCGGTCGGTCCGCCTCGTCGACCTGCTGGACACCGCGTTCCGGGAATTGCCCGAGCCGGTCGCTCCACCCCAGTTGTGCTACCAGCGGCTGGTCCGCGGTGGCACACACCGTGTGCGGCTGGCCGACGCTCCCGGTCAGGTGGCCGCCGCCATGGTCACGGTCACCCCGCCGGGCATTCCCGTCCTCATGCCCGGCGAGAGCGTCGGCGGCCCGGACGGCCCGCTGCTGCGCTACCTCGGGGCCCTCGAGTCCTTCGACCGCCGGTTCCCCGGATTCCGCAGCGAGACCCACGGCGTCACCGTCGACCCGGACACCGGCGACTACCTCATCGAGTGCCTGCTTCCTACGGCCGACAACGCGGTGGAGACGGAAGACGGGCGGGGGAGCGGCGCCGCGACACCCGCCCAGCGCAGCCGTCGGCAGGAGAGCCGGCGGCGCTCGTGAAGTGCCGCCGTCGGGCCCGTGCTTGTGGGGTCTGACGGCGGAGGGCGCGGGGGGCCGCCGGCCGTGCGGGCGGGGCGGTTCCGTTGACGAGCGGCGGCGGAGGAGGACGCTTCGGCGGCGCCCTTCGCGTCGGCCGCCTCGCCGCCATCCCGTTCGGGACGGTACGGCGCCCGCCGGAAGGACGCGCCGGCCGCCGCCGCGCGATCTGCACCGCCGTCGCCCGGGGGACACCTCCAGGTGTCCCGCCGAGCGACTTCATCAGGGGCCGGTCACGTTCGCCACAAGGCGAATGGCGGTCAGCGACTCCAACCCCCGGTTCAGGGACCGGACCCCGGCTGCCGTCAGGCGGTGTGCAGCCTCAGCCCGTACCGGTTGAGGATCTCGTTGACCGGCTGGAACCAGGTCTGCCCGCCGCTGGAGCAGTTCCCCCAGCCGCCGGAGGTGACGCCCTGGGCCTGGTCACCGGTGATGAACGAACCGCCCGAGTCGCCGCCCTCGGCACACACGCTGGTCTTGGTCAGCTGGTACACCGCACCCTGGCTGTAGTTGACCGTCTCGTTCCTGGCCAGCACGTTGCCGCAGTGCCAGTGGGTCGTGGAGCCCGACCGGCAGACGGAGCTGCCGACGAGGGCCTCGTTCGACCCGCGGACCAGCTGGTCCGGGACCGTTCCCCAGCCCAGCACGACGGGCACGGTCCACCAGCCGCTGCCCACGTTCACCCAGGCGTAGTCGTCGCCCGGGAACGACGAGCCCTGGAAGTTGCCGACGTAGGAGCGGTCCCATCCGTAGACGCTCTGGCCGGCTCCGCCGCAGTGCCCGGCGGTGACGAACCCGCCGTACACCGAGAAGCCTATGGAACAGCGGACGTTGCCGGTGTAGTACGGGTCGCCGCCGACCGTGCCCGCGGCGAAGGTGCGGGGTGCCGAGGCCACCGTCTTCACGGTGATCGGGCCGGCCTTGCGGGCCTGGTCAAGGAAGCGCTGGACATCGTTGTCGGAGGTCTTGTCCTCGACCACCCCGACCACGAGCGAGTTGGCCGCGGGGTCGACGTACCAGTTGCTCACGCCGTCCGGCGCGGTCTGCCGGTCGATGCGGGACTTGGCTGTATCGAGGGTGCGGGCGCTGTACTCGACCGTGCGCACGGCGGCGCCCGTGGCCCGTACCGCCCGGACGGTCGATGCGGAGGCGGCCGCGGTGACGGCGACCGTCAGCTGGTTCGCCCCGGCGTCGAACCATGAGCCGCCGTAGGCGTTCCCGGCCGCGTCACGCGCCTTGGGCTCCAGGTCGGCGGCGGTGCGTTCCGCGGCGAGACGCTCCCGCGCCTCGCTCGCGGTCAGGCCGAGGTCGCGCTGCATCGCGGTGAGCAGGCCCGCGCTGAACGGCCTGGACGCGGCCGAGGCGGGGGAGTCGCTCGCCGCCGCCGGCAGGGCCGAGCCGGTCGTCCAGCTGCTGGTCAGGAGCAGGACGGCCAGTCCTGCGAGCTTGAGTCTGCTGTGTCTCACGGGAGTTGCCCTTCGTCGTTCCAACGAGGCGGGGGTGGAACAACCGCGGTGTGAGAGCGCTCTCATGCGGGTCTCTTTCGACACTAGCTATCCGACGTTGTCAGGTCCATACCAATGCCGCACGGCGTGGAAGGAGCTACCGGCGGACAACTGCCCGGGAGGAGGGCTCCGCTCACGTCCAGGAGGAGCAGCGCCTCCGTCGATGTGACTGCTGACCAGTCGGCGATCCGACAGGTCGAGCCGCAGGTGTACGGGTCGAAATTGGCGTACGTCCTTGTGGAGGTGAGCGCGTCGCCCCTGGTGCGGGAGGTGCCTGAGTGACGGTCGGCCCTGCTGGACGAGGCCGTGGAAGTGGCGAAAGCCCTCGATATGTCGAACCCGTACCGGGGGAAGGCGCTGGCGAGGGCCCTGACCGCCAGGCAGCGGGAGCTGGAGGGCCGCCCGGCGCAGCCGCTCACGCCCGACGGACAGGAGAAGCGGCGGACCTTCAGGGGCTGGACTCTCCTGCGACGACTCGTGCAGTCGACCATCGATCACGACGACCCTGAGGCCCGTCAAGTCGTCGGCACGACAACGAGCGCTGCGGCCCCGCAGCGCTCAACCTCGCGGGCACTTCGCACGCTCCAGAGCCTTGCGAGCGGCGAGGTGGCCGGCGATCTTGAACGCCAGTTCGTGAGAGCCGAACGTATCGGCACGGGCACGCCGCAGCACCACCCGGGTGGCGATCACCACGTTGTGCTCGGGCAAGTTCAGCTGCTCCTCGATCCCCCTGGCTGCGGCCGTGAAGAAGCGCGGTAGATCCTCGGCGCGTTCGTAGTCCACCGTCAGCTCTTGGGCTGCCTCGAAGGCGAAGCCCTCGCCGGCGGGCTCGAAATCCACCTCTATCTCTGCGAAATGCGGCGCGCAGTTCTGCTTCCGGTGCAGCACGCACACCCCCCGGATCGGATACGGCGGAAACGGGGGCAGCAGCGCTGGCGTCATGCCCGCAACGCTACCTCCGGGGAGGTCGAGCTCGCGGTCGGGGACGTACCTCGTCGTGCCTGTCCGTGCCCACACCGAGAGCGGCTCGGGCCGCCGCGAGCCGCTGCCCGGACTCGGCTGTCCACGCTGTGCCCGTGCGGACCTTGCCTTTCCCCCTCCTGGAGCCCTCGCGTGGGCCGTGCGCAGGTTCCCGAATCGTCTCGCTCGTCACTTACGCCAGAACAGATGGTGCGTCACGCCGCTCGGACTGGGCACGACCTCCATGTGGAACCGGTCCAGCAGCTGGTCGGGTGAGTCCCAGAGGCGCAGCCCGGACCCGAGCTCCACCGGCGCGACCACCACATGCAGGGTGTCGACGAGGTCGGCGTCGAGGAACTGCCGGATCGTGCTCACACCGCCACCGAGCCGGACGTCCTTGCCCTGAGCGGCCTCCCGCGCCTGCGCGAGAACGGCGGCGGGCTCGCCGTCCACGAAATGGAACGTGGTGTCGGACAGCGTGAACGACGGACGCTCGTGGTGGGTCATGACGAACACCGGGGTGTGGAAGGGCGGCTCGTCACCCCACCAGCCGCGCCACTGGTGGTCCTGCCACGGGCCGCGCTGGGGACCGAACTTGTTGCGGCCCATGATCTCGGCGCCGATGTTGCGGCTGAAGTCCCGGGTGAAGTAGTCGTCGAGGCCCTGGCTTCCCCCGGGGTCCGTGCGGTTGGGCCAGCTCGCCGTGGCACCGGCCCAGAAGAAGAGTTTTCCCGGATCGATGTCGTGGCCGAAGGGCCGTTCCAGGCTCTGCCCCTCGCCGGCAGCGATGCCGTCGCTCGAGATGGTGAAGTTCTGCACCCGCAGCAGCTGATCCATGTCTTTCCTCATCAGGTTCCGTCGACTCCCGTAGGGCGATGTGTCCTACATCAGGATGTCGAACGGGACGTGCCTGGATCGACAGCGGCGCCCGAGTTCTTTCCGAGCGTGTCCCGTGCGAGCGTTCACCTGCGTCATTCGGCGGTATCCCGGTATCAAGGGCTCGCTCTGTGAGGGGGAGACAGGCCGGCCCCACTGCCCCTGGGGGAGGGGGCGTGGGGCCGGCGCGCGCTCGAACGGCCGGGGGGAGGGCATCGTGTCGAGCTCGTATTCGCCTGCTGCCCCCGGTCGAGAGATGTATGCACGTTTTTTTGCGCGCCTTTTCGCTTCGGCTTGTCCGCTGGGTCGACGACGCCGTTGGCGCGGATCGGCGCGGATCGGCGCGGATCGGCGAGAGGAGGCCGGCTCTACGGGGGGCGGCCGGCCGCCCCCCGTAGAGCCGGCCTCCTGCGCGAAGTGACGACAGGGCTGCCTTGGTGGCGTCTGTTGTGCTGCGGCTCAACCGCGGGCCTGGCCGGGAATGCGGTGACCGGAGAGGTTGTTGCACAGCATGAATATGACATGCCCCGGTCAATACGGGGGGTGCGGGTGAAAGGAGGACCCCATGGCGCGCAACAACACGCGTCCCGTGGTCACGCTGAAGTCGACGGCCGGGACCGGCGTCACCTACGTGACCCGCAAGAACCGCAGCAACGACCCCGACCGGCTGGTGCTGCGCAAGTACGACCCGCTCGCCGGGAAGCACATCGCCTTCCGCGAGGAACGCTGAACCAGGCTCCCGCCCCGGCGGACACGCACCAAGGAAGGAAACCCCATGAGGCCCCGCATCCATCCCGAATCCCGGCAGGTCGCCTTCCGCGACCGCGCCGCGAACGCCCTCTTCCTCACCCGCTCCACAGCGACCTCGGCCCGGACGATCGAGTGGGAGGACGGCAACACCTACCCGCTGATCGACGTCGACATCTCCTCGGCGAGTCACCCGTTCTACACCGGGACCTCAAGGGTCGTGGACACCGCCGGGCGGGTGGAACGGTTCGAGCGCCGGTACGGCCGCGCGGCCACGGCCCAGGCCTGACCTGACCTGAGCTGACCGCGGGCCGTCGTCCAGAAAGAAGGGAAGCAGACCATGAAGGTACGTAAGTCGCTGCGCGCACTGAAGTCCAGACCAGGGGCCCAAGTGGTCCGCCGTCGCGGCGTGGTCTTCGTCGTCAACAAGAAGAACCCCCGCTTCAAGGCACGCCAGGGCTGACCACACGCCCGCCGAGTCGGCCGGGCCGCACGCCGAGCCGGCCGGGCCGCACGCCGAGCCGGCCGGGCCGCACGCCGCGCGGCCGCGCCGTCCGCGCCAGGGATCGCGCCCCGGCCGGTGAAAAGGGGCGGGAATGCCCACAGGGCGGACTGTGTTGTGAACCATGTGGCCGTGGAGGGGACAGTGTCCCCGGGCCTCACCTATAGCCTGCGGGGACGATCGTCCGGCTGAAGCCCCGCAGAGCCTTTCGCCGCGTAGGCGACCGCCCTCCACGACCACACCCTTTCGTCCGCGGCCCCGGGCCGGCGTTCTCGCCGCCCCGGGGCCGCACCCGGTTCCGCACCGCACCCAGTCAGCTCGATGCCGGTTCCGTCGTCGACGTCCTCATCCCGATGACCGTCGCGAAGGCACGGCTACGGGCGCTCGACGGATCCGCGAGGCGAAGGCGCGATCCGCGACGGACGGTACGAGCACGCTGTCGCCTCGCCCGTGCGGCCCTCGATCCCGTGTCGGCGTTGGTCACCACCGGGCGATGAGCGGCGTGTCCGGTCCGTATTGCCGCCAGGCTTCGGCGAGGCGGACGAGGCGGGTGGGGGCGGCGATGCCGCGCACGGCTGCGATCTTTCCTCCGGTGACGTCGAACGTCACGGCGCCCACGACCTGGTCGTCGAGCACGAAGAGTATGGCGGGGGCACCGTTGACGAGCGCGTAGTGGACGGCGGGCGTGCCGCCGAGGAGCCGCCGTTTCGCGGGTGTGGGCTTGAAACCGGCCCGTGTGGCTGCGGGCTCCGGCGGAGAGCTGGGCGCCCAGCTCTCCCCGGGCGACCAGCGTCACCGACAGGCCGGGCCGGGATTCGGCGATCTCCGTGGCGGTCTCGATGCCGGTCAATCCGTCGCCGACGACCAGCACACTCCCGCCTCCGTCCCGCCTGCTCAGGCTGTCCAGGCGCTCGCGCAGGCGCAGCGCGGAGGGCCGGCATGCGACATCGAAGGCGTGCTCGGCCACGCCGGGGACGCCGTGGGTGGTGACGCGGCTGCCGAGCGCGTAGAGAAGCGTGTCGTAGCCGATCTCGCCGCCGCCGTCGGCGTCGGCCACGGCGACGACCTGACGATCGGGGTCGACGGCGGTGACACGGGCCAGGCGCAGACGTATCCCCGTGCCCGCGAAGACGTCGGTGAGCTGTGGAGCCTCGATCTGCCGACCGGCCGCGAGCTGGTGCAGCCGCAGCCGCTGCACGAAGTCCGGCTCGGCGTTGACCACGGTGATCTCGGTGTTCGCCCTGGACAGTCGGCGGGCCAGGGTCCCGGCCACGTACGACCCGGCATAGCCGGCACCGAGGACGACGATGTGGTGCTTCATGTGCTGCTCCTGTCTGCTCGCTTGCCTTCGTGACCTGAGCGGAACAGCGCCCCGATTGCTGACAGGAACTGCATGTGGCGTGCGTCACAGAGCGGCAGGAGTGAAACCTGGCGGCTCATCCGCACGGTGACTCACCGCACATACGTGTGCTGCGGGCGGTTCACGCCCTGGACGCTGGATGCCTGCGTGAACACCGCTCAGCGCCGCTGCTGTACGGCAGGAACGATCGTGTCGGGACCGGAGGCGAGGGTGGGATGATCCTGTCCTCTCCGGTACGCCTGGCGGCGCCGCGCCTACCGGATCGCACCGACGAGGAAGACGAAGGATCGATGATGCTGAGCGTGGGCCAACGGGTGCGGCTGGCGGCGGACCTCCGGTTGGCCGGGTCGGCGACCCCGGCCGAGGATCCCCCGCAGGAGACGGGTGCCTTCACCGCTTCTGTGGCCCTGGCAGCAGGTATCGAAGGCACTGTCGAGCGTGTGGACGAGCACCACCGGCAGCAGAGCCACGAGGTCCGGGAGTACCTGCGCCTCAAGTCGCTCCTCGACGACTTCGGCCATCAGATGCCGCCGGAGAGCAGAAAGCAACTGGAGGAGCAGGTGGGGGCCTTGGAAGAGCATTGGGCCGCACACCAGCGACGGATGCTCCGCGTCACGGTCCGCGTCCGGCTCGACAACGGATTCGTCCTCGACGAAGCCCCCGAGGAGGCTTTCGCCTCTGCCTGACCGGCGTCTCGCCCTCCACGCCAGGTCTGTCGAAGGGCCGTGCCGGGCAGCACGATGTGTGCCTTGGTCGCCCCACACGCCGCTTGCGGCTCGGTCGGCGTGTAGAGGACGCGCACGTCCCGACCGGCGGCCAGTTCGGCACAGGCGCTCCGTACCCGAGGCGTGATCTCGACTCGGCGGGCGTGGAGATCCGTGCACTCGACCACGGGGACGTGGTCCGGTTCGTCGCTGCCGAACACCGGCACCTGCCTGACGACGATTCCCTCGGTACATACGCCGTGCTTGCGTTCATCCCCGGCCGGCGCCGGGGCCTTCTGTAAGAGTCCCGGTGAAGGGCTGTTACTTCAGACCGACCGCATTTTGCCCTTGGGCGCGAAATGCGGATACCTTCCGGTCCATGTCTGCCAGGTCCCCATTGCCCACCACGCTCACCGGCCGCCATGTACGTCTTGAGCCACTGGCGACGAGGCATCTCGGCGAGCTGTTCGCGGCTGGAGGCGGTGACGAGTTGGTCTGGCAGTGGCAGGGCGGCCCCGCGCCGCAGACCGAGGAGGAAATGGGTGCGACGCTCACCGTGCTGATGGAGGAGGCCGAGCGGGGCGAATGCGTTCCGTTCGCGGTCATCGACCGGGCCGGTGACCAAGCCATCGGCTGGACCACCTACATGGACATCGACGCAGCCAACGAGCGTCTGGAGATCGGCTGGACGTGGTACGGGCGCGCGTACTGGCGCAGCGCCGTGAACACCGAGGCGAAGCTGCTCCTGCTCACGCATGCGTTCGAAGAACTGGGCATGGGGCGGGTGCAGTTGAAGACCGATCACCTCAACCTTCGCTCTCAGGCGGCCATCGAGCGTATCGGGGCGCAGCGCGAAGGCGTATTGCGCCGCCACCGTCGGCGGCCGGACGGTACCTGGCGGGACACCGTCTACTTCTCCATCCTCGCCGAGGAGTGGCCAGCGGCCAAGAAACGCCTGATCGCCCGCCTCGCCTGACAGCGCTCCGGCGGACAGCGCCAAGAGGTCCCGCGCCAGGCGTCGCCCGGCTGACGCCACTTGCTGCTCGGCACCCAGCGCGCCAGTGTCGCCGGACACGGTACCGGCCCACCTCCGTCGCGACTGTCACCGGCGGATGCGGAGCGGTCATGCCAGGGTAGAGGGCTTCCGCTCAGGCGTGCGGGCCATCACATGCGAGATTGCGGATGCGCACCTCATGACCGTCGGGGAAGCGCAGCCACCGGGCTGTTTCCTCCGTCGACTCCGCCGCACGGCCGTGTCGACCGGCGGCTCGACGAAGCCCTCTCCCATGGCTCTGACGCCCTCCACCTCGCCGAGGTACCGGCCTGGACGAGCAGACGGCGATCCGGTACGCGAACTCCGCCTGCGCTCTCCTGGAGCGACCCGTCGAGAGCGGACTCCGGCTGTCGTGTCATGACGAAGATGGCGTCGCGTCCACGAACCGAGGGAATCGGCAGCAAAATGCCTTCGCGATGCCCCGTGCAGGGCTGGTAGCAATTGACGATGTCGACTGAAGCCCTTGACCCGATGGAACGTCTCTTGGCCGAGCGAGCTTGCGAGCGTCTGATCGTCGAGTTCGTGCGCCGCCTCGACTTGGGAGATCCTGGCAGTGTCGCGGACCTTTTCACGCTCGACGGGGTGTGGGAGTGGCCTCACGGGGACCGCAGGGTGGAGGGGCGTGAGGCGCTCCGCAGCTACTTCGGTTCGCGACCCGCAGACCGGCTGTCACGGCGCATGTCTACGAACATCCTGGTCACGGTTGATTCTGCGTCGGTGGCCACCGCCACCTCCTACTTCGCCACTTACCGGGTCGACGGCTATATCGATGGCATGGTGCCCCCGAGGCTCCCCGCGAACGTGGGCCACTACGAGGACACGTTCCGCAAGGTCGAGGACACCTGGTTCCTGGCCAACCGAGTCACGTTCCTACCATTCGGCGGAGAGACGGTGCGTCTCAGCCACTCCGACCAATCGTGACGGTGGGGCCGAACCCGGCAATTCGGCGACACGTAGGGAGGTCGGCGACCTTGCCCCGCACTGCGATGACGACCGGCAGTTCCCGTTTGCCGGAGCGCACAGCCACTCCGCAGCTCAGCCCACTCTTGACCGCCCCGATGGGGCGATCATTGATACCACTGAGCCTTCGCCAACTTGAGGGCGCAGATCAAGGGGCAGGTGTGCCCCTTGCGCTGAGGACTCACCTTGCGGCGGGAAAAGCAGTTCGGCCTGAGGCGCCCGTGCCATTACGGTGGCGCGGTGGTGCACGTGCGGGAGATGAGTGCGGCCGACATCGAAGCCGTTTCGACGATCCGAGTCCGAGGATGGCAGGCGGCGTACGCCGGCGTTGTTCCTCAGACGTATTTGGATGCCATGACGGTGGAAGGCGATGCCAGTCAACGGCGGCACTGGTTTTCTCAACCCGGACGAAAGACACGAGATCTTGTGGCGCTCGGTGAGCGTGGCCCGGTGGGGTGGATCTGCTTCGGGCCGTGTCGAAGCGAGATGCCCGGCCTGGAACGGGTCGGTGAGGTCTACGCCCTGTACATCTCGCCGGATCTCATTGGCCGGGGCATCGGCCGGATCCTCCTGGGTGAGGCTCATGCGCAGATGAAGGGCCAGGGCTTCGAGGCGTCAGCTTTGTGGGTTCTGGGTGACAACCAACGAGCCCAGCGCTTCTATGAACGGGCCGGTTATCACGCTGACGGTGGCGCTCAGGACGACATCTACGACGGGATCACGCTCACGGAGTTCCGCTACCGGCATGTGTGGTGAGTCGAGCGACGCTTGGCGCACCTTGCCAGTTCGAGGGCCGCCTCTCGCGCCAGGACCAGCTTGTCGGTTCGCACTCACCGTGATCGGGCGGCCTCTCAGGATCACGGCTACGGCCGGCAGGTCGGCGACACGCCGGGGTCGACGTCAGCGTGCGGGCCAAGCTCTGCGCGATCACCCCGGCATGAAGATCGTCTGCCGGGACGGGGCGGCCGCATACGCCGAGGCCGTCCGCCGTGCCCTGCCCGACGCGGTGCGGGTCAGTGACCGATTGCACCTCTGGCGGAAGACCGCGACCACGTCCCGCTCAAGGTCCGCGCGCACACCGGCCGCTGGGGCCGACGTCAACTCGCCCCGCCCTGCCCCGATGGAACTCGCGCTCGCGTCCATCCAACAGTTCAGCATCGACAACGGCCGGCTGCGGACCGCGCTGACGACGCCCACGCCATTGCCGCCCTGCCTCGCAGGCCGCGGAGCGTTCGGCGCCCAGCCGTTGATCACGGGCTCACGTGTACTCGTGAGGGCATTGGCGCGGTTTGCGTACCCGTAGCCGACGCTGCGTTGACGCGTGGGGAGCAGCCCTGGTTGTGCCGTACGGTCACGCCGGGCCCGCGGCTGACCGGGCCAGTTACGTCACGTGGCCGAAAGGCGCTGAGCATGTGCTCCCCGAATCGAGGACATCCGGGAACATGAAGCATGATTCCGGATGACTGGCACCTTACCCAGGACGTCGACGACTTCCTCGCCCGAGCCGGGGACTTCCTGCGCTCCCGCCCCGCCCTGCACAACACGCCGCTGACGGACATCGAGAAACTGCGTATACGCGAGTCGGGCGAACACGACGCCGAAGCTCCCGTCTTCGGCCGACTGGAGTCAGGAGGCGAGGTCCACGCGATCTTCTACCTCACTCCGCGCGGCCGCCTGGGCCTCACCCCCCTCTCCATCGAGCAGACAGACGCCCTCGCCGCTCACCTGGCCGGCCTCGACCACCCGCCCTCCAACGTCATCGCTGACCACCACACTGCCGACGCTTTCGCAGAGTCATGGCAGCAGCACACGAGCGCAGCACCGGTACCTTTCTGGCGGACGCATCTTTACCGTCTCGGCGCGCTCACCCCACCGCAGCCGCGCCCGGCGGGCCGGGGCCGCATCACGGGCGGGCAGGACCGTGAGCAAGTCGTGCGCTGGTGCCGTGAGTTCTGTGTCGATGTCGGGGAGCAGCCCTCCATCGACTTGATCGACGCCGGCTCCTGGGACGACTCACGTTTCGGCGACAGGCACTTCACGTTCTGGGAGACCCCGGACGGCACCCCCGCCTCGATGGCGGCCGCGACCTCCATCGTCGGCGGCATGGTCCGGGTGGACCCCGTCTACACCCCGGCCCACCTGCGGGGCCGCGGCTACGCGGGCGCCGTGACGGTCGAGGCGAGCCGGGCGGCGTTGGCCGCGGGCGCTACGGACGTCGTCCTGTTCACGGACCCGGACAACCCCACCAGCAATGCCCTCTACCAGCGCATCGGGTACGTCCACGTCGCCGACTTCACCGGGTACAAGTTGTTCTGACGGCGCACCACAAGACCGTCGAGGGGCATGATCGACGCTGGCGCACTTGCCATCAACACTGGTTGAGCGTGCCGCGAAGCGGCTGACGAGAGCGATGGCGCGTAAAGATCGGCGCCATGGCCGGTGACGCTCAGTCCCGCCGCCGTCGTTGTCCTCGTCATCGATCCCGACGAGCGCCACCGGATCGACAGATCTGGCCATCCGCACCCCGGCCGACGGACAAGGTCGTACACCGCCGAGATCAGACGCCTTCGCGCAGGTACAGGTCGCGCAGCAGGCCGATCTCGCCGCCGTGATGTGTGACCTCTTTCAGAGCGTGCAGCGCGAGCTTCAGATAGGTCTCGTCGGGCCCATGCCTATCGGCGCCAACAGGCGCTCGTCGCAGAGGACTGCGATACGGGAGATGGAGTGCTCCCAGTCCTCTGCGAGCGCCTGGACGCCCTCTTTGCCGCAGCCTGACAACGAGCATGTCGGGCCCGTCATCAAGGCGGGTGCCGTCAGGCGTTCAGAGGGGGACAACGGACGACACCGGGCCGGTTCCCCCGGGATCCCGTGTCGTACGGTCCGCCGTCACGGTCGCCCACCGTCCGCAACGGATCCCACCGAAACCGGCGGTGCCGCCGGTAAGGCCGGTAAGGCCGGTAAGGCCGAAAACTCTGAACCCCTACCGGGATCAGGCCGCGACGAGTTCCTGCTCGCGGTCCGGCGTCTTGACCTTGGGCTTCTTGTTCGGCAGCGAGAGCCGGAAGACCTTGTGCCAGGCGGAGAACACCTGCTTGGGCAGCGGCCCGGTGACGTATTCCAGCTCGTACTTCTCGAACAACGCGCGCACCTTCACCGCGACCTCGGCGTACCGGTTGCTCGGCAGGTCCGGGAACAGGTGGTGCTCGATCTGGTGCGACAGGTTGCCGGTCATGAAGTGCATGGCCTTGCTGCCGCTGATGTTCGCCGAGCCCATCATCTGGCGCAGGTACCACTGGCCGCGCGTCTCGCCCTTGATCGACCGGCGCTCGAAGACCTGCACGCCCTCGGGGAAGTGCCCGCACATGATCACCGAGTGGGACCAGATGTTGCGGACCAGGTTTGCGGTGAACGTGGCGGCGAGCGTGGGGAGGAACGAGGGGCCCGACAGCAGCGGGTGGATCACGTAGTCCTTGAGCACCTGCTTGCGGATCTTGCGGCCCACGGCTTTGGCCTGCGCGCGGAACTCCGGGTTCTTGCGGCGGCGCTTGTTCAGGTTCTTGCCGAGCTCCAGGTCGTACGCTGCGATGCCGTACTCGAAGAAGCAGGCGTTGAGGAAGTTCCACAGCGGCTGGCCGAGGTGGAACGGGTGCCACCTCTGGTCCTCGTCGACGCGCATGATGCCGTAGCCGAGGTCGTTGTCCTTGCCGATCACGTTGGTGTACGTGTGGTGCAGCTCGTTGTGCGAGTGCTTCCACTGCTCGGACGGCGAGACGTGGTCCCACTCCCAGGTGGTGGAGTGAATCTTCGGATCCCGCATCCAGTCCCACTGGCCGTGCAGGATGTTGTGGCCGATCTCCATGTTGTCCATGATCTTCGCCACGGACAGACCGGCGGTGCCGACCAGCCACGCGGGCGGGAAGATCGAGAACAGCAGCACACCCCTGCTGACCAGTTCGAGCTTGCGCTGCGCCGAGATGACCTTGCGGATGTAGGCGGCGTCCTTCTCGCCGCGTCCGGCGATCACCTCGTCGCGGATCGCGTCCAGCTCGCGGCCGAGCTCCTCGATCTGCTCCGCGGTCAGGTGGGCGGTGGGGTCGATGGCGGTCAAGGTGCTCCTACCGTTCGATGTCGCAGGGGCCCGCCGCGGCGGACACGCAGGTCTGGATGAGGACGCCCGGCTCGGCCTCGGTGATCTCGCCGGTGCGCAGGTCGCGGACGGCGCCCGCCTTGAGCGGTGTGACGCAGCCGAAGCAGATACCCATGCGGCACCCGGAGGGCATGAGCACTCCGGCCTCCTCGCCGATGTCCAGCAACGGCGTGGCGCCGTCGGCGTCGACGGTCTTGCCGGTGGTACTGAACGTGACCTCGCCGCCGTCGCCGGCGACGACGACGCTGGGGCGGAAGCGTTCGGTGTGCAGGCGCTCTCGTACGCCGTGCCCGGTCCAGTGCCCTTCGGCGGCGTCGAGCAGGCCCGCGGGTCCGCAAGCCCAGGTCTCGCGCTCGGCCCAGTCGGGCACGAGCTCGTCGAGACGGGCGACGTCGAGCATGCCCTCCGTGTCGGTGTGCACCTCGGTGAGCCGGAGCTTCTTGTCCGCGGCCAGGTCGTGCAGTTCGCTGCGGAAGATCACGTCCTGCGGCTGTGGCGCGCAGTGGACCATGACGACGTCGTCGAATTCGGTGTCACGCAGCATGCCCATCACGGGCGTGATGCCGCTGCCGGCCGTCAGGTAGAGCACCTTGGCGGGCTTGGCCTGCGGCAGCACGAAGTCACCGGTCGCCTGGTCGAGCTGGATCAGCGTGCCCGGTTTCGCCCTGCGGACCAGGTGGTTGCTGACCTTGCCGTCCGGGATCGCCTTCACGGTGATCGTGACGCGGCCGTCCTGGCGGTCTGTCGGCGAGGTGAGGGAGTAGGCGCGCCACAGGCGCACCCCGTCGACGTCGACCCCGACCCGCACGTACTGACCGGCCGTGTGGCCCCGCCAGCCCGCTCCCGGTCTGATCACGACAGTCGCGGCGTCACCCGTCTCGGGGTGCACGGCCTCGATGCGCCCCCGCAGGTCAGCGCCCGCACGCAGCGGACTGACCAGGTCGAGGTAGTCCGACGGCAGCAGCGGCGTCGTGACCATCTCCAGCAGTTTCCACGCCCTGCTGCGGAGCGCTGTACTCGTCATGGCTCCAGCTTGCTGCGCCTCGAGGCGTAAAGTCCTGACCGCAGGACGTAAATCTGCTCGACTGAATTGTTCGCAGGGAACAAAAAATGAGCCATGCAATCCGGAGGGCCAGCGAACTGGCCCTGGATGAGACGACGGTCACCGTACTTCGGGCCGCGCTGAAGACCACCGCCGACGAGGTCGTCCAGGCGATCATCGACGAGGTCCCTCCCTACGCCAACGCCCTTTCGGGCCACATGGGCGGCACCATCCGCCGAGCCGTCCGCACCGCCCTGGGGCACTACCTGGACCTCGCGAGCGGGAACGCCACGGGCGGCGACGCCGGTGACGCGGCCTACGAGCTGGGCCGCGGCGAGGTGCGCGACGGCCGTTCGATGGACGCCCTGCTCAGCGCCTACCGCGTCGGCGCCCGCGTGGCCTGGCGATGCCTGGCGGCGGGTGCCGTACCCGCAGGTCTGCCCGCCGCCGAGGTCGCCAAGTTCGCCGAGCTGACCTTCGCCTACATCGACGAGCTCTCCGCCGCGAGCGCCGCGGGCCACGCCGACGAACTGGCCGCCCGGGGCAGGGCCCACGAGCGCCACCTGGAACACCTGGCCCGCGACCTCCTCACCGGCGCGAGCCCGGACGTGCTGCTGGCGTCTGCTCAACGGGCCGGGTGGCAGCCTCCGGTTTCGCTGACCGCGGTCCTGCTGCCTGCCGCCCAGGCACGGCCTGCCTACCGCACGCTCGACCCGAGTGCCCTCGTCCTCGACGATCTGCCGGACACCACGGGTGTGCTGCTCGTCCCCGATGCCGACCGATCGCATCTCTTGCGGCAGCTGACCGACCGCACCGCCGTGGTCGGCCCGGCCCGGCCATGGACGCGTGCGTCCGCCTCGTACGCCCGGGCTGTACGCGCGCGCTCCCTCTCCTCTGACATCCGCGACACCGAGGACCACCTGCCCGAGCTGGTGCTGAGCGCCGACGTGGACGCGTTCGCGGACCTGCGTGCCCGAGCCCTCGCACCGCTGCGGACCTTGTCTGCGGCGACCGCACGGCGGCTGGAGGAGACGTTGCGGGCGTGGCTGCTGCACCAGGGCAGGAGGGACGAGGTGGCGGCGGAGCTGTTCGTCCATCCCCAGACCGTCCGGTACCGGATGTCGCAGCTGCGGGAGCTGTTTCCGGATCTCGGGTCGCCGCACCGGGTCCTCGAACTGACGCTGGCGGTCGGTCTTCGGGGCGCCTGACGCGTTGTTCGACCGTCCACGACCACGTCCGCGAGCGGTCCGGGAACGCCGCCTCGTCCTCGGTGTCATGAGCTGGCTCCTGACGCACTCCTCACCGGCGACTGTTCGGGCTGGGCGCCGCTGGTCAGCCCGCGGGGTGACCACGGTGTTGCTTGGGCGTGGTGTGCTCTGCGGCGGCGTCGACGTCGCGGGCGCGGGCGGCGACCGACGGGGTCAGTCGCTGGGCCAGCAGGTCCAGGGCTTGGATGACCTCGCGGATGGTGTCCGGGTGCGGGGTGATGCCGTTCGGGCCGGTCAGGAGCGAGGCGAGGGTGTCGTCGATGGTTGCGGCGCGGACTTCGGCAACACGGGCGGAGGGCGTGGCGGTCGGGTGAACGAGCCGGCGGCGCCGGTCGGCCGGATCGGGTTCTGTGTCGACCGAACCGGCCTGCTCCAGCCGGGCGACGGCGGTGGAGACCTGGCTTTGCGGCAGGCCCGTCCGTGCGGCGATTTCGCCGACTGTCGTCCCTGGGTGGGAGAGGAGATCGCCCAGGACGACGAGCACCGAGCGGGCCGGGCCTGGCGAGCCCGAGGTCGCTGGTGGCATTGCCTGTTCGCCGATCTTCATGAGGGTGCGGCCCAGGAGGAACAGTTCGACTCCGTTCATGCCCGGATAGTACATCCCAATCGATGCATCAAGATTGATGTATCCATTTGGATGCGTTACCGTCGTGGTGTCGGTCGGCAGGTGCCGCCGACAGCCGACAAGGGGGACCCTCCATGCCCACGACCGCCACCATCCGCACGCTCTCTGTCCCCGGCGCCACCCTCCACTTCCAGACAGAGGGCCAGGGCCCCGTCCTCGTTCTCTCCCAGAGCGGCGAGGGCGACGCGGACCGCACGGTCGACCTCGTCCCGTACTTGGCCGACACTTTCACCGTGGTCACCTACGACCGTCGAGGTCTGTCGCGCAGCACACTCGACGACCCTGCCCGCCCCGTCACCATGGCCGACCACGCGGACGACGTCGCCCGGCTGCTCGCCGAAGTCGGTGACGGGCCGGCACTGATGGCCGGGTTCAGCATGGGCGCCGCCATCGGCCTCCGGACCGTGACCCGCCACCCGGGCCTGGTGGGCACACTGATCGCACACGAGCCTGTGATGCCGAACCTGCTGCCCGAGGCGGACCGTGCGGAGCACGTGGCGGAGCTGACAGCCATCCAGGACGCATACACGGCCGGGGGCCTCGAGGCGGCTTTCCCGGCGATCGCCCGCCACCTCGGCATCGACCCGGCGCACGACACGACCGAAGAGGGGCTCACGCCCCAGCCGCTGACGGCCCACCGGAAGGACAACTTCGCGTTCTTCATCGGAACGGAGTTCACGGCCGTCACCACGGACGACCTCGACCGGGCGGAGCCGGTGCGGGCCGCGCGGGCGGCCGGCACGCGGATCATCCCTGCGACGGGCCGGACCACACGGCCGACGGTGCACACCTACCGCTGCGCACTGGCGCTGGCGGCGCAACTGGACACGGAGCCGGTCCAGTTCCCGGGCGGCCACAACGGCAACACTGCGTTCCCCCGTGCGACGGCACAGGTGCTGAAGGACGTACTCGGGCAGTAACTCCTCCAACGGCACACAGTAAGGACCTCCGCCGGAGAGCGTACGGACCCACCTGAAGCATGGAAGTTACCTGACGGCGAGCCAGTCGCGGCCAGGCGCTGTCCGGCGGATCATGTGACTGCCGGATGACCGGCTCGTTGTTCCCGGCGTGGGGCGGGGTGATCTGACGAATGCCGAGTGCGGCCGGTTGGAGCCGCACCTGCCGGCGTAGGGGCAGCGTGGCGGCCGGTGGAGCGATCACCGCAAGGTGATCAACGGGATCCCGTTCCGGGTCAGGACGGCGTCCCGTGGCGTGATCTGCCGGAACGCTACGGCTCCTGGAAGACCGTCGCCGACACCAGCGCACCGACGAGGTCTCTGGCGGGCCCGGGGCGGCCTGACGTGCAAGATCCACCTCGCCGGCGAGGGGCGGTGGACCAACACGCTTGGACCCAGAGCACCACCGCCGTCGCAACGAGGTCGAACGGACCCATCAACCGGCTCAAGAACTCCCGTGCTGTCGCGACCCGTTACGACAAACGGGCCTACGTCTTGCACGGAACCGTCACCGCAGCGACCATCCGTCTATGGCTCCGCTCCTGATCCAGAGGGCAGGGCGGCACCCTGATCAGGGGCGGAACGCTCAGCCCGCGTCGAATGCCGCCTGCAACGCGTCCTCTGTGGGAGCTATGACAACCGCGTTTCCCTGAAGCTCCGCAGGAAGGTGGCCACGCTCATTCTCGTGGAAGATCAGTGCGCCACCGTCCTGAGGGACGATCGAGGCTCCGAGGGCTGCCGCCAGCCGGGCGAGCACGCCGAGCATCGCGCCACGGGCGAAGTGCGTCGCTGTCACGCACGGCATCCCGCTTTCGCCATGGGACTCGTGATACAGGTCCGCTTCGCCCCCGTCCTCCGCGCGTAGCTGGGAAAAGCCCTCTTCCGGACCGCCCGCCACCACGTACGGCTCCGTCACACGGCGGAACCGTTCGGGGTCCAACGCGACAACCTCGCTGTCTACGAACCGGAGCAGGAAGATGCTGTAACTCACGGACACACTCTGCCATCCTCATGATCCGTCAGACACGCCCTAGCGGCGTGTAGGCGCAGGCCGGCGGTGCGGAAGGTGCTCAGGTCGTCCCGGACGACGATGACCGGGCGCCGAGTTGCAGGTGGGCGCGGACCACGGGGTCGCGGTAGTCCTGCCAGGCGAAGCTTTTGCGTGCGTCTTCCAGGAGCGAGTGGAAACGGGACCGGTAGATCAGCCGGGCCCTCTCGCCGACCGCATCACGTCATCAGTTCGGATGCTTGCGGGAATTCGCCTTGGCCTGGGGGACTAGTGCCGCGACAGGCAACGTTCGCCCCGTCGCGACGCCCGGCACGCACTCTCGCCGCACCGGCCGAAAGCCCAGGTACGTCCAGTACGAGGACTTCCGGCCGGCACGCCGAGAGCACCCACCGGACGCCGCTCCTTGACGGGCAAACGTTGCCCGCCGCGGCACTAGCGTGACCGGATGCCATCTGTGCACCTGCGTCATTCAGTGCGCGCGATCATTCTCGACGACGACGACTTCATCCTTCTCTGCCGGTTCGCGATTCCAGAGCCGGCGGGAACGGTGGTGTGGGCGGCTCCCGGCGGAGGGATCGAGCGGGACGAGACGCCGCTTGCGGCGCTGCGCCGCGAACTCCAGGAAGAGGTGGGACTTGCGGTCAGGACCGACCCGCCGCACGTCTGGCATCAGGAAGTCGTGGCCCCTGGACATGCTGCGGGCTACGACGGCGTCGTCAACGACTATTTCCTCGTACGCACCGCCAGGTTCAATCCGCGCGGGACGATGTCCGACGACCAGCTCGCCGCGGAGAACATCAGCGGTCTCAAGTGGTGGCACCCGCGCGAAGTCGCCCGTTATGACGGTCCCGACCTGTTCTCACCCCGCGACCTTGCGACTCCTTTGACGGCATTGATCACCTCCGGTGTTCCAACCGGGCCGGTGCTGCTCGGCCTCTGAGCCGACAGTCCTCGTCATGGCGTGAGCGGGACTCCCTTGTGCAGGAGGGCGAAGCCCGCGCGGCCGGACATCTGGTGTTCGAGCGTCTTGATGCGGTTGATGTGCCTTTCGGCGACGTCCGAGTTCCTGGGCAGGGTCAGGCCGGCGACAACGGCGTCCTGGCCGTGGTCGATGCCCACGGCGAGCGTATGCAGGCTGGGCAGCGGTCCAGGGTCGGGGGATCCGGCCGAGGCAGGAGCCGGCAGGCGCCGGCCACGAGGGTGACGCACCGCATCACCGACCGCACCACCGGCCTCCTCGACGGCCTCGGCGAACCACCCGACGAGTCGGCCGACCGACCAGTGCGGGCCGAGAAAGGCGCGGGTCTTTGACGAACTGGGCGGCGGACTCGCGGGGTTGGAGAGGCCGCTCGGCTCCGATCGGCCGCTAGCGCCGCACACTGTGGACGCGGCAGGAGCGGTGGGCCGTAGACCGTACGGCGTGAAAAGGGGCCCGTTTACCGTGAGTCGGACGGGCCCCTTTTTTCACGCGCCGCGCCGCGCCGCGCTACACCTGGCCCATGCGCGGGTTGCGTGGTCACCGCGCAGCATGTGGGTGGTTACAGGGCGGCCTTCTTGGCGCCGGAGAACGCTGCGAACGCGCCGATGGCGAGGAACAGGAAGGTCATCGGGTCGGCTGTCTCGCTCCAGCCCTTGGTCAGCACGTCGAAGTGCTCGGTGAACAGCGAGGCCGCGGAGACGCCGGTCTCGTCGGCGCCGATCATCGCGATGCCGATGAGCTGGCCGAGGTAGACCGCGCCCAGCGACAGCACGGCGCTGACCACGGGCAGTACCGGGTTGGGGCCGCCGATCTTGCCCGCCGCGAAGCCGATGAGGAAGCCGACACCGACGGCCGCGTAGCCGATCTCGTACTCGGTCGCGCCGACGATCCCGCCGTAGATACCGGCGGTGACCAGCGCCACGACGACGGCGACGACCAGGCCCAGGGCGAGGTTGTTGCGGGCCGGCGCGGCCGGAGGCGTGAACGGCGCCGGGGGAGGCAGGGTGGCACCGGGCTGCTGGGCGAACGGGTTACCCTCGGACGGCGGCGGAGTTGGCTGGGTCATGACAGAATTCCCCCCATGGGACTGCTGCGACGAGTGGCGCGATGTGTGCGCACGAGTGTGCGACAAGGCGCCGAACACTAGCAGGCGAGGCGGCCCTCTTCACCAGGGATTACACGGGCGGTGCGGGTGGGAACCGGCTGACGGGCCCGCGCCGGGAGGTGCAGGAATCGGCGGGGAAGTCGAGGGGAATCGACGGGCAAACTGCTCCCGACGTGATCATGCCGCGCATGCCTTACTCAATGGCGTCGGCGGACTGGCAGGGCTGTCCGAGTCACGAGCCGAGGAGTGTGCCTGGCCCGCGCGTTAACCCGACCGCGCTCGTGGGCCGAACCGAACGTCGAGGCCGAACGTCGAGGCCGGACGGCAGCGTCATCCGGGTGCTCGTGCCCAGTTCCGTTGTCTTCGATCGCGTGACGATCTCGCGTCGGCGGACGCCGAAGTCGAACCTGTGGTGCGTGACCTGGGGGCCTTTCGGCGGCGGAAGTCGACCTGCCGTAGAAGCAACAGGACCGTGCCCCCACCTCAGCGGGAGCGGAGCCCGGTCGCGGCGGCGCGCGACTGCGGCAAGCGGGGCATGCGGCGAGCGAGGTACCGCTCGGCGGCACAAAGGTCGGGCCCCCTGCCACACCAAGCTGTGGCAGGGGGCCCGATTTGGTAGCGGGGGCCAGATTTGAACTGACGACCTCTGGGTTATGAGCCCAGCGAGCTACCGAGCTGCTCCACCCCGCGTCGCTGAGGAAACTGTACGTCAAAGTCCAGCCGCACGCCGAGAATTGTCCTGGTGGTCATCAAGTCCTACGACGTGGGGCGGAGCGGAGGGGGTGGCCCGCACAGGTCGACCGGTCATCGAAGGCCTCGCATCGTCCGTGCGGCCGGAAGTGGCGGAACCGGCACGGAAGCTGCTGCTGACGATGGACGAGGCGCGGTCGTTCCCGGACGTCTGAGGAAGGGGACAGAGTTCCACTTCACCCCAGCCCCGGTGCCGGGCCGGGCGATCGAGGCCGCGGAGAACCAGATTTCAGGCACGCACCGCACCAACTACCTCCCGCTGTCCCTGCTCGTGTTCGCCCAAGGTGTTCGCGTTCAGTTCCTCGATGGCGGCGACGGGGAGCGTATGTTCACCACTGGGACGGCATCGTGCCTTGGCGCTGTTCGATCGGCCGCCGGGGCCACAGAACGACTCCCTCAGGGACGGAAGGTGCGGCGGTAGGTGTCGGGTGGGACGCCGACGCTGCGGTGGAAGTGGCGGCGCAGGGTGGTGGCGGTGCCCATGCCGGTGGCCGCGGCGATGGTGTCCACGGTGGCGTCGGTGGTTTCCAGCAGTTCCTGGGCGTGGCGAATGCGCTGGGTGTGGAGCCATTGCAGTGGCGTGGTGCCGGTGAGGTGCTTGAAGTGGCGGCCGAGGTGGCGTGAGCTCATGCGGGCCTGACGGGCCAGATCCTCCACGGTCAGCGGCTGGTCCAGCCTCTGAAGCGCCCAGGGGAAGAGCTCACCCAGGGGGTGGTTGCCTGGGGCGGGGAGGGGGGTGGCGATGAACTGGGCCTGGCCACCGTCGCGGTGGGGCGGGACGACCAGGCGTCGGGCGATCTTGTTGGCGTTGGCCGAGCCGTGGTCGAGGCGGACCAGGTGCAGGCACAGGTCCATGGCGGCGGCCTTTCCCGCGGAGGTGAGGACGTCGCCGTTGTCGACGTAGAGGACGTCCGGATCGACGGTTGCCGCCGGGTGGCGCCGGGCCAGTTCCCGTGTGTGGCCCCAGTGTGTGGTGGCGCGCCTGCCGTCGAGCAGTCCTGCCGCGCCCAGGACGAAGGCGCCCGTGCACAGTGAGGCCACGCGGGCACCGGCCGCGTGGGCCGCTCGCACCGCCTCGACCAGCTCGGCGGGCGGGTCGCGGTCGGTGTCGGCCCAGCCGGGGACGATCACTGTGTCCGCTTGCGCGAGGTGGTCGAGTCCGTGGTCGGGTTCCAGGCGGAAGCGGTCGACGTGCACCGGACCCCTCCCGCAGAGGGAGAAGTCGTACCAGGGGTCCACGATGTGGGTCAGGTCGGCTCCGAAGACCTCGACGGCCACGGACAGTTCGTAGTGGAGCATGCCGTCGGTGACGGCCAGCGCAACAGCGGGCATGTCCGAAACTGTACGCGCCATGTCGTTTCCGACACTCGTGCCGGGTGCTTCCGGAAGGACAGGATGTGGATGTCAGGCCGCGGCGGACCGACCTCGCAGCGGTCATTCACATACACGGGAGCGGGTTCATGGAGTCAGGTCAGCTGGTGACGGTGTTCGGCGCCTACGGTCACACAGGGCGGTTCGTGGTGGCGGAGCTGGCCGCACGTGGGTTCGTCCCGGTGCTGTCCGGGCGCAACGCGCAGGCCTTGGAAGAGCTGGCCCGCGAGCACGGGCTGGAGGCCCGGGTGGCGTCGGTCGACGACCCGGCCTCGCTGGACCGGGCCCTGGCGGGAACGGCGGCGGTCATCAACTGCGCCGGCCCCTTCGCCTCGACCATCGGCCCGGTGATCGAGGCCGCGCTCCGTGCGAACATCCCCTACCTGGACGTGGCCGCCGAGCTCGAGGCCAACCTCGACACCTTCACCCACTACCGCGAGCGGGCCCGGGATGCGGGAGCGGTGATCGTCCCGGCCATGGCCTTCTTCGGCGGCCTCGGCGACCTGCTCGCCACCGCGGCGATGGGCGACTGGACCGAAGCCGACGAGGCGCACATCGCCTACGCACTCAGCAACTGGCACCCCACCGCCGGTACCCGGCTCTCCGGCGCGGTCTCCCGCGAGCGACGCGGCGAGCACCGCCTGCGCTATAGGGGCGGACAGTGGGAGCGCCGCACCGACGCCGCGCCCACCCTGGAGTGGGTCTTCCCGGAACCGATGGGATCCCGGCCGGTGATCGGGGAGTTCACGATGGCGGACGTCGTCACCGTCCCCCAGCACCTCTCCATCCCCGATGTGACCACCTACATGACCGCCGAGGCGGCCCGAGACGTCGCCGCCCCCCACACGCCGGCCCCGACCGCCGCCGACGAGAGCGGGCGCTCGAACCAGACCTTCCTCGTCGACGTCGTCGTCCGCTCCGGCGGAGCCGAGCGCCGGGCCACGGCCGGCGGCCAGGACATCTACGCCGTCACCGCGCCCCTGGTCACCGAGGCCCTCGAGCGCGTCCTGACCGGCCGCACCAAGACCGTCGGCGTCGTCTCCGCCGGCGAGATCTTCGACGCTCCTGACTTCCTGCACGCGCTCGACCCGCACATCACACTCGACCTGCACCCGCAGAAGCAGAACGCCTGACTCGAGCCATGCGCCCGGCCGTCGGACGCGCGCGCTCGGCGAGCTGCGACGACATGGGCGTCGGCGTCCTCGTCCGATCCCGCCAAGAGTCCCGCTCCGGGCGGTCGTTCGGAGCCGGTGCCGCAGTGGATGGTAGAGGTCGTGGAACGGCTTCTATCGCTGTGGACGCCGCCAACCGGGCAGGGCACAGCTGAGGAAGTGCTTGCCGGTCGCGAGGGGCCCCGGCTCAGGGCGTCGCCCTGGAGGCCGCGCGTGAACGCGACACCGAGCGCGGCCGGTCATATCTGCTCATCACGACCGAGGAGAGCAGTGACACCCTCGAGCCGGTCCGCCGCGCAGGGGCCGTCGGCGACAGCGTCACCGTGCAGGTGCCGCACCTGCACGGCCACGGACTGCGTCCTGCGGTGCTGTATCCGAGCCACTGCGGCGCGACAGCGTATGGGGGTGCGGCCGACGGGACGCTGATCCTGACGCTGCCTCGCCGGGCACCGCTGTGCTGCTGGGCCTGCCTGGGCGGTCATGGAATGGCCCCGACCTCGGAACGGCGGGCTCGCGGCAACGAAATAGTTTCGTTTTGTATCACTGTAAGCTCTTGGCATGTCCTCGATCGATCTCGCCCGGCTCGCTGAACGGCTGCACCAGAACCTCGGCCGCCCCGAGCGCGAGCTGCTGGCGCCGGGAAGTTCCTGGACTCTGTCCCAGACGCTTCAGCACTGTGCCCAGACCGTCCGCTACTCCGTGACCGGCTATCCCGCGCTCAAGCCGGCCCTGTTCCGCGCGACGGCAGGCACCCTGGCCAAACGGGTCTTCCTGCGTCGCGGCGCCATGAAGCACTCGCTCGCTGCGGAGATCGACGGGGCGCCACCCCTGGACCCGGAACTGCCAGTGACGGAGGCCGCGGCCGGCCTTACGGACGCGGTGGCACTGTTCGCCAGCCACACGGCAGAGCACGCCCCCCACCCCGCCTACGGACGCTGCACGCACGACGAGTTCGCGCGACTGCACGCCATGCATCTCGCCGAGCACCTTCCCGGCCTGGTGGACGCCTGACAGCACGCCAAGCCGGGGGTCCGGTGACACCTCGCTGGATCGTGCGCTCGGTACGATACTCCCTGGTCACGCGGTGCTCTGCCGTAGGCCGGTGACGCCGCCGGGCGTGCGGGTGACGGTGAAGTCGCGCGCGTCGAACCGGCCGACCTCGGCGCGGAGCCGGTCGGTGGACCAGGGCCAGCTGAAACTGTTGCGGCCGTTGACGTCCAGGTAGTAGCTCCTGCACCCCCCGGAGTTGTAGACGGTGCCGGCCAGAGCGGCCTGTAGCCGGGCGTTGTACGCCGCCTGGACGTCGCCGCGTACCTCCAGCGCCGTCCAATCGCCCTCCCGCGCCGCCCTGATGGCGCTCAGGACGAGGTCGAGCTGAGCCTCCAGGATGGCGAAGGCCGACGAATGCCCGGTGCCCAGGCCGGGGCCGAGGAGCAGAAAGGCGTTGGGGAAGCCCGCGACGACGGTGCCGAGGTACGCCTCGGGGGAGCCCCGCCAGTGGTCGGCGAGCGAGCGGCCGGCTCCGTCGCGGACGAGACCCGAGAGCGGCGTGTCGAGAATGTGGAAACCGGTGCCGAGGATGATCGCGTCCACCTCGGCGGCGCTGCCGTCCGCCCCATGCACGGTGGTGCCTTCGACGGCCTGTACGGCGGCGGCGTGCACGGCGACATTCGGCCGGTTCAGTGCGGGGTAGTAGTGGTTGGAGAACAGGACGCGCTTGCAGCCCAGGGTGTAGTCGGGGGTCAGCTTGCGGCGCAGTCCGGCGTCGCGGACGGCCGCGCGCAGATGGGCCCGCGCGACGGCCTGTACGCCGCGCATCAGCGCGGGGCGCCTGAACCCGCGTCCGAGCGTCTCCATGGCCCGGTACTCCAGCGACGCCACCGCGGCCCGTACGCCGGGCAGACGGCGCATCGCCCATCGTTCGGCCTTCGGTATGTGATGGTCGAGCTTGGGGAGCACCCACTGGGCGGTGCGCTGGAACAGATGGAGTCGGGCGACCTCAGGAGCGATCGCGGGGACGAACTGCACGGCCGAGGCGCCGGTGCCGAGGACGGCGACCCGCTTGCCGCGCAGATCGTAGTCGTGGTTCCAGCGCGCGGAGTGGAACACTTCGCCCGGGAAGCGGTCAAGGCCGGGGACGTCCGGAAGAAGGGGCTCGTTCCACGGGCCGGCTCCGGCCACAAGGAACCGGGCGGTGTACTCGCCGGTCTCCGTCCGTACGAGCCAGCGGGCTTGGCCGGGCTGCCATCGGGCCTCCGTCACGGACGCCCCGAACAAGGTGTGCTCGCGCAGCCGCCAGGTGTCGGCGACCCGCCTCACGTACGCGAGGATCTCCGGCTGGTGCGCGTACACCCGTGTCCAGTCCGGATTGGGGGCGAAGGAATAGCTGTACAGGCGGGACGGCACGTCGCACTGGCAGCCGGGGTAGGTGTTGGCCCGCCACGTGCCGCCGAAGTCGCCGGCCGCCTCGATGATCAGGAAGTCCCGGATTCCGGCCTCACGCAGCCGGACCCCGGCGCCCACTCCGGAGATGCCGGCGCCGACGACGATGACCTCGAAGTGTGCGCTCAAGTCAAATGCTCCTGCCGATGGCTTGCTTGACGCGGTCGGGTGCCGTGCGCAGGGAAACGTCGAGGGTGTCCGGCCGTCGCCGCAGATCCATGAAGTTGGGCCCCATCACGGCCAGTTCCTGCGTGCCGGGCTCGATGCGGACCACGCGGCACCCCGCCGCGCGCAGCCGGAGCACTTCCGCATCGACGGTCCGGGTCATCCAGCGGCGCAAAACCCTTTCGAAACGGCTCAGGCCGGTGGCCGGCGCGCCCCCGGACGTCGCCATGGGGGCGACGATCACGACCTCGTCCAGCCCCAGGGGCACCAGCAGGTCCGCCGAGGTCGGCGACAACGCTCCACCGTCGAGATAGGTCCGTCCGCTGATCCGCACGGGTGGGAACCAGCCGGGGATCGCCCAGGACGCGGCGATCGCGCTGCCGAGGTCCGTGGTCGGGGACCCCGGCGCGCCGAACGCGACCCGCCGGCCCGAGCGCGCGTCGGCCGCGATCAGCCAGGTGCGCGTGGAGTCCAGCCAGGGTCTGCCGTCCGCCAGGGCGGCGCCGAACCGGTGCAGCCAGCCCGCATCGCCGCGGCCGCGAGGCAGTAGTCCCACCAGCCCCGAACCTGGCGAGACCCGGCCCTGGACGGCGGCCGCCACCAGCCCGGCTGCGGGCAGCCCGGGCCTCGGAACAGGAGGCAGCGCACCGGGGTGGGTGTGGACGTGGTTGAGCAGGAGCGGGTCCGCGCCGGGCTCGGCCCGTAACGCCGCGAGCAGGTCGGACACGGATCGTCCGGATCCGAGAGCAGCCACGACTTCCGCTCCGGCGGACGTCCCCACCAGCACCTCGGCGGTTCGCGCGTCCCAGTTCAGCTGCTCCTCGGCGGCGGCGAGCGCGGCGACGGTCCACGCGAATCCGAGTGTGCCGCCACACCCGATGACGAGCGCACGCCGACGTGCCACAGATCCTCCTGGAACTCAGATCTCAAGGGAATCTGGAAGCTAGCGGTATTCTGCGGGGGTGGCAAGACTGACCCGGGCCGAGAGCCAGGCCCGCACCCGCGAACATGTCCTCGACACCGCGCACGAGTTGTTCCTGCGCGACGGCTTCACGACCACCTCCATCGAGCGGGTCGCGGAGGCCGCCGGCTACTCCAAGGGCGCGGTGTACTCCAACTTCGCGACCAAGAACCAGCTCTGCCTGGCCGTCCTGGACCGCATCGCCATGCAGCAAGTGGCGCACATAGCCGCCGCCATGGGTGACGCGCCCCGCATCGAGGACCGGCTCGCCGGCTTCGCCCGCTGGGCTGAGCAGCACATCGGCGACAGCTCGTGGACCGCCCTGGAAGTCGAGTTCGCGACCGCCAACCGCCGCGACGCGCAGGTCTGCGCGCAGCTCGCCCACCGACGGCGCACCGTCACCGAGCTCCTCGCGCACCTCATCCGGGCTCAGACGGAGGAACTGGGAATCACGCCCCACATGCCCGCGGACACCGCCGCCCTGGTCCTGCTCAGCCTCGGGATCGGCATCGGCGTCCAGCGCGCATTCGACCCCACCGTCCCCGTGCAGCCAGTCGTCGACCTGCTCCACCGCTTCCTGACCGAGTGACTCTGCGCCGCCCGGTGCGGCCTTCGGGTAAGACGGTGGGCCTTCCGGCGACGCCGGCTCGTGGGCGGCGTGTGGCTGGGCGCCCCCGGTGACGGCCGTCGCCGCCGTGCGCCGCGATGACACCGGCCGCGGAGAATGAGGACCTCTCCCTGCCCGGCACGGAAGCGCAGCAGGCGTTCGACCGGATCACGCTCTACGGCTTCACTGCCAGGTCACGCTGAAACCAGGTGCCCGACTTACCGCCCAGGTCCGCCGGACCGGCCGGGCCGACCGGGACGAACCCTGCCTTGGTCAGCACTTTCCGGGACGCGACGTTCTCGTGGGAGGTGGCCGCGCGAAGCGTGCGCACCCCGTGCCGGGCCGCCGCCAGCCGGCACAGCTCCTGGACGGTCGCGGTCGCCACGCCGCGGCCGGCGACGTGCTGTGCGACCCGGTAGCCGAGTTGTGCGCCGCCGTCTTCGAAGTCGTACAGGTTGAACCGGCCCAGAACCGAGCCGTCATCGGTGACGAGCACGTAGAAGGCGCAGATGCCGGCCTCTTGTTCAGCCAGCAGTGCCCTGTGCCGGGCGGTGAACTGGTCGTAGAACTCGTCGCCGCGATCGGAGACCGAGGCAGCGAAGTAGTCGCGGTTCGCCAGCTCGAAGGCCAGGACCGCCGGGGCATGGGCGGTATGCAGCCGCTGTAGTTCGGGCACCGCCCGACTCTATCCAGCAAGTGCGCCAAGGCCACCCGGGTTTTCCGTCAACAGCAGGCAGCACCAGGACCGGCACGTATGAGTGCGCCTGCGGGTGCACAGGATCTGCGCCCGGAGCGGTAGGAGAACCAGCTTCCCCGCGAAGGGAAGTGATGCGGCGTGGCTCTGCCGTCGAGCGTTGAGGCGAAGCGGTCCCGGAAACGGGCTCCCGGCCCGCGACGCTGTTGCCTTCGGCGGGCCGGGCGCCGGGTTGCGGCGACGGCTCGGACGGGCGATGACACCTGGCGGGCTGATAAACCGCATCGAGCTGATTGTCACTGTTTCGGGGTAAGCGCCTCGTCTCACCGATGGATGCGGCCGGTTCAGCAGCTAGCTTTCTGCAGGTGGACGGATTCGCGTGATCCTTCCGCTCGTTGCCCACTCCTCCCTGTCTCCCGGTCGGCGCGCCCGCGTGCGCCGGACGCCCCGTCGTGCAAGGAGAAAGCCCACCGATGTCCGTCGACAGCATCCCGGACGTTCTGACCACCCCCGTCGCGCCGCAGCAGTCGCTGAGTACCGCCGCGGCCCGCAACCTCGCCAGTATCACCAAGTCCGCCCCGCAGATGCAGGAGATCACCTCCCGCTGGCTGCTGCGGATGCTGCCCTGGGTCGAGGCCGAGGGCGGCGCCTACCGGGTCAACCGGCGGTTGCGCCATACCCTCGGCGACGGGCGCATCGAGTTCGACCAGGAGGGTGCCACGGTCCGGGTGATCCCCCGGGGTCTCGGTGAACTGGCCCTGTTGCGCGGATTCGAGGACACAGACGTCCTCACCGCGCTCGCCGACCGCTGCGCACAGCGCGACTTCGCGGCGGGCGAAGTCCTCGTCGAGCGCGGCAGCCCCGCGGACCGCATCCACCTGATCGCCCACGGTCGGCTCATCCAGACCTCCGAGGGCCAGTACGGCGCAGAGAACACCATCGCGGTACTCGCGGGCGGCGAGTACTTCGGTGAGAAGGCACTGTCGGACTCCGACGCCCGCCACGACTGCACGGTCACCGCCGAGACCTCCGGCACCCTCCTCACCCTCTGCCGTGCCGACTTCGCCGCCGTCCAGGCCTGCGCGCCCCACCTCCGGGTCCACGTCGGCACGTTCGGCTCCCGCACGCGGCAGCGGCAGAACAAACACGGTGAGGCCGAGATCGCCCTGTCGGCCGGTCACGTCGGCGAGGCCGAACTGCCGGGCACGTTCGTCGACTACGAACTGAAGCCTCGCGAGTACGAGCTCTCCGTCGCACAGACCGTTCTGAGGATCCACACCCGGGTCGCCGACCTCTACAACGGTCCGATGAACCAGAGCGAGGAGCAACTCAGGCTCACCATCGAGGCGTTGCGTGAGCGTCAGGAACACGAGCTCATCAACAACCGCGAGTTCGGGCTGCTGCACAACGCCGACTTCAAGCAACGCATCCAGCCCCGCCTCGGCCCGCCGACCCCGGACGACATGGACGAGCTGCTCTGCCGGCGGCGCGGCACCAAACTGTTCCTCGCCCATCCCCGGACGATCGCCGCCATCGGACGTGGCTTCAACGCCTGCGGTCTCTACCCCGACCACGTCGACCTCGGAGGGCAGTCCGTCCCCGCCTGGCGCGGGGTCCCCATCCTGCCCTGCAACAAGATCCCGATCAGCAAGGAGCAGACCAGCTCCATCATCGCGATGCGCACCGGCGAAAAGAACCAGGGCGTCATCGGCCTGCGGCAGACAGGACTGGTGGACGAGTACGAACCGGGGCTCTCCGTGCGGTTCATGGGCATCAACGAACAGGCGATCATCTCCTACCTCGTCAGCACCTACTACTCCGCCGCGGTACTCCTGCCGGACGCCCTCGGCGTGATGGAGAACGTGCAGATCGCCCCCAGGCCGCGCTCAAGCCCCGGCCCGCAGCAGGTCCACCCCTGACGCGCCCCACGCACAGCGCCACCCCACCGCAGCAAGGAGCCCCCGATGCCCGACTCCGGGCCCCTGGGAACATCCCTCCCCGGGCAGCGGCCGACGCCGCCCGCAGCCGTGCCGGACGCCCACGCGCCGGCGGTCGTGGACCCTCCGGTCACGCCGAGCGCCTCTGGCTTTCTGGCGGCACTGCATCCACCGGTCACGATCCCCGATCCGCCACTGCCCCCGCCGCCCGCCCCGGCCGTACGGGACACGCCTGACAGGACCGCGCCCGGCTCCGCCCTCCCGGGATTCCTGCCCGGCCCGACCGGACTGGGCACCACCTCGCTCGCCCTCGCCGGGAAGTACAAAACCTCCCTCCCGAAGCCCGTGACCCCGGCACCCCCTCCGCCCGCCGAGGGGCGAGCCGTTCCCGGTCTCTACCACCATCCCGTCCCCGAGCCCGACCCCGCGCGCGTCGAGGAGGTGAGCCGCCGGATCAAGCGCTGGGCCGAGGACGAGGTCCAGCTCTATCCCGAGGAGTGGGAGGGACAGTTCGACGGCTTCTCCGTCGGCCGTTACATGGTCGCCTGCCATCCGGACGCGCCCACGGTCGACCACCTGATGCTCGCCACGCGGCTCATGGTCGCGGAGAACGCGCTGGACGACTGCTACTGCGAGGACCACGGCGGGTCACCCGTGGGTCTCGGCGGGCGCCTCCTCCTCGCCCACACCGCGCTCGACCACTTCCACACCACCGCGGAGTACGCGCCCGCATGGCAGGAATCCCTCACGTCGGACGCCCCGCGCCGGGCGTACGTCAGCGCGATGGACTACTTCGCCCGCGCGGCCACACCCTCCCAGGCCGACCGCTACCGACACGACATGGCCCGGCTGCACATGGGCTACCTCGCCGAGGCCGCCTGGGCGCAGACCGGTCACGTCCCGGAAGTGTGGGAGTACCTGGCGATGCGCCAGTTCAACAACTTCCGTCCCTGTCCCACGATCACCGACACTGTCGGCAACTACGAACTGCCCGCGGACCTGCACGCCCGGCCGGACATGCAACGGGTCATCGCGCTCGCCGGCAACGCGACCACCCTCGTCAACGACCTCTACTCGTACACCAAGGAACTCGACAGCCCGGGCCGCCACCTGAACCTGCCGGTGGTGATCGCGGAACGCGAGCACCTCTCCGAGCGCGACGCCTATCTGAAGGCCGTCGAGGTCCACAACGAACTCCAGCACGCCTTCGAGGCCGCCGCGGCCGACGTCGCGCAGGCCTGCCCGCTTCCCACCGTGCTGCGCTTCCTCGCAGGCCTGGCCGCCTGGGTCGACGGCAACCACGACTGGCACCGCACCAACACCTTCCGCTACAGCCTGCCCGACTTCTGGTAAGGAACGGACATTTCTGTGACCACTGAGACCACTTCCACCGCCACCCCCCCCACCGCGAAGATCCCGGCCCCGGCGACGCCGTACCAGGGAGACATCGCCAGCTACTGGAACAACGAGGCACGGCCGGTCAACCTCCGCCTCGGCGACGTGGACGGGCTCTACCACCACCACTACGGCATCGGCTCCGTGGACTACGCCGCGCTCGGCGACCCGGCACACAGCGAATACGAGAAGAAGCTCATCGCGGAGCTGCACCGGCTGGAGTCGGCACAAGCCGATTTCCTCATGGACCACCTCGGCCCCGTCGGCCCCGACGACACCCTCGTCGACGCCGGCTGCGGGCGCGGCGGATCCATGGTCATGGCCCACCACCGCTTCGGCTGCCGGGTCGAGGGCGTCACCCTGTCCGCCACCCAGGCGGAGTTCGGCAACAGGCGCGCGCGAGAACTGCGCATCGAGGACCACGTCCGCTCCCGCGTGTGCAACATGCTCGACACGCCCTTCGGCAAGGGCAGCATCGCGGCCTCGTGGAACAACGAGTCGACCATGTACGTCGACCTTCACGATCTGTTCGCCGAGCACTCGCGCTTCCTGAGGGTGGGCGGCCGGTACGTGACGATCACCGGCTGCTGGAACCCCCGCTACGGCCAGCCGTCGAAGTGGGTATCCCAGATCAACGCCCACTTCGAGTGCAACATCCACTCCCGCCGCGAGTATCTGCGCGCCATGGCCGACAACCGGCTTGTGCCGCACACCATCGTCGACCTCACCCCGGACACGCTGCCCTACTGGGAGTTGCGGGCCACGTCCTCGCTGGTCACCGGAATCGAGGAGGCGTTCATCGAGTCGTACCGGGACGGCTCCTTCCAGTACGTCCTGATCGCGGCCGACCGCGTGTGAGCCCTACGGCGGGTGAGCCCGGCCTCGCGTGAGGCCGGCCGGCCTCGCGGGGTCGGGTCCTTCAACGGAGGCCTTGGCCCAGTCGCTTTCTCCTCCGGCACGAGGCACGGGGGCTTGTCAGCTTCGGCACGTTCCTGGGCCCTCCCTCCTGCCCATGCCTGGCACCAGTGGCAGGGCAAACGCGGTGGCCGCGTGCCCCGTCCGCCCCCTCGGCCTGACGGGCCGGTCGGAGGCCGGGCCGCGGACGGCCGGAGTTCTGCCGCCTCCTGCGGCCGCCGACGCTGCATGCAGCCGTGCGCACCGAGAACGCCACCCGCCAGGTCCCGCAACGGCGACCAGCCCGGCCCGAGTGGCCTCGTGCACCATGTCGGCGCCGAGCTCGGTGACGGCGAAGGCCGGGTTGACGGTTCGCACGCGCACGCCGCGGGGCCCCAGCGGGGCACGCAGGTTGCGGGTCAACCGGGTGACCGCCGCCTTGGTCGTGCCGTAGACCGGGTCGCCGACGAAGATCACGTCCGCCGCGATCGAGCCCGGCTTCACCAGGTCCGCGGGCCGTCCGGCTTTCCTCCCTCAGGTGGGTCAGCCGTGAGGACGCGGCTTGACCAGCCCACTCTGGTACGCGACGACGACGAGCTGGGCGCGGTCGCGCGCGTTCAGCTTGGTCATGGCGCGGTGGATGTGGCTGCGTACGGTCAGCGGGCTCACCACCAGCTCGTCGGCGATTTCGGCGTTGGATTTGCCGTGGGCCGCCAGGACGACCACTTCACGCTCGCGGTCGGTCAGGGCCTTGACGGCGTCGGGGAGGGCGAGGAAGCCGTCGGTGTCGGGGGTGGCCAGGAAGCGGCTGATCAGGGCTTGCGTGGCGGCGGGTGACAGGAGGGCCTCGCCGGCCGCGACCGTGCGGATGCCGGCCAGCAGGATCTCGGGGCTGACGCCCTTGCCGAGGAAGCCGCTCGCACCCGCGCGCAGGGCCTTGGCCACGTTCTCGTCGTTCTCGAAGGTAGTCAGGACGAGGATGTGCGTACCGGCGAGTTCCGGCCGGGCGCAGATGGCGGCCGTGGCGGCCACCCCGTCGAGGTGCGGCATGCGGATGTCCATGATGACGACATCGGGGCGGTGCTCGGCGGTCAGGGCGACAGCCTCCTGTCCGTCGGCGGCCTCGGCGACCACGGTGAGGTCTTCGACCGAGTCGATGAGGATGCGGAAGGTGGCGCGCAGGAGCGCCTGGTCGTCGGCGAGCAGGACTCGGATCGTCATGTGGCGGGGCTTTCGTCGGGACTGTCGTCGCGGCTGTCGAGCGGGAGGGTGCAAGCGACGACGAAGCCGCCGTGTGGGTGGTGACCGGCGTGGAAGGTGCCGCCCACTGCGGTGGCGCGCTCGCGCATGCTGATGAGACCGAATCCGCCCTGGGGGACGGCGGAGCTCACCGGGCGGCTCGGGACGGTGTCGCTGGTGATGGCCAGGGTGAGGTAATGGGGGGTGTAGGCGAGGTGGACCTGGGCAGTCGGGGTGACGGCGTGCTTGCTGACGTTGGTCAGGGCTTCCTGGACGATCCGGTACGCCGTCAGGTCGAGCACCGGCGTCAGGCGGCTCGCCTGACCGTCGACGGTGACGGTTACCGCCAGGCCCGCCGTCGCGCAGGCGTCGACCAGGTCGGGCAGGTTCCGCAGCCCTGGCGCGGGGGCCAGGTTGTCACCGGCGTCGCTGTCGCTGTCGGTGTCCTGGCGCAGAAGGCCCACGGTGGCCTTGAGTTCCCGTAGTGCGGCGGAAGTGGTCTGGGGCAGCATGCCGATGATGCCGAGCGCCTGGTCGGGATGGGTCCGGGCGAGGTGGGCGGCGGTGGCGGCCTGGGCGTCGGCGAGAGTGAGGTGATGGGCGACCACGTCGTGCAACTCCCGCGCGATGCGCATCCGTTCCTGGAACACCCGGTGCCGGGCCTCCTCCTCACGCTCCCGGGAGGCGTGCTCGGCGCGGGCAGCGGCGTACGCGCGTCGCACCCGGACGTAACTGCCGAGGGCCGCGCACAGCAGTACCCATGCTGTGGGGTTGACGATGGAAAGGACCGGGGAGCGGTGGAGCCGGGTATCGAAGAGGCCGGTGGCCACCATGCCGAAGGCGACCACCAGCGCGCTGTTCCAGGAGGTGCGGCGAGGGTTGTGGACGCTCAGCGAGTATTGCGCGGTCAGAAGCGGACCCATGAGGAGGGGCGTCAGCAGGTAGCCCAGCGCGCCCTGGGCCACGGTGCACAACAGGGTGACGGCCAGTACCAGCTGGGGCCGGGTGCGGCGCCAGTGCAGCGCGCCGGAGGCCAGGACGGACAGCGCGAGCGCCGGCCACAGGGGGGGCCTGATCCTCACGGCCCAGGTGACCACGACACCGGAGAGCGTCAGCGCCGTCAGCAGGATCAGTGCCGCGGCCTCGGCCGCTTGCGGACGAGGCGCCGCCCAGCGCTGCCAGATCGTGTTCATCGCGCTCCGAGAGGAGTGGTCCAGGAAGTCATGCTCACACACCACAGGTGGCGACACCTCGGTACGTGGTGCCGCCACCTGTGATACGGCATCAGACGCGGGTCCCTTCCAGCGGCAGCGGCCGGAGATCGGCCGGCCCGCTGCCATGGGCGGCGGCCTCCGTGGTGAGCTCGGAGCCCTCGACGTCGACGCGGGGCAGGAGCCGGTCGAGCCACCTTGGCAGCCACCAGGCGCGGTCGCCGAGCAGGGCGAGGACGGCGGGCACGATCGCCATGCGGACGACGAAGGCGTCGAAGAGCACCGCGACGGCGAGTCCGAAGCCGATCGTCTTGATCATCGACTCCTGGGCGCTGACGAACCCGGCGAACACCGCGATCATGATGACGGCCGCGGCGATAACCACCCGCGCACTGTGCCGGAAGCCGGTCACGACCGCCTGCGGGGCCCGGTCGCCGTGGACGTACGCCTCCCGCATCCGGGCGACGAGGAACACCTCGTAGTCCATCGCCAGGCCGAAGACGATGCCCACCAGGAAGATCGGCATCAGGCTCATGATCGGACCGGGCTGCTCCACACCGAGCAGGCCCGCGCCCCAGCCCCACTGGAAGACCGCGACCACGGAGCCGAGGGCGGCCAGCACACTGAGCAGGAACCCGAAGGCGGCCTTGACGGGGACGAGCACGGAGCGGAAGACCACCAGCAGCAGGACGAGGGCCAGGCCGACGATGACGGCAAGGTAGGGCACGAGCGCGTCCTGGAGGGCCTGAGCGACGTCGATGTCCATGGCGGTACTGCCGGTGACCTTGAAGGTCGCGCCCGTTTCGCGCTCCAGGGCGGGACGTTCCGCCCGGATGGTGTGGATGAGGTCCTTGGTCTTCTCGTCGTTCGGGCCGGTGGCCGGGACCGCCGAGAACAAAGCCGTGTCGCCGGCCTGGTTGAAACGCGCGGCGGACACGGACACAACGCCGCGGGTGCCCGTGATCTCCCTGGTGATCCGCGCGACCGCCGCCTTGGGGTCGTGGGCTCCCCTGACGTCGGCGACGACGGTGAGCGGTCCGTTGAAGCCCGCGCCGAAGCCGTGCGCGAGGTCGTCGTAGGCACGCCGCTCGGTGGACGAAGTCGGCTTGGACTCGGCGCCCGGCATGCCCATCTCCAAGTGCGCGGCGGGCAGGGCGAGGACGCCGAGGCCCACCACGGACAGCACCAGCACGGCCACGGGGCGGCGCAGGACGAAGCGGGCCCAGCGCGAACCGACATTGTCCGTCTGCGGCTTCGAACGACCGCGCTTGCGGGTGGTACGGGACAGGACGGCATTGGGCCACATGCCGAGCAGGGCCGGGACCAGGGTCAGGGCGATCAGTACAGCGACAGCGACGGCGCCCGCCGCGCACAGACCCATCTTCGTCAGCAACGGCACGCCGATCACGGACAGCCCGGCGAGCGCGATGACGACCGTGAGACCGGCGAAGACGACGGCGGAACCGGCCGTGCCGACAGCCAGGCCGGCCGCCTCGCCCGGGTCGTGCCCGTTGGCGCGCTCCTCCCGGTAGCGGGAGACGACGAACAGGGCGTAGTCGATACCGACCGCCAGTCCGAGCATCGAGGCGAGTGTCCCCGTCGTCGCGGTCAGGCCGAACGTGCTGCCCAGCACCATGATGCCGAGCATGCTGATCCCGACACCGATGACGGCCGTCAGCAGGGGCAACCCGGCGGCCGCCAGGGAACCGAAGGTGATCAGCAGGACCACGGCGGCCAGGGCGATGCCGATGGCCTCGGACGAGCCGCCCGCCGCCGCCTGTTCCGCGAGCGCCGTACCGCCGACCTCGACCGTGAGGCCGGAAGCACGGACCTGGTCGATGGCCTTCTCCAGCGCGGTCTTGTCCGCGTCGGTGAGGTCGGAGGCCTTCACCCTGTAGTTGACGGTGGCGTAGGCGGTGGAGCCGTCCCTGCTCACCGCTTTCGCGGTGAAGGGGTTCACGGCGCCGGAGACCTCAGGTGCGCCGTCGGCCTCCTTGACGAAGGCGTCGATGGCGGCGCGGTTGTCGGCCGCGGTCACCTTCTCGCCGTGCTGGGCGACGAACACGATCCGCGCGTTGGCTCCGTTGGCGGAGGCGCCGGGGAAGCGCTCTCCGATCAGGTCGAACGCCTTCTGCGCCTCGATGCCGGGCATGAAGGACGTGCCGCTGTCGGAGGCGGCCGGAGCCTTGACGGCACCGAAGCCGAGGCCGCCCAGGATCACCGCCCACAACAACGCCACGAGCCAGCGCCGCTGGAAGGCGGTACGGCCCAGCCGATAGAGCAAGGTAGCCATGGGAAACGGATCTCCAGGTCTGTTCTCGGGTGAGTCACCAGCCTGGCCCGGAGAGGGGTGCCGGGGCATCGTGCCACCGCCCGCACTCTCACTTGGTGCGAAGGCACCAAGGCAGTTCCCTCGTCTCATCCTCAAGGAGGGGGCTCGTCTACTACTTCGGTAGGAGGACGGCCTTCCCCACGTGCAGTGCGTCAGCCGTCTTCTCACCGTGTGAGTCACCGTGGCCTGACTGGGTCCAGGGCTGTCCGTCGGTCACGGCTCCGGGGGAGCTCAACCGTGGCGGAGGCGTCGGGGCGTACACCCGCGGTGGTCGCGCCCTCTACGGCGACGATGGCGGACGAGATGGACTGAACGGCAGGCTGAGTCAGGCATTCCTGTTCTGCGACGGCGTCGGCTTGGCCGTGATCTCGGACGTCGTGATCTCGGACGTCACCCCGGGCGAGGGTGAGTTCTCGGATCTCCTCCGCGAGGGTGACGAAGACATGGACAGCGCCACGAGGTGTCGGACCAGGGCCAGTGCAGCGAGCAGCGCCACGAGGGCGCACACGCCGCGCCACCCGGCCTGGCTGTAGACGCGTACGCCGAGCCAGGAACCCGCGCTGCCGCCCAGGTAGGCACAGGTCATATAAGCCGTGTTGAGCCTGCTGCGAGCGTCGGGACGCAGGGCGTAGACCCGGGCCTGGTTTGCGACCATGCCGGACTGCATCGCGATGTCGAGCAGCAGCGTTCCGACGACCAGAGCGGTCAGGCCCGGCACGTCGCCCCAGGCGCCGGCGGCCAGGACTGCGGCTGAGACGAGGACCGCGAGCATGGAGACGAGGTTCACCGGGTCCGGGCCGTGGCGGTCCACCAGGCGTCCGGCGAGCGGGGTGCAGAGCATGGTTGCGCCGCCGACCAGGGCGAGCAGTCCAACGGCCTGGGCACCCATGCCATAGACCGGACCGTTGAGGAGGAGCGCCAGGCACGTCCACACGGCCGAGAATCCGGCGAAGACCAGCGCCTGGTAGAAGCAGGAGCGACGCAGGTCCGGCTCGGTGCGCAGCAGACGCAGCGACTCGGCCAGGAGCGCTGGATACGGCTGACGTGAAGGCGGGGTCGCGGCGGGCACGGTGAGGGCCACAACGCCGGCGAGCAGCAGGGTCAGGGCCGCGGTCGCGAGGTAGGGCACTCGCCATCCCAGCCATTCGCCCAGCGAACCGCTGAAGGCCCGGGCGAGCAGCATGCCGCCGATCGAGCCGCTCAGCAGGGTGCCGATCACCGCTCCGCGGCGGTCGGCGGCCACCAGCCCGGCTGCCAGCGGGCCGACGACCTGAGCGGCCACGGTGGTGATGCCGATGAGTGCGCTGGCGACGATGAGGAACGGCAGGCTCGGGGCGCATCCCGCGCCGAGCAGGCCCAGGCCCGTCAGGGCGAGCAGTGTGACAAGGAAGGAGCGGTGTGGGAGCCGGTCGCCGAGGGGCACCAGCAGAAACATGCCGGCCATGTAGCCGACCTGGGTGGCGGTCACGGCCAGGGAGGCTTCATCGGGTGGGGCATGCAACCCTGCGGCAATCAGCGGGATGACCGCCTGCGGGAAGTAGACGTTGCCCACGGCCACCGCACAGGTCATGGCCAGGATCAGGGTCGTCCGACGGTTCATCGTCAGTCCACCGGTCCGCCGGCGACGAAGACGAGCCGGCCGGAGCCGAATCCCGCCTCGCGGCTCGCCAGAAAGGAGGCCGTGTGTGCGATGTCCTCCGGTTCTCCGACCGGTCCGGCCGGGAGGGACTGCGCCGCGCTGCGCCGGAACTCCTCGTAGTCGTGGCCGAGCCGCCGGGCGGATGCCCGGGTCGTGTCGCTCACGACGAAGCCCGGCGCGATGGCGTCGGCGGTGATGCCGTGCCACCCGAGTGAGAGGGCCAGTGACTTGGTGAAGCCGATCAGACCGGCCCTCGTGCTGCCGTAGTCGACGCGGGCGGTGTCACCGGTCCGGGGCCCGCCCTCTACGGTGCCGACGCGGTCCGACTCGTCCAGGTCGATCACGCCGACCGCCAGGCCGTCCTGCGCCGGCCGTCGGGCCACCGCGGCGCCGGTGCCGCGTGCCGCGCCTGTGACGATCGCTGTGTGCCGCTGAGGAGTTGTATGCGTCATGTGCCGAAGTCCACGGCACCTGCGTGCCGTTGCCAATCGATGTAGCGTGCGGCTTAATGATCAGCTTTGTGCTCGACGTCGAGGATCTCGCGGACACCAGGTTCGCCGTTTCTCCCCTGCACGAGACCGTCGTCAGCCTACGGGTTCTGCAGGATCCGGGCCTGTCCGCGCTGCACCTGCCTTGGCGCAGATCCGTTCTCGGCCGACTCGGAGTCCTCGACACCGGCCTGTTGATGTCCCTGGTCGCGACCAGGCGCACCCTCCCTGACTTCCTGACCCCGCGGCCCACCAGCTTCGCCCCGGCGTTCGAAGAAGAACTGGCCGTCGTCCGCCGGACCTCTCCCCGGACGGTGCGCCGCGATCTGCTGGCCACGCACGCGCCGGACCCGCTTCCCGAAGCCCTGCGCGACGCCACTGCCGCCGCCGACGCGGCTGTCATCGCACTTCGCGATGCCCTCTGCGAACTCCTGCGACACTACTGGGAGATCGCCATCCAGCCGATCTGGGCGCAGATCCGACTGTTGCTGGAAGCCGACATGACCTACCGCGCACGGCAACTGGCCGTGGGAGGCGCCCGCCTGCTGTTCGCGGACATGCACCCCAACCTGCGTTGGCAGGACGGCGTCCTGCACATCGAAAAAATGATCAGCAGCTACCGCGTCGCGGCGTCCGGTCGGGGCCTGCTGCTCCTGCCCTCGGTGTTCGCTCACAAGCCCGCACCCCCGGTCAGTCCGGAGGAGCCGCCGGCGCTGTCCTATCCAAGCCGTGGAGTAGCGACGCTGTGGACCCCGGCGCCCGCCCCTGACGCCACTGCCCTGGTGGCGCTGCTCGGCGCCCCCAGGGCGAGACTGCTCGCCCTCCTCGATGAGCCACTGCCCACGGTCGAGATCGCTCGTCGCTTCAGGATCACCCCGAGTGCCGTGTCCCAGCACCTGCGTGTGCTGCACGCCACGGGCCTTCTGACCCGGGCTCGCGACGGACGGCAGGTTCTGTACCGGCGTAGCCCTCTTGGCGACCAGTTGGCCGGGCAGCATCACCCCCACCCGCTCGCGTCCCCTTGACAGGCGGTGGCCGCAGCCGGTCTGCGATGAGGTTGCGGATCTGCGCTGTCTTGGTCTCGACCGGCTCGACCTGGTCTATCTACGGGTCGGCGGGATGACCGGGCCTGGTGACGAGTCGATCGCCGAACGGTTCGCGGTCCTGGCCGAGCTCCGCAGGGAGGGGCTGATCCGGCACTTGGGCGTCAGCAACGTCGACGCCGCCCAGCTCGCCGAGGCCCGGGCGATCGCGCCCGTCGCGGCGGTGTAGAACCGGCACACCGGTGACATGGGGCTGCTGGCGGAATGCGAGGAAGCGGGCATCGCCTATGTGCCGTACTTCCCGCTCGGCGGCGGAGTCGGCAGCGGCCCGCTCGACGCCGAACGGCTCGGCAAGGTCGCAGCACGTCTGGGTGCGACCACCGAGCAGGTTGCGATCGCTTCGCTGCTGGTGACCTCGCCGACGGCGCTGGCGATTCCGGGTACCGGTTCTCGCGAGCACCTGCAGGAGAACCTTGCGGCGAACGATCTCAGTCTCAGCGACGAGGACCTGTCTGACCTGCGAGGCTAGCTGGTCGCCTCCGGAAGTCAGCTTGCCTGCCCCATGCCCGTTGCCACCGCCGTCCGCTATCCCCGACTGCCACCGAATACCGAATACCGAACATTCACCGTGATCGACATCATCGGTGAGTGATCCGACCACTGCTCGCCTGGAATACCGGGAGAACCGGAAGGTGAGGACGTCTGCGCCGCTTCCATAGGGCAGCTGTCCCTCGTCTACGCGGCTGACCCGGCGTCTGTCCGTCCTGGATCTCGTCTGGATCGGGTAGCTGCCCGTGTGCACGCCCCGACCGACCCTGCGATGCTGCGGGCGATCGGCTGATGGAACGGTGCCTCAACCCCACCCGCTGCATGTCGGTGCGCCGGACGGCGACCGAGCATTGTCACCTGGCAGCTACTCAGAACGTTTAGGTATGCGTGCCCAGGCGGGGCACGGTACGTGCTGCCTAGCATCCGTAGCATGAGTTCCGTTGAGCAGACAGCCGGGTCAAACGAACAGCTGACGGTGCGCCCGCACCGGAGGGGCACGACATCGCTTGCGCTGGGCGCTGCCGCCCTCGCGATGATGATGTGCCCGTTTCTGCCTGCCTGGGTCCCGAACTGGTTGCGCTTCTTTCCCGTGTACTTCATCGCGCCCGCAGGGATCGGTGCGGTCGTCTCGGGCCTCGTCGCGCTGCGGAGGGCGCGGGGCCAGGAGGAGGCGACTGCCTCCCGGGCGCGGGCGGGAGTCGCACTCGGCGCGACCGCCGTGGTGCTGTCGCTGGCCGTGATCGTCTGGGCGATCTGGGCGCTGAAGCAGGCATACCGGTAGAGGCCGAATACGCGGCCGGGAACGGGTGAGCTGTACTTGCGGCAGACCGTCGCGGGCCGGCGTTGTCCTGCCGTGTCCTGCCGACGGTCTGTGACGTCGCCCTGATCACGGTCACGCCAGCCGCCTTTCGGCCTGAGATGTCCTGTCAGGCGCTGTTTCGGTCGCCCTGCCCACTCTCCTGCGCTCAGGACCAAGCAGTCGATGGTTCCTGGCTGGATATCAACGGCCAGGACGTCATGCGCATAGTCGACGGCAAGATCATCGAGATCTGCCACAGGACTACGGGGCGCTGTCCCGTGCCTGTTCGCATGCCGCACGGGACTGCGATCAGTGTCCGCGGACCGTCTGCATCCCGTTCCGCCCACCTCTGCCCTCTTTTCGTGAACTCGCGGCGACAAATCCGGGAATGGCTGATTCCGCCACCCTCTTCCTCAGCGGACGTGTCGTCACACCACCAGGGCTCCGGTGGACGCCCCGGAGACACCGGTGACCGGCTTGCCCAGGTGAAACCGCCAGCCGCACCGGCCCGTGGCTGCCACACCGCCGACCGCTGCGCTGCCCAAGCCGCCACCGCAGAGAAATCCGAAAGGATCCGAAGTGGTTCGCGGCATGGCCCGAACTCACCTTAAAAAGAGGCCAGTTGAGCCCAATCGGCTGATCGGCTGTCAGTGCCGAACGTCAACATGACTGCGACGCCGGTACTCACCACCAGCTGGAGGACCACATGCCTTTTGTCCGTTCGTACGTGCGCTCCGACGGAACGCCGGTACGCGGACACTCCCGCTGGGCGCCGGGTGCGCGCCGGGAGATGACCGTCATCGCCGCAGTCGGCCTGGCCGTGCTCGGCTACGGCAACGCCCACACCGCCGACGGCTCGGACAGCACGCAGCCCACGCCGTCGGTCACCTACCCGATCCGCTTCGACCATGCCGACAGCAAGCCGAGGGCAGCCGCGCCGAGCCCGACTGTCTCCTACCCGATCCGGTTCGACACACCGACCGCCAAGCGAGCCGAGCCCACACCGAGCGTGTCGTACCCGATCGACCTCTCCGCCCTGGCCGGCCGGCGATGACCCGGCGCCCGCCGGCTCGGCGGCGCCCTGCACGGCGTCCCAGCCGGCGCCGCCAACAACAGCAGGCACCGTTCGTCGGCCTGTGCGTGAGCGCAGCCGTCGTGCTCTGGCTGGTGGCGAAGGCAGTCGGCTGGCTCCTCGCCCACTGGTGGCTGCTGCTCGGCGTGGCCGTCGTCGCCGTGCTCGCAGGCATCGGGTGGTGGCAGCAGCGGGCTCAGCGTGTGCAGTGGGAGCGGGCGCAGGAGCGCGCCCTGCGCTACGGACTGTCGCAGCTGGACGCACTGGCCCACCGGCAGTTCGAGTACGCGATCCGGGATCTGATGCGCCGGGACGGCTGCGCCGACGCCGTTCAGGTCGGCGGACAGGGCGACCTGGGAGCGGACGTGAAGGCGACCGACCCGCTGGGACGCCGCTGGGTGATCCAGTGCAAGCACCGTCGTCACGGCGAGCGCGGCGCAGCCGTGGGCACACCGGAACTGCAGGTACTGAACGGCACCGGACGCCCGGTCCACAAGGCCGACGTGGTGGTGATGATCACCAACGGCAGGATCACCCAGCCCGGCCAGGCCTTCGCCAGGCAGCAGCGCCTGCACCTCGTCGACCGCACACTGCTCGGAGCCTGGGCGTCCGGGGCTCGGCCGCTGTGGGAGCTCCTGCCTGCATTGCCTCCGCCCCGCAGGCCGTCCGCACGGCCCTGACCGTCCGTGCCGTCATGCAGGGCGCCTCACCCGGCGTTTGCTCGGCTGCCCGCTCAGGACGGCCGGGCAGCCGGTGAGGACCTGCCCATGTGCGACGGTCGACGGCATCTTCTCTCATGGCGCGCGGAGTCTCATGGCCGAACTTGCTGCCACGCCGCGCAGCCGCGACCAGGGCGTTTCCAGCAGACCCATCCCGACCGTCACCGGCCGTGCGCTGGAAGCCCGCATTCCAGGCTTTGGACATCGGCTTCGACGGCAGACTCTCCGTCTGCCGACGCCAACTCACACCGACCGAGATACACCATTGGCAGGCCAGACTCCCGCCTGCCTGCTCGGCCGGTGGCTACGGGGAGGTGGGCCTGTGCGGGGAGCGGAGCACGAGCAGGGTGATCTCGCTGGGGGCGAAGACGCGGAACGGCGGACCCCAGAAGCCGGTGCCACGGCTGGTGTAGAGGAGGGTGCGGGCGCCGTGGTGGCTGAGACCGGCGAGGGCGGGCTGGTCGAGGCGGACGAGGTGGTGGAAGGGCCAGATCTGGCCGCCGTGGGTGTGGCCCGAGAGCTGGAGGTCGATACCGGCGGTCGCCGCCCGGTCGACGAACTTGGGCTGGTGGGCCAGGAGCAGGACGGGAAGGTCGGGGTCGGCGCCGTTCAAAGCACCGGCGAGGTGGGCCCGGTGCCCCTCCAGACCGGAGGACTCGGCGGTGACGTCGTCCACGCCGGCGACCACGAGGGTGTCGCCTCCGCGTTCGAGCAGCACATGGCGGTTGCGCAGCGGCTCCCAGCCCAGCTCGTCCATCAGGTCGACCCAGCCCTGGGCCTCGCTGTAGTACTCGTGGTTGCCGGTGACGTACACCCGCGCCCGAGTCGCTCGCACGGTGCCCAGTGGGACGGCCTGGTCGCGGCGGCGCTGGGCTGTGCCGTCCGCGATGTCGCCGGTGTGGCACACCAGGTCGGCTTCCAGAGAGTTCACCGTCTCGCACACGCGTGCCGACCAGCGGGCGCGATCGAGCGGTCCGTAGTGGGTGTCGGTGATGAGAACGACCCGTAGGCCGTCCAAGCCGGCACCCAGCCGGGGGAGTTGCACGTCGAGTCGGCGCACGCGTGGCACGCGGCGGGCCTCCGCGTACCCCCAGCCCAGCAGCGCGGCGGCCACGCCGAGGACGGACCAGGTGACGATTCGGGCGCGGTCCTGACTCTCGCCGACGCCGGTCATGGCCAGGGCGGCGCGCAAGAGAACGCCGAGCAGCACGGACCAGGTGAACAGCACCCAGCTCGTGCCCAGCAGGGTGTCACCGACGATCGCGGCCCGGTCCTGCTGGCGCCGGCCGTGGCCGCGCACCATCGCGAGCGGCATACCGACGAGGCCGAGGGCGAACAAGGCGGAACCGGCCAGTGTGACGGGCAGCGGCCAGTGCTGCCCGGCGTGCAGGAGGAACCAGCAGGGCACGGCCCACAGCAGGACGGGGGCGATCAAGGGGATGTAACGCATCAGACGATGCAGTCGGCTCTCCCGCGCTGCTTGCGCTTCACCCTCGGCTGGCCGGGTCTCGCTGGTGTCGGTCACGCTTCCCCTCCTGACCGGGATGCCTTCTCGCGCACTGTATCCCGTCACTCCCGCCCTCTGACGTCCACCGCCACCACCTGCTCCCGCTGCTTCCCGACCACCTGCTCCGCACAGCCGGGGGACCGTTCCGGGACGCCTTGGTCGGGGTGGGCACGTGGAGGGCACCGGCCGAGTCCGCGCACGCGGCCACACCTTCACCCGAACCGGCTCCCGCGCTCGAGGCGAGGGAGGTGACGCCGGGCGGCTCGACGCCGGCCCTTTTCCGCTCAGACGCTGCCGGCCACGCGGAGCATGCTCGGTGAGACCGCCGTTCCGGGCCGACCGAAGCCGGATCCGACGGCCGGCGCATACGTCACCGTGGAGGACCGTCAGGGGCCGGGTCCCGCCGTGACGGGCCACCGTCGGGCGGCCTCCGGCGCCCGGCACCGGGACTGCCGTGGCGGATGGTCAGACGTCGCCGTTGAGCATGGCGGCGGTGAGGACGGTGCCGCCGAAACCCCAACCCCCGTCGGCGACTTCGTCGATCAGCACGACGGTGCTGGGGCGGGCCCGCTCGCCGTAGATCTCCGCATACAGGTCGGTGGTCCGCTCGACGATCTTCCTCTTGTCCTCGGCGGTGATGGTGCCGGCGGGAACCTTGAAGTGGGCGAAAGGCATGGGTGTTTCTCCTCGAGTGGGTTCTGCCGTGATGCGCAGGCGCGCCCATGAAAGGCGGCGCAGGCGCCGTGTCCGTGCCCGGTCGTGCACCCGGTGTCCGGGGCGTCGGCAGGCACGTTCTTCACTCTGCGCTGCACCGGGCGGCGGAGCCAGGGGATGTCATCCCCTGGGTCGACGGCCCGGTCGGAGACACAATGGCCGGTATGGGTTCTGCGAAACACACCGAGTTGGGCGCCTTCCTGCGTTCGCGGCGCGCCCGCATCCGGCCGGCCGATGTGGGATTCGTCCACGGACCGCGGCGCCGGGTGCCCGGGCTCCGCCGCGACGAGGTCGCCCAGCTCGCCGGAGCCTCGGTGGACTACTACAACGAACTCGAGCGCGGTGCCGGATCCCAGCCCTCGGAGCAGATGCTGGCCGCGCTGGCCAGGGCACTGCGCCTGAGCGCGGACGAACGCGACTACCTCTACCGCCTGGCCGGCCGTCCGGTCCCCACGCACGGCGGACCGGCCTCGCACGTCCACCCCGGCATGCTCGACCTGCTCAACCGTCTGACCTCGACCCCCGCACAGGTCATCACCGACCTGCACGTCACCCTCGTACAGAACCCGCCCGCGGTGGCGCTGCTCGGGGATCACTCCGGGTTCCGGGGCGCGCGGGCCAGCTTCGTCTACCGGTGGTTCACCGACCCCGGAGCGCGGCAGCTGTATCCAGAGGCTGACCATGAGCAGCAGTCGCGGGCCTTCGTCGCCGACCTGCGGGCGGCCGCCGCCAGACGGGACGCCAAGGACACCGAGGCCGCCTTGATGATCAGCTCACTGCTCGACAGCTCCCGGCGGTTCGCCGCCCTGTGGGCCGACCACGAAGTGGCCCTGCGCCGCGAGGACCGCAAGCGCCTCCTCCACCCCACGCTGGGTCTGATCGAGGTCAACTGCCTGAGCCTGTTCAGTGAGGACGGCCGGCAGCGGCTCCTGTGGTTCACCCCGGCGGTCGGCACCGACAGCGCCGGCCTCCTCGACCTGCTCGCCGTCCTGGGCACCCAGAACGTCACCGGAGCTGTCGGCTGACGGCTTCTGCGTGCAGCGTCGGTCACAGGAAGAACTGCGGCTGCCGTGGTCTCGCGTCGGCCAGGGTTGAAGGGCCTCCGCCCGACCGTCATGCTTTGGACGCCGACTGGGGTAGGGGAGTTCTGGTGTCCTGCGCATGTCCCGCCGTACCCCCCACCGTTCGGTGGACGTGGAGAGCCTGTTTCCCGAGCTGCTCCTGTTCCGCCGTCAGTCCGTCCGCCTGCACCCGCGTCCCGGTTCGCCGGCCTGCGAGGACGGTTCAGTCGGAGGTCCTCTGCTCTGGCCCGCAACGGAGGCGGGGCCCGTGTGCCGGGGGGAGCGCTACGACATGGACACCGTGAGCCGGCTGGAGACCGGTTGCCCATGCCGTCAGCGTGGCGAAGTCGTCGAGGGCAAGGCCGCGTCGCGGGTCGACGCGGTGCAGGAGGGCGGGACCGTCATGGTGTTGCGTCACCCAGGTACGATCCGCCTCTGTGATCTCGTCGTCGACCCAGGCGAACGCACGGCCCTTCGCCCAGGCGACGATCTCAGGCGTCTTCCAGAACACACCGCCCCCGGGCTCGGGTCTCGGCGAGGGCCAGGGAATGTAGGGCAGTTCGGGTAATCCCAGGATCGGCGCGATGAAGGCGTTGGCTTCTTCCTCCCACGTCGTCGCCCACACCAGGTCGAAGGGAAGCGTGTCCAGCGCCGGGCCGTGATCCGGGTTGAGCCACACCCGCAGCGGCTTCACGGGCTTGTTCGGCAGCCCCCACTCAGTCAGTCGGCGCCGCTCGGCGGCCTCCCAGCGAGGGGTCAACAGGCGGTGTGTCTGATAGCCCTGTGGCCGACGGTGCGGCTTCGCGGCATAGGGGTTCAGCGGTCCGTCCACATCCACCAACAGCACTGGGCGCACGAGCTCATCCCCCTTGGTCCTGCGTCGCACCGTACCGGCCGGTGACGAGACGGCCCAACAGAGAGACGTCGTGCCGCTCGTGATGCCACCGCCAGACGAGCAGCACTGTTGGCGGAGTGCCTTGACGATCTCCGCCGGTCCGAGTTTCGCCGGCCGCAGCAAGATCGGGAAGCTGAGGCTTCGGCGACCCTCGGCGCGTGGCCGGGGGCGTCCGGGGTGATCGTCACGGTGTGCGGCCGTCTTCTCTCAGCTGTGGATCGGGAAAGATGCCTGGAACGCCAGGCGCTCGTCGGCCGTGTCGCCGATGTGGGAGAGGACTTCGTCGAGCGCGATGAACTCCTCCCATGCCGCCCCGCCGGTGGCCTCGGCAAGCCGAGCCACGATGAGATCCTCCAGGTCCGGAACGCGCTTGTTCTTCCAGATCTTGTCGGCGAGGCTCACCAGGAGGTCTTCCAGACCGATACCTGGCTCCCTCCAGGATGCGTGTGTCGCGGCGAAGCGGGCGAGCTCCGGGCTGACGCCGCGGCCGAGCAGAAGAGTCCGCCCAGCCTCCTCGTGTGCCGCGCCGGGCCCGGAAAGCTCGGAAACGTGCACCGACTTCCCGATGTCGTGTGTCGCGGCCCCGAAGAGCACCGCCTCGCGGTCGAAGTGCAAGGCGGGACAGTGCCTCTCGATCCAGTCGATCAGCTGGTGTGCGGCATCGTGGACGGCCCGCAGGTGGGCCGCCAGCCGAGGTGGGCACGCCATCTCGGACACAAGCTCCGCGACGCGATCCGGCAGCGGGAGCAGAGGCGGGTCGACGGTGGCACTCATGGCCCTCGACAACAAGGCGGTGTCGGTCGTCACCCCGTCAGGGTACTGACTGCGATGTCATTCTGTGCCCTTTGAAGGACCCCACCCCACCAACTGATCACCGCAGTTGGCCACTTCGGTGCTCAGGGGGGCGAAGGGCATCTGTTCAGTCGAGGACCGCGGTGGCTTCGATCTCGACCAGATGGTCGGGAACGTCCAGTGCAGCGACACCCAGCAGCGTGGCCGGCGGGGCCGGGGTGGTTCCCAGCTTCGCGGCCGCCCGGGAGATCCCCTCCAGGAGCGGGGGCATCTTGTCGGGAGTCCAGTCGACAACGTAGAAGGTCAGTTTTGCCACGTCGTCGAAGGAGCCGCCGGCCTCGGCCAGGGCGGTGCCGATGTTGAGGTAGCACTGCTCGACCTGCGCGGCGAGGTCGCCTTCGCCGACCGTGCTTCCCTCGGCGTCCCAGGCGACCTGCCCGGCGATGAAGACCAGCTTCGACCCAGTTGCGATCGACACCTGCCGGTAGACATCGATCTCGGGCAATCCGCTGGGGTTCACCAGGGTGATGGCCATGCCGTTCGCCTCCTTGTCCGGGCATCGTGGGCCCGTGCTCGCCACTCCAGACCCTCGTGGTCTCTTGTGGTTACTCAGGAACCGTAAGAGAGTGGTCGCTGACATGGAAGAACGCACTTTTTAGTGACTGGGGAACCTGATGGTGACCGAGCAGGTCGAGGGCCGATCCGGGGAAGCGGACCTCAGGCGCGCGGACTCATTGGCGCGAGAGATTTTCTCCGACGTCGCCAACAAGTGGGCGTTCCTGATCATAGAGACTCTCGGTGAACGCACCCTGCGGTTCAGTGAGCTGCGGAACGAGATCGAGGGCATCAGCCACAAGATGCTTACTCAGAACCTGCGCATGCTGGAGCGCAACGGCCTGGTCGAGCGCAGCGTGCACCCCACCGTCCCGCCGCGTGTCGAATACACCCTCACCGAGCCGGGCCAGGGCCTACGCGCAACCGTCGACGGAATGTGCGACTGGACCCACCGGTACTTCGGTCACATCGAGGCCGCCCGCCACCGCTTCGACGCCTGACGGCTGACGGCTGATCACGATGTACAGCTACCGTGCCGGTGACCGGGCTGTGCCGAACGTGAACGCACCGACACCGAAGGCTCGATCCATCAGAACATCTGTCCGAGTCGCCTCGCCTCCTGGATGCCGGGACAGTTGTTCTGAGCGAGCGAGCTTCTGTAGGTCGTGAGGAAGATCTTCCACGCTCAGCGAATCCGTTCGCCGGTGGGTAAGGCGCTCGTGGGGCCGGAAGGTGCCACCGTGGGAGCCCGATTGTCGTAGGCGGCTGAGAGTCTGGACCGGTGTTGATACAGGGATTCGAGAACGCCCCTCTTGTCGCGGGGGAGGAGTTGTTGGAACTGCCGGGGTTCTGGGCGGCCTATCTGATGTGGCTGAGCGAGACCCAGGAGTACGACCCCGTGCCGGAATGGTTCGGTGTGGACGGGGCCGATGCCGCTGAGGCCTGGGAAGCGCTGAGCGACGAGGACCGGTGGCCTGTCTTTCGGATCCCGTTCGCGGGCGGTCACACCGCGTCGGTCCTCGGCTGCAACCTTCGTGACGACCCGGGAACGGAGTACCTCATCACTCACCCCCAGTGGGGACGGCACGGCCATTTGGCCACCCTTGGCGGTCACCAGGCCGGCCCGGGACTCTCCTGGAGCGGCGAAGCTACGCCAGCGGCTCGGCGTGATCTATCGGTGCTGAGCCGTTCGAACGTCGGCTGGCGACAGGGCGGTCTTCTCCCGCCGCCCGTCCGGCAGCGAGGCGGACTCCGAGGTTGCGCCCACACGCCGCCACTGCGCAGACCTCGGTGTGCGCCAGCCCAGCCGCACGGCCGACAGCCGTAGCGCGAAGGCGAGCAACCCGGCCGCCACCGCGGTGGCCACCCTGAGGGTGGAAGTGGCGTGCAGCAAGGTCACCAGACCGGATCCGAGCAGCGCGGGCACAACGTAGAGATCGCGGTCCCAGGCGAGTGACGACGGTATCTCACGTGCCAGCACCGAGCAGGCGACTCCGCCACCCACGGCCGTTGTCACCCCGATCGCGGCGGAGGCCGGGGAATTCAGACCATGATCCAGGGCTTTGACGGTGCCAGTGACGCAGAACATGCCCAACGCGCCCGCGTCGGCCACGTGCCAGCCCAGCTTCCAGGACTGCGCGCGGGAACTGAAGAACACCAACAGGGTCGCCAGGAAAGGGGCGGTTGCACAGCCGAGGTCGGTGAACGCGACGGGTTGGACACGCAGCACCAGGTCCCGGAAGAGGCCGCCGCCCACACCCGCGGACTCGGCCAACAGCAGTGTGCCGAAGAAGTCGAAGTCCTTGCGTGTGGCGATCAGTGCCCCGTGGACGGCGAAGGCAAAGACCCCGGCCAGATCGAGCGGATACTGAATATCGCCCGCCAACTCATGCATTTCGGATATCACTTGAAGCTCCTCGGGATCAGCCCGACCTCGGCCCTGCAAGCCGATGTGGTGTTTGGCGAAAGAGGGGCGGCAGCGGTGGCCGTCCCCGTGCTGACGGGGGCTGGTGGGGCGCCCGAGAGAGTGCGAACGGTCTGGGCGACCTGGAGGAGGGGATACGTGGTCGTCTCCATCGCCCGAATGGGCTGCTGAGGCGTGCGGAGCGAGGTGGGGCACATGACGGAGATATGGATCCTGAGAGGCTCGGTGTGAAACGGCATGCATAGCCGCCGTGCTCGGAGAGACGCCGACGCGACAGCGGCAGTGTCGTGGGGTGCTCCCCGTGACGGCATCGGCCTTACCGACAGGGCACGTTAGCGAGACGGGCCCTGCCCTCGCCCGCATTGAGCAGAGAATGAGTTGCAGTTGGTCCGTCGCAGACCAGACGTGGTCTGTGGCGAACCGAAAGATGCCGCGAATTGTCCGTCTCGCCGTGCGGCGGACAACCGGGCGCACCTACTTGGGCCTGGGGTGTGTCACCACGCGCCCTCTGACGTCAGCCGGCCACGGTGACACAGCCGCCCGGCGTGAACGGGTACGTCCCAATGGAGTACCAGCTGCCGCTCCTGGCCCTGCTTGGACAGGCCGATGACCACGGCTGGTTGCAGCGACCTCACCGCCCCGGTAACGCGTATGGGGCCGGGATGATCTTCACGTGGCGGCTCGTCAGGGCATGCTGGCCGTAGCGGCGCTCGTAGGCTGACGGTGCTCGGGGCCGCCGCGGATGTCAGCGATGCCGCGAACGATCTGTTCAGGCGCCAACAGCTTTGTCCTGGTCGCTTCTCTGAACTACGCGGGGACCAAGCCAGTGACGTAGGCCGACCCCGCCGGGCAGCGGCTCACGGAGGCAGACCACGCTCGGGTTGATCATGCTCGACTCGCCTGCACCGTCTTGGGTGTGGCTTTCGCCGGCCCCTCCGGCGCCGTCACGTTCACCGTGCCGCCTGGCCCGACGGTGACTTGGAGTCCGCTCACCGACAGAGCCGTACGCGCGCGAGCGTGGGCGCAACGGTCACCGTGCCGCTGGGCACGTCCGCGTCGAGGCCGACGGCGGCCTGAAGACCGACGCTGCGGCTGCCCATGCCGGCGGTCGGCAGGAGGAGAGGTAGGGCGCGAGCCGCCTGACGGCGAGCCCGAATGGTGCTGAGGCCGCCATCTCGGTGCCGCGCCTGGAGCGCAGCACCACCCGGACCGCGTCGACGGAGACCGACGCCCTCAACCCGTCCTTGTGCAGCCTCTGACGGGTCTCATGTGACAGTCCAGCGGTGGTCTTGCCGGAAGGGACTGCGGCGGCGCCGTGCGGTCCCGTGAGGCTTGGCTGTTGGTGCTGGTCGTCCCGCGCTGGGCAGTCAGGATGGCTGGACTTGGTCGAAGAGGGCGAGGGCTCCGGCGGGGTCCGGACTCACCAGGCGTTCCAGACCGGCCGTCGTGATCTCTGCCCACCTGCCGGCCCGCGCCCACATCTGTTCCTCGAAGGCGCGGATGGCCTCGTCCAGATCTTCAGGGCCGGTGGCGATGGACTCGGCGAGTTCGGCGCCTTCCAGCATCGCGAGGTTCGCACCCGCCCCGAGCGGGGGCATCAGATGGGCGGCGTCGCCCAGTAGCGTCAACCCGGGGACGTGGTCCCAGGCGTGGGACACGGGCAGGACGTAGAGGGGGCGGTGGACGAAAGCAGTGCCGTGGCGGAGTAGGTCGAGGACGGGAGCGGCCCAGCCGTCGAACAGGGCCAGCAGGCGCGAGCGCACGGCCTCGACGTCGGACAGGTCGAGGTCCGGGTCCGTGTGCCAGTCCAGCGGCGCACGGAACTGGGCGTACACCTTGACGTGGCCGCCGCTGTTGCGCTGGGCGACGAGGCCCCGGTTCACCCCGTACACCGCCACGGAACCGTCGCCGATCAGCCGGGCGAGGTCGGGGTGGCGGGTGTCGACGTCGTCCAGGGATGTCTCGAGATAGGTGACGCCGGTGTAGTGCGGTGTCACCGGTGAGAGTGCCGGGCGGACCCGGGACCAGGCCCCGTCCGCGCCGACCACGAGGTCGAACGCGTCCTGTCGCCCGCCCGCGAACTGGACCAGTACGCCGTCCCGGGCCCCCGGCACCACCTGCGTCACGTCCCGCCCCCACTGGACGTCGAGGGGGCCGAGCAGCAAGTCACGGAGTTGCCCGCGGTCGATCTCGGGATTGGCCCGGTCACCAGGACGCGGTCGCCAGTCGCGCAGGATGGTCCCGTCCGTGTCCAGGATGCGCATGGCCTGCCCCTCGGGACGAGACAGCTCCTGGAACTCCGCCAGCAACCCCGCCTTGTCCAGGGCGAGTTGGCCCAGCCCTTCGTGCAGGTCGAGCGTGCCGCCCGGCGGGCGGGCGTCGGGGGAGGGGTCGCGTTCGAGGACGGTGACGGGGTGGTCATGGCGGTGCAGGACGCGGGCGAAGGCAAGGCCGGCAGGTCCGCTCCCGACTACGGCGATTCGGTGTCTCATGTCGATACACTGTATTGCTCCATTACGGTGCATCGCAAGGGTACGGTGGTGCCATGACTGTCTGGGACCGTCCGGAGCCGCCGACCCGCCCCGTGCCACTCGACCGGGAGCGGATCGTCGCCGCCGCCATCGCGCTGGCCGACGAGGGCGGCCTCGAGGCGGTGTCGGTGCGCAAGGTCGCCGCCCGCCTGGACGCCGGCCCGATGCGGCTGTACGGATACATCGCCACCAAGGAAGAGCTGTTCGACCTCATGATGGACGAGGTCTACGCCGAGGTCCTGCCCGAGGGGCGGCCCGGTGACTGGCGGGAGGCGCTGCGCATCCTCGCCCACCGCACCAGGCAGGCCGCCCTCCGTCATGAATGGCTGGCCGACCTGCTCGGCGGCCGCCCGGCCCTGGGCCCGCACGGACTCGCCGTGGGCGAGGCCACGCTTTCCGCCCTCGACGGCCTCGCCGACATCGACACCGTCATGCGTGCCGTGGAGACCGTCGGCGCCTACTACACCGGCGCGATCAGGCGCGAGATCGCGAACCTGCGGGCCGAGCGCGCCACGGGCCTGTCCAAGCACGACTGGCAGCGCGCCTCTGGCCCGTATCTGACGAAAATGCTGGCCACGGGACGATTCCCAGCGCTGGCCAAGGCCGTGTACGACGGCGCGGACGTGGACGCCGAGGCATCCTTCGCGACCGGCCTGGACTGGGTCCTCGACGCCGTCGCCGCCAAACTCACCACGCCGCCGGCGTGACGCTTGGCTCATGTCCGAGCGTCGGTCGAGGGCATGATGCCGGTGGTCATTTTCGCACTGCGGGCCCGCGATCGAGACTCCTGACACCGGTCTCCGCGCCAGCGGGCCGTGGGTGACTCAATCGGTGTCGGTGCAGTCCAGGAATTCGGAGACGGCGGGGATGCCGCGGCGGCGGGCGAGCTTTTTGCGGAGGTCTTCCAGTGTGCTGGTGCCGCGTGCGGAGGTGATGTCGTCCGTCCGGGCGACGGCGTCGTACGCGGTGGCCACGGCGGCGTAGACGTCACCGAGACCGAGGTGGGCTTCGGCGAGCCGGGCCAGGTAGACGGCGTGGCCGCGGGGGAAGGCGCCGCCGTTGTACGCCTCCTGGCTGGATCAGCAGAAGGCGACGAAGAACTACACGTCCTATCTCAGGCGCCATTGCACTGGACATTCCAAGTGCGTCTCGCTTGGCTCTGAAATCGCCATTCCCGGCAAGTAGATTGTGGGAAACCAGAGTTTACGGCCACGCCTAGGCGGGCGACTACTTATTCCACGCCTCCTGGCGGGTTTCAAATGGGAGAGGCCGAACCGAGACTGGGCGGGGGAAGTGCAGCGTAATGGGCATCACGGCATTGTTCGACTGGGTGGACAATGTCGAATGATCCGACATCGTCACTTTTCAGAACCTTTGCGTGAGGAATCCGAGGCTGAGCATCTACGCACTGTTCACCTGACGATCCCCCGGTTCGATCCAAGTGGTCACATGGAATAGCATTCCGCCGGAAGCAATCCCTTCCGGCGGCATGCTATTTTGTAGGCTGAACTTTCAATGCGTGAAGGTGAATCCCATCGGAGGGCTGGCGGCGATGTCGAATTTCCCGGACTGGCGGGACAGGATGCTGCAAGCTGTCTGGCGGCAAGGAGAGTCTGTCCCGGAGGAGGTGCTGACCTGGATGTCCGAGGTGCATGCCGAATTCGGAGAAATACCGGAGGGTGAGTTCTGTGAACTCTGGACCGAGCGAACCTTTTCTATGGCGAGATCAGCCTTTGAGGTGATCGAAAAGTCCGTTTTTGACGGAACAGGAAAAAGGGTCACCGGAGGCGAGTTTGACTACGTCAAATATTATCGCGACCCGGATTTCGGGCCGGTCGGCGTAGTCCGCTTCAAGTCCACGGAAGTCTCGACGCCGGATTGGGCGGAGGTTCTGGGTGTCGTGGCGGAAGGGGTGCAGGAATTCGTCATGGATTATTACTCAACGGTCTGGCCTGTGTGCAGCCTCCACGCCTTCGGCCTGCACGTGGATTACGTCCACGATACCGCGGTCTGGAAATGCAGCGGCGGGCCTGCCGGCGGCCATGTGGTAGGAGCTCTTAACGCAATCATGGGCATTGGCCTGTAGCCTCATCTGCTGGAGACGCCTCAAGAAGGGCGTCTGCTCGACGACGTGGCGGAGCTTGCCCAGGCCCTTGATGCTCGGGGGCCCTTGCGGGAAATGACTGGCAAGGTCCGCCGCTTGCGCAGTTCCCGCCGGGTGGGGTTGGAGTCGTAGTCCTTGTCGCCGAGGAGCCAGTCGGGGTGGCGGCGCGTGCGGCCGGGCTCAGGCGTTGAACGCCTGGATGATGGCGGCCTCGGCGCGGGTGCACCGGCTGTGACGAGCGGGTCTCAGAGACGCCGGCTACCTGAGACACCCGTGCAGGTCACTTAACGCCGTCCAACGCAGTGGCGTCCGGTACCCGCACGGCCCCGGCCACGACCTCCGGAAATGCGGCCGCCCTCCCGGTGCCTCGCCTCGGGCGCAGCACCACCGGGTCCGCGTCGACGGAGACGAGCGCGTGAAGGAGCGTTCGTGACGGTACTCATTTCTCAGCCGGAGCGCCGTGCAGCCTTGGCCGCCTTGTCGCCGCGTAGGGAGCGGGGCTCAAGAGGCGCTCCAGTGGGGGGCGCGGCCGAGGTAACGCAGGAGGATCGCCACGTCGTCGTCGCCCTCGTCGGGGGCCAGGGCGGCGGTGTACGCGCCGCGGGGGCGCAGTGGCTCGACGATCTCCCTGGCGACCTTGAGGAGAGGGCGGGCCAACTCGGGTGTGAGCGGCGAGGGCCGGCCCGTCGCGGCGGCGATGTCCCAGGCGTGGACCGCTGCGTCCAGCCCGCACGCCGCCGAGCCGGACCACGGGGACAACCTGTGCGGCGGCAGCGGCACGGGCGCCTCGGCGGCGTCCCGGTCGACCCCCGCCCAGGCCTTCGCCGCGCGTGACAGGGCGTCCTCCAGGAATGTTGCCGGGTCCACCCCCTCCATGTCGCCCGATGGGGCGAACGGGTTGAAGTCGGGGCCAGGTTCTCCGGTCAGCGCGGCGGCGTAGCCGATCTGGTCGCCGACGGCGTGCTGGAAGACCTGGGCGACAGTCCAGGCCGCGCAGGGCGTCGGCAGGTGCCAGCCGTCGGCGGGGACGGCGCGGACCGCCGTGCGCAGTGCTTCGTGTGAGGCGTCCAGGACGTCCCAGCCGCTGGAGATCACGCCATCGCTCATCGGAGAGCCCCCATTCGTTGTGTCCTGACAGTGATGAAGGTTGTCGTCATGCGTCCACTCTCGGCTTGTGGCGACAGGAGAACCAGTGCCCCCTGCGACGAGAGGACTGCCAGTACCAGCCCCGAATGCGGGGGTGGATCACCAGGCCATCTCACCGTGACGGTCGCGGAAGGTCCCGGTCGGCCCGTCCGGCCCGATCGTGGCGAGTTCGACGATCGCGTCGGTGCCCTCGGTCACGGTCTGCGGGCCGCTGTGCCCGTTGAAGTCGGTCGCTGTGTAGCCCGGGTCGGCCGCGTTCACCTTCACATCCGGCCAGGACTTCGCGTACTGCGTGGTCAGCATGGTCACCGCGGCCTTCGACGCCGTGTAGAGCGGCGCGAGGTTCCTCGACTCGACGCGCTCGGCGTCATGGGTGGCCGCGAACGACCCCATACCGCTGGACACATTGACGATGACCGGGCTCGCGGACTTGCGCAGCAAAGGCAGGAACGAGTGCGTCACCCGGACGATCCCGACGACATTGACATCGAACACCTCACTGGCGTCAGCGGCCGTGATCTGGTCAGCGGGGCTGTGCGTCCCGAGAATACCTGCGTTGTTGATCAGGACGTCGATGCCGCCCTCGCGAGCCCCGATATCGGCGGCGGCCGCAGCCACCGACGCGTCATCCGTCACATCGATCTGGACGAAACGGGCACCGAGTGCGTCGGCGGCCGCCTGGCCGCGCTCCGGATCACGCGCACCGATGAGGACGGTGTGGCCGGCCCCGATCAATCGTCGGGCGGTCTCATACCCGAGGGACTTGTTGGCTCCTGTGATGAATGTGGTCGTCATGCGTCCACTCTCGGCCCGTGACGAGAGGACAACCAGTGCTCTCCGTGACGGTAGGACAGCCAGTACCAGGCACGACGACGGCCCGGCGGACTGCATGGCCGAGTGGACGAGACCCTGGGCACGGCACGTCACTGCACCGCTGGCGCGACCGCCTTTCAGAACAAGTCCTGCACCCGGCGCCGGGGTTCAACCCGCGCGAAGCGGCCCGCGATCCGCTGCATCAGGCCCTCGAATGACTCCTGCCACCGGGCACGGTCTACGCTGTGACCTGTGGCCAACGCATGATCTTCAGTCTTCACACACCGATGATCAACGGTGGCCGCACCCGTTTTCACAGCGCCCTCACCGCAGATCGTGCCAGGAGGACATATGCAACACGGCGAAGTCTGGTGGGTCGAGTTTGATGAGCGACGCCCGGTCGTGCTGCTGCCGGGAGACGAGGCGTCCGGGCTCCGGGCGATGCAGGTCGTCGCTCCGGCGGGCGTCGACATCAGCGGTCTGGGCATCGAAGTGGCCGTGGGCGCCACGGAAGGACTGCCCTTTGAAGGCGTACTGCGGTTCGCGTTCTCGCGTCCAGGCTTCACGCCTTGCACGTGGCTGACCATCGTGTCCCGGGACGACCTGGTCGAGCGGGCAGGCGTGCTGTCCTCCGTGAAGCTCAGGGAGATTGAGGACGCCCTCCGTGTTGCTGGACAGCCGCAGGAGTGGACCGCGACGGCAGCCGCGAAGCTCAGCGAGATGAAGGATGCCCTCCGCCTCGGTGGACTGGAGTAAGCGGGCAAGGTACGGACGCCGCCGATGGCGTGGGCGACCTCGTCCAGATGATCAACGCTGGCCATCTCCGCGGCGCAGTCACCACCACTTACAGTAATGGTGACTCACGGGGCCGGTGAAACCTGAAGCACCACCTGCACTGCTTCCGCCGTCGGCGGATCCGCTGCCAACTGCTTGGCGAGGCCGTCCAGTTCGCTCCGGCGAGCGGTGTCCAATACCGCCTTGCATCCCCGCAGCCTCCCACAGTCTCGTGACGTTCCGACCTGCTGACGGAGCGTAGGCGGGGTCGATCACGGGCGCAGCCGAACCCGGCATCCTGCCGGCACCGGACCGCCCGATGGTCTACACCGTGGTAATCGGCCACCGACCACGATGAGTATCCGAGTCGTCACTCACGCCAGACCGGTGACCGCGAATTCACGATGCGCCCTGTCCAGTAGTCGTACGACGGCCGGGCCACCACAGCTCTGCCGGCCCGGCCCGGACGAGCTGCGGCTGCACCGCTGTCAGAGGCGAGTGAGATCGGCGGCGCCGAATGAGACGTCGAAACGGTCGCACCAGATACTCACGCTGCTGTAGCTCGACCAATCCACGTCACTGGGCAGCGCGTAGTTCTGGCTTCCCTTGTTGCCTTTGAGCTTGCCGAGGCTGACGTACTTTCCGTCGTCGAAGACGTGCCACCCGGCCTTCCCTGAGGGCTGTGCGGAAGGCTGTCCCCGCGGCGCCCCGGCAGGAGGTGCGGAGGTCGCGACGACGCCAGGCAGGGCTTCTTCGACGGTCTCGTAACGAAGCATGGCCCGGCCGGCTCGTGCGGCATCGTCGCAGGTTTGCGCCCCAGCGTGATCGCCTAGGTGTGCCATCTCGTGACACTGGTTCCTTGCGGTCAGGCTTGGCGGGCATGGGACGCGAGGCGATCGGCGAGCGCGATGACGAGGCCTCGCAGTTCATCGGGGCGCTCGATGACGAACGGCCGGTCCAGTGCGGCGAGTACCGGAGGCAACCAATCGAGCCGCTCCACCCGCAGCTCGACGCGCATCCAGCGCTCGGCCGCCCGGTCCTCGCCTGCCGCCGGCTCGTACTCCTCCAGGCCAGCGACGCTGACGGGAAGGTGGGCGCGGATCTGCTCACCTGTCCCGTGGATACGCAAGGTCACCTCATGCCGGTACTCGGCCGTGGCGAACCCTGACAACACCCGCTGTGCCGGACCGGGCCCCACGGGTGCTTCGAATGAGCCGGGCAGGGTCCGCGCGTCCGCGATGCGATCGAGCCTGAAGGTTCGGTCCTCGCCGATCCGGGCGTCCTTGCCCGTGACGTACCACCGGCCCGAATGGGCGACGATCCCGTACGCGTGCAGTATGCGTTCGCTGCGCCGCCCGTCGCGGTCGGTGTAGCGGATCGAGACCGGTCGGTGGTGGCGCACCGCATCGGCGATGGTGAGCAGGACCCCAGCGTCCGGCGTGTCGAACTCGCCGGGCTGGTCCGTGAAGGCGAGAGCGTCCAGAAGTGTGTCGAGCCGACGGGCGATGTGTCTGGGCAGCACCCGCCGGATCTTCGCCGATGCCGTCTCGCTCGCCGTGCGCTCCGTCGTCGTCAGCCCTGCTCGGCGGCCGGCGACCAGGCCGAGCAGCACGGCAAGCGCCTCGTCGTCGCTGAGCATGAGCGGAGGCAAGCGGTACCCGGGGGCGAGCCGGTACCCGCCGTAGCGGCCGCGCACCGATTCCACGGGCACATCCAGTTCGATCAGCTGGTCCACATAACGCCGCACGGTGCGCCCTTCGACGCCGAGCCGGTCGGCCAGTTCGGCCACCGTCCGGGTGCCGCCGGACTGCAGCAGCTCCAGAAGTGTCAGCACGCGGGCAGTGGGTCGAGGCATGTGCACAACCTAACGCGAATAGAGGACCGATTCTGTCCACTATTTGTCCTAGCCTGCGCAGTGCACGCCTCGCCTCCAGTACAGCCAAGGAGATTCCCATGGACTTCGTCTCGATCCGCATCATCACCAGCGACGTAGCGCGCCTCGTCGAGTTCTACGAGCGAGCCACAGGGGTGCGGGCGACGTGGGCGACCGAAGACTTCGCCGAGCTCAAGACCGCGGGCGCCATCCTCGCGATCGCCAGCACCCGCACCGTCCCGCTGTTCGCCCCGGGTTCTGCCCGCCCGGCGGAGAACCACAGCGTGATAACCGAGTTCCTCGTCGACGACGTGGACCGCGTTCACCAGAACCTGACCGCCTTCGTCTCCGACTTCGTCACCGAGCCCACGACGATGCCCTGGGGCAATCGGTCGCTGCTGTTCCGTGACCCCGACGGCAACCTCGTCAACTTCTTCACCCCCGTCACCCCGACGGCCATCGAAAAGTTCGCACGCTGACGCCACGCACAGCCGCTCACGCGGGAGCCCTGAGATCCCAGGGCTCCCGGGGAACGCGGCCTCGCTTCCCTTCGGACGACGGGAGAGGCTTGGACGTTCGGAAACACGGCTGATTGAGTTCCTGGACCGCCAGGCCCGGAGCAGCAGGGATGACATTCCGCCGGCGAGCTGAGACGTGGTCACTCACGTGGTGGTGACCGGCGTGAGAAGGAGCTCCAGCCATGTCTATGTCGGCGGGACTGAGTCGCGCGGGCGGCACGTCCAGCCGACCGGCTGGACTGGTGCTCGGAGCGCTGATGCAGTACCGCTGCCCGCAAAAGCACGGAGCCCCGGGTCTCAGGCATCCCCGGGGCGCCCTCGCACACACCGCGCTGTCAACGACTCCGCGATGGCGGTGTCGCTGTCGCGTCGCGGACTGCCCGGCACTGGCTTGCTGCCGCGTCTGAAGACTGTCTTCTGCGTCCGGAACGCCTACAGAGTGAGCACGCGGCGAGCGTTGCCGGACAAGATCAGTCGCCTTCCCTCTCTGCCCCTGTAAGGAAAGCCCACCCGCGCCCGTCGAAGGACCGACCTGACGCACCGCGCTCAACCGGAACGCGAGCGCCGGCGGGGCACTCGCCCTCACCACCGTGCCCCCCACACCACGCCCTCCCCGGTCAGGCCGAGGTCGCGTACACGAGGTGCGACGCTCCCGTCGTCGGCGCCGTCACCCACCCCGGTGCCCGGCCGCTGATCCGTCACCTTCCGCCGCCACGGCCGCCTGTACCCGTTGCTCCTCGCGAGCGGAACCGGTGTCCTGTTCCAGGGGTGTGCGGCTCACGGCTGTCGTGAGGTCCTTCAGGGCCCGTTTCTGCAGTTCCGCCCCGTGCCGTAGCACCGGGCTCGGTTCCCGGGCGGTGGTGTCCTCCCACGTGTGGAGCGCCTCTTCCACGCGCCGCCAGTCCGGATTCCTGTGCTCGCGCACGTCGATTGCCGCCTGCGCGGTGTCCGCTTCCAGGGCGTCGGCGAGGCGCTCTGCCTCGGAGGCGGAACGGCTGTCGGCTCGCGGGACGTTGCTCTCCATGAGCATCGCCGCTCTGTCGAACTCCTTGAGTGCCTCCTGCGCCTCCTCGGCCTCGCGCGACGTCAGACCTCTGGGGCGGACCGGCTCCTGCTTTGCCTGGTCATAGGCCTCCTGCCAGGCGGTACGAGCCTCCCTGCTCGCCAGTAGTGCCCGGCGCATGTCGGCGTGACGCTCCCGGGTCGGCTCGGCGTAGTTGCGGAGTACCGCGGCCGCGTAGCGGCCGTTGGCCCCGAGCCAGTCCGCAAGCCTGCCCGGCAGCCGGGGCGTCTCCCACGCGGGGAACATCACGAACGCCAGCATCGCCAGCGCTCCGCCGAGCAGGGTGAGCACTACCCGCTCCGGGACCGTCTGCTCCCATGCCTGGCCGCCCATACCGAGGAGGAAGACGACGTAGGCGGCGGTGAAGCACTGGGAGTACGCGTAGCCGGTGCGGATCAGCGTGTACGACAGGCCCGCCGAGACCACCGCCAGCGCGCCGAACACATGGGCGTCGGGGCCCAGGGCCCGCACCATCCCGGTGGCGAGCGTGACTCCCGCCAGGGTCCCGGCGAAACGGGCCACCGCACGCGCGTACGTCCGGTGGAAGTCGGGCCGCATCACCATCACCGAGGCGATGGGCGCCCAGTAGCCGTGGCCCAGGGGCAGCTGGGCGGCGATCAGATAGCCGATCGTGGCCACCGCCGCCAGGCGGACGGCGTGCCGGAACACGGGCGAGTCGCGGCGGAACTCCCTGCGAAGCGCCCGGACGGCAACCGGGACCAGTCGCAGCATTGTGGGGCGCACCAAGAACCGGGTGTCGGCAGGGCCGTGCGGCGTGGGCATCCTCCCGCCCGCGCTGCCGCTCTCAGCGATCTCCAGTGCCTCTTGCAGCAGTTCGACGAGCCGCTCGGCGGCCTGCCGTGCGGGGCCCTCCAGCACCTCGTCCTTGTCGTCGACGTGCAGGACATCCGCCGTCCCGGGTGGTACCTCGGCGGGAGTGCCGTGGCGGACCGAACGGGCGGTCGCGTCCAGGACGTCGGCGGCTGCGTTGAGCAACTCCCGCGCGCGGTCCCGCCCGGGGCCCTCCGCCGGGGCGCCGACGTCCGGGTCGGCGAGCGCTGCGACGACCGGCCGAATGCGCTCGGCTAGGCCTCTGGGGGCCGTGGAGGACGGGGGGACGGGTGCGGGCTTGTGACGGCGTCACGGCGGCCGCGTCCCGGGCCGTCATCAACGGTTCCGGGTCGAACGGGGCGGTCGGGTCGTGCCGCAGTCGGCGGGCGTAGTCCGCCAGGGCGGCCAGGGCGTCGGCGAGTGCGTCACGATGCGCCCCCCAACGGCGGATCGGGAACAGCAAGATCAGCAGGGCCTGCACCACGCCGCCGAGTGCGATGACTCCGGCGTGCTCCAGGGCTCGTCCGAGGCTCGTGGGCAGGGTGATGGTCACCAGCATGCTGCCCACGGTCGTCGCTGCGACGATCCCAGCGGTCGATCCGAGGGCCCACGCCATCCCTGCGGCAAAGGCCCATACGGCCAGCAGGGGGAGGAACGTCATGAGTCGACCCGCCGCCAGGTAGCCCACGAAGGTGCTGAGGGCCAGTCCCGCGCCCGCGCCGAGCGCGATCACCTTGCGTGGACGCCAGGTGCGCTGGAAGGTGGCCCCACCCGCGGAGTAGGCGCCGAGGGCGGCGGACGCGGCATACGCGGGGGAAGCCAGCCAGAGCGCCGACGCGATGACGAGCGCCACCCCAGCCGCCGTGCGCAGCGCGAGCAGGGGCTCCAGCCGCGTCTCCTCGATCGTGAGCCCGGAGCGCACGACCTCCCCGAAGGTTCGCAGCCACGTCACGGGTGTGAGCCCAGCCGGAGTGCCGCGTCGGCCTGGTGGAGGTGCGACAGCCGGGCAAGGAAGACTCCCGCGCGGCCCAAGACCTGCGCGTCGGTGAATGCGTGACGCATCATCATGCGACCTCACCAGTCCCGAGGACCGCCTCGCACTGCGTGTACTGCGTAATCTTCGCCGCCGGCTTGCCGGCGAGCACGGGCGTATCGGGTGGCGTCACCGGAAGCCGGGGTGGTGGCTCCGGCGGTGTCCGGGCCCCGCTCTGTCGGGTACGCCCGGTCATGGTGGGCCGGTGGAGGCGTCCGCCGACCGGAGCGCAGGCCGCCGCCGCCGGGCCGCGGCCGGAGCCTGGGCGATCGCCGTAGGCCGGACCGGTCCGAGGAGACACGCGGGACGGCGGCCCTCGGGTCTTCTATTGCTTGTGGCCGTTCGCGTTCGGGTGCAGGACAACCTTGGTCCAGCCCTCGTCGCGGGCGTCGAAGTGCTCGTAGGCGGTGGGGGCCTCGTTCAGGCTGAGTTCGTGGGAGACGACGAAGCTCGGCTTCGCCTTCCCGCCGGCGATCAGATCCCGCAGCGCCCGGTTGTACCTCTTCACCGGCGCCTGTCCGGTGCCCATGCGCTGGCCCTTGAACCACATCATGCCGAAGTCGATCGGGACCTTTCCCTGTGCCTCCAGCTCGCCCTGGGCCTCGGCGCCACCGGGGTCCTCGGGCAGGAACACGCCCACCACGCCGATATGGCCCGTGAACCTGACCGAGTCGATCAGTCCGTTGAGCGTGAGACTGGCGTCCTCGTGTCCCTCGGGGTCGTGGGCCTGGTAGCCGACGCACTCACAGCCGTTGTCGGCGCCCAGACCGAGGGTGGCCTCCTTGACGACCTCGGCTGGATTCTGCTCGGCGGTGTTGATCGGGATGGCGCCGATCTCCTCCGCCTTGCGCAGCCGGTCGGGCTGATGGTCGGCCACCCAGACGCGGCCGGCGCCCTTGAGGAGGGCGGAGTAGGTCGCCATCAGCCCGACCGGACCGGCGCCGAAGACGATGGTCTGGTCGCCCGGTTTGACGTTGGCCATCTCGGTGGCGTGATAGCCGGTGGGGAAGATGTCGGCGAGCATCACGTAGTCGGTCTGCCGGTCGGCGGCGTCCTCGCCCAGCCGCAGCGCGTTGAAGTCGCCGTAGGGCACGCGCAGAAGTTCCGCCTGGCCGCCCTGGTAGGGGCCCATGTCGGCGAACCCGTAGGCGGCTCCGGCGAGGGCCGGTTCCGGCTGCATGGTCAGGCAGTAGTTGGTCAGACCCTGCTCGCACTGCTTGCAGAAGCCGCAGGCGATGTTGAAGGGCAGGACCACATACTCGCCGACCTGGACCTTTCGGACGGCCGAGCCGACCTCCACGACCTGGCCCATGTTCTCGTGCCCCAGCGTACGGCCGGACTCGAACGAGGTGCGGCCCTCGTACATGTGCAGGTCCGAACCGCAGATGTTGGTAGTAGTGATCTTGACGATGATGTCGCAGGGGTGCTCGATCTTCGGGTCCGGTACGTCCTTCACCGTGACCGTTCGCGGTCCTTCGTATACCGCTGCTTTCATGATTGCGATCCCTTGCTGTCGCGGCATGACCGCACCACGGCGGTGATGGAGACGGCGCGAAGAGCCTCACTCCCGGGAGTTCAACGCGTGGAGGTAGGTGGGACGCGGTCCGTGGCTCCGGCATGCCTCTGCGGGTCGTTCACCCGGATCAGGTGCAACGGCGCCGCCGGCGGCTTGCGACGCGGAGCACCGGGCCCCGGCGGCGTGCCGTCCGGGTCCCCGTCGGCCCTCGACGCGAAACGGGCACATGCGCATCAATCAGCGAAATCTTTCCGTCCGGCCGACGAGCGCCGTATCTCCGCGTCGGATCCCGGCTAGTCATCGTGGTCGTCCTGGAGCCTGCGGCGACGTTCCTGTTCGCGCTTGGAGTAGGCGGCTGCCCGGATCGCATCGTCGCTCTCCAAGCCCGATCCCAGCGCGCCACCCACGGTGGCGATCGAAGCGACGAACCAGGCCAGCGTCAAGTACTCCTCGGCGTCCAGTGGAGTTCGGGTCACGGAAGCGAACGCCTGGTCGTTGAGGATGAACAGCGCCCACACCCAGTTGATGACCATCAGACCCGCGTAGCAGACGAGCACCCCGATACCCACGGTCACGACCGTCGATGCGTTGTACAGTCGGGCCCTCTGCCTCGCCTCCGGCGAGCTCTCTGCTGATCGGTACCACAGCTCCGCGTCTATGATCAGCCAGCCGATCATGATCGCGACAGATCCGACCGTGGCGATCACGAGGCGTGGCGTGCTGAGAGACGCGGCCAGGGTCCAGACGGTGGAGTTCACGGTGGCGACCGCTCCCGTCGCGAGTGCGGCCGCCAGGGCTTTCGACAGGCCCGGCACCAACCGCCACGGCCGGTTGGCGCGGACCATACCGGCGAGCACCCGCAGGTATCCGCGGGGCCCGCCGACGACGTACCGAAGTTCGTCGGTCTCCCCCTCACCGGTTTGGCCTGGACGAACAGGCGCGAGACGTTTGACGGAGGGCCCCGGAAGCGGCTGACTTCGCGGAGCTCCTTCAGCCCCGGTGGTTCGCGGACCCGCCATGCCAAGCACGGCTTCTTCGACGGCCCGCCGGGCCCTCGTCTGCAACCGCAGGCCTCCCAGTGAAGGAAGAGAGAGCAGCACCAAGCCGTGTTCATGATTCAGATTCACAGCGAGCCTGCGCCCGTGTGAGTGCAGCGGAAGGTCGGTGAGGGCCACGACGATGTCCCAGTTCTCCGCACTCCCACGGTCCATGATCCGGCGCATCAAGGTGGGGGGGTCTTCCGCCCCCGAGGTGAAGGGCTCACTGACCACCTCGACGTCGAACCGTCGGCCCTGGCCCGACTTGTCGGTGAGCCGAGCGGAGAGTGTCCGGGCCATGCGCCGCGCGATCTCCGTCGGCGAGTCAGGATCCGCCAGGAGAGCCACGACCGTAACGCCCTGAGACGACACCTGCATGAGTGGATCCTCCTCGTCGGCTGCTCCGCCGATCCCAAGTGCCCACAGATGCCGCCGGGGTAACGTCCACGCCGCGTGACACGCCGGCCTCCGCCAGCAGGTGCAGGCAGCCCGCCGATCCGTACCCGCAAGAGCCGCAAGGCGCAGCCATGACGGGGGAGGACGGCCGGGGCGCCGTAGGCCTGCTCGGCGCGTTGGACCGCACGCGTGACCTCCTCCGCCGGGGGCACGGCAGGAGCGCGGCAAACGACTTCGGCACCCGGGATGTGAGATGGCGCCACTCGACCACGTGAGTGGGCCTTTCGTTCTGAGCGCCTCACGAGCTCAGTCCGCGAGGTCGGCCTTTCCGAACAGAACCGCGTAACTGGAGGGGAGTTGGCTGATGACCTGATTCAGTTCTCCGCCGGTCACAGCGTCGGCAACGGTGGTCAGGACCGCGCTGGCGTCCCACTGCGCCGTACGCGGCCGGGCCTGGATGCGCTCGGTGACCCGCCGGTAGAACTCTTCGATCCCGAAGCTGCGCGCCTTCTGCGGCGTTGCATCGTTCAGAACCTGTCCCAGCGGGCCGGGCAGCTGGGATGCGAGGTCCTTGACCTCTCCAGGGCTGATCCGCTGGGCCAGCACTTCCAGCACGGCGTTGGTGACGTCCGCGGCTTCGTCCTGGTCCTTGTATTCGCCTCGCTCACGTACTTGGGCGAGGAATCCGTCGTATTTCATCACTGCCTCCTAGTGTCCCGCTCACCGCTGGTCATGGTGGTTGCCTGGTGCTCTGTGCGCCGGCCGGGTCAGTCCGACGGCGCGTAGCTGCCGTTCGCAAGGCTCTTGGCCCGGGACTCCCGCTCGGCCTCACGCAGGGCGCGGCGGAAGCGGCCGGGGCCCCAGGAACGGCCGCCCACGGCCTGTTCGAGTCGGTCGCGGCTCGTCGGGCCGGCTTCGTGGAGTGCGTGGGTGATCTGTTGGATCTCGTCGTCGAGGCCTTGTTCGGCCATGGCGGACGTACGGCTCGCCGTGCCCGCGGTGCCGGCCATCCCCGGCGAGTACAGAGTGCTGCCCGGTCCGGTGCCCGGGCGGTAGCGGCGGGTTCCGGCGCGCTCCCGCTCCCGGCGGCGGGCGGTGCGGTCGGCGATACGCAGGTCCCGCTCGTGCGCGGCCTGCCGGACGTGCGCGGGCCGGATGTGGTCCCGTGCCTCCTGTGGCGCGGGCTCGTCGCGCGAGGCCGCCTCGGCTTCCTCAGCGGTGAGCGGCCGGGCGATGTTCTCCAGGGACTGTTGTTCGGCCCGGACACCGAAGAACACCTCGGCCAGCCCGCCCAGCGCCATGGCTGCCGCTCCGACGAGGAAGCCGATGGCCACCAGGTTGGCATCGCCACTGTGGATCAGGTGGCCGAACAGCAGCGGGCCGGTGATTCCGCCCACGGCCGTGCCGATCGCGAAGAACAGCGAGATGGACAGGGCTCGGGTCTCCATGGGGAAGACCTCGCTCACCGTCAGGTAGGCCGAGCTCGCTCCCGCGGACGCCACGAAGAAGGTCAGCGAGACCAGCAGGAAGAACGACCATGTCGTCAGGGAGTCGTTGATCAGCAGGACGGCGAGGACGGCTGCCACGGCTGCCGAGCCGAAGTAGGTGCCCGCGATCATCGGCTTCCTGCCGACGGTGTCGAACAGTCGGCCGAGAAGGAGTGGTCCGAGGAAGTTGACGATCGCGAAGATGGCAAGGTAGTAGGGGATCGAGCCGGAGCCGATGTCGAAGAAGCCGTTCAGGATCGTGCCCAGGTCGAAGACGATCGCGTTGTACAGGAACGCCTGTCCGACGAAGAGCGCCAGACCGAGAAGGGCGCGACGCGGGTACCGCCGCAGAGCCACGGCGGCGATCTCCCTGAACGGGATGACGTCGCGCTGCCGTACGGTGACCGCCTCGCCCGGTTCCGGCAGATCGAGGCCGGTCTCCTGGCGCACTTCGGCCTCGATCTGGTCGACGATGCGTTCAGCCTCGGCTTGATGCCCGTGGATGAACAGCCAGCGCGGACTTTCCGGCACGTGGCGGCGTACCAGCATGATGCCCAGGCCCAGAATGCCGCCCAGACCGAAAGCCAGCCTCCAGCCGAGGTCCGCTGCCAGGAGACTCTCGTTGAGAAGGAGGACGGCGACCAGGCTGCCGGTCGCCGCACCGACCCAGTAGCTGCCGTTGATGGCCAGATCCACCTGCCCACGGTTGCGGGCGGGAATCAGCTCGTCGATGGCCGAGTTGATCGCGGCGTACTCTCCGCCGATGCCCATACCGGTGATGAAGCGGGCGAGGTAGAGGTACCAGGCGTCGTGGGCGAACGCGGTCGCGACCGTGGCGAGGATGTATATGCCGAGCGTGAGCATGAACAGCTTCTTGCGCCCGTAACGGTCGGTGAGCCTCCCGAACAGGAGAGCGCCCGCACATGCGCCTGCCACGTAGATGGCGGCCGCAGTGCCGATGTCGGCGCTGGTCAGGTTGATGCCGCTGTCCGGCTCGGTCATACGGGCGGCAACCGCCCCGACGATGGTCACTTCGAGCCCGTCCAGAATCCAGACGGTACCCAGACCGATGACGATCCGCCAATGGAATCGGGACCACGGAAGCCGGTCGAGCCGGGCCGGGACCTTGGTCGTGACGACACCGAGTTCGGCAGTGGTGGTCATGCCATGCCTCCTCGTTGAGGGCCATGGGCTGTCACCTGGAGAGGGACAGAACGGGCCGAAACGGGCAGATCTGCATAGGGTGGTCTGCTGTGCTGCGCTGCCACCTTCTGGGACACCGTTTTCGCTTTCTCCACGAGGGCGACACGATGCGCTGGCACTGCGCGCGTGGGTGTGGAGCGCAGGGAAGCAAGCGATATCCGACGGCCCAGGACGCCGAGCGCTACGCCCGTGCATTCGACCGCGAGGACCAGGTGGACCTGGGCCGACGAGCACCGCTGGGTCTGCTCCCCCTTCGGCTGCTGCGCGCCTGGCGCCTGCGGGGCCGAAAGGAAGCCGGTGGGGAGCCACCTGCCGCGTCTCCGCCGTCGTGAGGGGGTACGTCGTTCATGAGCCCCGCGGTGTCGAGCCTCGCCGGCCCGGCCGCGGTGCCGGACATGTGTCCGGAACCGCGGCGTTCGGGTCTCAGCCCTTGCTCTCGGAGCTTTCACTCGTCTCGCTGATCTCGACGTGCCGGGGCTTTGCGACCTCGGCCTTGGGGACGGTGATGCTGAGCACGCCGTCCGAGATCTGCGCGTTGATCTTTTCGGTGTCGATCTCCCCGGGCAGCCGCAGGCGGTACTCGAAGGATCCGGTGCGGCGGGTGCTCCGGCGCAGGACGCCTTTGCGTTCCTTCTCCTTGATCTCTCCGGTGACCACCAGCTCCTGGCCGTTCGCCTCGACGTTGATGTCCTTTTTCTTGACGCCGGGGAGTTCGATCTCGACGTGGAAGGCGTCGTCGGATTCCGTGACATCCGCCAGGGGAGTCCACGCGACTGCGGCCGCCGCGCTTCCCACCGTGGATTCCATCAGCCCGCTCATCTCGCTGAGCAGTTGATCGAACTCCGTCAGCGGATTGCGTGCCCAGCCGACGGGCCTGTCCTGCATCGCGCCACCTCGGTGGCGCCGGACGGGCGTGGCCATGGCCATCGCCTCCTTCTCCTTCTCGTGGTGTCGTCGCCCGCTGGGCGTCATGCGAGCCAAGCGGACTGTTTCGGACGGGTGTGCGGGGAGGTGTCGGTGTTGCCGAGCGCGGCGGTGCGGCCCAGGTAGCGGTGCACGAAGTGGATGCTCATCGAGCCTTCGCCGACCGCGGAGGCCACGCGCTTCACCGAGCCGCTGCGCACATCGCCGGCGGCGAAGACGCCGGGCAGGCTGGTCTCCAACGTCAGGCAGTCGCGGCCCTGGCTCTGCCACACTTCGGGAACGGAGCAGGCCTGCGCCTCCGCCCCGGTGAGCACGAAGCCGCGCGCATCGAGAGCGAGCACGCCGGACAGCCAATCGGTGTGCGGGTCGGCGCCGGTGAAGACGAACAGGGCCCGCACCTCGAGGTGGCGGTGCTCGCCCGTACGGTGGTCGACCACGGTGACCGCCTCGAGCGTCTTGTCGCCCAGTGCCTCGGTCACCTCGGTGTGCAGCAGCACCCGCACTCGGGGGTGGCGCTCGATCTGATCGATCAGATAGCGGGACATGTGCGCCTCGAGGCTCGGACCACGGACGAGCAGATACACCTGCGGTACGTATCCGGCCAGGAAGAGCACCGCCTGGCCCGCGGAGTTGCCGCCGCCGACCACCGCCACCGGGTCGGTACGGCACTGCTGGGCCTCGTAGACGGTCGCCGAGTAGTGGACGCTCGAGCCCTCCAAAGGCTCGATGCCGGGCACACGGAGGCGGCGGTAGCGGGCACCGGTGGCCAGGACGACGGTACGGGCGGTGACCTCGCTGCCGTCGGCGAACCCGACGGCGTAGTGGTCGTCCCGCCGTTCGAGCCGGGCCGCCTCCGCCGGGACGCTGATCCGGGCGCCGAATTTCTCCGCCTGGAGCACGGCGCGCTCGGTGAGTTCGGCGCCGGAGATGCCTGAAGGGAAGCCGAGCAGATTCTCGATGCGGGACGACGTCCCGGCCTGGCCGCCGGTGGCCAGCGCCTCGACCACGGTCGTGCCGAGGCCCTCCGAGGCGGCGTTCACCGCGGCGGCGAGACCGGCCGGACCGGAGCCGACGATGAGGAGGTCGCCGCGGCCGTTGCCCGGTTCCAGGGCCGGCAGGCCGATGAACCGTGCCAGTTCGGCGTTGCTCGGATTGCGCAGCAGGGTCGTGTCCCGCCAGATGACCAGCGGCGTCTGCTCCGGCCCGACCCCGAAGCGGCGCAGCAGTGCCTCGGCCTCCTTGTCCGTCTCCAGATCGATCCAGCGGTGCGGCAGCCGGTTGCGGGCGGCGAACTCGCGCAGCCGACGGGTGTCGGGCGAGTAGCGCGAGCCGATGATGCGGAAACCGGCGCCCTGTCCGACGAGCAGAGCGCGGCGCCCCAGGCAGGCGCGCAGCACCACATCGCCGAGGGTGGCGTCCCGGGTCACCAGGTCACGGAGCTGGTCCATGGACAGGGCGAGGATCTCGCCGGGGTCCCTGACCACAGCGGTGTAGAACGCCACCTGTCCGTTCAGGAGGCCGAGTTCGCCGATGAAGCGGCCAGGGCCGTGCACACGCAGCAGGTGTTCATCGGGCGTGCCGTAGTTCTCGACGATGGCGACAGAGCCACTGAGGACGACATAGAACGTCTCGCACCGCTCCCCCTCCCGGATCAGCTCGTCACCGGCGTCAACCGCACGCCGCCGGCCGTGCTGCGCCAGGCGGGCGATCTGGTCGTCTTTCAGGCGGGGATAGGCGCCGTAGATGTCAGGAGTCTCGAAGGGGACGCTCTCCTGCTCCTCGTCCGGCACCGGCGGCATGTCGGGCCGCGTCTCGTCGCCGGGCATCACACGAACGCCTCGTGGACGTAGCACCACCGCCAGTCCTCGCCGGGCTGGAACGACTGCACGATCGGATGGGCGTCGGCAGCTGCGTGCTTACGCGCGTGCTTGTTCGGTGAGGAGTCGCAGCAGCCGACGTGGCCGCAGGTCAGGCAGAGCCTGAGGTGGACCCACGGGGAGCCGAGCAGCAGGCACTCCTGGCACCCTTCTGGGGTCAGCGGCTGGACCGGCCGGACAAGCGCGAGGTGGGGATCTGCGTGCAGGGTCATGTGGATCACTCTTTCCGGGCCGCGATCGACTGCTCCACCCACCGCCGAAGGGCAGGGGCAGGTGCGGCACCCGCCTGCCGGGCGATGGTCTGTCCTTTGTCGAGGACCAGCAGCGTCGGTACCGCCTGGACCTCGAACCGCTGTGCCAGACGCGGGTTCTTGTCGATGTCGACCTTGACCAGCTTGATCGTTCCTGCCAGGTCGGTGGCGACCTGCTCCAGCGCGGGGCTGACCATGCGACAGGGGCCGCACCAGGTGGCCCACAGGTCGACGACGACGGGCACGGTGGCCTGCTCGACGACTTCGGTGAAGTCGTCGTCGCCCGCATCGGCCATCCACGGCAGCGGCTGCTTGCAGTTGCCGCACGTGGGGCGGCCCTCGGCGGCCACCGGCACCCGGTTGGTGCGCCCGCAGTGCGGGCAGACGACGTTGGTGGCTTGCAGGGTGCTCATGCCGCCCTCGCTTCCTTCACATCCTCGGGCTTGTCGTAGGTGACCACCAGTTCTCCGTGCTCGGCGTCGACGCGGACCGTCGCGCCGTCCTGGACGTCACCGCGCAGCAGGGCGCGCCCGACCATGGTCTCGACCTCGTGGGAGATGTAACGCCGCAGCGGCCGGGCCCCGTACACCGGGTCGTAGCCCTGGTGGGCGATCAACTTCCGTGCTGCTTCCGTGAGTTCGACGGTGATGCGGCGTTCGGCGAGGCGCCGGCGCAGCTCGTCGAACTGTAGCTCGACGATCCGCTCGATCTGCTGCTCGCCGAGCGGCTTGAACAGCACGATGTCGTCGACGCGGTTGAGGAACTCCGGGCGGAAGTGTCCGCGCAGCTCGCCCATCACCAGGGCGCGGGCGTCCGGTTTGATCTCACCCTCGGCGGTGGCGCCGTCGAGCAGGTGCTCGGAGCCGATGTTGGACGTCATGATGATCACGGTGTTGCGGAAGTCGACGGTGCGGCCCTGAGCGTCGGTGATGCGGCCGTCGTCGAGGATCTGAAGCAGGGTGTTGAAGACGTCGGTGTGCGCCTTCTCGATCTCGTCGAACAGCACGACCGAGTAGGGCTTGCGGCGTACGGCCTCGGTGAGCTGGCCGCCTTCCTCGTAGCCGACGTATCCGGGCGGTGCGCCCATGAGCCGGCTGACGGTGTGCCGCTCCTGGTACTCGCTCATGTCGAGGCGGACCATGTTGTCCTCGGAGTCGAACAGGGCCCGGGCGAGGGTCTTGGCCAGCTCGGTCTTTCCCACACCGGTGGGGCCGAGGAAGATGAACGACCCGATGGGCCGGCGCGGGTCGCGAATGCCGGAACGGGCCCGGATAACGGCGTCGGCCACCAGCTTGACCGCCTCGTCCTGGCCGATGACGCGCTCGCGCAGGATCTCGTCGAGGCGCAGCAGCTTCTCGCGTTCGCCCTCCTGGAGGCGGCTGACGGGGATGCCGGTCCAGGCGGCGACGATCTCGGCGATCTCCTCCTCGGTGACGACCTCCCGCAGCAGTCGGTTCTGGCCCTGCCTGGCGGTCAGTTGTTCCTCCTCGGCGGCCAGCCGGCGCTCGAGGTCCTGGAGGCGGCCGTAGCGGAGTTCGGCGGCGCGGTTGAGGTCGTAGGCGCGTTCGGCCTCTTCCGCCTCGTGGCGGACCTGCTCCAGTTCCTGGCGCAGCTCCTGCACGCGGCGGATGGCCTGCCGTTCCGCCTCCCACTGGGCGTGTTTGGCGTCGGCCTCGGCGCGCAGGTCGGCCAGTTCCTTGCGCAGTTCTTCGAGGCGGGTTTCGCTGGCGGGGTCGGTCTCCTTGGAGAGGGCGGCTTCCTCGATCTCCAGGCGGGTGACGCGGCGGGTGATCTCGTCGAGTTCGGCGGGCATCGAGTCGATCTCGGTACGCAGCCGAGCGCACGCCTCGTCGACGAGGTCGATGGCCTTGTCGGGCAGGAAACGGTCGGTGATGTAGCGGTGGGAGAGCGTCGCCGCCGCGACCAGCGAGGTGTCCTGGATCTTCACGCCGTGGAAGACCTCCAGGCGTTCACGCAGGCCGCGCAGTATGGAGATGGTGTCCTCCACGCTGGGCTCCTCGACCAGGACCTGCTGGAAGCGGCGCTCGAGGGCGGCGTCCTTCTCGATGTGCTTGCGGTACTCGTCGAGGGTGGTGGCGCCGATCATGTGCAGTTCGCCGCGGGCGAGCATCGGCTTGAGCATGTTGCCCGCGTCCATGGCGCCCTCGGCGGCGCCCGCGCCGACGACGGTGTGCAGTTCGTCGACAAAGAGCAGGATGCCTCCCTGGGCGGCCTTGACCTCGGACAGCACGGCCTTGAGGCGTTCCTCGAACTCGCCGCGGTACTTGGCGCCGGCGACCAGGGAGCCCATGTCGAGGGCGAACACGATCTTGTCGCGCAGGCCCTCGGGCACGTCGCCGCGGACGATGCGCTGGGCGAGACCCTCGACGATGGCGGTCTTGCCGACGCCGGGGTCGCCGATCAGGACGGGGTTGTTCTTGGACTTGCGGCTGAGGATCTGGGTGACGCGGCGGATCTCGGCGTCCCGGCCGATGACGGGGTCCAGCCGCCCGGACCGAGCCTCGAGGACCAGGTCGCGGCCGTACTTCTCCAGGGCCTCGTAGGCCACCTCGGGGTTGGCGGAGGTCACTCGCTGGTTGCCGCGGACCTGGGTGAGCGCGCCGAGGAAGGACTCCCGGGTCACGCCGTGCTCCTTGAGCAGGCGTCCGGCGGCGGTCGCCGAGCCCTCCTCGGCCAGGGCCAGCAGCAGGTGTTCCACGGACACGTACTCGTCCTTGAGACGTTTGGCCTCCCGCTCGGCCGCGTCCAGCAGCCGGGCCAGGCGCTGGGTGACGAAGACCTGGCCCGGCGCCGCGCCCGGGCCGGTCACCTTGGGCCGACGGGAGAGCTCCTCGCGCACGGCCGCGCGCAACTCGTCGGGCTCGGTGCCCGCCTGCTGCAGCAGCCGCGGGATCAGGCCCCCCTCCTGGTCGAGGAGGGCGAGCAGCAGATGCTCGCCGTCGACCTCGGTGTGGCCCAGACGGCCGGCGGCGCTCTGCGCCTCCTGCAGGGCTTCCTGTGACTTCTGGGTCAGGCGGTTCATGTCCATGGTGGTAGATCACTCCTCACGCCTGCGCGCCGCAGCGCGGCTTCGAGCAGGCTGATGCGGTCGAGCAGGTCGAGCACCAGACCGAGGGATGCGTAGTTCAGGCACAGCCCGGTGCGCAACCGCTGGACACGGGCCAGGGCGGCCGGGGCCGTGGTGTCGAACACCAGCCGTCCTGAGGCGTCGGGGCCGGCGTCCACCAGTCCGAGGGCCACGAACCGACGGATCAGATCGGGATGGAGGCCTGAGCGGCGGGCCACGGTCTCCAGCGAGAGCCCGGGCACGGGCACGATCGTGTACCGCGCGCCCACCTCGGTCGTGCGTGCGTGGGACGGGCGGGCCTTGGCCGGTCGGTCGCTCATCACGTCCTCCTGGGGTCGAACGAGGAGACAGCGGCAAGTTCCTCCAGCAGCTCGCGCTCCCGGTCGCTCAGCCGGGGCGGCACCATGATCCGCAGCTCCGCGTACAGGTCTCCGTTCGCGCCGCGCGGGCCCGGCATGCCCTCGCCGCGCAGCCGCAGGCGCCGTCCGCTGGAGGACCCGGCGGGCACGGTCACCTTCGCCGTGGCACCGCTCGGCGTGGACACCGGCACGGTCGCGCCCAGCGCGGCCTCCCAAGGGGTGACCGGAAGCTGCACGTACACGTCCCGGCCCTCGAGGCGGAACCGGGGGTGCGGCTGGATCCGCACCCGCAGATACAGATCTCCCGCGGAACCGTCGCCGCTCCCGCGGCCGCCCTCGCCAGCCAGCCGGATGCGCTGACCGTCGGTGACGCCGGGCGGTACGTCCACCTCGTACCGCCGCTGCCCGTCGGGCCCGGCGAGGGTGACGGTGCGGCGGCCTCCGCGGTAGGCCTCCTCGACGGTGAGCGGCAGTTCGGCCTCCTGGTCGGCTCCGGGGACACGCATCCGTCCGGCGCCCCCGAACAACGAGCCGAACAGGTCGTCGACATCGACGCCCTCGGCGCCGAAGCCGCTGGTGGCGTACCGGGCCCGGGGGCCGCCCCCGGTGGACCACCGGAAACCGCTGCCGGCTCCCGCGCCGGCACCGGCACCGACCCGTTCCTCCCAGTCCTCCGGGACCTTCCGGAAGTCCTCACCGAAGCGGTCGTACCGGGCTCGCTGCTCCGGATCGGACAGGACGCTGAAGGCCTCATTGATCTCCTTGAACCGCTCCTCCGCCTCGGGATCCTTGTTGACGTCGGGGTGGTACCTGCGAGCCAGGGTGCGATAGGCCCGCTGGATCTCGTCCCGGTCGGCGGTGCGCGGAACACCGAGCACCTCGTAGAAATCGCGTGCCATGGCCGCTCACTCCCGCTTGGCGACGGTCACGGCGGCAGGCCGCAGCTGCCGCTCGGCCTCCCCGTAACCGGGTCGCAGTACCTCGACCACGGTGTTCGGATCGGCGTCGGGCTCCTGGACCACGCCGACCACCTCGTGCCGGGCGGGGTCGAACGGCACGCCGCTCTCCGCATGGCGCGGGTAGCCCAGCCGCTCCAGGACGTTCACGGCCTGGTCACGCACAGCCCGGACACCTTCGACGATCGCGCCGGGGTCGGCGGCCGCGTGGCTCAGGGCAAGCTCCAGGTTGTCGATGACGGGCAGGAAGGCCGCAGCCGTACGGGCGCGCTCGGCCTCGGCCTGTCCCTTCAGCTCCCTGGTATGGCGTTTGCGCAGGTTGTCGAGGTCGGCCAGGGCGCGGCGCCAGCCGTCCTCGGCCTCGCGCAGCGCGGCCGAGGACGCGTCGTCGCGTGTGGCGGTACCGGTTGCGGCGTCGGGCCCCGGCTCGGCCTGCTCGGCCGGCGGTCCGGGCTGCGTAAGATCCCCGCGCGGCGGCTGTACGGCGCCTTCCGGTCGCGGATCGGGCTCTGGGCCCCGGGGTGGGATGGGCATAGTGGGCACCTCAGCCCTTGTCGAACTCGGCGTCGATCACGTCGTCATCGGCCCCGGCGTCGCCCGGCGCGGCTCCGCCAGGACCGGATCCGTCCGAGCCGGTGCCCGCAGGACCGCCCGCGGCGGCTCCCGCCTGGTGGGCCCCGAGCGCCGCGAAGACCTGCTGGAGCTCGGACGTCAGTGGCCGGGCCTTGTCCGCCCCGACCTCGTTCTTGACCGCCTCGCGGGCCTCGGACACCAGCATCTCGGCGCGGGCCTTCTCGTGTGCGGGCGCGGCGTCGCCGAGCTCGCCGAGGCGCTTTTCGACCTGGTAGGCGATGGCGTCCAGTTCGTTGCGGGCGTCGACCGCCTCGCGCAGGGCCTGGTCCTCGCCCTGGTTGCGCTCGGCCTCCTGGACCATCCGCTCGACCTCGGTGCGGTCGAGGTTGGAGCTCTCGCTGATGGTGATGCCCTGCTCCTTGCCGGTGTCCTTGTCCCGCGCGGTGACGTTGAGGATGCCGTTGGCGTCGATGTCGAAGATGACCTCGATCTGCGGCTCTCCGCGCGGCGCGGGGCGGATGTCGGTGAGCTGGAAGCGACCCAGGACCCGGTTGTCGGCGGCCCTCTCACGCTCGCCCTGCAGGACGACGACGTCGACGGCGGGCTGGTTGTCCTCGGCGGTGGAGAAGGTCTCGGAGCGGCGCACCGGGATGGTGGTGTTCCGCTCGATGATCTTCGTCATCACGCCGCCGCGTGTCTCCACGCCCAGCGACAGCGGAGTGACATCGAGCAGCAGGACGTCCTTGACCTCGCCCTTGAGGACCCCGGCCTGGATCGCGGCGCCCATCGCCACGACCTCGTCGGGGTTGACGCTCATGTTGGGGTCCTTGCCGCCGGTCAGCCGCCGCACCAGGGCCTGGACGGCGGGGATGCGGGTGGAGCCGCCGACGAGGATGACCTCGTCGATGTCCTTGTCGCTGACCTTGGCGTCGTCCATGGCCTGGCGCACCGGGCCGAGGCAGCGCTCCACCAGGTCGGCGGTGATGTGCTCGAACGTGGACCGCATGATCGTCGTGGTCAGATGCTTGGGCCCGGAGGCGTCGGCGGTGATGAACGGCAGGCTGACCTGTGTCTGGGTCACCGAGCTGAGCTCGGTCTTGGCCTTCTCGGCGGCCTCGAAGAGTCGTTGCAGGGCCTGCGGGTCCTTGCGCAGGTCGATGCCGTTCTCCTTCTGGAAGCCGTCCGCGAGCTGGTCGACCAGCCGGCGGTCGAAGTCGTCGCCGCCCAGATGGCTGTCGCCCGCGGTGGACCGTACCTCCACCACGCCGTCGCCGACGTCGAGGATGCTGACGTCGAAGGTTCCGCCGCCCAGGTCGAACACGAGCACCGTCTCGTGCTCCTTCTTGTCCATGCCGTAGGCGAGGGCGGCCGCGGTCGGCTCGTTGATGATCCGCAGCACCTCCAGGCCGGCGATCCGTCCGGCGTCCTTGGTGGCGGTGCGCTGGGCGTCGTTGAAGTAGGCGGGCACCGTGATGACCGCTTCCGTGACCCGCTCTCCCAGCTGCTTGGAGGCGTCGTCGGCGAGCTTGCGCAGCACCTGCGCGCTGATCTCCTCCGGCGCGTAGAGCTTGTCGCGCACCTTGAAGCGGGCCGCCCCGCCCTCTCCCTCGACCACGTCGTACGTGACGGCCTTGGCCTCTTCGGAGATCTCGTCGAAGTGCCGGCCGATGAACCGTTTGGCCGAATAGATGGTGCCCTTGGGGTTGAGGATCGCCTGCCGACGGGCCAGCTGGCCCACCAGGCGCTCTCCGGTGTCGGTGAAGGCCACCACGGACGGCGTCGTGCGGTTGCCCTCGCTGTTGGGGACGACCGTCGGCTCTCCGCCCTCCCAGACGGCGATCACCGAGTTCGTGGTGCCCAGGTCGATTCCTACTGCTTTGGCCATGAGGAACTCCTTCCGCGACGGGCGCCTCCGTTCGGTCTCGAAGCAGCGCCCGGTCTTCCGTAATCGCTCAGGTGACGGCGGGGCCGCTCCGCGGGCGGCCGCTGCCCTTCCATGCCCCGCTGCTTGTGCCGGTACTGGTCCCGCCGGGCAGCTCGGCCAGCAGCCGCACCGCCTCGTCGGCGACCGCGTCGTCGGCGACGACGTCGTACCGGCTGGGCTGCATGAAGCTCACCGAGGCGAAGTCCCGGCGGCCACGCTGGGCCGCGTGCACCAGCAGGCCGAGCAGTGCGCCGACGAGTGCTCCGAAAATCAGCCCGTACAGGGCGAGGAGCAGTCCTGACACGACCGGGTCCAGCCAGTTCAGCAGCCCGAAGATCCATCCGATCAGTGCGCCGGGCAGGGCGCCGCTCGCCGCGCCGTGCAGGGCGGCCCCGCCGAGTCCCATGCGGCCGGTCACCTGCTCGACCAGGCGCACGTCCTGCCCGACGATGGCCACCCTCTCGACGGGGAAACCCCGATCGGACAGGTGATCGACGGCGCGTTCCGCCTCCTGGTAGGTCGTGTACGAAGCGATGGTCCTGCGGGGCTCGTTCATCTGCCAGTCCTTCCCGCCACGGCCGCCGGTGCGCCAGGCGATCGTTCCGGTCCACAGTGGCAAGAGAGCAGTGCGCTCCGCCTGCACCCCGCAGGTCAGAAATCGGCGTACTCAGTCGGTCCGTGAGAACAAGGAAAAATCCAGACAAGCCGGATGGAGCGGTCCGGGCTGGGTACTCAGGGCACGCCCAGGCGCGGATCCCACCATTCGCTTGCGCCTCCGATGACCGGAGAACGGAGTGATCCATGGCCAGCCGTCCGTCAGAGAGGCTGTGGCCGCACGATCCCGACCAGGAGGTCAGCCGCCACCCGGGCGACACCGCGGGCACCGAACCACACGACCCCCGTCAACTCGCGGCGCTGGACCCACACGGGCTGCTGACGCTGTCCCACACCCTGTTCACCTGCGCGGAGCAGAGCGAGATCGTGCGGCTGGCCATGCGGCAGGTCAGTGCCCTTGGTCCCTACCGCGCCGAGGCCGGATACCTCGCGACGGGCGACGGTTTGTCCCGCGTTCCCGGCCACGACGCGGGAGCGCCGACGGTCGACGACGCACGGATGAAGGAGCTGGACGAGGCCGACGGCTCCGTATCCCTTCCGGAGCGGTCCTGGAACTGGGCGTTCGGTCTGCGCGGGGCCGGCGGCCTGCTCGGCTACATCGTGGTCTCCTCCCGCTCCCGACCCGATGAGCAGGGGCGCTTCCTCCTGTCGACCCTCGTGGCGCTCACATCGGCGGCCCTGGCACTGGCGGCCTCGCGTGCCACGCACCGCGGCAACGCCGGTGAACTGAGCCGGCTCCGCACCGAACGGGACAAAGCGCTGCGGCAGTTGGACACCGTGCGCTCCAAGCTGAACCTGCAAAAGACCGTGCACGAGGCCCTGGCCGGCGTCGCTGCCCGGGGCGGCGGCGAGGACGCCATCACCCAGGCGCTGTACAAACTCACCGGGCTGTCCGCCCTCATCGAGGACCGGTTCGGCAACCTGCGGTCCTGGGCCGGTCCCGACCGGCCCGACCCCTACCCGGTGCGGTCCCCGACCTACCAGGAGAGGATGCTGCGACAGGTCGCGCGCGAGGCGGGCCCGGTCAGAGTCAAGGACCGGCTGATCACCCTCGCCCGGCCGCGCGGCGAACTCCTCGGCGTACTCGCCATCGAGGACCCCGAGATGACTGCCGACGAGCACACCATGTTCGCCCTGGATCACGCCCAGCGGTCGCTCGCCCAGGAGCTCATGCATCTGCGCGAACTCACCGAGGTCGAACTGCGACTGCGCCGCCAGCTGATCGACGACCTGTTGGATGGTACTGACGAGACAAGCGCCTGCGCCCGGGCCGAAGCCATCGGCCACGACCTGAAACGTACCCATTACGTGGTCGTAGTGCACTGGCCGGGCAACGCCCCTGACGATTCCTTCAACCGTGCCGTCGAGCGAGCGACGGCCACCACGGCAACCCGTTCGCTGATCACCCGTCGCGGCGACCGGGTAGTCCTGCTGACCGAAGCAAGGTCCGACGACGACGCCATGCACGCGGCGCTGGCCCATGAGCTGGTGAAGCCCAACGGAGCGATCGGGGTGAGCACCCGCTGCGACTCCCCGGAAGCCGTTCCCCGCTGCTACCAGGAGGCACTGCGGGCCCTGGAGGTGCGGCAGAACTCCCGCCGGCCCAGCGGGACGACGTTCTTCGACGACCTCGGGCTGTACCGGATCCTGGGGCCCGGCAACGATCTCCAGGAGCTCGAAGGCTTCGTGCGAGAGTGGCTCGGCCAGCTGATCGACTACGACGCAGGGCACGACACGGAACTGGTGGAAACGCTCTCGCGCTACTTCGACTGCGCAGGCAACTACGACGAGACGGCCGCCGCCCTGACCATCCACCGCAGCACCCTGCGCTACCGGCTCCAGCGCATCCGTGAGATCAGCGACCACGACCTGGCGGACGTGGACACCCGGCTCAGTCTGCAGGTGGCAACCCGCGTCTGGAAGATCATCCTGGTAGGGCGGCGCTGACTGCGGATACCCGGAAGGCGGGAGACGACCGGGGGCTTGGGAGACCTGCACCGGGCCGTTTGCTGCGCAGCGGGCGCACCGTGCCGGAGGACGCGAGTGAACTGGAGGTGTGCGATGAGTGCAGGCCATCCCCACGAGAGCCCTGAGGGTCACGTACTTGTCCTCGATGCCGGCTCAGCGAGCCTTCGTCTCACTCTGTTCACAGCGGACGGCGATCGTGTGGCGGATCAACACGGCTCGGAGCCCCCGGGGCCTGCCGCGGCGGCGGAACTGCGGAACTTCCTCAGCGAGGTGCCCACTCCTGCGGCGGTTGGTCACCGCATCGTGCACAGCGGTCCGCACCTGACTGGGCATACGCTGATCGACGCACGTGTCCGGGCTCTGCTGGCGGACGTCGCCGATCTCGCGCCGCTGCACGTGACTCCTGCCCTTCAGGTGGTCGATGCCGCACGGGTACTCCTGCCCGACGTTCCTCATGTCGCCTGCTTCGACACTGTCTTTCACAAGGATCTGCCGCCCCAGGCGCACACGTACGCCGTGCCGGAGCGATGGCGAACCGAGTACGGGCTGCGCCGGTACGGCTTCCACGGGCTTTCCTACACGTGGGCACTGCAAAGGACGTCGCAGGCCCTGGGCCGACCCGTCGACAACCTCCAGGTCGTGCTCGTGCACCTGGGCGGCGGCTGCTCGGCCTGCGCCGTCCGGAACGGACGCAGCGTGGACACCACCATGGGCCTCACTCCGCTGGAAGGACTGGTGATGAGCCGGCGCAGCGGCAGCCTGGACCCCGGCGCGTTGCTGTGGCTGCAGCGGCAGCACGGTCTGAGCACGGACGAATTGGATGACACACTCCACCGGCATTCCGGTCTGCTCGGCCTCTCCGGTACCTCGGGAGACACCCGGGATCTGGTGCGCGCCCGCGCGGAGGGTGATGCTGCGGCCGCGTTGGCGCTGGCGACGTTCACACTCAGCTGCCGCAGGGGTATCGCCTCAATGGCCGCCTCCCTGGACCGGCTGGACGCGCTGGTCTTCACCGGGGAGATCGGCGAAGACCAACCGGAGGTACGCGAGGAGATCTGCTCGGCCCTGGCTGTTCTCGGTGTACGAGGCGGGCTGCTCGTCCCCGAACTGGAGGATTTGATGCGGGAAGGTCTCCGACGCATCGATCAGGCAGGGAGCGGTGTCCCGGTCCTTGTGGTCGCAACCGGTGAGACACAGCAGATCGCCGCCGAGACCCGCCGGGTGCTCGGCATGTGACTGGTCAAGACTGTCGGTGTCAGGTCTCAGGAGAGGCTTGACCGTTTGTGCTCTGGGCATGGGTGACAGGTTCGGCTGAACGTCCGCCAACTCCGAGATGTGCGAACTGCGTCTTCGGCATCCCCGATGCGGTGCCCGGCGGATCTCCTGCGAGTTGACCGGCCGCAGGCTTGAGCCGGCACCCTCGCGGGCCACGGTCCGTCGGGTGCTGTCCCGCAACGGCCTGGTCCGCGACCAGGAGAAGCAGCATCCGCGCAAGCACCATCGGTGGCAGCGTGAGGCGCCGAATGCGCCTGTGGCAGATGGACCCGGTCGGCGGGGTGCCGCTGGCCACGGGCGGGAACTGGATGCTATCCAGGGTGGGCCCGCGAGCCGTCAGGCCGAGATCACCGGGGGTGAGCGGCTGGCCGACTCGTCGCCGGGCGCCCGTGGGGGACGTCGAGGGCTGACGGTCGGCGTATCACCTCTTTCGTGGACGGGCTCAGGAGGACGGTGTGAGTGGGGGCCGTAGGCCGAGCCACTGTTCGGCGTCCCAGGCTTGGAACCGCTCTATCTCGGTGAATCCCAGCTTTTCCGCAAGGCGCATCGAGGCGACGTTGGCGCTCTGGGTGGTGAGCACCACCGGCTCGCCGGGAAAGGCGTCGTCGAACCAGTCCAGTGCTGCCGCGCACGCCTCGGTGGCGTACCCGAATCCCCATGCCCGCGGCAGGAACAGGTAGCCGAGATCGGCCTTCCCCGCGGCAGCCGGGCGACGGTGGCCCGTTGCTCTCCTGAGCAGGATCTGGCCGATCATCGCCCCGTCGAGATCAACGACGAAGCTCCCGGGCCACCGTTCGGGCGTCGTGGGCATCTCGCGCTCAAGCTCGTCACGCGGGTGAGGGCCGCCGAGGTAGGTGTGCACCTCTGGCGACGCCAGCAGCTCGATGAACGCCGCACGGTCGCGGGCCTCGGGCTCTCGGAGGACGAGCCTGTCGGTCCTGATGGGGGCAGGTGGCCAGGCGATGGACCCTAGATCAGTCATGGTGGGCAACCTACCGCGCGCCCGCAGGCGCGCTTTCACAACTCCCGGACAACGCGGCGGCTTCGGCGTCGGATGCCACTGAGGATGGGGCGCCGCGAAGTCCTGAACGTCACACGGCGACGTGCGGAAGCGTGGTCACTCCGGGGGCTCGGGCGGAACTCTCACAGAAGAACATGTATGAGTCTGGCCGTGGGTGATGCACGGTCGGCGGTGGAGAGGGTTTTCATCGTTTCTCCGTGAGGGTGCGCGTCCGCCTGCGGCGGCTGTGAAAATCGCTGTCCGGTTGCTGGAAGGCGGTGATAGAGAGTCCGGGTGACAACGACACTTGAGTTTCCCGCTCTGCTGCGACTGATCGATGAACGGTCGGCCGCCTTCCGCGCCGCGGTCGCCGCCGCGCCCAGCCTCGACGTGCGGGTGCCGACCTGCCCCGAGTGGACGCTGTTCGATCTGGCGGAGCACATCGGGGAGGGGCGCCGCGACTGGGCCGCCACCGTTGCCGCAGGGCCTGCTCCGGCCAAGTCGGCAGCGCAGGGCGCCCCCGCTGCGCCCCGGGAGCGCGAGGCGCTGCTGGCCTGGTTGGCGGAGTCCACGGAGCAACTGCTGGACGCACTGCGCAAGGCCGGCCCGGATCGCGGTTGCTGGACGTGGTGGGAGACGTCGCAGTCGCCGCAGACCTGCGGTGCCGTAGCTCGCCACCAGCTCCAGCAGATCGCGGTGCACACCTACGACGCGCAGATCACCGTAGGTGCCCCGCAGCCGCTGCCGGCCGAGGTGGCACTCGACGGTGTCGACGAGTTCCTGTCCACCTGCGTGGCAACGACGAGTGCCTGGCCGCACAAGCCCGCTGCTGTCGACTTCCACGCCTGCGAGGGCCGCTCCTGGCGCCTCTCGCTCTCCGCCGACGGCGCACGGACCACCCTTCTTCCCGGGCCCGGCACCATACCGGCCACCGCTGCCGGCCAGGACCCGGACGCGGCCGACGCCTCCGCCCGGGGCACTGCCGGCGAGCTGGTCCTCATCCTGTACGACCGTATCCCGTTCAACTCCCTGGAGCTCGACGGCGACCGACGTCTCTTCGACCAGCTCAGCGCCTGGGACCCGGATGAGTAGGACGTGACGATGCGCCCCCTCGTACGCCCCGAAGCATGATCAGGAATTCGGTCAAGGAACCCGGGCTGCTCAGCGAATGGCACGGGGGAGCCTTTCGTCGCCGTCCGCGCGGCAAGAACGAGGACGTATCCGGCGTCGGCACAAACTCCGGCTGAAGGCCGCCCTCCTCGGACGTTCCAGGGGTGGGCAGACCAGCAAGGTCCACCTCGCCGCCGACCGCAAGTGCCGCCCGCTGGCGTTCATCCTGACCACAGGCCAGGCGGCGGACAGCCCGCAGTTCATCCCCGTCCTGAAGAAGCTGCGGGTACGCGGGCCCGCCGGCCGACCCCGCATCCGGCCGGACGCGGTCGCCGGGGACAAGGCGTACTCGTCCTGCGGCAACCGCGCCCACCTGCGCAAACGCCGTATCAAGGCGGTCATCCCGGAGAAGAAGGACCAGGCCGCCAACCGGAAGAAGAAGGGCTCCAGAGGTGGCCGACCCGTCAGCCACGACGCCGATCTCTACAAGGAGCGGAACGCCGTCGAACGCCTGATCAACAAGCTCAAGGCATGGCGAGGCATCGCCACCCGCTACGACAAGACCCCCGAGAGTTACCTCGCAGGACTCCACCCCCGCGCCTCCATGATCTCGATGAAGGACCTCACGCGGGCCACGTGATCACGACTCAATAATGCGCAGCCTCGGGGGTGCATCCGGGTGCGTGCTGGATGATCTCGCGTGCTGCGCGGACGAGGTCTGCGTTGGTCTGGGCGGGGGTGCCGTCGGGGAGGTGGAGCACGTCTTCCAGGCCGATCCGGGTGTCCAGGCGGCGGGAGGCGGCCAGTTGGAGGATGGGCCAGGCGGCGGCGTCTTCGCCGTGGAGGAGGATCGGCGAGGTAGCGGATCCCAGGTCGTCCAGCAGGCTGGCCGCGGCGTGGAGCGCGGCCTGCGGGGTGGTGTTGGTGATTTCGGCGAGGACGCGCAGGACTCGGTGGGATTCGGGCCAGTCGAGGAGGCGCTGTGCCGCCGAGGTCCCGGAATAGACGCCGGCTTCGATGCCGATGCCCCGGTCCAGTAGAACGGCGGCGACTTGGGTGGCGCCGTCCTCGTGCCAGTTGACGGAGGCGTGGTCGGGGAGCACGGTCCAGGACCGGACCTGCGCGGCGCGGGCCTCAGGGTCCGGGGTGGCCCAGGCGCCGGTGGTGACGCCGACGGGGACGCCTGGGACGGCGGCCCGTACCGCGGTGACAGCGGCGGTGACGGCGGCGGCTTCCAGCGTGTCCTGGCCGTCGCGGTCCTTGGGGTGCAGGTGGACGTCCTGCGCGCCGGCGGCGACAGCCTCGCGGGCCGCCGTCGCCAGCTCGTGGGGGGTCACGGGGAGGTGAGCGCATGCGGCGCGGCTTCGGGCACCGTTGAGACAGACCTGCAGCATGGCGTCATCTTCTCAGGTCAGACCAGTGCCCCCTTGCAGGCGACCGGACACAGGGCGAGATCGAGTCCTGCGGATTGATCACGACTCGATACGCGACGCGGCAGCAGCAGCAGCCGCCAAGGAGGCCACGAAGGACCTCGCCGACGCCAAGGCCGAGGCGAAGAAGACCGGCGCACGGGCCACCGGGGTGCACGCCGGGCAGGAAATCCCCACCGGAATACGCGCTCTTTTGAGCACTTAACGGCGGCCGCTGTTCCTGAAACGCTGCGCTTCGGGTGGGTCAATATCTATGGCCGCGAAGTGAGGGTTTGACACGTCACGCGGAAAGTGTTTTTGCTGCAATCAGCAGGACGGACCCATTTGACGCACTCGGCCCGCCATCTCGTGCTACTGTCGACCCCAGTTGCAGTTGTGGTTCCCATAAAACTTCAAGCGCCTTCGTCAGAACTTCAGTTGATGGCGGCGTTTTCGTATGGCCGGTTGTTTCCGGACGGGGCATCATCGCAGCGACCCGGTATCCGTGCATCACGGGTCCCGGCGTACTGCCCAAGAGGAGATATGACATGGCGTCAGGCACTGTGAAGTGGTTCAACGCGGCCAAGGGTTTCGGCTTCATCGAGCAGGACGGTGGGGGCGCCGACGTATTCGCCCATTTCTCGAACATCGCCGCCCAGGGATTCCGCGAGCTGCTCGAAGGCCAGAAGGTCACCTTCGACATCGCGGCGGGCCAGAAGGGCCCGACGGCCGAGAACATCGTCCTCGCCTGACGCTGACGCGCACTTCGTAGCTGGGGCCCGCATCCCTCGGGGTGCGGGCCCCAGCTACGGACATTCCCGCAGTGGTGCGACCTGCGGGACGAGAAGCGCCCGCAGTCCCTCGTCCAGGGCCGCGCGCCTCGTCGACGGCGCAACCGGTAGGCACCCGGCGTCCGGGGATTCACGTAGATATGGCGTGAGAATCGATGCAGCCGGCGCCCGATCCAATGCACGCTCCAGATTCTTTTCCGCATTCCATTCGGTCCGTTCTTGAGATTCCCCGCGCTGCTTCTGTTGCGGGAATTCCTTGATGCGTGCCGTATCAAGGAAGGTTCTCAATGAACTCCGCACGTACGTATGACCGCTCTTCCGGCCGCAGCCGCGGCGACGGCCCCGCTTTCGGCTCCGGCGCCGGTTCGAAGCGGGGCAGCCGTTTCGCATCCGCCCCGAGCCGTTCCGGCGGTCCGAGTCGTTCGGGCGGCTACGGCCGGCGGACCGCAGCGGTGCAGGGCGAGTTCGCCCTGCCGGAGACGATCACTCCCGCGCTGCCGGCGGTCGAGGCGTTCGCCGACCTCGACATGCCAGGGCAGCTGCTGGCTGCGCTGACCGCGCAAGGCGTAAGTGTCCCGTTCCCGATCCAGGGCGCGACCCTTCCCAACACCCTCGCGGGCCGCGATGCCCTGGGACGCGGACGCACCGGTTCCGGCAAGACCCTCGCTTTCGGCCTGGCCCTGCTCGCCCGCACCGCCGGACAGCGTGCCGAGCCCCGCCAGCCGTTGGCCCTGGTCCTCGTACCGACGCGTGAGCTGGCCCAGCAGGTGACCGACGCACTCACCCCCTACGCCCGCTCGGTGCAGCTGCGTCTTGCCACGGTCGTGGGAGGCATGTCGATCGGCAGGCAGGCCCACGCGCTGCGCAGCGGTGCCGAGGTCGTCGTCGCGACGCCGGGCCGGCTCAAGGACCTCATCGACCGCGGTGAGTGCCGGCTGAACCAGGTCGCCATCACTGTCCTGGACGAGGCGGACCAGATGGCCGACATGGGCTTCATGCCCCAGGTCACCGCGCTCTTGGACCAGGTCCGCCCCGAGGGCCAGCGGATGCTGTTCTCCGCCACCCTCGACCGCAACGTCGACCTGCTCGTCCGCCGCTACCTCACTGACCCGGTCGTCCACTCCGTCGACCCGTCCGCCGGTGCGGTCAGCACGATGGAGCATCACCTGCTGCACGTCCACGGAGCGGACAAGCACTGGACGACGACACACATCGCGGCGCGCGAGGGCCGGGTGATCATGTTCCTGGACACCAAGCACGCCGTCGACCGGTTGACGCAGGACCTGCTGAACAGCGGGGTGCGGGCGGCCGCCCTGCACGGCGGCAAGTCACAGCCGCAACGTACCCGAACCCTGACCCAGTTCAAGACCGGGCACGTCACCGTGCTCGTGGCCACCAACGTCGCCGCCCGCGGCATCCACGTGGACAACCTCGACCTCGTCGTCAACGTCGACCCGCCGACCGACCACAAGGACTACCTGCATCGCGGCGGCCGCACCGCCCGCGCCGGTGAGTCCGGCAGGGTCGTCACCCTGGTCACCCCCAACCAGCGCCGCGACATGACCCGCCTTATGACCGCCGCCGGCATCGTGCCCCAGACCACCCAGGTCCGCTCCGGCGAAGAGGCACTCAGCCAGATCACCGGCGCCCAGACCCCCTCCGGCATCCCCGTGACGATCACCGCGCCGGTCGCCGAGCGGCGTCAGCGCAGCACGTCGTCCTCACGCGGCCGACGCAGCCCCGCCTCGGCCACCCGGCGCAGGACCGGGCGGCAGTCGTCGTTCGACGCGGCGGCGTAAGGACTTCATGTTCAGCTTCAGGAATCTGGCCCACCTCTGCAGGAGGCACGTTGTGACGACAGTTCAGATGCAGCCCCGCTCGACGGGCGCCGCCCCCGTGCCCCGGACAGTGGCCGACGCCATGGAGACCGCCGGACCGCAGGTCTGCGACGACATGACCGTCGAGGTGGCCCTGTCCGTCATGGCGAGCGCCCGCACCGCACACCTGCTCGTCTGCGACAACGACGGCGTGTGCACCGGAATCCTCACCCAGGCCCACCTCACCGCGGCCCGTGACAGCTCCCTGTACACCGACCGGGTGCAGTTGCGGGACATCCTCGTCGACCCGGGGCCCTTCGCCTCACCCGTGACCACCATGACCGAAGCCGAGCACGCGATGCGCTACCGCTGCCTCGATGCGCTGCCCGTGGTCGACGAACACGGCAACGCCCTGGGCGTCCTCGCCCTGGCCCGCTGAACCGCCCCAACCGCGGCAGAACCAATTCCTCGTTCTTCTCCTGTGAGGCATCATGCGCTGTGTCATCGCCCGTTTCCCCTTCGACCTCACCAAGAGCGGCGTCCTGGCATCGATGAAGGGCGTCAAGCCTGAGGAAGTCTTCGGGGCGTCCGTAATCGTCGGCCGTCGCACCTACCCCGTCAAGCAGGTCGGGCAAATCATCACCCGCCAGGACCGCCGCGACTTCAGTGCCGCAGAAGTCCTGCGGGCCATGACCCAGCTCGGCTTCACCTGCCGCGACCATCCCCAAGCCGCTGCATCCACGCGCCCGCTCAGCGCGCTCCAGGCGGCTTCCGCGGCGCTCGGGGTCTCCGCAACCGTCTGACCGACGGGCAGGCGTGAGCCGCCGTCGCAGCAGCAGTGAGCTTTCACCGCCGTCACGGTCCACTTCAGTGCCAGCCCTCAGGCAGCCGCATGGGCCAGCGCAGCGCACGGGGCTTGAACCCTGACCGCACAAGTCCGAGAGCGGTGGCGGTCGGGCGGCTGGGTACCCGGGCCCCCGCTGGGACACCACACCTGGTGCCACATGAACCGTTCGGTGCTGGACTGGACACCGGCACCCGCGTGTCCGGGACGCCAGTCCTGAGCGGCATCGAGTCGAGGAGTGAGGTGGCGCCGTGACCGCGTGGGGGCGGGCGGGGCGTTGACGCTGGCGGGGACGCTGGAGGCGGCGGATGCCGCGCCGCCCGTGGAGTCGCTCGACGTGGTCGCCCGCATGCTCAAAGAGCGGCTGGGGGCGGCGTCGGTGTCGTTCCTGATCACCGACTTCAACGGCAGCTCGGTCGTACGGCTGGGCGCCGCGGGCAGTGTCGAGACCGGTGAACCGGCCCGGCGCATCCCGCTGCGGGGCACCCTGTACGACGATGTGATCCGCAGCCAGCGGCCGGGTGTCCAGGACACGAGTGAGGGCGCACTGGTGCGGATCGTCGCTCCGGTGACCAATCGTGGGGACGCCATCGGCCTCCTGGAACTGTTTCTGCCGGCGGCGCCGGATGCGGAGACGATGCGGGAGATCGGTGAGACGACGCACGCGCTGGCCTGCATCGTCATCGCGAACCGGTCGTTCACCGACGTCTACCACTGGGGCCGGCGCACTGTCCCGCTGAGCCTGGCCGCAGAGATCCAGCACCGGCTGCTCCCGGTGTCACTGGCGTGCGAGGCGGCGCAGTTCGCGGTGGCCGGGGCGCTGGAGCCTGCCGACCACGTCGGAGGCGTGGCCGAGGACGGCTGAGGTCCCGCCGAACGGGTTTGCGCGGCTGGAGTCTGCACCGCTGGCTGCCCGCCCGCATCCTCACTTCTGCCGCGACTGCGGCCACTTCCTGCCGGCTGGCCCCGGCCCGCATGCTGTGACGGCGCGAAGGCCAGGGCCTGGTGCCGGGGGCCGGCGCTCACCGGATCCCGGCCGTCGCAGCACTCAGCTCAGGTGTGAGTAGCTCTCCTCTCGTGGCCGGGGTCGGCCGGCAGGGCGAGGCGTGCGGGTCGGCCGGTGGGGGAGGGGCGGCGGTCAGTGGCAGAGGCAACGGCTCGTCAGGGTGCTGGTGTCCGTCCGCACAGAGGGAGGACGAGCGTGCGGCGGGGGACGTTGGCCGGAACAGGTGAGGGATCGCGGTGGCGAGGGGCTCGAGGCGACGGCGAGGTGTTCGGGCAAGGAACCTCCGTTGCGGTGCTCTTCCCGGCCCAGTGACCGGGCGATACTGGTGAGGGTGCGCTTCAGGCCGTGGGCCGGCTTCTCGGGGACCACGGTGCGAGGGCGGTGGTGGGCATCTTGACGCCGTCGATGAGCGGGGTCAGGTGCTGCGGCTCGGGCAGGTCCTCGGTGACCAGGCGGACTTCTCCTCCGGTTTCCGGTCACCTGGCGAGCGGGCGGCGGTGCGGGCAGTCTTCTCCCGTGCGGCGGTGATGCGCCGGTAGGCGTCGATGTAGGCCTGCTGGTCTCCGGGGACGCCGCAGGCAGTCGCGAATGTTGAGCATCTGCCGCACCCACGGTGGAGGGCAGGGCCGTGCGGTTGACGACTCCGCCAGACGGTGATGAGCGGCAGCGGTGCCCGGCCAGGCAGGTCGAAGTCGCGCACGGCCCTGGCCGCCGCCGGCTCGTTCGTAGGCGGGCAGCCCGGGTTGCGCTGAGGTGGTCAACGGTCTCAAGGCGTCGGGGTGATGCCGGTCGTGGTGCATGGCCGACACCACCCCCGTTACGGCTAGGACTGCTACTTGATACGGATCTCGGTCAGCTGGAGGCGGTACCTGGTGCTTTCGTCAGAGGCGGGCTTGCCGAGCTTCGTGGCTTCGAGTCGTAGACAGCGGCCTGTGGCGGAAGTGAGGGTGTAGGTCTGGGCGGCTCCGCCGGGGTCGGGTTCGGCGGTGACGGTGCGGGCGGTGGTGTAGGTGCTGGATCCGTCGGGGCGGGTCTGGATCGTGAAGTCGACGGGGAAGCCCGGTGTGCCGCCGCCGACCGCGCCGGTGTCGGTACGGGGGTGGAGAGTGACGGATCCGATCGCCCGGTCGGCGCCGAGGTCGATCTCGATCCACACCGGGGTGGCGCTGACGTCGGCGGAGGGGAAGTCGATGCTGGTGAAGCCCTTGGTGCCGGCCACGCTGGTGAGGGTGCCGTCGAGGAGCCGGGTCTTGCCCCAGTCGCCGTTCTCCAGTGTGTAGTTGGCGGTGACGGCGGTCGCGGCGGTGGGGACGGCGAGTTCGGCGAGCTGGAGACGGTACTTGGTGGTCTCGTCGACGGGAGGCGTACCGAGCTTGGTGGCCTGCAGGCGCACGTAGCGGGCGGTGGTGGTCTTGAATCCGTATGTCTGCACGAGCCCGCCCGGGTTGGGTTCGGCGGTGACGGTGCGGGCGGTGGTGTAGGTGCTGGATCCGTCGGGGCGGGTCTGGATCGTGAAGTCGACGGGGAAGCCCGCCGTGCCGCCACCGCTCGCGGGTGTGTCAGTGCGCGGGAAGATCCGCACGGCGTCGAGGTCGGTGTCGGTGCCGAGGTCGATCTCCACCCAGACGGGGTTCGCGCTGACGTCGGCGGAGGGGAAGTCGATGCTGGTGTAGCCCTTGGCGCCGGTCACGCTGGTGAGATTGCCGTCAGTGAGCCGGATCTTGCCCCAGTCGCTGTTTTCCAGGCTGCTGTTGCTGGTGACGGGCCGGCCAAGGGCGAGGTCGTCGAGGCGGCCTGCGCCGGTGACCGTGAACGTCCAGGTGCCCGGCTGGAGGGTGAAGTAGACGTACGAGGTGTCCTTGCTCGCGTAGCTGAGGCCCGAGACGCTTCCGGTGGATGCGCTGCCCGCGAAGACGGTGGTTCCGTTGGCCTTGATGACCGGTGAGGAGCCGCCGTACGTCGGAACACCCACCCGTGCGGTCGTTGCGCCCGGGGAGGTGAGGGTCAGGGTGACCTGGCCGCCGTCGCGCGTGATGCCGAAGCGGATGTCGCCCTTGACGGTCGGCGTGACCGTGGTGATCTTCGTGAGTGTGCCGGTCTGCGGGATGACGTCGTACGTCTCCCAGCCGGGCTTGGTGGGACGGACGCCGGCGGCGTAGGCGGACAGCGTGTACAGAGGGCCGCCGTTCCAGGCGTGATTGTCAGTACCGCCGGATTTATCCCATATCTCCCACAGGGTGTAGCAGGCGGGGTCTGCCACCTGGGCTGCGTAGCGGTTGCGCATCCGCTCCTCGGCGACGGTGGCGGCGCCCATGAGGTAGAGCGCTTCCAGGACGTAGAACTCCATGTAGGGGCTGGCGTTGAGGTGGGTGCGCAGCACCTCGGTGATCGCCCGGTGGCGGGAGGCGGGCGCGAGGCCGGCGACGACGGCGAGGCCGTTGGCGCGGTCGTCGGTGTCCTTGGTGTAGCCGGGCGAGCGGTACTCGTTCTTGGAGGTGTCCCACAGAACGCGGTCGAAGTTGGTCTTGATGCTGTCGCGCTTGGCCTGCCAGGCGGCGACGTCGCCGCTGTTGCCGCTGAGGCCGGCGAGCGTGATGGCCGTGCCGAGGGCCAGGTAGTACCAGCAGTTGTCCAGGACGCGGGCATCGATGTTGGTGCCCCAGTCCTCCCAGTCCCAGTCCCCGATGCGGTGACCGACCAGCCCGGCCGAGTCCAGGCTCCACAGGTTCAGGTACGCCTTCACCGACGGGTAGGTGCCGGAGACGGCGTCGGCGTTGCCCGTGTAGAGGTGGTACGTGCCGAAGGCCCACACCGAGGCGAGCATCTGGACGGGCAGTTCAGCGGTCCAGATGGTGGACGGCGTTGGCGAGTAGAGCACACCGCTGGGCTTCTGCCAGGCGGCCAGCTGGGCGATGGCCTTGGCTCCGAGGGCGTGGGAGCGGGTGTCGAAGGTGTAGAAGCCCTCTTTGAGCTGGTTGACCACATCACCCCACCACTGGGCGCGCTCGCGGGTGGGGCAGTCCATGTAGTTGTCGCGCATGTTGACGTACATCGTGCGCGCCGCCTTGCCCCACAGGGTGTCGAAGAAGGGCTCACTGCTGCTGAACGACCCGTCGCAGTCGGTGTCGTAGCCGGACTCCCGGTACTTCAGGTCCAGGATGGTGACGCCCGCGGGGATCGTGTACTTCACCGCAGTGCCGCTCATCCAGGCCAGTGCCTCGAACTCCTGGACCCCGCCGACGCAGACGTAGGTGGCGCGAATGTTGTTCTCCGCCGCGGGCGTGAGGCCGGTCAGGTCGTCGCCGTCCGCGTAGTGGTCGGTCTGCATGCCGATCACCGCGCCGGCCGGAGCGTTCACCTTCAGATACGGGGTGACCTGGAGGTTCGAGGGCAAGGTGGCCGTGATGGCGGTGGCGCCCTGGCCCATGGACGGCAGTGAGGACGCGTTGCCGTAGGACTTCAGGCCCGAGTACCGGAGCTGCGGCACCGGTCGGCGGACGAGATCGTTCCAGGGCGCGGCACCGGCTGCCCCGAAGTCGGTGGGGGCGCTCCAAGCGCTGTCGTCGAAGCCGGCCGATTCCCAGGCGGTCATGGCGGTGGCGCTTCGGGCGTCGTAGTAGATGTTCGACTCGGCCAGGCGGAAGTTGACCTGGGTGCCGCTGGTGTTGTTGGAGTAGCCCGGGTGGACGGTGTGCTTCCAACTGGTGTCGCTCACGACCCGGGTGGTGGTGGATCCGGCAGTGATGTCGGACTGGAACAGCAGACCGCCCCTGCCGCTGCTGCTGTGCGAGAAGCCTTCCTTGCCGAAGTACCACACCAGCAGGGCCACCGTGTTGCGCCCGCTCGCGAGGTACGGGGCGAGGTCGATCTCGTCGTAGTAGGTGCCGGTGCGGTTGGGGCCACGCTTGAGCTGCCCGTCGAAGACGACGAGCGTGCCGTTGACCCACAGCCAGTACTTGGAGTCCGCCGCGATCTGCGTCACGGCCATCGACGGCGCGGAGCCCAGGGTGAACGATCTGCGGAAGGCCACCCACTGGTTCGCCGTACTGGACGGAGCCCAGACCCACTTCGCGGTCCAGGCGACGGCGGCGGACGCCGCGGGAGCGAGCCCCGGCAGAAGCGCCGAGCCGAGGGTGGGCGCGTGCGCCACGGCTATGGCCGAGCGCAGGACGGACCGGCGCGTTACAGAGGGCATGCGGGCTCCTGCTGTTCGGTGTGCGGGGATGGTCGGGGGGAGGAGAGGCGTCCCGGAAGCCGGGCAGGGGAGGGGTGCGTAAGGAGCGTGGGACGCCAGGGTTTGAATCGTTTCATCCACGTGTTTGCAGCGGGAATTCTTTGCTGTCCCGCGAGACGGTGTCAAGGTCTGTGCAGCGGCCGTCTCTTCAGGAGCCGATATCGGCGAGGCGGGGCCGCCGAGGTCCCCGGAGCGGGTCCCGCTTGCGTGACGCGATGCTTCTGCACTGGTCGGCCGGGGCAGCCGCGACCGTGAACCACGCGCTGCCGGTCCGGACGTTCCGGCAGCCTGCCTGGGTCCCGGCGGACGCACGTCTGCCGGCTTCAGCAGCGCAGCTGATCGAGCAGGGAGGTGGACGTTCCGTGGCGGCAGCTGATCCCAGGCGAGCCGGCGGGGCACCGGCGCGACGTTCCCCGGGGCGCCCGCCCATGCCGCTGGAACGCATTGTGTCCACGGCCCTGCAGATCGTGGACGAGGAGGGCGCCGACGCTCTGTCGATGCGGACGCTGGCCCAGCGTCTGGGCTCGGGCACGGCGACGCTGTACCGGCACTTCGACAACCGGGCCGCACTGATTGCCCATGTCGTGGACCGCATGTTCGGGGCCGTGGAGCTGAACGGCGACGAACTCCACGCGATGGCCTGGCAGCAGGCGTTGCGGACGGCAGCGCACAGCATGTTCGACGCCCTGTCCCGGCACCGGAACGCGGCACACCTGATGGTCGCGCAGCTCCCCCTGGGGCCGAAAGCGATGGCAGTGCGGGAGCGCTGTGTCGCGGTGTTGCTCGCCAGTGGCTTCCCGCCGCGGCTGGCCGCGCACGCGTATGCGACCCTGGCCCGCTATGTTCTCGGATTCGCCGTGCAGATCAACAGGCTTGAGGTCTCGGGCCATTCCGAGGACGAACAGGCGGCGGTTGCCTTCCAGAGCCTCGATCCGGACCTGTTCCCGGCGACCCTCGCTGTTGCCTCCGAGATGCCCGTTCCGATCGAGGACGAGTTCTCCTTCGGCCTCGAACTCCTTCTCGGCGGGCTCGAACGCCTGCACGGCGACGTCTGACCGAACGAGCGACGGGCGCCTGCCATCCGCGGCCGCAGCGTCAGAAACGGAGTGCTCCTTCTGGCAGATCCTGTTCCGCGGTGAGCGGCAGCTCCAGAGAAGTGAGCATGTCCCGGTAGCGTTCCGCCGATGGGGAAGGAGGCTTTCTGCTGAACACCACCACCTCCCGGAAGCAACCCGACCCGATCCGCCGCGCATGGCGCGACCAGCGCAGCGGCACCGCGTTCTCCGGTGTCACCTTCACACCGATCCCCTCGACCGCGAACAGGAGCGCAGCCGACACCTGGACGGTGCACGCCACGGCACGCGGAGCGAAGCCGTGGTGGCCCGCCAGCCGGTCCACCACTTCACTCATCCGCTGGGTCCGGCTTCCGAGGAGCACAGGTATCGCGGGACCGTGGCCAGGCTGTGGGCCTTTCGCTCGATCCTTGGACGCTGTCAGCACGCCCCCCGAGTCATCAGGCATGGGCGGCGGCCTGGCTTCGACGCCGTCGTCTCCTGGACTGCCCGGCGGCGCACCCCCACGGTGGTGGAACTGGGACTGCGCACGTCACGTTCTCCTGGGGGAGTGCGGCCGCGATGCGCGGCTCCGGGGCGAGTGGTCGTCGCACCGACGAGGGACGGCAGGTCGTGCGCGCCGGTGCCCGTTTCGTACGTCGGGGCCGCTGCGTGTGTCAGGCGTGCCTGCGCACACTCCCGATGCCGTGCAGCAGCCGCTGCCCGGACTCACGGAGTCGGTCCCTGAGTTCGTCGAGGCCGGGGGCGAGGAGGGCGTGATCGCGTTTGCGCCAGCTGCCGGCGACCAACACTGCTTCGATGTTGGCGATGTCGGCGTGCAGGACCGTGGCGACGGGGTCGTGCGCCGGCCACAGGTTGAATGCCCGGGCGTCGACGGCGACCAGGTCGGCCTGCATGCCGACCTCGATCCGGCCCACCCGGTCGGCCAGGCCCAGTGCCTTGGCTCCTTCGACCGTGGCCCAGGCCAGTGCCTGTTTGGCGGTGACCGAGGCCGTGTTGGCGTGCATGCCGGTCGCCTCCCGGCACTGGGCGTGGTCCAGGCTGCGTTGATGGGCCAGGGCGATCCGGGCCGCGGCTGCCCAGTGGGGTGCGGAGGGCCGGCAGCCGCCCTCACCGCTCGTCCGGTCGCAGAGGTCCGGCACTGCCTCTTGTCCGGGCTGGGGGACCTGATGGTTGAGCCCGAACACATCGGTCCGGCAGCGTCCCGGCCCAGGTGACAAGTGGACTTGTCGGCGATGACCGGGCGAATGGACCACCGCTCCGTCCGGCAGGGCGGGCTTCACCCGGTGCTTCGCCGAGCATCCGTGGACGGTCCTGCACGCCTGCGCCGGGGCCGGTCACGTGACGACCGGCCCCGGCGGCCACTCACCGTGTCACAGGGTTACGGCAGGGGCGGGTAGGCGTTCTGCATGAGCTGCTGGAACTGGGCGGGGAACCAGCGCCCGGCGAGGGGTGCGTTCGGCAGCGCGCCGGTGGGGTTGTTGCCATTGCGGGCGTTGCCGCCGTAGGTGGGGTCGCACATGCGGTCGAATCCCTTGCCCTCGTCGTTGGGCACGGCGGCGCTGTTGCCGTCGGACTCACCCGGCGGCTTGACCCACACGTAGGCGTCGACGCCGGCGGCAGGAGCGGCGGTGGGTCGCTCACCGATTCCGGCACCGCTCTGGTTGCACCAGTTGCCGGCGTGGATGCGCCGGTCGGTGCGACCGCCGTTGACGTAGTCGTCGACGGAGGTCATCGGGCCGGGGCCGCTGGGCCGGGCGGAGCCGCCCCAGCCGTTGCGGGACGTGTCGATCAGCATGCCCAGACCGGCGTCGAACCCGGCGGCGACCAGCTTGTCCCGTAGTCCCAGGGCGAAGGACTGCTCGTCGACGTACTGGTTCCAGTCGACCCACTTCGCCTGGCGTATGGTCTGCCCGTTGACCATGTCGGTGACCTTGAAGTTGGGCTCCTTGACGGGGCTGTAGTTGGCGGTGTTGACGATGAAGCCGGCCACATCGCTCATGCTCGCGCCGTTGGTCGTGGCGACCTTCGCGAACCCCTGCACCGACGGGCCGAGGTTGCTGTCCCAGCCCAGCCAGCCGTGGTGACCGGCGTCGATGTAGTTGTAGACGTTCGCGAGGGCGCCGAGCTTGTCGAGGGCGTAGGAGACGCCCTTCTCGTAGTTGCCATTGCTCTTCATGGTCACGCACGCGTCGGTGGTGGTGCTGGTACCACCCGCGTTGGTGACCAGGTTGGGCAGGGAGTCGGGCTCGATGACGGTGGCGATCCGCAGGCCCGCGTACTTCGACTCGGAGAGGACCGAGGTGATCGGGTCGATGTACTGGCTCTTGTACTTGTCGAGGTCGTTCGGTCCCAGTTCGCCGTTGGAGGCGAGGGCGGAACAGTCACGGCCAGGCAGGTCGTAGATGACCAGCTGGACGACGAGTTCTCCGCTGCCCTTCTGCTTCAATGCCTCATCCAGGTGAGCCCGCAGGCCCATGCCGCCGTTGACGCCGTTGATGGCGGCGATCCGGTCCAGCCACACGGCGGTGGGCTGGTTGGAGATGCGGCTGCCGCCCGGTTCGGCGGCCGCCCTCGCGGACCACTCCGGATTCACGTAGACCTTGGCGCCGACATAGGGGTTGGCAGCCTTGGGCCCGCCCGGGCCGGGATCGGTCGGCCCCGGATCGGTCGGCCCCGGGTCCGTCGGCCCCGGGTCTGTGGGTCCGCCGCTGTCGACGTTGCAGGTCGCGCCGTCGAGGGTGAACGTGGCCGGAATTGCGTTGGTTCCGCTGTAGGACGCCTGGAAGCCGAAGCCGGCCGAACCTCCGGTGCCGAGCGAGCCGTTGTAGCTCTCGTTGGCCGCCGTCACGGAGGAGCCGCTCTGGCTGACCTTTGCGTTCCAGCCGTTGCTGATCTTCTGGTTCCCGGCGTACGACCACTTCAGCGACCAACTCGACTTGGCCGCGCCGTTGTTGGTGACCGTGACGGCGGCGGTGAAGCCGGTGTCCCACTGGTTCTGCACCGTGTAGTCCACGGTGCAGGGCACGGACGCGGCGGTGGCGTCGGCCGGGCCGGCGACGACGGCGGCGCCGGAGGTACCGGCAAGCAGCGCCAGCGCGGTGAGCAGTGACATTCTTGTACGACTCATGGGAGGAGTTCCTTCTCCTTCTGGGGGGCGAGCGGCTCAGAGACGCGAGCAGGCGATCGCGTGACCGGAGCGATCGGGGGCAACTGCCGCCACCACGGCGCGGCCAGGCGTTCGGGCGGGGTGCACACGGGACGAAGCGGTCCCGCCGGATTGCCTAAGCCCTGGCCATGGGCGCTGTGGGGGACAGACGTTGGGGTGATGGCGTGCTGCGCGGCCCGCTGTCAGGCTCTGGGCTGCGCTGAAGCCGCCGCCGTATGCAGGTTCGACGGCCAACTGCATGTGCCGCAGGCGCCGGCGGGGCCGAAGTGAGCGCAGCCCGCATGGGCGGCGATGAAAGCTGCTGTACGCGGGGGGTGTCGCATGAGCGACTCCTTTCAGCTGGGCGCGCCGTGATGACTGCGCCTAGTGATGGAACCGCTCCCACTGGTGCGATGGACGCTAGCGCCAACCGCCGCGATTTCACAGGGTGGTTGCTTAACTTTTCTGTACGTGAACCGGTTCGGACGATTCAACTCCTCAACGTCTTGACCTGAACGGTGTCCGTCCTCAAGATGGGAGCGCTCCCACTGGTTCAGGCCTTGATCCCCCACCGAGCCGCATACGGCAAGGAGGAACCAGCACATGGATCCCGGACGTTAGTGCAGAGCCGCGCGGCGGTTGTGGACCGCCGTAGCGGCTACGTTCGCCCAGTCGACCTTCCTTTCCCTCCGGTCCTTCTGCAAGAGCGATCCGGCGTGGTCGAAGATCGAGGCATACCTGAAGGGCGGCGCCGCCCCCGTCTTCACCTACCACCGGTTCTGGGCCCAGGCCGACATCGCACTGGCCGTGGGCTCGTACGCGGAGCTCCTCGAATAGCCCCCGCCACGGCTCCGTGTACATGACTCCGCCGCATGCGGACGGGGTCACCTGGCCGGACGGCCCCACCCTCCCGGGGCCGTCCGGCGCTCCGAAATCAGGTACGGCACACATGGATTGCACCAGGACGCCCCTCACGTCCTGGCGAGGGCGTGCACACCATCGCAATCGTCCGAGTTTTGGGAGCGCTCCCAAAACCTTGGCCAACGATCTGTCACTTCTTGGAAGCACCCGTGGAGGTACTGCATGCAACCCGTACAGCACAGGCCAGGAACGCGAGCTCTGTGGGGCGCCGTGCTGACCGTTCTCGTCGCACTCGCGGCGCTTCTCGGCGCGGCTCCCGCATCACAGGCCGACACGACGATCTGTGAGGCCTTCGGCACCACCACAGTCCAGGGCCGTTACGTCGTGCAGAACAACCGCTGGGGCACCAGTGCCACCCAGTGCATCTCCGTCACGGACTCGGGCTTCAGGGTCACTCGGGCCGACGGCTCGGTCCCGACGGACGGCGCCCCGAAGTCGTACCCGTCCGTGTACAACGGCTGCCATTACACCAACTGCTCGCCCGGCACGAATCTCCCGGCCCAGCTCAGCTCCATCGCGAGCGCGCCCTCGGGTATCTCCTTCAGCTACGTGAGCGGTGCGGCCTACGACGCCGCCTACGACATCTGGCTGGACCCGAACCCCCGCACCGACGGCGTGAACCGCACCGAGATCATGATCTGGTTCAACCGTGTCGGGTCCGTGCAGCCGGTGGGCTCGCCCTCCGGTTCCGCCACCGTGGCCGGACGCCAGTGGCAGGTGTGGTCCGGCAACAACGGCTCCAACGACGTCCTGTCCTTCGTCGCGCCGTCGGCGATCGACAGCTGGAACTTCGACGTGATGGACTTCGTCCGGCAGGCCGTCTCCCGCGGACTCGCGCAGAACAACTGGTACCTGACGAGCATTCAGGCAGGCTTCGAGCCCTGGCAGAACGGCGCGGGGCTGGCGGTTACCTCGTTCTCGTCCAGTGTGAACCTCGGCGGCGGCACCGGCGGCGGTTCGGGCGGCTCGTCGGCCTGCAAGGTGGCCTACGGCACGAACGTGTGGCAGGGAGGGTTCACGGCGGACGTCACCGTGACCAACACGGGCTCGTCGTCCGTCGACGCCTGGAAACTCGCGTTCACGTTGCCTCCCGGGCAGAAGGTCACGAGTGCGTGGAGCGCCGAGATCTCACCCTCGTCGGGAGCAGTGAAGGCGGGTGGTATGGCCTACAACGCGTCCATCGCACCGGGCGGCCAGGTCTCCTTCGGGTTCCAGGGCGCCTATGACGGCGCCTTCGCCAAACCAGCCGCATTCAGCCTGAACGGCACGTCCTGCACCACCGCGTGAGGGCACCCGGACGGGCAGCCTGACCGGCCGCCCTGAACGCCTGCCCGCCTCCAATCGCATGCACCTGGCACCGCGGATCCACCCGGCTGACATCTCTGCCGGACCGGGCGGATCCGCGGTCTCTCCCGCGTTGCGGCGGGCTCTGCCGCAACGGACCACCGCTATCGCCTTCTCGTTCGTGCCGAGCCCGGTCGATCATGCGCGGAAGGCATGTGCCCCGCTTCTCCGCCCCGTAAGATCGGCGCGGGTGGGGGGAGGTGGTCATGGCCAGGCGACGACCCGGGGTGCCGACTCTGGAAGAGGTGGCCGCCCACGCCGGCGTGGGACGGGGCACGGTCTCCCGGGTCATCAACAACGCGGCCGGCGTGAAGGAGTCGACACGCCGGGCCGTGCAGCGGGCCATCGAGGAACTGGAGTACGTGCCCAATCTCGCGGCCCGGTCCCTGGCCGGGCAGCGTGCGGACGCCGTGGCCCTCGTGCTGACGGAGCCGGACTGGAGACAGTTCGCGGAGCCGTTCTTCTCGGAGATTGTCCGCTCGCTCGGCGATGCGCTGGCGGACACCGGGATGCAGCTGATGCTGACCCTGGTCCGCTCGGAGACCGAGCGGCAGCGCTTCCTGGAGTACGCACGAGGCGGCCGGGTCGACGGAGCCCTGCTGATGTCGGTACACGCCGACGACAGGCTGCCCGACATGCTCGCCGAGGCACGGTTGCCGACCGTCCTGCTGGGGCGCCGCTCGGGCGACGAGTATGTGAGCTACGTCGACGCCGACAACGTGGGCGGCGCCCGAAATGCCGTATCCCACCTTCTGAAACAGGGCCGCACGGCGATCGCCACCATTACGGGGCCACTGGACATGTACGTAGCGCAGTGCCGACTGCGCGGCTATCAGGAGGCGCTGGCGCTGGCCGGCCTGAAGACGTCACGGTCCTGGGTTGCGGAGAGTGATTTCTCGGAGGAGAGCGGTCGTCGCGCGATGGTGGAACTACTCGAACGGCACCCCAAGATCGACGCCGTCCTCGCTGCGTCGGACACCACGGCGGCCGGGGCGCTGCGCGCACTGCGCGCGGCTGGACGGCGGGTACCCGAGGACGTCGCCGTCATCGGTTTCGACGACTTTCCACTGGCCCAGCGCACCGAGCCGCGCCTGACCACAGTGCGACAGCCGCTGGAGCAGATGGGGCGGGCCATGATCAGGCTGCTGCTGGAGGAGATGGAGGAGGAGTCCGTAGCCTGGCGCCACGTCATCCTCCGCACAGAGCTGGTCGTCCGGGAGTCCTCCTGACAGCCCTCCGTCTGACAGTTTGATTCCCGCCCGTGGTGGAGGAATCCGATCAGTCTCCCAACACCCCACGCAGATACGCACTGGTGAAGCGCCGGTCGGGGTCGCTTCGGTCGCGTGGAGTGGTGGATCCACCGAAGCGGAGCATGGACACTGGCGACTCGTTCGGCGTCGCGGGCATAGAGCCTGCCATCATGCGGGCGCCCCTCAGCGCGTACCAAGATGCGCTCCGCCTGCGTGAAGCAGGGCTCGTACGGCACCGGGCCCGGTGGAACGCCGCATCCACCTGCGCGCGCAGACCCGCATCGGCGGGCACGCATTCGAGGAAGCGTTCGTGGGTCGGCTTGCCCAGATCCGTGCCCTCGATCCCGTGCAGCCGGTGACGGCGGCCCACAACGGCCACCAGCGGTGCGAGGCGCAGCAGGCGGTAGGCGATGCCGGGGGGCAATGGGTGCTCGTGCAGGGCGACGACGGCGACCTCCAGTTCACCTGTCAGGAGCTGTGCGGTGGCGTCCCCACCGCCGGAGTCGAAGAGAGTGACCTCGACCGTGGGGTACGCCTCCTGGTAGTCCCGAAGCAGGCCGAGCTGGTCGCTTGGACGGCTGGCGGATCAGTGCTGGGCGAACTGGACCCGTGTGGGTTGTACGACGTTCGCCAGCACTGTGAGGCCGCTGACGGTCAGCTGTTCCCCGTAGATGTCGGTGACTCTGATCGCTTTGCCGCAACCGCTGCCGTCGGCGGAGATGAAGTAGTTGAAGCCGGTGCGGGGCAACGACCGCCAGCCGCCCCCGGTGCTCACCTCCAGCCGTGCGACCGGGTTGCGGTGACCGATTACCTGGATGCCGCACCAGTAGGCGCTTGACCCGGTCTTGTACCGGATGGACATCGTGCCGATGGAGGCGGGGCTCACCAGGCTCCAGGTGATGGGGAGCCGGCCGACCTTGAGGTCGGCGAGCTTGGCGAACGCCTGCTGGCTGAGGTCGATCTGCCCGGGTGCACAGGGCAGAGGACATTCGTTGGTGATCCGCACCGTGATCGACTTGCCGTTGGCCGCGCGGACGAGCACGTACGCGCCGCAGGCCCTGGAGGTCTCGTAGTCGGTGGTGTTCATCGCCGCGATCATCATGTCCGGGCTCGGACCGAACAGACAGGCCCCGTCCCCGACACCGGCCTCGTAGGCGGTGGCGACGCCCTGGTACGAGGTGTTGGGTCGGATCCGCCCTGCCGACGGGGGCGTGGTGGACGTGCGTGAGGACTTCTGGGTGCCCTTGGGCGAGGGCTTCCCCGCCTTGGGGGTCGCTGTGGCTTTCGGGCTGGCCGAGGCGCTCGCACTCGGGCTTGATGATGGGCTGGGAGGCGCGCTCGGGGACGCCGTGTCGGCGGCTTTGGGCTGGGTGGTGACGAGGGGAGTGGCCGCAGCCGGCCCCGCATCGACCTTGTGGCCGGGGAGCAACGCCATGACCAGGTAGGCGAGAATGCCCGCGGCGGTCAGCGCCACCGTGGCGCCCAGCACGAGTCTGCGTCTGCGTCGGCGCTGCCGCGCGACCTGCCTCGTTGTCATGATTACCTGTCCGTTCAGGATCGAGCCGTTGGTGCACTGGTCAGTGGCCGCCCATGGCGAAAAGGTTGCCGACGATTTTCCGCCGCCCCGCCCGAGCGGACCTGGTGGAGTCCCCGCGGGGTCGACCGGAGGTCCGGGTGTCCACGCCCGTGGTCCTTCAGCGGCACGTCGTCGCCCGGTGGGGAGCCACCAATGGGCGCGCAGGGGTGGACAACCTACGCGCCGCTCCCTTCCCCTGGTCATGGTGCTCAAAGCGCTCCCGCGCCGCCCTCCTCGGTGCGGCCAGGCGCAGCACCCCGCGCACGCCGTCCGCAGCCAGACGCAGCGCGTCCGCTACTGCGAAGCTCTCCCCGTTGCCGGCCACCGAGGACGACAAGCACACCCTGGGCATCTCCAAGGCCTCCGCGTACGGCTCCAACGAGGGAAACCAGCCCGACAGCTCATCGGGACGCCAAGGCCGACGACACCGACCCGGCAGCCTGCCACCCGGCCGGTCCCGGCGAGGTGGACTGAGCCGCCACGCGGACGGACGGGACCTCGGTGGCCCCTGTCGACGACCGCAGCAGGCGGGCCGATCCTGCGCTCCACGACTCCCCGGGCCTGGGGCGTCCCCCGAGCGCTTGGCACTCGACCGCCGTAGAACTGGCGAGCCGCTTCGGAGGACCGCTCGACCGGCTGGAAGCGGGCCTTGAGCCTGGACCAGGGTGGCCACCGCAGCAGACGGACGACCAGATGCGATGTAGGCAGGCTGGGCTGCGGTACTGAGCCTCGGTCCACGGTGCCGACGAGCGCGGATGGACGGGGCCCAGTCATCGTGAAGGAGGGCGGGGTGCCTTGGGCGGGCACCCCGCCCTCCGTCACCCCGCCCTCCGTTTCACAGGCCCAGAACTGCGGCCTCGGTGATGCTCGCCCAGTCGTTCTCGGGGTTGCCCCGGAAGGTGATCTTGACGTAGCGGGCGTCGTACGCCCCGTTGGTGAACAGCGTCTTCTCGGGCGCGGTCGTGGTTCCCGAACTGCGCCCCTCCCACGCCTTGCTGTAGGTGACGCCGTCCTGGGACACGTAGACGGTGTAGTCGTTCCATCGGAGGTCTCCGCGGTGCCAGGCCACCGTGGCTCCGCAGAGTTGGCGCCGGACGCCGAGGTCGAGGATCAGTGAGGCTCCGGAACCCTGCCCCGACCAGCGCGTGGTGAGGTTGCCGTCGACGGCGTTCCCCGGCGGATTCACCGGCTCGTAGGTTGTCGCCGTCGCGCCAGCCGGTGAGATAGCCCTCCCGCACGCACGTACGGGGCTGACGTCCGTGTAGGTGGCCCGCTCGTCCCCCAGCCGCAGTGCGTCGTAGTGCATCACACGCTGGGTCGTGTCGGAGGGCGCCCCGGTGTTCCAGTCCCATTTGTAGATGCCGAACTTGAAGTACGGCGATCGTGGACCGCCGCTGTGTGTGGCTCCGGTACTGCGCATGACCTGCTCCCCGTCGCGCCAGACTTCGAGCACGCCCGCGCTGTCGGTACGCCATGTGACATGGAAGACCCAGTCGGCCCAGGCACCGGTGGTGTACGGGCCGAGGTCCGTGATCTGGCCCTTGAAGTCGATCTTCCACCGGCCCTCGTCCGTGAGCAGGGCCAGGGGAGGGGAACCGGAAGGGCACTGAGTGTCGCACTGGTGCCACTGACTGACGATCTCGGCTGACCTGTCGTAACTCCAGGACGACGGCAGGTTGATGCTGAAGCCGTACCAGCGCTCGGCGTTGAGGGGCTGATCGTCGCGCTGGGTGATCTCCGCCCGTTTGCTGCTCGACACCACCGGGTCGTTCTTGCGCAGTTCGAAACGCGCGGCGTAGGAGCCGTCACGCACCGGGGATGTGGTGGTCGTGGCGCCGTAGGAGGTGGCCCACTGCTTGCCGAAGCCGCTGGGCGCCGCCGCGGGAAGGGTGCGGTCGGCAGGGTTCTCCCAGTCGAGCGTGCGCTGCACTCCTGCGGGGTCCGCGCTCACGGCGGGGGCTGACGCCCCCACGGCACCGGCCGCCAGCAGCGCCACGGCAACCAGTACGGATCGCGCCCTGTGTCGTTTGAGTGTCATGTCTCAGCTCCCGTCTTGCTCAGCGCGCGGTGACGGACAACGGCGAGTACGCGTTGTTCCTGACATTGATCGGCACCCCGCCCCACCAGCGGTTGATGCACCGTGTCGTGCCGGCCTGCACGGGGATGTACTCGGGCGACGCGCCCAGGCGGGTCTGGACGCGTGCCTCGCCGTACTGCGTGCCCTGGTTCTTCACGCACAGCTGGGTTCCGCCGAAGAACCAGGTGGGGAAGTCCGCGCTGCTGCCGTGGGTGCGCAGCTCCGCCGGTCCGGTGACTGCGGCCCGCAGGGGCATGCCGGGCCGTGCGCCCTGCTCGGCGACGGACCCCGCGGGGTGTGTCGACGCCTGGGCCTGGCCGGCGATGCCGGCCCCCAGGACACCCGCAAGGGCAACAGCCAGGGCCATGGCCGTGGCATCACGCCGGATCGATCGCCTGTTCATGGTGACTCCTTCGCGGATCAGTGAAGCGGTCCATGTCACGAAGCCAGGGGGGCTCGTCCGAAGCCGCGTTCGCCGTCGGGGCGGCCCCCTCGGGCCGTGGCTTTTCATGCTGATCTCCTACCTGTCCCGGGAGCGCCGCCCAACGGCTCCTGGATCGTCCCGCACCCTGGGCCGGCCGGCCGGGAGGGCTGTGCCCGAGACCGTGACCGCGCGCCAGAGCCGCTGCCTTCTCGCGGTTCTCCACCCCGAGTTTGCGTACGACACAGGACACGTAGTTGTGCACGGTGTGGCGCTCCAGGGTGAGTTCGCGGGCGATGCGGGCGGGCTCCATGCCGCAGGCGAGCAGTTCGAGGACCTGGCGTTCGCGCCTGCTCAGTGACGGGAAGGGAACCGTGTCCGCCAGCAGACGGGCGGCGGAGTGGGCTACGGCGGTGCGCACGTGGTGCTGGACGCGTTCGTCAAGGACAGCCAGGCCATGGGCGGTTGCGGTGATCGCGGCCAGCAGAGCCTCGGCGGAGCACCGCTTCGACGCGTATCCGCTCGCGCCGACACACAAGGCCTCGCTCACCAGCGCCGCGTCGTCACACGCCGAGACCAGCAGTACAGGCGTCCGGGGCCGGCTGTCCGCCAGGGCGCGGACGCCGCTGAGGCCTCCGCCGTCCGATGTCTGCGGCTCGAGCACCACCACGTCGGGCTGAACGCCTGCGATGACGGCGAGCGCTTCATGGCTGTTGCCCGCTTCTGCGACCACCTGCATACCGACGGCCTCAGCGCAGTCGCGCAGACCTTTGCGGAACACCTGGTGGTCATCGACCAGGACCAGTCGGATGGGATTCATCATGGGCCGCCCCCTTGGCTCATTCGGCTCGCTGCCGACGCTACGGCCGGGGCGGTGCCGGGCACCCCAGGGACGGACTCGGGGGCGACCCCGGGTCGGTGCCCGGGGCCACGCCACCGTCGGGACGCAGGGCAGGGGTGGGTACGGACGGGGTGCAGCACGAGATCGGGCTGCACCTGATCGGGCTGCGCCTGATCCGGCGAGTGATCAGGTGTCCCGGGCGAGCTTGCCGAGCAGGTCGGTGCGGGAGGAGATGCCGAGCTTGGCGTAGGTGTTGCCGAGGTGGTACTCGATCGTCTTGACGCTGAGCACCAACTCCCGCGCGATGTGGCGATTGGTCATCCCTCGGGCTGCCATCTGGGCCACGGTGAGCTCCTGGGCGGTCAACACCGGGTGGACCGCCTCCTGCGGGCGGACGGACACACGGCCGCAGGCTGCCAGCTCGGCGTCGCACCGCTCCAGATACGGGGTCGCCCGGAGGCGATGGAAGGTCCGCCAGGCGGCTTCGAGCTCCGCCACCGCGCTGCTGCGCCTTCCCGCCCGGCGCAGGAAGGCTCCGTAAGACAGGCGCAACAGCGCCTGCTCCCAGCACGGCTCCCCACGGTGGCAGTGGGCGAGCCCCGCCCGGAAGGCGCGTTCGGCGGCCTGAACATCACCGCGGGCCCCCTCCAGGACGCCGCGGCAACGGGCGGCCGCCGCTTGGTCGAGCCAGCGGCGGCGTTCGGCGGCGCCGGCTTCGTAGGGGACCAGCACCTCTTCCGCGGCGTCGGTCTGGCCGGTGCGCACCAGGGCCTCGACGAGCAGGGGCCGCCACCCGACGAGCCCCACTTCGTCGATGCCGTGCCGGTGCATGATGTCCTGCCCCAGAAAGGGGCTGAGCGCGGCGACCGTCCCTTCGTGATGCCCCCGCGCCGTGTGCACCAGGGCGAGCGCCGTGGCCGCGAACGCGGCGTCATTGACATCCCCCAGCACGCGCGCGTGTTCCGCCGCCGCGGTGGCGTGGGCCTCGGCTGCGCGGAAGTCGCCACGGCCGGCGAGAGGACAGGCGGCGAAGGCGTGCACCACGGCAAGGATGGAGATCTGATCGGTGTCCTCGGCCAGCGACACAGCCTGCGTGCCGTGCGCGATCGCCTCGTCCCACCAGCCGGAGCGGTATTCGGCATCGGTGAGGAAGCCCAGCGCCACGAGAGCCGCGTACGGCAGTCCGCCGCGCCGGTGAGAGGTGAAGGCGTCCTCCAGATCTCGCCGGGCATCACCGAGCTGCCCGTTCCACAGGTGCAGCATTCCGCGCGCGAGCAGGCCGTCCAGCTGCTCCGGGCTGTTGCGCGGACCGCGGGCGGGCAGGTGGGCGAGGGACGCCATGCCCTCCCCGTAGTCGCCGGAGATCGCCAGTCCGATCGCCAGGGAGTCCCGCAGGAACGACGACCGCGTGCCGGGCGGCAGGCCGAGGCCGCGGCGTGCCCAGGCGACGATGCCTCGCGCATCGCCCTGGATGAGACACAGCCAGGCCATCTGCTCGGCGGCACTGCGCAGCGTTTCGACTGCGGCCCCGCCGCTCTCCCAGCACGCGCTCAGTTCACGGCGCGCCTCGTCGAGCCGGCCGGCGGTGAGGGCCTGATGGCCGAGCACGTAGTGCTGTTCGGCGCCGGGCGGCATCTCCCGTACGCTCCCCTCCAGTTCGGCGGCCTGGCTGACGTCGCCGGCGAGCAGCAGGTATTCGACCGCCCGCAGCGTTTGCTGCGCGCCGAAAGAGGGGGTCGCGGACAGGCGGGCGGCGGCGATGGAGGCGGAGGCAGCCGTGGACCAGGCCCCTTTCTCGCTCTGGCCGACGGCGAACCGGACCAGGTCGTCCGCGAGTTCCGCGTCGGGTCCGACAGCGGCATGCACGCGGTGCCCCAGCGTGACGCCCGGCTCGTGCACGGCGTCTGCGGCCAAGCCGTGCAGGCGGGAGCGTACGGCCGGTTCGAGACCGCGGTAGACGGCGGCCCGCAGCAGCGGATGAGGGAAGACAGCCCTCGGTACGGAGCCGACCGCTCCCTCCTCCAGCAGCTCACGCGCTATCGCCTCCGACAGAGCCTCCAGGGGATCGGGCACGGTGCCGATCTGTGCTGCCAGGTGCAGCGGGCTGGACATGCCCAGGACGCTGACCGCACCGACCAGCCGGCGGGTATCGGGCGCGCAGGCCTCCAACCGCTCGGCGATGAGCCGCTCGTAGGCACGCGGTGCGGGAAGCGACGTGCTGCCCCCGCTGAGCACCTCGGCGGGGAGCTGCTGGAGCAGCGCCCTGGTGTGCAAGGGATTGCCGTCCGTGTGCTCTCTGAGGCGGGCGATGGCCCAGCGGGGAAGCGGAGAGGGTCCCACGGCGGCGTTGAGGGCGGTGAGTTCCGGCAGGCCGAGGCCGGTCAGCGCTACTTCGAGCGTCGTGTCGGCGTGGAGGATCCGGCGCAGCCCCGGCGGCAGCCTGAGGTCGGTGGCGTCGCGGGTCACCAGCAGCGTCAGGACCCGGTCGAACCGCAGACGCCGCAGCACGAACGTGAGCGCGTGCAGGGAGGGGGTGTCGGCCCAGTGGATGTCGTCGATCACCAGGATGCCCGTGGCTTGGTCCTGGATCCGGTCCAATGTGTCCAGCAGGCAGGAGCCCACCGCGATCGGATCCGGCACAGGACCGTCGGGGCGTGTGGTGCGCTCGAGTTCCTCCTCGGGGACGTCGACCACCTTGCGCGCATGGGCCAGCAGCTGGGCGACCGCCCCGTACGGCAGGTGCATCTCCATCTCCTCACCGCTGGCGCGCAGGACATGGCAGCCCGGATGCGCTGAGGCGAGGAAGCGCCGGACCAGCGAGGTCTTGCCGATGCCCGCGGGCCCGTCGACGAGGACGATCTGGGGCTCGCTCCGGGCGGCTCTGGCCAACCGATCGCCCAGCTGCTCCAGTGCGCTCACCCGGCCGAAGAACGGCGCCTCAGACACAAGCCTCCATCCCGAAGGAGGCCGAGTGCAGCGCAACGGGAACCTTCGCTGTCTTTTCGTGGCGCACGCCGTCTCCTCGTTGCCGTTCTGTCCGACCATGGTGGCGAACCACACGCGGCTCGGAACGAGAAGATCAAAACCGGGGACAAGCACACGTCATTTCAGCTAAAGCGGCCGAGTCCCGGAGAAAGCGCCCGCTTTCCGAAGCAGGCGAGGCAGGGTTCCCCATGTCGGGTCCCAGCAGGGAGAGGGCCGCTTCGGTGTGGAGGTCCTGGCCGAGGTTCCCGTGGCACGAGACGGCCGACAAGTGCAGGCCCGCAGATTCCGGCGTCGTGTATTCAGAGCTGTTGCCCACGAGCTCAGGATCGAGCTGACGTGGTCCTTGACGGTGCCCGCGCTCAGATGGATGCGGGCGCCGATGTCGGCGTTGGACAGTCCTTCGGCGATCAGGACGAGGACGTCACGCTCGCGGTCGCTGAGCAGGTTCACGCGCGCCACGTCCGCGTCCTGGGGCGCGCCCGGACCCGGATGGCTGTGCAGCAGAGCCCGCGAGGCTGAGGAACTCGCGGCGGCGCAGCAGGTCACCCGGCTTCCGGGCCCGAGATGAGCTGGACGAATGCCCGGCTGAAGATGGGCATATCCCATCCCATGGTGGCGCGGGCCGCCGCCCGGCGCAGTCCGCGGGCCGGTGACAACGGACTGTCGGCGGGGTAGCGCCCCATCGGCCAGCGTTCAACCTTCCAGGCTGCCGATGGCCTCGGCCAGCCACTTCTTTTCCTCAGTGCCGGTGGCTCGAGCGATGCGCAGCATGCCCTGCCGGAAGAGGCTGGGCGCTTCCTCGGCTCGCACGGGCTCGCCATCGCGGTAGAAGAAGCTCGCCGGGATGTTGAGGAAGGTCTGCCGCCGACGCAGCACCGCAGCCTGCTCGGCACGGTCCGGGAGATGGTGCAGGAAGGCAAGCAGAGTGAAGAAGCGCTGCCCATCGGTGATTTCGGCCTCCTTGGGGTGCCGCAGTCGGGCCAGCAGTTCGGTGCGGCCCGCCTCGGTGAGGGACAGGATCCGGCGGGGTGCCGCACCGCTTCCAGGCTCGGTGTGCTGATTGACCAGACCCGCTTTCGCAAGCCGGGAGATAGCCGGATAGAGGGCTCCGTCACTTACTGGGCGGATGTGGCCACTGAGGCCCTGGATGCGGGCTTTCACCTCGTATCCGTGCAGAGACTCTTCGAAGAGGAAACCCAGAATCGACAGCTCCAGCATGTCCCGAGCTCCTTCCTGTGCCTGTCGGCGCGCTTGCCCGTCCCGTCCCGCCATGCTATCTCTTTTCGCTGTACCTCGATTAGAGGTACAGCGAAAAGAGGGGTGCAGTCATGGGGGCAGCAGCCGAACACCGGCGCAGACTGGTTTCGCTCGCGTATCCGGTCTACTTCGAGCTTCTCGCGGGGGTCACAGCCGGGATCATCAACATGGTCTGGGTGGCCCGGCTCGGCGGGAGCGCCGTTGCCGCGGTGGCTGTCGCCACCAATGTCGAGAACCTGCTGCTCGGCGTCATCCTCGTCGCCGGCTCGGGCACGACTGTGCTCGTCGCACGAGCCGAAGGAGCGGGGGATCCGGCAGCGATACGCTCCGCCGTGCGCGGCGGATGGGTCCTGTGGGCACTCGTCACACCCCTGGTCGCCATCGGTGGATACCTGTGCCGCGAACCCCTCGCCCACCTCGTACTCGGCCGCAGCGGCAGCGACTCGCCGTCACTCGCTACTGGATATTTCTCGATCGCATTGCCAGGAATCGCGGTGTTCTTCGCCACCAACGTCGTGGACGGCATCCTCAAAGGCGCGGGCGACACCCGCACCCCGATGAAGCTCGCGATCCTCGCGAACGGTCTGATACTCGGACTAGGAGCTCTCTTACGGATCATGAGCGGAGATCCGAGTGCAGACCTGCTCGCGTTGGCAGAACTGCCGCCTGCAACGATGCGTCTGTGAGCTATGACCTTGCTGTATGGGACGGTGACCGTCCAGTCGACGACCGCCAAGCGGGCTCGATGTATGACGGGTTCTACGAGCGCTACCTGGAGTCGGACGATGTCGTTGTGCCTCCGGCGCCGCGCATCGTGGCGTACGTGGATGCCCTCGTCGCGCGGTATCCAGATGACGTCGACCACAACGTCGTGTGGGCGTCGACACCGGTCATCGATGAGGCATCGGGCCCGATCGTGTACTTGGTCATGTCTTACGCCAGGGCCGAGGAAGTGTCCGAGTACGCCGCTGAACTGGCGCGCGAGCACGGCCTCGTCTGCTTCGATCCGCAGAGCGAATGTCTCCGCCCCTGAGCTGGCTGTTGATCAGCGGGCGGACCAGAGGAAGATGCCCGCAAGGAGGAGGCCGGCGCGGTAGACCGTGGCGGTTTTCTCGTAGCGGGTAGCCAGGCCGCGCCACTGCTTGAGGCGATTGATGCAGCGCTCGACGGTGTTGCGCTGCTTGTAGGCTTCGCGGTCGAATCCGGGCGGGCGCCCGCCGCTGCGACCCTTGCGCTGGCGGTTGGCGATCTGGTCGGCAGGCTGCGGGATCACAGTCCGTACTCCGCGCCTTCGCAGAAGGTCCCGAATAGCTCGTGACGAATACGCCTTGTCGGCCAGCACCATGAAGGGCCTGGTCCTGGGCCTACCGATACGACGTGGGATCCGGATGGCAGCCATCACGTGATCGAACGCCGGCGCGTCTCCGGCCTGGCCGGGCGTGAGCACGAAACACAGCGGGCGACAGCGACTGTCAGCGGCGAGATGGATCTTCGTGGTCAGTCCACCACGCGACCGTCCGATCGCGTGGTCGGCGGGCTCATCAGCCGGGGCCCCTTTTTACGGGCCCCGGCGCCGTTCTGGTGCACGCGCACAACCGTGGAGTCGACCGCGACGACCCAGTCCAGCTCGCCGTCCGCATCGGCTTGGGCGAGCAGGGCAGTGAAGACGCGATCCCAGGTGCCATCGATCGCCCAGTTCCTCAACCGTGTGTAGACGCCTTTCCACGAGCCGTACTCCGCGGGGAGGTGCACCCATTGTGAGCCAGTCTGGAACTTCCAGGCGATCGCGTCGATCACCTGTCGGTGATCGCGCCACCGCCCGCCGCGCCTCGGTGTCCGGTCCGGCAACAACGGCTCTATCCGCGCCCACTGCGCGTCAGTCAACGGCACGGCCAGACCAACGATCCGATGATCGGTAAGAAACGCCCTAGATCCCTTGTTCATCCTGGGGTTCGACCTCGGGGTACGTGGAGCTGCAATCGCCACAGTGCTGGGCCGGACGGTCGCGCTCATTTGCGGTTTTGCGGCGCTGCACCGCAACCGCGTACTGCGACAGGCGACCCAGGCGGCCCCGGACCGGGCCGGCTCGCTCAGCGCCGATGCGCGCAGGACCGCTGCGACCGGACTTCCCATGTCGGCCGACTTCGTCGTACGAATGGCGGGGGCGCTCGCACTCGTCGCCATCGTCGCCCGGATCGGCGTCAGCGAGGTCGCCGCGTACGGGATCGCGACGAAGGCGATGTACGTCGCGACCATGGCCTTCTACGCGGTACGCCAGGCTGCCGCCATCTGCACCGCGCATCTGCTCGGTGCCGGACGCGACGAGCGGCAGGCCATCGGACGGCAGGTGTTGCTCCTCGCCGGATCGCTGGGGTTCACGGCTCTGCTGACACTGCTCGCCGCCGGGCCGTGGATCATGCGGGCCTTCGGCAGCGAGGGAGAGGTGGCCGAGGCGGGGACACTCTATCTGCGTTGCCTGGGGCCGTACTTGGTGCTTCTCGCTTGCTTCATCGCGCTGGGCGGGGTGTTCGAGGGCAGCGGTGGCAGCCCGGCCCTCGCAAGGATCACCACGTGGGGTGTGGCACTCCAAATCGCGCTCGCGTACTGCCTGTCGGGTTTGGGCCTGCCGGGCATCTGCTCGGCCATGGCGCTGGCCATGGCACTCCAGTGCGCAGCCATCGCCAGGATGTATCGGCGCACGGACCAACCGACAGCCACTGACCACGACAGCAGTGGTGTGAAAATCTCCGTCGCAGAATCCGACAGTCCTTCGCCCGACAAACGACTTGCCTAATGAAGGAGCTGGAGGTCGCCGTGGATGAGGGTGTTCGGCTGGGCCTGACCCAGCTCCCGAATGGTCGCCACGGCGGCATCCAGCACCTGCCGCGGCAGTGCATGTGGCGGCTCTGCGGCATCGCCCCCGTCCGAGCGTGAGCAGACCGCACCCGTCCGGCGTGGTTGCGGGGGAGCAGCAGTTGCCGCGATGTGGCTGGGCCCGTCGTGGGAGCTCCGCTCCGCGCGCCACCGGTGTCGGAGTCGCCCCCCCCGGCCGCGCGCCACACCCGATGAGCGCGGACGGGGGACGCCGACTGCGGCCTTCCCCTGGGCGATGCCATCCGAGCCGGGCAGAGTGGCGGTGCAGGTACCAGGCGGCGGAGCTGGACGCCGAGGATCACCCCGGTGGCGAGAGGCGTGTCACGTGCTCGACGGGGTGGCTCGCAGACCGCCGAGCAGTGCGGCGAGGTAGCGGTGTGCTGTGTTGATCCGGTCGGCAGGAGTGCCGCCGTGGACGGTGACGGCATGGGCGATGCCGCACATCAGCGGGACGAGATCGGCAGCGGACAGATCGGGACGGACCACTGCGGCCTCGCGGGCCCGGTTGAGGAGTTCGGTGCCGGTCGTTGTCAGCGACTGCCTGAGCTCCGTGGTGCGTGGGAGGGCGTCGGTCGGTGCGGCGGTGACCAGGGCCAGGGAGGCGTCGGTGATCTGCGCGTCGAGGGTCCGCGTCAGGAAGCCTTCGAGTGCGCGCCAGGGATCCGTATCGGCCAGTGCCTGTTCGCCGTGGGCGGCCAGGGCTTCCAGGCAGGGGGTGGCCACGGTCTCCAGCAGCGCCTCAGGGGTGGCGAAGTGCCGGTAGACGGTGCCGACCCCGAGTCCGGCACGGCGGGCGACATCGTTGAGCTGCAGCGTGACGCCCTGGTCGACCAGGACGCGGGCGATGGCGACGATCCGGTCCCAGTTGCGGGCAGCGTCCTTGCGTAGCTGTGTGGTCGTCATGTGTGGCCAGTCTCTGTCGCGTGTCCCGTCATGGGTGTCCAGCGTTCGATCATACGCAGTCGTTCCTGGCTGGGAGGTCGGCGCTGTGGCGGGTGGGCCGTGCGGCCCACCCGCCCGCGAGGTCTTTCAGCCCCGGTCCTGCCGTCGGCCGAGGAAGCCGGTGATGATCTCCAGCCACTCCTTGGGCTGCTCCAGGAAGGGCAGGTGCCCGGTGGCGAGCTCGGCGGTGCGCGCGCCGAGGTCCACCGGCGCAGGTGTAGCGCCTACCTGGCCGCGGCGGGAGCGTGGGCTTCGCTGAGCCGGCGCACTGCTTCGGCGACGCGGCGGTCGGTGGCCGGGCGGAACGGGGCGACCGGACGCGCTTGGGGACCGATGACGAGTCCGGTCTTGCCGATCAGCGCCTCGTCGGTGGCGGCGACGATCGACGGCCTGGCTGCCGCGGACGCCGGGCCGGACGTGGACCGTTCGAACTTGCGGCGCACCAGCGGCCACAGCAGTCGCAGGGCGGGAGAGACGATCTTCGGGTCGGTCAGGGTTCCGTTGGTCATGTCGGTCGCGGCGCCTCCGGGGTCGGCGGCGAAGACCGATACGCCCGTGCCGTCCAGCCGCGCGGCAAGGTCGAGGGTGTAGGCGAGGTTGGCGAGCTTGGCGCGGCCGTACCAGTGGAAGCCGTAGTAGCCGCCGGGCGGCTCGACGGCGTCGAACACCTGCTTCGCGACCCCAACCGCACCCGAGGTCACGTTCACGATCCTGCTCGGCGAACCGGCCGTCAGCGTGGGCAGGAGCAGTTCGGTCAGCAGGTACGGCGAGAGGTGGTTGACGACAAACGACGCCTCGAGGCCGCCCAGCTCGCGCCGGTTGGGGAACATCGCCCCGACATTGTTGACCAGTACCGCCAGCGGATCCCCTGAGGCCTGGTGCTCGGCTGCGATCCGGTCGGCCAGCGCACGCACCTGGTCGAGCGAGAAGAGGTCGGCGGCCAGGAACCGACCAGGCTGCGCCGGGCCCATGGCGTTGATCCGGTCCACCGCCTGGGCACCCCGGTCGGCGCTCCTTCCAACCACGGTGACCGCGAACCCTGCGACGGCAAGCCCCAGCGCCGTCTCCAAACCGATTCCGGCCGTCCCGGCGGTGACTACAGCTTTCCTCATGCGCTCCTCCACCCCATGCAAAAAAACGGATAGGTCATCCGATTACTGGAGGTGACGCTAGCACACATTCGGATGACCTATCCGGTTCGCTTGGAGTCAGCATGGCCGCCATGGAACGCCCTGGGACCGCAAGCCCCTCGCACCCACACCGGGCAAGACGCTGCCCGCTGCCGAGGTCTCCGCGTCGGCCGCAAGCGGGAAGACGCGGTCATCCTTAAGTCAGCGCCCACGGCGGACAGTGGGGGAATTTCGTGACCACACCCCTGGGGAATTCCGTCGCCTGCTGCGCACCGCCTGCGGCACCAGCCGATCCATCAAGCCGACCCGGCGCTTGGGATCGCGGACGGGGCGCCAGACAGCGGCAGCGTGTCCGTGCTGGAGGAGGTCGGTCATTGGCGCGGCCGGCACGGTTACCTTCCGCAGGAACAGGGGCCAGCAAGGTCCACGTCAGCTGCCGCGGGCAGGGCACCGGTACGGGTGTGTGCTGGCGGGGCCGGTGCGGCCTTGTCGCCTCGAATGGGGTGGTGGACTTCCGGGAGAAAGTCTGAACTCCGCCTCATGGGACGACGTTCAGCCGGCGTGACCGAGTGTGCCCATATGCGGGCGGCGGGTGTGTCGCGGACCCAGGTGAGAAGGCACCGCCATGGAGCGCCGGACGTCGTCCAGCGCTCCATGGCCGGCCGTCACCTCCCGGGCCTGCGCCGTGCTGGGCGGGAGTCGTGCCTGTTCGGCAACATCGTCCCGGTTCTGATCGTGCTTGCCGTACCTACTGCGCGGCGGCGGGTTCTGGAAGAGACGGACCAGCGCCTTGATACTGGCCGCGGCAAGGGCGGGACCGTAGCCTCATGCCCTGGTCGAGTGGGTCACCATGCTCATCGGCACCCGTGAGGGTGACCGCCGCTGCAAGCTCCCACCGCACCAGCCTGCCCTGGTCGGCCTGGTGTACCTGCGGCGGCACGACACCCTCGCCCAGCTCGCTGCCGGGTTCCCGAGGCGGGCTGGGCTCGCCGGTCCTTGCCGTCTGCTGCGCCGGCGAACGCCGCCACGGATATGGCTTGTCAGGTCAGCAGGGCGACCGAGTAGTCGAAGGTGGTCCCCGTGACGGTGTAGGTGGCCGTCTGGCCGTTGTCGCAGTAGGACACGTAGGAGCTGCCGTACTCGTTGGTCCCGCCGACCGCCTCGACGTAGGGGCGGATGTCGGTTCCCTCGGGTAAGGCGGTGGTGGACAGGTCGATGATCCTGGTCTGGTTGATCGGGTAGTCGCCGGTGGAGGCCGACTGTTCGCCGGTGCGGGCCGAGGCGGTCCAGGACAGGACGAAGCCCGCGTTGTTGACGACGGCGACTTTTTGCACACAGGGCTGGGCCTGCGCGGGGGCGGCGGCTGCGGTCACACAGGGCAGTGCCGCCATCGCCGTGGCGCTGGTCAGGATTGCGGCCGACCGCCGCAGTATCCGGTTCATGATCAGATCTCCCGTCCCGGCCGGAACTGTTCCGGCCGCTACCCGCGAGTGACCCGATGGGGCATCAGGAAACCTGTGCTCAAACGGAGTTGTGAGTGTCACGGGTGGCGCCGTCGACCAACGTGCCGGCGGCCCCATACGACCGCAGCCGCAACGAGGAGGCGTCAGCCCGTCGCCCCTTCGGTGGCGTAAGCAGACGCTGGCAAGCCCCGCTCGGATCGGAGGGCAGGATGCGGCGCACCCTCTCGATCAGCCTTTTCGCCTGACGGAGTACTGCGATCCCGGCGCCGCGCTGGAGATCCTGGTCGGCATGCGGCGCGGACTGGCGCTGCACACCGGCCACGTCGACGGCCTCGCCCGGCTCCGGCGCCACGCCGGCGGCACCATCGGTGCCCGCAGCACGCCCCAGGGCGGCCAGTGCTTGCATGCGACTGCTGCGCCGGTCGGCGTTGCCTCGGCGCACGGTTCGCGCTGGTAGAGAACACTCGTCCTCACCACACTTGCCCAGCGCCTCCACCTCGACATCGAAGGCGACCCGACACCCACAGCCGGAGTGCAGCTCCAGCCGGCCACACCGCTGCACGCCACCCTGCGAACCCGATGACCCGACCGCCCCGCATCCCAGAGCCGAGCCCGGCACGGCATTTGTTGCTGCGACCGGGCGAGCTGTTCCGGTGCCGTAGGCGTTCAGCGGAAGCGGCACCGCAAGGGGCCACAACCGGGCTTCTTCTGGGTCGTTGCTCACCGTGTGGGTGCGCACCAGGCGCGCCTGGTGGATTCGCTTAGGGGAGTGGGGCAGGGGTGGCGACGGATTCTTCGGTGGGGTGGCCGGTCCCGCGGAGCGTGCTGGTGACGGGGGCAACTGGTGGCATCGGTGAGGCGACGGCGCTGCGTTTGGCCGGTGCTGGCTTTGATGTGATCGCTACAGCGCGCAGCCAGGAGAAGGCGGACGACCTCATCGCTGCCGCCGGGGCGCGCGGGCGGTCGCTGCGCACTGTGGTGGTGAACCTCGCTGATCCGTCTTCCTGCGTCGAGGCGATGGCAGAGGTCGCCCGGATGACGGGTGGCGGCGTGTGGGCGGTGGTGAACAACGCCGGGGTACCGCAGGCCGGGTCGCTCGAGGACGTGCGTGATGAACAGGCGCGATATCTGCTGGAGGTGAACCTTCTGGGGGCGATGCGGATCTGTCGCCTCGCTCTTCCGCAGATGCGTCGGCGTGGTGAAGGCCGCATCGTGAACGTGTCGTCGGGTCTGGGGCGGGTGCCCTGGCCGCTGGGCGGCTGGTACAGCGCGAGCAAGCACGCGTTGAGCGCGCTCACCCACTGCCTGCGCGTGGAGATGGCGCATGCCGGTGTCCGGGTGTCTTTGGTGGAGCCCGGAGCCTTCGCCACCGCGATGCTGGACCGGGCGGTCGATGATCTCGTCGCGGCCGATTGCGGCGGGGCGGCGGGATACGACCGTTCGCGGGCCCTGTTCGGGGCTGTCAACGCACGTGTCCCCGGTCCGGAGCCGGTCGCCCGGACCATCGAGAAGGCGCTGACCTCCCCCCGGCCCAGGGCCCGTTACATGGTCGGCTTCGACGCCCGTCTCCTGGTGCCGCTTCACACCCTGTCACCGCTGTGGCTGTCGGACTGGGTGAAACACACGGTCAGCGGCCTGCCCCACAAAGCCCCGGCGCGTGCCGACGTGGTGAAGGAGTCGGCATGAGCCTCTACAGCCGCATCACCCAGGTCGCGGTCCACCTGCCTGAAGGCCGCCAAGGCGCGCCAGCTATCGAGGACCAACTGCGCGAGCACAGTCCCGGTGTACGGGTTCCGACCGGCTTGCTGTCCAGGCTCTATGGGCTGGAAGAGCGCGTCGTCGCCGCGGAGGGCGAGTTGCCCTCCGACCTCGCCTCCTATGCTGTCAGCCGTGTCCTGGCTCAGGCGGACCTCGAACCGGGCCAAGTCGACCTGCTGCTGTTCGCCGCCGTCAGCGCCGATGTCCAGGAACCCGCCAACGCCCACATCGTCGCCGCCCAGACCGGGCTGTCCTGTCCGGTCTTCGACATCTCCAACGCCTGTAACAGCGTCCTGAACGCCCTGGAGGTCGCGGACGCTTTCATCCGTGCCGCCCGCTACCGGCGGATCCTGATCGCGTGCGGGGAAACCCTCAGCCGCCTGAGCCGTTGGAGCCTGACTCCCACCACCCTGCGGACCGGGCTGGCTTCCCTGACCGGCGGGGACATGGGTGCTGCCCTGCTCGTCGAAGCCTCCTCCCGCCCGGGCATCATCGCTCACACGTTCATGGCGAACTCCGCGGGCTGGCCGGCTGCCACCCTCTTCAACTCCCACCACACCCCAGGCAGCCCGCAGGGACTCCACATCGACTCCGAACGGCTCCTCGCCTCCTTCCTCGGCATCGACACCCGCGCCGCACAGTGGCTGAAGGAACACCACACCGACCCGAACGAACTCGGCCTGGTCTGTCTCCACCAGCCGTCCGTCCCCTTCGTCCGCACCTTCTGCGAACGCCTCGGCATCCAGCCCGAGACGGTCGTGCCCACCTTCCACCGCACCGGCAACATGGGCGCAGCCACCCTCCCCCTCCAACTCGCCCACGCCGCCGACCAAGGCCGGCTACGCCGGGGCACACAGGTGGTCCTGTTCGGCATGGCCAGCGGCGCCAGCGGCGGCGTGATGCTGATCAGCTGGTAGGCACCTGGCGCACAGCCTTGGCGCCCAGCGCGCAGCAGGTGGGACTTGCCGGTGCCGGAGTCGCCGGTCAGGCAGAGGGACTGTTCCTTCTTCACTCACCCGCAGGTGCCAAGGGTGTGGACGACAGCGGCATCAAGGTTGGGATTGGCGTCGCAATCGAACTCCCGCAGCGACTTCTGCCTCGGGAAGGCCGGCGTCTCACTCATGCGGGTCTGGATCACCGTCGTGTGATCTCGGCGGAGAACCCGGGTGGTCAGTTTGGAGGCGCCAACCTCGGCGGGCTGGCCAAGGCAAGCTGGCAGGATATGCGGCGAAGCGCGATGGTGACACGGAGTCCCGGGACGGCTACGACCGGGACGCCTTCCGTCACTGGAACGCCGGCGCCAACCCGTCCGACGGCTGTAACACGCGTGCCGAGGTACTGATCTCCGAGGCCGTCGAACCTCCTTCGGTCGGAGCCAACTGCCGTCTGACGGGTGGGAGCTGGTGGTCGTACTACGACCAGGTGTGGGTGACGTCAGCCTCCGGACTGGACATTATCGGTAAGTCCGGCTATCAGAACCTGCGGAGTGCTCGGGGCGAGAGCCTCCGCCAACTGTCCGGGTGCGGAGGCGTCCTGGAAGCCGGGCTGCTGTTCAGCCGTGCCGCTAGAAACAACCGCACACGATGCTGGCCTGTCTGGCCCACAAGGCGCGGATGCGGGTGCGGGACGATCCGGCGACGATGTTCTGCAAGCGGATTGCCATGAAGATCAAGAAGGCCAAGGAGGAGCTGGAGGCGATCCGGCTCGCCGAGCGGGAGATCGTGGAGGCTCTGATCGGGAACTACCGCACCGTGCTCAAGAACATCGATGTCGACGGTCCGGCCCAGGAGGCGTTGGCGCGGGCGGCGGCGATGACCGCCGAGGCGGTGGCAGCTCTGGACGGGCTGGATGAGGCGGCGCCGGCGGAGGAGGTCGCCGGAGTCTGGGCGGGAAGGTTTCTCCGGCGGTCCTGGCCAGGCCCAGTTGGTGCAGGCCGGGGGCGTATGGGCGGTCGCCAAGGCGGTGGAAGGCTTCGGTGGGTTCGCTGGCATGCCGGACAGCCTGCGGGCCGGTACGCGTGGAGCAGCGGACGCCGTCTCAGATCTGGGCGCCCAAGCCGGACAGGGTGCCTTCGACCACGTCGCGGAGCTGTGACCGGGCGGTGATGCCCAGTTTGGGGAAGACCCGGTACAGGTGGGAGCCGACCGTGCGCGGCGAGAGAAAGAGTCTCTCTCCGATCTCACGGTTCGTCAGGCCGCGAGCGGCGAGCTGGACGATCTGCTGCTGCTGGGGACTGAGTTCAGTGAAGGCACTGGGCACCACGCTGTCGGCGGCCTCGATGCCCGCAGCGCGCAGTTCGGCCTTCGCCCGCTCGATCCATGGCTGCGCGCCGAGCCGTTGGAAGGTGTCGAGTGCCGTGGTCAGCAGTGGGCGGGCCTCGGCGATACGACGCTGCCTCCTGAGCCACTCACCGTAGTCGAGCCGTGTCTGAGCCCGCTCGAACGGCCACTGCTCGCCCGTTTCGTCAGCCAGTGCCGCCTGGAAGTACGGTTCCGCGTGCTCCGGTTCGGCGAGCAAGGCGCGCCCTCGGTCGAGCAGTGCGGTGATCCGTGCCGACATGCCTCCACCCAAGCGCAGCGCCGACCGTTCCAGCAGTTCGGCGGCCTCCTGCTGTCGCCCCCGGCGGACGGCCGCCGCGGCGAGTTCGGCGAGGACCATGTAGGAGACGTGGTAGTGCACCGGATGGCCGCCGTCGGTGAAAGCGGAGCGGAATCGCGCATACGCGGTGTCGTAGTCGCCCTCGGCCACCGCCGCCAGGCCCAGGGCCCGATGCGCGAAGACCGCGACGGAGCGGCTTTCCAGCGGGTCGACGAGGGCCAGCGCCTGCTCGGCCATCCGACGCGCGTCGGCCGACTCGCCAAGCAGCGCGAGAACCGTCGCGTCGAGAGAGCGCGCACACGCCTCGGCGTGGTCCAGTCCAGCCGTCGACGCCACGCCCGCGATCTCGGCGGCCACCGAGCGGGCCTCGGCCCACCGGCCCTGCTCCAGGTAGGCCCAGCCGGCGGCACATCCCAGGCCCTCCGGCAGCGAACCCCGGGCCTGCCACCGGCCGAACGCCGCGTCGAAGGTCCGGGCGGCGAGGGCGGTCCGGTCCAGGAGCCAGGCCACGATGGCGAGCGCGGTCAGACTGCCAGCGTCGTCCTTGGCCTCGGCGATCAGCCCAGGAAGCGCAGGGGCGAGAGAGGCTCCCGCGCCGTTGGGGTCGGAGACGGCCAGCACCCAGGCGCGCAGGGCGCCCCCGACGCTGGAGTCCTGTATGGCGGGCAGCAGGTCCTCGATCCGCTGTTGCTGGGACTCCTCGCCCGAGTAGTAGCGGACCACCGCCGCCGCGGCGAGCGCGTCCAGCACGCGGGGCGAGTGGGCGGCTGCCGCCTCCTCGGCGATATGGGTCAGCAGAGCGAAGGCCGCCGCATGGTTCGGGCGCAGGGTCATGAGCTGCCCGGTGGCCAGCAAGGCCCTGCCGATCAGGGCCGGGTCGTCACTGCGCCCCCGGACCTCGGCAGCCAGGTGTTCCACCCAGCCGAGCTGACCGGTGAAAACGGCCATGGTCGCGGCTTCGCTCAGCAGTCTCGCCTGGTTCTCGCGGCGCGGGCTCAGTTCCGCGGCGCGCTGCAGAGCAGCGGCAGCGGCCGCGTAGCCGCCCCGGCGCCGGGCCCGGTCGGCCGTCTGCTGAAGGGCGGCCGACACGTCTTCGTCGGGACGCATGGTCGCGGCGGCGAGGTGCCAGGCGCGGCGGTCGGGTTCCTCGCTCAGCAGCTCCGCGAGGGCGAGATGTGCTTGCCTGCGTTCCTCGAAGGACGCGGCATGGTAGATGGCCGAGCGGATGAGCGGGTGGCGGAAGGAGATCTGAGGGCCGTCCTGGCGTACGAGACCGGCCCGCTCCGCGGGTGCCCACGCCCTGTCGTCAGTCTCAGGCAGGCCCCGAGAGGCCGTCGGCGCGTCCGTGGCATCAGCGGCCGCGAGAAGCAGCAGAGGGCGGCGGGTTGCCTCCGGCAGGAACTCCGCGTGTTCCGCGAAGATCCGCTCCAATCGGTCGGTGACGGGCAGCGGGCCCTCCACGCTGCTGCCGTCGGACTGCCGGGTGGCGGTGGCGCGGGCGAGTTCGACCAGGGCCAACGGATTTCCGGCTGCCTGCTGAAGGATTCGTACGCGGGTTCGACCGGTGGGTGGCGTCGGTTGCTGGTCGAGCAGCCGGTTCGCCGCCTCGCTACTCAGGGGACCGATCTCCAGGCGCTGGTATCCCTTGTCGAAGCCGGGCAGCGTAGCCGCGGCGCGCACACCCACCAGCAGCGTGACGGGTTCGCTGTCCATGCGCCGGGCCACGAAGGAGAGAACGTCCAGCGATGCGCGGTCGATCCACTGGGCGTCATCGACCACCACAAGCAGCGGCGCCGGTTCGGCCAGGTCCGACAGCAAGGTGAGAACGGCCAGGCCGACGAGCATGCCATCGGGGGCCTCGGTGCATTCGTCCAGCCCCAGGACGGTCCGGAGCGCGGAGCGCTGCCGCGGCGGCAGGCTGTCCAGCCCGCCGTGCACCGTGCGGAGCATCTGATGAAGGCCGGCGAATCCAAGGTGCGCCTCGGACTCGCTGCCGACCGCTCGCAGCACCCGTCCGCCCTCACTCCGCGCGCGGTCGGCCGCGAAGTCGAGCAGCACGCTCTTGCCGGCACCGGGCTCGCCCGTGAGGATCAGCACCTCGCTGCGGGACCGGCCAGCGGCGACCCGCCGCATGATTTCCGCGGTCTCGGTTTCCCGGCCCGTCGTCGGCAATTCAAGATCGCGTGTTGAGCCCTGGTTCCCTTGAGCTCTGCCACCATTTCCCACGGATGCTCCAGGAATTGAGATTACCCAGATAGTAGCGTGGAGTACCTCGGTCTCACCTATGGAGGGCAGAGCGCCGTTCCTGAACTGCGGGTTTGGACCCGTATTAAACGTATGCTCAGCCCAGGATATTCCAGCCGTCCGATGCCTGTTCGCTACCGTGCCCGTCTCGTTCCCGTGCCACATGGCCGGCCGGCGGCCTGGCCGAGGCCGACCGCGGCAGTGAAGGACACCGACTCGGCGGCATCGGGTGGGGACGGGCGGGACAGGTCTCTTCGCGCGACCATCCAAGTGACCGAGCGTCGGATCATTCTGTGATTGCCGTAACACGGTCCTGCCCGCAGGAATATGAGCGCCAGTAGGCGGCCGACTTCGCCGCGACTTCAACGGCGTACCTCTCAGTCGAGTGACTGATACCGGTCGGCGCTTGCAATGCGCACGATGGTGGGTATCCGGCCGCGGCCATCCAGAAGCGGCCTATCACGGTCCTGGCCTTACCTGATCGCAGGCGTTGCAGGACGTGATGATTGATTCCATTGGAGTGCAGAAATGGACAGCGTAAATCCTTCACGTTCCCTGAGTCGGCGCGGCTTTGTCGGAGCCACGGCGGGCATCGGCGCGGCCGGGCTGCTGGGCAGCCCGTTGGCTCAGTCGGCCAACGCCTCCGCCGCGGCCCTTCCCAAGTCAGAGAGCCGGACACGCGTCGAGACGATCCAGCTGGGCAAGGTCACCGTCACACGCGTCGTGGAGTTCAGCGGACCGGTCGGCCTGACGTCACGACAGTTCTTCCCGGACAGTCCGAAGGAACTGTGGGAGGAGAACAAGGACTGGCTGAGCCCGGACTTCTGGAAGCCGAGCACCGACATGGTCAACTCCGCCCTGCAGACCTGGGTCCTGCGCAGCGAGGGCAGGACGATCCTGATCGATACCGGCGCCGGCAACGACAAGTTCCGTCCGTACGCCAAGCAGTGGCAGTACATGGACACGGACTTCCTGCGCCGTCTGTCCCGCGCGGGAGTCAGGCCGCAGGACGTCGACGTCGTCGTCAACACGCACCTGCACAACGACCACGTCGGCTGGAACACCCGACGTGAGGACCGTGACTGGGTGCCCACCTTCCCCAACGCCACCTACCTGATCCCGAAGATCGAATTTGACTTCTGGAACCCTGAGGGCCCTGTGCGGCCGAAGTACTGGCAGGGGAACCAGAACGTCTGGGAGGACAGCGTGCTTCCGGTGCACGAGGCGGGATTGGCGAAGCTGTGGGAGGGCTCGTACACCCTCGACTCCAGCCTGAAGTTGAACCTCGCCGCCGGGCACACTCCCGGCTCGTCCGTGATCCGGCTGGAGTCGGGACGCGACAGAGCGGTATTCATCGGCGACCTGCTCCACACACCGCTGCAGCTCGAACACCCCGAGTTCAACAGTTGCTTCGAGGAAGACGAGAAGCAGGCACTCGCGACCCGGCGCCGCGAACTGGAGTGGGCCGCCGACCACAAGGCCCTCATCCTGCCCGCGCACCTTCCCGGCCATGGCGCTGCCGAGGTGGAGCGCAGCGGCAGCAACTTCAAGATCAAGGACTGGGCGGGTTTCAGCCGCAGCTGACCCGGTGGAAAGGGCGGCCCGGTCCCGCAAGCGCCCGCCCCATGCCACTGGGCGATGAGCGGTGAGGCCCGCGACCGCCGGGCTCGAGCCGGACGGGGCACCCGACACGGGCCCGGCGCGCCGCATCTTAGAGAGCAGTCACCTGACGCATACCTGCCGGCTCGCCGGCCCACCGAGACTGGTGACGAGACATCGGCCCGTCGAGGACCTCCGGTGCCCCTTCCTCATCGGCCCTCGGCTTGCCGCGGCGGTGAAGGACCTCGGGCGGACGGCATGGCGGCCGACGGCTTCACGCTGTCGGCCGGCGATCGCCTCGTCCGCTCACGAAAGGATGTACGGAGACCCCCATGGTGGCAAGGAAGCTGGCGTTGCTCTGGGACCGCTTCGCCGCCTTCGATCCCGGGCTGATGCGTCTGGCCTCCGCGCTGCGCGCCGTCCTCGGTGCCGCGGCGTCCCTGACTGTCCTGACGGCCCTGCGACAGTCGGACACGTCGTTGCTGGTCGGCGGGTTCACCGCGATGGTGACCTCGCTGGCCGTCAGCGACCTGCACCCACGCAACCAGCTCATCACGCTGGGACTCGGGGCTCCGCTCTTTCTCGCGGCCCTGGCCGCAGGAGCCGTGCTAACGCCGTACCCGGTCGCGGCGGGGATCGTGTTCCTGCTTCTGATCTACATCGCGGTCCACGTCCGCCGGTACGGCGCCAGAGGCCAGGGCGTGGGCATCTTCGGCTTCATGGGCTTCTTCCTGGCGCAGTTCACCGGGGCACGAGCGGTCCAGCTGCCGCCGATGGGTGCGGCTGTCCTCGTCGCGTTCGGTGCCGTCGTGGCGGTTTGCTATTGCCCGGGATTCATGACGGCGTCCCGTGTCCTCGCCCGGCTGCTGCGCACCTTCGACGTGCGGCTGCGCGACGTCCTGCGGGACACGGCCTCTCTGCTTGCCGCCGGGCAGGACACCGACGCACTGAGTCTGTCGTTGGAGCGCCGTCTGGACAGGCTGCACGCGGCCGTGCTCCTGATCGAGGACTTTCTCGGTGAGCGCGCGGTCGACGAGGCCACCAACGGCCAGATCCTGCGGCAAATCTCACGCGCGGAGGTGGCTGCGCAGCGGCTCACCGTACTCGCGGTCCGTGCGGCCCGTACACCAGTGGCCGCCGACGATCTCGCGGAGCCGGCCGCACGGCACGAGCTCGCGGCACAGATCCGAGTTCTCGGCCACCAGCTCACCCCGGGAACCGCTACCGCCCTCCGGCAGCGGCAGCAAGAACGGGAACGGGAAGAGGCCCCGGCGGTCCTGCCAGCCACATCCGCGCCGTTGCAGGACTGTCTCCAAGCAGTCGACGAACTCGCCGCAGCCGTGCGCCTTCTCGGTCCGCACGTCAGCTCCCCGACGGCGACCGGGGCGGCTCCACACGAGCCCGCCACACCGCGGACACGGGCTCTCAGAGTCAGACGGTACCGCGAAGCGGACTCCGAAGACCGCAAGCACGGACCGACCCGGCAGGCCCTCCAGGTGACCGCCGCCTCCGCGCTGTCCATCCTCGGCGGTCACCTGTTGTCCCCAGACCACTGGTACTGGGCCGTCATGGCCACCTGGGTCGTGTTCATCAACACCGAGAGCACCGGCGAAGTCCTGCTGCAAAGCGTGCGCCGGCTGGCGGGCACAGTCCTCGGCGCGGTGTTCGGCTACGGCCTCGCCACCCTGGTCGGACCGTACGGCCCGCTGCTCCTGGCCCTGCTGCTGGTGTGCATGTTCGGGATCTTCTACACCCCGTCCGACGCCTACTGGGCGGTGACGTTCTTCATCACCGGCGGGCTGAGCATGCTGCTCGCGCTCCTGGACACCTTCTCGACGGACGTGCTCGTCCTGCGCGTGCAGGAGACCGCGCTGGGAGTCTCCTGCGGCGTCCTAGCCACCGTAGTGGTGCTGCCCCTCACGGTCCGCCGGGCCAGCGACGAGGAACTGGTCCACTTCCTGCTGGTCCTCAGACGCCTCCTGTACGCGACGACGCAGAGCCTGAGCACCGACCCCACGACGAGCCTGATACGCGCGGCCCATGAACTCGACCAGGCACTGGAGTCCTTCCGTAAAGCCTGTCTGCCGCTCACCCACCCGCTCAATCCCCAGCGCGGCCGTCGTGATCGCGCCCGCCACCTGCTGGAACTGATGGAAGCCGGGGCCTACCACGCACGGAGTCTGGCCGCCGTGGCCGGGCGCCTCCCGCAGGACGACGACGAGTACGCCACCCGCGTCGCTGCGGCCGCCGACCGCACGCAGGAGAGGATGACGCACCTGATTCGCCTCGCGAGTCGTCGGCCGGGCACCGCCTCCCCGTCGGCACGCCCCAAGGTCACCAGAGCACTGTCCCTGCTCTCCGACGAACCGCGTATGCGTCGCGGCCGACTGTCGCCGCAGCAGCGCCTGCTGCTCCACATCGACCGTCTCGACATGAGCCTGATCGCGCTCACGCAGGCCTCGGACCCGGCCGCGCCGGCTGCCGAACACACCGCGTCCTCCTCGGCAGGCGGTGAGGTCCCCTCGCTGCCCAGCCCGGCCGCGGACGTTGCCGCGCCGATCTCATGGACCGCTGCGCACACTCGCCCGTCGGTCAGGATCTGCCCGGCCGATCATGCAGTGGGCGCCGCGGACACCGCGAACAGCCCGGGACGAGCAGCCGCCTGCTGAGCGCGTCGATGCCGGCCGGTGGTGATCAGAGGCCGTTCCCATGTTTCCTCAGGACCGGCCGCAGCGGCTGACGCAGTCCCGCGACCACCGGTTCGGCCCTGCCCTGCTGCCCGTACACCGCGGTACATGGGCCCTTGCAGGGCCCCCGCACGGGGGCCTGAACACCCCGTTCGTCCGAGAGCACAGGGCAAGGACCAGGATCCGGCCTCCCGTCGCAGGGGCGCCCGCCCACCCGGCCCGGAAGGGCACAGAGGGGCGCCGGGCATCGCCACGAGTCCATGTACGGCCCGTCCAGCTTTCGCGTTGCCTCCGGACCAGCAGCGAGGCCCTCTGCGTCCAGGTGCAGTCACGTGACTCATACCGCCGCACACCCCGCGCGCCGCACCATGGCTGAGCAGGGTCGTCCACGGAACGGGCCCATACCAGGCGCCCCTGTTTCCACCGGCGAACACCCCACCGTCCGATGTCCGCACCCGGCTTCGGGCGGTGGAACCGCCGAAGCCGAAGCCGAAGACGCCGCGGCCGCGGTCACCGCGCCACCGGTGCACTGCCCCGCAGGGGCGCGGCACCCCCGTACCCGTCATGAGCAGCCGCTCATCCGTGTCTCGCCCGCGCCTGCGGCCCGAGCACGCGGAACCGATCGAACTGGAGAGAATCGTGGACACCATCACCCTGGGCGATGTCACGTTGACCCGTGTCTGGGAGTACTTCGGTCCTGTGGACATGACGCCCGAGGCGTTCTTCCCGGAGAGCCCGGCGGAGGCGTGGGAGGCCCACCGGTCCTGGCTGGTTCCGGACTTCCTGGACGCCGAGACCCGGATCGTCAACTCGGCCATCCAGACCTGGGTACTGCGCAGCGAGGGCAAGACCATCCTGGTCGACACCGGCGTCGGCAACCACAAGGACCGCCCGTACGCGCCCGTGTGGAGCCGGCTGAACACCGACTTCCTGGGCAACCTCGCCCGCGCCGGTGTCCGCCCCGAGGACGTCGACATCGTGATCAACACCCATCTGCACATCGACCACGTCGGCTGGAACACCTACCTCGACGGCCGGACCTGGGTGCCGACGTTCCCCAACGCCACCTACCTCATGCCCAAGGCGGACTTCGACTTCTGGAACCCCGCCAACGAGCACAAGCCCCTGCTCGGCCGCGGCAACCAGAACGTCTTCGAGGACAGCGTCGCCCCCGTGCACGAGGCCGGCCTGACCCAGCTCTGGGACGACAGCCACCGCATCGACGGCAGCCTGCGCCTCGACCTCGCCCCCGGCCACACCCCGGGCTCCTCGGTGCTGACGCTGGAGTCCGGATCGGACCGGGCCCTCTTCGTCGGCGACATGCTGCACAGCCCGGTCCAGATCCACGAGCCCGACGCCAACAGCTGCTTCTGCGAGGACCCCGCCGAAGCCCGCGCCACCCGCCGCAAGCTCCTGGGCTGGGCGGTCGACAACAACGCCCTCGTCATCCCCGCGCACCTCGGCGGCAACGGCGCCGCCGAAGTCGTCCGCGAGGGAGACAAGTTCGCCATCAAGGGCTGGGCACCCTTCGCCCCGTACACCGAGCAGGCCTGAGCCCCTACGGAAAGGCACCACCGTGAACCACCACCCCGACCCCGTCGCAACCACCGCTCAGGGAGCCATCCGCGGTCTGCGCCAAGGCGACACCCTCACCTTCCTGAACATCCCCTACGCCGCCCCGCCACGCGGCGCCGGCCGCTTCGCACCGCCCCAGCCCCACGAGCCGTGGGACGGCGTGCGGGACGCCACCGTGCCGGGTCCCAACGCGCCGCAGTCCGAACGCAAGCTCGGCAACGTGGACATGACCCCCTACTTCGGCACCGGCTGGAACCGCGGCGAGGACTACCTCACCGTCAACGTCTTCACGCCCGCCGCCGGCGGTGACGAACTGCCGGTCATGGTGTTCGTCCACGGCGGCGGATTCGTCGCCGGATCGACCCGGTCCACGATGTACGACGGCTCCGCCTTCGCCCGCGACGGCGTCGTCCTGGTCACCCTCAACTACCGGCTCGGCATCGCCGGGTTCCTCGACATCCCCGGCGCACCCGCCAACCGCGGCCTGCTCGACGTCGTCGCCGCACTGCGCTGGGTGCGCGAGAACATCGCCGCCTTCGGCGGTGACCCGCACAACGTCACGCTCTTCGGCCAGTCGGCCGGGGCGACCATCGTCGGCGGCGTCCTCGCCACCCCCCAGGCCGCCGGCCTCTTGCGCCGCGCGATCGTCCAGAGCGGCAGCGGCCTGGGCGCGTTCACCACCGAGCAGGCCGCCCGCGTCACCAAGGCGGCAGCCGAGGCGCTGGACATCGAGCCCCACGTCGACGCCTTCGCGGGCATCTCCGACGAGCGCCTGGTCGAGGCCGCCTCCCAGCTCGCGGGCATCGACTTGCAGACCGAGACCCACGGCGACCCTCTGATCGGACTCAGCCCCTTCAGCCTCGTCCTCGACACCCAGCCTGCCGAATCCGTCGCCGCTGGCCTGAGCGCCGACGTCGACCTGCTCGTCGGCACCAACACCGAAGAGGGCAACCTCTACCTGGTCCCCGTCGGCAAGTACGCCACCTCGACCGCAGCCGACGTCGACGAGGCGGCCGCGCGCTCCCACCCGAACCCGGCGCAGCTCGTCGAGACGTACCGCAAGTCGCGCCCCGAGGCGTCCCACGCGGAACTGCGCTCGGCCATCATGGCCGACGCGCTCTTCGGCGCGGGCAGCCGCGCCCTGGCCGGCGCCCACGCCACCCACCCGAAGTCCGCCACCTACACCTACGAGTTCGCCTGGCGCTCGAAGGCCCTGGACGGAGAGCTCGGCGCCACCCACGCGGTCGAACTGCCCTTCGTCTTCGACCTCGCGGAACGGCCCGAACTGAACGGCTCCAACGCCCTGCTCGGCCCCGACAAGCCCCCCGCGGACCTCGCCACTCGCATACACGAGGCCTGGATCCGGTTCGCCAGGACCGGCGACCCAGGCTGGGACCCGTACGACACCGAGCGCCGCGCCACCATGCGCATCGACGCGGAGTGGACCCAGGTAGACGACCCCCGCAGCCAGGAACGACAGGTCTGGAGCTGACGCTCCGACCGACCCTTCTCAAGGACACACCATGACCAGAACCATCATCACCACCGAGAACGCACCCTCGCTGCCGGCCCCACTGTCCCAGGGCATCCGCAAGGGCCCCGTCCTGCACGTCTCCGGGCAGCTCCCATTCGACCCGAAGACCGGCGAAGTCGTCGGCACCACGGTCGGCGAGCAGACCGCGCAGGTACTGCGCAACGTCACCGCCGTCCTCAAGGCGGCCGGCGCGGGCCTGGAAGACGTCGTGATGCTCCGCGTGTACCTCACCGACCCCGCCCACATGGCCGAGATGAACGAGGCGTACGCGGCAGCCGTCGGCGAGCCCTTCCCCGCCCGCACCACCGTCTACATGCAGCTTCCGCCGGGACTGCTCGTCGAGATCGACGCCCTGGCCGTACTGGACGACTGATCACGATGGCCGGTCGTCTGACAAGGGCGTGCACCAACCTGAGGGTTCCTCCGACGCACCTGCTCGACGCCCTGTGCGCACTGGTCGGACGACCGGCACCTCCCCGCGGGCCCCATCCCGTACGCCGCATCCACGAACGGGTGCTCCAAGCAGCCGGGTCGGTGGCGCCGGGCGTGCTGGAGCCGGGCGACGTGTGCGCGGCCACATACGTGCGCGCGGGCCTCCTGAACGCCGAAATCCCGGCCCCGTCGGACACGGCCGTCCTCTGCATCCGGCGCACGGTCGACGACCTCGGACCGGCCGACCTGTGGGAACTGGCCCGCGCCACCGCCATGACCCGAGACGATCTCTCGTGGGGCGCCGCCGCGGTCCTGGCCGAAGAAGGTCCCGGCGCCGCAGACCCGCTGGACGAACACGCCGCGCACACCCTCGCGCAGGAGGTCGCCACGCGATCCCCGTGCCACTGGGGCCGAGGCCACACCGAGGCGGTACGCGCCGCGCTGTACCGGATTATGGCCGACCTCGCGGACGCCCTCCTGGAGGTATCGGAATCGACCCCGACACCCCTGGACTGGACCATCCACGACAACGGCGGGCGGTATGCCACCACCGCAGCGGGCGACAGGGTGATGTACGAGGTGCAGGTCCAGACGGCGCGGAACGCTCTCCCGGCTGCGGCACCCGTCTGGCACCACCCGTCACTGCCCGCCGCATGCGCCGCCTGGCAGTGGCGGATCACCAGCGGACCGGCCGACCGTGCCTCTCACAGCTGCGCACCCTTCCCCTCCGCACTCGCGGCACGGCACGCCGCCGAGTGCGCCATCACCGCACTCACCGCCGGGAGATGTGACCTGTGAGCAGCCTCATCTGACCTGGGCACTCATCACTCTGTTGACCCGCAGGTCACTCGACGGGGCCCGCACCAACTGGTCGAAGAATCCCTGAGAGGTCGTTTTCTCCCGTTGTTTTATCCCGTGATGCGGATTTGGTTCTGTGATGTCGGGTCACGCCACGAGATGGTGGTCTCGCCGCGGCGGGGCAGGGAACCGGCAGCGGCTGCATGAGGAGATTGTGCAAGAAGTCCGGAACATTCCGTGCGCAGAACGTGGTCGCCGCCAATCGCCAGCGGACCGCCCTTCACCTTCACTGGCCTGACCGGGTCCTCGGATGGGTCTGTGACGTGCGCCGTTCGAGACCGGATCTCCGATGGCAACTCGCCGCTTCAGGCTTCGTCAGCGAGGGCTTCTTTCGCGTCAAAACCCGCGCCGACGTCTCGGCTCTGGATCGTTGCGGCTGCACGGTGCAGTTCAGTGAGCACCATCCGTACGGCTCGCCGTGCGGCACGTTCAGGGCGGTGGAGCACATCGATATGGCGTCGGGTGTGCACGCCGCTGAGCGGTCTGAGGATCAGTGCGGGGTGCGGACGTGTGGTCCAGCGGGGCATCAGGGCCAGGCCGCCTCCGGCGGCTACGGCTTCGGCGACCACCGCGAATTCGTTGATGCGATGGACGATGTTGAGCCGGCGGTTCGCGGCGGTCGCGATGGCGTCGATGGTGGCCATCAGCGGGAAGCCGTCGTTGACGGTGATCCAGGGTTGATCCGCGACGTCTCGCGGGGTGAGGCGTCGTTTGGCGGCCAAGGGGTGGTCGGCCGGCAGGGCGATGTCGAGCGGTTCACGCAGCAGCGTGCCGACGGTGACCGTGGTCGGCCACGGTGGCCCTTGGTCGAGACGGTGGGCGAGCACGAGGTCGTAGTCCCGGGTCAGCCGCGGGAAATGGTCTTGCGCGACGTCCTGGTCGGCGAGCGAGAGCCGCGGGCGTCCAGGGCCGGCCTGGGCAAGCAGCAGCAGTGGGAAGAATGAGGCGGCCGCGCTGTGGAAAGCCGTTACCGACACATCAGCGTCCGGCTGGTCGACGAACTCCTCAATGGTGTGCCGTGCCCTGGCCAGCGCGGTCTCCACCTCGATCGCCGCACCGGCCAGGGCTTGCCCGGCATCGGTGAGCACCAACCGCCGTCCGTCACGTTCGGTGAGTGGGACCGGGATCGAGCGTTGCAGCAGCCGTAGCTGTTGGGAGATTGCAGAGGGAGTCATCAACAGCGCCTCGGCGGTCGCGGTGACGCTTCCCAGCTCGCCGAGCTCCCGCAAGATCTGCAACTGCCGTTCATTCATCCTCTCAGTGTAGTGATGCTTCAGGATTGTTGAAGAACCTCGCTCTTGGCTTCAGGGTGGAAGCAGTGCATTCTCACGGTATGACCAGTGACGACAGCACTTACAACAGCCCGGGCGCAGGTCCCGGCCGGGCGGGAATCGTTCGGGCAGGCGTGGTGCAGGCCGCCCCGGTTCCGTTCGATCCGGTGGCCACGTTGCGTGTGGTGGAACGGTGGCTGTCCGAGGCAGCCGAGCGGAACCGGGATCTCGTGGTGTTCCCTGAGGCATTCATCGGCGGGTACCCCAAGGGATCGGCGTTCGGGGGAGTGGTGGGCGACCGAACCACTGCCGGACGAGAGGAGTTCGCCCGGTATTGGAACGGCGCCGTGGAGGTGCCCGGCCCTGTCACGGACCGCCTGGGCGAACTGGCGGCCGAGGCCGGCACACACCTGGTCATCGGCGTCGTCGAACGGGAATACGGCACGCTCTACTGCACGGTCCTGTTCTTCTCAGACACAGGAGCCTTCCTCGGGAAGCGGCGCAAGCTCATGCCTACCGGAGCCGAGCGGATGATCTGGGGGTTCGGCGACGGCTCGACCCTTGAGGTGCACCCTACGAAGCTCGGCCGGCTCGGGGCCGTGATCTGCTGGGAAAACATGATGCCCGCGACGCGGATGGCCATGTATGCGCAAGGCATTGAACTGTACTGTGCGCCGACGGCGGACAGCAGGGATAGCCACCACGCGACCATGCGCCATATCGCCCAGGAAGGCAGATGCTTCGTGCTGGCGGCGAACCAATGCCTGCGTGTAGGGGACTTCCCCCCGGACCACCCCACGCCGTACGGCGACGACCCGGAGCAACTCATCTCCCGGGGTGGCAGCAGCATCATCGGCCCGCTGGGCGAAGTGCTGGCCGGCCCCGTCCTGGATCAGGAGGTCCTGCTGACCGCGGACCTCGACATGGCACTGATCACCCGCGCTCGCTACGACTTCGACCCCGTCGGCCACTACGCGCGGCCCGACATCTTCCGCCTCCACGTGGACACCACAGTCCGCCGCGCCGTACAGACCAACGACAGTCTGAGCGCATCCCCCTCGGCCGACCTGCCCAACACGTTCACCCCGTCGCGTGCCACGCCTGACGACACGACCGACATGTCCATCCTCTCTCAGAGGTCTTCCGGCTCCCTTGGACACCGCCCATGAACGCACAGTCCGTCAACATCCCCTCCTCGAACGACATCGCGTCCGCAGCCAGACGGATCCGCAACATAGTGCGCCGCACACCCGTGATACAGGTGGCGGCCGGGGAACTGGACGTGCCCATCCCCGTCAATCTGAAGCTGGAATTCCTCCAGCACACCGGCTCCTTCAAAGTCCGCGGCGCATCCAACGCCGTCGCCCTCCTGCACGCCACGGAACGCGGCGCCCCGACCGCCGGCGTCTCCTGCGCGTCCGGAGGCAACCACGGGGCCGCCGTGGCCTGGGCGGCGCGCGAAGCGGACCTGCCCGCCACCGTGTTCGTGCCCCACTTCTCACCCAAGGCCAAGACCGACATCATCGAATCCCTCGGCGCACGCCTGCGCCGCGTCGAAGGCTTCTACGCCGACGCACTGGCAGCCAGCCAGGACCATGCCCGGCACGAGGGCGCCTTCCACATCGACGCCTACGACGCCCCGCAGACGGTCGCAGGGTAGGGCACGCTCGGCCTGGAGCTCGCCGAGCAGGTACCGGAGGGGCAGCCCGTGCTGGTCGGGTGCGGTGGAGGAGGCCTGTACGCAGGGGTCGCCCTGGCGCTGGATGGACGCAACCGCGTGACCGCAGCTGAACCGTCCTCAGCGCCCTCGCTCACAGCAGCGCTGGAGGCAGGGAAACCAGTGGACGTGGAAGTCGGCGGGATCGCCGTGGACAGCTTGGGTGCCCGCCGGGCGGGCCGCATAGCCACCGCTGTCGGCCTCTCGCTCGGCATGAAGACCCTCACCGTCGCGGACGAGGATATCGCCGCCGCCCGCGCACTCCTGTGGCAGCGGCTACGCATCGTGGCCGAACCCGGCGGAGCCACCGCTCTCGCCGCGCTGCTCGCCCACCCCGAACACTTCCCGGACGGGGCCACCGTCGTCGTCTCAGGAGCCAACACAGCACCCTCGTCGAGTTTGGGCTGATGAGGAGCCGATGCCGTACCGAGAGATTGGCTTGGCCTGGGTCTTGCCGGGATTGCTGCTGGATTGAACGGTAAGGGTGTGTCAGCCCCCGAAGGCGCGCCGGTGATCGTCGAGTTGCACCTTGGGACTGGTAGGCGCACCGGTTGAGGTGTCGCGTATCCGTCAGCGCAGACGCGTTCATGCCCTGATGGTGTGACGGACAGTGATGTTCGGGAGCCCTACCCCTCCGCTGTTTGACTTCGCCTTGTGCCTGCGAGCTTCGACTTACTCCATAGAGAGAGGTGCCAAGCGGGGCAGTCCGTGAGTCATTTCGCTGTGGTCGTCGAAATCGAAGTTCCAGGTGGGTTCCAGCTCCGGGTATCGGATGGTGAACGCGTCGTCAGGGGGTGTTTGCCGGTCGCCATGATGTGTGCGTTCCAGACAAGGCTAATTAGGTTCAACTATTGGGAAGCTCCGCTGGAGCCTCACGGCTGATGAGGCCGAGGTGGCCGCCTTGCGCGAGGTGGCGGCCGGGTGCCCGGACCAGAGCGTGACGTACGAGCCAGTCGCATAACCGGCCTGCTCGGGCCCGCCGCCTGCGGGCGGTAAGGCCGCGGGCAGCGGCCCCGGGCGCGGCATGGCCTTCGCCCCGGTGCGAATCGTTCCTGCGGTGAAGCCCCTGGGCCGTGCGGGTGAGCCCGGCGGCCTAGGCCCCCGGGGGGCGTGCAGGGCGGGTAGAACGCGGGGGGTTGTTCCGTCGTGATGAAGGGTGGTCATGGTGAGCCGAGGCTTGATCGTCGTGGACGTGCAGAACGACTTCTGTGAAGGAGGCAGTATTCCCGTACCGGGCGGCGCGCGGATCGCGACCAAGATCGCCGATCTGGTGGAGCAGAGCGCGGGACGTGACTACCAGTACATCGTCGCCACCCGTGACCATCACATCGACCCGGGAGGTCACTTCTCCCAGACCCCGGACTTCAAGGACAGCTTCCCCGTCCACTGCGTGGCCGGAGGCGAGGGCAGCGAATTCCATCCCCACTTCGTCCCCGCCGTCACCGGCGGAAAGGTCGACGCCGTCTTCTACAAAGGCGCCCACAGCGCCTCCAAGAGCGGCTTCGAAGGAGCCGACGAGGAAGGAACCCCCCTCGCGGACTGGCTGCGAGCCCGCGGGGTCAAGAAGGTCGACGTGGTGGGCATCGCCACGGACCACTGCGTGCGTGCGACCGCGCTGGACGCCGTGAAGGCCGGCTTCCGCGCACGGGTACGCCTGGACTATTCGGTCGGAGTTGCCCCGCACACGACGGCCGCCGCGGTGAACGACTTCCGCCAGGCAGGTATTGCGGTATCCGGCAAGGCGCCGGGACCGGAACAGTCCTGACACCGGGCGACATCGTCCAGGACCACCGGCCACCGGCAGGCCCGCTGCTCTGCCGCGGGCTGCGGCCGGGCCAGGAAGCCTGCCTGCGAGGCAAGGGGGCCTACCTGGTGCGGCCACACGGCCGGTGGCCGCAGACGATCACGCCGCCCTTTGCCCGTGACAGGGCCGTAGAGCGCACCACGACAGGGATCGCTCACGTCACGCCCGTCGAAGCACGCCGCTGCGGTGCGCCCCAGGCCGGTGAAGCGCTTGGGCGCTGCCCTTTCTGCTGCCGCCCTCCGCTGTGAGAGACGGGTAGAGATGGTGATCGCCTATACGGGGCAATTCAGGTGCCTGTCCCTGCCGGCAGGGCCTTGGTTCGGTCACCGTGGGGGGATGGACGACCGGCAGTCAGTCTGGGTGGGCTCCGGGTCCGGGGCGGTGCTGCGGTGGGCTCGGGCCATGGGACTGGTGGTGGATGAGGGGGAGGAGCGGCGGCTTGCCGCGATGAGGTTGGAGATGCTCGCTGAAGGGGCTCTGCCGCAGGCCCGCGCGCAGGATGTGGCGCTGACGGTCCGGTGGGCGGTGTTCATCTGCCTTGTGGACGACCTGATCGACCGGCGCGGCCTGGGGCTGGTGCCCGGCGAGGTGGAGGAGTTCACCGCGCCGATGCGTGCGGCCCTTGCCGCCGACGGTGAGCCGCTTCCTGTGGCGACGGCCCCGCACGCCGCGGTCCTGGGGGAGCTGTTCGCGCACACGGCTGAGGGGATGTCCGCCCGGTGGAGGGAGCGTTTCACCGCGGACTACACCGACTTCCTGGATGCCACCGAGGAGGAAGCGGCCCTGCGCCGCAACGGTGTCCGGCTGTCCCTCGAGCCGTATGTGCGGTTGCGCCGCCGCACGATCACCCTGCTTCCTCTTCTCGACGTGCTGGAACGCACCGGTAACGCCTCGCTGGTGGAGTGTCCGCAGACCAGTGCCCGACTGCGCGAGCTGCGATGGACGCTGGCCGACGTCGCGGGATGGACGAACGACCTGGCTTCTGCGGCCGACGACGCGGCCGCCGGCCAGGACAACCTGATGACCGTCCTCGCTCGGCAGGACGGCTGCTCCCTGGCCGTGGCCCGGGCACGGGCGGCCGCCATGATCGCCGAACGCCGCAGTGACTTCCGCTCCGCCGCCACCGCTCTGCGCACGGGCCAGGACGTGCCGCCCGAGCGGGCGGAGGACGTGTGCCGGTACGTGGACCTGACGCAGACGTTCATGGCCGCCACACTGCGCTGGCTGGCCGGCACGGCCCGCTTCACCCCCGATCCCGGGCCGCCCGCCCCCCACGTGTCGGGGCTGAAGCCCTGACACGGAAGGCAACCTTCCAACCGGACGCACCCAGTGGCAGGCCGGATGCGTCGATGCAGGAGAACGGACCCCCGATGAGAATCGCTGCCCCGGCCACGGCTATGCCCCCCTGGCCGCGTACCGCGCTGCCTGCCGGCCTGGCGCCGGCCACCGCACGGCTGCGCTCCCATCTGCTGGACCTGATCCGGCCGGACGGAATCCTGCACAGTCCGTGCCGCAGCCGCGTCCTGGAATCCGCACTGCTGCTTGCGCTCCTGGAGCGAACCCGCCTGGAACCTGCCGCGCGCAGCCGCCTGGCCGCCTACCTGGCCTTGCACTGCGACTCTCGTGAACCGCTGGACCGCCTCCTGGCCCGGGCCGCCCTGCACCACAGGCCAGACCCCGCCGGCCTGCTGGATGTGGAACGGTTCCTCACCCGGGCCCCCGACTTCACCGGCCCTCGCAAGCGGGCCCTGTTGCACGCGGTCCTGACGCTCCTGGACGCCGTCCCCACCGAGGACGAGATCACCGCCGCCCCCGAGGCGTTCAATCTGCACCGTCTGCATGCCTGGGCGCGCGTTCAGGTCACCGCGGTCAAAGCGGTCCTCGCCCACGCCCGCGGATACCGCCTGATCGACGAAGGCGACCTGGAACTGCTGCGCTCCACGCAGCGGCCCGGAACCGTCTGGGAGGCCAACCTGCTCATCCACCTCTCGGTACTGCACGCCCTGCTACCCGTCCCCGGCCAGTACCCGCTGGTCGTCGAGGGGGTGCGAACCGCAATGCAGCACCAGCGTCCCGATGGCGGGTTGCCGTTCATCTGCGACGAGGACACCTGGGTCTCCGCCACGGCCGGCGTCGCCCTGCACGCCGCCGGCGCCGGCGCACCAGTCATGGACCTCATCGCCCGGCGTCTGGCGGCTCTCCAACACCCCGCAGGCGGCTGGTCCTACACCGACGGCGTCCAACTCACGGACGTCGACTGCACATCGGTGGCGATCGAAGTCCTCCACCTCGCCGGCCCCGACGCCTACCGCGCACCGCTGCGCCGCGCACTGGGCGCGCTGCACGCTCTGCGTGGCGCGGACGGTGGCTTCCCGACCTACCTGACCGGCGCGCCGTCGGAAGCCTGCATGACCGCTGCGGCAGCCAACGCCCTCAGCACTCAGGGGACGGCCTACCACCATGCGTTCGAATCAGCCCTGAGCTACCTCGCCTCCCAACAGCGTCCCGACGGCTCCTTCCCACCGGACTGGAGCAGCAGCCGCCTGCACACCGTCTCCCGCGCCGTCCTCGCGGCCTCCCGCCACCCCCGCATCAGCTCCTGCCGCGCCGCCCAGCGCATCATCGACACGGCCGTGAACCTGCTGGCGGATTCACAAAATGCCGACGGCGGGTGGGGCCAGCAGGACGGCGACGCGAGCGACGCCCTGAGCACCGCCTACGCCCTGACGGCCCTCAGCACCCAGAACACTCCCGGCCCCGCCGCCCGGGGCGCCGCCTACCTGCTCACCCAGCAACGCCCCGACGGATCGATCCCCAGCATTGCGGACTCGATCGGACCCCGCCCGTTCGGTTTCACCGTCCCCGCGCTCGCCGATGTCTTCGCCCTGCTCGCCCTTGGCCACCTCACCGGCCGCCTGGAACCTGCACCACGCCGAATACCCGCGGTGACCAGCGGCGGCACGGGTGAACACCGCCGTGCGTTTTCAGCCCGCCACAAGCTGCCCCCAGCCCGCCCGCTGGGGGCAGCGCGGCCCCGGAACTGCTGGGGGACGGCTCGGTGGTGGGTTCCTGGAGCGTTCCCGGCGGCGGCGGTGCAGGGCTACTTCTGGGTGGCGCAGGGGTCGCAGCAGGAGGGGGCCGGTTCGACGCAGACGGTGACGGTGTCGGTGTTGTTGGTGGTGTCGGGGTCCTTTTCGTTGCCGGTGGCGGTGGCGGTGTTGCTGGTCAGGCCGGCCTTTGTGGCCTTGGCCCGCAGTACGAGGCTGGCGGTGGCGCCGTCGGCCAGGTCGCCCACGGTCCACTGCCCGGTGGCCGGGTCGTAGCTTCCGGCGCCTTCGGTGGACAGGAAGGTGAGGCCGTCGGGGAGCTGGTCGGTGACGGTGACGCCGGTGGCGTCGTTCGGGCCGGCATTGTGGACGGTGATGCGGTAGGTCACGGTCTGGCCGACGGTGACGGTGGTGGCGTCGGCTGCCTTCGTCACGGTCAGGTCGGCGGCCGGCTTGACCTGGGTGACCTGCTCGTTGGAGGTGGACGTCAGGGGCTCCGGCGTGTCGCCGAGCCGGTTGTCGTAGGAGGCGGTGGCGGTGTTGCTGATCTGCTTGCCGCCGCTGGCCCGGTCGATGACGGCCCGGTACTCCACCGTGGTCCCTGCCGGCAGGGATTCGGTGCTGGGCAGGCTGCCCCCGTCCGCGGCGGTGGCGCCGTTGCCGAGATGGAAGACGACCTTGTTCGCCGCGGCGTCGTAGTACGCCTGGTCGTCCCCTTGCGCGTCGCTCTTCGCTCCGGCGTTCGGGCCGTCGACGATGCGCAGGGAGCCGGGCAGGTACGTCGTGCCCTGCGGGACGACGTCGCTCAGGATGAGGTTCTCGGCCCCGCCGCCGCCTTCGTTCTTGGCGGTGATGCGGTAGGTGACGACGTCGCCCACCTCGAGCGGCCCCGCGGGAATGGCGGTCTTGGCGAGTTCCACGTAGGGAGCGGTGCCGAAGAAGATGCCGTCCAGGAAGTTGCCGACGCCGCGGTTGCCGCCGGCGGCTGAGATGGAACGGAAGGCGAAGCGTGTCAGGGTCTGGCCTGCCGGGACGGTGTAGGTGCCGGTGTAGTAGCCCCAGGCGGTGTTGCCGTCAGTGAAGCGCCTCTGCTCCGCTGTGGAGCCCGGTGCGCCGATGTCCAGCGCCATGGTGTCGTCCCCCTGGCGGCCGCGGTGGTACAGCCGCCAGTACAGCTTCGTGCCGGGCGTGGTCGGCAGGTCTTGGTAGAGCGTGGAGACCTCGTTCGCGTTGAGCTCGGCGAACTGGACGCCGTCGGCTGCCGCCACTCCCTGAAAGCCCGAATGCCACAGCTCGATCTTGTGGTCGGAGGCGGTGGTGAGCCAGCCGGGGACCCGCTTGGCCGCCTGCGTCTGTGAGGCGTCCGGCAGGATCTCCACACTGGTCACGGCAGGCTGTTCGAAGCTGCCGTTGGTCAGGGCGACGCGGAGCGGAGCAGCGGGAGGTGTGGTCATCGTTCTTCCCCTCGAGACGCTTCTGGAACGCGCTCCTGGCCGGCCGCGCACTGCGCGCCCGGGGCGGAGCCGAAACGACTAGTAGCTCAACGCATTCACGTGAACACGCAAAGTGATGAGCGGGTGGGATCGGCCAACCTCCAGCGGCAGGTTTGTGAAGCCAGCGCCCCCGCGGACCCCGCCACGCCGTCACTCATGCCGCGGCCGGCCCACCACTCTCACCACACACGCCTCCCAGCTCTCTCCCGCACACTCCCGCGATGACCTAAAGTCCCTGTTGCTCCCCATAACTCCCTATCGCTCAGGGTGAATCAGCCACCAGTGAGGTTGACGCTCCCCCCAGCAGCGGCCAGCTTCCCCAGCGAGTACGAGGCGCTGGGGGGTCATCAACGGGGTGCGGCAGCCCGGGTGTGGACAGCGGCGTAGGCGCAGGCAGCGGCAGAAGGTCGACGAAAGCGAAGGTCTCCGTTCGGAGGACGCCGGCCCTCCAGGTGCCCACGATCAAGAGGAAAGCGAAGCCCGCCAGCACGACCATCGGGTTGCGGGTCCGGCGGGCTGAGCTGGCTGGCCGGTATGGGGAGGGCGCATTCGGCGCATGTGTCGTACACGGGAGCGGAGCGGGTCAGGGTGCGCGCCGACACCGGGCCGAGGTGGCGGCCGTAGCAGTTGGGCCCTGCTCGTGACGCGGCCAGTCTTGAAGTCCAGCTGCGGTTCGCGGATCCCGATGGAGCATGCGTAGTCCTGCGCTTGTCGGCGGCCTGCTGTGAAGCCGCCTGGCCAGGAATCCGATTGCTCCTTCGCGGCCGGATGCGCATCCTGCTGGGATGCGCTTCTCCATCAACATCCCCAACTTCGGTGACTTCGCGGACCCTCGTAACGTGGCGACCGTGGCGGCTGCGGCCGAACAGGCCGGCTGGGACGGGCTCTTCGTCTGGGACCACGTACTGCATCGACAACACCAGGGGCGCCCCTTCGGAGACCCCTGGATGCTCTTGACCGCGGCTGCGCTGGCGACCTCCCGGATCCGGCTGGGCACCCTGCTGACGCCGGTCCCCCGTTACCGTCCGCAGCAACTCGCTCGCCATGTGGCCACCCTGGACTACTTCAGCGGCGGCCGGGTGATCTTTGCAGCAGGTCTGGGCGGTCCGATCGAGGACGAATACCACAGCTTCGGCGACGCCGCCGAGCCACGCCTCCTCGCCGAGCGGCTGGAGGAGGGACTGGAGCTGTTGAGGCGCTTCTGGTCCGGCGAGCCGGTGAACCACCACGGCCGGCACTACGAGGCCCGAGACGTGACACTGCTGCCCGCCACCGTGCAGCGGCCCGGTCCACCGGTGTGGATCGGCGGGTTCTGGCCGCGTCGCCCGCCCATGCGGCGGGCAGCGCGGTGGGACGGCGTGGTGCCGCTCTTCGAGACGGCCCGGCATGGTCATGTGCCGGATGTGGCCGAGGTGCGGGATCTGGTCGGCTATGTGCGCAAACACCGTGCAACTGGGGCGGAGGATCCCTTCGAGTTCGTGCTCGGCGGTGCCACGCCCCCGGACGCGGCCAAGGCCAAGGACGTGATCGGTCCGCTGCACGACGCCGGCGCCACTTGGTGGGACGAGCGACAGGTCCAGACCGGCCCAGACCTGGACCGCCTGCCTCCAGTACTCCAGCGCATTGAGGCAGGGCCGCCGGTGGTTTGATCAGCCGTTCGCGGGTGTGCCGGGCTTGTCGCTGGGTCCCTTGGGGCGCTTGTTGGTCCGGTAGCTGGGGCCGTTCATGATGACCTGTTGGCTGGCGTTGATCAGCCGGTCCAGCAGCGACTCGGCGACGACGGGGTTGGGGAAGAGGGGATACCAGTCGCTGGGCGCCCTGTTGCTGGTGATGATCAGGGACCGGCCCTGCCGTTCGGAGACGAGTTCGTAGAGGTCGTCGGCCTGGGACGCGGACAGCTGGCGCATGGCGAAGTCGTCGAGGATGAGCAGGTCAGGGCGGATGAGTTCGCGGATGCGCTTATCCCAGGTGCGGTCGGCGTGGCCGCCGGCGAGCTCGGCGAGAATGCACGACCTCGTGGAACAACGACCGCGACACCGCGACCCTGCGCTCCGACCGCGGCCGTCTCGTCGACGAGGAGTCCTGGGGCCCCGCCACCACGGCCGCTCCGGCGACGAGGAGTCCTGGGGTCACCACCGCCACGGCGACTTCCGTCGCTGACCCACCCGCCCTCCCGCAGGGCACAGCCACAGGGTGATCACTCGGTGGCGTGACAGTCGGCGGCGCGCGACCCGGTGGTGCGGTCGCGCGCCGCTTCACGTTCGGCGGCCTCCTGCATGCCGGGGGAGGCCCGGGTTTCGTAGGCGGGAGGTGCTCGGGGCTCACGCCATCTCCCGACCTTGCCGACTGGTGTGCCCTTGAGAGCGACGGTATGCGCCGCCGTGATCTGCTTCCACCGTTGATCGGCCCAGAGCGGTTGGCATCGTTGCACGCTTCGGCGCGACCTCACGCCGGCCGAGACACTGACTGTCCCGCTGCCGGAGGTTGGCGCTGCCGGGCGCTTGCACCACCACCCCCACTGCTGCCGAGTGCGCCGGGACCACGTCCCGCGAGTGGGGTGATGTGCACGGGAGTCAGCTTGGACAGGATGGCGGTTGGTGATCTTGCCGTCATGGCATGACCTGTGTCGTTTCCACGCGGTGTGCCGTGCTGTACGAGATCGGCGTCGACGACCGGGACCGGCGCCGCCAGCGCTACCCCGAGCCCGCCGGCCGCTGAACGTCGCCCACGACGCCGGGCGCGTCCTTGCGTACGAAGGGCCTGCCCGGCGCCCGGAGCCGATCTGCCGCTTGTTTGTTTTCTGACCGCCGACGCCGGCGCGGAGGCCGACGGCCCGGCGCGTACGCCACGGGTGGGTGGCGTGGCTGCCGGGCCGTCAGTCACTCACGCGGTCTCACTTCCCGTGCAAACCCCTGCGACGACGTCCGCGAAGCACCAGCACGCCGCCAGCAGCGATGACCAGCAGGCCGCCGAAGGCGCTGTACGTGACAACAGCGTTGCTCGCCCCGGTGGAAGCCAGGTCGCCGGACGCGCTGCTCGGGCTCGCCTGGCCGACGGGCGCGCTGATCCCCCCCTGCGCACGGGTGCCGATCGTGCCGGAGGAGGAGACAACCGGCGTGGGGGCGGTCGGCGTGGGGGCGGGCGTCGGCTTGTCAGCTATGGCGGTCCCCGGCGCGGGCTTCAGCTGAAGAGTCGTGATCGAGTACGGCGGCAGCGTCTGTGCGACCGCCGTGCCCCGCTTCGCCGTCGTCAGGGCGGTGCCTCCCTTGGCGTACGAAACGGTCGTGACCGCCCCTGCGGCCGGGGTGAATCCGGCGTACGAGAGCGACACCTGCGCCGCGTTCTGCGGGCTCTTGTTGGTCAGCATGACGTTCAGACCGCCGGTGCTGTTCCGCACCGCGTGCACAGTGACCGACGAGTTGCCCGAGGACGACTTGACGATGGTGTCGCCAGGCTTCGCCAGTGAGGTCAGCGAGCGGATGCCCCAGTAGGTGGGGAAGGTTGTGTCGCGCGGCGGTTCGCACTTCCCCCCGGCGCAGGTGCCGGCGGAGAGAATGCCCCCGTCCTGGTAGTCGGTCTGGCCGTTGACGGTGGTGGGTGCTTGGTCCGTGCCGTTGTGCAGGTTCCACCAGTCCACGTGGGTGGCACCCTGCTCGAACCAGGTCATGTAGGTGTCCGGCGCGAACAGGGCCGCGGCCTGGCTGGTCAAGGCGGGCGAGCCGACGCCGTCGGTCTCGGTGACCGCGATCTCCACCGAAGCGGCGCGCGAGCCCGCGTACTTGGCGATCAGCGAGCGCAGCTCGGACGTGGTACCGGCGATCCGGGAGGGGGTGTTCAGCAGGTCGGCCGTGGTGGTGCCGCCCGGATACCAGTGGACGATGACGAAGTCGATCGAGCTTCCCGCGATGGAGAGCACCGTGTTGTTCCAGTCGGCGCTGTCACCGGGAGCCTTCTCCTTGTCCGGCCAGCCGCCGGGGGTGGTGAGCACCGCTCCGATCTTCACCGTCGGGTCCACGGCCTTCATCGCCTTCGCGTAGGCGACCAGGTTCTTCCCGTACTCCCTCGGGCTCTTGTCGGCGTGATTGTCGATTTCCCAGCCCTTGCCGTTGCCGTAGTGCCCGTTGCCGTATACCTCGTTGCCGATCTCCCAGTACTTCACGCCGTAGCCCTTGTCGACGTTGGAGTACTTGACCCAGTCGGCGGCCTCCTGGGGGGTGCCGGAACCGTAGTTCGCGGTCAGGATCGGCTGGGCGCCGACCTTCTTCGCGGTGGCCATGAAGCGATCAAAGTTGGTGTTGGAGGGGATCCAGCCGCTGCCGTCGCCGGAGGTATGGGTCTTCCAGTGGTAGTCGTCCGCGCCGGAGCCACCGGGATAGCGCAGCTGCCGAACTCCCGCCGCCTTCATCAGCGATGTCACCTTGGCGTCCCCCATGTGCTCGTCGCCGAAGCCCGTGTTGAGGCCGACACCACTGCTGGGCACCGTGCCCAAGGAGGTGCGGGCATCCACACGGATGCCGATGGTCGGCGCTGCGCCCGCGCTGGGCGCCAGGGCGCCGACGCCGACCGAGGCGGCGAGCACCGCCACCGCCCCCGCGACAAAGCGGCGGCGCATCCGGCTACGGCGGGGCGTGCGACCCCGAGGCATCGGCTGCTCGGCGGATCTCGGGTTGTCTGGTGACACGTGGGGCTCCGATCGGGTGTTGACACAGAGGGCGTAGCGCCGCTGACCACGGCTCGCCCTCGTCGGTACACCCCCCAAGTGGCCACCCAGAGCGAAAAGGTTGCCGCTTCAATCGTTTATTCGCCGAGACGCGGTCGCACCGTGTCACCGGACCCGGTGACACGGTGCCCCGGTGACACGCCCCGGGCTCCCTTTCCACCTCGACGGCGCGAACCATCACATGCTTCCGGCCGCACACCGCCCCGCGGTGGCCGAGCGGCTGAAGCCGCACAGGAAGCACAGGAAGAGGGTCGCCTCACGGGCGTTGATGTCCTCGGGTAGATCGAGGCCGCCAGCCGTACAGCACCATCCCGACGGTGCCGCGTGCCGGGTGCAGCCCGAGAGTTCCTCCTCGCCGGGCCTACCGATCGAGATGTGGTGCGCTACCGGGGGCATCATGGCGACAGTCTGGGGCGATCAGGGTCAGCGCCGGAAACGCGGGGCTCAGGTCCGATCCCTGCCGAGACTGCACCCGAACCAGGTCGGCGCGCGCGAAGACGATAGTCCTGAACCCGTCCGGCTTCTGCTCGTAGTGCAGCGATCCGGGCAGCATGCCGTCGGGCGGCAGTGCAGGCCGGGCCTCGGCAAGCATCGGGTCAAATCGGAGGAGTCAGGACCACACGCCACACCTACCCCCTGCCAGTCCGGTCGGCGCGCCGAGCGGATCCGAAGGGTCGGTGACGGCCCCCAGCCACGGGTGGCACAGTGGCAGCATGTGCGGCCGATACGTTTCCACCCGCAGCCCCCACGACCTCGCCCCCCTCTTCCACGTCTCCTTCGTTCCGACTACCCCGCCGTCCCGGCCCCGCAGAAGGAACTGGGCGGAACGCCGCGGACTCACGAGGTGGCCAAGCCGTAGGCGAAGACCGGAGAGGCGCCGTCGCGTTCCGTCCGTACCGAGGCGGCCGTCACCGCGTGTCCGGCGTCCCTTCGTCCGGTCCTCGCCTGCGGCCTGCTGCTGCGTTCTGGCCTGCCCGACCGCTGCCACAACGTACCGGGCCGCGACACCGACCAGCAGCAAGTTGGCTGTCATCTGCTCAGTGACCAGCAACCCCGGTTCGCTGCGCGGACTGATGTCGCCGAAACCGACCGTGCTGAACACGGTCACGGTGAAGTACAGCGCGTCGGACCGCGACAGCGGCTCGCTGAAACGGTCGGAGGCGTTGTGCTCGATCAGGCGGTAGGTCGTAGCGAACAGGAGCAGATAGATCGGGAGGGTCGTCCCCAGGGCTTCCATGGCCCGCAGCCCGGGCCGCTGCGAGCGCGATATCTTCCGGACCTGCCAGGACAGGAGCAGAGCCACCACCGCGATGCCGCCGACGAGCCCGAGGACGAGCTGCGGCAGCAGCTGTGCCAGACCCCGGAAATTTGTGATGCTCCGTGAGTCGTGGCTCATTCCGGACGTGTCAGGAGACATGAAGGGCCGGGAGTTTCCCGGCCCTTCATGGTGTGGGGGGTCGTGTGAGCTTGACGCCTGGCCGCCGCGGCCGTGCGCCGGGCGGAAGTGGCTGCCGTCCTGCACGGACGCGGGTGCGGGTACGGTCAACGTGGTACACGGCGGGCGCGGCGCCAGGCGCTTTGCCAATGGCGCCAGTGGTCCGCGCCGTTGACAGCGACGGCCGCCGCCACGGCGGGGATGGACACCAGCCCGAAGATCCAGGAGAGGGAGAACCCGAAGAGGATCGCCATCCCCGCAAAGCTCACCCCGGTGTACGTGGCGACCAACCGCTCGGCCAGTTCGGTGTACCGACTGGGCCCCTCGATCAGCAGCACGTTCGCGTAGTGCAGTACGAACCAGCCGCCGACCAGGATCAGTCCGAGATAGATGAGTGTCCAGAGCGGCCATGGTTCGTACAGTTCCTCCCACCGGTGGTGCACGCTCTCCTGCCAGGCCCACACAATGCCCTGCGATTCGGCGACGACGACCTCCGAGCTGTGTCGCTCACTCCAGTTCGGCCCGATCTGGAACGTCGGCTCCGAGGCCCCGTCGAGATACACGAACAGCACGGACAGGCCGCCCCAGTCATCCCGCTCGTCTGTTTTCGTGATGGCGGCGGTCCGCACAGGCAGGCACTGCTCGACACCACGCTCGGCGATACACGCCGCCACGACCTGTTGCTCGTGCTCGCGGTGGTGCGCCGGCCCGATGCGCCAGGCGCCCAGTCCCACGAGAACCAACCCGAACACGATGCCTGCGACCCACCATGAACTGCCGTTGTCTCGCCAGCGCATTGGGCAAGTAGAACAGCGAAAGGCGGAACCGTACAGGTGGTAGCGGATCCGCTGTTCCTGACCCTTCGTCGCACTGCGGACCTGGAGTCCGCCGAGCGGTCCTCCCTCGACCAGGGGGACCGCAGGGCGCGGCCAGGGCAACGACTGAATGTCCACCGCCTGCGGAGCAGGCGGCCCGGTTCGCTCTGCCAGCTGTGCAGCCTGGCGAACGAACTTGCTCACCAGTCACGGACGGTCACCGATCAAGGGACATGGCACAGCTTCTGAGATTGTTTTTTATGGTTTGTGAGCTTTGAGCTAATTACGTTCAGCGATGCTTTCTGGGTGCCTGGTCGATTTGCCCACGTCGTAACGGGTGGCGGGTCATCGGTTCCTCGAGCCAAGTGAGCTTCCTGGGCCGGGAGTTGATGGAACGGTCTTGGAGGACTACAGCCAGACGGGAAGTGGAGTCCTTGACGACGGGGTGTTCGGGGGTGGCTTCCGGCGGTGCGGGGTCCATCGGCTCGGTGCCGAGTGAGCCGGGGTTGTGGCCGGACACCCAGTGGCCGCAGCGCCGTCATCAGCTCAAGGCCCGATACGGCTGTGGAGCCGCGCGGGGTGATGACGCGGGTGGCGTAGACGCCTAGGGCGTGTCGCTCCGGTGGTGGCGCGGAGGTTCAGGCCTGCGGCGTGCCGTAGTCCGCCGCCAGGCGGGTGAGCCACTCGCGCAGCAGGCGCTGTTCGGCCTCGCTCAGCACGTCGGCGTCGTCGGGAAGGGCGGCGCGCAGCGCGCGGGCTGCCGGCGCGGGGCCGGACTCCGCGGCGGGGACCGTCGGTTCGGCGCGGGTGACGGCGGCGACCATGGACTCGCGAAGGATGGTCAGCAGCGCCGGGTTGCGGCGTTCCGCGGGGGTGGCGTGCCATGTGGTGACCCCGCCCTGGCCGGTGGCCTGGATGATCTGGGCGGCCAGGTCCTCGTCGACGCGCAGCCATCCCGAGGCCGCCAGCCGGCGCACCCGGGCGCGGAGGATCTCCAGGCCCGCGCGGTGTGCCGCGTCCGTCCCCGAGCCGGTGGCCCGGTTCATCAGGGCGAACAGTTCGGGGCGCGAGACTCCGAACTCCACCACCATGTCCCAGCCGCGGCGCAGCTCTTCCACCGGATCCTCGGGCGTGAGGTCGAGCTGCGCGTGCTTGCGCTCCAGGAACTGCGCGTAGCCGTGCTCGGCGACTGCGTGCAGCAGCCCTTCCTTGTCGCCGAAATGGCGGTAGATGGCCGGTGGCTGCATCCCGGCCGCGGCGGCGACCGCGCGGGTGCTCAGCGCGTCGGGGCCGCCGTTCTCCAGTAGCTCGACGGCCGCCTCGATGATGCGGTGGCGGGGGCTGTCGGGGGTGTCGCGGATCGGCATGTATCGATGATATCCGGGGTTTGCTTCCACCGTTAGTTCCAGTGTTATCGTGCGACTGATTCCACTGGAACCATTGCTGGGAGATCCTCATGATCATCGTGACCGGAGCCACCGGAAAGCTCGGCCGCCGCACCGTCGACCGCCTCCTGGAGCGTCTCCCCGCCGACCGCGTCGGCGTCAGTGTCCGCGACCCGCACAAGGCCCGGGACCTCGCCGAGCGCGGCGTCCGCGTCCGGCGCGGCAGCTTCGACGACCCCGCCTCGCTCCTCCACGCCTTCGAGGGCGCCGAACAGCTGCTGCTCGTCTCCCTCGACCGCACGGGCGAGGAGTGCGTCACCGGCCACCGTGCCGCGATCGACGCCGCCGTGAAGGCCGGAGCCGGCCGCATCCTGTACACCAGCCAGATGGGCGCCGCCCATGACTCCCGCTTCCAGGCATGCCGTGACCACGCCCGGACCGAGGACCTGCTGCGCGCCACCGGCCTGCCCTGGACCGCGTTGCGCAACGGCTTCTACGCCGCCAGCGCCCTGCAGTTCCTGGAGTCCGCCCGCCGCACCGGCGACATCGCCCTGCCCGCCGACGGCCCCGTCGCCTGGACCGGCCACGACGATCTCGCCGAGGCCACCGCGGCGATCCTCACCGACGAGGGCCGCTTCGAGGGGCCCACCCCGCCGCTCACCGGCCCGGCGGCGCTGGACTTCGACGCCGTCGCCGAGACAGCGGCCAAGGCCACTGGGCGGCCCTTCACCCGCACCGTCCTCCCCGACGACGCCTTCCGCGAACAGGCCCTGGCGCACGGCGCCCCCGCCCTGATCGCCGACCTGATGCTGAGCATCTTCGCGGCGGCACGCAACGGCGAGTTCACCGCCGTCGACCCGACCCTGGCCGAGCTGATCGGCCGGGAGCCCGCCACCTTCCGCACCGTGCTGGAGCACACCTGGGCCGCATAGACCCGGCGGCGCGCACCCGCCGCCGCGGCGGGATCCGGGCACGAAGCGTCGCGCGGTACACCTTGCCGGACGCTTCAGCGGCAGACCGGTCGACCTGGTACCCGTGCGGAGGCAGCGCCCAAGGTTGCAGGCAACGGAAGGTTACGGTGACGGGCACACACACTCCGTGAAGCCGGGAGGGCGCCTGGCCACGCACGGCAGGCGCCCTCTCGCAAAGAACGATCAGTCTGGCGAGTCGATGGCGGTCACGCCACGGTCGCCGAGGCGAGTTCCTCGGCGGCCTCGTCCGGCCTCTGCGCATCGTAGGAGACCTTCTCCGTGTCGAAGATCGAGACTTAGCAGGGGCCGTAGCCCACGTTCGCCGAGCCGCATCCGAGTGGCTGTCCCGCAGGCCAGTGTGGGTTCGGCATGCCGTCATCGCTCATGTGCGCCCGCTGCCAGATCCCGTTCCAGCTGAATGGGGTCTCCGGTACGAACCGGTGCCGCTGGCCGCACGGACATGGGGCCAGCACCCACGCGCACCCACGGCACAGCTCGACCCAGCCATGCCCGGTAGAGCTCAGCACTCGCGGTCCCTCGTCCCCGCAAGCCGTGCAGCCGGGCAGATCGGCGCCGTCCAGAAGCGCGTTCTGCCGCCGGACGTACTCGGACAGTCGCAGCGACGGGTGGCGAAACGGATCTTCGAACCAAGCACGCTCCGGGCCCTCCCACCAGCTCCGCAGCCACCACGGCCGAGGGTTCGGTACAGCCCGCCGCCCGCCCTGCTTCTCCGCCCGCCGCTGCACGGCGTACTCCTCTGCCCGCACGAGCCACAGCACCCGCGCCTCGTGCAGTTCCTCCACCGCCCGCGCCAGCGCGTCCGGGTCCGCCTCCAGCCTTCGGGGGATCGCGGCGCTGAGCGTGAGGTGGTGGTATGTCGCCCGCAGGCCGTAAGGAGCAAAAACGGTGAGACATGTGCGCAGCGCGCTGTGCCGCCGGTGCAAGGGGAGCTGGGCGTCGTGCACACGCGCCCGGTGGGACAGGAAGCTGGTCACTGTGTGAGCTCTAGGTCCAGCGCCCGGGCCAAGGCGGCCGTGACGGCGGCGGCGCGTGTCGGCAGGTGTTGTTCGGCCCAGGTTCCGGCAAGGCTGTGGAAGTCCCGCAAGTCCGCCTCGGCACCGGTGACGAGCGCGCGCACTTGGTCCACCGGCAGTTCGATCACCGGGCTTTGGTCCTTCGCGTCGGCGTCGAGAGTCAGCCGGACACTGTCGTCGACACGTTCGGCCGCCGAGGACGGGTCGGGACCGAAGTAGGAGCAGTCGGTGCCGTCTGGCACCTCCCGCCAGTCCCGCCAGGTCTCCAGGCCGTTGCAGCAGCCCGGCACGACGAAGACGGTGTCGGTGGCTATGTCAGTCACCCGGAACCCGCCGGCGACGAACATGTTGGGCATGGTGAGCAACCCATGCAGGAATGCGCCGAGCGGGTCGGTCGGGCACGGCCCGTGCTCCTCCTCCGGCTCGAAGTTGTTGCAGTCGGCGATCCGCAGAACCGCCGTGCCGACCTCCGCCGCAGTCAACTCCCCGTCCAGTACGAGGTAGCCGTACGACTCGTGCTCGCCAACCGGCCAGAGCGCGAAGTCGTCTGCGGCAAAGATCTCCAGAACGGGTTGCATCACAGTCACACAGGGATGATGCCGGACCCGATGCCACACCACCACAGGCTTTCGCTGCGGCATGAGGCCCGGCGGCCGCCCGCTACCTGGGCAGTTTCGCGGTTCGCTCCGGGTAGGCGATGCCGGCGTATCGCATGGCGGTCTGTTCGGTGATACCGAAGAGCCGGATGAGCGTGAGCACTGTCGAGCCCGGGAGCCGGTCCGGGCCCGTTTCAGTCGGCGTCGGGTCCCCGCTGCGCCGCAGTGTCGTAGGCGGCGCGGGCCTCGGCGATGGCGGACCGGTGGCGCTCGGCCCAGCCCACCAGTCCGGTCAGTGAGGCATGAAGTTCTCGGGCCATCGGCGTGAGGCCGTACTCGACCTTGGGCGGGACGGTCGGATACACGGTGCGCACGAGCAGCCCGTCCCGCTCCAGCCTGCGCAGGTTGAGGGTGAGCATCCGCCGGCTGATGCCGTTGATGGAGCGTTCGAGTTCGGTGAAGCGGACCGGGCCGTGGGCGGCGGCGATCAGGATCCCGATGCTCCACTTGCCCGCCACGCGGTCGAGCACCTCGGTGACCGGGCAGGCTTCGTCCTTCAGCGCATCGGTAACACGGGTGTGACTGCGTGACATGAAAGTGCCTCCTTTCGATGAGCAGCAAGGTTATCGATGATGACTGTTGTTACAAGTCGTGAACCAAGGGGAAAAACATGTCTGTTCGTGCTCTCGTCGTCGATCCGTCCGCATCCGCCGCTGTGCGCCTCTCCGAGGTTCCCGACCCCGTGCCCGGGCCGGGTCAGGTCCTGGTGGACGTCTCCCATGCCTCATTGAACTACGGCGACCTCAACGACGCCCGCTCCGGTCGGGTCCCTGTGGGTGCGGTGCTCGGTTCGGACGCTGCCGGGGTTGTGGTTCAGGCCGCCGCCGACGGAACCGGCCCGGCGGTGGGCACCCGGGTGGTAGCCCTGACCTCGGGGGCATTCGCTGAGCGCGTGGCGATCGACGTGGGTGCGCTCGCGAAGGTGCCGAAGGGCTTGGACCTGGCGAAGGCGGTTGCTCTACCGGTGGCCGGAGTGGCCGCACTGCGCTCGCTGCGGGCCGCCGGGCTCGGGCCGGACAAGAGGGTGTTGGTCACCGGTGCCTCCGGGGGAGTCGGCCGGTTCGCCGTCCAGTTGGCGGCGCGTGCCGGTGCCCACGTGATCGCGTCCGTGGGCTCGACGGCCCGCGCGGAGGGGCTGGTCGAGGCCGGCGCCGACGAGGTGCTGATCGGTTTGGAGGGACTCCAGCGACCGGTCGACGTGGTCATCGACAGCATCGGCGGCCCCCAGCTGGTCGCGGCATGGAACCTGCTCGCTCCCGGGGGCAGCGTGCAGAGCGTCGGCTGGACATCCGGGGAGCCGGCGGTCTTTCCCCCGTATGCGACCGTCGGCCCGGCCAAGTCGCTGACATCCTTCGTCATCGAGGGCGGCGCCGATGCGGACCTGGCCATTCTCACCGAGCTGGCCGCTGAGGGGGCCATCACCGTCGAAATCGGCTGGCAGGGATCCTGGGACCACTTCGCCGAGGCCGCCGAGGCCCTCCGCGGGCGCCGTGTCTCCGGAAAAGCGGTCCTGCATGTCACGCGGTGAGTGGCACACGCCGGCGCTCCCTCCGCAGGACTAGGACCTGCCCGCCTGATGGTGTGGCTGTCTTCTTGCCGGGTCGTTGGTCTGTCCCTGGGACGGGGTGACTTGACGGACGCCGAGTGGGAGCGGCTTGAGCCGTTCCCACCGGTCAGCCCTGGGCGTTGTGGCCGGTGGAGGGATCACCGGCAGGTGATCGACGGGATCCTGCACCGGGTGCGAACGGGGGTGCAGTGGCGGGATCTGCCCGAGAGGTTCGGGCCGTGGAAGACGGTCTATGAACGCCACCGGCTGTGGTCGGCCGATGGCACTTCGCCGGGCAGCCGGGCCGGGCGTTGCGGGTAGCGGAGGCCGGGGCGCTGCGGGCGGGGCCGGCCGATCCGGCGGCGCGGAACGGGGAATGCGTACGAGCGTTCCTCCAGAGGTCGGTGGACAGCAAGCACCCTGCGCCGCCACGTTCGTCGGCGGGCGCGTGGCGAGGCGGCCGGACGGTCTGTCCGGTCCTCGCCCGGCCTCGCGCGTGGAGGGGCGGGGACCAGGCGGAGCGACCGGATCAGTGCTGGCTCGGGCGGATGACTGTGCTGGCGGGGGTGTCGTCGGAGGCGCTCGCCGGGGCGGGGACGCTGTGGAGGTGCAGGACTCCGCCGTCCTGCCACGCGGTGCGCCATGCGGTGCGCAGTCGCGCGAGGGGGAGGGCGCCCGGGTCGGTGGGCGGGACACCGGTGCTGTTCGGGCGGTGCCGGCCGTAACCACTTGAGTTCGCCCGCTACTCGGCGGTCATTCGTGGGGTCTCCCTTGTCGATGCGGCCTCGGCTTCGTAGGGAAGGAGGGCGGCAGCGGGTCCGGGGACCCCGGCTGCTCACTGGGGCGCTACGTCAGACCACGGCGAGCCGGTCCACCACCAGCTGCACCCTGCGCTCGGTGTCCTCCGGCGGGAGCCGTCGCGCCCGGGTCAGGGTGGCCAGTCCATGCAGGGCCGCCCAGAACACCTCGGTGAACAGGCCCCGGTGGACGCCGTCCCCGGCCACCTCACCGAGGCTTTCCAGCAGGGCGGCGAAGGCGTCCTTGAGAGGTTCCGGGGTGTCCTCCTGTGCGTACGGGAGACCGCCGTCGAGCTGGAAGATGGCGTCGTAGACCGCCGGGTTGCGTGCGGCGAAGTCGAGGTAGGCGCGGGCGAGGGCGGAGACCCGGGCGCGCGGGCTGTCCGCGGCGGCGGTCGCGGTGCGCACCGCCGTGGCCAGCTCGGTGGCGCCCTCCAGGGCGACGGCGCCGATGATCTCGCGCTTGCCGCGGAAGTGGCTGTAGAGGACGGGCTGGCTGTATTCGATGCGCTCGGCGAGCCGGCGGGTGGTGACCGCGTCCCAGCCCTGCTGCTCAGCGAGTTCGCGGGCCGTCGCCACGATGAGGCGCTCGCGGACCACCCGTTCGCGCTCCTTGCGTTCCTGTACCGACATAGCTCGATCCTAGCATCGCTAGACAATCAAGCGGCAATAGTACTAGCGTTGCCTCATCTTCTAGCAATGCTATATGTCAGGAGGGGCCGTCATGTTCAACGCACTTGAGGTCGTCACCACCGTGGTCGTCGGCTTGATGGTGGGGGTGGAGTTCGCCGTCGCCTTCGTCATGAACCGGATCCTTAACGCACTCCCGGAGGACAGCAGCCAACTCGGCCACGCCCACGGGGGCCGGATGCTCGGCGCCGTGATGCCGGTCTGGTACATCGGCTCGCTCGTCCTCGTCGCGGTCTGGGCCATCGCCGGATGGCACCACCGCGGCACCGGCCTCGTCGTCACCGCCGGCGCGCTGCTGCTCCTCAGCGTGGTCATGTCGGTCCTGCTGCTCGTCCCGATCAACAACCGGAACAAGACATGGACCCCCGAGAACCGGCCCCAGGACTGGCAGGAGCAGCTGCAGCGCTGGGAACGCTTCCACTACCTCCGCGTCGCCGTCATCATCGCTGCCTTCACCCTGCTCGTCGCCGCCCTCGTCTGAGCCCGCGGTCCGGCCGCGCGCTGGCGGCGTACCCGCCCCCGCTCCCCCGCTCGGCCCGCTCCCCCACTCCGAGGGCAGGGGAGCGGCGTGTTGCGGCCGCATTGGGCTTCGAGGAGTTGGGCTCCCAACTCAGCATCGAGATCGCTTAAGAGGGGCGGTGTGGTGGGACTCCGTGGGGATCAGCAACGGTAGTCGCCCGTGCATCGCATCCACGTACGACAATTCGACGCAGGGCCTCGTCTGATCCACCCCAGTCGGCACAGCCATCCAGCGCGCCCCCAGCGCACTCAGTTGCGCGACTAGGTTCGCTGAGACAGAAGCCCGAACGACTCGGTTCGTTGAGAAAACGACTCGATTGAGTGCGACAGGACAACACGGGAGGTCCTGTAGTTCAGTCAGCCTCCGTGGGTCGGGCGGTGATTACGGCGTAATCACCCCGAGGGGGCAAGCCGGTGCGTCAACTTGGTCTAGAGCAATGCTCAGGACTTGTGGATCGGTTCCGGGAGGGTGCACGGAGGGCGTCCCTTCCCGAATGATCCTGTGATGGTCACCGAGTAGGCCCGCGTTCGCAGCGCGGGTCGGGAAGGCACGCCCGTGCTCAGCGTAGTAAATGCCGACGGTTTGACGGAGTCCGGCTCCCTTATCGACGAGATCGTCCGCGAGGGCGTCCCGGCGGATGCTGGCCGCCACGCTGGAGGCGGAAGTCAACCAGTACATAGCCGAGTTGGCGGCCGAGACCGATGAGCGGGGGCGGCGCCCGGTGGTGCGCAACGGCCGTCACAAGCCGCGGACCGTGACCACCGCGGCCGGCCCGGTGGAGGTCACGGCGCCTCGGGTGAACGACCGCCGCGTCGACGAGGCCACCGGCGAGCGAAAGCGGTTCTCCTCGAAGATCCTGGCGCCGTGGTGCCGCAAGTCGCCCAAGGTGAGCGAGGTACTGCCGCTGCTCTACCTCCACGGGCTGTCGTCGGGGGACTTCGTGCCGGCGCTGGAGCAGTTCTTCGGCTCTGCCGCCGGCCTGTCGGCCGCAACCGTGACCCGGCTGACGAAGCAGTGGGGCGAGGATCATGCCGCGTTCCAGAGCTGGGACCTGTCGGACCGGGATTTCGTTTACGTGTGGGCCGACGGGGTGCATCCGAAGGTCCGGCTCGGGCAGGCGCATTCGTGCGTGCTGGTCCTGCTCGGCGTCCGCGTGGATGGCTCCAAGGAGTTGATCGCGCTCGCGGAGGGGCTGCGGGAGTCGACGGAGTCGTGGGCGGACCTGCTGCGGGACTGCCGCCGACGCGGCATGCGCGACCCTGAGCTGGTGGTCGGCGATGGTGCGATGGGACTGTGGCGGGCCCTGGCTGAAGTGTTCCCGGCAGCCCGGCATCAGAGGTGCTGGGTTCACAAATCCCGGAATGTCACCAATGCCCTGCCGAAGTCGGCCCAGCCCGGCGCGACCAGGGCGATGCAGGAGATCTACAACGCCGAGGACCGCGCCCACGCCGAGAAGGCCATCGAAGCATTCGCGAGGACCTACAGCACCAAGTGGCCCAAGGCCGCCGCGAAGATCACCGACGACCGGGACGAACTGCTGGCGTTCTACGACTTCCCCGCCGAACACTGGATCCACCTGCGGACCACCAACCCAATCGAGTCCACCTTTTCCACTGTCAAGCTCCGCACCAAGGTCACCCGTGGTGCCGGCAGCCCGGCCGCCGCCCTGGCGATGGTGTTCAAGCTGGTCGAGTCCGCCCAGGACCGATGGCGGGCGATCACCGGTGCCCACCTGGTGGCACTCGTCCGCACAGGGGCCCGGTTCGAGAACGGCGTCCTGGTCGAGCGCCAGGAGCAGGCCGCGTGACCACGCGAAACCAGGTGCACAGATCCGGCTCAGCGGTGCGACACTGCCCCCATGACCAGGCCAGAGCTCTCCGAACTCGACTATCTGCGGGAGATCGAACGGCTCGCCAAGGCAGTTGTCTCCGCGGCCGCCGGTGAGCAGTGGTACGCCGGCGACACCGAAATTGAGGGGCCGCTCCAACGTAGTGTCAACGCCTTGGGACGGGCGCTGCTGCACTACCACTTTTCTTTGGACGGGTGCCTGGAGGAGGAGGCAGAGCGCCCACAGGTTCCTCTCGCCGCCGTGGCCATCATCCGCCCCGAGGCCATGCCCGTCGGCAGCGACGAGACCTACCCGCATGCCTGTGTTCGGCTGGGAGTGGAAGCACGCCCCGAAGGGTGGGCGTTGTGGGAGACCTGGGCCGACGGCAACGTGAAGGTCACCATGGTCGTCTCTGCCGTGGACACCACCGAGGGCTTGCTCACCAACTGGGCCAAGGGCAGAAACGTGCTCCCGGTCATGCCGCTGCCCTCCCAGATCGCCCAGGTCCACGCCGGTTGGACCAACTGGGGGTCGATCTTCTCCCCCTACGGCAAGAGGAAGCTCGGCCTCAACGGACAGCCGTGATCCACAGATATTGACTATTGCTCTTGGGGGAGGTGTTCGAAGTCTTCAACCCACACGCACAGGAGCCGCGTTGGTTGGGTATTCTGCCGCACTCGACCTGCCTCACGCCTTGGTCGAGTGGGTCACGATGCTTATCGTCACCCGCGAGGGTGGCCGCCGCTGCAAGCTCCCGCCGCACCAGCGTGCCCTGGTCGGCCTGGTGTACCTGCGCCCGCACGACACCCTCGCCCAGCTCGCTGCCGGGTTCGGCATCTCCGTCGGCATCGCGCACGCCTACGTGGCAGCCGTCGTCGACCTGCTGGCCGACCGCGCGCCCGGCCTGCTACGTGCCCGGCGCGAGGCCGATCCGGACTACGTCCTGTTGGACGTGGATGCAGGAAGCCCGGCGGCGCTCAATGACCTTGTCCAATACGGCGTCGACCTGCTTGCCGCAGGTGATGTGCTCTGCCTTCCAGACGACTTTGACACTCCCAGGAAAGGGGCGAGCGGTTTCAGGCCAGCCTCCTTCATGATCTCAACGGCGATGTCAGGATCTGTCGCGCGCTGAGCGCATTACCGGCAGGGGTACTTCGTCTTGCGGGCGTTGTACAGCGTTGAACGCACGCAGGGACCTGCTGACGCAGTGCCTCGATGGCCTGCTGCCGGGGCGCCGGGCGGCGCCGGCCATTCTTGGCCCCTCACGCGCCACGGACGGTCACTGTCGTGATGCAGCGCCATACGCTCAAGGTAGGGCAACGAGCGCCACCTTGACCCGGCCCGGCCTCTCCCGGCTTCCCAACGGCCGTCTCCGTACGTCCCGTTCGGCCGCCGCCACATCCGGCCGCGGGACCCGCCCCGGTGTCCGCGTCCCGAGCCCGTCCCAGCGCCGGTCCGTCCGCGCAGGTCACAGCCGTGCCGGCGTCCCGGCGTCCCGATCTCGGCCGGACGCGACCACGACGGGACGTCCGCTGCCAGCATCACTCGGGCCGGGAGGGCTCCTGGCGACTCACCAGCAAGAGGAGGAACACCAGATGGGAAAGAGGACGCTTCTGCGGGGTCTGACCCTCGCCGTGGCAGCGGTCCTGCCCCTGTACGGGCAAACGGCCATGCAGGCGGCACAGGCCGCGGCCACCGCGGTCGCGGTCTGCGGGCACACGAGTGCACAGCCCACGCTGGAGCAGGGATCGACGGGGGACGCGACGGTCGAGGCGCAGTGCGAGCTCGACCTCGCGACGAAGCCGAGCCGGTACGCGCCGATCGCGGCTGACGGCACGTTCGGTACGGCAACGGAGACGCGCGTCAGGGAGTTCCAGCGGTGCGCCGGGCTGAGCGCGGACGGCGTGCTCGGCCCGAACACCTGGGTCGCGCTCAACACCTGGGCCGCCCAGCCGCACACCTGCGCGACCCAGGGCACGGCGGGCACGGCGGGCACGGCGCAGGCGACCGTGTGCGGCCACACCGACTCACGCCCGACCCTGAAGAAGGGGGCGAAGAGCGACGAGGTCAAGGAGGTGCAGTGCCGGCTCAACCTCGCCATGGAGCCGTACCACTATCCGCCGCTGACGATCGACGGCGACTTCGGCGGCGGCACCGAGGACCGGGTCATCGAGCTCCAGCACTGCGCCAACCTCAGCGCCGACGGCACGGTGGGCCCGAACACGTGGGCGAAGCTGGTCGAGTGGTCCAGCCGTGACACGTACTGCACCCCGCCACGCCCGGCCGGGCACTCGATCGACGGGCTGGACACGGCCAAGTACCAGCACCCGGGCGGTGCGCCGATCGACTGGAAGGCCGTCCGTGCTTCGGGCGTCGAGTTCGCGACGGTCAAGGCCACCCGGGGCATGAACGTCACCGACGAGTACCTCCCCACCGACCTGGAGGCGGCCCGGGCGGCGGGGCTGGCCGTCGCGCCATACCACTTCTACACGGGCTCGGCCGCCGACACGGGTGCCGCGCAGGCCGACCGGTTCATCGCCGCCGTGCGGGCGACCGGCTACACCGGCAAGCGCGCGGGCGACCTGCCTCCCATCTTCGACCTGGAGCGCATGGACGACGGCAGCGGACGCTGTCCCACCTACGGCACGGTGGCCGACGCCAAGGCCTGGCTGGACCGGGTCGAGAACGCCTTCGGCCGCGTCCCGATGATCTACACCCAGAAGTCCTTCCTGGACGACTGCATGGGGTCGACCACCGCCTTCGCCCGGTATCCGCTTCAGCTCGCGGACTACCGCCAGTCGATCACCCAGCCTCCGCTGCCGAACGGCTCGACGACCTGGGCGATGTGGCAGTACACGGACGCCGCGCTCTTCCCCGGCCTGCGGGCGCCGGCGACCGGGGACGTGTTCAACGGCACCCAGGCCGACCTCGACCGCCTGGCCAACCGGTGATCCCGGCCGTGGCCATCACCGTACCGAGGAGGAACACCATGACCGACCGCTTCTCCCGCGCGGCCCTCGTCGCCCTGCTCGCCGTCCTGGGCTTCACCGTCCCGGCGCCCGCCTCGGCCGCCACCGCCGCCACAAGCTGCTACGGCGGAGCGGTCACGGTCCACTACGGGGAGGTCCGCGACTTCGGTCCGTACGTGACCACGAGCCGCTGCACGGACATCAACATGCGGATGACCGGCGGCGACGCCGACTTCGGCTGGGCCTGCGTGCAGTTCGCGAGGGCCAGCGGCTGTAACTACTGGACCAAGATCGGCCGGAGCTGGACGACCATCGCCACCGACGTCCTGAACGGAACGAAGTTCACCGTGCCCAACGGCGTGGACCTGGAAGGCAGTTCCGCCACCTTCCAGATCGCCTTCTGACCTCCCGCCCACTTCACCGAACGGAGACCACCATGCTCAAGACCCGGGCGCTCGCCTCGGCTCTCGTCACCGTGGCCGCACTGCTGGCAGCGGGTGCCGCGCCCGCCGCCGCACAGTCCTCGGCCGCGGCGACCAGCTGCTACGGCGGCGCGAAGAACCTCAACTACCGCTACCAGGTGGGACCCAAGGACTACGGGCCGTTCACCACGTCCTCGCGGTGCGGTGACATCAACATGCGGCTCACCACGGACGATGGCGGATTCCTCTACGCCTGTGTGGTGTTCGTCGAACACACCGACAAGTGCAACCACGACAACACGTACTCCCTGCACGGCACCCCGTGGGCGACGGTCGCCACCGACGTCAAGGACGGTACCCGCTTCGTTCTGCGCGTCGGCCCCTACGACACCGACGCGCAGAACGTGAACTTCCAGCTCGCCTACTGATCTCCTTCCGTACTTCTCGCACCACCGTTCCGACTGTTCCGAAAGGACGACGATGACCTTCCTCTTCCGTTCTGCCGACGGGCGCTCCGCCGCAGGCCACCCGCTCGACCGCCGCAGCATGCTGCGCGGCACGCTGGCCGTCGGCGCCGGCCTGGCGTTGGGCCCGCTGCTGCTCTCCGGTACCGCGCAGGCCTATTCGTGGTCGCGCACCATGAAGCAGGGCGACAGCGGCGCCGACGTGCTCGAGCTGCAGATCCGGGTATCCGGCTGGGCGGCCGACAGCGCGAGCCACACCCGGGTCGGCCTCGACGGCGACTTCGGCCCCGGCACGCTCGCGGCCGTCAAGCGGTTCCAGGCCGCGTACGGCCTCGACGACGACGGGGTCGCCGGCCCCAACACCCAGGCGAAGCTCAACGCGCTCGAGCAGTCGGACGGCTCCACGGCCCACTTCAACTGGAGCGAGTTCGTGGACCAGTCGAGCGGCACCTTCAACGGCGGCAAGCTGAGCGCTGCGCAGACCAAGGAGAACGCCCGCCGCTGCATGTACAAGCTGGAGGCGCTGCGCAAGAAGCTCGGGGACAAGCCGATCACGGTCAACTCGGGCTTTCGCAGCATCGCGCACAATGCCGACATCGGAGGGGCCAGCGACAGCATGCACCTGTACGGCACGGCGGCCGACCTCGACGTGCCCGGCGTCGCCACGAAGACCGTCTACCAGAAGGCGGAGACCTGCGGGTTCTCCGGCCTGGAGCGGTACACCGTCGACCACCAGCACGTCGACAGCCGGGCCGACCTGGGCCGCGACTGGTGGTGGGAGAGCGGCACGATCTGACGCGGTCGCGGCCCGGCCGCGACCGTGCAGCCCGGGTATCGCGGCGGCGGTACCCGGGCTTCGCGCCTCAGGCCTTGGGCGTGTCCTTCAGCGCCGCCTCGCAGGAGGGCCAGTCGTGAAAGTCGTGCTGCGCACTCCACAGGCGGTGGGCTGCCTTGATGTTCCACTCCGGGTCGAACGCCCGCAGCGGGGTGCCGCCGAGCTCGCGCAGGCGGCCGTCGGAGATCTGGAAGACGCCCCAGTTGCGGCTGCCGTTGGTGTTGGGCAGGACCCACAACGGGTCCAGGAAGGACGCGCAGCGGGCGACGGCCACTGCGGACGTGGGATCCTCGGTGAACACCTGACGGATCCGCTCCGCCACTCTGACCGGCGACCAGGTCGACATGCTCACCGTCCGGGCGTAGAGCGCCTTCTTGGTGTCCTCGTCGACCACGTTGTTGGCCGGCAGGCCCGCCAACACCTGGAAGGCGGTCAGCCTGCGCAGGGTCTCCGGCCCGAAGTCCCCGTCGACGGCGAGCCGGCCCTTCGCCGCCACCAGCAGGCTCTGGACCTCGCGCACGCACTCGTCGTGCTGGCCCATGCTCACCGATCTGCATGCGGGGGAGTACAGCAGCCCGTCGTCCGCCGCCGGTGACCCGTCGGCGGAACGACCGCCGGGCAGCCACACGAAACCGGCCACCAGCAGCACCGCGACCACGGCCGCCAGTACCGCGAAACGGGGAGAGAGCTTCTCGGGCATCCGGGACCGTCCAGGCCGCCCCGCCGTCCCGAGCTCTATCTCCAGCGGGACGACGTCGTCCGCCCCCGCGTCCGCCGCCACGGGAGATACGCCGTGCCTGGGCCCGGGCTCCGCAGCCCCGGCCTCAGCCGTGGTTGCCGCCGGGCTGGCCTCCCGGCTCGCGTCGGCGTCCGATCGTGCCACCGTCTCCGCTCCGGCCTCGGGTTCCGCTGCGGGGCTCTCCTTGGCGGTCCCGGTGGGTGCGTCCCGTTCGGTGTCCGCCAGTGCCCAGAGCCGGTGGAGGTCGCGGAGCTCCTCCGCACTGGCACCGCACACCTTGGCGAAGGAGTGCACGACCCGGTAGTCCGTCGGAACACCGAGCCCCGAGCAGTACCGATGCAGACTGGAACCACTGACGCCCGCCTCCTTGCCGAGACGGTCGTACCCCCGGCCGCTGCGCTCCTTCAGCATGCGAAGACAGGCGGCGAACTTATCGGTATGCGGAGAGGCAACCACACTTCCACCCTTGCTCAAGCCCCTACTGACGGGTAGAAGCTACACCGCACGCCGGAGCGCGTGCGCCCTTTCGCCCATGCAATACGATCGCCATTAGTCTTTCTCTCGACGCAATTCGAAGCAATGTGAGCTCTTTCAGCGTGGCCGCTGATCGGGTGACGGGATCGGGGCCCGCAACGCACGAGGCTCCCGTGCCGTTGGGGGAGGTGTTCGAAGTCTCAACCCACAGGCACAGGAGCCGCGTTGGTTCCGTATTCTGCCGCACTCGACCTGCCCCATGCCCTGGTCGAGTGGGTCACGATGCTCATCGTCACCCGCGACGGTGACCGCCGCTGCAAGCTCCCACCGGCGACGGGCACAAGGTGTCGCAGTGGAGCATCTATGACGGTGCCGGCCTGGGACACGGGCCGCGCGCGGCCGCACTGCGCGCGGTGTGCTCCTGCGGTTGGACCGGGCCGGAGCAGCAACTCGATTGGGATGAGATCGGAGACGGGCAATTCGCGCGTCGGGCTCAGGCGAAGGGTATGCGCTGGTCTGGCGGGTCCTGGCTGCGGGGGAGTCGGTCCTGCGGTGGTGCCAAGGCCAAGCGTGTGGCCTTCCTGGGGGCTGACCAGAGCCGGGCCGGCGGTATTGGTCCGGGACGAGGGAGTTCCTTCTTCATGCGGCCGCGCCGGCGGCCCCGGCTCGACGGCGCCCCTGGCCTGTTCGGCCAACGCGCTCCTCCTGTGGTCGGGATCCTCACTGCACCTGAGTAGTCACCGTTCATCCGTTCATCCGGAAGTAAACCCGCAGGACAGCGGGTTCCATCGGCGGAGATGCACCGCGTCTGGCGTCCTTGGACACTCCCGACGGGAGCGTCCTTCCTGGGATCGGCGCGGATGTTGAGTATGTGCTACTCACATGTCCGCGGTGTCGGCCTGATATCGATGGATACATGCGCCGAGTAATGCAGAGCAGGTTGGGTGGTCCGGATGTTCTCGAGGTCGTCGAGGTTGATGTGCCGCAACCTGGACCGGCAGAGGTCCTGGTCGAGGTGAAGGCCGCCGGCGTGAATCCGGTGGACTGGAAGGTGCGCACCGGGGGAGGCCTGGGCGAACCGCCCTTCTCGGTCGGCTGGGACGTCTCAGGAGTGGTGGCGGGCGTCGGGGCCGGTGTGACGCGCTTCAGGCCCGGAGACGAGGTCTTCGGAATGCCACGGTTTCCGGCCGAGGCGGGAGCGTACGCGCAGTTCGTGACCGCTCCGTCGAGACACCTTGTTCTCAAGCCGCCCGGCATGAGCCATGTCCAAGCGGCGGGCCTTCCCCTAGCGGGTCTTACCGCTTGGCAGGCGCTGGTGGCGGTGGCTGGGCTCGCTGTCGGAGAGCGGGTACTCATTCCGGCTGCGGCGGGAGGCGTCGGCCACCTCGCGGTTCAGATCGCCAAGGCTCACGGCGCCTACGTCATCGCGACCGCCAGCGGAGCAAAGCACGATTTCGTCAGGGGCCTCGGCGCCGATGAGGTCATCGACTACAGGAGCTCTGAAGTGAGCTCGCAGGTGCGAGACGTCGATGTCCTTCTGGCTACCATCGCCGGGCAGATCCGGGACCTGGCTGAGGTGTTGGTGCCCGGTGGCCGAGTCGTCGCACTCAACGGCGTCGATGCGGACACGGTTCGATGGGCCGCGCAGAACGGTCTGCGAGCCGACTTCATGCTGGTGGAGCCTGATCGGGCCGACCTGGAAACCCTGGCTTCTCTCGCCGAAGAAGGTCGGATCACGGTCCACATCGATCGCACGTTTCCTCTTGACCAGGTGATCGACGCCCACCGCCTGGGCGAGGAGGGTCGAACCACAGGGAAGATCGTTCTGATTCCGTAGATGAGGTCTTTCAGCGTTGCCGCTCCAGGGTGAGGACCGCTGCTGCGATTGACGACAGTCGATTCGGGCTGCACCGTGCTCTCCGGAAGATACGCCAGGACTTCTGACGGGCGACTCCGTCCTCGATCGGGGCTCGCACCCTCGACAGCGCCCGGTTTACGGTCTGTTGGGTGAGCGTCAGTTCGCTTCTCGCAGGCCGTCTGGCCGGTGTGGTCACCCACGCGCCGGCGCCGATGCAAGCGCGATCGGCGAGGATCGGCACCCGTTGGCGCTCGCAGATCCTGATGATCCGGTGGGTACGTGTGCGGTGAGGTTGTGGCAGCGCCCCGGCAGGGCTGAGGGGACGGCTACAGCAGTCGGCCGTGGGGATCGGTGATCACCCGCACGTTCACTCCATGCCGACGGTGCTTGGCCGAGTAGTCGGCCCTCATCGAGGCGGTCGCACTCGGCCAGGGTGCCGTCGAGCAGGACGAACGCTGGGTGCGCCTCACTCAGAGTACGCAGCAGACCGGGGCGCGGGCGGCCAGGAGATCGATGACCGCGGTGGTGTAGGCATGCGCGGTGCCGACCGAGATGCCGAACCCGGCGGCGATCTGTGCGAGGAGCTCGTGCTTGCGCAGGTACATCAGAGCGACAACAGCATGCTGGTGCCGTGGGAGCTTGCACTGTCGGTCACCTTCACGGGTGACGACGAGCATGGCGACCCACCCGACGAGCCTTGTGCGTAGTGGCCAAGGTTGCCGTGACCCGATCGGTGGCCTCTGAAAGACCTCATTGGTCGACAGCTCCCTGCTTCAGGTCCCTGCACAGTCGCCTACAAGGGGCCCGTGCGAAGAAACGAGTACCTCTTACTCATCCGGTGGCCTCGCGAGTGGTCCAGCGTTGCTCGTGGGCATGGGCTACCGGCTCATTGCCATGAGACCTAGGAGGACTGATGAGCGCGCACGGCCATGTGGACCTGGGCCACACGGTGGCGGGATGGACCGGCACCTTCATCGCCGTGGCCGGCTTCGGGATCGCCGGCATCGGCGTGATAGCCGTCTCGGCCCTCGTGATCGCCGCTGGGGCTGCGACCGTCCTACTCGCTGCGGGCGTCACGTGGGTGCTCCACCTGGCCGGATGGGGAAAGCCGAGCGGACCTCGTCCCGATGACCAATGGGACTGGCGTGTGCGCGATCTGAGTGCGCGCGGCGGCCACCCGCACTGTCTCGGATGCCGCATGGCCGGCCGGCGACCGGCCACTGTCGTGGAGGGTCGTCATCCGATGCAGGAAACCGCTGACGCCGGGATCTAAGGCAAGTTAATCCTCTGCGAGCCCTTACTGAGCTTTTTCAGAGTGGTCACCGATGGGGTGATGGTGAGGTGGGCCGCAACGCACGAGGCACCGGTGCCGTCGAGGGAGGTGTTCGAAGTCTCAACTCGTCAGCGCAGGTGCCTCGTTGGTTATCTATCCTGCCGCACTCGATCTGCCCCACGCGTTGGTCGAGTGGGTCACCATGCTCATCGTCACCCGCGAGGGTGACCGCCGCTGCAAGCTCCCGCCGCACCAACGTGCGCTCGTCGCTCTGGTGTCCTGCGCAAGCATGACACCCTGGCCCGGATCGCGGCCGGCTTCGGCATCTCGGTGGGTACCGCCCATGCCTACACCACCGCCGTGATCAGCCTTCTCGCTGGTCGGGCACCGGGCCTGCTCAAGGCCCTGCGCGAACACGAACCGGAAGATCGCGATGCAGCCCGAATCGAATGACGTCAATCGCCAGGGCCGTCCTCACCCTGAAGAGGCAGCGCTGAAAACGCTCGATGAATGCGCGCGACAAGGGCATGCCGTGCTGCAAGCCGGTCGGCGTTGTCGGTGAAAGGGTGGGCGGTGTGTCCCCCCTCAGGGTCTTGACGTGGGAGGCGTCGGCCACGCAGCGACACCAGTCCGGCCAGGAGGTCGCGTTGTGTTCGCCGGCAGGACTTCAGGTGACCGCTGGCGTGCCCGCCTCCGCCGTCTGCCGATGCACCTCCCGTGAGTGCGCAGGAATCTGTGGGGAACGGCGGGGTGCACCGAGCATGTCGAGAGCCACCTCCGCGGCGGCCAGGTCCTGGACGCCGAGGCCGATGAGCTTGCAGATGGTGATTTCCTCGTCGTTCTCGCGGCCGGGTGCCGTTCCGGCGAGGACCTCACCGAGTTCCGCGTCGACCCGGCGGTCCTCTTCCGCAAGCCGTGACAGATCGCCGTGGACGGCGGTGAGTTCACGGCTGTCGACCACGATCCGGTCCGCCCGTCTCAGGCTGTCGGAGGTCAGCTCCGCCTTCGTCGGATCGTCGGCGCCGACCGCGTTGATGTGCACTCCGGGTGTCAGCCATGAGGCGCGCACCAGTGGTTCGGTGCTGGAGGTCGCGGTCACCACTACGTCGGCGCCGTCGAACGCGGCGTGGGCGCTGTCCACGCCGATGACGCGCAGATCCGGCCGCCTGGCATGCAACGCGGCGGCGAGCGACTGGACGTGGGACGCGCGCCGTCCCCACACGCGTACGTCGCGCAGCGGGAGTTCGTCGGCCACGGCGAGCGTCTGGAGGTAGGCCTGAGTGCCGGTGCCGATGACCCCCAGGACGCGGGAGTCGCGCCGCGCCATCATCCGCGCGGCGAGGGCTCCCGCGGCGGCCGTCCGCACGTCCGAGAGGTGGTGCTCGTCGTCCAGGAGTGCCCGCAGGTCACCGGTCGCCGCGTCGAAGACGGCAATGACGCCGCTCGTGGGTGTTCCTGCGCGACGTGCACGCTCGAGGAACCACGAGGCGACCTTGACGGTGAAGACCTGCCGGCCCGGCAGCCACGCCGACTTCACGTGGACGTCGCCGTCGGGACCGGCAGGAGCGAACACGGCGGCCGGTGAGTCCCCGAGCCCTCGGCTGTAGTCACGCAGGGCGGCAGCGACGGGCTCCAGCACGTCCCGGTAGCCGACCGTGCTGCGGATCTCCTGCGGCCCGAAGTAGGCGGGCCCGCCGATCACTGCGGCAGCCCTTCGAGGCGCCCTCGGGCGACGACGGCGACCTCTCCGCCGACTCGCACGGAGGAGATGTCCTGTGGCCCGCCGTGGGCGCTGATCGTCATTTCGCTGGGGCGGCCGCAGAACTGGCCCTGGCGCAGCACCTGTCGGTCGCCGTCCCCGAGCCTTTCGTGCCGACGGAGGTAGGCGGCCACACACCCTGCCGCGCTGCCGGTGGCCACGTCCTCGACGACGCCGTCGTTGTTCCAGTGCCGTCCTTCCAGGGCGTCGGCGTCCAGAAGGTAGGCGAACTGCGCTCCGACCTGGGCCAGCGGTTGTGTGATGTCGGACGTGATCCTGGCCCGCTTCAGCGCTCCCGTCCGTACGGGAACGATCAGATAGCGCAGCCCGGTCGAGACGATCTCGGGACGCAGTTCGGCGTGGAGGTCCTCCTCGTCCAGGCAGAACCAGGAGGCCAGGTCGTTCAGCACGGGCCGTCCGAGGAAGTGGGGAGGGCCCTGGTCGAGAACGCTCGCGTATCTCCCGCGGGCACGGCGCTCGGTGACGACCTCCACCGTGCGCGCCTTCAGCTCGAGTGACCATGTACGGCTGGTGTCGCCGCCCGCCACGGCATGCAGAACGCTTGCCGCCCCGATGACCGGATGCCCGGCGAAATCCAGCTCCTCACTGAGATCGAACACCCGTGCCCGCCATGCGTCGCCCGCCTCATCCTTCTGATCCAGGAAGATGGATTCGAAGTGACGCATTTCCTCGGTGATCCGCTGCATTTGGGATCCGTTCAGGCCTGCTGCACCGGGAAAAACGGCAAGACTGTTCCCGCTGAAAGGCGTTCCGCTGAAGACATCGACATGAAAGTAGTGCATAGAACAACGCTACCGATGGGCTGAAACGAGCGGAACCCTCCCCCTGAACAGAGGGGGCATAGCATGTCGTTATGGCCCCCGATCTCGAAACGGCACTGCTGCGCGCATTCGTCAGCTCCGTGCGGTCCGGAAGCATCAGCCGGGCCGCCGCGGCCCTCGGTCACAGCCAGCCCGCTCTCAGCAACCAGCTGCGCAGGCTCGAACGCACCGTGGGCCGGCGGCTGCTGCACCGCGGGACGACCGGTGTGTCCCTGACCAAGTCCGGAGAGATCTTCCTGCCCTACGCCGAGCGGATCCTCGCCATGTCCGCGCAGGCGCTCGCGGCGGCCGGCCCGGTTGTCACCGGACACTGTGGTGTGGGGTTGATGGAGGACTTCGTGACGCCGTCGCTGGTCGAGGCGCTGAGCGATTTCAGTGGCCTCCACCCGGGCGCCAAGCTGGAACTGGTGACAGGCCCCGGGCCCTTGATGAAGCAGTCCCTCGCCGAGGGGCGGATCCAGCTCGCCCTGTGCGACCCCTTCTACCTGGCCGAGGCGCCTCGCTGGACGGCACGCCTCCCACTGGCCTGGTCGGCTGCGCGGACCTTGGACCTGCGCCAGGACCCACTGCCACTTGTGCTCTTCTCCCAGCCGTGCCGCTGGCGGGCTCCCGTGTTCGACGCCCTGGAAGCCGCGGGGATCCGATGGGACGTCGTGTTCGAGAGCACGGCTCTGGGCGCAGTACAAGCCGCCGTGCGTGCCGGCCTCGGCGCCACCGCGCTGCTCCCGGCGAACGTGGAACCGGGGACGGCAGCCGAGGGGCTTCCCGCCCTCCCGGAGGTCGAGATCGCCCTGACCCGTCACACCGGGACAGGCGGCGACCCGCTCCTCGATGCCGTGGAGAACCTCCTGAGGCGACTGACCGACCTCGCGGCGTCGACAGGCTGAAGGACGAAACCGACGCCAGGTCCGGCAGTGGGAAAACAAGACGGTCCGCCCCCGTCGCCGCCCACGAACGAAACGCAGGCGGGATGAATGTGACTCCAACCGCCGCCCGGATGGGCCGTAATCACTTACGCTCGCCGGCCTCGCGTTTGAATCCATTCTCTCGCCATGCGCCGGCAGGGCTGTCGGTCCCCATTCGAGAAGAAAAGCAGTTCACTTGGTCATGGCCGACGCCGGAGTGAGTCTTCGGCTTCACAAAGCAACGCGTTGATCGACTTCCGGGCGCTCGTCGACTGTCGCGTCAGGGCTGGAAGACGTGAGGGGTGCGAACGAGCTCGAGAGCTTTGCTCCCTCGATGTCGATGTCCGGCAGGAGCGCGTCCAGTCGACGGGGCAGCCACCAGGCTTTCTGGCCCAGCAGGGCCAGGACTGCGGGAACGATGGCCATGCGGACGACGAAGGCGTCGAAGAACACCGCGATGGCCAGTCCGAAACCGATCATTTTGATCATGGGCTCACCTGAGCCGATGAAGCCCGCGAAGACAGCGATCATGATGACGGCGGCAGCTGTGACCACCCGCGCGCCGTGCCTGAAGCCGGTGACGATCGCCGTGTGCGGCTGCTCGCCGTGTACGTAGGCCTCGCGCATCCGGGTGACCAGGAAGACCTCGTAGTCCATGGCCAGTCCGAAGACGACGCCCACCATGAAGATCGGCATCATCGAGACGATGGGCCCGGTCTGCTCGACTCCGAAGAGGGAGCCCAGCCATCCCCATTGGAAGACGGCCACGACGGCGCCCAGTGCGGCGGTCACCGACAGAAGGAAGCCCAGGGCTGCCTTGAGGGGCACGAGGACCGAGCGGAAGACGATCATGAGCAGGATGAACGCCAGCCCTACGACCAGTGCGAGGTAGGGCATCAGCGCGCTGTTCATCTTCTGCGAGAAGTCGATGTTGAGGGCCGTGGTCCCGGTGACCAGGACGTCGTCTGCGGTCTCTTTGCGGATCTCCTGGACGAGATGTTCGGTGGACTCGGAGGAAGGACGGTGTGCGGGGACGACCGTGATGACAGATGTGTCTCCGGCGGCATTGGCCGTGGGTGCAGTGATGACCGCGGCGCCCGGGATCTTCTTGAGGGTCGTCACCGTCTGGTCGGCTGCCGTCTTGTCTCCGTCGACGACCACCAGCAGCGGGCCGTTGACGCCGGGCCCGAAGCGGTCGGACAGCAGGTCGTATGCCTTGCGCTGGGTGGTGCTGGCGGGCTGCGCCCCGTCGTCGGGCAGGCCGAGTTCCAGGGACGAGGCGGGAAGGGCGATGGCCCCGAGCCCCAGCACGCCCAGCAGGAGCACGTGCCGGGGGCGCCGCAGGACGAAGTGTGCCCAGCGGGTGCCTCCATTGCGTTCACGGCGTGCTCGAGGCCTGTGACTCTTCTTGCGGCCGGTGATCCGCTTTCCTGCGAATCCGAGGAGTGCGGGTATGAGGGTCAGGGCGATCAGGACGGCGATGAGTACGGTGCCGGCGGCGGCCAGGCCCATTTTGGTCAGCCCGGGGATGCCCACCACGGACAGGCCGGCCAGGGCGATGACCACGGTCAGACCGGCGAAGACGACGGCGGAGCCCGCGGTGCCGACAGCGTGGCCGACGGCTTCCTCGCCTTCTTTGCCCTCGGCTGTTTCTGCTCGGTACCGGGAGACGATGAACAGGGCGTAGTCGATTCCCACGGCAAGCCCGATCATCATGGCCAGGGTGGAGGTGGTGGAACCCAGGTCCAGCACGTTGCTCAGCGCCGTGATGGTGGAGATGCCGATCCCGACGCCGACGATGGCCGTCATCAGCGGCAGACCGGCCGCCACCAGGGAGCCGAAGGTGAGGGCGAGGACGACGCCGGCGATGACGACGCCGATGATTTCGCCCGCGCCCGGTTCGGGCGAAACGGCGAGGGCATCGCCGCCGATCTCGACGTGCATGCCGTCCTGCTCCGCCCGCGCACCGGCCTCGTTGAGCGCCTCTCGGGTGGCATCCGTGATCTGCGGTGCGGTGGCGTCGTAGGTGACGGTCACGAACGCGGTCGAACCGTCTTTCGAGACTGCTCCGGTTTCGTACGGGTCGGCCACCGAGGCGACCTGAGCAGACCCGGCACGCAGGTCCTCGATCGTCTCCTGTACCGCGCTCTGCTGCGCTCTTGCGGTGATCTGGGTGTCGGCAGGGGCCCGCAGGACGACGCGGGCCGTGGCGCCGTCGGCATGAGCGTCGGGCATGCGCTGCTCGAGCAGATCGAGGGCCCTTTGTGACTCCGTGCCGGGCAGGGAGAAGGACGACGACGTGGCGGTGGACGCTGTCGCTGCACCCAGGCCCACCAGGGCCAGAAGAGCCAGCCAGAGGAAAACGACGATCCGGCGTCGGCGGAACGCCAGGCGGGCGAGTCTGTCGAGGTAGGCGGCCACGGGAACTCCCGGAGACTTCGGTGGGCGAAGGGAACAGAGTTGGCCTGCTGCGGCGCGCAGCCGCTTGAGCAGCTTGCTTTCCGGACCGGATGAGCATCCGGCCGGGCGGATTCCCTCAGCACCGATGCTTCCGGCCCCGGCTTCCACGCGAGTGAGTAAACGGTGCCTATGTCGCAGGTCACCCGGTCGGGCCGCTCGGAAGACGTCCGGTGCCGCGGGCTCAAGCCGCCGGCCGGGCCCCGGCGGCGCAACGGCCGTCGTGAGTACGGCAGGTGGCGCCGCCGAGAGGGAAGGCGAGCCCCCGGCCCCGTCGCGCCAACGACTGTGGGCCAACGCGTGTTGACTCTGGCTGGGATTTCGAGCATCCTGTCAACGAGCGTCGGCCAACGCCTGTTGACCTGCTTCCCGGATCAGAAACGGAAGGCTCCGCCATGAACGCCACCGCACTTCCCGCCCGCACCGAAGTCGCCGTTGTCGGCGCCGGACCGGCCGGTCTCGCACTCGCCGTCACGCTCGCTGCCGCGGGCATCGACTTCGTTGTCCTGGACAAGCTGGCGGAGGGTGCCAACACCTCGCGCGCCGCCGTGGTGCATGCCCGCACGCTGGAGGTCCTGGACGAGCTCGGTGCCTCCGAGGAGCTGATCGCGCGAGGCGTCAAGGTCACCCGGTTCGCCGTCCGCGACGGCGCGCGCCGGCTGCTGACGGTGCCGTTCGACACGCTGCCCACGCCCCATCCGTACACGCTGATGGTTCCGCAGTACGAGACCGAGAGCGTGCTGCTGGACCGGCTGCGGGCGCTCGGCGCCGACGTGCACCGCCCCTACGAGGTCGCCTCCGTCGTCCAGGACGAGGAGGGCGTGACGCTCACCATGACCACGGGCGAGACGCTGCGCGCCGCCCACGCCGTCGGCGCCGACGGCATGCACAGCACCGTGCGTGAGGCGGCGGGCATCGGTTTCACCGGCAACGCCTACGCCGAGTCCTTCGTGCTCGCCGACGTGGTGATGGACTGGGTCCCCGGGCCGGACGAGGTCTCGCTGACCTTCGGCACCTTGGGGCTCGCCGTCGTCGCCCCGCTTCCCGGCGGCCACTACCGGGTCGTCGCCACCGTGGACGACGCGCCCGCCTCCCCGGACCTCGACTTCGTCCAGAAGCTGCTCGACGAGCGCGCCCCCGGCCAGGCGAAGGTCACCGGTATGGCGTGGTCGTCACGGTTCCGGGTGCACCACCGGGTAGCCGACCACTACCGCGCCGGCCGTCTGCTGCTGGCCGGCGACGCGGCCCATGTGCACAGCCCCGCCGGCGGTCAGGGGATGAACACCGGCATCCAGGACGGCTACACCCTGGGGCGGGCGTTCGCCACCGGCCGGCTCGACGGCTACGAGGCGCAACGCCGCCCCGTGGCCGAGCGCGTGGTCGCCTTCACCCACCGCATGACCCGCGTGGCCACCACGCGCAGCTCCGTGGCCCGCAGTGTCCGCAACCTCGCACTGCCTCTGCTGGCACATACCCCGATGCCCAAGAAGCTCGCCACCGAGCTCGCCGAGCTCAACTACCGCTAGGCATCGCCCTCCTCGCCGCCGTGCAGGGGGAACCGGCCTGCCCGGCACACCGAACAGGAAGGAAGAAGGAACGTGCGCCGGACCGAACGGCCATCGCGCTTGCGCGCCAGCCCGTGGCGGCACCGACGGACAGCGGGAAGCCAGTTGTGCCCCACCGCAGTTCGGGTCGGCGAAGATCCCCTCACCCGGATGCCGCCTGGAGATATGTCGTCGTGGGACTCCCGCCGCGGCAGGTTCGCCGCGGGACGTCTCAGACCGTCACCTCCTCAAACGTCAGCACCTCGTGGCCGGCATCCCAGAGCAGGTTCAGCAGAGCGCGGACCGATGCCTGGTCCATGGCTTCGGCGACCAGCACGGTGCCGTCCGTGCCGGGCGTGGACACGTGGTCGAACCGCGTCGAGATCACGTCCAGCAGGGAGCGGGCGATCGGTCCGCGCAGCGTCAGCTCGAAACGGGTACGGGTCATACCGTCCAGAAAACCCGTGGCCCGGGTGCCCGCGCACCACCCGCTCGAAAAGAGCACCCCGGGTGGCCTCAGATCAGGCCAAGATCGCGCGCAGCTGCGACGGCGTCGTGCCGGGACGCGACGCCGAGCTTGCGGTAGAGGCTCTTGTTGTACGCCTTGACCGTGTTGATCGACAAGAACAGCTCCGCGCCGATCTCACGCTGGGTCGCCGGCCCTTGCAGAGCCCGCAGGATCGACAGCTCCCTGTCGGTGAGCTCCTCCACAAGAGCACCCGAGCGCACGGCGGTGCGGGCGCCGGCCCGGCCCAGCCGTGCCTCGGTCTCCTCCAGCCGCCGCCGCGCGTAGGCGCTCACCGGCTCCTCGTCCACCACCTCACGGGCCCGCGACAGCGCCGCACGGGCCGCCGACCGCTCACCGCAGGCGAGTTCGGCGTCGGCCAGGTACACCAGCCCGAGGAAGCGCACCGTCGGCCGCGGGTGCAGTTCTGCGAGGGGGACGACCCGCCGCAGCAGGACGGCGGCCGCCTCCATGCGGGCGTTCTGGTAGTTGCGCCTGGCCTGGGCGATGCGCAACGAGGCCACCCCTGGCATGCTCGCCTCCCGGCCCATGCGCTCGACGGCGTCGGCGAGCGGGCCGGCCTCGCCCATGACCCGATCGCACTCCTCGCCGCGGCCGGCTTCGACAAGACTGATCATCAGAGTGCCGGCGGCCTGAAGAACGAGCGTCGGCGGCCACGCCTTGCGGTCGCGCGGCGACGACCACAGGTCGAGCAGCAGGGTTGCCGCCTCGTCGAAGCGGCCGTCACGGCCCAGCATGGCCCCGAGCGCCGCCCGCACGGTCGGATCCCCAGCGCCGCCCCCCTCGGTTTCCTCGCGCAGCGCCTGCTGCACCATGACGACGGATCGCGCGGCCTCGGAATCTGGCATGCCGTAGCCCGCACGCACGCAGCGCACGGCACTGCGGAAGTTGTGCCAACCGGGGACCACGGCGGAGCTATCACTCGCCTCACAGACGTCCAGCCAGCGGTTCACGCCCGCCTGATCGCCGCAGAGCGCTGCCGAGTAGGCCAGCGAGAACGCCAGGGCCGGGCCCACCACCCGGCCGGACAACTCCTCCCCGAACTCCAGGAACGTCGCCGCCTCGCCGCGGGGAAAGAACCACGTGTCCGCGTTGCGCAGCATCAGCTCGGCGGCGGCATCATCGCGGTGGGCCCGCAGCAGGTGGCGTACTGCGTCGTCGATCCGGTCCTGTGCCGCGAACCAGTCCGCGGCATGGCCGAGAACCTCCTTCGGGTCCGTCGTCGTCTCGCCTGCCAGAACATCCCGCAGCAGACGATGGCACCGGTACCACCGCTGTTCGTCGTCCAGCGCGGCCACGAAAAGATCCGCCCTGACCAGATCGGCCAGCACTGCGGCCGAACCCGTCACCTGCAGCGCAGCGTCACACAGCGCACCCGAGAGCCGTTCGAGCGGCGCGGCCCGCACGAGCAGGTCACGCTGCCTGGGCTCGAGAGCGGGCAGCACCTCGGCCGCAAAATAATCCAGCAGATGCCGATCACCGGCGGGCGCCTTCGCCGGGTCCGCGCGCAGCGCGAGGGCAGCCAGCTGCAGCCCGGCAGCCCACCCCTCCGTCCGCTCCCACACGCCGGCTGCGGCCGCGCCGTCGAGGTCGTGCCCCGACACCGCCGACAACAGGGCAGCCGCCTCGCCGGGCGAGAACCGCAGCTGTGCCGCCCGCAACTCCGTCAGGTCGCCACGGGCCCGAAGCCGCGCGATCGGCAGCGGCGGATCCGTACGTGCGGCGATCACCACCCGCAACGAGGCGGGCAGGTACGTCACGAGGTACTCGAGCGCCTCGTGGATCCGCGGATCGGCGAGCAGATGGTAGTCGTCGAGCACCAGTACATGCGGTACCGCGGACGCGGCCAGCTCGTTCAGCAGCATCGGCAGAGCAAGGTCGATCGGGGGGACGCCGGCCGCGTCCAACGCCTGAAGCGGACCTGCGCTGACCACCCCGCCGGCGCCGCGCAGCGCGGTGAGGACATAACTCCAGAACCGCACGGGCTCGTCGTCGCTCTCGTCGAGCGAGACCCATGCGATGCGGCGCTTCTCTTCGGGATCCGCCGCCCAGCCGCTCAGCAGACTCGTCTTGCCCCAGCCGGCGGGCGCCACCACCACGGTCAGCCGGGTCTCGGCCAGACGCAACTGCCGCTGCAGGCGTTCGCGCGGGACCGCGCCGGCCCGGGCCGGCGGGACCACCTGTTTCACCGTGAGCAGTGGCCGCGTAGATATCTTCGACGTCACGACGCTCCCGACCTGCGGCGCCCAGCACCGCAACCCGACGCCGATTCTGCCAGCTCCACCACCCCGGGTACATCTTGTGGCGGGGTGGTGCGCGAGCACCCTGTCCCACGCGAATCTCCTGCCACGACCGCGGCCGCGCGACAGGAGAGACGCAATGGCCACGAACACTGCCACACAGGATCACCCGGAAATAGCCCTGACCCGCAGGGACGGGCTGAAGCTGGCCGGCCTCGGCCTCGGCTCGATGGCGGCACTGGGCGTAGGCGTCGGCGGAGTCCGGGCCGTCACCAACGGCGCCTTCAGCGCCGGATCCGGCGATCCGTACGACCTCTGGCACGACTGGAGCTCGATGACAGGCATCGAGCGGGTGGTCGCCGCCGGCGTCCTCGCCTGCAACCCGCACAACACCCAGCCCTGGCGAATGATCGTCGACGGCGACACCATCGACGTCCACTCCGACCCCAGCAGGAGGATGCCGCTCAACGACGTGAGCGGCCGCGAACACTTCGCCGGCCTCGGCTGCGCCGTCGAGAACATGGTGATCGCCGCCGGAGCGGCCGGCGCGACGTCGCAGGTCACCCTCTTCCCGCACGGCCCGGCCTCGGACCACGTCGCGCGCATCGCCCTCAGGAAGGACCGCACCAGGCAGGACCGTGACCTCGCCGCCGCGATCCCGCACCGGCACACCAACCGCGGCCCGTACACATCCGCACCCGTCGACCTGAGCGGCTTCACCGAACAGAGTTCCCGCATCGACGGAGCGAATGTGCTGTGGATCACCGAACCGACGACGCGCAAGCAGCTGGGCCGGCTCTACGTCGAGGCCACCGAGGCGATCACCGCAGACACCGCCCAGTCGACGGAAGCCTTCAGCTGGTTCCGCAGCGCGCGCGGCAGCATCGACAAGTACCGCGACGGGCTCACCCTCGACGCTCAGGGCCTCGGCGACCTGGCCCTGTTCGCCGCGAAACTCCTCCCGGCGCAGTCCCGCACGGACGGCGACGCCTACTGGGTCAAGGCCACCCGCGAGGTGCACACCGCGACCGCCGCCGCCTACGGCGTCATCACCGTCGACGACGTCACCGACCGAAGCGCCCAGGTCAACGGCGGACGGCTGCTGGCCCGGATGCACCTCACCGCCACCGCACTCGGCCTGGGCCTGCACCACATGAACCAGATCACCGAACGCATCGACCGCGACAAAGCGGTCGGCAACCCCGATGTCTTCTCCGCACGCTGGGCCGCCCTGCTCGGCCGCCCCGCCTCGAGCGGCCTGCTGTCCTTCCGTATCGGTCACCCCGAGCGCACGCCGGGCCTCAGCCCGCGCCGCAGCCTCGACGACGTCGTCGCCGGCTGACTACTGCGAAGAGCGGTGGGGCCAAGTGCACCGTCGCTGCTCACCAGGTTTCATCCAAAGGAGGTTCCCCCATGACCGGCATTTCTGACCAGGCCGGCGGACCGGTGCGCACCTTGCGCCCCGGTGCCGTTCTGGCCGTCACCTGCCTGGCACTGGCGACCGTCGTCTCTGCGATGGCTTCGCTGAGCGTGGCGTTGCCCGACGTCGCCCGCGAGACGCACGCCAACCAGACCCAGCTGTCGTGGATCATCGATTCCTACAGTCTGATCTTCGCTTCGTTCCTGCTGTTCGCCGCGACCCTCGGCGACCGCTTCGGCCGTCGCAAGGCACTGCTCGGCGGCGTCGCAGTGTTCGGTGGAATATCACTCGCCGCGACCTTCACGGCCGAGCCGGGCGTCCTGATCGCCCTTCGTGCGGTGCTGGGCGTGGCAGCCGCGTTCGTCATGCCCGCCACGCTGTCCACGATCACCAGCACGTTTCCCCGAGCCCAGCAGGCGCGTGCCATCAGCATCTGGGCGGGGGTCGCGGGCGCCAGCGCCGCGCTGGGACTGCTCGCCTCCGGAATACTGCTCGAGGCGTGGTCGTGGCGATCGGTGTTCTGGCTGAACGCCGTCATGGCCGCGGTGGCGTTCATCGGCACCTACCTCTTCGTGCCGGAGTCCGCGCAGCCGGGCAGGCAGCGCATCGATGTGACCGGGGCGGCTCTCACCGTGGCGGGACTGGGCGTGCTGGTCTACTCGGTCATCGAGGCGCCCGAGCACGGCTGGGGCAGCACGCGCACCCTGGCAGGCATGGCCATCGGGCTCGCCGTCCTGGTCGCCTTCGTCGCCTGGGAGCTCAGGCACCCGCACCCCCTGCTCGATCCGCGGCTGTTCCGCAACAAGCTGTTCGCGGCCGGGTCGATCTCGACCACTTTGCAGTTCTTCGCGTTCTTCGGGTTCATCTTCGTCACCATGCAGTACCTCCAGCTGGTGCGCGGCGACAGCGCACTGATGGCCGCGGTGAGCGTGCTGCCGATGTCCGCGGCGATGATCCCCAGCGCCCGCCTCAGCCCGCTCCTGGTCGCCCGGCGAGGCATGCGAGCCCCCTGGACCGTCGGCCTCGTCCTGGTCACCACCGGCCTGGTCGTGCTGGCCCAGCTCGACGCCGGCAGCTCGTACTGGCTGGTCGTCGGCGGTCTCCTGCCGCTCGGTGCGGGCATGGGCCTGGCCACGACGCCGGCCACCGCGGCCATCACCGACGCCCTGCCGCCCCGTCTGCAGAACGTGGGATCCGCCGTGAACGACCTCTCCCGCGAACTCGGCGGCGCCCTGGGCATCGCCGTCCTCGGCAGCCTCATGAGCGCCCAGTACCGTGACTCCCTCGACACCGGCGGCCTCCCCGCCCCGGTCGCGGAAGCAGCCCGCTCCTCCCTCGCCGCCGCCAACCACATCGGCCACGCCACGGGCAACCCGGCACTGATCGACGAGGCCCGCGACGCCTTCGCCTCCGGCATGCAGCTCTCTCTCATCGGCGGCGCCGCGACCACCGTCCTGGCCGCCGTCGTCGTCACCCTCCTGCTGCGCCGTCCCGGCAAGCCCGGCACGGAGCAGGCAGAGACGCCGAACAGCGGCACACACCGCGACACGGCCAAGTCGACCGCGTAGCCACGGCCGACCGCCCGACAGCCACCACGACGGCGCGAGGGCCGCACCCCGCCGCCCCGCGCCGTACCAGGAAGGACCCGGCCATGACGCTGCCGCACCAGCCCCACCCTCCGCACCTGCCCGAACCCCTGGTGCCCCTCACCCGGGCCTTCTCCCTGCTGGGCAGACGCGGGACCGGGCTGATCATCACGGCCCTCGCCAGGGGTCCGGCCGACGTCGCCCAGGTGTGCGAGCGCCTCCCCGGCCTCAGCGAAGGCGTGCTCACCCGGCGCCTGCGCGAACTCACCACCCTCGGCCTCGTGACCCGAACCGCCGCGCCGGACACGCCATCACGTTCCCGCTACGCGCTCTCCCCCCACGGCAAGGCCCTCCTCATCCCCCTGGCATCCCTGACCGTCTGGGCGGAGGACCACCTCTGCGCCAACACCCCGCAGGCCAAGACCGGTCGCAGAAGGCAACCGGGGCACCCGGCTCGGGTTCCTGGCCTCCACCAGCGCCATACGCACGCAGCTGGCCGAGGAAACGTCCGTGAAGGACGTGAAGGTGAGCAGACGGCCACACCTGCGCCGCGAGGGCGTCGTGACAGCAGGCGCGCCCGAGCCTCGCTGCGCGCCTCACGCCTGGGCAACCGGTAAAGCGCCTCGACGACCTTCGCCCCTCTACACCCGATCCCGCCTCACTTGAAGGAGTCAGATGCCCACGCTCGATCGTCACGACGACGTTTTCGTTCTCGACCTCGGAGACGGCGAGAACCGCTTCCACCCCGACTGGCTCGCCTCCCTCGCCACTGCACTGGACAAGGTCGAGAAAGAGAGCGGCCCGCGCGCCCTGGTGACCACCGCGACGGGAAAGTTCTACTCCAACGGCCTGGACCTGGACTGGCTGCTGGCCCACCTGGACGAGCACCCCGACTACGTCGTCCGCGTCCAGGAGCTCTTCGCGCGCATGCTGTCCCTGCCGATGATCACCGTTGCGGCTCTGCAGGGACATGCCTTCGCGGCCGGAGCGATGTTCTCCCTCGCTCACGACTTCCGCATCATGCGCGCAGACCGCGGGTACTGGTGCCTGCCCGAGGCAGACATCGACATCCCCTTCACCCCTGGCATGTCCGCACTCATCCAGGCCCGGCTGGGCCCGCACACCGCGCACCGGGCCATGCTCACCGCGCACCGCTACGGCGGACCCGACGCGGTGGCCGCCGGCATCGTCGACCGAGCAGTCGCCGAGGACGACGTGCGCACGGCGGCCATCGCACTGGCCCAGTCACAGGCGAGCAGAGCGGGGGCCACCCTCGGCACCATCAAGGCCCGCATGTACGCCCCGGCCCTGACCACGCTGCGCGACACCACCCTTCCTCTCAGCTGAAGCGCCGTACACGCCGTCGTGCCGGCCGGTGCGGGCCGTCGCGAAGGAGCAGGCGCGGCACGTCCGCGGCGCGTCCTCCGCAGGCCGCAGGCCGCGGACGAGCTTGGCGGGCGTGCGGGCCGGAGCCGGGTAGGACGCGGCGATGATCAGGCAGGTTCCAGCGGCCGCCGCATCCGGAATCCCGCAACCCGGGCCTGGTGCGTAGTCGTTGCAGACCCCGAGGTCCACCTCACTCCTCTAGGGGCCACGGGCACCGGAGCGTGTGAAGGTGTCCTTCGGCGTCTGGCATGTGCGAGCTGCGGTGGCGGACCCCCGGAGAGCTAAAGGGCCCACTCCCGACAGCCTCCCCACCAAAACCATGGTGCTCGGAACCGGCAGGCACTCGGAAAGCACTGGCCAAGGACATCCAGGGGGTCTACCTTCAGCGGCGACGAATTCAGGGGAGTGGTCGGCAGCGACGGGCGACTGGGCAGACACTCAGCGAGAAATGGGTAAGGTCGGCCTCCAGATATAGCTGGGGAACTTCGGATGACGAAAAATCACGTTCTACAGCAAAGAAGGCAAAGCAGTGCCGTGGAATGAGATGGAGTGGTTGCGCGCTGCCGCCTGCGTGGGCGAGGACCCCGAACTGTTCTTCCCCGTGGGCACCACCGGGCCGGCGCTGCGGGAGGCCACCGCCGCCAAACGCGTCTGCGCCCGCTGCCCGGTGAGGGGCGAGTGTCTGTCCTACGCCCTCGGCACCGCACAGACGTCGGGTGTGTGGGGAGGGACCGGCGAGGAGGAACGCACGGAGCTGCTCCGAACCGCCAGGTATGAAGCGACGAGGAGGAGTCTCGCCCGAACCGAGCTGGGACGCATTGAGCCCTTTCCAATGGCGTCGGCTGGGCAGTTGGCCTGACGGGCGGATGGAGCCCCTGGTAGTTGGGTTTTCCGCCAAGAGAACCGTCTCTACTCGAGGCTTCGCATGCTTGTCTACCCGTCCGGCGTCGACGTGGCCAGCTCTGCCCTCCGCTAGTGCTCTGGACCGGGAAGGTTCACCGGGTCGTTGGTGCGTTGAAAGGCCGGGCCTGGCGAGGAAAACTGGTTGCGGGGCTGGGGCATGCCTGACACGGTGCGGGTTTCCGTAACACCCGTGAGGTTCCCATGACGATTTACTTCTATGGTGCCGACGAAGTCCCTTATGGATGCTTCTCGAACTTCTCCGATCACGGCTTCGACCTCGACGGGGTCTGGTGGCCAACATCGGAGCACTACTTCCAGGCGCAGAAATTCAAGGGCACTCGTCACGCGGATCTCATCCGGCGTGCTCGCACGCCGCTGCGCGCAGCGGAGCTGGGCCGTGACTCGTGTAAACCTCTGCGGAGGGACTGGGAGCGGGTCAAGGATGAGGTGATGCGCCGTGCGGTGGGAACCAAGTTCCGCGCGCATGCCGATATCCGTGACATTCTGCTGTCCACCGGTGACGAAGAGATCGTCGAGGACACCACCACCGATCACTACTGGGGTCGCGGCAGGACCGGGAACGGCAAGAACATGCTCGGGCGGATTCTGGTGCGCACCCGTAGCCAGCTGCACGCCGAACTCACCGAAGCTCTCGACAGCGATGGCCGCCGCCCGAGGCGGTGATCCGGGAGATGTGTGCGGTGTGTCGCATGTGTAGGACGGGTCAGGCCGCGGTCTCGAGTACCGGGCGTCCTCTCCAGCGGATGCCTTTCTTCCCTTGAGCCGGGACGGTGGTTCGCAGGGCCTGTCCGGCCGGCGTACGTGGCGGATGCCTGAGACTCGTGCTGTTGGCGGCTTCGGTCGGCCTCTTCAGGGGGAGGGGAGAGCAGCCTGGAGCGTGGCATACATCGGCAAGAGGTCGCCCAGGCCGACGATGTACAAGAGCCGCTGCACGCGCTGGGGAACGCGGGCCAGGCGAAGCCAGCCGTTGGTCTCCTGCGCGGCACGGTGAGCGTAGACGAGGAAGGAGATGCCGCTGCAGTCCATGAACGTGACGTGTTCGAAGTCGATGACCGTGCACGGCGCGCATCGGTCGCCTGCGCCGCTGTCGAACGCCCAGCCCACGAAGGACACGCTGCTGTAGTCGATCTCCCCGCTCAAGGCCAGGACGTGCACACCGGCAGGAGTGGTGTGCTGGAAGACGGTCAGGGGGGATACGTTCATGGGACCACCTCGTTTCCTCCGGAGATCCACGCAACGGAGTCGGCGTCCTCCCCCACGCAAGCGCATGGACGGTTGCAACGTCAACAAAATCCGGGTTCGTATACCGCACCGCTCCATGGAAGGGTGCGAGGCCAGTGACCGGGACCGCGAGGCGCTCTCGTCGGACCGGGACACGCTGACCGGGGTGAGCATGGCCTCCAAACGCTGGTGCGCCAGTCAACTGGCTTCAGTGGCAGGCCGGCGATTTCGGTGCCGGCGAAGGCGCGAATCCTGGAAGCGTTGCAGTAGTAGTGCGGCGGGCGGGGCCAGGCTCGCTGGGCTCCTGAATTGGAGAGGGTGCCTGTCAGCGCAGTCGCGCCGGTTCTGCGAGGTTGTGTAGGTCGTCGACCCCGACGGCGAAGACGTACGGATCGCGTCAGCGCGTCCCACAGCTGCCGCAGGTGCGATCAGTCGTGACGGGACCACGACGCGCAGAATCCGCAGTGCACCCTCCCGGCCTCACGGCCTTGGCCAAGCACGACGCTGCCCGTGCCGGCACGAGGCGGGGCACAGGCAGCGCGGGGGAGGAGGGCGGGAGCCGGTCATTCCTCCGTGGCGATGCCGTCGAGAGCGTCGGCACTGTCACGGGTGCCGGGGGAGCGCCGCAGAAGGAAGGCGACCGATGCCGCACCCAGGACGGCTGCTCCCGCGCCGGTGACGAGAGCGAGGTGCAGACCGGAGGCGAAGGCGTCGCGGGCCTGATTGACCAGGGCGGCGTCACCTGTCTTGGCGCCGACGATGTTGGCTGCGGCGAGGGAGGAGCGAGCTGCCTCGGCCACGTGAGCCGGGAGCCCCTCGGTGTCGAGAGTGTTGCGGTAGCCGGCGTTCAGCGCACTGCCGAGTACGGCGATTCCCAGGGCGCCGCCCAGTTCACGGGACAGGTCGTTCACCGCAGAGCCCACGTTTTGCAGGCGGGAGGGCAACGCGTCGGTGATGGCCGCGGTGGCGGGCGTCATGGCCAGCCCCATGCCGGCGCCCAGGGGAATGAGCCCCGTCACGATGAGCCAGTAGGAGCTCGTCTTGTCGAGCTCGGCGAGCACGCTCAGACCGACGGCGACGGCGATCAGCCCTGCGATCCAGGGACGGCGGGCGCCGACGCGTGCTGCCAGCTTCGGGGACAGCCGGGCGCTCGGGATCATGGCGGCGGGCATGGGCAGCACGCTCAGGGCGGCGATCAGCGCACTGTCGCCTCGCACGAGCTGCAGGTACTGCATGACGACGAAGATGAACCCGAAGAACGCGAAGAACTGCAAGGTGATCGACAAAGTCCCGGCTGCGAACGTCTTGTTGCGGAAGAGCCGGGGATCCAGCAGAGGGTAGGGGTGGCGCAGCTCCCAGACGATGAAACCGGCGAGCACGAAGAGTCCCACGGTGATGCCGGCCAGGGTGCGGGTGCTTCCCCAGCCGTGCTCGGGCGCCTGGATGACCGAGTAGACCAGGATTCCCAGGCCGACGACGGTAAGCGTGGCGCCGACGGTGTCGACGCGCTGCTTCGTTGCCTCGGCCGACTCCGGCACGAAGACGTAAGTGCCGATGAACGCCACGACCGCCAGAACGACGTTCACCCAGAAGACAGACCGCCAGGACCATGCTTCGAGCACGGCGCCGGAAGTCACCAGGCCCAGGATGGCGCTCGCTCCCGCGACGGCCGCCCAGATGCTGACAGCACGCGTCCTTTGTTCGCGGGGAAAGGTGCTGGTAATGGTCGAGAGCGTGGCGGGCATGACAAAGGCGGCCGCCACCCCCAGCAGAGCTCGCAGGGCTATGAGAACCCCGGGTTCCGAGGAGAACGCGGCCGCGACCGATCCGGCCGCGAACAGAGCGAGGCCGCCCAGCAGGGCCCGGCGTCGGCCGAACCGGTCGCCCAGAGTCGCCGCCAGCAGCAGAAGGGCGGCAAAGACCAGGCTGTAGGCGTCGATGATCCACGACAGCTGCGTCTGGCTTGCGTGGGTCTCCCGGGCGATGTCTGGCAGGGCCACGTTCAGCGATGCCATGGCCGAGACGACGGCTGCCAGAGCCAGGCATGTGACGGCCAGTACCGCGCCGTGACGCACCACTTTGTGACCTTGTTCTGTGAGGCCTCGGTTCATGAGAGGCGTCCTTTCCCGCTGGACAGAGGTGCGCTGGTGCGATGGACGGATCCGATGGCGGATGCAGCCGCCCTGGAGGCGCGGCGTCCAGCAGGCAGCGCAGGGTTATAGCGCGCTAGCGCAAAGTGATGGGAGGCCGGTGTCGACCGCTGCCGTCCGTGCTGCCCGCCCCGGGCGGGACGGGCAGCACCACGAAAGTCACCGGATGCCAACGCATGTTGGCCAACCTGCGTTGACATTAACGCACTCATGGGGATGGAAAGTCAACGAGCGATGGCCTACATTTGTTGGCATGACAGCAGACAACGCAGAAGCACCCCCCGGCCCTCGACGCTCCGACCGCACCCGGACAGCGATCCTCGACGCCGCCCGCCAGCGCTTTGCCGCTCAGGGCTTCGAACGCACGACAATCCGGGCCGTCGCGGCCGACGCGGACATCGACCCCTCCATGGTCATGCGCTACTACGGCAGCAAAGCCCAGCTCTTCGACGCCGCCCTCGACATCGACCTGCACCTTCCCGACCTGTCCGCCATCCCGGCAGAGGAACGGGCCGAAGCCCTCGTGCGGCACTTCCTGCACCGCTGGGAGCACGAGGGCGCCGACGACGCGCTCCTGCTGCTTCTGCGCTCCGCCGTCACCAACGACCAGGCGGCACGCCGCATGCGGGAGATCTTCGCAGCCCAGGTCTCCCCGGCCCTCGGCCCAGCCACCAAAGACAACGTCGGCCTGGTCTCCGCCCAGTTGCTCGGCCTCGCCCTCACCCGCTATCTGCTGCGCATCCCAGCCGTGGTGCGCATGACGCCTGAAGAGATCGTCGCCGCCTACACGCCCGCCGTCCGGAGCATGCTCGAACCGCAGGCATCCGCCCATTGAACAGGCAGATCAGACGACGCAACCGGTCGGAGCCCCAGGCGGTGCCGTCGGCCACCTCGTGTCCACCGCCGCGGGGCTGAAACCGCGAGCGGTCAGGTCGCCAGTCTGTGCGGCGGCCTTCATGGTGGGACGGCGCTTCCTGCGCAGTCCAGTCCTGTCAGGCCGGCCCAGCGCATGACCGGCCGCCCGTTCGTCGCTGACACACTTGCCCATCTCCCGTACTTCGGCGGTGATCTGGGCGCCACCGGGTGCCGTCCGTGGCGTGCACCTGCGTATCCGGGTGGCGGGTCCGGCATCAGCTGCACGGTGGGGCCGCATTTTCTGTGCCAACAGCACGAAATCAAGCAAGAGACGGCGAGGACGGTGCACGGCCGCTCCACGCCGGAGCGCTGCGGCCGCCGAACAGGAAGCGTTCCTCCTGCGCAGCCTCGCTGACCTTTCCTGCGTGCGTAGCCGCGTGATGCGTCTACAAGAGCGCGGGGTTGCTCGGCGGCCCGCTCCGGCTCCTGAGCGTCTTCGAGACGGTCCCAGATCAGCGGCGAGCTCCCTGACACGTCGCTGCCGGACGCGATCGGCACAGCGTGGCCGCGGCCACCTCGGACCCGGCGCAATCACGCTGAAGGACCACGAGATCTACGTTTCAGATCGACCCGGTGCCTCGGAGGTCTGAGATCAGAGCCAGCGCCTCCGGTGAGACGTATGGCCTGCCCCCGGCCGCCCGGATGGGCAGAGATTACTCATCTCCGCTTCCCCGGCTCACGGTTGACTGACTCTGCCTGCCCGAGCAACCGCAGCGGTGCCAAAGGCGGGCAAGTTCGCGGTGGGGGAGGGCGGCCGACCTGGAACGCCCCTCAGTGCGGGGCCCGGACTCCGGCCGCTCCCGGTGATGCCGGCGGGTCGCTGAGACGGCAGGGCGGCCGGTTCCCGTGGCACGGCGCCGTGCGACGGCTGATCCCGCCCGCAGCACTGCACGACATCCGGCTGTGCCGCTCGCCCCCCGCCCTGCAGGCAGTAACCGACTCCGCCACGGCAGAACAGCACCACAGAAAGAGGAAGACCAGCACGATGAACAAGCTCATAGGCCCCCTGTGCGCAGTGTCGACAGCCGTTCTCCTGGCGGTCATGCCGGCGACGGCGCAGGCAGCCGGAACCGAAGACGGCGCCCCCCTGGTGGCCGCCGAGAACGAGATCATCGACCAACTCGCGACACTCGGCTGGCCAGGACAGGACCCGGAGAACTTCTACCCCGGTGCTCTCGACCACGCGGACTCCGCCACCGCCACGGTCGTCTGGGGCACGCCCGGGAATCCCAGCTCCTATCAGGTCGAGGCCAAGTGCGCGCAGTTCCTCACCGCCTCGATGAAACATGCCTACTCCTGGGCCACCGACGCGTGGTTCACCGCCGGTATCGGCTTCCGCAGCCCTACCTCGGAGCAGTACTACGACGCCTTCACCGACACCTCCGCCGGCGGTGCGCTCGATGACATGAGCGATCACGTCAGCCGCCCCTCCGCACAGCGGGTCAGCGACCTGCATGCGGGTTCCGTCATCGCGGTGAAGTACCTGGACAGCTCGGACGGGGGCGCTACCGGGCACATGATGGTCGTGCAGTCCGTGACACCGTTCGAGCGCGACGGCAACAGCGCCACCCAGGAGTACGCGGTCAGGGTCTCCGACAGCACCTCCGCCCCGCACGGCGTCGCCTTCTCATCCAGGACGTCGCCGCACTGGGCGTTCCGCGACAGCCGGGTCGAGGGCTCTCCGGGGCTTGCCACGAAGGAATGGAGCGGCGCCGGCCGGGGAACGGTCTTCATCCAGGCCGACGCGGTCACCGGCAAGCCGACGGGTCACTGGTGGGGCCGCAACGAGGCCGCGTTCCACACCGTCGCCGACCGGCCCATGGCCTTTGTCGACATCACCCGCTGAGCCCGCAGGGCGGCGGCAGCGGCGCTCACCGCCGCGGCCGTCGCCCCCGGCCGCCCGCTGGGCGCCGGTGAGGCGTGACCTGGGTTGTGTGAGCACCTGCGGCGCCGCGCGAGGGTGTCCGTCGCATGATATTCAATGGTGATGAATAAATCTCGTGGACGTCCGCGTGGAGGCTCCGACGCCAAGGAGAGGATTCTGGCGGCGGCGAAGGCGGCGTTTCTGCGGCGCGGCTACAACGCGACGACGATGCGAGCCGTGGCGTCGGCAGCCGACGTGGACCCGGCCCTGATCAGCTATCACTTCGGCTCCAAGCAAGGGTTGTTCGGTGGGGCGATGGCGCTCGGGATCAGCCCGGGCCAGGTGATGGCCCGCGTGCTCGAGGGTGATCCCGAGCAGATGCCTCAGCAGATCATCCGGGCTGTCCTGGCCGTATGGGACGATCCGGAATTCGGTGGTTCGCTGACGCTGCTGGTCACCCAGGCCCAGCGGGACCCGGCGCTCCTGCGTGCGTTCCGCGAGTACGTCGAGCGGGAACTGACCGCCCGGCTGGCGGAACGCATCGGCGGGACCGACGCCGCGGAACGAGCTGGGGCCGTGCTGATGACAACTCTCGGACTGATCTTCAGCCGTTACGTTCTCAGGCTGAACCCGCTCGCCGTCATGGACTCCGAGCAGATCGTCGGCCTCCTGGCTCCAGGACTTGGTGCACTTCTCCGTCCGGCCCGATCCGCCGATGAATGAGAGAGCCGGGGCGGGGCCGGCGCAATCCGGGACGCCGCCGGTCGCCTAGCTACGTTCACTTCTGAGGACAGCGTTTGTCGACCAGTTCGGACGGCGGGCAAGGGCAAGACTGCCCCCGAATGTTCACGAGTTCCGACAATGCCGGTAAGCGCGTGTGGCACAAGCCACACTGTCTCCGCAGCCTGAAATCAGCGAGCTGGGAGGTCCTATCTCACACGCCAGTCAGACCAGTACGGGTCGGAGCGGCTGCCGGATAATTTTTGAGCCGATATGCACTAGACCCGCAGTGGTTCGACTATAAGGTAAACTCGAATTTGCCCACATCGTAGAAGAGTGTAAATGAATGAGTGATATGACGAGCGCAGAGTCAACTCGATTCCGGATGATCGCAAATATATCTAGAACGGCCGAGCGCCTACCGAATCATGAATTCACAAACCCGCTGTCCACGGACATTGCCGCCCTGGGTGAACTGATGCTGGCGGCTTATCGCGGGACCCCCGACGAAGCGGACGCCGGGCAGACAATTACGTCCGCTGTCGAAGAGATTGGTCGGGTTTTCCGTGGAGAGTATGGGCAGCTGATACCAGAGGCGAGCTTTGTTGCGAGCGAACGTAACGAGCCAGTCGCGGTGACATTGGTGACGGGTTGGCAGGGGGAACCGCTACTGGCTTACGTATTTACAGCGCCAAGCCATACGGGGCGGGGGCTCGCCCGAAACCTCATTAAGGCATCGATGAACGCTTTGGCCGCTCACGGTCATGCGCGACTGAACCTAGCAGTGACTGAAAACAATCCTCGGGCTTGGAAGCTCTATGAAAGTATTGGTTTTCAGCGCTTCAATTCCGTTTGATGCCACGTATAAACCGTCACGCTACGGAGGGCGTTCCAGTACGGGCGCGGGTCTGGGCGAGGTGGTAGGAGTCGGTGCCGGTTTCGATGATGGTGCCGTTGAAGGTCAGGCGGTCGACGATGGCCGCGCAGAGCCGGGGGTCGGTGAGGGTCTTGGTCCAGCCATCTGGGGCTGGCACATGTTCCTTTTCGTGGATCGCCGCTGCCACCGGCCCGTATCCTCTTCTGCTGTCCTCGTTGGTCTTCGTGGTGGTGCCCGGATTCTCCAGGTGCCGCCTTGAACGGTCAGGTTCGAGGAAGGTGTGCCGGTGGCATCCCAGTTGAGGGTGGTCCAGGGCGGTGCCGTCCTACTGGAGCCGGTGACCGTCGATCCGCGGGAGTTCCAGGCCGACTGCGTTGAGGCGTTCGTCGCCTCATGGCGGGCCCGTGGGTTCAGTCCGGTGACGGTTGAGAACGACATCGGCCTGCTGGAACGGACGCTCACCGCGCTGGGCCGGCCCGCCTGGGACGTCACTCCCGAAGACATCGACCGTGTCGTCGGCGACCTGGCCCTTGCCGGGCGAGCCGCCTCGACCCGGCGCGAGTACGTGCAGATCTTCAAGGGCTTCCACCGGTTCCTTCAGGTCCGCAAGGCCGTCGAGATCGAGGCTGGTTTCGGCGTCCGTCTGGTCTGTCCGGTCGATGAGTTCAACGCGTCCCGGCATGTCGGCGACGACTCTCCGGCCCAGTTGCCGCCACCGACCCCAGAACGGGTCGCGGAGTTTTTCGACTTCCTCAAGGCCCGGATCGCCACCGCACGCAAGTACGCGCCCGCCGCCCGGGACTATGCGATGTTCCGGACCCTGTATCACGCCGGCCTGCGCTCGGAAGAGGTGTCGCTTCTGGACCGCCCGGACCTCCACTTCACGCGGGGACCGTTCGGGAAACTCCACGTCCGGTTCGGCAAAGGCGCCCGTACCTCCGGGCCGCGGCCGCGCTGGGTGCCGATGCTGGACGGGCTTGACCTTGTCCTGCGCTGGTTCCTCGACGACGTCCGCGGGAAGTTCCCCGACTCACCGGTGCTATTCGCGGACGAGTCCGGCGGGAGTCTGCACCGTGGGACGATCCGCAACCGTTTGCGCTATCTGATGGAACTCGAAGGCCGTCCGGCGACCGACCGGTTCAGTCCGCATGCCCTGCGTAGGGCCTGCGCGACCCACAACTATGAGCGCGGTGTGGACCTGGTGGCAATCCAGCAGCTCCTTGGTCACTGGACGGTCAGCTCGACCATGAGATACGTCCGTCCCTCCGCAACGTTCATCGAGGATGCCTATCGCCGCGCGGTGACCACCACGCTCGGCGAACTCACCGCCGAGGGGGACAGCTCCGCATGAAGATCCGATGGCGTCTGCGGATGGCCGCCGCCCAGCGCGAGGTCTGGACTGGCACCCAGCTGCAGCGGCTGCTGGCCGAACGCGCCGGGCTGCAAATGTCCTCCGCCTCGGTGTCCGCGCTGTTCAGCAAGGAGCCATCCCAGGTGAAGATGTCAACGCTGATCGCGTTGTGCACCGCGCTGGAATGCACCCCCAACGACCTGTTCGAGGTCGATACCACCCCCGTCGAACGTCCCGCAGCCCCACCGCGGCCGGTCGCCGACCTGCCGAAGGCAGTCTCCGCGCGGGGCCGTTCGATGCCTCCGCTGTGACCTGGAGAGGGCGGCATCGTGGGCGTTAAGCAGAGCGACTGCACCGGTTGCGGAGCCCCGGTCGGCTTCATCGACCGGCACTACTGCTGCCGCTGCACCGCCCAACAGAAGGAGGCCGCGACCCGGGCCGCTTGTCCCCGGTGCGGCCAGCAGCGCGTCCTCCAGGCGGACACCGGCCGGTGCATCACCTGCTCGCGCGTATGCACCGCTTGCGGTAGTCCGGTACGGAGTAAATCCTCGGCTCTCTGCCGCACTTGCCTGCGGGAGTCCCAGCGCGACGCCGCCAAGGCGGCATGCCCTCGCTGCAGCCGGCCCGGATATCTACGCGAGGACACCGGCTGGTGCGGGCACTGCTCGCGTCCCCGGCAGACCAAACAGCCACCCCGTACCTGTGAACAATGCGGCAGAGTACGGAAGCACGCAGGCCTGGGACTGTGCACGGCCTGCTGGCAGCGCCACCCCGACCGCCCCTTCATCCGGGCCGAGCACCTCATCGCCGAACTCGACAATCCCCCCGACTGGCTGCAGGACTTCACGACAGATCTCGCCGCCAAGTACTCCGTCGGCCGAGCCTGCACGATGATCACTTCCCTCGGACGGCTTCTCCGGGACGGCCAGCCCAGTCTCCCCCAGTCCGTACTCGAACGCTCCCGCCGCCCGGGCCGCTCGATGGGCCCCCTCGCTCGTGCCCTGGAAACCTTCTTCACCAGTCACGGTCTGGCCATGGCCACCGACCAGGCCGAGCGGCTCGCGGCGGGCCGCCGGCAACGCCGGGTTGTCGCGGTCCCAGAGCCCCTGCGACCTTCGGTAGAGTCCTTCTCCGACTTCATGATCCGCTCACGCGAGCGGTCCCGGCGTGCCGGAACGCTGCCCCGCACCAATGCCACCATCGAGGCCGCACTGGCCATCGTCCGTGACCTCGCCCTGTTCCTCGCCGGTGAGCGCGGGAAGCAGGACTGGGCACTGACCGACGTGCACGATCTCGAAGCCTTCCTGGCCACCTCGCCGAAGGCCCGGAAGCGTCGACTGGTGGTGCTCGGACAGTTCTTCCGCTTCGCGCGATCCCAGAAGATCATCCTCGTCGATCCCGCCCGCGGTCTGACCGCCCGAGGACCGAGCGGCTTCACCGGTGCGACGCTGACACTTGACGAGCAACGTGTGCTGTTCCGCCGCTGGACAACGGATCCGGCCGTCCACCCGCACGAAGCCTTGCTGGGCATGCTCGCCTTGTTACACGGTGCTTCAAGCCGCGAGGTCAAGATGCTGCAGGCCGATGACCTCGACGTTCGTGCCCGGACCGCCCGGCTCGGACACCGCCCACATCCGGTTCCTTTGGATCCGCCGTCTTGGGCAGCAGTGGAACGCTGCCTGGCCCACCGCGAAGACCAGCGGACGGACAACCCGCATGTGATGGTCACCCGCCAGACGAAGTCCGCCCAAGGTCCGGCATCCACCGCCTATGTCAGTCACGTCCTCGACGCCTGCGGCTTCCCACCGCGCATGATCCGCTGTACTCGATTGCTCGACCTGGTCAACACCATGGACCCCAAGCTCGTCGCCGCAGCGTTCGGCATGGACCCCGAGGCCACCATGATCTATCTCGCTGACCACGTCGACCCCGGCCGCCTGCCTGACCTGCAATCACAGTGACGACAGGCACCTCCTTGACTTACTGTTCCTGGGATGAGCTCCCGAGATGCCGTCCCCGACGAACCAGCCGAATTGACCGTCCGCTGCCAGGACGACCGGGCCGTCTCCGTGAAGTTCTGCGACCTCTTCGATGAGGACGAAGACTGCGTGCACTACGCCATCGAGGCCTGCGCGGCCGGTCTGAACGCTCGCCTGGACGGCGTGGCAGCTTGGAACTGGAGTGCCGACCTGGCTCCTTTCCTGGAGAAGCTCTCCGAGGACTTCCGGGGCTGGGAGGGAGAGCGTGTCTGGCAGACCATCGACCGCGATCTCACGGTCAGAGCGGTCTTCCGCTCGGGCGGCCATGTCGGGCTGACCTGGACCCTGCGTCCGTGGCGAATGTCCGTTGGCAGCTGGGAGGCATCCGTCACCACCTGGCTGGAAGCCGGCGAGCAGATGTCCGCTCTCGCAGCCGATGTCCGGCACTTCCTCGGCCAGGAAGCCGGTCATCGCGGCTGACATGCAGCTCGTTTGGACCCTCAGCGGGCGGGGATGGGCAGACTGCACCATCTCCGATCATCAGGCGGAAGCCGAGGTCACGGCCTCATACATTTCCACAGCCCCCGAGGACCTACTGACGGCGGTGGCCCGCCTCGTCACCGGTGAAGCGGAGGCACGCGTGCAGTTCGAGGCGGAACCCACCGCGTTCCGCTGGATCCTCTACCGCGAGGGCACCGACGTGTGGCTTCGTGTGCTGGAACTGGCCGACGGCAGCAAGCACGACAACGTCGGAACCGAAATCTGGTCGAGCCAACAAAGCATCGGCACCGTGGCTCGCGCTGTCGTCCGCTGCTTCGACGAGGTCGCGCGGACGTACGGGGAGAGCGGGTATCGCGGCAAGTGGGGTGAGCACTTTCCCCGCTTCGAACTCGAAGCCCTCAGAGAGGCCTGGCACAAGAGCCGCCTCCTGGAGAACACCTGAGCCTGGTCGAACCTGGTTGGTTTCGGCGCCGCCTGGCACAGGTTCGCCGGAACGTGTGCGCTTTGCCGAAGGGCTCGTTGGGCGCGATGGTGACGCTGTTCTTCTCCTCACGTTCCCTCAGCACCTGGAAGAGGAGCTCGGCGCCGCGGCGGTCAAGTTCCATGTGTTGGGTCGGGGACAGGATGCCGTGCACCGTTTTCGGTGTCGGTTTTCCCGTCCCCGCCCGCCGAACCGGACGTACCCGTTGGCCGAGCATCCGCCGCCCTCGGTGATGCGGTCCGCCCCGTAGTAGCGGCGCCGCAACTGTTTCCAGGTCAGGTGTGGGTGCTTGTAGCGGATCCAGAGAAGCAGTCTCCACCACGCGTACCAGTCGAGGAGAAGCAGTCTCCACCACGCGTACCAGTCGAGGTAGGAGAACGTTCTCTTCGATGCGCCGTAGCGGAAATAGGCAGCCCAGCCCCGAAGGACGGATTAACCGACCGCAGCACCTGCTCCAACGAGAGCGACGTCGTACTTCGCCCCGTCAGTTTCTTGATCTTGTGCATCACCGATGCCAACCGCCTGGCTCCACCAGTTCAAACGACTCCGGATCCGCTACGAGATACGCGCCGACCTCCACCTCGGACTGCTCCAACTCGCCTGCAGCATCATCTGCTTGAGACGACTCCGAACCTCATTCTGAAACAATCAGCTAGGCGGGCACGGCATCCCGTTCGCCGGCACCGCCGCGGCACTCGCTGAGCGGCAGCCGGGCACCCTTCTGGTCGCTGTGACGGGCAACGCCGGCCCGTCGGCGAGCGACGCGATTTCGCCGTGGGCGGGTGACTGCCCGGGAGAGGGAACGCGCGCCCGGATCCCGACAAGGTCGTCACCGGCAACCGGAGCGAGGCCGAGGGGTGCCGGCCGGCGCCGGCGCGGATGCCGGTGCGCTCGCAGCCGGGCTGAGTAGCGCCTGCGGTCGGCTTCAAAGGGGTGATCCGGCGCGGTGGAAGCGCGGGCGGGCAGTGGTGCCTCCGGCCTCCGACATCATGCCAACAACTGTAGGCCAACCAGCGTTGACTTTCGTGTCCAGGGGCTGGCATCCTGTCAACGCATGGTGGCCAACGCTTGTGGGCCTCCTGTCTCGCACCTCATCGCACCGAGGCCGACGGCCCCTGGACCGGAAGGCGACCGCTATGAAACTGCTGCTCCCCTCGAAGTCCGGTGCGGCGTCCAAGGTGCAGCGCAGGGGCCGGCCGGGGGCCGGTGCGGACGGGGGGTGCCGGCCCGGCCCGCTCGCCACCTTCGCCCGGTTCGTCCTGTGCGGCGGGGGCGTCGGTCTCGCTTCCGGCCCGGCCGTGGCACTGATGGCCGCACTGATGCCATGGGTGATGGCGAACGCGCTGGTCACCGCAGCTTCAACCCTCCTGTGTACAGAACTGCACGCACGTTTCACCTTCCAGGCCGGTAGGCATGCCGGATGGCGCCAGCACTGGCAGTCCGCCGGGTCGGCCTCGGCCGCCTACGTGATGACCTGTGCGGCGACGTTCCTCCTGCACCTGCTGCAGCCGTCGGCCGGCATGCTGAGTCAACAGGCCGTCTACCTCGGCGCTTCCGGCCTCGCCGGAATCGGGCGATTCCTCGTTCTGCGCCTGGTCGTCTTCGCCGGCAGTTCGGCCGCGGTGCAGGACGACGGCCCCGCTGGGGTGCGGCAAGCGGGCGGGGTCACATCTCGACGCGTCGTGACGTCGCGGCCCAGGGCCGCACAGCCGACGAGCGAGCCGTCATGTGCGGCGGTGAGGACGGCCGTAGCGGTGTCGACCGTGCGGGCGGGCATGCCGCCCGGACGCTCGGATGGCCCTGCGTCTGTTCCTTGGCCGATTTCTCGCCCTGTTCGCCCTCGCCGCGTCCCTGCCGCCGCAGGCCCCTGAGGTGCGGTGACGGGAAAAATGAGTGCCGATTACTCATTTCGAGATCTCGTGGGTGATCCATATTCCTGCGCATGGGCTGTCTGTTCACTGACATGAGATCCGCGAGCACGGAGGCAGCGTGCAGCAGCGACCCACTCAACGGGGCGGCTGTCGCGGGTCTCGCCCACCGCTGTGCGGAAAGGCGTAGCCCTTCGGATTGGGGGCGACCCGCGATGTCGTGGGCACGCAACGCCCCGTCACGGTCCCTGGGTGAGGCCCAGCATGTCGCTCAGCTCGCTCAGGCATTGCTCGAAGAGCGGTTGCATGTCGGTCAGGACGAAGTCCATCTGGTGAAGGACTTCCAGACACAGCAGCCCGTAGAGCCGGCTCCAGCAGGTCACGTACACGTGCACCGCTTCGGGGGGCAGGCGTCGCTCGATCAGGCGGGAGTACGCGTGCAGTTGCTCGGGCAGGCCCTCGGGCAGCTCGTTCAGTTCCGGCACCGGGAACGGACGGGTGTTCCACACCTCGACGATCATGTCGATGAAGACGCTCTCGAAGCGCAGGCCGGCCTGGTGCCGGGCGGAGTCGGGCTGGTGCTGCGTGCCGCTGACGGGGCTGGCGAAGATCCACTCGAACTCGGCAGGATGGGATACGGCCCAGGCGCGCATCGCGCGGCACGCGCCCAGAAACCGGTCCGCGGGCGGGGCGCCCGTGCGCTTGTCCCGGTCGCGTTCCATGGCTTCGGCCAGCTCCTGGAAGAACCCCGCGGTCACCGCGTCCACCAGCGCGTCCCGGCTGGCGTAGTAGTGGTAGAGCGAGGGCCCGCTCATGCCCATCTCGCGGGCGACGGCATTGATCGTGACTGCGGCCGGCCCCTTGGTGACCAGCAGTGTCCGAGCGCTCTGGTGAATCTCCCGCACAGTGGCCTCGCGCACCCGGTCGCGTCGGCCGTCGCCCGTCGGTCGCCGGTCCATGAACACCTGCCTTCATCGCATTGATCTAGAGGGTCTAGAATTATCTAGAGCCTCTAGAGAGGTTGGGGAGCGGGCCGCAAAGGCGGACAAGTCATGCACAGACAAGACATTCCACGAGAGATCGTTCGAGTAAGGAGGGAAAAGGAGACATATGTCCACGCATTCGTGACGGTGCCGGTCTGGCGCAACCCGCGCGCCGATCAGGGGCGCCCGCGCCGCGATCATCTCACCCCACCCGGCGCCGCACCGGCCACCAGGCGTTCCGAGCGCATGGTCGCAGCGCCGTTCACCGCAGCGGTGCTGGCAGGCGCCGGCTTCGTCGTCTCGTACGCGGCGATCCCGAACGATGCATCGATCCTCGTCATGCCCATGGGGAGCAGCAGGGCGCTGAACTTCGCGCTGGGCTTGACGCTGAGCGTCGCCCTGAGCTGCCTCGGTGCGGGTTTCCGCCGCTGGGCGCGCATGCAGATCTCCCGTACCGCTGCGATGCCCCCCTTCCCACAACGAACAGATGAAGGCTGCCTCGAAGCGCCCCGCGACTTCGAAGAGCCCGTCGTCCCTGTATTCCGGGAGCGCGCTTGAGCACCGAATCCACCACCGAATCGCCCGCGCGCAGCGAGGCTCCGGCAGGCGAGCGCCTCGCCGACTGGGCCGACGGCCGGCTGGGGATCTACACCCTGGCCAAGGCCAACATGCGCAAGATCTTCCCCGACCACTGGTCGTTCATGCTGGGCGAGGTCTGCCTCTACAGCTTCCTGATCCTTATCCTGACCGGTGTCTATCTGACTTTGTTCTTCCACCCGTCGATGACCGAGGTCGCATACCACGGCAGCTACGTCCCGCTGCAGGGACAGATGATGAGCGAGGCGTACAAGTCCACGCTCGACATCAGCTTCGACGTACGGGGCGGGCTGCTGATCCGCCAGCTGCACCACTGGTCGGCGCTGGTGTTCCTCGCCGGGATGATCGTGCACATGATGCGCGTCTTCTTCACCGGCGCGTTCCGCAAGCCGCGCGAGGTCAACTGGGTCTTCGGCGTCCTGCTGTTGTTCCTGGGCATGTTCACCGGGTTCACCGGCTACTCACTCCCTGACGATCTGCTCTCCGGCACCGGCCTGCACTTCATGGAGGGCGCGATCCTGTCGATCCCGATCGTCGGGACGTACCTCTCCTTCTTCCTCTTCGGCGGCGAATACCCCGGGCACGACCTCATCCCGCGGTTCTACTCCATCCACGTCCTGCTGCTGCCCGGGATCATGCTCGGCCTCGTGGTGGCGCACCTGATCCTGGTCTTCTACCACAAGCACACCCAGTTCGCCGGGCCCGGACGGTCCAACAAGAACGTGGTCGGCATGCCACTGCTGCCGGTGTACGCGGCCAAAGCAGGCGGCTTCTTCTTCCTGGTCTTCGGCGTCCTCGCGGTCATCGCGGGCATCGCCCAGATCAACCCGATCTGGGCCTTCGGCCCCTACCGGGCCGACCAGGTCGCGGCAGGCTCCCAGCCCGACTGGTACATGGGCTTCGCCGAGGGGCTGCTGCGCATCATGCCGGGCTGGGAGATCAACTTCTGGGGCCACACACTGGCCTTGGGGGTATTCATCCCGCTCGCCGGCTTCGCCGTGGTCCTGGCGCTCATCGGGGTCTACCCGTTCGTCGAGTCGTGGGTCACCGGCGACAAGCGCGAGCACCACATCCTGGACCGCCCGCGCAACGCGCCCACCCGTACGGCCTTCGGAGTCGCCTGGCTGACGGCGTACTTCGTGACGATGATCGCAGGCGGCAATGACATCTGGGCCACCCAGTTCCATCTGTCGCTCAACGCGATCACGTGGTTCGTGCGGATCTTCTTCTTCGCCGGGCCGGTCATCGCCTTCGTCGTCACCAAACGGATCTGTCTCGGCCTGCAGCGCCGGGACAAGGACAAGGTGCTGCACGGCCGGGAGACCGGCACCATCAGGCGCCTTCCGCACGGTGAGTTCGTCGAGGTCCACGCCCCCCTCAGCCAGGAGCAGCTGCACACCCTGACCGCGCACGAGCAGTACGAGCCGGCCGCGCTGACGAGCCCGCGGGTCGACGACGACGGCGTCGAGCGTCCGGTCACGCGAGCGCAGAAGCTGCGCGTGCGGCTCAGCAAGGCGTACTACGGTGCGGACGGCCAGATCAGCAAGCCGACCGCCCAGGAGTACGAGGAGATCACCAGCGGCCGCGGCCACCACTGACCGCTTACGTATGACGGCCCACCCGTGGCCGGCCTGCGGCTGGGCGCGCCGCCACCAGCCGCAGGCCGGCCCGCCAGGCAGTCAGCCGTCGCACGAGATGCCATGAAACAGGGGCAGCCGGCCGACGACAGGCCTGGTCAGCAGGGCCGCCGACCATCCGGCGACCTCGGCCCGTTGTGTCCCGTCGGCCGGATCCTGTCCGAGCGGCGGCCCTCCCGTACTTTGGCGGCCACCGCTGCGGGTGGGGCGACCGTCGGCACAAGATGCCGAGACGGCCGGGACGGCTGCTGGGCAAGCATCGCGCTCGATGTCGTCCGGGAAGGAAACCGGCAGGTCGGCGTCGCCGGATCCCCGCAGGCCAATGCAACAACGGCATCGCATCGAGGTGCTCGCGCCGGCGAGGGCAGCGACGAGGCGGCCTGTGGTCCTATTCCCGCGCAAGCCGGAACTCGGCCATGAGCAGGCCGGGCGCCCGCTCGACGGTGCCGACACGGGTGAAGCCGAGACGCTCATAGAGAGCGATGGCCGGGCGATTGTCCGCGCCCGTGCTGACCAGCGCCTGCCCGGTGGGGGCCAGCTCGGTCAACAGGTGATCGAGCAGTCTCAGAGCCAGACCGCGGCGAAACCATGTCGGATCGACGCATACCCGGTCGATATCGATGCCGTTTCCTCGCGCCAGGCGCTGCCAGGCAACGAAGGCGGCAATGTGACCGTCACGCGTCGTCATCCCGAGCCAACGCAACGGCTGGGCCCGCATCTCTTCCAGGCTCTCCACGAGAGTGGGTATTCCGTCAAAACCGATCAGCGCGGCCTCGACTGCATACGACCGGCGGCCGGTCAGGTGCACCGCCGTCGCCGTCGCCACGTCCGTCAGGTCCAGCTCGCTGACGAACACAGCCGGACCGCATTCACTGCCCCCGCGCCGCTCGAGATGAGACGCAACTCTGCTGTATGAACGCATGACCTGCCTTGCCGTAGAGGTCCGAAGGTCAGCGACAAGCGTGTGTCGCGGCCGGCATGCAGCACCTGAGCAAGAGGCACTCATGTGCCCACGACTCGCCGCTGCGCAGCCGACCATCCGTTGACTGACTGCGGCCCGGTACCCCCGGCTGGTGACGACCGTGGCAACGCCGCACCGAAACGCGGGGCAGCCGTTGGCTTTCGCGTACGGGCGGCCCCCTGAACGTCAGAGGGAGGACGCGATCAACTGCCGCTCGGCGGCGTGCGTGGCGCGACAGCCCGCAGCGAGTACATGATCGGCAGGTAGGTGTCGCTGAAGGGGAACCGGTAGAGACCGTCGGCGCCTCGAGGCAGGATGTGGCGGCCGTCGGATTCCGTCTCCGTATGCTCTGCCAGCCGTTCCACAACCAGGCCCGCCGAAGCGGCAGCAGTCACGATCTCACCGAGCGAGTAGGGGAACTGCACCGTCTGCCGTGGCGCCGTCACGACGCTCGGATCTGCATAAGTGCCGGTCAGAGCGACGTACTGAGCCTCGCCGCCGCCGTAGGGCCAGTCGGCCACGAAGGGTTCGAAGCTGAGGACGCTCTGGAAGGCCGGATGAATGTCCACCAGGACCAGTCGGCCTCCTGGCCTGAGCGCCCGCGCGGCCCCCCGCATCCACGCGTCGACATCCGCGATCCAGGACAACACGCCGTACGTGGCGACGACGACGTCGAACCCGGCCGCAAGGCTGTCGGGCAGGCGCTGAGTGTCCGCCACGACGAAGTCCGCGACCAGTCCCGCCTTTTCGGCGAGGTCCTGGGCACGGGTGATCGCTACGGGGGAGAAGTCGACTCCGGTGACCCTCGCGCCCAGGCGGGCCCAGTTCAAGGTGTCCATGCCGAAGTGGCAGTGCAGGTGGAGCAGATCCTTGCCCGCTACGTCACCGGCCAGTTCACGCTCGATGCTGCGCAGCGTCTGCTGACCGCCGAGAAACGCCTCCACGTCGTAGGACTGATCGGTGGCCGTCGTGCCGTGGGTTTCGGCCAGGGAATCCCACAGCGCCCGGTTGGCGGCAAGCCCCTCAGCGTGCCCGTCCCTGCGCGCGTCGGCCTCCTCCACGCCGAAGTCGTCCTCTGTAGCCATCGCGAACCTCCTGCTCCTGACCGCACTCGCGTGCGGCCCCACGCGTCGGGATTCTCCAGGATGCAGGAGCACCCCCACATGAGTAGGAGATACTCGGCTGGAGCAGAAGCTGCTCGCCCAAGCGTGCTGAGCCCTCCGGCGCGGACGGCCCGCCCCGACACGCGCCTCGCCCTCGAAGACCAGCCTTGTGACCGGCCTTGTTCCGGGTTTGAGTACCGCTTGCTCAGTCGCCCCAGGACTGCGCGGCGTCTCCTGGAAGAGTCACACAGCAGCTCTCCGAGGCCGTGATCACCATGACTTGCACCGCACCTCCCACCGCCGCCAGGACGACAGAAGACTCCTTCACCCTCGCCGCGACCGGACCGTCCACGCAGGCTCGGACCGCCGGCGCGTGGGGGCTGTCGTTGCAGTGCGGTCCGCCGGCGCCCGCGACCGCACGCCGCGAGGCCCGCAGGGTGATGCACGCCTGGGGAGCCGACGAGGAAACCGTGGACGACGCCCTGCTGGTCGTCTCGGAGCTGGTGACCAACGCGGTGCAGTACGCCGAGCCGCCCGTCGCCGTGTCCCTGTGCTTCTTCGACGACCGGGCGATCCTGGTCGCGGTCACCGACGGCGGCCCCCGCACCGAGGACCAGTACGACGACCGGCCCGCCGACGAGCACGGACGCGGCACCTTCATCGTGGACGCTGTGACCGTAGGCGCCGGCGATGTCACCGGGCAGGACGGGCGGGTCAGCCACTGGGCAGTCGTCGGGCCCTCAGCGCTGTGACGGTGTACGGCCGGAACGAGAGGTCCGGCCCAGCCGGGACAACGGCGATCGTGACCTTGAGCGCCCACTGCTCCCGCCCCGCCCCGCCAAGCCGCATGCCGGCGCGGGCAGCCGGCCGCCCGTCCAGCCGCAAGGCCACACCCCCCGAGATCCGCGCACCGAGCAACCAGGAGGACAGCAATGCACGAGCCCCTGAAAGCAGTAGCCCTCACCGCAGCTGTAGCCGGCGTGCTGCTCGCCGCTCCCATCGTCTCGATCGTCGCGGCGAGGGCGGCGGCCCCGGTCCACATGGACGACAGTGCCACACTCCACGATGCAGAGCACGAAATCGTCGATCGGCACGACGACACCGGCTGCCCGTGTGAGAACGCGGACGAATTCCATCCCTGCGCGGTCGACCGCCCGGACGGCGCTACGGGAACGGCCGCCTGGAGAACGGCCGGGGAACACACGGTCGTCATCAGCCTGGGCAACGCGACCGGTCTGCCCGACGGCTGCTGGTGGGGCCCCGACGCGCCCGCTCTGCGTACGGCCGGCGACCGTCCCATGCTGTTCGTCGGCGTCACCCGGACCGGGTGATCCGTCCCCCCGGCGCATGACGGCCGCGCAGAGGCTCCAGCCGGCGCTGAGTGCACAGGGTGCGTCCACCCCCTGTGAGCGGCTCGCCAGATGACCGCCATTACCTGACAAGGATGACCGACCCATGCCTCTCGTCACGCTCAACGACCTGCACTCCGCCCGTCAACGCCTGGAGCCAGTGGTCTCCCGTACGTCGCTGCTCAGGGCTCCATGGGCCTCCTGCGGACATCGGTCTGTCTTTCTGAAACCAGAAAACCTGCAGATCACCGGCTCGTTCAAAATACGTGGCGCATACAATCGGCTGTCGCGGATGTCCGAGTCGCAGAAGACCCGCGGCGTCATTGCCCGATCGAGCGGGAACCACGGCAAAGCACTTGCCTACGCGGCCCGGCAGGACGGCGTGAAAGCGACGATCGTCATGCCCTCCACGGCCGCCAAGGTGAAAATCGACGGGGTCCGGGAGTACGGGGCCGATGTGCGCTTCGCTTCCCCCGAAGAATGCCCAGCCCTCACTGAGCAGTTGGCCGCGGAACACGGCTATGTGATCGTGCCCCCCTTCGACGACCTGGACGTCATCGCGGGCCAGGGAACGGTCGGCCTCGACATATACGACGAAGCGGTGGCTGCGGGACTCGACATCGGCACGGTGCTGGTGCCCGTCAGCGGAGGCGGACTGATCTCAGGTGTCGCCGCTGCACTGAAGTTCACACACCCCGGCATACGGGTAGTGGGCGTAGAGCCGGAGCTGGCGGCGGACGCCGGAGAAAGCCTGCGCGCCGGACGGCGCGTGACCTGGCCGACCGAGCGTGTCAGCCGGACCATGGCCGACGGCTTGCGCATGACGACCGTGGGGGAGCACACCTTCGAGCACATGCGCGTTTTCGTCGACGACATCATCACCGTCACCGAAGAGGAGATCTGCTCGAGCGTGGCCCTTCTGGCGCGGCATGCGGGCATGATCGTCGAGCCGTCCGGGGCGGTCACCACCGCGGCGTACCTCTACCACGAGCGCGACCTCCCCGCTGCCGGGGGCCACGTGGCGGTGATCAGTGGAGGGAACGTCGATCCCGACCTGTTCGAACTGCTGCGTAAAGAAGCCCCGTTGCCCTTCCAGCCCTGCCGCAGGCGAAGCAAGGCCGGGCACGAAGCGGAGCACTGAGACCATCTTCCACGCAGTGAGGCGGACGAGCCCTTGCCACCACACCCCTGCCGGGCGCGTGACCCAGGATGAGCACCCATTACTCAAGCACCCTCGCACTCTCGTACACAGGATGAGCGCACGAGGTGAATACGCGTGCCTCATCGCCCAATGCGAAAGCCTCCAGATATCACCTAGGAGCAGGAGAAATGAGCAAAATAAGAAGGGTCATAATCGTAGCGGGGGCGGCCGTCGCCGTCGTGGCTGTGCCCTCGCTGGCACATGCCGCCCCCGGCGGCGGCCCGTCGGACGGACACCGCACGTCCACCGCGGCGAGCCGGACCATGGACCCGGGCGGCGGCGGAGGCAGACTCGCAACCGATTCCTCGAGTCTCGGCCGGACCATGGACCCGGGCGGCGGCGGAGGCAGACTCGCAACCGATTCCTCGAGTCTCGGCCGGACCATGGACCCGGGCGGCGGCGGAGGATGACCGCGCTGTCGAGGGCCAGGCGTTGGGAGGCGCCGGGGCGACGCGGCGTGGACGAGGACATGACTGGACGACATCGTTGATCGTCCGTGTGATGGGTTACGCGCAGGACAGCGCCGACCGCATAAGACATCCACGTCATCGCGGCAACCGCCTTTGACGTGTCGGCGGCCGGCCCGCCGGCTCCTGGTTTACGGCCGATGGGCGGCTGGGCTGGGACGAGGGCGCCACACCCTCGTTCTTCTCGGCCCGCCCTCGCCGCCCACATGTCCGGCAGACTTCGTCATGCCGGACTCAACGGCACTGTCCCGCAACCCGTGCCGCTCCCGCGCGCTTCGGCGTCAAACTGGTTGTTCCGAGTCGGCACGACGGAGTCCTGGGCCGTCAGCCATTCTGCGGGTCTGGAGAAGTTGACGCCCACACAAGCCCAGTCAGGCCTGGCAAAACGGCAAGGGCGGGACCTGCTCAGCTTATAGACATCGTGTTCCATGTGATGCTTTGGAACAGCCGCTGGCAGTAGCACACCAGGCGAAGCTCCGCTGCCGGTGTGAAGGCGATGTCGAGGCTTACGATGTCGAATCTCCCGCCCCTCGATCACCATGCTGCTCATGCGGTCCGGTAGCATTTGTCTGACCGGTCGCCCCTTGAGGGAGCAGTCGAATGCAGGGCTGGGCAGACAGATGGCCGCTCATCGGGCGACAGCCATTCATGGATTCCTTCGCCCGGGACCTGTCCGACGGACACACCCGGGGCTGGATGATCTGCGGGCCGGCGGGAGTGGGTAAGACCCGCCTGGCTGATGAGTTTCTGGAACTGGCAACCGCCCAGAGCGGACGACGCACTGCGAGGGCCGTAGCAGGCAAGGCTGCCGGGCAGGTACCCCTCAGCGCGATCGCCCACCTGCTGCCCCCGGACGTCGACCTGGCAGACCCGGTCAGCGGCTTCCGAGCCGTCGCCCGGACCATGGCCGCAGAGCCAGGCAAGCCCACCGTGGTCTTCGTCGACGACATGCACCATCTGGACAGCTCATCAGCCGTTCTGCTCGGCCAGCTCCTGGACTCCCAGGTCATCGTCCTGGTCGGCACCGCCCGCACCGGTGAACCAGTCAATGACGCTGTCGAGACCCTGCTTCGACGCGGGGACCGCGTCCGCCGCATCGACCTGTCCCACATGGACCGCACCCAGGTCGAGACACTCGTCCAGCGCGTCCTCGGCGGCCTCGTCGGCCACCGCACCCTGCACGCCCTGTACACCGCAAGCGGTGGAAACGTCCTTTTCCTGAAGGAACTCGTCCTGGGAGCCGTCGAAGCAGGCACCCTCAGCCTCAACGGCGAAGTCTGGGAGATCCCCGATCACTGGCTCGCCGTCACCCCTCACCTCAACGACCTGATCACCGCCAAGATCGCGGCGGCGCCGCCCGCGGCGCTCCCGCTCCTGCAAGCCCTTGCCCTCTGCGGCCCCCTGTCCGTGACCGACGCCGCATCTCTCATCGACCGCGCTCACCTGGCCGAAGTCGAGAGCTCAGGCATCATCCGGGTCACCCCGAACGGACGAAGAATCACCGTCGCGCTGTCCCACCCCCTGTACAGCGAGGTCATAGCCGCCGGTATCTCACCCCTCCAGCGCTACGACCTGGGTCTTCGTCTGGCTGAGCGTCTCGAGACCCACGGACTCAGACGCCGCGACGACGCCCTGCACGTCGCTTCCTGGCGACTGGCGGCCATCGGCACCGCCGATCCCGCCCTCCTGGTCCAGGCCGCCGCCATCGCGATGAACGCCAACGACAGCGAACAGGTCATCCAGCTGCTCACTGCGATCAAACCGGACCAGCACACGCTGGAGACCCGGATCCTGCTGGGCAGAGTGCTGACGTACACCGGCCGCCTGGAGCGCGCCGAAGCGGTCCTCGCCGAGGCCGACGCCCACGCCCGCGACGATCAGGAGAAGATCACCGCAGTCACCGCCCGGAGCATGAACCTGTTCTGGTCCAGCCCGCGCCTCGACCAGGCACTGTCCGTGTTGGCTGATGCCCGCACAGTGCTGCGAAGCCGGACGGCGAAGCAACAGCTGCATTTCCTGGAAGGAGCCATGCAGGCCGTCTCCGGGCTGCCGGAGGCCGGGCTCCAACTGCTCGAGAGCCTCCCCGGAGCCCCGCATCAGGACAGCCCTGACATCTGGCTGCTGGCGGCGACGACGAAAGCCGTGGGTCTGGCCGTTGTCGGCCGCGTGGCGCAGGCCAGGGCACTGGCCGAGCACGGGCACAGCATGCACCAGGCGATCGGTGGAGGAACGCTTCTGCCGCATCCCGCGATCCAACTGGCGCCGCTCGTGCTGGCGCTCTCGGAGGCCGGTCTGATCGGTGAGGCCCGCGAGACCTGCCTGAGCGCTTTCGACACGCTTCATGATTCGCCCTCCCCCCTCGGCCGCCAGTGGCTCGCCTACTTCATCGCGCGAACGGAGTGGCTGGCCGGGCGCCCCTCCAGTGCCCGCCGCTGGTATGCGGAAGCCGCCGCCATCGCGCGTACGCACCAGCACACCAGGACCACCAGGCTCTACGTATCGGGTTTGATCGCCTGCGCGGCACTGGCCGGCGACATCGACACGGCCGAGTCCCTGCTCCCGCAACTCGAACAACACGCACCGAGCGGGTTCATGGCCGGCGAGGAGACTCTCGGCACTGCCTGGCTGCACGCCGCCCAGGGCAAGCTCAGCCGCGCCCGCGACGTCCTGCGCACCGCGGCCGACGACGCTCGTCGCACCGGCCACACCCTGTCCGAGGTCCTTCTGCTCACCGACATCGCACGCCTCGGTGACGCCGTGAGCGTCCAGCACCGCCTCACCGAACTCGCGACCCAGTGCGACGGAGCCCTCACCCACACCCGCGCACGGTTTGCCACCGCACTCGCCGACAACGACCCAGGCCGCCTCATGGAGTGCTCACACGCTTTCCAGCAGATGGGCTCGCCCATCCTCGCCGCTGAAGCATCAGCCGCATCAGCCGGCGCCTGGACCCACCAGGGCGACCCCCGCAAAGCCACCGCCGACGCCACTCGGGCCGCAGCCCTCGCGGCCCAGTGCGAAGACGCCCGGACCCCGCTCCTGTCCACGCTCGGCGCCCCCTCCGTCCGCCTGACCAAACGCGAACAAGAGATCGCCCTGATGGCCGCCGCCGGGAATTCCAGCAAAACGATTTCCGAACACCTCACGCTTTCCGTCCGAACCGTCGACAACCACCTCCAGCACATTTATCTCAAACTCGGCGTACGCACCCGGGCCGACCTCGCAAAAGCCCTTGAATACGAAGCGGGACGCCAACAAAAATCACCTGGAGTGTGACCTACTGCAACTATTCCGCCAGTCAAACCGGGAACGTCTCGTTCTTCAGGTGGAACGGCGGCCCCATGTCGGACCTATGGCTTCTCCGGAACTGAGACGGCCGAGAATCTGCACCGGAAGACCGTCCAGCAGTTGGGTGACGCCTGCTGTGTCGCAACCGGCACCCAGCAGCTCCCGATCTGCGATGAGTGCAACGCTTTGGCGCTGCGTTCATCCCAATTGCGCCGCCAGGCTTCCCGAGCGGGGTCGCCTGGCCCACGCCACCGCCTACAGTGCCCGTGGTTGTTCCACGCTGCCGAGAGGGCCTCACGTCTCGCACTCAGCTGCTTTTCGCCCGGGTGACCGCCGCGTGGAGTTCGTCCAGGAGTGCATGGCCTGCCGAGTCGTCGCTGACTCCTATGTAGAACGAAGCCGCCTCTGGTGCACCCGACCACAGTGCGGTGACGCTCATCCCGAAGTCGTCGGGAAGCAGCCTGCTCAATCGCCCGGCCGATGTGGAGTTCCCGCGGGCCAACCGCTGAAATTCGGACGACTCGCTGAGACTGATGCCGTCCAGCCGCGCAGAGTGGACATGGACGCCGCGTTTCTTCCCCTCCACAGCCACGAGGACGTACCGGGGCGTGACGACAACGACCGTGCGGTGCTCGGTGTCCGGATCTGCCGGGCCGGTGAGCCGTGACAGCAGTCCCGGCTTGCGCAGGCGCACGCTCCAGGTCTCGTGCAAGTTCACTGCTGCGCCGAGGACGTCGCCGAGTTGGTGAGCCTCGGCGTGCGCGGTCACCTCGGTCCGCAGCGCTGCGTCGAGCTGAGATGCCGTACGCCGCTTGGTCGTGCGTTCATACAGGCGGTTCATGCATACGGACCTTCCGTACCGGACAAAGAAAGGCCTCGCCGGGCAGCTGACAGGGTGGGGTGATCGGGGGTGACGTGGGGAGTGAGGATGGCGATGGCTCGGGCGTAGTGCCGGGCCGCCTGGTCGTGCTCGCCGCGCTGACGGTGTGCGGTGGCCAGGTTGACCAGGGTGGTGGCGAGGTCGGGGTGGGAGTCGCCGAGGAGGCGTGCCTTGATGGCGAGAGCTCGGGTGTAGCCGTTGATGGCGGCGGTGTGGTGGCCTCGGCGGTGCTGGATGGCGGCGAGGTTGTGTGTGGTGACGGCGATCTCGTAGTGCTCGGCGCCGTGGACGCGCTGGAAGACCGTGAGAGCGGCGCGCAGTTGGGTTTCCGCATCGCAGGGGCGGCCGCAGCCGTCCAGGAGAGCGGCCCAGGCGGCCCGGTCGGCCGCGACGAGCAGGTGGTCGGGACCGTGCAGACGGCTGCGGATGCTCACCGAACGGGCGGCCCACGGCTCGCCCTCGTGGTGGGCGCCGCGGGTGTGGGCCAGGCCGCCCAGGTTGTGGCACAGGGTCGCGACGGTGTCGTGGTCACTGCCGTAGGTGTTCTCGCAGATGGCCAGGGCTCGCAGATAGAGGGTCCGGGACCGGTCGAAGTGCCCGGCGTACTTGCCCAGTACGCCCCACTCGTTGCACACCTCGGCGACATCGGGGGAGTCGGGGCCGTAGGTGTGTTCGGCGGCGTTGAGCGTCAGCGCCAGCAGGACACCGGCGCGTCGGTAGTCGCCGCGCTCACGCCAGAGGCGGGCCAGGGCGAGCTGGGCACCCAGACGCCCGGCGGGATCGTGGCGATGGCGGGCGACGGCTGCCCGCAGGGCGGCTTCGGCGGGCTCGGTCTGTCGGGGCGGGGTCATGATGCTGAGTCCTTGGGCAGGGGGTGCTGCGGCGTAGCGACCGGGATACGCATGAGCGGTACGGGCAGGTAGCGGCCTCTGCGATGCCACAGGAAACCCGCGGTCAGTGCCAGGGCGGCGGCGCAGACGGGGAAGAGAGCGCGCAGAGCGCCGGCGGCGAGCAGGGTGCTGGTGGCCGCGGCGCCGACGGTGAAGCCGCCGGTCCAGGCGAGCATGTGGGCGCCGTTGTAGCGGCCGAGCAACGCGGACGGAGCGATGTCGTTGACCAGAGTGGGCGGCACGGGGCTGAACAGCGTGCCGCCCACGGCGAAAATGACCGCCGCGACGGCGAGGATCACCGGCGAGGGATGGCGGGAGACGGCGATGACGGTCCAGGCGAGGGCCATGCACGTGAGCGCCGCAGCCAGGACGCTGGCCCGGCTCCTTCCTGGCAGTCGTCGCTCGACGGGGATCTGCAGGACCGCGCTGGTGACCATGAACGCGGCGAACATCCAGCCCAGTGCGGCCTGCGTGCCGTCGGCAGTAGCCAGGGCGGGGAGGCCGATCTGAAGCTGGGCGAACCCGGCGGCGACAGTGAAGCCCACCAAAAGGCATATCCGACGCAGGACCGGGTCTGCCACCGCCGTGGCGTACCCGACGCCCGGCCCCACCGCCAGGGGCCCAGCCGGCTCCTTCCCCTGCGGGGCCGCGGGTCGGGTGAAGGAGGTGACCCGTAGGGCGAGAAGCAGGGCGAATCCGGCGAAGGAGAGAGCGTCCAGGACGTAGAGCATCGTCAGTCCGCTGCCGGTGCCCAGCACGACGAGCGTGACCGAGGCGGCTGCGGCGCCCAGAGCACCCCCGAGGTTGACGGCCGTGTTGCGCCAGGCGAATGCCGCCTGGCGGACGGGGCCCGGTGCCGCCTGGGCCAGCATCGCGTCCAGGGCAGGGGCCAGGACGGTGAAGGCGGCAGTGTGGGCGAGCATCGCCGCGCCGCCCGGCAGCGGACTGGCGGAGGTGGCCATCCCCAACGAGCACACCGCAGTCACGGCCAGGGCCGCGACGACGACCGCTTTCGGCCCGATCCGGTCACACAGGACGCCCCCGAGGGTGGCACCGGCCAGCGCCACGAGGGCCCGTGCGACGAGCAGCAGGCCGACGACGCCGTCCGGGGTGCGACACACCTCGTCCAGATAGACGAGCAGAAACGGGACGGTGGTCCCCGTCCCGATGCTGGACAGCAGTTCCCCGCCCACCACGATCCGCGCCGCCGAGGGAAGACGGCGAGTCCTTTCCGCGTGGGGGGCGGACCGGAGCCGGGCACGGGCACGGTCGCGGATCGTTTCGGATGTCGGCACGGCCGGGGCTCCCTATCGGTCCCACGTGCCGTCGCCGGCGGCCGCTGTCTGCGCGACCAGCGGACCGGTGTCGGGGTGGACCTTGTCGTACAGGTAGACGGAGTGGGCGCTTGCGGGGAAACACTGGACAGTGGTGAAGCCCCGTTCCGACACCGCGTCCTCCAGGTCGTCGCGGCTCCGCCGCCGGGCGAAGCGCACGTCGAGGCGGGCACGGCCACGGGCCTTTCGGTGTGCTGGGCCGAGCGCACAGCTGCGTGCCGGGCGGCCGAATGCCGCGACGATGTCCGCCCGTTCGGCCGGGACGCCTGGAACTCCGGGATTCCCACCACACCCGGACCGGTCAGCTGCGCGACCCGCGTGATTGCCATGGGAGGAACCACACGTAGCGGCCGTCATCAGCTGGCCGGTTCCACCTCTACCGCCCAAACCCCGTCGATCCGCATCAGCGGACATGGAGGGTGCCCCGGCCGCCAGATCCGCCATTGCGAAAACGGACCGAGGCCGCCCCCCATGCGCGCTGACAGAGTCAGTCGGAAATGAGGATCTCGTTGTGGTTCGACCAGCCGATCCTGCTGACGGCGAACGTGGTGTCCGCGGGGACGAAGCCCAGCTCGTCGCTCGCGTTCACGCTGGCGTCAAGGTCGACGGGCACGACGATCTCGTTGTGGTTGTAGCTGCCCGTCCTGCTGGCCCAGATGATCCCGACCTCGGCAACGTCCTTCATGGCGTCTCCTGTTTCATGTCCAGTGGTCCCCGCGGGCGCGCGGCGACTCAGGTGCCTGAAACGTATGCGGGCGCACAACGACCTCGGGTGAGTAATCGGTACTTCCTTGCAACGCTCAGGGCACCCCGGCGATGGTCTTTTGCCTGCCGCCTGCCGCCTGCCGCCTGCCGCCTGCCGCCTGCCGCCTGCCGCCTGCCGCCTGCCGCCTGCCGCCTGCCGCCTGCCGCCTGCCGCCTGCCGCCTGCCGCCTGCCGCCTGCCGCCTGCCGCGCCCAGTGGTCGCCGGTGGAGCAGTAGCAGGGGGCGGCAAGCGCCGTCCGTGCCGGGCTGGGCGTGGCGTCCGTACTTCCCGCCCAGGTCGAGCCCGATATGGCGGTGCGCGGCCTGCCAGATCTGCCCGACGTGGAACTCGGATTGGTACGGCGTCCGGGCACCGACGGCGATCTCCTGGTCGACGCGGTCGAAGACCTCCTGACAGCCTGATCTGACGCACTCACGACAGTGGTCTGTCCCAACTCGGTGTCGACTCGCCCGATATCGCAAGCCTACGGAGCTTGATCGGGTGACGTCGGCTCGTTCGCCGGACGGCAGACGGGTGTCTTCGGTAGTCCTGGTGAGGTGAGATATCCGCAGGGTGGCGGCTTGACCGACGCCGAGAGAGCTGCGCGACTCCGCCCTTACAGCCCTGCGATTGCGATGTCCGCTTCGCTGACTTCCTGGACCGGTGCCTCTTCGTATGCGCTGTCGGTGGATGCGGCCGGAGTCGGCGTGTAGAGGGTTACGTCCATGGTTCCGGTGATGCTGCGGAATCCCGCACGCTCCAGATGTCCAACATCAAGGGGAAGCAGCGATCACCGCACCCCTTTGGGCCACTCCGCCCATTCATGCGGCATGTGGGCAGCCCCGCCTATATTTGTTCCATGGTCGGGGCGCATCCTCGGCGCGGGCATCGCGGATCGGCAGGTGATCGGATGGCTGTGGATCGAAAGGGACCACATGCCGAAGAGAGCCTGCAGGCGTCCGGCTCAGCGGCCTCAGCTTCCTCCTGCCTCGGTCCACACAGCGCTCCGGACCGGCCGGAAACGCTCAGATTGGGCCTTCTCGACGCCATGAGTGAAGGTCTGAGTGATGCAGAGCTGCTGCGGCTCGCCCTTCAGCACGCAGTGGCTAGCCTCGGAGGACTGGGCGGCTTGGCGCATCTGCGTGGCCCGAGCGGCCGGGGGCTGCATCTGGTGTCCGTCAACGGCCTGGCCACAGCCTTTGTCCAGCAGTGGGAGAACCTGACACAGGACGCTCCGGTGGCGGCGGCCCTGTCTGCCCATGGCGATCGCTTTGTGTGGCTGCCCCTGGGAGAAGGCGAAGCTGCGCACTCGCCCATCCCGTCCATCACGGGGATGGCATCCGTTCCCCTGCCCGGCCCCGACGCACCACTGGGCGTGCTGTCCGTACTGACAATGTCGTCCGGCCCGCCCGGACCGGAGCAGTGCGCCTTCCTCACCGCAGTGGCCCGGTGGACCGCGGAGCACCTCGAGCTGTCCTCGGCCCCGCGCCCACTGGACCTCGCCTGGGGGGAGCAGGAGCCCTCCGAATCCCACGAACAGCAGGCGCTCAAGGCAACCAAGGCGGGTTCCTGGGAGTGGGAGATCAGAACAGGGGAGGTGAACTGGGACGAGGCGGGGCTGACAGTTGTGGGCATCGGCCCGGACCGTCCCCCGAGGCGGATCGAGTCCTGGATGTCGGTCGTCCACCCGGAAGACCTGCCCCGGGTCCTGGCGGAGACGGAGGAGGTGATCCGCAGTCACCGTCTGTATGACGTCGAATACCGGGTCTGCCGTCCGGATGGAACGTACGGCTGGGTACAGGCCCGCGGGCGGGTGGTGCTGGACCGGGGCGGGGAGCCGGTCCGCATGGTGGGCACGGTGCGGGACACCACGCAGACCCGTGCCACCCAGGACTCGGTCGGTCGGGCGCTGCGGTATATGAGCGACGGGTTCTTCGCTCTGGACGCCGACTGGCGGATCACCTTCGTCAACGTCGAAGCGGAGCGTCTCCTCGGTGTCTCTCGCAAGGCACTCGGCCGGGTGCTCTGGGACGTGGTGCCCGGCAGCGTCCTTCCCCGTCTGGAAACCCGGTTTCGCAGGGCCGCGGGCGAGGGCACTCCGACCGGCTTCGACTTGCGCTGGCCTACCGATGAACGCTGGTACCACATGCGGCTGGTGCCGATGCCCGACGGGTTGATGGTCTACGGCACCGATATCACCGAACAGCGGGTGCGGCGCGAAGAGCGGGTCACCGCAGAGCGGACAGCCGCTGAGCAGGCCGCCCGGATCACGGAGTTGACCAGCGCTCTGGCGAAGGCGGTCACCTCGCAGGAGGTCGTGAGCGCCACCGCTGACCGAGTGCTGCCGCTGTTCGGCGCTTACGCCCTGAATGTTCTGGTTCCCGAAGGCCGGCGGCTCCGGGTGGCCGGGACCGTGGGCTATCCGCAGGAAGCTCTGGACCTCATCGACAATGTGCCGCTGACCGGACGTTACCCGGTTCCGGAAGTGATCAGTACCCAGAACCCGCTCTTCATCGGCTCCGTGGACGAGTTCCTCGCGCGCTATCCCTCGCTGGCCGAACTCCTGTCCCTGATACAAGACCAGGCATGGGCCTTTCTGCCACTGATCGCCTCTGGGCGACTGGTCGGTGTCTGCGTCATCGCCTTCGACCGTCCGCACCGCTTCACCGACGAGGAAAAGGTCCTGCTGACCGCCGTCAGCGGGCTGCTCTCCCAGGCAATTGAGCGCGCGCGCCTGTACGACACGGAGCACACCCGCGCCCAGGAGCTGCAACGCGGCCTGCTGCCCCGCGTACTGCCCTGCGTCCCCGGGGTCGCCACCGCCGCCCGCTACCTGCCGGCGACCGAAGGCCTCGAGGTCGGCGGCGACTGGTACGACGTCATCCCGCTGTCCTCCGACCGAGTGGCCCTGGTGATCGGCGACGTGATGGGCCACGGCCTGGCCGAGGCTGCCACCATGGGACGGCTGCGCACTGCCGTGCACACCCTGGCAGACCTCGACCTGGATCCCGCCGAGCTCCTGACCCACCTCAATGAACTGGTCAGCGGCCTCGGAGACGACTTCTACGTCACCTGCCTGTACGCGGTCTACGATCCCACCAGCGGTATCTGCGCCTTCGCCCGCGCAGGCCACCCTCCACCTGCCATGGTGCATCCCGACGGCTCGGTCCGGTTCCTCGACAGCGCTCCCGATCCACCCCTGGGGGCCGCCACCCCGCCCTTCGAGACCGTCGAGACCTGCCTGCCGGACGGCAGTCTGCTCGTCCTCTACACCGACGGACTGATCGAATCCGCCGACCGCGACATCGACTGGGGCGCACGCTGTCTCGCCGATGCCCTCGCCACGGCCTGCAACAGCCCCCGCAGGGGCACCGATGAGCTCGACCGGCTGTGCGACACCCTCACCGAGACTCTCGTTCCCGAGCAGCAGCACACCGATGACGACACCGCCCTGCTGATCGCCCGGACCCGCACGCTGGCATCCGAAAACATCGCTTCGTGGCCACTGTCCGAGGACCCCACAGCCGCACGCCAGGCGCGCGGCCTGGCCAGGGAGCAACTCGCCACGTGGGGTCTTGAGGATCTGTCCATGACGACAGAACTACTGGTCAGCGAGCTCATGGGCAATGTCGTCCGACACGCCAAAGGCCCTGTCCGACTGCGAATGCTGCGCAGCCGAACCCTCATCCTCGAGGTGTCCGACGGCAGTCTCACCACTCCCCGGATCCGCCGGGCCTCCTTCACCGACGAGGGCGGGCGAGGACTCCAACTGGTCGCGGCCCTCTCCCAGCGCTGGGGCGCCCGTTACACACCCACCGGCAAGTGCATCTGGACAGAGCAGGCCCTGCCGACCGACTGCCAGCAGTGAAATGTGCTGACGGGGTCACCGTGGCGCACGGACTCGCTGGCCGCGATGACGTGTGAGCCGTTGGGGTGTGCCGGTCAGTGCGGGATCCGACAGCAGGGCTTGGTCCCACCAGGAAACTACCCTGAGCGATCACTCGGTCCTCTCGTGTGCTGCCCCGTGGTCCATGGGGTCAGGACGCCGACAGGCGGGATCCACAGCAGGGCGCCTGCGGCGAAGTGCTTCGTGCCGCGCTGGATGTCGAGGCCGGCTCCCACCTTGCCGGGACCCACCGCACCCCCGAGGGACGGGACCGCCCACGACGACGCTCACGTCGCCGCGGGCGGTCCCGTGGTCGTTCTCAACCGCTGCACCGCTGTCAAAAGGACCACGGCCAGCCGATCGACCGTTCGAGATGCTGTGAGCGACTGAGCGGTCCCATGTCAGTGGCGGGTGGCGCGCGCCGGGTGGTCGTCGCGGCCGACGGACAATTGGGCCGGTTGGTACGGGACATACGCCGCGCCGTCAAGACCGAGCGCGGTGGCCGACTTCTGGAGCGCGATCGGAGTCGCGACGTTGTCCCAGTGGCCGGTGCTGACGCGGTGTTCGAGCGCGTGCAGGGCGGCCACGGTCTCGGCTGTGGTGAACGTGCAGTGGCCCTGTCGCTCGACGAACGCCTGCCGCAGCAGCGCGCCGTCGCCGGAGGCGCGCACACGGGCGGCGAAGCGGTTCTCCTGCTCCACCGGAACCAGGTTGTCGCCGGTGGTGTGGATGTCGAGCAGGGGTACGTCGAGTCCTTGGCCGGCGGAGGACGTCTGCTGCGCTCTGCGGACGGCGGCGGGATCTGCGGTGATGGTGGCGCCCTTGGTCAGCGCGCTCAGGTCGGCCCGCAGGTCGAGGCCGGCCGCCTGGTAGAGGGCGTGGACCTGGGGTGCGTGTGGGGAATTGGCGAGCAGGTCGGCGTAGTCCACGCCTCGGTTCCAGGAGTTGTTGCCGCCGACGGACTGCTCCATGGCGTACCGGGGGATCTCGAGGAAGGACAGGAGGCTCTGCGCGAACCAGTCGTACTGCTGTGCCTCCTGCCCCGCCCAGTCGGTCGCGGCGGGCCGGTCCTTTCCGGGCGACCAGGCGGGCAGGTTGAGGTAGGCGGCGGCCAGCGCGATCCGGGCCCGGCCCTGCGGTGTGGCCTGGGCGGCGGTGACGGCCTTGGTGAGCAGGGTGGCGGTGGCGGTCGCCTCGTCGGCGGAGCCGAAGCGGACCAGCTTGACGTCCTGTTCCGGCAGGAGCAGCTGGGCGATGGTGTACTCGGCGTCGAGCTGGTAGTTGTCCAGGTCGGTTCCGCCCGCGACCAGGCCGCACTGGCCGAGCGCGCCGTCGATGCGCCCGCCGCCGTCCCGGGCGAGCTGCGCGTTGATGAGCCCGCCCATCGAATTGCCGATGGCCAGCGTGCGGCGTGGGGTGCCGATCTTCGCTGTGACGGCGTCGAGTGTGGCGAACTGGTCGCGTTCGGCGCTGTTCAGGGCCCACATCGGGCCGTTGGGGTCGTACGACGACCCGGCCATTGCGTAGCCCTCGGCGAGCAGTTCGGTGCGTACGGCGTCGGTGGGGGCGTCCTGGGCGGTGAGGGTGCCGAAGCCGTGGCTGAACAGCAGCAGCGTGCCGTTCCAGCGGTCGGGTACGTCCGCGACCCAGGTGGCGTCGTCGGAGAGGGTGCCGGTGAGGTGGGTGGTGGCTGGCGTGTCCGCCTCGGCGGCCGACAACGGAATGGAGACGAGGGCGACGGATGCCAACGCGGCCAGGGCGATACGCAGGCGGGTGCGGCCGACGCGAGGACGGATGCTTGCAGACATGGAACAGCTCCTTGAGAGCGGCTGCGGAAAGGGACGGGCTGATACTCAGTGCACTGAACGAAGATGCCGAGGAATGTTGGGCTTGTTTCTTGCAGCCCTCAAGAAAATGCACAACATTGACTCGCCTGAGGGCAGTTGGCCCACTTGGCGCCGTTGTCGGCCACATAGCGCACCGCGTCGATCATCTGCCTGTGGCAGAAGCCCTTCGGTCGGCCACCCTGCCCTTCCAAGGAGGCAGGAACCGGCAGCACGACCCGGATGACCTGCCACTCCGCCTCCGGCATGTCGAAGGCGTGGGACGGGGTGCGGTCCGGCCGGTCCGCCCGTTGCCGGACCTGTGTGCGAGGCAGTCACACCGCTGGGATGGCGAGTTGGACTCCACGCACACGGGCACGGGAGCCCGCGGCAACAGGACGTCCTGGTGATCGGTTTGGTTTGCACCCCCGAGCTACCAAGAGGCCCTGCTGTCATGCGCCGGCCCTGCGCGATCACCCGATCAGGAACCCTGTCCGGCCAGGCCAGCCCCGTGATCGGCAAGCGGATGGCGTCCAGGCGGCGGCTGGTGCAGCGGCACGAGGTCGGCTGCTTGTAGCCGCTGAGGCTGCGCGCGGCGAGTGCTTCCAACGCCGCCGGATCGACTGTCGGACTTGGTCGTGGCTGCACATAGGCGACGACGACTTCTCCCCATTTCTCGTCGGGGACGCCGATCACAGCCGTCTTGAGGACCGACGCGTCACCGGCCGACAGTTGTCGGCGCTGAGTGCGATCGTCTTTCCGGCACATCGGGGTGTGCCCGCCGCGTCATCGGCTTTCTGGTCCGGCGATCAGAACAGGCCGTTGTCGTGCGGCAGGGTGTCCGGGATGGGGGCCACGATGTCCCAGTGCTCGACGATCCTGCCGTCGGCGACACGGAACAGGTCCCAGTACGCGACCGGAACATCGAACACGCCCTCGGTGACCACCAACACGAAGTTGCCCTCGGCGATCACCCGGTGAGTCGTCCCGTAGGCGATCTTCTTGCCCTGCTCGGTCCACGCGGCGAAGGCGGCGCCGAGTCCGGCAAGCCCGTCAGCGACCTCTGGGTGGTGCTGGTCGTACTGCTCGGTGGAGATGAAGTCGGTGACCACGGAGAAGTCACCACCCTTGAGGATCTTCTCGACGAACCCGAGGACCAAGGCACGGTTGGCCTCGGTCCTGTCGAGCTCGGTGACCTCTGTCGGGCCGTCCACCTGCGTGCGGCCCGAGACAGTCTTGGTCGCCTGGGGGGTGAGGGCGTCCCAGTGCTCGGCGAGCTTGCCGTCGGCGACGCGGAACAGGTCGAGGGCGACCAGCGGGTCCGGACCGAAGCCGTAGTAGACGCCGTGGACCGCGACCAGGTCGCCCTCGGTGATGACCCGGGCGACCTCGTGACGGACGTCGTCGCTGAGGGACTCGATCAGCCCACGCAGGCCTTCGGGGCCGTCGGGCGCGGCCGAGCTGTGCTGGCGGTAGTCGGCGGCGACCCACCGGTCGACGGCGGTCACGTCCTTGTCGCCGAAAAGCTCCTCGACCGCGGTGAGGACGGTGGTTTTGTTGTCGCTCATGTTCGTCGTTCCCTTGCTTGTGGCCTGGTGGGCGGCTTGTGGTTCCTGGCATCAACATTGGGCCCAAATTCGGTCGGTGCTGCGGTAGGTTCTGGTCTCGTGATGGTGAATTTCGGACAGAGCCCCCGTGATGGCATCCTGAGGGTGGACTTCGACGCGGGCGTCGGAACTCCGGCCGGCGTCGAGGTGATGTCACTGGCCGAGTTCCGGCGGCGTGGGGCCGTCAGGTTCACGACGCCGCAACGCCCCGATTTCCACCACCTCATCGCCGCGGTCAGCGGGACGCTGAGGCAGGAGGTCGACTTCACCACCTACGAGGCGACCCCCGGGAGCTGGTTGTGGGTTCGTCCGGGGCAGGTCCACAGGTGGGGAGACCTGCGCAAGGTCGAGGGGCATCTCGTGCTCTTCGAGAGCGACTTCCTCGATCCGATGGTCGCGGCGCGCTTGGAGACGCCGGGTGGCCCGGTGCTGTACCACGCCGCCGACGACCATGCCGTCGATCTGGCGATCGAGCACCTCTGTCACGAGTACGGTGCCGTCGGCACGAGTCCGCTCGACGTGCACATCGCCATCCTGCGACATCTGCTGTCCGTGCTGGTGCTCCGGCTGGCCGACCGGCCGGGTGGGCTTCCCGGCCCTACGGAAGACAGCGAGACCTTCCGCCGATTCCGCGAGGCAGTCGAGCGTGACTTCACCAAGACCCATCAGGTCGCTGACTACGCGAGAGCCCTGGGCTACTCCCCGCGCACGCTGAGGAGGGCAACCGCATCAGCGGTCGGCACCAACGCCAAGGAGTTCATCGACGAACGAGTCACGCTGGAAGCCAAGCGCCGCCTGGCCCACAGCGACGAGACCGCCGCCCGCATCGCCGCACACCTCGGCTTCAGCAATGCCACCAACTTCAACAAGTACTTCCAGTCCCGAACCGGACAGAGCCCGATCCAGTTCAGGAACGCGGCCCGCCATCCGCGAGGTGGGGCCTGACGCCGCGGACAGCACTCAACGACGCGACCTCAGCACGGCCACGACCACCGGCGCGACCGGTCCCCACGGCCGCACCGCAGTCCCGCCCGAACCACCCAGCCGCAGATCCGCAAGATCGTGCACCTGCGCTGGAAGCAGCGGCTGGCCCGCCGGACCGCGGCCGCGCGGCGCCGCGGACGAGGTGTTGTCATGGCTGCTCCTGATCGATGGGGGATGGATGGATGGACGGGGGAACGCCCGCGGTCCGTGGCCCGTTCGCCGGGAACGGGCCACGGGAACGGGCCACGGGAACGGGCCACGGACCGGGAGAGCGGGGGATCAGTAGCCGTAGATCATCTTGTAGGCGACCTCCGGGAGGAACTGACCGGCCGAGGAGCCGCCTCCGACGCCGCAGTTGCCGTCTGACTCACCCGGGGTCTTGATCCACAGGAGCATCTCGGCGCCTCCGCCCAGCCGGGTGGAAGTGCCGATGCGGCGACCGGAGGGGTTGCACCACTGGCCATTGGAGCCGTTGCCGTTGCGGCTGGTGTCCGCGACGAACGGCTTGGTGTAGCCGTAGCGGGAGCTCAGTTCGCGGTTGACGGCATTGCCGTAGGCGGTGTTCTCGGCCGAGGAGAAGTAGTTGGAGATGTTGAGCGAGAAGCCATGGGCCTGCCGCAGACCGGCGTTGTGCAGCCGCTGGGCCATGGTCGCAGCGTCGGCCCAGCCCGGGTTGCCGGCGTCGAGGTAGACCCAGGTGTTGGGGGCCTGTCGGCTGAACTGGCTCAGGGCGCCGCTGAGCATGCCCTGCCGTTCGTTGATCTGGGCCTGGTTCATGCAGCCGTAGTCCCCGAGGGAGTCCGGTTCGAGAAGCACGACCGCCGGGCGGTTGGCGATGCCGCCGGCGAACTGCGCGATCCAGTTGGCGTACGCGGAGGGCGAGGCGGCGCCGCCCGCCGAATGGCCGCCGCAGTAGTCGCGGTTGTAGATGTTGTACGCGACGAGGAGGGGCAGTTTGTCCGCACGGTCCGCCGCCCCCGCGTACGAGCCGGCGGCGGTGCCGATGGCCCCGCTCCAGGAGCCGAACCAGCGGGCGGCCGGAGTGTTGGCGAGGGAGGCGCTGATCGCGGGCGCCCGGCCGTCGCCGGGGTTGGCGGCGACCCACCGTTTCGCGCTGGCGTCGGGGTCGACGTAGAACCCGCTGGTCATGGTGGTCGGGTCGGCGGCGTGTGCCGACGGTGCGGCGGCGAGTGCCAGCGGCAGAGCGAAGAACGCTGTCACGAGGGCGCGGAGCCTGCGGCGCATGACTGAACCTCGATTTCCTGGCCGGGATGCGTCGCACGCGCTCGTCCCGAGCATGCGACGCGCTGCTGAGGTGCTGAGGTGCTGAGGTGCTGAGGTGCTGAGGTGCTGAGGTGCTGAGGTGCTGAGGTGCTGAGGTGCTGAGGTGCTGAGGTGCGAAAGCGTTGACCCTGGGAGCGCTCCCACTGGAAGCGTTCCCAGCAGTGCGGAGAGCTTTGGGGTGTGGTCGGTATGGTGTGGCGGGGCGTCAGAACTGTCAAGCGCCCGCGCGAAAGGCGCTGCTCCCGTGCTCATGCAGCCCGTCGCGGAGCGTCAGACGCCTTCCCAGGGCGAAGAAGAGGATCTAGAGTCCTTGAACTGGAAGCGCTTCCACATCTTGTCCCGACCGCGAAGGGCTCCGGTTCCCCGGTTCTCCTGCTCTTCGGGGCCATGACGGAAAGGCTCACGGTCCATGGCAGAAGCCGCGCCTCAACGGCAGCCGACTCTCGACGAGGTGGCCGCACTCGCCGGCGTCTCCCGTTCCGTGGCCTCCCGCGCCCTCAACAACGCTCCGCACGTCAGCCGCGCCAAACGGGAGGCAGTCGAGCGGGCCGTCCGGCAGCTCGGATACGTGCCGAACCCGCGGGCCCGTGCCCTGGCCACCCGTCAGACGGGAGCGGCCGCCCTGGTCGTCTCCGGCGAGGATCCGTCGATCTTCGCGGACCCGTTCTTCGCCCAGGTGATCGTGGGGGCGTCGGCCGCCCTCGAGGAGGCCGACCTGCACCTCATGCTCTGCCTGGCCGCTTCTGACCGGGGGCGCAAGCGGGTGGAGGAGCTGTTCCGGTCGAGGGGCGCCGACGGCGTCATGCTGATGGCTTTGCGCGAGGACGATCCGCTGGCCCGGATGGCCCAGGAGGCCGCGATACCCGTCGTGTTCGGCGGACGCCCGGTCGGTCCGGCTCCGCGGTGGTACGTGGACGTCGACAACGTCGGCGGAGCGCGCGAGGCCACCGAGTACCTGCTCTCCCACGGCCGGACCCGGGTCGCCGCGATCTGCGGGCGCCTCGACACCGAGGCCGGCCGCGCCCGGTACCGCGGATACCGCGACGCCGTGCTTGCGGCCGGCCTCGAACCGTTCCCGCCGCTGGAGGGGGACTTCACCGAGCCCAGCGGCGCCACCGTCATGGCGGCCCTGCTGCGGAGCCACCCCGATGTGGACGGGGTGTTCGCCGCCAACGACAACATGGCGGCGGGGGCGCTGCGCAGCCTGCGAGGGGCCGGCCGGCTGGTCCCCGCCGACGTCGGCGTGGTGGGCTTCGACGACCTGGAGATCGCCAGGATCGCCGACCCGCCGCTCACCACCGTCCATCAGCCCATCACGGCCCTCGGCCGGGAGACGGCCCGCATGCTGGTCGCACTCCTCGACGGTCAGGACCCCACCCCGCTGATCCTGCCCACCCGACTGGTCACCCGGTCCAGCGCCTGACGGGCCGGTCGGGTCCGTCGCCGGGTGGTCTGCAGCGGCCCACAGGTGCGGGCGCCCGGGCCGCGAGGTCACCCGGCGGACCTGGTCGCCCCCACCGTGACCGTCCTGGTCGACACGGCGCACCCGCGCTGACGCGCCGCCGCGTCCCGGGCGGAGGTTCGTCATCCTCGCCTCGGTTCTCATTCCGGCGCCGATGTTCGCCCTGCCGTTGTTCCTGCTCACGGCCAAGCTCGACCTCACCAACTCCTGCTGGTCGGTGCTAGCTCGGACCGACCTACCTCGTCATCGAGCGGTCCCCGGCCCTCACGGCCGAACGCCACGATCGCTGCCGGCCAGGACTGAACCACCTCGCCTTCCACGTGAAGGACACCACCACGGTCGAGGAACTGGCCACCGACCCTGCCGAGCACGGCTGGCAGCTGATGTTCTCCGAGCGGCATCCGTACGCCGGCGGCGGACAGCACTACGCCGCCTACCTAGAGAACGATGAAGGCTTCGAGGTCGAACTCGTCGCGATCAACCCACCCGAACGAACCTGACCTCAACCGGTCCACAGGCCTTGACGATTACTCATCCAGCCCTGACCTGCACCTCTGGCCCAGGGCGTGAGCGCTCTCGGCTGGTGAGATGACCCACCGCGCGGCGTCGGCGGCGGAACGACGGAAGCGGTCGTTGGTGATCAAAGTGTCTGACGCGTCATCACCGACAACCGTGCACCCCGATCACGGACTCGACCTCATCGTGACCGAATCATGAGAACGCTCGCGCCTTGCGTCTCACATGAGGTCGTCTCTGGCAGGCGAGCTGAACAAGCTCAGGTGAGACGGAGGCGAGGTGCCATGAGACGGAACACCTGCTTACCAGCCCACCCAACCTTCGGCCCATCGGCCGCCGAGCCAGTGCGACGAAGGTGGCACACATCCGCTGGTGGCATGACCCCGGTGCAGATACCTTTCTGCACCGGTGCACACTGCGCCTGGCCTGGACAGACGACGGAGGAGTGTGCATGACACAGACCATGCCTGCGGGGTGGGGACAGGCGGTACTGCTGCCCCAGCCAGGACGTCCCTCGGGGAGCGGTGCCTGGGCGGCCTGGCTGGCCGGGGCGGTGATGCTCGGCGCCGAGGCGGTGACTGTGGTGACGGCGGCGTATCTGCTGAGCTTCCAGGACGAGTGGTTCCTGGCGGGCGGCTTCCCGGCGCTGTTCGGGTATCTGGTGACGGCCGTCGTGATGGCGATCTCCTTGGCCCTCTTCGCCGTCTTCGGATCGACGGTCGCGGTGCTTCCGCTGCATCTGCTCTCGAAGTGGGTTACCCGGCGGAAGGGCCGGCGGGACCGCTGGTGGTGGTGCCTGGGAGTGATCGCCGCGGTGGCCGCCGCAGTCGCGAGCGTCGTGGGTTCGCTGGTGCTCGGGTCGGGGGAGGCAGGGTTGCTGGTCTATCCGTTGCTTTGGTTCGGACTCGTCGCCGCACTGGCCCCGGCCACCCTCGTCGCCCGGGCCGCGGCGGGTCGACGCAGCACCGGAGCCCGCTGGGCCGTCGTGGCAGCGGCTTCAGGCGGGGGCGTGGCTCTGTGGCTGGTGGTGCTCGTCGCGGGGATCGCCGCGTATCCGGCAGGCATCCTCGTGGCGTATGAACCACCGCGGCTCACCGCCGGCGAGCTGGCCGGGACCTGGTCCGACGGCCACGGCGGCACGCTGCGTCTCGAAGCCTCCGGCAAGGCTGTGGCGCACGGCGCGGACAGCTATCCCTTCGCCGCGGAGTATGAAGACGAGCCTGAGGAATGCAACGGTACCGGCCACTGGAGGGAGGGCTTGCAGGAGGACGGCATCGGCCTCGACATCGAGGGCTGCGAGCTGCCGTTCATGACCTTCGGCGGTACGCAGGACAAGCCGACGCTCTATTACTGGATCGGCGACCCGGACTCGGGCAACCGGTACATCCTCACCCGGCAGGACTGAAGCCGCCGAACGGCGGCTGCGGTGCCGGCAGCTGGAGGCCCGGGTGGCCGTGGTGGCTGCATTCCGTGCGGCGTCGTGTAGGACATCGGCAGCAGCGATCAGGTAAGGACCTCAGATCCACAGGTATTGACAATTACTCGATCTCTACACCGATGCGCCGGAGTTCACTGGTGATGGTGGACTGTTTCGGCGGTGCGCCAGCTGGCCGAGCGCTCCTCGGGCGCCGCGGCGTGCTGGGCTGCCAGAGCGCGGGCCAGGTTGGGCTGGTTGTGAGCCGACAGGATGTCCACCGGCTGGCGTTCGGTGGCGGCGGTGGCCCAGCGCAGGATGTCCATGCCGCTCAGTCCTTCGAGCGCCGCGGCATGCAACCAACATGTCATGAGCATTTGGGCGTTCATGACAAAGTATCCGCCGTTTTTCGTCCCGTCATCCGACTTGGCGGTTCCAGTAAGGGTTTCCGCTCGTTTGCGGGCAACGGTGAAGTCCTCGCAGCCGTCCGTGACGGCCCGCTGCAGCTGCATCGGCCAGTTGGACAGGCCCGTCGCAGCGCCGAGGACAAGGAGCACGCGGCCAGGGCGGTCAAGGGGTTGGAGAAGCAGTACAAGGCGAAGTTCCCCAGGGCCGTCAAGAAGATCACGGATGACGAGGCCGAGCTGCTGGCCTTCTACGACTTCCCCGCCGAACACTGGATCCGTCTGCGCACCACGAACCCGATCGAGTCGACCTTCGCGACCGTGCGGATGCGGACGAAGGTCACCAAGGGCGCTGGCTCCCGCGCGGCCGCCCTGGCGATGGTGTTCAAGCTCGTCGAGTCCGCCCAGGCACGATGGCGGGCCGTCAACGCACCCCGCCCAGTCGCCCTGGTGAGGGCCGGGGCCCGCTTCGAACGCGGCGAGCTCCTCGAACGCCCCGAGGCGCTCGCGGCATAAGGTCAGCCACCATGACCGACTACGACACCTACGGGACCAGCACACATACCGCGAGTGAACTGGTCCGCCTCGTCACCGGCCACCTCGATGTGGTCTTCACCGAGCGCGAAAGTGACTACCGGGGCGTCTACCACCTCGCCCAGGGCACGTACGGACGCATCGAGATCCAGCCGAACGCCATACGCGGCGATGACCGCCAGCATGACCTCTACACCCCGGAACACCCGGCGGTCCCGGTCCTGTTGCTCACCGACACACCGGCCCCAGAGCCCACTCTGCACACCCGCCTGGGCGCCATCCAAGGTCTCGTGCACCTGAGCCGCGAATCATGGTGAGCCGCTGCTGATCCACAACTCTTGACAATTACCAGCGTTGGCGCCGTCCCTTTCCTGTCCGGAGCGTGTCGGCAGCTACTGACGGGCGGCGGCCAGTGTCACTTCGATGTCGTCGCTCCATGAGCACACTTCCAGCCAGGAGAGGTAGCCGCCCTGGGTGAAGACCAGGACCTCACCTGGGCACTCGCCGGCTTCGGTGACGAGCTGCGCTTCGGCCGCCACGACCGTGCCGGGACCGGTGGGCGCAGCGGCCACCTTGCTGGTGTCGAGCTCGAAGTAGGCGGTGCCACACCCACATGTGCAGCGCGCTCGCACACTGAGGTGCGGAATCTGCCTTTGGAGGGCGATGTGAACCGCGGTGTCCCCGTCCAGGACTGCCGCAAGCACGTCGGCTACGTCAGTAGGCAGGCTCTCGTTCATCTTGTCACCGTATCTGACCAGCGGTTTCATACTCTGACCGGGCAGGCTGCCCTGTCGCCGATCGGCCGTCCAGTGTACGCATCCTGAGCTGCGGGCAGGTGGCGGTCAGGTGGAGGCGGACGTTGTCCCAGATCAGGACCGGGCGAGGGGTGACCCGTCGCCCGGAGTCAGATGACGGGCCAACACGCGGGTGGTGCTGCCGTCGTCCTCTGTGATGTCCCGGACATGCGCGAAACCGATTCTGTCCAGCAGGGTCAGTGAGGCCTTGTTCGGTGCGGCCACGGTGGCGTAGACCTCGGTCAGCGCGAGGGTGTCGAAGCCATGAGCGACGATCGCCTCTGCCAGCTCGGTCCCCAGGCCAGATCCCCATGCCGCCGGGGCCAGAGCGTAGATGATCTCGTGGCCCCCGACGACGTCGGTCGGCTTGATCTCGGCATGCCCTACCAGGAGTCCGTCCCGACGGACAGCCCAGACATCGAACAGTCCCTGGGCGTAGACCTTCGTGAAGATCCGCCCGAACAGGGCCCGGTCTGCTGCTTCGGAGGCAGGGCCGTCACCCATCCACTGCGACACCCTGGTGTCTTGGAACAGAACGACGAAGCCGTCTTCGTCCTCAGGGATGTAGGGCTCCAACAGGAGCCGCTCGGTGCGCAGAGTCGGGGTCACGGACGGCGACCCTAGCCACGCGGCATCCAGACCGGCAAACCACTTTTCACCTTCGCGGAGATCGCCCCGCCCGGCCCCCTGCGGGACATCGCCCGGCACCGCAGGCCGAGCCGTCATGCCGTGCGATTCACACGGCCGACCATCCGAGCCGCTTGAACCGCCCATTCCGGCGCGGGCGACCAGAAGGAAACGCGCCTTGGCGCGGGGGTTCAGGGTTCGGGGTGGGCCAGGCGGCGGAGCAGGGTCAATGCGTCGCCGCGTGCGACGGGTTGGAAGAAGTGTGCGTCGACGTCCTCGACCGCGGCGATGGCACGGGGTGCAAGGCCGGCGCCGGCGGTGGTGACGTGGAGGAGTTTGGCGCGGGTGTCGGCGGGGTCGACTTCGCGTGTGATGAGGCCTTTGGCTTCCAGGGCGCGCAGGACTTGGGAGGTCATTTTGACGTCGGTGCCGGCTTGGCGGGCCAGGGTGAGCTGGTTGGGGTGTTCGTCGTGCTCGTTGAGCCACCAGGTGCAGGCGAGGAGGACGAACTGAACGTGGGTGAGGTCCAGGGGGGTGAGGGCAGCGGCGATGTCGCGTTGCCAGCGCAGGGCGGCGTGCCAGAGCAGGAAGCCGGGGCTGTCGCCGGGGCTGAGGGCCATCAGCGCTGTGCCAGCTTGACCAGAGCGGCGATGGTCTGGGGCCAGTCCGCGGTGACGGCCGGACCGATCTGCGGGCCGAGCTCGTCGGCGTGCGCGCCGGTGATCTCCATCCGGTAGGTGACCCGGGTGCGGCCTTCCTCGCCCGAATCGAGCCGGTGGACGGTGCGCAGGAGCAGACCCTCGAACCGGGCCTCGTCCACGAACCCTTCATTGGCGCTGGTCTCGGCGACGTGCAGGTGCACCGGGTCGTCACCGGCCGGGTTCATCACGATCTCGGCGCCTGCCTGGAACGGGCCGTCGATCCGGATGCTCGCGATGTCGGCGTTCCAGACTCCCCAGTTCTCGACGTCGGCCCACAGGTGCCAGATCGCCTCGGGCGCGGCGTCGGTGTCAAGGCTGTGCTCATACGTCCACATGGATGGTCTCCCCATCTCGAATGATTATCTACGCAAAGACTATCTGTGCGAAGAGTATCTGTCTACGGTGCGGCGCTGGCTCAGGGGATGTTGCGGTCGCCGGCTCGCCGCATGCCCGAACCGTCCTGGCAGGAGCGTGGCGACACCGGCCAACCGGCTGACCTCGTGACGGGAGCGTAGTGCGGCATGACACGCCCGGCCCAACCTGATTCAGCGGCTGCCATGCCGCGGTGATGCGCTGCTGCGGCGGAGGCCCGGCCGAGCCTCAGGAACAACGAAAGTGCGCCCGGCGCGAGCGCGGAGCCGAGCTCTGTCGCAGTGACGCACGGCCGACGGCGAGCGGGGCAGGCGAGGTACCGGTCGGCCGCACAAACGCTTTGGCCCCTTCCACACCAAGGTGTGGAAGGGGCCAAATGTAGTAGCGGGGGCCAGATTTGAACTGACGACCTCTGGGTTATGAGCCCAGCGAGCTACCGAGCTGCTCCACCCCGCGTCGGTAAGACCAGGGTACAGCAACGGCCATCCATAGGCCGGGAATTGTTTTGGTGGCCGTCAGCCCCTGCGATCGAGGCTGAGGTACAGCCAGGGGGCCGATGTCCCGGAGTCGTCCAGGTGCCTTCAGGAGCAACTGTGCATTCTCTCCGCCGAGGTGAGGTTGTCCACGACGTGCCGCAGGAAGCCGGCCGCCGTGTCGCCGTCACACCTGCGGTGGTCGCTGCTCAGCGCAGCTGGTCGGTGGCCTCGGTCGCCCCGGCGGGGGTGGCTGCCAGGCTGGCGAGGATTAAGGCGCTGATTTTAAGACGCTCTTCGGAGGTGGTGCCCGGTTCAGCGGTGTAGAGGCTCAGGCCGTGCACAGCTCGCTGCGACGGGCAGGTCCAGAGACTGGTAGGTCAGCTCCAGGAGGCCGACCTCGGGGTGCTGTAGCCGCTTGATGACCTCGTGGCCGGATTCGGACGTCGTGCGCGGCCCACATCGTGCGGAAGTCGGCGCTGACCGTGGACAGCTCGCGCAGAGCCCGATCATGCCGGCGGACCCGCACCGGTGCGCGCCTACATCGAGGAACTCATGCCTGACATCCTCGACGGCGCCATCGAGCCCGGCAAGGTCTTCGACGCACCAGGAACCTCGACGGCGTCCCGGCCGCCTACCAGGACATGGCCGACCGCAAGAGCCTCAAGGTCCTCGTCAAGCGCTCAGCGGCAGTAGCGCCAGGCACCTGGAAAACCGTGGTGCGAGAGGTCAACGAACATGTGAAGCTGGACCCAGTCTTCGTGGAGAAGCTGCTGTCCTTCGTGATTCGCGGCAGCCTCCGGGGGCCACCCGGCCGTACTCGTCGGGCACACAGCGCACCACCGACCCCGGCCGGTGCGGACTCTGTCGCGTGAGTGAGGCGGCACATGGATGTCGAGCTGACCTATGACATGCTCGGTGCCCGCTTGCGTGGTATCGGCAGTGCGGCGATCACCTACGACCAGCTGGGCAACCGACCCCGCACCCTCGGTTCATGGACCCTCGAATACGACCGACTCGGCACGCGTCTGCGCTCCGTGGGCGCCGCCGAGATCACCTACAGCCGGTGGGCCGGCCTGCCTCGCACCGTGGGCCAGTGGAGCTGCACACACAGCAAGGTGGCCTCCCGACTGCTGTGCATCGGCCTTCTTGAACTGAGATACGACCAACTCGGCAGCCGTGTGCGGGCCATTGGCCCTCTCGAGATCTTCTACGACCGGCTCGGCAGCCGACCCCATCGAGTGAGGCTGCCCGGCGAGGCCGAGGCGCTGTCCGACGATCTCCTCCTCGCGCTCTTCCTCGTGCTGTATTGGCAAGATGAGAGGGCAGCGGCTGCTGAGCGGCGATGAGCTGACTGCCCCTGAGCGCCTTCTCGGCTCAAACTTCGATGGGGTGTCCGGGGCTGCCAGGATGGGCCGGTGAGCACCCCTCGCCGCCCTCTGGGAACCGGCCCCCGCCCCACCTCCACCGCTACAGAACCCGCTGGCCGGCCCGGCACCGCCGCGCAGCGCGCAGCCGACCGGCTACCCGAACCGACCGCCGACGCCGCCCCGGCGTGCGCACCAGACGGCGCGTCCTCGGCCCCGGCCAGGCCCCGCTCGACTCCGAGCCGTGACTCCACGCCGGCGCCCTGGCGCAGCCTGCCGCGTCCGCTGTGACGTAGCTGGTAGGCGCCGTCCTTGCTGCGCTGGTTGGACAGCCAATGCCCCAGCTTGAGTCCGTCCTGGACGGTGTCGGTGGTCGCGGTCGCCAGCGTGCCGTGGGTGTCGGTGTAGGTGCGGGCGCTGGCGAGGACGCGCTGGAAGTGGGTGGCCATGTGCTTGCGGCGGGGCCGGGCCGCCCGAGCCGTCTCGTGGGTGAGGCCGATGTCGGCCAGGAGGCGCCGCTGGCCGGGGTGCAGGCTGTCGTGGCCGGTGGTTGTAGAGCCATTCGCCCAGGCCGAAGCCGGTGGTGGGGAAGCCGTGTTCGGGCCGCAGGGCTCCGCGGGCGCGGGTGTGGTCGCGGGCCTGTAGTAGAAGTGCTGCCACATCACCGTCCACGGTGACCGCCACCACGGATCCGGTGCCTCGAGTTCCGCGACGTGTTCGGGTGGCGTCGCGGGGCATTTCCGGTTGTTCGACAGCCACCCCCAGGGCAAAGCCGTTGAACCGGCTGTGGGAGGCCCGAGCGGTTCGGTCTGGCTGGTAGGGCCCCACAGATCGTGAAGGCTGCCCCTCTAGCCTGGCCCTATGACGGATGCGGGTGATTTCCGGGTCGGTGACGTGCTGTCGGTTTCCTGCCCTTTCACGCCGGCCAGAGTCGAGCAGGCTGTGCGGTGGGGTCACGTGTCGGTGCGATGGCCGTGGTGGGACATCGACGCTGACAGCGATTTCGTGCACTGGAACGGGATCGTCGCCCTGGGCGTGAACGGCGGCGGGCGTGCCGCGCCTGAGGTGGAGATGGAGTTGTTCCGAACCGATCCACTCCCCGGGCTTTTGGAGGCGGGGGACCTCTGCCAGGTCGGAATACCACCGACGGTGGTGCACGTGACGGCTGTCGATCACCACGACCCGCCGCGGCAGACGGGCTGGCTGCCGCGCCCCCACCACACTGTGTCCGTGCTGCGCCGCGGCCTGTCCTACCGTGATTACCCAGACGGGAGCCATCTCGACGGCACGGGCTACGCCCTCCACCCCGGCAACGGAATCCCCTACGCCTTCGAGCTGCTGATGCGCCCCTACGCGGCCCTCTCACCCGGCGATGAGGTCGCCGACGCAGCAGGGCGGGCGTGGCAGTTCAAGGGGCCCTGGGACTGGACCGCCTTCGACGGAGCGGGCCCCGAGTGGCCGCTCGCCCTGTTGGCCCATGCAGGGATGCCGTGGTCCGAGGGAGATGCGGAGGCAGTGGCCGCAAGCACGGCGATCGGTTCCCACCAGGAGACCGTACGCCAGTGGATGTCGCTCACCAACGCCTCGCCCACGCCCTGACCGGACGACACGCCCGTCCCGCAGGCCGGGGCCGGGCCTGCTGACCTCCGGTGACAACAAGCCTGTCTATGTGACACCTATCGTGCTTCGGCTCAGCAGGGTGAGCCGCCACTTCGCCTTCACCACCTGCTTCACCACCCGATGATCCTCAGGCAGCCGCAGAGAACGGCGCTGCTCGTGGCCCTCCAGGCGCTCGGGGAGTCCGAGTTTCACGGCGGCCGCAGCGGTGAGAACGATCAGCGGATCGGAGTCCTTGCCGTTGCGGTGCAGACGCGGCGCGCCGAGGCGGACTCGTGCAGCGTCCACTCCCGCTCCACCACGCTTGTCGCGGGGCAGTCGAGCACGATCCCGTCGACGCCGTACGCGCTGCCGTCACCGTCCAGGCCCGCGAGAGGGCCGTGCGGGAAGCGCGGGTCGGCTGCCGGCGGCGCCGCCGTCTCGGCCCGGCCCCGCCGCGGCGCGCTTTCCGACCGCTGTGGACGTGGTGAACAAGGGTGCGGAACGTCCAACTGCATTGGGCTTGCAAGGCCCCCACCATCATGATCATGGTGAAGAGCCCGATGGCCTTGCTTCGGGAGGAGCCGGCGGCCGGAGGGCTACCGCCACCGCGTACAGCTGGGATTCCGGAGATTGCCTACCTGTGTGGCGCCGGATCCCAGTCGCACAGCCCCGTCCCGATCCGGGTCAAGGCCCGTGTGGTGCGGTCAGGGCTTTGTGGGTCGACTCCAGGATCTTGTCCGACAGTTCTGTGCCTGCTGTGGCCCGGGCGAGCAGGATCGCGCCCACCAGAGTGGCCACCACGGGAAGGCCGTCCTGGTCGTCGGTGGACATCCACGCCGCGAATTCCTCGACCCCGGCCGCGTACGTGTCGCGGACCTCCCCGGCTGTGGGCTCGCGAGCCATGTCCCCTGCGAATCCCGCGGTGGGACAACCGGTGCCGGGCTGTTCACGGTGCTCGGCCGACAGGTAGAAGTCGAGAAGGGCGCCGCGCGCGGTGTCGTGATCGCCGTGGTCCGTATCGAACGACGCCAGGAGTGCGTCGAGGTCCCCGAAAGCGGCTTGAGCCGCCTCGGCGATCAGGGCCTCCTTGGAGGGGAACTGCTTGTAGAAGCCACCCGTGGTCAGCCCGATGGACTTCATCAGGTCGGCGACGCTGATGCCGTTCACGCCGCGCTCCCGGAAGAGCTGGGAGGCCGCGGCGACCGCACGCCTGCGGTTCTCGAGCGCTTGTGCTTGCGAAACGCGACTCATCACTCACCTGCCCACGTTAGATAGTTAAGTGCATCTATCGTACGCGCAGCGCCGACGGTCGGCCGCGAGACCCTTCCCGTACGGCTTTTTCTCGCTGCCGCAAGGCGGGGGCCTGTGGATCCGCTTCGGTCTCCGACCGCGGGCGGTGGCTGACGGGATCGCGGGCGTTGACCGGAGCGCTTTAGATATCTATCGTAATCTAAAGCGGGGTCGACGCTTCGGCCCCTGCTCATCCGCCGGCCCAGAAATGAGATCCCCCATGACCACGCAGAACAAGACCGCTGTCGTCACCGGCGCCTCCGCCGGCCTGGGCACCGCCTACGCACAGCGGCTCGCCGACCGGGGCTACGACCTGATCCTGGTGGCCCGGAACACTGCGCGGCTGGAGACGCTGGCAACGGACATTCGCAGGCGCACGGGCCGCGCGGTGGACGTCGTCTCCGCCGACCTCACCGATGCGGCGCAGATCGCCGTGGTCGAGGAGCGGCTGCGGACCGATGAGAGCATCGAGATGCTGGTCAACAACGCCGGCGCTGCGCTACTCACGCCGCTGACAGGTTCCGACGCGGCGGCCTACGAGGCGCTGATCAACCTCAATATGACCTCGCTGACCAGGCTGACCATCGCGGTCCTGCCGGGCCTGACGGCCCGCGGACGCGGCACCGTCGTGAACATCTCCTCCGCCATGGCCCTTAACATCATGCCCATCAGCGCCGTGTACAGCGGCACCAAGAGCTACGTGCTGACGTTCACCCAGGCCCTGCAGCAGGAACTCGCCGAGAGCCCCGTCACGGTGCAGGCCGTCCTGCCAGGCGCCGTCCGCACCGATCTCTGGGACAGCTCCGGCGTCGACCTCGCGACGTTCCCCGACGAGATCGTCATGAACGTGGACGACGCAGTCGACGCGGCGCTCGCCGGCCTCGACGCCGGGGAGCCCGTCACCATCCTGTCGCTGCCGGAGATCAGCGACTGGGAGGCGTTCGAGAAGGCGCGTCAGGCGCTCGTCCCGAACTTGTCGCTGCGGGTCCCGGCTGATCGCTACCGCGGCTGATCATCGCTGCGACTCCCGTACGGGGGAGTCCCTCTGCGACAACGGCACGCCGCTGTCGCACCAGGCCGATGCGTCGTGCGGCGTGCGGGAAGACCGGCACACTCGCCACCTTCTCCTCGCCCAACAAACAGCCGGGGTCCGGCACCGCAGTGGTGGCGGTCATGTGCACGGCAAGCCCGTCCGCACCGTCGACTGCCCGTCCGTGCAGCTGCCTTCCATGGTGCAAGGACCCGGGCCCATCAGGCCACTCACCGGATACACGCTTCTCGCGGCAACCCGCCACCCCGTGGCTCTCTCACACCCCTCATTTGAGGAAACATCCATGTCGAACGCCCTGTGGAACCCGACGACCGTCGGAGAGATCCCCTTGCCGCACCGGCTGGCGATGGCCCCCGACGTCATCACCGTCGGCACCATGGCCCTCGCCAACCCCGACCTGGTCGAGCGAGTCCGCACCGGCGCCCCGCTGAACACCCCCGACCCCGCCACCATCTACGGCGGCAACGAGGCCGGCTACACCGACTACCCCACCCTCACCGCCTGACCAACCCCGGCCGGGCGCATCGCCTCCGCGAGAAGCAGCAGCCGCTGCCCGGCGCCATCGCCGGATTCTGCTCGTCCAACCCGCCGGTTCGACCCGATTCCGCTGTCCATCACCGGGGTGGAGCCGCTCCGTCCATCCACATTGGGGAAGCACATGTCTGCCTCGAAAGTCGAAACCCAAGCGTCCACCGCCGACCTGCACCGCCTTGCCGATGAGTACGTCAGGCGCGTCAACCTGCGTGACCTCGACGCCCTGTTCGCCCTGTACGCGCCGGACTTCCGCAACCACGCCGCCGACGGCACCGCCACCGGCCTCGAGGAGACCCGCGCGGTGCTGGCGTCGTTCCTCGACGCGGTCCCCGACTTCGCCGCCACGCCGGTCCGTGTCATCGCCGAGGACGACTGGTTCGCGGTCAGCTTCATCCTCACCGGCACGAACACCGGATCCTTCAACGGCACTCCCGCCACCGGCCGATCGATCAAGGTGCTGGAGCTCCGCATGTTCAAGGTGGCCGACGGGAAGCTCACCGAGCACTGGGGCCTCATCGACCTGGCGACGCTCTTCGCCCAGCTCCAGTCCTGAGCGGGGCGTACGTGAGTTGAGGCCTGTTCCACCCTTTCGCAAGGGGCAGGCGCACCGGCCGCGGCGTCGCCGGGCGGCTACGGCCACGACTGGGTGCCCAAGCCCCCGAGCAGTGGCCGAACCGGGGAGCGGGACGGACGGTTGAGGCAGACGCCGCCACTCAGGGCTGGCGTTGCGGGGGCGTCCGGTGGCGGTGCGGTGCCCGGGCCCGCCGGCGAACTCGCTGATGAGCATCTTCGGGGTGGAGGACGGCGGCACGGTGATGAACAGGACCGGCAGACGCCCGTCCTGGTTCGGATGGCGGCGCCGGTCGGCGAGTCGACGGTGCGCCCGAGCTGCTGCATCGCGGTGGTCTTCCCGGTGGTCGCCGGCCCGGAGATGATCAGGCCACGCCGGGCTCCGCCCTGCTGGCCGCGGTTAGCAGCAGCAGACGGCGCACTGTCTTCAGGACCACGAACCGGTAGTCCTCCGGCTGCTCCGGGGTCCACTCATGGTCGCCAGCGATGGCCAGGTCACGATCTTCTTGAAGGCGCTACTGGTTTCCTGATGTGCCCCGGTGGGCGGGGACGCCGTGGGCCCGGCTGGTGTCGCCCCCCGCTTGCGCTGGGCGCGAGCGGGGCAGGGGCAGCGTGGTGGCCGTGGGGCTGTTCTGAGGTAGTAGTTTCCCGGGACTCAGGATGACTCTCCGAAGTGCGGGAACTCGGGGCGAAAGGTCAGGGGCCGACCTGAGGAGAGTCATGAGCGAGCAGAAGTCGCAGCAGCGGGAGCTTCCACAGCCGCTGCGCGCAGCCGCCTCAGTGCTGCGCAAGGTGCCTGGCGCCGGGATGGTCGCCCGGGCGGGCGAGGACGTGCTGGACAAGGTCGGGGCGGTGTCGCCGCGTGGGCGGCGGATCGCGGTGTACACCGGGGCCGGGGTGCTCGGCGTCGCAGGCGTCGTCGAGTGGCCCGTCGCGGTCACCGGAGCGGCGGTGGCGTGGCTGACGCAGCAGCATCGGGAGAAGTCGCCGCGGCCCCAGGGGATCGAAGAGTCCGAGGCCGAACAGATCCAGCAGACCGAGGAGGGCGCCGAGGCGATCGGCGGGACCGCCGTGCGCACCGGCGGAGCGGAGCCTGCCGACACCTCCGGAGCGGCCGAGGCCAAGGCGTCCGGCCAGGTGCCCACGCCGAAGGTCATGGCGTCGTCCGGCAACTCCTCCACGCACGGTAGGGCAGTACCCGACACACCCTCCGGCAAGTTGCCCCCGCACGGCGAGGCGTCATCCGCCGCATCCCCGCAAAGGGCGGACCCGGCGGCTCGGCGACCACCCGTCGTGCCGGTACGAGCGGCGGAGGGAGAACGATGAGTGGAGGGCTTCTGAGGCGTCCGACGGCGGCCGCGGCCGGACTGGTCCTGGCCGGGCCGCGGCTGCTCGCCCGCGGCGCGGTACCGGCGGTGGGCGCGGCCGCCGGAGCGGTGGCGGGGACGGCACGGGCCGGCGTACGGGGCGCGGACTTCGCCCTGCGGCTGGCCCGGGTCAGCCGTGCGGCCCTCCCCGGCGGCGCCAACGACTGGCGAACCGGAACCCGGGCGCACCTGGCACTGCGAGAGGCCACGCCGGCAGGGCGGCTGGACCGTGAGGAGCACCTGACTGGTCGGCTCGACGGTGAGGAGCACCCGGCGGTGGCGCCGGACGGTGAGGCGCGCCCGAGCGGGGCGCCGGGCGGCGCCGAGCACGCCGCGTCGTGGTCCCGTCGTACGGAAGACCTCGCGCGGCGCGTGGCCGTGGATCTGGCCGAGCATCCGGACGTGGCGCTCGCGTACTGGGACCGTGGGCTGGCGCGACTGGTCGTGGTGGCGACCGAGGACGCGGTCAGCGACCAGGTCATGGAGCGCGCTGCCGCCCTCGCCGAGCGGCACGGCCTCGTCCGGGACGAGGACACCGTGGAGGAGCTCGGTCACCCCGGCGATCCGGCTTCCGTGCGCACCGCCGCAGCGGCGCTCGCGGCCGACGCCGTGGGCGTCGCGGCGGCACTGACTGGGTCCGCGCTGCGGCTGCCGTCCTCGCCCCGCCTGGTGACCGCTACGCTGACGCTGTTGCGCGAGAACCCGCGCTTCCGCTCCTGGCTGCGCGCCCGGCTCGGCAGTGCCCGCATGGACGTGGCACTGGCCGTCGCGAACGCGGCCGTCCACGGCGCGGGCCAGTCCCCGACCTCGCTGCTGCTCGACGGTGCGCTGCGCACCTGCCAGCTGGGGGAGGCGCTGGTACGCACCGTCGCCTTCGAGACCGTGCACGACCACCTCTGCGATCCGGGTCGGGACAGCGTGCCCGCAGACGCGTCGCTGCGCCCGCCGCTCAGGACCTCCCCGGCCCAGGAGTACGCCGCCCACGCCTCGACCGGCAGCGTCCTGGGCGCGGCGGCGACGCTGCTCGTCAAGCACGACGTCAACGAGGCGGCTGAGGCCGTCCTCGCCGGCTCGCCGAAGGCCGCCCGGTACGGGCCCGCCGCCTTCCACGCCGTGCTGAGCGGCGCGCTGTCCCGGGCGGGCGTGCTGGTGCGCGACCCGGACCGGCTGCGGCAGCTGGAGATGGCCGGCACCGTCGTCCTGCACCCGAGCGCGCTGCGCACGCCCGGCGACGGAGCGGACCCGTGGGCCGAGGCCGTACTGGACGCGGCTCGGCATGGCGGGCTGCGGGTCGTCGTGGTGGACGATCCGGCGCTGGCCGACTTCACCGGGCTCGCCGACCAGGTCGTCAGCGCCGAACGGCCGTTGAGCGAGGTGGTGGACGAACTGCGCGAGGAGGGCGGTGTCCTCACGGTCGCCCGTCCCCGCCCCGGCGGGGACGCCGACGTGACCCGCGGCCTGCTCCACGGCGACGTCGCCGTCGCTCTCACCGACGGCGACGGTCAGGTCGTGTGGGGCGCGGACGTCCTCGCCCCGCACGGCCTCGCCGACGTGTGGCGGCTGTTGACCGCGGTCCCGGCGGCCCGCGCGGTCGGCAGCCGGTCCCAGACCCTGGCCCGGTCCGGCGCCGCGCTGTCCGGACTGCTCGTGGCCGTCGGCGAGTCCCGCCGAGGGACACCTGCGCCGCTGCCCGGACTGCGGCACGCGCCGGTCGACGTGGCCGCCGCGGCGGCCCTGTTCTCCGGCACGCGCGCCGCCCTCGGCGTGGCGGTGGCCCGCGCCCCGCACCCCCGGCCCAGGGTGGCCTGGCACGCGCTGGACCCGGAGGACGTACGCGAACGGCTGGCGCACGAAACACCCCCGGAGCCGACCGCCGTCGAGCAGGCGATCGCCCGGATGCGCGAAGTGGTCGACCCCGTCGTAGCCCTGCCCGTGCTGGCTCCGGCCCGCTGGTCGCTGCAACTGGCCCGGGCCGTCCGCAGCGAACTGGACGACCCCCTCACCCCGGTCCTGGCGGTCGGTTCGGCAGCCTCGGCGATCCTCGGCTCCGCGATGGACGCCCTGCTGGTCCTCGGCGCCCTCGACCTGAACGCCCTGGTGGGCGGTGTCCAGCGGCTGCGGGCCGAGCGGGCCCTGTCCGGACTGTTCGCGCAGCAGAAACAGAAGGCGCGGGTCGCGGAGGAGGAGCCGTCGGCCGAGCCCCATGTCGTGGACGCGGCCAAGCTCAGCCCCGGCGACGTCATCGACCTCAAGGCCGACGATGTCGTGCCCGCCGACGCCCGCCTGCTGTGGGAGGACGGCCTGGAGGTCGACGAGTCCGCGCTGACCGGTGAGTCACTGCCGGTGGACAAGTCCACGGAGCAGGCTCCCCGCGCCCCCGTGGCCGAACGGCGCTGCATGGTCTTCGAAGGGACGACCGTGGTGGCCGGACGTGCCCGGGCCGTCGTCGTGGACACCGGCGAGCTCACCGAGGCGGCCCGGGCAGTCGCCCTCGCCGCCCGCGTTCCGTCGGCCGCCGGAGTGCAGGCCCGGATCCAGGAACTCACCCGTAAGGCGATGCCGTTGACGATGGCGGGCGGCGCCGCGGTGACCGGCCTGTCGCTGCTGCGCGGCACGCCGATCCGGCAGGCGGTGAGCGGAGGCGTGGCGGTGGCCGTGGCCGCCGTACCCGAAGGGCTCCCGCTGGTGGCCACGGTGGCGCAACTGGCCGCGGCCCGCCGGCTCAGCAGCCGCGGACTCCTCGTCCGCACCCCGCGCACCCTGGAGGCGCTGGGCCGCATGGACACCATCTGCTTCGACAAGACCGGCACCCTCACCGAGAACCGGCTGCGCCTGGTACGGGTGGCCGGCGCGGACGGCACGGTCCACACCCTCGACAAGCCGGACGCCGCCGACACGCTGCGGGTCGCCGCCCGCGCCTGCCCCCGGCTGAACGGCGACTCGCTCCGGCCGGTGCACGCCACCGACGAGGCCGTCCTGGACGCCGCCGGACCCGACCCGCAGTGGACGCAGACCGAGGGCCTGCCCTTCGAGGCCGGCCGCGGATACGCCGCCGCCGTCGGCCGCACCGAGGACGGCTCACCGGTGCTGGTCGTCAAGGGCGCCCCGGAGACCGTCCTGCCCACCTGCTCCGACCTCCCCTCCCACGCCTTTGACCGGGCACATGCGCTGGCGGGTCATGGGCTGCGCGTCCTGGCGGTGGCCCGGCGCCCGCTGAGGGAGGGCGAAGAGACGACGGACGCACTCCAAGAGCCCTTGCAGGACCTGGAGTTCACCGGGCTGCTGGCGCTGGCCGACGTGGCGCGCGAGACGTCCCCGGCCCTGGTGCGCGGGCTGCGCGAGGCGGGCGTACGGCCGGTGGTGCTGACCGGCGACCATCCGCAGACCGCCCGTGCCATCGCCGCGGACCTGGGCTGGCCGGACGACGCGAGCGTGGTCACCGGTGACGAACTGGCCGCCGCGGACCGCTCGACCCGTGCCCGGATGCTGCGGGACGCCGACGTGGTGGCCCGGGTCGCGCCAGAGCAGAAGCTCCAGGTCGTCGAGGCCCTCCGGGACGCCGGCCGGGTGGTGGGCATGGTCGGCGACGGCGCCAACGACGCCGCGGCCATCCGCGCCGCCGACATCGGCGTCGGCATCAACGCCCGCGGCTCGGCTGCCGCCCGCAACGCGGCCGACCTCGTCGTCACCGGCGACGACCTGTCGGTGCTCATCGAGGCGGTCCACGAAGGCCGCTCCCTGTGGCACAGCGTCGCGGACGCCATCGCCATCCTCATCGGCGGCAACGCGGGCGAGGTCGGCTTCGGCATCCTCGGCACCGTCCTGTCGGGCGCCGCGCCCCTGTCCACCCGCCAGATGCTGTTGGTGAACCTGTTCACGGACCTGTTCCCGGCGATGGCGGTGGCGGTGACGCCGAAGAGGACGGCAGAGGGGGAGAGGGCCGGCACGGACGCCGACGAGCCCCTCGGCACGACCCTCCTCGGCGCCCCCCTCATCCGCCAGATCCGGCACCGCGCCCTGACCACGTGTCTCGGGGCGACCGTCGCCTGGCTGTTCGGCCGGTTCACGCCCGGCACGGCCCGCCGTTCGACGACGATGGCCCTGTGCGCGGTGGTCGGCACGCAACTCGCCCAGACGTTGACCGACCGCCGGGACAGCCCCCTCGTCCGTGTCACGTCCCTGGGGTCCGCCGTCGCGCTTGTCGCGCTGGTCCAGACCCCCGGCGCCAGCCAGCTCTTCGGCTGCACCCCTCTCGGCCCGCTCGCCTGGGCCGGAGTGGCGGCGGCCATCGCCCTGGCGGTGGCCGGGCAGCGCGCCGTTCCGAAGGTGGAGGAGGCGCTCGCCAAGCACTGGCCGTCGCTGGCCGAACAACTGGGCTGAGCGGCACGGTTTCGTCCGGCCGGAGGCACTTCATGTTCCGGCCGACGAGCAGATCTCGTGGACCGGCCGGACCGTCCGGCTGGCGATCGTCAGCCGCATGAGTGAGCACACGGAAGTGCGGACGACGACTCTGCCTGCACGGCTCACCGCCGCCCTGGAGGCAGATCGTTGTCGCCGCGGGCTCACACGGACGGCTGCGAGGCCTGCTTCTCGCCGTCTGCGGCCGTCTCGGCTGTATCGGGGGTGGTGTAGAAGACGGACGTGCCCTGCTTGGTCCGCTGGGTCTGGTTCTTGGCCACGAGCCCTTCGAGCGTCGTACGCACCACGGTTGTCTTGATGCCGCGCTCGGGATGCTGCTGTGCCAGAGCGGTGGTGACTTCGGCGGCGGAGCAGGGCTCGCCCTGGCTCTTCAGGTGGTCACGCACGAGGTCCACCAGCGTGGACGGGGCCGACTCGGCTGCCGGCGCCTTGGCGGTGGCGTTCCTGCTCGCTCGCCTCGGGGCCGAGGCAGCCGGCTTCCTGGCCTTCGTCTGCTTGGCCGCCCCTGAGGCGGCCGCCGGCTTCTTGCGGGGAGCGGGTACTGCGGTGACAGGTTCGTCCGCGGGTGCCTCGGGCGCCGCCGGGACGCCGAGGGCCTGCTGAATGCTCACCAGGACACTGTGGTCGTGCCGCAGAGCCGCCAACTGCTCCCGCAGCGCGTCGATCTCGCCGTTGAGGCGTTCTTGTTCCTTGAGGTTGCGTTCAAGGTCACCGGCTACTTGGGCGTGGTACTGCGAGGTCAACTCGGTGGTCTTGGCGGTGGTTTCCGACATGATGCTCACAGTCGCCGGCCGTCCGGCGCAGGACGCCGCTCGCGACGGAGTCGTCGACGCATGCGGTGTCGAACTCCAGCCTCGGCAGCCGTAGCGCCACGTCGGTGCGTTCGGCCAGGACCGCGTCGATCTTCAACCTGTGGTCCCGGTCGATCCCGGTCAGCAGCGCCTGTTCGGCCGGGGCGAGACCGGCGATGACGGCGATCTCGTCCGCCACGATGGGGCCCACGTCACGGGAGAGACGCTCCACGGTCGCGCGCAGTGTCCCGTCGCCGGCGAGCCGCGCTACGGCGAGCAGCGCATACGGCTGACGCACGGTGTCCTTCTCCAGCCAGACCAAGTACTGGGAATTCGACGGCGACAAGGGCGTGGGCCGCTGCTCCAACATCGAGCCCAAGTCCGACGCGCTGCCCGACTGGCTCGACCTGGACGTCCCGGACGACCGGTTCATCGCCTCGACCCTGCTCCTGCAGTCCCGGCACCCCGGCTCCGCGTGGTACGTCGCCACCAGCGACATCAACCTCCAGACCAAACTGCACGCCGTCGCCCTGCCGTGCTGGTCGGATCCGTTTTCCGGGCTCGGATCCGTCAGGGTTTGTAGCGGTCACACCGGGGGGTGGAGAATCCCGTCGCCTTTGGTCAAGGGGTCTGGAACACTGACCGTTATGGACGTGAACCACGCTGACCAGGCGCGACGTGTTGCCCATGGCCGTTTCCCCGATGCGCTGAGCGTGATTCTTGCCGGGTCGACGGCCGCGGGGCGAGCCACTGCCAGTAGCGACCTGGACCTTGCGATACTCATCGGGGACGATGGCGATACTCGCCGGGAGACGATCCGGTTCGAGGGCCGTGTGGTGGAGTTCTTCGTCCATACCCGTGCCGGTCTCGTGGACCTCTTCGCTGCGGACGTTGCTGGGCGTCGTGCGGTCCTGCAGAACATGTATGCCACCGGTCTCGTCCTCGTCGATACAAATGGTGAGGCCGGGCGTGCCCGGGCCCTGGCCGAAGCGGACCTCCGCGAAGGTCCGCCGGCGCTGGAACCGCAGACAGTCGAAACGAAGAGGTACGGGCTGACGAACGCGCTGGACGATCTCGCCGACACGAGTGACCGATTCGAGCGTCTTGCGGTGGCCGGGTTCGTTCTCAATGCTGCGGCCGATCTGCTCTGCGACTACCACCACGCGTGGATCGGCGGCGGGAAGTGGCTGCCACGGCGTCTTCTGGAGGCGGACGATCAGCGCGGGGCCGCCCTGCTTGAAGGGCACCTGCACCTGTGCGAGTCGGGAGACCCGACGCCGATGATGGACGCAGTATCGGAGATCCTCGACCTTGTCGGCGGGCCGCTTCGTGAGGGCTATCACCGGACCTGGCGTGGCGTCATTGGATCGGCGTCTACTACTACCGGGCGTTGACGGAAGCTGAGGTCAGGACGGGGAGGGTGACCACTGATCAGCTGGTATCGGCACGTTCGGCCTGGGCTTTGGTCTGTGCGAGGCCCTGCCCGAGGCCACCCGCCACGCCCGGAAGTTCTGCACCTCCCGATGCCGCGCACGAGCCCAGGTCCTGCGCAACCGCGGACTGATGCCCGGCGGCCCACGCCCCCTGATCCCCGGGCCTCGCCCCCCGCGTCCAGATCTCCCCGGCGACGCGTCGGTTATGAGCCTCACATCCCGTCTTCCCAGGTAGACGTGCTGGGCTGTCCAGGTGTGAGGCGAGGGTTCACCTCGCGCTGTCCACCTCAGCTGTCCTTTGACAGGCGATCTTGACCGATTGACAGGTGAGTTGGGCCGCTGGGCTCAAGGAGACAGCTCGTCCGCGGGATCGGTGTCAGCGGTTCCTGGGAGCATACGGATCATGAAACGATCCGACGATCTCTTGGCAGGGCTGGATGACATCGACTGGGCAGCCCTGGGGCACGCCTACGGCAGCGCCGAGGACGTGCCCGGCCAGCTCCGGACGGTGTGCGGGCCGGACCAGGAGGCCCGGGAGAACGCCTTCCGCAGCCTGTTCAGCAACATCTTCCACCAGGGCACGCGGTACTCGGCCTCTCCGTACGCCGTGCCGTTCCTCGCCCGAATCGCTGTCGCAGGGCCGGCCGGCGCCCGGGCCGACGCGCTGCTGCTGCTGACCCGTCTGGCTATCGATTGGCACGACGAGTACAAACTCCCGCTCGGCATCGACACCGCCGCGTGGCGCGCCGCAGCCATCAGTCCCGAAGAAAATCTGCGCTGGTACGACGAGCAGATCGCCGCCGAGACCGACGAGGAGCGGCTGAAGAACTTGCGCGTGGGACGGACGTACTGTGCGGCAGGGCACCCCGTCGATGCCCGCGAGGGCGCACTGCGCTCCTATGACGCGGTCCGCGCCCAGCTTCCCGTCCTGCTCGAACTGCTCGGCGACCGGGACCCGGAGATCCGCACCAAGACCGCGTACCTCCTCGGCTGGTTCCCCGAGGAGGCCGACGCCATCCTGCTCCCGTTGCTGGCCTGCCTCGACGGCGAGCGGGACCCAGTCTGTGTCGCCACGGTCCTTGTCGCGGTCGGGCTGCTCGCCGACCACGACCCGGACGGCCGGATCCGGCACCACCTCGACCACGAGCACCCCTTGCCGCGCTGGGCCGCCGCCACCGCCCTGACCCGCTTGCTGGTCGCGCACCCGGCTGCCGCGCCCGGCCTGCCGCCGGCGGAGCGCATCGCCGCCGAGCTGGCGGCCTTCGGCGCCGGGCCGGCCCTCGAGTCGGCCACCGCCCACCATGCTGGCGACCTGCACAGCTACACCGTCCGAAGCCTGCTGCACCTGATGGGCACCACCGAGGACCCGGACGTGGTTCTCCTGGAGATCGTCCGCGCCCTGCCCCATCTTGAGAAGACCGGCGTCGTGCCCCGCCCGTTGGCAGTCCGCGCCGCGAACCTGCTGGAAGCCCTGTTCGAACCCACGGACACCACAACGGTGTTCACCGAGCTCTCCCCTGGACGCCAGAAGCTGCTGAAGGTCCTGGCCGAGCTTCTGACCGCCGAGGACTTCCAGCCCGTGCCGTTCGGCTCAGACCTCCACGAGCAGTTCACCCAGTACGGCCTCCCCGGCACCCGCCCTGCCCTCCGCGCCTACGTCGGCCTGCCCACCGAAGGCGAGGACCCCAGTGCTCCCCTACCCGATCCCTGGGAACCATTCCGCAACCACTGAGCTTCTTCAGCGTTGCCGCTCCAGGGTGAGGACGGCTTTGGCGATTGACGTCATGCGGTTTGGGCTGCATCGGGATCTGCGGAAGATCCGCCAGGACTTCAGGCGCGCGACGCCGCGCTCGACCGGTGCCCGTGTTGCGGCCAGGGCCCGGTTGACGGTCTTCTCGGTGAGGCTGAGTTCCTGCAAGGGCCTGCGTTTGATGCCTGTGCTCACCCAGGGGCCGCCGCCCTGGTAGGCGAGTTCGTGTGCCTGGAGGTGGTTCGGGGCGGCGCAGAGGCGCTGAGCTCAGGATCTCACGTCTGAACTGCTCCAGCCCGCGGTGAAGCTGGCAGTGGTGAGGAGTTGTTGTTGGCTGGGGTGGAGGGTGCTCCGTTGGCTGCGTTGGGCGTTGGCCCACCGTTGGAGTGTGTCCGAGAGGGTGTCGTTCCCGCTGATCGTGGCGCGGTATTGCTGCCAGGTGCGGTGCCAGGTGTAGGGCCAGGGTGGGTTCCACCACGGGTCCAGGGCAGTGAGCGCCTCAACGGTTGTCGTCGCCCAGTCTTTCTGGGTTGTTGCTGTGGCTACGAGCAGGGGCTTCTCAGTTTTGTGAGTCGTCTTCGTGGTGGCCGGGGACGCTCGGGGTGTGGGGCTGAAGCGCGGCGGTGGCTTCTGACCTCTGTGCATGTGGTGTGTGCAGGTTGATCGGGCGCAGTGCAGTTTTTCTGGGTCGCTACTTGAGGTGTCGGTGGTGTCAGGGGCCCTGAGGCCTTGCCTCTGGGAGTCGGTCGGTAGCACGGTGGCGCGGTCGAAGAACGCTGTTGTCGGTTCTGTCCACGGCGGATGCCGACGGTGGAGAGTGGGGAGGGTGCCTGGCTACGGAGTGGGGTTGTCGTCGAGCCAAGTGGTCGGGATGAGTTTTTCGCCGTTGCGCCAGTTGTAGCGGACGGAGTCCTGGTACCAATCGTGGGGCAGGTCCGCGTGGTCGCTGACGATCATCTGGAAGTTCGGAGAGAGGTCCCTGACGACCTGATGCATGAGTTCGAAGAGGCGGGTGACGGTCACGCGGTCTTCGTCCAGGGCGATGTCCTCCAGCCGGCCTCGCTGTTTGGCCATGTCGGAGGGGTAGTAGGGCTGGGTCGGCTGGTCGAGCATGAGGAAGCGGGGTACGGGCCTGCTGTTGACGACGAAGTACTGGTGGAGGGCGAGATGCGTGGCCACGTGGTAGCCAACGTGGTTCTTGCCGCTGCCGATGCGGAGCAGTTCGGTGATGCCCTCGACGGTGTCGGCGACGATGGTGAGCTTTTTGAGGTCCAGACGGACCAGGCGGTCGCCGTGTTCGAGTTTCAGGGTTTGGGCATGGCCGGTCATCTTGCCGCTGAGGTAGCTGAGGCCGTGGGTGAGTTTGTCGTCGATGGTCTCGGTGTCGAGCTGCTCTTCGAGGCCTTGGACGAGCCGCTGGGCGACGGCGACGTCTGACTCCAGGCGCTGGAGGTGTCCGCTGTCGGCATCGTGTTCCTCGCTGAAGCAATGCCGATCTTCACCCTGCCCCGCGTGCTGGGCGAGGCCACCGGCAGCGCCATCGTCCGTCGGCCGGTCGCCGGATGGGAGCAGGCCCAGCCGGTGATCGAGGCGATGGAGGCCGAGCACGGGTTGACTGCGGGCCGGCGCTACAAGGTCGCGGAGATGGTCCGCCCGGCGCACGCCGCCGCTGCTCGCAACTGCGCAGACAGGTAGTGCTTTGCGTGCCTCTGTTGCTACCTTCGGAGAAGATGATGGTCGATCCACGGGGGAGCGGTGGTGCCATGGCCGAGTACGGTGCACACCCGTCGCAGCGAGCGATCGTGGACAACCAGCTACAGACAGCTGCCAGCAGGTATCCAGGCCGCGAGCTCAACCAGGTCGCCGAAGCCAGCTGCGGAATTGGTCAGATCACCGACGTCCTGACCCCCCAGGCACGACGGGTCACCGCAATCGACTTCACCCCCACCATGCTCGCCGAAGCCCAAGCCCGCTGGGACGACCTCGCCAGCGTCGACTTTCAGCTCAGCTCCCTGCAGGACTTTCCCCCCTGGGCCGAGGATTCGTGTGACGTCACCATGACTGTCCGGGTGCTCATGCACATCTTCGACGAGGCCGATCTCACCCAACCTTGCCGGGCAATCGGTCGGGCAAGTCGGCTGGTCATCACCGGCGAGTACACCAGCGCCGCGACTCAGGTCGGCGCTTGGTCCCGGCTACGGTCACCCCAGCAGGACGCCGACCTGTTCGGCGGACAGAAACCGGCACGGGAAACCCTTGACTACGCTGGAGACTTGAGCACGTTCATGCTGCTGCAAGCCGGCACACGCTGACGTGCAGAAGCCCGTCACCGCTGATCCATGGGAGGGAATGTGCTCGACGCTGACATGATCCTTACCGCGCTGGGCGCCGGCGCAACCGCTGGCATGACCACCACCGGCGCCCATATGATCACTGACGCCTATGCTGAACTCAAAAGCGTGATCCGGCGCAAGCTCACCGCAGGAGGGCAGCCGGACGACATCATCGACGGTGTTGTCGAGACCGCCCGAGCCCGTCAGGCTCTGAACGATGCGGGCATCCCCAGCGATCCTGAGGTCATCGCAGCCTACCGGCAGGTGGTCGCCCTGCTTGACCAGTCCACCACCTTCACAGTGATCAATTCGGAGACCGTCAACGGTGCAGCCGGTACCTTCCAGGCTCCAGTGACCATCCACAACGCCCCACCAGTCGGCCAGGAGGCCGCCGACCCTCGGTAGCCGGCGCCCAGCCCGGCTCACGGGGCACCGGCGAAGTCCCACCCGGGGCGCAGCCACTGGAAATGACTGTCTACGGCGCGGTGGGGATCTTCCACGGCCCTGTCACCATTGCAGACCGGCAACCGCCGACCCGACTGTGGAACGTTCCGCCACGAAACCGGCTGTTTACCGGCCGCCGTCAAGAACTGATCCACCTGCACGCTGTTCTGACCACCCCGCCGACAGCAGCCATCAGCGCGCTGCATGGCACAGGTGGCGTGGGCAAAACCTCGCTTGCCGTTGAGTACGCCTACCGTCACCACGACAACTACGACCTGGTCTGGTGGGTGCCAGCCGAAAACGCTGCCCTAATCCCGACGGAACTTGCCGGGCTTGCCGCCGCACTGGCACTGACCAGCCCGGCCGACCCAGTTGCGGTCGCGGTCAAGCGGCTGCACGCCCACCTACGCGATCGCAGACGTTGGCTGCTTGCGTTCGACAACGCCGAAGCCCCGGCTCAGCTCTCCCCGTTCCTGCCGGCCGGCCCAGGCCACGTCATCATCACCTCCCGCAACCCCGGCTGGGACGACCTTGCTGTCCCTGTCGGGATCGACGTGCTGCCGCGTCGGGACGCGGTCACCCTGCTGCGCCGTCGCGCCGACCAACTGCCAGCCAACGACGCTGCGTCCGTCGCAGCCGCGCTCGGCGGGCTACCTCTGGCTCTGGTCCAGGCAGGTGCGTTCATCGCCACCACCGGCACCACCGCCGACCGATTCCTGACACTTCTGCGTGAACGCACCGCCGCATTGCTGGACCAGGACCGGCCCGCCACCTACCCGTCCACCCTCGCCGGTGCCACCGGGCTGACCCTCGACCACATCGCCGATCGGTCGGGGGCCGCCGCGCAACTGCTCACCGTAGTCGCCCACCTTGCCCCAGAACCGATCCCCTTCACTCTGATCACCGGGCAGCCGCACCTACTGCCCGCCGAACTGGCCACCGCGGCCACAGACGAACTCGCATTCGGCCACGCCTGCCGGATACTGCGCGAATCCGGTGCCGTTCGCGTCGGACCCGGCACCCTCGAGGCCCACAGGCTGCTGGCTGCGATCATCCGCAGCCGCGTTCCCGTCGGGGGCTCCTGGCGGCACATTGCGGCCAGCCTCGTCCGCAACGCAGTGCCGGCCGACCCATGGGACAACCCGGCCACATGGCCGTCCTGGCATACCTTGCTGCCACACGTCCTGTTCGTCCTGGAGGACGACACGAACGCCAGCCTCGCCCCACAGAACATAGGCTTGGCCACCTCAGCCGGGCGCTACTTGCACAGCCGGGGTCGAGCTCGTTCTGCCGTGCCGCTGCTCGACCGGGCGCTGCACCACTACCGGTCATTGGCTGGACCCGACGACCCGGCCACTCTCGGCGCGGCCTGCGACCTGGCTACCGCGTTGCGCGACTCAGGGCGGCTCCGAGAGGCGCTGCAACTCGGCGCGGACACACTTGCCCGCTGCCGGATCCGGCTCGGCGGCAACCACCGACTGACCCTTCAGATGGCTGGACGGCAGACTGCCATCCTCTGGGAGATTGGGCAGTACCCCGCCGCAGCTTCTCTGGGCCACGAAACCTGGCAGCGATGCCATCGCATCCTTGGGCCCGCCGACCCGCGCACCATCCGGTCGGCGTTCATCCTCGCTGTGTCCCTGTGGGACCTCGGCCACTACCTGGAGGCGCTACGGATCGGCGAGGACACCCTGCACCACTGTCGGCAGTCGCTGGGCGACACCGACCCTTACGCCCTGCGCACCGCCATGGTCGTCGTCGCCGTGCTGCATGATGCCGGTCACGACGTTCGCTGTGAGCACCTCACCAGAGCCCTGCTCAAGCAGATGGGCCGCACCCTCGGCCCCGATCATCCGGACCGGCTGCGCACCCGCAGCATCCTGGCCGCCGCCTGCGCCGGGCTTGGCAAGTATCCGGAGGCGCTCAATCTCAGCCGCAGCGCCCTGTCACGAATGCGTACCGTACTCGGCACGAAGCACACGATCACGTTGCGGCATAGTCGGCAGCACGCCGCACTGCTCCATGCCATCGGCCGCGACCAGGCCGCCTCCACGCTGGCCCGCAGAACCCACGAAATGTCGCAGAGTGTGCTGGGCCACGAGCATCCTGACACATGGTCCGCTGCGGTCACCTTGGCTTCGACAACTCTCACAGCGGACCCGCATCGAGCCGCTCAACTAGTGGAGCAGGCCCGCGCTGAGATCACTGGCCTGCTCGGCACCCAGCATCCGCTTGCACTGCGCGCCGCGCACCAGCACATGCTCGCGGTCGCCAAAACTGGCGATCTGTCCGCCGCCGTCGCCGAAGGCGCTGCGGTGGTGGCCGACCTGCGGCAGCACCTGGGCGCTGACCACCATGAAACCATGCAGGCCGCCGCCGCCTACGGCGTGCTTGCATCCAGTTTCGAGCCGCACAACGGGCAACTCTTGGCGGCCGCGCACGCCGCCGTCGGTGCCCTACGCGCACACGGCCTCCACGGGCCGACGTGGCTTCCGGACCTGCCCTGTCCGAGTCCGGAACCCCAATGACGAACTCGGGGTCCGGGGCCACATGCGGCGCGCGGAGCCCGGACCGTACTGGGCGACGTCGACGAGCCGACGGAAGTCGGGGTCGTCGACGGCTTCCAGCTCGACCCTCGCGGCGGCGGCCAGCCACTGGGTGGTGGCGATCCGCTCGACCATCGGCTCCAGGCGCCCGGCGCGAGAGGTCGACCGCGCGGCCAGGAGTCCGGCCTGGGCAGAGTTATAGAAAGACCCCAGCGTGACGGAGCCCCGCCCAGACCCACCCGGTGCGAGGCTGCAACGTCTGCATCAGCTCCCTTGGGCCACCACGTCGGTGATCTCCACGGAAACCCTCGTGCCCGACGATGCAGTGCTGATCATGGACGGCCTGTAGTTCAGGCTCGTCTCGTTCGACAGCTCGGCCGTCTGGATGATCGTCCGGGCTCGTCGCCCTGGATTTCGTAAGTGATCTCGCACTCGGGCGCTCGCGCAGGCGGTGTGGGTGCGCAGTGCGTGGTCGTCGTGAACGGGTGTGGAGAACCGGTTGCAGGGCAGTGGTCGCCGGAGCCGCATTCGGATAACGTACCAACCAGACGGTACGTTTAGTGTGCTCCAAGGGCCGTCGCGTGCTTGATCAACACAACGTTTCATCCGCCACTGGATGGAGAGCCGCACATGACGGAGAACGTGAACCGCGACAGCCTGGCCCTTGCACGCAAGACCTGGAGAACTCTCGAGCCTTATCACGGGGGTGTCTATTTCTCGCCCGAAGCCGCAGATGAGTACGCCGCGTTGGGCGTGGACGCCAGGACGGGGTACTTCGCGTCCCGCTCCGCCGCGCTCGGCGCCGCTCCGGCGGATTTGGTCATCGCCACGTTCTACAACTTCAACCCCCAGCTGGTGCGCCAGGCCATACCCGCGGCATGGGAAGCCGCCACGCCGCAGCGGTTCGCCGCCGCCCGGCTCTCCGGGATCGATACCACGCTCCGCCGCATCCTCGGCGCGGACATCTCCTCACCGGCGCTGGCTCGCGCGGCGGAATTGGCCCGCAGCGCGGCTGAAGTGACCGGGTGCCATCCACAAGGCCGCCCCCTGTTCGCCGCGCACGCGGCACTGCCGTGGCCGAGCGCGCCCCACCTTGTGCTCTGGCATGCACAGACGCTGCTGCGGGAGTTCCGCGGCGACGGTCACGTGGCAGCACTGCTGTCTGCCGGACTGAGCGGGCTCGAAGCTCTCGTCACGCACGCCGCCACAGGGGAGATCGGCGCGGGGGTGCTGCGCGACTCGCGGGGTTGGACGCCGGAGCATTGGGAACAGGCCGTGCGGAACCTGCGTGAGCGTGGATGGCTCGAAAACGGACCCCGCCTGGCTCTGACCGAGCACGGTGCGCGGCGCCGGGCGGAGATCGAGCAGACCACCGACAGGCTGGCCGCCCTGCCCTATATCCATCTCGGCCCTGCCGCGGCCGCCGAACTCCGTTCGCTGATGCGGCCGTTCAGCCTCGCGGTTGCCAAGGAGCTCCTGCCGTGGGCGGTTGACCGCCTCAGCGAAGAGAGCGGATGACAGAAGTGTGGCAGGTGAGGAAGTCCCGACGGCGGGCCCGTCGTGACGGCCGCGACGGCTTCGTTCACGTGAGAACAGCAACTGCTCGCTCAGCTATACGAGGGTTGTGGGTTGAGCCGGACTGCCAACCGGTTCCCTACGATCCGGATGACGTGTCAGGCAGCTCAGTCGCTTTCCCTGCAAGGGGTGCGCCGAGGGCCGTTCGCTTGCCTTGGCCCAGTAGTTCGGGCGGCAGCGAGAAATGAGGGGGAAGCGCTGGGCTGCGGGGCCGTGCGGGTCCATGAGGTCTCGCCTGGAGTCAACGGCGAGGAGCGCGGCGTGGGGTGCCCGCCGGCGGGCGGCGGACACCCCACGCTGATGGGCTGCTGCCAGGTGACGAGGACGCGGTTCAGCGGGGTGTCCAGGAGGAAGACACCGGGCTGCTGCTCGATCGCAGGGCCGTCGAGCGGAAGGATCTCGAACGTTGCTTCACGGCTGCGGTATGCGCGGTCCCAGGTGCGGATGGCGTCGGCGACCTTCGCGGTCAGTTCCTCGCTGCCGGGTCCGTGGCCGATGACGCCGAACTCCCACAGCCTGCCGCCCTCGACGGACTTCTCCTCGGACAGACGCCGGGCGAGGTAGGTGACCGCGCCCTTGTCCACGGCCGCTGTGGAGGACGGGTACGGGTCCTCGGTGAGCACGCTGTTCTTGGCGGTCGCAGGGAACAGCATGCGGATCAGCCCGGAGGGCAGGGAGCAGGAGACGAACAGCTCCATCCACTCCGGGCTCTCCCTGGCGCGGACCGTCATGCCGGTCCACTCCTCAATGCGCGGCTGGTTAAGGACGCCGGTGAGGGCGTCGGCGTCGATCTGATGCCCGGCGGGAGCCTGGAGCCGTACGGTGCCGTCTGCTGTGAGCGGGACGAGGCGCCGGTCGTCATCGGCGATGCCGCGCCTGAGCGGCATGAAGGTGTTCATCTGCGAGCCGGACGACACCCACCGTCCGTTGCGCTCCTCGTAGACGATGGAGCGCGAGACGCTGCCCTTGAGCCGCTGAGGGGTGACGAGCCGTCCGCCGGGGGCGAGTTGTTCGAGCCAGGCGTGCGGGATGCCGTGCGCGCCCACAGTGGCGATGATCCGGTCGTAGGGTGCTCCCTCGGCGTGGCCGAGGGCTCCGTCGCGGGTCAGCGCCTCGACGTGGGTGAAGCCGGTGGCGGCGAGGTGATCGCGGGCGCCCTGGACCAGGTCGTCATCGACGTCGAGGGTTGTGACGTGTCCGTCGGGGCCGACGATGTGGCCGATCAGGGCGGCGTTGTATCCGGTGCCGGCGCCGAGTTCGAGGATGCGCTCACCGGGCTGGGCCTGGAGCTGGTCCAGCATGAGGGCGACGACGTCGGGCTGGGAGGCGCAGGAGATCGATGTGCCGTCGGTGTCGTACTTGATGTTGACCGGAGCGTTGGCGTAGGCGTCGCTGAGCGGCGCTTGCGGGACGAACAGGTGCCGGGGCACGGTGCGCAGAGCGGTTTCGACCGCTGGGGTGCGGGCGTGGCCGTCGGCCTGGATCTTGTCTACCAGGGCGTTGCGGAGCCGGGCGGCCTCGGCCTCGGACGTGGTGAGCGTGGCGGTGTTCACTGCCCCGACGCTATCGGCCTGGGAACCGGTCGCTGCTGGGGACGCGGTGTTGTCACTTGATGTCATGACTGCCTCTCGTGCGATGTGGAGCAGGGCGTGCTGATCGGCGCCAGGCAGATCTGCGCGGTTGGCGTGGAAGATCACGTGGTGGGCGCTCACGGCGCGCACACCGCGTGTCAGCTCCCCTTGGACGGCCAGGTAGGGCGGCGTGGTACCGGCGCGCTCGAAGGCAGAGCCGCGGCATCGAAGCCGAGGCCGACCGGCTCCGCGAGGTCTTCCGGGGTGACTGCGCGAGCCAGCCGCAGCTGGTCGAAGACGCGCTCGGCAAGCAGGCCTTCGCCCTCCTCCGGCAGTTGGAAGCCGCCTGCCTTGCTGCTGACGCGCTCGCCGAGGCGGTCGAGGAGTCTTTTGTCCAACACCCGGACGCCAAAGTCATCTTGAGTTTCCCCGGCCTCGGGGTCCAGCTCGGCGGCGAATCCGGCCCGGACTTCGGCTCATCGCGGGGGTGGTGACATGCGGGCGGGCCGCCGCTACGGGTCGCGCTGCCCTCCTCCGGCAGCGCGTCGAGCGCGACGAGCAGGCTCACATCCAATTGCATTTGAGTAATCCTAGGCGTGACTGGCATGCATTTGAAGTTAATCGCGGGGGTGCATACCGTTGAGGCGAAAGCGCAGGAAGCAACGCGCAGTTCGGCCCTCGACCGGCCTCGGCACCCCTCCTCAGACGGGAACACCACCATGTCCGAAACGCTTCAGACCACTGATGTCGCCGCCTCCGACGCGGACCTGCTCGCCCGGACCGTGACCGCCGTGCGTGAGGCGGGTTCGGCGCTGCGCGAGCGCTTCGGCGAGGTGGTCCGCTACCGGAGCCGCGAAGAGCTCATGCGCGCGCTCGCCGTCAACGACGACACGGCCCTGGACATCCTGCGCCCCCGCCTCACGCGCCTTCGTCCGCAGGCCGGCTGGGTGGAGGACGAACTGGACGGCGGGGCGCTGCCGTCCGGTGAGTGGTGGGTCGTGGATCCGTCCGAGGGCAATGTCAACCACCTGCACGCCCTGCCCGAGTGGGCGGTGACCGCCACCCTCGTGCGTGAGAACCAGCCGGTGCTCACCGTGGTCCACCTGCCGCTGGCCGGCGAGACCTACACCGCGCTCACCGGCGCGGGCGCCCGCCTCGACGGCCGGCCGCTGCACGTCTCCCAGAGCGCGGACCTCGGCCTGAGCATCGTGGCCACCAGCCAGGCCCGGCCGGACGAGGACGAAGACGTCGTGCGGCGCGTCGGCTCCTCGATCACCGCGATGCTCTTCGACGCGCTCGTCGTCCGCGTCGCTGTGCCCGCGACCCTGCACCTGCTGAACGTGGCCGCCGGCCGGATCGACGCCTTCTGGCAGTTCGCCGGCGCCCGCGCGGACCTGCTTCCCGGAGCACTGCTCGTCACCGAGGCCGGCGGACGGATCTCCGACGCCGAGGGCCGCCCCTGGACCCCGCAGAGCCACAGCTTCCTGGCTGCCGCGCCCGGCGTCCACGCCGAGGCCGTCTCCACGCTCTCGCGCTGACCACGCCCCTCACCCTGCACACACAAAAGGACCAGATCATCATGACCACGATCGCAGTTCTCGGAAACGGCCGCGTCGGCGGCAGCCTGGCCGCAGCCCTCGCCCGGGCCGGACACGAAGTGACGGTGGCGGACCGCGCGCCGGGCGCGGCCGCCGGCGCCGCCCTGGCGGCCCGGATCGTCATCAACGCCACCCCGGGTGCCGGCTCGCTGGACCGGCTCGCCGCTCTGCGCGAAGAACTCCGGGACAAGATCCTCGTCGACGTCTCCAACGCCACCACCGACGGACCGGACGGACTGCCCGCCGATCTGATGTACCCCGGCTCGAGCCTCGCCGAACAACTCCAGGAAGCGCTCCCCGGAACGCGCGTCGTCAAGACACTCAACACCATGCTCTTCCCGGTGATGACCTCGCCGGCCACGCTCGCCCGGACTCCGACCGCCTTCCTCTCCGGCGAGGACCCGCAGGCCAAGCAGACCGTGCGCGAACTGCTCACCGACCTCGGCTGGCAGAAGGAATGGATCACCGACCTCGGCGGGATCCGGACCGCCCGCGCCACAGAGGCCGCGATCCTGTTCGTGCCGCACGTCATCCGGTCCGCCGGATTCACCCCCTTCGCGATCTCAATCGCCCGCTGACTGTCGAGCTGCGCTGGCTGGAGACAGCCGCAGACGGCGCGTGGCACGGATGGTCTCACCGGCCAAGGGGCGGTAGTCGGAACGTGCGGTATCGCGCTGTTCGAGGACGCCGGCAACCCGGAAGCCCGACTTCTAGACGACTGGTCTACTCTGATGCTAGGGTTCCTGCATGCCAGCCGCCACCCGCACCACGGACACCCGTCGGATCGTCCTCGATGCCGCCCAGCGGATCATGGCCCGCAAGGGATACTCGGCTGTCGGTATCAATGAGGTGCTCGCGGAGGCCGGCGTGCCGAAGGGGTCCTTCTATCACTACTTCGCCTCGAAGGACGCCTTCGGTGAAGCGATCCTGAAGAGCTACTTCGCGGACTACCTCACGGACATGGACGGTATTCTCGCCCGCCCGGGTCAGCCGGCGGCCGAGCGGCTGATGGCCTACTGGCAGCAGTGGCGGCAGACGCAGAGCCTCCAGGAGTGCCAGGGCAAGTGCCTGGCCGTGAAACTCGGCGCCGAGGTCGCCGACCTGTCCGAGCCGATGCGCCTGGCCCTGAAGGAAGGCACGAGCGCCATCGTGGACCGCATCGAGCAGGCGATCACCGGCGGCCTGGAGGACGGCTCTCTCTCGGTCGACGGCGAGGCCCGCGATGTCGCAGAGGCCCTGTACGACATGTGGCTCGGTGCGAGCGTCATGGCCAAGATCCACCGTAGTCTGGCCCCGCTCGACACCGTCACCGCGACAACCCGCAGGCTTCTGCACCTGTAGAAGGCCCGCGCCCCATGCCCCGTCCGGTCATGGGGAATCCGGCTTCAGCGTCACTAGTAGACTGGTCTAATCACACAAGGAGTGTGTCATGAAGGTTCTGATCGTCCTCACCTCGCACGACGAGCTGGGAAACACCGGCCACAAGACCGGGTTCTGGCTGGAGGAGCTGGCGGCTCCGTACTACCGCTTCAAGGAGGCCGGCTGGGAGATCACCCTCGCCTCCCCGAAGGGCGGACAGCCGCCGCTGGACCCCAAGAGCAACGAACCCGGCTTCCAGACCGACGACACCCGGCGCTTCGAGGCCGACCCCGAGGCGACCAACGCACTGGCCGACACCGCGCGCCTCGACGCGGTCTCGGCCGGCGACTTCGACACGGTCTTCTACCCGGGCGGGCACGGACCGCTGTGGGACCTGGCCGAGGACACCGTCTCCGCGCGGCTGATCGAAACCACTCTCCGCTCCGGCAAGCCGGTGGCACTCGTGTGCCACGCACCCGGCGTCCTGCGCCACACCGTCAACGAGGACGGCACCCCGCTGGTCTCGGGTAAGAAGGTCACCGGATTCGCCAACTCCGAGGAGGAGGCCGTCCAGCTCACCGACGTCGTCCCCTTCCTGGTCGAGGACGAACTCACCAAGCTCGGTGGCCTCTACTCCAAGACCGGCGACTGGCAGCCCTACGTCCTGCAGGACGGTCTGCTGATCACCGGGCAGAACCCGGCTTCCTCGGCTCCCGCAGCCGACGCCCTGATCGAGCTGGTCACCAAGGGCGGCGTGTGAGCGCTACGTGGTCATGCTCCGCGAGCGCGTGACAAACCCGGCCGAGCCGGCCCTCTGCGCCGTCTCGGCCCGGGCCGCCCGGGCAGGCCACGACGTGACACCCCTCGTCGGGTACGGGGCGATCGAAACCCTTCAGGGCGCGCCGTTCGACGGTGTGCTGATCCATCGCTTCCCGAGCGTTGCGCACGCGCGGGCCTGGTACGAGAGCCCGGCCTACCAGGCAGCGCTGCCCCCACCGCCGGGCCGGTGCGGACTGCCGCGTGCTCATCGTCGAAGGAGCCGACGACACCCGGGCCCGCTGAGACGACGAGGTGTCCGTCTGCATCGCACTGCGGCGCAGACGGACACCGTCCGGGCAGCAGGCACCACACCGGTCAGCGGCGACCTGATCGCCGACGCGAACTCGCCGCCCGGCCGGCCATGACGCAGTCGTTGTCTTCCCCGGCGGCAGCCACGGCACGGGAGCGGACCGGACCGGACCGGACCGGACGACACTCATCGACGGCCGTGGCCCGCACAAGGCCGCCGACGCAGCCCACTCGGCGCCCGCAACGGCTTCGGCCCGAGGCGGGGCGCCCTCGGCCGACGCCGTGCCGCAGAAGTCAGACACCCAGCCTTCAACCCAGCCTTCAACCCTGCTGAGCCCACCCGCGGGCCGCGCAGGGTCTCGGCGGCGATGCCGCCGCGGGACCTGGCGCCGAGCCTGAACGGCGCCACCCTCTACCCGCTGATGGCCGCCGCCGAGCAGTGGCCCGACCCGTGGTTCGAGCCCTGGAAGCCCGCCGCGCCCGCCCGCTGAGGGCTACGGGCCGTCAGAAGCCGTGCCCCATCGGCCCGGATACGGTCGAGGCGCTCTTGCGGACCGGTCCTACGCTGGAGGCATGGCCACCGATCCCTTGCTGAGACACGGCCCCGACTCGACGGATCTGGTCCTGCGCGCCGGACCGGCCGGGCCGGCGTGGAACGCGCTGACCTCGGCGGGGCCGGCCCTGTTCACTCCGCTCGTCCTGGGCGTGCCGACCCTGCTCGTCGCCTTCTGGATGGCGCTGGCCGGGGCGCGGGCGTCGACCGTGTTCGTGGTGGTGGGGGTGATCGCCGGGCTGGAGTACCTGATCGGCTGGCCGGCGCTGGCCTTTTCCCGGGCCCGGGACATCCTGCGGGTGGAGTTCGCGCCGGCCGGGGTGCCCGCGTCCCTGCGGTTGGTCCGGGCCGCCGGGCCGGACGACTGGCTGCCCGTCAAGACCCTGCGCGAGGTGCGGCTGACGCACAAGGTGGTGGAGCCGTACCAGGGGGACTACAAGCCGGCCGTCTCCACGCTCGCGCTGGAACTCGTCCTTGGGGGCGTCCGCGAGCGGCACGCGCTCCCGTTCGGCGGCGACCCGCAGCGGCTCGCCGACGCGCTGGAGGCCCTGCTCGGCCCGGCTGGGGTCGTGGTGGAGCTGCGCACCGAGCGCAGCACGCGCGACCGGCCGCAGCCCAACTCCAACTGGACCTCCGGCGGTTCGGCCTCGGCCGGCTCGGGTGGCGGCTGACCCCGGGCTGTCCGTGGCGCTCCCCGGCCGGGGAGCGAGCGTCGATGCAGCCGGCGGCAGGCGGTGCGGGGCAGCCCGCCGCTGCTTGGGCGCGTTGAGCCGCCGGGTAGATACGGCGCGCTACGTGTCACCAGCAGATCTCGGCGTGATCGACGTGGCGAACGCGCGGCCGCAGGCAGCGGGCGCCCGCCCTTGCCGCGCCGATCGTGACGTCCCTGGCGCTACCTGGTGGTGGCCCTGATGGCGGTGGCGGGGCGGTGTTGGTGGGGCGGATCCGCGGTGTTGAGTGGTGGGGCCCAGTGACCGTCACAGGGCTCCGGCGTCCCGGGCCGTCCAGACGCTCGGGTAGATCGGCCGGAAGCCGAGCTCCCGGCGAATCCGCTGGCTGGACATGATCCCGAACCACGGGTCGGGGTCCGTCAGCTCGTGGAGCCCGGCGGGCACCTCGACGCCGTTGAGCCGGTACAGCTCGACCGTCGTGACGGGGGCGTCATCGGCGATGTTGTAGATCCGGCCGGCGATGCCCGGCGCGTACAGCAGTTCGCGCTCGGCGGCGGCCTTGGACTCGGGGTAGGCGCCCCACATCTCACCGCCCGGCCGGCTCTCGTCCTCCTCGGTCAGCGGACGGCCCCGTCCGACGCCGTACACATTGTCCGTGCTGACCTGCACGAACCGCTCCACGCCCAAGGCCTGCGCGGCGCGGCCCAGGGCCACCGCGGCGTCCCGGTTGACGGCCCAAGCCTCCTCGTCGGGCACCCCGCGGAAGGAGGCGGCGACGTTCACGACGGCGTCCACGCCGGCGAGTGCCTTGCCCAGTGTCTCCTCGTCGCGCATGTCTCCTACGGCGACTTGCGCGCCCAGCTCCGCGAAGCGCTCGCCGCGGGCCGCGTCCCGTACCAACACGCGCACCTGTTCGCCCGGCTGCCGCTGGGCCAGCAGCCTCGGCACGAAGCGGCGCCCGACCTGTCCCGTCGTACCAGTCACCAAGGTCAGCATGATGTGCTCCTCACTCACTGTGTCTGTGTCGCCTGTCATCGGCGACCAGCCTCGACGGATGCCGCGACGTCCGGGAGAGCCCTCTTGATCAGGGGACCGGGAGTCCCTGGATAAAGCCGGCCGACGTCCCGCACCCTGGAGAGGTGAACCGAGCCGAACCCGCCGACTTCCTGCGCGGTGCTCGCTCCCGCCTGGACCCCTCCGACGTGGGCCTCACGGCCGGAGCCCGCCGCCGTACGCCGGGGCTGCGCCGCGAGGAGGTGGCCCAGCTGGCCGGCATGTCCGTGGACTACTACACGCGGCTGGAACAGTCCCGGGGCCCGCGCCCGTCCCGCCAGATGCTCACCGATCGAGCCGGCCGACGTGGACGCCATGCTCCGCCAGCTGCTGCTGGCGGGCCGGGCCGCGGGGACCAGGTGCGATCTCTCGGTTTTGTGGCAGTGGGGTGAGAGACAGTGGGCCGGGGTGAGTTGATGCTGGTTGGTGGCGGTTTCGGGGTGTGGGGTCACTGTCCTGGGTGTGAGAGATCCGCAGGGCTTCGCTGTCGTGGAGCGTTATCGCGCGAGGGGTGACGCTGTCTCAGTTTCGTGAGTTCTGATCCGCTGGCCGGTGGGTGTTGGTGTGCTCAGGGGTGTGGATCAGGGAAAGCAGGACCCGGCCCCGGAAGGGGCGGGTGGTGGTTCGGGTGGGGTTTTGCCGGCTGTGTCGGTTCGGGCGTTGCGGGGGCCGACGGTGCGCCGTCTGTTGGCCCTGCGGCGGGAGGGGAAGCTCACCACTGGGCGGGTGAGGTCGGCGGCGGACGTGCTGGGGGTGCGGGAGCGTGCGGTGTGGCGGTGGCTGGCGGCCGCTGAGCGGGACGAGGCTGCGGCACGGGCACCGGGGGAGCGGTCTGCGTATCCCGGCCGGTTCACGGTTACTGATGAGGTCCGGGCTCTGCTGGGGCTGTGGAAGGGGAACGTCGCGGCGGTGCATCGCGAGTTGACCGCTCGCGCGGCCAGGGGCGAGGGCGAGTCTCCTCCGTCGATCCCGACGCTGCACCGGGCGATCCGCCGTGATCTGACGCCGGGGGAGCGGGCCGGGCTCGCAGGTGGTGAGCGGGCGGCGCGCAAGCATGATGTGTTCCTGGCCCGGCCGCGGGGCTGGCGTAACAAGGTGTGGGAGACCGACCACAAGCAGGCGGCGGTGCTGGTCGACGTCGACGGCAGGGCTCGCAGGCCGTGGATCACCTGGTTCACCGACTGCGCCACGAACGCGATCACCGGCGTCGCGGTCACGCCGGTGCATCCGTCGCGGGAGTCGGTGCTGGCCGCGCTGCGCTCCGCGGTGCTGCGCGAGGACCCCTACGGCCCATCGGCGGCCTGCCGGAGAAGGTGCGGGTGGACCGTGGCAAGGACTTCCTGTCCAGGACAGTGACCGCTGCGTTTGATCTCCTGGACGTGACGGTGGAGGACCTGCCCGCCTACACCCCCCACCTCAAGGGCACCGTGGAGGGCCTGAACCGGGCGGTGGAAAGCATGTTCCTGGCCGCGCTGCCCGGCTACGCCCGCCAGCCGCGCCCCGGCAAACGGGCTTCCCGTCCGAAGGACGAGGTGCTGCTCAGTTTTGAGGACTTCACCGCCCGGCTGCTGGATTGGATGCTGTGGTGGAACACCGAGCACCGTCCCGCGCCGCTACGGGGCAGGACCCCGCTTGAGGCGTGGCAGGAAGATCCCACCCCGCTGCGGGACGTGCCAGCCGCAGATCTGTGGACGTTCACCCTGGAAGACGCCGGCACCCGCACACTGACCACCCGCGGCATCCGCTTCAAGAAACGCGACTACGTGGGTCCGTGGATGACCGGCCAGGCCAGGATCCAGGTCCGCATCCGCTTCATGCCCCACCACGACCACCGCATCGAGGTCTACCACGCGGCCACCGGCCGCTACCTGGGTCCTGCGGACCTGGCCGACCAGGCCACCGAAGAACAGCTCCGCGCCGTACGAAGAGCGCGGTCCGCCCGTGCCCGCCGTCTGAAAAAGAACCTCGAAGCTTCCCAGCGACAGCGCTACGCCGCCGCCACCCAGGCCGAGCCCCCTCGGCGGCTCGGCGCACTGACCGGTGCGCAGGCCGACGCCGAGCTCGCCCGGAGTGCCGGCACCAGCCTGTCGCAGCTTGCGCTGCCGGACGTCATCCCGCCCGCTGCACCCCCGGCCGACTGGCGCACCCCGGCTTCCCTGGTCGCGCTGACCACGCCGGGCCGGCCCGACCCGTTCCCGTCCGGCCGTGACTCCGCCCCTGCAGTCCCGGACGGCCCGGGCGGGCAGGCCGCACCTTCCACCACCGACGAAGACGGAGACACCTGATGACCGCGGCCACCTACCAGTACGTCGACCTGCCCGATGCGTCCGTGGTCACCACCCGCGCCCTGCTCACCGCCCGGGAGAACATCACCGACACCGTCGCCGCACGCGCCATGATGTGCATCCACGGCGGCGCCGGCCACGGCAAGACGCTCGCGGTCAACACTTGCCTGCACGAACTCGAACCCGCAGAGGACGTCCGACGGGTCACCTTCCGCGCCCGCCCCACCGCCCGGGCCGTGCGCTACGAGCTGTTCACCGCCCTCGACCTGCCCGGCGAGCCGCCCCGCCACCCCAGCGAGTTCGACCGCCTGCTGAAGAACGCCCTGGCTGAACACCCCCGCACCTTCCTCGTGGACGAGGCCCAGTGGCTCAACGGGGAGGCGTTCGAAGTTGCGGGACTGGAGGTGCTGCATGTCCGAGCTGTTCGACGCAGTCGACGCGCTCATCGCGTCCCGTTCCCCGCTGCCGCCCCCGGCGGAGCGCAGGCGGCTGCGCCAGGCGCACGGCCTGACGCTGGACGAGGTGGCCGCCGCACTACAGGTGCGGCGCGCGACGGTCGGCGGCTGAGAGGCCGGTAAGACCGAGCCGCGGCCGCCGGAGCGCGACGCCTATGCCCGCATGCTCAAGCAGCTCGCCCGGCTCTACCCCGCCAACGCTCCGGTGCGCTTTGAGGACACGACGGTCCCCGAGACGCCTGACGTTGTGGCCGTTCCTGCGCCATCGGCAGCTGAACCGGCCCAAGCCCGCACCGAACCCACAGGCTCGATCCAGGAGCCGGCTTCTGAGGACACCGCGCTGCGCCCTGCCGCTGTGCCGCATCCGGGGGCCACGACCAGGCCGACGTCGCGTCGGTCGCCCGCGCGTAAGGCCGCCCCCGCCAGCAGCCCAGCCGGTGGCGCCGATGCGCGGTTCGAGAACGGTCCGCTCGCGGTCGTCGACGTTGAGGACGGTCAGGTGCTGGCGTACTGCGTCGGCGGCCTGGTCCTGGACGTACCGGCCAAGTCGATTGCGGCCCTGGTGGAGTGGACGCTGAGCGAGGGGCGGCTCGGTCAGCCGAAGTTGTCCGGGCCGGGCAAGGACGCCGACCCGCTGATCGTGCTGACCGGGGCCGCGTGCGAGCACTACGGCCTGCCGGTCACGCTCACCAAGGAGGAGCGCCTGGCCGGGCGGATCCCGGAGGGCCACAAGGTCATCAAGCAGTTGACGCGCGCCGACTGGCAGCTGACCAAGCGCGGGTTCGGGCCGTGGGCGAGGATCTACCGCCCCGCGCAGGGCTCGGAGCGCTCCTGCGTGCAGTTGTGCATTCCGTCGTGGGACGCGCTCGACACCCGGCACTGGGCCGACACAGGGCAGTTGCCGCCTGCGGACCTGGCCAGGCTGCTGGGCACGTATGCGGCCCGCGTGATGACGCCGCGCGGATCGACCGCCGTGACCGGCCTGGAGCTGATGACCGCGCTGCACCCGCCGACTCGTGCCTCCGAACCGGACGCAACGGGCAAGCGGCACTCCGAGCACAACCCCGGCTCTCTGGGCAAGGATCCGGTGGACTGCGCACCGTGCGAGGCCCCCGACGGGCACCCGCTGCTCGCAGACCTGCCGCGCTTCCACCACCGCACCCCGGCTGAAGTCTTGGTGGAGGAGGCGTACGACTGGGCGCGCCCGCTCACCGACGCCGAATGCCTTCGCCCTCACCTGGTGGGCGTCGACGTGAACATGGCCTTCGCCGCTGGCGCGAACGGACTCACGGTCGGTCTGGGGGCGCCGACGCACGTCAAGAACCCCGTCTTCGATCCGAAGCTGCCCGGTTCCTGGCTGGTCGACCTGTCCCACGTCGACCTGTCCCGCGTGAAGGTGGCCAAGGACAAGTGGGCGCAGCTGGACGCCGGGCTGCTGCCCAGTCCGTTCACGCCGAAGGGGGAGCGGCCCGAGGGCTCGGCCTGGTACGCCACGCCGACCGTGGCGTACGCAGTGGAGCTCGGCTACGACGTCGCGCCGGTCGAGGCGTACGTCCGCCACGACAACGGCCGCTACCTGGACGCCTGGTACAACCGGCTGCGCGACGCCTACCTCGCCACGATGGCCGACCTCGGCGTGCACGCCGACATGGAGCCGGCCGACTTCCTCGCAGCGATGGACGGCTACCGGCAGCGGGACCCCCAGCTGGCGATCGTGGTGTCCGCGATCAAAGCGACCGTGAAGGGCGGCATCGGCAAGCTGCGCGAGCGCCCGCGCGGGGAGGGCTGGAAACCCGGCCAGCCGTGGCGGGCCCTTGCCCGGCCCACCTGGCGCCCGGACATCCGCGCCGCCGTCATCTCCCGGACCCGGATCAACATGCACCGCAAGATCGTCAAGCACGCCGCCTTCACCGGGCAGTACCCGGTGGCCATCCTCTCGGACTGCGCCGTCTACGCCTCCGACGGGCCGTCACCGCTGGACTTCCTGCCCTACCGGGACGGCAAGCCGCTGCCCGGCGGATTCAGGCTCGGCGTGAACCCGGGCCTGGTGAAGTGGGAGGGCACTCAGAGCGTGCTGTGGGGCGAGGGTGTCCGCGAGCAGTTCGACGCCCCGGACCTCAACCTCGCGCGGTACATCAAGGACGGTACCGTCACCGACCAGGACACCGGGGAGTAGGTAGAGCGCGATGAGCCTGTTCGGCAACGGCCTGGACGCCGCAGTGCACAAGGCGTTCACCCGCCCGGCGCCCAAGAGCGCGGGAGCGCAGATGCGGTACCTGGTCAAGCAGCTCAAGGGCACCAAAGCGGTCGCCCAGATGCTGCGGATCTCGCAGCGCACGGTCGAGCGGTACGTGAAGAACCAGATCAAGAAGCCCCGCCCGGACCTCGCCGCCCGCCTGGAGCGGGAGGTGAAGAAGCGGTGGCAGCCGCAGATCCGCGCCCAGGCGCGGCAAAAGGCGGCGACCACCGGCGGCATCGTCATCGACACCCGCGCCCGCATCGGCTACACCGCACCAATCGGCACGACGGACGAGGACCGCCTTCGACACCTGACCGTCGCGCTGCCGCCCCGCTACGCCGCCCGCCTCTCCGACGGCCAAGAGGCCGGCGCCACCGACCGGCAGCTCCAGCAGATCGCCGCCGAAGCACTCAAGGAGATGTACTTCCAGGACAACGGCCGCCGCGCCGGCCAGCTGGAGGAGGTCCGCGCATCCTTGAGGAACGCCGTGCCCTGATCAAGCAGCACCTCGGGAAGGACGAAGGCGCGCTGTTCGAGATCGCCAACCGCTTCGACCTGCGCCACCGCCGGGCCGACCAGCGCGGCGAGTACGACGAAGCATTCCTCGACTGGATCTTCTGGTGGTACCTCGCCACGGTAGAGCTGACCAACCGGCTGATCGCGTCGCGGAGCCGCGCCTGAGCCGTGGCGCCGAACGTGCCTCCCCGATCGGGTGACTGTCTCAGTGATCGTCCTGTTCGGAGGGCGGTCCGTACTGCTCGATGAGGTCACAGGTGCAGGTGCCGCCGTCGTACACCGACTTGTCGCACTCGTCATGGTGGTCCTGCTGCGGCTGCGGCTGCGGCAGCAGCTGCGCCGGGACGGTCCGTGCGGTGACTGCTCCGGGCCGGGCCGGGGCGGGCTGGTGGGCGGCGCGGAACTCGGTGTCGACCACGGTGGAGGCGATTTCGTCCTTGCTCCACTTCTCGGGGTTGTTGTACGGCATCAGGCCGCCTGCGTAGGCCATGCGCAGCAGTTCGGCCTTGGTGTGCTTGCGCATCAGCTCGTTCATGCGCCGCGCCCGCGCACTGCCCTGCGCCGCCTGGGTCTCGTTCTCCGTCACGGTGTCGCCCTGGTCGTGGCCCTTCTGCGCCTGTGCGTCCGATGGCGCGGGCTGGAGGGGACCGTCGTCGACCGATGCCGGGCTGGACGGGGCCGGCACCGCTGCCTTCGCCCAGGGCACGCCCAGGGCGGCGAGGGCGGCCTGCTGCTCGGGGCTGAGCTTGTCCCACCTGGCACGGGTGTTCGAAGTCCATACATCCAGCTTCACGGCCACCGGCTCCGCTTCCTCGTCGACCGCGATCTGCTCGCTGTGGCCGCGCGGCACTGACCGGTCGAAACCCTCCCGCTCGACCCACTGCGCGAGGGCCGCCAGGCCGCGCTGGAAAGCCTGCTGCGCCTTGCCCGGGCCCTTCGTCGCGCGGGTGGCCGCCGGGGCGGGAGACGGCGTCTGGACGGGCTTCACACCAAGGGGTGGACAGCCGCTCCTGCTGCTCGGTCGACAGCTGCGCCCAAGTAGCCGGCTAGGACTGCCGCTGGAGCCACCGCCCGATGTCGTCGCCGTCCATCAGCACGCCGGGCTGGATGTCGGGGAGGCTGCCGTCGGCGTCGACCAGGTCGGCGAGGACGCGGTAGTGGCGTTGCCAGTCCAGTGGCCACGGGCAGTTCCTATCCGGGTCGATCGCCGTCAGCTGCTGCGCGCGCTCCGCCGCCCGTTCCTGGTCCTTCCCGAGGCCGCCCTTCCGGCGCAGATCCGCTTCGGAGGCCCATCCGCGGGCCGTTGCGAGTCCGCGACGTTCCCATTAGCAGTGGTTCGTGAAGACGCCTCGGTTGTTGAGGTACTTCATGCTGAACCAGCCCTCTTGCTGGGTGCCCTCGATCCGTCCCCATATCCAGTTGGGTTCGCCGTCGATCGACTCGCCAACGACGTAGCAGTGGAAGTAGACCTTCGCGTTCCTGTTCGCGTAGCCGTAGGCGTCACAGGATGTGGAGGGGCCGCTGCGGCGGGCGAGTGCGTCGACGAGCACGTAGCCGTACGAGGAACTGTTATTGGTGTGGCTCGGATGTGTGCATGCTGGGGCAGCCACAGCTGCGGTCGGCATCAGCATCAAACTCGCGGACGATACAGCAGTGACGAGCGTTGCAGTCACAATTCGGAGCGATTTGCGCATGACTTCCCCCTTGGTCGTGGACGTGAGAATTTGGAGCGGGCTGGCCATGGGCCCTCAATGCTGCCCTCGCCCTTCGGGCGGGACGCCCGGGGGCCGCAGGTATGGCGGCAGTGGCGCGGCCGTCAGCGGTTGCGGACGGTGTGCAGACGGCTTTCAGTGCGCCGAGCCGACGGCCAGATGGTGTGGCCTGTATCGGCCGGAACTGAGGACGGCGCAATTGTCACTGCCTCCCTCTGAGATCCGTGGCTGTCTACCCGCGATTTAACGGGCGGTTGAATAGACATGGTGCTGGATGTGTTCGTGGTGTTGTTGGCATCGCGTGCACGGTTGTTGGCACTCAGCGCACGGCCTATAACCCGCGGTACCGGGTCTGGTGGCGGTGGTCGCGTGGTGTGATGCCGTACAGCGTCTTGAAGGCGCGGCTGAAGGATGTGGGCTCGAGCAATCCCCAGCGTGCGGCGATGGAGCTGATGGACCGGGCGTTGAGGCGGGGGTCGGCCAGGTCGCGGTGGATGCGTTGCAATCTGCTGCGGCGTATGCCGTCGGCGATGGTGGTTCCCTGGCCCTGGTAGAGCTGGTGGAGGTAGCGGACGGAGATCTGGTGGGCGGCGGCGATGGAGGTCGGTGTGAGGCCGGGGTCCTCGAGGTGTTGCTGGATGAACGCGTTGATCCGGGTACGTAGGGCGGTGTGCTGCGTTTCGGGCGGCAGGAGGTCTTCGGTCCGGGCGGCCTGGGCGAGCATGGCGCTGAGCAGATCGAGGGTGACGCCTGCCAGGCGGGGTGCGTCGCATTCCTCGTACTGGGGCGCGTGGTTCATCAGGTCGGTGAGGTAGTGGCGGAACAGTGCGCCGATGCCTGTCTGTCCCTGGATGCGGGTCAGGGTGAGCCGGTCGAGGGTGTTGGAGTGCAGGGGCAGTCTGGCCCGGGGTATCTGCACGATCAGTGATGAGACGTCCGGGTGGTCACGGGCCGCGGTTTGGGCCTGGCAGGGCCGGGAGGAGTCGTAGAGCACCAGATCGCCCTCGCCGACGCCGACGTGCCGGCCCGACTGGCTGAGCCCGACTTCCCCACGGACGGTGAGCCACAGCTGGAACACCTCCGGATCACCTTGCCGGATCATCGCCGGGGTCCGGCGCGCATGCATGGGCGGGTAGCTTTGCGCGAAGGTCTGGATGTCGCCCAGGTTCAGTGCCTGAGAGCTGGCGAGGAAGTCATCCAGGTGATCGCTGGCCATCGTGGTGCGAAAGTGCGCCTGGGAGATCATCGCTTCCCAGTGGTCGAATCGTTCGGTTCCCGACAGGTGTTCCGTCGAAAATGCCGTCCAGATCACTGTCCCGCCGTTCCTCTCTCTCAGGGCCCTACATTCGGTTGGCGGTCGGTGCGCTGTGTGCCGAGGAGTGCCTCTTGCCGATACGTGTTCGGCGGGATCCCGTAGGCCCTGCGGAATGCGCGGGTGAATTCGGAAGCACGGACATAGCCCCAGCGTGCGGCCAGGAAGCCGATGGGCCTGTCGGACAGTTGGGGACTGACGAGGTCCCGGCGGCAGCCCTCCAGGCGCCGGTGCCGGATCCAGGCGCTTACGGTGACGCCCTGAGCCTGGAACAGTCGGTGCAGGTACCGCACGGAGATGTGGTGGGAGGCGGCGACGGTGGCGGGCGACAACTGGGGGTCGGCCAGATTGCGTTCGATGAAGGAGTGGATGCCGGCCATCAGCGCCTGCTGACGGCTCTCACGTGGAACGCTGTCCTCGGTGTCCGTGTGGTGCGCGAGGAACGCGGTGATCAGGTCCACGGTGAGTCCGCCCAGACGTATGGCGTCCTGCGGCCGGCATGCGTGGGACTCAGGTGCCAGGCGGATCAAGAACTGTGACAGGAGGGCCCCCATACCGCTGTCGCCCGGTAACGGAGCCCCGAGGAGGCGGTCCACCTTCGCCGCAGGGAGAGGAATCGCCGTACGTGGCACGTTCACGACGATCCCCTCGACGGCACCGGCGTCGTCGGGGAAGGCCGAGGCGTCGCACGGCTGCGAGCTGTCGTACAGCAACAGATCCCCAACCCCCACTGACGCGTCACGCTGGCAACGGGAGATGCTCTGTCGGCCTCTGACTGTCAGGGCCAGGTGGTACAGCTCGGGGTCGGAGCGACGCACCAGCGCCGACGTGCGACGTGAGCGCAATGACGGATAGGACAGCACCGACACCTGAGCGGCCCCAAGGTCCAGCAGCTGGAAGCAGGCACGGAAGTCATCGGCGTGGTCGCTGGTGATCTCCGTGGGCGTGAGTGTCTGCGACGTCATCTCCCGCCACCACGCGAAGCGATCGGCTATTGGTAGGTCCTCACTGCGCAACACGGTCTCGATCACGTGACCACCCCCTCCCATCATGTCCTCATCAAGCCATCGAAGGGTAGGGCCGCCGGCTCTGCGTGTACGGATCGAAAGACCATGACGGACTGGGTGTCTGTCATGCCCATTCGACGCCCAACTTCCGGAGCGCGACCAGCTGCTCCTGGGTGAGCTTGTCGCGCCTGGTCTTGATGTTGCTGTACCAGATGCCGAGCTTGGTCTCGGTCCCGTCGGGCAAGGTCTCCACCGCCTTACGGGGTACCGGTCGGTGGCCTTCGCGCTCGATCCATTGCGTGAGGGCTGTCAGGCCGCGTTGGAACGCCTGCTGCGCCTTGCCTGGGCCCTTAGTCGCACGCGTGGCAGCAGGGGCGGGAGACGGTGCCTGGACGGGCTTCACGCCCAGCTTGGACAGCCGCTCCTGCTGTTCGGTCGACAGCTGGGCCCAAGTAGCCGGCTGGGACTGCCGCTGGAGCCACCGCCCGATGTCATCGCCGTCCATCAGCACGCCCGGCTGGATCTCGGGCAGGACACCGCCGGGTTCGTCCTCGACGAGGTCGGCGAGGATGCGGTAGTGGCGTTGCCAGTCCAGTGGCCAGGGGCAGTTCCAGTCCGGGTCGACTGCGGCCAGCTGCTTCGCGCGCTGTGCCGCCCGCTCCGGGTCCTTGCCCAGGCCGCCCTTCCGGCGCAGGTTGGCCATGTGCTGGCCGACCGGCACCATCGCCTCGCCCTCGCCCCACACCGCGTCCTGACGCGGAGCGAGGTGCCCCATGGCCCGTCGGTAGGACCGCAGCGCGGCGAGCTTGTTCTCCCAGGCTTCCTCGCCCGGCTCCCACACCATGCCGGCCTCCGGGTCGTCGAGCAGGGTCTTGCGCCGCTCCTCCAGCTCTCCGGCCCGCAGTGCCTTCCGCTGCTGGTGGACCCAGCGCCCTAGCGGGAAATCCTTCGTGACCCCGACTTCGGTCTCGACGTCGTAGGGAACGGCGTAGAGGCCGGTGATCTCGTTCTCCTTCCGCCACCGGAGCAGGGCCTGGTAGCCCTCCAGCCACACCAGGGACTCCGGCCGGTAGACCCGGGTGCGCAGGAAGGCGGCGATGGTCGCGGCGTCGCGCGGGCTGGAGAAGTGCAGCAGGGCCGCCTCGGCAGCGGCGTCGGTGTCGTCCTGCTCCTGGTCCTCGCCGCCGGCCTCGACGATCTGCCCGTCCTCGTTTCGCCGGACGTGGACCTTGCGCTTCCCGCTCGTGAGCGCACGGGAAGCGAGCTGCTCGACCAGACGTTCGTCATGCGAACGCAGGCCCTGAAGGACCGCTACGAGGGGGCGGAAGGAGGCGCTGGCGACCATGTCGGTGGGGTCCTCGCCGGGCTCCAGGAAGATCGGCACGATGATCCTGGCGACCTTCGTGGTGCCGTCGCGGTTCAGCCTGAGCGCGCGGCCGATGTTCTGCACGATTTCGACCTGGGAGCCGCGGGTGTCGGCGAAGCAGATGGCCTCCACTCCCCGTTCGCCGGTGATGTCGACGCCTTCCCCGAGAACGCGAACGCTGGCGAGGAAGGCGCGGTGGACCCGGCGCCCGGCCGCGTCGATGCCGTTGGCGAACTGCCGCAGGATCTCGCGCCGCTCACTGACGAGGTGGTCGCCGCACAGCCACGCCGACCACACCCGCTCCGGCGGCACGTGCCGGCCGGTCTCCAGTTCATAGAAGGCCGCGTCGATCGACGACGCGGGGAGCCGGTCCGCGGCCGCCAGGTCCTCGTCGGAGGCGTCGTTCATGTACAGCTCGGCTGCCGTCTCGGGGAGCTTCTCCGCGAACGCGGCGGCTTCGTCGACCTTCTGGTGGAACGTCATGACGGTGCGCAGATTCCACGCGGCGGCGTGCTCCAGGAGCGCGGTCTGCAACAGGGCCAGGCGCCGGCCGCGCCGCGCCTCCTCGGATTCCCCGAGGACGGGTGAGGGGTCGCGGATCTCCAGCACGTCGATCTCGAAACCGGCGAGGATTTCGCGCTCGATCGCCTCCGAGAGTCCGAGCTCGGCGAGCCATGCGCCGTAGGTGCCGTCGAGGTCGTCGGCCATGGTCGCGATCTCCGCCTCCTGGCCGCCCGCGCCTTTCTGCGGCCGGGGCGCGGCGAGGATGCGCGGGGTGGCGGTGAGGTAGAGCCGGAAGTCAGCGGGGATGCGGGCGTTGTCGTGGATTGCCGCCCACGGACGGCCAAGATCGCCTGCGGTTGAGTGCGCTTCGTCCACGATCGCGAGGTCGAAGCCGTCCATTTGCTGTCCGTAGAGCCGCTCCCCGCCCGTCAGGGCGGCCTCCAGCGGCCCGCGAACCTTCCGCTGGCCCGTCGGGTCCTCCGGGTCGTCGCGGTCCACGAGAGAGGCGTACGTGGCGAACACGACCACCGGCCCGGACCTGGCCCACAGGGCGAGCTGGATCGGGTTGGTGGTGGTGCGCACTCCCAGCTCGTTCAGTACCGGGTCGTTCTCCAGCGAGCACACCGCGACCATCGGTGCCCGGTGGCCCACCAGCCGCCACGCCTGGGCGGTCTGCACGAGCAGGTCAAGGGTCGGGACGGTGACGAGGATCCGCCCGCCGGGGAAGCACTCGAGCGCACTCGCGGCAGCGGTGATCGTTTTCCCGGATCCGGTCGCGGACACCAGCATGCCCCGCGCTCCCCGGGCAGGCATAGGCGATCTTGCAAAGAAACTAGCCCACTCCCGAATTTTTGCTTTTTGTGTTACCTGATGCTCCCGGAGGCTGATCACAGAATTCCACCCCTTCTTTTCCCGGGAGAAATCAGTTTCCTCCACCACGAGCAAGTAGAAGCTGGTGACCTGTCGGAGGCAGGAGGGAAGGGGTATCTGTCCGCCCCGCCGCGTGCGGGCAGTTCGTCCTCGAAGTCACAGGCGGCCACAGCTTTGAAGCCGCCACGCCACAGTGCTTCGAGTACGACCGCGACGGCCTGCACCACATCGGCCGGCGCTCCTGCGGAGGCCTCGCACTCCAGCACGGCCGGCCATTCAAGGAAGTCGAAGGGATGGGCCCGCTGGCCCGTGGCGTAGCCGTTGTCCTCGCCGGACACACACAGCGGCCCGACGGCCAGGCACGGCCCGCTGTCCTCGAGACCGAGAGAGCCCTGAAGCCAGGTCACGACCCGAGCCCCGTCCACCGCATCCACATAGATCGAGACATCCTCGTAAGAACAGCCCGAACCGTGGAGGGAAGGTACCGAAGGTTCCCGATCATTCGCCACGCGCACTCCCTGGAGCCTCAACCGTCGTGGGCGCCAGGAAGCGCTGAAGCAACCGCTGCGCCGGCTCGTGGTCGTAGTGCTCGGCGATCTGTAGAGGAGTCTCCCCATCGGCGGCTGGCAGACGCGGATCGGCACCGTACGCCAGCAGGATCGCCGTGGTGGCCGTGTGAAGTGGATGCCCCGACTGCAGGTGACTGTCCCCCTCGAGGTCGATCGCGTGAGTCAGCAGCGTGTGCCCGAAGCACATCTCGTTCGGGTCGGCCCCGGAGTCCAAGAGCACGGCGAGTGTCTCGTAGTCACTTGTCTCCACGGCCTGATGCGCGGGCGTCCACGGCTCCACGTCACGAACAGTTTTCAGCACATCGGAAACCATAACGCCTTTCTCCCCACCCAGTCCGCAGGCCGCTAAGTCACCGGCTCCGTACGAGTGGTTGGTGGGTATCCCGTATTTTCTCCAACGCTACATGCTGCATCACTCTTAGGCACGCACTACACCGAAACCCGACCCGAACGAGCACCCCCCTTCCCCCTAGCCAGCCCGGCCCGCGTAAGCGGGCTCAACGGTTCTGGAGGCGCAGCCGGAAGAGCCGTCAGGCGGGGGAGCGCAGCGGACCCGCCGACCAGGCTGGAGCAAAGCGGAGGCCTGAAATCGGGACGGAAGTCCCGCAGGCCCGGGAGCGCAGCGGACGGGCCGTCACCCAGCTTGCTGCGCAAGCTGGGTGCGCGGGTGGCGCAGCCACCCGCCAGCGCTCCCGCGGAGCGGGAGCGCAACCACCGCGCGCAGCGCGGTGGTTCGCTTGCACATCGCGCAGCGATGTGGT